>CAVUKQ010000001.1:0-16825 GCA_963742115.1 uncultured Gammaproteobacteria bacterium
GCGGCCATCGCCGCGCAGGGGCAGTCGGGCAATCGGTACGCGGGTGACGCGCTGGGCTCGCGTCAGCGTCACCGGACCCCTCCCTCGCGCGATCGTAAAGCTGGTTGTCAGTCGGCAGTAGAACGTCAAGTAACCTCACAATCGTGCGGGGACCACCCGCACACGCGCACCCGCCGATCCGCACCCGCCGATCCTCACCTCGCCGAATCCACGGACTGGCACTGATCTTGCTGCTTCGACGCGAGAATCCGTCGGCTAGAGGAGGACGCTGTCATGGCTATCACGGTGAATGGGGCTCACGTGGACGTGCCGCACGACGCGCGCGTCTCGCTGCTCGACCTGCTGCGCGAGTCGCTGCATCTTTTCGGCACGAAGAAGGGCTGCGATCAGGGCGCCTGCGGCGCGTGCACGGTGCTCGCGGACGGCGAGCGAATCCTTTCCTGTCTCGCGCTGGCCGTGCAGTACGACGGGCGCAGCATCACGACGATCGAAGGCCTCGCCGCGGACGGCGGCTTGCATCCGCTCCAGGCGGCGTTCATCGCGCACGACGGCTTCCAATGCGGCTATTGCACGCCGGGCCAGATCTGCTCCGCGGTCGGTATGCTCGCGGAGGCGGAGCGCGGCCTGCCGAGCGCCGTCACGGCGGACCTCGGCGCGGCTGAGATCGAGCTCGGCGGCGATGAGCTGCGCGAGCGCATGAGCGGCAATCTGTGCCGCTGCGGCGCGTATAACGGCATCGTCGCCGCGATCGACGATTACCATCATGCGGACGACGCGAAGCACGCGAAGCACGCGGAGGCTGCGTCATGAACCCGTTCGGCTATGTCCGTGCGGCCGACGCGGCCCACGCGATCCAACTCGGCGCCGACGCCCGCAGCAAATTCCTCGGCGGCGGCACCAATCTCGTCGACCTGATGCGCGAGACGATCGAGCGGCCGGCCACGCTCGTCGACGTCACGGGCCTCGGCGCCGCGATCGAGGAGCGCGAAGACGGCGGGCTCGTGATCGGCGCGGCGGTGCGGAATACGGCGCTTGCCGAGCACCGCGCCGTGCGCACGCGCTTCCCGGTGCTGTCGCGCGCGATTCTGTCGGGCGCGTCGGGGCAGATCCGCAACATGGCGACCGTCGGCGGCAACATCCTGCAGCGCACGCGCTGCGTCTATTTCTACGACGACGCCGCGCGGTGTAACAAACGCTCGCCTGGCACGGGCTGCGACGCGATCGACGGCTTCAACCGCCAGCACGCCATTCTCGGCGGGTCGGCGGACTGCATCGCGACGCACCCGTCGGATATGTGCGTCGCGCTCGCCGCGCTCGACGCGGTGGTGCATCTGCGCCACGCGAACGGCGAGCGCACGCTGCCGCTCATCGATCTGCATCGGCTCCCGGGCGACCGGCCCGATCTCGAGACACGGCTCGAGCCCGGAGAGCTCATCGTCGCGGTGGAGCTACGCGCCTTGCCGCCCGCGGCGCGCTCGACCTATCGCAAGGTGCGCGACCGCTCGAGCTACGCGTTCGCGCTCGTGTCCGTCGCCGCCGTGCTCGAGCTCGACGGCGGCGCGATCAAGCACGTTGGGCTCGCGCTCGGCGGCGTCGGAACGAAGCCCTGGCGCGCGCTCGAGGCGGAACAGGCGCTTGTCGGGCGGCCCGCCACACCCGCTTCGTTCCGCGCCGCAATCGAGGCGGAGCTCGCAAGCGCCGAACCGCGGAGCGGCAATGCCTTCAAGGTCGAGCTCGCGAAACGCACGGTTGTGGCCGTGCTCGGCGAGCTCGCGGGAGAAAAGCGATGAGCCTACTGCAGGACGCCGTACAGGCCACGATGAAGAAGGCGATCGAGCTCGCGCCGGAAAAAATGCTGCCGGGCGGCAAGACCGATCCGCTCGTCGACACGCCGAGCGCCACCGGCCGGCCGCTCGCGCGCGTCGACGGCGCGCTCAAGGTTCGCGGCGAGGCGCGCTTCGCCGCCGAGTTTCCGCTCGACGGCATGACCTACGCGGCACTCGTATACAGCTCGATCGCGCGCGGCCGCATTCGCGAGCTCGATACTAAGGCGGCTAAGGCCGCTCCCGGCGTCGTGCTCGTCATGACGTACGAGAACGCGCCCCGGCTGAAGCCGCCACCGGTCTTCATGTCGTCACCGAAAGCCGCGGGCCCTTCCGATCTGCCGATCATGCAAGACGCGGAAATCCACTGGAACGGCGAGCCCGTCGCGGTCGTGCTCGCGGAAAGCCAAGAGCAGGCGAACCACGCCGCCGCGCTCGTTCGCGTCGCCTACGAGACGCAGCCGGCCGTCACCTCGTTCGCGAGCGCGAGAGCCGCCGCGCACGCGCCCGACAGCGTGCTCGGCGAGCCCGCGGTGCTCGAGATCGGCGACTCCGAGGCCGCGCTCGCGGCGGCGCCGTTCAGCGTCGACGCCACGTACACGACCCCTCGGCACAACCACAACGCCATCGAGCTGCACGCGGTGACGGTGGCGTGGGACGGCGACCGCCTGCGCGTGCACGACGCGAGCCAGGCCGTGAACGCCACCGCCTGGACGCTCGCTCGCGTGTTCGACATCGACGAGTCGCAAGTGCACGTGACCTCGCCCTTCGTGGGCGGCGGATTCGGCGGCAAGTGCCTTTGGAGCCATCATGTGCTCGCCGCGGCCGCGGCGCGGCTCGCGCGGCGTCCGGTTCGCATGACGCTGCCGCGCGACGGCGTGTTCAGAATCGTCGGCGGGCGCACGACGACCGAGCAGCGCGTCACTCTCGGCGCGCGCGCGGACGGCTCGCTCGAGGCGCTGATCCACACGGGCGTCGCGGCGATGACCGCGCACAACAACGTGCCCGAGCAGTTCACATTTCCCGCGCGGCATCTCTACGCCGCGAAGTCCATCAAGGTCGCGCAGCAAGTCGCGGAGATGGACATGCTCGCGAACACGTTCATGCGCGCGCCCGGCGAGTCGGTCGGCACGTTCGCGCTCGAATGCGCGATCGACGAGCTGGCCGAGAAGCTCGGGCTCGACCCGATCGAGCTGCGCCGCCGAATCGAACCGGTGAAGGATCCGACGTCGGGCCACGAGTTCTCGGCGCGGAATCTCGTCCAAGCCTACCGCGAAGGCGCGCTGCGCTTCGGCTGGGAGCGCCGGCCCGCGACGCCGCGCAGCCGGCGCGACGGTGACTGGCTGATCGGGATGGGGGTCGCGACTGCAACGTATCCGTACTATCGGATGCAAGGCGGCACGGCGCGGATCCGCATCGAGCGCGACGGCAGCGCGATCGTTTCGATGGCGAGCCACGAGATGGGCATGGGCACCGCCACCGTGCAGGCGCAGGTCGCGGCCGACCGGCTCGGCTTGCCGGTCGAGCGCGTGCGTTTCGAGTACGGAGACACGAGCTTGCCGGCGGGCACGCTGGCAGGCGGCTCATCGCAAACGGCATCGATCGGTGCCGCAGTCATGGCGGCTTATGACGAGCTCGTACCGAAGCTGCTCGAGATCGCGGGCCGCGACTCGCCGCTTGCGGGGCTCAAGCCGAGCGAAGTGGAAGCGCGTGACGGGGGCCTCTGCAAACGCGACGAGCCCGAGCGGGCCGAGAGCTATGCCGCGATTCTCGAGCGCGCGCAGCGCGACGAAGTCGTCGCCGAAGCCGCGGCCCGGCTGCCGCTCGAGACGCAGCGCTGGTCCATGCATTCCTACGGCGCGCAATTCTGCGAGGTGCGCGTGAACGCGATCACCGGTGAGACACGCGTGACGCGGTTTCTCGGCTCGTTCGATTGCGGGCGGATCCTGAATCCGCGAACCGCGGCGAGCCAATTCCGCGGCGGCATCGTGATGGGACTCGGCCTCGCGCTGCTCGAGGAGACTTGGTTCGACGAGCGCTCGGGCCGGATCATGAACTCGAGCCTCGCCGAATATCACGTGCCCGTGCAGCTCGATGTTCCCGAGATCGACGTGATCTGGACCGATATTCCGGATCCGCGAACGCCGATGGGCGCGCGCGGCATCGGCGAAATCGGGATCACCGGCGTCGGCGCGGCGATCGCGAATGCGGTCTACAACGCGACGGGCCGGCGGATTCGCGATTTGCCGATCACACTCGACAAGCTGTTATAGCTCCCGGGGACCTGGCTAGTTCTTCGCGCGAGCGTCCGCCTCTTGCTTCCGCGCGCCCGCGAGAATCCCGAACATCCCGTAGTTGCCTTCGTGGCACGCGTACTCGATCAGCGGCTCGTCGATCTGCTTCAAAGGTATGCGCACGGTCCACGGCTGCGTCCACGTCGCCGGGTCGCTCATGGTCGCGTCGTACTGCAGGACATCCGGCGCGATGCGCGTGAAGCGCTCCACGAGGTGCAGACCGCTCGACGATCCCTGCATGTCGCTCTTCGGCGAGAAGCCGATCGTGTCGACGACGAGCGTGTCGCCTTCCCAGTGGCCGCGCGAGTTGCCGTCCCATTGCGGAATGCCGGACGACAGATGCGGCCGCCCGTCGAGCGGAATCACGCGTGCGTTGTGAATCGTCTCCATGACGAAGACGACTTCGTTCGGCGACTGCACGACCTGAAACACGCTGCTGTACGCGGCGGTGAGTCGCGGCACGCCGAACGTGATGCATCGTTCGCTTAGGCCGCGGCTCGACGGTCCGTCGGCGGGGTGCAAACGCCTCTGCTCCGCAGCGGCCGCTCGCCGCGCCTGCGCTTCCGGCGTCATGGGCGGAATACGCCCGTTCGGCGGATCGATGATGAGCGACGTCCGCCGCTCGAAGTCGCGGGGCGGCAGCCAGAACCCGTTGTAGTTGCCGGTCTCGGTGTCGTGCGACTCCGACTTCTCCTTGCCGCCGACGGCGTCGAGGATCAGCTCGTCGCCGAACAATGCGTCGCCGTCCGCCTCGAGCTCCCGCGCCGCGCCCTTCACGGCCTCGAGCTCGGCGTCGGAGAGGAGCGCCTTGTCGGCCCACTGCGCCGGACGCTGCAGCGGCGTGGCGTTGTTGTTCGTCCAGGTGCCCGCGAGGTCGGGCTGGCCGAACGAGTTCTTCGGCACCGTGTACGGCTTCGACGGGGGCGCGGGCGATTGGCCGGTTTGAGGCCACGCGGCCGGCGCCGCGATGCACGCGATCGCGAGAATGCCGGCGGCGAATGCGATACGGCTCATCACGCGATGAACTGTAGACCCGCGGTATTTCCGGCGTCAACGCGGTATGTTTCCTCGGCCTCGGACGGCGCACGATGCCGGGCTACGGCGCGCAGGCGCGAGTCGCGGCCGAAGCCGCCGCGGATAGCCGACATCGCGTTGCTCCGCCGTAGCGCGGTAGCACCGGTCCGATCGGATCCGTCGGTTGCGGAGCATCCCCCCGGCAAAATCGACAGGCTGGTTACCGAAACGCCGTAGAACGTCAAGTAACCTGTCAATCGGGGCGGAGCATCTGCACGCGCCTCGGCCGGGCGAGCAGCGGCATGTGCACGCGCCTCGGCCAGGCGCCGCCGCGCGGGATCACGGCCGCAAAGACTTCTTGAGATATTAATGTCGCCGCCGAGTACCGCACTCACGACAAACCCGATTATCGTGGCGCCTGGATACCAAACTGCCGGCGTCAGACGCTTCAAGGAATCGCACATGAAGATCGGAAACATGAAGATCGGCTCGCTCAAAAGGTCGCTCGCGCTCGGCGCCGTTCTACTCGCGGCTGCGCCCGCCATGGCGCAGGTCATGCCGGACATCGGCTTCAAGAGCGTCGGCCGCGGCCGGCCGCTCGCCGCGAGCGTGTACGACCAGAAAGGGGAAGTCGGACCCAATTGGGTCCGCGAGTTCGGTCAGCGCTACGACCCGGCCAAGCCCTTCCCGCTGAACGGCTACGCGCCGAATGCACTGCCGAAAAACTACAAGCCCTTGGAGCGCGACATCTTCACGAGCCCGGACTTCTACGCCGACAAGGCGCTCTGGATGGATCCGCGCTACTACCGCTGCAACAGCCCGCAAGCGACGGAGTACCAACGCGGGATCCTGTCCCAGCCGGCATTGAACGTCAAAGAGGACAAAGACTCGCCATGGGGTCATTGCGAGCTCGGGCTTCCGCGCGAAGCGATCGTGAGCCCCTACGGTTTCAAGACGGCGCAGGAGCACTACGAGGCGCTGATGAAAGAGACGCAAGGCCGCGGCGGCCCGAGCGTCTACACGTACGCGAACTTTCCGAACGCCGAGTGGAACGGCGTCTACGAGCGCCCGGCCCGCGGCGGAGCCACCCAGAACAACTGGTACTGGGGCAGGAACACGCAGATTCCGACGGTGCTCTCGGTGCTGACTCCCGAGTACCAGCAGCGCATGGTGCAGGAGGTCTACCACCAGATGCGCGGCAACGCGCTCTGGCCGTCGACGTTCTGCTGGCCGGAAGGCTTCATGCGACGCTGGTATCCGGCGGCCGTGTGGGAGCACTACGTGATCGCCACGCCCGACCTCGTGCACGTGCAGGCCGGCGTCGCGCGCAACTTCCTCCAAGACATCTACGTCGGCCGCAAATTCAACATGGACGACGTGGCGAAAGGCGGCGTTCCCCGGCTCGGTGCCGCGGTGCCGCGCTGGTATGGCGAAACGGTCGGCTTCTGGGACAAGGATGTGCTCATCACTTGGACGAGCAACGTCCAGGGTTGGAAGTCGCACTCGGAGTTCGAGTTCTCGAACAAGCTGCAGTCGGTCGAGATCTACACGCCGATGCGCGAGAACGGCAAGTTCGTCGGCCTGAACCACGAAACGATCCTCTACGACGCCGACGCACTGGCCGAGCCGGTTCGGATCGTGCGCAACTTCCGCAAGATCAATAACTACACGGACGCCGATCAGACTCCGTACGCGTTCATCGAATGCGTGCAAACGATCTTCAACGTCGACGGCCACAACTCGCCGCTCACGCCGGGCACCAAGGTCCAGTACGAGATGCCGGATATGTACAACCGGCCGTGGGCGAAGATCTGGGAAGAGAACTTCGAGCAAGGCATGAGCAAGCCGGAAGTGAACGAGGACTTGTTCAACTTCGACAAATAGTGCCGACCTGGGCCGCGCCGACGGGAGCGTTGCGGAACCCTAGCCATTTCTCCCGGAGCCGCACTCATTCGTTGCTTGTATTGCGTGACTGCCATACGCGTAATACATTCGTGTCTGTGAAGACAATCACCGTACGATTGCCGGACTCGATCGTCGCGGATATCGACGCCGAGTCTCGCGAGCGCGGAGTCTCGAAGTCCGATATCGTGCGGGAGCGCCTGCAACACGCGCCGCGCGGGGAGCGTCGTTCCTCGGCGCTAAACGAGATCGCAGATCTCATCGGCTCGGTCGACACACTGCCTGAGGATCTAAGCGCACGAAAGCGCGACCATCTGAAGACGACGGGCTATGGCCGAAAACGTCGTCGTTGACGCGGGCTTCCTCATCGCACTACTCAGCGTCCGAGATAACCATCATCGCTGGGCGGTCGGCGCGGCCGAGCGATTCCCGCCGCCCTGGAAGACCTGTGAAGCTGCGATATCGGAGGCGTACCATCTGCTCGGACCGCGCGCGGCGCACTCGCTGCGCGCGCTGCTGCGCCGCCGAGCCGTCGTGCTCGAGTTCGATCTCGGAGCAGATCTGGAGCCGGCCTTGAAGATCATGGAGAAATACGAGGACACACCGGCGAGCGTCGCCGATGCCTGCATCGTGCGCATGACCGAGACGCTGCCCGAGCCCTTGGTGCTGACAACCGATTCGGACTTCGGCGTCTATCGCCGGCACGGGCGCAAGGTCATCCCGTTCCTCTCACCGGACTAAACCGTAGGCGAAGAGCAATGATGGACGCCATTGAACTGAAGGCACACGTCCCGGCTAAAGACTTCGAGCTCTCGAAGCAGTTCTATCAGGACCTGGGTTTCACGTTGTGCTGGGGGACCGAAGGAGACTTGGCCTATTTGCACTGGGGCGATCATGGTAGCCACGGCAAAGCGGGCTTCCTCCTGCAGCGCTTCTACGTGAAGGAATTCGCCGAGAACCTTCAGATGCACCTGCTCGTAAAGGACGTGGATGCCTGGTGGGCAAACGTCCAAGACAAGAAGATCCCCGAGAGATACGGCGTGCACGCTGAACCACCCGAACTGCGGCCGTGGAAGATGCGCGACTTCGTTCTCGCCGACCCGTCCGGGGTCTTGTGGCGCATTGCCCAAGACGGTCCATGAACGCGGCGCGTTGATCTTCCGCATCGCGCCGTCACGACCGGCGCCATCACCGCTGTTTCTCCGCGGGGTCCGTGAAATCGAACAGGCTCTCGTCGGCCTCGGGTCGCTTCATGCCCTGCTCGAAATATTCCTCCCAGATCTTCGCCCACGGCCGGTCGTACCAGTCGGGAATGCGGTATTGAATGACGGTGCCGGGCGTCACGGCCTCGAGCCGACCGTTCACATTCCAGAGGTACTGCTGGCACTCTTTCCACTGGTAGCGCTGCTCGGAATCCGGGCCGTCGCGATAGGTGTAGATGACCTCGAGATGTAGCGGAACGACGAACGCGACGGGGTCGTAGAGCGTGATGTCGAGGTGGATGTTGCGCTTCTCGTCGCGCGTATAGACCTCGACGGCCTCGAGCTCGCTGCTGAACTCGGGCAGTGCATGCGACATCCACCAGCCTTGCACGTTGTCCGTCCACGCGACGAGCGTCTCGCCGTCCCAGAAGCCGACCGTCTCCCCGTACCACTGCGAGATCTTCGTCACGTGCTTCTGGCCGATGAGGATCTGGCGAAGAATGTTCAGCGCGGTGCCCGACAGGAGCTGCACCTGGTGAGGCGTGACCGTGACCTGGATGTCGCGAATGCCCTGAGCCCACCAGCGAATCATGCCTTCCGGGTAGCAGGTGGACGACTGCCACTGCGGCGAGTTGGTCACCGCGACGTGATAGAGCACCTGCGCGAATCGCCGGCGGTATTCCGGCGTGAGCACCTGCATCAACGTTGCCGCTTGCACGTTGTTGCCGAAGCTCCACTGCTGCTGCTGGAGCGTGCGGGAGTTGTAGTAGCCGTCCCAGTCCGGCGGCGGATGGCTGCGGTCGTAGGTCGTAGGGCCGCCGTTCGCGCGCGCCTTCGCCAGCAGCGCGTTGTAATGCTCCTCGGCCGTCTTGTACGGGAGCGCGCTCGTGAGCTCTTTCACCGATTGCCCCGCTTTGCAGTCGCCCCATTCGCCGACGTCGTTGGCGACCCACATCTGGTCGATCCGTTCGGGCGTGTTGCAGCGCGTGTAGCGCGGGTCCGCCCAGACTTCCGAATCGAGATAGAAGTCTTTCGTCGTGAAGAGATCCACCGGCAGCGGCTCGACGCCCTTGGGCGGCTGTCGCGTTTCGATGGTCTTCTGCAGCTCCGGCGTCACTTGCGCGAGCGCGGCCGCGCTGAACACCAGTGAGATTGCAAACGCACGCACTGACACGGGCGTGCTCACGCTGCGTTATCCCAAGTTCTCATGTCGCGCAAGTACGTGCTCGGCTGCGATCTCGCAAGCATCTCGTCGACCTCGGCGACGAACTGCGGGTTGAACGCGAACCGTCCCAGCACTTTCCACCACTTGCGAGCACGCGGAGTGCCGAGATGAATCGGGATCACGTCGTGATAAGCCGTGTAGACGTCTTTGTCGATGATGCCGTCTCCGTACTCGAACCATTCCCATTCTCTTTGACGCATGAATGCGATCAAGAAGAGACTCAGCTTCGCTTGCTCTTCTTCGGTGAGCGGAGCGGGCTTCACGCTCGCGTAGGTAATCGACGGATCGGCCATCTGACCATATAGCTCTTCTTGCGCTTGCTCGATCATGCGCTGCCTCGCTTGCAACTTCGCGAAGCGATTCCCTTGGCGAACTTGGGCTGCGACATAGATCAAGCTCAGCACGACCACGATCACGCCCAAGATTTGGCCGATGGCGCCGACGGCTTCCCAGTTCATTACGACTCCCCCCGGACACTTGCCCCGCGGCATCTGTACTACGCGCCGCCAGGCTCGCGCAAGCGCGCGCTGGACTTCGGCACGAGTCGAGGACATAGAATTGGCCGCAGGACCGGCGTCGATGGAGGCACCTCCCGCGCGCGCGGGAGGACCGGGACGAACGGCCGACGACGTTAGGTTGCGAGGAAACGAGATGACCACCGACGACACGCACGATTGGCGGACCCACGGTGTACGGGTCATCAAGGGCGATCAGCTCGATCCGAACACACCCCAAACGCCGGGCATGAATCGCCAGGCGGCGATCGACTACGCTCGCGTAGGCGCTCAGAAAATCTGGGCCGGCACAGTGACGATTCACCCGAACGCCAAGACCGGCGCGCACCATCACGGCCCGCTCGAGAGCGTCATCTACGTGGTGCGCGGCAAGGCGCGCATGCGCTGGGGCGAATCACTCGAGTTCGTCGCCGAGGCCGACGCCGGCGACTTCATCTACGTGCCGCCGTACGTGCCGCACCAAGAGATCAACGCGAGCCGATCGGAGCCGCTCGAGTGTGTCCTGGTGCGCAGCGACAACGAAGCGGTCGTCGTGAACCTCGACATCACGCCCGTCGAGCAGCCCGAGGCCGTGTACTGGGTCGACCCGATCCACAAGCATCCACACGGCTGACGCGATGCGTCGCCGCCATGCGGGACAGCGCGTGGCGCGGCGACGGAGGTCCGCAGACGTTCGATCAGATCAGGGCTTGCCGACCGGCACCGCCGTCGCTTTGTAAGGCTTGACGGGCGGAGGCGGCGAGCCCGGCGGCGCGAACAGCGCCGCGAGCTGACCCTCGAGCACGTACGCGTTCTCGCCGACCACGGTCACCGCCACCGGGCCGTCCGGGAAACCGGACTTGAGCACGGTGCGCTTGCCCTCGGTCTTCGCGCCGTTGAGCACGATCTTGCTCACCCTGCCGTCTCCGCCGCCTTCCGCGACGAGCAGCGCATTCGCGCCGAACGAGCGCATGCCGTCGGGTCCTTCGACGGGGGCGTCGAGCTTCACCTCGTTGACCTTGCCGGGCTTGCCGTCCTTGCCGATGGCCACGCTGAAGATCTTGTTCGTGCGCAGCGCGTTCACGAGCAACGTATCACCGAGCACGGCGATGCCGTCGAGCACACCGCCCGTGGGCCCGAAGGCGCCATCCGCACCGGCCCACACTTCGAGCGACTGCGCGCCGGGCTTGAGCCGCGCAACCTGCATGTTCTGCGTGTCGCTCGCGTACGCGGTGCCGTCGCTGCCGACCGCGATGTCGTTGCAGAACGCACCTGCGGTCGGCATGTTCCACTTGCCCTTCGGCGCGCCGCTCTTGAGATCGAACGCATAGAGCGCGGACGGCGGTGGCGCCGGAGCGCCGGCTTGCGGGGGGCCCGGGGGAAACGAGCCGGAACAGGCCCAGAGCACGTTCGCCTTCTCGTCGGCGAACACGCCGAACACGGCACCGATGCCGTTGGTCTTCGGCTGGATGAACGGCTCGGCCTTGGCTGCGTCAGGCTTCGCGCGGAAGATCTGGCCCGTGCCGACGCTGCCGACGTAGACAGTTCCGTCCCTCGTGGACGTGAGGCTCTCGGTCGCGAGCCGCTCACCCGGGATCACGATCTCGGCGGGCGCGGCTGCGAGCACCTGCGAGACCGCGGCGGCCAGCGCCAGTGAAACGAGACGTGCGTGCGTTGCTGCTTTCATGTTCTTTCCTTGCGGGAGTTTTTTTCGGCTGGCTGCTTTATATGCCAGCCGTTGCCTTGGGTCCACCCTGTGTTGGTAGCTGCTGCGGCCCCAATTCGGGCCGTCAAGGGCGCATACTCGAACACCCCAGCGGCCGCGATGCGAGCCGCATTCCGCCGCAAGGCTTCCCTCCGACCGCGCTCGATTCGTAGGACTTCTCAATGCGCCATTCGCTCATTCTCGCGTTCCTGTTTTGCATCGCGACGCCCGCGCTCGCGCAGTCGTTCGACTTCCCGAAGGAATTCCGCACGCAAGACGTCGCGACCAACGGCACGACGATTCACGTCCGTGTCGGCGGCCAGGGCCGCGCCGTGGTGCTGCTGCACGGCTACGGGGAAACGGGCGACATGTGGGTCGCGATGGCGCGCGAGCTCGTGCGCGACCACACGGTCATCGTGCCGGATCTGCGCGGCATGGGGCTCTCGTCGAAGCCCGCGGGCGGCTTCGACAAGAAGAACCAGGCCAAGGATCTCGAAGGGGTGCTCGCGAGCCTGAAGGTCGAGCGCGTCGATCTCGTCGCGCACGACATCGGCAACATGGTGGCGTTCGCCTACGCGGCGGCAGCACCCGAGCCGCGTGACTCGTCTCGTACTGATCGACGCGCCCGTGCCCGGCGTGGGTCCGTGGGACGAGATCCTCAAGAACCCGCTGCTGTGGCACTTTCGGTTCGGCGGGCCGGACATGGAACGGCTGGTCGCGGGTCGCGAGCGCATCTACCTCGACCGCTTCTGGAACGAGTTCTCGGCGACGCCCGCTCGGTTCACGGAAGCCGCGCGCGAGCACTACGCGGCGCTCTACGCGCTGCCGGGCGCGATGCACTCGGGGTTCGCGCAGTTCGCAGCGTTCGATCAGGACGCCGTGGACAATCGCGCCTGGCTCGCCGCGGGCGGCAAGCTTGCGATGCCGGTGCTCGCGCTCGGCGGCGAGAAATCGTTCGGCTCGACGATGGCTGCGGTGATGCGAGCCGCTGCATCGAACGTCACCGAAGGCGTCGTGCCGGACTCGGGTCACTGGATCATGGAAGAGAACCCCGTCGCAACCGTGAAGCTCGTCCGCGAGTTCCTGGAGGGCCACTGAAATGCGCACGCGTAAGCTGATCGTCTCCGCCGCCTTGCTGCTCGCCGCGCTGACGGGCTTCGCGCTCGCGCAGCAGAAGCCCGCCGAGGTTCGCCTCACGCCCGCAGATATCGGCTCGCTACCTGCGGGCGGCGCGAGCGCGGGGACGTCGGGCGTCAGCGGCATCGAGACGCGGACGTTGAGCGGCGATCCCACGGCAGCCGGCCCGTACACCATCGCGCTACGCGTTCCGGCGAACACGCAGATTCAGGCGCACACGCATCGCGACGACCGCACCGCGGTCGTCGTGTCCGGCACGTGGAACTTCGGCTATGGTCAGAAGGCCGAGCGCGCCCTCGAGAAGGCTCTCGGTCCCGGCAGCTTCTACTCCGAGCCCGCGGGCGTGGCGCACTTCGCGCGCACCGGCGCCGAGCCGGTCACGCTCTACATCTCGGGCTACGGTCCCACGGACACGCACTACCTCGACGTGAGCGCCGACCCGCGCGGCACGCGCTAGAGCCGCAGCGCGCGTTCACGCCCGCCGCGCGGACGTGCCGCTCGGCACGCTGCGTGCGATACTCAAACACGCTGGCCTACGCCGCGGTGTGAGAATCAAACACGCATTGTGATGGGCGAAATGTCGCAACCGTTCGCGGCGCCGGAAGAGAGGCCAGCCGCACCACCTCTTACCCAGGTGCCGTTTCAGGCGCACGTCGAGCTTCTCCAATTGTTCTTGGCTCATCGCGCTGAAATCGTCGAGAGAATCCAAGGCGTGCTGAACGCCCAACGACAGCCGATCCAATACCTGCAAGACCGTCGCCTTCTGTCTCGTCGCTTCGAAGATTGTTTCTACGTCACCGGCGTCACCCACGACCAAGCTCGTCTTAGAGGTCAATTGCAGGAAGCGCATTGGGCCAGTGGCTTCAGGCCTCGTGTGTCGCCGGGGCTGCATAACGACCTGGTCGATCCGGCCGAGATGATGACGCGCGGCTTCGTTTTGTGGCAGCAGACTCGTTGGCCGGGTCGCAACGGTCGCGTTCGCTACGCGCACACTCTGTTCAACTTGTACGTGATCCGGCAGCTCGCGCTGTTGGTCATGCGCGTCTGGGATGCCGGATCGGGCAGCGCCGGCGATCGGCTCTCGCAAGTTCAACGCGTGCTCGACCAGCTCTGGAGATCCACGCCGGCCGATCAGCCGGTCCTGGTGCGAGACGCGCGCTGGCTGATTCCGCTCGCACAGAGCCCCACGACCGACGAACTGGCGGCCTATTTCGAAGTCGCGAAACAAATCGTAGAGCTCCTGTCGGAAGACGACCGGCTCGAGATCCACAAAGCCGCCGTGCGGATGGCTGGCGGGCACTTGCGTTCACAGCTTCGCCACGTTTGTACGCAGAAGGGCGTGTCCCTTGATGACAACAGCCTGGTCCTGAGCACCCGCAACTCCAATGCGCTTGATCTCGCCACGCTGATTCAAGGTCTCGTGCCGCTGCTGGAGGCTTACGAGCACGCCGTGGAAGGTGGCGACGGCCAGCAGAGGCGCGAATTGGCGGCCGCGATTTGTCAGGGCATTTCTCCGGACCCGGAGTTGTTTCTGAATCGCGTCGACCTGCTGGGTCCTTACAGCATGATCGAGCATCTGTTCACGACGACGGATCGCGATGGGCACGTCGTCTATACGCCGATGGGACAGCGACACGTTCAGCTGCTCCAAGAATACGAAGCGCGGATCGCTCGCTCGTCGAAGCCGTTGCATGACGATTGCCCACAGTTCAGGCCGGTTGACGGCGCCTATTCTCCCTATGGGGTGCTCTATGGGTTCTCATCGAACCTCTTGGAGCACATGGCGCTCAAGGCGTTACAGCCCGACGCCGTCACGCACTTCAGCTTGGAAGACGTGTTTGCCGACGGGGAAGCCAGCGCCGACAAGCTCGCTTGGGTGAACGGCTGGCGGAAGTTGCCGCATATCCAAGAGGAAATGGCGAAGCTGTTCGACTACCCGCAGCAGTTCGCCGAAGACATGTTCGAGCGGATCGAGCGTGCGCTGGGCAGACGCGTCGCCGATGGCGACGCGAATGCTGCTGCCAGAAACGGTCGCCTCTTCATCCTGCCCGGGGATGATCCACAGGCCGATACGAAGGCTTCGCTGATCCCGGAGCTGCCGGCGCAATATTTCAGATCGTCGGACATGGAGATCGTGGCTGCGCACAAGGCTGTTTTTTACGACCAGACGGATCTCTTGCGCGGCCGGGTCGAGGGCGAGTTCGTTGTGAGCTACAAGACGTCGGGCGGATGGGTTGCCATTACCAAGGACATCCTCACCGAAGTCTTGGGCGCGGGGCGCGACGCGAAGATCGTTGGGCTGCCGCGAGTGGCCGCGGGAACCTTGAGCTTGATGTGTCCTGATCTGGTTGCTCTTCCGGACAGCTAGAGTCGTTCGTCGCTCGCACGCCGCAAAGAGGCGGCTCAATCACCGCGCGCGTAGGGCCGTTAGCGCGACCGCTCAGTTGATTAGATAGACCCCTCGCGCCTCGCGCACCGCGTCGGTGCAAAATCCCTCCGCGGAGGGATTCGCGGGCCACTCCGCACCCGCACCCGCATCCGCATCCGAGTCGATCGCGCCCGCCGTTTCGTCGACGCGATCCTCGAGCCGATAGCCGCCACGCGGAATCACGCGGCCGTCCGGCCGCTGGAAGTAAATCTCGCCCTGCGCGTCGCGGCGGATCGCGAAGCCGCCCTCGTGCAGCAGGCGATGGTGATGCGTGCAGAGAAGCACGAGGTTCTTCAGGCTCGTGTCGCCGCCGTCGGCCCAGTGGCGGATGTGGTGCGCGTCGACGAAGCGCGTGCGATGGCATCCCGGGAACCGGCAGCCGCGGTCGCGCGCCCAGAGCGCGCGCTTGAGCGGCGTCGACACTGTGCGCTGCTTGCGGCCGACGTCGAGCGGCGTGCCGCGCTCGTCCTCGAGCACCGTGACCGTGCTGCCGTCGCAAACGAGCCGACGCACGGTCTCGATCGGAAGATCGGAACGGCCGGCCCCTCCGCGGAGGGCCGAACCGTCCACGTGGACGACGACTTGATAGTGATCCGCGACGCCGTCGATGCGGCCCGCAATCTCGGGTGAGTGGTCGGCGCTCAAGCCGTCCGCACTAGAGCCGCCGGCGCGCGAGTCTCCGTCCGCCGATCCCTCCGCGGAGGGATTTGCGCCGGCATCAGATGCCATCGCTCCGGCTAGCGGCGCTCGGTCTCCCGCGAGCGACGCCTTCGCGATCGCGAGCAGCGCATCGCACTGCTGCGCGCGCCAGCCGTTCGGCGCGGCCTCGGACGCGTCGCGCACGCCGGCGAACTTTCGCGCGGCCGCGAACTCGAGTCCGTTGGCCGCGTCGCAGACTTCAGCGGCGCGCTCGATCGCCTGCGCGATCACCTCGCCGTCCCCGATCGGAACGTCGACCGTGATCTTCATCATGCCGCGCGCGCGATCGCGATAGACCGTGAGCGAGCGATGCTCCCAGGCGCGGAACGCGCCGGCGGTCGAGTCGTCCGGATTCGCGTTGCGGATCTCGCGGCAGCGCTCATCGACTTGTGCGGCCGTGACGTCGAGCGCATACGCGAGCAACGTTTCCTCGCCGCCGTACTCGACGACGCGCGTGAGCGCGCGCACCTTCGAATAGGACAGCCGGCCGTCCTCGAACGCGGCCGCGACCGCGGGCATCTCGCGCAGCGCGTGCGCAGTGCGGACCTTCTCGCGCGCGGCCGACAGCGACAGGCCGCAGCGCCACGCGAGCCACTCGGCGCAGCTCGGCAGCCCCCACTTCTGCCAACCGAGGCGCTCGTCGAACTCGCGCACGAGCACGAGCATTCGATACGTTTCGGCGTTCATCTGACGCGCGAGCGTGCAGATCGCGTGGTCTAGGTCATCGATCGAACGGCTGTCGCCGACGGAGGGGCGGTCGTCGTAGCGATCGGCGACGGGCGCGGAATCCCACGCCCCGTAGTGCGCTTGGGCATGCATCGTAGAGCTCCTGGATTCGGCCTGATTTGGTACTGTTATTATAGCCAGTATTTCGGTAATTCCAAATAAGTTTCAGTCACTTA
>CAVUKQ010000002.1:0-17273 GCA_963742115.1 uncultured Gammaproteobacteria bacterium
CGCAAGTGCCCGCCCGACGAGCTGAACCTCGCGGGTAGCGCCGCGGACGATGGTTACGTGATGTCGGCCCGGCTTGCGGCGGCGATCCGCCCGCCCGACCACTGGGCGCCCGCCGCCGTCGCGGACGCGGCTGCCAGCGCGGATGAGGCAATGGCGGCAGCCGATGGGCGCCACCTCAAGAGGGACAGCTCGCCGGCCTGATCCTCGACGAGCGCGGTGCAGCTCTCGACCCAGTCGCCGTCGTTGCAGTAGATCATCCCGTCGAGGTGCACCACCTCGGCGTTGTGGATGTGCCCGCAGACCACTCCGTCGACGCCGGCTTCGCGCGCGGCGTCGAGCGTCGCGTTCTGATAGCGCTCGACATAGCGCTTGCCAGGCGCGAAACGCGATTTCACATGCTGTGCGAGCGACCAGTAGGGACGCCCCACGAGATCGTGAACCCAGTGCACGAAGCGATTGAGCTCGAGCAAGCGGCGGCACGCGAAGCCGCCGAGCAGCACGCCGACCGAGCGGCTCCGAACCACGGCGTCGAACTGATCGCCGTGCGTCACGAGCAGGCGGCGCCCGGTGCGCGTCGTGTGAATCGCCTCGAGCGCGATTTCGACGTTGCCGAACGTCGCCCCTGCGAACGCGCGCAGCTCGTCGTCGTGATTGCCGGGGATGTAGACGATCCGCGTTCCGTCCCGGCTCATCTTGAGCAGCGTGCGCAGCACATCCATGTGGCTCGCGGGCCAGTAGAAGCTCTTGCGCAGGCTCTCGAGATCGACGATGTCGCCGACGAGATAGAGCAGCTCGCAGCGCGTGCGCCGCAAGAAGTCGAGGACGAGATTCACGCGGCAGTCACGCGACCCTAGGTGCACGTCGGACAGCCACACGGTGCGCAGAGCATCTCCGCGCGAGACCGGATCCAAATCGGAGCTCCTTCCGTGGAGGCGAGCATTGTGCCCCAAAAGCCGCTCGATGGAGTCGACACGGATCGCAAAATCGACTCGACCGGCAGCCCGCGGTTGCGCGGCGCCAGGAGACCCATCGCGGGCGCGGAAAACGCCGCGAAGTCAGTGGGTTCCGGGCATTCGGACGCGCGGCGGAGGCCGCGAGGCGAGTAGTCTCGCTAGCCTAGTGCGAAGCGGCGGGCACGGATATTCTGCGCTCAGCAGACGCTCGAATTTTTTGGGGGAATCCAATGAAACGGCCAATCTCGTCGATCCTATTCCTTTGCCTCGTGCTCGGCGGAATCGCGCCGCTCGCTGCCCAGGACCTCACCATCACTAACGCCCGGATCGTCGTCGGCAACGGCACGGTGATCGAGAGTGGCTCGATCGTCGTACGCGGCGGCAAGATCACGTCGGTCGCGGCCGGCGCGCCGGCGCAGAAGGCCGGTCAGACGATCGACGCGAAGGGAATGTCGGCGATGGCGGGGTTCATCGACGCACACAAGCACGTCAACACGGGTCCCGAAGAGAAGGCGCAGATGCAGCGGCTCCTCGAGGCTGGCTACACGACGGTGCTTTCGGGCGGCGGCCCGGCCGAAGGCAACATCACGCTGCGTGACCACATCGAGCAGGGCGTGATCAACGGCCCGCGGATCATCCCGTCGGGCTCGGTGCGGCTCGCGAACCATACGCCGGAGTCGGCGCGTGAGGAGATCCGCAAGATGGCGGCGATGGGCATCAAGTACACGGGCGAGATCGCGCTTACGCCCGTGCCGGGCCCGAGCGAGAAGGAGCTCGAGACCTTGCGCGCCGTGCTCGACGAAGCGAACAAGGTCGGTGTCCTCGTCCAGGTTCACGCCGTGAGCTCGCCCGCGATGATGGCGGCGGTCAACGCGAAGATTCCGCTGCTCGTGCACATCCCGAACAAGGACTGGGTCAGCAAGGAAGATGCCGCAAAGCTCGCGGCGTCGGGAACCAAGGCCTTGATGACGATCGGCTTCGGCGCGCCCGTGTTCGGCGTGTTCGCGAACGACAACAAGCCGCGTTTTCGCGACGGCAAGGACTGGCCGCAGGGCATCGTCGACGGCGTGCGCCTCGGCGAGGAGGCGGGCTACATGATCGTGAACTCGCGCACGCTGTTCGACGCGGGCGTGATTCTCGGCTATTGCACCGACACGACCTACGATGCCGTCGCGGGTCTCGAGCACGAGCTCAAGTCGATGAACGTCGTGTTCTCCATGACGGACATGATCAAGATCATGGGCCCGAACACCGCGTCGTACATTCAGATGCAGGACCAGCTCGGCACGCTCGAGGCCGGCAAGCTGGCGGACATCATCCTGCTCGACGGCGACCCGCTCGAAGGCTACTGGAACTGGCTCAAGACCAAGGTCGTCGTGAAGAACGGCAAGGTGGTCGTCGACAAGCGGTAGAGGTCTGCGCGCTAGCTAGCCGAACGGCCGGCGATAGCGCCGCGTTCGCGCCGCGTTCGCGACGCCTTGCATAGTGTCCGGCGGCTGACACCCGCCGTCGATTCGGGCTGGCGGCGAGCCTCGGAAGGCGCTGAAATAGCGCGGGTCCGGCCAAGCGGGAGGGGTGTTTGCTCAAGCGCCTCGTCAAAAGGCTCGCGCGCTGTTGGAAAAGCACGCGGATGCTCTACCGCGTGCTGCAGCTGGTCCGCTTCAGCCTGATTCTCGGAGTCGTCGCGGGGCTCGTGCTGCTCTTGGACGAGCAGGCCCAGGACGTGCTGCGCACGCTCGGCGAGGAGCTGGGCGTGCAGGCCGCGTTGCGGATCGTGTGGTTCGCGCTCGCCGCGATCGTGAGCGCCGTGCTCGTTTGGTGGACGGCGCGAGTGATGTTCTATTTCCGCTTCCGTAACCCCGCGTCGTCTCCGAAAGTCTTCCCGCGCGTCAAAGAGCATCTCCCGCGGCTGCTCGGATCGCTCGTGTTGTTGCTGATCGCGGCCGCGTCGCTCAAGGCTTCGTTGAGCTACTCGACGCGGACTTCCGGCGCGGGGTTGCGGCTGGCGCTGTTGTCGACGTCGTTCGCGCTGTTAGCCGTTGCGTTCTACTACTTCATGAAGAAGCGTCGCGACTGGTTCGGCGTGAAGACGGCCCGCCCGAGTAACCTGCGCTCGCTCCGGGAGCTGCCGCGGCTCGCGTGGGTTCCGCTCGCCGCGACGGCCGCGCTCGGTTTCGGCCTGATGATCCTGTTCGCTTATCGCGCCGTCACGCTCGGCCCGCGGCTCGGTACCGCCGCCGTCGCGCTGATCGCGATCATCGGCCTGCTGCCGGTCGCCACGTTGCTCGTGTATCTCGGCAACCGACGGAATCTGCCGATCGTGAGCATCGTGCTGTTGTGGGCCGTGTTCTGCACGTATGTTGCGGACAATCACTACGTGCGCCTCGCCGCGACGAGCACGTCGTACGACGTGCCGCCGCGCACGCCGCCGAGCGCGCCCGACGCGAACGCGAGCATCGAGGGATACCTCGACCGTTGGCGCGCGGGTCTCTCCGCCGGGCCGGACGGCACGGTGCCGCTGTTCCTCGTCGCGGCCGAAGGCGGCGGCGTGCGAGCGGCGTACTGGACGGCGCTCGTGCTCGGCGAGATCGAGGACCGCGCTCGCGACCAGCAGCTCGACTTCGGGCGGCATGTGTTCGCGATCAGCGGCGTCTCGGGCGGCTCGCTTGGGGCGGCCGTGTACGCGTCGCTGCTGCGCAAGCGTTCGACTCCCGGCGCGCGCCCGCCGGACGTGCAGTGCGCATCCCCTGATCGGCTGCGCGAGCGCGCCGAGCGCATCCTGAGCCGCGATTTCCTTTCGCCGACGGTCGCCGTGATGCTGTTCCCCGACCTGCTCCAGCAGCTCGTGCCGATCGGGCTCCTCAACGATCGGGCCGTCGCGATCGAGCGCGCGTGGGAGGCCGCTTGGGACGAGTGCGAAGACGGACGTTTGTTCAGCGAGAAGTTCGTCGCGGCCTGGGCCGGCACGCAGTCGATACCGCTGCTGTTCCTGAATTCGACCGTGGTGGAGACGGGCCAGCGCTTGATCACAGCGCCCGTGGCGATCGCGGAGCCGGCGTTCAGCGACGCGCTCGACGGCCGCCGCGTGCTCGGGCCCGATCTCACGTTGAGCACGGCCGTGCACACCAGCGCGCGATTCACGTACGTGAGCCCGGCGGGCACGGTGCGCCGTCAGGATGAGTGGACGCACGTCGACGACGCCGACGAGAGCGAATGGATTAGGCTCGTCGACGGCGGCTACTTCGAGAACTCGGGCGCGGTGACAGCGGCGGAGATCCTGCGCGGCGTGCAGCGCTACGCCGCGCGGTTGCCCGCGGACGCGCCGCGGATCCGGCCGATCGTGCTGCACGTGAGCAACGACCCCGCGACGAACGATCCGCGCGACTTGCTCGAGCCTCGCAAGGTGCTGAACCAGCTCGTCGCGCCGCTCAAAGCGCTGCTGAACGTGCGGACGGCGCGCGGTTTCCAAGCGCGCGAGGACCTTGCGCAGCGCGCCGTCGAGGAGAGCGCGGCGGCGCAGGACGGCGCAACTCCCGTCCCGCTGCGGCTGCATCTGCATTTCCGTTTGTGCAGCCGGCCGAACCAATCGACGATGGCCCAGCGTCAGCCGCTGCCGCTCGGTTGGGCACTGTCGAGCCTCGCGCGGCAGGAGATGCGCCGCCAGCTCGGCATCGGCGAGGCGCCCGCCGGAGTCGCGCCCGCACCGCGCGATCCCGACCCGAGGAAGGCGGCGGAGGCAGACGCGGGCGTCATCAACGCGAAGCCCGAGGTCGTCGAACGCGCCCGTGACATCGTCGAGCGCAATCGCGTCAACACCGAAGCCGTGCTCGCGCTGCTCGGCGGTTCCCCACCACCGCTGCACGCCGACGAAAACACCTGGGGTTGCCCGAGCCTCACGCCATAGAGCGTCGGCCCCCGGTCGTCCGAAGAATTAGCGCGCCGGAACGCCTTTCTCCCACGACGGCATGCCTTCCTCCCACTTGTTGTGGGTGAGGCGGCTCGTCGTGCCGTCGGCGAGGCGATATGCGTAGATCTCGCCGTACGCTTGCGGCTCGGGGTACAGCGGGGTCTCGTCGGTGATGCCCCCTTGCTCCGACGCGAACACGAGCCACGCGCCGTCGTGCGAGAAAGCGACGTGGCCCTCTTTGGCCGTCGCCGCCCTCGATCCGCAAATCCGATCCGTCCCCACGCACCGAAACGATTTGCCAAGCGCCGCGCTCGTCGAACAGCGAGCCGCGCGAGTAGGGCTTGGTGCGCCGCGCGAAGACGATCCTTCCGTCCGGCAAGAAACTCGGCGACAACGCGCCGACCGTCCCCGCCATGGCGATCGAATGTTGGTTCGAGCCGTCGGCGTTCATCGCGAACAGCCCGGTGTGATTGAGATCGCCCGAGGTGCCTCGCTCCGAGTAGAACACGATGGTCTTGCCGTCCAACGACCAGGCTGGCGAACCGTCCCAACCCGGCGCGTCCGTGCGGCGCTTCGTCTGCGAGCTTGCGAGGTCCACGGTATAGATGTCGCCAGAGCGAATTCGCGTGATCGACGGCGTATTCCCGAAGGTCGCGATCGGCAGCCCACGGTCCGAGGAGAACGCTAGCGTTTTCCCGTCGGGTGAAAAGGCGGGGCGAAAATCGCCTGCGCGGTCGTTCGTGACGTTGCGGGCCGCGCTCATCGTCGCGGTCTCATCCGGCGCGAACGGCAGTGTGTAGACGTCGGTGTTGCCGGACACGGTGCTCACGAACGCCATCGATCTCCCGTCCGGCGAGAAGGCGGGCTGATCCTCGAGCGCGTCGCTGTCGATCAGGAGATGCGGTTCGCGCTCCACGTGCTCGAGATCGAGTACGTAGAGGTCCGGATCGCCGCGCCGCTCGGAGCAAAACACTACTCAGCGGCCGTCGGGTGAGACGGCGGCGTCGTAGTCGAGAGCCGGATGATTCGTGAGTCGACGCGGCGCCGCGTGCGCTCGTTCGAAAAGGTAGATATCGAGATTGGCCGGCGCGAAGGTGCTGTAGCTCACGCGATCGGGTTGCACGGTGTCGGCCGCGGGGCGGCTCTGGGCCGCCGCGTGGCACGCGCCGAGTGCGAGCCACAGCGCGCAGGCTCGACCGATACCAGACACTCCATCCAAGCGCTTAACTCCCTCCGGTCCGCTCTTACAGAGCACGCCGACAGCTTACGCCGTAGAGAAACGACGTTCGGCACGCGTCCTCGATTGAATACCCAATGCCTCGATCACGTCCCGAGGAACGAACATGCCGGGTCGTGGGATGTAGCATAAAAACGTCAACGGACCAGGGAGGGGTCGCGCAGCGCTGAAGGTGGTACACGCAGTACGCTGGCTCATGAGTCGAAACGTGTCCAGAATCCGTGGCTGGCGCGGCGGAACACGACATAACGCGCTCTTGCCGCTCGGTCGGGATGACAGAATCGAGGGGTTGCATCATGTCGCATATCAGCAGCATCGCGAGCCGGGCGCGTCGCGCGCACGGGTACGTCTTCCTCACACCGTTGATCACCGGACTACTGGCCGCTCCCGTGCTCGGGCAGCCGGCCGGCAACTTGGAGGAGATCATCGTTACGGCGGAGTTCCGCGAAGCGAACGTGCAGGACACGCCGATCGCGATCACCGCGGTCAACGCCGAGATGCTCGAATCGCGCAGCCAGACGAATCTCGCGCAGATCACCGCCCAGACGCCGAACGTCTCGCTGCGACCGGCGGGCTCGGCGTTCGGCAGCGCACTCGTCGCGTACATTCGCGGTATCGGCCAGTCGGACTTCAACCCGTCGGTCGAGCCCGGCGTCGGCATCTATGTCGACGACGTCTACTACTCGACGATCACGGGCAACCTGCTCGATCTTCTCGATCTCGAGCGCGTCGAGGTGCTGCGCGGCCCGCAAGGAACCCTGGCCGGACGCAACGCGATCGGCGGAGCCATCAAGCTCTTCACGAAAAAGCCGAGCGGCGACGCCGACGCGAACGTCCAGATCACGAAGGGCGAGTTCAACCGCACGGAGATCAAGGGCGCGGCCGGCATTACGCTCGTTCCGGACAAGCTCTACATGCGCATCGCGGGCGTTGCGAAGTCGATGGACGGCTACGTGGACCGCCTCGACTATGCGTGCGTGAACAAGCTGCCGCCCCCGGGCCAGCCCGGCGGCTTGCCGACCTACGCGCAGACGGCCGGCTGCTCGCTAGGAACGGAAGGCGGCCAATCCTACGCGTCGGGCCGCCTCGGTTTGCGCTGGGATGCTACCGACAAGTTCACCGTCGACGTCTCTGCCAGCGTCGTGAACGATGATTCGGAGTCGCAGCCCGGGGTTCTCCTGTCTGTCGGGAATCACACTGGATCGAGCTTCCCGATCATGTTCCAGGGCTTCGGACCACCCGTGCCGAACCCGGCGTTCGACCCGACGGCCACGACGTTCGTGCCGATCTTCTTCGACAACAACGCCAACGGTACTTACCAGGCGGGCGTCGACGTTCCGTACGACAGCCGGTTCGTGACCGGCGGTACGTACCACAACTACGCAACGTATATCGACGACGGTAGGAGCACGCCGAGCCCCTTGTTCCAGGGCGGCGTACCGGGCCAAAACTCGGCTCAATACAAGCCTTACGTGATAGATCCGGTCAACACGCTGAGCTCGTGGGACACGTCCGTGAACCTCAATTGGCAGCTCTCGGACGCTGTCTCGTTACTGTCGGTCTCGTCCTACCGCAAGTACAAGAACGCGTTCGCGGAAGACACCGACGGTTCGCCGCTTGCGGCGCAGCAACTGCTGCAGGTGTTGAACCACGAGCAATGGACCCAAGAGCTGCGTCTCGGCGTGACGCTTGACAAGGTCGACCTCACGTTCGGCTACTTCTATCTCGACCAAAAGACGAACGAGGACGCGCGCGTAGACCTGCCGTACGTCGGATTCGACTTCATCCATGGCCCCGACTTGGTGCCCGCGACGAACTCGGCTGTCTACGCCCACACGGCGTTTCACCTGACCGATAACACTGAGCTTTCGCTCGGCGTGCGTTACTCCGAAGACGACAAGAGCTACACGTTCCACCGGCACAACGCGGACGGCTCGACGGTCTCGGCCTGCACGGGTTCGCCGCTGTTCTGGGAGGCGGTCAACCCGGCCAACTGCGGCGTTGGGCCCACGGGCACGCCGGCCGTGCCGCTCGACGGGCTGTCCGTCGACTACTCGAGCGACAACACGGATTGGCGCATCGCCCTTTCGCACGATCTCGGCGACGCCACGATGGTCTACATCCAGGCGTCCACCGGTTACAAGGCCGGCGGCAACAATGCGCGACCGTTTTTCCCGTCGCAGAGTCACGCGTTCTTGCCTGAGACGCTGGACAGCTATGAGATCGGCCTGAAGACCACGTTGGGCGGCAACACCCGGTTGAACGCGGCGCTGTTCTCGAACACCTATAACGACATCCAGTTGCCGACGACGAACTGCTACTGGGCGCCCCCCATCGAGCAGACTCCGTGCGCGAGCCAGGACAACATCGGCGACGCGGACGTCTGGGGAGCCGAGATCGAGGCCGAGTGGCATCCGACGGATCAGTTCTCGCTCGACGCGTCGTACGGCTATCTCAATTTCGAGTACTCGCGCGTCAACTCGGCTTCACCCGTGACGATCGACATGACCGCGCCGTACACCCCCGAAAACAAGTTCGAGCCTTGGTCTGCAATACGCGTTCAACTTGGGTGGGGGCGGGAGCCTGACGCCGCGCCTCGACTTCGCCTATACGGACAGCGTGTATTCGAACGCGCAGAACGCGCCGACGAACCTGATCGACTCCTATTCGACGGTCAACGGACGAGTCACTTGGCGGTCGTCGGCCGAGGTGTGGCAAGTCGCGCTGGAGGGCACGAATCTCACGGACGAGTACTACTACGTGACGCTGTTCGACTTGTCGAACGCGGCGGCCGGCTACATCCATGGCCAACCGTCGCGCCCGCGCGAGTTTGCGCTGAGCATCCGGCGCAACTTCGAGTAGACGTTGCACGTGGTCCCTCGCCGGCGCGTCCGCAAGGCGGCGCGCGGCGAGGGACCGTCCGCGCGCTAGACCACCTCTTCTCGTCGTCGCTGCGTCACCCTTCGATCGGCATCAGCACCGCCGTCTCGAGATCCTTCGCCGCGACGTGCCGCGGGTCGTTCAGGTATTCCTCGAGGCACGGCAGATTCCGCGGCTCCTCGCCGCTGCTCGGGAGCCACGTCTGGTACAGCCAGTCGTAGGCGGTTTTGAGCTCGGCGTAGGGTCCCGTATGGACGATCCGCGCGTAGCGCCCGCCCTCGACATGCGCCTCGACGAGCTCGCCGGAAGGCAACCACTCGTCTGGAACGGTAACGCATGCGGTGGAGCGCAACTCGTCTTGCGCCACGGAGACCGGATCGTCGTGATAGATGCCGATCGTGCGCGTGCTCGGCCGGAAGAGTCCCGAGGTCGCCGTAACGGTGATGAGCCGCTCGAAGGCCTTGCTCGTGAGCCGATAGTCGCCGCGCTGCTGAATCGCCGCGACCCGCAGTTTCGGCAATTCGATGCTTTCGACTCGGTACAGGGTGGGATTCGTTGCTTGGTCGAGCTCGACTATCCGCCGCGCGCCGCGATAGCGGGCCGGGGGCTCGCCATACTCGGCGCGAAACGCGCGCGTAAACGCCGCTTGGCTCGAATAGCCGGCGCGCGTCGCGACGCGATCGATGCCGAGATCGCGATCGAGCAAGTCGATCGCCGAACGCTGCAAGCGCAGACGGCGCACGGTGTCGTTGACCGTTTCCCCGCGTAGCCCGCGGTAGATGCGGTGGAAGTGATAGGGAGAGAAGTAGGCGACTCGAGCGATCGCCTCGAGAGTCAGCGAGTCGTCCAAGTGCTCGGCCAAGTAGTCGACCACGCGTTGGATGCGCTCCGCATAACCGTTGGGGCTGTTCGTCATGCCGGAACGCTAACGCATCCGGTTTGATCTAGGTTGCGCTGAGGATCGCGGTCGCGGACGGCTCACTCACCCAGGGTGATGTCGAGCACCTTAAGCGCCCGCTTCCGTGTCGACTCTCATCTCCGCCCTTCCCGTAGTCCTTCGGCGCACGCGAACTCGCGGAGCTCGTCGTTCGGGTAGGCCGCTTTTCGATATTTTCGAGTCGCGTGCCACGGCTCGGTGAGCGCTAGCGGATCGTTGACGGTGATCTGATCCTCGAGGATCCCGGGTTCGACGAACCGGATTCGCTCGTGCACCGTCATCTTGTTGCTGTGCGGGGACGAGCCGTCGATGAACGACTTCTCCGAGAGCGCGACCGTGTCGACGACCAGCGTGTCGCCTTCCCAATGACCGGTCGAATACCCGGCGTAGGTCGGATCGTCGAGCACTTGCTGCGACGGCTTGCGCCCGTCGAGGTAGACGCGCCGCAGCGCGTCCTGGTGCTCGCTGAAGAACGTGATCTTCTGCTTGTCCTGCATGATTTCCATGCCGTACGCCGCGCTCATCATGGCCGGTACTCCGGGCGGCAGGCAGTTCGCGATGTTGTCGTACTCGTACGAGCCGCCGATGCGCGACTTCGCGATCACGTTCCATTTCGCGAGGTACTCGGGCGTGAGCTTCGGAGCGTCGGGGCCGCGGCCTTGCGAGCCGTCGGCGGTCGGCGACGAGCGCGTCGGCGGCGGCAGTGGCTCGTTCGGCCTACGCGCAGGCGGCGGGGCGCCGCCTTCCTGCGCGGAGTAGTAGACGCCCGCGAGATTGGGCGTGTCACCCGTCGACGCGTTCGCTTGCGCCGCGGGGCGCGCGTCCGCCGGGGCCTCGCGATTGAAGTTCGGCACGTTGCCGAGCACGGTTCCGTCGGCCAACGTCACGCGCGCGATGATCCCGACCGGGTCGCCGTTCTTCGAAGGGCTTGCGTGCACCGTGACTTGGTCGCCGGGTTTGAGGATGGTGCCGCTCCACCCGGCGCGGCCGAGCATGCCGGGCGGCCGTCCCTCGACGGCCCACTCCTGCTCTTTGCCGTCCGCGCCTTTGACGGTGAGGTACAACCAAGTGTGCGGATTCATCCACCGCCACTCTTTTACCGTGCCGGTCAGAGTGATGATCTTGTCGACCTGGTAGGCCGAGTTGCTGTGATGCGCGAGTGCCGGAACCGCCGCAAGAGCGAGCGCGGCCGACAGCAGTAGCTTGACGCGATTTTGCATGTCGCAGACCCCCCCTCATCGAACCAAGATCGCCGCGTACCAGAGACCGTCGATGCCAATGACCTGCACACGAATCGTGGCGTGCCGCGGTATCGAAGTCCAGAACGCCGCTCCGGACGCTCACCGCCAGTAAGCTCGCTCCCACTGGAGCGTCGAGCTGCCGAGGTGCTCGCGTTGACCCTCGGATCGGCCGGCCGCAACATTGACCGCAACTTAGGGCGAACCGATCGATGTCGACGACGTTTCTGAATCCCCGAGACGTTCACGCACCCGTGGGCCCGTATTCGCACACGGCAGTCGTCCCGCCCGGGACGGAGCTCGTCTTCATTGCCGGGCAAGTCGGGATGCGTCCCGACGGGTCGATTCCCGCCGCCTTCGCGGACCAATGCGAGGTCACGTTCCAGAACCTCCGCGCATGCTTGACGGCGCATGGGCTTGGCGTCGAAGCGGTCGTGAAGCTCGCGGTTTTCGTGCTGCCCGGGCAGGACTTCCAGGCGCTGCGCGCGGCCCGGGAGCGGCACTTCGGTCCGCATCGCCCAACGTCTACCACGGTCTACGTGCCGCAGTTGGCGAGCCCGGCATTCCTGCTCGAAGTCGAGGCTATTGCCAGCAAGGTATCGCAATCGCAAAAACCCGATCGCGCGACCGAAGGGTAGGGGGCACGCGTGAATGCGCGACTCGCAATCACGGGCGCGGCGGGGCAGCTCGGCCGCCGGACGGCGGAGCTCGTGTTGGCACAGCGCGCGCCGCGCGACGTGATCCTCGCGACGCGCACGCCAAGCGCGCTCGCCGAGTGGGCGGCGCGCGGGGTAGAGGTGCGGCGCGCGGACTTCGACGACCCCGCGTCGCTGCGGGCTGCGTTCGCGGGTGCCGAGCGGCTGTTGCTCGTGAGCGCCACGGACTTGCGGCGGCGCACCGCGCAGCATCGAGCCGCGATCGACGCGGCCAAAGCTGCCGGCGTGCGCCACGTGATCTATACCTCGGGCTCGAAGCCCGCTCCGCCGAATCCCGCGGTGGTTGCTCCGAGCCACTACGCCACCGAGCAGACGCTTGCGGCGAGCGGTCTCGCCTGGACCGTGCTGCGCAACAGCCTATACGCGGAGTATCAGGCCGGCGAGGCGAAGCGCGCCGTCGAAACGGGGCTGCTCGTGCATAACCGCGGCGCTGGCCGCGTCGCCTACGTCGCGCGCGACGACTGCGCCGCGGCCGCTGCCGCCGTGCTGCTGCAAGGCGGGCATGACGGCGCCGAGTACGACATCACGGGCCGCGAGACTTTCACCGCGGCGGCGCTCGCGACACTCTACGGCGAGCTCGCCGGACGGCCCGTCGAGGCCCGATCTGTCGACGACGCGGAATTCGTCGCGGGTCTCCTCGGCGATTCGGCCGCCGACGATCACCTGCGCTACGGCGCCGAGCTACTGGCCTCGTTCGGGCGCGCCATCCGCACGGGCTACCTCGATAGCTGCAGCGACGCGGCCGCGAAGCTCACGGGGCGCCCGGCACGTACGCTGCGCGAAGTGCTCGCGCCGCATCTGCGGCCAGGAGCCTAACCGGGTATCGCGTCCTCTATCATTCGAGCCCGGTCGTGCTCGAATTCGAGGCCAGGAGCATTGCGCCCGTGCGCGCGGTATTCTCGACGGCGCGAACCCTGTCGAGAGGTTGCAAATGAAAATACTAAAGTCGGTTGTCGCAGTGGTCGCGGGCCTAGTCGTCTGGGTCGCGGCGTTCCCGCTGTTGGCGATCTTGGAGGCCCAGCTCTGGCCTGCGCTAGGCGAGGCCGCCGGGACGTATTTCGAAACGCAAAGCTACGCCGTTTTCGACACGGCCATGCTCGCATCGTTTCAAGTGATGTGGCCGCTGACGAACGGCGCGGCCGGGCTCGTCACGGGGTTGATTGCCAAACGGCTCACCGAGGTCTGGATCTTGTGCGGCATCCTGTTCGCGTACTTTGCCTACAATCATCTTTGGGCGCTCTGGGACGATCTGCCGCTCTGGTACAACCTGTTGGTGGTCGTCCTCGTCGCGCCGTTCGTTGTTGGCGGCGGTCTCGTTGCGGAGCTCATTAGGACGGGTCGAGCGGAGCGCGACCCCGCGGCGGCGACCTAAGGGAACCCGCCGCGCCGAGTCAGCGAAGCATCGCGGCCTGCTCGCGCGCTATCCATGAAGCTGTTACCCGAAAACGATGTGCTGCCGGACGTCCGCGACGGGCTCACTCGCGAAGAGCGTGTGGTCTTGTATGTCCTGCACGAGACCCAGAAGGAGCGCGGCGGCCGCAACGTTCCTACCGCGATGCTGTGGGGACGAGTATGCGAGCACTTCTATATCAGCCCCGAAGAGCTGTCGGCGATGCTCGCGCGACTCGGCGCGCTGAAGTGGAAGTAACGGTCAGCGTTTTCTGAAGGTCGTCGGCAGGCCCCCTTGGACGCTGCTCACGAGAGCGACGATGGACTTGCCGTCCGCGGAAAGCTCGCCGGTCACCGCCCAGGGCTGCGTGTTCGGCAGCTGGAAGCTCATCTTCCGCTCGGTCATCGCGAAATCCCGGAGCGGCTTGTCGATCTTGCCGAGGTTGGTGCCGATCAACTTGCCTTGCACCGTGCCGTCGGAGCTCTTCGAGAACTCGAGCTCGATGTCGAGATCGATCGTGACGATGCGCGGCCTGCCGACCCACCGTCCGGCCAGCGCGTTCGCGACATCCGCCGGCACTTGCGACCGTCTTCGCGGGCGGCTCCGGCGTCGGATGCGCGCGCTCGTAGCGGTTCGTCGCGATGTAGTTCTGAATGATGGTGTTGCCCTCGTGGCACGCGTATTCCCACCACTCGTACGTTGGGTCGTTACGCATCGGGTAGCGCACCGTGAACGAGCGCGTGAGGACGACGGGGTCCTCCGTCTTGATCTCGTAGAGCCACATGTCGTCGTTCAGGCGCGTGATCCGCTCCGTCGTTTTCATCTTGTCGCTGACCGGGAAGCGGTCTCCGGGCGGCGAGCCGACGACGGCGAGGTTGATCATTGGCGGGCCTTCCTTGTAGTTGGCCGTCTCGACCACGAGCGTGTTGCCCTCCCAGTGGCCCCTCGAGTCGCCCATATACCCTTTGTGCGCCGGAGACAGCGGCGGCCGGCCATCGGTGTAGACGATGCGCGCGTCGTGGATCATCTCGAGGTCGAACACGACGACGCCGGGCGCCTGCCTGATGCGGAACCCGCCGTTGTAGCGATACGGCATCATCGACGACGGCATCCCGCGCGAGCGGCAGTTGTCCCAGAAGTCGAAGCTCATGGGGGTCTCGTACACCGGGTCCTCGCCCGGCAACGCCCACGAGCTGCCCATCTTGAGCGCGCGGCGCTTACCCTCCGGCGTCACGTCGGGAAGCAACCCGTTCGGGGGATCCACGATGAGATTGGTCTGCCGCTGCGGCATGTTCGGGTCGGTGACGCCGGCGAGCAGCGCGGCGCCGAAGTTTCCTTGTTCGATCAGTTGCCGGCCCGGGTCGACGCGCACGCGCGCGGCTTCGAGGCGCTCGGCGTATTCCTGCTCCGTGAGCCACTTCTTGCTCATGTCACACGGTGGCGCGCCGGGCCGGTAGCTGCTCGCGCACCGCTCGAGCGGAACGCCCGCGGCCTGCATCATGTTCAACGTCGCCTGGATATCGGGCTCACCCCACGGCGTCTTCGGGTGCGCCCAACCCTTCGGCGTTTCGATGAAGTGGTTCGCCTCGCTCGGCGGACCGAGGATCGATTGGCCGTGGGTCACGGTTGCGAACGTCGCGAGGATCGCGGCTACGCTGCCGGGCAGCAGCTTGGCTGTCGTCGGGATGGTCCAGTGCATGGTCCCCTCCGGAGGCGCCTTCAGGTGCGCGCCGACACTAGGACTCTATGCCAGTCGCCCGTCAGGTCAAGGCTCTCCGACGTACGTGAGGCTTGCGACGGTCGACATGCGCGGCCCGCGCTACCGCGAGCCGCGGAGCCCGCGTCAGCCGGCCGCCGCGATCGCCCGCTTGATCCGCGCGAGCGAGCGCTCGCGGCCGAGGATCGCTAGCGCGTCGTAGAGTCCCAACCCGACGGTTCGCCCGGTGACCGCCAGCCGCAGCGGGTGGATGAGCTGGCCAACCTTGAGCCCGCGCTCCGCGACGAACGCCTTGAGCTCGTTCTCGAGCGCGGCCGGCTCGAACGTTCCGACGGCCTCGAGGCGTGCCGCGAAATCTCGCAGCGCGCCCGCCGCGCCAGGGGCCTTGAGCTGCTTGTCGAAGTCCGGGCCGTCGCACGGCAGCGCGTCGTCCGCGACGAAGAACTCGCTGAACATCAGGATATCGCCCGTCGTCTTGATTCGATCGCCTGCGGCCGCGATCACGCGGCCGACGTAGGCGCCGATGCCGACAGGTGCCGGTTCCGGGACGAGCTTCGCCGCCTGCAGGTACTCGAGCGCAGCGGGCACCTTGCTCTCGATCGGGATCGAGCGCATGCGGCGATCTTGAAACGCCCATAGCTTCTGCGGATCGAAGCTCGCGGGCGACTTGTTCACGCGCTCGAGCGTGAACAGCTCGATCATCTGCGCGCGCGAAAACTCCTCGCGCGAATCGTCGAGCGACCAACCGAGCAGCAACAGGTAATTGAGGATCGCGTCGGGCGAGTACCCCGCAACCCGATAGAAATCGACGACGACCGGGTTGAACGTCTCGGGTGTCGTCGGATGAGCGATCTTCGCCGCGATGTCGAGTCCGTGGTCGTAAAGGCGTTTGAAGTCCGGGTTCTTGAGGTACTGCGCGATCTTGCGCTTGCTCAGCTTGTTCTGGCTGCCGGGCTCGGCGACGTACGGCAGGTGTGCGAACTCGGGCAGCGAGTAACCCAGTCCCTGGAGGATGAAGATCTGCCGTGGGGTATTCGAGAGGTGCTCGATCGCCCGGATCACATGCGTGATGCGGAAATCGTGATCGTCGACCGCGCTCGCCAAGTGATAGAGACAGGTGCCGTCCGCTCGCTGCACGACGTGATCCTGCTCATTGGCCCAGTCGAACGCGACGTCGCCCCGCACGAGGTCATGAAAGCGGCACTGACCTTCGCGCGGCATTTTGAGCCGCACGACTCCCTTGCGCCCTTCGGCTTCGAACCGCTTCGCGTCCGCGTCGGTGACGGCCATCCACGTGCGGCTGTAGAGAAACGCGCGCTTGTCCTTCTCGGCGGCGGTGCGCTCGGCCTGGATCTCCTCGGTCGTCGCGTAGTCGCGATACGCATGGCCCGCTTCGAGCAGACGCGCGGCGGCGGCCCGGTACGCCTCGTGCCGTTGCGACTGGAAGTACGGGGCATGAGGTCCGCCCACCTCGGGCCCCTCGTCCCAATCGATGCCGAGCCAGCGAAAACCATCGAGGATGGGCTGCAGCGCCTCCGCGATGTTGCGTTGTTGGTCTGTGTCGTCGATGCGCAGTAGAAACTGGCCGCCGTGCTGGCGCGAGAACAGCCAATTGAATAGTGCCGTGCGAACTCCGCCGATGTGCAGATAACCCGTCGGACTCGGTGCGGATCGTGTGCGTACTGTCATGCCGGGAAGTTGCGGCGATCAGCGCAGACGCGCTACTTCTCGTTGATGTCGTCGCGACCCAGAACTTGGTGCCGGAAACGTCGGCGCTCGCCATCAAGCCCTTGCTGCCGATCTGGTAGTACGCGACGCCGTCGAAGAACGTCGACGAGACCTCGGCGCCTTGTTGCCGCCGCGGCCTGCGCGGTCGCCGACGAGTCCCAGCCGCCCTTCGCGAACTCCTGGAACTTCTGCGGCGTCTCGAACAGGATCACAATGTCGTACTTGCTCGCGCCGATGGTGAGCCCCGCGCCCGCAGAGCCCATGCGCATGTACGTGCGTGCGCCGGTCTTCTTGTCGACCGCGACGCCGCCGCCGCCCGCGCCCGACACGCCCAAGCCGGCCTTCGTGACCTTGAACACCGCATAGCCGGCGGCCTTGTTGAAGAGCCGCTCGCCACCTTTCATTCCTTGAAGTCCTTGAGGACTTGGGCCGACTCCTTATCGATCTCGGTGAGTCTCTTCGCGGCCTCGAACTCGGCCTCCTGGGCCGCGACTACGTGAGAGCCGAACAGCAACACGATCGACAGGGTCGACGAATTGGGTGATGGCGCAGATGGTATCGATGTGTTTC
>CAVUKQ010000003.1:0-625903 GCA_963742115.1 uncultured Gammaproteobacteria bacterium
TGAAGTCGAACGCCTTCTCGACGTGCTCCGCGTCGCGCTCCCAGCTCCAAATGCCCGACACCTGCTGCGCGGCGTACGAGATCGCGAACCGCATTCGCGTCTCGTCGAACCCCGCGACCGCTGCCGCGGCCGCCGTCGCGCCGAACGTGGAGCTGTAGCCTTCGGCGCTGCGGTCCGCGGCGCGCACGGAGTCCGGCCCGAGCGCCATGAGGAATCGGCACGCGAGGTCGTAGCCGAGCACGACGGCGCGAATCAGCGCGGCGCCGGAAGCTCGCTCGCGCTCCGCCATCGCAAGCGCCGCGGGGACGACGGAGCACCCCGGATGCGCTTTGGTGAACGGATGGAAGTCGTCGGTCTCGTCCGCGTGCGCGAACATGCCGTTCGCGAACGCCGCGTTGACGGCGGTCGTGACGATGCTCGTCGTAGCGACGCACGCCTCGGCCGTGCCGCCGAGCGCACGCACATATTCGATCGTGAGCTCGCCGGGCTTCAGGCGCGCGCCCGACACGATCGCGCTCAGCGTGTCGAGGATGCGGTGCTTCGCGGCGAGCTCGACACGCGCGGGCAGCGCGCGCGTGGTCGCTTCCGCCATGTAGCGCGCGAGCCTTCCCGTGAGATCGGCCGCGCGCGCCCGCGAATCTTGGGTCCCCTGCTGTCCGAACGCCCAGCGCGGCAGCAACGCCGCCGCGACGATGGCGCCGGTCACCTGCAGCGTTCGCCGCCGCGAGATTGTGCGCTTCATGCCTACCCCCCTCGCGCACACGATACTTCACTTGGGCGCGCCGGGTCCTCCTGCGGCCGCCGCGGGCGCGGCAAGCCGCCCGGTCGGTGCGGCCTGCGGCGGCGCGCCCACGAAGCGCGTCTTGTCCTCGGCCGGCACCGGGTGCGCGCGTTTCTTGCGCCAGACGGCGAATGCGGCGAGCGCTACGTGCATCGCGGCAATCGAGCCGAAATAGGCGCCCGGCCCCGCCGACTGCATCGCGGCCGAAACCACGAGCGGCCCGACGACTGCGCCCGCGCCGTTCACGAGGATCACGGTGCCGCTCGCGGCAACCATCTGCTCGGGACGCAGGTGATCGTTGATGTGCGCGACGCACAGCGCGTACGTCGTCAGCGACATCCCGCCGCACGCGGCGACCGCGACGGCGAAAGCTCCCCAAGCCGGCGACGAGGACAGCATTAGCGCAGCCGACGCCGCGACCGCCGCGAGCAGCGACATCGCAACGAGCACCGTGCGCCGATCCATCCGGTCCGACCAGCGGCCGACCGGCAGCTGCACGACGACCGCAGGCAGGATGCTGCAGGCCATGAAGGCCGCGATTCCAGCGTTGTCGAAGCCGCTATGGACCGCGTACACCGAGCCGAGCGAGAACAGCGTTCCGGACACCGCGCCCGAGCACAGCACGCCGAGCACGCCGAGCGGCGACACCGCGGCGAGCTCGCGGAAGCTCACCCGGTGCGGCAGCGCGAAATCCGGCGCGCGTTGCGCGCTGAGCGCCATCGGCACGACCGCGAGCGAGATCAGCACGGCGATCAGGATGAACAGCTCAAAGCCGCGCGGATCGGCGAGGTTTAGCTCGAACTGCGCGAGCCCGAGACCGAAATAGATCACGACCATGTAGATCGACAATAGGCGGCCACGCGTGCGATTGTCGGCGCGGTCGTTGAGCCAGCTCTCGGCGATGACGTAGATTCCGGCGAAGCAGAATCCAGACACGGCGCGCAGCAACCCCCAGATCACGGGCCCGACGAATACGGCTTGCGTCAGGATCGTCGCTGCGGCGACCGAGGTCAGCGCCGCGAACACGCGGATGTGCCCGACGCGCGCCACGAGCGCCGGCGCCGCGAGCGAGCCACAGACATAGCCGACATAGTACGCGGCCATCACGGCGCCCGTGACCGCGGTCGGGAACCCTTCGAGCGTCGCGCGAAGCCCGAGCAGCGTGGCCTGCAAGCCGGCGCCGAGCATCAGCACGGCCATGCCGAGCAGAAGCGCGGAGGTCGCGTTGAGCGTGGCTCTCATCATCCTTGATCCGGTGCGTTAGGCGATGTGCGCTCCCTTGACGCCGACGTACACCGCGTAGAGCGACTGGCTCGCCGTCATGAACAACCGGTTGCGCTTGGCGCCGCCGAAGCACACGTTCGCGCAGACCTCCGGCAACCGGATCATCCCGATCCGCTGACCGTCCGGCGCGATCACCTGCACGCCGGGCCGCGCGCCGGCCCAGAGGTTGCCGTCGGCGTCGCAGCGGATGCCGTCGGCGGCAGTTGGGGTGCCGGCGCCCGGGATATCGATCTGCGCGAAGCGGCGCGGATTGCGCAGCCCCGCGCCCGCGACGTCCCAGACCTTGATCTCGCGCGGCGCGCCCGTGTCCGCGACGTAGAGCTTCGTGTAGTCCGGCGAGAAGCACAGGCCATTCGGTGCGCCGACCTCGTCCGAAGCGAGCGCGACGCGTCCCGACTGCGGATCGACGCGATACACCGCCTCCTTCGTCTCGGGCTCCGCGCGGTTGCCTTCGTAGTCGCCGAGGATGCCGTAGGGTGGATCCGTGAACCACACGCTGCCGTCCGGATGCACGACCACGTCGTTCGGCGAGTTCAAGCGCTTGCCGTTGAAATTGTCGGCGACAGTCGTGACGCTGCCGTTCGGCTCGTAGCGCGCGACGCGCCGCCCGCCGTGCTCGCACGAAACCTGCCGCCCCTGGAAGTCGAACGTATTGCCGTTGCTGTTGCCGGACGGATTCCGGAACGTCGTGACGCGCGCGTCCTCGTCGATGTAGCGCAGCTGGCGGTCGTTCGGGATGTCGCTCCAGACGACGTAGCGGCCGACGCCGTTCCACGCGGGCCCTTCGGCCCAGAGCGAGCCGGTATAGAGCCGCTGGATCGGGGTGTTGAACAGGATATAGCGCTGGAAGCGCGGATCGAGCACGACGATGTCGGGATCGGGATAGCGCAGCGGCGCGCCGGCGGACCAGTCGCGCGGCGTCGCTTCGGGCGAGATCGGCGCGGCCTTCTGGGCCGCGGCGTCGCGCGTTCCGGCGAGCCAGCGTGGCCGCGACGCCGGCCGCGCCGCCCAAAAATGCACGCCGGTCGAGACTCGGAGCGCGCGGGACCGACAACGTCGCCTTCGTCATGGTGGTAGACCTCGGCTAGGGAAGCGGACCGATGGTATCTGGTTCGAACCGCCAAGTGCGATACTCGCGACGATCTGATCTGACGCTCGGCGATCAGCAAAGGCTCGCTCATGGGAATGATCACGCGCCGCGCTCATTTGACCTCGCTCGCCGGTGCGGCCGCGGCTGCCGCGCTGCCGCGCTATCTCGGAGCCCAATCGGCCGACGACGCACGCGCACGCGCCATCGCCGCGGCGGCCGACATCCCGCCCGAGGGCATCGGCAACCGTATCCGACACGTGTCGTACAGCGACATCGGCGGCCGGCCCGACAGCGTGCAGACGATGACGAACCGCGGCCACCTATACGTCGGCCACATGTTCAGCGACGGGGTCACCGTGCTCGACGCGCGCGACCCGCGAAACCTCAAGCCCGTGCACTACTTCGTGACGCCGAACACGCGCACGCATCACTTCCAGATCGCGGGCGACTACCTGCTGCTCGCGAACGGCGCGAACCTCGCGCGCGCGCAGTCTTACGACAACTCGCGCGACTACTTCGAGAACACGCTCGCGGACAGCATCACGAAGCGCCCGGACCCGGCGCCGGGTTCCGCGCGGGGCTGTCGATCTTCGACGTCGCGAAGAATCCCGCGAAGCCTCGTGAGATCGCATTCCTCGAGATGCCCGGCATCGGCGTCAACCGGTTGTGGTGGGCCGGCGGGCGCTTCGCGTACGTCTCGGCGCACTTCGACGGCTTCACGGATCACATCCTCTGCATCGTGGATTTGCAGAACGTCACGAAGCCGGAAATCGTCTCGCGCTGGTGGCTGCCCGGCATGCACCGCGCGGGCGGCGAGACGCCGACCAACCCGCAGGGCAAGCGTTACGCGCTGCACCACATGATCGTCGCGGGCGACCGCGGCTACGCCGCGTGGCGCGACGGCGGCTTCACGATCCACGACGTGAGCGACGCGTCGAGCCCGAAGCTCTTGTCGCACGTGAACTGGTCGCCGCCGTACCCGGGCGGCACGCACACGCCGCTGCCGCTCCCGAACCGCAAGCTCGCGATCGTCGCGGACGAGTCGAACGCGGACTTCTGCGCCAAGGGGCTGTTCTACAGCTGGATCGTCGACGTGCGCGCGGACGCGAACCCGGTGCCGATCGCGACTCTGCCGACACCCGCCGGCCGCGACTTCTGCGCGATGGGCAACTTCGGCCCGCACAACCTGCACGAAAACCGCCCCGGCAGCTTCGTGAGCGAGGAGACGATCTTCGCGACGTACCACGACGCGGGCGTGCGCGTGTTCGACATCCGCGACGCCTACGCGCCGCGCGAGATCGCGTCGTGGATCCCGCCGCTGCCCGCGAAGATGCTCGACCCGCGGCCGAACGTCACGCGCAGCGCGCTCACCTGCGACTGCTTCGTGACTAGCGAGGGCCTCATGTACGTCACGGATTGGAACGCGGGCTTGCACGTTTTGCAGTACGACGGCTAGCTCCGACGCGTCGCTCCTTGGAAACGGCCTGCGCGACGCCCCCAACACAGCGGCACGCGAATTGCACATCGTCGCCATGATTTTCGACGTCACAGCTGAGCTCGATTACACCGTGGGGTTTCGCTCCGCGATGATCCTGAGCGTGCATGCGCAACGCAACGCGGCGCAGGCGATCTTGGAGGAGACCTTCACGATCGAACCGCGAGTGGACTGCAGGGAGTTCGCCGACGACGCGGGCAACCGCTTCGTGAGGCTCGAGACGGGCGCGAACAAGCAGCTCTCCCTGCGCTATCGGGCGAAGGTGGACTGCGACTTCGAGGTGCGCACCGCCTCACGCATCGCGACGACGCCCGTCGCGTCGCTGGAGGACGCGGCGCTCCCTTTTCTATTTCCGTCCCGGTATTGCCAAAGCGACCGGCTCGGCCGGCTGGCGTGGGACCTGTTCGGCAAACTCGAGAAGCCGCACGACAAGGTGGTCGCGATCGCGGACTGGATCTACGCGAACGTCGAGTACCTGCGCGGCACCACCGACTCCGGCACGTCCGCCTACGACACGGTGACGCAGCGCGTCGGCGTGTGCCGCGACTTCGCTCACCTCGGCATCGCGCTGTGCCGTGCGCTGAACATTCCGGCGCGCTACTTCACCGGCTACGCGTACGCGCTCGATCCGCCGGACTTCCACGCATGCTTCGAGTGCTACATCGGCGGGCAGTGGATGGTGTTCGACGCGACTCGGCTCGCGCACTTGAACGGCCTCGTGCGGATCGCAACGGGGCGCGACGCGGCGGACACGGCCGTCGCCAGCGTCTTCGGCTCCGTCGAGTGCACGCGCGTGCAAGTGGCGTGCGAGCTCGCCGACGATCGGCCGTTCGTACCCATTCCGCGCCGCCACTTGGAACGGCGCGGCATCACGCTTCCCACGGGCACGAGCTGAGTTTCGTTCACCCGACTCCGGCACCCGGTTCGCTTCGCGGGCGCGGCACGTCGTAAGCTGAGGACGTGCTGCGTCTCCACATCTATCACCGTACCGCGTATTCATACTCGCAGCCCGTAACGTTCGGGCAGCATCGGCTCGTGCTGCGGCCCCGCGAAGGTCACGACCTGCGCATCGTCGACATGCACGTCCAGATCGAGCCCGCGCACGAAGTCACCTGGGTGCGGGACGTCTACGGCAATTCGCTCGCGCTCGTCGACTTCACGGTGCCGGCCGAACGACTCGAGATCGTGAACGACGTGACGGTGGAGCGCGTGGAGCCGTTCCCCGAGAAGCATTTCCACGAGCCTTGGCTGGTGGCCTGGCCGCCGCCTTACGCCATCGAGGAGCTACCGGTGATCGACGCGTACCGGCACCTCTCGTTTCCCGACGACGCCGGCGAGCTGCAGAAATGGCTCGACGCGACTCTCGCGCGGCGCGCGGCCGACGCCGAGGGCATGCTGCTCGACCTTTGCGGCCGTGTGCATGCGACCGTGGCCTATCGGCGGCGTGCCGAGAAAGGCGTGCAAACTCCGCGGCAAACCCTGGAATCGGCGAGCGGCTCGTGCCGCGATATGGCAACTCTGTTGATGGAGGCCGCGCGCGTGCTAGGCATCGCGAGCAGGTTCGCGAGCGGATACGTGCACGGTGCGGCGTCGCTCGCCGGCCACGCGTCCACTCACGCGTGGACCGAATGCTACTTGCCGGGTCTCGGCTGGCGCGGCTTCGACCCGACGTCCGGCAAAGCCATCGGCCTCCAGCACGTGGCGACCGGCGTGAGCCAGCACCCGCGCGGCGTGATGCCCGTTTCGGGTTCGTTCGTCGGCGCGCGCAATCTGTTCCACTCGATGAACGTCGACGTGCAGACCCGCGAGCTCGGCGGCGGCGAGACCGCACGCGGCGGCAGCTAGAGCGCGCATCCCTAGGCTCGGACCCGAGACCGTCTAACGCGCAAATCCCCGAGCAATCGGGGACAATGCTCGAAAGACACCGTCACGGTGCAAGGCCGCGTAAGGGGGATTGGTGAGCCGAAGCACGCCATATATATGTGTCGCGGCGTTGGTCTGCGCGCTCGGCGCGCAGCCTGCCGGCGCTCAAGTCGATCTCTCGGGCGCGTGGCGCTCGCTGCGCCACGAGGACTTGCCCGACCGCGGGCCCGGCGTCGGCTACGGCGACTACACGGGCATCCCTCTCACCGCCGCCGCGCGCCAGTTCGCCGAGAGCTGGGACGCGGCACGGCTCAGCATGCCGCAGCAGCAGTGCCGCGTGCATGTGTCGCCTTACATCTATCGCGGCCCGATGAACCTGCGAATCTGGGAAGAGAAAGACCCGCGCACGCAGGAAGTGATCGCGATCAAGCATTACATCAGCACCTACGAGCAGACGCGCACGATCTGGATGGACGGCCGGCCTCATCCGCCCGAGTACGCGCCGCATACCTGGATGGGGTTCTCCACGGGGCGCTGGAGCGGCGACCGGCTCATCGTCGAGACGACGCACATCAAGTCCGGCTGGCACCGGCGCAACGGCGTGCCGTCGAGCGATCTCACGACGATGACGGAGCACTACATTCGGCACGACAACGAGCTCACGCACATCGCCGTGATCCGCGACCCCGTCTATCTCAGCGAGCCGCTGGTGAAGAGCCAGAACTTCGACTTCGTGCTGCACGCGCTGCCCGCGCGCAGCTGGCTCTGGCCGTGCACCGCGGTCGAAGAGGTGGACCGCCCCGCGGACGACGTGCCGCACTATTTGCCGGGCAAGAATCCGTACCTGCAGTCGTCGCGCGAGGAAGTGCATCTCGACATTCCGGGCGCCGAAGGCGGCGCGAGCACGCTGTACCCCGAGTGGATCGGCACGGCGGCGCGCGGCGCCGCACCGGGACCGTCGGGCGCCGCCGCGCGAACGGCGGCAAGCGCCGACGCCGCGGCAGCACGCGGCGCGGGCAAGGCCAGCGCGCCCGAGCACGCGCCCGCGCGCCCGGTGCCCGCCGCGACGGACGAGATCGAGGTGTGGCCGATCCGCGAGAACGGCCAAAACGGCGTTTACCTGCTCGTCGGCGCGGGCGCCAACACGACCGTGCAGGTCGGCACGGACGGCGTGCTCGTGATCGACACCAAGCTCGCGGGCGCGAGCCCCAAGCTGCTTGCGGCGATCGAGAAAGTCGCGAGCGGCAAGCCGATCCGCTACGTGCTCAACACGCACGCCGACGCGGACGCGATGGGCGGCAACGAGCCCGTCGCGGCCGCTGGCAAGACGCGCACGGGCGGCGTGGTGGTCGCGCAAATCGGCGCGGGCGTCACGGACACCGCCGCGATCATCGCGCACGAGAACGTGCTCGCGCGCGTGAGCGCGCCGTCCGGCGCGACCGCGGCGCTGCCGCAGCGAGCGTGGCCCACGGACACGTTCTACGGCGCGCGCCGCGAGCTGTCGTTCGACGGCGAAGGCATCGAGCTGCGCCATCTGCCGGCCGCCCACACGGACGGTGACGTGATCGCATACCTCCATCGCTCGGACGTGATCGCAGCAGGCGACGTGTTCAGCACGGTGAGCTATCCCGAGATCGACACGGCACGCGGCGGCACGGTGCAAGGCACGATCGAAGCGCTGAACACGATCATCGAGCTCGCAATCCCGGACGTCGACCATCAAGGCGGCACGATGATCGTGCCGAGCCACGGCCGCTTGAGCGACGAGTTCGACGTCGCCGAATACCGCGACATGGTGGTGATCGTGCGCGACCGCGTGCGCGAGATGCTCGGCCGCGGCCTCACGCGCGCAGAAGTGCAAGCCGCGCGTCCGACGCTCGATTGGGACGCGCGCTACGGCGCAGAGACGGGCCCGTGGACGACGGCGATGTTCGTCGCCGCGGTCTACGACAGCCTGAAGGGAGAAGGTCCATGACGGCGCGACCGGCACTGCACGCTGCGGAGCGCGCCGCCAACGTCGCGAGCGCCACAAGCTACGACAGCGCCACTGGCGAGCGCGCGCAGTCGCCGTCTCGCTCACGCTCGCGGCGGTGATCGCGCGTCGGCGGCAGGTACCGCGCTCGCGCAAGTCTCGGAGCAGCGCGCGCGGACGCAACCGCCCGCGCCGGGTGCCGCGAACACGACGGCGCCCGCGCGCAACGCGCGTCCCGCACCGACGGCGCCGCCGACCGCGCGCGCGGGCGCGCCGGTCGACCTCACGGGCTACTGGGTCACGGTCGTCAGCGAGGACTGGGCGTGGCGTATGCGCACGCCCCCGAAGGGCGACTACGCGAGCGTGCCGTTGAACGCCGAAGGCACGCGCGTCGCGAACACGTGGACCGAGGCACAGACCGGTTCGTGCCTCGCGTTCGGCGCGGCGGCGCTGATGCGCACGCCGACGCGCGTGCACGTCACTTGGGCCGACGACCAAACGCTGAAGCTCGAGACGGACAACGGCGTGCAGACACGCATGCTGCGCTTCGAGCCGCCCGGCGGCGCCGCGGCGCGCACCGCGACCGCGGCAGCGGCGGGCGCAGCTCTGGCGGCGGCGGCCGCCGGCGCGAACCAGCCCGCGACGGGCGCAAGCTCGGCGGCGGCGGGCGCCGCGCAGCCGGCGCCGCGCGCGAGCGCATGGATGGCGGCCACCTCGACGCCGGGCGCAGCGCACTCGCTGCAGGGCGAATCGCATGCGGCCTGGGAGATCGCACAGCTCGTGCGCGGCAGCGGCGCGGATGGCGGCGTCGTCGACACGCGCCTCGACGAAGCGCGCTGGGCGTCGCTGAAGGTCGTGACTACGAGCTTGAGCGCGGGCTGGCTGCGCTCGAACGGCGTCCCGTACAGCGCCGACGCGGTCGTCACCGAGTACTACGACATCTTCGCCGAAGCGCGACGACCTGTGGTTCACCGTGACCACGAGCGTCGACGACCCGGCCTATCTCAACGAGCCGTTCGTCACGAGCTCGAACTTCAAGCGCGAGCCGAACGGCTCGAAGTGGAAGCCGGCGCCCTGCAAGAGCTAACGCTACGACATGGTCACCCAGGGTCGGGTGATCGGCGGCGAACGGCTGGTGTCGATGCGAAACGAGGCGCCATCAGTGACGAATCGGACTCGGAGGGCTCGCCTCGTCGACGCCGCCCCCGGCCACGCCCGGCGGGGTAGTCCAGCCCTCGCTCAACAGCTCGCGCAGGTGCTCGATGTCGGGCGGCTTCACGAGATGGTGGTCGAAGCCCGCGGCGCGCGATTGGCGCAAATCGTCGATCCTGCCCCCAGCCCGTGAGCGCGATCAGCAGCAGTGTCGTCGTGCGGCCTGCGCGCGAATCCGGCGCGCACGTTTCATAGCCGTCCATGCCCGGCATGCCGATGTCGAGCAGCACGGCGTCGGCGATTGAACGTCGACGACGCATCTAGCGCGGCCGCGCCGCTGTGCAGCGACGGCGACGGTCGCGCCGAGCGCGCTCGAGCAGCGTGCCAGCGTATCGGCGGCGTCGCTGATTGTCGTCGACGACGAGCATCGCGCCGCGCCGGGAACGTCGCGATCGAGCGCGGTCTGGCTCGCGCGCACGTCGGCATGCTGCGCGAGCACCGGCAGCGTGACGACGAACTCGCTGCCGCGTGCCCGGGCCCGTCGCTGCGCGCCTGCGACCGTGGCCGCCGTGCATCGCGACGAGGCTGCGCGACCAGCGTCAGGCCGATGCCGAGCCCGCCTTGCGAGCGGCGATTCGAGCGGTCGACTTGCATGAACATCTCGAACACCGAGTCGAGGTGCGTCCGGCGGGATGCCGATACCATTGTCGCGCACGCGACGACGGCGCGCTCGCCGACGCGCCGCACGCGTGAGCCGAGATACGGCCCCCGGCATTCGTGTACTTGGCGGCGTTCGTCAGCAGGTTCGCGAACACCTGCGTGAGCCGCACCGAATCGCCCTCGATCGTGATCGGCTCGCTCCGGCAGCTCCACGGTGAGCTCGATGACCGCGCGGCCTCGAACATGCGGCGCGTCGTCTCGAGCGCGGCGCGAACCAGCGTAGCGAGGTCGAGCGGTTCGCGCTGCACGTCGATCATGCCGCGCGTGATCCGCGACACTTCGAGCAGGTCGTCGACGAGCCGCACGAGGTGCGTGACCTGCCGCTCCATCATGGCGGTGATCCGCGCGATGCCGGGGTCCCGGTCGTCGCTCGATACCGCAGCAGGTGCAGTCCCGTGAGCAGCGGCGCGAGCGGATTGCGCAGCTCATGCCCGAGCGTCGCGAGGAACTCGTCCTTGCGCTGGTCCGCGACGCGCAGCGCCTCGGCGGCGCGCTCGCGCTCGTCGAGATGAGCGCGGATTTGGTATTGGCGTTGCCGGGCGCGCACAGCCGTGCGAACCGCGCTCACGAGCGTCGTGACGCGCAGCGGCCGCTCGAGCAGCGTCACGTTGCCGAGCGTGCGCACCGCGTCGCGCGAGACCGGCGAATCCGCTCCTCGGCGCGTGAGCAGCAACACCGGCAAGGTCGGACCACGGCGGCTGCTCGCGCAGCACGGCCGCGAGCGCGCGCGCTGTCGGCTCGACGGACATCTGTCTCCTCGGCGATCACGAGCACCGCGGCGCCCGCGCGAGCTCGTGCAGCAGCGCGTCGAACGCTCGCGCAGGACTCGAGCCTCGATCCCCGCGGCTGCCGCAGCAGCGTCCCGCGCGACCGCGGCGTCCTTCGTCGTGAGCGCGCAGCAGCAGCACGCGATCGCCTGGCGAATGCCGCGTGTGCGCTCGCGTCACGGCCGCGGCTTATCCATCGAGCGGCGTCGCCGGTCCGTTCGTACACCGGCACGCCGGTCAGCACGCCGCGGAACTCGCCGCAGCGTTTCGCCGACTCGATGCCGCCGTCGCGCGAGCCGGAACTCGCGGATCGTGCGCTCGTGATGGCCGCCGCGCTTCTTGATCACCGAGATCGCCTGGCGCACCTCGCCCTTGGCTTCGAAGTAGCGCAGCAAGATGACGGCGTCGGCGAGGTAGCTCGCGTCGACCGGCGTCTTCATCTGCGCGCCGATCAGGCCCTGATGTGCGCCGATCAGGATCGTCGCGACGCCCGCGCTGGCTCAGGTACATCAGCAGCTCGTGCAGCTGGATCGTGAGGAACCGCTCCTCGGGCATCGCGTTCAGATAGCCGTTCAGGCTGTCGATCACGACGATCTTCACGCCGTCGCTCGACCGCGCGGCGCGATCTGAGTGGATGAGCTCGCCCGGGGTGAGCTCCGCTGGATCGACTTGCTGCAGCGTCGATCGCTGCCCGCTTCGATGTGCGCTCGCGAGATCCACGCCGAGCGCCTCGCAGCGCGTGAACAGGGTGTGCGCGGTCTCGTCGAACACGAACATCGCGCCGCGCGTCGCCGCGCGTCCGCGGCCGCGGCGACGAACTGCGCGGCCAGCGTCGACTTGCCGGTGCCGGCCGCGCCGACGACCAACGTGCTCGTGCCTTCCTCGATCCCGCCGCCGAGCAGCGAGTCGAGCTGCCGCGATGTCGCTCGCGCAGCTTGCGGCGCTCGGCGATGTGCCGATGCTCCGCCGCGACGAGCCGCGGGAACACCTCGATGCCGCCGCGTCGGATCGACGTAGTCGTGGTAGCCGCCGCGGAATTGTACGCCGCGATACTTCAACGACCCGCAGCCGGCGGCGCTCGGCGCCGTACTCGCGGATTCAGCTGATCGAGCAGCACGACGCCGTGCGCGATGCTCTGCATCTGCAGGTCGTGGTCGGTCGCCGTCAGGTCGTCGAGCAGCAGCACCGTGCAACGCGCGCGTCGCGAAGAACTGCTTCAACGCGAGGATCTGGCGGCGATAGCGCAGCGCGTTGCCCGCGAGCAGCCGCAGCTCCGACAGCGAGTCGAAGACCAGGCGCGTCGGTTTCAAACGCGTCGACGTCTTGCGAGAATCCGCTTGCGTCGTCTCGGCGAGCTCGACCTCGGACGGGTGGAACATCGTGTTCTGCTCATCGGGCTCGAGCTCGGACTCGGGCGGAGTCAGCTCGCGAATCGTGCACGCCGTCGAGATCCCAGCCGTGCGAGTCGGCGACGGCGCGCAGCTCTTCGTCGGTCTCCGACAGCGTCACGTAGAGCACGGGCTCGCCGAGCTGCGCGCCCGCCAGCAAGAACTGCAGCGCGAGCGTGGTCTTGCCGGAACCCGGCACGCCTTCGACGAGGAACAGGCGGTTGCGGGTGAACCCGCCGGCCAGGATGTCGTCGAGACCGGCGATACCGGTGGCCGCCATCGACGGCAGACGAATCGGCGCAGTGGACATCGAAACCCTCCCTCCTAGCGATCGTGCCACTGCAAGCTGCCCCAGCAACGGCCAATCGCGCGTGGAGGATGGAGAATTACGCCGCTACAGCGCCCTCCAGCGCCGCGACAACACGAGCTTGAGCTTGCGCTGCTCGTGCTCGGCGAGCGCCGAGCTGCACGCCGCGAGCTCGTCGTCGAGCGCCTCGAGATCGGCGTGCGCCGCAGCGGTGTCGAGCCGTTCTTTGAGCGAATAGAACAGCGCCGAGTACTCGCCGCACAGCTCGCGGATGTACGTGAACGACTTGCGGTGGATCGCGCAGGGTCCGTGCGCGCGGATCGCGTCCTGGTGCTCGGGCGTGCTGTAGCCCTTGTGGCGGTCGAAGCCGTAGGCCGGGTAGCTGCGCGCGAGCTCGTCCATCAGACGGTCGCGATGCGTCTTCGCGACGATCGACGCGGCCGCGATCGAAAAATCGATGCCGTCGCCCTTGTTGAAGCAGTTCTGCGGCACGTCGACGCCCGGGATGCTGCGCGCGTCGACGAGCACGTGCTGCGGGCGCATCGGCAACGCCTCGACCGCGCGGCGCATCGCGAGCAGCCCGGCGTGATAGATGTTGACGCTGTCGATCTCCTCTACTTCGGCGCGGCCGATGCCGATGCCGGCGGCCGACTCGCGAATCCGCCGCTCGGCCTCCGTGCGCTGCTCGAGATCGAGGCGTTTCGAATCGTCGATGCCCGGCAGCTCCGTGTGCGGCGGGAAGATGACGGCGGCGGCGATCACGGGGCCCGCGAGCGGGCCCATGCCGACCTCGTCGACGCCCGCGATGTGCTGCACGCCCGCGCGCCACAAGACGCGCTCGAAGTTCAGCATCGCGTCGAGCCGGGTGCGCTCGGCGAGCGTCGCGCTCGTAGCGCTTCTTGAGGCTCTCGTAGATCTGGCGCACGCCGTGCCGGGGGTCGCGCTTGAGCTTGCTCAGCGCTTGCGGCGTGACGGGCTCGTCGGCGCGCGCGTAGCGCCCGCGAATCTCTTCGATCGACAGGCCGGCCAATTTCAAGCGCTCTTCTCCATCACGCCCGAAACTTAACCAACGCAGCCGCCCGCGACAAGCGCAGGTGCGGCGCCCGAGCTCACCGCGCCTCCCGCGCTCGCGTCCGGCGCAGCAGCGTTCGTCGCGCCTGCGTCCTGCGGGCCCGGCGCGGCGGCTGGCGCGCCCACGGCCGCCATCGATCCCGCGATAACGACCGGTGCCGTGAACGTCGCCGCGTCCGTCACGGTGACCTTCGATTCGAGCCGCGAGCCGTCGGCGCTCGGCGTGTACCGCTCGAGCACGCTCACGGCGGCGCTCTGCGGCGTGCCGGCGCGATCGAAGTACGGATACGCGATGTAGGTCGTGAAGATCGCGAGCGTCTCGCCCTCCCACCGGCCGAACGAGACGCCAAACGCCGATGGCTGCTGCGTCGGCGGACCGTTGCGAGGATTCGTGTAGACGGTGCGCGTCGCATCCCATTCCGCGTAGCGGATGACAATCTTGTCGCCCTGCTGCGTGATCTCGACGGCGGAACTGCGTGTCGAGCATTGCGGGCATGCCGGGGGCAGCGCACGGGCGCGGATCGGCCTCCTCGACTGCCTCGGTCGCGTCGGCCGCTTCGGTCGCTACTGCCCGCGCCGCGTCGGTCGCGCGCCGCGCCGCGGCCGTGAGCGGCAGCGGGTTGGGCACCGCACGATCGCCCGGCACCCGGGTGCCGACGATCCGATGCTTCTCCTGCGCGCCCGCCGCGCAGCCGAGCGCAAGCGCAGCGACGAGCCGCGGCTGCGGCCGCGACGCCCGCCGCCACGCGCGCGGTCGCCATCGACGCGCTTGACTCAGCGCGCCGTAGCGGGTGCCGGCGCCGCCGGCTGCGGACGCATGTAGTAGTTGAACGCAGCGTTGTGGCCGCGCGCGTTCGCCCAGACGATCAACATTTCCTCGAGCACGTGCGCGAAGCGCAGCGGCCCGAAGTCGACGGCCTCGAGGCCCATGCCCTTGATGAGCCCCGTGATCGTCGCCTTCGCTTGCGCGTCGTCGCCCGCGATCGCGATCGTGATCGGGCCGCCCGCGGTTTCGGGGTCGGTCATCTGGCGCACGTTCAGCGTGTTGAACGCCTTCACGACCTTCGCGCGGGGCGCGAGCGACTTGGATCAGCTCGGCGTTCGAAGCGGCGTTCGCGGGCTTGTCGTAGTTGACGTAGCCGTCGGGAGTGTTGCGATTCACGCGATTGGTCGGGTCGAGGATGATCTTGCCCGACAGGTCGCCGAGGCTCTTCACGACCTCCTCGGCCGAGCCGCCCGGCACGGCGATCACGACGATGTCGGCGCCGACGACGGCTTCCTTCTGCGTCGTCGCGCTCGCGCCGTGCCCCGTCTTCGCGACGAGGTCCTTCACGTCCTGGCGCGTCGGCTCGCGCGAGCCGTATACGATCGTGTGTCCTTGCGCGGCGAACTCGGGCCCGAGCGCCTCGCCGACGTTGCCGGTGCCGATCACCGCGATCTTCGCGGCGAGCGCGGGCGGCCTGGATCGACGTCAGCACCGCGGCCGCAAGCACGCCAGCAATGAGGCTTGGATTGATACGCATGGTGTCGTCCCCTCTTATTGGAAGGCGAACATCATAGGCTAGCGACCGAGCGCCGAGAACAGCGCCGCCAACCCGGCCGAACCGCTCGGGCACGGGCGGCGCGTCCGCGCGTCAGAGTCCCGCGATCGCGCGCGCGGCGCCGGTGAGCTCGAGGATGTGCAGCCCCGTCGACGCGCGGTCGAGCGCGTAGATGTAGCCGCGATCGTCGAGGTTGACGTTGTTGGTCTGGATCGCGCGCTTGCACTCGCGCGTACCGCCGATGTCGATGCACGACTCCGTCGTGTTCGCGGTCATCTCGGGGATGTAGCGCGCGACCTCGACCGGCACGAACGGGTTGCGGATATCCACGACGCGCACGCCCGCGTTGAAATACGCGAGCACCACGAGCTTCTTGTCGAACGCCGGGTTGTATTCGTCCGCGAACGAGTGCGGCCCGAAACGCCCGCCGCGATGGCAGAAGTCGCCCGGCTCCTCGGGCACTTGGAACGTCGAGATCGCGACGGGTGTCGCTCCTCCGTGATGTCGAAGATCATCATCACGTCGCGCGGCTCCTGGCAGCGGAACGTCTCCGACTCCGACGACACGAGCAGGAGGTCGCGCGTCCGAGCGTCCTTGTTGTCGGCGTAGTCCGCGATCTCGAATCCGTAGATCGGCTTCGCGGTGTGCACGCCCCAATAGCTCGGCATGTCGACTCGCGCGATCTCCGGGTAGCGCAGATTCGCGGCAGTCGGCGGAATCGACGCCGTCGCTACGAGCGGCCTGCTGAACGCCTCGCGCACGAGCGCGGCGCCGCCGCTCTCGCCGATCAGGAACTTGTCGCGATCGACGATCTGCAGCACGCCGTCGTCGCCGCTGTTGTAGCCCAAGTACATGCGGCCGCCGACGACGGTCGGCTGGTGCAGTCCCGCGATCTGCGGCTCCGGGTACGGACCGGCCGCGTCGGGCTCGTAGCCGACGAGGCCGAAGTCACGAACGTGCTTAGGTGTCGTCGGATCGGCGAGGTCGAACACCTGGAGCACGCGCGTCACACGCCAGCCCTGCGCCGTGCCGTTGAGATACGCGATGCCGGTCGCGCAGTCCCACTGGAACTTGTGCGTCTCGCGATCGCCGCGATCCGACTTCGGGCGCGACGACGTCCCAGTCTCGGCGATGGTCGTGACGAAGGTCGGGCGGCTCGGGTCGGTGACGTCGAGGACCTCGTAGCTCAACTGGCCGTTGGTGCGAATCGCATAGACCTTCGCAGGATCGGCCCCGCGACCATCGACGCGCGGCAACGCGCTGCCGTCGCATACCTGCACGTGTTGCGTGCCGCTCGCGTCGGGCCCGGTCGGCGGCACGTGCACGAGATACTTCGGCGCGGCCGGCTCGGTGACGTCGAGGATCGACAGTCCATTCTTCTCGACCTTGCCGGTGAGCGGATTCGGCGCCTCGCCCGCGTGGTGGCCGACGAACAGAATCCGCCGCGCGCCGTAGGCGTGCACGATCGGCTGATACGCGGAGCGTGCCTGCAAGTCGTCGTAGCCGACGAGCCGCATATCGACGGCGTTACGGTATGCCGCGTCGTCGCCGTTCGCGCCGGCAGCAGACGCAGCGCGCGGCGCGTTTGCGCCGGCGCTTGGCGTCGGCGCGGAGTCGCACCCGGCCGCGAGCAAAGCGACCAGCAAACCAGCAGCCGCCGAGAACGCGGCGGCCGAGATTTTCTCCAACACGAGCACCCCCACAGTTCCCGCGCGCAGTTCCGCGCTTCGCGAATGCTAGGACCGTTTCGATCGGTTCGCTACCCTTGTGACGCGGACGACTTGCACGGTCGCGCCGCTGCACGTATTACTATCCGTGCGTCACAGCATGCATGTTCGAGACCAAGTACGCTTGGTGAACAGATACAGGGCCGCGACCACCGCTAGATGGACATCACTATCCTCGCCTACCTCGAGCCCGGCGACGAGAAGCCGGACATCGTCATGGAGCAAGTCGCGCAGGCTCTCGGGACGGAAGGCCACAAGACGTCGATCCGCACGATCCGCCACGACGTCACCGAGATCATCGACGGCCTCAAACGACCGAAGCCGGACCTGATCTTCAACCTCGTCGAGTCGTTCGGCCACGACATTCTCGGCGGCACGATGGGCGTCGCGGGGCTGCTCGACTTGCTCGAGCTGCCGTACACGGGCGGCGGACCCGGCGAGATCTTCCTCCAAGAGGACAAGGCGCTCGCGAAGAAGCTGCTCGCGTTCGAGCGCATCCCGTATCCCGACTTCGCCACGTTCGCGCCGGACGCAGACTTCGAGACCGGCGGCAATCTGCGCATGCCGCTGTTCGTGAAGCCGCTGCGGATGGACGCGTCGATCGGCATCGACGAGAAATCGTTGGTGCGCAACACGCAGCAGCTGATGGAGCGCGTCCTTTACATCCACAAGACGTTCGGCGACACGGCGCTCGCCGAGGAATACATCGAAGGCCGCGAATTCTACGTGGGCGTTCTCGGCAATGAGGAGCTCACGGCGCTTCCGCCGCTCGAGATGGACTTCTCGGGCATGAAGGACGGCAGCGTCAAGGTCATGGACAAGCAGGCGAAGTTCGACGAGAAGAGCGACCGGTTCCATGGCACGAAGGTGGTCGTGCCCGACCTGGACCCCGAGCTGCGTGCACGGCTCCAAAAGGTGTCGCTCGAGGCGTATCGCGCGCTGCGCGTGCGGGACTACGGCCGTATCGACTTGCGGCTCGCGCAAACCGGCGAGATCTTCGTGATCGAGGTGAACGCGAACTGTTATCTCGAGGAGCACAGCGAGTTCGCGGTCGCGGCGAGAGCGCACGGCATCAGTTATCCCGAGCTAGTGAACCGGATCGCGAAGCTCGCGATCGAGCGCTGGAAGCACCGCAGCCGTGCACAGCGCAAGCGCAAGAAGGCACGCGAAGCCGCGACCTGAGCCGATCCCGCCGCGTCGGACGACGCGACTCGTGACTTCGCCTCGATCGCTCGGCGAGCGCTGCCGCCGGCTACTGCGGAGCACCGCCGTCGTCGTCGACTTTCTCCGGCCCTGGCTTCGGAGCCTCTGGCCTCGGAGCGTCGACCTTCGCGGCGTCGCCTTCGAGCCGTCGGCCTTCGCAGCGTCGGCCTTCGCGGCATCGGCCTTCGAGCCGTCGCCCTTCGCGGCGTCGGCCTTCGCGGCATCGGCCTTCGCGGCATCGGCCTTCGGGCCGTCCGTCCTCGCGGCGCGTGGCTCCTTCGCATCCGCGAGTACCGCCCCCACCGTTTCAGGAAAGTACGCGCCGCGGTGCACGAAGTTCATGGCCAGCGACGTCACGAGGATCGTGACACCGACGATCGCGGCGCTCTCCGCGTCCTGCGGATATCCCTGCTCGAGCGCCTCGGCTCGCTTCGCGAGATCGCGGATCAGGGTGCGGGTCTTCTCCGGAAAGTGCCCGGTCCAGCGGAACACGTCGGCCATGAGCTGGCGTTCGAGCTTGCGGATCAGCGCACCGGCCGGCCGCGTCTCGGCCGCGGCGCCCTGCTCGCTCGCGTCAGGGAGATCGTCGAAGATCGCGCGCAAATCACCGTCGAGGCCTGCGGCGCCGGGCTCGCTCTCCGGCGACGTGTCCCGGTAGTAGTCCTCGAGCGAGAAATGCAGGCCCGTGACGTCCTCGTCGTGCTCCGCGGCCGTCACGAGCGGCTCGCGCGCGACGATCGCGTGCAGCGTGCGATCGCAGTACTCGAGCTTCGCGAGCGCGGTCGGCAGCTCCCCGTAGTCCGAACGCCAGTCGCTACCCGGCGTCATCCACACGGCGAACGTCTCGGACCAGTCCTCGTCGGGATGCTTCTGCGCGTACCAGCCGGGCAGATGGCGCACGAACCGGCGGCTGAACGGCTGCGGCCGATACTCCTCGCGATACGACTGCGTGATCGAGCCGAACAGCTTCACCCATGCTTCGTCGTCGTAGAGCTTGTAAGCGTAGTTCACGACGTGGCCCATCTCGTGCCGGAGGTAGCGCAAGATGTCCGCCTCGTTGAAGCCCTCGATGTGGCCGACTTCCTCGCCGTGCAGCTCCGTGAGCTCGGGCCGCGCGAGGTAGAACGGAATCGCGATCGCGACGGTGCCGAACGGCACGCCCCACTCCGTCGACAAATAGAAGCTCGGCGTCACTTTCGCGATCCCGAGGCTTCGCGAGCTCCGCACGAAACTTCTCGATCACGGGCGCGAGCCGCGTGTCCTCGATCGCGAGCCCGAGGTCGCGAATCGGCGACCCGAAGAGGTTGGACTCGCGGAACGAGGGCATGTCGGCCATGGTTGGGGGGTTCTCGGCGCCTGGCGGACTATGTTCGTGCCTCGGGCAAATCGCGGCAAGCATCGTGCCTGCAACCCCGGTTTAGCGATGATCTGCGCGGGTCTTACGCGCTTCGTCGAATACCCCGACGCGCGCCGTCACCCCCTTGACGCGCGTTCGTCAGCCCCGCTAGCGCTTCGCGCCGGGTTGCGGCGTGCTCGTGGGAAAACCATCGCGTCCGTCTCGAACCCCTCCGAGAATCATGTAATTCGGCATAGCATTCCGCGCGGTTGACACCCCAGCGGCAAACGCCCTAGTGTTGATCGGCGTTGCAGGGGGAGAACGCATGCCGAAGCCGGTGCGAGCGATCGCTTGGGCCCTAGTCTTTTCGTTCGGAGCCTGCGGGCCGGCGGGCGCGCAGTGGTGGCTGAACGTTCCCACGAGCAACGTCCCGCGCGCGGCAGGAGGCGAGCCGAACCTCGCCGCTCCCGCGCCCCGCCTGGCCGACGGCCGCCCCGATCTCAACGGCGTGTGGGAGCCGATCAAGACCTATTCACGCGACCTCGCGGCCGACCTGCATCCCGACATCAAGAGCGTGCCGTTCCAGCCCTGGGCGAAGAAGCTCGCGGACGAGCGTGGCGACGGCGCGCACTCGCGCGACGACCCGCCCGCTCGATGCCTGCCACAGGGCGTGCCCCGGCTCGCGGGTGCACCCGGCCCGTGGAAGCTCGTGCAGACTCCGGGACTGATCGTCGTGATCTACGAGTCGTTCACGCTGTGGCGGCAGATCTTCACGGACGGCCGCAAGCTCGCGGACGAGGTGAACCCGACGTGGCTCGGCTATTCCACCGGCAAGTGGGACGGCAGACACGCTCGTGGTCGAGACGCGCGGCTTCAACGGCAAGGCATGGCTCGATCAAGTCGGCAAACCCTCGACCGAGCAGCTCCGCGTGACGGAGCGCTATCGCCGCAAGGACTACGGACATCTCGACATGGAGATCACGATCGACGATCCAGGCGCGTACACGCAGCCTTGGACCGTCGTCGAGCACTTCGACCTTCGGCCCGCGACGGACCTGCTCGAGTTCGCCTGCAACGAGAACAATCGCGATTTGACGCACCTTCAGTCAGCCACCGACTGACGCCGCGACGGGCGCAGACACGCACGAGGACGAAACATGAAGACTAGGACTGCTCTCGCTTCGCTCACGCTGACGCTGCTCGCCGCCGGGTTGCCCGTGCAGGCGCACCACTCGTTCGCCGCGCAGTACGACGCGGCGAAGCCGATCACGCTGACCGGCAAGGTCACGAAGGTCGAGTGGACCAATCCACATATCTATATCTACATGGACGTGCCGGACGAGAAGACCGGCTCCGCCGTGAACTGGGCGCTCGAGATGGGCGGGCCCAACGCGCTGATCCGCTTAGGCTGGACGCGCAACTCGCTGAAGCCCGACGACCTCATCACGGTCGAAGGCAGCCTCGCGAAGGATGGCAGCCATCTCGCGAACGCGAAGTCGATCGTAATGACCGCGACGGGCAAGAAAATGCTCGCGGGCTCGAGCGGCGGCACCGGCGGCGGCGCCGAAGAGCGCTAGCATGCGGCGCATCGTTGCTCTCGCGCCGCTCGCGGCGTGGCTCGCACTCGGCGCAGCCGCGCCCGCAAGCGCCCAGTGGTGGCGCGACGTTCCCGATACGGTGCCGCGCAACGCGAACGGCGAGCCGAACCTCGAGGCGCCCGCGCCGCGCACGAAGGACGGCAAGCCCGATCTCAGCGGCCTCTGGAACCCCAACGCGAACAAGTATCTGCGCGACATCGCGGTGGACCTCAAGCCCGGCGACGTACCGTTCCAGCCGTGGGCGAAGAAGGTCGCCGACGAGCGCGCCGACGGCTCGCATTCGCGTGAGGATCCGGACGCGAACTGCCTGCCGCAGGGAGTGCCGCGGATCGGCGCCGCGCCCGCTCCGTACAAGTTCGTGCAGACCGAAGGCCTGATCGTCGTCGTGCACGAAGCGTTCTCGCTCTGGCGGCAGATCTTCACGGACGGCCGCAAGCTCGCCGACGAGGTCAATCCGACGTGGCTCGGCTATTCGACGGGCCGCTGGGAAGGCGACACGCTCGTCGTCGATTCGCGCGGCTTCAACGGCAAGACCTGGCTCGATCAGGTCGGCAAGCCGACGACGGAGAAGCTGCACGTGATCGAGCGCTACACGCGCAAGGACTTCGGCCACATGGATCTCGAGATCACGATCGACGATCCCGGTGCGTACACGAAACCTTGGACCGTGAAGCAGAACCTCACGCTGCTGCCCGACACGGATCTGCTCGAGTTCATCTGCAACGAGAACAACCGCGACCTCGCTCACTTGCCGGGCGGCGACGTCCAATAACGCCGCTAAGGCCGGACACGCGCCAGACATCACGATGGAGGGAATGAGCGCCATGGTTCGCCAGCGGCTCGAAGGCCTGCGCCGCCCGAGCTGAGCGCGGCCGCGACGGCGCGCACGCCGATAGAGCAGTCAGTCGAGGTAGGTCTGCTGCGTAGCGCCGAGCGCTTCGGTGCTCGCCGGCTCGAGCCAGCCCGAGTACCTCACGACGCGGCCCGCGAGCGGCAGGTCGATCGCAACGCTGAACTCGAAGCGCCGCTGCGCGTCCGTCTCGAACGACTCGCTGCGCGGCGCTAGCCTAAGCGGCAGCGGGATGCCGAGCAGGCTCCAGCGGCGAACGACGAGCTCGAGCTTGCTGCCCTGCACCACGAGCGCGAGCCCGAACGTGAACGGACCGAAGCGCTCGCAGAGCAGCCCTTCGTAGCGCCCGCTGCCCAGGAACTGCACGCTCGTGAAGCGGTGCGAGCCGAACTCGCGCTGCCACGTCTCCGACGCCGCGACCGCGCTTGAAAGTCACTTTGAGCTCGACGTCCTCGGTGGATGGCGGGAAACGGAACAGCGTCGCGACGAGCCGAGCGAGCAGGCCGCCGCCGCGCACGACGGTCGCGCGGCCGACGACGCTCGAGGTCGTGACCGAGCCGTGCACGTCGCGCAGCGCTTGCGGCAGCGAGCGCCACGCGTCGCCGAGGATCGCGCGGTACAGCGGCACGTCGCCGCGCAGCTCGTCGCTGCGTTCGCCGCAGTGGATCGCGCGGCGCGCGAACGCGCGCTCGTACTCGGCAAGCTCGATCTCGTGCACTGCCGCGCGCGCGCCGGGCGCCGGCGCATTCCCCTCGAGCACGCGGCGAACGAGGATCTCGGCCGCCATCGACGGGATGTTCGGCCCGTCTTCGCCCTCCGCGACCAGGTGCCACGAGCGCGTGACGGGCGCGCCGTCCGCGCGCAGCCCACGCATCTCGACGAACATTCCACCGCGCTGCTCGCCGAGCTTCAGCGCATTCGCGACGCGGTGCATCGTGGGCGCCAACGGCGCGAGCGAAGGCAAGAGATGCAGCCGCACGCCGTGCGCGAGCATCCGCAAGCACCAATGCAGGAACGCGGGAGTCGGCGCGGCTCCGGCCCAAACCGAACTGGATCTCGGGCCGCACCAGCGCAAGCGCTTCGAGATCGGGCACGTCGACGAGCGAGTACGTGAGCGGAGCGAGCGGCACGCGGCCCGGCGGCGCGATCGTAAAACGGCGCGTCTCGCACAGCGCGTAGCCCGTGCTCGAACGCCCGTCGCGGAGCAGCCGCAGCGGCTTGCCGGCGTAGCCCGCGATCGCACGCATCACGGTCGAGCCCACGCCTGCGTACGGCACGGGTGCGATGCCGACGACGCTCGAGTCGACGCGCGCTACGCCGCGCGCGAGGTGCCGCAACACGGCGGCGTGCAGCACCGGGAAACTGCTGGCGCCCGCAAGCACGAATCGGCTTGCCGCCTGCGCAGCTGGATCGAGCTCCACGATGCCGCGGACGAAGTCCGAGCCGTCCGCGAGATCGAGGTAGTGCGCGCCGATTGCGAGCGCCGCGCGCACCACGCGGTAGGGATCGCGGCCGTACGCCTGGAACGGGCCCGACGCGTCGACGACGATGTCGGGCCGCAGCGCCTCGATCGCCGCCGCGATGTCGCGGTCGCGATCGACTTCAGCCGGCACCCGCGCCGCTCTGCCCGGCAGCGCAGCGCAAAACGCGTCGGCCTTCGCGAGAGACCGGCCCGCGATCGCGAGCCTCAGGCGCGGCTCGTCGCAGAGTAGATGCGCGAGACGGCCACCGAACGCGCCGTAGCCGCCGAGGATCAGCACCGTGAGTTGCGAGGGCACGCGCGAATCCTCGCAACGCGGCGGCACCGCTACAAGTCGCGCGAGCGGACACCGGCACGCGCAGCCGGCCTCGATTGGCCGGCGCGCGAGCCGTGCTCGACCTCAGGGCATCGGCGGAGGCGGAGGCGTATCCGCGTGCGGTATCGCCTTCAGATATTCGTAGATCGCGCGCAGATCGATGTCGCGCATATTCGCGTATACGGGCCAAGGCATGACCTGCAGGAGCGCGGTCCCCGGAGGCGGACCGTCCTTGAAGTCGGTGCCGTGCCTCATGACCTTGAAGAACTGGTCCAAGGTCAAGCCCGCAGGACGCCCGCGCGCGTCCGGCGTCAAGTTGCGGCTCACGAACGGGCCGAACGTGGTTCCGCCCGCGAGGTACGCGGCTTGGTTGATCTGCTCCGGCTCGCCCTGGAATGGATCCCCGCCCTCCGCATACGGCGGGCTCGTGTGGCAATCGTTGCAGCCGCCGTGTGCGTTCACGATGTAGCTGCCGAGCCCCACGAGCGCGGAGTTCTTGCCCTTGAGGTCGAGCTTGACCGGCGCGATCGCGAAGCCCTTGAAGATCGTGACGAAGTCGCCGATGTCTTCCGCTCTCCCCGGGCGGTCGTCGTCGGGCTTAGTAGGGCCTTTGTCGTCGGCGTGAGTAGGGGCGCTCCAACCCACGAGCGTTAACGCCATCGACCCGACTGCGAGGAATGCAAAAGTCATACGTCCGTTCATTCTTATTGCTCCTGCTTAGGTAGTTGAAGAAGGTCCGAGCGATGTGGCTCGATAGCCAGGCCGGCTAGCCCACGATCGCCGCTCGAGTGTAGCGCAAGCGATTTGTTGCTTCGCCTATTGTTCGTGCCGGCCGCCCGCCGCCCGCATCGCGTCCGAGTCGCGGCTTCCGGCTGGCAAATCTGGCGGAGGCGGTTTGGGCAACGTCGAGCGGGCTGTGTGCAAAGTGCGTTTTGGGGGGCACAATGACACTTCGAGGAGGGGAGCACTCATGAATGCCTTAACCCAGAGCCGCCGCTACGTGGCTGTCATCGTGGCGTTGAGTTTCGCCGCCGCTCTTGCGCCGCGTGTCTACGCGCATCACGCATTCGCAACCGAGTTCGACGCGAGCCTCGAAGGTGAAGTCAACGGCACGGTCACCCGAGTCTGGTGGCAGAACCCGCACATTCGCTACGACGTCTCGATGAAGATGCCGGATGGCTCCGTGCAGGAGTGGGCGTTGCTGCCGCCCGGGAACTTGCCGACTTACCGCCGCGAGAACTGGACCGAGCAGACGGTGCAAGTCGGCTATTCCGTCAGCGCGAAAGGCAACTTGGGCCGCGAAGGCGCGAAGAAGCTCTACGCCACGTGCATCAACCTCGACAGCGGTCCCGAGAAGGGCCGCCAGCTCGGCCGCTGCGTGGGCAGCGCGGGCACGCGTAACGGAGGTCACAGCCGATCCGAACGTCGACTACACCGTGCACGCGAAGAACTTCCCGGTGAACATCACGGGCTTCTGGGAGAACCGCTACAAGTTTCACGTGACGGTCGACGACTTCGATCCGAAACCGATGCCGATGACGGCCGAGGCGAAGACTATCTACCAGGGCCGCAAGTTCGGCGACGACCACGTGCTGCGCTGCTTGCCGGCCGGGCTGCCGCGGATCTTCGGCTCGCCGTACCCGATGCAGGTACTCGACTCGGGCGATCACTATTTGATGGTGTTCATGCAGGACAACACGCCGCGGCGCATCTGGATGGATGGCCGAAGCCCGCCCGCGGAGCAGCCGCTCACGTCGATGGGCTTCTCGAAGGGTCACTGGGAAGACCGCACGCTCGTGATCGAGACGACGATGCTCACGCCCGGCTGGCTCGACGGCTCCGGGTATCCGATGAGCGGCGGCGAACGACACGCGCATCGTCGAGCGTTGGACCGTCGCCGCCGACGGTCTCACGATCGACCGCACGATGACCGTCTACGACAAGCTCTACACGGCGCCGCTGGTCCGCACTCGCGGCTCGCAGCGTGGCGACGCGAAGGCGGGCTTGATCGAGAGCGAGCCGTGCGACGCGACGCCGTTCTACCACGAGCTCATGGAGCGCGGGCAGCTCGAGCAGCGGTTGAAGTAGCGGCCGGCGCGCCGCCTCCGTCAGTACTCGGCCCGTCAGTATTCCGTATATTTGCGCGAATCGCCGCGCACGCGCTCGGCGGGATACTTGCGCTCGTTGAGCGCGATCTTGTCGACGACCGCGGCGAGCAGATCGATCTCGAGCTTGTCCGCGAGCCGCATTAGATAGATGAGCACGTCGGCCGCCTCGAGCCTCACGCGCTCGCGGCGCTCCGCGTCGAGATTACGGCTCTGCTCTTCGGTGAGCCATTGGAGCTCCTCGACGAGCTCCGCCGCCTCGACCGACAATGCCATCGCGAGGTTCTTCGGCGAGTGGAACTGGTCCCAATCCCGCGCGGCCGCGAATTCCGCGAGCCTGCTCTGCAGCTCCGCGATTCGATCCGCCGACATCTGCAATCTCCAGCCGACGCCGATTATTGCGGCGACGCCCGCAGTATCCCACACGACCCGAGCGTTCACGCTCGCCGATCTGCGACACGACACCTTATGATCCGCCGATGCGTCTAGTCCAAGAGCTCCTGCGGATCTCCGCGACCGACCTCGCGAATCACTTGGGTTGCGTCCACCTGAGCCAGCTCAATCGCGCTCACGCCGAAGGCCGCGCGCACAAGCCTTTCTGGAACGATCCGGTCGGGATGCTGCTGCGCGAGCGCGGCATCGAGCACGAGAAGGCGTACCTCGAGCACTTGCGCGCGACCGGCGGCGGGCAGGTCGTCGAGATCGATGCGGAGTCGGACGACGACGCGGTCGGGCAGACGCTGGCCGCGATGCGCGCGGGTGCGGACGTGATCTATCAGGCGCCGCTCGGCGGCGAGCGCTGGTACGGCCGCGCGGATTTCCTGCGCAAGGTCGAGCAGCCGAGCGAGCTCGGCGCGTGGTCGTACGAAGTCACGGACGCGAAGCTCGCGACCGAGACGCGCGCGGGCACGATCCTGCAGTTGTGCGTGTACTCGGAGCTGCTCGCGGGCGTCCAAGGCGTGTGGCCGACCGAGGCGCACGTGGTCGCGCCGCATCACGACTTCGATCCGGAACCGTACCGGCTCGCGGACTTCACCGCCTACTACCGTCTCGTGAAGCGCCGCCTCGAAGCCGCGCTGGAGGAGAACGCGAGCACTTATCCCGAGCCGGTGCCGCAGTGCGATGTGTGCGCATGGTGGTCCCACTGCGACCGCGTGCGGCGGCACGACGATCACCTGTGCTTCGTCGCGGGTATCAGTCGTCTGCAGATCAAGGAGCTCCGGCGCATCGACGTCGCGACGCTTCGAGCGGCTCGGCGATCTAGAGGACGTTCCGAAACCGACGCGCGGCTCGCGCGACGCGCTCGTACGCACGCGCGATCAGGCCGCGATCCAATTGCGCGGGCGCCGCTTGGGCTCGCCCCAGCACGAGATCCTGGAGCCGCTCGGACCCGAGCACGGGCTCGCGCGGCTGCCCGCGCCGTCGACGCACGACATCTTCCTCGACCTCGAAGGCGACCGGCTCGCGCCGAATGGCGGCCGCGAATACCTGTTCGGCCTGCTGGTCGCCGACGACGCCGAGCGCCGCCCAGGCGCCCCGCCGCCTCCCCTGGTCTACCTCGCGCCGTGGGCCACGACGCCCGAGGAAGAGAAGAAGGCGTTCGAGCTCGTCGTCGATCTGATCCTCGCGACGTTCCGGGCACATCCCGACATGCACGTCTATCACTTCGGCGCGTACGAGCCGTCGACGTTCAAGCGCCTGTCGGGCCGCTACGCGACGCGCGAGACGGAGCTCGACACGATCCTGCGCGCCGAGCTGTTCGTCGACCTCTACACGATCGTGCGGCACTCGCTCAAAGCGAGCGTCGAGAGCTACTCGATCAAGGACCTCGAGCGCTTCTACGGTCTCGTGCGCAAGCAGGACCTGCGCGCGGCGACCGCGAGCCGCCACGCCATCGAGTGGGCCATCGAGATGCGTGAGGATCTCGGCTTTGGCGAGCGCACCGCCGCCGACGCACAGCTCGAGCTCGTTCGACGCGAACGCGCCGCCGCCGAATCCGCTCGTCGCGCACGTCGCGGCTGTCGAGCTCTACAACCGCGAGGACTGCGTGTCCGCCGAGAAGCTGCGCGACTGGCTCGAGCGGCTGCGCGCCGGAGCCGAGCGCGCCCACGACATCGAGCTGCCGCGGCCGCGAGCTCAAGTCGGGCGAAGCGAACGAGCGCATCGCGGCGACGGCCGAGGAAACGCAGCGCGTGCTTGCAGGAGCTCATCGCCGGAGTGCCGGTGGACGAGGCCGAGCGCAGCCCAGAGCAGCACGCGCGTTGGCTCATGGCGCATTTGCTCGAATGGCATCGACGCGAGGACAAGGCCGCGTGGTGGGAGTACTACCGGCTGCGCGACCTGCCGCTCGAGGACTACGAGGAGGAGCGCTCCGCGCTCGCGGGGCTCATGTTCGTCGGCACGGTCGGCGGCACCGCACGCGTGCCGGTGAATCGTTACTCGTTTCCGGCGCAGGACCACGACATTCGCAGGAAGGACGAAGCCTGCGTGCCGCCCGACGGCGACGAGCTCGGCGAGGTCGTGGCGGTGGACGTCGGCGCCCACACGATCGACATCCAGCAGAAGGGCAATCGCGCGAACGAGCGGCCCGAGCGGATCTTCGTGCAAGCGCCAGGTGCCGTCCGGAACGAAGCCTGCGGTGCTGCTCGAGATCGGGCGCTGGATCGCGGCCAACGGCATCGACGCGACCGGGCGAGCACCGCGCCGCGCGCGACTTGCTGCTTCGCCGGCCGCCGCGGTTCATCACCGGCTCGAGTGGGCTCGCGCAAGACGCCGCGAAGCGCACCGACTTCGTGAGCGGCGCGGCCGTCTCGAATGACGAGCCGCGCGCTGGCCGGCGAGCAACGAGTGATCTCGTTCGCGGCCGCGCGCAGCGCGCGCGAGCAGCGGCTTGCGGCAACGGTCGGCGCGGCGCGCAAAGGCGTCGACCCGGAGGTCGTGCAGGCGCGCCGCCTCGGGTTCGAGCTCGACCACAGCGTGCTGCCGATCCAAGGCCCGCCCGGAACCGGCAAGACGTTCACGGGGTCGCACATGATCCTCGAGCTCTTGAAGGCCGGGAAGAAGGTCGGCGTGACGGCCGTCGGCCACGAGACCATCCGCCACCTGCTGCGGGCGGTGTGCGAGCGCGCGGCCGAGCAGCGGCTCGCGGATTTCAAGTGCCTGCACAAAGGCGAGAGCGGTACGGGCGATCCCGAAGAGCTGCACTCGGTCGACGACAACGAACGCGCGGCGCGCTTTTTCGCGCGGCGAGTACTCGCTGCTCGGCGGCACGTCGTGGCTCTGGGCACGGCCCGAGTTTCGCGACAGCGTCGACGTTCTGTTCATCGACGAGGCCGGGCAGATGTCGCTCGCGGACGTGCTCGCCGTGTCCGCGGGCGCGAAGAGCCTCGTGCTGCTCGGCGATCCGCAGCAACTCGAGCAGCCGCAGCAAGCGAACCACCCGCCCGGCACGCACGCGTCCGCGCTCGAGCATTTGCTCGGCCGGCGCGAAGACCATTCCGCCAGATCGCGGTCTGTTCCTGCATCAGACGCGCAGGCTGCATCCGGACATTTGCCGATTCACGGCCGAAGTGTTCTACGAGAACCGGCTCGACGTCGGTGTCGGGCCTCGAGAATCAGGCGGTGCTCGCGCCCGCGGGCTCGTTCGCCGCGCAGCTCGGCGGCGCGGGGCTCGTGTACGTGCCGGTCGAGCACGACGGCAATCAAGGCCGCGCTGCGGAGGAAGTGGCCGCGATCGAAGCGCTGGTCGCAGAGCTCGTGCGCGGCGGAGTACGTTGGCGCAACTCGAAGGGCGAAGAGGCTCCGCTCGAGCGTGCGCGATCTGATGGTCGTCGCGCCGTACAACGCGCAGGTCACGGCGCTCACCGAGCGCCTGTCCGGCGTGCGCGTCGGCACCGTCGACAAGTTCCAAGGGCAGGAGGCGCCGGTGGTGATCGTGTCGCTCACCACGTCGACCCCCGACGACGCGCCGCGCGGCATGGATTTCTTGTACAGCGCGAACCGGCTCAACGTCGCGACGTCGCGTGCGAAGGGGCTCTGCATTTTGGTCGGCAACCCGCGTTTGTTCGAGCCCGACTGCCGCACGCCGGAGCAGATGCGGCTCGCAAACGCGTTCTGCCGCTACCGCGAGCTCGCGCGCGTGGTGGCGCCGCCGTGAGCGCGCAATGTCGAATGGAACCCGTGCCTCGATTGCGGCGCGTGCTGTGCGTACTTCCGCAACTCGTTCTACTGGAGCGAAGCCGACCCCGCGGCCGGCGGGCTCACGCCGCCCGAGCTCACGCTGAAGCTCACGCCGTATCGCGCGGTGATGCGCGGCACGGAGCAGGTGCCGCCGCGCTGCGTCGCGCTCGATGGCGAGATCGGCAAGAAGGTGCGCTGCACGATTCATCCGCTGCGCCCATCGCCCTGCCGCGAGTTCCAAGCGTCTTGGGTCGACGGCGTGCACAACGAGCGCTGCGATCGCGCGCGCGCGGCACACGGCCTCCCTCCGCTCGAGCCGCCGGGGCCACGAAGCGCCGCTAAAAGCGTCGCCGATTTGCGACCAATTACGTTCAGTCCGCGGCGCAAACATGACCCTGTGACTGTAGTCACAGACCGTCCTCGCACGGCCGGCGCACAGTGTCGGCCGAACCTTAGGAGGACCCTCGATGAGTAACAAATCCATGTTGATCGGCTTGGTCGCTGGCGTCGGCATTGCAGCCGCCGGCGGCGTTGCCGCCTACCAATTCCTTGGCAACCGGAGCGAGCAAGGCACGGTGGCCGTCGTCGAGGACGCGAGCCCCGCGCAAGCGCAGGGCTCTGCGGAAGTCGTCGTCGCGCGAGCCAATCCCGCGCCGGCTCCCGCGCCGCGCGTCGCTCAGGCGACTCCGGCCCCGCGCCCGCAGAGCGCACCTCGTCCGGCAGCCGCGCCTGCTGCGCCGGCAGAGGAGTGCTGGGACGAAGAAGTCACCGTGCAGCTCGACCCGAAGGACGAGCACGCGATCGCGGGCACCGCGGTCGGCGCCGTGGTCGGCGGGGCTATCGGCAAGGACGTCGGCGATCACGATCTGACGACGGCGGCAGGCGCCGCTGCCGGCGCGTTCATCGGCCGCAAGATTCAGAAACACATCCAGGAGAACAATGCGGAGCAGCGCACGGAGACGCACATCGAGCATCGCTGTGCGCCGGTCGGCACGCCGCACTGATCACTCCTTAAAGAGTTTCGATCTGTTCGAGGGCCGAGCCCCCGGTAGGGGGCCCGGCCCTTCTCTTTTCCGGCCGCGGGCTTCTCGGCAAATGAGAACCATTTGCGACAAGTAGGCGTTTTCGCTAGGCTGACGGCCTTCGTCCTCGGCTTTCGGTCTCGGAAAATCATGCTGCGCTCGACGATCTTTTGGATTCACCTCGCCTGCGGCGTCACCGCCGGGCTCGTCGTATTGATGATGTCGGTGACCGGCGTGCTGCTCACCTACGAGCGGCAAGTGCTCGCCTGGGCGGATCGCGGCCACTACGCCGAGCCCCTACCGGCCGCGCGAGCGGCAAACGATCGTCGCGTTGCTCGCTGCCGTGAAGGCTCACGAGCCGGCCTTCGCGACTACCGCGATCACCGTTCGGCAACGACCCGCGTGCGCCGGTGGCGTTCACCGCCGGCCGCGACGGCACGCTGCTCGCGAACCCGTACACCGGGACCGTTGCTGCGCAGGGGGGCGAACGTTTGCGCTCGTTCTTCGACGCGGTGACGGGCTGGCACCGCTGGTTCAACGCGAGCGGCGAGAATCGCGCGGCCGCGCGCGCGATCACGGGCGCGAGCAATCTCGCGTTCCTGTTTCTCGTGCTGAGCGGAATCTATCTCTGGCTCCCGCGAATCTGGAAATGGGCCGCGTTCAAGACGCGCATCCTCTTCAACCCGAAGGCGAGCTCGAGCAAGGCGCGCGACTTCAACTGGCACCACGTGTTCGGGATCTGGTCCGCGATTCCGCTCGCGGTGATCGTCGCGTCGGCCGTGGTGTTCTCGTATCCGTGGGCCAACAACCTCGTGTATCGCAGCGTCGGCGAGGAACCCCCCGTGCGCGGCGCGCCGCGTGGCGGTCCGGGCGGCCCCGCGGCGCCGGCGCGCGAAGGCGCCGACGGGAATCGCACTAGCGGTTCTGACTGGGGCAGCTTGGGTGAAAGTGTGTCCTACGACCAGCTGTTCGCTCGGGCTGCGACCGAGGCAGGCGACTGGCGCACGCTGACGCTGAACCTACCGGCCGATGCGAGCGCCGCGACCGTACGCTTCGGCGTCGATCGAGGCAACGGCGGGCAGCCGCAGCTGCGGCACAATCTCACGCTCGACGCCGCGACGCGGCGCCGTGCAGGCGTGGCAACCGTTCTCGAGTCAATCGACCGGGCAGAAAGCCCGCTCGTGGATCCGCTTCCTTCACACCGGCGAAGCGCTCGGCATCGCCGGCCAAACGATCGCCGGCATCGTTTCGCTCACGAGCGTGTTGATGGTGTGGACGGGTCTCGCGCTCGCCTACCGGCGCCTGCTGGCGCCGTTGTTCGCGCGCCGCGCCGCTACGCGGAACGTCTCAGCTGTCTAACGGTGTCGCCGTAGTAGTTGAGCATCGCTTGCGTGACGGCCACGCGGAACCTGGTTCGGCAGGTTCTTCTGGTTGGTCACGAGCTGCTTCTTGCGACGGTCGGTCGGGTGGCTCTTGTAGCTAATCACGCCGATGTTGCCGCCTTCTTCAGTCAGCGACCACACGACGCGTGACGCAGTCGAGAACGGCATCTTGAGCTTCTTCACGAGCGAAGCGAGCGTGTGCGGCTCGCCGTCGCGCTCGGCCTTACGCACTTCGAGCGCGATCAGGTATTGCGGAAGAGTGATGTGCGGAAAGCACTCGTAGACGCACTCGAGCGCGGCGAGGATCGCCATTTTCACGCCTTCGTCGTCGAACACTTGAGGATGGTCGTTGGCCGGCTTTGAGGCGGTGCGTGCAGTCGATCTTTTCAGAGTGCGTGGCGTCTTTTTCATTTCCGTGTGTTCTTTCATGATTCAGAAGTTGAAAATCAGGACGCGTATGCTAGAGGACTGAAGCTCGCTGTCAATCAGGCCACAGCTCAAACATTCCCGCGAGCGCAATCTGTGCGCCGCTCATCCATCTGCCACGCCTTCCTTGTTCCCAAATCCGGCAGGCTTTGCGGGGTTTCCCCGGCTCAGAGCGCCAGAAAATCCCGCAATGCTTGATTTGCTCGGCCTGCAGAGCGATGTCGCCTTTCCGAACTAGCGCTCGTTCACCGATACCTTGCGCTCAATCGAACGATAACTAGCGCTCATCGACCGATTGCGTGACCGCGTTAACGTCGAGCTCGCGGCCACCGGCGTACTCTCAAAACCATTAGGATCATGGAACGCGTGGTTATGAAGGCACCCGGCCAGCAGTCGTCCTCGCGCAAGACGGAGCTCGACGTGGATCTCACGCAAGAGATCGACACACCGCTCGAAGATTTCGGAGCGGCCGGACGAGCCCACTCTCTCGAAGCTCGACTTCGAAGAGCTCGAGATCAAGCTCGACTTTTTTTGATCGCCGCGACGCGGTCAGATCGCGAGCGAATCCCGCGGCGGCTGCGGCTCCTTCTCTCGCCGAGCCGCCGCGCTCTGTAGCCGCCCGTCGATCTCGCGCCATAGCGTCCGATAGATCTCCGCCGCGGCACTCGCGGGCGCGTACGATTCGATGGGCGCCCGCCGCAGCGTCATCCTCTCGAAGTCGCTCCCGTAAGGAACTTCGGTAGCGAGGATCGCCGGGAAACGTCCGCGCAAGGATTCGATCGTCTCGCGATGCAGAGATTTGCGCCGATCGACCATCGAGAAGAACGGCAGCACCTTCAACTCCGTCCAACTCTTGCGCTCGACGAATTCGAATAGCTGCTCGAGCGTCCGCACGGAGAGCGGCGACGGCAGTAGCGGCACGACGAGCCCGTCGGCCGCGTGCATCACGTTCTCGGACACGAGCGACATGCCGGGCGCGCAATCCAAGATGAGACACGCGTAGCGCTCTTGCAGCGGCCGCATGAGCTTGAGCAGCCGCGTCGCGGGATTCTTGCGTTGGTGCAAATGCACGTCCATGCGGCGGTACGAAAAGTCCGCAGGCAAGAGATCGAGATTCGGGTGATCCGTAGCGGTGACCAGCGAATCGAGAGCAGAATTGCCGCGGATCAGATCCTTCGATCCGCCTTCGACGTGCGGCTCGCGGCGCAATATGTAAGTCGCCGCGGCTTGGCTATCGAGATCCCAGAGCAGCGTCGGCCACCCTTCTGCCGCGGAGCGGTACGCCAAATTGACGGCTGTGGTCGTCTTGCCGACGCCGCCCTTGATGTTGTAAACCGCAATGATTTCCATGACATAGCGGAGCGAATTGCCGACGCCGGTGAATTCGCGCGCCCAACTCGCAACAAATCGTTAATGAAAGGCGCGTTGACACTGTGGGGGAGTCTCACTAATGTCACATTCGCGTGGCACGCGCAAGCCCGCAAAACCCATGGACGACTCCGCAGTACAGCCGATCATTTCGTCGCAGCACGACGCTTTGCCCGTCGTTGCTCCGAGCGCGCACGCAGTTCCGAGTGCGGACGCGCCGAGCGCGCACGTCGCTCCCGCTCCGACCATGAGCATCGTTAGCGTGAGCGTCGTCGCAGCCCCGAGCGTGAGCAGCGTTCCGGACGCGAACGCAGTCCCCGACGAGATCGCCGCGCCGGCAGCACAACCGATCTCCTCTCCCGCATCTGAAGAACAGAGACCGCTGCGTCCGAGCGATCCGATGATCGTGTTCGCATACGAGTGTCTTCGTCGCGAGTTCGAAGCGTTGCTCGCTCGGCAACCGGCGAGCAATGCGCCGCCGCCCGCCGAAGACGTGCACCAGATGCGAATCGCAACGCGCCGGCTGCGCATCGCGCTGCGTTTGTTTCGCCGCATGCTGCCGAACGAAGCGAAGCAGTTCCGCAAGGACTTCGGCTCGTTCGCGCGCGCGCTCGGCGACGTTCGCGACCTCGACGTCTACTGCGAGAATTTCCGCGCCTACGCGCAAGCTATCTCGCCCGAGAACATCGGCGAGCTCGGCGGCTACGAGCTGCACCTGCGCAGGGAGCGCGCGGAGGCGCGTAACAACTTGAGCGCCTTGTTCGCCGACGAGCGCCATGCGGCACTGCTGCGCTCGTTCGCCGCGCTGCTCGAAGGTGCTCCGAGCTCCGCGGCCGTGCGCCGCTGGCGCTCGTTCAAGGTCGCCGATGGCGTCGACAAATATCTGAAGAAGAGCCTGAAACGCGTGCTCAAGCTCGGCAACAAAATCGGCGAGAACGCGCGCGCCGAGGAGTTGCACGAGCTGCGCATCCGCACGAAGCGCTTCCGCTACGAGCTCGAGTTCTTCGTCGCCGTCTATCCTTCGCTGGCCAAAACCGCAAAGGCGAGCAAGGCGCTCCAGGACTTGCTCGGCGTTCACCAAGACGCGTGCACCGCCACCGAACGACTCGAGGCGTATGCGCGCAGCCTGCGCAAGCGCGGCGCGAGCGCGAGCCCGAAGTCTCCGGCGCTTGGCACGCTCGTCGAGGGCCAGGAACGGCAAGCCCTCGAGGTGCGTCAGAAGTTCAGCACCGCATGGCACTCGTTCGAGCGCACCGTCGCGCGCGGTAAGCTCGCGGCCTGAATCGCCCCACCTCGCGCTCCGCCCGAAGGAGATCGATCGTGCTACGCCTAGTGCTGGTGCTCGCTTTTGCCGCGCTCGTGCCATTCCAAAGCATGGCGCAGAACCGGCTCGCGCGCAGCGCCGAGATCGACGCCTACCTGAGCCACGCTATCGAGACGACCAAGATTCCCGGAATGGTCGCGATGGTTGCAGACGCCGACGGCATTCTTTATCGCGGCGCGTTCGGCCGCGCCGACGCGGCGAACGACAAGCCGATGGCCGTCGATTCGATCTTCCGGCTCGCGTCGATGACGAAGCCCGTCACTTCGGCTGCCGTGATGATGCTCGTCGAGCAAGGCAAAGTTGCCCTGGACGATCCTATCGCACGTTATCTGCCGGAGTTCGAGCACCCCGAAGTGATCGTGACGTTCAACAGCCAAGACAAGACGTTCACTAAGCGGCCCGCGACGACGCAGATCACGGTTCGTCACCTACTCACTCACACTTCTGGGCTCGGGTACTCATTCTCGAGTCCAATCCTCGCGGCGCTGATCGGCGGCGATCCGACCGCGAGCGCCACGGGGTTCCCGCTGCTGCACGATCCCGGCACGAAGTGGACTTACGGCGAAAGCACGCGCGTGCTGGGCAGGCTCGTCGAGAAGGTTTCGGGGCAGACGCTCGATCGATTCCTGACGGAGCGCATTTTCGTTCCGCTCGGCATGAACGATACGTTCTACGTGGTGCCGGCCGCGAAGCACGATCGCGTCGTCACGACGTTCCGGACGACCGACAACGGGCTCGTCGAATCGCCGAATCCCGAGCAGATTTCCGCGCCGATTTTCGGCGACGGCGGGCTGCACTCCACGGCGGCGGACTACGTGAAATTCATGCAGATGTTCCTGCACGGCGGCCGCTCGCCGGACGGCAAGCGACTCTTGAGCGAAGAGTCGGTGAAGCTCATGAGCCACACGCAGACGGGCAAGGTCAAAGTGGAGCTCCAGCCGACCGCAAACGAGGCTGTCAGCCTGCCATTCCCGCTCGGCGCAGGGCGCGACACGTTCGGGCTCGGGTTCCAGATCACCGGCGAGCACAAGGATCCCGGCGCACGCTCACCGGGCAGCCTGAGCTGGGCCGGCATCTTCAACACGGAGTTCTGGATCGATCCCGAGCGCGGCATCTCGGCCGTGCTGCTGATGCAGTATCTGCCGTTCTACGACACGACCGCGATCGAAACGCTGCAAGGCTTCGAACAGCGCGTCTACGGATCGCTGGCGAAGTGACCCGCGACCTGCTCGAGCGCGTGGGCGGCTAACGCGCAGCGGTTCGATCCGCTCACGCCGGAATAGCCCCTGGCGGCGCGGCGCGGCGTCCCACCCGTTCGGGTACCATGCGCACGCATGTCGAACCCATCCGACCAGTCTGCCGTTGCGGGCGCCGCCTATGGCGCTCTCGCGTCGCTGATCTGGGCGGGCTTCCCCGCGATCACGAAGCTCTCGATGGCGAGCAACGCGCTCACGGCGTTGGACGTGACCGCGCTGCGCTTCGCGACCGGGGGCGTGCTACTGCTGCCGATTTTCCTGCGGCGCGGGCTCGGAACGCTGCGCTGGCCGATCGCGCTGCTGCTCGCTTGCGGCGCCGGAGCGCCCTACGTGCTGCTCACGGCCGGTGGGCTCGCGTTTGCGCCCGCGGGCCACATGGGCTTGATCACTCCGAGCTGCATGTTGCTGTGCTCGACCGTCGGCAGCTGGCTGATCCTCGGCGATAGACCCACGGCCGGCCGCGTCGCGGGCGCGCTCACGATCCTCGCGGGACTCTTGCTGCTCGGCTGGGACGGGCTCGCGAATCACGGTGACCGCACGTGGATCGGCGACGCGATGTTCGTGCTAGCCGGTGTGTTTTGGGCGACGTACACGATCAGCTCGCGCGTCTGGTCCGTGCAGCCGTTTCACGCGACGGTGATCGTCGCCGTGATCTCGATGCTCGTGTACGTGCCGGGCTACGCCGTGCTCGCGGACTCGCATCTGCAGACCGCGCCGTGGAGCGAGATCGTGATCCAGGCGGTCTTCCAGGGCGTGCTCTCGGCGATCGTCGCGTTGCTCTTGTACACGCGCGCCGTCGCGATCTTGGGTGCCGCACGCGGCGCGGTGTTTGCGGCGCTCGTGCCGAGCTTCTCGCTGCTCATCGCGATTCCGATTCTGCACGAGCTACCGACGCAGCTGCAGATGATCGGCGTCGTGCTCGTCACGGCCGGCATGGTGCTCGCGCTCGGTCTGTCCGATCCCGCGAAATGGCGCCGCGCACCGCGCAGCGCGACGACCTAACCGCGCGTCCGCACAGCGCAGCGGCCGCCAAACCGCGGGCGGGACAAGCGACGGACGCGAATGCCGACGCAGCCGCTAAGCGGCCCGGATCCACCGGATCAGCGTCGGGAGATTCGGCGGCTTGCCGAACATGAGCAGGCCGATGCGGAATACCTTCGCCGCGAACCACACCGCGCCGACGACGCCCGCACACCCGATCCCGATCGACAGCCACACCTGCCAAGCCGGCGGCGGGTGCTGCGACGCGAGCCGCAAGAGCATGCCGAACGTGTTCACTGGCGGCAGGAAGCTAACGACCATCGCGAGCGCCGAATCGGGATTGCGCGAGATCGGGAACCACAAGAACCATACCGACATGAGCATGACCATCACCGGCATCATCAGCGACTGCGCCTCGCGCATGTCGTTCACCGCCGCGCCGGCCGCCATCATGATCGAGCCGATCGTGAAGAACGCGATCAAGAAGAAGATGAACAGATACAGCACGAGCGAGAAGTCGAGCAGACCCAGCAGCGAGAACGACGACAACCCCAAGAGCCCGAGCCCGAGATAGAGGCTCATCGCGATGAGGCTGATGCCCATGTGACCGAGCAGCTTGCCGGCCATGAGCTGCATCGGCGACACCGCCGACAGCAGCACCTCGATCACGCGGCTCGACTTCTCCTCGATCGTGGTCGTGAGCATGCCCTGCCCGCTGCCCATCACGCTCGTGAACAGCAAGAACATGAACGCGATCGGCAACAAGAAGCCGAATGCACCGACGGTGCCCCTCTCGGCCCCTTCCGTGACCGTAACGGAGCGCACGCGCGGCACGGACGTGAGCTCGTTGAGCGCCGCGCGATCAAGCCCCGCGCGCTTCACGCGCGCGCCGATGATCGCCTCGCGCAGCGCCTGCTGCACGGCGATCTCGACGCGTTGATCTTGCTTCGGCGGAACGTACAGGTCGAAGCTGCCGAGCGACGTCTCATCCGCATTCGGCTGCGCGGCATTCGCGTGAATCACCGCGAGCGCGAGATGCGGAGACTCCTTGTCCGCGACGAGGAGCCAGGCCTTCGCGCTCTCGACGTCCGCGCCCGCAGGCGGATCGACGAGCGTGAGCTTCGGTGCGAGGCCGAGCGCTTCGAGCACTGCGCCGCCGCCAGCCGCGTCCGCGCGAGCGCGGCGAATGACGTCCGTGATCTCGGCTGCCGGCGTGCCCTGCGTGAGCCCGGCACGCAACTCGCTCGCCACGTCGCCCGTGACATCGATCACGGCGAGCTGGCCCGACACGGCGAAGTTGCGGTCGGCGCCGAACAGCCGCGGCCCGGCGAGCACGCCGATCCCGAGCATCGTCGGCAGCACGAGCAAGCCGATGATGAAGCCCTTCGTGAACACCGTTGCGACGAACTCGCGCGCGGCGATCTGCAGAATCTTGCTCATGAAGCCACCTGCACGGCGCCCGCGAGCTCCGCGCGCAAGCTGCGCGCCGCGTCCGGCGAGCGCGACTCGTCCGCGACGAGTTGCACGAACACGTCCTCGAGCCGGGGTCGCTTGATTTCGATGCGGCCGACTGGGACCGCGGCCGCAACTCGCGAGATCGCACCTGCCGCGTCCGCGCCTTCGCGCAAGAGCAGCTCGTAGCCGCCGTCGACGGCCACGCAGGCTTCCACCTCGGGCAGCGCGCGCACGGCCTCGACGCTCGCTCGCGCGTCGAACGGCTCGAAAAGGATCGTGCGCGGATCGTAGCGGCTGCGAATCGAGCTCGTGGGATCGTCGAGCACTTTGCGGCCGCGGTGGATCATCACGACGTGATCGCAGATCTCCTCCGCCTGCGGCATCACGTGGGTCGAGAACAGGATAGTCGCGCCGCGCCGGTGCTCCACGACGATCTGGTCGCGAAGCAAACGCATGCTCACGGGATCGAGTCCGCTGAACGGCTCGTCGAGGATCAGGAGATCCGGCTCGTGAATGATCGCGGCAACGAATTGGATCTTCTGGAGCATGCCCTTCGACAGCTCCTCGCACTTCTTGGACTCGACGCCCGCGAGCCCGACGCGCTCGACGAGCGCGCTCACACGCGCCGCGAGCCCGCGCTCCGCGACGCCTTTGAGGCGCGCGATGAACGCGAGATAGGCGGCGACCTTCATCTTGCGATAGACGCCGCGCTCCTCGGGCAAGTAGCCGATCTTGTCCTTCGCCTCGAGCGCGGACGCAGACCCAAGCACGCGAAGCTCGCCCGAGTCCGGCAGCAGGATCGACATGATCATCCGGATCGACGTCGTCTTGCCCGCGCCGTTGGGCCCGATGAACCCGTAGAGCGCGCCGCGCGGGATCACGAGGTCGAGGTCTTCGACGGCGGTCGTACCGCCGAAGGTCTTGGTCACACCGCGTAAGTCGATCGCCGCGTCGAGCGCGCTCATGCGCGCGTCAACTGGCCGGTAGGCCGCCGTGCGCCTCGGCGACCTCCGCCTCGGTGCGCGCGATCGGCATCACGAACATCAGCACGACGTAGCCGAGGAGCAGCATTCCGCCCGAGAACATCGTCCCAATCAGGAACAGGAAACGGATCAGGCCGACGTCGACCTCCGAGAACGCTGCGAGGCCCGCGCAAACACCCGCGATGTGCTGTCCGTCCCGGAGCCGGTAGAGGCGCCGCTTGCGCGGGCCGGCCTCGGCGCGTCCGAACGACGGCCCGGCCGCAGATTCCCGCGTCCGCCCCGTCTCCGGTCCACGCGCGCCCCGGTCTCTCGCGCCCGCCGCGCGGTCGGAGGCCGGCTCGGCGCCGCCGAGCTCCGGACCGTCGACGCGGCCCACTTCCTTCAGGGCCGCGCGCATCTCGTCTTCGTCGAGCGGCGCGCCCTCCGCGGCGGGGCCGTGCGCAAGCTTCGCCGCGATCGAGTGTTCGAGGCCCGCGAGCACGTCGTTTCGATCCGGATGATTGCCGAGCCGTGCTGCCGCACGGTCGAGATAGGAACGCAGCGCGTCGTAGGCGCCCTGGTCGAGCACGAACGTCGAGCCGTCGAGCTCGACCGTGATTGCCGCTTTCATTGCGAACTCCCCGATTTCTCGAAACTGCCGGTCCGCTTGGATATACGAGCGGCCGCGCTTTTTATTACACCGCCGGCAGCGAGCTCACGAACTCCACCATCCGCCGCCGTTCCTCGCTGCTCGGCAACCGGCCCCGTGCGGCGGCCATGTTGTCGACCATGTGCTCCGCGCGGCTCGTCGCGGGCGTCACCACGGTGACGGCCGGATGCGACGCCGCGAACTTCAAGAAAAACTGCGCCCACGTCTGTGCGCCGAACTCGTTGGCCCACGCGGGGACCTCGCGCCCCTTTACCCGCTCCCACAGGCGCGTGCGACCGAACGGCATGTAAGCCATCACCGCGATCTTGCGCTCCTGCGCGAGCGGGAAGATGCGCTCCTCCGCACTCAGGTTGTCCACCGCGTAATCGATGCCGATGAAGTCCGGAGTCTGCTCGCGCATGAAGCGCTCGAGCGTCTCGTACTGCGGCTTGAACGTGGACGTCGTGCCGATGTAGCGTACGCGGCCCTGCTGCTTGAGCTCGCGCAAGATTGGAAACTGCCCGGCCAAGTCGGCGACGTTGTGCACCTGGATCAAGTCGATCTTCTCGCGGCCGAGCCGGTCGAACGATGCCCCTACTTGCGCGCGCGCCGCGGCCGGGTCCGCCGAGCCCCCGCGGAAACCCGCGACGTTGAGCTTCGTCGCCCAGAAGATCTCTTCGTGCATGTCGAGATCGTTGACGATCTTGCCCGCGAACTCCTCGGACGCGCCGTAGCCCGGCGCGGTGTCGAACACCTTGCCCCCGTGCTCGATCATCGTCTGCAGCACACCGCGCACCGCTTCCGCGTCTTCCTGCCCCGCGGCTTGGCTGAAAGTCGCCGAGCTGCCGCAGCCGATGATCGGCAGTCGCTCGCCGGTGGCGGGAATCGGCCGAGTGATCACCGGCCCGCGCTCCTGCGCTGCAAGCAACCGCGGCTTGAGCGCCAGCACGGCGCAGGTGTTCGCGGTGAGCGCAAGACAGTCTCGGCGAGTCAGCATCGGCGTTTCCTTCTAGCGGGCCTGCGCCCGACTCTAGTGCTCCGATGCTCGCAACTTTCTTCAGATTGATCAAGCTTGGACCCGAGGCCCACCAGGCGTCGTCGCGCTCGGAATTGCAGTGGGCATCGCCGTTAGCGCGCTCGACGCCGCCGGCGCGCTGCGCGCGAGCACTTCACCCAGAAGCAACCGCTCCGCGCATGGGTGAGCCTGGATCGTTGCCCGGCGCACTCTTGTCACGCGGATACTTGCGGCCGTTCAGGATCTGGCCGATCCACGTCGGGCGCACGAGATAGTGGTAGCTCGTGAGCAGCACCGCGAGCGTGATCGCGAGAATCAGCGGAAACTTGATCGCCCAATACCACGGTACGAGCGCGAACGAGGCGCACAAGAAAAACACGATCGGCAGGTGCGCGAGATACAGCCAGTACGCCGAATCGGCGAGATAGCGGCGCACGGGGCTCTCGTTCGCGCAGAACTTGAGCGCGGCGCCGATGATGCCGAAACCCCAATACCAGATCGAGACGAGATAGCACGCGGCGTACGCTGTCCTGCCCCACTCCGCGCTGTCGAAGAGCCACGGAGCGGTCGTGCCGATCTTCACACCCGGCACCGTGAGGCAGACGATGCTGAGCGCGATACCCACCACGAGATGGCCGAGCCAACGCTTGCGCCATTCACCCAGCACGTCGAGCTGGCGATGCACTAGCCAGCCGAGCCCGAACGCCGTTCCGTATCCAACAAGCGCGGGAATCTGCGGTATGAGGCTGCTGTCGGGTGTCGGAATGCCCTCGGAAAGCAGGATCCGCTGATCGAACCCGAGCACCGCGAACAGCGGCACCGCAAGCACGATCGGCGCGACATAGCTGCGCAGCAACACGCGCACGACCTTGTCGAGCGCGCGGCTCACGCGTCCGGCCCGATCGATCGTCATGACCAAACCGCGCGCGGCGAGCACCAGCACATAGAAGATGCACAAGTAATAGAGGAACCAGAGATGCACGAGCGGGAACGCGCCCGGGCCCACGCCGGCGGCCGCGGCCGTCATCGCCTCGCGTGTTGCGGGATCGGCCGACCGCGTGACACCCCAGATCAGCGCCCCGATCGTCAAGGGCGCGAGCACGACCCAGCCGACAATCATCGGTCCGAGAATCCGCTTCGCGCGATCCGCGATGAAACCGCGAGTGCCGCGCCGCTCGAGGAGCAGGCGCGCGAACAGCCCCGCGACCACGAAGAACGTCGTCATTCGGAACGTGTGGATCACGAAGAACGTATTGGCGAGCGTGTCACTCTGCGAGACGTCGTGCGCCGGAATCGACAGGAAGAACGACATCGTCGCGTGCAGCACGATGCCTGCGAGCAGTGCGAATGCGCGGACAGCGTCGAGTGCGTGTAGGCGATCTTGCGCGGTCATCGAAAACTCGGAATTCTCTTTTCGTCTTGAGGGCGTTCGGAGCATCGACTAAAGGATTGACTTTGGGAACGGAGCCGTCGTCGCTCATGCGGAGGATTTGTCCGAATGCGCCAGCCCGGTAGGAGCGCGATGGAGTACGGCAGCGGATCGAGGCCGGCGATCACTGTCCCGATGCGGAAAGCTTGTTCTTCGCTGTTGATGCCGCCCTCGGGGACGACCGACGGAGCGCCGATCTTGAAGTCCGTTATACCGATGCTCGCAACTTTCTTCAGGTTGATCAAGGACTCGCCCTCAACCGACGCGTGTGACTCGGCGCAACGCGCACCCGATTGGCGAGATTGCTGTCGCTCGCGAGCAGCCTGCGGACCACGGACTCCGCGTCGATCGCCGTGATCTGCAGCCGCCGCGCCTCGCGGCGCGCGGCCAGCGCCAGCGGCGGGGACGGCCGGCCGTAGGTGTTCTATACACAGTGAAGCCGCCTGATCAGTCGCACAGCCGGGGACCCCAAAAACAGGAGAGACATGCGGGGGGCCGCGGCGCCGCTTCCGGTCGCGAACGCGCGGGTTGTGGCGTGCCGGCGCCGGGGTGCGGGCGGGCGCGCGGGCACGAACGCCGTCGGAGCTACTGACCGAGCGGCGTGCGCAGCGCGCGCTCGACCGACTCGATCTCGTCCTCGGTCACCGGCACGCAGGTAACGGCCAGGATCTGCGGATACATGTCCCAGTTGCGCACGAGCAGCTTCCAGCGAGCGCCGTACGCGATCACGTGGCACTTGTTCACGTCGTTCTGAATGCCGGCCGCGATGAACTCGGGGAAAAAGACGTTGTGATTGCGGACGAGGCTCCAGACGTGATGCGCGAGCGACGGCTTGATCCTGAAATAGATGCTCGTCTGATCCGAGCAATTCACCGACGCGCAACCCTGCGCCGAGAACACGTTGTTGACGTGATCGAGCTCCTGCGACTTGCCGAGGTACCACGTCTCGTCCGAGTGATAGGTGGTCGTCATCCAAGCGGTGTCCCACACGAGCTCGACGAGCCCGCCCAAGAACGCGGGAAGAAACCACAACGCGATCGCCGTCGCGATCACCATGCCGCCCGCGCGGCTCTTCGAGAACTGCGGATCGCCGTCGGCGTCGAGGCGGTAGACGATTCTGCGCCAGACCCGTCCGTACCAGCGAAACAGCGCGCCGAGCCAGGGATGCGTCACGACCGGCGAGATGACGTTCGCCCAAATCCACTGCGCGGCCGCGACCGTTTGCACGAACGCCTGGTGCACGCTCGTGACTTGGCGCTCGACACCCGCGGCCGCCGTCTGCTTGTGCTTGCGCCGCAGCGAGTCTTCCGTAGCTTGTAAGGTGCGCTGGAGCCGCTCCGCGTCGCGCAGCAGCTGCTCGGACTCGGGCGATCCGCCCTGCCCCTTCGTTCGGTCGTCGCCGCTCATGAGCCGACGCTACGCGCGCGCTTGCGCCGCCGCGGACGGCTCGCGGCCCGCGGCGGGCGGTGCGTCGCCGCCGTCGACCTGCCGAATCGCGAGCTTCTTCGCCGCGCCGTCGTAGACGACTTCCATCGTGCCGCGGAGCGACTGCGTCTCGAGGATCGCGTTCGCGACGGCCGGATGGATGTGCGCCGCGAAATAGCCCGGAAGCCCGCGCGCGCCGTTGGCCGGCACGTATTGATCCTTGCAAAGCGCGGCGAGCGACTCGTCGCTGATCGCGATCGTGATGTCGCGTCCCTGCGCTTTGATGCGCTCGTTGAGCTTGGCGATCTCGCGCCGCGCGATCCGCTCGATCACGGGAAGCCCAAGCGACTTGAAGCACACGATGTTCTGCCGGCCGTTGAAGCGGTTCAGGAACTCCGGCCGGTAGTGGGCGTCGAGCTCCTTGATCGTCTCGGCCGCCGCGTCCTCGAAGTCGAGGCCGGCGTCCAAGAAATGGCTCTGCCCGATGTTCGTCGTCATGATGATGATCGCGTCGCTGAACGACACCGTGAGACCGCGGTTGTCGGTCAGGCGACCGTCGTCGAGCACCTGGAGGAAAACGTTGAACACGTCCTGGTGCGCCTTCTCGATCTCGTCGAACAGGATCACGACGTAGGGGTTGCGGCGCATCGCGTTCGTGAGAATTCCGCCGGCCTCGTAGCCCTCGTAACCCGGCGGCGCTCCGATCAGCTTCGCGACCGCGTGCTTCTCCATGTACTCCGACATGTCGAAGCGCAGCAGCGCGCGTTCGTCGTCGTGCAGCGCGGCAGCGAGCGCCTTCGCGAGCTCCGTCTTGCCGACGCCCGAGGGCCCGAGAAACATGAACGACGCCTGCGGCTTCTGCGGGTCTTTGAGACCCACGCGCGCGACGCGCACCGCGTCCGCGAGCTTCTCCACCACGTGATCCTGACCGAATACGCGCGCCGTGAGAGTCTCGTCGAGGTTCATGAGCTTCGCGCGCTCGTCCTGATTCAGCTTGCTGACCGGGATGCCGGACAGTTGGCTGAACTCGGCCAGCACGTGCTCGGCCTTGAGGCGCAGCCCGTCGTTGATCTTGCTCGTGAGCGCCACGAACGCGCCCTTCTCCTTCTGGATCACGGCCTGGACACTGTCGATCTCGGCCCTGATGCGGTGCACTTCCTCGGACTCGTAGCCGCCCGCGGCCGCACGCATGCTGAACGACTTGAAGTCTTTCGGCTTCGCGGCTTCTTCTCGCTCGCCCGACTCGCGCATCTCCGCGTCGCGCTTGCGCTGCTGCTCGAGCTGATCCTCGAGCGCGTGGACCGTCTCCTCGCCATCCATCTGGTTGCGATGGAGCTTGTTGAGCGTCGCCTGCGTCTCCTTCCACGCGGTTTCGATCGCCGCGACCGAAGCCGTGAGCTCGGCGCGCAGCGCCTCGAGGTCCTTCTTGCTCTTGCCCTGGAGTCCCGACGGCTTCTGGCCGCCGTCGAGCGCGCCGACCACCTCGGCGAGCTGCGCCTGCTTCTCCGCGAGACCGGGCGGGCGCGTGTGCGCCTGCTGGCGATACGCCGTGAGCGCGCGGTCGAGGAGGTTCAAGCTGCGCTCCGGTTGTGCGCGGCTCAGGCTCGACTCGCGCACGCGGTATTTCGTCGTGAGCTCGATCGCCGTGTCCACCGCTTCGTCGTCGACGGGAAGGCTGTGATGCCGCTCGAGCCCTTTCACGGAATCGCGCACGATGATCTGGAGGGAATCCGCGTCCGGCTCGGCGAGGTCGAGCATCGTGTAGAGCTCGGTCATGTTCGAGTGGCACTTGAGCACGATCTCGAGATCCGAGTCGCGCGACTCGAAGATGGCCTGGAACTTGTGCCCGTCGACGCCGCGCATCAGCGCGTTGATGAAATGCGTGCAACCGTTGTTGCGCGTCGCTTCGACGAAGTCGCGCATGTCCTCGATCATCAGCAGCGTGTCCGGATAGCGCGACAGCTGCCGCAGCACTTTCTGGAAGTTCTCGTTGAGCGTCGCGGCGTCGCCCGAAGAGAAAAGGCCGTCGGTGTCGAGCCAGAAGATGCGTTTGTTGACGATGTCGAACGGCGTCCCGGGGTCCTTGCGCGCGGCCTCGAGCCCCAAGCAGAGCGCCGTGCACCCGACGCCGCCGGGACCGACGAGCAGCACGCTGTTCGCCTTGCTGCGCATGAGTATCCGGCAGAGGCGCCGGAACTCGCGGTCGCGGCCTACGAGCCTGAAGTCCGGGTGGGTCTCGAGGTAGTCCGCGCCCCGGATCAGGAAGTTCTGGCTCGCGTCCTTCGCGTCCATGTCGGCTCGAACTGCGGCGGCGCGCGGCTAGCGGCCGAGCTTGAACGGGTCCGGTGGAGCGCCGCTCGGCTTCGGCGCGTCGGCCGGGCTCGCCTTCGGCTTGTCGTCGCCGCGGCCCGCGAGCACGTCCGCCGCGACCGAGAACGATTCCTTCACGTCGCGCTGCACGTCGTGCGCGGCGTGCTCGAGCTTGCCGAGCAGGTCCTTCGTTTCCTTGAGGCCTTCGCGCGTGATCGTGGTCGCGGTGCGGATGACTTCGCCGTATTGCTCGAGGTCCTGGAGCGCCTTGCCGAGCTCGGTGTTGGTCTCGTGCGAGCCGAGCGCGAGCCGGATCACTTCCTTCTGCGACAGGTCCTGAGTCTTCGTGTTCATCCGGTCGAGCGACATGCGCGCCATCTCGGACGACTCGCCGAGCGCGGCCGCGGACACGGCCTGGAGCACGGTGCTGAGCTGATCCGCGACGCCCGCGACGCCCGAGCTGTGGATCTGCCGCGTCTTGCTGATCTGCGCTTCGTTGCCGTCCTTCATCGACTTGATGCGGTGGCTCGAGTTCGTGAGCTCCGCGAGCACCGACGTGGTGTCGACCGATGAAGCGTTCAGCGAGGTGATGTAGTTCTCGAGGTCCCGCTTGTTGCGCTCGCGGTTCATCTTCTCGAGCTCGCCTTCCTCGGCACCCGTGGGCTGGAGCGAATCGCGCCGTTCCTCGTTGAACTTGTGCGCCTCCTTCGTTGCGTCGTTGAGCACCGCGTAGATCTCGCGCATCGAGAAGTTCGCGTCGAGCAGGTTGTTGATCTGCTTGTCCATGCCCTCGAAGTGATTCGAGATGCCGGCCACGCGCTGCTCGGTGGTGTTGACGAAGCTCTGAGCCGCGTTGACGAGCTCGCGCTGGCGCTTCTTGTGCTCTTCGGAGCTGATGTCGAGCAGCTCGCGAAGCTTGTTCTTCGCGGTGGCGAACTCGCCGCTCAGCGTCGACTCACGCGGCGAGGCGTTCGAGATCTCCTTGATTCGGCCCGTGAGGTCGGCGAGCTCCGCCTTCTTCTGCTCGAGGATGACGCCGTTCTTCGCAATCTCCTCGCGCGAGGCCTTCTTCGTCCCGCCCATGCCGAAGAACGCCTTGTTCTCGGCGAGCACGGCGTTGCGCTCGGTGATCGCGGTGATCTCGGTCGACAGCTTCTTGAAGTCGAGCTCCTGCTGGGCGCGCAGCGCCGCGAGCTTCGCCTCGGCTTCCTTGTCGAGGATGATCTCCTTGAACGCGTCGAACGTGAGGCCGTTCATCCGCAGCGTGTACACCGCGTCCACGATGTCGGTGAGCGGAGCGATCTTCTGCTCGAACGCGAGCAGCGCGTTGTTGAGCTCGTCGTAGACGGACTTGAGCTCGGCGAACGCTTCGGTGTCCGTGAGGTCGATGATCTGCTGCGCCATCCGCTTGCGCTCGTACTGCAGATACTCCTTGAACGCCTTGAACTCCTCGAGCCGCTCGCGCGACTCTTCCTTGCTTTCGGCATACGCGAGCGCGCGCGCGCAGGCTTCCATCTTCGCCTTCGGGTCGGCGTCGCCGTCGAGCATGATCTTGAAGAAGGTGTTGGCGGCGATGTTCGCGAACTCGGTCGCCGCCGGCGCTTCCTCGCGGCGCTCCACGGTGGCGGCGGCGGTTGTCTGGCGCTTCGACGCCGCGCGCGCGCGGTCGAGCATCTCGAGTAGCTCGTCTTTCTTGGCTTGCTGCTCTTGTCCCTTCGCGGCGCCGTTGGTCATGGAGGGCTCCCCTTACCGTTCGTGGGATTGCAAATATAGAGGAAATGTACCGGTTCGCTAGAGACACCGCGGCCGGTGGCGTTCTACGGCCCCTCGGAGCCGCTCGCGAGCGCCGCGAGCGGCACGATTCCGCGGAATCTACCGGCGGCGGTCGGTCGGCACCGCGACGTCGCGCGGGCACTCGGCTCATGGCCGAAACCTTCGTTTTGATGACATATGTTGTCAGCAATGCGCTGGCATTCTTCTCTTCCGACGCTGCGAGAGGAGGAAAGAAAGTGACCGGCTACGTAACTTTGGGCACGAACGACCTCGGAAGAGCCACGGCGTTCTACGACTTCCTGTTCCGCATCGTCGGCATCCCGCGCTACAAAGAGGAGCCCGGCCGCTGGGTCGCGTGGCGCGCCGCGAACGGCGAGCCCGCAGTGGCCGTGGCGTTGCTGGCGGACGGCGAGCGCGCGACGGCGGGCAACGGCTCGATGGTCGCGCTCGCGTTCCGGACGCCCGCCGAAGTGGCCGCTGTGCACGCCCTCGCGGTGGCGCTCGGCGGCGCCGACGAAGGCGCGCCGGACTTGCGCGACGGCGGCAAGTATTTCGCCGCGTTCTTCCGCGACCGCGACGGCAACAAGCTCAACGCGTTCTGCGAGCTCGGAGCGTAACGCCGGGCGTTCGTCGCTTACCGTGCTAGCCTAACCGCGCCAGTGCCGGCCTTCGCCGGCGCGGCTCGGGAGGGAAAAACATGACGGCGACGGTATTGGGCGCGGGCTCACGCGCTCGTGGTCTGCAGGTGTTCGTGGCGTTGGCTGCGCTCTTCGGCGCGGCGCAGGCACAGGCGCAGGCTGCCGCAGCGTGCGACCGCGCGTGCCTCACGGGGTTCGTCGACGCGTACTTCGCGGCGCTGCTCGCCAACGACGCGAGCAAGCTGCCGCAGGCCGCGAAAGCGCGGATCACGGAGAACAGCCTGGAGAAGAAGCTCGCCGACACGTTCTGGGCGAGTGCGGAAGCCACGGCCTACCGCTTCGACGCAGTCAACACGCGCCGCGGCGACACGGGCACGCAAACGGTGATCCGCAACGCGGACGGCACGAAGACGATGCACATGGTGCGGCTCAAGGTGCAGAACGGCGCGATCACCGAGATCGAGACGATCAAGGCGAACCAGGGCGAGGCGGACCGGCTCTGGGGCCCGGATCAGCTGACGGAGGTGTCGCCGTACTTGCAGCAATCGATCCGTGAGGCCGACCGCGATTCCTACTACGATCTCATCGGCGCGGCGGAGAGCTACTGGCGCGCGTTCCAGACGAACGGCACGCCGAACTACCGCAAGGCGCGCCTGCTGCCGGACTCGAACCGCTTCGAGAACGGGCTCCAGACGACGGGTCTCGTTCGCGACGGCCGGTTCAACGACACGTCGCGCGGCTTCGACGAGGGCAGGTTCATCGGCCGCAACATCTGGGACCGGCGCTATCCCGTCGTCGACGAGGAGCGCGGCATCGTGCTCTCGATCGTGCGGTTCGGGCTCAAGGGCGGCGCGCAGAGTCAGAGCGTCGCGACCGGCGAACGACCGGCTCGTCGCGGAGTTCTTCGCGATCAAGGCGGGCTGGATCCAGGAAATCCAGGCCGTGCTGTTCAACTTGCCCGACGCGAAGCCGACGGGGTGGCCGGCGGACTACGGCCCGTCGCGCGGCGCGACGGAGTAGGTATCAACCACGCGCGATCCACGGATTACTCGAGAGGCTCGGGCCATAGCTGCTACTGATACGACCCGATAACGATCAGTCCGATGACGGTCACCCAGATGAGGGTCGCAAAGAACACACGCACGAAACCAATCTTCTCGTGCAGCACGGCCGTGTTCGCGGCCTCGTCCCAGGAAGAAACCCCGCGGTTGAAGAGTCGGTAATTCGCACGGATCATCGTGATCAGCGTGATCAACGGAATGCCGACGCCAATACCTCGAATCCATACATTCGCAGAACGACCAAACGCCTGCCCATAGTTCATGCGGTTCCCTGATTCGAGCCGCACGACGTGCATGCGTAGCAGCGCCCGCGCCGGCGTGGCTCCCCACATCGCGAGGAAGAATGATTCGACTGGCACCCACACCAGCGTGACAAACACGCCAAATAGAATTTCGTTAGTCGCGTCGAGGGAACCCGGAGCAAGAATCTCCCAAATCATTCCGAACAAGATCGCGAAGACGTACATGTCCGTCATTCGCGCCCAGTAGCGAACCCACGGTCGAACATTCGACCGATGCCTGCTCGCCATCCGCTCGGCAGCGGTGCTCGATGGCGATTCCGCGCTGGAAGGACTGGAAGAGGTTGCAACGCTGCTTTGGCGCCCCTCCAGTGCGGACACTTCAGCCGCTGGTAACGTCGCACCGCAGCCATGACAGAATTTCGAGTATTCGAGACTGTGTGTGCCGCATTGAGGACAGTACATGCCGATCACCCCGCTCCCCGATAGCCGCGCCAAATTGTGCTTGAACGTGGTTCTCGCGACCGAGACGGCAGTAGCAAAGTCGGAAGCAACGTTCGCGAGCGTCAGCGGTAGGGATCGTGTCTCCGCACGGGCGCGGGCTGTGCAGCTCGACGCCAGCCCGCAATTCCACGCTCCACGATCGATCGGCCCCGCTCGGCTCTTGCCAATCTCCATTTCTGGCCAACTCGGCCCGATTCGTGTCTACTGTATGCATGACCAGTGGTGGCCATGGATTTCTAAATCAGCCTCGCGAGAATGAGGTCCGCGTGATCGAGCGCGACGGGAAGCGCTGGCTGCAGCAGTGGCGGATGCCGCCGGAAGGGCACTTCCACCAACGCGCGTGGGTCGACGTCGCCGAGCTGCCGTGGCCCCCGTCGAATGTGCGGGCCATCAGACCGAGGACTTGATCGATCGCGAAGTCGAGTGCCAGATACCCCCGCCGCCATGCGTATATTTCGGCACGGGCGCCAACCGACTGGAGTGTTGAGGAGATGACCGAGACGAAGGCAACGCGCTGGGACCAGCGTACGAAAGTGGCCGCCGTGGTGGTCGCCGCGGCGGCGGTGCTCGCGGTGATCACGCTGGTACAACGCAACGCGGACACGCAAACGATATCGAGCACCAACCAGAGCGGCGGCATTACCGCTCAGACAGCGAACGTGGACCAACCAGTTGGTCCCGCACCGCGACACCTGACGGATGAAACAATCGCGCAGCTCAAGACGGTAGCCCGCGATGCGGTGGTCGTTGTTGCGACAGCCGGCGACACTCGCGAAACAGCCAGCTATGCCAATGAGATAACTGCGTGGCTGCTCGCGAACAACTATTCCAATGTGACAACGCAGCGAGAAGACGACTTTCCGCGCTTCTTCGGCGAGAAAATCGGCCCAGAAGAAGGCGAATATCGAATCACTATCGGGGACCAGCGGCCTTAGCTATTCGGCCGGCGACCTTGGCCCTCAGCGACATAATGCGGCGTTCGTGCACGGACTGCGCAAGCCGCGCAGAATAGCGCTCAATCACGGTCGGCAATTCGGCCGGGGCGGTAGGCCGGCGGCGGGTCCACGGATGACCTGCCGATGTACGTGTCCAACGGAGAAGCTCGCGCAGACGAGCCTGATTTCACGGTGCGGAATCTCTACGGTAGCGTCTTCATCCTCGCGTTCAAACCCGAGGCGGCGAATCTGTGGGTCGACGACGAGCTCGTCGTTCGCATATGAACGCGCGCAACGACAAGCTCGTCGCGTTCTCACGCACGAAGCGCTGCAAGCGAACGGGCTGCGTGATCCACACGCGCGTCGAGCTGCTCCGCGGCGCGCTGCCGGTCGAGCACATCGAGATCTCGCACGCGAAGCGCGCTGAACGCGAGCCGGCTGCACGCTGATGGGCACCGTCGTTCCGTTCGCGCGACCACTGGGCTGGGTGCTGGATCTCGACGTGCGCGGAGTGCACGAAGCGCAGATGGTCGGCGAGGTGCTCGCCAACATTCCGAAAACGATGAAGAACCGCTCGTACCGCGGGCTCGCGCTGCGCATGCGCGTTCTCGAGCGCGTTGTGGTGCGCGACGACGTACGGCGCGATCTCGCGGCGCTGGCGGAGCGATGCGACTCCATCCACAGCCGGGCGTTCTCCGTCACCGGTGCCGCACTCGTCGCACGTTATCCGCGCGACGATGCGACGCGCGCGCAATTGCGAAAGCTGACGCGCGACCAACGCGTACTCGAGCGGTTGGGACTTTAGTCTGCGCAATCCCATACACTTGGCAGGAGTCGAGCGCGCGGCGGCGGGCCGCGAGTGCGCAGCGTGAATCATGCCCGTCAGCACGGGAGGCCGGATGAGAGTCGTTGCATTTATCGTCATGCTGGGCGTCGTCATGCTGGGCGCCGGCCTCGGCACTGCGTTTGCACAGAGCACGACACCAACCGCTGAGCACCTTCAATCCGGGGCGACCCGTTTCACGATCGATCCCGAATCCGGTTCTCGTCTGCCGCTGCTCACGCGCGACGACATGCAGGACGAGGCGAGCGCGCGGATCTACGACATGCTGGCGGAGCCCGGCGGCGAGCCGCCGCGCGGCACGATCGCCATCGCGCTCTATAGCCCGGCGACGGCGGCGGCGCTCGGCCGCATGTACACCTACCTTTGGACCGAGAGCGCCCTGGAGCCCCGACTGCTCGAGCTTCTGAGCTTGATCGCGGCCCGTGAGATGGACCTCGCCTACGAGTGGAGCGCGCACTATCGAACTGCTTTGGAGGCTGGGCTGGAGCCGGCCGTCATCGAAGTCGTGCGGATGAGCGAACCCATCACCGGTCTCTCGAATTTCGACGCGCTCATCATCGATTTCGGCCGCCAGCTATTTCGAAGCCGGCACGTCGACTCGGGCACGTTCGCGGCGCTCGTGCAGCGACATGGCCGACAGGAAGCGTTCGACATCATCATGGCGCTCACCTACCACATGATGGCTGGCGTGCTGCAACGTGCGGTCGACCAGCGGCCGCCGGAGGACTGGGATCCCGCGGCTCTGCCGGCGGTGGCAGGCGTCGGCACACCTACCGGCCGACCGGGAGATTTCGTCGCGCTCGGACCGCGTCCGCCACTCCCTCCCGACGTTCATGAAGCCTCCTACTACCGATTGCCGCTGCTCCGGCGCGAGGAGCTGGATCCGCAGGGCCGGGAGATCTTCGATCGGGTCGTTGGGAATGACGCTGACACGGCGCCACGCGGACCCGTCGGAATGACGTTCAATAGCCCGGAGCTCGTGGAACCGATCCAACAACTCAATACTTCGCTTCGGGTGAACGGCGTGCTGGACAAGCGGATGGCCGAGATCGTCATCACAGCCACCGGCCGCGAGATGAATAGCCAGTACCAATGGCTGGTGCATGGCGCAGGGGCCGAGCAGGCCGGCGCGGGACAGCAAGTGCTCGAGGCTATTCGCGTCGACGGAGACCTGTCCGGCCTCGACGATCGCGACGCCGTGGCAATCGCCTTCACGCGCGAGCTGTTTCGAGATAAGAAGGTCCGGCCTGAAACGTTCGCTGCCGCGGTGGATCTCTTCGGTACTCAGGGAACTGTAGAGATCGCCGCGCTGATCGGCGACTACCTGATGATTACTACGCTGTACAACGCGCTCGGAATGCGCCTGCGTCCCGACCAGACTCCTACGCTCCCGCACCGAGCAGGCGCGCCCGTCGGCGCGGAATGGCGATAGCGTCCCACTCGATAGCAGATGGGGCGCGCCATTAGCCATGAACCGGTCACCGGAAGCGCGTGGAACGCTATGCGGGCGCTCGTTCCTGTTCTAATTTGCTGAGCCATTCGATCAGCGTCTGCGGATCAAGCGGTTTCATGAAGAAGAAGTCGAAGCCGTTGGCCTTGGCCTGAAGCCGTGCATTCTCGTGCGACCATCCGGTGACTGCTGCGATCAACGTGTTGCGTCCCCACGGCGTCTCGCGAATCATCCGGCACACCTCGTGACCGGACAGTCGGGGCATCGTGATGTCCAGAATCGAAACGTCTGGTTGCTCCTCTGTGGCGAGGAAAATGGCTTCTGGTCCGTCGTACGCGCGATAGACCCTGTGGCCCGCCAGCTCTAAGACGAGCGCCGCCGAGTCAACGACATCCCTGTTGTCGTCGGCCATGAGGATGCGAAGAGCCATTCGTCGGCAGCATACGCACCCTGGTGACCCATTCAATATCGTTACTGTAATTTCGCTCGCCAAGACCGGTAACGACAACGGCATCGCACGGCATTCGGCCACATCTGGGGACGATTCATCGACAGAGTGCTTGCGGAGACCGAGCTGCTAAGCGTCGCTGGAAGCCGCGTGGTTGGCGCGCCCGGAGAGACTCGAACTCCCGACCCTCAGGTTCGAAGCCTGATGCTCTATCCAACTGAGCTACGGGCGCGACGGAAAACGTTGAAGGCGTATCGTAACTGATCGGCCGGCTGCGACGCGCGACTGCTCGCGGAAGCGGCTCACCGGCGGCGGGCGGCGGCGCGGCGCGGTCGATCGCGCCGACGCGTGCAGCGCGGCGTCAGCCCGTCGGCGCGCGCCCGAACATGATCATCTCCGTGCCGTCCGGCATCGTCGCATGCAGCAACGTGCCGCCCGGCTCGCCGCTCGTGAGCGGCGCGTAGGTGACCTTCACGTGATCGCCGGGCTTCATCGTGTTCTTGCTCCAGCCGCGCCGGCCCAAGAAGTTCGGGCTCATACCCTCGAAGCCGTATTTCGTGACGGTCCCGTCCGGGTTCTTGACGTTGACCCAGGTCCAGGTGTGCGGGTTCGTCCACTGGAACTCGACCACCTCGCCCTCGATCACGCTCTCCTTCGACATGTCGAACGCGCTGAACGAGTGGTGCGCGCTCGCCGTTCCGGCAGCGAGCCACGCGGCTGCCGCGATCAGCGTCGCACCGATCCGCTGCAGCAACACCGCACGCCGGGCGACACCGTTGATGGTTACTTTGCTCATTCCTCACCCTCGTGCTTCAAATTCACGCCGGCCTTGCCGTCTTCCGTGACGAAATTGCGGTTGTTCTGCTGGCACACGTATTCCGCGAGCGTCCAGTCGCGGTGTCGTCCATAGACGCGCGAGCTCGTCCAGGGTTTCGTGAGCGCCTCGGGATCGGTGATCGTCGTCTCGATCGTGAGCACGTCGGGCGCCGTGAGATGCATGCGCTCGACGATGTGCATCTTCTCGCTGTGGCGCGTCGCGAAATTGCCGAGCCCCGTGTCCGTCGTGAAGCCGACCGTGTCGACTACGAGCGTGTCGCCTTCCCAGTGACCGATCGAGTGGCCGTTGAAGGTGAGATCCGGGTCCTCGGGATGCCCGCGGCCGTCGGTGAAGATCTGGCGCCACTGGCTGTAGGCCTCGATCACGATCGTGACCTTGCCGGGCGTGAACAAAACCTCCAGCGGATACGGCTGGGTCATGATGCCGGGCATGCCGTTCGGTACGCAGTTCGCGGCGGGCGTGTCCTGGATCTCGCCGCTGCGCTGCTTCTCCTGATACTCCTTCATGCGTGCGGTATACGCGGGTGTGAGCGACGGCGGCTCCCCCGGCGTGCGCGGCCCGCCGCCGAACGTCACTTCCCAGATGCCGCCCCAGTCGGGCAGCTTCGCGATCGACGCCCAGGTGTCACCCTGGGGCGAGGCTGAAGACTGCGCCGCCGCCGCGTGTGTCGCGGCGACGGCAAGCGATATGAAGACTGCACGCAGATAACGTTTCATAGACTCCCCCATCGAAACGGGCTCATCTTACCGCGCGCCCCGCTCCACAGAAATGCAGCGTGCGCTCGTCGTATACACTACGACCTGCGCAGCACTTTCCTGCGCGCCCGCTAGAGAAAACTACAGACGCTGATGCTACGCAGAGACGACAGCGAGCTCTCCCAGTCCTGGCTCGACGGTGCGCTCGCGCGCTTCGCGGCCGAGAACGACGACCTCGTGCGGGAGACGCGCTCGCTGCTCGCGCGGCTCGTGCCCGACGCGCCGCAGCACGCACGCCTCGTGAACACGCTGTCGATGCTCGAGCACATCGGCAGCCACAAGATCATGTCGACACAGCACGCGGCGGACATCGATCAGCCGACGCTGAAGCACGTGGCGGAAGAAGCGCATCACGCGTACTTCATGAAGCGCCAAGCGGAGAAAACCGCCGAGCGGGCCATGGAGTACGTGCCGGCAGATCTGCTCGCACCGGCCGCCGCGCGGATGTACTTCCAGCGCCTCGAGTCCGCGATGGTCCGCACGCTCGCGCGCCAACGCAGCTCGCGCGCCGTGTACTTATATATGTCGATGATCGTGGAGTTCCGCGCTCTGTGGTTCTACGGCCTGTATCAGCAGACTTTGCAGCGCGCGCGTCATGCGTTGTCGTTGAAGCGGGTGATCGGCGAGGAGCAGAACCACCTCGGCGACATCGCGAACCGCCTCGAGCTCGCGGGCGAGCTCAGCGACGCGCGGACCGCGGAATTCTTGGGCGTCGAAAAGGTGCTCTATCTACGGCTACTCGGTGCGCTGCAACGCGCCGTCGCCTGAACCGGGTTGCTAACTCTGGCGGACCCCAGCGGGCCGCTCAAAATCTGAACGTGTAGCTCATCTTCGCGACCACGTCCGACGTCGCGGTCTGGAATGAGTTGTCGCGGTCGACGTCCTGCAAGTTGTGGTTGATCACGAAGAAGAATTCACGGCCGGCCTCGGGAATCCAATTGAGCCGCATGTTGACGCCCGCGATCTCGCTCACGTTGTCGTACTGAATCAGGTTCGTCCACGAGAGCTTCGACGAGAACACCCAGTCGATGCTCGTCGTGATGATCCGCGTCGTGAACGTCTGCGTGCCGTGCGGCAGGTCGATGTAGTTCAAGTTGTAGCCGAAGTTCGTGCTGAACTTCGGCGACGGCGTCCACAGGAAGTTGCCGAACACCCGGCTCCGAGTACCGTCGTAGAACTCGCCGTCCGTGTACGCGATGCGCCCCGAGAACTTGCGGAACGACGAGGTTCCGAATTCGATGCCATGGTCGTCGAACGAGTAGTCGCCGACGGGAATCACGATGCCCGGCGAGATCGGGAACGGCACGTCGAGCACTTCCTGCGCGAAGTTCGAGCGGACGTACATATAGTCGCCGGTGCGGTTCGTGATCCTGAAAGGCGTGACGCCTACGGCCTGCGACTCGAGCCCGCCGGCGAGCTTCTCGATCCGCTGCCCGTCGAGGCTCCAAAACATCTGCTGCCAGTAGCCAGCTCCCGGCCGATGCGTGTATGCGAGCTGGAACTGATAGTCGCGTACGTCGCGGCGGCTGATGAAGCCGAGCGCGGGATTGAAGTTCGCCTCGACCTCGCGCACCGAGAGGCCGCCGCGGAACTTCGCGTTGCTCGGGATCGAAAGGCTGAGGCCGCGCGCCGCGTCCTCGCCGACGAACCCTTCCGTGTCGGACTGCTGGTACCACGCACCGGCCTCGATCGTGCGCCCGCCCGGCAGCCGCGAATTGCGGTACAGGAAATCGACCCCGGCGAGAGAGTTGTCGACGTTCGAGAGCGGATCGCCATTCGTGAACACCGCGCCGACCGTCGACTCGGCGCCGATGCTGCCCTTCGCACGGACTACCGACAGCGTGTCGGCCGCGACGCGGCAGTCGGAGCGACCGGCGGTGGCCGACGGAACGCAGTCCGCGCCGGCGGGCTCGCGGCCTTGCACCGCCGGGAAGACGTTCTCGTCCTGGCGGATCGACAGCGCGCCGATGTCGAACCGGCCGATGCGGCCGCTGATCTTGCCGCCGTAGTCGAGGTCGACGGGCTCGCCGAGGTTGCCGAGCCCGATTCGGCGCGAGAAGAACGGGCGCGCATTCTGCCGCTCCGCGTTGCTCAGGGACCCCGTGCCGTCGCTCGCTCCGATGCGGCCGAACTCGAAGATGTCCGCCTCGCGCAGGAAGAAGTCGCGCTTTTCCGGGAAGAACAGCCCGAACCGCGTGAGGTTCACCTGGCGGTCGTCGACCTCGGTAGCGGAGAAGTCCGTGTTGATCGTGAGCGACCCGTTGAGCTGCGGCGTGATCTTGTAGAAGAGATCGAGCGAAGGCTCGAAGTCGGACTCGGAGGTATCCGGCGTGCCGGTGAGGGCCACACGCTTGTTGGTCATGCTCGCCGACGGAACGATGTCGAGTCCGATGCCCTGATCGAGATCGTGCAGGCCCGTCATCAGGCCCGCGGTGCTCGGATCCCAGCGCCGGTTGCGCGACACCCACGCACTGTCCTCGTCGATGTTCTGAATCGAGCGCGAGAAGTTCAGGCCCCAGGTGTCCGTGCTCGGATCGAACGAGATCGACTTGAACGGGATCTCGTACTCGATGATGTAACCGTCTTCGACGATGCTCGTCTGGGCATAGAAGATGGTGTCCCAGTCGGTGTAGTACTCCGACACGTTGCGATAGAGGCCGTCGAATCGCACGCCATTCGCGTTGACTCCGAAGAAGTAGCCCGCGCGGCGCGAGTTGAACGGATCGATCGTGACGAACAGCGTGTCGTCCTGGGTGATGTTGCCGTTCTGCCGCAGCATGTTCCGCGTGATGTCTTCCGGCGGCTGGAACATCTTCGCGCCGATGTAGAGCGCGTCGTCGTCGTACAGCAGGCGAATCTCCATCCGCTCAGCCGAGGGCGCGTACTCGATCGGGTTCACCTGGTGGAAGTCCGTGATCACGGCCGCCGTCGCCCAGACGGCCTCGTCGAGCCTGCCGTCGATCACGGGCCGCGCATCGGTGCGAACGACTTGCACGGTCTTCTGGCCCGTTGCGCCGGAGCCGAGCGACGCGGCCGGGCCCGGCGGCGCATCCTGCGCGCGCGCGACGGGCGCGCCGAAGAACGCGAGCGCGGCGGCCACGAGCGCAACGCCGGCGGCCCAGCAAGCCGAAGGCTCACACCCGGAGGCACGCCGGTCGACAATCGAATGCAAGACGACGCTCCCTGTCAGAACCTGAATGTGTAGCTAATTTTCGCGGTGACGTCGGACACCGCGGAGTGAAACTCGCCGTCGAGATCGTAATCCTCGAGGTTCTGGTTGATCACGAAGAACACTTCGCGGCCCGCGACCGGGATCCAATGCAGCCGCATGTTCACGCCCGCGGTGTCGCTCACGTTGTCGTACTGGATCAAGTTCACCCACGACAACGTCGACGAGAACACGACGTCGAAGCCGAACCGCACGAGCCGCGTCTCGAAGTCGCCCTGCGGCAGAGTGATTTCGTTGAGCTCGTAGCTCACGTTGGTTCGGAAGTGCGGCGAAGGCCGCCACGTGAGGTCGCCCAGTTGCGTTTTGCGGCGGCCGTCGTAGAAGTCGCCGTCGATGATCCGCAGCGTGCCCGCGAACTTGCGGTGATTGCCGGTGCGCAGCTCGGCGCCGATGTCGCCGAACGAGTAGTCGCCCGGCGGGATGATCACGCCGGGGGAAATCGTGAACGGCGTCAGCAGCACTTGGCGCTCCGTGCGCGGAACGAACAGCAGCACGTCCGCCGTGCGGTTCGTGATCTCGAACTGCATCGCCGTGATCGCTTGCTGCAAGCCGCCATCCACGGGCTCGATCCGCTGCGACGTGACGCTCGTGAGAAAGGACTGCACATACTTGCCGCGCGGCCGATACGTGTAACCGACGTCGCCCGAGTAGTCGCGCACGCCGCTGCGGTCGAGGTAGCCCAAACCCGGGAAGAAGTTCTGCTCGAGCACCTTCACCGCCGCGCCGCCGCGAAATCCGGTTGCGTTCGGCACCCTGACGCCGGCGCCGTACGCGGCGTCGTCGCCGACGAGCCCGTCGGTGTCGCTCTGCTGCAACCATGCGTCGCTTTCGAGCGTGCGGCCGCCTGGCAGGCGCGTATTGCGGTAGTAGAAATCCATGCCCGCAACCGAGTTATCGACGTTCGAGCTCGGATTGCCCGACGTCGCGATGAAGCCCACGCTCGATTCCCCGAACACGCCCATTTTCGCGCGCAGGACCGACAGCGCTTGTGAGCTCACGGAGCCGAAGTCGTCTTGCACGATCGACAGCGCACCAAGCTCCACGTTGCCGACGCGGCCGCTGACCTTGCCGCCGTAGTCGAGGTCGACGAGTTGACCGGTGCCGCTCAAGCCGATCTTGCGCGAGAAGAACGGGCGGCCGTTCTCGCGCAGCGGCCGCTGAATGCCGAACGCGGTGCCTTGCACCCCGATCCGGCCGAACTCGAAGATGTCGGCCTCGCGCAGGAAGAAGTCGCGCTTCTCGGGGAAGAACAAGCCGAAGCGCGTGAGGTTCACCTGGCGGTCGTCGACTTCGGTGGCCGAGAAGTCGGTGTTGATCGTGAGCAACGCGTTGAGCGACGGCGTGAGCTTGTAGGCCAAGTCGAGCGACGGCTCGGCGTCCGACTCGGAGCTCGTCACCGTCGGCGCGGCCGCCGTCTCGAAGGCGTGGTGGCGATTCACGCTGAGCGACGGCACGAGGTCGAGCCCGTGCGGGTCGAGCCCCTCGAAGCCGATCGCCGTGCCCGCGATGCTCGGGTTGTACGCGCGGTTGCGCGACACCCAGGCGAGGTTCTCGTTCTTGCGCACGACACCGCGCGAGAAGTTGAGCCCCCAGGTGTCGGTGTGCGGATCGAACGACAGCGACTTGAACGGAATCGCGATCTCCGCGATCCAGCCGCCCTCGAAGCGGCCCGACTTGCCTTCGAAGATCGTGTCCCACGCGCCGTAGAAATCGGTGACGTTGAGGTACAGCCCGTCGGTTCGCACGCCGTTCGGATTCAATCCGAAGTAGTAGCCGCTGCGGTGGTTGAAGAACGGATCGAGCGTGACGTAGAACCGATCGTCTTGACCGATGTTGTCGTTCTGGCGCAGGTTCTGCGCCGTGATGTGCGCCGGATCGTTGTCGTAGAGCTTCGCGCCGACGTAGAGATTGTCGTCGTCGTACAGCAAATAAATTTCGGTGCGCTCGTCGGGCGACGCGTACTCGACGGGCGCGGTCTGGTGCAGATCGTCGACGAGGGCCGCGGTGGCCCAAATGGCGTCGTCGAGCTTGCCGTCGATGACGGGCCGCACCTCGGTGCGGACCATCTTCACGGACTTCTCACCGGGATCCTGGAGAGGCGCCTGCGCGAGCACGGTACCGGACACGAGCAAGGCCAGCAGCGGCCACCCCCGCCGCCCGAGATCGAACATGGGTCCCCTTCACGGTCGCGAAACGAAGCCCGAACAATAACCGAAAGTTCGGACTGCAGGCGGGATAGTAACGACTGGAAGCGCCTAGAGTTTTCCCAAGTCGGAAGCGCCGGCGCCGGGTGGCGCCAGCACTCGATCGACCTGAACGGGCACGCGCCGGCTCGCTATTTCATCAAGCCTTCCGCCTTGAGCGCCGCCTGCACGGCGGGCCGCGCGGCGACCCGTTTCTGGAACGCCGCAAGGTTCGCGAGCGCCGAGAGATCGAGTCCCACGTGGCTCGCCCAGCTCACCATCACGAACAGATACGCGTCCGCAACGCTGAACTTGTCGCCGAGCAGAAATTGCTTTCCGGCGAGCTTCGTGTCGATCGAGCCGAAGCGCTTACGCAACGTGCCAAGCCGCTCCTCGCGAACTTCGGGCAGCACCTTCGGATTGAACAACGCGCCGAACGTCTTGTGGATCTCGGAGTTGATGAACGTGAGGACCTCCTGCAGCCGATAGCGCTCGATCGTGCCGTTCGCAGGCGCGAGCCCCGACGCGGGTTTCTTGTCCGCGAGGTACTGCTGGATCACCGGCCCCTCGGTCAGCACTTGACCCGGCTCGTACTCGAGCGCGGGCACGTAGCCGTTCGGGTTGATCGTGAGGAAGTCCTTGCCGGACTCCGTCTTCTTGGTCGCGAGATCGACCTTTTCGAGCTCGAGATCGATGCCGGCCTCGCGCGCGACGATATGCGGAGCGAGCGAGCAGGCACCCGGTGCGTAGTAAAGCTTCATCGTCGTCTCCTTTTCGCTATGGTTCTCTCGAATCTTGTCAGCGCATGGGTGACGGGTAAAGATAGTTGGTCGCGCCGGACCGAAGGGACCGGGCGCGACCGCGGCGCGCGCTTCGCGTCGGAACGATCGACAACTCAGAAGAAAACTCCCTGCTTCGATGAATCCACGGCGCGTACTGTTCGCGAGCCTGATCGGCACGACGATCGAGTTCTTCGACTTCTACATCTACGGCACGGCCGCCGTGCTCGTGTTTCCGTCGTTGTTTTTTCCGGGCGGCGATCCGACGACCGCGATGCTGCAGTCGCTCGCGACGTTCGCGCTCGCGTTCCTCGCACGGCCGATCGGCTCGGCACTATTCGGGCACTTCGGCGACCGGATCGGCCGCAAAGCGACGCTCGTCGCCGCACTGCTGACCATGGGGTTGTCGACCGTTGCGATCGGCCTGCTGCCCACCTATGCGTCGATCGGCGTGCTCGCCCCCGCGCTGCTCGCGCTGTGCCGCTTCGGACAGGGCATCGGCCTCGGCGGCGAATGGGGAGGCGCGGTGCTGCTCGCGATCGAGAATGCGCCGGCCGGGAAGCGCGCTTGGTACGGCATGTTCCCGCAGCTCGGCGCGCCGATCGGTTTCGTCTTCGCGACCGGAGTGTTCGTGGCGCTCACGGAATACTTGAGCGACGCACAGCTCAATGCGTGGGGCTGGCGGCTGCCGTTCCTCGCGAGCGCGCTGCTCGTGCTCGTCGGCCTGTACGTGCGCCTGAAGATCACCGAGACACCGGCGTTCCAGCGCGCGATGGAGAACAACGAGCGCGTGCAAGTCCCGATTCTCGCCGTGCTGCGCGAGCACACCACCACGCTCGTGCTCACGACGGTCGGTGCCGTCACGACGTTCGTGACCTTTTACCTGATGACGGTGTTCACGCTGAGCTGGGGCACGACGCGGCTCGGCTTCGCGCGCCAGGAGTTCCTGCTGCTGCAGATCGTCGGCGTGCTGTTCTTTGCCGCGACCGTGCCGTTGTCCGCGAAGATCGCGGAGCGGATCGGCCGGTTACCGATGCTGATGATCGCGACGCTCGCCATCACGGCGTTCGGCCTTCTATTCGGGCCGTTGTTCAGCGCCGGCACCAGCGCCTTCGACGTGGTGGTTTTCCTGTCGGTCGGGCTCGCGTGCATGGGACTCACGTACGGACCGCTCGGCACGGCGCTCGCGGAGCTGTTTCCGACGGCAGTGCGCTATACGGGGGCCTCGGTTGCGTTCAACCTCGCGGGCATCCTCGGCGGCTCGCTCGCGCCGTACATCGCGACCTCCCTCGCCGCTCGCTACGGGATCGCGGCGGTCGGCTACTACCTCTCGGCCGCGGGCGTGCTCACGTTCGCGGCGCTCGCGGCGATCGCAGCACGGTCGGCACGCTCGGCGCTCGCGCGCGGCCACTCGGTTCAGGAAACGACGCCCTGAGCGCCGCGGGGGCCGGCACCGCGGGACTCGCGGCGCGGTGAGCCCTCGTCGATAATGGCTTACGGAGCTTCGCTCCCCGGGGGTATTCGGGTGATTCGTGCATCGACTTCGACGCGTGCCGCGCGCGCCTCGTTCGTCTGGGCCGTCGCGATCGCTATCGCGGGCTCGTTGTCGTTGCGCGCGTCGGCGCAACCCGCTGACGCGATAAAGCGCGCACCCGCCTTCGCCGCGAGCGCGCTCACGACGCCGCCGACCACCGCCTGGATCACGAACGGCGGCACGCTCTACAACCAGCGGTATTCGCCGTTACGCTCGATCAATCGCGACAACGTCGCGCAACTCAAGCCGAAGTGGCGAACCAGCCTGAACGGCTCCGGTGCCGCGAGCAAATATTCCGCGCAGGGGCAACCGCTCGTCTACGACGGCGTGATCTATGTGGTCACGGGTGCAGACGACGTGTTCGCGGTCGACGCAGAGACCGGCAAGTTTCGTTGGACCTATCAGGCGGGGCTCGACGAGGCGATCGACGTGGTCTGCTGCGGCTGGGAGAGTCGCGGGCTCGGGCTTGGGCAGGGCAAGGTGTTCGTGGGCCAGCTCGACGGCAAGCTCGTCGCGCTCGATCAACGCACGGGGGCCGTCGCGTGGTCGACGCAAGCCGAGCGCTGGCAGGACGGGTTCTCGATCACGGCCGCGCCGCTTTATTACGACGGCCTCGTGATCGTGGGATTCGCGGGCGGCGACCGCGCGACGCGCGGACGAATCAAAGCGTTCGACGCGAAGAACGGCAAGCTCAAGTGGACGTTCTACACGATCCCGGGCCCCGGTGAATTCGGCCACGACACCTGGCCGAGCGACAACGATGCTTGGAAATACGGCGGCGCCGCGATCTGGCAAACGCCGGCTATCGACCCCGAGCTCGGCCTCGTCTACTTCTCCACCGGCAACCCCGGCCCCGATTTGAGCGGCGGCGTGCGGGCGGGCGACAACCTCTTCAGCACCTCGATCGTGGCGCTCGAAGTCGCGACGGGGAAATACCGCTGGCACTTCCAGCAGGTACATCACGATCTCTGGGACTACGACTCGCCGAATCCGGTCGTGCTGTTCGACGCACCGATTCGCGGCGAGATGCGCAAAGGCATCGCGGAGGTGTCGAAGACTGGCTTTACCTACATCCTCGACCGCACGAACGGCAAGCCGCTGATCGGCATCGAAGAGCGCGCGGTGCCGCAGGAGCCTCGTCAGGCGACGTCGCCGACTCAGCCTTACCCGATCGGCGATGCCGTGGTGCCGCAGGAAGTGGACATCGTGCCGGAAGGGTTCGAGCTCGTGAACGGCGGCAAGATCTTCACGCCGTTTTGGGACAAGCCGATCCTCGTGAAGCCGCAAGCGACGGGTGGCGCGAATTGGCCGCCGAGCTCGTACGACCCCGAGTCGCATCTACTCTACGTCTGCGCCCACGACGGCATGGGCGCTTACTCGGGCGACCTGCAAGTCGACTTCATGGACCCGATGCCCGGCAAGCGCTACTTGAACGGCACGTACACGCGCTCCGGAATCCGCGTGCGCGGCGTGTTCGCGGCGGTCGACCTCACGACGAACAAGCTCGCGTGGCGGCAGCAGTGGGATCAGATGTGCTACAGCGGCACGCTCGTCACGGCCGGCGGGCTCGTGTTCGTCGGGCGCAACGACGGACGCTTCACCGCACTCGACAAGGCGAACGGCCGGCAGCTCTGGGAGTTCGAGACCGACGCCGGCGTGCACGCTCCCGCGACGACGTTCGAGCACCTCGGCCGCCAGTACGTGGTCGTGCACTCGGGCGGAAGTTTCTTCCCGGGCACGAAGCACGGCGACGGGCTCTGGTTGTTCTCGCTCGACGGCCAGCTGACTACCTCCGGCGGGTCGCCGGCGAGCGGGGCGGCCGGCGCTCCCGCCGCACCGCGCACGGAAGCGGGGGACTGAGGAGCCCGCCCGGGGGCAGGCGGCAACGGGCGCATGCCACGCCCTATGCCAGCCGCTCCAGAATACTTTAGTTGACCGCAGCATCTTCATCACTACACTCGTAGATATCATCTCTACGAGTGTCGTTATGGGCCTGCGCCTGTCCGAATTCGAGCTCGACGTGATGAGCCACTTTTGGGCAGACCACGAGCTGTCCGCGCCCGAGCTCTTCGAGCGCATCGGCGGCGAGCGCGGCGTGGCCTACTCCACGGTGAAGACGATCGTGGACCGGCTCGAGGCGAAGGGCGCGATCGAGCGCGTCGCGAACCGCGGCCGCACGATCGTCTACTCGCCCGTGATCAAGCAGGAGCGTATTCGCAAGCCGCTCGTAAAAGCGTTCTTGCGCCGCTTGTTCGGCGACGACTTGCGGCCGCTGTTCGCGCAGCTGCTGCAAGACGAGAAGCTGAGCGCGGACGAGCTCGAGTATTTGCGCAAGCTCGTCGCGCAAGCGCCGCAGAGCAAGAAATGAGCCCCCTCGTCGAGACGTTCGCCGCCGCGCTCGCGTTGAGCGGGCTCGCGTGCGCCTGCCTCGCGTTGCTGCCGAACGCGCCGCCGCGCGTACGCTTGGCGTTGGCGATCGGGGGCTTGGCCGCATGGCTCGTTCCGTGGGGATGGATTCGCATCGCGCTCCCGCAAGCGGACAACGTGCGGCTCAGCGCACCCCTCGAGCGCATCGCAATGCTCGGCGGGGGATTCTCCGGCGACGCATCGAGCCCGTCCGCGGCACTCGGTTACGTTGTCGCGGCCTTGTTCGTCGCGGGATTCGCGTTGTTCGTCCGCGATTGGCTCGCGCTGCACCGCTGCACGCGGCACTGGCGAGCCGCGAGCCGCCCCGGCGACGCGCTGCGCGCACTGTTGCCGCCCGAGCTGCGCGGCGTCGCGGCCGAGATCCGCGTGGTGCGCGGCAGCCGCGTGGCCGCCGCCTCGGGCTGGCTCGTGCCCACGGTTTGGATCGGCGACCGACACGCCGGCGCGAGCCTCCGACTCATCCTCGTGCACGAGATGTGGCATGCGCGGCGGCGCGATCCGGTCCGGCTCGCGTTGATCGCGGCAGTGCGCCGCGTTTATTGGTGGAATCCGCTCGTCGCGCACCTCGCGCGGCAAGCCGTGCTCATGATCGAGTCCGAGTGTGACCACCGCAGCGCTGCGCTGCTCGGCAAGTCGAGTTACATCGCGGAGCTCGCGGCGCTGATGCTCGACGACGCGTCGACGGCCCCGCGGCTGCTCGCGACCGTGCGCAGCGCAAGCTTCAACGTCGCGCGGCTGCGCTTGCTCGGCGCACCGCTGCGCCTACGCACGCGCGACGTCGCGCTGCTCTGCGCGTTGTCCGCCGTTGGCGCGGTGACAGTGGCGGCGAGCGTGGTGGAGCTCGGCGTCGCGGGTCACGAGGCCGCCACGCACGACGCTCGGCTCCCGCTCACGCCCGCAGGCCGCGCTCTTCAGGCGCTGCTCGGCGCCGTCAACACCGGCGACACCGACCTGCTGCGCGAAACCTTGGGCGCGTACACGCCGCAAGAGCTGCCGCTGCCGTTCCCGAGCGGACGCGAGCTGCGCGTCGTGGACGTGCTGCACAGCGAGCCGCTGCGCATCGAGTACGTCGTCGAGGCCGGCGGCGGCACGAGGAGGATCGGCGAGATCGAGGTCGCCGATGCCGCCGCGCGCGAGATCACGAGGTCCAGCTTGCGCGAGCTCCCGTGAGCCGCATCCGCCCGAAGGCGGCCGACGGCTCGCGATTTGTGTCCGGGAAGTACGTTTCGCATTCGCGGAGGGTTTCGAGATGACTCGCACTGCAATCCGACTCGCGGCGATCGCCGGTTGTTTGGTTTGGGGCCCTGCGCACGCTCACCACGGTTACGCGCTATTCGACCGCTGCACGGACGTCGCACTCGAGGGTGAGATCACGAGCGTTTCGTGGGTGAATCCGCACATCGTGATCGATCTCAAAACTAAGGACGTGCCGGCCTATCGCGTCGAATGGTTCAGCCTCACGCAACTCCAGCAAGCCGGCGTCGCGGAGGCGCTGAAAGCCGGCGACCAGGTCGTCATCCGAGGCAGCGCGATGCGCGACCCCGCGATGAAGGTGCTGTCGCTCGTGAGCGAGATTCGCCGTCCGAGCGATGGCTGGGGCTGGACACGCGCACCGCGGCCGGCGCCGGCGGGTTGCCCGGCCGGCTGACGCTGACGCTCCCGCAACGAGTGCGGAGCCATCCTGGCCGAAGTGCGCGCGCGGACGCGCGCGCGAAATCAGTAGCCGAGCTTCACGATACCGGTCTTCATTCCTTGCACCGTGCCGCTCGTGAGCCACTCGAGCGACGCGCGGAACAAGATCAGATGGTTGCGCTCCCACATTGCGTTGTGCGACGAGCAGCCCAAGTCGAGCAACACCTTCTGCTCCGACGCGAGGTCCTCGTAGAGCTCGTGCACGCGCTTCGGATCGACTTGCTTGTCGTGGATGCCCGCGACCATGAGCATCGGCGCGCGGATCTTCTTCGCCGCGTCGGGACCGAAGCCCCACGACGTCGTGTTAGGCGCGCGCCGCACACCCTGCCCCCAGGTCGCTCCGACGGGATCCGACGCGAGCATCGCGTCCCACACGGAATCGCTCGCGGCCTGCTCGTATTGATTCTCGCAGCCGACCTGCCGATCCCAATTCGCGACGAACTCCGCATGCGACTGCGCGTTGAAGGCGGGGCCTTTCGCGGGATTGGGGTTCGGCGGCTGCGGCGTGGACATCCGGTTGTACGCGGGCGCGAGCACGACGATCTTGTCGATCTTGTCGGCGTGCTGCGCCGTGTACCCGCCCGTGCGCGGGCCGCCGAGCGACCAGCCAACGAGGCTCACGCGCGCGACGCCGCGCAGAGTCCGGACGTAGTCGACCACCGCGTCGATGTCGTCCCAGTCGGATTCGATCGTCGTGAGCTGCTGCTCCGAGGTCGGCTTGCACGCCGTGCGGCCGAGCGCGACCTGTTGCTCCGCGGGCAAGTTGCAGACCTCGTTCATCACGTTCGGGCGCGTCGAACGGCCGTAGCCCGTCATGTCCATCGAGAACACGTCGAAGCCCGCGTTCGCGAGGAACGCCATCCAGCTGTAGTCCGCGTACGGCACGTCGAACGCGACCTCAGCCGGAGTTCCGGCACCGTGCACGAACAACACGACGCGCTCGGCGCCCGGCGCGCCGCGCATGCTCGTTGCCGGCTTCACGCGCTCGCGCACGTAGATCTGCGTCGTCTGACCCGGAATCGTCGGGACCTTCGACTGATTCGGCACGTAGTGATCGATCGTGAGCAGCGTTTGGCTCGCTTCGCCGCGGGTCGGCGCTTGCGCCGCGATGCGCGTATCGAACGACGCTGCGACCACCGCGAACGACAGGAACGCGGCCAACGCCGCCAGCCTTGATCTCGCCACGTGAATCCCCCCGGATACCATCATTGCGTGCCTACTCGACGAGCATGGTGTCAGGTTTGGCCCATTGCGCCTAGACGCGCTTAGCCGGAGCGGCTCGCCGCTTCCATCAGCCGCGCGAGCGCCGCGTCGTTGTCCGTGCCGCTCGCCGCGAGCTTCGCGATCACACCCGCGCGATCGGCCGCCGACCGATTCTGGCTTAGCTTGAGCTTGCCCTGGATCTCCGTGATCCGGATCTCGATGCCGACGATCCCGGCCAGCCGTTTCGGGTCGTAGCTCGGCTTCCACGGCGTCGGGTTGCCGCGCTCGAAGCGCGCGGCCAGAGCCTCGACGTGCCGTCGCGGTGGCTTCCGGGTCGTCGATCGTCACGGCAGTGCCGTAGACGTGCACGGCCGCGTAGTTCCACGTCGGCACGCCGGGATCGACGTACCAAGTCGGTGAAATATAGCCATGCGGGCCTTGGAAGATCGCGAGCACCTCGCGCGTAGCGCCGAGCCCTTGCCACTGCGGATTCGCGCGCGCGACGTGCGCGTGCAACGCGTTTCCGGCGCGCTCGTAGAGGAACGGCACGTGGGTCGCGAACGGGCGGCCGTCCGCGAGCGTGATCAGCGTGCCGAACGCGTGCGCCTCGATGAGCTCGGCGAGCGCGTCTAGATCCGTCTCGAGAAAATGCTTCGGGATGTACATCGTCGTTCTCCGGCCACGTCCGTCAGTAGCTCAACACGAAGGTCTGCACGGCGAAGCGCTTGCCGCCCGCGGCGGCGGCGACCTCGGCGCCGAGCAAGCGGTAGCCGCGCACGGCCGCGAGCGCTGCGAGGTCTTGGGGAACGAGCAAGCGCATCGCGGGCGCCAGTCGTTCGAGGCTCGAATACGGCGACGGCGTCACTTCCGCGGTTTCATCGCTCGGCATTTGCAGAACAGCCACGAGCGTTCCGCCGTTACTGAGCCACCCGCGAATCTTGTCGAGCGCACGCGCCGCGTCCACGTACTCGAAGAACAAGGCGGCGTAGACGAGCTGCACCGGTGCGAAGCGCAGATCGTCGCGCTCCACGTCCGCGACATGGAGCTCGAGCTTTGGCAAGCGCGCCGAGTGCCGCGCGCGCACCGCGGCCACGTATTCGGCATTCACGTCGACGCCGACCACGCGCAGCGCCGCGGGCAGCCGGTCGAGCCCGTTGCCGCCCGCGCAACCGAGCACGGCGACCGAGTCGGGCGAGCGAGCGCGCACGGCCGCCGCGAGCTGCTCCGCGAGCAGCTCGGCCTGCGCGACCTGCGGCAGCTCCATGTGCGCCTCGTAGTCGGCGAGCGGGATCTCGAGCCACGGGTTCGTCGGCATCACGTCAAGACCGGACGCGAAAAATCGGGAGCGCGATGATACGCCTCGCGACGACGCGGAACCGCATCGTACCCCCGTATACTCGCGATCAATCAGGAGCTCATCGATGAACCACGTCGCGAAAGCCGCGGCCGCGGCGGCCGCGCTGCTGATCGTCGGACTGCCGCCCGTGCTCGGCTTGATCACCGAGGCGCAGGTCCGCGCACGGGTTGCCGAGCTCTCCGAGTCCGGCGTTTTCTTGGCCGAGGTCCGTGCGTTCGAGCGCGGCTGGCTCGGCGGTCGCGCCAAGATCGACATCGGCCTCGCGCCCGCCTACCTGCAACGGTCGAGCGCGGCAGCGCCCGAGCTCGAGGCACTGATCGGTCAGACGGCCCCGCTCGACGTGGTGTTCGCGTACGGGCCGATCCCGCTGCTCGACGGCATTCACTTCGGGCTGTCGCGAATGGTTGCGCGGCTCGATTCCGAGTCGGCCGCGGTCGCGAATCTCGAGCAGGGCCTCGGCATCCCGTACGTTTTCGAGTTTCGCGGCCGGACGAGCTTTCTCGGCAAGCTCACGTTCGACGCGGACATGCCTCCGGTGGACTTGCCGATGGGGCGCACGCGCATCGAGTTTTCCGGCGCGGTGCTCGCCGGCACGTTCGCGGGGAACCGCCTCGCCGCGCACGGCGGCGTCGACCGATTCCGATTCTCTTCGCCGACGGGCGTTTTCTCCGTGGAGCGCGTCGGCGCCACGATCGACAACGAGATCCGCTCGCGCTACGTGCTGCCGGGCAGCGCAGCCTTCTCGGTTGGGAGCGTCACGGTCGTGGATGCGGCGAGCGGCCCGACGCCCAAGCTCGAAGCGTCCGGCGTCCGCGTCGACAGCCTCGTGCAGCTCGACGAGACTCGGAACCTGCTCGATGTACGAGCGACCGTCGCGCTCGACTCCGCGTTCGCCGACGGCGTGCGAATCGCCGACGCGAGCCTCGGCATCGCCGTCCGCAACCTCGACGCCGCGGCGCTCGAGATCTACGCGACGACCCTGCGCGGCGTCGCGGCCAGCGCGGATCGCGGCGCCGCGCTGCGCCCGGCCCTCGAGCGCGTGCTCGCCGGGGCGCCGAGCGTCGCGCTCGACCCCGTTGCTTTCAGCTTCGACGGCGAGCCGTTCACGGGTCGGCTCGAGATCGTGACGAACGCCGGCGCGTTGCCGGCCAACGGAACCGTCGACTTCGAGGATCCCCAAACATTGCTCACGCTGTTCGACAGCTCGGCAGACATCGAGCTATCCAAAAAGCTCGCGCAGAGCCTGGCCGCGCTCGCGCTACAGATCCAGCTCGCGGACGACCCGACGCTGCTGAGCGAAGACCGCCAACGAATCGCCGAGGCGCAATCGGGACTCATCCTGGTTGCGCTGCTCGGCCAGGGACTCCTGACCGACAAGGGCGACCGCTATCGCGCCGAGCTGCGCGTCGCCGACGGCGCGGTGACCGTGAACGGCGCGCCGCTGCCGCTCAGCGTACCGTAACGCCCGACCCGCGCGGCGGGGCTTTCTTGGCGGGCGCCGCGGGTGCCGGCTCGGGTGATGCCGGCGCGCTCGTCGCGTCATCCGCGGCGGCGTCACCGGCGTCTTGGGTCTCTTGCTTGTCCGGCGGCAGCTCGACGGGCTCCGCTGCGATCGCCTTGCGCTTCAGCCCTTCGTCGGTTCGATCGAGCTTCAGGTCTTCGGCTTCCTCGGCCGTGATCGGGATGAATTTGCCGAGCCGGCAAGTAAAAGTCGGGTTCAGTGACACCCCCATCTGCTCGAGCACGGTGATCACGTCGACGTCGCAGAGCTGACCGTTCCGCGCCTCGTATGCGAAGCGGTCGTTGCGCTCGAGTCCCGGACACTCGCGCGGCAGATACGTGCGGAAAACGAGCTTGTTACCGCGCAGGAAGAACAGGATCGTACGGTCGTCGAGGATGTCGGTGCTGCGGATCCGCGAGACGGCAAGGCAGTCGCGCGGAGTGCGGTCGAATTCCTCCTCGTCGCCTTGCGCGTTCGCGCCAGCGGTGGACAGCAACGCGACCGTGGCGACGACACCGGCCGACGTCAGCGGGAAACGAATCGAGCCGAGCATTTTTCGTACCCCTCAGTCTTTCTGGTCTCGGTGCCTCTTTATAACGCGTGCGGCGCCGAGCGGCGAGCGCCGAGTACAACTGTGAGCGTGGTCACGGCCGGGGGTCGGCGCCCCGCCTAGAGTCCTTCATTGTACCTAAGCGCTAAGGCACCCGGAAAATGAGTTTGTTCCGTTTCGCGGCGATCGTGCTCGCGTTCGCGGGCCCGGCCCGTGCCGACGTCTTGTTCCGGTGAGCCATGGCCGAAGCACGCGGCGCGCCCGCACCTAGACCGACGCGTCCCGCCGAGCGCACAGCCGCGCAGGACGTGGCACCCGCGCTCGCCGCGTCCGAGCATATCTTCATCGGCTCCGACGACCTGAATCCCGATCCGCGCAGGGCCGGTCAAACGGTTCGCGACCACGTCGAGCTGCGCAACCCGCTGCGCCGCGCCGGCACGAAAGTCATCGTGTTCGAAGAAGGCTTCGCGCAGATCGTCGAGCGCGGCAACGGCGCCGCGGGCGAACCGTTCCGGCTCGACCTGCATTATCTCGACCCGATTCCATCGATCACCCGAGTGATCGCGAAGCGCGCGCTGCGCGCGGCACTCGGCTGCTTGCTCGCGACGATCGTCGCGCTGTTGCTCGCGCAGTGGCCCGTCCTGCGGGCGATCGCCGTGCCTGCCGCGTTGCTCTGCGCCTCCGGCGCGTTGGTCGCCGCCGCCATCGCGCTGTACCGCAGCCACGAACGCACCGACTTTCATACGATCCACGGCCGCGCGTGTGTCCTGTCGCTCGTTGCGAATTTCGGTTCGATCAAGCGTTACCGTGCATTCGTGCCCGTGCTGAGCCGCGCGATCGAAGAGTCGGCGGAGACAATCACGAGCGACACGTCCGCGTATCTGCGCGCCGAGATGCGTGAGCACTACCGCCTGCGCGCGAACGGAATCCTGAGCAACGATTTGTGCGCAGAGAGCACCGGCCGCATCCTCGCGCAATTCGATATTCAGATTTAGCCCCGCACCCACTTGGGTGGAGCGTTGCCGCGCGCGCGACCGGTTATCATGTGCGCCGATGACGCGTGAACCCGCCGCTCTTCCGGACCGCGCCGTGCTCGACGCGTTCGACCTCGCGACCGCGCCGCTCGAGCGCGCGACGTCGGGCCTCATCAACGCCACGTGGTACGTGCGCTCGCGCGCCGGCACGCCGCTCGTGCTGCAGCGCGTGAACCCGATCTTCCCCGCAGAGATCAACCGCGACATCGACGTCGTCACGCGCCACCTCGCCGCGAAGGGCCTCGCGACGCCGCTGCTCGTCCCACGCCGCGACGGCGCGCTGTGGCTCGAGCACGCCGGCGTCTGGCGCGTTCTCACGCGGATCGACGGCACGAGCCGCGATTCGCTCGGCTCCGCGGACGAAGCGCGCGAGACGGGCCGCGTGCTCGCGGAGTTCCATCGCGCCGTCGCCGATCTCGACCACCAGTTCATGAACGCACGGCTCGGCGTGCACGACACCGCGCAGCACCTGCAGAACTTGCGGATCGCTCTGCGGGAGCAGCAGTCGCATCGCGACATCGACGCAATCCGGCCGCTCGCCGAGCGCGTTCTCGCGGCCGCCGCCCAGCTGCCCGCGCTGCCGCCGATGCGCGACCGGATCGTGCACGGCGACCCGAAGATCTCGAACGTGATGTTCGCGCCCGATGGCCGGCGCGCGCTGTGCCTCATCGACCTCGATACGCTCGCGCGAATGCCCGTGGTGCTCGAGCTCGGCGACGCGCTGCGTTCATGGTGCAATCCGGCGACCGAGGATGCGACTCAGGCGCGTTTCGTACGGCCGTTGTACGAGTCGGCCGTCGCGGGCTACGCGGACGCGGCGCGCGGCTTCCTCGAACCCGCGGAATGGAGCGCGATACCCGAGGGCACGATAACGATCACCGTCGAGCTCGCAGCCCGGTTCTGTGCCGACGCACTGCGCGAGAGCTATTTCCGCTGGGATGATCGGCGTTACGCGAGCGCGAGCGCGCACAACCAAGCGCGCACGCGCGGCCAGCTGCAGATCGTGGAAGGTCTGCTCGCCGAGCTGCCGGCGCTGCGCGAGATCACGGCCCGCGCGTTCGGAGGCTAGCGGCCGAGAGCCACGTCTCGTTTTGCCGCGTGCAACGGCCTGGCGGCGTGCTTTCCTGGCGTGCCGTGACATTGCCGTGACAAAGCGCGGCGGCCCGCGGCGCAGGCTTTGCGGCCGGTAAACCGCTCCGCGGGTGAACGCGTTGCTCGAGCACCTCGGTCTGATTGGCGTGTCTTGGCGGCAAGGCGGCAGCGAGTCGCTCGCCGAATTCGCTCTGAACCAAGAGCGCGCCGCGGCGCAGCTCCAGGACTTCGCTCGCCGCATGAAGCTCGGCGAGCTCGCGTACCTCGCCACTTGCAACCGGGTGGAGCTCATCTTCGCCCGCACCGAGCTCACGCCGCTCCAAGACTTGCGCCGCGATGCGTTCGAGCTGCTCACGGGCCGTCCCGCCGCGAACGGCGAAGCCGAGCGGCGCCTGCGTGCGTGGCAAGGCGAAGGCGCGGCCGAGCACCTGTTCCTGATCGCCGCGGGCCTCGACTCTGCCTGCGTCGGCGAGACAGAGATCGTGGGGCAGGTGCGTTACTGCCAGGAGCGCGCGCTCGAGAACGGGCTCTGCGGGCCGAGCTTGGGGCTCGTGTTCGAGGAGGCGTTGCGGATCGCGGCGCGCGTGCGCGGCGAGACGAAGCTCGGCGAAGGCCGCGTGTCGCTCGCCGAGATCGCGGTGCAACAGCTGCGTGAGCGGATCGCGCGCACGCCGGGGCGTATCGCGCTCGTGGGCGTATCGCCGATGACCGAACGCGCGGCGGTCTCGCTCGCACAGGCGGGTCTCGAGTTCGTCGTGGTGAACCGCAGCGCGGACAAGGCCGCGGCACTCGCCGCGCGCTTCGGCGCGACCCACCTCTCGCTAGAGCACTTTCGCCGCGAGCCGCCCGCGATCGAGGCGCTGCTCACCGCGACCGGGGCCGAGCACGCGATCCTCGAGGAAGGCGCGCTCGAGCGGCTGGCGGCGCATACGCCGTCGGGCCAACCGCCGCTCGTGGTGGACATGGCCGTACCGCCCGACGTCGAGCCCGCCGCGTGCGAGAAGCTCGCGATCCCCCGGGTCGGGATGGACGAGATCGTGCGGCGTGCGGAGCAGAATCGCGCAGCGCGGCTGCTCGAGGCCGCCCCCGCGCGCGAGCAAGTGGACGACGCGCTCGATCACCTGCAAGACCGCTTCACCGAGCGTTACTACGGCCCGCTGTTCGGCGCGTTGCAGCAGCGCTATCGGCACACGGCGCAGGAAGGCGTGAAGCGGCTGCTCAAGAAAGAGCTCAAGGGCTTGGGCGACGCCGAACGTGCGGCGATCGAGACTTGGAGCGAGGTGCTCGCGCGCCGCTTCGCACATATCCCGTGCCTCGGCCTTCGCGGGTTGCTGCACGACGGGCCCGACGGCTCGGTCGAGGCGTTCTTGAACGGCCTCGAGCCCGAGTTCGCCGGAGAGCTGCGCGCGGCCCTGAACGGCGCCGCCGCGGCGAGCGCGCGCGCCGAGCGCGTTGCCGACGGCGCGACGGGCGACTCCGCGGACGCCGCGAGCGCCGCCGACCGCTCAGCGCACAACGCACGCTGATGGCCCACACTATGGCCCACCTGATGGCCCACCCTGATGGCTAATAGCAAGACATTGCGGCTCGGCACGCGCGGCTCGGACCTCGCGCGCACGCAGTCGACCACCGTCGCCGACGCGCTGCGCGCCGCGGGGCACGAAGTCGAGCTCACGATCATCAAGACCGCCGGCGATCGCGATCAGACGGGCGCATTCAGCTCGATCGGCCCGCAAGGTGTATTCGTCCGCGAGATCGAGACCGCGCTCGTCGAGCGGCGCATCGAGCTCGCCGTGCACTCGTTCAAGGACCTACCGACGACGTCGCCCGCGGAGCTCGTGATCGGCGCGGTGCCGAAGCGCTTCGACCCTGCCGACCTGCTGCTCGTGCGCACGGACAAGCTCGCGGGAACGGCGACGGACTGGCTGCCGCTTGGTGTCGGCGCGCGCGTCGGCACCGCGTCCGCGCGCCGGCGGGTCTGGCTCGCGCACTTCCGGCCCGATCTCAAGATCGAGCCGTTGCGCGGCAACGTGCCGACTCGCATCCGCAAGCTGCGTGACGGTCAGTTCGACGCGATCCTGCTCGCGGCCGCCGGCGTCGAGCGCTTGCGGGACGGCTCGACCCTCGAAGGAGCCCTCGACGGGATCACCGTCATGCGGCTCGATCCGCAGCGCTTCGTGCCGGCGCCCGCGCAGGGCGCGCTCGCGGTGCAATGCCGGCTCGACGACGCGCGCGTGCGCGAGGTACTCGCCGCACTCGATCACTCCGCGAGCCACGCCGCGGTCGACGCAGAGCGCGATGCGTTGCGCCGCGCCGAAGGCGGCTGCGACATCGCGTTCGGCGCCTATTTCATGCACGGCGACCAAGACGCCGGCAGGCGCCCGGGAGCGATCCATGAGCTGCTCGGCATGCACGAGCGCGCCGGCCGCGTGCGCGCGGCGCGCGTGCGCGGCACGGATCCGCGCAAGCTCGGCGCCGAGCTCTGGGCCAAGCTCGACGGCGGGCTCGGAGACTCGCGATGACGGCGGCCGCGAAGGCGCTCGCGGGGCGCCGAATCCTGCTCACGCGCAGCGCCGAGGATTGCGAGGAATGGGCCGAGCAGATCGCGCGGCGCGGGGCCGAAGCCGTTTCACTGCCCTGTATCCACTGCGAGACTCTCGACACGCCGGCGCTGCGCGCGGCGCTGAATCGTGCGCTCGCTGACGCGGACTGGGTCGTGTTCACGTCGCGGCGCGGAGTCGAAGCGTTCGCGGAGCTGAGCAACCCGCCGCTGCCGGCGAAGACGCGCGTCGCGGCGGTGGGTGCCGCGACCGCCGACGCCGCGCGCGCGAGGCTCGGCCGGGTGGACCTGATCGGCCGCGGCACGGGCGCAGCGCTCGCGGCGCAGCTCGCGACCGACGGCGACCTCGAGCAGCGGCCGAACGTGCTGATCGCGATCGCCGAGAACGCCGGCGACGTGTTGGAGCGAACGCTCGAGGACGCCGGCGCGCGCTGCACGCGGCTCGACCTCTATCGCACGATCGCCGCGCCGCTGGCGGCGACCAAGCGGCGCGCGTCGACGCTCGGTGCCGAGCGCGTCGTGCTCGCGAGCCCGTCGGCCGCGAGCGGATTCGTGCACCAAGTGGAGCTCGACGCGCCGGTCGCGATCTACACGATCGGGCCATCGACCACGGCCGCGGCGCGCGCGCTCGGATTGACGGTGACGGCCGAAGCCCGCGAACCGAGCCTGGAAGGAATTTTGGAGGCGATGCAATGAACGACGATGCCACCCCGAAGCTGGGATCAACGAACTTGGGATCTCTGGAGCTCGCGTCCCTCGAGCAATGGGGCGCGCAGCCCGCGATCACCACACCGGGCCGCACGCGCTTGCGGCGCCTGCGGCGAACGCGCGAGCTGCGCAATCTCGTGGCGGAAACGCGTGTGACGGCCGAGCAGCTGATCATGCCGCACTTCGTGCTGCCCGAAGAACACGCGAATCAGCCGATTTCGTCGATGCCGGGAATCGCGCAGCAAGGTGTCGAAACCGTCGTCGAGACGATCACGCAAGACTTCGAGCTCGGCATCCGCGCGGTGCTGTTGTTCGGCCATCCCGAGCACGGCGGCAAGACGCCGGACGGCAGCGCGGCCGCGGCAGCGAACGGCGCGGTGCAGCGTGCGTGCGAGCGTTTGAAGGAGGAATTCGGCGACCGTCTCGTCGTCATCACGGACGTGTGCTTGTGCGCGTACACCGACCACGGCCACTGCGGCATGCTCGACGAGCGGGGCCGGATCTTGAACGACGCTTCCCTGAAACCGCTCGTCGACATGGCCGTTTCGCACGCACGCGCGGGCGCCGACGTCGTCGCGCCGTCCGACATGATGGACGGCCGCGTCGCGGCGATTCGCGACGCGCTCGACCAATCGGGCTTCGAGGACACGGGACTGCTGTCGTACGCCGTGAAGTTCGCCTCCGCGTACTACGGGCCGTTTCGCGAGGCGGCAGACTCGCGCCCCACGAGCGGCGACCGGCACAGCTACCAAATGGACGCGCGCAACCCGCGCGAGGCCGTGCGCGAGGCACTGCTCGACGTCGAGGAAGGCGCGGATTGGCTGATGGTGAAGCCCGCGCTCGCCTACCTCGACGTGATCCGCGCGGTGCGCGAGGCGAGCCTGCTGCCGCTGTCCGCGTACAACGTCTCGGGTGAGTACTCGGCCGTGAAAGCGGCCGCGGCGAACGGCTGGCTCGATGAAGCGGCGATCGTGCGCGAGAATCTCATCGCGATCCGCCGCGCGGGAGCGGATCAGATCATCACGTACCACGCGCGCGACGCATTGAAGGGGAAGTGGCTGTGAAAGGACCCAAGACCGGCGCCAAGACCGGTCCCAAGAGCAAGAGGCAACAGAGCGACGACTGGTTCGAGCGCGCGAAGAAGGTCACGCCCGGGCGGCGTGAACTCTCCCGTGCGAGCGTTCGGCAGCGTCGGCGGCGCGCCGATCGTGATCAGGTCCGCGCTCGGCGCCACGATCGAGGACGTCGACGGCCGCGAGTACCTCGACTTCGTCGGCTCGTGGGGACCGCTGATCCTCGGACATGCGCATGCGAAGATCGTCGCGGCCGTCGAGGCCGCGTGCCGGCGCGGCACGTCGTATGGCGCGCCGTGCACGCCGGAGATCGAGCTCGCCGAGGAGGTCGTCGCGGCCTACCGCGGCGTCGATCAGGTCCGCTTCGTGTCGTCCGGCACGGAAGCCGTGATGAGCGCCGTGCGGCTCGCGCGCGGCGCCACCGGCCGTGACCTCGTCGTCAAGTTCTCTGGCTGCTATCACGGCCATGTCGATTACTTGCTCGTCGCAGCAGGCTCGGGGCTCGCGACGTTCGGCCAGCCGACGTCGAAGGGCGTGCCGGCCGACCTCGCGGCGCTCACGCGAGTGCTGCCTCTCGACGACACGGCAGCGGCCGAGAAGCTGTTCGCGGCGGAGGGAGCGAAAATCGCGGCCGTGATCATCGAGCCCGTGCCCGCGAATAACGGCCTACTGCTGCAACGCGTCGAATTCTTGAAGTCGTTGCGCACGCTCTGTGCGATCAGCACGGCGCGCTGTTGATCTTCGACGAGGTGATCACGGGGTTCAGGCTCGGCCCAGGCGGCGCGGCCGCCCATTACGGAGTGAAACCGGACCTCGCGACGTTCGGCAAGGTGATCGGCGGCGGCATGCCCGTCGGGGCGTTCGCCGGTCCGCGGGACATCATGCGGAACCTGTCGCCCGAAGGCGGCGTGTACCAGGCCGGCACGCTATCCGGCAATCCGGTCGCGATGACGGCGGGGCTTACCACCCTGCGCGTGCTGCAGAAGGAAGACGGCTGGCGCCGGCTCGAGGCGCTCGGCGCGTACCTCGACCAGACGCTCGGTTCCGTGCTCGCGGAGTCTCCCGTCAAGGCGAAGCTTTGCCGCATCGGCTCGATGTTCTGGATCGCGTGGCTCGCCGACGAGCAGCCGCGCTCCGCAGAAGCGCTGGATGCCAACGCCGCGCCGCTGTACGCGCAGATCTTCCACTCGTTGCTCGACGCCGGCATCGCGCTCGCGCCGTCGGCCTTCGAGATCGCGTTCCTGTCGCTCGCGCACACGCGCCGCGACGTGGATCGGCTCGCCGATGGGCTGCGTGCTGCGACGGCCGCGGCAGCCGCAGCGGCTTGAGCCTTGTCGGGGGAGCGCGGAGAAGGCCGATGACGCTGAAGCGGGATCCCAGCAAGGCACTGCAAATCGGTTTCGTCGCGCTGCTGCTGATCTCGACCGTGCAGGTCGGCTATTGGATCTACGACCACGTCGATCGCGAGCGCGCCGTCGAGCGGCGCTTCGCGGCGCTCTACCAGCACGAGGCCGACGCGGCGACCACGTTCTACTCCGGCGGCACCCCGCGCGAGATCGCGGAGTTGCTGCCGCACGTCGCGCTCACGGGCCCGCGCGCGACGGTGCGGCCCGAGGCGCTCACCGAGTTGAGCGACGTGCGCGCGTCGCGGATCAACCGCTTCATGTGGGAAGGCGGATTTTTCCTCGCCGTGCTGCTCGGCGGCATCATGGTGCTCACGCGCACGATTCGGCACGACGCCGAGCTGCGCCGCCGTCAGCAGAACTTCCTCGCGGCCGTATCGCACGAGTTCAAGAGCCCCCTCGCAAGCATCCAGCTCGCATCGGAGACGCTCGTGCTGCGCTCGCGCGAGAACGACACGCAGCGGCTCGGCCGGCGCATCCTCGAAGACTGCGAGCGCTTGCTCCGGATGATCGACAACCTGCTCGAGACGACGCGGCTCGAGGAAGGCCGGCAGCAGCTCGCGCCGGCGGTCGTCTCGCTGCGCGCCGCCGCCGCGGCGGGCGTCGCGGAGATCGCCGAGCGGGCACGTCTGAGCTCGATCGACGTGACGCTCGACGTGCCCGAGGATCTCAACCTGTCGGTGGATCCCGGCGTTCTCGAGACGGCGCTGCGCAACCTGCTCGACAATGCCGTCAAGGCGTGCGTCGCGGGCAAGGGACATTCCGTGGCCATTCGGGCCGCGCGGGCGGCGCGCGGCGTCGAGCTCGCGGTGAGCGACGACGGTATCGGCTTCCCGCCCGAGGACGCCGCGATGATTTTCGAGAAGTTCTATAGGATCGGTGACGAGCTGCGTCGCTCGATGCCCGGCACGGGGCTCGGGCTATACATCGTCAAGCGGCTCGTCGAGCTGTCGGGCGGCACCATCAGCGCGCGCAGCGACGGCCCGGGGCGCGGCGCGACGGTGACGATTCGCTGGCCGGAAAGAGGATTATGAGCAAATCGTTCCCATCGGGCAGCGCCAACATCTTGGTCGTGGACGACGAGGCGCATCTCGCGGCCGGCATTCGCGAGAACCTCGAGGCCGAGGGCTATTCGACCGAAACGGCACACGACGGGCTCGCGGGTCTCGCGCGAATACGCGACCGGCACTTCGACCTCGTCGTGCTCGACGTGATGATGCCGAACATGGATGGCATCGAGCTGTGCGCGCAACTGCGCCGCGAAGGCCATCAGACGCCCGTGCTGTTCCTCACGGTCAAAGGGCGACGTCGCGGACCGCGTGCGCGGCTTCGAAGCGGGCGGCGACGACTATCTCGCGAAGCCGTTCCATCTGCAGGAGCTGCTGCTGCGCGTCGCGGCGATCCTGCGCCGCAGCGAGCTGGTATCAGGCGAACGGCGGCGCGCTCCAATTCGGCGGCAATACGATCGACTTCAAGACCTACGAGGCGCGCGCGTGGGACGGTGCCGAGCACGCGCTCACGCACAAGGAAGCGATGATCCTGAAGGCGCTGTCGGAGCGCACGGGCCAAATCGTCACGCGCGAGGAGATACTCGACCGCGTCTGGGGCTACGAAGTGTTTCCCTCGACGCGCACGATCGACAACTTCATCGTGCGCTTGCGCAAACGCTTCGAGCGCAACCCGGAAGCGCCCGCGCACTTCCATACCGTGCGCGGCGTCGGTTACCGCTTCACGGCAGAGCCGCAACCCTCCGAACAGCAGAGCGAGTGAAAGAACCGATGCCGCCGAACGAATCACATGCGGACAAGTTGCTGCTTCGAGCGATCCGGCGCGAGCCGGTCGAGCGGCGGCCGCTGTGGATCATGCGCCAAGCCGGCCGCTACCTTCCCGAGTACCGCGCGTTCCGTGAGAAGCACAGCTTCAAGGCGCTCGCGGGCTCGCCCGAGCTCGCGGCCGAAGTGACACTCATGCCGCTCAAGCGCTTCCCGCTCGACGCCGCCATCGTGTTCGCGGACATCATGAGCCCGCTGCCCGCGCTCGGCATCGAGTTCGACTTCGATCCGGGCCCCGTGGTCGCGAATCCGATCCGCGACGCGCGCGGCCTCGAACGGCTCCGCGACCCGGACCCCGCCGAGATCGCACCCGAGGTGATCGCGGCCCTGAAGCTCACGCGCGCGGCGCTGCCCGCCGAGACGGCGCTGCTCGGGTTTTGCGGCGCGCCGTGGACGCTTGCGGCCTATCTCGTCGAGGGCAAGGGCGCGAAAGACTTCCCGACGCTGCGTGCGTTCGCGGCGGCCGAGCCGCTCCTGCTCGACCGCCTGCTCGCGCGGCTCACGAGCCTCATGATCGACTACCTGCGCCGCCAAGCCGCGGCCGGCGCGGACGCGGTGCAGATCTTCGACTCGTGGGCCGGGCTCCTGTCGCGCGCGAGCTGGGAGAAGCTGATTCGACCGCACCTGACGACGCTGCTCGAGGCCGCAGGCCGCTCCGGCATTCCGCGAATCTTGTTCCTGCAGAACGCGCCGCATCTCGTCGACGCGTACGCGAGCCTGCCGGCCGAGGTGCTCGGCGTCGATTGGCGCGTCGATCTGGCCGACTTGCAGCGGCGCTACCCGCAGCGCGCCGTTCAAGGCAATCTCGAGCCGGCGATCCTGACGGCCGGCGCGGCGCCGACGCGCAGCGCAGCGCGGGAGCTCCTCGCCGCGACCGCGGCCCGCGGCCACATCGTGAATCTCGGTCACGGCATCTTGCCGCACACGCCGATCGCGAGCGTCGAAGCGCTCGTCGAGGCAGTGCATTCGGAGGAACTATGAGCGAAACGTCCCCTCGTCCCGCCGCGCCGAGGCGCCGGCCCCGCCCGCTCCGCTCGATCTCGCCGAGAAGGGGCGGCGCAACGGCCAAGAGATCGCGCTCGACCGGCGCCTGTTCATGAAGTTCACGGCGTTCGGCCGCTGCTTCGACCCGCACGCGGCCGTCGCCGCGCTGCGCGAGGACGGCGCCCAGGGCGCGGTATACCTCGACGCGAACGACCCGCAAGGCATCGGCGTGATGATCGCGTCGGAGAACCCCGAGTACTTCGTGACGAAGCTACGCTCGGTGTTCAGCCACCGGCCGTTCGCCGATTTCGTCGCACAAGGACGATTTCGACATGCTCGGCCGCACGTACTCGATCGGCTACGAGCCCGACCTCGAGGAGACGCTGCTCAAGCGGCCGATGAACAAGATGCTCGATCCCAAGAACGTCTGGGCCGTCTGGTATCCGCTGCAGCGCGCGAAGAATTTCTACACGTTGCCGCCGGAGCACCAGCGCAAGATCCTCGCGGAGCACGGCACGCTCGCGCACCGCTACGGCGCGGGCGGCAACGCGAACGACGTGCGCCTCGCGTGCCACGGGCTCGACAAGAACGACAACGACTTCATCGTGGGGTTGCTCGGACCGAAGCTGCATCCGCTGTCGGCCGTCGTGCAGGAAATGCGCAAGACCGAGCAGACATCGCAATACCTCGACAGCTTGGGGCCGTTTTTCGTCGGCAAGGTAGCGTGGCAGAGTCCGGCGTAATGACCGCGTCGAGGTCCACAGCGCAGCGCGACTACGACGCGTTGCTGATCGTTTCGTTCGGCGGCCCGGAAGGTCCGGCCGACGTCTCTCCGTTCCTCGACAACGTGTTCAAAGGGCTCCGCGTGTCGCCCGAGACGAAGGCCCGCGTCGCGCAGCGCTACGAGCAGTTCGGCGGCGTGAGCCCGATCAACGCGCAGACCCGCGCGTTCATCAAGGCGCTCCAACACGAGCTCGACGCGCACGGCCCCGCTCTGCCGATCTACTGGGGCAACCGCAACTGGCATCCGCTCCTCAAGGACACGATCGCGCAGATGGCGCACGCCGGAATCAAGCGCGCGCTCGCGTACGTCACGAGCACGTTCAGCTCGTACAGCGGCTGCCGCAAGTACCGCGAGGATCTCTACGAAGCGGTGAGCGAGCTGCCGAACGCTCCGCGAATCGACAAGCTTCGCGTCGGCTACAACCATCCGGGCTTCATCGCGGCGATGGCCGATCGCGTCAAGGCCGCGCTCGAAACCCTGCCCGCGGCCGAGCGCGGAGCGGCACCGATCCTGTTCACGGCGCACAGCCTGCCGGAATCGATGGCGCGCGCCTCGAGCTACGAAGCGCAGCTGCGCGCGAGCTGCCAGCTCGTCGGCGACGCGCTCGAGCGCCAGCGCTGGCGGCTCGTGTACCAGAGCAACAACGCCTCGTACGGCCGCGAGCCATGGCTCGGCCCGGACATCGTGACTGCGCTCGGCGAAGCGAAAGCGGCGGGCGCGACGTCGGTGGTCGTCGCGCCGATCGGCTTCGTGTGCGACCACATGGAAATCGTGCTCGACCTCGATATCGAGGCCGCAGCCAAAGCGCGCGAGCTCGGGCTCAACATGGCGCGTGCCGCAACCGTCGGCACCCACCCGAAGTACGTCAACATGGTGCGCGATCTCGTGATCGAGCGGCTTCGCGACGGCGCGCCCCGCCCCGCGCTCGGCTCCCTCGGCCCGAGCCACGATCGGTGCGCGCCCGACTGCTGCCTCTCCGGCCGTCCAGGGCCCGCGAAGCCTTCGCTGTGCGGCGTCGACGACCCATTCCTCACGCATAGTTGAGATCATGGCCGCGTCCACCGATCGCGACGTCGTCGTCATCGGCGCGGGCCTCGCGGGGCTCAACGCCGCGCTGACGCTCGAAGCCGCGGGCCTCGACGTGCTCGTGCTCGAGGCGCAGCGGCGCGTCGGAGGGCGAATTCACTCGATGCGCCAGCTCGGTGGCCGAGCCGAAGCCGGCGGCACCTACATCGGTGCGGGCTACGCGCGCGTGATCGGCGTCGCGCAGCGCTACGGCGTCGAGCTCGTGGACGTCACTCCGGTGCTCGAGTTCTTTCGCGAGCAAGACCTCGTGCTCGGCGGAGAGATCATCCGCCAGGCGGACTGGCCTACCCACGCCAAGAATCCGTTCCCCGAGCGCGACAAGAAGCAGACGCCGTGGAACTACCACCGCGTGCTCACGACGCGAGACAACCCCCTCGCCCGCCCGGCGGATTGGCTCGACCCGCGCTACGCGCATCTCGACGTGTCGGCACACGACTGGTTGCGCAGTCTGAATTTGGACGAGCGCCAGATCGCGCTCGCATACGGGCTCAACGTGAGCTTCGGGCGCGACGCCCGCGACGTTTCCGCGCTATTGCTGCTGTTTCGCGGCGCGTTCTCGAAGACGCAGCGTGCGCTCGCACCGAAAGACAGTGTCGGGTTCACCGCACGCGACGGCGTGCAACGGATTCCGGAAGCCATGGCGGCCGCGCTGCGCGGCGGCGTCGAGCTCGGCCGCGGCGTCGTCGGAGTAGCGCTCGAGCGCGACCGCGCGATCGTGCGCTGCGCCGACGGGACGCACATCAGCGCGCAGCACGTCGTCGCGGCGGTGCCGCCCGGCGTGCTCCGCGCGATTGCGATCGACCCGAAGCTGCCGCCGGCGCAGGCCGAGGCCGTGGCCCGGATTCCGTCGCAGCCCGTCACGCAGATCTATCTCGCACCCAAACGAAAGTTCTGGGAGGACGATGGCTTTGCGCCGAGCCTGTTCACCGATTCCGGCGCGGGCATGATCGCGGCAGCGCGCAATCGGCGAAGATCCGAACGAGGTCACTAGCTTCACAGCGTGGGTGATGGGCGACGCCGCCGCGGCCCTCGACCGGCTGCCGCCCGCCGCCGCGGGCCGCGCGGTGATCGCGGAGATCGAGCGGGTCCGGCCCGCCGCGCGCGGCCAGCTCGAGCTGCTCGGCTCGCACTCCTGGAGCGCGGATCCGTACGCCGGCGGGCGCATGGGCGTACTTCCGCCCGGGCGAGGTCACGCGGTTCGCGCCGCATCTCGGCAACCGTCACGGCCGGCTGCACTTCTGCGGGGAGCACCTCGGTATCGAGAACCGCGGCATGGAGGGCGCCATGGAATCCGGCGGTCGCGCGGCGGGCGAAATCCTCGGAGACCAATGACGGCGCGGCCTCCAGGAATTCTTATGCGGTTTGGCTATAGCGGCATAAGAAGTTAACCGTTCAAAGTTATGGGTGCGCCTCTTAACGTACGTCCCTTCTAAAAAGATCTAGCTCGCGTCCACCGAGTGTTGACGGTGCACCGAGCTGCAAGAGAACGAACAATGAGCGCATTGCTGAACGTGGTCGAGCTGAACGTGGTAGACCACGACGCTGCGGAGCCTCTCGCTCCGTTCGTCGACGCGAAGTCGTACGACGAAGAAGCCAGCCGCAGCCTCGCAATCGACCTCTGCAATCGCAAGTTCTCCGCGCTCAAAGCCGATCAACGCATCCACTGGGCGCTCGAGAATCTCCCGGGCAATCACGTATTGACGTCGAGCTTCGGGGCACAAGCCGCGGTGTCCCTGCATCTGATCACGCAGGTCGAGCCGAACATTCCCGTCGTGCTCGTCGACACGGGCTATTTGTTCCCCGAGACCTACCGCTTCATCGACGACCTCACCGCGCGCTTGAAGATCAATCTCAAGGTGTATCGCGCCGAGACTCTCGCCGGCGTGGCAGGAGAGCCGCCACGGCCAGCGTTGGACCAAGGGACTCGAGGGCCTCGACGCGTACAACGAAGAGAACAAGGTCGAGCCGATGCGCCGCGCGCTGCGCGAGCTCGGCGTGAACACTTGGTTCGCGGGACTACGCCGCAACCAGACCGAGAGCCGCTCGCAGATCGAGTATCTCAAGTGGTCGGGCGGACGCTGGAAGGTTCATCCGATCGCGGATTGGACCGATCGCGACGTCTATCGCTACCTCACGAAGCACAACCTGCCCTACCACCCGCTCTGGGAAAAGGGCTATGTGTCGATCGGCGACTACCACAGCACGCGTCCGATTCACGAAGTCGCGACGGCCGACGAGACGCGCTTCTTCGGGTTGAAGCGCGAGTGCGGCATCCACGAGATCAACCTCGGCGACCTGTAGAGCGGCTACGGCCTCGCGCCGGAACGGGCGGGGTCACAGGCGCGATCCTCGCGTGGAACGGCCGGGGTCAACCGGGCGCGATCTGCTCGCAGCCGCTCTTGAGCGGCAGCCCGATTCCCTGCAGCAGACCTTCGACCTCTTCGCGGCTTTGCGCGCGCGCGGCGTCGCGGATCAGCCTCGTCGAATAATGCGGCGCGAACAGGTGGATGAAGTCCACCATGTAGCCGCGCAGAACCATGTCGCGCGGGAAGCCGAGCCAGGTCGTGACTTGCGGGAAGAGCTCGCTCGCGTCGATCGCGACGAGATCCTCGCGGTCGACGCACTCGAACGCCATCGACGCGATCACGCCGACTCCCATGCCCATGCGGACATAGGTCTTGATGATGTCCGCGTCGCGCGCCGTGAACACGACGCGCGGCTCGAGCCCGCGGTCGCGGAACGCACGCTTGAACGACGACTCGCTCGTGCCGCTGAAGACGTAAGTCACTAGCGGGTACTCGGCGAGCGTCCGCGAGCTCGAGCGGCTTCGTCTCTTTCGCGAGCGGATGCTGCTTCGGCACGAGCGCGATCCGGTGCCAGTTGTAGATCGGCAGCGTCGTGAGATGGGGGAACAGGTCCTGAGAGCCCGTCGCGATCGCGAAATCCACCTTGTTCGTGCTCACGAGCTCGGCGATCTGCTCGGAAGTGCCCTGGTGCAGCTCTAGATCGACGCGCGGATAGCGCTCGCGGAACGCCCGGATGACCTCGGGCAGCACGTAGCGGGCCTGTGTGTGCGTGGTCGCGATCGACAACGTTCCGTCGAGCTCGGCCGTGAGGTCGCTCGCGAGGCTCGTGATGTTGCCGACCTCGCGGAGAATCTTGCGCGCCCGCGTGATGACCTCGCGGCCGGCCGGGGTGATCGACGCGAGGCTCTTGCCCTTGCGCGTGAACAGCTGCACGCCGAGCTCTGCCTCGAGCTGCTTGAGTTGCTTGCTGATTCCAGGCTGGCTCGTGTAGAGCCGCTCGGCCGCCGAAGTGATGTTCAGCCCGCTGTCGGCGATCCCAACGAGATACTTGAGCTGCTTCAGCGTCACGCTGCTTGGGGCATCCTCGGCCGAGATGAAAAAGCCGCGTCCTCGGGTTCGAGTCGGCGGCTCACGGGCTATATAACCATTGGTTAGATCGGGGTGTCAACCGACTCACGCGTGGCGTCCGACCAGCGCTCGCGGGGCGCGCGCGGCCTGCTCCGCGTGCGCGATCGAGCCGCTTCGGTGTTTATTTCGTCCTGCTATAACCGCAGGCACACATCTTATTGTTCCGCCCCGGACCTAAGCGGTATCGTGCCGCGCTACGAGCTTCGCCACGCCATGCAGCACCTACCTCTGTTCGCTGATCTCACGAATCGCGCCTGCCTGATCGTCGGCGGCGGCGCGGTCGCCGAGCGCCGTGCGACGTTGCTGCTCGAGCGCCGGCGCCGAGGTCCACGTCATCGCGCCCGAGCTCGGGACGGAAGCCCTCGCCGAGCTCGCGGCCGAGGGCAAGATCACGCACCACGCCAAGCGTTTCGAGGCCGACTCCGTCGAGCCGTATTGGCTCGTCGTCGCGGCGACCGACGACCGCGCGTTGAACGCGCGAATCGCGGAAGCCGCGGCCGCGGCACGACGCTTCTGCAACGTCGTCGACGACCCGGAGCTCTGCTCGTTCATCACGCCCGCGATCGTGGACCGCGCGCCGGTCACGATCGCGATCGGCAGCCGCGGCCTATCGCCCGTGCTCGCGCGCTGGATCAAAGGGCTCATCGAGTCGATCGTTCCGCAGCGCCTCGGCGCGCTCGCCGAGCTCGCGGGCGCTGGCGCGAACGCGTCCGCTCTGCGATCCCCGACGCGGACGAGCGCCGACACTTCTGGGAGCGGGTCGTGAGCGGCGAAGTGGCCGAGCACGCGTTCGCCGGCCGGCAAGCCGACGCGCAGCGCGCGCTCGAGCGCGGCAGTCGAGACTTGGGCGCAGGACGACCGCCAGCGCCGCGGCGAGGCGTACTTGGTCGGCGCCGGGCCCGGCAGCCCCGACCTGATCACGCTGCGCGGCCGTCAGCTGCTCGCGACCGCCGACGTGGTGCTCTACGACCGGCTCGTGACGCCCGAGATCCTGAGCTTCGCGCGGCGCGACGCGGAGCTGATCTCGGTCGGCAAGACGCCGCGCCGGCCGTCGATCACACAGAAGCAGCTCAACCGGCTGCTCGTGCAGCAGGTGCAGGCGGGCAAACGCGTCTGCCGCCTCAAGGGCGGCGATCCGATGATTTTCGGCCGCGGCGGCGAGGAGCTCGAGGCGCTCGCCGAGGCCGGCCTGCGGTTCCAAGTCGTGCCGGGAGTCTCCGCGGCGGAAGGCTGCGCCGCCTACGCGGGCATCCCGCTGACGTTGCGCGGAGTCTCGCAGGGCGTGCTGCTCACCACCGGGCACACGCAAGACGAGCGTGCGGCCGCGCTCGCGGAATTTCGGCCGGGGCAAACGCTCGCGCTGTACATGGGCGTGGCGCAGTACTCGGAGATCGGCGCCGCGCTGCTCGCGCACGGCCACGACGAGCGACACACCCGTGGCGGTGGTCGAGAACGGCACGACCGATCGCCAACGCGTGATCCGCACGGTGCTCGGCAAGCTCGGAGAGGCGCAAGCAGCGCTCGAGATCGCGCCGCCCGCACTGCTGATCGTCGGCGAGACGACGCGGTTCGCGGAGCGCTACAGTTGGTTCGAGCCGAGCAAGATCGAGATCTTCGGGGACGAGTCGGCGCTCACGCGCGCTCGTGTAAGGTACTAATCGAACCGACCAACGAGGCAGGGCGCATGATCTACGAAAGCATCCTGGACACGATCGGCAACACGCCCGTCGTGAAGCTGCATCGGATCCCGCCGAAGCACGTCACGATCTACGTCAAGATCGAAGCGTTCAATCCGCTCGGCTCCGTCAAGGATCGGCTCGCGCTCGCGATCATCGACGACGCGGAGCGGCGCGGCACGATCAAGCCGGGGCAAACGGTGATCGAGGCGACGTCGGGCAACACCGGCATCGCGCTCGCAATGGTGTGCGCCGCGAAGGGCTATCCGTTCGTCGCGACGATGGTCGAGACGTTTTCCGTCGAGCGCCGCAAAATCATGCGTGCGCTCGGCGCGAAAGTGATTCTGACGCCGGCCGCCGAGCGCGGCACCGGAATGGTCCGGTACGCGGCGACGCTGGCCGAGAAGCACGGCTGGTTCCTCGCGCGGCAATTCCAGAATCCCGCGAACCCCGCGTTCCACCGGCAAACGACGGGCCCCGAGATCCTGAAGGACTTCGCGGCGCGCCGGCTCGACTTCTGGGTGACGGGCTGGGGCACCGGCGGCACGCTCACGGGCGCGGGCGAGATGCTCAAGCTCGCACGTCCCGAGGTGCAGATCATCGCGACGGAGCCCGCGGGCGCTTCGTTGCTCGGCGGCAAGGAGTGGGCGCCGCACAAGATCCAGGGCTGGACGCCGGACTTCCTGCCGGACGTCTTGAATCCGAAGGTGTTCGACCAACTGCTGCCGGTGACGGACGAGGAAGGCAAGCAGATGGCTCGCCGGCTCGCGCGCGAGGAAGGCATCTTCGTCGGCATCTCGGCCGGCGCGACGCTCGCCGCGGCGGTGAAGGCCGCGGAGCGCGCGGCACCGGGCTCGGTGCTGCTCGCGATGCTGCCCGACACCGGCGAACGGTATCTCGGCACCTATCTCTTCGACGACCTCAACGCAGGCTCGGACGACGAGTGGCTCGCGAGCATCGACAAGAAGTGAGCGCCGCCGGCGCGCGGTTAGGTCGATGCGGAAATTGGCGGAGAGGGAGGGATTCGAACCCTCGAAGGGCTTTTGGCCCTTACACCCTTAGCAGGGGTGCGCCTTCGACCACTCGGCCACCTCTCCGCACGTGCTGACATCGCAAGTCGGTTCGTGATTCTACTGGCGGAATGCGCGAAGCGCGACGGCTTCGTCGCACCGAAAGAACGGCGACGACAAAGCGCCCACTGCTGGGTCGTGTGCTGCGGACGCGGTACGAACGAATCTACGGGTGCGCCACGCCGTTCACTTGCGCTGGACGCTGCGGCTTTTCCTCGGCTTGCTCGCGCTTGATGCGCTCGAAAATTTCTTCTCGATGCACTGCAACTTCGCGCGGTGCGTTAACCCCGAGCCGCACCTGATTCCCCTTCACACCTAGCACAGTGACGGTGACGTCGTTTCCGATGACCACCGTTTCCCCCACTCGCCGGGTCAAGATCAGCATCGCCAAACTCCTTCTGGGCCTTGCGCCGTTCCCGTTTGCTGCATTTATCCCATGCAGTCTTTGTTGTTCGGGTTCGGCACCTTAGCTCCCGAGCGATCACGCTCTACGCAGGTGCGCGACCATCGAGATCTCCGTGGCTTGGCCGGCCTTTTGTTATCTTGCGTTCTGGCCGGTCCCCCCGCTCGCAGACCCTGTCGGCAATCTGCGACTGGCCAATCGTAATGCATTCTCGGCCGATTGGCCTGTTTTTGTAGCAGCCCGCGGGTTAGACCCGCTCTAAGCTGCCGTCCCGGTCAGCCGCGCGACGATCTCGGGCACGAGCGCGAGCGCCTCGTCGGCCTTGTCGGGGCGGTTTCCACCGGCCTGAGCGAAATCGGGGCGACCGCCGCCGCGCCCGCCGACGAGCTCGGCGATCGGCTTGATCACGTCGCCGGCTTTGACTCTCGACGTGAGATCTTTGCTGACGCTCGCTACGAGATGAACCTTGTCCCCTTCCACGGCACCGAGCACCACGACGCCCGATGCCGAGCCGGTCTTTGAGCTGATCCGCCGTGTCACGCAGCGACTTCGCGTCGGCACCGTCGATCCGCGTCGCGAGCACCTTGATGCCGCTCACGACCTGCGCCCCTTCGAGCAGGTCGCGGCCGCCGCCGCTCGCGAGCTTGAGCCTGAGCCCCTGGATCTCGCGCTCGAGCGTGCGCGAGCGTTCGATCAGCTGCGCGACCTTCGCCGTAACGTCGTCGCGTCCCGCCTTCACGAGCCCCGCGACGTCGCGCAGCAGCGATTCGTTCGCGTTGACCCACTCGAGCGCGCCGCGCCCCGACACCGCTTCGATACGCCGCACTCCGGCCGCGATGCCGCTCTCCGAGATGATCTTGAACAGGCCGATGTCGCCCGCTCGGCTCACGTGCGTGCCGCCGCATAGCTCGGTCGAAAAATCGCCGAGCTTCAGCACGCGCACGCGATCGCCATACTTGTCGCCGAAGAACGCGAGCGCGCCGGCGGCGATCGCTTCGTCGTACGGCAGCACGCGGACGTCGGCGTCTTGGTTCAGGCGAATCTGCTCGTTCACGAGCGTTTCGATTTGCCGCAGCTGCTCCGGCGTCACGGGCTCGTAGTGCGAGAAGTCGAACCGCAGCCGATCGGGCGCGACGAGCGAGCCCTTCTGTTGAACGTGATCGCCGAGCACCGTGCGCAACGCCGCGTGCAGCAAGTGCGTCGCGGAGTGGTTCGCGACGATCGCCGCACGCCGCTCGGCGTCGACTTGCGCGCCGAGAGCCGGTCTCCGACTGCGATGCGGCCCGACTCGACGGTGCCGACGTGGCCGAACGCGAGCCCGAGCTTTTGCGTGTCCGTGACCGCGAAGCGCGCACCGGCGGCCGCGAGCGTGCCCGTGTCGCCGACCTGGCCGCCGCTCTCCGCGTAGAACGGCGTCCGCTCGAGCACGACGGTGCCGTTTTGACCCGTCTCGAGCGCCTGAACCGCCTGGCCGTCCTCATCCAGCAGCGCGACGACCGGAGCCTCGCTCGCGAGCGTCTCGTAGCCCAAGAACTCCGTCGCTTGCTCGAAGGACGGCTTGCCGCCTGCGACCATCGAGAAGCGGCTCGCCTTGCGGCCGCGCTCGCGCTGCGCGTCCATCTGCCGCTCGAAACCGGCGAGATCGACTTGGAAGCCGCGCTCGCGCCCGATGTCCGCCGTGAGGTCCTCGGGAAAGCCAAACGTGTCGTAGAGCTTGAAGACCGTGTCGCCCGGCAGCGTGCCGCCTTTCCCGAGCCGCGCGATCGCGTCATCGAGCAGCCGCATGCCCTGCGACAACGTCTCCGCGAAACGCTGCTCCTCTTGGCGCAGCACCTTCTCGACGTGCGCGCGCCGGCGCCCGAGCTCGGGATAGGCCGCGCCCATTTCCGTCTCGAGGTCCTTCACGAGCTTGTAGAAGAACGGCTCTTCGACACCGAGCTTGTAGCCGTGGCGAATCGCGCGCCGGATGATTCGGCGCAGCACGTAGCCGCGCCCCTCGTTGCCGGGCACGACGCCGTCGGTGATCAGGAACGAGCACGCGCGGATGTGATCGGCGATCACGCGCAGCGATTTGTCGGCGAGGTTCGACGTGCGCGTGAGCGACGCGGTCGCCTTGATGAGATTGACGAACAGATCGATCTCGTAGTTCGAGTGCACGCCTTGCATCACGGCCGCGAGCCGCTCGAGACCCATGCCGGTGTCGACCGACGGCTTCGGCAACGGCTGGAGGTCGCCCTTGTCGTTGCGCTCGTACTGCATGAACACGAGATTCCAGATCTCGATGTAGCGATCGCCGTCGCTGTCGGGGGTGCCAGGGGGTCCGCCCGCGACACTCGGGCCGTGGTCGTAGAAGATCTCGCTGCACGGCCCGCATGGGCCGGTGTCGCCCATCGCCCAGAAGTTGTCGGACATGCCCTAGGCGCGCGAACTGATTCTTGCTCACGCCGATCTCGTCGAGCCAGATCGCGGCCGCCTCGTCGTCGTCCTCGTAGACGGTGCACCAAAGGCGCTCTTTCGGCAGCCCGAGGTCCTTCGTCACGAACTCCCACGCGAACCGGATCGCGTCGCGCTTGAAGTAGTCGCCGAAGCTGAAGTTGCCGAGCATCTCGAAGAACGTGTGGTGGCGCGCCGTGTAGCCGACGTTCTCGAGGTCGTTGTGCTTGCCGCCCGCACGCACGCAGCGCTGCGAGCTCGCCGCACGCGGGTTCGCACGCTTCTCGCGCCCCAAGAACACGTCTTTGAACTGCACCATGCCGGCGTTCGTGAACAATAACGTCGGGTCGTTGGCCGGGACGAGCGGAGAGCTCGCGACGACCTCGTGGCCGTTCTTCGCGAAATAGTCGAGAAACGCCTGGCGGAGCTGGCTGCTGGTAGAGCGCATCGAATTCTCTGGAAACCTCAAGAGGCTAGGATATCAGCGGACGCCACGCTAATCGGAAATTGGCCGCGATTCCAGGGCGTTACGCAATGTCGGCGCGCACGCGGCGGGCCCGAGGCGCGTAGGGCCGGCACCTAAGCGACGCGCCAGAGCGTATATTGGAGCTCAAATTCACTTGGAGCGACGAGCATGGCCGACAACCGATACTTCGAGCCCGTAAGGCTTCCGACGGGCACCACCGCCGCCGCAACTGCGGACGAGCGGGTCACGAGCTTTCTCAAGCGCGTCTACGGCTGGATGTTCGTCGGCTCTGTCGGTCACGGCAGGCGTCGCGCTGTTCGTCGCGAGCCAGCCGGCCTTGGTCCAGGCGATCGCACGGACCGGGATTCTTGTTCTTCGCACTGGTCATCGCGCAGATCGGCCTCGTCGTCTGGATCTCGGCGCGCGTCAGCACACTCAACCCTTCGACGGCGGCAGGGCTGTTCCTGCTCTACTCCGCGCTGAACGGAATTACGTTCGCCGTTCATCTTGCTCGCCTACACGGGCCAGTCGATCGCGTCCGCGTTCATCACGACGGCCGGCATGTTCGGCGCGCTCGCGCTCTACGGCTCGATGACGAAGCGCAGCCTCGCGGGTCTCGGCCAGTTCGCGTTCATGGGGCTTATTGGCATCGTGATCGCGTCGGTCGTGGGCCTGTTCTGGCAGAACGACACCCTGCAGTTCATGATCTCGGCCATCGGCGTGATCGTGTTCACCGGGCTCACCGCTTACGACGCGCAGCGCCTCAAGGCGATGGCGCTCCAGGTCGAAGGTCCGCAGATGGGGTCCTATGCGATCAGCGGCGCACTCGCGTTGTACTTGGATTTCATCAATCTCTTCTTGATGATCCTGCGGCTGTTCGGCAACCGACGCTGATCCGCGCCGGCTAGTCGGAGTCGTCGACGTCGACCGCCGCGCGCACTGCGGCGCCGTCGAACCCGCGGTACTGAAGGAATCGCGCCTGCCGCGCGCGTTCGGCGAAATCCGCCGGAGGGCTCGCGCCGAACCGCTTGCTGCGCACGGCGCGGGCTGCCGCGGCCCAATCGATCCCCGATTCCTTGAGCAGCGCCGCAGCCTCGGCCTCTGTCACGCCGCGCTGCGCGAGGTCCATGCGAATCCGCGCGGGGCCTTGGCCTTTCGCCACCCGCGCACGGATGAAGCTTTCGGTGAACCGCGCGGTCGCGAGAGCGCCCGACGCCTCGAGGTCGTCGAGGGTCGGGGCTATCAAGTCTTCGGAGTAGCCGCGCGCAGCGAGCTTGCGCTCGAGCTCGAGGCGGCTGTGCTCGCGACGCGCGAGCAGGTCGAGCGCCTTGCGCTTGCAGGCGCCAGGGTCCTCGACGACGTCAGGCTTGGAGCGCCGCACCTTCTTCTTCGACGGCGGGAACCTCGACCGGCCCCTTCTTCGGCAGCAGCTTCGCGCGGACCTGCTTCTCGATGTCGGCCGCGATGTCCTTGTGCTCGAGCAGGAAGTCGCGTGCGTTCTCCTTGCCCTGGCCGATCCGGTCGCCGTTGAAGCTGTACCACGCGCCGGATTTCTCGATGATGTTCTCGCGCACGCCGAGATCGACGATCTCGCCTTCGCGCGAAATGCCGTGGCCGTAAAGAATCTCGAACTCGGCCGTCTTGAACGGCGGCGCGACCTTGTTCTTCACGACTTTGACGCGCGTCTCGCTGCCGATGACTTCCTCGCCCTTCTTGATCGCGCCCGTGCGGCGGATGTCGAGCCGTACCGACGCGTAGAACTTCAGCGCGTTGCCGCCGGTCGTGGTCTCGGGGTTGCCGAACATCACGCCGATCTTCATGCGGATCTGGTTGATGAAGATCACCATGCTGTTGGAGCGCTTGATGTTGCCGGTGAGCTTGCGCAGCGCCTGCGACATGAGCCGCGCCTGCAGGCCCATGTGCTGGTCGCCCATCTCGCCCTCGATTTCGGCCTTCGGCGTGAGCGCCGCGACCGAGTCGACGACGATGATGTCGACCGCGCCCGAGCGCACCAGCATGTCGGTGATCTCGAGCGCCTGCTCGCCCGTGTCGGGCTGCGAGATCAAGAGATCGTCGACGTTGACGCCGACCTTGCGCGCGTACTCGGGATCGAGCGCGTGCTCGGCGTCGACGAACGCCGCCGTTCCACCGACCTTCTGCAGCTCCGCGACGACCTGCAGCGTGAGCGTCGTCTTGCCCGAAGACTCCGGGCCGTAGATCTCGACGATTCGGCCGCGCGGCAAGCCGCCGATGCCGAGAGCCACGTCGAGCCCAAGCGACCCGGTCGACACCGCTTCGATGTCGCGCGCCGCGATCGAGTCGCCGAGGCGCATGACGGAGCCTTTGCCGAATTGCTTTTCGATTTGTCCCAACGCAGCGGAAAGCGCTTTCTTGCGGTTTTCGTCCATTCGATCGTCCAGTGAGAGGTGTTTTGAAACTTGGGGCCAGCGTCGCGTCGCAGGCGCGACTAGCGGGGATTATTCCATACCTGAGCCCGCCAACTGCGGCGCAATCCGCTCCGGTTTGCAAAGAAAATCGTGGCCGGCGTATTGAACCGCGATACTGGTCTTTTGTCCAGTAGAGTCACAGAGGCCACGTCTCGAGCACCTCGTAGTGCACGTTGCGTCCGTCGGGCAGCGACTCGACGAGTGCGAGCTCAGTGACGTGCCACTGCAACGCCGGCACGCTCGGCCTCGACGGGCCGCGCGCGGCGCGCGAGCGTCACGTGCGGCTGGTAGACCCGTTCCTCGCGCATGAAGCCATGCTCCTCGAGGTCGTTCCAGAGCTTGCGCTCGAGCTCGACCAACGCCGCCGGAACCGTGCTCGGGCCGAGCCAGAGCACGCCGCCGTTCGCGAACACGCCGAGCCGGTCGAGCGCGAGGTCGAACGGACCGACCGCGATCGGCGGCACGCTGCGCGCGACCTCGAGACCCGCCTCGGTGAGCCCGCCCAAGAACGCGACCGTCACGTGCAGCCGATCCTTAGGCACAGGCCGGCCTCCTCCGGACAGCCGCACCGGCTCGCGCGTCGCGCGCACGATCTGCGCGCGCACGGCCGCGTCCGGCCATAGCGCGAAGAACAGGCGCCGGTTCGTCGGCCGCGGCTGTTCGTCCCCCGCCTCAGCGTTCATCGACCCAGACGAGATCGAGGAGTCGGCGCAGCGCAAGCGCGACGCTCTGCCGGCGCACGGCCTCGCGGTCGCCGCCGAATACCTGACGCTCCGCCGTCGTGGCGTGCGGCTGTGGCCCACGCGAACCAGACCGTGCCGACGGGCTTGTCCGCGGAGCCGCCGTCCGGCCCCGCGACGCCGCTGACGGCAACGGCGAGATCCACGCCGAGCTGCGCGCGCGCGCCTTCGGCCATCGCGCGCACGACGGGTTCGGACACCGCGCCGTGCGCCGCGATCAGCTCGCCCGGAACGCCGAGCAGCGCGTCCTTGGCCGAGTTCGAGTACGCGACGATGCCGCTCTCGAACCACTGCGAGCTCCCCGGAACATCGGTGAGCGCCTTCGCGATCCAGCCACCGGTGCACGACTCGGCGGTCGCGACTCGCGCACGGTGGACGAGCAGCGCGCGGCCGAGCCGCAGCGCGGCGCCTTCGAGGTCCGAGTCGGTCGGAATCATCGTGGAGTCTCCCGCGGCTCGCGCGCAGTCGCCCGGCGCGCGGCTTCGGCAGCGACCGGCTCGCGCAACACGGCGGAGTAAAGGTCGAGGTGCGCGCTCACCATCGCCTGAATCGAGAAACGGCGCTGCATGTCGGCACGCGCGGCGGCGCCGAGAGCGGCCCGCTCGAGCGGATTCGCTAGCAGCCGCGCGAGAGCGCCGGCGAATGCGAGCGCGTCGTCGTGCGCTACGAGCACGCCGGTGCGCCCGTGCTCGATCACGTCGAGCACGCCGCCCGCTGCGGCTGCGACCACTGCCACGCCGCAGCTTGCGGCCTCGAGCAGAGCGACGCCGAGCCCCTCGCGTTCGGCGGGATGCGCGAGCAGGTCGAGGCCCGGCAGGAGCTCCGCGAGATCGTCCCGGAACCCCGCAAGCACGACGTGGCGCTCGAGCCCGCGAGCCGCGACGGCCGCGCGCAGCCGCGCCTCGAGCGGCCCGCGGCCGAAGCAGAGCACTCGGATGCGCGGGTCGCGCCGCACGAGCTCGGGCAGTTCGCTCGAGCAGCCACTCGTGGCGCTTGCGCGCGATGAGCTGCGCGACCACGCCGACGACCAACGCATCAGCGGGCAACGCGAACGCCTCGAGCAAGCGCGCCCGCGCGCTCGGCTCCGGCCGGAAGCGGCCGGTATCGACCGCGCTCGGAATCCGTACGACCTTGTCCCTCGCGAGGCCGCAGCCGACGAGCTGCGCCTCGATCGTGCGCGACAGCGCGACGACGCGGGCGTACAGCCGATACTTCAACCGCGCCCAGAGCGCGGGCTCGGGGGAATCGACGCGCCGTGTGACGATCGCGGGAATGCCCTCGAGCGCGGCTGCGACGCCGCCGTAGAGATCGGCACCGCGGCGCGAATGGACGTGCACGATGTCGGGCTTGACGGCGCGCAGCGCTCGGCGCGCGCGGGCGATCAGGGACAGGTCGAGATCGCCCGCCATCGGTAGCGCGACGACCTGCGCCTCCGGGCAGCGCTCTGCGAGCTCACCCCCGGCCGCACAGAGCAACACGTTGTCTACGCGTGCCGCGGCGAGGCCGCCCACGAGGTAGCGGACCTCGGCGCCGCCGCCATAGAGATGGCGGCCTGATTCGATGTGGGCCACGCGCATGAGCGAATCATACGTGCCGCGTCGAGCAGACGACCACAGGATCGGACCGTTGCGGTCGTCGGCGCGCTTCCCTCATGATCGCTGCGCGGCCCATCCGCCGCCGCACGACCCCTCGCCCACGAACCAGAACAGATGAGCATGGATAGAGCCGCACATACGCCGGTCATGCAGCAGTACCTTGCGATCAAGGCGCAGTTTCCGGACACGCTGCTGTTCTACCGGATGGGCGATTTCTACGAGCTGTTCTACGACGACGCGCGCCGCACCGCCAAGCTCGTCGACATCGCGCTCACGAAGCGCGGCGCAGTCGGCCGGCGAGCCGATCCCGATGGCCGGCGTGCCCGTGCACTCCGCGGAGACGTATCTCGCGCGGCTCGTGAAGCTCGGCGAGTCCGTCGCGATCTGCGAGCAGATCGGCGACCCGGCGACGAGCAAGGGACCGGTCGCGCGCGAGGTCGTGCGCGTGATCACGCCGGGCACGGTCACGGACGCCGCGCTGCTCGAGGATAAGGAGACTCGGCTGCTCGCGGCGCTCACGCTCGCGCCGCGGATCGGGATCGCGTGGCTCGACCTCGCGGGCGGCCGATTCAGCATCGCGGAGCTCGACGACCTCGACGCGCTGCACGCGGAGCTCGAGCGGTTGAAACCGGCCGAGCTGCTGCTCGCCGAGGACGCGGAGCCGCCGACTTGGCTCGCGGGCGCTCGCCGGCCTGCGGCGCCGGCCGCCGTGGCACTTCGATGCCGGCACCGGCAAGCGGCTCCTGTGCGCGCAGTTCGGCACGCACGATCTGCGCGGCTTCGACGCGGAGGACGCGCCGGCGGCGGTCGGCGCGGCGGGCTGCCTGCTGCAGTACGTGAAGGACACGCAGCGCGCGCAGGTGCCGCACCTGCGGGCGTTGCATCGCGAGCGCCGCGAGCAAGCCGTGCTGATGGACGCGCAGACGCGCCGCAACCTCGAGATCGAGACGAGCTTGGGCGCGCGCGACGAGTACACGCTCGCGGGCCTCGTGGACCGCTGCGCGACCGCGATGGGCAGCCGGCTGCTGCGCCGCTGGCTCAACCGGCCGATCCGCGACCGCGCGGAGCTCAAGCGCCGCCAGCAGGCCGTCGACTTGCTGCAGCGGCGCGGGCCGCTCGAAGACACGCGCTTCATGCTGAAGGAGATCGGCGACCTCGAGCGCGTGCTGACGCGGGTCGCGCTGCGCTCGGCGCGGCCGCGCGATCTCGCGCAGCTGCGCGACGGTCTCGAGAGGCTGCCGGAGCTGCGCAAGCACTTCGCGCCCTGCCCGGCCGAGCGCGTGCAGGCGCTCGTCGCGAAATGCGGCGCACACGACGACGAGCGCGACCTCTTGCGCCGCGCGCTCGTCGAGACGCCGCCCGTGCTGCTGCGCGACGGCGGCGTGATCGCGCCGGGCTACGACGCCGAGCTCGACGAGCTCCGGCACGATCAGCACGAATGCCGACCAGTATCTCGAGCGGCTCGAGCAGCGCGAGCGCGAGCGAACCGGCATCGCGGGACTCAAGGTCGGCTACAACCGCGTGCACGGCTTCTACATCGAGATGACGAAGGCGCAGTCGGCGAGCGGCGCCCGCCGACTACATCCGCCGCCAGACGCTCAAAGGCGCCGAGCGCTACATCACCCCCGAGCTCAAGGAGTTCGAGGACAAGGTGCTTGTCGCGCGCGCGAGCGCGCGCTCGGCGCGCGAGAAAGCGCTCTACGACGGGCTGCTCGAGACGCTCGGCGTCGCGGCTCGCGGCGCTGCAGCAGACGGCCGAGAGCATCGCCGAGCTCGACACGCTCGCGAATCTCGCGGAGCGCGTGAACGCGCTCGATCTCGTCATGCCGGAGCTCGTCGACGAGCCGCGTGCTCGAGTACCGCGCCGGCCGGCATCTCGGCGTCGAGCGCTCGAGCGGCGCGCCGTTCGTGCCGAACGATTTGGCGCTCGAGCGAGCGCGACGCGGATGCTGATCATCACCGGGCCCGAACATGGGCGGCAAGTCGACCTACATGCGCCAGACCGCGCTGATCGCGATCCTCGCGCACATCGGCAGCTTCGTGCCGGCGCGAGTCCGCGACGTCATCGGACCCATCGACCGGATCTTCACGCGCATCGGCGCGGGCGACGATCTCACCGGCGGCCGCTCGACGTTCATGGTCGAGATGACGGAGACCGCGAACATCCTGAACAGCGCGACGCGCTCGAGCCTCGTGCTGATGGACGAGGTCGGCCGCGGCACGAGCACGTTCGACGGCCTGTCGCTCGCGTGGGCCGCGGCGCGCCACATCGTGCAGCAGAGTCGGCGCGTTCACGCTGTTCGCGACGCACTACTTCGAGCTGACGAGCCTGCCCGAGGAGTTCCCGGCGTGCGCGAACGTGCATCTCGACGCGACCGAGCACGGCCGCGAGCTGATCTTCCTGCACAGCGTGAAGCCCGGGCCCGCGAGCCAGAGCTACGGGCTGCACGTCGCGGAGCTCGCGGGCGTGCCGCGCGACGTCGTCGATCGCGCGCGCGAGTACTTGCGCCGGCTCGAGCGGCATCAGCGAGACGCTCGTGCCCGCGAGCCCGCAGGCGGAGCTGACGCTTCGACGCCGGAAGCCTGAGGCGCCGTCGGCGGAGCAGCGCGCGCTGCTCGCGAAGCTCGCCGAGCTCGACGTCGATTCGTTGTCGGCCCGCGCGGCGCTCGAGCTGCTCTACGAGCTCGCGCAGCGGGCGAAAAAGGACTGACGCGCCGCGAGCACCGTGCAGAGCCCACAGCGGCGGGCGCGGCTAGTGATGGTCCTCGACGATCACCTGCGGGCGCAGGCGCTGCTCGTTGAGCTTGGCGCGGACCTCTTTCACGTGCGCCGAGTTCGGGTTGATGGCCGCGGCCGCTTCGTTGTCGCGCACCGCCTCGGCGAGCATCCCTTTCAGCAAGTACGCACGCGCACGCGCCGTGTACACGCGCCAGTTGCCGTCGTCGAGCACTAACGACTGGTCGCAGTACGGGAGCGCCGCGTCGGGCTCGTTCTTCGAGACATAGGCGGCACAGAGGTTGGCGAGCCCGGCCGCTCGATCGCGCACGCCGAGGTTACCGCGCTCGAGCCCGATCAGCGTGAGGCGGATGCCGTCGTCGAACTGCCCCGCACGAATCATCTCCGAGCCTGCGACGAGGTATTCGTTGGCGCCGATCGTCATCCGCGCAGCCGAGCCGTCGAGCTCATCGGCGCCGCAGGGCGCGACGACAAGTGCCACGACGACGCAGAGCACACGGCCCATGTTGAGCACCTCTCGGGCATCCCGAGCGGCGTCGCACCGAGTGCCGCCGTCTTAGTCTCGCCGGAGCGAGAGGTGGGCGCCTTCCAACCCGAAGGCGCCCACGGGATGCCGCGTTACAGCTTATACGAGAAATTCAGCAGGTAGCGCCGCCCGTAAACGTCGTACGCGTTCGCGGGATTCGTCTGCGAGCTGAAGCGCTGGTCGAACGTCGGGATCGTCGGCGGATCCTCGTCGAGCGCGTTCGTGATCGCGAGCGCGAGCTGCCACGACTTGCCGTTCGAGAGCTCGTGGTCGTAGCGTGAACGTGAGGTCCGTGTACGTCTTCGATTGCACGGTCGCGTCGTCGAGCGTCTGCTGGTTCAGACCCGGTACGAGACCGGGCTGGAACTGCAGCATCGTGATCGCCCCCGGGCCGTTGAGACCCGTCTCGGACATGTAACGCTGCTGCCAAGCCACACCGAAGCTGCCGATCTGGTAACGCACGCTCGCAAGCGCTCTGAAGTCCGGCTCGGAGAGCTCTCCCGACAGGTCCGTCTTCGTGCCCGTCGGCGTGGTCGTGCTGTCCTCGAGCAGGCGACCCGCGAGGAATCGCAGCGTCAGCGACTCGTGACTGACTGTTGAACAAGTCCACGTCCCTGTTCCACAAAGCCTCGTAGTCGATGCCGCGGACGCGCGCGTTGTTGATGTTCAGATACGGGTTGAACACCGCCACGACGGCGTTGGTGGCAGGGTCGCGGAGCACGTTCGAGCACACAGGGCTCGCCCCTCCCGAGTTCGTGCACTCGTTCAAGATGCCTTGCACGCCGATCTGACCGATCGCGTCGGCGAGATCGATGTCGTACCAGTCCATCGAGAACTGCAGGCCGGTGTCTTGCGGCTGGATCACGATGCCCGCGGTAATCGTATCGGCGATCTCGGGCTTCAGGTCCGGGTTGCCGACGTTCGTGCTCGTGATCTGGAACGTCGTGCAGCGGGCCGCCTGGGTTCGGGACGCCGGCGATCGCGTTCTCTTGGATGCTGCCGCCGCCGCCCTGAACGTCGAATCGCTCGGCGAACGTCGCCTCGCGGACGTCGCGCGACACGGTGGCCCGGAGCCGCAAGAATTCGGCGACCTGGAAGTTGAGACCCGCCTTCCACGAGGTGATGCCGCCGCTCGTCGAGTAGTCCGAGTAGCGCCCCGCGACGTCGAGCTCGAACCGCCGCCCGCCGGTATCACCGGCCCACAGCGGCATGTTGAACTCGGTGAACAGCTCCCAGACGTCGTAGCCGCCCTTGATGGTCGGCACCGTCGAGAACTCGTGCAGGTTCGGGCTGCCGTTCGAGAAGCCGCCCTGAACGCCGCGGATGCCGAGGGCTCGGTGCCTGCTTAGGCGGCCCGTAAGCCATCAGCTCCTGCGGTTGGCCGCGCTGCCAGAACCACTGCTCGCGCCACGTGCCGCCGATGGCCATCGAGAACGCGCCGGGGCCGTAGCCTTGCCAGATGTCGCCCGTGAACAGCACCTCGGCGAATTCCTGCGTGACCGCGCTATCGCCCCATTTCGGCGAAACGACGTAGTCGGCCGCCGCCGGGCTCACGTTGCCGGTGCCGAAGATGTTCATCGGTACGCAGTTCGGGATCGCGTCGGGGCCGACCGGTGACGGGATCGGAACCAGGTCCGTCGGATTGCCATTGCCGAGCGAATCGTCGCCCTGCGCGGCCGGCACGCGGACGCCCGCGACTGACGCCTGGAGTGAGCCGGCGTGATCAGGGTTGTAGCGCTGCACGTTGCAGATGATCGTGCCCGTGCCGCGATCGGGCTCGGCGATCAGGTCGACGATGCCGTCGCCGTTCGCGTCTCTCTGGTCGCCGTACACCTCGACGGCGTCGATCGCGAGCATCTCGCGGTCGACCCGGATCTCGTTGAACACCTTCGTGAAGCGGTCCGTCGAGCCGCGCTGGATGCGCGCCTGCATCTGCCAGTTGTCGCCGATGTCCTTGTCGAGGCCGAGCTGCAGCGTCCAGCTGTCGTACTCGTTGTGGCGCTCCTCGTGGTCTCCCCATTGTCCCGGAGTATCGAGGTACTGGCCCTGCTTCTCGATCACGAACGAGGCGACGCTTCTGCGTGATCATCGCCTGGCGCACGCTCGCCGGCAGGTAGGCGTTGTCGCGGAAGATCTGCGTGGTCCACGGCGACGCGAGGTGCGGGATGCCGCGCTGGTCATGGTCGTTCGACTGGGTTTCGCCGCCGAGCAGGTTCATGAAGAAGCGCGTGCTGTCGTTCGCGTCGTACGTGAGACCGGTGAAGACATTCATGCGCTTCACTTCCGCGCCGTACGGGCCGCCGTTGAAGGCGCGGTTCGCACGCTCCGCCTCGGTCAAATTGAACGAGTCGAGCTTCGGCGCGGTCTCGCCGCCGGCCTGGTTGTTCGTCGCGGCCCCGATGATCGCGCCCGTCGCGTCGAACGGCCTGACGCCGGTCCCGAGATCGGTAAAGGTCTGGCCCACGAGCGAGAACGCGCGAACCGGCCGGCGCGCCGGCCACGAACTGGGCCGCGCCGATCTTGCCGGCCGGCGTGTGCTGGCGCGAGGTTACGTTCGGCAGCACGAGCCGCGACGGCACGCTGGTATTGCCGGACGTCCAGGCCGGATTCGCGACGATGCCGAAGCGTTGGAACCAACCGTCGAGCTCGAGCGGGTCGTACTCGATCGGGTCGATGCTTTGACTCTCGACCGAGCCGATGAAGTGCCACTTCTCGCCGATCTCAGTGCCGTACGCGACGGATGAAGTTCTTGTTGTCGCCCTGCCCGTCCGCGGTCGCGCCGTAGCCGACGTTGAAGTCCAAGCCTTCGTAGTTTCGGTTCAACCGGAAGTTCGTCACGCCCGCGAGCGCGTCGGCGCCGTACGCGGCCGAGGCGCCGCCCGTGACGACCTCGACCTGCGAGAGCAACGCGGTCGGAATGTTGTCGATGTGCACGCTGCCGTCGCGATCGGCCGGCGACAGCCGCGCGCCGTCGAGCAGCACCAGCGTGCGCTGCGGTCCCATCGCGCGCAGATCGATCACGCTTCGTCCGGCGCCGCCGAACAATGCGCCGCCGCCGCGCTGCGCGCTCTGCGTCTGGAAGAACTGCGGCAGCTGGTCGAGCTGATCGGCCATCGTCGCGCCGGGCTTGAACGACGCGAGATCGGCCGTCGTGACCGCGGTGACCGGCACCGCCGTCGTGAAGCTCGTGTCGCGCTGGATGCGCGAGCCCGTGACCGTGATCTCCTCGACGGGGTCCTGTGCTCGCGCGTAGCTCGCAAGCAACAATGTGGAAGCCCCAGTAAATGCCAAGGTAATGGCGGAAGCGAGCGGATTTAGCCGCAATCGCGGCGTGCTGGCGTTCATTATTGTCCCCCGGGTTGGTAAAACGAGACATCCCCAAACCCAAGAGTAAACCAGCCCGCGGGGTCGAACAAGGCGGTACGGCGAAAACGCGAAGAGTCACGAGAAACGCGGCCGCGACCGGTAGCCCGGACGGCCGCGGAACGACGGCGTCGGACACGCGTCGCGGCGCTCGTCAGCCGCGCTCGAACTTCCCTTGCCGCAGGAAATGAATCCACTTGGCGCGCGACCTCGGGGGACCAGAGCAGCGCCATGTGCGCCACCGGCAGCACGATGTGATCGTGCGCGTCGGCGAGCCGTGTTTCCGCGATCGCGACCGTGCCGTCGTTCGGCTCGCCGAACCGACCGAACAGGCGGCCGAAGCCGATCGGCACGCGGCCCGCGATGATGCCGACCTCGCTGCGCGCCCGCCACGCGTCGAAGCCGCCGCGCGCGAGCAAGTCGGCGAGGCTGCGGCCGATCAAGCGCGCTCCGCCCGGCAGCCGCGCGACGCGCGCCGCCGTGCGGCTGCCCGTGAACGGCGTGCCGAGGCAGACGACTCGGCCGAGCCGCTGCGGCGCGGCGGTTTCGAGCATCGCGCGCACGAGAACGCCGCCGAGGCTATGCGCGACGACGTGCACCGTTTCGCCGGTTACGGCGTCGAGGAACGCCGCAAGGCGCGACGCATTCGCGGCGAGATTTGCGGTCACGGACGGATAGCTGAAGGTGTGCACGTCGAAGCCGCCCGCCTCGAGCCGGCGGCGCAAGACGCGCATCGACGCGCCGCGCATCCAGACGCCGTGCACGACGACGACCGGCGTGCGCGCACCGCGCGAGCCGGCTGCGCCCGAGTCCGAATCGCGCGCGGCGCGCGTCACGACGACATGCTCGAAACCGCGCGCGCGAGCTGCTCGAGCGCCGCGCGGTTCGTCCACGACGAGACCTTCGGAATCGCAAGCTCGAACGGCAACCACTCGAACGCGACGTGCTCGGCCGGCTGCAAGCGCACGGGCTGGCGCGCAGGCAATTCGAGATACCAGAGGTGCTCGCGGTTGGTCGCGACGTCCGGCGCATAGCGCGCGCGCCAAGCGGGCAGGATCGGAAATTCGCGCTGCACGCCCGTGTCGCGCAGCCCCGCGGCTCCGAGACCCGTTTCCTCGTCGAGCTCGCGCGCCGCGCAGTCGGCGGGCGTCTCGCCCCAGCGCAGCGATCCCGTCACGGACTGCCAAAAACCCGCGGGCTGCACGCGCTCGAGCAACAAGCACTCGCGCGCGCGCGTGTACACGACCACGAGCACCGACTCCGGACGCTTGAAGTCCGACGGGGCCGGCACCTGAGCCTCAGCTCGGTGCGGACGTCTTGAAGCGGATGCCGAGCTCCTTCAGCTGCTGGGGGTCGGCGGCGCTCGGTGCACCGGTCAGCAAATCGCTCGCAGTGGCGGTCTTCGGGAACGCGATGACGTCGCGGATGCTCTCCGAGCCTGCCATCAGCATCACGAGCCTATCGACGCCGAACGCGAGCCCGCCGTGCGGCGGGCAACCGTATTCGAGCGCGCTGAGCAGAAAGCCGAACTTCAGCTCCGCCTGCTCCCTCGAGATACCGATCGAGATCGAACACCGCGGACTGCAGCTCCGGGTTGTGAATACGAACCGACCCGCCGCCGATTTCGTAGCCGTTCAGCACGATGTCGTAGGCGCGCGCGATCGCTTCCGCCGGCGCGGACTTGAGCTGCTCGGGCGTCATCGATACCGCGGCCTGACCCGGGATGCCCGGCGCCGTGAACGGGTGGTGCACCGGGGTGAAGCCGCCGTCGGGCAGCGCCTCGAACATCGGGAACGCGACGATCCAGAGCGGCTGCCACGTCGTCTGCGCCGTGAGCCGCGATCGCGCCCGAGCGCGAGCCTGAGCGCGCTCAGCGCCTCGTTCACGACACCGGCTTTGTCCGCGCCGAAGAACACGAGATCGCCGTCGACCGCGCCGACGCGCTCGAGCACGCCGTCGATCGCGGCATCCGGCAGGAACTTCAGGATCGGCGACTGCAACCCGTCGCGGCCCTTGGCGCGTTCGTTGACCTTGATGTATGCGAGCCCCTTGGCGCCGTGCCGGCCCACGAGCGTCGTGTAGTCGTCGATCTCCTTGCGCGTCAGCTCGCCGCCCTTCGGCAACTTCAGCGCCGCGATGCGGCTCTTTGGGTCGGCCGCCGGACCGGCGAACACCTTGAACTCGACGCCGCGGAAAAGATCCGCGACCTCGACGAGCTCGAGCGGGTTACGCAAATCCGGCTTGTCGCTGCCGTAGCGGCGCATCGCGTCCGCGTAGGTCATGCGCGGGAACGGGCTCGGCAGCTCGACGTTCAGCACGGACTTGAAGCAGTCGCGCAGCAGCTGCTCCATCAACTGCATGATGTCCTCTTCGGACATGAAGGACGTCTCGATATCGAGCTGCGTGAACTCGGGCTGGCGGTCCGCGCGCAGATCCTCGTCGCGGAAGCACTTCACGATCTGGTAGTAGCGGTCGAGCCCCGACATCATCAGCAGCTGCTTCGTGAGCTGCGGCGACTGCGGCAGAGCGAAGAAGTTGCCCGGCTGCGTGCGGCTCGGCACGAGGTAGTCGCGCGCGCCTTCGGGCGTCGTCTTGCCGAGCATCGGAGTCTCGACGTCGACGAAGCCGTGCTCGTCCATGAACTTGCGCAGCGCGCGCGTGACGGCGTGGCGCAGCCGCAAGTTTCTCATCATCGGCTCGCGGCGCAGGTCCAAGTAGCGATAGCGCAGCCGCAGCTCCTCGCTCGCGGCCTCGTCGTGATGGAACGGCGGCGTCTTCGCCTTGTTCAGGACCGTGAGCTTGGTCGCGAGCAGCTCCACCTCGCCGCTCGGCAGATTCGGATTGATCGTGCCGGCGGGACGCTCGCGCAGGCGCCCTTCGACCGTGAGGACGTACTCGCCGCGCAGGCGCTCGGCCTCGGCGAACATCTCGGCACGATCCGGATCGAACACGACCTGCAGCAATCCCTCGCGGTCGCGCAGGTCGATGAAGATCACTCCACCGTGGTCACGCCGACGGTGTACCCAACCGGCGACGCTGATCTCACGGCCGATCAACTCCCGATTCACTTGACCGCAGTAATGACTGCGCATCGCTTGAGCCCTCAGGCCAGCCAATTAGAGCCTAACCTATTGAAAGAGAAAGGCGGAATGAGGAAAAAGAGGCCGCGATGTTACGGGGAACGTTCGGGTCGCGCAAGCGCGGTAGCCGGATGCAGCGGATGCCATTCCGGCACGACGACACCGAGCGAGAGCACGAGCTTCAGCGCATCCTCGACCGACATCGTGAGCTCGATGACGTCGGCGCGCGGAACGAACACCGTGAAGCCCGCGGTGATGTTCGGCGTGTTCGGCACGAACACCGTCACGAGGTTCTGGTGCGTGACGGACTGGATCTCGGGAACGTCTTCCGACGTCTGTAGCGCGATTCGGTAGATGCCTCTGCTCGGGTACTGGATCAGCAGCACTTTCTTGAACGACCCGCTGCTGCCCGAGAGCAGCGCCGAAGAGAAGTTCTTGACGCCGCCGTACACGCTGCGCACGAGCGGTATGCGTCCGAGCAGCGACTCGTACCAAACCACGAGCTGCTTGCCGAGCAGGTTGGCGGCAAGCATCCCGGTGGCGAGCAGGACGGCCAGCGCGAGGATCGCGCCGAGGCCCGGGATCCGGAAACCGAGCAGCGTTTCGGGCCGATAGGCCACGGGCACGAGGAACAGCAATCGATCCATGAGATCGAGCAGCGCCTTGAACACGAGCAACGTGACGCCGACCGGGATCCAGATCAGCAAGCCCGCCACCAAATAGCGGCGGAGGTGCACCTAAGCCCTCGCGGATTTCTTGGCGCGCAGCTTGCGCTTGCTCGCGGACTTCTTCGCTGTCTGCGGAGCGGTCTTCTCGGGCTTCGGTTTCTTGTCCGCGGAATCCGAGCTCTTGGCCTCCGCGACTTTGGCGGACGCTTCCTTGCTTGCGGAGTCCTTCGCGGAGTCTTCGCGAGTCTCGAGCTCGACGACTCGCTCGAATCACCGCCCCCCGTTTCCACGAGGTTGCGCTTCTTCTCGCCGTTGCCCTTGAAGTCCGTCTCGTACCAGCCGCCGCCCTTCAAGCGAAACGACGGCGCGGACACCAAGCGCCGCAGCTGCGACTTGCCGCACTCCGGGCACTTGCGCAGCGGGCCGTCATTCATCTTCTGCAGTGCTTCGAGCTGGTGGCCACACGCCCCGCAGCGGTATTCGTATATCGGCATAGTCCTAACTTTGCGTCAGCGCGAGCCTGAGCATGATCGCGCAACGCGTTTGGTTTTCAAGGGTCGGCGTCTCGGTCGGAGCGCGACCGCGCCGCCGCGCCGTCCAATTCCGCCGGAGACGCCCGCGGCAAGCGTCAGGCCGCCGCGTGCTTGACGCCCTTGTCGAACGACAGGCCGCCGTCGGCAGCCCCGACGCGGATCGTATCGCCCGGCCCGAAATCGCCGCGCAGGATACGCTGCGCGAGCGGATTCTCCAATTGCTGCTGGATCGCACGCTTGAGCGGCCGCGCGCCGTAGACGGGATCGAACCCCGCCTGCGCGAGCCGGTCACGCGCCTCGGGCGACAGCACGAGCGCGATGTCGCGCTCCGCGAGGCGCCGGTGCAGGTACGCGAGCTGGATGTCGACGATCTTGCGGATGTGCTCCGACTCGAGCGGATGGAACACCACGACGTCGTCGATCCGGTTGATGAACTCGGGCCGGAAATGCTGGCCGACGATCTCCATGACCTCGGCCTTCATTCGCTCGTAGTTGGCGGCGCCCGCGAGCTCCTGGATCCGCTGACTGCCGAGATTCGAGGTCATCACGATCACGGTGTTGCGGAAGTCGACCGTGCGGCCCTTGGCCGTCCGTGAGCCGGCCGTCGTCGAGCACTTGCAGCAGCACGTTGAACACGTCGGGATGCGCCTTCTCGACCTCGTCGAGCAGCACGACCGAATAGGGCTTGCGGCGCACGGCCTCGGTGAGATAACCGCCCTCCTCGTAGCCGACGTAGCCCGGCGGCGCGCCGATCAGCCGCGCGACCGAGTGCTTCTCCATGAACTCCGACATGTCGACGCGGATCATCGCTTCGTCGGTGTCGAACAAGAACGAGGCAAGCGCCTTCGTGAGCTCGGTCTTACCGACGCCCGTGGGGCCGAGGAATAGGAACGAGCCGTTCGGCCGATTCGGGTCGGACAGGCCCGCGCGCGCTCGCCGAATCGCATTCGACACGGTCTGCAGCGCCTCGCTCTGGCCGACGACGCGCTTCTCGAGGAACTCCTCCATGCGGAGCAGCTTGTCCTTCTCGCTCTCGAGCATCTTCGAGACCGGAATGCCGGTCCACTTCGAGACGACCTCGGCGACTTCCTCGTCGGTCACCTTGTTGCGCAGTAGCTTGTTGCTCGTCTCCGCGCTCGCCGCGTTGGGCCTGCTCGAGCCTGCGCTCGAGCTCGGGAATCTTGCCGTATTGCAGCTCCGACATTCGCGTGAGATCGGACGCGCGGCGCGCCTTCTCGAACTCGGCCTTCGCGTGCTCGAGGTCCGCTTTGATCTGGGCCTCTCCCTGAGCCACGGCCTTCTCGGCCTTCCAAACCTCGTCGAGATCCGAGAACTCCGCGTCGAGCTTGTCGATCTGGACCTCGAGATCGCCCAAACGGCGCTTCGACGCGTCGTCGGACTCCTTCTTCAATGCCTCGCGCTCGATCTTCAGCTGAATGAGCCGCCGCTCGAGCCGATCCATCTCCTCGGGCTTCGAGTCCATCTCCATCCGGATCCGCGACGCGGCCTCGTCGATCAGGTCGATCGCCTTGTCCGGGAGCTGCCGGTCGCTGATATAGCGGTGCGAGAGCGTGGCGGCCGCGACGATCGCGGGATCCGTGATCTCGACCTTGTGGTGGACCGCATAGCGCTCCTTGAGGCCGCGCAGGATCGCGATCGTGTCCTCGACCGACGGCTCGTCGACGAGCACCTTCTGGAAACGGCGCTCGAGCGCCGCGTCCTTCTCGATGTACTTGCGGTACTCGTCGAGCGTGGTCGCGCCGACGCAGTGCAGCTCGCCGCGCGCGAGCGCGGGCTTGAGCATGTTGCCCGCGTCCATCGAGCCTTCGGCCTTGCCCGCGCCGACCATCGTGTGGAGCTCGTCGATGAACAGGATCACCTGGCCTTCCTGCTTCGCGAGGTCTTTGAGCACGCCCTTGAGGCGCTCCTCGAACTCGCCGCGGAACTTCGCGCCGGCGATCAGCGCGCCCATGTCGAGCGACAGCACGCGTTTCGACTTCAGCCCCTCCGGCACTTGGCCGTTCACGATCCTCTGTGCGAGACCTTCGACGATAGCGGTCTTGCCGACGCCGGGCTCGCCGATCAGCACCGGATTGTTCTTGGTACGGCGCTGGAGCACTTGGATCGTGCGGCGGATCTCGTCGTCGCGGCCGATCACGGGATCGAGCTTCTCCTGCTCGGCGCGCGCGGTGAGGTCGATCGTGTATTTCTCCAAGCGACTGGCGCTGCTCCTCCGCGTTCGGCGTCCTCGACCTTGCTGCCGCCGCGGATCTCGTCGATCGCGCGCTCGATCGCGCCTTTGACTGCGCCCGCCTTCTCGAGGATTCGGCCGAGCTCGCTCTTCGCTTGCAGCGCGGCGAGCACGATCAACTCGCTCGAGATGAACTTGTCGCCGCGCTGCTGCGCGAGCTTGTCCGTGACGTTCAAGAGCTTGCCGAGCTCGTTCGAGCCGTGCACCTCGCCGGGCGTGCCCTCGACGGTCGGAAGGCGGTCGAGCGCCTCGCCGAGCTGCGAGCGCAGCACGTTCATGTTCACGCCGGCCTTCGTGAGGAGACCGCGCACGGTGCCGCCCTGCTGCTCGAGCAGCGCGGACATCAAATGCACGGGCTCGATGAACTGGTGGTCACGGCCGACGGCGAACGACTGCGCGTCTTGCAGCGCCTGGCTGAGCGGAGTCGTGAACTTTTCCATTCGCATGAGCGTTTCGGTCCCGAATTTTGGATCGCCCGAACATGAGGGTAGCCGCCGGGGATTCCAACGGCTACCGCGGAAATCACGTACACGCGCCGCGTTGGCTCCCCCCGCCCTGGGGCGCCATCAGCCGAGCCAGATCAGCGTGGCCATCCTCCCGCACGGGGCTTCGCGGCGGTGCGAGAAGAAACGCTGCGATTCGGTGAACGTGCAGAACCCTCCGCCCGCGACGGCCGTGACACCCGCGCCGTTCAAGCTCGCGCGCGCGAGGCCGCAGAGGTCCGCCTGCCAACGGCCGCCCGCGTTCGGCGCGAAGAAGCGCTCGGCGGCCGGGTCCTGCGCGACGTACGCGTCGCGGACGTCCGCGCCGACTTCGTACGCCGACGCGCCGATCGCGGGGCCGAGCCAGGCGACGATATCGCGAGGCATGACCCCGAAAGCTCCCACGGTTGCCGGCAACACGCCGTTCAATAGCCCGCGCCAGCCCGCATGCGCGACGCCGACGCGCCGGCCGGCGCGGTCGCAGAACAGCACGGACAGACAGTCCGCGGTGAGCACCGTGCAAACCACACCCGCACGCGACGTGACGGCGGCATCCGCGGGAATCACGCGATCGGCGTCGAGGTCGAGCACCGTCGCGCCGTGCACCTGCTCGAGCCAGACGGGCTCGCTCGGCAAGTCGATGCCGGCCATCAGCAATGCGCGGTTCTCCGCGACGTTCTGCGCCGAGTCCCCGACGTGGGTCGCGAGATTGAGCGAGGCGTAGCCGCCCGTGCTCGCGCCGCCCGCGCGCTGCGTGACCCACGACCGCACCCGAGCCGGCGCAGGCCAATCGGGCGCGAAGCCGAAGCGCGCGCTCATCGCGCGAGCCGCGCCGCGTCCGCGCGCAGAGCCGTGACGAGCTCGCGCAGGTCGGGGGCGAGCGGGCTCTCGAACGCGAGCTCGGTGCCGCGTCAGCGGATGCGCGAACGCGAGGCGCGTCGCGTGCAGCGCCTGACGTTTGAAGCGCAGCAGCACGGCGCGGAGCTCGTCGCTCGGGTCGCGCGGCGGGCGCGGCCGGCCGCCGTAGACGGGATCGCCCACGAGCGGCGCGCGAACGTGCGCCATGTGCACGCGGATCTGGTGTGTGCGGCCCGTCTCGAGCTCGATCTCGCAGTGCGTGTGCGCGCGGAAGCGCTCGATCACACGATAGCGCGTGACCGCCACGCGGCCGCCGTCGACGACGGCCATCTTGGTTCGCTCGCGCCGATGGCGGCCGATCGGCGCGTCGACCGTGCCGCCGCCCGTGAGAACACCATGGCACACGCCTGATAGGTGCGGCGAATCGCGCGCCGCTCGAGGTCCGCGGCGAGCGTCTTCTGGCTCGTGAGCGTGCGCGCGACGAGCAGCAGGCCGCTCGTGTCCTTGTCGAGCCGATGCACGAGCCCCGCGCGCGGCAGCACGGCGAGATCGGGGAACGCATGCAGGAGCGCGTTCTGCAGCGTACCCGAGCGGTTGCCCGCACCAGGGTGAACGACGAGACCGACCGGCTTGTCGATCACGAGCAGCGCGTCGTCCTCGTGCACGACGGCGACGGGGATCGCCTCGGGCGCGACCTCGCCGACGACCTCGAGCTCGGTTTCGAGCTTGAGCTCCTCGCCGCCTTTGAGCAGCATTCGAGCACGGGCGCTGTGTCCCGCGACGGTTAGCCGCCCCCGTCGATCCAAGTCTTGAGGCGGCTCCGCGAGAACTCCGGCAGCAGCTGCGCGGCGGCCTGGTCGAGCCGCCGGCCCGCGAATTCCGCCGGTACCGTCAGCCTGCGCTCGATGCGTTCCATGCGCCCGCCCGGGGATTCGGAAACTTTCGGCTATACTTCATCGTCCAAGCAGGCCTACCGCCACAACTATTGCCCTCATTATGCTTTGGGAAGGGCGCCCTGACAGGTCGCACGTGCTTCGAATTACCCGAATGATCCTGCTCGCCGCGTGCCTCGCGGCCGCCGCCGCGGGCTGCGGCCGGCGCGACAACACGGTCGAGGACTCCGGCCCCGAGCTCCTCTACATGAAGGGCAAGGACGCCATGGACGCGTCGAACTACACGGGCGCGGTCCAATATTTCATGGCGCTCGAGTCGCGCTACCCGTTCAGCCCCGAGACGCGCCAGGCGCAGCTCGACCTCATTTATCTCTACTACAAGAGCCAGCAGCCCGAGTCCGCGATCGACGCGGCCGAGCAGTTCGAGCGCGAGAACCCGACCCATCCGCGGGTCGACTACTGCCTCTACATGAAGGGCCGCGTGTTGCTTCGACCAAGCCCCGAACGTCCTCGAGCGGTTGTTCAAGGTCGACTTGTCGGTGCGGCCGCCGAAGGACACGCTGAAGTCGTTCACGACGTTCCAGGAGCTGGTCCGGCGATTCCCCGAGAGCGAGTACGTGCCGGATGCCCGCCAACGCATGGTGTTCCTGCGCAACCGCCTCGCGAAGTACGAGAATTACGTCGCGGCAGTACTACATAGAGCGCGGCGCGTACGTCGCGGCGATCAACCGCGGGAAATACGCGCTCGAGCACTACCCCGGAGCGCCGGAGCTCGAGCAGACGCTCGCGATCATGGTCGGCGCTTACGAGAGCCTCGGCATGCAGGATCTCGCGGCGGACGCGCGCCGCGTGCTGACCGAGACGTTTGGCGAGGACGCCGCCGCCGCAGGCGACCGCGCAGCGCTAACTCATTCGCTCCCAGCGCGCGCGCGCGCTGCGCGCGGTTCGGCTCCCCGCTCAGTACCCGGACGTGATCGGGTAGCGCCAGTCGCGGCCAAACGCGCGATTGCTCACGCGCACGCCCGGCGGGGCCTGACGCCGCTTGTATTCGGCGCGCTTCACCATCTGCAGCACGCGCACGACGGTCGCCCGGTCGAAGCCGAGCGCCGCGATCTGGTCGACCGAGTGATCCTTCTCGATGAACTCCTCGAGGATCGCGTCGAGCACGTCGTACGGCGGCAGCGAGTCGCTGTCCTTTTGGTTGTCGCGCAGCTCCGCGGACGGCGGCCGCGTGATCACGCGCTCGGGAATCACGGGCGCGATCGAGTTGCGGTGATTCGCGAGCTGGTAGACGAGCGTCTTCGTGCAGTCCTTGAGCGGCGCGAAACCGCCGTTCATGTCGCCGTACAGCGTCGCGTAGCCGACCGCCATCTCGCTCTTGTTGCCCGTCGTGAGCAGCATCTCGCCGAGCTTGTTCGAGATCGCCATCAGCAGCACGCCGCGGCAGCGTGCCTGGATGTTCTCCTCGGTCGCGTCGGGCGGCAGACCTTCGAACACGTCGCGCAGCACGCCGAGCGTCGTCTCGAACATCGGCTCGATCGACAGCGTGTCGAAACGCACGCCGAGGCGGCGCGCCTGCTCCGCCGCGTCTTCGCGGCTCATCTTCGACGTATAGCGCGACGGCATCATCACGGCGTGGACGCGTTCGGCGCCGATCGCGTCGACGGCGATCGCGAGCGTGAGCGCCGAATCGACGCCGCCGGATAGGCCGAGCACGACGCCCTTGAAGCCGTTCTTCTCGATGTAGTCGCGCGTGCCGAGCACGAGCGCGCCGTAGACGCGCTCGACGAGCGGCGGTGTGGGCGCGGGCTCGGCGCCGCGCGGCACGAGCTTACCGTTGTCGCGCGCGAGCTCGATCACGTACAGGTCTTCCTCGAACAGCGGCGCGCGGAATCGAACCGCCCCCGCCGCGTCGACGACCACCGAGCCGCCGTCGAACACGAGCTCGTCTTGCCCGCCGACCATGTTCACGTAGATGAGCGGCAGCGAGTTCTCCTTGGCTCGCGCCGCGAGCACTTGCTCTCGCGTCCGTTGCTGCGTCATGTGGAACGGCGACCCGTTGATCACGATGATCGCTTGCGCGCCCGCGGCGGCCGGCGCACGGCAGGGTTCGGGCACCCAGACGTCCTCGCAGATGATCAGTCCGAACCGATGGCCAGCGAGGTCGACCACGGTCGCCCGCTTCGCCCGGCTGGAAGTAGCGCTTCTCGTCGAACACGGCGTAGTTCGGCAGCGCGACCTTGCGGTGATTCGCGAGCACCGCGCCGTCGTGCAGCAGCGCCGCGCTGTTGTAGATCGCGTCGCCGACGTACTCGGGATAGCCGACGTACACCGCGATGCCGCGAACCCCGTCTCTTACTTTGGCGAACGCGGCCTCGACGCGGCTGCGCAACCCGCGGTGCAGCAGCAGATCTTCCGGCGGATAGCCGCACAGCGTGAGCTCGGGGAACAGCACGAGCTCGCAACCGAGCTCGTCCCTGGCACGCGCGGCGCAGTCGAGGACCTTCTTGGTGTTCGCGTCGATCGCGCCGACGCGCGTGTTGATCTGCGCGAGTGCGATCTTCACCCCAGCGCCTTGGCCATCGTCTCGCCGAGGTCGGCGAGCGAGCGCACGGTCTGCACGCCGGCCTTCTCGAGCGCGGCGAACTTCTCCTTCGCCGTGCCCTTGCCGCCCGAAATGATCGCGCCCGCGTGGCCCATCCGCTTGCCGGGCGGCGCGGTCACACCCGCGATGTAGCCGACCACCGGCTTCGAAACGTGCTGCGAGATGTACTCCGCCGCAGCTTCCTCGTCCGCGCCGCCGATCTCGCCGACCATGATGATGCCGCGCGTCGCGGGATCCTTCTCGAACAGCTCGAGGCAGTCGATGAAGTTCATGCCGCGGACCGGGTCGCCGCCGATGCCGACGCAGGTGCTCTGGCCGAGCCCGCGCAGCGTGGTCTGCGACACCGCTTCGTAGGTCAACGTGCCCGAGCGCGAAACGATACCGATCGAGCCCGGCTTGTGGATCTGGCCCGGCATGATGCCGATCTTGCACTGGCCCGGCGTGATGATGCCGGGGCAGTTCGGCCCGATCAGCCGCACGCCGCTGCCCTTGAGCACGGCCTTGACCTTCACCATGTCGAGCACCGGCACGCCTTCGGTGATGCAGACGACGAGCTCGAGACCCGCGTCGGCCGCCTCGAGGATCGCGTCGGCCGCGAACGGCGCCGGCACGTAGATCATGCTGACCGTCGCGCCCGTCTCGGCCTTCGCCTGCGCGACCGTGTCGAACACGGGCAGGTTCAGGTGCTTCTCGCCGCCGCGGCCCGGAGTGACGCCCGCGACGACCTTGGTGCCGTAGTCGAGGCACTGCTGCGTATGGAACGTGCCCTGTTTGCCGGTGAGACCCTGGCAGATCACCTTGGTCTTGCTTGTCGATCAAGATGCTCATTGCAAAGTTCTCACTTGGTGGCCCCGGCCAACTTCACGACTTTCGAGGCCGCGTCGGTAAGGCCCGTCGCCGCCGTAATCTTGAGCCCGCTCTGCGCGAGCAGCTCGCGTCCCTTCTCGACGTTCGTTCCCTCGAGCCGAACGACGACCGGAACCTTCACATCCACCTGCTTCACCGCCGTGATGACGCCCTCGGCGATCAAGTCGCAGCGCACGATGCCGCCGAAGATGTTCACGAGGATCGCGCGCACGTTCTCGTTCGAAAGGATGATCTTGAACGCCTCGGTGACGCGCTCGGCCGTCGCGCCGCCGCCGACATCGAGGAAATTCGCGGGCTCGCCGCCGTGCAGCTTGATGAGGTCCATCGTCGCCATCGCGAGGCCGGCGCCGTTGACCATGCACGCGATGTTGCCGTCGAGCGAGACGTAGTTGAGGTCGTGCTCACGCGCTTGGCGCTCGCGGTCGTCCTCCTGAGCTGCGTCGCGCATCGCGGCGAGCTTCTTCTGGCGGAACAGTGCGTTCTCTTCCACGTTGATCTTCGCGTCGAGCGCGACCACGTGGCCGTCCTTCGTGACGATCAGCGGGTTGACCTCGACGAGGCTCGCGTCGGACTCGCGGAAGAGCTTCGTCGACTTGCGCAGGATGTCGGCGAACTCCTTCTGCTGCGCGGCGTTGAGCCCCAAGCCGAAGCCGAGCTTGCGGGCCTGGAAGTCCTCGAGGCCCGCGGCCGGGTGCAGACTCAAGGTGAGAATCTTCTCGGGCGTGTCGTGCGCGACTGCTTCGATGTCCATGCCGCCCGCCGCCGACGCCATCACGGCGATTCGCTCGGCGCTGCGATCGACGACGAGGCTCAGGTACAGCTCGCGGTCGATGCTCGAGCCCGTCTCCACGTAGACCCAATCGACAGGGAGCCCCTCCGGGCCGCTCTGATGCGTCACGAGCCGCGTGCCGAGCATCGCCTTCGCGTGCTGCTCGACCTCGGCGGCCGATTTCGCAAGCTTCACCCCACCGGCCTTGCCGCGACCTCCCGCATGCACTTGAGCTTTGACGACCCAGAGGCTGCCGCCGAGCTTCGCGGCCGCGGCCTTCGCCTCCGCGGGTGTTCTGGCTGCGTAGCCTTGGGGCACCGGAATGCCGTACTCGGCGAATAACGCCTTGGATTGGTATTCGTGCAGATTCATAGGGATTCGCTAGAAGGATGGGGCGAAGGGCGCCGTATTCTCCACGAAAGGGCCGCGACTCGTAAAGGCGGGCGGGTGTGAGCTGGGTCCCGAGCGCGGCGAGGCGTTCGGGTAGAATTTCGCGTTATGTCTGCTGCCAATGCCGTCGAGATCGAACCGCGCAAAGCCGTCGGCAGCGACCAGGTAGTCCCGGGCACCAGCGACTTCGCTTGGCGGGTCTTGATCCTGCTGAATTTGTTCCGGCTGACGGTCAGCACGCTGCTGCTGATCGTCTTCTATGTCGTCGACGAGCCGCGAATCGTCGGCAACGCAGACCCGAATCTCGCATGGAGCGTGCTGGTCGGCCTGCTCGGCGTCGGCTGCGCCGAGCTGCTGCTGCTGCACCGGCGCTTCCCGAATACGGCGACACAAACGGCCCTGCAGTTCGGCACCGATATCGTCGCGATCACGCTCCTGATCCATGCGAGCGGCGGCATCTCGAGCGGTCTCGGCGGCGTGCTCGTGATCTCGGTGGGCTCGCTGGCCTTGTTGCTGTCGAGCGAGCGAGCGTTCTTGTTGGCTGCAGTCGCCGCCCTGCTATTGCTGCTGGAGCAAACCTTCGCGCAGCTGCAGGGAATGACGTCCAGCGCGCAGTACGCGCCGGCGGGCATCCTCGGCGCCGTGATCTTCGTGATCACCGCCGTGGTGCAGCTCCTGCGAGAGCGCATCGTCGAGACCGAGGCGCTCGCGGCGCAGCGCGGCCTCGACTTGCGCAACCTCGTGGAGCTCAACGACTACATCATTCAGCATTTGCGCGAGAGCATCGTCGTCGTCGACGACCAGGATCGGGTTCGGCTCATCAACGAGTCGGCGGTCAAGCATCTCGGCAGCAACCCGCGAATCGCCGAGCAGCAGCTCACGTCCATATCGAGCGACTTGGCCGAGCAGCTGACCGCGTGGCGCGGCAAGGCTCAGCAGTCGATCACGACCATTACGTCGGCCGACGGGTCGACCACCGTGAAACCGCACTTTGCGCCGCTCGGCGGCGGCCGTGACGGCGGAGTCGTGATCTTCCTCGAGGACACGTCGCTGATCGCGGAGCGCGTCCAGCAGGCGAAGCTCGCGGCGCTCGGCCGGCTCAGCGCCAGCATCGCGCACGAGATCCGTAACCCGATCGGCGCGATGAGCCACGCCGGGCAGCTGCTCGCGGAGTCCCCGGCGCATCAGCGGCGCGGAGCATCGGCTCACGGACATCATTCGCGTGAACGCCCGGCGCGTGAGCCAGATCGTCGAAAGCGTGCTGTCCCTGTCGCGGCGCGACAAGACGCACCCGGAGCGCCTCCAGGTGACGCCCTGGATCGAGGACTTCGCGCGCGAGTTCACTCAGACGCTCGAGCTCTATGAAGGCGCGGTTACGGTCGTCGACGGGAGCCCGGAGATCGAAGCGCGACATGGATCCCACGCATCTGCACCAAGTGCTCTGGAACCTCTGCGACAACGCGGTCAAGTATGCGAGCGCCACGGCGGGCGCGATCGCGGTCGAGCTCCGCTGCGGACACCTCGAGCCGTCCGGGCGCCCGTTCATCGAGGTGGCGGACCGCGGCCCCGGGATCGACCCGCAGAACGTCGAAAAGATCTTCGAGCCGTTCTACACGGGCCAGCCGGGCGGAACTGGGCTCGGCCTGTACATTTCGCGCGAGCTGGCCGAGCGTAACGGCGCGACGCTACGCTACTATCCGAGGCTCGGGGGCGGCAGCGCGTTTCGCGTGGTGTTCGCCGATCCGCGTCGCTGGCACGCCGGTGAAGACACCTTATGAATCCAACCGCCCTCGTCGTGGACGACGAACCTCACATCTGCGAGCTGCTCTCGATCACGCTGCAGCGGATGGACATCACCACGCACATCTGCGCCGATCTCGCGAGCGCCAGGCAGGCGTTGGGCAAGGACGCGTACGACCTGTGCCTCACCGACATGCGCCTTCCCGACGGCGACGGGCTCGAGCTCGTCGAGTGGATTCAGCGCGAAGCTCCGGGGACCCCGGTGGCCGTGATCACGGCGCACGGCAGCGTCGAGGCGGCCGTGCGTGCGCTGAAGCTCGGAGCATTCGATTTCGTCTCGAAGCCGCTCGATCTCAACGATCTGCGCAAGCTCGTGACCGCAGCGCTGAGGCTCAAGCGCTCGACTGCCGGGAGCCAGGGGCGCCGCCGCGGACCCGCTCGTCGGCCAGTCGCCCGCCATGGAACGCGTGCGCGCGATGATCGCGAAGGTCGCGCGCAGCCAGGCGCCCGTCCACATCTCGGGCGAATCGGGCACGGGCAAGGAGCTCGTCGCACGGATGATTCACGAGACCGGGCCGCGGCGCGAGGCGCCGTTCGTGCCGATCAACTGCGGCGCGATTCCGACCGAGCTCATGGAGAGTGAGTTCTTCGGGCACAAGAAGGGCAGCTTCACGGGCGCGGTCAGCGACAAGATCGGGCTCGTTCAAACGGCCGAGGGCGGCACGTTGTTTCTCGACGAGGTCGCGGACCTGCCGCTGCACATGCAGGTCAAGCTGCTCCGAGTGATCCAGGAGAAGACGATTCGGCCGGTCGGGCACGCGGCCGAAATTCCGGTCGACGTGCGGATACTGAGCGCGACGCACAAAGACCTGGGCGATCTCGTCGCGGAGGGAAGCTTTCGCGAGGACCTGTTTTACAGAATCAACGTGATCGGCTTGCACGTCCCGACGCTGCAGGAGCGCGGTGACGACGTGCTGATGCTCGCGCACCATACTCTGGTGCGCCTGGCCGCGAACCAAAGCATGCCGACGCCGCACCTCACTCAGCGAGGCGCAAGCGGCACTGCTGAGCTACGAGTTCCCCGGCAACGTGCGTGAGCTGCAGAACATCCTCGAGCGCGCGCTCACGCTTTGCTCGGGCGCCGAGATCGACGTCGAGGATCTACAGCTGCCGAGCCAGAGCCAGGCGCCCGAGAGCCGCCCCGTCGCGCACGGCGCGCCGCTCGGCACGCAGCTCGAGGAGATCGAACGCGACGCGATCGTCAAAGCGCTCGAGCAGACGCGCTACAACAAGACGGCCGCCGCCAAGCGGCTCGGCATCACGTTCCGCGCGCTGCGCTATCGGATCAAGAAGCTCGGCATCGAGTGAGCCGACTGTCGCCGGCCGCCGAATCCGCTGCCAATTTTCGTCACATTGTGCCGCTATTGCGTCTGTGCGGACGGGTGCGCGGGCCTGCAATATGTCGAACGCAACGTGGGCGAGACGCGCTCGGCCGTTCTCAAGCCGTTGGTGGCGATAGCGTTTTCACATAGCCGGGCGGCGGCTGGCACAGCGCTTGCAGTCCCTCCCGCCAGACGCAACTGCGTCGAGATTGACCAATTACTGAAACCGTAGAGGAGCACTCGAAAATGACGAAACTTCAAAAGGGCTTCACGCTCATCGAATTGATGATCGTGGTTGCCATCATCGGCATCTTGGCCGCGATCGCGATCCCGGCTTACCAGGACTACACGATTCGCGCGCAGGTGTCGGAAGGCCTGAACCTCGCGGCCGCGGCGAAGGCCGCCGTCGCGGAGACGCTTCATGAACACGGGCGACGCGCCCGCCGACCGTACCGCGGCCGGCATGTCGCCCAACGCCGCGGACACGCAGGGCAAGTACGTCGACGAGCGTCGACGTCGCGAACGGCGACGATCATCGGTCACGTACGGCAACGATGCGAACGCGCAGATCACGCGGCGAGACGCTCGGCCTTACGCCGTACGAGAGCGCGGACCACTCGGTCGTCTGGCAGTGCGGCGCGGCCGCGGCCCCGCCCGGCACGGTCGGCGGCATGCCATGGGCGCTGCCCACACCGGCGGCAGCCTCGGCGCAGCCGCTGGCGCCGACGAACAAGTACCTGCCGTCGGCTTGCCGTCCGTAAGCGACTCGGGCGCTTCTAGTCTGAATCGGAGAAGGCTCCTCGCGCTCGCGAGGGGCCTTTTCTCTTTGGCAGGTTCCGCGGACGACCGTGCGATGCGCATCTCGCCGAGCCCGATCTGCCGGCTTCACGCTGATCGAATTGGTGCTCGCCGTCGGCGTCACCGGCATACTGATCGCGCTCGTCGTCTCCGCCTATCGAACGCATTCCGTCCGCGCGCAGGTCGCCGCCGGAATCGAGCCCGCGGCGCACTGGCGAGCCGGCCGTCGAGCACGTCGTTCCGCGCCTCGGCGAGTGCCCGCAAACACGCCGGAAGTCGGTCCTACACCGGAACGGCGGATCCGCTGGCGACCTACGTCGCATCGCATCGAGGTCGTCGACGGGCGAATCGATGTCACCTACGGCAACGACGCGAACCCCGCGCATCGCTGGGCCGCCGTCTGTCGCTCACGCCCTACGAGACCGCCACCCGCGAAGTCTTTTGGCTCTGCGGCAACGCGGTTCCCGGTCTCGGCCTGCAAGCCGCTCGGCTTCGCCGACGGCGGACGGCAGTCCGTGCAAGCCTCCGCGACGATCGAGGCGCGCTACTTACCTTCGAAATGCCGCTGAGCTCCGTTCGCTGCGGCCACGACAGCGGCGTCGCCGCAACAGCTAAATCTCTGTCACAAAAGGAGAACTCCGCGGTTGACAGTTTCTGGCCCTAGCGGTGAAAGTAGCACGCTTATTGTCAAAGTTGGCTTAGGCCTAAGCACCGGAATTCATGGCGGTTACCGCAACTCAAGGTCCTCTGTCCGGCCTGCCGCGTAGGCTGGTGCAGGACGGCGTCGTCTCCGAGAGCGACCTCATGGCCGCGCTCGAGGCGATCGGCGGGAAGAGCTCTCATCTCGTGCCGCACCTCGTGGCGAACCGGCTCGGCGACCCGCGGCAGATCGCGATCGCGGCCGCGCACGAGTTCGGCGTGCCGCTGCTCGATCTCGACGCGGTCGACCTCGACCTCGACGTCGTCAAGCTCGTCGAAGAGAAGCTCTTGACGAAGCACCGGATCCTGCCGCTGCTGCAGCGCGGCAAGCGGCTTTACATCGCCGTCTGCGATCCGACCAATCTCCAGGCTCTCGACGACATCAAGTTCCAGACCACGCTGCGCATCGAGGCCGTCGTCGTCGAGCAAGACAAGCTCGACGCGCGCGTCGCGCGAGCGATCGAGGCCGTCGATACGACGATGTCGAGCATGGACGAGGACGACTTCGACCTCGAAAACCTCGAAGTTTCGGCCGGCGACGAAGACGTCGGCGCCGAGGTCAACAGCCAAGAAATCGATGACGCGCCGATCGTGCGCTTCGTGAACAAGGTGATGCTCGACGCAATCAAGCGCGGCGCGTCGGACATCCACTTCGAGCCGTACGAAAAGCACTTCCGGATTCGCCTGCGGCAGGACGGCGTGCTGACCGAGATCGCGCGCCCGCCGGTCGCGCTGTCGATGAAAGTCGCCGCGCGTCTAAAAGTCATGGCGCGGCTCGACATCGCGGAGCGGCGCATTCCGCAAGACGGCCGCATCAAGATGAAGCTGTCGAAGAACCGCGCGATCGACTTCCGCGTCAACACGTGTCCCACGCTGTTTGGCGAAAAGGTCGTGTGCCGGTTGCTCGACCCGTCGAGCGCGCAGCTCGGCATCGACGCGCTCGGATACGAGGAAGAGCAAAAGAAACTCTACCTGCAGAATCTGGCCAAGCCCTACGGAATGATCCTGGTGACCGGCCCCACCGGCAGCGGCAAGACCGTGTCGCTCTACACGGGCCTCAACATTCTGAATACGGCGGATCGCAACATCTCGACCGCGGAAGACCCGGCCGAAATCAACGTGCCGGGAATCAATCAGGTGAACGTCAACCCGAAGGTCGGCCTCACCTTTGCCTCGGCGCTGCGCGCGTTCCTGCGCCAAGACCCCGACGTGATCATGGTCGGCGAGATTCGCGACCTCGAGACGGCCGAGATCGCGATCAAGGCCGCGCAAACCGGTCACTTGGTCCTGTCGACGCTGCATACGAACGACGCGCCGAAAACCCTCACGCGGCTCGTCGACATGGGCGTGAAACCCTACGCGATCGCGAGCTCCGTGAGCTTGATCATCGCGCAACGGCTTGCGCGCAAGCTCTGCGCCAACTGCAAAGAGCCCGTGGATATCCCGCCCGAAGCGCTGCGAAAGGAAGGGTTCACGACGGCTGACATCGAAGGCGGCGTGACGATCTTCAGCGCGAAAGGCTGCGGCCAATGCACGTCGGGCTACAAGGGCCGCGTCGGCATCTATCAGGTGATGCCGTGCACCGAGCAGATCGGCCGAATCATCATGGAAGGCGGCAACGCGATGCAGGTCGCGGCCGAAGTGAAGAAAGAAGGCGTCGCCGATTTGCGGATGTCGGGCCTGAAGAAAGTCAAGGACGGCGTTACCAGTCTCGAAGAGATCAATCGGGTTACAATCGATTGAGCACGGCGCGTCCGTTCCACCTCGTTCCGCATACTCGTTCTCCGTTGGAGTCCTGACGCATGGCTACAACCGCTACGATGGGTCAAGTTCCTTTCACGTGGGAAGGCCGCGACCGCGCCGGTAAAAAGGTCAAAGGCAAGGTCGTCGCCGCCAACGAGACGGCGGTGCGCGCCGAGCTGCGCCGCCAGGGCGTCGTCCCCACGCGCGTCAAGAAACAGAGCATGCTGTTTCGCAAGCAGGGCCGCGTTACCGCCGCGGACATCGCGATTTTCTCGCGGCAGATGGCCACGATGATGACGGCGGGTATTCCGCTCGTACAGTCTTTCGACATCATCGGCGCCGGCCACGAAAACCCCGCGATGCAGAAGCTGATCCTCGCGATCAAGGGCGAAGTCGAGGGCGGCACGGCGCTCGCCGACGCGCTCGCGAAGCATCCGCTGCACTTCGACGACCTGTTCGTGAACCTCGTGGCCGCGGGCGAGCAGGCCGGCGCGCTCGAGACGCTGCTCGACAAGATCGCGACCTACAAGGAAAAGACCGAAGCCATCAAGAAAAAGATCAAGAAGGCGCTGTTCTATCCGGCCGCCGTCGTGGTCGTCGCGGTGGTCGTCACCGCAATCTTGCTCATTTACGTGATCCCCGAGTTCGAGTCGTTGTTCCAGGGCTTCGGCGCGGACCTGCCCGCGTTCACTCGCTTCGTGATCGACATTTCGAAGTTCGTGCAGAGCACGGGCTGGTTACTATTGTTGCTTACAATCGCGGGCATCATCGGCTTCATAGAAGCGAAGAAGCGCAATCGCGGCGTACAGCACTTCGTAGACCGCGCGATGCTCAAGATCCCCATCATCGGCTCGATTCTCAACAAGTCGGCGATCGCGCGCTATGCGCGGACGCTGTCGACGACGTTCGCAGCCGGCGTGCCGCTCGTCGAAGCGCTCGAGTCCGTCGCCGGTGCGTGCGGCAACATCGTGTACGAGACGGCCGTGCTGCGGATGCGCGACGAAGTAGCGACCGGGCAGCGCCTGCAGCGCGCGATGGAGAACACCGATCTGTTCCCGAACATGGTCAACCAGATGATCGCAGTCGGCGAAGAATCAGGCTCGCTCGACTCCATGTCGAGCAAAGTCGCCGATTTCTACGAAGAGGAAGTCGACAATGCGGTGGACAGCATGTCGAGCTTGCTCGAGCCGCTGATCATGGCGATCCTCGGCGTGCTCGTCGGCGGCCTCGTCATCGCGATGTACCTCCCGATCTTCAAGATGGGCGCCGTCGTCTAACGTCGCGCAAAGGTCCCGCACGCGACGCGAATCAGCTTCTGCGCGTGCTGGCATCGACGCGGGTCCTTGGCCACAATACGAGCTTCGCTGTCAGGCCCGAGCCAACTAAACCGTGGAAATCTTCGAGCTCTGGCCGCTCGCACTTTTGATCGTCGCGGGGCTGGTCAGCCTCGTGGTGGGCAGCTTCCTCAACGTCGTCGCCTATCGCCTACCGATCATGATGGAGCTCGCGTGGCGCGCCGACGCCGCGGAAGCCCACAGCATTCAAGTGCCGCCGCACGCCGCCGCAGAGCGCTTCGATCTCGCGTGGCCGCCGTCGACATGCCCGAATTGCGGCGAGCGAATCTCGGCCCAGCACAACGTCCCGGTCTTGAGCTTCGTGTTCCTGCGCGGCCGCTGCGCGCGCTGCCGCTATCGCATTTCGGCACGCTATCCGCTCGTCGAGGCCGCTACGGCCGTGCTCGGAATTGCGGTTGCCTACACGCTCGGTCCGTCCTGGCAGACCCTCGCAGCGCTCGGCTTCACCTGGACGCTCGTCGCGCTCACGTTGATCGACCTCGATCACCAATTGCTGCCCGACTCGATCACGCTGCCGTTGCTCTGGGCGGGCCTCGTGCTCAACGCCTCCGGCATCGCTCCGTTCGCGCCTGATCTACAGGCGAGCGTGATCGGCGCCGCCGCAGGGTACTTTAGCCTCTGGACGGTCTACTGGCTGTTCAAGCTGGTCACCGGCAAGGAAGGAATGGGCTACGGCGACTTCAAGCTGCTCGCGGCGATCGGCGCCTGGGTCGGTTGGCAGATGTTGCCCCTCGTGATCCTTTTGTCCGCTGTCGTCGGCACGATCGTCGGTGTTGCGATGATCGTCGCGGCGCGCCGCTCGCGACACACACCCATTCCCTTCGGACCCTATCTCGCCGCCGCGGGCTGGGTGGCGCTGCTGTGGGGCGCGCCCCTGGTGCACTCGTATGAACGCATGTTCGCCCGCTGAGCAGCCTGCCCGCCGGCAGCGGCTCCGACCCTACGGGGACGCAATGACGCTGCACCGTGGCTGAGGATTCGAACGCGCCCGTGTTCGCCGTCGGCCTCACCGGCGGCATCGCAAGCGGCAAATCGGTCGTCGCAACGATGTTCGTGAGGCTCGGGGCGGAGCTCGTCGACACCGACCTGATCGCGCGCGAGGTCGTGGACCCCGGCAAGCCGGCGCTCGACGCCATCGGTGCCGCCTTCGGCCCCTCGGTCCTCACGACGAGCGGCAGCCTCGACCGCGCGGCGCTGCGCAGGCTGATATTCGCTGACCCCGCGAAACGCAAGATCCTCGACGGCCTGCTCCACCCGCTGATACGCGCACGGACACTCGAGCGGCTCGCGCTCGTCACGCGTCCGTACGCGATCGTCGCGGTACCGCTACTCGTCGAAACGGACTTCGGCAGCCTCGTCGACCGGATCGCTGTCGTCGACTGCCCCGATGCGATGCAGCTCGAACGCCTGATGCGGCGCGACGGCGTGCCGCGCATCGAAGCGGCCGCCGCGATCGCCGCGCAAACGGATCGAGCGACGCGCCTGCGCGCGGCGCACGACGTGATCGACAACAGCGGCGATCTCGAGGCCACCCGCAGACAGGTCGCGCAGTTGCATCAGCGCTACGTCGAGCTCGCAGGACGCAAGACAACGGTCGGCCACCAACGCGAATGAAGTTTGCCGTGCGCGGCTCGGTCGCGCAGAATAGCGAAATGAATTCGGCCGCCGAGCTTCCGGCGCTCGCACCAGAGCACGGCTCGATCACTTTCGAGCAGCCGCTTACCGAGCGGATGCGCACCTTCCTGCGGATCGAGTTTCTCTACGAGCAAACGGTGTTCCACGCCGACGAGCCCACCGACTTCAGTGCGCGTGCGGCCGTGACCGGCCTTCTCGAGATCGTAACGATCTTGGGCCGCGGCGACGTGCGGACCGACGTGCATCAAGGAGCTCGAGCGCCACGCGGGGCTGCTCGGCCGCTACCGCAGCCAGCCCGGCGTCGATCCGAGCCGCCTCACCGGCCTCATCGGCAACATCGAGGCCCTTCGGACGCGGCTCGCCGACGCGGGTCCTCAGCTTATTAACCCATTGAAAGAATGCGAGTTTTTGAGCACGATCCGGCATCGGAGCGCGATCCCGGGCGGCACCTGCATGTTCGACCTACCCGACTACGGATTCTGGCTGCACCTGCCGGGCGTCGAGCGCCGCCGCCAGCTCGAGGTGTGGATCCAGAAGCTCAAGCCGCTGTGCGACGCAGTGGCCGAAGTGTTATGGCTCACGCGCGAGGCGACCGAGGCAGCCGAGAACGTCGCGACCGGCGGCTTCTATCAGCACAGCTTCGATCGCAGCGAGCAGATGAACCTCGTGCGCGTGTTGCTGCCCGCGAACGCGGGTCTCTACCCGGAAATCAGCGCGGGCCAGCATCGTTTCACGGTGCGGTTCTTGCGATGGCGCGGCGTCGACGAGCGGCCGTTGCAGGTGAACCACGACGTCCGCTTCCAGCTCGCGCTCTGCTGAGCGCGCAGCGATTCGACGAGTCTCGAACGTCAAGCGCCCGCGGCGCTCACGCCGCGCTCGCGCAATGCCGCGATGATCGGTAGATCCGCCGCGAGCAGCGGCAGCGCCTCGAGCGCGTCCAGCTCGACCCAATCGAGCCGCTGCCCTTCGCGCGCCGTGACGACGCCGCGATATTCGAGCACCCGCCAAACGTCGAGGCGCACGCGCTTGTCGGGGTAGTCGTGCACGATCTCGAGCAGCGCGTCGGCCGCGACGAGCTCGATGCCGAGCTCCTCGTAGAGCTCGCGGCGCAGCGCCGCGAAGCGGCTCTCACCGGGTTTCAGCTTGCCGCCCGGAAATTCCCAGGCGCCCGCGAGATGCGTGCCGGGCCGGCGCTGATTCACGAGCCATCGCCCCAAAGGATCGCCGATGAGCCCGACGAGCACGTGAACCGCGCCGCCGGGATTCACGGCGTCAGCTGAGGCGGCCGTGGCACTGCTTGAATTTCTTACCCGAGCCGCACGGACACGGTTCGTTGCGCCCGACCTTCGGCTGCTCGCGCACATACGGCGCGATCGGCTCGGCGGCCGCTTGAGGCAAAAGCGCGCCCCGTTGCGGCGGCCCTGCCGCCGGCTCGGGCTCGGGCGCCGCGGCGCGGTGATCGATGGCGCAGCCGCGTGCTGGAACTGCAGCGTACGCGGATCGGGCGCCGCGGGCTCGACGGCCTGGACGTCCTCGGGCTTGCGGATCTGGATCTTGCACAGGATCGCGGTCGTGTCGTGCTTCACGCGATCGAGCATCGAGCTGAACATCTCGAACGCTTCGCGCTTGTACTCCTGCTTCGGATTCTTCTGCGCGTAGCCGCGCAGGTGAATGCCCTGACGTAGATAGTCGAGCGCGCCGATGTGCTCCTTCCAGTGCGCATCGAGCTGCCGCAGCATGATCCCCTTCTCGAGCTCGTGCATGAGCTTGGGTCCGAGCTCGCCGGCCTTCTTCTCATACTCCCGGTCGACCTCGGCGGCGATCAGACGGCGCAACGCCTTCTCGTCGATCGTGTGATCCTGCTCGAGTACTCGGGCCGCGTCGAAGCGAACCCCGAACTCGTGCTCGAGCGCCTTCCCGAGACCTTCCTTGTCCCAGATCTCCTCGACGCTCTCGGGCGGGACATGCTCGTCGACTACCGTGTTGACGACCTCGCCGCGGATCGCGCGGATCGCCTCGCTGATGTCCTCGGCCTCCATGAGCTCCTGGCGCTGCTGATACACGACCTTGCGCTGATCGTTCGAGACGTCGTCGTATTCGAGCAGCTGCTTGCGGATGTCGAAGTTGTGCGCCTCGACCTTGCGCTGCGCGCGCTCGATTTGGCGCGACAGCATTTTGCTCTCGATCGCCTCGTCCGTTTTCATGCCCGCGCGCGCAAGCAGCCGTTTGATGCGCTCGGGGTCGCCGAAGATGCGCATCAGGTTATCGTCGAGCGACAGGTAGAAGCGGCTCGAGCCGGGATCGCCCTGACGGCCCGAGCGGCCGCGCAACTGGTTGTCGATGCGCCGCGACTCGTGCCGCTCGGTGCCGATGATGTGCAGACCGCCCATCTCGAGCACCTTCGCGTGCCGCTGCGTCCAGTCGTGGTCGAGCTCCGCGATCGTCGCCTCGGTCGGCGACACGAGCTGCGCGCGCTCGCCCGAGAGGTTGCCGCCGAGCACGATGTCCGTACCGCGGCCGGCCATGTTGGTGGCGATCGTGACCGTGCCGGGCCGCCCGGCCTGCATGACGATCTCCGCCTCGCGCTCGTGATACTTCGCGTTCAGCACCTGATGCGGGATCGCCTGCTTCTTCAGCAGGCCCGACAGGAACTCCGACGTTTCGATCGAGGTCGTGCCCACCAGCACTGGCTGGCCGCGCGTGTTGCAGTCCCTGATGTCCTCGATGATGGCGCGGAACTTCTCGTCGGCGGTGAGGTAAACGAGGTCCGGCGCGTCGTCGCGGATCATCGTCTTGTGCGTCGGAATCACGACGACCTCGAGCGCGTAGATCTGCTGGAACTCGTAGGCCTCCGTGTCCGCCGTACCCGTCATGCCTGCGAGCTTGCGGTACATCCTAAAGTAGTTCTGGAACGTGATCGACGCGACCGTCTGGTTCTCTTCCTTGACGTGCACGCCTTCCTTGGCCTCGACCGCCTGGTGCAGGCCGTCGGACCAGCGTCGGCCGATCATCGTGCGGCCCGTGAACTCGTCGACGATGATCACCTCGCCGTCCTTCACGATGTAGTCGACTTCGCGCTTGAAGATACCGTGCGCGCGCAGCGCCGCCGTGAGGTGGTGCATGAGCCGGATGTTGGCGGCGTCATAGAGGCTCTCGCCCTCGGCGAGGATTCCGGCGCGCGCGAAGATCTTCTCGACCTTCTCGTGGCCTTCCTCGGAGAGGTGGGCCTGCTTCGACTTTTCGTCGATCGTATAGTCGCCGGGGACGATCAGCTGCGCCCGCGCTGGGCTCGCACCCTTGTCGACCTCGACGACATGCAGGCCCTTCTCTTTCGCGCGGGCGATGGCCTCGCCCGTCGACATCTTCCCGAGCGACTCACCCTTGAGGTCGATGAGCTCGACCTGCGACGACTCGATCTCGTCGTTCGCCTTGCCGGGCGGCGGGCTGTGGAGCTTGAGCTGCGGGATCAACGTGTTGATTCGCACGTACAGCTCGGTGCTCTCCTCGGAGCGCCCCGAGATGATCAGCGGCGTGCGCGCCTCGTCGATCAGGATCGAGTCGACCTCGTCGACGATCGCGTACACGAGCTTGCGCTGCACGCGGTCTTCGGGCCGGAACGCGAGGTTGTCGCGTAGGTAGTCGAAACCGAACTCGTTGTTGGTGCCGTAGGTGATGTCGGCGGCGTATGCGGCCCGCTTGTCCTCGACCGATTGGTTGCTCTTGATGACGCCTACCTGCAAGCCGAGGAACCGGTAGACCGGCCCCATCCAATCCGCGTCGCGCTGTGCGAGGTACTCGTTCACGGTCACCACGTGCACGCCTTCGCCGGTCAGGGCGTTGAGGTAGGCGGCGAGAGTCGCGACCAGCGTCTTGCCTTCGCCGGTTCGCATCTCGGCGATCTTGCCCTGGTGAAGCGCGATGCCACCCACTAGCTGGACGTCGAAGTGGCGCATCTTGAGCGTTCGCTGCGCGGCTTCGCGTACGAGCGCGAATGCCTCCGGCAGCAGCGCGTCGAGGTCCTTGTCCGCGGCGTAGCGCTGCTTGAGCTCCTGGGTCTTTGCGAGCAGCTCTTCGTCGCGCAACGCTTGGAGCTTCGGCTCGAGCGCGGTCGCCACGGTGACGAGACTGCCATAGCGCTTGATCAACCGTTGATTGCGGCTGCCGAACACGCCGGTCATGAGATTCGAGACGGTGCTGAGCACGCGGACTGTCCTTGGGACGCAGTAAGGCGGCCTATTCTAAGGACCTAGACCGGTTTTGGGCACCGGTTGGCGGTTACGCGGGGTTAATGTTGGCGGGAAACTGGCGGGGTGCGCGGCGCACCCGCAGCCACCCTTATCGGCCGATGTAGGTCAGAGGATCGACCGGAGCGTCGTTCAACAGGACTTCGAAGTGCAGGTTCGGCCCGGTCGCACGGCCCGATTCGCCCATGCGCGCGATGACCTGACCACGCCGCACCGTGTCGCCGACCGCGACGAGATTATCCGCGTTGTGGGCGTAGCGCGTAACGTAGCCGTTGCCGTGATTGACTTCGACGAGCTGACCGTACCCGAAGCGCGGGCCGGACCAGATCACGACGCCCGACGCTACCGCGACGACCTCGGCACCCTCGCGGCCCGCGAAGTCGACGCCCTTGTGAAACGCGCGCCGGCCCGTGAAGGGATCCGTGCGGCTACCGAATCGCGAAGAGATGTAGCCCTGCGTCACGGGGCGGCCTTCCGGGTGCACCTCGTCGTGCAACTTGCTGTTCAGCATTAGGTCTTCGAGCACGCCGAGCTGGCGGCTGCGATCGGCGAGCTGGGAGTCGAGCACGTCGAGCGCGCTGACGACGCCGGAAATCTTGGTGAACTCGGTGTCGGCGATCGGCTCCTCGGGTCCGCCGAGCGACGGAGCGGTCGTGAAATCGAATTCGCCGTCCTGGAGGTTCGCCATCTGGGTAAGGCGCGCGCCGAGCGCGTCGAGCCGCACGACATGGGCGTTCATTTGACCGAGCCGCAGGGCCAGCGCGTCGAGGTTTTGCTGCAACGCGCGCCGCGTCGTGTCGACGATCGACTGCTGCTGCGAGAGCTCGGTCCGCCAGGTCCCTACCTGGGCCTGCGGATTGCTGACGCCGAACGTGGCCGCAACCTTGTATCCAACGTAGAAGACGCCCGTGCACACTACGAGCGCGATCGACAGAACACCGAACCACGCACGACCTGAATCCAGCCGTATCTGGCCTAAATGTCCTCGTTCCTTCGATAGGAGGATTACTTGCATGCGCCGCCTCGGCTCCAGGCTTCTAATTCTTCGATCCAGCGCCACAGCGGACGCCGGCATGCAAGCCGAGTATAGCTGGTTTTGTAAGATGTCAACTCGGCAACCCCGCTATCGTAGGAGAGACTCCCGTAGATCGGTGGCTTTGCGTCCCGCCCTTTCGGACGGTTTGCCAGGATCGAGCGGCGACAGGGTGCCCAGAAACCCGCTATGACTCAAGCTTTTGGCGTCAAAATCCCGACATCCGTCTCACTACCATGCCGAACGAACCGAGACACCTCGCCGACCTTTTGACATCTGGCTCCCTCGGCAATCTCACGCGCGAAGCGGAGCGTCGCCGTTTGGAGACAGTGGAGATTCGCAAGCTATTGCCGGCCGACGAGGGCGCGCACCTCGTGAGCGCGGCAACCAACTCCGCGGGCGAGCTCGTGCTCGTGATGGACTCGCCGAGCTGGGCCGCGCGCGTGCGTTACTGCGTCGCGGGTCTGCCGACCACGAACGTCCGGATCAAAGTCCAGCCGCGCGGCGGTTGAGAATGTCGGACACCGCATCCGGTGCGGCTCAGGACCCGGGTGTCTCCCAGGCGCGGCTGGGTACGACGCGCGGCGGCGGCGCTATCGGCCGCGGAGCGCGCCCGGGGCGAGGTCAGTGGCCGGGCGCGAGCTGGTACGAAACCGGAGAGCGGCGTTGGTCGTCGTCGAACACGACTTCCTCGTAGGACTCGGGCTGCTCGAGCAACCGCCGCAACAGCAAGTTGTTGAGCCGGTGACCGCACTTGAAGCCCGTGAACTCGCCGATCAGACAAGAACCGAGCAGGTAGAGGTCGCCGAGCGCGTCGAGCACCTTGTGCCGCACGAACTCGTCGCGGAAACGCAGGCCGTCTTCGTTCAGCACGCGGTAGTCGTCCATCACGACCGCGTTGTCGAGGCTGCCTCCGAGCGCGCGCTCGCGTGCGCGCGAAGTCTCGAGATCCTTCAGGAAGCCGAACGTCCGTGCGCGGCTGATCTCCTTTAGGAACGAGGTCGTCGAGAAATCCAGCGTCACTGCCTGGCGGTGCTTGCGCAACGCGGGGTGATCGAAGTCGATCTCGACGTTGACCCGGAAGCCGTCATGCGGGTCGAGCCGGACCCACTTGTCGCCTTCGGTCACCTCGATCCGTTGCAGTACGCGGACGAATCGCTTCGGAGCGTTCTGCTCTTCGAGACCCGCGGACTGCAGCAAGAACACGAACGGCGCCGCGCTGCCGTCCATGATCGGCACTTCGGGAGCGGTGAGGTCGACGAACGCGTTGTCGACCCCGAGGCCCGCCATCGCGGATAAGAGATGCTCGATGGTTCCGACCTTCGCGTTGCCTTCGCCGAGCGTCGTGCCAAGCATGGTGTCGCTGACGTTCAGCGCCGTGGCCGGAATGTCGACCGGCTCGGGCAGGTCGAGGCGGCGGAACACGATCCCGGTATTCGCGGGCGCCGGGCGCAAGGTCATGTAGACCTTCTCACCGCTGTGGAGGCCGATGCCCGTCGAACGGATCGTCTCTTTTAGAGTGCGTTGTCGCACGCCGTCGCTGCTCCTTGACGTCCTGGCTGTCTACCGCGTTCCATCGCCGGCCGGAGGCTCACACCGGCGCAGGGCCGGTCGCGCCGCGAACGGCCGAGCACGCTACCATAGCGACATTTCCGGCGGCAAGGAAACTCCCGTGCCGCCGGCCGCCGCCTCAGTCGGCTTGTCGCCGCAAGAACGCCGGGATGTCCAGCAAGTCCTCGAGGCTTTCGCCGCCGCCCGTCACGCCGTCGCCGACCGCGCGCTTGCGCTGCACCGCGGGCTTCTCGAGCTCATTGTAGTTGGGCTCGCGCGGCTTGATGGGAGGCACTCTGCGCACGACCTTCATCGGCTTCTCGGCGAACCCCGTCCCCTGACCGAGACCGGTTGCGACGACCGTCACACGGATCTCGTCGTTCATCTCGGGGTCGATCACCGTGCCGATCACGACCGTCGCATCGTCCGAAGCGAATTGCTTCACCACGTCCCCGACCTCTTGGAACTCGCCGATCGCGAGGTCCATGCCGGCCGTTACGTTCACGAGAATGCCGTTCGCGCCCGACAAGTTGATGTCCTCGAGCAGCGGGCTCGATACCGCGGCTTCGGCCGCGATCCGCGCGCGGTCCTGGCCGCTCGCGACACCGGAACCCATCATCGCCATCCCCATCTCCGACATCACGGTGCGCACGTCGGCGAAATCGACGTTGATCAGGCCGGGACGCGTGATGAGCTCCGCGATGCCCTGGACGGCATTCTGCAGCACTTCGTTCGCTGCCTTGAACGCGTCGAGCAGCGTGGTCGTCGGTCCGAGCACGGACAACAGCTTCTCGTTCGGGATCGTGATCAGGGAATCGACGAACCGGCCGAGCTCCGCGATGCCCTGCTCCGCGATGCGCATCCGCTTGCCGCCTTCCATCGAGAAGGGTTTCGTGACGACCGCGACGGTGAGGATGCCCATCTCTTTCGCGAGCTGCGCCACGACCGGCGCCGCACCGGTGCCCGTGCCGCCGCCGAGGCCCGCGGTGATGAACAGCATGTCCGCGCCCTCGATCACTTCCTGGATTCGATCGCGATCTTCCATCGCCGCTTGCCGGCCGACCTCGGGATTCGCGCCCGCACCGAGCCCCTTCGTGATGTTGCAGCCGATCTGCAAGCCGGTCTTCACCTTCGCGCCTTTGAGCGCTTGCGCATCGGTGTTCGCGCAGATGAAGTCGACCCCGTCGATACCCGCCCGCACCATGTGGGCGACTGCATTGCCGCCGCCACCCCCGATACCGAGCACCTTGATGACAGCCGTTTGGCTGTAACCGTCCATCAGTTCAAACATTCCAGATCTCCTCGTTGAGAGTTTGAAGCCTAAAAGTTTCCCTTGAACCACGTTTTCATTCGGTCGAACGCGCCCGTAATGCCGAATTTCGATTGCGCACCCTCTGCCTTCGTCTGCATCGCCTGCTTGTAGTACAACAACAACCCGACTCCGGTTGCGTGAATCGGATTGCGCACGACGTCGGAGAGACCTTCGACGAACTGCGGGACACCGAGTCGCACCGGCATGTGAAACACTTCTTCTGCTAGCTCGATCGCGCCTTCCATCTTCGCGCTGCCGCCCGTGAGCACGACTCCTGCGGCAATGAGCTCCTCGAAACCGCTACGCCTGAGCTCCTCGCGAACCAGTTGATAGAGCTCCTCGTACCGAGGCTCGACGACTTCGGCGAGCGTCTGGCGGGCGAGCCGCCGCGGCGGCCGGTCGCCGACACTCGGCACCTCGATCGTCTCGTCGGGATTCGCGAGCTGCGAGAGCGCGCACGCGTACTTGATCTTGATTTCCTCCGCGTACGGCAGAGGGGTGCGGAGCGAGACGGCGATGTCGTTCGTGACCTGGTCGCCCGCGATCGGGATCACGGCCGTATGCTGGATCGCGCCTCCGCAGAAAATCGCGATGTCCGTCGTGCCGCCCCCCATGTCGACGAGGCACACGCCGAGCTCCTTCTCGTCGTCGGTCAGCACGGCGTAGCTCGATGCGAGCTGCTCGAGCACCATGTCCTCGACCGTGAGCCCGCAGCGCTGGATGCACTTGACTACGTTCTGCGCCGCGCTCACCGCACCCGTCACGAGGTGCACCTTGGCTTCGAGCCGCACGCCCGACATACCGATCGGCTCGCGGATGCCTTCCTGCGAGTCGATGATGAATTCCTGCGGCAGCACGTGGATCACGCGCTGATCGGCCGGTATCGCTACGGCGCGCGCGGCGTCGATCACGCGCTCGACGTCGCTCGCGCTGACCTCTTTGTCGCGGATCGCGACGATGCCGTGCGAGTTCAGGCTGCGCACGTGGCTGCCGGCGATTCCGGTGATCACCGTGTTGATCTCGCAGCCCGCCATGAGCTCGGCCTCCTCGATCGCGCGCTGGATCGACTGCACGGTCGACTCGATGTTCACGACGACGCCCCGCTTGAGCCCGCGCGAAGGATTCGAGCCAATACCAATCACCTCGAGCCGATCCTCGGCCGAGATCTCGCCGACGATCGCGACGACCTTCGACGTCCCGATGTCGAGCCCGACGACCAACTTGCGGTCGTCCCGCCTACCCACGCCGATTCCTCCCGCTCAATTTCTCACCCACGATCCGGCACCGCCGCGGCCGCTGCGAGCGCCGCGTTTTCCGAGGCTCGCCAGCCGACCGCGAAACCATTCGTGTAGCGCAAGTCGACGTAGCGCACGCGCGGCAGCTCGGCCGCGAGCGCGGGCGCCACGACGTCGAAGAACCGGAGCAGCCGCTCGTCGATGTCGCGACGGCCGAGCCGGATCTCCTGGCCCCCGCCGAGCACGACCGTCCACGCGCCGCGCTGGTCGAGCTCCAAGCGTTCGAGCGTAAGATCCGCCTCCGCGAGCCGGCCGCGCACTGCGAGGTAGCGCTTCGCGACTTCGTGCTCGCTGCCCACCGGCCCCTCGAGGCTCGGCAGCTCGGGGAACGCGTGCTGCGAATGCTCGGTGAAGAGCTCGCCGCGGACGTTGAGTAGGCCTTCGTCGCCCCAACGCGCGGCGGCTTGGTGCTCCGTGACGCTCACGATCAGCGTGTCGGGCCAGGCGCGGCCCACCTTCACGCGGTCGACCCAGTCGATCGTCTGCACACGCTCGCGCAAGTGCGCGAGGTCGAGCGAGAGGAAGCCGTGGCCGAGATCCTCCGCTACCGCGGCCTCGACCTGGATCGACGTCACGCGCTGGAAGGTTCCTTCGACGACGAGCTTGCGGACCGGCTGGTCGAGCAGCGCCGTCAAGCCCGTGAAAGCGCCGTACACGACCGCGGCGGCGAGCGGCGGAACGAGCGCGAGCCGCAGGCGCTTGCGCCAGGCAGCGCCGATCGTCGGTAGCTTGAGCCGCGCGAGACGGCTCTCGACACGCCGCCGATTCCCCTTGCGCCCGATCATCGCGCTTCTCCCACGACACGCACCTCGAGCTCGAGACGCAAGCCCGAAGTCTTCTCGACGGTCGAGCGGACGCGTTCGATCAACGCCTCGATATCGGCCGCAGTCGCGTTGCCGGAGTTCAAGATGAAGTTCGCGTGCTTGTCGGACACCGCGGCACCGCCCACGCTCGCGCCCTTGAGCCCCGCCTGCTCGATGAGGCGTCCGGCAAAGTCGCCGGGCGGGTTACGGAACACCGAGCCGCAGCTTGGAATCCCGAGCGGCTGGGTCGCATTGCGGCGCGCGAGCATTTGCTTGAGGCCCGACGCGGTCGTCTGGTCGGGCGCGAGCGCGAACTTCGCGCCGAGAAACCATTCGGCACCGGCCGCGCCGCGCACGCTGCGGTAGCTCACCGCAAAGTCCGCACGCGCGCGCTCGTGAACGACCCCGCGCCGGTCGATCGTCGTGACACTCTCGACGTGGTTCCAAGTCTCGCCGCCGAACGCGCCGGCGTTCATCGCGAGCGCGCCGCCGACGGTGCCCGGAATGCCCGCGAAAAAAGCGGCCGGACCAAGCTGCCAGCGAACGCATTGGCGCGCGAGCAACGCGCACGGTAAGCCCGCACCGGCGCGCACGCCTGTCTCGCCGTACCGCTCGAGCTCGCGCGGCAGGCCGCTGGTCGCGATCACCGCGCCGCGAATTCCGCCGTCGCGCACGAGCAGGTTCGACCCGAGGCCGAGCCACAGCACGGGGGTCTCCACCGGCAACGCAGCGAGGATCCCTTGAAGCTCCGCCACGCTCGCCGGCTCGTAGAAAAGGTCGGCGGGGCCGCCCACGCGCCACGAGGTGTGCTTGCGCATCGGTTCGTCGATCAGAGGCACGCCGCGCTGTGTCACTTCGTCCGCCACGGCGTTCATTTCTGCACCCCGACGGGCGCGCGCACCGCGAGCGCCTTCGGCAGCGTCGGCGCGACCGCGCCGATGCTGCCTGCGCCGAGCGTGAGCACGACGTCGTCGGCACGCAGGATCGGGCCGAGCACGGCCGGCAGCTCGGTGAGCTCCTCGACGAAGATCGGCTCGACGGCGCCGCGCACGCGCACCGCGCGCGCGAGCGATTTGCCGTCGGCGCCCGCGAGCGGCGTTTCGCCGGCCGAGTACACGTTCGTGAGCACGAGCGCGTCGACCGTCGCCAACACCTGCGCAAAGTCGTCGAGCAGCGCGAGCGTGCGCGTGTAGCGATGCGGCTGGAACACGACGACGAGCCGCCGGCCGGGCCACGCGTCGCGGGCGGCGGCGATCGTTGCCGCGAGCTCCGTCGGATGGTGGCCGTAGTCGTCGACGAAGGTCACGCGGCCGGCGGCGGTCGTGACGGTGCCTTGAACTTGCAGCCGCCGATCGACGCCCGAGAACTCCGCGAGCCCGCGCAGCAGCGCGCTGTCCGCGATCTCGAGCTCCGCCGCGACGGCAACGACCGCGAGGGAATTCAGAACATTGTGCATGCCGGGCAGGTTCAGCTCGATCGTGAGCGGCTGTCTCCGCTCGGTCGACGTGACCTTGAAACGCGTGCGCAGCCCCAGCCGTTCGACGTCGTAGGCGCGCACGTCCGCGCGCTCGCCGAAGCCGTAGCTCGCGACGCGCCGGCCGAGCGCGGGGATCAGCTCGCGCGTGTTCGGGTCGTCGCTGCAGAGCACGGCGAGCCCGTAGAACGGCAGGTTGTGCAAGAACTCGAGGAAGCCTTGCTTGAGGCGCCCCATGTCGCCTTCGTAGCTACCGAGGTGATCGGCGTCGATGTTGGTGACCACCGCGATCATCGGCTGCAAGTGGATGAACGACGCGTCGCTCTCGTCGGCCTCGGCCACGAGGTACTTGCCGAGCCCGAGCTTCGCGTTCGCGTTCGCGCTCGCGAGCCGGCCGCCGATCACGAACGTCGGGTCCACGCCGCCTTCGGCGAGCACGCTCGCGATCAGGCTCGTGGTCGTGGTCTTGCCGTGCGTGCCCGCGATCGCGATACCGTAGCGGAAGCGCATGAGCTCGCCGAGCATCTCGGCGCGGCGCACGACCGGGATCCGGCGCTCGTGCGCCGCGAGCACCTCGGGGTTGTCCGTCGCTACCGCGCTCGACACGACGACGACGTCGGCCTTGTCGAGATTCGCGGCGGCGTGGCCTTCCTTCACCACGGCGCCGAGCGTGCGCAGCCTCTCGGTGACGGTCGTGAGCTTCAAGTCCGAACCGTGCACGGCATAGCCGAGGTTCAGCAGCACCTCGGCGATCCCGGCCATGCCTGCTCCGCCTATGCCGACGAAGTGGATCGTGTTGATCCGGCCCATCCGATCGGTCATCGGCGTGCCTCCGCCGCTTCGAGGCATGCGGCCGCGAGCCGCTCCGCCGCATCCGCACGCGCCTGGCCGCGCGCCGCTTCGGCCATCACGACGAGCCTGTCGAAGTCTCCGAGGTAGCCCGCGATGGCCCGCGCAAGCATCGCTGGCGTCGAGCTCTTGCTCCGGGATCGGGAGGCCCGCGCCCGCGCCGGCGAAGTGGCGTGCGTTGTGAGTCTGGTGATCGTCGATCGCCGCGCGGAACGGCACGAGGATCGCGCCGACGCCGACGATCGCGAGCTCGGCGAGCGTGATCCCGCCCGCGCGCGCGACGACGAGATCGGCCCAGCGGTAAGCGCTCGCGACGTCCTCGATGAATGCGTCGACGCGCGCCTCGACTCCCGCGTCCGCGTACGCCTTGCGCGTCTCCTCGATGCCGTTGCGCCCGGCCTGATGCCATACCTCGGGCCGGCTCGCCAGCGGCAGCTCGGCAAGCGCGAGCGGCACCGTCTTATTCAGGATCCGCGCGCCCAGGCTGCCGCCGACGATCAGTAAGCGCCGGCGCGACGCGCGCCGCGCGGTAAGACGCTCGCGCGGCGAGTCGCTAGGCACGATCGAGTGACGCACCGGGTTGCCGATCACGACGGCGTCCGAGCGGCCGCGGAAGCTGCCCGGGAACGCCTCGAAGATCTTCGTCGCGAGCGGCGCGAGCAATCGATTCGTCGTACCCGCGACGGCGTTCTGCTCGTGCAGCAGCAGCGGCCTGCGCGCGAGCCACGCGGCAACGCCGCCCGGACCCGCAACGAACCCGCCCATGCCGAGCACGGCCGCCGGCCGGCGCCGGCGCAGCGCGCCGAGCGCCTGCGCAAGCGCGCCGACGACCCGAAACGGCGCCGCGATCCACGCCCACAGCGCCGCGGCCGCGCACGCCGACGATCGAGATCCACTCGACGTCGATGCCTTGCGGCGGAACCACGCGCGCTTCGAGCCCGCGCTGCGTGCCGAGCCACACGACCGCGCGGTCGCGCGCACGCAGCGCCTCGGCAACCGCGAGACCGGGAAACACATGACCGCCGGTGCCGCCCGCCATGATCAGGATGGGTCCATCGACGCGCGCGCCGCTCATCGCACGTACCCGCGCTGCACGAGCCGCCTCTGGCCGCCATGCACTTCGCGATGGATACGGAACAAGACGCCGAGCGCGAGCAGCGTCACGACCGTGCTCGAGCGACCGTAGCTCACGAGCGGCAGCGGCAAGCCCTTCGTCGGCAGCAGGCCCGAGTTCACGCCGATGTTGATGAACGCCTCGAAGCCGAGCATGAGCCCGATGCCGGTCGCGACGAGCGCCTGGAACGGCATGCCGCTGCGCATCGCTTCCCGGCCGAGCAGCACCGCGCGGTACACGATGACGCCGAACAGCGTTACGACGATCGAGGCTCCCACGAAGCCGAGCTCCTCGACGAGCACGGCGAACACGAAGTCGGTGTGCGCCTCGGGCAAATAGAAGAGCTTCTGGACGCTGTCACCGAGGCCGACGCCCGTCCACTCGCCGCGGCCGATCGCGATCAGCGACTGCGTGAGCTGGAAGCCGCCGGCGTATGGATCGGCCCATGGATCCAAGAACTTCGTGAGCCGCTCTAGCCGGTACGCCGACGAGAAGGCGAGCGACCGCGAGCACCGTGCCGCCGACCACGACGGCGAGAGCGAAGTCGCGCAGCCGGGCGCCGCCGACGAACAACACGCCGAGGCTCGTCGCGATCAGCACCACGGACGCGCCGAAGTCGGGCTCGAGCAGCAGGAATCCCGCTGCGACGCCGACGACGAGCATCGGCTTCGTGAGCCCCATCAAGCTCGCGGCGAGCTCGTCGGTCCGCCGGACCGCGTAGCCCGCGAGATACAAGAGCAGGCACAGCCGCGCGGGCTCGGACGCCTGCAGAGTGACCGGACCGACGTCGAGCCAACGCCGCGCGCCGTTGACGGCGTGGCCGAGCGACGGCACGAGCACGACGATCAGCAAGCCGAACGCAGCGACGAGCATGAGCCAACTGGCGCGATACCAGAGCTCCGTCGGGATCGCCATCGCGACGAGCATTCCGCAGCCGCCGATCGCGAGCGCGCCGAGATGGCGCATGAGATAGAAGTACGGGTCGTCGATCGGCGGCCGGTCTGCGATCGAGATCGACGCAGAGCCGACCATGATCGCGCCGAGCGCGGCGAGCAGCGATCAGCGCGCAAACGAGCGCGGGGTCGAACGCGAGCGTGCGCGGTTCTTTCGCCGCGACGGTGCTCATGCGGGCAGCTCCTGCGCCGCGCGCGCGAACAGCTCGCCGCGGTGCTTGTAGTCGCGGAACATGTCTTGGCTCGCGCACGCGGGCGACAGCAGCACGGTATCGCCGGGTTGCGCGAGCGCGGCCGCCGCGTGCACCGCCTCGTCCATGCTCGCGGCGCGCGCGACGGGCGCGAGCGGGCCGAGCACGCGGCCGATCTCCTCCGCCGCCTCGCCGATCAGCACCGCGGCGCGCAGCTTGCCGCGCGCACCGGCCGCGAGCGGGGCCATGTCCTGACCTTTGCCCAAGCCCCCCGCGATCAACACGAGCGGACCCGCGAAGCCGTTCAGCGCGGCGAGCGTCGCCCCGACGTTCGTGCCCTTCGAGTCGTCGATGTAGGTGACGCCGCGCCGCTCCGCGACGAGCTGACAACGGTGCGGCAACCCCGTGAACGTGCGCAGCACTTCGAGCGAGGCGCCGATGTCCGTCGTGAGCTCCACCGTGATCGCGAGCGAGGCGAGCGCGTTCGCTTCGTTATGCGCTGCCGCGCAGCGCAAGCTCCGAGCGGCGCAGCAGCGGCTCGCCGTCGCGCGCGAGCCAACGCTCGCCGCGCCGCTCGACGATCGAGTAGCCGCGCGTGAGCGCCTTCGCAATCGAGAACGGAATGGCGCGCGGATGACGCGCGCCCATCGCGGCGACGAGCGGATCGTCGGCGTTGAACACCGCGCTCTCGTGCGGCGGCGAGCAGCTTCGCCTTGAGGTCGGCGTAGCGCGTCGAGGGTTCCGTGCCGGTCCAGGTGATCCGCGGACACGTTGAGCACCGTCGCCGCGAGCGGCCGCAGGCTCTCGGTCGTCTCCATCTGGAAGCTCGAGATCTCGAGCACCCAGGCGTCGACTCTCGCGTCCGCGTTTGCGGCAAGCAGGTCGAGCGCGGGCGGTCCGAGGTTGCCGCCGGCCGGCGCGGCGAGGCCTTGTGCTCCGAGCATCTTCGCCGCGAGCGTCGTGACCGTGCTCTTGCCGTTCGAGCCCGTCACGGCGAGCACAGGCGTGCTCGCGGCGCGCGCATCGCGCGCGAACAGCTCAACGTCGCCGATCACCTCTATCCCGCGCCGGCGCGCTTCGGCCGCGAGCGGGATGTCCAACGCCAAGCCCCGGCGACAGCAACACGCGGTGCACGCCGTCGAGCCAGCGCGCGTCGAGCGTCTCGAGCGCGACTTCGGCGCTTGGAACCGCGCCGCGCAGATCGGCGAGGCCGGGCGGCGCCTTGCGGCTGTCGATCACGCGCACTTTTTCGCCGCGCGCGGCGAGATAACGCGCGACTGACACACCGGTCGCGCCGATCCCGACGATCAGGCTTCCTGCGCCTGACGCTACCACCGCTTCATCCTTGCGCGATTGCGCCCGCCGACCTACTTGCCTTGGAATTCGTTTCGACTCCTCCGCTGCGAATGATTGCGCTGCCAACATCAGCGGATCTTCAAGCTCGCCAAGCCGATCAACACCAAGATCACGGTGATGATCCAGAAACGCACGATCACCTTCGGCTCGGCCCAGCCCTTGAGCTCGAAATGGTGATGTAACGGCGCCATGCGAAAAATGCGCCGGCCGGTCATCTTGTAGGAGGCAACCTGGATAATGACTGAGACGGTTTCGACGACGAAAACCCCGCCCATAATGAACAGCACCAGTTCTTGCCGCACCGCCACCGCCACGAGCCCAAGAGCGGCGCCGAGTGCGAGAGCACCGACGTCGCCCATGAACACCTGCGCGGGATAGGTGTTGAACCACAAGAAGCCCAAGCCGGCGCCAGCTAGGGCCGCACAGAAAACCAATAATTCTCCGGAGCCCGCGACGTACGGGATTCCGAGATAAGGGGCATAGATCGACGTTGCCCGCGGCGTACGCGAACACGCCGAGCGCCGTGCCGACGAGCACGGACGGCATGATCGCGAGGCCGTCGAGGCCGTCCGTGAGATTCACGCCGTTGCTGCTGCCGACGATCACGATCCCGGTGAACGCGACGTACGCGACGACACCGAGCGGGATGGACACGTCCTTGAGATACGGGATCAGCAGTGCGTGCTCGACGTCGGGGTTCTCGGCCGTGAGGTAGAACGCGAGCGCCGGCGCCGATCGCGCCGACGATCTGCCAAAAGAACTTCGCGCGCGCGCTCAAGCCCTTCGAGTTCTTCACGACCAGCTTCTTGTAGTCGTCGACGAAGCCGATCACGCCGAAGAACAGCGTGCCGCTCAGCACGATCCACACGAAGCGGTTGGTAAGGTTCGCCCAGAGCACCGTGCTGATCGCGACGGCGAGCAGAATCAGCGCGCCGCCCATGGTCGGAGTGCCGGCTTTCGGCAGGTGGCTCGCGGGCCCCACGTCGCGAATCTGCTGCCCGACCTTCTGCATCTGCAGCTTCTGGATCAGGAACGGACCGATCGCGAACGACAGCACGAGCGCCGTCAGCGCGCTCAGGATCGTGCGCGTCGTCAGGTAGCTGAAGACGTTGAAGCCCGTGTAATACCGGGTCAGGTATTCGGTAACGAGGTTCAGCATGCTTGCATCCGATTCGGCGTGTCGGCCGCAAGCGCTTTCACCAGACGATCGAGCCCCATGACCCGGGAGCCCTTCACGAGCACGGTCACGTTCGGCGCGAGCAGCGGCTCGAGCGCCGCGCGCGCGGCCTCGCAATCCGCGAACGCGCGCGCTTCGGGACCGTAGCCGGCGGCCGCCTCGCGCGCGAGCGTGCCCACGGTCAGCAGGGCGTCGCAGCGGCCGCGCGCGTACTCGCCGATCTCCCGATGCATCGCCTGGCCCGCGGGCCCGAGCTCCGCCATGTCGCCGAGCACGAGGACCCGCGTGCCGCTGAGCACCGCGAGGTAGTCGAGCGCCGCGCGCACCGAGCCCGGGTTCGCGTTGTAGCTATCGTCGACGAGCGTCGCGCCGCCGCGGCCCGGCAGCGACTTCAGGCGCCCGCCCACCGCCGCCGCGCGGCCAAGGCCCGTGACGATGTCGTCGGTGCTCACGCCGATCGCTTGAGCCGCGGCCGCAGCCCCGAGCGCGTTCGCGACGTTCTGCCGGCCGAGCAGCGGCAGCCGAATCTCCGCGATCTCGCCGTCCGGCAAGCGCATCGTGAAGTCCGCCCCCGACGTGTCGAACTCGGGCTCGCCGACCACCGTGCAGTCCGCATGCGGCGCGAAACCGAACGTCACGGTGAGCTCGCACGGGCTGCGCGCGACCCAGTCCGCGCGGAAAGCGTCGTCGGCGTTCAGCACCGCCGTGCCGGCCTTCGGCAAGTGGTCGAGCAGCTCGCCCTTCGCGGATGCGACACCCGCGAGCGAGCCGAAGCCTTCGAGATGCGCCGCACCGGCGTTGGTGATGATGCCCACCGTCGGCAGCGCGAGGCTCGCGAGGTAGTCGATCTCGCCCGCGTGGTTCGCTCCGAGCTCGATCACGAGCGCATCGTGCTCGGGCGTGAGCCGCATCAGCGTGAGCGGCACGCCGATGTCGTTGTTGAGGTTGCCCTGCGTCACGCAGACCGAGCGGCTGACGCCGAGAATGGTCGCGACGAGCTCCTTTACGGTGGTCTTGCCGCTGCTACCCGTGATCGCGATCACCGGGATTGCGAACGTCTCGCGCCACGCGCGCGCCATCGCGCCGAACGCGCGGCGCGTGTCGCGGACTTCCACTTGCGGCAGCGGCAGATCCGCGACCTTCGACACGAGAGCGCCAGCCGCGCCCTTCGCTTGCGCGTCGCGGATGAAATCGTTGCCGTCGAATCGATCGCCCGCGATCGCGACGAACAGCGCGCCGGCCGTGAGCGCGCGAGTGTCGGTGGTCACGGGGCCGAAGGCGCCGTCGGCACCCACCAAGCGCCCTTGCACTTCGCGCGCGATTGCGGCAAGCGTCCGTGTCATCAACTTGCGCCCCCGAGCAATTCGAGCGCAACCGCGCGGTCGTCGAACGGCCGACGCTCCGCGCCCTGTATCTGCTCGGTCTCATGACCCTTGCCGGCGATCAGCACGACGTCGCCGGACTGCGCCTGCTCGAGCGCCGCGCGAATCGCCGCTCGCCGGTCGTGAATCACGACGACGTCATGATGGTCGGCCAGCCCCACGCGAATGTCGCGCACGATCTCGGCGGGATCTTCGTTACGCGGGTTGTCGTCCGTGAGCACGATGCGGTCGGCGATCGCACCCGCCACGCCGCCCATGAGCGGCCGCTTACCGCGGTCGCGGTCGCCGCCGCAGCCGAACACGCAAGTGATCGCGCGCGGCCCGAGGGCCTCGAGCGTCTTGAGGGCGCGCTGCAGCGCGTCGGGCGTATGGGCGTAGTCGATCACTACCCACGGGCTGTTGTGCGGCGAGCCGCCGAGCACTTCCATGCGGCCGGGCGCCGCCTGGGCGTTCGCGAGCGCGTCGCAAGCCTCCTGGAGCGGCATGCCGTCGGCGACCAGGGCGCCGAGCGCACCGAGCAGATTCTCGGCGTTGAAGTCGCCGATGAGCTTCGACACGAGCCGCGCATCGCCGAAACGGCCCGAGATCTCGAGATCGAGGCCGTCCAAGTCCGTGCGCTTGAGCCGCGCGCTGAGCTCCGCGCCGCGCACGCCGCGCACCGTCGTGCGAATTCGTTCGCAGCCGACGGGCAAGTTCGCGGCGAGGCTCGCGCCGAACGGATCATCCACGTTCAGCACGGCATGCTCGAGGCCCGGCAGCTGGAACAGACGCGCCTTTGCGCGGCCGTAGTGCGCGAGGTCGCCGTGCTCGTCGAGATGGTCGCGCGTGAGGTTCGTGAACACGGCCGTGCGGATCTTTAGGCCCGCGATGCGATTCTGCGCGAGCGCGTGCGACGACACTTCGAGAGCGACGCGCGGCGACCGAAGCGCCGCTATCTCGCGGTGCAGCGTAAAGGTATCGGGCGTGGTGAGCGCGTGGCGCGTGAGCTTCGGCGGCACGCCGAAACCGAGCGTGCCGATGTAACCGCACGCGCGCTGCGGGACGCTCAGCGCCTGCGCGGCGAGGTAGGCGACGGTGGTCTTGCCGTTGGTGCCGGTCACGCCGATCAACGCGGGCTCAGGTCTAGCCGCGAAGAACGCGCGCGCGAGCTCGCCGACGCGCGCCTTCAAGTTCGGCACGGCGAGGCTCGGCGACGGCGGGTCCGCATACACCGCGCTCGGCTCGTAGAGCACGATCGCCGCACCGCGCGCGAGCGCGTCGGCGGCGTAGCGCAGGCCGTGCTCCTTCGCGCCTTCGAGCGCTACGAACGCGGCGCCCGCGATGACCTCGCGACTGTCGAGCGTGAGATCGGTCAAGGACAAGCGCGCGAACGCGCCCGCGTCCGCGCCGAGGATCTCGCCGAGCATGCGACCGCTTGCCGCGCGCGCCGCCATCATGGCCCCACCTGCGCTTGCGCGACGACGGTCATTGCCGCGGTCGGCAACGCGTCGGGCGGCACGGCGAGCACGCGCAACGCGCCGGAGACGATGCTCGAGAACACGGGCGCCGCGACGTCCGAGCCGTAGTAGGCACCTTGCGGCTCGTCGATCACGACGACGACGACGAGCCGCGGCTCGCTCGCCGGCGCGAAGCCCGCGAAGAACGCCGCGTGCCGATTGTCCGCGTGGCCGCCGACCGTCGCCTTCTGTGCCGTACCGGTCTTGCCCGCGACGCGGTAATTGCGCACCGCGGCGCGCCGGCCGGTGCCGATCGGCGACACGACGACCTCGAGCATCTGCGTGAGCTGACGCGCCGTCGACACGGAGATCGCGCGCTCGCCCGCCGGCGGCTTGTCGACCATGAGCATCGAAACCGGGCGCACGACGCCGTCGGCGGCAATCGCGGAATACGCCCGCGCAAGCTGCAGCGGGGTCACCGCCACACCGTAGCCGTAGGCCACCGTGGCCTGGCCGATCATGCGCCAGTGCTGCGGATCGTTGAGCACGCCGGCCGATTCGCCCGGAAAGCCGCTGCCGGTGAGACGCCCGATGCCGAAGGCCGCGAGCACGCTCCAGATCTCCTGGGGCTCCATCGTGAGCGCGACGCGCGCGGCGCCGACGTTGCTCGATTGCGCGAGCACGGTCGTGAGCGTGATCTTGCCGAGGTTCGAGTTGTCCTGAGTGATCGGCCGGCCGTTGATCCGCAGGAAACCCGGCGACGTGTCGACGATCGAATTCGGACCGAACTTGCCGGCTTCGATCGCCGACGCCATCACCAACGGCTTGAAGCTCGAGCCCGGCTCGAAAATATCGGTGACCGCGCGGTTGCGGTAGCGCTCCGCGCTGTACTGCGCGCGGTCGTTCGGGTTGTACGACGGCTGGTTCACCATCGCGAGCACTTCGCCGGTCCTCGGATCCATCATCACGACGGTGCCCGAACGCGCGCGCGTCTCGGTGACGGCGAGCTTGAGCTCGCGATACGCGAGGTATTGGAGGCGCAGATCGATGCTCAAGCGCAGATCCCGCCCGGGGCGCGCCGACGAGATCAGCTCGACGTCGCCGATCGACCGGCCGAGCCGGTCTTGCCGCACGCGCTTGCTGCCGTTCTCGCCCTTGAGCCAAGGATCGAACTCGGCCTCGAGGCCCTCCTGGCCGCGGTCGTCGACGTTCGTGAACCCGAGCAAGTGCCCCACGACCTCGCCGGCGGGATAGTAGCGGTGGTACTCGCGCACGCTGCCGACGCCCGGCAGGCCGAGCCCGAGCACTTGCTCCGCCTTCTGCGGCGATAGGTGACGCTGCACGTAGACGAATTCTTTGTCGAGGTTGCTCGTGATCTTGCGCGCGAGCGACTCCTCGTCCTGACCGATCGCATCGGCGAGCTCGCCGAGCCGATCGAGCGCGACTTTGAGCTCCTGCGGATTCGCGACGATCGTGTCGACCGGCGTGCTGACCGCGAGCGGCTCGCCGTAGCGATCCGTGAGCGAGCCGCGGTGCGCCGAGATCTGCACAGTACGCAGATGGCGGTCGTTCGCCTGCTCGGTGAGGAACTCCTTGTTGACGAGCTGCAGATAGAGGATGCGTCCCTCGAGCGCGAGCCCACCGAGCGCGAACGCGGCGAGCAGCAGCGTGCCGCGCCAGCGGACGCGATCGACGCTTTGTTGCTGGGATTGCCTTCTCATTGTGACTGCGCCGCTTCCCTGACGACCACGAGCTGCTCGTCGGCCGGAGTCGTGAGATGCAGCCTGTCGCGGGCCAACGATTCGATACGCGGATGCGTGGCCCAGGTGCTCTGCTCGATTTGCAATCGGCCCCAGTCGATCTGCATGCGGTCTTGCTCGCGGTTGAGCTCTTCGAGCTCGACGAACAACTGACGCGCGCGGTGCTTCGCGCCCGCCACCCAGACGCCCGACGCGGTCACGCCGGCCGCGAGCAACAACAGCGACGCGAGCTCCACTGCTTGTTTGTGACTCGGGATCATGCGGATTGTTCGAGCGGCTCGCGCTCTGCGATCCGCATCCGCGCGCTGCGCGCACGCGGGTTGCGAACCGTCTCGTCGTCGTCCGGTCGCACGAGCCGCCCCACGAGCCTTAGGCGCGGCCGTGCGTGCGGCGGTATGTTCGGTAGCCCCGCGTACGCTTCGTCGCCGCGCGCCTCGCGAGCCATGAAGCGCTTGACGATCCGGTCCTCGAGCGAGTGGAAGCTAATCACGACGAGCCGGCCACCGGCGGCGAGCAGCGCGAGGCTCTGGTCGAGCGCGCGCTCGAGCGCACCGAGCTCGTCGTTGAGCGCGATGCGGATGGCTTGGAACGCACGAGTCGCGGGATGAATGCGGCCCTTCTGGCGGCCCGCGTGCGCCGCGACGAGCTCCGCGAGCGCGCGCGTCGTCGTAAGCGGCGCGACGTCTCGCGCCCGCACGATCGCGGCGGCGATTTGCCGCGCGCGGGGTTCCTCTCCATAACGAAACAGCACGTTTGCAAGCTCCGTTTGCGAAACGCTCGAAAGCCACTCCGCCGCGGTCGCACCGGTGACCGTGTTCATTCGCATGTCCAAAGGTCCGTCGTGCGCGAAGCTGAATCCGCGGGCCGCTTGATCCAGCTGCGGCGAGGAGACTCCGAGGTCGAACAGCACGCCGTCGAGCTTTCGGCCGTCGAGCCAGGGTTCAGCAACCGCACGGAGGTCCTCGAAGCCGGCGTGACGGATCGCGAATCGCCCGTCGGCTGCGAACCGCCTCTCACCGTCAGCCACGGCTTCCGGGTCCTTGTCCAGCGCGAGTAACCTTCCGTGAGTTCCGAGCCGCGCCAATATTTCGGCACTGTGTCCGCCGCGTCCGTAGGTCGCATCGACGTACCAACCGTCACCCCGCAGTGCCAAACCTTCGAGCGCCTCCCTCAGCAGCACGGGCTGATGTCCAGAGGTTCTGGTCAACGCCGCGATGCTCTAGAGAGACAGCGATTCGAGTTCTTGAGGTAAGCCCGCCTGTTCGCCTTCGTCGTCAGCCAGCCACTCGTCCCGTTTGGAGCTCCATCGTTCTTCGCTCCACAGCTCGAACTTGTTGCCCTGCCCGATCAACATCGCTTGCCGCTCGAGGCCGGCGAATTCGCGAAGCTCCCTCGTCAACAGGATTCGGCCATGGCTGTCCAGGTCGAGTTCGGTGGCGTAACCCACCATCAAACGTTGCAGACGACGCGCCTGTTTATTCAGCGCAGGTAAACGGACCAGCTTGCGCTCGATCTCCTCCCAATCAGGCAGCGGGTAGATGAGAAGGCAGTAGTCCCGGTCGACCGTCGCAACCAAATGCCCATCGGCACGGGTCATCAAGCGCTCCCGATAGCGACTCGGGATTGCCAGACGACCCTTCGCGTCCAGGGTGACTTTGGTAGCGCCGCGGAACATCGTTATTCGACCGGACCACTAGGCCCATTCTCGCCCACTTTTTGCCACTCCGCGCCACTATAGGGAGTGCGCCGCCCGGCTGTCAACGGCGCCGAGCTAGAAATCTTTGTACCGACAGAGAGTTAGATAGTGGTGACGAAATCTGACGAATAATGGCGAGCGAGCGCCTCCCACATCACCGACGAAGCGCCGAGTGCGGGTCGCATCGAGCGCTGCTGGCGGATTAAGAATGAGCGCCGCGACCGGCCAAGAACGCCCGCCGCTATACGCCCCCTCACAGGCCGGAGAAAGGCGCGCCGCCCAACGCACTTTAGTGATCAGTGATGAAAAGGGAGTCGGCCTATAAGCCGGGTTCTGTCGAGAGCAGTCATTCCTCTAGGACACGCGTCACCGCGCACCTCGAGCGACCTACCCGGGAGCTCGTGTGGGCACACTCAACGCTCCCCTATTCGGTCTTGCTCCGGGTGGGGTTTACCGTGCCGCAGAGTGTTGCCACCTGCGCGGTGCGCTCTTACCGCACCTTTTCACCCTTACCTGCCATTGCTGGCCGGCGGTATATTTTCTGTGGCACTTTCCGTAGGCTCGCGCCTCCCAGGCGTTACCTGGCACCCTGCCCAGCGGAGCCCGGACTTTCCTCCAGGATTGCTCCCAGCGACTGCCCGGCCGACTCCCGCGCGTAGTGTCTCACTTTGGCCCAAGCGAGTTGCGTGTTTCGGAACGTCCTACGTGCGAACGAGCTTGTAGAGCGCGTTGCGCGGGAGGCCCGTCAGCGTCGCGGTCAGCTGCAGCGCCTTGTTCGGGTCGAGCTCGGCCACGAGGGTTTCGTAAATCTCGCGCGCGCGCCGCTCGTCGGGCGAACTATCGCTCTCGTCCCCTGCGACCACGATCACGAACTCGCCAAGCAGCGGAATTTCCGCGCCGAGCTTCGCGATCAGATCCGCGATCGTGCCCGAACGTATTTGCTCGTGAACCTTCGTGAGCTCGCGCGCGAGAGCCGCGCCGCGATCGGCGCCGAAATGCTCGGCGAGCGCCGCCAACGTTTCCGCTAGGCGGTGCACGGCCTCATAGAAAACGAGCGTACGGCGTTCGTGCTTGAGCTCGCGCAGTCGGTCCGCGCGCGCGCCGCTGCGGCGCGGCAAGAATCCCTCGAACACGAAACGATCGGTCGGAAGGCCGGCGGCGCAGAGCGCGACGATCACAGCGCTCGGGCCCGGCACGGGCACGACGTCGAGGCCCGCCTCGCGCGCCGCGCGCACGAGGCGCCAGCCGGGATCGCTGATCAACGGCGTGCCCGCGTCGCTCACGAGCGCGATGCTCGCCCCGCCCGCGACTCGCTCGAGCAGCTCGGCTGTGCGTTTCTCCTCGTTGTGCTCGTGATACGCAATAAGCCGCGCTTCTACACCGATTCGCGATAGCAATCCCCGGGTGCGGCGGGTATCCTCGGCTGCAATCACGTCGGCCGCCGCGAGCACTTCACGCGCTCGCGGAGTCAAATCGTCGAGGTTGCCGATCGGCGTGCCGACGACGTACAGCTTGCCGCGGGTAGCCGGCGTGTCTTGCATAGACGCCGAGTGTGTTAGGGATGATCGACCTCAAGTCTACAAGCGCATTGCCGACGGCAGCTAGGAAAGCGCTCCTCGTCGCCTTGATCGCCGCGATCGCCGCGTGCGTTTCGAGCGGCCCGGTCACGCGGCCGGTGAGCAGCGGCCAAGCCCAGAGCATCGAAGCGCGCGCCCGTGCCGCCGTGCAGAGCGGCGATCTTGCGTCCGCCGCGGAGCTTTACGCGCAGCTCGCGGCGAGCGTCGACCGGGCCGCGACGCAACGACTATCTCATCGAAAGCGCGCGTTTGTCGGTCGCGGCGCGGCGACGCGCAAAGCGCGCGCCGCAGGCTCAACGACGCGCGCCCCGGCGCGAACCGCGACCAGCAGCAGGCGATTACGGTTCTGCTCGCCCAGCTGGAGGTCGGCGACCGCAAGCCGCAAGCGGCGCTCGACCTGCTCGCGACGCTGCAGCCGCCATCGACCGACCCCGTGCTGCGCGACGCGGCCGCGGCCCGCGGCCAAGCGCTCTTCCAGCTCGGCCGTCACGCGGACGCCGTGCGTGCGCTCGTCGAGCGCGAGGTCTGGCTCGAAGATTCGGCCGCGATTCTCGCGAACCAGCGCATGATCTGGGACGGCTTCCGGCAGTACCCGCCGCCCGCGCAGCTCGCACCGACCGGCGACAGGATCGTCGACGGCTGGCTCGCGCTCGCGCCGTTGGCGACGAGCGGCACGCACGAACCTGCGGCGATCGCTGCTCGCGTGGCGCGAGACGTACACGGACCACCCCGCCGCGGGCGTACTCCTTGCGGAGCTCCTGTCCGCACAGCGCGCAGCCGGCTTCCCCGCGCAGATCGCTCTGCTGTTACCGCTGACGTCGCCGCAGCGCACCGCGGCGCTCGCGATTCGCGACGGCTTCCTCGCCGCGCACCTACGCAAGTCAAGCGACGCGAATACGGCGATTCGAATCTACGACACGCAGCAGGGCGGGCCGCAGAACGCGTACCTTCGAGCACAGCTCGACGGAGCCGATTTCATCGTCGGCCCGTTGCTGCGGCCCGAGGTCGAGCAAGTGATCACGCAGGCGGGCTTCGTTCCGACGCTCGCGCTGAATTTCGCGCAAACCGAGACGCCGCTGCTGCGCAGCTTCTATCAATTCTCGTTGGGCCCCGACGACGAGGCGCGCGTGATCGCGGACTCCATCGCGAGCAGCGGCGCCACCACGGCGATCGCGTTCGTGCCGGGCACCGACCGCGGCTTTCGCACGCTCGCGAGCTTCAAGACGCAGTTCGAGGCGCGCGGCGGCAAGTTGCTCGACTTCGTCCCCTACGAGCCGGCGTTACAGGATTTCTCGAAGTCCGTCGCGGGCGTGCTGAACATCACGCGCAGCAACCAGAGACTGCGCCGGCTCGAAGCAAACCTCGGCACGCCGGTGCAATTCGAGCCGCGGCGCCGCGAGGACGTCGACGCGATCTTCATCACCGCAGACGACACACGCGCGGCGCGGCTGCTCGCGCCTCAGCTACGCTTGAACTCGGCGGGCGACATTCCGACCTACGCGACCTCCGACATCTTCGACCCGGGCAGCACGGGACGGCTACAACGACCTGAACGGCGTAATCTTCACCGACTCGCCTGCGGTCATCGCGCCCGATGCGAGCGCGACGGACCTTCAGGAGGAAGTTCAGGCCTACTGGCCGCAGCGCAGCAATTTGGTTCGGTATTACGCGATGGGCGCCGACGCCTACGCGCTCGTGAGCTCGCTCTACAACGGGGATCGAGCGGCCTGGCCAGTGCGCGGAATGTCCGGGGACTTGACCCTCGAGGACACCGGCAAGATCCATCGCACGCTGCCCCTCGCGCAGTTTCGTAACGGCCGCCCGGTCGCTTACGAGGCCGAGCCCGTGGGCGGCTCGACGCCATCCGAGCTCGTCGGCACGCGTTGACATGCGGCTGCCGCGCGGCCGCCATTGGGAGGCGGTCGCCGCCGACTACCTCGAAGATCACGGGCTCACGGTCCTCGCACGCGGCTATCGCTGCCGGCTCGGCGAGCTCGACCTCGTCTGCCGCGACGACTCCGCGCTCGTCGTCGTCGAGGTTCGCGCCCGCGCGAGATCGTCGTACGGCTCCGCGATCGAGAGCATCGGCCCGCACAAGCGCGCGCGCATCGTCCAAGCGACGCGGCATTTTCTGATGCTCCGCCGCGAGTGGCTCGAAGCACCGATCCGCTTCGACGTGATCACTTTCGACGCGATCGACACGGACGAACCTGCAGTGCGGTGGATCAAGAACGCGTTCGACGCCAGTTGAACGCGTAGCTCGTTAGCGGCACAGTGACGAGCGTTCGGCAAGCCTGAGACGGGTATGGAAGAAAGGGTCAGACGGCATTTTCAAGAGAGCATTGCGACGAAGCAGGCTTCGATCGTCCTCGCGCCGGCGATCTCGGCCGCCGCCGCGATGATGACGCGCTCCTTGCTCGAAGACGGCAAGGTGCTGAGCTGCGGCAACGGCGGCTCCGCCGCCGACTCGCAGCATTTCTCGAGCGAGCTCTTGAACCGCTTCGAGATGGAGCGCCCGGGCCTTCCGGCCCTCGCGCTCACGACCGATAGCTCGACGCTCACCTCGATCGCGAACGACTACTCGTTCAACGAGATCTTCGCGAAGCAGGTCCGCGCGCTCGGTCAGCCGACGGACGTGCTGCTCGCGATCTCGACCTCGGGCAATTCGGAGAACGTGCTGCGCGCCATCGACGCGGCGCACGAACGCGGGTTGCGAGTCGTCGCGCTCACGGGGCGCGACGGCGGCGAAGATCGCCGGCGCGTTGCAGTCGAGCGACATCGAGATTCGCGTGCCGGCCGAGCGAACGTGCCGGATCCAAGAGGTGCACCTGCTCGTGATCCACGCGCTCTGCGACTTGATCGACGCGGAGCTGCTCGAGCCGCGCTAGGCGCAGCGGCGGCGACCGCTATTTCACTACCTTGAGCTTCGGCTTGCGCGCCGCGGCGGCGCCCGCGGTGGGCGGCGCGGGAGTTGTCGGCGGTTGTGGCGTCGGGCCCGCACCGGGCGGCGGATCCTCCTCGCCGAAGATCATGCCTTGACCGGTCTCGCGCGCGTAAATGCCGAGCACCGCGGACACGGGGATCTCGAGGTGCCTCGGTACGCCGCCGAAGCGCGTCTCGAACGCGACGAACTCGTTGCCGAGCGACAGACGTTGAGTCGCGGAATGGCTCACGTTCAGCACGATCTTGCCGTCCTGCACGTGCTCCTCGGGGACTTGCACGCCATCGCGGCGCGCATCGACGACGAGGTGCGGAGTGAAGCCGTTGTCGACCATCCAGTCGTGCATCGCCCGTAACAAGTACGGCCTCTGCTTGGTCGGAGTGACGGCTACTGACGTATCTCCTGCTCGAACTCGGTGAGGCTCTGCTGGAACGACGGCCGCGAGAAGACCTCGTCCATGTAGCGCTGAATCGGCCGCGCTTGCGCGCGGCAGCTTGATCCCGAATATCGGCAGGCGCCAGAGGATCGGCGCAATCGTGCAGTCGACGAGCGAGAACTCGTCGCTCAAGAAGTACTTCTTCGCCGAAAAGATCTCGACGCTCGACAGGATGCTCTCCTCGAGCGCCTTGACGGCGCGGCCCGGCGGCTTGCGGTCGACGCCTCCGCCGATCTCCTCGGCGAGCGTGTACCAATCACGCTCGATCCGAAACAGCGCGAGCCGGAACTGCGCACGCGTGACGGGGTCCACTGGCATCAACGGCGGATGCGGGAAGCGCTCGTCGAGGTACTCCATGATCACGCGCGAGTCGTACAGCACGAGGTCGCGGTCGACGAGCGTCGGCACGCTGTTGTACGGATTCAGGTCGAGCAGGTCTTCAGGAAGGCTGCCCTCGTCGACGTCGACGATGTCGATCGTGATGCTCTTCTCGGCTAGCACGAGGCGGGTGCGGTGGCTCCACGGATCGGCAGGCTTCGAGAACAACGTCATCACCGAGCGACGATTGGCAATGACGGTCATAAGAGAACTCTCCTTAAACATCGCGCGGGGACGGGGAAAACGAGAGGACTAGTGGACGTCCTTCCAGATTTCCTTCTTCAAGAGATAGGCAATCAGCAGGAATACGAGCAAGAACCCGATCACGCGGATGCCGAGCGCTTCACGCTCGCGCTTGATTGGCTCGCCGATGTAGTCGAGGAAGTTGACGATGTCGCGCACGACGTCGTCGAACTCGGCTTCGGTGAGCTCGCCCGGCCTGACGGTCTCGAACCCCTCGAATACTTCTTCGCCGCCGCGCGTCGGCGTCGATCGTGAACTTCGCGCGCTGGAGCCCTTGGAGCTCCCAGAGCACGGGGGGCATCGCGACACCGCGTAGCACGACGTTGTTCGCGCCCGTAGGGCGCGACGGATCGAGATAGAAGCTGCGCAGAAACGTGTAAAGGTAGTCCGTGCCGCGCGCGCGCGCGATCAGCGACAAATCCGGCGGCTCCTTGCCGAACCAGCGCGTCGCATCCTCGGGCTTCATCGCGATCGCCATCGTGTCGAACGGCCGCTCGCCCGTGAACATCAAGTTGTCGACGAGCTGCTGCTCGGTGAGCTGCAGATCTTCGCCGAGCCGGTTGTAGCGAACGTACTTCGCCGAGTGGCAGCCGAGACAGTAGTTCACGAAGTATTTGGCGCCGCGCTGCAGCGACGGCTGGTTCTTGATGTTCGTGTTCGCCGGCTCGAGCTCGGCCTCGGTCTGCGCGACGGCCGCACCGCCGACGCCGAGGCACAGAAGGAGCGCGACCAGCGCCGAGGTGCGAGTGGCGATTCTCACATCGTCACCCTCGTCGGAACGGGCTTCGTCTTCTCGGCGCGCGAGTAGAACGGCATCGACACGAAGAACGCGAAATACAGGATCGTGAAAATTCGGCAGAACATCACGACTGGACCGCTCGGATGTTGCATGCCGAGATAGCCGAGCGCGATGAAGCTGATCGCGAAGATTCCGAGCGCGACCTTGAAGATCCAGCTGCGGTAGCGGATCGACTTCACGCGGCAGCGGTCGAGCCACGGCAGGAAGAACGGCAGCAGCACGGCGGAGCCCATGAACACCACGCCGAGCAGCTTGTCCGGAACGGCGCGCAACATCGCGTAGAACGGCGTGAAGTACCAGACCGGCGCGATGTGCTCGGGCGTCTGCAGCGCGTTCGCGGGCTCGAAGTTTGCGTGCTCGAGGAAGTAGCCGCCCATGTCGGGCGCGAAGAATACGACCGCCGCGAACAGGATAAAGAAGACGATGATGATCACGAGGTCTTTGCTCGTGTGATACGGATGGAACGCCACGCCGTCGATCGGCTTGCCGTTCGAATCCTTGTATTCCTTGATCTCGATGCCGTCCGGATTGTTCGATCCGACCTCGTGCAGCGCCATGATGTGCACGACGACGAGCAGCACGAGCATCAGCGGCACCGCGATCACGTGGAACGCGAAGAACCGGTTCAGCGTGATGTCGGAGATGTAGAAGTCGCCGCGGATCCACTCCGACAGATCGTTGCCGATCACGGGGATCGCGCCGAACAGCGACACGATCACCTGCGCGCCCCAGTACGACATGTTGCCCCACGGCAGCAGGTAGCCGAAGAACGCCTCGCCCATCAGGCAAAGATAAATGAACATGCCGATGATCCAGACGAGCTCGCGCGGCTTCTTGTACGAGCCGTACAGGAGCCCGCGGAACATGTGCAGGTACACGACGATGAAGAACGCCGACGCGCCGGTGGAGTGCAGATAGCGGATCAGCCATCCCCAGTCGACGTCGCGCATGATGTACTCGACCGACGCGAACGCGTCCTCAGCCGAGGGCTTGTAGTTCATGGTGAGGAAGATGCCCGTGACGAGCTGCATCACGAGAATGACGGTGGCGAGAACGCCGAAGCCGTACCAGATGTTGAAGTTCTTCGACGCGTAGTACTCGGTGGCGTGCTCCTTGATGAGCTTCGTCATCGGGAAACGATCGTCGATCCACGCGCCGAGCGCGCTCAACCCGCGACCGAGACGGTCGAAGACGTCAGCTTCGGTGCTCGCCATTTATGAGTTCCCCGTGTCCGAGCCGATCAGGATCGTACTGTCGTTGACGAAACGGTACGGCGGCACGTCGGAGATTCGCGGGCGCCGGAACGCCGGCGAACACGCGGCCCGCGAGGTCGAACTTCGAGCCGTGGCACGGGCAATAGAAGCCGCCCGGCCAAGTCGGCCCGAGGTCGGCCGGGGCCACCTCGAAGCGGGGCATCGGCGCGCAGCCGAGATGCGTGCAGACGCCTTCCATCACGAGATAGGCGGGGCGCACGCTCCGATGCTCGTTCGTGGCGTAGGTAGGCTGTTCGGAGTCCTTCGAATCGGGATCTCGCAACAGCGCGACGTCGTTCTTCAGTGCGCCGAGCATTTCATCGGAGCGGTGCAGGATATAGATCGGGTGGCCGCGCCACTCGACCTTCAACAACGCACCGAGCTCGAGCTTGCTGACGTCGACTTCGACCGGCGCGCCCAGCGCTTGCGCGCGCGCACTCGGCTTGAAAGACGAGACGAACGGCACGGCAGTAGCGATCGCGCCGACTCCGCCGGTGACGACGGTCGCCACGGTCAAGAAATGCCGTCTCGTGAAACCGGCGCTCTCAGCCATCGAGTGTCCCTCTATCACGGGCTCGACTCACGGGGCCATGCATCAGGTAGCCTCCCAAAGCGACCAGAATTCGTGCCTGAAAAGTTTGATCTGCCAACACTGCGAGGGGTGTCGCACATCCCGTGTGCGCCGCGCCGATGGAATTTTAATAAAGCGCCGCATTATACACAGCGGCCAAACGCATTGGCCACCGAACCCCGGTCCGTAGCTGCTAGACTCCCGCGCCATGTCGCCCGTCTGGAAGGTCGCCGCCTTCTTCGCACAATCGGCCGCGATCGGGCTCGCCATCGCGTTCCTCGTCGTCCTTTTCCGGCCCGATCTCGTCAGCTCCGGGCGCAGCGCTCCAAGCGGCGGCGCGGCGAGCTACGCGGGACGCGGTCGCGGTCAGCACGCCGGCCGTCGCGACGATCTACACCGAACGGACCTTGAACCCGTCGCCCGCGCGCGGCGGCATCCCGCTGCGCGGCCGCGCGCTCGGCTCCGGCGTCGTAATCGACCGTGACGGCTACGTCGTCACCAACTGGCACGTGATCCGCGACGCCGACGAAATTCGCGTGCAGCTCGCGGATGGACGCGTCGCCACGCCGCGAGCTCGTCGGCACCGATCCCGAGACCGAGCTCGCGCTGCTGCGGATCGAGCTGCCCAATCTCCCCACGATCTCGCTCGGCCGCTCGGACGGCTTGCAGGTCGGCGATGTCGTGCTCGCGATCGGCAACTCACTCGGTTTGAGCCAGACGGTCACGATGGGAATCGTGAGCGCGACCGGGCGCGGCAATCTCGGCGTCACGGTATTCGAGGACTTCATCCAGACCGACGCGGCGATCAACGTGGGCAACTCGGGCGGCGCGCTGGTGAACTCCCGCGGCGAGCTCGTCGGCATCAACACGGCCGTGATCAGCGCCGCGCCGCGCGACCCCACGATGCCCGAGGGCATCGGCTTCGCGATACCGGTGAATCTCGTGCGCGGCGTGATGGAGCAGCTGATCGCGCACGGCCGCGTGATCCGCGGCTATCTCGGCGTCGACACCATGGACCTGCCGGACGCTCCAAGCGAGGGAGCGCGGGATCGACGGCTCCGCGGTGCTGCTGCAAGCCGTGAACGGACCCGCCGCGGCCGCGGGACTCAAGCCCGGCGACGTGCTCACGCACATCAACGATCAGCGGATGTTCACGCAGCAGCAAGCGATGAACTTCGTCGCAAGCTCGCAGCCGGGCGAGCGGATTCGGATCCGGGTCGGCGCGCACGAATGGCACGACGTTCGCGACGCGAGGCCGTGCTCGAGGAGCGGCCGCCGCAAGACGGCGGTTGACGGCACACGCTACGACTTGACGCGGGTGATGTCGGCGCCGAGCAGGCTGAGCTTCTGCTCGATGTGCTCATAGCCGCGGTCGACGTGGTAGATGCGCTCCACGGTCGTCGTGCCTTGCGCCTGCAACCCCGCGAGCACTAAGCGACGCCGAGGCGCGCAAGTCCGTCGCCATCACCTGCGCACCCGCGAGGTGCGGCACGCCGCGCGAGATCACCGTGTTCCCCTGGATCGAGAGGTTCGCGCCGAGGCGCTGAAGCTCGAGCGCGTGCTGGAAGCGGTTCTCGAAGATGGTCTCGGTGATGGTCGCCGCCCCCTCGGCGATCGAGTTCAGCGCACAGAACTGCGCCTGCATGTCGGTCGGGAACCCGGGATACGGCGCCGTCTTGACGTCGACCGCGACCGGACGCCGGCCGCGCATGTCGAGCTCGATCCAATCGGCGCCGCGCGTCACGCCCGCGCCCGCCTCGGCGAGCTTCTGCAGCACGGCGTCTAGGTGGTCGGGCTGCGTGTGCACGAGCTTCACGCGGCCGCCCGTGATCGCAGCCGCGACGAGGTACGTGCCGCTTTCGATGCGATCGGGCATGACGCGATAGGCTGCACCCGACAAGCGCTCGACGCCTTGGACGTGAATCGTGTCGGAGCCGGCGCCCTCGATCTTCGCGCCCATCTTCGTGAGGAAGCTCGCGAGCTCCACGATCTCGGGCTCGCGCGCAGCGTTCTCGATCACGGACTCGCCGCGGGCGCACGCCGCCGCCATCATGAGGTTCTCGGTGCCGGTGACGGTCACGGTGTCGAGCACGAGCCTAGCGCCGCGCAGCTTGTTCGCGCGCGCGCGAATGTAGCCGCCATCGATCGAGATCGTCGCGCCCATCGCGCGCAACCCCGCCACGTGCAGATTCACCGGCCGCGCGCCGATCGCGCAGCCGCCCGGCAGCGACACGTCGGCGTGTCCGAAGCGGCCCACGAGCGGGCCGAGCACGAGGATCGACGCGCGCATCGTTTTCACGAGCTCGTACGGGGCGATGAACTCCTTGATGCCGCCGGTATCGACCGACACTTGTCGTCTGGTCCACGGCGATCTCGACGCCCATGCGGCGCAGCAGCTTCACCGTCGTCGCGATGTCGTTGAGGTCCGGCACGTTCGTCAGCGACGACCGGGGAATCCGCGAGCAGCGTCGCCGCGAGGATCGGCAGCGCGGCGTTCTTGGCACCCGAGATCTGCACCTCGCCGTCGAGGCGAGCACCGCCGACGATCACGAGCTTGTCCACGGCTACACCGTCGCGCCGGCCGTCATTGGCGCCCGCGCGCTCCACTCTTCGGGCGTGAAGGTCTGCAGCGCGAGCGCGTGGATCTCTCGACCGACGCGCGAGCCGAGCGTCGCATAGACGAGCTGATGGCGCTGGAGGCTGCGCTTGCCCGCGAACGCGGCGCACACGACGGTGGCCTCGTAGTGGCCTTGGCCGTCCGTTTGCACGTTCGCGCGTCGAGCCGGCGAGGTTTTGCTCGATCAAGGCGGAGATTTCGCGAGGGTCCATCGTGAGATTCGGTCTGGGGCGAAGGTCGCCAGTCTAGCCGATGGCGGGACGGGGCCAAACCGCCGCCCCCAACGCGTACAATCGCTGCACTGCGGCAGAACGCCGCATCCGCGGGGCTGAATGCGCAACGTCATCTTGATGCTCCTGCTCGGCGCCGCGGCGGTTGCGAGCTGGTTGTACGGCCGGCCGGAGCCGGTCGTCGAAGCGCGCCGGGCGCACGGCGACGACGCCCCGCTCGGCTATTACCTGCGCGGTGCGCGGCTGCTCGGCACCGATCAGGACGGCCACGTCGCTTATCGAATCCTCGCGGACCGGCTCGAGGAACAAGCGGATCAGGAGCGTTTGCTGCTCGAAGGAGTTCAGGTCGAATACCACCCCGCGAACGAGGTTCCATGGCACATCACCGCGGGCAGCGGGATCAGCCCGAAGGACGGGTCGCGGCTCGACCTGAGCGGCGGCGTGGAGCTGCGCAGCGAGCCAACCGACGGCGGCATGCCCTGGCGGATCACGACCGAGAGCCTGAGCTTCGAGCCGAGCACCTCGAGCGCCGCGTCGGATCAGCCCACACAACTGCGCGTCGGCGATTGGCAGCTCGAGGGCAATGCCCTGCGCGTGCACTTGAAGGACCAACGACTGCAGCTAGAATCCGGCGTACATGGCAAATTCGCTCGTTAAGCTCTTGCTCTGCACGCTCGCACTCGGCAGCACGGCCATCGTCGCTCGGGCGGGCCGCTCAGGACCGGGCCGCTCAGGACGCGTGCCCGCAAGGCCACCGAGGTCGTGCTCGATATGCAGTCGTTCGAGCTCGACAGCCAGACGAACTTGATCAACTTGCGCGCGCCGCGCATCAAACAGGGTGACATGATCATCGCGGCCGATCAGGCGGTCGCGACGAACACTGATTTCCGGGCCAAGAGCGAATGGCGGCTCAGCGGCCACGTGAAGATCACGCTCGATTCGGCCGTGATCACGTCGGAGACTGCCACATTCACCTTCGACGAAAAGCAGCTCGCGCGCGGCGAGCTCACGGGGCAAGCCACTTTCGAGGATCCGAACCCCGGCGACAAGGAGCCCGCGCGCGGCGGCGCCAACAAGATCGCCTACGACTTCGCCGCGCGTACTCTGCGCCTGACCGAGAACGCCTGGTTCCATAAGGATCAGTACCAGGCCTCGGGTTGCGACTTGGTCTACAACCTCGCGACGCAGCACTTGTCCTCGGGCTCGATGGCCTGCGCCGACAGGTTTCAAATCAGAGTGCTGCCAAAACAGGGCGAACCCGGGGCAGACGCCCCCCGATGAGCAAGCTCGAAGCGCTCGGAGTGGCCAAGCGCTACCGCTCGCGCGAGGTCGTCAAAGACCTCAGCATCTCGATCGACAGCGGCGAGGTCGTGGGGCTGCTCGGTCCGAACGGCGCCGGCAAGACCACTGCGTTCTACATGATCGTTGGCCTGGTGCGCTGCGATCGCGGTAGCATTCGATTGAACGGCCGCGATATCACGCGGCTGCCCGTGCACCGGCGCGCACGTTCGGGCGTCGGCTACCTACCGCAGGAAGCGTCGGTATTCCGCAAGCTGAACGTGGCGGACAACATCCGCGCGATCCTCGAGACCCGCAAGGATCTCGACCGCGTGGGCCGTCAGACGAAGCTCGAGGAGTTAATGGAAGAGCTCCACATCAGCCATGTCCGCGACACGCTCGGCGTGAGCCTTTCGGGCGGCGAGCGGCGGCGCGTCGAGATCGCGCGCGCGCTCGCGGCGGAGCCGAAGTTCGTTCTACTCGACGAGCCGTTCGCGGGCGTCGACCCGATCTCGGTGCTCGACATCCAGCGGATCATCCGCCACTTGACCCAACGGGACATCGGCGTGTTGATCACGGATCACAATGTGCGCGAGACCCTTGGAATCTGCGGCCAGGCTTATATCCTGAACAACGGGGCCTTGATGGCTTCGGGCTCACCCGACGAGATTCTGTCGAATAAGAGCGTCCGTGAGGTTTATCTGGGAGAAGGGTTCTCCCTTTGAAAGTCGCCACCGAAAGTTCGCTAGACTGACTTCATGCTCAAACCGTCCCTGCAGCTAAAGCTGACCCAACAGCTGACGATGACTCCGCAGCTGCAGCAGGCCATCCGCCTGCTGCAACTGCCGATCATGGAGCTGCAGACTCAAATCCAGCAGGCCCTCGACGACAACGTCATGCTCGAGGTCGAGGAGCCGGAGGTTCCCGCGGAGACCCCCGCCGAGACCGCGACGGATGAGACCACCGATTCCGACGGCGGCAGCGACGAGCCCGAGGACTTCACCGAGCCCACGGAACCGGCGCGAGACCACCGTCGCGAGCGAAGCGGACTGGGAAGACACCCAGAAGACGGGCCCCGCGGAAGCGCCGAAGAGCTCGGAGCCGCCGACCACGTTCGAGTACGCGGACCGCTCCGAGGAGACGCTGCGCGACCACCTGCTGTGGCAGCTCGAGCTCGAGAACCTAGACGCCCGCACCACGACGATCGGCCAAGGGATCATCGACGCGATCAACGACGACGGCTACCTCACGGACGATCTCGAGATGATTCGCGCGACGCTCGCGCCCGACGTGCTCGCGCCCGTCGAGGAGGTCGAGAAGGTGCTCGTCGAGCTCGTGCAGCAGTTCGACCCGGCGGGCGTCGGCGCGCGCTCGGTGAGCGAATGCGTGCTGCTGCAGCTCGCGCAGCTCGCGCCCGACACGCTCGGCCTCGAGCTCGCGCGCACGATCGCGCGGCGAGCACTTGCCGCTCGTCGCGGAGCACCAATACGGCGCGCTCAAGCGTCTATTGAAGGTGTCGGACGAGGAGCTCGAATCCGCGATCGCACTGGTGCGCTCGTGCCATCCGCGGCCCGGAGCCTCGGTGTTCGCTCCGGCGGCGGAATATGTCGTGCCGGACGTGTTCGTGCGGCGCAGCGACGGCCATTGGGTGGTGGAGCTGAACAACGCGGTGTCGCCGCACCCTACGCGTGAATCAGATTTATGCGGGGTCGCTCGGCCGGGGCGAGGAGTATGATGTTCTACGGACTCAGCTCCAAGAGGCGCGTTGGTTGATTCGCAGCTTGGAAATTCGCAACGAGACCTTGCTCAAGGTGGCGCTGACGATCGTGCAACGGCAGACCGATTTCCTCGAGCAGGGCGAAGAGTACATGCGGCCGATGGTGCTGCGCGACGTCGCCGAAGCCATCGAAATGCATGAGTCCACGGTCTCGCGCGTCACCACCAACAAATACATGCACACGCCGCGCGGCGTGTTCGAGTTCCGCTACTTCTTCTCGAGCCACGTGGCCGGCGAGGAAGGCGAGCAGAGCTCGACGGCCGTGCGCGCGAAGATCCGCAAGCTCGTGAGCGGCGAGGACCCCGAGAAGCCGCTCAGCGACAATCAGATCGCACAGATGCTGTCCGAAGAAGGAATCACGGTCGCTCGCCGCACCGTCGCGAAATACCGCGAGGCGATGAAGATTGCGTCGTCGAGCGACCGCAAACGGAGCAAGTTGGTGGGTTAATTCTCATCGAAAACTAGAAACCCAGTGGAAGGAGCGGAGCCATGCAGCTGAATGTTACAGGTCATCACATCGACATCACGGACTCGCTACGCAACTACGTTGGAACCAAGCTAGCCAAGCTCGAACGTCACTTCGACAACATGACCGACATTCATTGCATCCTCACGGTCGAGAAAAAGCTCGTTCACAAAGCCGAAGCCACCGTATACATGGGCGGCGGCACAATCCACGCCGACTCCATCGAGGAAGACATGTACACCGCGATCGACATGCTTGTCGACAAGCTCGATCGCCAGGTCAAGAAACACAAGGAAAAGCTCACGGACCACCACGCCAGGGAAGTGGAGAAGCGCGTAGTCCGCTAGCGACCGTCCTCAAGGCCGGGTCCGGCGAACCGTGAGCTGAAGCGGAGAACACCCGTGCGCCTCGTGATCATCAGCGGCCTCTCGGGCTCGGGCAAGAGCGTCGCGCTGCACGTGCTCGAAGATCTCGGCTTCTATTGCATCGACAACATCCCGGTCGCGCTGCTGCGCTCGTTCGTCGACGAGATCCTGCCGCGCAAGGACGCCGCGTTCGAGAACGTCGGGGTCGGTCTCGACGCTCGCAATCGGCCGAGCGACATCGCCGCAATCCCGGACCTCGTCGCCAAATTCCGGGCGGATGGCGTCGCGTGCGAGATCATCTTTCTCCAGACCGACGACAAAGTGCTCTTGTCGCGCTTCAGCGAGACGCGGCGCAAGCATCCGTTGACCGACCAGGGCACGAGCCTCGGGGAAGCGATCGCGAAGGAACGCGAGCTGCTCGGGCCCGTGATCAACACCGCCGAGCTCGTGATCGACACCACCGGCATGACGGTCTACGAGCTGCGCGAGCAGATTCGCGCGCGCGTCGCACCGCGCACTCCGGGTGCGCTCTCGATCCTCGTCGAGTCGTTCGGCTACAAGCACGGGCTGCCGGCGAGCGCCGACTTCGTGTTCGACGTGCGCTGCCTGCCGAATCCGTACTGGGAGCCGAAGTTGCGGCCGCTGTCCGGCAAGGACGAGCCCGTGCGGAAATTCCTGAACAGTGCAGCCGATCGTGCAGCAGATGGTCGACGACATCGTCGCGTTTCTCGAGGACTGGATCCCGCGCTACCAGGACTTCCAGCGGTCGTATCTCACGGTCGCGATCGGCTGCACGGGCGGGCTGCACCGCTCGGTGTACGTGGCCGAGGCCGTCGCGAAGCGGCTCGCGACCAAATACGGGACGATCCGGACGCAGCACGACGAGCTGCGATAGCTGGCCGCCGTCGCGAGGCCCGCGCGCCACCTCGGTCGCGGCACGCAACTCGCCCCGCTTCGCGGGGTCCCCGAGCCGGCACCTTCGCCCGCGGAGCTCGCCCTATGGCACATCCATGTGCACGGGCGAGTGCTCGCGTCCGCTCGCACCCGCGCGCGAAGCGCGCGCGGGCTGATCCGCGGGCGAAGGTGCCGGCTCGGCGCGTCGCTATCGCCGCGACCGAGGTGGCGCGCAGCCTCGCGACGGCTCACTGCCAGGCTTGGGTTGGGTTAGCGCTCGAGCGCGAGCTTCAGATGCGCCGGCGCGTACAGCGTGTCCATCGGCTGATCGAACAAGAACGCGCGCAGCTCGTCTTCCATCGCGAACGCGTCGCGGTAGCCCATCTCGATGAGCTCGCGCGTGAAGCCGGACTCGAATAGCAGATAGCTCACGAGCTGCATGCCGTTGCGGTTCATCGCGCCGAGCCCGCCGAGCAGCAGGCGCACGCCGCGCGGCAGCTCGTTCGAATGGCGCGCGGCGATCGCGCGCATGTCCTCCTTCGGCACGATCACGACGTATGCAGCGGCCGCAGGTTCTCCAGACCGGCCTTAGGTCTGGCGGTGCCCGCCTCCTCGATGATGTGGTTCAGCCGCGAGAGCGCGCTCGAGATCGGCATACAGGCCGTCCATGAACAACGTGTCGAGCATGTAGCCGCCGAGATGCGCGAACGTCGGCGCGCCCGGATCACCCTCGGCCGGCGGCTCGGGATCGGGACGCTCGTCGCGCACGCCGATCACGAGCATGCGATCCGCGCCGAGATGGATCGCGGGCGAGAGCGGCGCGCGGTGCCGCATCGAGCCGTCGCCGTAGTACTCGCCTCCGATCTTCACGGCCGGAAACACGAACGGCACGGCGGCGCTCGCCATCAGATGATCGAGTCGAGATCTTCTCGGCGCGGCCGATCCGGCGAACGCGCGCCCACGGCTTCAGCGACGGGCGGCCCTGGAAGAACGTCACTGAGCGCGCGGAGGTGTACCCGGACGCCGTGATCGCGAGCGCCTCGAGATGCCCGCGCTCGAATCGCGCGCGCGATGCCGCCGAAGCGTACGTCCCGCTTCAGCAACTCGCGCAGCGGCGCGTTGTCGAGCAGCGACGCCGGGTTGCGCACACCGAGGCCGCCGAACATCGCGGCCGCGAGCCAGTGCAGGCTCGTCTTCAGCATCGTCCAGTTGTCCGTGCGAAAGACCTGGTCCGCGCTGAAGTTGGCCCAGACGCGCTCCATGTCGCCGATCGCGCGCTCGAAGTTCGCCGCGCGGCCCGCGAGCACGGCCGCGTTGATCGCGCCGGCCGAGGTGCCCGAGATGATTGCGAAAGGATTGTGCGCGTCCTTCGGCAGCAGCTGCGCCACGGCCTTCAGGACGCCGACTTGATACGCGCCGCGGGCGCCGGCGCCGGGGAGCACGAGAGCCTTGCGTGTTACCTCAGCCACTCGCCTGCGGGCGGGCCGCGTCGGCGGCGGGCACGGTGAGGATCTGCATCGTGTTGGTCCTACCTGCCACACCTTGCTGATCACCTTTCGTGAACAGCACGAGATCACCGGGGCTCACCGCGCCGACGTTGAGCAGCGTCGCGAATACTTGCTCGTCGATAAACCGATCGGCGCCGGTCGCGTCGAACGGCACCGCGTACACGCCGCGGTACATGCTCACGCGGCGGCGCGTCGCCTCGTGCCGCGTGAACGCGAACACGGGAATGTCGGAGCGCACGCGCGACATCCACAGCGTCGTCGAGCCCGACTCGGTCAGCGCGATGATCGCGCGCACGTTCAAGTGATTCGCGACGTACATCACGGCCATCGCGATCGCCTCGTCGACGTGCGCGAACACGTCCTCGAGCCGGTAGTTCGCGGCGCGCCGGAACGTCTCGTGCTTCTCGGCGCCGACACACAGCTCCGCCATCGTGCTCACGGCGCGCACCGGGTATCTTGCCGACGGCCGTCTCGGCGGACAGCATCACGGCGTCCGTGCCGTCCATCACGGCGTTCGCGACGTCGGACACCTCGGCGCGCGTCGGCGACGGCGAGTTGATCATCGACTCGAGCATCTGCGTGGCCGTGATGCAGACGCGGTTGCGCGCACGCGCGAGCCGGATCAGGCCCTTCTGCAAGCCCGTCATCGACGCGTAGCCGACCTCGACCGCGAGGTCGCCGCGCGCCACCATGATCACGTCGCTCGCGTCGATGATCGAGCGGATGTTCTGCACCGCCTCGGCGCGCTCGATCTTCGCGACGATGTGCGCCTGTCCGCCGGCCGCGCGCAGCAGCGCGCGCGCCTCTTCGATGTCCTCGGCGTTGCGCGCGAACGATACCGACATGAAGTCGAGCCCAAGCCGCGCGGCCGTCTCGATGTCGCGCCGGTCCTTGTCCGTGAGCGCGGGCGCGGACAATCCGCCGCCCTGCTTGTTCAAGCCTTTGTGATCGCTGAGCTTCCCGCCCTGCTTCACGCGGCAGGTGATCCGCGTGCCTTCGACCTGCTCGACCGCGAGCACGATGAGGCCGTCGTCGAGCAGCACGACGTCGCCCGGTCCCACGTCGTTGACGAGGTTGCGATACGCGACGCCGACGCCGTGATCGTCGCCGCCGTTCGGGTCCATCGCGGTGTCGAGCAGGAACGGCGCGTCCTCGACGAGCATGATCGGGCCGTTCTTGAACGACTCGATGCGTATCTTCGGGCCTTGGAGATCGCCCATGATGCCGATGTGGCGGCCGACCTTATCGGCGATCTGCCGCACGGTCGCGACGCGCGCGGCTTGGTCCTTCGACGTGCCGTGCGAAAAGTTGATCCGAAAGACGTCCGTGCCGGCGCGAATCAGCTGCTCGAGCACGGCGGGATCGTCGGTGGCGGGCCCCAAGGTCGCGACGATCTTCGTGCGCCGGCGAGCGTCTTCTTGAGACGCGGTGGGCACGAGGGACGAGCTGTCTCTTTTATTTACGGTTGACACAGTACCAATCTGAAGTCGTTGACGTTCGTTCGAGTCGGGCCGGTCCGCAACAAATATCCGGCCGCATCAAAGTAACTGTAAGTGTCGTGTTGCGCTAGTGCTTGCGCGAGCGACATGCCGCGCTCCGCGCCGACTCGCAATGTTTCGGGAAGCGACGATTGCGCCCGCGTGATCGCCCGCGCCGTCGATGCCGTCGGTGTCGGCCGCGAGCGCGAAGATCCCGGGCGCGCCCTCGAGCTCGAGCGCGAGCGCGGCGACATATTCCGTGTTGCGGCCGCCGCGGCCGCCGCCTTCGCCGAGCACGACGCGCGTTTCGCCGCCGGAAAGAATCGCGACGCGGCGGCCCGACGCACGGTGCTGTTTCGCGAGCTGCGCGTGCTCGCGGCCGAGCGCTTGCGCTTCGTCGGCGAGATCGTCACCCAGATAGACGACCTCGTAGCCCTGCTTGTGGAGAAATCTCGCCGCGGCGTCCATCGCGGTCGACGCCGTCGCGATCAAGTGCACCGAATCGTGCGCAAACTCGCTCGCGCCGGGCTTCGGCGTCTCACAGCTCGGATCGCGCAGCACCGCGAGCTCCGCGAGTCATCGGATAGCCGTAGCGTTCGAGAATCTCGATCGCATCGGCCTGAGTGGTTGCGTCCGCGATCGTCGGACCCGACGCGATGTCCCCGACCTCGTCCCCCGGCACGTCCGAGATCACGAACGTGATCACGCGCGCGGGATGCGCCGCCGCGGCGAGCCGTCCGCCTTTGAGCTTCGACAAGTGCTTGCGCACGCAGTTGATCTCGCGGATGTCCGCGCCTTGGCGGATCAGAAAATTCGCGGCCGCGCGCTTCTGCTCGAACGTGATGCCGGGCAACGGTGCCGCCGCGAGCGACGAGCCGCCGCCGGAGATCGAGGCAGATCAGATATTCGGGATGCTCGTCGGCCGCCCTACTCGCGCTCGCGGCGAGCTCGAGCAAGCGCGCCCCGGCGGCGAGGCTCGCGGCGTCGGGCGACGGATGTCCGGCCTCGACGATCTCTATGCCGCCGCTGCTCTCGTCCGGTTTCAGCCCGTGACCATAGCGCGTGACAACCATGCCGCGCGTCGGCGCCTGCCAATTCGCGCAGAACACGGCTGCCATCGACGCAGCGGCCTTCCCGGTGCCGAGCACGAGCGCGGGTCCGCGGGCGTACGACTCGAGCGCGGGCGGAAGGCACGCGGACGGCGAAGCGGCGCGCAGCGCCGAGTCGAACGCCTGCCGCAATACCTCGGTCGGAGCGCTAGCCTTCACGATTCGGGGCGCCGGTTCGGTTCACGCGTGCGGTCACGGCATTGCGGCGGACTGGCGCCGCGGCGCTCAGCGCTTCGCGCGCTCCTCGAGCGTCGCAACCGCGGGCAGCTTCTTGCCCTCGAGGAACTCGAGGAATGCGCCGCCGCCCGTCGAGATGTACGAGATCCTGTCCCCGACCCCGAACTGCTCGATTGCCGCGAGCGTGTCGCCGCCGCCCGCAATCGAGAACGCTTTGCTCGCTGCGACGGCCTCCGCCACGCGGCGCGTCCCAGCCGGCGAACTCGTGATGCTCGAATACGCCGACCGGGCCGTTCCAGACGATCGTGCCCGCGCGCTCGAGGCGCTCCGCGTAGAACGCGGCGGTCTCGGGACCGATGTCGAGAATCATCTCGTCTGCGGCGACGTCCTTCGTGCGCTTGACCTTCCCGCGCGACGACGGCTCGAGGCTCGTCGCGACGACGACGTCGGTCGGCAGCGGCACTTTCGCCTTGCCGAACTTGCCGTCGAGCAGCTTCTTCGCGAAGTCGACCATGTCCGCCTCGTGGAGCGACTTGCCGACGGGGAAGCCGGCGGCCGCGAGCACCGTGTTCGCGATGCCGCCGCCCAAAATCAGCTCGTCGACCTTGCTGCTCGAAGCTTTGCAGCACCTCGATCTTGGTCGACACCTTCGAGCCGCCGATGATCGCGAACACCGGCCGCTTCGGGCTCTCCAGCGCCGCCGCGAGCGCCTCGAGCTCGGCGACGAGCAGCGGGCCCGGCGCACGCGACGGGCGCGTGGCGCGCGACGCCGTTGGTGCTCGCCTGCGCGCGGTGCGCGGTGCCGAACGCATCCATCACGAACACGTCGCAGAGCTTCGCCATTCTCTTCGCGAGCTCGTCGTCGTCGGATTCCTCGCCCTTCTCGTAGCGCACGTTCTCGCACAGCACGATCTCGCCTGGCGCGACGTCGACGCCGTCGAGCCACTTCGTCACGAGCGGGACCTTCGCTCCCGAACAGCTCGCCGAGCTTCGCCGCGACGGGTGCGAGCGAGCTCTCCGGATCGGGCTTGCCGGCCTTCGGGCGGCCGAGGTGCGACATGACCATCACGCGCGCGCCCGCGTCGCGCGCCGCACGCAGCGTCGGCAGAGCCGCGTCGAGCCGCGCGGTGCTCGTCACGCGCCCGTCCTTGACGGGCACGTTCAAGTCCTCGCGGATCAGCACACGCTTGCCGCGCAGGTCGAGGTCGGTCATCCGTTTGACGGCGAGCGCCATAGGGCTCCTTGCAGCAACTCGAGAATCACGGCCGCGAGTGTTCCACCGAGACCCAGGCCCTCAGACCTTCGCGAAAGCGACGGTCGTGTCGAGCATCCGATTCGAGAAGCCCCACTCGTTGTCGTACCAGGCGCAGACCTTCACGAGCTTGCCTTCGATCACCTTCGTCAGCGTCGAATCGTAGACCGACGACGCCGGGTTATGGTTGAAATCGATCGATACGAGCGGCTCGTCGGTGAACTGCAAGCACGCCCTTGAGCGCGCCGTTCGCGGCCTTGCGGACGGCGTCGTCGATCTCCTTCGCCGACGTCGCGCGCGCGGCTTCGAACGTGAGGTCGACGACCGAAACGTTGATCGTCGGCACGCGCATCGCGAAGCCGTCGAGCTTGCCGTCGAGCTCCGGCAGCACGAGGCCGACGGCGGCGGCGGCGCCGGTCTTCGTCGGAATCATCGACTGCGTCGCCGAGCGCGCGCGGCGCAAGTCGCTGTGGAAGACGTCCGTGAGCACTTGGTCGTTGGTGTACGCGTGGATCGTGGTCATCAGTGCCGCGCACGATGCCGATGTTGTCGTTCAGCACCTTCGCGAGCGGCGCCAAGCAGTTCGTCGTGCACGACGCGTTCGAGATCACGCGATCGCTCGCCTTCAGCGTCTTGTGGTTCACGCCGTAGACGACGGTCGCGTCCACGTCCTTGCCGGCGGGCGCCGAGATCACGACCTTCTTCGCGCCGGCCTTGATGTGCATGCCGGCCTTCTCCTTGGTCGTGAAGAGGCCCGTGCACTCGATCACGACGTCGACGCCGAGCTGCCCCCACGGCAGCTTCGACGGATCGCGCTCGGCGCAGACCTTGATGCGGTCGCCATCCGACCACGAGGCTGTCGCCGTCGACGTCCACCGTGTACGGGAACGGGCCGTGCGCGGTGTCGTAACGCGTCAAATGGGCATTGGTTTTGGCGTCGCCGAGATCGTTGACCGCGACGATTTGAATCTCGTTGCGGCGCTTGCTCTCGTAGAGAGCCTTGAGCACGTTGCGGCCGATGCGGCCGTAGCCATTGATAGCGACTTTGACGGGCATGTTATCTCCAATCACTGATCACTAAAGCGCGTTTCGCGGCGCGTATTGTACTGATCGCCAGGAGCGTTGCGCGGCGTCATACGCCCGCCGTGTCCGCCGCCGCTCCACAACTGAGCACGCGGCGACCAACGCGCTTTAGCGATCAGTAATCAAAATCCGGGCCGCCTGCGCGACGGCCGCGACGGTGAAGCCGAACTTCTCGAACAACGGCTTCGCCGGTGCCGAGTGGCCGAACTCGTCGATGCCGTGCACGCCGCCGCGGTCGCCCGCGTAGCGCCACCAGCCACCGGTCGCGCCGGCCTCGATCACGAGCCGCACGCCGCCGGGCGGCAGCACGTGGGCGCGGTAGTCCGCGTCCTGCGCATCGAACACTTGCGTGCACGGCATCGACACGACGCGTGCCGCGACGCCGGCTGCGCCAAGCTCGGCCGCGGCGCCGACGGCGAGCTGCACCTCGGACCCCGTCGCGATCAAGCGTGATCGCGGGCTCGGCGTCGCCGTTCGACAGAATATAGCCGCCGCGCGCGATCGCTGCGATCTGGTCGGGCGTGCGCTGCGCGTGCGGCAAGTCCTGGCGCGTGAGGATCAGGCTCGTCGGGCCGTCGCGGCGCTCGATCGCGGCGCGCCACGCGACCGCGGTCTCCACCGTGTCGCACGGCCGCCAGAGCTGCATGCTGCGGCATGAGGCGCAGGCTGCGCCAAGTGCTCGATCGGTTGGTGCGTGGGGCCGTCCTCGCCGAGGCCGATCGAGTCGTGCGACAGCACGAAGATGCTCTGCAGCCCGATCAGGCAGGCCATGCGCAGTGCGTTGCGCGCAGTAGTCGGAGAACACGAGGAACGTGCCGCCGTACGGAACGACACCGCCGTGCGCGGCCATGCCGTTCATCATCGCGGACATGCCGAACTCGCGCACGCCGTAGTGCAGATAGTTGCCGCCGGGCTCGGCGGCGCTCTGCACCTTCGAGTAGGCGTGCAGCGTGTTGTTCGAGCCCGTGAGGTCGGCCGAGCCGCCGATGAGCTCCGGCAGCTGCGGCGCGAACGCCTCGAGCGCCGCCTGCGACGCCTTGCGCGTGGCCATGGTCTTCCCTGCCGCCGCGGTCTTCGCGATCGCGGCGTCCGCGTGCTGCGCCCAACCCTTCGGCAGCTGCGCGTTCATGCGCCGCTCGAACTCGGCCGCGAGCTCGGGATACTTGCGCTGCGTAATCGCTGAAGCGCTTCTGCCAATCCGCCGCGAGCTTCTTGCCGCGCTCGCGCGCATCCCAAGCGCTCTTCACGTCGTCGGGAATCTCGAACGGCGGCAGCTCCCACCCAAGGTTCTTGCGCGCCGCCGCGGCCTCGGCCGCACCGAGCGCGGCGCCGTGCGTCGCCGACGTGCCCTGCACGTTCGGCGCGCCGAAGCCGATGATCGTCTTGCAGCAGATCAGCGACGGCCGGTCGAGCGCCGCGCGCGCGGCTTCGATCGCGCCGCGCGGATCGCCTGCGGGTCGTGACCGTCGACGTTCGGCACCACGTGCCAGCCGTACGCCTCGAAGCGCTTCGGCGTGTCGTCGGTGAACCAGCCGCGCGTCGCGCCGTCGATCGAGATGCCGTTGTCGTCGTAGAAGCCGATCAGCTTGCCGAGCTTCTCAGTGCCCGCGAACGAGCACGCCTCGTGCGAGACGCCTTCCATCAGGCAGCCGTCGCCTAAGAACACGTACGTGTGATGGTCGACGATCTGTCGCGTCGGGCTTGTTGAAGGCGCCGCGAGCGTGCGCTCCGCGAGCGCCATACCGACCGCGTTCGCGAGTCCTTGGCCGAGCGGCCCGGTCGTCGTCTCGACGCCGAGGTCGAGATCGCGCTCAGGGTGGCCCGCGATCCGCGAGCCGAGCTGCCGGAAATGCTTGAGCTCTTCGACCTGTACGTCGTAGCCCGTGAGGTACGCGACCGCGTACAGCAGCATCGAGCCGTGGCCGTTCGACAGTACGAATCGGTCGCGGTCGTGCCAGCGCGGCGCGGTCGGCGCGAAGCGCAGATAGTCGTTCCAGAGCACCTCGGCGATGTCGGCCATGCCCATCGGCATGCCGGGATGGCCCGAGCGCGCGGCTTCGACGGCGTCCATCGCGAGCATGCGGATCGCGTTCGCGAGGCGCCGGCGCGAGGGGCGGTTGCCGGACGAGAGATTGCCTTCCCGAGTCTCTCGGCCGGCTTGGGGGTCTCGTTCGGCGGGGGCCATCGGCGAATGCTCTTCGTGTTTTTTTGGAAGAGGGTTGTACGAAGGGCCTCGAGGTGGCCCCTCAATTTTTCTTTAGCGGTACGAGCGGTTGCGCGCGAAACGCAGGAAAACGAGCTGCAATTGTCGCTTACCGCGGACACCTCACGCAACCGGGCCGCGCGCACGGAATCGATCTGTGAGGCAGTCCCCGTTCGCACGGCGATAATTGGTTATCTATTCGATCAACGTGTCGTCGAGCCCCGACTTAGGAATGGCCAAAAGCCCTCAAGATCGCGCGCTCAAGGTATTGCAGATCAGCGATACTCATTTGCACGCCGGCCGCCGACGGCCGGATGCGCGGCATGACCACGTATGCGACGTTTCTCTCGGTTCTCGAGCACGCGAAGCGTGACCGCCGCTGGCCCGCCGACCTGATCATCGCAACCGGCGACGTGGTGCAGGACGAGAGCCGCGCGGGTTACGAGCGGTTTCGCGCGAGCCTCGAGCCGCTCGGTATCTCGGTCGTCTCGATTCCGGGCAACCACGACGACCCGAAGCTCATGGCCGAGATCCTCACGAGCGGCTCGTTCCAGCTCGGCGGCGAGGTACGCCGCGACAAATGGTCGCTGGTGCTGCTGAGCACTTATCTCGCGGGCGAGGACGCGGGCGGTCTCGGGCCCGCGCGCTTGGCGGGGCTGCGCAAGGCGCTCGCAGCGCACACCGATCAGCACGTGCTCGTCGCGATGCACCATCATCCGCTGCCGATGGGGAGCACCTGGCTCGACGGGGTCGCGCTGCGCGACGCGGCCGCGTTCCTGGAAATCATCGACGCGAACCCTCACGTGCGCGCGGTCGTGTGCGGCCATGTGCATCAAGCCTCCGATCGCGAGCGCAACGGCGTGCGGTTCTTGAGCACGCCGTCGACCTGCGCGCAATTCCTTCCCGGCAGCGCAGTTCTTCGCGCTGGACGAGCGACCGCCCGGACTGCGTTGGCTCGAGCTCCATCCCGACGGCCGCGTCGAAACGGAAGTCGAGTGGGTACCGCAGCGCGCGAGCGCTTGACCGCGGCGTCCGAGCGCCCTGCAGAGCGGCCGCGACCCGTCGCCAGACGCACGCGGTTGATCGGCTACCTCGCCGCGCTGGCCGCGGCACTGCTGTCCCTCCCCGCCGCCGCCGCGCCGGCGGCCTGGCGAATCGCAGGCGAGAACGGCGGTGAGGTAGTGCTGCTCGGCTCGATGCACGTGCTGCGCGCGTCCGACTATCCCTTGCCGCCGCTCGTGGACCAGCTTTACGCCCACGCCGACACTCTCGTGATGGAGCTCGACCTCGACGATCCGAAGCTCGGCGCACAGCAAGCGACGCTGCTCGAGGCGGCGTCGTTGCCCGAGGGCACGGTCCTGCGCGACGTCGTCGACGCGAATCTCTACCGGCTAGCGGAGCGACACGCTCGCGGTCTCGGCTTGGATTTGGGCCTGCTCGACCACATGGAACCGTGGCTCGTCGCGATCACGCTGCTCGACGTCGGCATGCAGCGGATCGGCTTCGAAGCGCAGCGCGGGCTCGAGCGCTACCTCGTCGGCAAGGCGGCTGCGAACCACAAAGAGATCGTCGGCCTCGAGTCGCTGGCGAAGCAGATCGGGATCTTTGCCGATCTCTCCGCCGACGACCAGGAAGCGATGCTCGCGCAGACTCTGCAAGAGCTCGACGGCGCCGATGCCGCGATGAGCGATCTCGTCAGCGCGTGGCGTGATGGGCGGCTCGACGCGCTGAGCGAGAGCCTAATCGAGGACTTCGGCGACTTCCCGGAGCTCTACGAGACGCTCGTAACGGAGCGCAACGACCAGTGGACCGTGGAGCTCGAGCGTATGCTCCGGGACGGGCGCAGGTATCTCGTCGTCGTCGGTGCGCTGCATCTCGTCGGACGCGACAGCGTGGTCGATCGGCTCACGGCACGCGGCCACCGAGTCGTGCGCGTCGGAGCAACGAACTGAAGTCCTGCGAGAAGGTCGGAAGGCCCCTCAGACCTCGACCATCTCGAAGTCTTCCTTGCCCGAGCCGCAATCGGGACAGCGCCACGCCAACGGGATGTCGGCCCATTTCGTGCCCGGCGGAATCCCTTCCTCCGGTCTGCCCTTCGCCTCATCGTAGATGAAGCCGCAGATGAGACACATATAAGTCTTCACGTTCGCTGCCGTCCTGTTGCCCCTCGCAACCCCGCGCGAAGCGTAGCACGCGGGCGCCCGGGTTCGCCGCGTCAGGCCTCGGACGAATCGCTGCGCAGACTTGCCGCGATGCGCTCGAGCCGCACGATGGGATCGCGCGTCTCGAGCACCGATTGCTTCAACGGCACGGCGAGCGGCAACACCTCGGCCAACCGCGCACCGACCCAAACCGCGTCGTCGTACAGCGCGGGCGCGTCGGCGTACGTCGGCAGCTGCGCGAGCAAGCTGCGCAGCAGCGTCGCGAGCGCCGCATGCGCGGTCGGCAGCGGCACGCTCGCGGGCTCCTCGAGCATCGTGACGCGGCCGACGTAGAGTCCGTCCGGTTGGCGGCTCGTCTGCTCGACGCGAAAGGTCTCGCGGCCCACCGCGCGAATGCCGAGCATCCCGCCGCTCTCCTGGTGCCAGTCGACGATCTCGGCCGTCGTGCCCACGTCGAACATCTCCGCGACGCCGACCTCGGAGCCCGAGCGGATCGCGACGACGCCGAAGCGATTAGTGGCGCGCAGGCTGCGCGCGATCATGTCGAGATAACGCGGCTCGAAAATTCTGAGCGCGAGCAGGCCGCCGGGGAAGAGCACGGTTTTGAGCGGGAACAGCGCCAGCTCGACGCTCGCGTTCACGCGCGGCTCGCGAGGGCTTGCTGCAGGCGCGCTGGGAGTCCTTGAAAGCCGCCATTCGACATGAGCACGACGCGATCGCCGGCGCGCAGCTCCACGAGCAGCTCGCGAAGCAGGTCGTCGACGGTCGCGCTGACCGAGGCCTTGCGGCCGAGCGGCGCGAGCGCAGCAGCTGCGTCCCAGCCGAGGTCGCTGCCGCCGAGCACGAACAGCCGGTCCGCGCCCGTGAACGCGGGCGCGAGCGTGTCGCGATGCACGCCCATCCGCATGGTGTTCGAGCGCGGCTCCATCACTGCCACGATGCGCTGCTCGGCGTCCTGACTGCGCAGTCCGGCGAGCGTGGTCGCGATCGCGGTCGGGTGATGCGCGAAATCTTCGTACAGGCTGACGCCGGCGAAGGTGCCGCGCTTCTCGAGCCGGCGCTTCACGCCCTTGAACTCGGCGAGCGCGGCGAGCACGACGTCCGCCGGCACGCCCACGTGCACGGCCGCCGCGGTCGCGGCGAGCGCGTTCTCGAGGTTGTGCGCACCCAGAAGCGCCCACCGCACGTCGCCGAGCGCCGCGCCGCGCCGCCGCACGGTGAAGCGCGGCGCCTCGCCGACGGAGTCGTAGGCGGCGGTCCAGTCGACTGCAGCATCATGGGCACTGAAGGTCTCGACTTTCGTCCAGATCCCGCGAGCGCGGAGCTTGTCCACGTTCGGGTCGCGGCCGTTCGCGACGATCAATCCGTTACCCGGGACGGTCCGAACGAGCTGGTGAAATTGCCAGAGGATCGCGTCGACGTCCGCGTAAATGTCGGCGTGATCGAACTCGATGTTGTTGATCACGAGCGTGCGCGGCCGGTAGTGGACGAACTTCGCACGCTTGTCGAAGAACGCGGTGTCGTACTCGTCTGCCTCGACGACGAAGTACTTCGAGCCGCCGAGACGTGCCGAGACGCCGAAGTTCGACGGCACGCCGCCGATCAGGAAGCCCGGATCGAGGCCCGCGTACTCGAGAATCCACGCGAGCATGCTCGTCGTCGTGGTCTTGCCGTGCGTGCCCGACACCGCGAGCACCCACTTGTCGCGTAGCACGTTCTCGGCGAGCCACTGCGGGCCCGAGTAGTACGGCATGCCGGAGTCGAGCAGCGCTTCGACGACGGGTTTGCCGCGTGACAGCGCGTTGCCGACGACCACGCAATCGAGGCTGCTGTCGATATGCCGCTGGTCGTAGCCTTGTTGCAGCGCGATGCCGAGCTGCTCGAGCTGCGTGCTCATCGGCGGATAGACGTTTTGGTCCGACCCGGAGACTTCATGGCCCGCGGCCTTCGCGATCGCCGCGATGCCTCCCATGAAGGTGCCGCAGATGCCGAGGATATGGACTCGCATCACGACGCCGGCGGAAACAACGTGATTTGCAGGCTGAACGAGAGCAGCAGGTAACCTACCATGATGGATACACCCAGGAAGTACGGGCGGTCGAGAGCTCGGGCAACGACGAACCCGCTGATGTCCGTGGCCCACACTACGGCAACCAAGAGATACAACACCAGCGGGAGCGTGAGCTCAGTGGCGGGCGCGTGCAGCGCGCGATGCCACAGAGCAAACCACAGGCTCACGAGGCTCATGAGCGCGTCGGCGCCGAGCAGCGCGCTCGCCGTTTGCAGGAACCGGTGTTGCCGCTCGAACGCCCGGAGCAGGCACCAGGTGAACGCGATGCCGAGCGTTCCCTGCACCGCGACGAGCGCGTAGGGGTGCGTTACGCCGTCCGCAAACTGGATCGTGAACAGCGCGACCGCGATGTACAGCGCGAGCACGAGCGCGAAGAAAAAGCGCGATGCGGGAAGGTGCTCCGGTCCGCGTCGATGCAACGCGATCTCGACGAACGCGTAGATCAAACGCAACACGGGGCTGTTTCCTGGATCACGGACCGTGATAATAGCGCAAGCACAGCTCGGGCCTCCGGGCCACAAGGACGAGGTTGGTCGAAACGCACGAACATTCTTGGATCGCGAACGACGCGGCGCTGGCGGCGCTCGTCGACGCGGTCGCCTCAAGTCCACTCGTCGCCGTCGACACCGAGTTCGTCCGCGAGAAGACGTACTACCCGCAGCTGTGCCTGATCCAAATCGCGACGCGCGACTACGCCGCGTGCATCGACTGCCTGGCACCGCTCGACTTGAGCCCCCTATACGCACAGCTGTTCCAGAGCGACCGTACCTGGGTGCTGCACAGTGCGCGTCAGGATCTCGAGGTGATCTGGCAGCGGGCCGAGCGCATGCCGCCGAGGCTCATCGACACCCAGATCGCAGCCGCGTTGATCGGCTGGCCGCCCCAGGTAGGGCTCGAGGGCCTGCTCGCGCGCACGCTCCAGGTGGAGCTCGGCGAGAGCTACGCACGCACGGACTGGAGCCGCAGGCCTCTGCCCGCCGAGGCGCTCAATTACGCGATCGAGGACGTGCACTACCTGCTGCGCGCGTGGGACGAGCTCGAAAGACAGCTCGCGGCACTCGGCAGGCTGCCGTGGCTGCACGAGGAGTGCGCACGAGCGCTCGCGGAGCGCCCCGTCGCGGACGCGGCTACGGTCTGGGCCCGGATCAAAGGTGTGCACGCGCTGCCGCCGGCGGCGGCCGGCGCCGCGCTGGAGATCGTCCGCTGGCGCGAGCTCGCCGCGCAGCGCTCGGATCGCCCGCGCCGCTGGCTGCTCGACGACGACAAGCTGCTCGCGCTCGCGGCCGCGCTGCCGCGCTCGCCCGAGGACATCGGCGAGCTCGTATCGCCGAAATTCGCGGCGCGCAACGGCGCAGACATCCTCGCCGCGATCGCGCGCCGTGACGACCCCGACGTGCAGGCAATCGTGCGCGCGAATTCGGGCCCGCCGGCCGACCGCAAGACGCTGAAGGCGCTGCAAGAGGAAGTGCGGCGACGCGCCGGGGTACTCGGCATCGAGCCGGAGATTCTCGCGACTCGGCGCGAGCTCGCCGCGCTCGCGACCGGCAACCCGCCGCCGCATCTGAAGGAAGGGTGGCGCGCGGCGGAGCTCGCCGGGATCGGCGCGCCGTTCGCGGCCGCGCTCTAGCGCTTGTTGGCGCGCGCGCGTCCTTTCTTTTTTGCCGCGCGCTTGGTTTTCTTCTGGGCTCTCTTGTGGGCTTTCTTGGGGGCGGAGCGCTTCGCCTTCTTCTTGACCGCGCGCGGAGCGTTGCTCCTCGCGGGACGCGCCGTCTTCTTCTGCGCTTTCTTCTTCGCTTTCTTCTTCCGTGTGCCGACGTTCTTGTTCTGCGGCGTCGGCGCGGGCTTCTTCCCCTTCTGCAGACCGAGCGCCGCCTTGAGCCGACCGTAGACGTCGTCGACCTCGCCCGTCGCGCCGACGGTCTCGAGCAGCCCGAGCTCGCGGTAGTGGGTGATCAACGGCGCCGTCTGGCCCTCGTACACGTGCAGACGATTTCCGATCGTGGTCTCGTTGTCGTCCGCGCGCTGCAGCAGCTCGCCGCCGGCCTGCTTGCAGGCCTCGAGCTCCGCGGGGGGCGAGAAATAGATGTTCAGCACCTGGCCCGTCTTCGAGCAGGTGCGCCGCCCCGTGAGCCGCTTCATCAGGATGTCGAACGGGACGTCCATCAGTACCGCGGCGTCGATCTTCCAGCCGCGCTTACGGAGCGCGGCCTCGAGGTCTTGCGCCTGTTTGCTGTTGCGCGGATAGCCGTCGAGGATGAAGCCTCGCGCGGCGTCGGGCTGCGCAATGCGCTCCTCGATCATGCCGAGCACGATGTCGTCGGACACGAGGTTGCCAGCGTCCATGACGGCCTTCGCCTGGAGCCCGAGCGGTGTCTGGTCCGCGACCGCGCGGCGCAGCAGGTCGCCGGTGGACACCTGCGGGAAACCGAAATCCTTCTGGAGCCGTTGCGCCTGCGTGCCCTTTCCCGAGCCCGGCGCGCCGAGCATCACGATTCTCATCTTGTTTTTCTCCAGACCACGAGGCGACGCAGCAAAATAGCCGCCCGCCGCGGCCACAGTCAAACCCGGCGCGCCCGTTGCAGCAGACCCCTTGCGCGCAGCACGAATGGCGGCGGCGTTTGGTATCCTGCGGCGGGACTTTTTTGGGGAACGCGCGATGAAGAAGAATGTGTTCTACGCCCAGTCGGGCGGCGTCACGGCCGTGATCAACGCGAGCGCTTGCGGCGTCATCGAGACCGCGCGCAAGCACAAGAACAAGCTCGGCAAGGTCTACGCCGGCGTGCAACGGCATTCTCGGCGCGCTCACCGAGGACATGATCGACACGACGGCCGAGAGTGCGAAGACCATCGCGGCGCTGCGCCACACGCCCGGCGGGGCGTTCGGCTCCGCGCGCTACAAGCTCAAGGGACTCGACCAAAACCGCGCCGAGTACGAGCGGCTCATCGAGGTCTTCAGGGCACACGACATCGGCTACTTTTTCTACAACGGCGGCGGCGACTCGATGGACACCGCCTATAAGGTGTCGCAGCTCGGGGCGTCGCTCGGCTACCCGGTCGTCTGCATCGGCGTCCCGAAGACCGTCGACAACGATCTGCCGATCACGGACACCTGCCCCGGCTTCGGCTCCGTCGCCAAATACGTCGCCGTGTCTACGCGCGAGGCGGCGCTCGACGTCGCCTCGATGGCGCGCACCTCGACGCGCGTGTTCATCCTCGAGGTCATGGGCCGGCACGCGGGCTGGATTGCCGCGGCCGGCGGCCTCGCGGGCGAGACGGAGGCCGACGCGCCGCACGTGATCCTGTTCCCCGAGATCCCGTTCGACGAGGCCGCGTTCCTTGCCCGCGTGAAGGAATCCGTTACGAAGTACGAGTATTGCGTCGTCGTCGTGTCCGAGGGCGCACGCTATGCCGACGGCCGGTTCCTCGCGGAGGCCGGCGGCAAGGACGCGTTCGGCCACGCGCAGCTCGGCGGCGTCGCGGCTTCGATCGCGCAGCTCGTCCGCGGCAAGCTCGGGTACAAATACCACTACGCAATCGCCGACTACCTGCAGCGCGCGGCGCGCCACATCGCGTCGAAGGTCGACGTCGCGCAGGCGTATGCGGTGGGCAAGGCCGCGGTGGAGCTCGCGCTCGCGGGCGAGAACGCCGTGATGCCGACGATCGTGCGCAAGTCGAGCAAGCCGTACCGCTGGACGGTCGGCAGCGTTCCGCTCGCCAAGGTCGCGAACAAGGAAAAGATGATGCCGCGCAACTTCATCAGCAAAGACGGGTTCGCGATCACCGCTGCGTGCCGAACTTATCTCGGCCCTTTGATTCAGGGCGAGGATTATCCGCCGTACAGAAACGGCCTGCCGAGTTATGTCAGCCTGCGTAATCAGCGGGTTACCAAGCGGCTCTCGAGTGAGTTTGTGCTAAAGTAGCGCCGCTTTTCGCCGGGGGCGGCGAAGCAAGAAAAACAGGGTTGAACCCGTTCGCAACCGCCGACGCGCCGAGCTCGGTGCGCGGTTTCAACATGGGTTGATCCAGCTTTGACGGGCTGCGCCGGTCGGCGCGCTCGAGTTTTAGGCTCGTTTGGGAGACAACGGAATGAGTCCGAATATCACGCTTTGGCTGTCGCTCGGCGCCGCGTTCCTCGCGGTGGTCTACGGCTTCATCACGGTCCGCTGGGTACTGTCGCTCTCGCCCGGCAACGCGCGGATGCAAGAAATCGCAGCCGCCATCCAGGAGGGAGCCAAGGCGTACATGAACCGCCAGTACACGACGATCGCAGTCGCCGGTGTCGTGTTATTCGTGATTCTCGGCTTCGCGCTCAATTGGGAGACGGCGATCGGTTTCGCGATCGGAGCGGTGTTTTCCGGCCTCGCGGGCTATATCGGTATGTTCGTCTCGGTGCGCGCGAACGTGCGCACGGCGCAAGCCGCGACGAACGGCTTGAACGCGGCGCTCAAGGTCGCGTTTCGCGGCGGCGCGGTCACCGGGCTGCTCGTCGTCGGCCTCGGCCTCCTCGGCGTCGCGGGCTACTACGCCGTGCTGCACTCGATGGGCTACGAGCAGGAACAGATTCTCAAAGCGCTCGTCGGCCTCGCCTTCGGCGGCTCGCTGATCTCGATCTTCGCGCGGCTCGGCGGCGGCATCTTCACCAAAGGCGCGGACGTCGGCGCGGACCTCGTCGGCAAAGTCGAGGCCGGGATCCCCGAGGACGACCCGCGCAACCCGGCCGTTATCGCCGACAACGTCGGCGACAACGTCGGCGACTGCGCCGGCATGGCCGCGGACTTGTTCGAGACCTACGCCGTGACCTTGATCGCGACGATGCTGCTCGGCGGCTTGACCGCGAGCTCGCTCGGCGAGAACGCGGCGCTCTATCCGATCGTGCTCGGCGCGGTGTCGATCGTCGCGTCGATCGTCGGCACGTTCTTCGTCAGCACCAAGACCGGCAAGATCATGCCCGCGCTGTACAAAGGTGTCGTGGTATCGGGCGTCCTCGCTGCGATCGCGTTCTACCCGATCACGATGTCGTTGATGGGTGCGACGGGCAACGCGCTGAACCTCTATTTCGCGGCGCTGATCGGCCTCGCGTTGACGGCCGCGATGGTCGTGATCACGGAGTACTACACGGGCACGAACTTCAGCCCGGTGAAGAAGATCGCCGAGGCTTCCACGACCGGCCATGCGACCAACATGATCGCGGGCCTCGGCGTATCGATGAAGTCCACGGCGCTGCCCGTGCTCGCGGTGTGCGCCGCGATTTGGGGAGCGTTCCAGCTCGGCGAGCTCTACGGCATCGCGATCGCGGCCACGAGCATGCTGTCGATGACGGGCATGATCGTCGCGCTCGACGCGTTCGGCCCGATCACCGACAACGCGGGCGGCATCGCGGAAATGTCGAAGCTGCCGAAGGAAGTGCGCCACGTCACCGACGCGCTCGACGCGGTCGGCAACACGACCAAGGCTGTGACGAAGGGCTACGCGATCGGCTCGGCCGGTCTCGCGGCTCTCGTCCTGTTCGCGGACTACACGCATAGCTTGACGGAGGCATCGCAGGGCGGTGCGACCACGTTCCTGTTCGACCTGTCGGACCACCGCATCATCATCGGCCTGTTCGTCGGCGGCCTGATCCCTTATCTCTTCGGCGCGATGGCGATGGAAGCGGTCGGCCGCGCAGCGGGCTCGGTCGTCATCGAGGTCCGCCGGCAGTTCCGCGAGATCAAGGGCATCATGGAAGGCACGACGAAGCCCGACTACTCCACGGCCGTGGACCTTCTGACGAAGGCCGCGATCAAGGAGATGATCATCCCGTCGCTGTTACCGCTGTTGGTCCCCGTGATCATCGGCTTGTTGCTCGGCCCCGAGGCGCTCGGCGGTCTGCTCGTCGGCACGATCGTCACGGGCTTGTTCGTCGCGATCTCGATGACGACCGGCGGCGGCGCGTGGGACAACGCGAAGAAGTACATCGAGGACGGCCACTTCGGCGGCAAGGGCTCGGACGCGCACAAAGCCGCGGTCACGGGCGATACCGTCGGCGATCCGTACAAGGACACCGCAGGCCCCGCGATCAACCCGCTCATCAAGATCATCAACATCGTCGCGCTGCTCTGCGTGCCGTTGCTCTAAGCCAGCGCAACGCTTCTGCAGTAACGGCCGCGCGTAGCGATACGCGCGGCCGTTTTCGTTCCAGCTAGCGCGGCGGCGATTGGATCGCGGGGCACGGCTGCCAACGAACGTGCGCGATGCGCGCGCCACGATCGGTATCGTCACTCCGCCGTCGCGGCTGGATCCGGCGGCAAGTGCCACGACACGACGAACGTCGCGATCAATACGAGCGTCCCCACGACTAGAATCGCGGGCACGGCCTGCGCCCCCAACCCGACGGACCCCGTGTACGCGCCGACGGCGACGAGCATCGCGGAATTCTCGAAGAAGCTCTGGAGCGCCACCGCGCCGCCGCTGCCGATGCTCTTGTGGCCGATCTCTTGGAGCGCGGCATTCATCGGCACCATGAACAGGCCCCCGCAGAGCCCGATCGCGACCAGCATCATGCGCGCGGGCCACGCCGTATCGAACAGGCCGAACGCGAGGATGCACCCGCCCATCGCATAGGCCGCGAGCCGCGCGCGGCGCAGCTTCTCGATCGGGATCAGGCGCGGCACCACGAGCGCGCCGCCGACGATACCGAGCGCGAGAAACAGCGTGAGGTCTGCGACGTCCGTAGCGTTGTGCGCCCCGAGCACGGCGGGCGCCCACGCGACGAGGAGCAGGCGCAGCACCGCCGCGGACGACCAGAACAGCGAATTGCCGAGCATGGCGAAGCGCGCCCGCGCCGTCGCGAACATCAAGCGCATCTTGCCGCCGAATTTGCCGAGCCCCGCTCCCGCGTGCGGACCTTTCGGCGCGAGCCGCGGTAGGAACATGGTCGCGGTTGCCGAAGCGGCGTAGCACGCGACGACCGCGCCGAGCGCGAGCTCGACGGATCGATCCGCGACGCGCGCACCGATGACCGTGCCGACGACGATCGCGACGATCGTCGACCCCTCGATCAGGCCGTTCGCACGCACGAGCGACGAGCGTGGAACGATTTCCGGCAGTATTCCGTACTTCGCCGGTCCGTAGACGGCGGCGCCCACGCCGACGAGCGCATACGCTTCCATCGGCTCGATGCCCGCGAACATGAGCCCTGCGCCGGCGGCCTTCAGCACATTGCCGATCAGCAGCACTTGCGGCTTCGGACGAGTGTCGGCGAACGGCCCGGTCCACGGGGCGAGCGCGACGAACGCGACGAGAAACGCGCTTTGCAACGCGGGCACGTACCACGCGCCGCGCGGCGAATCGATCAGCATCGCGATCGCAGCGAACAGCAGCGCGTTGTCGGCGAGCGCAGTCAGGAATTGCGCGCCGAGCAGCACGAAGACGGAGCGGCTCAAGCCCTTCAATGTACGGCTCGCTCGTCTCGCGGCAGCGCCTCCTCGACGAGCGCCTGCACGGCCGGATAGTCGGCCTTGCCGCTGCCGAGCAGCGGCACTTTCTCGACTTGGACGATGCGCTTCGGCACGTGCAGCTCGGTCATGCCGTCCGCGCGCGCGCGCGCCGACAGGTCCTGGCGCGCGGCGGCGGGCTTGGTCGTGACGAGTATCAGCTGCTCGCCCTTCTGGGCGTCCGGCACGCTCACGACCGCGTGCTGCAAGTCGGGCCAAGTGCGCGACGCGAGCTCCTCGACCGCCGTGAGCGACACCATCTCACCTCCGATTTTGGCGAAGCGCTTGGCGCGGCCTTGGATCGTGACGAACCCCTCTGCGTCGATCGACACGATGTCGCCGGTGTCGTACCAACCCGGGCCGCGTTCGGTAGCGGGCGGCTGGATCACGCCAGGCTTGTCGTGCAGCAGGTAGCCGAGCATCACGTTCGGGCCGCGTACGGATAGACGAGCTCCCGCAACGCCGGGCACGGGGTCGAGCGCATATTCGATGCCCGGCAGCAGCCGTCCGACGGTCCCGACGCGCGTGTCGACCGGCGTGTTCGCGGCGATCACGGGGCTCGTCTCGGTCGCGCCGTAGCCCTCGAAGATCTGCACGCCGAATTTGTCCGTCCAGATCCGGCGCGTCTCGTCCTTGAGCTTCTCGGCGCCCGCGAACGCGTAGCGCACGCTGTAGAAGTCGTATGGATGAGCAAAACGCGCATAGCCCGCGAGGAAGGTGTTCGTGCCGAACATGATGGTCGCGTTGATGTCGTAGGCGATCTCTGGAACGATCCGATAATGCAGCGGCGAAGGGTAGAAGAACGTGCGCATCCCGGACAAGAGCGGCAGCAGCGTCCCCGCCGTGAGCCCGAACGAGTGAAACAGCGGCAGGGCATTCAGGATGATGTCTTGCGAGCTGAAGTCGAAGCGGGCCATGACTTGCTCGCGGTTCGCAAGCACGTTCGCATGCGACAGAACGACGCCCTTCGGCATCCCTTCGGAGCCCGAGGTGAACAGCACCACGGCCGGCTCTTCGGGCCGGACTCGCTCGCGCCGGTAACGCCAGCCGGCGAACCTGCGCGTAAGGAACGCGCTGATCTTCATCGCCGGAGTGACGCGCGAGCGCAGGTCCTCGAGGAACACGACGTCCGCCATCTGACGAAGCCTGTCCACGATTCTCTCGAGCTTCGCCGCTTGCACGAAGCGCTCCGAGGTATAGATCTTCTTGATGCGCGCGCTCTCGAGCGACGCAACGAGGCTCTGGATGCCGAGCGTGTAGTTGAGCATTGCGGCGACGCGGCCGCGCGCCTGGAGCCCGAAGAACGCAGCGATCGCCGCGAGCGCGTTCGGCAACATGAGGCCTACGATCTCGCCGCGCTGCGTGTCGCGGGCCATCAGGTTGCCTAGGATCGTCGTACGCACGATGAGCTCGTTGAACGTGATCGGCTTGCGCTCGACGTCCTCGGCGATCACGTGCGAGCCGCCGTGCACGCGGCGCGCGTCGAGCAGCGCTTCGTACAGGGTGCGCCGGTAGTTCGAAGTCGCGAACATCATCTCGGTCATCAAGTCAGCGAGCTGCTTACCCGCCTCGCGGCGGCGCTCGCGGCCGCGGATCTCCGGCGGAATCGCAAACCGGCGCGGCCGCAAGATCGTGAGCGTGATCTGCGGAAACAGCCGCAAGCGAATGCGCCCGCGCAACCGCGAGAACGGCGTGTACTGCGCGCCGTCGATGCGCACGGGCAGAAGCATCGCGCCCGACTTGTCGGCGACGAGGCCCGGCCCGGGATAGATTTTCATCAGCGACCCCGTCACCGTGATCCGGCCTTCGGGAAAGATCGCGGCGCGCTTGTCCTGCGCGATGTAGCGGATCAGTGATTTGATCGAGTACGGGTTAGTCGGGTCGAGCGGGAACGCGTCGACGACGACGAGCAGTGGCCGCATCCACCAGCGCTTCGAGATCTGCGTGTTGATCGCGAACGTGAGCCGATCGGGCAGAAAAACGGCGAGCAGTACCGCGTCGAGGAACGACGTGTGATTCGCGACGACGAGCACGCGCTCCCCCGCTTCGGCGTAGTTCTCGAGGCCGACCACGTGCACGCGGTAGACGACGCGCAGGAGCGCGCGCACCAACCGACGGCAGAGCTCGACCATTAGCGCCTCGAATCACCGCAAAACGCGCGTTGTCGGGATCGCGGAATAACAGATTCGGACGGGCATCACAAGATCGGTGTGATTCCCGTGGCGAGGCGCGGGGAGCGGCGCGGCTAGTGGACGGCCTGAAGCGGGCGGGGCTTCTCGACCACGTAGCCCTGGACGAAGTCGACGCCGAGCTCGCGCAGCGCTTCGAACGAGGCTTGATCCTCGACTTGCTCCGCGACCACCCGGAAGTCGAGCGTGCGCGCGAGGTTCACCATCGCGGAGATCATTTCGCGATTCACGCCGTCTTTCTCGAGATCGTGCGTGTAGACGCCGTCGATCTTCAGATAGTCGAGCGCGAGGTTCTTGAGGTTCGCGAACGAGCCGATGCCGCTGCCGAAGTCATCGAGAGCAAATCGGCAGCCGATGCCGTGCAGCACGTTGATGAACCGTTGCGCTTGGTCGAGCTGAGTCACGACTGCCGACTCGCGCACCTCGAAGCAGATCTTGTCGGGGCTCACGCCCGTGTGATCGAGCACGTCCACGACGAACTCGAGGAAATCGTCGTCGCTGAGCGTCTGCGCGGACAGATTGATGCCGCACGTACGCCCGTTCGGCAGGTGCGGCGCGCCGCCCGCGATGGCGGTGAGCGCCGCCTGGACGACCCAGCGGTCGATGTGCGACATGAGCTGGTAGCGTTCCGCCGAAGCCAGGAAATGCGCGGGCAGGATGCTCTTGCCCGTCTCGTCGCGCATCCGGAGCAGGATCTCGGCCGCCGGTCCCGATTGCGACCGGCCGCCGACCGCGATGATCGGCTGCACGTAGAGCTCGAACTCGTTTTCCTTGAGTGCGCGCTGCAAGCGCTGCAGCCACTGGATCTCCCCACGTTCGCGTGCGAGGACCTCGTCGCGCGTCGAGTAGATGTGGATGCGGCCGCGCCCTTGCTGCTTCGCGACGTAGCACGCCGAGTCGGCGGCAGAGAGCACGCTTTCGGCGGAGCCGCTTTCTTTCCCGACCTCCACGAGGCCGATGCTCACGCCGATGTCGAACGCGCGATCCTGCCAAGCGAACTTGTGCTCCGTGACGGCCGAGCAAACGTCGTCCGCGATTTGCCGCGCCTTCTCGAGCGGGCAACCTGCGAGCAGCATCGCGAACTCGTCGCCGCCCACGCGCGCCACCGTGTCGGAGTCGCGCACCCGCTGCTTCAGGAGCGCCGAGATCTCGCGCAGCAAGTTGTCGCCGGCGATGTGGCCGGAGCTGTCGTTCACGAGCTTGAACCGGTCGAGGTCGAGATAGGCGACGACGTGGCCGATACCCTCGCCGCGCGCGGAGTCGAGCGCAGCACCGAGCCGGCGCTCGAACTCGGCGCGGTTCACGAGACCGGTAAGGGCGTCATGACTCGCCTGATAGGACATCTCGCGTGCGAGCCCCCGCAGCTCGCTGACGTCGTGGAAGATCACGACGCAGCCTGCGATCTGACTGTCCGGCCCCCGGATCGGCGACGCGGTCAGCTCGGTCGAAAACTCGCGATCGGCCTGTTTGCTGAGCAGCAGCGCGCGCCGGCCGAGGTTGATGCGGCGCCGCTCGCTCAGGGCCTTGGCCACCGGATCGCCGAGCGTGCTGCGGTCCACTTCGTCGACGAGGCTGATCAGGTCGAGAAGCTGCTTGCCCACGCCCGCGCTGCGCGTGCCGCCGATCAGTTGCTCGGCGGCCTCGTTCATGTAGTCGATCGTGCCGTTGCGGTCCGTGGTGATCACGCCCTCGCCGATCGATTCGAGCGTGATTCGTGCCTGCAGCTTGCCGCGTCCGAGCGAAGCCTCGAGGCTCTTGCGATGAGTGATGTCGCGCGCGACGGTCAGGAATGCCGCCTCTCCGCCGTACGAGACCCGCTTGCTGTGCAGCTCCACCCACGCTCCGCGGTCGTCGCCGCTGATGAGCTGCACCTCGAGCGGCTGCACGGGCTCGGTGGAATCGAGCTGCGTGCTGACGTGCTTGCGCATCAGCGCGCGATAGGCCGGCCGCAGGAGGTCCGTCATCTGCTTGCCTTGGAGCGTCGCGGCATCGATGCCGAACAGCTCTCCCGCGGCGGGGTTCGCGAACAGGATCGTGTTCGCGTGGATCAGCGCGACGTCTGGCAGCGTCTGCGCGAGCGCGTCGAATAAGCCCGCCTTCGGGTCCGGCGGCGCCGGCGCCGGTTCCGGCGCCACGACCGCCACCTGTTCTTGCCCCCGGTCGAGCAGCCGGTTGACGCTCGCCGTGATGTCGACGAACGGGCTCAGCCGACCGTTCACGGTGAGCCGCGCACTTCCGCCCGCGAGTATCTTGTGCAGATCGTCGCGCAGGCGTTCGATCTCGCGCAGATACGGCTGCCGCGAGCCGGCCCAGACGAGTGCGAGCAGCAGCACGGCGAATAGAGCGCCCGCAATCAAGAAGACGGGATCGGAGAGGACTCCGCTCATCGCAAACACCGACGACCGGCGTGGACGATTCGGCGCGGACGCGCTCGACAGCGCCTCCGATCCTGACCGGCGGGATGATTTAGCGAGATCCGTGGTAGCACGTGAGTGCGAGGCCTTGTATTCGTCGTCGGCGTTTTGCGACACCGACTCTTGTTGTTATTACACCCCGAGCGACCGTTGGCTTGATAGAGCGGGCGGTCCGTGCCGGCGGGGGAGCGCAAATTCCTGTTTTGCCGTGGATTTAAAGATACCCCAACGCGCCCGGACGGTCGCGCGGTATTGACCATAATTCTTCAGGGACCGCCTTGTAGGACCCCCCTAAACTCCGTACTCTAGCGCGTTCTTCTCCGCCATCCCCGACCCGCATCGACGCAGCAATGAACTTCGAAGTCGCACGAGCGCAGATGCTCGGCCAGCAGATCCGAGCGTGGGAAGTGCTCGACGACCGTGTACTTCGAGCGCTCGAGCAGACGCCGCGCGAACGCTTCGTTCCCGAGGAATATCGCGACCTCGCATTTGCCGATACCGAGATCCCGCTGGCCCATTCCCAGTGGATGCTCGCCCCGAAGATCGAAGGGCGGCTGCTCCAGGCGCTGCAAGTCGAGCCGATCGACGAGGTCCTCGAGGTCGGCACCGGCACGGGCTTCCTTACGGCCGCGCTGGCGAGGCTCGCGCGTCACGTCGTGAGCGTCGACATCTTCCCGGATTTCATCGACGCGGCGCGCACCAAGCTCGCGGCCGAGAACCTCAGCAACGTCGAGCTACGCACGGCGGATGCGCTGAGCCTCGATCTCGCTCGCCGCTTCGACGCAGTTGCCGTGACGGCATCCGTGCCCGTGCTAGACGACTACTTCGTGCGGATGCTGCGTCCGCTCGGCCGCCTGTTCGTCGTCGTCGGACGCGCGCCGGTGATGGACGCGCGCCTGATCACGTTGAGCGCGAGCGGCGACTCCACCTCCGAGAGCCTATTCGAGACCGTGCTGACCCCTTTGGTCAACGCGGAACGCCCGGAGCCATTCGTCCTCTGACGAGGACCGGGCGACATCATGCCGGTAGTTCCGGAGGTTACGCCCACGGAATTCTGCGAGCGCTGGCCCGCGGCGGACCGCTCAGCGCGTGTCGTGCTGCTCGACGTTCGCGAGCACGGCGAGCTCGAGGTTGCTGCGGTCGCGGGCGCACTCCACATCCCGATGCGCGAGGTCCCGGCGCGGCTCGCCGATCTCGATCGGGACACCCCACTCGTCGTGATGTGCCATTCCGGCGGACGGAGCCGGCGCGTCGCGGAGTATTTGCTCGGTAATGGTTTCGAGAATGTCTTCAACCTCAGAGGCGGCATCGACGCTTGGTCAACGGAGATAGACCCGCAAGTTCCACGCTATTAGTAGTCAAACAAACGAACTCAAGACAGGGAACAATACGATGGCGATCACACTACGACTGTTGACCATGGCGCTTGCGGGCTGCGCGCTCGCCGGCACCGCGCTCGCGCAGCCGGAAAGCCTGTTGGACGTCTACCAGCGCGCGCTGCAGAACGACCCGGCCATCCGTGAAGCGGAAGCGAATTACCTCGCGACGGCCGAAGTGAAGCCGCAGGCTCGCAGCAGCCTGCTGCCGGACTTGAACCTCAGCGCCGGCCTCTCACACCAGTTCAGCGAGAGCCCCGGCGGTGCCGTCGTCGGCGGTGTCGGCGCACAGAGCCAGGCAATCAAGACCGAATTCGACTCCGATCGCGACAATTGGAGCGTCGGCCTCACGCAGACGATCTTCAACTGGGCTCAGTTCGCGACCCTCAAGCAGGCCGACAAGCGCGTGACGCGCGCCGAGACCGACTTCGCGGTCGCGAAGCAGGACTTGGTGATTCGCGTGTCCACGCGGTATTTCAACGTGCTCGCCGCCGAGGACAACCTCGCGTCGGCCGTTGCGGCGCGCGAAGCGATCGCGCGCCAGCTCGAGCAGGCGCAGCGCCGCTTCGAGGTGGGCCTGATCGCGATCACCGACGTGCAGCAATCGCAAGCCGCGTTCGACGACGCGGTTGCGACCGAGATCGACGCGCAGCGGCTGCTCGCAACGGCGCAGGAGTTCCTGCGCGAGATCGTCGGCGAGATCGTCGCGGACCTCGCCTCGCCGATCGACGACCTGCCGCTGTTGACGCCCGACCCCGCGAACGCGGAGCAGTGGGTGCAGTCGGCATTGGAAAGCAACCTCGCGCTCATGTCGAGCCGGATCGCGGCCGATATCGCACAGGACGACATCGATATCCAGCGCGCGGGACGCTACCCGACGCTGAGCCTCTCCGCCGCATACAATGACTCGACAACGGACCAAGTCGTGACCAATTTTCCGTTTGCGGGAGATCCGATCGTCAATCCGTCGCGCCAAGCGCCAGAGGGCTACAACTGGTCGTTCGACTTGCGCTTTCCGATTTACACGGGCGGATTCAATCGGTCAAAGATCCAGCAGTCGGTGTATCAGCACCGCGTCGGCAACCGAGGCCTTGCAGCGCGTCGCACGGCAAACGGAACGCGAAACCCGCGACGCGTATCTCGGCGTGATCTCGGAAATCTCGCGCGTGCGCGCTTTGCGCCAGGCAGTCGAGTCAGCCGGCACCGCACTACGCGCCACGGAAGCGGGGTTCGAGGTCGGTACGCAGACGACGGTCGACGTGCTCGCCGCGCAAAACAACTTGCGCCGCGTCGAGACGACCTACTCGCGCAGCCGCTACGACTACTTGTTGAACGTGCTAGCGCTCAAACAGGCCGCGGGCAGCCTCGAGATCACCGACATCGAGCAGATCGACGGCTGGTTGCAACGGTAACGCGGGTTCGCCGCGCCGGCGCTCAGTCGTCGGCGCGGCGAATCGCATTGATCAATGCGCTCGTCGAGCGGCCCGGCTTGAAGCCGAGCACGCGAACTTCGCCGCCGTTCTTGCGCACCGCTTCGCCGCCGGCGATGTCCTCGGGCCGGTAGTCGCCACCCTTCACGAGCACGTCCGGCAATATCGTGGCGATCAGGTCCGCCGGCGTGTCCTCGGCAAACGGCACGACCCAGTCGACTGACGCGAGCCCCGCAAGGATCGCCATGCGATCCGCGAGCCCCGTGACCGGCCGCGGCGCGCCCTTCAGACGCCGGACGGAGTCGTCGTCGTTCACGGCGACGACCAAGCGGTCGCCGCACGACTTCGCTTCCTCGAGATACGCGACGTGCCCCGCGTGCAGGATGTCGAAGCAACCGTTCGTCAGCACGACGCGCTCGCCCCGCGCCTTCGCCTCGGCGACCAGCGCCGCGAGCTCGGCCATCTGCACGACTCCGTCGCCGCCGCTGCCCAAGCCATGCAGCGCGCGCTGCAGCTCAGAGCGCGTCACGGTCGCGACGCCGATCTTACCGACGACGATACCCGCACCGAGGTTCGCGAGCGCAGCAGCGTCGCCGAGCTCGAGACCTGCCGCGACACCGGCCGCAAGCAGCGCGATCACGGTGTCGCCCGCGCCGGTCACGTCGAACACCTCGCGCGCCCGCGTCGGGAGCGTGAGCGGCTCCGCGTCTGCTCGGAACAGCGTCATGCCGTGCTCGCCGCGCGTGACGAGCAACGCCCGAAGGTCGAGCTCGGCGCGCAGCGCCATCCCTTTGCGAAGCAAATCCGCTTCGTCGACGCACGGGCCGGCGACGGCCTCGAACTCACCACGGTTCGGCGTCAACGCAAACGCGCCGCGGTAGCGCTTGAAGTCCGTGCCCTTCGGGTCGATGAACACGGGCACTCCGGCCGCGCGGCAGTTTGCGACGAGCTCGGGCGCGCGGCTCAACGTGCCCTTCGCATAGTCAGAGAGCACGACGGCGTCGACGCCGCGGATCAGCTTTACGAACGAGTTGCCGAACTCTTCGGCGCATGGCGCGAGCGACTGCTCGGCGTCGACGCGGATCAGCTGTTGGCTCCGCGCAATCACGCGGAGCTTATGGATGGTCGGCACGGCCGGCGAGCGCACGAGCTCGCAACGCACGCCGCGCTCCTCGATGAGCGCCGTCAGCAGCTTGCCGCGCTCGTCGGCGCCGATCACTCCGGCGAGCGTCGTCGTCGCGCCGAGCCCTGCTAGGTTCAACGCGACGTTTGCGGCACCGCCGGGACGCTGTTCCGCGGAGCGCGTGCGCACGACGGGCACCGGCGCCTCCGGGGAAATTCGTGCGGTGTCGCCGAACCAGTACTCGTCGAGCATCGCGTCGCCCGCGACGAGCAGGCGAAGACGGGAGAAGTCGGGAACTGTGAGCGTCACCGGTGCTTCGGTCGGGTGGCTTACGGTGCGGACATTCTACTCAGTTTGCGGCGACTCGCGGCCCGTGGGGCGAAAAAGAGGCCCGCCCCGTTTCGAGGGGCGGACCAACGGCGGACCGGTAAGACCTTAAAACCGCAAGCCGTCGGCGGCAGACCCCGCGGGTCTCAGCCGCACTTCGAGTAACCGCAATTCAGGCAGGTCATGCAGCCGTCGAGCATCACGGCGGCGGCCGTGCTGCACTTCGTGCAGAGCTGTGCACCCTCGGGAAACCGACCCGCTGCGAACGCGTCCTTCTGGCGTCCGCGCTCTTCGAACTCCGCGCGTTTCTCGTCGATGAGCTTGCGCTGCTCGACGCTGAGCTCCGGGCTCTTGAGCAGTCCGATCTCCAGCAGATGCTTCTCGACGATGTGCCCGAGCTCCGCGATGATCGACGGCATGAACTTGCCGCCGGGCTGCCAATAGCCCCCGCGCGGATCGAACACGGCCTTGAGCTCGTCGACGAGGAAAGTCACGTCGCCGCCCTTGCGGAACACGGCCGACATGATTCGCGTGAGCGCGACGATCCATTGGTAGTGATCGAGGTTCTTCGAGTTGATGAAGATCTCGAACGGCCGGCGCTGCTCGTGCGGCGTACCTTCGTTGAGCACGATGTCGTTGATCGTGACGTACATCGCGTGATCCGATACCGGCGTCTTCACTTTGTAGGTGGAGCCGACCAACATCTCGGGACGCTCGAGCTTCTCGTGCATCCGGATGACGTTGTCTTCCCGCTCCGCCGGGGCAGGCGCCGACTTCTTGTCGGCGTCGTCCTTGGCGACCGCGAACTTCACGATCTTCTTGTCGATGGTGATCTTTGCCATTTTTCCGCCTCTCGCCCCGCGCTGCGGCGGGAACGTTTAGAGCTTGCCGTAGTAGCCTTCCTTCAGCGCGTCGAAGAGATTCGCGGCCGTGTGCGTCTCGCCGTCGTATTGGATCTCCTCGTCGCCTTTGACCTCGACCGTGCTCCCGTCCGCGAGCGTGAATCGGTAGGTCGTGTTCTTGAGGTCCTTCTCCTTTACGAGCACGCCTTGAAACGCTTCCGGGTTGAACCGGAACGTCGTGCAGCCCTTGAGCCCCTTCTCGTGCGCGTACAGGTAGATATCCTTGAACTTCTCGTACGGGTAGTCGGTCGGCACGTTGGCGGTCTTGGAGATCGAAGAGTCGATCCACTTCTGCGACGCAGCCTGAATGTCGACGTGCTCGCGCGGCGTGATGTCCTCGGAGCTCACGAAGTAGTCGGGCAGCTTCTCGCCGGGCTTGGTCGAATCCGGCATCGCGCGCGGATTGACCAACGCGCGATACGCAAGCAGCTCGAACGAGAATACGTCGACTTTTTCCTTCGACTTCTTGCCTTGCCGGATGACGTTCCGGAAGTAGTGATGCGCGAACGAAGGTTCAATGCCGTTGCTCGCATTGTTCGCAAGCGACAGCGAGATCGTCCCGGTCGGCGCGATCGAGCTGTGATGCGTAAAACGGGAGCCGGTCTTCTCGAGCTCGGCCACGAGCTCGGGAGCGACCTCGCGCACACGCTGCATGTATCGGCTATAGCGAGCATGCAGCACTCGCCCCGGGATCATCTGGCCAACCTGCCAGCCATCCGCGCGCATCTCGGGACGTTTGCGCAGCATCGTCTCCGTCACCTCGACATCCTCGAGCAGGATCGGCGCGGCCCCTTTTTCCTTCGCGAGCTCGAGCCCCGTTTGCCAACCGGCGATCGCAAGCTCGCGCGAAACGTCTTCGGTGAACTTGATCGAGTCGGGCGAGCCGTAGCGCATGCCCAGCAGCGTGATCGCCGAGCCAAGGCCGAGGAAGCCCATCCCGTGGCGGCGCTTGCTCATGATTTCGGCACGCTGCTGCGGCAACGGCAAACCGTTGACGTCGACGACGTTGTCGAGCATCCGAGTAAACACCTTCACGACTTCGCGGAACTCTTCCCAATCGAAGTACGCGCGCTCGCTGAACGGCGCGACGACAAATTTCGTAAGGTTGATCGAGCCGAGCAGGCACGCGCCATACGCCGGCAGCGGCTGCTCGCCGCACGGGTTGGTGGCGCGAATGTCCTCGCACCACCAATTGTTGTTCATCTCGTTCACGCGGTCGATCAACACGAAGCCGGGCTCCGCGAAGTCGTAGGTCGAAGACATGATCACGTCCCACATGCGCCGCGCGGGCAGCGTGCGGTAGACGCGGCATGCCACGAGGCCGCGTTCGTTGCAGACGTAGCTCGACTTGCTCGGCCAGTCGCGCCAGACGATCTGCTCGGGATCACCGAGATCGATGCCGTCCTCTTCTGCTTCCTGCTTCGTCACCGGGAATGCGAGCTGCCACGGTTTGTCTTTCCTGACGGCGTCCATGAACTCGTCGGTGATCAGCAGCGACAAGTTGAACTGCCGGAGCCGACCGTCCTCGCGCTTGGCGCGGATGAAATCCATGGCGTCGGGGTGGCCGACGTCGAAGGTGCCCATCTGCGCACCGCGCCGGCCGCCCGCGGACGAGACCGTGAAGCACATCTTGTCGTAGATATCCATGAACGAGAGCGGCCCGGACGTATACGCACCCGCGCCGCTGACGTACGCACCGCGCGGCCGCAGCGTCGAAAATTCATAGCCGATCCCGCAACCCGCCTTCAGCGTGAGCCCGGCCTCGTGCACCTTGCTCAGGATGTCGTTCATCGAGTCCTGAATCGTGCCGGATACCGTGCAGTTGATCGTCGACGTCGCGGGCTTGTGAGACTCCGCACCTGCGTTCGACGTGATACGGCCGGCTGGAATCGCGCCGCGCTGCAGCGCCCAGACGAATCGCTCATACCATTCGGCGCGCCGTGCCGGTTCCTCGACTGCCGCAAGCGCCTTCGCCACCCGTTCGTAGGTACCGTCGATGTCGCGATCGACCGGGTCGCCCGCCTTGGTCTTCAGCCGATACTTAGTGTCCCAAATGTTCAGGGACGCTTCCTGAAGCGCGATGTCCGCGAGTCCCCTTGCCTTGAGCTCGAATGCCATATTCATAGTGTGCTCTTCCCCTTGTCCTCTTTTATTTCCAGCCGCCCCGTACGGCTCGCTCTTGGTAGTTTTCGGTCTTTCGGTCGTGAGTCGTCACCGAATCAACTGCGAAATCAGCGCGAAAGCTTCCCCATGAGCTGATATGCGCAGCCACCAAAACCGTCCTTGAGACTTTGAAACGACCGACACAAGATCTTGTGTCGTTGGGACGTAGAGTAGGCGTGTGAACTTTTTCTGTCAAGATTTTATGACAAAGAATTGATGATAGTGTTATCTTTTATAAACAATACAGTTACGATAACAACCTTAAAATCTACCTAAATTTTTTTCAGCAGTCCCGCGTAGGAGCACGACCACAAGATATTGTGTCCCCGAGATCCCCAGGCTATCCCCTTCGAAGGCACAAGAAATACACAGATTTATTCACCGCGAAACGCGCACGACGGCGCAATCCGCCGTTGCAGCGATGCGCAGCGCTGCCAGACAATGCCGGAACGCGCCGAGCGCCGGCGCTCAAACCAGTTCATCGCCGAGATTTGCGATAAGGTGTGGATCATGATCGACGACATTCACCGCATGGACCGCGTTCGTAGCCGAGGTCAGATTCCCGCGTTCGCAGCGCTTTGCCTGTGCGCCTTTTCGGCAACGGCCCAGTTGCCCGCGAACGTTCCGAGCCTCGCGCCGATGATCGAGCGGATCTCGCCCGCCGTCGTGAACATCTCGGTCAGCGGCAGCGTGAAGGACGAAAACCCGCTGGCCCAAGACGAGTTCTTTCGCCGTTTCTTCGATTTCGAGCAACCGCAGGACGGCAAGCGCGAAGTTGAAGCCGCGGGCTCGGGCGTCATCGTGGATTCGAAACAGGGGTACATACTGACGAATCACCACGTGGTCGAGAACGCGGACAAGATCACGGTGACCCTGTCGGACAACAGGAGCTTGAGCGCGAAGGTCGTAGGCTCCGACCAGGGCTCGGACCTTGCCGTGCTGAAAGTGCTCAGCTCGGACCTCGTCGACATGCCGCTCGGCGACTCGAACAAGTTGCGCGTCGGCGATTACGTGGTCGCGATCGGTAATCCGTTCGGCTTCTCCAACACCGTGACTTCGGGCATCGTGAGCGCCCTCGGCCGCAGCGGCATCAATCGCGACGCGTACGAGGACTTCATTCAGACCGACGCATCGATCAACCCCGGCAATTCGGGCGGCGCGCTCGTCAACCTGAACGGCGAGCTCGTCGGCATCAACTCGGCGATCATCTCGCGCAGCGGCGGCAACATCGGCATCGGCTTCGCGATCCCGGTCAACATGGTCCGCTCGATCATGGATCAGCTGATCACGCACGGCTCCGTGAGCCGCGGCTTGCTCGGCGTGAGTATCCAGGACATCACGCCCGAGGTAGCCGAGACGTACGCGTTGCACGACAACTCCGGCGCGCTCGTCTCGGCGGTGTCGCCGAGCTCGGCCGCGGAGCGGGCCGGCATTCAAATCGGCGACGTGATCATCAGCATCAACGAGCATCGCGTGCGCGACTCGGGCTCTCTCAAAGCGACCGTCGGTCTCCTACGCCCCGGCGAGGCCGTGCAGGTCGGATTGATCCGCGATGGCCGCGAGCAGAAAATCACGGCGACGCTCGGCGAAGTCAGCGCCGCGCCAGGCGGCGGCCGAGGAACCCGAGCAAGAGCAAGAGCCAGCGCAACTCGACCCGGTGTTCGAAGGCGCGGAGATCGTGGTGAACGAGTCGGGCGGCGTTCCCGGTCTGCTCGTTGCGCGCGTCGATCCCGGGAGTGCGGCCGCGGACCGTGGCCTCCGGCCCGGCGACATCATCACGAAAGTGAACCGCGTTCGCGTCCGCAATCTCATGGAAGCGGAGCAGATCATCGCGGGCGCTCGGTCGATCATCCTCGAAGTTCAGCGCGGCAACCGCAATCAGCTGATTCTGATGCGCTAGCCGGCGCATCGCTCAACCCATTTCGGCCGTCCCCGTTCGAGCGCGTTCGATGGTAACGAGGCATCGCTCGCAGCGCGTGCTCGTGCTCGGCGGCTCGGGATTCGTGGGCCGACGGCTCGCGTCGCACCTGGGACGAGCCGGCTACGTCGTACGAATTCCGACGCGCAGCTGGGCACGCAGCCGCGCGCTGCTCGTGTCGCCGCACGTCGAGCTCGTCGAGGCGAACGTGCACGACGAAGCGCGGCTCACGGACCTGCTCGCGGATTGCGACGCGCGGTAAACCTCGTCGGGATCCTCAACGAGGCGGGCCACCGTGGCGCCGGGTTCGAGCACGCCCACACGGAGCTCGCGGCTAAGCTCGTTCGGGCGTGCCGGCGCACGGGTGTGCACCGGCTCCTGCAGATGAGCTCTCTGAAGGCGGATGCCGACCGCGGCGCGAGCCACTACCTCAAGTCGAAAGGCCGCGCCGAACGCGTGGTAGCGGCCGAGAGCGGGAACGCGATCGCATTCACGGTGTTTCGCCCGTCCGTGATCTTCGGCGTCGGCGACTCCTTGTTGAATCGGTTCGCGACCCTGTTGCGTTGGCTACCGGTTCTACCGCTCGCTTGCCCGCAGGCGCGGTTCGCACCGGTGTTCGTCGACGACGTAGCCGCCGCGTTCTGCGCCGCACTTGCGGATCCCCTCACGCACGGCAGAACCTACGAGCTCTGCGGACCGGACATCTACTCGCTCGAAGAGCTCGTGCGGTTCGTGCGTGCGCAGCTCGGGCTACGCCGCGCGATCGTGCCGCTGCCGACGCCGCTCGGCCATCTTCAGGCATTTGTGGGCGAGTATTTCCTGCCGGGCAAGCCGTTCTCGCTCGACAACTTCGCATCGCTCGGAGTCGCGAGCGTTTGCAGCGCCGACGGCTTGGCGAGCCTAGGTGTCCGCGCGCAGTCGATGGCCGCGATCGCGCCGACCTATCTCGGGCCGGCCGGCAGGCACAAGCTGCTAACCCGGCTGCGGCGCGGCCCGGGGCGACGTTGACACAGTATTGAGCCAGCTCTCGAGGCGCGCCGCGCGCTGCGCGACGTCTAGCTTCGCGAGCTCCGTCATCTCCGCATAGAACGCCGCGAGCCCGAGCGCGTCCATCCTTGCGCGCAGCGCCGGCACCCAGCGGCGATACGTCGCGACGGCCGCGATCGTTGCGTTGTTGAGCGGCTGCGCGAACCACGCGTCGTAGGCGTCGTTCCCGCCCCAGCCCTGCTTGACCTGCGCGTAATCGGCGCGCATTGCGTCGTACGCGTCCGCTTTCGCGGCGCGCATCTCGTCGCGCGATTCCGCGCTCGCGAACACCGCTCGCAAGCGCACCTGCTGCGCGCGGATCAGCTCGGCGAAATCTGCGCGATACCGCAGCTGCCGGTGATAGGCGTCGAGAGCGCCTTCCCTACCATGCGTCTCGAGCCAGCGCTCCGTTCCGTACTCCTCGATCGCCGTAGCGAACGCCTCGCTGAACTCGCTGTCGTCTTTTACGTAGAGCTTCTGGTGCGCCAGCTCGTGAAACAACAAGCTCGCGACATATTGCTCGCCGCCGCCGATCATCGTGCTCAGCACAGGGTCGGCGAAGTACCCGAGCGTCGAGTACGCGCTCGAGCCGCCGCTGTAGGTGTCGTAACCCTCGTGGACGAGCTGCTGCTGAAATTCTTCGGCGTTTGCGCGATCGAAAAACCCGCGGTACGCGACGCAGCCCGCGAACGGGAAACACCAACGCTTGGGCTCGACCGAAAACTCCTCCGCGGCGACGACATTCCAAACGACGTACGGCCGTTCTAAGTCGACGTACGTCGTGTAGCTGTCGTTATCGGGGAGCTCGAGCTCGGCCACGGCGAATCTGCGAATCTCGGCGACCGCGCCGAGCGACGACTTCAAGCTCGGATCGAGCGCGGGGTCCGCGAGTAGCGTCTCGATCGGCGTTCGCTTGCGCAGGAGCTCGAGCTGGCCGCCGATCGCCTGCCAGTAGAACGGTAGCGCGCAGCCCGCGAGCGCAGCCGACGCCGCGACGATCGCGAGACCTCGGCCCCAAGCTCTACAAACGTTACCCATTCCGAAAATTCGACGCTGAAACGCTATGATGCTGACATGAAAGTGTACGAGGTCGGCGGGGCGGTACGCGATGCCCTGCTCGGCCTGCCGGTCAAGGAGCGCGACTGGGTGGTCGTCGGCGCCTCGGCCGAGGAGCTTGCCGCCCAAGGGATACCGCCGCGTCGGCAAGGATTTCCCCGTTTTCCTGCATCCGCAGACCGGCGAGGAGTACGCGCTCGCACGCACCGAGCGCAAGGTTTCCCGAGGCTACACGGGGTTCACCTTCGATACTGCGGCGAGCGTCACGCTCGAGCAGGACCTCGAACGCCGCGACCTGACGATCAATGCGATCGCGCGCGCGGCGGACGGCACGCTCGTAGACCCGTGCGGCGGCAGGCGCGACCTCGAGGCGCGCGTGCTGCGCCACGTGTCCGACGCGTTCAGCGAAGACCCGCTGCGCGTGCTAAGAGTCGCGCGCTTCGCAGCGCGCTTCAAGGACCTAGGCTTCACGGTCGCGCCCGAAACGCGACAGCTCATGGCCGCGATCGTCGCGAGCGGCGAGATCGAGGCGCTGCGGCCCGAGCGAGTCTGGCAGGAAACGGTCAAAGGGCTGCGCGAGGATCGGCCCGAGGTCTACTTCGAAGTGCTACGCGATTGCGGCGCGCTCGCGCGAGTCTTCCCCGAGGTCGACGCATTGTTCGGGATTCCGCAGCCCGAACGTTGGCACCCCGAGATCGACACCGGCGTGCACGTCATGATGGCGCTCCGCGTCGCGGCGCGGCTTTCGCCGAGCGATACGGTTCGCTTCGCGGTGCTGGTGCACGATCTCGGCAAGGCCACGACGCCGAAGCTGATGCTGCCGGCTCACCACGGCCACGAGGAGCGCTCGGTGCAGCTGCTGGAGACCCTCTGCGAACGCTTACCCGTGCCGAACCGGTTTCGCGATCTCGCGAAGCACGTCGCCCGGCACCACGGCACGGTGCATCGAGCAGCCGAGCTCAAGCCGCAGACGGTGCTCAAAGTGATCGTCGACGTAGACGGCCTGCGGCAGCCGGATCGGTTCGAGGAGTTCCTGCTCGCGTGCGAGGCCGACGCGCGCGGCCGCAAGGGGCTCGAGGAACGGCCGTACGTCCAAGGCGATCGTTTTCGCACGGCCTTGCGCGCGGCCCGCGGTGTCGACGCAACGCGTGTGCGCACGGAGCGCGGTCTCGAAGGCGAAGCGCTAGGCAAAGCCCTGAACGAGGAGCGGCTCGCGGCCGTGAAAGCCGCGTGGCCCGATTGAGCCGAGCCGACGTGCGGTCGCGGCTCAGCGCGCGTACAGCAAGAACAGCAGCCCGCCGTAGATCCCGGCTGCCGCGAGCTCCGAACGCCCGTAGCCGACGTTCACCTCGAGATCCACGCGCTTGCCGATCGGAAACAGCAGCGCGGCATCGAACGTTGTGAACTTCGCGCCGTCGATCGCGGAACGGTCCGTCGCGTAGGTCACCGTAATCAGCTTCGCGCCGAGCTCTCGATCGAAGCCAATCACTCTCTCGTGGTCGATGAAGCTGTTCGCGAGCGTAAGCGTCGAGGCGCTCAGGAAACTGAGTTGCGCGATCCGCGGCAGCGGCGCGAGGTCGCGGTCGTAGTCGTACTCGGTCGCGCTGAAGTAGATCTGCCAACCCGCGGCCGGCTGAACGCGAACGTCGATCCCGAGGCTATCGCTTTGCAGCTCCGCGGTGCGGCTGATCCGTCCGCCGAGCGGGCCCACGATCGTGAACGGGATATCGATGTCGCGATGCTCGTATCCGACCCCGATCCGGTAGCGATCGGACCCGTAGTAGACAGTGCCGCGCCAATCACTTGTCTCGAGCGCGTCCTCGTCACCCCAGCGCTCGATCTCGAACGCGACTCCGACAGCGCCGAACTTGTGATCGACGGACGCGACGAGCGTGTCGGCGTCGATGCTGGCGCGATCGTCCGGCGAGCTGCTGCGCCCGGCCGTGAACGACAACCACGTGCCTTTGGTTACGCCCCAGTTGAACGTCGCGAGCAGGCTGTCGTTCCCTTGGTCGTCCGTTTGCCCGCCGACGCCGAACATCCAAATGCCGCTCGACTCGCTCGCAAGCGGTTGCGCGAGGACCGGGGTACCGACCAAGAGCGGGGCAACAGTCGCCAAGATCCGGACACGTCGCAACATCCAGAGCCCCCGGAGACGAAATGACAGCCGAAAGACGAGAACCGCTCCACAGCGATCGTAGCAACGCTGTGAGACCGAAAACTGTGACGGCGCGCCCGCCGCGCTCACAGCCTACTGCGAAAGTCCCTGCCGGGCAGCGGCTCGCCGCCGTCGCCTTTGCGCAGCGCAAGCACCTTGAAGCGCTCGCCCATCTCGCCGGGCAGCACGAGCGTCTTGAGCGCGCTCAGAGCGCGCAGCGACGCCGCGTCCACCGCGGCGCTCGGCGGCTCCGCGACCAGCGTCGCAAGCAGAAACTGCGCCTGCGTCGTGAATCCAGTCACGCGCAGCCCCGCCGCGCGCGCTGCGTCGCAACACGCGCTGAAGTCGACCCACGCGGAGATGTCTTGCAGGCCGGGATAGAGAAACGGGTCTGCGTGGGCGCGGTGCCGATAGTGGCAAATCAGCGTGCCGCTCGAGCGCTGCACGTGATAGAGCTCGCGGCGCACGAGGCCATAGTCGACGAATAGCAGGCAACCGCGCGCGAGCGGCGCCGCCACGCTCGCGAACCATGCCGGCAGACGCGGCACGAGCTCGCTGCGAAAGCCTTCGGGCAGCGGCGTGCCGAGCGCGGCCTCGAGTGCCGCGACCGACGCCGCCGAGCTCGTCGTTCTCGGGCCCGTCGGCCCACGCGAAACCGCGGCCGTTCGCGATCACGCCGCGCGGCAGCACGCGCCCACCGCGCTTCACGAAGCACGACACGGGCAACGCGTCGAGCACCTCGTTCGCGACCACGGCGCCGTCGAACGGCTCCTCGGGGAGACGATCGAGCCACGCGATACGGTCGCCGAAGCGCGCGAGCGCGCGGCGCTGACGCTCGCGCAAGTCGGCGCTCGGCTCGAGGATCCGATACGCGACGCTCGCGTCGCCGAGCGCGTCGAGGATCTGCGCCGCGAGCGCGCCGCTACCCGCGCCGAGCTCGAGAATGAGCGGCGACCGGCTGCCCGCGAGCTCGGCTCGCAGCGTGCGCGCGAGCGCGCGGCCGAGAAGGTCCGTGAGCTCGGGCGCCGTCGTGAAGTCGCCGGCCGGCCCGAGCTTCGTGCTGCCGGCGCTGTAGTAGCCGAGGCCCGGCGAATAGAGCGCGAGCTCCATGTAACGCGCGAAATCGAGCCAGCCGCCCGCGCGCGCGATTCGCATCGTGAATCTCGCGCGACAGCGCACTGCTGACTTCGAGCGCGGCAGCGCTCGGCTCTGGAAAATCGGGCGAAGCGCTCATGGGTTCGAAAGGAATCGCGTGGCGATAGTGTACGCTTACGCCCCGAAACACTTGGGGTAGAGCATTGGTGGCGGGCGCTGCAAGATCGTTGAACCTCGACGGCCGCTGGGCCCTCGTCACGGGCGCCGCGAAGCGCATCGGCGCCGTGATCGCGCGTACGCTGCACGACGCCGGCGCCAACGTCGCGATTCATTATCACAGCTCCGCCGAGGCGGCCGACGCGCTCGTCGCGGAGCTCGGTGCGCGGCGCAAGGGGTCGGCGTTCGCGGTGAGCGCCGACATCCGCGAGGTCGCACAGCTGCAACGCATGGCGCGCGAGGTCCTCGATCGAACGGGCGATCGCCTCGACGTGCTCGTGAACAACGCGTCCAACTTCTATCCGACACCGCTCGGAACGGTCACCGAGGAGCAGTGGGACGACCTCGTCGGCAGCAATCTCAAAGCGCCGCTGTTTCTCGCGCAGGCGCTGCTGCCCGCGCTTCGCAAGGCGCGCGGCGTAATCGTGAACATCGTGGATGTGCATGCCCAACGGCCGCTGCGCGATCATCCGGTCTACGGTCCCGCCAAGGCGGGCCTCGCGATGCTGACGCGCTCCCTCGCCAAAGACCTCGGTCCCGAAATCCGGGTGAACGGCGTTTCGCCGGGCGCGATCCTCTGGCCCGACGAGGGCATGTCGGACCCGCTGCGCGCTGCGATCATCAAGCAGACTGCCCTCAAGCGCAGTGGCGAGCCCGAGGACATCGCCGCGGCCGTGCTCTTCCTCGTCCGCGATGCTCCGTACGTAACGGGTCAGATCATCGCGGTCGACGGCGGCCGCAGCGTGGGCTGGTAGCGCTCGACGCGCTGCGCGCGCAACTTACGCGAACGCTTCGAGCCTCCCGACGTTCTCGATCGTGGGCAACGTGGCCGCGAGACGCCTTCGCGCACTCTCGAGCGGCTCGCCCGTGACGGGATGAGCGAGGTCGGGCGCGAGCTCCGCGAGCGGGGCGAGCACGAACGCGCGGCGCAGCACATCGGGGTGCGGCAGCCGGCGCTGCGCGTCGACTCTGCGGCCGTGGATCGACAAGTCCAGATCGATCGCGCACAGCGACGAGCGTGGTCCCTCGCGCGTTCGGCCTAGCGCGGCCTCGATCTCGATGAGCGCGGACTTCACCGCGTCGGCTCCGAGAGCCGGCAGTCGAACGCCACCGCGAGATTCAAGTAGTCCGGCGCGGGCGCGCCGACGGCCACGCTGCGATAGACGGCCGAGCAACGCACCGTGCCGAAGGCCCGCTCGAGCGCCGCGAGCGCGGCGCGCAATCGCTCGACGGGCTCCGAGTTGCTGCCGGCGCCGACGTATACCGCCGTCATGGCCCCGAACGGATCAGCCGAAATCGGCGGCGCTGCGCTCGATTACGATCCCGACGTCGCGCGCGCGCGGAATCGCGCCCGGCTTTGCGACCGACACCTTCGCCCAGGGCGCGCCGAACTCGGTGACGACGATTTTCGCTATCGCCTCCGCTAGCGTCTCGACGAGCTTGAACTCCGACGCGCCGACGAACTCGAGCACGCGCTCGGCGAGCCGCTCGTAGTTGAGCGCGGCCTCGACGGCGTCGGCGCGCGCGGCGGCCTTCGCGTCCGTTGCGATCTCGAGATCGATGCTTACGATTTGCTTGACGCGGCGTTCCCATTCCCAGAAGCCGATGATCGCCTCGACTCTGAGCTCACGTACGAAAAGTCTGTCCACGTTGGTCCTTTCCATTGTTCAAGACGGCGGCACGAGCTCATCGAGCGGCCAGCGCGGCTTCGCGACGATCCGCGGCGGCCACCCGCCGGACGCGGCAGCGAGCCGGCACCACCCCGCGTAGGCGATCATCGCGCCGTTGTCGGTGCAGAGCGCGGGCTTCGGATAGTACACGCGCGCGCCGATCCTCTGGCCGAGGGCGGCCAGGCTCGCGCGCAACCGGCGGTTCGCGCCGACGCCGCCCGCGATCACGAGCTTGTCCAAGCTAGTCGCCTCGAGCGCTTGCCGGCACTTGCCCGTCAACGTATCGACGACCGCAGCCTGAAACGACGCCGCGATGTCGGCTCTCGTACGCTCGTCGAGCCGTCCGTCCGCGGAGCGTTCGGCCTCGATCGTGTGCCGCGCGGCCGTCTTCAGGCCGCTGAAGCTGAAGTCGAGGCCCTGGTTCTTCAAAGGCCGCGGCAACGCGAACCGGTCGGCGGTCCCGGAGTCCGCGAGCTTCGCGAGCTCCGGCCCGCCGGGATACGGCAGACCGAGCAGGCGCGCGACCTTGTCGAACGCCTCGCCCGCGGCGTCGTCGAGCGTCTCGCCGATGATCCTGTAGCGGCCGAGCGCCGTGACCTCGATGAGCTGGGTGTGGCCACCCGACACGAGCAGGGCCAGGAATGGGAACTCGGGCGGCTCCGCCTCGAGCATGCTCGCGAGCAAATGCCCCTCGAGGTGATGCACCGGGATCGCAGGTATCTGCAGGCCATAGGCGAGCGACGACGCGAGCGCCCCGCCTACCAGCAACGCCCCGATCAGGCCCGGCCCGGCCGTGTAGGCAATCCCGTCGAGGTCCTCGAGCTTCAGATCTGCCTCGCGCAGCACGTCCTGAATCATCGGCAGCAGCTTCGCGATGTGGTCGCGCGAGGCGAGCTCCGGCACCACGCCGCCGAACGCGGCGTGGATCGCAACCTGGCTCGCGAGGCGCTCGGCCAGGATGCCGCGCCCCGCCTCGAACAGGGCCACGCCCGTCTCGTCGCAGCTCGTTTCGATACCCAGCACCCGCATACGCGTCTGCATCCTAGCCTTTACAGCCCGCCAGCACCGCGGCTAATATGCCGCTCTTGCGCCGGCTCCGCCGGCCTATTTTTCTGTACTCGGTGCATGGCAAATCCGCGTTCCGAGTCAATCATTCACTAGTCATTTCGTGAGCGATCGATGCCCGGCGTCCGTATAAGAGAAAGCGAACACTTCGATGCAGCCCTGCGCCGCTTCAAGCGAGCCTGTGAGAAGGCCGGCGTGCTGACCGAGCTGCGCCGACGCGAGTTCTACGAGAAACCGACCCAGGAACGCAAGCGCAAGAAAGCGGCCGCGGTCAAACGGCACATGAAGCGCAACTCGCGAACCCCGACGACAAGGCGCCGCCGGCTCTACTGATCCGCTGTTTCGGTCATGGCACTCAAGGACCGCCTCACGGAAGACTCCCAAGCTGCGATGAAAGCGGGCGACAAACCGCTTGTCAGCGTGCTGCGCATGGCGCTCGCTGGAGTCAAGCAGCGCGAGGTCGACACGCGCCGGCCGCTTGACGACGCGGGTGTCACGTCAGTGCTCGAGCGCATGATCAAGCAGGGCCGCGACTCGGCGACGCAGTATCGCGACGGCGGCCGCCCGGAGCTCGCGGCGAAAGAAGAGTACGAGATCAAGGTGCTGCAGACCTATCTGCCGCAGCAGCTCACGGACGCGGAGCTCGACACGCTGATCGTCGAATGCATCGAGGCCGCCAACGCGACGAGCGTGAAGGACCTCGGCAAGGTGATGGGTGTGATCAAGACGCGCGCGGCAGGCCGCGTCGACATGAGCACGATCAGCAGCCGCGTTCGCTCGATGCTCACGGTGGAATAGCCGCCCGTTCCCAGCTTGTGGTTCCCCAGGCCGCTCGGATAATGCCCCACCATGGCAGGCCGGATCCCACAGACATTCATCGACGAGCTGATCTCGCGCGCAGATATCGTCGAGATCGTCGGAGCGCGCGTCGCGCTCAAGAAAGCCGGCAGCAACTACAAAGGCCTTTGCCCGTTCCACGGCGAGAAGACGCCGTCGTTCACGGTGAGCCCGACGAAGGGCTTCTATCACTGCTTCGGTTGCGGCGAGCACGGCACCGCGATCGGCTTCCTGATGAACTACGACAACCTGCCGTTCCCGGACGCCGTCGAAGCGCTTGCCGAGATGCTCGGCATGGAAGTACCGCGCGAGGCCGGGGCGCCCGAGGAACGCCGCAGCGAGAACGACGAGCTCTATGCGCTACTGCGCGAAGCGGATCAGATCTACCGCAATGCGCTGCGCGAGAGCCCAAACGCGATCGCCTACCTGAAGAAACGCGGCATCGACGGCCCGACGGCCGGGAGATTCGCGATGGGTTACGCGCCGGACGCGTGGGACACGCTGATGCGCGCGCTAGGCACCTCCGAGGCACGGGTCGCCCTGCTGACGCAGGCCGGGCTTCTGAGCACGAACGACAGCGGCCGGCGTTACGATCGGTTCCGCGACCGGATCATGTTCCCGATCAGGAACGCGCGCGGGCAGATCATCGGCTTCGGCGGCCGCGTCCTCGACACGGGCGAACCGAAGTACCTGAACTCGCCGGAGACGCCGATCTTCCGCAAGGGCCAAGAGCTCTACGGCCTGTTCGAGGCGCGCAAGTCGCCGGGCAAGCCGAAGGAGATCATCGTCGTCGAGGGCTACCTCGACGTCGCGAGCCTCGTGCAATTCGGCGTCGAGAACGTGGTCGCGACGCTCGGCACCGCGATGACCAACGACAACATCAAGCGGCTCACGCGGCTCACCGAGCGCGTCACCTTCTGCTTCGACGGCGATCGCGCGGGCCGAGCGGCGGCATGGCGGGCGATGGAGACGGCGCTGCCGTATGGCGGCGGCACCGTCGAGCTCAGGTTCCTGCTGCTGCCCGAGACGGACGACCCCGACACGTTCGTGCGCAGCCGCGGGGCGGATGCATTCCGGGCGATGGCGGCCGAAGCGGCGCCGCTCTCGGACTTTCTCGTTAAAGAGCTCGCCGAGCGGGTCGACTTTGGGACAGTGGACGGTCGATCACGGTTCGAGGCGATCGCGAAGCCGCTGCTGAAGAGGTTGCCGGAAGGAACCTACCGGGCAGCCGTGATGGACGCGTTCGGCACCGCGCTCCACCTGGCACCCGCCGTGCTTGACCAGCTGATGGCGGACAGGGAAGCTGCGCCGCCGATCAAGACCCCGATGCCGGGCATCAAGCGCAAGACCGTCGTGCAAAAGGTCGTCAATCTCGCGCTGCACTACCCCCGGGCGGCCGCACAGGTCGCGGACGCCGAGCTGCTGGCCCTCCTGACCCAGCCCGGCGCGGACTTGTTACGCCGCGTCTTCGCCGCGGCGGTCCGGCTCGGCGATGCGAACACCGCGCGGCTACTGGAAAACCTGCGCGGCGATCCCGATCTGCAGTACCTCGAGCGCATCGTGGCCGAGCCCCCGCTCGGGATCGACGATGAAACCGCGGCCGCCGCGGAGCTCAAGGAGTCTTTAGAGAACCTGCGCAACGACGCGCGGAAATCGGCCAACGTCGAGAGGATCAGAGCCCACCGGCCGGGGGCGGGGAACGAATAGCCCGTCTAGGATCTAGAGGAACTGAGACATCGCTCACGGAACTATGCCCTAGCCCAGTCGATCTCAGGCAGGTATAGTGCGCCGTTTGAGTTGCGCCCTCACCCGCCACCAGGCACCCCCAGAGGACAACAAACCATCCATGGATACGCCAGCTCAGCCACAGGAAGACGAACGTCAATCGCAGCTCAAGCTGCTGATCGCGAAGGGCAAGGAACAAGGTTACCTCACCTATAGCGAAGTCAACGATCATCTGCCGAGCGACATCGTCGACCCGGAGCAGATCGAAGACATCGTCAACATGATTAACGACATGGGCATCACGGTGTACGAGAAAGCACCGGACGCCGAGTCGTTGTTGCTATCCGATTCCGCGGTCTCGAACGACGAAGACGCCGCCGACGAAGCTGCCGCCGCGCTCGCGACGGTCGACGCCGAGTTCGGCCGCACGACGGATCCCGTGCGCATGTACATGCGCGAGATGGGTACTGTCGAGCTGCTCACGCGCGAAGGCGAGATCCGGATCGCGAAACGGATCGAGGAAGGCCTCGATCAAGTCCGTTCCGCGCTCGTGCAATTTCCCCTGACCTGTCAGCTGATCTTCGACACCTACGACGCGATCCAGCGCGGCGAGACACGCCTGCAAGACCTCATCACGGGCTTCATCGATCCGAACGAGCAGATCGCTGACCCGAACGCACGCGCGGCAGAGCCCGTCGAGCAAGAAGCCGATCCTGACAGCGACGACGAGGAAACGGCCGTCGACACGGGACCGGACCCCGAGGAAGTGGCGGCGCGCCTGAAGAAGGTGAAGCGCCTGCACAAGAAATACTTCGAAGTTCTCACCGAGAACGGCGTGAAGCACGCCGCGACGAAGAAAGCGCTGAAGGGCCTCACCAACGAGTTCATGGAGCTCAAGCTCGCGCCGAAAGTGTTCGACGCGATGGTCGTGCAGCTGCGCGACATGGTGGCGCAAGTCCGCGCTCAGGAGCGCCTCGTGATGGCGCTGTGCGTGCGCGACGCTGGAATGCCGCGCAAGGACTTCATCGCGAGCTTCCCGAAGAACGAGACGAATCTCACCTGGATCGACAAGCACATTCGCAGCAAGCGCAAGCATTCGTCCGCGCTCGGGAAGTTGAAGGAAGAAGTGCAGCGCGCGCAGAAGCGTCTGCAGAAGCTCGAGCAGTCGACCGCGCTGTCGATCGGCGACATCAAGGACATCAATCGCGAGATCTCGCTCGGCGAGGCGCAAGCGCGCCGCGCGAAGAAGGAGATGGTCGAGGCGAATCTGCGGCTCGTGATCTCGATCGCGAAAAAGTACACGAACCGCGGCTTGCAGTTCTTGGATCTGATCCAGGAAGGCAACATCGGTCTGATGAAAGCCGTGGACAAGTTCGAATATCGCCGCGGCTACAAGTTCTCGACCTACGCCACGTGGTGGATCCGCCAGGCGATCACCCGCTCGATCGCCGACCAGGCGCGCACGATCCGCATCCCGGTTCACATGATCGAGACGATCAACAAGCTGAACCGCATCTCGCGGCAGATGCTCCAGGAGATGGGCCGCGAGCCGACGCCGGACGAATTGGCGCAGCGCATGGAGATGCCCGAGGACAAGGTCCGCAAGGTGCTCAAGATCGCGAAGGAACCCATTTCGATGGAGACCCCGATCGGCGACGACGAGGATTCGCATCTTGGCGACTTCATCGAGGACACCGGCGTGTCCTCGCCGATCGACTCGGCCACGGACGAGGGTTTGAAGGAAACGACGCATGCCGTGCTCGCGGGTCTCACGCCGCGCGAAGCGAAGGTGCTGCGGATGCGTTTCGGCATCGACATGAATACCGACCACACGCTCGAAGAGGTCGGCAAGCAGTTCGACGTCACGCGCGAGCGCATCCGCCAGATCGAGGCGAAGGCGCTGCGCAAGCTGCGCCATCCTTCGCGCAGCGATCAGCTGCGCAGCTTCCTGATCGACGACTAATGGAATCGCGGTCGGCCTCGGGCCGACCGCTCCTTCCCTCTTCTTCCTCTTCTTCCCGCGCCCGTGCCTCGCGGCGCCTAACGCGCGCGGGGTGAGGGTGCGTGGGTTGTTCCTCCCGCGCTCGGGCGGCCCAGCGAAAGTGGGCCCTGAACGCGCGCTGCGTCCGCCGAATGGCGCGAGCGTTCCGCCCCGATGAAAGAAATTCGATGGCACACCCGGCCCACGCCGCACGTACGAGCGCTACGAAATTAGGCCGACCGGGCGGTAGCGGGAGGAACAACCCACGCACCCTCGCCCCGCGCCCCGCCCGGCACGAGTTTAGGTCGCCGCAAGACCGCCGAGTTACCATACCGCCCGTTGGGCCTGTAGCTCAGTTGGTTAGAGCAGGGGACTCATCGAGAAAGGTGCCTCCGCGCGCGACGAGCCGCGGAGTGGACGGGATGAATTCAGGGAAACCGCAACGCGCGGCTGCGATCGAACGCACCGCGGCGCCGGCAATCCTGAGCCAAGCCGGCGGTGCACCGCCGGAAGGTGCAGAGACTACCTGAGAGCTTCGAGTGCTCTTAATAACAGGCGCGAGCGTCCCGCACCCTACGCCGGCGACGGACGGGTGAAGAGATAGTCCACTTCCGCCGGAAACGGCGGGAAAAGTGAATCCCTTGGTCGTAGGTTCAAGTCCTACCGGGCCCACCATTCTTCCGGCGGTCTGCTCGCGTTTCGGCGAGGCCCCGCGGGCCGACCCGTAAAGTGCGCCATCGACCGGGGTCGGTGACCCGTACCCACGTCGCCGAGCGTGCGACCCTTATGTAACGCCAACGGAAGGCCCGGAAGACTTATGGACTCCACACTCGCCGCGTTACCGACCCGCGCCGCACTGCTGCTCGAGCGATTCCTCCGGATGGAAGCCGCGAGCGGAATCGTGCTGCTCATCGCGACCGCGCTTGCGCTGCTCGCTGCGAACTCGCCGTGGTCCGGGTCGTACGAGCATCTGTGGCACGCTTCGCTAGGTGCGACCGACATCACGCTCCACTTCGTGGTCAACGAAGGGCTGATGACGCTCTTCTTCCTGGTAGTCGGATTCGAGATTCGCCGCGAGATCTACGACGGCGGGCTCGCGACGCTGCGTCTCGCTGGGTTGCCGATCGCTGCCGCGACCGGGGGCATGATCGTACCGGCATTAGTTTATCTGCTGCTCAACGCCGACCCGTCGGTGCGGCAGGGCTGGGCGGTGCCGACTGCGACCGACATCGCATTTGCCCTTGGCGTCCTCGCGCTGCTCGGCACGCGCGTCGATCCGGCGTTACGCGCACTACTGCTCGCACTTGCGATCGCCGACGATGTCGCATCGATCCTCGTGATCGCGTTCGCCTATGCGCATGGCGTCGCACCCGCTGGATTGGGATTGGCCGTCGCTGGCGTTGCCGGCGTTGTGGCTCTCAACAAGCTACGGGTCGAGCGGATGGCGCCTTATGCGGCGCTCGGCGTAGTCGTCTGGCTCGGGATCTTCGCCGCCGGGTTGCCTCCGGTGCTTGCAGGCGTAATCGTCGGACTGCTCGTGCCGGTCGCGGCCGCGCCGGCCGCGGCCGTCGACGGCGACCCACCACGAGACTCCTTGGCAACACGCCTCGAGCACGCCCTGCATCCGTGGGTTGCGTACGGCGTCGTGCCGTTGTTCGCGCTCGCGAACGCCGGCGTAAACATGAGTGGAATCGACTTCGCGAGCGGGGCTTCTCTCACCGTCGGTGCCGGGATCGTAGCGGGGCTCGTCATCGGTAAGCCGCTCGGGATCGTCGGCGCCAGCGCTTTGTGCGTTCGAATGGGCTGGTGCGCGTTGCCGCGCGGCGTCACTTGGCGGGGCGTCGCTGTGGTCGGGTGCCTCGGGGGGATCGGATTCACGATGTCGATCTTCATCGCGGCGCTTGCGTTCGCCGACGCCAAGCTCCTGGCAGCCGCGAAATTCGCAGTCCTGCTCGCTTCCGCGCTCGCTGCAACGTTGGGACTGCTCGCCGCGCGCTCATTGCCCGCGACACGCCTTTCGTCTTCCGTCGATGACGAGTTCGACTCTGAGGCCCGGCCGACGGCGGGCAGTGAGAAGCTCTCAGGGTAACCGCGGCACCCGCAGCCGGGCGCGGCGGAGCGCCGTCTCGATTGTCTCGGCCAATCGTGTATAAGAGCTTGCCGAACCCGCGGTCGATTCGAGTCCCATGAGCGTGAGCAACGAAAGCAGGCTGCTGTTGTGTCTCGCAGGTGCGTCGCTGCTGCTGGCGACGATCGGCGGCGCGGTCGCAAGCCATGTGCTCACGGGCCTCGACGAACGTTCGCTGCACTCGTTCGAGACGGCCGTCGATTTTCAGTTCTTTCAAGCACTCGGGCTCGCCGCCGTCGTACTCGTAGCGGAGCGCTTCGGCGCGAGCGTGCCACTGCGTGTCGCGGCGTGGTTACTCGTCGTGGGCATCGCGCTGTTCTGCGGGAGCATCTACGCGGTAACGTTCGGTGCACCGCGCAGCGTGCTCGCGCTCGCGCCGTACGGCGGCGTCGCGTTGATGATCGCTTGGTTGCTGTTCGCGGCCGGTGTCTGGCTGCGCCGGAGTTGAGCCGAGCTTGCGAGCGCGCTCGGCGAATCAGCGATCGCGCTTTGGCCGGCGCGCGAGCGCGCCGCGGCAGATCCGTTCGCAGAGCTCCGGAAAGCTGATGCCCGCCGCCGCGGCCGCGCGCGGCAGCAAGCTGCCCGACGTGAGCCCCGGCAACGTGTTGACCTCGAGACACCAGAGCCCGCCGTCGGGATCCATCCGGAAATCGACACGGCTATAGACGTCGAGCTTCAGCGCGCGGTGGACGCGCAGCGCGAGATCCTGAGCGCGAGCCGTTTGCTCGGGCGTGAGCTCGGCGGGGAAAATCTCCTCCGCGCCGCCCGCCTGGTACTTCGCGGCGTAGTCGAAGATCGGCCCGGTCTTCGGGATGATCTCGCCCACCGCGAGCGCGCGATCCTCGAGGATGCCGACCGTGAGCTCGCGCCCCGGAACGTAGCGCTCGATCATCACGGCGTCGTCGAAGGCTCGCGGCCAACTTGATCGCGTCGTCGAGCTCGGTTTTGCTTTTCACGAGCGTGAGGCCCACGGTCGACCCTTGCCCGTTCGGCTTCACGATCAGCGGGAATCCGATCCGATGCTCGACGACGTCGGCCGTCTGGGGCGCCATGAGCCAATCCGGCGTCGGCACGCCCGCCGCGAGAAATAGTCGCTTCGCGACGTCTTTGTCCCAACCGACTGCGCTCCCGAGCCGGCCGCTGCCCGTATACGGGACGCCCGCGAGGTCGAGCAACGCCTGAACCGTGCCGTCCTCGCCGCTGCCGCCGTGCAGCGCGAGGAACACGAGGTCGACGTCGGCGAGATCCGGCGCCGAGACGACGGTGGGCAGGCTCGCCACGGTGTTCTTCTCCGGCGGCAGCCGATCGATGCGCCCCGCGAACAAGCGCTGCTCGTCAGGCCCGCTCAAGCGTCCGCGGCCGGAATCGAACGAGATCACTTCGTGACCGCGGCTGCGCAGCGCGCCGACGACCTGTGACGCGCTCGCGATCGAGACGTCGCGCTCCATGCTGTCGCCACCGAACAATACCGCGATTCTCAAATGCAACTCCCTCCGCATCGAAAGCCCGCGCAATTGTACTCGAACGTTTTGGGGTGATTGACGCGCGCGGGCCGAACTGTGACGCCGTTATATACTCGGTCCCAAGGCCGATCGGCCTTCGGAAAACCTAGAGCGGGGGGGCATGCATCCATGCAACGCTTGAAGATCCTTTCCGTGCTGGCGGCCGCCTTGTGCGAGCCTCGGGTCTAGCAGGCTGCGACAGCGGCAGCGCGTCCACTGGCCCCGCCCCGATCGTCGTTCACGCCGGCGCCTGCGCCCGCCGGCACGGGATTCGTCGCGCTCTACGCGCCGCCCGTCGACGTCGGCCCCTATCCCACCGATCTCTATAATCCGACGGGCGCCAAGCTCGCCGTGCCCGTCAAGGTCACGGCCCCGCTCGCGAGCGCGCTCAACACGCTCGACGGCTTCTCGACCACGGCCGTGATCAGCGCGCCGTTCAACGCGCCGGTCGATCCCGCGTCGCTGATCCCGTTCAACCCGCTGCAGCCGGCGACGGCGGCCAACGCGTCGGTCTACGCGCTCGACGTGACGCACGGCGACGCCGCTCGTGCCGGGCATCGATTACGCGGTTCGCGTATCGAGCGCTGCCGGCGGCGAGGGCCTCGTCGAGATCGTGCCGCTGCGCCCCTTGAGCCCGCGCACGCGCTACGCGTTCATCATGAACAACAAGATGCGCAGCACGATGGGGGTCGCGGCCGGCCCCGACCTCGTGTTCGGCGCCGTGCGCGACGCGCATCTCGCGGGACTCTCGGCCGTTCCGGGCCAACCGGCGCTCACGCCGCTGTTCCCCGCGATCACGCCGCTGCTGAACGCCGCGACCGGCTTGCTCGGCATTCCGGGCAACACGCGTGATCGTCGCGTGGAGCATGCAGACGCAGTCGATCAGCAACGTGCTCGACGTGATCGACGCAGACCGCGACGCCGCGCAACGCCGTGCTCGCGTCGGCCGGCATCACGACGGCGCAGCTCGGGCTGCGGCTTGCCGGGCCTCGCGAGCATCTACGCCGGCTACCTCGAGGTGCCGTACTACGGCGATCCCGCGAATCCGCTCACGAGCTTCTGGGTGAACGCGTCGCTGCAGCCGCCGAACGGCGCAGAACCCGGTGCCGGTGCCGCGCGTTGCCGCGAAGCGCATCCCGCTGCTCGCGACGCTGCCGAACGCAAGCACGGGCCAGACGCAGCCGCGCAGCGGGCTGGCCCGTCGTGATCTTCCAGCACGGCATCACGCTGAATCGCACCGTGCTGTTCGCGATAGCGGACGCGTTCGCGCCAAGCCGGTTTCGCGGTCGTCGCGATCGACCTCCCGCTGCACGGCATCACCGATACGGCGAGCCCGTTCTATCAGGGGCCGAACAGCCCGTTCGGCAACAACGAGCGGCATTTCAACCTCGACAACGTCGGCGCCACCGGCGTATTCGCCCCCGACGGCAAGATCGACAACGGCTGGCAAATACTGAATCTGCAAAACCCGCTGAACGCGCGCGACCACATTCGCCAAGCGGTCGCGGACACGATCGCGCTCACGCGCACGCTGCCGACGTTGAATTTCCCGGACGGCGATCCGAACCCCGATCTCGACGGCTCGCGGATCCACTACGTTTCGGCATCTCGCTCGGCAGCATCATCGGCGGCGTGTTTCTCGGCGTGAACACGGACGTCACGACGGCGACGCTCTAGCGACCCCCGCCGGTCCGTGGACCTCGATCCTCACCGACAGCCAAGCGATCGAATTCGGCGCGCCGATCCGCGCGGTGCTGTCGGCCCAGGGCTTGCCGCCCGGCACCGTGGGATTCAACGACTTCGTGCGCGACCTGCAGACGGTGATCGACGCGGTCGACCCGATCAACTACGCGGCCGACGCGGCCGCGATCCCATCGCGCTGCACGTGATCGAAGTCCTCGGCGACACGACGGTGCCGAACGCGCCGACGGACTACATCGCATCGCTCTGGGGCCTGCCGAGCGTGCACGCGACGGTCGCCGTGGCGCCGCCCGCGACGACGAGCGGCATCGTGCGATTCACCGCGGGCGGGCACTCGTCGCTGTTCAATCCCGCGATCAACGCGGCCGTGACCACCGAGATGCAGCGCGAAACCGTGACTTACGCGGCGTCGCGCGGCAGCGTCATTCAGATCACGAACGCCGGCGTGGTACAGCAGTAGGGGGAGCTACCGATGAGCGCAGCGCGATCCGTTCTATCGTCGCGACGCTGGCCTCACTCGCCCGCGCCGGGAGTTGGGCGAGGAAGCCGCCGCTACGTTGCACATTGCCGCTGATCCTCGGCACGGCCGCCGCGCTGCCCGGCGCGACGGCGTTCGCGCAGGATCAAGGCGTCGACGAGGTCGTCGTCACCGGCACCTACATCCGGCGACAATCGCAGTTCGATTCGCCGTCGCCGCTCGTGACGCTGATCGGCGGACGATCTCGCCGCGACGGGCGCGAACGACGTCGGCGACGTGATCGAGGACCTCACGATCAACACGGGCTCGCAAAACAACCCGGACGCGTTCACGCAGAACTTCACGACCGGCACGAGCAACGTGAACCTCCGCGGTCTCGGCGTGAGCTCGACGCTCGTGCTCGTGAACGGGCGCCGCCAAACGCAGAGCGCGGCGGCCACCGACCGCGGCGAGAACTTCGTCGACACGTCGTCGCTCCCGCCGATGATCGCGTTCGAGCGGATCGAGCTCCTGAAGGACGGCGCGACGGCGTTGTACGGCTCGGAAGCCGTCGCGGGCGTCGTGAACTTCATCACGCGCGACGACTTCGACGGGCTTCGACCTCGAGCTCGGCGTTCAGCAGGTCGACGGGTATCCGCAGGAGGACCAGGAGATCAGCGCGCTCTACGGCTGGGGCGGCGAGCGCACCCACCTGCTCGCCGCGTTCAGCCATCTCGATCGCGACATGCTGACGACCAACGACCGCCGGCTCTCGGGGCCGACTGACGATCTGAGCCAAGCGGGCAACCCGGGCTCGTTCCTCGTGCCTTCGCTGCCCGGCAACCCCGCGTATCGCTCCGTCTGGACGGCAGCGTTCGACAGCAACCGCAACGGCGTCGCGGACTTCGTCGAGCCGACTCTCGGCCTCCCCGCGGTGCCCGGCGCGCAGCCGCCGGTGTTCGCGGACCAGGACTGCGCCGCGATCGCGGCTCAGGATCCGAAGGTCGTGCCGAGCATCGCGGCGTCGGTGCCGAGCCCGTCGGGCCCGATCAACATCGGCCTCTGCGAGTTCGACTTCGGCGGCTTCTACTCGCTCGTGCCGAAAGAGACGCGCAACAGCGCGTACGTCCGAGGTCCGGCATGAGCTCGCGAGCGGTGTCGTGGGTCGCGTCGAGTTTCACGTCGCGAGCAACGACGCGTCGCGCAACAACTCGCCGTCGTTTCCGTTCGCGGCGTTCCCGACCGTCGCCGCGAGCCACCCCGACAATCCGTACGGCAGCGACGTGCGCTTCATCGGGCGCGTCATCGGCGCCGGCGGCGCGGCGGTCGAGAGCATCCACGACTCGGACACGCGCCGGTTCGCAGGCTCGCTAACGGGCAACATCTCCAACTTGTGGGTTTGGGAGATCGGCGCTCAATACAGCGACAACGACTTCTTCGTGCAGGCGCCCGACGTGCTCGTCGACCGCTTCAACCTCGCGATCCGCGGCTTCGGCGGCGCGTCCTGCAACTCCGCGACCGGCACGGCCGGCGTCGCGCCGTGCGCGTACTTCAATCCGTTCGGCAGCGCGCTCACGGGCACGGGCACGCGCAATTCGCAAGAGCTGCTCGATTACCTCGTCGGCTTCGAGAGCTTCGACGCGCACAGCGACCTCTTGACCGTCGAGGGCTTCGTGACGCGCCAGCTCGGCGACCTGGGCGGCGGACCCGTGGGTTTCGCAGTCGGCGCGCAATACCGCGGCGAAGAGATCTCGTACGACTACGACCCGAACGCGAATCGCGACAACTTCCTGTTCCTCGTCGGGAACCCGGACTTCGGCGACGAGCGCGACGTCGACGCGCTGTTCGTCGAGCTCGCGCTACCGTTCACCGAGGCGCTGAACCTGCAGGTCGCGACCCGCTACGAGGACTACGGCCACGGCGTGGACTCGACCGACCCGAAGCTCACGCTGTTGTGGCGGCCGTCGCTGAAATTCTCGCTGCGCGCGCTCGGTCGGCACGTCGTTTCGCGCGCCGTCGCTGTACCAGGCGTTCGGCACGCAGACGACGCTCGCCGAGCTCATCGACCCGAAGCGTCGGCTCGGCGCAGTTCTTCCCCGTCCGGACGCAGCCGAATCCGAACGGCGCGCCGCTCGAGCCCGAAGAAGCCGACGTTGTGAACCTCGGCGTGAGCTTCGCGCCGACCGAGCACCTGAATCTGTCTCTCGACTATTGGTCGTTCGACTACAAGAGCGTGATCATCGAGCAGAACGCGCAGGCGATATTGAACGCCGCGGCGCTCGGCGACGCGCAGGCCCGTTCGCAGGTGATCCGCGACCCCGCGAGCGGGCTGCTGCTGCGCGTCGATTCCTACTACGCGAACGCCTCCGCGCTCGAGACGGACGGCTTCGACTTGAGCGCTGCGTACGACTTCGACCTCGGCGGCGGATCGCTGCGCGTCGGGGTCGACGGCACCTACATCGCAAGCTACGACATCGAGGACCCGCAGGCTGGCCGCGTCGACGGCGCGGGCCGGCGCAACTTCGCGAACTTCGGCACCTCGACGCCGCAGTGGCGCGCGAACGCGTTCGTGAACTGGAAGCGCGATCGCCACGCGCTGAACGGCTTCATCCGCTACATCGACTCGTACGTCGACGACGAGGTGGACCTCGGCCAAGAGCGCGGCGTTCTTCCGGCCGATCGACAGCGAGCTCACGCGTCGACGCGCAGTACACGTTGACCCTGCGTGCGCAAGGCGCGCCGACGATCTCGCTCGGACTGATCAACATGTTCGACGAAGACCCGCCGCGCGTCGCGACGAGCGGCGGCTACGACTCGAAGGTTCACGATCCGCGTGGCCGCCTCTGGTACGCCAAAGCCGTGTTCAGGTTCTAGAACCCGCGCGCCGGCCAAGGGCCGGCCGCACACGAGCTCGCAGCGGGCACGCCGTTCAGCGGCGACGCCAACCTTGGGCGCGCTGCAACGGCGGCAACGGCGAATCCGGAGCGAGCAGCGAAGCGACGTGGCGCTGCTCCGCCGGCGGGAGCTCCGCGCGCCAGTCGATTCCGACAGCGGTCTCGGCCGCGACCGCCGCGCCGTTCTTGAACACGAGCCGACGGCTCGGCTGAACGAGCGCGCGCGGCAAGGCGGCGACGAGGTTCGAGAGATTCAGCGGATCGGCTGCGGACAGCACGAGCCACTCATCGGCGCCTTTGGTGCGGCGCAAACGCCGCAATTCCTCGACCGCCTCGACCAGCGCGAATTGCTCGCCGCCTAACGGCTCGACGAATCGGCCGCCGCGGATCTCGCCGCGCGCCTCGGCGCTGCGATAGAACGGCAGCAGCTCGCGCCAGCTCGGCGCGAGCGTTTCGCGCCCGAGCAGCGCGCGGCACACGACGCCGTAACGGCGCAGCAACGCCTTCGCGGCGTGCTCCAAGGCTTCCGCGCGGCCCGCATCGCTCGGCGCGGCACCCGCGGTCTCGAGCAGCGCCCACCGGCCGGCCGCATCGAACGCTGCGGCGCCTCGCAGCCGCCCGCGGCCGCGGAAGCCGCGGCGGCGGCTCTGCGGCGTGAGCACCGCGCGCAATCCGTGGAACGAGTCCGCCGTGACGATGCCGCGCGCGACGAGCTCGCCGAGCGCCTCCTCCACCTGCACACGGAGCAGGCCGCTCGCCTGCACGAGCTCGACGAAGAACGACGCGCCGCGCGCGCGCAGCGCCGTCGCGACGCGCTCCGCGGCGCCGGTGAGCCCCTGCTCGGCCCAATCTGCGGAGGCGAGCGCACGCCAACTCGGCAGCGTGGCGCGCGGCACGATCGCGATCGGCGATGTCGCGACGGTGCTCGCGCGCCCCGGGGCCGGCGCGCCGTTCGGCCGCGGCCGCCACCAGACCACCTCGCCAGCCGCGCACAGCTGATCGAGCAGATGCGGCCCGTAGTGCTCGATCCGGGCCGGCAACACCTCGCGCTCCCACAGGGCCGCCGGCAGCGCGAGGCCCTGGAGCTCGCCGATCACGGCGGCGAGCGCCTCGCGCCCTTCGCGCCGTTCCTCGCCTAGGCCCTGCCAGTGCAGCAGGAAGCGCTGATAGTCGGCGAGGGTTGCGGGCTCTATCTCGCTGCGCAGGCGCTTCAGCGTGTAGCGATGAATGCGCGCGAGCAGCCGCCGTTCGCACCACTCCTCGGCCGGCCCGCCGCTTAGGGTAGTCGCGCCCGTGAAGTTGCCGCGCATTGCCGAGCCTTGCTGCTCGAGCGCCGCGAGCGCCGGCAGCACGTCGAGCGCGCGCAAGCCGAAGGGCGCCGCGAGCGCGTCCGCGGTGACCGGGCCGAGCGACTCGAGCCGGCTGCGCACGAGCTCGCGCAGCGCGGCGTCGGCATCGCGCGGCGAGGCGTCGAGCGGGGCGAGCGCGCTCGGCCGCGACCGCGTGCGGCAATGCGAGGCTGAGCTCGGCGAACCGCTCGGCGCTGACCCAGGCCGTGCCCGCGCCCGCAATCTCGACTGCCGTTGCTCGGCCGTCCGCGCGCAATCGCTCGAACGCCTCGTCCCAACCCGTGCTCGCTTCGGCGGCCGCGACGAAGCCGAGCAGCACGAGCGCGTCATGGAGCTCGTCCGGGCTGCTCGCATCGGGCCACGCTTCAAGGCGCACACGCTCGATCGCTTGGCCGTCGAGCTGACCGAGCTCCGCGGCCTGCTCTGCGTTCATGAAGCGGCGCGTGTGCACGGCGAGCGTGCGGCGTTCCTCGGCCGGCGCGTCGTCGAGGAACGCGTAGGGCTTCGCGCCCAGTATCTCTTGCGCGAGCGGCGACGGGCTCGTGAGCTCGCGGCACAGCACCTGAACCTCACCGGTCTCGATTCGCTTCAGCAACAGCTCGACGCCGTCGACGTCCATCGCTCCCGTGAGGCAATCGGCGAGCGTCTGCACGACGAGCGGGTGATCCGGTATTTCGCGGTCCCCGCCCGGCAGGTTCTCGGCGCACGCGACCTGATCCGGGAATACGGTCGACAGCAAGTCCTCCGCGTCCATGCGCTGGAACTGCGCAGGCGCCTTCTTGCCGTTGCGGAACCGCCGCACCGCAAGCGCGATCGTCGCGTTCCAGCGCCAGTACGCGCCGAACAGCGGCGCGTCGAGGACCGCTTGCGTGAGCACGTCGCGGACGGTCGCGCTCGTGAGGTAACGCGCGACTTCGTCGAGCGCGAAGCTGTGCACCGCGCCGAGCGAGATCACGATCGAGTCCTCGAGCGCCGCGGCCTGGAGCTCGAAATTGAAGCGGCGGCAGAAACGCTTGCGCAGCGCGAGGCCCCAGGCGCGATTCACGCGCGACCCGAATGGCGAGTGGATCACGAGATGCGTGTCGCCCGTCTCGTCGAAGAACCGCTCGAAGATCACGCGCTTCGTGCTCGGCAGGGCGCCGAGGGCGGCCTTTGCGGCGCCGAGGTATTCCACGATCTGCTCCGCGGCCGAAGGCGCGACGCCGAGCTCGTCGCGTGAGCCATTCGACCGCACGCGCCGCGCCGCCTTCGTCGATGAGGTCCGCGATCGTGTCGTTGAAGCGGCCCACCGACGTCGACAGCTCGTCGGTGCGGCCGAGTCCCTCGCCGAGCCAGAACGGGATCGTGGGCGGCTGGCCGTGAGCGTCGGCGACGTACACTTTGCCGGACTCGACCTTCTGGATGCGATACGACGCCAGCCCGAGCTGGAACACGTCACCCGGCATGCTTTCGAACGCGAAGTCTTCGTTTAGCGTGCCGATCGACGTCTCGTTCGGCAGCAGCACGACGTCGTAGTCGAATTGATCGGGGATCGCGCCGCCGTTCGTGATCGCGGTGAGCCGGGCGCCGCGCCGGCCGCGCAGCACGTCGTTCACGCGATCGAAGTGCAGGTGCGCGCTGCGCCGGCCGCGATGGGTCGTGAAACCGTCGGCGAGCATCTTCGCGACGGCCACGAACCGTTCGCGCGGCAGGTCGCGGTAGCTCGCCGCGCGCGTGAAACGCGCGAACAGGTCATCGACCTTCCACTCCTGCATGCCGACCTCGGCGACGATTTGCTGTGCGAGCACGTCGAGCGGCGCCGATCGCGGCTTGATCGCGTCGAGCTCGCCGCGCCGGATGCTATCGAGCAGCGCGGTGCACTCCACGAGGTCGTCGCGCGACAGTGGAAAGAGCCGGCCCTTCGGCAGCCGGCCGAGACCGTGGCCCGAGCGGCCCACGCGCTGCAGCAGCGCCGCGATCACGCGCGGCGAGCCGAGCTGGCACACGAGGTCCACATCGCCGATGTCGATGCCGAGCTCGAGGGACGACGTTGCGACGAGAGCCTTGAGCCCGCCCGCCTTGAGCCGCTCCTCGGCCCGCAACCGATGCTCCTTGGCGAGGCTGCCGTGGTGCGAGGTGACCGCGTCGTCGCCGAGCCGCTCCGCGAGATGGCGCGCGGCGCGCTCCGCGAGCCGGCGGGTATTCACGAACACGAGCGTCGTCCGGTGCGCTCGGATCAGCTCCGCGAGCCGGTCGTACTCCTCGACCCACACCTCGTTCGCCATGATCGCCTCGAGCGGGGACTGCGGCAGCACGAGCTCGAGATCGCGCTTGCGCACGTGGCCCTCGTCGATCACGGTGCACTCCGTGTTCGCCGTGCCCGTGAGGAACGCGGTCAAGAGCGTCGATCGGCTTCGTCGTGGCCGAGATCCCGACGCGCGTCGGCGACAGCGCGCACAGCGCATCGAGCCGCTCGAGCGACAACGCGAGATGCGCGCCGCGTTTGTTGCCCGCTACTGCATGGATTTCGTCGACGATCACCGTGCGCACCGTGCGCAGCATCTCGCGGCCGGACTCCGCCGTGAGCAGGATGTAGAGCGATTCGGGCGTCGTGACGAGGATGTGCGGCGGCGTGCGGCGCATGCGCGCGCGCTCACTCTGCGGCGTATCGCCCGTGCGCACGGCCGCGCGGATCGGCGCGTCGCCGAGCATTTGCGCCGCGAACTCGCGGCCGATGCCGTCGAGCGGCGCGCGCAGGTTCTTCTCGATGTCGTTCGACAGCGCCTTGAGCGGCGAGACGTAGAGCACCTGCGTCTCGTCGCGCAGCGCGCCGGCCGCGGCCTGCTTCGCGAGCTCGTCGATCACACCCAAGAACGCCGCGAGCGTCTTGCCCGAGCCCGTCGGCGCGCTGATCAGCGTGTTCGTCCCGGACCGAATCGCGGCCCAGGCCTTGAGCTGGACGCTCGTCGGCGCGGCGAAAGCGCTGCGGAACCAGCCCGCGACGGCTGGGTGGAAAGTCTCGGGGAGCATGCCCCAAGCATAAGGAAAGCTGGGTTTATGTCCAGTACCGGCTGTTTTATGTCCGGTTGGGCTCAAGTTTCTCGCGGATCGGCCGTCTCGCCGGGCCATGGACAAGATCTCCGGCATCGGCGACAGCGCTCTCGGCGGCGTTCAGGCGAGCTTGAAGAAGCTCAACCGCGCCGCGAACGAGATCGCGACTGCACCCGTGCGCCGCACCGAGCCGACCGAGCTCGTCGACCCGCTCGTCGACGCGCTCGAGGCGCAGCGCGCGCTCGAAGCCTCGGCAGAAGGTGCTGCAGCGTGCCGACCAAGTGCTCGGCACGCTGCTCGATACCTTCGTCTGACGGCCGGCCTGTTCGGCCGAGGCGTGCCGCGCGCGCTCCTCGGCCCTCGATGACGGCTAGCCCGGCGCGGAGCCGCGCGCGAGCGCGTCGAACGCAGCCACGATCGTTTCCTCGGTGATGAGCTCCGGCGTCAGGCAGCGCAAGAACGTGAGGCCGTCGGCGAGCGCATGCAGCACGGGAATCAGATGCGTCGGGTCGAGCGGCAGCTGCTCCCGCGGGAACGTCTTTGTGACGCCCTCTGCCATTCGGCGATAGATGTCCTTGTTCAACGCCGTGAGCTGCGTGCGCATCTCCTCGTGCGTGAGCGCATAGAGCATGAACGACAACGCGCCGAGGGCTTGAGCGCGGCGCTCGGGACCGACCGCCGCTACCGCTTTGCCGACGACGTGGAGATGTTCCTGGAAGCTGGTGCCGGGCGTGTGCGGCGGCATTACGGGTTTCCACCTCGTCTGGACCACCGCTAGAAACAACTCTTCGCGATCCTTGAAATTGCCGTAGATCGCCCCGCGCGACATGTCCGCGCGGCGTGCGACTTCGTCGAGCGACGTCCTATCCCAGCCCTTCTCGCCGATCACGGCCGCGGCGGCTTCCACCAGCCGGGCTCGCGTGCGCGCGCGCTTGTCACCCTTCGGACGGCGGCGCGGATTGTCGGGATCGGGTCTCGCACGGGTCTTGGCGCGCCTCTTCATGCTCTTAGGTTATACGATTTAATACTCGAGTGTATTTAATGGTCTCGGACAGCAGCGCGGCACGGTGGATTGCGTACGGCACGGCACAGATGACTCGTTAGCGAACCGCTGCGATCGAGCCTGGCGAAGTGAGGCTCGACGACTTGCAGCGCCACCTGCCGCTGGCGCAACTGCGTGTCCGAACGCGACGATCACAAGATCGCGCTCGTCGATCTCGCGACGCGCACTAACCGCACAGCGTCCGCGCGCACGTATAATCGGCCGCTCACGGTTAGCGGTTCTCACAGCCCATGCGAATGACGCGCTCGGATTTTCTGCAGCTGGCCGCACAAGGCCATCACCCTGCTCGGCATGTCCGGCGTGGGCAAGACGACGCTCGCCTACAAGCTGCCGCGCTCGAAGTGGTTTCACTATTCGGGCGACTATCGGATCGGCACCAAGTACCTCGCTGAGCCGATCCTCGACAACATCAAGCGCCAGGCGATGAAGGTCGACTTCCTGCGCGATCTCCTGCGCAGCGACTCGATCTACATCGCGAGCAACATCACGGTGCACAACCTGCGAGCCGGTCGCGACGTTCCTCGGCAAGATCGGCCGTACCGACCGGGCGGACTACCCGTCACGGAGTTCAAGAGACGCCAGAAGCTGCACCGCGATGCCGAGATCGGCGCGATGCGCGACGTCGAGTCGAGTTCATCGTCAAAGCGCAGGAGATCTACGGCTACGATCATTTCATCAACGACGCGGGCGGCAGCCTCGTCGAGCTCGAGGACGAGCGCACGATCCAGACGCTCGCGGACAACACGCTGATTCTCTATCTCAAGCCGGACCCGCAGGTCGAGCGCGCGCTGGTGCAGCGCGCGATCGACGATCCGAAGCCTTTGTACTATCAAGAGTCGTTCCTCGACGCGAAGCTCGCCGAATACCTCTCCGAAGCCGAGCTCGAGACGCCGGAGCAGATCGTTCCGGACGACTTCGTGCGCTGGATTTTTCCCGCGCTCGTCGCGCACCGGCGGCCGCGCTACGAGGCGCTCGCCGCGAAGCACGGCTACACGCTGAACGCGCGGCTCGCCGAAGCGATCAGCGGCGAGCAAGACTTCCTCGAGTGCGTCGCGAGCGCGCTGGACTGACGCACCGGCGGCTCAGCCGGCCGCGGCGAGCGCCCACAGCCCACGCCGCCACCACGCTCGCAATCGCGACCGCCGCGCACACCGCCTGCCGGCGGCGCGAGCGGAGCCACTCGATGCGCGCCCAGCGCGCGAGCGCGAGCCCACCGCCGAAGCCCGCGACGAAGCCGAACAAGATGCGCGATGAGATCCGTGTTCTCGCCCGCGGTGCCGGTGAACGCGAGCAACCCGATGCCCGCGACGATCGGCGCGATCCGCCCGCGCCACGGCGTCTCGCGCAAGAAAGCCGCGGCGCCACGTGTAGGCCGTGAGCATACCGAGCGCGGCGAACACCGCCGTCGACGCACCGATCGAGCGGTGCGTCCGGCGACTGCGACCGCGGCGTTCAGCGCGTTCGCGAGCGTTGCCGCGCCGAGGATCGCGAGCCAGCCGACGCCGCGACCGAGGTAGCGCGCCGACGAAGTATCCGAAGAACGCGCCGAACACGAGGTTGCCGCCGAGGTGATCGACGTCGACGTGCACCGTGAGCGCCGTGACGGTGCGCCACCATTCGCCCGCGACGACGCGGCCGGCGTCGAGCCGCCCCGCGCCGAACCAGTCGAGGTAGAACACGCTTTGGTGCAGGCACACGAACACGGCAAGCAGGATCACGATGTACGCGGCGACGCCCGGCAGCGCACCTCCGACCTCCTCGACGCGCCGTTGCCCGATCGGCCGCTTGTTCTCGGTGACGTACTCGGCAAGCTCGCTGCGCGCCTGCGCCGCGCTCGCCACCGGAACCCAGATCTCCCAACCCGCACCGCCGGGGGAGCGCTGATGCTCGATTCCGATCGCGATCAGCACGAGTCCGAGCTCGGCCGCGCGCTGCTCGTTCGCGACGGTCGCAACCGCGATCCACTGTTCTGCTTGGTTTTCCATCTCTGCTAGCATCCGAGCGCATACTCGAGGCGCGCCGGCGCCGCGGACACGCAAACCAGCAGCACGATAGCAAAGCCGGGGGACGAAGAGCGATGACGTTGACCAGTCGCACGACGAGCGAACATCGCGGCGCGACGCCGCTCGACCGATGCCGATCGCGCTGAATTGCTACAAGTGCGGCGAGTCGCTCGCCGCGTTGTCGTTGCCGCTTGCGCGCCTCGACGAATGCCCGAAGTGCCGCGCGCAGCTACACGTTTGCCGGATGTGCGAGCGATACGCGCCGCGCCTGCCGAAGGGCTGCAGCGAGGAGGACGCGCCCGACGTGCGCGACAAGAAGAGCGCGAACTTCTGCGACTACTTCCGGCCGAGCCCCAAGGCGTACGATTCCGCCGCGCAGCAAGCTGAGCAGGCCGCGAAGACCGCGCTCGACTCGCTGTTCAAGAAGTAGCGCGGCGATCTCGAGGCAATTCGCTGCCCGAATTCGGTCGTCTGGCGAGATCCGGCGGCCCGAACGGGTTCAGGAGCGCGCGATCACCTTCGGACGTTGGTCGGCGTCGATCGTCTCGAGCGCGATCGGCCGGCGCCACACCTTGTGCATGTAGTCGAGCACGCGCTCGGCGCGGTCGACGTCGAGGCCGCGGCCGTCGGTCTCGTGCTCGTGGTATAGCTCGAGCGAGCCGTCGTCGCGACGTGCTTCGCGAGCACCGCGGGCGCGCCGAAGTTGTACTTCGGCGCGAGGATCGTCTCGCGCAGCGCGTGGATGTCGTGCTCGAGCACGCGCACGCCGCCGTCGGCCTCTGCTCGTAGCGGAACAGCTTGAGCTCCTCGGCGAGCTCTTGCGTAAGGTGATTGCGGATGAAGCCGAAGTCGTCGTCCTCGGCGCGGATCTCGAACGCGCGCTCGAGCCCGTGCTCCTCGACGATCGACTCCCAGATCGAGAAGCCGAGGTGGTACGGATTCACGACGAGCGACGCCTGCTGCTCGGCCGCGTGCGGCCGCACGACGTCCGAGTGCGTCTTGATCGCGTCGAGGTACTCGTTCTGCGGCAGGAAGTCCGCTTCGCGCAGCAGCCGCGCGTGCCAATACGACGCCCAGCCTTCGTTCATGATTTGGCACGCGAACACCGGGTAGAAATAGAACGACTCCTCGCGCACCGCGCGGAAGATGTCGCGCTCCCACTCCTCGAGCTCCGGCGCGTACTCCGCGATGAACCAGAGAAGGTCGCGCTCGGCGGTCGGCGGGATCGGGCGCGCGTGCGCTCGAGCGGCGCGTCGACGACGGCTCGGGTCGCCCGGCAAGCTGGTCGAAGCGATTCTGGAATGCATCGCGCCTGCCGTGGCGCGTCCGGTCGACGTACTCCGGATAGCGCTCGCGGCGCAGGGCTGAAACGCGTCGATGTGCGCCTCGAGCGCGAGCGCCGCATCGAGCACCTGCTCGACGCGGTCTTGCCCGTACTGCTCGACGGCCACGACCGATCTGCGCGCGCGTGCGCGGCCGCCTGCTCGACGATCTTGTAGCCGACCTGCTCCTGACTGCGCTTGAACAGCGCGTTGTTCTTCGCGAAGTCCGCGTGGCCGAGCACGTGCGCCGTGACCAGCGTGTTCTCCTGCAGCGAGTTGTTGCCCGCGAGATACGCGCGGCCCGGGTTGCCGGGGAACACGACCTCGAAGAGCCGCGAGTGTCCCATCCGGTGCTGCACGAGCTGGTAGATGTAGCGCACGCCGAACGACCAGTGCGGCATGCGCACCGGCAGGCCGTAGACCGCGATTTCCATCATGAAGCTCGACGGCACTTCCTCGAAGTGCACGGGGTAGTAGTCGAGGCCGCTGGCCTTGCGCGAGCTCCTCGAGCCGCACGCGCGTAGCTGCGCGAGGGCTCTCGGCCACGCTAGACCTCGACCTGCGACTGCTGGCTGAAGAACGCGCGGATCGCGTCCCAGACGGACTCCGGCGTCGACAGGCCGTAGCGGCCCGCGACGCCGATCTCGGCCTCGAGCTGCTCGAACAGCATCGGACGTCTCGGCTGCTCAGCGCCTGCTGCGCGGCCGACGCGGTCTCGACGTAGCCGATGTAGTTCACGATCTCGCCGAGCTCCGCGAGCGCCGCCTGCGCGGCCTCGCGGTCGTGCCGGAAGTTCGCGCCGTCGGACGCGTAGAAGACGTAGATGTTGAAGCGGCCCGGATCGTAGCGCTGCGCGGCGATGTCGACTGATCTTGCGAAACGCGGACGACGCGACGGTGCCGCCCGAGCCGCTGACCTGGAAGAACTCGGCTTCCGCGAACTCCCACGCTTCGATCGTGTGCGCGACGAACACGGGCTCGATGTGCGTGTACTGGCGGCGCAGCCCTTGCACGACCCAAAAGAAGAACGTCTTCGCGAGCTTGCGGTCGCGCTCGGTCATGCTCGACGAGACGTCCATCGCGAAGAACACGACGGCTTCGGTCGCCGGGCGCTGGCGCATCGCGAGCTGCCGATAGCGCAGGTCGTCGTCGGTGAACGCCGGCGCGTCCTGCTTGGACCGCACGCCGCTTGATCGCTTCCTTCAACGAGCGGCGCCGGTCGAGCCGCGAGCGCACGCCGCGCCGGCTCCAGCCCTCGCGCGTGTAGTCGTCGTTGCGCATCGCGCCGCGTCTTGACCTTCAGGTTCGGCAGCTTCAGCTCTTCCCAGAGCCAATCGACGATGTCGTCGATCTTGAGCTCGAGCACGAACTGGTAGCCGCCCTCGTCGTTGCCGCCGTCGCCCTTGCCCGCGTCGCCTTCGGCGGGATTCGCGAGCACGTCGCCGGGCTTGCCGTCGCCTTGGCCGACGCCCGCCGCCCTCGCCGGTATCGCGCAGCCGAAAGCGCGCGTGCTCGAGGAAACGGACGGGCACTTGGACGGTGCTGTCGGCGCGCGGCAGCACGTCGCTGTTCGCGATCAGCTCGGGCAGCTTCTCGCGAACAGCCGAACGAACTTTGTCGTTGTGGCGCAGCCAGTCGCGCGCGCCGCGCGAGAACAGGTCGTACCAGTGGCGGTCTGCTCCCGGGCGCTCGATGAAGTCGGACGACTCGTTGTCCATCGCCCTTCTCCTCTGCCGCCTATTCCTGCGACAGCAACGTCGTGACGTAGTTGAGAGCCTCTTTCGCGCTGTGGGCGTCGTAGCCGTACTCGTTCGATCAGCCGCTCCTGCACCGCCGAGATCTTCTGCTCGGCATCCTCGTCGGGCCGCGCACGCGAGGTGACGAGCCGCAGCACGTCGCGGCGCTCCTCGAACAGGTACTGCTCGATGGCCTCGTGCAGCCGCGAGTGGTTGTCGAGCGTGAACTTCTCGCCGGCCTTGAACGCGACCATCGCCTTGCGCACGACTTCCTGCCGGAACGACATCTTGCCGGACTCCGAGATCTTGATCTTCTCCTCCACCGAGCGCAGGAAGCGCTCGTCGGGCGGGCGCGACTCGCCGGTGATCGGATCCTCGATCTCGCGCTTGTCGAGCGACGCCTCGACCTCGTCGAGGTACTTCTCGAGCAGCTCCTGCGCCTCGGTCTGGAACGACGCGAACAGCGCGCGATGCACGTCTTCCTTGACCCAGCGGTTGTAGAAGTCCTTGCGCGCGAGCACGAGGAACTCGATCCACTGCTTCTTGCGGCCCGCGTCCATGCGCGCGTCCGTCTCGATCGCGTCCTTGAGCGCGAGCAGCATGTCCATGCTCGTGAGGCTCGCGACGTCGTTGCGCGTGATCGCGTTGGAGATCGCGTTGATCACGAAGCGCGGGCTCACTCCCGTGAGGCCTTCGTCGGACGACTCCGCGCGGATCCGCGGCACGTCGGCCGCGGTGAAGCCCTTCGACGTCCTCGCGGCGTAGAGCTTGAGCTTCTTCGTGAGATCGAGCCCCTCGCGCGTCGGCTTCTGCAGCCGCGTGAGGATCGAGAACACGGCGGCGAGGTCGAGCACGTGCGGGTCGAAGTGCACCTTGCGGAACGCTGGCGCGCTCGACACGAGCTTGCGGTAGATCCGCGCCTCGTCGCGGAACGAGAGCGTGTACGGCACCTTCACGATCACCATGCGATCGAGCAGCGCCTCGTTCTCCTTCTCCTGGAGGAACTTGTTGAACTCGGCGAGGTTCGTGTGCGCGAGGATCGTCTCGTCGAGATGGATCAGCGGGAAGCGCGACACCTTGACGTTCTTCTCCTGCGTCAGCGTGAGCAGCAGGTACAGGAACTCGCGCTTGACCTTGAGGATCTCGATCATCTCGAGCACGCCGCGGCTCGCGGCGTAGACGGCGCCCGACCACGACCAGGCGCGCGGATCGCCTTCGTCGCCGATGTCGGCGACCTTCGACAAGATCCACCGAGCCGACGAGGTCGGCGATGTCGGCCGTCGTCGGGTCGTGCGGCGCGTAGGTGCCGACGCCGACGCGCGCGGCTTCGGACAGGAACACACGCTCCACCGGGAAGCGCATGAAGTCGCCCTGGAACTCGTCGTCGAGCCGCGCGCGCGCGTACGGCGACAGCTCGCCGTTGATGTCGACGCCGTAGGTCGCGCGAAAGCGCGGCCGCAGGCTCGCGGGAATCAGATTCAGCGGCGACTCGTGGAGCGGCGAACCCTTCGAGCGCGTAGAGCGCGCCGTCCTCCGTGTGGCTGTACTCCTCGAGCCCGCGCTTCAGCAGGATCACGAGCGTCGACTTGCCGCCCGACGGCGGGCCGAGCAGCAGCAGCAGTCGCCGGCCGACGTCGGAGCCCGCGGCCGCCGCCTTGAAGTAGTCGATCACGCGATCGAGCGCGGCGTCGATGCCGAACAGCTCGCCGGCGAACAGGGCCTTCTCCGACGCGATGGCTTCGGCGTCGGCCTGCGGCGATCTCCCGACGGAATCGCGCGCGTCGCGATACCAGCACAACATGTCGTAGATGTACTGGTGCGACGAGCGGGTGAACTTAGGGGGATCCTTCGGGAAGGATGTCGTGCAGGAATTCTGCGAACGTGCCGCGCCAGTGTTGCGCGTGATGCTCGGTGGCGAACGCCGTGAGATCGTCGATGAAAGAGCTGGCGGAATGTCTCTTGGGAAATCATTTCCCGATGAGCAGCAAGAGACTCCGATAGTGTCATCTTTATCCTCTTACCTTGTGTTCGCGGTGCACACAGGCGTGCGGCTCTTGGTTCTTCTTGTTATCAAGTCGTTGTCGAAACGCCCTCCGTTGATTGATCAGTTGGCAAATTAGACGGAACCGAGTCATCAACGTTCCGTTAAATAGCGCTCAGAGTCAGGCTCGATGTTTCGTCGCGAAGTGTCTGTGAGAGCAGTCACAATAATGACGAATCGTTCAACATAATTGACCGCGACGCAACATAACTTTTTGCAACGAGTCGGCTCGGCGGGCAAATCGAAACGACTGACCGCTCAATGGCTTGAGCGTTCTGGCGCCTCGCGGCGCGCGGCAGGCTTGGGCGCGGCGGAGCGCGCCGGCTCGAGCGCGGCTACTTTTCGCCGCTACCTTGAGACGCGGTGCGGCGCGCTTCGAGCAGCGAGCGCCGCATGTCGATCGCGATCGTCGCGTCCGATTTCGTGTCGACGGTCTTTTCCAGCTGCTCGATCGCGCGCACGTCGGTGTCGCTGAGCGTCGGCAGGCTCACGGACGTCTCCGCCGTCGAGCTGTTGCCCTTCACACGCCTGGTACTTGCGCTTCCACGCCTCGGCGCTGCGCTTGAGCTCGAGGATCGTGTTCGAGTGCCGGTTCAGCGACGCCTCGAGCTGCTCGATGATCTCACGTTTCTCGTCGCACGCTCGCCTCGAGCGTGCCGATTCGCTCCTGGTCGGCGCGCAGGCTCTTGATCATCGACTTGCGCGCCTCGAGCTCGGCGCGCAGAGCCTCGAGCTCGGCCGACTCCTCGCTCGCCTTCCCGGCCACTTCGCGCACGGCGCTGAGCTCCTTGCTTTGATCCTCGATCCGCTGCTCGGCTCGCTGCATCTGGCCTCTGAGATCCTCGATCTCGCGATCCTTGAGCTTGGCGTCCGCTTTCAGCCGATCCACGACCTCTGCATCGCGGCGCAGCGCACGGATCAGCTCTTTCTTGCTGTCGAGCTCCGAGCTCACGCGCTCGAACTCCAGATCCTTGCCGCGAACTTCGCTGCGGAGCTTCGACGACTTCCTCGCCTTCGGCCTTGAGCGTTTCGATCAGTTGGTCCTGCCCGTCGAGCCGCTTCTGCAGCGACTGCAGTCTCGCCGTCGTGGCCGGCGTGCTGGCTCTCGAGCGTCTCGAGCCGGGCGCGCTTCTCCTCGAGCTCCTTGAGCACCACGGACAGCTCGGCGCCCCAATCGGCGAGCAGCCCAGTCAGACGGTCGCGGACACCCTGGATCGATGCTGGTCGGTCGGACATCGGCGTTGAGCCCCACGCACGAATTCAGCGTCCTAAACTGCCGTTTTCGCGGCCGGATTACGGTGAATCACGTCACAACTGCGAGAGCCGGCGCGGGTTTGCGGCCGATCGGAGCACGCGCTCCGGGCGCGGCGCGCACCTTGGGATGACCCGGGCGGGGCGCGCCAGGGCGGTTAGCGGAAGCGCTTCTGGAGCGCCGCGAGAGCTCTCGGCGCCGGGGCACAGCGCTTCGAAGGGTAATTGGTTCAGCGGCACCGCGGTGGTGCCGTTGACGCCGTGCAGGTCGGGCTCGCCCTCGTCGACGTAGAGCAGCCCCGTCACGATCTCGCCGTCGCGCTGGTGCCTGCGGATGTACTCGATCGCCTCGCCGCGATTGCCGACGTTGTAGTCTTTCGCGACCTTGCGCAGCAGCGATGCGGCTGCCGTCGTGCAGCTCGATCGGCATCACCTCGCCTTCGTCGTAGGCGGCTTTGATCTCCTGCGCGGGCGGCACGAAGTCCGCGTGGATCACGGGGTGTACTGAACTCGCGCGCGTGCGCGTAGCTCTTCGTCGACTCCTCGTGATCGTTGAACGTCACGCACGGCGACAGCACGTCGATCAGCGCGAATCCGCGATGCCGCACGCCGGCCTTGATCAGCGGCACGAGCTGGTCCTTGTCGCCGGAGAAGCTGCGCGCGACGAACGTGCAGCCGAGCGCCATCGCGACCTGCACGGGATCGATCGGCGGCTGCTTGTTCACTTCGCCACGCTTCGCTTTGGAGCCGACGTCCGCCGACGCCGAGAACTGGCCCTTCGTTAGGCCGTACACGCCGTTGTTCTCGATGATGTAGACCATGTCGAGATTGCGGCGCAGCGCATGCATGAACTGGCCGAGGCCGATCGACAGCGAGTCGCCGTCGCCGGACACGCCGAGCAGATAGAGCCCCCGATTCGCGGCGTTCGCGCCGGTCGCGATCGACGGCATGCGGCCGTGCACGGAGTTGAACCCGTGCGACGCGCTCATGAAGTAAGCCGGCGTCTTCGACGAGCAGCCGATGCCGCTCATCTTCGCGACGCTGTGCGGCGGAATATCGAGCTCGAAGAACGCCTGGACGATCGCAGCCGTGATCGAGTCGTGGCCGCAGCCCGCGCACAGGGTGGACATGCCGCCCTCGTAGTCGCGCACCGTGAGCCCGAGCGCGTTGCGCTTCAGGCCTTGGTGGACGATCTTCGGTTTCGCGATCGACGTCATGCCGCCTCTCCCTGCGCTGCCGCGAGCGCGAGCGCGTCGACCACGCAGCGGCAGTCCATCGGCAGTCCGCCATAGTGAAGGATCGACTGCAGACGCTCCGGCGCATGGCCGGTCTCGAGCACGAGCAGGCTCTTCAACTGCGCGTCGCGGTTCTGGTCGACGACGAATACGCGCTCGTGCTGCTCGAGGAACTGCGCGACTTCTGCGCCGAACGGGTAGGCGCGGATCCGGCAGTAGTCGAGGTGGATGCCTTTCTCCGCGAGCCTGTCGAGCGCCTCGTGGACCGCGGCGTCGGAGCTGCCGACCGCGACGATCCCCCACTTGGCAGGCTTTGCGGCGCGCCGCAGGACCGCCGGCTCGGGACGATCTCGCGCCGCCGCCCGCCACTTCCTGCTCAAACCGATCGACCACCTGCTGGTATTCGACCGAGTCTTCCGTGTACGCGCCGAATTGATTGTGTCCGGACCCGCGGACGAAGTACGCGCCGCGCGGATGCACGCCGGGCAGCGTGCGATAGGGAATACCGTCGCCGTCCGCGTCGAGATAGCGATGGAAGCTCTTGGCGCTTTCGAGCTGCTCCGCGTTGAGCACCTTGCCGCGATCCGGCTTGATAGCTCGGATCCCACTCGAGCTCCTTGCACATCCAATCGTTCATGCCGATGTCGAGATCCGACAGCACGATCACGGGGGTCTGAAGGCGGTCGGCGAGGTCGAATGCCTTCACCGCGAGCTCGAAACACTCACGCGGATCGCGCGGAAACAGCAACACGTGCTTCGTGTCGCCGTGCGACGCGAACGCGGCGGACAGGATGTCCGCCTGCTGCGTGCGCGTCGGCATTCCGGTCGACGGCCCCACGCGCTGCACGTCGAACACCACTGCAGGCAGCTCGGTGAAGTACGCGAAACCCAGGAACTCGTTCATCAGCGAGATCCCGGGCCCGCTGGTCGGCGTGAACGCACGCGCGCCGTTCCATGCTGCGCCGAGCACGATGCCGATCGCGGCGAGCTCGTCCTCGGCCTGCACGATGCAATAGAGCTTCTCGCCGGTCTTCGGGTCCTTGCGATAGCGCTCGCAAAACGCCTTGAACGCGTCCATCAACGACGTCGACGGCGTGATCGGATACCACGCACCGACCGTTGCGCCGGCGTACACGCAGCCGAGCGCCGCCGCCGTGTTGCCGTCGATCATGATGTGGCCGGCGGTCTTGTCGAGCGCCTTCACGCGCGTCGGCAGCGGGCAGTCGAAGTTCGCGACAGCGTAGTCGTAGCCGAGGTTGATCGCCTCCATGTTCGCCTCGGCTGAGCGCCGCCTTGCGTGCGAACGTTTCCTGCACGAGCCGTTCGATGATCTTTCGATCGAGATCGAGCAGCGCTGCGAGCGTCGCCCACGTAAGCCATGTTCTTCATCAGGATCCGCGTGCGCGCGTTCGCGAAGTGCTCGTTGCACATCCGCGCGAGCGGCACGCCGAGGATCTCGTATGTCGCGGCGTGCAAGCAGGCGATCGCGCGGCCAAGTCGAGTCGTAGAGCAGTACGCCGCCCGGAGTCACCTCGGCGAGGTCGCGCGCATAAGTCTGCGCAGTTCATCGCGACCATCACGTCGACGGCGCCCGAGCGGCCGAGGTAGCCGTCGCCGCTTACGCGGATCTCGTACCAGGTCGGCAGCCCTTGAATGTTGGACGGAAAGAAGTTCTTGCCGCTGACCGGAATGCCCATCCGGAACACGGCCTTCATGAGCAGCGAATTCGCACTGGCCGAGCCGGTGCCGTTCACGTTCGCGAGCTTCAGAACGAAGTCGTTCAGCCGGCTTTTCTTGTGGTCTGCCACTCGCCCTGATCCTGCCGGCCGCCGCCGTCGCCCGCGTACGGTATCGATACCGTTGATTTCTGCATGTCCCACGCGCCCGTCGGACAGCGCTCGGCGCACAACCCGCAGTGGACGCAGAGGTTCTCGTCTTTGAGCATCACGCGGCCGGTCTGCTTCAACGGCTCGGAAACGAAAAACGGCTGGTCCGGATTGAGGCGCGGCGCCTTGAGCCGCGCCTCGAGCGCGGGCTGCGTCGCCGTTCGGCGTGATCGCGAGGCAATCGACGGGACAAATGTCGATGCACGCGTCGCACTCGATGCAAAGACTCGGCGTGAACACCGTCTGCAAGTCACAGTTGAGGCAACGCTCGACCTCGGTGAGCGACTTGCTCCGCCGTGAACCCGAGCTCGACCTCGATGTTGAGCTTCTTGAAGCGGCTCTTGAGATCGACGTGCGGCATGATGCGGCGGGTGGAGGTGTCGTACCCGTTGCTGTAGCTCCACTCGTGAATGCCCATTTTCGCACGTCGACCAGGTTCACGCCGCGCGGCATGCGCTGCTTCAGGTCGCTGCCCTCGCAGCGCTTGTGGATCGAGATTGCCGCCTGATGGCCGTGCTCCACGGCCCAGATGATGTTCTTCGGCCCGAACGCCGAATCGCCGCCGAAGAAGACGCCGGGCGCGTGACGACTCGTACGTAACAGGGTCGATCGACGGGCACGTCGTACTTGTCGAACGACAGCCCCAAGGTCGCGCTCGATCCAAGGAAACGCGTTCTCCTGGCCGATCGCGAGCACGACGTCGTCGCACGGCAGGAACACCTCGCGAAGCACCTTCTGCGCCACGATCTCGCCCGCCGGCGTCGAGCTCGTACTCGAGCTCGTCGAATTTCATGCCGACGAGCTTGCCGGCCTCGATGACGAACTCCTTCGGCGAGTGGTTGACGACGATCTCGACGCGCTCTTCCTCGGCGTCCTCGAGCTCCCAGTCCGACGCCTTGAAGAAGTTGCGCGGCTTGCGCGCGATGACCTTGACGTCTTGCGCCCCGAGCCGAAGCGAGCTGCGGCAGCAGTCCATCGCGGTGTTGCCGACGCCGATGATCAGCACACGCTCGCCGACGGATTCGGTGTGACCGAACGCGATCGAGCCGAGCCAGTCGATACCGATGTGGATGCGGTCGCTCGCATCGCGGCCCGGAAGCCTGAGGTTCTTGCCCTTCGGCGCGCCGCTGCCGATGAACACCGCGTCGAACCGCTCAGCGAGTAGCGCGCGGAGACTGTTCACCGGTGACGACAGCTTGAGGTCGACGCCGATGTCGCAGGATGTTGTCGATCTCCTCGTCGAGCACCTCGCCGGGCAGGCGGAACGCCGGGAATGTTGCGTGCGCATCAAGCCGCCCGGCCGCTCGAGCGCCTCGAAGATCACGCATTCGTAGCCGAGTGGAGCGAGATCGTTCGCGACCGTGAGCGACGCGCAGCCGGCGCCGACGAGCGCGATCCGCTTGCCGTTCCGCTCGCGCGGCGCTTTCGGCAAGCCGCGCGCTGATGTCGCCGCAATTGTCTGCCGCGACGCGCTTCAACCGGCAGATCGCGACCGGCTTGTCCTCGACGCGGCCGCGCCGACAGGCGGGCTCGCACGGTCGATCGCACACCCGGCCGAGGATTCCAGGGAACACGTTCGACTCGCGATTGAGCATGTAGGCGTCGTCGAATCTGCCTTGCGCGATCAAACGTATGTACTCGGGAACGTCGGTGTGAGCGGGGCATGCCCATTGACAGTCCACGACGCGATGAAAGAAATCGCCTGCGGTGTTGGTAGGGTCCATCAGTCGGAGGGCTTGCCGGAAACGGCTTCCTTGCTCTTCAGTGCTCTGTGACCCAAGACGTCAGGCAGCGTTCAACGGTGGGAGTGTAGCCGCAGTCCTCGGCAGTCGAGGCGAAACAGTGGCCGCGACGGCAACTGCCGCGCGGCATGCTGACGAGAAGCGTGACGATGAATACATCGAACCATCGCGTTCACCCCCCCAGGTGGCGCGCCATTATAGACTCAACGAGTGCTGCGCACACCCGCGCCGAAGCCGTCATGCCTCGTGAACGTTAAATGCGCGGCCAGGAACTCAACTCCGCCATGAGACAGCGAACCAGGCCGATCCCCCCGCTCGCCGGCGGCCCGGGACGCAATTGCTGCTCGGACTGCGGCACGGCAAATTTTGGGGATAGAATGCTTGCGATGGCGTATTTTCGCCCAACGGGTCGCAATGCGCGCCGCAAAGGATTGCAGCGGGCCCTCGTTGCGCTCGTTGGTTACTGCGTGCTGCCGATCACGCTCGCCCAGCCCGAGCGCCCCAATCACAGGCCCCGTCGTCGAAGCAGCGCCGCCCGCCGCCACGGATACCGGCACCGACGACCGTCTCGTCACGCAAACGGATCCGAAAGAGGTCGTGGCCGCCAACGAACGGCTCGTCAAATCGACCGAGCAGGAATTCGGCAAGAACAGCCGCCAGAGTGCCGAAGCCTACACGGACCTCGGCAACGCGCAGCGGCGTGCCGGCGATCACGACGCCGCAGAGAAGAGCTACCTGAGCGTCGTAGAGATCTACCGCGCGATCGATGGACCGTTTTCGCCGCTGGTGATCACGCCGCTGACGAACCTCGGCGACAATTACCACGAAGCGGCGACTACTTGGAAGCGATTACCGTCTACAGCGAGGCGCGCACGGTCAATCGCCGCGCTTTCGGCCTGCTCAACGAGGACCAGGTGCCGCTGCTCGATCGAATGACGCGGTCGTTCGTCGAGCTGAACAAACCCGCCGAGGCCGACGCCCAACAGCTCGAGGCGTTGCGGCTCATCGAGCGCGGCCACGCCCCGGAGTCGGACGAATCTCTCGGCGCGATTTACAAGTACGCGGCTTGGCTGCGCGAAAGCGGACGCTTTCAAGAGGAGCGCGATCAATACGCGCGCGCGCTCCGAACGATTCGCGACACCGTCGGCAAGGACGACGTTCGGCAGGTGCGGCCGCTGATGGGCATCGGTAACAGCTTCCGCAATCAACGAATTCCCGAGGGCCAAGGCGCGGGTGCGCTGCGCGATGCGCTCGCCCTCCTGATCGCCCAGACGAACCCCGACGAGCTCGCCGTGGCGGAAGTGCTGCGCGACCTCGGCGACTGGGAAGTCGCGTTCACGAAGGTCGATTACGACGGTGCCGAGTACCGGCGCGCCTGGGAGCTGCTCGGCGAAGTGCCGGACGGCGAAAAACTTCGCACCGAGTGGTTCACGGGACCCAACTACGTGCTGCGCGAGCCGATCAGTCTGCGAGGCTTGAGCCAGGAGCCGAACGCGCCAATCGGGCCACGTGCTCGTCAGGTTCGACCTCGACAAGCAGGGCCACAGCGACAACGTCCAAGTGGTCGAGTCCAACCCTCCGGGTCTCAAAGACGAAGCCGTGCTGCGGCACATCAGGCGCTCGCGTTTCCGGCCGCAGATTGCGAACGGCGAGATCGTGTCGCGCGAGGCACTCGCTCTTCAATTCAACTATCGGTACACGCCAGATGCACTTACAACACAAGCGGAAGGCAAGACCCGCGACGACTAGCCGCCTGGTGCTCCTATTCGCCGCCGGTTCGTTCGCCGGCTCTCTCGCCGCGCAGCCGTCCGAAACCGTCCCGACGAGGCCTGCCGCAACCGCGGATCAAGACGGGCCCGATCACGGCAAGTTGCCGTCGTTGCGCCGCGGCCGCGACATACTCGTCGGAGCGAACGACTTCGACGCCGCGCTGACGCCCGCACTGGCCGCCGTCGCCGAGCAAAAGAACGTCAAGGATCCGGGTTATCCAGCCGATCTTGCGGCGCTCGCACGCATCCAATCCGAGCTCCGCCAGACCGACAAGGCCGAAGAAAATTATCTCAACGCGATCGACCTCGTCGAAGCTGCGGAGGGCGAGTTCTCGATGACGCTCGTCGACCCGTTTCGCGGCCTCGGTCGTGCATATATCAAAGCGGCGCGTTACCCGGAAGCGATTGCGACCCTCGAGAGCGCGCAACATGTAAGCCAGCGCAATCTCGGGCTGTTCAACGTCGAGCAAGCGCCGCTGCTCGACGACATCACCACGGCCTACCTCGGGATCGGCGATACCGTCGAAGCCCGCCGGATGCAGCTCGAGCGGCTCGACAACGCCGTGCGCCGCTTCGGGGCCGGCGACCCGCGCGTCATTCCGTACCGCTATCAGCTCGCTGACTACTACCAGCGCTCGCGGCTCACGATCAGCGCGCGCGAGCAGTACGAAGAGGTCTTGAAGTCCCAGGAAGCGCAGTTGGGCGCGACGAGCCCGGGCCTGCTGACCCCGCTGCGGCAACTCGTTCGCATCGATTTGCTGACGGCTCAGAACGAAGAAGCCGATGCACACACGAGGCTCGTTTCGATCCTCGAGCAGAACGCGGACATCGACCCCGTCGAGCGCGGCCTGTCGCTCGCCACGCTCGGCGACTGGGCGATCGTGGCGAACGATCCCGCGACCGCGCGCGACTACTACGGACAGGCATGGGCTGCGTTGAGCTCGAAGCCCGACGTCGACGCCACGGCCTTCTTCGCGAAGCCTGCGATGATCGATTTCATCGCTCCGTTGAATGCGGTGGATCGCGGCGCGCGCTCGAAGCCTTATTCCTGGGGGCAAATCACCTTCGACTTCGACGTGTCTGCAGACGGGCGGCCGTTCAACGTCGCGACGGTGGGCAGACAGGGCGGCCAGCCGAGCACGCTCGAGACGCGTTACAACCGTCGGCTGCGCGAGGCGCACTTCCGTCCGAGGATCGTCGCGGGTGAGCCCGTGGCGACCGACAACGTGCAGTTCACGCACTACTTCCGGTTCTACGTGACCGACAAAGACAAAGACGACGACGAATCCGAAAACGACGAAGCCGCAGGCAAGGGCCCCAACGAGGGCTAGCCTCCTCGACGCTGCAGCCAGGACACCGCATTCAGCAAGGAAACGGCCGCCGTGAGCCCTTAAGCTCGGGCGGCCGTCGGTTTGCGTCAGCGTCGCTGGCGACTGCCGGTTACGGGCGACGCGACCCGCGCCGATCCATCCGCCGGTCGATGTTCTGACCGCGGCGATCGAGTTGGCGATCCCGCGCTTCGCCGCGCCGATCGAGGCGGGAGTCGATCCGGTCGCCTTTCGCATCGAGTCGCTCGGCGGCGAGCTCGCGCCCGGCCACGTCGGCGCGATCCGAGGCGCGATCGAGGTGCCGATCCACGCGGTCACCGCGCCGATCGAGTTGGTTCTCGATGCGGTCACCGCGATTGTCGAGGCGCTGCTCGACGCGGTCGCCACGTTCGTCCGCACGCTCGGCCGCATCCGCAAATGCTTGCGTGCTGCAGACCAACCACGCCAGGCTCACCAATAAAGCAGTCCGTTTCATGTTCGGCCTCCCTGACCAAGAAAGTGAGAGTTCGGGGGCTAACAACGGCGGAGCTCGCCAACCGTTGACCGCCGCGCTGTACCTGCGCTCTTATGTAAAGGTGGAAATCAAAGGCCGCGGTGCTCTGTCGAACCCGGAGGGGCGATTCGCCCGGCGCGAGCACGTGCCCGACGGCGATGCGCTCGACGCCGCGCTGCGCGAGGACGACGCGCCCGTGGCGCCGCGCACGGAAGTGCACGTCGACGCGGCACGCACGATCATCGCGCGCAACGACTCTCCCGACATTGGCTTCGACCAGTCCATCAATCCGTACCGCGGCTGCGAGCACGGCTGCATCTATTGCTACGCTCGACCATCGCATTCGTACCTCGATCTCTCGCCCGGACGGGATTTCGAAACGCAGATCTTCTATAAGCCGAACGCGGTCGAGCTGCTGCGCGCGGAGCTCGCCGCTCCGAAGTACGCGGTGAGGCCGATTGCACATCGGCGGCAACACGGACCCCTACCAGCCCGTCGAGCGGAGGTTGCTCGTCACGCGCCGGATCCTCGAAACGCTACTCGAGCTGAAGCATCCGCTCACGATCATCACGAAAGGCGGGTTGATCCTCCGGGACCTCGATCTGCTGAAGCAGCTCGCGGCGGACAATCTGGTCGCGGTGATGGTGAGCGTCACCACGCTCGACGACGAGCTCAAGCGCAAGCTCGAGCCGCGGACGGCGGGGCCGAGGCAACGCCTGAACGTGATCCGCGAGCTCGCGAGTAACGGCGTTCCGACGGGCGTGATGGCCGCGCCGATCATCCCGACACTGAACGACCACGAGCTCGAGCGCATCCTGGAGCAAGCCGCCGCCGCGGGGGCCCGCTCCGCCGGCTACGTTCTGTTGCGCCTCCCGCACGAGCTCAAAGACCTCTTCGAAGAGTGGCTGCGCGAGCACTATCCCGACCGCGCCGGGCACGTGTTGAGCCTGATCCGTCAGATGCACGGGGGCTCGCTCTACGACTCGACCTTTCACGGCCGCCAGCGGGGCGCGGGGCCGTTTGCAGCGCTGCTGCGCGCGCGTTTCGAGCGCGCGCGCCGGACGCTCGATCTCGACCGTGAAACCGTCCTGAACTGCACGGCGTTCAGGCGTCCTCCGGCCCCGGGCGGTCAGCTCGACCTCTGGACGCGCTAGCCAGCGAGACTTCGAAGTCTCAATATTCGTCAGTCTCAATATTTGTCAGATTCACACACGTTCCCTTTGGGTTTCGTGACCTTTTGTGGACAATTTTCATCCGTCCGGGAGCGCACGCCGTGCCAGAACAGCCGTTTGCTAATGATCGACGACGACGCGCGTCTCGCAGAGATGCTCGTCGAATATCTCGCGCCGGAAGGCATCGAGCTCTCGACGGTTCCGTCGGGAATTCAGGGGCTGCGCAACGCGCAGCGCGAAAACTACGACCTCATCATTCTCGACGTCATGTTGCCCGGCCTGTCGGGTTTCGACGTTTTGAAGCAGCTTCGCGAGGCTGGATCGAAGACGCCGGTGCTGATGCTGACGGCGCGCGGCGACGACGTGGACCGAATCGTTGGGCTCGATCTCGGCGCGGACGACTACCTGTCGAAGCCGTTCAATCCGCGCGAGCTGCTCGCGCGCGTGAAAGCGATCTTGCGGCGTACGACGGAGCCCGAGGGCGACGAGCCCGTCGAGATGGCCGTCGGCAAGCTCCGCGTGAACCTGCGGCGCCGCGAAGCGTGGCTCGGCGAGCAATCGCTGAAGCTCACGAACGCGGAGTTCGTGATCCTCGTGACGCTGATGCGCGCGCCGGGCGAAGTCGTGTCGCGCGAAGCGCTCACGCGTACGGCGCTCGGGCGGCAGCTGCTGCCCGACGACCGGAGCCTCGACACCCACATCAGCAACCTGCGGCGCAAGGTCGGCGGCGATGAAAGCGCCGACGTCGTGATCCGCAGCATCCGTGGCAGCGGCTACGTGCTCGTGCCTCCGGAGAAGTGAGCCGTGAGCCTGTTCTGGAAGATCCTGATCACGTTCATGATCGCGATGACCATCACGCTGGTCGGCGCGGTCTATGTGAGCTTCAGGCTTGCGGGGCAGTCGTTCGACCAAGTCAACATCGAAGGCCGCGACAAGATCATCCAAGAGGTCTCCGAAGCGCTCGCGCGCGGCGGCGAGCGCGAGCTCAAACAATGGCTGTTCAAGCATCCGCGGCCCTCCCCGGGCACGGTGCTGCTCGTCACCAACGAGCGCGGCGACGAGTTGCTCGGCCGCGCGATGCCGCGTGAGCTCGCACGCCTACTCGTGACGCGTCCGTTCGTCCGCCCGCAGGCTCCGCCGAACCTGCGGCCGATGCAGCTCACGCCGCAGATGATCGGCCCGAACAACGAGGAATACCGGTTGTTGTTTGCGCGCGCGCCGCTCACGGTGTTCGGCGTCCTGATGTGGCCCGGCACGCAGGTGGCGGTGCTCAGCATCGCGCTATTCGCCGCCGCCGCTCACGTCCCTGCTGCTCGCGCGCTACTTGTCGTCGCCGATCGTGCGGCTGCAGAAGGCGAGCCGCGCGCTTGCGGCGGGTGCGCTCGAAACGCGCGTCGGCCGGCCGTTCGACCGACGTAGGGACGAAGTCGGCACGCTCGCGCGCGACTTCGACAAGATGGCCGAGCGCATCCAGGCGCTCGTGACCGACAAGGAAACGCTGCTGCGCGACGTGTCGCACGAGCTGCGCTCGCCGCTCGCGCGAATTCGCGTCGCGCTTGCGCTGGCACAACGGCGTGCGGACGCGGCCGCGCAGCCGGACCTCGAGCGCATCGAGCGCGATACGGAGAAGCTCGATGAGCTCGTCGGCCAAGTCATGACGCTGACCCGCCTGCGCACGGCCACGGAACCGCGTCGCGACGTGGTGCTCCTCGACGCTCTCGTAGCCGAGGTCGTCGACGACGCGCGCTTCGAGCATCCGGAGACTGCGGTCGAATACTGCACGGCGGGCGAAGTGCAGGTGCTCGGTGACCCGGTCGGCCTCAAGAGCGCCGTCGAGAACGTCGTGCGCAACGCCTTGATCTATTCGGACAGCGGCAAGCCGATCGAGGTCCACGTGGACAGGGGTCTCGGCAACGCCACCGTCCGTGTGCTCGACCGCGGGCCCGGAGTCTCGCCCGACGATCTCACTCGCATCTTCGAACCGTTCTATCGAACCGACAAGAGCCGCGACCACGCGAAAGGCGGCCAAGGCATCGGGCTCGCGATCACCGCGCGCGTGATGGAGCTGCACGGCGGCTCCGTCGAAGCACGCAACCGGGCCGAGGGAGGCTTGGAAGTGATTCTCAAGCTCCCGCTCGGCCGGGAAGGCGCGGCGGCTTAGAGGCTGTAGCCGCGCTCGTCGTGCAGAACGAGGTCGAGACCCTCGTTCTCCTGCTCGGCCGACACGCGCAACGGTAGCACCGCGTTCACGGCCTTCAAGATCACCCACGTCGCAATGCCGCACCAAGCGGCCGTCGCAACGGCGCCGATCAGCTGCGTGAGCAGCTGCTGACCGATCGACACCCCGTCCGGCAGTCCGAGGCCGTCGAGGGAAGGCGCGGAGAATACGGCCGTCAACAAAAGGCCCGTGAATCCGCCGACTCCGTGCACCGGAAAGACGTCGAGCGAGTCGTCGATCTTGAGCTTCCGCTTGACGATCTGGGTCGCAAAGAAACAGATGACGCCCGCGGCGAGCCCGATTGCGAGGGCGCCCATCGGGCCGACGAACCCTGAGGCAGGGGTGATCGTTCCGAGGCCCGCGACCATGCCCGTCACGATACCGAGCACGCTCGGCTTGCCGAACTTCCACCACTCGAGGCCCATCCAAGCGAGCGAGCCCGCGGCCGCCGCGGTGTGCGTGACGAGCATCGCCATTCCCGCCGAGCCGTTCGCCGCGAGCGCGCTACCCGCGTTGAAGCCGAACCAGCCCACCCAGAGCAGCGATGCACCGCTCACGGTCATCGTCAGGTTGTGCGGCAGCATCGGCGTGGTCGGGAAACCGCTCCGGTTGCCGATGACGAGCGCGGCGACGAGCGCCGCGACGCCCGCGTTGACGTGCACGACCGCTCCGCCGGCGAAGTCGCGGAAGCCCATATCGGCAAGCCAGCCGCCGCCCCATACCCAATGCGCGACCGGCAGATACACGAGCACGAACCAAAGCGTGCAAAACAGCAGCATCGCCCCGAAACGCGTGCGCTCTGCGAATGCCCCCACGATCAGCGCCGGAGTGATGATCGCGAAGGTGAGCTGGAACATCACGAACACCGTCTCGGGAATCGTGCCGCTGACGGAGCCGACCTCGACTCCGCTGAGCCAGGCCTTGGTGAGGCCGCCGACGAACGCTCCGTCGCCCGTGAACGCGACGGAGTAGCCGAAGACCAGCCACAACACGGACACGATGCAGCACAGCGCGAAGCACTGCATCAGCACCGAGAGCACGCTGCGGCTGCGAACGAGGCCGCCGTAGAACAGCGCGAGCCCAGGCAACGTCATCATCAGCACGAGCACCGTGGACGTGAGCAGCCAGGCCGCGTCGCCGGAGTCTGACGGTTGTGCAAACGCGAGCGCGGGTGTTAGTGCGCCAATGAGCGCAAGCGGCGACTTCGCCGCTAGTCTGTTTAGCACGATCGATCCCCCCTAAATTGTTATCGTTCGATCAGATCGCTTGGTCGCCCGTCTCGCCGGTGCGAATTCGATAGACCTGCGCGAGATCCGTTACGAAGATCTTGCCGTCGCCGACCTTGCCCGTCTTGGCCGCATCGATAATCGCCTCGATTACGCGCTCGACTAGCTCGTCGGTGACGGCAACCTCCACCTTCACCTTGGGCAAGAAATCGACGACATACTCGGCACCTCGGTAAAGCTCCGTGTGGCCCCGCTGCCGCCCGAACCCTTTAACCTCGGTGACCGTCATTCCTTGGACGCCGACTTCCGCAAGCGCATTGCGCACGTCGTCGAGGCGGAACGGTTTGACCACTGCCGTAATTAGCTTCATTGGTGCCCCCAAAAAACTTGACGCAGAGATTCAGAGCTGACAACGCCCGCTTGCCGGGTCGTTTTGTGTATCGCTGGGACGGGCGTATTCTAACGAACTCTGGCGACGCGACGCACGATCTTGGTGCACCACTGGTTGGAAACGACGAACCTGCATCGCCAAACTTTTCGCCGTTCGCGGCGTCAGAACCGAGTACGACCACCACGACGGGGACAAGCATGCGCAGCCAACTCGACCGCGGAATCAAACCCTCCGAGATCACACCCGAGCCCGCTTTCCTGAGTCGCCGCGCCGTCTTGGCCGGTGCCGTCGCGGCGGGGCTGCTGCCGAGCATCGCGCCGCCCGCGGACGCCGCGACGATTCCGCCCGGCGGCGAGTTCGCCGACGTCAAGAAGTGGCCCGACTCGGCAACCGACAAGGTCAACACCTTCGAAGACATCACGACCTACAACAACTTCTACGAATTCGGCACCGGCAAAGGCGACCCCTCCGCAAATGCGGGCACTTTGAAGACCAAGCCCTGGTCGGTCCAAGTGACGGGCGAAGCGGCGAAGCTCGGCACCTTTACGCTCGAGGACATCCTCAAGCCGCATACGCTCGAAGAGCGCATCTATCGGCACCGCTGCGTCGAGGCCTGGTCGATGGTCGTGCCGTGGGTGGGATTCCCGTTGGCTGACCTGTTGAAGCGGTTCGAGCCGACCTCGAAAGCGAAGTACGTGCAATTCTTCTCGCTCGCCGACAAAGATCAGATGCCTGGCATCCGCTACCCCGTGCTCGACTGGCCTTATCGCGAAGGGCTCACGATCGAGGAAGCGATGCACCCGTTGACGCTCGCCACCGTGGGGCTCTACGGCAAGGTGCTGCCCAACCAGAGCGGCGCGCCGTTGCGAATCGTGATTCCGTGGAAGTACGGATTCAAAGGCACGAAGTCCGTGGTGCGTATCCACTTCCTCGAGCGTCAGCCGCAAACGAGTTGGAACATGGCGGCCGCGAGCGAGTACGGTTTTTACTCGAACGTGAATCCGAAAAAGGACCACCCGCGCTGGAGTCAGGCGACCGAGCGCCGGCTTGGCGGCGGCTTGTTCGCGCCGCGAATTCCGACGCAGATGTTCAACGGCTACGCCGAGCAGGTTGCCCAGTTGTACACGGGGCTCGACCTCAACAAGAACTACTGACGCAGCTCGTCGTCGATTGCCCGAATGACGACGCGCCGCATCGCAATTCTCAAGGTCGTCGTGTTCGGCGCGTGCCTCGTGCCGCTCGTGCTGCTCGTGCTGAAGGCCGTCGGCCTCGCCTCGATGTCCCTCGGCGCGAATCCCGTCGAGGAGATCCTGAACACCTGCGGCAAGACCGGCCTCAATCTTTTGATGCTCACGCTGTGCGTCACGCCGATTCGGCGCGCGACCGGGTTCAACAGACTCGTGTCGTTCCGCCGGATGCTTGGCCTCTTCGCGTTTTTCTACGTCCTACTGCACTTCCTCACCTACGTGCTGCTCGACCTCGGCCTCGCGTGGGACACGCTGCTGGCGGACATCGCGAAGCGACCGTTCATCACGGTTGGCTTCACGGCGCTCGTGTTGCTGGTGCCGCTCGCCGTCACGTCGACCAACGGGTTTCAGCGGCGCCTCGGCCGCAATTGGGTCAAGCTGCACCGGCTCGTCTATCCGATCGCCGTGCTCGGCCTGATTCACTACTGGTGGCAGATCAAGAGCAAGGCCGACATCGGCGACCCGCTGTTGTATGCGTTCTTATTGACAGTGCTTCTCGGCGTGCGCGTCGCGCACTGGCGGAGCGTGCAGCGGCAACGGGCGAGGTCAGTAGACTCGAAAGCCGCCATGGCGCCGACGTATCAGCGCGTCGAGCCACCATAGCCCCGCGACAAACCCGGCTGCGAGCGTGACGATCAGCGCGGCGGCCACCCACGGCAGCGGCAGGCTGCGCCGGTAGCTCTCGAGGCGCGCTTCGTAGGCTTCGTTCTCGCTCTGGAGGCGGCCCAGCGTCTCTTGGATCGCGTCGGTCGATCCTGCGGTTGCCGCAGCTTCCTTGCCGACTCGATGGAGCTCGTGCTCGGCGCTGGAGCGCGCGCTGCGCGCTTCGTCGAACTCGCCGCGCAACCCCGCGAGCTCCGCCTCGAGCTCGGCGACGCGCAGTTGTGCCGGCTTCTCTTGGACGAGGTAGGCAGACTTGACCCAGCCCTCTTGCCCGTCCGGCGTTCGGACATGGGCATAGTTCGTGTTGCGCTCGATGATCTCGAGCGGCGTACCGCTCACGAGATTCTCGAACGGCTTGTCGCTCGTGTCGTCGGTGTGGTGCAGGCCGAGCCGCAAGCTATCCGTCACGTAGGCGGTGTCCGCCTCGGCAACTGCGACGAGTCCCGTTAGCGCGCCGGCACTGAGCGCAACGGTCAAGGTCAGGCGTCTGCGCATCCGTCACCTCCGTGCAGTCAGTCGACAAAACGCGGCCGATTATAGGCAGAGCGTGACGGCGGCCGATGTGAACTCCGTCCGCCGGCGCACGCGAAGAAACGCTAAGAGACGGTCGAGCGCAGCGCGATGGGTTGCGGCTGACTGATCGCCTTGCCGAAAGCCTGAGGACGGCCGAGGTAGAAACCTTGCCCGTATTCCACGTCGAGCTCGCGGAGCCGATCGGCGATCGGCCCGCTCTCGACGTGCTCGGCGATCGCACTGACGCCGAGGGTTCGAGCCGCCTTCGCGATTCCCGACACGATCGATTCGGCGACGCGGTCCTCGAGCACCCTGCGGACGAATCGGCCATCGATTTTCAGGTACTGCACCGGAAGCCTCTTCAGATGCGCTAGCGAGCTCAAGCCCGAGCCGAAGTCGTCGAGCGCAATCTTGCAGCCCGCGCGCGTGAGCTCGCGAATGAACTGCTCGGCCGCTTGGAGGTGGTTTACGGCCGCGGCTTCCTTGATCTCGAAGCAAAACGCCGCTGCCGGAAGGCCGGCTTGCGCGAGCTGCTCGAGCACGAACGTCGAATACTTGCCGCTTGCGATCGACTGTGCCGAGACGTTGACTGCGAAGCAGTAAGGCAAATCCGCGAGCGAAGGACCTTGGGCGCGCAGCGCGTCGATCGTCGAGCACATGACCCAGCGGTCGAGCGCGGGCAGCAGCTCGTAGCGCTCGGCGGCATCGAGAAATTTGTCTGGCGCGAGGAGCTCACCGGTCGGGCTGCGCATCCGCACGAGCAGCTCATAGCCGACGAGCTCACCCTCGCGGGCCCGCAGTCCGACGATCGGCTGGGCCTCGAGGCGAAAGTCGTTGTTCTTCAGCGCGTCCTGCAGGCTGGTTGCGGCGAACAACTGGCGGTTGCGCGTCAGCGTCGCGGTCGAGGCGTCCTCGTGCGTCGCGATGCGATTACGTCCTTGCTGCTTGGCTCGCTTGCAGGCGAGCTCCGCTGACGCGAGCAGATGGGCAATTCTCTCGCGCGGCGCGGACGCCGCCGCGACGCCGATGCTCACGGACACGGGCACCGACTCCGCGCCGTCCACGTACCCCAACTGGCTCGCCGCCGCGAGAATTCGCTTGCCGACTTCGGCGGCGTCCGGTGCGCCGCGGCGCGGCAGCAGGATGGCAAACCGGTCGCTACCGATTCGGCTTGCGAGGCCCTCGCCCCCGGCGTGCCGGCGCACCACGTCACCGACGCGTTGAATGACTTCGTCGCCGGCATGGAAGCCGAACGCTTCGTTGATCGCTTGGAGCTTGTCGATGTCGATATAGAGCACCGAATGCCCGGCCGGCGACTCGACGTCGAGCTGGCCCTGCGCGCGACGCTCGAAGATCAGGCGATTCTCCAAGCCTGTGAGCACATCGTGTTGGCTGCCCAGAATACCGACGGCTTTGCGGCTCACGAATTCGAGAATGCGAACGTCGCGCAGCTCGAAGTCATCGGCCGACGCCGATCGAAACAGCGCGATCAATCCCGTCACGCGATTGTGAGGATCGCGCACGGGGCACGAGAGGATTTTGTAGGGAGCGACATCCGAAGCTCCCGCGACGCGATTCACGACCATCGGCCGGTTGTTGAGCTGCGCCCACGCGAGCAGGTGCTTCTGGGTGCGATCGAGCAGCTGCGAGCCGGTCGAGGCATCGTCGAGCGCGCAGGAGATCGCTAGATTCTTGTCGGGCACGAGGAACGCGCCGATCACGCAACCGAGGTGCTCGACGCAGTGCCGCAGCAGCCGTTCCAGCGCGCTCGAGTCTTCCCGATCGTTTTCGTCGATGCGTGAGCAGCAAGTCGAAGCTGCCGGCGTCTGCGGGCTCGCTCTGCGGCGCCGCGGCTCGCTCGCGGCGCCGCGGCCTCGAAGCCGAGCCGACTCTCGAGGCAGTCGAGCACCGGGCGCAGCAGGCTCGCGACCATCGAGCCGCTGTAGCGCGAGTTTTGGGTGTGGCTGAGCTCGATGACGATGGAGCCGAGCGGCCGCATGTCGGTTCCGCGGAGCCCCGACACGAACGCGGGCACACCGGCAGAAGTGCTTTCGACCTTGCCGCGACCGGCCACCGTGTCGGAGGCACGCAGGCTTTCGAGGAGTCCGCGCAGATCGGGGCGCTCGTAGCCGTCGGAGCACCATACGAGCTCGCCGTCCGGGCCGTAGATCGCGATGCTGCCCACGCTCGGCATTAGCATCTTCACGAGCTGCCCGTACGGCGCGTAGCTGCCGCCGGAGGGCGACGCGGACGCCTTGTCGTCGCCGGACACGGATATCGGGGTCTCTGACATTCGATCAAACGGGAAGAGTTCGCGTCACCGAATGATGCGCGCGTCGCCCGCTGGAATCCTTGATGGACGTCGCAAACAGGGGGCGTAAGCCCCGTTACGGGTGAGCCGCTGCTCAGCTGCGGTTGGTCAAGTAGCGCGGCGGCTTCTTGGGCGAGCCGACGACCTTCAGGGGCTCGGCGCGCTCGGTCTGGCTCAACAGCTCCACATAGAGCTTCACGATAGTGTGCGGCGTGGCCGGCAGCGTCGAACGGCGACATTTTCTGGACGCTCGCATGCACCCGAGTCTCGTTGCCCACGGGCCGCACTCGGCTCAGTGCGGCCTGCAGGCCGTCGAAGTCGTGTCGAAGGCTGGGAGGAAATTCGGCCTCGTCGAGGCCTTCGAGGTGCTCGGTATAAGCGCGGCTCAGCCGCTGCTTGATCGGACCGTCGCTCACGAGGGTCCGTACCGCTTCCGCAAATCGCTCAGCTAGATGCGACATTGAGGAGCCTTTCTTGTTGTCGAGTTAGTGGCTTTGCATCCCGCCTGGCGCGCTCTTCTTGTTCGCTCGCGCTTTCGGGCTTACGCGGGATGACGTATACCAGAGATCACCAATCTGGTGCAAGCCTTTGACGAAACGCGAAATGGTCCTCCGACGAGGACCTTCTCAGGCGCGCCGCCTCGGCTTCGCGATCTTGAATTTCCGCATTCGGTCGGCAAGCGTCGTCGCCTTGACGCCGAGCAGTTTCGCCGCACCGTTGGGCCCCGATACGCGCCAGTCGGCCATGCTCAATGCGAGCTCCGTGTTCTTGCGCTCGAGCTCCCGCAATGCTGCGTCGGTCAGGAGCGTGGTTCCCGGAGTCTCTTGCGTCAATTCGTCGGGCACCACCGGCGCGTTCAGAATGTCGCTCATCGCGAGGTCGAGGCGCAGCACCTTGCCGCGCGACAGGATCACCGCGCGCTCGATGACGTTCTTGAGCTCCCTGATGTTGCCGGGCCAGTCGTAACGCTTCAGTAGCGCCGCTTGCTGACGCGACAGCGTGAGCGGGCGGTGACCGAATTCTTGGCAAGTCCTCTCGAGGAAGTGGCTCGCGATCTGGACGACGTCATCGCCGCGTTCGCGCAGCGGCGGCACATCGATCGGGAATACGCTGAGTCGGTAGTAGAGGTCCTCGCGAAATTTTCCCTCGGCGACCGCCTGCTCGAGGTCGCGGTTGGTTGCCGCGACAACGCGGACGTTGACGGAGTGCGTGCGATCGTCGCCGACGCGCTCGTATTCGCTCTCCTGGAGCACGCGTAGCAGCTTGCTTTGGAGATCTAGCGGAATTTCGCCGACCTCGTCGAGAAAAATCGTTCCACCGTCGGCGAGCTGGAAACGGCCCACGCGATCGCGATGCGCTCCGGTGAACGCGCCCTTCACGTGTCCAAAGAATTCACTCTCGAACAACTCGTGCGGAATCGATGCGCAGTTGACCTTGACGAGCGGCCCTTGGCTGCGCGGGCTGCGCGCGTGGATTACGTGCGCAACGAGCTCCTTGCCGACACCGGACTCGCCCTGGATCAGCACGCTGGCCGACGTCTGCGCGACCGCCTCCAACCGCGCGAGCATTTTTTTCAGGGCCGGGCTCTCGCCGATGATTCGGCCGAAGTTCATCGATACCTGCACTTCTTCGCGAAGATAGTCGCGCTCGCGCTCGAGCTCTTCGCGCAAGCGCGCGTTCTCCTCGAAAGCGGCGCGTAGTTGGCGCTCTTGGCGGTTGCGCTCGGTGACGTCCTTCGACGCAACCATGCAGCGCTACGACGGTGCCGGTCTGATCGCGATCCGCCGTCGCAGAGAGCTGTACCTCGACGATCTCGCCCGACTTGGTGACATAGGTGCGGGGCTCGTTCTCGAGCTCGCCGTGCGCGATCACGTCGACCAGACGGCCGCCGCCGAGCGTGGCCTGGAATTCCGCTCCCATGAAATCCGTGATGAGCTTGCCTAGCACTTCTTCACGGCGATAGCCGAGCTTCTTGAGCCAGCGATCGCTCACGTGAATGATCCGCCCCGCCGCGTCGACGGTGTGCAGCATCGCGGGCGCCGCGCGATAGAGCTCACGATAACGTTGCTCGATGCGTGCTTGCTGCCCTACCTCCGTGTAGACGACCACCGTGCGCAGTGAATCGCCGTCGGCACCGCGCTCGACCACCGAGCTCGCGAGGCAGTCGATGCGCTCGCCCTGCTTAGTGCGCAGATCGACAGTGACGCTATCGAGTCGACCGGTCCGGCGCAGCACCGGAAGGTATTCCTCCGTGATACGCGTCGCCGCGTCTTCGCTCGCGAGGTCTTTCGGACGAACGTTCGTAAGCTCATCCCGTGAGTACCCGAATCGGCGCAGCCATGCGTCGCTTGCGTCGATGATGAACCCCTCTCCGTTGACCAATAGGGTCAGCGCCGGGCTCGCTCGGAACAGCCACTCGTAGCTCGTGGGGGTGCGGCATGGAGGCAACTTTACGGATTTCCGTGAGCAAAGACAACGGAATTTCGTTAATGACGAAAAGTCGTAAATCTGTATTTAGTCTAACTCATTGTTTTTGCTAGTATCGACGCGTTGGCACGTCGTGTGCAATAGAGCTCGCACAGGGTTTCTCCGCAGAAAGCGAATCAGGACGATTCGAAAGGAAAGGATGATGAGTACGGTTACGCACAAGCTGTTGACGCCAGTCGTCATTGGGTTGTCGGCGGGCCTGCTCGCACAGCAGGCATCCGCGACGGAGGAGATGGTTGTTTACGGTTCAGCCGCGGCGGCCGGCTTCCGTGTGGAGCGAAGCGTGTTTCAGGCGGAGATCGAGAGTTACATCCGCTCACTGAACGCCGAGCTTCGAATTGCACTCGATCAGGATCTGAAACGTACATTGACGCCGAAGCTCGAGCTGGCGAGCGCTGAGGCCGCCACGCGCGGCTGAGGCGACAAGAACAAGCGGTCACCACTCCTCCCCCCGTGGTGCCCGCTGGCCGAGTCGGACGGCCGTTCCTCGGGGGGCCGGGTTTCCGGCAGCGAACATGGATAGTCTTCGCACGAAGAATATGGATGTTCTTGCACCCGGCCCCCTATTTTTTGCGCGACCGTCCGGTCGCGGATGACGCAGGCCACCGCCCTTAACGGGCTGCTACCTTGAGGTTCTCGTTCAGGAACTTCAACGTTTCCTGCCAGGACTCCAGCGCAGCTTTCTCGTTGTAGTTGCCCCCGCTCGGATTCGCGAAAGCATGATCGGCGTCGGGATAGATCAGGATCTGTGCATTCTTCCTGAGCGCGGTCAATCGTCTCCGAAAATCCTGCACCTCACGAACCGGAATGCTCTGATCGCGTCCGCCCGAAGAATCCGAGCAGCGGCATCTTGAGCGTCTCGAGCTCCGAGTCCGCGTTCACGAGCTGGCCGTAGTACATCACCATCGCGTCGAGCTGATCGGGAAACAGCAGCCCCGTTTGCAGCGACCAGCCGCCGCCGAGACACCAGCCAATGCTGCCGATGCGCGGCGCGAACGCGTATTTCTCGAGATACTCATAGGCCTGACGCAGGTTGGCACGCGCGGCGTCGGGTTGCGCGACGAGCTCGGTCATCAAGGCCTGCGCTTCCTGCGGCGTGCCTGCCGTCTTGCCGTCGTAGAGGTCGACGGCGAGCGCAACGTAACCTTCGCCCGCGAGCCGTCGCGTGGCGGCCTTGATGTTGTCGTTGAGCCCCCACCATTCGTGGATCACGATGATTCCGGGCAGCGGCTCGGTCGCGTCGCGCGGCATCGCGAGAAACCCGACGAGGTTGCGCTTCTGAGCCTCCCCGTACGCAAGGGTTTGCTCGAGCAGCGGGACTTTCGGACGGTTCCTCCGCCACCGGCGACGGCGTCGGCGCGTCGTGCGCGTGCTCCGCAGCGGTCGCCTGCACCGCACTCGCCGCCGCTGCATTCGACTGATCCGGCGGCTCGGATCCGCCGCATGCGGAAAGCGCAGCGCGGCGGCCAGCACCGCCAAGAGTGTCATCGTGCGATCCAGCCGGCTTGCCATCGTCAAGACTCCAACACAACGCCAGCGCCGTTGGCAAGGTACGAAGTCGCTAGTCGGTTTTGAATTCGAGCGCACGCGCTGCGCGACTTCCGACCGGCTCGCCGTCGCGGCAGACTACGCTACCGTTCAGCACGGTCAGCGCGATGCGCGAGTGGAACTCGGTGCCCTCGAACGGCGACCAACCGCACTTGTAGAGGATCTGCGCGGCATCGACACGCGTGGACGCCTGTAGATCGACCGCAACAAGATCGGCGAAATAGCCCTCGCGCACGAATCCGCGCTCGACGATCCCGAACAGCGTTGCCGGGTTGTGCGCCGCTTTCTCGACGATCTTCTCGAGGCTGAACAGCCCTTCGCGGTGTTGCTCGAGCAGCATTAGGAGCGAGTGCTGCACGAGCGGTAGTCCCGACGGCGCCTCGAAATAGCCGCGCGCCTTCTCGGCGAGCGTATGCGGCGCGTGGTCCGTCGCGATCACGTCGATCGTGTCCGTCAGCACGGCGCGCCGCAGCGCGGCGCGGTCGCCCGCGCTCTTGATCGCGGGATTGCATTTGATCCGCGTGCCGAGATCCGCGTAGCTCGATTCCTCGAACCAAAGATGATGCACGCACACCTCTGCCGTCACTCGCTTGCTCGCGATCGGCCCCTTGTCGAACAGCTCGAGCTCGCGCTCCGTGCTCAAGTGCAGCACATGCAGCCGCGTGCCATGGCGGCGCGCGAGCCCCACAGCAAGCGCCGACGACTTGTAGCACGCCTCGGCGGAGCGGATACGGGGGTGCTCGGAGATCGGCACGGCGTCACCCCAACGCTCGCGCGCGCGGCGCTCCGCCTCCCAGATCATCGGCGAGTCCTCGCAGTGGGTCGCGACGGGCAGCCGCGCCTCGCGGAAGATTCCCTCCAGTGTGGCCGGATCGTCGACGAGCATGTTGCCGGTCGACGCGCCCATGAAGACTTTGATCCCGCACGCGTCCGCGCTGCCAACGCGGCGGATTTCCTCGAGGTTGGTGTTGGTCGCGCCGAGATAGAAACCGTAGTTGACGTGACAGGTTGCAGCCGCGATTCGGCGTTTCTCGGCGAGCGCGGCGCGATCGGTCGTCGGCGGCGTCGTGTTCGGCATTTCGAGGAAGCTCGTGACTCCGCCGCAGATCGCCGCGAGCGACTCGGTCGCGAGCGTCGCCTTGTGAGTAAGGCCCGGCTCGCGGCAATGCACCTGGTCGTCGATGATCCCCGGCAGCAGGTGCTTGCCCGCAAGATCGACGACCTCGGCGCCCGCCGGAACGGCACCCGCACCCACGCGCTCGATCCGGTCGCCGCGAATCAGCACATCGGTCTCGACGACTCGTCCTTCGTTGACGAGCGTGGCGTTCACGAGCAGCAGCGCGCTCATGTGCCCTTTCGCGACGGGCTCAGGAATCGATCCGTCGCCGCGAGCAGCTCCGCGGTGATGCCCGGCTCGTAGGCGGAGTGCCCTGCGTCGACGACTACACGAAAATCCGCTTCCGGCCAGCGCTCGTGCAACTCCCAAGCGCTTTCGATCGGGCAAACGACGTCGTAGCGGCCTTGCACGATGACGGCGGGAATCTGCCGAATCGCATCGACGCCGCGCAGCAGCTGATCCTCCGCCGTGAAAAATCCGCGATTGACGAAATAGTGTGCCTCGATACGCGCGAGCGCGAGCGCGAACTCCGGGCTGCCAAACTGCTTCGCGCGTTCGGGATTCGGCCACAGGGAGCTCGTCGCGCCCTCCCAAACGGACCACGCACGCGCGGCCGCGAGCTGCTCGGCCGCTGGCGCCTCGAGCAATCGGCGGTGATAGGCCGCGAGCAGGTTGCCGCGTTCCGCTTCGGGTATAGGTGCGAGGAAGGCCTGCCAATACTCGGGGAACAACATGCTAGCGCCGTTCTGATAGAACCAATCTAGCTCCTTGCGACGCAGCAGGAAGATCCCTCGCAGGACGAGCTCGCTAACGGCGCGCGGGTGAGTCTCGGAGTACGCGAGCGCCAACGTGCTGCCCCACGACCCGCCGAACACGAGCCAGCGCTCGATCGCGAGACGCCGCCGCAACGCTTCCATGTCCGCGACGAGGTCCCAAGTCGTATTCGCTTCGAGCGACGCGTGCGGGCGACTGCGGCCGGAGCCGCGCTGATCGAACACCACGATCCGATAGCCCGCGGGATCGAAGAAGCGCCGCGCGTTGACATCGCCGCCGGCGCCGGGACCGCCGTGCACGAAGAGCGCGGGCTTGCCTTGCGGGTTGCCCGACTGCTCGTAGTAGATCTCATGACCCGAGCCGGCCTGCAGATAGCCGCTGTCGAACGGCTCGATGGGTGCGTACAGCTCACGTCGCTTCACTTTGACTCGCTACTCCTCGTGGCGGCCCGCTTCGTCGCGTCGCGCGTCGCGCTTATACTTCAGCGCCCGCGCAAAACCGGCTCGGGCAGAAACGTGTCTCGACTGCGGGCTGAGACGACCCGCCGGTGACAACGGCCGACAGGATGCCACTCCGACCGTCGCGCGCGCCACTCGTCGGCGGGCGCGCTCAGCACACCGGGTTCTGGGGCAGGCGGAACTCGAGTCCGCAACCGCAGTCTCTATTCGCCCCACGGAGGGAGCTCCGATGAGAAGATCGTTCGGCTTCGCTTGTCTTTGGCTCTGCGCATCAGCGGCTTTCGCGGCAGACCCGGAGATCGCCTTCGACGAGTTCTACCTCGATAACGGCTTGCGCGTAGTCGTGCACGAGGACCACAAGGCGCCCATCGTCGCGGTCACGGTCTGGTATCACGTCGGATCCAAGAACGAGGTGCCGGGCAAGACGGGCTTCGCGCACCTGTTCGAGCATCTGATGTTCAACGGCAGCGAGAATCACAACGACGAATATTTCCGGCCGTTCCAGGAGATCGGCGCCACGAGCATGAACGGCACCACGGACATCGACCGCACGAACTATTTCGAGACCGTGCCGAGCACGGGTGTGGACCTCGCGCTGTGGATGGAATCGGATCGAATGGGCCACCTGCTCGGCGCGATCGATCAGGACAAGCTCGACGAGCAGCGCGGCGTCGTCCAGAACGAGAAGCGTCAGGGCGACAACCAGCCGTACGGCAAGGTCATGGAGCAGATCGTGTCGAATCTGTTCCCGCCGGGGCACCCCTATTCGTGGGACACGATCGGCTCGATGGACGACTTGAATGCCGCGAGCCTCGAAGACGTGAAGCGCTGGTTCCAGACGTACTACGGCCCGAACAACGCGACGCTGGTGCTCGCGGGCGACATCGACCTCGCGACGGCGAAGGCGAAGGTGGAGCACTTCTTCGGCGACATCCCGCCGGGCCCGCCGCTCAACACTCGCGAGCGGTGGATTCCAAACGAAGTGCCCGCGAGCCGGATCATCATGCAGGACCGTGTGCCCGAGGCGCGCCTCTACAAGGTCTGGCGAGGCCCCGAATGGCGCAGCGACGACACCACGCTCATGGAGCTGGTCGACGCCGTGCTCACCTCGGGCAAGACCTCGCGGCTGTACAAGCGGCTCGTCTACGACGATCAGATTGCTACCGACGCGGGCGCGTTCTCGCTCACGGGCGAGATCGCGGGGGCGTATATCGTTTATGCGACCGTGGCGAAAGCGCAAGACATCCCGAAGGTCGAAGGCGTGCTCGACGAGGAGCTCGCGCGCTTCCTCCGCGACGGCCCGACCCGCGCGGAGCTCGAGCGCGTGCGCACGGAAATCGAGGGTTCGTTCATCCGCGGCATCGAGCAGGTCGGCGGCTTCCGCGGCAAGTCGAACATCCTCGCGGAAAACGCCGTGTTCGGCGGCCGGCCCGACTTCTACAAGCATTCGCTCGACGTGCTGAACACGGCCACTGCCGAGCAATTGCGCGCGACCGCTCGCCGCTGGCTCACGGGCAACGCGCTCGCGCTCGAAGTACATCCGTTCGCCGAGACGCTCGCGGCGAAGGGCGGCGGCGCGGATCGAACGACGCTACCGATGCCTACGACGTTCCCGCAGACGTCCTTCCCCGCCCTGAGCCGGGCGACCTTGAGCAACGGCGTGCGGCTAATCGTCGCCGAGCGTCATGCCGTGCCGGTCGTGCAATTCAGCCTGCAGCTCGACTCGGGCTTCGCAGCCGATCAGTTCGCTTCACCGGGCGTCGCCAGCATCGCGATGGAGATGCTCGATGAGGGCACCGCGACGATGGACGCGCTCGAAATCAGCGACACGCTCGCCGGCCTCGGCGCAGATCTCACGACCGGCGCGAACCTCGACTACTCCGTCGTGAGCTTGTCGGCCCTCAAGGAGCATCTCGACGCTTCGCTCGCCGTGTATGCCGACGTGATCCTGAATCCGGCGTTCGCGCTCCAGGAGCTCGACCGCGTCAAACGCTTGGCAGTAGCAGGCATCCAGCAGGAGAAGAGTACGCCGACCGATATGGCGCTACGCATCCTGCCGCGCCTCCTCTACGGCGACGGCAACGCGTACTCGCTCGCGATGACGGGCTCCGGAACCGAAGAGTCCGTTGCCGCCATCACCCGTGCCGATCTCGTCAAGTTCCACGACAACTGGTTCAAGCCGAACAACGCTACGCTGATCGTCGTCGGCGACACGACGCTCGCCGAGATCCAGCCGAAGCTCGAAGCGCTGTTCGCGCGCTGGAAGCCGGGCGACGTGCCGAAAAAGACGTTGCCCGACGCCGCGCTGCCCGCGAAGCCACGCGTGTTCCTGGTCGACCGGCCGGGATCGGAGCAGACGATGATCATCGCGGGCCATCTCGTGCCTGCGAAGAATCCTCGCGACGACATCGCCGTCGATGCCGCAAACGACATCCTTGGCGGCGCGTTCACCTCGCGCATCAACATGAATTTGCGCGAGGACAAGTCCTGGTCGTATGGTGCCGACACGGCGATCGTCGACACGCAAGCGCAGCGCCCGTTCCTCGTGATCGCTCCGGTGCAGGCGGACAAAACGGGCGAAGCGATGGTCGAGATCAAGAAAGAGCTCGACGACTACGTCGGCAGCCGTCGCGCCACGCCGGAAGAAGTCGCTACGAGCAAGAACGGCAGCATCCTCACGCTGCCTGGGCGTTGGGAAACGGCGCGCGCGGTCGCGCGCGATATCGCAGCGCTCGTGCGCTTCCATTTACCCGACGATTATTGGTCGAGCTACGCGGAACTCGTCGCGGCACTCGATGTCGATGGGGTCAATGCCGCGGCCAAGCGAATTCTCGCCCCCAACCAACTCACGTGGGTCGTCGTCGGCGATCTCGCCGTGATCGAGGACAAAATCAAGTCGCTCGGGCTCGGTGAAGTCAGCATCCTCGACGTCGACGGCCGCGCGGTAGATTAAAAAACCTTCATGCGCTACATGGCTGCAAGTCTTGAAAGACGATTAGGCTGTATGCAGAATTCGCGGCTCCGCGACCCCGATTCACCGTCAATCCACTACGCGCCGGCAGTCATTCCATGATCGAGTGTCAGGGCCTCACCAAGCAGTATGGTCGGCTCAAAGCCGTCGACGACTTGAGCTTCCGCGTGGAGCCCGGCGAGGTTCTCGGGTTCTTGGGGCCGAACGGCGCCGGCAAGACGACGACGATGCGAATCGTGGCCGGGTTCCTGTCCGCGACGTCCGGCACCGTCAAGGTCTCTGGCTTCGACGTCGAAACCCAAGCCACGCAGGCGAAGAGCCGCATCGGCTACTTGCCCGAGGGCGCGCCTAGCTATCCCGAGATGACGCCACGTTCGTTCCTCGACTTCATCGCCGCAGCGCGCAGCCTTTCCGGGGAGCGCCGGCGCAAACGCCTCGACGAAGTCATCGGCCTGCTGCACCTCGAGCGAGTGCTCGATCAGACCATAGAGACGCTTTCGAAGGGCTATCGGCGCCGCGTCGGCGTCGCGCAGGCGATCTTGCACGACCCCGAAGTGCTGATTCTCGACGAGCCGACCGATGGCCTCGACCCGAACCAGAAGCACGAGGTTCGCGAGCTCATCGGCCGTATGGCGAAGAACAAGATCATCGTGATCTCGACCCACCTACTCGAGGAAGTCGAAGCCGTCTGCAACCGCGCGATCATCATCGCGCACGGCAAGATCCTCGCGGACGACACACCGAAGGGCCTCGCGTCGCGAGTGCCGTCCGGCCGGCTCGACGAGGTATTTCGATCGATCACGGGCGGAGCGGCGGCATGATGACGGGCATTTCCGCGGTGCTGAAGCGCGAGCTCGCGAGCTATTTCGCGACGCCGATCGCGTATGTGTTCATCGTGATCTTCCTCGCCGTCTCGGGCTGGTTCACGTTCTTCTTCGGCGCGTTCTACGAGCGCGGCCAAGCGGACCTCGCGTCGTTTTTCACCTGGCATCCGTGGCTATTCTTGTTCCTCGTGCCTGCGCTCAGCATGCGGCTCTGGGCCGAAGAGCGAAAATCGGGGAGCATCGAGCTGCTGATGACGCTGCCGATCGAGGCGTGGCAAGCCGTGGTCGGCAAATTCCTCGCGGCCTGGATCTTCACCGGCATAGCGATCGCGCTCACCTTCCCCATGTGGATCACGGTCAACTATCTCGGCTCGCCGGACAACGGCGTGATCTTCGCCGCGTACGTGGGCAGCTTTCTCATGGCCGGCGGCTTTCTTGCCGTCGGCTCGTGCCTCTCGGCCGCGACCAAGAATCAAGTCATCGCGTTCATCCTCTCGGTCGTCGTGTGCATGATCTTCCTGATCGCGGGGTTCGAGCCCGTGCTCGACCTTTTCACGGGCTGGGCGCCGCCGATATTCGTCGATGCGATCTCGAGCCTCGGCTTCCTCACGCACTTCGGCAACATCAACAAAGGCGTGATCGACATCCGCGACCTCGTGTACTTCGGGTTGTTGATCGGCACCTTCCTTTACGCGAACACGATCGTCCTGCAATTGAAGAAAGCCGACTGATGATGAGACCGAAGCGATGACTACGCGCGCCCGGAAACGAATCGGTTACTCCACGCTCGTCGTGTTGTTCGCCGCGTTCATCGTGGCCGTGATCGCGAGCAACGTGTTGCTGCGCGGGCTGCGGGTCGACCTCACGGACAACCAGCTCTACACGTTGTCTCAGGGCACCCGCAAGCTGCTGCAGGGCATCGACGAGCCGATCAACCTGTACCTGTTCTTCTCGACGCAGGCGACGTCGAACCTCCCGGCCCTGCGTGCCTATGCCAATCGCGTGACGGAGACTCTCGAAGAATTTGCCGCGCAGGCGCCGGAAGGCCGGCTCGTGCTGCACGTCGTCGATCCCGTCCCGTACTCGGAAGACGAGGATCGCGCGGAGCAGTTCGGACTGCAGGCCGCGAACATCGGCCAGGGCGGCGAAGGCGTCTATTTCGGCCTCGCGGGCTCGAACAGCGTCGGCACTACCGACACGATTCCGTTCTTCCAGCCCGACCCCGCGAAGGAAGCGTTCCTCGAATACGACTTGGCGAAGCTCGTCTACAACCTTGCGCACCCGCAGAAGCCCGTCGTGGCCTTGCTCTCGGGCGCACCGATCGCGGGTAGCTTCGACCCCCAGACGCAGCAACCGACGCAGGCGTGGGTGATCGTCGAGCAGGCGCGCCAATTGTTCGATGTGCGCACGCTGCAACCGAGCACGCTCAAGATCGACGACGACGTGACCGTGCTATGGGTGGTGCATCCCACGATGCTCGACGACTCCACGCTCTACGCGATCGATCAGTTCGTGCTGCGCGGCGGTCGGGCCCTGATCTTCGTCGACCCCGACGCGGAGATCCTGACGCAGTCGCAAGACCCGGCCGGTTTCGGCGGCGCCCCGAGCTCGAACCTCGAGAGGTTGTTCGCGACCTGGGGGGTGCAGTTCTCGCCAATGGAAGTCGTCGCCGATAACCGCTACGCGCTCAGCATCCGCGGCGGCACAAGACCGGTCCGACACATCGGGCTCGTCGGCCTCGACATGGAGGGCATGAACCAGCAAGACGTGATCAGCTCGGGGCTCGGTACCGTGAACCTCGGCCTGGCTGGCCACTTCACGCTCGCGGACGGCGCGGCGACGAAGCTCACGCCGCTGCTCACGTCGAGCATGGAATCCGCGACGCTGCCGGCGGAGCGTTTCCAATTCCTCCCCGACCCGGGCGAGCTTCTCAACGGCTTCAAGCCGACCGGCAAGCAATACGTGCTCGCCGCGCGCCTCGAAGGGCCCCTCAAGACTGCGTTCCCCGACGGCCCGCCAGCGGCGCCGGAGCGCGAGGCGCCCGTCGACGAGACGCTCAAGGCCGCGCACCGCACCTCCGCCGAGAACGCCAACATCGTGCTCGTCGGCGACGTCGACATGCTGAGCGACCGTCTCTGGGTGCAAGTGCAGAACTTCCTCGGCCAGCGCATCGTCCAGGCTTTTGCGAACAATGGCGACTTCGTGGTCAACGCGCTCGACAACCTCGCCGGTAGCGCCGACCTGATCGGGCTACGGAGCCGCGCGACCTACACGCGCAGCTTCACGACGGTCGACGAGCTGCGCCGCACCGCGGATGCGCGCTTCCGCGAAACCGAGCAGCAACTCCAGGCACAGCTCGCCGAAACGGAACGCAAGCTCGGCGAGCTCCAAAGCGCACGCAACGACAAGGGCTCGCTGCTGATGAGCTCCGAGCAGCAGGCCGAGGTGCAACGCTTCCTCGACGAGCAGCTGCAGATTCGCCAAGAGCTGCGGGCCGTGCGCCGCAACCTCGACCAGGACATCGACAGCCTCGGAACGAAGCTCAAGGTTCTGAACATCGCGGCGGTCCCGTTGTTGCTCACCGTGATCGCGCTCGTCGTGGTCTTCGTGCGGCGCAGCAAGAAGGCGGCGCGATGAGCCAACGCGGCATCATCGGGTTGCTCAGCGCGCTCGTCGTACTCGGACTGCTCGTGTTCCTCGTGCAACGCGAGCGCGCTCCCGCGTCGGCCGCGGGCGCGGCGGTCGTCCCCGGGCTGCAAGCTGCGCTCAACGACATCGAGCGCGTGACAGTGGCGAAAGCCGGTGGCGAAACCGTCGCCACGCTCGAGCGCAATGGTGACGCTTGGGTCGTCGTCGAGAAGGCCGGCTACGGAGCCGACGTCGGCAAGCTGCGGCAGGGTCTGCGCACCCTCGCCGAGGCACACGTGCTCGAGGCTAAGACCGCGAACCCGGCGTTCTACGACAAGCTCGGGGTCGAAGACGTCGCTCAAGCGAACGCCAGCGGCGTCGCCGTTACGGTCACGGCTCCCGGTAAGGACTTCGGCGCTTTGATCCTCGGCAACGCGGTCGGAACGAAGCAGCGCTATGCGCGGCGCGCGAGCGAGGCACAGAGCTCGCTGCTCGACCGCAATCCCGACTTCCCGAAAAACACGTCGCAATGGCTCGACGCGGGCATCGTGGACGTTCGCCCCGAGCGGATCCAACGAGTCACTATCAAGCACGCGGACGGCGAGACCGTCACCATCTCGAAAGCGGCGCCGCCGCCCAGCGACCTCACGCAAGGGACCGTCTTGAACTTCGACGTTGCGGGCATACCCGCTGGACGCGAGCTCCTCTATCCCGGCGTCGCGAACGTGATCGGCGGCTCGCTACGCGAGCTCAACCTCGAGGACGTCGAGCGTGCGGACGGCGCGGCCCCCGAGCGTCCCGTGCAAGTGGAGTTCGCGACGTTCGACGGACTCGTCGTGAAAGCGATCGGAACCTCGCGCGGCGAGGAGGATTGGGTGACTTTCGAAGCGCGCGTCGATGCCGATCAAGCGGCCCGATTCTCGGCGCCCGCGGCCGCGCAACCCGAGGCCGGTGCCGCGCCGGCGCCGGGCGCCGAGCCGAACGCGGCGTCTGCTGCGGCGAGCGCGCCGGCCCCGGCCGCCAACACGGCGACTCACGCTGATCCCGCGGCAGAAGCGGAGCGAATCAACAAGCGTGTGGCGGGTTGGCGCTACAAGATCGCCGGGTTCCAGTACGACCAAATGACGCGGCGGATGGCGGATCTGCTCAAGCCGGTCGCGTAGTCCCTCGGTCCAGCGCCAACGCGCGTCCGCGGGGCGCAGCACGCGGCACAGCGCGCGACGCCGAACCACTCGGGGCCGCCGCTCGTCCTTTTAACCCGCTCCGGACGGCGGGTACACTGCAGCCCGGCCCGATTCGTAAGCCACTCGATCCGATGAGCTCCTCGCCGAAGACACGCCCTCTCGCTGCGGACTATTTGCCGCGGATCGAGCGCGCCCGCGTTTACGACGTCGCTATCAAGTCGCCGCTCGACCGAGCACATCGTTTGTCGGAGCGGCTCGGTAACGAGGTCTTCTTGAAGCGCGAAGACTTGCAGGCCGTGTTCTCGTTCAAGCTGCGCGGCGCTTACAACAAGATCGCGCAACTGCCCCCGGCCGCGCTCGAACGCGGCGTGGTTTGCAGCTCGGCCGGCAATCACGCGCAGGGTGTCGCACTCGCGGCGCGCAAACGCGGAATCCACGCGACGATCGTGATGCCGAAAACCGCGCCGTCGATCAAGGTCGAAGCCGTCGCCGCGATCGGCGGGGAGATCGTGCTCGAGGGGCTCACCTACGACGACGCGAACCGCTTCGCGCTCGACCTCGCGTCGCGCGCTGGCCGTGCGTTCGTCCACCCGTTCAACGATCCCGACGTGATCGCGGGCCAGGGCACGATCGCCGTCGAGCTCGAGCAGCAATGGCCCGCCGTGCCCGAAGCGGTCTTCGTGCCGGTAGGCGGCGGCGGGTTGATCGGCGGCATCGGCTCCTACTTGAAGCAACGCCATCCGGAAGTCTTGGTCATCGGCGTCGAGCCTCTCGAGTCCGCGAGCATGTACGAGTCGCTGAAGCGCGGAGCGCCGTTCACGCTCGACCATGTCGGCACGTTTGCGGACGGTGTAGCGGTACGCACGGTGGGCGACGAGACGTTCCGGCTCGCACGCGAAGTCGTCGACGAGATCATCCTCGTGAGCACCGACGAGATCTGCGCCGCAATCAAGGACATCTTCGAGGACAGCCGAGTCGTCGTGGAACCCGCCGGCGCGCTCGGCGTAGCCGGCCTCAAACGCTGGCTCGCGCAACATCCGGGCCGCGATCGCGCGCTCATCGCCATCAACAGCGGCGCGAACATGAACTTCGGCCGGCTGCGGCACGTGACGGAACGCGCCGAGATCGGCGAGCATCGCGAGGCGCTGATCGCCGCCGAGATCCCTGAGCGCCCCGGGGCGTTCCTACAGTTCTGCGAAGCTCTCGGCTCGCGCAACATCACGGAGTTCAATTATCGTTACTCGCCCGGCGAGGTAGCGCGAATCTTCGTCGGCGTTTCGTTGCAGCGCGGCGAGAGCGAAGCGCACGAGGTCGTCACAACGCTCGCGCAGGGCGGCTATCCCGTGCACGATCTGAGCGGCAACGAGCTCGCGAAGCTCCACGTGCGTCACATGGTCGGCGGCCAGGTGCCGGGGCTACGCAACGAACGGCTCTATCGCTTCGAATTTCCGGAACGGCCGGGTGCATTGCTCGGTTTCCTGAAAGCAATCGGCAACCGCTGGAACATCAGCTTGTTCCATTACCGCAACCACGGCTCCGACTACGGGCGCGTGCTCGCAGGCGTCCAGGTGCCACCGGCCGAGCGCGCCGAATTTGCGCGCCATCTCGCGGCCCTCGGTTACGAGCACTGGGAAGAGACGGACAATCCGGCCTACCGCTTGTTCTTGAGCGGCGCTGCGACCTAGCGAGCGTTCGGCGTCGGGAACGCGGTTCGCGCCGACAAAGCGCGCCGCGGATTCACGTGCGACCGCGATCCGTCACCCGCACTCGATGTGCTCGATCTTCGATCCCTGCGAGAAACGGTAGAAGCGCCTGAGCTCGCTCTTCAATGCCTCGTCCGAAGCGTCGCGCGCGATCGCGGGCGCTAGCTTGCGGCAGTATTTGCCGGCATAGCGATTCGCGCGGCGATAGCGATCGAGCTCCTCACCGTCGAGCCGGTCGTCGAGCCGCGGCAGCTCGAACAGCCAATGATGCAGGCCCGGCGGGTGTCGCTGACCTTGACGCAGCAGCAACAGCGTCGTCGCAACGTATTTGTCGACCTCGGCCTGCAGCTCCAGCTCGAGCAGCGTCACGGGTTTCTCGAGCTGCGCGTTCCACGCGTAGTAGGTGAAGTGGCTCACGCCTTCGAACGCGGTCAAGAAGTCTTCGAGGTTGTCGGAGTCGAGGCGCGTGAGCGGATCGCTGCGCTCGAGGCGCTCGAGGAGTCGTTCCTCGAGGTAGAGCGAGACTTCCGCTTCGCCGTCGTTCTCCGCGATCAGAAGCTTCTCGTCGAGCTCGCGGCCGCCGCCGTCGAGGGCGCGCGCGAGCTTCTCGTCCGTCGTGACGAAGTCGTCGACCTCGTACTCGAGATCGAGTGCGTAGAACTCGCTGAGAAGGTCTTGCAGGCCGCTGAGGCGCATTCGCTAGTGGCGGGTGCTCGCGTCGAGCGTCGTGTTCGGCTCGATGCCTTGCGAGCGCAGCAGGCGCGCGGCGCGCGTGCTACCGGTCTTCAGCCACAGATCGTACATCCGGAGGATGTCGAAGTCGTTGGACGCGCGGCCGGAATCGCGGATCTCCGCGAGCACGTCGACGAAGTCGCGAAATTTCTTCGCGAGCTCCGCGAACACCCCGCTGAACGCGCGGCCGCGGACGGTGCCGCGCACATTCTCCGACAGCCAGCCGTACGCTGCGCCACCCATGTCGATGTAGTAGTCGACGTCGACTAGCTTGCGCGCGAAGCCGTCGCCGAAAAAGCCCGCGACGAATAGCGAGGTGTCGCCCACGCGCTGCAGCACGAGATTGCGAGTCAGCGCGTCGTTCGCGTCGGCGGCCTCTGCGAGCAGCAGCGCGAGCGGCGGAGGTCCCGGTCCATCGGTGCTGCGGTCGTAGAGCTTCTCCGACCGGGCAAAAAGAGTTAGGAGGTTGACCACGTAGTACGCGGTGTGGTCGTTCGCTGCAACGCCCTGCTTCTCCATGGCTTCTGCGACCGAGTCCTTGAAGAACTCCTGCAGACTGGCCACCGGGCGAATCCTGTCGGATTGTGTCGCGCGCAATCGCTTCTCCATCCGCGGCGCTGCGCTGCCTCACACGGCAGAGCGATGCCGTTGCGTTCGAGTATAACCACGAGCGGCTCGTCGTCTGCGCGCGGCTTCACGTTTCTTCGGACTGTGAGCTGAGTCGCACTCATCTGTGCTTGGCGCGCGCTGGCCGGATGAGCGGCCGCTCAAGCGTGACGCGAGCCGCGGAATCGGGCGCGAGAGCGGCGACGCGCTGCGCGGCCGCGACTTGCGGGCGCAACGCGCCGAGCATCCGCGCGCAGTGTCCATGGATCCGATCGTGCCAGTGTTTCTTGCGTAGCGCAGCTGCCCCGTTCAGCGTATAGCGTGCGTCGAGCAGCACGCACGCCCCCGAGTCGAGCGGCTCGAGCCGCCAGTGCAGCCGCAGGTTCACGCTGCACGGCGGGTCGAATAGCGTTTCTTGCAGCGTCATCGACACGGGCCGCAGACATTCGAGCACTTTGCCGCGCCGGAAAACGGAACCCCGCTGCTGCGCGTAAATGCAGCCCGCCCGGGGTTGCGGCGCATCTAGCAGCAGCTGCGCGCTACCCCAACGACCGCGTGCCGCGACGTCGATGAGCGCCGCGAATACGTTCGTGATCGGCACCTCGAGCCGCGCCTCGTGTCGTTGCCTCGGCATGCAGTCCTCCCTGACTGGCAGAGGCACCTTAGCTCGGCGGCGCGGTGTCGTGCGATCAGCGAAAATCGCGCGGCCGCGCAGAAACGCGGAGCGTCAGCTCGCGAATCGTGTCCCTATGGAACGAAGACCGTCGAACCGGTCGTGCGCCTGGCTTCCAGATCGCGATGGGCGGCCGCGGCCTCCGCGAGCGGGTACGTCTGGTGCACGCCGATCTCGACCACACCCTTCTGCACGAGATCGAACAGCTCCGTGCTACCTGCGTCGAGGTCGGCGCGTTCGCGAATGAAGTCGTAAAGCGTTGGCCGCGTGACGTACAGCGAGCCGCGTTTCGTGAGCTCGGCAAGCGCAAACGGCTCCACTTTGCCCGAGGAATTACCGAAGCTCACCAGCACGCCGTGTGGGCGCAGGCAGTCGAGAGACCGGAAGAACGTGTCGCGCCCGACGGAATCGTAGACGGCCGGCACTCCTTTGCCCGCCGTGAGCTCGCGCACCCGGGCGGGGACGTCGTCGTCCGCGAGCACCACCTGCTCACAGCCGCTCGCGAGCGCCAGCTCGCGCTTTGCCGGCGTGCTCACGACACCGATCACGCGCGCGCCGAGATGCCGCGCCCACTGCGATGCGATCAAGCCGACGCCGCCGGCAGCCGCGTACAGCACGATCCAATCGCCGCGCGCGACGCAGTAGCTGCGCTTCAAGAGATACCAGGCCGTGAGGCCCTTGAGCATCATCGCAGCGCCCGCTTGATCGCTGATCGCGGGCGGCAATTTGACGAGCCAGCGCGCGTCGAGCACGCGCTCCTGCGAGTACGACCCGAGCGGCGCAGGCGCGGTGTACGCAACGCGATCGCCGGCGCGCACGTGCGTCACGCCCTCGCCCACCGACGATACGACGCCTGCAGCCTCGCCGCCGAGCCCGCTCGGCAAGCTGAGCGGGTAGAGCCCGGTGCGATGATAGACGTCGATGAAGTTCAGGCCGATCGCGGAGTGTGCGACCCGTGCCTGCCCCGGTCCGGGCTCGCCGATTGGCACGTCACGAACCTGCAACACCTCGGGCCCGCCGAATCGATCGAATTGAATTGCCCGGACCATGCAAGTGACCCACGCTTGACGCGTCGTTGTTAGAATTTCGGATTCCTCTAGGACTATAACACCGCGATGACTGAGCAATTGGTGGTGGTCGGCGGCGGCCAAGCGGCCGCGCAGGCCGTGCAGACGTTGCGCCAGCAGAACTATGCCGGGTCGATCACGATCGTCGGCGACGAGCCGTTCGCACCGTATCAACGGCCGCCCCTGTCGAAGAAATACTTCGCGGGCGAGGTGCCGCGCGAGCGCTTGCTGCTGCGGCCCGCGGCTTTCTACGCCGAGAAGGGCGTGGTACTCGAGCTCGGCCACAGGGTCGAGGAGCTCGACGCGGCGGCGCGGACGCTGCGCCTCGACGACGGCCGCTCGCTGCGCTACGACCGCCTGCTGCTCGCGACCGGGAGCCGCGTGCGCAAGCTCGAGGTACCGGGCTCGTCGCTTGCAGGCGTGCACCACGTGCGAACCATCGCCGACATCGACGCGATCAACGCGTCGCTGCCGCCTGGCGCCGCGATCGTGGTGATCGGAGGCGGCTACATCGGGCTCGAGATGGCGGCCGTCGCGCGCCAACGCGGGTTCTCAGTCTGCCGTGCTCGAAGCCGCAGACCGCGTGATGGCACGCGTCGTGAGTCGCGAGGTTTCGGAGTTCTACGAGCGCGCGCACGCGGAAGCCGGCGTCGAGATTCACTGCGGTGCGGCAGTGCGCGAGCTGCACGGCGCGACGCGCGTCGAATCGGTCGAGATTGCGGACGGGCGGCGCTTCAAGTGCGACGCCGCGATCGTCGGCATCGGCATCGTGCCGAACGTGGAGCTCGCGCAGAGCGCCGGGATCGAGTGCGCGAACGGGATCAGCGTGGACGAGCACGCGCGCACGGCGGACGACAACATCGTCGCGGCAGGCGACTGCACGAGCCATCCGCATCCGCTGTACGCGCGCGCGATACGGCTCGAGTCCGTGCAGAACGCAATCCATCAAGCGAAGGTAGCGGCCGGATCGCTGCTCGGGACGCCGAGCCCGTATTCGGAAGCGCCGTGGTTCTGGTCGGATCAATACGACCTGAAGCTGCAGATCGCGGGCCTCTCGCAGGGCTACGACGACGTCGTCGTACGTGGCGATCCCGCGACGCGGAGCTTCGCGGCGTACTACCTCGCGCGTGGCCGGTTGATCGCGGTCGACGCAGTGAACAGCCCGCGCGAGTTCCTGCAAGGCAAGAAACTCGTCGCGGCGGGCTTGGTGATCGGCGCCGACAGGCTGCGCGATCCGCGCACGGACGTGATGGCGCTCGGTTGAGAGGATCGGGGCCCGACCAGCGGGCTCGCTACTCGCCGGCCGCGATCTGCGACGCGCCGAGACGCAAGTGCAGCTCGCCGACGGCGGCCACGCTGCGGCTCGCGGGATCGAGGTCCGTGAGCCGGTAGTTCTCGATCGCGGTGCCCTCGAGGCCTGCAAAGCGCCCGGTCGCACCCATGACCACCGCGACGCCTTCTTCTCCGGGACCGGCGGTCGGCCGGTAATCCGCGGGCCCGGCCCACGGCCTGCCGAAGAACCAGACGGGCAGCAGGGTCTGCTTCAGGAACGGCCAGACATTGGAGTCGGCGCGCAAGAACAGCGTGCCCTCGTTCGGGATCGTAAGCAGCCAGTAGTCGCTCACGAGCACGCCGCTCAACAGGAAATCCGTCGCCGCGGAGCCCGCGAGCAGCCGGCTCGCGACGGCAGCCGGCTTGTCGTCCGCGCCGTCGAGCACGAGGCTGAGCAGCGCGGTGCGATCGATCGTCTCTTCCCAGAAACCCTCGATCCTCGCGGTGCCAGGCGGCAGCACGTGCTCGCCGAGCGTGAAACCGAGCACCTCGCCCGGCAGATCGTAGTGCAGCGTCCGGTCCGACGAATCGGGCTCCGGAGCTCGGCTCTCGGTCAACGGGTTGAAGTAGATCACGGTACCGGCCGCAGCCGCGCCGACGATGAGCCCGAGCAACGCGACGAAGGCGAGCTTCATGTGCCGCGCCGCGTAACGGTGTTGAGCTCGATGGTGCCGCGCAGCTCGCCCACGTCCGTCACGCCCGTAAGGGTCCAGACCTCCGTGTAGCGGCCTTCGAGGCCCGAGAACTCGTCGCTGCCGGCCGCCACGACGCCCGCGTTGTCGTTATCGGGCGCGAGCGCGACCTTGACCTCGCCGTTCCAGGCGCTGCCGGCGCTATAACCGGCCTTCTGCAGCGCGGAGTCGAGTGCGCCCCGCGCCTCGCCCGGTGCGGTCAGGAGCATCGCGCCGCGGCTCGGAATCAACAGCGACCATGCGGTGCCGGTGCCGCTCGCATCCGTGCTCCAGTGACGGGCCGCGATGCCGATCACGTTGTTCGACGAATCCCTCACTTTGAAGTGCTCGACCAGCAGCGGTTGCGCCGCGAGGTCGGGCGGCAGGCTCGCACCGCCGGCAGCGTTCGGGACGCGGAGCCCCGCGCTGCTCGTACCCGTCGCCGCGATGCGGTCGGCGGGCAGACGAATGATGAATTGTTCCCCGCGGCCGCCGTTCGCGACGACCGTGGTTTTCGACGGCAACCGCACGTGCGGGAACCACGGCACGAAGTGCCCGGCGGCGAGCACGCCGACGAAGCCGAGCAGGACCGCGGCGACGAACGTCGATTTCATTAACGTCTCAGCACCATTAGAAGAGCCGCCAGTATTGGGCCCGGACCGCGCTTCGCGCGGTTAACGGAATCACAGATTCGAGCCTCGAGCCCCACCCGTCCGCGGGGCCGCGAAGCAGTACCGACCCCACGCGGGCGCAGCGCCGGCCCCACACGGCACTCGGTTTCCGGGCCGCGTGCCGCGCCGGATGCCAGCCTAGAGCGCTCCGGCCGCCTCGCGTTCCCACTCGCCGCGAGCTCGCGCGCGCTCAGATCTTCGCGAAGTATTCCCTCAGATAGTCGTCGAATGATTGTTTCCGCTCGCGCTCGAGCGCCGCCGACTCGGCGCGGGATCGCGCGGCAAGCTCGTCGAGCCGCCGCTCCTGCTCGGCACCGAAGGCGAGCTTCAGGAAATATTCGCGATGGCTGCGCGCGAGCGCCAGCGAGTATTCGAAAAACGTGGCGCGCTCGCGCGCGAGGTCGCGCAGGACGCCGGCCGACGGCGTCGCCGCGGGATCACGAAACGCCGAGAGCGCGTGCTCGACCGCGGCCACGTAACCCTCGGCCTGCACGTCGAGCAGCTCCGCAATCTCGCCGACCGCCGCGACGATCTCTGCGCCGGTTTCAAGGAGCGTGCGCTCGCGCCCACCGGTGACGATCTTGAGGCCCGGCCGGCGCCCCTCGCGCGCGACGACGAGATCGCGGCGGTCGATCTCCTCCTGCTCGGCCGCGTCGATCGGCGGGCTATCGGCGAGCAGACAGAAGATCAAGAGCGCCTCTATGAAGCGCATCTGATTCTGGTTGATGCCAACGGGATCCGTGAGATTCAGATCGAGCGTGCGGACCTCGACATATTCGACACCGAGGGTGCGCAGCGCGACGACGGGCCTATCCGGCGAGGCTTTGCTCGGCTTCGGTCTAATCGCGCTGTAATACTCGTTCTCGATCTGCAGGATGTTCGCGTTGAGCTGACGGTATTCGCCGTCCACGACGACGCCGATCTCGGCATAGCGCGGCTCGACCGTGGTGACCGCGGCGGAGAGGCCCGCCACGTAGTCGGCTAGCGAATTCGCGGAGATCGCGAGCCGCCCCTGCGTCTTGTTGCGGTAGCCGAGGTCGCTCATCCGCAAAGAGGTCGCGAACGGCGCGTACCAGGTCGCACGATCCAGCTCCGTGAGAAGCTCGTGACCGTCGGGACGAAACGACTTGCAGAGCGCGGGCGACGCGCCGAAGAGATAAGTAACGAGCCATGCACAGCGCCGGTAATTGCGCACGAGTCCCATGAAGCCCGCCGAGCGGAACCCCGCAAGCGGCTCGCTCGCACCCTCGTGCTCTCGATAGGCGTCCCAAAAGGCGCTCGGCAACGAGTAGTTGAAGTGCACGCCCGCGATCGCTTGCATCGCGCGGCCATATCGGTACCCGAGGCCGCGGCGGTACACGGTTTTCATGAGGCCCGGGTTCGACGTGCCGTAGTACGCGATCGGGATTTCCTGGTCGGCGTTCAGCACGCACGGCATGCTCGCGGGCCAGAGCAGCTCGTCCGCGAGGCGGCGATGCGCCCACGCGTGGAGGTCGCAAAGGAGCTGCAGCGTCTCCCAGTTGCTGTGCTGCGCCGAAGTCACGAACTCGGGCAACGACTCGGAGTAGTCGGTGGTCAGATACGGATGCGTGAGCGCCGCACCGAGCGCCTCGGGATGCGGACTCTGCGACAGTCGGCCGTCCTGGCCAACGCGCAGGCTTTCCTTCTCGACGCCACGCAACCCACGCCGGATCAGCGAGGCGTTGCCTGCCTCGCGGAGCCACCGCAACCGCGCGGCGAGTGCGCCGCGGCTCGTGTCGAGGTCCGATGGGGGGCGAGGTTGAGCCAAGATCGACCGATGGCGCGATGCGGGAGGGCATTATAGGGCCGCGCACCATGGGATTGCGTTGTGGCGCACGGCGATTCAGCATAGGTTCAGCGAAGCGGTTTAGGCTCGCGGTAACGATGAGCGTGCGATCCAAACGAAGACGTTGGTGCTCCGCGGCCGCGCTGGCGGTCGCGCTGCTTACGGCGACCTTGCCGGCTCACGCCGCATTCCGCTGCGGTACGCGGCTCATCGCGACCGGCGACCACGTGACGAAGCTGCTCGAGTTCTGCGGGGAGCCCGCGAACGTGCAGAGCCGTTACGCACAGCGATCGCTCGTCGGGAACTACGGCAACCGGGTCTACATCCCCGGCTACGCCGAGGAAGTGCTGATCGAGGACTGGACCTACAACCTCGGGCCTTATCAGCTTATGCGGAGCATCCGGCTCGAGAACGGCTTCGTCAAAGAGATTCGCAACCTCGGCTACGGCTACTGACACCGCGCTCGCGATCTCGCGACGCAGCGGCGCTCACCCCGCGGCACGCAGCCGCGGTACCTGTTCCATCTCGTAACCGATCACTTCACGCGTCTCGGGATCCCGAATCGCCTTACCGCGGCGGAAGCAGCCGGTCGCGCGCGCCGCACGCTCAAACTCTTCTTCGGATTCGACGGGCTCGAGACGGACGCTGCCATCCGCACGCCGGATTAGGCGCTGCGCGCCTTTGCCGAGCTGACCCGCATGCCAGCGCTCGGTGGATTCGCCGAGGACGACCGCAATGATTTCGATATTGCCATCCATTGAGAGCTCCGTGCCGCTACGGGTTAAATTCATCGGCCGAGTGGAGCAACGTCCGTGCCAAGAATCCGGAGGCGACGAAGGAACAACGACTTGCGATTTCACTGTGAATCGGCGCACGGTGACATAACAGGTCAGATTCTGCCCCGGGGCGGCGAAATGTCGCCGCGTGACGCTCTCGCTCGCACGTTCGATGCGGCTCGGTTACCTTCCGCGCGGGTTCAACGGAGATCCACACGATGATATTCAAGCGCCGGATTCGCGACTCGTCGGCAGGACCCACCACCTTTATCGCGCCGTCCACGAGAATCGTCGGCATGATCTCCGGGCAAGGTTCCTACGTCTTCTGCGGAAGCGTCGAAGGCGACTGCGACATCGACGGGCCGTTGACGCTCGCCGCGGGCGGGCATTGGAAAGGCGTGCTCAAAGCCACGGACGTGATTGTCGCGGGCACCGTCGAGGGTGACGTCGTGGCGCGCCAGCGTGTGGAGCTCGCGGGCACGGCTCGTGTCAGCGGGAGCCTGTCGGGCAATTCCATCGCAGTCGCAGAGGGAGCCGTCATCGAGGGCGAGATCAGGGTGATCAGCGGTGAGCGCCCGGTGACGTTTGAAGAGAAGCGCCAGGCCTGAAGCAGCGCTCGCTAAGCGTCGATCTCCGATAGCACGGCTCGATCGAGCCAGCTGCGCAGCCAGTAGCTTTCCAGAAACGCGCAGTGACCGCCGTGCGGCAGCACGTCGATGTGCAGCGCGGCGGGCCGCGCGAGGTCGTCGAGGTCGGCGATCGGGATCACTGGGTCGTCCGCAGCGGCGATCAATCGGGTTGGAACCGTGAGGTCCGCAAGCACGTCGCCGGTGACGGCATAACCTTGCAAGTACGTGTCGAGGTCCGGGAACGGCGTGTACTGCGTTACGAAGAACTCCGTGGTCGACGTAAGCGTCGGAAAGCGACGCAGGTCGCCGAAGTCGTAAAGGTCGGGGAAGCATGCGGCCTTCGCGAGCAGCGAACGCCGCCAGCGCCAGAGAAAATACTCGCGATAGACCCAGAGGCCGCTCTCGAGCGCTTGCATCGTGCTGTGGGGGCGCAGCACCGGGCAGATCGCGACGACCTTCGTGAGGTCGAGCCCGGCCGCGGGCGCGCGGACGGCCACGCGCATCGCGAAGTTGCCGCCGAGCGAATGACCGATCAGGAACGTCCGGGGTGCCGGGTGCGCCGCCATGGCGCTGCGGGTCGCCTCGACTACTTCGTCGATCCTGCACGAGTGAAACAGCTCGCGGTTGAGCGCGTGGGTCGCGCCGTGATCGCGGAAATTCAACCGAAACACGTCGAAGCCCGCCTCGTGCAGGCGCGCGCCCATCGACAAAACGTAGTTCGCCTCGGCGCTGCCCTCCCAGCCGTGCAGCAGGATCGCGAGCCCCCGGCTCGGCCCCGGGGCCGGACTGTAGAGGCCGAGCAAGCGGATGCCGTCCCCGCAGTCGAGAATCTCGGGGCGTGCGACGCTCAGCAACCCCGCCGCGCGCCGCCGAAGAAAACGCTGGCGCAGCGACCAGCTCGCGAGCAACGATTGAACATGGCGGTGGCGAAGACCGGGGGGCGCACGAAAATCACGCGTGCGCTGGTGCGACGAAATCGGCATCGTAATAAACTGTGTCGTCCGAAATACCGGGATCGCGCGCGTGAAAGTCGGCCGGATTCTGTTGCATCCGGCTGGGCAAACCAGCCTGAATGTGGTGTGCTCGAACGCTGCGAGAGCCGCCGATAACTATAACAACGAACGCTGCGAATGACCCCAAGAGCCCCCCCGCTAGGCCTCACACAACGCTATTTGTTCGCGATGGGCGCCGTCACGGTGGTAGTGCTCGCGGCGGCCGGCGGCCTGTTGGCCATACATGCGGCCGGCGGGATATCCGATCGCGCGTTGCGCTGGGGCCTGTTCTCGGCGGTCGCGCTGGCGGGTCTCGGGGGAGTCGCGCTCATCGCCGGACTCGCGAATAGCTTCGTTCGGCCTTTGCGCGCGGTCGTCGCCGCATTGAACGACGCGGCCAAGGGGGACTACGGCACGGCAACCACTATCGGGGCCGCTGGCGAGCTTCGCGAGCTCGCCGACGCCGTCGACTCGATGCGCACCAGCCTGCGTTCGAGCACGATTTCGCGAGACTACCTCGACCGCCTGCTCGCAAGCATGGGCGAGGCATTGCTGATAACGGACGCGGACGGCCGAATCGAGCGCGCCAACGTGGCCGCACGAGAGCTGTTCGGTCATTCCGAGTCCGAGCTCGTCGGCAAGCTCGCGGACGAGCTGATCGTCTCGAACGATCGTCGTCGCGGGGACGGCGCGGCGTCGCGGCCCCGCGAAGGCGCGGTCCCACGGCCGGACGGCTCGACCGTGAGCATCTCGTACACGGTCGCGAGCGTGCGCGACGGTCGCGACGAGGTCGAGAGCAAGGTTTACGCGGCGCACAACATCGACGAGCGCAAACGCGTCGAGCAGCGAATCCGTTATTTGGCGCGTACCGATCCGTTGACCAAGATCGCGAACCGGATGCAATTCCAACACCTGCTGCAGCAAGGAATCGCGCGCGCGCGCCGCACGCAGCAGTACCTCGCGATCCTTTATCTCGACGTGGACAAGTTCAAGGACATCAACGATACGTTCGGTCACGCCGCGGGCGACACGAGCCTCGAGATCTTCGCGCGCCGCGTGCTCGCGGAGCTTCCCGGGAACGCCCATGCCGGCCGGCTCGCGGGCGACGAGTTTGCCGTCCTGCTAACGGGTTTCGATCGGCTCGAAGCGATGCTGAAGAACCTCGCCGAGATTGCGCCGCGGCTGCTGCAAGTCGCCGGCAAGCCCTTTCAGGTGCACGGCGAAGAGATCTTCCTCACCGCGAGCATGGGCATCGCGGTCTATCCACGCGACGGCGACAACGTCATCGACTTGATCCGCAATGCAGACGCCGCGCTATACCGATCCAAAAAGGCCGGCGGTAATACGTTCGAGTACTACTCGAACGATATGAATACGGCGGCCGTCGAACGGCTGATGCTCAAGAGCAAGCTCCGGCGCGCCTTCGAACGCGACGAGCTACGCGTGCACTATCAGCCCAAGTATCGCTTGACGACCGGGCGGCTCGAAGGCGCGGAAGCCCTGCTCCGTTGGGATCTTCCGGAGCGCGGCATCGTGCTGCCGTCGGACTTCGTGCCTCTCGCCGAAGAGACCAATCTGATCCTGCAGCTCGGCGACTGGGTGCTCAACCGAGTCTGCGAGGACTACCGTGCATGGCAGCGCCTCGTGCCTTCGCCGTCGCGCGTGTCCGTGAATCTGTCGTTGCGTCAGCTGCAGCAGCGCAAGTTCCTCGATCAAGTGCGCGAGACGTTCCGTAGGAACGGCGTCTCGCCAACCTCGCTCGAGCTCGAGATCACCGAGACTACGCTGATGGAGGATCCGGAGCGGACCATTCGAATTCTCGACGCGCTCTACGGAATGGGCTTGCACCTCGCGATCGACGACTTCGGGACGGGCTACTCGTCCCTCAGCGCGCTGCAGCAGTTCCCGATCAACACTCTGAAGATCGACCGGTCATTCGTGCGCGACGTCGCGATCGATCGGGACGACGCGGCGATCGTGGACGCGATCATTCAGATGGCGCACAGCCTCGAGCTCGAGGTCGTAGCCGAGGGCGTCGAGGACGAGCAGCAGCTCGATTTCCTCCGCAGGCATGGCTGCGACTACGCGCAGGGCCACCTGTTCGGCGACCCGGTAACGGCCGACAAGTTCGGCGAGCTGCTGATTGCGGAGATCGACGGCGGCGGCAAGTACCGCGCCCTCTTCGCCTGAGGGACGGACCCGCCACGTCCCGCAACACGATTGATGACGCTCCGCTGAAGGCTGGGTTATATTTCGAGGCCAGGGTCCGTTCGATAATAACGAGGGAATGATATGAGAGTCCTGACCTTTTCTTGTGTGGCCGCGCTCGCGACCTGCGGCACGCTTGCCGCGTCCGCCTGTGAGACTCCGGCGATGATCTCGATCCCGGACGGCAAGAACGCGACGGTGGAGCAACTCCTTGCCGCGCAGGCGCAGGTGAAGACGTACATGGCCGCGATGAACGACCTCCTCGCTTGCATCGACAACGAAACCGAAGCAAAGGGCGACGACGCGCCCGAGCAGTTCAAGTTGCTGATGGTCACCCGGCACAACACCGCGGTTACGGAGATGGAAACGGTCGCGGCTGCGTTCAACGACCAGGTCAAGGCCTACAAGGCAGCGAACCCCACGCCCGCTCCGAAATGAGCGGCTGCTCGGCTGTCCGTCGGGACGGCTGAGCCCCTCACCGTTCGAGCTCCTTGAACTGCTGCTTTAGATCGAATCGTTCGTCCGTCACGATGCGTTCGAGCACGCGGACGCGTTCTTCGACGTCGTCTAGCCGCTTAAGCAGCGCCTCTCGCGCCGGCTCTTCGAGCCCTTTGGTCCGATTCTTCATCCATCCGGCGAAGAACTTGTAGGTCAAGCTCAGGATGATGACGATGATTACGAATTCGAACACGTTCATCGATGGCGACCTCCCCGTGCGCCCAACGTCCGCGGCTACTCTTTGAGTTGACGAAACTCCCGGTCGAGATTGAACCGGTTCGACGTCACGTATTTCTCGAGACGCTGTAGGCGCGCGTCGAGGTCACGAAAACGATAGCGGACGCCCGATAGCATGTCGTGAGGGTCCGAGCGAACTTTGTGCTGAACAGGGTCGTACACCTCCGAGCCGGGCCCTTCGTTGGGCTTGCGCGGCAGGAGGACGCCTAGGACCACATAGCGTGATGCAGACGATCGGGAACGAGAACAGCGCACCGATCACGACCAGAACGCGCGTAGCGGTGAGATCGAAGCCGAAGTACTCGGACATCCCTGCACAAACGCCGAACACCTTGCCGCGGCGCGGATTGCGATAAAGGCGATTGATCAACCCAGGCTCCGTACGGTGTTCCGTGTTCATGTGGCTCGCGCCGAGCAGCTTGGCGGCGGTGAAGCCGCGTTGCCGCTACAGTTTCTTCCTCCAATCGGGGACCTCGTCATCCAGGATCGTCTCGAGGGCGTTCACGCGACTCTGCATCGCCTGACTGTCCTTCCATAAATCCTCGAGCAGCCTTTGCTCGTCGTTGGACAGGCCCTTCGTGGCTTTCCATTTCGTCACGTAGTGCATGACGATGACGATCGGCAGCACGATGACCATGAAGACCATGACGATCGCGAGAACACCAGGCGGCATCGGCGTTAGCTCGGCTCGCTGCTGCCGCGCTTCTGACCTGCGCGCTTGGACTTCAGCTCGCGCAACTCCTTCGCTACGGCGTCCTCCGTTTCGAGCTCGGAGAACTCGCTCTTGAGATCCTTCTTGTTGCCGAGGTCATACGATTCGGCGTGCGCCTCGAGATCGTCGATCCGGCGCTCGAAGTGGTCGAACTTGAGCAACGCGTCGTCGATCTTGTAGCTGTGCAGGCGCTTGCGCACCTCGAGCCGGCGAGTCGCGGTCTGGTGGCGCGCGAAGATCGCCTGCTGGCGCGTCTTCGCGTCCACGAGCTTCTCTTCGAGGCGGACGATGTCGTCGTTGAGCTTCTCGAGCCCGTCGGTGATCGCCTTCTGCTGATTGCGGAGCCCGTCGGCAGCGCCCGTCGCGCGAGCCTTCTCGGCCAGCGCGGCCTTCGCGAGGTCCTCGCGCTCCTTGTCGAGCGCGAGCTCGGCTTTGGCTTGCCAGTCGCGAGCCTCTTGATCGAGGTTATTCAGGCTGCGCGAAATCTCCTTCTTGTCGGCGATCGCGCGGGCCGCCGTCGAACGGACTTCGACGAGCGTGTCCTCCATCTCCTGGATCATGAGTCGGACGAGCTTTTCGGGGTCCTCGGCCTTGTCGAGAATGGCGTTGATGTTCGAATTCACGATGTCGGTGAAGCGGGAGAAGATACCCATACCGGCGGTCCTCTGTGGCAATTGGGGCTCCTATAGCAGCTTCCGTGCCAGAGGCGCGTCGAGCGTCGGAAACCCAATAGTGGCGCGATCAGCGGCAGTTCGTCAGGCGCTTCTGCAGGTAGGCGCCGGTTGGCAAATCGGCTAAGATTTCGCGCAATCACCTAGTTCTTAGCGACTTTGACAAGCGTGGCTGCCAACGCTCCCCCGACGACTGCGCTGATCGGCGAGGCCCCTGCGTTCCTCGCGATGCTCGAGCACGTCTCGAGGGCGGCCAAGCTCAGCAAGCCGGTGCTCGTGATCGGCGAACGCGGCACCGGGAAGGAGCTGATCGCTTCGCGGCTGCATTACCTGTCCCCGCGATGGGAGCAGCCGATGATCAAGGTCAACTGCGCGGCCCTCACCGAAACGCTGCTCGAGACCGAGCTGTTCGGCCATCAAGCCGGCGCGTTCACGGGTGCGACGCGGACCCACATCGGCCGGTTCGAGCAGGCCAACGGCGGCACGCTCGTGCTCGACGAGCTCGGCACGATCCCGCCGCGAATGCAGGAGAAGATCCTGCGCGTGATCGAATACGGCGAGTTCCAGCGCGTCGGCGGATCCGAGACGATATCGACCGACGTCCGGATCGTGGGCGCGACCAACGAGCACCTACCGCGGCTCGCGGAGCTCGGACGCTTCCGGGCCGATCTGCTCGACCGGCTCGCGTTCGACGTCATCCATGTGCCGCCGCTGCGTGCACGCCCCGAGGACATCGACACGCTCGCCTATCACTTCGCGGTGAACGTCACGAGCGAGCTCAAACGCCCCTTCTTCCCGGGATTCACGACCGATGCCAAGGCCGCGCTGCTCGGCTACGGCTGGCCCGGCAACGTGCGCGAGCTCAAGAACGCCGTCGAACGCAGCGTTTACCGAACCGACGAGGCCGACAAACCGATCGGGCGGATCTTGTTCGATCCGTTCGCGTCGCCGTACGCACCGGCGCCCGCCCCGTTTCCCGCGCGCGAGGAAGCGCGTCGAGGCCGCGGCCGAGCAGGTGTCGGAGCAGGAGATCCCCGGCGACTTTCGCTCCGCAGTCGCCGCGTTCGAGCAGCGCGTGCTGCGCCGCGCGCTCGAACGCGCGCAGTTCAAGCAGACGACCGCTGCCAAGCTGCTCGGCCTGAGCTACCACCAGCTACGCAGCTTGCTGCGCAAGCACGCCCTCGCGAAATCGGCGAACGGCGACGCAGACCTCGATTGAGCGCGGCCGTGAGTGCGCTGCTGCTCGGCGGTGTCCCCACGTCGGACGAGGCGGCGGCCGAACGGCTCGCAGCCGCTCCCGGGGCGCATGTTAAGATTCATGCCTGCCTTGGCACGCAGAGCTTTTTTCCAGTCGACCCGTAGGACCCATCCATGAAGCAGAAGAGCAAGACGCCGGTGCGCGTCGCGATCACCGGCGCCGCAGGACAAATCGGTTATCAGTTAGCCTTCCGAATCGCCTCGGGCCAGCTATTTGGACCCGACCAGCCGATCGTCCTGCAGCTCCTCGAAATCACTCCGGCGCTCGGCGCGCTGAACGGCGTCGCGATGGAGCTCGACGACTGCGCATTCCAGACCCTGCACGGCCTCGTCGTCACGGACAAGGTCGACGTTGCGTTCAAGGACATCAACTACGGCCTGCTCGTCGGCGCCCGACCACGCGGCCCCGGCATGGAGCGCAAGGACCTGCTGCTCGCGAACGCCCAGATCTTCTCGGCCCAGGGCAAAGCGCTCGCCGAAGTGGCAGATCGGCGTGTCAAGATTCTAGTGGTCGGCAATCCCGCCAACACGAACGCGTTGATCGCGCGCGAGAACGCGAAGAGTCTCGACCCGCGAAACTTCACCGCGATGACGCGGCTCGATCACAACCGCGCCAAAGCGCAACTCGCCGCGAAGACGGGCACGCACGTGAGCGAGAGCCGAGGCGTGACGATCTGGGGAAATCACTCGGCCACACAGTTTCCGGATCTCGCGCACGCGACGGTCGGCGGCAAGCCGGCCCTGAGCCGCGTACCGCCGGCCTGGTATCGCGACGAGTTCATCCCGACCGTGCAGCAGCGCGGCGCGGCGATCATCAAGGCACGCGGCGCGTCGTCGGCGGCATCGGCGGCGTCCGCGGCGATCGATCACGTGCACGATTGGGCGCTCGGCACCGCAGGCGACGACTGGGTCAGCATGGCCGTCGCGTCCGACGGCAGCTACGGCATCTCCGAAGGCGTGGTCTACTCCTATCCCGTGCGCTGCGTCCGCGGCGATTACCAGATCGTCCAAGGGCTCGAGATCGACGAGTTCGCCCGCGGCAAGCTCGGCGCGACGGACGCGGAGCTGCGCGAGGAGCGTGCAGGAGTCGCGAGCCTGCTCTAAGGGACCGCCACGGCGCGATCGGCGCCTGATTTGCCGTAAGGAGTAGCGATGGAAGCATTCGTGTGGCTCGTGCTCCTGCTCGGCGTACCGATCACGCTCGCGTACCGGCGCACCGCCTTGCGCACGTCGACCCTCGTGCTCGGCGCGCTGCTGATCCTCTACTCCATGCTCGGCGACGGCGGCTTCCTGTGGAAGCTGATCCTCTGGGTCCTGTTCGCGGGGCTCGCATTCCTGAACCTCGAAAACGCGCGCCGCGACATCATCACGCGCCGGATCATCGGCGCGTATCGCCGCATGCTGCCGCGGATGTCGAAGACCGAGCAGGACGCGCTCGAGGCAGGCAACGTCTGGTGGGACGGCGAGCTGTTCTCCGGCATGCCCGACTGGCGCAAGTTGCAGCGCCTGCCACCGCCGAAGCTCACCGCGGAAGAGCAGGCATTTCTCGATGGCCCGTGCGAAGAGCTCTGCCGAATGCTCGACGACTGGGAGATCACCCACGAGCTGCTCGACATGCCGCCGAGGGTTTGGCAGTACCTCAAGGAGCAAAGATTCTTCGCGATGATCATCCCGAAGGAATACGGCGGCCTCGGGTTCTCACCGCTCGCGAGCTCGATGGTGCTCACGAAGGTTTCGTCGCGCAACGCCACGGCATCGTCGACGATCGGTGTGCCGAATTCGCTCGGCCCGGCCGAGCTGCTGCTGCACTACGGCACGGAAGAGCAGAAGCAGCGCTGGCTCCCGGGCCTCGCGAGCGGCGAAGAGGTCCCGTGCTTCGCGCTCACGTCGCCGCGCGTCGGCTCCGACGCGACCGCGCTCATCGACCACGGCGTCGTCACGCAACGGGATCTACGAAGGGCCGCGAGATCCTCGGCATCCGGCTCAACTGGGAGAAGCGCTACATCACTCTCGCTCCGGTCGCGACCGTGCTCGGTCTCGCGTTCAAGCTCTACGATCCTGACCACTTGATCGGCGAAGTGGACGAATACGGCATCACGGCCGCACTGATCCCGACGAATCTGCCCGGCATCGAAATCGGACGGCGTCATTTTCCGATCAACATTCCGTTCCAGAACGGGCCGACGCGCGGCAAGGACGTCTTCGTGCCGCTCGACGCGATCATCGGCGGCCCGAAGATGGCGGGTCAGGGCTGGCGGATGCTCGTCCAGCTGTTGTCCGTCGGCCGCAGCATCGTGCTGCCGAGCAACGCGCTCGGCGCCGCGATGGCGGCCGTGTATGCGTCCGGAGCGTATGCGCGCTTGCGCCGTCAGTTCGGCTTGCCGATCGGCAAGTTCCACGGCGTCGGCGAGGCGCTCGCACGGATGGCGGGCAACCTCTACACGATGGCCGCCGCGTCGCGCGTCACCTGCACCGCACTCGCAAACGGCGAGAAGCCCGCCGTGCCGTCGGCGATCTTGAAGTACCACAACACCGAGCTCGGCCGGCAAATCGCAAACGACGGAATGGATATACACGGCGGCAAAGCGATCATGCTCGGGCCAAAGAATTACATGGCGCGCGGCTACGAGTCCGTGCCGATCGCCATCACCGTCGAAGGCGCGAACATCCTGACGCGCAACTTGATCATCTTCGGTCAGGGCGCGATCCGCTGTCACCCGTTCGTGCGGGCGGAGATGGACGCCGCGAAGGACGAGGACCGCGAACGCGGCCTCGTCGCGTTCGACCGCCTGCTATTCAAGCACTTCGGCTATACGCTTTCGAATGCGGCTCGCTCGTGGTTCCAGGCGATCACGCTCGCGCGCTTCACGGACGTGCCGAGCGTGGGCCCGACGCGGCGCTACTACCAGCACATCAACCGCTACAGCGCGTCGTTCGCGTTGATCACCGATGGCGCGATGCTCACGCTCGGCGGCGAGCTCAAGCGGCGCGAGCTGCTCTCGGCGCGGCTCGGCGACGTGCTGAGCTACCTGTATCTCGCGTCGATGGTGCTGAAGCACTATAGGGACCAGGGCGAGCCGCCCGAGGACCTCCCGCTCGTCGAGTGGGCATGCCGCACGCTGCTCTACAAGACGCAAGAGCAGCTGCACGGGCTAATGCGCAACTTTCCGAACCGTTGGATGGCATTGCTGCTGCGCCTCGCGATCTTCCCGCGCGGCAGGACCTACTCGGCGCCTTCCGACGAGCTCGGCCAGCAGATCGTGGAGCTCTTGATCAACCCGACGGCCACGCGCGAGCGCCTGACCGACGGCGCCTACAAGACGCTCGAGCCCGGGAATCCGCTCGGCTTGCTGCAGGAGGCACTCGAGCTCGCCGAGCAGGTCAAACCGCTCGAGCGCCGCGTGTTCGACGCACGCCGCGCAGGCGAGATTCGAGCCGACGACACCCCCGGACAAATCCGCGAGGCCGAGGCGCAGGGCATCATCACGGCGGCCGAGGCCGACAGCCTGCGCGCGTTCGACCGTAAAGTGATCGAGCTCACAGGCGTTGACGACTTCGATCCGCGCGACCTCGCGCGCCAACCCGCCGCTCGTTGACGCTGACGGGTCGGGCCCGAAGGTCGTGTGTTAGAGTGATTTTCCGGCCGCGTCGGCGCGGGATGACCGTAGGGCGTGACGGACAATAGCCGCAGAGACCCGTAACGTGTACACCGAATTTTTCGGCCTCAACGAGAAACCGTTCGCGATCACTCCGGATCCGCGCTATCTGTACATGAGCGCCCGGCACGCGGACGCGCTCGCCCACCTGGTCTACGGCATCTCGGAAAGCGGCGGGTTCATCCAGCTGACCGGCGAGGTCGGCACGGGCAAGACCACGCTGATCCGCAGCCTGCTCGAGCAGCTGCCCGCGAAGGCCGAGATCGCGCTGATCTTGAATCCGCAGCTGTCGACGATCGAATTCTTGCAGGTGATTTGTCAGGAGCTGCGCACGGGCACGCCGCGCGAGGACTCCGTCAAAGCACGTATCGACGCATTGAACACGCATTTGCTGCGCGCCTACGCCGAGGGTCGGCGCGTGGTCCTGATCGTCGACGAAGCGCAAACGCTGAGCCCCGAGCTGCTCGAGCAGGTACGGTTGCTCACGAACCTCGAAACCCCCAAGAAGAAGCTGCTGCAGATCATTCTGATCGGGCAGCCCGAGCTGCGCGATGTGCTCGAGCGGCCCGAGATGCGGCAGCTCGCGCAGCGGATCACCGGTCGCTATCACCTCGAGCCGCTCAGCAAAGACGACACCGCCGTCTACGTGCGTCATCGGATGCGCGTGGCCGGCGCCCAGAGTGACGTCTTCAAGGCATCGGCGATTCGGCAGCTTTACAGGAAATCGCGCGGCATTCCGCGCCTGATCAACGTGGTGGCCGACCGCGCGTTGCTCGCGGCCTATACCCAGGATCACCGACTCATCGACGGCCGGCTCATCAATCGCGCGGCGTCGGAAGTCTTCGGCGCGCGGCGCTTCGGCCGTCGCCGGTGGCCATGGGCCGCGGCCGCGATAGGGGTCCTCGCATTCGCGCTCGCCACCACGAACTTGTGGCAGACCCGAGCAGAGCGCGCCGCTCAGAGCGCCGCGGCGGCCGCGCCTCCGGGCGCCATCGTTGCGGCGCTCGCCGCGCCCGCGGAGCCGGAGCCGACGCCGACTGCAAGTCCGAGCACAGCGGCCGGCGGCTCCGAGCGCAGCGGCCGGCCCGGCGCCCCAAGTGGGCGCGTCGGGGCAAACGCTCGCGGCACTCATCGCCGATCCCGAGTTCGTCGCGGACCGCGACCGTGCGATCGGCGAGCTCGTCGCGCTCTGGGGCGGAAGGTACAACTCGGCGCTTGGTCACGCCTGCGAGCAAGCGGAAAAACAAGGCCTGCGCTGCCTGGATCAGACGAACGGCTCGCTCAGCGAGCTTCGCCGCTTGAATTGGCCCGTGTTACTGACGCTGGTCGACGATCGCGGCACGGAGCACAGCGTTGTCGTCGCATCGCTCGACCATGACGCCGCAGACGTCGTGGCCAACGGCAAGACCTTCAAGCTGTCGCTCGGCGAGCTCGCGTATCACTGGTACGGCGACCATATGCTGCTCTGGCGGCCCGGTGCCGCGGGCGCGAGGGACCTGGCGCCCGGGATGAGCGACGTGGGAGTGCTCTGGCTCCGCGCGACGCTCGCGCGGATTCGCGGCGAGGATCCGCCCGCTGAATCGTCGGAAGTTTACGACGCCGAGCTCGAGGCACGCGTGCGCGAGTATCAACGCGAGCGAATGCTCAACGTCGACGGGATCGTGGGAGCGCGCACTCAGATAGCGATGATCGCAGAGCTCGACGTGCCCGGAACGCCGCTACTCGCTGCGGGTCATTGAGATGTCGTTCATCCTCGACGCGTTGCGCAAGTCCGAGCATGACCGGCAACGCGCCGCAATGCCGGGCATCGCGCAAGTGCCGTTCGCGTTACCGCGCCGCGCGGTGCCGCGTTGGGCGATCGCGTTGATCGTCGTCCTCGGGGTGGCGGTGCTCGCGCTCGGCGGCGCCTGGTGGCGCAGCACGAGCCAAGACTCGACGGCCGACGCAGCGTCTGTCGCGCCGCGGCGCGCGGAGATCCCGCTCACGCTACCTCCGGCTGAGGTCTCTTCCCCGCCGGCCGCGGTCTATTCCGCGCCTCGGGCGCCCGAACGCGACGCCGCCGATGTTGCGGCCGCGGACACGGAGCGCCTCGCTCGGCCCCCGCCCGCCCGTCGGAACGACACGGCCGCCGCGAGCGCGAACGGTGCTGCGACACCGGCCACCGACGCCGCGGAGCCGGCCGAAACCGAGGAGCCTGCGCTGCCGAGCGCCGCGGCGCTCGCGGCCGAAGGCGTCACGTTGCCGCCGCTGCGGCTCGAGCTGCATGCCTATAGCCCCCGGCCCGCGGACCGGTTCGTGTTCATCAACGGCACGAAGTACGTCGAAGGTGCGACGCTCGCCGAGGGACCGCGGCTGCAAAAGATCGCGCCAAACGGCGCCGTCCTCGTCTATCTCGGCCATCGCTTCCTGCTCGCGCCGCAATAGCTCGCCGGCCCCGCGCGGGGTCACACGGATCGGCCCGGAGCGCGGCACGTTCGTTAGTCGAGTTTCGGCGCCGGCGCCAGAACGCGCTCGTCGTCGTTGCGCGGATCGTTGACCGCCGTCCCGACGGCCCACGCCTCGACCTCGGGGCCGCGTGCCGCGAGCTCGGCAATCGTCGCGACCGTGCTCGTTGGATCGAGCCAGACGTCTTGCGCCGCGCGCGTCAGCATCACGGGCATTCGGTCGTGGATCGGCGCGAGTGTTTCGTTCGCGGCCGTCGTCACGATCACGCAGGTTTCGAGCGGCTGTTCCGTGCCGCCGCCGCGCCAGCGCTCCCACAGACCCGCGAACGCGAGCAGCGGCTCGGCCCGCGCACGCACGAAGTACGGCTGCTTCTTGCCGCTCGCGAGCTGCTGCCACTCGTAGAAACCGCTCGCGGCAATCAAGCAGCGGCGCCGCGACAGCGCTTCCCGAAACGCGGGTTTGTCCGCGAGGCTGTCGAGCCGCGCGTTGATGAGGCGGCGGCCGATGACTGCGTCCTTCGCCCAGAACGGAACGAGCCCCCAACGCAACGCGTGGAGCCGGCGCGCGCCGCTCCGGTCGATGCGCACGGCCGCGATGTCTTGCCCCGGCGTCAGGTTGTAGTGCGGTGCGAGCTGCGGTGGGTCGGCGAGCGCGAAGTACTCCGCCAAGACCTCCGGCATCGCAAACAGCGCGAACCGGCCGCACACGTCAGGCGCGCACTCCGCTGCCGCGGTGCAGCATCACGAGCACGCCCGCAAACAGCGCCGCCGCAGACCCGATCATGATCGCGTACGCGGGCAGCAACGGGATGTCCGAAGAGCCGAGCATGCCGTAACGGAATGCGTTCACCATATAGAGGATCGGATTGACGAGCGCGACCTTCTGCCAGAAGGGCGGCAGCAGCGAGATCGAGAAGAACACTCCGCCGAGGTAGGTGAGCGGCGTCAGCACGAACGTCGGAATGATCGAGATGTCGTCGAAGCTCTTCGCGAAGATCGCGTTGAACAATCCGGCGATCGAGAACACGACGGCGGTCAGCAATATCGTCGTGACCGTGACGAACGGGTGCACGACGTGCAGGTCCGTGAAGAACAGCGCAACCACGGTGACGAGCGCGGCGACCAACACGCCGCGAACCACGCCGCCGAGCACGAAACCGACCACGATCGTCGTGTACGCGAGCGGCGCGACGAGCATTTCCTCCAGATGCAGCATCAGCTTGCTCGAGAAAAACGACGACACGACGTTGGCGAACGAGTTCGTGATCACCGACATCATGATCAAGCCCGGTGCGATGAACGTCATGTAGGAAACGCCGTCCATCTGGCCGATCCGGCTGCCGACGAGGCTGCCGAAAATCACGAAATACAGAGTCATGGTGATCGCCGGCGGCACGATCGTCTGAATCCAGATGCGCACCACGCGGCGCGCCTCCTTGCGCACGATGGTCCTGAGACCCGTGAGGTTGATCCTGATCAAATTCGGCGCAGCGCGCCGCCCGCCGAACGGCTCTGCCCTCGTCACGTCGTTCATGTAGCGCTCTCCGTCTTGTCCTCGACGAGCCTAATGAACAGCTCCTCGAGGCGGTTCGTCTTGGTTCGCATGCTCGCAACGTGCAGGGACTGCGCCGACAGCGCGGCGAAGACTTGGTTCAGGCCCTGGCCCTTCGCGACGTCCACTTCGATCTCGCGATCGTTGCGCATGCGCACCGCATAGCCCCCGACGTCGGGCGCGCGGCTGATCGGCTCTTGGAGGCTCAGCACGAAGGATTCGACCTGCAGCTTGCTGATCACGTTCGCCATGCTGTCGTTCTCGATGATACGGCCCTCGTCGATGATCGCGATATTGCGGCAAAGGCTCTCGGCCTCCTCGAGGTAATGGGTCGTCAGGATGATCGTCACGCCCGCCGCGTTGATCTCGCGCATGAAGTCCCACATCGAACGGCGGATCTCGATATCGACACCGGCTGTGGGCTCGTCGAGTATCAGGAGCCGCGGCTCGTGGACGAGCGCACGCGCGATCATCAGGCGCCTCTTCATGCCGCCCGACAGCGTGCGCGCAACGTCGAGACGGCGATCCCAGAGGTGCAGCGCCTTTAGGTATTTCTCCGTGCGCGCTTTCGCGATGCGCGCGGGCACGCCGTAGTAACCGGCCTGGTTCACGAGCGTGTTGTCGTTACGCTCGAACATGTTGAGGTTTATTTCCTGCGGCACGACGCCGATGCAGGACTTGGCCGCCTCGCGGTCGCTCTCGATGTCGTAGCCGAACACGCTGACCGAGCCGCCGGACTTGCGCACCAGCGACGTGATGATGCCGATCGCAGTGGTCTTGCCGGCGCCGTTCGGCCCGAGCAGCGCGAAGAAGTCGCCCTCGCGTACCACGAGGTCGATGCCTTTTAGCGCCTCGACGCCGTTGCGGTAGACCTTGCGGAGACCTTTTAGAACCAGTGCATCCATAGCCGCGCTCGCCGCCGGAGGAGCCCGGCGGGCGGCTATTGTAATGGGCTAGAGCGCCCGCTCGCTTGCGCGCCGGCCCTTTGAGCGTCAGGGCGACAGTCGGACGCGGCGCGCCGGCCACTCGCGCCTAAGGCCGGGCTGCAGCGCGATCAAGGCGAGATGCTGACGAGCTTCCGGGCGCGTCTCGCTCATGAGCTCGCTCCAAATCCAATCGCGGCCCGCGAACGCGCACAGCAGTAGCCGCCGAGAATACGCGAGCGGCTGCACCTCGCTCAGCTGCATCGCACGCAGCCGCTGAATCGCCCGCGCCTCGAGTCCGAGCAGCAGACGCGCTTGGTAGACGCTCTGCCGACTCAACGTCCACGCGCACAGCAGGATCGTGAGACCAAGCGCGTGGTACGCGCCTTCGCTTGCGGCTGCGCAGCGGATCGAGCACAGCGGACGGCGTGCGTTCGTCGAGCTTGAGATCGAACAGCGCGCGCGGAAATTCCGCGATCGCCGCGATCGATTCGGGGCTCGCGCGGCGCAGTTGCAGGCGCACGGTGTCTGGCAGGCCGCAGCAATCGAGGTCGTCCCGCACACGGGTTTGGAGGTGCGTGAGGAATAGGAGATTGAACTCGTGGACCTGCTGCAGCGCGTCGTGGTTCGGCTGGCTCGGAGGCATCTCGGTGGGCCCTTTTTAGGAGGTTTTTGCCATATATGGTCCTAAAATACCACTAATGGTAAATGTAGGCTAAGCTCCCGAATGTCGCTGATCTGAGAGGAAAGGACGAATGAGGGCCACCGATGATCGGTATCGAGGCGAGCAGGCGAAGTTCGACCTCGCGTTGCGAATGATCAAGCACGAAGCGCGAACCGGCACGATTCGCTACTGGACCGGCCTCAACGACGACCGCATCCGCAAGCTCTACACCACCTACTTCAAGTTCGGCCAGGATCCGGTGCGGCGCCGTCGCGGTCGCTCCCCGACTCGCATCGGCCCTCTCGTGCGCACACCGACCCGCGCGCTCGAGTCGGGCGTGTTCACCAATTTGCTGCTCGCGAACGGGCTCTTCTCGATCGAGCAACCGCCCGGACCGACCCTGAAGGGCAACGTCGAGCTCGGCGCCCGCTTCTGCGAATGCTACGAGACCTACGATTTGCTCGTGCCGCGCGGAGCGTTGACGTTCGAATGGGGCTGGAATCTCCTCACGAGCATTCGCCGCGGCGACGAGCTCGGCATCGCGCGCTGCGAGACGTGCTCCGTCTGCTATGTGTTCGACTTGCTTTCGCTGCCGCGCTCGGCTTGTCCCGCATGCCTGTTGTTCGAGCAGCGCGGCCCGTTCGAGGCGGCGACGGCGTAAGCTCCGCGGGATGTGTCTCGTCGTCTTGGGCCTCGAAGCCTCGGAGCACTACTCCCTGCTGTTCGGCGCCAACCGCGACGAGCGGCACGCGCGGCCGAGCGCCCCCGCGGCCTGGTGGCCCGATCGTCCGCACGTGCTCGGCGGCCGCGATCTCGTTGCGGGCGGCAGTTGGCTCGCGGTCGATCGCCGCGGCAGGCTCGCGGCCGTCACCAATTTTCGCGATCCTTCCGCCGTCCCGGCGCCGCGCTCGCGCGGCGAGCTCGTCGCAGACTATCTCGCGGGTGCGGCCTCGCTCGACGACTTCGTCGCGGCGCTGCAAGACCGGTCGGCTGACTACGGCCCGTTCAGCCTCCTGCTGCTCGAAGACGCCGACGCTGCGCTACGTCAGCAATCGCGCGCCGACCGCTCGCCTCGGCCGCGGTGTGCACGCGCTGAGCAACGCCGCCTATGGCGTCGAATGGCCGAAGGTCCAAAGCGCGCGGGCCGGCGTCGAAGCGCTGCTCACCTCGGATGCACCCGAGCACGCCCTGTTCGAGCTGCTCGCTCGGCGCGGCCCGCCGGCGCGCGGCGACGAGCGCTACCGCTCCGCCCACTTCGTCGACGGCGCAATCTACGGTACGCGCTCCTCGACCGTCGTACTCGTCGGTCGGCGCGGCGGCGTCACGTTCGCGGAGCGGTCGTTCGACGCCGCCGGGCGGCTCACGGGCGAGGTCCGCGAGACGTTCCACGGTCGATTTGCGCGGCTGAGGAATTCGCCGCCGCCGCTCCGACCGTCCGTGTCGCTCAGGATCGGGCAAGCCCCGCGAGCCACTGCCCTATCGCTTCGATCTCGGGACGGCACACCGCGTGCGCCATCGGATAGACGTGCCAATCGACGCCGTAGCCCTTCCTGCTCGAGTCGGCGGCGCGATTCCTCCGCGAGCGAGAGCGGAATCACCGGATCGCTGCTGCCGTGTGCCATGAAAACCGGTAGGCCGGCGCTCGCGGCGCTCTTCTCGCGGGTCGAGCGACCCCGCTAGCGGGAGATAGGTCGATAGCGCGAGCACGCCCGCGAGCCGCCGTGCCGAGCGCAGTGCGAGCTGCAACGCGATCGCCCCGCCCTGCGAGAACCCCGCGACCACGATCCGGTTCGCGGGCACGCCGCGCTCGATCTCGCGATCGACGAGCCGCGTGACGGCGGCGGCGCTCGCGCGAATTCCCGCATCGTCTTCGGCGCCCCCGCCGAAACCCAAGATGTCGTACCAGGCACGCATTCGCATGCCGTTGTTGATCGTGACGGGCCGGATCGGCGCGTGCGGAAAGACGAAGCGCGCGCCGATCCGCAGGCCGAGCTCGGGCACGACCGGCTCGAAATCGTGACCGTCGGCGCCGAGACCGTGGAGCCAGATCACTGCCAGCTCCGCCGGATCGCCGGTCGCGATTTCGACGGTCTCGAGAAGAGGTTCAGTCATGGAGTCTCTCTGTTTGAAGCAGCCCTTGCGAGTTTGCGCATAGCTGCTACTATATGCGCAATTTTATTCACGCCCTTTCGACCCCATGCCCAGCGCAACACTCGATCAACAGGAGCGACGGCGAGCCATTGCCCGAATCCTCGACGCGCACCCGATCAATCGGCAAGCGGAGCTGGTCGAGTTGCTGCGGCAAGAAGGATTTCCGGCGACTCAGTCGAGTGTCAGCAGGGATCTCAGAGATCTCGGCGCGGCGAAGATGAAAAACGGCTACAGCTTGCCGAAGCCGGCCGAGGTTGACAACGCGCAAGCCCTGCAAGTCGTCGCAGAATTCGTGCGCGAGATTCGAACCGCCGGCCCGAACCTGCTCGTCATCATGACGCAGATCGGCGCGGCGCAGCGCGTCGCGGTCACGCTCGACCGCATCGACTGGCCCGAGATCGTCGGCACGCTGTCGGGCGACGACACGATTTTCGTAGCGACCGTGGGCTCCACTCAACAGCGCCGGCTCAGAGGCCGGCTGCGGCAACATCTGAAGAAGGCAACGCCATGACCTCTGCTTCCTCGCGCCAAAAAGTCGGGTTCGGGCCCGATCGTGCTCGCGTTCTCGGGCGGTCTCGACACGTCGTTCTGCATCCCGTGGCTCAAGGAAACCTACGACCGCCCGGTCGTCACGGTCACCGTGAACTGCGGCGGCATCGACGCCGCGGCCGCGCGGCTCCTCGATGAGCGGGCACGCGCACTCGGGGCGGTCGACCATCGGCTGATCGAGGCCCGGCCGGAGTTCTTCGACAGGGTCATCAAGTACTTGATCATGGGCAACGTGCGCCGCGGCAACATGTATCCGCTCAGCGTCGGCGCCGAGCGCGGCCTGCAGGCGAGCTACCTCGCGAAGCTCGCGAAGGAGCTCGGCTCGGACACGGTCGCGCACGGCTGCACCGCGGCCGGCAACGATCAGGTGCGGTTCGAGATCGTGCTGAAAGCCGTGGCGCCCGAGCTCACGATCCTCGCGCCCGTGCGCGACCAGGGCTGGCAGCGGCCCGCGCAGGTGAAGTTCCTCGAAGAGCGCAAGATGCCCGTGCCGACGCGCGGCTCCGCGTACTCGACGAACCGCGGCCTGTGGGGCGTCACGATCGGCGGCACCGAGACGCTCGACTCGAAGGGCAGCATCCCCGAGTCCGCGTGGGTGCTGTCCGCGGGCGCGCTCGACAAACCGCAGCCGTTCAGCGAGATCGAGATCGAGTTCGCGCGCGGCGTGCCGGTCGCGCTCGACGGCGAGCAGCTCGACCCGGTCGCGCTCATCGAGAAGGTCGAGACGCTCGGCGCGCGCTATGGCATCGGCCGCGGCATCCACTTGGGGGACACGATCATCGGCACGAAGGGCCGCGTCGCGTTCGAGGCTCCGGCCGCCGAGATCCTGATCAACGCGCACCGCGAGCTCGAGAAGTTGACGCTCACCGGCACGCAAGCGCGCGTGAAGGAGCCCGTGAGCGCGGAGTACGGCCAGTTCATTCACGAAGGCAAGCAGCTCGACCCGGTGTGCCGCGACATCGAGGCGCTGCTCACGTCGTCGCAAGCGCGCGTGAGCGGCAAGGTGCGCGTGCAGCTGCGGCCCGGGAGCCTGTTCGTGCTCGGCGTGACGTCGCCGCATTCGCTGATGGCCGTGAGCCGCGGCAAGTACGGCGAGGCGGCCGGCGAATGGACGCCGGCCGATGCGCTCGGCTTCTCGAAGATCATGGCGTTGCCCGGGATGTTCCACACCCGGGCCGGAGGTCAGTGACATGCGCTCGGTGCTCGTCGACAAAATCGCTTCGGTCGCGATCGCGGCGGATCTCGGCCAGGAGATCCGCGTGAGCCCCGAGATCCCGTGCGAGGAAGGCGTGCTGATCGCCGTCGAGGTGCTCAACAACAAGTCGCGCTACAACACGCTCGAGCTCACGAGCGGCCGCATGGCCGAGGTGAAGCGCGGCGACGTCGTCGTCGGCGCGCTCGGGCACCGCAAGGCGCTGTTCGGCTATTCGGGCCACCTGCCGACCGAGCTCAAGCCGGGCGACGTCGTGCAGCTGCTGAATCTCGGCGGCGTGATCGGCATCTGCGACTCGATCAATCCGTCGCACGGCGAGCCGTTCGACTGCCGCGTGCTCGGCTGCGTGCTCGACTTCCCGTACTTGGGGCAACGCGTCGGCGTGCCCGCGCGAGTCTCAACCGAGCCGCTCAACCTCGACGTGCCGCTCGAGACGCACGGCGTCCCGATCGTCGCGATCGCAGGCACCTGCATGAACTCGGGCAAGACCGCGGCCGCGTGCGCGATCGTGAGCCGCTTCCGGCACAACGGACTCGTCGTCGACGCGTTCAAGTCGACGGGCGTCGCATTGCGCCGCGACATCCTCGCGATGGAGGATTCGGGCGCGAGGCACGTCGCGATGTTCTCCGACTTCGGCATCTGCGCGACAACGTCGAAGAATGCGCCCGCGCTCACGCGGAGCCTCCTGAACGAGCTCGCGGACGAGAAGCCCGATGCGATCGTTTTCGAGCTCGGCGACGGCCTGCTCGGTGCGTACGGCGTCGAAGCGATACTGCGCGACAAGGAGATCGTGAACGTGATCACCTCGCTCGTGCTGTGCGCAAACGACCCGGTCGGCGCCTGGGGCGGCTCGAAGCTCCTGCGCGAGGAGTTCGGAATCGAGCCGACGGTGATCTCGGGCCCGGCGACCGACAACCAGGTCGGCATCGACATCATCAGGGACCGTTCGAACGTCGCCGCGATCAACGCGATGACGCATTCGGCCGAGCTCGGCGACCTGCTCCAGCAGAGCATCGGACTAGGCAGCCGGCTCGCGAAGGCGACGGCATGAGCGTCGCAGCAAGCAGTTATCCCGCGATCGTGCTCGGCGGATCCGGCTACGTCGCCGGCGAGTTCCTGCGGCTGATCGCCGCGCACCCGCAGCTCACGCTCGGCGGCGTCGTGTCGACGAGCCAGGCCGGGGAGCCCGTGGCGAAGACGTTCGCGCACCTCGCACCCGCGTTCCCGACAGGAGCTATTCGTCTCGATCGACGCCGTGATCGAGAAGCTCCGTACGGCTCCGCACTGGCTCGTGCTGTCGGCGGCGCCGCACGGCGCGTCGGCGCAGCTCATCGAGCAGCTGCTCGCTGCGGCCGGCTCCGCGGACGTCGCGATGACCGTCGTGGACGCCTCGGCCGATTTCCGTTTCGCGGATGCGGGGGCCTGGGCGAAGGTCTACGGCCACGAGCACGCGGCGCCCAAGCTCCTCGCCGAGTTCACGTGCGCGGTGCCGGAGCACCTCGAAAAAATCGAGACGCCGCATGCGGCGCATCCGGGCTGCTTCGCGACCACGATGCTGCTCGGGCTCGTGCCGCTCGCTGCTGCCGGGATCGCGGACGAATTCCACGTGAGCGCGGTCACCGGCAGCACGGGTGCGGGCCGGACGCCGCGCGAGACGACCCATCATCCCGTGCGCCAGAGCAACATGTTCGCGTACCAGGCGCTGAAGCACCGGCACGATCCGGAGGTGCGCGCGCTCGTGAAAGCGGCCACCGGGCGTGACGTCGATCTCAAGTTCGTGCCCCACTCCGGTCCGTTCGCGCGCGGCATTCACGCGACGATCTTCGCGCGCGCGAAAGAACGCGTGACGCAGGCGCAAGTCGTCGAGGCGCTCACGGAATTCTACCGCGGGTCGCGAATTCGTGCGTGTCGAGCCGGAGCCGCCGCGCATGAAGGACATCGCGGCGACGAACTACTCCGCGCTGCATGCGCTCGTCGACGGCGACACGATCGTCGTTTGCTCGGTGCTCGACAACTTGCTCAAGGGTGCGGCGGGCGGCAGCATCCAATGGGCCAACCGTTTGCTCGGGCTGCCCGAAAGTTCAGGGTTGACCGCACCTGCGGCAGGATGGCTCTGACGATGAACGCTGCAACGAACGAGATCGCGGCCGTGCACGCCCATCTCAACGAAGTCTATCCGATGCTTCCGTTTACGCCGGTGAAGGGCTCCGGCGTGTGGCTCGAGAACGCCGCGGGCCGCCGCATTCTCGATCTCTACGGCGGCCACGCAGTCGCGGCGCTCGGCTACGGGCACCCGCGCTTGAGCGAAGCGATCGCGCGTCAGGCACGCGACCTCGTGTTCCAGACGAACGCGTTGCCGCTCAAGGTGCGCGACGAAGCGGCCGAGGCGCTCGCGGCGTTCGGCCCACCGGGATTGGGACGCGTGTTCTTCGTCAACAGCGGCGCCGAGGCGAACGAGAACGCTCTGCGGCTCGCGTTGAAAATCACGGGCCGGCCGAAGATCGTAGCGTTCGAGCACAGCTTTCATGGCCGGACTGCCGCCGCGGCCGCGGTCACTTGGGGCGCGCAGCAGTCGTGGTACGGTTTCCCGCGCACGCCGTTCGACGTGCAGTTCGTGCCGCGCGAGGCGACGTCGCGGCGCTGAACGCCGCGGTGGACTCGTCGACTGCGGGCGTGATCATCGAGCCCGTGCAAGGGCTCGCGGGTGCGTTCGATTTCTCGACCGAGTTCATGCACGCGGTGCGCGCCGCATGCGACCGCGCGGGCGCGCTCTTGATCATCGACGAGGTGCAGACCGGCATGGGCCGGCTCGGCGAAGCCGTTCGGCGCACAGCTGCACCGCGTGCGGCCCGACCTGCTCACGGTCGCGAAGGGCCTCGGCGGCGGGTTCCCGTGCGGCGCCGTGCTGATGCCGCACGAGATCGCGCGCTCGCTCAAGCCCGGCGCGCTCGGCACGACGTTCGGCGGCGGCCCCGTCGCATGCGCCGCGATCAAGACCGTGATCGACGTGATCCATGACGACGAGCTGCTCGCGCAGGTACGCGAGGTCAGCGCGCTGGTGCGCGCGAAGTGCATCGTCGGCCCCGTCGAGAGCGTTCAGGGCCGAGGGTTCCTGCTCGGCCTCAGAACCAGACCCAAAGCCGCGGCCGTGCGCGACGCGCTGCTCGCGAAGCGACATTCTCGCCGGGCACGAGCGCCGACCCGCACGTGCTTCGGCTGCTACCGCCGCTGATTCTGACTGCCGAGCACGTGCAGCGCTTGGCCAAGCTCTGGAGGAATTGACCGATGCAACGCTTTAACGACCTCGCTGACTTCTCGCGCGCGGAGATCAAGGATCTCATCGCGCTCGCGGCCCGGCTCGACGCTAAGCCCGAGCCGCGCGCGCTCGAGGGCAAGGTCCTGTCATTGCTGTTCCTGAGCCCGTCGCTGCGGACGCTGTCTTCGTTCCAAGCCGCGATGATCCGGCTCGGCGGCGGCGCGTTCGTGATTTCGCCCGAGATGTCGATCCACGGCCTCGAGTCGCGCTACGGCATCGTGATGGACGGCGCCGCGGCGGAGCACGTGCGCGAAGCGATTCCCGTGATCGCGTCGTACGGCGACGCGATGGGCGTGCGCGCGTTCGCCGAGCGGCGCGAGCTCGCGCACGACGTCGCGGACAAGGACTTCCAGGCGCTCACGTCGCTGATCGACAAGCCGTGGATCAACATGGAGTCGGCGATCGACCATCCGTGTCAGAGCCTCGCGGACTGGAAAACTCTCGACGAGCTCGGCATCCCCGCGAACGGCGGCAAGTTCGTGCTGTCGTGGGCGTATCACCCGAAGCCCCTGCCGCTCGCCGTGCCGTCGGCGACCCTCCACATGGCGGCCATGCGCGGCATGAACGTCGTGCACTTGCGGCCGCCGGGCTTCGAGCTGCCTCCCGCGATCATGGACAAGGCACGCAAGGCCGCGGCCAAATCCGGCGGCAGCGTGATCGAGACAACCGACCGCCGCGAGGCGATGGAAGGCGCGCACGTGATCTACGCGAAGTCGTACTCCTCGACGCGCCACTACGGCGACAAGCTCGGCGACCAGGCGCTGCGCGAAGAGCTCGTGCAGCTGGTGCGTCGACGAGCCGTGGTTCGCGAACGCGCGTCCCGACTGCAAGTTCATGCACTGCCTGCCGGTGCGCCGCGGCGTGGTGGTCGCAGACCGAATTCTCGACGGCCCGCGCAGCGTCGTGATCCAGGAAGCGCGCAACCGCATGGTCGTGCAGATGGCCGTGCTCTACAAGATGATGAAAGGCTAAGGAAGGAATGACGGTCATGACTCGACTCACGAGCAACGAGCGCGCGATCGTCGTGACGGCGCTGCGCCACGCGGTCCCGTACATGCGCGTCTACAAGCGCAAAGTCTTCGTGCTCAAGGCCGGCGGCGACGCGTTCATCTCGCCGGAGACCACGCGCGCGCTGATGGAGCAGATCGGCATCCTGCATCAGGTCGGCATTCGCGTCGTGCTCGTGCACGGCGGCGGCCCGCAGTCGACCGCGCTGTCGAAACGGCTCGGCCTGCAGACGACGATGGTCGAAGGCCGCCGCGTCACCGACGCGCAGACGCTCGAAGTCTCGACGATGGTGCTCAACGGCGAGATCAACACCCGCATCGTCGCGGTTTGCCGAGCGTTGGGCGTCCCCGCGATCGGCGTGAGCGGCGTCGACGGCGGCCTCATCAAGGCGACCAGGCGGCCGCCGGTCAAGCAGCCGTCGGGCGAGACCGTGGACTACGGCTTCGTCGGCGACATCCAGGCGATCGACGCGAGCATCATCTTGAAGCAGCTCGACAACGACCTCGTGCCGATCGTGAGCCCGCTGTCGTCCGACGACCACGGCGTGCTGCTCAACATCAACGCCGACACGGTCGCGGCCGCCGATCGCTTGCGAGCTCAAGGCCGAGAAATTCGTGCTCGCGACCGGCGCGCCGGGAATTCTCGAGGCCGTCGACGATCCGCGCTCGCTGATCTCGTATGTCGACCGGCAGGGCCTCAAGCGCCTGCGCGACGAAGGCAAGATCTCGGGCGGCATGCTGCCGAAGGTCGCCGCCATCGAGCGCGCTCTGGCGGGCGGCGTGCCGCGCGTGCACGTGATCTCGTTCTCGCAGCCGGACAGTCTGCTGCTCGAGGTCTTCACGAACGAAGGGACGGGCACGCTCGTGGTGAACGACACCGAGCGCCTGCGTCCCGAGGAACAATCGAGCTAACGACGATGCCGCGTCTCTGGGACAAAGGTCTGCCGCTCGACGAGCGGATCCTGCGCTTCACGGCGGGCGAGGATCACCTGCTCGACGAGCGACTCGTGCCTACGACGTGCGCGCGTCGATCGCGCACGCGCGGATGCTCGAGGCGCAGAGTCTGCTTTCCGCTGCCGACTGCGACTGCGATCTGCGCCGGCCTCGAGGCGCTTGGCCGCGGCGCACGCCGCCGGCGACTGGTCGATCGAGCTCGCGGACGAGGACGTGCACAGCGCGCTCGAGCGCCGCCTCACGGAGCGGATCGGCGAAGCGGGCGGCCGCGTGCACCTCGGGCGGTCGCGCAACGACCAGGTGCTCGTCGCGCTGCGGCTCTATCTGCGCGACGCGATCAGCGAGCTCGCGGCCGGCGCCGCGCGGTCGTTGCGGCGCTCGAGCGTCTCGCGCACGAGCAAGGCACGATCGCTCTGCCAGGCTACACGCACATGCAGCCCGCGATGCCGAGCTCGGTGGAGCTCTGGGCCCGCGGCTTCGCGGCCGAGCTCGCCGACGACCGCGCCGGCATCGCTGCGCGTGCTGCAAGCGCACCGAGCAAAACCCGCTCGGCTCCGCCGCCGGCTACGGCGTGCCGAACCTGCCGCTCGACCGCGAGGCGACGCGCGCGGCGCTCGGCTTCGCGCGCAATGCACGAGCCCGTGACGGCGGTCCAGCTGTCGCGCGGCAAGGCCGAGGCCTCACTGATCTTCGAGCTCGCGCTGCTGCTCGGCGACTCGGCCGGCTCGCTTCCGACCTGCTGCTCTTCTACACGAGCGAGTTCGCATACGTGTCGCTGCCGCGCGAGATGACGACGGGCTCGTCGATCATGCCGCAGAAGCGCAACCCCGACGTGTTCGAGCTCGTGCGCGGCGCGCAGGCGACCGTCACGGGCGCGCTGCAGGAAACGCTCGCGCTCACCGCGAAGCTCACATCGGGCTATCACCGCGACTTGCAGCGGCTCAAGGCGCCGCTGTTTCGCAGCATCGATCTCGCGGGCGACGTGCTCGCGATCATGGCGCACGCGCTGCCGGGCGTTCGGTTTCGCGCCGAAAATATCGTGCTCGGCCCGGAGCTCTACGCCGCCGCCGAGGCGAACGAGCTCGTCGTGAAGGAAGGCGTTACCGTTCCGCGAAGCGTATCGCCGCGTCGCCGCGAAGCTCAAAGGCGACAAGCCTTGACGACTCGGGCACCGGTGCACGATGCGACCCGCGCTGCGCGCGGCCGCAGCGGACGCGGTGCTATCAAGCTCGGCGCGCTGCTCGCGGTGTTCGTCGCGCTCGCGGGCTGCGGCCAACGCGGGCCGCTGACCCTACCCGACTCCGCTCGCCCGATCGAGCGCCTCGACCCGGCGGCGCAGCCCGGCGCTCCACCGGCCGCGAGCGGAACGCCGAGCAGCGTTGCGCAGCCCGCCGGTGCCCCGCCCGCCACGCACGCCGACCGAGCCCGAAACGGAAGACGACGGCTCGCATAACGAGGCGAGGCCGCCAGAGAATGAGCGCTAAACCGCTCGTCCTCGTCGACGGCTCGACCTATCTCTATCGCGCGTTTCACGCGATCCGAGACGGTCTGTCGACGTCGACGGGCCAACGCACCGAGGCAGTGCTCGGCGTCGTGAACATGCTCTACAAGCTGCTCGACGATTACGCAGCCGAGCGAGATGGCCGTCGTGTTCGACGCGCCGGGACAAGACATTTCGCAAGGATCTCTACGACGGAGTACAAGGCGCACCGCCCGCCGATGCCCGACGAGCTGCGCGCGCAGGTCGAGCCGCTGCTCGAGGCCATCGACGGCGATGGGCATACCGCTGCTGCGAATCGAAGGCGTCGAGGCCGACGACGTGATCGGCACGCTCGCTCGGGAGGCTTCGGCCGCGGGCCGCCACACCGTGATCTCGACTGGCGACAAGGATCTCGCCCAGCTCGTCGACGAGCACGTAACGCTCGTCAACACGATGGACAACACGAAGCTCGACCGCGCGCGGCGTGCAGGCGAAATTCGGCGTGACGCCCGAGCAGATCGCGGACTACCTCGCGCTGATCGGCGACCCGATCGACAACATCCCGGGCATCGAGGGCGTCGGGCCGAAGACGGCCGCGAAATGGCTCCAGCAGTACCGCGACGTCGACGACGCTCAAGGCGAACGCCGGCGGACGTGGCGGGCAAGATCGGCGATCGGCTGCGAGCGGCGCTCGACACGCTCGATCTGTCGAAGGAGCTTGCGACCATCCGCTGCGACGTCGAGCTGCCACTGCACGATCGACGGATCTCGCGCTGAGCGGACCCGACGTCGAACGCCTCGCGCGCGTTGTTCGAGCGGCTCGAGTTCGGGCGCTTGCTGCGGCGGCGTCCGCGGCGAACCCGGCGGCGCAGGGCGGCACGTCGGCAACGGCGCCGAGCGCGGAAACCGGGGTCGCCGCGCCGAGCGCTCCGGCGGCGCGGATCGAAGGACACTACGAGACCGATCGTCTCGGACGCAGACCTCGACCGCTGGCTCGACAAGGTCGCGGCCGCGCCGCTCACCGCGCTCGAGATCGCGACCACGAGCCTCGCGTACACGCGCGCCGAGCTCGTCGGCATCGCGCTCGCCGTGAACCCGGGCGAAGCGGCCTACATACCGTTCGCGCACCGCTATCCGGGCACCCCGGACCAGCTCGATCGCGCAACGCGTGCTCGCGCGCCTGCGCGGCTGGCTCACGAGCAACGCTCCGAAGGCCGGCAAGAATCTGAAGTTCGCCGCGCACGTCTTCGCGAGCCACGGCGTGACCCTCGGCGGCCTCGAGCACGACACGATGCTCGAGTCGTACGTGCTGAACTCGACTGCGACGAAGCACGACTTGGACTCGATCGCGACGCGCTACCTCGGCCTGGCAACGACGAAGTACGAAGAGCTCGTCGGCAAAGGCGCGAAGCAGATCGTGTTCGATCAGGTGGAGGTCGCGATCGCGACGCGCTACGCGGGCGAAGCGGCCGACGCCGCGCTGCGCGCTGCATCACGAGCTCGCGCGGCGGCTCCACGCGCTGCCCGACCTCGAGCGCGTCTACCTCGACATCGAGCGGCCGCTGCTGCGCGTGCTCGAGCGAATGGAGCGGGCCGGCGTGATGGTCGACGCGCGAATGCTGCGTGCGCAGAGCCAGGAGCTCGCGATCACGATGGCCGCGACGGAGCGAGCGGCGTTCTCCGCGGCCAGCGGGCCGTTCAACTTGGGCTCGCCGAAGCAGCTGCAAGAGATTCTCTACGACCGCCTCGCGTTGCCCGTGCTCGGCAAGACTCCGAAGGGTCAGCCGTCGACGGCGGAGAACGTGCTCGAGCAGCTCGCGGAAACCTACGACCTGCCGCGGCTCGTGCTCGAGCATCGCGCCCTCTCGAAGCTGAAGTCGACTTACACCGACAAGCTGCCCGGCGAGATCGACCCGCGCACCGGCCGGATCCACACGTCGTATCAACAGGCCGTCGCGGCGACCGGCCGCCTGTCGTCGGCAGACCCGAACCTGCAGAACATTCCGATTCGGACCGCCGAAGGCCGGCGCATCCGTCAGGCGTTCATCGCGCCGGCGGGCATCGAAGCTGCTCGCCGCCGACTACTCGCAGATCGAGCTGCAGGATCATGGCGCACCTGTCCGGCGACGTGGGCTTGCTCGCCGCGTTCGCGGCCGACAGCGACATTCATCGCGCGACCGCGGCCGAGGTGTTCGGGATGCCGCTCGACGCGGTGACGGACGATCAGCGCCGCTCCGCGAAGGCGATCAACTTCGGCCTCATCTACGGCATGTCCGCGTTCGGTCTCGCGAAGCAGCTCGGGATCGAGCGCGGCCAGGCACAGACGCTACGTCGATCTGTACTTCGAGCGTTATCCCGGCGTGCGGCGCTACATGGACGAGACGCGGCGCAGCGCGCGTGAGCTCGGCTACGTCACGCACCGTGTTCGGTCGGCGGCTTTACCTGCCCGATATCAATGCCCGCAACGCGGCACTGCGGCAATACGCCGAGCGCAGCGCGATCAACGCACCGATGCAGGGTACGGCGGCGGACATCATCAAGCGCGCGATGCTCGGCGTCGACGCGTGGCTCGGGCAAAACGGTCGCGGCGCGCGCTTGATCATGCAGGTGCACGACGAGCTCGTGATCGAGTTACCGGAGAGCGAGGTCGACGCGGTGCGGGCCGCTATCATAAGAATTATGGAGTCCGCCGCGGAGCTCTCCGTGCCGCTGCGCGTAGACAGCGGCGTCGGGGACAACTGGGACGAGGCGCACTGAGCACGCCGATATTCACGCGGATAAATTGCGCGGGAACTTTGCGCGGGTGTCCCGGGACTAAATCACCGGCACTCAGGACGAGTGCTCCCGCTATCCTCCCTAAGCGGGGTCTGTAATCCCGGCCCACCCCGCCGGGATTGAGTGCCCCGGGTGCGTCCCCTGAATCCCGCACCCGGGGCCTTCTTTTTATTACTGATCGCTAAAGAGCGTCGGGCGACGCGTTCTGGTCGATGTCGGCTCGGCGGACAGGCGAGTGCGCGTTCGAAAATCGGCTGCCAATCCTGCCACTGCTCACGTCGGGTGCGTTTCGTGCGGGCCGGTGGCGCTTGAGAGCTCTAGCCAATCGGCGAGCCACGCGCGGGCCTCGCTGACGCCGTCGTTCGTCAGCGACGAGAACCGGGCGAGCTTCGCGCCCGCGCCGATTTGTCGCTCGACCTCGTGTTGCCGCGTGAGGCCCGCGCCTCGGCTCAGCTTATCGGCCTTCGTGAGCAGCAGCGCGACCGGAAGATCGAGCGCCCTCAGCCAACGCAGCAGCTCGTCGTCGAGCTCCGTGATACCACGGCGGATGTCGAGCGTCACGATGACACCCACGAGCGAGTCGCGCCGAGTGATATACGCCTCGATGAGCCGCCGCCAACGCTCTCGCGTGCCCGGTGCCACACGCGCGAACCCGTATCCGGGCAAGTCGACGAGCCGGCGCTCCGGGGCGACTTCGAAAAAATTGATGAGCTGAGTGCGGCCCGGGGTCTTGCTCACGCGCGCGAGCTTGCGCAGCCCCGCGACGAGGTTGATTGCGGTCGACTTGCCCGAGTTCGAGCGGCCTACGAACGCGACTTCGCGGCCCACGTCGTCGGTGAAGTCCGCGGGAGCCGCGGCGCTCTTGAGGAAAATCGGTGTGGACACAGCCTCGAGTGGGACGGCGGCTCACTCGTGGAGCCGGTTGTTTAGTGTACAATCGGCCGCCCTTTTTGAGTAAAAACAACCGGGAATTTTCGAGCGTGAAGTTGCAGACGACGATCGCGAAATCTTCCTTTCGACACTCGTTTCGAAAGTCCGCAGTTAGTGTGCTCGCAATCGTGATCGGCGCGTCCGTGCTCGGATCCGCGGCCGGCCAAGAAGGCGCCGCCGCCGCGACGGCCGAAGGCAACGCCGATGCCGGCAAGACGAAGTCCGCGACCTGCGCTGCATGTCACGGCCCGGACGGCAACAGCATCGCACCCGACTGGCCGAGCCTCGCGGGCCAGCACGCAAGTTACATCGTCCGGCAGCTCAAGGCGTTCAAGGGCGGCGACAGACCGGACGTCACGATGAAACCATTCGCCGACATGCTGTCCGACCAGGACATGCTCGACATCGCGGCGTACTTCTCGACGCAGAAACCCACGCCGAAAGGTGCGGACCCGGCCCTCGTGAGCCTCGGGCAACAGATCTATCGCGGCGGCGTGCCCGAACGCGGCGTCGCGGCCTGCATCGCGTGCCACGGACCCGGCGGACACGGGAACGCCGTCTCAGCTTATCCGCGAATCGGCGGCCAGCATTCGGCTTATGTGAGCAACGCGCTTGCACAAGTACGCGTCCGGCGACCGGCGCTCGGACACCGAGGTCAACCAGATGATGCGCAACGTCGCGGCACTGCTGCTCGATGACGAGATCAAGGCGCTTTCGAGCTACGTCCAGGGACTGAACTAGCGTCCGCCGCGGCGCCGAGAGGAGCACCCTCATGCAACCGAGACACTATTGGATCCTGACGGCGGTGGCGTTGATCGCGGGTTGCGGCGGTAGCGGCGAGCCCGCGGCGAATCAGCCCGCGGCGCAAGCCCCGGTCGCGGCCGAAGACATCGCGGCCGGCGCCGAGGTTCCGGAGACCGAGGTCGCGACCGCCGCTCCGGCTCCCGCGACCACGAGCGTCGCGGCGAACGAATCGGGCGTCTCGCCGACGTCCGCGCGCTTTCAGCTCGGCACGCACTACGACCGCTTGTCGCCCACTCAGCCGACGAGCTCGAGCCCGGACAAGGTCGAGGTTACCGAGATCTTCTGGTACGGCTGCCCGCATTGCTTCGCGTTCGATCCCTACGTGAAAAGCTGGGTGGCAAAAAAGCCCGAGTACGTGAGCTTCGTGCGCGTCCCGGCCGTTTGGAATCCGCTCGTGAGGACTCACGCGCAGATGTTCTACACCGCGGAAGCGCTCGGTAAGGGCGCCGAGATGCACGACACGTTCTTCAAAGAGATTCACGACAATCAGAATCTCCTCGACACGCCGGAGAAGATCCAAGCGTTGTTCGGCAAGTTCGGTGTCGACGCGGCGACGTTCAAGACCACGTGGGAGTCGTTCGCCGTGCACACGAAGCTGCAACGCGCGGACGAGCTCAGCCGGCGCTACAAGATCTCGAGCGTGCCGACGATCGTGGTGAACGGCAAATACACCACCGACGGCGGCATGGCGGGCAACTACGACGACCTGTTCGCGCTCGTCGGCGAGCTCGCGGCGTCCGAGCGCGCGGGCAAGTAGCCGCGGCGCGCCGTGGGCCTCGGGATTTCCGAGGCGCGGCGGTCCGGACCCAACGGATCCTTCAGAGCGCGTGCACGCGCCGCACGGCCTCGTCGAGCGTCGCGTTTTCTTTCGCGAAGCAGAAGCGCACGAGCCTCATCTCCGGCGGCGTCTGATAGAACACCGACACCGGAATCGTCGCAACGCCGTGCTCGATCGTGAGCCAGCGCGCGAATTCGACGTCGGGCAGGTCGGAGATCTCACCATAGTCCGCCAGCTGAAAATACGTCCCCGCGGACGGCCGGACACGCCAGCGAGTGTTCGCTAGCAATCGGTTGAAGTAGTCGCGACGCTCCTCGTAGAACGCCGGAAGCCCGAGGTGGTGCTCTGGGTGCTCGCGGACGTAGTCGGCGAGCGCGGCTTGCAGCGGCGAGGTCGACGCGAACGTCACGTATTGATGCACTCGTCGAAGCTCCGCGGAGAGCTGTGGGGGCGCGACGCAATAGCCGAGCTTCCAGCCCGTCGCGTGATAGGTCTTACCGAACGAGAACACCGCGAAGCAGCGCTGCCGGAGCTCTTCGTGCGCGAGCGCGGTCGCGTGCGCGCGGCCGTCGAACACGACGTGCTCGTAGACCTCGTCGCTCAAGAGATAGCAGTCGAACGGGCGTAAGAGCCCCGCGAGCCGGTCGAGGTCGGCTTTGCCGATGACCGTGCCGGCCGGGTTGTGCGGCGAGTTCACGATCACGAGCCGCGTGCGCTCGTTGAGCACGCGCGCGCAACCGGTCCCAATCGATCGCGAATGCGGGCGGCGCGAGCGGTAGATGCACGACGCGCCCGCCGGCGAGCGTCACCGACGGCTCGTACGAGTCGTAGCATGGATCGAACACGACGACCTCGTCGTCGCGGCGCACGGTCGCCTGGATCGCGCAGAAGATTGCCTCCGTCGCGCCGCTCGTCACCGTGATCTCCGTGTCGGGATCCGCGCTTACGCCGTACAGGTCCGCGAGCTTCGTCGCGATCGCTTCGCGCAGCGGCACCGATCCCGGCATCGGCGCGTACTGGTGGAAGCGACCGCCGCCAACGTAGTGTTCGACGCGCTCGATTAGCCCGGCCGGCGGCTGAAAATCCGGAAAGCCTTGCGACAGGTTCACCGCGCGATGCTTCTCCGCGAGCTGCGACATCACGGTGAAGATCGTCGTGCCGACCGTCGGCAGCTTGCTGCGAAGCGGTTGCCTCATTCGCTTCTCGGCTGCACTGCGCCGCTCAGTGCAACCCGCCCATCAGGCGGCGCAGAGGCTTCGCGAACACGAGCAGCACGAGACCCGAGCCCATCGTCGTGAACACGATCTGTGTGTACTGCCAGGGCCAGGTGGAGAGCGCGTCGACGTCGAAGGTGCCCGCGACGAGACCCGCGATCGCGTTGCCGAGCGCCGTGCACATGAACCACATGCCCATCATCTGACCCACGAAGCGGCGCGGCGCGAGCTTGGTCATCGCGCTGAGCCCCACAGGGCTCAACGCGAGCTCGCCCATCGTGTGGAGGAGATACGTGAACACGAGCCAGGTGGGCCACACCTGGCGCCCTTCCGCCACGAGCGCGGCGGCGCCGATCATCACGGCGAAGCCGAGCCCGAGGATCATGAGGCCGAACGCGAATTTCGCGGGCGCCGCGGGCTCGAGATGACGCTTCGCGAGCCACACCCACAACATCGCATAGAGCGGCGCGAGCAGGATGATGAACGTGGGGTTCAGCGACTGGAACCAGCTCGCGGGAATCTCGAAGCCCGCGAGGTCGCGCAGGGTGAAGCGCTCCGCGAACAGGTTCAGGGACGAGCCTGCCTGCTCGAATCCGGCCCAGAACATCGCGCATGCGAGCACCAGCGCGACGATCACGATCACGCGGTTGCGTTCGACGCGGGTGAGCTTGCCGGCGAGAAACACGTACCCGAAGTAAAGGATCATCGCGCCGATCAGCGCGATCGCGGTCCCGCGCGCGAGCGACGGCGCGTCGAATACGATCCAGCCGCTCACGCCCGCGACGAGCAGGAGCAGAGCGAGCGCGAGTACCGCGCCGACCACCGTCCACGCGGTGTTGCGCAGCCGCGGCGACGGCTGCGACGCCGGCGCGAGGCCCGCGGTGCCGAGCCCACGCGCGCATGAGCCGGAATTGGATGAGCCCCGCGAGCATGCCGACGCCCGCGGCCGCGAAACCGTAGTGCCAGTTCTGGGTCGCGAGGCTGCCGCACACGAGCGGGCCGAGCGCGGCGCCCATGTTGATGCCCATGTAGAAGATGGTGAAGCCCCCGTCGCGACGCGGGTCCTCGGGCGCGTAGAGATCGCCGACGACGGCGCTCACGTTCGGCTTCAGCAGCCCGGTGCCAGCGCACACGATCATCAAACCCAAGAAGAACGGGGTGACGCCGGGCACCGCGAGCACGAAGTGCCCGCACATGATGATCAGCCCGCCGACCCAGACCGATCGCTGTGCGCCCCAGAGCCGGTCCGCGATCCATCCGCCGGGTAGGCACACGAGATAGGCGAAGCCGGTGTACAGCCCGTAGATCGCGGTGGCGGTTTGGTCGCTGTAGCCGAGCCCGCCGGCATCGATCTGCTCCACCATGAACAGCACGAGCAACGCGCGCATCCCGTAGTAGCTGAAGCGCTCCCACAGTTCCGTGAAGAACAGCGTCGCGAGTCCGCGCGGATGTCCGAAGATCTCTTGCTCGGGCGTGTCGAGCGGTGCAGCGGCTTGGTTCATGCGGAGCGCATAGCCTTCGACACGCGTGCGGAGCGAGCCGCGGCGTCAGGTTTCGACTTCTTTTTCGACGATCCGCGTCTTCTCGGGCAGCATGATCCGCGCCATCACGAGGCCGGCCTCATAGAGAAGATACATCGGCACGGCGAGCAGAGTCTGCGAGAACACGTCGGGCGGCGTGAGGAACATGCCGACGACGAACGCGCCGAGCAGCATGTAGGGCCGCTGCTTCGTGCAGCGTATGGATCGAAACGAGTCCGCTCCAAATCAGCATCACGGTCGCGATCGGCACTTCGAACGCGAGCCCGAACGCAAGAAACATCCCGAGCACGAAATCGAGATAAGAGTCGATGTCGGGCGTCATCGCAACGCCCGCCGGCACCACCTTCACGAAGAACGCGAACATGATCTTGAACACGATGAAGTACGCGAACGCCATGCCGGTGTAGAACAGCACGATGCTCGAGACGAGCAGCGGTATCGCGAACCGCTTCTCGCGCTTGTACAGGCCTGGCGCCACGAACTGCCACACCTGGAACAGAACAACCGGCATCGCGATGAACAGCGCGACGAAGAACGTCGTTTTGAACGGAGTGAGAAACGGCGACGCGACCTTGATGACGATCAATTCATTGCCCGGCACCACCTTGCGCAGCGGCTCGGACACGATTTCGAACACGCGCTGCGTAAACGGCGTGAGCGCGAGGAGCACCGCGACGACCGCGAGCACGGCCTTCATGATTCGCGACCGCAGCTCGAGAAGATGCGACATGAGCGTCCCTTCCGCGAGCTCCTCCTTTTCAGGCTCGTGGTTGTCGCGCTGGTCGGTCATCAGGGGCTCGCGGGCTTGTCCGGGGCTCGCTCGCTCGCTGGGCTCGGCTCGGCCGGCGCGTGATCAGCTGGCGGCGGGCGCCGCTGCGTGCGTGGCGGCAAGCGCTTCGGAGAATTGCTGCTCCGGCGTCGGCTGCGGCGGCTGCGGCGGCACCTCGCCGTGCGAGCTCTCCGCGGGCGGCGGCGGGCTCGACGGGGGCGGCTGTTTCGGCGGCTGGATCTCGCTGAGCTCGATCTCACGCTCGAGCTGGCGGCGCAGCTGCGTCGCCGTGCGGCGCGCGCGACCCACCCACTTGCCGATCTCGGCAGCTACCTTCGGCAATTTCTGCGGCCCGAGCACGAGCAGGCCGATCACGAACAGCAGGACGAGCTCTTGGAAACCGACGTCGAACATGTATGACCGCTAACCGCGGCCGCTCCGGTCTTTCTGCTCGGGGAACTCGGCGTCCGGCTCCGCGTTTTCGAGCTTCCGAGGTTTCGGCGGCGCTGCGTCGTCGGCCAGCGCGCCCTTCAGGTTCTTGGCCGCGCCGCCGAGATCCGCCGCGATGGATTTCAAGCGTTTAGTGCCAAAGATCAATACGACGATCACCAACACAATGAGTAGCTTCCAGATGCTGATCCCGCCGAGCATGCCCCGCCTCCTTGACCCACCGCTTTCTTCTATCTCGCGTGGGCCATGATACGCCAAAGGCCTTTCGCCTACGCGGGCGGCGGCGGCTCCACTTCGAGCCAAAACGTCACGGGGCCGTCGTTCGTCAGCGCCACTTGCATCTCCGCGCCGAACTCGCCGACCGCGCACGGTACGCCGCTTACCTTAATGTGCTCGACAAATCGTGCGAACATCGCGGCGCCGATTTCTGGCGGCGCGGCGGTCGAGAAGCTCGGACGCAGCCCGCTGCTCGTGTTTGCCGCTAGCGTGAATTGCGGCACGAGCAAGCACGCTGCCGCCGATATCGCGGACGGAGAGGTTCATTCGCGCCGCGTCGTCGGGAAAAACCCGATAGCCGAGCAAGCGTTCCGCGAGCCGGTTCGCCTCGGCTTCGCGATCGCCCCGCACGACGCCGACGAGCACGAGCAGGCCACGACCGATCTCGGCGATGACCGTCCCGGCAACGGTCACCCGCGCCTCAGTGACGCGCTGTAGGAGCGCAATCATCTTAGAATCGCCTCTGATCGCGCCATTTCTGCTTTGTCTCGTCCACTAATTCCTATGTATATTAGAATTTTCTAATCCGACAGCCCACAACTCCGAAATACTTGGATTACTGTGCCTGTCTTCCACTATCCTCGGCTATAGCCCGTCGAATTCTCTATATCGAGTCCATAAATCACCGTACAGTCAATATTTGGTGGGAAAGACGTTCGATATTTTTTCGGTATTTAGACTCTTAATGGGAGCAGAGTGAATCGCTCTCTACTTCGCCACGCCGCTTTGCCGACGCCGGCATGTCGGCTCGGCGGGTCCAGCTCGCGGGGATCGGCGAAGCACTCCTTACTCTTATCCTTTCTTCAGCTTCGGCACGTGCCCGACTCTCGCGGCGAGCCGCGCTGCGGCCGAAATCGGCGCGTCATCGGCCGTGCGTCCGCGTTGCGCGTTCTGCTAACATCCAGCGTTTCTTAGCATGCCTGGGTCAGGAGTTGATACCACAATGAGACGGAGCTTTTACGCAGTTGCGTTGACCGCTTCTTTGCTCGCCGGTCAAGCTTGGAGTCAGGAATGTTCCCTCACCATCGAGGGCAACGATCAGATCCAATTCAATAAGAAAGAGCTGAAGGTCAGTAAGAGCTGCAAAGAGGTCAGCGTGACGTTGAAGCACGCGGGCCAGCTCGCAGCGGCGGTCATGGGTCACAACTGGGCGCTTGCCGCGACGAAGGACTACCAGGCGCTCGCCCAAGCCGGTCAGGGTGCCGGTCCGCCGAACTACCTGCCCGCGGGTGACGCGCGTGTCCTCGCCTCGACCGGTGTGATCGGCGGCGGACAAGAGGTCACGGTGAAGTTCGATATATCGAAGCTGACGCCGGGCGGGGACTACACTTACTTCTGCTCGTTCCCTGGACACTTCGTGCTGATGAACGGGAAATTCATCATCGAATGACACTTGGATAAAGCCCGCGACGCGGGCTTTATCCATTTGGGGTCCAGCGGCAACAGGTCTCTTGCCTAAGCTATCGGGGGTTCGTTCGGTATGGTGGCTTTAGCCGTCGTCATTGTCTTGCTCGTCATAGGCTCGCTGATCTTCCACTTCGCGAGCCCGTGGTACTTCACGCCGCTCGCATCGAACTGGAGCACCATCGACGACACCGTCGAACATCACGTTCTGGGTTTGCGGAATCGTGTTCGTCGCGGTGAATCTGTTCACCGCCTACTGCGTCTTGCGGTTCCGCCACCGCAAGGGCAACACAGCCCACTACGAACCCGAGAGCAAGAAGCTCGAGATCATCCTCACGGCGTTCACCACTGTCGGCGTCGCAGCGATGCTGACGCCGGGCCTGTTCGTCTGGGGCGAGTTCGTCACCGTGCCCGAGGACGCCACTCGGTTCGAGGCAGTCGGCAAGCAGTGGCATTGGAGCTTCCGTCTGCCGGGCGCCGACGGCCAGCTCGGTAACAGCGACGTGCGCCACATGACGGTCGACAACCCGCTCGGTGTCGACCCCGAGGACCCGACGGGCCAGGACGACATCGTTATCGCGGCACCCACGATGCATCTCCCGGTGAATCAATCCGTGAACGCTCTGCTGCGCTCGACCGACGTGCTTCACGACTTCGCAGTACCGCAGTTCCGCGTGAAGATGGACCTCGTGCCGGGCCTCGTGACCTACCAATGGTTCAAGCCGACGGTGCCGGGCACGTACGAGATTCTCTGCGAGGAGCTCTGCGGCACCGGCCACTTCGCGATGCGCGGCAAGATCGTCGTCGACGAGCCGGCCGCGTATCAAAGCTGGCTCGCGAAACAGCAGACGTTTGCGCAGACGCAGGCGCGCCCGGTCGGCAACCCGACGGCCGGCGCCACGAACTTCGCCGTCTGCTCGGCCTGCCACGGCCCGCAGGGCGAAGGCAATCAGCAGACCAACGGGCCGAAGCTCGCGGGGTTGAACGACTGGTATATCCGCAGACAGCTGCAGCATTATCAGACTGGCATCCGCGGAAGCGACGCGACGCGCGATCCCATTCGGCGCGCCGATGGCGCCGATGTCGCAGACGGTGCTCGACGCAACCGTGCGCGAGAACGTGATCGCGTACATCAACACGCTCCCCGACACGCCCGCGCAGATTACGCAGAGCGGCGATGTCGAACGCGGCGCGAAGCTGTTCGAGACGTGCAGCGTGTGCCACGGCGACGACGGCAAGGGCCGGTGGGGCACGAACGCACCGAGGCTCGCGGGCATGAACGACTGGTATCTCGAGCGTCAGCTGCATTCGTTCAAGGATCGCGTGCGCGGCGCTCATGCCGAGGACATTTACGGCGATCAGATGAACTTGGTGTTGAACGTCGCTCCGCGACGACGAGTCCTTCAAGGACGTCGTCGCGTACATCAACACGCTGCGCTAACCGAAGGATTCGGAGTCTTGGGCAGGATGCCTCGGGTACGAATGAACTTTTAGTCAACGACTCCGGCCGAGAAGGCCGCTGAAGGAAGCTCTGACATGGCATACGTTGCAATAGCAGATCGTGACCATCACCTTCACGACCCGCAGACGTTCATCGAGAAATACGTCTGGAGCCAGGACCACAAGGTCATCGCGATCCAGTACGGCAGCGTCGCGATAGGCGTCGGCCTCGTCGCCCTGGTGCTGTCGCTGCTGATGCGGCTCCAGATCGGTTTCCCCGAAACCTTCCCGTTCATCACGCCGTACAACTATTACCAGTTCGTGACCATGCACGGCATGATCATGGTCATCTACCTGCTCACGGCGCTGTTCCTCGGAGGATTCGGCAACTACCTGATCCCGCTGATGTGCGGAGCACGCGACATGGTGTTCCCGTACATGAACATGCTGAGCTTCTGGGTCTACCTGCTGTCGGTGATCGTGCTGCTCTCGAGCTTCTTCGTGCCGGGCGGCCCGACGGGCGCGGGCTGGACGCTCTACCCGCCGCAAACGGTGCTCGAAGGTACAGCCGGCGCCCAGTGGGGCATCGTGCTGATGCTCGCCTCTCTCGCGATCTTCATCGTCGCGTTCACGATGGGCGGCCTCAACTACGTCACGACGGTGCTCCAAGCGCGCTGCCGCGGCATGACGCTGATGCGGATGCCGTTGTCGGTCTGGGGCATCTTCGTCGCGACGATCCTGGGTCTGCTCGCGTTCCCGGCGCTGCTCGTCGCCGCGATCATGATGCTGCTCGACCGGCTGATCGGCACGAGCTTCTTCATGCCGGCGCTGCATGTCACTCGGCGAGCAGTCCGAGCACAACGGCGGCAGCCCGATCCTGTTCCAGCATCTCTTCTGGTTCTTCGGGCACCCCGAGGTGTACATCGTCGCGCTGCCCGCGTTCGGCATCGTGTCGGATCTGTTGAGCACGCACGCGCGCAAGAACATCTTCGGCTACCGCATGATGGTCTGGGCCATTGTTGCGATTGGTGCGCTTTCTTTCGTGGTTTGGGCGCACCACATGTACGTCAGCGGCATGAACCCGTACTTCGGCTTCTTCTTCGCGACCACGACGCTGATCATCGCGATCCCGACGGCGATCAAGGTGTACAACTGGGTGCTCACGCTGTGGCGCGCCGACATCCAGCTCAACATTCCGAACTTGTTCGCGATCGGGTTCATCTTCACGTTCGTGCACGGCGGGCTCACCGGGTTGTTCCTCGGCAACGTCACGGTCGACCTGCCGCTGTCGGACACGTACTTCGTGATCGGGCACTTCCACATGGTGATGGGCGTGTCGCCGGTCATGGTGCTGTTCGGCGCGATCTATCACTGGTTCCCGAAGATGAGCGGCAAGATGCCGAATCAGACCTTGGGCTACATTCACTTCTGGATGACGTTCCTCGGGACGTACGCGATCTATCTGCCGATGCACTATCTCGGCATTCTCGGCATGCCGCGCCGCTACTACGCGTACGGCAACACGGACTTCATCCCGGGCTCGGCGCACGCCGTGAACGAAGCGATCACGATCGCCGCGATCGTCGTCGCGACCGCGCAGGTGATCTTCCTGATCAACATCGTTCTACAGCCTGATCAAGGGCAAGACCGCGGACTCCAATCCGTGGCGCGCGACGACGCTCGAATGGCAAACGCCGCAGACGCCGCCGGTTCATGGCAACTGGGGACCGAAGCTCCCCGTCGTCTATCGCTGGGCGTACGACTACAGCGTGCCGGGCGAAGCGAAGGACTTCATCCCGCAGAACGAGCCGCCGAAAGGCCACTCGTCGCTCGGGTAAGCCGGATCTACGCGCCATGTTGACGGCAATGGTCATTGCGATGCTTACGGCGATCACCGCCTGGTGGTTGCTCGTGCAGCGTCTCAAGGACAAGCCGTGGACGAAGCAGGGCGTCGTTCCGACGAGCCCGGAGTCGGAGGCCACTTCTTCGGCGCCGAAGATCGGGCTCTGGCTATTCCTCGCCGTGGTGTCGAGCTTTTTCGGCATCTTCGCGAGCGCCTACTTCATGCGGATGCGCCACGTGCATGGCGGGCTCGAGGAGTGGGCAGCCGCTCGCCGAGCCGAGCGTGCTGTGGATCAACACGTTGGTCCTCGTGCTCGCGAGCGGCGCGATGCAGATCGCACGTAACCGCGCGGATCGCGACGACTTCGGCGGCGTCCGCACCTATTTCACCGTGGCGGGAGTCGCTGACCCTGCTGTTCGTCGCCGGCCAAGTGTTCGCCTGGGAGCTCGTGACGGCCACGGGCAACTACGGCCCCGGGAGCCCCGCATACACGTTCTTCATATTGCTGACTGCCGCACACGCGCTGCACATGCTCGGCGGCTTGTTCGTCCTTACTCGCACGACCGTGCGCGTCTGGCGCGGCATCGACAAGCTCGCGGTAGTCACCCGCGGCAAGATTCGCCTGAGCGTGCAGCTTTGCACGACGTATTGGCATTGGCTGCTCTTGATCTGGCTCGGCCTGTTCGCATTGCTGCTTTCGACCTAAAGAGCGACTTAGAGGGAGAAGAACGTAGGTATGGCGCACGACGCAACGACCGGCGCGGCGGGAGCATCCGAAGCGCGTTGGGAAACCATGGTCACCGATTGGTCCTCGGACAAGCAGACGTTCCGAGTGCCATGGGGCAAGGCCATGATGTGGATCTTCCTGCTCAGCGACACGTTCATTTTCTCGTGCTTCCTGACGGGATACATGAACGTCCGGCTTTCGACGCCCGTGCCGTGGCCGAACCCGAGCGAGGTTTTCGGCCTAGAAGTATTCGGCTTCAACGTTCCGCTGCTGCTCATCGGCATCATGACCTTCGACCTGATCACGAGCAGCGGCACGATGGCGCTCGCGGTCAACTTCGGCTATCGGCGCGATCGCGGCCGCGCCGCGGCATTGATGTTCATCACGGCTGCGTTCGGCGCGATCTTCGTCGGCATGCAGGCGTTCGAGTGGACGAAGCTCATCACGCAGGAAGGCATCCGGCCTTGGGGCAACCCGATGGGCGCGTCGCAGTTTGGCGCGACGTTCTTCATGATCACGGGCTTCCACGGCCTGCACGTGTCGGCAGGCGTCGCGTACCTGTCGATCGTCGCGATGAAGGTGCTGCGCGGCGACTACGAGAAACGGGGTTACGAGATCGTCGAGATCGCCGGGCTGTACTGGCACTTCGTCGATCTGGTGTGGGTTTTCATCTTCGCATTCTTCTATCTCTGGTAGGGAGCTGTCATGGCAGCCGACGGACAACAACATCCGCTGAAGCTTTACTTCTGGATCTGGGGGCTGCTGTTTCTGTTCAGCGGCGCCTCCTACGCGACGGACTTCCTCCAGCACGGCTACTTCCGTTGGGGCCTGATCCTGTTGTTCATGTTCCTGAAGGCCGGCTTCATCATCGGGATCTTCATGCACATGGCTTGGGAGCGGGTCGCACTGATCTACGCAATTCTCGGCCCGCCCGTAGTGCTGCTCGTGTTGATCGGCCTGATGGCCGTCGAAGGCGACTACACTGAGCTCACGCGCCTCGACTTCTTCTCCGCGCCGCTCGTGCCGGCTGGACACGAAGCGGGCGCACACGAAGGCGCGGCCGGAGCCGAGGCCGCGCATTAACGAGCCGGACGTCACCGGCCGGGGACGCCATGTTGACTTGGTTGCTCGGGATCGTCGTGTTCGTGGTGCTCTGGGCCGGCCTCTGGCGCAGCCAGCCGAAGGCCGCATTCGGCGTTCTGCTCGGGCTCCCGATCGCGTGGATCCTTTCTCGACTCATTACTCCATATGTGACAGGCATGAATGACATACCCGTTTGGCTTCCTCCGCTACCGATCGTAGTGATCGCGTCCACACTGTTCTTCTTTGGGGTTCGCACGTGGTTGCGCGCCGATAGCTTGCCGCCGCCGCCGACTCAAGACGACGAGCACGGCCATGGTCAGGACGGCCACGGCCATCATTGACGGGCTGGCCTGACCGCGGGTCGGCCTGACGGGCGCCGCGAAGGGCTGCCCGGCTCTTAGCGCGGCGGATTCAGGGCGGCGCCTTCTCCAGGCGCCTCAGGAACACCTGCATCTCCTTCGCGGCCTGTTTGTCACCGCGTCCCTCCGCGACCGCGATTCCACGCCGATAGCTGGCCGCAGCCTCCGTCCTGTCGCCGGCGGCCGTCAGCGACTGGCCGAGCACCTTCCAACCTGCCGAGTATTCCGCATCGAGCGCGACGCACGCCTCGAGCGTGCCGCACCGCGGCAGCGGCGTCGCCGGCCGCGAGGTAGCGCGTCGCGAGCGCGAAGCGCAGCGGCGGCGCGTCATTGCCCTTAGCGAGCAGCGCCTCGAGGTTCGCGGTGAGATCCTGCGGCATCGGCTCGCTCGCGCAGCGGCTCAGCGGCCGCGCGCCGTTGCGGCGGGCCGGGCCATGAGCTTCACGTGCCGCGGCTGCGCCGCGACGCGTGCGAGCCACGCGTTGATTTGGGCGTAGGGCGTGAGGTCGTGGCCGCCCTCGTGCGCGACGTGCGTGTAGGCGTATAGCGCGATGTCGGCGATCCCATAGCGCTCCGCGACGAAGAACTGCCGCGCAGCGAGATGCGTTTCCATGACCTCGAATGCCGCGCGCCCGCGCGCGAGCCGGTCCGGCATCTCGGCGCGCCGCGGGTGATCCTGCGGCAAATGCTTCACGATATAGCGCGGCGTCGCGACGTAGGGTTCGTGGCTGTACTGCTCGAAGAACATCCATTGCAGCACCTGGGCGCGGCCGAGCCGATCCGCGGGCACGAACGAGGTCCCTTCCGCGAGATACCAAAGGATCGCGTTCGATTCCGCAAGGTTCGTGCCGTCGTCGAGCTCGAGCGTCGGAACGCGGCCGTTCGGGTTGCGCGTCAGGAACTCTGGCGTGCGCGTCTTGCCCGCGTCGATGTCGAGCTCGGTCCAGTCATAGGCCTGACCGAGCTGCGCGAGCAGCAGACGGACCTTGTAGCCGTTACCGGAGTCGAGGTAGTCGAAGAGATGCATGCCGATCCTCCGCGAGGCGAGGGCGCATAGTATCTACGCAGCCGTTCGCGTTCGCGATCCACATGGCCTGCCGCTGAGGCTAAGCTATTCTTAGCCATGCGCCGCCGCCTACCGCCGCTCAACGCACTGCGCGCCTTCGAAGCCTCCGCACGGCTCGGCAGCTTCGTCGCGGCCGGCGCGGAGCTGCGCGTGAGCGCCGCGGCCGTGAGCCAACAGGTCCGCCGACTCGAGCGCTATCTCGATGCGCCGCTGTTCCAACGACTCGCGCGCGGCCTCGTGCTCACCGAACAGGGCCGCGACTGGCTGCCCGAGCTGTCCGCCGGGTTCGAGCTGCTCGGTGAATCGACGGCGCGGCTGCGCGCGAAGCACGCGGGCGGCGTGCTCACCGTCACCGCGCTCGCCGGATTCGCCAACGGCTGGCTGCTGCCGCGGCTGCACCGCTTCCGTGAGCGTGCACCGCGGATCGAGGTCGTGCTGCGCACGAGCCGAGCCCTCGCGGACTTCCGCCGCGAGGACGTCGATCTCGCGATCCGCTTCGCGCCGGCGCCCGGCCGCGGCCTGCACGGCGAGCTCCTGGTTCGCGAGGAGCTGTTTCCCGTGGCGAGCCCGCGGCTGTTCGGCGGCGGCCGCACGCCGGACGGCCTCGCGGCGCTCGCCGCGTACCCGCTGCTGCACGACATCGACGCGCACCCCGAGCAGCCGTGGATGAGCTGGCGCGCATGGTTCGAGCGCGCGGGGCTCGACCCCGCGCCGGCCGCGCGCGGCCTGCAGTTCACGGACTCGCTCGTGCAGCTCGGGGCGGCAGTCGCTGGCTTGGGATTGGCGCTCGGCCGCGACACGCATGTCGCGCCGCAGCTCGCGCGCGGCCAGTTGATTCGCGTGACTCAGGAGAGCTGGCGCGCGGAGTGGAGGTACTTTCTCGTCGCGCCGGCCGCGCACTTCAAGCGGCCCACGGTGCGGGCGTTCGTGGACTGGGCGCTCGAGGAAGCGCGGACCGCGGTCGCGTAACGCGTTTGGGGTGAATGAGCTAGGAGGCTTCTTCAGGCGAACCCGGCGCCGGTCTCGAACAACCGCTCGACCTCGTCGATCTGGCGGCGGTCCGCGATGAACAGGATCACGTGGTCGTCGGCCTGGATCAGCGTGTCGTGATGCGCCATCAGCACCTCGTCGCCGCGCACTACTGCGCTGATCGTGGCGCCGCGCGGCAGCCGGATCTCCTCGACCATCCGGCCGACGACGCGCGACTCGCGCGCCTCGCCGTGCGCGACGGCCTCGATCGCTTCCGCGGCGCCGCGGCGCAGCGAATGCACCTTCACGACGTCGCCGCGCCGCACGTGCGCGAGCAGCGTGCCGAGCGTGATCTGCTGCGGCGAGATCGCGATGTCGATCGTGCCCGACTCGACGAGCTCCGCATACGCGATCTTGTTGATCAGCGCCATCACCTTGCTGGCGCCGAGCCGCTTCGCGAGCATCGCCGAGAGGATGTTTGCCTCCTCGGCGTTCGTGACCGCGACGAATACGTCCGCGCTGTCGACGTTCTCCTCGAGCAGCAGCTCCTCGTCCGCGGAGTCGCCGTGCAACACCACGGTTCTGGTCAGTTGCTCGGAAATCTGCCGGGCGCGCTGATAATCGCGCTCGATGATCTTTACTTGGTGATTCGACTTTTCGAGCGCGCGCGCGAGATCGAGCCCGATGTTGCCGCCGCCCGCGATCACGACCTTGCGCACCGGATCGTCGAGCTTGCGCATCTCGCGCAGCACGGCGCGGATGTCCTTGCGCGCCGCAATGAAGAACACCTCGTCATCTTCCTGGACCACGGTGTCGCCGTCCGGGATGATCCCTTTGCCGCCGCGGTACATCGCGACGACGCGGGACTCGACGTTCGGGATGTGCTTCGGCAGCTCGCGCAGCGGGTGCCCGACCAGCGCACCGCCGCGGTGCGCGCGCGTCGCGACGAGCCGGACGCGACCGTCCGCGAAATCGAGGACCTGGAGCGCGCCGGGGAAACGGATCAGCTGCTCGATGTAATCCGTTACGAGCGACGCGGGGCTGATCGCTACGTCCACGGGGATGCCGCCGGGGGCGAACAGCTGCTCGCGGCTCGTCAACGCGCGCGCGCGAATGCGCGCGATGCGCGTCGGCGTGCGGAACAGCGTGAACGCGATCTGGCACGCGAGCATGTTGATCTCGTCGCTGCTCGTGAGCGCGATGATGATGTCGGCGTCGCGGCAGCCGGCGCGCTCGAGCACGTCCGGGTGCGAAGCGTTGCCCACGACGGTACGCACGTCGAGCCGGTCTTGGAGCTCGCGCAGCACGTCGGGGTTACGGTCGACGATCGTGACTTCGTTGGCCTCTTCGCGGGCGAGGCTGAAAGCGGCGGTGCTGCCGACTTGCCCTGCACCCAGGATGAGAATTTTCATGTTAGATCGCTGCGCAAACGCGGAGGTGCGACAGGTGCCATCGGTCGCGGCAGTCTACATCAGCTCGAGGTTCGCATAAGCGACGACGAGCCACTTCGGACCCTCGTGCTCGAAGTTGACCTGCACGCGCGCGTGCGCGCCGCTGCCTTCGCTGTTGAGCACGATGCCCTCGCCGAATCTGCCGTGCCGCACGCGCTGTCCGAGCCGCATCGCCGCCGATCTGCATGTGGCTCTCGGCGCGTCGGTAGATCGGCCGCGACACGATCATCGCGGGCCGGACCTCCTCGACGAGCTCCGCCGGAATCTCGCGCAGGAACCGCGACGGAATCGAGAACCGCTGCTCGCCGTGCAGCCGCCGCTGCTCGGCGTGCGTGAGATAGAGCTCCTTGCGCGCCCGCGTGATGCCGACGTAGCAGAGCCGGCGCTCCTCCTCGAGACCCGCCGGATCGTTGAGCGACCGTTGGTGCGGGAACAGGCCGTCTTCGAGGCCGCAGAGGAACAACAGCGGAGAACTCGAGGCCCTTCGCCGAGTGCAGCGTCATGAGCTGCACGCTGTCCTGATACTGCTCGGCCTGGCCGTCGCCCGACTCGAGCACGGCGAACGCGAGAAACTCCGCGAGCGGCGGCAAGTCCGACGACTCGTCCGCGAACACCTCGCGCGCCGCGGTCACGAGCTCCTCGAGGTTCTCGACGCGCGCCTCCCCGCCCGCGTCCTGGTTCTTGCCGTGATGCGCGATGAGGCCGCTCTGCTCGGTGACGCGTGCGACCTGGTCGTGCAGGCTGTCGTTGCGCGTCTCGGCGGCGAGCCGTTCGATGAGCTGCAGGAACGCCCACAGCGCCTCGTTCGCGCGCTTCGGCAGCGAGCCGTTGGTGATGACCGCGGCGGCCGCGCGCCACAAGCTGGTGCCGCCGGCGCGCGCTTCGTCACGCACGAGCTCCACCGTGCGCGCGCCGATGCCGCGCGGCGGCGTGTTCACGATGCGCTCGAACGACGGATCGTCGTCGCGGTTCGCGATGAGTCTCAAGTACGCGAGCGCGTCCTTGATTTCCGCGCGCTCGAAGAATCGGAGCCCACCGTAGACGCGGTATGGAATCCCGGCCGCGAGCAATCCCTCCTCGAACACACGGGACTGCGCGTTCGAACGGTACAGCACGGCGATCTCGCTGCGCGTGCCGCCCGTGCCGATGAAGTCCTGGATACGGTTGATCACGAACTCCGCCTCGTCGCGCTCGTTGAACGCGGCGTAGAGCTTGATCGGCGCGCCCGCGGCGCCCTCGGTCCAGAGCGTCTTGCCGAGCCTTCCGGAGTTGTTCGCGATCACGGCGTTGGCCGCGTTCAGAATGTTCGCGGTCGAGCGGTAGTTCTGCTCGAGCCGCACGATCTGCGTGCCCGGATAGTCCTGCTGGAAGCGCTGCAAGTTCTCGACGCGCGCGCCACGCCAGCGGTAGATCGACTGATCGTCGTCGCCGACGACGAACGGCACGCCGGCGGGCCCCGCGAGCAGCTTGAGCCAGCGGTACTGGATCGCGTTCGTGTCCTGGAACTCGTCGACGAGCACGTGCTTGAACCGGTCGCGGTACTGGCGCAGCAGGTGCTCGTTGTCGCGCAGGAGCTCGAGCGAGCGCAGCAGCAGCTCGCCGAAATCGATCAAGATTCGCTGCCGCGCACGCCTTCTCGTAGCGCGCGTACAGGTCGATCATCTGCCGGCGGCCCGCGTTGCCCTCGTCGCTCAGGTCCTTCGGCCTCAGCCCCTCGTCTTTCTGCGCGTTGATGAACCACGCGACTTCCTTCGGCACCCAGACGTTCTCGTCGATCTCGAGCGCGCGCAGCATCCGGCGAACGAGGCGCACCTGATCGTCCGAATCCATGATCTGGAAGCCTTCGGCGAGGCCCGCGTCGGCCGCGTGGATCCGCAGGAGTCGGTGCGCGAGGCCGTGGAACGTGCCGATCCAAAGGTGCCGCGTCGGGAAGCCGAGCAGCGCCTCGATGCGCTCGCGCATCTCGGCCGCCGCCTTGTTCGTGAACGTCACGGCGAGCACGTGCTGCGCGGCCACGCCGTTTACGCGGATCACCCACGCGATCCGGTGCACGAGCACGCGCGTCTTGCCGCTGCCCGCGCCTGCGAGCACGAGCGTCGGCCGGTCTGGCGCAGTGACGGCTTCACGCTGTGCCTCGTTCAGAGGATCGATGATGTCGGTAACGTCCATCGCGAGGGGGGCAAAGAATGAAAGAAATTACCCGGGATGCTCGGCCGGGCGCCGGCGTCTATTGTAGGCCCGATCGCGGCCGGCGGGAGCGGACCGTCAAGGCCAGAGCGCGGGAAGGTAGTGGTCGACGAGCAGGAAGCTGAACAGCGCCATCAGATAGCTGATCGAGTAGCCGAACGTCGGCATCGCGAGCGCATTCTTCGAGTCGGCCTTGAGCTTCAGCGCGTAGTACAGGAATCCGCCGCCGAGCAACAATGCGCCGAACAGATACAGCACGCCGCTCATCCCCGTGAGGTACGGCAGCACGGTCACGATCAGCAGTAGGATCGTGTAGTAGACGATGAACGACTTCGTGAGGTCGATGCCGTGCGTGACGGGCAACATCGGGATCTCGGCGCGCTCGTAGTCGGCCTTGCGCGCGATCGCGAGCGCCCAGAAGTGCGGCGGCGTCCACGTGAAGATGATCAGGAACAGCAGCAGCGCATACGGATCGACGTGGTTGGTCACCGCGACCCAGCCGAGCATCGGAGGCGCCGCGCCGGCCGCGCCGCCGATCACGATGTTCTGCGGCGTCGCGCGCTTCAGATACACGGTGTAGACCACGGCGTAGCCGATCAACGAAAAGAATGTGAGCGCCGCGGTCAACGCGTTCACGAGCAGCGCGAGTATCGCGAGCCCTGCTAGCCCTAAGCACATCGCGAACGCGAGCGCGTCGCGTTCCTGTAGCCGGCCCGTCGGCAACGGCCGGTTCCTGCGTCCGCGCCATCTGCGCGTCGAGCCGTTGATCGAGCACATGGTTGACCACGGCGCCCGACGCCGCCGCGAGGCCGATGCCGAGGCTGCGCGAAGATCAGCACGTCCCACGGCACCATGCCCGGCGTCGCGAGGAACATCCCGACGATCGCCGTGAACACGAGCAGCTGCACGACTCCGGGCTTCGTGAGCACGTAGTAGTCGCGCCAGCGCGCTGCGGGCCGCACCTCGTCAGCTTTGTCTAATTCTCTCGTTAGCATTGAGCACTGCGAGCAGGAGCAACGCCGCGACGCCGTTGTGCGCGACCGCGACGGGCAGGGGAACGCCGAACACGACGATACTAACACCCAGGGTCAGCTGGAGCAGGAGCGCGGCGATCACCGCGAGACCGTCCGGCCGCGTCGCGTGCTCGAACGCGAGCCGCACACCCGAGTAGTGCGATCAGCAGCGCGGCGAGGATGGCGCCGAGCCGATGCGTGAAGTGCACCGCCACGCGTGCGGGATGATCGAGCACGCCGCCCTCGTAGTTTTGCCCCACGCCGCGCCACAGCACGAATCCTTCCTTGAAGTCCGCGATCGCGGGCCACCATTGCGTTTGGCAAGTCGGGAAGTCGGGACACGCGAGCGCCGCGTAATTCGAGCTCGTCCAGCCGCCGAGGAAGATCTGCAGCACGAGCGCGGCGAAGGCCGCGAGGCCGAGCGCGCGCAACCGCGGACTCAGCGTCGGCAAACGTCGACGAGCGCCAGCGCGCGAGCGACGACGATCACCGCGAGCGTCGCGAGCCCGCCGAACAGGTGCGCGACGACGATCAAGCGGCTTGAGCAGCAGCGTCACGGTCCACATGCCGAGCAGCGCCTGGAACAGGATCAAGCCGAGCAGCACGAGCGGACGGCGCCGCGGCTGCTGCGGATCCTTGCGATTGCGCCACGCCACGACCGCGAGCGCCGCGCAAACGATCACGAGCGAGCCCGGCGAGGTAGCGGTGGATCATCTCGCGCCACGCCTTGCCCTGCTCGAGCGGGCGGGCCGCGTACTGCTCGCTGCCGACCGCTTCCGCCGCGGTCGCGTGATCCGGGACGACGAGGCGGCCGTAGCAACCCGGCCAGTCCGGACAGCCGAGACCCGCGTCGTGCAGTCGCACCCACGCGCCGAGCATCACGACGAGCAGCGCGAGCACGGTGCCGAACCGGGCGAGTCGCAGGAAAGTGACGTTCATCAGTTCGTTCCGGATACCGAGAGCAGGCGCTTCAAGTCGCGTAGTAGTTCTTTCTGTTCGACTTCGCGCGGGATAGCTCGCGACGAGATTACCCGACGGGTCGGCGACGAACACACGCCCGAGCTGCAGCCGGTCCGCGCCGAGGGCGCGCGCGATCCCTTCGGCTTGCGCATCGTCGAAGCGGCGCAGCAAGAGCGCTCGATCGACTTCCTTCGATCCATTCTGATCGGGAATGGCCGGCGGCTCGCCGCCATGAAGATAGACGCGCTGCACGCGGCCCGTGTCCCGGCCGAGCGCGCCGTGCACCTGGCGCAGGCGCTCGAGGTCTTGGACGCACTGCTGCTCGCAGGCGGCCATTCTTGCATAGATGAGCGACCACCGGTACGGACCGGAACCGCTGCCGGAGGCGCCGCCGAGCCACTCGGCCGAGACGCCGAGCGGCGGCTCGATCATCTCGCGGGACCCCGGCAGCCGCGGCAACCATCCGAGGTCCGGCGACGCGTAGTAGAGGAGCGTCGCAACGGCGAACGGCCCGAAAATCACGAGCCCGACGAGCCACGGCACGAGCGACTTATGTCTCACGCACCACCCCCGTCCGCGCGCGGCACGCGCCGCTGCATCCAGGATCGGAGCGCGATGACGATGCCGGCCCCGAACGCTCCGAGCCCGAGCAGGAACCACTGGCCCGCGTACGCGAGATGACGCTCGATCGCGAGCCCCGGCGCGCGCCAGTCGCGCGACGTAGCCGTCGGGCGCCGCGTCGTCGAGCAGCAGCTCGTAGTCGAGCAACGGGCTCGCCGAGCAGCTACGCCGAGCTCCCGCGACGTCGGATAGACCACGACGGCGAGCGGGACGGTTGCGGCGCTCGCGTTCGCGGGTCCGAGCCGAGCCGCATTCCGGGGCGCGGCAAGTGCTCGATCCGGCCGCTGATCTCGCGCGCCGCCGAATCGACTGCGACGTCGGGCAGCACGCGCCGGTCGAGATCGCCCGGCACCCAGCCGCGATTCACGAGCAGCCGGCGGTGATCGTCCGCGAGCGCGCAGCGGCGTGAGCACCTCGTAGCCCGCGACGCCGTCGCGGATGCGGTTGTCGAGCAGGAACTGGTGCTGCGGGCACGTAGCTGCCGTGCACCCGCAGGCGCGCGGAAGCGCAGATCGTCGGAGACGGCGTCGGGCGCGCGCTCGAGCGCGGGCGCGTCGGCCGCCGCCGCGAAGCGCGCGCCGAGCGCGCGCGTCTCGTCCGCGCGGCGCAGCTGCCAAGCGCCGAGCCGCGCGAACAGCGCGGCGACGAGCAGCAGGCCCACGATCGCGACGAGCGTGCGAGCGGACGGCGCGCGCGCGCTCACGCTAGAATCTCGAGCATGGCACCGATCGCGTTCATCTCATGATTCCCGTCGCGTTCTTCTTCGCGATGCTCGCGACGCCTCGCGTTCGCCGTGCTATGCGTTTCGCCGCGGCCGGTCGCTCTCGCTGCTGCGCGCGCTCACGGTGCGCATCGGCCTCTCGGTTCTGTTCTTCGTGCTGCTGATGCTCGCCTGGTGGGCGGGCATCATCAAGCCGCACGGCCTCGGCGGCTGACGCGGCCGTGCTCGGTTCGGCGCGCTGCCGGTGAAGGCGAGGGCCGCACCGAGCACGGCCGCGGCTAGACCCAGTAGACGAAGAAGAACAGGCCGAGCCACACCACGTCGACGAAGTGCCAGTACCAGGCGACGGCCTCGAACGCGAAGTGCTTGTCGGGCTTGAAATGCCCGCGCAGCACGCGGAGCCAGATGATCACGAGCATCAGCGCGCCGAGCGTGACGTGCAGTCCGTGGAAGCCCGTGAGCATGAAGAACGTGCCGCCGTAGATGCCGGTGTCGAGCCTGAGCCCGAGCTCCGTGTATGCGTGGATGTACTCCTCCGCTTGCAGGCCGAGGAACACGAACCCGAGGATGAACGTCGCGGCGAGCCAGAAGATCAGCGCGCCGCGATGGCTCGCGCGCAGCGCGTGGTGCGCGATCGTGAGCGTGACGCCGCTCGAGAGCAGCAGCGCCGTGTTGACCGCGGGAATGCCCCAGGCGCCCATGCGCTCGACCGGCGCATTCGCGGGACCGGTCGACGGCCAGGTGTTCTCGAACCCGGGCCATAGCAGGAAGTTCGTGAAGAAGTTGTCGCCCTCGCCCGCGAGCCACGGAATGACGAGCTGGCGCGCGTAGAGCAACGTGCCGAAGAACACGCCGAAGAACATCACCTCCGAAAAGATGAACCAGCTCATCCCCCAGCGGAACGACGAGTCGACCTGCTTGTTGTAGAGCCCGCCCTCGCTCTCGCCGATCACGGTGCCGAACCAGCCTACTAGCATGTAGACGAGAGATAGCAACCCGACGAGCGCAACCCAGGGTCCGAGGCTCGAGTCGTTGAACCAGAGCGCCCCACCGAGCATGAGCCCGAATAGACCGATCGAGCCAAAGATGGGCCAGCGCGTGCCGTGCGGCACGTAGTAGTGTCCGGCCGGCGCGTGTTCATGCTGAGCGGGGGAAGCGGCGTGGCTCATGACGGTGAGGTCCTTACTCTGAAGCCGTGAAGTACGTGTAGGCGAGCGACAGCGTGTCTACGTGCGCCGGCAGCTCCGGTGCGACCATGAACGCGAGCTTGAGATCGCGCGTCTCGCGCGGCTCGAACGCCTGAGTCGTGAAGCAGAAGCACTCTGTCTTGCGGAAAAACTTCGCGACCGCGCCCGGCGCGATGCTCGGCACGGCCTGAGCGACGAGGCGCATGCCCGTGAGGTTGGTCGCGCGGAAGTGCGTCTCGTAGATCTCGCCGGGGTGGACGTCGATATGGCTGACGTCCGGGCTGAACTCCCACGGTGCGCCGCGCGCGACCGACGCGAGCAGCTCGACCCTAACGGTGCGGTTCGGATCGGGCCGCTCGACGACTCGATCGGCCACGTTCGCGGTCTTGCCGCCGTAGCCCGTGAGCGAGCAGAACGCGTCGTAGAGAGGCACGAGCGCGAAGCCGAACGCGAACATCGCGGCGACGATGCCGGCGAGCTTCCATGGGAGCTTGCGATCGACGGGGTCGGTCATTCTCGTCAGAGCCGCGGCTAGAAGCCGGCGCGCGCGCGCCAAATGTTCCAAGCGATGAAGCCTACGTAGAACAGCACCGCGAGCACCGCAATCGTCCAGGCGTTGCGTTTGATCTTGGCCGCGAGCGCGGGATCGCGCCCGTCCGCTCGCTGCGGCCCGGCCGTCCTTGACCGCTCCGCGCTCGTCATTTGATCACCGGCGGCTCGTCGAAGGTGTGATGCGGCGCCGGCGACGGCACGGTCCACTCGAGGCCGGTCGGGTGATCCCAGACCATGTCGGTCGCCTTCGGGCCGCCGCGGATGCACTTGATGATCACGTAGACGAACAAGAGCTGCGACAGTCCGAGACCGAACGCGCCGATGCTCGAGATCATGTTGAAGTCGGCGAACTGCACGCGAGTAGTCGGGAATACGGCGCGGCATGCCCGCGAGCCCGAGAAAGTGCTGCGGGAAGAACGTTACGTTCGTGAAGATCGCGGTGAGCCAGAAGTGCAGCTTGCCGAGCTTCTCGTCGTACATGTGGCCCGTCATCTTCGGCAGCCAGTAGTACGACCCCGCGAACGCACCGAACAACGCGCCCGGCACGAGCACGTAGTGGAAGTGCGCGACGACGAAATAGGTGTCGTGGTACTGGATGTCGGCCGGCACGATCGCGAGCATCAGGCCCGAGAACCCGCCGAGCGTGAACAGGAACAGGAACGCGAGCGCGTACAGCATCGGCGTCTCGAACGACAGCGAGCCTCTCCACATCGTCGAGGTCCAGTTGAAGATCTTCACGCCCGTCGGCACCGCGATGATCATCGTCGACAGCATGAAGAACAGCTGGCCCGCGAGCGGCATACCGACCGTGAACATGTGGTGCGCCCAAACGACGAGCGACAGGAACGCGATGCACGCCGTGGCGTAGACCATCGCGGCGTAGCCGAACAGCGGCTTGCGCGAGAACGTCGGGATGACCTCCGAGATGATGCCGAACGCCGGCAGGATGATGATGTAGACCTCGGGATGGCCGAAGAACCAGAAGATGTGCTGGAACAGCACGGGATCGCCGCCGCCCGCGGCCGAGAAGAAGCTCGTGCCGAAGAAGCGGTCGGTGAGCAGCATCGTGACGCCGCCCGCGAGCACGGGCATCGCGAGCACGAGCAAGTACGCCGTGATGAGCCAGCTCCAGACGAACATCGGCATCTTGAGCAGGATCATGCCCGGAGCGCGCAGGTTCATGATCGTGACGATGATGTTGATCGCCGCGAGGATCGACGAGATGCCGAGCAAGTGCACCGCGAAGATCAGGAACGGGAACGCGTCGCCGGTTTGCAGCACGAGCGGCGGATACATCGTCCAGCCGCCGGCAGGGGCACCGCCCGGGAAGAACAGCGTCATCAGCAGCAGCGTGGTCGCGAACGGCAACAGCCAGAACGACCAGTTGTTCAAGCGCGGCAGCGCCATGTCGGGCGCACCGATCATCAACGGCACGAACCAGTTCGCGAAGCCCGCGAAGGCCGGCATGATCATGCCGAAGACCATGATCAGCGCGTGCACGGTGGTCATCTGATTGAAGCGCACGGGATTCACGAACTGCAGGCCCGGCTCGAACAGCTCCGCACGAATGACGAGCGCCATCGCGCCGCCGATGAAGAACATCAGCAGCGCGAACAGCATATAGAGCGTGCCGATGTCCTTGTGATTGGTGGTCGTGATCCAGCGCAGGATCCACGCCAGCGCGCCGCCGTGATGGGCGTGATCGCCGTGAGAATGACCGCCGTGGTCGATGACAGTGCTCATACGTGCTCTTCCTTGTTCTTCCGCGCGCGTCCCAATGCGCCGTTCATGGCTGCGCGGCGCGGTGCGCCGTCAAGCCACGTTTCGTATTCGGTCCGGTTCACAACTCGAACGACGATCGGCATGAAGCCGTGATCCATGCCGCAGAGCTCCGCGCATTGGCCGCGGTAAGTGCCTTCGGTGTCGGCTTTGAACCAGGCCTCGTTGATGTAGCCCGGCACCGCGTCCTTCTTGACGCCGAAGGCTGGCACCCACCACGCGTGAATGACGTCCGCGCCCGTGACGAGCAGCCGCACCTTCGCGTCGACCGGCACGACGACCGGGTTGTCCACCTCGAGCAAGTAGTTCTCGACCGTGCCCGGATCCACGCCGGAGTCGAGCTGACGCGCCGCGTTGCTCGTCGCGATCGAGCACGCTATAGAACTTCACGCCCTCGTCGATGTAGTCGTATTGCCAGCGCCACTGAAGGCCCGTGACCTTGATCGTGAGATCGGCGTTGCGCGTGTCTTCCATGCGGATCAGCGTCTCGGCCGCCGGCACCGCGAGCGCGACGAGGATCACGGCCGGGATCACGGTCCAAACCACCTCGATCGTGGAGTTGTGCGTGAACTTCGCGGGCTTCGCGCCCGCGGACTTACGGAACTTGACGATCGCATAGATCATCGCGCCGTAGACGCCGGCCGCGATCAGCACGCAGACCCAGAGCACCAGCATGTGCAGGTCGTAGATCTCGCGGCTCGTGGTGGTCACACCGACCGGCATGTTGAGCTCGAAGTCTGCCCAAGCGGGGGCGGCTGAGCTCAGAGCGAGCAAGGCCGAGGACAAGACGAAAACCCGGGTCCTGTTAATCATGCGTCCTGCAAAGTTTGAAGCTGGCGGAACACGCGTCCTGCGCGTGCGGCGCGAATTCTAACAGAACCGCGCTCCGCTCCGAGGGAACGACTGTTCTTTGCTTCTCGGCGGGGGCTACGCGGAACCCCGCCGCCGTCCGATTCGCTCGACCGCGAAGGCCGTCTCGGTGGGGCCCGGCGCGGCGGCGCGCCGCTGGCCCCCGCCCCACGCCTGTCCGAGCACGAGCTCGACGGTCACCGCGAAGCGCTCGCCACGGCCCGCGGACAGCTGCGTCGTCGAACGCCCGCCAGCGCTTGGGCCCCGTGAGCTCGCGGCGGCGGCCCGCCGCGACGTTCACCGCGCCCCAGGCTCGCAAGTCCCGGACGAGCGCGGCCGGCCGCTCGTAGGTGAGCTCGAGCCGGTCGACATCGAGGACGGGCTCGGCTAGCCCTGCCGCGAGCGCGAGATCGCCGAGGTCGTGCATGTCGAACGCCGCATGCACGTGCAGCCGATCGTCGACCGCGGCCCAAGCGCGTCGCACCTCTTGCAGCGAGTCGGGCCCGAGCGTCGCAAACAGCAGAAGGCCGCCGGCCTCGAGCACGCGCGCGGCCTCGACGAACAGATTCTGCGGCCGGCACCAAGGCAGGACGAGATTCGCGAGCACGAGCTGCACGCTGCCGGTCGCGAGCGGTAGCCGCTCCGCGTCGCCGCCGACGACGGTAACGGCCGGGCTCGCGGCGCACGCCGCGCGCGCGCGCGCGAGCATCGCCGCGGCTCGAGTCGATGGCTAGCACGCGGGCGCCGCGGGTAGCGCTGCGCGAGCGCGCGCGCGCCGCGCGCGGTCGCGCAGCCTAGATCGACCGCCACGCGCGGCTCGAGACGAAAAAAATTCAGGCGTTCGAGCAAGCGCGCGCGCGTTTCGTCGTGCACGACGCACGCGTCGTCGAAGCCGGCCGCCCCGTCGAATGCGCCCGTCGCGGCCGCGAAGTCGAATGCCTGGCGCGCGGCGCGCCGCTCGGGCAACGCGAGGTCGAGGCTAATGCTCATGGGCACCGCAAAGCGCGGGCATGCGGCTCAACCGGCGAGCGGCTCCGGCGCGATGCCGAGCCGCGCGAACAGCCGCTGGTCCGCCTCGCAGTCCGGATTGCCCGTCGTGAGCAGTTTCTCGCCGTAGAAGATCGAGTTCGCGCCGGCGAAGAAGCACAGGGCCTGGAGCTCGTCGCTGAACTCGGCGCGGCCCGCCGACAGCCGCACGTGCGAGCGCGGCATCAAGATGCGCGCGACCGCGATCGCGCGCACGAACTCGAACGGATCGAGCGGGGCCGCTCCCTGCATGGGCGTGCCGGGGATCGGCACGAGGTCGTTGATCGGCACGCTTTCGGGCTGCGGATCGAGCGTCGCGAGCGTCTGGAGCAGCGCGGCGCGATCGGCGCGCGTCTCGCCCATTCCGAGGATGCCCCCGCAGCACACCTTGAGTCCGGCCGCGCGTACGCGCGCGAGCGTTTCGAGCCGGTCCGCGTAAGTCCGCGTGCCGATGATCTTCGCGTAGAACTCTTCCGAGGAGTCGAGATTGTGGTTGTAGTAATCGAGCCCGGCCGCCGCAAGCTTCTCCGCTTGGCCCGGCCGCAGGAGCCCGAGCGTCGCGCACGTCTCGAGGCCCAGCGCTTTGACCTCCTCGATCATCGCGAGAATCGGCTCGAGCTGAGCATCTTTCGGGCCGCGATACGACGCGCCCATGCAAAAGCGCGTCGCGCCCGCATCCTTCGCACGACGCGCGGCCGCGCGGACCTCGTCGAGCGGCATCAGGTCGTGCGTGTCGACGCCCGTCTGGTAGCGGATGCTCTGCGGGCAGTACGCGCAATCCTCGGGGCAAGCGCCCGTCTTGATCGACAGAAGCGTCGAAACCTGCACGGCGTTCGGATCGAAGCTCTGCCGGTGCACCCACTGGGCGCTGTACAAGAGATCGTTGAGCGGCAGCGCGAACAGCGCCTCGACCTCCTCGACCGTCCAATCGTGGCGCGGCTCCGCGGTGATGCGCGTGCCGCCCGCTTTTTCCCGCTCGAGTGCCGACATTCCGTGCTCGCTCCGTGCTGCGATGCGCGCCAGTCTGAGTAGCGGCGATGGAACCTGTCAACCTCGTGCGCCGCATGAAGTTTACGGCGACCAGTGCTCGGAAATTTGTTCTGCGATGTGTGCCCCGGTTGCGGAGGCCGCGCGGCCGCGGGCTTCTGCGCGGCCTGCAACGCGGCGCTCGCGCGCGTGGCCGCACCGTGCCGCACGTGCGGGCTCGCGCTGCCCGCCGTGCGCTGCCCGCGCGCGCGGCCTCGCATGGCACGTCGACGCCGTCGTCGCCCCATTCGAGTATGCGGCGCCGCTCGACGGCTACGTGCAGGCGCTCAAGTATCGCGGCGCGCGTCATCTCGGCCGCGCACTCGGCCTCCTGCTTGCGCCCGCGGTGCGAGCCGAAGACGTCGACGCGCTCGTGCCCGTGCCGCTGCACCCTCGCCGCATGCGTGAGCGCGGCTACAACCAGGCAACCGAGATCGCGCGCACGGTCGGCCGCGCGCTCGCGCTGCCGCTGCTGCTGCGCGGGGTCGAGCGGCGCGGGCCGTACGCGCCGCAGACCGGGCAATCCGCGGCCGAGCGCGCGCGCAACGTCGCGTCCGCGTTCGCGGTCGCCCGCGACGTCGCCGCCATGCGGATCGCGATCGTCGACGACGTGATCACGACGGGCGCTACCGTGAACGCGCTCGCCGCGCAGCTGCGCGCGGCCGGTGCCGCCCGCTGCGTGGCTTGGGCGATCGCGCGCACACCCGAGGCTTGAGGCCGAGCGGCGGAAGCCCGGGATCGCTGACGGCTAGGACCCCGATCCTCTGAACAGGTAGTCGAGCACGATGCCGCAGAATACGGCGCCGCCGAGCCACGCGTTGTTCAGAAACGCGCGAAAGCAGCTCGCGGGCTCGCGGTCCCTGGTCAGACAGGTGCTGATAGAGACCGAACAACGCCGCCGCCACGAGCCCGCCGTAGTACCAAGGTCCGAGCTCGGCGGCGCGGCCGACGAGGTAGAGCGTCGTAAGAAGCAGGAGCTGGAGCGCGCCGATGAACCCGCGGTCGAGATCGCCGAACAAGATCGCAGTGGAACGCACGCCGATCTTCAAGTCCTCGTCACGATCGGCCATTGCATACTGGGTGTCGTAGACGATCACCCAGACCACGGCTGCGAGGAACAGCGAGCCAGCCGACTCGCGGCACTTCGCCGAGCTGGGCTGCGAACGCCATCGGCACGCCCCACGCGAACGCGATTCCGAGCACGAACTGCGGCGCCGACAGGAACCGCTTCGTAAACGGATAGATCACCGTGACGGCCGCGCCCGCGACCGCGAACAGAACCGTGAGCCGATTGAGCGTGAGCACGAGGCCGAGCGCGATCAGCATGAGCGCGCGCGAACAGAATGAGCGCTTCGACCGGCGCGACCTCGCCCGTCGCGAGCGGCCGATCGGCGGTGCGCTCGACGTGCGGGTCGATCTTGCGGTCGGCGAAGTCGTTGATCACGCAGCCTGCGGAACGCATGACGATCGTGCCGATCACGAGAATCACGAAGATCGTTTGGTCTGGGCTGGCCTGCGCCAGCGATCCAAACGGCCCAGAGCGTGGGCCACAGAAGCAGCCAGATGCCGATCGGCTTGTGCAGCCGCATGAGCCGCGCGTAGCGCGAATAGTGGCGCAACAGGATCTGCGCGTGCTGCCAATGCGTGAGCGCGCTGGCGTCGAGCCTGCGCGCCGTCGCTCTGCGGACTGTCGCTCAACGCTCGTGTCCTTGCGGTGGCGGGGTCGGTCGCGATTCTAGGTGCGTATCGTGGTGCACAGCAATTCGCGAGCACCACGGTAACTCCCGCCGCGACGCCATTCACGCGCCGTTAAACCTTCGCGTATTCCGCCGCGCCGCGGCTCCAGCGCCTGATCAACGGCGCGACCCGCTCTGGGTGGCTCGCGAGCAGACGATCCGAGATCTCGATCACCGCCGGCAACAAATCCGCGTCGCGCAGTAAATCGGCCACGCGCAGCTGCATCGTGCCGGTCTGGCGCGTGCCGAGCACCTCGCCGGGCCCCCGCAGCTCGAGATCCTTTTGCGCGACCTCGAAGCCGTCGTTGGTCGCACGCATCACACGCAGCCGTTCGCGTGCCAGCTCGCTCAACGGAGGTTTGTAGAGCAGCACGCAGTTCGACGCCTGCCGGCCGCGGCCCACCCGGCCCCGTAGCTGGTGCAGCTGCGCGAGGCCCATGCGCTCCGCGTTCTCCACGACCATCAACGTCGCGTTCGGCACGTCGACACCGACTTCGATCACGGTGGTCGCGACGAGCAAGTCGAGCTCGGCCGACTTGAACGCGCGCATCACGACGTCCTTGTCCGCGGCCTTCATCCGGCCGTGGATCAGGCCGACGCGCAGGCGCGGCAGCGCGGCGCGCAGCTCCTTCTCGAGCGCGCTCGCCGCGCTCGAGTCGACGAGCTCGGATTCCTCGATCAGCGGGCACACCCAATAGGCCTGCTGCCCGGTAGCGCAATGCACCGCCACGCGCTCTACGAGCTCGGGCCGGCGGCTCTCGGGCAGCACTGCGGTGCGCACCGGCTCGCGCCCCGGCGGAAGCTCCGCGATCACCGAGCAGTCGAGGTCCGCGTATGCCGTCATCGCGAGCGTCCGCGGGATCGGAGTCGCGGTCATGATGAGCTGATGCGGCGTGCGTGCGTCGTGCTCGCCCTTGCGCTTGAGCGCGAGCCGTTGCTGCACGCCGAACCGGTGCTGCTCGTCGACGATCACGAGCGCGAGCCGTCGGAACTCGACGCCCTCCTGGAACAACGCGTGCGTGCCGATCGCGACGGCGGCGCTGCCGTCCGCGACGCTCGCGCGCGCGGCGTTGCGCGCGCGTGCGGTTTGCGAGCCGAGCAGCGTCGCGACGCGCAAGCCTAGCGGCGCTAGCCAGCGTTCGAAGTTGGCGACGTGCTGCTCCGCGAGGAGCTCGGTCGGCGCCATCACGGCGGTCTGGCATTGCGCGGCCGCCGCGACCACCGCCGCGAGCGCGGCGACGACTGTCTTGCCCGAGCCGACGTCGCCCTGCAGCAGCCGGCTCATCGGCGTGCCCCTGCCGAGGTCCTCGAGGATCTCAGCCGCTGCGCTCTCCTGCGCACGCGTGAGACTGAACGGCAGCGCGGCGCGAAACGCGTTCGAGCTCGCGCGCGCGGCGGCGGCAGCGGATACGCGCGTTCCGTGCGGATCTCGGCGGCCGAGGCGCGCAGGCTCAGGCGCTGCGCGATCAGCTCCTCGAGCGCGATGCGGCGCTGCGCGGGATGTAGGCCGCTCGCGAGCAGCGCCGTCGGCGCGTCGTGTGGCGGCCGATGCAGCTGCTCGAGCGCGTCGGGCAGCGAGGGCCACGCCGTGCCGGCTGCGCGGCGGCGCCCGGCGCTGGCGCGATCGACGGCGCGGCGAGCAGATCCGCGAGGTGATCGGTGAGCGGCTCGCGCGCGAGCCGCTCGAGCACCTGCGCGATGAGGCGCCGCAGCAGCAGCTGATGCAGACCCTCGGTGCTCGGGTAGATCGGCGTGAGCGTCGCATCGGGCTCGGGCTCGGTCGCCGCGACCACGCGGGTTTCCGGGTGCACGAGCTCGAGCCCCGTAGGACCCGACCGAACCTCGCCGAAGCAGCGCAGACGAGCGCCGCGCACGAAGGTTTGCTGCTGGGAGCGCGTGAAGTGGAAGAACCGCAGCGTGACGCCGCCCGTGCCGTCGGCGACACGGCAAAGCAGCGAGCGGCGCCGCCGGAACGCGACCTCGGCGAGCTCGATCACGCCTTCGATGAGCGCTCTGTCGCCCACCGCGAGGCTGCCGATCGGGCGGAGCTCGGAGCGGTCCTCATAGCGTTGCGGCAGGAGGCAAAGGAGGTCGCCCAGCGTCCGGACACCGAGCTTCGCGAGCCGTTCGGCCACCTTCGGGCCGACGCCTGCGAGACTTTCGACCGGCCGCTCGAACGTCGATTCCGACTGGCGCTCGATTCGCAGCTGCCTATAGCACGAGCACGGCGTCGACTTCGACGGCGGCACCGCGCGGCAACTGCGCGACGCCGATCGCGGCGCGCGCGGGGAAAGGCTCTTTGAAGTACTCCGTCATCACTTCGTTGACGAGCGTGAAGTTCTTGAGGTCCGTGAGGTACACGTTGACCTTCACCGCGTCGTCGAGCGTGCCGCCCGCGGCTTTCGCGACCGCGACGAGGTTGTCGAACACGCGCTTGATCTCGGCGCGCGTGTCGCCGGTGACGAGCTGCATCGTCTTTGGATCGAGCGGAATTTGCCCCGAGAGATATACCGTATTGCCGGCGCGGATCGCCTGGCTGTAGGTGCCGATCGCGGCCGGCGCGTCCTTCGTGTGAATCGGTTGCTTAGCCATGTATTCGCGGATGCCTTTTTGTCGTCAGCCGGCGCTGCGAGTGACGCGCACGACGCCGGGGATCGTGCGAATGCTGCGGACGACCTGCGCGAGCTGGCGCCGGTCGCGTACTTTCAAGCGGAACGACAGCGCGGACGCGTCACCTTCGGTGTCGACGCGCACGTGCTCGATGTTCGTGTGAGTCGCGGAGATTCGTCCCGCGACTTCGGCGAGCAGGCCGACGCGGTCCAGGGTACGCACCTGGATCTCGGAGTCGAACTCTCCTTTCACGCCTTTCGTCCAATTTACGGGGATCCACTTCGACGGCTGCTTACGGTATTCGGCGAGGTTCCGGCAATTGTCGCGGTGGATCACGATGCCGCGGCCGCTCGACATGAAACCGACGATCTCGTCGCCCGGGATCGGATAGCAGCAGCGCGCATAGTTCACGACCATGCCTTCGGTGCCCGCGATCTCGAGCGGCTTGCGATGCTCCGCGACGGAGTCGGCGTCGTCCCCCTGCTGCGCGAGCATGCCCGCGACGACCGGCGCGAGCCGCTCGCCGAGGCCCACCTGCTCGAACAGCGTTTCGTCGTCCTTGATCCCGAGCTCGGCGCGCAGGGAGTCGAGCAGTTTCTTCGGCAGCTTGCGCAGGCTCAGCGAGTACGGCATGAGCTCCTGGTTCAGTAGCCGCCGGCCGAGCTCCTGGGCCTCGTCGCGCTTCAGGTTCTTGAGGTAGCCGCGGATCGCGTTGCGCGCCTTCGCCGTCGTGACGAAATTCACCCAGTTCGGGTTGGGGCGAGCGCCGCGCGCCGTGACGATCTCCACGGTCTCGCCGTTGCGCAGCATCGTCTTCAGCGGCACGAGGCGGCGATCGATCTTCGCCGCGACGCAGCGGTTGCCGATATCCGTGTGCACCGCGTACGCGAAGTCCACGGCCGTCGCGCCGCGCGGCAGCCGCATGATCGCGCCCTTCGGCGTGAACACGTACACCTTGTCGGGGAAGAGGTCCGCCTTGACGGTCTCGAGGAACTCCTCGGAGTTCGCGGCGCGCTCCATCTCCATGAGCCCCGCGAGCCACTCGCGCGCGCGCTCCTCGGTGCTATAGGTGTGCTTGTCGACGGCCTTGTACTGCCAATGCGCGGCGACGCCGCGCTCGGCGACTTTGTCCATCTCCTCGGTGCGGATCTGCACTTCGAGCGGCAGCCCGTTCGGACCGAACAGCGTCGTGTGCAGCGACTGGTAGCCGTTCACGCGCGGGATCGAGATGAAATCCTTGAAGCGCCCCGGCATCGGCTTGAACAGCTGGTGCGTGTGGCCAAGCGCGCGGTAGCAGCTGTCGACGTCCTGCACGATCACGCGCACGCCGTACACGTCCACGATGTCCGACAAGTGAGCATGCTTGCGGTGCATCTTGAGATAGATGCTGTAGAGGTGCTTCTCGCGCGCGAGCACGCGCGCCTGCAAGCCAGCCTCGCTCAAACCCTTCGTGAGCCTGCTCTCGATCTTGCGCAGCAGTTGCCGCTGATTGCCCTTCGCGCGCCGCAACGTCCGCTGCAGCACGCGGTAGCGGAACGGATAGAACGTCTTGAAGCCGAGCTCCTCGAGCTCGGTCTTGAGCGTGTATACGCCGAGCCGGTTCGCGATCGGCGCGTAGATGTCGAGCGTCTCGCGCGCGATGCGCCGCTGCTTCTCGACCGCAAGCGAGCCGATCGTGCGCATGTTGTGCGTGCGGTCCGCGAGCTTCACGAGGATCACGCGCAGATCCTTCGCCATCGCGAGCAGCATCTTGCGGAAGCTCTCGGCCTGCGCTTCGGCCGCACTGTCGAAACGCAGGTTATCGATCTTGCTCACGCCGTCGACGAGCAGCGCGACGTCGGCGCCGAAGCGCGACTCGATGTCCGCGAGCGTGCTCGAAGTGTCCTCGAGCACGTCGTGAAGCAGCGCGGCCTTGATCGAGCCCGAATCGAGATGCAGGCCGGCGAGGATTTCGGCGACGGCTATCGGATGCGTGATGTACGGATCGCCGCTACGCCGTTGCTGCCCTTCGTGCGCCTTGGAGCTGTATTCGTAGGCGGCCGTGATGCCCGGCAGGTCCGCGCGCGGGAGATAGGTCTCGAGCTGGGCCATGAGCCGCCCGAAGTCGTCGGTGCGCCACACCGACGACAGACGAACTTCGCGGAGGGCGGCACCATAGTCCATGGCGGCTTTCTTCTAACCGGCGCGCTGCCGGCGCCTCGTAGGGGTGGCGGTCAGTCGCCGATCGAAATCGGCCTCGACCCAAGCAGATCGTCGCGATCGGGGATCACCGGCGGCGCGGACGAAAGGTCCACGAGCAGGTCCTCGACGGGCTGATCGCGCTGCGTGAGGATCTCCTCGTTGACGTAGCCGTCCGCGATCTCGCGCAGGGCGACGACGGTCGGCTTGTCGTTTTCCCAATCGACCATCGGATGGGCGCCGTTGGCAAGCTGGCGCGCGCGTTTCGCGGCCACGAGCACGAGCTGGAACATGTTCGGAATCTTCTCCAAACAGTCTTCGACGGTAATTCTTGCCATGCGGAAACGCCCTCCTCGGGGCTAAGGACCTCGAAGTTTACTTCAAGACCCCCTTGCGCTAGCAAGTTTTAACTGTGGGGGGCGCTCGCGAGAATGGCGGCGGCACTGGCCCGCACGGCCGGCAAATCGCTGCGATGACGCTGCTCGCGGCCTCCGATCACGGCCTCGAGACGGCCAAGGGCCGCCTCGAAATCATCGTTCACTATCACGTGGTTGAACTCGCTCCAGTGCGTCATGTCGGCCAGCGAGTCGCGCAGCCGGCGCTGGATCGTGGCCTCGGAGTCCGTGGCCCGACCGCGCAGGCGGCGCTCGAGCTCCGGCACGTTCGGGGGCAGGATGAAGATGCTCTCGGCGTCGGGCGCGTGTTCGCGCACTTGGCGAGCGCCCTGCCAGTCGATCTCGAGGAGGACGGAATGGCCCGAGTCGAGCAGTTGCTCGACGTGCTCGCGGCTCGTGCCATACCAGTTGTCGAAGACTTGCGCGTGCTCGAGGAACGCGTTCTTGGCGACGAGCTCGTGGAATTCGGCGTCCTTGACGAAGAAGTAATCGCGGCCGTCGGTCTCGGACGCGCGTTTCTGGCGGGTGGTGTAGGAGATCGAAAAACGCAACTGCCGGTCGCGCTCGAGTAACTTGCGGACGAGCGACGTCTTGCCTGCGCCCGACGGGGCGGCGATCACCCACAGCCGGCCGCGCGTCGGCTTCTCGTTTCGATCCCGCCCCCGCTCCTGCATCGCTATTCCAGGTTCTGGACCTGCTCGCGCATCTGCTCGATCTGCACCTTGAGCTCGACGGCCGCGCGCGTGAGCGTTTCGTCCTGCACCTTCGACGCGAAGGTGTTCGCCTCGCGGTTGAGCTCTTGGATCAGGAAATCGAGCCGCCGGCCAATCGGCTCGTCGCGCGCGAGCGCCGCCCGAATCTCCGCGATGTGCCCCGCGAGACGATCGACCTCTTCCGAGATATCGAAGCGTTGTGCGATCAACGCGAGCTCCTGCTCGAGCCTTTCCGGCTGGGCCTGCACATCGAGCCGCTCGAGCCGCTCGCGAAGCTTTTCGCGGTAGCGCTGCTGCGCGCCGTCCAGCATCGGCTGCACGCCTGCGAGTATCGCGGTGATCGCGGCGTTGCGCTTCTCGAGCAGGTCGGCGATACGCTCACCCTCGCGCCGCCGTGAGCTCTCGAAAGCCTTCAGCGCGACCTCGAGGCAGCGCTTCGCGGCCGGACCGAGCGTCGCGGCGCGCTGCTCCGGCTCCTTCAGCACTCCGGGCCAGCGCAGGACCTCCCCGGTCGACAGCGGTCGCGCGTCCGGGAACACAGCCCGCACTCGATCCTCGAGCGCTCGGACCGCGAGGAGCGCGTCCGGGACGAGCGCGCCGTGCGCCGCGTCATCGTCGGCAGCGGCAATCTTGAGCGTGCAGTCCACCTTGCCGCGTTTCGCGGCCGCCGCGATTCGGTCACGGCACTCGGGCTCGATCGAACGGAACTCTTCGGGTAAGCGGAGCGACAGCTCGAGAAATCGGTGATTGACGCTGCGGATTTCCCATACGAGTCGAAAGGGCGGAACACCCTCTTCGGCGGTCGCGAATCCCGTCATGCTGTGAGGCATTCGATTGAGTCCGTCAGTCGTTTCAGCCAATCTGTGCGCCGTCCGGCGCCCTCGAGTGTACAACAGCGGGTTTCGGGCACACCGTGCAGCGCAGGCTCGGACGCCGGCGAGGGGCTCGGACGGGGCGATTGAATAAGAGCGTCTTGGGGGAGCGAGAGCAGCGTGCACGTCGATTATGCAAAGTTGAGCCTGGCCGGAAATCGGCCGGAGAACCAGGACCGCGTCGATATCGTTGCCAACAACGAAGCGCTGCTGATGACGGTCGTAGACGGGATGGGTGGCCACGCCCACGGCGCACGCGCAGCCGAGGTCACCGTTGCGACGCTGAAAGAATGCTTCGCGGAAAGCCCGATGCCGGTGTTCGATCCGCAGGGCTTCCTTACGCTCGCGCTGGCTCGCGCCCACGACCGAGTCGTGAAGCTCGGCGACGGCGTGGCGCTCGATCACAAGCCGCGCGCAACCTGCGCCGTGTGCCTCGTGCAGGATGGGGGCTCCTATTGGGCGCACGTCGGCGACAGCCGCGTGTACCACTTGCGCGGCGGCGCCGTGCGCGAGCGCACGCGCGATCACAGCCACGTCGAGCTGCTCCTGCGCGAAGGCCTTATCCACGAGCACGAGATGCGCGGTCATCCGATGCGCAACTTCGTCGAATGCTGCCTCGGCGGCGACGCGCCGTTGCCCGACATGAGCGTGAGCGCTCGCCGCAAGATCGGGCCCGGCGACGTGCTGTTGCTGTGTACCGACGGCCTTTGGTCGGGGCTCGAGGACGCGGACATCGGCGCGCTCGGCGGCAACGCCAAGGAACCGCTCGAGCGCGCGCTGCGCTCTCTCGCGGAGCGTGCCGTGGCGCGCAATTCCCCGTACAGCGACAACACGAGCGCTGCGGCCGTCCGCTGGCAAGGCCCTTAAGCCGCGAACTCCGCCGTCGACGTTTCGCCGACGGCATGCGCCACGCGAGCTGCTAAGCTCTCGCTACTCACCATCAACGGAGCACATGCATGCGGCCGAGTGGACGCCGCCCGGAAGAAATGCGTCGCGTGCGCTTCACGCCGAACTACACGCGCCACGCCGAGGGCTCGGTGCTCGCGGAGTTCGGCGAAACGCGCGTGCTGTGCACCGCGTCGATCGAGCCGAAGGTGCCGCCGTTCCTCAAGGGTAAGCAGCAGGGCTGGGTCACGGCCGAGTACGGCATGCTTCCGCGCGCGACTCACACGCGCACGCAGCGCGAGGCGAGCAAGGGTAAACAAGCGGGACGCACTCTCGAGATCCAGCGGCTGATCGGGCGCAGCCTACGCGCGGTCGTGGATCGCTCGGCGCTCGGCGAGCACACGATCACGATCGACTGCGACGTACTGCAAGCTGACGGAGGCACGCGAACCGCGGCGATCTCGGGGGGCTACGTTGCGCTCGCGCTCGCAGCCGAGCACCTGCTGACGGCGCGCAAAATCGCGCGCAACCCGATCCACGGCCAGGTCGCGGCCGTGTCCGTGGGCATCTTCGAAGGCATACCGCTCCTCGACCTCGATTACGCGGAAGATTCGGAGGCCGAGACGGACATGAACGTCGTGATGAACGATGCCGGCGGGTTCGTCGAGATCCAGGGCACTGCGGAGGGGCATGCGCTGCAGCGCAGCGAGCTCGATGCACTGCTAGCGCTAGCCGAACGCGGCATTCGGTTACTGGTCGCGGCACAAGCGGAAGTTCTCGAGAAGTGAACGCGGAGCGGCGCTGGGTGCTCGCGAGCGGCAACCGCGGAAAGCTCGTAGAGCTCCGCGCTCTGTTGCGCGCTGCGGAGCTCGACCTCGAGGTCATTGCCCAAGCGGAGCTCGGGATCGGCGCAGCTCCCGAGGACGGCGCGACCTTCGAGGAAAACGCGCTCGCGAAAGCGCGCCACGCCGCGCGCGCGGCGGGTCTGCCCGCGATCGCCGATGATTCCGGGCTCGTGGTCGATGCACTCGGCGGCGCGCCGGGCGTCCGCTCCGCGCGCTACGCCGGCGAGAACGCGGACGACGGCGCCAATGTCTCGAAGCTCCTCGCGGCGTTGGCGTCTGTTCCGGACGGGCAGCGCACCGCCCGTTTCATCTGCGTGCTCGCGGCGGTCGCGAGCGCCACCGACGAGGCGCCCCTGATCGCGACCGGCGAATGGGCAGGCGAGATCGCTCGCGCGCCGGCGGGCGCGGGTGGCTTTGGCTACGACCCGGTGTTCTACGACCCGGAGCTCGGGAAGACAGCCGCCGAGTTACCGGCTGCCGTAAAGAATCGGGTGAGCCACCGGGGCCAAGCGATGCGAGCGCTGGTCGCGGCGTTGCGGGCTCTGGATCCACCCCGCATGGACGCCGTCTGAGCAATTTTTATACACACCGGCCCGGCGATCATCCAGAAACAAGCGTCTTGCAGCGCTTTCCTCCAAGCTCGACTTCGATTGGCGTCTAAGCTGCTGAAATTCCTAGCGACATGTCACTTGATCGTTTTTTAACCAAAAACGGCAAAATTGTTTCCGGACAGGGACTCAGTCGTGCGCCCCAGCCGATCTCCACAGACTTATTCACAGTTTTTGTGGATAAGATCTAGCGGGGTGGCGGGGGCAGACCGGCTTGTGTTTGGCGATCCGGGGCCTTATTCTCTCGCGCCCCGCTCGGAGCCGCGCCATGAAGCCAGAGATCCATCCGAACTACGCCGAAATAAAAGTCATCTGCAGCTGCGGCAATGTGTTCGCCACGCGCTCGACACTCGGCCAGGACCTGCACGTCGAAGTGTGCTCGTCCTGTCACCCGTTCTACACCGGCAAGCAGAAGACCGTCGACAGCGGCGGGCGCGTCGACAAGTTCCGCAAGCGCTACGCGAAATCGGCCTCGACCTGATCCCGGCCGGCGTTTGAACCGCGGCGCCGCGCTGCTATAGACTGCGGCGGGCCGCACTGCGCTTGGGCGCTCGCTCAGAGCGCACCACAACCAGAAGCGAATTCTCGAAGCTCCGAACGCATTGCGCTCGAAGCATCGCTCACGTGATCTGTCAGGGACGCCGCATGACCGAGAAGAGCTACACGTTGATCGATCCGGAAGGGACGAAGACGGACTTGCCCGTGCGCAGACCGACGCTCGGACCGAATGTGCTGGAGGTCGCTCACCTCTACGGCGAACGCGGCGTTTTTACGTTCGATCCGAGCTTCGCCGCCACCGCGAGCTGCGAGAGCGCGATCACGTACATCGACGGTGAAGCAGGCGTGCTCTTGTACCGCGGCTACCCGATCGAGCAGCTCGCCGAGGTCTCGAGCTTCATCGAAGTCTCCTATCTGCTGATGCACGGAGAGCTGCCTACTCAGGACCAGCTCACGGGTTTCGACCGCTCGATCCGTACGCACACGATGATCAACGAATCGCTGCTGCGATTCTTCAATGGCTTTCACCACAACGCGCATCCGATGGCGATGGTCTGCGGCGTGGTCGCGTCGATGTCCGCGTTCTATCACGACAGCACGGATATCAGGAATCCGCAGGACCGCGACACGTTCGCGCACCGGATCATCGCGAAGCTGCCGACGATCTCGGCCGCCGCGTACAAGCATTCGCTCGGTCAGCCGTTCGTCTATCCGCAGAACAGCCTCGACTACTGCACCAACCTTCTGCACATGTTCTTCGCCGTGCCGTCCGACGAGTACTCGGTGAATCCCGTCGCGGCGGAAGCGCTCGATCTCCTGTTCATCCTGCACGCGGACCACGAGCAGAACTGCAGCACCTCGACGGTTCGGCTCGCCGGCAGCTCGGGCACGAACCCCTACTCGGCGATCGCGGCCGGAATGTCGGCGCTCTGGGGGCCGGCGCACGGCGGTGCGAACGAAGCCGTGATCAACATGCTCGAGCAAATCGGCCGAGTGAGCGAGATCGACAAATACGTCGCACGCGCGAAGGACAAGAACGATTCGTTCCGCTTGATGGGCTTCGGTCATCGCGTCTACAAGAGCTACGACCCGCGTGCGGCCATCATCCGCAAGATGTGCCACCGCGTGCTCGAGAAGCTCGGGCACAAGAACGACCAGCCCTTGTTCGAGCTCGCGTTGAAGCTCGAAGAGATGGCGCTGAAGGACGAGTACTTCATCCAGAAGAATCTCTATCCGAACGTGGATTTCTATTCGGGCATCATCTACCGCGCGCTCGGCATACCGAAGTCGATGTTCACCGTGATGTTCGCGATCGCACGCACGGTGGGCTGGGTCACGCACTGGCGCGAAATGGTCGCGGACCCCGAGACACGGATCGGCCGTCCGCGCCAGCTCTATATCGGCCACGACAAGCGGGAATACGTGCCGCTCGCGAAGCGGCGCTAGGCGTCGAGCAGCGCGAGAACCGCGCCACGCCCCGCGCGGCGCATCGGCCGCTGGTCGACGGGGCTCAACGGCGCGTGATGCGCGCCGCGCTCCGGGAACACGATCACTTCGACTTGCTCCCGGTCGCGAGAGAAGCTGAAGCCCGGCATCTGCACGACCGTGTCCGCATCGAGCCGGTAACGGCGCTGGACGTCGCGCAGACCTCCAGAGCCTTCGTCCTCGAGCGCGGCCGCGACGAGCTCGGGCGCATCCGCGAATACGTGCAGCTCGATCGGCGAATTGATCGTCGCAGTCCCCGCTAGCACGGCTCCGACCAGCCGCGGGCCGAAGCTCTCGAGCTCGAGCATTACATCGGCCGCGATGCGGCGCAGCTCGGTAAGGCGTTGGTCATGACTCTCGGGGTCGAACAGCCGCTGGCGCTCGACCACGCTCGCCTCGATCTGCGCGTTGGTCGGGAGCGCCCCTGCGCCGCGGGCGCCAAGCCGCTCCGCCGCTTTGCGCTTCGCCAAGCCGAAGTTATCGATGCCGCTCTCGACCATGAGGCGTGCCGCTTCCTGCGCTAAGCGCTCGCGCAACTCGGCGTTGGAGCGGGACACAGGCTTCGAGCGGCGGCCGCCCATGGTCAGACCTCCGGAGCCTGAGGCTCAGAAGATGTTGCCGGAACCGGAGCGGCCCGGAAGCGTCGGGTTTGCAATGTCGAATGAGGTCGAGCTCGAATCCGCTTCGCGCTCCGGAATGTGGTCGATATCGAACTTCTCGAACACGCTGTTGCGTGTTCCCTCGCTCGCGATCAACCCGCTCTGCGGGTTGATGCGGTATTCGACGATGCCGGGCGGCCGGACCATCGTGTGCTCCGGCATGCGTTGCAACGCTTCGCGCATGTAATCGATCCACATCGGTATCGCGGTGATGCCGCCCTGCTCCTTGCCACCGAGCGGCCTGTCCTGGTCGAAACCGACCCAGACAGCGGCGACGACGTCGCCATTGAAGCCGGCGAACCAAGTGTCTCTGCCGTCATTCGTCGTGCCGGTCTTGCCCGCGAGGTCGTTGCGCATGAGCGCGCGACGCGCGGCCGCTCCCGTGCCCGACGTGACGACACCCTTGAGCAGATCGGTCATCAAATAGGCGTTTTGGGGCGTGATCGCCTCGGGCGCGACGCGCATCGGCGGATAAAGCTCCGTGGGGCTCTCGATCAACTGCGGCGCCGGGGGCTCTGACCCGGGTTCCGCTCCTGCGGGGTTGTCGCAGTCGGGGCATGCAAAGGCCGGCGTCGCGGCGTAGAGAACTTCGCCGTTCGCGTCCGCAATCCGATCGATGACGTAATTCTGGACGCGATACCCACCGTTCGCGAAGGTCGCATAGCCCGTCACGAGGTCGAGCGGGGCCACGCCGCCCGCGCCGAGCGCGAGCGACAGGTTGTTCGGTACGGCGTCGTCATCGAACCCGAAGCGACGGATGTGCTCCGCCGCTGTCGGCACACCCATATCTTTCGTCATCCGAATCGACACGGCGTTCAGCGATTCCTGCAGCGCGAACCGCATGCTCACGAGGCCGAAGTATTTGCCGCCGAAGTTCTCGGGCTTCCACACGCGCTCGAGCTCCGCCTGGTAACCGACGTCGGGCGGCGAGTCGTTCACGATCGTGGCCGGGGTGAAGCCGTTGGCGAGAGCGGCGGAGTACACGAAGGGCTTGAAAGCGGAGCCGGGCTGGCGCTTCGCTTGCGTCGCGCGGTTGTACTTGCTCAAGTCGAAGTCGAACCCGCCCGTGAGCGCGACGATCGCGCCGTCCTGAGGATCGACGGACGCGAGCGCGCCCTGCACCTCGGGAATCTGCGCGAGCCGCCAATTGCCCACGGCATCGCGGCGGAACCGCACGATGTCGCCGGGGCTCAGAACGTCGGAGACCATCGTCGGTTTCGCGCCGACGGTGTCGTCGTTGACGAACGGCGCGGCCCACTCCATCGCGTCGAAGCCGATCGACTGCTCGCCGTGCGCGGTGAAGAACACACGCGCCGATTCGGCGTCCACGGAGAGCACGATTGCCGTCTCGTAGTCGAGCAGCGGCGGGTAGTCGTCGAGCAACGCGGCGAGCGCCGCGGCGGCCGGCGGCGTGGCGGTCTGCGCTCCGGCCGCAGCCGCCTCCGGAAGGTCGGAGTGAGCGAGCGGGCCGCGGTAGCCATGCCGCTCGTCGTACGCGATCAACGTGCTGTGCATCGCACGATTCGCGGCCGCCTGAAGACGGCTATCGACGGTCGTCGTGACCTTGAATCCTGCCTCGTAAGCCACCGGCCCGAAGCGCCGGATCATCTCGGCACGAACCATCTCGGCGACATACGGCGAATGGAGCTGCGTTTGGGCACCGAAGCGCTTGCCGACGACCGGCTCGGCGAGCGCCGTCTGGTACTCGGAGTCGTCGATCGCGCCGGTCTCGCGCATCCGCCGCAACACGTAGCTGCGCCGCGCGGTCGCCCGCTCGGGGCTCGAGATCGGGTTCAAAGCGGCCGGACGCTGCGGGATACCCGCGAGAATCGCGACCTCGGAAACCGTGAGCTCGCCCAAGTCCTTACCGAAGTACGTGCGGGCGGCGGTCGACACGCCGTATGAGCGTTGACCGAAGAAGTACGTATTGAGATAGAGCTCGAGGATCTCCTGTTTGGTGAACTCGTGCTCGATCCGGAACGCGAGAATGATCTCCTTGAACTTCTGCACGAAGCGTTGCACACCGGACTGCAGGCCGGCGCGCGTGAAAACGTTGAGGGTACGCGTCACCTGCTGCGTGATCGTGCTGCCGCCGACGGTGCCGCGGCCGCCGACGATCTCGTTCAGGAGACCCCGAATGACGCCTCGGTAGTCGACGCCCGGATGCTCGAAAAAGTGCTCGTCCTCGGCCGCGAGGACGGCCTTGACCAGTAGCGGGGGAATGTTCTCGTAGGCGACGGGCGTGCGCTTCTGATCACCGAACTCCTCGATCAGGCGTCCGTCGCGGCTATAGACCTGCAGCGGCACCTTGATCTTGACGTTCCGGAGGTCTTCGGCCCGCGGCAGGCTCGGGGCGACGTAGTAGTAGCCGCCGATGAGCACGGCAGCGCCTAGGACACCCGCCGCGATTATGGATGCCACAAACGTCAACAGAATCTGCAAGTAACGATTCATGGTGAAATTGGATTCTACGCCCTTGCTAAGGAAAGGGCCTTTGTGCATAGTCCGCGGCGTTAGGCAAACCCATTGAAAGGTGGGGACGCAAAGCCTCCGGTCTACGGGCGCGGCGAAAGCCGCCACGTCTAGGATAGCGGGGCTGCCGAAGCAGTTGAATTCGCATCGTCATGCTTCGCCAGCCACTCCTTCCTTCTCGCCATTTAGACCGCTAGCTCGTCCCAACCCCGAATTCGGGTGTTGCCGGGGATTTCTAGAAAAGCGGTCGATTCGAGGGTGACCTAACCTCGATTCACAGAGCGAGAGCCGGATCACAATGTATATATCTCCCCCGAGTTATAGTTAAATTTAGTAGTTAAGGGCACGTGTAGGATTCTAACCCAACCTCCCGTGTTGGAAAGGAAAAGTTGTGTTTGCGAGCCGTCGGAAAGGATCCCTGGTCGGCCTAGATATTACGACCTCGTCCGTGAAGCTGATTGAGTTGACCGAAAGCGGTAGAGGTTTCCGGGTCGAATCCTACGCAGCCGAGCCTACGCCCCCGAACGCCATCAACGAAAAAGCGATCGTCGACGCGGACGCGGTCGGCGAGGCGATTCGGCGCGCCCACAAGCGCGCGGGCACGAAGTCGCGCGAAGCCGCGATTGCGATCAGCGGCGACGCCGCGATCACGAAAGTCATCCAGATGCCCCGCAGCCTCGGCGCCGGTGATCTCGAAGGCCAGGTCGAGCTTCAGGCCGACCAATATATCCCGTTCCCGATGGAGGAAGTCAGTTTCGACTTCGAAGTGATCGGCGAGAGCGAACGCGACCCCGACATGGTGGACGTGCTGCTCGTGGCGACGCGCACCGAGAACGTCGAGCAGCGCCAAGTCGCGGTCGAAGCGGCTGGGCTCACGGCACGTGTCGTGGACGTCGAGGCTTTCGCGGTCGAGAACGCCTGCCAGTTGCTTACGCACCAGATGCCCGACGCGGGCGCCGACAAGTTCGTCGCAATCGTCGACTTCGGGGCGAGCACGACGACGTTCAGCGTGTTGAAGGATCTAAAGGTCATCTACACGCGCGACTTCGCGTTCGGCGGGCAGCAGCTCACCGAGGAAATCATGCGCACTTACGGCCTCAGCCTGGAAGATGCGGGCCGCGCGAAGAAGGAAGGCGGCTTACCGAGCAACTATCAGCCCGAAGTGCTCGACGCGTTCATCGACGACATGTCGCAGCAAGTCAGCCGCTCGCTCCAATTCTTTCTCGCATCGGGTAGCGGTCGCGAGCAACCGGATCAGATCCTCGTGTGCGGCGGCTGCGCGAACATTCCCGGTGTCGCCGACGTGATCGGCAGCCGTGTCGGCATTGCGACGCAGATCGGAGACCCGCTCGGGCAGATGAAGATATCGTCCCGTGCCAAGTCGCAAGGCGTCGACCGGGATGCTACCGCCTTGTTGACGGCTTGCGGCCTCGCGCTCAGGAGCTTCGACTAAGATGCCGAGAATAAATCTACTGCCCTGGCGTGCAGAGCTACGCCAGAAACGCAAGCAAGAGTTCCTGACTGCGCTCCTAGGCGCGGTCATCGTCGGGGCCGCGCTCGTATACGCGTCGAAGCTCACGATGCAGGGTTGGATCGCGAGCCAGCAGGGCCGCAACGCCACTCTCAAGACCGAAATCGCGGCCCTCGACAAGCAGATCGCCGAGATCACGGGCCTCGAGAATCAGCGCGAGCGCCTGCTCGCCCGTATGCGCGTGATCGAGCAACTGCAGCGCTCGCGTCCTGAAGTCGTGCATCTGTTCGACGAGCTCGTGAACGCGGTGCCCGAAGGCACGCACTTCACCGAAGTGAAGCAGACGAACAATCGCATCGAGCTCGCAGGCCAGGCTCAGTCGAGCACGCGAGTTTCCACGCTGATGCGCAACATCGACGGCTCGGAGTTCCTGAGCAACCCGGGCCTCGACGTCGTCGAGACGGCAGCGGCGGGTCTCGAGCGCAATTCGAAATTCAAAGTGTCCGCTCAACAAATCAGCGCGAACAACGCGGAAGGCGCGGATGAGACCAACGGAGGAGCGGCACGATGAGCATCGTCGACGATCTCCGAGCCCTCGACACGAGCGACCCCGGTCGCTGGCCGCTGCCGTTCCGACTCGTCGCGATCGGTATCGCGTTCACCGCGGTCGTCGCGATCGGCGTCTACATGTTCGTGATCAAGACCGACAAGCCCTTTCTCGATCGTGCCCAGCGCGAGGAAACGGAGCTCCGGGCCGCTTTCGAGGATCGCCAGAAGAAGGCCGCGAACTTCGACGCGTACCGCGCGCAGCTAGCCGAGATCGAGCGCGACTTCGGCGCGATGTTGCGCGAGCTGCCCGGCAAGACCGAGGTGCCGAGCCTGCTCGTGGACATCTCGCAGACCGGCAGCGGGCGCAGGGCTCGAAGAGCTGCTGTTCCAGCCCACCGGCGAGATCCAAAAGGACTTCTACGCAGAGCTGCCGATCAAGTTGCGCTACACGGGCAGCTTCCACGAGCTCGGCAATTTTGTGAGCGGCATCGCTGCGCTGCCGCGCATTGTGACTTTACATGACATCGACATTAAGCCGATCGATAACAAAACCTTCGACGAGCTCACGCTCGACGTGACCGCGAAGACCTATCGTTATTTGGACGAGCAGGTCGCGGAGCCTCAACGGGAGGGGCAACGGAAATGAAGTTGATGCGCAATACGGCACTCACGCGCTTGCTCGCGACCGTCGCGCTCGCGGGCGCGTTAGGTGCTTGCGGCCGCGGCAACAGTGACCTGCAGGCGTATATCGACGAGGTCAAAGCCCGACCCGGCGGTCGCATCGAATCGTTGCCGCAAGTACGTCCGGCACCGACTTTTGCCTACGTCGCGGGCGACCGGCGTTCGCCGTTCATGCCCGACACGCCGCAGCGGCGCGTCAGCGACAACCCGAACGCCATCGAGGGACCGGATCCGAATCGGCCTCGCGAGTTTCTCGAGCAGTTTCCGCTCGACACTCTAAAGATGGTCGGGACGTTGGCCGACCGGCGCGCGAGCTTCGGTCTCGTGCAGACGGCGGACGGTCTCGTTCACCGCGTGACGGTGGGCAATCACATGGGCCAGAACTACGGACGCATCGTGGGGATCACGGATTCTGAGGTTCAATTGGTGGAGATCATCTCCGACGGTATTGGCGGTTTCTTGGAGAGACCCGCCAAGATCGCATTAGCCGATTGAAGCGCAGGGGAGTTTTTAGGGAGTGAATCGTATGTGCAAGTCAGCGCCCGTTCGACGCGGGAAGGTCTCATCGTGGCTCGGCCGTCTGGCCGGCTCGGCGTGGCTCCTCGCGCTCGCCCTCTCAACTTCGCCCGCGCGAGCGCAAGACCTGCGCCTCGAAGCGATCGACGTGCAGCCGCTCCCCGGGCAGCAGGTCGAGCTGCGGCTGCAGTTGAGCGGTCCCGCGCCGGAGCCGATGAGCTTCACGATCGACAACCCCGCGCGAATCTCGCTCGACTTGCCGAACACGGCCCTCGCGCTGCAGTCTCGTCGGCAGGACGTGAACTCGGGTCCGCTGACCACCATCAACACGGCCGAAGCGAATGGCCGCACGCGGGTGGTCCTTAACTTGAACGAGATCGTGCCCTATCAGACTCGCGTCGAGGGCAACAGCGTCTACGTGACGCTCGGCCAGGCGCCGGGCGCCCCGCCGCCGCCGGCGTTCGCCGCGCAGCCAGCACCGCGAAACGCCCCGGCCGCCGCTGCGGCCGGCGGCGATCGCTCGATTCGTAACATCGACTTCCGCCGTGGGGCCGACGGCTCGGGCCAAGTCGTCGTGGAGCTCAACGATCCGCGTACGACCGTGGACGTCCGCGAGGAAGGCGGCCGCATCGTCGTCGACTTCCAGAACACCACGCTGCCGCCCGATCTAATGAAGCGGCTCGACGTCACCGACTTCGCGACGCCGGTCTACACGGTCGACGCCGTGCGGTCGAACCGCGACGCGCGCCTCGTCGTGAGCGCCGCCGCCGAGTACGACCAAGTGGCCTATCAAACCGACAACCTGTTTACGCTCGAGCTCAAGCCCTCGGTTCAGAAGGCGGCCGCGACGGCGGGCGTCTTCGATCAGAACCGCGAGTACACGGGCGAACGTCTCACGATGAACTTCCAGGACCTCGAGACGCGCGCGGTGCTGCAGCTGATCGCCGATTTCAGCGATCTCAACATCGTCGTGAGCGACACGGTTCAAGGCAGCGTGACACTCCGGTTGCAGAACGTGCCGTGGGATCAAGCCCTCGACATCGTGATGACGACCAAGGGCCTCGACATGCGCCGCAACGGCAACGTCATCATCGTCGCGCCCGCGGAAGAAATCGCCGCACGCGAGAAGGCGGACCTCGAAGCTCAGGAGGCGTTGCAGACGCTCGAGCCGCTGCGCTCCGAGTTCATCCAGGTGAACTATGCGAAAGCCGCCGAGCTCGCGGATCTCATCAAGGGCGAAAACATGAATTCGCTGATGTCGGAGCGCGGCAGCGTCGCGATCGACGTGCGCACCAACACCTTGCTCGTGAGCGACACGGCGCGCAGCCTCGAGAACATTCGCCGTCTCGTCACGACGCTCGACATTCCTGTTCGCCAAGTGTCGATCGAGACGCGCGTCGTGATCGTGAACGACGACTACAGTCGCGATCTCGGCGTGCGCTTCGGCTCGACGGTCGTCAAGGACAACTCTTCGGACGGCATCATCTCGATGACCGGTACCGGCCAGGGCTCCGATACGATCGTCGGCTCGGCGCTCGACAACCTGAACAACAACGGCACACCGTTCCCGGTGACCGTGCCGCCGGTCAATCAGCGCTACAACGTCAACCTGCCGATCGCGAATCCGGCCGGCTCGTTTGCGCTCGCGATCCTCGACTCGGATTACCTGGTCGACCTCGAGCTAACGGCCCTCCAGGCCGAAGGCAACGGCCGTATCGTGTCGACGCCGCGCGTCGTCGCGACGAACCAACGCGAGGCACGCATCGAGCAAGGCGTCGAGATCCCGTACCAGGAATCGTCGTCGAGCGGCGCGACCACCACGCAGTTCAAGGAAGCCGTGCTGAGCCTGCAGGTAACGCCGCAGATCACGCCGGACGATCGCATCATCATGGATCTGCTCGTCACCAAGGACTCGGTCGGCGAAGTCGTCCCGAGCGCGACAGGCGGCTTCGTGCCGAGCATCGACACGCGGTCGGTCACGACCACGGTCGTCGTCAACGACGGCGAGACCGTCGTGCTGGGCGGTATCTACGAAACCGAGCTACGCGACACCATCAACAAGGTGCCCGTGCTCGGCGACATACCGGGTTTGGGCTATCTGTTCCGCAGCCATAGCAACGTCAACAACAACGCAGAATTGCTGATCTTCGTCACGCCGAAGATCCTTCGCGACGGCGCCAGGATCGAGTAGCTGATCGGGGTGATGAGTTAGGGATGCACCGGAGAAGCTCCGGCAGATTCAAAGGATTAGGGATTATGCACAAGCTAAAGCTTTTCTGGTTGACGGCTGCCGCGGTGGCGCTCTGCGCCTGCGGCGACGACGAAACCCTCACGGGCGGCGAAGGGGCCGGTGGTGGTGGTGGTGTGGCGGCGGGACGGGCGGCGGGACTGGCGGCGGCGGCACGACTACCAACACCGTACGCATCGGCAGCGGCTTCGGCACTTCGTTTCAGCAGGGAATGCTGCAGCTCGGCGTCACGAGCTTGGCCGCGGGCGGCAGCACGGGCGTAACGGCCACTCTCGTCACGAGCACGGGCGATCTTTACACGACTTCAAGCGTCGACGTCACGTTCAATTCGCCGTGCGTCGGGCAGGGGCTCGCGACACTCACGACACCTGTCAAGACCACCACCGGCATCGCAAGCGCGACCTACGTCGCAACGGGCTGCAGCGGCCCGGACGTAATCACCGCGACGGCGACCGTGAATGGCACCACGATGACGGCCAACGGCACCGTGACCGTCGCAGCCGCGGGCGTCGGATCGATCCAGTTCATCTCGGCCACGCCGCCCAACATCGCGTTGCAAGGCACCGGCGGCGCGGGCCGCTCGGAGAACTCCACCGTGATCTTCCGCGTCGTCGATTCGACGGGCGGGCCGGTCGCGAACACCAATGTTTCGTTTGCGCTGAACAGCACCGTCGGCGGAATCGCGTTGTCCCCTGCGACCGCGACGACCAACACGTCGGGCCAAGTCCAGACGGTGGTCACCTCGGGAACCGTCGCGACGACGGTTCGGGTCACGGCAACGGTCGTCGGCCTCTCGATCGGCACGCAATCCGACCAATTGACGGTCACGACTGGTATCCCCGACCAGGACAGCACCTCGCTCAGCATCGAGACGCTGAATCCCGAGACTTGGAACCGCGACGGTATCGTCGACAAGGTCACGATCCGCCTGTCGGACCGCTTCAACAACCCTGTGCCGAACGGCACCGCGGTGACGTTCACGGCTGAAGGCGGCCAGATCGTCTCCCAGTGCGTCACGACCGGCGGCGCGTGCACCGTGGATTGGACCAGCCAGAGCCCGCGGCCCACGAACGGCCGTGTCTCGATTCTCGCCACGGCCATCGGCGAGGAAAGCTTCACGGACGTCGACGGCAACGGCCGCTATGGCCAACCGGACTCGTTCGACGATATCGACGAGCCGTTCAGGGACGACAACGAGGACGGCACGCGGCAGTCGGCCGAGCCGTTCTACGACTTCAACACGAGCGGGACGTTCGACTTGGCGGACGGCCAGTTCAATGGCCTGCTGTGCGACACGGTCAATCCGGCAGGGGACTGCAGCCCGACGGCCAAGACCGTTGCAGTCAACTCTAACGCCGTGCTCGTGATGTCGGGCTGCGACGTCGATCTAGCGCCCTTCGCGGCATCCCTCGCGGCACCCGCCACGTACACCGCGATCTTCCGGGATATGCGCGGCCAGCCGTTGCCGCTCGGAACCACGATCACGTTCTCGACGACCAACGGCACGATCGTCGGCGGCAATGCGTTCACGTATCCGAACACGCTAACAGCGCAGACGTACGGCGTGACGGTCAACAAAGACACGACTCCGAGCTCGGGATCCATGTTCATCGCGATCAAGTGCCCGAGCAACTTGACGGTCAACATCGGCCCGATCACGGTCACCGACTGACATCGCGTCGCTTTCGAGCAAACGAGGCCGGCCATTGCGCCGGCCTTTTTGTTTTGATAAACGCTTGCGGCAGACACCGGCGCTGCGCATTCATGACCAAAGGAAACCTTTACCTGATCGGCCCGATGGGCTCGGGCAAGACGGCTGTCGGTAAGCGCCTCGCCACCCTGCTCGGGAAGCAGTTCTTCGACAGCGACGTCGAGATCGAAAAGCGCACCGGCGTAGACATCCGCTACATCTTCGAAAAAGAGGGCGAGCAGCGCTTCCGCGAGCGCGAGCGCGAAGTCATCGCGGACCTCGCGACGCTCGACGGCGTGATCGTCGCGACGGGCGGCGGTGCGGTGCTCGATCCCGCCAACCGCGAGCGCCTCGCGCGCACGGGCACGGTGGTCTACTTGCAGGCGACGGTCGACGCTCAGCTGCAGCGCACCAAGCCGTCGCGCAACCGGCCGCTGCTGATGAACGACGATCCGCGCGCCGTGCTCGAGCGTTTGTTCGCGATCCGTCGGCCGTTGTACGAGGAGATCGCCGACATCCGCATCGACACGACCGGGCGACAAGTGCGCGCGGTCGCGGCCGACGTGCGGAGCCTGCTCGACGGCAACCCCTAGGCGGCGTTGCAAAATCGCACCCCGCCTGCGAACCTTCGCGCCGTGGAAACCATCACCGTCGCGCTCGGCGAGCGCAGCTATCCGATCCACGTCGGACCGCGGCTGATCGGCGACGCGGCGCTCTACGGCGGATCGGCGAAGCAAATCCTCATCGTCACGAACGAAATCGTCGCGCCGCTCTACCTGCAGGCGGTACAGGCCGCGCTGCGCGATCGCGACGTCCAAACGCTGATCCTGCCCGACGGCGAGCGCCACAAGACACTCGCAACGTTCAAGATGATCATCGACAGACTCGTCGACGCCCGCTTCCACCGCGACTCCTGCCTCGTCGCGCTAGGCGGCGGCGTCGTCGGCGACGTCACGGGCTACGCCGCCGCGAGCTTCCAGCGCGGCGTGGACTTCGTTCAGATCCCGACGACGTTGCTCGCCCAGGTCGACTCGTCGGTCGGCGGCAAAACGGCGGTCAACCACCCGCGCGCGAAAAACATGATCGGCGCGTTTCATCAACCCGTCGCGGTGCTAGCCGACACCGACACGCTGAAGACGCTGCCGCCGCGCGAGCTTGCTGCGGGGCTTGCCGAGGTCATCAAGTACGGCGTGATCGTCGATCGCGAGTTCTTCGCGTGGCTCGAGAACGCGATGCCGCAGCTGCGCTCGCTCGATCCGGCCGCGCTCACTTCCGCGGTGCGCCGCAGCTGCGAGATCAAAGCCGCGATCGTCGCAGAGGACGAGCGCGAGCGAGGCTCGCGCGCGCTGCTGAACCTCGGCCACACGTTCGGCCACGCTCTCGAGTCGATCGGAAAGTACGAGCGCTGGCTGCACGGCGAGGCGGTCGCGATCGGCACGGTGCTCGCGGCGCGCACGTCCGAGGCGTTGGGCTTCATCGGCGAGATCGATTGCGAACGGATCGAGCGGCTGTTCGCGGCCGCGGGGCTGCCGACGTCCGCGGACGGCATCGACCCGGACGAGCTGCTCGAGCGCATGCAGCTCGACAAGAAGGCCGACAAGAAGGGGCTGAAGCTCATCTTGATCGAGAAGCTCGGCCGCGCCGTCGTGATGCCGGCGCCCGATCGCTCGCTGCTGCGCACGGTGCTCGCCGCCGAGCTCGAATGAGCGTGCCTACCTTCGAGCTCGCCCCGTACGCCGCCGAGCCTTCGACGTCGCGGGGCCGACGCTTCCTCGAAGACCCGCCGACGTTCCGCACGGAGTTTCAACGCGACCGCGACCGCGTGATCCACGCCACCGCGTTCCGCCGCCTCGTCTACAAGACCCAGGTCTTCGTGAACTACGAAGGCGACCTCTATCGCACGCGGCTCACGCACTCACTCGAGGTCGCGCAGATCGCGCGTACCGTCGCGCGCGCTCTGCGCTTGAACGAGGACCTCGTGGAGGCGATCAGCCTCGCGCACGACCTCGGCCACACGCCGTTCGGCCACGCGGGGCAGGACGCGCTCAACGATTGCATGCGCGATTTCGGCGGCTTCGAGCACAACTTGCAGTCCCTGCGGGTCGTCGACGAGCTCGAGGAGCGCTACGCGGCGTTCCCCGGTTTGAACCTGACCTTCGAGACGCGCGAGGGAATCCTGAAGCACTGCTCGCTGAAGCACGCGCGCGAGCTCGGCGACATCGGGCGCCGGTTCCTCGAGAGGCGGCAGCCCGGTCTCGAGGCGCAGCTCGCGAACATCGCCGACGAGGTCGCCTACAACAACCACGACGTCGACGACGGCCTGCGCTCGGGGCTGATCTCGCTCGAGCAGCTCGAGACGCTGCCGTTCTTCGCGGAGCACCTGCGTTGGGTGCAGCAGAAGCATCCCGGCATCAAGCCGCAGCGACTCGGCGCCGAAACCGTGCGGCGTATGATCGGCGAGCTCGTGGGCGGACTGATCCGCGCGAGCGCGGCCGCGATCGAAACCGCAGCGCCGCGCGACATCGACTCCGTGCGCGCGCTGCAAGAGCCGCTGATCGGCTTCACGGCGCCGCTGCGCGATGCGCAGCGCGCGCTGAAGGTGTTCCTCCGCGATCACCTCTATACCCATGCGCGCGTGCGGCAAATGACGCAGCAAGCTCAGGAAACGGTGCGCTGGCTATTCGACACGTTGTCCGCGGACTACGCGCTGATGCCGGCGGAGCACGCGGAGCGAGCGAGCGCCGCCGCCGCGCGCGGCGACGCGTCGGGCGCGGCTCGAGTCGTGGCCGACTACGTGGCCGGGATGACGGACCGTTTCGCGCTCCAGACCCGCGACGCGTTGCGCGCGCGGGCGCAGAATTGATGTCTGGTAGAATCGCGAGCGTGTCCGCCGTGCACGCCAACGCCTCCCGCTCCATTCCGACGCGCGAGCGCCTGATCTTCGCGCTCGACGTCCCCGATCTCGCGGCCGCGAAACAGCTCGTCGGCACGCTCGGCGACGCGGTGTCGTTCTACAAGATCGGCCTCGAGCTCGCGACGTCGCCGCACTACTTCGAGCTCCTGCGCTGGCTCGTGGAGCAAGACAAGCGCGTGTTCGCAGACCTCAAGCTCTACGACATTCCGGCCACCGTCGGAGCCGCGGTCCGGCAGCTCGCGAAGTCCGGCGCCTCGTTCCTCACGGTGCACGGCGATCGCGCGATCACCGCGGCTGCGGCGGCCGAAAAAGGCGATCTGCTACAGATACTTGCGGTGACCGTGCTCACGAGCATCGGGCCGCGCGACCTCGCGGACATGGGTATTACGCTCGGGCTCGAGGCGCTCGTCGAGCTGCGTGCGAAGCAGGCCGTCGAGGCCGGCTGCGACGGCGTGATCGCGTCGGGCCTCGAAGCCGCGCGGCTGCGCGCGGCGCTCGGTCCTCGGCCGCTGATCGTCACGCCCGGCATTCGACCCGCCGACAGCGCGGGCGGGGACGACCAGCGCCGCGTCGTCACGCCGACCCGCGCGTTCGAATCCGGCGCGGATCACATCGTCGTCGGCCGGCCGATTCGCGACGCCGCGGATCCGCGCCGCGCGGCGGCCGCGATCCAGGACGAGATCGCCGCACTGTTCGGATGAGCGCGAGCTCGCCCGAGCCCACTCCGAGCCCCGACCTAGAACCGCGACGTCGTCTGCGGCGCATGCGCACCGTCGCGACGGCGCTGCTCGTCGCGATGGCCGCGGTCTTGATCGGCGTCTCCTGGCTCATTCCGCAACACCCGAGATTCGCACTGTGGCTCGGCGCGCTGCGCGCGTTCGCGGAGGCCGCGCTGATCGGCGGCCTCGCGGACTGGTTCGCGGTGACGGCGCTGTTCCGCCGCCCGCTCGGCCTGCCGATTCCGCACACCGCGATCGTGCCCTCCCGCAAGGACGACATCGGCCGCGCGCTCGCCCGCTTCATCCGCGACCACTTCCTCGTGCGCGACGCGATCGAGCGCCGACTGGATCGCACCGATCTCGCCGCGCGGCTCGGCGCGTGGCTCGCGCAGGAGAAGAACGCGGCGCGCGTCACGCAAGACCTCGGTGCGGCACTCGCGTGGCTGCTGCGCGCCGGCGACGGCAACGAGCTGCGCGCCGCGCTCGGCGGCAGCCTACGCGGCGCCTTCGATTCGGTGCCGGTGAGCGCGGGGCTCGCCGCGCTGCTCGAGGTGCTATTGTCGGGCGCCCACGCGCAGACCCTGATCGACAAGCTCGTCGAGCTCGGCCGCGCGCAGCTCGAGAGTCAACGGGTGCTGATCCGCGTCCGGATTCACGAGCGCAGCCCTTGGTGGATGCCGAAGTTCGTCGATCAGCAGATCTTCGACCAGCTCGTCGGCGAGCTCGAGCGAATCCTCGACTCGATCGCATCGGACCCGAACCACCCGGCGCGAGCCGAGATCGGCGCAGCGCTCAAGTCGCTCCAGGACGCGCTCGCGCACGACCCGGAGCTCGCGGAGCGCAGCCGCTCGCTGCAGCGCGACGTGATCGATCATCCGGCGGTGCGCGCATACGCGCACGATCTGTGGCAGCGGCTCGACGAGGACTTGCACGCGGCGCTGTCGGAGGCCGATTCGCCGCTGCGCGTCGGCGTGGAGCGCGAGATCCGCGGGATCGGCGCGGCGCTCACCACCGACGCCGCGGTCGCGGAGAAGCTCGACGGCTGGCTCAAGCAGCTGCTGCTCTATCTCGTCGAGAACTATCGGGATCCGTTGAGCGAGATCGTATCCGAGACCATCGAGCAGTGGGATCCGAAAGCCACGTCGCGCCGCATCGAGCTCGCGATCGGAACCGATCTGCAGTTCATCCGGTTGAACGGCACGGTCGTCGGCGGCCTCGTCGGTGTTCTTCTGTACGTCGCGTGGCAAGCGTTCGGTTGAACGCCGCCGGCGGCTCAATGCGTCCCGAGCGCGCCGCGCTCCTTCAGCTCGCGCCGCAGCACTTTGCCCACGTTGCTCTTCGGCAGCTCGTCGAGGAACTCGACGTGGCGCGGAATCTTGTAGCCGGTCAGATTCGCGCGCGCGTGCGCGATGACGCGGCCTCCGTGAGCTTCGGGTCCTTGCGCACGACGAATAGCTTCACGACCTCGCCCGATTGCTTGTCCGGTACGCCGACCGCCGCGACCTCACGCACGCCGGGCTGGCTCGCGGCCACGTCCTCGATCTCGTTCGGGTAGACCTTGAAGCCGGACACGACGATCACGTCTTTCTTGCGATCCTCGATGAACACGTACCCCTGCGAGTCCATGCGGCCGATGTCGCCGGTGCGCAGCCAGCCATCGCCGAACAGCACCTGCGCAGTCTCGTCCGGACGGTTCCAATAGCCCGCCATGACTTGCGGGCCCCGTGCGCAGATCTCGCCGACCTCGCCCACACCGAGCCGCTTGCCCGTATCGTCGAAGATTCCGATGTCGGTCGACGGGAACGGCACGCCGACCGACCCGTTGAAGCTCTTGAGATCGCAGCGGATTCGCCGAAATGATCGGCGACGCCTCGGTGAGGCCGTAGCCCTGCGCGATCGGCACGCCGGTCACCTTCTGCCAACGCGTCGCGACCTCGCGTTGCACGGCCATGCCGCCGCCCATCACCACGCGCAGCGAGCTGAAATCGAGCTCGGCGAATCCAGGTGCGTTCAACAGCGCGTTGAACAGCGTGTTGACCGCCGTCATGAACGCGAAGCGCGTCGTCGCAAGAACCTTGATCAATCCTCGCAGGTCGCGCGGATCGGTGATCAGCAGGTTGTGGCCGCCGAGCTCTACGAAGCACAGCAGATTCGCGGTGAGCGAATACACGTGATAGAGCGGCAACGGCGTAAGCACGACGCCGGCGTCTGCATCGTAGAACGGGGCCGCCCAAGCCGCCGCCTGCAGCACGTTCGCGACGAGATTGCGGTGCGTGAGCATCGCGCCCTTCGCCCTGCCCGTCGTGCCGCCCGTGTACTGGAGGAACGCGACGTCGTCGCCGCGCAGCTCAGGCCGCTGGTACGACAGCGCGCGGCCGCGTGCGAGCGCTTGGGCGTACTCGACCGCCCCTGCGATGCGCCACGGCGGCACGCGTCGCTTCACGTATTTCACCACGAAGTTTGCGATCGCGGCCTTGAGCGGCGGCAGGTGATCGCCGATCCGCGACACGATCACGTGCTTGAGCCGCGCGTTCGGCAGCGCACGCTCCACGGTGGACGCGAAGTTCTCGAGCACGACGATCGCCTGCGCACCGCTGTCGGCGAGCTGATGCTCGAGCTCGGGAACCGTGTACATCGGGTTCACGTTCACCACGACCATACCGGCGCGCAGGATCCCGAACAGCACGACAGGCGACTGCAGCGTGTTCGGCAGCATCACCGCGACTCGGTCGCCGCGCGTGATTCCCGGCAGCGACTGCAGGAACGCCGCGAACGCGCGGCTCGCGGCTTCTGCGTCGGCGAAGGTCAAGGTCGTGCCGAGGTTCGTGAATGCGGGGGCGTCGGCGAAGCGGCCGAAGCTCGACTCGAGCAGCTCGCAGAGCGACGCGTAGCGATCGGGATCGATCTCCGCGGGCACTCCGCGCGGATAGGCCGCAAGCCAGGGCTTGTCCGTCATTCGCGAGTCATCGAGCGTGCAACAGATCCGCGAGCACGGGCCAAACGTTCGCGAACACGATCTTCTGGCCAGCGGCGTTCGGATGAATGTTGTCGTGTTGCATGAGCTCGGGATGCAGCGCCACGCCGTCGAGCAGGAACGAGACGAGCGCGACGTCGAATTGCGACGCGAGCTCGGGGTAAACCGCCGCGAGCTCGCGCGTATAAGCCGGCCCGTAGTTCGGCGGAATCTGCATGCCGGCGAGCAGCACGCGCGCGCCGTGCGCCTTGCTGAGCTCGATCATCTTCGCGAGGTTCGCGCGCAGCGCCGCGACCGGTTGGCCGCGCAAGCCGTCGTTGCCGCCGAGCTCGATCACGACGAGCGCCGGCGCGTGCGCTTCGAGCAGCCGCGGCAGGCGCGCCAAACCGCCGGCCGAGGTGTCGCCCGCGATGCTGGCATTCACGACTTCATATCCGTACGCTTCGGCCTCGAGGCGACTGCTCAGCATCGCGACCCACGATTGCTCGGCGGTCAACCCGTAACCGCTGCTCAAAGAGTCGCCAACCACGACGATCGTCTGTTTCTGACCGGCAGACCAGCCCGCCGGCGCGCACAGGACGGCGAGTGCGGCGAGCACTGCGAGCATGAACTGGCGGGGGACTGCGAGGCGTTTGAGCATGAGCACCGGCGACGTGTTGCGAGCCGAAGGGCTGACCAAAAAGGTTAGCAGCCCCGAGGGTGAGCTGACCATCTTAGACGACGTGACGTTCAGCGTCGCGCGCGGCGCGACCGCAGCGATCGTGGGCCCGTCGGGCGCCGGCAAGTCTACGCTGCTCGCGCTGCTCGCCGGCCTCGACGAGCCGACCTCGGGACGCGTGTGGTTGAACGGCACGGAGCTCACGGCGCTCGACGAGGACGGCCGGGCCGGAATGCGAAATCGCGAGGTCGGCTTCGTATTCCAATCGTTTCACCTGTTGCCGTCGTTGACCGCGATCGAGAACGTGCTGCTGCCGCTCGAGCTCAGCTCGACACCGAATGCGGCCGCACGCGCGCGCCAAGCGCTAGTGGACGTGGGGCTCGAGCACCGCCTGCGGCACTATCCGAAGCAGCTGTCGGGCGGCGAGAAGCAACGCGTCGCGATTGCTCGCGCGTTCGTCGCGGGTCCGTCTCTGCTGTTCGCCGACGAGCCTACGGGCAACTTGGACAACAAGACGGGCGCGCGGATCCTGAACCTGCTGTTCGAGCTCAACGCTGCCGCGGGCACGACGCTCGTGCTCGTGACGCACGACCTCGAAGCGGCCGCGCGGTGCACTCGGCTCATCGAGCTCGTGAGCGGGCGGCTCGTCGCGGCCGCGTAGCGCACTTACGATTGCGCCCTCCGAGCTTCGACCTGCAGCGTGTCGAGCAGGAACGTGCCGTCGGGCTCGATCCCCAATCGGCGCCGCACCTCCTCGGGTGCGCCTCGCTGCAACGACAGGATCGCGTCAACATGCAGTGCCGGCGTGCGGGTCCGCGCGATCCACGAGCTGAACTCGATCCGCAAGCGGCGCGTCTTGAGCCCGACAACCCCGAAACCCGCCCGCGCAAGCGCTTCGAGCCATTCGGGCGCGGTGTAGTTGCGCACGTGGGACGGGTCACGCAGCAGCTCGAGCGTCTGCAAGTGCGAGTCGAGTAGCGCGCTGCTCGGAGCGATCGAGTCGATGAACACGGCGCGGCCGTCGGGCACGAGAACACGCGCCGCTTCACGTAGGCCTGCGTCGAGATCGTGCCAGTGGTGCGCGCTGAACCGGCAGAGCGCGAGGTCGAACCGCGCGGAATCGAACGGCAGGTGCTCGACCGCGCATTGGCGCACCGCGATGTTTCGCAAGCCGCGCTCTGCCGCCGTTCGCCGCACGACCTCGAGCATCGGCTCCGACAGATCTACGGAGACGACTTCGGCCACGTGCGGTGCCGCGCGGTACGAGACGTGCCCGCCGCCGCAGCCGAGATCGAGCACGCGCGCGCTCGTGAGGCCGCGGCACAGCGCCTCGAGCTCGTCGAGATCCTCACCACTCGCGTGCACGACGCTCGTCAGATACTCGCGCGCTCGTGGGCTATAGGCGGCGTTCACGAAGCTGTGGTGCGACTCGGTCATGGCGCGACTCCTTCTGCTGCGCTCGGGGAAGCAGAGGATCGGCCGATCATTAACCTGGTACAAGGTGCGAGCTTATCCTGTTATAAGATGCTCCCAGGATGTCCATGATCGAGCAGCGGCGCCGCCTCGGCGCCTTCCTACGAACCCGACGCGAGCGGCTCACACCGGCCGAGGCGGGCCTGCATGGCGGGCACGCGCGGCGGCGTACCCCGGGTCTGCGCCGCGAGGAAGTCGCTCTGCTGTGCGGCCTGAGCCCGACCTGGTACACGTGGCTCGAGCAGGGCCGAGACGTTTCGATGTCGGTCGCCGCGCTCGCGAGAATCGCGCAAGCGCTGCATCTCACGGGCGCCGAGCGCGCGTACTTCTTCGAGCTCACGCGCAAGCGTGATCCCGACACGCCGGCCGAGCGCGAGCACGACACGCTCGCCGGCCCGCTCGCGGCGGCGCTCGACACGATTGCAGGCCCCGCCTATGTGCTCGATCGAAACTGGCAGGCGTGCGGCGCGAACCCGGCCGCCCGCCACCTTTTCGAAAGCTGGCTCGGTGGTCCCGAGCGGAATCTGTTGCGCTACGTGTTTCTCGATCCGAGCGCGCGCGACCTCATCTGCGACTGGGAGACCCGTGCGCGCAGGCTCGCCGCGGAGTTTCGTGCCGACACGGCACGGCGCACGAACGATCCCGAGCTCACGGCGCTAGTCGAGGACTTGCGCCGTGCGAGCCCGCGCTTCGCGGAGTTCTGGGGAAACCACGGCGTGCTGGCGCGCGAGGGCGGGGCGAGGGAGTTCAATCATCCGCGCGACGGAATGCTGCGCTATCAGCAGATCACGCTGATCCCGGCGGCTCGTCCTGGCCTCAAGCTCGTGATGCTGGTCGCGGGCTGACGCGGACGAGCCTTGAGCGGGCATACACTGTCGATCATCGGGCGATTTTTCGGCAATTTTTTTCGGAGCGAGTCGGACAAGTGCAGCCGTTTTGGGAACGCAAGACGCTCGGCGAAATGACGTCCGCAGAGTGGGAGTCGCTGTGCGACGGCTGCGGGCGTTGCTGCCTGAAGAAACTCGAAGACGCGCAGACCGGGAGAATCGCCTACACCGACGTCGCGTGCCGCTTGCTCGATCGGGATCGCTGTCGATGCACGCGCTACGGCAAACGGCGGGAGCTGGTGCCGGACTGCGTCGCTCTCGACGCGCAAAATCTCGCCGCGTTCCGCTGGCTACCGAGCACGTGCGCGTATCGGCGCATCGCGGAAGGCAAACCGCTCGAATGGTGGCACCCGCTCGTCTCGGGCGATGTGCGCACCGTGCACGACGCGGGCATTTCCGTGCGCGGCCGAGCATTCTCCGAGGACGATGTCGGCGTCGAGCAGCTCGAGCATCGCGTCATTCGCTGGATCAAAGCCCCCGCGCTGCGCCGGCGCCGCAAACCCCGCATATAAACTACGGTCGCGCCGCGCGGACGCGCGCTCGGGCGGTGCGGGCCCGGGTCGTTCCACCGGCGCTCGGTCGGCCCCGCGCGAGTGGGCCACGAATCTCCGGCGGCTTCGCAAATGGCAGGCGTCCAGAGCGCCGATACAGAACATCGACTGGCACCCGCGGCCCACGCCGGCTACAAGAGCGAGCCAAAATTAGGCCGACCGGGCGGTAGCCGGGGGAATGACCCGGGACCGCACCGCCCGCGCGCGCGCCTCCGCGCGGCGCGACTCGCTCAGCCAGTCGTCTGCATCGCGTGTGCGATCCCGTTGATGCTCGCAGTGAGCGCCTGAAGCACGGCGTCGTTCTGGCGACCCGCAGTGCGCCAACGCTCGAGCAAGTCGACTTGCAGAAAGCTCATCGGGTCGACGTACGGATTGCGGAGGCGAATCGCCCGCCGCAGGATCCGCGACGCCTCGAGTAGCTCGCGCTGGCGGCTGAGCCGGAGCACGAGGTCGACGCAGCTCTTGTATTCGCGCCGAATCGCCGGGAAGAACTGCTCATGGCGCGGACCCGCGAGCCGCGAGTAGAGCGCCGCGATGTCGAGGTCCGCCTTCGCAAGCGCGGTGCCGACGTCGCCGAGCAACACTCGAAAGAAGTGCCAGTGCTCGAACATCTCCACGAGCGTGTCTTCACCGTGCTTCTCGATCGCGACCTTGAGCCCCGTCGCGACGCCGTACCAGCTCGGCAGGAGACAGCGGTTCTGCGTCCACGCGAAGATCCAGAGCGCCGCGCGCGGTTCCTCGGGTGCTTCAGCGAGATGCTCCGCGCGCTCCGACTTGCTACCAATTCGCTCGATCACGTCGATCGGCGTCGCCGCGCGAAAGTAGCTCATGAAGTCGCCGGACTCGTAGAGCAAGCTCTGATACGCACCGCGGCTCGCCGTCGCGATGTCTTCCATGACCGTGCGCCAGCGCGCCTCGGAAGGATGCTCGGGCGGCGGTCGCGCGGTGACGAGCAACACCGCGCTCAACGTCTGCTCGAGGCTGCGCATCGCGATGCCGCGCAGGCCGTACTTCGCGTTGATCGTCTCGCCCTGCTCGGTCATCCTGAGCCGGCCCGCGATCGCGCCGTGCGGCGCCGCGAGCACGGCTTCGTGCATGCGCCCGCCGCTGCGGCTCATCGTCGCGCCGCGGCCGTGGAACAGCGTGAGGCCGATCCGATGCTTCGCGGCCGTCTCGACGAGCGCGGCCTGCGCCTTGTGCAGACTCCAGCGCGCGGCGGCGAAGCCGCCGTCGCGGTGACTGTCCGAGTAACCGAGCATCACGATCTGCTGGTTATCACGCCCGACGAGATGCGCGCGATAGCGCTCATCGGCGAGCAGCTTGTCCATGATCTCGGGGGCGCGTTCGACGTCCTCCACGGTCTCGAACAACGGCGCGATGTCGAGCGGCACGGCCGCGCCTTTCGGTCCGAGGTGACCCCATTTCGCTAGCAGCAGCACGCTGAGCACGTCGTCGGCGCCGTGCGCCATGCTCACGATGTACGGTCCGATTGCGTCGCGGCCGTACTTGCGGCGGCAGTGCGCGATGGTCTGGAAGATCGCGAGCGTGCGCCGGCCCTCGGACGTGAGCGCACCTATCGGCGACTCGCGTCGCTCGAGCGCCTCGGCTAGCCGGCGTGTGCGCTCGGCGCTGTCGAGCGCGAGCCAGCCCGTCTCCTGCAGCGCCTCGCCGATCACGCGCCGATGCACGAGCGCGTTTTGGCGAATGTCGAGCGCGGCGATATGGAAACCGAACGTATGCGCACGCCTCAGCACGCGGCGTACCGCGAACAATCCGGCGTTGCTTCCCTTGTTCGCGCGCAAGCTGTCCGCGAGCAGATCGAGGTCCGCGATGAACTCCTCCGGCGACTCGTACGGGAACGCCGCATCGGCGTAGGTCGCGTGCAGCCGCGCGCCGACGAGCCTCAGGAACGCGCGATACGGCATTTGCCGATGGCGAGCGGGCAGGGAGCTCGCCGCCTCCTGGAAGTGGCCGGAGTAGAGCTGCGCCTTACGCTCGAGATCCTCGGACACCCCGATGCGGCTGCCGCCCTGGCTCAGGTGCCCTGCGAGCTCCTGCGACTCGCGGTAGTAGAGGTCGAGCACGAGCGAGCGCTGGCGCGCGAGCGTTTCGCGGATGCTCTTCGCCGTCACGTGGGGGTTGCCGTCCATGTCGCCGCCGACCCAGCTGCCGAAGCGCACGATTTGCGGCACGCGCACGCGCGAGCCCGGGAACGTCGCCTCGAGCGCGCTCTCGAGGCTCTCGTAGAACGGCGGAATCATTCTGTAGAGCACGTCCGTGAGGAAGAACAGCACGTGCTCGGCTTCGTCGCGCAGGCGTATGCCTTCCTCGGGATGCTCCGACGTCTGCCAACCGGTCGTCATCTCCTGACGAATCTGGCCGAGCGATGCTTCGAGCTCCTGCGGCGTGAGGTACGGGTCCATCATCTCGACGAGATGGCGCGCGATGCTGTGTTCCTTGCGCAGCAGCGTGCGGCGCGTGACCTCGGTCGGCAGCGCGGTGAACACGGGCTGGACCCGCACGGTGTTGATCACGCGCTCGATCTCGGCGGCGTCGACACCGTCCGCCTTGAGGCCCTGCAGGATGTCGAGGAAACCGAACGGCTGCGGCGTCGTCGTATCGCGCAGATATGCGCGACGGCGACGCAGCCGGTGCACCTTCTCGGCCATGTTGACCATCTGGAAGTACGTCGAGAACGCGCGGATGAAGTCGCGCGCGGTGCTCGGCGCGAGCGCCCCGAGCAAGGTCTTGAGCTCGCCGTAGGCTGCGGTGTCGCCTTCGCGATGCGCGATCGCGGCTTTACGCGCCGTCTCGACGAGGTCGAACAAGGCCTCGCCACCCTGTTCGCGCACGATTTCGCCGACGAGCTCGCCGAGCCGGTGCACATCCTCCCGCAGCGCCTGATCCTTCTCGGCGAAAAAGATGTTGGCGCGGACGGTGCGTGAAGTGGATGACATCGAGGCGGCTGACTCCCGAAGCGCCGTGGCCGACGCTTCATGGTCGAGCGCAAATTGTAACGCAGTGCAGCGGGGGCGCCGCAGGCATCGCGACTTTTTGCATCCCGCCGGTGGACGACTATATTGGGCGGGGCCGAGTACCACGGCACCTGGGGGATCAAAGAAATGCTTCGCCTTCGATTGGCGGCCATCGCGCTCGCCTTGGCCAGCGCCGGGCCTGTCGGCGCACAGACCGGCGACGACTTCGTTCCGGTCACGGACAAGATGCTGCAAAACCCGGACGCGGGCGACTGGCTCAACTGGCGGCGCACGCCGAACGGCTGGGCGTTCAGCCCGCTCGATCAGATCAACCGCCGCAACGTCGCGAAGCTCACGCAGGTCTGGACCGCGCCGATGGGGACGGGGCCGCAGGAAGCCACTCCGCTCGTTTATCGCGGCGTGATGTACATGCCGAACCGCGGCGACTACATCCAAGCGTTCGACGGCAAGACCGGCCAGTTGCTCTGGGAGTACAAGCGAAAATTCCCCGAAGGCGTCATGGGCAGCACGAATCGCAGCATGGCGATCTGGGGCACGACGTTGATCGACGCGGGCGGCGACAACCAGATCTACGCCGTCGACGCACGCACCGGCACACTGATCTGGGAGACGCCGGTGCACGAGCCGACGGTGCGCGCACACGCGACGGCAGGCCCATTGATCGCCGGTGGCAAGGTGATCACGGGCCGACAATGCCAGCCCGACTCTACGTTCGAAGGGTGCGTGGTCACCGCGCATGACGCCGCGACCGGCAAGGAGCTGTGGCGCACGCATACGATTCCGCAGCCCGGCGAGCCCGGCGACGACAGCTGGGGCGGCGTGCCGATGGAGCAACGCTGGCACGTCGGCACGTGGATGGTGCCGAGCTTCGATCCCGTGCTGAACAAGATCTACATCGGCACGTCGGTCACGATTCCGGCCCCGAAATTTCAGCTCGGCGGCGTGGACAAACAACACCTGTACCACAACTCCACGCTCGCGCTCGATCCGAACACCGGCAAGATCGTCTGGTATTACCAGCATCTGATCGACCACTGGGATCTCGATCATCCATTCGAACGGCTGCTCGTCGACACGGCCGTCGCGCCGAAAGCGGGCGAGGTCGCTTGGATCAATCCGCGCATCAAGCCCGGCGAGCGGCGCAAGGTCGTCACCGGCATCCCGGGGAAGACCGGCATCGTTTATACGCTCGATCGCGAGACGGGCGAGTTTCTGTGGGCGCGGCCGACGATCTTCCAGAACGTCGTGAGCAACATCGACGGCGCGACCGGCAAGGTCACCGACGATCCCGAGCGCGTGTATTCGCACAAGGATCAGTCGATCTTCGTATGCCCGGGGATGAACGGCGGCAAGAACTGGCCGGCGGGTGCCTATAGTCCGCGCACGAATGCGATGTACATGCCGATGCAGAATCAGTGCATGAACGCGAAGACGCAGGACGACCAGCGCGACCCGAAGCTCGTCTACGGCCTCGAGCAGGAGCAGGTGCTCTCGCCCGGCGCCCCGGGCCAAGGCACGATCTGGGCGATCTCGGTCGAGACCGGCGAGGTGCTCTGGCGGCGCGAGCAGCGAGCGGGCGTCATGTCGATGGTCGCGACCGACGGCGGCCTCGTGTTCGGCGGCGACGTGGCGGGCAATCTCACGGCGTACGACGAGAAGACGGGCGAGGTGCTCTGGCAGAAGAACCTCGGCTCGGCGATCAGCGGCTACCCGGTCGTCTATGCGGTCGCCGGCAAAGAGTACGTCGCGGTGACGACCGGCTCGTCCGGCGTCTACACCAACGGCCGGAAGTTCGCGCCCGAGGTCGTGCCGGAAAATACCGAGAGCGCGGTGTTCGTGTTCGCGCTGCCGTAGCGGCGCTTTCGCCGAGCGGAATCGCGGAGAGCTAGGTTGCCGCGGTGGGTCTCATGTCCAGCGGTCGTATGTTGAAACGGATGATCTGGCTCGTGCTGGCGGCCGCGGCTGTGACCGCAGCGCACGCGGCAACGCCCACGGTGCGGCCCGAGAGTGTTGGCCTGTCGACGGCGCGGCTCGCGCGCGTCACCGAGCTCATGCAGCGGCAGATCGACGCCGGCACCTTTTCGGGCTCGGTCACGCTGATCGCCCGCAACGGTCGCGTCGCGATGCTGACGGCGCAGGGCGTCATGGACATCGAGTCGAAGACACCGATGCGCACGGACGCCGTGTTCCGGATCATGTCGATGACGAAGCCGATCGTGGCCGTCTCGATCCTGATGCTCGTCGAAGAGGGCAAGCTGCGGCTGACCGACTCCGTCGGCAAGTTCATACCCGAGCTCGAGACGCTGAACGTGACGGTGCCGAACACGGAGGGCTTCTCGCCGCCGTCTCCGGCATTCACGGCGTCCGCGCCGCTGCCCGGGCGCATCGTCGAGGCGCAGCGGCCGATCACGATTCGCGATCTGCTGACGCACACGTCGGGGCTCATGAGCGTCGGTGCGAGCACCTCGTACCCGTTCGCGGTCGGCGCCGGCGAGACGCTCGCCCAGGCGCTGCCACGGCTCAAGAGCATCCCGCTCGATTTCCAGCCCGGCACGCGCTGGGCCTACAGCCCGCAATACGGGTTCGACGTGCTCGCACGCATCGTCGAGGTGGCGGCGGGCATGCCGCTCGACAGGTTCGTCGAGCAGCGGATCTTCGCGCCGCTCGGCATGAAGGACACCTTCTTCTATCGCGACGGGCTCGCGGCGCGCAAGCCGACGCTGTACCAGCGAATCGACGGTGCGCTGCAGAAGGTCCCGGATGCGGCGTGGATGAACGGTACCTATTTCTCGGGCGGCGGCGGGCTGTCGAGCACCGCCGAAGACTATCTGCGCTTCGCGCTGATGCTCGCAAACGGCGGCGAGCTCGACGGCGCGCGCATCTTGGGCCGACGCTCGGTCGAGACGATGGCGTCGGTGTTCGCGCCCGACACGTTGCCGGGCCGCAATGCGGGCGAAGGTTTCGGGCTCGGCGTGCGTGTCGTGAGCGACCCCGCGGCCCGCAACACCTGGCTTTCGCAGGGCAGCTTCGGCTGGAGCGGCGCGTACAACACGCACTTTTTCATCGATCCGAAAGAGAAGGTCGTCGCGATCTTCATGACGCAGGTGACGTTCCTCGAGACGCGCGGCCAGCTCCGCGACGATTTCGAGAACGCGGTGATGCAGGCAGTCGTCGGCAACTGAGCCGCGCTCGGGCGGCGGCGCCGAAGCAGACTGACAAGATCGCCGCGACCACTGGCTGCGCCGCGACGCCGCGCGCGTTCGAGGAGATCTACCGCTGGCCGGCCGGCCCCACGGCAGCCCGGGTCGCGAGCGCGAACGGCGCCAGCGCCTCCAGGCAGTGATCGTAGGCGCGCCGGGCGCGCTCGATCTCGGGGGCGGGGAGCTGCGCCGGCTGCTCCACGCGGCGCGGCCGCCCGATGCGACCGCTGCGGATGTTCTCGCTGGGATCGCCGCGCGTGCCGGTGAAGTCGTGAACCTGGTAGGTCTCCGAGAAAGCCGGCTCGGTGTCCATGTCGAGAAAAGACTGCAGTCTGGCCAGGGTCTGGCCCGGGCGGTCGGTGAGCTCCTCGTAGGTGAGAAAGGCGGCGCGCTCCAATATCGACGACGAGGGCGACGACGTACCGGCGTAGCGCGCCAGCGCGCCCAGCCGTTCGACGTAATAGTCGACCGTGCGCTCCACCGACCAAGGCTCGTAGTGGGTGCGCGTCAGGTCCAGCAGGCTGGCCAGGCTGGGCTCTGGCCGCCGCACCAGGAACAGCAGGCGCAGACGCGGATGCGCGAACAGCTCCGGGCGGGGCGTCAAGTGGTTGTGGTTCAGCTGGTCGGTGACGTAGCGCAGGCGGGCCAGCGGCTGCGGGCGCGCCAGCCGCGCCCGGAGCGCCAACCGGCCGAAATCGTGGGGCCCGAGGTAGATCGCGTTGCGCTCCCCCAGGCCGGCGATCTGCGGGTGATTGACCAGCAGGTGCAGCAGCAGCGTCGAACCGCTGCGCATATGGCCCAGCAGCAGCAGGGCCTGGGGCGGCGGCACGCCCAGGCGCCGCAGCCCGCCCTCGGTCAGGCTCACACTCAGATCGACGAGGCGGCGTTTGAGCACCGGTCCGACGCTCATCGGGCCGACTCCCCCTGACCGCGAGCCATTGCTAACCTGCTCGGCGCTCGCTCGGTCGCTACTCCCAGCCGCCCGACCTCAGCTCCACGGGCATGATCTTCATGAACGCTTCGACGGCGTGGATCTGACCGTCGTAGACCTTGAAGCTCTCCCACACAGTCAGCTGTTCTCCGCCCTCCTGGCGCACGCCCCACGCCATGCGTAGCCAGACGATCCCTAAGCGCTCGTCGACGCCGATCACGCGCGTCGCAACGTCACCTAAGCGCTCGAAGATGGCCAGCGACTGCGTCGAGATGTTCTGGCAGCCCGGAGCGAACTTGCAGTCCGGCCCGGCCATCACCTGGCCGTTCTCGTAGCGGTAGGCGTCCGGCGCAAACGGCGCGTTCACGGCGGCGAAGGTCTTCGCGGCGTTGAGACCGGTTGGATAGTGCATCGCGGCCTTGATCGCATCCTCGCGCGAAGCGAGCTGCTCCGGTCGCGGCGCGTAGTTCATCCCCTCGCTCGGCGCACTCAGACCGTCGATGTTGAAGATCAGCCCGTCGCTGCGGCTGCGCGTCGCGACGGTCTCGATCTCGGTGACCTTGCCGTCCACGACTTTGAGGCGCACGACCAGCATCACCGGCGCTCCGACCTCTTCCACGACGACGTCTGCACCGGCCATCCCGGCGCGTTCGTCGAGGATGTCCTGGCGGTAGCCGCGCAGCCGCGTGACGCTGTTCAGTAGACCGAGCTTCGCGAGCGGCTTCTCGACGCCATCCTCGGTCACGCGCACGGCCTCGGCGACCGGCACCTTGCTCGCATCGTGCTTGAGCAGCGCATAGAGGAACGTGGTCATCGTGCCGCGCAGACACTCGCGGTCGCAGGAAGTGGCGGCCGATGCGGACCGATCGGCCATCGCGGCCATACCCGCTAGCGCACCAAGGACCAACAAGGTCGTCGTTTTCATCTTCTTCCTCTTTCGACAGGGGCGCCCGCCGCCCGTGCCCCCAGTGTAGACCTTCGGTCTGGACTTTCGCTTCGTTGCTGGCGGTTCGCACAGCGTGGCGGGGGAGACGTCGCTAGCGATACGCGCGCGCTTGCAAATCGAACAAGCGAGCGTAGCGGCCACCGAGTGTCATGAGCTCGTCGTGCGAGCCCTGCTCGACAACCTGGCCCTGGTCGAGCACCACGATCGTGTCGGCGTGGCGCACGGTCGAGAAGCGGTGCGAGATCAGGATCGCGATCTTGTTCTCGGTGAGCGAGCGGAAATGGTCGAACACCTGTGCCTCGGTCTCGGCGTCCATCGCGGCCGTCGGCTCGTCCAACACGAGGATTTCCGCCCCGTTGCGCATGAAGGCGCGCGCGAGCGCGATCCGCTGCCACTGGCCGCCCGAGAGCTCCTGCCCATTGTTGAACCAGCGGCCGAGCTGCGTCTCGTAGGACGCGGGCAGGTTGGCGATGAAATCCGTGGCCTGGCCCTTCGCGGCGGCGTCGCTCCAGCGTGCCCGGTCGTCGAACGCCGACTCGTCGCCCGCGCCGATGTTCTCGCCGACCGTGAGCTGATAGCGGTTGAAGTCCTGGAAGATCACGCCGATGCGCCGGCGCAGCGCCGCGGGGTCCCACTCGCGCAAATCGCGTCCCTGATAACGGATCGTGCCCGAATCCGGCAGGTACAAGCCCGCGAGCAGCTTCACGAGCGTGGTCTTGCCCGAGCCGTTCAGCCCCACGAGCGCGACGCTGCGGCCCGGCTCGATCGTGAGCGTGAGGTCGGCGATTGCGGGAAAGGTCGCACCCGGGTACGTGAAGCGCACGTGGTCGAACTCGATCCCCGCGCGCGGGTCGACGCCCTCGAGCGCGGTGCCGTTGACGCCCACCGCCGGCTGCTCGAGATAGTCATAGAGATTCGACAAATAGAGGTTGTCCTCGTACATGCCGCCGATCGCGCTCAGCATCGCGGCGACCGACGACTGCCCCTGTTTGAAGAGCAATAGATACATCGTCATCTCACCGAGCGAGATCGTCTGGGACACGGTCTCGAACGCGATCCACGCGTACGCACCGTAGAACGCGAGGCTGCTCACGAGCCCGAGCGCGAACCCCCAGCCGTTGCGCCGCAGCGTGAGGTGCTTCTCTTCGTCGTAGAGGCTCTTGAAGATCGCGCGGTAGCGATCCATCAGCCGCGGACCGAGATGAAACAGCTGCACCTCTTTCGCGTGGTCCTCGCGCGCGAGCACCACCTCGAGGTACGCGAGCATCCGCCGATCGGGGCTGCGCCACTGGAACGCGCGAAACCGTTCGCCCGAGAACTTCGTCTCCGCGACGAACACCGGGAGGCCCGCGACCACGAGGATCGCGACCGCCCACGGCGAGAAGTGCAGCAGCAGTCCCGCGTAGCTCAAGATCGCGACGCCGTTTTGCGCGAGCGCGAAGGTTCGGTTCACGAGGCTCAGCGGCCGCACCGACGCCTCTTGGCGCGCACGATTGAGCTTGTCGTAAAACTCCGAGTCCTCGAACTGGGCGAGCGTGAGCGTAAGCGCCTTGTCGAGAATGAGCAGGTGTACGCGCTGCGACAAAAGCACGCGCAACAGCGACTGACAGAAATCGATGCCGCGCTGCGCGCCCGCAACGGCCGCGACGAGCGCGCCCTCGAGCGCGACGAACGTGAGCACGCGCGCGACGTCGGGCTCCGCGCCAGCCCGATTCGCGTCGAGCGCCGCGACGACCGCGTCGACGATCAGCTTCCCGACATACGCGATCCCAGCCGGCGTCAAACCGGCCGCGAGCGTGAGCAACGCGAGCGCGATCGTGAGCCCGCGATGCGTCGACCACACGAGCGCGAGCGCCCGCCGCCCGTACCGCCAAATTCCCCACCACCCCTCGAAGGGGCGATTCGGGGAGGCGTTCACAGCGGGGCGGTGATGCTGCGCCATCGCGCTCATAGACGATTCGTCTCCGTTTGCGGCCGGCGGCGGGGTTTGGGCATGGGTCGTTCCTCCGGCGCTCGGGCGGCCCCGCGATAGTGGGCCACGATCCCGGCACGACGCTCAGAATGGCAGGCGGACGGTCCCAAAGTTGCCATATTTCGATCGGCACCCGGCGGCCCACGCCGTTTCTGGAGGTGATACAAAATTAGGCCGCCCGGGCGGTAGCCGGGGGAATGACCCAGGCCCGAGCCCCGCCGCCGGACGTAAACGGAGACACCTCACATCCTTGACCGGGATGGGGCCGCACCGACATACTCCCGCCCCCATGAACGCGCACCCCACCCTGACCAACACCCGCTGGTGGCGAGCCACTTCAGCGGAGCGGGTAGTGCGCGCGTAGTAGACTTCAGATCGTCTCGACTCATGCAGACCCATCTTCGCGAACCCGAAGATGGGTTTTTCGTTTTCTGGGGGTCGAGAAATTGGGTTGAGATCGGCTCCTTCAAGATAGCAACCGCCGAGATAAGCAACCCGCAAAGCAGGTAACGAGGCAAGCCATCATGGAGTCACCGTTCGACATCGCGGCCGATCTCGATACACCGGTATCGGCCTACATGAAACTCAAACCGTTCAAGCCGCGCTTCCTGCTCGAGAGCGTCGAGAGCGGCGAGCGGCTCGCGCGCTACTCGTTCATCGGCCTCGGCGAGGCGCTCACGCTCGAGCTCTATCCCGACCGTCTCGCCGTGAACGGCAAGCGCGAGCAACGGCCGTCGAACGCGGCCGAATGGACCGCGATGATGCGCGGCGCGCTCGACCGCGCACCGCTGCTGAAACCGCAGATCGACGGCATTCCGTTCGATGGCGGGCTCGTCGGCACCACCGGCTACGACGTCGTGAGGTTCTTCGAGCGCCTGCCGCCGAACCATGCGGAGCTGCCCGGCCTGCCCCAGGCCGTGTACGTCGCGCCGGAGTCGCTGCTCGTGTTCGACCACCTCACGCGGCGCGTTGCGCTGCTGCACTCGGGCTCCGAGCGCGACCGCCAAGCGCTGCGCTCGCAAGTGATGAAGGCGCTGCGCGGCGGGCTCGACGCGCCGAATCGCCCGGGCAAGTTCGCGCGCGCCGAGGCGAGCATGGCCGAGCGTGATCACGCGGCCGCCGTCGTCAAAGGCAAAGCACACATCAAGGCGGGCGACATCTATCAGATCGTTCTATCGGTGCGCTTCGCGGGCCGCACCGACCTCGATCCGTTCCAAACCTATCGCGGCCTGCGCCTGCTGAACCCGTCGCCGTACATGTACTTCTTCGAGCTCGGCAACCTGCGCGTCGCGGGCTCGTCGCCCGAGGCGCTCGTGCGGCTCGCGGGCCGCAACGCGTCCTTGCGACCGATCGCGGGCACGCGCCCGCGAGGGCTCACGCCCGAGCACGACGTCGCGCTCGAGCACGAGTTGCTCGCAGACCCGAAGGAGAACGCGGAGCACGTGATGCTCGTCGATCTTGCGCGCAACGACTTGGGCCGCGTCGCGAGCTCGGGCTCCGTGCACGTGGAGCCGTATCGAAAGATCGAGCGCTACAGCCACGTGATGCACATCGTGAGCGGCGTACAGGGGCTCGTTGCGCCGACTCGCGACGCGTTCGACTTGTTCGCCGCCGCGTTTCCGGCGGGGACGCTCGTCGGCGCCCCGAAGGTGCGCGCGATGCAATTGATCGCCGAGCTCGAGCCAACAGCGAGGGGCCTGTACGGCGGCACCGTCGGCTATTTCGCGAAAAACGGCAACATGGACCAGGCCATCACGATCCGCACGATGGTGTTCGACGGCGACGAGTACAGCTTTCAGGCCGGCGGCGGCATCGTCGCAGACAGCCTGCCCGACATGGAATACCAAGAGGTGCTCGCGAAGAGCGCGATCTTGCGGCGGGCCCTCGAGCTCGCGGAGGAAGGTTTGTGAGCGCGCGCCTCTTGTTGATCGATAACTACGACTCGTTCACCTACAACCTCGTGCAAGCGTTCCTCGTGCTCGAGGCCGACGTGCTGGTTTATCGCAACGACGCGCTCACGGCGGCCGAGGCGAAGAAGCTCGCGCCAACCCACCTCGTGATCTCGCCGGGCCCGGGCCGGCCCGATGACGCGGGCACCTCGCTCGCGATGATCGATGCGTTCGCGGGCACGATTCCGGTCCTCGGCGTGTGCCTGGGTCACCAGAGCATCGTGCAGCACTTCGGCGGGGAGATCATCGGGGCCGCCGCGCTGATGCACGGCAAGACCTCGCTCGTGCAGCACGACGGCGAGGGCGTGTATCGCGATATCTCGAATCCGTTCGAGGTGGGGCGCTATCACTCGCTCGCGGCCAACCGCGAGAAGATGCCCGCGGACCTCGTCGTCACCTCGCGGACGACCGACGGCGAGATCATGGGCGTGCGGCATCGCACGCTCAACGTCGAAGGCGTGCAGTTCCATCCCGAGAGCGTGCTCACGCCCGAAGGGCCGAAGCTGCTCGAGAACTTCCTTTACCGATAGGCGGCAGCGGATGACTGCCACACCGGCCCAGCTGCTCGATCGCCTGCTCGCGGGCGAAAGCCTCGACGAGGCGGCCGCGACCGGGCTGCTGAAGGTCATGGGCAGCGGCGAGCTCGCCCCGGCGCTCGCGGGCGGGCTGCTCATCGCGCTCCGGCAGAAGGGCGAGACGGCCGAAGAGATCCGCGGCTTCGCGCTCGGGATGCGCGAGCTCGCGCGCCGCCCCGCGATCGAACCTGGCCCGTACGTGGACATCGTCGGCACCGGCGGCGACGGCTCGCACAGCCTCAATCTGTCGACGGGCAGCGCGCTGCTCGCGGCCGCGTGCGGTTTGCCGGTGGTCAAGCACGGCAACCGCTCCGTCTCGAGCCGCTGCGGCAGCGCGGACGTGCTTGCGGCACTCGGTCTGCCGATCCCGCTCGACGAGACAGCCGCGGCCGAATGCCTCGCGCGCGTCGGGTTCACCTTTCTTTTCGCGCCGCACTACCACCCCGCGATGAAGCACATCGCGCCGGTGCGCCAGGCGCTCGGCGTGCGCACGGTGTTCAACGTGCTTGGCCCCCTCGTGAATCCCGCCGCGCCGCCGTTCCACGTGATCGGCGCATTCAGCGACTCGGTGGCGGCGCTGATGGCGGAGACGATCGCAGGCATGGACATTACGCGCGTGTTCGTCATCCACGGCGCCGCGGGCTGGGACGAAGCGACGCCGGCGGGCCCGTTCGTCTGCTACGACGTGCGGCCCGGACGCGTCGAGCGGGCGATGCGCGACTCGCGCGATTACGGGCTCGCGCAGTGCTCGCTCGACGATTTGCGCGGCGGCGACGCCGCGTCGAACGCCGCGCGCGCGCAGGCCGCGCTCGCGGGCGGCGACACGCAGGCGCACCGCGACGCGCTCGTGCTCGGCGCGGCGCTTGCGCTCGAGGTCACGGGCCGCGTGCCCGACGCGCGGGCGGGAGTGCAGCGCGCGCTCTCGGCCATCGAAAGCGGCGCCGCTCGCGATCTCGTCGCGAAGCTCGTCGCGTTCGGGAAGGAACGCGCGCCATGACGTTCCTCGAGCGCATGGCCGCCGCGAGCCGCAAGCGTGTCGAGCGCGCACGCGCCGCCGAGAGCGACGCGAAGCTTGCGCGCCGCGCCGCGCGCCGCGCGCAGCCGCCGCCGCTCGAGCTCGCCGAGTTCGACGTGATCGCGGAGCTCAAGCTCCGCTCGCCGGCCGCGGGCGGCCTCGCGGAGTCCGGGTTCGATCGCGGCGCACAGCTCGACGCGTACGCGCGCGGCGGGGCCGCGGCCGTGTCGGTTCTCACGGAGCCGAGCGAATTCAAGGGCGAGCTCGCGCACCTCGTCGACGCGGCTGCGTTGCTCGCCCCGCGGCTCCGGCCCGTCATGCGCAAGGACTTCGTCACCGATCCGTATCAGGTCCTCGAAGCACGCGCCGCCGGCGCGGGCGGGATTCTCGTGATCGTCACGATGCTCGACGATCCGACGGTGCGCGTGCTCGTCGACAGCGCGCGCGAGTGCGGGCTGTTCGTGTTGCTCGAGGCGTTCGACCGCGCGGATCTCGAGCGGCTCGCGCCGTTCGACGCGGCGCAGGCGACGGGCCCACCGCTGCTCGCGGGCGTGAACTGCCGCGATCTTAAGAGTCTAAACGTGCGCTTCGAGCGCTTCGCCGAGCTCGCGCCGTATCTACCGAGACACCTGCCGACCGTCGCCGAGAGCGGCATCGGCACCACGGACGACGTCGCGACCGTTGCGAAGCTCGGCTACCGGCTCGCGCTGATCGGCTCGTCGCTGATGCGCGCCGCGGACCCGGCCGCGGCCCTCGCGGCGCTCGTCGCGGCCGGCCGCGCGGCGAGCGCGCCGGCCGCCGCAAAGCGGGAGCGCTGACGTGTTCGTCAAGATCTGCGGCATCAACAGCCTCGAAGCGGCCGAAGCGGCGGTTGCGGCCGGCGCGGACGCGCTCGGCTTCGTGTTCGCCGCATCAGCGCGCGAGGTGACACCCGAGCGCGCGCGCGAGCTCTGCGCCGCCGTGCCGGCCGGCATCACCCGCGTCGCGGTGCTGCGCCATCCGCCCGCGGAGCTCTGGGGGCGCGTGCTCGAGGTGTTCGCGCCCGACTGGCTGCAGACCGACGCCGACGATTTCGGCTCGGACGGGCTCGAGGCCGCCGTCGCACAGCGGTGCGCGAAGCTGCCCGTGTATCGGAGCGGCGCAGCGTTGCCGTCACGGCCGCCGCCGCGGTTGTTGTTCGAGGGCAGCGTGAGCGGCAGCGGCACGACGGCCGATTGGGACGCGGCGGCCGAGCTCGCGCCGCGCACGCAGCTGATCCTCGCTGGCGGGCTCGACCCGGACAACGTGGCCGACGCGATCCGGCGCGTGCGCCCGTGGGGCGTCGACGTATCGAGCGGCGTGGAGCGCCGGCGCGGCGAGAAAGACCCGAAGAAGATAAGAGAGTTCGTGGCCCGAGCGCGGGCCGTGGAGGATGACAGATGATCACGGACGCGAAAGAACGCGAGCGCCTGCTCGCAGCGCTGCTCGAGCGGCGTTTGCCCGACGAGAACGGACGCTTCGGCCCATTCGGCGGACGCTACGTGCCCGAGACGCTGATGCCCGCGATCGCGCGGCTCGAGCACGGCGTGGCGCACATCCTGCCGTCGGCGGATTTTCAAAGAAAGCTCGGTACGGAGCTCCGCACCTGGGTTGGCCGGCCGACCGCGCTCACGCTTGCGGCGACCTTAAGCGAGCGCTGGGGCGCGGAGGTCTGGCTCAAGCGCGAAGACCTCGCGCACACCGGCGCGCACAAGATCAACAACGGCATCGGCCAAGCACTGCTCGCAAAAGCGCTCGGCGCGCAGCGCGTCGTCGCGGAGACGGGCGCCGGGCAGCACGGCGTCGCGTCGGCCGCAGCGTGCGCGCGCGTCGGCTTGCCGTGCACCGTGTACATGGGCGAGGTGGACGTCGCGCGCCAGGCGCCGAATGTCGATCGGATGGGCAGGCTAGGCGCGACCGTCGTGCCGGTGAAATCCGGCGACCGCACGCTACGCGCCGCGATCGACGAGGCGATCCGCGACTGGGTATCCGACCCTGTCGGCACGTATTACTTGATCGGCTCGGCGATCGGTCCGCATCCGTATCCCGTGCTGGTGCGCGACCTGCAGGCCGTGATCGGCCGCGAGGCGCGGGCGCAGTTGCTCGAGGCCGGCGGCCTGCCGGACGCCGCGTTCGCGTGCGTCGGCGGGGGCTCGAACTCGATTGGCTTGTTTCACGGGTTTCTCGCCGATCGCGGCGTCGCGCTCTACGGCGTCGAGGCGGGCGGCCGCGGGCCGAAGCTCGGCGACCACTCGGCTACGCTCTCCAGCGGCAAGCCCGGCGTGCTGCACGGCGCGCATACGATGCTGCTCTATGATGCCGACGGCCAAATCCAGGAGACGCATTCGGTATCCGCGGGCCTCGACTATCCCGGCGTCGGGCCCGAGCACGCGTTCCTCCAATCGATCGGCCGGGTCGAGTACATCACGGCGAGCGACGCGGATGCGCTCGCGGCTCTCGAGGAGTGCTGCGCGGCGGAAGGCATTTTGCCGGCGCTCGAGAGCTCGCATGCACTCGCGGGCGCCAAGCGCTGGGCCGAGCGAAACCAAGGCAAGCGACTCGTCGTCGGGCTCTCGGGCCGCGGCGACAAGGACATGCCGATCCTCGCCCAGTACCCGCAGAAGAGCTCTATCGCGGAGCGCCGACATGCAACCGCGTGACCATATTCGCAATGCGCTCGCGCGCAACCTGTCGGCGGCCGGCGAGCCCGCGAAGCTCGTCGCGTTCGTGACCGCGGGCTATCCCGAGGCGCGCGAGTTCCTGAACGTGCTGCGCGCGGTCGCAAGCGTCGCGGATGCCGTCGAGATCGGCGTGCCGTTCAGCGACCCGATGGCCGACGGCGTGACGATCCAGCGCTCGAGCCAGCACGCGATCGAGCACGGCGTGAGTCTGCGGTGGATCTTCGACGAGCTCGCGCGCCGCGACTACGAGCTCGAGGCGCCCGTGCTGCTGATGAGCTATCTGAACCCGCTGCTCGCCTTCGGGGGCTCTTCGAACGAGCAAGCCTTCGGCGGATCTTCGACGGAGCACGCCTTCGGCTATGGCAAGCTCGCCGCGCGTGCGGCGGAGGTGGGGGTCAGCGGCTTCATCGTGCCCGACCTGCCATATGAGGAAAGCGCGCCGCTGCGCGCCGCGCTCGACCAGCAGGGGCTGGCGCTCGTGCAGCTCGTGACACCCGCGACGCCGCCCGAGCGGCTCAAGATGCTCTGCGCGGCGAGCCAAGGGTTCGTTTACGCGGTCACGCGCACCGGGATCACGGGCGGCGAGGCGACGCTGCCCCCCGGCACCGCGAAATATCTCGCGATGGTAAAGGCCGCCGCGTCGGGTCTGCCGGTGTGCGCCGGGTTCGGCGTGCGCCGCGCCGAGCAGGTTGCAACGATCGCGCAACACGCGGACGGTGTAATTGTGGGCTCTGCACTGGTGGAGGTGCTCGAGCGGCACGAAGATCCTGCGAAGTTCCTGAGATCCCTACGCCCATAGACGCACGAACCGATGCCACCGCCGATCAACGCCCGCGTGCGTCCATGAAGCGAGTCTGGAGCGGCGCCACGCTCGCCGACACCACGCACTTGAAGAACCTGCTCGAGCACGAAGGCATCGGCAGCTTCATCAAGAATGCCTACCTCGGCTCCGCTATCGGCGAGCTGCCGGTCTACGACTCGACACCCGAGCTCTGGGTTTTCCGCGACTCGGACGCGGCCAAGGCCGAAGTCATGCTGCGTGACGCGATGCTCCCCAAGGACGCGCCTAGGGGTACGCCGTGGCGCTGCTCGGCGTGCGGGGAGAGCAACGAGGCGCAGTTCGCCGTCTGCTGGAGTTGCGGCGCGAGCGACGCGTCGACCTGATGCGCATTGGGAATCACATTCTGAAGCTGGTCGCGATCGCCGCGCTGATCGCGTCACTGTTGCCCGTCGGCGCGAAAGTCTGGTGGGGCTTCGAGCTCGCCACGCATTTCCGCGTGCAGTACGTGATCCTCGACGTGCTGCTGCTGGTCGCGCTCGGGCTCCGGCGGCAGTGGCTCTGGTCCGCGGCGCTCGCGGCCTGCGCCGCGTGGAGCATGTTGTGGGTCGCCCCGTATATCCCGTTCGGCCCGAGGGCGGCGGTGGCCGCGAGCCCGACGGTGAGCGGCGCAACGGTCAAGCTGATGTCCGCGAACGTGCTGTTCCGCAACCACTCGGCCAAGCGGCTGCTCGAGATCGTGCGGGACGAGTCGCCCGACGTGTTGCTGCTCGTCGAATACACGCCCGAGTGGTCGCGGATGTCGGACGAGCTTCGCCGGACCTATCCGTACCACCTCGAAGGGCCGGGGACCGGCGCGTTCGGCATCGCTCTGTTCTCGCGTCTGCCGCTCGACTCGGTGCGACCGTTCGCGCTCGGCACGACGACCGCGATCGAGGCGCACGTGCGCACACCGACCGGGCCGCTCACGCTGTTCGGCGTGCACTTGCGCTCGCCCACGACGCCGCGGCGCGGCGAATACCGCGACCGCCAGCTCGACCTGCTCGAGGAGCTCCTCGCCGCGGAGAACGGGCCCCGTCGCGGTCATGGGCGACTTCAATATCACTCCCTACTCGCCGTTCTACACCGACTGGCTCGCAAAGACGGGCCTCACCGACACGCGCCGCGCCCGCACACTGAGCCCGAGCTGGCCGACGTACTTGCCACTCCTCGGAATCCCGATCGATCATTGCGCCGTGAGCCGCGACGTCACGATCGTGGCGCATCGCAGCCTGCCGAGCTTCGGCTCCGATCATTATCCGATCCTTGCGGAGCTCGCTTTGCCCGCGCCGCGCGCGGCGCTCACCCACGCCTCGAGTTCACCATGAGCCAACCGACCGCCTGCATCCTCGTCATCGGCAACGAGATCCTCTCCGGGAAGACCCAGGACGCGAACATCCAGTTCCTCGGCTTCGAGCTCGCGAAGCTCGGCATCCGGCTCGAGGAGGCGCGCGTCGTGCGCGACGTGCCCGCCGCGATCGTGCAGCACTTGAACGAATGCCGCGCGAAGTTCACCTACGTGTTCACGACCGGCGGCATCGGCCCGACGCACGACGACATCACGGCCGAATGCGTCGCGCTCGCGTTCGGCGTCGAGCTCGTGCTCGATCCGGAGGCAGTCGAGCGCTTGAAGCGCGGCGGCCGGCCGCTCAACGAGGCACGCCTGAAGATGGCGCGCGTGCCGCGCGGCTCGGAGCTCGTCGACAACCCGGTCAGCAACGCGCCGGGCTTCAGGATCGGCAACGTGTTCGTGTTCGCCGGCATCCCGAGCATCGCGCGCGCGATGTTCGCGAGCGCGGTCCCGATGCTCGCGAAGGGCCTGCCGATCCAGTCCGCGGCCGTCGACGTCTTCCTGAAGGAGGGCGATTTCGCGGAGGTGCTCGACAACATCCAGAAGAGCTACGCCGAGGTCGAGATCGGCAGCTATCCGTTCAACCGCGACGGCAACTACGGCGCGACGCTGGTCGTTCGCGGCACCAACAAACCGCTGATCGCGCGCGTGGTCGAGGAGATCGTCGCGGCGATGACGACGCTCGGCGGCGAGACGAAAGTCGCCGTCTAGCCCGCGCCGCTCGCGGTTATCTACCGGCGCGGCGCGAACATCAGCGCGAAGCCGGTCACGAGTCCCGCCCACCCGAGCCATCTCGGCTCGATGAGGCCGATCCAGAGAACGCCGGCCAACAACAGCACGGCGCCCGAGCCCCATAGGTACAGGCGCGTGTCGCGCCGCGGCGGCGGTGCCCGCCCCGCACGCTGCTCGTCCGCGTGCCGCGTTTCGGCGCGACGGATCGCGCGGTGCAGCAAGCGCGGCAGCAACGCGATGTCCTCACTGATCTCCGGCCACGCCGCGATCAACTGCTTGATCTGCGTGCGCGGGTCGCGGCGCTGCTTCATCCACTCCTCGAGCACGGGCTGCGCCGTCTTCCATAGATCGAGCTCGGGATAGAGCAGCCGGCCGAGCCCCTCGACGGCGAGCAGCGTCTTCTGCAGCAGCACGAGCTGCGGCTGCACTTCCATGTTGAACTGCCGCGCCGTCTGGAACAGGCGCAGCAGCACGAGGCCGAACGAGATGTCCTTGAGCGGCTTGTTGAAGATCGGCTCGCAGACCGCGCGCACCGCGGCCTCGAGCTCGTCGACGCGCGTGCCGGGCGGCACCCAGCCCGAGTCGATGTGCAGCGTCGCGACGCGCCGGTAGTCGCGCTTGAAGAACGCGAGGAAGTTCTCGGCCAAGTAGTGTTGATCGCGCGCGTCGAGCGTGCCGACGATCCCGAAATCGACCGCGACGTACTTCGGCTCGAGCGGATTCGTCACGTCGACGAAGATGTTGCCCGGGTGCATGTCGGCGTGGAAGAAGTTGTGCCGGAACACCTGCGTGAAAAAGATCTCGACGCCGTTCTCCGCGAGCCGGCGGATGTCCGTGCCCGCGGCCTGCAGGGTCGCGATGTCGTCGACGCGGATACCGACGATACGCTCCATGGTCAAGATGTTCGGCCGGCAGTAATCCCAGTAGATCGCGGGAACATAGAGCAGCTCCGAGCCCGCGAAGTTGCGCTTGAGCTGCGAAGCGTTCGCGGCCTCGCGCATCATGTCGAGCTCGTTGAACAGCGTCTTCTCGAACTCCGCGACCACCTCGCCCGGGTGCAGCCGCCGCGCCTCCGCCCAATACGCCTCCGCGAGCCCCGCGATCGCGTACAGCACCTCGAGATCGCGCGCGATCAGCGCCGCGACGTTCGGCCGCAGCACTTTGACCACGACATCGGTGCCGTCGTGCAGCTTCGCCGTATGCACCTGGGCGATCGACGCGGCCGCGAGCGGCATGCGATCGAAATCCGCGAACATCGTTCCGACCGGCTTGCCGAACGCGCGCTCGAGCGTCTCGATCGCGAGCTCGCCCGGGAACGGCGGGACTTGGTCCTGAAGCTTCGCGAGCTCCTCCGCGACTTCGGGGGACAAGAGATCGGGCCGCACGGACAAGGCCTGGCCGAACTTCACGAAGATCGGTCCGAGCTCCTCGAGCGCGAGCCTCAGGCGCGCGCCGAGCGGCAGCGAGGTCCGGCGGCGCGGCAGTATCCGGTTGATCCATGCGATCGGCCGCAGCAGGTGCGTGCGCCAGACGATTTCGTCGAGCCCGTGGCGCACGAGCACGCGTTGAATCGTGAGCATCCGCAGCAGCAGACGGAGCCGGTGCGGACTGCGGGTCATGCGCTCTTCGGGTTGGGCTTGGAGCGCTCGAGCCGCGCGAGCCGCGCGGCCGCGCGCTCGACGTCGTCGCGCAACCGCTCGACGTCGGAGTAGAGCGCCTGTGCCTCGAGCGCCGCCGGCAGCACGCGGCTCTCCTCTTGCAGGAACTCCGCCGCGTTCATCCGGAACGCCGCGGCCGCGCGAAGCAGCCAGCCGCTCGCGTCGTGCGCGGCGCGCGCGAGCGCATGCGCGGGCAGGTCGCCGATCCAGCGTGCGAGCGCGTCCTCGAGATCGGGCCGCGCGTGCTTCAACAGCGCCGCGAACCGCTCGGCCACCTCGGGCGAGCCGACGAGCTCGGCGCTCGTGCCCTTCAGGCTCGTAATATCGGCCGAGCGCGCGAGACGCAGCAAATCGAGCGGCGTCGCGCGCAGTGTCGCGCTCGCCGTGATCTGCCGCTGCGCATTGGCGCGGTCGACGAGCTCCGGCTCGACGACGACCCGCTCGCCCTGCGCGCGCAGCACGCAACGAAGCCCGAGCCCCAGCGCCTCGATCGCGAAGCTCTCGCCGTCGAGCCCCGCGAGCACGTCCGCGGCCGTGGTCGAGGCGGCTATCTCACTATTTAGGGCACGATTTAGGGCTCTATTCAGCGCGCGCTCGAGCAACGCGGCGAGCTCGCGCGCGATGGTCGACGCGAGCGGGGGCAGGGGCTCGCCCGAGGCGCGCGCAGGCTCCTGCGTTTGTGGCAAAAATCGCGTCATCGAATGGGGGCTAGAGCCGGAAACCGACGTGCAACGCGACGATCCCGGCCGTCAGGTTGTAATACTCGCAGCGCTCGAAGCCCGCACGTTCCATCATGCCTTTGAGCGTTTCTTGATCCGGGTGACGGCGGATCGACTCCGCAAGATAGCGGTAGCTCGCTGAATCGTTCGCGAGCAGCTCGCCGAGCCGCGGCAGCACCTGCATGGAGTAGAGCTCGTAAAGCGGCGCGAGCGGACCCAAGTGCGCCTTCGAAAACTCGAGGACCAGCAGTCGTCCGCCGGGCTTCAGCACGCGGAACAGCGACGACAGCGCCTTATCCTTGTCCGTGACGTTGCGCAGCCCGAACCCGATCGTCACGCAGTGGAACGACGAATCCGCGAACGGCAGCGCTTCCGCGTCCGCGAGCACGCAGTCGACGTTGCCCGCGTGGCCCGCGTCGAGGAGCCGGTCGCGGCCCTCCGCGAGCATTCTCGCGTTGATGTCGGTGACGACGACGCGTCCCGTTCGACCCACCTGGCGCGCCATCCCGATGCTCAAGTCCCCGCTGCCCGCGGCGACGTCGAGCGCGCTCTGCCCGCTCCTCAGGGCCGTCTTCGCAAGCGTGAAGCGCTTCCAAAGCCGGTGCAGCCCGCCCGACATGACGTCGTTCATCAGGTCATAGCGCGGCGCGACGGAGTCGAATACGCCGCGAACTCTCGCCTTCTTCTCGGCCCACGGCACGTGCTCGTAGCCGAAGTCCGCGAGCGGCCCGGGCGCCTCATTTCTATCGGTCATCGAGCTGCCTTACCGACGGTGCACCAAGGCCGAGAGTATACCGTTGCGGCCGGCGCGGCGGCTTAGGACCGAACCGGCGCAGCCGAAGGCGTGCGATTCCCGCGCGCCGTTACGCGGCTTCGGAGGACGCTAGCCGAGATCCTCGGGCGAGGCGTACGCTCGAGGCTTCGAGGAGGCAACATGATTGCGATCAGACCGGCCGCGCAGCGCGGCCACGCCGAGCACGGCTGGCTCGACAGCCGCCACACGTTCTCGTTCGCCGATTACCACGACGATCGGTACATGGGCTTCGGACCGCTGCGAGTGATCAACGAGGATCGGGTGCAGCCCGGCCAGGGTTTCGGAACGCATGCCCATCGGGACATGGAGATCATCTCCTATGTGCTCGAGGGCGCGCTCGAGCACAAGGACAGCCTCGGCAACGGCTCGGTGATCCGGCCGGGACACGTGCAAAGGATGTCGGCGGGCACCGGCGTGCGCCACAGCGAGTTCAACCCTTCACGCGACGACCTCGTGCATTTTCTTCAGATCTGGATCGTGCCCGAACGCCGCGACCTGACGCCGGGCTATGAGGAGCGGGTGTTCGACGACGAACAGAAGCGGGGACGGCTCAAGTTGATCGGCTCGCACGACGGCCGCGAGGACTCCGTCGCGATACATCAGGACGTCGACCTCTACGCGGCGCTGCTCGCGCCGGGCGAGCAGGTGGAGCACGCGCAGCGGCCCGGCCGCCGCGCCTGGATTCAAGTCGCGCGCGGCACCGTCGAGGTGAACGGGCTCGCGCTCGCGGCGGGCGACGGCGCTGCATCGACCAGCGAGCCGACGCTCACGATCCGCGGCACCGCCGACGCCGAGATCCTGCTGTTCGACATGGTGTGATGCGCGGGGCCACGCGCCCCGACCGGCGCCGCGAGCGGCGCTGCGGCCCGCGCCGGGGCGGCGCTTTGGCCGGCGCGCCGATTCGGGGCCTCACTCGTAACGCAGCGAGCTGATCGGATCGAGATTCGCGGCCTTCGCGGCCGGCAGGATGCCGAAGCCGACGCCGACCGCGGCGGAGAAGCCGAGCGCGAGCGCCACGGCCCACCACGGCGTGTGCGCGGGCGGGAATCCCGGGATCAGCGATGCGGCGAGCGCGCCGATGCCGTAGCCGAGCACGAGCCCTGTGAGCCCGCCGAGCAGGCACAGCACGAGCGCCTCGAGCAGGAATTGCAGGAGGATGTGATGTCTTTTTGCACCAATGGCCTTGCAGATGCCGATCTCGCGCGTCCGCTCAGTTACCGACACGAGCATGATGTTCATGATGCCGATGCCGCCGACGAGCAGCGAGATGCCGACCAGCCCCGTCATCACGACCGTGACCGTGGTCAGGATCGAGTCGAACGTCTCCTGAACCTGCTCGGCGGTCTGGATCCGGAAATCGTCCTCGTCGTCGGGTCTGAGATCGTGCGCGCTGCGCAGCAGGCGCGTGATCGTTTGCCTGACGTTTTCGAGGTCGCGCAGGTCGACGAGCGTGAGCTGAATCTGGATGTCGGGCCGGCGCTGATTACCTTGCAGGCTCGTCATCGTGCTGTAGGGGATCAGCACGCGGTTGTCCAGGCTTTGGCCCAGGATCTCGCCCTTCGGCTCGAGCAGCCCGATGATCTTGATCCACTCGCCATTGATCTGCACGAACTCGCCGACCGGGTTTTCCGGCATCGAGAGATCATCGCGCACCTTCTCGCCGATCGCGGCGACTCGGCGGCGCGTCGCATTGTCGCTGTCGGACAAGAATCGGCCGCGCTGCGAGAAATACTGCGCGACGTCTTGAAACGTGTAGGTCGTGCCGAGCACCTGCGAGGTCGTCGTCTGCGAGCCGTAGCGGATCTGGCCTTGGCCGTTCGGTGTGAACATGATCGGCGTGATCGACGCGATTCCGTCCACGCGAAACCGGATGAGATCGAGGTCCTGCTCCGTGAGGCGCGCGCGGCGTCCTTGCAGCTGGTCCTCGAGCGCGGTGTACGACGCCACCGTGACGCTGTTGCTCCCTAGCCCTTCGAACTGCTGGCCGATCGTGAAGCTCAAGCCCTGGATGATCGACACCATCGCGATCACGGACGCGACGCCGATCACGATGCCGAGCGTAGTGAGGAAGCTGCGGAACGCGTGCGCCTGGATCGAGCCTAGCGCCGCTCGCGCGCCTTCGGTCGCCGCGAACCATACGGAGACGCGCGCGCCCGCGTTGCGGCGCGGGCTCGCGCGCTTGGTCGAAGCAGCGTTAGTGGCGGGAGGCACGCTTCGGCTCCTGCGCGTAGTCTTCGACGATCTTGCCGTCCTTCAAGCGGACCACGCGTGCGCCATGCTGCGCGACGTCGGGCTCGTGCGTCACGAGCACGATCGTCTGGCCGTCGGCGTGCAGCTCGTCGAACAAGGCGAGGATATCGATGGAGGTCTGCGAGTCGAGGTTGCCGGTCGGCTCGTCGGCGAGCAGGATCGACGGGCTCGTGACCAGCGCACGCGCGATCGCGACGCGCTGCCGCTGGCCGCCCGAGAGCTGATTCGGCAGGTGGTCGCTGCGGTCCGCGAGCCCCACGCGCTCGAGCACGCGCTGCGCCTCCGCGCGCCGCTCCGGGTAGCTCAAGCCGCGGTAGATCAGCGGCTGCATCACGTTCTTGAGCGCGGACGCACGCGGCAGCAAATTGAAGTTCTGGAAGATGAAGCCGATCTCCTGATTCCTGATGTCGGCGAGCTCGTCCTCGTTGAGACCGCTCACGTCGTGGCCGTTCAGCACGTAACGGCCCGAGGTCGGCGTGTCGAGGCAGCCGATGATGTTCATGAGCGTCGACTTGCCCGAGCCCGACGAGCCGATGAACACGACGTACTCGTTGTGATCGAGCGTGAGATCGAGGCCGTCGACGGCCTTGATGAGCTGCTGGCCCATCAGGTAGTGCTTGCTGATCGACGAGAGCTCGATGACCGACATGCCTTCAGCGCCCGTCTTTCTTGATCGTGACGCCGTCGCCGTCCTTGAGCGCGCGCAGCACGCGATCAGGCCCGATGATCACGGAGTCCCCCGCCGCGAGGCCGCTCGTGATCTCCTGATACGTGTCGTCGGAGAGCCCGACCTCGACCGCGACGCGCTTCGTCTTGCCGCCGAGGTCCACGAACGCGTAGCGGCGCGTCTCGTTGCGCGTCATGTCCTCCTCGACACGAATCGCCTGGATCGGCACGGCGAGCACGTTGTCGCGCGACGCCGCGAAGATCTCGGCGCGGCACGACATACCGGGGCGCAGCGTGATCTGCGCGCGGTCGAGCAGCCTGATCTTCACCGCGAAGCTCAGGCCCTGCTGGCCCTCCGCGACCTTCGCGGACACCGCGATCGACGTCACCTCGCCGTCGACGGGCTTGTCCGGGTAGGCGATCGCGTAGATGCGCGCGCGCTGCCCCGGCGCGATGTTCGCGATGTCGGCCTCGTCGACGTTGACCTCCGTCAGGATGCTGTCCGGGTTCGCGATCGTCATCAGCGTCGAGCCCGGGATGTTCGTCGTGCTCGAGATCGCCATCTCGCCGACCTTGATGTCGAGCGACGTGACCGTCCCGTCGATCGGCGCGTAAACGCTCGTCTTCGCGAGGCGGTCCTTCGCCTGGTCGAGCTGGGCGCGCACTTGCGACAGCGTCTCGCGGCTCGAGCGCAGGTCGACCTCGGCGATCTCGAGAGTGTTGGTGGCCGTCGTGAACTTGTCCTCGTCGATGAGGCCGCGCTCGTGCATCGCTTTCGTGCGGTCGAATTGCGTGCGCAGGTTCGCGACCTGAAGCTGCTGGCGCTGGATCGCGATCTCCTGCACGCGCGCGGCGGCCTCGTTCTGCTCGACGGCCGCGCGCAGACGCTGGTCGTCGATCTTGAGCACGAGCTGACCCTTCGTCACGTGGTCGCCTTCGGCCACGAAGATCTGCGTGACTCGGCCGATCTCCTCCGTCGTGAGCTTCACCTGCTGCTCGTGGACGAGGCGGCCCGACGCGAGCACCGACGCTTCGATCGAGCGCGCCGCGAGCGGCTCGACCTCGACCTCGACGGTGACGCCGCGCCCGAAGCGCGCCTGCAGCAGCGGAATCGCGATCACGACGACTACGATCCCGAGGATGATCAGGACTCGCCTGTTCATGGACCGACCTCTACCGCAGAGCGACGAGCGCCGCGATCACGACGATCAGAGCGAGCGGCCCGAGGACTACGGCGACGCTCTTTACGAAGGACTTGCCGGTCCACTGCTGATAGCCGATCGCGGACAGAGCGAGCGACCAGATCGTGAAGAGGTCGAGCCCGAGCAAGATGCGCGACATGACCGGCGTGGCCGCCGTTCGCTCGATCGCGAGCAGGTTGCCGAACGCGAGCGGGTTGATCGCGTCTTGGAGCATGAACCGGGCGTCTTGGATGCTCAGGTTCACGAGCGTGGCGGCTAGGCCGAACACGGCCGGCAGCGTGCACCACCAGACGAACGCGAACCACTGCTTGAGCTTCACGCCGTCGTGCGACACGAACGACACGATCGTGTAGTAGAGCGCCACGAGGAATAGCACGAGCAGAATGACGAGCGTCGTGCTGACCGCGCTGATCGCGCCGTAGAAGGCCGGCGAAAGGCTGGCGGCCGCGGTCGCAGCTTGCTCGCGCTGTGCTTCCGTGAGCGCGGGGTTCGAAGCGAGCTGGGCGTCCATGAACCAGCCCAGGTCCACGGAGTTGACGTACACGACGTTCACCGCGGCGTAGCCGCCGAGCAGCAAGAGCAGCGGCAGCCACACGCGCGGCCGTTCTTTGAGTGCGGCGAAAGCCGCGCTCGGTGCCGTGAAGATGTTCATGGCGATCGCGAGCGTTGAGCTCTCGGCCATGGAGACCCCCTGATGTTTCGACGTTGGGATTGCTTTCGCGCCAGGATTATACACACGCATTCTGGAGACTCACGCCGCGTCAGGGTCAAGCTCGCGCCGCGGCGGCGGCCCGGCGCGAACATGGCGGCACGCCGATGCCTTGGCTGCGAACGGCGCGCAGTCGTGGCCCGAGATCGCGAGCGTTGCTGAAGGTCGTTGGATAGGCGCGACGCGGCTCTCGACGGGCGAGGCCCCGCGCGTCGTCATTCGGAGGCGGGAACCCTGCGGGTCTTGCCCGCCGCCGCGAGCCGCTCGAGGTAGCGGCGCCACTTGGCGTCGTGGTCGCTGCAAAGCTCGTACAACACGGCCCAGCTATAGAGGCCGGTGTTGTGACCGTCGTCGAACACGAGCCGCACGGCGTAGCGGCCTATGGGCTCGATCTGCTTGATGCCGACGGTCTCTTTGTCCGTGACGAGAACGCCTTCGCCGGCCGAGTGGCCTTTGACCTCGGCGGACGGCGAGTGGACGCGCAAGTATTCGGCCGAGAGCCGCGCGGCCATGCCGTTCTCGAACCGCACTTCGAGCTCGCGCGAACGCTTGTGATACTTGATGTCGGTCGGCGCTTGGATTTCGAAGTCTGTCATTCGTCGAGGCGCCCTAAAGGATGTAGCGGCTCAAGTCTTCGTCTTGCACGAGCGCGTTCAAGTGCGCGTCGACGTACGCGGCGTCGACGACGACGCTCTGCCCGCCGCGGTCGGCCGCCTCGAACGACACGGTCTCGAGCAGCCGCTCGAGCACGGTGTGCAATCGGCGCGCGCCGATGTTCTCGCTGCGGTCGTTGACTTGGAACGCGACCTCCGCGAGACGGCGCACGCCGCTCGGCTCGAACGCGAGATCCACGCGCTCGGTCGCGAGCAGGCTACGGTATTGCTCCGTGAGCGACGCGTTCGGCTCCGTGAGAATCCGGACGAATTCGTCGATGCCGAGCGCCGACAGCTCGACGCGGATCGGGAAGCGGCCTTGGAGCTCCGGGATCAGATCCGACGGCTTCGCGACGCTGAACGCGCCCGACGCAATGAACAGCACGTGATCGGTGCGCACCATCCCGTACCGAGTGCTCACCGTGCAACCTTCGACGAGCGGCAGGAGATCGCGCTGCACGCCTTCGCGCGACACGTCGGCACCGTGCGCCTCGGCGCGCCGCGCGATCTTGTCGATCTCGTCGATGAACACGATGCCGTTCTCCTCGACCGCGCGCACGGCCTGGAGCTTCACGTCCTCTTGATTGATGAGCTTGCCGGCTTCCTCTTCCTTCAGGAGCGCGACCGCATCCTTCACTTTGAGCTTGCGCCGCCGCGACCGGCCCTGGGACAGGTTCTGGAACATGCTCTGGAGCTGGTTCGTCATGTCCTCCATTCCGGGCGGCGCCATGATCTCGACGCCGACGGGCGAGGCCTGCACCTCGAGCTCCACCTCGCGGTCGTCGAGCGCGCCTTCGCGCAGCATCTTGCGGAAGCGCTGGCGCGTGTCGCGGTGCTCGCCGCCGCCGGAGCCGGACGGACCGACGCCGCCGGGCGCTGTCGCAAATCCGATCCCGCCGCCCGCAGCCGCACCCGTGCCCGGCAGCAGCGCGTCGAGCAGCCGATCCTCGGCCGCGTCGAACGCGCGGTCGGCGACGCGCGCCATCGCGTCCTCGCGCGTCATCTTCACGGCCATGTCGACGAGGTCGCGCACGATCGAGTCGACGTCGCGGCCGACGTAGCCGACCTCGGTGAACTTCGTGGCTTCCACCTTGATGAACGGCGCGTTCGCGAGCTTCGCGAGCCGGCGCGCGATCTCGGTCTTGCCGACGCCGGTCGGGCCGATCATCAGGATGTTCTTCGGCGTGATCTCGCTCCGGAGCGGTTCCTCGATCTGCGCGCGCCGCCAGCGGTTGCGCAGCGCGATCGCGACCGCGCGCTTGGCTTCGTTCTGGCCGATGATGTGTTTGTCGAGCTCTTCGACGATTTCGCGCGGTGTCATCGACATCGGATCACAGCTCTTCGATCGTGATCTCGCGATTCGTGTAGATGCAGATATCCGCGGCGATCTCGAGCGCTTTCGTGACGATCGCGCGCGCGTCGAGCTCGGTGTTGTCGATCAGCGCGGTGGCTGCGGCTTGCGCATAGGCACCGCCGGAGCCGATCGCGAGCAAATCGCGCTCGGGCTCGATCACGTCGCCCGTGCCGGAGATCAGGAATGACTGCGTCTTGTCCGCGACGATCAGGAGCGCCTCGAGCCGGCGCAGCATCCGGTCCGTGCGCCAATCCTTCGCGAGCTCGATCGCGGCGCGCGTGAGGTTGCCGTGCTTGTCGAGCTTCGCCTCGAAATACTCGAAGAGCGTGAACGCGTCGGCGGTGCCGCCCGCGAACCCCGCGAGCACCTTGCCGTCGTGCAGGCGCCGTACCTTGCGCGCGTTGCCCTTCATGACCTGGGTCCCGAGCGTCACCTGGCCGTCGCCGCCGAGCGCGACCTTGCCGCCCCGCCGGACGCAGACGATCGTAGTGCCGTGGAAAGTTTGACTGGTCATGGATGCTATCGACCCGCAAAACCGCGGCAGGTTCGCGCGCGCCGTACGCGCGGCCGCCGGGGCTCAGTCCGGCCGGCGCTTCGCCCGCGGATGCGCTTGGTCGTAAACGCTCGCGAGGTGCTGGAAGTCGAGATGCGTGTAAATCTGCGTCGTCGACAGGCTCGCGTGGCCGAGCATTTCCTGGACGGCGCGCAGGTCCTTGCTCGACTCGAGCAGGTGCGTCGCGAACGAGTGGCGCAGCATGTGCGGATGCACGCCGGACGGCACCGCCTGGTGCTTCGCCCAGTGATTGACGCGCGCCTGCACGCTGCGGCGGCTGATCCGGTCGCCGTTGCGGCTCACGAACATCGCGGGCTCGCCGTGCGTGGCGAGCTGCGGTCGAACCTGCAGCCAATCGTGCAGCGCGAGCAGCGCCTTCCTGCCGACGGGCACGACGCGAGCCTTCGAGCCCTTGCCGAGCACGCGCACGGTGCGGTCCGCCGCGTCGACGTCGCCGAGGTTCAGCCCGACGAGCTCCGCGAGCCGCAGGCCCGAGGAATAGAACAGCTCGAGGATCGCGCGGTCGCGGATCGCGAGCGGCTCGTCGCCGCTGATCGCGAGCAAGCTCGCGACCTGATCCGCATCGAGCGTCGACGGCAGATGCTTCGGCGGCCGCGGCGCTTGCACGTGCACGCCGGCGTTTGCCTTCACGGCGCCGACCTCGACGAGATACTCGAGGAACGTGCGCACGGCGGACAGCCGGCGCGCGACGCTGCGCGCGCCCAAGCCGCGCCGGTGGCTCTCGGCGGCGAAGCGCCGCACGTGATACGAATCGAGCGCCGCGAGCGACTCGACCTGCTCGCGCTCGCAAAAGCCGAGCAGCGCGTTCAAGTCGCGCTGGTAGGCTGTGACCGTATGCGGCGACAAACGCCGCTCGGTCTTCAACCTCTGCAAGAAATCGGCGAGCTCTCTATACCCGACCACGCTGCTCACGCTCGTCAGTCAAAGCCACCGCCAACAGGTCACCCAAGCGCGCGAGGAAGTCCATGCGCTTGCCCGGGTGGAAATGATCGGGATCGTGGCTCCCGATGGTCAGGAATCCGAGATTCGCGTTCGGGCCGAGCGGCACGAGCGCCGCGGAGCTCACGGTGTCCGCGTCGCGCTCGAAGATGTTCTTCTGGCGATCGCGCAACGGACCGCAGCGCGGCTTCGCCGCGCGCAGGAACGCCGCGAACGGCTTCGCGTCGGCGTCGTCTTGCGACATGCGGCGCACGAAGCCCTCGCGCTGCGCCGACGCGGGCGCGGTCTCGGTGAACAGAACGAGCACGGCACGCTCCGCGCCGAAGTCTTCGCGCAGGCTCGTCTCGAGCTGCTCGAGCCGGGCGGGCAGGTTCGGCGCGCGCATGAGCTTCAAGCCCAGTTGGTGAATCTTCTCGACTAGCGCGTCATTACTCTTCGCGACGGCGACGAGATCTTTGAATTGGCGTTCGAGCTGCGCGTTGCGCTGGCGGAGCATCGCGACTTGGCGCTCGACGAGCGAGATCGCGGAGCCGCCGGTGCGGTGCGGGAGCTTCAAGCTCAACAGAACCAGCGGATGGCGTTCGAAGAAGTCCTGGTGGCTCTTGAGATAGTCGGCGACGACGCCCTCCGGGAATTCCTCGCCGTGCGTCGCTCCGACAACCGCACCGCTCTTCTGTTGACTCATAGTTCGATCTGTCCCTCGTACACTGCCGCCGTCGGTCCAGTTTGCCACAGCGCCGATCCAGGTCCACGCCAGCTGACTTCGAGAACTCCGCCCGGCAAGCTCACCTCGACGTCTTCGCCGAGCTCTCCCCAGAGACGTCCGACCGCCACCGCGGCCGCGGCGCCCGTTCCGCAAGCGAGCGTTTCGCCCGCGCCGCGCTCGAAAACTCGAAGCTTGATGCGCCCCTCGCTCTCGCGCTGCATGAACCCGACGTTCACTCCCTGCGGAAAGCTCGGATGCCGTTCGAGCTCGGGCCCCAGTATACCGACGGGAGCGCGTTCCACCGAGCCCACCGGAATCACGATGTGCGGGTTGCCCATCGACACCGCGCCGAACTCGACCGAGTGCGTCTTGAGCTGCAGCCGATAGCGCTCCTTTCGCGTCGGCGCCGTGAACGGCAACGACGACGGCTCGAAGCTCGGCACGCCGAGATCGACGCTCACGCGCTCCGCGGACAACACCTTCGCCGCGATGCTGCCGGCCGGGCCCACGAGCGTGAGCTCGCTACCGACCCGCGGCGCTAGGAAGCGGGCGAGGCAGCGCACGCCGTTGCCGCACTGCTGAACTTCGCCGCCGTCGGCGTTGAACACCCGATAGCTCGCATCGCCGCCGCTCCGGCCGTTGCGCGCCGAGCAGGAGTAGCTGGTCGAAGCCGACGCCGAGGCGGCGGTCGCTCCAGCGGCGCACAAGCTCGGGCGTGGGCATGGGCCGGTCTTTCGGCCATTCGACGACCATGAAGTCGTTGCCGAGGCCGTTCATCTTGGTGAACTCGATTCGCTCACGCGGAACGTTCTCGTCGGGGACGTTCCCAGCAGGGACCTTGGTGGCGGCGGGCATGGCGTCTGGTGTTGCGCTCTGTAGAAGACTAATGTCGCGGCGGCGCCGCGGGGGCTCAACCTTGAGGCCGCGCGCGGCAAAGTAAACCCGCAGGCCTACTACGAGGGCCGATTATAGTGGAATCCATCTGGCTGAAGCCGCATCGCGTCTTCGGCGACTTGCGCGAGTTTCTCGTCGTTCCTCGAAAGCCGCGGCGAGCTCAAACGGATCGATGCGCCCGTGAGCCCGAAGCTCGAGATCACCGAGATCTCGCGCCGAGTGCTCGAGCAACGCGGCCCGGCGCTGTTGTTCACGAATGCGAGCGACCACGGGGTTCACGTGCTCGCCAACCTGTTCGGCACCGAGGAGCGCGTCGCCGCCGCGATTGGCTTCGACAGCACGGAGGCGCTGGGCGACCTCGGCCGGCTGCTCGCGGCGCTGCGCGCGCCGCAGCCCCCGCGCAGCATCGGCGAAGCATGGCGCTCGTTGCCGCTGCTCAAGGAGATCTTGAACATGGCGCCGCGCACGGTACGCAGCGCGGTGTGCCAAGAGGTGATCGTCGAGGGACCCGACGTGGATCTCTCGGCTTGGCCGATCCAAACCTGTTGGCCCGAGGACGTCGGGCCGCTGATCACCTGGGGGCTCACGACGACGCGCGGCCCCGCTCACGAGCGGCAGAACCTCGGCATCTATCGTCAGCAAGTGATCGGCCGAAATCAGGTCATAATGCGCTGGCTCGCGCACCGCGGCGGCGCAACGGACTACCGCGCGTTCCAGGCCAAGCATCCAGCAGAGCGTTTTCCGGTGGCCGTGAGCCTCGGCGCCGACCCTGCGACGATCCTCGCGGCGGTGACGCCGATTCCGAACACGCTCTCCGAGTACGCGTTCGCCGGCTTGCTGCGCGGCAAGCGCTCCGAAGTCGTGAAGTGCATCGGGTCGGACCTCGTCGTACCGGCGAACGCCGAGATCACGCTCGAGGGCTACATCGCACCTGGCGAGCAGGCCGACGAAGGGCCGTTCGGCGACCACACGGGGTACTACAACGAGGTCGAGCGTTTCCCGGTGCTCACGATCGAGCGGATCACCCATCGGCGCGACCCGATCTACCACACCACGTATACGGGCCGCCCGCCGGACGAGCCCGCGATCTTGGGGTTGGCGCTCAACGACGTCTTCGTGCCGATCCTGCAGACGCAGTTTCCCGAGATCACGGATTTCTATCTGCCGAGCGAGGCGTGCTCCTATCGGATCGCGGTCGTAAGCATCAAGAAGGAGTACCCCGGCCACGCGAAGCGCGTCATGTTCGGCGTCTGGTCGTTCCTCCGGCAGTTCATGTACACGAAGATCGTGATCGTCGTGGACGACGACATCGACGCTCGCCAATGGAAGGACGTGATCTGGGCGATCTCGACGCGCGTGGACCCGAAGCGCGACATGACGATCGTCGAGAACACGCCGATCGACTATCTCGACTTCGCGTCCCCTGTGGCCGGGCTCGGCTCGAAGCTCGGTATCGATGCAACGACGAAGTGGCCCGGCGAGGTGAACCGCGAGTTCGGTCGGCCGATCGCGATGCGTGCCGACGTGGTCGAGAGGATCGATGCAATTTGGAATGAGCTCGGCCTCGGATAGCTCGCGGCCAATGGACATTTGTCATAAGCATGGCTACTTTATGCGGGCCCCGCGCCGCGCACGTTAATAACAACAAACTTTCGGAGACCCTATGCGCCATATCCTGGTCACCAACGCCAAAGGCGGTTGCGGCAAGAGCACAATCGCCACGAGCCTCGCGGCCTACTTTGCATCGGAAGGCTACGCGACGGCCCTGGCGGACTACGATCCGCAGGCGTCTGCGCTGACCTGGCTCGAGCAGCGGCCGGCCGATTACGCGCCGATCACGGGCGTGCCCGCTTACGAGACCGGCTTGAAGAATGTGCCGCGCAACACCGAATACCTCGTGATCGACTCCGCGGCGGGCTCCTACGGCAAAGACCTTGCGGAGCTCGTGCGTAAAGCCGAGACGATCGTCGTGCCCGTTCTGCCCTCGCCGATCGACATCAAGGCGGCGGAGAAATTCGTCGAGGAGCTGTTGAGCATCGGCAAGGTCGCGGACAAGAAGGCGAAGGCCGCGCTCGTCGCGAACCGCGTCAAAGAGAACACGCTGATCTTCGAGGAGCTCGACGACGTGCTGTCGCGGCTCAAGGTGCCGTACATCGCGAGCTTTCGCGAGGCGCAGAACTACATCCGCGCTTATCAGCGCGGGCTCGGCATCCACGAGCTGCCGCCCTACCTCGCTTGGCCGGATTGGGAGCAGTGGGATCCGCTGATCGAGTGGCTCGACTCGCGCCGATCACAGCCGAAAGCGTCTTGACGGGGCCGACGACGGGCTAAGCGGCTCCCGGTTCCCGCGCCGCGAGCCGCTCGAGCGGCGGCGCGTCGGACTTGAGCTCCAAAGCGGCGGCCGGGCTCGCGAGCGCGAGACCCGAGCGGAACGCGAGCGCCGCGCGCTCACCCTCGCCGAGCTCCGTGAGCAACCTGCCGTACAGCGCATACGCGTCGGGCACCGGCGCGAGCGCGAGGCTCGACTCGAGGTAGCTGCGCGCCTTGCCCCATAGCTCGATCGCCATGCACAGCCGCGCGGCGGTCAGCAGCAGAGCGCCGTCTTCCGGGTAGGTCTTGAGCCACGTCTCCGCTTGCTTCAGCTGCTTCGCGCCGTCCGCGCCGCGTACTTCCCCGTAAGCGAGCACCGGAGCGCGCTGCCAGTTCTTCTTCAGCGCGGCGCGCAGCTCCTTTTCGGCCTCCTCGCCACGCCCGAGACCCTGCAGCGCGAGCGCGCGCAGCGCGACGACTTCGGGCGCGGCACGGAGGTCGCTCGGGAGCTGCGCCCACAGCCCCGCGAGCCGCTCCGACGTGAGGTCCGCGCGGCTGAGCTCGGCGCGCAAGGCCTCGCACGCGATTTCCTCACGCTCCGCGGGCGCGAGCCGTGCGCGGCCGAGCCGCGGCAGCAGCGCCGCGAGCGCCGCGCCGTCGTCGCGCGCGCGATAGGTCCGCGCGAGGAGGCCCAGCGCGCCCGGGTGATCGGGCTTCAGCTGCTCGAGCCGCTGCAACGTCGCGAGCGCCGCGTCGAGCTCGCCGACGCCGAGCTGCAGCTCCGCTTGCGTCAGCAGCACGGTGGCCCCCCCGCCCGCCGATTCGTCGTATGCGAGCTTGAGCCACTCGTCGCGGCGCTCGGGCGCGCCTTGGAGCTGCGCGGCGCGCGCCGCGAGCAAGTAATTGACGAGCGGCGCGTCGGACGTCGCGAGGCCGCGAGTGAGCAGGCGCTCGCCGCGCGCGAAGTCGCCTTCGGTGATGTGGATGAGCCCTTGCGCGAGGTCCGCGCCGCCGCGCTTGAGTCCGCGCTCGCGAAGCGCTTTGCGCATCCAGAACGGCGCCTTGGCGAGCGCAACGACGCCGCGGACCAGCAGGTAGAGCGCCACCAGCACGAGCACGAGGCCGGGCACCGACATCTCGAGCACATAGCCGCGGAAGTTGATCAGCACGTAACCGCGGTCCGCGAGCACGAAGTGCGCGGCGAAAGCGCCGAGCAGCAGCGCGAGCAACGCCCAAAGCCCGAAACGCACTCTAGCGCGCCCCGGCCGCGAGCTCGCGCAGCTGATTCAGTGAGCCGCTGATGTCGGGTTTCTTCGGATTGATCTCGAGCGTCCGCATTTCGCGCAACAGCGCGAGCGCGCCCTCGACCTCGGCCGCGTCCGCGTCGAAGTCGCGCTGCAAAATCGCGGTCGCCGCGTCGAGCGCGCTGCGAAACGCCTGCGGCTGCGCGCGTAGCGCGGCCGTGCGCGCGACCTCGAGCTCGATCTCGACTTGCCGGCGCCCGAGCTCGCGTTCGGCCGCCGACAAGGCCTCCGCTACGGGCTCGTCGCGCCGCTCGATTCGCACGAGGCCGAGCAGCGTGCGCTTGACCGCCACCCAGAGGCGCTCGAATCCGGGCTCCGCCGCGTCCTCCGCGGCCGCGGCGTCGGTCGAGTAGTTCGCGGGCAGATCGGCGCGCATCGGCAGCGCCGGCGCGCGCGCCGCGAGCCGGCCGAGGCTGAACATCAGTCCTTCGATGTCGGGCAGCCGCACGGCGCGCAGCGCGAGCAGCTCGCCCGCGATCGCTTCGCGCACGGGACCGAGCTCGGGATTCGCGAGCTGCGCGAGCCGCCCGTCGGCGAGCTCGAGCGCGGTGATCGCGTTGTCCCAGTCGTTCGCGAGGTTGAGCTCGGTGTTCGCAACGCTCAAGTAGTACTCGGCCTCGGAACGCAGCAGCACGCCGCGAGCATCGAACGAACCGCCCTGGATCGCGTCGAGCCGCCGCTCGAGATCGACGAAGCGGCTCGGCAACTCGTTGACACGGTCGGCAACGCTCGCATTCAACTGGCGCAGCGTGTCGACGTCATCGTTGACGTCCTTGATCCCGTCCTGCAGCGCGCGCTGCTCGGCACGCACGCGCTCGAGCGCCTGCGCGGCCGCCGTGTCCGTTTGATCGAGCGAGACGTAGAACTCGCGGTACTGCCACCAAAGCATGCCGGCTACGCCGATCGCAATCAGCGCGAGCACGAGCGCGAGCGAGCCCGCGAACGAGCCGCCGCGAGGCGCCGCGGCGCGCGCGTCCTCGCCCGCGGCGTTTCGGCCGCCGTCCGTTGCGCTCGCGCGCGGGCGCTGGCTCTTGTCCGTAGACAGCGAGGCCGCGAGCGCGGCCCAGTCCGAAGTCGTAGCCGCGCTGCGCGTAGTGCCGGCCGCGGCAGCGGAGTCGGGGTTGCGTTCGGCTGCGGGGGGGTCGGTGTTGCTCATCGGCGTAGATAGTAGGGGGCGCGGCGCGGTTTGGCACGCCGATCCGGCGTGCTCCGGGCCGGCGAACCCGCGATGCGGCTCGCGTCCCGTGCCGGCGCCACGTTCTATCGCCCCGCTAAGCGCTTGCGCAAATCCGCCACTTGGCGCCGGCTCACGGGCAACGCCTCCGCCTCGCCGCGCAGTCTGAGCTCGTAGCCCTCGACGGTTCGCTCGAGGGCCTCGATCTGCGCCACGGCGACGAGCAAGCTCCGATGCACCCGCACGAAGTCGCGGGCGAACTCGTCCTCGAGCTGCCGCAGCGATTCCTCGATGAGGTCCTCGCCACGGCCGTGCCGAACCGTCACGTATTTCTGCTCCGCGCGGAAGAAGCGGATGTCCTTCACCGGGATCAGCTTCAGCTCGTCGCGCACGCGCGCCGCCACGTGTTGGCGCACGGCGAGGGGTTGCTCGGACGTCGCGAGCTCGCGCAGCTGCGGCGAGCTCAAGCGCGACGCGTGCTTCAGCGCGTCCTCGAGCCGCTCGCGGCGCACGGGCTTCAACAGGTAGCCGACGGCGTGGGATTCGAACGCCTGCAGCGCATACTCGTCGTAGGCCGTCGTAAACACGATCGCAGGCGGTTCCTCGAGCGCGCCCAAGTGACGCGCGACCTCGATTCCCGTCATCCCCGGCATGCGTATGTCGAGCAGCACGACGGCCGGCTGGAGCTTGCCCACTAGCGCGAGCGCGTCAGTGCCATTCGCGCAGGCCCCCGTCACGGAGAAGCCCGGCAGCTCCGCGACGAGGCGCTGCAAACGCTCGCGCGCGGGCTGCTCGTCGTCGACGACCAGCACGCCCAAGGGTGCGCCGAGCGCCTCCGTGTTCATTCGTCGTACGGGAAACGAATCGTGACGCGGTATTCGCCCTCCGGCTGCTCCACCTCGAGCGCGCCCGCACCGCCGTACGCGAGTTGCAGCCGCTGGCGGATGTTCTCGAGCGCGAGCCGGTTGCCCGCGCGCTCGACCGTGTCGTCGCGCGGCGGCGCGACCGGGTTCGCGACGACGATCTCGATACGGCCGTTCGTCACTCGACCGCTGACGGTGACCGTTCCGCCGTGCTCGAGCGGCTCGATACCGTGATAGATCGCGTTCTCGAGCAGCGGCTGGACGGTGAGGCCCGGCACGAACGCGCGCATTGGGAGCTCGGCGACGTTCCAACGCACCTTGAGGCGCTCGCCAAGCCGCACTTCCTCGATCCTTTGATAGATTCGCGAGAGCTCGAGCTCCTCCTTGAGGCGCAGCGGGCTATGCGAGTCACGCAGCGTCGCGCGGAACAGATCGGCGAGATCCTCGACCGCCTCTTCGGCACGCGCGGGGTCGCTGCGCGTGAGCGCCGCGATCGTGTTGAGGCTGTTGAACAGGAAATGTGGCCGGATCCTCGCCTGGAGCGCCTCGATGCGCGACCGTGCCTCGGCCCGTACGTGACTCTGCCATTGATGCGTGACGAAGAAGTAGCGCAACAGCAGCGCCGCGACGATCACGCAGATGCCCTCGTTGCGCAGCAGGAACGGCCAATGGTCGTTCGGAAACAACGCAGCCGTCGGGTCTTGCTCGCCGAAGCTGCCGCCGAAGTACAGCGCAGCCTCGGAGATCAGCGCCGTGTTCGCCATCAGCAGCAGGAACGACAGCGCCGTCGCGCGCGGCACGGAAAAGCGCGCGAGGAACTTCCGCGTGTAGCAAAGGACGGCCGCGCTCGTGAGCCCGAGCCACTGGAGGAACAACGAAATCCGCGCGAGCTCGGTGAGAAACGCGGCCGACGGGCGCGCGAGGCTCAGCGTCACGGCGACCAGCTCGGCAACGAGCACGACCGCGAATACCATGCGAGCCGCGCACAGATCCGGAACGAAGAAGTCGTCGAGGTTGCGGAGCGCCACCGGGCGTCCTCGGTCGTCGGCGCTCGCGCGCGTGGTTCCGTCCCGCAGCTCGCCTGGCGGCGGCTCCGACGGGGACACGGCTAGCAGTTTGGCGGCGGCCGGGTTGCGGTCGTCCCGAGTCGAAGCTTCAATCGCACCAGGTTGCGACATCCGCGGCCGCTCGGGCTCTCGCTTCGTCTATCTCGCCGTCGGTCAAATACTCGCGCTCGCCGCCCGCCGTCTCACGATAAAGACGGTGCGCGACGGCGTATTTCGAAACGCGCTCGCGCGCAACGCCGCAATTCTTCGCACGCTCCGCAGACTTCTCGGCCGCCGTCTGCTGCGGCGGTTCGCCGGCCGCCGCGTTCGCGGCGGCGGGTTGCGTGCCGGGCTCGGCCGCGTTTGGCTTCGGCGCGGCCGGTCGCGCGGCCACGGTATTACCCGCGCGGCCCGCGCGCGGCGTCGCGACATGGATAGATTCCGAGTTGCTGTTCGGGCGATCGCTGTAGGTTGGAACGCCGTTCGCATCGGTCGAACGATAGACCTCGGCGCCGTTTGCGGCGGTTCCGAGGACCGCGAGAAGCAGAGCCCACCGTGTCGTTTTCACTGAAATTTGGTCTCCGGTGTCCGAGGCGGGGAAGAGAGAGCGAGTCTACCAAGGCCTCAGCCCACGTCCGCGTGACTCAGTTCGCCTTTTCCGGCCGCTCGTTTTCCGAGCCGCAGCAAGACATTAAGTCAAATCACGAGCCAAGCCTAGTCTTGCGGCTATGATCCTCGTTCCAATCGATGGATTCGCGCGCGTTTCTCGCCGGGTTCGGCGGATTCGCGTCTGGCCTCGGGGTCGCGGAGGACGATGCAATGACCGACAACAAATCGACACGCTTCAGCTTGGATGAGCTCGCACGCCAGCTGGCGGAGTCGGTGCCGCAAAACCTGCGAGTGCTCGGCCAGGACCTGGAGCGCAACTTCAAGTCCATGCTCCAGTCGGGCCTCGCGCGAATGGAGCTCGTGACCCGTGAGGAGTTCGACCTGCAGCGCGGAGTGCTCGAGCGCACGCGCGCCAAGCTCGAAGGGATGGAGCAACGGCTCGCGGACCTCGAGAAGGCGCTGTCAGGCAAGTAGCGCGTTTCGCACGCGTCCGCGCGCCGGTCCGCGCGGCTTCGGCCGGAGGCGCTCGCCGCACGGTCATCCACGGGGGTCTCGTTTGCGGCTCACAGGGCCGCGGCTCGCGTGTCGTCACTCGCCCGCGTCCTGAGCCGCGGCCAGGCCGGGCTCGTCGCGTACGTGGTCACGATCGAGGTCCACATCTCGGGCGGGTTACCTACCTTCGCGGTCACGGGCTTGCCCGCGGCCGCCGTGCGTGAGAGCAAGGATCGCGTGCGTGCGGCACTGCAGACCTCTGGCTTCGAGGTCCCGGCGAGCCGCATCACGGTCCACCTCGGGCCCGCGGACGTGCCGAAGCAGGGCGGCCGGTTCGACCTCGCGATCGCGCTCGGCGTCCTGCTCGCACACCAAAAGAAGGAGTGGGCGACGAGCGGTCTCGAGTTCCTCGGCGAGCTCGCGCTGAACGGCGAGCTTCGCCCGATCACCGGTGCGCTACCGGCCGTGATCGCCGCGCAGAAGGTGGGGCGTGCGCTCGTGCTGCCCGCCGCGAACGCTGCGGAGGCCGCGCTCGTCCCGAGCGCCGACGTGTACGTTGCGAGCCATCTGCAGGAAGTCGTGCGGCACTTGGACGGGGTCGAGCCACTCGCGCGTGTCGAGTGCGGCGACGGAGCGGTGGCGGCCGTCGAGGCTTCTCTCACGGATCTTTCCGACGTGCGCGGCCAAGCGTTCGCGAAGCGCGCGCTCACGGTCGCGGCGGCTGGCGGCCATAACCTGCTGATGGTCGGCCCGCCCGGAAGCGGCAAGAGCATGCTCGCCGAGCGGCTCAGCGGGCTGCTCCCGCCGCTCGCGCAAGACGACATGCTGCGGGTCGCGTGCATCGCGTCGGTCGCGGGCGAGCCGAGCGCCGCGAGCCCGACCCAGCACGCGCCGTTTCGCGCGCCGCATCACACGAGCTCCGCGGCAGCGCTCGTCGGCGGCGGCAGCCGGCCTCGGCCCGGTGAGATCTCGCTCGCGCATCGCGGCGTGTTGTTCCTCGACGAGCTACCGGAGTTCGGCCGCGATGCACTCGAGGCCCTGCGCGAGCCGCTCGAGAGCGGCGTCGCGCGAATCTCGCGCGTGCACGAGCACATCACGTTTCCTGCGGAGTTCCAGCTCGTGGCTGCGATGAACCCGTGTCCCTGCGGCTTCCGCGGCGACGGCACCGACCGCTGTCACTGCACACCCGCGAAGCTCGCGCACTACGGCGCACGGCTGTCGGGGCCATTACTCGACCGGTTCGACCTGCACATCGAGGTGCCGCGCGTTGCGTTCGCCGACATCGCGGAGCCGTCAGCGGTCGGCGAGTCGGCGCGGTTGCGTGAAGCCGTGGCGGCGGCGCGCGCGACTCAACTCGAGCGCAGCGGGCGGTTGAATGCGCGGCTCGACACGCGCGGGCTGTGGCGCGTAATGAATCTCGGGCCGGAGCAGCGGGAGCTACTGAGGCGTGCGGCGGATCGCTGGCAGCTCAGCGCACGCAGCTCGCTGCGCGTGCTCAAGGTCGCGCGCACGATCGCGGACCTCGCGTGCAGCGCGCAAGTCACCGCGGCGCACGTCGCGGAAGCGTTACAGCTGCGCTGTCGCGATCGCGCTTAGGCGCTCGCCGAGCCGTGCGCAGTGCCGCAATCGGCGCGACGCTCACGGCACGTCGATGCCCGCCGCGCGCAGCCCGGCAACGGTAGTCTCGGTCAGCGTCTCGTCGAGGTACCACTTCGCGAGCTCGGCGCGCGCGTGCGCGGGGAAATCGGGGTAGAGCTCGAGGAGCCGCGCTGCGGAGCTTCGCGCGCTGTCCACGTGGCCCGCGAGCCCCGCCGATGCGGCGGCGAGCATCGGCGCCATGAACCAGCTCGGGGCATCCATCTTGCGCGCCCACGCGAGGGCGTGCTTGTAGTTGCCGTTCTCGATCTCGCAGAACACGTGCGCGACGTAGAACGAGGCGGGCGGATTCGAGGACAGCTCGAGCGCGCGGTCGATCAGCGCGATGCCGCGCTCTCGTTGGCCGCCGAACGCGAGGAGCGTACCGGTGTAGCCGAGGGTGTTCGGGTCGTTCGGCGCTAGCTCCAACACGTGCGAAGCCACGGCGTCGAGCCCTTCGAAATCGCGCGTCGCGAAGCGCACGTTGAGCATCGCGCGGTTCGCGAGCCGGTTGTTGCCGTCGATGTCGAGCGCAATGCTCGCGGCTTCGCGCGCCCGCTCGATCGGATCGCCGGGCTCGCGGTTGTAGCCATGAGCGTGCTCGGCGAGGTAAACGAGCGACAGTCCGGCCCAAGCATCGGCGGAGCGCGGTTCCTGCACGACCGCGCGCTTGAAGCAGTGCAGCGCCTCGGCGTGGCGTGCCGGATCGAGCGTCGCGGCATAGTAATGAAACCGCAGCACGCAGTCGTACGTCGCAAGCTGCTCGGCAGCCTTGGCGCCGGTGCGCACGATCTCGCGCTCGAACAGCGGCCCGTACGGCACGCCGATCGTCGATGCGACTTGTTCCGCGAGCCGCTCCTCGATCCCGAGAAGGTGCTCGACATCGAGCCGCGCGTCGAACGCCTCAGCCCACAGCTGCGCGCCGTTCTCGACGTCGACGAGCCGCGCTGCCACGCGGACCGTGTCGCCGGCGTGGCGCACACTGCCGGTCAGCACGTAGTCCGCGCCGAATTTCGCCCGAACCGCCTCGAGATCCGGGTCTTCGTTGCCGTTCGCCACGCGCGTCGTGTCCGCGAGCACGACGACGTTGAAGCTGCCGAGCCGCACGGTGACCTCCTCGGTCATCCCGAACGCGAAGTAATCGAGATCGCGGTTGCCGCTCAAGTTGGAGAACGGCAGGACCAGCAGCTTTGGCCCCGCGGCAGCGGCCGCGACTCGCACGGCCCCCCGCGCGGCGACCGGAGCGACGGGGCCGGGCGGCGCAAACGCGCCGTCGTTGTGTGCGACTACGGCCCAGAGCGCAAGCCCGAGGGCCGCGGCGCCGCCCAAGACGGGGCGAAGCGTGCGTGGCGCCGCGATTTTCGGCTGCGGCACGGCGGGCGCGTATAAGAACCGCGGCACATAGCACCCGCGAGGCAGATCGATCCGCAGCCGGCTGCTCCGGCCGTCGCCCTGGTAGTGCTCGAGCAGGCGGTGACGCAGGCGTCCCGCTTCGACGCGTACGAGCGGGTCCGATTGAGCGTCGAAGTCCGCGGCGCGCCCAAACACGTCGAGCGGCGATCGTGTAGCCCTTTAGCCGGTGGTCGCGGCCCGCGAGCGTTTCCATGACGACGAAGCGCAGGAATTCCTGGGCGCGGCCCGCGTGCTCGAACGCGCGGCCGGCGAGGATCGTGTCGAGCTCGGCCCGTACTTCGTCGCGGCTCGGCTGCCCCCGATCGTCGCGTTCATATTGATGTGCCATCCCGGGCTCGGTCTCCCTCCACGGTCCGTGACGACGCCCTTCATTCACGCTTTGCGAGCGCGCTCGGCCGCGCCATCAGCAGCGGTACATTGAGGGGGGCTTACCTGCGAGTCCAGCACAGATAAATAGGACGCGGCTCGCCCATCGCACCCGACGCGGCGCTCGCTCGAGTCTCCACGCACGGAATCCCCCTCGAAGATTCTTGTCGTTCTATCCGGGAGGATACCGGGCGCGTCGTCGGAAACAAGAAGACGCCGCTGTCTACGTTAGGGGTCGAGGCGGCCCTCGGGCCGCGCAGGTTCTAGGCTATAATCCCGCGCGGCTCCCGGGAGGACCACGACGTTGCGCAAGCACGATCAGCAATTCTTTGACTCTTTCATGCTCGTGATCGGCATCTTGATGGGTGTTGCAGTCGGGCTGTTTTTCCTCGTGCGCGCGATCTCGATCGACACGCAAGGGCGCTACGTGCGCGAAGACCCGTCCGTGCAAGCCGAGATCGCCAAGCGGATCGAACCGGTCGGTCATGTGATGCGGCTCGGTGATGCCGAGCTCGCAGCGGCCGCTGCGGCTGTCTCCGCACCGACGCCGGTCGCGACCGTGCTGTCGGGCCCGCAGGTATATAACGCGGCCTGTATCGTGTGCCACGCGCCGCCCGGCAACGCGGGTGCGCCGCCGCTCGGTGATGTCGACGCCTGGACGCCGCGCATCGCGCAAGGCATCGACACGCTGCACATGCATGCACTCGAAGGCTTCAAGGGCGAGAAGGGCTTCATGCCCCCGAAAGGCGGCCGAGTGGATTTGTCGGACGCCGAGATCATGTCGGGCGTCGATTATCTCGTCGAGCAAGTCAAGAAGTAGCCGCGAAAATTTCGGCTCACGTGCGCGCTTCGCGCGCGACGCGAAATTATCGTCCGTAGCGCGCGCGAATTTTTCCGCCGTGCACGGCGTATGAATGAAAGAACATTAGGCGCACACGCGCAATCCGAATTCAGAGCTACATCGGCGCCAACTCGACGCGCTGCTCGAGCCGCGGCACGACACGCAGCTACGCGCCGCGTGAGCGCGCGTCGTTCAAGGTCACGTAGCTAGGCGCAACGCGCGAGTCGAATCGGCCCGCGTTTCGACTAGCACGCGGCGGTCGTGAGCCTCGCGGTCACGATCAAGTTCTGACCGGCGCGGCCGCCGCCGCAAGCTCCGAATGAATCGGCCGCGGTTAGCGCGGATCGTTCGCCGAGCGCTCCGTATTGCCAAGCGAGCGCGGCAATCCGGTCGTCCCAAAGCCGGCTTGTGCGGGTTCGGCACCGGCACGCGGCATTTGCTCCGCGAGCCTCGGGAGCAAGACCCTCGTGCGCCAAACCTCATACGGGTCCCAGCCGAGTTTGGCGGCTCCATGCCGGTCGGCGTCGGCGCGGGGCGCGGAAACGGGGAGGACGGCAGCATTCCCTGCTGCGCTCGAGGTAGTCATGGGGTACCTAGGATTGTCGGTTCGAGTTATCGGAACGACGGCAGGATGCCGGTGCTCCGTGAATAGATCATGACCAGGACGTTGCAAAATGTCGAGCGTGGAACGCTCAGCCGTTCGGGGAGACTTCCGCGCTAGATGCTCGGCAATACGAGAGCGCTCACGAGCACGATCGGTCCGATAACGATCATGGCGAACACTGCGATGAAGATGCCTATGGCAGCGAGTTGCGACGGCATTTCGCTTGGCGCTCAGCCTGGACGGCGCACGCCGGAACGCTCTTCCGATTGTCCCGGCCGACGTTCAGGCGTTTGGCAACTCGCTGACGATATTCGCGACGACTCGGCGATTCTGACCGCGTCGCGGGTATTTCGCTGCGGAGAAGCGTGACGGTGAATGTCGCACCGCCTTCAGGGTTGTTGCGAGCATCGACGGTGCCGCCATGAGTGTCCACGATCGTCCGCGCGATCGTGAGGCCAATGCCGAGGCCATTCGATTTCGTCGTGACGAATGGCGCGAACACCGTGCCGATGATATCCGCGTGCAAACCGGGTCCGGTGTCGCGGACGGAGACCTCGACATCGGCTGCCGTGACTTGGGTGCTAATCGTGATCTGACGTCGGGCGTGGGGCCGATCAGCCACCGCGTCCATGGCGTTCATCAACAGGTTGACGAGCACCTGCTGCAGCAGCACCTGGTCGCCGCTGATGATGCAAGCGTTCGAAGAGAGATTGACGGTCGCCTCGACTTCCCGCGCTACCATTTCATGGGCAACGAGGGCGAGGCTCTCCCGCACGACGGCGTGCAGATCGATCGGCTTCCTTTGCAGCTCATGGCTTCGGAGCATGGTCCGTTGACGCTCCATGATCTGCTTCGCGCGCATGCCGTCGGTCTGGATATCGGTCAGGATCTCTCCGATCGTGGCGGACGTCGCCCGGTCGGCCGCGACCATCTTCTGAAGCGCCTCGGCGTTGTGCATGATCCCGCTGAGGGGTTGAGCGAGCTCATGGGCAATCGAGCTCGTGAGCGCCGACATCGTGGCCCGACGACTCACGTCAGCCGCGAGTGTCAGGTTCCGCCGGCTGTCGATCTCTGCTCGCTGCCGCGCGCGACGCTCGAACAGCAGCCCGACGATCAACAGCGCCTGCAGGGCCAGGACGCCGGCCACGCTCCCGACAGTAGCCCTGTATTCACGCCAGAGGCTCGGACCCCGATAGCTCACGGCACTGCCGGGCGGCAACCGGCTTTCGGGGATGCCCCACCGTTGCAGCTCGCGCGAGTCGAATATCGCCTGGCCCGGCACTTGCAGCGGTAATCTGATGCTGCTCGGCGAGGTGCCGTTCAAGATCTGAATCGCGACGTCGGCTGTGCGACGACCCACGTCGTCGATGGACAGCAGCGCTCCACCGACGATTCCGGAGCCGAAGAACACGCTATGCACCGCAAATATGGGAGCATTCGCCGCAGCGTGAAGATCGGCAATGATTCGCTCGTCCGCATACGCGGCTCCCGCCGCGTCAGTGCCGAACGTGATATAGAAAATCGCCGAATCCGCCGGTAGGCCCGCGCTGCGGCGCAAGACCTGCGCGAGGGACAGATCGTCGAACCAGACAAAGGTCACGCGCTCGCCAAATCGCTTGAATTGGTCCTCGAGCTCTCTACGCCAGAACTTGCCGACCAGCCCAGAGCCCAACACCATGAACACCTGCTTGGTCTCGGGCAGCAGCCGCAGGATGTTGTCGACGTGCTGAGGAAAATCGTTATCGACCGCGACCGCGGTGTCGTTCTCGCCAAGCGGCGCGCCCTGCAGATAACGCTCGTCGACTGCCGCAAACAGGAGCGGTATATCGGGAAACAGCTGCCGTCGATATGTTTGCGCGAATACCGCCGCGGGGCCAGCGACCGTCACGATGAGGTCCGGCTTGGGGCGGTCCGCGAAGGTGGAACGGATGAAGTCGACGACGGCCTGTTCTGGCGCGCCGACGAACCCAGTGGGGCCCACGACGACTTGAACGAAGTTCACGGGTCTCGCCGCGCGTTGATCCAGATCGACGCGGAGCGTGCTCGTAAAGTGATCGAGAATCATGTTGCCGCGATCGAACGATTGCAGCACCAGGACCTGTTGGACCGCTGGCTGAGCCTCGCTCGCTGCTGGTCCGAGCATCAGCAAGCACGCGAGCGCGACGGATCGCACGCCGGCACAAACAACTGATCTCGGCGATACCGATCTCAAAGCGATCCAACGCAGGGGGTTGTAGCGCTGCACCGTTGCCGTGTTGGAATGTTATTCGTTCCTGCGTGACTTCGATTCAGAACGCGGGCCGCGCACGGCGCGGCCCCGCCTTCGCCGAGGACTATGGCCTACGAATCGACCTTTGGAAAGCGGCGCGGGCGGCCCGTGACGCCCGTATCCGTTTAGGACGAGCCCGCGACCGCTACCTCCGCGGAAGGCAACTGAGGTCCTCGAACCGGCACAGCGAATCGAACGGCACGCCGCCGCCGAATCCGGCCGCGGGGCTCGCCGCTGCACCGCCGCTGCCCGGCGTGACCGGCGACCAGCACCAGGTTCGGATTTGCGCGATTCGCGGGATGATCGACGTCGCGATCGGCGCCATGGGCACTCCGCGCGGCGGCGGCGGTGGGTTGCGGACGGCGGAGTCGTCGAGGACTGCGCCTGTCGTGCAGTTCGATGCGGAGCGTCCTTCGAGTACAGCGCGGCGATCCGGTCTGCACGGTCGACACGCTCGCGCTCGCTCGCGATCTGGGCTCACAGCACTCCGGACGAGCATAACTTTGCTCGCTATTTACAGCGGGGGGTCATTCCAGTAGACGGGACGGAAACGCGACGTCGGCACCCGAGCGATAGCGTCGATCGGCGACAAGCGCCATGCAGGCGACGGTGCTGGTTCTGTGTTCGACGGAAAGGAACGTGGGCCTGTGAAATGGCGCGCCCGGAGGGATTCGAACCCCCGACCCTTGCCTCCGGAGGGCAATGCTCTATCCCCTGAGCTACGGGCGCGACGAGGGCGCAGTATATCCCGCCCGCGGCGCCCGCGGCCCTTCACCCGCACGGTCGAGCAACGGCGCGACGGGCGCTTTAGCGCCGCGCCGGTAGCGCGAACACGTACAACGCGTTGCCGTTCTGCGGGTGGTGGATGTCGGGCGCGATCAACGACGGCACGACGCGCGGGCTGCCGCCGCCGACGCCGGTCGACACCGCAATGTACTGCCGGCCGCCGACGCTGAACGTGATCGGGAATCCCTGGACCGATGTCGACAGCCGCGTGTCCCAAAGGATCTTGCCCGTGTTCACGTCCACGGCCTTGAAGTGCCGGTCGAGATCGCCGACGAACGCGACTCCGCCGCGAGTCGACAGCACGGCGGTCAGGAACGGAGCGCGCTGCTGCAACGACCAGATCTCTTGCAGCGTCGTCGTGTCGTACGCAGCTAGCTTGCCGATGTTGCCGTCGGTGCCTGGCATCTCGAAGAACCGCCGATCCGCGCCCGAGCTGCCGCCGCCTTGCACCTGCGCGACCTCGAGGCCGCGCATTTCGATGCAGCTCTGCGACAGCGGAATGATCAGGCGGCGCGTCGGCGCGTTGTAGGTCATCGCTTGCCAGTTGTGGCCGCCCTCGGTGCTCGGGCAGCCCTGCACCCATTCGTTCTTCTGGTGCGCGATCAGGTCCGCGCGATAGTGCGGCTGACCTGTCTCGGGATCGATCTTGTCGAAGACGTTCTGGAGCACCGTCTCGTGGTGGTCGAGATACGCGCCGCTGGCACGGTCGAGCTTCCAAAGGATTCCGGGCTTGCCAATCGTGAACACGGCTTTGTCGCCGCCGACGTCGACGAGCACCCGCTCGTATACCTCGTCCAAGTCGAGCGATTCGCCGGGCGCGTGCTGGAAGTACCACTTGAGCCGCCCCGTGCTCGGGTCGAGCGCGAGCGTCGAGCTCGTATAGAGGCCGCGGTCGAGCGGCGAGTTGCCGCGGCTCGCGGCCATCCACGGCTTCGCCTGAGCGACGCCCCAATACGTCGTGTCGAGGTCCGGGTCGTAGCTGCCGGTGATCCAGGTGTCGCCGCCCGCGCGGAAATAGTCGGATACGTCGCCCCACGTGTCCGCACCGGGCTCGGCGCCGGTCGCGACCGTGTTGAAGCGCCAGATCTCGTGGCCGTCCTTCGCGTCGTACGCGCTGATGAAGCACTTCTCCTTGCGGAAGCGGGTGCAGTTGCCCATGCCTTGGACGACTTTGCCCTTGATGATGATCGGCCCGCTCGACGCCTGAAAGTCGCCTTCCGTGCGCTCGCCGATGATCGTCTCCCAAACCGTTTGGCCGGTGCGCGCATCGAGCGCGACGAGCCGCGCGTCGTTGGTCGCCGTGTAGACCTTGTCGTCGAAGATCGCGATGCCGCGCATCGCGCTGCCGGTCGGCCCGGGACCCACCTTGTTCTCCCAGAGCAGCTCGCCGCTCGCGGCGTCGAGGGCCTGGATCACGTTGCCTTGGTTGTACAGATAGAGCACGCCGCCGCGGACGATCGGTGCGGGCTCGTTCCAGCCGCCGTCGGTCATCGACCAAATCCACTGGAGCTGCAGGCCGTCGACGTTGTCGCGCGTGATCTGATTGAGCTCGCTGTAATTCCACGCGCGGTAATTGCCGCGGATCATGAGCCAGTCGGCCGACGGGTTCGCGAGCAGCTGCGCGTCGGTCACCGGCGTAAAGCCTTCGATGTTTCCCTGCAGCTTGAGACCCGCGAGTCCCCCGGCTGCCGCGGCGGCGGCCGCGGCCACGGCCGACGGCGACGCGGGCGCACTGCTCGCGAGCGCCGTCCGCACGCTGTCCGGCAGCGTGCCGTTCGCGACGCTACCGATCACGGTCGACGTGCTCGCGGTCAGTGCCGTCGTACCGGGCGTCGCGCCGTTCGCCTGCAGTAGGAACGCCGCGAGGTTGATGTACGTCTGGTTGCCGAGGCTGCCCGGCGTCGCCGGCGGCGGCGGCATCGCAACGCCGAGGAACGCGACGAGCTCCTGCGCCGTGCGCGGCGCCCAGGTCCGCATGAAGTCCGCTCCCACCAGCGGCCGCGCCTCGTTCGTGCCACGCAGATCCGGCTGATGGCAGCCTGCGCAATTCGCGAGATACGACGACCGGCCCGCGGCCGCTTGCTGCTCCGTGAACGGGCCGCTTTGCGCGACGGCCGCTCCCGCGCTGCAAAGCGCGGCGGCGAACGAAAGACCCCGGATCTTAGCCAACATGGAACGACTCCTCGATCGGCTCTGCGGCCGCTTGAGAGATTCGGATTAGCGGAGCAGCCAACCCCATAGGTTGCCGTCGGGCGCGGCGGCGCTGTGGATCTGCATGTATATCCGGCCCTGGCGCAAGCTTTCGGATTGCGCCGCCGTCAGCGTGAGCTTCGCGCTAAACGAGCCGCTCGCGGACTGCGGCACGGTGAAGTCTGCGATCGCGGCACCGCGGACGCCCGTCGCGGCGCCTTCGAACAGGTGCGCGACCGTAGCCGGGCCCTGCAGCCCCGCGAACGAGCCGTTGACGGTAAGCGTCGTGCCATCGAGCGACGCGGTCGCGCTGCCCGAGCCCTTGGTCTTCGCGGCGGTCGACGCTTCGATCGGCACGGGCGTGAGGCGAACTTTGAACGCATCGGCCGCGTTCGCGCCGGCCGGCGCGAGCGCCAAGATCGCGACTGACATGGCGAAGAGCGGCAGACAAGATCCGAACAGGCGATGCGCTGCCATTCGATTCCCCCCGGAATGACGCGTCGTGGCGTGTCGATGAGATGACCGGCTCGTAGCCGGCGTCAACGGTTTGGGATTCTACTCACCGAATGCGGCAGAGGATATCCGCGCGGCGCGATCGAAGCGCATCAGGGCACGCGCTCGCCGAGCCAGCGCCGGTCGCGCGTGGCAACGCTAATGCCAGCTCAGGTCTGGTTCGAGCGCGCGGCCCCGGCATGCCATAGCGACTCGAACTCGGCCTTGCTCACGTTGCTCGTCAGCATGATCAGCGACAAGCGTGCGAGGCCGAACCAGCCGGGTCGGGCATCGCTCGGCACGAGCTGATGAGTGATGAGCCCGTCGTCGCCGATTCCGAGCTCGCGCTGCACCCATCCGTCTTCGTCTACCTCCGTGTACAGCGCGCCCACCCGCAGCGTGGCGAGCTCGCTCGGAGTCCATTTGAGATAGATCATTTCGCCGTGGCGGCCTTCTTCCGTGTGTCGCAGCGGCGCGGGAGGCCGCGGCTTTTGTTGTAGTCGGAAACGATCGGAATTATAGCGGGCAACCCGGCTGCGTAGACGAGCCACACGCGACATAACGCGGCGGCATCTGGAAACGCGAACGCCCGCATCGAGCGTGCTTCGCCCGGCCCGTATGCCTACACGAGATCGGCCAGTGCGGTCTCGTAGTCGCGATCCCTGATCGAGCCGCTACTCGACGGGGTGCGAGCTCCACCCGGCGCGTGTTAGCGCCGTTCCCTCGGACGCGCCTCGTTGATGCGCAACGCGCGCCCGCCGAGATCTTTTCCGTTGAGCTGAGCGATCGCCGCTTCGGCCTCGCCCTGGTTCGGCATTTCGACGAAGCCGAAGCCGCGCGAGCGGCCAGTCTCACGATCGATCAGGATTTTGGCGGACGACACTTCCCCGAACGCAGCGAACGCATCGCGAAGCTCAGTTTCACTCATGCCGTAGGACAAGTTTCCGACGTAGATATTCATCACCCGGGCTCTCACGCCGCCGCACTCAGCTAGCGGCTCAACCGACGGCGTGAGATCGAGCGCTAGAGTGGCGATCAACTTTCGTTTTGTTGGTTCTTAGCGCCTAGCGAAGTCCTTTCGGCACACGTTGATCGACCACCGCCAACTGCCTTGAAAGGCGCTTAGACTCTACGGCCGCCAAAACGACGGGTCAATCCCGAACGCGCTACGGCGCGAGCGGCGTCACGGCCGTGAGCCGCACGTCGAGCTCGTCGCCGATGAAGTTCGCGTCGTAGTCGATGTAGACCTGCGTGGGATAGCCGAGCTGCGGGTCGTAGCTCGCGCGCACGGTAACACCGCGCGCGAGCGCCGCGGCGACGAGCTCGAAGAGGCCGTCCACCGTCCAGTAGAACTGCAGATTGCGCTGCTCGGCCTGAACCTCGTTCGTGAAGCCTACGGGGCGATGGCGCACGCCCACGACCTGGCCGCCGCGCACCGTGACGACGGTCTCGGGCGGCGAATCCGGGTGGCACTCGCAGAACTTCCGGTAGCCGTACTCGTAGTTGCTTAGCGCGGCGGCGCGCCAGGCGTTGCGCCCGGCAGCGAGCTCGCTCTGCTGGCCGGTCGCGGCGAACGCGAGCAAGCTCGCAGCCGCGGCGAGCAGCATCTGGCGGGTGATCTTTGCGAGCGCGGCCATCGGTGTAGGGCTCAATTGAGCACACAGTTGCGTGCGAACTCGAGCGCTTCGTTCGCGCTCCAGTCGCCGCGCGGCTTTTCCTTCATCGCCTCGCACCAGCGCGGCGACCCGACCTCGGGGGCGCACCCCGCCATCAGCCCTGCGCCGAGAAGCGCGAGCGAGAGCGCGCTGAGTCGGAAACGCTTCCACATCGAGATCCTCCGCGCCACGAGGCGCACCGAACGCCGCATTCTAGCAGCGGCGCGACCTTAGGCTCAGCGCAGCAGCGGCGGCAGCTCGCCGACGTGCTGCTCCCAGTTCGCGCCGTCGAACGGCTGCACGTTCATCCCGCGGATGCTTACGGGATCGAGGCAGCGCGCGTTCACGCTGAAGCCGTCGGGATGGGAGCGCGGCACGTAGAACGACTTGATGCCGCAGACGCGGCAGAACAGATGCTCTGCGACGCCGGTGTTGAAGCGGTAGCTCACGAGCGCATCGCGACCCGCCGTGAGACGGAACTGGCTCTTCGCCACGAGCAGGTGCAGATAGCCGGTCATCCCGCAGATCGAGCAGTTGCACGAGCTCACTTCGAGCGCGTCCGGTGCGTCGACCTCGAACGCGACCCGCTCGCAATGGCATCCTCCCCGGTGAGTGGTGAGTGCTCCGGTCACTGCGCCTCCCCGGCCGGCGCGCCGGGTCGCACCGCACCCCGGGTCGTCCAGAGCAAGGCGGCCGCGACGAGCAGCCCGAGGTCGGCCCAGCCCGACCAGCGGAGCCAGTGGTCTACCCTCATCAGGAACAAGCCCACGGGGAAGAACGACGCGAGGAACAGCAGCACGAGCACGGTCGGATGACCCCGCAGCGACGCGATCACGGCCAACAGCGCGAGCACACAGAGCAGCAGCGCGGTGACGACGCTTACGCCCACGAGCGTAAGCCCCGCGGTCGGCACCCAGAGCGCGAACGCCCAAGCAACGGCGAGCAGCGCGCCGCAGAGCGCGCCGAGCGCGCGGCCGAACGTGTTCACGACTTTCAACATGCCTCGAATCTCGGTTTCCCCGCCTCCGCTGCGGATCAGGTGTCGCCCGATGCGATCACGACCGCCGCCGCGAATAGCGTCAGGCCAATGCCGATTCCCAATCCCGCGCCGATCGCCGCGCCGATCACTACGTTGCCGAGCAGCATTCCCGCGATCACGCCGAGCAGTGTTCCCCACAGAATCCCCGCGGGGATTGCGAGGCTGCCCCAGAGCGGGAAGGTTGTGGGCTTGCGCCCGCCGTCGTTGCTCATTCGAAGTTCGCCGGCGGATTCATCGACGCGTGCTCAGTCGATCATGACTTCGCGGATTTAGCGGATGGGCTCGATCTCGGTGTAGTTCGCATACGGCAGACCGATTTTGATCACTGCAAGGCTCGTTCCGGTCGTCGTCGATCTCGACCCATCATAACGCTCCCTACCGCGGCGTCGGAACTCAGTAGACCGCGACGTCCGCGCCCACGACGAAGGTCGTGCGCGTGAATATCGTAGCGCGCAGCTCGGCGAGCGCGGCGAGGTCGGGATCCGCGCGGTAGGCCGCGAGCGCTTGCTCGGTCGGAAAGCTCACGACGTGAACCTCGAATGGCTCCGCCGCGTTCGCGGCTGGGCCCGCGACGCGAATGGCGCGCTCGATCCGCGCGCCGTACCGCGCCTGAATCCCTGCGACGCGCCGCTCAAAAGCCTCGAACTCCGCGACGGCGCCGGCGCGGATCCAAAGGCTCGCGACCAGGATCGTGCGTTCGCTCATCGTCGACCGCTAGCGCTTCTGGATGACGAGCTTGCCCTTCGGCGGATCGCGCAGCTCTTTGTCCTTGTACATCAGCCGGTCCGCGGCCGTCATCACGGGCTGCAGCGCGTTGCCGCTCTCGGGGAAGCTCGCAGCGCCTACGTTGACCTTGAGGCGCACCATTTTTACGTCGACCTCGAGTGTCGTCGCGAACACGACGTTGCGCACGCGCTGCGCGACTTCCTCGCCGGAGGCCTTGTCGGCATTCACGAGGAACACGATGAACTCGTCGCCGCCGTAACGCGCCACGATGTCGCTCGATCGCGTGAGACGCTGCAGCGCCTCGGCGACGAGCTTCACGGCGCGGTTACCGGCTTCGTGGCCGTACGTCTCGTTGACCGCTTTCAGATGCTCGATGTCGACCATCAGAACCGAATAGGCGCGCTCCGCGCGCACCGCGAGATCGTGCTCGGTTTCGGCAAGGCGCGTGAACGCGCGCATGTTGTAAATCCCCGTGAGCTCGTCGCGATCGGAGAGTGCGCGGATTCGCTGCTTCGCCGTGTTGATGTTGTCGACGAGTAGCGTCGTGCAGAACGCCACGAGCACGAACGGTGCGAGCACCCCGACTGCCGCGAGCGCGAAATCGACGGTGAGTGCGGCGGTGCCGTCGGTGAGCACCTCGACGAGCGGGTAGCACGCGCACACGAGCACCACCACGAGGGCCGTCGCGCGTTTGCCGAGCGCGAGCGCCGCGGTAACGATCGGCAGCAAGTAGAGGTTCACGAGCGGGCTGCGGAGGCCACCGCCGAAAGCGAGCACGGCCGTGAGGAATGCGAACATCGCGAGAATCTCGGTCGTGAGCTTGACGCGCGTGCGCTTCGCGAGCGGCCGGCCATAGCGGAACACGAGCACGAAAGCCGTGAACGCACCGAGCACGGACAGCATCGCGCCGCTGCGGGCAAGCGCTGGATTCACGCCGAACAGGTACAGCACGACGAGGATCAGCAGCAGCCACTCGATCTCGGAAACGCTGCGCGCAAAGCCGCGCAGCTGCGCCTGCTCGATCTCGAGGCCTCGCTCGATCGGGTCGTTGCTCATCGGGGTTCGTGCGCGGCGCGCTCGGCGCCGAGCAAGGTCTCGGGTGAAACGATCTCGAGACCTTCGGCCGCGGCGCGGGGCCAGAGCCGAAGCGCGGTCGCCGAGGCGAGCCGCACGACGCCCGCGCGCATCACTCGCATCACTGCGCGGAGCTTACGGAGATCGAGTCGTAGCTGATGAGCCGCAGGGCTTCTAATAGTTGTTGATCGTCGGCCATCGGGACCGGGCTGTGCGGGCCCGCGATACTGACGTTGCGGATCGGCGTTGTGCACGACGACGTCGGGGTCGACGCCGGTGCCGTTGATCGAGCGGCCCGACGGTGTGAGATAGCGCGAGGTGGTGAGCTTGATCGCGCTGCCTTCGCCGAGCGGCATCACCGTCTGCACCGAGCCTTTGCCATAGGTGCGCTCGCCGACGATCCGCGCTCGCTGATGATCCTGCAAAGCACCGGCGACGATCTCGGACGCCGACGCCGAGCCGCCGTTTACGAGGAGCACTGCGGGCACACCCTCGAGCTCGTCGCCGAGGCTCGCGTACTGCTCGAACCGGGCCTGACGCACGCGGCCCGTGCCGCGGACGATCAACCCTTCCGTGAGAAACGTATCCGCGACCTCGATCGCCGCGTCGAGCACGCCGCCGGGGTTGTTGCGCAAGTCGAGTATCACGCCCACGAGCTTGCCGCCCGCCTCGGCTTTTGCGTCGTGCGCCGCGCGCGCGAGGTCGCGCGGCGTGCTCTCGGCGAATGCGGTGAGCCGAAAGTATGCGAGACCGTTGCCGAGGTACTCGCTGGTGACCGTCTTAACCTGCACGGCCGTGCGGGTCAGCGCGAAGCGCAGCGGCTCCACGGCGCCGGTGCGCAGCACGTCGACGGTGACGGGCGTACCGACGGCGCCGCGCATCCGATTCACCGTCGCCTCGATATTCGCCTGATCAACGGGCACGTCGTCGACCGAGACCACGACGTCGCCCGGCAGAATTCCCGCTTGCGCGGCCGGTGCACCCGCGAGCGGCTCGACGACGGTGACCTTGCCGTCGTCGAGGCTCACGTCGAGCCCAACGCCCGTGTAGTTGCCGGAAGTGCTGATGCGGATCTCTTCGTACTGCGTGGGATCGAGATAGCTCGAGTGCTGATCACCGAGCTCTTTCATGATCCCGCGGATCGCGCTTTCGACGAGGACGTGATCGTCGATCCGATCGACGTACTCGCGCCGCACGCGGTCGATGACTTCCGCGACGAGAGCGGCCGATTCCGGCGAGTAGGTAACAGCGGGCGCTTGCGCGTGGCGATCCGTGCCGAGAGCCGTCCAAACGGTGGCACTGACTGCCAGGCCAAGTCCCAACACGACACCTACGAGAAGAACGAGCAGGCTGCGAAGGGTCAGTGGCATTTTGTTGTTGTTCAACCTCCCCGAAGACGATCGAACCTTAGCATAGCCGCATCGGGCCGGAAATCCGGTGGACCTTATGTCACGCGTGCTAGGCAACGGCGCGGCTGCCAGCCGCTCCTGTCAACGGCCTGGCGGCTTACTCGCGATCCACGGATGCGGGTTCACGGGCTCTCCGTTTCGACGGATCTCGAAGTAGAGACCCGGGCGGGACTGGCCGCCGGTATCCCCGACCTGTGCAATCGGCTCGCCGGGCTCGACCGAATCTCCGGGCTCTTTGAGCAACACCTCGTTGTGGCCATAGAGACTCATGTAGCCGTCGCCGTGGTCGACGATGATCAGCAGCCCGAGACCGGGCAACCAGTCCGCGAACGCAACGCGGCCGCGATAGACGGCGCGCACCGGGGTGCCTTGGCTCGCCTCGAGGAGCACGCCGCTCCACTTGACGGGACCGTCGCCGCGCGGCTGGCCGTAGTCGCCCGCGAGCCTGCCCTGCACGGGCCATGCGAGCTTGCCTTTGAGCTTGCCGAACGACTGCTCCGTACCGACCGGAAAGCCGGCCATGAGCTCGGTGAGCTTCGCGACGAGCTCAGAGAGGCGCTTCTCGTCGGCGCGCAGCTTGGTCACGGCGGCACTCGAGCTCGCGATGCTCTCCTCGAGCTTCGCGACTGCCGCCTTGCGCTCGTCGCGCGCCTGCGCGAGCGCCGCGACTTGAGCCGCTTGCGCTGCTTCGAGCTCGGCCAGCTCCATCGCAACTCGGTCGCCCTCCGAGCCGAGCTCGCGCAGCTTCCCGACTTCCGCGCTCACGGCGCCGATGCGCTCGCTGCGCGCGCGGTTGAAGTAGTCGTAGTAAACGAGCATCCGCCCGAGGGTTGCGGGGCTCTCCTGGGACAACAACAGCTTGAACAGCTCCTGCCGGCCATTCATGTAGCTCAGTCGGACCTGGCTTGCGAGCACCGTCCGCTGGCGCACGAGCCGGGCGTTCGCACCCTTCGTCTGCTCGCCGAGGGAGCGCTGCTGACCCTGCTGCGCCCGCAGCTGCGCGCGCAGCTCTGCGAGCTTGCGGGCTTCGGCGGCCGCCTCGACCTCGGCCGAGCGCAGAGCGCGCGACGTGTCCTCGCGTTGTGCCACTTGCCCGGCGAGACGGCTTTCGAGCGCTTTGATTTCCTTGCGGACGGCCTGCAGTTGCGCGTCGCGCTCTTTCGCGCTTTGCGCAAGCACAAGCGAGGCGACGAGGACTGCGGCGCAGACGGCGACGGTCCGCGCGATCATGCCGCATCGCCCCACGCGCCGATCGTCCCTGCTCATACGGGGCGCGAGTGTAGTCCGTTTAAGCCCCGGATTTCACCCGGCGCTGTCGCCGGACTTTCTCAGGAGCTTGCGTCGAAGCTCTGCCGCGGCGCCTATCCAGAGAGCTCCGTGCCGCGGCCGGCCGAGGCGGCGCGCGCTGCTATACTGCGCGTCTTTGCTCGAGTGCGCCGCTGCCCCCATGGCCCAGATCATCGAATTCGCAAATCATCATCCGTGGTTGATCGCTGGGCTGTTTGCGTCTTGGATCGCGGTGATGGTCTACGAGCTTCGCTTGCGCGCGGGCGGCATCACGCACGTGTCGGCCGCCGACGCGGTACGCCTCATCAACAAGGGCGCGCTCGTGATCGACGTGCGCAAACCGGACGAGTTTCAGTCGGGGCACATCGTGAACGCCCGGAACGTGGCACTCGATCGCCTGAAGGGCGAGGAAGATGCAATCGCGAAGAAGAAAGATAAGGTGTTGCTTGCCGTCTGCGACAATGGCGGGCTGTCGGGCAAGGCAGCGAGCATGCTTCGCAAGGCCGGGTACACCAATGCTTTCAGCCTCAAAGGCGGCCTCGGCGGCTGGCGCGCCGACAACTTGCCGCTCGTGAAATAAATGAGCGCGGCCGAGCGAATTCTCGTCTACTCGACGCCGTTTTGCGGCTATTGCGGTGCCGCGAAACGCCTGCTCACGAACAAAGGCGCCGAATTCACCGAGATCGACGTGATGTTCGACGTTGCTCGTAAACAAGAGATGATCGAGAAGAGCGGCGGCCGACTCACGGTGCCGCAAATATTCATCGACGGCCGCCACATCGGGGGCTTCGATGACCTGACCGCGCTCGATTCGAGCGGCGAGCTCGACGGGTTGCTCGCGGCCGGCAAGACTCATATCCCTAACAATCATTAAGGACGGATCGGAATAGCCATGGCAGATGAACAGACCCCCGCCGCAGCGCAAAAACAGCTGCTGCTACAGAAGATCTATGTGAAGGACCTCTCGTTCGAATCGCCGAAGGCGCCGGGCGTGTTCACGACGAGCGTCTCTCCGCAGACGCAGCTCAACATCCGCTCGAGCACGCAAGAGCTCGGCCCGAACATCCACGAAGTCACGCTCACGATGACGGTCGAGGCGAAGGACAAGGACACGACCTTGTTCCTGGTCGAGATCGCGCAAGCCGGGATTTTCCAGATCCAGGGGTACACGCCCGAGGAGCATTCCGTGCTCGTCGGCAGCTTCTGTCCGAACACGCTCTACCCGTTCGCGCGTGAAGCGATCGCGGACCTCGTCGGCAAGGGCGGCTTCCCGCAGCTGCTGCTCCAGCCCATCAACTTCGACGCGCTCTACGCGCAGGCGATGCAAGACCGCGCCCGCAATGGCGGGACGGTCCCCGCGCCGCAAACCGCGGCCGGCGGGGAGACGCATTAAGGCGGAGCCGAATCGCGGTCCTCGGCGCCGGCTCGTGGGGTACGGCGCTCGCCATTCAGTTCGCTCGGGCCGGTCACCCAGCCGTTCTTTGGGGCCGTGACAGCGATCACGCGGCCGCGATGGCACGTGAGCGCCGCAACGCGCGCTACCTCGCCGACGCCGTATTCCCGCCGGGCTTGGAGGTCACGAGCGACCTCGGCGCCGCGGTCCGCGCGGCGCAGGACGTGCTCGTAGTCGTACCGAGCCAGGGGTTCCGCACGGTGCTCGAGGCGCTCGCCGCCGCTCGGCGTGAAGAATCTCGCGTGGGCCACCAAAGGCTTCGAGCTCGACACTGGCTTGTTGCCGTACCAGGTCGTCGCCGAAGTCTTCGGCAGCGGCATACCGACCGCCGTGCTCTCGGGCCCCACGTTCGCTCGCGAGGTGGGGGCCGGCCTGCCGAGCGCGATGACGATCGCTTCGCGCGACGACGATTACGCGCAGCGGCTAGCAGAGTCCATCAGCACGGACACGTTTCGCGCGTACATGTCGAGCGACGTCGCGGGAGTAGAAGTCGGTGGCGCGACGAAAAACGTCTATGCGATCGGCGCCGGGATCACCGACGGGCTAGGATTCGGCGCGAACACGCGGATCGCGCTGATCGCGCGCGGGCTCGCCGAGATGACGCGCTTGGGGCTTGCCCTCGGCGGCAAGCAAGAGACCTTCATGGGCCTCGCAGGCATGGGCGACCTCGTGTTGACTTGCACCGATGATCAATCGCGCAACCGCCGCTTCGGCCTCGCGCTCGCACGCGGCGCAAGCGCGGCGGACGCGCTGCGCTCGATCGGCCAGGTGGTCGAAGGCTACAACGGCGCGCGCGCCGTGCACCGCGTCGCGACGCGGCTCGGGGTCGCGATGCCGATCGTCGAGCAGCTGCACAAGGTGCTGCACGAGGGCCTGAACCCCCGCGCCGCAGTGGCCGCCCTCATGCGCAGGCCCATCACGCCCGAGCTCGACTGAGCGCCTCCGCGCTAGACCCCACCGGCGAAGCCGATCTGCCGCCACGCTTCGTAGACCGTGACCGCCGCGGCGTTCGACAGATTCAGGCTCCGATTCCCCACGCGCATCGGCAAGCGCAGCCGCGACTCCGGCGGCAGCGTTTCGAGCAGCTCGGCCGGGAGACCGCTCGTCTCCGGCCCGAACAGAAAAGCGTCCCCGGCCGCGAATCGAACCGAATAGAGCGAGCGCGTCGCGCGCGTCGTGAGCGCGTACAGCCGCGCGGGCGTGATTGCGGCTAAACACGCTGGCAAGTCGGCGTGCTCACGCACGCTTGCGAGCTCGTGATAGTCGAGCCCCGCGCGTCGCACGCGCGGCTCGTCGATCGTGAAACCGAGCGGATGCACGAGATGCAGGGTCGCGCCGACGTTCGCGCACAGGCGGATCAGATTGCCGGTATTCGGCGGGATTTCGGGCCGGAACAGAATCAGATGGAACATCGGCGCGATCATAGTGTGCGCCGCGCAGTCCGTGGAGCTATGTCGCTCCCGAGCGTGGGTGCGCGCTCGTGTCCCGGCAGCACCGGGAGATCCCCGCGGAGGCTCCCGAAAGGCCTCCCGGTGGAGTTCGCGCCGTTCGTCGCGGATAATTGCGCACCGCACTCCGGGGAGACCCGATGAACGACGCGCCCGCGACGTCCCTCGCCCGCTCGAGCCGCCTCGCACTCGAGTTCTGCGGCATGAAGCTCAATTCCCCCGTTGTGCTCCTGTCCGGTTGCGTCGGCTTCGGCGAGGAGTACACGCGCATCGAAGGTTTCTCGAACACTGCTGCCGGCGCGATCGTGCTCAAAGGGACGACGCTCGCCCCGCGGCTCGGTAATCCGGCGCACCGCGTCTGGGAAACCCCCGGCGGGATGCTCAATGCGATCGGACTGCAGAACCCGGGCGTCGACTACGTCGTGCGCAACATCCTTCCCGAGCTGGATTTCAGCGAGACGCGCTTCATCGCGAACGTTTGCGGCTCGACGATCGAGGAATATGCCGAGGTGACGCGGCGCTTCGACGATTCGCCGATCGACGCGATGGAGATCAACATCTCGTGCCCGAACGTCAAGGAAGGCGGCGTCCAGTTCGGCAACTATCCGGAGATGTCGGCGCGCGTAGTCGCGGCGTGCCGCAAGGCGACGAAGAAGCCGTTGATCACGAAGCTATCGCCGAATCAGACGGACATCGCCGCGAACGCGCGCGCGTGCATCGACGCGGGCACAGACGCGTTCGCCGTCATCAACACGCTGATGGGCATGGCGATCGACGTCGAGACGCGGTTGCCGATCATCGGCAACGTTCAGGGCGGCTTGTCGGGGCCTGCGATCCGACCGATTGCGCTACTCAAAGTCCATCAGGTTTATCAGCAATGCCGCGAGCGCGGCATCCCGATCATCGGCCAAGGCGGCATCGAGACCGCGCACGATGCGCTCGAGTTCGTGCTCGCGGGTGCCACCACCGTCGGGCTCGGCACCGCGCTCTTTTACGATCCGCTCGCTCCGCAGAAGGTCAACCTCGGCATCGACGACTATCTGAGGACTCACGGCTTCCGTGCGATCACCGACTTGATCGGCGGAGTCGACACGCGCAGAACCGCGAATCAGGCCGCGAGCGGTTGACGACATGACCATCCACGCGAGCGCGACGGTGAGCGGTCGCGCGGTCATCGCGGACGACGCGGAAATCGGGCCGTACTGCGTAATCGAAGGTGAGGTCGAGATCGGGCCGCAAACGGTCGTCGAGTCGGGCGCGCGGATCGGGAGCCGCTATGGCCGCGTGAGGGTCGGAGCGCGTAATCACATCCAGCACGGCGCAGTGCTCGGCGGGCCGCCGCAGGACTTGGGCTATGACGGCGGCGCGTACACCGCGCTCGAGATCGGCGACGACAACCGGATCGGCGAGTTCGCGAGCATCAACCTCGGCACGGAAAAAGGCGGCGGAGTCACGCGCGTCGGCGATCACAACTTCATCATGGCTTACTCGCACGTCGGCCACGACTGCCAGCTCGCGGAGCACATCGTGATCGTGAACGGCGCGCAGTTCGCAGGCCACGTGTTGATCGAGCACCATGCGCTCGTGAGCGGGCTCGTCGGCGTCACGCAGTTCACCCGGATAGGCGCCTACTCGTTCCTCGCCGCGGGCGCATTCGCGAACAAGGACATCGCGCCGTTCACGATCGCCGAAGGTCATTGGGCTACACCGCGCGCGGCGAATCGGGTCGGGCTCAAGCGAGCGGGATTCGACGCTAGCGAGCGGCGCAATATCGACAACGCGATCCGCACGCTGCTCGACCGCGCGCTGACGATCGACGAGGTAGTGGCGAAGATCGAGAAGGAGTGCTCGCCGAGCCCGCAGATCGCCCACCTCGTCGAATTCTTGACGAGCTCCGACCGAGGTATCGCACGAGGGTGAGCAAGTTGCGCACAGCGGTGATCGGCGTCGGCTACCTCGGCCGGTTTCACGCGCAGAAATACCGCGCGCTCGACGGCGTCGACTTCATCGGCGTTTGCGATCGCGACGAGACGGCGGGCCGCGCCGTTGCGGATAGCCTCCAGACGGCTTTCTTCGCCGATCACCGCGAGCTCGTCGGCAAGGTGGATGCGGTGACGATAGCCGCTAGTACTTCGGCACATTTCGAGCTCACCCAATTCTTCCTCGAGAACGGGGTGCACGTTCTCGTCGAAAAGCCCATGACACGCACGAGCCGCGAGGCTGCAGTCCTCACGGACCTGGCGGCGCGCCGCAACCTAAAGCTCCAAGTAGGGCACGTGGAGCGTTTCAACCCCGCACTGGTCTCTGCCCGCGAAGGGCTTACGGCCGTGCGGTTCATCGAGTGTCACCGGCTCGCGCAGTTCAAGGGACGCGGTGCCGACGTCAACGTGATCCTCGATCTCATGATCCACGACCTCGACGTGATCTTGTCGCTCGTCGACGCGAAGCCCGTGAGCGTCTCTGCCGTCGGGATCCCGGTGCTCACGGACGCCTTCGACATCGCGAACGCGCGGATCGAGTTCGCGAATAACGCGATCGCAAACGTCACGGCGTCGCGCGCTTCGACGAGCGCACAGCGCAAGTTCCGCGTATGGCAACCGAACCAGTACGTGTCGATCGATTTCGGCGGCGGCGAAGTGCGGAGAGTGGCGAGGCGCGGAGATCCGCGCGAAGGCCAGGCCGTGCTCGAGGAGGAAAGCTGGAACCTCGAGAAGGGCGACGCGTTGCTCGCTGAGACGCAGTCGTTCGTGCAGGCGATCGTCCGGGATACGCCGTGTGAAGTATCGGGTGCCGATGGCGTGGCTGCGCTCGAGCTCGCCGAGCTGATCGTTGCCGATATCGAGCGGCGCGCGCGCGCCGCGCCGCCGTAGCGCTAGACCCGGCCCTCGAGGCCAAGCTCCTTGATCTTGCGAGTGAGCGTGTTGCGGCCCCAGCCGAGGAGCTTCGCCGCTTCGAGCCGCTTGCCGCGCGCGCGACGCAGCGCCGTCACGATCAGCGTGCGCTCGAACGCGGGCAGCGCGTCGTTCAGCAACGGCGGTGCTGCGGGCGCGGCGAGCTGACCCTCGGCCCATTGCGCGAGGCCCGTGGTCCAGTCATCGACGGGCTGCGCCCTGATCCCGCCAAGCTCGTGCGGGAGGTCCTGCACCGCGATCTCTCGTCCCGCGGCCGTGACCGTAAGCCGGCGGCAGACGTTCACGAGCTCGCGGACGTTGCCGGGCCACTCGTACTTTTGCAGCACGTCGCCCGCCTCGCTGCTCAGCGTCTTTGGCGCAACGCCGAGCTCGTTGGCGGCCTGCTCGAGGTAAAAGCGCGTGAGCTCGCGGATGTCCTCGCGGCGGTTGCGCAGCGGAGGTACTTCGATCCGCATCACGTTCAGGCGGTGGTACAGGTCTTCGCGAAAGCGGCCGGTCTGCGCGGAGCCCGCGAGATCCTGGTGCGTCGCCGCGATTACGCGGACGTCCACGCGAATCGGCGATTGGCCGCCGACGCGGAAGAACTCGCTTTCGGCGAGCACTCGTAGCAATCGCGTCTGCAGGGCGAGTGACATGTCGCCGATCTCGTCGAGGAACAACGTGCCGCCGTTCGCTTGCTCGAATCGGCCGATCCGCCGCTCGGTCGCGCCCGTGAAAGCGCCCTTCTCGTGGCCGAACAGCTCCGACTCGAGCAGCTCGGCTGCTATCGCGGACGTGTTGAGTGCGACGAACGGCCCGTTCGCCCGCGGCGAGTTGTCGTGCAAAGCACGCGACACGAGCTCCTTGCCGGTGCCCGACTCGCCGGTGATCAACACCGTCATGCTCGACCGCGAAAGCCGGCCGATCGCTTTGAACACGTCCTGCATCGCTGGCGCCTGGCCGATGATGCGCGGCTGCGGCTTCGGCTCGGTTTGCGCGGCGGGACCGCGGCTGCGCTGGCGCGCGGCACGCGACACCAGCTCCATCGCCTCGTCGATGTCGAACGGCTTTGGCAGGTATTCGAACGCACCGCTCTGATAGGCGGCCACGGCGCTGTCGAGGTCCGAGTGCGCGGTGATCACGATGACTGGAATGTCGGGATCCGTCTGCGCGAGCTTTTCCATGAGCTCGAGGCCCGTCATATCGGGCATCCGGATGTCAGTGACGAGCACGTCGGGGCGATCGCGCTCGAGCGCCGTGAAGAACTGCCGGCCGCCTTCGAAGACGCGCGGAATCATGTGTGCCTGCTTGAGCGCCTGCTCGAGCACCCAACGCACCGATTCGTCGTCGTCGACGACCCAAACGCTCAACCCGGGCGTCGCCATCAGCTGCGCCCCCCCGAAGTTGTTTGACCGTCGGGCGTGTGGCCGCCGCTCGCATTCGCCGCGCCGCCATGCGCTTCGCCGTACGGCAAGCGGAGCAGAAACACCGTGCGGCCCGGCTGGCTCACGAACTCGATCAAGCCGCCATTGCGGCTCACGAGATCCTGCGCGATCGTGAGCCCGAGACCCGTGCCCATCGCCTTGCCTGTCACGAGCGGGTAGAAGATCGTGTCCTTGAGCTCGTCCGGAATGCCCGGCCCGTTGTCTTCGACCTCCGCCGACAACACGAGCCGATGCTGCTCGCCGCCGAGTGTGAAATTCGGCAGCGCGCGCGTGCGGAAGATCAGCTTGCCCTGCTTGCCGACAGCCTGCATCGCGTTGCGCGCAATGTTCAAGAACGCTTGAATCATCTGATGCCGATCAACCTGGACCGGCGGCAAGCTCGGGTCATAGTCGCGCACGAGCTCCACGTGTTCCGGCTTCTCCGCTTCGATCAGATGGGCAACGTGCTCGGTGATCCGATGGAGGTTCACTTCCTCGATCTTCGGCGCACCGCCCGCGCGTAGGATGCCGTCGACGAGCGACGCGAGGCGGTCCGCCTCCTCGATGATCACGCGCGTGTAGGCTTTGAGCTCGCGGTCGGGAAGCTGGCGCTCGAGAAGCTGTGCCGCGCCACGCAGCCCGCCCAGCGGATTCTTCACTTCGTGCGCGAGCTGGCGAATGATCCGTCGCGATAGCTGTTGCTGAGACACCAGCGCGGCTTCGCGGCGTACCTTGCGGTCGCGCTCGGTATCGAGCAGCTCGAGCAGTAGAAAACGCTCGTTCTCGAGCGGAGCCGCGCGGCAGTCGAGCACGACCTCGCGTTCGGCCACGCGAGCAGCGAGCTCGCGGATCCCGAAGGTTAGCCCCGTCGCGAGCGCGCGCTTGACACAGCGCGACTAGCTCGACCGAGGGATGAACGAGATCGCTTATCGGACGTCCTACCACGCGGCGCGCGCTCACGCCGAGCAGGCTTTCCGCGGCGGTGTTGAGGTGCGCGATGAGCAATGCGTCGTCGAGCACGACGACCGCGGTGGTGAGGCCCTGAAGTACGTTGCTCGGATCCGGCGCGCGTTTCGCCCGGCGCGCAGGGCCTGCGCCCTCGAAACCGCTTGCTAGTTGCCGACCTTCGGCTGCGGCTTGACCGGCGGCTGCGGCTTCGCGAGCGGCGCGTTCGGGTTCTGAATGCTCGTCTGCTGCACCATGAAGGTGGTCGCGAGCGAGCGCAACACCTCGGTGCCGCCCTGATCGACGATCACGGCCTGCATCGTATGAATACCGCGGGTGATGTTGGGCACCAACATGGTCAGACCCGTCGCGTTTAGGTTGCGCCGTTGGCCGTCGATGAAGACGTCGAGCCGGTGTGTCGGCTGCAAACGCGGTTCGAGCGCGACCTGCACGTTCAAGTTCGTGCCGATGTTCCAGAGCGTCTCTTGCTGCCCTGGGCTCAAGATGTTGAAAGTGCGATAGGCCGCGGACGCCGGAGCTTGCGGCGTTGCGCTCGCGGCCGCCGGTGTCGCTGCGCTCGATTGCTGCTGTGCCCGTGACGCTTGTCCGAAGCCCTGAGCACCCGTGAGCTCGATCTGCTTCGCGCCCGGTACCGGCGTATCGGAGTAGTGAACGGTGCCGTTGGCGTCGACCCACGTCCACGCGGGCGCTCCGCTCACGGAGGTTACCGACAACGCAGACAGTAAGATCAGCCACTTACGCATGCTCCAAGCTTAGCGCCAACCGGCATTCCCTGCCAACCAACGGGCGGGATTCCTGAGAACCCCGCCACGTTTGGCATTTGACAAAAGCGCCCTGTCGGCTCCCGCCCGATCAGAGGCTGTAGTACATGTCGAACTCGACGGGGTGCGGCGTCATCGAGAAGCGTGTGATCTCTTGCTCCTTCAGACCGATGTAGGCGTCGATCAGCGAATTGCTCATGACGCCGCCTGCGGTGAGGAAGCCGCGATCCTTGTCGAGCGCTTCGAGCGACTGCTGCAACGAGTACGAGACCGTCGGAATCAGCTTTTCTTCCTCCGGCGGCAGATCGTACAAATCCTTGTCGGAAGGCGCGCCGGGGCTCAGCTTGTTCGCGATACCGTCGAGCCCCGCCATCATCATGGCCGTGAACGCGAAGTACGGATTGGCGGTGCTGTCCGGGAAGCGAACTTCGATCCGGCGCCCTTTCGGGTTCTGCACGTACGGGATACGCATCGACGCGGAACGGTTGCGCGCGGAGTACGCGAGCAGCGTCGGAGCCTCGAAGCCCTTGACCAAGCGCTTATAGCTGTTCGTCGAGGCGTTCGTGAAGGCGTTGAGCGCGTGCGCGTGCTTGAGGATGCCGCCGATGTAATACAGCGCCGTTTGTGAGAGGCCCCCGTAGCCGTCGCCGGTGAAGAGGTTCTTACCGCCCTTCGCGAGGGACTGATGCACGTGCATGCCGCTGCCGTTGTCGCCGACGAGCGGCTTCGGCATGAACGTGGCCGTCTTTCCGTAGCTGTGCGCGACGTTCTGCACCACGTACTTCAGCATGATCACGTCGTCGGCCTTCTTGACGAGCGAGCCGAACTTCACCCCGATCTCGCACTGGCCAGCGTTCGCGACTTCGTGATGGTGCACTTCGACGCTGAGCCCCATCTCTTCGAGCGCGAGGCACATGGCCGCGCGGATGTCGTTCAAGGAGTCGACGGGCTGGACCGGGAAGTAGCCACCCTTGATCCCGGGACGGTGACCCATGTTGCCTTCGGGAATCGCCTTGCCCGTCTGCCAGAACCCTTCGCTCGAATCGATCGCGTAGAACGATCCCTGCATTTCCGACGCCCAACGGACGTCGTCGAAGATGAAGAACTCATTTTCGGGCCCGAAGAACGCCTCGTCTGCGATCCCGGTGGTTTTGAGATACGCCTCGGCGCGCTTAGCCGCCGACCGCGGATCGCGCTCGTAGCCCTGCATCGTTGACGGTTCGATGACGTCGCAACGGAGGATCAGCGTTGGCTCTTCGGTGAACACGTCGATGACGGCCGTGCTCGCGTCCGGCATCAGGATCATGTCGGAGTCGTTGATGCCCTTCCAACCCGCGATCGACGAGCCGTCGAACATCTTGCCGTCTTCGAAGAAGCCCGCATCGACTTGGTGATGCGGCACGCTGACGTGCTGCTCCTTGCCGCGCGTGTCCGTCAGGCGTAAGTCGACGAACTTGATTCCTTTTTCCTTGATGAGCTTGAGAACGTCGGCTGCCGACATGAGTGTTCCTCCGTTGCTTGGTTTCTTCAGATCGTTCTATTCGTTGTTGGTCTGCCGGAGTCATCGTCGGATGCCCACGGACAGTTGCCCTTTAATAGAGCCGCACACTGTGCACCTCTTGTGCCAGAGACCGGGATCGGTGGCAGTGCCTTGTTTTTATTGGCACTGAGTCGCTTTCCCGGCCGACGGGCGCTCCAAGATGGTGCGCATCGCCGCGCATCATGCATGATCGCGGTGCGGGATTGAAAGGGTCGACCTGGCCGAAGTGCCAGGCTTCAAACTGTCGGGGCGAGGCACGGAAGCCCGCCACTGCTGGTGGACCCGGGCCGCATCGCTATACTTGCGCGCTCTTTCACGCAGCCGTTCGGAGAAGTCATGGATTTCATGGAAAAGGTCGTGTCGCTGTGCAAGCGCCGCGGGTTCATTTTTCCGTCGAGCGAGATCTACGGGGGCCTGAACGGCTGCTGGGACTATGGCCCGCTCGGAGTCGAGCTCAAGCGCAACGTAAAGCAGGCCTGGTGGGAAGACATGGTCGCGAGCCACGACGAGACCGCGACGCCGTCCGGCGCACCGACGCCTTACGGCATGGTCGGGCTCGACAGCTCTCTACTGATGAATCCGCGGGTTTGGGAAGCGAGCGGCCACGTGGGCGGATTCAGCGATCCGATGGTCGACGATCGCGAGACGCGAGCGCGCTATCGCGCGGACCAGCTCGCAGTATTTCGGCTCGAGTTCGTGGCGGCCGACGGAGGAGTCGAGACGTTCGACGAAATGCTGTTTGCGTCGCCGGGTGAGGTTGGGAAAACCGACGATGTCGAGCTTTTCGCGCCGCATCGCAAGCGGATCGCGTCAATCGAGAAATCACGCGCCGGGAAAACGCTACGCGTCGCAGGCGTACCGAGCGCGCTGCTGGACGAGCAGCTCCGTGCGAGGGTGCTAGCGCCGGGCGCGTCAGCTCCCGGCACGCTGACGGCGCCACGCGCGTTCAATCTGATGTTCAAGACACACGTCGGCGCGCTGGAAGACAATTCGAGTGTGACGTATCTGCGGCCGGAGACCGCGCAGGGCATCTTCGTGAACTTCAAGAACGTGTGCGATACGGCGCGCGTTCGCGTGCCCTTCGGAATCGGACAAGTCGGCAAAGCGTTTCGTAACGAGATCAACCCGCGCAACTTCACGTTCCGCAGCCGCGAGTTCGAGCAGATGGAAATCGAATTCTTCTGCCGTGCCGCGGACGCGCCGCAGTGGTACGAGTATTGGCGTAACCGCCGCTTCGAGTGGTACATCAGCCTCGGGATGAAACGCGAGAATCTCCACCTGCGCGAGCACGACAAGTCGGAGCTCGCCCACTACGCGGCCGGCTGCGCCGACGTCGAATACGACTTCCCGTTCGGACGCAGCGAGCTCGAGGGGATAGCGAATCGCACGGACTTCGATTTACGCCAACACATGCAGATGAGCGGCAAGGACCTGCGCTTCTTCGACGACCAGGAGAGCGACGAGAACGCTCGCCGCTACCTGCCTTACGTGATCGAGCCGTCCGCCGGGGCGGATCGCGGCACACTGGCATTTCTCTGCGACGCTTACAGCGAGGACGAAGTAGGGGGCGAGCTGCGCACCGTGCTCAAGCTGCATCCGCGGCTCGCGCCGATCAAAGCGGCGGTGTTTCCGCTCGTGAAGAAGGACGGCATGCCCGAGAAGGCACTCGTGATATACCGCGAGCTGAAGAAGCGCTTCAACGTTTTCTACGATGAAAAGGGCGCTATCGGCCGTCGCTATCGGCGGCAAGACGAAGCAGGAACTCCGTACTGCATTACGGTCGACGGCGATACATTGAGCGGCGGAACGGTAACGATCCGCGAGCGCGACAGCTGCGCGCAAGTGCGCGTTGGTGTGACGGAGCTCGCGGGCTTTCTCGCCGACAAGCTCACGGGCTGAGACGAACGTGGCCGGTGGGCACGCTAGGCTCGTGGTGCTGGATCGAGACGGCGTCATCAACGAAGACTCGGGCGAGTTCATCAAGTCAGTCACGGAATGGCGGCCGATACGCGGAAGCCTCGAAGCGATCGCCGCGCTCACTCGCGGCGGGTATCGCGTTGCCGTGGTCACGAACCAGTCAGGGATCGGGCGCGGCCTGTTCAGCGAGAGCGTGCTTGCGGCGATTCACCTGCACATGACTGCTGCGGTGCGTGAGGCTGGCGGCGAGCTCGCCGGCATCTACTACTGCCCTCATCATCCGGACGCCGGCTGTGATTGCCGCAAGCCGAAGACCGCCCTTCTGCGCCGCCTCGAGCACGATCTTTCGTGCTCGCTCATCGGCGTGCCGTTCGTCGGCGACCGGTTCAGCGACATCGACGCGGCGGAGGCCGTCGGAGCGCGCGCGATGCTCGTGCGTACCGGGACGGGTGCGGCGACCGAGCGCGCGCTCGGGAAACGGCCGATCGACGTGTTCGACGACTTGAGCGCCGCAGCGCGCGCGATCCTCGCCGAGGGGTAGGGCCTCGCGTGCGCCAGTGGCTCGGCTCGATCGCGTTCACGTCGTTCTTATTCCTGTCCGTTCCCGTGTACGCATCGGCTTTGATGGCGGTCGCCCCGTTTTCAGCGCGCCTTACGTACGGCGTGGTCGTCCGTTGGGTCGACGCGGTGCTGTTGGTGCTGCGCATATGCTGCCGACTCGATTACGTCGTCGAGGGGCGGGAAAACCTACCGAGCTCCGCGTCGGTCGTCCTGATGAAGCACTCATCGACGTGGGAGACGCTCGCCCAAATTCAAATGTTTCCGCTGCAGACGTGGGTACTGAAGCGCGAGCTCCTGTGGATCCCGATGTTCGGCTGGGCGTTGCGAATGCTGCGGCCGATCGCGATCGATCGCGGCGGCGGCGCAGGGGCAGTGCAGCAAGTATTGGATCAGGGGCGGCAGCGGCTCGACGCGGGTTATTGGGTCGTGATCTTTCCCGAAGGAACACGCGTGGCGGCGGGCCAAAGCCGCCGCTACGGATTGAGCGGCGCACTACTTGCGAGCGCCGCGGGCCGGCCCGTCGTGCCGGTCGCGCACAACGCGGGCTACTACTGGCCGCGACACGGCTTGTTGAAGCGCCGCGGCACGATTCGCGTCGTGATTGGCGAGCCTATTCCGACCGCCGGCGTCGGGCCTCGCGAGATCAACGAACAAGTCCAGCGTTGGGTCGAGTCTCAGGTCGAGCGGATCAAGCCCACGCGGCCATTGAGCGGCCGGCGCGGCTCCGGCGACTACGTCAGACGTCGAGGTTCGCTACCGCCAGCGCGTTGCGCTCGATGAATTCGCGGCGCGGTTCGACCTGGTCACCCATCAACGTCGTGAAAATCTCGTCCGCGGCGACCGCATCCTCGATCCGTACCTGCATGAGCCGACGCGTCTCGGGATTGACCGTGGTGTCCCAGAGTTGCTCGGGATTCATCTCGCCGAGGCCCTTGTAACGCTGGATCGTCTGGCCTTGCTTCGCCTGCGTCATCAGCCAATCGATAGCGTCGGCGAAGGTCGCGACGTCGCGGCGTTCCTTGCCTCGTTCGACGGCGGCACCTTCGCCGATGATATCCTTCAATTCGGTGCCGATCGACGACAATCGGCGATATTCTGGCGATCTGAAGAAGCTCGGATGGATCGTCTTCGAGGTCAGCGTACCGTGATGCTCGCGGAGCACGATCACGCTCGGATCCACGCCCTCGCCGCCTGGCTGCGAATGAACGCGATAACCCTGGCCGCTGCCGTTGGTCGCTTTGAGCTGCTGCTCGAGCTGTTGGCTCCAGCGGCGCCGGAACTCATTGTCCTCGAACTCGGCGGCGGTGATTTCGGGCATGTTCATCAGCGCTCGTAACACGGTGCTGTCGTAACGCTTGCCCCAGCGTTGGATGATCGAGTTCGCCTCCATGTGCTGAAGCGCAAGGTTGTCGAGCATCTTGCCCTGAACCGGCTCGGCGCCCGCGCGCGGGTAGAGCAGCGCGTCCGCCATTGCGCTCGTTAGCAGCAGCGAGTTGAGCTCGGCGTCGTCCTTGACGTAGTGCTCTTGCTTGCCACGCTTCAGCTTGTAGAGCGGCGGCTGTGCGATGTAGATATGGCCCCGTTCGATGAGCTCGGGCATCTGGCGGTAGAAGAACGTCAGCAGCAGCGTGCGGATGTGCGAGCCGTCGACGTCAGCGTCCGTCATGATGATGATGCGGTGATACCGCAAGTTCGCGACGTCGAATTCGTCGCGCCCGATGCCGCAGCCGAGAGCCGTGATTAGCGTGCCGACCTCGGTCGACTGTAACATCTTGTCGAATCTAGCCTTTTCGACGTTCAGGATCTTGCCTCTCAACGGCAAGACCGCCTGAGTGCGGCGATCCCGGCCCTGCTTCGCCGAGCCGCCGGCCGAGTCGCCCTCGACCAGGAACAGCTCTGACAGAGCCGGATCTTTCTCCTGGCAGTCCGCCAGCTTCCCGGGCAATCCCGCGACATCGAGCGCGCCTTTGCGGCGCGTGAGCTCGCGCGCCTTGCGAGCCGCCTCGCGCGCGCGCGCAGCCTCGATGATCTTCCCGACGATGGCCTTCGCCTCGGCCGGCCGTTCCAGCAAGAACGCCTCGAAACGGCTTGCGACCACGGACTCGGTCGCGCTCTTGACCTCGGAAGACACGAGCTTGTCTTTGGTCTGCGACGAGAACTTCGGATCGGGCAGCTTGACGGACAGCACCGCGGTCAGCCCTTCGCGCGCGTCGTCCCCGGAGGTCGCGACTTTCTCGCGTTTACCGATCCCCTCGTTCTCGATGTACGCATTGAGCGTCCGCGTCAACGCGGCGCGAAAACCGATTAGGTGAGTGCCGCCGTCGCGCTGCGGAATGTTGTTGGTGTAGCAGAACATCCCTTCCTGGTAGCCGTCGTTCCATTGCAGCGCGACTTCGACCTGAATCGTCCCGCGCACTTCCGAGAAATAGAGCACGGTCGGATGAATCGGCGTCTTGTTTCGGTTCAGGTGCTTTACGAAGGCCTCGACGCCGCCTTCGAACTGGAAGACGTCGTTGCGCTCATCGCGTTCGTCGCTAAGCCTGATCCGCACACCGGAGTTCAAAAACGACAGCTCTCTCAATCGCTTAGCAAGCGTGTCGTAGTCGAACTCGATGTTCGTAAAGATCGTGGAGCTCGGCCTGAAATGAACCATCGTGCCCCGGCGATCCGTCTTGCCTACGGCCGCGAGTGGCGCCTCCGGCTCACCCAGTCGATAGGTCTGTTGGTATACCTGGCCGCCGCGGTAGATCGTGAGCACGAGGACTTCGGACAGCGCGTTGACGACGGACACGCCGACACCGTGCAGGCCGCCGGAAACTTTGTAGGAGTCGTCATCGAACTTACCGCCCGCGTGGAGCACGGTCATGATGACTTCGGCGGCGGAGCGTCCTTCCTCAGGATGGATATCGACCGGAATGCCTCGGCCGTCGTCGACCACAGTGATCGATTCGTCCGAGTGGATCGTGACGCTAATTTCCTTGCAGTAGCCAGCGAGCGCTTCGTCGACGGCGTTGTCGACGACTTCGAAAACCATGTGGTGGAGACCGGTGCCGTCGTCGGTGTCTCCGATGTACATTCCGGGCCGTTTTCGGACCGCTTCGAGACCCTTTAAGACCTTGATATTTTTCGAAGTATATTCGCTCTGGCTCATCCAGAATTTCTCTAGCTGGGGAGGTGGGCGATTATAGCGCGCGCACCTCTCCACGTTCCACGTGAAACATTGCCGACGCCTTGTGCGGCGGGAGTTGCGCGGGCGTAAGGCCCGTGAGGATTAGCTGTGCGCCCACCGTGTCGAGCGCGAGCAGCAAGCGTTCGAGTGCCGCGCCGTCCAGCTCTGCGGCTGGATCATCGATCAGCAAGGCGCTGCCGCCCCGCGCCCGGCCGAATAAGGTCGCCTGAGCGAGAACCAACGCCGCGGCCGCGAGCTTTTGCTGCCCGCGGGACGCTTCCTCATGCACTCGGTGTCCCTCCAGGTAGATCGCGAGGTCGGCCCGATGAGGACCAATTTCCGTATTGCCGAACAGACGGTCGCGGCTTTCGGTCTCCTGGAGCGCATCGACGAGTGAGAGCGCCGTGGGCCATCCACGGTCGTAATCGATGCGTCAGAGGTCGATCGAGTAACGCCGCACCCCGCTGGGCGACTTCAGGTGCCAGCTCTGCGACATAGGCCGCGCGGCTCCCATCGATCACGGTACCCGCTTCGCCCAACGCCAAGGTCCATGTCGCGAGCTCCGACGGGGGCGCTCCCTTCTTTAAGGCTGCGTTCCTCTGCCCTAGCACGCGACGATAGCGGCGCCACGCGTCTAGATAGCCGTGTTCCACGTGGAACACTCCCCAGTCGAGAAACCTGCGACGCTCGCTCGGCCCTCCCTGGATCAGCTCGTGACTACTCGGGTCTATCGTGTGAACAGGCAGGATCTCGACCAACGCGGCGGTCCCGGCCGCCGGCTCGCCGTCGATCCGCTTCTCTAAGTGACCTTGACTGAACGCGACGCCAACGCGGCGCAGTCGCTGCCCTTCCTCCACTTCTCCGAAGACTGCGAGCCCGGGACGGCCGTGACGAATTAGGCGCCGGATTTGCCGGGTTCGAAAGGATCGACCCCGTCCGAGCAGGAAGATGGCCTCGAGGATACTGGTCTTCCCAGCTCCGTTCGGGCCGTAGATGTAATTGCGTACCGGGTCGAGCGCGAGCTCGACCTCAGCCAAACATCGGAGATCGACGACGCGTACGCGGCGCAGCGCCAACTTTCGCGAACCCCCGCAAAGCGCCTACAGGCGCATCGGCATGACGACGAATTTCGTCTTGCTTTCGCCTGGCTCGCGAATCAGGCAGCTCGAATTCGAATCCTGCACGCCCAACTCGACCTGCTCGCTCGGAACCGCAGCGAGCGCGTCGAGCAAGTAATTCACGTTGAACCCGATCTCCATCGCATCGCCGGAGTACTCGACCTCGAGCGTCTCTACCGCCTCCTCCTGCTCGGGGTTGTTCGCCTGCAGTACGACGCTGTTAGCCCCGAGCTCGAGCCGGACACCACGGTATTTTTCGTTCGAAAGGATGGCCGTGCGCTGCAGCGCCTGCCGCAGGAGATTGCGATCGGCGGTGATGACGTGCTTCGGCTGGTTGGGTATAACGCGCGCGTACTCCGGGAAACGACCATCGATCAGCTTCGAAGTGAGGCGAATTCCTTCGATTTGCACGCGTATGTGATTCGCGCCGAGCGCGACCTCGACGTCACCCTCGCCTTCGAGCAATCGGTTGAGCTCGAGCACACCCTTGCGCGGCACGATGAGCTGCTCGTCCCGCGTTGCGGCTGTTCCAAGGGTGATCTCCGACAGCGCGAGGCGATGGCCATCGGTTGCGACCGCGCGCAGCGTCTTGCGCTCAGTCTCGAGCAGCAAACCGTTCAGGTAGTAGCGGACATCCTGCTGCGCCATCGAGAAGTGCGTCTTGTCGATGAGCTGGCGGAGGTCTTCACGCGTCAAGCGCAGGGTCTGCTTCGCGGCGATCTCCTCGACCGCCGGAAAGTCCGCGGCGCGCAGCGTAGACAACGTAAACCGACTGCGACCCGCTTTCACGGTCAGCCGCTCGCCGTTCAGCGTAACTTCGACCGTCGTACCCTCCGGGATCGCCCGGCAAATCTCGTGCAGCTTGCGACCGGGTACCGTCACCTCACCCGAGCTTTCCACCTTGACCTCGGCATCTGCAACGATCTCGACTTCGAGATCCGTCGCAGTCACTCGCAGCTTTCCGCCCTCGGCCGCGAGCAAAACGTTGCTGAGGATCGGCATTGTCTGACGTCGTTCGACGACACCAACGACCGTTTGAAGGGGCTTGAGAATTGCTTCCCGGGTTGCGCTGAACTTCATTATTGTTTCTGCCTATATTTAATACTGTTGTAGTTATTAGCTACCAGAAAATCGCTGGATAAGCCGGAATGCTTATTGGTATTCAATGTATTACGCAACGTCTGAGTTCGTGCACAACTGGCCGTGGGGCCGTGCCCTAACTGTGGATGAAAACTGCGGCCAAAGTTGTCGACAGGCTGTGCCCATCAAGCCGTTAGCGTTCTCAACAGGTTGTTGTAGTCCTCTTTCACCCGCGTCTCAGTCTCTCGCAGCGCCTTGATCCGGCGGCATGCGTGCAACACTGTCGTGTGGTCTCGCCCGCCAAATCCGTCGCCGATCTCGGGCAAGCTATGCGTCGTCAGTTCTTTCGCGAGAGCCATGGCAATTTGTCGCGGCCTCGCGATCGAACGATTGCGGCGCTTCGACAATAAATCCGCTACGCGTATTTTGAAATACTCGGCGACGGTCTTCTGAATGTTCTCGACGGTCACGAGCTTGTCCTGCAACGCAAGCACGTCGCGCAGCGCATCCTTGGCAAACTCGAGCGTGATCGGTTGACCCGTGAAGCGCGCGTTAGCGAGCACGCGCCGCAAAGCCCCCTCGAGCTCCCGAACGTTCGAACGAATCCGCTGCGCTACGAAGAACGCAACCTCTTCGGGCAGCGCTTCGTGCTCTGCGGCTGCTTTGCTCATGAGAATAGCCACGCTCGTCTCGAGCTCGGGCGGCTCGATCGCGACCGTGAGTCCCCAGCCGAACCGCGACTTTAGACGCTCCTCGAGGCCCGTCACTTCCTTCGGATAGCGGTCGCAGGTCAGGATGATCTGCCGCTGTCCTTCTAGCAACGCATTGAATGTATGGAAGAATTCTTCCTGCGACCGATCCTTGTTCGCGAAAAACTGGATGTCGTCGATCAGCAGCGCGTCGAGCGTTCGATAAGCCCGTTTGAATTCCGCGATCGTGTTGTGTTGGAGCCCGCGCACCATGTCGCTCACGAATCGCTCGGAGTGGACATACGCGACCTTCGCGCCTGGATCAGCCGCGAGAATCAAATTGCCAACCGCCTGCATCAGGTGCGTCTTGCCGAGACCCACACCCCCGTAGATGAACAGCGGGTTGTAGGCGCTGCCGGGGTTTTGCGCGACCTGGATCGCCGCCGCCCGTGCGAGCTGGTTGCTCTTCCCTTCTACGAAGCTCTCGAACGTAAACCCGGCATTGAGCCGGCTGCCAAGCAGCGGCGTACCGCCCCTGACCTCTGTCTCGGCGGCAATCGGAGCTTCGCGTTTTGCCGTGGGACGGCTGCCTACCTCGACCACGACCTCGGTGCCGGTCTGACTGTGCGCGCTCCACCACGAGCGAATGTTCTCGAGACAGTGGCTCTTGACCCAGTCCACGACGAACCGATTCGGCGCGAGCAGGCGCAGTAGCGCGCCGTCGGCGACGGGCTGCAGCGGCCGTATCCACGTGTTGAACTGCTGCTCGGACAGATCCGCTTCGAGCGTGCGGATGCACTGACTCCAAAGGGACGAGTAAACCGCCGAGTTCTCTGCCACGGAAGATCTTCGAATCTCGAGATTAGAGTGGGTGTTGGGCCAGGGAGCGTTTGTGAGTCTAATCGTTACGCGTCCCTTTTATCCACAGCTTAGCGAGCACGCTCTGAACCCTCAATCCGCGCGGCCGAGCCCTTCCGCAGTATTGACGGACCCGTGCACGCCGCGTACAGTTCGCGGCTCTCAGACGCTCCTACATCCTTTTGTTTTCCCTAGAACTCTTGCCATCCCCGGGACGCAAGCATGAAACGCACTTTTCAGCCCAGCAATTTGCATCGTAAGCGTACCCACGGTTTTCGCGCGCGCATGTCCACGAGTGCGGGTCGCAAGGTTCTCTCTAGCCGGCGTGCAAAGGGTCGCGCTCGCCTGGCGCCGTAACGAGCCGGGATTTGGCGCGACGTTGCCCGGCACGCCCGCAGGGTTTTCTCCCGAGCAACGGCTACACACTTCAAAGGAGTTCGGGCGCGTCTTTGCGGACCCGGCGCGGTCGAGCGATCGTTTTTTCACGATCCTCGGGCGGCCGAACGCTCGGCCTGTCGCGCGGCTCGGCTTGACGATCTCGCGGCGAGCGGCCAAAAGGGCGGTCGATCGGAACAAACTGAAACGCCTCGCGAGGGAAGCCTTTCGCATGCAGCAATCGTTGCCCTGTTGGGACTTCGTCGTCATGGCGAAGACGGGCGCTGAGCGTACCGAGAAACGGCGTGCTGCGCGAGAGCCTCGATCGGCATTTCACGCGTTTGAAGGCGCAAGCGTCGGCGGATCACCATGGATAGCGTCCGGGACAACCTTCGCCTGTTTCTCTGGATCACGTTCCTCGCGCTGTTGTGGCTCGCGTACACGACCTGGACAAACGACTACTCGACCGCGGTCAGCCCGGTAGTTACGCCGCCCGACGTCGCGGCCGACTCCAGGTGTACCCGCCGGATCAGAGACGCTGCCGTCGCTCGATCAGCCCAGCTCGGGCTCACCGACAACCGCAACAGCGGCCCCCCGCGCCGGCAACCACGGTGCCGGCGGGATCCGACCTCATCCGCGTGCGCACCGACGTACTCGACGTGCAGATCAACTTGCAGGGTGGGGACCTCGTGCGCGCCGACCTGCGCGCCTATCCCGTTGCGAAACACGAGCCCGACAGAGCGGTGCGTTTGCTCGACTACGAGCCCGACACGCGTTGGGTATTCCAGACCGGAATCTTGAGCGCCGGCGGCGGCGCGTCGCCGACGCATCTCGAACGGTTCCGGGCCGAGAGCGCTGATTTCGCGCTCGCGGATGGCCAGGATACTTTGGTCGTGACCCTCGACTGGGCGGGCGAGGGCGCCGTTACGGCGCAAAAGGTCTATACGTTCCGCCGCGGCGCCTACGCGGTCGACCTCGATCTCAAGGCGAACGCGTCTGCCGGCACGTCCTGGCGTGCGGCGCCGTACGCCCAAATGGCACGGCTCTATCACGCGGTCAAACGCTCCTACACGTCCGTCGATTCCTACTCCGTCTCGGGACCGACCTTGTTCGATGGCGCGGCGTTTCAGAAGCTCAAGTTCGACGACATCGCCAAAACGCCTGTGACGCAGACGGTGAAGGGCGGCTGGTTCGCCGCGATCCAGCATCACTTCGTCGCGGCCGCGGTACCGCCAACCGCGGACGAAGTGAGCTACGAAGCAAAGACGCGCGGCCAAGAGTTCGTATTGAGCGCTCGCGGCGCTGTCGAGACCGTCGACGCGGCGACGCCGCTCGACTATCGCTTCACGCTGTTCGTCGGGCCGAAGCTGCAAGACCAGCTCAAGGCCGCAGGGCCACAGCTCGAGCGCACCGTCGACTACGGCCGGCTCTACCTGCTCGCCCAGCCGCTATTTTGGCTGCTGTCGCGGGTCGAGTTGTTCGTCAACAACTGGGGTCTCGCGATCGTTCTCGTGACGATCATGATCAAGCTCGTTTTCTACAAGCTCACGGCGATGAGCGGCCGATCGATGGCGAAGATGCGCCGCCTCGCCCCGCGGATGAAGGCCTTGCAAGAGCGCTTTAAAGAAGACCGGCAGGCGCTGAGCCAGGCAATGATGGAGCTCTACAAGAAGGAGAAGGTGAATCCCGCGGCCGGCTGCTTGCCGATGCTGATCCAGATGCCGTTCTTCTTCGCGTTCTACTGGGTGCTGATCGAAAGTGTCGAGATGCGCCAAGCTCCGTTCATGCTCTGGATCGACGATCTCTCGGCGCGCGATCCGTTCTACGTTCTGCCGCTGTTGATGGGCGTCGCGATGTTCTTCCAAACGCGGATGAGCCCGCCGCCACCCGATCCGATGCAGGCGCGTGTCATGCAGATCATGCCGCTCGTGTTCACGGGGTTCTTCTTCCTGTTCCCATCGGGCCTCGTGCTCTACTGGCTCACGAACACCGGGTTGTCGATCCTGCAGCAGTGGCGCATCAACAAGGTCGTCGCGCGCGAATCCGCGGCTGCGGCTTAGGCAGCAGCGGGCTACGGACGAACGTCGCGCGCGCAGCTCGCGCAGGAAGCTCGCCCGGGGACGTCAATGCAGTACCGGCGTCACGACACGATCGCGGCTCTCGCTACCGCGCCAGGCACCGGCGCCGTAGCGATCGTGCGTCTCTCCGGGCCGGCCGCGCAGTCGATTTGCAGGGCGATCGTCGGTTGCGAGGTGCGCCCGCGCTACGCCGAGCTGTGTTCGTTCCGCGACGCCGACGGCGAACGCATCGACCAAGGGCTCGTGCTGTTCTTCCCCGCACCGCATTCCTACACCGGCGAGGATGTCGTAGAGCTCCACGGCCACGGCGGCCGGACCGTCAGCGACCGGCTCCTCGAGCGCGCGTTCGCGCTCGGTGCACGCGGCGCCGAGCCGGGCGAGTTCACGCTGCGAGCATTCCTCAACGACAAGCTCGACCTGCTCCAAGCCGAAGCCGTCGCAGACCTGGTCGCGAGCGGCTCGGCTAGCGCCGCGCGCGCCGCGTTGCGTTCGCTCGACGGGCAGTTTTCGGCGCGCGTCGCCGCCATCCAAGCTGGCCTCACCCAGCTGCGCGTAAAGATCGAGGCGTGGCTCGACTTTCCGGAGGAGGAGCTCGCGTTCGACGCGGCGGCCGACTGCGAGGCGGAGCTCGACGCGCTGCTCGCCGATCTCGCGGCGCTCGCGATCCAAGCGCGGTCCGGCGCGACGCTGCGCGACGGCCTCACCGTGACCATCGCGGGTCCGCCGAACGCGGGCAAGTCGAGCTTGTTGAATCGCTTGGCGGGCTACGACGCCGCGATCGTCACCGATATCCCCGGCACGACGCGCGATCCGTTGCGCGAGCATCTGTCGCTCGATGGGTTGGCCGTCAGCATCGTCGACACCGCGGGCTTGCGCGAGTCTGCGGACCCGGTCGAGCGCGAAGGCCTACGCCGTGCGCGGGTCGAGGTTGGCCGCGCGGATCGCGTGCTCTGGGTCGCCGACGTGCGCGAGCCGCTCGACGCATCGCTCGCCGCCGCCCGCGCCGCGGTGGCCGGTACTCCGTTCACGCTCGTCCGCAACAAGCTCGACCTTCTCGAGTCCGCGATTGCGCACACGCCACCGTCGTCAGGAGACACGATTGCACTGCACGTCTCGGCGCTCACGGGCGAGGGTATCGATGCGCTGATTGCCCATCTGCACGCGGTTGCCGGCTTCACGGGCGACGCGCCGGGCACCTTCAGTGCTCGGCGGCGCCATCTGGACGCGCTCGAGCGCGCGCGCGGGCGGCTTGCCGCCGCGCGCGCGGCCATCGGAGGCGCGCTCGAGCTCGCCGCCGAAGAGCTCCGCCAGGCCCAAGCCGCGCTCGGCGAGCTCACCGGCGAGCTCACGAGCGACGACTTGCTCGGGGAAATCTTCGCGACGTTCTGTATCGGAAAGTAGTAGCACCACCGGCCTCGCGGGCGGCGCTCGCGCCTCGTCCCGTTCCAAATCGCATACACTCGCTGGTGCTGCCTTCGAACCGCACCACCAACGCGCCGAGTCCGTGGCTTCCGAACACCCCAGCATTCGCGCTTACCAGAAGGGCGACGAGCACGATCTCGTCAAGCTACTCGGCGGCCGGTTTAGTGACGACGTCGGACTCGATCATTGGCGCTGGAAATTGATGCACTGGCCGTCAACGGCCGCCAATGTGTGGCTCGCGACTGCCGGCGGCAAAGCAGTATTTCACTATGGCGGAATACCGCTCAGATACTGTTTGGCTGGCTCGATGGCCACTGCAATGATTTCCGTCGACGCAATGACGGCGCCTGAGTTTCGCCGTCGAGGTCTCCTCACGCGGGGCACGAGTCGTGCGTTTGCGGAGTGGAAAGCGCGCGGCGTTGCGTTCACGCTCGGATTACCCAATGAGCGCTGGGGCTCCAGAACCGCCGCAGCCGGTTGGGAGAATCTGTTTCCGTTGCAATGGCTGATCCGACCACTCCGGCCGGAAGTGTTCGCAGCTCGCCGTCTCGGCATGCCTTGGCTGCGACGCGCAACCTTCATCTCGGACCTTTGGGGCGGTTTGCTGAAGAACCGTCTGCACAAAGACCCGCGTATCGAATTCCGCGAGATCGAGCGAGCCGACAGCAGCTTGGACCGCCTGTGGGCGCGGTGTAGGCCAGACGCGATGTTCTCGACGGTGCGCGATAGCGCGTGGGTGCAATGGCGCTTCCTTGATTCGCCGACCTACAAGTACCGCGTGGTGGTGGCGCGGCGCGGAGGTGACGTCGTCGGCTATTCCGCCAGCCATGTCGCGAGAACCTCGGCCAAGACGTCGGCGTTTCTTGCAGAGGTCGTCGCACCCAATACCGAACCGGGCGTCCAGGAAAGCCTGCTCGCGGAAGTGATCGAGAGCACGTACGCCGCCGGCGCGGACATACTCGCGACGCTCGCCGTTCCCGGCACTGTTCTCCACAAGCTGCTGCGTCGAGCGGGCTTCCTTCCCGGCCCGGCATTCGCCGTCCACATCGTCCCGTTCACTGCTGATCTTCTCGATGGATCAATTGCGGAAACCTCAGAATTGGCATCTGAGTGGAGCGGAATTCGATGTCCTTTAAGGCGAGCGCTCAAGGCGATACGGCGGCGGGCGTCCGGTCTTTTCGAGCTCGCGTGGGACTGCGCCTTCTTCGTCGGAGGCAGATTGCTGCGGAGTCGTGCGCGGCCGTGGTCATCAACTGGGCGGGAGCGTGTGGTCATCATCGCGCCGCATCCGGACGATGAAGCCATTGCGTGCTCGGGAACCATTCTTCGGCACACCCAATCCGGCGACGAAGTCGTCGTAGTCATCGCCACCGACGGCAGGCGTTCAATGGCCGCGGCGACTGCCGACGAAGTAGCAGCAATCCGGAAGGATGAGGCCACGGAGGCCGCTCGACGACTCGGTATCAAACCGCTCGAATGGCTCGGGCTGCCTGAAGGCGCGTGGGAAGTACCCGAATTGGAGGCGCTGCTGATCGAGGTACTGGGACGGCATGAGCCGACCGTGATTTACGCGCCGTCACGGGTCGATTTTCATCCGGAACACCTCGCCGTAGCACATGCGCTGGCGCGCGCGCTCGACTCGATGGCGGTCGCTCCTGGCGTGGAGGCTCGCGTGCGCGTTTACGAAGTGCAGGTGCCGCTCACGCGTATTTTGACGAACGTAGTCGTTGATCTGTCTTCAGTGCTGGCGCAATCCGTGGCAGCACTACGCGCGTATGCGTCGCAGGCCGGCCCCGTTGAAGGCGTCTACCGGCGCCGGCGCTACGGAGCGCTCTCACATCGGATTCGTGGATCCGTGGAGGAGTTCTGGGAGCTCACGGCGGGCCAATACGCTGCGCTGCATGGCGCGCCTTCGGTGGAGTGGGGCGGAAAGTTTAGGGGTATGAGACGTTTCGCGTGGACGGATCCATTGGCCTATCTGCAAGGGAATGCCGAGCGGCGCCGGCTTCACAATTCGAGCAGCGCGATGTCCGAGGCTCGACCTGCTCACTAAAACGGACGTTAGCGGCCTGCGGTCTTAGCTGAAGACGACTCAGGCGGAGGTCGAGCTGTCGCGAGACTCGCCGGTTGGTTGTCTCGTCCGCGTCAGTCGACGCCTATCATTACGCTCGAGGCCTTGATGACCGCGTAGGCCTTCTTGCCTTCCTTGAGGCCGAGACTCTTGGCCGCGTCGAACGTGATGATCGAGACGATCATCAAGCCCGGCGCGAGCTCCAATGTGACCTCGGCGTTGACGGCGCCGAATTCGATCCTGCGAAGGTGCCCGCAAGCGAGTTGCGCGCGCTCAGTTTCATGGGTGTCTCCTGGCTACGGACGACTGGAGACTCCGCGACGCAGCGGAACCAATCTCGCTTTGTTGCCGAAATATACCGCGGAACATATCGATTGCACTACCAGGGGAACGAGCATCGGCGTCGCCCAGAATCAGTCGCGGATGCCGACGACCTTGGCGCGCTCGACGCGGCTCGGCGGCGTCGGCGAAACCTCGACGCGATCGCGCCCGAACTGTTTGGCGAGGTACATCGTGCGCTCGGTGCGAGCGAGCAACGAGTCGATCGACTCGCCGATCCGATGCTGCGCGACGCCGATCGACACCGTCGCGCTCTGTCGGTCTGCGAGCGGCGCCTCGGCCACGCCGAAGCGCAGCGCCTCGGCCAGCGTCTCGCCCTGATGCACGCTGCACGGCCGAGCGAGCACCATGAGTGCGCCGCCGTCATAGCGCGCCAACGTGTATTCGGAGCGATGCCACGCAGGGGCCTCGAGCACGCTGCGCAGGCGCGCCGCGAGCGCCGCGAGCAGCGCATCACCGGCCGCGACGCCGCGGCTGTCGTTGATGCTGCGGAGGCGGTCGACGTCGATGAGGCAGAGACAGAACACGTTGCCGGTGCGTTGAGCGTGCGCGGCTTGCTCGTTCAGCAGCGTGATCAGGCTCGGACGCGCGAGCGCGCCCGTGAGTGAGTCGCGCGAGGCAGGAGTGGAGGGTTCGGCGGGCTGCTGTGACATCGTTGGGCGGCAATCGAAGTGGACTGCGCCGCACTGTGCCAGCCGAGAAAAACTCGCTACGTGACCGCGCTCCCAGAAGCGGGCCGCGAAAATTTACATAAGCGTGCGGCCTTCGCTAACCGAGAATTGCTTCGCGCCGATAGAGCCAAATCGCGATCCAAACGAGCACGGCTCCGACCGCGAGACTGCCGCCCGCCGAGATTGCGACGAGTAGTGGATCGAGCGGCTGAGCCTTGATCAGCGTCGTCACGAGCAGGTGCTGGCTCAAGCTCGGGATCCACATGAGCGCTCGCGTCGGCTCCACGTTCAACATGCTCGCGAAAATCACCGGCAGCGTCGGGAGCTGCAACAGGAGCCCGAGGTAGGTCTGGGCCTCGCGATAGGTCTTCGTGAAAGACGCGACAATCGTCATCAGCGCCGCGCCGAGCGGCGCGATCGGGCAGAGCAGCGCGAACGCGGTGAGCGCAGTGCCAAGCCCGAAGCTCGCACTCATGCCGAGCTTCTCGAGCGGCAGTCGCGAGAGTGCGATGCCGAATGCGGCTAACGTGAGCGCGAGGGCGAGCAGGGTATAGCAGATCGGTCGCGGCCATTTTCCCGACGATGAGCTGCGTGCGCGTGACAGGCAGCGCGAGCAAAGGCTCGAGCGACTTGCGCTCGCGCTCGCCGGCCGTGGTGTCGATCGCGAGGTGCATTCCGCCCGCGAACGTCGCGAACAGCAGGAAGTACGTCAGCACGCCGAGCATCAGCACGGAGCGGCCCTCGGCCGTCGAGACGTCGAGGTCGTCGACGATCAGCGGCCGCAACAGCTGCGGATCCACGCCGTGCGCGACCAGCCGCAGCGTGCCGACCTGCTGCCCGTACGCCGAGACGGCAGAGCGTACGCGCTCGATGCGGCTCGCGGCCCGCGACTTCGACCGGTCGTAGATCAGCGTTACCCGCGCCGCGCGTGCGCTGCCGAAATCCTCGCCGTAACGGTCGTCGATCACGAGCACCACGTCGCGGCGGCCGGTGCTCACGGCCGCGGCTGCGGTGTCGATATCGGCGATCTGCGAATCCTGAGCGTCGTGAATCCCGCGCGCACTCAGGAATGCGACCAGGTTCGGCGCGTGCTCCGCGCCCGGAATCGGCACGTCGAGCGGCTCGTCGAGCGACGACAAGTTGCGCGTCACGACCACATTGATGAGCACCGCGAACAGCGCCGGGCCGAGAAGCGGCGCAAGCAACAACGAGCCGAGCGTGCGCCGGTCGCGTGCCGTTTCGAGCACTTCCTTTACGCAGACGATCCAAGCGGCCGACCTCATACGGCCTCCGCGGCGCTGCCGCTCACGGCGTGCACGAAGATCTCTTCGAGCGAGCGCCCCGGGAAGCGTTGCGCGAGCTCGGCAGGCGTGCCGCGCAGCGCGACGCGGCCGGCCGCGATGATCACGAGGTCGTCGACGAGCGCCTCGACCTCTTGCATCACATGGCTCGATAGCAGGACACACCGTCCTTGCGCGCGCAGCTCGCGCAGCCAGTCGCGCAGATGCCTCGTCGCCATCACGTCGAGGCCGCTCGTGGGCTCGTCGAGGAGCACGTGCTGCGGATCGTGGATCAGCGCGCGTGCAACGGCGACCTTCGTACGCTCGCCCTGCGAGAAGCCCTTCGCCTTGCGGTCGGCGATCGCGCCGAGATCGAGCCGCGCAATCAACGCTTGCGTGCGCTGCCGCGAGCAGAATCTCGTCGAGGCCGTGAAGACGCCCGTAGTAGAGAATGTTCTCGCGCGCCGTGAGATGCGGGTAAAGGCCCGAGCCGTGCGGCAACACGCCGAGCAGGCGCCGGGCCGCGAGTGGGTCTACGGCGAGATCCGTACCGCCAATGCGCGCTCTGCCGCGGTCCGCGGTGAGCACGGTGGAAAGGATCCGGAGGCAGGTCGACTTGCCCGCGCCGTTCGGGCCGAGCAGCCCCGTGATCTTGCCGTCGGCCGCGGTGAAGCTCACGCCGTCGAGCGCGCGCACCTCGCCGAACCGCTTGCCGATGTCGTCGACCTCGATCATGACGTGCGGATCACGGCGCGGGCCCGAGCAGGGTCAAGAAAAACGGGGTCGGCGGCTCGGCCGCAAGGCAGTCCGCCGCCACCGACTGCGGATTCGGATCGTCGATGAACTTCGCGATGATCCGCGGCACGCAGCCGACGGGCAGGAGGCCGTGCCCCTGACCCTGACCGACGAGCTGCGCGCTGTTCGGCAGCGTCGCGGCGACGAGCTGCGCATAGTCCGGCGGCGTGATGGGGTCGTTGCTGCCCGACAAGAGCAGCACGGGCAGCTCGGACTGCACCGGCGTCTTGAAGTCGGCGTCGATCTCGCCCGCTGGCCAGCGCGAGCAGATGAGGCTCAGCGAGTCGACGATCGACGTGCCGAGATAAGTGTCGGCGAGCCCGTCGCCCGCGCCGGCGGCGACGAACGGCATGTCTTCCGTGCAAACGACGGAGTTGCTCATCGCGAAGCTCAACGACTCGGGCAAGCCCCGCAGCAGCGTGCTCGCCTGGCTCACGAGCGGGTCATAGTTCCCGTTGTACGCCTCGTGCAACAGCACCGGCAGTAGTGCGACGGTCGTGCTGCTGTAGCTCATGAACCGCACGAGCGCGCGGAGCTCTTGCGCGCCGAACGTGGTCTTCTCGGGCGGTGCTAGCGCGGCGGCCGGCTCCGCCGGCGGCGCCTCCGCGGCCGCGCCTGCGCGCGTGGCGTTGCCCACGGGCGCGGCCTCGAGGCGCGCGAGCAGCGTTGCGAATTCCGCCGGCAGGTCCGCAAAGTGTTTCCCGCAGCCGTCGTCGGCGCGGCAGCGCGCGAAAATTTCATCGAGGGCGCGCTGCGCCTCGCGCGCGACGTCGGGCCCGAGCGCGAGCGCCGGCGGCACCACGCCGTCGAGCACGACCGCGCGCGCATGCTCGGGGAAGCGTCGCAAATAGTGTTGCGCAACGCGTGTGCCGTACGAGATGCCGTACAGATTCCACTGCGCGATGCCGAGAGCTGCGCGCACTTCCTCGAGGTCGGCGACTGCGACCGTCGTCGTGTAGAACCGCGGGTCGTGCTCGAGCCCCGCGACGCAGCTGTCGATGAACGAACCGAGCTGCTCCGGCCCCGCCGTGTCGAGTGCGAGGTCGTCGGGCACGTTGCAGGTGAAGCCCGCGGACGAACGGCCCGTCCCGCGTTGGTCGACGAGGATCAAGTCGCGCTCGCGGCGCACGGCCTCGAACGCGGCACGCATCTGCAGATAGAAGTCGACCGTGCTCTGCCCAGGGCCGCCCGCGATCAGCAGCAGCGGGTCGGGTTTCGGCGCCGACGTGAGCGCCGCGACGCGTGCGACGAACAGCTCGACCTGCGCGCCGTCGGGTACCGCCGGGTTCTCCGGGACCTTCAACACGCCGCAGCGCGCGAACGCCGCCGGCAGTTGGTCGGCCGCGAGCCGGCAGCGCTCCTGGCTCAGGTCGTCGCCGCGTGCGAGCCCCGGAAACACGAGCGCTGCGGCCGCGGCGAGCGCGAAACTCGAGATCGCGAGACGGTGCATGGCGGCGAATGTTCGCCGACGGATCGCGAACTTACCAGTGCGCACGTGCGCCGATTTCACGCCGCCGGCGCTGGCCAGCCTCGCGGCGCAGGCCCTAGAATCCGGCCAAAGGACGCCCAAGACTCACGAACTCATCCTCATGGACTATCCCACTCGCTACGACTGTATCGTGGTTGGCGGCGGCCACGCCGGCACCGAAGCCGCGCTGGCGGCGGCGCGAATGGGAGTCCGCACGCTGTTGCTCACGCAGAACCTCGAGACGCTCGGCCAGATGAGCTGCAATCCCGCGATCGGCGGGATCGGCAAGGGGCATCTCACGAAGGAGATCGACGCGCTCGGCGGCGGCATGGCTCGTGCGATCGACCGCGCCGGCATTCACTTCCGGATTCTCAACGCGAGCAAGGGGCCCGCCGTGCGCGCGACACGCGCGCAAGCCGATCGCCAGCTCTACAAGCGCGCGATCCGCGAGCTGCTCGACGCGGAGCCGAACCTCACGTTGCTGCAGCAGAACGTCGACGACCTGATGCTCGACGGCACGAAGGTGCGCGGCGTCGTCACGCAGGCCGGCATGCGAATCGCGGCCCCAACCGTCGTGCTGACGGTCGGCACGTTCCTCGACGGCAAGATCCACGTGGGCCAGGTGAACTATTCGGGCGGCCGCGCGGGCGACCCCGCGTCGATCGGCCTCGCGCGCAAGCTCCGTGACTTGGGGCTCGCGGTCGGGCGCTTGAAGACCGGCACGCCGCCGCGCATCGACGGCCGCAGCGTCGACTATTCGAATCTCGCGGAGCAGCCCGGCGACGTGCCGGTGCCCGTGTTCTCGTTCCTCGGCCGGCGCGCGGAGCATCCGCGTCAGGTGTCGTGCCACATTACGCACACGACCGAACGCACCCACGACATCATCCGCGCGGGCCTCGACCGCTCGCCGCTGTTCACGGGCGCGATCGAAGGGATCGGCCCGCGCTACTGCCCGTCGATCGAAGACAAAGTGGTGCGGTTCGCGGACCGCACGCGGCATCAGATCTTCATCGAGCCGGAAGGACTGTCGACCTTCGAGATCTATCCGAACGGCATCTCGACGTCGCTGCCGTTCGACGTGCAGCTCGACCTCGTGCACTCGATTCCGGGGTTCGAGAACGCTCACCTCACGCGGCCCGGCTATGCGATCGAGTACGACTACTTCGATCCGCGCGATCTGAAAGGCACGCTCGAGACGAAGGCGATCGAAGGTCTCTTCTTCGCGGGACAGATCAACGGCACGACCGGCTACGAGGAGGCCGCCGCGCAAGGCATCGTGGCCGGCATCAACGCGGGCCGCGCGGTGCGCGAGCGCGAGCCGTGGTTGCCGCGGCGCGAGGAGGCCTACATCGGCGTGCTGATCGACGATCTTGATCACGCGCGGCACGACCGAGCCCTACCGGATGTTCACGAGCCGCGCGGAGTACCGGCTGTCGCTGCGCGAGGACAACGCGGATTTGCGGCTCACGCCGACGGGCCGCGAGCTCGGCGTCGTCGATGACGCGCGTTGGGCGAGCTTCGAGGCGCGGCGCGATTGGCTCGCGGCCGAGACCGCGCGCTTGAGCGGCATCTTCGTGCGCCCGGGCGACGTGCCGAGCCGGCGGCGCGCTCGAGCCGCTCGCACGCGACAGCTCCGCGCTCGGGCTGCTGCGCCGCCCCGGCATCGCGTACGGCGACGTCACGGCGCTCGCGCGCGTCGGCGAGTCTCCGTCGCTTGCTGGCCGCGACGAGGAAACCGCGCAGCAGTGGATCGGCAGCCTCGAGATCGACGCTCATTACGCCGGCTACGTCGCACGCCAGAGCACGGAGATCGAGCGCCAGAAGCGCCAAGACAGCACGCCGCTGCCAGCGGACTTCGATTACGGCCAAGTGCACGGCCTGTCGAACGAGATCCGCGAGAAGCTGGGACGGATTCGTCCCCACGACATCGGCCAAGCCGCGCGGATCTCCGGGATGACGCCCGCGGCGATCTCGCTGCTGCTCGTGCATCTGAAGAAACGCCAGCGCCGGATTGCCTGAGGAACCTCCTCCGACTCGCGCGCTCAGTGCCAATAGAAAATCAGTGGAGTGACGCGAGAAATGAAACGATTCGGTGTTTGCGCGGCGGCGATTGCGAGTCTTGCCGTCGCTTCCTGCGGAGGCGGTGAGGACCGCGGCGCTGGTTCGACCGGGCCGAAAGTCGGCGGCGCGAGCGGCACCGAGCTCGCCGAGGTCCAAGTGCTGCGCCTCGGCAATGGCGGAGAAGTAGAGACGATCGACCCGCAGCGCATTCAAAGCGTCCAGGCGTCGCACGTCGCGCGCGATCTGTTCGAAGGCTTGATCAGCGAAGCTCCGAACGGCGACCTCGAGCCCGGTGCGGCCGAGTCGTGGACCGTCGGTGAGGATGGCAAGACTTACCGTTTCGCGCTGCGGCGCAACGCGAAATGGTCGAATGGCGATCCGTTGACCGCGAAGGATTTCGTCTACGGCCTGCGGCGCGGCGTGGATCCCGCAACGCTCTCGGTCTACGGTTTTATCCTGAGCCCGATCGTGAACGCCGACGACATCACGGCGGGCCGCAAGCCGCCGAGCGAGCTCGGCGTGCGCGCGATCGACGACTACACGCTCGAAATCCAGCTCGCGAACTCGACACCGTACTTCTTGGGCTTGCTCGCTCACGCGACGGCCTATCCCGCTCACCAAGCAACCGTCGAAAAATACGGTGACCAATTCACGCGGCCCGGGAATCTCGTCGGCAACGGCGCGTACATGTTGGCCGACTGGGTCGTGCAATCGCACATCAAGCTCGTCCGCAACCCGAACTATTGGGACAACGCGAAGAGCAAGATCGACGAGGTCTGGTACTACGCGATCGAGGATTCGAATTCCGAGCTCCAGCGGTACCGCGCGAGCGAGATCGACTACACCTACACGATTCCGAACGCCCAGCTCGCGTGGATCCGCGAGAACCTGCCCGACGAGCTCGTGCTCGCGCCCTACCTCGGCAGCTATTACTACGGCTTCAACCTGATCCGCCCCCCGTTTCAGAACAACTTGAAGCTCAGGCGCGCGCTCGCGCTTGCCGTGAACCGCGACGTCATCGCGGGCCAGGTGCTCACCGGGGGCCAGACACCCGCATACGGGTGGGTGCCGCCGCTCGCCCACTACACTCAGCAGCCAATGCCCGAGGCCGCGTGGACTCAGGCCGAGCGGGAGGCCGAAGCCAAGAAGCTCTATGCCGAGGCGGGTTACTCGGCCGCGAACCCGCTGCGCACGGAGATCATGTACAACACGCTCGAGGACCACCGGCGTGTTGCGGTCGCGATCGCGTCGATGTGGAAGCAGGTGCTCGGCGTCGAGGCGACGCTCAGGAACCTGGAGTGGAAGGTGTTCGTCGACGCGCGCAACCAGAAGACGGAGACGCAGGTGTACCGGCACGGCTGGATCGGCGACTACAACGACGCGTTCACGTTCGCCGAGCTGCTGCGTTCTACGAACGCGTCGAACGACACGAGCTACAACAATCCGGAGTACGACAGGCTCGTGGCCGCGAGCCAATCCGAGCTCGACCTCGAGAAGCGCGCGAAGCTGCTAGAGGAAGCGGAGCGCGTGCTGCTCGCCGACATGCCGATACTGCCGCTGTACTTCTACGTCACGCAGCACATGAAGAAACCGTGGATGGGCGGGTGGGAGCCGAACATCCTCGACCACCACGCGACCAAGGATCTCTATGTCCTCAAGCATTAGAGAGGTTGCTTGCTCCGCTACTCGCTAGGCCGCCTGCTGGGTGCGATTCCCACGCTGCTGCTACTGATCGCGTTCTCCTTCTTCATGATTCGCGCGGCGCCCGGCGGTCCGTTCTCGAGCGAACGGCAGCTGCTGCCCGAGATCGAGGCGAATCTCAACGCGGCCTACCACCTCGACGAGCCCTTGTACCAGCAGTTCGGGCGCTATCTGTGGGGCCTCGCGCATTTCGATTTCGGGCCGTCGTTCCAGTACCGCGACTACACGGTCACGGAGCTCATCATGACGGGCTTCCCGGTGTCGCTGCGGCTCGGCGGCGGCGCGATACTCGTCGCGCTCTTGTTCGGAATCGGGGCCGGCTGCTTCGCCGCGCTCAAACAGAACTCGGTGGCCGACCACGCGGTGATGGCGGTCTCGATGACGGGCATCTCGATCCCGAACTTCGTGATGGCACCGCTGCTCATTCTGATCTTCGCCATTTATCTCGGCTGGCTCCCGGCCGGCGGGCTCGGCGACTTCCGCAGCATGATCCTGCCCATCATCGCGCTTGCGCTGCCGCAGATCGCGTATCTGGCCCGGCTCACGCGCGGCAGCATGATCGAGGTGCTGCGCAGCAATTTCATCCGCACGGCGAAGGCGCAGGGCTTGCCGACCTGGCAGATCGTGCTGCGGCACGCGCTCAAGCCGGCGCTGCTGCCCGTTGTCTCGTATCTCGGCCCCGCGACGGCCGCCGTCATCACGGGCTCGGTCGTGATCGAGCAGATCTTCAGCGTGCCGGGGATCGGCCGATTCTTCGTGACCGGCGCGCTGAATCGCGACTACACGCTCGTGATGGGCGTGGTCGTGTTCTACGGCGTCCTGATCATCGCGTTCAATTTCCTCGTCGACATCGCGTACGCGTGGCTCGACCCGAAAGTGAAGTACCGGTGAGCGTGCAAGCCGCGAATGCCGGTGTCGTCGCGCCGCAAGGCCGCAGCCTCTGGGCCGACGCGTGGGGCAAGCTCAAGCGCAATCGCGCCGCCGTCGCGGGCGTCTGGATCATCGGCGCGATGGCCGTGTTCGTGATCGTGGGCCCGTGGTTCAGCCGCTGGGCGTACGACTTCACCGACTTCGCGAACTCGTCGGCCGGCCCGGCGCTCGCGACGGGGCACATCTTTGGCACCGATTCGCTCGGCCGCGATCTATTCGTCCGCACGCTCTACGGTGGACGGATCTCGCTGCTGATCGGTATCGTCGCGACGGCAGTGAGCCTCGTGATCGGCGTCGCGTACGGCGCGGTCGCCGGCTACTTCGGCGGGCGAGTCGACTCCGTGATGATGCGCATCGTCGACATCCTCTATGCGCTGCCGTTCATGTTCTTCGTGATCCTGCTGATGGTGTTCTTCGGCCGGAACATCCTGCTGATCTTCGTCGCGATCGGCGCGATCAATTGGCTCGACATGGCGCGCATCGTGCGCGGCCAGACGCTGAGCCTGAAGCGCCGCGAGTTCGTCGAGGCGGCCGAGGCGCAGGGCGTACGGCCGTTCGCGATCATTCGACGCCACATCGTGCCGAACCTGCTCGGCGTGGTCGCCGTCTACGTGACGCTGACGATCCCGCAAGTGATCCTCGTCGAATCGTTCCTGAGCTTTTTGGGACTCGGCGTGCAGGAGCCGATGACGTCGTGGGGCGCACTCGTGCATGACGGCGCCGTGGAGCTCGAGAGCGCGCCGTGGATGTTGATCTTTCCCGCGGTGTTTCTCGCGCTCACGTTGTTCTGTTTCAACTTCCTCGGCGACGGCATGCGCGACGCGCTCGACCCGAAGGACCGTTAGCGGCCATGGGCGTGCTCACGGTGAACGGCCTCGATGTCCGGTTCGCGACCCAGGACGGCGAAGTGCATGCCGTCAAGAACTTGAGCTTCGAGCTCGCGGCCGGTGAGACGCTCGGTATCGTCGGCGAATCGGGCTCGGGCAAGAGCCAGAGCGTAATGAGCCTACTCGGGCTCGTCGCAGCGAACGGCCGCGCGACGGGCAGCGGCGTGTTCGAGGGGCGCGACTTGCTGAAGCTGCGCGAGCACGAGCTCCGCGCGGTTCGCGGCCGCAAGATCTCGATGATTTTCCAAGACCCGATGACGTCGCTGAATCCGTATCTCACGATTGCGGACCAGATGCTCCAGGTGGTCCACGCGCACGAGCGCGTCTCGCGGACCGTCGCCCGTAAGCGTTGCATCGAGATGCTCGAAGCCGTCGCGATCCCCGAAGCGGCGGCGCGCTTCGACCGCTACCCGCACGAGCTCTCGGGCGGCATGCGGCAGCGCGTGATGATCGCGACGAGCCTGCTGCTCGGCCCCAAGGTGTTGATCGCCGACGAGCCGACCACCGCACTCGACGTGACCGTTCAGGCGCAGATCCTCGATCTCTTGAAGGGCCTCAAGCGCCGCTTCGACACGGCGATCATCCTGATCACCCACGATCTCGGCGTGATCGCAGGGTTGGCGGACCGCGTGCTCGTGATGCAGGGAGGCGAGCTCAAAGAGCAGGGTACCGTCGACGACATCTTCTATCGTCCGCAAAACGACTACACGCGCACGTTGCTCGCGGCGGTGCCGCGGCTCGATTCGCCGCCGCGCAACGAGCCGTTGACGGGCGCCGCCGCGGTCGTGGCTCTCGACGCGAGCTTGCCGCCGGTCGTGGAACCGCTCATCGAGGCGACGGGTGTCAAGGTGCACTTCCCGGTTCTTGGCGGTAGCTGGTGGTCGCACCGCACGCTCAAAGCCGTCGACGGCGTCGAGCTGACCCTCGTTCCCGGCGAAACGCTCGGCATCGTGGGCGAGTCGGGCAGCGGCAAGTCGACGCTCGCGCGCGTGCTACTCAAGCTCGTACCCGCAACGGCAGGCCGTATTTGCGTGCTCGGGCGCGATCTCGCCGAGCTTTCCGCCGCGCAGCTGCGGCTCCTCAAGCGTGACGTGCAAGTCGTCTTCCAGGATCCGCTCGCGTCGCTGAATCCGCGGATGACGGTCGGCGACATCGTGAGCGAGCCGCTCTGGACACACCGGCCGGACCTCGATGCTGCCGCGGTGCGCAGCGACGTCGTCGAAGTGCTGCGGCGCGTGGGGCTGACGGGCCGCGAGCTCAACCGTTACCCGCACGAATTCTCGGGCGGACAGTGCCAGCGCATCGGCATCGCGCGGGCGCTCGTTCTCAAGCCGAAGCTCATCGTCTGCGACGAGCCCGTGAGCGCCCTCGACGTCTCGATCCAGGCGCAGATCGTGAACCTGCTGCTCGATCTGCGGCGCGAATTCGGGCTCGCGCTGATCTTCATTGCGCATGACCTCGCCGTGGTGCGGCATATCAGCCACCGAGTGCTCGTGATGTACCTGGGGCGCGTGATGGAGCTCGCGCCTAGCGCACATCTCTACGAGCGGCCGAGCCACCCGTATACGCGCGCGCTGATCAGCGCCGTCCCGCTGCCGGACCCGAACGCCGAGCGGGCGCGGCCGCGCGAGATCTTGAGCGGCGACTTACCGTCGCCGATCGACCCGCCGAGCGGCTGCCGTTTCCGGACCCGCTGCCGCTACGCGATCGAGCGCTGCAGCAACGAAGTTCCGGAGCTTCGGCCGTTCGACCGTGCCTTGGTCGCATGTCATCGCGCCGAGGAATTGGCTAACATGCGCGCCTGAGAAAGGAAGCTCACGAGGAGCGCTCGCCCTTGTCCCGACCGAATTTGGCTCATCTTCTGACCGCCGCGACCGTGCTCGCCGCCGGATTCATCTCTCTCGACGCCGCCGGGCAGGCCCCGCCGCCGCCGCTGACGCCGATCGCGCTCGAAGGCGATGTCGCGCGGGGCGCCGTGCTCGCGGAGACCTGCAAGGGTTGCCACGGCGTACCCGAGTCGCACAACGCGTATCCGTCGTACCACGTGCCGAAGCTCGGCGGCCAGAAAGCCGACTACATCGAGGTCGCGCTCCAAGGCTACCGCCGCGGCACGCGGAGCCACGCGACGATGCAAGCCCAGGCCGCGTCGCTGAGCGATCAGGACATCGCGGACGTCGCGGCGTATTTCGCGGCGCGTGAAGGCGAGCCCGAGCTCGGCAGATCGAGCGCGTCGGCGCTCGAGATCGAGGAGGGCAGCCGCGTCGCGACCGCGTGCGTGCAGTGCCACGGGCAGGGCGGCATCGCGGATGCGCCGCAGTGGCCGGATCTCGCGGGGCAGCACGAGTCCTACCTCTTGCAGGCGTTGCACCAGTATCAAACCGGCCAGCGTTCCGACGTGCTGATGGCGCCGATCATCGCAGGGCTCGACGCGACCGCGTTGAACGACCTCGCGGCGTACTTCTCGGCGCAGCCGCACCTGCACCAGACTCCGATCGAGTAGGCGCGCAAACACGGCGCGGCGGGTCCCCGTCGGCGCCGCGGCGCTGCATACTGGCCGTATGCCGCCCGTCGAATCCTCCGCGCCCGTGACCGAGGTCGCGCGCCGCCTCGAGCGAGCGGGTATCCGCCTGCCGGAGGCCGAGAGCGCCGCGCTCGCGCACTTCCTCGATCTCTTGATGCGCTGGAACCGCGTCTACAACCTCACGGGAATCCGTGATCTCGCGGAGCTCGTCGACCGGCATTTGATCGAGAGCCTCGCGCTCAGGCCGCTGCTCAAAGGCGACCGAGTGGCAGATGTCGGCACCGGTGCCGGCCTACCGGGCGTGCCGCTCGCGATCACCGAGCGCACACGCTCGTTCACGCTGATCGAGAGCCGCGCGAAGCGCGTGCGGTTCTTGCGGCACGTTGCAGCCGAGCTCGATCTCGCGAACACGCAAGTCGCGCATGGCCGCGCGGAGCACTTACGTCCGGACCAGCCGTTTGATACCGTGCTCGCCCGTGCGGTGGCGCCGCCGGCCGAGCTGCTCGCGATCTGCCGGAACCTGACCGCGCCGGGTAGCATTCTGCTGCTGCTCACGGCGACGCACTTGCAAGCCGCTTTCGATGGCCTCGCGCCGGATTTCGTTCTGCGGCGGGTCGCGCCCGAGCACCGCGACAGCGTGCCGAAGCTTCGAAGCTCGATCGTCTTGTTGGAACGGACCGATGCGAAGACCTAGCGCCGCCGATCGCCTCGCCGCCGCGCGCGCAACGCGGGTAGCACGCTCGTCCAATGCCGGAGGACCCGCATGAGCACGGTGATCGCGGTCGCGAATCAGAAAGGCGGTGTGGGCAAGACCACCACCTGCGTGAACCTCGCGGCGTCGCTCGCGGCCACCCAGCGCAAGGTGCTGCTCATCGACCTCGATCCGCAAGCGAACGCGACGATGGGGTCCGGCATCGACAAGAACGCGCTCGAGTACACGATCTGCGACGTGTTGCTCGACGACGTGGCCATAGCGAGCGCGCTCCAAACGCCGCCCGAGGGCGGGTTCACGATCTTGCCGAGCAATCAAGAGCTTACCGCGGCCGAAGTGGAGCTCGTGCAGAAGCCCGACCGCGAGTATCGGCTCAAGCGAGCGCTCGAGCCCGTGAGCGGCGACTACGACTACGTGCTGATCGACTGCCCGCCCGCGCTCAACATGCTCACGGTGAACGCGCTGATCGCGACGGATCACGTGCTGATCCCGATGCAGTGCGAGTACTTTGCGCTCGAAGGGTTGAGCGCGCTCGTGAGCACGATCGACAAGATCCGCGGCAGTGCGAACCCGAAGCTCGAGATCCATGGGATCCTGCGGACGATGTTCGACCCGCGGAACAACCTCGCGAACGAGGTCTCGTCGCAGCTGATCAGCCACTTCGGCGACCGCGTTTATCGCACGGTGATTCCGCGCAACGTGCGGCTCGCGGAGGCTCCGAGTTTCGGCAGGCCTGTGCTGTTCCACGACAAATACTCGCGCGGCGCGCTCGCCTATCTCGCGCTCGCTGGCGAGGTGAACCGGCGCTCGGGCGCACCGCTCCCGCGTCCGCCGAGCTGATTTCGAGCACGCGCTCCGGCACGGCGCCGAACGAGCGCATGTCGTTGCGAGCAACGCGCGGCCGAGGCGGCTGTGACCCGTGGCACGCCAAGGCGGAGGCGCTACAATCCGGCCCTTGTTCGCTGCGGGCGCTGAACCATGAATAAACGAAAAAGCCTCGGGCGCGGCCTCGATGCGCTGCTCAGCAGCGCGACTGTCGCGGGCGGGCTCGGCGGTATCGAGCCGCCGCCCGCAGCAACGGCGGCGGGCATCTTCGCCGGCGCGGAGCCTGGGCTACGCGAAGTGCCGGTCGACCTGCTCCAACGCGGCAAATATCAGCCGCGCGTCGACATGCGCGAGGAGACCCTGGCGGAGCTCGCGGAGTCGATCAAGGCGCAGGGCGTCGTTCAACCGATCGTGGTTCGGCCGCTGCCGAATCCCGGGGGCGGCGAAACGCGCTACGAGATCGTCGCGGGCGAGCGCCGGTGGCGCGCCGCCCAGCTCGCGGGCCTGCATTCGATTCCGGCCGTCGTCCGCGACATTCCGGACGAAGCGGCCGTCGCGGTCGCGCTGATCGAGAACATCCAGCGCGAAGACTTGAACCCGCTCGAGGAAGCGCGCTCGCTGCACCGGCTCGTCGAGGAGTTCGGCCTCACGCACGCGGACGCGGCGGAGGCCGTGGGCCGGTCGCGCGTCACTGTTTCGAACCTGCTGCGGCTGCTCGAATTGCCGCGGCCGGTCCGCGAGCTGCTCGAGCGGCGCCAGCTCGACATGGGGCACGCCCGGGCGCTGCTCGGTCTCGGGTCGCCCGAGCAGCAAGTCGAGATCGGCGAGCGGATCGCGAAGCAGGGCTGGAGCGTGCGCGAAACGGAGGCCGCGGTCCGCCGCGTCGCGGGTCCGCTCGGGAGCTCGAAGCCGGCGAAAACCGCGCGCGACGGCGATCCGAACGTGCGGCGGCTCGAGGCGGATCTTGCCGAGACGCTCGGTGCCACGGTGATCGATCGAGCACGGCGCGAAAGGCGGCCGCGTCGTGATCCGGTATCACGGCCTCGAGGAGCTCGAAGGGATCCTCGCGCACATCAAATGACCATAAGGCCGTACGTCCTTCGGGCCGTTGAATAGGCCGCTCCGACTGCTTAGAATGCCGCCGGGCCGCGATACGCACGCGGCCTCAATGCCGACACCTTCCGAGCCGCGAGCCGATAGGCCCGCTGGACAAGCTCGGCACAATAAGAGGCCGCGTCAATGGACGTCCAACGCTTAGTGCCGTTGACGTTGCTCGCGCAAGCGGGCGTGAGCTCGGCCCTGGCGGTGCTGCTGTGGCTGATGTTCGGGGACGTGGTTGGCGCGTCGACGTTGCTTGGCGGCGCTGCCGCGGTTGTCCCGAACGCGTTCTTGGCGGCGCGGGTGCTGAAGCCGAACCGCGACGTGAGCGCCGGCGCGATGATGCGCGCGGCTTGGCTCGGGGAAATCGGCAAGGTGCTCCTGACGGTCCTAGCGTTCGGAGCGATTTTCGGGTTCGTGCGGCCGATCTCACCATTGGCCGTGTTCGCGGGCTTCATCGCCGCGCAGTTGGTGGTGTTCGGGGCTCTGCTGGTCGGCAACGGGTTGGGTGCGGGTCAATTGCCCGCGAAGCAATAACGAAGAGCTGAGGAATGGCGGAAGAAGCTTCAGGCGGTCACGGGGAAACTGCCAGCGAATACATCCAGCACCATCTCACCAACCTACAGGTGTGTCGCGCCGACGGCGCATGGGTCTGGAACGAGTGCAAAGGCAATTTCTTTGCGTTGAATGTCGACTCGATGGCGTTCTCCATCGTGCTCGGCGTCGTGTTCTGCTATCTGTTCCGCAAGGTCGCGAAGTCCATGACCACCGGCCGGCCCGGCAAGCTCCAGGCCGCGATCGAGCTCGTGATCGGGTTCATCGATACGTCGGTTCGCGACGCGTTCCACGGCCACAGCAAGCTCATCGCGCCGTTGTCGCTGACCATCTTCATGTGGGTCTTCCTCATGAATTTGATGGACCTGATACCCGTCGACTGGCTGCCGCTCGCGGCCGGCGCGGTAGGCGTGCCGTACCTGAAGGTGGTGCCTACTACCGACGTGAACATCACGTTCGCGATGTCGCTGACCGTGTTCCTCCTGACCATTTACTACTCGATCAAGATCAAGGGCGGCATCGGCTTCAGCAAAGAGTTCACGATGCACCCGATCGCGCCGTCGTTCAAAGGTCCGGCGATCATCGCGGCGCCGCTCATCATCGTGTTCAACTTCGTGCTCGAAGGCGTGTCGTTCATCTCGAAGCCGCTGTCTCTGTCGCTGCGGCTCTACGGCAACATGTACGCGGGCGAGCTCATCTTCATCTTGATCGGATTGCTCGGCCTCTATCAGCTGCCGCTGCATTTCGGTTGGGCCGTGTTCCACATCCTTGTGATCACGTTGCAGGCCTTCATCTTCATGATGCTCACGATCGTGTACCTGAGCCAGGCGCACGACAAAGGTGAAGCGCACTAGCGGCTTTTTTGGGTTCTTCGTGTTCTTGAACGATAAGACTCTCGACTGGAGACATAGATGGAAATCGTGATTGGTTTGACGGCGATCGCCGTGGCGCTCCTGATCGGCCTCGGCGGCCTCGGCGTAGGTATCGGCATGGGACTGCTCGGCGGCCGCTTCCTCGAAGGCGCGGCGCGTCAGCCGGAGCTCGCACCGATGCTGCGTACCCAAATGTTCCTCGTCGTCGCGTTGCTCGACGCGATCGCGATGATCGGCGTGGGCATCGCGCTGTTCTTCACGTTCGCCAATCCGTTCGTCGGGGCGCTCCAGACCGCGACGGGCGGCTAGCCTAGCCGCGAGCGGCGGCGCCGTCGGCGCCGACAGTTGCGAACACGAGGGAGACCCGCGTGGATATAAACATGACGTTGATCGGCCAGGTGATCGCCATGGCCGTGTTCGTCTGGTTCTGCATGAAGTACATCTGGCCCGTGATCAACGGCGCGATCGAAGCGCGCCAGACCGAGATCGCGAGCGGTCTCGCGGCCGCTGAACAGGGTGCGTCGAGCCTCGAGCGAGCCAAGACCGAAGCCGACAAGATCATCGCGGCGGCGCGCGACCAGGCGCGCGGGATCGTCGATCAGGCGAACTCGCGCGCGAACGGCATCGTCGAGCAGGGGAAGACCGACGGCGAGGCGGAGCGCAAGCGCCAGGTCGAAGGCGGGCGCGCCGAGATCGGCGTCGAGCTCAACCGCGCTCGCGAGGAGCTGCGGGGCCAAGTCGCGAAGATCGCGATCGCGGGCGCCGAGAAGGTCCTCGCGCGCGAGATCGACGCGAACGCACACCGCGACCTTTTGAGCCGCTTGGCGAGTGAGCTGTAGAGAATGGCCGACCACAGCACCGTCGCCCGCCCGTACGCGAAAGCGCTGTTCGACCTTGCGAACGGGAGCGGTAAGCTCGGTTCGTGGTCGGAAGCGCTCAACGCCGCGGCGGCCGTGCTAGCGGATCCGAGCGCGAAGCGTGTGCTCGCGACCCCGACGCTCGACGAAGCGAAGCGCGCCGACTTCATCCGCGCGATGAGCGTTGGGCTCAAGGGCGCGGACGTTTTCGAGACGACACACGGCAAGGCGCTGCTCGCGCTGCTCGCCGAGAACGACCGGCTCACGGTGCTGCCGGAGATCGCCGCGCAGTTCGACGCGCTCAAGGCGCAGGCCGAGAACAAGATGAAGGTGAAGCTCATCTCTGCGACGCCGGCTGACCCGAAAGTCGTGGAGCAAATAGCGCAGGCGCTCAACAAGCGCTTGGGACGCGAAGTCGAATTGGAGCTCGAGGTCGACGCCGCGCTGATCGGCGGCGCGATCATTCGAGCCGAAGACATGGTGATCGACGGCTCGGTGCGGGCTCGCTTGGAGAAGCTCGCGCATACCCTGATCGACCGATAGCAAGATCGCTGCACGAGCCGGCGCGCCGACCAAATTACCGAGGACGACAAGATGGCAATCAAAGCATCCGAGATCAGCGACCTGATTCGGCAACGAATTCAGAACTTCGAGGCGAAGGCCGAGGCGCGCGACGTCGGCACGATCATCGCTTTGACCGACGGCATCTGCCGCATCCACGGCCTCACGGACGTGCAGTACGGCGAGATGATCGAGTTCCCGGGCGGCAGCTTCGGGCTCGCGCTGAACCTCGAGCAAGACTCGGTCGGCGCGGTCGTGCTCGGTGACTACAAGCACATCTCGGAAGGCGACACCGTCAAGACCACGGGCCGCATTCTCGAGGTGCCGACCGGCGAGGCGCTGCTCGGCCGGGTCGTGAACGCGCTCGGCATGCCGATCGACGGCAAGGGCCCGATCGACACGCCGCACTCCTCGCCGATCGAGAAGGTCGCGCCGGGAGTCATCGACCGCCAATCCGTCAACCAGCCCGTCCAGACCGGGTTGAAGGCGATCGACGCGATGGTCCCGGTCGGCCGCGGCCAGCGCGAGCTCATCATCGGCGACCGCCAGACCGGCAAGAGCGCGGTCGCGATCGACGCGATCATCAATCAGAAGGGCGGCGACCTGAAGTGCATCTACGTCGCGATCGGCCAGAAGAACTCGACCGTCGCGAACGTCGTGCGCAGGCTCGAGGACAGCGGCGCGATGGCGCACACGATCGTCGTCGCTGCAACGGCGGCCGAATCCGCCGCGATGCAGTACATGGCGCCGTACTCCGGTTGCGCGATGGGCGAGTACTTCCGCGACAAAGGGGAAGACGCGCTGATCATCTATGACGACCTCACGAAGCAGGCGTGGGCGTACCGGCAAGTGTCGCTGCTCTTGCGCCGCCCGCCGGGCCGCGAGGCGTATCCGGGCGACGTTTTCTATCTGCACTCGCGCCTGCTCGAGCGCGCGGCGCGCGTGAACGCGAAGTACGTCGAGCGCGTGACGAACGGCCGCGTGAAGGGTAAGACGGGCTCGCTCACGGCGTTGCCGGTGATCGAGACCCAGGCCGGCGACGTGTCCGCGTTCGTGCCGACGAACGTCATTTCGATCACGGACGGTCAGATCTACCTCGAGACCGACTTGTTCAACGCGGGCATCCGGCCCGCGATCAACGCGGGCCTGTCGGTGTCGCGCGTCGGCGGCTCCGCGCAGACGAAGGTCATCAAGAAGCTCGGCGGCGGCGTGCGCCTGGCGCTCGCTCAGTACCGCGAGCTCGCGGCGTTCGCCCAGTTCGCGTCCGACTTGGACGCCGCGACCCGCAAACAGCTCGAGCGCGGCCGCCGCGTCACCGAGCTCATGAAGCAGAAGCAGTATCAGCCGCTCACCGTGGCCGAGATGGCGCTGTCGTTGTACGCCGTGAACGAGGGCTACATGGACGACGTGCCCGCGAACAAGATCGTCGACTTCGAGGCGGGTCTGCACGCGTTCGCGCGCGCGAGCCACCAAACAGTGCTCGACAACATCAACGCGAAGGGCGACTACAGCGACGCGATCGTCGCCGACATGAAGAAGGTGGTCGAGGCGTTCAAGAAGACGGGCACGTACTAGACACATGGCCAGCGGCAAAGAAATCCGGACGAAGATCGCGAGCGTCAAGAGCACGCAGAAGATCACGAAGGCGATGGAGATGGTCGCCGCGTCGAAGCTGCGCCGCACGCAGCAGCGCATGGCCGCGTCGCGGCCGTACGCCGAGCGGATCAGAACGGTCATCGGCCACCTGTCGGAAGCGAATCCGGACTACAGGCATCCGTATCTCGTGTCGCGCGATGTGAAGCGCGTCGGCTACATCGTGATCAGCACTGACCGCGGCCTGTGCGGCTCCGTGAACGTCAACATGTTCCGCGAGGTCGTGCGCGATTTGCGCAAGTACCGCGACCAGGGCATCGAGACCGACCTCTGCCTCGTCGGTGCGAAGGGTATCGCTTACTTCCGGCGGCTGAACGTGAACGTGGTCGCGGCCACGAGCCATCTAGGAGAAGCGCCGAGAGTCCAGGATCTCGTCGGCGCGATCACCACGATGACCGACGCGTACCGCCAGGGGAAGATCGATCGCCTCTACCTCGTGCACAGCGTCTACGTGAACACGATGAGCCAGCAGCCGACGATCTCGCAGCTCCTGCCCGTCGAGGCGATCGACAAGGAAGCGCTCCAGACGCACTGGGACTACATCTACGAGCCCGACGCGGGCGATCTCCTCGACGGCGTGCTCGACCGCTACATCGAGTCGCAGGTCTACCGCGGCGCGGTCGAGAACGTCGCGTGCGAGATGGCGTCGAAGATGGTCGCGATGAAGGCCGCGACCGACAACGCGGGCAAGTTCATCGGCGGCCTGCAGCTGCAATACAACAAGGCCCGCCAGGCTGCGATCACGCGCGAAATCTCGGAGATCGTGAGCGGCGCGGCGGCCGTCTAGAGAAGCTTAGCTGGCGCCGAATCGACGACCCGAATCGACGACTAATTAGCGCAGCGTTAGAGAACACAGAAAGAAGGTAAGACCATGAGCACCGGCACGATTGTTCAAGTGATTGGCGCGGTCGTCGACGTGGAGTTTCCGCGCGACGCGATCCCGAAGGTTTACGACGCGCTCAAGCTCGAAGACCGCAACCTCACGCTGGAGGTCCAGCAGCAGCTCGGCGACGGCGTCGTGCGCACGATCGCGATGGGTGCCTCCGAGGGACTGCGCCGCGGCTTGAGTGTCGCGAACACCGGCAAGGCGATCTCGGTGCCCGTCGGTCCGAAGACGCTCGGCCGCATCATGAACGTGCTCGGCGACCCGATCGACGACGCGGGCGAGATCAATGCCGAGCACCACTGGCCGATCCACCGCGCGGCGCCCGTGTACGAGGACCAAGCGGCCTCGACCGAGCTGCTCGAGACCGGCATCAAGGTCATCGACCTGATCATGCCGATCGCGAAGGGCGGCAAGGTCGGACTCTTTGGCGGCGCGGGCGTCGGCAAGACCGTCACGTTGCTCGAGCTCATCAACAACATCGCAAAGGAGCACGGCGGCTTCTCGGTGTTCGCCGGCGTCGGCGAGCGCACGCGCGAAGGCAACGACTTCTACCACGAGATGAAAGACGCGGGCGTGCTCGACAAGGTCGCGCTCGTGTTCGGCCAGATGAACGAGCCTCCCGGCAACCGCCTGCGGGTGGCGCTCACCGGCCTCACGATGGCCGAGTACTTCCGCGACGAAGGCCAAGACGTGCTGATGTTCATCGACAACATCTACCGTTACACGCTTGCGGGTACCGAAGTGTCGGCGCTGCTCGGCCGTATGCCGTCCGCGGTCGGCTATCAGCCGACGCTCGCGGAGGAGATGGGCGTGCTGCAGGAGCGCATCACGTCGACCAAAACGGGCTCGATCACGTCGTTCCAGGCCATCTACGTCCCGGCGGACGATTTGACCGACCCGTCGCCCGCGACCACGTTCGCGCACTTGGACGCGACGCTCGTGCTGTCGCGCAAGATCGCGGAGCTCGGCATCTACCCCGCCGTCGACCCGCTCGACTCGACGAGCCGGCTGCTCGACCCGAACGTCGTGGGCCAGGAGCACTACGACACCGCGCGCGCGACGCAAGCGACGCTGCAGCGGTTCAAAGAGCTCCAAGACATCATCGCGATCCTCGGCATGGACGAGCTCTCCGAAGACGACAAGCTCATCGTGCAGCGCGCGCGCAAGATCCGTAACTTCCTATCGCAGCCGTTCTCGGTCGCGCAGGCGTTCACGGGCACCGAAGGCAAGTACGTGCCGCTCAAGGACACGATCAAGAGCTTCAAGGCGATCGTGAGCGGCGACTACGATCACCTGCCCGAGCAGGCGTTCACGATGATCGGCGCGATCGAGGAAGCCGAAGAGAAAGCCAAGAAGCTCCAGTAGCGGCGGCGGCAACCAGCAAAGAAAGCGTTACCCAAGCATGACCATTCACGTCGATATCGTCAGCGCCGAAGGCGCGATCTTCTCCGGCGACGCCGACATGGTGTTTGCGCCCGCGAAGATGGGCGAGCTCGGCATCGCGCCGCGCCATGCGCCGCTGCTGACGAACCTCAAGCCCGGCGCCGTGCGCGTGCAGACGAGCGAGGGCGAGAAGCTGTTCTACGTCACGGGCGGCGTGCTCGAGATCCAGCCGCATTTGGTCACGGTGCTCGCCGACAGCGCGCTGCATGCGCACCAGCTCGACGAGTCCGAGGCACTCGCCGCCCGCGACCGGGCTCGCGAGCTGCTCCTAGGCAGGCAAGAGGGCGTAGACCTCGCGCGCGCGCAGGCCGAGCTCGTCGAGGCCGAGGCCCGCTACCGCGCCTCGCAGCAACTCAAGGGCCACCGCGGCTGAGCCAAGCGGTGAGTCCTAGCGGCGTGCGCCCATGAGCTCCGTCGCAAACAGCAGCGCCATCGCGCCGCCGCGCGCGTCCTCGCCCAAGATCGCAGCGCGCGTAAGGTACTGCTCGAGCGACGTCATGCGCGCCGTCGACTCGCAGACATCGATGAACGTGCCCGCAGAAGAGGTGCGCGAGTTCACTGCTAGCCACGCGCGGTCGACCGCCTGCTCGTAGTCGCGGCCGCGGAGCCAGCCGCTTTGCAGGCCGCGCAACATCGCGAATCCGATCATCGCGGTGGCCGAGAACTCGGCGTACGCGCCGGGGTGATCGACGACGTTGCGCCAAAGGCCGTCGCGCGTCTGCTGCGGCAGCAGCGCCGCCATGAGGTCGCGATAGCTCTGTAGCGCGTGCGAGTAGCCTTCCGTGTCGCGCGGCAGCTCCGCGAGCGTCAACGCGAGGCCGAGCGCGGCGAACGCGTTGCCGCGGCCCCAGGCCGCGTCGGTCGCGGGCTGGTGGCGGTACAAACCGTCCGGCCGAAGGTCGAGCCGCTCCATGAAGCGCAGGTGCCGGTCGGCCATGTCGAAGTATTTGTGCTCGCCCGTCAACGCGCCGGCTTGCGCGACGATGGCCGTGCCCATGAATACGGAGTCGCTGAACTCGTTGTGGTACGGCATCGCTTCGAGCATCTGCCCCGACGCATCGAAGCCGAGATCGGCGACCTTGCGGACCGCGGCCACGTAGCGCGGGTCGCCGGTCCGGCGCGCGAGCTCGGTGAATACGATGTGGCCCGCCATCACGAGCGAGTTCGGCTGCGCGAGGCTGTCTTTCGTGCCGTCGACGTAGGGCTCGACGAGCCGGCGCACGTCGTCGAGGTCGCCGAGCCGCACGCGCGCGATCAATGCGATCGCACCGATGTACCACGGCTGGTCGAAGTCGCGGCCGTAGCGTCGCGCGAGCTCGTCCGCGAGCTGCCGAGGCGAACGTGCGCGGCGACGCTCGAGCTCGCTGCGCGCCTCGGATCTCGCGATCGGCCCGAGGTCGGCCCCGAAGTCGGCAATCGCGCCCGCGGCTTCGGACCAGCGTCTCGCGCGGAATGCGTCCCATGTCGGCCACCGTCTCCGCGCCGAGCGCCGCGGCGAGACCGAAGTCGTCGTCGCCCGCGATCAGCACGAGATCGGGCGCTTGTGCCCCCAGCCAGCGCCACAACGTGTGCGACTCGGAGTGCTCGCGATACGCGACGCCGGTCGGCGGGAACTGCGGCGCGACTCCATCGGGGTTCGCGACCGGTACGGCGAGCAGCCGCACCGGGCGACGGCGGTTTTGCTCATACGCGGCCACGGCCGCCCGCACGGCGCCTGAGCTGCCGTCCTCGCCTTTCAGGCCTCCGACCAGCACGACGGTCGCCGCCGAGTCCGCGCGCGCTTCCACGGCGACCGCGTCGATCCGCGCGCCGCTCGACGCGAGACCGATGTCGAACAGCTCGGCGCGCGGCAAGCGGTCCGCCGAGCAGCGCGGCGAGCGAGGCGATGGAGACCGGCGCGCGCGATGCTGCCGCGTTCCCGCCGACGCCGGCCGATCATGTATTGGGTTCGGTGTACGCAAGCCGGCATAAGGCCTCGATGATCGCTCGGCATTTTTCGGTGGCGGGAAGCGTAAGCCAGCGCGTCGCGCCACACAAAGAACCCGCTCGCGCCGCGTTGCGCGTTGCCCTTCGGATACCGCAGTCTAGCGGGCCGATGCGGATCGTGAGCTGGAACGTCAACGGGCTTCGCGCGTGCGCTCGAGACGCGTTCCCGAAATTCCTGCGCGAATCGGGCGCCGACGTCATCGGCGTGCAAGAAGTGCGCGCGCTACCCGCCCAGCTCGACGCCGAGACGCGTGCGCCCGCTGGCTGGCACGCGTGCTTCGCGCCCGGCGGGCCAGGCTATAGCGGCGTGGCGATCTACTCGCGCGCGGAGCCGGACGAGGTCTTGATCGGCGTCGGCGAACGGCGCTTCGACGTCGAAGGCCGGCTCATCACCGCCCGGTTCGGTAGAACGTTCGTCGTCAACGGCTATTTCCCTAAGGGCAGCGGCAGCAAGCGCGACAACAGCCGAGTGCCGTACAAGCTCGATTTCTATGCGGCGGTGCTCGCGCGCGCGCAGTCGTTGCGGCGCCGTGGCGCCGTATTCGTCATCGGCGACTTCAACACCGCGCATGAGGAGATCGATCTCGCGCGGCCGAAGGAAAACGCGAAGTCCAGCGGGTTCCTGCCCGAGGAGCGCGCGTCCTTCAAGCGTTGGATCGATGCGGGCTGGGTGGATACCTTCCGCGCGCGCCACCCGGGCGAACGCGGTCACTACACGTGGTGGCGGCAGTGGGGCGGCGCGCGGGAGCGCAACGTGGGCTGGCGGATCGACTACGTGCTCGCGTCGCCGAGCGCCGCCGAACGGGTGACCGACGCGTTCATCTGGCCCGAAGTACGAGGCTCGGATCACGCGCCGGTTGGCGTAGACGTGGATAGCGCCGCCTTGCAGCGTCACTTGAAATCGAAAATGTCTTCCTGCGGCTGAGGCCGCTCCATCCCCTGCTCGAAGTACTTTTCCCAGATCTGTGCCCACGGCCGCCCGTACATGTCCGGGATCTCGTACTGGATCACCTCGCCCGGTGCGACGGGCGTCGTCTTGCCCTGTACGGGATAGATCGTGGGCACACACTCGATGAAGACGAACGGATCGCCGTCCGTGATGCTGCTCGCCTTCATGAGGTTGCGGACGACGCGAACGGGCTGAACGAGCGCCTCGGGGTCGTAGAAGATCGCTTCGTGGTTTAGCCCCAAGAATTTACCGCTCGCGTCGCGGATGGGAGCGTAGATCTCGATGCTCTGCATCTTGCTCGAGTACTCGAACGCGCCGTGCACCATCCAGCCCTGGATGTTCGACGTCCACGTGATCAGCGAGTCCTTGTCCCAGAACCCTACCGTCTCTCCGTACCAGCGCGGCACGTCCTGCGCGAGGCGCGGGACGGCGCCGTCCATCTTGAATTCCTTGCCGATGTAGATGTTCGTGACGAAGTTGCGCGCGACTCCCGCGATGATCTGCACGATGTCCGGAGTCGCGATGATCTGGTGCTCCCACACCGCGGCCTCGTGCCAGCGGCGCATGAAGCCCTCGGGCCAGCAATACTGCGACGGCCACTGCGCCTGCCCGTGGCCTTCGTGGTAGGTCTGCTGGACCATGCGCTGCTGATACTCCGGCGTCAGCAACGACAGCAGCGTCGGGATCTGATTGTGATGGCCGCGATACCAGTCTGCGTTCCCCGGCGTCTGGCCCGGGGTGCATGTAGCGGGCGTTCCACTCCTCGATGGCCTCGTATTTCGGCTTCGTCGGCCCGCCGCGCTTCTTGGTCTCGGCGAGCAACGCGTCGTAGTGCTGCTGCGCGGTCTTGAACGGATACGGGCTCACGATCGCTTCGCGCGGAAAGTCGCGCTCGCAGTGACCCCATGCCGCGGTCGACGGATCGTTACCGACGATCAACGGGTCGCCCACCGCTCCCGACTCGGCTTCGACGCCGAGCGTGCTGTTGCAGCGGTAGTAACGCGGATCGCTCCATAGCGCCTTGTCTTTGTAGAAGTCCTTCGTCGTAAAGATGTCGACAGGCAGCGGCTTGACGCCCTTCGGCACGCTTCCGCCTAGGGCCGCCGCGCCGACGTCGTTCCCACGGAACGAAAAATTCGGCCCGACCTCTTCGTACTTGCGCGCGTCAGCCGCGAACGGCCAACCGCGGCCTACGCTCTTGAAGCCCGGATCGACGACTTGCTGCCCGTGAATCGACGTCGCAGAGAGCGCCACGCCGGCTACCGCCAAGCTGAAAAGTAACTTCATTGCTCCAATACCTCGGTGCCGTACCGCCCGGTTGCCCGCTGGCATCCGATTGCGCGTGTACGGTTGCGTTACGACTGCGAAAACATTCGACCGCGCGATCGCGATTTCGCTCCTGCCTTACCTCCCGTCGATCGCGGTCCGCGCCGGTTGCGCCCGCCTCAGGGTGGCCCCCGCCCCGCCGGAAACGGCTGCGACAGTCTAGCCGCCTGCGATCCGGGAGATCGTGGCCGGTTTCGTGAGCCCCGAGCCTGTTCCGGCGCCGACCTTCCGGGTCGAAAGGCATTGCGTGACGCGGTGAGCAAGTCTTGGCGCTCGCGCCGCGTTATCATCCCGGGCTCGACTTGAGGCTTCTTGAGGTTTGATCGGTGCCGGTTACTGTCGTCGTTCTCGCCGCGGGCCAGGGAAAGCGAATGCATTCGGCGCTGCCGAAGGTGCTCCAACCACTCGCGGGCCGGCCGCTCCTGGCGCACGTGCTCGAGGCGGCGCGCAAGCTCGAGCCCGCCGCGATCCACATCGTCTACGGGCACGGCGGTGACACGGTGAAAGCCGCGTTCGCGGATCAGCCCGACCTGCGCTGGGCGCTCCAATCCGAGCAGCTCGGCACTGGCCACGCGGTGATGCAGGCGATGCCGTCGATCCCCGACGATCACCAGGTGCTCGTACTGCTCGGCGACGTGCCGCTCGTACGGACGCGTACGCTGCAGCGGCTGGTCAACGATTCGGTCGAGGGCGAGCTTGCGCTGCTCACGGCGGTCGCCGACGACCCGAGTGGGTACGGGCGCGTAATACGCGATGAGCGCGGCGAGGTCGCACGGATCGTCGAGGAGAAGGACGCTACCGACGACGAGCGGCGCGTGAACGAAGTGAACACCGGCGTCATCGCATTCGGCGCCGCGGAGCTGCGGCGCTGCCTCGCGTCGCTCGACAACGACAACGCGCAGGGCGAGTACTACCTGACCGACGTCATTGCGATGTCGGCGCAACGCGGTATCAAGGTGCACGGCATCGTCGTCGACTCGGCGACCGAAGTGCTCGGCATCAACGACCGGGCGCAGCTCGCACTGGCGGAACGCACGCTGCAGCGCCAAATCGCCCAAGACCTGATGAGCCGCGGAGTCGCGTTCGCGGACCCCGAACGCGTCGACGTGCGCGGCACTCTGACCGTCGGCCGGGACGTCTTCATCGATGTCGGGGCCGTGTTCGAGGGCACCGTCGAGCTCGGCGACAACGTCAAGATCGGCCCGTACGCCGTGATCGCGGACAGCAAGCTCGGCGCCGGCACCTTGGTGCACCCGCATTCGGTGATGACGGGTATCGTCGCGGGCCCGAATTGCGAGATCGGCCCGTTCGCGCGCCTACGCCCCGGCGCTGATCTCGGTTCCAAGGTCAAGGTCGGCAACTTCGTGGAGATCAAGAAGAGCGCGGTCGCCGACGGCAGCAAGATCAATCATCTGAGCTACGTCGGCGATGCGACGATCGGCCGCGACGTGAACGTCGGCGCCGGCACGATCACCTGCAACTACGACGGCGCGAACAAGCACCACACTACGATCGGCGACCGCGTGTTCGTCGGCTCCGGCGTGATGCTCGTGGCTCCGGTCTCGCTCGGCGAGGGCGCGACGATCGGTGCCGGCTCGACCATCACGAAGGACGCGCCGGCCGGCGAGCTCACGCTCGAGCGGTCGAAGCAAGCGACGGTGCCGGGCTGGCAACGCCCGAAAAAGAAGTCCCCCCGGTCTTAGTAACGAACCTCCCCATTTCAGCGCGGTTAGAGTCAACAAAGAATGTGCGGAATCGTCGGTGCAATTGCTGAACGTAACATCGTCCCTGTCCTGGTCGAGGGGCTGAAGCGCCTCGAATATCGCGGCTACGACTCGGCGGGCGTCGCGGTGTTGCAGCAGGATCACGTGCTCGGCCTGCGCCGCACGGTCGGCAAGGTCTCGCAGCTCGAGGACAAGCTGTCGGGCGCGCCGCTCGCGGGGCGGCTCGGCGTCGCGCATACGCGCTGGGCGACGCACGGCGGCGTGACCGAAGCGAACGCGCACCCGCACATCTCGGGTGACCGCGTCGCGGTGATCCACAACGGCATCATCGAGAACTACCAACCGCTGAAGGACGAGCTGATCGCGAAAGGCTACGAGTTCAAGTCGGAGACGGACACCGAGGTCGCGGCGCACCTGGTCCACGACTACCTGAAGCAAGGGCACGACCTGCTCGAAGCGGTACGGCTGGCGGTGCAGCGGTTCGTCGGCGCCTACGCGCTGCTCGTGTTCGATGCGCAGGATCCCGACCGCTTCGTGGTCAGCCGGATCGCGAGCCCGCTCGTGATCGGGCTCGGGATCGGCGAGAACTTCGTCGCGAGCGGCGTGCCGGCGCTTCTGCCCGTCACGCAGCGGTTCATCTACCTCGAGCAAGGCGACCTCGCGGAGATCACGCGCGACGCCGTGCGGATCTTCGACCCGCAAGGCCGGCCCGTCACGCGCGCGGTCCACGAGACGCAGTGGAGCACCGAGCAGGCCGAGAAGGGCCCGTACCGGCACTTCATGCTCAAGGAGATATTCGAGCAGCCAAGCGCGCTCGCGGACACGTTGTACGGCCGCGTCGTGAACAAGCGCGTCGTCCCCGAGTCGCTCGGGCCGCGCGCGGCCGAGCTCTTGTCCAAGGTCGAGCAGGTCCACATCGTCGCGTGCGGGACGAGCTATCACGCGGGTAGCGTCGGCCGCTATTGGCTCGAGTCGCTCGCGAACCTCCCGTGCCAAGTCGAGATCGCGAGCGAGTACCGCTACCGCAGCGTCGTCGTGCCGCCGCGCACGCTGTTCGTCACGCTCTCGCAGTCGGGCGAGACGGCCGATACGCTCGAGGCGCTGCGCATGGCGAAGACGGCCGGCTATATCGGCTCGCTCACGATCTGCAACAGCGCCCACAGCTCGATGGTGCGCGAGTCCGACCTCGTGATGATGACGCAGGCCGGACCCGAGATCGGCGTCGCGAGCACGAAGGCGTTCACCACACAGCTGCTCTCGCTGTTGCTCGTCACTCTCATGCTCGGCCGGCAACGCGGCATGACTGTCGCCCGCGAGGCGGAGCTCGTCACGCACCTCTACCACGTCGCCGCCGCCGTCGAGCAAGTGCTCGCGATGAACGACCTCCTGCGCCTGCTCGCGGAGGACTTCGCCGAGAAGCACCACGCGCTGTTCCTCGGCCGCGGCCCGATGTGGCCGATCGCGATGGAAGGCGCGCTGAAGCTCAAAGAGATCTCGTACATCCACGCCGAGGCCTATGCTGCCGGCGAGCTCAAGCACGGTCCGCTCGCGCTGATCGACGAAGAGATGCCCGTGATCGTCGTCGCGCCGCAGAACGATCTGCTCGACAAGCTCAAGTCGAACATGCAAGTGGTCCGCGCGCGCGGCGGCCAGCTCTACGTGTTCGCGGATCGCGAGACCGGTCTCGAGTCCGAGCCGGGCGTCAAGGTGATCTCGATGCCGCACGCCGACCGCCTGATCGCCCCGATCGTCTATACCGTGCCGCTGCAGCTGCTGGCGTATCACGCGGCGGTGCTCAAGGGCACCGACGTCGACCAGCCGCGCAACCTCGCGAAGTCCGTCACCGTCGAATAGGCTCGCCCGCACGGGCGGCCGCACCGCAGGCCGCGCTCGAGCGGTTATGGGCATAATCGACGCTTTCGACCGGAGCGGCGGGATGCACAACAACAGCTGGTACTCGCGGTTTGCGAAGGGCGCGTCACACTTTTGCGGCCGCCCGCGCGTGTTCGTGTTCGCGGTCGGGATCATCATCGCGTGGGCCGTGAGCGGCCCGCTGTTCGGCTTCAGCGATACCTGGCAGCTCGTGATCAACACGAGCACCACGATCGTGACGTTCCTGATGGTGTTCCTGATCCAGAACACTCAGAACCGCGACACGCAGGCGATCCAGGTGAAGCTCGACGAGCTGATCCGCGCGACGCAAGGCGCGCACAACGCGTTGCTCGATCTCGAGGAGCTCGAGGACGAGGATCTCGACGTGTTTCGCAAGAAGTACGAGGCGCTGGCCGAGGCCGCGCGCAAGTGCGGCATCGACACCGATTCGCCGGAGCCGTGATGGCCGCGCGCGAGTTTTCGTTCGGTCTGCGCGGTGGCGCAGCATTCGCCGTCGAGGTCGCCAAGTGAAGATCGCCGCCGTTCGCCGTTTCGCGCTGTCGCTCCCCGAGGTGACCGAGGAGCCGCATTTCCATTACTCGTCGTTCCGCGTGAAGGGCAAGATCTTCGCGACCGTGCCGCCCGAGAATACCTGTCTGCACGTCTTCGTCGGCGAGCCCGAGATCGAGATTCTGCCGGTCGCGCAGCCGAAGGCTTACGAGAAGCTCATGTGGGGAAAGAAGGTTGCGGGTTTGCGCGTCACCCTTGCCGCGGCCGCAGCCCGCGACGTCGAGGAGCTGCTGCGGTCCGCGTGGCTGCGCAAGGCGCCGAAGAAGCTCGCGGCCTCGATCAGCTAGTCGAGGCGCTTGCGCACGCGCGACACCGCGATCGTTAGAACCACGACGATGAACACGCCGAGCGCCGCCAGCGACGGCCACAGGTCGGCGAGCCCGGCGGCCCGCAGCATGATGCCGCGTACCAACCGCAGGAAATGCGTGAGCGGCAGGATCTCCGCGAGCCACTGGGCGGGCGCGGGCATGCCGGCGTACGGGAACATGAACCCGGACAGCAGGATCTGCGGCAGGAACGTGAAGAACGACATCTGCATCGCTTGGAACTGCGTTTTCGCGAGCGTCGACAGGAAGATGCCGAGCGAGAGGCTCGCGACGATGAACACGAGCGCGACGAGGTAGAGCTCGGCGAGCGAGCCGCGTACCGGAACGCCGAACAGCAATGCGCCGAGCGTCAAGACGACGGTGACCTGCACGAGGCCGATCAACACGAACGGCAGCACCTTGCCGATCGTGAGCTCCCACGGTGAAACAGGGGTCGCGATCAGCATCTCGAGATTGCCGCGCTCGCGCTCGCGCACGAGCGCGATCGCGGTGAACATCACGAGGGTCATCGTGAGGATCACGCCGACGAGGCCGGGAACCGTGTTCAGCGGTGCAACCCGTTGAGGGTTGTAGAAGTTCACGACCTCGACGGGCTTTACGGCGGCGGTCCAGCCCAGGTTGTCGTAGACGGGGAATCCCGCGAGTTGGCGCGCGGCGCTCTGGATCACTTGGTCGGAGCCATCGACTACGATTTGCACGGGCGGCCGGTCGCGCAGCTCGAGACGGGTCTCGAAGTCCGGCGGAATCACGAGCACGGCACTGACCGCTCCGGCGCGCAGCAGCGCGTCGATGTCGGCCGGGCTGCGCACTTCGTGCTCGAGCCGCAAAATGTCCGTCGCGGCCATCTGCGCGATGAGCTCGCGCGAGCGCACGGTGTTCGCCTGGTCGAGAACGCCGGCCTCGAGGTGGCGCACGTCGAGGTTGATCGCGTAGCCGAACAGCACGAGCTGCATGATCGGGATGCCGACGATCATGGCGAACGTGAGCCTGTCGCGGCGCAGCTGAAGCAGCTCCTTGACCACGACCGAGCCGAGCCTGCGGAGGTTCATGTCGCCGCCTCGAGCGGCTTGCGCGTCGCCGCGACGAACACGTCCTCGAGGTTCGGTGGGACGGGCTGCACGGTGCCCTCGACGCCCTCGGCGCGCAGCTTGTCCGAGACGCGGGTCTCGAGCTCCGCGTCGCGTGCGGCGAGCACGCGCAGCGACGTGCCGATCTGAGCGAGAGCGATCACGCCGCCCAGCCCCATGAGCGCGCGCTGCGCGCGCCGCGGATCGTCAGTTGCGACTAGCAGCGTTCGGCCCGGCAGGTGGGTCATCAGATCGTGCGGCGTGCCGTCCGCTACGATTCGGCCTGCATCGAGGATTGCGAGCCGCGTGCAGCGCTCCGCCTCGTCCATGTAGTGAGTCGAGACGAGCAGCGTCGTGCCCTCGTCCGCGAGCTCGAACAGCGAGTCCCAGAACTCGCGCCGCGACTGCGGATCCACGGCGCTGGTCGGCTCGTCGAGGAACAGCAGGTCCGGCTTGTGCAGCACGGTGCCGGCGAGAGCTAGTCGCTGCTTCTGTCCGCCGCTCATCGTGCCGGCGAGCTGACCCCTTCGCTCCGTGAGCCAATAGCGCTCGAGCAGCTCGTCGATGCGCGCGCGCGCCTTGGCGCGCGGAATGTCGTGCACGGCCGCGAGAAACGCGAGGTTCTCTCCGACCGTGAGATCCTCGTAGAGCGAGAACCGCTGCGTCATGTAGCCGATGCGCCGCTTCAGCGCCTCGGCGTCGCGCGGGATGCTGCAGCCCAGGACATCGATTTCGCCGCCGGTCGGGAGCAGCAGCCCGCAAAGCATCCGGATCGTCGTGGACTTCCCCGAGCCGTTTGGCCCGAGGAACCCGTAGACCTCGCCGCGGCTCACCGTGAGATCGAGCCGGTCTACGGCCACAACGGTGCCGAAGCGCTTCGTGAGACCGCTCGCGCGGATCGCGGGAGCTTCTGCCGCGGCGTTCATTGGCCCGCCGGATATGCGGAGATCGGCAGACCGGCCGGCAGTCCGCTGCGCTTCGGCCCCGTCGAGCAGCAGCTCGGCGCGGTAGACGAGCCGGCTCGCGTCGTCGCCGGCGAGTGCGTAGTAGGGCGTGAAACTCGGCTCGCTGCGGATGCTGCGCAGGGTCGCCTGGTAGACGCGATCGCTGCCCTCGACGTGGACCTCGAAGCGGTCGCCGATCTTCAGTGCGGAGCGCCGCGGCGCCGGGACGAAGACGCGCGCATACGGCGCATCGCCGACCAGCATGCTCACGAGCGCCGCGCCGACGGGCGGCTGATCGCCCACGCGGAACGGCAGCGCATCGACGCACCCCGCGCGCGGCGCGCGAATGGTGAGCCGCGCGCGCGTGAGGTCGAGCGACGCGAGCACGGCCTTGGCGGCCTCGACGGCCGCTGCGGCCTGCTCGATTTGCTCGGGCCGCGTGCCCTGGGTGAGCTCGCGCAGCTGCGCGTCGGCGGCCCGCGTCTCGGCGCGGCGCTGGTTGCGCGCCGCGAGCGCCTGGTCGACGGTGGACGCGGCGACGAGGTTGCGCGTCTTGAGCTCGGCTACGCGCTTGTACTCGGTATCGGCGTCGTCCTCGGTGACCCGTGCGCGTGCGAGGTTCGCGCGCGCGGCGTCGATGGTCTCGATTCGCGCTCCATGCGCGAGCTCCTGGAGCCGAGCTTCGGCCTGCATGAGGTTGCCGCGCGCCTCTGCGATTCGCGTGTCCTGACGGCGCGCGTCCTGCTCGACCAGCACGGCGCCCGCTTCGACGCAGTCGCCTTCCGCAACCGCCCAGCTCAGCACGGGCTCCGCGAGCTCGGCCGTCACCGCAATCCGGTCCCACTCGAGAGCGCCCACGAGCGGTGGGTTCGCGTCCCGAGCGCACGCGCCGAGCAGCGCGGACGCCGCGACCAGCGACAGAGCCACGAGCGGGCGATCAACGCGCATGGGGCGCTCCGAAACCGTGATCGAGCAACGCGAGCGTGTGGCTCTCGAGCCTCGCGTAGTCGATGTCGGCCGCGTCGAACACGCGGCGCCAAATCGGCTCGGCGGCGAGCGGGAACAGAGTGAGGCCAATCAGCGAGACCACGAGCAGGCGCGGTTCGAGGCCCGCGGCGAGCGCGCCTTCCTGCTGCAGCGCCGCGAAACGCGCCGCGAGCACGCGCGGCACGTGCTTGGAGATTTGATTGAACAGGACTTCGCGCAGCGCGCCGTTCTCGCTGATGACCTCGCGCAGCCAGAGTGCCGGCAACCACGGGCTGCGTCGTACGGCGGCATGCAGGCCGTGCACGAACGCCGCGACGAGCGCGCGCGGGTCTTCGCCGGCGGCACGAATCCCGTCGCCGAGCTCGGCTACGAGCGGCAGCACGCGTTCCGCCACGAATGCGTCGAGCAGCCGCTGCTTGCTGCCGAAGTAGTAGTTCACCATCGCGGGGGTCACGCCGGCCTTGACCGCGATGCTGCGCAGGCTCGCCGCGGTGATTCCGTCGGTCGTGAAGCACGAGACGGCCGCGTCGAGCAGGCGCTCGCGTAGGCTCGTCGCGTCCGCGGGGGACGTCCGGGCCGGCGCTTACGCGCGCGAGCCTTGCTTTGGGGTTGGGTTTTCGTAGCCATGCGCTAATTTAAACAATCGTTTAATTAATTACAAGTGTGGGGGCGCGAGGCGCGGAACGACGCCGATTGCGCGAGACGCGCGGCTCGAACGAGAAGTGGCTCCGCCCGCCGTGCCGAGAACTGCACTAAGCTTTTCCTTCCACGAGAGCGGAGCCGAACTTGCTCGAATCGAACGCGCGAATGGAGCGTGCCCGAAAACGCCACGCGCGCCGCCGCAATGGCGCCACGAGCTCGTCGCGGTGCAGCCGAGCGCTCGTCTGGCTTGCGCTCCTCGGGATCGGCGCGGGGGCCTGGCTCGGCGCGGGGGCAGCCGGCGGCCGCGCAAGCATCGGCCGTCCGCGTCACGCGCGAAGCGCCCGTCGTGACGCGCACCGAGTTCGATCCGTTGCATCGGCCGTCCGAGTGTGCCGGTGTTCGGTCCGCACGAGAGCGGCCTCTGCAGCGCGGCATTCGAAATCGATACGAGCATCGCGTATTCGGTGGAGCCGCAGTCGCGCAAGAACGTGCGCTTGCGCCCAACCGGGATCGAAGTCGTGACGCGCCTCAAGCTCGACATTTACACGCTCGCCGGCGTTCCGGCGAAAGTGCACGCGCACGAGGAGGCCCATCGACAGATCAGCGAGCACTACTACAAGGACGCGGTTGCGGTCGCGCGCAAGCTCGGCGAGCCGCTGATCGGCAAACTCTTCGCGGGCAAGGGCGCGACGCCCGGCGCCGCGGAGAAGGACGCGTTCGGCAAGATCGTGACCGCGTACAACGAGAGCTACTTCGCCCGCACCCGTACGCGGAGCGCGGCCGCGAACGAGCGCTTCGATGAGATCACCGACCACGGCCGCAACGCGATCACCGAAGCCGACGCGATCGCGCGCGCAATCGCCACCGATCCGTGAGCAGCGCTCAGAACGCGCTCTTCACCGTGCCACCGTCGACGCGCAGCGCCGCACCCGTGGTCGCCGACGCGAGCGGGCTCGCGATGTACGCGACGAAGTTGCCGACCTCGTCGGTCTCCGCGAACCGTTTGATCAGCGACGTGGGCCGGAACGTGTCGAAGAACTGACGCTCGGCGACCTTCGGATCGCGGCCTTCCTCGACCTGCCTCTTCAGAAAATTTTCCGCCCCGCGGGTCTTCGTCGGCCCCGGAACGACGGTGTTCACCGTGATACCCGTCGTTGCGGTCGCTTCGGCGAGGCCCCGCGCCACCGCGATCTGCGCGGCTTTCGTCATGCCGTAGTCGATGCTCTCCGGAGGGATGTGGTAGGCGCTCTCGCTCGAGATGAAAATGATCCGCCCCCAATTCGCCTCGCGCATCCGCGGTAGGTAGAGGCGCGACAGCCGCACGCCACTCATCACGTTCAAATCGAACAGGCGATACCACTCGGCGTCGGGCGTCGACTCGAACGGCGCGGGACCGTAGCCGCCGACGTTGTTCACGAGGATCTCGACATTGGGGAACGCGGCGTGAATCGCGTTCGTCCCGTCGGCCGTCGCCATGTCGGCCGCGAAGCCCTTCGCGGTCTTGCCCGTCTCTGCGCGCAGGCTCGCGATCGCGGCGTCGACCGTCTCCTGAGAGCGGCCATTTACGATCACGTCGGCGCCCTCCTTGAGCAGCGCCTTGGCGATCGCATAGCCGATCCCCGACGTGCTGCCGGTCACGAGCGCCTGCTTGCCTGCTAGTTGCAGGTCCATGGCCCCGGCCGGTGCTGCGGCCAACGCGAGGCCGAGCAATAGAACAATGAGTCGCATGGTCATTCCTCTCGAGCTCTCGTGGATGGACTCTGGCGCGCCTCGGGCGCGGCATGCGAACCGCGCGGACCTTGGCGTCGACGGGAACCCGCGGCTATCCTTCGATTATATGACTGACCAGGCGACCGCCACCGGCGCGGTAGTTGAGTTCATCGGCCGGGCGCGGTTCGCCGACTTTCCTTCCGAGGCAGTCGAGATCGCGAAGCGCTGCATCATCGACGGGCTCGGCGTGCTGCTCGCAGGCTCGACTCAGGAGGCGGGAACGATCCTGCACGAGCACGTGCGCGGCACGGACACCCGGGCCGAGTCGACCGTGCTCGGGCCCGCGCCGTTCAAGACCGGCGCCGCCGCGGCCGCGCTCGTCAACGGCACGAGCGGCCACGCGCTCGACTGGGACGACACGCAGCTCGCGACGAGCGCGGACCGCATCTTCGGCCTGCTTACGCACCCGACGATCCCGCCGCTCGTGGCTGCGCTCGCGCTCGGCGAGCGGGAGCGCGATCTCCGGGAAGCGCTTCCTCGAGGCGTTTCTCACGGGCTTCGAGGTCGAGTGCAAGATCGCCGAGGCGATCCACCCGAACCACTACAAGAAGGGGTTCCACTCGTCCGGCACGGTCGGCACGTTCGGCGCCGCGGTCGCGGCCGCGAAGCTGCATGGGCCTCGAGCCCGGCGCAGGTCGCGCACACGCTTGCGATCGCGGCGAGCTCCGCGTCCGGCATCCGCGTGAGCTTCGGCAGCATGACGAAGCCGCTGCACGTGGGCCGCGCGGCGCAGAACGGCGTCGTGGCCGCGCGAGCTCGCGGCGCGCGGGTTCACGGGCGGCAAGGATGCGCTCGATCCGCCGTGGGGCTTCTTCCAGACCTTCAGCCACGGCGGAGGGCTACGACCCGAAGCGCATCATCGGTGTGCTCGGCAACCCGCACACGATCGTGTCGCCCGGCGTGTCGATCAAGCCGTATCCGTGCGGCGTGCTCGGCCACCCGACGATGGACGCGATGCGCAGGCTCGTGATCGCGCACGACGTGCAGCCCGACCGGATCAAGGCGATTCGCGTGCGCGCCGGGTCGAACATCCTGAACCCGCTGCGCTACCCGATCGCGAGCAACGAGCTCGAGGCGAAGTTTTGCCCCGCGTTCATGGTCAGCGCGATCGCGCTGCGCCGCAAAGCCGGCATCCGCGAGTTCAACGACGAGTTCGTGCAGAAGCGCGCCGGTGCAGGCGCTGATGCGCAAGGTCGAGCGGGTGCTCGACCCCGAGATCGAGGCGAAGGGCTGGGAGAAGATCCGCAGCACCGTCGAAGTGGACCTCGCGGACGGCCGCACGCTCGTCGAGCACGCCGACGAGCGCTATCGCGGCGGTCCCGACCTGCCGTTCACGCGCGACGAGCTGTTACGAGAAGTGGAGCGACTGCGCATCGCTCGTGCTGCGCGCCGGCCGCGGTCGAGGACGTGTTCGGCACGCTCGAGAACCTCGACGAGCTCGCGGACGTCGCGACGCTCGTGCGCGCGCTGACGGCGCCCGCGAATGCCGCGCGCTAGCCCTACCCGATGAGCGCGGGCCGATGAGCCTCGCGTGGATCTCCGTCGGCGCGCTCGTGCTCGCCGTCACGCTTGAGCTGCACGACGACGATCAACGTGGGCCTCGTGTCGCTCGCGCTCGCGCTCATCGGTCGGCGTGCTGATCGGCGGCATGACGCCGGCCGCGGTGCTCGACGGCTTTCCGCGGATCTCTTCATCACGCTCGTCGGCGTGACGCTGCTGTTCGCGATCGCCGAGGTCAACGGCACGCTCGAGCGGCTTACCGCGCGCGCCGTGCGGCTGTGCCGCGGCCACGCCGGCCTGCTGCCGATCATGTTCTTCGTGCTCGGATTCGTCGATCGCGACGATCGGCGCGGGCGCCACACCCGCGAGCGCATTGCTCGCGCCGCCCGCGATGGCGATCGCGGCTCGCGCGCGGCATACCGCCGCTGTTGATGGTGATCATGACCGGCAACGGCACGCTCGCGGGCACGTTGTCGCCGTTCGCGCCGACCGGCATCGTCGCGCACGGCGTGATGCAGCGTATCGGTCTCGGCGGCGTCGAGTGGCAGACGTTCGCCTACAACGCGCTCGCGCATACGCTCGTCGGCGTCGGCGGATTCCTGCTGCTCGGCGGCTGGCGGTTGTTTCGGACGACCGCGCCGGGCGGGATGGCGCGGCGCCGTCGGCAGCGCCGCTGCGGCCGCGGATGCGCCGATTTCCGAGGCCGGGGCGGGCGGCGCTGTCCGCGACGCACCATTCGAGCCGCGCATTGGCTCACGACGGCCGGCATCGCCGCGCTGATCTGCGCCGTGGCGGGCTTCGAGATCAACGTCGGCATGGCGGCGCTGATCATCGCGACGCTGCTTGATCGCTGCTGCGCGCCGTCGAGGAACGGCGCGCGATCGCGCACATGCCGTGGGGCGTGATCCTCATGGTGACGGGAGTGACCGTGCTGGTCGCGCTGCTCCAGGAAACGCAGGGGCTCGCGCTGATCACGGACGGCATCGCGCGGCTGTCGACGCCGCTCACGATCGAGCCCGTCGTCGCGTTCGGCACGGGGCTCGTGTCGGTCTACAGCAGCACGTCGGGCGTCGTGTCTGCCCGCGTTCTTGCCGATGGCGCCGCAGCTCGCGGAGCGGCTCGGCGGGCTCGACCCGCTGTCGATCGCGTGGTCCATGAATGTGAGCGCGAGCCTCGTCGACTTGTCGTCGCTGTCGACGGTCGGCGCGCTGTACATCGCGGGCGCGGGCCCCGGAACCGATGCGCGCAAGCTGTTCAACGCGCTGCTCGCGTGGGGATTGTCGATGACGGTGGTCGGCGCGCTGCTCTGCTATCTATTGTTCGGCTAGGCGGCAACGAGGGGCACGCCTAAGCGGGCGTCGCAGCCTGCAGAGGGTTGGGACGATGCGTATCGCGATTCTCGACGACATTCACGATGCTTGGGCTCGCACGGCAGGAGTACGGCGCCTGCGCGAGCGCGCGGACGTCACGATCTTCACGAAGCCGTTCGGTCGGCCGGAGGCGCTGCGCGGGTTCGAGATACTGATCGCGAACCGCGAGCGCACGAAGTTCACGCGCGAGCTGTTCGCGCAGCTCCCCGACGTGAAGGTGATCGCGCAGACCGGCAACCACGCCGCGCATCTCGACTTCAAGGCAGCGGCGGACGCGGGTGTCGTGGTCGCTCAGGCCTCGGGCGGCTATTCGATCGGCGCCGCGGAGCTTGCGATCGGTCTGGCGCAGGCGGTGATGCGCAAGATTCCCGCGTGCGACGCGGCGCTGCGCCGCGGCGAGTGGCCGACGCCGCTCACACCGATCCTGCACGGCAAGACGCTCGGGCTCGTAGGGCTCGGACGCGTCGGCCAGCACGTCGCGCGGATCGGTCACGCTTTCGGGATGCGCGTGCTCGCGTGGAGCCCGCGGCTCACGGACGCGTCGCGCAGCGGAGGCCGGCGCGCAGCGCCGCGAGCTCGATGAGCTGCTCGCGGAGAGCGACGTCGTCTCGATACACGTCTCGCTCCAGGCGTCGTCGCGTGGGCTCATCGACGCTCGCCGGCTCGCGCTCATGAAGCCTAGCGCGTATCTCGTGAACACGGCGCGCGGGCCGATCGTGACGGAGACCGCGCTCGTCGCGGCGCTGCAGCAGCGCCGGATCGCGGGCGCGGGCCTCGACGTGTTCGACCAAGAGCCGTTGCCCGCCGGACACCCCTTCACGAAGCTCGACAATGTCGTGCTCGCCCCGCACATCGGCTGGCCCACGGACGACGGCTACGAGCGCTTCGCGAGCGCGGCGGCCGACGTGCTGATCGCTTACCTCGACGGCCGGGACTTCCCGCGCTTCGCGAGCCACTGACGCGTTGCTGGCTGCAGCACGCGAAGGACGGCGTCGGGAGCTACGGCGTCGCCGCTAGCGGCTGCGGCGGCCGCACACCCGCGAGCTTCCTGCGCCGCGGACCAGTTCCGGACGCGCTGCAGCGCGAGCTCCATCAGATGCGCTTCGCCGGCCGGATCGGGCATCACGCACGGCGGACGGCGCCGGAGCCGCTCCCAGTCGCCGACCTTGATCACCCCACTCAGGAACGTGAGGTTCTTGCGGATGAATTGGACGTACGGGCTCTGGCCGCCTTCGAAGAAGGCTTCCATGTAGCGGTACCCGCGGTTGAAGTTGTGCTCGAGCCGATGGCGCGCGGAGCTTTGGTAGAAGGACAGCGTCTTCGAGAGCAGGTCGTGCGGCGAGCGGTACAGGACCTTGCCCTCCGGGCGCTCGTCGATTGCGACGCCGCCGAGCACGAACTCGGGGTAAAGCCGGTCGCGGCACTTCTCGAGGTAGCACCGGTCCGAGATCTGCGCGACCAGGTCCGCGGTGCCGAGCAAGTGGCCGACGATGCTGTCTTTCGGATCCTCGAGCTCGATCTGATCGATGTTCAGCTCGTAGCCCGTGAAGTGCACGATGCGCGAGACCACGGGCACGAATTGCTCGAGCCCGACCTTCGGCAGATAGCTCTCCAAGAACCGGCCGCTGCGCGACACGTGCACGCGCGTGAACACGGCGCCGTTCACGGCGCCCGCATCGAGCTCCCTGTGGCGCACGTACCCCGAGTCGTGGAACAGGGCGCTCACGAGCGCGAGCTCGGCGCGATCCGGGCCGAGCCGGTCGCGGGGCTCCACGCTCAGCTCGTGCCCGGCGATCAGACGTGCGAGCGCGAGCGTCATGTCGAGCGTGTGCTGGATGTCGTGATAGCTCGTGTCGACCGCGTGATAGCCCGGGTCGAGGCCACGGAACAGCCGCTCGAAGTCGTGGAACGCGAGCCAGACGGAATCGAACGAGCGGTTCGGGTAGAGCGCGCAGAACAGATCGCGGACCGCCGCGCGTACCTTCTGCGGCGAGCTAACCTGCACCGTGTTGGTGACGTCGAAGTCGTTGCGCCGTTCTTGTAGGTCGTCTTCGGTCGGCATTGAGATCCGGTCCAGCTCCGGGCAGTAGGGCAGTCTAAGAGATTAGCCGCGCGACCGGCCCGCAGCATCTCACATAAAGGTCAGGCCCCCGCGAATTCTGCGACGACCGGCACATGGTCGGAGGGCCGATCCCAAGCACGCGGCTCGCGGTCGATCCGGCACGCCGAGCACACTTTACTTAAGCTGCGCGACGCGAGCATCAGGTCGATCCGCAGACCCTTGTTGCGGCGGAACATTCCGGCCCGATAGTCCCACCAGCTGTACGTGCCGGGCGGCTGCTCGAATAGCCGAAACGTGTCGCGCAGGCCGAGCCCCGCGATCGCAGCGAGCGCAGCGCGCTCGGCCGGGGTGCAGAGCACTTGCCCGGCCCAGGCCTCCGGATCGTAGACATCGCGATCGTCCGGAGCGATGTTGAAGTCGCCCGCGACGAGCAGCTGCGGATGCCGCTCGAGCTCGGCCGCGAGCAACCCGCGCAGCGCCGTGAGCCAGCCGAGCTTGTAGGCGTACTTGTCGGACTCGACGCTCTGACCGTTCGGCACGTACAGGCTCCAGACCCGGAGACTACCGAACGTCGCGCCGATCACGCGCTTCTGGTCGTCGACGTAGCCGCCGCCGATGCCGTGCGCCACCGCGTCGGCAGGAATTCGCGAAACGATCGCGACGCCGTTGTACGCCGCCTGGCCGCTGAACACCGCCGTGTAGCCGCGCTCGCGAAACGCGTCGACGGGGAAGTTATCGTCGCGGGTCTTCGTCTCCTGCAGCGCGAGCACGTCGGGCTGCTCGCGTTCCAGCCACGCGAGCACGTGGTCCAGCCGAACCTTCAGGCTGTTGACGTTCCAAGTCGCGACCTTCACTGCGGCGACGTTGGCAGAGCGATCCCCGATTGGCGTAGCAACGCGTCGAGCTGCGGCGGCCGCCCGCGGAAGTCGATGAACGCGTCGAGCGCGTTGCGGCTACCGCCGACGCTCAAGATCGCGCGCCGGAAGCGCTCGGCCGTGCTGCGGTCGAACACGCCCGACTCCTCGAAAGCTGCGAACGCGTCGGCGGCGAGCACCTCGGCCCATTTGTAGCTGTAGTACCCCGCCGCGTAGCCGCCCCCGAAGACGTGCGCGAAGGTGTTCGGGAAGCGGTTGTAGCTCGCGACCGGCACCACGGACACTTCTTGCCTCACCTCGGCGAGGATCTCGTGCACGCGCGCGCCCTTCTCGGGCGAGTATTCGTGATGCAGACGGAAGTCGAACAGCGCGAACTCGAGCTGGCGCACCATCCCGAGCCCCGCCAGAAACGTGCGCGAGCGCTTCATCGTGTCGAGCTTGTCACTCGGTAGCGGTTCGCCGGTCTGGTAGTGGCGTGCGATTGCGCCGAGAACCTCGGGCCGCCAGACGAAGTTCTCCATGAATTGGCTCGGCAGCTCCACGGCGTCCCAGGCCACGCCGTTGACGCCCGCGATCGACGGATAGTCGACCTCCGTCAGCAAGTGGTGGAGCGCGTGGCCGAACTCGTGGAATAGCGTCACGGCCTCCGAGTGCGTCAGCAACGACGGCGTCTCGCCGACCGGCGGATTGAAGTTGCAAACGAGGTGCGCGACCGGAGTCTGGCGCTCGCCGCCGATTCTCGAGCGACTCACGCAGCTGTCCATCCACGCGCCACCGCGTTTGTTGGGACGCGCGAACAAGTCGACGTAGAAGCTGCCGACGGGTGTGCCGTCGCGGCGCGCGAGCTCGTAGTACTTTACGGTCGGATGCCAGACGCTTGGCGGGCTAGCTTCCGCCACCACGAGGTCGAACAGGTCGCCGACGAGGTCGAATAGGCCGGCGAGCACGCGCGGCAGCGGGAAGTACGGCCGCAGCTCTTCCTCCGCGAGCTGAAGGCGCTCTTGGCGCAGCCGCTCGGAATAGAAAGCGACGTCCCATGGCTCGAGCGTGCGCCCGGCGTAGTCCGCGAGCATCTGCAGCTCGGCGGCCGCGACCGGACGGCTGCGCCGCGCGAGGTCGTGCAAGAAGTCGATCACGAGCTCGGGCGAATCGGCCATCTTGGTGGCGAGCGACAGCTCGGCGTAGGTCTTGAAACCGACGAGCTGCGCGGCTTCGTGGCGCAGCGCGAGGATCTCGTCGATCAGCGGGCCGTTGTCGGATCGGCCAGCGTGCGGCCCCTGATCCGACGCGCGCGTGACCCATGCGACGTAGAAGGTCTCCCGTAGCTTGGCCGACTCCGCGTGCGACAGCACGGCTTGGTAGGTCGGCGCGTCGAGCCGCAGCACCCACCCCTCGGCGCCACGTTCGGTCGCGAGCGCTTTGGCACGCTCGAGCACGATCTCCGGCAGGCCTTCGAGCTCGGCACGGTCCTGCGTTTGGTGTTGGAACGCGTCCGTCGCGTCCATGAGGTTCTGCTCGAACGCCGCTTGGAGCGCGGCGAGCTTCTGCCAGACGTCGCGGAAACGCTGCCTCTGCTCGCCAACGAGCGCGACGCCGCCGAGCCGAAAGTCGCGTAGCGCGAGGTCGATCAACTGCGCCTCGACCTGCTGGCGTTCCGTGACGCTGTCTCGCAGGGCGCCGTAGCTGCGGTACAGGTTCTCGTTCTGACCGAGCGCCGTGCCGAACTCCGTGATGAGCGGCAAGCAGCGATTGAACGCGTCGCGCAGCGCGGGGCTCGACAGCACGGAGTTCAAATGCGTGACGGGTCCCCAAACACGATGGATCTCCGTGTTGATGCGCTCGACGTCGCGGAGCCACTCGAGGCCCGGCGCGGCGACGCGCTCCGCCCGCTCGAGTGCCGCTCGCTGCTCGGCGAGCACGTGGCGCACGGCCGGCTCGACGTGCTCGGGCCGCACCGCGTTGAAGGCCGGCAACGGGCCCGATTCGATCAGGGGATTGCCGGAGGCATAGGTGGCGGCCGACGCGGCGCCGGCCTCGGCGTGGGCGGCTGGGTCGCCGCCGGCGTTTTGGAGTCGTTGGATCATCCGGGCACTCTAGCGCGGCTCACGCCGCGAAATCTAATCGCTTGCGCACGAGCGGCAATAGCCGCATCTGAGGGCGACTAAACGCGGCGGCAACTCCTGTCGCGGCCCGAGTCCCTGTACTCTTCTTCGCCTCGAAGACCGAACTGGAGAGCGGCGTGCAGACTTTCGATTTCATCGTGCTCGGCGGCGGCAGCGGCGGGCTCGCGAGCGCGCAGCGCGCGGCGGAGTACGGCGCCCGCGCCGCGGTATTCGAGCCGGGCCGGCTTGGCGGCACCTGCGTCAATGTCGGTTGCGTGCCGAAGAAAGTAATGTGGAATGCGGCCGAGATTGCTGGCGCGCTCGAGCACGCCGAGGGCTACGGCTTCGACGTACGCGTCGCCGGCCACGATTGGGCCAAGCTCAAGCAGGGACGAGACGCCTACGTGCTGCGCTTGAACGGCATCTATCAGCGCAACCTCGAGCGCAAGTCGATTGCGATCGTGCGCTCGGCGGCCAAGCTCCGCGGCGCGCACGAGGTCGTCGACGCGAGCGGCGAGCTGTTCCGCGCCGCGCACGTGCTGATCGCGACGGGCGGGCATCCGAAGGTGCCGGCGATCGCCGGGGCGGAGCTCGGCATCACGTCGGACGGGTTCTTCGATCTCGAGCGTTTGCCGAAGCGCGTGGCAGTCGTGGGCAGCGGCTACATCGCGGCCGAGTTCGCCGGGGTGCTCAATGCGCTCGGCAGCGAGACATCGGTGTTCTTGCGGTTCGACAAGATGATCCGCTACTTCGATCCGATGTTGTCCGACCGCCTCACCGAGCAGATCCGCGCAGCCGGAGTCGAGGTCGTGACGGGTGCGGTCCCGAGCGCAGTGACCGGCAAGCCGGGCGACCTCACGCTCCGCACCGCGGACGGCCGCAGCTTCGGCGGCTTCGAGACGCTGATCTGGGCGATCGGCCGCACGCCGAGCACCGCGGCGCTCGGGCTCGCGGACGCCGGTGTGGAGATCGACGCGAGCGGTGCGGTGATCGTCGACGCCTATCAGAACACGAGCGCCGACGGAGTCTACGCCGTGGGTGACGTGACGGGCCGCGCCGAGCTCACGCCGGTTGCGATCGCGGCCGGGCGGCGCCTCGCCGATCGCGTGTTCGGCGGACAGACCGGACGGCACCTGAGCTACGACTTGCTACCGACGGTGGTATTCGCGCACCCGCCGATCGGCACCGTCGGCTTGTCGGAGGCCGCGGCGCGCGAGCGTTATGCCGGTCAGCCGATCAAGATCTACCAAACCGAGTTCGTACCGATGTTCTTCGCGCTCGGCGCTGTGAAGCCGCAGACCGCAATGAAGCTCGTGACGGTCGGAGCCGACGAGCGGATCGTGGGCTGCCACGTGATCGGCCCCGGGGCGGACGAGATGATCCAAGGTTTCGCGGTCGCGGTGTCCATGGGCGCGCGCAAGGCCGACTTCGACGACACGCTCGCGATCCATCCGACGAGCGCCGAGGAATTCGTCACGATGCGCTGACGTGCCTACGCGTCAGCGGACGAGCTGTTTCAGGATCGGCTTGGTGTCGGGGCGCACGCCGCGCCAGATGAAGAACGACTCGGCCGCCTGCTCGATCAGCATTCCCCACCCCTGCACCGCGCGCGCCGCGGCGTGCTGGCGGGCCCACAAGACGAACGGCGTGTCGTTCACGCTGTAGACGAGGTCGTAGCAGAAGCTCTGCGGGCCGATCAGCGACGCCGGAAATGGCGGCGCTTCGCCTTTCAAGCCCGCGGAGGTCGCGTTGAGCAGCAGGTCGAACGGCGGCGAAGTTTTCGAGCTCGGCGAACGCGACCGCGCGCAACCCGTGCGGGCGATTGAAAATGCGCGACGAGGTCGTCGGCGCGTGCCTTGGTACGGTTCGCGACCACGAGCTCGCTCGGCTTCGCGGCGAGCAACGGTCCCACGATGCCACGCGCGGCGCCGCCAGCACCGAGTACGAGAATCCTTCGGCCCGGAAAGCGTTTGGTGCTGATTCGTCGACGAGGTCGCGGATCAGGCCCACGCCGTCGGTGTTCTCGCCATAGAGCTTGCCGTCGAGGAACTTGATCGTATTCACGGCGCCCGCCGCGTCGGCCGGCGCGCTGATCTCGTCGACCAATGCGTAGGCGGCTTCCTTGTGCGGCACGGTGACGTTCAACCCCTTGCCGCCGGCCGCGCCGAACCCTCGCACGGCCGTCTCGAAGCTCTTCGGCTCCGCGTCGATCAGCTCGTAGCTCAGGTTGGCGCCCGTCTGGCGCGCGAACAGCGTGTGGATGAGCGGAGAGCGGCTGTGCTCGACGGGGTGGCCGACCAATGCGTAGCGCTCGGGCGGCAAATCGTTTTTCGTCACGTTCGCCTCTTTTGACGCTAGGGATTCTGCTTGGTTTTCGCTACCTTTGCCACGGGTCGCGAAGGAGTGGATCTCTCATGTGCGCCGCAGAAGTCGAACGTTGTTCTTGGAGCGTCGGCATCGATCCCGCGTACGAGCGCTACCACGACTCGGAGTGGGGCGTACCCGTCCGGGACGATCGCAGGCACTTCGAGTTCCTCGTGCTCGAGAGTGCGCAGGCCGGGCTCAGCTGGTGGACGATCCTGCGCAAGCGCGAGGGCTACCGGCGCGCGTTTGCGGATTTCGACGCCGCGAAAGTCGCGCGCTTCAACGCGCGCACCGTGGAGCGGCTGATGAAGGACGCGAGCATCGTCCGCAATCGCCAAAAGATCGAGGCCGCGATCGTCAACGCGCGCGGCTTTCTCGAGATCCAGAAGGAATTCGGCAGCTTCGATCGCTACGTTTGGCCGTTCGTCGGCGGCAAGCCGCTCATGAACCGCTGGCGTAAGCAGGGCGAAGTCCCCGCGACGAGCAAGGAGTCCGACGCGCTCAGCAAAGACCTCAAGGCGCGCGGCTTCAAATTCGTCGGCTCGACGATCGTTTACGCGCACATGCAGGCGACCGGGCTCGTGAACGATCATCTCGTGAGCTGCTTCCGCTACAAGACCGCCGACAGCAGCAGCCGCCGAAAATAGCCGCTGCGTTACGTTTGCCGGTCGCGGTGAGGCCTCGTCGCTACGGAGCGGTGATGTCGACGATCGTGAGTTGGTAGAGCCCGAACGGCGTGTCGTGTGAAATCGCGCCGAGGTAGCGCGTGCTCGGGTCGAGCGACGACCAGCTCACGTCGAGGCTGATCCGGTCGCCCTTGACCACGGTGGTCGGCGCCGCGACGTCGAGATTGCCGACGTCGTCCGTGACGCCGAACGACCACGTGAACAACGAGTAGTTCGCTCCGGGGCCGCCCGCAACTTGGTCGGTCTCGAAGCCATGCACCACCGCGACGTAGAGGCCCGGCTGCGGGTGTTGTGAGGTTGATCTGTTCGTCCGACGTGAAGCCGCCGCTCTGAGCGATTTGCGTGCAGCTGTCGGTGGTGCCGTTCGCGCAGAAAAAGAGATAGAGATCGAGGTCGTCTTCGCCGTCCGTGAACTCATCGAATAGCGCGATTCGCAGGTACAGCTGATCGGCCGGCACGTTGATGCCTTGGAGCGCGAGGCCGCTTCCACCAGGGAAACGGAAGGTGTTGCTCGGGTCGTCGTCGACGAAGCCGCGCGGCACCTGACCGGTGGCGCCGTCGCGAAACGGCGCGCGCAGGCCGTGGCTGCGCGCCGCGTACGCGCCGTCGTAGCCGAAGGCGATCGGCAGCGTCGCGTTTCCCGAGCTGCCGCGCAGGCGCAGCTCGAGCGGCACGCGCAGCGCGACGGGCTGGATCGCGATCGGGCTCGCGACGGTGTGCGTAGCGTCGGTCCACTTGAGCTCGCCGAAATCCCACTCGTCGAGCGGTGCGCCGTTGTCTACGAAGCGCACCGAAAACTCGCCCGTTTGGCCCGTATTGAGCACGAGCGACGGCGGGTCGACGACCACGTCGACGTCTTGCGGTGAGGTCACCTCTGCGCGGTAGCTCGCGGGCGGCCCGAGGTTCGTGACGCGCCGCTTCACGATATCGCCCGTGATGAGCTCCGCGACGGCGATCGACGGCAGGTTCACGTCCGTCGGCACGCTCGAGTAGCCTGCCGCGGCGAGCGCCGCGCAGTCGGCCGGAGGGAACGGCGGCTCGAGCAACCCGCAGAGGTAGGTCGCGTAGTCGCGGTAGTCGGTCGAGTAGACGAGCCCCGGATCGTTCGCCTTGTTCGCGTCGATGTGACCGGCGCCGCGGTCGAACGGAGTGGCGGTCTCGCCGTCGGAGTTCACGACGCTCTGATAGGCAGAGGTCATCAGCGCGGACTTGAGCGCCCCCGGCGACCAGTCCGGATGCGCCTCCTTCAGGAGTATCGCGACACCCGTGACCTCGGGCGCGGCCTGCGACGTACCGGAGAAGTATCGGAACGTCTCACCCTGCAGGCCGTTCGCGGGCGCGGGCGTGTTGCCTGCGAGGATGTCGACGCCGGGCGCCGTGACGTCCGGCTTCAGGAAGTTGCGGTCGCTGAGCGCTGGGCCGCGCGATGAGAAGTCCGCCATCTCGTTGCCGGACTCCGATAGCGAGACGAAAGTACCCTTCGCGAGCTCGATGCGCACCTCGTCGTCGCCGGCCAGGGTGTCGAGCAGCAGCTCGCCGTCGGCCGCGCTGATCATCACGGCCGGGATCCCGACCGACCCCGTGTCGCCGTTCATGACGATCGGATCACCCGAGGTGTTGTAGACCACGACGCCCACGGCGCCGGCGTCTTCCGCGTGCATGACCTTCAGCTCGAACTCGCAACCGCCGCGCTCGATCAGCGCGATGTGCCCGTCGATATCGTCGCTGTTCACGAGCGATTCGCAGGCGTCGCGCGTGCTGCCGGTGCTGCCGTTGCCGCGAGTCGCCTGACCGTCGTCGGCTTCGACGAGCACCTCCTCGATCGGATCGTCGCTCGTGAGCTTCGGCGTGAAGCTCGCTTCGCGCATCAGGAGCTCGCCAGCGACGTCGGTCGGCTCGGTGATGCTGATAGCCTCGTCGAACACCGTGCCGCTCTGCGTCGACGCGCCGACCGTCATCACCCACGGCGCGCTGCTTGGGCTACCGATCGTGTCGAGATTCGGCCCATCGTTGCCGGCCGCGACGACGGTCAGCACGCCCGCGTCGAACGCGTTCAGCAGCGCGAGGTCGTCCGGCGCGCTCAAGTCCGTCTCGAGGCTGCCGAGCGAGTAGTTGATGATGTCGACACCGTCGGCCACCGCGGCGTCGACTGCGCGTGCGAGATCCGACGTGGCGCAGGTAGCACGCGTTTCGCCGGGCTTGATCCAGCACGCTTTGTATACCGCGACGCGCGCACGCGGCGCGATGCCGGCGACGCGCGCGACGCGCGTGCCGAACAAAAAGGCATCCACCGCGTTGCCGGCGATCGTGGTCGCGACGTGCGTGCCGTGCCCGTCAGCGTCGCGCGGCGAACGAAATTCGTGGGGGTCTAGCTCGTTGCGCGAAAGGAAGCCGTCGACGTAGAACCTCGCGCCGACGAGCTTGTTATTGCAGGCTGTCGGCTCGAACCCGGGCCCCGCCTCGCAGGCGCCCGTGAAGCCGATCGGGGGGTCGTACTCGAGCCGAGTCGGCGGGTTGTTGCGGTACGGCGTGCACAGCCACAGGCCGAGCCACGACGCCTCGGCCCAATGCCCGCTGCAGGCGCGCGGGATCAGCTCGATCGTGTCGGCGAGCGACGGGTGATGGGGTGCAATTCCGCTATCGATCACGCCGACGACGATGTTCTCGCCGCGCAGCTTCAGATCGGCGCGCAAGCCGCCGTCCTGGTCCTCGAGGCCGAGGAAGATCGCGCTATTGTTCGTGTCGACGGTTTGGTCGCTGTCGAGCCAGATTCGCTCGACCTCGGGGCGCTGCGCGAGCCGCGACGCTTGCGCCGCCGTGAGCTCGGCCGCGAACCCGTTGAGCGCGTAGCTGTAGCTGTAGACCTTGGCGCCCGCAGCGCCGACTTCGGCGAGGAGCCGGTCGTGGGTTTGCTCGAGGCGACCGACGTAGGTCTGCACGGCCGCGGCATGCGCGTTCATGCTCTGACCCGCACCGGGCTTGGTTGCGGCGAAGCCGGACGCGCCGCCCTTGTAGCTCGCCGCACCCGGTTCTTTGAGCTTGACGATGTAGACCGCCACGCCGCCTTTGGCCGGGCGAACGGGCGCCGTCAGGCGCATCGGCTTCGGGAGGGGCACGAACGTGGCTTGCGCAACCGCTCGGTGAGCGGCAACGAGGCATAAGAGCACGCATAGGCCGGTGGCCGCTTTGCGCAGCGTTGTCATTTTCTGTTTTTGGACCCGGACCTTAGGTCGGTTTCTTGAAACGTTATCACAGCCTGGGCGTTCAGCGTCACGGGCTGCTCGAGACGGCGCGCTCTCGCGACCCGCTTGGAGCGAGGCCGAGCCGTCTGGTTCCCTGGGAAGGGCGGCCTTCAGCGCCCGCGCAAGATTCGGCCCGTCCGGCCGTCCTTGATCATCGTGGGCTGACCAAGCCCGCCGACCTCGCCCGCGAGCACGTAGTCGACGGCCGCCCCGAGCTTGCGCCGCACCAGGCGGGCGGCGCGCAGCGGCGGACGCCGGCTCACGTTCGCGCTCGTCGAGACGATCGCCTGGCCGATGCGCGCGCACAGCCGCGCCGCAACAGGATGGTCTGTGAGCCGCACTCCAATGGTATCGCGGCCGCCAGTGAGCCAGCGCGGTACGTGTGGGCGCGCAGGCAGCACCCAAGTGACGGGCCCGGGCCAGCTCGCAACGATCTCGCTGCGGCGCGGCTCGGGCGGCAGCACGACGAGCTGCTCGAGTTGAGCGAGGTCCGAGCCGATGAGTAGTAGGCCCTTACGCCACGAGCGCCGCTTGATCGCGAGCACGCGACCCACGGCGGCGCGATTCTCGGGAAGACAGCCGAGCCCGAAGACCGCCTCGGTCGGATAGGCAATTACGCCGCCTGCGAGCACGATGCGTGCGGCGCGGTCGATTTGCAGACGGGAGGGCAAGGGTCAGGCGTCGCGGCCGCCGTCGACGACGTCGCCGCCCGGCATTTGTTTCGGGGACATCGGCCTTCGCCGCGGCTTTCTTGGTGCGCGCTTTCTTGGTCGCTGCCTTCTTGGTCTTTTTCTTCGTCTTCTTCGCGGCGGCCGCCGCGGCTAGCGGCTGCGCCGGAGCCGGCGTTTCCTCAGTGGCAGCTTTGCGCTTGATGCCGCGCGCTCGTCGCTCGGGAGCTGCCGCGAGCAGCGCCTCGCATTCCTCTAGGGTGAGCTCGGCCGGGACTCGGTCCTTCGGGATCTTGGCGTTCTTCTTCTTGTTCGTGACGTACGGGCCGTAGCGTCCGTTGAGCACCTGAATGCCTTGCTCGGGAAAGTCGCGGATCAAGCGATTCGCGTCGGCGAGCTTCTTTTCGGCGACGAGCTCGAGCGCGCGCTCGAGCGTGATCGTGTACGGATCGTCGCCGCGGATCGAGACGAACTTCGAGCCGTAGCGCACGTACGGGCCGAACCGGCCGATGTTCGCCGAAACGGGCTCGTTGTCGGCGGTGGCCCCGAGCTCGCGCGGCAACTTGAAAAGGTCGAGCGCGACATCGAGCGTGATCGTGTCCATCTTCTGACCCGGACGCAGCCCAGCAAACTTCGGCTTGTCGACGTCCTCTTTCGTGCCGATCTGCACGAACGCGCCGTAGCGGCCCATGCGTACGCTCATGGGGCGGCCGCTCGCGGGATCCACGCCAAGCACGCGCGACTGCGACGCCTGCTCGCGAGTGACGTTCGCCTCTGTATGCTCGACGAGCTTGTTGAACGGACGCCAGAACTCCTCGAGCAGCGGCACCCACTCGCGCTCGCCGCGCGACACGGCGTCGAGCGAGTCTTCCATTCGTGCGGTGAACTCGTAGTCGACGTACTGCGAGAAAAATTTCACGAGGAACCGATTGACGACTCGACCGACGTCGGTCGGGATGAACCGGCGGTTTTCCATCTCGACGTACTCGCGGTTGCGTAACGTCGAGATGATCGACGCGTAGGTCGACGGGCGCCCGATGCCGTATTCCTCGAGCGCTTTCACGAGCGTCGCTTCAGAGTAGCGCGGCGGCGGCTCGGTGAAATGCTGCGCGCTCTGCAGGTCCTGCAGCGCGAGCCGGTCGCCCTCGGCGACCGCGGGGAGGATGTGGTCTTGCTCGTCTTGAACCGTGTCGTCGAGGCCTTCCTGATAGACGGTGATGAACCCGGGGCTCACGAGCACGGAGCCCGTCGCGCGGAACGAGATGTCGCCCGTCGTCGACTCGCCCGCGACGAGGTCGAGCGCGACGGTGTCGTACACCGCCGGGTTCATCTGCGACGCGACCGTGCGTTTCCAGATCAACTCGTAGAGTCTGAACTGATTGGCGTCGAGATAGCGGCGCACGTCTTCCGGCGCGCGTGAAGCGGACGTCGGTCGAACGGCTTCGTGTGCTTCTTGCGCGTTTTTCGCTTTGGTCGTGTAGCGGCGCGGCTCTTCCGGGAGGTTGTCCTTGCCGTAGCGGTCCGCGATCACGGAGCGCAGCTCGCGCAGCGCTTCGTCCGCGAGCGTCACCGAATCCGTGCGCATGTAGGTGATGAGACCGACGGATCCCTCGCCGATGTCCACACCTTCATATAGGCGCTGCGCCACCGTCATCGTCCGCTGTGCGCTGAAGCCGAGCTTGCGCGATGCTTCTTGCTGGAGCGTCGAGGTCGTGAACGGCGCTGCCGGATTGCGGCGGCGCTGCTTCTTGTCGACCTTCGCGACGATGAGCTTGCCGCGCGCAGTGTCGCGAATCCTCTGCTCCGCCGCACGCACGCTCGCTTCGTTCGTGAAACTGAACTGCTCGACTTTGTCGCCTGCGTAGACCGCGAGGCGCGCCGGGAAGGTCTGCGAGCTCTGCTCGGCGAGAGCCTCGATCGTCCAATACTCCTGCGCCTTGAATGCGGTGATCTCGTCCTCGCGCTCGACGATGAGGCGCAGCGCGGGGCTCTGTACTCGGCCCGCCGATAGGCCGCGCCGCACCTTCTTCCAGAGCAATGGCGAGAGATTGAAGCCGACGAGGTAGTCGAGGGCGCGGCGCGCCTGTTGCGCGTTCACGAGCTCCTCGGACAATGGCCGCGGCTGCCCGATCGCCTCCTGGATGGCGCGCTTCGTGACTTCGTGGAACACGACGCGATGCACTTCTTTCGAATCGAGCACGTCGCGCTCTTTCAATACCTCGTGCACGTGCCACGAGATTGCTTCGCCTTCGCGGTCCGGGTCGGTCGCGAGGTACACGGCCGAAGCCTTCTTGACCGCTTTGACGATCTTCTCGACGTGCTTCTCGTTCTTTTCGATGAGCTGATACTTCATCGCGAAGCCGTTGTCCGGATCGACGGCCCCTTCCTTCGGAACGAGATCGCGGACGTGCCCGTACGACGCGAGCACCTCGTAGTCGCTGCCGAGGTATTTCTCGATCGTCCGTGCTTTCGCCGGAGATTCGACGATGACGAGATTCTTGCCCATAGATCAGCTGCGTGCGGTGGGCTCGCGGCGACTCGAACAATCGGCGTGCGAGCGGTTCTAGAGGGTACCGGCCGTTAAAGAGGTTCGGCAGGATAGCCGATTCTCGTCGCCGCGTTAAAGGTCCGCCATCGCGGATGGGTGAGATGGGCCGCGGCTAGTGCACCCAGGCGGAATCGTCGGCGAACACGAGATCCTCCATCTGCGCATAGGCCTCTTTCTGACCCGGCTGACTGAAGAGGACCATCATTACGACCCATTTCGTCTGCTCGACGTCGATTTCTTCGTTGTCGAGCGCGAGCAGGCGATCGATGACGAGCTCGCGCTGCGCCGGCTGCAAGATGCCGATCTGCTCCAAATTCAGCAAATAGCCGCGCGCGCGCGCATCGAGACGCTCGGTCTCGTTGTGATCGAAGATTCTCATCGCCGCGGAGCGTGGCGCAGTGCTCGTGCTTTCGGTGGTGTTCAGGCCGTCGAGCCAGTCGAGGGCTCGGTCGATTTCGCGATCGCCGAATCCGGCTAGTGCCAAGTCTTCCTTGAGCTCGTTGCGATTCGGCTCGGGCTCGTCTTCACTATCAACGAAAGATTCGAACAGGTACATGAGAACGTCGAGAACGCTTTCTTTCATCAGTCCCTCTTGGCCACACGCAAATAGCGACCGCCGGGCAGCGCCTCGACGAACCCTTCCAGCTCAAGCACGAGGAGCATGGAGGAAGTCTCCGCTGCCGTCAATCCAGAACGGTCGATCAAATCGGTGATCGAACGAGGCTCGAATCCGAGCGTATCCAATAACTTACGATACTCGGGATCTTCGGTTGGCAGGTCGTGATGCGCGCCGTTTCTGCTCGGCGGAGGCACGGATGCGAGATCGATTTTCAGCTGCGGTGCGAGCTCGACAAAGATGTCCGCCGCCTCTTCGACGAGCTTCGCGCCGTTGCGAATCAGTCGATGACAACCGCGCGCGAGCGGATTGTGGATCGATCCCGGAATCGCGAAAACTTCGCGGCCGTATTCCGCGGCGAGCTTCGCCGTAATCAGCGAGCCACTGCGCAGCGTCGCCTCGACGACGAGCGTGCCAAGCGTCAGGCCTGCGATGATGCGGTTGCGCTGCGGGAAGTGATGCTTGCTCGGCTTCGTGCCGGGCGGATACTCCGAGACGAGCAGCCAGCGCTCCGCGATCGACCGCGCGAGCCCTGTATGGTCGTGCGGATAGATCGTGTCGAGACCGCTGCCGAGCACGGCGATGGTCCCTCCGATTTGCTCGAGCGCGCCGCGATGGCTCGCGCCGTCGATCCCGATCGCGAGGCCGCTCGTGATCGTAAGCCCGCGTTCCGCGAGATACCGGGAGAACTGCTCCGCCGTGTCGCGGCCGCCGCTGGTCGGATTGCGGCTGCCGACCATCGCAAGCTGTGCGCCGGACAAGAGCGCGGGGCTCGGGCCTTCGACCCAGAGCGCGAGCGGCGGATCGGCGATGTTCGCGAGGAGCGGCGGATAGTGCTCGCTGCCGAGCGTGACGAGACGACGGTTAGCTCCGCCGAGCCATGCGCTCGCGCGTTGCACGGCCGGCATGTCCGGGGACTTGAACCTGTCCACGCAGTCCTCGCGTAGGCCGTCGCTCACGAGGGACTGCCGCGAGCGCGCCAGCAACGCTTCGGGCGAGCCGTGTGCCACGAGCGCCGCGAGCCAACGTCGGTCGCCGGGCGGCGCCGCGTGCAGCAGCGTCAGCCAGGCGTCCGTCGCCATGGCTGCGCCGGCTGCGGCGCGAGAGCGGGAAGGCTGTCGTTACGGCGTGCGGACGGTGTCGAGCACGCTAATTGCGTCGGTCGCTTCCATGATGAGTGCATAGCTCATCCGATCGAAGGTGCGGAAGACCATCATCGTGCCGGCAGGTTCGTCGGGCAAGCGCACTTTCTCGCCGAAAACGCCCTTTCCGCGAACTTCGTCGCGCACGACCTGGCCCGTCTTGAACACGCGCAGCACGGTGCCCGCATCGAGCCCGTGCTCGGCGCCGCGATTCAGCACTACCACCTGGTATTGACCGATCAGCGACACGCCGTCCATCACCGAGATGATCCGTCCCTCGACGTTTTGCTTCGGCGCGTGCGGGAAGAAATTCACGGGCGTGACGTGCTCCTCGTTGAGCAGGTAGTCACCGACGAGCGTTTCGCGGGTGCTGTCGAGAACATGCACAGTCGAAGGATCGCCGCTGCGATCGATGCGCCCCTCGCCGATGAAGATGCCCTGGTAGCCCAGCACGGCGTTGTCATCCGGGTCGACAAGCTCGTCGCCGAGATGCACGAGGTTGAACACGGACCCGACCGGCGCGTCGGTGCCACGGGCGTAAACGTCGCGGCCCGAGCTCGCGATCAGGCCGTCGCGATGTTTGAAGACGTACGGCAAATCCTTGAGCTGATCCTTGTCGAGCACTACCGAGCGCGTCAGGAACGCCGCGAGCGTCTCGTACGGGATCGTCGAGATAGCGTCCTCGAGCGGCTGCTCGCGGACGCGCGGCGACAAGCGATCGACGCCGCCACCGCCCGTAAATGCCGGCCCACGCTCGACGTTCACGACCGGCCGGCCGTCGTTGAGATAAGCGAGCGACAGCACATCGCCGGGGTAAATCAAATGCGGGTTCTCGACCTGCGGATTGATCTGCCAGATCTCGGGCCAGTACCACGGGTCGCGTAGGAACATCGCGGCGATGTCCCAAAGCGTGTCGCCGCGCTGCACGACGTAGGTATCGGGGTGCCGCGGATTGAGCACCGGCGGCGCGGCGGGTTGTCCGACCGCGGCTGCGAGGTCGAGCCGGTGGTTGCGCTCTTGGGCGAGGCCCGCGGACATCACGATGACGCCTGCGGCGGCGGCCGCGATGACGCAGGCGGACCGAATGATAGGTGTGCGCGCGTGGAACATGGTTTCTTGGCTCCCTAATCCTAAGACGACCCTGACCTTAGACTCCGCACCCCGGAACCCCCGCTGCTATAATCGCCCGGGCCGGAAGGCGCGCCCGAGTTCCCCGTACAGCACAGCGGGACCGATCACTATCCCTGTAAAGTCAGAGGGTTAAGATAACTTCGAGGCGTTATACACGAAATTGAGGCCGAACCACAATGGCACGTCTCCCAATACTCGAGTATCCGGATCCGCGGCTGCGAATACGCGCCGAACCGGTCACAAAAGTCGACGCTGAAGTGCGGCAGCTCGTGGCCGACCTGTTCGAAACGATGTACGCGGCCCCGGGGGTCGGGCTCGCGGCCACCCAGGTCAACGTCCACAAACGGATACTTGTGTGCGATGTCTCCCCTGACGGCAACGAGCCGTACTGCTTGATCAACCCGGAAATCGTTAGCGCCGAAGGCAAGACGAATGCCGAGGAAGGCTGTCTTTCCGTGCCCGAGTTCTACGACTACGTGGACCGCGCCGCGAAGGTCAAGGTCCGCGCGCTCGACAGGGACGGGAAGGCCTTCGAGCTCGAGGCCGAGGGGCTGTTGGGCGTGTGCATACAGCACGAGATGGACCACCTCGAGGGCAAGCTGTTCGTGGACTATCTGTCCGAGCTCAAGCGCGAGCGCCTGAAGAAGAAAGCGGCGAAGAAGGCGAAGCGCGCGGCAACCGACACCGACTCCGCGCGCGCTCCCACATCCGTTCCCGTCATCTGAGCGCGCCGCGCACCGTACGCGCGCGACGTCGAGCCCCACGTTGAAGGATGGCGCGCGCATCGCTTTCGCCGGCACCCCCGAGTTCGCGGTCCCGGCGCTGAACGCGCTGGTCGCGTCGGGCGCTCATGTCCCGTGTGTGCTGACGCAACCCGACCGGCCCGCAGGCCGTGGACGCCTGCTAACGCCGCCACCCGTGAAACTCACCGCGCAGCGCCACGGGTTGCAGGTCGTGCAGCCCGAGACCCTGCGTACGCCAGGGATGATCGACGCACTCGGGTCGCCGCCGGATCTGCTGATCGTAATCGCGTATGGCTTGCTCTTGCCCCAGCCAATGCTCGCGTGGCCGCGGCTTGGCTGCGTGAACTTACACGCGTCGCTGCTGCCGCGCTGGCGCGGTGCCGCGCCGATCCAGCACGCGATCCTTGCGCGCGACGCGACGACGGGGGTCAGCGTGATGAAGATGGAGCGCGGCCTCGACACGGGTCCCGTCTATCTCGCGAACCCGATCCCGATAGGTGAGCATGAAACGGCCGGCATGCTGCATGACCGCCTCGCGGAGCTCGCGGCAGTCACGTTGTCCGCTGCGTTGCCCGGCCTGCTCGCGGCGCAGCTCGCGGCGCAACCGCAGGAGGATGCACGCGCAACGAACGCCCCGAAAATCGCCAAGTCGGACGCGCTGCTCGATTGGCGCCGAGGCGCCGTAGAGCTCGACGCCCAGATCCGCGCGTTCAATCCCTGGCCCGTCGCCGAGACGCTCCTCGCCGACGGCCGCCGGCTGCGCGTGTGGCAGTCAGCCGTCGTCGCGACCGAGCCCGCGGCGCCGCCGGGCACGGTGGTCGCAGTGGGCCGCGACGGGATCGACGTGGCAGCGGCCGCCGGCGTGTTGCGGCTCGTGAAGGTTCAACCGCCGTCCGGCCGCGTAATGGACGCGTCCGCCTATCTCGCGGCACATCCGCTTCATGGCGCGGTCTTCGTCTCCTAACAGCGCGCCGCCCGGTGCGGCGGTCCGCGCGGTGGCGGCGACGCTCGTCGCGCGCGTGCTGCGGGAGCGTATCGAAGCGGATGAAGCCCTCGAAGGAGAGCGCCCGGAACCCGTGGCGGAGCGCGACGAGCCGTTGCTCGCAGCGCTCGTGTTCGGGGCGCTGCGTTGGCATCACCGCCTCGAGCGGCAGTGCGCGCGTCTGCTCACGAGGCCGTTGAAGGCGGGGCAGCTCGAGCTCGCGGCGTTGCTGCGGATAGGCTTGCTGCAACTGCAGCATCTCAGAATTCCGGAGCATGCCGCGGTGTCCGCGACGGTCGACGCCGCCGCCGCGATCGGCCATCGCGACGCGGCGCCGCTCGTGAACGCGGTGCTACGGCGCTTCCAACGCGAGCGGGTGCAGCTCGACGCCGCCCTCGAAGCAGACGCCGAGGCGCGCTTCAGCCACCCTGCTTGGCTGCTCGACGAGCTCGCGCGCGATTGGCCCGGCGAATGGCGGCGGATTTGCGACGAGAACAACGCGGCGGCGCCGATGTCCCTGCGCGTGAACGAGCGCAAGACGACGCGCCACGAATATCTCGAGAAGTTGCACGCCGCTGGCATCGGGGCGCGCGCTTCGCCGATCGTCGCGACCGCCGTCGTGCTCGACGCGCCGCACGCGGTCGAAGCGTTGCCGGGGTTCGCGACCGGGGAAGTCTCCGTGCAGGACGTCGCGGCTCAGCGTGCGGCCGGCTTCTTGGACCTCGCGCCTGGGCAGCGCGTGCTCGACGCGTGCGCGGCGCCGGGCGGCAAGACCGGGCACATTCTCGAGGCGTGCCCCGGTGTCGCGGAGGTCTGGGCCGTGGACCGCGATGCCGCCCGGCTAACGAGAGTCAGCGACAATCTCGCGCGACTCGGCCTCGGCGCGCGCGTCGTGGCCGGCGACGCGACGCGGCCGGAGCGCTGGTGGGACGGACAGCCGTTCGACCGGATTCTGCTCGATGCGCCGTGCAGCGCGGTGGGCGTGATTCGCCGTCATCCGGACATCAAGGTGTTGCGTCGGCCCGAGGACGTTGCGCGCGCCGTCGAGCTCCAGGCCAGGTTGCTGCAGGCGCTCTGGCCGTTGTTGCGCCCCGGCGGACGGCTCGTTTACGCGACATGTTCGGTGCTTCGGCGAGAAAACGACGCGCAGATCGACGCGTTTGCGGCCGCCGCAGGCGCAACGGAGCCGGCTGGAACCGAGGCCGGAAGCCGTTGTCAGACGTTGCCTGGAGACGCGGACGGCGATGGCTTCTATTATGCTTCTCTACTCAAGCCGGACACGTCGCCGAGAGTCAGTGTCTCCATACAGCAACAATAGGCTCTTGCCGCCGCTTCGCGCGCGACGGCGCGGCGCACTCCACCTCGCCGCGGCGCTGCTGGTGTTTCTCGCCGGCCCAGTGCGTGCGCAGGACTTCGTTGCGCAACCAACGGCGCAACCGCCGCCGCAGTCGGTCTTCGAGGAAGAAGACCCTGGCCGCTTCACGATCCGCGACGCGAGCGTCGAGCTCGGCTCCGGAGTGTATTTCCTCAACGCGACGATCGAGTATCGACTGTCGACGGAGGCGCGCGCCGCACTGCAGTCCGGCGTGCCGCTCACCATCCGCCTCGAGGTCGAGCTGCTGAACAAGCGCCGCTTCTGGTTCGACAACGAAGACGCCGGTCTGCGCCAGCTCTATCAGCTCGAGTATCACGCGCTCAGCGAGCGCTACATCGTGCAAAGCTTGAACAGCGGTGACCAAGCGTCGTTCTCGACGCTGTTCGCGGCGCTCAACTATCTCGGCCGGATCGATCACTTGCCGCTGATCGATGCGTCGCTGATCGATCCCGATCGCGAATACGACATTCGCCTCCGTTCGGTGCTCGACGTCGAGCAGTTCCCGGGGCCGTTGCGACTGCTCGCGTTCTGGCGCCGCGACTGGTCGCTCGGGAGCGATTGGTACCGATGGCGATTGCAAGACGGCTGAGAAGGGCGTTCTTTGCGCTGCTCGCAGTATTCGGAATACTGCTGTGGTTCGTCGCTCTGCTCCTGTTCACGCGAGTCACTGAAAACTCCGACGACTTCGCGCGCCTGCAGAACTGGATCGTGCCGATCAACTCGGTCGGCATCGGCGTGCTGCTCGTCCTCATCGTCGTCAACCTCGCGCAGCTGATCCGCGACTATCGGCGCCACGTTCCGGGCTCGCGGCTGCGCGCACGAATGGTCACGGTGTTCGTGATGGTCGCGATCACGCCGCTCGTGGGCGTCTACATCTTCTCCGTCGAGTTCATCAATCGCGGCATCGATAACTGGTTCAACATCGATGTCGACAAGGGACTGGCGGACGTCCTCAAGCTCGGCCAGACGGCGTTCGACATCCAGTCGCGCAGCAAGCTCGAGGAGGCGCAACGCTTGGCGAATCGCTTGTCCACGGTCGAGCGCCGCGATCTCGTGTCCGAGCTCAGCAGGCTCCGCGTCGACAGCTCGGCACTCGAGCTCACGCTCTACGGGCCGAACTCGCAAATTCTCGCGACTACGGCGGTTGATTCGCAGGCCGCCGTGCCGAAGTCCCCGAGCGAAGAGGTCTTGTTTCAACTGCGTCAGTCGCAGATGTACGTGAGCATCGAGCCGCAAGCCAACGGGCTCTATCAAATCATCGCGGCGGCGCCCCTAGGCTCCGGCTCGCGCGGCGAGCTCGAGTTCCTGCAGGCGATCTTTCCGATGGACCCGCAGCTCGGAACGCTCGCGAATGCGGTGCAGGCGAGCTTGACGCAGCTCACCGAGCTGCAGTATTTGCGCACCGCACTCAAATATGCGTTCACGTTGACGTTGAGCCTCGTGCTGCTCATCTCGCTGCTCGCGTCGGTCTACGGAGCGTTTTTCTTCGCGCGCCGCCTCGTCGTGCCGATTCAGCTGCTCATGCAAGGAACGCGCGCCGTGGCGCGCGGCGACTTCGCAACGCGCGTGCCGACGCCCACGCCGATGCGCGACGAGATCGGCTTCCTCGTGCACTCCTTCAACGATATGACGCAGCGGCTGGCGAAGGCGAGCGAGGACGCCCGTCTGAGTCAGAATCAGGTGGAGAGCGAGCGGCGCAAGCTCGAGGTCATTCTCGCGCGGCTATCGACCGGCGTCATCGCGCTCGAGCCGGACCTTCGGATCCGCACGGCGAATCAGGCGGCCGGTGCGATCTTGGGCGCCGATCTCGATACGCATGTGGGCGAGTCGCTCGCGGACCTCGCGTCGTCTCGGCCGCTGCTCGCGCAGTTTCTAACGGTCGCCGCGGTCCATCTCGAGCGCGGCGACCACGAATGGCGTGAGCAGATCGCGTTGCGCGGCGACAGCGCGCGGCGCGTGCTGATGTGCGCTTGCACGGAGCTGCCGGGCGAGGCCGATGGCCAGGGCGGCTACGTGATCGTGTTCGACGACATCACGGCGCTGCTGCAAGCGCAGCGCGATGCGGCCTGGGGCGAAGTTGCGCGCAGGCTCGCTCACGAGATCAAGAACCCGCTCACGCCGATCCAGCTCTCCGCCGAGCGGCTGCGCCGCAAGTACTTGAAGGCGGAAGGGGCGGGCGGCGAGCTGCTCGATCGCGCGACGCACACGATCATCCAGCAAGTCGAAGCGATGAAGCAGATGGTCAACGCGTTCAGCGAGTACGCGCGCACGCCGACCATGGAGGTCACGCGATTCGACGTGAATGCTTTGATCGCGGAAGTGAGCGAGCTCTACGCACATCAGGAGAATCCTCTCGCGATCAAGCTCTCTTTGAATGCGAATCTGCCGCTGATCGAAGCGGACGCCGGCCGGCTGCGGCAAGTGCTACACAATTTGCTGCGCAACGCGCTCGAGGCGACGGAGCATCAGGCCGAAGCCTACGTCGAGATCTCGACGCGCCGCATCCAAAGCCCCGACGCCGACTTCGTCGAGATCAGGGTGACCGACAACGGGCCGGGGTTCCTCGGCGACATCGTCCATCAGGCGTTCGACCCCTACGTGACGAGCAAGCCAAAGGGCACGGGCTTGGGTCTGGCAATCGTGAAGAAGCTCATCGAGGAGCACGGCGGGCAGATCGTGGCGCGCAACCGCGAGCAAGGGGGCGCCGAGATCAGTATACTCATCCCGACATCGGTGGATTCGGGCGGCCACTCGATGGGTCGGCGGCAAGATCATAATAGGAGAGAACGCGCATGAGCGCGCGCATTCTGGTCGTAGACGACGAAGCCAATATCCGAGCTCTGATCGACGAGATCCTGAGCGAGGAAGGCTACGATGTGACGACCGCCGCCGATGCGAAACAGGCGCGCGCGGCTCGCAAAGAGCACGAATACGATCTGATCCTGCTCGACATCTGGATGCCCGATACCGACGGCATCTCGCTACTCAAAGAGTGGTCCGACAACGGCGCCGCGGGCGCCGTGGTGATGATGTCCGGTCACGGCACGGTCGACACCGCCGTCGAGGCGACACGCCTAGGCGCGGTCGACTTCATCGAGAAACCCGTTTCGCTCGCAAAGCTGCTGCGTACGGTCGAGAAAGCGCTCGCCGTACGCCGCTCGAAAGAGCAGCGGCGCGCCACGCTCGCGCAGAACGCGGCGCCCGCCGGCAAGAGCCAGCCGATGCGTGCGCTGCGTGAGCAGATCGCGCGAGTCGCACAGCACGACGCCCACACGCTATTCACGGGCGAGCCCGGCAGCGGTCGCGGGCTATTCGCACGCTATCTCGCGAACCAGAGCGAGCAGTCGCGCGCGCCATTCGTGACCGTGATGGGCGGCGACCTGAGCGACGAGGACGCGCAGCGGCAACTGCTCGGCGACGGCAGCGAGCCCGGTGCGCTCCAGCGCGCCGACGGCGGCATTCTGTTCATCAAGGAGCTTGGCGACGTGGCTCCCGTGGGTCAGCGTCTCTTGCTCAGTATTCTCGAGCAAGGGGCGTATCGGCCCACCGGCCAAAGTGCCGACAAGCCGCTCAACGTGCGAATTCTCTGCAGCGCGTTTCCGGGGTTCGAGCGCAGCGAGAGCGTGCGCCGCGAGCTCCTGGCGCACTTGAGTATCGTCGTGATCCGGGTGCCGCCTCTGCGCGAGTACTCGGAGGACGTGCCGGAGCTGTTGCGATATCAGGTCGATGTGCTCGTCGACGCCGAGGGCCTGCCGTTCCGGCGCTTCAGCGTTGCGGCGCAGAATCGCCTCCGCAATTACCCGTGGCCCGGCAATGTGCTCGAGCTCAAGCACATGGTGAAGCGCTTGTTGATTCTCGGCGGCGAAGAGGAAATCTCGCTAGCCGAGGTCGAGGCGCAGCTCGCGACGGACGCGCCCGAGGGCGAGCCTCTCGTGAAGCAAGACTTGCTCGCGATGCCGCTGCGCGAGGCGCGCGAGCATTTCGAGCGCGCGTATCTGCAGCAACAGTTGCTGCTGTGCGGCGGGAAGGTCGGGCAGCTCGCGAAGCGGGTCGGGATGGAGCGAACTCACCTCTACCGGAAGCTGCGCTCGCTCGGCGTCGATTTCCGGCAAGCGCTCACCGAGGACTAGCTCGCAGACTTGCCATCTCCGGCGGCCGCGCCGCGGGCGAGGGCTGCGGTCATTCCTCCCGCTACCGCCCAGTCGGCCTAATTTCGTCTCGCCTCTTCGCTGCGGCGTGGGCCGGGAGTGCCAGTCAAATCTTCTGTTCTAACGATGCACCGTCTGCCATTAGGACGGACCTGCCTTGCTTCGTGGCCCACTTTCGCTGGGCCGACTGAGCGCGGGAGGAACGACCGCAGCCCTCACCCGCGGCGCGGCATCGGGAGGCGCCACGCTCGCATGCTCACGCGGTGTGCTGCCGTTGTGTGAGGAGCGTTATTCGGGGATCTTCATCAGCATCGTGTCGATTTGCGCGTCGCGAAGCTGACGGCGGATCCGGTTGAGCTGGTTCAGGTCGTTGATCGGGCCGACACGCACGCGGTGGAAGACGTCGTCGTCGATCGTCACGCGCTGGATCCGCGATTCGACGCCGAGCAGCGCGATCCGCGCCTTGAGCCGATCCGCATCGCCGAGCGCGCTGAACGAGCCGGCTTGCAGCACGTAGCTGCCCGGCTCCTCGACCGCGCGCGTGCGGACGGCGGGACCGGCAGCTGTCTCGACCTCGGGGACCACGACCTCGAACTGCGGCAACATCTCGTAGAAATCGAAACGGGGCTCGCTCGGTTCTCCGGCTTGGGCGCCGCGCGCCGCGGCACGCCCGCGCGCACGCGGAGCTATAGCCGGGGCCGCAGCAGGCGCCGGCGGCGCGACCCCTGCAATGCGGGCGGACGGCAACGGCACGCGAAAATACACGCCGGCCGCGACGACGAGCCCGAGAGTTAGGCCGACCAGCATCCACACCCAGCCCGGTGCGGGATGTTTCGTTCGGGAGTTGCGATTGCGGCGTGCCATCGGAGCGTGGAATTCTACCCGATCGTGCGCCGCGCGCGTTCAGAGCTCGAGCGGGTCGACGTCGAGGCTCCAGCGCGCTTGGCGCGCTTCGGAAGCGGAGCGCAGCTCGTGCAGCGTCTGGCGCAGAAGCTCGTGCAGTGCCGCGCGTTGCGCGCTCTGAAACAAGAGTTGCGCGCGATAGCGGCCATCCTTGCGCTCCATCGGTTGCGCCGCCGGCCCGAGGATCGCAACCTCGCCGGCGATCCTCTTTGCGTGTCGCTTCGCAATGCCGCGCACGCGATCCAGTAGTGCAAACGCGGCCTCGCGTTGTGCCGCCTCCGCACGCCACGCGGCGAGATGCGTGAACGGCGGCCAATTGGTCTCGCGGCGCTCCGCGAGCGCGAGCGTGGCGAACGCGGCGTAGTCCTGTGCGAGTAGGCGCTCGAGCAGCGGATGCTCGGGGTAATGCGTCTGGATTACGACTTCGCCCGGCCGGTCAGCGCGGCCCGCCCGGCCTGCGACCTGCAGGATCGTTTGCGCGAGCCGCTCGTGGCTCCGCGGGTCCGTGCCGAACAGCCCTTGATCCGCATTCAGTACTCCGACGAGCGTGACGCGCGGAAAGTCGTGGCCCTTGGTGAGCATCTGCGTGCCGATCAGGATCTCGGTGTTGCCGCTCGCGACGTCGCCGAGCACGCTCGCGAGCGCGCCCTTGCGGCTCGTGACGTCGCGATCGAGCCGCGCGATCCGGGCCTTCGGAAACAGGGCGCCGAGCTCCTCGTCCACGCGCTGCGTGCCGGCGCCGACCGCGATTCGCTCGCTGCCGCACGTGGGGCACACCCATTCGAGCTTACGTTGCGCGCCGCAGTGATGGCAGCGCAGCTCGCCCGACCTTCGCGTGCACGGTGAGCCGCGCGTCGCAGCGCGCGCACTGGACCGCGTCCTTGCAGCCGGGGCAAAACAGCGCGGGCGCGAAGCCGCGCCTGTTCAAGAACAGGAGCACCTGATTGCCGGCAGCCAGATGCTCGCCGATTGCCGCCACGAGCGGCGTCGACAGCGACTGCCGGCTTGCGTGGTGTTTGAGGTCGACGATCCTGAGCTTCGGAGCGCCCGCGGAGCCGATCCGGTGCGGCATCTCGAGCTTGCGGTAGCGGCCTTGGTCCGCGTTGTGGAAGCTCTCGAGCGAGGGGGTCGCAGACGCGAGCACGACCGGAACGCCGAGCCTGCGCGCGCGCACGACGGCGAGGTCGCGGGCCGAGTAGCGGAAGCCCGTTTGCTGCTTATAGGAGGAGTCGTGCTCTTCGTCGACGATCACGAGGCCCGCGGCCGGCAGCGGAGCGAACACGGCCGAGCGCGTCCCGACGACGACCTTCGCGTCCTGCCGATGAGCGCGCCGCCACGCGTCGAACCGTTCGCGCTCCGTGAGCGCCGAATGCAGCAGGGCGAGCTCCGCGCCGAAGCGCTCGCTGAGTCGTGCGACGAGCTGCGGCGTGAGGCCGATCTCGGGGACGAGCAGCAGCGTTTGACGGTTCGCGGCAAGCTCGCTCGCGATCAAGCGCAAATAGACCTCCGTCTTGCCGCTGCCCGTGACGCCATGCAGCAGATACGCGCGAAAGCCCGAAGCGCGCTCCGCCGAGATCGCGGACAGCACGCCGCTCTGCTCCGCCGTGAGCGCCGGCAACGTACGAGCCACCGAGGCTGTGGCGGATGCTGCCGGTAAGGACCTCGGCGCCCCGCCGGCGCGGGACTCTATCCAGCCCCTGTCGGCGAGCCGTTCGAGCGTGTCGAGCGAGATACCGGAACTACGGAGCTCCGTTTGGGCCGCGTCGCTCTCGCGCAGCGCCGCGAGCACGCGGGCCTGCTGCTTTGCGCGGCGCGCGATCTCGTCGAGCGATTGCGCACGGCCCTTCTCGGTGAGGTGCCACACGTCCTCCGGCGGCTCGTCGACTGCCCGACCTTCGCGCAACAGGGATGGCAGCGCGTGGCTCAATACCTCGCCGACCGGATAGTGGTAGTAGTCGGCGGCCCAGCGCAGCGTTTGCAGCAGCTCGGCGCCTATGGTCGGCGCGGCGTCGAGCACCTCGCGAATCGGCTTGAGCTTCGCGGGTGCGAGCGACGAGGCTGCCGCGTGCTCGACGACCACGCCGATGCGCTCGCCGCGGCCGAACGGCACGCGCACGCGGCTGCCGAGCGGAGGCAGCTCACCGGCGGGCGCGCCGGCCGGCGGTAGATAGTCGAACGCGTCCGCGAGCGGCACGGGTACCGCGACACGGACGACGGGTCTTGGGCTCGTCATCGAGGTTCCGGTTCGCGCCGTGAAGGCGAGCCGCGTAGGGCGCTCGGCCAGGGCGGCGAGGCGCGATTATGTGAACAGAAACGGTCGTTAGGTCAACGACTTATGGACTCGCAAACACGGGGCCGGTCAACCGTACGCGGACTCGGGCGTTGCATGCTCGACGGCGCCGCGAAATCAGCGGAGCTCGGCGCGGCCACGGAGTGGCGGAGATGGGGTTAGCATTGAGCATCGCTCGAGATGGTTTCTCGAAGGGCCTCGGATCGGAGGACACGCTGGAGTCGCGAGTCGCAATCGAGGCCTTCCTTCGCGACGTGGAAACTCGGGCTTTTCGGATCGCCGTAATGAACATCCGCGATCGCGACGAGGCGCTGGACATCGTCCAAGACTCGATGATTCGGCTCGTGCGGCGCTACGCGAGTCGGCCGAGCGACGAGTGGCGGCCGCTGTTCTACCGGATTCTGCAGAACAGGATCCGCGACGCGCAGCGGCGCCGCACCGTGCGCACGCGCGTCTTAAGTTTTTTCGGCGGCCTCGAGGGCGAAGAGTACGACCCGATCGTCGAAGCTCCGGGTCCAGCCTCGCAAGATCCGCTGGACCGGCTGCAGGCGGGCGACGCGATGCAAGCGCTCGAGCAGGCATTGTCGATGCTGCCGGCTCGTCAGCGCGAAGCGTTTGCGTTGCGCAACTTCGAGGGGCTCGACGTGGCACAGACGGCGCAGGCGATGAGCTGCACGGAAGGCAGCGTGAAGACCCACTACTCGAGAGCCGTACATCGGCTGCGCGAGCTGCTCAAGGAGCATGGCGAGGAGCATTGGCAATGAGCGATCGTATGGGTGAAAAGGGTGGCGATCCGAATCTCGACGGTGCCTTCGAGCGCCGTGCGAAGGAAGCGTTCGACCGCAGCGCGGCGGAGCTCGACGCCGCGACGCGCTCGCGGCTAACGCAGGCGCGGCACCGAGCGCTCGCGGAGCTGCCGAAGACCGGTCGGCGGCGCGGCTGGCAATCGTGGCTCGTGCCCGCGGGCGCAGTCGCGGCCGCGGCGCTCGTAGCCGTGCTCGTGCTCGATCCCAGGCATCCGGCGAGCGACGGCGGCCCTCAAGTCGCCGCGCTCGCCGATCTCGAAATCCTGCTCGGCGAAGAGGACCTCGAGATGTATGACGAGGAAATCGAGTTCTACGCGTGGCTCGAGGAGCAGCCGGAGTTCACGCCGCCGGCCGCGACTGGCGATGGCGTCGGCTGATGCGCGGCATCGTAGCGGCGCTGCTCGCCGCGGGCAGCTGGTGGCTCGCCCGCAGCGCGCACGCGCAGCAGCCCGCGCCGCCGTCCGCCGAAGCGCCACCGGATCTCGCGTTTCTCGAGTACCTCGGGAGTTGGCAGGCGGACGACGCCGAGTGGCTCGCGATCCGCGAATGGGACAAGGAAAACCCTCCGGCGAGCGAAGGCGAGGCGGATGAGAAGGGCGACGGCGGCAAGCCGCCGGCAGGATCGAGGGACGACGATGACGAGAGCAAGTAGGTTCGTTGCGCTGTGCGTGGTGCTGACCGCGTTCGCCGCGGGAGCGCATGCTCAGGGCATCGCGTGGGAAGATTTGAGCGACGCGCAGCGCGAGCTGCTCGCGCCGCAGCAGCAGAGTTGGAGCCAACTCGACCCCGCCCGTCAGCAGCAGATCGCGCGCGGCGCCGAGCGGTGGCTCGAGATGGACGGCCGCGATCGGGCCGCGGCCCGAGATCGATTCCAGCTTTGGCAAGGGATGACCGATGAGCAGCGCGCGGCCGCGCGCGAGCGCTATCAGGAGTTCCGGCGGCTGCCGCCGAACGAGCGCGCACAGCTGCTCGAGAACTATCGCCGCTATCGAATGATGCCGCCCGAGCAGCGCGCGCAGCTGCGCCAGCGTTTCCGGGAGCTGACGCCCGACCAGCGCCGCGTGTTACGCAATCAGCGGCTGCAGCGGCTCAATCGGCCGTAGCGTTCGGGCGCGTCGCGCGCGCCCCGGAGGGTCGCGACAATCAGAGCTGCTTGACGGCCTGGACGAGCTCGGCCGCTTTCGCCTGGCCGTCGCCGTAGAGCATGCGCGTGTGATCGAGATAGAACAGCGCGTTCTCGATACCCGAAAAGCCCGCCCCCTGCCCGCGCTTGATCACGATCACATTCTTCGCCTTGTCGGCGTTCAAGATCGGCATGCCATAGATCGGGCTCGACTTGTCGGTTCGCGCGACCGGGTTCACGACGTCGTTAGCGCCGATCACGAGCGCGACGTCGGCGGTCTCGAACTCCGCGTTGATCTCGCCCTCATCGTAGATCAGGTCGTACGGCACGCCGGCTTCGGCAAGCAACACGTTCATATGGCCCGGCATGCGCCCGGCGACCGGATGGATCGCGAACTTCACGGTGACGCCGCGTGCGATCAGCGCTTGGCAGAGCTCCCAGACTTTGTGCTGAGCTTGCGCGACCGCCATCCCGTACCCCGGCACGACGATGACTTTCTCGGAGAACCCGAGCATCACCGCGACGTCGGCCGTGTCGATCGCCTTCAGCGCGCCGCCGGGGCCGGTCGCGGCCGTGGACGACGTCTCGCCGAAGCGGCTGAATAGCACGTTCGCGAGCGAGCGATTCATCGCCTTCGCCATCAGCTGGGTGAGCAGCGTGCCGGCCGAGCCGACCACGGTGCCCGCGATGATCATCGCGGCGTTGTCGAGCACGAAGCCTTCGAACGCGACCGCGAGGCCCGTGAGCGCGTTGTAGAGCGAGATCACGACCGGCATGTCGGCGCCGCCGATCGGCAGCGTCATCGTGAGACCGAGCACGAGCGCGAGCACGAACAGCGCGGTCACGATCAGCCGGGTATCGGCGCCGGCGTGGATCACCGCGGCCGCACCGGCGAGCACGGTCGCGGCGAGAATCACGAGGTTCACGAAGTTCTGGCCGCGGAACCGGAAGCTGCGCTTGATGAGCCCCTGGAGCTTGCCGAACGCGATCAAGCTGCCCGCAAACGATACCGCTCCGATGATGCCGCCGAGCACGCCGAGCACGAGTTGCGCGAGGCCGTGCGCCTCGCCCGAGAACAGCTCCACCGCGGCGATGGCGCCCGCGGCGCCGCCGCCCATGCCGTTGTAGAGCGCGATCATCTGCGGCATGTCGGCCATTGCGACGCGTTTGCCCGACACCCACGCGATGACGCCGCCGATCGCGATCGCGACCGTCATCAGCGCGTAGTTGTGCATCTCGGGCCAGAGGAAAGTGATCAGCGTCGCGACGAGCATGCCGACGCCGGCCCAGACGATGCCGCCGCGCGCCGTCACAGGCGAGCTCATGCGTTTCAAGCCGAGGATGAAGAGCGCCGCGGCGACAAAGTAGCTCGCCTGGATTACGGTCTGCGCTCCTACGCCCATCTCTCCCCCGTCAGTTCGGCGCCGCGTGACGGCGTCAGTGCGTGGCCTTGCCCTTACCCTTGCTGCTCTTGAACATCTCGAGCATCCGCTCCGTCACGACGTAGCCGCCGACCGCGTTGCCGGCCGCGAGCACGACGCCGACGAACGCGATGACGATCTCGAGCGTCGTATCCGCGCGGCCCATCGCGACCATTGCGCCGACGAGCACGATTCCGTGCACGAAGTTCGAGCCCGACATCAGCGGCGTGTGCAGGATCACGGGGACGCGCGCGATCACCTCGTAGCCGGTGAACGCGGCGAGCATGAAGATATAGAGCGCGATGAATCCGTCGATCATGAGAGAGCATCCGTCATGTTTCTACGCTCCGAGCAACTTCGCAGTGCCCGCGTGCTTCACCTCGCCGTCGTGCGTGAGCACGGACTGCGCGAACACTTCGTCCTGCCAATCGATTGCGAGCTCGCCCTTCTTGAGCGCGGGTTGCAGGAAGTTCAGCAGATTGCGTGCGTACATTTGGCTCGCGTGACGCGCGAGATCGGACGGCAGGTTGCGCGGCCCGAGCACCTTCACGCCGTTCGGCGTGACGACCGTCTCCCCCGGCACCGTGAGCTCGCAGTTGCCGCCGCTCTCCGCCGCGAGATCGACGATGACGGCCCCGGACCCCATCGCCGCGACCGCGGCCGTCGAGATGATTTTCGGCGCCGCGCGGCCCGGAATCGCGGCCGTCGTGATCACGATGTCGGCTTTCGCGATGTGCTGATCGAGGATCGCCTGCTGCTTCGCTTTTTCCTCCGCCGTAAGCTCCCGCGCATAGCCGCCGGTGCCTTCTGCTGCGACGCCCGTGTCGACGAACTTCGCGCCGAGCGACTGGATCTGCTCCTTGGTGGCGGAGCGAACGTCGTACGCCTCGACGATTGCGCCGAGCCGGCGCGACGTCGCGATCGCTTGAAGGCCCGCGACGCCAGCGCCGATCACGAGCACCAGAGCCGGGCGAATCGTGCCGGCGGCCGTCGTGAGCATCGGTAGGAATTTGTCGAGTGCGTTCGCCGCGAGCAAAGCTGCCTTGTAGCCCGCGACGGCGGCCTGGGACGACAGCGCGTCCATGGACTGCGCCCGGGAGATTCGAGGAATCAGCTCAACCGAGAAGCTCGTGATCTTGCGGTCGCGCAACGCGCGCACGACGTCGAGATGGGTGTGGGCCTGCATGAAGCCGACGACCACCGCGCCGGGCTGCAGCGCGTCGACCTCAGCGATCGTGGGCGGCTGCACTTTCAGCAGGACGCGCGCGGCGCTGAGCAGCTCGTTTGCCGATGCCTGGAACTGGACACCGCGGTAGAGCGGGTCGTCGAAGTGGCTTCGCTCGCCCGCGCCGCGCTCCATCCGCACGTCTACGCCGCTTTCTAGCAGCTTCGCGGCGACATCGGGGGTCAAGGCGACTCGTGCTTCGTGAGCCGAGCTTTCCTTGAGCACGCCGAGGGTGAGCGGCATTTCTTGGTTCCGTTGTTTTTTTACTCAAAGCGCGCGGCGCCGAAGGGCGACGCGGCGGGCAGCCATTCGTGGTGTTATTTTCGGCATCGGATGATGACACAAAGGTGAAATCCAGGCCATTGAATATTAGGGCAGTCTCAGGGACACTCTAGCGGTTTAGCTCGGGCTCGCTGGTGATTCATGCAACGACAGTTTCATGCGTTGAGCCAAGAAGTTCTGCGAACCGATGTCGCGGGTATGCCACTCGAGTGGATCGACTACCGCGTAGCGGCCACCTTGTACTACAGCGGTCAGGTTGCGTACGCCTGCGGATCCCCTCTTTACCGGATTCACGGCGGCTACAGCGCGAAGTCCGGAGTCCGCAGCATCATCGAAGTGAACTCCATCATCGCGACCCAGGGCGATACCCGCACCCTCGAGCGCAACCGTGACCGCTACACGCCGCCGCTGAACAACCGCACCCTGTTCAAGCGCGACGCGAACCTCTGCATGTATTGCGGACAGCACTTTCGCACGAGCGAGCTCACGCGCGACCACATCACGCCGATCAGCCGCGGTGGGCGGGACGCGTGGACTAACGTCGTCACGGCATGCCGGCGCTGCAACAACCACAAGGGCGGTCGCACACCCGAAGAAGCGAAGGTGCAGCTGGTCGCCGTGCCGTTCACACCGACGTACGCCGAGTACATCTATCTCAAGGGCCGCAGGGTTCTCGCGGACCAGATGCAGTACCTGCTCACGCATTTCCCGCGCTCGAGCCCGCTGCACGCGCGACTGCGCGATGCGCTAGCGGAGGTCAACGCCGGCGCGGAGCTGTAAACGCGGCAACGCGCTCGAGCGTTCGTCGTCGTGCTTGGCGACGCTTGCCGATCTCGCGACCCCGTTCTGGGCGATTCAATGCGCCTGCTCTGCGCTCTCGACGAGATAAATCGCGTCGCCGCCAGGTGCGCTCAGCATTGCGGCTTCGCGGATGCGTTCCGAGTGGGGCCCGCCCGGCCGAACGCTGACGCCCTTCGCGCGCAGGTATTCGAGCCGTGCCTCAACCTGATCCGAGCGAAAGCACAGCCCGGAGCGAAAGCGCGCTTGATGGATGCCGAGCACGAGGCCGTGTCCGGCGAGCCGCACCCAATCATGCGGGGACTGCCCATCGGCAACCGGCGAGAGCCCCAGCGGCTCCCAGAACGCGCGCGACTCTTCGAGCGAGTGGGTCGAGAGGCTGTACTCGAGGAACCGGCCGCAGGCCGAGACGTTCTGCCGATTCCATTCACCTGGAGCGAACGTCCGCGCCTCGAGCAGAGTCACCGCCTGGCCGTTCGGGTCGCTGAACCCGACGTGGTTGAACTCGTCGTCGGCGAGATGAGCTTGCTCGACGTCTACGCGCACGCGTCGAAGCGCACGCACGTAATCGCGTAGCCGCGGACGCACGAACGTGAGCACGGGGCCCGGCTGGTCGCGATCGTGCAAGCCGATCGCGACGTCGCCGTCGAACAGGACGACGTAGGGATCGCGGAGTTGGTCGCCGACCTCGATCGACGTGAAGCCGAGCGAGCGATAGAAGTCGTACGCCTCTGCGAGAGGGCGCGCCGCGAACGAGAACTCTAGGAATTGTCCGAGCATCGACGCAGCAATTCTGGCAGACTTTCGCCGCGCGCGCCGACCTCGACGGCGCGCCGCGTGAGCTCGTGAACCCAACTCTCCAACGTCTATCTCCACCGTGATCGCCGAAGTCTCCGGGGTCCTGCTACCGGTGTTCTGCATCGCGACGCTAGGTTATGTCTGGCGGCTACGCGGCGCGCCATTCGACCTAACGTTCGTGACTCGGCTCATCATGAACGTGGCCGGGCCGTGCCTCGTGTTCGGCGGGCTATCGCACCTCGCGCTGCCGCTCGCGGAATTCTTCCGGATGGTGGGCGCTGCGGTGGCGATCCTGCTCGGTACGGCGCTCGTGTCATTCGTCCTATTGAAAGTGCTGCGACTGCCCGTGCGCTCGTACTTGCCGGCACTCACAATCGGCAACGTCGGTAACTTGGGCCTGCCGCTCTGTCTCTTCGCGTTCGGTGAGGAGGGCCTCGCGCTTGCGATCGCGCTGTACGTCACGAATGCGGTCGGCCAATTCACGCTCGTACCGTTGCTGCAGTCGCGCGTCTCGGTCGTCCGTACGCTGCTCACGACGCCGGTGATTTATGCCGCAGTTGGCGGTATGGGCGTGGTGCTGTCGGGCCTCGTGCTGCCCAAGTGGCTCGACGAGACCATCGACTTGCTCGGCGGTCTCATGATTCCTCTGATGCTGCTGGCTCTCGGTCACACAGTCGGGGGCCTGCGTGCGCACAACTTGAAGCGCGCGTTCGGGCTCGGCGCAGCGCGCTTGCTGATCGCGTTTGGCGTTGCGTTGAGCGTGAGCGAGGCGCTCGGCATCGAGGGCGTCGCGCAGGGCGTGCTCGTGTTGCAGGGATCCATGCCGGCAGCGGTGTTCAGCTACCTGTTCGCCGCACGCTACGAGCGCGACGCGGAAGACGTCGCGGGGATCGTGTTGGTGTCGACGCTGCTTGCCGCGGTCGCGCTGCCTTTCGTCGTGTCTTACGTTCTCTGGCTTGCTGCGACCTGAGAGCTCGCGGCGAGCACGTCGCGGGAGCGGAGAGCCGCTTCCGGCGGCTGCCGGAAGGGCTCAGGCTGCTTCGAGGATCGCCGTTACACCCATCCCGCCCGCAGTGCACACCGAGATGAGCCCGCGGCCGCGGCCCTTCTCCTTCAAAAGCTTCGCGAGCGCAGCGACGAGCCGCGTGCCCGTCGCCGCGAACGGGTGACCGACCGCGACGCTGCCGCCCTTGATGTTGAGCTTCGAGCGATCGATCGAGCCGAGCGGCCGATCGCGCTTGAGCCGCTCGCGACAGAACTTCTCCGACTCCCAGGCTTTCAGTGTCGCGAGCGTCTGTGCCGCGAACGCCTCGTGGATCTCGTAGTAGTCGAAATCCTGGAGCGCGAGGTTCGCTTCCGCGAGCATCGCGGAAACGGCGTATGCCGGCGCCATCAAGAGTCCCTCGCCGTGGACGAAGTCGACGGCCGCTTCGCGGGCGTAGGTTAGATACGCGCTGACCGGCAGCGACCGTTCCCTGGCCCAGTCCTCCGAGCACAACAGGACGGCCGAGGCGCCATCGGTCAGAGGCGTGCTGTTACCGGCGGTGAGCGTGCCGGCGGGGCTCCGGTCGAACACGGGCTTGAGCTTCGCGAGCTGCTCCAGGCTCGTGTCCGTTCGCACGTTGTTGTCGCGCTTGACGCCTTGAAATTCGATGAGCAGGTCGTCGTAGAAACCCGCGGCGTAGGCCTTCGCAGCGTTTTGGTGGCTCGCGAGCGCGAGCTCATCCTGCTCGCGGCGCGAAATCTGCCACTCCTTCGCCGTGATCTCCATGCTCTCGCCCATCGAGAGATGCGTGCGCGGCTCGATTACACCGGGGAACACGGGCTTGAAATGCCGCGGACGGAGCTTGAGCCACGGGCCGACGCGCGCGCCGAATGTGCGGCCGCGCGCGCTCTCGAGCAGCAACGTTCGGTACGCCTCGGGATAGACGATCGGCACGTCGCTAATGCTGTCCGTTCCACCTGCGATTCCGGCGTCGATGAGCCCGGTCGCGATCTTACTGCCGATCAGGATCGTCGCGGATAGGCTGGTGCCGCACGCGCGCTGGATGTCGAACGCGGGTGTCTCGGGCGCCAAGCCCGACGACAGCGTCGACTCGCGCGCGAGGTTCCAGTCGCGTGAGTGCTTGATCACCGCGCCAAGGGCAACGTCCCCGAGCCGCTGGCCCTCGAGCCCATGCTTCGCGACGAGCGCGCGCAGGACGGCGGTCATCATGTCCTGGTTCGAGCAGCGCGAATAGCTTGTATGCGCGCGACAGAACGGAATACGAACGCCTCCGACGATCGCCACTCGACGGGAACCTTGACTACGCATCGACCCGCTCCGCCGTTCAAAACGAGAGCGAGCAGTATAAGCTCGCGAGTCGTGAACGAGGTCGTGTTTTGCGCCCAGCACACACTACAATCGAGCGCATGAAACTCGCGCGGCTCGGTCCGCTCGCTTTGTCCGCCACCCTCTTCGGTACGAGCTGCGGCAACGACGATCCCGAACGGGAGATTCGCGCGACGGTCGCCGCCGCTGCGGCCGCGGTCGAGTCGCGCGACGTCGGATTCTTCCGCGACTTCGTCGCCACCGCCTACCATGATTCGCGCGGCAACGATCGCGAGCAGCTGCTGAACCTCGTGCGCGGCTATTTCATTGCACACCAGAGGATCGCGATCGTGAGCCGTGTCGAAGAGGTCCGGCTCGAAGGGAGCGACGCGGCTCATGCCGTCGTGCACGCGGGGCTCGCCGGTCAGCGGGTCGACGAGTCGTTGCTCGGTGGGGTTGGCGCTGACGTCTACCGGTTCGACATCGAGCTCGTGGACGACGGCGGCAAATGGCGCATCATCGGCGCACAGTGGCAACGCGAGGTTGGAGAGTGAGAATGGGTCCGAGAAGATATCGAGCTCGATTGAACGCCGCGCTCGCAGTCTTGTGCAGCGCGCTCGCTGCCGGCGCGTGCGCGCCGACGCCGCGCTCGATCGCGATTCCGCGTATCGAGGTCACACAGCTGACACCGTTGCCGGTGGGTGGGAGCGGTCAGCGGTACCGCCTGAGTCTCCTCGTCGACAATCAAAACCCCGAGCCGCTCCCGATCAAGGAGGTGCGCTTCAACATGCGAATCATGGGGCAAGGCGTGATCACTGGGCGCTACGCGACGCCGGTCACGGTCGAAGCGCTCGATCGACAGACCCTGCAGGTGGAGGTTGACGGGGATGTGCTGCCGTCGTTGTCGCAGCTGCGCGCTGCCGCAGCACCGAACAACACACTCCCCTACGAGATCTACGGCAACATCACGATCGATCGCTCGTTCCAAAACACGCTGCCGTTCACCGCGAACGGCGCCGTGGCCTTGGCGGCGAGCGAAAGGTAGCGTCGATAGCGCCGTGTCGCTGCGGATCCAGCTGCTCGCGTTCGGGCTGTTGACGCTGGTCTTGCCGTGGACCGGTTTCCGCTATGTCACGGAGATGGAGGCCGCGCTGCGCAGCGGGCTCGAGCAATCGCTGATCGCAAGCGCGACGACCGTCGCGGCGGCGCTCGAGGAGCAGGGCGTGCCTCTTTGTCCTGTCCCGCAGTGCGTGCCGCCGCAGACGCGCGCGGGCGCGACGATCTACGCGGCGCCGCTGCGCTCCGAACCGCAAATCGACGGCGTCCGCGACGATTGGAATCTCCCCGACGACGCTGCGGTCGCGCTCGGCGGCGGCCATCGGCTTTGGGCCGGAGTCGACGGGCGCTTCGCTTATCTCTTCATCGCGGTTCGCGATGCGCACCTCGTTTATCCGCCCGGCCCCGGCGCGATGCCGTACGGCGACCGGGTCGTCCTTGCCACCGAGCCGTCTCCGGGGATCGTTCGCTGGCTCTTGCTCGGCACCGGCGCGCCGGGCACGTTGCGCGCGCAGGAGACTGCACCCGAGCTATTCGCGCCGACCGAGGCTTACGACGCGCGAGTGCTCGGTGCGTGGCAGGAGACGGCGACGGGGTATGCGATCGAGCTCCGCGTGCCGCTGAATCTCGTCGGCGCGGCGCTCGCCGTCGGCGTGATCGAGGTTGATCCCAGCGGCGCCGATTATGCGGTCGGGCTCAGTGCGTCTTGGGATGCGGCGACGCTGGCGCTCGGCCGCTTCGTCTTCCAGCGTCCGGATCTCGAGGCGCTGCTCGGGCAGTTCGGCCGCGCGGGGCTCGGGCGGTTCCGGGTGCTCGACGCAGACGGCTGGGTATTGTCGGACGCAGGCAGCGTCGAGCCGCGCGAAATCGATCGCGAATCGGCGAGCTTCGTGGCGAGCGTATTCCGCTGGGCGCTGCGGCGGACCGATCCTCCCTACCCGCGCGAGCTCCCGTACGGCCGGGTGTCTGACCAGACGTTGCGCGGCGCGGTGGCCGGGCGGCCGGTCACCGCCTGGTATGGCGATGATCCGGATCGCGACGCGATCGTCGCGGCCGCGGTGCCGATCGCCGCTCCGCGCGGCGAAGTGGGTGTGGTGCTGCTCGAGCAGGCGAGCGATCCGATCCTCACGCTCACGAACCAGGCGCTCGTGCGGCTCATGACGTTTACGGTGTTGCTGAGCGTGCTCGCTTCCGCTGGGTTGCTCGGCTATGCGACGTGGCTGTCGCTGCGCGTGCGCAGGCTCGCGAATGCGGCGGAGAACGCTCTCGGGCCGCAGGGCGAGATTCGCACTGCGATTCCGGGGCAACGAGCGCGGCGACGAGATCGGCGATCTCGCGCGCAGCTTCACGAACCTGCTCGAGCGCCTGCGCGAGCACACCGAGTACCTCCGGACGCTCGCGAGCAAGTTGTCGCATGAGCTCCGCACGCCGCTCGCGGTCGTCACCACGTCGCTCGACAACCTCGAGCACGAGCCCCAAGCGCCGGGCTCGGAAGCGTACCTCGCTCGGTTGCGGCAAGGTGCGGAACGGCTCGACGCGATTCTCGTCGCGATGAGCGAGGCCACCGAGCTCGAGCGAGCGATCAACGACACGAAGGCGGAACGGTTCGTGCTCGCGGCGGTCGTCGAGTCTTGCTGTCAGGCCTATCGCGACGTGTATCCCGAGCGCGAGTTCGACTGCCAGGTCGTTGCGCCCGCAACCGAGGTCATCGGCTCGGGAGAGCTCGTCGCGCAGTTGCTCGACAAGCTCGTCGACAACGCGGTGAGCTTCAGCGAGCGTGGCAGCCGCATCGAAGTCAAGCTCGACGATGCGGGGAACGAGCTCGTGCTCAGCGTGACGAATCGCGGCCCACCGCTCCCGGAGAGAATGCGCAAGCAACTCTTCGACTCGCTCGTGTCGATCCGCGAGCGGCGGGACGGCCGGCCGCACCTCGGCCTCGGATTGCACGTCGTCGCGCTGATCACGAAGTTCCACGGCGGGCGCGCGGAAGCCGATGACCTCCCCGACCGCAGCGGAGTGGTTTTCCGAGTCTGGTTTCCGAGCGTGAGCTAAAACGCCGTCACAGACGACGTCGCGGCCGAGTACGCGATTCCACACCCGCCGATCCCGCAGTACCCGTTCGGGTTCTTCGCGAGGTATTGCTGGTGGTAGTCCTCGGCGTAGTAGAACGGCGGCGCTTCCATGATTTCGGTCGTGACCTTTGGGAAGCGCTGCGCGCTCAGCAGGTTCTGGTAGCGGTCACGGCTTTCCTCGGCTTCGTCGAGTTGCTCCGCGTCGAAACAAAAGATCGCGGAGCGGTATTGCGTGCCGATGTCAGCACCTTGACGCATTCCCTGCGTCGGGTCGTGTGACTGCCAGAAGATGGCGAGCAGCTTTGCGAAGCTCACTGCGTTCGGATCGTAGACCACGAGCACGACTTCGGTATGGCCGGTGAGCCCGGTACAGACCTCCTCGTAGGTGGCGTTCTGCGTGTAGCCGCCCGAGTACCCGACGGCTGTCGTGTAGACGCCCTGTTGCGTCCAAAAGCAACGCTCGGCGCCCCAGAAGCACCCCATCCCGAACAGCGCAGATTTCATTCCGGGCGGGAATGGCGGTTGCAGCGGGTGATCTAGGACGAAATGACGATTAGCGAGCTGCAGTGGCGCGGGACGCCCCGGTAAGGCCTGCTCTTGAGTCGGTTTCTCTAGCGCTTTGCGGCCGAACATACGGTCCTCCTTGCGAGCGGCGCGTTTTTTCGTGCGGCGCTCAGCCGGTTGCGCCCCCCAAACTGATTTTCGGTGCCGGCAGCAAGCGTCGATCCCATCAGGAATTGATCGATCGCGCGCGCAGCGCCGCGGCCTTCGTTGATCGCCCAGACGACGAGCGATTGGCCGCGGCGGCAGTCGCCGGCCGCGAACACGCCGGGCACGCTCGTCGCGAACTTGCCGTGCACGGCCCGGTAGTTCGATCGTCTGTCGAGCTCGACGCCGAGCTGCTCCGCGACATAGCGCTCCGGCCCGAGGAAGCCCATCGCGAGCAGAATGAGGTCTGCTTCGAGCGATCTCGGCGGTGCCGTCGAGCTCGATCATCTTCGGCTGGCCGTTGTTGACCTGCCATTCGATCCGCGTGATCCGGACCGGCCCGACGCCGCCGTCGCCATTGGCGGCGAATTCCTTCGAAATCGACCGCGAAGTTGCGCGGATCTGCGCCGAACTTGCTGATCGACTCCTCGTGCGCGTAGTCGGTGCGCCGGATCTTCGGCCACAGCGGCCACGGATTGTCCGCGGCACGCTTCTCCGGGCGGCTGATCGAGCAGCTCGAGGTTGACGAGGCTCTTGCAGCCGTGACGCAGCGCGGTGCCGATGCAGTCGGCGCCGGTGTCGCCGCCGCCGATCACGATGACGCGCTTGTCCCTCGCGTCGATGAACTGCCGGTCCTCGAGGTTGCTGTCGAGCAGGCTCTTGGTGTTCGCGGTCAGGAACTCCATCGCGAAATGGATGCCGCTTGAGCTCGCGGCCGGGGATCTTGAGATCGCGCGGCTGCGTCGCGCCGGTCGCAAGCAGCAGCGCGTCGTGCTCGGCTCGCAGCTTGCCCGCGTCGACGTTCCTGCCGACGTCGGCGTTCGTGACGAACTCGATGCCGGCCGCACGCAGCAGGTCGACGCGCCGGTTCACGACCTGCTTGTCGAGCTTCATGTTCGGGATGCCGTACATCAAGCAGGCCGCCGATGCGGTCGGCGCGCTCGTAGACGGTGACCTTGTGGCCGACCTTGTTGAGCTGGGCCGCGGCGGCGAGGCCGGCGGGCCCGCAGCCGACGATCGCGACGCGCTTGCCGGTGCGCGCTTCGGGCACGTGCGGCTCGACCCAGCCTTCGGCGAAGCCGCGATCGATGATCGCGTTCTCGATGTTCTTGATCGTGACCGGCGGATCGGTGATGCCGAGCACGCACGCGCCTTCGCACGGCGCGGGGCAGGTGCGGCCGGTGAACTCGGGGAAGTTGTTCGTCTTGTGCAGCCGATCGAGCGCGTCGCGCCAGCGACCCTGATAGACCAGGTCGTTCCACTCGGGAATCAGGTTGTCGATCGGGCAGCCGTCGAGCGATTGGCAGAACGGCACGCCGCAGTCCATGCAGCGCGCGCCCTGGTTGCGCAGGTGCTCGTCGGCGGGCTGCGTGAAGATCTCGCGGAAATCGCGCACGCGCTCGCGCGGCGTCGCGATACGGCACGCTCTTCTTCGGATACTCTTTGAAGCCGGTCGGCTTACCCATGCTACAAACCGCCCGACTTTATCTGCCAGCGTGCGCCACGAACGTACCGGTCTCGTCGCCCGTGAGCGTCTGCTCGACTTCCTCGTCGTGCCTCTTGCGCTCGGCGAGCACGCGTTTGTAGTCGGTCGGCATGACCTTGACGAACTGGCGCAGCGACTTCGGCCAGTCGTCGAGGATCCGTCGCCGCGACCGTCGAGCCGGTGTACTCCTGGTGCAGCTCGATCAGCTCGCGCAGCTCGACGATGTCCTCGTCCTCCTCGACTCGCCTCGAGCTCGACCATGCCCATGTTGCACTTCGGCGCGAAGTCCTTGTGCACGTCCCAGACGTAGGCGATGCCGCCGCACATGCCGGCGGCGAAGTTGCGGCCCGTGGGCCCGAGGATCACGACGCGGCCGCCGGTCATGTACTCGCAGCCGTGGTCGCCGACGCCTTCGATGACGGCCTTCGCGCCGCTGTTGCGGACGCAGAATCGCTCGGCCGCGCGGCCGCGGAAGAACGCCCCGCCGCTCGTCGCGCCGTAGAGCGCGACGTTGCCGATGATGATGTTGTCCTCGGCCACGAAGCGTCGACTTCGCGCGGCGGATAGATGATGACCCGGCCGCCCGAGAGGCCCTTGCCGACGTAGTCGTTGCGTCGCCTTCGAGCTCGAGCGTGACGCCCTTGGCGAGGAACGCGCCGAAGCTCTGGCCGGCCGAGCCCGTGAACTTGAAGTGGATCGTGTCGTCGGGCAGCGCTTCTCGCCCCACTTCTTGGCGATCTCGTGGCTGAGCATCGTGCCGACGGTGCGGTTCGTGTTGATGATCGTCGAGCTCTTCGCGCGTCTTCTTGCGCTGCTCGATCGACTTCCTCGCGCCAGGTCGATGCAGCTTGTTGTCGAGCGCAAGGTTCGAGCCCATGGTCCTGCTTCCTCGTGCAATAGACCTCGCGTCGGTCGTGCGGCTTGCTGGCCGGCGTCGAGCAGCGGCGTCAGGTCGAGGCCGTCGGCCTTCCAATGCTTGATCGCGGCGTCGCGTCTCCAGGCAATCGACGCGGCCGACCATCTCGTTCGAATCGTGCGGAAGCCGAGCTCGGCCATGATCTGGCGCGCTTCTTCGGCGACCATGAACAGGTAGTTGACGACGTGCTCCGGCTTGCCCGCGAACTTCTTGCGCAGCACCGGGTCCTGCGTGGCGACGCCGACCGGGCAGGTGTTGAGATGACACTTGCGCATCATGATGCAGCCGAGCGTGATCAGCGGCGCGGTCGCGAAGCCGAATCTCCTCGGCGCCGAGCATCGCGGCGATCACGACGTCGCGGCCGGTCTTGAGGCCGCCGTCGGTTTGCAGCACGACGCGGCTGCGCAGATCGTTCAGCACGAGCGTCTGGTGCGTTTCGGCGATGCCGAGCTCCCACGGCAAGCCCGGCGTGCTTGATGCTCGTGAGCGGCGACGCGCCGGTGCCGCCGGTGTCGCCGGAGATCAGGATGTGATCGGCATAGCCCTTCGCGACGCCGGCCGCGATCGTGCCGACGCCGACTTCGGACACGAGCTTCACGCTGACGCGCGCCGACGGGTTGCTGTTCTTCAGGTCGTGGATCAGCTGCTTGAGATCCTCGATCGAATAGATGTCGTGGTGCGGCGGCGGGCTGATGAGGCCGACGCCCGGCGTCGAATAGCGAATGCGCGCGATGTTGTCATCGACCTTGCGGCCGGGCAGCTCGCCGCCTTCGCCGGGCTTCGCGCCCTGCGACATCTTGATCTGCAGCTCGTCGGCGTTGGCCAGGTACCAGATCGTGACGCCGAAGCGGCCCGAGGCGACCTGCTTGATCGCCGAGCGGCTTCGAGTCGCCGTTCGGCAGCGGCTTGAAGCGCTCGGGATCTTCGCCGCCTTCGCCCGTGTTGCTCTTGCCGCCGAGGCGGTTCATCGCGATGGCCAGCGTCTCGTGCGCCTCGGCCGAGATCGAGCCGAAGCTCATCGCGCCGGTGCAGAAGCGCTTCACGATCTCGCTTGGCCGGCTCGACCTCGTCGATCGGAATCGGCCCGCCGTTCGACGCCCGGCTTGAACTGCGAGCAGGCCGCGCAGCGCGCAGCGCGTCGCGCGCATCGCTGGTTCGCGTGATCGGCGAACCGCCGTAGGCATCGGCGCTGTTGTCGCGCGCGCGGCGACTTGCAGATCGGCAGATCGCCTGCGGATCCCACATGTGCCGCTCGCCGTCGGCCCGCCAGTGGAACTCGCCCGGATTCGGCAGCGACGGCAGCCGGTCGTCGGCATGCTCGCGGATAGCCGAGCGCGTGCCGCCGCAGCGCTTCCTCGGCCAGCACGTCGAAGCTCGACGCCCTGAATGCGGCTCGCGGTGCCGGCGAAGCAGCGCTCGATCACTTCGTCCTCGAGGCCGACGGCTTCGAAGATCTGCGCGCCCTTGTAGCTCTGCAGCGTCGAGATGCCCATCTTGGCCATCACCTTGAGCATGCCCTTGGCGACGCGCCTTGCGATAATCGCGCGACGATCTTCTCGTCGGTCGTAGTCGTCGCCGGTCGAGCAGGCCGTCGCGCTGCGCGCTTGCCAGAGCGCCTCGAACGCCAGGTACGGATTGATCGCGTCGGCGCCGTAGCCGACGAGCAGGCAATGGTGATGCACTTCGCGGGCTTCGCCCGTTTCGAGCATGATGCCGATCCGCGTGCGCTTCGCCTTGCGCACGAGATGATGATGCACGGCGCCGCACGCCAGCAGCGAGCTGAGCGGCACGCGGTCGCGGCCGATCGCCGCGATCGGACAGCACGACGAGCGAGTAGCCGTCGTCGATCGCCTGCTTCGGCTTCGTCGCAGATGCGATCGATCGCGCGCTTGCAGGCCGCCGCGGCCTTCGCTCGCGGCCGAACGTGATGTCGATCGTGCTGCGACCGCCAGCCGCGATGGTTCAGGTGCTTGAGCGCCGGCGAGCTCCTCGTTCGACAGGATCGGGTGCGGCACCCGCAGCCGCTGGGCGTGCTTCGCGTCGTCTCGAGCAGATTGCGCCTCGGGCCCGATGTAGCACTCGAGCGACATGATCACTTCTTCGCGAATCGAATCGATCGGCGGATTCGTCACCTGCGCGAAGAGCTGCTTGAAATAGTCGTAGAGCATCCGCGGCTTGTCGCGAGAGCACGGCCAGCGCGCGAGTCGTTGCCCATCGAGCCGACCGGGTCGCGCTGCTCGCTTGCACCAGCGGCAGCAGCATGAACTGCATCGTCTCGATCGTGTAGCCGAACGCCTGCATCCGCTCGAGCAGCGTCTTCGGCTCGAAGCCGTGCGGCTCCTTGTCGGTGTCGACGTCGCTGCAGCGTCGATGCGCTGTCGCGTCGAGCCACTCGCGCGTACGGCCGGCGGCTCGCGAAGTCGCTCTTCAGCTCATCGTCGGGAATCAGCCGGCCCTGCTCGAAGTCGACGAGGAACATGCGGCCCGGCTGCAGCCGGCCCTTGGCCTTGACGTTCTTGCGGGTCGATCGGCAGCACGCCGACTTCGCTGGCCATGATCACGCGGTCGTCGTGCGTGAGGTAATAGCGGCTCGGGCGCAGGCCGTTGCGATCGAGCACGGCGCCGATGTACTTGCCGTCGGTGAACACGATCGACGCCGGGCCGTCCCACGGCTCCATCAGGCACGAGTGGTACTCGTAGAACGCCCGCTTGTCCTCCGGCATCGGTTCGTGATTCTGCCACGCCTCGGGAATCATCATCATCACGGATTCCTGCAGCGTGCGGCCGCGTCATCAGCAGGAACTCGAGCACGTTGTCGAACGTGCCCGAGTCGCTGCAGTCGGGCTCGGCGATCGGGAACAGCTTCTCGAGCGACTCTGCCGAACAGCTTGCTCTGCGACGACGCCTTGGCGGGCGCTGCATCCAGTTCATGTTGCCGCGCAGCGTGTTGATCTCGCCGTTGTGGCTCATGAACCGCATCGGCTGCGCACGGTCCCAGGACGGGAACGTGTTCGTCGAGAACCGCGAATGGACCATCGCCAGATGGTCTGTGTAGTCCGGCGATCGTCGAGGTCCGGATAGATATTTGAAGAGCTGCTCGGTCGTGAGCATGCCCTTGTAGATGATCACCTTGCGTCGACAGCGAGCAGACGTAGAACATGCTTCGCCTGCGCGAGCGACGCGTCGCCGCGCAGCTGGTGGCTCGCCTGCTTGCGGATGAGATAGAGCTGCCGCTCGAACGCGTCGCCTTCGACAGCCCGTCGCCGGCGGCGATGACCAGCTGCTCGATGTGCGGCTCGCCGCGCCTTGGCCGATGGGGCCGATGTCGGCTTCGTCCGGCTCGCGTCGGCACGTGGCGCCAGCCGACCAGCGTCTGGCCCTGCTCGGCGCATGATCTCGTGCGACGACTGCCTTGCAGCGCTCCCGCTCGGCGGCGTCGGTCGGCAGGAATACGATGCCGGCGGCGAACTGGCCCGGCGGCGGCAGGTCGGCGCCGAGCTCGCTCTTCACGACCTTGGCGAGAAACTCGTGCGGCAGCGCCGTGAGAATGCCGGCGCCGTCGCCCGTGTTCGGCTCGCAGCCGCACGCGCCGCGGTGATCCATGCGGCACAGCACTTCTTCCGCATCGATCAGGATCTGGTGGCTGCGCTTGCCCTTGATGTGCGCGACGAAGCCGACGCCGCAGCGAGTCGTGCTCGAACTCGGGCCGATAGAGGCCCCGTGCCGCCGGCGGGCCGTACTGGTGGCTGTCACTCATGCTCGTTGCCGCTCCTCACCACGCTGTCGGCGGTGGAACGACGCGATATATGGGCGAACTTGTCCGCCGACAATCGAGCAACGTTTTCCGTACCTGCAGTCATGGTTCTACATTAGCGGTAGCCGTCGGCTCCGCTTATCAAAGTTTTTCTAATGGCTGGCAGTTACGATGCTAGAGCTGTCAAGCCGTCGGCCAATCGATCTGCCGCGGAGGGGCCATTTTCTTGGACCGGAGCAGGCCTGTGCCAGCGTCAACTATATGAAAGCGTTGAACGCCGCGTCAATCGGAGCTCCTGCCGGGGCTCGCCGCGACCGTCTGCGTCAGGTCGCCTGCCAGCGGTAGCCCATGCCGTAGACGGTTTGGATCGCGTCGAACGCCGGGTCGACGGCGAGGAACTTGGCTCTGATCCGTTTCACTTGCGACGTCACCGTGCCGTCGTCGAGAACGGCGTTCGCCGCCGCCATCAATTGCTCGCGGCTCCTGACGTGACCTGGGTGCAGCGCGAGCGCGTGCACCACCCAAAACTCGGTCAGCGTGAGCGGCACACTGTGTCCGGTCCATTGCGCGGTCATGCGGTCGCGGTCGAGCACGAGCGGCCCCTGCTCGAGCCGTTCGCCGGCAGCCTCGGTCGAGCGGAGCGCCTCGACGCGCCGAAACAGGGCCGCGACCCGGGCCAACAGGTGCTCGAGGCTCACGCGCTTGGTCAGATAGTCGTCCGCGCCGAGCCGCAATCCGGAGACGGCGTCGAGCTCACTCTCGCGTGCCGTGAGGAAAATGATCGGGAGCTGCGTCGACTTCGCACGCAGCTCGCGGCAGAGCTCGAAGCCACCTTCGACCTCCGCGCCGAGATTGATGTCGATGATCACGAGGTCGGGAAAGCGGTTCTCGAACCCCGCGAGCGCTTCCTTGCGGCCGCCGTAGCCCGCGACCCTATAGCCCTGCCGCCGCAGGCCCGCGAGGTAGTTGTCGCGGATCGCAACGTCGTCCTCTACGACCGCTACGAGCTTCGCGGTGGACATAGGCAGCGGGCGCCGGGAACTGAGGGAGACGAGGTCGAGCGCAGCGCGGCGGGCTGCCCGAATCGCGCGCGGTGCGCCGGCTGGCAGCCGCGCGGATATTGAGTTTTCAGCCCCAAGTCACGTTCCGTTCAGGTTCGAATCGGCATCATACCGCCGCGATTGTCGGGTGCTAAAGGAGTAGCTTCATGAGGATTCAAAACCTGTCCAAGGTCGGAGCCGCGACGCTCGGGATCGTCTTGGGTCTGTCCGGGTGCACGACGGTCGACCCCTACACCCGTGAGGAACGGCCCGCGCACGCTCAGCGCCAGGCGGTCATCGGGGCCGCGATCGGCGGGGTCACGGGTCTGATCACGGGCGACAGCTCGATGGAACGCAAGAAGCGTGCGCTCGTGGGCGCCGGCCTCGGGGCCCTTGCGGGCGCAGGCGTCGGGACGTACATGGACCGGCAGCAGGCGAAGCTGACGGCCGAGCTCGAACGCACCGGCGTCAGCGTTACGCGGATCGGGGACAACATCACGCTCAACATGCCGGGCAACGTCACGTTCGCGACCAACAGCGCGGACTTGAACGCGGGCTTCTTCGACGTGTTGAACTCGGTGGCGCTGGTCCTCAACGAGTACGAGCAGACCGTGATCGAGGTGGCCGGGCACACGGACAGCACGGGCACGGACGCCTACAACCAGCAATTGTCGGAGCGCCGTGCGAGCGCGGTGGCGGCGTACCTCGGCACGCGCAGCGTCCGTTCGGATCGGCTCACAACGGTCGGGGCTGGCGAGTCCCACCCCGTCGCCACCAACGACACGGACGCGGGTCGTCAGTTGAATCGCCGTGTCGAGCTCACGCTCGTCCCGCTCACACTGAGCGGATCGGTCGCGGCGAGGTAACAAGAGAAGGGCGCGTCGCGATTCCCCGCGACGCGCCCTGTTTCCTCATCTCGTTCCGGCGTTACGAGGCGGCTGGCGACCATTTGCTTGCGAAGCTTCGCGATTGCGCTCGCCTCGATCTGGCGAATGCGCTCCGCCGAAACGTCGTACTCCGCCGCGAGCTCGTGCAGCGTCGCCTTGTCGTCCGTGAGCCAGCGTCGCGCCAGGATGTCTCGGCTTCGCGCGTCGAGCTTGGCGAGCGCGCCGTCGAGGCGATCGTGGGCGTCCGCGTCCCAGTCATCCCGCTCGACCGAACGCGCGGGGTCGCTGTTCGGCGCGGCCGGCAGATACGCGGCCGGCGCGAAGTCCTCGTCGTCGGTCGGATCCGGGTCGAACGAGACGTCGTAGCTGCTCAGCCGCTGCTCCATCTCGTTGACTTCGCGCGCCGTCACGCCGAGGTCGTTCGCGACGGCCTCGGTCTCCGCGCGGTTCAACCAGCCGAGGCGCTTCTTCGACTTGCGAAGATTGAAGAACAGCTTGCGCTGGGCCTTCGTCGTCGCGACCTTCACGAGCCGCCAGTTGCGCAGCACGAATTCATGGATTTCGGCGCGAATCCAATGGACTGCGAACGAAACGAGCCGTACGCCCATGTTCGGATCGAAGCGCTTGACCGCCTTCATCAGGCCGATGTTGCCTTCCTGGATCAGGTCGCCGAGCTGCAGGCCGTAGCCCGCATAGCCGCGCGCGACATGCACGACGAAGCGCAAATGGGAGAGGACGAGCCGTTTGGCGGCGTCCAGATCGTTGGCGTCTCGGAAGCGGATCGCGAGCTCGCGCTCCTCTTCGACGGTCAGCAGGGGTATCGAGTAGGCGGCCTGAATGTAGTGGTCCAGGCTGCCGAGCGGGTTGGCGAGCAGAAGCTCTGCCTGTCGCGGCGCTAGTGCAGTGGTCGTCATGTCCTGTACCTCCCGGAGAAGTCGGCGATATTAGCACTCGGGGCTTTAGAGTGCTAAGCGACGGTTCCGTTCCCGCGTGAATGGGTCTGCAACCCAGCAACGGCGCGCAAATGGCGCCGCCGTGACGCCCCGAGCCGGCTCCGACGTGGCCCGCGCGGCCGGTCCGAAACGGGACGAGTCCGCGCGCCCAGGTCTGCCCGCGGTGGCTTGGGGCTACTTCGGCTCGATCGCGCGAAGGTGGCGTGCGGTCGCGAGGCCCGCGCCTGTCCAACCGAGCAGGGCTCCGCCGCCGAGAAGCGCGAAGGTTTCGCGGAGCGACAGGCCCGCGAGGGCGAAGTCGCTGCCATACAGCGCCGCGAGCTCGCTGAACGGGTGATCCGATCAGCGCGAGCGTCACGAGCACGAGCAGCTCGGCGAGCACGGCGCCCGCGAGCCCGTAGCAAAGGCCGAGATAGAGGAACGGCCGGCGGACGAACGCGTCCGTCCCGCCGACGAGCTTGGTGACCTCGATCTCCGTGCTCCGGTTGTTGATTTCCAGCCGGATCGTGTTGCCGACGACGATCGCAACCGCAAGCGCGAGCAAGCCGGTCGCGAGATCGACGATCCGCCCAGCGAGCGCGAGCATCGCTCGCAGCCGCGCGACCCACTGCGTGTCGAGCTGCACGAGGTCCGTCTCGGGCAGCGCGTCTATCGCGGCCGCAAGGGACTCGACGTCGCCCGAGACGCCGCTCGCGGGCCGCACGACGACGGCGTCCGGTAGCGGATTGCCGTCGAGGGCCTCGAGCGCATCGCCGAATCCCGAGTGCGCGCGAAACTCCGCGAGCGCCGAGCCGCGGTCGATGAACTGGATGCTCGCCACGTCGTCGCGCGCCTCGAGCTGGCGCGCGACCGCGCGCGCTTTGTCGGTCGGCACGTCGAGTCTTGAAGTACACCGTGAAATCGGCCGCGCTTTGCCACTCGGCGCTCAACGCGCCCGCGTTGTTGACGAGCACCCGGAGCCCGGCCGGCAGCGCCATCGCGATCGCGATGACGAGCACCGTGAGCAACGTCGCGAACGGCTGGCGCGCGAGCCGGCCGCACGCGCCGAGCAGATTCTGCAGATGCAGGTCGAAGTAGCGACGCATGTCGAGGCGCCTTTATCGGGACTCGACGGACGTGTCTGCTGCGAGCTGCCCCGCGACGAGACGCAGCCGCCGGTGCGGCATCCGCTCGATGAGCTCGAGATCGTGCGTCGCGATCAGCAGCGTCACGCCGACTTCGTTGAAGCGCGTGAACAGCTCCATGATCTCGCGCGACAGCTCGGGGTCGAGATTGCCGGTCGGCTCGTCCGCGATCAGCACGTCGGGCCGCGGAGCGACGGCGCGGGCGATGCCGACGCGCTGCTGCTCGCCGGTCGACAGCGTGATCGGCGGATGTCGCCTCGCGGCCGAGCAGCCCGACTTGATCGAGAGCGGCGCGCACGCGTTTCTCGATCTCGCGCCTGGAAGCGCCGGCGATCACGAGCGGCAACGCAACGTTGTCGAACACGCTGCGGTCGTAGAGCAGCTTGTGGTCCTGAAACACGACGCCGAGCCGTTGGCGAAAGCCCGGGATCTTGCGGCGCGGGAGGCGCGCCGTGTTCTGGTTGTTCACGAGCACGGTACCGCGCGTCGGCCGCTCGATGAGCGCGATCAACCGGAGCAACGTGCTCTTGCCCGCACCGGACGGGCCCGTGATGAACGCGAATTCGCCTCGCTCGAGATTGAACGAGACGCCGTCAGCGCCTCGCGGCCCGTCGGGTAGCGCTTGTGGACGTTCTCGAAACGAATCACGCCGCGCGCTCGCCGATCAGCGCGCGCACGAACTCCCGCGCACGGAACACCTCGAGATCGTCGACGCCCTCGCCGAGCGCGACGAAGCGAATCGGCACGCGTAGATTGCCGCGCGATCGCGAGCAGGATGCCGCCTTTCGCCGTGCCGTCGAGCTTCGTGATCGCGAGTCCGGTGACGCCGAGCCGCTCGTGAAACTTCAGCGCTTGCGCGAGCGCGTTTTGGCCTTGGCTCGCGTCGAGCACGAGCAGCGTCTCGTGCGGCGCGCTCGGATCGAAGCGCTTCACGACGCGCTTGATCTTCTCGAGCTCGTCCATGAGACCAGCCGCCGTGTGCAGGCGGCCGGCCGTGTCGGCGAGCACGACGTCGATGTTGCGCGCGCGCGCCGCGACGCAGCGCGTCGTGAACGACGGCCGCGGGATCCGCGCCCGGCGCCTGAGCGACAACCGGCACGTCCGCACGTTTACCCCATTCCTGGAGTTGCTCGACCGCGGCCGCGCGAAACGTGTCGGCCGCCGCGAGCAGCACCGAGTGGCCTGCGCTGTTGAGCCGATGTGCGAGCTTGCCGACCGTCGTCGTCTTGCCGGTGCCGTTCACACCGAGCACGAGGATCACGAAGGGTTTTCGGGAGCCGTCGATGTCGAGCGGCGACTCGACGGTCTGCATGAGATCGAGCGCTGTTTGCGTGAGCGCAGCGGCGGCGGACGGTGATTCCGAGCGCCGATGCACCTTGCGCATCTCGTCGATCAGCCAAGTCGGTCGCGTCGACGCCCACGTCGGCCGTGAGCAGCCGCGTCTCGAGCTCCTCGATCGTCTCGTCGTCGAGCGGCCGCTGACCGATCCCGAGCAGATCCGACGTCAACCACGCGGTGCCGCGGTTGAGGCGCGCTTTGAGCTTCGAGAAAAAGCCCGCACTCTTTTCCGACTGCGATTCCGACGGCCACCGGTAGAACGCTCCGCAAGATTGTTCTGTTAGTGTTGCGCACATGGCAAAGCGCGGCAACGCCCGACGCGCGCCGAATGGCAGCGTACGAATCATCGCGGGAGACTGGCGCGGGCGGCGAGTGCCGATCGCGCAGGGCACTGCGGTGCGCCCGACGCCGGATCGCGTGCGCGAGACAGTGTTCAACTGGTTGCGCGACGACGTCGCGGGGCGCGCGTTGTCTCGATCTGTATGCGGGCACCGGCGCTCTCGGATTCGAAGCGTTGTCGCGCGGCGCGAGCGAAGCGTGGTTCGTCGAGCAGGATCCGCATGCTCGTCGCGGCGCTCGAGTCCCAGGCGGAGATGTTCGACGTGCAGCCGCGCATCGTTCGTCAGGACTCGGCTTCGTTTCTGCGCGCCAGCGCCGCGCAGCGATTCGATCTCGTGTTTCTCGATCCGCCGTACGCGCTGCCGCGTCGAGCCGCTGCTCGCGCTGCTGCCGCCGTGGCTCAGCGACGCGCGCGCTCGTGTACGTCGAGCGGCCTCGAACGCCCGGGTTGCCGGCGGTGCCGGCAGGCGACGTGGCTGAAGCGCAGCCACGCGGGCGCCGTCGAGTACGGGTTGCTCCGCTTCGGCGCCGCCGTATGACGTTGCGCAGGCGCAGCTACAATGCCGCCTCCACGTTAATCCCGCGGAAGCTCCCCACGTGAAGATTGGCGCCATGTATCCGGGCACTTTCGATCCCGATCACCCGCGGTCACGAGGAAATGGTTCGTCGTGCCGTGCGACTGTTCGATCGCGTCGTCGTCGCGATCGCCGCGAGCCCGAAGAAGGCGCCGCTGTTTCCGCTCGAGGAACGCGTCGAGCTCGCGCGCGAGGTGTTGTGCGACTTACCCGAGGTTTCCGTCACGGGCTACTCGGGGCTCACGGTCGACTTCGCGCGCGAGAATGGGCTCAAGGCGATCATTCGCGGTCTGCGCGCCGTGTCGGACTTCGAGTACGAGTTCCAGCTCGCGACGATGAATCGGCATCTCACCGAGGGCGTCGAGACGATCTTCCTGACGCCGTGGCGAGCAGCACACTTTCATCTCTTCGAGCTTGGTGCGCGAGATCGCGGAGTTCGGCGGCGACGTCGCCGCATTCGTACATCCGCACGTCGCGGAGCGCTTGAAGGCGAAGTTCGGCAAGCCGACGTGATCGCTGTGCTGCAACATTCCTCCGTCCGCGCGGCACGCGCGGCCACGCTCGCCGTCTGCGCCGCCGCGTTCGCGTTCGGTGTCGCGGCGCAAACGGCTCCGGCATCCTCGGTTCACGCCGCGACGCAGATGGTGGTCACTGCGAACGGCTACGCCACGGACGCGGGGCTCGAGATCCTGCGTGCGGGCGGCAACGCGGTCGACGCGGCGATCGCGGTGCAGCTCGTGCTCACGCTCGTCGAGCCGCAGTCCTCGGGTATCGGCGGCGGCGCGTTCATGCTCCTCTACGACACGCCGTTTTCCGGCGTCGGCGAGCCCGTGATCACGGCGTACGAGGGTCGCGAGACCGCGCCCGCGGCCGCAACGCCCGACATGTTCCTGAACGAAAACGGTAGCCCGGCGTCGTTCGCGTCAGTCGGCGTCGGCGGGCTTGTCCGTCGGTGTGCCGGGCGTGCTGCGGATGCTCGAAGCGGCGCACCGCAAGCATGGTCGGCTTGCCGTGGGCGAAGTTGTTCGAGCCCGCGCTCGCGCTCGCGGAATCCGGCTTCGAGATGTCGCCGCGGTTGCATTCGCTGCTCGACGGGTTCAAGCGGTTTGCGCGCGGCGAGGAATTTCGTCGCTATTTCTATGACGCCGGCGGCGAGCCGTTGCCGGTCGGCTATCGAGTGAAGAGTCCCGAATACGCGGCGACGCTTCGGCTGCTCGCGGAGAAGGGGCGCCGAGCCGATGTACTCGGGCGAGCTCGCAGCCGCGATCGCGAAAGAGGTTCGCGAGAACAACGTGCGCGCCGGGCCGGATGACGCTCGACGACCTCAAGCAGTACAGCGCGCACGAATCGGCGCCGTTGTGCTCGCCGTATCGCGAGTGGCGGATCTGCGGGCCGCAGCTGCCGTCGTCCGGCGGCGTCACGACGCAGCAGATACTGCGAATGTTGAGCGGCTTCGAGCTCGCCGAGCTGCGCGACGATCCCGTCACCGCGATTCACCTGATCGCCGAGGCGAGCCGGCTCGCATTCGCGGATCGTAATCTTCTATCTCGGCGATCCGCAGTTCGTAGCCGCGCCCGTCGCCGGCCCTGCTCGACGCGCGCTACCTCGAGGCGCGCGCGACGGCGATCGACCTCAAGACGGCGCTACCGTCGGTGGCGGCCGGCGTGCCGAACGGAGCGACCGCTTGGAACTACGCGCCGGCGCGTGTCGGCCGAGCGGCCGTCCACGAGCCACTTCTCGATCGTCGACCGCACCGGCGACGCCGTCGCGATGACGACGAGCGTGCAAGGCGCGTTCGGCAGCCAGCTCATGGTCGGCGGCTTCATCTTGAACAACCAGCTCACCGACTTCGACTACGAGCCCGGAGGCAGACGGCAAACCCGTCGCGAACCGCATCGAAGGCGGCAAGCGGCCGTTGAGCAGCATGGCACCGACGCTCGTGCTCGACGCGCAAGGCCGCCTGCGGCTACTCGTCGGCTCGCCCGGCGGCACGCGGATCATCGGCTTCGTCGCTCAGACGATCGTCGGCGTGCTCGACTTCGGGCTCGACGTGCAGCAGGCCGTCGCGGCGCCGCACTTCCTCGCGCAGGAAGGGCCGATCGAGCTCGAGGACGGCACCGCCGTGGCCGACGCAGGCAGACGCGCTCAAGGCCCTCGGCCACACGGTCGCGCTGCGCGATCTGAACAGCGGGCTCCACGCGATCGCGATCGACTATGCGCGACCGGCGAGTGCTGTCGAGCGGCGTCGACCCGCGCCGCGAGGGCGTCGCGCGCGGCGACTAGCTGCGCGACACCGCCCGCGGCACTGCCGCGCGGCCACTGAGCGTGGCGAGGGCCGAAGCGCCCCGACTCCCTATTTCTGGCAGCGCGGGCAGAAGTACGTCGCGCGTTGTCCCTGAACGCGGCGCTTGATCGGCGTGCCGCAGCGCTTGCACGGCGTCGCCCGCTCGCTCGTAGACGTTCAGCGACTGGCGGAAGTAGCCCGGATTGCCGTCGCCGTCGACGTAGTTGCGCAGCGTCGTTCCGCCTTCCTCGAGCGCGTCGTTGAGCACGTCGCGCACGGCGCCGACGAGCGGCTCGAACCGTGCGCGCGCGACCTTGCCCGCGGCGCGCAGCGGATGGATGACCTGCGCGAAACAGCGCTTCGTTCGCGTAGATGTTGCCTACGCCGACGACGACCTGGCCGTTCATGAGGTGCTGCTTGATCGCGACGCTGTCGGCCGCGGCTCGCGCTCCACAGGTAGTCCGCCGTGAAATCGGCGGAAAGCGGCTCCGGGCCGAGCTCCCTGAGCAGCGGGTGCTTCGCCGGTTCGCGCGTGAGCACCCAGCTGCCGAACCGGCGCGGATCGTTGAAGCGCAGCAGGCCGCCGCCCGTGAAGCGCATGTCGACGTGGTCGTGCAGGCCGTGGGCGGCCGGCTCGCGCAGGTAGCGCAAGCTGCCCGACATGCCGAGATGCACGAGCAGCGTGCCGGCCTTCGTGCCGAACAAGAGATACTTGCCGCGCCGCTCGAGCGCGTCGATTCGCTGGCCGGCCAGCTCCGCCGCGAGCGTCTTCGCAACCGGCCAGCGCAGCCGCGGCTCGCGCACCTCGACCGCGGCGATCGAGCGGCCGACGACGTGGGGGGCCAAGCCGCGCCGCGTCGTCTCTACCTCGGGAAGCTCGGGCATACAGCAATCTTATGATGGCGTCGCGCGGGGCTGCCAGGCGGGCTGCGGGCCTTCCGTGACGCCACGCACGGCGCAATGGGCTCGTTGGAGTAGGCTTCGTGCGATCGGCTATATTGACCCGCCAATCGAATGGCCGGCGCGCACTCCGGCCTCCGTGGAACAAGCGAGGACCCGAAGACGTGGATTTTCTCTACACACATTTCTACGGTTTAGCGAATCTAGGCTTCTGGGGCTACGTGGCCGTCACGCTGCTCTGGGTCCACGCGACATTGATCGCGGTGACGATCTATTTCCACCGCGATCAGGCCCACCGCTCCGTCGATCTGCATCCCGTCATCCGCCACTTGTGCCGTTTTTGGCTCTGGCTCAACACTGGCGCGTCGACCCGCAGTGGGTCGCCGTGCATCGGAAGCATCACGCCCACTGCGAAAAGGAAGGCGATCCGCACAGCCCGCGGCTGTTCGGTCTGAAGAAGGTGCTGCTCGAGGGCGCGGAGCTCTATCGCATCGAGGCGCAGCAAGCCGGAGACGCTCGAGAAATACGCGAAGGGTTGTCCCAACGACTGGCTCGAGAACAATCTCTATGGCCACCCGGTGGGCAGCTACATCGGCATTTCGCTTACTCGTCGTGACGCGACCTCGTGCTGTTCGGCGTGCCGGGCATCATCATGATCGCGCTGCAGCTCGTGAACATGCCGTTCCTCGCGGCCGGCGTGATCAACGGCCTCTGCGCACGCGAAGGGCTACCGCAATTTCGAGACCGACGACGGCTCGACGAATCTCTGGCCGATCGCGCGTGCTCATCGCGGGCGAGGAGCTGCACAACAATCATCACGCGTTCCCGACGTCGGCGCGTTTCTCGATGCGCCGCCACGAGGTCGACATGGGCTGGCTGCACTTGAAAGTGCTCGTGTTCTTCGGGCTCGCGAAGATTCGTCGCGTCGCGACGGTGCCGGAGCTCGAGCAGAAGGCGTCGAGCGTCGCGCCCGATCTCGACGAGCTGCGCGCGATCATCGTGAATCGCATGCACGTGCTGCGACACTACACGCTACAACGTCACGTTGCCGGTGCTGCGCCGCGAGATCGAGAGCCTCGGCGACAACGCGAGCTCGATGCTGCGCGCGGCACGCCGCGCGCTGAGCCGCCACCCGCAGATGCTCGACGAGCCGTCGCGCAAGCGTCTCGCGGAGCTCGCGGAGCGGCACCCGCGATTCCAGACCGTTCTGCAGTTCCGCAGTGAGCTCAAGGATCTGTGGGAAGGCGCCCACACGAGCAACGAGCGTTTGCTCGCGGATTTCCGCGAGTGGTGCGCGCGCGCGGAGCAGAGCGGGATTCAGGGACTCCAAGAGTTCGTCGCGTATCTCAGGTCGTTCCGCGCGATGCGCGAGCCCGCCCTCGGCGCTAACGCGGCCGCCGTCGAGCGGAGAACCCCCGGAAACGAAAAACCCGCCTCTCGGCGGGTTTTTCTTCAGGCTCGGGCGTTGTCGACGCCCGCGCGCTACTTGATCTTCGTCTCTTTGTACGCGACGTGCTTGCGAACGCGCGGATCGTACTTCATGACTTCCATCTTCTCGGGATGCAGCCGGCGGTTCTTGGTCGTCGTGTAGTAGTGGCCGGTGCCGGCCGAGGACATGAGTCTAATTTTTTCGCGCATCGTCGTTGCTCCTCGCGTCGCTCGCCCTGAGGCTAGACTTTCGCGCCTTCCGCGCGAAGATTCTTCAGGACCTGCTCGATGCCGAGCTTGTCGATGATCCGAAGGCCTTGCCGCGACACGCGCAGCCGAATGAAGCGCTTCTCGCCCTCGAGCCAGAAGCGCTGCGTGTGCAGGTTCGGCAAGAAGCGGCGCCGCGTCTTGTTGTTCGCGTGGGAAACCTTGTTGCCGACCATCGGCCGCTTTCCGGTGACTTCGCATACTTTGGACATTGCTCGGATTCCCAACAGCCCTCGAAGGGCCCGCGACTATACCGGCTGACCGGCTTGCGCAGCAAGTCGGGGCGCCGGAAAGCGCCGCGCGAACGCAGTGCGACCGCTTCGGGGTGCGGCGGGCAGTACGTCCGGCCCCGCCGGGAGCGGCTTCCCTGGCGCCTGCGGCTGTGGCAGCGTCGCGGAATGCGGTTCGTCGTCGTGGGCGCAGGCGCCGTCGGTGGAGTGGTTGGTGGGCGTCTCGCCCAGCATGGCGCGGACGTGGTGTTGGTCGCGCGCGGCGAGCACGGGCGGGCGATCGCGGAGCGGGGTCTCGCAATCGAAGCCGCGGACGGGGCCGTGCGCGTGAAAGTGGCGGTCGCTGCGGACCTCAGCAGGGTCGTCTTCACGGCGCACGACGTGCTGCTCCTCGCAGTGAAGTCGCAGGACACGGTTCTAGCGCTGGACCAATTGCGGGCCGCGACGGATCACGATCTCCCGATCGTGTGTCTGCAGAACGGCGTCACGAACGAGCTCGAAGCGTTGCGCCGGTTTGCGCGCGTCTACGGCGTCTGCGTGATGTGCCCATCGGGGTATCTCGAGCCGGGCGTCGTGCAGGCCAAAGCGTCGCCGGTGGCGGCAATCCTCGACATCGGGCGCTACCCGAGCGGCATCGACGATACCTGCCGTGCGGTGTCCGCGGCGTTCGAATCCGCCACGCTCGTCTCACTGCCGCGAGCCGACATCATGCGTTGGAAGTATTCGAAGCTATTGATGAATCTCGTGAATGCCGTCGACGCTCTGTTCGAGCGGGGCGAGGGCGCCGAGCGCCTCGTCGCGCTTGCGCGAGCCGAGGGGCGCGCCGCGTTGCGCGCCGCCGGCATCGAGTTCGCCAGCGAGCAAGAGGACGCCGAGCGGCGCGGTGATCTCCTCCAGCAGCGACCGATACCGGGCCGGCCGCGCACCGGCAGCTCGAGCTGGCAGAGCCTCGCACGGGGCTCCCATAGCATCGAGACCGATGCCTTCAACGGGGAGATCGTGCTGCTAGGCCGCCTGCACGGCATCGCCACGCCCGTGAACGCGAAGTTGCAGCAGTGGGCGCGTCGCGCCGCCGTGCGGGGCGATGCTCCCGGCGCGGCCTCGCTCGACGAGTTCTTGGACGGCCTTCGCGTGCTTTGAACGTGGCGCCTCAGAGCCAGCCGCGCTCCGCGAGGGAGACGTGCCCGCCGCGGCTCACGACCAAGTGATCGAGCAACCGGATCTCGACGAGCGCGAGCGCCTTGGCGAGCTTCAGCGTGATGCTGCGGTCGGCCTCGCTCGGCTCGGAAACCCCCGACGGATGGTTGTGCCCGAGGATGACGGCCGAGGCGTTGTGCTGAAGCGCGCGTTTGACGACCTCGCGCGGGTAGACCGTGGCGCCGTCGACGGTTCCGCGAAACAGCTCTTCGTAGCGGATCAGCCGGTGACGCGTGTCGAGAAACAGGCAGCAGAAGACTTCGTGCGGCAGGTCGAGCAGCCGGGCTTTGAAGAACCGCGCCGCGTCGACTGGCGCCTGCAAAGAGCTCCGGGGGTCTTGCGGGGCTTCGAGATAGCGCCGGCCGAGCTCGAGCGCCGCCACGATCCGAGCCGCGCGGGCGGGCCCGAGGCCCTTCGCGCGGCCGAGCTCGGCCGCGCTGCCAGCGAGCAACTTTGCGAGGCCGCCCCATTCGTCGAGCAGGCGGCGGGCGAGCTCCGCTGCGTTCTCGCCGCGGATGCCGGCGCCGATCAGCACCGCGAGGAGCTCGCCGTCGGATAGGGAGGTCGCCCCCGCCGCGAGCAGGCGCTCGCGAGGGCGCTCGGAGCGAGGCCAATCGCGGAACGTCACCGCGCGTCTCCGTCATTTGTGGGGGTCTCCATCCTCCCCGACCGAGGTGGCGCAACGCAGCGGCGATTAGTCCCCGAGGACATAAGAAAAGCTCGATTCCTCAGTGGAGCGCCTCCCGGAGCGGGCGTAAGCTCCGGCCTCGGAGACTGCCCCATGCCGCCAACCGAACGAGCCAATCCTCCGCGAGTACTGCTCGGCGTCACCGGCGGGATCGCCGCTTACAAGGCGCCCGAGCTCGTCCGCAGACTCACCGAACGCGGCTGCGAGGTGCAGGTGGTGATGACGGCCGGTGCGAAGCAATTCGTCACGCCGCTCACGTTTCAAGCCGTGTCCGGCGCGGCGGGTGCGCGATGATCTCTGGGATCCGGCCGCGGAGGCATCGATGGGACACATCGAGCTCGCGCGCTGGGCCGATGTCGTAGTGGTTGCGCCGGCCACGGCTAATTTCATCGGTGAGCTCGCGGCCGGGCTTGCGGGCGATCTGCTCTCCACTCTGTGTCTCGCAACGACGGCACCGCTCGTCCTGGCTCCGGCGATGAATCAGGCGATGTGGGCCAATCCTGCCGTGCAGGCGAACCGCACGCTGCTCGAGTCGCGCGGCATTAGGTTCTTAGGTCCCGCCGAGGGCGATCAAGCCTGCGGCGAGACCGGTCCGGGCCGGATGCTCGAGCCGCTCGCAATCGCCGCATGCGCTGCTCGACGTGCCAGGCCGCTTGCGGCTCCAGTCGCTCGCTGGGCTCAAGGTCGTGATCACCGCGGGTCCGACGCGCGAGCCGATCGACCCCGTCCGCTACATCACGAATCGGAGCTCCGGGAAAGATGGGCTTCGCGCTCGCGACGGCGGCGCGCGAAGCCGGCGCCGACGTCGTTCTCGTGAGCGGCCCCGTCTCGTTGACCACGCCGGCTGGAGTGCGGCGCGTAGACGTGGAGACGGCCGAGCAGATGTACGCCAAGGTCCACGACGAGATCGCGGGCGCCGACATCTTCGTCGGCTGCGCCGCCGTGTCCGACTACCGGCCCGGCAAGGCGGAGCCGCAGAAGATCAAGCGCAGCGCTGCCGAGATGGAGCTCGCGCTCGTGCGCTCGCCCGACACGCTCGCAAGCGTCGCCGCGCTGTCGAAGCCGCCGTTCACGGTCGGTTTCGCCGCGGAGACTCAGGACGTTGCAAAGCACGCGCGGGAGAAGCTCGAGAAGAAGCGCGTCGACATGATCGCGGCAAATCAAGTCGGCCCCGACTGCGGCTTCGACCGCGAGACCAACGCGCTCACTGTCTATTGGCCCGGCGGCGAAGTCGCGCTCGGCGAGGGCTCGAAGCCAGTGCTCGCCCGCCGGCTGTTGGAGCTGATCGCCGAACGTTACCGCGGCGCGCGGCAAGGCGCGCACCCCGCGTCGCGCGCGGGCTGATTCCGCCCGGTGCCGCATGGCGCGGATCGCGTGGCGATGCGCGATCCGTCCGAGCCACGCACGGCAAGCGGCCCGGCTGTGCGACCATTCGCGCTCCGACTCACCGACAACGAGGAACAACCATCGTGGGTAACGCGGCGCCGCGGCTCGTCGAGCTCAAGATTTTGAATCCGCGCATCGGCGCAGATCTGCCGTTGCCGCAACGCGCGACGGCAGGCTCTGCGGGTCTCGATCTGCGCGCGTGCCTCGAGCAGCCGCTCGACCTTCAGCCCGGTGCTGCGGAGCTGATTCCAACGGGCCTCGCGATCCATCTCGCCGACCCGGGTCTCGCCGCGATGATCGTGCCGCGCTCGGGCCTGGGCCATAAGCACGGCATCGTGCTCGGCAATCTGGTAGGGCTCATCGACTCCGACTACCAAGGCGAGCTTCTGATCTCGTGTTGGAATCGCGGCTCGAAACCGTTCCGGATAGAGCCCGGCGAACGCATAGCGCAGCTCGTCGTCGTGCCCGTCGTGCAGGTGGAATTCGAGGTCGTGGAAACCTTTGCAGAGAGCCGCCGGGGGAGCGGCGGGTTCGGCCACACGGGCCGCGGCTGATCAGCCGCCCTTGAGCTCGCGGAAGCGCGCGATGTCGTTGTCGAACGCGGTTCTCAGATGGGTCTGATCGCTGCGTGTGCGTGACAGCGTCTGCTCGTACAGGTTGATCGACGCGGTGGTCCGCGAGATGTCCAGAGCGAGGTTCGCGGGAATCTGCGGCGCATTCTCGCGCGCGGTGTAGGGCTTGTAGTTGCTCGCCTCGGCCTGCAGCGAGACGAGACGCTTGCGCAGGTTCGCGAGGTACAGCTCCGTGACCTTGATCTGCGATTCGAGCAGCTCGATCCGCCGATTCCGCAGATCTTCGATGTCCGTGACCGTGAGGTATGTCGCTAGCAGCATCCGGTCGCGCCGGGCCGATCTCCTCCTTCGCCGCGCGATCGATTTCCTCCGCCGCCTTGCGCGCTTCCAGCGCCGCGCGTTCCTCCGGCGTGACCTCACCTTCTTCGAATCCGACTCGCACGCCTTTGTCGTTGAGGACGTTGCGGTCGCGGTTTGCAAACTGCGGCGGGACGGTGTCGCCGTAGTGCACTTCACCCTTTTCGTCGACCCACTTATAGAGCTTCGTGCCGTCCTTTTTCTGCGCGTGACCGGCGAGCGGCAGCGCGAGCGCAGCGAGCGCGACGAAAGCAATGTGGCGGCGAGCGTTCAAGATTATGTAAATCCGGGGACTCGGTCAGCGATTAGATATACCAAACTTTCCACGCCGAAAAATCCGTTGCTCGCGATTTCTGCAACGTACCTCTCACTAACGCTGCCGATAGACAAGCTCGCGGTCTCAGGGATCGAGAGTCACGCCGTACCGATTCCGGTACGCGCGCACCGCGGGCAGGTGGTCCGCGAAGTCCTTGTCTTCCTCGAGGTGATCGATCAGATCGGTCAGGGACACGATGCTGCGGATCGGCACGCCGAGCTCCGTCTCGAGCTGTTGCACGGCCGACACGCGCGTTTTCGGGCCGACTTCCTCCCGGTCGAGCGCCACGAGCACACCCGCGACGCTGGCCCCGGCCGCGCGGATCATGTCGAGCACGCCGCGGATTGCCGTGCCCGCGGTGATCACGTCGTCGAGGATCAGCACGCGGCCCGTGAGAGGGGCGCCGATGATCGTGCCGCCTTCGCCGTGATCCTTCGTTTCCTTGCGGTTGTACGCGAACGGATAGTCGTCGTCGTGGTGCTCCGCGAGCGCGGCGGACGCAAGGACGACGAGCGGGATGCCCTTGTATGCGGGGCCGAACAGCATGTCGAACTCGACGTCGAGCGACGCGATTGCCGACGCGTAGCAGCGTCCGAGCTTTGCCGCGGCGTAGCCGCTATTGAACAGGCCGGCGTTGAAAAAATACGGGCTCACGCGTCCCGACTTGAGGGTGAATTCGCCGAAGCGCAGAACGCCGAGCTCCAACGCCAGTTCCAGAAACTCTGTCTTATAAGCTTTCATCGGAATCGATCCGGAACGGTTCCGTTATCATAACCGCCCTTAAATCCGATCGGCCATTTTTTTCCCCGTGCGAGTGGTCAGTTTCAACGCGAACGGTTTGCGCAGCGCGACACGCAAAGGGTTCTTCACCTGGTTCACGCGGCAGCGCGCCGACGTGCTCTGCGTGCAGGAGCTCAAGGCCCAGCCGCATCAGCTCGAAGACCGCGAGTACTCCGCGCGCGGCTTCCATCGAATTCTGCACAGCGCTCGGCGGCCCGGTTACAGCGGGGTCGCGATCTATACGCGAAGTGAGCCGCAGGAAGTCGTACGCAGCATCGGCGCCGAGGAGTTCGACGCGGAGGGCAGGTACCTCGAGGTCCATCTGCGCTCGGTCGCCATTGTCAGCGCGTACTTCCCGAGCGGCTCGTCGAGCCCCGCGCGCCAGGAGGCGAAGTTTCGTTTTCTTGCCGCGTTCGATCGGCGGCTCGAGACGCTACGGCGACACCACGTCCCGTTCATCTTTTGCGGCGACTTCAACATGGCGCATCGCGAGATCGACCTGCGGAATTGGCGCGCGAACTGGGACTACCCGGGCTTCACCCCGCCCGAGCGCGCCTGGCTCGATACGCTGTTCGAGGGCCGCGGGTTCGTTGACGCGTTTCGCGCCGTGAACCAGAGCCCCGACCAATACACCTGGTGGTCCAATCGCGGCCGCGCGTGGGAGAAGAACGTCGGCTGGCGCATCGACTATCAAGTCGTGAGCCCCGCGCTGCGCGCGGCCGTCCGAGGCGTCGGAATCTACAAGCGGCGGCGGTTCTCGGACCACGCGCCGCTCACGGTGGACTACGACTGGGAGCTCTGAGGAACCACGTTCGCGACACCGGCGTTATCGGCTGGGTTTCCCGACCAAGGCGCCACCTTGAGCAGCAGCAAGACGCCCGGCACGCCGACCGCCGTGCAGATCAAGAAGAAGTTGAAGTAGCCGACCGCTTCGATGATGTAGCCCGTGATCGAGCCCGCGAATGTCCGCGGCACGACCATCAGGCTCGTCAGCAGCGCGAGCTGCGTCGCCGTGAAGCGCCGGTCGGTTTGCTGCGCTATGAACGCTAGCAGCGCGACGGTGCCGAGCCCGACGCCAAAGTATTCCCAGGCTGCGGCCGCCGCGAGCATGTACGGATTCGGTCCGACTGCTGCAAGCGCGGCGAAGCCTAGGCTCGTCGTCAGCTGCACGAGACCGAACACCCATAGCGCTCTGTTGATCGCCAGCTTGAGCATGATCAATCCGCCGATCGTGCTCGCGACGATCGTCGAGGCGAGGATCGAGAACTTTGCAATCGTGCCGATCTGCGTACGCGAGAACCCGACGTCGAGGAAGAACGGCGTTTGGAGCGCGACCGCCATATTGTCGCCGAGCTTGTAGAAGAACAGGAACGCGAGCACCAACAGCGCGGACCCGACGCCGTTGCGCGTGAAGAACTCGCGAAACGGCTCCACGATCGCCGCTCTGATCGATCGCGGCGCGAGACGGTCGTCCGAGGTCTCCGGTGCGAACAGCATGGTGACGATGCCGACGATCATGAACGCGGCCACGATGAAGTAGACGGCCGACCACGGCAGGCGGTCCGAGAGGATTAGCGCGAGCGAGCCCGGTACGAGCGACGAGAGCCGGTAGGCCTGGACGAAGAAAGAGTTGCCCGCCCCGAGCTCGTTGTCCGCGAGCATCTCGCGCCGATAAGCGTCTAGCACGATGTCTTGCGTCGCGCCGCAAACCGCGGTCGCGAACATCAGTGTGACGATGGCCGCGCCGCTCGTCGGGGCGGTCACGCCGAATAGCGCGATGGTCGCGAGCAGGAGCACCTGACTGATGATTGCCCAGCCTCGCCGCCGGCCGAGGAACGGCGGCCGGAAGCGGTCGAGCAACGGCGACCAAGCGAACTTCCACGTATATGGGAGAGTGGCAAGCGAGAGGAGCCCGATCGTCGAGAGGTCGACACCTTCGCTGCGTAGCCACCCCGGGACGAGCTGGATCAGCACGTAGAGCGGTAGGCCGGAGGAGAACCCCTGCAAGACGCAGAGCAGGAGTCGGCGGCTGAACAGAAACGCATACCACGGGGCCGCGGCGGATTCGGTAGCCGGTCGGTTCATCGATCAGCGCGTGGTTGCTTCCGTTGGTGTGACGAGCTTGCGGTAGTACAGGTCCACGACTTCGTGCCCGAGCCGCCGGCCGCGCCGCTCGAACTTTGTCGGCGGCCGAAACGCGAGCGGATTGTGGCACAGATCGGCGGCCGGCACGGGCGCGAAACGCCCGTCGGGTGCCAGCACGTCGCGCGTGTGAACGGCGTAGTCAGCCCAGTCCGTCGCGATGTGGAACAGGCCGCCCGGGGTCAGCACGCGCGCAACTTCCGTGACGAACGCGGGTTGCAGGAGCCTCCGCTTATGGTGCCGCTTCTTCGGCCACGGATCCGGAAAAAACAGGTTCACGGCGGCGAACGACGCGTCCGCGAGCAGCTCCGGAACGGCTTCGGCCGCGTCGCGTGCGATCACGCGGACGTTCGTGAGCCCCGTCTTCTCGAGCAGCAGCAACAGGTGGCCGATGCCGGGCTCGTGTACCTCGACGCCGAGATAGTCGAGCTCGGCGTAGTTCGCCGCGCTGCTTACGATGGCCTCCCCATCGCCGAAGCCGATATCGAGGACCCGCTCGGCGTCGCGCCCGAACAGCTGCATGAGATCGAGACGCCCATCCGTCGAAGCCGGCGCGAAGCGCGGCATGAGCTCGGCGAGCGCGCGGCGTTGCGCGTCCGTGAGCCGGCCAGGCCTGCGGACGAAGCTCCGCACCTTACGAAAGTGAACCGCGGACATTCGAGGAGGCCCTCGTGGATAACGGGCCATCTTCCCAGAGAATCGTACCGAACAAAAAGCGACGGACGGGATCGCAGTCCCTCGCGAAGCGCCGGAGCTTGACCCCCGACTCCCGCCCGCCGCGCTACGCCGCGGCTGATGTGAGGGCGCGGAGATTCACACGATCGAACGCCGGTTGCAAAGTGTCTGTGGAGGGAGACATTGGTTAGCGAGAGGGGGGAGTGGAGCGGGTGAAGGGAATCGAACCCTCGCTATCTGCTTGGGAAGCAGAAGTTCTACCATTGAACTACACCCGCTTCAGCGTCCTATTCTAGCCAAAGAACCGCCGAGGGCCAGCCCGTGTATGCAGAAGGATAAGGGCCTGCCAACAACGACGTCGGCCTTGCCAACAACAACGTCAGCTTTGTCGGGGCGCGGCTCAAGTCCTACCGCGAGCCTCGCAATCCTCTAGCGAGTGTGTAATCTCGAGAGAGAGATCGTTCCTAACGTTCAGGGCTTCCCTGCTAGCTAAGTATGTGTATCATCAAACATACTGCTCGGTATACCGTTTCAGCTCAGTGTGTTACGAGAAGCCGCCCCGGGAGTCGCACTGGCAGCCACGCTTCAGAACGAACGCTATTTGCACGGCTTCCAGCCGGGGTCCGCACCCGCCGTTTCTGACGGATTCCTAACCTGCCATCGCCGTAACGCTCAGCTTGTTCTTGCGTACGCGGATGATCGCCTAGTGAGGCGTCTCGGGCTTGCGGAGTCGCCCGAAATCGTCGGTGCGCCGCTCGCCGACCTTCTCGGGCTCCGGCTGTCGGCGGAGGGTCGCAGGAACCTCGCGTCGGCCGTTGCTTCCGCCCGACGTGTGACGCTCGAGCTCGCGGGAACGCACGAGGCCGCGGCCCCTTCGAGGTTAGTCCTCGCCCCAACGCTGCTCGAAGGCGTCTGGGTCGGGGCGCTCGTGGCGGGCGACGACGAGCAGGGGTTTCGGATCGAGGCTGCTGCTTTGCACCCCGTGTCGCCCCCGCAAGTCGCGCAGGCCGCGACGGCGCGTGACGACACGAGTTCCTCGATTCCGTGTGTCGCGAGCATCCTCGATGGCGTCCGCTCCTTGATCGGCATCCGCGACGACGCGGGGCGCTACCTGCTCGTGAACTCTGCGATGGCCGAGTTCTACGGTGTCTCGCCGAACGCGTTCCTCGGTAGGACCGCCGAGCAGCTCGGGTTACCCGATCAGGCGCTGACCGATGCAGCGACGCGCCTGCAGGTGGAGCCGATGATCGCGCGCGATGTCGAGCTCACCGACGCGACCGGCCACCACCGGCGATTCGACATCAGCTGGCGCCACGTGCCGTCGGAGGATCAACGCGCAACTTACCTACTGGAAGTCGCGACGGAGAGCGCTCACGCGGCTGATGCGCCGGAGCCGCACGAGCTCGTGGTCCGCGGCGGTTCGGCTGCGCCGGAAGCGCAGACCCGTCCTCGGGAAGCCGATGACTCGGACGCGACCGCGATGCCTGCCGCGGACTTGCAGTCGCGCCTCGACCTCGTGCTGCGCAGCGGTAACCTCGTGCTGATCGACTGGGACATCGTGTCCGACAGGCTCGCCCCGAGCGCTCAGCTCGCGGAGCTCCTCGAGGTCGAGCCGCACGCGGTGCCGGCAACCGCGGCGGAGCTAGCTCGTTACGAGCACCCGCGCGATAAGGCACGGATCCATACACACCTGCACGCGCTCCTCGACGGCAACGATAGCGAGTATTACTGCGAGTATCGTCTCAGGAGCGCACAGGGACGCGCGCGCTGGGTCATCGCGAGCGGCCGCGTGTCGGTGCGGTCGCCCGACGGCCGCCCGCTGACCTATCTCGGCACGCTGCAAGACATTACCGACTCTCTCGAAATGGGACAGGAGCTGCAGCGCCAGCTCGCGCGGTCGCAAGAAGCCATGCGCGTGTCCGACGAGCTTACGCGCGAGGTTCGCCAGCTCGAGGCCGAGATTCGCGAAATCAGCCAGCGCGAGCACGAGCGAATCGGCCACGATCTGCACGATGGACTGGGTCAGGAGCTCACGGGCGTTTCCCTGCTCCTGAAGTCGCTCGAGGATGCGATCGAGCGCGACGCGCCGCAGCTCAGAGCGCGCGTGCATTCCGTGCGCGATATGGTCGAGCAGAGCATCGCGACCTCCCGGGCTCTCGCCCAGGGGCTTTCGCCCGTGCACCTCGACCGCGACGGCTTTGCGGGCGCCCTCGAGCAGCTCGCGGCGAGCAGCGAAGCGCTGTATGGCATCCCAGTGGTGTTTACGAGTCAGCGCAATTCCGCTCTACCCGCGGAGCTTGCGGGGGCCGCCGACCTCTACAGGATCGCGCAGGAGGCCGTGCGCAACGCGGCCCGTCATTCCGGTGCGAGCGAGATCTGCCTCGCGCTCGCCGTCGACAACGAGAAGCTCGTGGTGACCGTCGAGGACGACGGTCACGGGATGTCGCTCTCCGCGCGCACGGCGGCGAACGATGGGATGGGATTGAAGATCATGCGCTATCGCGCAAGTATTGTCGGCGCGTCTCTCGAAATCGGTGCGAGAGACGGCGGCGGGACGGTGGTGCGGTGCTTGCTGCGCCACGCAAGCGGGGGCTAACCTGAGGGGATGGACATGAGCGAGTTTGCCGGGAGGCAGCGGAACGTTTTTCTCGTCGACGATCACCCGATAGTTCGTCAAGGACTCGTGCAGCTGATCGAGCAAGAGCCCGATCTGAAGGTGTGCGGTGAGGCCTCGGACGTCAAGGAGGCGCGCGCGAGCCTGAGCAAGATCGTTCCCGATATCGTGATTCTCGATCTCTCGCTGCGCGACAGCGACGGGCTCGAGCTCGTCAAGGACATTCGCAGCAAGTACCAGCAGCTGCCGGTGCTCGTCTTGTCGATGCACGACGAGAACATTTACGCGGAGCGGCTGCTGAGCGCTGGCGCCAACGGCTACATCATGAAGCAGGCCGCCGCCGATCAGCTGCTCGTCGCCGTGCGCCGCGTGTTGGCTGGCGGCATCTACGTCAGCGAGAAAGTCGGCGCGAGCATGATCGAGCGATTTGCGGTATCGGGACGCGTGCAGAGCGCGGATCCGATCGACCGCCTCAGCAACCGCGAGCTCCAAGTGCTGAACCTGATCGGCCGCGGCAAGACCACGCGCGAAATCGCCGATAACCTGAATCTCAGTGTGAAGACCGTCGAGTCGCATCGACAGCGGATCAAGAAGAAGCTCAACCTGCACACGGCGCCGCAATTGGTTCAGTTCGCCGTGAATTGGTACTCCGGCCATCATTGACGGCCTCGTTCTGAGCACCGACAGCGCAATCGCCGCGCCGATCGGTCCGCGGTGAAACTCAGCTTGTCCTGTTGCGCGCGCCGTCCCGGCGCGTCAGGTATTCGCCGTTTGACATAACAGGGCCGGCGCGATGAGTTAAGAAAAATGAGCGGCGGTCGATACAGGCGCTAACGATGGCGACGGCACTCTATGACGGAAGCACGCTGCGTGCTGTAGCTCACCGAGCCTGACCCGACCGGACGTGCCGTAAGCATGACTGACAACGTCAATCGACTTCTCGTGGTGGACGACGAACCCGGCGTCGTCGACTTCATAGCGGCGGCCGCTCGCCGCTTCGACTACGCGATCGCAAGCACCGGCAACGCCGGCGAGTTCCTCACACTCGTCGATACCTTCCGGCCCACGCTGATACTGATGGACCTGCATCTGCCCGACAGCGATGGCGTCGAGCTCTTGCGGCTGCTCGTCGCGCGCGGCTGCAAAGCCCCGATCTTGCTGATGAGCGGCGTCGACGAACGCGTGTTGACGGCGGCCTACGAGCTCGGCATGAGCCACGGCTTGTCGATGTACGGCATGCTCGCGAAGCCCGTGTCGCTCGCCGATCTGCGCATCAAGCTCGCGGCCGCTCAGAAGCAGGACCGCGCGCTCGACGTCACGGAGCTCAAGCGCGGGCTCGCGGCGAACGAGATCGTTCCCTACTACCAGCCGAAGGCGAGCCTCACGGATCGCGGTTGGGTCATCGACGGCGTCGAAGCGCTCGCTCGCTGGCAGCATCCGCGGCTCGGCATCGTGATGCCCGACGAGTTCGTGCCGCTCGCGGAGCGCACCGGCGTGATCGGCGATCTCACGAACAGCGTGCTTGCGGCCGCGCTCAAGCAAATGAAGCAGTGGAACGAGGAAGGTCTGCGCCTGTCGTGCGCCATCAACCTGCCCCCGACGCTCGTCACCGACCTGAGCTTCCCCGACCGAGTTGCGGCGCTGCTCACGCAGCACGCGCTCGACGGCAGTCAGCTCGGTCTCGAGATCACCGAGACCGCCACGATGCAGAATCCGACGACCACGATGGACATACTCACTCGCCTGCGCGTGAAGCGGATCAGCTTGGCGCTCGACGACTTCGGCACCGGCTATTCGTCGCTCACGCAGCTCTATCAGATGCCGTTCAACGAGATGAAGATCGACAAGAGTCTCGTGATAAACGTACCGCACAGCCGCGAGGCCAACACGATGGTGGGTTCGCTGATCGAGCTCGGCCACAACCTCGGGCTCACGATCTGCGCGGAAGGTGTCGAGAACCGCGCCGCGCTGGACATGCTCGCGATCATGGGTTGCGACCGCTGCCAGGGCTTCTTCATCAGCCGCGCGGTGCCCGCGAACGACATTCCGAGTTTGGTGAATCACTGGAACCGCGAAAACCCGGCGGCGTCGTTCACGACGCTGCCGCGCGCGGTCATTTGACGCAGAGGAAATCAACGTGAGCGAGAACCGACTGTTGGTCATGGACGACGACCCCGACGTCGGCACTTTCTTCGGTCAGGTCGGCGAGGACCTCGGATTCGAAACGAAGGTGCTGGCCGAGCCGGCCCAGTTTGGCGAAGTCGTGTTGGCGTTCTCGCCGACGGTGATCTTGCTCGACCTGCAGATGCCGGGCCGCGACGGCATCGAGCTGCTGCGCGAGCTATCGACGCTCGATCGGCATCCGAAGGTGCTGATCGCGAGCGGTCTCGACAGCCGCGTGCTCACGACCGCATCGGAGCTCGGCATCTCGATGGGCGTCGACATCGCAGGCGCGTTCTGCAAGCCGATCGCGTTCGACGAGCTCGAGGTGCTGCTCGTGCGGCTGAAGTCGCAGAAGAAGGTTCTCTCTGCGAAACACCTCAAAGACGCGGTCGAGAACGGCCAGCTCGTGGTGCACTATCTGCCGAAGGCGACGTTCAAGAGCCCCGGCCGCTGGATCATCGAAGGCGCCGAGGCGCTCGTACGCTGGGAACATCCGGAGTACGGCTTGCTGTACCCGAAGGACTTCCTCGGCATTGCGGAAGAGAGCGGGCTGATCACCGAGGTCACTGACTTCGTGTTTCGCGCGTCGATGGAGCAGGCGCGAGTCTGGTTCGCCAACGGCCTGTACATGGAGCTCGGAGTGAATCTCTCCGCGCAATTTCTCGGCGACCTGCAGTTCCCCGATCGCCTGCTCACGCTGATTCGCGAGAACAACCTCGACCCCTCGATGGTGACGCTCGAGCTCACGGAGACCGCAGCCGTGGGCGACCCCGCGGTCGCGCTCGACATCCTCGCGCGGCTGCGCGTGAAGAACATCAACCTCTGCTTGGACGACTTCGGCACGGGTGCGTCGTCGCTGACGCACCTCTACAGGATGCCGTTCAGCGAGGTGAAGCTCGACAATCAGTTCACGAGCGACATGCGGCTGCGCGAAGACGCGCGCGCGCTCGTCGAAGGCCTGATCTATCTCGCGCACAAGCTGAAGATGCGCGCGTGCGCCGAAGGCGTCGAGGACGAGGGAACACTGAAGCTGCTCGAGACGATGCACTGCGACAAGGCGCAAGGCCACTACATCGGCGCCGCCGTGCGAGCGAAGGATCTCGAAGCGGTCGTCGAGAACTGGAATAGCCGGTTCCCCGGCAAGCTGCGCTCGAAGGCGGTCATTTAGGTCTTGAGGCCGCGATCGTGATTCGGGATTCGCGGTTATCTCGTTATCCGTCGTTTGTTACGATGCGCCCTTGGCTCAGCCGGAGGGCACACCCATGAGTCGCGTCGCAAAAATCATTGGGATCGTCGTCGGCGCCCTGGTCGGCCTGTTCGTCGTCGTGCTCGTGGTCGTCGGAATGTTGCTCGACCCGAACGACTACAAGGACGACATTACGGCCGCTGTCGCCCGCGCCACGGGGAGGCAGCTCACGCTCGACGGCGACCTCTCGCTCGGATTGTTCCCGACCGTACGCATTGCAGTGGGCTCCGCGTCGCTCAGCAATGCACAGGGGTTCGGCCCCGAGCCGATGGCCAAGATCGGCAGCGCCGAGCTCAGGCTGTCGCTGCTGCCTCTGCTGTCCGGCAAAGTGCACGTCGGGCAGGCGCGGCTCACAGGCCTCGAGCTCAACCTCGCGCGCGATGCGCGCGGCCGCAACAACTGGCAGGACCTCGGCGGCCAGAGCGCCGGCGCCGCACCGGCCCCCGCGAACGATGCCGGCGGCGCCTCGAGCATCGACCTCGGCATCGACTCCATCGAGATCGCGGACGCCCGCGTCACGTGGAGCGACGCGTCTACCGGTAGCCGCTGGGAGCTCACGAGCTTCGCGCTCGACGCCGACGACTTCGGGCTCGGCAAGAAATTCCCGCTCGACATGCGATTCGCGCTCGCGGGCGCGAACGTCGCCGTGAAGGTGGACGCGACCATGCAGGCGACGCTCGGGCTAGCCGCGAACGAGTACCGCCTCGAGCAACTCGGCGTGAAGGTGTCCGGCAGCGGCGCGGGTTGGCCCGGCGGGCAGGGCGACGCGACGTTGAACGTCGCTTCGCTCGCCGCGAACCTCGGGAAGGAAACGCTCGACCTCGATGGCCTCGCGCTGAATTTCCTCGGGATCGCGATGGCGGGCTCGCTGTCGGGTCAGAAGCTCATGAGCGATCTCTCGCTGTCCGGCGCCGTGGACATTCGCGAATTCAATCCCCGCGACGTCCTGAGCGCATTGAAGGTCGAGCTCGAGACCGCGGACTCGGGTGTGCTCAAGAGCGCGAGCGCGAAAGCGAATCTGCTGTACACCTCGACCCAGCTCGGGCTCCGCGACATGCAGCTCAAGCTCGACGACTCGACCCTCACGGGCCGCGTGGGCCTCGAAGGCGAGAAGGTCGCGTACAGTCTCGCGATCGACGACATCAACATCGACCGTTACTTGCCGCCGTCCGAAGAATCGGGGGCGCCTGCGGACGAAGGCTCGCTGGACGCGGTCGACCTTCCGCTCGACGTGCTGCGCACTCTCAACGCGCAGGGCGATCTCAAGTTCGGCAAGGCGAAGTTCAGCGGCCTGACTCTCACGAACGCGGCGTTCGGCCTGACCGCCGCGAACGGCACGCTGCGGCTACGCCCAAGCGCGTCGCTCTACGGCGGCACTTACGGTGGCGACATCACGGTGACCGTGCAGACCGATGCCGCGCGAATCGCCGTGAATCAGCAGATCGACGACGTCGACCTCGTGCCCCTCGGCCGCGATCTGCTCGGCTCGGCAGACGTCGCGGGCACGGGCGACGTGAAGCTCGAGCTCGTCGCTAGCGGCTCGAACCTCGGCCAGGTTCGCCGCGGGCTCGACGGTAACGTGGCTTTCACCGTGACGAATGGCGCGCTCGAGGGCATCGACTTCTGGTACGAGCTGCGGCGCGCGCGCGCGCGGCTCGACGGCGACGCCGTTCCCGAGCGCGGCGATGCGCCGCGGCGCACGACGTTCTCGTCTCTGTCGGCCACCGGCACGGTCGAGGACGCGCTACTCACGAACCGCGATCTCAAGGGCGTGCTCGACTTCATGACGATCACGGGCACGGGCACCGTGAACCTGCTCGACGACATGATCAACTTCGATCTCAAGGCCACGGTCGTCGACGGGCCGGTGCTGCAATCCGATCCGGCGATGGTCAAGTACGCGGGTCAATCGCTGCCGCTGCGTGCGACCGGCACGCTCGATGCGCCGAGCATCCTGCCGGACTTCAGTGCAGTCGTGCGGCAGCGCGCGACCAACGAGGTCAACAAGGCCGTCGAAGAGGAAAAGTCGGAAGCGCAGCAACGCGTCGACGAGCAGCGCGACAAGCTCCGCGGACGCCTGCGCGGCTTGCTCAATCGCGGCGGCGAGCCGGAGCCCGCGCCCGCAGCCCCGCCGCAGTGAAGGTGCGCCGCGCCGTAATCGCGGTACTTGGAGGCCTCGCCGCGAGCTCGGTGCTCTGGGCCGCGACGATCGAGACGCTCGACGTCACGCGCAAGCAAGCGCGTTACGAGCTCGCGGCGAACGCGCACCTCGATGCGACGCCCGAGTCGATCTACGCGGTGCTCACGGACTACGCCGACAACGCGTTCGGCCGTATCTCGAGCGCCTACAAGGAAAGCCGCTACCTCGATCCCGCCTCCGACGGAACGCCGATCGTGTTCACGCGGATGGAGGGCTGCGTGCTGTTCTATTGCATGACGCTGCGGCGCACCGAGCGTCTCGAGACCGTCGAGCCGCGATTCATCAAGAGCGTCGTTCTTCCGGAGCAGAGCAACTTCAAGTACAGCGTCTCGGAATGGGCGCTCGAGCCCGACGGCGTCGGCGGCACGAACATGATCTACAAGCTCGAGATGGAGCCCGACTTCCGAGTCCCACCCGTCGTCGGCCCGTGGTATCTCAAACGCACGCTGTCGCAGGGCGGCATGCGCGCGGTGATGCGCATCGAACGGCTCGCGCGCGAGCTCGACGGCTTGCCGCTCGGGCCCGAGATACCGTTCGGCGGCGGCCGGCACTGATGAGCCGCAGGACCGCACGCGGGCACCTCGTCGCCGAGCCCGCGCAGCCGGCGCCGATCGCGCCGCACCTGCTCGCTTGGTTCGACGTGCACGGGCGGCACGACTTGCCGTGGCAGGTCGACCGCACGCCTTACTCCGTCTGGGTGTCGGAAGTGATGCTCCAGCAAACCCAGGTCGCGACCGTGATCCCGTTCTACTTGCGATTCATGCGGCGTTTCCCCGACGTCGGAGCGCTCGCGGCCGCGCAGCTCGACGACGTGCTTAGGTCTTGGTCCGGCCTCGGCTACTACGCTCGCGGTCGCAACCTGTGGCGCGCGGCGCGCGTCGTCGCGGAAGAGCACGGCGGCCGGCTGCCCGAGACGTTCGACGCGCTGCTCGCTCTGCCAGGGATCGGGCGCTCGACCGCTGGCGCGATCCTCGCGCAGGCGCTCGGGTGCCGGCTGCCGATCCTCGACGGCAACGTGAAACGCGTGCTCGCGCGCTACCACGCCGTCGACGGCTGGCCCGGGGACAACGCCGTGCAAGAAGTGCTCTGGGAGCACGCGGAGCGGCACACGCCGAACGAGCGCGTGGCGGACTACACGCAGGCGATCATGGATCTCGGCGCGACGCTGTGCACACGCGCGCGGCCCGCGTGCACCGTGTGTCCGCTCGCGACGGATTGCGCGGCGTGCCGCGCGGGCACGCAGGCTAGGTATCCGGCACCGCGGCCGAAGCGCGCGCGTGCGCATCGGCGCGTGACGGTGCTCGTCATCGAGGACCCGGAGGGCCGCATCTTGCTCGAGCGCCGCCCCGCTCGCGGCGTTTGGGGCGGGCTCTACAGCCTGCCCGAGCTCGGCGAAACAGAAACCGCGGCGGAGTGGTGCCGTCGCGAGCTAGGCGCGGCCGTGCAGGCCGAGCACGAGCTTGCGACGATCGAGCACGGCTTCACGCACTTCGATCTCGACCTTCTGCCGCGCTTGTTGAGGCTCGCGGCGGCGCCGACGGTCGTGAACGATCGCGACGATCGGTTCTGGCACGTGCCGAGCACGGAGCTCGAAGTCGGAATCCCAGCGCCGGTCGCCGCACTGTTCCGATCGCTGACGAGCGGCGCCGCGCGGTTGGCGCGCGCTCCCCGCGCGAAACCGGGCACAACCGCACCCGCCTCGGCGGTATGATGCTGCGAGACACTGAGGAGCTTCGATTGGCGAGAATGGTGCATTGCGTGGTGCTCGGCGCGGAAGCCGAGGGGCTCGACCGAGTGCCGTATCCCGGCGAGCTCGGCAAACGGGTCTACGAGAACGTGTCGAAGCTCGCTTGGCAGCGCTGGCTCAAGCATCAGACGATGCTGATCAACGAGTATCGGCTCACGCCGATCGAGCCGAAGGCGCGCAAGTTCCTCGAGGACGAGATGCAGAAGTTTTTCTTCGGCGAAGGCTCGGAGAAGCCGCCGGACTTCAAGCCCGCGGGCGGCTAGCCCTTGCTCGCGACCTGGCTCGCCGCCGGCGCACTCGCGGTCGCGCCGATCGCGGCGCAGTTCTGGCTCGTCAGGGCTGCGCTCGATTCTTGATCAAGTCGTCGACGACGGACGGGTCCGCGAGCGTCGAGGTGTCGCCGAGCTCGCCCGTGTCGTTCGCCGCGATCTTGCGGAGTATCCGGCGCATGATTTTTCCCGAGCGCGTCTTCGGCAGCCCCGGCGCCCACTGAATGAAATCCGGCGTCGCGATCGGGCTGATCTCCTTGCGCACCCACGCGACGAGCTCCTTGCGCAGCTCCTCGGTCGGCGGTGCGCCGGTCTTCAACGTTACGTACGCGTAGATCCCCAGGCCCTTCAGGTCGTGCGGGAAGCCGACGACCGCGGCCTCGGCCACCTTCGGATGCGCGACGAGCGCGCTCTCGATCTCCGCCGTGCCGAGCCGGTGACCCGCGACGTTGATGACGTCGTCGACGCGGCCCGTGATCCAGTAGTAGCCGTCCTTGTCGCGGCGCGCGCCATCGCCCGTGAAGTACTTGCCGGGGTATTGCTTGAAATAGGTGTCGACGAAGCGTTCATGATCGCCGTACACCGTGCGCATCTGACCCGGCCAGCTGTCGAGCAGCACGAGATTGCCGCTCGCCTCGCCGTCGAGAACGTTACCTTTGTCGTCGACGATCGCGGGCCGCACGCCGAAGAACGGCCGCGTCGCGGACCCCGGCTTCAAACGCGTCGCACCGGGCAGCGGCGTGATCAAGATCCCGCCCGTCTCCGTCTGCCACCACGTGTCGGAGATCGGGCAGCGCGCGTCGCCGACCACGTGGTAATACCATTCCCACGCCTCAGGGTTGATCGGCTCGCCGACGCTGCCGAGCACGCGCAGGCTCTTGCGCGAGCAGCGCTTCACCGGCGCCTCGCCCTCGCGCATCAGCGCGCGGATAGCCGTCGGCGCGGTGTAGAGGATGTTCACCTGGTGCTTGTCGACGACTTGCCAGAAGCGGCTCGCGTCGGGATACGTCGGCACGCCTTCGAACATCAGCGTGGTCGCGCCGTTCGCGAGCGGGCCGTAGACAATGTAGCTGTGGCCCGTCACCCAGCCGACGTCGGCCGCGCACCAGTACATGTCGCCGTCGTGATAGTCGAACACGTATTGATGCGTGAGCGACGCGTACAGCAGATACCCGGCCGTCGTGTGCAGCACGCCCTTCGGCTTACCCGTGGAGCCCGACGTATAGAGAATGAATAGCGGATCCTCGGCGGACATCGGCTCCGGCGCGCACACCTCGGACGCGGCCTCGGTCACGTCGTCGTACCAGTGATCGCGTCCGTCGGTCCAGCCGACCTTCGTGCCCGTGTGCTGCACGACGACCACCGCGTCGATCTTGGTTCGCACGCCGCGCAGCGCTTCGTCGACGTTCGCCTTCAGCGGCACCTTCTTGCCGCCGCGCACGCCTTCGTCCGCGGTGATCACGACGCGCGACGCGCAGTCGTCGATCCGGCCTTTGAGCGCCTCGGGCGAGAAGCCGCCGAACACCACCGAGTGCACGGCGCCAATCCGCGCGCACGCGAGCATCGCGATCACGGCCTCGGGGATCATCGGCATGTAGATCGTGACGCGGTCGCCCTTCGCGACGTGCAGGCGCTTCAAGGCATTCGATAACCGGCAGACGTTTTCGTGCAGCTCGCGATAGCTGATGGTGCGCACCGAGCCATTCGGATCGTCGGGCTCCCAGAGGATCGCGGTCTGCTCTGCGCGTTTCGTGAGATGGCGGTCGAGGCAATTGAACGACGCGTTCAGCTGGCCGTCCGCGAACCAGCGAACGTGCAGGTCGCGCGCGTCGAACGACGTGTCTTTGACTTGCGTGAACGGCTTGATCCAGTCGAGGCGCTCGGCCTGCTTGCGCCAGAAGCCTTCAGTGTCTTCGATCGACGCGCGGTACAGCGACTCGTACTTCGCCGCGTCGATCCACGCGCGCGCCGCGAGCGGCTCCGGAACTTCGTAGATTTTTTCGTCGCTCATCGGGGCCGGATGATAGCGCGGCCCCCGAACGCAGCGCACTCACTGGACCGTCAAATAGTGAACGCTGAACAGCCGGTCCGGGTCGCACCACACGTTCTGGGGCGCGAAGCCGGCTTGCCGCGCGAGCGACCGGAACTCCTCGACCGAATACTTGTGGGAGTACTCGGTGATGATGTATTCGTCCTTCGCGAAGTCGATGTCGGTGCCCGCCACGCGGACGTGCTGCGGGCGCGTGCTCACGAGCCGCATCTCGATCCGGCTCTTCTCCTCGTCATAGACCGCGCGATGGCGGAAGTCCTGCAAGCGGAAGTCCGCACCGAGCTCGCGGTTCAAACGCGCGAGCACGTTCAAGTTGAACTCGGCGGTGACCCCGGCCTTGTCGTTGTATGCGGCTTGCAGGCGCTTGACGTCTTTCGGCAGATCGACGCCGATCAGAAGCGCGCCGTTGTGCTGCGCCTCGAACGCCATCACCTCGAGCAGCTCGAGCGCCTGGTGCTTCGTGTAGTTGCCGATCGTCGAGCCGGGGAAGAACACGAGATTGCGGGCTGCGACGAGGTGATCGTGCCGCGGCACCTTGAACGCCTCCGAGAAGTCCGCGACGACGGCGTGCACGTGCAGGGTCGGGTAGTCGCGCGCGAGATCCTCGGCCTGCTTGAGCAGATAGTCGGCGGAGATGTCCACGGGCACGTACGCGACGGGCTCGATCAGGTGATCCAGCAAGAGCCGGATCTTCAGCGTCGAGCCCGCGCCGAGCTCGATGACCTGGGCGCGCGGACCCACGAGGTCCGCGATCTCGTCGGCGTGCTCGGCAATCAAGGCGAGCTCGGTCCGCGTCGGGTAGTACTCGGGCAGCTCGCAGATCCGGTCGAACAGATTCGAGCCGCGCTCGTCGTAGAAGTACTTCGGGGCTATCCGTTTTTGCGCGGCCGTGAGGCCGGCGAGGATCTCCTCGAGCTCCTCGGCCCGGTCGTGGACCGCGCCTTGGCTCAGCGCGACATGCGTTCCGTGTTGCATCGCGCTCCGACTGCAAAAGGCGCGCCAGGGCCATGGGCGAGGCGCGACGCGATGCGCGACGCGCGGATCAAGAGTCTTTTGCGAGCCGTAATCCCAAGAATTGCCATCGATCGTGCGGATAGAAGAATGAGCGGTAGGTCGGCCGCAAGTGATCGGCCGAGGTCGCGCACGAGCCGCCGCGCACGACGAGCTGATTGCACATGAATTTGCCGTTGTACTCGCCGAGCGAGCCCGCGAGCGGCTCTGAAGCCGGGGTAGGGGCCATAGCTCGACGAGCACCATTCCCAGACGTCGCCCCAGAGCTGGGTGATCGGCGAATCGGCACGGGCCGGCGGCCGCGAGGCGATCGGATGCAGATAGCCGCAATCGAGCAAGTTGCCGACGACGGGTGTTTCGGCTGCTGCGAGCTCCCACTCGGCCTCGGTCGGCAGCCGAGCGCCAGCCCAGCGCGCGAACGCATCCGCCTCGTAGTAGCTCACGTGGCACACCGGCGAAGCCGGATCGAGCGCGCGCCAGCCGTCGAGCGTGAACTCGCGCGTGAGCTCGTCGGACCAGCAAAGCGGCCGGCGCCAGCCGAGCTCGCGGATCTTGGCCCAGCCGTCCGCGAGCCACAGCGCAGGCGTGGCATAACCGCCATCTTCGATGAACTCGCGATACTCGGCGTTCGTCACGAGCCGGTTCGCGAGCGCGTGCGTCGGGGACGAGCACGCGATGGCGCGGCGTCTCGTTGTCGAAACAGAAGTCCTCGCCATGAGCGCCGATCTCGTGCTCGCCGCCGACGCGGCTCACGAACTTGAGCGGCGCCGGCTTGTCGGACGCGAGCTTCTTGCGATCGCGGTACGCAGGCCCGAGCGGATTCGCGAAGAACGCCTGCTTGATGTCCGTGAGCAGGAGCTCCTGGTGCTGCTGCTCGTGGTTGAGCCCGAGCAGGACTAGCGATTCGAAGTTCGCCGCGCCGCGCCGCTGGTCGATCAGCCGCAGCATCGCTTCGTCCACGTGGGCGCGGAACGCGTGGATCTCGGCGGTCCCCGGCCGGCTCAGGATGCCGCGCACCGACCGGCCGTGCATCTCGCCGACCGTGTAGTAATAGGAGTTGAAGAGATAGTCGTAGCGCGGCGCGAACGGCTTGTAGCCCGGCGCGTGCGGGACGAGGCAGAAGTGCTCGAAGAACCAAGTCGTGTGCGCGAGGTGCCACTTCGTCGGACTCGCCTCCGGGATCGCCTGGACCATCTGATCCTCGGGCGTCAGCGGCTCCGCGAGGAGCAGCGTGGTGCCGCGAACGCGTAAATAGCGCGCGTCGAGACTCTCGATCGATGCCCCGGGCAAAGCGCGTGCTTGTGGCGTCGCCATGACCTGAAAAGATGCAAGTTGCGGGCCCGAACGCGCGTGCCGACCGAGGGCCTCCGCGTTGACACCGTCGGACGCCGCCTCGTAGAGTCCGGCGCACCCACACTCTCCGCACCGATGCTGAGTTTCGAGGAGTGTCCTGCATGGCGATCAGCCGACTTGCGATGACGGATGAGCAGCGCAAGTCCGTCGCGCTGGAGTACCTGAAGGCGTTCGACAACAAAGGTGTCACGTCGACGGGCGGCAGCATTCTCGATTTATTCGCCGACGATGCGCAGGTGTTCTTTCCCAAGTGGGGCCTCGCGACCGGCAAGGCACAGATCACCCAGCTGTTCACCGATTTCAGTGGGCTCTTGAAAGGCATCCTGCACGACTACGCATCGTTCAACTGGATCATGACCGGCACGGACCTCTTCGCCTGTGAGGGCACGAGCGCGGGCGTCCACGTGGACGGTGCCTGGCGGGCTGGTGTCGCGCATGCGGGGCGCTGGTGCGACGTGTTCGAGGTGCGCGACTTCCTGATCCAGCGCTGCTTCATCTATCTCGACCCGGACTACGCCGGTCTCGACACGGCTCGCTACCCATGGCTCTCGGCCGGGGGGCGCGATCCGTCGAAGCCGATGGGGTCGTAGCGCCTAGCGGCCAACTAGTCACTGGGTTTCGCTAGTACTTTATCTAGGACGGGTAGCCATCCAAGCGTGCGGCATTTACCTTGACGGCCCCTCGGCCTGGCCGGTCTAATAGCCGTCCCGCGAGGCGCCGTCACGGCGCGCACAGCACGGCCAGGTAGCTCAGTTGGTAGAGCAGCGGACTGAAAATCCGCGTGTCGCTGGTTCGATTCCGGCCCTGGCCACCATTTCACTTCAAGGACTTAGGTAGCGCTCGGCTCGGTGCGCAGGCGCTGCATGAAGACCTGACGTTCCGCGAGCTTCCAGTCTTCCCTACTTCCTGCATCGCGCTCGGCAGCACTGCCGTCGTACCCGAACGTAATTGGTCAGCAATGTCGGCGTAGCGGTGCTGAGATCATTCATCATGCGTCGCCTATGCCTACGAATTGCGACCAGCCGGCGACGGAAGCACCCATCAAGCTGACGCCGATTAGGCCTCAGTCGCCAGAGGCGCTATTGCACCCCACAAAGCAAAAGCGCCGCTCCTTCGGCTTGGATGTCGGCACCCAACACCCGTGTGCTCGGGCCACGGCAGCCTTTGAGAAATCGCAACACGCTGCGGTTGAAGATTTCGGGTTGCTCCCAAGCGATCGAATGGCCCGCATCGGGCACCGACGCCCATTCCCCATTCTTTAAGTAGGCGGACCACTGCCTCATCAGCCCCGGTGGCGCAAGCAGATCGGCGTCTGCCGCAAGGACCAAGACTCGCGTCTCGATCTCGGCAATCTTTTCGTAAGTGTTCGGAGTGCGCAGCGGTTGACTCGGCGCGCCGTCTTGGCGCGCGTGCTCTTCGATCTCGGACCACCTCTTCGTGCCTTCCGGATTGGCGCCGATATACGAGGAGCCGAGCTCGCGGTACATCGCGGGTAGCTCTCTGATGCCCGGAATCGTGATTCGCTCCCGGAAGGCGACCTCGGGCGCATCGGTTAGCGCTCCGGTGCTCGCGGCGGCCACCAGCGTGAGCACACGCTCCGGCTGCCAAGCTACGTAGTCCAGCGCGATGAAGGTGCCGCCCGCTACGCCGACGAGGTGAAAGCGCTCGATGTCGAGGCTCGCGACGAGGTTGTGCAGGTCCTCGGCGACCGTGCCCGGCTGTGGTCCAGTGACCGGATTGGCGATGCTTTTTCCCCAGCCGCGCCGATCGAACGCGATGACGCGGTAGCCAGCCGCCGCGAAGGCTTCGTTCTGCGGCTGCCAATTTTCGCTGGTGCCCGTATTCGCATGGAGCAGGATCAGTACCTCTCCGTCACCGCCGGTATCGGTGTACCAAAGCCGCACGCCGGGCAGTTCCGCATACGCTCCCGCCACGGCGGCGTTGGCGCTGGACGCCGCAAGGCACGACCCGATGCACCACCATACCGCGCCCATCAGCGAGCGCCGCACGCGCCGCATCGATGTCACCCGAGACCGATGTTTTGTGTGCAGCTGCATGACGATGAAAGTGCTGCTCGCTAAAAAGTCGCGATCGGATTGAGCGGCGATCCGGTACCGCCGCGAATTGGCAGCGGTGCGGCGGTAAGGAGGAACTCCCACCGGTTGCGTGCGGCAGCCGCCTCGGCGAGCGCTTCGAGGTCGCAGTTGTCGAACAAGTGCACGCCTAGGTACAACAGCGCGAAGTCGTGCACCGCGCCGCGCGGCGCGGCCCCGGGCTCTCCCGGCGAGACATACTGAGGGTGGTCGCTACCGAGCAGCGCAACGTCGCGCGCTTTTAGCCAAGGGATCACGGAGGGGTCGAGCCCCGCCGAGCGTCCGCCTTCCGCGCGGCCTCGTAGCCACGGGCCGACGGCTTGGCGCCGCGCCCATACGCCCGTGCGCACGAACAACGCGTCGCCCGCGGATACTCTGATTCCCGCCTCCCTCTCCCATGCCTCGAGGTCCTCGACGTAGATCGGAGTGCCGGGCTCAAGGTACGGCACTCGTTTGAGCCTCGGGATATCGATCAAGATGCCGCGGGTGAACACGCCGTTCTTGACGTTGTGGATCGAGTTCTTCGCATGCCCACGCGCGAGGACTGCGGCTTCTTCAGGCTTGTAGCCGTTATAGAACACGCCCTGTTCGTTGATGTGCGCGAGCGAGTCGAGATGCGTGTGGGTGATGCCGTGATAGCTGACGGCGATCCGATCGGAACCGATGCTCTGCATCGTGACCTCGTACGGTTGCGGGTTGTCGACGGCCTGTACGGTATCGGCGTCCGATGCCAGCGACACGGACACGCCGTCACGAACGAGCGCAGCAGCCTGCCGCCGCTTCTCGGGCGTGATCAGATTCAATGCGCCGATCTCGTCCGCCGCGCCCCAACGCCCCCAGTTCGAGAGCTCCACCTTCCAGCGCGCGTACTGCTCGGCGGTCACGGTGTGCGAGTCGCCGCCCTGTCCGTACAGCGCCGTGCTTGCCAGGGAGATCGCCACGAACAGTCCTAGACACACCTGTCCCTTCATGGAAGCTGTACTGTCTTTCTTCATAGCGCCTCCGCTTTATGCAGATTTACGGGTCCGATCCGTCGCGAGTTGACGATGTCCGCGAGGGGATTCGCGTCGAGCACGAGGAAATCCGCACTGCAGCTCGGCCCGCTACCCCGGCGTTCACGCCGCCATTGCGGCCGCTTCACGCGTTGCCGCGATGATGGCCTCAGTCGGCGTGAGCCCCACGTTCACTCGACTCTCCAAGCCGCTCCATCCAGCCGATGAAGAATCGACACTCGAGCGGCGACCTCGTCGAAAGAACCCTAAATCGAAATCGACGAAGCTGATTCTCGCGATCGTCGTCGGCCTTGCGCCGACTCAAGCGCGAGCGAGCGGTTCAGTAGGGCGGCCCGACCGCGACCCGCTTCCCAGTCACCGTGCGGCTCTCCGCCATGTCGATCACCGCGATCGCGAAATCTTGTCTAGAGATGTACGTCTCGCCGTTTCGATCGACGAGCGTGTCCTGGTTCCCGAGCCGAAATCGTCCCGTGTATTGGCCCCGCTCCTGAATTGAACCGGAATTTGCCGACATCACGGTCCAGTCAAAACCCGTTGAATGCTGGTACGCCTCCATCGCGAGCCAGTGGCCCTGGGCCAAAGCGTACCTCTCCGTGCCTGGTGGGAGCGTATCCATGATGCGTACACCATCCCGGTAGAGCGTCACACCGCCGCCGATCTGTATGACATACGGGGTCGCGTCGCCGAGCCGGGATGCCGCTTCGATGTAGGCCGTCGCAGCTCGAAACGTTACAGCTTCCTGCGGCGTGTTACCGGGCCCGACGCCGCGGACGGAAATCACGACGACGTCCGCGCCCCGCACGGTCGCGGCGATGGAATCCGGATCGGTGACGTCGCCGGGCGCAGCAGTGAAGCGAGCGTTGTCGAATTTGAGGCTTTCGGGATTGCGTGAAACGCCGATGACCTCGTGACCCCGGCTCAGCGCTTCCTCGACGATCACGCGGCCGACACTGCCGCTGCGCGCCGTAGACGACGATCTTGTCGGCCAGCGCGTTTCGCACGAACGGCCCGACAAGGCTCAGAACGACGACCGTAGCGAGTGTGCGCATGAATCCCAATCGCATGTCTTGAGCTCCCGCGGCTGTGGTCAGTGCTGTACACGGACCGAGAGTAGACGTTAGCACGGACTCGGATACAAACGTCCGATCCGCGCGGGTGGCGATCGGCGTCGTCGTCGGGCACGTAGCCGCGTTCGCGTTGACGCGCCTGATGTCGTCGCTGCTGTTCGGCATCGGTCCGCTCGACGCGCCGACCTATCTCGCGGCGCTCGGCGTGCTGCTCGCCGCGGCGGCATTTGCGAGCTACGTGCCGGCCCGCCGCGCGGCCAGCATCGACCCGGTCGAGACGCTGAAGACGGAATGATGCGACGGCTTCGTTCGCAGCCTGCCGGGCATCACGAGGACGGCGCACGCAGTTTCGAGCGATGCCAACGACAGGGTACGCGCCGTTCTCGCTTCGCTCGTCGAAGACACGCCCGAGATCGGCCTACAGGTGGCCGCTTATCTCGACGGCAAGCTCGTCATCGACGCATGGGCCGGAATGGCTTGAATGAATCGGCATCGACCGGCGGCGCCGGCGACTTCGCTAGAAGAGCCTTCCTCGAGAAGGTCCGGAGTGTGCCTGATTTTTCGCGGCGTCGATAACTAGGTGCCCGCGCAGGTACCCAAACCAGCGTCACCGAGCAGCATCCTTGCTGACTCATCGGCTCGCGGGAAAATTCGCGTAGGTCCGGTTCCGTTACGCTCGCTGGCGCTGGATTGGCGGTTCAATTCACTGAAAATCCGCGTGTCGATGGTTCGATTCCGTCCCTGGCCACCATTTCCCAGGGGTCTGCTCCGAGCGAGCAGTGCTATAAATTACCTGCGCATGGGAATTAGGGGCCCGCGACGGTTGGCCTCGTGGGGGGGCGCTGCGGCGGGGGAGGCACGAATACGGCGCACTGAAAGCGCGTAGGGGGGGGTGTGCATAGGATTCAGTTTAGGGGCCGCGGCGCAATTGCGTGCGGCGCTCTAGTCTCGACGTTGCAGGCGCCGGCGTTTGCCGCCGGACCCGAAGACGGCACGCTGGAAGAAGTGGTGGTGACCGCTACGCGGCAGAGCGACACCGTGAATCACGTCCCGCTGGCCGTGACGGCACAGACCCAGCGGGATCTCGACCAGCAGGGCGTCCAGACCATCGCGGACCTCCAGACGCTGGTACCTGGACTCAGGCTGTCCGGCCGCGAAGCATCCGGCAACGCGACCGTGGCCATCCGCGGCATCCGTCAGCAGAGCGCAACGGCCGCGACGACGGGCTTCTATCTGGACGAGACCCCACTGCAAAAGCGCTCCGCAGGCGGCTTTGCCTCGCAGAACGGCACGCCGGTGCCGCCGCTGTTCGATCTGGAACGCGTCGAAGTGCTGCGCGGACCGCAGGGCACCCTGTTCGGCGGCGGTTCGGAAGGCGGCACGATCCGCTACATTCAGACGGCGCCGGGCCTCACCGACTTCTCGTCGTATGGCCGCGCACAATATCTTTCCACCGAGGGCGGCGACTCGGGGTACGAGGCGGGGTTCGCATTCGGTGGGCCGATCATCGAGGACAAGCTCGGCTTCCGGGCGAGCCTGTTTCGCCGCGAGACCGGCGGGTACATCGACCTTACCGACTACCGAAATGGCAGCATCTACGACAAGGATAGCAATGAGGGCCAGGTGGGTGCCGGCCGCGTCGCGTTTACCTGGGCACCCTCCGACGCCACGAAGCTGACGGTCTCGTACCTGAAGTCGAGGGACGAGACGGACAATCTGACCACCACGTACAACTTGCCCGAGCCGGGGCAACTTCAGGTCGGGCCGCTTTGCTTCAACATTCCGTACATCCTGTCCCTGCCGGTCCCAGCACGCGCGTTTCTGGTTCCGCCCGCCGTGCTGCCCCCGAATCCGGGCTGCAATGCCGGCACCGGCGCGTATGTCGCTCCAGGCTATACCGTCGGGCCTTTCAATCCCGAGCGCTTCCAGTCGCTCGCATTCGGTCCGACGCCCACGCGCACCGACATGGAAATCGCGAGCGCAACCTTCCAGTGGGACATCAGCGACAACCTAGAGCTGACCTACATCGCTTCGTCGACCTATGACTTGAATCGCGGCCAGAGCCCGCAGAATTTCCCGGCAACCTTGTTCGTCTACCCCGGCACCGCGCGGATCGTCACGCCGGGCGCGCCGACGGTGCCGGTTCCGACCGGATCCGGATTCAATCCGAACATCGTCACGGTTCCGAACGGCCTCGGTCTGGGCGCACTGATCGAAACGAATACCAACAACAAGCGCCGTGCGGTTTCGCAGGAGGTGCGACTCGCGTCGTCGCCGAATCAGCGTGTGAGCTACGTCGTCGGTGCGTACTTTGCCGATACGAACGCCGACGTGCGGATGATCGCAGACAACCACGAACGAGGCGTTCCTGGAATTCTCGGGGATGAGCATCGAACAGCGATACGGAGTGCCTTTCAACGGGTTCTTCTCCAATATCTACGAGTCGGATGAAGACACCGAGGCCGCCTTGTTCGGCGACGTCACCGTACGCTTCACCGACAAGTTGCACGGGAGCGCGGGCGTTCGCGTCGACGCGCGTCGAAACCAAGTTCGAGCAATTCAACTACGGCCCGAATGGCGGCACCTCTAATCCCTCGCAGGCAGCAGTCACACGGGGAGATCTCGGAGACGCCGGTCACGCCCAAGTTGTCGCTGCAATACTTCTTCAATCCCGACGATCTGCTGTACGTCACGGCGGCCAAAGGATTCCGCGCCGGCGGCGTGAACCAGGTGCTCACTTCCGCGGCCCAGGGCTCGCTCGCCCAGTACGATCTCACGACTGACGTGCTGCCGAAGACCTATGACTCGGACACCGTCTGGAGCTACGAGCTTGGCGCCAAGTTCGGGCTGCTCGACGGCAAGGCCCAGATCAACACAGCCATCTACGATCTCGAGTGGAAAGACGTCCAGACGTTCTTGTTCCTCGGCGATGGCGCCGTCTTCAATGTTCCGACGGCGCGCAGCCGCGGCATCGAGATCGAAGGAGACTTCCGTCCCGTCCGGCGGCTCACGCTCAATGCCGCATTCAGCCATACCAAGGCGGAGTACACCTCTTCCCTGATCATTCCCGGCGGACCCGCCTCGCGCGCCGGCGACCTCGTCGTTGCGCAAGACGGCCAGGAGTTTGCTCAGCCGCCAGAGACGCTGGACCTCGGCGCACGGCTCGACTTTGAGATCGGTTCCACGCCGGCCTATGCGCGCATCGACTATCGGTGGCAGGACGGCTATGCAACCGTCGCTCGCAGCAGTGGCGCGTATTCCCCCGACTCGAGTGACGTGCCGGCGCAGAAGAGCATCAACCTGCGCCTCGGGTTCGAGCGCGGAGGATTCGACGTGAACCTGTTCGCCCTGAACATAACGGACGAGAAGGTAGGGCCGCGCTTCGGTGGCCGGTCTCAGTGCACCAACGCCGACTGCTCCACCTACAACAGCTACACCTATGGAGCTACTGTAGCTGCACCGTTGCCGCGGCAAATTGGCGTGCAGCTCGCCTACCGGCGCTGAGGGCACGTTCACGCCCGCCGCAAGTGGCCGCGGTCGCGGCGCTCCAACGCGCTGAGCGCCGTGGGAACACCAACGGCGACACCTTCGTGCTGTTCACCGCCGCGCGCCTGTTGTGCATGGGCGATGTGATGGCGTGGAACATGGCGCCGTTCCTGCCCGCCGGCGGTGCGGAAGCGATCGCTGACGAGACCGGAGCGCTCGTCAAGGCCGTAAAGGGCAAGGTCGATCTGGTCGAGGAAGGCCATGGCCACATGAACGACTGGGCCAGTCTCGATCGCCTGGCCCGTTCGATCGGGCTTTGGCCGACGCCGCGAAGCTTCACTAACAGCGCGGGGACCCGCCCGGTGCGGCCGTCGCCGACTTGCAGAAGAACCCGGACTTCGCGCCGCTGCTCGATACGCATATCAAAAAGGGGCTCGAATACACGCCGCTCGCGCGCGCACATGAACGTGAATGTCGCTTACACGGAGCTCGCCGGCGAGCATGTTCGACGGGACTAAGACGATTACGCTCGAGGGCAGCAGACGTCCGCACCCGCAACAGTTGACTTGGTAACAACCGCTTGCTATCGATTTGCGCGGGCCGCCACAAATCGTTGGGTGTTGCGACGCAAGTTGGGCGTCGGATAGCACTGAATCATCGGGGGGGACATCATGACTATTTCCATTCCGCGCCTGAGTGCGTTGGGCATCGCTGTCTCGGCGTCGCTCGTGCCTTTGAGCGCTTTCGGGCAGCTCGATGAAATCGTCGTAACTGCGCAACGCCGCGAGACGAACTTGCAATCCACGCCGATCTCCATCCAGGCGTTCAGCGCCGAGGATCTCGAGCTCGGCGGTCTCGAAACGGGCGCCGACCTTGGCATCATGGTGCCCAATCTCGTCGCCAATCCCAGCGGCGCCGGCGGCGGCGGCGTGTTTTTGATTCGCGGCATACCCGGTGTCGGTATCTATGTCGACGGCATTTGGCAATCGACGTACGGTTTCCTCGAGTCGAATTTCGCGGAAGTCGAGCGCGTTGAGGTGCTGCGCGGCCCGCAGGGAACGTTGTTCGGCCGTAACACCAACGGCGGTGCGATCAGCATCACGACTCGCGCGCCAAGTGACGAGTTCGGCGTGCGTCTGGGGGTCGAGCTCGGCGAGTTCGAACGGCGCAACCTCACGGCCGCCTTCGACGTGCCGCTGACGAAGAAGCTGAAATCGAAGTGGATGGTTTCGAGTCTCCAGAACGATGGCTTCGTCGAGAGCCTCACGTTGGGACACTCGCTCGGCGGCCAGGACGACGAGCTCTTCCGCGGCGACCTCCTCTGGGAGCCGACGAACAATTTCAGCCTGCGATTCACGGCCAACTACGAAGACAAGAGCAGCACCGACGCCCGCATCGTCCGGTTCTCGAACATGGACCATCCACAGGTCACCCGGTACAACGTGCTCGCCGGCAACCCCGACTACCTCGCGATGGCGCGTGCGGTCAACCCGGCATTCCCGGCTTCGCCGTTCACGGCAAATTTCCCGTCCGACCGGTTCACTCCCGAGACTCACGAGACGGGATATCCGGGCGGCGAGCTCGGCAAGTGGCAGACGAAGTCGGATACGGCCGATGACGGTATCCGGCGCGACTTGGAGTACTACACGATCACGATGAACTGGGACATCGGCGAGAAACTACGGTTCGAGTCGATCACATCGACGTGGGAGATGCAGCGCACGTCGAACGTTGATTACGACGGCTCCGAGTTCACCTTCACTGTCGACGAGAATCGCTCGGTCGACAACAACTTCACGCAGGAATTTCACCTGACCGGCTCGAATTTCAACGACCGTGTCACGTGGCTCGCCGGTCTATACAGGCTCGAGGAGAAAAATAAGTCGCGTGCCGACCGCTGGGCGGTCTGGGATCTGCCGCGTCAGCCCGGCGACATCAACAACTCGCCCACGCCGCGAGATCGCATGAGCGTCGCGGCGTGCCAGTATCTCTATGACTGGTCGACGACGGTGTACAACAACGTGCCGCTGCCGATTCTTCCGGCCGGTGGGCCGTGCGCCCTCACCGGCACGACCACCAACGTGATTGGCGGCCTCAACTCGTCGCTTTGGACGATGAGCTTGCCGGTGTCGAACCGGTCTGTGACCCGCAATCTCGACGAGCAGACGGCCTTTTTCGGCGAAGTCACGATCGGGCTCACTGAAAAGCTCGACCTGACGCTCGGCGTGCGCGTCACGGACGATAATGGCACGACCCTTTCAGACCCGACCCCACCGTACATCCGTAACGACGTCTCGGGCGATCCGGTTGACGGCGACATTTATGCTTACGATTCGACCGACTTGGTCTCGCGCGACGATCCGGACTTCGGCCGCAATACCACTAACAAGGTCGCTCTGCAGTACCAACTCAACGACGACGTCATGCTCTACACGAGCTGGGGCGAGGGCTTTACCGACGCTGTCGCTCAAGTCGTAACGCTGCCAGTGATTGGGCCACTCGGCTGCCCGCAAACAGTCCAAGCTGGAGTGTCGTACCCGCAGAACCGCGAGCTCGTCACGAGCCGCGAGTTGGGCCTCAGATCGGATTGGCGCGACAGTACGTTGCGCTTCAACGCAAGCTATTTCGACGCCGATTGGGATGGTATGCGCGTGGCGACGTTGGCGACGCACCCGTGCACCGGCGATCGGTTGCCCAACACGATCATCTCGAGCGATGGCGCAGGCGAGGCCAGTGGGTTCGAGTTCGAGATCGTCTATGCACCGACTGATCGGTTGCGCGTCAACGTCAACATCGGCATCCTCGAGACGAACTATCTGGCGACCGGCACGTTCTCCAATACCGGTTTGGATCTCTCTGGTCCAATCGTTATTCCCGTAACCGACCTCACCGGCACCGGCATCTCGTCGCTCGACGCGCCGTTCGCCTACGCGCCGGAGCAAAGCGCCTCGCTCGGCATACAGTACGATCAGCCGCTGTCGGGCGGCGCGACCCTCGCGTTCATCGGTAACTATGGCTGGATGGACGAATACGTCCGCGACACGTCCAATCACCGAATCCCGCGCGACGAGAACGGCAACATGGTGTTCGAGCCCGCCTACGGCGTCTTGAACGGCCGCATGGTGTTCACGCCCAATCAAGGCAACTGGACGGCCGACCTGTGGGCGACGAACATCACGGACGAGCAGTATGTCAACGGCGGCTTCGACACGCGCACCGTGTGGGGCTTCAACTTCTCGGTCATTGGTCAGCCGCGGCAAATCGGCGTCGGGTTCAACATCACCTTCTAGAACGCGCAGCGCGGCGTGACCGAGCTGGCGCTTAATCCGTCCGATCCGGATGTAACGGCTTCCGCCTCCGATAAGTCTGCCTAGTGCCAATCGCTTCGGCTTTCTTTGCTAGTGCCGTGCAAGTCGTCACGCGCCTGCTCAACCAATTCGCGTTGAGCCGCAACTGCGATGACTCCTAATCCTCGACGCTCAGCATTTGGGGCACTACCATCACGCCTCCGCGTAACTTGTTCGTCTTTGCGTCGTATACTCGAGTCGAGATGGCGACGCATGCTCGCTGTGACGTGGAGCTGCTTCATGGGAGAAAGTATCGCTCAGGAGCGCCGTTACACATATCAATCGCTTCGCGAAGTGATCGCGAAAGTTTGCGCTGGCGTCTGGGCAGCGTGTGATGCACTGCTAGCGCAGGGAAGCGCGCCCGATGCGGCGACAATGCGCGAACTAGCCGACAACAGCGGTTGGAATCGCAACAACGCCTCTATCGAGCTGAGCCGATGGCGCAAGTTCAATGGAATCGCTCGGCCGACGAAAGCCGCTTAGACATATCCATCAGCTCGGGCTCGCGGAACGAGAAGATCAAGTGCCGCGCGCGCGCCGTAACGAGGCGCTCACCAGACAACGAAAAGTGTGACCTTGGTCACACTAAGCGATGTCGAATTTCTATGCAGATATCACTGCTTCGTCTGCCGGAAACGCCGTGCCCGCGCCTAAGTGACTGACGCACGGCGGACCGTTCGCGCTCGGCATGACGATTGCAAAGGAGGGAAGAGCCGAAGCGAGGAGTTGTTATGTCGCGAGCGAAGTTTGTGCAGCTAGTCGTCGCAGCTATCGCGCGGACAACGCGCTTGGCGGAGGCTAACGAATGCGCCTGAATCGAGAGTCCATTCGCAAGTACGAACCTAGCGAGCGACCCGCGAATAGCGAACAACACGGTTGGGATGCGTACCGTAGATGGTTGTCGCGTGCCGCCACCCAATCGCCGGCCGAGCGCCCTCCGCTCGATCGCTCCATTTATAGCTGGCGCGGGTATCACACTTGGGCGGATAAAATCCGCCGATCCTGGGACGACGGCAAAGCCTAGTTTTGGTCGCTCTTCCGATCCCACAGCTAGTTGCTCGCGCATCTAGCGTGACGGCGGTGTGTAGACGATCCGAATCTACCGCGGCCGTTCGCCGCACTTCGAACACGTAACCCGGCGCTTGAGTTCGTCGACGGCGAAGTCTCCGCCGTACAGCGCGGCCAATTCGCAAGCCAGCGGGATTGACGCCGCACGTAGCGTTGGCCTCACCGCGTCAGAGGTTACGGACGTTGGCGGACACGACCGTGCGCCGGCCAACTGTTACCCGTATTAATGGGGGCGCCGGCAGCGTATTCGCGCAGGGGCCGCGATCCCGTGATCGCGGCGACCTAGCTCCGGCGTCCCTAATCTTGCTCTAGCGGCCGCGCGTTTCCACAGGCGCGGCAGACGTTCCAGCTGCTAAGAGCGTAGTGATTGATTCGGGCGCGCTATTGACGGGCATTGCCGTCGTGTCCTGCTTTCGAAACGATTGTGATGCGTCGTCACTGGAACTCTCGGAAGAAGCGGCTGGCTGCGTCACGATCACACTCCATGCCGCCCACGCTAAGATCGGGTCGATAGCTCAATGGGCCGCTCCCCGACACAGGCTGCGCGAGATACTCCGGGTCTTCTAACACGAAGCTGTAATGCAGACTCTTGCCGTCTTCCGCGACAGCGAAACGTTCGACGAGACGCTTGTCCTGGCCCGACGGCAAACCAGCCCACACCTCATCGGCGAAGTTAGCGGTATCGACGACGAGGACGTCGCCTTCCCAGCGCCCAACTGAGTAACCCTGCGGGAAACGCTCTTCCCGCGCGGGATGCTGGCGGCCATCCAAGTAAATGGTTCGTGCGGCGCCCATCCAGTCCGATCGGACAGCGACATGCTCGTTCGAGCGGGCAAATTCGACGGCGACCGGATACGTCATAAGCATCGGCGCGCTCATCGGAACGCACTGAGCCTGCGATGACGTTACCGGTGTCCATCCTTCTCGTATTCCTTTGCCTTTTTCCGTAAGCGCCCAGGTTCGCGCCCAACCTCGCATCTCGGCGAAGAACTCCGCGGACGGCACCCACGTTCCGAAAATACTCTTCGCCGATTCGCTTATCTGCGGCCGTTGCAGTCTTGGAGCCGTCAACGGAACGACGGTGCCGTCCGCTTTAATGAGTTCATGTCCGTACGCAGATTCATTGGGGAAGCGTCTGCTCGGACTCACGACGGCAGTTACTCGGTCGCCCTTGACGATTGAATTCACGGTGACGCCTCCGGTCCGGAGAACCGCTGGCGGACCGCCCTCGATCTCGAGCGTTATCGGCTCGCCCGACGCCGTGTGTGTGGCGAGTCTCGTAAGGCTGTGTGGATTTATCCAGCGTTGTTCGAGCACGGTGCCCTCGTACCTCACGACAACCCGCAGGTCGTACTCGCTGTTGCCGTGATGGCCGAATGCGCCAACCGCGTGGACCATCGTCACCAGGCCTAGAGCGATCGCGGTTGATTTCATTGTGGCCCTCTAGTGAACCTCGTTACGGGCGAATTTGGGTCGCTGCTAGTTTGGCGAAGTAGCGAGGCATAAACGAGGGGGACCGCCACGCCTGTAACCACATTGGGCGTGACCTAGCTAGGGGACGTCAGACAGAGCCGATCTCCGTGCCGACTAAGCCGTCAGCACCATTGGGTTGTGCGCGGCAGCGTATTCGCGCACAGGCCGCGATCACCAGCCCGCCGCCACCCCGGGCGACGAAGCTGCAACGTTGTTGCCCGAAAAGGGGCGAAAGCCGCGTAGTCGTATCCGTCTGCGTCTTACCGGCCCCCGTACTCTTCGCCGGTGCCGGCACTATCGGAAAATCCCGAAGCAGCTTCTCGCGGATCTTCACGGTGGGATGCTCCTTGCGCAGCGATACGATCGTGCGCTCGACGTGGAAGGGTAATCGGATGGCCTGCCGATAGGGTCTTCGGCTTCGATCGATCAGTCCTTCAAGCCCCAGGTTCTTATAGCGGTTGAAGACCTTGTATCCGGTGGGCCGAGAGATACCGAACTCTCGGCACAACGACGCCATCTTCTCTCCGTCGAGAAGGCGGGCCACGAAGCGGAGGCGTTCGTCCATACGTTTACACTCTCTCCACGGCATCTGGGCGCCTCCCCAAATGCCTAATGTGTAAACGATGTCCCCGGTATCCAGTGTCAGCTATGTGCCGGGTACGTCAACAGCCGCGGCAGCAGAAAACGTGAGTTGGTCCGGGCTGACCCATTCCCCGAGTTGGATGACAGCACTCCCGACCGGCCGAGCTCCCCCGCTTACACAGCGCCGTGTGTGCTATTCGTTCTTCTTTCCGCCTCTCGCGGGCCTGAGCTGGTGTTGGAACACGAAGCGCCCGACTTGCTCGCCCTGGCGCACGCCGTGCACGCAGCCCGTGCGGAAATGCATGCCGCCGAACACGCGCGCATCGACGGCATCCGCCGATGCTTGCGACAGGCTCGTAAATGTTCTCGTGATGCCGGCGGCCGTGAAGGTGTAGCCGATATCGTCGGTGCCGAAGAAGCGGCGCAGCACCTCGGTGGCGGCGCCCGCATTCGTCGTCAGCCCGCACGTGTAGTCGGGATACGGCGGCGTGTTCTGATACGAGAGCCACGTGGGATCGGGTGTAGTAGCCGGATTGCCGTAGTCTCCGGTGTAACGAATCGCCGTGACGGGGCGCCAGAAGTTGTAGGTGAACTTCGTGTCGAATACCGATATCCCACCATCCGTCTGTGCCATGTTGTTCAGTGCAAACAGGCGCGCGAGCTGCCACTCGTCAAGGCCGCGGTCGGCAACGATCACGCGCATGACGGCATTCCAGTTGGCACCGCCGCCCGGCCAGAAGCGCGCCACGGCGCTTTGCTCGGGCGTGCGATTGCCGAGTGCCTCCGCGTTCAGGGCGCCGACGCGCTTAACCTCATTGTAGTCGCGCGTGTATTCCTCGCTCGTCAGATCGAACATTGGCGGCGGATCGGCGCGGAATTGCGAGCCGCTGCGTAGCGCGAACGGCAGCGCTTTCGCCAAGCCCGCGTTCTGCACGGGGGGATTGGGCGTGACGGCCGGTGGTGTCGGCGGGGTCGGCTGGTAGACACCCGGTCCTGCCGCCAACGTGTAGGGCAGGTGTGGCGTAGCGAAACCGTCGCCGATGCGCCGCAAAATGATGGCGTTGGCCGCAGCCTCTCCGGCCGCGATGCCGTCGAGGCACGCCTGGCTGACGCAGCCGCTCATTTGGGCGTTGTAGTACGTGGTAATCGCCGCGGCCTGGGCCGGCATGACGGCTAGGAGCACAACCCGCGCCGCGGCGGCCACGGCCGCATCGGGCGAAGCCCCAGCCGCGGCGCGCGGTACGTCGGTATAAGTCTCGTACACAGGGTCGATCGAGTTCAGCGCGTCATGCACGGCGATCTGCGTCATGGTCAGGCCGCGTCCACCGACCATGCCGGAGGCGAAGGCGTGCCAGTCGCTCACCGGGCCGCCGAGCGCTGGGGCTCCCGTCGCCAACAAGGCGGCGAGTAGTACCCATCGCGCGTTGGAAAGTGTTGTCCGATATCCCCGTTGCAGCATAGCCGTTCTCCTTATTGAACCTAACGCGGTTTGAATAGCGATGCGCTCCAACGGATCGTGTTGCCGGCACCGTACTGCGATGAGCGCTTGCGAGAGGTTTGCGCGATGCGTATGAAAGGGCTCGGCCGTTCGATGAAACGGTGTGAATTCTCCTTCCCTGGAGCCTCCCCCGTGCTGAGCGACAGTGACTCGTCCACTTCGTACGAGTTCGCGGGCTATCGTCTCGATCCCGCGCGGCGGACGCTCACGCAGGCGGACGGCGGCGGCGTGAAGCTCGCGGGTAGGCCGTTCGACACGCTGGTCTATCTCGTCGAGCATGCCGGCGAGGTCGTCGATCGCGACGCGCTCAATAACCTCAACCAGGCGATCGCCGTGTTGCGCCGCCTGCTCGGCGAGCAGCACATCGTTACCGTCGCCGGCCGTGGCTATCAATTCGTCACGCCGATGCACGCGGTCGTGGTCGAGCCCGACGAGTCGACGGGTCCACGCGAAATGCCCTCGCCGGTTAGTCGCCCCCGGTTCGCGTGGCTCTACCCAGTCACCGCACTGGCGGTCCTGGCGGTCGCGCTAATGGCGCTCGACCGGGACGGGTATGCGCCGCGCAGCACGACGGGGCGTATCGCGGTCCCACCTTGCGACTTGAGCCCCGATCCCAACGACTCGTACTTCGCGGCCGGGATCCATGAAGAATTGCTGAACCGCCTTGGCGAGATCCGCAGCCTGCGCCTGATATCGAGATCGTCCGTGCTGCAGTACGCCGACAACCGGCCGCCAATCCCGCAAATCGGCGCCGACCTCAGTGTGGACACGATCATGGAGTGCAGCGTTCGTTACGACGGTGACCAAGTGATACTCACCGTGCAGCCGATCGACGCTGCCACCGATGAGCACCTGTGGTCACAGTCGTATCCCGGCGACGTGAGCGATCTGCACTCTCAGTACGAGATCCAGGCAGAGATCGCGAGCAACGTCGCCAATGCTCTGCGGGTCGAGTTCCTCGACGAGGAGCTCGCGCAGATCAAGCAGGCGCCGACCGACTCGCCCGAAGCGCGCGCGTTCTACCTTGCTTCCGTAGACGCACCGACCAACGGACGAAAGATCGAGCTGCTCGAGCGTGCGCTCGAATGGGACCCCGAATACATCGACGCCTGGACGGAAAAAGCCTTCCGCCACATGCTCTATGCCGGTTTCATGACCGGGGAGGGGTTCGCCGCTGCTCACGCAGCCGCACTCGAGGCCGTCAATCGCGCGTTGGATCTCGACCCCAATTCGGGCCGCGCGCACGCGATGTTCGCGGTGTATCACGGTCGACCGATACGAAGAGGCCGCACCGACTTCGGACTGCTGTCCCCGAAGAACGGCTGGCATCACGGGCAGGAACGCGAAGGTCCACTCCCTATACAACAGTAGCCCACGTCAGCTCTATCGTGCGCGACGCAACGCCATCATTTCAGGGTAGTTGTAAATCGTGCTCTGCGTTGGCGGATTCAAAGCAGCAGCCACCATCGCTTCCGCAATCTCGGTTGTGCGTATCGAACGAAACTTCGCCGGAGTCACCAGTGCAAACAGCGGCAGACCGACTGCGAGCAGCCACGGCGTGTGCCGAGACCCGAGAATCATAGAAGGACGAAAGATACTGACGACGGCTGGCCCTTCCTTCTTCACGGCCGCTTCGGACTCGCCTTTGACGCGAAGGTAGCGCGGCATGCCTGCGGCGCCGGAACCGGTAGTCCTGGCATTGATGTCGGCACCGATCGACGACATGAACGCCAAGTGCTGAACCTTTCCCGATGCCTTCAGGCCGCGGGCAAACGCAGCGTTGAGCTCGACGTCGACGGCACGATGCTCATCCAAGGACATTTTGGCCGTGCCGGCGCCGACTCCCAGAACACTGAACCCAACCACTTCGCGGTCGACGTCGCGCAGTGCGTCGACGACAGCTCGCGCAAGCTCGTCCGGCTCCATTCGCGGCACTAGCCGTTCTTCTACCTGTGGACCCAGCTGAAGGCCCAGCGGCCTTCGCGTCATCACGAGAATCCGGCTGAAACCGCCGCAGCGCACGACTTCTGCCAGGAGGGCCTGTCCAACGGAGCCCGACGCTCCCAGAATAACCGCTGACTTACTGGCCATCCGTACGAGCGCCGCCCTGTCGAAGTTCTAAGTGATCCAAGACCCTATCTTTTACCTGCTGGCGGCGCCGGCTGTCATCTTGCTCGGCTTTGCCAAAGGGGGGCTGGCGGGCGTCGGCTCGCTCGCGCTGCCGCTCATGGTGCTCGTCATCGATCCCGTGCAGGCCGCGGCCATCTTGCTTCCCATCCTGATCGCGCAGGATATCGTCGGCGTCTGGTCGTTCCGCCGAAATGTCGATTGGTACGTGCTCGGTTGGACGATACCCGGCGCGACGATCGGCATTCTGATCGGCTATCTGTTTGCAGCGAACATCCCGGCCGCCGGCGTCATGGCGCTCGTAGGGTTCATCTCCATCGCGTTCGGGGTCTACCGTCTCTGGCTGGGACGGCACAGCCCGCCCTCAGCCGCCTCCGCGTCGCCCGGCTGGGTAGGTTCGCTCGCGGGCGTGGCCTCGGGCTTCACGAGTCAGATCGCGCATGCAGGCGCACCGCCCTTCCAGCTTTGGGTCTTGCCACGCCGTCTCCCGCGCGACGTGCTCGTCGGCACGTGGGCCGTGTACTTCGCCACGCTCAACTGGATCAAAGTGCCTGCCTTCTTTGCGCTCGGCCAGTTCACCCGCACCAACATGCTGACGGCTGCGGTGCTTCTGCCGATTGCAATCGTCTCGACGTTCGCGGGCGTCTGGCTCGTGCGTCGCATCGACGGCGAACGCTTCTACAAAATCATCTACTGCTTGATGATCTTCGTCGGCGTGCTATTGATCGGTGAAGCCGTGCTCTGATTACGCTCGACCGAGCGTCGCCTGCGCCGCCTCCTTGATGAGGGTTGCGACCGCTCCCGGATCGGCAATGTAGATGGCTTGGGCCGCGCACCTGCCGCGCGCGGGCGCGGCTTCAATTCCGCGTTGCGCCGTCGGCGGGATCATGTTGTCCTCCTGCGCGACCAAGTACCAACTTCGGCCATCGTAGGTCGAGTCGGGTGGACGGGTAGGGCGTTTGGTGGTGGGTTACCGCTCGCGGCCAGCGATTAGAACCATCGGGCTGCCAGTGAGAGTAGTATCGATTTGAAACACGACTCGACGGTCGCCAACTCGAAACTAATAAGGAAACTCAGAGATGGTCAGAATCATCGTCACCGCACAGGTGGAAGACTCGAAGGAATGGGAAGACGGGTTCCGCACGCATCGTGATCTATTCAAGAGTATGACCGCAACGGCGGTTCACTACGGAGTAACGGATGACAATGAGATCGCAGTCTGCACGGACGCGACCGACCAGGCCAAATACCTCCAGGTTCTCGAATCAAAAGCGACCGTGGATGCCATGGCCTCCGATGGTGTGAAGCGGGACACCGTCAAAGTCTTCGTGTTGGACAAGAAGTTGGATATGTAAGAGCAGCGTCCGTCAGCTGGCGGACGCAGTTTCTTCAGAGCAAGGCATCCGGGGAAATCGATAAGCGACTGATTTCCGGCGCCTGCGATAAGCCTAACGGTGAGCGCGAGACCCCGCACTCCCGCTTCGAACGCGGCGCTCGGGTCTCTTCTGACCGGAAGACGGCCGGGGTCTTCATTCCGAACGCAGCACGTCCGCTGTGCGAGCGCCGCAGCGGGAGCTAATTCGCGACGGTAACCGTCAGGATTGCCGTGCTACCGACGTTGCCGTTGGCGTCCGTCGCAATCGCACGCAGCCTGGCGGAGCCGTTCGTCACCGTGGTCGTGTTCCATTGCACGGTGAACGGGCTCGTCGTGGCCTCGCCGATCTTCGTGGCGCCGTTCACGAAGAACTGCACTTTGTTGATCACGACAAGGTTCGTTTGGTTTGCCTGCAGCGTCACCGTGCCGCTCAGGTTGCCAGCCGGCACGATTAGCGTGAGCGTGGGCGGGGGCCGAGCGTCGGCGCGGTAGCGCCGAGATCGATGCGGCCGTAGCGACCGTTCACCTCACCGTTCGTCCCGGCAGCGAAGAACAGCGTGCTGTGGGGCTGGTTCGCAGCGTCGTTGCCGAACGTCAGACCCCAAAGGCCCGACACGGCGAATGCGGCGCCTGCGTTGTTACTAAGCTCCCCGAGGTAGCGGCCGCTGTCCACGTCGTAGCCGTGGATCTTGCCGTCGCCGAAGTTGCCGACGATCAACGCGTCGTTTAGCGTGCCGAAATGAAGGCGCCAGCGCTGGCCCACGGCGCACCGATCTTGCCGCGACCCGGCGTCGAGAGCGCGATTTGAACGTGCACGTCGGACACTCGGGCGGCCCAACGCCTACTTCTTCTGCGGCGTTCGCGCGCCGGCCAATACGCCCGCGAGACCGATGTTCCCTTCGTGACACGGCCGACCTCAATGGTCGGGAGAAGCGAGCAGGGTCAATGTGATTACCGGGCCAATCGGGCGTGTTGCTTCTGCGTTGGATTTAGTCGCTCGGTGCAGCCGCGCCAACTCAAGAAGATGTTCCTGCTGCACGGGCTCTCAGCGGAGTCGGGGTCCGTTCGGGCTCGCCGTGGCCAGGCCCGCACTTCCACGCTGAGCAGGCCTGCGTCTTTACGCCTTCCTCAACCGCGCGGGTACGACTGACGGTAGTTGCGCGGACTTCTGCCGAAGCGCTTCCTGTACTCCGTCGAAAAGTGCGCCGAGTTCGCAAACCCGCATTCGAACGCGATCTCGGTGATACTGCGGCTCGCGAACGCGGACGAAGAGAGCAGGCGCCGCGCGGCTTCGAGCCGGCATACCCGCAGGTACTCCGAAGGCGTTATTCCATCCGCCGCCAGCGCCATTTGCACATAGCGCGGCGTGATCTCCAGGTGGTCGGCGACGTCCTTGGTCGACAGACCGGGTTTCGCGTAGTTCTCCCGGATGAACATCTTGATCTGCACCCGCCGAAATTCGACGGCGAAACGCTCCACCCGATCCTCCGGCGCCTGCACCCGCGGCGTGAGCGCGAGCAGGTGCAGAAACGAGCACGCCAGGTTGCGCCCCGCCGTACCAAATCGCCCGTTCCGGGCCTCCGCGATGGAGGCGTCCATGATCCGCGCGAGGATGTCGTTCAGCGCGGGAGGCAACTCGAGGGCCCGGCCGACGAGATCCATGGGATCTGGGATGTGCTTGCGCAGCAAGCCCTCTTCGATGTGGATCGCCGACGTGGTGTACGTGTGATCGATCGTCCATTCGCCGGCGAACTCCGGCCTGCAGATCACCCATTCGCCGGGGGCCAACCGCAACGTTCCGCGCCCTTCCATCGTCAGCACCGACTCTTGATCGGCTCGTGTGATTTGAAAGAACGGATCCGGCCATGAGCTGCCGTAGTTCGTGATGCGTAGGGCCGGCATCACTCCGTGCGAGACAGCCACGCCGTCACCCGCGTGGAATTCCATCTCCGGCGCGAACCGCGCGGTCGTCAGCGGCTGTAAATTCGAAACGCGTGGAGAACTGCGAGCTGGCATTGGAAGCAAATTCGTCCCAAGACTGGGCAGCTTGCTGGCGTGGTTCAAGAGCAACAGACACGGGCGTTTCCCCCCTGTGGCCGCTCGCGAATGCGAGCGCCTCAGGGTAGCTTGTTCCCGGGCGCGCTCAAACTCAAGCGTCGCCCGGGAACAACAGTCCGTGAGTGATTGACGGATCAGAATCGAAACGTCGCGTTGATTCCGACGGTTCTGGGCCGCCAGGTGGTACCTATTAGGCGCGGGTCCCTGGCGTTGGAAGTCCCGACGGCCAATACCGGGGCCTCGTCCGTCACGTTGTTGACGAAGAGCGAGGTGTCCACTTTCGCCATCGCGTAGACCGAGTCGCAGGTTGACCTCGTTGGTCTGTGGATTGACCGGCAACAGCGGATTGTAGGTCGCGACGTCCTCGGGCGTCTGCGAGCCAAACCGCCCGTCGTTGAAGCTGTGGTAGACGTCCTGCACCCACGCGTACGCGTCGAGGTCGCCCACGCGGAAGTTGAACTCGGTTCCCACGCTCGCCGTCCACGGCGGCACGGCGGCACCGGGGCCCGAGATCTGCTCACCCGCCGTGACGAGCCCAGAAATGGTCGCTGTGTACCGGGCGTTCGTACGACCGAAGTTCGCATCGAGCTTGACGTGGTCGCCCACCAACGCCTGCAGACCGACATCGAACCCATTGGCGCTCGCGGTGCCGAGATTGAAGATCATCGAGAAGCCGCACCCCGTGATGCCCAGGTTGTTCTGGATGTCTTGCCAATCGATGTGGTAAGCCGACGCGTCGAGCGAGAGGCGGTTTTCGAGCAGGCGCGTCTTCACGCCGACCTCATAGCTCCACAGGGAGTCCGGGTCGAACTCGTGATCGAACGTGATCCCCCGCGCGATGAAGCCGGGCTTCGCCGCCTGGCACCCGGGCTGGGCGTTGTCGATCTGCGGGTTCACGCCACCGATCCTGAATCCCTTGGCCGCGCTGACGTAGTACATCGTACGGTCGTCGGCCTGGTACGAGAGCGCCACCTTCGGAGTGAACGGGCTGCCCGTGGCGTCCGACTCGAAGAATTGCTCACCACCGTTGAACGGACCCGCGATGAAGCTTGAGATGTGCTGGTCGTAACTCGTCGACCGACCCGCCAATGTGAGACGCAGCTTCTCGGTAATCTGGAAATCGACATTGCCGAACAGCGCAATTTCCTTGCTCTCCGTGTTCACATCGTTGAAGGCGACCCACATGCCGAGGTACGGATCGGAACCCAGAACCTGCTTGATGGGCACACCGAAGTTCGCGAGCACGAGAGTCCGGCAGGTTTGGATGGATCACGTGCGCGAAGTCGTACTGCGTCTGATCCGACAGAAAGACGCCCGCGACCCAGTTCCATCGGGACCCGCTCTTGGCCGAGGCTATTCGGAACTCTTCGTAATAATCGTGCTGGTCGATGCCGTAGTTGCCGAGCCCGAAGTCGTCGGGAAGACCCGTGAGCGGGTATGGATTACCGAAGAACGCCATGTCCTGGAACTGGGTATAGTCCGCGTGGAACTTGTAGTCGCGCGAAACGAAGGACGTCACGGACGTCGCCACGAGGTTCTCGAGCTGCCACTCGACCTTCACGCTCGCGGTCGTGATCTCATCGTTGGCCCCCTCGTCGGTCGAGTGGTCCGAGTTCCAGATGTGCTGCGACGGGTCCGAGGGCAGCAGCTCATACCCCGTCGGGTCGTTGTTGCGCACGCTCTGCATCTGAACCGAAGGCTCGATCGTAAGCCTATCGTTCGGCTCCCACAGCAGTGCGAAACGGGCTGCGCCGGTGGTCGTCGAATTCGCGTTCGTCTCGAGGGCGTACAGACACCCCGCCATCTTCACCGCCGGCTGACAGTGATCGATCCAGCCGCCGTCCTCCCGATACCACGTGCTGAACCTGAAACCGATCTTGTCTTCCTTGATCGGCCCGCCCATCGCGTAACCGACGTCGAAGCCAGGATCGCCGTGCGAAGTGCTGCTGCTCTCGACACGCGCGTAGTGAGTGAAATCGGTCAGGCTCGGAGCCTTCGGAATCATGCGAATGGCCCCGCCCAACGAGGTCGAACCGAACAAAGTGCCTTGCGGACCGCGCAGGACTTCGACGCGATCGAGGTCGAACACGACCGGCATAGCGACAGAGCCGCCGATATTCGTGTTGTTGCCGATCGTGGTGAACGGGCGTATCGCCGAGATACATGCCCGTCGTCGGCTCGCTCGTTCTCGACGAGATGCCGCGGATCTGGATGTTGGTGATCGAGAGGCCGAAGGTTTGCGTATTCGTGAGGACGACACCGGGCGTGATCGCGGTCAGATCGGCCAGATCCTTGGCACCGATCGCGTCGATCGTGTCGCCGTCGAACGCCGTGATGCTGATGGGGACCTTGGACACGTCCTGGCCCGCGGCCTGTTTCGTGGCCGTGACGAGGATTTCTTCGAGCTGGCTCTGCCCGCCCGGCTGCTGGCCCAATACGCTGCGGGGAGTCAGACCCGCAACGATCAGGGGCGCGGCTACCGCAAATGCGAGCAGGCGACCGCAACGCAGGGTGAGCTCGTTCTTGGCGCACGCGTGTCCGTACATATTTCCCCCCCGGGATTAGGAGTTCTTTTTTCGATCCTGACGGGCGGCACTAGCCGCTTGGCAAGCCGTAATGTGCACTCAATTGCCCGGCGCTTCTTTCGTGGGGACGAAGACTGTCCTTCGTCTGCGCGAAGCGAGCGAACGCAGCGTCCCAAGCGTCAATCACGGCAGCGCGAGCGCGATCAACTCCCCGGATGCTCGCTGCCCGCGGCATGTGCGCCGGGGCACATAAACATGGTCAGATCGACGCTGACTACTTCTTGTCAAACACCGCTACGCTCAACGTAGCCGCGAACTGACCCACCCGAGTCGTCGTCATCGCAGCCGCCTCACCGCCGGCGAAAGCCGCGACTGAGTCTGTCGACGGGTTGCCCGGCCACAGGTCGAAATGTTCGATGCAGGTTGTGAAAACGGGCGCAACGGCAGGCATTGCCTCGCGGTCCCGCGGTGCTTCCAAATCGTCTCGGGGCACTTGGGGCGGGTTTGGACGCAGCGAATTTCACTTCGCATTTGAGCAAGTCTCTCCCGCCGCCCAGGAGGACGATCCTCTGGACCGGGCGCTGTGAGCCATCGTGCGCGTGAGCAAAAGCTCGCGCCGGCGCTGACGAAACAACCGATAGACGTTGTTCGATTCGAAGGTCTGGGGGGACGGATGCATAGCCCAATTTGGAACCGCGTGCGTATCGCGGTAGGTATGGCGACCCTGTCTGCCGCGGTCGCGGCGATCACGCTTACCGTTGCCCCCGAGGCACAGGTGGAGGGGGATTCAGCCGCGCTCATAACGAGTCTGCAGGCGAGGATTGCGAGCCTCGACCCGCAAGTGCGGTATCTCAAAGACCGTAAGGACATCTTCGACGTGGCGAAGCGCTACACGCGCGGCGCCGATCGTCACGACAAGGACCTCGTGCGTGGCGCCTTTTGGCCCGAGGCGACGATCAGCTTCGGCACGCCGATGAGTCGGGACGAATACGTCGACTGGGAAGAAGGCGTTCTCGCCGGCTACGCGGGGCATCAGCATCACATCACCGGCCAGACCATCGAGATCGACGGCGATTTGGCGCATGTGGAAAGCTACGTGGTCTATTTTCTCGTGCCGCGCGATCGCAGCGCCGACGGCGTCGGCCCAGCCACGCCCGGTCGCGCCTTGGCGAACGACAAGACGCGCCTCGGCAGCGGCCGCTACATCGAGCGTTGGGAGCGCCGCAACGGCGATTGGAAGATCCTCGTACGAGAGTACGTCGAGGACCTGGCGCTGCTCGGCGAGTCCGTCGACTTGTGTACCACTGGCGGTTGCCTGGGCAGCTGGGACCGCACTGATCTTTCATATGTCCGTCCGCTCGAGCTGCAGACGCCCGAGCAACGGCAGGCACGCGGTGCCGCGAACCGCGAGCCGCGAAATCCGCAGGGTGCCGGGGCACGATGACGAACAGGCTGCTCGCGATCGCAGCGACGGTGCTGATAGTCGGCGCCGCGATTTACTGGTCGAGCGGTGCTAGGCGCGCGCCATCGAGTGGCGCACGACCCGCCGACCTCGCGGCGCTTCGCGACCTCGATGCAAAGCTCGCGGCGTTGGAAGCAGACGTCGCGAGTATGGCTACCTATCAGGCGATCTGGGAAAACGAGCTCGAGTACACGCGCGGCCTCGATCGTCACGATGAGGCGCTCGAGCGCGGAGTGTTCTGGCCCGACGCGGGCATCAGCTACGGCACGGCGGTGCCGTACGAAGAGCTACCCTCGTGGGCCAATGCGAGCCATGCGAACTCCGCGGCGCACCAGCATCACGTCACAGGGCTCACTCTCGACGTCGACGGAGCCACTGCACACGAGGAGGGGTACATCCTCTTCTCCTCGGACATGCCGAGAGATAAGTCTCGCGATACGCCCGGCGCGCCGACGCCGGGGCGAGTGGTGCCGGGAGCCATGGCCACGCTCGGCACGGGCCGGTACGTCGACCGCTACGAGCGGCGCGACGGCGACTGGCGGCTAATCGTCCACGAGTACGTCAACGACATCAGCATGCGTTTGCAGGCGGTGGATCTTTGCGCCACCGCGTGCGTAGGGCGCTGGGACCGGTCCGACATTTCTTACAAAAGACCGCTGCAGCCGGTGACCACGGAAGAACGGACCAATCGGGCGGAACAGAGTAAGACGCCGCATGCAGCGCCGAGCGATGCGCCGGCACAGCGGTGATAACTAAAGCGAGGAGATTATCGTGAGGGGAAAGCGATTCGTTTCTCTAGCCGGTGTGACCGGCCTTTCGGTTATCGGAATTGGGGCGTCCGGGAATGCTCTCGCGCAACCTGTGGCTGATTCGGGCGGGTCGGCCCTCGAGGAAGTGCTCGTCACGGCGACGCGCCGATCCGTCAATCTGCAAGAGGTGCCGATCTCGATCATGGCGCTCAACAACGAAGAGCTGAACATGCAAGGGATCGAGACGGTCGAGCGCTTGCAGGGCGCGATCCCGAACTTGAGCGTGATCGGCGGCACTAACGGTCCGACGTCGGAGGTTGGATTCTCGATCCGCGGCATTCCCCGGGTCGGCTTCTACCTCGACGGGATCTGGCAGCCGTATACGTCGGGCCTGTTGGACTACAACCTCGAAGACATCGAGCGCATCGAGGTGCTCCGGGGTCCTCAAGGCACGCTCTACGGCCGCGACTCGACCGGCGGAGCCATCCGCGTGATCACGAGCCAGCCCGGCACCGAGTTCGGCGGCAAAGCATCGATCACGCTCGGCAGCTTCGACCGGCAGGACGCGATCGTGCGCGTCGATGTGCCGTTCTCGGATACCGTCAGATCTCGGTTGAGCATCTCGCAGCAGAATCGCGACGGCTACGTGCACAGCATCGCGATCAACCAAGACCAGGGCCAGGTCGACATGACGAACGTCGCGGGCGACCTCGTCTGGGAGCCGAACGATCGTTTCTCACTACGTGCGAAATACAACAAGAACGACTCGCACCCTACGGATGCCCGCATTGCACGCTGGCATATCCCCCAAGGCGCGAACCTGGTCGGGTTCGAGTACGGCGCGACGGGCCTGTACACGTTGTCCGGCCATCCCTACGACTCCGTTCACAACGTCTCGGGTTACTCGGGCGGCTTGCTCGGTAAGTGGGACAACAACATCGAGACGTTCGATTCCTCGACGATTTCGACCGACCAAGCCACGGTGGAAATCACCTACGCGCTGTCCGACAGCATGACCCTGACGTCATGGACCGGCTCGATCAAGGAAGACCAATACAACCTGCTCGACTGGGACTTGTCTCCCTACAAAGTGGTCGAGACGGCTCAGAACAACAGAGCCGATCTCTTCAGCGAGGAGATCCAGTTGGCGGGCGGCAACGACAAGATCCAGTGGGTGGGCGGGTTGTACTACTGGAATCAGTCGAGCGATGCGCACAATCCGTTCTGGGGCTTCGAGGAGTTCGAGGACGGCGAGTTCGATCGCAATGTCGCGCTGCAGACGCCGGAGTGCCAGGCTCCGACCCCGCTGCTGGGCTGCGCGGGTGCATTCGGCGTCTATATCGGCATCGGCAACACGGAGCAGTTGCTGCGGCGCGAGGAGGACGGCTATGCGGCCTTCGGTCAGGTTGATATCTCGCTCACCGACAAGCTCGACTTGACCGTCGGCGCGCGCTATCACGACCAAAACAAGGACACGCAGAACCTCGCACCGATCCCGGGCGTGACGAGCCCCGTTCCCGCGAATCCCGGCCGGTTCACGTCGGGAGACGTGTATGCCGGCGTTCCGTTGACGACGGATTCGGTGAATTTCGATGCCTTTACCACGCGACTCGCGCTCACGCGTCAGTTCAGCGACGGCGTCATGGGCTACATCAGCTACTCGGAAGGGTTCAATGCCGGCGGGGCGGATCCGGTCACGACGGCAACGGGGCGTAGGCTCGTAACGTACGATCCCGAATCCATCGAAAACTACGAAATCGGCATGCGCTCGGACTGGGCCGACGCCCGGTTGCGCTTCAACGCCACGCTCTTTCACACCGACTGGAAAGACATCCAGATCCGCTCGAACTTCGTGGATCCGTCGATCGGCGTCTATGCCGTAACGATCATCACGCAGAACGTGGCCGGTGCCGATGCCGACGGCTTGGAGGGCGAGCTCACGTGGCTGGCGACTGACAAGATCCAGCTGTCGTTGAACTTCGGTCTGCTCAACACCGAGTACACGGACTTCCTGCTGGGCGCCGCAACGCCCGTCGGTCCAGGCGACGACTTCGCACAGGCGCCGAAGAACACCTTCGGGGCCGGCTTCCAGCACACCGCATCGATGCGCGGGGGCAGCACGATTACGAGCCGCCTCGATTACAGCTACGTGGGCGGATTCCAGCGCTACGCCGACCCCAAATATCATCCCGAATACGTCGGCTTGCCCTTCGAATTCGACGCGGGCGACTACGGCCTCTGGAACGCACGCTTCGTGTACAAGCCCGGCAACGCTCGCTGGGAAGTGGCGTTGTTCGGCACGAATCTCACCGACGAGCAAGTCGTGAACGGTGGCTTCTACGGCTCGATCTGGGAGCTCGATTGGTCGACCGTCGATCGCCCGCGTGAGGTCGGCATTCAGATGCAGATGACTTTCCAGTAAGCACGGCAACGCTGCCGATGAGACGCGCGCCACGGCGGGCGTCTTTGGACACGAGAAAACCAAATGTCGAATGACGTAGGTCTGCGGAGGGGCGCGGTCGTCGCGATGGCGATCATCACCGCATTCATGGGACGAGTGGCGGCGGCCGAGACGGTGCTGATTACCGGTGCGAATTCCGGAATCGGTCTCGAGTTCGCGAAGCAGTACGCGGAAAGGGGCTGGACGGTGATCGCAACGCATCGGCGCGACACCACGCCCGACGAGCTCGCGCAGCTGTCCGCGGAACATCGTAACGTCAAGGTCGCGCAGATGGACGTGACGCGCCCGGAGCAAGTGAAGGCTTTGGCGGCGGAGCTGCGCGGCCAGCCCATCGACGTTCTGATCAATAACGCCGGCATCTTCAGCTTCGGCGACTGGATGGCCACGAACGATCCGAATCAGATCTTCGGTACGCTCAATTACGATCAGTTCGACACGTTCATGAGGACCAACGTGCGAGGACCGCTCATGGTGTCCGAGGCGTTCATCGAAAACGTCAAAGCGAGCGACGAGAAGAAGATCGTCATGATCACGTCGACGCTCGGCACGATCAGCACGCCCGAGGTGGGAGTCCGCATCTTCTGGTACGGAACCAGCAAAGCCGCATTGAACAAGGCGACCGTCACGCTCGCCGAAGTGCTCAACGACACCGACGTAATCGTCGTACCGATGCACCCGGGGTCGGTGCGCGTGGAGAAGCAGGCGGAGCTGCACAATGACGGCATGCTCGACACGCCGGACTCGGTGCGTCAGATGATCGGAACGATAGGCCGGCTGACGAAGCGTGACAGCGGCAAATTCTTGCTCTACGACGGCTCCGGGTTGCCCTGGTGAGCGCGAAACAGTCTTCCAATAGCGGTCGGCGCGAGAGCAGAATCGAGGCGATTTGCGTTTCCTCGCCAACTGAGTCGCTTCGTTAGACATGGGAATGAACAGCTTCTCGATTGCAGCAACGCCGCAGTTCCGCAGCTACTCCATCGACAGCTGGCGGAGCGACCCGGAGCTGCGCTCGCTCATGCCGTGGTCTCGGTTGGGTTCGAGTTACATTCAAGGCGCCAAGCTGGGCTTCAGATTCGTCCGTCTGCGCAACCTCTGGGTGGGTGTAACCGCGACGGCTTCGCCCCTTGCGTATGAAAACGTTCCGACGACATGGCGTAGCGCTGTGGGCGAACGAGTTTGCACTCTGCTGATGCCGAACACGCCGCGGGTGGTCGACGTTGCGGGCCAGCGCTATCTGCAGCAAGCAGGCGAATGCATCCTCACCGACTCGCAGGAAGCCCTCGTGGGTACCTACGCGCAGCCGCACGCGGCCATCTGCTTGAACATCCCGTTCGACCTCGTGCGCGGCTGGCTGCCGGAGGACGAGCCGTTCGAGGGCCTCCGTTTGGGCAACACCGGCACGTCCTCCAGGATCATCTCGATGCTGCTGCTGTCGCTGTGGCGGTCGATCGAAGCCGGTGAGGATGAGCCCGATACGTTCGGTACGGCCGACGCGTTGCTCGGATCGTTGGAGACCCGCTGTCATCGCATGGCCGCCTCAACGCGTCGCGGGGAGCGCCACGGCCGGATCTGTCGCGAGCAGGTGAAGGAGTTCATCAACGACCGCCTTCGCGACCCGAGACTTTCGGTGCGGATGGTGGCCCAGCGAATCGGCGTGACGACGCGCTACTTACAGTTGCTGTTCGCCGACAACGGCGAATGCGTTTCCGAATACATCAAGCGAGAACGCCTACGGGGTTGCCTGCTCGATCTGCGCGACAGTGAATTCGATCGGCAGAGCATCACGGAGATCGCGTTCTCGTGGGGCTTCAACAGTGCGGCGCATTTCTCCTCGTCGTTCAGAGCGGCCTATGGCATGTGCCCGCGCGAGTACCGGAACTACGACGTCACCGAGCTCATGAGCTCACCGCTGGCCGAGGTAGAAGGCGCGGTGGTGCAGGCATTGCAAGCGCAGAGGCGAATCGCGCGGCAAGCGCGCCCGACGTTCGCATCGGGTCGCATGGAAGATCGATCCCTCGAACGTCGTCGCGCGCTTATCTAGGTCGATGGAGAAAAACTAATGACTCGTCGTTCGACTCTGCCGCTGGCAGTCCTTTGGGCCCTCGCCGTTGCGATCGCGAGCCCTGTCTCGGCCGACACCGTGCTGATTACGGGCGCCAACTCCGGCCTCGGGCTCGAGTTCGCCAGGCAGTACGCGGCCATGGGTTGGAGCGTGATCGCGACGCATCGCAGATCGAGCGTGCCGGAGTCGCTGGAGCCGTTGGTTGCAAGATATCCGCAGACGGTTCGGGTCGAGCGCATGGACGTTGCGAGCATTCCGGAGGTCAAAGCTCTGGCCGCGAAGCTCGCGGGCGTCCCGATCGACGTGCTCATCAATAACGCCGGCGTTTACAGCGATCGCTCGGAGTGTCATGACGAGGCATGCCGCGGCGACGGCGACACCCAAACGTTCGGCAACATCGACTATGCGCTCTTCGACACGATCATCGCGGTGAACGTGCGCGGGCCGCTGATCGTGTCCGAGAGCTTCATCGACAATGTTCGCGCGAGCAAGCAGAAGAAGATCATCGCCATCAGCTCGACGAACGGTTCGGTCAGTGACCCACTGCCGGGCCCGCAAGGCATTGCCTACCGTTCGAGCAAAGCCGCGCTCAATCGCGCGATGCAGCTCGTCGCCGTGAAGGAAAAGGAAGAGGGCGTGCTCGTGCTCATGTTGCATCCGGGCACCGTCGTGACCGAGCGCCTGATCAGCAACCGCGGCGTTGCCGGAACGGTCGAAACGGAGCCGAGCGTGACGGGCATGATCGACGTGATCAAGAAGGTCACGATGGCGGACACGGGGAAGTTCCTGCAGTACGACGGCACCACCGCGCCCTGGTAGGGAGGCGGTTTCCGCTTTCGGCTGCGTTGGGCCGATTTCAACGGGGTCCATCTTTCGCGTCTCTCGCGATGGCGACGCTATCTCCCTCGCATGCCTTCCGCTCGACAGATGTCGATAGCCATACCGACCCGGACTACTTCGTCGCGGACGGGCACATACCTGACTAGAGTGCGCCAGCGCTAGAGCCGCCGTTCGGCGAACTTCGCGGTCTCGATCCTCTGCGATCTATGTGACGAGAGCGCGCCCATTGGGCCTGTGATAGCCTCTGCGGCCATGCAACGTTTGATCATCGTAGGGTGCGCACTGGGTATCGCGACGATCGCTCGCGCACAGGTGCTCCCGTTCAATGAAGCGGGTGTGACGATGGGGCACCATCACTTGATGGTTGCCGACGTCGACGCGCAGCGGAAGATTTGGGTCGACGCGCTCGGTGGCGAGCCATCGGGCAATCCGCCTTTGCTATTCGTCAAGTTTCCGGGCGTCTTTTTGATTCTGTCGAGCGGCAAGGGGAGCGAAGGCACCAAGGGGTCGGCGCTCGATCACTTCGCTTTCAACGTTAAAGATCTTCGCGGCACGCGCGACAAGCTCGCGGCCGCAGGCGTCAAGATCACTGAAGTCAGCGACGTGCGTTTCGATGCGATGATTCCGCCCGGGCTCGACGTTCACTTTTTCGCCGATCCCTCGCTCGCGACGACGATCGCGCACCGGGCCGTGGCCTTCGTCTCGACGGATCCCGACGGCCAGCGCGCCTGGTGGGAGCGCGTGCTGGGCGCCAAGACGACGCGAGAGGGTGATCTGACCGTCAGCACGATCCCCGGCGCACGCCTCTTGTTCGCGCGGGCCGAGTCGGCGCCGGCGCCCACGCGCGGGCGCGCGCTCGATCACACAGGTATCGGCGTCAAAGACGTGAAGGCGTTTTGTGGCGAGCTGGCGCAAAAGGGCGTGACGTGTGAGCTCCTGTTCAACGGCGCCATCGCTACCATCACGGATCCGGCCGGGGTCACGATCGAGATCAACTCGGGCCTCGAAAAACGTTAACACTCTCCGAGACGAGCTCGGGGGCCGTCACGAACTGCGCCGTGCGGCCCGCGCGTTGAGCCACCGGCGCGGAAAGGGGTGCTGCGTGATCACACTGCAACGTTGGATCTTCGTCGCGGTCGTCGTCTTCACTGGTGCTGTTACGCCCGCTGTCGTCGCTCAGAATGCGAACGTCGCGCAGCCGGCGCAGCAGGCACGCGCGCCCGCGTCCGATTGTCGCGACGAGCAAGGACTGACGTACATCTGTGAGCTCGTCGTCCCTGAAGATATTCTGACCGTGGGGTCGACGGGTCTTCTACTGGCGTCCGGTCACCGTGCACCCGGTCATCTGTACCTGATCGACCCAGTCACACGGACGCAGTCGGAGCTCATCCACGGCCCCACCTTCGCCTTGCAGCACGACACGCGTGCGTATCCCGACTGTCCGGGGCCGCTGAATCTGCAGGCGTTCGATACGCACGGCCTGAGTCTCGCCGAGACGTCGCCCCGACACTTTAGCCTCTACACCACTAGCCACGGCGCGCGCGAGGCGATCGAAATCTACGAGCTCGATCTTCGCGGCGCGGCGCCGAGCCTCATTTGGAAGGGCTGCGTGCTTTTGCAGCAAGACCGCTACCACAACAGCGTGGCCCGGCTCGCCGACGGCGGATTCATCACGACCAGCATGCGAGATCAGAGCTACAGAGCGACGCCAGGCGTCGCGGCTGGAATCACCGGCCAGCTAGTCGAGTGGCATCCGGGCGGCCAACCGCAACCGCTGGCAGGCACCGAGCTGTCGCTGCCGAACGGTGTCGACATCTCGAAGGACGAGCGCTACGTGTTCGTTGCTGCCATCGGCTCGCAAGAGATAGTCCGATTCGATCGTCGCGCGACGCCGCTGGCCAAGCGCACGGTGTCGCTGCCCATTCGGCCGGACAACATCCACTGGGCTTCGAACGGCAAGCTTCTGACGGCCGGTCCCAACTACGTCGCGCCGACAGTGTGCAGCGGCGCAGGCTGCGCGACGGGCTGGTCCGTGCTGGAGGTGGATCCCGAGACGTTAGCCTTCACGCGACTCGGCGGCGCCGATCAAACGGCTGCGATGCAGGCCGTGAGCTCGGCCATGCTCGTGGGCGACGACATCTGGGTGGGTAGCAACGACGATCGTGTCGCGCGCTTCTCGCTGCGGCGGCCTGGAGCACGATAGAAAATCCCCTGACCCCGAATCACCTCGTCATTGCAACGCGCGGGCGTCGAAAGCGCGCGCCGTGCCGCCGCTAGGCGGCGCGTCAGTCGGCATCTGCGGCTGACCCGGCCTCGCGATGCAGCGATTCGAGCAACGCGAGAGTCTCGGGCTTGCGCACGGGCGGGTGCGTCGCGAGGAACACGCCTTCGGCCCAGACCTCGGGCGTGCGGCCCTGCTTGTCGGCCGCGTCGAGCCGCGCGCCATGCTCCGCGAGATACGCCACGATCGCGTTCGAGCCGCGGTTCGCCGCGCCGTGGATCGCGCGCAGGCCCATCGAGTTCACAGCGTCGACGTCGTTGCCGAGCGAGCGCGTCAGGTCCACGGCCGCGAGCAGCGCGTCGGGGCCTTCGTCGTAGGTCTGGTTGTACACCCAGTTCACTCCGGCCGCGGCCATGAGCGGCGTCGTGCCCTCGTCGGTGGCGAGGTTTGGGTCCGCGCCGTGCTCGAGCAGCAGCTTCATGACGGTGACGTCGCCCGCGAGCGCGGCGCGCAGGAACGGGGTCTGGCCCGTGAAGTTCACCCAGGCGAGCGAGCCGAGCCGCGTGATGAACCGCCGTTCGGGCGGATATTCCTTGGTGCGTGCGTTCGGCTGCGCGCCGTGCTCGAGCAGCGCGGCGATCGTGTCGAGCGCCGCTGCGCGGTCGACGCCGTTGTCGCGCGTCGCCCCGTCGACGTCGCAGTTACGCACGTCGACGGCCGCCCACAGCGGCGTCTCGCCGTACCAGTCGCCGGCGTTGACGTTGGCGCCGCGCTCGATGAGCAGTTGCGCCACGTCGAAGTGATGCGTGCGGCCTTTTTGAATGCCGACGCTCGCGTTCAACAGCGTGTTGAGTAGCGGCGCAATGCCGTTCTCGTCGGTCTGCTCGAGATCGGCGCCCGCATCGAGCAGCAGGCGCGTCATCTCGACGCTGCCGACGCGCGTGGCATACAGCAGCGGCGTCTTCGCGCCTTGCACGGGGCCGCGCCCGCCGCGATCGGGCACGCCGCCGCGGTTGATGCCGAGGCCCTTCGAGCCCGTGTTCTGACTCGGTATAGCGAACGCTCGGCACGTCGCCCGCGAGCGTGCGCGCGTTCACGTCGGCGCCGTACGCGACGAGCAGCTTCGCCACCGCGACGCTGTCGGCGCGCGTCGCGACGTGCAGCGGCGTCTGAGTGTAGCTCGGCTCGTGCCGATCGACCTCGGCTCCGCGCTCGATGAGCAGCTTGGCGACGTCCGCCGCGCCGACGCGCGCGGCCACGAACAATGCCGTCTCGCCTGTGGCGTCGGGGAAGTCGACGGCGGCGCCCGCATCGAGCAGCCGGCGCGTCACTTCGAGATCGGCGTTCTCGACGGCCAGGTGCAGCGCCGCGACGCCGTGCGCGGCCGTGAGATTCGGATCGGCTCCGGCCGCGAGCAGCGCGTCGACGGTCGACAGATCGCCGACACGCACCACCCAGAGCAGTGCCGGGGTCTCGTACGCGCCACGCACGTTCGGATCGGCGCGCTCGCGCAGCAGCGCGCGCACGGTGCCGAGGTCGCGGCGCATGGCCGCATCGGGCAGCCGCGTGTCGGGAGCGGGTTGCGCGGCCGCGGTCGCGACCCACAGCCCAGCGCACGCGGCGAGCACGAACGATTGTCTTCGGCCGAGCATCTGCGTCGTCACGCGCGTACCTCTAGATCGACAGGACGCCCGTGCTGTCGCCGAACGACTGCGCGGGCACGCCGAGCGTGTCGAGCACGGCCACCTGCAAGTTTGACAACGGCGTGCCCTTGCCCGCGCGCACGTGACGGCCGCCGCGCAGCTTGCCCGATGCACCACCGGCCACGAGGATCGGTAGCGGCTCGTGATCGTGCTGATTCGAGTTGCTCATGCCGCTGCCGTACAGCACGAGCGAATGGTCGAGCAGCGTGCCGTCGCCGTCGGGCGTGGCCGCGAGCTTGTCGAGCATGCGGCCCATGATCGTGCGCGTGTGATACGCGTTGAGCTGCGCGACGCGATCGCGCTTCGCGGGAATCTCGGAGTGGTGCGACAGGTTGTGCCACGCCTCGGTGATGCCGCTGCGGGGGAACACGCGCTGATTCGTCTCGCGGCCCACCATGAACGTCGTCACACGCGTGAGATCGGCGGCCCACGCGAGCGCGACGAGGTCGATGAGCAGGCCCGCGTGTTCCTCGTAGTCGTCGGGGATACCGGCCGGCTTCGCGGGCGCGGCGGCCGCGTCCGTCACGCGCGATGCCGCGAGCTCGATGCGGCGTTCCACCTCGCGCACGTCGGTGAGATATTGATCGAGCCGCGTGCGATCGTCGTGCGGCAGATCGGCCTCGAGCGTGCCGAGCTCTGTGACGACGGAGTCGAGCAAGCTCTGCGACAACGCGCGTCGCGCCGTGCGCTCGGCGTTAGTGGCGCCGTCGCCGAACAGGCGCGTGAACACGAGCTGCGGGTTGTTCTGCATCGGCAGCGGCACGGTGGGCGCGCGCCAGCTGATCGTCGCGCCTTCCTCCATGGCCACTTCGAGCGACGGCAACGGGGTCTCCTGGCCGAAATGTTGCGCGGCCACCTGGTCGAGCGAGATGCCCATGCTCGGCACGGGCTCGGAGCCCGGCTTCGCGCCCGTGAGCCACACGGACGACGAGCGGATGTGGTTCGCGCCGGCCGACGCGTCGGCGCCGTAGGCGTTCGGCAGCGTCGTGTCGCTGACGACGTTGAGCCGCGCACGGTGCGGCTCGAGCGACGCGAGCGTCGGCGAGAGCGTGAGCTCCTCGCCGTCGCCGCTCGGCGTGAAGCGGCTCATGACAGCGCCGTGCGGAATGTAGATGCAGCCGAGCCGCGACTGCGGCACCCCGCCGGCGGCCCACGCGCGCCCCGCGGGCAGCATCGACTGCAGCAGCGGCAAACCGACTGTGACCCCGGCGCCGCGCAACACGGCGCGGCGCGACAAGCACTTTCCGGTCAAGAATCTCATGGCGTAGCCCTCGTTCTTGCGCTAAGTGCGATCCCACAACTTGGCCGGATCGACGGGTCGCAGCTCGACCCCGATGCCGTCCGGTGATTGGAAATGCAGATACGGCGAATCGTCTTTGACGATCGTGGCACCGAGGCCCGCGAGCGACTTCGCGACGGCGTCACGGTCGTAGCCGCCGGCCGCGACGTTGACGCAAAACCGGTCGATGCGCGGCGTCTCGCCCGCGCGCGCGAGGCGGATGCCGAAGCGCGTGGGACCCACCTTGAACCACGTGCCCTCGGCGTCGGTCTGCGGCTCGCCGCCGAGCATCTTGCGGTAGAACGCCGTCGAGCGATCGACGTCCGTGACGAGGCGCAGCACGCGGTGCAACCCGCGCGGCCGCACGAGCGGCTCGCCGTCGACGAGCCGTCCGGCCGGCTCCGTCGTCGCGGCCAAGCCGCCGCCCGTGAGGAGCTGCAAGCGCAAGCCGTCGGGGTCGCCGAAGATGCCGCGATTGCCTTGCGCGAACCCTTCGCGCTCGAGCCGCACGGCCATGGCCGCGCGGTCGTAGCCGTCCGCGAGCACGCAGTCGTGATCGATGACGCCCGTCGTGCGGCTCTCGTTGCCGCCGATCGCGATGTAGCCGGGATCGAGCGTCACGTAGTAGCGCAGCGGCGGGTCCTTTTCCTTGTAGAGGAAGGTATTGAACACGCGGCCGAAGAACTTCGCGGACGGCGTGACGTCTTTGACGGTGGTGCCGATGTGCTCGAGCCCGACTCCTTTGACGGGCATCTGGCTCGCGACGAGCGCTTCGGACGGTTTCGCGTCGGTCTGCGCGCGAGCGTTACCAGCCGCGAGGTGCAGCGCGCCGAGACCTAGCGCACCTTGCAGCAGCCGCCGGCGCACGCGCCGGCCTTCGTCGAATGTCTCCACCACTCCGTCCCCCTTACTCGTTAGTTATTGGCCGCGGCTTGGCGCGCCGACAGCGTCGCCGTGCTCGGCTCGACGTGCTTGCTGCGCTTGCGAAACGCGTCGCTCGCGACAATGCCTTGCACGAGCGCGTCGAACTTGTAGCCGTCGGGTGCCGCCGCCCGCACGATCGCGCGCACCGTCGGCTGATCGCGGTAGTCGACGACGCGCCCGAGCGCGTACGTGAGCAGCTTCTCCGTGAGCGCCGTGACGAACACCTCGGGCTTCGCGAGCAGCGCCGCGCGCAAATCGGCGACGCCACGCACAGGCGTGCCGTCGATGAGCATGGCCGACGTGTCGACGGGTTTGCCGTTGTCGGTGTCGCGCCAGCGTCCGACGAGATCGAAGTTCTCGAGCGCGAGGCCGATCGGATCCATGATGCGATGGCACGACGCGCACGTCGGGTTCGCGCGGTGCCGTTCGAGCCGTTCGCGCAAAGTGTCGCCCTCGCGAGCGACGGCCGCCTCGTCGGACAGATCGGCTTCGACGCCCGGCGGCGGCGTCGGCACAGGGGCGCCCAGCAGATGCGTGACGAACCACTGGCCGCGAATGACGGGCGACGTGCGGTCGGCGACCGACGTGGCCGTGAGCCAGCTACCGTGACCGAGCAAACCGCGCCGCGGGCTGTCGTCCGGCAACTGCACGGGCCGCATGTAGCTGCCGTGCACGCCGGCGATGCCGTAGTGCTCGGCCAGGCGCTCGTTCAGGAAGGTGACGTCCGAGTCGAGCAGGTCGAGCACGCTGCGGTTCTCGTCGATCACTTGCTGCACGAGCAACGACGTCTCTTGCTCGAGAGCGAGCTCGAGGTAGCCGTCGAAGCCGGGATCCTGCGGCAACGCCTCGCGCAGCTCGCGCAGGCTCAGCCACTGTGCCGCGAAGTTCTCGACGAGCGCGCTCGAGCGCTCGTCGGTGAGCATGCGCGTCACTTGGGTCGCGAGCTCGGCCCGGTCGCTCAAGCGCCCTTCCGCCGCGGCCGTGACGAGCGGCGCGTCGGGCACGCTGCTCCACAAGAAGAACGACAATCGCGTCGCAAGCTCGAGGTCGCTGACAGCGTACACGTCGCCCGGCGCGACGCCGGGCGGCTCGTGCTCGAGCTGGAAAACGAACTGCGGGCTCATGAGCATGCGCGCGACGGCTTGCTGTACGCCGGCCTCGAAGCCGGCTTCGTCGCGGCCGCGTCGATAGAACTCGAGCAGCGTCGCGATGTCGGCGCTGTCGGCCGCGAGCGGCCGTCGATAGGCCTGCGCCGCGAGCCGCGCGACGATCGCGTGCGCGCACGGCTCTTCCTCGGCGGCGGACTTCGGATAGCAGGAGAAGATCGCGCGCCGGCTCGGCGTGTCGCCGGGACCGGAGGCGTCGAACGGCCCGCCGATATCGACGCGCACGATGGCACCGCCGATCGCGTACACGTCATGCAGATCGTTGACGCCCGCGCAGCGCGAGTGGTCGAGCAACGCGACGGCCACGGTCTGCGGACCGGCCGGCACGAACATGCGGAACGAGCGCGGATCGTCGACCTCGAGCGTGCGGCCGTTCAGCGCGACCGTGATCTCGGGCACCTCGCACAGCGCCACGCCGCGAAACGGGCTCGCCTCGCGCGGCATGACGTTGAACTGATACTCGGCGTCGAGCGGGAACGTGTGCGTGAACACGAACCCCCCGCGGCTGCCGAGCGGCAGGCCGTCGACGTGCCGGTCTTGGCGCTGACCTTTCGGTGCCTCGTAGCGCGCCTGCGCTGCGTCGGCCGCGCGATCGCCGACGGCCTGGCGCGCAATCGTGACCGCCGCGCCGATGTACGCCTCTATGAGCGTCGGCGATGCGCGCAGGCCGTCGCCGAGATTGTCGAAGCCCGCGACGGCACCGTCCGCCGGCAGCGTCTCGAGCTCGCGCGTCGCGTCGTAAGCCAGCAGGTCGCGCACGGCGTTGCGATATTCGGCGCGGTTCAAGCGCGACAACGGTGCGGCGCCGGGATCGGGGTGCGCGGCCGCCGCGCGATCGAGCCGCTCTTCGAGCGACACGACGAATGCATCGAGCACCGCCGGTGCGGGCCGGTCGGCGTCTGCGGGCGGCATGAGACCGGCTTTCACTTTGCGCACGGCGCGCTCGAGGATCGCGCCGGCCGGCTCATCGCCCTGCTCGGTTACAACGGCGAGATCGGCGCCCGTGGTATCAAAGGCGATACCGCCGTCCCAATCCGTGGCATTGTGGCAGCCCGCGCAATACTGCGCGGCCACCGTCGTCACGTCGGCCGCGTGCTCGCGCTGGACGAAGAAATAAAGGGCGCCGCCCGCGACGAGCAGCACGGCGGGCAATGCAAGGATTACGGCCCTACCATCCCCTCGCCCCCTCGGGAAGTCGCCGCCGGTGTGCGTCGAGCGTTCGCTCATCTCGTCACTCTCGCTGGAGTTGGACGGAGCGGCTTGTCGTGCCGCGGTTGGGAGTCTCTCACACGGAGCAAGGGTGCGGAACGCACGGACGCGCGCGAACGCCTCGGCGAACCTGAGGATTTCTTTTCTTTTACATTCAGCCCGCGGCCATCGTTCCAAACCTATTCGGGAGCTCGTTGAGCTCAGCGGCGTTTCTTAGCGCCGCCGTTTGCGTCGGATGAGTACGGGGGCGTCTCGCCGCTTGTGCGACGTCGCTATCGCCGCATACGATGAATCGCTGAAACGCCCGCTAGCACGGTCGATAGTCGACCCCCAGCACCAACGCGCGAGGCGCAGCCGATGAAGATTTGCCGTCGCTCCGAGTCCACCGCCCCACTGGTATCGCCAACCTCGCGGCGAGAGTTATTGCAGCTCGCTGCAGCTACAGCTTGCTGGCCGCTGCTGGCTGCGGCTCAGGAACGCACGTCGGAATTGTTGCCCTTGCGGACCACTGGGTTGCAACACTTCGGCATGCAGGTGGCCGATGTCGAAGTGGCCGGCCAGTTCTATGGGCGACTATTCAGCCCCACGTTGACCAAAGAAGCCGAACCGCCGCTGCGCTACTACGTCAAGATCGGCAGTGACAGCATCGCGATCGGCGGCGCAAACGGACGCGCGTCGCGGATCGACCACTATTGCGCACTGATCGAGGACTATCATCCACCGGCCATGATCGAACGGCTTCGGACCGAAGGTCTTACGGTCGGTAACCAAGGATTGGTTGGCGACCCCGACGGGCTCAGGCTGCAGCTACTCGGCCTGAACGAGAGCGTCTCTTCGCTGCCCACCGAAGCCTTGGCTTCGCGTCGCCCCTCCGTGCGCATCACGGACCAAGGACCCGTGGTCACGCCGATCGCGCTCGAGCGCGTGGTCCTGATGGTTTCCGATCTCGAGCGCGCGCTGCCGTTCTACCGCCTTTTCTTCGGCGCGGAATCGAGACGCGACGCTGCTGGCGTGTGGTTCCAGCTGGCCGATACTCGCCTCGGTGTCCTGACGGCGCCTAGTGGGGAGTCGCCGCGAATCGATCACTATTGCGTCAACGTGGCGCCCTTCGACCGCGACACCGTGGCGGCAAAGCTCACCGCGCTCGGCGCGACGCTCGTGGGGAGTGATGACGCGGACGAGCTGCATTTCAAGGATCGCGACGGCATCCACGTGGTACTGCGCGCGGCTTGAGCGCGGAGCAGAACGGGTTCCAGCACGCAGTGCTCCGCGGTGACAGCAGCAGGAGACTCGTTTGGCTGCAACGCTAATGTTGCCGCGAGTGCCCGCTGCGCCGATTCTGCCGTACGGCCTCATCCAAAGCCGCCCGCAACTCGGCTAAGTCGAACGGCTTGCTGAAGAATTTGAAAACGTGGCCGGTATTCGCCAAGTGAATACCGGTCTCCGTATCGAGATCGCCGCTCATCATGATTCGCACTGCGCGCGGAGAAAGCGCAGCGACGTGCGACAGAAACTCGCAACCATCCATTCCTGGCATTTGAAAATCAGCGACAACTACCGCAAACGGCTCGCTATTCCTTATCACCGTCAGCGCTTCCTCCGCCGATTCGGCTGTGTGGACGTCGAAATCATTTGCAAAGCCTCGGCGCATCGCCCTGAGCAAACTCGGCTCGTCGTCGACCAGCAGAACTCGTGCCAAGTCAGGTTGGTTTTTGGCCGTCTCATGGATCGCCACCGCGTTTCGCAGCGCTTGGTCGGGGCGGAGCTCGGTAGCCGGTGTGACTGTGTGCCGGCGCCGCGCGTACCAGTTCATCGCCGCCCAGAGCAAAGCGGCAAGGACGAAGCTGGACGCCACGACGTTCAACATTCGGCCGGAATAAAACGAAACGCTGTACCGGCTCGCAGCAATGAAAGTCACGAGCGCCGCCTCGGCGATGGACTGGCCGACGACCACGATGAGGCACCAATCGAGCATGGAGCTGCGTCTGACCCAAAGAAGTACCAGCGAGAGTGTGGCGACGAGCAAAGAGATGCCATTGATCCAATCGCCGAGCAGCGAGAAGCCCCGTTCACTGGTAACGAGAACCGGGAGGGACTCGTCCCATGCGGTCACGGCGCACGTCAGTGCGGCCACGAGGCCGATAACGATCGTCACGCTCCAGCCGATCGCCGCTGCTGCCGATGAACGGACATCGGGCGTGCGGGGTTTTAGCCAGGCATAAACCGCGACGGCCGTCGGGAAACCGGCATGCCAAAATACGTACAGCCATGCGGCGGTTTGTGTTCCTGCACCCAGAAGGCCGGTCGGAGCAAAGGCGCCCGGAAACGTGAGGGTATGTGCGATGACGATCAGCGCAGAGAAAAGATAACCGCTCGCCAATGCCAAAAGCGCTGTCGATCGAGCGAGCGCATACTCGCCCAGCAACAGCATGGCCGTCACGAAGTCAGTCGAAGAAAGGACGGCCTGGACTGCGGGAATATACCCGTCGGTTCGTGCCAGTGGCGCGAGCGCGAACGGTGCCATCCCGACCCACGCCGCGAATAGGCAGCCGATGAACACCATCGTCAGACGCCGCTGCGATTGCGTGGGCGGTACGAAGGCGAATGACATCGCCTGGTCCCAAACGTCGTGCATTGGCCCCTCCCTACGTTTTCGTGCTGTGGAGCCTACTAATTCTTGGTGGCTTGCACCAATGCGTTGAACTCATCTTCGCAATGCGTCGGCATGAACTCCGACTTCTTAGGTGCGGGGCGGCTGCGCAAAACTCTACGTGGCAAGCAAAACTTCACGCAATCAAGATCGCTTGGTCTACGTCAGTGTCTCGCTCGCTGATGCGAGCGCGAATGCTCCCCAACAAAGACCGCGCTGCGAGTGTGCAACCGACTCACGGACAGCCAAATCCGCGTGTCCGCGCCGTTCGGACGAATGGCCTATGACCTGGTCCGGCCGTGCCCACGCAAGTGCCCAGAGCAGCGTCGCGTACCTGTTCTGACGTCATGTACCCTGGACCCAGGCCGCTCCGGAAGATCGCGTAGTGTCGCGCTCGCTGCGATGGATTGGCGTTTCGATTCACTACTGCGTCGCGCGGCGCAACTGATCGAAGAAGCCCGTGACGATCGTGACGCGATCGCGCGGCACGGGCTCGCCCGAGTCGACGACGGCGACGACCGAGCCGTCGGGCGCGACGTCGTAGTTCGCGATCACGCCTGTGTCCGCCAACTGCTTCGTCGACCACAACCGCGGTTCCTCCGCGATGAGCTCGCCGTTCTCGATGCGATACGGCACCGTCATGAGCCGCTGCTCGAGCGTCTCGTAGAACAGCGTGCCGTTCTTGGCCCACGCTGAGATGCGGCCGCCGCCCATCGACACGCGCCACGCTTTGTCGCCGCCGGGATAGGTGCGGACGTACACCTCCCACGCGCCCGACTCGTTCGAGCCGTGCGAGACGAACCGCCCGTCGGGCGAGAACGCAGGATAGGTTTCGTAGGTCTGCAGCGCGCGAAACACTTCAGGCGTGCCTGCCGCAAGCTCGCCGTCGGCACCGATCTCGAGCGGAAGGGTCAGGAGATCGAAGCCCGTGGCCATCGTCATACCGTGATACGCGAGCCGGCGGCCGTCGGGCGTGAACGACCACGGCACGTTGATGCCGGGCAATAGGCGCCGCGCTTCGCCCGTGCCGTCGCTGCGGCGCGCATAGAGCGCGGGCTCGGCGCTCTCCTGATACACGAGATGCCGACCGTCCGCGGTCCACACGGCCATCGTCTGGTCGCCGCCGCCAATCGTCAGGCGCCGCTTCGCGTGAGTTGCGAGGTCGTGGATCCAAATGTCGGAGTCGCTGCCTTCGAGCAGTGCGTACGCGAGCTGCTTCCCGTCCGGTGACAACCGCGGCCACGTGTAGCGCCCCGGCTCCGCGAGCAGCGGCCGCGCAGCGTCGCCGCCGTCGAGCCATTCGATCGTGCGCGCGGTGCTGGCCTGGCGCAGGTACGCCAACGTGCCGCTCGCGGATACATCGTAGTGGCCGAAACCGAACTCGTTCGTCACGGCCACGTCGCGCACGATCGGCACGGCCTCGCCGCGCACGGCGAGTGTCTGCACGTCGAACGCGACGGCGAACAGCGTGCCGCGATCGAGGTACACGAGATGGCCGCTTGGCACGTAGCGCGCATGCGTGCCGCGCGCGATCAGCGTCGTCGTGCGCTGGCTCGCGAGCTCGGTGACGTCGATGCGCGCGTCCGAGCCGATTCCGACGTAGGCGCTGTACAGAACTGCGTGCCCGCCGGGCAGAAGCTGCGGCCAACGCGGGCCGACGCGTGCAGCCGAGCGGTCGACGAGCGGCTCCGGCACGCCGCCGTTCTCGGACAGCCGCCACAGGATCGGCTCGCCGCTCAAGTTAGCGACGATCGTGCCGTCGCTGCCCCACGCGCCGCCGAGCATGTCGCTGATCTCGGCCAGCGTGAGCGGCGAGCCCGCGCCGTCGAGCAACGTCTTCTTGAGCTTGCCTTCGGAGAAGAACGCGACCCAGCGGCTATCGGGCGAGAAGAAGAACGCACCGCTGGCACCCAGCGTTCCCGGCAGTTGCCGCGCGTCGAGCTCGTCGAGACGCCGCACGAACAGGCTCGTGTTCCCGTTCGCATCGAGCACGAGCAGCACGAGACTCTCGCCGTCGGGCGTGAACGCCACGCTGCTGCCGACGAGCATCGCGACCGTACCAGGTGCGCCGAGCGCGGCGTCGAAGATCGCCCGCGCCTGCGGCGGCGATGCCGCCGTCGCCGGCGCGCGCCATGGCGCGGCGAACGACAAGAGCACGCCGAGCACGGCAGCTCCCACGAGCAGACCCGCGAACACGGCGACACGCCGCCGACCGCCGGCGCGTGCCGACGCAGCGACCGCCTCGGCCGGCGCCTTCGTAGCCCGCTGTTCGATTTTCGGTACGTAGCTGCCTTTCGGCAGCAAGATCACGACGTCGTCGGTCGCGCCTTCGGTTGCGTAGTAGAGCTCGAGCCGGCCGCGCAACCGCGACGCCTCGACGCGTGCAATCGGATCCGTGCGCGGGTCGTAATCCTTGCCGCGGCCGAGCGCGTCGGCGCCGAGCGTGTATTCCTTGAGCTCACGCGCGCGCCCTTCGAGTACCGCGCGCACGAGGAACTCGAGCAACGCCGCGGAGCGCTTGGCGCTGCCGAGGGTTTGGCTGGCGAGCAGCCGCTCGAGCGCTGCCTTCACCGACTCCGGCGAGACCACTGGCGACTGCATGGAGCGCGTAAGTCCTTGGGGGAACGGCGTACGTACGGTCGGACGCCGTATCGTACTTCCGCACCGCGCGCCGCCGCCACACGCTGCTCGCCCACCTTCCACGACGAGGACACTCGATGGCAGCGACGATCGACGACAGCGACCGCCACGGCTGCGCGTCCCAGGCTCCGCGCCTTCCACACAGGCATTCGACTACTCGTTTCGCTCGCTCTCGCCGCCGCGCTCGCCGTCGTATCGACCGTCAAGGCACAACCGCCGGCCGCCGCGCGCCCGCCCGTCATCGACATGCACGTGCACAGCACGAACGTCACGCCGGCGCAGGAGCTGGCAACGATGCGCGCGGCCAACATCCGTTTCATCTGGCTCGCGAGCCTCGCGACGGATCTCGGCGCGTGGGCGGCCGCGCTCGAGTCGTCGCAGTACCTGCCGTCGCTGACGCTGCCGTGCCCCGGCGGCCGCGCCGCGTTCATCGAGCGGCGGTGCTGGGACGGCACCGCGGATTTTCCGGACCTCGCGTGGCTGCGCGCCGAGGCGCAAGCGGGCCGCATCCGCGCGCTCGGCGAAGCGATCCCGCAGTATCTCGGCGTCGCACCGAACGACACGCGCCTCGAACCTTTTTGGCAGCTCGCCGAGGAGCTCGACCTGCCCGTCGCGCTGCACATGGGCCCAGGGCCGCCGTTCGCCGCGTACGACGAGAGCCCGCTGCCGTTCACGTTCCCGGAGTTTCGGATGGCGGCCAACGATCCGTTGCTGCTCGAGGAGGTGCTGCTGAAGCACAAGCGGCTGCGGTTACTCGTCATGCACGCGGGTTGGCCGTTTCGCGACTCGATGCTCGCGTTGCTGTACGCGCATCCGAACGTCTACGTCGACGTCGCCGCCCTGCAAGCGGAGTTCATGGTGCCGCGCCCGAGCTACTACGCACACCTACGAGCATCGTCGACGCCGGCTTCGGCAAGCGCATCGTGTTCGGGTCGGATTTTCCGAATCAGGTGCTACCCGGCATCGATGCGATCGCCACGGCCGAATTCCTGTCGGCCGAGCAGAAGGCCGACATCCTCTGCAACAACGCGGCGCGCTTCCTGCGGCTCGACGCCGCCGTGTGCGCGCCGTGACCGGTCGACGCTAGAGACGGAGGTGGACGCTCTGCTCGCTCGGTTTGCGCAACGCCTACTTCTCTTCCTGGGCTCGCGCGCCGGCCAATATGCCGGCGAGACCGATGTTCCCTTCGTGACAGCCGGCCTCGTAGATCTTTTCATCGGTTCGCCACAGGCTGTTCTCCAGCGTCCACGGCTGGGTGAACGTTTGCGGGTCCGAGACAGTCAGCCGGTAGTCTATGGTGTCGTTGTCGACGCGGGTGAAGCGTTCGACGAGCTTGAGATTCTCTGTGGCACCGTGAAACCGCCGGCGGCTGTTGAAGTTCGTCGTCTCCACAACGAGCGTCTTGCCCTCCCACCAGCCGCGGGAGTCGCCAGTCCACTGCTTGATATTCGCGCCCAGGCGTGGACGGCGATCAAGCGGGATCACGCGCGTGTCGTGCATGTTCTCAAGGCGGATGACGACAGAGCCTGGGGCCTGCACGATCTGCATGTAATTGTTGTAGAACCCGTTCGGATAGAACATCGTGTCGGAGGTGATGCAGCGCTCTTGGAGCGCGCGATCCTCCCACGTGTCCGCGCGCAGCGCGCGTCCGGTGATCCGTTCCGTCGTCAGATGCGGCGTCTCCTCCCACCGCGCTCTGCCTTCGCGTGTGTAGGGAATCTTTCCGTCAGACGGATCGATCACGAGGGACGTGCTCAGATTGCGGGGCACTCGACCCTTCGCCGACTCCAGCCAGATCTCGTTGAACTCCCCGCTCGTAGCGATCGCCGCTGCGACGTTCTTGAGCGTCGTGGCGAGCGCGCTTTTCTCGATCTCGGCCGCTTCTGCCTTTGTGAAAAATGGCTTATCGGCCAGTGCAGCAGGGCGTTCGAGCGGAATCGGCGTCAGGTTCGACCACACGCCCTGAAGGTCAGGGTCGCCCCAGGGCGTCGTCTGAGCGAAGGTATCGGCAGGCGCCAGCAGGGCCAAGGCGATCAGCAGGTCAATCGCGCGCATTGCTTCTCCTTTGGACTGAGTGTCCGGCTTGTAGTGCCAACCGTGGCAAGGTCCGGCTGAGCCGTCGACCGTTAATTCCTACGAGCCCATAGGCTTCGACGGATCGCGCGCTCCGGCCGCTAGCCAAGGGTAACGAACCGTGTCGAGACCTGCATAGTCCGGGTCGAGATAGATGAAGCAGCGCTGGATCAGAAAATCGCGCACCTCGAACACATCGCACCAGCGGCCTGCATGCGTGACGCCGGCCCGCCAGGCACCGTCCACGTGGACGCCCGCGCTCGTGCCCTCGCAAGCGAAGGTGTCCGTGCCGGTCATGATCCAGTTGAACGACGCGTAGTCGTGCAGGATACCCTTCAGAAGTGCGCTGAAATCGGTGAATAGCTGGCCGATCTGTGCCTTGCCGGTAGCGAGACCCCACTTCGGAAAGAACACCTGCGCATCGTCGGCGAATAGATCGAGAATGCTGCCGCCGGCAGACGTCACGCCCTTGTTGTCGAACGCCTTCAGGTATTCCAGCGCGACCGACTTGCGTTGCTCATCGGTCATTGCGAGTCTGCTGATCGCCATGCGAGGACACTCCTCGACGTGCGCCCGCGAGTAGCGCCGGGCCTCCTACTTGCAGCGATTCTCCGCCACCCTGGGCCGCCACTTTCGGTGGCAGTTCACGCAAGAATCGTTTATCGCTTCTGAGAGTTCGATCATCTTGTCCCGATCTTTCGCTTGGGCCGCTGCATAGGCTTGCAGTCCGGCATCACGAATCGCATCCACGAACATCGACCAGGCCGGGTCGGTGATTGGAGCGGGCGCGCCGTTCGAGCAAACGCGGCCCGGGACCGACAACAAATTCGCGGACTCCGCGAGAGCCAACGCCGAGTTTTCGATCGCCTGCCATCCGCCAAAGACGCTCACGAGCGGGTCCGTTGCCATCGCCGGGTCTTTGACCGGGGGGCGCTCCAGGGCTCCGGGATCCTCGCTTTGCGCGGAGAACAAAACATTGGCCGCTGGATACACGACGCCCTGCATCAGTTGGTTCAAATTGGCATGAACCTCCTGGGTCGTGATCGGCGGCGACGTTTGCGGCGTGCAGGACAGCAATATCGCGGGCGCGAGAAATACAATCAGCAACGTCTTACGCATTGCGCGCAGCGTAGGGGAGCAGTGTTGGGTAACGGACCTCCGGGAGACGCAACGTGGGATATTTAGGAGATCGAGCTCCCTCAACGAAGCAACGCGATGTCGGCCGCCGGCGGTGGCTCGGGCACCGCGCGTACGTAGCGATAGATCGCCTGCAGCGTCTCGTCGCTGAGCGCAGCCGGCGAATACGCGGGCATCTCGTTCGCGGGACGCCGCACGAGCCGTTCGAATGCCTCATAGGGATAGGCGCTCGGCGCGATGCGTGGTGCGGCGCCGCCTTGGCCTTCGTGTCCGTGGCATTGGAAACAGCCGTAGCCGTCGAATAGCGCCCGGCCGTTTTCCTGTGCAACACCCGAGCGCGCAGCGGCGAGCGCGAGCACGAGGCAAGCCGCACTCAGAGACACTGCGCGTAAGCGGCGGCCGTTCATTGCATCGCCTCGTTCAACGCGGTTGCGACACGACGTCGATGAGCGCGGGCTCGCCGCGCTCGACGACCGCGAGCGCTTCGTGGAGCACGGGACCGAGCTTGTCGGGATCGGTGATCGGACCAGCGAACCAGACGCCCATGCCTTTCGCGATGCTCGCGAAGTCGAGCGGCGGATCGTCGAGCTGCGTGCCGATGAGCGCGTGACCGTCGACGCCGCGCTGGCGACGCGCGGCCATGCGCTGCAGATGCATGACCTCCTGGTGATACGCGCGGTTGTTGTGCATCACCGAGAGCAGCGGAATCCTGTGATGCGCGGCGGTCCACAGCACGCCGGGCACATACAGCAGGTCGCCGTCCTGTTGGAAGCTCACCGCGAGCCGCCCCGCGTCGCGATGCGCGAGCGCCGCACCGACGGACGAAGGAGCGCCGTAGCCGACGCCGGCTCCGCCCGACCCGCCGATGTGCTGGTAGTGCTTGTCGATCTGCCAAAGATCGGACGGCCAAGAGAAGAACGACTCGGACACGAGCGCCCAGTCGCGTTCACGAATCACGTTCCAGACTTCCATCGCGAGCCGCGCCGTGCTCACGGGGCTCTCCGCGTTCCACGCGTAGCGCGCGGAGTTCAAGGCGTTCTCGCGGCGAGTCGTGTGGGCGGCGCGCCACTTCTTCTTC
>CAVUKQ010000004.1:0-652251 GCA_963742115.1 uncultured Gammaproteobacteria bacterium
GATCATGAGGTCGAAAATCAGACTCTGATTCTTCACGTAGTACAGGTCGAACTGCAGCTTTTGGAGCGCGTCATTCTCGGACGACCCGTAGGGGTAGCACAGCTGCGCCCAACCCGTGAGACCTGGCTTGACGCAATGTCGCTCGTGGTAGTACGGGAATCTTCTCCGCCAGCTCCTTGACGAACTCGGGCCGCTCCGGCCGCGGGCCGACGAAGCGCATGTCGCCGTTGATCACGTTGAAAAGCTGCGGCAACTCGTCGAAACGCAGCTTGCGGATCAGCGCACCGACCCTCGTTACGCGCGTATCGTTCTTCTGCGCCCAGCGCGCCTCGCCGGCAATCTCCGCGTTCTTCGTCATGCTGCGGAACTTCAGCAGCTCGAACGGCTTGCCGAGCAATCCGACGCGGGTTTGCCTGTAGAGAACTGGGCGACCGTCCTGGAGAAGGATCGCGAGGGCCGTAAGCAGCATCAGCGGCCATCCCATCAGCAATACGGTGATACTCACCGCGAGATCGAACAAGCGAAGCGCGATCATCCGCGAGGGGCGCTGCGTAAAGCCGTCGGAAAATATCATCAGCGAAGGGGCGAGCAGATCGATCCTAACCTTGCCGGACTCGCGCTCGAGGAACGCGAAAATGTCCACTACGTCGATGCCTTCGAACTTGCAGTCGAGCAGTTCGCGGATCGGGAAGTTTCGGCGGCGATCGTCCATCGCGATCACCACTTCCTCGGCGCTGTGCTTGTGCACGAATTCTAGGACGTTCGTGGTCGAGTAGTCGACCCTTGCGTCCTGCACGAGCAGCGGCTCGTTTGGCACTGGCAAGAACGCGAGCAGTTGAAACCCTCGTTGATCGCTGCGCCGGCGCAGCTCGAGCAATGCCGAGGCGCGCTTGCCCGCGCCGTAGACAACCACGCGGCGGCGGAACGCACTCTGATCCACGGCCTTCGCAAAGGCGATTCGGCTGCACATGAACAACAGCAGCGTCAGCACGAAACTCAGCACCCACCAGCCGCGCCACAATCGCAGTATGGGGACTGCGAAATATATGACCGCGAGACCGACCGCGGCCAACCCGAGCCCGAGCGCCACACGAACGGCGACACCCTCGATCTTCAGTCGTTGCCGGATCTGATAGAGACCGATCGCGGTCATCGATACGACCACGACCGCTCCGAATATCAAGGAGCGCAACCACAGTACGCTACCCTCCGTTTCCGCCGGCAGATCACCAGCGAAACGGACGAACGCCGCCGCGTGCACAGCGACGACGGCCAGCACGAACTCACCGGCTGCGAGAAGGGTGACTTTAGAGTTCACTCGCAACAGAACGCTCCGTGTGGCACTTCTACGTTAGCTCCTACAGAGAGTACGTAGCCGCATCTGGTTCACGACCGTGACTGCGAATCGCGTCCGCGCGAGGAAGATTGCGTCGCCACGGAATCGCCTCGACCGATCGCGAAGTAGCGCAGCCCTCCCTGGCGTAACACTTCCGGATCGTACAAATTTCGGCCATCGAACACGACCGGCTCACGCAGCATTCTTTTCACCAGATCGAAGTCTGGAGCGCGAAACTCTCGCCATTCGGTCACGATTGCAAGCACGTCGGCGCCGTCGAGTGCCCGTCGGCGCTGTTACAGAGAAGCAAGTCGTTGCGCTCACCGTAGATTTGCTGCGCCTCGCTCCTCGCGATTGGGTCGTAGGCTTGGACGCGTGCGCCGGCGTCCCACAAGGCACTCCATCAGCACGCGGCTCGACGCCTCGCGCATGTCGTTCGGTGTTCGGCTTGAACGCGAGCCCCCAGAGTGCGACCACCTTACCGCGCAACTCGCCGTTGAAATGATTCCTGATCTTCTCGAACAACACCGTGCTTCTGGCGCTCGATTGACGTGTCTCGACGGCCCGAGCAGCTCGCTGTCGTAGCCGCATCTTGCCGGCGGACGCCGCGAGCGCTTGCACGTCCTTCGGGAAACAGGAGCCGCCGTAGCCGCATCCCGGGTAGATGAAGTCGTAGCCGATACGCGGATCGGAGCCGATACCCATACGCACATCCTCGATGTCCGCGCCCGCTCGCTCCGCGACGTTCGCGAGCTCGTTCATGAAGCTGATCTTGGTAGCGCAGCATCGCGTTCGCGGCGTACTTCGTGAGCTCCGCCGAGCGATGCTCATGACGATCACCCGTTCGTGATTGCGGTTGAATGGCTCGTACAAGCGCGCGCAGCAGTTCGGCCGTGCGCGGATTGTCCGTTCCGATCACGATGCGATCCGGCTTCATGAAGTCCTCACCGCGGCGCCCTCCTTCAAGAACTCCGGGTTCGAGCGACGTCGAAATCGATCGCGCGGGCGCTGGTTCAAGCGCTCCTGCACCTCGGCGCGACAGATCGGCCGTGCCGACAGGGCACCGGTCGACTTGTCGACGATGATGCGGTAATCGGAGCAAGTGCTCGCCGATCGAGCGCGCGACCGCGACCACGTGCGACAAATCGGCCGAGCCGTCTCACCCGGCGGCGTGCCGACGCGATGAACTGGAACAGACCGTGCGCAACACCGGCAGCGATGTCGTGGTGAACTCGAGGCGCCCCGACTCTGGCGGCCGTTCTCGACGATCCGATCGAGGCCGGGCTCGTAGATCGGAATGTCCCCTGCTTGAGCCGCTCGACCTTGTCCGCGTCGATGTCGACGCATAACACCGTGGTTACCGGTTTCGGCCAGGCACGCACCGGTGACGAGGCCCACGTACCCCGGCCAAAAATCGTGACACGCATGCTGGTTACGTACCGTGCTTACCAAAGGTGTGCACCCTACTACACAATCCCCGGCTGTTACCGTTAGGGAGTCACGGATTCGCAGATCTCGAGCGTGGGCAGGTTCGGACCGTACCTCCGCCACCCGATCGGTGCTCGGAACAAGCCGGCGATGTGACGTTGCCCGGACGCCACCATGCGCACGGACGACCCAACCGGACATGCCCGCAAGGCGAAGAGAATCGGTCGCGCCATCGCCTCTCCCACGGGAGTCGTGGACTCGCTGAAGTATATCAACCGGAAAAAGCGAGCCGACGCGACGCGCGCGTCGTTGACCGCGCGGGAACGGCCCACTAAACTCTGCCGCCGGCACGGGCGATTAGCTCAGCGGGAGAGCGCTCCCTTCACACGGGAGAGGTCGCAGGTTCAATCCCTGCATCGCCCACCACCCTCCGACGCCTGTGGCTCCGCCCGTAGCGGGCCTACCAAACTGCCTCGCGCGCCGTTGCGACATTTGCGCCGTTGCCGTCCGCGAGCACGGTGCTCGCGCCACCGACCGCGAGCGTCCACAGCACGCGCATCGAGCCGGCGGGCGAATCGCCGGCCGGTGACCGAATGGAGAGGAGCTACGGAATCGTCTTCGTAGCGACGTTCGAGTACGCACTCTCGTTGCCCGACGTATCGAACGCCGTCACGACGAAGTACCAGGTCGCGGGCGTGAGTTGATCGACTACCGCGCTCGAGAAACCCGCACCGCTCAACGTCTTCGAATTCGGATAATTGTTCTGAGCCGTTCCCCAGTAGATCTTGTAGCCGCCGAGATCGGTGAGGGCGCTGCCGTCGGTTTTCGTCGTCGGCGGGTTCCACGTCAGCGTCGCGCCACCGGTGGCCGTCGCAACGACATTGATGCTGAAGGCCGCGAGATTCGTCGACACCTGACCGTCGGAAACACTGATCCGAATATTCGCATAGTTGGCAACGTCACCGCTCCCCGGCGTACCGCTGAGCTTGCCGTTCGCGGTGTTGAATGTCGCCCACGCGGGTTTGCCGAGGATGCTGAACGTGAGCGTGTCGCCATTCGCATCGCTCGCCGTAGGCGTGAAACTGTAGAGCGTGCCCTGCATCACGGACGTGAGCGGCGTTCCTGAGATCGTCGGCGCTTGATTCCCGGCGGGCGGATGGCCGGCGGATTGGCCGGCGGATTCGCCGCCTGGCTCGCGTCGTCGTCGCCTCCGTCACCGCACGCCACGAGTAGCAGCACGCCGGCAGCTAGCAGAGCCACCTTGAGGCACGCGTTACGTCCGGATCGCGCGTGACTGCGAGAGAGCCCTCGCGAATCGACGGACTCAGGTGCGGCATGCGCGCATTCGTCGCCACCGCTCGTGGTGGGACCGACATCCGCTATCTCAAGAGGAAAGAACCGCATTGACTCGTAACCCCACTATTCCCTTGGGCAGTGCTCGCGCATATACGTCCGACGACATTCCTTGTGTCGGCCGCACGATTCTGGCGGACGCTACCGGCCTGGGCAACTGTCGCCGTCATCGGACGAGCGCTCGTGTGCAACATTCGCAAGGTGCAGCAACGACCTACCGCGCCACCGTGATGTGTGTCACGAAAGCCAAAGAACTGCGCCAGTCGCGCGATCGCGAGGCCCGTTGGCAAACGCGTTCGTTGCTTCCGACGGCCGCGCGCACGGACAATGCGGCGGTCCGTGCGCGAAGGCGCGAGCCGGCCGCGTCAGGGAGCGGCGAGAACCGACGAGCGCCGACCGCGGCACGCACGATCCTCGATCAGGCAAAGGTTTGAATATGCGTGTACTCGTACCCGTGATCCTGTCCGGCGGCTCCGGCACGCGCTTGTGGCCTCTGTCGCGCCCGTTGCAGCCGAAGCAATTCCTGCGCCTCGTCGGCGACCACAGCCTTTTTCAGGAAACGGTGCTGCGCACCCGCGCGATCGGTGGCGAGATCGCGCGCGCCGCTCGTCGTCTGCAACGAAGCCCATCGTTTCCTCGTCGCGGAGCAGCTGCGCGAGCTCGAAACGCCGGCGCAAGCGGTCGTTTTGGAGCCGGCCGGACGAAACACCGCGCCCGGCCGTCGCCGTCGCGGCACTGCTCGCGCAGCAGGCAGTCGGCAAGAATGACGAACCGGTGCTCGCGGTGCTGCCCGCCGATCACGTGATCACCCGAGCCGAGGCATTCGGCGCGGCGGTCGCCGACGCCCTCGAGGCTGCCGCCGCTGCAGCTGCTCGTCGCGTTCGGCGTCGTGCCGGATCGGCCGGAGACCGGCTACGGCTACATACTGCGCGGCGCGGAACGAGCGCGCTGGTTCGACCTCGCCAAGTTCGTCGAAAAACCGGACCTCGCGACCGCCGAACGCTACGTGTCGTCGGGACAGTACCTGTGGAACAGCGGGATGTTCGTCTTCGGCGCTGCGACGTATCTTGACGGAGCTCGCCCGCCACGCGCCGCGAATACTCGACGCGGCGAAGCAAGCCACCGCGCAAGCCGTGCGCGACCAGGACTTCATTCGGCTCGGCCAAGCGTTCCTCGATTCCCCGTCCGACTCGATCGACTATGCGGTCATGGAAAAGACTGACAAGGCGGCCGTCGTTCCGCTCGACGCGGGTTGGAACGACGTCGGCTCGTGGTCGGCGCTGCACGACGTGCTCGGCAAGGATACGGCCGGCAACGTGCTGCTAGGCGACGTGCTCGCCTCGCGCTGCCGCAACAGCTACATCTCGGCGCAAGGGCGCACGGTCGCGGCCCTTGGGCTGGATGGGATCGTGATCGTGGAAACCGAGGACGCCGTCCTCGTCATGGCACGGGACGAGGCCCAGAACGTCAAGCAGATCGTGGATCAGCTCGCGAGTCGGCGGCGCGTGACCGCCGGGCCAGCGCCGCGTCTACGAAGGCGGCTAGGCGGCTAACGCGAGGTCCGTGAGGGTCACCCGTAGCTAGCTTCGGCGGCCCGGCCCGCCGCCGGACCGCCCGCCGCTTCAAGCTCGCAACCACCCGCCCACTCGTCCGCCCGTCCCAAAGCGGAATCGAGCTCACCGTCCGCAGCGGCTGCCGCAGCACCCGCTCGACCTCCTTCTCGACGCCGTCCACCTTCACGAGCCGGTTGGTCCCCAACGTGACCGTGACCGGCCGCTCCGTGTTCTCGCGCAGCGTGAGGCACGGGATCCCGAGGTAGCTCGTCTCCTCCTGCACGCCGCCGGAATCCGTCAAGCGCGAAACGGCAGTCGGCGACGAGGCTCATGAACTCGATGTAGGAGAGCGGCTCGGTCAGGCGAATCGCCGTGCAGGCCGCGACTCTCCCGTCGAGCCCGAACTCCTTCAGGCGCTGGCGGGTACGCGGGTGCACCGGGAACACGAGCGGTAGACGCGCCGCAACGCCCAACGAGCTCGCTCGACGATCGGCTCGAGCTGGGCTGCGATCGTCGACGTTCGACGGCCGGTGCAGCGTCACGACGCCGTAGTCGCCCTTCTCGAGCGCCGAGCTTCGCGCGCGACATCGGCCGCGCGAATCTTCGGCGCGAGCAGCTCGAACGAATCGAGCATGATGTTGCCGACGAGCTCCACTTTGTCCGCCGCGACGCCTTCGCGCGCGAGATGCTCGTTGCCGTCCGCCGACGGCGTCCAGAGCACGTCGGCGATCGAATCGGTGACGATCCGGTTGATCTCCTCGGGCATCGTGCGATCGCCGCTGCGCAATCCCGCCTCGAGATGCGCGACCGGGATCAGCAGCTTCGCGCCGACGAGCGCGCAGGCGAGCGTGGAGTTCACGTCCCCGACCACGACGATCCAGTCCGGCCGCGACGCCGTGCAGACCTTCTCGTATTCGATCATCACGCGGCCGGTCTGCTCGGCGTGGCTGCCGCTGCCGACGTCCAAGGTGGACCTGCGGGCTTCGGCAGCTGCAGGTCGGCGAAGAACGCGTCCGACATGTTCGCGTCGTAGTGCTGGCCCGTGTGGACGATGCGCGGCCTGCACCACGACTCGCGGGCGAGCGCGTGGTAGAGCGGCGCGATCTTCATGAAGTTCGGGCGCGCGGCCGCGATGAGGTCGATGGCGATGGGTGGAACCACTGATCTCTGTGCTTGGTCTGTCGGGATATGCAGAGCCTAGGTTACCCGGCGAACCTTCGCACGGTCGCAGTTCTCAGACGCGAAATAGGCCGCGAGAACCTCGCCATGACCTGGAGATCGTACAGGCGGCGAGACCCTCAGTGCGGACGTTCCGCGGGCGGATTCAGCCGTCGCGGCTCGAGAGCCGTGACGTTCGTCGCCAAGCTCGCCCGGGCTCCGGAATTACGGTGACACCAGACGAGGTCCTCGACTTCCTTGGTCGGCGGCGAATAGCCGGCGACGGCGCGCAGCAGGACTTCGCGAGCCTTCGTGCAATCGAGGCGCTGGCAAGCCGTCCAGAGCTGATCGATGAGCGGCTTGAAGTCCTCCCACGGCAGGAAGTCCTCTTCGGCACGCATGATGCTCGGATGCTCGGTGCCCATCACGTTGCTGCCGATCAACAGCTCCTCATAGAGCTTCTCTGCGGGACGCAAACCGGTGTAACGGATCTCGATGTCGCCGTCGGGATTCTTGTCATCGCGGATCGTGAGCCCCATCAGATGGATCATCTTCTCGGCAAGGTCCCGAATCTTGACCGGCTTGCCCATCTCGAGCACGAACACGTCGCCGCCTCGCGCCATCGACCCCGCCTGAAGAACCAGGGACGCGGCCTCGGGAATCGTCATGAAGTAGCGGATGATCTCCGGATGAGTAACGGTCACAGGCCCGCCATTGCGGATCTGCTCGCGGAACAGCGGAACGACGGATCCGGACGAAGCCAAGCACGTTGCCGAATCGAACCATCGAGAACTTCGTTTTCGAGCTGCGCTGATTCAGGCTCTGAAGCACGAGCTCCGCGAAGCGCTTCGTGGCGCCCATGACGTTGGTCGGCAGCACGGCTTTGTCGGTCGAGACCAGCACGAAGGACTCCACGCCCGCCGCGATCGCGGCCTCAGCGGTATGCAGCGTGCCAAACGCGTTGTTGTGGATGCCCTCGATCATGTTGTGCTCGACGAGCGGCACGTGCTTGTACGCCGCTGCGTGATAGACCGTGTCGACCGAGTAGGTTTCGAGCACCTCGCGCATCCTGTTTTGATGATGCGCGGATCCCATCAAGGCCACGATCTCGACCCCGAGCTCCTTGCGTTGCACGAGGTCTTGCAGCGCCTGATCGACCGTGTAGAGCGCAGCCTCCGAGATATCGAGCAAGATCAGCCGTTTCGGGCCGAGCATCGCGATCTGCCGGGAAAGCTCCGAGCCGATCGAGCCCCCGGCACCGGTGACCATGAGCGACTTGCCGCGAATGCATGCCTCGAGCAGCTTCGCAATCGGCGGGACGGGATCACGGCCGAGAAGGTCCGTGATGTCCACTTCGCGGATGTCGTCGACGCGCGAGTTGCCGGACACGAGATCGCCCGTGTCGGGCATCGTCTGCACGTGCACGGGCAATTGCTCGAGCTGATTGATGATCTCGAGCCGCCGGCGGCGCGAAACCGACGGCAACGCGAGCAACACGCGCGAAACGCCGAACTCCTCGATGAAGCTCGGAAGGCTCGCCGGCGAATGAACCTCGAGCCCGTTGATTACGGCGCCGCGCAAGGCCGGATTGTCGTCGACGAAGGCGACCGGCACGAACTCGCCGCGGCCGACGAGGGCCGACACGAGGTGCGCGCCGGCCTCACCCGCCCCGTAGATCACGACGCGGTCGCCGGTGGCGTTACGAGACTGCAGCAACCAACGTACCGTCAGGCGGCTGCCGACGATGTACACGATTGCGAGGAACCAAAAGGTCGCCCCGGCACGAACGGCGTCCGGCCAATTGTCGACCCACGCGACGCACAGCAGCAACGCGATCGACAGGAGCGTGACGCTCTTGACCGCCGCCTCGAGGAGCTCGAGCCCCATGAAGCGGACGACGGACCGGTAGAACCCCCAGAAGCGCATGGCCGGGATGCCGATCACGAGCGAAATCAGCCAAAATCCGAAGGGCAGCTCGCCCTGAATTTCGGGCGTCACGAGCCAAATCGCACCGGCGAAGCAGATCGGCAGGGCAAAAGCGTCGGCGATCAGCATCACCAAGCGCTTGCTGCTTCGCGGCAGGGTTACAGCCGCCCGCGCGAGCCGGTGCAAGGGTGGCTCGGCCATACGTGTGCTGCTCACCCTGTAACCGCTGGGCATGCTCGTGTGATCTTATAGTTGGGAGCTGAGGCCATGATATCGAAATATTCTACGAATACTACGGGTTTACGTCCGTCACAAAGACGACACGCCTCGGCAAATCGGCACTCCGCGACGCGTAATTCGATTATTCAGGCCCCCGCACTTCGGTTGCGCCCGCCCTGAGGAACAGCGCCGCAGCCACTAGCGGCGCGTACGCGATCGCCATCCCGACCGCGCCGTCGAGACGTCCCGAGACGACCAGCCAAGCCAACGGCCACAGCCATAGGAGGTTGATTGCACCGACGGTCAGGCTCACGGCCGCATGGGCCCCGAGCCTGCGGGCGGCACGCTGGTAGGCATGGCTACGATGGGCCTCGGCGATGCGCTCATGGCGCCAAAGACGGCGCAACAGGGTGACGGAGGCGTCGACCACGAACACACCGATCAGGATCGTCCAGGCCCAAAAGAAGCGCTGCCCGAGGCCGACGGAGTCGATCGCAAGAACCGCCAGCACGAGACCGAGGAAGCCGCTCCCCGCGTCGCCCATGAACACTCGCGCCGGCGGGTAGTTCCACCACGAGAAGCCGGCCACGGCGGCCAGTAGCAGGGCCGGCACGATCCACGACCACTCGCCGGGGGCGGCGGTGAAGTGCAACACGGCGCCCGCCAGGCACACTGTCGCGGCCTCGATGCTCGCGATCGCATCGATCCCGTCCATGAAGTTGTAGAGGTTCAGCACCCAAACGAGGTAGACGGCTCCCGCGGCGGTTGCGACCCAGGCCGGCGCGACTTCGACCCCCGCGACCAGCAACGGCGGCAGCGCGCCGAGCCAGTAGAACACCCAAACGCAGGCCAGGGCGTGTGCGATCAGGCGCCAGCGGGCGGGTATCTGCCGCCGATCGTCGATCCAGCCGACGAGGGTGATCCAGCCCCCCGCGCCGAGCAGCGCGATCAGCAGCTCGCTCGCCACGAGCCCGCGCGACCAGAAGATCGCCAATCCCGCGAGAAACGCGAGCGCGATAGCCACTCCGCCGCCGCGCGGCGTCGGGATGCTGTGCGAGCTGCGCGCGTTAGGGTGGTCCAACAGCCCGCGCCGCAACGCGTAGCGACGCACCCAGGCCGTCCCCGCGAACGACACGAGGGCAGCGCTTACGATCACCGTCCAGACCAGGATCATGCTCCGCGGCTCACTCGACCGCGGGAGCGGGCGCCCGAGCCTCGCCGAGATACCAGGCCGCGGTCCGGTCGAGGCCTTCGTCGACGGGCACTGGGGGCGTCCACCCGAGCTCTGCGACGGTCGCGGCTATGTCGACGACCAGCGAGCCGCACAGCCGCGCGGCCTCCGCACGCCGTCCGAGCAGCGCCGCCCCCGCGGCCAGCACGCCTGCGGGGATCGGCAACAGCGTCACTGACCTTTGCATGGCCGCGCCGAGGCGCCGAACGAGCTCGGTCGTCGACAGATCCTGGCCATCCGATACGAGCCACGTGCCGCCCGGCGCGCGCGGATTGCGCACGACGTTCGCGAGTAGATCGCAGAGGTTCCAGACGCTCACCAGGCTGCGAGCATTGTGGATCGACCCGAGCGGCAGCGGCCAACCGCGCTCGACCCAGCGCATGAGCCGCAAGAAGTTCGCGCGAACCCCGGGGCCGTAGACGAGCGGCGGCCGCACCACGACGCCTTCCAGGCGCGACTTCGCCGCAATGCGCCAGACGTGGCGCTCCGCGTGCCACTTCGACACGCCGTAAGCGTCCTTCGGATCCGGCCGATCGGCCGCGGCATAGGCGCGCCCGCTCGTCTCCTCGCCGTTCACCTTGATGCTGCTCAGGAAGACGAACCGCCTGACGCCGCACTCGGCCGCGGCCGCGGCGAGGCGCTCGGTCCCGAGCGCGTTCGTTTGTTCGTACAGGTGTGCCGCCGACGCGGGATCGTGCAACACGTGCGCCCGGCCCGCGAGATGAATCACCGTATCGACCCCCTCGAGAGCGTCGCGCCACGCGGTGGATGGCCCGATGTCGCCGATCACCGCGGGCTCCGCCGCGGCTGGCGCCGCGGACTCGCGCCGAACCGCCGCGCGGACCGTGTGCCCCGCGGACCGGAGCGTCGAGCAAAGGTGCCGCCCGACGAATCCGTTCGCGCCCGTCACGAGCACCCGACCGGCATCACCCATGGGCGAACGCTCGTCCGGCGCGTCTAGCACGGCGCATGCCTGGCCACATCAATCGATCCCGAACGACAAGGCTGCGAGACCCAAATACTCGTGCACCGCCTCTTCCGTGGCGCGCAGCGCATTGAGCCGCGGCACCCCATCCTGCCACCCGAGTGTAAGCGACGCGTGCGCGCGATGATCGGCTGGGGCCGCGCTCGGACGAGCGCCCGCCCGCTCCATCAGGGCCATTGCGCGCGGCATGTGCACGGCAGACGTCACGAGCAGGAACGGCTCGGCGCCTAGCAGCGCGACGATGTCGCGGGCCTCGCCGCCGGTGTCGAGGGCGGTGTCGCGGACCACGATCGAGTCGGACGCTACGCCGAGATCGCGCGCGAGCAGCGCGTAACCTGCGGCTGACGGCGTTCCTCCGCTCCGGGCCCCGCCCGAAACGACGAGCTTCGCGCCGTCGAGCCGCCTCAGGAGCCGCACGGCCTCGACGACCCGCGCGAGACCCGCGCCATCGAGAGCCGACGTGACGGGAATGGAGCCGTCCGGCGAGTAGCTGCTGCCGAGCACGACGACGTAGCCGACACGCGGCAGCGCCGCGTCATCAAGCGGCGGGTAGCGATGCTCGAGCGGAGCGATGAGTGCGTACGCGACCGGCTCGACCGCGCTTGCGTAGCCGACGACGGCCGCGCACGCGAGCAGGATCGCACCGAGCTCGCCGCCGCCCGAGCGCCCGTCGCTACGCCCGCGGCAAGCGCTAGAACGGCCGCAAGCACGAGCGGCGTCGCGAGCGCGCTGACCAATTCCTTGAAAAGGCCGAGCAGAGTCACGCGCCCGACGCCGCCGCGAGAATGTCGTCGGCCATCGCGCGCGCGATGCGGCGCGCGCGCATATTTCGCGACGAACGCCGGCCGCGGCCGATCCGCGATCTCGAGCGTGGCGAACGCGGCCGCGGCGGCGGCCGCGTCGCACGGCGCGAACACCGCCGCGTTGTCGATCTCGGCGCGTATGAAGTCGGCCGCGAAGCCCGCGACGCCCGCGAGCACGGGTTTCCCCAACGCCCCGTACTCGAATATCTTCGAGGGCAGCACCTTCTCGAACGCGGCGAGCGCGCCCAAGTGCAGGAACAGCACATCCGCCGTCCGATAAGCCGCGAGCAGCTCGGCCCGCGCTATCGGCGGATACAGCCGAACGTTGTCGAGCCCCACGATCGCCGCCTCGAGCGCCGCGCGGCGCCCGCCGTCGCCGATCACGACGAACTCGGCGCGGTCGCGCAGCGCGCGCGCGAGCGCGGGCACGACGCGATGAAGCGCCTGCCCTTCGCCGATGTTGCCCGCATACAGCACCACGGCTCGCATGCCGCGCCGCCGCGTCGCGGTCCGCGGCCGCGCGGCGAGCTCGACGAACTCGTCGTCGACGCCGTTCGTGAACCACGCGAGGCGACGGTCCGGATAACGCGCGCGAAAGTACTCCGCGAACCCCCGTGAAACGAGATTGATGCGGCTCGCGCGGCGCATGGTCCAGCGCTCCAACGGGTCGAAGATGCGGCGCGCCGGCCACGCCGCAATAGCTCGGCAACACCTCGCCGATCGTGTCGACGAAGATGTCGCGAATGTCGAGGTACAGCCGCACCGACTTGCGGCGCGCGATCAGGGCGCCGAGCGCGGCCGTCATGAGCCGCGACGACGTCGCGAATACGAGGTCGTAGTCTCGATGTGCGACGTAACGCAGAGCCATGCGCGCGAAGCGCAGGAACGCGCGCGTCTGTCCCCACATGTCGCTGCGATGGGCCGGCAGGCCGATCCGAAGTATCCGAGTCCCTCCCGATATCTCGCGCTCGGGCGCGTCGCTCGAGAACGTGCGATAGCGATTCGGCAACGTCGTCACGACGTCGATCTCCGTGCCGGGAGGTGCCCGCTCGCGCAGTGCGGCAACGAGCGCGGTCGTGCGAAACGAGCCTGCCGACAAGTCCGGCGCGTAGTAGAAGCTCAAGACGAGCAGCCTCATTGCCGCCGCTCCCACGCGAGCCGCGTGACGAGCGACGTTGCGGCGAATCGCACGACGATCGCGGCATTCGGCACGGTCTTCCCGAATTGCGGGTGCCACGTTCCGGCGCGCAGATCGACGCCGGCGGCTCTCTCGAACGTCAACACGGCGGCCCACCCGGCCCATTCGAGCGCGATTCTGTCGTCACCGTCCGCGCGCGTAGTGATCGCCGGGTGAACGTGGAACCAGGCTTCGGCCTGCTCGCGCACGCCGGTCACTTCGTCCTCGATCTCGAGGAGCTCGGCCGTCAATGTCCAGCGGCGCCGATGCGCATTGCGGCGAAACGGCCGGCGGTAACCGTCGTACGCCGCGTCGATCACGAGAGCTTCGCCGACTTCGCGTGCGCTGCGCGAGCGCAAGCGCGCGCGACGCGCCACGCGAAAGCCGGCCCAGACTTCGGACGAATCGCGGCCGTCGATGACGACCGTGTTGTGCGCGGCGGTGCCGCGCTGGCGCTCACGCTCGCCGCTCGTGCCGTACTCGGAGACGCCGGAATTCACGAGCACGCGCTGCGTGTCGATGCTGAGCTCGAAGCTCAAAGTGTCCGCGTGAGCGTGCCCGGGCAGGTGGTCGGGACCGATCTCGGCGCAGTCGCAGAGCAGAGTTGCGCTGCCGGCACGGGCGCGCGCGTAACCGCTCGGCTCGAGCAGCTCGAGCGCGCGGCCGCTCGAGCGGACGGCGGCGAGGCCCAAGCGCCGCGCATACGCGTCGAGATCCTCGCGACTCGGCGCGGCGCCGAGCGCGGCGTCGTTGAAGAAGGCGGTGCCGCCGTCGGGATGCGTCAGCGTGTCGAGCCAGTGGCGCATCCGCGCGACGGCCGCGAGCCAATCCTGCGGAACGGCGCGCGCGTAGGCGCGCAGCAGGTTCACGAGATCGAGCAAGTCCTCCAGCACCAAGGCCTGGTACATCGGGCTGAGCTCGAAATGCCCGCCGTCCGGAAGAACCTGCTCGCGGAGCTCGCGTTCGACGATCTCGAGGCCGCGCGCGGCCCACGAGCTCGCCTCGCGGCCTTCGAAGAACAACCCGGCATACACCAGCGCTTTCGCGTTGGCGAGCAGATGGTTGCCGAGCAGATGAAACTCGAGCCGGCTCGACAGCCAGCGTGCCTGCACCGCGAGGCTCGCGGCGCAGAGCGCGGGCAGCCGGTAGCCGCGCATCTCGGCCTTGATCCAATTCACGATCCGCCGCGACACGGGATAGGGCTGCCAGCCCGCGCCCGCCCCGGGTGGATTCTCCGCGACCCAGCGCTCGAGCAATGCGGAGTGGGCGCTCGCTCGATCCGCGGCGCCGCGCGCGTTCAAGTCGTCGAAGTAGTGCAGGTGATAGATCCAGAGCGCCGATGCGTCCGCCGGCTCCCAGTCCGCAGGCCGTGCGCAGCGGCGCTCGACGTTCAGCAACGAGAACGACGGCGTCGCCGACGAGGCTCGGCTCCGCTGCAACAGGGGCGACGTAGTCGCCCGGGCGCCTGCGCAGCGGCGGCGCGGCCCCGAGCTTCGGGACGCGACTTGTGCAGCTTCCGCCGGACACGTGCCGCCACTTGGACCGCGCGCAAATGGCGGACCGTATGAAAGTACCGGCCGACGGTCGTCAAACGGACGCGGCCTCGCTCACGGCGATGGTCACGCGCGCCACCTCCAACAGCTCCTCGAACGGAATCGGCGACTCGAGGCCTTCCGCCGCGGCGCGCAAGAACGCGCGCGCGCACGCGCGCTGGCCCTTGTCCTGGCGCCACAAGCTCATCCGCTTGAATCCCGGCCAGCCGAATCCCGTGAGCTTACGAAAGTTGTCGAGCTGCAACACGCGGCCCGACGCGAACACCTCGAGCCGCTCCTTCGCAAGTGATTTGTTGCCGTTCGCGAAATAGTGGATCGTGCCGATCGAGCCGTCGACGAAGCGTGAGCGAGATCGTCGCAGTGTCGCCCGACGGAGCGCGCATCGCGGTAACGGAGTGGCGCTCGATCGCGGCGCCCGCAAGGAAGCGCAGCAGATCGATGAAGTGGCATGCCTCGCCGACGATGCGGCCGCCGCCCACGGCGGGATTCTGCGTCCAATGATCGGGCGGAATCTTGCCCGCATTGACCGTCATGACGAACGACTTCGGCTGTACCTCCGCTCGCAGCAACGACCGAATCTTTTCGATCTGCGGAGCGAACCGCCGATTGAAGCCCACCATCAGGATGCAGCCCCGCGCCTTCGCGCGACCGGTACGTCTCTTCGACTGCGCGTACTTCGTCGAGCGTCAGCGCGAGCGGCTTCTCGACGAACACGTGCTTGCCCGCGCGCAGCGCAGCGCAGACGAGCGCCGCGTGCGAATCGTGGCGCGTCGCAATCACGAGCGCGGTGGTCTCCGGGTCCTCGAACAGCCGCCCCGCGTCAGTCGTCGTCTCCTCGAAGCCGAACTTGCGTGCAGCGTGCAGTCCGCTCACGCCGGCGCTCGACGCGACGCTGCGCAGCCGGGCGCCCGCGGCCTTGAATGCCGGGATCAGCACGGCCGCTGCATAGTTCCCCGACCCGACGAAGCTGACCGCCAACGCGCCGGCGCCTGCCGCGGTCGTTGGGCCGGGAGCGGCTGGCTGCGAGCGGACGGTACGAGCGTCGTGTCCCGGCAGCGGCGCCCGCGTACTCGAGCAGGATGCCGAGCGACGGCTCGCTGCCGTCGATGAGGTCGTATGCCCGCACGGCGTCGTCGATGGGGAAGCGATGCGAGATCAGCGGCAGCACGTCGATGCGCGCATCCGCGAGCATATCGAGCACGGCCTCGAAGTTGCGCTGCTCGGTCCAACGCACGAAACCGATCGGATAGTCGACGCCCCGCTCTTCGTAGGCCGGATCGTAGCGTCCCGGGCCGTACGAGCAGGAAACCTGGAACGTGAGCTCCTTCTCGTAGAAGTCGGCGCGCGACAGCTCGAGCCCCGTGACTCCCACCAGCACGATGCGCGCCCGTTTGCGGCACATGAGCGCCGCTTGGTGCATCGGCTCGCTGCTCGTTGTGGAGGCAGTGATGATCACCGCGTCGACTCCGCGGCCGCGCGCGAACGCCTGCGCCGCCGCGACAGGATCTTGGGCCGTGACGTCCGCGACTTCCGCGCCGAAAAGCCGCGCGAGCTCGAGCTTGCGCGGATCGAGGTCGAGCCCGAGCACGCGGCAGCCGTGCGCGCGAAGCAGCTGCACCGTCATCAGGCCGACGAGGCCGAGCCCGGTGACTACGACCGCTTCGCCGAGCGTGGGTGCGACGAGCCGGATGCCCTGCAGCGCGATCGCGCCGAGCACCGTGAACGCCGCCGCGTCGTCGCTCACGGCGGCTGGAATCTTTGCACAGAGGTTTGCGGGCACGGCGACGAGCTCGGCGTGCTTGCCATTCGACGCCACTCGATCGCCGACGGCAAAACCGCTCACGCCCTCGCCGATCGTGGTCACGACGCCGACGTTGCAATAGCCCATCGGCAGCGGTTGATCGAGCTTGCCGAGCACGGCTTCGAGCGTCGGCAGCACACCGTCCGTCTTGATCTTGTCGAGCACCATCCGGACCTTGTCCGGTTGCTGCCGCGCCTTGCTCAGTAGGCTGGCCTTGCCGAAGCTGACGAGAGTGCGCTCGGTGCCGGCCGAAATCAGCGTGCGCGAGGAGGCGATCAACAGCTGACCGTTTCTCACTGCCGGGCAAGGCACGTCCGCGACTTCGGTTCGACCGTTCTTGAGGGACTGCAGGACCTGTTTCACGAAGCAGCTACCCCGGCCGATCCGCGCACGCGCAAGAGCAGGGCGTCCTTGTCGGCACGACTCGGATAATTGATCAGCACGGCGCGATATACACCTTTGAACACGAACAAGCTGCCCGCGGCCGCACCGACGAGGCCGAAGCGCCGAATCAGCTCGCCGACGTGATCGAGCGAGCCGGCGCCGCCGAGAACCGTCACCGGAACGCGGACCGCGGCACGCACGGCGGCGGCGAGATCGAGATCGTAGCCCTTCATAACGCCGTCGTTGTCGATCGAGTTGACGACGATCTCCCCCGCCCCTCTCTCGGCCATCACGGCCGCGAGCTCCGGCGCCAGTCTACCCGTGCCGCGCGTCCCGTTGTGAGTCCATACCTCCGGCGCCCCGCGTTTGCCGCGGCGCACGTCGAGGACCACGACGACGCTCTGACCGCCGACGACTTCCGCGATCCGCGCGACGAGATCCGGGTTCTCGGCCGCGGCGGCGCTCAGCGCCACCTTCTCCACGCCCATCCCGATGATCTTCTCGGCTTGCTCGAGCGTCTTCACGCCACCGCCGTAGGAGAGCGGCATCCTGCACTCCGCGGCGAGATTCTTGATCATCTGGTAGTCGGGCTCTCGGCCGCGCGACGTCGCGTCGATGTCGAGCACTATCAGCTCGTCGACTTCCTTCTCATTGAAAATTCGCACGGCGTTGATCGGATCGCCGACGTATTTCGGCGCCGCGAATCGGACCGTCTTGACGAGTCCGCCGTCTTTGACGAGCAGACAGGGGATGATTCTCGGACGCAGCATTCGTTCGCTAGACTTCGGCGAAGTTCCTGAGCAGCTTGATGCCCCACTGATGGCTCTTCTCCGGATGGAACTGAACCCCGTAGACGTTGCCGTTGCGCACGCTCGAAGCGAACGAGCCGTTGTAGTCGGTCACCGCCAGCACCTGTTCGTCGCTCGCAGCGCGGAAGTAGTAGGAATGCAGGAAGTAGAAGCGAGCATCGGACGCGAGATCGCGGAACAAGCCGTCGCCGGCGCGAACCTGCAAGTCGTTCCACCCCATGTGCGGCAGCTGCACCGCGCTCTCGACATCGAAACGTTTGACCTCACCGTCGATCCAACCGAGCCCCGCGAGCCGGCCTTCGTCGCTGCTGCGCGCGAGCATCTGCATGCCTACGCAGATGCCCAAGACCGGCTTGCCCTCTTCGCGGACCTCGCGCTCGAGCGCGTCTCTCATGCCGGATCCGTTCAAGCGTCCCATGGCCCAATCGAACGCACCCACGCCCGGAAGGATGATGTGCTCGGCCGCGCGCAGCTCGGCTGCCGACGTTGCGAGCGCGACCTCGATCCCGAGCTTCTTGTAGATATTGGCGATGGCCCCGACGTTGCCGACGCCGTAGTGGACGATGGCGATCACCGCTTTCCGCCCACTTCCAAGCCGACGAGCCGCATCACCTTCGCGCCGATCGAGTAGATGCCTTCTTGGGAGCGGTAGTCGCGATACGACTTGTTCGGCGCACGCAGGTAACCGAGCAGCTCGTCCACCGAGACACCAAGCTTGGTCGCGACGAATTCGATGTCGTGCTCGATCGTCCGTTCGTCGTACGCGGGTTTGGCGAGCCTCTCGAGCGCTTCCGCGCGCGTCATCTGCTTCGTCAAGATCAGGCTCGAGTACTGGACGCGCCGCGTGTCGAAACCGAACTTCTTCGGCAGCCAGTAACTTTCGTAGAACTGCGTGAACCTCGACTCGAAGTGCTTCTGCGGATACGGCTGCCAGCCGAACCTGTCCTGCAGCAGCCGCATTGCGTCATCCTTCATGTACGGCACGTAGTTCAACGGCCGCACCACTCGGATTCTCCTTATATAGGGGAGGTAAACCTTGTGCCGGAGGATGCTGGTGATTGGAAACGTTCGTAGCGGTCGAGTGCCGAAGCGCCGATGGATGTCGCGGAGTTGGACCGAGTCGGACTGGTAGTACATCCACTCGATCGGATTGCGGATGCACTCCGTCGACAAGTTGGCCCCCGTCAAGATGTAACGGACGCGGTGCTGCTCCGCGAAGTTGTACATCGTCGCGAAGAACGCGTGATCCTGCGGCGTGTCGATGTGCGGTACGCCGGACTTGAAGAACGCGAGCTGCAGGTCGCGCATCTCTTCCCAATCGATCACCTCGGTGTACAGATCGAGCCCCAATCCGTCCACGAGCTTTTCGATGTTGTTGACCGCGATCTGCGAGTTCCAACCGGCGTCGACGTGGAAAACCAGCGGCCGCAGGCCGAGCTGCGTCCTTCGCGACATAGGTGAGATAGGAGCTGTCGATGCCGCCGCTCACGCCGATGATGCAGTCGAAGTCCCGCCCGACGCCTTGCTCCTTGATCTCGTTCGCGATGCGTTCGAGCGTCGCGCGCCCCCTCTCGCCCGTGTCCCAGCTCGGCAGCACTTGCGCGTAGAAGGTCTCGCAGTGGTCGCACACGCCGTCCGCCCCGAAGGCAATCTTCGAGTCGCTCGTGTCCATCACGCAGTTCGTGCAAATTCGGTAGTCGCTCGACACCATCGCGCTCATCTGCTGTCCGAAACGGCCTTGAGGAAGCTCCAGGTCTCCGCCGCGCACCGGGCCCACGAGTACTGACCCGATAGCCCCTTGGCGCGCTTGGCAACGCTCATTCTAAGCCCGGGGTCGCGAATAAGGGTTTCGATCGCCGTCGCGATCGACTCGGCATTTTCCGGGTCGAAGTAGACGCCGCCGTCGCGCAGAACCTCCGGCATCGGCCCCCGATCGGAGCACGCGATCGGCAACCCGATCGCCATGGCCTCGACGAGCGTGTTCGGCATGTTCTCGCAGCTCGACGCGAAAACGAACAGGTCGGCGTCGGCGAGAAGCGACGGCAGGTCGTCGTGCGGCACGAAGCCGAGGCACTTCACGAACTGCCCCGCGGGGTCGTTGACGCTCGATCTCCTTCTCGAGCAGCCGCGCGGCGCGGCCCGTTCCTCCGCCCGCCAGGACGAGCTCGATGTCGAAGCCGCGACTGCGCAGAGCGCGATCGCCCGGACGACGATCCACTGATGCTTGTACATCGCGGCATTGGAGACGTATAGACACCGGATCGGCCTGTTCGAGTCGGTGGGCCAGACGGCGTCGCAAGCTGCGCTCGGCGAACGCGCGGCCCACACCGTGCGGAATCACGGCGATCCGGCGCAGCACGCCGGTCGTCTGCTGGATCACCTGCGCCGCGTACTGCGTGAGAAAGATCACGCCGTCCGCGAAGCGCATCGATTGGCTCTGCACGACTCGCAGCAGGAGCAAGCGCACGCGCGCTTTGGAGAGGCCGAAGCGGCCGATCTCGCCCGGCTCGTACGAGAGCATGTCGCGGCTCATCGTCACGGCTGGACGAAATCGGCAAACGCTGCCCGCGTCCGTGTTCAGCAAGACATTGCAGCCGTGCCGCGCGGCCTCGATCGGCAGCGTGCGGTATTGCCACCACAACTGGCGAAGTAGCGACCGCTCGAGCTCGAGCGGGATTGTGCTTGACCAGCCACGGCAGGTTCGGCAACCCGTCGAGCAGCGACGCGTACGACCACACGTGCACCTGTTCGATTCCGTGCGCGAGCGGATCGCTGTCGCGGAGGATACCGAGCAAGTGCGCCTTCGCACCTCCCGAGCGGTTGCGAGACGCATCGATGCCGACGACGACGGTCATGTCGGCGCCGCGTCCCGCCGCTTGCGGCTTGACTCCCCGCCCAACGAGATGCCCCGCCTTCAGCACCTCGATGCTTTCCATCCCGGCGTCCTCGAGCCAGCTGCGTACGGTTGCCGCGTTTTGCGGGTTGTCGAATTCTGGCGACAGCCAATCGAAAGTGTCCAACAAAGACCATTCGAGTTGTTGTTGATGGTCTAGCGGCAGCTCGCCCACGTAGTTTGCGACGGGCACGATGCGCTTCAATTGTCTGCCGATGACCGGAATCTTGCCGAGCGCGCTGCTCGCGGGGAGGAGCGTTGGCACCAGCACCTCGAGCAGCGAAAACAACTTGCTCTTTGGCATTCGCTTCGTGAATGGGCGCAGCCAATACTTGGGAAGCAGAGCGCTCTTCCACGACTTCTCATAGAAATCGACGCAGAGCCGTCCGCCCGGGGCAACGAGTGGCGGCAGACACTTGAACGCCCGCTCGACGTCAGGTGTGTGTTGTAGAACTCCAAGTGAGTACACGAAATCGAACGATTGCTCTCGGAATGGCGGCGCGTAGATGTCGCCTTGGATCACCAACACGTTGTCGAAGTGCGCGAGGTTAGCGTGGCACGCGTCGACCGCCGTCGAGTAATCGAGGGCGACGACGTCCGCACCCGCGCGAGCTGCAACCTCTGCGAATCTTCCGGCGCCACAGCCGATGTCGAGAACGCGTTTGCCTTTGAGATCGGCCGGGCTCCACGCCGTAGCTCCCCAAAAACGATCGGCGGAGATGGGATGGCCCGAATGTGAGTCGAGCTGTGTCCTGCTGAATTTGTTCCACTGCATGCCGAAGTTGTCGGCGTAGTTCGACTCAGGAACGAAGCGCGGGACTTCATTGCGAATCGGATAGCGCTGGAGTCCGTCCGAGCAGACGAGCGCACCGGTCTCGCCCGCCCGTTCACCGCCGCGACGGGATTCTCGAGGCGTAAACTGCTTGCCGGACTGCGGACAACGCAGCAGATCGATCATCGCAGCGCTCAATGTCATGCCGCTAAGGTTCCGCGATGTTCCTGCCACGCCGGCTCGAACGGCCGGAAGCCCGCGAGCTCGGCGCGTTCCGCACGGAATCGCGCGGATCCGAATCCTCCCGCGAACGACCGGGGCACGACGCATGTTAGATGTAGGCATGGGAGGCTCACCGGGGACGACGCGCTTTTTTCTCAAACTGCGACGCGATATTGCCGCCGCCAGAGCTCAAACAGAACTAGTCCGAACAGGCGCTCGCCGTTGCTTCTCCCGCGATCCTGCCCGCGCAACAGGTTCCGCACGGTTGCTTTGTCGAACACGACCTGCGAGTCCAGCAACACATCGTGGAACATGTCCCGAAACGCACCCATTTTGAGCCAGCTTGCGAGCGGAATCGAGAAACCTTGTTTGCGGTTGCGGTCGAACTCCGCCGGCAGCACGCGAGAAGTCAACCGTTTGAGCAGTATTTTCTTGTCTTGCGGCGTGGCTTTCAAACGCGACGGCACCTTTCCAAACGCGAACTCGACCAGGCGATAGTCGAGCAACGGAGCCCTTACCTCGAGCGAGCTGAGCATACTAGCGCGATCTACCTTGACGAGAATATCTTCGGCAAGGTAGTTGGCGAAATCCACTCTCGTGGCTCGCTGCAACAGATCGGCACGGCGAGGCACTTGCCGCGCGATGACATCTTCGGCGACCAACGGCCAGTGTCCCCGCTCCGCCATTAGGTGCTTGCGCGTGGTACCGCTAAAGAAGGAAGACACCAACGGCAGACCGTTCTCGAGGTCCGCGCCCAGGCCTTGCAGCCAGTTGCGCCCTTTGAGTCCGACCGGAAGGAACCGCTCAGCCGCGCCCGAGACGAACGAGCGCACTGGCTTCGGCAACCTTCCGAGCCGAGTTTTCATCCAAAGTAGACGGCTATAGCTTCCATAGCCTCCGAACAATTCGTCGCCACCGTCACCGCCCAAGGCCACCGTGCAGTGTTGTCGCACCAATTGGCACACCAAGAACGTCGGAATCATCGAGGAATCCAACATGGGCTCGTCGAACTGTCTGGCCAACCTCGGTAGCAGATCCGCGCTCGTGGGCTCCGCCTCCAGTTCGACGTGGTCGGTATTGAAGTGGCGCGCGATCAGCCGCGCGTGCTCGGTTTCGTCCAAACTGCCGTGACCGGGAAAGCGGATCGTGAACGTCTTTACTCTGGACGAGACTCGCGAAGCCATCGCGGTGATCAAACTGGAGTCGACGCCGCCACTCAGAAGCACACCCACGGGCACATCTGCCACCAACTGACGTCGGACGGAATCGTGCAAGCAGAGACTCCAATTCATCGAGCAGGGCCGGCTCGTCGACAGTCTCCTGCAGCGGCACGCGGATCGATCTCCGGCAGTCGCCAGTACCGCCAAATTTCGGACCTTGCCGTCCTTGAGATCGAAGCGCATGGCGTGCGCCGGCGGGAGCTTGTTGAAACCTTCGAGAATGCAGCGCTCGCCAGGGACGAATCCCAACGCCAGGAAACAATCCAGCGACTCGGGTGCCACACGCCGCGTCAGCGTCTCGTCGGCCAAGAGTGCTTTGAGCTCGGACGCGAAGCGAAGCGTACCGCTCGCGTGGTGATAGAACAGAGGCTTCTCGCCGGCGCGGTCGCGAGCCAACAAGACGATCTGCCGCGCGGCATCGTAAACCGCGAGCGCAAACATGCCGTTGAATCTCGAGAGGCAATCCGTGCCCCATTGTCGGTAGGCCGCGAGAATCACTTCAGTATCGCTGTGCGACCGAAATACGGCGCCCAACCTCTCGAGCTCGCGCCGAAGCTCGACGAAGTTGTAGATTTCTCCGTTGAAGACTACGGTGACTTCAGCTGCGGCATCGCTCATCGGTTGATGCCCAGCCGGCGACAGATCGATGATCGAGAGGCGCCGAAACGCGAGACCAACGCGACCGTTTGGCGACCACCACTCGCCGGAATCGTCCGGCCCGCGGTGCATCATCGCGTCACGCCCAGAGACGAGCCAGGCTCGATCTCCTACAGGCGCCGTGGACGAAATGCCTACGAAGCCGCACACGATCTAGCTAGCGGAAGAATCGTCACTTTGATTGCCACGACTGAGCCCGCCGTCAAGCGGACTTGCTGATGGACCTGGCATAGCTGACGACTTGGGCCGCTCTGTCGTCGATGGTGTTGGGCTCGGCGAGCAACCTGCGGTGTCCGGCGGATCTAACCACTTCGCGCTTTTCTGGGTGCGCTTTCAACTCGGCGACTATCTGCACGAGCTCTTCTACGGAAGAAAAGAAATAGGCCTCTTCTCGATCTTTGAAATGGCTCTGTGCTTCTTCGGTCCGCTCACAAACCAACAAGCCTCCCACTGCAACGATCTCCAGCGCCCTTCTCGTCCAACTATCGTTGTTGATCTTCGAGAAAAAGCATAGCCCCGCGACGACACTCGAATAGATCCGATTGTAGTCCACGCCGAACGCATGGGTTATCGGGGCCAGTTTGCCGACCGGCCGGCCCTTCGTTGGCCGATCCCACCCTCCGCCTTTTACGACGACATCAAAGCCGCCTCGCACCAACGCGTCCAGGCAGTCTACCCTCCAATCATTCTCCCAATGGCCCACAAACGCAGCGTCGGCAACAAAGTCTCGGACTGGCAACGGACCGGGCGGGAAATGCCGTCGCGGATCATAGGTTGGCGGGCAGTGCTCCACATGTGCTGCGCCCGAATTCCGATAGCTCTCGACGTTGTGCAGCCGAAAGACGAAGTGCCCATCGTATGCCTGGAGGGCGCGACGAAATTTCCAATGAACACCAAGAGGAGACTTTCTTGAAAACGCGTCGTCGTTGAAGTATTGCGTAGTTACTATTCCCCTTTTCCTCAACTCGACGATCGTTCGACGGTCGAACTCGATCGGAAGACGAAAATGCACCCAATCCGGCTGCTCAAGATCGACTAACCGGACGAGTTTCTCTTGCATCAGCTTGTTGAGGTGGCCCACGTTGAAACGTCGATACACTCGCGCGAGCAACCCAGACGACGTGCCGTGCGGCTCGGACGCGTACGGTAACACCTCGATTCCGAGGCTCCGAAACGCATCTATCCAGCTGCTGTCTCGATCCGGCGTCGCGTCCAGCGTGCCGACATAGACCATCCTCATAGCTTGAGCCAGCGATCAGGCAGTAGTCGTTCGAAACCCCACCACATCTTACCTTCGCGCATGACGAAGCCCGGCGCGATGACGATCGTTTGCGCGTGCTTCGCGAGCCACGCTCCCCACCAGCTGAAAGTGCTGTTCGCGATTATCGAGTGCGTGGACTGACTCATCAGCCACAGATCAGCATAGGCATTCGCGTCGCCGCGGTTGTGCGAGACGATAGTCACGCGCTCGTCCGCCAAGGGGATCAGCTCGCGCGCGGCATCGGGTTGATCCGAGAAGACGAAATAGTGCGCGAGCGGTGCGAGCGTCTCCATCTTGGCGACGGCGCGCGCATAGTAATCCGCAGGAGCGTTGTTGGTGCCAGCGCTGCCCGGATCGTCGAAGAAGCGGACATGCACGGCTACCGACGTGCCATCGACAATGCGTGCTGCCATGTCGAGGTTCACGGGATCCGCAGGCGGAACGATTCGCAGGTCTTCGCGAATCGTCGACTCGATGTCCTTGAAGTAGTCCTCGCTTTGCCAGTAGCCCTCCAGATACACGGTTCCGCGCGGCTTGAAACGCAATAGGCGCGGCTCGAAGTCGACACCGACCTGCTGGATGTAGGACCGCTTGTCGAAGGCACGCCCGCGATTGATGAAGCGCTTGAGATAACGGCGGGCCCGTGGAAATGGGCTTAACCGCTCCGAATCCGTAGCCTTTCGACAGCGGATGTTGAAATGATCCAATTGATAGCCGCGCCGATAGTCGAAGTCGCGAATGAAGCCGCTCTGATCGTCGATTACAAGCTCCGCGCCGCTAATCAACGCCAACCGCCGCGCGGCCGCATAGCAAAAGAGTTGGTTGCCGATACCGCCGAAAATGCGGGGAATGACTTTTCTTTGCATTCGAGTAAGCCACGTCGGCCGTCCAATCGAACTCAGGTGTGCGCAATGACCGTGCTCGCCGCGATTTCAATCTACGCCGACGCGGATTGCCCGGCATTTTGACGAAAGGACATGCGAAGTTGAAGCGCAACGAGCTCGGCCAGCGTCTCGAGAGCGCGCAGAAAAGGCCGGAGTATATGCGCTGCAGTGTTTGGACGGTGGCCGCCCTCGCTGCTCAGGCGCGTTCGTGGAGAGTTGAGCCGCGCCGGCGCACGGTCACTTGCCCACGGAATACCGTCCGCCTTACGGCCCGAACAGCTGCTCTACCACCATCTCGGCGGGGATGGCGTGCTCCCATTCGCCCCGATTGACGAGGAAAGCCACCCGTTCCCTGTTGAACCCCTCGCTGCTCGAGACGTACTGCTCGCCTGCGGTCACGCCTTTCACGCCGGAAAAACAGCAGTTATCGAATTCGTTGTATATCAACACGTGGCGACGCGGTTCGAAAATGCCACCCGCCGCCTCGTAGAGCGCTTGGTAGCTCAGCAGCCGAAAGACGTGCGGACCGTATTGCTCCCAGTCACCGAGGTCATCCACTCCGTCAAGATCCGGTGTACGGAACTCAATGGGCACGCTCCCCGCTACGCTCACCGATCTCGTTATCCTCCAGTCCAACGCGGCGTAAATCGTCGTCGCCCAACCGCCCCCGCTTCGGCCGGTCATGTGAATGGTCCGATATCGTGGACCGAGATAGTCGAGTGCGCGATGGATGTGATTGAAGAAATACGCTAGAGCGGACTCGCCAGGTTTGTCGAGCAGCGCGAACCAGCTGTGCAGCATGCCAGAGTAGGTGGTTCCGTTGACATCGATCTTCTGCCCGCAGTTGGTGGCCAATAGGGGCATATCGAAGTAGAGGACGTCAGCGCGCTGGAGAATGAGTGAGATCAAGTCGTTCGCGTCCGGCAGACGTTTTCCGCCAATACGCCCGGCGCGGTGCATCCCATGTGGCCTTCGTGGTAGATGACAAGCACGTCGTGACTTTGCGAGAACAAGAAAGCTCGATACGTCACGCCTAATGACTCGATCGTGATCTCCTCGCACAGTGGCGGCGAGGGCACGTTGAATATCAGCTCTTCGTGTTGGGAGCACGGCGCAGACGACACGACACCCGAGATATCACGAATGAGCCCTTCGTTTAGCAGCGTGGCACGCGTATCCAAAATACGCCGCGTAGAGATATAGCTCGCCGAGGTCGTGTCCGTGACCGTCGCCGAATTCGTCGAGACATCCGGCGTCTCTTCGATCGCCTCCTGCGCGGTTGCTTCGCAGCCGGCGAGAAGCACGAGACAAAGGAGGAGGACCAGCAGCGACGCGCAGCGCGAATACATGAACTACCTACCAAGTCATTACTAGAGTTGTGCGCGAACTTTATGTCGTGTCCGCCCAAAGAAACTGTGCAGTACTTCGCTGCCCCTCTCGCGTCGGAAGGATGCCGTTCACACTTTCGTAGCCTCGCTACGCAAGCGTCGTCTCGTCGCTCGCCGTACCGAAGCCGGGGCGGCTGTCGGCCGCATGCACTGTCCTATCCTCGACTGCAGGGATCTCCGGGTTCCGAGTCGCGGTCGTCGAGCGACGCCCGCACCTATTCCGAGAGCCGACTACCCTTCAACGAGCCAGCCACGGCGACGTCGTGACAGATCGCTGCGGCGTTATCAAAGGGGCTTGGGTGGCCGCCGGGGCACAGGCTTGGGGTGTGAGCATTCCGCGCTGCGCGTTATGCTTGTCGGTCGAAGAACTACCGGCTGCCCCGAAGATGCGGAATGCTCCGTCTTGACTCCCTCGCGCTACTTCCGATTGGCCAAAGAGGGCACTTGGGTCGCAGTCGGTCAAATCTGCTCCGTGCTTGGTTCATTAGTCCTCGTGAGAGTGCTGACCGAGTATCTGGAACCGGTCCAGTACGGGCAGATTGCTTTGGGACTGACTGTCGCGGCGCTCGTGAATCAGGCTGTGCTGGGCGGCTTGACCAATGGGATCAGTCGCTTTTTTTCGATCGCGAGCGAAAGGGAGGATCTGCGCGGCTATCTTCGTGCCTCTTCGCGTTTGATGGCCCTCGCGACGTTGTTGGTGTCCGCCATCGGCGTCCTGCTCTTGCTGGGGCTTTTCCTCCTCGACTATTCACGCTGGATAGGCCTCGCAATGACGGCCCTCGTATTCGCCGTGCTCAGCGGCTTCAGCGGCGCGATCAGCGCGATACAGAATGCGGCTCGTCAGCGCGCGGTCGTCGCGTTTCACGGCGGTCTCGATGCTTGGCTCAAGATCCTATTGGCGGTGGCGGCAATGCGCTGGCTTGGCAACTCGAGCACCGCTGTAATGCTCGGCTACGCTGGTTCGTCCTTACTCGTGACGTGCTCGCAATTGTTATTCATGCGTCGGCTCATCTGGACTAAGACGGCCAGGGTTGCAAGCAGCGCATCGTGGTCATCGCAGATCTGGGAGTTCTCTTGGCCGTTCTCCATCTTCGGAATTTTCACTTGGGCACAGCAGAGCTCGGATCGCTGGGCTCTGGAGGCCTTCGCCGATACGCAGGGAGTCGGACTCTATGCGGTCCTGTTTCAATTGGGATATACGCCGATCGCGACTGCCACGAGTTTCGCAGTCTCGTTCGTTGCGCCGATTCTCTACCAGCGCTCGGGCGATGCGACTTCTGATTCCCGCAATGCGCACGTTCATCGACTGACCTCGTATCTCACGCTCTTTTGTTTGATGCTTACATTGATGGCTTTCGCAGTGGCCCTAGGGTTGCACGAGTGGATCTTCCGACTTCTCGTAGCGGCTGAATTTCGATCAGTCTCGCATCTATTGCCTTGGGTCGTGCTCGCGGGTGGTCTGTTCGCCGCGGCGCAGATGCTAGCGCTCAAGATGATGACCGATTTGAGATCGGGTGCGATGATCGGCGCGAAAGTCGTGACGGCGATTCTTGGCATCCTCTTCAACATCTACGGCGCATCGGTTGCCGGCTTGACTGGCATCGCCATATCCGGCGTCGCATTCTCCGTCGTGCATTTTCTTTGGATGCTGCAGCTCTCGAGACCGCGCATTGCGACCGGTCGGGCAGTCGGTTTGCAATGAACGCAGCACGTCGCGCACTGGTCAAGGCTCATTGGCTCTTGGCTGGACAATTCGGAATCGACCCGCTCCGCTTCTTGAGCTCCTTTCTGGCTCTGCCGCGTTTCTTGCGCGATTGGATTCGATTTCGCAGCGCGTACTCCGGTAGATTGTCGCTGGTTCCGTGTCTGCACGATTGGAACGAGCAAGGAGGCGCGACCGATAGCGAATATTTTTGGCAGGACTTGCTGGTCGCACGATGGATCTTCGAGGCTAGACCGCATCGCCATGTGGACATCGGCTCGCGCGTCGATGGTTTTGTCGCACATGTCGCGAGTTTTCGGCAGATCGAGGTGTTCGACGTCCGTCCGATTCTGACCGAGGTGCCGGGCGTCGTTTTCCGGCAGGCGGACCTCACGCAGGCGGATTTCATGCTTCAGTTCGACGGCGCAAACGGCGTCGGCCTTTGCGACTCCCTGTCCTGCCTGCATGCCGTCGAGCATTTCGGCCTGGGGCGTTACGGCGACCCGGTGGATCCGCTGGGCTACGCCCGGGGAATCGCCAATCTCGCTCGGCTCATAAGCGCGCGCGGTCGCCTCTACCTCTCGACACCGATCGGTAGAGAGCGGGTCGAGTTCAATGCCAACTGGGTATTTGACCCGCGTACGATCGTTCGGTGCGCGTCAAGCCACGGGCTGCACGCGGAGCGACTCACGGTCATTGGTTCCGGCGGGCATCCGACCGAGGGCGATCTATCCGATGACAGGCTGCTCGAACTGGCCCGCGCCGAATACAATTTAGGTGTCTTTGTCTTCACGAAAGCCGATTCTTAGCCGGTCATGTTTGCCAATAGTGTCAACGAAGAAAGCCGCCAAGGTTGGCTGAAGAAAACGCTGTCGTGCTCCCGGCGGGCGCACGAATTTTAGATGCCGGCGCAGGCGAGCTGAAAAATCGCGCGCACTGTGCGCATCTCGAATACGTCTCACAGGACTTCTGTCAGTACCAAGGCCGCTTGCGTACGACGGTCGGCGAAGGCCTGCACAACAAGAATTGGGATACGAGCCGCATCGACCTCGTCAGCGACATCGCTGCGATCCCGGCGCCGGATGGCAGCTTCGACGCGATTCTGTGCAGCGAGGTCTTGGAGCATGTGCCCGAACCGACGCATGCGCTTGACGAGTTCGCGCGCTTGCTGAAGCCCGGGGGCAAACTCATTGTCACCGCGCCGTTCGCGTCGCTCGTTCACATGGCGCCGTATCATTACTGCACAGGATTCTCGCGTTATTGGTATGAGCATCACCTGTCGATCCGCGGGCTGCAGATCGAGGAATTGACGGCCAATGGTGACTGGTTCGCCTATACGGAGCAGGAACTTACCCGTCTCGGGAGTCTGGAACGAGAGCGCGGCAATTGGACCTGGCCGCTGGCCTACGTTTACAGCTTGCTCGGCGTGCTCTATTTCAAGTTGCGCAAGCCAAAGCGTGCAGAAGATCTCGCCTGTTTCGGCTGGCACTGCGTCGCTGTGAAGCGCTGACGGGCTTCGCGTTCGAGCGAAATGCCTCACCCACTCGCGTCGGCGCAACTTCGATCACTCAAACACGGACCAAAATGATTTTCGATGGCAACGGACGAGGCTTCAAAGCCAGAACGCGGGAATGGCTGGTTGCCAAGGGGCTCCTGTCGCAGAGATCCTATTCGCAATGCGGCGAGGATTTGATCATTCGCTTCTTGCTGAATTCGATTGGCATAGAGCGTCCGACCTACATCGATCTCGGTGCGCATCACCCAACCTATCTGAGCAACACAAAGCTTCTCTACCTCTGCGGATGTCGCGGGATAAACGTCGAGGCGAATCCGGCGCTGATCACAAGCTTTCGGCGGCACCGTCGCAGGGATTTGAATCTCAACGTCGGCATAGTCGCTGAGGAACACGACGGAGAAACCGTTGACTTCTACGTCATGAACGTCCCGGCGATGAGCACCTTTTCGCTGGATGAAGTACGGCGGCTAGAGGCGGAGACGGCGATACGCCTGGCCAAGACCATCCCCATCGCGGTTCGCGGAGTCTCGAGCGTCGTCAAACAATACTGCGATAGCAGATTCCCGGACCTGCTTACGGTCGACATCGAAGGGACGGATGCGCTGGTCGTACCCGCTATCGCTCGAACTCCGGTCAGCTTGCGGCCGAGCGTCATCTGCATCGAAACCCTGACTTATTCCGAGTCCGGAACGGCAACGAAAAGAAGCGACCTGATCGAAGCGATCGTAAACTCGGGTTACGACGTCTATGCGGACACTTACATCAATACGATTTTCAAACGATCGGACGTTCGATGACCGCGAGGACGCCGTGTTGCGCACCAACCGAGCAAGCAACGAACGGAAATTTCCGCGACGCGCGCTCGAAGGGAGTGTCACGCTTGACTACGGCTGGATACTAATGAAGAAGGACGGCGCTCCATGTTGAGTAACTCGACGATCTTGATAACTGGCGGGACGGGATCGTTCGGCAACTCCTTCCTGCCTCTAACACTCGCCAAGTTCAATCCTCGGAAGATCATCGTCTATTCTCGCGACGAGATGAAGCAATGGGAGATGGCAAAACGCTTCGGTAGCGACCCCCGTGTGCGGTTCTTCATTGGAGACGTAAGAGATCGCGACCGTTTGTACCGCGCGCTGGATGGGGTCGAGTACGTCGTCCACGCGGCCGCCACGAAGATCGTGCCCACGGCTGAATACAACCCGTTCGAATGCGTCAAGACCAACATCCTTGGCGCGATGAACCTGATCGACGCTTGTATCGACAAAGGCGTCAAGCGTGTCGTCGCGCTATCCACCGACAAGGCCAGCAGCCCGGTCAATCTCTATGGTGCGACCAAGCTCGCTTCGGATAAGTTGTTCGTAGCGGGCAATTCGTATGCCGGCGGCCACGACACGCGCTTCTCGGTGGTTCGGTACGGTAACGTGATGGGCTCGCGCGGTTCGGTGATCCCGTTCTTCCTCTCTGTCTGCAATCGAGGATCCTTGCCTATAACGGACGCGCGCATGACGCGCTTCATGATCACACTGGAACAAGGCGTGGAGCTCGTATGGCACGCCTTCGCCGACATGCAAGGCGGAGAGATCTACGTGAAGAAGATCCCCTCAATGAAGGTCACTGAAATCGCGACGGCCGTATCTGCGAACGCCGCGCAGGAGATCGTGGGCATTCGACCGGGCGAGAAACTGCACGAGCAGATGATCAGTGCCGAGGATGCGTTATATACCTATGAATACGCGAGACCACTACAAGATACTTCCCGCGATACACAACTGGAGCACCGATCCGATCCGAATCAAAGCGGGACAGAGAGTGGCCGACGGGTTCACCTACTCGAGCGACACGAATACCGAGTGGATGAGCATCGAGGAACTGCGAGCTTGGATCGATAAGAATCGTGCCAGCATCGGTGAAATCTGATCGCGGCTAGTACGAAACCGTTGCGCGTTCTTTACGTTCGTGACCGCTTGACCGTGCACGACCGTCGCTTCTTGACGGCGATTGTGGAGCAGGGTCATTCACCCGCGGTCGTTTGCTTGTCGAACGGAACAGGCAGTACGAACATGCCGGAGCCCGGCATGGATTTCTCCGTTTCGCCGGCGGCCGAGCTTGCCGCTCTGGCCGTCGAATACAACGCGGATGTCGCCCACGCGGGGCCCGTTCCTACCGTTGGGTTCCTCGCCGCTACCCACTTACCTCGCGACCTCCCTTTGGTCGTCGTGTCGTGGGGGCGTGACGTACTGCTCGATTGCGATCAGGATCCCGCGCTGCACGAACAGGCGCTGCTCGCCATCGACCGAGCGGACTCGATTCTCGTCGATTGCGAGGCCGTGCGCCGCAAAATCCTCTCGTGGCGTCCGGCACTGAATACACCGTTTGTCAGCTTCCCTTGGGGAGTAGACCTGAAGGCCTACGATGGGATGCCCCGTCCGGGCTCGGCCGCGCTTCGTCAGCAACTGGGCTGGCAAGACTGCGCGGTGTTCGTCTCGACCCGCTCATGGGAACCCATCTATGGCATCGACGTCCTGCTCGCTGCGTTCGCGAACGTTGCGAAGCGGGACAAGTCGGTTCGGCTGTTGCTCGTGGGCGATGGTGCGTTGAGATCGAGCGTATCGGCGGACATTTCGGCGCGGGGACTCCTCCCCTACGTGCATACTCCGGGGCGTATCGCGGAGGCGGATCTTCCGATCTGGTACGGGGCAGCTGACATCTACATTTCGAGCTCGCCCTGCGACGGCTCGTCGGTATCGCTGCTGGAGGCCATGGCGAGCGGGCTTCCGACTATCGCGCATTTCGAGCACGGGAATCCGGAATGGATCACGCCGGGCAGCAACGGCTGGTTGACCGACTGTCGCGACGCGAACCGCTTGGCAGATTGCATGAGGGATGCTTTGAAAAGACGCGGCGACTGGCCCGCTATGGGCGCGATCGGCCGGGCGAAGACGGTGAGCCATGCCAATTGGGCACGGAACTGTCTCGCACTGACTGACGCTTATCGGCTGGCCATCGGCCAGGAGCCTCGGCCGTGAGATTCGTCGACGCCTTCGACGCCGGCCGCCTCGGCACATTGGTGCTCGGAGCGGCGCAACTAGGGATGGATTACGGTGTCGCGAACAAAGACGGAAAGCCGGACCGACACAGGGTCTCGGCGATTCTGTCGGCGGCTTGGCGCGCCGGCGTCGCCGTCATCGACACCGCCCAAGCGTACGGGGACAGCGAGAGGGTGATCGGAGAACATCTTCGCTCTCACCCTGAACGAACCTTCCACGTGATCAGCAAGCTGGCACCCGCAACCGACCATGGCGACTCCGACGCGGTCTTCCGTGCGGGCCAGTCGAGCCGCGAACGAATCGGCCAACCTCTCGCCGCGCTCATGCTGCACGACGCTTCCGCACTTCGCTGCTGGAAGGATGGACTACATGGCGGGCTACAACGGTGCGTGGACGAAGGAGTGGCGGAGAACATCGGCGCTTCCGTCTATACACCGACCGAGTTCCTGTCCGTACTTGAAATCCCCGAGATCCGCGTCCTCCAGGCGCCGTTCAACGCGCTCGATCGACGACTACTGGATACCGGCTTGCTTGCGCGGGCCGTCGATTCCGGCCGCATCGTGATCTTGCGCAGTGTTTTTCTGCAGGGGCTTCTCGTGCTCGAACAAGCCGACCTTCCGGAACGGTTCCAGTTTGCCGCAACCGAGCTCATGCGATGGCGCCGCCTGTGCGCGCAGAATGGCGAGTCGTGCGCGGCGGTCGCAGTCGGATTCGTACGCCGGGCAGCCCCTCGCGCTCTGATCGTGATCGGCAGCGAACGTGCGGAGCAGGTCGAAGCGAACGCTGCGCTTCTCGCCGGCGCGGATCTTCCGGAGAGTCTATTCTCGGCGATAAACTCCATGCCGGCCGTCCCGGAACGCATAGTCAATCCCACGTTGTGGCCTCGCACTTGATTACGCCCGCGATGACGGCGAGACGAGTCGCGCCGAACCAGACGTAGCTGTGCGAGTACTCATCACAGGGGCATCCGGCATGCTGGGTCGAGCTCTCGTCGCAGAGTTCGCAGCGACGCATACGGTATTTCCATCGTCCCGGCACCGGCCGCGCGACGCGACTGCCGACTGGCTCGTGGCGGACATCGCAGTGCCGGGCACGTTGACGGACGTGGTTCGGAAGATCGAGCCGGATTGCATCGTGCACGCAGCCGCCATGACGAACGTCGACGAGTGCGAACGCAACCCTGCGACTGCTTTGCGAGTGAATCGCGACTCGGTCGACGAGTTGGCGGACTATTGCAGCGCGACCGGGGCGTCGTTGATCTACATCTCTACGGACGCCGTCTTCGATGGACAAAAGGCGAGCCCGTATTCGGAGGCCGATCCGCCGAACCCGATCAATGCGTACGGACGCGCGAAGCTGGGCGGCGAGCACCTCGCGCTGCGGGCAGCGAACGCGCTCGTTATACGAACGAATATCTTCGGCTGGCGGCGCAACGACTCAGCAAGCCTCGCGGAATGGATTCTCGATGGCCTACGCACCAAGAGTGCGTTGACGATGTTCACGGACGTCCTCTTCTCTCCGATTGCAGTCGAGCTGCTCGCGCCGGTGATCAAACACTGCGCGGAAAGGCGCGCTTGCGGAATCTATAACGGCGGCGGCTCGGAGACGATCTCGAAGTACGACTTCTCGATCAGATTGGCGAACGCGTTTGGCCTTCCCACCACGAACGTTCGACCGATTTCGGTGGACGAAAAGCATCTAGTCGCCCGAAGGCCGAAGAACATGGCAATGGACTGCAGTAAACTCGAGGCATTCCTCGGGCGACCGCTTCCCGGAGTCGACGAGTCTCTTGCCGCGTGGAAATCAAAGGAACCTACGAGGAAGAAATAGCGATGTCAAAAGAAATCGCGTTCGGCCGTCGAGTGCTCGGGGAGGCTCACCCTACGTACTTTGTCGCCGACATTGCAGCCAATCATGACCGTTCTCTCGAACGGGCCATACGCCTGATCGAGCTTGCCAAGGAAGCCGGGGCCGACGCGGCAAAGTTCCAGAACTTTAGAGCGCATAAGATCGTCAGCGACTATGGCTTCCGACGCCTCGGCGCCGGCGGCAAACAAGCTCATCAAGCAACCTGGGCAAAGTCTGTCTTCGAGGTCTATTCCGACTACAGCATCTCCGACGATTGGACTCCACGCTTGAAGGAGGAGTGCGACAGAGTCTCGATCGATTACTTTTCCTCGCCGTACGATTTCGAGTCGGTGGACCACCTCGACCCGTATGTCGATGTGTACAAGGTGGGGTCCGGCGACATTACGTGGATCGAAATGCTCGAATACATCGCCAGCAAGGGGAAGCCAATCATGCTGGCGACGGGGGCCGCGTCGATCGCCGACGTTCAGCGGGCCGTCGACGCGCTCGTGAGCGTCAACGCGCAGGTGGTGCTCATGCAATGCAACACGAACTACACCGCTAGCCTGGAAAACTACAAGTACGTCAACCTGCGGGTGCTGCAAACGTACAGCGCCATGTACCCGGATCTGGTGCTCGGCCTATCAGATCACACGTTCGGACCGGCAACTACGCTCGGAGCCGTCGCGCTTGGCGCACGCGTAATCGAAAAGCACTTCACCGACGACAACGCCCGTGAAGGACCGGACCACAAATTTGCGATGAATCCGTCGACTTGGCGCGATATGGTCGACCGCACACGCGAGGTAGAACGAGCGCTAGGCACCGGCAACAAGAGAGTCGAAGCGAACGAGCGCGAAAGCATCGTCGTCCAGCAACGTTGTCTGCGCGCAGCCAGAGACATCGCCGCTGGCGAGGTGCTGGAACGGAGGGACATCGAAGTCCTACGACCCTGCCCGCCGGAAGGAATTCGCCCGTTCGACCTACAACGCCTCGTCGGCAGGAGTCTTAGAACAGCGATCGTTGCGGGCCAACACTTCGTTTGGACCGACGTCGTCTGAGTCTTCGAGCGCTCAACCGAAAGAGCGCAGCGTCTTCGTCAGGATCTCGGCTTGGGCGCGAGCGTGATCGAGGTCCCAATAATTCGTCTTGAACTGCAGCAAGCGGGGCTGGATTCGTTCTGCGACCGGGCAGAGCCCTCTCTTGTAGAGCCGCTTGTTGTCTTCCGAAATGAACTGCTCGCGTCCGAGCAAGCTCAAGTTCGCGAACATCGGCTCGAGGTACGTTAGTTGCCACGCCGCGTAGATGCCATCACCGCCAAAACTCACGTAGCGGTCGCGGAACTCGTGCCAGCCGATGTCGTCGCGGTCGAGTAACGCGACCCACGTCCAGTATGAGTTACCGTACTCTGCGTCGACGCGCTGCGGCTTGAGCCACGGGTAGGGAGCTGCAGCTTCGCGATACAGTGCTGCGGCCTCTACGCGGTGCCGCACGAGCTCGTCCAAGTTCTCGAGCTGCGCCAATGCGACCGCAGCGCAGAGCTCGGCCAGGCGATAGTTCCAACCGACCGTGACGTGCCGCGAATAACCGGGATCCTGTATGTCCCGTTTCGTGATCTTTCCCTTGGTCGCGCTGACGCCGGCATATCCTAGGGACTGTATCTTTCTCACGCTCTCGGCGAACTGCAGATCGTCCGTAACGAGCATGCCGCCCTCACCGCTGGTCATGTGCTTGGAGCTCTGAAAACTGAAGCTGGCACAATCCCCGAGCGTACCTACCAAGCGATCCTTGTACGTACCGAGGAAGCACTGGGCGTCATCCTCCATCAGTCTCAATCCGTGCCGCTTCGCCAACGCCACGATGGGATCCATGTCGGGAGAGAGACCGTACAGAGCAACCGTTATGATCGCTTTGGTGCGAGACGAAATTCGCTCCTCGATCGACTTCGCGGAAATCTGAAACGTCTCGGGGTCAACGTCCGCGAACACGGGCGTTGCGTTCGCCTGGAGCACGGCAAACGTCGTCGCCGACATCGTGAGAGGCGGGACGATCACTTCGTCCCCGGGGCCTATCTGCCACGCCTCGAGCGCTGCGTGCATCGTAGCCGTACCGTTGACGAACGAGATTGCGTATTTCGTCCCGAAACGTTTCGCGAACGCTTCCTCGAGACGCCGCATCATCACGGAGCCACTCGAGCTCCTGAAGTCGGAATCCAGCACTTCGTTCAGATACTTGAGCTCGTTGCCGCGCACCCTGCGCGCCAGCTCTTCGCCCTTTGATAGCTTCATGCCTATTGCTCTCGCTCCACTGACTTGAGATAACCCTCGTTGCGCACGGTGCCGGCGTTGATGGCGACTACTGCCGGATTGCGTTCCAGCCACGCGATGACGTCGACGAACGAGACCAACGGTTGCTCGCGGAAACGCGTCCACACTGCGCGCATGAACTCCAAGTCTGCGGGCTTGTCGACGGTCCAACGCCAACCGCTGAGATCGCGCTCGTATTCCAAGCTCTTGAGCTCGAAACGATCTGGGCTTCGCCAGATATACGGAGTGACATGCTCGCGGTCGGACGGCTTGACCGCCTCGCGGTGAGCCGCTTCGAGCGCCGCAAAACGGAAAACTTCGATGTCCAGCCCTTCGGGGTATGTCGGGCGAAGCGAATTGGAACAGTAGTCAACGGCTCGATTCTCCAGACATACGTCAATCGCTTCGCCGATCAGGCCGGGATCCTTCAACGGATCATCCGCGGTGACGCGCACTATCAGCTCGGCCGGCCGCGCCTGCGCGCAGCGGTAGAACCGATCGAGCACGTCGTCCTGACTGCCGCGAAAGCAGTCGACTCCGTAGTCGAGCACCCATCGCTCCAGTTCGTCGTCCTCGCGATTGGTCGTGGTGGCCACGACGACTTCATCGATGGCCCGCACGGAACGAACTCGGTCCAATAACCATTGCAACAAAGGGCGCCCGCAGATATCAGCAAGGACCTTGCGCGGCAAACGCGTGGCACCCAACCGCGCCTGAACTATTGCCAGTGTTGTCATGGAGTTAGACGGGCCTTGCGATCATCGATTCCACGATGTCGGCCACTCGGCGGGGCATGTCTTCCGCCGGAAGCGGACCCGAATTCGCCTCGATCCAGCGTGTCACGGCGCCACGATCGAGCCGCTCCGCATCCAGCGCAAGAATATCCGACAATCGCGACACGTCCGTCAAAAGGTGGCCGCGTGGGTAGCTCGTCAGGACCGGACCGAAACGTTGATCGCTCAGCTCGCCGTAAGTCGCATAGAGCATCGGCAACCCCATCAGGGCGGGCACCAAAGCAAGAGACGTCGCCTCCGCTATGCAGGCGCAGCAATCCCTCAATTGCGGCATGAACTCGTCTTTGTCGATCAGTTCGATTCCGGCTCCGTCCAAGCCCTTCCGAAGGAATGCCAGGTCGTTCGCAGGGTGGGGCTTGAAGATCATCTTCTTGCCCTGAGCTGCGAGAGACTTCGCCGTCGCGATCAGATGCTCGATGAACGACTCTTGGCTCTTGAACTGCAGTCCCATCGTCGCGAGCGCGGTGTCGATATACATGACGCGATCGCGGGTCAACGTCGCGGGCGTGTTGTGCGCACCGAGCATGTCCGCTCTGAAGCCGAATCGAACCAGATCTGGATTCCCAACCGCAGTCACGTCGTCGGATCTAAACCCATATACGCGGACTGCGTGCTCTATGTCCGCTTTCGTATAAACGGCGCCCTGACTCGTGCTCGCATCCTCTGCAGCGGTCAGCGCCGGCAAACCGCGCGCCATACGAATGATGTCGGTCAAGAACCTCCACCATTCGCGCGGCGCGGCGCCGGTGCGAAGCAGCGCCGCCATGTAGCACGGAAAGGTGCGCCTGATGAGTTTCCCGAGCCGGGGCACCACCCACTTCGCGTAGGCCAATGTGCTGATCCTATGGCTCCCCTGATCATCGTCCGTGACCTGAACGCTCACGACGCCATGGTAAAGATGCAGAGTGGGTATCGAGCGCTGCTTGCAATAGCGCAGAAAGGCCCGGTGCGCGAACGTCTGCGTGGACAGGAGCACGATTGCATCCGGCCGCTCGAAGTCGAGTATCTCGTCGAACGATTTTCCCGCATAGAAGGAAACATCGCGAAACTCCAACGCGCCGATCTTCTCCAGATTTGGGCGATTCGGATCGCTTCCCCAGGATCCTATGTGCAAGATCGTGAGCGTCATTCCACGCTCGTCGAACGCCGGCAATAGCCGCGCGAAGTTGAAAGCGCCCCCGGTCCAACTGTCGAAGCCGAAGACTCTGTGTGTCGTTCCGGTCATTGCATCGCCGGTCGTTCCTCACCGGCACGAGTGACCTCCTCCTGGCCCAACACAATCGTGGCTTGGCGTCGTGCACTTCTCTGGTCACGGAGGTACTGCGCCATCATCCCGATCAGGAAAGCGTAGACGAAACCTCCCTGAGACTCCTTGAACGTTTCATGGAAGAGCCCGTAGACCGCTGCCGAGAGCACTCCCCAAAAAAGAGGCTCTTCGCGGCGCCACAGGTACTGCAGGAGCCTGAACATAATGAATAGATAGAAGACGAGACCAACGGGACCAGTTCGGAAGAACGCGTCCATGTACTGACCGTGCGCTGAGCCAGCTGGCAGATCACGGATGGTCCAGACCCCGAGAAACCCCGAGCCGGTCAACGGATTGCGCACGACGAACTCGAAGACCTTCGAGGCAATGTATAGCCGCGTGCCCTCCGACGATCCTTGAGTGTTCAAAGCCGAAACGACGTTGGCTTCGTCGGAGAAGAAACCAAGAAGCCGAACGTCGAAAAACTGAAACGCTACGGGGAACATTCGAAACAAAATAATCCCGACCACCGCCATACCGGCAACCGTCGTGATTGCACTGAGCACCGCTCTGGTGCTGAGGCTCCGAAGCCAACTGGCGTGCTTCGTGAGCGCGAAGAAGAAGAACGCCACGAACAGCGCGACGATTGAGCTGCGAGAGAACGTCAGCAACAGCCCTCCCAACAGCACCGCGATCGCCGGATACCGCAAGAATCCAAGCATCCGCCTCGTCTGCGGGTCGAGGTAAACGAGCCAAAACGCGATTAAATAGATGTATCCGATCCGCTGTGTCCCCACGAGATTTTTCGCTTCGAACCCTACGACCCTTGCCGCTGAGGCTTCGAGCAGCGTGTACGCGCTGGCAGCGGACAAGTAGACGCTCATGGTGACGACCGCAGCTTTGAATGCCGCAATCTTGTTCGCATCGATCGTTATGAACGCGTACGAGAACATGCTCATGAAGACCAGGAAGCTCGAGAATCTCCTGCCGCTCAACGCAAACTGCTCGACTTGGTAGATCGTCGCGATGAAAAACACGATCGCGTAGAACGTCGCGGCGAGCGTCAACAAGTCGCCGGGATAACGTAGCCGTCCCTTGAAGAGAGCGGCGAGGAATGGCAACAACAGGAAGGCGTAGTTGACCCCGAGCCCCCGCCCTATGGAAACCGGATACATGCAGAAGAGAAAGAATACGGTGAGTGCCGTGCGCGTGAGGAAAACGCGCGCGCCCGCCATTCCGTCTCCAGAGCGCGTTGGCCTCCCCGACGTGCCGCCCGCGTCGACAGAGCCGATGACTTGTCCCAATCGTTCGTCCACGCTTGTTACGCAGTCCCTTGTCAGGGGACGCTGCGTCTCACACCGACGGCGAGCGGCCGGCGGTCGAGGCGCGTTTGCCGGCGAAAATATTCACGACGAGAACGGCGAACACGCCGAAGACGAACCCGATGGTTGGACCGAGAGCTACGAGCACCAGCTTGTTCGGCCTCACGACATCGTCGGGCTCCGGTGGCAACGCCTTTTCGACGACGCGAAACGCATATTCCTGCGTGACGTTAGCCAGCATCCGCTGATTGATCTGCGCTTCCATCAACCGGTTTATCGCTTGTCGCGTATCGATCGTCGATGTGGCCGAAAGCTCCTTCTCCAGAAAGCTCACCGAAAGCCTCGTGCTCGCGATCGCGCGGTCACGCATTTCGGCGTTGAGCCGAGCCACCAGCGCATTTGCCCAGCGGGCCGCAGCGGTTCGATCGCCCCACTCGATGCTCACCGTCACCAAGCCACCGCGGCCGCCCGGCTGCGCGGTAGAGCGGATCGAGTCGAACAACCTATAGCCTTGCGTGACGGTCGGGCGTTGCTCCTCCGGCACATTCCATTGTTGTGTACTCGCATCCCAAAGCGCAGGGAAAAGCTCCGGAAGCATGTTCTCTTCCTGAATAAAGCCTTCCGTGAACTCTCTGGACCTCATGACGGCGAGCGCCTCTTCGACCTGGTTTACGCCGCCAACGTTGATTCGGGCCAACGAGGCCAAGCTGCCGAGCTGATTGAGAGCGCTACTCAACGAGCTCGTACTACCGCTGTCTGCGCGCGCGTCCGCCAACAGCGTGGCGGCACGGTACACAGGGTCCATGAGGAACGCCGCGGCCACGAACGGCAGTGAAACCACGATGACGCTCGCGACGATCCACAATCGCTTCGACCATAGCGTGTGAGCTACGGCGCTGAGATCGATGTCCTCGTCGACTTGTTCAACTCGTGCGACCACTCACTCGTCTCCGTTGCGGCCAAGCATTCTCATTAGAACGAGCTCACCGCGGCAGCCGCGATCGCCATGTTGTATATGATCTGCGTGATCGCGCTCCACTTCGCCAGCGGTTGATCTACGTCCAGCGGAACGACGATCGTGTCGCCGGGACGGACGCCCGCGCCGGAATCTCTCTGGAACCATCGGCTGGACGCGTTCGCGACGACTTCGCCGTTGGCTCGCACCACGTAAATTCGGCGCTGATCCGCACGCTTCGTAGTGCCTCCGCTCATGCCGATGTAGTCGTCGCGTGCAAGCCCTCGGTTGTAGACATGCGATGTGGCGTACTGAACCTCGCCCAGCACCGTGACTTCCTGCTGCTGATCGGGTACGACCAGTTGGTCTCCGTCCTTCAAAATGATGTCCGCTTCGGTGTTCCCTTTGACGATCTCGTCGAGACGGATCACGAGTCGCCCGGTCGCTACGGCGTCACGGAGCTGGCTAATCAATGATTGCCCGGTGCTGATCGTCTGGCTCGCGTTGGGATCCGTGACCGAGATCGCAGCGAGGTCGCGCTCGATCCTTTGGGCCAAAACGCGCAGCTGCTCGCGTTCTCGCTCGATGAGCTCCCGGCGCGTGAAGACGCTGCCCTCCGGAAATGCGAGGTCGGTGAGCCCGCCCGCGCGGCGCAACACGGACGACAAAGTCTCGCCACGCCGCAGCGGATAGTTTCCGGGGAAAGCGACCTCACCGCGGATACCAATGGTTTCTTCCCCTCGCCAGCGCGGCGTTTCCTTCACATTGAGGTAGTCATAAGGATTCAGCGGGAGGTCCGCCGTGACGTTGCCACGCAGCACGCCGGCGAGATCGACGTCAACGAGCTCGGTCTCGCGGTATTGTCCGTCGATTACCGCGTAGCGTGTGAGCTCCGCAGTGGAGCTGTACGCCGATGCGCCTAGCCCGCCGCCCGCCCGCAAAAGATCGCTCACGTGCATGCCAGACTCCAACGGATACTGACCCGCCGCTCTGACTTGACCGTCGATTCTGACGACCGGTAACGGGGCTCTAGCCGGCGCTTGGGCAGAGAGCTCGGTGATGATCGGACCCACGATGTGCTGGCGTCCCACGTCGAGGTTGAACACGAACACGCTGTCGCGCGGCTGGAGCTCGAGGTCATTGCTGCCGGGACGGCGTTGCCAGATCGCCTCGAGATCTGCCGATAAAACGTCTACTTGAACGTTGGGGCTCGGCTCGCGCCGGATCAGCACATAGTGCAAATCCGACAAGGGCTTTACGAGCTCCGGCGACGACAGCAGGTTGCTCAGGCGCATTCCGGGCGACCATTGATAGACGCCAGGCTGATACACGTTACCCTCGAGACGGACGGAGTTTTCGAGCTGGGCGAGATTCGGCGATATGCGCACGATGTCCCCGTCGCGAACCAACTCCGCATCGCCAGCGCGCGCTGTCAGGTCGATGTCTTGAACGGACGTCCCATGGCCAGCCACGATCCGCAGAAGCTTGACCGACGCACGATTGGCGTTGGCGTTCAGACCGCCCGCCAACGCAATTGCTTCGCCGACCGTTCGTTCCGCCTTCAGTTCGTAGATCGCGGGCCGGCGCACTTCGCCGTCGACCGCCACGGTAGCCCCGATCGGCGGGACGAAGATGACGTCGCCGGGTTGGAGCCGCGCGTCGGCGCGCATGTCGCCGCGCAACAGCAACTCATAGAGGTCTAACGACCCAACCGTCACGCCCTCGCGTCGCAGCGTAACGTTGCGGAGTGAGCCAATGGGCCGAACGCCACCGCTTGCGATGATAGCGTTCGCCATCGTCGCCAATCCGCTCACGGTGTAGGACCCCGGTCGGTTGACGTCACCGAGCACGAACACGCGTATCGAGCGCAGCTCGCCGAGAGTGGTGCTGACACGTACACCAATCATTTGCTCGGCCACGCGTTCGTTGATCGTGGTACGCAGATCTTGAAACGTGAGTCCGCTGACGTTGAGCGGCCCGATCTGCGGGAAATTGATGACTCCTTCGCGGCTGACCGCTAAAAAATACTCCTGGTTTTGACTGCCGAAGAGCTGGACAGACACCGTGTCGCCCGGACCGATGATGTAGTCGACCGGCACCGGAATATCGGTGGCGGGCGCGAACGTAGATGGTGGTCTGTCGAAGAGGTCATAGCCGAACGGCTTCAGCGCATAGAACCCGACAGGCTGAAGCGGCAATCTGGTCAGAACGGGAACAAGTGGTCGAAGCTCCGGCTCCGCCTGCACACGAATGGTCGCTTCCTCGACGTTCAAGCCGGAGAGTGCCATCGGCGGAATACCGGGCAGCAACAGTTGACCGCTCGAATCGAGCTTGTACGGATTGCCACGCGCCAGCCGTTCTTGAAAATCGGGGAATCCGGGCGGCAACTCAGGAGGAGGCGCGTCCGGATTCTCGTTTTCGCGCATGGTGAATTCGACGACGAGGGTGTCGCCGGGAGCGAATCGAACGACCTCCTCTTTAGGTTCGAAGAACCCCAGGTCCCGTCCTTCGACACCGTTGGGCTCATCGGGGTTTTGCTGTTGGTCCTCGTCGCCTTTTTGCTGTGCGTTTTTCGGCTGCAGTGCCTCGAGCACGGCTTGACGCTGCGCGGGCGGCAACTGCTGCTGAAGCTCTCGAATCAGAGCCTGTTGCTGCGCAGGCGGCAGCGAATTGAATACCCGAACCTGCTCTTCAACTGGAAGAGGCACCTGACCATTGCTAATCGCCGGAATCAGTACACCGGTTACCAGAGCCACTAGGACCGAGACCCTGGCGAAGAACGTGGCGAGTGACCATCATTCGATTTGAAAGTTCCAGTAAATTCAATACGGAGCAGCACCAGGAGCATGCCGCGTCGAGGCCGCTCGGACGCCAGCATGATACGGGCGCCGATAGACACCGACAACACGTGACGGGTTCCCTTCGCGGGCTAGCGAGGGCGTGGGCAGCCGATCAACGGGACGATCCGCCGGCTCCTTCGGTCGCAATCGAGCCGACGCCGGCGGAAACTGACTTCGCGACCGGCACGTGGGCCAGCTCCTCGGCGACGTCGGGAACGCCGCGGCCGTCGATGAACAGACGGCACCATATCTCTAGAGTCAACAGAGTCATGATGTGATCGGTGCAATCCTCGCGGCCAGATTGATGTAGCGCGAGCATCTCCCCTACCGCGCGCCATTTCAGGAGCCCGCGCTTTTCTACGGCGGTTCTCGACAACAATAATTTCGTGACCGGTGCGAGCTCCTCTCGAAACCATGCACCGATGGGGGCCCCGAAACCGCGCTTACCTCGCGCGATGATCCCCTGGGGCAGCAGGTCCCCAACCGCTCGCTTCATCAGGTATTTGAGTTGACCGCCCTTCATTTTCACGCTCTCGGGCATTCTGGCGAGCAGCTCGACCAACCCGACGTCGAGTAATGGAACGCGGCACTCGAGGGACGCCGCCATCGTCATCTTATCGGTCAACAGCAGCAAATCGTCGGGCAACTGGGTCGCGAGGTCGGCCGCGAGCAGCTGGCGCAACGGTTCCTCGCCGCGCGCTTCCTGGAATGCCACCGCCAAAGCGTCGTCCTCGAACGTCTGCGGAATGCCGAGCGCGCTGAGCTGCGCCGGGTCGAAGATCTGCGAATAGCCGCGGTAGCGCATGTGCAGATCGAGCTCGTTGGCGCTCGTGAAGCGCTTGATGTAGCGCATGTAGTTGCGCGTGAACGAGTGTCGATCGCCCGGCAGCATTTGAGCGAGGCGACCTATGACGTTCACCCGCAGCCACCGAGGCAGTCGATTGTACGATCTCCGATAGTGCTCCCCGAGATAACGCGGGTAGCCGCCAAAAACCTCATCGCCGCCGACGCCAGAGAGGATCACCGATACGTCTTGGCGCGCGTGCCTCGCGACGAGGTACGTCGTGAGCAGCGCCGAGTCCGCAATCGGCTCGTCGAGATGCCAGATCAGCTGCGGCAGCAGCCTGATCACATCCGGCGCCACGATGAACTCGCGATGCAGGGCGCCGACATGCTCCGCTACACGCCGCGCATGCAAGCGTTCGTCGAACATGAGGGCCCCGCTCGAGCCATCGAAGCCGATCGTGAACGTACGCACGCGTTCGTCGCTGTGCTTCGCCATCATCGCGACGATGCTGCTCGAATCGAGCCCGCCGCTCAGAAACGCGCCGATGGGTACGTCGCTGACCATTTGGGCGGCGACCGCCGACTCCATCTTGTCGCGCACCGCCTCGGTCCACTGCTTCTCGGTCTGGGTGTGATCGGTTCCCGGAGGCAACGTCCAGTAGCGGCGTGACTTCACACCGGCACGGTCGACCACGAGCGCCGTGCCAGGCGCGAGCCTGCGCACGCCGGCGAAAATCGACCGTGGACCCGGTACGTAGCCGAACGTCAGTAAGTCGCGCAGCGCGGCGGGATCGAGCTGCGACCTGACGAACGGCAGCTGCAGCAGTGCTTTGACTTCGGAGGCGAACGCGAAGTACTGCTCGTTCTGCCAATAGTAGAGCGGCTTGATGCCGAGCCGATCGCGGCCGACGAACAGCCTGCGCCGCTTCGCGTCCCAGATTGCGAAGCCGTACATGCCGTCGAGCTTGTCGACGAGCGCTTCGCCATGCTCTTCGTAAAGATGTACGAGAACTTCGCTGTCGGTGCGCGATCGCAGCGCGTGACCCCGCGCGATCAGCTCGCTACGAAGCTTACGGAAATTGAACACCTCGCCGTTGCAGACGGCCTGAATCGAACCGTCCTCGTTGGCAATCGGCTGATGCCCTTCCCGGACGTCGATAATCGAAAGGCGCCGCATTCCGAGCAGCGCGTGCGAGTCGCGATAGCTACCGCCCCCATCCGGACCGCGATGAGCGACCGCATCCCCCATGCGCTGGAGCCAGAACTCGTTGAGCTCCGCCCCGTCGCGTAAAGCGATTACTCCATAAATTCCACACATGCCCCGGCCTTTTCAGCGTGAAGCAGAAAGGGTTCGAACGGCTTGCGTTGTCGTTGATTGCTCGATCGGTACGGCGGCACCGAGCCTGCTCGCCGTACTAGCTGCCGCATCACACCGACTTACGTCGCTTGCCTGCAAGCGACTCCGGGAGACCGGCGTGCTGTCGAACCGTGCCGCTGCGCGTCAACGCGCACAGACTTGAAGCGACGACCAGCGATTACCGCAAACATGCCTCGACCCGTTCCATTTCAGGCAATATCCCCTCTTGTTTTTCTATAGAATCTTGAAGCCCCGGGTGTGACAGTAGCACGTTGGAAGACTTGGCAAGCGAGATTTGTCACGCGATTATGTACATCCCCCGCGCGAGCGATTGACGCTAGACGCAGGGTTGCAAAAAGGCTAACGGCGCGCATCACGCCGATGCGGGTCCTCTATGGAACGAGGTGCAGTTGCAACAACTGCCTATCGGTATCGGCTGCGACGGAAGCTCGTTACTGCTCCACCGATCGCGGCCGGCACGTTCTCCGGAGACCGTGCTGACTCCAATGCCGGGGTCAGCTCCGAAGCGAGCCGCTTGCCGAGCTGCACGCCCCACTGGTCGAACGAGTTGACGTCCCAGATAACGCCCTGCACATAAACCTTGTGCTCATAGAGCGCGACGAGTTTCCCGAGCGTGGTCGCATCGAGTCCGTCGAATAGGATAAGTGAGCTCGGGCGGTTCCCCAGATATCGCTGATGCGGACTCCGGCCCGACCCGGAATCGCTCGGGTCCCCTTCGGCGAGTGCCCAAGCCTGGGCAAAACAATTCGCGGCCGCCAAGTCCTGTTGCGCTTGCAGCCCGACACCCGATCGGACGGGTAAAAGGAAGTCGATCGATAGCGGTCCCGTCCCCTGGTGCAACAATTGATAGAAGGAGTGTTGTGCGTTTGAGCCCGGCTCGCCCCAGATGATCGGACAGGTCGCGCACTCCACGGGCTCGCCTCCGCGGCGGACCGATTTGCCGTTGCTCTCCATCTCGAGCTGTTGAAGGTAGGCTGGGAAACGCGCGAGGTGGTCGTCGTACGGCAAGACCGCGTGCGTGGGTGCCAGAAGGAAATTTCGATTCCAAATACCGACGAGGGCGAGCAGCACGGGCAGATTGGCGCCGAGCGGCCTACTTTCAAAATGCTCGTCCATCGCATGCGCACCGGCCAAGAACGCCTCGAAGTTGCTCCAACCAATCGCCAGTGCAACCGTGAGCCCAACAGCCGACCATACGGAATAGCGCCCGCCAACCCAGTCCCACATCGCGAGACGGCGATGCGGGGCAATGCCGAACGCGTCCATTGCCTCGTGATTGGTCGACACCGCGACGCACTGAGCCGCGACCGCAGCCGCGCCGCCACGCTCGAGCAGCCAAGCGCGGACGTTCTCGGCATTCGTGAGCGTCTCCAGTGTCGTAAAGCTCTTGGAGCAGATCACGAACAGCGTGGTCTCGGCGTTCGACCCGCTGCAAGACGTGCTCGAGCGCGACGCCGTCGATGTTCGACACGAAGTGCACGCCGATTCCGCTCTTGCAGCTCTCCGCGAGCGCTTGCACGGCCATCACGATCCCGAGATCGGACCCGCCGATGCCGATGTTGACGACGTCCGTGATGGGTCTGCCCGTGTAGCCGCTCAGCTCACCGGCGTGCAGCGCATCGGCTAGCTCGCGCATCTTCTTGCGCTCGTTCTCGACGGCCGGCATGACATCCGCGCCGTCGACGAGGAGCGGTCGATTGGCCGGACGACGTAACGCGACGTGCAGTGCGGGACGATCCTCGGTGTTGTTCACGGGATAGCCGTCGAACATCAAGCGGGTCCAGCGCGGGATTTCGACTTGTTCCGCGAGCTCGAGCAGCAGCTCGAGCGCGCGCGCGTCGATGAGCTGCCTGCTGAAGTCGAGAAGCAGGCCCTCGCTCTCGAGCGAAAAGCTCGCGAAACGGCGCGGATCTTCTTCGAACAATTGCGCGATCCTGCGCTGCTGAAGGATGTCCGAGTGCCACGCGAGTGAGCGCCACGCCGCGGTTCGCGGCCCGTAGTTTTCGTCCGTCATCCTGCGAAGGTTAGCCGAACGACCGGGGCGGAACCATTCCGACCGGCTCGTTCTCGCGCGAGTTACAGTTTCACTTTGTAGTAGTCGAGATACCAATCGACGAAGCTACGCACGCCCTGCTCGACTGGAGTGCCGGGCCGATAGCCGACGTCCGTCACGAGGTCCTCGACGTCGGCCCAGGTGTCCGGCACGTCGCCTTGCTGTAGCGGCAGTAGATTTTTTTCGGCCTTGCGCCCGAGGCAATCCTCGAGCACTTCGATATAGCGCATCAGCTCGACGGGCTGCTGGTTGCCGATGTTGTAGAGCCGATAGGGTGCCCTGCTAGTGCCGGGGTCGGGACGCTCGCTGTTCCACTCCGGGTTCGGCGCGGCAACTCGATCCATTGCCCGCACGACACCTTCGACGATATCCCCGACGTAGGTGAAGTCGCGGCGGTGGTGGCCGAAGTTGAAGACATCGATCGGTTTGCCCGCGAGGATGTTTTTTGTGAATAGAAACAAAGCCATGTCGGGGCGGCCGAACGGTCCGTAGACCGTGAAGAAGCGCAGACCGGTGACCGGCAAACCATATAGGCTCGCGTAGGTGTGAGCCATTAGCTCGGTGCTCTTCTTCGTCGCGGCATAGAGCGACAACGGATGATCGACATTGTGATGCACGGAGAACGGCATCCGTGTATTGGCGCCGTAAACCGAGCTCGTCGACGCGTAGACGAGGTGCTCCACTTCGTTGTGACGACACCCCTCTAGCACGGTCGTCGTGCCCATCACGTTGCTGCTGATGTAGGCGAATGGTTCTTGGATACTGTAACGAACGCCGGCCTGCGCGCCGAGATGGATGACGCGATTGAATTTCTCGGTCGCGAACAGCTCTGCCATGCCCTCGCGGTCGGCGAGGTCGATCTTGACGAACTTGAACTTCGGATACTTCGAAAGGACGGCGAGCCGCGCATGCTTGAGAGTGACGTCGTAGTACTCGTTCAAATTGTCGAGCCCAACGACCTCTTCCCCGCGCTCCAGCAGCAGCTTCGAGGTATGAAAGCCTATGAAGCCCGCGGCACCGGTGACGAGCAGTTTCACACTGTTCCTTGCTTTTCAGGCTTCAGAGTCGACCGTCGGAATCGTTCTTCGGCAGCACATGCTTGATATCGTAGATCACGACATTGGGGCTGCCGAAGGCGCGAATCTCTTTCGGGCCGAGCGCAACGAATTGCTTGTGCGCGACGGCCACGACGATCGCGTCGTAGCTGCCCTTCTCCGGCTTCGCGACCATCGCGATTCCGTACTCGTGATGGGCTTCTTCCGGATCGACCCAGGGATCGTGGACGTCCACTCGGCAGCCGAAGCTCTGCAGCTCCCGCACGACATCCGCGACTTTGGTATTGCGCACGTCCGGACAATTTTCCTTGAAAGTGAGGCCGAGACACAGCACGCGGGCGCCCGACGGCTGAATGTTCCGGCTGATCATTAGCTTGATCATTCGCGACGCGACGTATTCGGCCATGCTGTCGTTCAGACGGCGGCCCGCGAGAATCATTTCCGGGCGATAGCCGATTTCTTCCGCCTTGTAGGTCAAGTAATACGGATCGACGCCGATGCAATGACCCCCGACGAGCCCCGGTTTGAAATTCAGAAAATTCCACTTCGTGCCCGCAGCCTTGAGCACTTCCTCGGTGTCGATGCCCAATCGGTTGAAGATCAACGCCAGCTCGTTGATCAGCGCGATGTTGATGTCACGCTGCGTGTTCTCGATCACCTTCGCCGCCTCCGCCACCTTGAGGCTCGAAGCCTTGTGCGTGCCGGCCGTGATGATGCTGCCGTACAGCGAATCGACGTAGTCGGCGGTCTCCGGCGTCGATCCGGAAGTCACCTTCCTGATCGTGGGCAGCCGATGATCCTTGTCCCCGGGATTGATGCGCTCCGGGCTATAGCCGCCGAAGAAATCTTTGTTGAATTTGAGCCCCGATTTTTTCTCGAGAATCGGCACGCAGTATTCTTCCGTGCATCCCGGGTAAACCGTGGATTCGTAAACCACCACGTCGCCGGCCTTCAACACGCTGCCGACGGTTTCGCTCGCGCCCTTGAGGGGCGTCAACACGGGCCGGTTGTTCTTGCCGACCGGCGTCGGCACCGTGATGATGAAGGTATTGCACGTCGCGAGCTCGTCCTTGTCGGTGGTGAAGGAGAGCTTGTTGGCGGTAGCGAGCTCCTCGGAGGTCGTCTCCAACGTCGAATCCTTGCCGTTCTTCAGCTCCTCGACGCGGCCGGCTTTGATGTCGAATCCGATGGTCGGGTAGCGCTTACCGAACTCGACGGCCAGCGGGAGTCCGACATAACCCAAGCCAATGATGCCGATCTTGGTGTCTTTGAGCGATCTCAAGGGTTCGGTCCTTCGTGGTGAACGGTGCGCATTCTACATTGCCGCAGCAACCCACGCAGAGAGTCGAATCACACTCGCAAAAAGGGGTTGGGGCGGCGGGGACTAGCGGTCGGCGAGTTGGCGAAGTAGACGCTGAGTGTCGCCGCACCTATCGCGATCGACTCGACGCCCACTCACGCCGCTGCCGCGGCGGCCTCGGCGCCGGCTTGCGACGCGGACGGCCACACCACCGCCCGCCCGCACTTTTTTGCGATCTTCGCAAGCAGCGCCTCATGCGCGAGCACCTCGTCAGGCGTCGCGAGCTGCACCACGAGCTCGAGGCCCGCCCGATCCACGCGCAGATCGACCTGCGGACCGGCCACTGCGACGACTTGCCCCTGCCCTTCGAGCGACAGGCTCACCTGCCCCCCGGTCATCGAGAGATAGATGTCGGTGAGGATCTGCGCGTCGAGCAACGCGCCGTGCAGATCCCGCTTCGAGTTGTCGACGCTATACCGCTTGGCAAGCGCGTCCAAACTGTTGCGCTGGCCCGGATGCATCCGCCGCGCGAGTGCCAGCGTGTCGATCACTCCGCAGCAGTCGCGAATCTCGTGCGGCGCGCCATCCACTCGGCGCAACTCGTGGTTGAGAAAATTCACGTCGAAGTCCGCGTTGTGAATGACGAGCTCCGCGCCCTTCACGAACTCCAGAAAGTCGTGCACGACCTCCGCGAAGCGCGGCTGCGTCGCGAGGAAGTCGTTCTCGATGCCGTGGACTTGCAACGCTCCCGCGTCGACAGCACGACCAGGATTCACGTACCGATGGAAGCGATTGTTGGTAACGCGGCGGTTGACGATCTCGACGCAACCGATCTCGATGATCCGGTGGCCGGCTTCGGGCTCGAGGCCGGTGGTCTCCGTGTCGAGCACGACTTGACGCATCGGCGAGCTACTTTGCGGGCGTGATCATCGGTGCCGCTATCTTGCCGGACGCCCGATCAAAATCAACCCTCGTGTTTCGAGGTCTCGGCGACGATCGAACCCGCGCCGTGATCTCAAGCACGGGATGGGCTGCCGGCGCGCGCGAGCATCTCGTCGAGGCCGCGATTCGCGAGCTCGTCAGCGCGCTCGTTCTCGGGATGGCCGGAATGTCCTTTCACCCAATGCCATTCGACTTCGTGGCGAGCCGCGACCTCGGACAACGCCTGCCACAGATCCTGATTCTTGACCGGCTTCTTGTCCGCGGTCCGCCAGCCGCGCGCACGCCACGCCGGCAGCCACTCGGTGATACCGCTCCGAACGTAGGTAGAGTCGGTGTACAGCGCGACGTGGCACGGCTTCGTCAGCGCCTTGAGCGCCTCGATCGCAGCCGTGAGCTCCATCCGGTTGTTCGTCGTGTGAAGCTCGCCGCCACAGAGCTCTTTCTCGCGCGCGCTCGCGCGCAGCACGACGCCCCAACCGCCGGGCCCCGGGTTGCCGCGGCAGGCCCCGTCCGTGAACGCTTGGACTGCTTGCATCAGCGCCCGCGGCGATCGGGGCCGGTCGGCAGGATCGAAACGCGCGGCAGCGGCGATCGGGTCGTCGGCTCGACCAAGCCGCCGACGACGCGCAATCGCGCCGGACGCCGCCACATTCGCACGGGCGTGAGCGGATGCACGCGCTTCTGCGCGCGGACCATATAGCCGCCGCTCAACATAGGCAGCCACCTCTGCGCGAGCTCTTCGCGAGGCAAGACCCGCAGCTGCTTGAATCGCTGGAGCGGCAGCGTGTGGCAGTAGCGCGTCGCGGATCCGACGTCGAAGCTGAGCAGCTCGAGCCAGTCCCGTAGACGGCCCTCGCGGATCATCCGCTCTCGGCCCTCGGGGAAGCCGCGCGCCGCGAACAAGTGGCGCACGCCCCAAAGACCGCCGGGAGCGAAGCTCAGCACGAGCATATGTCCGTCAGGGCGCAGAATCCGATCGACCTCGCGCAGCAACGCGTGCGGTGACTCGGTGCGCTCGAGCGTGTGCGGCAGCAACACGACGTCGATGGAGTCGCTCGCTATGCCGAGCTGCTCGGGATCGCTGATGAGGTCCGCGGCGACGCCGGGCCGCCAGTCGATCAGCGCTCGACGCTGCGTGCGGGCGAAGCGCAGGAACGAGTTGCGCGCCCCCCAGGCCCCGATCTGTAGGAACTGCTCGCCGAACATGCGCTCGAGCGCACCCCGAATCAGCCGCTGCTCGTTCGCGAGACAGCGCCGGCCGAGCGGCGTAGCGAGCCAATCCGTAACCATGGCGGGGTCGCGATTCATCGCCCCGATCCTGCCTGAGAAGGCCATCACAGTTCAATGCACGGGCTCGCGGGTTGAGGACCAGTACCCTTGCGCCTCGGGCCGTCATCAGTACGATACGATCAAATACCTCAGGCACGGCTCCGGCGGTCTATGCACGAGAACAATAACAATCCGAGCCGGAGCCGCACCGTCCCTCGCCTCTTTGGCGTGCTCGCGTTGGCCGCCCTGCTCGCAGCCTGTCAATCGGTCGGCACGCGCGAGGAAGAGACCGCTTCGGTACCCGTGACGCCCCTGGCGGGCTTCGGCGCCAGCGAGCAGCTCGAGCCCGTAGTCGTCCCCTACTTCCCTCTGCGCGACGAGATAGTCGAGCAGCACGACCTGCTCGCGCGGCTTCGCGGGGGGTTCTCGTGGGCACCGCCGACCGATCCCGCCATCGCGCGCGAAGTTAAGTGGTACGCGGGACACAACGAGTACCTGGATCGCGTGTTCCAACGCGCCGACCTCTACTTGTTCTACATCGTCGAGGAGCTCGAGCGCCGCGGCATGCCGACCGAGCTCGCGCTCCTGCCAATCGTCGAAAGCGCGTTCGATCCCTTCGCGTACTCTCATGGCCGGGCCGCCGGTCTATGGCAGATCATTCCGGGCACCGGCAAGCGGCTCGGCCTCGTCCAGAACTGGTGGTTCGACGGGCGCCGCGACGTGCTCGAGTCGACGCGCGCTGCACTCGATTATCTCGCCGCGATGCATGACCAGTTCGGCGGCGATTGGTTGCTCGCGGTCGCGGGCTACAATTCGGGCGAAGGCAACGTCGTACGCGCGCTGCGGCGCGCCGAGGCGGACGGCAAACCAAAGGACTTCTGGGGCATCAAGAGTTACCTCCCCGCCGAGACTCGCACCTACGTGCCGCGGCTGCTCGCCGTGCGCGACCTCGTCGCGGACCCTGTCAAATACGGAATCGCGCTGCCGCCGCTCGCCAACGACGCCCAGTTCGCGGTGGTGGAGACCGGCAGCCAGATCGACATGGCGCTCGCGGCGGAGCTCGCGGGCATCGACACGGATCGACTCTACGCGCTCAATGCGGGCGTGAACCGTTGGGCAACGGATCCCGACGGCCCGCACCGATTGCTGGTGCCCGCCACGCAGGCCGAGACGTTCTCGTCTGCGCTCGCGGCGCTCGGTGAGCGCGAGCGTGTTCAATGGACTCGTCACCGTGTGAAACAAGGCGAGTCGATCGGTCAGATTGCGGACACGTACCAGACGACCGCGAGCGTGCTGCGCGAGGTCAACAGCCTTCGCGGCAACGCGCTGCGCGCAGGCGACTATTTGCTGATCCCCACCGCGACCGCGGCGCTCGCCCGCTATACGCAGAGCGCCGACGCGCGGGCGCAACGCCAGCAGAGCACTGAGCGCAGCGGTAATCGCCAAGAGCACGTGGTGCGCGCCGGCGAGACGCTCTGGTCGATCTCGCGCACCTACGGCGTGGACGTGCGTAGCCTCGCCAGCTGGAACTCCATGGCGCCCGGCGACGTACTCCGCGTCGGCCGCGACCTCGTCGTCTGGACCAAGGCGCCGGCTGCGGCCGCGAGGGCCGATGCTTCGCCGGCGTTGCCGCCCGTCGCGGGCGGCGCAGCTCCGGTGGCGGCGGCAATCAGCGCGCGCTCGACGACCGTCGGCTTCGCCGCACCCGGTACCGACTCGATGATCCGCCAGGTTACCTACGTCGTGCGCCGCGGGGACTCTTTGTCGTCGATCGCAAGCCGCTTCCGCGTGACGGTGGCCAACCTCCTCGAGTGGAACGAAGTGAGCTCCGCGAAGTACCTACAGCCCGGTCAACGGCTCGTGATGTTCGTCAACGTGCTCGAGCAGAGCGGCTGATGGGATTCCTCGCCGGCAAGCGAGCCGTCATCGTCGGGCTCGCGAGCAACCGCTCGATCGCCTGGGGCATCGCGCAAGCCATGCGTCGCGAAGGCGCCGAGCTCGCGCTGAGCTATCAATCCGACAAGCTCCGCGGCCGCGTGGAAGAGATGGCCAAGGAGCTCGGATCCGATCTCACACTGCCGCTCGACGTGGCGGAGGACGCGCAGATCGAATCGTTCTTCGCGGCGCTCACGAAGCGCTGGGATGCGTTCGACATCCTCGTGCACTCGGTGGCGTTTGCGCCCATGGACCAGCTCGATGGCCGCTATATCGACGCCGTGAGCCGCGAAGGCTTTCGAATCGCGCACGACGTGTCGAGCTATAGCCTCGCGGCGCTCGCGAAGAAATGCGAGCCGCTGATGCGTGGCCGCGCGGGGGCGCTGCTCACGCTGAGCTATCTCGGCGCGGCACGACCGCTGCCGAACTACAACGTGATGGGCCTCGCGAAAGCCAGCCTGGAGGCCAACGTGCGGTTTCTCGCGATGGACCTCGGCGCGAGCGGAATCCGGATCAACGCGGTCTCTGCCGGACCGATCCGCACGCTCGCGGCGTCGGGGGTCAAGGGAATTCGCGACATGATCGCGCACGTCGGCGCGACTTCGCCGCTGAAACGCAACGTCACGATCGACGACGTGGGCAACGCGTCCGCGTTCCTCTGCTCGGACCTGGCCGCCGGGATCACCGGGCAGGTGATCTACGTCGACTCGGGGTTCAACATCGTCGGGATGGCGTTTCCGTCGGAAGCGGACAAAACGGCTGGTTGAGCGTCGCGCTCTCGCACGAGGAGCGCGCAAGGCTCGTCGCGCCGCGATCAATATCTCGGATTCAGGACGTCGTCGGGGATCCGCACGGTGGCTTGCTCGCGCAGCGTTCCCACATAGCTCGTGAGCTCCGCATAGGCCGACTGCTCCGCAAGCTGTCGTTGCCGCTGGTCGCGCTCCGTCTGCGTGACCGTTTCGGGAGAACCCGCCTGCACATTCGACAGCGCGAGCACTGCGTGACTACCGTTCGCGAGAGCGACTTGCTCGCGCGCAACCGTGCCCGCCGTCGGTTTCGGCAGCGCGAACGCGGCCGCCAGAACTTCGGTCGGCACCGACGAGTCCGTACGTTCCACCCACGCGGCCGGAACCCAGGTCCCGTTGTGGGCCTGCGCCAGTGCCGCCGGGTCCGCACTCGGCTGCTCGACACCCGCGAGGAACGCGCTCGCGGCCTCCTCTGCTAGCTCCTCGGCGCGATCACGGGTGAGCTCGTCTTTGATCTGATCGTGGACCTCGGCGAGCGGCTTGGTCGTCGGGACGTGATGCGCCGTCACGCGCAGCACGACGACGTGATCGTCGGCGAGCTCGACCAGCGCGCTGTTCTTGCCGCTCTCGAGCATCTGCTCGTCGAACGCGGCCTGGACCACGGCGGCGCTGTTCGTGAAAGCACCCGTGTCGCCCGTCCGCGGAAACCCCGCGAGAGTCTTCAGCGGCAACTTCATCTCGGAGGCTACGGTCGCGAGCTCGTTGTAGGCGTCGAACGCCTTGTCGCCCAGCTGATTGGCTCGATCATAGAATTGCTGCTCCGCGCGCCGCGTGCGTAGCTCCGACACAAGCTCGTCGCGAACGGCTTCGAACGGTTGCGTAGTACCGGCGCGTAGCTCATCGAGGCGAATGACGTGGTAGCCGAAGGTGCTGCGGACCGGCCCGCGCACTTCCCCCACCTGCATTTCGAACAACGCATCCTCGAACGGACCGACGAGCATCCCTCGACCTATCCACCCGAGATCACCGCCCTGCGCCTTGGTACCCGCATCGGTGGAAGACTCGCTCGCGAGCGTAGCGAAGTCTTCGCCATTGCGCAGGCGCTGGACGAGCGCGTCCGCTTTCGCGCGGGCCGCGTCCTCGTCGCCGTTGTCCACCGCGATGAGTATGTGCCGCGCGTGCCGCTCCTCCGCTGTCGCGAATCGGTCGCGCTCCTCGTCGTACGCGGCGCGCAATGCGTCGTCACTTACGTCGACGCCGGCCGCGATATCTGCCAACGCAAGCTCCACGTATTCGAGATCTGCCGTCTCGGCGGTCTGGTAGCTCGCTTGATTGCTGTCGTAGTGCGCACTGATCGCTGCATCGTCGATCATCACGCGGCCGAGGAACGCGTCCACAGGGAACGATGCGTAACCGATCTCGCGGCGCTGATTGAACAGCTCGATGTAACGGCGAAATTCAGCGGGCGTCAGAAATGTGGAATCTGCGATGCCTGCCTGCAGCTCACGAACTTCGAGCTCCTCGCGCTGCAACGCCTCGAAGCCCGTGGGTGTGAGCCCTTGGTTCGACAAGAGGTTGCGGTACACATCCATCGAGAACTTGCCGTCCACTTGGAACGCGGAGAACGAGCGAATGGCCTGCGTCAATCGCTCGTTGGAGACTCGATACCCCATTGCCGCCACGCGTTGCTTCAACACGGCGTCCCGGACCATCGACTCGATCACGCTGCGCCGCATCTCGCGACGCATCTCTTCGTTGAGCTCCGTCCGGTAGAGCTGCTGATATTGGTTTTGTCGCCCTTGGAGCTCGCGGTCGAACGCGGCGAGGGAGAGATTCTCGCCGTTGACCTTGGCGGCAAACGTGGCCGTGCCGCCGCCGCTGAAGTCGGCGCGCCAAAAGACGAAACCGAGGCAAATGAACCCGAGTAGGACGACGACTATCCAGCGGGCCCACGAGTCATGGATTCGTTGCAGCATGGTTCAATATCCAATCGCCAAAAGATCAAAGGACAGACTTACCTCCGGCCGACGCGCGACGCGCATCGGCCGGAAAACAAATCTGTCCTTGATCTCAGTTATCTGGCGGAGTGGACGGGACTCGAACCCGCGACCCCCGGCGTGACAGGCCGGTATTCTAACCAGCTGAACTACCACTCCGGCTCAATTCCTGGTGGGTGCTGAGGGGCTCGAACCCCCGACATTCGCCGTGTAAAGGCGACGCTCTACCAGCTGAGCTAAGCACCCTGGGGACAGAGCCGGCTAGTTTACGGCGTCCTTGAGTGCCTTGCCAGCTTTGAACCCGGGGACGTTGCTTGCATTGATCTTGATGGTTTCCCCGGTTCGCGGGTTGCGTCCGGCGCGTGCGGCACGATGCTTGACCCCAAACGTGCCGAATCCCACCACCGAAACTTGCTGCCCTTTCTTCAGGGCGGACGTGATGCTGTTCACGACTGCATCGACTGCACGTCCAGCATCCGCTTTGGAGAGGTTAGCAGCAGTTGCTACCGCATCGACGAGTTCCGCTTTGTTCATTCCTATCCCTTACGCAAATTCTTGCTTTGAGAACGTTGACCCCAGACGCAGCGTTGCGCCTACCCAGGAAACTTGGTTTCGAAAGTCTGGCCGCGGACCTCGAAACTGCGCAACCTTATACCAAGGCCGATTTTCGCGTGTCAACTAAACGCGCGGCGTCAGTGCGGCAAGGTTGCTTCGCTTTTTTCACTGTCGTCGACGGCGGGGTCTCTTTCTGGCGTCACTACAACTTCGCTGCGAATCGGACGCGGTGTTTGTTGCAATGCCAACTCAAAAACCTCGTCGATCCACTTGACGGGAACAATGTTCAACTTGTCTTTGATGTTCTTCGGTATTTCGGCCAAGTCCTTTTCGTTGTCGGCTGGAATCAGGACAGTCTCGATCCCGCCTCTGTGTGCAGCGAGCAACTTCTCCTTCAAACCGCCGATCGGTAGCACTTCGCCACGCAACGTGATCTCACCGGTCATCGCAACGCTCGAGCGCGCAGGAATCTTCGTGAGCGCCGATACCAATGCTGCGCACATTCCAATGCCCGCCGACGGACCGTCTTTCGGCGTCGCGCCCTCGGGAACGTGGATATGCACGTCGGACTTGACGTGGAAACCTTCGTCGAGACCGAGCACCGCGGCGCGGCTTCGCACCACCGTCATCGCAGCCTGAATCGATTCTTGCATCACGTCGCCGAGCTGACCCGTGTGAATGAGCTTGCCCTTGCCAGGAACGATCGCCGCTTCGATCGTTAGGAGCTCGCCACCGACCTCGGTCCATGCGAGCCCCGTCACCTGGCCCACCTGATCGTTCTCTTCGGCGCGGCCGTAGCGGAAGCGGCGCACGCCGAGATACTTCGGCAGATTGTCCTGGTCGACGCGCACCATGCCCTTACGCGGCTTCAGCAGCAGCTGCTTAACGACCTTGCGGCAAACGTTCGCGCCTTCGCGCTCGAGGTTGCGAACGCCGGCTTCGCGCGTGTAGTAGCGAATCGTATCGAGGATCGCGCCGTCGGAGATCTTCAGCTCCGCTTCCTTCAAGCCGTTCTGCCGCATCTGCTTCGGTATCAGGTAGCGGCGCGCGATGTTGAGCTTCTCGTCCTCGGTGTAGCCCGGCAGCCGGATCACTTCCATCCGGTCGAGCAGCGGCGCCGGAATGTTGAGGCTGTTCGCGGTGCACACGAACATCACCTCGGAAAGATCGAAGTCGACCTCGAGGTAGTGATCGTTGAACGTCGAGTTCTGCTCCGGATCGAGGACCTCGAGCAGCGCCGACGACGGATCGCCGCGAAAATCCATCGACATCTTGTCGACTTCGTCGAGCAGGAACAGCGGATTGCGGACTTTCACCTTGCCGAGGTTCTGCACGATCTTCCCGGGCATCGAACCGATGTAGGTGCGCCGGTGGCCGCGGATCTCGGCCTCGTCGCGAACACCGCCGAGCGACATTCGGACGAACTTGCGATTGGTCGCGCGCGCGATGCTCTGGCCGAGCGATGTCTTGCCGACGCCGGGCGGTCCGACTAGACACAGGATCGGACCCTTGAGCTCCTTCACGCGTTGCTGCACCGCGAGGTACTCGAGGATGCGCTCTTTGACCTTCTCGAGGCCATAGTGATCTTCCTCGAGCACGCGCTCGGCGTCAGCCAAATTGCGATGCACCTTCGTGCGCTTGCGCCACGGAACCTTCACGAGCCAATCGATGTAGTTGCGGACGACGGTGGCCTCGGCCGACATCGGCGACATCAGCTTGAGCTTGTTGAGCTCGGAGGTCGCCTTCTCCTTCGCTTCCTTCGGCATGCCCGCGGCTTTGATCTTCTGCTCGAGCTCGGCCAGCTCGTTCGGTGCGTCCTCCATCTCGCCGAGCTCTTTCTGAATGGCCTTCATCTGCTCATTCAGGTAGTACTCGCGCTGGCTCTTCTCCATTTGCTGCTTGACGCGGCCGCGGATCCGCTTCTCGATCCGCAGCATGTCGATCTCGGCGTCGATGAGCCCGAGCACGTGCTCGAGCCGGGGCCGAACCTCGGCGATCTCGAGCACCTTTTGCTTCTCCGAGAGCTTGAGCGCCATCTGGCCTGCCACGGTATCCGCGAGCCTGCCCGGCGAATCGATGCCCGATAGGGAGGTCAAGATCTCGGGAGGAATCTTCTTGTTGAGCTTCACGTATTGGTCGAAACGAGACATCACGGAACGCGTCAGCACGTCCATCTCGCGAGGATCGTGATCGCCGCCCTCGGGGAGATCTTCGGCCTCGGCGGTGAAGCACTCGCCGACTTCGAGATTGAGGAGCCGGGCTCGCCTTATCCCTTCCACCAGGACCTTGACGGTGCCGTCGGGGAGCTTGAGCAGCTGCAGGATCGTCGCGAGCGTTGCGATCTCGTAGATGTCTTTCGGACCGGGGTCGTCGATGTCGGGTTGCGTCTGGGCAACGAGCAAGATCTCGCGGCCCGCGGCCATCGCCTGGTCGAGCGCCGTTACGGATCGCTCGCGCCCCACGAACAGCGGAATCACGGTGTGGGGATACACGACGACGTCGCGCAGCGGCAGGATCGGCAGCCGCTTCGGGACGGCCTTGTCAGCGCTATCAGTTTGCATTGTGTAGGTCCCCTGGATTCAGCAACGACTGACTAGATCCTACCCTGACCGGAACGGCGAGTAGTGATGCAGATCTGACTTCGGACGCAAGTTTCCGCATATGCGGTGCGTTCGAGGCGGAGGACCGTTCCGCGAGCCGGACCGGACTCCGACGGGTCAGCGACGTTCGTCTCCCACGGCCGCTGGCTCGTCCGCCTCGTAGATCACGTACGGCTTCGTCTCGCCCGTGACGACGGCATCGTCGACGACGACCTTCGTGGCGTTCGTCATCGAGGGCAAGTCGTACATCGTGTCGAGCAAGACGTTCTCGAGAATCGTGCGCAGGCCGCGAGCGCCCGTCTTCCGCTGCATCGCCTTGCGCGCGACCGCGCGCAGCGCGTCCTCGCGGAACTCGAGCTCGACCCCTTCCATGTCGAACAGCTTTTGGTACTGCTTGGTGAGCGCGTTGCGGGGCTCCGTAAGGATCTCGATCAGAGCCTCCTCGTCGAGCTCCTCGAGCGTCGCGACGACCGGCAATCGGCCGACGAACTCGGGGATCAGTCCGTACTTGATCAGATCCTCGGGCTCGACATCGCCGAGCAGATCGTTGATGTGCTGGCCGCCATCCGGCGGACGAACCTCGGCCACGAAGCCGATGCCGCTCTTCTTCGAGCGGTTCAGGATGATCTTGTCGAGGCCCGAGAACGCGCCGCCGCAGATGAACAAGATATTGGAGGTGTCGACTTGCAAGAACTCCTGCTGCGGATGCTTCCGGCCGCCCTGCGGGGGCACCGACGCGATCGTGCCTTCGATGAGCTTCAGCAGCGCCTGCTGTACACCCTCGCCGGAAACGTCACGGGTAATCGACGGGTTGTCCGACTTGCGCGAGATCTTATCGATTTCGTCGATGTAGACGATACCGGTCTGCGCCTTCTCGACGTCGTACTCGCACTTCTGCAACAGCTTCTGAATGATGTTCTCGACGTCTTCGCCGACGTAGCCCGCCTCGGTCAAGGTAGTCGCATCGGCGATCGTGAACGGCACGTTCAGAAGCCGCGCGAGCGTCTCCGCGAGCAGTGTCTTGCCGCAGCCCGTCGGACCGATCAGCAGGATATTGCTTTTCGCGAGCTCGATGTCTTGCTTGCTCTTGTCGCGCGAGCGGGTCTCGAGGCGCTTGTAGTGGTTGTACACCGCGACCGCGAGGACCTTCTTCGCCGTCTGCTGGCCGATCACGTACTCGTCGAGTACGGCCTTGATCTCAGCCGGCTTCGGCAGCTTGTCGCGGCCGCGCTCGGCACGCTCGTCGAGCTCCTCGCGAATGATGTCGTTGCAGAGCTCGACGCACTCGTCGCAGATGAACACGGAAGGACCTGCGATGAGCTTGCGCACTTCATGCTGACTCTTGCCGCAAAACGAGCAGTACAGCAGCTTGCCGTCGTCGCCCTTGCCGCGCGAATCATCGCTCATACACGTCCTTCCTGATCCCAGAGAATCGGCACATCCTCGGCCTTATAGCACTTGTTCCCAGCGTCTGCAAAGCAGAGTATCGCAGTTTTCCCGATCGCCCCTTGGCGCGTAGGTGATTGAGTTTTCAGCCCTTTGCCGAGGTGTCGACGCGCTTGTCGAGAACCGTATCGATGAGCCCGTACTCAACCGCAGTCGAGGCGTCCATGAAGTTGTCGCGGTCGCTATCGCGCTCGATCCGCTCGACCGTCTGGCCGGTGTGCTTTGCCAGCACCTCGTTCAGCTTGGCCCGGAGCTTCAGCACCTCGCGCGCGTGGATGTCGATGTCCGACGCTTGGCCCTGGAACCCGCCGCTGGGCTGGTGAATCATGATCCGCGAGTGCGGCAACGCATAGCGCTTGCCCTTGGCCCCGCCCGCGAGTAGCAGCGAGCCCATGCTCGCCGCCTGGCCGACGCAGATCGTGCTCACGTCGGGCTTGATGAACTGCATCGTGTCGTAGATCGACATGCCCGCGGTCACTATCCCGCCCGGCGAGTTGATATATAAATGTACGTCCTTGTCGGGGTTCTCGGACTCGAGGAACAGCAGCTGGGCCACGACGAGGTTAGCAACATGATCGTCGATTCCCCCGACGATGAACACGACCCGGTCCTTGAGTAGGCGCGAGTAAATGTCGTAGGCGCGTTCGCCGCGGGCCGTCTGCTCGACGACCATCGGGACCAGGTTCAATGCTTTGGTGTCCACCATTAACTCCTAAGACAACTAACGCCGCTCACGCACCCATGAACTCTTTGAAGGTCAGCGGCTTATCTTTGGCCTTGGACCGCTCCAGCAGAAAATCGACGACCTGATCCTCGAGAACAGCCGCCTCGACCTGGGCCATCATGCCACGGTTGCTCCGGTAGAACTGTGCAGCTTCGTCGGGTTTCTCGTAAGGCGCGGCAAGCTCCATCACCCGACGCTCGACGCGGGCCTGATCCAGCCTGATCTTATGTTCCTTGATGAGCTCCTGAATCAGCAACCCGACGGTCACCCGACGCTCCGCCAGTGATTGGAAACGCTCACGACCGGGCGCCTGGCTCGGATCGTTGATGCCCATCTGCCGCATCGCGTCGGCTTGCAGGCTTTGAATCTCTTGGTCGACCAAGGAGCGCGGCACGGCAAGCTCGTTTGCTCTGATCAGCGCGTCGAAAACCCGCGTCTTGGTCTCGTTCTTCAGGCGTTCGGCAAGCTCCCTCTCCATATTCGCTCGTACTTCGGTGGCTAGCCCGTCGATCTTGCCGGTGCTCACACCGAAGCTCGCGGCGAACTCGTCGTCGAGCTCCGGCAAGACTTGCTCTTCGACGCGCTTTACGCGTATTTCGAACTCGGCCGTCTTGCCGGCGAGGTTCTGGGCCGGATAGTCCTTGGGAAAAGACACCGACGTCGTCTTGGTATCACCCGCCGCCGCGCCGTGCAGTGCCTTGTCGAAGTCGGCGAGGACTTGCCCCGAGCCGATCACGATCGTCACGTCTTGGCCCTGCCCGCCTTGGAACGGCTCGCCGTCGATCTTGCCGTCGAAGTCCACGATCGCGCGATCGTTCGCGGCCGCTGTCCGTTCCACCGCACGCCAGGTCGTGCGCTGCGCGCGGAGCTTCTCGATCATCGCGTCGACGTCGGAGCCCTCGATCGTCACTTTGGGCACGTCGACCGCCAGCTTATCGAGCGGGTGTAGAGCGATCTCCGGGTAAACCTCGAACGTCGCACGATAGCTGAAGTGCTCGGCGCCGCCCGAGCCGGGCTCGGACAACGGCTCGATTCGAGGGCCGCCTGCGGGATTGAGCTTCTGCTCCGCGATCGCACGCGAGTAGCTCGAGCGAATGACGTCGGAGAGCACCTCCTCGCGAACCTGGCCGCCGTAGTACTTCCGTACGACCTTCTCGGGAATCTTGCCCGGCCGAAAGCCCTTGAGCTTCGCCGTCTTGCCGACCTTGGCGAGCCGCGCCGCGATCTCGCGCTCGATCGCGACGTTCGGCACTCGGATCATGAGGCTCCGTTCGAGCCCCGCCGACTTCTCCACCGAGACCTCATAGTCGTTCGAAGTTGTTGCTGCGTTCATGTTCACCGGCCATCGCCCCTACGTTTATCCCACCCATCCGCGCGGATGGTGCGAAAGGGGAGACTCGAACTCCCACGGGTTACCCCACTGGATCCTAAGTCCAGCGCGTCTACCAATTCCGCCACTCTCGCTTCGACGGCGGTCCGGGTGGGAGGCATTATAGACGACACGCTCGCCTCCGAGCGTTGGAACCCGCGAGTCGGGGCAGGAACGCGGCGCGCACGGCCGCCGATCGGTGATCGATCGGGCCGGCAGGCGGATGGGGCCGGTCCGTTCAACGGGAAGAGCGGGATCGAGATCGGCTCGGCGACGCCTCGGCCCGCCGCTCTGGCTACGGCGTCGTCTTGCTCGCGGTGTTCGAGAAACCGCTCTCGGTGCCCGACGAGTTGAACACGGTGACCGCGAAGAAGTGGGTACCGGGCATGAGGTTGTCGACCACATACGAGCTCAGGCCCGGATTGTTGACGGTGACCGAGCTCGGGTAGGAGCCCGCGGAGCTGCCCCAATAGATCTTGTAGCCCGCGAGGTTCGTGAGGGGCGAACCGTCCGTATTCTGCGTGGGCGGGGTCCAGGTCAGCGTCGCGGAACCGGTCGCGACGGCCTGAACGGTTAGGTTGAACGCGGCGAGCGCGGTGGTCGCCTTGCCGTCGCTCAGGCTGATGACGATGCCGCTCGTCGTGCCGACGTCACCGGCGCTTGGCGCTCCTTGCAGAAGGCCGGACGACGTGTCGAACGTCGCCCAGGCGGGCTTGTTCACGATGCTGAACGTCAGCGTGTCGCTGTCCGCGTCGCTTGCAGTCGGCTGGAACGAGTACTGCGTGCCGGTCATCACCGCGGTCGGAGGCGCACCGGAAATCGTCGGGGCGCGATTCGCGGCACCGCTCACCACGATCGAGAACGCGGCGAGTTGAGTGGTGGCTTTCCCGTCGCCGACACTGATCATGATGTTCGCAGCCGTGCCGACGTTCGCAGCGGCCGGCGTGCCCTGCAAGCGGCCGTTGCTCGCGGTGAAGGTCGCCCATGCCGGCTTGTTCGTGATGCTAAAGGTCAGCGTATCGCCGTTCGCGTCGCTCGCGGTCGGCGTGAACGTGTACTGAGTGCCGACGGCAGCCGTCGTTGCCGGCGTTCCGGAAATCGTCGGCGCCGCGTTTGCGGCCGCAACCGTGATGGAAAACGCCGCCAGCGGCGTCGACGCCTTACCATCGCTCACACTGATCACGATGTTGCCGTAGGTAAGCACGTTCGAGGCGCCCGGCGTGCCCTGCAAGCGACCCGTGTTCGAATTGAACGTCGCCCACGCCGGCCGATTCGCGATCGTGAAGGTCAGTGTGTCGCCGTCGGCATCCGCCGCCGTCGGCTGAAAAGTGTATTGAGCACCCTCGGTCGCGGACGACGACGGCGTACCGCTGATCGTGGGCGGGTGATTGCTCGTCGGGGCCATCACGGTGATCGCGAACGCCGGCAGCGTGGCCGTCGCCTTACCGTCGCTCACGCGGATCACGATGCTGCCCGTCGCACCGGTCGTACCGGTCGGCGGAGTTCCCGCGAGGCGACCGGTCCGCGAATCCAGGCCTGCCCAAGAAGGGGCACCCGTCGCGCTGAAGATCAAAGCATCGTTGTCGGCATCGCTCGCGCTCGGCACGAACGCATACGGCCTGCCCGCCTCCACCGTCGTCATCGGCGAGCCGGAGATCACGGGCGGGCTGTTGGTCGCCGAAATCGCGACGACGATGCTGAACGCGGGCAGCGCCGCAATCGCCTGACCGTCGCTCACGGTGATTGCAATGTTGGCGAAGGTACCGACGTGTGCGGCCTGCGGAGTGCCGTCGAGACGGCCGGTCGTCGTGCTGAACGTCGCCCAGACCGGTTTGTTGCTGATCGAAAACGTCACGGCGTTGCCGTCGGGATCGCTTGCGGTCGGGGTGAACGCGTACGCGGCGCCCGCAACCGTCGCGGCGGCCGGCGTGCCCGAGATGACCGGAGCGCGATTCGTAGCCGATGACGCGTTGACCGTCAGGTCGAATGCCGGCAGCGTACTTTGCGTGTCTCCGTCCGACACCGAGATGACGATGCCTTGGTAAGTACCGGCGTCGGCGGACGCAGGCGTGCCCGTCAATCGTCCTGACGCAGTATCGAACGAGGCCCAGGCCGGCTTGCCGCTGATGCCGAAGACGAGCGCGTCACCGTCGGAGTCGGCGGCGCTCGGCGCGAACATGTAGCTCGTCCCGGGCACAATCGCGGTGACGGGACTACCCGAGATGATCGGCGCCGTGTTGGCCGAAGCGTCGTCTTCCCCGCCGTCACCGCACGCCGCTGTAATGGCAGCGAGCGAGAGAATTCCCCATCGCCCCAATTGCGCAATGCACGTCATTCCTGAACCTACCCCGGGGTATCGACGTCACAGCCAATTCAATTTTCGTGCCGAAGCCGCCGAGGCGAGTAGTGGCGCGGGCTTGCGCGGTTTGGCGCAGTTTGGCGACAGGCCAAACCGTCCGCGTTTGCAGACACGAGATCGAGCCGTGCGTCCAATTCGCACGCCGCACGTGGAGCGCGGCGTCGGCGGACACAGACAACGCGGGGCGAAGCCGCAAGCGTCTAGCGCGTTCCGCATTCGCGACCCGCGTGCGCAGTGTCTCCGAGGTGCCAATTTGACAAAGGTCGTTCGGGTCGCCGTTCAGCGACTTCAGCGAAAAAATCGCGTTGCAGGCGGCTCGACCGTAGACCGTGGCATCAGCCGCTGGCGCGTGTGTAGGTCCCCTCGAGATGGCGCTCGTAGTCGCCGCACCGAACACGCAGTCGTGGCGGTGCAGGCAGGCGATATTGGTAGATCCACGCAGAGCGCCGCCCGCCATTGGCGAGGATGACGGCGGTACGCACTCGAACGAATCGCGGGCGCTCCTTGCCCGCCGCGCCCGCCTCGTATCGATCGAGCATTCGCAGCAACGCGCGCGGCGCTGCCAGCTCGTAGAGATCTCCGACGACCCAATCTCCGCGCCGTCGGGCCGCGGCAAGGCCGGGATACGGACCGAGGTCGTACAAGCGTCCCGGCGCGCGAGCAACTCCGAGATGTCGACCTGCGCCGCGCAGCCGACGCGCCATCGGAATGTCGACGAACGCGCGCAGCGTTCCGTAGACGAATAGCAGCGAATCGCGCTTGGTCACCTTTGACTATATTATTCGCGTTTCGCAGCGATTTGCTCGGCCGACCGAACCGTCGCGCTGCAACGATCGACGACAAGGATAAACGCATGGTTGCGGGACGCATCGGTTTGGCTTGCTGCATGCTGGCTGCGCTCGGCGCGCACGCGCGCGGCGTGAGCCCGTACCTGCCTCTGCAGCAATCCCCGGAGATCGAACGCTCGATCGAGCGGCTTCTCATCCTCGCAGACAAACCGATACTGAAGCGGCCGATCGCCGCGGCGACGGTATTCGACGCGCTACCGAAAGCTTGCGAGCGGGACCTGGTGCTTTGCAACGAGGTGAAGCGTTATCTCGCGACCTACATGCGCACCGCAGGCATCGCCGAGGCGAGCCTCGCGGCAGGCACCGCCGCCGGCGCGCTGAGCACTCTGCCGAACCGGCACGGCATGGACTCGGACAGCAGCTACGAGGCTTCCGCAAGCGTCTTTTGGCAACCCGGCGACTACTTCCTCATCAGCGCAGGCGTGATCGCGTACAGCGGCGACAGCACGCCGACGGGCACCATGATCAGCATCGGACAGGAATACGCGCAGTTGGACGTCGGTTATCGCGACCACTGGCTGTCACCGCTGACGGACAGCGCGATGCTCCTCAGCACGGAAGCGAGCACCATGCCGACGGTCACCCTTTCGAATTACACGCCGATCAGCCGGCTCGGACTGCACTACGAGTTCTTCATGGGCGAGATGAGCGAGTCGAGCAACATCGCATTCGAAGACGGGTTCACGTCGGGTAACCCGCGGATCGCGGGCCTGCATCTATCGATCGAGCCCTTCCCGGGCTGGTCGCTCGGCGTGAGCCGCGTCCTTCAGTATGGTGGCGGCGAACGAAACGACGCCTACGGAGATCTCATCGACGCGTTGTTCAATCCGGCTGGCTACGACAACACGACCAACGGGCCCGACGCGGAATTCGGCAATCAGGTCGCGGCACTCACGTCGCGATTCGTATTCCCGGGCACGCACCCTTTCGCCGTCTACTTCGAATACGCGGGCGAAGACACGTCGACGCTCAGCAACCTTCGGCTGGGCAATGCTTCCCTCTCGATCGGAGTCGATTTCCCGATGCTGACGCCGAATCTCGCGCTGACGTTAGAAGCCAGCGAGTGGCAGAACGGCTGGTATGTGCACAGCATCTATCAAGACGGGCTGCGCAACGACGGCCGCGTCATCGGTCATTGGGGAGGCGACTGGCGCGAGCTGAACGACGGCGTCGGCGCCCGGAGCTGGATGGCTCGAGTCGGTTGGCGGGCAAAGTCCGGGGGGTTGCTCGAAGGCACTTACCGAAGCCTCGACAACGAGCTCTACACCGGCATGTCGTACGAACCCGCGAGCACCGTCGAGGTTCGCTACAGCTGGCCATGGGAGCAGTTCTTCGTCGGCGGCGAGCTCACGCTCGGCCATGACGTGTTCGGCGAATCCTTCACGCGTTTGTCGGCGTTCGTGCGATTTTGAAGGGTTCGAAGCACATGAAGACATCTCTACGCGCCTCGCGCGCGCTCACCACCGCAGCGCTCGCAGCGTGCTGCGCGGCCGCACTGGTTCCCGACGCCCAAGCCGAAGCCTTCCTCGATGTCGGCGCGAGCTCGACGCGTGTCGAAGCGGACATCGCAACGCTGAGCGATACGATCACGAGCACCGAGACGGGGTGGCATCTCGGCGGCGGCGTTCGGCGCGAGCTCAAGGGCGGCGGGAACATTGGCGTGCGCGTCGAGCTCGACGACATTGATTCGAACCTTCTGCTCGCCGTGCGCGCGCTCGACTATCGCTACTCGCTGTCCGAACACTTGGCCCTGACCGCCTTCCTCGGGGCCGCACGTCTCGACCTCGCGACGCCGGCGTACGGCTACTATCTCGGTGGCGGCTTCCAATTCAAGGAGCTCGTCGCGGCCTGGGATTTGTCGATCGACTTTCGGATCGGCGACAAGCTAGCGCGCGACAACCTCGTGCCGTCCGATCCGCACGGTGGCCGGGACGACAACTTCTACGACCTCAGGGGAATCAGCGTCTATTTCAGCCGCCGCTTCTGAGCAGCGATGAGCGCGACGGTCGCACTCGCGTACGCGCGGTCGTCGTAGCGGCTCGCGTTCGCGATCCCCGATTGTGCGAGCTCGCGGCGCGCGACTTCGTCGGCTAGAAGCGCCAGCGCCCGCTCTGCAAACTCCGCCGCGTCGGCACGATCGCACAGCCAGCGCTCGTACGCCGGCGGCAAGCATTCGGCCGCACCGACGAGGCGCGACGTGACGACAGGGAGGCCGATCGCCTGCGCTTCGGACACGACCATCCCGAACTCTTCGAAACGAGCCGGATAGAGAAACAGATCCAGGGCCGCGAACCAGAGCTCCGGATCGCGGCGCTTCGCGCGGTACACGACCCTGCCATTCGCGAACAAGGCGTGCTCGCGGGCCGCGGCCGGCAGTTGCTTCGAGCCGACGACTAGGAAGCGCGCGTCCGGCCGTGCCGCTGCGATGAGCTCCGCTGCGGCAAGGAAAATGTCGAGGCCGCGCTTCGCGAAATCTCCTGAAGTGATCATGCCGACGAGCGGCGCGTCTGGCCGTCACCCCCAGCGCGCGCCGCGCCTTGCTGCGCAGCGCAGCGGCTCGCGTGGGAGTGAATCGCGCGGAACGAAACCCGGGATAGTGAACGAGGATGTGTTCGGGCTCGCGTGCGAAGTGCTTCACGAGCGCCGCCTTCACGAGCCGCGAGTTTGCGATGACCGGCGTCGACGCTGGTAGCTCCGCGAAGAAATTGCGCTCGGCGGCGCTGAGCGACAGCCAATCCGCGCGCGGTAGGTGCTCATTCGCCTCGGTTGCGACGTTGTGCACGAACACTATTGCGGCGTTCGGCGCACACAGCCCGTGGTCCACGAGCAGCCGGCCGGGGCGCGTCACGCGCACGGCGGTCGCACGTAGCCGTCGAGCCGCGGTGCCACTGCGCAGCAGGAATCTGAGCGCGCCTCGCTCGCAGCCGATTTCAGCGCGCACTCCCGCGGCTCGCAGCGCGCGCAGCTGCATGTGCATGAGCTGGCCGGCGCCGCTCGTGAAGTCGAGGCTCGGACGATAGAGCAGCACCGTCATCGCGGCACCGCGCGCCGCGGACCGTCACGGTGCAGGTCACGCACCGCGACGCGCCTCATCGATTACCGCCATCACGTCACTCACGTGCCGATCGAAATCGGAAGTTCGCAGCACGTGTGCGCTCGCGCTAGCGCTCATGGCCTCGAACGCCGCAGCGCTAGCGAACAACCGCGTAACCGCATCGGCCAGCGCGGCCGGATCGACGAGCGGCGTGGCAACGAGCGCGTCGCGCGACGGATCATAGACCCGCTCCGGAAGACCCGCGTGCGTGCCTCCGAGCGACGCGTACTCGGCGAGCGGCAAGGTCGGGGCAACCGAGTAACCGCTCACACCGTCCGCGACGGCCTCGGGCAGCCCGTCGACCGCGGCCGCGATCACGGGGCAGCCGAGCGACGCTGCCTCGAGCGCGACGAGGCCGAACGCTTCGGTGAGCGGCGCGTGCAGCAGACAATCGATACCGCGGTAGAACTGTTCCATGTCGCGCACCGCGCCGTGGAAGGTCACGCGCTCCGCGATCCCGAGGGAGCGCGCGAGCGCCTGCAGGCCTTGGAGCTCCGGCCCGGCTCCCGCGACGTGCAGCTCCGCGTCGCACCCGCGCGCACGCAGTGCTTGCAGCGCGTGCAGCGCGATCGCAACACCCTTGACCGGATAGAGCCGAGCCGCGACGCCGAGCTTGATCGTCGCGGCGGGATAAGCCTTCCGCACCGGAGCCGCAGGCACGAGGCTCGGCCGCAGTGCGTTGCGACAGATCCGAACGTCGCCGGAATATCCCCAGAGGAGCTGTAGGACGCGCGCCGATGCCCGGGAATTCGCTATCGCGAGGCGTATTCGTGAGAAATAGTCGCGCCGGTCGTGCTCATGGCCGGGGTCCCACGCCGCGCCGTGCTCCCAATGTACGCAGCGCGCGTCGCCGGCTGCGTCGAGCGCGTAGAGGACCTTCGCGCTGCGGTTCCAGATCACGAGCACGTCGGTCCGAGCTCGTGCGAGCGCGTGCCGCGCGTGCCGTACTCGCAAAGCGCGCGGCCTCACCGGCAGCTTCATGGGGCCGACATACTTGGCGCGAGCGGTGTAAGCGAGTGCCGAGCGCAGTCGTGCGGCGAAAAACGGATGCAGCGTTCGGCTCGGGTTCAGCCAACTCTGCTGCCAATCGGGATGAGTCACGCGAGCGCGTTCGACGAACTCCGTGAAATGCGCTTCGACTCCCGCGGCCTGCTGCAAGCTCACGAGGTGCGTCAATCCGGGCACGAAGCCTTCCTACTCGTAGCCATCGAGCAAGCACCCGCGAATCGCGATCGCCGCGAAGACGATGAGAATAGCGCGCGTGCGGCGCGAGCGCAGACTCGTGTGCGGCGGAGCGAGTGGTGGGCCGTGTAAGAATCGAACTTACAACCAACGGATTAAGAGTCCGCTGCTCTACCAATTGAGCTAACGGCCCGATGCTCGCACGCTGCGCCCGCCTCTATAAAAGAGTGGGGTGGACGATGGGATTCGAACCCACGACGGCCGGAATCACAATCCGGGGCTCTACCAACTGAGCTACGTCCACCAGCGTCCCGTTATTCTAACGCATGCGTCATGGCGCGCCCGGCAGGATTCGAACCTGCAACCCCCGGCTTAGAAGGCCGATGCTCTATCCCTTGAGCTACGGGCGCAATCTCATCGAGGTTATTTGGTCGGGGCAGCAGGATTCGAACCTGCGACCCTCTGCTCCCAAAGCAGATGCGCTACCAGACTGCGCCATGCCCCGCGCTATTCGTACGCCGCGCATCTTATGCGCCGATACGCGCCTGTGTCGAGAAGCGGCGCCGGCGGATGGCGTCGGACCCCGCGGTTCATCAGCCTTGAGCGGCCCGGAACGGGCGTGCGAGAATCCGCGTCCCTTCTGCTCGAGAGTACCCCGTGGCCGCCAAGATCCTCGACGGCAAAGCCGTCGCCCAACAGATCCGCGATGAGCTCAAGACCCGCGTCGCACGCGTACGCGAGCGCCTCGGCCGGCCTCCCGCGCTCGCGATCGTGCTCGTCGGCGACGACCCTGCGTCGCAGGTCTACGTACGCAACAAGCTCAAGACGGCCGAGGAGGCCGGCATGGGTATCCAGCACGAGCGTCTGCCCGCGACCGCCACGCTGGCCGCCGCTCTTGCAGTCGTGCGGCGCTTCAATGAGGACCCCGCCGTCGACGGAATCCTCGTGCAGTCGCCCCTTCCGAAGGCGATGGGCGCCGACGCGGAACAGCAAGTCTTCGACGCCATCGATCCGAGCAAGGACGTGGACGGGTTCAGCCCGATTTCCGCGGGTCGCCTCGTGCAGAACCGCGAGGGCTTCGCGCCCTGCACTCCCGCTGGCGTGATCGAGCTGCTCGTGCGGACCTCGACTCCGATCGAGGGCAAGCACGCCATCGTGATCGGGCGCTCCGACATCGTCGGCAAGCCCATGGCGTCGCTGCTACTGCACAAGAACGCGACCGTCACGATCTGCCACTCCCGTACTCGCGATCTGCCCGCGATGGCGCGGCAGGCGGATATCCTCGTCGCGGCGATCGGCCGCCCCGCCTTCGTGACGCCGGCGTTCGTGAAACCCGGCGCGGTCGTCATCGACGTCGGCATCAACAGCGTCACCTCGCCCGAAGAGGCGCGGCGCATCTTTGCGACACGGCCCGAACGCCTCGACACGTTCGAACGGCGGGGCTCCGTGCTCGTCGGAGACGTCCATCCGGACGTGGCGGATGTCGCCGGCGCGATCACACCGGTTCCCGGCGGCGTCGGCCCATTGACGATCGCAATGCTGATGGCGAACACGGTCAAGGCCGCGGAGCTGCGTGCGCGCTGAGGTGGACGTGCGCGCCGGAACTCCGGGTTGGGCTTATGATCTCAAGCCTCCGATGCGAGGGGGATGTCGATGAGGCTGGCGACGGTTCTGTTGAGTCTGGTCTTGGCTCCCCTCGTGAGCCCGGCGCAGCAGCCTGAATCGACCCCCGCTCCGCTCACGGCCGCGCGCGTGCGCGTGTTCACGACGGCCGGCAGCTTCGTGATCGAGCTCGATCGCGGCCGCGCGCCGCTCACCGTCGAAGCGTTTCTCGGCTACGTGACGGCGGGCTTCTACAACGGCACGATCTTCCACCGCGTGGTCGCGGGCTTCGTCGCGCAAACCGGCGGCTACACGGCGACCTTTCAGCAGAAGGCGACGACGAAAACGGTGTTCAACGAATCGGGCAACGGGCTCAGCAACCTGCGCGGGACGGTCGGGTTCGCGCGCACGAACGAGCCGCATTCCGGAACGAGTCAGTTCTACATCAACCTCGCCGACAACATCGATTTGAACCCGCGGCCGACGCGTTGGGGCTACGCGGTGTTCGGCAAGGTCGTCGAGGGCATGGAAGTAGTCGACGACATCGGGCATCGACCAACCGGCTCGGGCGGTCCGTTCGACCGCAGCGTGCCCGTCGAGCCGATCACGGTCGAGAGCATTCAAGTCCTGCAATAGCGCGCGCTTCCGTGACGACGTTGTTCATCTCCGACTTGCACCTCGATGCGGGCGAGCCGCGAACCATTCGGCGGTTCCTCGAGTTCATCGACGCGGAAGCACTCGCGGCACAGGCGCTCTACATCCTCGGAGACCTGTTCGAGGCCTGGATCGGCGACGACGACGACGATGCTCATCTTCGGCCGATCGTCGCGGCGCTCGCGCGCGTGACGGGGGCGGGCGTGCCGTGCGCCGTGATGCACGGCAATCGCGACTTCCTGCTCGGCGCGCGTTTTTGCGCAGCGACCGGCTGTCGCTTGCTAGGCGACTACGAGCGAATCGATCTCTACGGGGAGCCCGTGCTGCTCACGCACGGCGACCTGCTGTGCACTGACGACACGCGCTATATGGCGCTGCGCGGACAACTCCGCGATCCGCAGTGGCAACGCGAGTTCCTCGCGAAACCGCTCGCGGAGCGTCGCAAGATCGCAGCCGGCTTGCGCGAGCTCAGCGCGGTCGAGATCGCCGCGAAATCCTACGACATCATGGACGTGAACCAGCAAACCGTCGAGCAGACGATGCGCGACTTCGAAGTGTCTCTTCTGTTGCATGGCCACACGCACCGCCCCGCCGTGCATCGCTTCGCGCTCGACGGCAAGCCCGCCGCGCGCGTCGTGCTCGGCGCCTGGCACGACGCCGCCACGATCGTCCGCTGGTCAGCGTCCGGCTTCAGCCTCGACGCGCTCCCCTGACTACGCGGCCGCGACGGCGGCCAGATCGCTGAGCAGCTCGAGCCGCGGACTGATAGCGCTCGACCCGCTCTACGGCGAGCATCCGGTCGAGGATCGGCTGCAAATGCGTCAAGGAACGCTCGAGCCGCGGGCGCGGCGCGTGAGCGTGGCGGTAGATCACGCCCATCGGCGAGCTTGCCGTGAACGGCCGCTCGCCCGTGAGCATCTCGTAGAGGATGCAGCCCAGGCTGTAGATATCGGACCGCTCGTCGGTCGGCTCCGCGTGACCTTGCTCCGGGCTCATGTAGTACGGCGTACCGAAGATCTGTCCCGTGCCCGTGATCGCAGCATGCAACCGCATCTGCTTCGCGAGTCCGAAGTCGATGAGCGCAAGCGTGCCGTCGTCACGGAACATGATGTTCGCGGGCTTGAGATCGCGGTGCAGGATTCCCGCGTCGTGAATCGCGGTGAGCGCGCTGCCGACGTCGCGCGCGTAGCGCAACGCCAGCTCAGGATCCAGAGGCTCGTTCAGCCGCTGCGCCAGGCTGCCCGCGCCGAGGAACTCCATCGCGATATACGCGTGATCGTCGGCGACACCGAGGTCGAAGATCCGCACGACGTTCGGATGGTGAACGCGCGCGATCACCTCGTATTCCTGCAGGAACCGATCGAAGAGGCGGCTGCCGCCCGCGTCCGGCACGTGCCGGAGCACTTTGAACGCGATCCGCTCGCCCGTGTCTTCGGTCTCCGCGAGATAGACGGAAGACAGATCGCCGGCGTACAGCTTCGCGAGCAATCGGCGCTTGCGCACGCCGTTCAACGCCTTGTGGTTGACGAGCATGGAACCGGTGTCGTCAACGGCGTCGACGCTCATCTCTTGGCGGATCGTCTCGACGAGGCGTTGGTGCCGCACGCGCGCCTTCGGAAAAAAGTTCGCTGCACCCGCCTTCAGCGCGTCGACGGCGACGAACTCGTCGCTCTTGGACGCGAACACGATCACGGGCGGGCAATCTTCGCGCCGGCGCAGCCGCTGCAGCAGGTCGAAGCCCTCCTCCCGCGCGATCGGATGGCCGAGAAGGATGACGTCTAGGTCGGTGAGATCGAGAGTCGGGGGCAACAAGCCCGCGGAGCTCGGCTGGTGCTCGTCGATGGTCGCATCGGGCCACTCCACCTCGAGATGGTAGCGGAGCAGGTGCCGATAGTCGGTGTCATCGTCGATGATTAGGAATCGCAAGGGTGGGCGCCGCGATCACAACCCGCTCGCGACTTGCATCGTGTCGTCGTCGAGCTCCTCGGCCCTTACTTTCGCGTCGCGCTTCGCCTTGGCGGAGTTCGAGCGAAGCAGCTCGAGCCCATCGAGGTATGCGCGGCTCACGTCTCCCGTAACGTATTCGCCCGAAAAGCACGAGGTGTCGAAACCTTCGATGTCGGCCTTCTCGTGGTGGACCGCCTGCACGAGGTCGTCGAGGTCCTGATAGACGAGCCAGTCGGCGCCGATCTTGCGCTGCACCTGCTCGACGGTGCGGCCCGCGGCGACGAGCTCGGCGGCGGCCGGCATGTCGATGCCGTAGACGTTCGGGTAACGCACCGGCGGCGCGGCCGACGCGAAGTACACCTTCTTCGCACCGGCCTCGCGCGCCATGTCGATGATTTGCTGCGACGTGGTGCCGCGCACGATCGAGTCGTCCACGAGCAGAACGTTCTTTGCTTTGAACTCGAGCGCGATCGCGTTCAGCTTGCGCCGCACCGACGCGCGGCGCGCAGACTGCTCCGGCATGATGAACGTGCGCCCGATGTAGCGGTTCTTGATGAATCCTTCGCGGTACTTGACCCCGAGCCGCGTCGCTACCTGCATCGCGGCCGTGCGCGACGTATCGGGAATCGGGATCACGACGTCGATATCGTGATCGGGGCGCACGCGCAAGATCTTGTCGGCGAGCTTTTCGCCCATTCTGAGCCGCGCCTTGTAGACCGACAGGTTGTCGATGATCGAGTCGGGCCGCGCGAAATACACGAACTCGAAGATGCACGGCGTATAGCCCGCACGCGCCTTGGACTGGCGGCTGTGCAGGAAGCCGCGCTTGTCGATGAACACGGCCTCACCGGGGAGGATGTCACGCACGAGGTCGAAGCCGACCGCGTCGAGCGCCACGCTCTCGGACGCCACCATGTGCTCGACGCCGTTCGGCGTCTCGCGGATGCCGAGCACGAGCGGCCGGATACCGTGCGGATCGCGGAACGCGACGATCCCGTAGCCGATGATCATCGCGACGACGGCGTAGCCGCCCGAGCAGCGCTTGTAGAGCGCTTCGACCGCATCGAGGATCTGCTGCGGCTTGAGTCCGTTGCCGGTGTGCTTGCCGAGCTCGTGCGCGAACACGTTGAGCAGCACTTCGGAGTCGGAATTGGTGTTGAGGTGACGGTGATCTTGCTGCTCGACGAGACGTTTGAGCTCGTCGGCGTTGACGAGGTTGCCGTTGTGCGCAAGGCAAATGCCGTACGGCGAGTTCACGTAGAACGGCTGCGCTTCGGAAACCGTCGCGCTACCGGCCGTCGGATAACGGACGTGACCGAGACCGACGTGACCGCCGAGCTTGAGCATGTGCCGCTCTTGAAACACGTCGCGGACGAGCCCGTTGCTCTTGCGAACACGCAGGCGTCCCGCGTCGTCCGTCATGATCCCTGCGGCGTCCTGGCCTCTGTGCTGCAGAACCGTGAGCGCGTCGTAGAGCGACTGATTCACGGGTTCATGACCGACGATGCCGACGAGTCCACACATAAGGCGTTACCTATCCAATGACCGCTGACTTCAAAAGCGACTGCGAACCCAACGACCGCGTACCGAATACCGAAGTCGCCGCAAGCGGCGCTCTCACACGGCTACCTCACCTTGTAGATAGCTCTGCCCAAGCTCTGCGTAGTAGCGAATCGCCGCCGCGACCTGCTCCGCGTAGGACCGGAGCCGGGCGTCTTGCCACCAGCCATCTTGGTCCAACTCCAGGAATTGCAAGATGATCACCGCGAGCCCCACGATCAAGACGCCGCGCAGCAAACCGAATCCCGCGCCGAGCAAGCGATCGACTCCAGTCAGACCGCTTCCCCGGACGAGCGTGCGCGCGAACCACGCGATCAGCGCACCAGCCACGAGCACGAGCACGAACACGACGACACGAGCAGCCCAGGTGCGAACTTCCGGCGCACCGCCCCAATTGCCGAGCGCCGGCTCCACGAGCCCGGCGAACCGCCAGGCAAGCCAAATCGCCGCGAGCAGCGTGGCCAGCGATAGTGCTTCCTTTACGAACCCCCGCCAAACCCCAATTCCTGCGGAAACGACGCATAACAATACGATGACGTAATCGACCGGAGTCATCGACGAACGATCAGTCGGCTGCGACGACCTGCGCAGGAAAACCGTGCGCGGACAACGCCGACGCCGTGGCATCGGCTTGCGCACGCGTCGCATACGGACCGACTCGCACGCGGTACATTGCGCGGCCGCTCGATCGATGGTTCGAGACTTCGGGCTTGTAGCCATAGGTGTTCACGCGTTGCGCGAGGCGCTTCGCGTTCTCCTGCTCGCCGAAGCTGCCGAGCTGCACGACCCAGTCGCCCTTCGCGTCCGTGCGTGCGGGCGGCGCGCGTGCGGCCGGCGCAGCGGCGGCCACCGGTTGCGGCGCGACGGTCTGCTTAGGAGGTACCACTGCGGCGCGGCTCGCTCGCGGCAGGCGCCGCGACATCGGCTCGCGCAATCACGGGCTCGTCGTGCGCCGGGGCCGCGGGCGGCAGGCTCGTCGTTCGCTGGAGGTTGCGCGCTCGGCGTCGCCGCGGCAGCAACCGCTTGCGTAGAGTCTGGCTCGCTCGCGAACGGCTCGGGCTCGTCGAGGCTCAAAGTCTGGCTGCGAACCGGCAGCGCCTCTTCCGGCGTCGGCAGTCGCAGCGCTGCGTCGGAGCCATCGAGCTCGACTTGCTCTTTCTTGCCGTCGAGCACCCACGGAATCAGCCACACGCCAAGCGCGACGAGAACTGCCGCCCCGATGAGTCGTTCCTTCAGGCCCTGATCCATGTGGAGGGTCGCTCACCTGATCGCGAGGGAGCGGAGTATAGCCCAAGCGCGGCGGTCGCGGCGCCCACCGTGTGGAAGGATCCGAACACCAAAACACGATCGCCCGGCGCCGCTGTGGCGCGCGCTGCCGCGCAGGCGGCCGCGACGTCCGCCGCCGTTTCCGCGCGCCGTGCACCGAGCGCGAGCAGAAGGTCGCGGAGCTCGGAGCCGCTCGCGCCGCGCTCGGCGTTTGCCTGAGTCACGAACCAGGCATCGACGGCGGCCACGAACGGCGCGAATACGCCCGCAAGGTCCTTGTCGCGCATTCCGGTAAACACCGCGAACGTGCTGCCCGCTTTCGGCAACCTCGCGAGCGCCGCTGCGAGCACGCCCGCCGCGGCCGGATTGTGAGCGACGTCGAACACCCACTCGACGCCGCCGACGGTGTGCCGCTCGAGTCGACCGCGCAGATACGCGTTGCGTATCCCTGCCGCGAGCGCCGCATCGTCGACCGGCAGCGTCGCCCCAAGCCGCTCGACGACCGCGGCGCAGGCGGCCGCGTTGCCGTACTGCTCGTCGCCGCCGAACGGCGGTAGCGGCAGCACTGAAGAGTCGTTCGCGCCGCCCACTCGGCGCCAACCGCGCGTCTCGCTTGCAGCGGCGCCCGCCTCGCGGACGTAGTCGAAGTCCCGCCCGATGACAAACGGGAGCGCGCCCTCGGCCGCCGCGTGCGCCAGCACGCTGCGCGGCACGTCTCGGTCCGCGATCACCACGGGCTTGCCGCGCCGCATGATGCCGGCCTTTTCGCGCCCGATTGCCTCGCGGTCGTCGCCGAGCCACTCGCGATGATCGAGGTCGACGCTCACGATCAACCCGCAGTCCGCGTCGACGGCATTCGACGCGTCGAGCCGGCCGCCCATGCCGACCTCGAGGACGGCGACGTCGACTTTGCGGCGCGCGAAGTGCAGCAGCGCCGCGACGGTGGAGGACTCGAAGTAGGACAGCGTGATCGCACCGAGCGACGCGTCGATGATCTCGAACAGCTCGACGAGCTCGGCGTCGCTCGCGTCCGCGCCGTTCAGCCTGATCCGCTCGTTGAAGCGCCACAGGTGCGGCGACGTGAACGTGCCGACCTCATAGCCCGCGTGCCAATAGATGCTCTCGAGCATCGCGACGCACGAACCTTTGCCATTCGTGCCGGCGACGGTCACGACCTTGTACTGCGGTTCACGCAGCTCGAGCCTATCGAGCACCGTGATCAGACGGTCGAGGCTCAGGTCGATTTTTTTCGGATGGAGCGTCTCGAACCGGCTGAGCCAGTCATCGAGCGTGAAGTCGCGACGCGACGAGGTGACCAAGCGATGTCCCCGCCCGTTAGGACAGCGCTGGGCGATGGCTGAGCTTTGCGAGCAGCGCCGCGATCTGATCGCGCGACTGGCGGCGATCGAGAATCATGTCGATCGCCCCCTTCTCGAGCAGGAACTCGGCGCGTTGGAACCCTTCCGGCAGCGTTTCGCCCGTCGTCTGCTCGATCACGCGCGGACCCGCGAAGCAGATCAGCGCGCCGGGCTCCGCGATATTGATGTCGCCGAGCAGCGCGAGGCTCGCCGATACGCCGCCCGTGGTCGGGTCGGTCATCACGGAGACGTATGGCTGCTTCGCCGCCGCGAGCTGCGCGAGCGCGGAGCTCGTCTTAGCCATCTGCAGCAGCGAGTAGAGACCTTCCTGCATTCGCGCGCCGCCGCTCGCTGTAAAGCACACGAGCGGCCGCTTGTGCTGGATGCAGTAAGCGACGCCGCGCACGAAACGCTCGCCGACGACGGAGCCCATCGACCCTGAAATGAACCGGAACTCGAACGCGCACGCGACGATCGGCATCGCTTTGAGCGTGCCGGCCATCACGACGAGGGCGTCGCGCTCGTCGGTCTCGCGCTGCGCGTGCGCGAGGCGCTCGCGGTAACGCTTGGTGTCCTTGAAGCGCAGCGGGTCTTGGGGCTCGAGATCGGCCGCGAGCTCGTAGCCCGATTCGGGATCGAGGAACATCTCGAGGCGCTCGCGCGCGCCGATCCGCAGATGGTGACCGCACTTGGGGCAGACGTGGAGGTTGCGATGCAACTCGGCGCGATAGAGCTGCGCCGAGCAGCCCAGGCACTTGACCCAGAGCCCTTCCGGAACGGAGTGCTTGCGCTTCTCGGTGCGAATCCGAGAAGGCATTAGCTTGTCGAACCAACTCATAGCCGCGCGCCGCCGATCGAACGGGCGAATGATAGCCGAAAGCCCGGTGTAGGCATCATGGATCGTCCACGACGATCGGCAAGCCGTAGTGCTCCGGATACAACACGTCGACGAGCGTGAGTCCTCCAGGCGGCGCGGCGACACCGGCCTGCCTGCGATCACGGCTCGCGAGCATCTCCAATGCGGCCGTGGGCGCGAGATCGCCGCGGCCGATCTCCACGAGCGTGCCGACCAGGTTGCGTACCATGTGTTGCAGAAACGCATTCGCGGTGAACTCGATCGCGAACGAGACGCCGTCCGCTCGGCCCGCCCGCGCAATCCGCACGGCCATCAGGCGCCGCATCGGCGATTTCGCCTGACAGCCGGCGGCGCGAAACGCGGAGAAATCGTGCTCGCCGAGCCAATGCAGCGACGCGGCGGTCATTGCTCCCGCGTCGATGGGCTCGCGAATCCACCACACACGCGAGCGAGCGAGCGCGGGCCGCGTCGCTTGCTGGAGGATCGAATATCGGTAGCGCCGGCGGAGCGCCGAGCGGCGTGCATCGAAGTCCCGCGGCACTTCATGAACCCAGCGGATCGCGACGTCTGGCGGCAGGTGCGAGTTGACCCCGAGCAACCATTGCCGGTCGGTGCGCCGCGCAGTCGTGTCGAAGTGCGCGACCTGTTGATTCGCATGCACCCCGGCGTCGGTGCGGCCCGCCCCGTGCACTACGAGCTGCTCGTCGGCTACCGCACCCACCGCAGCTGCGAGCACGCCCTCGACGCTGCGCCCTTCGCGCTGGATTTGCCAACCGACGAAGTCGGTGCCGTCGTACTCCAATCCGATCGCGATTCGCGGCATACCGAGTCAGCGGCGCAATGAACATGGCAACGCACGAGCGGCCTCCTCATCGGGACCGAGCCGCTGGAGCCACCCGGGCCACGCGGGTGTTCGCGTGCGCTCAGGCGCTCAACACGTCGATGAGGCCCTGCGCCTCGCGACGCTGGCTGGGGTCTCCCTCGTCGAGCACTTCCTCGAGGATGCTGCGCGCGCCCTCGGGATCGCCCATGTCGATATAGGCGCGCGCGAGATCGAGCTTCGTGCCCACCTCGGTCATCGTCTGCGGGTCGAGCGGGCTCACCTCTTCCGTGCCGGTGGGATCGTCCGAGCCGACGGCGTCGGCGCCGATATCCATGTCGAGCGGCGTTGAGCCGCCGCCGAACACGTCGCTCGAGAACGACGACGACCGCGGCTGCTCCACGGTGTCGGCCCCGTGCAGAGCGGCCGACAGGTCGTCGAGATTGAGGTCCAAGTTGTCGTCTTTCCTCAGCGACTTGACGAGCGAGGTATCACCCGACTCGTCGAACTCGAACCGGTGCTCGAGCACCTCGGTACCGGTCAACGTGTTGTCGTCGCCGCCGAACCCCGGCGCAAGCATCGTCGCATCGTCGTCGTTGAGCACGGACGTCTTGCGCTGCTCGAAATCGTCGTCGTCATCCCCTGCGGTGCCGCCGCGCAGTACCTGCGTCACACCGGTGGCCGATAGCAGGTCGTTTCTCGTCCGCAGCGCACGCTCCTCGCGAGTGTCACTGTCGTTGTCGGCGACGCCGGCCGTCGGTAAATCGCCGAAGTCCTGCGGGAGGTCTTCGAGATCCTTGACGTCGAGGCCGAGGTCGTCGAGATCGATCTCGGCCGTCTCGCTCGGATTGTTCGCGAGCGTGGGTTGCTCGACCGTCGGCAGCTCGTTGCGCCGGAACGGTGTCTGCACGGTCGGAGTTTCCATCGTCGGGGCGTCGGGCCCCGGGCTCTCGATCGTCGGAGTCTCGACGGTCGGGGCGTCGACCGAGTATTCCGCGCTTGGGTTTTCGACCGACAGGCTCGCCCAGTCGTCCGAGCGCGGCGAATCGATCGTCGGCGACTCCTGCGTCACGGCGAGACTCTCGTCCGACGCATTCTCGGCCTGATCGTCGTCGCCCTCCTCGCCGAGATCGAAGAATGCCGCTTCGAGACCCGCGGCCGTGCGCGCGCCGATGTCCAGCGAGGCTGTCGAGCTCGGGCTTCTTGGACCTGCTCGGCTTGGAGGCGGGCGCCATGGGCGACGCCTTCAACTCGCGGGTTCCGGAGGTTTCGAGATCGAGGTCGTCGCCCTCACCGCTCGCGAGACCGAGATCGAGATCGACGCTGCCCGCCGACGCGTCGTCGAACGCGAGGTCGAGCGGCGAATCGCCGGCCTGCAGATCGACGTCCACTTGGCCTGCGACGGAAGTGGCCTCCGAGAATAGGCGCTCATCCGGGCAAATCTGCTTGCCCATGATGACGACCTTGTCCCAATCGGAATCCGCCTTCTGGCCGACTTCCTTGCGCAAGCTTTGCGCCGCAGTCAGGAACGCGTCCTTGTTGCCCCAGACGAAAAACACCTCGAGCAGCTTCAGCTTCAAGTCGCGGCGATTGGGCGCGGCTTCGAGCGCCTTCTGCACGAGCTCGGCGGCCTGGTCGTAGAGACCGTACGCCATATGGAAGTCGGCTTCGGCGACCGGGTCGGCCTGATCGAGATTGATGACGGTCTGGCTCGACAGCGTGTCGTCCACCGGTGCCGAGGCAGCTGCGGCGCGAGCCGCCGCGCGCGGCGCGCTCGCACGGCGTGGTTCTGGCGCCGCTTCGGGCTCTGCCTCGCCGCGGCGCGAAGGACGTGCCGCTTCCTCGACGACGATGCTCTCGTCGGGGACCTGACGGCGCATTCGCTCGGTCGCCTCGCGGACCTCGTCGTCATCGACCTCGGACTCGAGCGCTTCCCAGCGACCCGTGACGTCCTCGGGCTCCTGCCGGCGACGGCGCACGTACAAAAGGGCGGCAAGCAGCACGGCGGCCACGCCGACACCGATCAACAGCACCGGGCTCTTCAGCCAACCGAGAATCTGCGAAACGAGCGACGGACCTGCGGGCGCGCGGACCGGTGTCGCGACGGGCGCCGGCTTTGGCGCGGCTTGTTCGGGAGCGGCGGCGGCCGGCGGAGTCTCGGCCGGCGCAGCCTCGTCAGCGAACAACGGCTCCTCGATATCGACGCCCGGAGCGGTCGACGCTTGCGCGCCCGGAGGCGTCGCGGCCGGCGGTTGGTCGGCCGCCTGCCTCTGCAGATTGGCAAGCTCCTGGTTGCGCAGGTCGATCAGGCGCCGGCTTTCTTCGACGTCAGAGTTGCTCGCGACGGCACCCGGTGCGGGCGCGGGCGGAGTTGCCGGCGCGGGAGCAGCGGGTGCGGGTGCGACGGCCGCGGATCGGCTCGGCGGCGCCTGCGGCGCGGGCGTCGGCTCGGCCGGCGGCAAGAGACGCAGCGTTCCTTGTTGCTGAGAGCGATTCAGCCACTCATCGCTGTGGCGTTGCACTTCCGCATTGGCGACCGTGGTGCCGAGATCCTGGAAGTCCGCGGATTCGGGTAAGTGCAACGTGGCGCCGACCAGCAGCACGTTCATGTTGCCGCCGAACGCTTGCGGGTTCGCTCGGTAGATGGTCACCATGGCTTGATTCATCGAGACGCCATCGGGACGGTAGCGCTCGGCAATCGCCCAAAGCGTTTCCGCTCGCTGCACGGGACCGTAGGTACCGCCCGTTGCGGAAGTCGTGACGCGCGGCTCCGTGTCGCTCGGACGTTGCGCCGGCGCGGGCTGCGTGCGCGGCGGAGTCGAGGACACCGGAGGCGGCGCCGGCGTGGGGGCCGGGGCCTGCGCTGGCGGTTGCCGATTGATCGAGCCGCCCGGCGAGTTGGGCGCCGCGGGGCGCGTCTGCGCGGGTTGCACGGGAGCATTGACCGGTGAGCCCGGCAACAGGACGGGCGGATCGAGCAGCACCGTGTATTCGCGCTGCTGCCGGCCGCGCGACCACGTCGCCTCGACGAGGATCGTGACGAACGGCTCGGCGACGGACTCACGCGACGAAACCTGCACGACGGGCTTGCCCGCCGAGCTCGTCGCGACGCGAAACTCGAGGCGAGTCAAGAAACCGGGGCGCTCGAGGCCGCGGCGCTCGAACACTTCGGGCGCGGCGAGCGCGATCTTGAGCCCCTGCAGCTCGTCCTCAGTCGCGATGAGCCCGATTTGCGCCTGGAAAGGCTGATTCAGCGCGGACTGGAGCTCGATGTCACCTAGTCCGAACGCCCATGCCCCGAGGGGAGCGGCCAGTAGCGGCGTGATGCCCCAACGTGCCAATGCTCTCATGCAGTCTCCCTAGCTACCTCGGCCATTCGAGCCGCCTAAAGAACCTCGATGGCGGACCGAAAGATACCTTACATAAAACGGATTTACCAAAAACTGCCAGGGGTTCTCCCGGCTTTCTCTTGAGCATTCTCAGCTCGTCCTCGCGGCCCAAGGTCGCACCAACAGGGCTGGAGAATCGCCTCGATCCGCGAGGTCCAAGAGACGCGCGCGGGCGGTCGATCACAACCACTCGCGGCGGAATTTAACAATTTCTGGGTCCCAGGGACTGTGATGTTTGTCCGAGTTTCCGATACGCACCGCTTCCCGATCGCCGCAGTCCTGTCGGACGGCGGTACGTTTACATAATACGCGCCTCGTCCAGGATGTGGCGAGCCTAACGGCGCGTGCGCCGCTGCGTCCGCGAACGAAGTCGCGTGTCAGGAACCTTGCTTGACGCCGAGAACCGGCACCGCGGAGCGGACATCGGCGTTCTGGGCGCGATGCCGCAAGTAGTGATCCATGAGCGTGAGCGCGATCATCGCTTCGGCGATCGGCGTCGCGCGGAGCCCGACGCACGGATCGTGGCGGCCGGTCGTCACTATCTCCGTTGCGTGTCCCTGCTTGTCGACGGTCGTACCGGGCACCTGAATGCTCGACGTCGGTTTCAGCGCGATGCTGGCCAGGATGTCTTGGCCGCTCGAAATACCGCCGAGCGTGCCACCCGAAGAGTTCTTCTTGAAACCGTCCGGCGTAAGCTCGTCGCGGTGCTCGCTGCCGCGCTGGCGGACTACCTTGAATCCATCGCCGAACTCAACGCCCTTCACCGCGTTGATGCTCATGAGCCCGTGGGCGAGATCGGCCTCGAGCTTGTCGAACACCGGCTCGCCCAACCCTACCGGCACGCGCGAGGCGATGATGTTGATCCGCGCGCCGATCGAATCGCCGGCCGCGCGCAACTCGTCCATGTACGTGTTGAGCTGCGCCAGCATAGAAGGGTCGGCGCAGAAGAACGGATTCTCGTCGACGTGCGCGAGATCGGTTGCCGCCAGCTCGAACGGCCCGATCTCCGCGAGATAGCCGCGAATCTCGACGCCGAGTTGCTCACGCAGATACTTGCGTGCGATCGCACCGGCCGCCACGCGCATGACCGTCTCGCGCGCAGACGCGCGGCCGCCGCCGCGGTAGTCGCGGATCCCGTACTTTTGTTGATAGGTGTAGTCCGCATGCCCGGGCCGGAAGCTGTCCTTGATCTTCGAGTAGTCGCCGCTGCGCTGATCGACGTTCTCGACGAGCAGCCCGATCGAAGTTCCGGTGGTCTGCCCTTCGAATACGCCCGACAGGATTTTCACTTGATCCGGCTCTTGGCGCTGGGTCACGTGGCGCGAGCGCCCCGGCCGGCGGCGGTCGAGATCGTGTTGAATGTCGGCCTCGCTGAGCTGCAAACCTGGAGGGCAGCCGTCGACCACGCAGCCCATCGCGGCTCCGTGGCTCTCGCCGAAGGTCGTGACCGTGAACAACAATCCGAACGTATCGCCTGCCATGCTTCGTCTACCTTGACCTACCGAGCCGGTACACGCCCCCTAGCGGGACGCCCGTTGCCGGCGGACTCTTTAATTAAGACGCAATCATGCGCGCCTAGCCCGCACGAAGGAATTCCTCGATCTCTGCGGCACCGAGCACAAATACTCCGTCCCCGCCGCGCTCGAACTCGAGCCAGACCAACGGCAGCCCTGGATAGGCGGCCGCGAACGCCTCCGCACCGGCGCCTACCTCGACGAACAGGCAACCGTCCGGCGTGAGCCGCTCGCTCGCCCCGCGCAGCACCCGCTCCGCGGGCTCGAACCCGTTTGGCCCGCCCGCGAGCGCGATCGCCGGCTCCGACCGATACTCGGGCGGCAGCACCGCCATTGCGGAGTCCGCCACGTAGGGCGGGTTCGACATGATGACCCGATAGCGCGTTCGTGTCGGCGGGAACAAGTCGGCTTCGTACAGCCGAACGCGCGACTCGACCGCGTGCCGCGCTACGTTCAGCGCCGCCACCGCGAGCGCGTCGGCCGACACGTCGGTCGCGTCGACGAGAGTTCCGGGAGAGTAGTGAGCCGCTGCGATCGCGAGGCACCCGCTGCCGGTACCGATGTCGAGCACTCGGTCGCCCGGGCGCAGCGCGCACCACGGCGCGAAGCGGCGCTCGATCGTCTCCGCGAGCGGCGAGCGCGGCACGAGCACGCGCTCGTCGACGGTGAAGCGCATATCGGCGAACCACGCCTCGCCGAGAACATAGGCGAGCGGCTTGCGCTCGGCGACTCGGCGCACGGCGAGATCGAGCGCCGCACTCACCACCGCCGGCGGCGGCGGCGCGCTCCATTCGACGTCGCGCCATTCCTGGAGATGACGCAGCAGCCAAAACGCTTCGTCGCTCGCGTTGTCGGTACCGTGACCGAACACGAGATCGTGCGCCGTGAAGAATTGCGCGAGCGCCGCAATTGCCTCGTCGCAGCTGCGCGCGCTTTGCAGGTGCGCCTCGAGATTCGCCGCTGTCTGCTTGGTCGAGGTCATCGGGCGCGCATGATACCCGTTGTGCAATAATCCGGCCCGTGCTGGGAGCCATGCTCAGAGTTCTGGTCGTCGGGCTCGTCGTGCTGGTCGCGGCGATGTTTCTGCTGCCGCGCCCAAGCAGCGCACCGCTCAAATCCGCGACGCTGCTGCAACAACCCCTCGCGCTGCCGCCCGTCGCGCTCGTCGACGCGGCAGGCATGCCGGCCGACCTCGAAGCGTTTCGCGGCAAGTTCAGCCTGCTGTTCTTCGGCTTCACGAACTGCCCCGACGTCTGCCCTCTTACGCTCAAGGTCCTCGCCGATGCGCGCGCTCAACTCGCGGGGCGCTTTCCGAATGCCGTACCGCAAGTCGTGTTCGTGAGCGTCGATCCGAGCCGCGACACACCGGAGCGAATCGCCGCGTATTTGCGGAATTTCGACGGCGCCTTCGTCGGCCTCACCGCTGCGGACAGCCGGCTCGCGCCATTGCTGAAGGCGCTCGGCGTGACGGTTCAGAAGCACCAGCACGGCGGCGAGGACTACACCGTCGTCCACAACTCCACGGTCTACGTGATCGGGCCGAACGCCGAGCTGATCGCCACATCGAGCGGCCCGCACGAAGCCGCGACGATCGCAGCCGACTACTTGAAGATCCGGCAGCGCTACCAGGCCGCACACCGCGCACCGAGCGCATGACCGCGGGCTGGCTGCTACAGCACCTCCTCCCGAAGGACACGATCTCGGCGACGATCTACCGCATCGCGCGGTCCGAACGGCCGTGGCTCACGCGGCCGCTGATCGGCTGGTTCGCGCGGACCTACCATGTCGACCTCTCTCAAGCCGAGCAGCCCGAGCTCGACAGCTACCGCACGTTCAACGCGTTCTTCACGCGTGCGCTGCGCGTCGGGGCGCGGCCGCTCGCCGGTGATCGCGAGACCGTGGTGTCGCCAACGGACGGGACTCTCACGCAGTTCGGTTCGATCGACGCGGACACGCTGCTCCAGGCGAAAGGCCGCCACTATTCGCTCGCGGCACTGCTCGGCGAGGACGGCGCCGCAGTCAACGAGCTGCGCGGCGGCAGCTACTGCACTATCTACCTCGCGCCGCACGACTATCATCGAGTGCACGCGCCGCTCGGCGGCGCGCTCGAGCGCACACGTTACATTCCGGGCCGGCGCTTCAGCGTGAGCCGCGCGACGGCGGCCGCGATCGATCGCATCTTCTGCCGCAACGAACGGGTCGTGTGCTGGTTCGCAGACGCCCGCCGGACCGATGGTCGTCGTGCTGGTCGGCGCGCTCAACGTATCCAGTGTCAGCACGTTCAACCGCGGCGAGATCGCGAGCGGCGCAAAGCAGCATTGGCGGGAGAAGCCGCCGGTGCCGATCGAGCGGGGCGCCGAGATAGGCCGATTCAACCTCGGATCCACCGTGATCGTGCTGTTTGCGCCGGGCGCGGTACGCTGGGAGCCGCGGCTCGCGGACGGCATGACCGTCGCGATGGGCATGCAGCTCGGCCGGCTCGACGACCGGACCCGCCCCGTCGACTAACGGCCGCTCGCATGCCCCACGTCGCCTCAGCTTCGTTCGCGACCCTGCGCCGCAGAGCCGAGATCAACGCACTGATCCGGGCTTTTTTCGCGGCGCGCGACGTGCTCGAGGTCGAGACGCCGGCGCTGTCCGCGGCCGGCATCTCGGACCTCGCGCTCGACAGCATCACGGCGAGCTCGCGCAGTCTCGGCCCGCGGCTCCACTACCTGCACACTTCGCCCGAGTACGCGATGAAACGGTTGCTCGCGGCAGGCAGCGGCGACATCTACCAGCTGTGCCGCGTGTTCCGCGACGACGAGCTCGGCCGCTGGCACCAGCCCGAGTTCACGATGCTCGAGTGGTATCGAGTCGGCTGGGACGATCTGCAACTCATGGTGGAAGTCGGGGATCTCTTCCGCGCCATCGTCGGCCACCGCCGCGTTACACGCGTGAGTTACTCGGAAGCGCTCGAGCAGGCGATCGGCGTCGGGGCCGCGGCAGAGACGGGACAGTTGATCGAACGGCTTTCGCGGCGCGGCGTCGACGTGCCCGCGGGGCTCTCCCACGATGCCGTGCTCGACCTCGCGTTCGCGACCGTGGTCGTCGAGGGTTTCGCGCACGACGCGTCTCACGTTCGTCCACGACTATCCCGCGAGCCAAGCCGCGCTCGCGCGCTTGAAACCCGGCACGCCGACGGTGGCGGCACGGTTCGAGGTGTTCGCGGGGACGATCGAGCTCGCCAACGGGTTCCACGAGCTGACGGACGCCGTCGAGCAGCGCCGCCGATTCGAGTCCGAGCTCGCGGCGCGCGCACGCACGGGCCGGCACGTGCCTCCGCTCGACGAGGCGCTGCTAGACGCGCTCGCACACGGACTACCGGATTGTGCGGGTGTCGCGGTCGGCGTCGACCGGCTGGTCGCGTTCGCGCTCGGGCTCGATGGCGTCGGGCCCGCGATGAGCTTCACGCACTCGGCGCCATTCGGCTGAGGACGCGCGCGGACTCCGGTCCGCCAAACGCGGCGCACGGCCGTCCCGCCGCCGCGGGTTCCGTCGCTACTGCTTCACGCGCGAGATGTAGGTGCTCGTGCGGGTGTCGACGCGAATGACTTCGCCTTCGTTGATGAACAGCGGCACGCGGACGACCGCGCCCGTCTCGAGCTTCGCTGGCTTCTGCCCGCCGGTCGCCGTATCACCGCGCACGCCAGGGTCCGTCTCGACGATCTTGAGCTCGACGTGATTCGGCGGCGAGACATACAGCGGCACGCCATCCCATAGCGTCACGATGCAGCTCATCTGCTCCTTGAGCCACTGTTTCGCGTCGGCGACAGCTTCGGCACCGGCCGCGATCTGCTCATAGGTGTCGGGCACCATGAAGTGCCAGAACTGCCCGTCGTTATAGAGGTATTGCATGTCTTGATCGGTGACGTCGGCCACCTCGGCCGTGTCGCCCGACTTGAAGTTCCGTTCGAGCGTGCGGCCGTTCTTCAGGTTCCGAATCTTCACGCGATTGAACGCCTGGCCCTTGCCCGGCTTCACGAACTCGTTCTCGATGATCACGTACGGATCCCCGTCGAGCAGGATCTTCATTCCGCCGCGCATTTCGTTGGTGCTGTAAACTGCCATGTCGTCGCCGCTATCCGCCTCAAACAGAGCGCGGGATAATACTCTCAAGACCCGCCCAAAACGAATCGAAGAACCGCGAATCGAGGATCCGCCCATCAACGCCACCGGAAAGGCGCACGCAACGGCTGCCGGAACCACCGATCTGCTCCCGCCGTCGTGGCAAACCGCCGTGCAAAACGCCGTCCGCGACGTCGCGGAGCTCGCACGCCTGCTCGATCTGCCCGAGGCTGCGCTCGGCGCAGCCGGATCGTCCGCTTTCCCTCTGCTCGTGCCGCGCGGATTCGTCGGCCGGATGCGCAAGGGCGATCCCAGCGATCCGCTTCTGCTGCAGGTGCTGCCGCGTTTGGCCGAGCTCCGCGAGGTTGCGGGATTCGTGGCCGACCCGGTCCGCGAGCAGGGCCTCGCTGCCGGCGGCGTGATCGAGAAATATCCGGGCCGCGCGCTGCTGATCGCGAGCGGCGCCTGCCCGATCCACTGCCGCTATTGTTTCCGGCGCGAGTTCCCGTACGCCGAGCAGCTCGCGGCGCGCGGCGGCTGGGACGAGGCCGTCGAAACCTTGCGCGCTCGCCCCGGTACGCGCGAAGCGATCCTGAGCGGCGGCGATCCGCTGTCGCTCTCGAACCGCCGCCTCGGCGAGCTCGTCGCGAAGCTCGAGTCGACGTCGATCGAGACGCTGCGGATTCACACCCGCTATCCGGTGGTCGTGCCGGAGCGCGTCGACGACGGGCTCCTGCGTCTGCTTGCGGCGACACGCTTGAACACGACCGTGGTCGTGCACTGCAACCACCCGAACGAGCTCGACGACTCGACGGCCGCCGCGCTCCGCGGGCTGCGCCCACGCGTGAGCGCTTTGCTGAATCAGTCCGTGCTGCTGCGCGGCGTGAACGACTCGGCCGATACCCTGGCGACCTTGAGCACGCGCCTGTTCGCGTGCGGCGTGCTGCCTTACTACCTGCACCTGCTCGACCCCGTCGCGGGCGCCGCACACTTCGACGTCGCGGCGCACACGGGACTCGAGCTGGTCGCGCAATTGCGCACGCGCCTACCCGGATACCTCGTACCGAGGCTCGTGAAAGAGACTCCCGGAGGCTTAAGCAAAACCCTGATCGGCTGAAGCGCGCTCCACCGCGTTTGTGACTCGCGTCCCTTCGACCGTGAGACCGGGTGTTAAACTGCCCGCCTTCCACAAGGATTCTGAGAGCGCATGGCCCAAGCGCAGACGGCGGTGCCGCTGATCGTTCTGACCGGCCGAGAGGACGACGTCGAGCTGGTCAACCGCTCGCTGCGCGACGGTGGGCATCCGGTGCGCTGCCACTGGGTCGCAAAGATCGATGCGCTCGCGGACGCGCTCGACGATCACGACGCCCAGCTCCTCTGCTTCTTCCCCGATAGCCTGCCGGCTCCCATTCGCGAGGTCGCGAAGATCAAGCAGCAGGCCGCCCGCATGGTGCCGCTCGTCGTCGTGAGCAAGGCCGCCGAGGAAACCGACATCGCCGACGCGCTTCTCGCTGGCGCCCAGGACCTAGTGTCCCTCGGCCAGACCGAGCGGCTGCGCAGCGTCGCCGAACGCGAGCTGCGCGCGTTCCGGCTCGAGCGGGCGCTCAACGAGACGCTTGGTGTCCGCCAACCAGTACAAGCGCCAGCTGAGAGACTTCATGGCGGGCTCGGTGGACGCGATCGCGCACGTCAGCGAAGGCATTCTCATCGACGCGAACCAGGCCTGGGCCGAGGTGTTCGGCCACGCGAGCGCGGACGCGTTGCTCGGCGGGCCGCTGATGGATGCGTTCGACGCGACGAGCCAAGCGGCGCTCAAAGGAGCGCTCGTTGCGTGCGCGAAGGGTCAATGGAAGTCCGAGTCGCTGCGGCTCACGGCGCTGACCGCGAGCGGCTCCACGTTACCGCTGAACCTCGTGCTCGAGGCGACGTCGTTCGACGGCGAGAAGGCGGTGAAGCTCAGCGTGCCGCGCCAGGCCGCGGGGCCGACGCCCGATCCCGAGGATCTGGTCGACCAGGCCGTGAACAAGGACGCGACCACCGGCTTCTATCACCGCCGGCGCTTCCTCCAAGTGCTGACCGATCGGCTCGACAACAAGCCGCAAGGCGGCGTGCGCGCGCTCGCGTATATTCGCCCCGACAAGTTTCGCCAGGTCGAGGATCAGGTGGGTCCGATCTCGAGCGAGGACATTCTCGTGCAGGTGGCGGAGCAGCTTCGCACGCTGGCTCAACCGCACGATCTCTATGGCCGGTTCGGCGGCCCGGTATTCACGATGTTCCTCGAGCGCGGCACGCTGCGCGACGTCGAGGCGTGGGCGGCCAACGTGTGCACGCGAATCGCCGAGCGCATCTTCGAGGTCAACCACAACACGCTGTCGATCACCTGCACGATCGGCCTCGCGGAGGTCGGGCCCGGCACCGACACGATGGAGACGCTGATCGCGGCCGCCAAGAAGACGAATCAGGCCGGCCGCGAGCAGGGCGGCAACCGAATCTCACTCGAGCAGACCTCCGACAAGAGCACCCGGATCCAGCGGTTCGACGAGATCTGGGTGCACCAGATCAAATCGGCTCTCATGGAGAACCGGTTCCGCCTCGCGCACCTCCCGATCGCGAGCCTCGGCGGCGAGCAGAAGGAGATGCTCGACACCGTCATCCGTATGGTCGACGCACAGGGCGACGAGGTCGGGGCCGCGGACTTCATGCCGGCCGCGAGCCGCAACCGCCTGTTGCGCGCGATCGACCGCTGGGTGATCGGCGCGAGCCTCGCATTCTGTGCGAAGCAAAAAATCGACGTGCTGTTCGTGAAGCTGTCGGGCGAGTCCCTGATCGACAAGACGCTCGCGGACTGGCTCGCGAAAGCGGTGGAAAGCAGCGGGGTCGCACCGCAAAAGCTCTGCTTCCAAGTACGCGAGGAGGATGCGACGCAATACCTCACGCAAACGAAGGCGCTCGCAGGTCAGCTCAAAGCACGCGGCCACCTGTTCGCGATCGAGCACTTCGGCGTCGGCCACGACTCCATGCGCGTGCTCACGAGCACGCCGATGCAGTACCTGAAGATCGACGGCTCGTTGATGCAGACGCTGGCGACCGATCAGGCGCTTCAGGAGAAGGTTCGCAAGTTCATCAGCCAGGCGAACAAGCTCGGCATCGCGACGATCGCCGAGCGCGTCGAGGACGCGAACACGATGGCCGTGCTGTTCCAGCTCGGCGCGGCCTACATGCAAGGCCATTACCTGCACGAGCCCGAGGTCGTGCTGTCGGAAGGCGCGGGCTCTACTCCGCGCTGAGCCGATCCACCGTCCGCCACCCGCGCGGCAGAGCCATGCCCCGGCGCGCGCGCTCGCCCGCGTAGTGCGCGAGATCGGCGGGCTTGATCACCATGTGCCGCGTGCCGGAATCGATCCGCAGACCCTGATCCTTGGCGAGCACGCAGATCCCCGCGAGCGCGACGCCGTCCTTGCTCGGCACCGCGAGGATCTTGTTGCCCTTACCCTTGCTGAGCTCGGGCAGCTCCTCGAGCTTGAACACGAGCAGACGCCCGTCGCTCGACGCAGCCGCGAGCCGTACTCCGTTCTCGCCCACCGGCGACGCGGGAACCACGGTGCCGCCCTCGGGCACGCGCAGCGCGGTCTTGCCGGCCTTCTTGTTCGAATGCAGCTCCCCGAGCTTCACGACGAACCCGTAGCCCGCCGACGACGCGACGACCCATTTTTCCTCGGGCGCGCCGATCAGCACGGCGCGGAAGCTCGCGCCGTCGGGGGGATTGAAGTGCCCCGAGAGCGGCTCGCCCTGTCCGCGCGCCGACGGCAGCGAGTGCGCACCGACGCTGTACGAGCGGCCGGTGCTGTCGATGAACACCGCGAGCTGGTTGCTGCGGCCTCGAGCCGCGGCGAGGAACTGGTCGCCCGAGCGATACGACAGCCCCGCGACGTCGATTTCGTGGCCCTTCGCCGCGCGTGCCCAGCCACGCTCGGACAGCACGACGGTCACGGGCTCGTCGGCGACGAGCTCGGATTCCGCGATCGCCTGCGCGGCCTCACGCTCGACTATCGCCGTGCGGCGCTTGTCGCCGTGCTTCTCTGCGAGCGCCTCGATCTCGGTCTTGATGAGCTTCACGAGCCGCGCTTTCGACTTCAGCGTCTGCTCGAGATCCGCCCGCTCGTCCGCGAGCTCTTTCTGCTCGCCCTTGATCTTCATCTCCTCGAGCTTCGCCAGGTGGCGCAGCTTGAGCTCGAGGATCGCTTCGGCCTGCACGTCGGTGAGCTTGAAGCGCTTCATGAGCACCGGCTTCGGATGCTCCTCGGTGCGGATGATCTTGATGACGGCATCGATGTTCAGATACGCGATCAGCAGCGCGTCGAGGATGTGCAGCCGCTGCGTGACCTTCTCGAGCCGGTGCTCGAGCCGGCGCTTCACCGTCGTCGTGCGGAACTTGAGCCACTCCTCGAGCAACCCCTTGAGCCCAAAGACGGCCGGGCGGCCGTCCAAGCCGATCACGTTGATGTTCACGCGGATCGTGCGCTCGAGGTCCGTCGTCGCGAACAGGTGGTTCATCAGCGCGACGACGTCGGTGTTCCTCTTGGGCGGCAGGACCAGGCGCGTCGGGCTCTCGTGGTCCGACTCGTCGCGGATGTTGTTGTCCATCATCGGCAGCTTCTTCGCGGCCATCTGAGCCGCGATCTGCTCGAGCACCTTCGCTCCCGAAGTCTGGAACGGCAGCTCGTAGATCACGATCTCACCGTCCTCGATTGCATAGCGCGCGCGCAGACGGAGCGTGCCGGTACCGGTCTTGTAGATCTGCACGATCTCGTCACGGCTCGACACGAGCTCGCCGCCGGTCGGGAAGTCCGGGCCCTTGATGCTCTTCATCAAGGTGCCGAGCGTCGCGTCGGGCTCGTCGAGCAGCCTGACCAGCGCGGCGGCGACCTCGCGCAGATTGTGCGGCGGCACGTCGGTCGACATGCCGACGGCGATGCCGCTCGTGCCGTTCAAGAGGAGGTTCGGCAGCTGCGCGGGCATCTGCACGGGCTCGCTCAGCGTACCGTCGAAGTTCAGCGTCCAGTCGACGGTGCCGTGCTCGAGCTCGTCGAGCAGAACTTGCGCGTAGCGCGTGAGACGCGCCTCCGTGTAGCGCATCGCCGCGAACGACTTCGGATCGTCCTGCGATCCCCAGTTCCCCTGGCCGTCGACGATCGGATAGCGGTAGCTGAAGCTCTGCGCCATGTGGACCATGGCTTCGTAGCAGGCGGAGTCGCCGTGCGGATGGAATTTGCCGATCACGTCGCCAACCGTGCGCGCCGCCTTCTTCGGCTTCGACGTGGCCGAGAGGCCGAGATCGCTCATCGCGTAGATGATTCGGCGCTGCACGGGCTTGAGACCGTCACCGATGTGCGGCAGCGCGCGGTCGAGGATGACGTACATCGAGTAGTCGAGGTACGCCTTCTCCGTGAACACCGCGAGCGGCACGCGTTCGATGCCGTCGAAATTCAGCTCTTGATCCTTCATTGCCCTACCCGGCGTTTGTCACGCAGTGGTCTCGCGCGCGCGGCCGCGCGCACGTGGTCTAGCCTGGGGAATCGATTCCGAGGTCAGCGAGGTTGCCCTTGTCCTGGAGCCAGTCGCGCCGATCCGACGCGCGCTTCTTCGCGAGCAGCTTGTCGAGAATCTCGCGGGCGTCGTCCATCGTCTTACCGTCGACGGTGAGCTGGACGAGCCGCCGCGTTTCCTTCGCCATCGTGGTCTCGCGCAGCTGTGACGGATTCATCTCGCCGAGACCTTTGAAACGGGTGACGCTGACCTTGCCGGTCTTCTTCTCGGCGTCGATCCGGTCGAGCAGCAGGTCGCGCTCCGCCTCGTCGAGGCAGTAGTGCACTTCCTTGCCGACATCGACGCGGAACAGCGGCGGCATCGCGACACACACGTGCCCCGCGATGACGAGCGGCTCGAAGTGCTTCAGGAACAACGCGCAGAGCAGCGTCGCGATGTGTTGGCCGTCGGAATCTGCGTCCGCGAGGATGCAGATCTTGTGGTAGCGCAGGCCGTCGATATTCGCGGAGCCCGGGTCGACACCAAGCGCGATCGCGATGTTGTGGACCTCGACGGACGCGAGCAGCTCGGCGGGGTCGACCTCCCAGGTGTTCAAGATCTTGCCGCGCAGCGGCATCACCGCCTGGTACTCGCGGTCGCGCGCCTGCTTCGCGGAACCGCCGGCCGAATCGCCCTCGACGAGAAACAGCTCCGCCATGCTCGGCTCTTGGTTCGTGCAGTCCGCGAGCTTACCCGGCAGTGCCGGGCCCGCGACTATCCGTTTGCGCACGATCTGTTTCGCGGCCTTCAAACGGTGTTGGGCATTCTCGATCGCGAACTGCGCGATCTCGTCGCCGCTCTCGGGATGCTGGTTGAGCCAGAGCGCGAAGTGATCCTTGATGACGCCGCCGACGAAGTTCGCGCACTCGCGCGACGAGAGCCGCTCTTTCGTCTGACCCGAGAACTGCGGCTCCTCGATCTTCACCGACAACACGAAGCTCACGCCTTCCCAAACGTCCTCGGGTGCGAGCTTGATGCCGCGCGGCAAGAGATTGCGGAACTCGGCGAATTCGCGCAACGCGTCGCACAGCCCCGACCGCAGCCCGTTCACGTGCGTGCCGCCCTGCGGCGTCGGGATGAGGTTGACGTAGCTTTCGAGCACGGCTTCGGCCCCGTCGCGCCGCCAGACGAGAGCGTATTCGACGGCCTCGCGCTTACCTTCGATCTTGCCCGCGAAAGGCTGCTCGGGCAGGAAATCGCCCGCGCCCAGAGATTCTCTTAGATACTGCTCGAGGCCTCCGGTGTAGACCCAGGTCTCCTTCTCCTTCGGCTTCTCGACCTCGAGCGTGACCTCGAGCCCCGGACAAAGCACCGCCTTCGCGCGCAGCACGTGCTTCAAGCGCGGCAGCGAGATCTGCGGGCTGTCGAAGTACTTCGGGTTGGGCCAGAAGCGCACCGTGGTCCCGGTGTTGTTCTTCCCGACCTTGCCGACCACGTCGAGCTTCCCGCGGCGCTCGCCGTCGGCGAAGCTCATGTTGTATTCCTTGCCGTCGCGGCGGATCCAGACCTCGAGGTTCTTCGACAGCGCGTTGACCACCGACACGCCGACGCCGTGCAAGCCGCCCGAGAACTGATAGTTCTTGTTCGAGAACTTGCCGCCCGCGTGCAGGCGCGTGAGGATCAGCTCGACGCCTGGCACCTTCTCCTGCGGGTGGATGTCGACCGGCATGCCGCGGCCGTCGTCGGCCACTTGCAGCGAGCCGTCGGCGAACAGCACGACGTCGATCTTCTTGGCGTGGCCCGACATCGCTTCGTCGACGCTGTTGTCGACGACCTCGTGCGCGAGGTGGTTCGGGCGCGTCGTGTCCGTATACATTCCGGGACGACGACGCACGGGCTCGAGCCCGCTCAAGACTTCTATGTCTGCAGCGCGATAGTTGTTGCTCATCTAGCGGGACTCGCGCTCGAACGGCCGCATTGTGCGAGTTGCCGCGAAGCCCGCCGGGATTGTAACGAATTCGCGCTGCGTGGCGAGCGGAGAATTACTTCAGATCGGCGGCGAGCGCCTGCACGATCGCAGGAGGTGCTGCCAGCTCGTGGGCGTAATGCAAATGGTCGACACCGATGCGCAGCGGCGCCCCGCTCTTGAGCTGCTCGCACATCGCGTCGTCGAGCTCGAAGCGCAGGAAGTGAACGGCCGCGGTCTTCGACGTCGTTGCTGCGCGGCATGTCCTCGTCCGCGTGCGCGAATACGCGGCCGAGATTCCCTACCTCGAGGTACACCGTCTGCTCGACGCCTGCGAGGGCCTCGAGCGCGACGCGCCGCTCGGCGACGTCGGTGTACTCGAGCATCATCGTGGCCTTGAGGTTGCTGCCGTCTGGAATCAACGGGTTGTAGGCAGCGAGCTCCTCGGCGATCGCCTCCGACTCGTAGATCCGCTCGGCGCGCAGCATCTCCTGGATCTGATACTGCATCGTGAACCGGTCCTCGAAGTACAGCGTGACGTTCGGGCCCACGGCCGCCTGCCGGTCGCGCTTGTGCGCAAGCACCTGCGCGCGGAAGGCGCTGCGCTCCTTGTGGTAGGCCTCGAGCGAAAGGAGATCTTCGGGCCTGAGCTTGTCCATGCGTTGGCTTCCTGCAATCAAGCGGCGCTAGATGCCGTAGGCGCGGCGCAGCAGCTCAATCGGGTGCGTCGGCGTCTTACCCGACTCGGCCACCTTCGCGATCTGCTCGGCGGCCATCGGGCAGTCGCTCGTGAAGTGCTGCGCTTCGGCCTGATCCACTTGGCGCGCGACGGGCCGCGCGATCTTGCGCGACACCTGCGCGTATTCTTTCTTCACGGCGTAGGTGCCGTCGTGCCCCGAGCAACGCTCGATGGCCTGTACCTTCGGTATCGGGTATCAGCTCGAGCACGTCGCGGGTCTTGAGTCCGATGTTCTGCACGCGCAGATGGCACGGCACTTGGTAGCTGATCGAGCCGAGCGTCGCCGCGAAATCCGTCTTGAGCTTGCCGTGGCGGTGGCGGATCATCAGGTACTCGAACGGATCGTAGAACGCCTCGGCGACGCGCCGCACGCGCTCGTCCTCGGGAAACAGCAGCGGCAGCTCCTGCTTGAACATCAGCACGCACGACGGCACGACCGCCGTTAGGTCCCAGCCTTGCCGGACCCAGCCGTCGAGCTCCGGGATGTTCGTCTCCATGAGCTTCTGAATCGATTCGAGATCGCCGAGCTCGAGCTTCGGCATGCCGCAGCAGCGCTCCTTCCCTACGAGCGCCGTGCCAACGCCATTGTGCTCGAGCACGGCGACGAGGTCCTCGACGAGCCCCGGGTGGTTGCGGTTGCCGTAGCAGGTGGCGAACACGACGACGCGGCCGTTCGTATCGCCAGCCCGGCTCGGCTGCGGCGTCGCGGCCGACGTGATTCTTGAGTCGGCTGCGCGCGCTCTTCGAGTGGTATTTCGGCACCGGTGCGTCGCGCTCGACGCCAAGAGTGCTCTCGAGCAGCTTGCGGCCGAGCTTCGAGCTGTTGAAGGCGTTCACGACCTCTGCAACGACGGGAATTCCCGCGAGGCTCCCAACGGTATCCGTCGAGCTGAGGATCTTGTCGCGGGTGCTCGCCTTGCCGTCTTTGAAATGCTTCACCTTCGCCCGCAGCATCAGATGCGGGAAGTCGACGTTCCATTCGTGCGGCGGCACGTACGGGCACTTCGTCATGTAGCACATGTCGCAGAGATAGCAGTGCTCGACGACGGACCAGTACGCCTCGCGCGGCACGTCGTGGAGCTCGCCGCTCGCGGTCGCGTCCACCGCGTCGAACAAGGTCGGGAACGAGTTGCACAGGCTGAAGCAGCGCCGGCAGCCGTGGCAGATGTCGAAAACGCGCGCGAGCTCTTTGTCGAGCGCGGCAGCGTCGGTGAATTCGGCTGAGCGCCAATCGATTGGATGGCGCGTCGGCGCTTCGAGGCTGCCCTCGCGACGCGGTCCTTTGGCTTCAGTCATCGCTGCGACCGGGCGGCGGGCAAACGCCCGGACCGCAAGGGTCCGGGCATCGCCAATTTGCTCGAGCGCAAATACGCCTAGTCGTTGAGCCCGTCGAGGGCCTTCTGGAAGCGGTTCGCGTGCGAACGCTCGGCTTTCGCGAGCGTCTCGAACCAATCGGCTATCTCCTCGAAGCCCTCGGTTCGCGCCGCCTTCGCCATGCCGGGGTACATGTCCGTGTACTCGTGCGTTTCTCCCGCGACGGCCGCCTTGAGGTTCAAATTCGTCGCGCCGATCGGCAGGCCCGTCGCGGGATCGCCGACCGCCTCGAGATATTCGAGGTGCCCGTGCGCATGCCCCGTCTCGCCTTCCGCCGTCGAGCGGAACACGGCCGCGACGTCGTTGTAGCCCTCGACGTCCGCCTTCGAAGCGAAATAAAGATAGCGGCGGTTCGCTTGCGACTCGCCCGCAAACGCGTCCTTCAGGTTCTGTTCGGTCTTGCTGCCCTTGAGTTTCATGCGTCCTCCGGAAAAACGCCCAACGTTGCGAAAAGCTCGCCGCGAGCCGCCTCTTGCACGGCCTAGACTTGGTCTAACGAGATCACGTGAATCTAGACTCGGCGCCGAAACCTGTCAACCCGCGCGTTTGACCGCTTGGAAGGTGCTGTGTACCGTGACGCCCCTCGATCACGGTCGGCACTTCCGATGGACACTCCCGAAAAGCAAAGTCTCGGCGGCCTCGAAAAGTCGCTCGAAGAGCTCGAGGCGCTCGTTGCACGCCTCGAAGGCGGCGACCTGCCGCTCGAGCAAGCGCTCAAGGAATTCGAGCGCGGAGTGAAGCTCACGCGCCAATGCCAGACGGCTCTGCAGGAAGCAGAGCAGAAAGTCGAAATCTTGCTCAAGAGGACGGAGGCGGCGGAGCCCGTGCCGTTCGAGCCGGCCGACGACAGCGAGACCTAGAGCTCGCCTCGAGCGTCAGGTCGGGTTTTGCGCGACGCCCTGCAACCGCTCGATCAACGAGCGTAGAAACACCTTGTTGAAGCGCAGCTGGCACGCGGACGACGACTGCTCGAGCAGCGTCGAGCTCACGCGCACGAGCGTCACGGGAGTCGTCGCACTAATCGTCGCGGTGCGGCGCGCGCCGCGCACGTAGCTCGTCTCGCCGAAGCAATCGCCATCGGAGAGCACGCCGATCTGTCGGCGGCCCGACTGCACGCTCACCGAGCCGCTCACGATGATGTAGAACCGGTCATCGAGCTCGCCTTCGCGGATGATCTCGTCGCCGGGCTTGTACGCGCACCACTCGCTCGCGCGCAGCACTTCCCAGATCTCCGAGTGCGAGAAATCGTGGAAGAAGCGCAGCTTGCGCAGCATGTCGAACTGCTCTTGCTTGTCGAGCCGGTCGTACTGGTTGCGCAGCGTCTGATGCAGGCGCGTGAGCGCGCCCGCGAATTCGAGGCCGTTCGCGAAACGATTTTCCGGCTCCTTACGCAGAGCCGTCATCACGACTTCCTCGAGCTCCTCGGGGATGCCTTGGCGCAGGGTGTGGATCGGCGGCGGCGTCGCATAGACGATCTGATGCAGCAGCTTGCTCAGAGCTATTCGCTCGAAATGGCCGATAGCCCGTGAGCAGCTCGTAGGTCACGGCGCCGAGTGAATAAATATCGGAGCGCGGCGTGATCTCGGCCGACTGCACCTGCTCCGGCGACATGTAGCTCGGGGACCCCGCGATGCCTTCGATCCGCGAGACGTCGGAGTCCTTGATCAGAGCGATGCCGAAGTCGATCACCCGCACGTCGTTGTCGAGCGTCAGCATGATGTTGCTGGGCTTTACGTCGCGATGGATCACGCCGCGGCCGTGCGCGTAGTGCAGGCCCTTGGCGCACTTGAAGATGATCTCGACGACGTCGTCGATGCGCAGCAGGTTGTCCGGACGGCAATAGGCCGCGAGCGTGCGCGCGCCGTGCACGTGCTCGGTCACGACGTAGTAGCTGCCGTTCTCTTCGCCGGCGTCGTAGATCGGCAGGATGTTGGGGTGCTGCAGGCGCCCCATCATCTGCGCTTCGTTGAAGAACATCTTCCGAGTGACGCGCGCCTTCTGCTCGTCTTCCTCGTTCTCGATGTTGTAGAGCTTGATCGCGACGTCGCGGCCGTAATACGGGTCGTGCGACAGAAACACGCGGCCCGTGCTGCCCTGCCCGACCTCGTTGATGATCACGTACTTGCCGATCCGGTCGGGCACGTCGCGCGCGCCGCGCTTCGCTGCGGCGGCTGGGGCTTTGGCCTGCACCATTTGGAATTTATGTCGTCGGCAAAAAAGCTCGGAGACCCACGAGGCAGACCGCGGCGTAAGCAGCGGCCATTAGGTCGTCAAGCATAATGCCGGCGCCCCCGGCCAATCTGTGATCCACCTCGCGGATTGGCCAGGGCTTCCAGATGTCGAAAATCCTAAACAAAACAAAGGCTAGTGCGAGCCAAAGAAGAGAGTTTTCGGGCAGCGCGAGAGCGCAGAGCATGAGTCCCGCGATCTCGTCGAAGACGATACCGCCGTGGTCGTGGACGCCGAGCCGGCGCGCGCTTTCGCCGCAGATCCAGATACCGGCCGCGATCACGGCCGCGACGATCCCGATTCGCCACGGCAGCGGCAGCGCAAAACACCACCACGCGGGCACCAGTGCGACCAGCGTTCCGAACGTGCCCGGCGCGCGTGGCGCGAGCCCGGAACCGAAGCCGAGCGCGACGAAGTGCACCGGGTCGAGCAGCGTCCGCCAGCCGAGCCGCATGGGGCTGCTACGCGTCAGAAGTGGCGATACCCGAGCACGCGCGGCTCGAAGGGCTCGCCGTCGCGCACGCACGAGACATCGCGCCCCGCAACGAGCTGGCCGATGCGTTTCGGCGTGGCACCGGTGCCTTCGAGCGCCGCCTCGATCTGCGGCGCGCGCGATGGCGGCGCCGTGAAGCAGAGCTCGTAATCGTCGCCGCCGCCGAGCGCATGGGCGAGCGCGATTTGCGGCGGGAACGTGGACAGGAGCTCCGCCGAAACCGGCACGCTCTCGACGTCGATGACCGCGCCGCAGCCGCTGCGCTCGCAGATGTGCCCGAGATCGGCGAGCAAGCCGTCCGAGACGTCGATCGCGGCGTTCGCGAGCGAGCGCAGCGCGATTCCGGCCTCGACCCGCGGCACGGGCCGATAGAAGCGTTCCTTGAGCGCCGCGCCCGCGGAGCCCGGCGCCGCGTCGACGCGCTCGGTGATCAGCGCGATCCCGGCGGCGCTGTCCCCGAGCGTGCCGGTGACGTAGATGTCGTCCCCGACCTTGCCCCCGCTGCGCGTCAGCACGCGCCCGCGCTCGACCCCGCCCATGAGCTGCAGCGTCAGCGTGAGTGGCCCGCGCGTGAGATCTCCCCCGACGAGACTCACGCCATGTCGCTCGGCGAGCTCGAATAGGCCGCGGCTGAACCCGTCGAGCCAGCGCTCGTCGGGCTTCGGCAGCGTGAGCGCGAGCGTGCACCAGCGCGGCTCGGCGCCCATCGCGGCAAGGTCGCTCAGGTTCACGGCCATGAGCCTGTAGCCGAGCAGGTTCGGCGCCATGCCGTCGGGGAAGTGGACGCCCGGGACCAGCGTGTCGACCGTGACGGCCGTGAGCCCGTCGACGGCGAGCACTGCGGCGTCGTCGCCCACTCCGAGCAGCACGTCGGGATCGCGATCGGGACGCGTGAAGTAGCGCGCGATGATCTCGAACTCGCCGATCATGCCTTGGCTTCAGCGGCGGGGGCGCCGCGCCGGAGCTCACGCGACGTCTTGTCGAGCACGGCGTTCACGAACTTGAAGCTCTCGGCCGCTCCGTAGCGCTTCGCGAGCTCGACGGCCTCGTTGATCGCGACCTTCGTAGGAATGTCGTCGCGATGCTTGAGCTCCGCGAGACCGAGCAACAGGATGGCACGGCCCACCGCGTCGAGCTGGTCGACGCCCCGCGTGGCATACCGCGCGATGAGCTCGTCGAGCGCCGCGACGTCGTCGAGCACTATGGCGAGCAGCTCGTCGAAGTACGCCCCGTCGCACTTGCCGAAGTCCTCGAGCGCGCTGAACTGCGCCATGATCTCCGCCGCGCTGTGCCCGGCGAGCTGCCATTGATAGAGCGCTTTGATCAGGAGCTCCCGCGCTCGCTGCCGCGACTTCCCGCCGCGAGGCACGCGAGCCAAAGCTATTGCTCCATTTGCCGCAACACCGTCGCCATCTGGATCACCGCCAGGGCGACGTCGGCGCCCTTGTTCCCGGCCTTCGTGCCCGCCCGTTCGATCGCCTGTTCTATGGTATCGACGGTCAGAATTCCGAAACCGATCGGAATGTCGTGCGCGAGGCTGAGCTGCGCGATGCCGCGGCTAGCTTCGCCCGCGACGTAATCGAAGTGCGGAGTCGCGCCGCGGATCACGCAGCCGAGCGCGATCAGCGCGTTGTAGTGCTGGCCCGCGGCCATTTTCTTGAGCGCGAGCGGCGTCTCGAACGCACCGGGCACACGCACGACCTCTATGTCGGTCGCCGCGACGCCGTGCTTGGTCAGCGTGTCGACGGCGGCGCTGAGCAGGCGGTCGACGATGAAGTCGTTGAAGCGCGACGCGACGATGCCGAAGCGGAGCCCCCGGGCGTTGAAGTCGCCTTCCAGCGTCTTGATGCGATCATCCATTGGCGCCGCCCCGTTCACAGTCCTCGGGCGACAAGTACTCGACGATCTCGAGACCGAATCCGGACAATGCGTGCAGCTGGCGCGGCGCGCCGAGCACGCGCATCCGGCGGACTCCGAGGGACCGGAGGATTTGCGCGCCGATGCCGAACGTGCGGAAGTCCATGGTCCGATCGCGGCGACTGGCAAGCTCCTCCTCGCTGCGGCCGAGCGAGCCGACAGCCTTCATGAGGTCGCGCGCCGTCTCTTCGGGGCGCAGCAGAACGACGACGCCGTGGTCGTTCTCCGCTATCAACTGGAGTGCGTCACGCAGCGGCCGATGCAACGTAGCGTCGTGCACGCCGATCACGTCGCCGAGCGTGTCCTGACGGTGCACGCGCACTAGTGTCGCAGTCTTCGGGTCGAGCGTGCCGCGCACGAGCGCGAGGTGCACGGCGCGATTCACGTGGTCTTCGAAGCAGACCATCCGGAATGGGCCGAACGGCGTCCCGACCTCGAGGTCGCCGACGATCTCGACCGATTCCTCGGTGCGCAGACGATACTCGATGAGATCCGCGATCGTGCCGATCTTCAGCTTGTGGCGCTTCGCGAACCGAACCAGGTCGTCCCGCCGCGCCATCGCGCCGTCGTCGTTCAAGATCTCGACGATCAAGGCCGCCGGCTCGAGGCCCGCGAGCCGGGCGAGATCGCAGCCTGCTTCCGTGTGACCCGCACGCGTGAGCACGCCGCCGGGCTGCGCCATGAGCGGGAAGATGTGGCCCGGTTGGCGCAGGTCGTCAGGCCGCGCATCGGGCGCGACGGCGGCGAGCACGGTGCGCGCGCGATCGTGCGCCGAAATTCCCGTCGTGACGCCTTCGGCGGCCTCGATCGAGATCGTGAAGTTCGTGGTTTTGTGCAGATCGGTATTGCTCACCATGAGCGGCAACCGCAGCTGCTCGCAGCGCTGGCGCGTGAGCGTGAGGCAGATCAAGCCGCGCCCGTAACGGGCCATGAAGTTCACGTCCTCAGCGCGGACCTTGGTCGCGGCCATGACGAGGTCGCCCTCGTTCTCCCGCTCCTCGTCATCGAGGATCACCACCATGTCGCCCGCGCGTATCGCGGCAACGATGTCGTCAGTCGAATCGAGACCGGACCAGGCCGAGTCAGTCTTCGTGCGCGTAGCCATGTTGCTTCAAGAGCTCCAAGCCGACGCCCGGCGCGCTTTCGGCCCCGCCGAGGCGCTCGATGTATCGGGCAATGATGTCGACCTCAATATTAACAGCGCGCCCACGCCGATACTCGCCGATCACCGTTACGGCTTGCGTGTGCGGGATCACGTTGACCTCGAAGGTGCGTCCCCGCACCGCGTTGACCGTGAGGCTCACGCCGTCCACGGCGACCGAGCCCTTCTGCGCTATGTAGCGGCTCAAAGCTTCCGGGACTTCGATGCGGATGACCGTGGAACGCGCGGCGGGCGTGAGCTCCAGCACTTTGCCGACGCCGTCCACGTGCCCGGTGACGAGATGACCGTCGAGCGGATCCGCGAGCCTAAGCGGCAGCTCGAGGTTCACGCGCGCGCCGATGCCGAGGCTGCCGAGGGTCGTCACGCGGAGCGTCTCGGTCGACAAGTCGGCCGCGAACCGGTCTGCGTGCGACTCGGTGACCGTGAGGCACGCGCCGCTCACTGCAATGCTGCCGCCGATAGCGATCGTCCCGATGGCCGCATCGCCGACACCGACAACCCAACGCTGGTCGCCGCCGAGCTCCTGTAGCGCGAGGATCTGCCCGACGCCTTTGACGATGCCCGAAAACATGCATGCCGCCTCGATCGACCGCCCGTCACGCTACTTACGCACGCGACGATGCGCAAGCGGCATCGCGAGGCCGCGCCCGCCGCGAGGGGTGCGAGCCGCTCTACGCGCTCGCCGGCTTGGCGACGCGCGCGACGATACGCAGGTCGTCGCCCACCTTGCGAAACTCGTCGAGCGTCAGGTTCCACCCGTCCGTGAGCGACGCGAGCGCCGGCATCGCAAACATTCCGCGCGCCGAATCGCCCAGCAGCTTCGGCGCCATGTATAAGATGAGCTCGTCGATTAGCCCCGCGCGCAGCAACGCTCCGTTCATTCGGGCGCCCGCCTCGATCCAGACGTCATTGACCTCGAGCGCCGCGAGCCTCGCGAGCACCGCGCCGAGGTCGCAGTGCTCCCCACTCGCGCCGACCTGCTCGATGCGCGCGCCCGCGCGCGCAAGCTGGGACGCGGCCTCGTCGGACTCCCGCGTCGTGAAGATCAGAACGTCGCCGGGCAGGGACAGCGTCTTCGCCGTCGGGGGCGTGCGTAGGCGGGAGTCGACGATCGCGCGCAGCGGCTGCTTCACGCCGAGCTGCGGATCGATGCCCGCTTCCGCGCGGCGCGCGTCGAGCGACGGATCGTCGCGCAGCACCGTGCCGCTCCCGGTGAGAACGGCGCCGGCACGCGCGCGCCAGCGATGCACGTCGGCGCGCGCCTGCGGGCCCGTGATCCACTGGCTCGCCCCGTTCGCGAGCGCCGTACGGCCGTCGAGCGTCGCAGCGATCTTGCTGCGCACCCATGGACGGCCATGGCGCATCCGCTCGAAGAAGCCGCGGTTCAACGGCTCGGCCGCCTTCTCGAGCAGACCGCCTTCGACCCGGATGCCGGCCGCCTCGAGCTCGCGGGCTCCGCAACCGTTCACGCGCGGATTCGGATCGCGGCCCGCGAATACGACGCGTGCGACGCCGGCCTCGATCAGCGCCTTCGTGCACGGTCCCGTGCGGCCCTGATGGCTGCACGGCTCGAGAGTGACGTAGAGGCTCGCACCGCGCGCCGCAGCTCCGGCGGACGCGAGCGCCACGCGCTCCGCGTGCGGCCCGCCCGCAGGCGCGGTCCACCCTTGCGCGATGATCCGATCGTTGCTCACGAGGACGCACCCGACGGCCGGGTTTGGCTTCGTGTCATAGATGCCATTCGCGGCGAGCTTGAGCGCCGCGGCCATGAGCTCGTGGTCGCGCGCGGCGAACTTCGGTGCCTGTCGCTCGCTCATTTGCCCTTCTTCGGCCCCTCGCTCGGCAGCAGCGACATCTGCTCGCGGCTCTCGAGCAAGCTCGGAAGGGACTGTAAGCGCTCGATCTCCTGCTGAAACTCCGTGACGTCCTGGAAGCTCCGGTAGACGGAGGCGAATCTCACATAGGCCACCTCGTCGAGGCGCCGCAGCTCCTCCATCACGAGATCCCCGATCAGGCGGCTCGGCACCTCACGTTCGCCCATGGTCTGCAACGCGTGCGCGATGTGCTCGATGCTGCGCTCGATGTCCTCGCGCTGCACGGGACGCTTTTGCAACGCGTTCAAGAAGCCGTTGCGCAGCTTGCTTTCGTCGAATGGCTCGCGGCGGTCATCGCGCTTCACGACGTACGGCATCACGAGCTCGGGCATCTCGAAGGTCGTGAAACGCTCGCCGCATGAAAGGCACTCGCGGCGGCGACGCACTTGGCGGCCCTCGCCGGCGAGACGCGAGTCGATCACTTTCGTGTCTTCGAAATTGCAGAACGGGCAGTGCACGGTGGTTGCTAGTGTCGCACGTTCGACGTTCCGCGCTCCTGCAGCAACCGCTCCGCGACGGAAACGCGGGTCACACCCCGTAGACGGGAAAAGCGGCGCACAGCTCGAGGACCGCGCCCCGAACACGCGTAACCTCGGTCTTCGCGCCGGCGGAGTCCAGAATGTCGGCGATCCAGCCGCTCACGGTTCGAATCTGTGCGTCGGCCAACCCGCGCGTCGTGACGGCCGGAGTGCCGAGGCGCAGGCCGCCGGTGCCTTGCGTCGGCTCGTTGCCGGACTCACCGGGCAGCGACACGCGATTCACGGCGAGGTGCGCCTCGTCGAGCGCTTGCTCGGCGGCGGCGGCGTCGATGTGCCTGCCGCGCAAATCGACGAGCAGCATGTGGTTGTCGGTGCCGCCCGAGACGATCCGATAGCCGCGCTCGATGAGGCATTGCGACATCAGCCGCGCGTTCGCGAGAACTTGGCGCTGATAGGCCACGAACCCGGGCTCGAGCGCTTCCGCGAACGCGACGGCCTTGGCGGCGATCACGTGCATCAGGGGACCGCCCTGCGTTCCGGGGAATACGCCGAGGTCGACCCGCTCGGTAAGCGCCGAATTCGCGCGCGCGAGGATCATGCCCCCGCGCGGACCGCGCAGCGTCTTGTGCGTGGTCGTCGTTACGATGTCCGCGAGCGCGATCGGGTTCGGATAGAGCCCCGCCGCAATCAGGCCGGCGACGTGCGCGATATCGGCGAGCAGCCAAGCGCCGACATCGTCCGCGATCGCGCGGAATCGGCTCCAGTCGACGACGCGCGAGTACGCCGAGAAGCCTGCGATGACGAGCTTCGGACGATGCTCGCGCGCGAGCGTCGCGACTTGGTCGTAGTCGATCTCGCCGCTCGCAGAGTCGACGTCGTACGACACGACGTCGTACAACCGGCCCGACAGATTCTCGAACGCACCGTGCGTGCGATGGCCGCCGTGCGCAGGCCGCATCCCGAGGACCTTGTCGCCGGGCTCGAGCATCGCGAGATACGCGGCGAGATTCGCTTGCGAGCCGGAGTACGGCTGCACGTTCACGTAGGCGGCTCCGAACAGCTTGCCGGCGCGCTCGATGGCGAGCGTCTCGGCCACGTCCGCGAGCTCGCAGCCCCGGTAGTGCCGATGCCCCGGATAGCCGTCCGCGTACTTGTTCGTGAGCACCGACCCCTGCGCTGCGAGCACGCGCGGGCTCACGTAGTTCTCGGACGCGATGAGCTCGAGGTATTGCTCCTGCCTCTGCCGTTCGCGACGCAGCGCGTCCGCGAGCTGCGCGTCGAAATCTTCGAGGGTGCGTGTGTCGAACATGTCAGGCCGCGAGCTCTTCGACGACGCGCGTCCACGCCCGCGCGAGATTCGCGCGGTTATAGCCGCCGCCGCCCATCGCGAGGAGCCGCCCGCTCGCGTGCCTATCGGCGAGCGCAGCGAGCCGGTGCGCCGCGTGCGCGTGCGCCTCGGCCGAGTACTGCAGGTGCGTGATCGGATCGCCCGCAAGCGAATCGGCGCCGCATTGCAGGAGAATCAGCTCCGGACGTGCATCGTCGAGGTAGCGCTCGACCTCCTCCCACGCCTCGCGAAACGCGGCATCGCCGGAGCCTGGCGGCATCGGCACGTTGAGCTTCGTTCCCTCGGCCGCGCCGCGGCCGGTTTCGGAGCGGCTGCCCGTGCCGGGATAGAGGAAGCGGCCGTCCTCGTGCAGGTCCGCGAACAGTAGGTCGGGATCTCGCTCGAACGCGTAGAACACGCCGTCGCCGTGGTGCGCATCGATGTCGACGTAGGCGACTCGCCGAATTCCATGAACTCTGCGCGCCGCTTCGATCGCAATGCCGCAGTCGTTGAACACGCAGAAGCCCGCGGCTTGAGCGCGCGTCGCGTGATGCAGCCCGCCGATCGGGATGAACGCGCGCCGCGCGGGTCCCGCGACGATCGCTGCGAGCGCCTCGAGCGTGCCGCCCGCGACGAACGCGGCCGCTTCGAAGACCCCGGCGTAGGCAGGCGTGTCGCCCGCGTCGAGCAGGCCGCTGCCGCGCTTCGACAGCGCGATCACGCGATCGACGTAGGCGGGCTCGTGGAAGTACTCGAGCTCGGCGCGCGATGCTTGCCGCGGAGCGCGTCGCGTGAGCCCCTGCCAGCACGCGGAGCGTTCGACCTCGGCCATGAACGCCCCATAACGATCGGCTCCGAACGGATGGCCGTTCGGGAAACCATAAGTGGCGAGCTCCGGACCTGCGATCAACACGACGGGGCGCGGCATACGAAATCGTCTATGCGTCGAAACTCAATGAGTGGGTCGAAATGGGCTGCTCGATAAAGGGTTGCCGGCACTGAAGCTCGCGCCGATAATCCGAGCCCCGCTCATTCTGCGTAGGCCCAATGGCACAGTACATCTATACCATGAACCGCGTCGGCAAGGTCGTCCCGCCGAAGCGCTTCATCCTGCGCGACATCAGCTTGAGCTTCTTCCCCGGAGCGAAAATCGGCGTGCTCGGATTGAACGGCGCAGGCAAATCGACGTTGCTGAAAATCATGGCCGGCATCGACACCGAGATCGAAGGCGAAGCGCGGCCGCAGCCCGGAATCAAGATCGGCTTTCTCTCGCAGGAGCCAGCGCTCGACCCCGCGAAGAACGTGCGCGCGATCGTCGAGGAAGGCGTCGCCGATCTGCTCGGCCTCGTGAACCGCTTCAACGCGATCAGCGACAAGTTCGCCGAGCCGCTCGAAGATGACGAGATGACGAAGCTGCTCGAGGAGCAAGGCATGCTCCAAGACAAGATCGACTCGAGCGGAGGCTGGGAGCTCGAGCGCAAGCTCGACATCGCGGCCGACGCGCTGCGGCTGCCGCCGTGGGACGCGAACGTGCAGCCGCTGTCGGGCGGCGAGCGCCGGCGCGTCGCGTTGTGCCGACTGTTGCTGTCGCAGCCCGACATGCTGCTGCTGGACGAGCCCACCAACCATCTCGACGCGGAGTCGGTCGCGTGGCTCGAGCGGTTCCTCGGCGAATATCCCGGCACGGTGATTGCGGTAACCCACGATCGCTACTTCCTCGACAACGTCGCGGGCTGGATCCTCGAGCTCGACCGCGGCCACGGCATCCCGTGGCAGGGCAACTACAGCTCGTGGCTCGAGCAGAAGGACGCGCGCCTCAAGCTCGAGGAGAAGCAGGAAGTCGCGCGCCAGAAGGCGATCAAGACGGAGCTCGAGTGGGTGCGCACGAATCCCGGCGCGCGCCGCGCGAAGGCGAAGGCGCGGCTCGCGCGCTTCGAGGAGCTCACGTCGAAGGAATTCCAGACGCGCAACGAGACGAACGAGATCTACATTCCGCCCGGCCCGCGGCTCGGCGACCTCGTGATCGAAGCGGACAAGATCGGCAAGTCCTACGGCGACCGCGTGTTGTTCGAGAATCTGTCGTTCAGCCTGCCGCCGGGCGGCATCGTCGGCGTGATCGGTCCAAACGGCGCGGGCAAGACCACGTTGTTCCGAATGCTTGCGGGGCAACTCGCACCCGACAGCGGCACGATCCGCAAGGGCAACAGCGTGCAGCTCGCGTACGTCGACCAGAGTCGCGACACGCTCGACAACGACAAGACCGTTTGGGAAGAAATCAGCGACGGACAGGACATCTTGCGCGTCGGCACCTACGAGACGCCGTCGCGCGGCTACTTGGGCCGCTTCAACTTCCGCGGTACGGACCAGCAGAAGAAGGTCGGCCTGCTGTCGGGCGGCGAGCGCAACCGCGTGCACCTCGCGAAGGTGCTGAAATCGGGTGGCAACCTGCTGATGCTCGACGAGCCGACCAACGACCTCGACGTCGAAACGTTGCGTGCGCTCGAGGACGCGTTGCTGAGCTTCCCGGGCAGCGCGATCGTGATCTCGCACGATCGCTGGTTCCTCGACCGCATCGCGACACACATCCTCGCGTTCGAGGGCGACAGCGAGGTCGTCTACTTCCAAGGCAACTACGCGGACTACGCCGAGGATTTGAAGCGGCGCAAGGGTGAGAACGCGGATCAACCGCACCGAATCCGTTACAAGCGCTTGGGCTGAGCATTCTCGCAGCGCGACCGACCGGCCGCGGCGAAGCCGCCCCCGGCGCTCCGCGCACGGCGCGCGGCGCGGCCCGGTGGCGCGGTAGTTCCAATCGCCGAGAGGATGGCGTTAGACTGCAAAGAAAGGCCCTCCCGTGCCGACTTATGTAAATAAGAACAACGACTTCCAGCAAACGGAAGTCGTCTCGCGCGAATGCCCGCACTGTGGGGCGCACGCGCAACTGATCCCGCTCGCAACTCCGTCGTTCGCCACATTGATGCAGGCGCGCCCGCGACACGTCGGGCTCGTGTTCAGCTGCGCTGCGTGCGGTGAGCCGCGCTTCGCGCGCGCCGCAACCCGGGCGTTCGAGGCCGACCGCGTAGAGCTGTCTGCGAATCTCAACGAAGTGGAGCGCGCACGCGAGCGCTTTCAATACGGCTACTTGTCGGCCGACATCGAGCGGTTGCTGCGCGAGGCGTTCGACTGCTACACCGCGGGCTGCTACATCGCGTTCGCGTTGCTGAGCCGCCATGCGGTCGACGCCGCGCTTGCGGGCGCCGACGACGCCATGCGACGCCGCTGGCACGATTTACTGCGCGACGTCCTCAAGATCGCCGAGGTCGGTGGCGACACTGCACGGGCGATCGAGGCCGTGGTGTTCGGTGATCCGCGCACTCTGCCCGCGATCGGCGCCGATGAGGCAGCCGTGCTGATCGAAGCGATAAAGGATCTTTTCTACCAAGCCTATGTGCGCACCGCGAAGCTGCAGGCCGCGATGAAGATGCGGCGCTTCTTCGCCGGCGAGCACGCGCGCAACGTCACGCCGATCGACCGCCGCCGGCGCGACTCCGTGAAGACTTCCTGAAGGTCGCGGCTACGCTCACTGTCCCGGCGGCGCGAGCCCGCTCGAATACGATATCTTGCCCGTCGAGTCGACGATGATCGCCTCGTACTCGGGATACTTCTTGATCATCTCGAGCCCTTCTTCCGCGCCGAGCACGAAGATCGCGGTGTCGAGGCCGTCGGTCATCGTGCCGTCGGGGCCGATCACCGTCACCGTGAGGATTCCTTCCGTGGGCTTGCCCGTGCGCGGATTGATCACGTGGTGATAGCGTTTGCCGTCCTCCTCGAAAAAGCGCTCGTAGTCGCCCGCCGTGGAAATCGCCTCGTCGACGATCGGTAACCGCGTGATCACCTCGTTCTCGAGACGCGGATGGCGAATGCCGACGATCCACGGTTGGCCGCGCCGATCGCCGATCACGCGCGTGTCGCCGCCGGCGTTCAGCAACGCGTGCTCGACTCCCTTGGCGCGCAGCATGTCCGCCGCGTGCTGCACGGTGTAGCCCTTTGCGATTCCGCCGACGTTGATTCGGACGCCGGGCTGAGTGAAATGCACCGTGCTGCTGTTCGGATCGAGCACGACGTGCCGATAGTCGACCGCGCCGAGGTGCTGCTCGATCTGCGCATCGGTCGGCCGTTTGCGCGCCCGGAAATCGTAGAGATAGCCGACGCTGTCGTACGTGATGTCGAACGCGCCGTGGCTCGCGACGGACAGCTGCAGCGAGCGGTCGATCATCGAGTAGAGCTCGGCGCTGATCACCATCGGCTGTTCGGCGGCGTGCGCGTTGACGAGCGAGATCTCACTGTCGGGCTTGTAGGTGCTCATCTCGCGATCGATGCGCCGGTAGTCCTCCATCACCTCGTTCACGAGCTCGCGGCCGCGCGCCTCGTCGTCCTGCCAGAGCTCGACGGACACACGCGTGCCCATCAGGTCCATCGCATCACCCACCCAACCGGCCCGCGCCGCGGCGGATCCGAGCGCGAGCCCTGCGCCGGCGAGCGCCGCGGCCGCGCGTAACGCGACGCGCGAGACCGTGCGATGGCGCACCGCTGGCGCGCGGAGTATTCTCCGCGCCACGGATCCGCGCAGGAGCTTGCTGGTGGGAACGATCATCACGATTGCCATCCTTGTCGCCCTCGTCTTCTGGGCAATAGCGATTTACAACAATCTCGTCAACTCGCGCAACCGCGTGAGTAACGCTTTTTCACAGATCGATGTTCAGCTCACTCGCCGCTACGACCTGATCCCGAACCTCGTCGAAACGGTCAAAGGCTACATGAGCCACGAGCGCGGCACGCTCGAAGCGGTGATCGCGGCGCGCAACGCGGCCTCCGCCGGTCTGCGCAAAGCCGCAGCGGACCCTTCCGACGCCGAAGCGATGAAGAACCTCGCCGCTGCAGAGGCGAGCCTCGGCGGCACCCTCGGCCGGCTTTTCGCCCTGTCGGAAGCCTATCCCGATCTCAAAGCGAACACGACGATGTTGCAGCTCCAAGAGGAGCTGACCTCGACCGAGAACAAGGTCGCGTTCGCGCGCCAAGCGTTCAACGACGCGGTGTTGAGCTACAACAACGCGTGCGAGAACTTCCCGAGCAGCCTCATCGCGAATAGCCGCGGCTTCAAGCCCGCCCAGTACCTCGAGATCGAGCAACCCGAGAAGCGCACCGCTCCCAAAGTCTCGTTCAACTGATCTGCGGCTCGCTTCGCCGTGGATTTTTTCGCGCGCCAAGAGCACACGCGCCGGACGAGCCGCATGCTCGTCGGCGCATTCCTTCTGTCGTTCGTGATCTGCGCGCTGGCTACCACGGTCGCGCTGGCCATCGCGCTGCGTCTCTACATGGAGAACAACTCGCTGTTCCTCGGTACGGAGACGTGGCAGGGCTGGCTCGACGCGCACTTTGCACTCGTCGCGGCATTCGCCGGCGGCACGCTGGGGGTCATGATCCTGGCGAGCCTCTTTCGCGCCGCGTCGCTTTCATCCGGCGGTGGGCAGGTTGCGCGCATGCTCGGCGCGACGGCCGTCACGGGTGAGGGCTCCGACCCGCTGCAGCGCCGACTGATCAACGTCGTCGAGGAGATCGCGCTCGCGTCGGGCGTACCCGTACCGGAAATCTTCGTGCTCGAGAAAGAGGCGGGGATCAATGCGTTCGCGGCGGGCCTTAGTCACGCGAACGCCGCGATCACGGTGACGCGCGGCGCGCTCGAGCGGCTCGACCGCGCCGAGTTGCAAGGCGTTATCGCGCACGAGTTCAGCCACATCCTGAATGGCGACATGCGCCTGAATCAGCAACTGATCGGGCTCAGCTTCGGGATCCTCGTGCTGTCGCTCGCGGGTCGCTGGCTCCTGCGCAGCGCGCGCTTCGCTCGCCGCGGGCGCAATAGCGGCGGCGTTGCGGCGGCGCTCGCGATCGGCGTCGCGCTCACCGTGATCGGCGCGATTGGCCTGGTTTGCTCGCGGCTCATCAAAGCCGCAGTCTCGCGGCAACGCGAATCGCTCGCCGATGCGTCCGCGGTGCAGTTCACGCGCGAGCCACAAGGGTTGGCGGGCGCCCTGAAAAAGATCGCCGGCTACGGCGGCCGCATCACGTCCGTGGAGACGGAAGAGGTTGCACACATGCTGTTCGAGCGCGGTACGCGGTCGTTCAGCGGGTGGTTCGCAACACACCCGCCGCTGCTCGAGCGGATCAAGGCGCTCGAGCCGACCTTCGATCCGCGCGACCTGCCGGAGCCCGGCGGCCCGCTCACCGGGCCCCCGCCAAGCGCCGCCGCCGCGCCGGGCAACGTGGCCGCATTCGCCGCAACCGCGCCTGCGGCCGCAGATCCTCTCGAGCGCGCGGGACAGATCGAGCAGGCCGAGCTCGGCGGCGCGCTGCGCACCGCGGTGCCCGACGAGCTCTACCACGCCGCGCGCTCGCGCGATTCGAGCATGCTGCTCGTGATCGGCCTCGCGCTCGCGATGAACGAGGACGCGCGGCAGCGCCAGCTCGCGCTCGTCGAGAGCCAGCTCGGCGCCGCGCGCGCCGCGCATAGCCGGCGCTTGTTCGATGAATTGCAGAGAGTCGATCTGCGTCTGCGACTGCCGGTACTCGAGCTCGCGCTACCCGCGCTGAAGCAGCGCCCGGCCGAGCAGATCCGCTATCTTCTGGAGCTGCTCGGCAAGATCACGGCGCTCGACACGGAGCCGCGTTTGTTCGACTACGTGCTGCTGCGCGTGCTCGACGCATACCTGCTCGCGCAACCGGGCAGCGCGCCCGGCGCGCCGACGGAACCGCGGTCGAAGGACGCGTTGCGCGCGGCCGTTCACACGCTGCTCGTGAACGTCGCGGCCTGCGGCGGCACCGATGCGGCGGCTGCGCGGGCGGCCTACGCCGCGGGGCTCGCGGCGCTCGGCGCGCCCGCGCCCGCTGAAGCACCGTCGTTCGAGCCGCCCGCCGCCGCACGCGATCTCGCGCAGCTCGACGGCGCGCTGCGTGCGCTCGCTACCCTGCGGCCGAACGACAAGCAGCGAATCTTGCGCGGTGTGCACGCAGCGATCCGCGCCGATCGAAAGATCGAGATCGACGAAGTGGAGCTGTTTCGCGCGATTGCGGCGACGCTCGACTGCCCGCTGCCGCCAGGCTTCGACCTAACGACGGAGCCGCTGGCCGTGCGCTAAGATGCCGCCATCGAAGGAACCGAGAGCACGATGCACAGAGAGAACTCACGCTCGCCCGTCGTCGCCCTGCTCGTGTTGGCCGCGCTTGCGACGTCGAATTCGGTCCGTGCTCAATCCGCCGACGAGGAGAAGCTCGCGCATGCCGCCGACGTGCTGCTCGGCTTCACGGCCGACGAGGACAAGAGCATTCCCGCGGATTTGCTGCAGCGTGCGCGCGGCATCGCGGTGATCCCCTCGCTCGTGCGCGGCGGGTTCTTCATCGGCGGGCGGCGGGGCCGTGGCGTGCTCGCCGTGCGCTCGCCGAGCGGCGAATGGAGCAATCCGGCGTTCATCACTCTTACGGGCGGAAGCATGGGTTTTCAGTTCGGCGCGGAAGCGGCGGACGTCGTGCTCGTGTTCGGCAACGATCATTCCGTCAAAAACATGTCCGACGGCAAGTTCACGCTCGGCGGCGACGCGACGGCGATCGCGGGACCGCTCGGAAAGCGGACCACGGCGGCGGTGACGGGCAAGTCGGAGGTGTACATCTACACACACAGCAAGGGACTCTTCGCGGGGGCCGCGTTCGAAGGCGCCCGGCTCGACGTCGACGAAGAAGGCAACGCGCTGTTCTACGGCAACAGCGCAGCTGCGCTCGCGTCCCGGAGCGGAGCCACGCCCGCGAGCGCGGCGCGCTTTCTCGACACGCTGGCCGGCGTAACGGGAACGACGGGATTGGCGCCGCGCGGCAGCGCCAGCGACCACGGGAATACGGCGGAAGAAGCGATCATTTATCCGATCGAAGAAGGCGCCGCAGTAGCGACGCACGCTTCGATCAGCGGCGAATGGTTTCGTCGTCGCTGCGGAACGGCCGCGGAATGATCGCGTTGCGCTCGATCTCGAGCTCAGGCTGCACGATCTCACTCACGGGCGGCGACACGGCCGCGAGCTCGAGCTCAGGACGCGTCGGCACCTGCGACAACGATTCGAGGTTGTAGGCCGCGTCGTCGCGCATCGACGGCATGGCGCGCCCGAGCGGCGCCCCAAACGCGGGTGCGTGCGCACCCTCGCTCGTGGGAGCCTCGGCGCCCGCCTTCGGATCACGATACTGCGCCTCGTAGGCTGCCTCCGCCGCAGCCACCTCAGCAGCCGCGGCTTGCTGCTCGGCTTGCTGGGCACGTGCCGAGCGGTCGCGCATCGCGGAGAGCTTGCGCTCGGATTGGGCCGCCAACTCGGAGCTGCGCGCCTGCCTCGATCTCGGCTGCCACGGCCGACGCCGCATGACGCGCGTTCGCGCATTCGACGTCGTTCTCGCTCGCATCACGATCCAAGTTGCAACGGGCAAGGACGCCTTCCCTGGCGATGCCGTCTTCCTTGAAATATTCGAACGAGCGCGGCCTGACAGCTTCTGGCTCACACGCCACTGTCAACGCCGCGACGATCAAGATGCCCGTTGCGCGAGCGCTCGCCGCAAAATCAGCCCAAGTTGAGAATGCCCTGCGCGACACAGCTCGGTTTCCACCCACGGTTTGGTTACGTCAAGCGCCCGCACCTTACCGCGAGCGGGCTTGTCGCTCCCGCCGGACAGTTCACAAATTTGCCCAAAAAAGTCGCGGGACCGCGCAGATCAAGGGCTCGCGAGCGTCGGTTCTCCCGCGTCGTCGAGGCGTAAGCCGAGCACGGAGGGCCAATCGCGCTCGAAGACCTCCGCCGGGGGCGCCACGGAGGCTCCAGGCGGGGCGCCGAGATCGAGCTCGGCGTAGCCGAGCGTGCCGAGCGCGTCGAAGCCCGCGACTCGCACGCGCTCCGGTTCGGCGGCCGCGACCGCGATCGCAGGGGTTTGCGAGAACGGCAACCGCCGCGCGCCTCGGGGGATGAGGCCTGCCGTGCCGATAGTGAAGCTGTGAGCCCAAGCGTCAGTCACGGCGAGCAGCACGCCGTCGCCGCCGAACCCCACCTTGCGAATTGCGCTCGCGAGCGCGTACGGGGCACCGATCGCCTCGCCGGTCGCGACTCGCGCGAGCTGTAGATTGCCAGCCGCGTCGCCGCTCGCGAAGAGCTCGCCGCTCGGCGCGAATGCGATGCTGATGATCGCGGCGCGCGTAGGCGTCGTGCGAATGCTCCCCGCGTTTGGTGCGATCGGCACGAGCCGTACGCCGCCGCCGTCGCCAATCGCGAGTAGCGCCCCGTCGCTCGGGAACGCGAGCGTCGCGGTCGACCCGCCGAACGGCAGCTCGCTCACGAGCGCGCCGTCGGCGGCGCTCCAGAGGCGGACGGTGCCTGCGGCGGCGCTCGCAATCCAACGCGCATCGGGACTCAACGCCACGGCGAGAATCGGCCCGTCGCCGCTCGGCACCGCGTGCGCCAGAACGGGCGTAACCGGCTCGCCGCTGGCCAGGTCCCACACGCGTACGATCCCGTCGCTGCCACCGGTGACGGCGACCCCGCGCGCGGCGTCGACCGCAACGGCGGTTACCGCCCCGCGGTGGCCGAAAAACTCGACTCCCGCCGCCGTCGCTGTTGCCGCGCCGTCAGCATCGCCGAACCGCAATTGGCCGCTGCGCAAACCGACCGCGAGAACGGGGCGCGCGCGATCGACGTCGAGCGCCGTCAATTCGACGTCGGTTGCACGTGTCCCGGCCGACGGTACGTTCGGCACCGACCACAAGCGAGCGCGCTCGCCGCTCGCCGCGACGAGTCGCGCGCCATCCGGAGCGAGGCGCAGGTGCACCGCCGCGCCTGCCACCCCGTCGCGCAGCGTGGCGACCCGCGCACCGGATGCGACGTCGCGGACGACGATCTCTCCACGGCCGGTCGGATACGCGAGCCGCGTGCCATCGCTCGACAACACGACGGCGTCGGCCGCCGCCGCCTCGCCGAGTCGCCGCCCAGCTGCCCCTTCGGTCGCGTCCGCGCGCCACGCGCGAATCTCACCCGCGACATCGACCGTGATGAGCGACGCGCCGTCCGGCAGAGGCAGCACGCGAGCGATATCGTGCGGATCCTGCGCGCGCGTGAGCTCCTTGCCGCTGCGGGCGTCGATGAACCGCAGCACGGTGCTCGGCCCGAGCAGAGCGAGATACCGTGCACCGGGTCCCAGCCACCAGCGCTCGACTCGATCGAGGCCTTCCACACTCGCGAGCAGCGAACCGTCCTCCGCGCGCAGCAGGCTGTACAACGGCCGCTCACCTTCGACGCGCTCGGCGATCGCGACGTAGCCTCCGTCGCTCGAGAACGCGGGCGGCAGCACGAACTCCGTTTGCGTCGCGAGCCGCGCGACCGGCATCGCGCCGGCAACGTCCCAAAGCGTCACGAGATTCGCCGTTGCCGCGAGCAAGCGCGTCGCGCCCGCGTTGATCGCCACGTACTGCGGCGGCAACGGTAGCGTGAAGTCGTCTTGCAACAGGCCCGTGTCGAGATTCCAGAGCGCCACGCTGCCGACCGGGCCGCGATCGGCCGGCTGCACGATCGCGAACGCATCGTCGGCGCTCATTTCGACCGTCACGGCCTCGGTACGCGCGGGATCGGGTATTGCGACACCGTCGGCCGGATCGTCGCGCCAAGCTTCTTCGCCGAAGCGCAAACCCCAGCCGCCGAGCGTCCCGGTGTTCTCGACTCGGCGGTCCACGAGCGTGAGCCGCCACGTGCCGCGGCGCTCCTCGTCCGCGAGCGCGGCGAGCGGCGTCCCTTCTTGCGCAGGGAACACGTAGCTTTCGCTCGACGCGGCATTGCTCCGCGGCAGCAGCATCGTCGCCTGCGCGCCGCTCGGCGCCGCGAGCGTCAGCGCGACCTCGCCGCTCGCCGGATGCGCAAGCGCGACGCTGAGCTCGAACTCCCCCGCCGAGCCCTCGCCTTCCACCTCGAGCTCGCGGACGAGCACGGCGGGCCGAAGAGCGCTGAGCCGCGGCGCCGGGGACGCGCCGCCCGTATCCGCCGACGCGAACGACGTCCGCACGAGCTCGTTGTCGGCGGTGAGGGTGAGAAGCGCCGGGGCGGCTTGCCAATCGACTCTCAAGCTCGCCTGCGCCGCCGGGAGCCGCACGGTACGCTCGAGGTTCCGATAGTCGTCGCCCACGAGCTCGCCGACCCAAGCGCGCGCGCCGGCCGTGTCGCCGACACCCGCGCGCGCGGCGCGCAGCGCGAACAGCAGCGCCGCGTCGCGCTGCTCGGCGTCGACGGCCGCGGCAACCTTCCGCAGCCAGAACTCCGCAAGCAGCCGATCCGCGAGCTCGCCCTGCCCCGGTAGCGTGCGCAGTTGCGCGTCCGCGTTCGCGAGGGCGGCGACGTCGGTCGCACTGCCGCTGCGCCTGCGCAGCGCGTCGGCGAGCAGCCGATCCGCGCGCTCCGCAAAACCCGGGAAGCGGCGCAGTCCGCGATGAGCCGCCGCGAGCGCGGCAGGATCCGCCGCGTCGCTCACGAGCACGCGCTCGTAGGGCATCGGCAAATAGTTGAGGTACGCGTAGCCGCCGAACGCGGCGAGCGCTACGAGCGCCGCGGCCGTGGCCAATGTGCGCCATCCGGCGGGCGCGACGCTCTTGATCCAGCGCGCGCCGAACGCTTCACGCATCACGCGATTGCGATAACGCAGCCCGTCGGCGCCGTCGCGAGCCACCACGCCGGAAAGCTCGAGTACCTCGCGAACCGACGCGTCGGCCGGCACCGCAACCGCCGCCCCCTTCGCGATTCGGCGCAGAAGCTTGAGCGCATGACGCGCAGCCGGTTGGCGCTCGCCGAGCGTCGCACGCGCGTGGCTCAAAAGAAGATCGTCATTCACCGCGGCCGGTTGCAGCAGCTGCTCACGCACCACGCGCTCGACGTCCTCGAGCTTGCCACCCTTGCGCGCGACGCCGCGCGCGACCTTCTGCGTCAGATACGGCTGGCCGTGCGTCCACACGCACACGCGATCCATCAATGCCTGCGCCTGCGCGCGCTCGCCGCCGAAGCCGAGTGCAAGCACATACGCCTCGTCCGTCGTGAAGTCGGCAAGGTCGATGCCGAGTACTTCCGCCGCCAAAGGCGCGTCCGGCACGGCGCCGAGCCGCTCGCGCGCGGCGACTCCGAGAAGCACGAACGTCAATCGGCCGTAATCGGCCTCGCGCTCGCGCCGCACGCGACACGCCTCGATCGAGGCGAGCAGCTCACGCCCGAACGGCAGCGCGAGCGCCTGCTCGATCTCGTCGACGAACACGGTGACTGCGGCCGTCGTGTTGGTGAGGACCACCTCCCAGAAGAAGTCGGCGAGGCGGCTTTCCGGCGCGAGCGCGGTTTTCTCGCGCCACCAGGTCTGCAGATCGACATCGAGGTGCAGATCGTGCGCGACTCGATGCGCGAATCCGAATGCCCAGCGCTCGGCATCGGCGTCGTCGCCGCGCGCGCCGAGCTGCGCGAGATCCACGATCGCGGCGAGGCCGCCCGTCTGGCGCAGCGCGCGGGCCGCCCGCGCCATGAGACTGGTCTTGCCGATCGCGCGCGCGCCGAGCACGCAACAATACTCTCGCGCGCGGATTGCAGCCGCGAGCGCTCCGTCCGCCGCCCGTTCGACGTAGCACGGGCGATCCGGTTGCACGGGACCGCCGACAACGAAGAATTCCGCCGCCTGGACGACTTTCGACATGAGGTCCGATTGTAGCGTTACCCGCGACGACCCTGCATGACGACAGCACGGTCTACGAGGACGTGCGCCACAGACTGAAGCACGAGCGCGCCTGCGCCGCCGGCGCGCCCGGCGCTGCCGACGCGAGTCCGGCGTGCCCCGCTGCGAGCCGCCACACTCCGAGAAGACGCGCCGAATGCTCGGCGGGCCCGAGCGAACCGGCGGACGGGAGCGCTGACACGCACCGCAAGCCTTGCGTTACTATGACGGCGCAACGACACGTTCATTCCCTCACCTTCGCCGCGACGCCACTTCGATGAACATCTGCCACGCGCACAATTTGAACGAATCGCTCGACGTTCCGAAGCCCTACGGAATCCGCGTCAGCCTCCCGCCGACCGATACGTTCGCACGGCTGATCGGCAACGGCTGGCAGCAACATCATTGGTACGGAACGCGCGAAGAGCGCGACCGCGCGCTCGCCGACATGGCGAGCGAGCACCTTTATTCGCGTCAAGGCGATCGCCCGACGGTGCGATTCGAGCCCGTCGAGCAGACGACTTCCTAGGCGGCAACGCGCCCAGCGAGACGCGGCTCACGGTTCGCGCGAACGACGCGCGAGTCTTGAGCCAGCTTCGTCAATCTTGATCTTTCTTGAAGCCGGTACTGTCGTCCCGCGCGTAGCATCTCGCGTTGAGAATCGTGAGTTGTCGTTCACTTGGAGACAGAGATGAAAACGCTATCCGGCCTGCTGCTCGCAACGGCGTTGTTTGCGATCACCGGCACCGCTTCGGCGAGTGACAAAGTCGACGTGATCGTGGTGACCGCCAAGAAGCCGGCCGCGACGATGCTCACCGACATGACGGACGAGATCTTCGCCGAGACAGGCGACGAGCTTCGCTCGCAACAGCCGAAACAGCCGGCGTTTGCCACGCCCGCGGTTCGCGTCGAGATCCCGGCGCTCGCTCCGGGACACGGTTGAATTAGGAGCATGCGGGCGTCAGCGCGTTCGTAGAGCGCGTTGACGCACCGCGTGAGCACGATAGTCGGCGAGCTCCTGCTCCGCCCGCGTCTTGTCCCATACGCCGAGCCGCTCGAGCCAGCGCGCCGCCGGCTCCGCCGCAGCCAGCCCGAAATCCGCACCCAAGCCCGCCATGCAGCGCCTCTGCAGGATGTCGTCGAGCGTCTCGGCCCACTCCGTCTCGCGCGCGTACACGAGCTCCGCGACGAGCACCGCACTCGACGCGTCGAGCGTCGCGCGCAAGTCTTGCGCTTTCGCGAGGCTCGCGACGGCTGCGGCGCCGGCGCCGTAGACGTGCCACAACCGCTGCGCTTGCGCTGCCCCGAGCGCGGCACCGACATCGGCGAGCATCTCGTCGCGGTCGCGCCCATCGAGCGCACCGGGCAGCGGCCGAGCGCGTGTCGGGCGCACGTGCGCGGCACGAGGCAAGTGGCGCCACAGCACCTTCAGCACGTCCTCCGCGAGCGCGCGATGCGTCGTGAGCTTACCCCCGACGATCGAGTACAGCCCCTTCGCCGCGCGGTGGCGTCGGATCAGGTGGCGCCGGGTGATGGCGCCCTCGGCGCCGCGCGGTCGATACGGCAGCGGCCGGACGCCCGTGTGGGTGAACAGCACGCGCTGTGCGAGCCCGTTCGCCGCGGGGAACACGCGCTCGGTCTCGCGGACGAGATAGGCGAGCTCGCTGTCGTCGATCGCGGCTGCGCCGGCGTCGCCCTCGAAGCGCTCGTCCGTCGTACCGACGAGCAGCAAGTCGTTCCAAGGCAGGATGAACAGCGGTCGCGAGTCGCTACCGGCTTCGACGTACACGCCCGCGCGCGGCGCGCCGGGGAACAGCGGCGCGATGAGATGGCTGCCTTTGGTGCCGCCGATCAGGCGGGTGTGCTTGATCGGTCCGAGAACGTCATCGACCCACGGTCCCGCCGCGTTGACGACGAGCGGCGCGGAAGCCGCGCCGCTCTCGCCGCGCGCCGTTCGCCACTCGACTCCGGTGACGCAACCCGACGCGACGCGGATGCGCGTGACGCGTGTGTACGTCTTCAACGTCGCGCCGTTCGCGACCGCGTCGCGCACGTTCTCTACGACGAGGCGTTCTGGGTAGCGCGCCTGCGCGTCGAAGTAGCTCGCGCCGCCGACGAGGTCCGCGGGGTCGAGGCCGGGCAGCCGCTCGAGCAGCGCGGCGCGCGACAGCACGGTGTGGCCCGGTAGCGAGCTATCCGCGGACAACCAATCGTAGAGCGTGAGGCCCACGGCGATCTGCCAACGCTTGCGGCGCGCGCGCCGATAGACGGGGATGTAGAGCTCTAGCGGCACGACGAGATGCGGCGCACAGCGCAGCAGGCGCTCGCGCTCGTTGAGTGATTCGCGCACCAGGGAAATTTCGGCGTGCTCGAGATAGCGCAGGCCGCCGTGGATCAGGCGCGACGAGGCGCTGCTCGTGCCGGCCGCGATGTCGCCGCGCTCGATCAGCAGGACGTTGATCCCCGACAGCGCGGCCTCGCGCGCGACCGCGGCGCCGTTGATGCCGGCGCCGATCACGATCAGATCATAGGAGGGATCGAACGACGCACCGCCGGCGCTCATCGATATCGCAGGGGAAGAGGCCGCGTGGGCCTAAGGACGAGTTTGACCGCTGCCGCGCACGCGGTACTTGTAGCTCGTCAGCTCGACGGCGCCGACCGGACCGCGTGCGTGGATCTTGCCCGTCGCGATTCCGATCTCGGCGCCCATACCGAACTCGGCGCCGTCCGCGAACTGCGTGGACGCGTTGTGCATCACGATCGCGCTGTCGAGCTCGTTCAGGAACCGCTCGGCCGCGGCCGGGTCGCTCGTGACGATCGCGTCCGTGTGCGCCGAGCCGAACCGGCGGATGTGCGCGAGCGCTTCGTCTAGGCCGTCGATCACGCGGACCGCCACGATCGCGTCGAGGAACTCCTTGCCCCAATCCGCGTCGGCGGCAGCAGTGACGCGACTGTCGCTTGCTTGGGTGGCCGCGTCGCCCCGCACCTCGCAGCCCGCGGCGATCAGGTCCGCGACGATCGGCTGCAAGTGCGTCGGCGCGCACGCACGGTCGACGAGGATCGTCTCGGTGGCGCCGCAGATACCCGTACGCCGCATCTTCGCGTTGACGGCGATCCGCCGCGCCATCGCGAGATCGGCGCCGGCATGGATGTAGGTATGGCAGATACCCTCGAGATGGCTCATCACGGGCACGCGCGCGTCTTGCTGCACGCGCGCGACGAGGCCCTTGCCGCCGCGCGGCACGATCACGTCGATGTAGCGCGCCATGTCGCGCAGCATGATCCCCACCGCATCGCGGTCTTGGGTCGGCACCATCTGGACCGCCGTAGCGGGCAGGCCGTGCATCTGCAGCGCGCGCACGAGACATTGATGAATCGCGGCGCTCGAGCGCGCACTCTCGGAGCCGCCGCGCAAGATCGCCGCATTGCCGCTCTTCAAGCACAACGCCGCGGCGTCGGCGGTCACGTTCGGACGGCTCTCGTAGATGATTCCGATCACGCCGAGCGGCACGCGCACGCGCGCAATCTTCAGGCCGTTCGGGCGCTCCCATTCGGCGATGACTCGGCCGACGGGATCCTCGAGCGCGGCGACGACCTCGAGGCCCGCGGCCGTCGCCTCGATGCGCTTCTCGTCGAGCGCGAGCCGATCGACCATGGCGCCGGACAGACCGCGAGCCTGCGCGTCGGCGACGTCCTCGGCGTTCGCGCGCAGCACGACCTTCACTGCGCCGCGCAGCTCCTGCGCCGCCGATTCGAGCACCGCGCGCTTCACGGCCGACGACGCTTGGGCAAGCACCTCGGCTGCCGCGCGTGCGGCGCGACCGAGCTCGAGCATCTGCTCGTGCAGGTTCTGCTTGCGCTCGATTTGCACGCTGCTCATGTCACTTCGTACCGATCAGCACCAAGTCGTCACGGTGGATGATCTCATCACGGCCCGGATAACCCAAGACGTCCGCGATGCTCTGCGATTGCTTGCCGGCGATCAGCCGAGACTCGTCGGCCGCGTAGGCGATGAGCCCGCGCGCGAGCTCGCGCCCGTCGCTGGCGACCACCCGCACGGCATCGCCGCGCTCGAACTGGCCCTCGACGGCGATGACACCGGCGGGCAAGAGGCTTCTGCCCGACGCGAGCGCGCGTTCCGCACCGGGGTCGATCCGCACACTGCCTTTCGGGCTCAAGGTGCCCCCGATCCACTGCTTGCGCGCGGCCCCGGGCGTCGCACTGGGCAGGAACCAAGTGGCCTTGCCGCCGCCGCGCAGCACGCTGATCGGCCGCTTCGACCTGCCGCTCGCGATCGCCATGCGGCAGCCCGCGCCGACCGCGATCCGCGCCGCGTCGATCTTGGTTTTCATTCCGCCCGAGCCGTGGCTCGAGCCCGGACCACCGGCCATGTCCCAGAGCTCGCGCTTGAGCTCCGTCACCTCTTCTATATAACGCGCGTTGCCGTCGACGCGCGGATCGGCCGTATAGAGCCCATCGACGTCCGACAGCAACACGAGACAGTCGGCGCTCACCATCTGCGCGACGCGCGCGGCAAGCCGATCGTTGTCGCCGTAGCGCAGCTCCTGCGTTGCGACGGTGTCGTTCTCGTTCACGACGGGTACGGCGCCATAGCCGAGCAGCGCGAGCAGCGTCTTGCTCGCGTTGAGATAACGTTTGCGGCTCTCGCTGTCGTCGATCGTGAGCAGCACCTGTGCGGCGGTGATCCCGAATCCACCGAGCACCTCTTGATAGGCGTGCGCGAGCAGGATCTGTCCCGCCGCGGCGGCCGCCTGGTTGTCTTCGAGCCGCGCGCGGCTCCGGTCGAGCTTCAGCTCGCGCGTGCCGAGCGCGACGGCACCCGACGACACGATCACGACTTCCTTGCCTTCCTTGCGCAGCTCCGCGACGTCCGCGCACACACCTTCGAGCCATGCGCGATCGAGCGTGCCCGTCTGCTGATCGACGAATAGCGCGGAGCCTATCTTGATGACGAGCCGCCGCGCGTTCGAAAGCCGTTCCGCGTTCGTGAGGGCGCTCGTGGGCGGGGTATTGCCCGCGGCGGAAGGACGGGCAGCGGAGGTGTCGGCCACGACGGCTAGCCGCGGCTTTGGCCGGCCGCACCGCGACTGACGGCCATCGCGCCGCTGCGCACGACCGTGAGCACGTCGCTGATGCTGGCGACGCGCTTCAAGAACCGATCGATCTCTTGGCTGCCGCCGACGACTTCGACCGTAAAACGGCCGTCTTGATCGTTGAGAACGCGCGCATCGAATTGCTTCAGCGCAGCCGCGAGCTTGTCCGCCCCGCCGTTCGTTACCTGCAGCTTGAACAGCGCGAGCTCACGTTCGATGTGATCCGAGCTCGTCATGTCGGCGATGTCGACAACGTCGACGAGCTTGCCGAGCTGCTTGCTGATCTGGTCGATGACGTTGTCCGGACCGCTCGTGACGAGCGTGAGCCGCGACACGGTTTCGTCTGCCGTCGGCGCGACGTTCAGGCTCTCGATGTTGTAGCCGCGCGAAGAAAAAAGATTCGCGACGCGCGCGAGCGCGCCGGCTTCGTTCTGCAGAAGGATCGAGATGATATGTCGCATGTCGAGCTCGCGGCCCCGCCGCTGCCGGACCGGCAATGTTGGCTTAAGCCCACAGCTATTGCAACGCACGGATTTTTCGTCAAAACTCGCGTGGCCGCGCCGACTCCCGCCGGCGATATAGCCCAAGCTCTCGATGGACACCTTAATACAGCCCAAGCTTAGGACAGCCCACCCGTTGGCCGGAACGAAAATGACCGGCGCGGACATCCTCATCCAGGTGCTCGCGGATGAAGGCGTCGAGACGATTTTCGGGTACAGCGGCGGCGCGATTCTCCCGACCTACGACGCGGTGTTCCGCTACAACAAAGACCACAGCCGCGACGGCGTCGAGCCGATGCCGTTGATCGTGCCGGCCAACGAGCAAGGCGCGGGGTTCATGGCGGCGGGCTATGCCCGCGCGAGCGGCCGAGTCGGCGTGGTCATGGTGACGTCCGGCCCGGGTGCTACCAACTGCGTGACGCCCGTCCGCGACTGCATGGCGGACTCGACGCCGATCGTCGTGATCTGCGGCCAGGTCGCGACCGCCGCGATCGGCACCGACGCTTTCCAAGAGGCGCCCGTCACCGCGGTGATGGGCTCCGTCGCGAAGCATGTATTCCTCGTGACGGATCCGTTGCGGCTAGAGAGCACGATTCGCACCGCGTTCGAGATCGCACGCACCGGCCGACCCGGTCCGGTGGTCGTGGACGTGCCGAAGGACGTGCAGAACTGGTTGGGTACGTTCCAGGGCGAGAGCTACCTGCCGATTCCGGGCTACCGGCAACGGCTCGCGAGCGTCGAGCGCAATACGCTCTCGGACGCGAGCTGCCAGCAATTTTTCGCGATGCTCAGCGAGAGCCAACGGCCGTTGATCTATGCGGGCGGCGGCGTGATCAACGGCAACGCGAGCGCCGCGCTGCGCGCGCTTGCGGGCACGTTCAAGATCCCCGTCACCACCACGCTGATGGGCCTCGGCGGCATCGACACGAAGCACGCGCTGTCGTTGCACATGCTCGGGCATGCACGGCACCGCTGCCGCGAACTACGCAGTGGACGACTGCGATCTACTGATCACGCTCGGTGCGCGCTTCGACGACCGCGTCGCGGGCGTGCCGAAGAAGTTCGCCGCGAAGGCGCGCCGCATCCTGCATTTCGACATCGATCCGTCGGAGATCCACAAGGTCAAGAAGGCGGATTGGTTCCACGTGGGTCTGCTCGGCAACGCGCTCGACGCGCTCGTCGCGTACGGCCGGCGCACGGGCTTCAACGCCGACTTCTCGGCGTGGCACGCCGAGATCGCGCACCTCAAGTCCACCTACGGGCTCAACTACGACCGCGACAGCAAGTTGATCCAACCGCAATACGTGATCGAGACGATGAACAAGATCACGCAAGGCGAGGCGATCATCTCGACCGGCGTCGGCCAGCATCAGATGTGGGCCGCGCAGTACTTCGACTTTCGCGAGCCGCGCCTCTGGATGACCTCGGGCAGCATGGGCACGATGGGGTTCGGCCTGCCAGCCGCAATCGGCGCACAGTTCGCGCAGCCGAGGAAGCTCGTGATCGACGTCGACGGCGACGCGAGCATCCGCATGAATTTGGGCGAGCTCGAGACGGTTACGACGTATGGCCTGCCGATCAAGGTCGTCGTGCTTAACAACTTCGGCGACGGCATGGTCATGCAATGGCAACGCCTGTTCTTCAAAGGGCGCCTGTCCGCGAGCGACAAGTCGCTGCGCAAGAAGGACTTCGTGAAGACGGCGCAGGCCGACGGCTTCGGCTACGCGAAGCGGCTCGATCAGAAGGCCGACGTACCGCGAGTGCTCGACGAGTTCCTGAACTTCAAAGGCGCCGCGTTCCTCGAGGTCGTCATCGATCCGGAGGCCGGCGTCTACCCGATGGTCGGCCCGGGCCTCTCGTACCACGAGATGATCACCGGCGACTTCATCCCGAACCGCTACTCGGCCCGCCCGAGCACGCCGGAGCCCGGCTCGTCCGAATCGTTCTAGTCGTTTAGCACGCCAGCGTCGGCGAACAGCCGTTTCAGCGGCTCGATCTCCTTCTCGTATTTGCGCCACCGCTCGACGGCGGTGCGGTAGATCGGCTGGCGCACTTGCACCGAGCTCGCGGTCGCCACCGGCGCCGCGTTGCGCTCGAACCTCAGACACGCCGGGTCCCAGTCGAGACCGCAGAACGCGACGAGCCGCCGCGCCTCCCGTTCCGTGTGCTCCACCACGTCCTCGTAGCGGACCTCGGTGTAGCCGTTCGGGACGGCCTCGCGCCAATGACGCGCGAGCGCGTCGAACTGCAGGTAATACCGGCCCGTGTCGAGAAGATCGTACGAGTAGTCGTAGTAAGAGAACATCGTAGCAAACAGCTGCCGATAGTTGCTCAGGCTCGCGTCCAGCGGGTGGCGGCGCAGGCAGATCACCTTCGCGTTCGGCAGTGCCCGCTGAATGAGGCCGACGTAGAAGAAGTTCAGCGGCATCTTGTCGATGAAGCGCGGCGTGTGTCCCGTTCGCGGCCGAGTGCTCGCGACGTATGCCTCGCCGAGCGCGCTTGGATCGACGCGCTCGGCCGCCGCGAGCGTCTCGGCATCGAGCACGCGATTGGACGGCGTGCGCGGCTGCTCGCTTGAGCTCGAGCGCGAAGTTGGCGAGCTCGCCGGCCGCGAACACCGCCGGATGGTTGGACAGGATCCGCTCGACCAGCGTCGTGCCGGTGCGCGGCATGCCGACGATGAAGATCGGCTCCGCGGACGAACAGCCCGCGGCGGACGCCGGCCGCGCCGCCGCCCCCGCGGGCGCGGTACGCGCGGCGGCGTCGAACAGCTCGCGATGCGCCTCGAACGACTGCACGCGCGCCGCGCGCTTCCGAGCCTTGCCGCGAACCAGATACTGAAACGACTCGGCGTAGCGTCCGGCGTCCTCGAGCTGCTTGGCAAGCGCGTGGCACAGGTGCAGCTCCGCGTCCTCACTCAGCGCGCCGGTTGCGAGCTGGCGCTCGAGCTCGGCGAGCTCGGCGGCCGAGAGCGGCGCGCGCGCGACTTGCGCGAGCGCAGACCACGCGCGGTAGTGCGCGGGATCGAGCGCGAGTGCGGCGCGCAGCGCGTGGGCGGCGCCCGCGAAGTCGCCGACGAACTGCAGCGCCGCGCCGAGGTTGTAGTGGTACGCCGCTTTGCTCGAGTCGCGCGCGACCGCGCGCCGGAATGGCTCGACGGACTCGGCGTGCGCGCCCGCGCGCGTCATTACGACGCCGATCGTGTCGAGCGTGAGCGCGGCGCTCGGCGCGAGCTCGAGAGCACGTGCTACCGCCTCGAACGCCTCGCGAGGCCGATGTAGCGCGATCAGGCAACGCCCGCGCTGCGCGTGGTATTCGGCTTGGCGCGGATCGATCGCGAGCGCGCGGTCGACGACCTCGAGCGCCTTGCGGAAGTTGCCGTGCTCCGCGGCGATCATCGCGAGCAGGAACAACGCGTCGGCGTGAGCGGGCTCCGCCGCGAGGATCCGCATGCAGAGGTCGTGCACGCGGCGGAAGTCGCGCCGGTTCAGCGCAACTTCCGCCTCTTTGTGCCAGCTCGTCAGGTCCGCAAGCGCGTGCGTCACGCGCGCATGATAGCGGCGTCAGCGATCGAGAGAGTAGCTGAACCTGAACCCGACCTCGCGCGGCCGCAGAACGTCTTGCGCGTAGCTAGCGCACGTGCACCGGGTCGCCGTTCTCGTCCGCGACCGTCTGCACGAAGCTCGGGATCGACCTCACGCCCGTCACCGCGTACTTGTTCAGCAGGTTCTTCGCGTAGACGCCGAACGTCCACGCGTCCTTCGTCAGGATCGCGGACGCGAAGTGCGTCGTGTAGCCGCCGAGCGTCTCTCCGCCCGCGCGGCCGCCGGCCCTCGTGATCACGTCCCCGATCGCCGAGAAGCCGTAGTTGATGTCGAGCGCCCATTGGCTTTGCAGCGGCACCGCGTAGCTCAGGCTGAACGTCCCTTGGTCTTGCGGCGACCCGGGTAGGCGGTCTCCGGGCTGCCCGTCCACGTAGCTCGGCGGATTTGACGGTCCGAAGCCGGGCGGCACGAACTCGCGGAGCAGCGACGGCGCGAGATCGGTGAGCTCCGCCTCCGTGTGCGCGTAGCTCAAGCCGAGATCGACGCGGTCACTCAACGCCGCTTCGATCGAAACCTCGAACCCCATGCTCTCGGCACCTTTGCCGTTCTTCGTGATCGGCTGCGCACCGTTGACCGTCGCGGACGCGAGCTGCGGATCCTGCCAATCGATGTAGTAGATGGCGCCGTTGACCGTGACCCGCCGATCCAGCCACTGGCTCCGGATGCCGACCTCGTAGTTGGTCGTCGTGTCCGGAAAGTATTGGACCTCGTCGGGCGTCGCGCAGACGATCTGTGTCGTCGGGGTCGAGATCGGCGGGGCACGCCGCGACGCCGTTCGACGCCCCGATCCGGAAGCCTTCACTGATCGTCACGTAACCCATCAGGTCATCCGTGAAGTCGTACGCCGCGTTGATCTTGAATAGCGAGCCGCTGTCGGACTGCGAGTTGGACTCGAGCGGCTCGATCCCGGTCTCGTCCGGAGGCAAATCGCCGAACGCCGTGTTGATCAGCGGGACGGCCGCACCGCTCTCGATTGAGCAGGTCGTAGTCGTAGTATCGGCCTCCGACGGTAAGCTTCAGCTTATCGGTCAGGTCGAAACCGATTTCGCCGAAGATCGCCTTCTCGGTCCGGTCGTCGCGCTCGTAGCTGTAATACTCGAGGCTGTCGGGCCGCAGGTTGCCGCCCAGGTACTCGTCGTAGTGCGGCGTGAACTCGCGGCTCGGGCCGATCTGGACCTGGTTGTACCAGAACAGGCCTCCGATCCACGTCACCCTGCCGGCGCTGTTCGAGACGAGGCGCAGCTCTTGGCTCACCGTGCGGTCGTCCTCGCCGTCGCGCGTATACGCCGAGAACGTCGGGAACAGCTCGTAGCTGTACTCGAGCGTGATCAAGAGGTCCGTCTGATCGCGCTGCCCGAGATCCGAATACGTCGAATAGCCGGACGCCGATGTGAGCTGCGCGAAGCCCAGATCCGCCGTGATCTCGAGCGCCGCGAGCCGGTTCTGGCGCTCGTTCGGCTCGAGGAAGCGAGTGGCCGACTCGTATTTTCCGGTGCCGAATGCGACGACGTGATTCTGCTGGCGTCCCCCGACTTCCATGTCCTGAAAATAGTAGGTCAGATTCGCGTCGATCGAGTCCGTCGGCTGCCAGCGCACGCCGACGCGCGCGGACCCCGTGTGCTCGGAATTCACGTCGTTTGCGCGATGCAGATTCGCCTCCACGGCGGCCGGCGAGTCGAAATCGGGCTCGGGATCCGACACGCCCGGCGTGTTCACGAGAAACGGCGCGTCGATGAACCCCGGCGTGTTCTCGAAATCGAGATTCGCGCGAAAACCGAATTTCTCGCCTAGCGGGATGTTGAACATGAACCCGCCGCTCGAGCCGTATTCGTCGCTCTCCGCGAGGCCGAACGCGGTGCCGCGGAACTCGAACGAGGTCGCGTCGAGCTCAGGCCGATGAGGGATGTAGCGGATCGCGCCGCCGAGCGTACCGGCTCCGTAAAGCGTGCCCTGCGGGCCGAGCAGCACCTCGACGCGCTCCATGTCGGTGAGCGTGAGATCGACGTACAACGGAATGTCGCCCACATACGTCGAAACGACCTCGCCACCGTCGTTGCCGATGCCCTCGGCCGCGGTGATCGGATCGAGGTTCAGGCCTCGCACGACGATCTGATTCGCCGTGCGCTTGCCTTGGTCGACCACGTACATGCCCGGTACGTTGCGCCCGAGATCCGCGAGATCGGCGATTTCGCGCTTCTCGAGCAGGCCGCCGTCGAACGCCGAGATGTTGATCGGGATGTCCTGCACGCTCTCCGAGCGGCGCGTAGCGGTGACGACCATTTCCTCGATCTGCACGACCGGAACGTCCTGCGCGGTCACAGCGAGCGGCATCGCCGTCGCGGCGAGCACCGCGGACACGGCTGCGGACAGCCGGCTCCTGCGAAGGACGACAGGGTTCGCGCGCAACGGGCTACGCCGGCGCGACAGTGAAGGACGCTCGTGCATGGGGCAAGATCTCCTAGTCGACTCGAAACGCGCCCCGGCCTCGGGCCTGGGCGTCAGCGCGCGAAACAACCCAGCGCCAAGCAATTGATGTGCCAGGAACACCGCCAAGGCGGCGTACCGGCCCATCGAGCAATGGCCGCGACATAATCGCTCCGAGAAGGTGCAGATGGCGAGCGCCAATGCCCCAAAATGACGAGCGCGTCGCACTGCCGAGTACCACCTAGGCGCTTTTCAGAGTTCCCCGTGGGACTCGGCTGCGCTCAAGGTGCGTTGGATCGCAGACATGAGCGCGGCAAGGTCCTCGCGCCCGATCACGAGCGGCGGCATCAGGTAGACGACGTCGCCGAATGGCCGAATCCAAACGCCGTGCTCGACGAATCGCCTGCGCAACGCGTCGACCTTCGGAGCGCGCTCGAGCTGAACCACGCCGATCGCGCCGAGCACGCGCACGTCTCGGACCCCCGTCAAGCCGCGGCAGTCCTCGAGTCCGTCGCGCAGCTGGGCGGCGATTTCCGCCGCCTGAGCGAGCCGCGGCTCGCGCTCGAACAGATCGAGCGAGGCGTTGGCCGCCGCGCACGCGAGCGGGTTGCCGGCAAACGTCGGGCCGTGCATGAGCGCACGGGCAGGGTCGTCGGACAGGAATGCCTCATAGACACCGTGCGTCGCGACCGTCGCCGCGAGCGGCAGCGTGCCGCCCGTCAGGGCCTTCGACAACGTCACGATGTCGGGGACGACGTCGGCTTGCTCGCAAGCGAACAACGTACCGGTGCGGCCAAAGCCGGTCGCGATCTCGTCGAGAATGAGCAGGAGCCCGTGGCGGCGCGCCGTCGCCGCGATCAGCGCGAGCGTCTCCGGTGAATGAAACCTCATGCCGCCGGCAGCCTGGACGAGCGGCTCCACGACAATGGCGGTCAGCTCGTGCGCGTGCGCCGCGACCGTACGCTCGAATTCGCGCGCGAGCTCCGCCGTCCGCGGCAGAGGCACGACGAGCTGCTGCGCGAGCACGGCGCCGAACAGGCGATGCATGCCTTCCTCCGGATCGCAGACGGACATCGCGGCCAACGTGTCGCCGTGATAGCCATGCTCGAACGAGAGGAACCGCGTGCGCTTCGAATCACCCCGATTGAAACGAAATTGCAACGCGATCTTCATCGCGACTTCGACTGCGACGGAGCCCGACTCGGAGAAGAACACGTGCTCGAGGTCGCCGGGCAGGAGCGCCGCGAGCCGGCGCGCGAGCGCCTCGGCCGGTGCATGCACGGCCCCGCCGAGCATGAAGTGCGGCATGCGCTCGAGCTGCGCCGCCACGGCAGAGCGAATGTGCGGATGGTTATAGCCGTGACACGCCGTCCACCACGACGCGATGCCGTCGATGAGCACGCGGCCATCCGCGAGCGTGAGGCGCACGCCCTCGGTGCGATCGACGACCGGCGGCTCCGGCGCCGTCTGCATCTGCGTGTAAGGCAACCACAAGTGAGACGGCGTCAAGACGACCCCCGATCCGGCGGATGCGCGCCATACTACGACAAGCGTGCCGCGCCGGCGGCGTGGACGAGCGGCAGCCGCGCCTGGTTATACTGGCCGCCAAAGACACCACTGTAGATCCCGTGAGAAAAATCACTTGCTTCAAAGCCTACGACGTCCGCGGCCGCGTCCCGTCCGAGCTCGATGACGACATCGCGTACCGCGTCGGTCGCGCGTACGCGGAGTTCGTCAAGCCGAAAACCGTGGCGGTCGGCCGCGACATCCGGGCGTCGAGCCCGGCGCTCACGGAACAGCTCATCAAAGGTCTCACCGAATCGGGCGTCGACGTGCTCGACATCGGGATCGGCGGCACCGAGCTCGTGTATTTCGCGACGTTCGACCGCAAGCTCGACGGCGGAATCATGGTCACGGCAAGCCACAATCCGCCGGACTACAACGGGATGAAGCTCGTGCGCGAGGGATCGCGGCCGATCAGCGCGGACACCGGGTTGCAAGACATTCGCGCAATCGCGGAGCGCGGCGAGTTCAAGCCCGCGGCGAAACGCGGCTCGGTCCGCGCGTTCGACGTGCAGCCCGACTACATCCGGCACCTCCTGTCGTACGTGGACCTAACAGCGCTCGCCCCGCTCAAGATCGTCGTGAACGCCGGCAACGGCGGAGCGGGACCGATCGTCGACCTGCTCGAGCCGCACCTGCCGTTCAAGTTCGTGAAGCTGTTCCATGAGCCTGACGGCACGTTCCCGAACGGAGTGCCGAACCCGATGGTCGTGGAGAACCGTAAGGTCACGAGCGACCGGATCCGCCAAGAGAAGGCCGATCTCGGCATAGCTTGGGACGGCGACTACGACCGGTGCTTCTTCTTCGACGAGCAGGGAGTGTTCATCGAGGGCTATTACGTGGTCGGGCTGCTCGCGCAGAGTTTTCTCGAGAAGTCCCCGGGCGGGCGGATCGTGCACGATCCGCGGCTCACTTGGAATACGCTCGACATGGTCGCGACCGGCGGCGGCGAAGCCATCCAGAGCAAGTCCGGCCATGCGTTCATCAAGCAGAAGATGCGCGAGGTCGACGCCGTCTACGGCGGCGAGATGAGCGCGCACCACTACTTCCGCAAATTCTCGTACGCGGACAGTGGCATGGTCCCCTGGCTGCTCGTGGCGGAGCTCATGAGTCAGCGCGAGAAATCGCTGTCCGCGCTCGTAGGGGAGCGAATGAAGCAGTTTCCCGCAAGCGGCGAGATCAACCGCAAGGTCAAGGATGCGCCGGCCGCTCTCGAGCTCGCGGAAGCGACCTACGCAAACGGCGCGCTCGACGTGGATTACACCGACGGTCTCAGCATCGAGTTCGCGGATTGGCGCTTCAACCTGCGCGCATCGAACACGGAACCGCTGCTGCGCTTGAACGTGGAGAGCCGCGGCGACGAGCAGCTCATGCAGAAACGGACGGCCGAGCTTTTGCGGCTCATGGGCGGCGAACCGGGATGAGATGACGATGGAGCGCAGGGAAGCGCACGGCACCGACACCCCCGATCAGCGAGCCCTCGTCGAGGCGCTCAAGAAGCCGGCGGCTTACGGTGACCGCGTCGCGAAGGTTCGCGTCGCAGAGACCCACATCTCGTGGGTGTTCCTCACGGGCGAATTCGCCTACAAGATAAAGAAGCCGATCAAGCTGCCGTTCCTCGACTTCAGCACCCTCGAGCTGCGGCGCCACTTCTGCGACGAGGAGCTGCGCCTGAACCAACGGCTCGCGCCGAACCTCTACCTCGGCGTCGTGCCGATCGGCGGGAAGCCGAGCTCACCGCGCGTCGGCGCCGAGCCTGCCATCGAATTCGCGGTCAAGATGCGTCAGTTCCCGGACGACGCCCGGCTCGACCGGCGCCTCGCCGCCACTGACCTCGCACCTGCCCTACGCGCGTTCGCCGCGAACCTCGCGCGCTTTCACTCCGGCCTGCCGCCGCTCGCGCCGCACGGCGCGCGCGCCGACGCGATCGCTGCGATGCGCGACAACTTCGCCGTGCTCGAGAAACAAGTACCGCCTGCCGAGCTCGAGCCGCTGCGCGCATGGACCGAGCGGTGCGCTAACGCGATCGGGCCACTGCTCGAGCGCCGTGGCACACGCGGGCGCTACCGCGAATGCCACGGCGACCTGCATCTCGAGAACCTGCTGCTGCTGGACGGCGAGATCGTCGCGTTCGATGCGCTCGAGTTCGACCCGAAGCTCCGCGAAATCGATGTCGCGAGCGAAGCCGCGTTCCCCGTCATGGACCTGCTGGCGCACGACCGCCCCGGGCTCGGGTACACGTTCCTCACGGCTTACCTCGAAGCGGGCGGCGACTATGACGGCCTCGACGTGCTGCGCTTCTATATGGTTCATCGGGCCCTCGTGCGCGCGAAGGTCCGCGCGATCAAGGCGGAGCAGAAAGCCGCGGAGTCCGGCCGCGACGCGATCGCTCCGTATCTCGCGACGGCCCGCGCGCTCGTCGCACCCCACGTCCCGTTGCTCGTGATCACGCACGGGCTGTCGGGCAGCGGTAAGACGCACGTGACCGATGCGCTCATCGGCGGGCTGCGGGCGGTGCGCGCGCGCTCCGACCTCGAGCGCAAGCGGTTGCTCGGCCTCGCCCCAGACGCCCGGACGGGATCGGCCGTCGGCGCGGGAATCTACGACGCCGCCTCGACGAAGCACACCTACACCCGACTCGCCGAGATCGCGGCCACGGCGCTGCGCGCCGGCTTCGATGCGATCGTCGACGCGACGTTCCTGCTGCGCGCGGAACGCGCGCAGTTTCGAGCCGTCGCGGACCAGGCCGGCGCGCGGTTCGCGATCCTCGATTGCGACGCCCCGGAAAGCGTGCTGCGCGACCGCGTCGCGCGGCGCGAGCGCGCGCACAGCGACGCGTCGGAAGCGGGTCTTGCCGTGCTCGACCGGCAGCTCGCGGACCGCGAGCCGCTCGGCCAAGACGAGGCACGCCACGCCGTGCGAGTTGCAACGGATCGCGCGCTCGACTGCGACGCGCTGTTGGCGGGCCTCGCCCGGCTCTAGGCCGGCGGCGGGCGCTGTCAGCGCCGCGAGAGCGGGCAGCGCACCGCCCGCACGACGCGCCGCGCCGTGAACGCACGCTGAATGCCTCGTCCCGACGTAGAGCTCCGCCCGCGGACCGAACGACGGCATCGCTTGAAACGCCCGTCACCGTCCCCCACCTACGGCGCATCACTCACTCTAGGCAGCCACCGCAAATGAACGAAGCGAACGAAGGCCAGCTCCCCGAAGGCAGCGGCAACCCGGGCCCGGCAAACCTGCCGGCGGACGTGTTGCTGATCGTCCCAGTGCGCAACGTCGTGATGTTCCCCGGCGCCGTGACCCAGGTCGCGCTCGGCCGCGACATGTCCATGCGCGCGGCCCAGGAAGCCGTCCAGCACGGTCACAAGATCGGCATCGTGCTGCAGAAGGACCCGAGCGTCGACGAGCCGGGGCCCAACGACCTCCACAAGATCGGCACTACGGTGACCGTCGTCCGCTATATCAAGGCGCCGAACGGCGTGCATCACCTGATCTGCCAGGGCGAGCAGCGGTTCCGCGTCGTCGACTATCTGAGCGGGTTGCCGTTCCTCGCCGCGCGCTTCGACTTGATCACCGATCAGGCTCCGAGCGACGCGGCCGTCGAGGCGCGCGCGGCGTTCCTGAAGCAGAAGGCCGTCGAAGCGATCGACCTGCTGCCGCAGGTGCCGCCCGAGCTCGCACCTGCACTCCAGAACATCGAGTCCCCCGGCGCGCTCGCGGATATGGTCGCGGGCCTCATCGACATCAAGCCGGCCGAGAAACAGACGATCTTGGAATCGCTCAAGGTTCGCGAGCGGCTGGACCGCGTGATCGAGTTCCTCACGCACCGCGTCGAGGTCCTCAAACTGTCGCGCGAAATCGGCGAGCAGACCCAGGGCAAGATCGACGAGCGGCAACGCGAGTACATCCTTCGCGAGCAGCTGAAGACCATCAAGAAGGAGCTCGGTGAGGACGAGACCGAGGACGATCTCGACGAGCTGCGCCAAGCGATCGCGGACGCGAAGATGCCCGAGGAAGCCGAGAAGCAAGCGGCGAAGGAGCTGCGGCGCCTCGAGAACATGCCCGAGGCTTCGACCGAGCACTCGATGGTGCGCACGTACCTCGATTGGCTCGTCACGCTGCCGTGGGCGAAGCTCGACGAGGAGAACATCGACATCGCGAAGGCCCGCGCAATACTCGACGCGGATCACTTCGGGCTCGACAAGGTGAAGCGCCGGATCCTCGAATACCTCGCGGTCCGCAAGCTCAACGCGGCGGGGCGTAGCCCGATTCTGTGCTTCGTCGGCCCGCCCGGCGTCGGCAAGACGTCGCTCGGCCAGAGCATCGCGCGCGCGCTCGGGTTGAAGTTCGTGCGCTCGAGCTTGGGCGGCGTGCACGACGAGGCCGAGATCCGCGGCCACCGGCGCACGTACATAGGCTCGATGCCGGGTAACATCGTGCAGAGCATCCGCAAGGCCGGCACGCGCAATCCGGTGTTCATGCTCGACGAGATGGACAAGCTCGGCGTCGGCTTCCATGGCGACCCGTCCGCGGCGCTGCTCGAGGTCCTCGATCCCGAGCAGAACTCGACGTTCAGCGACCACTATCTCGACGTGCCGTTCGACTTGAGCAAGGTGCTGTTCATCGGCACGGCGAACGTGCTCGAGAACATTCCTGGGCCGCTGCGCGACCGCATGGAGATCATCGAGCTGCCGGGCTACACCCAGGAAGAGAAGCTAGCGATCGCGACGCGCTACCTCGTGCAGCGCCAGCTGACCGCGAATGGGCTCAACGAAACGCAAGTGTCCGTCTCGGACGGCGCGCTCGCGGCCGTCATCGACGGCTACACGCGCGAAGCCGGCGTACGCAGCCTCGAGCGCAACATCGGGGCGCTGCTGCGCCACGCTGCGATGAAGATCGCGGAAGGCACGGCGGAGAAGGTCGCGATCGATGCCGACGACGTCGGCGCGATCCTCGGCGCACGGCGCTTCGAGAACGAGGTGAAGTTGCGCACGAGTGTTCCGGGCGTCGCAACGGGACTCGCGTGGACGCCGGTGGGCGGGGACATCCTGTTCATCGAGGCGAGCCTCGTGCCGGGCGGCAAGGGCTCGTTGATCCTCACGGGTCAACTCGGCGACGTCATGAAGGAGAGTGCGCAAGCGGCGGTGAGCCTCGCGAAGATGCGAATGGAAACGCTCGGCGTAGACCCGACGGTGCTCGAGAAGAACGACCTGCACATCCACATCCCGGCGGGCGCGATCCCGAAGGACGGCCCGAGCGCCGGTGTCGCGATGTTCCTCGCGGTCGCGTCGCTCCTGAGCGGCCGCACGGTGCGTGCCGATGTCGCGATGACGGGCGAGATCAGCCTACGGGGCCTCGTGCTGCCGATCGGTGGAGTCAAGGAAAAGACACTCGCGGCGCTGCGCGCGGGTATCGACACCGTGATGCTGCCGGCGCGCAACCAGAAAGATCTCGAGGAGATACCGGAGGCCGCGCGCCGCAAGCTCAAGTTCGTCTGGCTCGACGACATCGACGACGCGCTCGCGGCGGCGCTCGAGGCGCCGGGTGGCTCGACGGGCCAGCAGGACGAGCCCGCGCGCCGCAAGCCCAGCGACGGCAAGGCGTCGTCGCCGCGCCTGACGGCCCACTGAGCCCGCAGCGGTTGGAAACGGCTCGGCACGTCGGCGAGAATGCCGGCATGCCGAGCCGAGCCCAGCCGCGTTGAGCGATCCGCTCTACGACAAGCCGTCGCCCATCCGCCCGCTAGAGGGCGGTGGCTCCGACGCAGCGAGCGGCGCGCGTCAATCGCTCGACGACGTCGCGGCCGCTAAGCTCGGCGCACTCGAGCGGCGCCGCCTGCGCCGCCGTCTCACCACAACGGAACGCATGACCGCGACGGCCGCCGCACAGGGCGGCCGCGAGCTCGTCTCGTTCTCCTGCAACGACTACCTCGGCCTCTCGCAGCATCCCGAAGTGATCGCGGCGAGCCTCGAGGCAACGCGCCGCCACGGTGTGGGTGCGGGCTCCTCGCGGCTCGTGAACGGCAATCACCCGCTGTACGCCGAGCTCGAGCGCAAGCTCGCCGCGTTGAAGGGCAGCGAAGACGCGATCGTGTTCGGCAGCGGGTATCTCACCAACGTCGGCGTGATTCCCGCGCTCGTTGGCGCCGCAGACCTCGTCGTGCTCGACGAGCTGAGCCACAGTTGCCTGCTCGCGGGCGCGGAGCTCAGCCGTAGCCGCGTCGTCGAGTTCCGTCACAACGACGTCGCGCACGCGAACGCGCTGCTCGGGGAGCTGCGCGCGCGCCATCGGCACTGCCTGCTCGTCACCGACGGGATATTCAGCATGGAGGGCGATCTCGCGCCGCTCGCGGACCTCGCCGCCCTCGCGCGCCGTCACGATGCATGGCTAATGACCGACGACGCGCACGGACTCGGCGTGGTCGGTGACGGCCGCGGTTCGAGCTTCGCGACCGGAGAGCGCGTCGACGTACCGCTGCAGATGGGCACGCTGTCGAAAGCCGTCGGCGGCTATGGCGGCTACTTGTGCGCGAGCCGCAGTGTCGTGGAGCTCCTCCGCAACCGTGCACGCAGCTTCGTCTACTCGACCGGGCTGCCGCCCGGCACCGTCGCGGCCGCGATCCGCGCGCTCGACATCATCGCCACCGATCGCGAGCTCGTACGCCGGCCCGTCGCGCTCGCGCGCCAGTTCACGGCCGAGCTCGATCTGCCGCCGGCCGAAAGCGCGATCGTGTCGATCGTGCTCGGCAGCGCGGAGCGTGCCCTGCGCGCAAGCGAGGAGCTCCGGCTTGCGGGCTTCCTGGTCGCCGCGATTCGCCCGCCGACCGTGCCGGCCGGCACGTCGCGGCTCCGGTTCACGTTCTCCGCCGCTCACCGCGACGCGGACGTGCGCGCGCTCGCAGCGGCGGTCCGAGCGATGCTCGCCCTGCGAGCCGACGATGCCCCGACGCTCACGCCCGAATGAGCACGGTGTTCGTGACGGCGTCGGGCACGGGCGTCGGCAAGACGTTCGTTACTAGGCGGCTGATCGCGGAGCTGCAAGCCGCACACCGACACTGTCCGTGCGTTGAAGCCGGTCGTGTCGGGATTCGATGCCGCCGATCCCGACGACAGCGACAGCGGCGAGTTGCTGCGCGCGCTTGGCCTTGCGTGCAATGCCGCGAACCTCGACGCCGTATCCCCTTGGCGCTTCGCCGCACCGCTGTCGCCCGACATGGCTGCGGCGCGCGAGCACCGGAGCATCCCGTTCGGCGCGTTGATCGATTTCTGCCGCGCGCCGAGCGCGGCCGACGTCACGCTGATCGAAGGCATCGGCGGCGTAATGGTGCCGCTCGACGCGGAGCACACCGTGCTCGATTGGATCGCGGCCCTGCGCGCCCCGGCGGTGCTCGTGGTCGGCAGCTATCTCGGCACGTTGAGCCACACGCTGAGCGCGGCGGCCGTGCTGCGCGAGCGGGGCTGCACGCTCGCGGCCGTCATCGTAAGCGAATCCGCGGAACAACCCGCCCCGCTCGTAGAAACCGCGGCCGTGATCGAAAGGTTCCTGCGCCCGACTGTCGTCGGCGTCGTTCCGCGAGTAGGGTCGGCCGGCGGCGCGGACATTCCGCCGCTGTTGCCGCTGCTGACCCGCTATCTAGGCTGAGCCAAACGGCACAGGCGTCCCGTCGTGAACCTCGAGCTTCGCGGCGCGCCCGAATCGCAGCGGTTCGATCAGCGCACCGCGATCAGTGCACCGCGATCAGCAAGGCGGCGCCGAATACGATGCGATACCAAGCGAACGGCGTGAAGCGGTGCGCCTGGATGTAAATCAGCAGCCATTTCACGGAAGCGAAGGCCACGACGGCCGCGGCGGCGAATGCCAGCGCGAGGGCGCTCCAATCCTCGCCGCCCGCGCCCTCGTCGCCGAGCATCTTCGCGAGCTCGTAGGCCGCGGCCGCAAGCATCGTCGGAATACCGAGCAAGAACGCGAATTCGGCCGCCGCGGGTCGCGACGTCAAACCCGCCAGCATCGCGGCGAAAATGGCGGCTGCGGAGCGCGACGTACCGGGGAACACTGCGGCCACGATCTGGCTCAAGCCCACCCAAGCGGCAACGTTCCAAGTAACGGACTCGATCGGCTTGCGGTCGGCGAGCATTCGCTCGATCACGAGGATCGCCACGCCGCCCGCGATGAGCGCCCAGGCAACGGGCGCGACCGTTTCGGGCAGCTCCACACCGAGCTGCTTCGCGACGAAGCCGCCCACGGCCGTGATCGCGAACGCGACGCCGAGCTTGTAGAGATAATCGCGATTCTGAGGAAGCCGAAACCGCAGCGAAAGCTCGAGCAGCCGTTGCCAATACACGACCACGACGCCGAGGATCGCGCCGACTTGAATGACGACATTGAAGAGCTCCGACCTCGACCCTAGCCAATGTTGGGCAATCAGCAGATGGCCCGTGCTCGAGATGGGAAGGAACTCGGTGATGCCTTCGATGATCCCCAGCAGGATGGTCTCGAGCGTCTCGTTCACGGTGGCGGCCTCGACATTTCAATGAAGCATGGCCACGGGGCGATCGACGAAGCGGCTCGAATGCCGGTCATGGCGGAGCCGGTATTCTGGGCAATGATCGCGAAATAAAGAACCCCTCGAGTCGATCGGTGTGAGCCGCGCGCCGGCGCGGCGCTCCGGCTATCGATTCCGAGAAGCGTCGGCCGGGGGCCGCCACCGTTCGAGGCGACCCCCGGCCACGCGGGCCGTCGTTGCGACGGCGATGACCTACTGAGTCAGCGCGACTTGGCTCGCGTCGTCGACCGTGACTATTTGGATTTGCACGCGCCGATCGAGCGCCATGCCGTCGACGTCCTGCTCGGTCGCGCTCGAACCGAGCTCGCCCGAGGCCGTCACGACGATTCGATCGCCCGGCATGCCGCCGCGAATCAGCGCGTCGCGCACCGATTCGGCCCGAGCCGCCGACAGCTCGTCGTTGTACTTCGCCGTGCCGCGCGCGTCCGTGTGCCCGTCGAGGCGAATGACGGCGCCGTCCATCCCGCCGACGAGTTGGGCGAGCTGCGAGATGCGTTGCTCGGTGCCGGTTCCGAGCACGGTGTCCTCCGTCCGGAAGTACACCTCGACGGACAGCGCTTGCTCGAGATCTTGACGGTGTGCGACGCGCTCGTTGCGCAGCTCCGATTGTGTGGACGCGATCTGCTGCTCGCTGCCCGCAAGCTTGCGCTCGAGACCCGCGGCGTGCGCCTGGGCGTCGCCCGCGCGTTGGTCTGCGGCCGCGCGCTCGCTGCGCTCGTGGTGGAAACGGTCGCCGATCCACCCGCCGAAGGCGGCGCCGAGAACGAAGCCGATCGGCCCGCCCGCGATTGCACCGATGGCGGCGCCGCTGCCGAGCCCGATCGACTCTTCCTTCGCGGCCCGATTCTTGTCGGCGGTCCAGCCCGGGCTGGCCAGCATGCTGCCAACGACCAGGGCAATGATTTGTTTCTTCATGGTTCGCTCCTCGAAGCGTGAGTGTTTGACACGCCTGCTATTCAAGCGAACCGTGCTGGCGCGGCCGTGACCAATAGCGACGGTCTGCGGCGCAATGCTGACGAATTATGGCGCCCGGCAGGCAGGCCAGGCTGAGGGTTTCTAGTGCATGTCGCGGCGAGTGGGCAACGCGACGAACGTGCCGCCGTTGCGCTGGCAGATCGCGCGCATCAGCACGGCGAATTGAGCTGCGGTGTACATCTCGCCGCCGGTCGCCTCGTAGATGGTCGGAAACGCGACTGCATGAATCCGCACGAGCCGTTGGCCGTTGGGACCCACCTTGTTGCGCCGGTCGACTTCTCGGACGATGGCGTTGATGGAGCCTGTCGCCAAGTCGTCGCTGTAGACGTAGAGCGAGATCTTTTTCTTGGGATCGTAGAACGTGTCGATCGCCGCGAGGATGCCCTCGCGCGGACTCGAGTTCGAGAACGAATCCCAGGTCTTCAGTGCGTCGATGATCGCCTGGCGGCGTGTCGGCGTATCGGGAATCCATTCGTTCCGATAGCTCTTGAACATGTACTCGCCCTCGTCGTTCATCACTTGGATGCCCTTGACGGTCGGGTACACCTGCAGCGTCTCGGTGATCTGCTTTTGCACCGAGTCCCATGCGAATTGCTTCATGCTCCCCGATGTATCGATCAGGAAGATGATGTACTCGCTGTCGACGGGAATTCCGCCGACCTTGTACTCGTCGATCGGCGGCTTGTAGTCCGCAAGCAGCCGGCGCATCTCGTCGGTTAGGCTCTGCTTCGCGGAAGCGAGCCGCCCCTGGATCTGGTTCGAGACCGTTTCGTCATTGACGGTCGCGAACACTTCAGAGCGGATCTTCTCGAGCTGGCTCTGGAGATCCCGAACCTTGAGCTGATCCGTGCGCAGGTCGCTATCCGTGGTCGCCTCGTCGCGCCGCACCTGATCCGTCTCGCCGAGGATTTCGTTGAGCTCCTGCTCGTACTGCGTAATGAGCCCCGAGAGATCGCGCTGGCTCTGCTCGAGCCGCACGGGCTCGCTCGTGCGGGTCACGATGAACAGCAGGATGATCGCTCCGAAGCCGCAACAGATCGCGTCGAGGAACGACATCGTGAAGACTTCGAACTCGCGGCGGCGCTTCATGGCCAGTCCTCGGACGGCGCGAGCATCGACCCACCGGTCTGCAGCGCGAGCTCCCAGAATGCGGGAGCGGCCCACGGGTCGCCTTCCATCGGGAACAAGATGATGTTCACGGGCACGCCGACCGGCAGCTGCCTGCGCGCGCGGTTGAAGTGATCGAGGCGCTCGCGGGACGTCACGCCCGTGCGGGTCGGCACGACCTCGCCCATCGTCGGCAAGCCGTCCGTCAGCAGATAGATGTTGTCGGCCTTCGGCTCGAGCATGCGCGCAGCCCCGTAGGCCGCGTGCAGGCTCGTCGGCCCCTTCGGATACATGCCGCGCAGCGTGTTGACGGCCGCGTCAAGCTCTCCGCCGGTCGTGACCGTGACCCACTGACCATCGCTGCCAGGCAGCACCGACGTAGCCTTGTCGGTGAAGGCGAAGATCTGAACCTGCGTGCCCGGTTGGATCTGCGTCGTGAGCCAGTCGACCGTGTTCACGACCTGTTTCCACTTCGGCGCCTGGCGCTGCTGCTCGGGCGGCATGTTGCGCCGCCGGATCACGTTGACGATCGTGCGGTCGAGCATGCTCCCGGACGCATCGACGAGGATCACGACGCGCTTGCCGCCCATCCGCAGACCCGTGAGGTACTGCCGATTTCCTTCGCCTTCGAACGCACGCAGCCGCGTGCCGTCATCGCTCGGCTTCGAAGCCGCGGCGGTGAGCGCCTGCGATTCCTTGTCGAGCGCCGCGAGCTCCGCGCGCAGCTTCTCGATCGCCGTCTTCCGCGCAGTAGAGTCTTCCGTGACCTTCTCGAGCTCCGACTGCGTGACCAGGACCTCGCTCACGAGGTTCTGGCGCTCCGCGCGTAGCTTGGTCCATTGCTCGAGCTGCTGCTGGAGCCGGTCCTTGAGCGCCACGAGGTTCTTTTGCCCCGTGAGCACCTTGAGCTCCCAGCGCTGCGCCTCCGCGGTCATGTCGTTGATGACCGCAGTGCTGTCGAGCATCGCGTTCTGGCTCACGAGCATGAACAGCAGGACGACCGCGCCGAAACCTGCCGTGATCGCGTCGAGGAACGACATCGAGAAGACGTTGATTTCGCGCGAGCGCCTTTTCATTCGGCAGCCTCGAGCGTCACCACCTGGAGCTCGGCGCCAGGCGAGCCGATCCGGATCACGTCCGCACGGTGCAGCGTCGTCTCAGTCGAAATCTTCTTCTCGTTGACGTAGGTGCCGAAACGGCTCAGGTCGCTGAGCTTGAGCTCCCCGTCGCGCAGCACGATCTCGCAGTGCGCGCGCGACACGCCGCTCGCCTGATCCGCGATCACGATCACGCGCCGGCCATCGACGGGCTCGCGCCCCACGATGAGCCCTCGGACACCGACGGGATAAACGATGCCGTCGTAGACCACATGAGTCGGCACGGCGCGCGGCGATCCGCGGTCGGCCGGCTCGGCGGTCGCCGTCTTCGTCGGAAGATCGGCGGCCGGTGCGCGCCACGCGAGCCGCTTGAGCAGTTTCACCTGGCCGTTGCCGGCGTCGATCAGCTCCGGTCGAAGCAGCACGGCGCGGGCAGCATGCCCCGGGGCGAGCGGCTCGACGTGCGTGTCGTCGAGCCGCGCGAGCTCCGCGGCGAATCCCGGCAGCGTCGCGAGCCGATTGGCGACCTGGAGCACGACGCTCCGGCCGGCCTGCCGGTGGTACGAGATGAGCTGCACCACGGCACGATAGAACCCGGCCGCAACTGCGAGCACCGAGTCGCGCTCGAGCACGGTCTTGAGCTCCTCGTTGTGATGCGCGAGCGTGGCCTCGACGCGCTCCTGCGCGCCGAGCTGCTCGAGCCAGCTCGGCAGCTTGTCGTAAAGCGCCTGCTCGGTCTCGGCCCGATGCAGCGGATCGAACCGCGTCGCACGCACGAACAGCTCGGAGATCTTGCGCGCGAAGGCTTCCATCAGGCTCGCGAGACCGGTCGTGATCAGGCTTTCCTCGCTACGCGCAAACGCGTCCGTCGCGCTTTGCTCGACCAGTGTCGCGGCCACTCGGTAGAGGCCCGCGTCGACGTATAGCAGCTGGTGACCGGGATACGGTCGGACGCTCGCGGCCGCGGCCGTGTCCACGAGCGCGCGGACTTGGATCCCCGCTTCTTGCGCTAGGCCGAGCACGAGACCGAGCTGCTCGCCGCGGTAGCTCCCGGGCACGACGAGCACGGCATCGCTCGCGCCTTCGCCGTGGCGCTTCCAGAGGCCGTCGAGCTGCGCGAACGCGACTTCCGCGGCGCTGTTGGGGATCTCGCTGCCGGCGGAGCCGGGCTCCATGCTGAGCGCGTTCCAATAGCGATTGCTGGCTTGACGCGGCTTGAGTCGTGCCTTCGCGACCGCTTCCGTGCCCGTGACGATGCGGCCGCGCTCGACCACGGCGCAACCCGGCTCGATCGCAAGCACGCCCGTCGCGTCGGCGACCGCGATCCCGGCGTCGTTGATCTCGATGGCGAGCGTTCGCATCCTGAAAATTTCCTGACTTAGCCGCCGCAGCCTGCAGTCAGATGTCCACGGGGAAGGTCACTTCCTCGTCGGCCTGCAGCTCCTGAGTCGGGATGAACTCGTCGCCGCTCCCGGCACCCGCGGGTGGCTTGGCCGGCGGCGCCGTGGTGCTCGCAGCCGGAGGGGCGGGCGCCGGCGTCTTATCGGCCGACGGTGCCGCCGGAGCCGGCGCCGGCGCGGGCGCGCCGGGCGGTTTGCTCTCTTGACCCACGGACGCGGTCGCGAGCATGCCAAGCACGACCAGCACCGCGGATGTTCGGATCACTTTCATTGCTACCTCTGCATCGCTCGCCAAGCGGGCGCTTACTGAAGACTACGTGCGATTCGGAACCCGAGATCGTCGCGCGAATCGCCACTGTAATTGCGCGCGGCGACGCGCAGATCGGTCACCGTGGCGCTGCGCCAGCTCGCGCCGCGCACGAGATGGAGGCCGCCGTCCGTTGGGCCGAGCGGATCTTCCACGACCGTCGTCGTCTCCGCGGTGTCGATCGAGTAGAAGTCCTGCACCCATTCGGCGACATTGCCTCCGAGGTCGCGGATGCCGATGGCGTTCGGGTCGAACGTGCCGCTCGGCGCGCTGACGGGATAGCCGTCATTGTAGGTGACGAGCGTCGTCGGCAGGATCTCGCGCGCCGAGATGTCGGCATAGTTGCCGGAGCGATCCGGCGGCGGAGGCTCGGGGCCCCAGGGGTACACGAGCCCCGCGTCGAGGCCTGCAAAGCGCGCGGCCCACTCCCATTCGGCTTCGGTCGGCAGTCGATAGCCGCTGCGCAACGGCCGGACCGCAACCCATTGGCCCTGCTGCTCTTCGTATACCGGCTGTAGGCCGTCCTGGATACTGAGCCAATTCAAATACTGCATCACGTCTGCGGGCGACACCTTCACGACGGGCTGGGCGTCGTCGTTCAACGTGTGGCCGCCGAACTCGCCGGAGTCGTGATCGGGCTTGAACGCCCGGAACTCGGCGTTCGTCACCTCGCGCACGCCGAGATAGAACGCCTTCGTGAGCCGGACGGGACGCAGCACCTCGTTCGAGCGCCGGCCCTGCTCGCGCCGCGACGAGCCCATCGTGAACGATCCCGACGGGATTACTTTGAGCTCTTGGCCGATCTTGGTCTTGAGCACGGGCGCGAAGCCCGAGCCGGAGTTTTGATCGAGCGCCGTGAGCTCGAACACGAGCTTTTGCGGAAAGCCGGGCCGCGGCGTGACCTTCTGCGTCGCGCTCGCGAAGCCCGCTTGCCGGACCTCGATGTCGTGGTTCACGCCCGTGAGCGTGAGCGTCGTCGGTGTCGCGGCGCGGCGCTCGCCGTCGACCCAAACCTCCGCGCCGGCCGGCTTGCTCGCGAGCTCGATCTCGCCGTATTGCGCGGTCAGGTCGATTTGCAGCTTGCGGCCGCTGTCGGCCGCAATCGAGAGATCGCGAGTCGACGTCTCGTACCCGGGCTTGGTGAGCGTGAGCTGGTGCGAACGGCCAGGCGACAGCCTGATGTTCAACGGCGTGCGGCCGCGAAACTCGCCGTCGATGCTCACGTTCGCTTCGGCCGGCGTGCTTACGATCTCGACCCGGCCGTCGGCCTGGGTGAGCCGCACGTCCGGCAGCGCGATCGGCATTCCCGCGCTCACGAGCACTTTGTCGGTCCAGGCGTTGTAGCCGCTCAGGCGCGCCTCGATCTCACGCTCGCCCGCCGTGAGCTGCATCTCGAGCGGAGTGACCCCCGCCGACACGCCGTCGACGAGCACCGTCGCACCGGCGGGCTGAGTTGCGAGCGTCACCGGCGCCCAGTTCGGCGTGAGCTTCGCGATCAGCGATTGGCGCTCGGACGCGCCGCGAACCTCGAGCTCGAGCGTCTGCGAAAGAAAACGGTCGGCCGACAGCTCGATGCGGTGCAGCCCCGGCGTGATCTCGGCGTCGGTGAGCGGCGTCTCGCCGAACGGCATGCCGTCGAGCAGCACTCGCGCTTGCGCCTCGGGTTCCGTCGTGAGGTTCACGAGACCCGGCAGCTTCAAGAGCTTGAGCTCGATCGACTGATCGGACGCCCTGCTCACCTCGATCTGCGAGTCGAGTGGATAGTAGCCCGTGAGGTTGGCAGCCACGCGATGGGAGCCCGGGCGCAGCAGCAGGTGATCGCCGTAGCGAATCTTGAACACCGTGCTCGGCAGGCTGAATTCCTCGGGCTCCGGATCGAAGTTCAGCGCGACGGACTTTGCGGTGAACGCGAACCAACCGAATACCGCGAGCGCGATCGCGCCGACGGTTGCACCGATCGTGGCCTTGCTCCAACGCTCCTGGCGCACCTGTGCCGCGCCCACCGGCGGCAGCTTGAATGCGATCGGCGTGACGACGTCCTCGCGCGCGTCCACGCCCGCGCCCCTGCCACCCCGCGCGAGCTCATCGAGATCGGGTGGCGCGGTATCGCCAGCCGTCACGAGCACGTCGGTGCCAACGACGAGTCGGCCCGCCACGATTCGGCAAGTGAGTCGCGCGCGATCGAACGCAATGACGTCGCCGTCCTTGAGCTCGCGGGAGCCCGCGACGCTCTCGCCGCCTACTCGCAGATTGCGCGTGTTGCGGCCGGCTTGGAGGAAAAACACCTGCCCCAAACGACCGATTTGGATCGAGCCCGGCAGGTTACCGAGCCGCACGTCCGCGCTCGGATCGCTGCTGATCGTGATCGGCAACTCCGCCGCGCCGAACTTGAGGCTCGCGCCGAGTTGCTCGATCGTAACGACCCAGTCCGCTTCGCTGCTTGGGCTCATCTGCTAGATCTTCCCGCCGCCCCAGGAGGCTCTATCGGCTCGACGCAAATCACGCTCACTGGCGGCAGAGTTCGACCCGGCACGACCGTGAAAGTTTGGCGCACGTCGCGATAACCATTGCGGCTGCCGATCGCCGTGTACGTGCCTGGCCGCAGCTGCACCTCCTTCGACATGAACGCGCCAAGATCCCCGACGCGGTACAGCGTTACGGCGGTCAGCTGGTCGGACTTGAGCTCGACCATGATCGGCGTCGAGGCGAGCTGCACGAGGCGATCGAGGTTCGTAATCTGCTCCGCGAGCTTCGGCCCCGCATCGGGAACCGCGCGCGCGTCGGCGATCAGCAAGCGTGCGTCGGCCAACACCGTGTCGTTGAAGAGCAGGGTGGGCTTGTCGATGAGGTTGCGTAGCTTCGCGTCGAGCCCCGCGCGCGCCTCGGAACGCTTGAGCCCTTCTTGCGCGAACACGAGATTCGGATCTCCGGCCAGCGCGTCGCGGTACAACGCGATGGCTTGATCCCAGAGCTCCCGCCGCTCGAACGCGAGCGCGCGGGCCTGCGTGAGCGCGATCTTGTCGAGCTTCGCGCCCAATTCGGCCTGCGTGATTCCGTCCTGCGCTTCACGTGCCTGCGGGCGCATCGCGAGCGCCAAGCTAAAGCTCGCCTGGGCGTCGGAGTAGCTCTCGGCCGCCAACGCCTTGTAGCCCGCCGACATCAGCCGCTCGAACTCCGCGTCGCGCGCCGCGGCGTTGACCGCCGCGAGCGCGCTGCTCGCGGCCTCCCAGTGCGGGTCGATCGCAAGAGCCTCTCGGTAGCTCGCCATCGCTTTGGCGTGCTCGCCCGCGTCGCGCTCCGCGTCGGCGCGCGCGACGATCGCGAGCACCTCGGGCAGGCGCTCGGCCCGAGCGCGCGCCAATTTTGCGGTCTCGTTGTCGGGCTCGATGCCGAGCACGATGTCGTACTGCGCGATCGCGACGTCCGCGTTGCCGGCCGTGAACGCTTCGTGGCCGGCGGCGAGCGCACGAGCGACGATCTCGTCCGAGCGCGCGAGGAGCCCCTCGCCGATCGAGGTCGCTTCCGTGTACTTCGCGACCGACTGCGCGAAGTCGTTCGCGAGGAACGCGTCGTCGCCGCCGGTCGTGAGCGATTGGTAGCGCGGCCACTCGTCGCCGCCCCACGACTCCGCACGCAAGGTCTCGAGCGCCTTCTGCTGCGATAGCAGGTTCGCGAGGAGCTGCTCCGCCTCGGCCTTGAGCTTCTCGCGCTCCTCGGGCGACAACTCCGGCACTGCCGGCGCCTGCTCGGCGGTGGGCGCCGTAGCGGGCGCCTGCTCGGGAAGGTCCGGGCTCAGCAGCCGCGGTAGGACGGCGAACACGAACAGCACGGCGACCACGAGCACGCCGCCGATCAGATACTGCCGAAACGCCCCGCCTCGCGCGGCCGGTCGTTCGTCGAGCGCGCGCTGCGTCCGTACAGCCGCGAGACCCGGCTTGACGGGTACGACGGTCTCTTCGTGTTGTGGCTGATGGGCTTCCAAGCGGATCGGGCTGATCGGGGTTATGGATATCTCGAGTCGGGCATCGCCTTGAGCTTCAACGATAAGCCAGAGCCACGGATTCTAAGACATCTTCGAACGCGGAAAGTCGTGCTTCGCGCGTTCCGAGCACCTCGAGCACGCGGCGCGCGAGGGTGGCCGCCGGGCTATCCGCCTCCGCTGCGAGGGGCCACGCCGCGCCTGATGTAACGGAGGCGTAACCGCCCACACCGTACGGGAGCCGCCCCGCGAGCAGCTCGTAGATCAGTACCGCGAGCGCGTGAGCGTCGTCGCACGGCTCAACGGCAGCGTCTTCGCGCCCGGGCGCGGAATGCGCGGCGGTCGTGCCGCCGCGCGGCCGGACAGCGCCGCGCGGCAAGACCGACGCGAAGTCGATGAGCCGCGCGCGGCCGTCGGCGCCGAATAGCACGTTGCGCGCCTTCACGTCGCGGTGCACGAAGCCCCGCGCGTGCAGATGGGCGAGCGCCGCGTGCACGGCGCGCACGGCTTCGATCCAGTGGCGCGGATGCGCGCCCGCGAGCGAGACGAGATCGCCGCCAGGCAGGTATTCGAGCGCGAGCGCCGGGTTGCCGCTCTGCGCGACGAGACCGAACGTTGCGACGACATGGTCGTGCGCGAGCGCGGCGAGCAGCGAATGCTCGCGTTCGAGCCGCGCGGACGACGCCGCGGAGTGCGTGGGCGCGGCGCGGAGAATCTTGAGTGCGACGCTGCGGCCCGCGTCGTCGATCGCGCGCCAGACCTGCGCGCTGCCGCCGTCGCCAACGAGGTCGACGAGCCGCCACGGCCCGCCGCTCGCAAATTCGCGACCGGGCGAAGGCGGTGCTACTCGGTGGAAAGCGGAATCAGACCCCGTTTGCAAAGCTCGCGGCTGCATCGGATTTGGCTTCAGCCGGGGCTTCGGCCGGTGCTTCGGTCTCGGGCCCCGGCGGCGCCGTTTCCTCGACGGGCTGCGTGAGCTCGACGGGGATCGACAATCCAGCGTTCGGCAGAACAACCGTCGGCAGAGGGTCTTCGGTCGGAAGCGTCGTCTCGGCTTCCGCCTCCGCGTAGATCGCCATGTCCTCGGGAACGAACCCGCCCTCGCTGACGAAAATTTGCTTCAGCAGCTCGCGCCACTCTTGATACTGAACCTCGGCTGTACCGGTGAGGCGATGCTCGGTGCCTTGAATCGCTACGACCATCGGTTTGACCTGATCGTCGAAGCTCGACGAAAGCTCCTCGAGCGAGTCGCTGTGCAGGCGCTTCTCCTGTTTGCGCACTTGGCTCGTGCGCAGCATGTCGCTGCCGATGTACATCATCGCGTCGCGGATCACGCGATCCGAGAAGTCGCCGCTGTTCGAGTTGGCGCCGTACACGATCGACGCGACGATCGTCGCGACGCCCATGCCCGTGCGCCAATGCGCGGACTTCGTGAGCTCGCGAACCTCGATGGCCTCCTCGCGCGAGTACTCGCGCCAGCCGTCGTAGGACTCCGTGGCTTCGTGTGTAGAACTGCGCGTAATGCTGGTCGAGCGTGTCCAAGAACAGGCGTTCGCGCTGGCGCACGCGCTGCGTCCGATCGAACTGCGGATCGCCTTCGGCGGGCAGCCGGTTGAGCTCGTAGCGGCCCCCCTTGCCCTCGACGACGTAGCCCGTGAACGCCTCGGGGCTCAGATCCGCGGCGTAACGCAAGCTTGCGACCGTGCGAACCTGGCGCGTTTCGTCGGCGCCGAGCTCGGCGCGCGCCTTCGCAAGGTCGTTCGCGATCGTGTTGAACATGTCCTGATAAGGATCGAGGCCCGGATAGCGCTGGCGGTTGAATGCACCGGCCGCCGTGTTCATCCCATAGTCGTCGTCGAGCCACACGCGTCCGGTCGCGTCGACGGCTTTCACGTGCAACTGCACGGCATCGCCGTCTGAGTGCAGGATCTTCGCATCGACGCTCAAGTCGGCCGCCGAAGAGTCCTTCGGCGTGACCCATACCGTCCCCCAGTTGCCGCTCTTTTGCAGGGTGTCGCGCAGGATCACCGCCATATAGAGCGCCTCGGTCCGGCGAATCTGCACGAAGGTGCCTTCACGGATGAGCTTCTCGAGGACTTCTTTGTCGACCTCGCCTTCGGGCACTCCGGAATCGAATACCGCGACTCCGACGTCGAGCAGCTGCGCCTCGGGGATGACTACTTTCGCCGTGGCGAGCGGCACCGAGTGTGCCACGACCACTTCCTGGCTCGTGCAGCCGGCAAACAGGACGAAACCCGCGATCAGAAACCCTGTGCCAGGACGCATATTGCGTCTCCTAGTTTTTATTGCCGAGCCAAAATCTTCTTGTACTGGTTGTACTCGTCCCAGAGTGCCGCGCGCAAGAACGGATCTTTCTCGGACGTCGCGGCCTCGCACAGCTGGCGCGAGACCTTCTCTGTGTCGTTGCAGCCCTGCACCGTTGCAGTGGCTTCTTCAGGTCCGGGTTTGTCGTCGAGGCCAGACCCGCCTTGCGCCTGGCCGCCCTCGCCGCCCGCCGCCGCGCTGCTCTGTCCACCGCCCGCGGAGTTACCGCCGGATGATGCGCCGCCCGCATCCCCGCCTTCACCGCCGCCGCCTTGGCCCGCCTGTTGCAAGACCTCGTCCGCCGCAGTGCCGCCTCCGGCGCGCGCGATCGCTTCCTGCTCCTTGCTCATCGTGCGGTCGAAGTCGCCGAGCGCACGGTCGAATTCCTCGTCGCCGCCTTGACCGTTGCCGTCTTTTCCGTCGCCGCTGCCGAACGGATCGTCGCCGCCTTCGCTGCCGTTCCCGCCGGAGGCGTTACCACCGCCGCCCGCGCCCGACCCGCTCGATGCCGTTCGGCTATCGCCTCCGCCACCTTCGGAGCCCTGGCCCGAACCCTGCGCACCGGAGCCGCCGCCTTGCTCGGAACCCGCGCCGCTGCCACCCGCGTTGCGACCGCCGCCGCCGCTGGCACCATCGCCGGGAAGGCCGCTGTTGCCCTGGCCACCGCCGGCCGTGGCACCGCCATTAGCACCGCCGGACGAGCTCGAACCGCCACTGCCGCTCGAGCCGGACGAACCGCCGGGTGAGCCCGATGAGCTGCCGCCCGGAATTCCGGCGGACGCGCCGCCCGGAAGTCCCGAGCTGCCTTGCGAGCCACTCGACCCGCCAGGTGAGCCTGCGCTGCCCGACGACCCCTGCGAACCGCCGCTCGAGCCGCCCGGGAGACCCGACGATCCTTGCGAGCCGCCGCTCGAGCCGCCCGGGATGCCGCCCGACGATCCCTGCGAGCCGCCGCTCGAGCCACCCGGGATGCCACCCGACGATCCCTGCGAGCCACCGCTCGAGCCGCCTGGGATTCCGCCCGACGACCCTTTCGAACCGCTCGAGCCCCCACCGCTCGAGCCGCCCGACGAGCCGCTCGAGCCACCCGGGCTACCGCCGGACGATCCTTGCGATCCTTGCGAGCCGGAACTGCCGCCTTGCGAGCCGGAGCTACCGGATGAACCGCTCGAACCGCCGCTCGAGCCTCCCGAGGGCATCGGAATGGAAATTCCGCCGCCGCTGCTGCCCGACGGACCGATGGACTGCTGGCTGCTGCACGCAATCATGCCCACCATCGAACCGGCGGCGAAACCGGCGACGAGCAACGGCCGAATCATTCGAAGTTTCATGGCTTCCCTCCCTCGATTTTCACCGAGGTGGCTGTGACGCGGAGAACGGCGGCTGGTGTCACGTTAGTTACTATGCGAGCGGTTGAAGTTCACTCTACTCGTCGCGCCGGGCCCGAGGCCGAAGAGATTCCATAACGCGCGGATGGCGACGGGAGTTGACTGCGGTGCCCACCTGATAAGATGAGCGCCTTCCGCACGACTTACACTCACTACTAAAGGGGCGATGCGCATGAGAACCATAACACCGATCTGCAGCCTGCTTCTATTGGTTGTCCCGGTGCTGAGCCAAGCTCAGGGCAACCCGGCCCAGCCCGCTCCGGCGGCACCTGCGGCGGCGTTGCCGCGTACCGCTGCTCCGGCCGGCGCAATGGTGTACTTCATTTCACCAATGAACGGCGCCAAGGTCACTTCGCCGGTCACTGTGCGCTTCGGTCTGCGCGGCATGGGCATCGCACCGGCCGGCGTCACGAATCCGAACACGGGTCATCACCACCTGCTCATCGACTCCGAGCTTCCGCCCGACAATCTGCCGATCCCGAACGACGAAAAGCACCGCCACTTCGGCGCCGGACAGACGGAGGTGGACCTCATGCTGACTCCGGGCCAGCACACGCTGCAGCTAGTGCTCGGCGATGCGCTACACATTCCCCATCAGCCGCCGGTCCGTTCCGAGAAGATCACGATTACTGTTCAATAGCACCGTGCAACAACAGCGCTGAACCGCAGCTGAACGCGGAACACTCTTCGTCATGGACTTTCGCTCCGACTTCGTCGATGCGGTCGGCAACACGCCGCTCATCAAGCTGCGCAGGGCCTCCGAGCTCACCGGGTGCACGATCCTCGGCAAAGCCGAGTTTCTGAACCCCGGCGGCTCGGTGAAGGACCGCGCCGCGAAATACATGGTGCTCGACGGCGAGCGGCGCGGCGTAATCGAGCCGGGCGGCTTGATCGTCGAAGGCACGGCCGGCAACACCGGCATCGGCCTGGCCCTCGTCGGCAACTCGCGCGGCTACCGCACGCTGATCCTGATGCCGAACACGCAGTCGCAGGAGAAGAAGGACGCGCTGCGTCTATGCGGCGCCGAGCTCCGCGAAGTGCCCGCCGTACCGTTCAAGGACCCGAACAACTACGTGCACGTCGCGGCTCGGACCGCCAAGGAGCTCGAGGCGACCGAGCCGCACGGCGTGCTGTACGCGAATCAATGGGACAACACGGCGAACCGCGACGGCCACACGCAGAGCACCGGCCCCGAGATCTGGCGCCAGACGGGTGGCAACGTCGACGGTTTCATCTGCGCGGTCGGCACGGGCGGCACGCTCGCGGGCACGAGCGCGTACTTGAAGCAAAAGAATCCGAACGTCGTGTGCGCAGCCGCGGACCCGATGGGCGCGTCGATCTACAGCTGGATCAAGACGGGCGAGCTCAAGGGCTCCGGCAGCTCGATCAGCGAGGGTATCGGCCAGGGCCGCGTTACGGGCAACTTGGACGGCGCGAAAATCGACGACGCCTTCCAGATCCCGGACAGCGAGATGGTGCCGATCTGCTTTGATCTCCTGCAGAGCGAGGGGCTGCTGCTCGGCGGGTCCACCGGCATCAACGTCGCGGGCGCGATTCGGCTCGCGAAGCAGCTCGGGCCTGGAAAGACCGTCGTCACGATCCTCTGCGACTCGGGCTCGCGCTACCAGTCGAAGCTCTACAACCCCGAGTTCCTGCGAGCGAAGGACCTGCCGACGCCTCCGTGGCTCGCGCCGCGCTGAGCCCCGAAGGACGCCTGAACCGGTTTCCGTAGTCGTCCGTGGGTCACGCCCACGGTTTCGCGGGCGGCCGGCGACGCACCCGCAAACGCGGCGCGCGCCGTTCAGCGAAGATTCAGTCGCAGCCACTCAAGATCGCGTCCATGCTTCGACGCAATGACACGACCGCTCGGGCTTTGCCCGCGCTGATCGCAGTGGCCGCACTTCTCGCCGGATGCGCAGGCTCGCCGCAACAACCTCCCGCTTCCACCGACAGCCCAGCCGTAGCGCGCGCACCCGAGGCCAAGAACGAAGGTTCACTCACGATTGGCGGCGCCGTCGCCGACTTCGCCGTTGGCATGATCGGCGCGCGTTACCGCTTCGGGGGCACCGATCCGATCGAAGGGTTCGATTGCAGCGGACTCGCGTTCTACGCTTACACGCAGGCCGGCTATCGGATTCCGCGCACGTCCCAAGAACAGTTCCGCGCCGCCCGCAAGATCGCGCTCGGCGATGCCGACGCCGGCGACCTCGTGTTCTTTCAGGATCAAGAGAAGCTGTCGCACGTCGGCATTTACCTCGGCGACGGACGCTTCGTGCATGCGCCCGCGGGCGGCCAGAAGGTCGCGGTCGCGAGCATGAGCTCCGCGTACTACCAACAGCACCTCGTGGCGGTCGGGCGACTGCTGCCGCCGGGACTGTGATCACCACGGGACCTTGATCGCCCCGGGACTTTGATCGCCAACCCGCGGCCGTGTCTCGATCTACTTCGACCTTGCCGCCAGCGCAGAGCGCGCGTCGAGCGTTGCGCGCTCGCATTCGGGGGCCTTGCGCGCGACGGCCGCGCTGCGGCCCGCGCCGAGCCGCTGCTCGTCGCGGCGCGCAGTCGCGAGCTCGTTGAGCCCCGCGCAAGCGCGCAGCAGCGCGTCCTCGACCGCGATCAGCTCCGGCGGCTCGGCGCCGCCCGAGGCGGCGGCGTCCTCGATCGCGAACGCGAGGTCGCTCGCGGCCTTGTTCTGCTCGCGAAACACGGTTTCCACGTACGAACGGAATTCGCTCGAGCCGAAGGCGACCTGCCGCCCGTCCGCCGTCGTCACGGCCGCGCAAGCCGTGAACAGCGGTATGGCGAGCAGGAAAACGGCGCGAGAACTCGGCATTCTCGGAGCTTACCGCGGCCAATCAGGCGCTTGTGCGATAATCCGCGCGCAATACCGCCGCTACTGCCCGTACCTATGGCCGTAACCGCCCCGCGAGCACTCCAAAGCCCGCCCGAGCAAATCGATGCTTCCATCGCCAAAGCGACGGACTGGCTCGACCGCGACCAGACGCCCGACGGCTTTTGGGTCGGAATGCTCGAGTCGAGCTACTGCATGGAAGCGGAATGGCTGCTCGCGATGCACTTTCTCGGTCTACGCCATCCGCGGGAAGACGACCTGGTCGCGACTCTGCTGAACGCACAACGGCCGGACGGCTCCTGGGAAAGCTACTACGCCGCCCCGAACGGCGACATCAACAGCACGGTGGAATGCTATGCCGCGCTGCGCTGCGTCGGGAGAGCCAAGGATTCCGAGCCGCTCGTCAAAGCGCGCGACTGGATCCTCGCGCACGGCGGACTCACGCAGGTCCGCGTCTTCACGAAGTACTGGCTCGCGCTGCTCGGCGAGTGGCCGTGGACCGCGACGCCGAACCTGCCGCCCGAGGTCATCGCGAACCCGCGCTGGTGGTTCAACCTCTACAACTTCGCGAGCTGGGCGCGCGCGACCCTGCTACCGCTCGCGGTGCTCTCCGCGCGCCGCGCGGTCCGGCCGCTGCCGCCCGACCGGCGTCTCGACGAGCTGTTTCCGAACGGCCGCGACAAAATGGACTACCGACTGCCGCGGCGCAACTCGTGGCTCTCGTGGCGCCGGCTGTTCTTGGTATCCGACCGATTCCTGCATCTGTATCAAAAGCTCGGGTTCACGCCGGGCCGCGAAATGGCGATCAACGCGTGCTTGGGCTGGATCGTGCGCCACCAAGACGCCGACGGCGCTTGGGGCGGGATTCAGCCGCCGTGGATCTACAGCCTGATGGCCCTCAACGTCGAGGGCTACACGCTCGCAGCACCCCGTCGTGTCGAAGGGGCTCGCGGCGCTCGACAGCCATTGGTCGTACGAGCGCGGCGGCACGTTGCACATCCAGGCCAGCGAGTCGCCGGTCTGGGACACGCTGCTCGCGCTGCTCGCGATGCAGGATTGCGGCCGCGAGTTCACGCCGAACATGCAGCGCGCGCTCGACTGGGTGCTCGCGAACGAAGTGCGTTACTACGGCGATTGGTCGAAGAAGGTCAAAGGCGTCGAGCCGAGCGGCTGGGCGTTCGAGCGCGCCAACCTCAACTACCCGGATATCGACGACACGGCGGTCGCGCTGATCGTGCTCGCACGCTTGCCGCGCACGCAGCTCGACGAGCCGCGGATCCGAGCGGTGATCGACCGCGCGCTCGCTTGGACGCTCGCAATGCAGTCGAGCAACGGCGGCTGGGCCGCGTTCGACAAGGACAACGACCGGCAAATCCTCACGAAGATTCCGTTCTGCGATTTCGGCGAGGCGCTCGACCCGCCGTCGGCCGACGTCACGGCGCATGTGCTCGAGGCGCTCGGCCTGCTCGGCTTCGACAAGCATCATCGCGCCGTGGAACGCGGCTACAAGTTCCTACGCTCGGAGCAAGAATCCGACGGCAGCTGGTTCGGCCGCTGGGGCGTGAATCACATCTACGGCACGGCGGCGGTTCTGCCGGCGCTCGCGGCGATCGGCGAGGACATGTCGCAGGACTACGTGCGGCGCGCCGCGGACTGGGTCGTCGCGCATCAGAACGACGACGGCGGCTGGGGCGAGACCTGCGCGTCATACATGGACGACAGCTCTGCGCGGCCGCGGTCCGAGCACAGCGTCGCAGACGGCGTGGGCGCTGCTCGCCCTGATCGCGGTCGAGAGCCCCGACTACGACCGCGCGATCCGGCGCGGCGTCGGCTACCTCGTCGCGACGCAACGCGACGACGGCACGTGGAACGAGCCCTACTACACGGGCACCGGATTCCCGGGCTACGGCTTCGGCGCGCGGATGGACTTCCGCGACGATCGTACCCGCGAAAGAATCGCGCAAGGCACGGAGCTGCAGCGCGGCTTCATGATCAACTACAACCTCTACCGCCACTACTTCCCGCTGATGGCGCTCGGCCGAGCGCGGACGTTGCTCGAGGGCTGACGCCGCCGCGGCGCGCGGCGCACGACTCGCCCATTCGCAGCGTCAGACGATGGCTTTGAGAAGGGCTTGGTCGAGGTCGGCGATCAGATCGTCGACGTGCTCGAGCCCTACCGCAAGCCGCACGGTGGACTCTTTGATCTGCGCGCGCTGCTGCTCCTCGGCCGTGAGGTCGGAGCCGAGATAGAGCTGGACGGGCGCGACGAGCGATTCGGTGGACCCGAGGCTCGCGGTGGTCGTGAATAGCTCGAGCTCGTCGATGAACGCCCAGGTCTGCTCCTTGTTCGCGTTGAGATCGAAGCTCAGCACGCCGCCGAACTCGCTCATCTGCTTGCGGGCGAGCGCATGTCCCGGATCGGTGGGCAGGCCTGGGTAGAACACCTTTGCGACTTCGCTGCGCTTCGCGAGGAACTCCGCGATCTCGAGCGCGTTGGCGGAGTGCTGGCGGTAGCGGATGAAGTAGGTCTTGAGCCCGCGCGAGATCAGGAACGCGGCGCCCGGATCGAGCGTCGCGCCCATGTTGACCGAGAGCGGCTTGATCGCCCTGATCCGCTTCTTGTCCGCCGATCACGATGCCGCCCATCACGTCGCCGTGACCGCTCGCGTACTTCGTCATGCTGTGCACGAAGTAGTCGATCTCGAACTTGCCGTGGTTGTGCAGGCCGGCGAACGTGTTGTCGAGCACCGTGACGACGTCGTGCCGCTTCGCGAGGCGCACGATCGCCTCGAGGTCGGGAACCTGCATCATCGGATTCGTCGGCGCCTCGAACAGCAGGACCTTCGTGCGCTCTTCCGCGAACACGCGCGCGAGGCCCTCGTGATCGTGCACGCTCAACATCGCGAACTCGACGCCGAGCTTCGGCAGGAAGCGCCGCGCGGCCACGCGATTCGGCCGATACGACTCGACGAAAGTCACGACGCGATCACCCGCAACGAGATTACCGAGCAGCGCGAGCCAGATCGCGGCCATTCCGGAGCCCGTCGCGATCGCGTCGTCGCGGTCCTGGAGCTCGGCCGCGAGCAGCTCTAGCTCACGCGTGGTCGGATTCGCATCGCGCGTGTAGTCGAAGCCGTGCTCCTTGGCCTCGGCCGTCAACGACGACTCGATCGTGGGATACGTGAACTTCACGGTCTGGTAGACCGGCGTCACGACGGGCACGTTGCCGTCCAGAAGCTTGACCTCCGGAGGGTGCGTGACTCGCGTTTCCTTCTTCATGCGATTGCGACGCGCGGCGGCGAGTCCGCTCAGAGCTTGTCGAGCGCCTGGCGCAGATCCGCGATCAGGTCTTCGACGTCTTCGAGCCCGACCGACAGGCGGACCAAGCCATCGGTGATGCCCACACGCTTGCGCTCGGCGGGCTCCACGTCCGCGTGGGTCATCGTCACGGGATGCGTGATCAACGTCTCGACCGAGCCCAAGTTCTCCGCGAGCGTGCAGAGCTTCACGGAGTCCATGAGCTTCTTGCCGGCCTTGACCCCGCCCTCCACCTCGAACCAGAGCATCGCGCCGAAACCGGACGCCTGGCTTTTCGCGAGCGCATGCTGCGGGAAGCTCTCGAGCCCCGGGTAGCGCACTTCCGTCACCTTCGGATGCGCCTCGAGGAACTCCGCGATCGTCTGCGCGTTGGCCGACTGCCGTTCGATGCGGATCGACAGGGTCTTCGTGCCCTGCAGCGTGAGCCACGCGACGAACGGCGACATGATCACGCCGGTCGCGTTCATCACGAAGCGGATCTTGTCGTTGAGCTCATCGCTGTCGACGATCACGGCACCGCCGACGGTCGAGTTGTGGCCGTCGAAGTACTTCGTGGTGCTGTGCACCGAGATGTTCGCGCCGAGCTCGAGCGGCCGTTGGTAATACGGCGTGAGGAACGTGTTGTCCACGGCGTGCAAGATCTTGCGTTCCTTCGCGATGGCAGAGATCGCCGCGATATCGCCGAGCTTCAGCGTCGGATTCGCAGGCGTCTCGGTGAAAATCAGCTTCGTGTTGTCGCGCACGGCCTTGCGCACCGAGTCGGGATTCGAGCTGTCCGCGAACGTGAACTGGACGCCGAAACGCGAGTAAATCTTGGTCGCGAGCCGGTACGTGCCGCCATAGGCGACATCGGAAATCACGGCATGGTCGCCCGCGCTCAGGGTGGCCTGGAACACCGCCTGCTCGGCCGCCATGCCCGTCGAAAAGCACGTGCACGCGACGCCGTTCTCGAGCGCGGCGAGCTTCTGCTCGAGCGCCTTCACCGTCGGGTTGCCGCTGCGCGAGTACGAGAAGCCTTTCGACAGGTATTGATCGACCGACTCTTGGACGAACGTCGTCGACTGGTAGATCGGCGTGAGAATCGAGCCGGTTACCGGGTCGGGGACGACGCCGGCGTGGATTTGCTTGGTCGTGAAGCCCATGGGCTTGCTCCGCAGGGGTCTGATTTTAGGGCGTGGATGATACCGGAAAGCCAGGCGCGGCGCGTGCAGCGCCATTGGGTAGAATCACTGACACTATTTCTTGGGGGATCGTATGCCGAGCACGCTCACACGCTGGTCCGCTTCTCTGGTTCTGTCGCTCGCGCTCGCAGGCTCTGCCGCCGCGCAGCTGTCGGCGGGCAACGCCGCCGGCGTCGCGATGGGCCACCTGCACTTCGTCGCGCGCGACGTCGCCGCAACCAAAGCCTGGTGGGTGAAGCTCGGCGGCGAGCCCGTCACCTTGCTCAACTCGATCGAAGGCGCGAAGTTCCCCGACGTGCTGGTCTTGCTTCGACAAGGCGAGCCCACCGGCACGAGCGACGGCGCCGTCGTCAATCACGTCGCGTTTCGAGTCAAGTCGCTCGCGGCGCTCGAGCAGAAAGGCTTCGACGTGCAGTACAACGCGGAGTATCCAGGCGTAGCGTCGGTGTTCACGCCGGACGGCGAGCGGATCGAGCTCTTCGACGACGGGCTCGCGACCAATCTCGGTTTCACGGTCGACGGCGGCGGCAGCGATGCGTTCGCGGCACGCCACAATCGCAAGATCGAAGTGCCGATCATCGCGCACCACGTGCACTTCGACGTGACCGCGGATCAGCTCGGCGCGATCCGCGATTGGTACGCGACGCACTTCGGCGGCGTGCACGGCAAGCGCTGGCGCTACGACGCCGTGGACTTGCCCGGCATCAACTTGAACTTCTCCGCGGTTCCCACCGCTCAAGCGCCGACCAAGGGCCGCGCACTCGACCACATCGGCTTCGAGATCGCGAACCTCGAAGCGTTCTGTAAGAAGCTCGAGGCCGACGGTGTGAAGTTCGACCGGCCTTACTCGAAGCTGCCGTCGGGGCTCGGCATCGCGTTCATCACGGACCCGTGGGGAACGTACATCGAGCTCAACGAAGGATTGCGCGCCTTCTGACGCGCGAAAAAATCGGGGCCGACGAATCGGCCCCGAGACCCGTCGCTACGCCTTGGGGAGGCTATTGCAGCGGGTCTTGCTCCTCTCTCTTCGCCTTGCTCTTACGCTTCGCGACCGCCTGACGCAGCACGTACTCCATCTGTGCGTTCACGCTGCGCAGCTCGTCCGCGGCCCATTTCTCGAGCTCCTTCCAGAGCTCGGGCGGCAGGCGCAGCAGGAATGACTTACGCTCTTCCGCCACGATCAGCTATACAGCGTTCCCGTATTGATCACCGGCGAAGTCTCCGCGGTGCCGCAGAGCACGACGAGCAAATTGCTCACCATCGCGGCCTTGCGCTCCTCGTCGAGCTGGACTACGCCTTTCTCCTGCAGCTCGCGCAGCGCCATGTCGACCATGCTGACCGCGCCGAGCACGATCTTCGTGCGCGCCGCGATCACGGCTTCGGCCTGCTGACGGCGCAGCATCGCGTGCGCGATCTCCGGCGCGTACGCGAGATGCGTCAAACGCGCTTCCTCGACCACGACGCCCGCCTTCGCGAGCCGCACCTCGAGCTCCTTCTTGAGCTCGTGCGAGACCTCGTCGCCGCCGCCGCGCAGAGTGACCTCCTGGTCCTCGCCATAGTCGTACGCATACAAGCTCGCGATGCTGCGGATCGCGGACTCGCTCTGCACGGTGACGTAGCTCTCGTAGTCCTCGACGTCGAACGCGGCTTGCGCCGTGTCGTTGACTCGCCAAACGACGACCGCCGCGATCTCGACGGGGTTGCCGCGCTTGTCGTTGACCTTGAGCTTCTCGCTGTTGAAGTTGTGCGCGCGCAGCGAGATCTTCGTCTTGAGCGGCTTGTACATGATGACACTGGTGCCGTGGATATTACGGCCGACCGTCGGCGCCGATCGCGCGTCGGTCGGCGGGCCGCCGCTCCAGGGAATCTTCCCGCGCGCTGCGCGAGTAGAACGGATTCGCCCAGTGGAAGCCGTTCTTGCGGACGGTGCCCTTGTAGTGGCCGAACAGGATCAGCAGGCGCGCCTCGTTCGGCTGGAGCGAGAACAAGCCGGTGAGCATGAAGACCACGAAACCTTCGAACGCGACGACGCCGATGAACCGGAACGGCGGGAACCCCGGCCCGAAGAACAAGAACACGACGGCGCCGAGCATCAACGCCAAGCCGATGAAGAGCATCGGCCAACCGCTGATCGCGTCGACTTCTCTCTCGAAGGTGGCGTGCTTGGAACGTTCGGCAGGCATGGTCGTCTCCCGACTTGTGTGATATTCGCGTGATATCATACTGACATCATCGACCAGGTCAAGCGTGGCGGCATATGTCAGCAACGCGGCGCCGCGTCGTGACTCGCCCGCTGGCCGCTCGCGGTCGCGGCGGGCACTGGCGGCCTGTTTGACGATCGCGCTGTCGCCGTCGATCGAAGCGTTGGGGCTCGCCTTACCGTACGTCGGCGCGCTGCAGGTGCTCACGGCGCTCGCATTCGTGGCGGCCGCAGCCGGACCGCTGCTGTGGATCGAGCGGTCCGAGTGAAACGCGGTGCGAAAGAAGCCGTTAGCGGCCGCGGCGTGCGAGCGCCGGGTGCGCCGCAAGCAGCAACAGCACGAACGACACGACCCAGACGTAGTAGCCGATCGCGAGGTCCTTCCCGCTGTCCTGCATCGTGAACGTCCAATGCAGGTTGAGCAGCGCGGCCGCCCCGAGCGCGAATACGGCGAGGCGGTTACCGACCGAGCGCGCGACGCGCGGCCACAAATACGCCGCGAACGCGACGAACACGACGTTCGTGAGCGCGCTCGCGACGCTGAGCCACACGACGTAACCGGGCGGAATGTGGAACTCCGCGTACGGCCAGAGCGGGCTCAACGCGACGCGGAACGCGTGGACGCCGCGGTAGTCGTCGACGACCGGTAAGACCCAGCCGAGCACGTTCGCGACGACTGCGCAGATCCAAAACGCCCTGGCCCTCGTCATCTCGGAGTTGTGCCGGTGGCTAGAGCAGCCGCTCCTTGCGCGCCCACTCGAGCGTGTCGTCGAGCCCGCGCTTCAGGCCGGCGAAGATCTCGTCGATCTGCGCGGGCGTGACGATGAACGGCGGGCACATCGCGATCACGTCGCCGATCGCGCGCACGATGAGCCCCTGCTCTTGGCACAGCGCCATGCACTTCGCGCCGACCGCTCGCTTCGCGTCGAACGCAGCTTTCGTCTTCTTGTTCTGCACGAGCTCGCAGGCGCCGACGAGACCGATGCCGCGCGTGTCGCCGACGAGCGGATGGTCCGCGAGCGCGGCAAGGCTCTTCTGGAATTGCGGGCTCACCTTGCGGACGTGCTCGTAGAGCTTGCGCTCCTCGTAGATCTGCAGCGCGCGCAGCGCCACGGCCGCGCTGACCGGATGCCCCGAGTACGTGAAGCCGTGGCCGAAGAGGCCCACCTGCCCGCTCGCCTCGATCATCGGCTCATAGAGAAATTCCGGCACGATCACGGCGCTGATCGGTAGGTACGCGGACGACAACGCCTTCGCCGCGGTCACGGTGCTCGGTTTCATCCCGAACGCCTGCGCGCCCCAGAGCTCGCCCGTGCGGCCGAAGCCCGTGATCACCTCGTCGTCGATCAGCAGGATGTCGTGCTTCGCGAGCACGGCCTGAATCTTCTCGAAGTAGGTGCGCGGCGGCAGCAGCACGCCGCCGACGCCCATCAGCGGCTCGGCGAAGAACGCGGCGATCGTGTCCGGGTCCTCGCGCACGATGAGCTCGTCCAAATTGCGCGCGAGCCGCGACGCGTAGTCCTCCTCGGATTCGCCGGGCTCCGCGCCGCGGTAGTAGTAAGGCGCGTCCGTGTGGAAGATCCCCGCGAGCGGCACGTCGAAGTTCTTGTGGAACGCCGGCAACCCGGTGAGCCCCGCCGTCGCGAGCGTGGTCCCGTGGTAGCCCTTCTGCCGCGCGATGATCTTTTTCTTCTGCGGGCGCCCACGCGCGTTGTTGTAGTACCACGCGAGCTTGATCTGGGTGTCGTTGGCATCGGAGCCTGAATTGCCGAAGAACACGCGTGTCGCGGCGAACGGCGCCATGCCGGCAAGCTTCTCCGCGAGCAGGATCCCCGGCTCGTGACTCTTGCCGGTGAACAAGTGCGTGAACGACAGCTTCTTCATCTGGTCGTAGGCGGCCGACGCGAGCTCCTCGTCGCCGTAGCCGAGCGTCGTGCACCAGAGCCCCGCCATCGCCTCGATGTAGCGCTTGCCGTGATTGTCCCAGACGTGCACGCCTTCGCCGCGTACGAGCACGAGCGGCGTGCTCTTGTGAAACGCCGCGAGATTCGTGTTGGGGTGGAACAGGTGCGCGAGGTCGAGGGCCTCGAGATCGGCGGCGCGCGTTGAAACGGATCTCACCATGATCATGCACTCCCTGTCGGCCGAGGCGCGATGATACACCCCGCACGACGCGGTAGCGGCGCGTTCAGAAGATCCTACCGAGGAACACGTAGAACGCGCTCTCGCCACCCTCCGCGCGCCCAATCGCGACGTAGACCGGCCCGACCGGCGTGCTGACTCCTGCCCAGAACGACCCGCCGAGAATGCTGTTCTCGGTCGAAATGTCCGAGCGCGACTCGAACACGTTGCCGAGCTCCATGCTCACGCCCGCGAACGCGGGGAACAGCGCGAGATCACCGATCCGCCGGTACCAGGCCGCGCCGACGCGCGCGACGTGCTGGCCCGACAGCTGGTTGCGGTTGAGGCCCGAGATATCGAAGAAACCGCCCGCGCGGAACAACCGGTCGAGCGGCGCATCCCCGCTGATGGTCGCGTCGTAACGGAAGGTCGTGAGCATCGTGTGCCGGCCCCAAGTCTTCGCGTGCGCCGCCTGGAGCAGCATCTGATCGAAGTGCTGGTCGGCATGCAGTCCCAAACGCGACCCGCGCCATTCCATGCTCGCAAGCGTCCCCGAGCGCGGGAACGAGACGCTGTCCATCGTGTCGACCGAGAAACGGCCGAACAGCTCGCCGCGCCGGAAGTCCTCCGCGGGCAGAGGCGCGCCGACGCGCAACTCCTCCGTGCCGTATGCCGCACGCACACCGAAACGGTACTCGGCCCAACTCGGCAGCTCTCGCCCGATCCCGACTTCGAGCTCGCCTTCGCGGATCTGCGCCTCGGTCACGCGCACATCGTCTTCCCATACGTTGAAGATGTTCGATTGGAAGTTCAGCGACGGCGCGAAGAAGTACAGCCCGCGTTGGCCGAACGGCTGATAGTAGTCCGAGAGCAGCGCCGGCTCGTCGCCGATCACGAACGTCGCGCGCCATTCGCCGCCGCGATCGTTGATCGCCGTGCGCAGATAGCTCGCGGCGAGTCCGAACAGCGCGGCCTCGTCGCCGGCCGAGCTGTAGTCCATGCCGAGCTGCAAATAATTCGGGCCCCACGAACGCTCGTCGAGCTCGACCTCGAGTCCGGTCTTGCCCTCGTCTTTGACGAGTCCGTAGCGCACGTTCTGGTAGAACTCGAGCCCGTACACCTTGTTCATCGCACGCTCGACCTGATCGACGTCGAGCGGCTCGCCGATGCGTATGTCGCTCAGGCGGGTTTCGACGACCGAGTCTGCGATCGGGGCGTTGTTGTCGAGGCGCACGAACTCGACCACCGGCAACTCCTGCATGCGCGGGTCGTTGAGGCTCGCGAGGTACGCGGCGTAGCGCGCGTCGTCGAGCGCGAGCCGCTCGTATTGGTCGCGATGCTGCATCACGGCGTCGTAGCCGGCCTGAATCGCCTCGCGCATCCGCGCAAAGCTGATCGAGCCCAAGTCCTCGCTGAAGGTCGGCGTCACGAGAATGTCGTCCGGCCCGAGCCGCCGGCGCTGCTCTTCGAGGCCCGTGCGCGTAATTAGGTTCGTGAGCTGCTCGGTGACGTCGAGCACCGAGCGCAGCGTCTCGCGCCCGAGCAGCCCCGTCGAGATGTCGACCGCGATCACGACGTCGGCGCCCATCTCTTGCGCCACCTGCACGGGCAGGTTCATCGCGATTCCGCCGTCGACGAGCAAGCGTCCGTCGATTTCGATCGGCGTGAGCGCGGCCGGAATCGACATGCTCGCGCGCAGCGCGCGCGCGAGGTTGCCGGAGCGCAGCACGACGGGTTCGCCCGTCGCGAGATCGCCCGCGACGGCGCGAAACGGCACCGCGAGCTTGTCGAAGTCGTCGACCATCGACGCGCGCAGCGTCTCACGCGACAGCACCATGTCGATCACCTGGCCCTGCACGACTCCGATCGGGAGCTCGAACTCGCCGTGATTGAGACCAGGCTTCAGGTCGACGAGGAAGAGGTCGTCGTCGCGTTTGCGGCGAAACGACTTGAGCTTGCGCGGCGTGCTGTTCAAGAACGCCGTCTCCCATTCCAAGCTCTCGACGAGCTCCTCCATGTCCTGCACGGTCATGCCGGACACGTAGAAACCGCCGACCACCGCGCCGATGCTGGTGCCGACCACCTCGTCGATCGGCACGCGCAGCTCCTGGAGCGCCTTCAGCACACCGATGTGCGCGCCGCCGCGCGCGCCACCCCCCGACAGCACGAGCGCGATCTTCTGGCGTTGCTGCGCGACATAGGGCGGCGGCGACACCGGCTCCTGCGCAAACGCAGCGGCCGCGCCACAGAGCACGGCCGCGCCCATCGCGAGCCGTGCGAACGATCGGCGGCGGGACATCGCGCGGTGGTCCAAGTCCAAGCCCTCTAAAACGGCCGCAATCATGCCAGACGAACACTCAAACGTCGTCGCGCGGCGCATCAACCCCTCGCTACGCCCTTTCCGCCGCGCTCGATTGGCCGGGCCTCGCTCGTGCCGATAGCAACTCGCCGAGCCGCCGCGTTCGCCCGCGGAAACGGCCCGCGGGCGAACGCGGCGGCGAGGGAACCCGCGAAGCGGGCGAGTTGCGTGGCGCGAGCGAGGCCCGGCCAATCGAGCGCGGCGGAAAGGGCCACGACGAAAGTGACGACGCGCACGAGGCTTGACACAAAAGAACGATCGTTCGTATTATGCCGGCCCCATGAGCAAAGGCGAAGCCACCCGCGCGTCCATCCTGCGCCACGCCGTGGCGCTCTGCAGCGTCCAAGGCCTCGAAGCCTTGAGCATCGGCCGGCTCGCCGAGCTTTCCGGCATGTCGAAGAGCGGCCTCTTCGGCCACTTCGGCTCCAAGGAAGCCTTGCAGCAAGCCGTTCTCGAAAGCGTCGTCGACGATTTCCGCGCCCGGGTAATCTTGCCCGCTTTGCGCGAGGTCGGCGGCCTTCGCCGTTTGCGGCACCTGTTCTCGCTGTGGCTCGAGTGGGCGTCCGAGGACCAGCGCGAAGGCGGCTGTCCGCTGCTCGGCGCGTCGACCGAGCTCGACGATAGGCCCGGGGAGCTCCGGGACTACCTCGTGGAAAAGCAAAAGGCCTGGCTCGACTGCATCGCGCGAATCGCCGCGAAGGCGGTCGCGGAGCAGGAGCTCCGCGCGGACCTCGACGTAGAGCAATTCGCGTTCGAGCTCAACAACATCGGCCTAGGCTTCAACTTCGCCCATCGATTGCTCGACGACGCTCGGGCCCGGCAGCGCGCGAACAGCGCGTTCGAAACGCTGGTCGCGTCCGCGACTCGCTAACTCCACCCCGATGCGGAGCATTGCCATGAATTCGGCGCTCGGCGAAAACAGCACGAACGTTCGGTTTGTGGTCGGGATCGCGATCTGCTTCGCGCTGACCAGTTGCGCCGCGCCGCCGCTCGCACGCGACGACGGCTGCGGCGTCGACACAAGCGCGGTCTGCACGACGTTCGGTCCGACGCGCTCGTGCGGCTGCGTTCCGCGTGCCGAGGTCGATCGTTTGCTTGCGACGTTCGGCGAGCCGGCGTGGCTCGGAGGAACGCATTGAGCACGGCAGCCAATCGACTGACTTGCAGCAGTCGCTCCACTACCATACGGCCCGCGTAAGGAGGCGGCATGGCTGCACAACATCATCGGCTCATCATCGTCGGCTCGGGTCCCGCGGGTTACACGGCGGCCGTGTATGCCGCGCGCGCCGCGCTCGAGCCCGTGCTAATCACGGGCGTCGAAGTCGGCGGGCAAATGACCACGACGACCGACGTCGACAATTGGCCCGGCGACGATGAAGGCGTGCAAGGCCCGGAGCTCATGGAGCGCATGAAGCGCCACGCCGAGCGCTTCGGCACGAAGCTCATCAACAATCACGTCGACCGCGTCGAGCTTAGGGTGCGGCCGTTCCGGCTCTTTTGCGGCAAGACCGAGTACACCTGCGACGCGCTGATCATCGCGACCGGGGCCTCCGCGAAGTACCTCGGCCTGCCGACCGAGGACGCGTTCAAAGGCCGCGGCGTGTCCGCCTGCGCGACCTGCGACGGCTTCTTCTTCAAGAATCAGCCCGTCGCGGTCATCGGCGGCGGCAACACGGCCGTCGAGGAAGCGCTGTACCTGTCGAACATCGCGTCGCGGGTCACCGTGGTGCACCGGCGCGACGAGTTCCGCGCCGAGCAGATCATGATCAACAAGCTCGTCGAGCGCGCGCGTTCCGGCAACGTCGAGATCCTCTGGAACCACGTGCTCGACGAGGTTGTCGGCAACGACAGCGGCGTGACGGGAGCGCGGCTCAAGAGCACGAAGAACCAAGCGCCGCGCGAGATCGCGGTGCAAGGCATCTTCGTCGCAATCGGCCACACGCCGAACACCAAAGTGTTCGAAGGCCAGCTCGAGATGGAAGGCGGCTACATCGTCACTCGAACGGGGCGCAAAGGTTTGGCCACCGCGACGAGCGTCGAGGGCGTGTTCGCAGCGGGCGACGTCGCGGATCCGATTTATCGCCAAGCGGTCACCTCGGCCGGATCGGGCTGCATGGCGGCGCTCGACGCCGAGCGTTTTCTGACCGAAGGCTGATCGCACTCGCGAGCCCCGCACGGCAGGGGCGAGAAAAACGGTCGCTTCTCCACCGCTGGTCGTGTTACATATTGCGGTAGCGTAGTGAGACGCAGCGCAGCGTCTTGCGAGCCGTCAGCGCAGCATCATTGTTTGCCGGAGGGGAGATTTCTGGATGCCCGTAAGTCGTCGCAAATTCGTGCTCAGCAGTCTCGCCGGCATGGCTGGGGTCACCACATTCGGGCGCAGCGCCAACGCATTCGCAACCGAAGCTCAGTCGCTCTCTTTCTACCACATCCACACTTCCGAGAAGCTCAAGGTTACCTACCGCGAGCACGGCGCACTGATTGCCGGCGCCCTGGACCAGATCAATCACTTCTTGCGCGACTTCCGCACGGAGCAGACTCACCCGATCGACGTCGCGCTGCTCGACGAGCTCTACAGGCTCTACGGGGAGTTCGAGAACCGCGGCAACTTCGAGGTGATCTCCGGCTACCGCTCGCCGCAGACCAACGAAGCGCTGCGTCATGTCACGAGCGGCGTCGCCGAGCACAGCCTCCACCTGCGCGGCCGCGCCATCGACGTCCGCCTCACGAGCGCCAAGACGGACCAGCTCCGCGACGCCGCGATTGCGATGCAGTCGGGCGGCGTCGGGTACTACCGCCAGTCCAATTTCGTCCATATCGACACCGGCGCCTTCCGCACCTGGTAGTCGCCGCTCCGACCCCGATCCGCTAAACTCCGCGCTGCGTTTTTCCCCACGCAGCCGCCTGTGCGTGACTTAGGCGGCTTCCTCCGTGCCAACGTCGGCGACGGCGCCAGCACCCCGTGCAGGAGTGTCGCGTGGACGTGTGCCCCCGAGTTGAGGTGAGCGAATGAAGCGGATCGCGATCATCGCCGTCGTCATTCTCGTCGTTGCCGCCGCCGCGTGGGCGCTAACGAGGCCGAAACCGGTCAAGGTCACCCTGCTCACCGTCGATCGCGGCGCGGTCGCCGCAACCGTCGCCAACACGCGGGCGGGCACCGTCGACGCGTGCCGGCGCGCCGGCCTATCGCCCGCGCTCGGCGGAAAAATCGCGTTGCTGCCGGTCAAGAATGGCGACGTCGTCGAGGAAGGCGAGCTGCTGCTCGAGCTCTGGAACGACGACATCAAAGCCGAGCTCGAGCTGTCGCGGCGCGACGCACACGCCTCGCGCTCACGCGCGCGCGAAGTCTGCGTGACGGCCGACGTCGCGAAGCGCGACGCCGAGCGTTTGATGAAGCTCCACGATCAGCGGCTCACGTCGGAGGAAGCCGCCGACCAAGCGCAAGGCAAGGCAGAGTCGAGCGCGGCCGGCTGCACGGCTGCGGAGGACGCGACGCGGGTGGCCGACGCGAAAGTCGACGTGACGCGCGCGCAGCTCGAGCGCAGCCAGTTGCGCGCTCCGTTTGCCGGCGTGATAGGCGAGATCAACGGCGAGCTCGGCGAGTTCGTCACGCCTTCGCCCGTCGGCATCCCGACGCCGCCGACCGTCGACCTGATCGACGCGACGTGTCTCTACATCAGCGCGCCGATCGACGAGGTCGACGCGCCGCGCATCAAGGCGGGGCTGCCCGCCCGAATCAGCCTCGACGCGTTTCCGAACCGCTCGTTCCCGGGCCACGTGCGCCGCGTGGCGCCCTACGTGCTCGATCAAGAAAAACAGGCTCGCACCGTGGAGATCGAGGCGGAATTCGACAACGCGGCGGAAGCCGGTCTGCTGGCGGGCTACAGCGCCGACGTCGAGGTCGTGCTCGATCAGCGCGACGCCGTCCTGCGCGTGCCGACGGCCGTGATCCTGCCGAACAAGTCCGTGTACGTGCTCGACGCCGCAACCAACAAGCTCGCTGCACGCACGATCGAGACCGGGGTCGCGAACTGGGAATACACGGAGATCGTGCGCGGGCTCGCCGAAGGCGATCGCGTCGTGAGCTCGATCGACCGCGACGGCGTCGCCGACGGCGCGGCCGCCGTCCCGGAGTGAAGCGCGTCGAAGCACTAGCGCCCCGAACCGCAACATGATGGAGCTCAAAGGTATCTGCCGTGAATACGCGGTCGGCGGGGAGACCGTGCACGCGCTCGACCACGTGGATCTCACGATCGGCGACGACGAGTACGTTTCGATCATGGGCCCATCGGGCTCGGGCAAGTCGACGCTGCTGAACGTGCTCGGCCTGCTCGACCGGCCGAACGAGGGCCGTTACCAGCTGCAAGGCGAGGACGTGTCGAGCTTGGATGACGATGCGCTCGCACACGCACGCCAGCGGCACATCGGGTTCATCTTCCAGTTCTTTCATTTGATCCCGCGGCTCACGGCGCTCGAGAACGTCGAGCTGCCGCTCGTGCTGCTCGGCACCGCGCCGCGCGAGCGGCGCGAGCGCGCGAGCGACGTGCTCAAGTCGGTGGGCCTCAAGGCGAGGCTCGATCATCGGCCCGACCAGCTGTCGGGCGGCGAGCGCCAACGCGTCGCGATCGCCCGCGCGATCATCATGAAGCCGAGCTTCCTGCTCGCCGACGAGCCGACGGGCAATCTCGATTCGAAATCGGGCGCCGAGGTCATGAAGATCATCGAGGAGCTCAATCGCGGCGGGATCGGCCTCTTGATCGTGACGCACGACCCGCTGATCGGCGGGCGCGCACGCCGGCGCCTCACGCTGCGCGACGGCAAGATCGTCAGCGACGAGAAGAGCCCATGAGGGCGCTCGACGTCACGCGGCTGTCCCTCCAGGCGCTCCAACGCTACCCCCTGCGCACGTCGATGCTGCTGATCGCGATCTCGATCGGAGTCGCAGCCGTCGTCACACTGACGGCCGTCGGCGAGGGCGCGCGCCGCTACGTAACGGGTCAGTTTCAGTCGCTCGGCACGCATCTCCTGATCGTGCTGCCGGGCAAGGCCGAGACGTCGGGCAGCGGCATCCAGGGCCTTCTGATCGGCGAGACCGCGCGCGAGCTCACGCTCGAGGACACGATCGCGCTGACGCGCAGCGCGCGCGTCGCGCAGGTCACGCCGCTCGTCGTCGGCGCGGGCACCGTGTCGTGGCGCGCGCGCGAGCGCGACGTCACGTTGCTCGGCACGAGCGAGCCGATGGCCGCGATCCAGCACTGGGCGCTCGAATCGGGCCGGTTCCTGCCTCCCGCCGACCTCGACACGGCCTCGCCGGTCTGCGTGCTGGGGCACACCGTCGAGCGCGAGCTGTTCGCGGGCGCCGGCAACCCCGTGGGCCAGTGGGTCCGCATCGGCGACTCGCGCTGCCGCGTCGTCGGCGTGCTCGCCCAACAGGGCCTCGCGGGAGGGTTCAACGTCGACGAGACCGTGACGCTGCCGATCGCGAACGCGCAGCAGATTTTCAACACGTCCGCCGTGTTCCGGATCCTCGTCGAGGCGAGCAGCGGCGACACCGTGCAGGCCGCGAAGCGCGATATCCTCCAAACGATCAAAGCACGGCACGCAGGCGAGGAAGACATCACGGTGGTCACGCAGGACGCCCTCGTATCCACATTCGACACGATCTTCGGAATGATCACCGCGGGGCTCGCGGCCATCGCCGCGATCAGCCTCGTCGTTGCCGGCGTGTTGATCATGAACGTGATGCTCGTCGCGGTGAGCCAGCGCACTGCCGAGATCGGCTTGCTCAAAGCGGTCGGCGCGCGCAACCGCCAGATCATCGCGCTGTTCCTCACCGAGGCATGCTGCCTGTCGCTGCTCGGCGCGCTCGTCGGACTTGCGATCGGCAACGGCGGCACTTGGCTGCTGCGCGCCGCGTTTCCCGTGCTCGATTTCCAGGCGCCCGCGTGGGCATCGTGGTCCGCCGTCGTCGTCGCGATCGCAAGCGGCCTCGTGTTCGGCATCCTGCCGGCGCGGCGCGCGGCGGGGCTCGACCCCGTGAACGCGCTGCAGCAGCACTGACATGCGCAGCCAAGACTTCGTCCGCGTGATCGCCCAATCCGTCGCCGCGCACCGGATGCGCAGCACGCTCACCGCACTCGGCATCGGCATCGGCGTGACCGCCGTGGTGCTGCTGACCTCGATCGGCGAAGGATTGAACCGCTACATGGTGGATCAGTTCACGCAGTTCGGCACGACGACGCTCGCCGTCCAGCCCGGCAAGTCGAGCACGTTCGGCGTGGCTCCCGGCGTGCTGAATTCGGTGCGTCCGTTGAGCCTCGCCGACGCCGAGGCGATCGCGCGCGCGCCGCACGTGCTGCACTCGGTGCCGATCGTCGTCGGCAGCGGGTCGGTCGAGGCGAACGGCCGCGAGCGCAGCGTGAGCGTCTATGCCGTCGGGCCCGAGTTCGACCGCGCGTTCAAGTTCAACGTCGCCGGCGGCACTTTCCTGCCGCCGGACGAGCTCGAGCGCGCCCGGCCCGTGGCCGTGCTCGGCTCCAAGGTGTACGAGGAGCTGTACGCCGGCGCGAATGCGCTTGGGAGTCGGATCCGCGTCGGCGGCGACCGCTACCAGGTGGTCGGGATCATGGAAACGAAGGGCGACATGGTCGGCGTGAATCTCGACGACACGGTGTACATCCCGGCGGCGCGCGGGCTCGAGCTGTTCAATCGCGAGGGCCTCGCCGAGATCGACGTGCTGTATGCGGAAAACGCGCCAATCGACGAGGTGGTGGAAGGTATCAAGCGGATCCTGCTCGCGCGCCACAGCGGCGAGGACTTCACGATCGTCACCCAGCAGCAGATGCTCGACGTGCTCGGGTCCATCATCGGCGTGCTCACGCTCGGCGTCGCGGCGCTCGGCGGCATCTCGCTGCTCGTGGGCGGCGTCGGCATCTTCACGATAATGACGATCGCGGTGCGGGAGCGCACGCAGGAAATCGGTCTGCTGCGCGCGATCGGCGCACGCAGGAGCCGGATCGCGCAGCTGTTCGTCGGCGAGGCGATGCTCTTGTCCGCGATCGGCGGCGCCGGCGGCCTCGTTCTCGGGATCGGCATCGTCGTGCTCACGCGCATCGCGATGCCGTCGATGCCGGCGAGGATCTCCCCGTTATACGTCGTGCTCGCGCTCGTGATCGCGGTGACGATCGGGCTCGTGGCGGGCGTGCTGCCGGCGCGCGCAGCCGCGCGGCTCGAGCCGCTCGACGCGTTGCGCACTGAATAAGCTCGCGCTTCAAGCCCGCTCCGGCGCTCCGGCGCTGCTGGCGCTCTGGACCTTCGCGCCGGCGCGCAGCGCTCACGATAGGCATCTCCCGGGGACGCCAAGACGCCATCCCTGGGGCTCGGCGGCGCACATCCATGTGCGCCGACGCCCCGGGAGACGCCTATCGTGAGCGCTGCCCGCCGGGGCAGCGTGGCGCGCGCCGGGCGGCGGCGCGCGGGTCAGCGTCGCGCGCCGGGTCGGCGTGGCGCGCCGGTCAGTGTGGCGCGGGGGCGCAGAACGCTTCGTTCAGGGTGGCGGCGAGACGCTCGGCTGCGCGCACTAGTCGTTCATCCACGATCGCTTGCGCGGCTGCAAGGTAGGCGGCGTCGAGTGTTTGCGGCGCCGCGCGCGACGCGTCGGGACGCTGGAACGCGTAGATCTGTGGGCGCAGGGCGAGGCTTTCGGCGGCCCACCCGGCTGGCCCGGCCGAGCCGGGCGGGGGTGCGGTCTCGAGCCGCGATCGCAAGGTCCGGGCGTAGCGCTCGGGTCCCAAGTGCCGCAGCTCGAGCACGTCGGTGTCCCAGAAACGGTGCAGATTCACCACCGTCGGACCATAACGGACGTCGACGTCGTTGCCGCCGCGATCCGCGCCACGGCCGACGTGCAGCGGTTGGTGGAGGTCGACGACCAAGTGCACCAGGAAGCGCAGCGCGATGGCGCGCTGACTGTCTGGCAGCGCGCGGTCCGACAGCTCCGCGCGAAACCGCGCAATCGCGCTCAGCACGTCGCCCTCGGGCGGCGAACGATACTCGCGAATCGCGGCCGCGGCGGCTGCCGCATCGCCGCGCGCGGCGTCGCGTTCGTCGACGTTCATGTAGTGCCACGGCGCCGATCGCTCCCAGCCCGGAACGCCTCGAATCTGGTCCGCCCAGAGGCCGAGCTCGGCAAGCGATTGTCCGCCGCCGAGGTCCGCGACCTGCTCGCGCGCTGCGGGGCACAGCGCCGGCTCGGCGAGCAGCCCCGCAATCCGATGGCCGAGCGGGCCGAACGCGCCCGCAGTGCGCGGCAGCCCGGCCGAAACGGCGCCGAGCAGCGCGACGAGCAAGGCCGTCGCACGCTCGTATCTCGCAAGCCGTGCTTTCACCATGATGTGTCCGCGCTAGAATTTCCGAGCGATCGCATGGACCTTAGCGGCGAGCACGAAGCGGCTCACCGTCCAAACTCGGAGGGAATCGATGGTAATGACGTCTTCGACGCAGCGCGAGCTCGGCATCGTCGCGCCGAACTTCGCGCTTCCGGACTTCGCCGGGCGCATCGTCGCGCTCGGCGACTTCCCCGATGCGAAAGCATTGCTCGTCGTGTTCTGGAGCAACCACTGTCCGTTCGTGAAGCACATCAAGAGCGCGTTCGCGCAGTTCGCGCGCGAGTACCAGGACAAGGGCCTCGCCGTGATCGCGATCAACGCGAACGACATCGACGCCTACCCGGAGGATCGCCCCGAACGAATGCAAGCTGATGCCGAGAAGTTCGGCTTCACGTTCGACTACCTGCTCGACGAGACCCAGAACGTCGCACGCGCCTACGACGCCGCATGCACGCCGGATTTTTTCCTGTTCGACCGCGAGCGCAAGCTCGTGTACCACGGCCAGTTCGACTCGAGCCGACCCCGCAACGACTTGGCAGTGACGGGCGCGGACTTGCGTGCCGCAGCCGACGCCGCGCTCGCAGGCAAGCCCGTGCCGCGCACGCAAACGCCGAGCATCGGCTGCAACATCAAGTGGCGGAGCTGATCCCGCTCGCGCGCTCGGGGCCCGCCGCGCGCGCGAGCACGCGAACCACCGAGCCGCTGATGAGCTCGAGAGTGCGTGCGAGCGCACCGCGGTTGTCCGATACCAGGGTGTGCGCGGCCCGACCCGCCGCGCGCCGCAGCTCCGGCTGCTCGAAGTAGAGCGCGACTGCGGCGGCGAGTGCGGCACTGTCGTGCACCTGGCGCGCGGCGCCGCGCTCGAGCGCCATCGCGGCGATCTCCTCGAAGTGGAACATGTGCGGCCCGAAGACCGGCGGCACGTTGACGGCGCACGCCTCGAGGAGGTTTTGTCCGCCATGCGGCACGAGGCTGCCGCCGATGAACGCGACGTCTGCAGCCGCGTAGAGCCGCTGCAGCTCCCCCATCGTGTCACCGATCAGCACGTCCGAGCCTGCCGGCAGCGTACCCCGCGCCCGGCTCCGCAGCGCGACGCGGAGCCCGCGCCGCTGGCAGAGCCGCGCTACGGACTTGAAGCGCTCCGGATGACGCGGCACCAGCACGAGTAGCAGATCCGGGATCGACGCGCGCAGCCGCTCGAACGCATCGAGCACGCGGCGCTCCTCACCGGCGTGCGTGCTCGCCGCGATCCACACGGGGCGGTCGCGCCCCCACTGCTCACGCAGCGCGCGGCCGCTCTCGAGCAAGTCGCGGGGAAGCTCGACGTCGAACTTCAGGTTGCCCGTCACCTTCACGAGCGCCTCGGGCGCCCCGAGGTTGCGCAACCGCTGTGCATCGGTGCGCGTCTGCGCGCACAGGAGATCGGCGTTCGCGAGCATCGCGCGCGCGGTCCGTCGGCACGCGCAGGTATCCGCGCAGCGACGCCTGCGATACACGGCCATTCACGAGCAACAGCGGAACACCGCGGCGGCCGCACTCGGCGAAGATGTTCGGCCAGAATTCCGTCTCCGCGATCACCGCGATCTCCGGATGGACGCGGTCGAAGAAGCGCTGCACCGCGTCCGGGAAGTCGTAGGGCACGTAGCAGTGGCTCACGCGCTCGCCGAATAGGTCGCGCACTTGATCCGAGCCCGTGGGCGTCATCGTCGTCACGACGAGCCGGTGCTCGGGATAGCGCTCGACGAGCGCCTCGATCAACGCGGCGGCCGAGCGCACCTCGCCGACCGACACCGCGTGAACCCAGATCACGCGGCGCGCGCCGAGCGGTACCACGAACCCGAAGCGCTCCGGCCACCGATGCCAATACGGCGGATAGCGCAGCCCGCGCCACACGAGGTTGGCGAGCGCGTACGGGAGGAGCAGGTAGACGGCGATGCGCCAGACGCTCACGTTCCGCCCAGCGTAGTGGCGGCGCTATCGATGAGCCGAGTCGCGACCGCTTGGCGCGCGGCGAAATAGCGCGCGTACTCGTCGTCCCACGCCACGCGCGACGCGACCACGGCTTCGAACGAGCCGAGCAACCCGAGCAGCAGCTCGCAGACCTCGCGCACCGCGTAGCGCTCGGAAGAGTGAGCCGTGATGTAGTCGCAGAGATGCTGGCGAGTCACGTAGTCGTGCAAGAGCGGGCTCGCGTCGCGCCGCACGAGCACGCGGATGCCGCAGCCGAACGACATGCCGAGGTCGTTGACGTCGTCGAAGACGCACACGAGTTGCTCGGACGAGATGTTGTGGATGCCGCACAGCGCCTCGATCGCGCCCGTCTTGGTGCGCGCCCCGTGATAGATGGAGTGAAAGTGCTCGCGCTCCGCAAACGCGCGTGCAGAGGGATTGTCCGCGCCGGTGATCAAGGCGGCGACCGGAAGCACTCCGCCGTGCGCGCGCCACAAGGCGTAGCGCAACAGATTCGTGCCCATCGAATCGGGCTCGGAGAAGGTGCTCGCGCTACCCTCGCCCTTCGCTCCGCCGTTGAACACCCCGTCCCAGTCGCAGACGAGGCCGCGGATGGTCAGCAGGCGCTGCTTGATGACGCGGATCGGCGTGAGGAACACGCCGCCGAGCTTCGAGAAGCGCATCTCGAGCTCGGTATCGGCGGACATTTAGAGATGCTCTTGGCCCAACAACCCGAGCTTGATCAAGTCCTGCACGTCGAGCACGCCGACCGGCTTCTTGCCATCGACGACGATGATGCTGTCGAGCGCTTTGCTCTTGAAGATCTTGACCGCATCGTTGAGCAACGCATCGTGCGCGACCGTGACGGGCGACGTCGAGAAGCCGATCTCGGCCAATTTCTTGTCGAGGATCGCGCGGCCGCCCGCTTGCAGCTTACGGCGCAAATCGCCGTCCGTGAAAATTCCCGCGACGGCGCCCTGGGCGTCGACGAGCGTGACGGTGCCCAGACGCGACTCCGTCATCTTCACCATCGCGTGGTTGAGCGTATCGTTCGTCTCGCATACGGGATTCGACTCGCGAATGACGTCCTTCACGCGCGTCGTCATCAGCGCCGTGTGCTCTCTGAACTGCGCGGTGCCCGCGGCCGTGAGCGTGTTCTCACAGAGGTTCTTCATCACGCTGAACGGCATCGTGCACACGTGCGCACCGGCGAGCATCGCCTGGCGAACGTGCTCCGCGTGGCGCACGGACGAAAACATCACCTTGCTGTCGTAGCCGTAGCGGTCGATCACGTCGACGATCTGCTCGAACAGCTGGATCGCGTCGTGACCTTGGTCCTGCATGCGGCCCGCGAGCGGGCAGATGAACGAAGCGCCCGCCTCCATCGCCATGTACGCCTGGTTCAGCGTGTAGATGAGGTGGACGTTGACGCGATGACCCTTGTCGACGAGGCGTTTGCAGGCTTTCACGCCGTCGTTCGAGATGGGCACCTTGAACACCGGCTCGCGCTCGAGCGGCAAGCCGAGCAGCCGCTCGGCCTCCGCGAGGATCGCGTCGGGCGTGTCGCCGAGCGCCTCGACCTGAAGCTCGGGCACCATGCCCGACAGCTTCACGATCGCGCCGTCGATGTCCGTGATGCCATGCCGATGCATGAACGTGGGCGTCGTCGTTAGCCCTTTGACGAAGCCGAAGGCGAGCGCCGCTTCGATCTCTTTGAAGTCGACCGAGTCGAGATAAAGTTCCATGCCTCAGTGCACCGTCTGACTGCGAACCAAATTGTGGATGTCGATGAGCGGCCGCATGAACCGCTCGAGATCCTCGAGGTAGTACTGGCTCGCCGCGTCGCAGAGCGCCTCGGGTGGATTCGGGTGCGCCTCGATGAAGAACCCGTCGACGCCGGCCGCGACGGCCGAGCGCGCGAGCGTGTCGAGGAACTGCCGCGCGCCGCCGCGCGGGTCCTTGCTCGGAATACCGTACTTGCGGATCGAGTGCCCGGCGTCGAATACCACGGGATAGCCGATCTGATTGAGCAAGTAGAAGCTGCGCGGATCGACGATGAGGTCGTTGTAGCCGAACGTATAGCCGCGCTCGGTGAGGATGATCTTGTGGTTGCCGGAATCCTCGATCTTCTTGACGGGCTTGGCCATGTTGTCGGGCGCGATGAATTGGCCGTGCTTGATGTTCACGACGGCGCCGGTCTTCGCCGCGGCCACGACGAGCTCCGACTGCATGCAGAGGTATGCCGGGATCTGGATGACGTCGACGACCTCGGCCGCCGGCGCCGCCTGGTACGGGTAGTGGATGTCGGTGAGGAGCGGCAGCTCGAACTCGCGCTTCACCTTCTCGAGCAGCTTGAGCCCTTCGTCGAGGCCCGGGCCTTGGTAGAAGTCGAGCGAGCTGCGGTTGTCCTTCGAGAACGACGACTTGAAGATCACCGAGACGCCGAGGTTCGACGCGATCTTCTTCAAGCGCTCCGCCGTGCGCATCATCAGCGGCTCCGCCTCGATGACGCAGGGCCCGGCGATCAGGAACATCTGATCGGAGCCGCAATCGATGTCGCCGACCTGGACATGCTTCTTGGCCGGTGGCGAACTCGGGGGGGAGCTCATAGTGTGGAATCCAAGTCCTTGGGCGATCGCGGCATTTTGCGGTCTGCCAGCGGATGCCGCAAGGGCCGCGGACCTGTGCGCAGACGCTCGCGCAACAATTCGTAGTTGCGAGCTGTCGCGCCTTGGCCCACGCGCACGACGCGCTGTGCACGCAGCCCGAGCTCGCGCCGCTTCCGTCCGTCTGCGACGAGCTCGACGATGCTTCTCGCTAGCTCGTTCGCGTCCGCGACCAACCGGCCCGCGTCAGCGGCCAACAGATCCTCGACGGTCTCCTTGAAGCTGAAGTTGTAAGGGCCGAACAGCACGGGCACCGAGAGGATGGCGGGCTCCATCAAGTTGTGCCCGCCCTTGTTCGAACCGCGGAAGAACAAGCTCCCGCCGACGAATGCGATGTCGGCCGCGGCGTAGAGGCTGCCGAGCTCGCCGACGGTGTCGACGACCAGAACTCCGGTGCGCCCGGGCGGCTCGGCCCCGGCCGCGACCGCGGTCTTGCGCACGGCGCGCTCGCCGCGCGCCAGCACGTGCTGCTCGACCGTCGCGGCGTCGGCAGGATAGCGCGGCACGATGATGAGCGCGGCGCGTTCGTTCACCGCGCGCGCCGCGGCGAACGCGTCGAGCAGCGCTTCATCCTCCTGCTCGTGGAGACTGCCCCCGATGATCACGACGTCGTCGTTGGCGTAGCCGAGAGTGCGGCGCAGCGCGAGACCATGCTCTACGTCGGCCGGCGGCCGCGTGAGATCGTACTTCATGTTGCCCGTGACGCGAATGCGATCCGCGGGCACACCGAGCGAGCGCAGCCGCTCCGCGTGCTCCTCGGTCTGCACGGCCAAGAGATCGAGCTCCGCGAGCACCCGCGGAATCAGGCGCGTGCGCGCGTGCACGCGATACGACTTCGCGGACATCTTGCCGTTCACGACGACGACGGTCCTACCCTGGCGGTGTGCGCAACGGATGAAGTTCGGCCAGAACTCGGACTCCACGATGATCACGAGGCGCGGCTCGAAGTGCCGCAAGAAGCGGCGGACGACCCACGACAGATCGAGCGGAAATTGGACGACGCGGTGACGGGAATACAGCTTGCGGGCCGCTGCAAGGCCGGTAGCAGTGAAGGCGGAGATCACGAGCGGAGTACCGGGAAGATCGCGTTCGAGCAACGCGACCAGCGGCCTCAACAGCGTCACCTCGCCGGCGGAGGAGCCATGCAGCCAGATGCTCTCGTCGAGCCGCTCGCCGAGCCCGACCCCGAAGCGCATCGCAAAATCGCGGCGCCCCGGCGCGAGCACGAGCCGGTAAAGAATCCACGGCGAGAGCAGAAGGCACGCGAGGAAATACGCGAAATCGAGCAGCAGCCCCATCGACCGTCCTGTCGGCTTGCGATCGTGCCGCAGGATTCTATGCTAGTTCGAAGGGTTCGCGGGCCTGAGTCTAAGCGCGGGAGCTTAATTCCCCGCGCGACGGTTCCAGATCTTCGTGACGGCTGCGCGCGGATTGGTCGCGGTGGCGATGTAGTGGTCGAGCCACTCGGGTACGAGATCGCCGCGCATCGGCCGACCGATGAAGAAGCCTTGCGCCATCTCGCAACCGAGCTCGCCGACGACCGCCAGCCCCTCGGCGCTGTCCACGCCTTCCGCGACCACCCGCATGCCGAGCGCGTGGGCGAGCGCAATCACCGTTTTGACGATTTGCTGATCCTTCTCGTCGAGCGCGATCGTTCCGATGAAGCGCTTGTCGATCTTGATCTCCGTGGCCGGGATCTGCTTCAGATAGGACAGCGACGAATAGCCCTTGCCGAAGTCGTCGATCGCGAGATCGATGCCGAGCTTGCGAACGCGCTCGATGCTCGCGAGCGACGAATCGTCGCTTTGCACCAAGCTGTCCTCGGTGAGCTCGATCGTGAGCCCGAAGCCCCACTCATCGAGCGCGGACTTGAGCTTTTTCAAGCGCGTTACGAACTCGCGGTCCGCGAGCACCTGGGGCGACACGTTCACCGCGATCGAGAACGGCTTGGGCAGCGCGGCCCATTCCTGGAGCCGCTCCGCGATGCGATCGAACACGAACCAAGTAATCGAAACGATCACGCCCGAGCGCTCCGCAAGCGGAATGAAATCGCTCGCCGGAACGAATCGACCGGATTGAGTGCGCCAGCGGACGAGCGCCTCGACGCCGCAGACGCGGCGCGCCGCGATCTCGACCTTCGGCTGGAAGTAGACCTCGAGCTCGTTCTGCGCGACGGCGTTCTTGAGCTCGCTCTCGAACTTCCACAACGCGGCCTGCTGTTGAGTAGCGTCCGGCCGGTAGATGTCGAACGAAAGCTCGTTCTCGCGCGCTTCCTTCAACGCGAGCTCGGCGCGCCGAAACAGCGTCGCTGCATCGTCGGCGTGCGACGGGTACACGGCCACTCCGAGCGTGACGTCCACGAGGAACGCGTCGCCGCCCACTTCGAGCTGCGGCGGATGATCCTCGGTGAGCCGAATCGCTGCGTCCATGACGGCCGACATCGAGTCGACGTCGAGCAGCACGGCGAAGCGGCGCTCCGACAGCCGGATTATCGGCGTCCGCGCCGCCAGCGTGTCGCGAAGCTTCTCCGCGTACGCGGCGCAAAACGTCTCGCACTCGTCGTGCCCGAAGGTCGTCGCGATGCGGTTGAACGCGTCGAGCTGCCCGAGCAGCAAGCCGACCAAGCGGCCTTGTTGGCCTTGCTTGAGGAATTGCTCGACGAAGCGAATGCTGGCGCTTCTGTGTTTGCCCGAGCCCGATTCGTCTTGCGGCGCGCTCACTCCCACTTCCTTGCGAGATGCTTCTAATAACAGAACTATTTCAACAGAATCGCCGCGGCATGGCTGTGAGCCGAGTCACGGCGAGGTTTGTGCCGGAGCGCGCGGGTAGGGAACGCTGCCGCGCCGCGCATCGCCCATTTCTGACGACGAGCGTCACTCGGGATTGACATAACCGGAGCCGAGTCGCGCGCGGCTTCGCTCAGCCGCCCGCTGGCACAACGCTTGCAATTCGTCGCGGGGGACGCCCCCTACGGCCGCCGCAACTCAACCGCAACGTCGAGCGTGATTTCGATGGCGAGAATCAAACCAGTCATCCGGCCCTCCGAGACCTATACGGAGCCGAACTTCCTCCGCGTCTACACCGCGGGGCAGTCCGAGCCGCACACCGAGCGGCTCGCCACGATCGAGCACCTATCGTATCGGCCGAAAGGCGACAGCTACGGCGCGCGCTCGGGCTGGAGCTGCTCGACGATCGTCGATTGCGAGGCGATGACGAAAGAAGACGCGATGTTCATCGCGCGCAACTACGCGATCGAGCACGACGTGCCGGTCATCTACGAGTGCCATAGCGACTAGCGCCGGCACGCCGCCCGCTACTCCGGTTATGGATTTAGCTTGGCGCGCAGCTGCGCGGCCGTGAGGTTCCCCTGTGCGAGCGGTTGGCCGAGATCGAACTCGCGCGTCTTGGCGAGCGAGCCGACCATGACCGGATCGAAGCCCGCCTCGCGCACGAGGCGCTGCCCGATCTCGAGCGCCGCCGCATCGTCGCCGCCGACCGGGATCGCGATCCGCTCGGGCTGCCGGTTGCCGTTGTTCGCGAGCGATGCGGCCGGGATGCAATTGAACGCGCGTACGACGCGCGTGCTGTGCAGCAGCTCCGCGGTCGAGACGCCCGCACCCTTCTTCTGCCATTCGGCCGCCTGAGCGCCGTCGCGGCCGGTATTGGGATTGCTCGTGTCGATGATCACTTTACCCGCGAGCTCGGCGCGAAGGTCCTCGCCGATCTGCGGCATCGCGCCGTAAGGAATCGAGACGAGCACGACGCTGCCGAACGCGGCCGCTTCTTTCGGCGTGCCCGCGCGCGCTTTCGGCCCGAGCTCCTTGACGAGATCCTGCAACTCTTCCGGATGGCGCGACGACACGAACACTTCGTGCCCGGCCTTCACCCAATGCCGCGCGAGCGCGCCGCCGATCTTGCCGGTGCCGATGATGCCGATCTTGAGCGGCGCGCCGGACGGCTGGGCCTCGACCCTCGCTGCATCAAGCAGCGTGACGGTGCCGAGCGTGAGACTCGCGGCGACGGCGAGCAGAGTGCGGCGACTGACGTGTGACGTGAACATGATGCCCCCCGGCGTGAAGGTGATTCTTGGGTAACTCTTGGCCCGATGATAACCCGCGCGCATGGGCTATTCCCCGGGGGCTATTCCCCGGGCCGAGCATTCTCAAGTTTTGTGCGCTCGGCAGCGAGCAGCGCGCGCTTGCGCTCGATACCCCAACGGTAGCCCGCGATGCCGCCGTCGCTACGCACCACGCGATGACACGGGATCGCAACCGCCAAGGCGTTGGCCGCGCACGCGCGCGCGACCGCACGCGCCGAGCTCGGCGCGCCTATCGCCGCCGCGATTTCGGCGTAGCTCGCGGTCGAGCCCGGCGGGATATCGCGCAGCGCGCGCCAAACGCGCTGCTCGAACGCGGAGCCGCGAATATCGAGCGGCAATTCGCAGCCTAGTTGCGGCGCCTCGACGAGCCCCACGACCCGCGCGACCCATTGATCGAAGTCGCGGTCGCCGGGCTCGAGCTCGGCTCTCGGGAAGCGGTCCTCGAGCTCGCGCGTGAGCGCGGCCGCATCGTCGCCGAGCAGGATCGCGCACACGCCGCGCTCGCTGGCCGCGACGAGGATCGCGCCGAGCGAGCATTCGCCCACGGCGAAGCGGATCGAGGCGTTGGTTCCGCCCGCGCGGTAGTCGCGCGCGGGCATCCCGAGCGTGTTGCCGGCTTCCGCATAGAACCGGCCGCTCGAGTTGAAGCCGGCCGCGTAGATCGCTTCCGTGACCGGCGCGCCCTTGTGCAACTGCGCGCGCAAACGCTCCGCGCGCTTCTCGCGCGCGTAGACCTGCGGCGTAAGACCCGTCACTTGCTTGAACACACGCTGGAAGTGGAAACGCGACATTGCCGCGGCGGCGGCGAGGTCCGCGACGCGCGGCACAGTATCCGACTGCCCGATGAGCCGGCACGCCGCGGCGATCGCGGCCACGCGGCGCGCTGCGAGCTCGGGCCCGCCCGGACGGCAGCGCTTGCACGCGCGAAACCCAGCCGCTTCGGCTTCGACGGCCGTCGAGTGGAAACGCACGTTGCTGCGCAGGGGCAGCCGTGCCGCGCACGACGGCCGGCAGTAGACGCCCGTGGTCCGCACCGAGTAGAAGAACGCGCCGTCGGCGGAGACCTCGCGTCGCTGCACCGCGGCCCAGCGCTCCTCGTCCGTGCGCCAACCGGCCGTCCGGGCCGCAACTCGTTCGTTGCGTTCGAAATTACTGGCTGTCGAGCTCATCGCGTCACACCTCCGTGGTTTCTGCTCGAGAGCCAATCTAGCGGTGCCGGCGCCGCGCGACACTCCGCGCGTTGCTTTCGAATTCGAACGGTCCGCGCTCACGGCGCGATCTCGACTTCCGCCTCGATCTCGACCGGCAAGTCGAACGGCAGCTCCGCGACGCCGACGGCGCTGCGCGAATGCGCGCCGCGCTCCGGACCGTAGAGCTCGAGGATCAGGTCCGAGAAGCCATTGATCACGCTCGGCTGGGCGTTGAAGCCCGGCGCGGAGCTCACCATTCCGAACACGCGCGCCCACGCATGCACACGGTCGAGGTCGCCGAGCGCGCGCCGCAGGCTGCTCAGGATCGCGAGCGCCGTGAGCCGGGCCGCGCGATAGCCCTGCTCCGCGCTCACCTCGCGCCCGACCTTGCCGAGCGGCTGAGCGAGCGTGCCGTCTGGATTCTGCGGACCGTGACCCGATACGTACGCGCGGCTACCCAGTACGCGGACGAACCGAAACGGCAGCACGACGCCGCGCGGCGGCGTAATCGGCGGCGGAAGGATCAAGCCGAGCGCCGCGAGCTTGCGCTCGATTTCAGCCACGGCGGCGGAACGACGGCGTACGCATCGCGGTCAGCGCCGCTTCACGCCGCTGCGCCGCGCGACCGAATCCAGAACCAGACGATGCCGAATGCACCGAGCACTCCCTGCGCGACGACGAGGCCGAGCCACAGCTCGCTCGCGACCTCGGGCCTGCCCATGAACCGATAGATCGCGTGCGCGAGCACCAGCACGCAGATTCCGACGTTGAGCAAATAGCGCGACCTGCGAGTCATTCCGTTCCTCCCTCACGCCGCGCTAGGCGGCGAAGTAGTCGAGCGCCGCGCGCACAAGCATGAACCATACCGCAACGGTCGCCACGAGGTAGAGGGAAAAGCGCAGCAACACGTGATTGAAGGTGCAGTGCACGAGGCTGTGCGCGGCACGAAACGCGACGAATACCCACGCCGCGGCGAGATAGAGCGCGTCGACGCGATTCGTCACGAACAGGAACAGCGCGAGGGCGTAGAACAGCACCGGGATCTCGAACAGGTTCTTGAGGTTGTCGGACGGATTCGACACCGCGGGCGGCGACAGACGCGCGAGCTCGCCCGGTTTGGCGAGGTCCTCCGGCTTCAGCTTCAACGAGTTGATGAACGGGATGCGGCGCGCGTACATGTACGCCCAGACGACGAGCGTGAGAAACATCATCACGAAGAACGGCGCGAAGATCGCGGACGATTCCATCGGCGAGTCGGCCTAGAGTCGCCGCCACGCGGCCGGCGGCACGCCGAGCACGGACCCGCGCACGATGACGACGGGCAGGTTCACGTCACTCCGCCTTTTCGGCTCGGGCTTTTGCGATCAGGCGATCGACGATCGCGAGCTGCGCGCCGAAGTCCCCGTTGTCGTCGATCATCCGCGCGTACTTGCCGTCGACGACGAGCGTCGGCACTCCGCGGAGCTTGTGCGCGGTCGCGAGCTGATCGCCGCGCGCGAGAAACGAACGCATGCCGAACGAATTGAACGCCGCGGCGAACTCGTCGCGGTTCACGCCGTGCGCCGCGACCCAATCCATGATCTGCGCGTCCGTCTGCCAGTCGGCACGCTCGACGTGCAGCGCGCCGAACACCGCGGGGCTCAGCTCCTCCGCCTTTCCGAGCGCTTGGAGCGCGTAGAAGATTTGCGCCGGTTTCTGCCACGGCTGGCGGCCGAACGCGACCGCGACACGCTCGAACAGGACATCCTTCGGCAGCTTGCTCACCCAGACCGTGAGCGACGGGTTGAACGAGAAGCAGTGGGGGCACGCGTACGAGAAGAACTCGGTGACCACCACGCGCTTCGCGTCGGTCGTGGGCTGATGGGGCACGACTTCCGTGTAGTCGCGCCCGGCTTGCAGCTCCTGCGCCGAGGCCGCGGCCCCGATCAACATCAGCGCCGCGGCGATCAGCGGCTTGCAGCGATTCATCATCTCGGCCCCGAGCGCTCGAGCGAGCACCAAAAAACTCGGGCTAAGTAATCACGTTTCCACCGCCCCCGCAAGACGGCGGCCGATCGGTTCACTACGAGGGTGCGTGGAGCCGGTACATCGCGGCGGCCGCGCTCACGGCCCGTCGAAGAAATCCACGATGCCGGTGTCGAGCGAATACTCGCCGCCGACGATCTGCAATCCGTCGACGCGGCTCAAGCGCTCGAGCACGTCGGAGCCATGGCGCAGCTGGTTCACGGACGCGCGCACATTGGCGCGCACGGCATGCGTCACGAGCGCTGCGTGATCGTGCTTCAAATCGGTCGCGAGCAGCCCCTCGACGGAGGGCCGGATGCGGCTGACGATCGAGTTCATGTTCCAGGACTGGCTCTGCTTCTGCTGCAAGTCCTCGAGCGTCGCCTGCACGGCGCCGCAGCGCGTGTGCCCGAGCACGACGACGAGCCGCGTGCCGAGCCGCTCCACCGCGAACTCCACGCTGCCGATCTGCGACGGCGCGACGATGTTGCCCGCGACGCGTATGACGAACAGGTCGCCGAAACCTTGATCGAACACGACCTCGACCGGCACGCGCGAGTCCGAGCAGCCGAGGATCACCGCGAGGGGCTCTTGGCGCGCGGCGAAATCGACGCGCCGAGCTTGAATCATCGTGTCGACGCTCCGATCGCCGTCGACGAAGCGACGGTTGCCGTCGCGCAAGCGTTGGAGCGCTTCCGTTGCAGAGATCACTGGCAATCGATCCTCTTGCGGCGGGCCGCCGCGGCCGCCCTTCGTTGTGGTTCGTCGCGCTCGCCCGCGCCCAGCGGCGCGCACGATCGCTAACGGCGGCCGCCGTGAGCGAACCGCGGGCGTAACTTATCGCGAACGCGGGGGCGCGGACAAATGGGGAGCGGCGTGGAGCTGTCGCGGACCGCCGCTACTCGACGATCAGAGTGTAGGTGATCGCCTGGCGCATCTGCGGCAGCACGCCGCCGAAGTTCAGCTCGTGGGTGCCGACATTTAGGGGCTTCAGCATCACGTAGTAGCCGTTCGCAGCCGACGGATACACGTTCTCTTTCGGGCTCGCGAGCGCGCCCATGTCGAAACAGGGGCTCGCTTGCCGGTGCGCCTCGGGCTTACCGAGCCGCTGCCCATCGAGGTCCATGACGAGATACTCCGCGCCGGACGTGACCCTCGCCGCCTCCGCGATGAACGAGACGCAGTCGGACGAGTATCCCTGCCGCGGCATCACGACGTAATTGATGAGCGGAAAGAACAGATACTTGCCGTCGCGGCACGCGGCAGGTGCGCACGGTGCGGCGCGAGCCGTAGGTGCCCGCGAGAAACCACACCCGACCGTCTTGGTGGCTCGCGCACAGCGCGCCCGTCGTGTCGGCCACGGGGCTCTCGCGCCTATCGAACGAGCCCGCCCATTGCCACCAGGCGACCGACCACTCCGCCTGGGTCTTGCGCGCGACGGATTCCCGCGGCGGCACGGTCAGCGGCTCGTCCGCGCCGCACGGCGCAGCCGCGCCGAGCAGAATCATGAAGATCGTCGGCGCGAGCCCGTTCCGCATCACGACATCCCGAACAGCAGCCACCCGTAGAGAGCGAGAAACGCGAGCGTGAAAGCCCCGCTCACGAGACGAAAGAGCACAGTGCTCATTTTTTTCAGCGGAGTCGGCTCGCTGCGTGCGAGCATCGTATACCAGACACCGAGGTTCGCGGCCGCCGCGGCGAGCCACGGCAAGAACAGCAACGCGACCACAGGCCGCGTGATCGTCAGCTGTGCGGAGCGAAGCCAGACCAGCTCGGCGACGCACGCGGCGGCCGCGGCGACGCAAACGAGCGGCAGCGCCCGGCGGAGGCGATCGCTCCTCACCCGCCCGTGGCCGCGCGCGCGAGCGTCATCACGACGTCTATGTTGAAGCGCACGAACCGATGTAGCTCGGCCTCGAGGATCCGCTCCTGATCGCTGTGCGCGCCGAAGCCCTTGGGCCCGTCCTCCTCGTCGGTGGCGGGACCGATGCCGTAGCACTGCACGCCCTTCTCGCGCAGGAAGGCCATGTCCGTCGCCGCGGGCAGCATCATCGGCAGCACGGTGGTGGCGTAGTGCTCCTCGAGAGCGCGCTCCACGGCCGCGAACGCCTCGTTGTCGATGCGCGAGACGCCGCCGATCCGCGGCTTGCCCGTGCTCGTCGGCGGCCAGCCGTTGAACTGCGCCACCACGGCCGGGTCGTTCACGACCTTGTTCACCTGCGCGAGGAACTCCGCGTAGTTCTCGCCGGGCCGCATTCGGACGTCGAGCGTGACCTTGGCCTCGGACGGAATCACGTTGTTGCGGTAGCCGCCTTGCACGATGTTCGGCGACAGCGACGTCCGCAGCATCGACGCATGCCGCGGCTCGTTCGCACGCAGCCATTCATCAGCCGCAGCAACGACCTTCGGGTCGGAGCTCAAGACTCCGCGGTAGTGGCGCGCGGCCTCGCCGCTCGTGATCTCCGCGAGCCGCGTGAAATACGCGCGCGTCGTATCGTTGAGCATCACGGCAGGCTGCCACTCGGTGACCGCAACCACGGCCTTCGCGAGATGCGCGATCGCGTTCGTCTGCAGCGGCATCGAGCCGTGCCCCGACACGCCGCGCGCGACGAGATCGATGCCGTTCGGCACCTTCTCGCCCGTGTCGACCGTGGCATAGCGCACCTTGCCGTTCTCGCGCGTCACGCCGCCGCCCTCGGCGAAGCAGTATTCCGCGTCGATCGCGCCGAAGTGCTCGTTCACCATGTGCTCGATGCCGAGCCAGGTGTTGCCCTCCTCGCCCGCCTCCGCGAGGAAGATCACGTCGCGATCGAGCGGCACGTTGGCGCGCTTCAGCACGAGCACCGTCATCAACGCCGCCGTCACGTTGTCCTTGTCGTCGACGGTGCCGCGGCCGTACACGTAGCCGCCGTCGCGCTCAGCTGCGAACGGCGGGTGCGTCCACTTCGTCGGGTCGACGTTCACGACGTCGGTGTGCGCCATGAGGAGGATAGGGCGTTTGCGGCCGCTCCCGGGCAGCCGCGCGACGATGTTGGCGCGATGCTCGACCTTCTCGAAGGTCTGCACTGCGATCCCTTCGCTCGCGAGCACACGCTGCAAATATTCGGCTGCGGGCTGCTCGTTTCCGGGCGGGTCGCTCGTGTCCATGCTCACGAGCGCTTGGAAGTGGCGCATGGTCTCCGCTTCGAGCGCAGGCCAGTCCAGGCCCGCGGGCTGCGCGGCCGCTGCGGCCGCGAACAAGGACGACACGGACGCAACGATGGTCGTTGTACGCATGCAATCTCGCCGATGGTTGGGCTGAAATGGGCAGCCGTTTGCGGAGCGGAACGGACCGACGCGGCGTCAGGTCGCGACGATCTGCACGGGCATCCCTTCCGGATCGCGAACGTAGAAGCCGTAGTCGAGATTCTGCTCGGCCTTGTACCCGTGCGCCGCGAGCGCTTTGGTCGTCGCGTCGCGGTCGAATCCGTCGATCGCGATCGCGATGTGGTCGAACACCGCGAACGGCTGCTTGTGATGCAGCGACACGAGCACCTTCGTCACGCCCATCCGCGAGATCTCGTTCTCCTTGTCCTCACTGAGCACCGTGAGCCCGAAGATCTTGTTGTAGAACTCGATCGAGCGCTGCAGGTTGCTCGTCTGGATGCTGATGTGGTCGATCCGAGTGGACTTGAACGGCGTTTCCTGCGCCGCCGCCGGGCCCGCTGCTCCAGCCGCGGCGAGTACCGTAAGACCTTGAATCAGCTGGCGCCGGCTCAGCGTGCCTGCGTCGAACTGGGTGACGAGATCTGCGATCACTTTGTCCATGAATCCCCCCGCATCGCATGACGACGGCAAGAGTCTACGCCGCGACGGCGCAAAGTGCGCGCCGCGCGGGAGCCACGCGGCAGTCGTCCGGGAAGCGCTCGACGGAGGGTGTGATTCGCTAGGGCGCGCTCGCGGGCAACGACACGCGAAACTCCGCGCCCGGCTCGCAGTTGCGCACGTCGACGCGCCCGCCCATCGCGGCCGCGAGCTGCTGCACGAGCGCGAGCCCGATGCCCGTGCCCGCGGTCTCGCGCGTGAGCTCGTTCTCGGGCCGATAGAACAGGTCGAAGATCTTCTTCATCTGCCCCTTCGGAATCCCGGGGCCGAAGTCCCGCACCGTGACCAGCACGCGCCCGTCGCTTTCGCGCCGGCTCGCGATCTCGACGGCTTTTCGCCCCGCCGCCGCCGAGAACTTGAGCGCGTTGTCGACGAGGTTGATGACGATCTGCGCGAAGCAATCCGCATCGACGAGCACTTCGGTCTGGGGCGGCGCGTCGTTGCGCACTTCGAGCGTGAAGCCGGCCCGCTCGGCCTGCGTCGCGACCTTCGAGCGCACCATGTCCATCAGCTCCGCCACGGGCGCGCGCTTGAGGTCGAAGTGCTGCGTGTTGCGCGTGAGCCGCGCGAGCTGCAGTACGTTCTCGATCAGACGCGACAGGCGCTCGCTTTCGCTGTGGATGTAGTCGTAATAGGTCTGCTTCTTCGCGTCGTCGGCCCAACCCGCCTTCAGCATCTCGCCGTACATCCTGATCGAGGTCAGAGGCGTCTTGAGCTCGTGACTCACGGCGGACACGAAGTCCTGCTGCTGGCGCGCGAGCCGCAGCTGGCCGACCGCGAAGCGATACATGAGCAGGAAACCGCCGCAGAGCACGGCCGCGAGGATCAGCGACACCCACAGCAGCAGCAAGCCGCCCGGCGCGCTCGGCAGCTCGATCACACGGAACGCGAGCTCGAGGTCGCCGAACGGCGGCGACAGCCGCGCGCGGTACAACAAGGAGCCCGCGAGCTCGGCGGGAGACGACGAATACGCGGCGCCTCGTGCGGCGCGCAGCACGCCGAGCGAGCTGCCGCGATAGGTCACGCCCGCGTCGGTGATCGCGGCCAGGCTGCTCGCGCGAAACGCGTCGTCGAGCGCGGCTACGAAGCTCGTCCGATCGAGCAGCACGCCCTGGATGTAACGCTGGCCGCCGCGCCAGGCGTTGCGGAACATCACGAGGTGGCCCGTGTCGAGCACGCCGACCTCGAACGGATCGAGCTCGCTCTCGAACGCGCGCACGCGGAAGTCGAGCTTGGCGCCGCCGGCCGCGGGACGCGCGACCTCGTCTGCGGCGACTTGCGGCTCGGCCACGAGGATCTGCTCGGAGCGCTTCTGCCGGACGACCTTCCCCGCGTTCTGCGCGAGGCCTGCGACGGCGCCGTCCTCACGCTTGTCGGCGAGATCGAGCGGACGCGCGGCGGGCGCGCTCGGCGCTGCGACGACGGGTCCGTCGCGCTCGCGTGACTCAGACCGCACCGCCTCCTCCGTCGGCGCCGACGCGAGCCGGTCGAACGCGGCCTGCGTCGCGCCGACTCCGGCGCTGTCGGCCGCCGGTTCCTCGCTCGCGGCGCGCGCGCCGGCCTCGGCCTCCGCGTCGCGCGCCGCGCCGCGCGCAGGCGAAGGCACCGGCGCCGGTGCCGGCGCGGTCGAGCTTCGCGGCACGGGCGCGGACTTGAGCAGGTCCTCCGCGAGGGCGGCCGCCTGGCGCCGCGGCGACGCCCGTTCCGTTTCCGCGAAATCGCTGCGAGCCTCGGCAGCCTGCACGACCTCGTTCAGCGCCGGCGCGTTTTCCGTCTGATCCTTCGCCGAGCGCGGCACGAGCCGGTTCTGCGCGAGCACCTCGCTGATCGACGCGAACAACGCCGCGCGCGCCGCGAGCTCGTCGGGGCCGATGCCGTAGCCGGCGGCGTCGACGCTCTGCGGCGGCAGCAAAGGCGTCGTCAACGCCCCGGCCGCGTCGACTTGAAAATAGCCGAGCGCGCCCGGCACCGACCCGGCAACGGGGAACACGGACAGCGGCGAGCGCTGCACGAAATTCGCGGCCGCGTCGCCTTCGACGACGAGGAACGAGTAGTCGCCGAACGAGCGCGCCTCCTCGGCCGCGACGGCCGCGCGCAGGTCGGTGTCGACGCGCGCGGCGAAGTCTTCCGCGAGCAACTGGTTGCGGCGAAACGACTCCCACTTGAGCTGGTCGTACGCTTGCGCGATCAGGACCGCGGCCGGGACCGCGAGCGCGAGAAAGAACGCCGCGAGCAGCCAGCGGATGCGCCGCTCGTCGAGCTTGCCGAAGAGCTTGCGGCCGCGCACGTCAGCCGCCCGTCACGAGCCGATAGCCGGCGCCGCGCACCGTCACGAGATTGCGCGGCTCCTTTGCGTCGGGCTCGATCTTGCGCCGCAGCTTGGCGATGTGGATGTCGACCGTGCGCGTTTCGATCTCGGCCGTGCGGTCGTAGCCCCAGACGCGCGTGAGCAGCTCCGCGCGCGACACGGGGCGGTCTGCGTTCGACTGCAGGTACTGGAGGATCTCGATCTCGCGCCGAGTGAACGCGAGCGTCTCGGCGCCGCGGCGGCCCGAAAGGTTGCGCGTGTCGATTTCGACGCGCCGTCGAGCGCGATCTTCGCCGCGCTCTCGACGCCGACGCGCGAGCGGCGCAGCACGGCCTTCACGCGCAGCACGAGCTGCGCGATCGCGAACGGTTTGGCGACGTAGTCGTCGGCGCCGAGCGTCAGGCCGTTGACGATGTCCTCGTCGCTCGTCTTCGCCGTGAGCATGATGATCGGCTGATCGCGGTCGACCTTGCGCACCTCGTCGCAGATCGAGAAGCCGTCGCGGCCCGGCAGCATCACGTCGAGCAGCAGCAAGTCGTACTTGCCGCTGAGCGCCTTCGCGAGGCCTTCCTTGCCGTCCGCGACCGCGTCGACTTGATAACCGTGATAGACGAGCACGTCCGCGAGGCCGTCGCGAATCGCGGCCTCGTCCTCGACGACGAGAATCCGGGGCTTTGCCTGCTCCATGCGCCGCTAGGCTAGCAGCTGGCGCCGGCGGGCTGTGTAAATCCTTTGTAAATCCGTGGGTAGGGTCTCAGAACCCCGCGGTCGCGGGCTGCGGCAGCGCGGCATCGGTCAACCCCGGGTGCGGCCCTCCGCGGCTGCGACCTGCGCCTCGGATCGTTTGTCGCCGAGCGCCTCACGCACGCTGCGGCCGAGCGAACGCGCATGCTGTTTCACGTCGACACGCAAGCTCGCCATGTCGAGCACCGGTACCGCGTCGCCGCGTGCGCCGTACACGACGATCTCTTCGACGACCTCGTCCGCCGCAACCGCGGCTCGCCCGACGAGCAATGCGCAGATTCCGATCGCGATCAGCGCTGCGCGGAACGTTCCTTCGTTCGTTTTCATTCGTATCTCCTTCCATTGGAAAAAATCGATGACGGGTCGTCCCTGACCGCGTCACGCCGCTCAGTGCACGGCTCGTGCCACTAGCGACGCCGAGCATTTAAGCGGTTCTTCATGACAGAAATGCGAGCGGCGAATCCGTTCAGGTGCAAAACATCTCTGCCCGCGCACCGGCGTGGGACAGCGCACACGACCGAGTGTGACTTGCGTCACGTTTCACTGCGCAGCGTTGCTTCGGTGCACGGTGAGCACGGACGCGAGCTCGCGCGCTGTGCCCGCGCGTTTGTAAACGCTCGTGTAAACGCGCGGCCGAAGGTTTTGCAATTTGCTGTCTGGAGCGCGCGCCGCCGCGCTCCTAACCTGCTCGCCCATCGTTCCAACGAACACCGAGGAGGTCGCACATGGCCCTGATCAACCGGATGTCGAGACTGTTCACCGCGGACGTGCACGCGGTGCTCGACCGCATCGAGGAGCCGGACGTGCTGCTGAAGCACGCGATCCGCGAGATGGAAGACGAGCTCGCGCACTCCGAGCAGCGCGTGAAGCAGCTCGAGCACGAGCGGAGCTCGCTCGCGGACCGGCACCGCAAGGTGCAGGCCGTGCTCGAGGAGCTCGGGGAGCAGCTCGACATCTGCTTCCAGAACGGCAGCGCGGAGCTCGCCCGCAAGATCGTCAAACGCAAGCTCGAGACCGAGCGGCTCGACAAGCACGTCGCGGAACGGCGCGCGACGGTCGACAAGCTGCTCGTCGAGCGCCGCGCGACGGCGGACGAGCAGCGCGAGCACCTCGACGTGATGCGCCAGAAGGCCGAGCTTCTGGCCGAAGCGCCGAGCGGCGGCGACGAATGGGGCAAGACGGAGTTCACCGTCGGCGCGGACGAGGTCGAAGTCGCGTTCCTGCGCGAGCAGCAGAAGAGGAAGCCGTCATGAGCGCGCGCGACAAGGAGCTCTCGCGGCCGTCGTTCGGCCAATCGATCGGCGTCGGGTTGATCTTGAGCCTGTGCGGTGCGGCGCTGCTCGCGGTGCTCGGGCCGTTCGTCGGATACGGCGGCGCGCTGCGCGCGGTGGTCGCGATGCTCGGCCTCGCGTACGTGCTGTACCTCATTGGCAAGAGCGGCGAGCGCGTGGGCCGCATCACGACGATCGCGTGCTGGGTGGCCGCTGCATTCGTCGCGTGGTTCGCGGGCCTGCCGCTCGTCGCGTACGTGCTCGTGCACGTCGGGCCTCGTGTGGCTGGTGCGCTCTCTCTACTACTACTCGGGCGTGCTGCCGGCGCTCGCCGACCTCGGGTTGAGCGTGCTCGGCGCCGCGTTCGCGGTGTGGGCCGCGCAGCGCTCGGGCACCGCGTGGCTCGCGTTTTGGTGCTTCTTTCTCGCTCAGGCGTTCTTCGTGCTGATCCCGTCGTCGCTCTCGAGCCGTGCAAACGAAGTCGCGAACGAAGCGGATCAGGCGTTCAACCGCGCGCATCGGGCCGCGGAAGCGGCCGTGCGCCGCCTCTCGACGGCGCGCTGAGCGCAATCGTCCAACCATTCATCTACTACGGAGCTCAATGTCATGAAAGCCAACATTCTCGTCACGGGTCTCGTGCTGGCGACGGTCGGCACGGTGTTGATCTATCCGACGATTCGCGGCCACGCGACGTCGGTCGACGACCACGAACACCACCAGGGTCGTTCCGCCGATCGGCACGAAGCGCGTCGAGGTCGTGTTCGTGCTCGACACGACCGGCAGCATGGGCGGCCTGATCGCGGCGGCCAAGGAGAAGATCTGGTCGATCGCAAGCACGCTCGCGCAGGCGCAGCAGGCGCCCGAGATCTCGATGGGTCTCGTCGCGTACCGCGACCGCGGCGACGCGTACGTCACGCAAGTCGTGGACCTGAACAAGGACCTCGACTCGATGTACGCGAAGCTCATGGACTTCCAGGCGGACGGCGGCGGCGACGGCCCCGAGGCCGTGAACGCGGCGCTCGACGACGCGATCGGCAAGATGTCGTGGAGCCAAGACGCGAACACCTACAAAGTCGTGTTCCTCGTCGGCGACGCGCCGCCGCACATGGACTATCAGGGCGACAAGCAGTATCCGGAGATCGTCGCGGCGGCCGCGGCCAAGGGCATCGTCGTGAACACGATCCAGTGCGGCAGCATGACGGAGACCGTCGCGCCGTGGCAGCGGATCGCCGCTCTCGGCCACGGCCGCTACTTCACGGTGGAGCAGGCCGGCGGCGCCGTCGCGATCGAGACGCCGTTCGACGCGAAGATCGCGACGCTCGCGGCGGAGCTCGACTCGACGCGCCTGTACTACGGCACCGACGAGGAGCGCTCGCGGATGGCCGCGAAAGTCGACGCGACCACGCGGCTGCACGAGTCCGCGTCGGTCGCCGCGCAAGCGCGCCGCGGCGCGTTCAACGCGAGCGAGTCGGGCGCTCGGCAATCTGCTCGGCGAGCGCGAGCTCGTAGACGACGTCGCGAGCGGCCGTGTCGACCTCGCGACGGTGCCGGCGGCGGCGATGCCCGCCCCGCTCGTGGGGCTGCCGCGCGCTGAGCAGGAAGCCCTGCTCAAGCAGAATGCGGACAAGCGCCAGTCGCTCACGCAGGAGATCGCGAAGCTCGCCAAGGAGCGCGACACATACATCGAGGACAAGGTCGAAGAGGCCGGCGGCGCGAAGGACTCGCTCGATCAGCAGATCTACGACGCGGTGCGCGAGCAGGCGGCGCCGATCGGGCTCGAGTACGAGGGCGGCCCGAAGTTCTGAGCGATCGCTACCGGATCAGTGGATCAAGTCGGATCAGGTCGACAGCATTGCGGCGACTCCGAGCGAGTCGCCGCACTTTTTTCGCTCGCGAGCTGCACGCGGCGCAACGGGCGCACGTCAACGACCGAGCACGGCGCTCAAGTCGAGCGTGAGGCCCGTCGGCGTACTGAGCTCGACGGCGGTGAGATCGGCGACGCTCAGTACGCTCCGATAGCTGTCCCCGGCAGGCTCTCGATACCTGGTCAGGATGTCACGCTCGATGTCGGCGATCCAGACCTCCGCGATCGCGTGTCGGGCGTATAGCGGAACCTTGATCTGCCGGTCATAGCGCAGCGACGCGTCTGCCACTTCGACGATCAGCATCACGTCGGCCGAGCGCGGGTGCGCCGACTTATAGAAATCGGCGCGGGGCGCGAGTAGCGCGATATCCGGTTCCGGCTCAGATGCATCGCCGAGCGAAACGGGGCTTTGAACCGAGACGAGCGCCGCGTCGCCGACCGCACGCTCGAGCAAGCGCGCCATGTGGCGCACGACCCCCGCGTGCCGACTCCCTGACGGGGACATGTCGATGATCTCTCCGTCGATCAATTCGACTCTCGCGTCCGCGCGCAAGATGCCGACCTCGCCCATGCGCCGGTACTCCGCCGCCGTCAGCCGGTGGCGGCGCAACAAGCTCTTCGCAAGGTTCGGCACTTCAGGATCTCGGGAGATGGCCACGGCCAAAGGCTAGCACCGTCAGCCGCGACGGGCGAGTCGCCATAGTCGGCAAAATGGGGCGAATCACGCGGGCGCGGATTCGATGTACGCGAACAGCAGGTCGGTTACGTAGACCTGCCCGAACAAGAGCAGCACGCCCACGAGCGTGACCGGGCGCACGCGCCGATCGACGCACAGATCGTAGACGACGCACGACAGGCACAACACACCGAAGCACGGAACGTTCGGCGACTGGCCGAAGCCGAAGTAGGCGATCAAGCGCGCGAACCCGGCGGGCTCGAGCGCGAGCGTCGCGAACAGCATCAGCCGCTTGTGGACGGCGGGCTCCCGGCGCCACCAAAGGCCGGCGGCCGCGAACGCCACGAACAGCGACAGCGGTCCGCCGTTGCCGAGCAGATGCACCGCGAACGTGAGCGGCGGCTCGACTCCATGACTGCGCTCGAACCCGGCAATCAGCAGAGTGCCGACCGCTGCCATCGCGGGGACGACCGCTAGACCCAAAAGCCCGAGCCGCCGGTGCCAATCGCGGCGTCGCGCACTGATCAGCGCCGTCTGCGTGAGGAACAGCGCGACCCACACGGTGAACAACGCGCCATGCGCGATCACTGTCGGGCGCAGCGGGAACGCGCCGGCCATGAGCGTGGAGCGCAGGAAAAAGCTCGGCGTGAACCCACCGAGGATCGCGACACCGCAGATGAGCGCCATTGCGCCGAAGTAGATTCGGTCGGCGCGTGCCCGCGCCGCGCCTTCCCCGCCCTGAGGCTGTGCCGCCTCACGCGCTATCGCCATCCCCGCCCTCGCCTCGGCCGTGCCGCCGGAATTCCTCGCGCACCACGGCGCCGGTCCATTAGTATCCGCGTCTCGCCAGGACGTGGCCACCGCCAGATCGGAATCGCCCGCGTGATCGAAGTTGCCGGCCTCTCGAAGCTGTATGGTGATTTCGCCGCCGTCAGCGATCTGTCGTTCACCGTGCGCGCGGGGGAAGTGTTGGGTCTCGTAGGGCCCAACGGCGCGGGCAAGACGACGACGCTGCGCAGCGTCGCGGGGATCATTCCGCCGAGCGCGGGCCGTGTGCAGATCGCCGGCCGCGAGCTCGCCACTGACCCGATCGGCGCGAAACGCGCGCTGGCGTTTTTCCCCGACGAGCCGCGCCTGTTCGACTACTTGACCGTAAGTCAGCACTTGGCTTTCGTCGCCCGCATTTACGACGTCGCGAATCACGAAGCCATCGCGCAGCCGTTGCTCGAAGAGTTCGAGATCGCCGACAAAGCGGATCAGCTGCCGGGCGCGCTGTCGCGCGGCATGAAGCAGAAGCTCGCGATCGCATGCGGCCTCCTGCATTCGCCGCAGGTGATGTTCTTCGACGAGCCGCTGACGGGTCTCGACCCTCTCGGCATCCGCCGCATGAAAGCATCCATCGTGCGGCGCGCGCGCGCCGGCGCGGCGATCGTCTTGAGCTCGCACTTGCTGCATCTGCTCGAGGAGGTCTGCTCCCACGTGTTGATCCTGAAGCGCGGAACGAAGATCGCGGACGGCACGATCGCCGAGGTGTCGGCGCAGTTCAGCAACGGCGAAGCCGGCGTGAGCCTCGAGGAGATATTCATCCGCGCGACGGGCGGATCGGAGCACTAGCCCGTGGGCACTGCGATCAATGCGCTGTTCTATTTGCGGATCGTTTCGCTCAAGAACTTGGCTGTCTCGCGCTTCCTGCGGCTCAAGCAGCCGAAATATCTCATCGGCGCCGTGGTCGGGGCCGCCTACATCTATTTCTTCGTCCTTCGCCGAATGCGACCCAGTCCGGCCGGGCCCGCCGGGCTCGCCGCCACATTCCCGATCGAGCGGCTGCCGCAGGTCGCGGCGCTCGCGGCGTTGTTGCTGATGGTGTTCGTCGCGCTGTATTGGCTGTGGCCAAGAGCACGCGCGGCCCTCGCGTTCAGCGAGGCCGAGATCGCGTTCCTGTTCCCAGCGCCGGTCGGCCGCAGAACGCTGATTCACTATCGGTGGATCAATACCCAGCTCCGGATTCTGTTCACGTCGCTGATCCTGGCGCTGGTCTCGAGCCGCTGGGGCTTTCTTCTCGGCGACGCGTGGATTCGTATCCTCGGCTGGTGGCTGCTGCTGTCGACGCTCGATCTCCACGCCGTCGGCTCGTCGTTCGTCATCACGCGGCTGCTCGATCGAGGCGTCAACTCGCTGCGTCGCCGCATGCTCACGCTCGCAAGCGCCGCAGTCGTCGTCGGCACCGCAGGGTTGTGGACTTGGGCGTCGTTGCGCGCACCGGTCCCCGCGGACTTCGCCGACCCCGGCGCGCTGATGGACTACGTCGCGTCGCTGCTCTCGACGGGCCCGCTGTCGTGGCTATTGGTTCCCGCGCACTGGGTGATTCGGCCGTTGCTCGCCGCCGATCTGCGCTCGTTGCTGATCGCACTCGGGCCCGCGCTGCTCGTGTACGCGGCGCACTACGTGTGGGTCATCCGCGCGGAAGTGTCGTTCGAAGAAGCCTCGATCGCGAAAGCGGAGAAGCGCGCCGCGCGCCGGAACGCCCTACGCAGCGGCACATTGAGATTCGGCGACACGGAACGCAAGGCGCAGCGCGCGCCGTTCAAGTTGGGGAGCGCTGCGCGGCCCGAGCTCGCGTTCCTTTGGAAGAACCTGTTGTCGTCCGCCGCGTACCTACGGCCGCGCACCGCGCTGATCGCGGCGGCGATCATAGTGATCGGCTCGAGCTGGGCGGCGAGCGCCGGTCTCGAGGTGTCCCGCACCGTGGTCGCGCTCTCTGCGATGGCCAGCGCAGCCTACACGCTCGTGTTCGGGCCGATGCTCGCGCGCCAGGATCTGCGCCGCGACTTGCCGAACGCGGACATCCTCAAGACCTATCCGCTCCGCGGCTGGCAAATCGTCCTCGGCGAATGGCTCACGCCGGTCGTGATCGTCACGGTCTTGCTCTGGCTCATGGTGCTGACGGCGGCGTTGAACGTTCAGGCGGACGGCGTCGAGCGGCTGAGCCCGGCTGTGCGCATCGCGGCTGCGATCGGCGTCGCGCTGTTGGCGCCGCTCGTATGCGGGCTCATGGTCTTGGTGATGAATGCAGCCGTCGTGCTGTTCCCGGCGTGGGTGCAGGCAAGCGTGGGGCGCCCCGGAGGAATCGACGTTCTGGGCCAGCGGATTTTTTTCGTCGCGGGGCTGTTCTTCGTCATGACCGTTGCGCTGGTGCCCGCCGCGATCGGCGCGGCGGTCACGTTTCTCGTCGTGCAGTGGATCGCCGGCATCCCCGTTGCGGCGGTGTGCGCCGTCGCGATGGTGATCGCGATCCTCGGCGTCGAGATCGGAGCCGGGATCTGGTGGCTCGGCAAGCGCTTCGAGAGCTTCGATCTCTCGGCGGAGCTTCGACCCTAGGCCTCCTGCACTCGCCAACGCCGGAACAGCGGCGCCATCGCGAGCGCGGCGATCGTGAGAGTCCAGACGATGACGGCGCCGGTCGGCAGGTCGAAGAACGCCGACAACAAGAGCCCCACGAGATACCCCACGAAGCCGATGACGTAGCCTACGGCGAGCCCGTGTCGGCGCAACGACCGCGTCGCGAGCGCGGGCACCATGAGGCTCGCGAACACGAGATACACGCCGACGAGCTGCACCGACGCGGTCACGCTGATCGCGAACAGCAAGTAAAACCCCGCGTGACCGAGCTTGCTCATGACGGCTCGCCAGCTGGCAAGCACCACGACGGCGAGCACGGCCGCCGGTGTGAGCGTATGCCAATCCGCCCAGAGGATTTGCCCGACCAGCAAGTCGCGCAGCTCTTCGCCGCCGCGCGGATTGTTCGCGAGCAGCAGCAGTCCGCCCGTAGCCGCCAAGATGAATGAGACGCCGATGATCGCTTCTTGAATCTTGCCGAAGCGCCGGTCGGTCCACGACAAGAGCAAGCCGCCGAGCAGCGCGGCCGCGAACGCGGCGACCTGCGCGGCGACGCCGTGCGCGTCGAGCCCGAAGCCGCCCGCGGCGATCACGCCGAGCCCTGCCATCTGCGCCACCGCCAGATCGATGAAGATGATGCCGCGGCGCAAGACCTCTCGACCGAGCGGCACGTGCGTCGCGAGCACGAGCGCTCCGGCGAGCAGCGCCGGCCCGACGATCGTGAGGCCCGTCGTGTCGAAATTCACTGCTGCGCCTCCACCAAGGTTTTCACGGTGACGTCGAACATGCCGAACAGATCGTCCGCGCCGGGCACGCTGCCGACGGTGTGCGGTAACACGATCGCCGGTATCGACGTTCGTCCCGCGAGCCATTCCGAGGCTTTGACGTCTTCGTAGACCGAGCGGACGATCGCGGCAACCGGCTTGCCCTTCAGTAGATCGAGCAAGTCTGCAAGATGCGCGGCGCTCGGCGGCAACCCCGGCTTCGCCTCGAGGTTGCCGACCTCGGTCAGACCGACCCACGTCTCGAGATACACCCACCCCTTGTGATGCGTCACGATCTGCTTGCCCTTGAGCGGCGCGACCGCGGCGGTCCAGCGCTCGACGGCCGCCCGCCAGCGGGCGTCGAAGTCCTGGAAGCGCGCGCGATACGTCGCCGCATTCGCGGAATCGAGAGTCGCGAGCCGCTCGGCGAGCGCGGCCGCAACCTTGCCGATGTTGCGCGGATCCGTCTGGATGTGCGGATTGCCGTACGGATGTATGTCGCCGAGCGAGCGATCGACGCTCGCAGGCTTGTCGAGCATGTCCACATAGTCGGCCGCCGTCATGGAACCGGGCTGCCCGGGCTGCACGGCCGCGTTCCCGGCCTGGCGCAGCAGCAGCGGCAACCACCCGACCTCCAAATCCGCGCCGGTACAGATCACGAGCGCTGCGCGGCGCATCTTCGCGATCAGGCTCGGACGCGCCTGGATGTAGTGCGGGTCCTGTTGCGGAGTCGTGGCCGATTCGGCGCTCACGAGATTCCCGCCGAGCTCGGTTGCGAGCGCGGCCCACTCCGGCTCGCACGCGAAAATCTCGAGCTCCGCGCGCGCGGGCAGTGCCAGCGTGCTGAGCAGAACGGCGAACGCGATGGTAATGCTTTTCATACGGTGCTCCCGTCAAAACCGGTGCGCGCCGTGCGCACCGAGACTCATGAGGTACTGAAGGACGATCTGATCGTCGGTCTCCGGACGCGAGTCGTCGCGGTTCACTTGCAATCGCAAACGGCTGAATTCGCTGTTCGAGAAGTCCGCCATCGCGCTGATGCGGCTCGGCCGGTGATCGGCGAGCACAGGCGTTGCCGTGCTCACGCCGAAATCGTTGCTAGCGTCGAGCTGATCGAAGCGGACACCCACGCGCCAGCGCGGACGGAACTGGTAGACGCCCTGCACGTAATAACCGTCCTGCGTGCCCGAGTAGGGACTCAGCTCGTCGCCGTTCGCGACCGTCGTGACTGCGACGTCGCCGTCCTCCGTGCGATGCAGATACTCGGCTTGCACGGTGTAGTAGCGATCGCGCGGATTGCCGTTCTTCGCCCACTTCCAAACGAAGTCGGCGATCGTGAGATCGCTCGATCCCGTGAACGCGGCGCTGCCGTCCGCGAAGACCGACGTTCGTTCGTTCGCATCGGCCGTGAGACGCGCGAGGCCGGCGCGCCAGCTGTTCTCCGTACCGACGTCGCCGCCGACGTGCACGAACAGCGTCGCCGCGCCCGTGCCGTCGCTCGCCGCACCGTTCGCGCCGGGGAACGAGTCGCCGCGCAGAATCTCGCCGCCGATCTCGACGAGCAGCGACGCTGGGCACGACCCACTTCAGCTGAACGCCGGCGTCCTTGTACGCCGTATTCAACATCGCGACGTACGCGAGCGGCGCGTCGTTGAAGTCCCACGCGTGCGCGTGAATCGGATTGAGATAGCCGATGTCCGACAGAAACTGGCCGGCTTTCACCTTCAGGCCCTTCGGCAGCGCGAGCGTTTCGAAATAAGCCTCCTCGAGCTCGACCGAGGTCTCACCGTCCGTCATCTGCAGCGAGGTCGTCAAGAACCCGTAGTACTTGTCGTCCACGTTCGCGCTGATCGCGAGCTCCGTCTCGTCGAGCGACAAGCCCTCGCTCGGGAGCCCGGCCTCGGCATCGAGCAGGAAGCCGGGCAGTCGATACGTCGCCGGATCGCGCGAGTAGCTCGCGTAGTGGCCGTCGAGAATCAAGCTGATGGCAGGATTGAACGCGTTGCTGCTGACTTGTTGTTGCGCAAACGCGGATCCGCTCAGCCAAATGAGCGACGAGGCGAAAAACGCCCCGCGTTTATGGAATTGCATAGCACCCTCGTACCTAGAGTCGTCGCATCGCAGGCGTAGCGCCTGCGCCCGTCGTCAGGATCGGAGGTGCGCGGGGGGTCCTCGAGAGTAGTACGAAAGGACGATTAGAACGGGCGCCGACTCCGCGACGGTCACCGCGACCGGCACGGGCTCCGGCGCCGGGATCGCGTGAATCGGCTCGTAGATCGGCCCGCCCGCATGATCCGCCACCACGCATAACGCGCACGCTGCGTGTTGCTCGGCGTTGTGATCGATGCGATGGACGGCGAGCAGCGTCTGGGCGAGGAGCAGCCAAACGGCGGCCGCGATGATCGCGGCACGGCGCCGACGGGAGCGGAGCCCCATTGCGCGCGTTGCTTGTTCGGCGGGTGGCGTCATTCGTCTCGAGACGCAAGATCGGACGCCGTTAGGCTAACAAACCGTCAGCGCTTGGACGCGTGCTACGATCCAAGCGTTGCGAGGCGCCTCCGATCCAACGGGTGACTTTCGATGAAGCGTCGCTGGCGCGACACGGGCGTAACACTGGCCGTCTGCGCCGCTTTGTCGGCGAGCGCCCATGCTCAGCGCACGGGCACCTCCCCGTCCCCGCTCCGGACGTCGTGGGGTGATCCGGACCTGCAGGGCTACTACACGAACAAATACGAGTACGGGACGCCGTTCGAGCGGCCGGCCGCTTTCGAAGGACGCTCCATCGAGGAGGTTTCGGCGAGCGAGCTGGCCGAGCTCGCCGAGCAGCGCCAGGTAGAGGCGATCGAGCGCGCTCCGTTCTTCGGCGGCGATCCGGAAGGGCGAATCGGCAACTCGGCGGAGTTCAGGGATATCTACGAGGTTGCGAAGGGCTCGCGCCCCTGGCTCGTGATCGACCCTCCCGACGGCCGAATTCCGCCGATCCTGCCCGCGGCGCGCGCCCGCGTCGAAGCGGCGGGTGCCCAGAGAGGGAGCTTCGGTCCGGGACCGTTCGAGGGCCCCAAAGATTTCACGCTCTGGGAGCGCTGCATCACGCGCGGCATTCCGGGCTCGATGCTCCCGGGCGGCTACGGCAACTCCTATCAGATCGTGCAGTCACCCGGCTACGTCGCGATCCGCTACGAGATGGTGCACGAGACACGCGTGATACCGGTCGACGGACGTCCGCATGCCGCGACGTCGCTCCGCTCCGACATGGGCGATGCGAGCGGCCGCTGGGACGGCGCGACGCTCGTCGTCGAAACGACGAACTTTCTGCAGCGCAGCGCGTTTCGCGGCGCCAACGCGGACAAGCTCCGGCTCGTCGAGCGTTTCACCCGAACCTCGCCGACCACGATCGAGTGGGCGGTGACCGTCGACGACTCTTCCACCTGGGCCAGGCCATGGACGTTCTCGATGCCGCTCACGCAGAACGATGAAGAAGCGGTCGAGCTCTACGAGTGCCACGAGGGCAATCACGCGATCTTCAATGTCCTCCGCGCCGCACGCGCGGCCGAGCGAGCAAAGACGGTCCGGTAATTGGCGGGCTTCCGGCGGCCCACGCCGCGAGCGTCACTCCGCCACGCGCCACGCGGACACGTTCGGCCACTTCGCGAGATCGGCGGCCGCCCAAGCGTTGTCCTTGTCCTTGTGGCAGCTCGTGCACGCGTTCGGCACGCCGTACTTCTCGCTGTCCGCGGGCGAGATGAACCGGAACGTGTGGCTGCGCACGTTCACGTCGGCGATCTCCGTCGCGATCTTCGGCATGTGGCAGTCGACGCAGGTCGCCTTCTCCGCGCTGTGCTGGCTGTGCTGCAAGGCCGTGCCGCGCGGGCCGTTCGGCGACTGCGGGCCGTGGCACGTGAGGCAAACGTCGCCCTTGGGTTTCACGAGCTCGGCGCCGTGCTGCGTGCCGTGCACGTCGTGGCACCCGGCGCACGTCACGCCGTGCGTGTACATCTGGCTCTGCACGAAGTCGTTGCCTTGCATGCGATTCTTGTGGGCCGAGCCTTCGGGCCAATGCGTGAATGTCGTCTCGCCGAGCTTGTGCTCCTCGAGCGTCCAGAAATCGCTGAGCTTGTCGCCCGCTCGATAGCCCACGGGCCAGTCGTAGTAGACGCCGTTCAGCGGCGTCTCCTTGGGACGGCCCTGCGAGTGGCACTGGATGCAGACGTCGTTGGCGCGCACGAAGTCGAGCCGGGCCGGATTCACGATGTTCGACAGGGCCGGATCCTCGACGTGCGCGGCACCGGGCCCGTGGCACTGCTCGCAACCCACGTTCCACTCCGTGACCTTCTTGGTCGCGACGTCGTAGTTGGTCGAATGGCAGCCGTCGCAGAGCGGTCCCGTGGGCCGCTGCATCTGCTCGGCGGGATAGTGCTCGACCCACCAATCGGTGCCCGCCGCGACGTAATAGCGGCGCCAGACCTTGTGCTGAATGTCCCACTGCGCGGGGAACACGAAATAGTCGTCGCCGATCTTCGTGAAATAGCGCTGCTTCCAAATGCTGCCGTAGGTGAACGCGATGTCGCTCTTCTTGAACGTCACGAATTCGTTCGGCTTGGAGAAGTCGCCGACGATCGCTTCCGGATGCGCCTTGACGTCGACGACGATGTTCGCCATCGGCGTCTTCTGCCAGCGTTCGTACTCGGACGTGTGACACGAGCGGCATGCCGCGGAGCCGGCGTACTTCGCCGTTGGCGCGGCCGTCGCCGGGGCGCGTTGCGGTTGCGCGTGCGCGCTCGCCGCGAGACCGAGCACCACTACCGCTGCAAGCCACGAAATCTCGGAGCACGTCATCCTGCAATCTCCACAACACGTCCATTGCCGCGCGCGCCGCCCGCGCGCTCGGCGAGCGCCATCAGCACGAGCAAGTTCAACACCGTCGACGTCGCGAGGCCGCCGAGCACGGTGATCGCCATCGGCGCCTCGATCTCGTAGCCCGCCTTGCCGAGCCCGAATGCGAGCGGCGCCAAGCCGAGCGCGGTGACCAGCGCCGTCATCAAGATCGGCACGAGCCGCTCCGCGGCGCCGCGCAGCGCAGTGGCGCGATTCCACGGCTGCCACTCGACGTCGACCAGGTGCTCGTAATGCGCGAGCAGCAGGATCGAGTTGCGCGAGCTCACGCCGAACACCGTCACGAGCCCCACGAGGGTGCCGAGCGACAGGCCGATACCGGTGATCCCCACGGCCACGATGCTGCCGATCAAGCTGAACGGCAAGTTCGCGACGACGAGCCACGGATACGCGCGCGTGCGGAAACACACGAAGAGTATCAGCACGATCGCGACGAGCGCGAACACGGAGTACAGCACGAGCTCGTAGCGCGCCTGCCGTTCCGCCTCCGCCTCCCCCGCGAAGCTCACGAACACACCGGCCGGCAGGCTCCCGAGCGCCGCGATGCGGCCGCGCGCGTCCGCGACCACGCCCTGTAGATCCCGGCCCTCGACGTTGAACGTGACGGCCACGCGGCGCTGGCCGTTCAAATGGCGAATCTGCGAGCGGCCGACCGCGGGAGCGACGTCCGCGAGCTGCGCCACGCGTATCGGCCCGAGCGGGCTCTGCACGACGAGGTTGCCGATCGTGTCGGTGCGATTACGGAGGGCTTCCGGGAGGATGACGGTCACGTCGACCGTACGCCCGGCCGCGAACGTTTGTCCGACGGCGACTCCCGCGAACGCGGCCTGCACGACGTCGAGCAAGTCGCGGCGGGTGACTCCGTATTGCGCGAGCGCGTCGGCGCGCGGGCGAACGAGGATGACTGGCGTCGCGCTCTGGCGCTCGTATTGCAAGTCGACGACTCCGTCGACGCCGCCGACGGCGGCGGCGATGCGGACGCCCGCCGCGTCGAGCGCGTCGAGGTCGTCGCCGAAGACGCTGATCACCACTGCTGCCGTCTCGCCGGTCAAGCTTTCGCTGAAGCGGTCGCCGAGAAACGTCACGACCTCGGTCCGCATGCCCGGGTAGCTCTCGACGATCTCACGAATCGCCGCTTGCGCCTCGCTCTGGGCGACGCCGGGCTCCGCGACGAGCTCGACGTGAAATTCGCTGCGGTTCGGGCCCCAGGTGTCCTCGCCGAGCTCGGCGCGGCCGATTTGCTGCGCCACGGTCGCGATGTACGGTAGCGCGAGCAGCTCGGCGCTGATGCGCCGGCCGACCCCGAGCATCTCCTCGAACGACGTGCCGGGCAACGCGCTGCTCGCCTGAACGACGAAGTGCCCCTCCTCGAACGCCGGCATGAACTCACCGCCGAGCGACGGCAACCAGAGCAGCACGGCGGCGAACGCCGCGACGAGCAACGCCGCGACGGCCGTCAGCCGCTCGCTGACCCAAACCGCCGAGCGGGCTTGTGCCCGCTTGAGTGCCCCGATCCACCTCGCCTCCGCGTACACGCTGCGCGGCGAGAGCAGCAGCGCGCAGAGCGCGGGCGTCACGATCAACGCGACGACGAGCGACGCGACTACCGCCGAGACGAACGCGAGCGCGAGCGGGCCGATGAACTGCCCCTGCACGCCCGAAACGAAATAGACCGGCACGAACAGCGCGACGACCGCGAGGGTGGCGAACACCACGGGCGAGCGGATCTCGAGCGATGCCTCGCGCACGACGTCGAGGCGCGCCAGCGGGCGCGCGAGCGCTGCGTTCTCGCGCAAGCGGCGGATGATGTTCTCGATGTCGATGATCGCGTCGTCCACGAGCACGCCCACCGCCACCGCGAAGCCGCCGAGCGTCATCGCGTTGAGCGTGAGCCCGAACCAGCGCAGCACGAGCGTCGCGGCGACGAGCGACAACGGGATCGTGAGGAACGAAATCAGCGCGGCACGCGCGTCGCGCAGGAACAAGAACAGCACGACGAGCACGAACACGGCCGCTAGACCCAATCCGTCGCGCAGATTGCCGAGCGCGCGCTCGATGAAGTTCGCCGGGCGGTGCAGCGCGGGATACACCGTGATGCCGTCGGCCGCGAGTTGCGGGACGATGTCCGCGAGCGCGGCCTCGAGCGCGCGCGTCACGTCCATCGTATTCGCGCCGAACTGGCTCGAGATCGTGAGCAACACGCCGTCGCGGCCCTGCACGAGCGTGTCGCCGGCGCGCAGCGCGGCGCCGATCGTGACGCTCGCGAAATCGCCGATCGTAAGAGGCACGCCGCTGCGCACCGTGAGGACCGCGCTCGCGAGCGCCGCGACGTCCGGCGCGGGCAGCGGCGAGTCGATCAGCACCCGCTGCGCCGCGAGGTCGACGAACCCGGTGCCGCGCAGCGCGAGCGCGGCACGCGCGGCCTCGGCGAGGTCGCCGAGCCCGAGCCCGTACGCCTCGAGCTTCGCGACGTCGGGGGCGATCTGAATCTGCCGCACGTCGCCGCCGAACACGTTCACGCGCGCGACGCCCGGCACGCCGAGCAACAGCGGCTTCAAGTTCCAGTCCGCGAGGTCCCGCAGAGCGAATCGGTCGAGCCGATCGGACACGAGGCCGACCTTGAGCACGTCCATCGTGCTCGACGTGAGCGGCGAGAGCTTCGGCGCGCCGCTGCCGGCCGGCAGCGACGCCGCGACGCGCGCGAGCCGCTCCGCCACGTCCTGATGCGCGCGCTGCGCGTCGGCGCCGGCGCCGAAGTCGAGCGACACGACGGAGAGACCCGGTATCGATTCCGAGCGCAGCGCCGCGAGCGCGGGCGCGCCGTTCACCGCGGCCTCGATCGGCCGCGTGATCAGCGTCTCGACCTGATCGGGCGTGAGCCCCGGCGCCTCGGTCTGAATCGAGACCTGCGCCGGCACGAACTCGGGGAACACGTCGATCGGCGTCTTGAGGGCGCTCCACGAGCCGAGCACGAGAAACGCGACCGCGAGGATCGCGACGACGGCGCGGCGCCGCACACTCAACGCGATCAGCCAACGCATCGGCGCCTATTCTTCCTCGCCGCCGCCGCCGATTTCGCGCGCGAGCAACAGACCCGCGCCCGCGACGACGACTTGCTCGCCCGCCGTAAACCCTTCGGCCTGAAAGTACCCGCCGGGCTGTGGACGGCCGAGCTCGACGCGCCGGCGCTCCAGTTGCTCGTCGCCCGTCGCCACGTAGCACCACGCCTCTCCGCCTGCGAGCACGATCGACGAGAGCGGCACGACCGTCCCCGGCAGCGCGGCACCGCTCGCGAGGCTCGCGGTAAGTCTCTCGCCCACACTGAGACCGCCCGGCGCCGCGAGCAACGCGAGCACCGTCGGACCGGGCACCGCGGGATCCGCGGGGCCGGCCCAAAGATCGGTTGCGTTCCAGGCCTGCGACCCGGACGCGCCTACGCGGCGCAGCGCGAGCGACTCCGGCGCCGCGTCACCGAACCCCGACGGAAAGCTCGCCGTGACGAGCAGCGCCGAGCCCTTCGCGAGATCCTCGAGCACGGGGTCGCGGCGGCGCGCGTCGAGCCAAGGCGCCTCCACGCCGAGCCCCAAGCTCACGCGCGCGCGCGCGACGCGCAGCTGCGCCTCGTCAGCCGCGGCTTGGCGCTCTGCGGCTTCGAGCGCTTCCGCGGAAACCGCGGTGTCGTTCTTGAACAGATTGCGGGAGCGCTCGAGCGCCGTGCGGCTCGTGCGGGCGTTGATCTCCGCGTCGCCAAGATCGGCAAGCGGGCCGATCACGGTTTGCGCGTCGACGACGCGCGCGGGTCCCTCGATCACGGGCTGGAACGACGCGCTCGCGATCACGCCAAGCTCGACGCCGAGCTTCTCCCTTTCTTCTTCGTCCAGCGCAACACCGAGGGCGGGCTGCTCGGCTTCCGCCGCGGCGGACGCCGGTCTCGGCCGCTTGCCGGCCGCAGCCGCCCAGTGAGAGCAGGACCAACGCGATGCTCGCGCACGGCGTCGGCGTGGAGTGACGCGGGGTCATTGCTGCGCCCCGACTAGCAGCTCGCGAATCGAGCCCGCCGCCTCGATGGACGAAGCCGGATAAAGCGGGCGCTCGGTACTGTTCTCGAGCGCCGTGACCGCGTCGAGCAACGCTAGGCGAGCGTCCAGCGTCGTGCGTCGAAGACGCGCGAGCGTGATCTGCCCCGCAAGCAGCTCGCCCCGGTTGGCGCCGCCGGCCGCGAGCCGCCGTTCGAGCGAGCCCGCAACGCCGGCCGCGTCGCGCTCCGTTTGCTCCGCCGCGGCGAGCGCCTCGCGCGACGACTCGTAGCGCGCGAAGCCGACGCCGATTCCCGCGAGCACGGCGGCCTGCACGTCGTCGAACTTCGCGGCGGCGACGGCGCGTGCAGCGATCGCCTCGCGTATCGCAGCGTCCGCGTTGTGAAACAGCGGCACCGGAAGATCGAGGCCGAGCGTGATCTTGTGCTCGCCTCGGTCCACCATGTAGCCCGGCGCGAGCGTGAGATCGGGGTATTGCGACGCGACGGCCGCGCGCAAGTCCTCTTCGGCGATTTCGTACTCGGCGAGCGCCCGGCGCACGTCGAGGCGATTCACGAGCGCGAGGTCGCGCGCAGCGCCGACCTCCGCGGCGCCGAGCGCGGGCAACGTCGCGAGCGGCGGCAGTATCGGCCGCAGGTTCGCGATCTCGTCCGGCAAGACACCGATGGTCGTGGCGAGCGTCGCGGCTGCCGCGGTGAGCGCCGCCGCGTCGAGGCCGCGGCGGCTCGAGCTTTCGTTGACGGCCAGCACGGCTGCGAGCCGCTCGGACGTCGTCGCGGCGCCGACCTCGAAGCGCGTGTCCACCCACGCGAGAAACGCGCGCGCCAATTTGGTCTCCTCGTCGTCGAGCGCGAGCCGTTCCTGCGCGAGCGCGAGGTCGAGCAACGCGGCACGAACCTCGGCGCGCGCGGCCCACAACGCCTCGCCGAAGCGCCATTCGAGCGCGCGTTCGTTCGCGAGCGCGCGCTCGCGGCGAATCGCGCGCTTGTCCCCGGTCTCGAGCGTGAACGCGAGCGCGGCGCCGACGACCCAGGGATCAGGCGCGTTCGCGTCGACGACCTTCTCGTTGGTGCTCGCCACCGTGGGGTTCGGCCGTTGGCCGTCGACGCCCGTCGCGGCGCGTGCCGCAGTCGACTTCGGCGCGCGCCACGACGAGATCGGTGCGCAACGCCCACGCCGCGAGCGTGAGCTGATCGAGCGACCACGATTGTCCTTCCGTGACGGCTAGCTGATGTCGCGCGAGCAGCTCGTGGACGGCCGGATTCGCTAGCGAGCGAGCGGCAATCCGCTGCCCGTTCGCAGCCGCATCGATCGGTGCGCGCTCGACGTGCTCACAGGACGCACCCGCAATCGCCCCGGCAAGGATCAGCATACGGAGTGCAGCGACTGGCGGTGGATTCATTCGCGACGCCCGGCGTGATGCTCCTTGCGATCATACACAGCGAACGACGCCGTAGCGCGAGAACACGGCCGGACGCGAGCGGAAAAATCGATCGAGACCGGTTTGCGTGCGCCGTCCGTCAAACTCCGTTCTAGGCAGTGAGTTCACGGTGACGGAATGGGACGCCCACGCGACGCAAGCTCGAGCCTAAGGCGGGTCGACTCGCACGGCTTGATCGACCGTCAACTGTTGGGCGAGCCGCTCGATTTGCTCGATCGCTTCCGGGGCGCCGTGCAGCAGAGTTCTTTTCAGGAACCACGGACCGACGAACGGCGGGAGCCAGAAATCGGGCTCCATTTCCATTCGATAGGTCACCTTCGTACCGCCGGTCTCGGGCTCGATCGACCACTCGGACATCGCGTACTTGAAATCGCTGCGCTCGGGCAACACCCGCGATCGAATGTACTCCGCGGTCACGACCTCGAGCCGCTCGACTCTGCGCATGCTGCGGCAGAACAGCAGCAGACACCCCTCGACGCGCGTATAAACGAGCGGCGTGCCATCGCTGTCCGGCGGCAAGTAGCCGCTCTCCTTGTAGATCTCCGAGATGTGCGAGTAGCGATCGCCGTCGAAGTCGAGCAGAACCTTGTAGATCGCCTCGGGCGTCGCGTCGAGATGCGTGTCGGCGAACACGAGATACCGGTCGTGCTCTCTGGAGACGTCGACCTGCCTCAGTGTCGCCGGCAGAACTGACGATATGCAGCACGTGCCGACCGCAGCCGCGAGGATTACTTTGCGTACGTTCATCGGTTGTAGCAACCACCGCTGCGCGCGGATCGAGGGGCACGACAGGGCCGCAGTATACGCCGCGCCGCGAGGAGCCAGCATGCAGACACGACCGCGCAGAAAGGGATGGAAACGCGGCAACGTTCCGAGAATCGCCGCGATCGTCGTCGCGGCGCTGCTGCGCTGCTCGCCGACGGCGGCGCAGAGTCCGGACCCGGCGGCGGAGCCGGAAGACGGCGCGACGACCGTGGCGAAGGACATCAAAGCGTACGTCACGGCGCCGCTGCACGCTCACCGCAAGCAATGGGTGCGGTTCGGCGCGACGCTCGGCGCCATCGCGGTCGCCTACCAGTACGACGATCAGGTGCGCGAGCATTTCGATACCACGCTGTCTGCGCCCGGGGAGACTCCGGACACGAACGAGGCGGGCGACGCGCTCCCCGCTGCGCTCGTCGTCGGCGCCACGTGGGTGACGGCCGCCCTGCTCGACGAGGATGGCGGCCGGCGCGAGGCCGGCTCGATGCTCGAAGCGGCCGCGTTCAGCACGGTGGCCGGCTACATTCTCAAGCAAGCGGCGGGGCGCGAGCGTCCGTACGCCACCGCGGATTCGAGCGCCTGGGGAAACGGCGGGGACTCGTTTCCGTCGCTGCATACCACGGCCGCGTTTGCGATCGGCACGGTGCTCGCGGAATCCGGCGGCGATCGTTATCGCTTGCTGCGGCGCGTGCTCGGCTACGGCATCGCGGCAGGCACCGCGTACGCCCGCATGGACCACGACGCGCATTGGCTGTCGGACACGGTCGCGGGAGCGGGCTTAGGTATAGCAACCGCGCGCTTCGTCATGAAGCGGCGTGACGGGACCGATCGGCGAGGGCAGGTCGGCTTGGTGCCGTGGAACGAAGGCGTCGCGTTGACGTATACGGTCGAGCTGCGCCGTTGATCTCGCGTCAGGTGACGAGGTCGTACACGAACGCGACCGCGACCGCGAGCGCCCCGAGGCTCACGACGAGCACGGCCGCGGCGGCGCAGTCCTTGACGACTTTGATACGCGGATGCTGCTCGGGATGCAGATGATCCGCGAGGAATTCGATCGCCGTGTTCACGAGCTCGGCCGCGAGCACGAGCACGACGGTCAGCGTGACGACCGCCCACCACAACGGCGCGGGCCGCAGCCACACGAGCGCAACGAAAACGGCGACCGCGGCGACGACGTGAAATTTGAAGCTGCTCTCCGCTTTCAGCGTTGCAGCGAGGCCTGACAAAGCGAAACCCAGTCGCCGCGAAAACGGCTGATTCTTCATCGGGCAATTCTATCCGGACGATCTCGCCACGTCGCGCCGCGTCACTGCGGCGGTCTTCGCATCGATCTCCACGACCTCGCTCGTGTCCGTGAGGTTCACGTACACCTTGCCGTCGCCGGCCGCTGCGCCGTATTCCGGCTTTCCCCCCAACGCGACGTTGGCGATGAGCGTGCCCTCCTTGGGCTCGATCACGGTCGCGGTGTGCGCGTCGCCGTTGAAGCTGAACACGCGATTCGACGCGGCATCGAAGATGATCGCGTCCGCGTCCTCACCGGCGGGGATGCGGCGCAGCTCCTCGAGGGTTTTCAGATCGAACATGACGACGGACTCGTCGTCGCCCGCGGTCGCGAATCCGTGCCCCGTCTCCGGAGCGATCGCAGTCCCGTGAGCCCCCTCGATCCCGACGACTTCGCCGAGCAGCTTGCCGTCGTTTGCATCGACCACCATCAGGCGATTCTGGCGGCCGATGAAGAGCCGATGGCTACCGGCATCGGGGACGATGTAGTCCCAGAAGCCCTCGCCGCCGAGCGTGTAGGTCGCGAGGCGCAAGGCCGCGCGCCGCAGGCCGAAGTCGTCGAGCCGGGCTTCAAGTACAACCTGCCGGACATGAACGCCGCGCTCGGCATCGGCCAACTCGCGCGTCTCGATGAGATGAATGCGAAGAGAAGAGCCCTGGCCGAACGCTACCTCGATCTGCTCGAGTCCGTCGACGGCGTGCTGCCGCTGCGCGTGCCGGACTACGCGCTCCGGCACGCGTGGCATCTGTTCGTCGTGCGCATCGATCCGGAGCGCGCGGGTATCGACCGCGACGACTTCATGACCGAGATGAAAGCGCGCGGAGTCGGCACCGGGCTGCACTTCCGCGCCGCGCACTTGCACAAGTACTACCGAACGCACCATCGGCCGCATCGACCGCTGCCGAACACCGAATGGAACTCGGCGCGCGTCTGCTCCCTCCCGCTATTCCCGGATATGAGCTTCGGCGACGTCGATCGCGTGATGGACGCAGTTCGCAGCGTTGTTCGCGAGGCAAGGCGATGACGCGGCACTGCGTTTCCATCGTCATCCCGGCTTTCAACGAGGAAGCCAACCTGCCCGAGCTCATCGAACGCTGCGTGCAAGTCGGCCACTCGCTCGATTCGGACTTCGAGCTGATCATCGTCGACGACGGCAGCGAGGATGCCTCGGCGCGCATCCTCGCGACGGCCGCCGAGCGCGATCCCGTGCACGTCGTCGCGATCCTTCTCAATCGCAACTACGGCCAGCATGCGGCGGTCATGGCGGGGCTCGCGCAGGCGCGCGGCGACGTCGTCGTGACACTGGACGGCGATCTACAAAACCCGCCGGAGGAAATCCCCAAGCTGCTCGAGTGCATCGCGCAGGGCTGCGACATCGTCGGCGGCGCACGCCGGCGGCGCGAGGACACGTGGTTTCGCGTGCTCGGCTCGCGGCTCATGAATGAGCTGATGCGCAAAGTCACGGGCGTCTACAGCCGCGACTACGGCTGCATGCTGCGAGCGTACCGCCGCGAGATCGTAGACGCCGTGCTCGCCTGCCGCGCGCACCGCGCCTACGTTCCGGCGCTCGCGAACAGCTTCGCCGGGCGGATCGGCGAAGTCACGGTCGAGCACGCGCCGCGGCGCGCCGGCGAGTCGAAGTACGGAATGATGTCGTTGCTCAACCTGTACTTCGATTTGTTGGTGAGCACCACGACGGCGCCGCTGCGCTTGCTCAGCATGGCGGGCACGTTGCTGGCCGTCATCGGCGTCGCGTTCGGAGCGTTGTTGCTCGCCCTTCGGATCGCCTACGGACCGGCGTGGGCTGCGCAGGGCGTGTTCACGATCTTCGCCGTGCTGTTCTTGTTTCTCGGCATGCAGCTGATCGGCATGGGCCTGCTCGGCGAGTACATCGGCCGAATCTCGAGAGACGTGCAGGGCAGGCCGCGCTTCATCGTCCGCGAGGTGCTAGGTGCGGGCTGGTCGGCGCAGCACGCGCCGGCCGACGCCGTCGGCCGATCCGGCGGCCGGGAGAGATGGCGATGACAATGCGAGCTGTCGTACTGGCCTATCACGAAATCGGTTGCGTCGGCATCGAGGCCCTCCTGGCGAATGGCTTCGAGATCGTCGTCGTGCTCACTCACGCGGACGCGCCGCACGAAAACATTTGGTTCCGGTCGGTCGCCGAGCTCGCCGCCCACCATCACTTGACGACGTTCGCTCCGGACGACGTGAACCACCCTCTGTGGCTGAACAGGATCCGCGAGCTCGCGCCCGACATCCTGTTCTCTTTCTATTACCGGCAGATCGTCTCGAAGGAGCTGCTCGCGATCCCGCGAGTCGGATGCCTCAACCTGCACGGTTCGCTGCTGCCGGCGTATCGCGGGCGAGCACCGGCGAATTGGGCGATCCTGAACGGCGAGACCGAAACCGGCCTCACGCTCCACCATATGACGAGCCGGCCCGACGACGGCGACATCGTGGCCCAGCGGCGACGTCGAGATCGCGCCGAGCGACGACGCACGCACGCTCAACGTCAAGCTCGCCGCAGCGGCTCGGCCGCTGCTCGACGACTGCCTGCCGTTGATCCGGGCGGGCGCGGCTCCGCGCATTCCGCAGGACGAGTCGGCGGCGAGCTATTTCGGCCGCCGCTCGCCCGCGGACGGGGCGATCGATTGGCGGAGATCGGCCGCGCAAATCGCGAACCTGGTCCGCGCGGTGACTCGGCCGTACCCCGGTGCGTTCACGCACACGCGATCGACGAAGGTCCTGATCTGGCAGGCGGAGCCGCTCGCGGAATCGACGGGCGGCCTGCAGCCCGGCACAGTCGCGCGCGTCGATCCGTTCGACGTCGTGTGCGGGGAAGGCAGGCTCAGGATCCACTACGGACAGCAAGAGGGCGGCGTGTACTGCGACGGCGCCCAGCTCGCCGCGGACTCGAGCATCGTGACGGGCTCGCGGCTCGGACCAGCGCTCGAGCGGCGCTCCCTCGCCCGGCCGCGGAAATCCCGCGTCTTGATTCTCGGCATCAACGGATTCATCGGCAACTTCTTGAGCGAGCGCCTGCTGGCCGACGGGCGTTACGAAGTGCACGGGATGGACTTGAACGACAGCGTCGATCAAGCGCCTCGAAGCGGCACAAGGATTTCTATTTCCACGAAGGGGACATCTCGATCCACCGCGAGTGGATCGAATACCACGTCAAGAAATGCGACGTCGTCGTACCGTTGGTCGCCATCGCAACGCCGATCGAATACACGCGCAATCCGCTGCGCGTGTTCGAGCTCGACTTCGAAGAGAACCTGCGAATCGTGAGGTACTGCGTGAAGTATCGGAAGCGGCTCGTGTTCCCGTCGACGTCGGAGGTTTACGGCATGTGCGACGACGACCAGTTCGACGAGGATGAGTCACGGCTGATTCTCGGGCCGATCAGCAAGCAACGCTGGATCTATTCCGCGTCCAAGCAGCTGCTCGATCGCGTGATTTGGGCCTACGGACAACAGCAAGGGCTCAAGTTCACGCTGTTCCGGCCGTTCAACTGGCTCGGGCCGCGGCTCGATTCGCTCGAGGCTGCGCGGATCGGCAGCTCTCGGGCCATCACCCAGCTGATCTTGAACCTGGTGGAAGGAACGCCGCTGCTGCTGATCGACGGCGGCGAGCAAAAACGCTGCTTCACGGACGTTGCGGAAGGCGTCGACTGCCTGTTCCGCATCATCGAGAACGCGGGCGGCGGCTGCGACGGCCGCATCTTCAACATCGGCAATCCGAACAACGAGGCGAGCATCCGCGAGCTGGCCGAGCTGCTGATCGCGAAATTCGAGCAGCATCCGTTACGGGACCAGTTTCCGCCGCTCGCAGGCGTCAAGGAAGTCGAGAGCGGGACGTACTACGGGCGAGGCTACCAAGACGTGAGCCATCGACGCCCGAGCATCGCGAACGCGATCGAGCACCTCGGCTGGCGGCCGGTCATACCGCTCGAGGAGTCGGTCGAGCGGACACTGGACTTCTTCTTGCGCGAGCACCTCGCGCTCGTCGCGGGGTCCGCGCAGCGGCGCACGGCCGACAACCGTGCACAGCCAGTGGTCTCGCCGCGGCGTTCCGCACCCGCCTATGTCGATCAGCCTCGGGTTGCGAATTGACGTCGACACGTTCCGCGGCACGCGCGACGGCGTGCCGCGGCTGCTCGAGATCCTCGCCGCGCACGGCGTCTCGGCGACCTTCTTCTTCACGCTCGGCCCCGACAACATGGGCCGGCATTTGCGGCGGCTGCTCAAACCGCGCTTCCTCAAGAAAATGATCCGCTCGCGAGCCGCGAGCCTCTACGGCTGGGACATCGCGCTCGCCGGAACGTTTTGGCCCGGGCGCCGGATCGGCGCGGCGCTCGCGCCCGTGATGCGGGCCGCCGACGCGGCCGGCCACGAGGTGGGACTCCATGCGTGGGATCATCACCGCTGGCAGGTCGCCGCGCCGCAGATGTCGACGGACGCGCTGCGAAGCGAGGTCGCGCGCGGCGTCGAGGCCTTCGGCGACGCGCTCGGACGCGCGCCGGAGTGCTCGGCCGCGGCCGGCTGGATCTGCAACGAACGGGTGCTCGAAGCGAAGGAGTCGTTCGGCTTCCGATACAACAGCGATTGCCGCGGCCGAAGCCTATTCGTCCCGGTCGCGAACGGCCGTCGATTCGCGCTCCAAGTCCCAACGACGCTGCCGTCGTACGACGAGCTCGTCGGCCGCGGCGGCACGACGAACGGGAACTACAACCGCCGCCTCATCGACCGGCTGCGTCCCGGCGAGCTCAACGTGCTCACCGCGCACGCGGAGGTCGAAGGTATCGTGTGCGCCGAGCTATTCGCTGGGTTCTTGTCGGAGTGCGCCGCGCGCGACATTCGACCCGTCCCGCTGCGCAGCCTCGTGGCAGCCCGCGAGGCGCGAATGCAGGACACGCTCGTGCAGGCTCCGATTGCGGGCCGCGACGGCGACGTCTGCTGGCAACGGTCCGCCCTCACTCACTGATACGAAGCCGGATGGGAATGGTTAGACCGGACGGCGCACCGCACGAGACGCCCCGGCGCCGCGTCGCCGCGGCGCTGCTGCTGCTCTACGCATTGCTTTATGTTCTACCGCTCGGCGTGCGCCCGCTCGCAAGCCCGGACGAAGTCCGCTACGGCGAAATTTCTCGTGAAATGCTCGCGTCCGGTGACTGGGTCTCACCGCGCTTCAACGGCGTTCGGTACTTCGAGAAGCCCGTGCTCGGCTACTGGTTGAACTCGCTCTCGCTCGCGGCGCTCGGCGAGACGGCATTCGCGGCGCGGCTGCCGGTTGCGATCGCAACCGGCCTGACGGCACTCCTGGTTTTCCTGTTCGCGCGGCGCTTCGCGACGCGGTTCAGCGCCGCGCTTGCGGCGGGCATTTTTCTGACGACGTTCCTGGTTGCGGGCGTCGGCACGCTTGCGGTGCTCGATGCGTTCTTATCCTTGTTCCTCACGGGCGCGCTCGCGGCGTACTACGCAGCAATCGAGCAGGATCCGCCGGCGCGCCGGCGCGCGTACCTGCTGCTTTGCGGCGCGGCTTGCGCCGGGTGCCTGGTCGCGTCGATCGTGCTGTCGGCGCTCGGGCAACTCGGAATGAAGGCCGGCATGCTCGAGCTGCATCGCAGCGGCGCGGCCGACCTTGCATGCGTCGGCCGGCCTCGTTCGCCGCATGGCGGCCGGCTCTGCTCTGGACCGTCGCCGGTTTGACCTCGTACGCGCTCTCGCTGCTCGCCTGGCTCGCGGTGCTGGCTCGCTATCGCCTGAGCTACGCGTATCCGCTGCTGGGTGTCAGCTACGTGCTCGTGTACATCGGGGCCACGCAGTGGTCAGTGCTCATGGAGCCCGCGACGACGACGCGGACCGTCGGCACGCTGCTGATCATCGCCGGCGTGGCGCTCGTGTCACTCACGCGCGACCGAGCGGCTAGCGTGTGCCGCTGCGCGAGCACGAGCGCGATGCCGCCGAGGATCACGACGGAGCAAAGGACCAAGCGCCACGTGACCTGCTCGGATAGGAACAGCACACCGCCGAGCGCCGCGAGCGCCGGCACGGAGAGCTGCACGATCGCCGCGCGCGAAGCGTCGAGGCCTTTGAGCGCCTCGTACCAAATGACGTAGCCGATCCCGGACGTCACCGCACCGCAAACGAGCGAGAGCCCAACTCCGAGCCACGACCCGCGAATGCCGGGCGCGAGCAGCACGCTCACGACCACGGCAAACGGCAGCGCGTGCGCGAAGTTGCGTGCCGTCGCGCGCAACGGCTCGCCGACACCTCGGCCCCGCAGCGAGTAGACACCCCAGGCCGCTCCGGCCACGGCCATCAGCGCCGTGCCGAGCGGCGCCGGTGCCGCGACGCCCGGCGACACGAGCCACACGACGCCCGCGACAGCCGCAGTGACCCCGAGCCATGCGAGCGCCGTGAACCGCTCGCCCGTGATCGCGGCCGCGGCGAGCATCGTGATCTGCACCGCGCCGAATAGGATCAGCGCGCCGGTGCCCGCCGCGAGCGACAGATACGCGAACGAGAACGTGATCGCGTAGACGACCAGCGCGGCGACGGCGAGCGGATCCGAGCGCTCCGGCGCGGCAACGCGCCGCGTAAGCCGCACGACGAGCCACAACATCGCCCCGCCTGCCGCGAGCCTGATCGTCGTGAAGCTCGCGGCGTCGATCTGGTGCGCGCCGAGCGCCGCACGCGTCAGCAGCGAGTTCGCCGCGAACGCGATCATCGTTAGGCAGGTGAGCGCGAGCGTCTTCTTCATGTCGTCGAGCGCCGCGCGCGCGCTCAGAACCGGAACGTGTAGCTGAACTTCACGCTGAGGTCCGACAGCGCGGAATGAAACGCGTTGTCCTTGTCGAAATCCTGGAGGTTGTGATTCAGCACGATGAACCCCTCCTGCCCGGCTTTCGGTATCCACTGGATCCGGCTGTTCACGCCGAGCACCTCGGACGCGTTGTCGTATTGAATCAGATTGACCCAGGTGAGGTTCAGCTTGATCGCGACCTCGGTGATGACCTGGAACAAGCGCGTCGTGAACGCGCCCTGCGGCAGATCGACCGCATTCCAGTCGTAGCGATAGGTCATGTTGAAGCGCGGCGACGGCTTCCACGTGATATCGCCGTGCGCGCTCGTGATCGTGCCGTCGTAGAAATCGCCCGCGCGGTACACGAGGCTCGCCGCGAGCGAGCGTTGCGGCGCCGACACGAGGTCGAATCCCGCCTCGTCGAACGAATACCGGCCCGGCTGCACGATCACTTGGCGCGTCGGATCGGAGTAAATGACGAACGGCTCCGTGATCACCTCGTCGGTCGCCTGATAGACCGTGCGGAACACGTCGAGCGTGCGGCCCTCGAGCTCGATCAACTTGCCGTACAGCACCTGAGTCTCGAGTCCGCCGTCGACGAAATTCACGCGCTGCGCGTCGACGCCGGAGAACCACGACTGCAGCAAACGGCCGTTGCGAAAGTGCTTGAAGCCCACCTGCGACGTGTAGTCCCGCACGCCGGTGCGGCTCACGAAACCGAGCGCGGGATTGAAATTCTCGCCGAGCTCTTTCACGGCGAACGCCCCGCGCCAGCCGGCCGCGTTCGGCATCTCGATCCCGAGCCCAAAGGCGGTGTCGTCGCCGAGCAGGCCAGGCGTATCGGTCTGCTGGAACCAAGCACCGCCCTCGAGCGAGCGTCCGCCCGGCAGCCGCGTGTTCAGATACTGGAAGTCGACGCCCGCGAGCGAGTTGTCGACGTTCGAGCGCGAATCGCCGTCCGTGAAAATCGCGCCGAGCGTCGACTCGCCGAGCACGTCGGCCGCGACGCGCGCCACCGAGAGCGTGGCGTCGTCGACGCCGCCGAACTCGCCCTGATGCACGGCCAACGTGCCGATGCTGTAGCGGCCGACGCGGCCGCTCAGCTTGCCGCCGTACTCGATGTCCACGGGCAGCCCCGCCGCGCTCAAGCCGAGCCGGCGAGAGAAGAACGGCCGCCCACTCTGCAAGCTGGCCAGGCTCGCCGCGACATTGGAGCTCCGGCCGATGCGGCCGAACTCGAAGAGATCGGAATCGTTCAAGAAGAAGTCGCGCTTCTCGGGGAAGAACAGGCTGAAGCGCGTGAGGTTCACCTGCCGGTCGTCGATCTCCGTGGCGGAGAAGTCCGTGTTGATCGTGAGCGACGCATTCAGCGACGGCGTGACTCGGTAGAAGACGTCGAGCGACGGATCGTACTCCGTGTCGCTCGCGTCTCCCGCCGTGCCCGAAACGAACGTGCGGCGCTGATTCGCCGACAGCGACGGCACGACGTCGAGCCCGCGGCCCTGGTCCATCCCGCCGAAGCCCTGCACGCGCCCCACGATGTTCGGATTGTAGGTACGGTTGCGCGACACCCACACGACCTCTTCGCCTTTGCGCCGAATCCCGCGCGCGAAGTTCATGCCCCAGGTGTCGATGTTCGCGTTGAACGGCAACGTCTTGAACGGAATCGCCATCTCGAACGACCAGCCCGTCTCGTCGACGTACGACTTCGTCTCCCAGATCACGGTCCAGTCGCGATTGAGCTCGTTGATGTTCTTGTAGAGCATGTCGTGCCGCACACCGTTCGCGTTCGTCTCGAAGCGGTAGCCGTTACGGCCGGTGTTGAACGGATCGATGATGACGGCGAGGCGGTCGTCCTGGCCGAGCGAGTTGCCGTGACGCATGACGTTGCGCGTGATCTTGTCCGGCTCGCTGTCGTAGAGATGTGCGCCGATGTAGAGGTAGTCGTCGTCGAACAGCACGCGGATTTCGGTGCGCTCCGACGGCGCGCCGCCGTCGGTCGGGCGCACCTGATGAAAGTCGTCGATGAGCTCGGCCGCGGCCCACACGGCGTCGTCGATCTTGCCGTCGATCACGGGCGGCGTCGCCGTGCGCACGATCCGAGCCGTCTTGTCGGGCAAGGCGTCCTGGGCCGCCGCGCCGGTCGCAAGGCACGCAGCTGCGAGGGCCGCGGGCAAACGAATGCCGGCGGCAGATGCGAGCCGCGAAGGTCGTCTCGAAGAGGGCGTCACCCGTCACTCCCTGGGGTGAGAAGCGGCGTAGTCTATCGCGCACATTCCAAAAGAAACCTTAAGAAAACAGCGGCGCGTGGACTTGTGAGCCGGCCGTTCGGTATATGGACCGGTGACACACGAGTGTCCGTACGCAACGCAACGCTGTTCAAGACAAAGGTGCTCATGCTCGCTCGCGCTTTGCTCATCGCCGTCACCGCCCTCATCGCCAACGCCGCTTCGTCGCAGCCTTTGCCGCGCACGGCCGACGACAAGCCGGACCTGCAAGGCATTTGGCAGGCACACAATCGCGCCGCCGTCGACCTGCAGCAGCACGTCGCGCGCCACGGCTTGCCCGCGGGCGAGAGCGTCGTCGTCGGCAGCGACGAGATCCCGTACAAGCCCGAGGCGCTCGCGCAGAAGCGCGCGAACTACGCGAACCGCGCGACGGCCGATCCGCTCGCGAAGTGCTTCATGCCGGGTGTACCGCGCATCATGTACATGGAGTATCCGTTTCAGATCTTCCAAACGCCGGAGCACGTCGCGATCACCTTCGAGTGGTCGCAGGTGCATCGGCTCATCTACACGAACGGCAAGCCGACGCTCCATGAGGGCATCGAGTCGTGGATGGGCAACTCGCGGGGACACTGGGAAGGCGACGTGCTCGTCGTCGAGGTGACGGACCACAACGACCGCACGTGGCTCGACGCCGCCGGCAACTTTCACAGCGCCGCGCTGAAGGTCACGGAGCGCTACGCGCTGCGCGATCCGAACACGATCGACTACGAGGTGACCTTCGAGGATCCGAACGTCTTCACGCGACCGTGGAAGATCGCGATGCAGCTGCACCGCCAAACCGACGCGACTCGGATCTTCGAGTACCAGTGCCAAGCGGAGGCGGAGGAAGCGAACGGCGCGTTCGAGCCCGACCTGCGCACCTGGTACCCGGCCGCGCCGCCGGCCGGAAACGCGCCGTTCGACGCGCGCGCGGGCGCGCAACTGCCCGCGCTCACCGTGCCGCCCGACATTCCGCGGCAAGAGGACGGCAAGCCGGACCTCACGGGCTGGTACAACCCCGACGCGGGCGGCGGAAACTACGGGCTCGAGACGCGCGACAAGAACTTCCTCACGCCCGAGAGCCGCGGCATCGTCGCGGATCCGACCGACGGCTCGCTGCCGTATCAGGCGTGGGCGCGCGCCGAGCGCGAGAATCGCGCGCTGCCGCAACGCGGTTACGACGATCCGACCGCACACTGCTTCGTCGCGGGCGTGCCGCGCTCGCAGTACGTGCCCGCGCCCGTGCAGATCCTGCAGCCGCAGGGCTACGTCGTGATGCTGTTCGAGCGGATGTCGTGGCGGCAAATCCCGCTCGACGGACGTGCACACCTCCCGGATCACCTACGCCTCTGGCAAGGGGACTCGGTCGGCCATTGGGACGGCGACACGCTCGTCGTCGAGACCCACAATCTGAACGGCAAGGCCTGGCTCAACGAGGTCGGCGACGTGCTGAGCCACGCGGCGACCGTCGTCGAGCGCTACACCCCCGTCAGCGCGACCCGCGTGATCTACCGCGCGACCGTTTCCGACCCGATCGCCTACACTCGGCCGTGGACGATCGAAGTGCCGCTCAACAAAGAGTCCGACGAGTTGCTCGAGGTCGCGTGCCATGAGGACAACGGCGACCTGCAGCATTTGAAGGACGTCAGGGATGAATTCCGCGCGCAGCAAAAGAAAGGGAAACAGTGAAATGACCGCCGCACGACTCGCCGCCACGCTCGCTCTCGTCGCCTACGTGGGCGCGGCCGCCGCACATCATTCGTTCTCGGCGGAATTCGACCCGGACAAGCCCGTCAAGCTCACGGGCAAGGTCACCGACGTCAAATTCTCGAACCCGCACGCTTGGATCTACATCGACGTCGCCGGCACGAACGGCAAGGTCGAGAATTGGGCGCTCGAGATGTCCGGTGCGAACGCGTTGATTCGGCGCGGCTGGCGCAAGGAAGACTTGCCCGCCGGCACGCTGCTCGTCGTCGAAGGCTGGCAGGCGCGCAACAGCAGCTCCACGGCCAACATCGCGACGGTGACGTTCGAGGATGGGCGCACGCTGTTCGCGGGCTCGTCCAATCCCGCCGCACCGAAGCAACCCTGAGCGACCGCACCGGCGCTCCGGCACTCGCTCAAGCCGGAACGCCGAGTTTCTCCACGTCGACCAGGCAGTCGTAGAACGACGGCGCGCGGCCGATGTCGGTCAAGCGCTGATGGGTGAGCTCGTTTGCGTTCTTGCCGTCGCGCGCGAGCTTCTTCCACCAGATCGACAGAGCGACCACGACGCCCGGCCGCGCCCTGTCGGTCACGCGTACCGCGAGCTCGAGCGTGCCGCGGTCGTTGAATATGCGGACCCGGTCGCCGTCGTCGATGCCGCGCGCGGCCGCATCGGCCGGATGCATCTCGAGCGACGGCTCGCCCTCGGTCGCGCGCAGACTCGTGACGTTGACGAACGTGCTGTTCAAGAAATTGCGCGCGGGCGGCGAAATCATCGCGAGCGGGTAGCGAGCCGCGAGCTCGGAGCCGTCGGCGGCGTGCTCGTAAGGCGCAACGTAGTCGGGAACCGCGCTCACGCCCATCTTCGCGAGCGTTTCGCTGTAGAACTCGCATTTGCCGGACGGCGTCCGAAAGCCGCCCGCGGCGAACGGCGCGTACGGCGCCGGCACATCGAGCCGCTGCCAACCCGCCGTCTTGAGGCGCGTCCAATCGAAGCTTGCCGTCGTGCCTTCCTTCTTGAACGCAACTGCCGCGATCTCGTCGTCGGTGTCGCTGAAGCACGGCTCGCGAAAGCCCATCTTGGCGGCCAGGCGCCGGAAGATCTCGGTGTTCGGCAGCGCTTCGCCGAGCGGCTCGATCGCCGCGTTGTTCGCGAGCGTGTACAGGTGCCCGTAGGAAAGATGCACGTCGACGTGCTCGAGCTGCGTGGTCGCGGGCAGCACGTAGTCCGCATAGTCGGCGGTGTCGGTTTGAAAGTGCTCGAGCACGACCGTGAACAGATCCTCGCGCGCGAACCCTTGCGCGACGCGGCGGGACTCGGGCGCGACGGCGACCGGGTTGCTGTTGTAGACGATCAACGCCTCGATCGGCGGGTCGGCAGCCAACAAGTCGTCGCCGATCGTGCTCATGTTGATCGTCCGGGGCCGCCGCAGCGTTCCATCCGGCCCCGCGAGCAGGTCGGGACGCTGCAGCGCGGGCAAGTCTTTGTTGAACGCCGCGCTCGACGAGAGCAGCACCCCGCCCGCGTGACTGCGCCAATGGCCGGCCAAAGCCGGGAGGCACGTGATCGCGCGGACCGCGTTGCCGCCGCCGCGCGCACGCTGCAACCCATAGTTCAAACGGATCGCGGCGGGCCGTAAGTGCCAGTAGTCGTGCGCGAGCCGTTCCACTTGTTCCGCGCGGATGCCGCAGATCGCCGCTGCGCGCTCGGGGGGATAGGCGTCGGCGCGCGCCTCGAGCGCGTCGAAGCCGAGCGTATAGCGCTCGATGTAGTCACGGTCGAGCCAGCCCTCGCGCATCAGCACGTGCATGACTCCGAGCGCGAGCGCGGCGTCGGTGCCCGGCAGCGGCGCGATGTGCTCGTGGCACTTCTCCGCCGTCAGAGAGCGGTACGGATCGATCGCGATCAACTTTGCGCCGTTGCGTTTGGCTTGTTGCGCGAAGCTCCAAAGATGAAGGTTCGACGCGATCGCGTTCGTGCCCCAAAAGACGATCAACTTGCTCTCGGCGAACGCTTCCATCGCGGGCCCGGTGCGGGTGCCGATCGTGTAGCCCATCGCCTCGGCCCCGGCGCTCGCGCAGATCGTGCGATCGAGGTGGCTCGCGCCGAGCTTGTGAAAGAACCGCGCGGCCATCGATTCGCCCTGCACGAGCCCCATCGTGCCCGCGTAGGAATACGGCACGATGCGCTCGGGATCGCGGGCCGCGATGCTGGAGAGCCGCGCCGCGATGTCGTCGATGGCCTCGTCCCAGCCGACGCGCGTGAACGCGCCTTTGCCTTTCGCTCCGGTCCGCTTCAGCGGAAACAACAGGCGGTCACGGTGATAGGTACGCTCGAGATAGCGCGCGACCTTCGTGCATAGCGCGCCATGAGTGGTCGGATGATCGGGGTCGCCCGCGATCTTGGTCGCGACGCGGCGCCCACCCTCCTGCTTCACGGTGACGAGCATCGCGCACGTATCCGGGCAATCGTGCGGGCAGGCTGCACGGACGACGGTCGTGTTGTCCGGCGGACTTTCGCTCATGGATCAGCCGTGCGGCTCGTGCGCGCGGCTCATACCTCGATCCAACCGTCGAGGTATTTCACGGCGCGGCCCGCGATCTCGACGCGATGGCCCTTGAGCTCGCAGAAAAGCTCCGACCCGCGCTTCGAGATCTGCCGCGAGTGCACGGTGTTCTTGCTGAGCCGCTCCGCCCAATAAGGCGTGAGCGCGCAATGGATCGAGCCGGTGCCCGCATCCTCGTCGACGCCGTAGGCGGGCGCGAAATAACGCACGGCGCAGTCGGAATGCTCCCCGGGTGCCGTGGCGATCACGCCGGCATTCAGCGTCCTGAGCGTCGCGAAGTCCGGCGCGATTGCGCGCACGTCGTCCTCGCTCGCGAACACGCAGAAGAGACACCCGCCGTCGTCGGTCGAGAGCACCTGACGCGGCGTCGCGTGCAATCCCTTCGCGAGCGCAGCCGGCACGTTGTCGATCGCATCGAGCGACCAGCGCGGGAAGTCCATCACCAATCTCTCGCCGGCCGCGGCGACCGTGAGCGCGCCGCTCTGCGTCTCGAACCGCACCTTGCGGCGGCCGGGCTCGAGGATATTGAACAGGACATACGCGCTCGCGAGCGTCGCGTGACCGCAGAGCTTCACCTCGACCTCGGGGGTGAACCAGCGCAGGCGGAAGCCCTGGTTCTCGGCCACGAAGAACGCGGTCTCCGCGAGATTGTTCTCGAGGCCGATCGACTGCATCGTCGCGTCGTCGAGCCACTCGTCGAGCGGTACGACCGCCGCCGGGTTGCCGCCGAACAGGCGGTCGGTGAACGCGTCGACCTGATAAATTCGGAGTTTCGTCATGGCTGCGACCGATAATAGCTCAAGAAATTCGCGCGATGGCCGATCTGTGATGTGTCGACTCCCACGCAGACGGTCTCGGCTACGGTGCGCACGATGGGTTCCGATCGCGACTACTATCGCATTCTGCTCGTGAGCCCGGAGGCTCCGGCCGCGATCATTCATGCGAGCTATCGCACGCTGCTCCAGCGCCTGAGCGCGCAACCGGCAGCCGGCGCGGACCCGTCGTCAGCCGCCTTGCTCGCGGAGGCCTACGACGTACTTTCCGACCCCGAGCGGCGCGCGGCCTACGACCTCGCGCGCGACATCGCCGCGTCTCCCGACGACTACAGCGCAACGACGGTGCTCGATCCCGACGCGGCGCGGTACGCAGCGCACGCCTGTCTCTTCTGCGGCAGCCCGCACGGTATCGACGGTGCCCTCGATCGCGAGGAGTCCTGCCGCACCTGCGGAAGCCCGCTGTTCCCCGCGGAGCGTCATCGCCTCGAATACTCGGGCCAGCGAATGCTGAAGCGCACCCCGAAGCACCGTGAGATCGATCTCTACGTGAGCTGGCCGCAGGGCGCGCCGTACGTGGCCGAAATGCGCGACCTGTCGCTGAACGGCATGCAGATCGCGGCGGGCGCACCGCTGCAGCTCAACCAGATCGTCAAGATCGACAGCGCGGCGTGCGCCGCGATCGCGCGCGTCGCGCATTGCAAGCGCGAGCGGTCCGGCATCCCGGGCGCGCCCGAGCGTTGGATCGTCGGAGTCGAGTTCCTGACGCTGCGCTTCCGCACGACGCGCGGCGCGTTCGTCTCCACCCGCGCGTAAGACCCCAACGAGTCCCGACCGGTTTGCGCGCCGCGGCGCAGCCGGCGCATCATACGGACCACTCATTTCGGGGGAACCTATGGCACGCATTCTTTGGCGCGCACTGGCTGGGATCGTCCTCGCCGCCGCCGCGCTCACCGCGACCGCTCAGAGCACCAAAGTGCAATCGCCGCGAATCTACGTGTTCGACGGCGGCGTGCTCGCGTCGGAGACGGCGCGCTACCGGCTCACCGACGCCGACGTCCAAGAGGTCTCGCTGTCGGTCGCGTCATTCCTCATCGTTCATCCGCGCGGCGTGCTGATGTGGGACGCGGGCGCGGTCGCGGATCACGAGCGAGCCGGCGGCCTCGGCTTCGAGCAGCGCATCTTGAGGCGCGACAACCAAGAGCGGTTCGTGAAGCTCGCCCCGACGCTCGTGTCGCAGCTCGCAGCGGCGGGCTACAAGCCGAGCGACGTCACGCATCTCGCGTTGTCGCACTACCACTGGGATCACACGGCCGACGCGAACCTGTTCGCGGGTGCGACCTGGCTCGCATCGAAGGTCGAGCACGACGCGATGTTCTCGGCCGATCCGCCCGGCGGGTCGCGACCCGAGACGTTCTCGGCGCTCAAGAACAGCAAGACCGTGCTCATCACCGAGGACGAGCACGACGTGTTCGGCGACGGCACCGTGATCATCAAGCAGGCGCACGGCCACACCGAAGGGCACGCCGTGCTGTTCGTGAAGCTCGCGAAGACCGGGCCGGTCGTACTTTCGGGCGACCTCTATCACTATCCCGCCGAGCGCACGCTCGGCCGGCTGCCGACTTTCGAGGTGAGCGAGGAGCAGACCAAGGCCGCGCGCGCGGACGTGGAAGCGTTCCTGAAGCGGACGGGAGCGCAGCTTTGGATCCAGCACGACCTCACCGGATTCCGCAAGCTCAAGCTCGCGCCGCAGTACTACGACTGAGCGGACCGCGCGGCCGAGCGAGGTCGCGCGGGAGGCCGATCGCTATTCCTCGGCGGCCTTCGCCGCGAGCCGCTGCCACATGCGCTCGAACTTCTGGCCGCTGCCGCCGTGCGCGACCAGCGATACGCTCGCGGTCTCTTCGTCGATGACGCCGGCTCCGGTGAGCACGGCTAGCGCGCCCGCGACCACGCCGAAGCGCAGCGAGCGCCCGAGCGCGGTGGCGGGACGCGACGGCCGGCCGCGCAACTGATCGTCGAGCGCCTCGAGCAGCCGGTCCGATAGCTCCCAGGTCGCCGCGATTCGCCGTGCAACGTGCGGCGTGTGCTCGTCGAGCAGCGCGGCCAGCGCCGTCGCGTCGGGACGCAACCCTTGCGCCGCGTACTGATCCATCGCGACGCGAAACACGACGATCGCGGCGAGCCCGGTCACGAGTCCGAGCAGCTGCGCCGCAAACGGGTCCTCGCCTTCGATCGCGAACGCGTACACCTCGGCGGCCGCGGCCGAGCGATAGGTGTGCTCCCAAGTCGTTTCGGCGAATCCACTGAGCTCTTTGGAGCCCGCGCGGAACACCGGTTGCACGAGCGCGGCGGCCGCGAGTGAACGGATTCCCTGGTGGCCGAGGATCGTGACGGCGCGATCGATGCTCTCGATCGGCTTGTTGCTCGTGCGGTAGTACGGGCCGTTCGCGAGCTTCAGCAGGCTGCCGACGAGTGCGGGGTCGCGCACGATGATGTCCGCGAGATCCTTGCGCGACGTGTCGTCGTCGCTCGCGGCGCGCAGCAGTTGCGGCAGCAGCAGCGGCCGGCGCGGCGCATAGCGCGGATCGGTCGCGCTGATGTCCAGCGTCGCGCCGATCGCGGCCACGATCTTCACGTGCGCCGGCGGCACGGCGGGCTGAAGGTCCGTGCCGAGCGCGAGCTCGCGGAGCGTGCGCAGCGCCTCCTCACGGCCCAGCGCGCGCGTGCCCTCGGGCGTCGGCGCCGGCGCGTCTCGAGAAGCCTCGTCGTCGTCCTCGTCCTTCGCGCGGCGCGGCGCCCTACGCAGCAGCGACAGCGTCACGGCCGCGAGCACCACGACGAGCAACAAGAAGATGAGTCCGCGGACGAACATTACCGGCCCCGAGCGCGCGACATGAACCTCGCGGCGAATCGTACAGTCGAGGCCCGGGCGAAGCGACCGGGAAAACCTGATTCAGCGGCGAAAGGTCAGCGCGGCGCGGCAGCGTCGGCGGACGGCGCGGACGCACGCTCGGCCAACGCCGCGAGCCGCCTCGCCTCGAACTCGTTGCCGGCGTTCCAGCGCGGCGGGAGCGGATCGTTCGCGACGATGAGCCCTGCGAAGAAGCCGAATTGTGCGTCCTGCACGAGCCCCTCGAAGCGCCAATCGTCGGTGAGTTGGTCGCTCGGCTGGTGATAGTCTCGCTCGACGTAGGCGTCGACGCGCTCGACGCCCCAACCCGGCGGCCGGTCGACGAAATCGGTGCCGCCGCTGAAATAGAACGCCGGCACGCCGATCTTGGCGAAGTTGAACTGGTCGGAACGGTAGTACGAGCCGCGCTCCGGAAATTGATCCGCTTTCAACACGCGCTGCTGAAACGCGGCGACCTCCGTCGCCACGGTGTCGAGGCTCGACTTGCCGAGGCCGATGAAGGTGATGTCGCGCGTGGCGCCCCAGATGTTGCCGCTGTCGTAATTGACGTTGGCTGCGATCTCCCCGGCGGGCACCGTCGGGTGGGCGGCGAAGTACTGCGAGCCGAGAAGGCCCTGCTCCTCCGCCGCGGGGAACATCAGCATCACCGACCGCCGCGGCCGCTGCGTCAGCGCCGCGTAAGCCTTGCCGATCGCGAGCACCATGCCGACGCCGCTCGCGTTGTCGCGCGCGCCGTTGTAGATCTTGTCGGCGGGATCGCCGTTCGGATTCGGCTCGCCGACGCCCAAGTGATCGTGGTGCGCGCTGTAGATCACGAGCTCCGCGGCGAGCTCGGGATCGGACCCGCGCAGCACGCCGAGCACGTTCGCCGACTGCGTGCGCGTGAGCGTGTTGCGCAGGCTGATCGACGTCGTGAGCCCGAGCGCAACGGGCTCGAAGTCGCGGCGCTTCGCCTGCTCGATCAGGCCGTCGAGATTGCCGTCGGGACCGAGCAGCTTGCGTGCGCCGTCCTCCGTGATCCACGCCTTGACCTGCAGCCCCGGCTCGTCGCCCGGGGGCAGCTCGTAGCGCGCCCCGCCCCACGACGACTGCACCACCTGCCACGGATAGCCCGCGGACGGCGTCGTATGAATGATGATCGCGCCGGCCGCGCCGTGGCGCGCCGCGCTCTCGTACTTGTATAGCCAACGGCCGTAGTAGAGCCGCTCCGCGCCCGCGAACAATGCCGGATCCCAGTCCGGGTCGTCGTTGAGCATCACGAGCACCTTGCCCGCGACGTCGGCGCCCTTGAAGTCGTCCCACGAGTATTCGGGAGCTTCGATGCCGTAGCCCACGAATACGAGCTCTGCGTCGGCGACGCCCGAGCGCGCCTGCCTGCACGCCGCTCGCCGCGATGAAATCGGTGTTGCGCTCGAGCGCGACCTTCACGCCGTTGCGCGTGAACTCCCACTTCGCGGGCGGCGTCGACGTGACACCGACGAGCTCGACCGGCTGCTCCCAGCTCGCGCCGTCCGCGCCGGGCGCGAAGCCGAGCGCCTCGAGCTCGCGCGCGAGATAGGCCCGCGTCATCTTGTCTCCCGCGGTTCCCGGCGCGCGGCCGCCGTAGCGGTCGTCGGCGATCTCCGCGACGACGCGGCGGATGTCTTCGCCCGTGATCGCATCCGCGGCCGCGACCGCGTCCGGCGTCACGCGCGACGGCGCGGCCGGTTCCGCGGGAGGCGGCGGCGCGGGCGGAATCGCGGCTGTCTCCGGACCGAGCTCCGTCGGCGCGTCGCGCTGGCACGCCGCGAGCAGCGCCGCGGCGACGCACACGGCAGCGAGGACGAACGGACGCGCGCGCGAGTCAGCCGACCACATGCAGGCTGAGCCACTCCGCAACGAGCGCGGGCTTGTCTTCGTTCTCGATCTCGACGGTCACGTCCATCTTGATGATGACGTTGCCCGGCTTGCGCTCCTCGACCGCGGCGAGCGTGCCGACGGCGCGGATCCGCTTGCCTACGCGCACGGGTGCGACGAACCGGATCTTGTCGAATCCGTAGTTCACGAGCAGCGTGCGATTCACGAGCACGGGGATGTAGTCGAGGCAGAGCGGCACGAGCAGCGACAGCGTGAGGAAGCCGTGCGCGATCGTGCCGCCGAACGGCGTTTGCTTCGCGCGCTCGAGATCGACGTGCACGAATTGGTGATCGAGCGTAACGTCGGCGAATCGATTCACGCGTTCTTGGTCGACGAGGAACCAATCGGACACGCCGAGCCGTTCGCCGACTCGGGCGGAGAGCTCCTCACGCGTGACGGTTTGAGCCATGGTCGCGACTTTCCGTTGTCGAAGCGCCGGTGTTTGCTGGGCGGGTCGGGCACCGCTCTCGCAGGCGCCGGTTCAGGGGCCTCGGGCCGCGCCGCCCGTCTCCATGCCCGCTGAGATCGATTGTGGTCGTTGGCGCAGCCGAGGTAAAGCCGCTCAGCGGCGGCCAGCGCCATCCGAAATGCATGACGCGTCGAATCGGGCGACGGGAGCGTGCGCGACGCGCGTGCCAGCCGCTGAGATCGATTGTGGTCGTTGGCGCAGCCGAGGTAAAGCCGCTCGGCGGCGGCCAGCGCCATCCGAAATGCGCGACACGTCGAACCGGCTGCGAGCGCGGGAGATGTGGAATTTCGAGTTGCCTTTTGGGTCCGCGCGTGGCGCAATAGCGCCCCCGCGCCCGCCGCGAGCACCCCCGTGGCTCAAGTGACCTCTCCGAAACCCAAGAGCACCGCTCCCAAGATCGGCTTCGTGAGCCTCGGCTGTCCGAAGGCGCTCGTCGATTCGGAGCGGATCCTGAGCCAGCTGCGTGCCGAAGGATACGAGACCGCGGCCGACTATGCGGGCGCGGACATCGTCGTCGTCAACACGTGCGGCTTCCTCGACAGCGCGCGCGAGGAATCGCTCGACGCGATCGGCGAGGCGCTAGCGGAGAACGGCCGCGTGATCGTGACCGGTTGCCTCGGAGCAGAACCGGAGACGATCCGTGCCGCGCATCCGAACGTGATCGCGATCACCGGACCACACCAATACGAAGCGGTAATGGGCGCGGTGCACGAAGTGCTGCCGCCGCCGCACGATCCGTTCGTCGACCTCGTGCCGCCCCAAGGCGTGAAGCTCACGCCGCGCCACTACGCTTACTTGAAAATCTCCGAAGGCTGCAATCACCGTTGCAGCTTCTGCATCATCCCGCGGCTGCGCGGCGATCTCGCTAGCCGGCCGGCTGCCGACGTGTTGCGCGAGGCGGAGCGGCTCGTGAAAGCCGGCGTGAAGGAGCTGCTCGTGATCTCGCAGGACACGAGCGCATACGGCGTCGACCTACGCTATGCAGAGTCTGAGTGGCGAGGCCGCAAGGTCGCCGCACGGATCACCGATCTGTCCGCCGCGCTCGGCGAGCTCGGCGCGTGGGTGCGGCTCCACTACGTGTATCCGTATCCGCATGTCGACGATCTCATTCCGCTGATGGCCGACGGCAAGGTGCTGCCTTACCTCGACGTGCCGTTCCAGCACGCGAGCCCGAAGATCCTGAAGGCGATGAAGCGTCCCGCAGCGGAAGCGAAGACGCTGCAGCGCATCCGCGAGTGGCGCAGCGCGGTGCCGGAGCTCACGATCCGCTCGACGTTCATCGTCGGCTTCCCGGGCGAAACCGAGCAGGATTTTCAGATGTTGCTCGACTGGCTCGAGGAGGCGAATCTCGACCGCGTGGGCTGCTTCCGGTACGAGCCCGTGCGCGACGCGGCGGCGAACGCGCTACCGAACGCCGTGCCGGAGGAAGTCAAAGAGGAGCGCTGGCACCGCTTCATGGCGGCACAGCAGAAGATCAGCGCGCGCCGCTTGCAGCAGCGCGTGGGCACCGAGATCGACGTGATCGTCGACGAGCGCGACGGCGATCAGGCGCTCGGCCGCTCGATGGCCGATGCGCCCGAGATCGACGGGCGCGTGTATCTGCCGGGCGGCAAGGGAACGAAGAAGCTCCAGCCCGGCAGCGTGATCAGCGCGCGCGTCACCGCGGCCGACGAATACGACCTCTGGGCGGAGCCCACCTAGAACCGCAGCGCACCTCTAACGCAGAGCGGCCGCGCGGCCGGGAAGCGGTGATCGGCCGCGTAGAGGCAACGAGACTCAGGTTGCCGGCAGCAGCGCTTCCGGCCCTACTTCGTCGCACCACACGGTGAAGCGCTCGAGGCGGCTCGAGCCGAACGACGTCAGCAACGCGACGTCGGCGGCGTCTCGGCCCCGTGCCATCAAGATGCGCCCCACGCGCGGCACGTTGTGCCTCGCGTCCATCGTGTGCCACGCGTCGCCGAGATACACCTCGAACCAAGCGCTGAAATCCATCGGCGCCGGCACCTGCGGCACGCGAATGTCGCCGAGATATCCGGTGCAATACCTCGCCGGCACGTTCAAGCAGCGGCACAGCGTGACCGCGAGATGCGCGAAGTCGCGGCACACCCCGACTCGCTCTTGATGAGCTTCGTACGCCGTGCGCGTGCTGCGCGCCTGGAGGTAGTCGAAGCGCAGGTGGTTGTGCACGTAGTCGCACACCGCTTGCACGCGGGGCCAGCCGGCGGGGACCGCGCCGAATAGCTGCCACGCAATCTCCATCATCCGATCCACCTCGCAGTAGCGGCTCGCGAGCAGGAACTCGATCGCGTCGTACGGCAGATCTTGGATGGCTCGTTGCATCGGCCGCGGGATGCTGCGGATCGGGCTCGCCGCTGTCCTCGAGCACCGCGTCGTTCCACAGGCGAAGGCGGCCGGCGGGCGACGTGAGCCGCCCGCAGCGATTGCCGAAACCGTCCACGTAGTCGCTGATCGGCGTCTGCGGATCGACGAGCAGGTATTCGTTGCGGCGAATCGTGGGCTGCCGGCTCGGGTGCAGATAGAGCATCGCGACGATCGGCGTGGCCACCGGATGATCGAAAATGATGTCGTAGCCCACTCGGATCAACACTTTGCGAGAGCTCCTGCGCGAGGCGAACGTCGGCTGCGTTATGTACGTGCTCGACGGATGGGTCGGCCCGGGCTAGCCCTCACTATGACTCAAAACTCTCGGGCCAAGCGCGAAATAAACACGCGCGTCGCCGCTTGAGCATAGACTGTAACCGTGATGAGTTCACAGATCGCACCGTTGCTCGCGTCCGGCCATCCCGCCGCCGAGTGGCAAAGCCGCCAGATGGTAGTCACTCCGGAGCAACTCGGAATGCGCAGCGTGGGCGATTGCCGCCACCGCGCGGAGCAGCTTGGGCTCACGGCGATGCCGACGCTGCCTTACAAACAAGAATACTGGCGTCTCGATGCGCTGCTTCGCTGGTCGCGCGGCAACGGCTTCGAATTTCTGCCGATGCTCGGCGTCGGCATGGCTGCGAGCCGCAAGTAGAGCTCGCGCCGCACCCGTCGCGGGTGCCTAACGCGTACGCTGCAACGCACGCGTCAGCACCCCTCGAGCGGCGGGAGTGGAAACGACTAGCCGAGAAGAGCCTGTTTGCGCCGGCGCATGAAGCCGAGGCACGCAAGGCCGGCACCCAGCAGCGCGATCGAAGCGGGCTCCGGAACGGTCGTCGTGCCGCCGCCGGTTCTAGCGACGTGGCTGATCACGCCGATGTTCGTAAGCGAAACGTCGGGCCCGAACATGCTCAGATTGAGATAGGCCCACTGGAGCGTTATCGTTGTTGTCGAACAGGAAGTGCGTGTCGATCGTGCCCGTACCGCCCCCGCCCCCGACCTTGACGAGGTAGTAATACGGCTCGATACCGGTGCCGAAATCGAACGCGTAGTCGCCAGCAGCGCCGCCGACGACCGTGCTGCCACGCGCTGCCGCCGCTGTTCAACACTTTCGTGTACGTAACACCCTGGCCGAGCTGGGCTTCGATCCAGGCCTCTTCGTTGGCGTCGCCGCTGTTGATGCTCTCGTGCGCGAGAAGCGTATCGATCGTGCCGACGGTTGCGATGGGAATGGCCGACGCGCTGGCGGCAAACCCTAGCAGCGCGGCCGTGGTGAGGGACTTGAACATATCCTTGTACTCCGTACCTAGTTTCCGTGAATGGACAGGTAGGTAGTGCAAGGACGGGGCCAGATTTACAACCTATTGTTAATCCTATATTTCTCTCCGCGACACAGCGTTTGACGGTCAATTATTCCGACGTCCCGACCAGGCCCGTCGGGCCCTCACTCGCCCTTGTTGATGTTGAAGGACCGCGCGCCTTCTTCAGGCACCCCGTTCCTGATCTGATCGTGCTCCACGGCCCGCGCCGGGATCGGCAGGCCGCGCGCCTTCGCCTCGGCCACCTGCTGCTCGTAGACCCGCTCGCCGCTCAGCGCGTTGGCCACGGCGCCGTTGCCCTCGTGGCACGAGTACTCGTACATCTCGTAGCCGGGCCGCGACGTGATCATCAGCCGCATCGTGAACGGCGCGGTGTACGCGCCGGGATCGTTCACGGTTACGCGGTACTCGATCATCTCCGGGTCCACGCGAGTGAAGCGCTCCGTGAGCTTCAGCTGCTCGCTGTTCGGCGGGCCGCCGCCGTTCACGCCGATGCTCGTCCGGTCGGTGAAGTTCGTCGTCTCGACGACGAGCGTGTCGCCTTCCCAATGCCCGCGCGGGATGCCCATGTATTGGCGCACACCCGCGTCTACCGGCGCGCGCGCGGACAGCGGAATGATCCGCGTGTCGTGGATCATTTCGTAGCTGATCGCGACGGAGTCCGGGTTCTGTGCGATGCGCAGGCCATTGCCGTAGATCACGGGCAACAGCGAGCCGAGCACGCCGCGCGTGATGCAGCGGTCGTAGAGCGTGAAGTCTTGAAACCCATTGAAGGGCCCGGGGCCGAACGTGCCGCGCACCCGCGTCGCCGCGAGCGCCTCGCCGGCCGGCGTGAGCTTGGGCATCTGACCGTTGGGCGGATCGACGATCAGCGACGAATAGCCGAAGCTCCGGATGCCGAACTCGTGGCGCAGGAACGTGCCGACGTTCACCGCGAAGTCGCGGCCGGTCTCGTCGGTGCTCGCACGCGCGAGGAACTCTTCCTGCGTCAGCGTCTCGCGGAGCCCGATCTTCTCGGGCCGGTTCATCGGCACGCCGCGCAGGTCGTCCGTGCTCCAGACCCCTTCGAGGCTCGGATGGCCCCACGAGGTCCGCGGCGCCTTCCAATTCTTGTCGACGTACGCCGCGACCGTCGTCTCGGCGGGCACGGAGCGCAGCGCGCTCGGAGCCACCTTCGGATCGTTCGGACCGGGCTGTGCGAATGCGAGGACCGGGGCAAACGCGGCGGCGAGGACCGCGAGCGAGACCTGCGACAGCGGCGCGTGTTTCATGGTGTCCCCCCTACGTCGACTCTGCCGCCGACTATAATCGACCGATGCTGCCGAGAGCCAACTGAGCCCGGCCGAAGTCGCGCGGCACGCGGCCACCGCGAGCACGGAGTCTCGCTGACATTCGCCGGGCGACTGCGATTACACTCGCGACGGTCGTCGCGTTTCTCGGAGCTCGTGCAATGAATCAGTGGTCTGGTCTACGGGGCCGAACGAAGGCCTCGACGGTTTCGCTCGCGGTCGCCGTCCTGGGTCTAGTCCTCGCGCCTGCACCGATCTTCGCGCAGTGGATCGACACCCCGACCCCGGGCGTACCGCGCACGGCAGACGGAGCGCCGGACCTCGGAGCGCCTGCACCGCGCACGGCCGCCGGGCAAGCCGGATCTCTCGGGCATCTGGTTCTCCATTGAGTTCGTCCCGGAATGCAGCGCCGCGGAGTGTATTCCGCAGGGTGTGGGGCTGCCGCTCGACGCAACGAACATCGGCCGCACCCTGCCCGACGGCTTGCCGTATCAGCCGTGGGCAGCCGCGCTCGTCGCCACACGAACGGCCAATCGAGCGCAGGACGATCCGCACGCGCACTGCCTGCCGCCGAATTTCCCGCGCGCGTTCTCGTTCCCGCAATACTTCAAGATCCTGACGACGCCGCAGGTGACCGTGATCCTGCACGAGTTCAACGCGACTTATCGGCAGATCTTCACCGACGGCCGCGCGCTGCCGGTCGACCCGAACCCCTATTGGCAGGGCTACTCGTCGGGGCGCTGGGAGGGCGACACGTTGGTGGTCGAGACGATCGGCTTCCGCGACGACCTGTGGCTCGATCTATCCGGCAGCCCGCTCACGAGCGCCGCGCACGTCACGGAACGCTTCAAGCGCGTCGACTACGGCCACCTCCAAATCGAGCTGACCGTGAACGACCCGAAGGCGTACACGCGGCCGTGGACCGTGACGCTGACCAAAGCCATCGTGCTCGACACCGATCTCGTCGAGGAGATCTGCTTGGAGAACGAGCAGGACACGCGTCTGTTCGACGCCAAATGATCAGCCGCCAAAGCGAACTCGTGGGAAACAACGTCTATGAAACGTTCGACGACAGCGATCTCTCTGCTCGGCCTGCTGCTCGCGATTCCGGCCGCCGCTCACCACTCGGGCGCGGCCTTCGACCGAGAGTTGCCCGTGAAGGTCAGCGGCAACGTCGCGGAAGTTCAATGGGCGAGCCCGCATGCGCGCCTGCTCGTCGCCGTGACCGACGAGGCGGGCGCAAAGGTGACCTGGGATTTCGAGCTGCCGAGTCCCGTGTCGCTGATGCGCCGCGGCTGGACGCGCAACTCGCTCAAGCTCGGAGACTCCGTGACCGTCACGGGAATTCGCGCCCGCGACTTTCCGCACATCGCGATCGCGACGGGCGTCATCAGTCCGGACGGGACGCGGTTGTTCTCCGGCACGGCGGCGCCCGGCGAGTAGCCAGTCAGCGGCGCGCGCGCCACTCCTCGCGCGTCTGCCCCCAAACGTCGATGACCACGGCCTCGTACGGCGCGGGCAGCTGGCCGCGCCCGCGGTTGCGCGAGCCGAGCTTGCGCGCGACGGCTTGCGACGCGGCGTTGCCGACGTCGATGACGTGGATGACTTCGCTCCAGCCGAGCGCGTCGAACGCCCAGTCGATCGCGGCCGTCGCGGCCTCGGTCGCATAGCCGAGGCCGCAGCGATCGCGTGCGATGCCCCAACCGACTTCCGTGCCGGGCCAACCTTCCGGCTGCCATGGGCCGACGCGGCCGACCCAGGCGCCGCTCGCCTTCTCGATCACCGAGAACATCGCGAACCCCTGCATCGCCCAGGCGCCCGCCATCGTGAGGAACGTCCGCCATGCGACCGCGCGCGGCTGCGGCCCGCCGAGATGGCGCGTCGATTCCGCGTCGGCCAAGAACGCCGCGAACGCGTCGAAATCCTCGCGGCGGATCGGGCGCAGCACGAGCCGATCGCGTCTCGAGCTGCAGCGTATCGGCAGCATTCATGCCGGCATCCTAACCACCTCGCGCGCGGCGTTGCGAGCACCCGCCCGCGGCCTGGTATAGTCGCGCGGTTCCGGTCGGACCGGAACTTTCGCATATCAACAAGAAGGGGACCCTGTATGAGAATACTCGCCAGCGCCGTCGCGCTCTTCGCCGTTTCGACCATCGCCTATGCCGCGGAGCCCGTCGTGGCCCTGTCCGCGAAAGACCAGCAGGCGCTGCTCGCGAGCAGCGACCCGAAGCTCGCCGCGAACAAGAAGCTCGTCTGGGACATGTGGCGCACGTTCCTGAGCGCCCATCACATCGACGAAGCCGATAAATATCTCGCGCCCGAGTATCACCAGCACAATCCGAACGCGGAGACCGGCCTCGCGGGCGTGAAGGCGTACTTCAGCGCGCAGAAGCTCGAGGTATTGCCGGTCCCCGACCACATCGAGGGGCTCGTCTCGATCGTCGCCGAGCGCGACCTCGTCACCTTGGCCCTCGTGCGCAACGGCAAGGACAAGGACGGCAAGGCGTACACCACGACGTGGTTCGACATGTTCCGCGTCGCGAACGGCAAGATCGTCGAGCACTGGGATACCGCGACGAAGCCCTGAAGAATCCGACGCGAGACACGCGGTGGGGAAATCGGCGCCGGCGTTGAGGTGCTCTTCCCCGCCGCCCGCGCGTTGGCGACGCGGACGGCCGAAAGTCAGCGGGCGTAGCGAGCGTAGATCTCTGACCAGACCGTCTCGATCTCGCCGAGCGCGTGGCTGAACGCGGCGCGCTCGGCGCGTAGTCGCGACGCGTCGATCGCGTCGTCGGTGCTCCAGGCATTTGCTCGCTGCTCCTCGGTCGCCGATGATTCCGCGACACCGTAGACGTAGCCTGTGCGCACGTCGAGCAATGCGGCCGCACACGTCGAACGCACGACGGCGTTGTGCTTCTTCAAGAAACCCAAGCTAACGACTTGCATCGGCCCGAACGTGTCGGACTCAGTGCGGAACGACGTGTCGAGCGTGTAGAGGAGCACCGTGTCACCGTGAAGCTCGGCGGCCGCGGAGCGCACGTCGTCGAGCCCTAGGTCGCCGGGCAGCAGCAAGCGGTTGAGTGCGCCAACAGCGGCGACGCCCGGCATGACGCCGAGCCGCGCGAAGTCCGCATCGGTCTCGATGTCGCGGCTCGTCACGACGCTGAATTGGCCGCGCCCGTAACCCGCGCTCGAAGCCGACGCGTAGCCAGCGGCCTGGATACGCGCGACGACGAGCTGAGCCGGGAAACGCGCCCGCGGCGTGCGCGCGAAGGCCTCGCCGATGGCGTCCGCCGACGACTCGCGTGCGACATTCGCCGGCTGCCCACCGCGGGCGAGCGCCGTCATCGATGCGGGCCCGCCCGGCGTGGTGTACGTGGCGCAGCCGCCGAGCAGAACAGCGAGCATCGAGATCGCAGTCGCGGTCTGGGTGGTCATGCGGAGCCTCACTCTCGGTGTAGTCGATATCGCTGTAGCGCACGAGACGGCGAAAAGGTTCACGGCACCGCGGCGCGGGTCGAGCGCCAGCAGCGCCGCTGTATACTCCGGACGGCTCCCGGCGGCCGCTCCGTCGGGCCTTGCTTCCGGGGGAACGCAATGACAGACGAGACTCGGTATCGGTCTCGCGGCGTGCGCCGCGCTCGCCTCGGCCGGCTTCGCGCACGCGCAGCGCGGCGCGCCGGCCGGTGAGTGGCGCAGCTATTCGGGCGACGCCGCGAGCAGCAAGTACTCCACCCTCGATCAGATCGACACGAGCCAACGTCGCGAGCTCGCCATCGCGTGGCGCCGGCCGTCGCTCGACCCGAGCGTCCTCGCGCAGGCGCCGCAGATGCGCGCCGCCAAGCAATTCCGCGGCACGCCGCTCAAGATCGGCGACGCGCTGTACGCACCGAACGGCGTCGGCTACGTCGAGGCGTTCGATCCCGGCACCGGCAAGACGCTCTGGGTGGAGCCGCCGCTCGAGCGCGGCGCGAACGCGTACCGCGGCGCGTCGACGCGCGGCATCGGCTATTGGAGCGGCTCGGGCGCCGAGCCGCGCCTCCTCGTTCAGCACACCGAATATCTGCTCGCGCTCGATCCGAAAACCGGTAAGCCGATCGAAAGCTTCGGCACGAACGGCCGCGTGTACCTGTCCGAAGGCATGGGCCCGGACATGCGCTACACGTGGACCGGCGCGCCGCTCGTGATCGGCGACGTCGTCGTGCTCGGCATGTCGCCGTTCGACGAGTTCGCGAACAAGGAAGCGACGCGCAGCGACGTGCGCGCCTACGACGTGCGCACCGGCAAGCTGCGCTGGCAATTCCACGTGATCCCGCAGAAAGGCGAATTCGGCGTCGAGACTTGGGAGAACGGCTCGTGGGAATACACGGGTCACTCGCCCGTGTGGTCGACGTTCAGCGCGGACACCGAGCTCGGGTACTTGTACATGCCCGTCACGGCACCGACGAGCGACATGTACGGCGGCCATCGGCTCGGCGACAACCTGTACAGCCAGAGCATCGTCTGCGTCGAGGCCGCGACGGGCAAGCGCGTGTGGCACTTCCAAACCGTGCACCACGATCTCTGGGACTACGACCCGCCGGCGGCGCCGATCCTCATGGACATCACGGTCGACGGTAGACCCATCAAGGCCGTCGCGCTGCTCACGAAGCAGGCGTACGCGTACGTGCTCGACCGCGTGACGGGTGAGCCCGTGTGGCCGATCGTCGAGCGGCCCGTGCCGCAGTCGAACGTGCCCGGCGAGCGCACGTCGCCGACGCAGCCGATCCCGACCAAGCCGCCGCCGTTCGATCTCCAAGGCGCGACCGAGGAGAACCTCATCGACTTCACGCCGGAGCTGCGCGCGGAGGCGCTCGAGATCTTCGAAGCGCTACACGACCGGACCGCTGTTCACGCCGCCGTCGATTCGCGACGACCGGCCAGGCGGCAAGCTCGGCACGATCGAGCTGCCCGGCTCGGCCGGCGCGCGCGAGCTGGACCGGCGGCGCGTTCGATCCCGAGACGCAAATGCTCTACGTGCCGTCCTCGTACTGCGCCGTTCGTCGCGGACCTCGAGCCCGGCGATCCGTCGCGCACCAATCTGCGCTACGTGAAAGGCAAGCGCTTGTGGGGCCCGGCGGGTCCGCGCGGCTTGCCGCTGTTCAAGCCGCCGTACGGCCGCATCAGCGCGATCGACATGAACAAAGGCGAGATCCTCTGGCAAGTCGCGAACGGCGACGGGCCGCGCGACAACCCCGCGATCGCGCATCTGAAGCTCGGCGCCGCTCGGCAACACCGGGACACTCGGCACCGCTCGTCACGAAGACGCTGCTGTTCGTCGGCGAGGGCTCGAGCGCGATGGTGGTTGGCTCACGTGTGCCGCCCGAGATGCCGTTCGACACGGCGCCGAACTACGGCGAGCCCTGGTTCCGCGCGTACGACAAGGTCACGGGCAAGGTGCTCGCCGAGATCAAGCTTCCGGCCGGCATGACGGGCGCGTCGATGACGTATCTGCATCGCGGCAAGCAGTACATCGTGATTCCGTCGGCGGGCGCGACGAAGATACCGAGTGGGTCGCGCTCGGCGTGCCGTAAGCATTACGCCGCGAATACCTTCGATAGATCGACCGCAACGCCAGGCAGCGCCGCCGGGGACGCGTCGCCGGGGCGCGAGTCGACAGAATGATCTCGATAGGCGCCGTCCGCGAGCGAACGATAGAACAGCACACGCTCGCCCTGCAGATCGATGATCCAGACTTCAGGCACTTCGTGCCGCGCGTACAGCGGTACTTTGACGTCGCAATCGTAACGCAGCGACGAGTCGCTCACCTCGATCACGAGCAACGTGTCCAATCCAACGGGGTGCGCGTGCCGGTAGCGGTCTGCACGAGGCTTGAGCACCGCAATGTCCGGCTCGGGCTCCGAGCTGCGGCTCAGACGCACGGGATTCTGGACACGCAAAATGGCGCGGCTGCTTACCGCTTCGAAAAGGAGCTGCGCCAGCTGATCTACGACGCTCGCGTGGTCGCTGCCGATGGCCGGCATGTCGATGATCTCTCCCTCGATCAATTCGACGCGCGCGTCGCGCGCCAGCAAACCGACCTCGGCCATCCGGTAGTATTCTTCGACCGTGATCCGGTGCTTGCGCGGCCCACTTTCCATTAGAGTGCTCATCGACCCTCTCTCAACCGAGTGTACAGGGTGGTCGCACGTCGATGTCCAGCGCAGCCGGCGTTCGTCGGCGCGTACGCAGACTCACATGCGGCGGCGAGCAAGCACGCCGCGAAACTCAGGCGTATTACCGGAAACCGCAACGTCTCTATAATCGCGCCCCTATGACTACGCTTGTCCGCCCGTTCCATGCGCTGCGTCCCGTCGCCGAGCGCGCCGCTGACGTCATCGCGCCGCCGTACGACGTCGTGAGCACCGATGAAGCCCGCGCGCTCGCGGCCGGGCGGCCCAGCTCGTTCCTCCACATCTCGCGCCCCGAGATCGACCTCGCGCCCGGCACGTCGCCCTACTCCGACGAGGCTTACGCGCGCGGCGCGGCGAATCTCGCGGCGCTCGTGGACGGCGGCGTGCTCGTGCGCGATGCGGAGCCGTCGTACTACGTCTATCGCGTGCAGATGGCCGGGCGCACGCAGACCGGCGTCGCGTTGATCGCATCGGTTGCCGCGTACGAAGCGAATCGCATCAAGCGGCACGAGCTCACGCGGCCCGACAAAGAGAACGACCGCGTGCGCAACATCGACGCGCTGAACGCGCAGACCGGACCCGTGCTGCTCGCGTACCGCTCCGACGTCGCGATCCGCGAGCTCGTGCGGGCGGCCTCGAACGCCCCGGCCCTGTTCAAGGTCGCAGGACCGAACGACACCGTGCACACGGTGTGGCGCGTTTCGGCGCGTGAGCAGGTCGCCGCGTTCTCGACCGCGTTCGACGCGCTCGGCGCGCTCTACATCGCGGACGGCCACCACCGCTCCGCCGCCGCAATGCGCGTGGCGCAGGAGCGGCGCGACGAAGCGCGCGCGGAAGCCGTCGCCGTATCGCTCGGCAGCGCGCTGCCGCATCCGGCCGGCGCGAGCCACGAGTACTTCCTCGCGGTCGCGTTCCCGCACGACGAGATGCGGATCCTCGACTACAACCGCGTCGTGCGCGACCTGAACGGGCTATCGGTCGAGCAGCTGCTCGCGAGGATCCGCGAGTCGTTCGATGTCGAGCCGAGCTCGTCGCAAGCGAAACCCGCGCAACCCGAGACGTTCGGCATGTTCGTCGCAGGAAGCTGGTACCGGCTCAAGATCCGGCCCGCGCTCGTGCCGCGAGCCGATCCGGTCGCAAGCCTCGACGTGAGCCTGCTGCAAGACAAGCTGCTCGGACCGATCCTCGGAATCGGCGACCCGCGGACCGACGCGCGGATCGACTTCGTCGGCGGCGTCCGCGGGCTCGACGAGCTCGAGCGCCGCGTCGCTAGCGGCAGCGCCGCGGTCGCGTTCGCGCTGCACGCGACGCGGATGGAGCAGCTCATGGCCGTCGCGGACGCGGGCCGGCTGATGCCGCCGAAGTCGACCTGGTTCGAGCCGAAGCTTGCGGACGGGCTGCTGTCGCACCTGCTCGACTGAGCGGCCCGCCCTCCGCGCCTCGGAAATCCATCCGGATACCCGGCGGTACGCCCGACCGAGCGTGTCGGACCGGACGATACCCGCAGGATTCGCTGCGAGCTCCGTGCTATGTTGCTTTCCGCCACGTCGCACGTGGCTCGGATCCCGGGGTACGGCCAAGAATGCTCGAGGCACTGTGGCAAGCAAGAGCGAACGGCGAACTGCCATTCGCCGGCACCCGGCCTAATGAGCAATCCGGGTTCTCACTCCGCACGGTGCTCTGGGTTCTGGCCGGTAGCGCTTGCTATTACCTAGCGACGCGAATCGCCTGGGTGCTGTGCTTCCCCGACAGCAAGGTATCGCTCTTCTTTCCTCCGCACGCGGTCCTCGTTTCCATTCTGCTGCTCGTCCCCACCCGGCACTGGTGGGCCTACACGCTGGCCGCCGTCAGCAGTCACTACTTCGCCACGCAGCAGGAGCATTGGCCGCCTCTCTATGCACTGCACTGCGAGGCTTTCGATGCCGTGCAAAATATTTTGACGGCCGCCGGAATTCGCATGTTCATCAAGTCGCCGTTCCGTCTCATCAGCCTTCGCGAAGCCGTCATCTTCGTGCTGATCGCGGTGATCATCGTTCCTGTCGGGACTGCCTTCTGGGGGGCCGCCTTCACCGTCTCCAATGACTTTGGAACGGACTACTGGGTCGAATGGCGCAACCTCAGCGTCTCGAATGGAGTGACAGCGATCGTGCTGGTGCCGGTCATCCTGATTGGCGTCCAGCAGCCATTCGACAAAAATGTTCAAAGCGGTACCCGCGCGCATCCTCGAAGCATCCTTCCTTACCGCGGGCCTTTTCGCGGTCGGATACCTCGCCTTCGATCAGTTGCCTGCGGGACCTGACACTTCGCCCGCGCTCCTCTATGCACCCGTTCCGCTGCTCATCTGGGCGGCGCTGCGCTTCGGGCTCGGAGGCATCAGCGCCTCGATGCTGGTCATCACGATTTTCGCGATCTGGGGAACGATGCAGGGACGCGGGCCGTTCCTGACGCAAACCCCCGCGGAAAACGCACTCGCCCTGCAGTTGTTCCTCCTGGTGGTGGCCGCTCCGCTGATGTTGCTCGCGGTCGCTATCCAAGACGAACGACGCTCGAAGGAGGCGTTGCGCGTCAGCGAGGAGCGCATGAGCCTCGCGGCGGAGAGCGCGCAATTGGCGATGTGGGATTGGGACGTGACGAACGACAGGGTCTGGATGACGGACGAAGGACGGAAGTTCTTCGGCTTCGAGCCGGGCGAACCCGTTCGTTTCTCCGCACCTGGGCGGACGCGTCCATCCCGACGATCACGCCGTACGTGCGACCGCGATCCAGCACGCGCTGGAGACCTCGGTTCCTACGAGGCGGAGTTTCGCGTCATCCTGCCCGATGGCTCGGTGCGATGGATCGCCGCGCGCGGCCGTCCAAGCCCCGCCGTAAATGACGCCCTTCCGCGAATATTCGGCGTCTCGATGGACATCACGCGCCAAAAGCAGGCGGGTGCGGAGGCGCGACTGCAGCGGGAGGAGCTCGCGCATCTTTCCCGCGTGGCCACCGTGAGCGCGCTCTCGGGTTCCCTCGCGCACGAGCTGGGCCAGCCGCTCACGAGCATCCTCATGCATGCAGAGGTGGGCCAGCGCTTCATGTCGCGGGACGCGCCCGACCTCGTCGAGATTCGCGCCATCTTCGCGGACATCGTCAGCGCGGGCTGACCGCGCCAGGGAGATCATCGAGCGCCTGCGCACGATGCTGCGCCGCGGCGAGGTCACCGTCCAGCCAGTGAGCGTGAAGGAGAGTCTCGAAGAACTGCTCCGCCTCACCCGCAGCGATCTCATCGCGCGCGGTGTCTCCGTCACGACTCTCACGGCCGGCGACCTTCCGCCGGCGATGACGGATCGCGTGCAACTCCAGCAGGTCCTTCTCAACCTGATCGTGAACGCGTGCGATGCCATGGAATCGAATCCACCGGAAGAGCGCAAGCTCACGCTCACGACTTTCATCGCGCAAGACGAGATGCGCATCGGCGTGCTGGACTGCGGAGTCGGGTTGCCGAACGACGTCGAGACTATGTTTCAGCCGTTCCACACCACCAAGGATGGCGGCTTGGGCATGGGTCTTTCGATCTGCCGCACACTGGTGACCTCGCTCGGCGGGAGGCTGTGGGCGGAGCGCAGGCCCGAGCGCGGCGCCGCGTTCTATGTCGCGCTGCCTCTGGCCAAGGAGACCTGATCGACGCGGCTGCTAAGCAGCTTTGCGCTCGCTCACACCCGTCCGCCGGCCGCGAGCTCGCGCTCCTCGTCCGGATCGAGCTCGTTCGCGATGAAGCCGCCCGACTGGTGCCGCCAGAGCTTCTCGTAGTGACCGCCGTGGCGCAGCAGCTCCGCGTGCGTGCCCTGCTCCACGATCCGGCCGTGCTCGAGCACGACGAGGCGGTCCATCCGCGCAATCGTCGACAAGCGGTGCGCGATCGCGATCACCGTCTTGCCCTCCATGAGATTCAGGAGCTGCTCCTGGATCGCGAGCTCGACCTCGCTATCGAGCGCCGAGGTCGCCTCGTCGAGCACGAGAATCGGCGCGTCCTTCAAGATCACGCGCGCAAGCGCGATCCGTTGGCGCTGGCCGCCGGATAGCTTCACGCCGCGCTCGCCGACGTGCGCGTCGTAGCCCGTGCGGCCGTTCCAGTCGCGCAGGCCGCCGATGAACTCGTGCGCCTGCGCCTTGCGAGCGGCTTCGACGACGTGCTCGTCGGTCTCGGCCGGCCGTCCGTAGCGAATGTTCGCCGCAATCGAGCGGTGCAGCAGCGACGTGTCCTGCGTGACCATCCCGATCGCGCCGCGCAGCGACTCCTGGGTCACGTGCGCGATGTCTTGTCCGTCGATCAGGATCCGGCCGCCCTCGGGGTCGTGGAAACGCAGCAGCAGGTTCACGAGCGTGGACTTGCCCGCGCCCGAGCGGCCCACGATGCCGACGCGCTCGCCGGGCCGGATGGTGAGGTCGAGCTTGTTCACGACGGGCGTCGTGTCCTTGCGACCGTAACCGAACGTCAAGTGATCGAAGCGGATCTCACCGCGCGGGACTTCGAGCGGCTTCGCGCCGGGGCGATCGACGCCCGAGTGCGGAACGGCGATCGATTGCATGCCTTCCTGCACGACGCCGACGTTCTCGAAGATCGCGGTGACTTCCCAGCTCACCCAGCCCGCCGCGTTCGCGGTCTGCCACGCGAGCGGCAATGCCGTCGCGACGATCGCGGCGCTCACGGTGCCGTCCATCCAGAGCGCGAGACCAATAGCGGCGGTGCCCACGAGCAGCGCCGCGTTGAGCACCGTGAGCCAGATCAAGAAGCGCGTGATCATCCGCGTGTGCGCGGCCATGAGGTCTTGATGCTGGTCGATCGAGTCGCGCACGTACGCGTCTTCCTCCGCGAGCCGCGCGAACAGCTTCACCGTGAGGATGTTCGTGTAGCTGTCGACGACTCGGCCCATCACGAGCGAGCGCCCTTCGGAGTTCGCGCGCGCGAGCTCGCGCAAGCGGGGCACGAAGAAGCGCAGGCCGATCACGTAGCCGATCACCCAGACGAAGATCGGCACGCCGAGCCGCCAGTCGTCCGAGGTCATCAGAGCGAACGCGGTCACGCCGTACACGCCGATGTACCAGACGGCGCGGATGCTCGACATCGCGCTCTCGCGCAGGGACCCGCCGGTTTGCATCACGCGATTCGCGATTCGGCCCGCGAAGTCGTTCTGGAAGAACGTCAGGCTCTGCCGCACGACGTGCCAGTGGCTCTGCCAGCGGATCAGGCTCGTCGCGCCCGGCACGAGCACGTTCTGGCGGATCACGATGTCCGTCAGGATCGCGGCTGGCCGCGCGAGCAGCACGAGCGCCGCCATCGCCATGAGCGTCGGCCACTGCGCGGCGACCGCGGCCGCCCGGTCCACGGCCTCCATCAACGCCACGAGGTGGCCGATGATGAGCGGAATCACGGTGTCGAGCAGCGCGACGCAGAGGCTCGCGACGAACATCGCCGCGTACCAGCCCTTCGTCTGGCGGATGAAATGCCAATAGAACGCGACGAGCGTCTGCGGCGGAGCGCCGGGGCCCGGGCTCGCAGTCGCCGGAATCTTGAAGCGCTGTTTCTTCAAAGGAACATCGGCCGGCGGAGTTGCACCGCAGCGGTCGCCCTGGGAGTGCCGGCGGTCTGCCGGCCCGCGCAAAGATATCAGAGTCGCGACCGGAACGCCGCATTCGGCGCCGCGAGCTAGCCCTCGTCGGCGCGGCGGCGCGGAGGTGCCTCGAGCGGACGAATGCCGCGCCAAGTCGCCGCGAGCCAGACCGCCGCGAGCACGGCGCCCGCGACATACGGATGGTCGTATAACAGCGCGCCGACGATCGCTCCGTAGACGACGGTTGCCGCAAGCCACATCGCAAGCGGCAGATGGCGCTCACGAAACGGCAGGACCGCGAGAATCGATTTCAGGCTCGCCGGCGTGCTCATGACGGTTCTACCGCGGCGCGCGGCTTGCGCCGAACGTGGACGCGATTGCGCGAAGTCGTCGACGCGTAGCGCCGGACGGGCGCGCGAGTCGCGGCCGCGACATAGATCAGGCCGCCGTGACGCGCGCGCGATCAGTCCCCCGGGCCCGAGCTGGCGAGGAGTACGAACGCGCGCTCATCACGGCGTATACCCGACGCCGCGCGGCACCGCATCTCGACCACCCGATCACGACGGGCACAGCAGCGCGATGACGGAGAAGCTCCGCGAGCCCGATGGCCGCGCGGGCGGCGAGCTGTCTTATCGCGCGGCCATGAAGTCAAGCGGGCGGATTGTCGAGCCGGCAGCAACACGAGCGGGCACGCTCGCGGCATGTGCGCCGCGCGCTAGGTCGCGGGCGCAGAGAGCTCGCTAGACGTCGAGCAGCGGGAATGCGCTCAACGGGCCGGGGATGCTTACCGGCGCGGCAGGCTGCAAATATGAGCCGTCGAGCTCCGCACAGCGATTCACCCCGAGCAGCTTCATCGCGATCCGTATCTCGGTCTCGATGAGCTCCAGCATCCGCAGCACGCCGGCCTCACCCGCTGCGCCGAGCGCGAGCGCCTGGAGCCTGCCGAGGCCTACCATCGCGGCGCCCTTCGCAACGCCCTTGATGATGTCGGTGCCGCGCATGAAGCCGCCGTCGACGACGATCTCGGCCTTGCCGCGCGCCGTGCCGACGATCTCCGGCAGCAGATCGACCGCCCCGCGGCCGTGATCGAGCTGACGGCCGCCGTGGTTCGACACGTAGATCACGTCGACGCCGTGCTCGAGCGCGAGCGACGTATCCTCTGCCGTTTGGATTCCTTTGAGCATCAACGGCACGTCGAGCGCGCGCCGCAGCTTCGTCACGACCTTCCAGTCGGCGCGACTGCGATGGCTCTCGCCCGCGCGCTGTCCGCCGAACGGCCTGCCCGAGATTGTTTGGCGCGTGAGCAGGCTGCGCTCGCGGCGGCCGAACGCCGGCACGTCGACGGTGAGGCAGAGCGCTTTGCAGCCCGCGTCGGCCGCGCGCTTCGCCGCGTCGACGACCCAGCGGTCGTCGCCGTCCGTGTACAGCTGGAGCACGAGGTTGTCGCCCGCCACACGCGCGACCTCGTCGAGCCCGGGCCGCGTGACGCTGCTCACGAACATCAGGCAGCCGAACTCTTTCGCTGCGCGCGCAATCGGCAGCGCGCCTTCGGGGTCCACGTCGGTCAAGCTCGCGAGCGGCGCGAGCAGCACCGGCAGCCTTTGCTTGGTGCCGATGAACGTCGTCGTGAGATCCGTGTTGCTCACGTTGCGCAGCACGCGCGGGCGAAACGCGATGCTGTCGAGCGCGTGCCGGTTGCGCACGCTCGTCGCCTCGGTCTCCGCTCCACCGTTGACGAAGTCCCAAACGGATTGTGAGAGACGCACCTTCGCGAGCGCGACGATCTCGGTGGTCGTGAGCACCTCCGCAACGTCGGAGCCGATCGCGGCGTCGTTCAGCGAATCATTGTCCATAACATTCGGCGCGTTTCTGCGGCGCGCGCTTCTCTAGCGGCACGCGCGCCACGCGCGCGAGCACGGTCCGTAGGCGTACCTGTCGGGCACCGTAGCCGCTGAATACGGGGAGACTATAAGCCAAGCAGAAGCCTTTCTTGTTGTCGTTATTCCGCGGTCAATGCCGCGGTGGCTCGCGTGATCCTACACTGGCGGCCCCGGCGGGGCTACCGAGCCGCACGGGTCGGTTCGCCGGCTGCGCGAGCGCGCGAGCCAGTTCAACACCAACGCCGCCGACAGCAACAGCAACAACGAGCTCCCGGCCGCCCCGCCGCCGCCGCCGCCGTCGCCGGCTCTCACGTTCACGCGCACTGTTCGGACGACCGGCGTCGCGGCGTTGCCCGCGCTGTCCACCGCGGCGAAAGTCACGTTGTACGTGCCGACTACGGCGGTGTTGACGGCGTTCGTCATCGAGGGCGTCAGTGGTCCATCGACGTCGTCCGTCGCGGTCGCTCCGGGGTCGGTGTAGGCATCGCCGACCTCGAGAATCACCTCGGGAGTGCCGTTGAGCTGGATCACAGGGCGCGTCGTATCGCCGAGGCCGAAATTCCCGTGGCCGTCGTTGAAGAAGACGTGCACCGCGCTCGGCCCCACGAGCACGAGATCCGGGCGCTTGAGCCGGGCGAGCGGCGCGAGCACGCCGCGCGTCGCGCCGCGACTCACGAGCACGTTCGGCGTGAGCTTGAAGCTCCCATTGCCATCGCCGAGGAATACTCGATGCGCGCCGGTCTCGTTGATCGCAACCACGTCGCTCGCGCCGTCGCCGTCGACGTCGCCCGTGAGCACGGCCGCCGTCGGCGTCGCGCCGAGCACGGGACCCGCCACGAGGCCGCCCGCGCCATTGCTGAGGTATACCGGATTCGAAGGCGCGCCCGACGGCGCGGCCCCGGAGCGCGCAAGGACGAGGTCGGCATGCCCGTCGCGGTTGAAGTCCGCGCTCGCCGCGGCTGACACCGGGCCCGCGTCGATCGTGACGGCCGCACCGAACGTGCCGGCGCCGAGATTCTCGTGACGGACCACGGGGCCGTTCGCATAGACGAAGATCAAGTCGGGCAGCGGACTCCCGACGACGTCGACGAGCAGCACGTCGATCGCGCCGACACCGCCCGATGTCGGCAGCGCCGTGGCTACGAACGCGTTGCCGTTTTGGTTCGTGTAGAGCGAGTTCGCGTTCGCGCTCGCGATCACGACGTCACTGAAGCCGTCGCCGTTCATGTCGGCCACCGCGACGGCGCGGTCGACCCGCGCTGCGTCGCCGAGCGCTGCGAGCTGCGTCAGCACCGCTTTGCCGTCGTTGCGGAGCACGACGCTCGCCGCGCCTGCACCGTTGGCGATCACCACGTCGAGATCTTGATCGTTGTCGAAATCCGCGAGCGCGACGTCCGCCCCGACGTTGCCGGTGCCGAACGCGAGCGGCAGGCTCGCTAGGCCGCGGCGCGCGTCGCCGGGCTTCACGAGCGCGGCGTTGATAGTGCCCGGGCTCTCGACGTCGAGCAGCATCGACGGCGCGTCTCCGGATTTCACGATCACGCTGTCGGCGAACGCGTCGCCGTTCAGGTCGCCCGCCGCGATCGCACCGGCGCCGACGCCGATCGACTGCGCAGGGTCCGCGACGATCGTCTGCGCGACATTCAGGCTGAGCCCGGCCGCGTTGTTGCCGGTGTTCGAATCACCGGGCACCACGCTCGTCGCCACGAGCGCGCTCACGTACACGTCCGCGGGTTGCGCGGCCGAGCCCGTCAGCGTGACGGTTTGCGTGGCGCCGTTTGCGATCGGACCGACCGCGCAGGCAAGCCGTTGGCGGTCCGAGAGCGCCGTGAGCGTGCACGGGTTCGTCGTGAATGTGATCGGCGTGCCCGTGAATTCGAGCGTGAGATCGGCGGAGCCGCTCGGGCTCGGGCCTGCGTTGCCCACCGTCACGACCCAGCTGACCGGCGTGCCGCTCACCGCGGGCGCGGGCGTTGCGGTGATCCCGTTCAGCGTGAGATCGAAACGTGCGAGCGCCTTTACGCTCAGCACGAAGGTGTCGGAGACGCTGCCGCCGCGGCCGTCGGCCGCGGTCACGGTCACGTTGTATGGCGAGTTGTTCGCAGTCGTGAGCGTCGCGACTCCGGAGATCACGCCCGCGGCGAGCGCGAAACCGGCCGGCAGGCCACTCACCGTGAACGTGAGCGGATCGCGATCGGGATCGGTGAACTGCGCCGCGACGTTCAGGCTCAGCGTCTGATTCTCGTCGATCGATTGATCCGGCAGACCCGGGGGCACGACGACCGGCGGCACGTTCGGAACCGGCGTCGGCGGCACCGGCGTCGGTGGGACTGGCGTCGGCGGCTCCGGCGTCGGCGGCGGGGCCGACGCGCCTGACACGATGATCGTGAATTGTTGCGCGGTGCACGGAATCGGAACGCGCGTGCAGGTCGAATCCTCCGCGCGCAGTACGACGGTCGCGGGGTTCGCGGCGGTGGGCGTGCCGCTCAGAGTCGCCGTGCCGTTGCCCTGGGTCTTCAAGGACAGCCAGGACGGTAAGCCATTCGGCGCCGTGATCTTCACGCTGCCGGAACCCGCGGTCGTAGCCTCGACTTCGTAGACGTACGGCTTACCGACCGTAGCGGTCGTGACGGGCTGCGACTGGAACACCGCGAGCTGCGCGTGCGCGTTATGGGCTGCGAGCAGCGCTCCGGCGACCAGGAGCTTACGCAGCTCGAAGCGGCGGCTGAGGCCGCGCCCAATCCTTTGCGCCATTAGCAATACAGTCCCTCTAATTGTTTCCGCCGTGACCCGTGGCGCGGTGCAATCCGCGTGCCACGGGGCGGCTGGCAATGAGCCCCGGCCGTCTGACGCGTGCGCGGGACGGCATCCGCAAGCGCTTGCAATTCTAGGGAAGCGCTTTCAATCCTTGTCGCGGGTGAGCTCGTGCCGGCGCCCATCGTACGCCGGCGGCGCGCAGAAGTTTAGGGTTCTGAGGGGTTCAAGCCGTTGTATGCTCGCGAGCATGCGCAAAACCAGACCGCTGCTCGTCGTGCTCGGCATCGTCGTCCTCGGCTCAGCGCTCGCCGGATCGGTCGCGGCTTCGGCCCAATCCTCCTCGGAGTGGGCCGCGACGGTCTGGAATCGGTACCAGATTGCTCCGAACGTCGTGTACCTCACCGCGTCCAATTACGAATCGAAGCTCGACGTGTATTACCGGCGCGGCGCCACGACTCCGCAGCCGACGGTCGTCTACTTCCACGGCGGGTTCTGGGCCGCGGGCGCGAAGGAAGGCTCGTTGATGTCTCTCGTGCCGTGGCTCGAGATGGGCTGGAATGTCGTGAACGTCGAATACCGGCTCGCGCGCGTCGCCCCCGCGCCGGCGGCCGTCGAGGACGGCCTTTGCGCGCTGCGCTTCCTCGCGGCTCAGGCCAAGACCTACAACATCGACGTCGATCGCATCGTCGTCACCGGCGAGTCCGCGGGCGGGCACCTCACGCTCACGAGCGCAATGATTCCCGAGAGCGCGGGCCTCGACCGGCAGTGCGCCGGGAACACGCCGATCCCGAAGGTCGCGGCCGCGATCAACTGGTACGGCATCACGGACGTCGCAGACGTAATCGATGGGCCGCACAAGGCGAACCTCGCCGTCACCTGGGTTGGCAGCTTGCCGAACAAAGACGAGATCGCGAAGCGCGTGTCGCCGCTCACCTACGTGCGCTCCGATTTGCCCCCGATCCTCACGATTCACGGCGACAAGGACCCGCTCGTGCCATACGACCACGCGCTGCGGCTGCACGCGGCGCTCACGAAAGCCGGTGTGCAGAACCAGCTGCTCACGGTTCCGAACGGCGCGCACGGCAATTTCACGGCGGAAGAACGCACGAACGCGTTTGCGACGATCCGCGAGTTCCTCACGGCGCACGGCCTGCCCGCGGCGAATCCGTAACTCGCGGCGCTAGACCGGTTCGTCGTGCGCGGACAGCGGGCGCGCGACGGCCTCGAGCGGCTTGCGCTCGGCGTCGACGCCGATTAGCGCCGCGACTACCGCGGCCGCGCACATCGCGACGGCCGCCGAAGCGTAGGCCGCGAACAGGTCGCCGCGATCGCCCGCGTCGATCAGCGCGCCGAACAACGCGGGGCCGAGGAATCCGCCCACACCCGTGCCGAGCGCATAGAAGATCGAGATCGCGACCGCGCGCATCTCGAGCGGAAAGATTTCGCTGACCGTGAGATACGCCGCGCTCGCCGCGGCGGACGCGAAAAAGAAGATCGCCGACCAGCAAAGCGTTTGGGTGCGCGCGTCGAGCCAGCCCTGCGTGAATGCGTAGCCGGTCGCGAGGAGCCCGATACCTGCGAGCGCATAGGTCGCGGTGAGCATGATCCGCCGTCCGAGCGTATCGAACCACCGGCCGAGCAGCAGCGGCCCCAAGAAGTTGCCGACCGCGAACGGGAAGATGTAATAGCCGACCTCGGCGTCCGCGACGCCGTAGAACGTCGTGAGCACGAGCGCATAGGTGAAGAAGATCGCGTTGTAGAAGAACGCCTGCGTCGCCATCAGGACGAAGCTCAGCGTCGCGCGCCTTCGGTAGCGCGACACCATGAGCCGCAGGATCTCGCTCCACGACACGTGCCCGCGGACCCGCAGCGCGAACGGCTCCGCGGGCGGCGGCAGCGGGCCGCGGTCGCGCACGACTTCCTCTTCGATTCGCGCGGACGATCGTCTCCGCTTCCGCGACCCTGCCGCGCGTCAGGAGCCAGCGCGGGCTCTCGGGCAGGTGGCGGCGCACGATCAGGATCGCGATCGTGAGCACGCTGCCGAACGCGAACGCGAGCCGCCAGCCGACGTCGGGCCCGAACCGGCCGGGCTCGAGCAGCACGATGCTCAGCGCCGCGCCCGCCGCCGCGCCGATCCAGAAGCTGCCGTTGATCGCGAGGTCGACGAAGCCGCGCACGCGCGCGGGTATCAGCTCGTCGATCGCCGAGTTGATCGCGGCGTACTCGCCGCCGATCCCGAAGCCCGTGAGCAGCCGGCAGAGCACGAACGTCCGAAAGTCGAACGTCAGCGCCGTGAGCAGCGTCGCGACGAGATAGACCGACAGCGTCGCGAGGAACAGCGGCTTGCGGCCGAGCCGGTCCGCGAGCCGCCCGAAGAACAGCGCGCCGAGCACTGCGCCGCCGACGTAAGCCGACCCGGCCCAGCCGATTTGCGCCGCCGACAAGCCGAGGGTTTCGGAGCGCTGCAACACTGGCCCGATCGAGCCGACGACCGTGACCTCGAGCCCGTCGAGCATCCACGTGATGCCGAGCGCCGCGACGACGCGCGTATGCCAACGCGACCACGGCAGCGCGTCGAGCCGCGCGGGCAGCGTGCTCAAGAGCGGCGGATTCTCGTGCGTATTCGCGACGTGCGGCACGCGGACCTCCGTAAGCGGCGGAGCTGCCGGCGCACGCTTGCGCCCGGCGACCCAGCAACCGAGCAGCTAACGCAGCAACATCCGTGCCACCGCTAGTCGTCGGCCTCGAGCGCGGACAGCCGGTACGTGAGGGACCGCTATTTGCCGGATTCGTTGGCCACGCGCGGGGTTGCAATCTCGATCTGCTGCGGCTTCGGTGCCGGGCGGCCGATGAAGAACCCTTGCGCGTAGTCGATACCGTACTTCGCGAGCAGCGACAGCGCGGCCGCGCTGTGCACGTATTCCGCGACGGTTTGCATACCCGCGGCGCGCGCGACCTCGCCGACCATGCGGACCATGCTCTGGTCCACGCGGTCGCGCGGCAAGCCTTTGATGAAGCTGCCGTCGATCTTCAGATAATCGACCGGCAGGCGCTTGAGGTAGCTGAACGAGCTGTAGCCGGTGCCGAAGTCGTCGATCGCGATGCGGCAACCGAGGTCGCGCAGCATCGCGAGCTGGCGGTCGGTCTTCACCGCGAAGCGCACGGCCAACTGCTCGGTAATCTCGAACGTCAAGCGCTCGCCCGCCACCGAATGCTCCTTCAGCAGAGCGCGCACGTAGGACGCTAGCCCATCGTTCTCGAACGCGAAGCTCGACAGATTGACCCCGAGCGTGAGGCTCGGATCGGCCGCGCCGAACTCGGCGAGCGCACGCACGGCCCGCTCGATGACCCAGCGATCGATGTCCGCCATCAGGCCGAACCGGACGGCGGCCGGCAGGAACGTTTGCGGGCTCACGAGGCCCTGGTCCGTCTTCAGACGCAACAGCGCTTCGTAATGAGTGACCTCGCCGCTGCGTATGTGCAGCAGCGGCTGGTAGTAGAGAACGAAACCGTCGTTGTCGAGCGCGCCGCGGATGCTCTGCATCCAGTCGACGTCCTTCGCCATCTGCTCGCTGCGCTTCTCCGCGACGTTGTAGAGCTCCGCGCGATTGCGGCCGCGCGACTTCGCGGTTTGACACGCGATGTCCGCCTGCGCGATCAGCTCGTGGGGGCTGAACCGGTCTCCGCTGATCGTCGCGATGCCGATGCTGCACTGCAGATGGAACACGCGATCCTGCTCGACGTGCTTCACGCTCCGCATGAGCTCGAGCACTTGCGAAGCGACGAGCTTCGCGTCCTGCCGCGAGACGCCGGTCAACAGCACGACGAACTCGTCGCCGCCGAAGCGCGCCACGAAGTCCTCGCCGCGCACACCGTGGCGGATCTGCTGAGCCGCGAGCTTCAATAGCTCGTCGCCGGCCGAGTGGCCGCAAGTGTCGTTCACGTACTTGAACTGATCGAGATCGACGAAGAACAACGCGCTGCGCCGCTTGTTCGCGGCGCAGTCCGCGATCTCCGCCTCGAGTGCCGCGATCAGGCGATGGCGATTGTAGAGACCGGTCAACGGGTCGTGACTCGCGAGGTGCAGCAGGTGACGCTCGCGTTTCTGCAACGCGCGAATCGTGTCGTGCAGCGCCCCGACGATCGCCTGCAGCTCCGTATGCTTCGGCCGTGGGAACTCGACGTCCATGTCGCCCGCGGCGAGCCTTGCGAGCGGCTGCTGGAGCTCCGAGAGCGGCGCGAGCGCGCGCTTCAGGAACAGCCGCCCTCCGGCCCACGACACGCCGAGCAATAGCAGCAGGGTTCCGCTCGCGAGCGCGAGGCGCGGCAGGAAGACGCTTTCGTACGCGGAGAAATCGAGATCGACGCTCACGAACCCGAGCAGCTCGACCGACGTCTTCGCGGCGCTCGGATTGAAGTCGAACAGACCGTCGCCCGCGAGCGCCTCGCTCCAGATCGGGCCCGAAAGGCGATAACGGCGGCCGCCTTCGACGTTCTCGGTGAGCAGATACGGAGGCGTCACGCCGGCCTTCGCCGCGAGCTCCACGCGCGCGTCGGCATCGAGCGGCGCGGCCGCGTCCACGACGCCGTTCTTGTCGAGCGACAGCAGCGTGCTGCCGTCCGCGCGATACCAAGAGACGCGAGCGATCTCCGGATACTTCGCGACGAAGCGCTCGACACCGAGCACCGCCTCGCGCTGATCGTGGTAGAACGGCGCCCCGAGCTCGTTGAGCTCGGCACCCCACTGCGACGCCCAATGCGCGAGGTTGTCGCGGATCACGGAGCCCGAGGTCCACGCGAGCCCCGCGAGCACGAATGCGCCGACCACGGCGGCAATCACGACCTCCGCAATGAGCACCTCGTTGACGAGGCTGCGGCCGCGCGTGCGCGGCTGCGGCGCGGGCGGCTCCGGCGCGGGCGGTTGCGGGCGATGCGGCTTCGGCCCCGGCAACGCGGGCAGCGATGACACGTCAGTCGGGGTCACGAATCACCCACGACGCCTCGGGCGCGCCTCCGACGCCGAGACGGCTCGCGACGTCGCCGTTGACCTGCAGCTTGATCTCGGTGAGAGGCGTGAGCGGCGGCAGTTCCTTGGTCGTGCCCGCCGCGATGCGATCGAGCACGGCATTCACGCCCCGCGCGACGTCCGCCGGCGTGCTCGTCGCGCTCATCAACGCGCCCCACGACAGCAGCGCGTCGTTGAACACGAGCACGCCGACGCCGTGCCCGGCCGCGTAGCTCAGAAGCTCGTGCAGCACGTTCGGGCTCAGGATTCGATTGTCGGGCACGAGCCAAAAACCGTCGACCTGCGACGCGAGCCGCTTGAAGAGATAGAGCGTCTCGCGGTCCGAAGACGAGACCTCGTGCTTGATCTCGACCGCGCTGCCCGCGGCGGCGCGAACGTCGTCTATCAGCGTCGAGTGCTCGTCGCTCACGATCAAACCGATCCGCCGCCGCGACGGATCGACCGACGTCCAGCCGCGCAACTGCAACGCGACGGGCGGCATCGGGCTCACGCCCCATACGGGCTTTCCGTCTCCCAAGAATTCCTGGTAGTTGAACACCTGGCAGAACACGAGCGGAGTGCCGACCAGGTGATCGCGCGCAAACTCGGCCGCCTCGCGCCCGACCGCGACGACGGCCGCCGGCCGCAGCGCGACGAGCGGCGCGAGGAGATCGGGCGAATCGGGAGCGTGAATCGCGACGAATGCCGTGCGATAGCGCGCGGTCGGGAGTTGCTCGGCGATTCGCGCCGCGATCTCGGAATAGCCTGCGATGCCTTCTTGGAACAGGACGACGACATCGCGCTGCGCGGGCACGCGTGGTCGCGGAGCCGGACGAGGCGCCGCACGGGGCGGCGGCGCGGCCGGCGCAGGAACGATCTCGAGCTCCGGAACCACTTCGACGGGCGTCGCGACGGGAGCCGCCGGCGGCTCGTCGTGCAAACTCGCGCAACCCGCCAATGCGAGCCAAGCGGCGGCGGCGGTCGCTTGCAAGGCGGCACGGCGGACGGGCATCGGGGTCGGCATAATGGTCGCCGAAGCTTAGGGGAACTGCCGCACACTTCCGCGTGTGAACGTCACAGATCGAGCTCGCCGAACCCGCAACGCTCAACGCAGGGCCAAAAAGTCCCCTAGCGCCTTCGCCGTGTGTGACTTGGTCCTCGTTCGGGCGAGCTGCTCCGGCGTGCCCTCTGCGACGACCTTGCCGCCGCCGCTGCCGCCCTCGGGACCGAGGTCGACGACCCAGTCGGCTTCCGCGAGCACGTCGAGGTTGTGCTCGATCACGATCACGCTGTTACCCGCGTCGACGAGCCGGTGCAGCACGCGCGTGAGCTTTTCGACGTCCGCGATGTGCAGGCCGATCGTCGGTTCGTCGAGCACGTAGAGCGTCGGCTCGCTCGGCCGCGCGCGCAGGGACTCGGGCCGCACCTTCGCGAGCTCCGTGACTAGCTTCACGCGCTGGGCTTCGCCTCCCGAAAGCGTTGGGCTCTGTTGGCCGAGCGTGATGTAGCCGAGCCCGACGTCGCGCAGCAGTCCGAGCGTGTGGTTGATCTTCGGATGCGCGGCGAAGAATACGACCGCTTCGTCGACCGTCATCGCGAGCACGTCGCCGATGCTCTTGCCTTTGTACTCGACGCCGAGCGTCTCGGCGTTGAAGCGCGCGCCGCCGCACCGGTCGCATTCCACGCGCACGTCGGGCAGGAAGCTCATCTCGATCTTCTTGAGACCCTGGCCATCGCAGCCCTCACAGCGGCCGCCGGACACGTTGAACGAGAAACGGCTCGCGTCGTAGCCGCGGATGCGCGCCTCGGTGGTATCGGTGAACAACTTGCGGACGTGGTCCCAAATACCGACGTAGGTCGCGGGGCACGAGCGCGGCGTCTTACCGATCGGAGTCTGATCCACTTCGAGCACGCGGCCGATCGCTTGCCAACCGTCGATGCTCTGCACGTTCGCGAGCTTCGCGGCTTTACCGCCACGCGCGGCCACGAGTCGCGACAAGTTGTCGCGCAGCACGTCGCCGATCAGAGTGCTCTTGCCGCTGCCGCTCACGCCCGTCACGCATACGAGCCGCTCGAGCGGCAACGCGACGTCGACCGCGTCGAGGTTGTGACGCGTGACGCCCTTGAGCTCGAGCCATGGTCCGCCGCCGCCACCATTCGATTTGCCCCGCGCCTGCACGACGCGCCGCTTCTGCAGCGGATGCTGCGGCGGCGACGCGAGCACGCGGCCCGTGGTCGAGCGCTCCGAAGCGAGCAGATCCGCGAGCGTGCCGTTCACCACGACCTCGCCGCCGTTGCGGCCCGCACCCGGCCCGAGATCGATGACGTGCTCGGCGCGCCGAATCGTCTCCTCGTCGTGCTCGACTACGACGATCGTGTTGCCCTTCGCCACGAGCTGCGCGATGGTGTCGAGCAGCAAGCCGTTGTCGCGCGGGTGCAGGCCGATCGTCGGCTCGTCGAGGATGTAGCAGACGCCGCGCAGGTTCGAGCCGAGCTGTGCCGCGAGCCGAATTCGCTGCGCCTCCCCGCCCGAAAGCGTCGGCGCCGCGCGGTCGAGAGTGAGATAACCCAAACCCACGAGGTCGAGGAAGCCGAGCCTACCCAACAGCTCGGGCAGCACGTCGCGCGCGATCTCGCGCTCGCGGCTCTCGAGCTCGAAGTCGCGAAAATACTCGCGTGACTCCTGCACGGACATGGCGGCAAGCTCGCCGATGTTCCGGCCCTTGAGCTTGACGGCAATCGCCTCGGGGCGCAGGCGCTGCCCCGCGCACGCGTCGCAGGTCTCTGGATCGGCGTCGGCCTCTTGCCACCACGCCTCCTCGCCCGTTTGCTCGACGTCGAACCCTGCGAGCTGCACGCCGGTGCCGTAGCACTTCTTGCACCAGCCGTAGCGCGAGTTGTACGAGAAAAGCCGAGGATCGAGCGGCTCGAAGCTGCGTCCGCAACTCGGACAAGCGCGCTCGGTAGAGAACAGCTCGCCATCGCCCATGTTGCTCGGCGCGGGCGGAGGGTCGCGACGCACACGGCTCTTGCCGCGCTTGCTGATTTCGGCGGCCGCGCTGCGGCGCGATTGCTTCGTGGCGGCCGCGGCACGCGCCGTCGCGGCACGCAGTTTCGCGGCCTCCGTCGTCACGTGCTCCATCGGGGCATTGACCTCGAGCACGCGGACCATGTTGCGTCCGAGCTTCAGTGCCTGTGCGAGAGCGTTCGCTAGCTCGCGATCGGCGGCCGGCGTGACGTCGATCTCCGCGACGGGCAGCTCGATGTTGTGCTCCTTGAATCGATCGAGGCGCGGCCAGCCGTCGGTCGGCGTCGCGGCCCCGTCGACGCGCAACGTCGTAAACCCGCGGCTCGACGCCCAGTCCGCGAGCTCCGTGTAGTAGCCTTTGCGGCCGATCACGAGCGGCGCGAGCAGCGCGATCCGCTTGCCGCGATAGCGCGCCATGAGCTTCGCGTGAATCGACTCCACGCTCTGCGCGTCGATCGCGCCGCCGCAGTCGGGGCAGTGCTGACGCCCCAGCTTCACGAACAACAGACGCATGAAGTGATAGATCTCGGTGAGCGTCGCGACCGTGCTCTTGCGGCCGCCGCGGCTCGTGCGCTGCTCGATCGCGACCGTCGGCGGGATGCCGTAGACCGCGTCGACGTCGGCGCGGCCGGCGGGCTCGACGAACTGCCGCGCGTACGCGTTCAGCGATTCGAGGTAACGGCGTTGACCCTCGGCGAACAGGATGTCGAACGCGACCGTGCTCTTGCCGCTGCCGCTCACGCCCGTGATCACCGTGAACTTGTCGCGCGGGATCGCGAGGTTGACGTTCTTGAGGTTGTGCTCTCTTGCGTGAACGATCTGTATTTCGTTGGTTCCGTTCTTCGCGCGCCCGTCCGATATTTTCGCGGACAGTGGCGACGGCTGCGCCGCAGAAGGGCGCTCCCGAGACACGCCGGAAATCGCATCCGTGCGGCTCGGCGGCGCACATCCCTGTGCGCCGACGGTCTCGGGAACGCCCTTCTGCGTCACAGCCGTCTTTGCGTCGCGCGCAGCGCTCGTTTCGGAGGGCGCTGCAGCGCTTTCGCGTATCGCGTCGAGATCGTTCACGCGCGTTGGTGTTTGGGGGTGGGAGAAGGTGGCGTCGTGGGCTAGGAGGGCGCGGCCGGTGTGGCTCGCCGGGGCGCGGCGCACGTCGGCGGGCGTGCCGACGGCTACGATCTCGCCGCCGGCCGCGCCGCCTTCCGGGCCGAGATCGACGATCCAATCGGCCGCGTCGATCACGTCGAGGTTGTGCTCGATCACGATCACGGAGTGACCCGCGTCGACGAGGCGCTGCAGCGCGTCGACGAGCTTCGCGATGTCGGAGAAATGCAGCCCGGTAGTCGGCTCGTCGAACAGGAACAGCGTCGCGGCCTTCTTGGCGCCCTTGGTCGCGCCGCCGACCTCCGCGAGCTGGCCCGCGAGCTTCAGGCGCTGCGCTTCGCCGCCGGACAGCGTCGGCACGGGCTGACCGAGCGTGAGATAGTCGAGGCCGACGTCCACGAGCGGCTTGAGGCGGGCTCGAACGTCTTTGTAGGCTGCGAAATAGGCGAGCGCGTCCGCGACCGTCATGTCGAGCACGTCGGCGATCGACTTGGCGTCCGCGTCCCGGCGCAGCGCAAGCCGTACGTCGAGCACCTCGCTGCGATAGCGCCGTCCGTTGCAATCGGCGCAGCGCAAATACACGTCGCTCAAGAACTGCATCTCGACGTGCTCGAAGCCGTTCCCCGAGCACGCGGGGCAGCGGCCGTTGCCGGAATTGAAGCTGAACGTGCCGGCCGTGTAGCCGCGCTCGCGCGCGAGCGGCTCGCTCGCGAACAGCTTTCTGATCGGCTCGAGCACTCCGACGAAGCTCGCGGGATTCGAGCGCGTCGTGCGACCGATCGGGGATTGGTCCACGAGCACGACGTCGGCGAGGTGCTCGAAGCCCTCTACGCCGAGGTGCGCGCCCGGTGCGTCCTTCGGCTTGCCGAGCGCGGCGAGCAACGCGTTGTAGAGCACGTCCTGCACGAGCGTCGACTTGCCGGAGCCGCTCACGCCCGTGATGCAAACGAGCCGATTGAGCGGGATCTCGGCGTCGACGCGCTTCAAGTTGTGCTCGCTCGCTCCGCGCACGACGAGCCGCGGATCGCTCGCGTCCGTGGTGCGGGGCGCGCGCGCGCGACCGATGCGGATATCGCCGCGCAGGTACTTCGCCGTGAGCGACTGCGGGTCGGCCAGCAACGCGGACGGCGCGCCGTTGAAAACGATCTGACCGCCCGCTCGGCCCGGCCCCGGGCCGAGATCGAGAATCCGGTCGGCCGCGCGCATCACCTGCGAATCGTGCTCCACGACGAGCAGAGTATTGCCCGCGTCGCGCAGCTTCGTGAGCACGCCGACGACACGGTCGAGGTCGCGCGGGTGCAGGCCGATGCTCGGCTCGTCGAGCACGAACAGCGTGTTCACGAGCGACGTGCCGAGCGCGGTCGTGAGATTGATCCGCTGCACCTCGCCGCCCGACAGCGTGCGCGACTGGCGGTCGAGGGTGAGATAGCTCAAGCCGACTTCGCGCAAGAACGTGAGGCGGCTCGTGATCTGCGCTATCACGAGCTCCGCCGCGTCGTCGAGCGGCTTCGGGAGGACGAGCCGCTCGATCAGCTCGAGCGTGCGGTCCACTGGCAGCATCATCAGGTCGTGGATGCAGAGCCCCGGCAGCGCGGCGAACGCGTCGTCGCCGAGCGCCGGCAGATGCGCGCGAAAGCGAGCCTCGGGGGCGATCACGGCACGCGCGTCGTCGAGCGTGCCGAGGCGCCACAGTAGCGACTCGGGCTTCAGCCGCGCGCCGGCGCAGTGGGGGCACGCATCGTACGAGCGGTACTTCGACAGCAGCACGCGCACGTGCATCTTGTAGGCCTTCGACTCGAGCCAATCGAAGAAGCGCTTCAACCCGTACCATTTTTTCGACCGCCAGCCGCCCTCGCCGTCGATCACCCACGCGTGCTGCTCGGCCGTGAGCTCGCGCCACGGCACGTCGGTGGGTATGCCGCGCTCGCTCGCGTGGCGCATCAGGTCGTCCTGGCACACCTTGTTGGTCTTGGTTTGCCACGGCTTGATCGCGCCTTGCGCGAGCGTCTTTCCGTCGTCCGGAATCACGAGCCGGTAGTCGATGCCGATCGTGCGGCCGAAGCCGCGGCAGTGCTCGCACGCGCCAACGGGCGAATTGAACGAGAAGCTGTTCGGCACGGGCTCGGCGTAGCTCAAGTCGCAGTGCGCGCAGTGACGGTGCGCGGAGAACTTGAAATGAGCGCCGTCGGGATCGTCAGCGAGCCGCACGCTCACGTAGCCGTTGCCGATCTTGAGCGCAATCTCGAGGGCCTCGATGAGCCGCGAGCGATTCTCGGGCTCGAAAGCGACGCGGTCCTGGATCACCTCGATCTGCTTCTTCGTGCGTGCGTGGATCCGCGTGTAGCCCTGACGCGTAAGGAACGTCTCGACTTCCTCTCGGCTGAAGTTCTTGGGGATCGGCACCGTGAACGTGACGAGCACGCGCGCACCTAGGGCGCCGACGCGCGGCTCACGCAGAAGCTCGTGGTAGATCGACTCGGCGTCGTCGCGCCGTACCTCGCGCCCGCAGTTGCGGCAATAGAGAACCGCGGCGCGCGCGAACAGCAGCTTCACGTGATCGTTGAGCTCGGTCATCGTGCCGACAGTGGAGCGCGACGTGCGCACCGTGTTGGTCTGGTCGATCGCAATCGCGGGCGGGATCCCGTCGATCCGATCGACCTGCGGCTTGTCCATGCGATCGAGAAACTGGCGCGCGTACGGCGAGAACGTCTCGACGTAGCGGCGCTGGCCTTCGGAGTAAACCGTGTCGAACGCGAGCGACGACTTGCCCGAGCCGCTCACGCCAGTCACGACGATCAGCTCGTTCAGGGGCAAGTCGAGGTCGAGGCTCTTGAGGTTGTTCTGCCTCGCGCCGCGGATGCGGATCACGTTGTCGATCATTCCGTGGGTCTTGCTCGATGAAGAACCCCGAGGCTCGCGCGTCTCGGAGTCGCTGCGGAGTGTCGTGAAGTATCGAGCGCCGAAGGTCGAGGCCGCTCGAGGGCTGCATTGTGCCTAACGCAAGGTGGGTTCGCGAGCCGCCCGACACAAGGGGCGGGAGGCCGACCGCAAGCGCTTGCGTGCTTCGCGAGGCTGAAATAACGTTGGCCGCGATCACGGCCGCTCAACCCGGGGGAATGACCATGCTTAGAACGATGCTCGCGGCCGGCGCCGCGACCCTACTGTCCGCCTCGATTCACGCACAGCAGACGCCGCCGGAGATCCCGTACGACTCCGTGGCGGATTTCTTCAAGCTACCCGAGAACACGTATTTCGGCGAGGTCGCGGGCATCGCGGTGAACTCGCAGAAGCACGTGTTCGTGCTATCGCGCGGCAATACGTCCGGGCCCGCGTACGGAGCCGCCGCCGCGCAACTCCTCGAGTTCGATCAGAACGGCAAGTTCGTGCGCGAGATCGGCAAGAACCTCTATGCGTGGTCGTTCTCGCACACCGTGCGCGTCGACCGCCGCGACGACATCTGGGTCGCCGACAAGGGCTCGGACGTCGTAGTGCGCTTCGATCCCGCAGGGCGCATGAAGATGGTGTTCGGCCGCAAAGCCGAGGCATCCGATGAGGGCGCGCATCCGCTCGAGCATCCGCAGCCGCCGCTGCCGGCTGTCGACGGGCAGTTTCGCCAGGTCACCGACGTCGCTTGGGACTCGCAGGACAACATCTACATCAGCGACGGTTATATCAACTCGCGCGTCGCGAAATACGACAAGGACGGCAACTGGGTCACGTCGTACGGCTCGTACGGCTCGGAGCGCGGACAGTTCAACACGCTGCACTCGATCGCGATCGACGCCCAGGACCGGATCTATGTCGCGGACCGCGGCAACCGCCGGATCCAGGTCCTCGACACGTCAGGCAAGGTGCTCGACGTATTCACGATCGACGTGCCGGTGGCGCCGAACGCGCCGGTCGCGATCGGCAACCGGCCCGTGCAGAGCCCCGGCGCCGTGCAGACGCAGCAACCCGGCGCGCCTTGGACGGTCTGCATCACGCCGCCGCCGAATCAGGTGATGTACGTATCGGACTCCTACCCCGGACGCATCTATAAGATGTCGCTCGACGGCAAGGTCCTAGGTTGGCTCGGCGGCTCGGGCAGGACGCTGAAGAAGTTCGGCTGGATCCACGAGATCGCGTGCCCGTCCGAGAACGAGCTCTACGTCGCCGAGCTCCTGAACTGGCGCGCCCAGAAGCTGATTCTGCATCCGCGCTGAGGGCGGTCGGCGTGCGCCGTGGCGTGGCGGCGGCGCGCCAGGAGCGCGGCCGGCCACGACTGCGCTGCTAGGTCGAGATGAAGCTCGCGATGCAGCCGGCCGGGGGGATCGGCCTATCAGCTGCACCGCGAGTTTCACGTGCCGCCTGTGGCTGCACTCCGATAATCGACTGCGGCGCCAGTCCCTGCACGGCGCCGTCTCGAGTGGTCACGCAGCGTGCCGCACCTATCACGTGCGTGCGCCAGCGCGATTCGCTCGACCACCCCATCAAGATTTCGAGTCGACGGGCCATTCCATTGGCACCTCGTGTCGTTCGCATCACCACCCCACCCCTGTGCAACTGTGAGCCGCTCGCGCAAACCCGCGGCGAGCCGCTTGAAAGCGGACGACAACTCGATAGCAAGAGCCGTGCCATGCACGCTCGACGCGTGCGATTCCCGCGCACTGCAAGGCTCTGCGCAGACTTGTGCGTTCCGGACACGGACGAAAACGCATTCCGCGTTATGAAATGTGTCTGCATTCACAGACACACGCGGAGCGGCATCGCACTAAGCAATTGATTCGCAGCAAATGCCACGGGTCGCCGAATTGCGACGCACCGTCGCCCGAGCGTCACATCCGCCGCCGAGCCGAGGCGCACGATGCCGCGCGCAACCTACGCCGGTGCGCTCGTGCTCACCAGCTCGCGCGCACCGCGTCACGATCGACTTGATCACCGCGTAGGTACACGGCGTCGATCTTCCGAGTGTTCGTGATGTCGTCGAGCGGGTTCGCGGCGAGCACGACGAAGTCCGCGCTCTTCCCCGCCGCGACGGTACCCGCATCCCTCAGGCGCAGAAACTCGGCGGCCGTTTGCGTCGACGCGGTGATGACTTGCGCCGGCGTCATCCCGGCCGCGACCATGTCCGCCATCTCGAGGTGCGGGCCCCACGGCACGTTGCCGTCGGTGCCGAGCGCGATCTTGATGCCCTCCGCGCTCAAGCGAGCGAGGTTGCGAGCCTGAATCGCGTGCGCGGCCTGCAGCTCGGGCCGCTCGGTCGACGCGGTGGCCTGGAGCTCCTGCCACTGCGCGTCGGGGACGCTGCCGCGCAGCCACGTGAGATCGGTCGCGACGCCGCGATCCGGCAAGTTCGGCACGACGACGACTCCGGGGCGTTCATGGAACAGCGCGACGACCTCGTCGTCGACGTCGGTGTCGCGGATGCCGTGCGCGAACGCGTCGAGGCCTGCGCGCAGCAGCGCCTTCGCGTCCGACAGATTGAAGATGTGCGCCGTCACGCGCAGCCCGTTCTGGTGCGCCTCGTCGATCGCGGCCGCATACAGCTCGGGTGCGAGCTTCTCGTACATGCCGTTACGGTCGTCGACCCAGATCTTCACGATGTCGACCGCGAGCGCCGCTTGCTCGCGCACCGCGTTGCGCGCCTCGTCGGGTGTCCGCACCCAGTACGGAATGTCCGTGCGCCCGGGCTCTGGGGCCGTGATGCCGCGGCCCGCCGTGCGATACAACGCCGCGCCGGGGATCGTCTCGCCGCGCACCTCGAACACCGCGGGGCCGTTGTCCTGACCCAAGCTCATCGCGGCGCCCACGCCGAAGTAGGCGCGGTGCCGCAGGTCCTGCACCAGCGCGGCCCGGTCGCGGCTCAAGTGTGTGTGCGTGTCGACGATCGCGGGCATCACGGTCTTGCCCGCGAGGTTTACGCGCGCCGCGCCCGCGGGGACATCCACCTCACCGGCGCGGCCCACGGCGACGAAGCGATCGCGCGAAACGACGAACGTGGCATTGTCGATTGGCGCGCTCGCGTCGCCGACGATCACGCGCGCACCTTCGAACACCGTGACGGCCTGCGGAGCCGGCACGGACGGCGGAGGAACGGGCGGCCCGGAACAGGCGGCGAAAGCCAACATGATCGAGCACGCCGATGCGAGGAAAGCGAGCCGGCGGAGCAGTGATTCTGACGAGCGCATAGTGACCTCCCAAAAGCGTTCGTTAGCAGCGGTCTCGACTGGAGCGAACGCGCGGTTCGGCGCAGCCGCCTTAGTCCCCGCGCTAACTGAGCTGCTCGCTGCGCCGATCGCGAACGGTCAGCGCAACGAGCAGCGACAAGACCATTGCGCCGGCGATGTACCACGCGAACACGATGTCGTTGCCCGTGCGCGCGATGAGCCACACCGCCACGAGCGGCGCCGTGCCGCCGAACAGCGCGTACGCGAGCCCGTAGCCGACGCTCACCGCGCTCACGCGCACGCCGCGCGGGAACATCTCGCACATCGCGGCCGGTTGCGGCGCCATCGACAGCGCGAGCAAGGCACCGAACGTCATCTGCGCGGCTGCGATACCCAAGGGAACCGTCCCATGCATCGCCGACGCGAGCGGATACGCGAGCAAGATGCACCCCGTCATGCCAATGCCCATGACGAGCTTGCGGCCGACCCGATCCGATACCCAGGCGGCGATCGGCAGCACGACGAGAAACGTGAGAATCGTAAACGTGGTGATCCGCAGCGCCGCCGCCTGACCGACCGGCGTTTTCTGGGCTACCCAGGTCGCGGCGTACACGAACAATGTGTAGTACGTGGTCGCCGTGCCCACGTTCAACGCGAACACGCGCGCCACCGCGCGTTTGTGATCGCGGAACGCGAGCCGCAGCGGCGATAGCGCTGGCGGGTTCGCCGGGCCGTCGAGCATGTTGCGGCGCAGCACGACGCCCACGACCGCGACCGCGATCCCCGAGATGAACGCCGCGCGCCAGCCCCAGCTCGCGAGATCTTCGGGGCTCAGCAGCGAGCTCAGTGCACCGCCGACGGCGGAGCCCAGCATCGTGCCGAACGTTGCGCCGAACATCGCGAAGCTCGAAACGAAACCGCGGCGCTTCTGCGGGGCGTGCTCCGCGAGGAAAACGATCGAGCTCGTGAACTCGCCGCCGACGGCCATCCCCTGGAACATCCGCAGGATCACGAGCAAGAACGAAGCCGCGATGCCGATCTGCGCGAACGTAGGCAACAGGCCCATGATCACGGTTGGGACCGCCATCATCGCAATCGACAGGATCAGCGCGCGCGCGCGCCCATAGCGATCGCCGATGTGGCCGAACAGCACGGCGCCCACGGGGCGCATCAGAAAGCCGACGGCGAAAGTCGCGAAAGCCGCGAGCAGCTTTGCGACGGGATCGTCGCCCGGAAAGAACTGCGCTGCGAGAATCGGAGCGAAGAAGCCGTAGACCGCGAAGTCGTACCACTCGAGCACGTTGCCGATCACGCCAGCCGTGACGATCCGCCGCAACGACCACGCGGGCGCGCTCACCTCGCCCGCGTTACCCCCCACCGCAATGCTCATGGCCGCAGTGTACCCGCGGGTCTCGCGCAGGGCACGGTCTGCTAGACTCGGCCGCCGCGGCGAGGGGTCGCCGATCGTCACCGCGCACGGCGGCGCACAAGGAGACTCAGCCGATGGACCTGCAACTGAAGGGAAAGAGTTGTCTCGTCACCGGCGCGAGCCGCGGTATCGGCCGCGGCACCGCCAAAGTCCTGGCGGCCGAAGGCTGCCGCGTCGCGATCCTCGCGCGCCGCGCCAACTTGCTCGACGAGCTCGCGCGCGAGATCGAGGGCGCGGGCGGGACGCGCCCGCTGATCGTCGCGGAAGACCTCACGGCTGCGGGCGCGCCGGAGCGCGTTCGCGAACGCGTGCTCGCCGAGCTCGGCGGGCTCGACGTCCTCGTGAACAACGCAGGCAGCTCGCGCCCGGTGAAATGGAATGCGTCCGAGGAGCAATGGCTCGAGGGCATGACGCTGAACTTCGAGCTCGTCCGGCGCCTCACGAACCAGTTCGTTCCGACGATGCGGGCTCAGAAGTGGGGCCGGATCATCAACATCACGGGCGCAAACGAGCCCCCAGGCGTGAACATCGCATCCGTCGCGAAGGCCGCGCTGCACAACTGGGCGAAGGGACTTTCGCGCGAGCTCGCGCCGGACGGCATCACGATCAATTGCTTGCCGCCCGGCCGGATCAACAGCGAGCAGATCCTCGGCCGGCTGCATCCGACAGCGGAAAATCGCAAAGCGTTCATCGACGCAAACATTCCGATCGGCTTCTTCGGCGAGCCCGAGGACATGGGGTATCTCGTCGCGTTCCTCGCCTCGCCGCTCGCGCGCTACATCACGGGCGAGGTGATCCACGTCGACGGAGGAATGCATCGATTCGCGGGATGAGTCAACGCTCATCGAATAGCCGGTCGGGGCGCGGAGCATTACACTCCGCGCGTCACTCAAGGGACGTGCTCACATGCGCATCGACGCGATCCGAATCGGCAACGACCCGCCGCACGACGTCAACGTGATAATCGAGGTGCCGCTCGGCGGCCAACCGATCAAGTACGAGCTCGACAAGGAAGCCGGCACGCTCGTGGTCGACCGGTTCCTGTACACGTCGATGGCGTACCCCGGCAACTATGGATTCGTGCCGCACACGCTGTCCGAGGACGGCGATCCGATCGACGTCCTCGTCTGCAACACGCGGCCGCTCGTGGCGGGCTGCGTGATCAACGTGCGGCCCATCGGCGTGCTCGTGATGGAGGACAACGCGGGACATGACGAGAAGGTGATCGCGGTGCCGTCGCCGCATCTAACGCGGCGCTACGAAGGCGTGAAGAATTACACCGACGTCCCGATCATCACGCTGCACCAGATCGAGCACTTCTTCGAGCACTACAAAGACCTCGAAGAGGGTAAGTGGGTGAAGATCGGCGACTGGGGCGACGCGAACGCCGCGCGCCGCGCCATCACGGACGCGATCGCGCGCTACGCGGCGGGCAAAGACAGCTGAGCTTCGCCGGCGGCGAAAGAGAATAGCGTCAAGCTTCGAGCGCCAAACGCCGGTCGCGAGCACGCGACGCGCCCGCATCCGCCGACTTCCGGGGTTCGAGGCTTACGAGCAGCTTGCGCAACAACTGCGCCAATCGCTCCTGATCGCGCTCGCCCAGAACGCCGCCGAGCAGATCCACGTCGAACTCGCGGACGGCCTGCTGCACCTTCGTGATCTTCGCCTTGCCGGCGGACGTGAGCTGCACGAGGTTGCGGCGTTTGTCGGACGTGTCCAACTTGCGCGAGACGAAGCCCTTCGCCTCGAGTTGCTTCAGCACCTTCGTGATTCCGGCGGGGCTCATCACGAGCGTCTCGTGCAGCACGCTCGGCGTCATGACGTGCGGCGCGGGCTCGCGGCGCAGCACGCGCAGCGTCACGAACTCGGCCGTCGAAAGATCGAACTGGAGGAGGAAGCGCTGCATCTCCTCCGTATGGCGCAGCGCCGTGTGATAGAGCCTGAGCATCACCTCTTCGCTGGAGGAGTAGCCCTCGGGCCAGTTCTCCTTGAACAGGTGAAGCAGCTCTTCGGACGTTCGTCGCGGAGGCATCGCGGTGAGCGAGCGTGTGACCAAGCAAGGGCGCGCGACCGATCCTTCGGTCGCGCGGCGCCGCTGCTTAGTCGAACGTTTCGCCGTTCTGGCCCCAGCCGAACTTGTCGGACGGGCGCAGCAACGTGCGCATGCGGACGCGGTGGTCGATCGGATTGCGGCCCGGGTTGCCCGTGATGATCACGTGGTCGCCCGGCTTCAGCGAGTCGCGCGTGACGCCCTGGCCGGTGAGCGCACCCGCGCCGCCCCACTCGACGCCCCAACGCTGCATCACGCCGTCCTCGTCCGGCGCCATCACATGAACGAACGCGTGCGGATTGCGGAACATGAACTGCACCAGCTCGCCTTCGATCTTGACCGTCTTGTTCTCGTCGTAGGTCGCGGTAAACGAATGGTGCGCGTACAGCGGCGCGGCCACGATAAGGCTGCCGGCCAGCAGCGCCAAAACCTTCGATCTCATGTTCGCCTCCTGAAGCGAGAAACTGACTGCCAGATAGTTTACTAGAAAAGCTTTCGCCCGCCGTCGAGCAGCCATCAACTTTTGTCAAGTCATTGAGGCCACTAGCTTATACGTAGGCGGGGGCGATCCATCGACACGGACCGCAGCGCGCGCGACGGCAGCCTCGAGCTCAGTGATCTTCCGACGCTAGCTCTTTGGCGCGAGCGAAGCTCGCGACCGCTCGGTCGTCGCGGCCGAGCTCGACGAGGGTGCGCCCCCGCAGGTCGTAGAAGTCGTCGTCGTCGCGCTTCAAGCGGATCGCGCTGCGCAGCGCCGCGAGGGCGTCCTCGAAGCGCCTCTCGTCGAACGCGATCTGCGCGACCGCATAGTGGTAGTACGGATTGATCTCGCGGTAACGCCGAATTCGCTGCCGGTACGCTTCCGCGAGCGCGTCGTCGCCGAGCGAGTTGTAGACGGCCACGAGGTTCGACAGAGCGGCCTGCTCGCGCGGGTCCGCCTCGAGCGCGCGCCGATACGCGGCCTCCGCGTAGGCGTACTGCCCCACGCGCGAGTACAGCACACCGAGGTTCACCCACGGGGCGGGCATGTCCGAATAGGTGCGCGCAGCTTCGCGCAGCAGCTCGAAGCCCTCCGCGTATTGCTTGCGGACGAGCGCTTCGGCCGCGAGGTTGTTGTAGAAGAGCGCGACCACGTAGCGATCCGCGACCACTCGGCTCTGATAGTTGGCGCGGAAGTTCGCGGCGTTGAAATCGACGACGATCTTACGATCGAACTGCGCGCGCGGAAACGGCTCGCCGCTCCTAGCAGTGGCACCCCGCGCGTAGCTTTGGTTCACGGCCGTGTTGACGTGGTTCGCTATCACGACGAGCTCGTTGTCGTTGGTCCAGGTTGGCGGCACGTCGACCATCTGGTAGCGCGCGTCGAGCCCCGCCGCGCGCGCGAGAGCAACGAACAGCATGGTGAACGACAGACAGTTGCCTTGACGCTCGTGGAACGTGCGGCTCGCGCTGCGCGTGAACGAGTCGCTGTAGCTCATAGCGAACAGCCCACGATCCCGCATGCCCTCGAGCAAGCGGCGTAGCTTCATCGCCGGATCGCCGATGGCGCGGTACGGCGCGACGAAAGCGCGCATCTCGTCGTCGAGCGCGACCGCTTCTTCGGGGGTGATGAGCTGCGGCGCGGCCGCCATCTCCCAGCCGAGCACGGCGCCCTCGAGAAGGTCCGTGTCGCTGAGCGCAGATCGGGGGGGGCCTGGGGCCGCGGAGGCCTCCACTAGCATGAGCGCGACACCACACAGGATTGACGTTCGGGTGAACACGCCAGCACCCCCCGCAGAGTCCGAGCAAGATATTAGCGCTCGCGGCGCCGCGTGTCGCGACCTCCGTGGCTCGAGCCCGGCGAGTCATGGCGGGGCTCGCGTCACGGCTCCCGTCGGCCGCGTCAGAGGCGCGGCGGCGTGAGGGTTAGTCGCCGCCGAACCGCCGCGTGAGGTCGGCGTACGCGTCGATGCGCCGGTCGCGGAAAAACGGCCAGCCGATCCTGCTCGCGTCGATCTCGGCGAGGTCGATCTCCTCGACGATCACGGTCTCGCGGTCTTGCGGCGCACGCACGAGAATGCGGCCATCGGGCGCCGCGATGAAGCTCTGGCCCCAGAACTCGATTCCCGCACTCGCCTTGCCTTCCGCGGACGGGTCGGGCTCGAAGCCCGTGCGATTCACCGCGACGACGAAGCAGCCGTTCGCGATCGCGTGGCCGCGTTGGATCGTTTCCCACGCGCCGTGCTGCCGCTCGCCGTACTGTTCTCGCTCCGCGGGATGCCAACCGATCGCAGTCGGGTAGACGAGGATCTCCGCGCCTTGCATCGCCGTGAGCCGCGCGGCCTCGGGGTACCACTGATCCCAGCAGACCAGCACGCCGAGCTGAACCTTCGGCGTAGCAAAGGACTTGAACCCCAAGTCACCCGGCGTGAAGTAGAACTTCTCGTAATAGCGCGGGTCGTCGGGGATGTGCATCTTGCGGTACTTGCCGAGGTAACCGCCCTCGCCGTCGAGCACTGCAGCGGTGTTGTGGAATACACCGGCCGCGCGCTTCTCGAACAGGCTAGCGACGAGCGTGACTTTGAGCTCCTTCGCGAGCGTCGCGAGCGCGTCCGTGCTCGGGCCCGGAACGGCCTCGGCGAGCTGGAACAGCTTCGCGTCCTCGGTCTGGCAGAAGTAGCGCGAACGGAACAGCTCCGGCAGCACCACGAGCTGCGCGCCGCCCTTCGCGGCTTCGCGCACCCCGTCGATCGCCTTCGCCAGATTTGGCGCGGGCTCCTCGCCCATCGCCATTTGCACGAGCCCGACTTTGAGCGGGCGTGCCGTCATCGCTGGGATTCCCGCTCGATGTCGCGCGTGTCGCAATAGGTCGTCTGCGGGAAGCACGCCATGTACTGATCGAGGATCTCCATGCCCTGGGTCGGACGAACGACGTTCGCCTGTATCTTCGCGCGCACGAGCTCGCTCATGCGCCGGTGCAGATCGTTCGGGAAATACTGCACTTGGGCGAGCATGTCCTGCACGGCGGTACCGTGGATGATCTTCTCGATCCAGAAATCGCCGGGCTCCTCGGCGTCGGCGTAGACGTGAGCTTCCGTGACGCGCCCGAACAGGTTGTGAGCGTCGCCGATGATGTCCTCGTACGCGCCCATCAAAAAGAAGCCGAGATAGTACGGCGTGCCCCCGACCGGCGCGTGCAACGGCAGGAACCGGTTGTCGCGAGACGAGACGTAGTGCGTGACTTTGCCGTCCGAGTCGCAAGTCAGGTCCACGAGGATCGCGCGCTTGTCGGGCTGTTCCTCGAGCCGGTCGATCGGCACGATCGGGAACGGCTGGCCGATGGCCCAGTGGTCGAGCATCGACTGGAACACCGAGAAGTCGCAGAGATACTGCTCGGTGAGCTGATCCTCGAGCTCCACGATCTCGGGCCGCGACGTCTCGGGGTTACGCTTGAGCGCGCGCAGCAGGATCGTGCAGATCCGCCAGTAGAGGCTTTCCGCGAGCGCGCGCTCCGCGAGCGGCAAATAGCCGAGCGTGAACAGCTGCCGGACCTCTTCCAGCCGCTCGTTCACGTCGTGGAACGCCTCGAGCAGCTCCGACTGCTTCCGCGTCTTCGGCAGCGCGCCCAAGATCTTGTTGAGCGCGTGCACGGGCTCGGACGCAGTCTCGGGCACCGTGAGGTCCTGGTTCGGGTCGTCCTTCGAATGCGCGCCGAGCACCGGCACGATGAGCACGGAGTGATGCGCCGTTAACGCGCGGCCGCTCTCCGTCACGAGCACCGGCATCGCTACCTCGTTCGCGTCGCACACCTCTTTCACGGTGAACACCACGGCGTTCGCGTATTCCTCGAGGCTGTAGTTGATGCCCGCGTCCTCCTCGAGGTGCCCCTTGTCGTAGTTCACGCCGAGGCCGCCGCCGACGTCGAGATACTTGAGCCCCATGCCGCGCTTCACGAGCTCGGCATAGATCTGCGTGACCTCCTTGGTCGCCTGCTTGAGGACCTGGATGTCGGAGACTTGGCTGCCGATGTGGCAATGCAGCAGCACGAGCTTCGCCTGCTGGCCGCTCACCTCGAGCTCGTTGACCATCCGCATGAGCTCGGCCACGTTCAGGCCGAACTTCGAGTTCGTGCCCGAAGACTCGGACCAGCGGCCCGAGCCGCGCGTCGCGAGCCGCACGCGCACGCCGAGCTGCGACATGTAGCCCGTGCTGAACGCGAGGCCTTTCAGGTCGTTGAACTCGGAGTACTTCTCGATCACGGGCACGATGTTCTGGCCGAGCTTCTGCCCCGCGATCATGAGCGACAGCATCGTGCGGTCTTTCACGCCGTTGCACACGAGCAGCGTGTCGCCGTCGATTTGCGGCAGGCACGCGATCAGCTCCGCCTTCGAGCCGCACTCGAGACCCATGCCGTACGGCCGGCCCGCGTCGAGCAGCTCATCGACGACCTCGTGCAGCTGGTTCACCTTGATCGGGTAGATGCCGCGATAGACGTTGCCGTAGCTGGCTTCGGCGATCGCGCTGCGGAACGCCTCGTTGACGCGCCGAACCTGCGCGCGCAAGACGTCCTGGAATCTCAGCAGAACCGGGAACTGCACGCCGCGGCGGCGCAGCTCGTTCACGACGTCGACCACGTCGATCGTCGTGCCGGCCTCGTCGAGCGCGCGCACGGCCATGTGCCCTTTGTCGTTCGCGAAGAAGAACGGGTCGCCCCAGCTCGAGATGCGATAGAGCTCCGTCGCGTCCTGGACCTGCCATTCCGCGGTAGCTGCTTTTTGTTTGGGCTGCGTTGACATGTTACTTATTCTCCGAGCACGTGAGCGAACATCAGCGGCGCGACGATCGTCGCGTCGGACTCGATGATGAATTTCGGCGTCGAGGCGGACAGCTTGCCCCAAGTGATCTTTTCGTTCGGCACGGCGCCCGAGTACGAGCCGTAGCTCGTCGTCGAGTCGCTGATCTGGCAGAAGTAACCCCAGCGCGGCGTGTCCGGCAGCTGGAGGTCCTGCTGGAGCATCGGCACGACGCAGATCGGGAAGTCGCCCGCGATGCCGCCGCCGATCTGAAAGAAGCCGATCGAACCTTTCCGGCAGGTCGTTTGGTACCAATCCGCGAGGATCATCATGTACTCGATGCCGGTGCGGACCGTGTGCACGTTGTCGATGTCGCCCGCGATGCAGTGGCCCGCGAAGATGTTGCCGAGCGTCGAGTCTTCCCACCCCGGCACGAACATCGGCAAGTCGGCCTCGGCCGCCGCGAGCAGCCAGCTGTCTTTCGCGTCGATCTGATAGTGCTGCTCGAGCACGCCCGAGAGCAGGATCTTGTACATGAACTCGTGCGGAAAAAACTGCTGCTGCGCCTTGTCCGCGCGCTGCCACTCCTCGAGCACGGCGCCTTCGATGCGGCGAATCGCCTCGAACTCGGGAATGCAGGTGTCCGTCACGCGGTTCAGATGCTGGTCGAGCAGCTCTTCTTCCTGCTCGGGGCTCAGATACCGGTACTGCGGTATCCGCACGTAGTGATCGTGCGCGACGAGGTTGAACACGTCCTCCTCGAGATTCGCGCCGGTGCAGCAGATGGCGTGCACCTTGCGTTTCCGGATCATTTCCGCGAGCGACAGCCCGAGCTCCGCGGTGCTCATCGCGCCCGCGAGCGTCACCAGCATTTGCCCGCCGCCGTCGACGTGCTTCACGTAGGCGTCGGCCGCGTCGACCAGCGCCGCGCCGTTGAAGTGCCGGTAGTGATGCCGGATGAAATCGGAGATGGCGCCCATCGGCAGATCCTTCAGGCGGCGAGGCGCCCGTGGAAAACGCGAAGATTAGGAAATCGTGCCCCGCGCCACAATAGGCCGAAAGGCCGTAGTCCGCACACACACCGAACGTGGACGAGCCGGCGAATCGCTTTCAAGGGCGCGCCGCCGCCGGCGCGGCCGGCACTTGCTGCGTGAGACAGTGCAGCGCGCCGAGACCGGCGATGAGCACGCGGCAGTCGACCGGCACCACGCGCCGGCCCGGGAAACAGTCCGCGATGATCGAGCACGCGGCCGCGTCCTGCTTGCAGCCAAACACGGGCACGAGCACGGCGCCGTTCGCGATATAGAAGTTCGCGTAGCTCGCGGGCAAGCGCTGCTCCTCGAGGTACTGCGGCTCCGGCATCGGCAGCTCGACCACGTCGAGCCGGCGGCCAGCGACCGTGAGCTCGGCGAGCAATCGGCGGTTCGCCTCGAGCGGCTCGTGGTTCTTGTCGCCGGCATTCGGTTCCATCACGGTCACGACGCGACCCGGCGCAACGAAGCGCGTGAGATCGTCGATGTGGCCGTCCGTATCGTCGCCCTCGATGCCGTCGCCGAGCCAGAGAATCTCGTTTACACCGAATGAGTCGCGCAGCACGCGCTCGATGTCGGCGCGGCTCAACTCCGGGTTGCGGTTCGGGTTGAGCAGACACTGCTCGGTCGTGAGCAGCGCGCCCGCGCCGTTCACCTCGATCGAGCCGCCCTCGAGCACGATGTCGGGCTGCGCGAAGCGTGGGACCCGCAGCGCCTCGGCCATCTGCCGGCCGACGAGTTGATCGCGGTCGAATGGCGGGTACTTCCCGCCCCACGCGTTGTAGTCGAAGTCCACCGCGAGCCGCGCCTCGGCAACGGGGCGCGTCACGAAGACCGCCCCGTGATCGCGACACCAGGCGTCGTTCGTCGGGAAGCGGTAGAAGCGCAGCCGTTCGGGCGGCGCGGCTCGCGCGAGCAGCGCGCGGACGTGGCGCTCGTGCGCCGCGTCGAGCACGTTGATGTACACGGGCTCGCACTCGGCGAGCGCGCGCACGAACGCGCACATCGCGGGTTCCACGCCGGCGAACACGCCGGGCCAGCTGTCGCGGTTGTGGGGCCAAGAGAGCCAGGTCGCCTCGTGGGGCTCCCACTCGGCCGGCATCCGGTAGCCGAGCGCCGTCGGCCACTGCACAGACTCAGACGTCGACTTTGAGGCGGTCAATTGCGGCTTCGTCCTTCTCTCCCGTCGCGCGAATGGGAGGCCCGGCCCGACGGGGCCGCGAATCATACATGCAGTCGGCGGTCGAGACACCTGCTGCGGGGCGAAACCGGTATGATGCGGCGATGATCTCGCAAGCCGCCATCCGCCGTGACATCCACCGCTCGCGCGCCGGCTGGCGAGCGTTGCTGGGCGCGGCGACGCTCGCGCTGTCGTTCGTCACCGGCACGCTGTGCGCGCAGGAGCTCGGTGACGGCGTGCTGCTCATCGCGGGCCCCAACCTCGCGGACCCGAACTTCTCGCACACTGTCGTGCTCGTGTTACAGCACGGTGAAAGCGGCACCATCGGCGTCGTCCTCAATCGCGTCACGACGCTCGTGCCCGCGAAGGTGTTTCCGGAGATCGAGGCCGGTCTCGGCGGCTACACGGGCACTCTTTACCGCGGCGGACCCGTGGGCCCCACGCGCTTGGTATTTCTAGTCCGCGGTCTCGCGGCCGCGACCGTGCAGGGCCCGGAAATCGTCGACAAGGTGTTCCTGAGCGGGGATCCGGATTCGCTCGGCACGATCACTCGGCTCGCCAAGAGCCCGGACGAGCTGCGAATGTATGCCGGACACGCCGAGTGGACGGCGGGGCAGCTCGAGGGCGAGATCCAGAAAGGCGATTGGCACATCGTGGCCAGCACGGCGGAGCTCGTGTTCGCGGATCCGCGCAAGCTCTGGGAGCAGCTCTCCACGCGCGGCGACGAGGTTGTCGTCGACGCGCGGTAGCCCGCGGTCGCCGATAACCGCGCGGGCCAGGCGTGCCGTACGCGTACTACGCCAAGCTCAAGCCCAAACAGAAGGCGATCTACCGGCGCAGCGACGAGATCGCGAAGCTCACGCTGCCACCCGATCCATCGTTCCCGGGTCTAGTCCGCTCGCTCGAGAAAGCGCTCGCAGCGCGAACAACGCGCACCGGTCGAGCGCGCCGCGCAGGCGCTCGGCAACGCGTGCTAGAGGTTCTCGAGGTACGGCCGCTGCGGATCAAGGTGCTGTCGCGCCGGCCAAGCACGAGCACGAGCGAGCTGCACGGCCTGTACGAACCGGCCGAGAAACGCACGCCGGCCGTCATCACGGTGTGGATGCGGACCGCGCATCACAGGCGCGTGGTCGCGTTTCGGACGTTCCTGCGGACGCTGCTCCACGAGCTCTGCCATCACTTGGATTATGAGCTGCTCGAGCTCGAGGACTCGTTCCACACCGAGGGATTCTTCAAGCGCGAATCGAGCTTGTTCAAGCAGCTCGTCGGGCGCGCCGAATGATCACGTACGAGCCGGCTGCCCGCGGGGCACGCTACGCGTTCGCGGCGAGCCGAGCCTTGGGGATCGCGTCGAAGTCTGCGTTGAGGTAGATGGTCGCCACGTCGCCCCGCTTCGCGATCGCGATCGCTTTGTCGACCGCCGCTTGCGGGCCGAGCTCCATATCGGGAATCAGCTCTTTGACCACGTACTCGTCGCGGCCCGGCCGCACCATGAATAAGGCGGCGCGCGTGAGCTCGGTTTTCTTCGGGCCTTGAACGCGCACGAGGCGCAAGAACAACGTCGCGCGAGTGATCGGCGCCGTCGGTGTGCCCTGCACCACCTCCACGCCCTCTCTCACGACCTTCGAGCCCTGCTGCGCCATCCTCAGTCCCCGCGAGGCGTAGACCGTCCTTCGCCACGCCAGAGGATGCGCCCGGCGCGCCACGGCACGCTGTGATGCAGGTATCGAAAACCCGTCGGCGGTGCCGGCCGCGCCGGCGCCAGATCGGGCGGCTACGTCCATCGGCCCGCGCGCGAGGCGGGTCGCGTCCGCAACGCCGCGTTCAGGCCGCCGCGCCGCGGGCGGTACGGACCCGCCCAGCGCGCCGTCGGCCGGAGCGAGGTAGCTAGACCGTCCGCACGCGGTAGTTGCCGCGCTGCGGGTCGAGCTCCAGCGAAATCACGCCTTCCTTCGCCGCGTCCTCGAGCAGCTCCGCGAACGTGCGGTAGCCGTAATAGCTCTCGTTGAAGCCGGGATACACGCGCTTCACCGTCTGCTTCACGAGCGAGCCCCAAACCGGATCGTAGTCCGTCTCGAGCGACGTGACGGTCGCGGCGAGCCGCTCGAACGCTTCGTGCTTGCGATTGTCCGCGCCCTCCGTGCTCTCCGCGCTTTCGGCGCTCTCGGGGCTCTCGACGCTCTCCTTCTTCGGCTTGCGGCGCTGCTGGGTGCGCTGCTGCGTCCGCTGCTGGGTGCGCTTCTGCACGCGGATCAGGTCGTCGTAGAAGATGAACTCGTCGCAGTTGTTCGCGAGCAGGTCCGAAGTCGAGCTGCGGACGCCGCAGCCGAGCACGCGCTTGTCGTTCTCCTTGAGCTTCGAGACGAGCGGCGAGAAGTCGCTGTCGCCCGTGATCAGCGCGAAGGTGTCGATGTGCGTCTTCGAATAGCAAAGGTCGATCGCGTCGACGACCATGCGAATGTCCGCGCTGTTCTTGCCGGACACTTTCGAACCCGGGATGTCGACCATCTCGAATCCCTGCATGTGGAACTCGCGCATGAAGTTCTGGAAACGGCTCCAGTCGCAGTAGGCGCGTTTGAACACGATGCGGCCGCGCTCGAGGAGGCGTTTGAGCACGAGCTCGATTTCGAACCGGCCCTTCTTGTCCTGCTCGACGCCGAGCGCAAGGTTCTCGAAGTCGACGAACACGGCGGTCGTCAGCTCGCTGCGTAACGAAGTATCTGTCATTGAGTTTCCCGTTGGAACGAAAGTGAGAGCCGCGGCGCACGCCGCGGTGGTGAGATTGTCGGCATCTTGAGCGCGGGGTAAGCGCGAGGCAAGCCGGCCGCGGTCAGAGCGCGGCGTTCGCGAGCGTCTCGCTCACGCCGTGCTCGCAGCTAAGGACCCCACGACTTCGCGGGCGGGGGCGGAGGCGGCGCGAACGGCTCGCCGCTCGCGAGCGCTTCGCCGAGCTCTTCATACACTCTCTTTATCTTGGCGTGCGTGGGCAAGAGACCTGCGGCCTTCGTGATGCGCGTGGCGAGCGTTCCGTGGCGCAAATAGTGCTCGAGTAGGCGCCCGGTCGCGACGTCCAGCGTACCGCGCGCCGACGCGGCCTCCACGAGGTGCTCCCAAAGCCCCATCAGATCCGTGCTGCTGCCGCGGAAGCCGTACGCCCTGAGGTAACGCCGGTCGGTGATGCCCGCGTCCTCGCCCTGGCGCTCGGCGAGCTTCAACAGCTTGCCGAGCTCGCTCTCATGCCACTTATCGAGCGAGCGGCGCTCCGCCCACCGTTCCTCGCACAGGAACTTCAGGACCTCGACGATCAGTGCCGCGTACGCCACGTCCATCCGCGGCGTCTCCTGCACGTCGAGCACACGAATCTCGATCGCCATCCGGTCGAAGCGCGCGATCGCGCCGCGTGCGTTGAGCCACTCGTTCTGCAGCACGCGCTCGGGATCGTGCGGCGCGATGTCGCGGTAAAGCGGCTCGAGCAGCCGCTCGTGGTACTCGCCGATCGAACCGATCGCCTCGGGCACGACCTCGCCCGTCACCGACGCGATGCGCGCGCAATTCCCGCGGTAGACGACGAGGCGGTTGTCGAGGATGCCGTTCGGCGCACCGTCGATGATCGGCGAGCTCGCGGCAAGGCCCGGCAGGATCGGCAGCAGGAACCTGATCGCGGCGTGCAGCCGGCCGAACTCCTCGTCGCCGTGGAACGGGAGGTTGATCTGCATGCTTTGCAGATTCGCCCAGCCGTGGCCTTTGCACGAGAAGATCCGGTCGAACGTCTCGTAGATGACCCGCGATCCGTGCGGCCAGAGCACGACGTCGTTGGGATCCATCCACGGGTGCATCGCGGTCGGCAGCAGACGCCGGCCGTCGCGCTCGAGCTTCGTGTTCGCGAGCGCGATGTTCGCGCCGAAGGCTTCGCCCAAGCCTGTGAGGCTCGGCCGCGGCCCGTTGCATTTGAGCTCGATGACGTGCAGCGCGAGCTCGTTGTTCCACGCGACGTCGCCATTCTCGAACTCTTCCGTGGCATGGCCCGCCGCGGCTTCGAGCAGCTCGTCGGCCGCGGGTGCTACGTCGAGCGTTTCCGCGTCGACGAGCATGTATTCGACCTCGATGCCGAACGCGTCGAACAGGCGCAGCGGCTTGTCGGCGCGCGGCTCTACGCGCTGTTCGTCGCGGTCTTGCGGCCCGCCGGGCTCAACCGGCGGGTTTGAATTGCTTGCCGGCATCGACCCGCGCTTTGAACACCTTCATGACCCGCTCGTAGAGCTCGTCGCCGAGCACGGCGTCCTCGACGCCGCGGTCGACACTCGGGTTGTCGTTGATCTCCATGAGCACCTGGCGGCCGTTCACGGTCTTGATGTCGACGCCGTAGAACCCGTCGCCGACCGCGTTCGCGGTCTTGAGCGCGAGCTTCAGCACCTCGCGCGGCGCGTGCTGCACGGCGAGCGTCTCGTGCTCGCCCTCCTTCGTCGCGTTCTCGCCGTGCTGGTAGATCTGCCAGTGCCCGTCCGCCATGTAGTACCGGCAGACGAACAGCGGCTGGCGGTCGAGCACCGCGACGCGCCAATCGAACTCCGTCGGCATGAACGACTGCACGACGACGAGGTCGCTGCGCGCCAGGAGCCGCTGCAGGCCCGCCGACAACTGCTCGCGCGTGTCGGCTCGGAACACGCCCTCGGAGAACGCGCTGTCGGGTTGCTTCAGCACGCACGGGAGACCGAGCTCGCGAATGATCTCGTCGGTGCGCGCGCTGCTCACGACCATGGTGGGCGGGATGGCGAGATCGAGCCGCTTCGCGAGCTCGACGAGATAGACCTTGTTGCCGCAGCGAATGATCGACTCGGGATCGTCGATGACCACCATGCCTTCGGAGCGCGCGCGGCTCGCGAAGCGGTAGGTGTGATGGTTCACGTTGGTCGTCTCGCGGATGAACAGCGCGTCGAACTCGGCGATTCGGCCGTAGTCGTCGCGATCGAGGAACTCGACGTCGAACCCCTGCGCGCGCGCCGCCCGCTCGAAGCGTTTTAGGGCCTCCCGGTTCGAGGGCGCCGAGCGCTCTTCGTCGTTGGCGAGGATCGCGAGGTCGTGCTCGTACTGGATACTGCGGCCGGAGCGTCCCGCCGGCCCGCGCCGCGCGAAGTGGTTCTCGATCACCTGGCCCAGGAACGGCCGGTGACTCGACGGCAGGTCGCCGACCGGGATCGGGGCGATGCTCGACGGCCGCCACCGGCCGCTCGTCGAGGACTTCGAGAACGACGCGCGCATCAGGGGGACCGGGAACAGGTTGAACAGCGCGCGGCTCAAGTCCGCGTGGCGCTCCGCGATGTTGCAGCCGAAGTAGATGCTCAACTCGAACCGCTTCGACACGATCTTGTGCAGCGAACGCTCGATGAGCTCCTCGAGCTCGTCGTCCGCGCGCAGCAGAGAGCGCGATTTCATGTCCTGGATGGTCGCGACCGCCGGCATGGTGCGATGGCCGCGCGCGGTTGCGAGCAACGAGACGTAGTAGCCCGCCGTCTGATAGCCGTACGAGTCGCACAGGTTGTACACGCGCGCCTGGCGCATCTCGCTGAAGCGGGCCTCGCGCAGATAGTCGTCCGCGCTGATGACTTCGGCGGATGGGATCTTCAGCGGCCACTGCTCGGGGTGGTCGACGATCAGCAGGGCCGTCATAGGTCTGTCATTCGGAGGATTGTTTCGGTTCGATGACCAACAGGTTCGCGTCGTACGTGACCGCACCGAGCAGGATCGCCCCGATCAGCCGCTGCGTCTTCACCGCATAGTAGCGCGTGCCGACGAGCGGGTTGCTCTTCAGCGGATCCGCAATCAGGACTCTCACGCGTGTCCTTGCGGTAGCCGGTGAGCACGACGAAATGCCCGACGGGCTCGCCGCGCACGTCGTCGTCCAGATTGGTCTCCGGCACATCGCGCATCGCGCGATACAGATACGTTGCGCTGAGCCCCGTGATCACGGGAATGCCGCGCTTCAGGAACTTGCGCAGCAGCGACGGATCGAGGTCGCGGAGCTTGAGCTTGCCGCCGAGGCGCAGGAACTCGTCGTAACCGCGCGTCGCGGCCTGGAGGCGCGGCCAGGCCTTCACTGCCGCCTGCGCCGCGAGCCGCGCCCGAATCTCTTCGTTCGGCAACGCGAACCAGGTCGGGTCGAAGATCTCGAGGTTGTAGCTGAACAGCGTGACCTTGTAGCCGCGCTGCAATGCGTGATTGGCGAGAAAGACGTCGAGCGTGCCGCCCTTGTCGAGCATGCGGAGCTCCGCTCCCACGGTCTCGAGCGGAATCGAATCGCCGTAGTGGCGATAGATCCCGTGCAGGCATGCCGGGCCGCAGCTCACGTCGTCCGGCTGCTGCTCGACGACGAAACCGAGCCCAGGCTCCGCGGGGCGGGCTGCGGGCTCTCTGTGCTTGCCGGCTGACCTCACGTCGGTCGACATGGCGTAACCTTCCTCGCGGTCATTCTAGACCAGCCGGAAAATAGTCGGCGGCGGCCCGAGTGTGCCTCGGGCCGCCGCGACGTTCCTGAATCTCTTTTGGGGTCGCGTCAACCGGCCGGTGGACGCGTCGCACGACTACAGCTTGGTATCGAAGTCGTCTTGTCCGTAGTCGTCCCAGTCGGACAGCTGCCGGCGGAGCGTTTGTTGCTCGTTGCGGAGCTCTACGCGTTGTCGGGCCGGCTTCTTGGGCTTACCTGAGTCGTTGTCGTCGGAATCGTCGTCGTCTAACGGGCCATCGGACTCGAAATCGTCGAAGAACTGGGCCTCATTGCCTTCGTCGTCATGCTGCTCTTTGGGCTTACGCATCCTAACCCTCCTTGCCACTCTCACTCATGCCCGGATCTTCGCCCGTTTGGCTCGCGCTCGGGCTTCATTGCCCTTCGCGCGACACGAGATCGAGAAACCTCCGAGCTGCGCAACTATAGGCTGTTATAGACATCTGTCAAGACGGAAAATGACTAGTTAAATCTTAAGGTTAGGAAGAATCGTCACCGTCTTATGCGATGCCGCGCCGCGGCCGCCGCCGTCGGGCGTTCGGCGCTGCAGCAGCGCTAGGCTCGGCGAACGGTCTTACAGAAGACGATCTTATGATCGCCGCGCGCGTAGAAGTCGGGCAGGCGCGCAGCCTGGGTGTAACCGGCCGCGCGATAGAAGCGCCGGGTGCGTGCATAGACGGCTCGCGACGAGGTTTCGATGTAGAGCTGCCCGCCGCCGCGGCGCTCGACGCCCTCCTCCGCGAGCTCCATGAGCCGCTGGCCGATGCCGAGCCCCTGAGCGTGCGGCGCGACCGCGATCCAATAGAGGTCATAGCTATCTTCTGTGAGAGGCACGTTGCCCCAAGCGCAGTAGCCGACGAGCACGCCGCCGCGCGACGCAAAAATGAACTCGTAGCCGCTCCTCGCGCCGAGCCGCAGGCGGTCCTCGAGCAGCTCGAGCGCGATCGCACGCTCAGCCGGGTAGAACACGCCGGTGGAGTCGACCAGCAGACGCAGCGCGGGCAGATCGGCGGGCCGCGCGCGTTTCCTGAAAACGAGCTTGGAGTGCGGGCCGGCGGGTTTCGCTGCCATTACCGCTGCACCGCGTCGCTAGTCCGCGTCGCGCCGCCGCAGCGCGTCGTCGATCAATCCCGCGATCGCCGCGCGGTACTCGACGCCAGCCTCTGCGAGCGCCGCGGCGAAACCCGCATCGGGCGTAAGGCAAGGATTCGCGTTCACCTCGAGCACCCACGGCTCGCCCTGCTCGTCCACGCGGAAATCCACGCGTGCGTAGCCATCGAGGCCGAACAGCCGCCAGCATCCGAGCGCGATCTCGCCGACGCGGTGCGCGAGTGCGGGCTCGACGTCGAACGCGCGCGGCGTGCTGCGATACTCGAAGCTCGCGATGTCCCACTTCGCCGCGTAGCCCACGATTCGCGGCTTATCGGCAGGGAACTCGTCGAAGCGGATTTCCGCCACCGGCAGCACGCGCGGCCCGTCGGCCGTCGCGATCAACGAGACGTTGAGCTCGCGCCCCGGCACGAACTCCTCCGCGAACCATTCGCCGCCGAATTCGGCGCGTCGCGCGGCGATCGCGTCGGAAACGCGGCCAGCGGTCACGATCGAAGCGTCGTCGATGCCGAGCGATGCGTGCTCCCACAACGATTTGACGATCCAATACGCAGCCGTCGCGTTGTCATCGCTCCCGGATGTCTCCTCGAACGTGGCCGGAGTCTGAATCCCGGCGGCGCGCAGCTGCCGTTTCGCGAGCACCTTGTGCGACGTGATCCCAAGCGCGCTCGCCGAGCAGCCCGTAAACGGCAGCTCGAGCGACTCGAGCAGTGCGGGCACGACGTGGATCAGCCGGCCACGGCCTTCGAGCGACTCGACCAGGTTTACGACGACGCGCGGCGCGAGATCGATGAGCGTGCGTTCGAGCGCGGCGAGGTCGAGACCCACGGGCACGGTCGAGGTGGCGAAGCCGATCTCGCCGAGCACGGCGCCGATCGCGCGCGCTTCGATCAAGGTGTCGCTCTGATCGGGCGGCCCCAGCGCCGCGTGCACATCGTGCAGGATCAAAGCTTTGAACATCACGCCGCCGCCGCTATTCGGTCTGTCGCGCAGCGCAGGATCTCACCGATCAGCGTCGCGAAGTCCACGCCCTTCAGGGCGGCCATGATCGGCAGGTCCGAGTGCCCGGGCGTGAGCCCCGCGAGCGGATTCACCTCGATGAGCTGCGCACGGCCCGAGCCGTCGAGCCGCACATCGACCCGGCCTGCATCGCGGCAGCCGAGGCACCGCCACGCCGCGAGCGCGACCTCCTCCACCTCACGGCGCAGCGCGCCGCTGGCGTCGTCGCCGACGTCGAGCAGCAGCTTGTAGTCGACGAGCTCGCGCCACTGCGCCTTGTTGCGGTAGGAATAGACGGCCTCGTCTGCGCCCGCGAGCAGCACGACTTCGAGTGTCGCGAGGGCAACCGCGGCGTCGCCGGTGCCGAGGATGCCGACGGTGAACTCGCGGCCGCTCAAGAACTCCTCGACGAGGACCGGCTGCGAATACTCGCTGAGCAGGTCCGTGCAAACCTCGACGAGCGCCGCGCGCGACGTCGCGAGCGACTTCGCGCTGACTCCCTTGCTCGTGCCCTCGGCCACGGGCTTCGCGAACAACGGCAGAGGTAACGTGACCGCCGCGGCCTCGGCCGGCGTCGTCACGAGCGTGAAGCTCGGCGTCGGCACGCCGCAACCGCGCGCAACGTGCTTCGCCATGCCTTTGTGCAGCGTGAGCGCGCACACGAGCGGGTCGGAGAACGTATACGGTACGCCGTACGCCTCGAGCAGGGCCGGCACCTGCGATTCGCGGCCGAAGCCCGCGACGCCCTCCGCGATGTTGAACACGAGTTCCCAGCGCTCGCCCGCGACGAGGCGCGCGGCGAGCGCGCGCACGTGGCCGATCCGGACCACTTCATGCCCGTGGGTCTGAATGGCGCCCGCGATCGCGTCGATCGTCTTCTCTGAATCGAACTCGGCAACGGCGTGCTCGGAGAATCCGAGCGCCAAATAGTCGGCCTTCAGATCGTAGGTGAAGCCGATCCGCAAGGTATTCCCCCTAGGCTCTGCGCGTGATCAGGTGCGGCGCAGCATCGCTCGGGCCGCGCGGGCTGCGCTCAACGTCCGAGCGTACCGTCCGGGTCCGGGTAGCGTACTTGCTCACCGCGGAAGTTCCGGAGCAGCAAGTCGGCGCCGTCGCGGCCCATGACGGCCTCCGGCAGCATCGCGATCTTGCCGCCGCCGCCCGGAGCGTCGACGACGTAGTTCGGCACCGCATAGCCGGTCGTGTAGCCGCGCAACTGTGCGATCAGCTCGAGACCCTTGTCGACCGACGTGCGGAAATGCGCCGAGCCCTTGATCGGGTCGCATTGATAGAGGTAGTAAGGCCGAACGCGGATCTTCAGGAGCTCGTGGAACAGCTTCTTGAGCGTCGCGACGTCGTCGTTCACGCCTTTCAGCAGCACCGTCTGGCTACCGAGCGGGATGCCGGCGTCCGCGAGACGCCCGCAGGCCTCCGCCACTTCGGGCGTGACCTCGTCGGGGTGGGTGAAGTGCAGGCTCATCCACAACGGGTGATAGCGCCGCAGCATCTTCGTGAGCGTCGGCGTCACGCGCATCGGCTGGACGACCGGCTGCTTCGAGCCGATTCGGATGAACTCGAGGTGCTTGATCGCGCGCAAGCGCGACAGCACGTACTCGAGCCGATCCTCGTCGAGGGAGAGCGGGTCCCCGCCCGAGATGAGACAGTCGCGGATCGCCGGCGTGTTCGCGATGTACTCGATCGCCTTGTCGATGTCCGCCTTGCGCAGTGCCCGCTCGCCGCTCGCCCCGACGAGGCGCGCGCGGGTGCAGTAGCGGCAGTAGACCGAGCAGAAATTGGTGACGAGCAGCAGCACCCGATCGGGGTAACGGTGCACGAGGCCGGGCGTCGGGCTGTGGCCGTCCTCGCCGAGAGGGTCTTCCTCCTCGCCGGCGCCCCTATCGAACTCCGAGAGCGTCGGAATCGTCGTCCGTCGCAGGCCCTGCATCGGGTTCTGCTGCGTCGATCAGGCTCATGTAGTAAGGCGTGACACCGATCGGCAGCGGGCCTTCGTGGCGGGTGATCGCACCGCGCTCCTCGTCGGTCACGCGGATCATTCGCTCGAGCTGCTCGAGGCTGCGGATGCGGTTGCGATTCTGCCAGCGCCAATCGTTCCACTCGGCGGCTTTGACACCGGGGAAGTGAAGCTTGCGGAACTCGTTGCTGGCCGGGCTGATGACGAAACGAGCACCCGCGGCCCGTGCGAGCTGCACCGGCGGGGTGAGCCCATGACCGTTGAGTTCTCGAAGTTGCGGCGGGGATTTCAGGACAGAGGACTGTTCGGAGGACCGTTCGGCTCGGGCCGAACTCGGAGGCTCCTCCTCCAGAGACATCAATTTTTTCACCTGAGGTGAATGTCCACGGGCACGGGGCCCTTTACTTGTTCGTCGCCCGGCAATTCCGTCGTTACCAGGCTGGACAGACCTTCTGCCCGCAACGAAAACCGGCGTAAATATAAAACGCTGACCATAGATTGCAAGTGTTTTTTTGGCGCGGGCGGTCGTCGTCGAGCGACGTTGCAAGAACCGGGATCATGGCGATCCATCACACTTCTGCGCGACGTGCAGCGTAGAATACGCGCCGAAAGTCGGAGGCCTCATGACCAAGAATGCTTCTCTGAGTTACGACGGCAAGAGCTACGAGCTGCCCACCGTCGTCGGCACCGAAGCCGAGACTGCGGTCGACATCGCGCAGCTGCGCGCCAAGTCCGGGCTCATCACACTCGACAGCGGCTACGCCAATACCGGCGCGTGCACGAGCAAGATCACGTTCATCGACGGCGAGAAAGGCGTCCTTCGTTACCGCGGCTACCCGGTCGAGGAGCTCGCCGAGCGCTCGAGCTTCGTCGAAACCTCCTACCTCCTGATCTTCGGCGAGCTGCCGACCGCCGCTCAGCTCGCCGAGTTCCGGCGCATGCTCGGCGAGCACGAGTTCATCCACGAGGACATGCTGCATCACTTCGACGGCTTCCCGTCGGACGCGCCGCCGATGGCGATCCTGTCTGCGATGATCAATGCGGTCGGGTGCTTCCAGCCGGCATTCATTCAGCCCGACGACAGCGACCACTTCATGGAGCCCGCCGCCCGCCTCATGAGCAAGGTGCGCACGATCGCCGCGGCTAGCTACCGAAAATCGATCGGCAAGCCCGTCAACTACCCGCGAACGGAGCTCCGCTACACGGCGAATCTGCTCCACATGATGTTCTCGAACCCGCACCGGCTCTATCAGCCGGACGAGGTCGTGGTCCGGGCTCTCGACCAGCTGCTGCTGCTGCACGCGGACCACGAGCAGAACTGCTCGACCTCGACGGTCCGGATGGTGGGCTCCTCGCAGGCCAATCTGTACGCCTCGGTCGCGGCCGGCGTCTGCGCGCTCTGGGGCCCGCTGCACGGCGGCGCGAACGTCGCCGTGATGGACATGCTCCAAGAGCTCAAGGACAGCGGCGAGAAGCTCGAAACGTTCATCGCGAAGGTCAAGGACAAGGACGCCCATACGCGCCTCATGGGCTTCGGCCACCGCGTCTACAAGAACTTCGACCCGCGCGCGAAGATCATCAAGGAGGCGTGCCACGCGCTGCTGAAGAAGCTCGGCATCAAGGACCCGCTGCTCGACCTCGCGATGCAGCTCGAGGAGGTCGCGCTGCGCGACGAGTACTTCATCCAGCGCAAGCTCTACCCGAACGTCGACTACTACAGCGGCATCATCATGCGCGCGGTCGGCATCCCGACGAACATGTTCACCGTGATGTTCGCGATCGGCCGGCTGCCGGGCTGGATCGCGCACTGGCGCGAGGTCCGCGTCGCGGGCACGGGCCGCATCGACCGTCCGCGCCAGGTCTACACGGGCGCGACCAAGCGCGCCTTCGTCCCGGTGGAGCAGCGCCGATAGTTGGATGAGTCTGCGCGCCCGATGAACATCCCCCGATGAACATCCTGATGGTCTGCTCGGAGTTCGCCCCGTTGGCGAAAACGGGTGGACTCGCGGATGCCGTCACCGGCCTGAGCGAGGCGCTCAGCGCGCGCGGCCACGACGTGCGCGTGCTGCTGCCGAAGTACGCGCACTTGCCGCTCGCAGGCATGGAGCTCAAGCCCGCGGGAAAATCCGGCACGAAGCACCGCTACCTCGAGGTCGTGCCCGCGGCGAGTGCGACGGCCGCCGGGCCGCCGCCGCGCGGCGCCGTTCTCGGCGCGAAGAGCCGCAGGGGGAGCGCCCCGCGAATCTATCTGCTCGATCTCGCGGAGCTCACACCCGGCGGCATCTACTTCGGCGACGAGCGCGATGCGGGCCGCTTCATTCGGCTCGCCGACGCGGCCGTCGAGCTCGCGGACGCGATCGATTGGCTGCCCGACATCCTGCATTGCCACGACTGGCACGCTGCGCTCGTGCCGCTCGTGCAGCGGGCGCGCGATCCCCGACGCCCGATACCGACCGTGCTTTCCCTGCACAACATCGGCTACCAGGGCATCTTTACCGACACCGTGCTCGCGGCCTACGGGCTCGAGGAGGTTCGATCGGTGGCCGCGCCCGACGCGCTCGTCGACGACACGATCAACTTCTTGCGCGCCGGGTTGCGCGCCGCGGACGTGCTCACGACCGTGAGCCCCACGTACGCAGGCGAGATCCGCACGCCCGAGTTCGGCATGGGGCTCGAGGACGTGCTCAACGATCGCGCCGCCGACCTCGTGGGGATCTTGAACGGCGTCGACTACAACGTCTGGAGCCCGAGCAGCGACCCATTCATCGACACCCATTACGACGCGACGAACGTTTCGCCGAAGTACCGGATCAAGGGCGCGCTCGAACGGCGTGTCGGGCTCCTGCCGGATCAGAACGCCCCGTTGCTCGGCGTCGTGAGCCGCCTCGCCCTGCAGAAGGGCATCGACCTCGTCGCGAGCGTGTTGCCGATGCTGGTCGCGGCGACGCGCGCGAACTTCGTGTTTCTCGGCAACGGCGACGCGACGGTTGCAGCGGAGCTGCGCCGTCTCGCGACCGCGCACCCGCGGCGCATCTCGTTCACGGACGGCTACGACGAGCAGCTCGCGCATCAGATCTTCGCGGGCTCGGACATCGCGCTCGTACCGTCGCGCTACGAGCCCTGCGGCCTCACGCAGATGTACGCGCTGCGTTATGGAACCATTCCGGTCGTGCGCGCTACCGGCGGCCTCGCCGACACGATCGAGCATTTCAACCCCGCCGCGGGCACGGGCAATGGCAGCGTGTTCCGCGACGCGGACAGCCAAGGGTTTCTCTGGGGCGTCCGCTCTGCGCTCGGCTGGTTCGACGATCCGACGGCCTGGGCCCAGCTCATCGCGAACGCGATGGCGGCCGACTTCTCGTGGCGCAAGCAGGTGCGGCCGTACGAGGCCGTGTACCGCGAAGTCGCGAACTGACCGAGGGCGCTCAGCTCTCGGGCGCGCAATCCCCGATGTACATCTCCGGCCGCGACGTGAACCCCGGCACGAGCGCGGGCGACCACTCGTGCCGAGTGTGCATCGCCTTGAAGCGGCCGTTCGGCGTCTGCGTCGCGAGCACCGTCGTTACGTAAAGCGGGCCCGCGTCGCTCATCTGCATGAGGTGCAGATAGCCGTGCGAATACTTCACGATGATCAACGACGCGCCGAAGCCGCCGTCCGCCTCGGCCGTCCCCTCGTCGATGTCGATCCCGGAGAACTTCACCTCGAGCTTCGCCGGCGTCACGGCGGCGCTCGCCTTGGCGCCGTCCCAGTTGCCGGTCGTGAGCACGGAGAACGTGCAGGTGAGCTTCTTCGCTGCGATCAGGCGCTTCTCGAGAGCGGCGGACTGCGCGGCGCTCTGCGCGCCCGACGGGTCGGTTTGGACGAGCGCCGCGAACGCGGCGCCGGCGAGGACGAGAGTCGACAATCTGCTAGCCATGGCTCGAGTTTGCCACGGCGCGCGTCGCTCCCGCCATGAAGAAGTCTTGACCCGCCTTCAATTGACCGCCCCGAGCGGCGGCCGTGATAATCGAGCGATTGTAGGAGAAGCCCTTGTCGCGTTTCACGGCCGCCGCCGTCGTCCTTGCACTGCTCACCTTCCCTGTGGCCGACGGCCAGGTCGTCGACGAACCAGGCCTGCTCGCACAGCTCGAGCAACTGTTTCCCGAAGCGGCGAGCTTCTCGGCGAAAAGCGGCACGCCGCCGCATTACAAGGCGCTCGGGCCGAGCGCCTCGGGTCAGGACCCGAAGCTGCTCGGCTACGCCTACTGGACCACCGAGATCGAGCCGCTCGAGCGCGGGTTCGACGGACCGATCAAGATGCTCGTCGGTATGGACACGGCGGGCCTCCTCACGGGCATCATCGTCACGGAGCACCGCGAGCCTTATGGTTATTTCTCGGTCGAGACGCCCGAGTTCGTCGCGCAGTTCAAGGGCAAGAACATCCGCGACAAGTTTCAGGTCGGCGCCGACGTCGACGCGATCGCTCGCGCGACGATCACGGTGACGAGCTCGAGCCGCGCGATCCGTAACAGCTCGCGCCGCATCGCACGCGCCTACCTCGCCCCGCCCGCGCAGCAATGACGCTCGCGGCACGGCTGCGGCGTGCGGGCGCGGCCGCGCTCCGAACACTCGCTCTGTGCGTGCTGCTCGCGGGCGTCTCCGGCGCTCAGCCGGCGGACGACGCCGGCGGCTGGGACTTCGAGGACGTCGAGGACGCGGCACCGTCGCTACTCGAGATCGCGGGCGGCCAAGCGCTCGATATCGCGTTGTTCGCGGCCTTCGCGACGCTCGTGATGGTGAGCTTCTTTCGCAAGAGCGTGCGCCTGAAATACGTGACGCTGGTCGCGTCCGTGCTGTACATGGGGTTCTACAAGAGTCAGCTCCTGTCGATCGTGAACGTGTTCGGCACGCTCACGGGCAACCTCCCGCCGGTCGCCTATAGCATGGCCTGGTACGCGTTCGCGACGTTCGCCGTGGTCACCACGGTGCTCTGGGGACGGATTTATTGCGGCCGCGTCTGCGCGTTCGGCGCGTTCACGCAGCTCATCGACGCGATCGTGCCGGCGCGCTTTCGCGTGACGGTGCCGGTGGCGCTCGAGCGCCGGGCGAGCTACATCAAGTATGGAATCTTGTTCGCGGCGGTCGCCTATTACCTCGCGACGCGCGAGATCGCGTTCTATCGCTACATCGAGCCGTTCTGGATGTTCACGCGCGAGGGCACGACCGTGCTCTGGGTGATGCTCGGCGCCCTGCTCGTCGCGAGTGTGTTCGTGCGCAACCTCTACTGCCGGTTCCTATGCCCGCTCGGCGCGGCGCTCGGGCTGCTCTCGACGCTCACCGTGTTCAAGATCAAGCGCTGGTCGGAGTGCAGTCAGTGCAAGCTCTGCGAGAAGACCTGCGAATGGGGCGCGATCCGTAAGCGCAAGATCATCCTCACCGAATGCGTGCGCTGCGACGACTGCGAGATCCTCTACGACGACAAGTCGCGTTGCCCGCACTGGCTGCTCGAAATCAAGCGCAAGGCGCGCTCCGCGGTGCAAGCCGTCACGTCCCGCTAGCTCGGCATCGGCCGCGGCAGGCTCCGGCCGCAGGCAGAAGCGCGCGCGTGGCTCAACGCACGGGAGGGACCAAGCGCGACGAGCGTTCCGCACGCGCGCGCGACAGCGCCGGCAAGCCCGCGTCGACCTGCTCCCAGCCGAACCGCCAGCGCCAATTGCCGAGCGTCGTGCCCGGCGAGTTCATGCGGCTCTCGGGCCCGAGGCCGAGCAGGTCCTGCAGCGGCAGCACGGCGAGCTGCGCGGCCGAGCCGTAGACTGCGTCGATCAGGAAGTCGGGCACCTTCGGCTCGCCGGCGATGCCGAGCGCGCGCTTCACGCCGTCACGTGCGTCAGCGTCGAGGCCGGCCCACCAGCCGACCGTCGTGTCGTTGTCGTGCGTGCCGGTGTACGCGACGGAGTTCGGGATGTGATTCGCGGGCAAGTGCGGGTTGTCGGCGCGGCCATCGAACGCGAACTGCGCCACGACCATGCCGGGCAGCCCGAACCGATCGCGCAGCGCGCGCACCTCGTCGGTGATGATCCCCAAGTCCTCCGCGACGAGCGGAATTTCGCCGAGCTTGGCGCGAAGCGCGGCCAGCAGCTCCGTGCCGCGGCCCGAGCGCCACGCGCCTTCGCGTGCCGTTTGCGCGCCCGCGCGCACCTCCCAATACGACTCGAGAGCGCGGAAATGGTCGATGCGCACGAGATCGAACCGGCCTAGCTGCGCCTCGAGCCGCGCGAGCCACCAGTCGAAGCCGCGGCGCAGCATCTCGTCCCAGTTGTAAAGAGGGTTGCCCCAGAGCTGACCGTTCTCGTTGAAGTAGTCCGGCGGCACACCCGCGACGCCGCGCGGGTTGCCGTTCGCGTCGAGCGCGAACGCGTCGCGCGTCCACCAAACCTCGACGCTATTGAGATCCACGTAGAACGGCAGATCGCCGAACAGATACACACCGCGGTCGTTCGCGTAGCGCTTGAGCGCGGTCCACTGGAGATCGAACAGATACTGCTCGAACACGATCGCGCGAAACTCGCGGCGATCCTCGGCGAGGCACTCGAGTAGCGGCGCGACCAGGCGCCGCCGGAACGGCTCTGGCCAGCTCCACCACGGCGCGCCCGCGAAACGGGCGCTGCAGACCTCGAACAGCCCGTATGGCAGCAGCCAGCGCCGCTGCCGGCGCACGAACTGCGCGAAGGCCGCGCGCTGCGGAGGCGAGGCGTTGGCCTCGAACGATCGATACGTTTCGTCTCGACCCGCAACGCCGAAAGCGAGCTCCATGCCGCTCGGGAGCTGGCGCAGCGTCGCAAGATGCTCGGCGTCGATGAGACGCGGGTCGCCTGCGTAAGCCGAGCGCAAGCAGTACGGCGAGCCGTAAGAGTCTGCGGGACCGAGCGGCAGCGTCTGCCAAACACTGAAGCCGCCCGCCGCGAGCCAATCGACGAACTTCCAGGCGCCGAAGCCGAGCGTGCCGTTCGGACCGGCGCCGGGTAGAGAGGTTGGGTGCAACAACACGCCCGCGCGGCGTGCGGCGAGGACTCTATTCACGCGCTCAATGCGACGGATTGCGGCGCAACGCGGCGAGCATGTTGCGCGTGACGAGCACGATGCCGTTGTCAGTCACGTGGAAGTGTCGCTTGTCTGCTTCGCGGTCGCGGCCGATCACCATTCCGTGCGGAATGTTGCAGCCCTCGTCGATGATCGCGTTCGCGATGTAGCAGCTGCGGCCGATCTCGACGTGCGGCAGCACCACGGAGCGGCGCACTTCCGTCTGCTCGTCCACCATCACGCTCGAGAAGAGCAGGGACTCGCGAACCGTCGCGCCCGAGACGATGCAGCCGCCGGCGACCATCGAGTTGATCGCAAGACCGCGCCTGCGCTCCTCGTCCAAGATGAACTTCGCGCCGGGCACCTGCTGCTGATACGTCCAAATCGGCCATGCCTCGTCGTAGAGATTGAGCTCGGGGCTCACGTAGATCAGCTCCATGTTCGCGTTGTAGTACGCGTCGACTGTTCCTACGTCGCGCCAGTAGCGCTGCGCTTTCGTCTCGACGTCCTCGAAGGGATACGCGAACACGCGCCGCGTCGCGACGGCCTCGGGAATGATGTTGTGGCCGAAGTCGTGCTTCGAGTCCGGATTCGCGGCGTCGCGCTCGAGCGTCGCGCGCAGGAACTCGGGACCGATCACGTAGATGCCCATCGACGCGAGCGCAATGCCTTCCCGGCCCGGCATCGGGCGGGGGTTCTTCGGTTTCTCGTCGAAGCCGATCACGCGGTGGTCCGCGCCGATCGACATCACGCCGACCTCGTGCGCTTCCGAGAGCGGTACCTGCACGCCGCCGATCGTGATGTCGGCGCCGCTTTCCTTGTGAAACGCGATCAGCGGACCGTAGTCCATCTTGTAGACGTGGTCGCCGGCGAGCACGAGCACCGTTTCGGGGCGATGCTGGTCGATGATCTCGAGATTCTGGAAAACGGCGTCGGCCGTGCCGCGATACCAAATTTCACCCAGCTGTTGCTGGGCCGGGACGATGTCGATGAACTCGCCGAGCTCGCCGTGCAGGTAGCCCCAGCCGCGCTGCACATGCTGAATCAGCGAGTGGGCCTTATACTGGGTCAGGATGAAGATTTGGCGAATCCCCGAATTGACGCAGTTGGACAGCGAAAAATCGATGATCCGGTACTTCCCGCCGAACGGCGTAGCCGGCTTGGCGCGATTGTCCGTGAGGTGCATCAGCCGCTGCCCGCGTCCACCCGCCATCACGACCGCCACCGTGCTACGTGTGAGCTGACTGACCAAGCGGCGGCGTGAAATCTGTCTCATCCGCGACAAGCTACTACTAGAGGATGCTGCGTGTCTAACGATCGGCCCACGAGGGTGAACGCGCAATGACGACCTCTCCCGGCGGCATTGCACGCACCGATACGCGTCATCCGGACGTCGAGCGACTGCTGGCCGGGCGGTTGCACGATCCGCGGCTCGTGCTCGGCGCGCGGCCGCTGTCCGCGACCGAAGTGACCGTCCGCGTTCTTTGGCCGAACGCGAAGCGCGTGATGCTCGTGACGCCCGAGGTGGAGCTCGAACGGGTTCCGGGTACCGCGCTGTTCGAGTGGGTCGGCCCGCGCCGTAAGCTCACCACGCCTTATAAGGTCCGTTGGCAAAGCTTCGACGACGCGTGGCACGAGCACTACGATCCGTACTCCTTTCAGCCGCACATCGAGGCAGGCGATCTCGCACGCTTCTCGCACGGCAATCACTTCCACGCGCACCGCTTCCTCGGCGCGCATGCGCTCGAGGTCGAGGGCGTCGCGGGGATCCGCTTCGCGGTGTGGGCGCCCAATGCAGAGCGCGTCAGCGTCGTCGGCACTTTCAATCATTGGGACGGCCGCTATCACCCGATGAGCGTGCGCGGCGACTCGGGCATCTGGGAGCTGTTCATCCCGGAGCTGAACGTCGGCGAGCTCTACAAGTACGAGGTGCTCGGCCGGGAGACGCGCGAGCTCAGGTTGAAGACGGACCCGTTCGGCGCTCTGTTCGAGCACCGCCCCGCGACCGCGGCGGTGACTGCGCCGAAGAGCGCGTTCGCGTGGGACGACGCCGACTGGATGCGGCGGCGCGACCAGCGCAACTGGTTCCGCGAGCCGATGTCGATCTACGAGGTGCACTTGGGCTCCTGGCGGCGCGGCCCGGCCGGCCAGTTCCTGAACTACCGCGAGATCGCGCGTCAGCTCGGAGCCTACGTCGCGGACCTCGGCTTTACGCACGTGGAGCTCTTGCCGATCACGGAGCACCCGCTCGACGAGTCCTGGGGCTATCAGTGCACGGGCTACTTCGCGCCGACGCGGCGCCACGGCCTGCCGGACGAGCTCCGCGAGCTCGTGTCGGAGCTGCACAAGCTCGGCGTCGGCGTGCTGCTCGACTGGGTCCCGGGGCATTTCCCGAAGGACGGCCACGCGCTCGCGCGCTTCGACGGCACGGCCCTCTACGAATACGGCGATACGCAGAAGGGCGAGCATCTCGAATGGGACACGCTCGTGTTCAACTATTCGCGGCACGAGGTGCAGAGCTTTCTCCTGTCGAGCGCCGTCTGCTGGCTCGACGATTTCCATTTCGACGGCCTGCGCGTCGACGCGGTCGCGTCGATGCTCTATCTCGACTACTCGCGCAAGCCGCATCAATGGTCGCCGAACCAGTTCGGCGGCAACGAGAACCTCGAGGCGGTCGCGTTCCTGAAGCGCCTGAACGAGATCACGCACGGCGCGTGCCCCGGGACGGTGACCATCGCGGAAGAGTCGACCGCGTGGCCGCAGGTGTCGCGCCCCACGTACAGCGGCGGCCTCGGCTTCACGTTCAAGTGGAACATGGGCTGGATGCACGACACGCTGAAGTACATGACGAAGGATCCGATCCATCGGCGGCACCATCACAACCTGCTCACCTTCGGCCCGATCTACGCGTTCACCGAGAATTTCGTGCTGCCGCTGTCGCACGACGAAGTGGTGCACGGCAAGCGCTCGCTCCTCGACAAGATGCCGGGTGATGATTGGCAGCGGTTCGCAAACCTGCGGCTGCTGCTCATGTTCCAGTGGACCTATCCGGGCAAGAAGCTCTTGTTCATGGGCTGCGAGTTCGGCCAGCCGCGCGAGTGGAATCACGCGGAATCGCTGCCGTGGCATCTCGCCGGCGAGCCTCGGCACGCGGGCGTGAGCGCGCTCGTCCGCGACCTCAATCGCGCATACCGCGGCATACGTGCGCTGCACGAGCTCGACCACGATGGCGAAGGCTTCTCGTGGCTGTCGTGGCAGGACGATCCGCACTCGGTGCTGAGCTACTTGCGCAAAGCCGACGGCGAGCACGCCGTCGTGCTGTTGAACTTCACGCCGGTGCCGCGCCATGGCTACCGCGTTGGCGTACCGCAGGCGGGGCGCTATCGGGAGATACTCAACACGGACTCGAGCTACTACGGCGGGTCGAACCTCGGCAACTCGGTCGCCCCGACGGAAAACGTGCCGTGCATGGGCCATCCGCAGTCGATCGTGCTGACGCTGCCGCCGCTCGCGGGGCTCGTGCTCGTGCCGGCCTGACGGCATCCGCGCCACGGGTGGCGAACGGCCTCGCGGGCGATGCCGGGCACCTTCGTCGCCGTGCTCGAGCCGGTCAGGTCCGCAGGCCGCGCATCGATTCTTTCAAGATCTGCTTCACCAAAGCGTCGTCGAGCGGCGCGTGCCCCATCAGCAGCTAACGAGGAGCCGACATGAAAACCAGCCCAGCCGACGAACGCGGCACCCTCTCACTGACGCCATACATCATCGTGAAAGACGCGGCGAAAGCGATCCAGTTCTACGTCGACGTTTTCGGAGCCACCGAGAACTTCCGGCTCACCGAGCCGAGCGGCAAGATCGGCCATGCGGATCTGCGGATCGGCGACGGCCAGTTGATGGTCGCGGACGAATATCCCGATTGGGGCGCGTTGAGCCCGAGCTCGGTCGGAGGAACGCCGGTGACGCTGCACCTGCACGTAACGGACGTCGATGCCGTCGTGAAACGCGCGGAGGCGGCCGGTGCAGACGGTATTGCGCCAACCCAAAGACGAATTCTTCGGCGACCGCAACGCGACGATCATGGATCCGTTCGGCCACCGTTGGGGGCTCGCGACGCGCAAAGAAAACGTATCGCCGGCCGAGATGCAGAAGCGCTGGTCGAAGATGCTCGGCGGCTGAGGCTGCGCATCGTGCCCGTCATCCCTAACGGCCGGAAAGCTCCCGCGACGCTGAGCGCGAGGCCCGACAGGTCAACGCGCTTCGAAGATCGCGATACCGTGCGGGCCGAGCCGATACTGCGAGCCGAGCAGCGGCGCGCCGGCCGGCGTTACGTCGTCGGGTGCGATCAGCGTGGTGTCCGCAATCCGTCGCCACTGCAGCGGAATCACCTGGGGCAGCGACAGCACACGCTGCGTGGACTCCATGTTGATCATCACGTGCAACGCGGGCTCGCCGGCCGTCAGACCTTGGAGCGTGAAGCACAGCACGCGCGCTTCCGGGTCGTCCCAGGTCGGCAGGTCGAGGGCCTCGCCGTACCAGCGGATCTCGTCGCCCTCGGGATCGATGAAGCGTGTGCGTCGCAACGATGGATGGCGCTTGCGCAGCGCGATGAGCTCGCGCGTGAAGCGCAGCATCTCGCGCGCACCGGGCGTGAACGACCAGTCCATCCAGCTGATGTCGTTGTCCTGGCAGTACGCGTTGTTGTTGCCGCGCTGGCTGCGCAGCACCTCGTCGCCCGCGAGCAGCATCGGCACGCCCTGACTCACGAGCAGCAGCGCCATGAAGTTGCGGGCGCGCTGAGCGCGCAGTCGCTGGATCGCGGCGTCGTCCGTCTCGCCTTCGAGGCCGGAGTTCCAGCTGAAGTTGTCGTCGCGGCCGTCGCGATTGTGCTCGGCGTTCGCCTCGTTGTGCTTGCGGTCGTAGCTCACGAGGTCGAACAGCGTGAAGCCGTCGTGGCACGTGACGAAGTTGACGCTGTTCATCGGCGCCTTGCCGGCAGCCGCGTACATGTCGCTGCTGCCCGCGATCCGCGTCGCGATCTCGCCGAGCAAGCCCGGCTCGCCGCGCAGGAAGCGGCGCACCGAGTCGCGATAGCGACCGTTCCACTCGGCCCAGCGATAGCCGGGCCACGACCCGACCTGGTAGAGGCCCACGGCGTCCCACGCTTCCGCGATCAGCCGCGTATCGCTGAGCGCCTCGGCGAACTCGATGCTCGCAATCACGGGCGCGTGATCGATCGGCTCGCCGTCGACGCCGCGCGACAACACGCTCGCGAGGTCGAGCCGGAACCCGTCGACGTGCATCTCGCGAACCCAGAACGTGAGGCACTGGAGCAGGTACTGCGCGACGAACGGCTCATTGCTATTGACCGTATTGCCGCAGCCCGTGAAGTCCAGGTACTTGCTGCGGTCCTCGGGGTCGAGCAGATAGAACGCTTCGTTCATCAGGCCCTTGAAGCCGATCACGGGCCCGTCGGCGTCGCCTTCAGCCGTGTGGTTCAACACGACGTCGAGGATCACGCCGATCCCGGCTCTGTGCAGCGCCTTCACCATGTCGCGGAACTCGGTCCGCGCGTCCTTCCCAGCGGCGAAATGCTCGTGCGGCGCGAAGTACGACAGCGGGCTGTAGCCCCAATAGTTGTGCAGCCCGTTCGCGGCGCCTGCGCGCGGCACGTCCTGCCGGTCGAACGCCATGACCGGCAGCAGCTCGACGTCCGTGACGCCGAGCGACACGAGGTGCGGAATCTTCTCGATCACCCCGCGATACGTTCCGGGCTCCTTCACGCGCGCCGACGGATGCCACGTGAAGCCGCCGACGTGCATCTCGTAGACGATCGTGTCGCTCAGGGCGCGCTTGAGCGGCTCGTCACCCTCCCAGTCGTAGTCGTCCTGCGGCGCGATCCTCGCACGCACGGCCGTGTCGGCGCCGCGGCGCGCGTGCGTCGCGCCGCCAGAGCGCATCGCTCACGAGCTTCGCCCATGGATCGAGCAGCTCGCGCGTCGCGTCGAACCGCAATCCGTCCTCGGGACTCTGCGGGCCGTCCGCTCGCCAGGTGTAGAACCAGCCGGGCTGCGCACCCGCGACGAACACGTGCCAGCAGAAGTACGGTACGGTGCTCGCGCGGATCGAGCTCGACCTCGATCGCGGGCTCCTCGTCCGTGGCGCCGCGATACAGGCGCAGCCACATGCGCGTCGCGTGGCGGCTGAATACGCAGAAGTTCACGCCGCCGGGCAGACGCGGTCGCACCGAACGGGAAGCGGTCACCCGCCTGGACCTCGAGCCTTTTTCGCCATTCGTCTTGGGGGAGCTAGAGCTTGCGCATCAGGCCTAGCTCATAGGGGTGCGCGAGATTCGGATGCTGGGGCAGCGCACGAATCTCGTACACGAGCGACCCGGCCCACGGCGGTTGCAGCGCGAGCCGGTAGCGGCACACGGACGCGGCGTCGGGCGCGACGGGCTCGAACAACTCGAGCAGCACGGGCTCGTCGCCGATATACGTCATGCCGCGTTGCGGCCTACGGTTTTCGGCGTAGCCGGGGACCGGCACCGTGAGCTCCGACCCGAGCGCGCTGCGCACGACGCACTCGACGCGCACGTCCAGTGGCGCGAGACCGTTCAGCACGACGTCGACCTCGATCGTCACCGCCTCGCCGAACTGCACCTCGCGCGCGGCGCTGCGCACGGGCTTGAGCTCGACGCCGGGCCAGGCCGCACGAACTCTGGCCTTCCACGCGGCGAGATCACGCGCGGCGCGGAAGCCGTCCGCCGCCGCCGCGCGGCCTTGCTTCGCCGCCGGAACGTAGAACGACTGCAGCGTAGTCGCGCAGCACGCGCTCGTTGTTGAACGCCGGCAAGATCGACGCCATCGATCGTTTGCACAACGCGACCCAATCGGGGGAAAAGCCGAGCTTCTCGTCGCGCGCGTAATAGAGAGGGATCACTTCGTCCTGGAGGATCTCGTAGAGGGTCACGGCGTCCTGGCGGTCGCGGTCGGCTGCGCCCTGCGTGTCGATCGCCCGGCGGAATGCCCCAACCGTTCTTGTGTGCGTCGCGGCCGTCGTAGGCCTCGGCCCACCAGCCGTCGAGCACGCTCAAGTTCACCGTGCCGTTGATCGCGGCCTTCATGCCCGACGTGCCGCTCGCCTCGAACGGATGCACCGGAGTGTTGAGCCACACGTCGACGCCGGACACGAGCAGCCGGCTGATGCCCATGTCGTAGCCTTCGAGCAGCAGGATCTTGCCGATGAACGGCGGCTGGCTCGAGATTCGCTGGATCTCGCGCATCATCCACTGCGCGGGCTCGTCGGCCGGGTGCGCCTTGCCCGCGAACAAGAAGAGCACGGGCCGGCCCTCGGCTGACACGAGCTGCTCGAGCCAACGCAGGTCCGTCATCAGCAGCGTCGCGCGCTTGTAGGTTGCGAAACGCCGCGCGAAGCCGATCGTGAGCACGTTCGGATCCGCCGGGTCCACGAGCTTCAAGAGCCGATGGATGTGCGCCTCGCTCAAGCCGTTGCGCTTGTGCTGACGCTCGAGGCGCTCGCGAACGACCCGCAGCATCTGGCTCTTGACCTTCTGATTCGTCTGCCAGAACGCCTGATCGGGGATCTCGAGGATCTTGCTCGTCACGGTGCGATCCATGATCCGGTCGCGCCAGTCGGCCGACGAGATGGCGGTCGAGCAGCATCGCCCACGCGGCGCGCAGGAACGTCGGTACGTGCACGCCGTTGGTCACGTAGCCGACCGGGTTCTCGGCCGGCGGCACGTCGGGCCAGTTCGCTTGGCAGAGCGTCGACGAAACGAGGCCGTGGATCTTGCTCACGCCGTTCACGGCGCACGAGCCGCGGATCGCGAGCCGCGTCATGTTGAACGCATCGCGCTGCTCGGCGGAGCGGCCGAGGTCGAGCAGCTCGTCGATCGAGACGCCGAGCGCGGCCGGATAGCTCTCGAACTGCTGAGCGACACGATCGGGCGGAAACACGTCGTGCCCGGCGCTCACGGGCGTGTGCGTCGTGAACACCGTGCTCGCGGCGGTCGTCTCGAGCGCGGCCGCGAACGGCACGCCCTGCGACGTGTACTCGCGCAGGCGTTCGATCACGGAGAAGGCCGCGTGGCCCTCGTTGATGTGCCACACGGTGGGGCTCGATCCCGAGCCCGCGGATCGCGCGCACACCGCCGACGCCGAGCACGGCTTCCTGCTGCAGCCGCAAGTTCTCGCCGATACCGTACAGCCTGTGCGTGATCTCGCCGATCCTCGGGCGTGTTCTCGTCGATGTCCGTGTCGAGCAGCAGCAGAGACACACGGCCGACTGCCGCCTTCCAGACGCGCGATCGATACTTCGCGCCCCGGGAACTGACACTTGACGCGCAGCTCCTTGCCACCGGGCGCTTGGGCGACCGAGAGCGGCAGCGCGCGCGGATCGATCGGCGGATATTGCGGCACCTGCTGGCCGTCGCGATCGATGGTCTGGTTGAAATAGCCCTGACGGTAGAGCAGCCCGACCGCGACAAACGGCAGGCCGAGGTCGCTCGCGGCCTTGCAGTGGTCGCCCGCGAGCACGCCTAGGCCGCCCGAATAGATCGGAAAGCTCTCGTGCAGACCGAACTCGGCGCAAAAATACGCGACGAGGTCCGTCGCCACGAGCTCGTCGGGCTTCGGCGCGCCGGTCTTGCGCAAGTAGCGGTCGAAATCGGCAAGTACCGAGCCGTACGTCGCGAGGAAGGCCTCGTCGTCCGCCGCACGCTCGAGGATGCCCTGGTCCACGCAGCGCAGAAACAGCTTCGGATTGCCTTCCACCTTGCGCCACAGCACGGGGTCGAGCTTGCGGAACAGCTGGCCCGTCTCGGGATACCAGCTGAACCAGAAGTTCTGCGCAAGGTCCGCGAGCCGGCGCAGCGGGGCCGGGATCGTCGGCGACACTTGCAGCGGAAAAAACGAGCTCGTCATGCGTCTGCTAGTCCTTTTCGACCGTGTAAAGAAGGTCCATCGACTTCTGGTCTCCCGAGCGCGTCTCGATGCTGAACCGCTCGCTCACCTTAAATCTGAGCAGCAGGCCCCCTATTCTATTGAACAGCCCGTAGCTGTAGCGAATGTAAACATTCGGCGTCAGGTATTTGCCGGCCATCACCTCCCCCTCATCGGTCTCGGTCGTCTGCACCGAGAACTCGTCGAGGCCGAGCGTCTGACCGATTCGTTGCAGACCGGGCAGCGCCTGCTGCAATCCCATCGAGATCGCCGCAGTCTGCAGCGTCGCGGTTTCTTCCGAGCCGGTGCCGGTCACGGGGCGGCCTAGCAGCAGATACGACAACGCGTCGGACTCGCTCATCGCGGGCGTCGAGAACACGCGCGTCCGCGGGGCCTGCACGGTGCCGACGAGCTCCACTCCGACGCGCACCTGCTCGGCGGCGCCGCTCGTCTGCTCGATGGAGCGGGCGGCCCGCACGTCGAGCCCGGGGTTGTCGAGCGGGCCCGAGAAGAGCAGCTGGCCACGCTCGAGCTCGAGCTTTTGGCCGTAGGCGTTGTAGGTGCCGGTGAGCGTCAGGGTGCCCGACGCGGTCGAGGTGCGGTTCGCATCGGTGTCGAGCCGCAACCCTCCCGAAACCTTCGTCTCGAGGTTGAGCCCCGTGTAGCGCACGGCGTCGCCGAGCGCGAGCTCGATGCTCGCCGTGAGCCGGAGAGGCCGCGCGGCCGCTCCCGCGGCGTCGCCGTGCACGACCGCGTCCGGCGACGGCGCGACGGCTTGTGCGGGCAACGTGCTGAGCTTGATGTCCGCCCGGGGCACGAGCACCCTGCCGGTCACCCGCACGTCCGGAAGCGCCACGTCGATGTCGAGATCCGGCGAGACGAAGATCTGCGCGTCGGGGAGCTGCACCGCTTGGACTTGATTCCCCGTGAGGTCGAGCTTCGTGGGCCAGCCGCGCGCGGGGTCGAGCATCGTGGTACCCGTGAGCTTGAGCTCGCCGTCGCCCGCTTTGCCGGTGGCGTCGAACGCGAGCGCGCGGCCGTCGGCGCTCGTCGCCGTAGCCTGAATACCATTGACGACAAGCCCCCACTCCGGCACCGCGACGCTGCCCTGCGACCAGACCGCGCGGCCGTCGACGGTCGGCGCATCGATGGTCCCGCCTATACCCAAGGTCCCGTCGAGCGAGCCCTCCACCAGCCCGAGGTCCGGCGACAGCAGCGTGAGGAAGCCGAGGTCGGGCCAATGCATCGTCACGCTCCCCGCGATCGTCGAGTCGCGCGCGCGGATGTCGTCGATCCGCGCGTTCACCCGCGCGTTGCCCGCAGTCGAGCTCGCGACGCCCGCGTCGAGCTCGAGCCGGCCCGCTTCGAGCGTGGCCGTGGCGCGAAAGTCTTCGAGGTCGGTCGCGAACGCCTGCTCGCGGCCGAACGCGACCCGCACGTGCGTCGTTCCGCCCGTCAGCGCGGCCGCGCCGCGCGGCTCGCCGCTCAGGTCGAAGAACGACGCGGACAGCTGGTACACGCCGTCGACGGCGAGCTGCGGCGGCAGCAGCGGCCCGAGCGTCTTGACGTCGAAGTTCTGCGCCGAGAATACGAACCGATCGTCGGCGCCGCCTTGGAGCGTAAGCGCGGCGCACCAGCGCGCGCCCGACTCGTGCAGCAGGCAGCTCGTTTCGAGCGTGACCCCCGCGCGGCCCGCCGACGCGCGCGCGGCGCCGTCGAGTCGCCAGTCGCCGAGGATCATTTCGTCGAACTCGATGCGGTCGATCGAGCCGCGCCAAGTGAGGCCCGCTACCGCTCCGCTCGCCGCGGCTCTCGCGACCCAGTCGTCGGCATGTGCCTCGAGCGTCGCGCGTAGGGCCGAGGTGGTGCCTCTGAACGAGACCTGCACGTCGTTCGCGTCGATCGCGCCGCGCTTCGCACCGGTCGCACGGATGTCGAGCGTCAACGGCGTGCCGGGCGCGAGGCCCGCCTCGCCCGCGACGTTCAGCGTTTCGACGGAGTAGTCGCCGATCTGCGCGTTGCGTGCCTCGAACGCTCCGCTGCCGCGCAGCTCCTGCCACGCGCCCGAGAAGCCGACCTTGGCGATGAGCGCGCCGGTCACGCCGGGCCAGACGAAATCGAGCTGCTCCACGGTCGCGTCGACGTTCACGGCGAGCGTCTCGCTGTCGAGCTCGCCGTCGAGCACGATCACGTTCGGGCCGGAATCGACCCGCAGCGGCGCGAGCCGCCAGTGGTTGCCCGCCGTGACCTCTGCCGCGCCGCCGACCTTCACGGGATAGCTGCGCAATTCGCCGCGCGAGATCGAGCGCGTCGAAGCGCGTGAGGAACGCCGGCGCAAAGGTTGCGTTGAGCGTCGCCGTGCCGCTCAACTTGCCGGGCCATGCCGGATGGATCCAGCTTGGATCCACGTCCGCCGCCTCGATCGCGAGCTGCGCGCCCCGCCGTTCGAGGGACAAAGAGCCCGTCGCGCGCAGCGTGCCGGCCGCCGCACCGTCCACCAACGGTCCGACGCGCGAGCGTCTCGAACGTGAGCTCCCCCGCCTCACCGCGGCCGCCGCCGTTGAAGCTCGCGGCGCGGCCGTCGATGTCGAGCGTGCCCTTACCGTCGAAGCGGTAGTCGTCGATCGCGCCAGCGACCTTGAGCTCGCCGGCGGGGCTCACGAGGTGAGCGACGCCCGGGATGAAGAGGTTTTGCCACGTGATCGCGAGATCGAAGCGCGGCGCATTCTCGAAGCGCAGCTCGCCGTCGATGGTCGCGGGGAACGGCATCGTGAGCTCGTTGTGCACCGTGAGCACGGGCCAATCGCCGCGCACGCCGACGCGGCCCGCGGCGTTCGTCCCGAGCGCGGGGCCCGTCCACGCGACGTCGGCCGCGATCGCGACGCCGTCCTCGAGATCCACGTCGCCGCTGCCGCTCAGGAAGACGCCGTTCGCCGCGGTCGCGCCGTTGCGAATCGTCAAATGCCGCCCGACGTAGCTCGCATCGGCCTTGGTTGCGCCAAACGACAGAGTATCGTCGCCGACCGTCAGGGTCAGGCTCTCCACCGTCGCGTCGTCGAGCCGCACCTCGAACGGCAGCTCGAGGACGGCCGAGCGTCCCGCCGCGGCTTCGAGCGCCGGCAAGCGGCGATACGCGACGGCGCCGGCGTCGACGGGATCGAACGCGAGCGTGCCGAGTAGTGCCGCGCCAGCGTTCCACGAGAGCGCCAGCCGATCGATATCGAGCTCGTCGCGCGTGAGCCTGATTCGCACGTCTTCGAGCACGAAGCCGCCGAGGAACGTGCCGCTCGTGCGCTCCACCGTGATCGCGGAACCCGCGCGCGCAAGGAGGCGATGAAACACCCACGACGTGCCGGTGTCGCTGCCGAGCAACCAGAGCACGGACGCGGCGAACGCGACGACGAGCGTACCGAGCGCGAGCAGGAGGACCAACGTGCGGCTCAGCCATCTCATAGATCTGGCCCGAGACTGATGTGCAGCCGCCAGCTCGTGTCGTCGTCGTCGAACGGATGAGCGAGATCGACCCGGATCGGGCCGAGCGGCGACTGCCAGCGCGCGCCGAGACCCGCGCCCGTCTTGGCGTCGATGTGCGCGCCTTCGAACGCGTTGCCCGAGTCGACGAACACGGCGACCGACCACTGCTTGCGCACCATGTGCTCGTATTCGATGCTGCCGATCGCGAGCGACGAGCCGCCGATGACGTCGCCGTTCGCGTCCTCGGGACCGAGCGATTCGTAGTCGTAGCCGCGCACGCTGTTGTCGCCGCCGGCGAAAAAGCGGATCGACGGCGGCAACTCGTCGAACGAGCGCTCCTCCGTGGCGCCGAGGTCGCCGCGCACGAGGATCCGCGACTTGGACGTCGGCGACCAGATCCACTTACCGCGCCCCAGTATTTGCACGAAGCTCGTATTGGAGAGCAGCTCGTCGGCCGCCGCACGCGTTTGCAGCTCGAGCTTCGTGCCGCGGCTCGGGCGAATGTTGTTGTCAGCAATGGTTCGCGTCCAGGTGATGCCGGGCATCAAGAGCTGAGCGCGCCCGATTTGCTCGCCGACCGTGTAGTCTTCGATCACGAGATTGAGCGACTGCGAGCGCGTCCAGTTGCGCGGCCGCTGGAGAACGCGGCGCACTCCGATCTCGAAGCTATCGCTCTCTGCGCTGTCGGTATCCTCGGCCTTGAGGCCCACGTCGAAGCTGATGAATTCGGAGCGTGGGTCCCCGTACGGGAATCGGTAGTTCGCCGTCACCTCCGACTCGACGGACGACAACTGCGCGTTCACGCCGAACTGATGCCCGCGGTCGTTGAAACGGCGGTTGTTGCGGCCGAAACGGATGCGCGGTCCCGTGTCGGTCGAGTAGCCGAGGCCGTAGCTGATGAACCGGCGCGAGGCTCCCGTCAGCACGATGGTGACCGGGATCTCACCCGTCTCGCGGTTCGCCTGCCCCGGCCGCACCTCGATGTTGCGGAAGTAGCCGCTGTTCGCGAGCGCGATGTACAGGTTCGTGAGCTCACGCCCGTCGTACAAGTCTCCGGGATGGAACTGCATATAGGAGCGCACTAGCGGCTCGCTCAGCACGTCCTGGTCGAAGGTAATGTCGCCGAACCGAAAACGCTTCCCCGAGTCGAAGTGCAGCACGATGTCCGCGACGCGCTGCTCGGGATAAACGTCGATGCGGTTCTCGTTGAACTTTGCGTCGGGGTAACCGCGCTCGAGAGCGAGATCGGACCAACGGCGCTTCAGTGCCTCGTAGTCGCCGTGGTGCAGCGGCGCTACCTTCGCGCAAAGGAGACTCGCCGCGCGCCGACAGGAACGTCGGGTCACCTGCCGCCTCACCCTCGAGAGTGACGTCGACGCGGCGCACGGTGACGGGCTCGCCGGTTTCCACGGCGAACGTCGCGTGCCAGCAGGCAGCGTCGCGCTCGAGCTTGGGATCGATACGCGGCTCGTAGTAGCCGAAGGCCTGCAGCGCATCGCGAATCCGCGAGGGGGCGGCCTGATACTGCTGCTCGACCCTCCAAGCCGGTGCGTCGCACGGCTCCTCGTCGAGGTCGAAATACGCGAGCACGTTCGCGCTCTGCGCGTCGTCGAGGCCCGTGAGCACGACCTCTGCGCGGGCGGTGGAAACTGCGAGCGACACTCCGAGTAGGAACGCGGGGACGAGCCGAACGAGCGGCCGGCCTCGCGCGCTGGACGTAACAGACTCCTCACTCATCGCCGCTGGATCGGTGCCGCCGATCCGTCACCCGCCGCCTTCGCGTCTCGCCATTCGGGAGACGACTCTCGCGTTGTTTCGCATAGCGCAGCCTAGCAGGTTTGCCCTTCCGTTCTGGGCTTGGACCCGATCGCTCTGGAGGAGTGCCGAGTGGTACCGGACGGCGTGATCAACGCACCGTCATCGTCGCGACGGTGCAGCCGACCGCGAAGATCGGTATCGGGGCGTAGAACATCAGGTTTCCCGGCGCGCCCTCGGTGGCGCCCGCGACCGCGAGGAACGTGCGAATCTCGAACCCGCCTTGCCCCGCGTCGCGCAGCGTCTCTTCGTCGCTATAGGAAATGAGTGCCGCGCGATCGTTCGCGACGAAGCGCTCGAGGAAACGCCGGTCCCAGGCCTCGTTGATCACGCCCGAGTCCGGCGTAGCGGGCCAGTGCGAGATGCCGCCCGTGCCGAGCAACGCGATCCGCTCGGGCTGCGCGTCGCACGCACGGCGTAATGCGCGGCCGAACTCGTAGGCGCGCGCGAGCGGCGTGAGGGGCGGGCCTTGGCAATTGATATTCACGGGAATGACGGCCAAGTCGTAACGCGGCGTCATGAAGTGCAGCGGCACCATGATGCCGTGATCGAACTTCCACTCCTCCGCGTACGCGACGTCGATGTCGCTCATCACGGCGCCGATCACGCGGCGCGAGAGGTCCGCGTTGCCCGGCACTTGCCGGCGCTCGATCGCAAGCCACTGCTCGTCCTCGATCGGGCCTTCGTATTGGTCGGCCATACCGACGCAGTACGCGGGCATGTTGTTCATGAAGAAGTTCGCGAAGTGCTCGGCCGCGACGACGATCAGCGCATCGGGTCTCGTGGCCTCGAGGGCGCCGCGGAGCTCGCCGAGCTTCGCGTAGAACGCGTCGCGGACCTTCGGGTCCGCGCGGCCCGCGCGGCCCGTGATGCCGGGCGCGTGACTACAGACGCCGGCGAATACCAAGCTCATCGCGCGGTGCTCATCGGGGCCGATCCTTCAGCATGCTGTACAAACCCTCGCGCACGGGGCCGTGTTTCTCGACGCCCTGCTTCATCGCCGCAATGTACTCGTCCCACTTCTGACCGATCAGCGCCGAATAGTGCATGAGGATCTGGCCGTTCACGCCCATCACGTAAAGCAGCCCGATGTCGCCGGCGAGCAGCGCAGTGCGCTCCTCGTCCGTGAGTGGGTACTCGGCGAGCACGTCTTCGCGGCGCGCGTCGAAGCGCTTGCGGACGCCGGGATCGCGGTTCAGCTGATAGAGGAGCTTTTGAACGTAGTAGAGGCTCATCCCGACGAACAAACGGCTGTCGTCGGACGTCTAGGCGAGATTGGCCGGACCGAATGCATCGGGGAGCAGCTCCGAGATGGGTCGGCGCTGCACGGCGCGTCCGTCCAAGTCCGCGAACCAGACCTCGATGTCATGATTACCGACCGCCGCCGCCTCGGCGATCAGCTGCCGGCAGCGACCGCACGGCGCGGCCGCCTGGGGTGGTCCCGTGGTACCTGCGATCGGGCCGCCGACGATCACCATGCGTCTGATCTTCTTCAGGGCTCCGGCCGAGGACGCGGCCTGTAGGGCCCCGATCTCGGCGCACATCGTGAGCCCGTAGGAGGCGTTCTCCATGTTGGCGCCCGCAAAGATGCGACCGTCGGACGTTTCGACAGCGGCGCCGACCGCAAATCCCGAATAAGGCGCGTAGGCATTCGCCGCAGCTTCGCGCGCCTTGGCGTACAGCTGTGCGGGTAGCTTGCGATCGAGCACCGCCGACACGCGCGCGCGCTTCGCTACTTTTCCGATCGCTCTTGCCATGCTCAGGTGACCTTGAACACATTCCAGGCCTGGTGTGCGAACTCTACCAAGAACCCGAACGATGCGACCAGCGATAACCACCAGGCGGCTCGATACAAGCGGCGACGGAAAGTGCAAGCCGCGTCGAGGCTGCTGATTTCCTCGGAACAGTCGACACCCTGGTCAGCAAGCGTGGCCCTGCCCAGAAAAGGCCAACTCACGTTGACTACGAACAAGCACGAGAAGATCGAGCACGCGGACAAGAGCGCGCAAAGGATGATCAATCGAGAGTCGGCGGCGCCGGTTGCGAGCACCGTCGTCCCTTGTCGACCGACGACACCCAAGAGGAATGCAGCTGCCGCGATCAAGACCCCATTCAGCCGCATCAGTGCAGAGGCTTTCGTGTCGAGCGTCGTGAGAACGTCGTACAGCCACTTGATGGCTGTTTCCGCGGAAGCCGTGTGCGTCGTCGCGCCGTCGGGGCTTCCTAGTTGAAGTTGGCTGAGCCAGTACCTCTTCCGAACGAACAACGGCCAGTTGGCATAGTCCATCTTGGCACCCCATGGAAGAGCGGTTCCTCGAAGCTCCTTGACCCGGGCTTACCGCCCGAGCGACGGCACCTTGTGCGTGCCGTGCGCGACGCAGATGTTCTTCGTCTCCATGTAGAAGTCGAAGCTGTAGTCGCCGCCGTCGCGGCCGATGCCGCTCGCCTTCATTCCGCCGAACGGCGACGGCAGGTGGCGATTGTTCTCCGAGTTCACCCACACCATGCCTGCGTCGAGCGAGCGCGCGAAGCGGTGCGCGCGACCGACGTCGTTCGTCCAGAGATAGCCCGCGAGGCCGTAGGGCACGTCGTTCGCCAACCGCAGCGCCTCCGTCTCGTCGGCGAACGGAATCACCGTGAGCACGGGTCCGAAGATTTCTTCCTGAGCGACACGCATGGAATTCTGCGCGCCCGCGAATACCGTCGGCTGTACGTAGTTGCCGCCGGCGGCGGCCGGCGCGCCGCCGACGGGGATCGCCACGTTCTCTGCCCTCGCGATGTCGAAATAACCGAGCACCTTCTCGACGTGCTTCGCGTGGATCAACGGACCGATCTCGGTCGCGGGATCGAGCGGATGCCCGACCTTGATCTTGCGCACGCGCTCGACGAGGCGCTCGGTGAACTCCTTCTCGATCGAGCGCTGCACGAGCAGCCGGCTCGACGACGTGCAGCGCTCGCCGTTCAAGCTGTAAATCATGAACACGACGGCATCGAGCGCGCGCTCGAGGTCCGCGTCCGCGAATACGACCACGGGGTTCTTGCCGCCGAGCTCGAAGTGCAGGCGCTTCAGCGTCGGCGCCGCCTGCTTCATGATCGCGGTGCCGGTCGCGGACTCGCCCACGAACGCGACCGCGCGGATCGCGGGATGCTCCGTCGCCGCCTTGCCGGCCGTCTCGCCGTAGCCGTGCACACAGTTGAGCACGCCCGCGGGCAGACCTGCGGCGGCGCAAATCTCGGCCAAGATCGTGGCCGTGATCGGGCTCCACTCCGCCGGCTTGTGCACGACGGTGCAGCCCGACGCGAGCGCGGGCGCAATCTTCCACGTCGACAGCATGAACGGCGTGTTCCAAGGCGTGATCGCCGCGATCGGCCCGAGCGGCTGGCGCAGCGTGTAGTTCACGTGCTCGCGCGCGGGCAGCGACAGGCCGCGGTCGGCCTCGGGCGCCTTGTCCGCGAAGAACCTGAAGTTCTCCGCGCCGCGCTTCGCGGCCGCCGACATGAAGCGGATGGGCTGGCCCGTGTCGAGCGACTCGAGCAGAGCGATCTCTTCGGCACGCGCCTCGATCGCGTCGGCAATCGCGTGCAACAGCGCGCGGCGTTGCTCACCCGGCAAATCGCGCCACGCGGGGAACGCCTTTTGGGCCGCCGCGGCGGCGGCCGCGACGTCCTGCGCGTCGCCCGCGGCGACCTTCGCGAGCACGCGGCCGTCGATCGGCGTCTCCGTCTCGAAGGTCTTGCCGGAGACGGACGCGCGCGCGGTACCGTCGATGAAATGCTGCACGCCGCCTTGCGCGAATCGCGCTGCGGCCTGCTCTGCCTTCGCCACGTTGCCCTCGAGGGTGGCGCCTTTAGCGGGAGCGGCCACTACTTCGCTCCGCTCTGCGGCTTGCCCGCGCCGCGCTTCTTGACGTGCTCGTGCAAATTGTTCTTCTTGAAGTTCAACACGGGATGGAATTCCTGGATGTTCAGCGAGATCGCGAGCGGGCTCCTGTCGTAGAGCGGCCCGAGGTGCTCGGTGAGCGCCGCGAACAACTGCTCGCCCGCGCGCTGCTGCACGTCCAGCGTACGGCCGTGGCCGATCAGCGCCGTCACGTGCACGAAGCCGTTCTCCTCGGCTTTGTCCGCGATGCGATAGTGATCCGTGCGGTGCGCGCGCACGCGCAGTCCCCCGAGCGGAAACACGCCGGTGCGAAGGGCACAGGCGTGCAGCGTGTCGAGCAGCGCGTCGAGGCCGATCTGATCCTCGATGTTCCCGGAGTACTCGACGATCAGGTGAGGCAAGCGTGATTCCCGTCGCGGCTTGACGTAGACTTTCGGCGAAAGCCACCCACGGTAATTGAACGCTCTTCCGCGTGTCAATTTACTTGGCTGTCATGATCTTACGAGACGCCTGATGCCCAAACCCGAACGCAAACGTGCCGCCGCGACCGGCGTCTCCACGGAACGCGGCAAGCGCGATCCCGCGACGCTGCGCGGCTCGATTCCGCCGCTCATCACGCCGTTCAAGAACGGCGAAGTGGACTACGAAAAATACGCGGAGCTCGTGAGCTTCCAAATCGACGAAGGCTCGCACGGCATCCTGGTGAACGGCACGACCGCCGAGCCGTCGACGCTCACGATCGAAGAGCGCAACCGGCTCGTGACCCTCGCCGTGGACGTCACGGCGGGACGCGTTCCGGTGGTTGCGGCGTCGGGCTCGCAGTCGCTCGCGGAGAGCCGCGCGCTCACGGATCACGCGGTCGCTGCCGGAGCCGACGCGCTGCTGATCGTGACGCCCTACTACATCCGCCCGCCGCAGCGCGGGCTCGTCGCGTACTACCTCGAGCTCGCGAAGGGCCACGACCTGCCGTGGATGATCTATCACATCCCGGGCCGCACGGCGGTCAACGTTACTCTCGACACGCTGAAGGCGTGCAAGGACAAGTCCGACACGTTCGTGGGGCTGAAGCACGCGGTCAACGACCTCGGCTTCGCGTCGGAGTGCCTGCACGAGTTCGGCGACGACTTCAAAGTGTTCGTGGGCCTCGAGGAGCTCAGCTTCCCGATGATGGCGATCGGCGCGTGCGGCCTGATGAACGCGGTCGGCAACCTGCGGCCGAGCGTGCTCGCGGAAATGTGCGAGGCGGTGTTCGCAAACGACTTAGCCGCGGGCCGCAAGCTCCACGACCAGCTGCTCGAGATCAACAAGGCCGTGTTCTACGACACGAACCCGATCCCGATGAAGTACATGATGATGAAGCTCGGGCTGCTCGATAAGAACGAGCATCGCCTGCCGATGGTGCCGGCTACGGCCGAGCTCGCGACGAAGCTCGACGGCGTGCTCGAGCGCGCGGGGCTCGCCGCGGCGCCGTCGCGTAAGCGCGCCGCGGCGCGCTGATCTCGCAGCCGCGCGCATGCGCATCTTGAGCTTTCGCACCGAGGACCGCGCGAGCTGGGGCGTCGTCAAGGCGACGGGATCGTCGACGTCGGCAGGCTGTTCGGCTCGAAGATCGACACGCTCGGCGACGCGCTGCGCGCGGGCGTGCTGCCGCGCGTGCGCGACCTCGCCGAGGCGCGCGAGCCGAGCGTCGCGCTCGACGACATCCACTATCTTCCGACGGTGCCCGATGCCGAGAAGATCATCTGCATCGGCATCAACTACGGCAACCGCAACGCGGAATACAAGGACGCCGAGCCGCCGCCGAAGTACCCGAGCGTGTTCATGCGCACGCCGGGCAGTCTCGTAGGCCACGGCGAGCCGATCCTCGATCCGGCGGAGTCCGATCAGCTCGACTACGAAGGCGAGATCGTGCTCGTGATCGGCAAGCAAGGCCGGCGGATCGCGGAAAGCGACGCCTGGAGCCACGTCGCGGGGCTGTCGCTGATGAACGAAGGCAGCGTACGGGACTGGCTGCGTCACTCCAAATTCAACGTGACGCCGGGCAAGAACTTCGAGCGCTCCGGCGGCTTCGGCCCGTGGATGGTGACGGCCGACGAGTTTCGCGACGGCGAGGAGCTGCATCTCACGACGCACGTGAACGGCGAGCTCCGGCAGGACGACACGACGGCGAACCTGATCTTCCCTTTCACGCGGCTGATCGCGTATCTGTCCAGCTTCATGCGGCTCCTGCCCGGCGACGTCATCGCGACGGGCACGCCGACGGGCGCGGGTGCGCGGTTCGATCCGCCGAAGTATCTAAAGGCCGGCGACGTCGTCGAAGTGCACGTGCCGAACATCGGCACGCTCAAGAACCGCGTCGCGGATGAGTAGTCGCCTCGGCCGCTAGCGCCGCAGGATCGCCCACCACCGCGCGATGTTCAACAAGCTCTGCAGCGCGACAGCAACGTAGGTCAACGCCGCCGCGGTCAGGAGCTTGCGCGCCCGCGGCAGGTCTTCCTTCAGAAGGACCCCGCGTTGCTGCACGAGCGGTAACGCCCGTCGAAAGCTCGCGTCGAGCTCCGTGGGCAGCGTCACGAAGTGCACGAGCACGCCCGACGCGAGCGTCGCCATGCCGACGAGGAACGTCAGGATTCCGAGCACGCGCGAGTGCGTGAACATCGCGCCGAACGGCGAGATCATCAACATTCCCGCGCCGACACGCTCGATCGGATGCACCCACGTCACGAGCCGCGTGCGCCAGCGCAGCGGCGGGAACCCGCGCGCGTCCTGGAGCGCGTGGCCCACCTCGTGTGCCGCGACCGCGAGCGCCGTCAGCGAGCGTCCGTTGAAGTTGTCGGCGGACAGCCTCACGGCCTTCGCGATCGGATCGTAGTGATCGCCGCGATCCGTGGTCTCGGCGACGACGTGGCGCAAACCTTGAGAATCGAGCAGCTCGCGCGCGACTTGGCCGCCGGTCTTCGCGTAGCGGTTCGCGGGATAGCGATGGCGCCTCATCACGGACTGCACCCAGATGCCCGGGCCGACGACGAGGCCCATCAGCACGACGGCGAGGATCACGAAATGCAAGCGGCGGCACCGGCGACTGAGACCGCCAAGGATAGGCAGAAACGCGGTCGCTTGTCTGGACGGACGCCGCGCGTAGCTGCGTTGGGCGCTTCGCGCGGCTCCGGCACCGGCGCCGGAGCCGTCGCGAGCTAGCGGACGTCACGTGGAGGAGCGTAGACCGCGGTCGCTCGCCGACCCGGCGTCGGCCACGTGGCTTCCCCGGAAGTGCTGGTCGTACAGCGCCGTGACCTTCGCGTGGTCGACCGTCGCTACCGCCTGCTCCAACGTCGTCTGCAGACAGCGGTGATAGGCGTGATACATCTTGTACATCGGGTCGCCGTGGACGCCGCAGACCGTGTGTGCGGCGTGGCTGATCCGGCCGTATAGCTGCTCCGCGCCCTGCGCCGTATCGACGTTGAGGTCGCCGTAGCGAACGACGACCTGGCGCGTGTCTTCGTGCTCGTGCGCAAGCACGGAAGTCGACGCCATTGCGGACCCGGATACGCCGGCGCCGGCACCGACGAGCATGACGAGTGTTGCGATCGAAGCTTTCATGTTTCTCTCCTCGGACTGAACTAGTGGAATTCCCGTCGGGAACCGGTTGGTCACACGCGACGTCGGCTTCCGACTCGAGGACCTTGCGCCGCAAACCTGACGAGACGCTGACTGCACAGAGCGGATTGGTTACGCGCGATTTAATGTCGCGGCCAATCTCCCTTCATGTGGGGACGCCTAGGTTGTCTCATGGGGCACGAAGACGAGCGACATGACTCTCGCCGCCCCGAAGGAGACGTTATGAAGACCCTAGCGTTGTTGCTGTTCGCAGGCGTGTTGGCTTTCTCGAGTTTTCCCGCGGCAGCGCACGGGCCTTTTCATCCGCATGTGAGCGTCGGGCTCGGCTTTGGTTTGCCGTACTACTACGGTCCCTATGCCTACGATCCGTGGCTCTATCCGTATGGCTACCTGCCGGTTCCCGCACGCGTTCACGCGGACGACAAGGCCGTCGCGAACCTGTTCGTCTATCCGGAAGCAGGCCAGGATGAAACGAAGATCACTCAAGATCGCACCCAGTGCCATGACTGGGCGGCCGGAGAAAGCGATTTCGATCCGGTGACGGCGAAGAAACAGAGCGCGAGTGAAGTCGCGAACTACAATCGCGCGTTCACAGTTTGTATGGAAGGCCGCAACTACGCGGTCGGCTAACCGGCTCGAAGCAAGTCACACTCGGGCGCCGTTCTGCTCTGCGGAGCGGCGCCCCTCTTCTCGAGTCGCCCGATGCATCCCAAGAAATTAATGGTCCTCGCCGGCGCACTCGCTGCGTGTCTCACGTTGTCAACGGCGCACGCGCAAGAGACGCTTTCGCATGGCCGCTTCACCGACGTAACGTTGTACCGGCCGCACGGTGCAGTGAGCTCGTTCGTGCTCTTTCTTTCGGGCGATGGCGGTTGGAACCAAGGCGTCGTCGGCATGGCCGAAGCGCTGGCCGACGAGGGCGCTCTCGTCGCCGGAATCAGCGTGCCGCAACTCGTCGCGAACTTGGAACAGGACGGCGCGAGTTGCGTCATGCCCGACGGCGACCTCGAAAACCTTTCTCACTACGTGCAGAGCTACGCCAAGCTGCCGACGTACTACACGCCTCTCCTGGTTGGCTACTCCTCGGGCGCGTCCCTCGCCTATGCAATGCTCGCGCAGGCGCCCACGAACACATTCTCCGGGGCGATATCGTTGGGTTTTTGTCCGGAGCTGTCGATCAGGAAATCGTTGTGCAGGGGCGAGGGCCTGGGCTCCACGCCGCGGCAGGACGGCGGGGTGAATTTGCTACCCGCGAAAGCGCTGGGCAATCCGTGGGTAGCACTGCAGGGCGAGCAAGACGCGGTCTGTTCCGCCGCGGTCACGAGACAATTCGTCGCGGACACGGGCAACGCGACGCTGGTGAGCCTCCCGAACGTCGGTCACGGTTACTCCGTGACGCGCAATTGGCTGCCGCAATTCCTCTCGACGTTCCATCAACTGCAAGCGGAACAGCCGGCGATGACGCCGCCCGCTGGTCTGGCTGACCTGCCGCTCGTCGAGGTGCCGGCCGCGGGCGGGAGCGACTTGTTCGCGGTGCTCCTATCCGGGGACGGCGGTTGGGCGGGGCTCGACAAGGCCGTGGGAAGCGCGCTCGCCGCGCGCGGTGTCTCCGTCGTCGGCGTCGACTCGCTGCGTTACTTCTGGACGCCGCGCACTCCGGAGGGCTTGGCAACCGACCTCGATCGCGTGCTGCGCTTCTATGCAGCGCACTGGGGCAAATCGCGCGCCGTCGTCATCGGCTACTCTCAAGGCGCCGACGTGTTGCCTTTTGCGTTGAACCGGTTGCCATCGACGTCGCGCAACCTCGTCGCGCGCTCGGTGCTGATCGCCCCGGGCGAGCAGGCCTCGTTCGAGTTTCATCTCGCGAACTGGGTGCTCGACGACGCGGGAGACCGGGCGACCCTCCCGGAAGCGATGCGGCTCGACGCCGCCCGTACGCTGTGCCTCTACGGACGAGACGAAGACGATTCGTTGTGCGAGAAGGTGCCCGCCGGCCACGTCACGGCGGAAGCGCTTCCGGGCGGGCATCATTTCGACGGCGCCTACGAGACACTCGCGAACCGCGTGCTCACCGGCCTCGAAATTCCGACGGCTCGCTTAGCCGACGGTCGCGGACGATGAGTCCGCCGTCAGGCTCGCGTCAGCGACCGGCTGCCATACTTCCGGCATAGGCGCGTGTCATGAGAGTGCTCATCGTCGAAGACGATTCCTTGCTCGGCGACGCCGTTCGGCTCGCGCTCAATGCCGCCGGATTCGCCGTCGACCTCGTGGGAACGGCCGAGGCTGCGCGCTCGGCGCTGCAGGCCGAGCCCTTCGATCTCGCGATCGTCGACATCGGCCTACCGCGCGAAAACGGGCTGCGCCTCGTGCATGGACTGCGCGGCCGCGGCAAGACGATTCCCGTGTTGATGCTGACCGCGCGCGATGGACTCTCCGACCGGGTCACGGCACTCGACCTCGGTGCCGACGATTACATGACGAAGCCCTTCGAGATCGCCGAGCTCATCGCGCGTTGCCGCGCGTTGATCCGACGAGCGAACGCCGTCGCGAGCTCACAGGTCGCGTTCGGCGACCTCGAGGTCGACATGGCTCACAAGGAAGCGAAGGTCGAAGGGCGCGGCCTCGATCTCACTCAGCGCGAATGGGCGATTCTCGAGTGCTTCGTCTTGAACGCCGGTCGCCTCGTGTCGAAGGACAAACTGCTGAGCTCGATCTCGGACTGGAGCGAAGAGCTCACGGCGAACGCCGTCGAGCAATACGTGTCCAGGCTACGCGCAAAACTTGGCGGCGCGGCGCAGATCCGCGCGATACGCGGAATGGGTTATCGCTTCGATGAACGAGCGAGCTGAAAGGCCGTCCATTCGGCGCAGGCTATTCGTCACGCTGTTCTTGCCGGCCGCCGCCGTGCTGACGGCTGGCGCGGTGAGCGACTACTTCTTAGTCGCTTCCGCCCTATATCGACGCGTTCGACCAGGCGTTGCTCGACTCGGCGCTCGTCGTCGCGGCGCACGTCCAAAGAGACGTGACGAGCCACCTTAGTCTGGCGCTGCCGCCGGACGCGCTCGCGGTACTGCGCGCCGGATCTCAGGATTCTTTGTTTTTCCGCGTCAGTGCCGCGGACGGGACATTCATCGCCGGCGACGCGGACCTGCCGGACCCGCCGCGCTCGTTCCGGAGCCCTGGTGGTAGGAACGCCCAGTATCGCGGCCAGAGCATCCGTTTGATCGGCCACAGCGCCTACGTCGGCAACGAGCGAATCACGGTGGCGATCGCGGAGACGACACATCAACGCGACGCGCTGCGCGAGCGTATTCTGCTCACCGCCGTCACGACCGACGTCGCCGTGCTCGGCCTGATCCTTGCGCTGATTTGGTTCAGCGTGCACATGTCTCTCGGTCCGCTTTGGGAGATAGAGCATCAGCTGTCGGAGCGTTCATCCGACGACCTGACGCCGATTTCCATCGGCCGCGTGCCCGCGGAAGTGCGCAGCCTGGTCGCAGCGCTCAACCGGTTGTTCTCACGCGTGTACGAAAACGCGGCGAGCCAGCGACGGTTTCTCGAAAACGCGGCGCATCAGCTCCGAACGCCGCTCGCCGGTATTCAGGCCCAGCTCGAGCTCATGTCGACCAACGAGAGCGATCCGGCGCGGGAAGAGCGTCTGCGCCGAATCCTCGACGGCGCGCGCCGCCTGAGTCACACGACTCAAGAGCTACTGACGCTCGCGCGCGCGGACGAAAGCGTCAATCCCGGCCTGCGGCTCGAGCAGGTCGACCTCGCGTCGATCGCGGAGACGGCCGTGGCCGACAACCTAGGCGCGGCCGAGGCCTCCGGAGTCGATCTCGGCGCGCAGATCGAGGAAGCCTCGGTGCACGGAATCGACTGGTTGCTCGGCGAGGCCGCCAAGGCGCTAGTGACCAACGCAATCACTCACACGTTGGCGGGCGGCAGCGTGACCGTTCGTTGCGGCATGCATGCCGGCACACCGTATCTCGAAGTGAGCGATACCGGCGTCGGCATTCCCCCCGACGAGCGCGCCAAGGTCGTCGAGCGCTTCGTCCGCGCGAGTAACGCACGCGGCAACGGAAGCGGCCTTGGCCTCGCCATCGTGAACGACGTCACGACGCTGCATCGCGGCGGCCTGTCGATCGATGCGGGACCGAATGGGATCGGCACGACGGTGCGGATTACGTTTCCCCGCAACACCGCCAGCGGCTCGCCTAACAGACTTACGGCGCTGCGGCAGTGCGCTGGGCGCGCTCGGACATTGCTTGGCGGCGCAGGAAACTCTCCTCGAGGCTCAGCGCCGTGGAGGATCGAAAGAACGACGCTCGTTCGGCAACCGGTCGCATCAGGACCTTCGCGACGCGCTCCGGCGTGCCGAGATCCGACCATCCGCACGACGGCACGTGCAGCACGCTGAGCGAGCTTTCGCGCCCTGCGGCGACATCGCGCGAGAAGTCGAGGGTTGGGAGCCCGCGGTACAGCTCGGTCAGGGCCGAGTTGGCCGACGGTGAGCGCGCGTCGAGTCGCCACGCTGCTCGCATCTGCTCGACGATCGCGGCATTTCTGCCGCGGACGAGATCGAGCAGTGAACGGGCTCGCGCGGCGAGGATGAAGACGTTCCAGAGCGCGCCTTCTTCGATGAGCGCACGCGCTTCGCGAGCCGCCGGCTTTTCGACGAACTTGCGCACGCCGACGGGCACTCCAACGCTCCGCTGCCCAGGCACGATGTAGCCGAGGTCGGAATCGATCTCTTCCGGCGCGACGCCGAGCAGCACGATTTCGGCATCGCGGGCTCGGAGCGCGTGCAGCGACCGCCGAATTCCGGCGCACAGCGTAGGTTCGTCGCCAACATAGTGATCCGAGGGCAAGACGACGACGTTCGCCAGCCGGGTCACGTTCGAGCACGCACGACAGAGCTAGCAGGATTCCGTTCGCGGTACCGCGATTTTGGGGCTGCACGATGACGTTGCCGCGAAGACTGCCCGCGAGCGCCGGCATCCACCAGCGACCGTGCTGCTGCGCCACGATCGTGCACACTCGCGACGGGTCGACGACCGCTTCCGCGCGCCGCAACGTCTCGTGCAGCAGCGAGGGTCCCGAGCGCAGCGCACAGAACTGCTTCGGCACGCTGTCCCCGCCCGCGTCCATCGTCAAGCTGCGTAGCCGGGTACCTTCACCGGCGGCCAGCACGATGGCCCACGTATCTCCTGCTTGTCGCGGCGGAGCGCCTCGGCGCGCCGTCCTTCGCTCGATTGGCATCATTTGGGTTCCGGTGTGAATGATCGACAAGCACGAGTGTGCCAGCCGACTCTGACACTTTACTGACAGCGACACGAAACAGGCGACCGGCCGAAACCCAAACGTCGAGTGGCTCGCGGCGACCGGCCGAAGTGAATTGGGAAGGGCGAATCGGAGCGCCCCGTACGACGCGGGGCGCGAGCGCGAGAAAGCTACGGCGGAGCTAGAGAGCCTCGGACGGCGAGGTCATCGTCGCGAGCCGATCCGCGATCGCGTTCGGCGAGCTCGTGCGCCGCGCCATCAGGTTGTACACCGACGGCACGATGAACAGCGTGAAGAACGTCGCGAGGCTGACGCCCGAGAAAATCACGACGCCGAGTGCCGACCGGCTCGCCGCACCGGGCCCGTGCGCGAGAATCAACGGCACTGACCCCATCACCGCGCAAAACGCCGTCATGATCACGGGCCGGAAGCGGATCTTCGACGCCGTGATGATCGCTTCCTTGAATTCGAGCCCTCGGTCGCGCATCTGGTTGATGAACTCGACGATCAGCACGCCATTCTTCGCCGCGATGCCGACGAGCATGATGATGCCGATCTGGCTGTAGATGTTAAGCGTCATGCCCGCGACCCAGAGCCCGAACAGCCCACCCGCGACGGCGAGCGGCACGGTGACCATGATCACGAGCGGGTGCACGAAGCTCTCGAACTGCGCCGCGAGCACGAGGAACACCACGAACAGCGCGATGCCGAACGTGAAGTACAGCGCGCCGGACGCTTCCTTGTACTCGAGCGACTCGCCCTTGTAGTCGATCTGCGCCGTGCTCGGCAGCTGCGTGTGGACCAGGTTCTCGAGGTAGTCGAGGCCTTCGCCGAGTGTGTAGCCGGGTGTCAAGTTCGCGCTGATCGTGACCGCGCGCATCCGGTTGTGACGATTCAGCGTGCTCGGGCCCGCCATGTCCTCGAGCTTCGTGAGGTTCGACAGCGGGATGAGCTCCTGCGTTCGGTCCGAGCGCACGAAGATGTTGCGCAGATCGGAATACGTTGCGCGCTGCTCGGGCTTCGCCTGGAGCACGACGTCGTATTCCTCGCCGTCGACGACGTAGGTCGTGACCTGGCGCTCGCTCATCATCGTCTGGAGCGTCGAGCCGATGGTGCGTGCCGTGATGCCGAGGCTCGCAGCGCGGTCCGTGTCGACGCGCACGAGCACCTGCGGCTGCGTCTCGCGCAAGTCGGAGTCGAGTCGCGTGAGGCCGGGATTCTCGGAGGCCGTTGCAATGATGATGTCGCGCCAGCGCGCGAGCTCGTCGTAATTCGGCCCGCCGAGCACGAGCTGCACGGGCGATCCGCCACCACCGCCACCACCACCGCCGCCGCCGCGGCCGTTGTTTATGAACGCCGTGACGCGGACGTCGGGGATGTCTTCCCACTGCTTGCTGAGAATATTGATCAGGTCCTGCGTCGCAACTTTGCGCTCGCCCCACGGCTTCAGCGTCACGTTCACGATGCCCGACTGGTTGTTCCAGCCCGGCACGCTCACGACGCCGCGCACGATCGTGCCGTCGTCGAAGTACGGCTTCATCGCCACCTCGATCTTGTCCGCCGCGTCTCGCAAGCGCGCGTAGCCCGCACCCTCGGGCGCCTGGATCGAGCCGTTGAACTGACCGCGGTCTTCCTGCGGCGCATATTCCTGCGGCAGCGTTTGCACGAGGAAATAGGCGCCAACGCCGATCGCAACGCACACGACGACGGACGCCCACGGGGCGCGCAGCGAATTGGTGAGCGCGTTCTGGTACTTGTTCGACAGCCACTCGAACGCCGAGTCGAGCGTGTGCGTGAGCTTGCTTTCCTTCGTGCTCGAGCGCAGTAGCTTCGAGCACATCATCGGCGAGAGCGACAGCGCGAGCACGGCCGAGAACAGCACCGCGGCCGCGATGGTGACCGCGAGCTCGGCGAACACGCGGCCGATGCTGTCTTTGAGGAACGCGACCGGCGCGAACACCGAGACGAGCACCACCGTGGTCGCGATCACGGCGAACGCGACCTGGCGCGTGCCGTTGTACGACGCGAGCAGCGGACTTTCGCCCGCTTCGACGCGTCTGTGGGCGTTCTCGAGCACGACGATCGCGTCGTCGACGACGAGGCCGATCGAGAGCGCAAGCGCGAGCAGCGTGACGAGATTGATCGAGTAGCCGAACAGCGACAGCACGGAGAACGTCGCGACCAGGCACACGGGGATCGTCACGAGCGGAATCAGCGTCGCGCGCAGCGAGCCTAAGAACACGAAGATCACGAAGCCGACGAGCGCCGTGGTAATGCCGATCGTCCAGTAGATCTCGTTGATCGCCGCGCGGATGTAGAGCGATTCGTCGCCGCTCGTGATCAAGCTCAGACCTTGCGGCAGGTTCTCGTTGACGAGCTCCACCTCGCGCTTGACCGCGTCCAGAACCTCGACGGTGTTCGCGGTCGACGCCTTGATGATGCCGAACCCGGTCGTGAGGCTCCCGTTCGTCCGGAACATCCGACTCTGCTCGCGCGACGCTACCTCGACGTTCGCGACCTCGGCGAGCCGCACGAGGTGGCCGTCTTTGCCCTGTGAGAGGACGAGGTTGCGGAATTGATCCGCGGTCTCGTAGTTGCGCGCGATCCGGACCTGGAAATCGAGGTCTTTCGACTCGATGCGGCCGGCCGGGAGCTCGAGGTTCTCGCGGGTGAGCGCCGTTTCGATGTCCGTGACCGTGAGGCCGCGCGCGGCCAGCGCGAGCCGGTCGATCCACACCCGCATCGACGGGCCGCCGGAACCGAACTTGTTGATCTGCGACACGCCCGGAATCGTCGCAAACCGATCGAGCAGATAGCGCTCGGTGTAGTCGGTGAGCTCCATCAGGTTCATGCCGCTGGTGCTCGCGAGCGTGAGCCACATGATCGGCTGCGTGTCGGCGTCCGCCTTCTGCACGCTCACGTTGTTCACGTCGTCCGGCAAGCGCCGGCTCACGCGCGACACGCGGTCGCGCACGTCGTTCGCAGCCTCGTCGAGGTTGCGGTTCATGTAGAACTCGACCGTGAGCGATGACTGGCCGTCGCGGCTCTGCGAGCGGATCGCCTTCACGCCCTCGATGCCGGACAGCTCCGCCTCGAGCACCTGGGTAATCCGCGTCTCCATGATTTCCGCGGACGCGCCGGGGTAGCCGACCTGCACCTGCACCGTGGGCTGCACGGTGTCGGGATTTTCACGGACGGTGAGGTCGCGGAACGAGAGCGCGCCGAGCGCGAGGAGCATGAGGCTCAGGACGGTCGCGAAGACCGGGCGTTTGACGGAGATGTCTGACAACCACATGGCGGCGACCGATCAGCTACGAGCCTTGACGGCTCCGGCACCCTCGTCCGAATCGAAGCGTTCGCTGACCGCGGCCTCGCCGCCTTCGTGGCGAACCTTGACGCCGTCGCGGAGCTTCACGATGCCTTCGGTGACGATCACGTCGCCTTCCTTCAGCCCGCTAAGCACCTCGACGACGCCGAAGCGGCGGCCGCCGACCTCGATCTGCTGCTGATGCGCGACTTCATCCTCGACGCGGTAGACGTAGGCGCGATTCTGGATCTGGAAGACCGAGCCCTCGGGCACTACGAGCGCGAGGTGCTGCGAGGTGACGACTTGCACCGTGAGCAACATGCCGGGGCGCAGCGCGCGGTCCTTGTTCTCGACGTGCGCGCGGACCGTGACGGCGCGCGTGATCGGGTCGACGCGCGAGCCGACCGTGCGCACGATGCCTTCGAACTCGCGGCCGGGATAGCTCACGCTCTGCGCGACGACCCGTGCGTTCGGCACCATCGCACCCAAGAACGTCTCCGGGACCGTGAAGTCGAGCTTGATCGTTTTGATGTCGTCGATCGACGTGATCGCGGTGTTGGGACTCACCATCGTGCCGGGGCTCACTTGACGGAAGCCGAGTATCCCGCTGAACGGCGCCTGGATCAGCCGATCCGTCAAGCGCGCGACGACGGTGTTGAGGCGCGCCTCCTGCGCCGTGGCGCGCGAGCGCGCGAGGTCGAAATCCCTCGCGGCCCCGAGACCCTTGTTCGCGATGTCTTGCTGTCGGCGCAGCTCGTTCTGCGCGTCGTCGAGGTTCGCGCGCGCTTCCGCAAGCAGCGCCGATTCCTCTTGGTTCGTGAGCTCCACGAGCACCGCGCCGGCCTCGACGTAGTCGCCGTCCTCGAAGTTCACGCGCCGCACGGTGTCGGTGACTTTGGCGTTGACGATCACTGACTCGTTCGCTTGCGCCGTGCCGAGCGCTTCGACGACATCGTAGAGTTGATCTTTCTTCACACGCGCGATCGTCACGAGCGGCGGCTGCTGGTTCTGGAAACCGCCGCCGAAGCCGCCCGGGCGGCCGCCGCCCGGAGGACCACCGGCGCCGCCGGGCCTGCCGCCCGCCGCTTGCGGGCCGGTCCCGGGAGCCGAAGCATGTTCACCGCCGGTGAAGTACCAAACCGCGGCGCCGCCCAAGGCAAACGCGATGACGATGAGCAATGCGTTCTTCATGAGTATTCGTTATCCCAAGAATCCCTGAATCTTCGAGCGGCGGCTTCCATGCCGGGCATCTTGGTCGTGGCGCAGGCGACGCGCGAGAGGTTGGAATTATGCCACAGGGGTCCGCAGCCGGACCCGCGTGTCCGCTATACTTTTTTCTGGGTTTTTCTCAAGGTCTACGGCCGCTTAGCCGCGTGCGGCGCGGGTCGTCGACGAACTCGGTAGCGACGAAACATTCCATGCGCGTTGCGGTTCCAGCGATCTCGTTCGGTCAGCACTCGGGGCTCGTGAAGCTGTTACTCGAGCGTTACCCCGACGCGAAGGTGAACACGGAAGGCGTGCCTCACTATCGCACCGAGCAGGAGACGATCGCGTATCTCGACGGCTACGACGCGGCAATCGTCTCGTTCGAGCCGATCAACGATCGCGTGCTCCGTGCTCTGCCGCGCCTCAAGGTCGTATCGAAGCTCGGCGTCGGGCTCGACAAGATCGACCCCGAGGCGATGCGGCGCCATGGCGTGCGGCTCGGCTGGACGCCGGGCGTCAACAAGCGCTCGGTCGCCGAGCTCGCGCTGTGCCTCGCGATCGCGGGGTTGCGCCACGTCGTCGATCTCAACGCGGCGATGCGGCGCGCGGAGCGGCCGCTGCAGCGCATGGGCCGGCACCTCACGGGGCGTGTCGTCGGCATTCACGGCTGCGGCGAGATCGGCAAGGAATTCGTGCGCCTCCTGCAGCCGTTCGACTGCACCGTGCTCGCGTGCGACATCAAAGACTACGCAGAATTCTACGCGCGCCACCGCGTCACTCCGGTCGGCTTCGACGAGCTGCTCGCGCGCTCCGAGGTGCTGTCGATTCACCTCACCGTGACGAAACTCACGCGCGGGCTCTACGACGCCGCGGCGCTCGACAAGCTGCGCCCGGACTGCGTGCTGATCAACACGGCGCGCGGCAGGATCATCGACGAGGCGGCGCTGAAGGAGCGGCTGAAATCGCGGCGCATCGCCGCGGCTGCGATCGACGCTTTCGCTCTCGAGCCGCCTACCGACGACGAGCTGTTGCGACTGCCGAACTTCATCGGCACGCCGCACATCGGCGCGGGTGCGGAGGAAGCGCGTTGGCTCATGGGCTCGACCGCGATCGACGGACTCACCGACAACTTCCTCCCCGAGCCCGGCGTCTACCCCTTCGAAGACCGCTAACCGCCCCGACAGCGCGTCGTGGTGGCGCGCGCGTCTGCTGGCGCGCGAGCGTGCTGGTGCGCGCGTGGCGGTGCGCGCGTGGTCGCGGCGCAGCTGCGTGTGCCTTCGCGAGCGTAGCGATGCGCAATCTTCGCGACGAGCGTCGCGCGTGCCTTCCCCGCACACGGAGCGATGCGCGTCTTCGCGACGAGCGTTGCGCTGAGATCGCTGCGAGCTGCGGTCGTGGGTTGTTCCTCCCGCGCTCGGTCGGCCCAGCGAAAGCGGGCCATCGAAGCGACGATGGCATCGCGAGTGGCAAGCGGCTCGCGAACTGATGCAAAGCGTCGACTGGCACTCGCGGCCCGCGCCGTCGGAACGCGTGAGACAAAATCAGGCCGACCGGGCGGTAGCGGGAGGAATGACCCACGACCGCGGCTCGCAGCGACCACGACCGCGGCTCGCAGCGACCACGACCGCGAGCTCAGCACTGCGACCACGACCGCAGCTCGCAGCGACCGCAACGCCAAGAAGCAAGCTCGCGGAAGCCGCCGAGCGCAGCTACCATAGTTCCATGAGCGCTCGAGCCACACCGAAAGTCCCCGGGATCGAAGCGATGGTGTCCATCACCGCGCACATCCCTGACGACGCGATGAGCGCCGGCCTGCTCGGCACGGAGCGCGTCGGTCACGGCGTACGCATCCGCGACGACGGGCTCATCGCAACGATCGGGTACGTCGTGCACGAAGCCGAGAATGTCTGGATCGGCACTCGCTCGACGGTCGTGCCGGGCTTCGTCGTGGGCTACGACTTCGACAGCGGTTTCGCGCTGGTGAAGCCGTCGCTGCCGCTGCACGGCGGGTCCATGGAGCTCGGCAGTGCGTCCGACCTGGTCGTCGGCGACGCGGTGTCCGTGATGAGCAGCAGCGGGAACGAGCAGGTCATCGAGGCGCGCGTGATCGCGAAGCAAGAGTTCGCGGGCCGCTGGGAATACGTGATCGACCAAGCCCTATTCACGACGCCGCCGCACGACAGCTGGTCCGGCGCCGCGCTCGTCGACCGGCACGGCAGGCTCTGCGGCCTCGGCTCGCTCGTGATCCAGGGCTTCGAAGTCAACGGCGCGATGAGCACCGTGAACATGTTCGTGCCGATCGACTTGCTCGTGCCGATCGTCGACGAAATCTGCGCGCACGGCCGGCGCCTCGCGCCCCCGCGGCCGTGGCTCGGCATGCTCGTCCACGACGACCAGCACGACCTCACGGTCGTCGGCGTCTACCGCAACTGTCCCGCGGACAAAGCGGGCCTCCGGCCCGGCGACGTGATCGTCGGCATCGACGACGAGCCCGTGGTCGGTCTCGCGAACATGTTCCGGCGCGTCTGGAGCATGGGCAGCGCGGGCGTCGATGTGCCGCTCAACGTGCTGCGCAATGCCGAGAAGATGGAGCTGCGCGTGCGCTCGGGCGATCGCGCCGGCTTTCAGCGAAAAGGCACGCTGCAGTAACGCGTGCCCGAAAAAGAAAGCGGCGGCTCGGAAGACCGAGCCGCCGCTGTCGATGACTAGCGAAGCGAAGCGCTTACTCTTCGCGCTTCCGATACGGCCGGTGACAGCCGCCGCACGATTGGCCGACGGCCTGCACCATGCCCTTCGAGGCTTCGAAGCCGTTCGCCTGCGCGGCGTCCGCGAGCGCGGCTGCGGCCTTACCGAGGTCGGCGGCCTTCGACTCGAAGTCCGGGAAGTTCGTCCAGATCTCGGGCAACGCGGCGCTGCCTTTGACTGCGCTGTTCGGGATGAAGCCTTCGGGCATCATGCCAGCGAGCGCCGCGACGTCGCGTGCGCCCTTCACGGCCGCCATGTCGTCAACCGGGATCTCACCCATCGCCATGGCGCGCAGCTTGCCGACCTTCCACGCGACGGCGTGCATGAGCCCGACGCGGTACTGGAACGCCTGCCCCTCGGGCGAATCGTCTTCGGCCGCCGCGCGCCCGGCGCAGACCCTTGGCTGCACGCGATCAGAGGAAGAAGCAAAGTAACGATCAACGCGACCTTACCGGAAAACTTTTTCATTGTGCGACCTTCTGTGGTTGTGCGGCGGCTTCGAACCTCGCACGCAGCATAAACAAATCGTTTGCGGGGTCGCAAGTAGTCGGCGCGCAAGGAAATTCGTTGCACCGAGCAGAGAGCGAGCGAACCTCGCACATCGGTGCGTTGACCCGCACCGCGCGGTTTGGTGGCAGTGCCGGTGCTACGACTCAGGATCTAGGCGGCTTCAGCGCCTCGTCGACGACGAACAGATCCGTCAGTAGCGCACGCAAGTGAATCGACGCGTTCAGGTTGTCGACGAGCTGCGAGCTGATGTCGGGCCGCGAAAGCACGAGCCGTACGGCGCCGTGCGCGATCCGCGCGTCCGAGTCCACCGCGGAGAGAAACGAGCTTGCGCTGCCGCGCAGCGCGGAATCCACGCTGTACGCGCACTCGGCGACGACCGAGCCGAGCCCGTCGAGCGCGGCGGCCATCTTGTCGAGATACTCGCGCACGTTGCGGCCCGCGGCCGCGCCCTTGTCCGTATCGCGGCCCTGCGCCGCGTACGCGAGCATGAATTCGTAGCCGCTCTCGACGGCTTCGATACGCTGATCGAGCTCCGCGCGCAGTTCCGCTGCACTCATCGATCTACCTGCCACCGGTTCGGGTCATGATGCTCTCCAAATTCGTCGCGCGTGATCCAACCACGGATCATCGCACGCGTGAACAACAGCTTCTCGGGACGCAGCGCGAAGTAGACGTGCGTCATCACCATCGTGATCAAGCGACAAGGCCGCGAGATCGTGCAGAACGTACACGACACCCCAGGTCTTGTCTGCGAGTAGATAGGGATTCGACTTCCACCACGGCGTATTGACGCGCGCGAGCATGAACGCACCGGTCACGCTCACGGTGAGCACGACCACCGCGAACGCCGCGTGAATGAGCTTTTGCGCGAACGAGTACTTGCCGGGCTTCGCGGGAGCCGTCCGACCGATCCGCAACGTGCTGCGCACGATCGCGAGCGCGTCGCGGACGTCGGCGGCGCCGATCCACACCGTTCGCAAGCTCTGCCAGAACAAGCCGCGCACGACGTGGAACAGCACGGCCACGATCAGCACGACACCCGTGATCCAATGCACCGTCACCCAGCCGAACTCCACGCCGACGATCGGCAGGAACGCGGTCGCGAGCAGCGTGAGCACGCACGCGGCGGTGATCCAGTGGAACAGCCGATCGACGAGCGCGTGGCGGACGATCTTGGCCGACGCGCTCGCTGCGCCGGCACGGGCTGCGGCAGGCGCGGTCACTTCGAAGACCGCGGCGATTTAGGCGCGAGCAACGCGCGATAGAGCGCGTGCAACGCGATCAGCGCTACACCCGCCCCGACGAACACCCAGAGGAGATCCCACGACATCCCTTGCAGGACCTCGCGGCCGTAAGCATCGCGACTGATACGCAACAGCTCCATTGAAACTCAAGGGCTTAAGCGTTCGCTCGGCCCGATGATGCGGCTTGCGTGCGCCCGGTTACGCGTCGCGGATCGCGCGCGTGACGAGGTTTTGCAGCAGCGGGATCTTGAAGTGGTTGTAGTTGCGCGGCGTGGCGCCGCGCACCGCGCTCTGCCCGGCGAGCGTCGCCGTGTCCGCCGTCTTCGGCTGACCCGCGACGACGGCTTCGACCGCCGTGAGCCGCCGCGGGACGCATTGCACCGCGCCCGCGACGATCCGGATCTTGTCGACCTTCTCGCTGCCCGCGGCACCACTCACGACCATCGCGGCCGCGATATTCACGAGCGGGAAGTCCCAGGTGTTCCGGTCCGCGACCTTCTCGAAGTAGAAGCGCGCACCCGACCATTCGGCCGGAATGCGGATCGCGGTGAGCACCTCGCCGTCCTCGAGCACGGTCATCCGCTCGATGTCGACGTTCGGGCCGATGAAGAACTCCTCGGCCGGCACCTCGCGCGTGCCCTTCGGGCCGAGCACCACCATCTTCGCGTCGAGCGCGACGAGCGCAGGCGCCGTATCGGACGGGCTCACCGCGATGCAGCGGTCCGCGCCCCAGAGGCAATGCTCGCGGTTCTGGCCTTCGGGTGTGTCCGCGTAGCAGCGGTTGCCGCCCGCGCGATAGCAGTCCACGCCGTAGCGGTAGTACCAGCAGCGCGCGTCCTGACAGACGTTGCCGCCGAGCGTTCCGGAGTTCCTGATCTGCGGGCTCGCGACACGCCGTGCGGCGTCCGCGAGCAGCTTGTAGCGCCCCGTGATGACTTCGCTGCGCTCGACTTCGGTGAGCGTCGTGAGCGCGCCGATCTCGACTCCGCCGTCGGCGGTCTCGCGAATGCCCTTGAGCGCGGCGATGCCGGAAATGTCGACGACGTACTTCGGACGCTTGATGCGGTCCTTGAACCAGTCGAGGCTGTCGTTGCCGCCCGCGAGCGCCCACCCGTCTTCGCCGAAGCGTCCGAGCAACTCGACCGCGTTCTCGACGGTGTCGGGTTGATAAAGCTCGAAAGCCCCCATCATGTCTCTGGACATAGCCAAAGCTCCTTATGCTTTGTGTTGCTGACGCGCCGCTTCAGGCCTGGCTCAAACGCTCGCCCACTTCGGCCGCGCGCATCACCGCGTTCAAGTAATGATCGTATGCGCCGCACCGGCAGAGATTGCCCGACATCGCGTGACGCGCTTCGTCGCGCGTCGGTTTCGGATTCGCTTTGAGCAACGCGACCGCCGACATGATCTGGCCCGGCGTGCAGAAGCCGCATTGCGGGCCGAGCTCGTCGATCATCGCTTGCTGCACGACGTGCAGCTCGCCGTTCGCGCCTTCGAGCCCTTCGATCGTCATGATCGCGCGGTTGCGCACGGCGTGCGTCAGCGTCGAGCACGAGTAGCTCGCAACGTCGTCGAGCAGCACGGTGCACGCACCGCACTCGCCGCGGTCGCAGCCGAGCTTCGTGCCCGTGAGCCCGAGCTTGTAACGCAGCGTCATCGCGAGCGTCTCGTTCGGCAGCACGTCGACGGTCCGCATCTGGCCGTTCACGTTGAGCATGAGCATCCGTTCGATGCCGCGCGCCGCGCCTTGCTCGCGCGAGCAACCCGCGAGCGTGAACAAATAACCCGCGCTCGAAACGGCGGCGCCCGAGGCGATCACGCCTTTGATGAATTGTCGTCGGGAGCTGGCCTTGGAAGAGGGGCTATCGAAGCGGGGTTCCGGGTAGGAACGGCCGTTGTTGTCATCCGCCATGGAGGTCTCCCCTAGTACTTAGCGAAAGGCGTCGGAAATCCAGGGAATGCTAGGTGAAAAGCCGACCCCGGTAAACAGCCCGCACTCCCCATTACGCTGCGTCGGGTCTTGGCTCGGCGGGCACGTCGCGGCATTCGGCTGCGCCGACAGCAACTCGCCGGCTTGCGCCGGTTCGCCGGCGGATCAGGCGCCCGCGGGGTTCGAGCCGCGGCGTGCGAAGCCGCAGCGAGCACTCGTCGCGCCTTGCGGCGGCCGTGGGCGCGCCGAGCGTGCCTTCCGAGACCGTCGGCGCACATGGATGTGCGCCGGCGAAGCCGGCAGGGATGCGCTTCCGGCGCAGTCTCGGAAGGCATGCTCGGCGCACCCGCGGCCGCCGCAAGGCTCGACACATTGCTCATGCGGTGTTGACCTGCAAAGGCTTGTGCGACTGCGCCCGCCCGGCCGCCGCGTTCACGATGTGATCCGCCATAACCGGCGTCCGGTTGAAATAATGACCGCCGAGCGCGTCGGAGATGGCGCCGAGCAGCGCCGCCGCCGCGCACCCCTGGACCGGCTCGCCGATGCCCTTCGCGCCGACCGGGTTCTGCGGGTCCGCGATGTCCACCGCGCCCGTCGTCATGGTCGGCGGCACGTCGAGGTACGACGGCGGCTTCGCGTGCGAGCAGGCCGACGTTGCCGGGCAGCCCGTTCTGCGGGTCGAAGATGTGCCGCTCCGAGCTCGCGAGCCCGATGCCCATCACCGCACCGCTCTTGATCTGCGTCGACAGGCCCATCGGGTGCAGCACCGTGCCGCAGTCCGCGACGCCCACGTAGTCCAGGATCGTGAACTTCCCGGTCTCCGTGTCGAGCTCGATCTCGATGAACCCGGCCGCGAGCGCGGGCACCGTACCGGTTCGCGGGATGTTGTCTTTCGCAACGCCGATCAGGCCCGTGCCGGCGACCCCGGCCGCGGACGCCTTCGTCATTACGTTCAAGTCAGCGGGCACCTCGTGGCCGTCGAACTTGCCGCCGAGCTCGACCGCGCGCTGCGCAGCGGCGGCGTAGGTGAGCTTCTTGGCGGGATCGGTCCGCGAGAACACCGTCTCGTTGCCGATGTCGTAGTCGGCCGGCGCGCCGCCGAAATCCTTGGCCGCGATCTCCTTGAGCTTCGCGACGGCGTCGGTCGCGGCCGCGAAGTTCGTCCGCGTCATCGTGAACGACGTGTTGCTGCCGAACTGCCCGTTGTTCCACGGAAGGTGCTTGCTGCTGTCGCCGCGCACGACGACGCAGTTCTCCCAGCTCATCTTGAGCACCTCGGCGGAGACGCGCGACGTCGCCGTGTGCGAGTACGTGCCGAGATTGCCGACGCCCGTATGAATGTAGAGCTTGCCGTCCGGCGCGAGCCGCACGAGGCCGTCGAACCCGTTGCCGCCCGCCGTGTGGAACGCGGTGCCGACGCCCACTCCAGTCACTTTCGTGCCGTTACGCTGGCCGCTGCGTGCGCGGCGCGCTTCCCAGCCGAACTTCTCTGCGCCCTGCTCGAGCGCCTCGCGCAGATGCGCGCTCGTGAGGCCGCCTTGCATCGCACCGATCTTGCCTTTGTCGTCGGGCGCGTTGATGCGCCGGATCTCGAGCCGGTCGATCCCGAGCTGACGCGCGGCCTTGTCGATCAGCGGCTCGATCGCCATCGCGATTTGGTTCTGACCGGGACCGCGCTGCGGCCCGCGCGGCGGCGTGTTCGTCATGACGGGCACGCCGCGGAAGCGCATCGCGGCGGGTTGATAGACGATCGAGACCGCGTCCGCCGCGGACAGCCAGTCGTTGAAGCCCGTGTTCGGGCCGTTCTCCTGCACGATGTAGAGGTCGACCGCGGTGACACGGCCGTCCGCGCGAAAGCCGATCTTCGCGCGCCCTTGAAAGCCCGCGCGCGCGGAGCCCAAGTAGTACTCCTCGTGCCGCGAGATCCGCATCATCACGGGCCTCCCGATCTTCTTCGACAGCAGCGCCGGCACGGCGACTATCGGATAGGCGCCGCCCTTCGAGCCGAACCCGCCGCCGCAGAACTCCGCGATGAACACGAGCTCCTCCGGCTCGATGCCGATGAAGCGCGCGATGCCCGGCACGGGCAAGCTCTGGCTCTGCGACGAGCGCGTGCAGATGACACTTGCCGTTCTGCCAATACGCGAGCGCGGTGCGCGACTCGATCGAGTGGTGCGACAGGCCTTGCGTCACGAACGACTCGTCGAGCACGAGCTTCGCGCTCTGCGAGCCCCGCTTCGACGTCGCCGAACGACCACTCGCGCACGGGCTCGCCCATCGGCATCTGCCCGTCGGCGGCCGCCGCGAAATCGCGTGCGGTCCATTTGAAGCGCTTCGTATCGATTCCGGGATTCGCGATGTTGCCGGTCGTGCGCGCGTCCGGACCGCCCGGGTAGAGGCTCTGGAGCGGATCGACGGTGAACGGCAGCTCCTCGTAGACGATCTTGATCTTCTCGAGAGCATCGGCCGCGAGCTCTTCGGTCTCGGCCGCAATTGCGAGGATCGGGTGGCCCACGAACACCGGCTCGTTCGTCAGGATCGTCTCGGAAGGCTCGGGGAAGCTCGGCACTTCGTCGGCCGTGAGCACGCCGAGCACGCCGGGCATCGCGAGCGCTTCGCTCGGGTCGATGCTCGTGACGCGCGCGTGCGGCATCGGGCTCGTGAGCAGCTTGCAGAACACCATGCCGTCGACGCGGAAATCCTCCGCGTATTTGGCCTTGCCGGTGACCTTCGCTTGGATGTCGGGCGGAGTGAAATTCTTGCCGAGTAGCTCGTACGCCATACGAAATCCTCCGGGGGAAGTTGCGGAGCGGCCGTCCGCTGCCGCCAGGAGATGATACTCCCGTCCCGGCAGCCGCCGTACTCGCCGCCGCGCCGCTCGGCGGTCCGCGCCCCGAACGGCAACGCAGTCCCCGCTCGCCTCGGGGCTCGTGCGCTGGAAGCCAGCGACGGCCGTCAGGTCTTCTCTTTCTCGGCGAGCGCGATCCACTCGCGCTGGCTGCGTCGAAAGTGCTTCGGCGCGAGCCGCGCGTCCTTGAGGATCGCGGCGAACAGCTGCTGGGCCTCGGCCGTGCGCCCTAGCTTCTTGAGCAGCATCGCCTGCCGCACGCGCGCCTCGGCGCCCGGGTAGTAGCGCGCGAGCGCCTCGTACTCCTTGAGCGCGCGCTCGGCGGCGCCGCTTTCCTCGAGAGCACGCGCGTAGATGAGATGACCATCCGCGGCGCGCAGCCCCGGATTCTTGTCCCGCAGGTAGTCGAGCGTGCCGATCGCATCCGCGTAACGCGCGGCCGCGAACTGCGCGTTCGCGAGCGCGAGCAGGATCTTCGGGTCGTCCTCGAAGAGGCCGGTGCGCGCTTCGTTGCACACCTTGATCGCCTCGTCGAACCGCCCCGCCTTCGTAAGCTCGTCGGCGAGCCGCGTCGCCGTTTCGATGTTCTGGCTGCGCTCGTAGTCTAGCTCGCCTTCACGCACGCCGCGGCCTGGATCGACGCTCGCGCGCGCGACCCGCAACGCGCGCCGCGCGGTGGGATTTTGCTTCAGCGACGGCAGCACCTCGATGAAGAAATAAATAAGAGGGCCGATGACCGGCACGAACACGATCAACAACAGCCAGCGCATGTCGCGGCCGGTGCGCAGCAAGTGCACGACTGCGATCACCGTCAATACGGTGCCGAAACCGAATATAGGCATGGTGTTACAGGCGACCCCGACGGCACATTCTCGATGCCCGAAAGGTCGCAGGGCAAGGGCCGATTTCTCAAATCACGACCGACAGCGGCGGATCGTCGAGCACTGCGCGCTGCTCCATCAGAGCGCGCACGTGCTCCTCCCAATAGCGCGCCTCGCCTATCCAAGGGAACGCACGCGGGAACGCGGGATCGTTCCAGCGGCGCGTGATCCAGGCGGTGTAGTACATCAGACGCAACGCGCGCAGCGCCTCGATGAGGCGCAGCTCGCCGAAGTCGAAGTCGAAGAATTGGCCGTAGCCTTCGAGCAGGTCGCCTAGCTGCGCAGACATCTCGTCGTGCGAGCCCGCGAGGAACAGCCAGAGGTCCTGCACGGCAGGGCCGTTCACGCAATCGTCGAGGTCGACGAAGTGCGGGCCCTCGTCGGTCCACAGCACGTTGTTGCGATGGCAATCGCCGTGAATGCGCAGCGTGCGGTACGGGCCGACCTCCTCGAACACGACGTCGATCGCGTCGAGCAGTTGCGTCGTGATGCTCTCGTAGCTGTCTGCGAGATGCTGCGGAATCCAGTCGCCGGACAGCAGCTGATCGACGGACTGCCTGCCGAGATCATCGCGCGAGAGCGTCTTGCGCTCCTCGAACGGGCGCTGAGCGCCAACCGCGTGCAGGCGACCGAGGAAGCGACCCATCCAGACGCGATCCTCGCTCGTACCGAGCTCGGGCCAGCGCCCGCCGCGCCGCTCGTACACCGCAAAGCGATAGTCGTCGTGCTCGTGCAGCGAGCCGCCGTCGCGTATGAGCGGCGCGACGACCGGGATCTCCTGCTCGGCCAACTCGAGCGCGAAGTCGTGCTCCTCGAGGATCGCATCCGTGGTCCAGCGCCCGGGACGATAGAACTTCGCGACGACGAAGCCCTCCTCGGTACCGATCTGATAGACGCGATTCTCGTAGCTGCCGAGCGCGAGGATGCTGCCCGTGCACTCGAAGCCGATGCGCTCGAGCGCCGTCATGATCACGTCGGGCGTGAGGTGCTCGTAGGGGACCTCGTCGCTCATCGGGCACCGTCGCGGATCGCTGGGCCGCGATCGAGCGCCGCGCTGAACACGGCGAGCGCCGCGTCGAGCGACCGCTCGCGCGGCAGCGTCGCGCGCGTTTCCGCGGCGAGCGGCGTCGCCGCGAGCTGCGTGTAGACCCACTCCGCGCCGCGATGGAAGTCCGGCGTGACGCCGGCCGCGGCGAACGTCTCGGCGATCTCGGCCATCTCGCCGGTGAAACGCGCCGCGGTCGCCGCGAGGAACGGCACGCGCGCCTTCATCCGCGCGAGCGCTTCCGCCTGGCTCGACTCGAGCTCTTGCAGCAGAGCCGGCAGCACGCCCAGGCGCGCGCCCGCGAGCAAGACGGCGGTGTGCAACGCGTCCGTGCCCTTGTTGAGCGCCGCATACGCCATCTTGAGCGCGGACGCGGCGCCGATCTCCTCGCCCATGTCGAGCAGCTCGATCTCCGCGACGGCGACGTCGAGCAGCGCGCGGCGCGCGGGGCCGCTCACGTAGAACCGCGTGCGCTCGCCGCCGGGCCGCGGGCCGCGGCCGACGATGCCCGCGTCGATGACAGCGGCACCGGTCGAGTCGAACAGCCGGGCGATGCGCCGGACCGTCGCGGGCGCCACCGCGTTGCAGTCCGCGAACACGGGAGCCGCGCGCGCCGCGCGCATGGCCTCCGCGACCTTCTCAGCGCACGCGAGCGCGGCGGCCGGCGGCACGATCGAGAGCACGAGCTCGGCCTCCTGCACGACGGCCCCGAGCGAGCCCAGGTCCACGATGCCGGCGCGCGCCGCGAGCCCGCGCGAGTGCGCGCTGCGCCCGCTCAGGTCGGTCACCACACGGAAGCCCGCGCGCGCGAACGCGGCGCCGACGGCGCCGCCCATGTCTCCGGTGCCGAGGATTCCCACCGTGCGCTGCGTTGCAGTCGTCATTGCCATCCCCGCCTACAAGGTTCGAGCGTACAATCACGTCAATCAATCGATGATCATAGCAACCGCGGCGGCGCCTCGTTCTCGAGAACTTGGCCGGCGGGTGTTTTTTCAACGCGACGTAGGAGACCGCTGGCTCTTGCGCAAACCCACGACCCTGATTGCCGGCAAGTTCGGCAGCCGTCACTTCGGAACGAAGCCCTTCCTGGCGGACGCGCGTCCGGCTCACGGACAAGGAAAAACCGCTCGCGCTCTACGTGGGCGCCGCGAGCCACGACGACCGCGGCTTCGGCACGGCGCTCTCGGACCTGCTCGAAGCCGCCGGCACGCACAAGGTGTTGTGGCCGAAGCTCTCGGGAAAGAAGAAGGAGAGCGCCAAAGCCCGGCAGGCGCTCGAGGACGTGGACCTCGTGTTCGTCGGCGGCGGCGACGTCGAGGAAGGTATCCGGGTGCTGCATGAGGCAGACCTCATCCGCGACTTCCGAACCGCGGCGAAGCGCGGCGTCGTCTACGTAGGGATGTCGGCCGGCGCGATCATGCTCGGCGAGCGCTGGATTCGCTGGCCGCGTGCCGATGCCGGCGACGACGAGGCGGAGACGTATGAGTGCTTGGGCGTAGCGCCGTGCTCCCTCGACACGCACGGCGAAGGCGACGGGTGGCTCGAAACGCAATCGTTTGCGGCCGTGCGTGCCCGTGAGCTCGGCAAGAAGGCGCGCGCCTACGGCGTGCCGAGCGGCGGCGCGCTCGTGATCGCGGCGGACGGCTCGCTCGAGGCCCGCGGCGAGCCGGTCCCGGTGTTCGCGGCACTGCCGAACAGGAAGGCGAAGTTGGAAAGCAAGCTGGAGACCGCTTAGGTGACGTATTCGGCAAGGCACTGGAGGCGCGTGGGCGAGGAAACGCGGCGGATGGTCGCCGAGGTGCCTCTCTATCGCGATCGGCCCGAGCCGCCCGCCGACTCGCGCACGGTCGATGCGTGGCTCGCGCAAGTGCCCACCACGAGCAAGCGCGAGCTGCGCAAAGGCTTCCCGAAATCGCTCGTGCGTCGCGATCAGGATCTGCACGCGGCGATGCAGCGACGAGCTCGTGACGCTGCTCGCGACCTCGGGCACCACCGCCGACCGCCTCCAGGTGATCTGGGAATGGTCGTGGTGGGATCCGCAGGAGCGCGAAGCGATGCGTCTCAACGCGCGGATCGCGCAATCGATGGAGCGCGCGGAGTATCGCGAAGCCGTGCTCACGACGCCCGCGTGCGGCGGCGGCGCGTGCCACTTCGGCACGCGGACCGCGGCCGAGCGCAACATCGACGGCATGCTGTTCTTCAACGAGAGCGACGACCCGACGCATTGGACCGAGAAGGATTGCGAGCGGATGCTGCGCGAGTGGACCGAGTTCGGCCCGCGCGGAGTCGAAGCGGATCCCGCGTATCTCGCGATCGTCGCGCGCGGCGCCGCTGCAACGCGGACTGCGACTGCCTGCGCCCGACTTCGTCACGCTCACCTACGAAACCACGACGCGCGCGATGCGCCGCGACATCGCGCGCGCGCTCGACGCACCGTTGTTCCAGATCTACGGCGCGACCGAAGCCGGCGTGCTGTTCATGGAGTGCGAGCACGGGCGGCTGCACCCGAACGAGCGCCACAGTCACATCGACCTCGTGCCGTTGCCGGGCACGGCGCGGCTCGCGCGCGTGCTCGTGACGACGCTCGGGCGCGCTGGATGCCGCTGCTGCGCTACGACATCGGCGACGTCGTGCGCGTAGCGGAATCGCGCGACTGCGCTTGCGGGCTGCGCAGCGACGGCCCGTTGCTCGACCGCGTCGAGGGCCGGCTCAGCGACTGCACGGAAGTAAACGGCGAGACGATCACGCCGCTCATGCTCGACGACGCGATCCATGCCGCCCTCGGGCCCGACGCGACGCTCGAGCAATGGCAGCTCAACGGCGACAGCCTGCAGGTCGTCGATCCCGGTTCGCGCGACAGCGCGGAGCGCGCCGCGCGGGCCGTCGGCGCGTTATTCGCGCGCTCGTTGCGCGGCGAGCACGTGAGCGCCATCGCGCCGGAGGCCTCGGGCAAATATCGGTTGGTGAAGCGCTGATGCAGAGCGTGGGCTTCCCACTGCTCGAACGCGGTTACGACGGCTCGCCCTTCATCTATCTCGACAGCGCGTCGACGACGCCGAAGCCGCGCTCCGTGATCGCTGCGGTCACGCGCTACTACGACGAGCTCGGCGCGAACGTGCATCGCGGCGTGCATCCGATCGCGGAAGCGTCGACGGAGGAATACGAGCGCGCGCGTCATCGAGTGGCGGCGCTGATCGGGGCGCAGCCGGCCGAGATCGTGTTCACGCGCAACGCCACCGACTCGTTCAACCTGCTCGCACGCGCGCTTGGGTTGGCCGCGGACGACGAAGTCGTGTTTCCGGCGTCGGAGCATCATTCGAACTACATGCCGTGGCGCGGCGCCGCCACGCCCGAGCTCGTCGACATCGACGACGAGGCCGTGCCGAAGTGGAGCCAGCTCGCGGCGCGGCTCGGCAAGCGCACGCGGCTCGTGAGCGTCGCGCACGTCTCGAACGTCACGGGCGTCGTCGCGCCCGTCGAGGAGTGGATCGCGACCGCGCACGCCGCCGGTGTGCCGGTGATGCTCGACGCGTCGCAGTCGATCGCACACCTGCCGATCGACGTGCGCGCGCTCGACGTCGACTTCATGGGCTTCTCGAGCCACAAGATGTTCGGCCCGAACGGCGTCGGCGTGCTGTACGTGCGCCGCGACCATTTCGCGACGCTCGGGCTCGGCAACGTCGGCGGCGGCATGGTCGCGATGCACGCCGAAGACCGCTTCGAGCCGCGCGAGGCGCCATTCCGCTACGAGGCCGGCACGCCGAACATCGAGGGGGTGATCGGCCTCGGCGCGGCCGTCGACTACCTGCAGGGGATCGGGATGGCGAAGATCGCCGCGCACTCGCGCGCGCTCGCGCGACCAGATGATGCGCGGCCTCGCCGAGATCGAGAACGCGACCGTGCTCGGGACGCTCGGCCGCGCGACCGCATCGCGCTCGCGACCGTGTCGCTGCCGATTGCCCGCGATGCGCCAAGACGACATCGCGCGCCTGCTCGCCGACGCGCACGGCATCTTCGTCTCCGGCGGCTATCACTGCGCGCACGTGCTGCACCACCGCTTGCACCTCGACGGCACGCTGCGCGCGTCCGCGCAGATCTACAACGACGCGGCGGACATCGAGGCGTTCGTCGGCGCGCTGCGCGAGCTGTAAAGCGGCAGCCTTGTCATTTCCGCGCAATGTTCCAGCGTACAATCGCGCGACCATGACTCTCTCGCGCCGCTCACTCGTGACGGCGGGCGCAGCGCTCGCGGCGTTCCCTTTGCTGCGTCCGTTCGCGGCGCGCGCCGCCGATCCGAAGTTCGCGACGAACCCGTTCACGCTCGGCGTCGCGTCGGGCTATCCCGAGCCGAACGCGATCGTGCTCTGGACGCGGCTCGCGCCCGAGCCGCTCGTGCCCGGCGGCGGAATGCCGAGCGCGCCGGTCGCCGTCGACTGGGAGATCGCGACGACGAGGCGTTCAAGCAAGTCGCGCGCCGCGGCACGGTGTACGCGACGCCGGACTGGGCGCACTCGGTGCACGTCGAAGCGACGGGCCTCGAGCCCGCGCGCGACTACTGGTATCGCTTCACGAGCGGCGGCGAGCGGAGCCCCGCCGGCCGCACGCGCACCGCGCCCGCGCGCGGCGCGCGCGCTCGCGACAGCTTCACGCTCGCGGTCGCGAGCTGCCAGTACTACGAGTTCGGCCACTACGCGGCGTATCGCGCGATCGCGCGCGAGCGCGCTCGATCTCGTCGTGCACGTCGGCGACTACATCTACGAGCAGCGCGGCGTCACGCGCGTGCGCTCGCACGACGCGCCCGAGGCCTACACGCTCGACGACTATCGCTGGCGCTACGCGCTCTACAAGTCCGATCCCGACCTGCAAGCCGCGCACGCGGCGCAGCGCCTGGATGGTCGACGTCCGACGACCACGAGGTCGACAACGACTACGCGGGCGACACGTCGGCCGACGACGAGCCGCGCGAGCTGTTCCTCGCGCGCCGCGCGGCCGCGTATCAGGCCTACTACGAGCACCTGCCGCTGCCGCGCCGCATGCTTCCGCGCGGGCCGAATCAGCAGCTTTATACGCAGCGCAGCTTCGGCGGGCTCGTCGATCTTCTATATGCTCGACGGACGGCAATATCCGCTCGCGGCACGCATGCGCGCCGGAGCCGCTCGTCGAGCCGTGCCCCGAGCTCTACGATCCCTCGCGCACGATGCTCGGCGACGCGCAGGAGACTTGGTTGTACCGCGCGCTCGGGAACGAGCCGCGCGCGGTGGAACTTGCTGGGCCAGCAGACCATGTTCGCGCACTTCGATATCAGCGGCGAACAGGATTTGCGTTACTCCGCCGACGGCTGGAACGGCTACCCGGCGGCGCGCGCTCGGCTCGTCGACTTTCTCGCCGAGCGCAAGATCGCGAATCCCGTCGTGCTCACCGGCGACGTCCACGCGTTCCTCGTGAACGACGTCAACGCCACAGCCGACGACGCGTCGTCGCCGATCGTGGCGACCGAGCTCGTCACGACCTCGATCACGCTCGCCCGCGCGGCCGCAGAGCGACTTCGATCTGCTGGCTGCCCGAGAACCCGAACGTGCGGCTCGCGCGCAGCGACTCGCGTGGTTACCTGCGGCTCGCGGTCGACGCGGAACGGCTGCATGCGGACCTCGTCGCGGTCGACGACGTCGCACGCGCCGACTCGGGCACGCACGTGCTCGCGTCGTTCGACGTGGCTGACGGCAAGGCCGGCGTCGCACGCTAGAACAGCTCTTCGATTTAGCCGATCGGCCGTGGCCCGAGCGCCGCGAGCGTGGTCTAATTCGCGGCTCGTACTCTAGACCCCGCGGGCGCCGCCGATGAGCATCGCACGACCGTTACCGACCGAGCCGCGCGCCCGCGCGTGCGCCCGGGTGATGCGCGCGTGGCTGCTCGTCTGCGCCGCGCTCGGCGCCGCCCCTACCCTTCACTCCCAAGAGGCCAACGACGTGGACGGCATCATTCCTTTCCCGACGACGACGCGAACGCTCGCCAACGGCCTCGAGGTGATCGTGATGCCGATGCCGAGCTAGGGGCTCGTCGCGTACTGGTCGATCGTGCGCACGGCTCGCGCGACGAGTACGAGCCCGGCCGCTCGGGCTTCGCGCACTTCTTCGAGCACATGATGTTCCGCGGCACCGAGCGCTATCCCGGCCGACGCTGTACCAGCAGAAGCTCACGGCGCATCGGCGCGGACGCGAACGCGTACACGACCGACGACCACACCGCCTATCACATCTCGATGACCGCGGAGGATCTCGAGCAGGTGCTCGACCTCGAGAGCGATCGGTTCCAGAACCTCTCGTACGCGGAAACCGCATTCCAGACCGAGGCCGGCGCCGTCTACGGCGAGTACCGCAAGTCGCGCACCGACCCCGAGTTCGCGCTCTACGAGTCGCTGATGGCGACCGCGTTCGAGAAGCACACCTACGGCCACACGACGCTCGGCTTCGAACGCGACATCGCCGCGATGCCGACGATGTACGACTACTCGCGCAACTTCTTCCGCGCGCTACTACCGGCCCGAGAACACGGTGCTGTTCATCGCGGGCGACGTGACAACCCGAGAGCGTGCTGCCGCTCGTCGAGCAGCTACTACGGCGGCTGGCAGCGCGGCTACGTCACGCCGCGAGATTCCGACGGAGCCCGAGCAGACGGCCGAGCGGCGCGTCGAACGTCGCGTACGACGGCCAGACGCTGCCGATCGCTGTGGATCGCGTACAAGTGCCCGCGTTCGCGCCGACCGACCGCACGCGCGTCGCGGCAGAGCTGCTCGCGGAGCTCGCGTTCGGCGAGACGAGCGAGACCTACCGCCGGCTCGTGCTCGAGGAGCAGGTGGTCGAGTTCCTCGACGCGAACGTCGACGAGCACCGCGATCCGGGCCTGCTCGACATCACGACGCGCGTGAAGGATCCCGCGAAGGTGGACTACGTGCTCGGCGTGATCGACGCGACGATCGCGGGCGTGCGCGCCGCGCCGCCCGACGCGCGCGCGCCTCGCGGATCTGCAGCGGCGCCTGAAATACGGCTTCGTCATGGGGCTGCAGACGCCGGACGCGCGTCGCGCAGCGGCTCGCGCGCTTCATCGCGCTCACGGGCGATCTCGACGGCGTGCGCAAGCTCTATGCGACGTACGCGGCCGTGACGCCCGAGGACGTTCAGCGCGCAGCCGCGCAACTATCTCGACGACGCGCGCCGCACCGTCGGCGTGCTCCGGGCGCGGCAGTGAATCGTGCCGCAGTCGCTCCGTCGTGTGCTCATCGCGGCCGCGCTGTGCGCTTGCGGCACGCCGACGAGCCCACCGCCCCACCCGCTCAAACCGAGGATATCGATGTGGTGCTAATGCCCGTCGCCGCCGACCCGACGATCTCGTTCTCCATCTCGTTCGCGGTCGGATCGCAGAACGACCCGCCCGGTAAGGAAGGTCTCGCGTATCCTCACGGGCGCAGATGCTCGCCGACGCGGCGACCGAGAAGCGCTCGCTCGACGCGATCCTCGCGGCGCTCTACCCGCTCGCCGCGAGCTACGGCGTGCGCGTCGACCGCGAGCGCACGACGCTCACGGGCCGCACCCATCGCGACAACGTGGACGCGTACCTCGAGCTCTACACCGACGCGTTCCTGCAGTCCGGCGTTCATGGCCACGGACTTCGAGCGCGTGCAGAGCGACGCGATCAACGACCTCGAGAACACGCTGCGCTACTCGTCCGACGAGGAGCTCGGCAAGGCGACGCTTCGAGGAGTTCGTGTTGCGCGGCACACGCTACGCGCATCCGAGCGAGGGCACGGTCGAGGGATTGAAATCGATCACGCTCGACGACGTGCGCGAGTTCTACCGCCGCCACTTCACGGCCGCGCAGCGCGCTGCTCGGTATCGGCGGCGGCTACTCGACGACGCGGTCGTCGCGCGGTTCGAGGGCGCGGTCCGGCAGCTGCCGCGCGGCGCCGCCGCGCCGCCGCCCGCGATCGAGCCCGCCGCGATCGACGGCCGCTCGGTGGTGCTCGTCGCGAAGCCCGGCGCGGACGCCTCGATCAGCTTCGGCTTCCCGCTCGACGTGCATCGCGGCGAGCGCGACTTCTACGCGCTCTGGATCGCGAACTCGTGGCTCGGCGAGCACCGCAACTCAGTCGAGCCATCTGTTCAACGTGATTCGCGAGCACGCGCGGCCTGAACTACGGCGACTACTCGTACATCGAGGCGTTCCCCGAGGGCGGCCAGCGCAACATGCCGCCGGTCAACGTGCGCGCGCCGCCAGCAGTTGTTCGAGGTGTGGATCCGCACCCTGCCGAACGACAAGGCCGTGTTCGCGCTGCGGGCCGCACTGCGCGAGCTCAACGCGCTCGTCGACGACGGCCTGACGCAGGAGCAGTTCGAGCTCACGCGCACGTTCCTGAAGAAGTACTCGCTGCACTTCGCGGAGACGACGTCCGCGCGGCTCGGCTACGCGATGGACGACCGCTTCTACGGCATCGAGGGCGACGGCCATCTCGCGCGCTTCCGCAAGATGATGGACGAGCTCACGCTCGCCGACGTGAACGGCGCGATCAAGCGCCATCTGCAAACCGGCAACCTCAAGATCGCGATCGTGACCGGCGAGGCCGAGAAGCTGCGCGACGCGCTCGCTGAGCGGCGCTCCGACACCGATCGCCTACGACGCGCCGAAGCCCGCGGCCGTGCTCGACGAGGACCGCGAGATCGCGGCGTTCCCGCTCGAGATCGCGGCCGAGCGCGTGACTATCGTGCCGGTGGAGTCCGCATTCGAGCGCTGAGCGAGCGCCTTGCCGGCGCGCTCAACGCAGCGCGCGCGAGAAGAACGGCAAGCTCACTTCCATCCGGTAGTCGATTCCCGAGTGCGTGTCGTCGAACTCTTCGTAGCGATGCGGTACGCGGTGCTCGGCGAGCGCCTTCGACAACAAGCGGCTGCCGTAGTGGATTCGATATTGGTCGCGCCAACCGCAGTCGATGAAGATGCCGCGCAGCGACTTGAGCTGCCGCGCATAGCGCGCGACGAGATGAATCGGATCATGGCGCAGCCACACGCGCCAACGCTCGGGCAGCAGCTCGCCGGTCTCGAGGTTGAACGGCACGCGAAAGCCGTTCGGTGCCTTGGGATCCGGATCGTAAGTGGCGGCCATCGCAAGATTCATGAGCGCGTGCACCTCGCCGTCGCCGAGCTTCGTCTTGCGCCAAACGTCCTCTAGGAAGCGCCGCACCCGGCCGTCGTCGCGGCCGTCGTAACCCGCGCGCTTCGCGGCGGCGGCGACGTCGACCTTGCCGGGCTTGCGGGCCGGCCGGCGGAACTTCGCGAGCTCGTCGAGCGTGTTCGGCCAGTCCGCACCGTAAACCCAGTCGAAATACGAGTCGCCCGAGTGGCACGCAATCGCGCCCCAATAACGCGAGTACTTCATTCCGTGCAGGATCGCGCCGTAGCCGCCCGACGACTTGCCGAAACAGCCGCGATGCTCGCGAGACGCTTTGGTGCGGAACTCCTGGTCGACGAACGGCACGAGCTCGCGCGTGAGGTAGTCCGCGTAGCGGCCGATCGCGCTCGAGTTCACGTACTGGTTGCCGCCGAGCGCGGTGAAGCAGTCGGGGAACGCGATGATCAGCGGGCCCATCTTGCGCTCGTGAATCAACCGCGCGGCGCGCTCGGGCACGTTCTCCTCGAAGCTGCGCGGCGCCGTGTGCATTCGGCCCGTGCCCGTGAAGCCGACGAGATCGTAGATCACGGGGAAGCGCGGGCCGCGGCCGCGGCCTTTCGCCTGGTCGTACTGCGGCGGCAGCCAGACGTCGAGCAGCCGCACGTGCGGGTCACCCAGCGCGTTACCTTCGAGCACCTTCGACGTGTGCTCGAGCGTGACGACTCGACCCGATGCCCATTTCGCTCTTTTGATCGCCATGCCGTCGAAGTCCTTTCTCTATTCCTCTAGCCGACGTCGAGCATCGGCTTCTCATCTGAAGCAACGTAGCGCGCGGTGCGCTCTAAGAGAGCCATTTCCATACGGTCGCACCGACCATGAAGCCGAGCATGAGCATCGACGGGTAATAGGTGAGCGCAAAGCCGACCGCGCGCGCCGGCGCGCCCCTGCGATAGCCGCGCACGAACAGCACACGGCCACACAAGAAGAGAACGACGGCGGCCGGTACGCCCAAGATCCATGACGCGGGCATCAGAATCGCCCACGCGAAGTGCACCAGCACCGCAAGGACCGTCTGTTCCAGCGTGTTTTGCAGTGTGGCTTGCAGAACGTTCGCCGTCTCGGTGCCCTGCGTCAGCCCGCCGCCATCGATATCCTCGGGACTGAAGAATCGGTGTCGCGCCAGTAACGCAATGGATATCCCGAGCCAGAGCGCGATAAAGAAGTCCGCCCTCACCGCAAGCGCGATCCGGTCCGCGACCGCGGCTGGCGGCGAAAGCACCATCGGGCCGGCGAGGATCGCGCCCACGATCACGACCAACGTTATCGCGGCGCCGGCGATGATTCCATTGAGCACGCCGCGCTGCTTGACGGTGAGAGCCAGTAGCCACTCCTTCTTCGATCACGGACAGCGATAAGTATCGTACGCGACCCGCGACGCGCTTCCTTGAGATAGTTGCCCGCAAACGAGCTCACGGCTCACACTGAAGCGTCGATGTGGCTCAGGGTCGGGGGGCTGCCATGTCAAAGTCTCATTCAGTCATCGCCGCGGTCGTGCTCGCGTCCGCTCTCGGCATCGCCGGGTGCGAGGGTCGTCCGCAGGCTGGCTCCGCGACGGCGGATGGGGGGCGGCGGCTGGCGCGACGGAAGATGGCGCCGGTGCGGCGGCGCTCCGCGAAGCCGGAGCCGTCGAAACGCTTGACCAAGACGCGCTGGCCGTCGAGGGCTCCCGAGGGCGCGTCGGCGCCGAGCTTCGTGGTCGATGCGAGCTGGCCGAAGCCGCTCCCGAACGATTGGCGAATCGGCCAGGTCGGGGGAATTGCGGTGGACTCGCACGACAACATCTGGGTCTATCACCGGCCGCGCACTCTGGACGCGAGCTCGGCCGGGGGCATGCCGAGAGTGGCAACGAACGAGCGCGGTATCCCGATCAGCGCGCTCGGACATCCACGGCCCTACGCCGAACGAAGCACGGGCTGCTGTGTCCCGGCACCGTCCGTCCTCAAGTTCGACCGGCGAAGGCAACCTGCTGACGGCTTGGGGCGGGCCTTCCGACCCGGGCTTCCTCGAAAAGAACTGTCGCGAAGCCGACGGCTGTTTCTGGCCGGCCCGCGAGCACGGAATCTTCGTGGATCAAAGCGATTCCGTGTACGTGTCGGGCAACGGTGAGGACGGCGGGGCCCGCCAGCAGCAGGGGTTGGCGACTTATCCATGGGCACCGTCCTTCGGCGACGATTCGCACATCTTGAAGTTCGCCGCGGACGGAACGTTCATCTACCAGATCGGCACCGCCGGAATGGACGGGCCGAACAGCGAGAAGATCGACGGCGGACCGAAAGGCACTCCGCAGCCGTACCTCGTGGCGGATATGAGCGTCGATCCCAAGTCGAATCGCCTCTACATCGCAGACGGGTACGGCAATCGACGCATCCTGATCGTGGACGCCGCGACCGGAAAGTACATCGGCCACTTCGGTGCGTACGGGCAGAATCCGGTCGTGGACGATCCGAAGTCGGGAGTGGCCGATACCGACGTCGGGCCGTGGATCGCGGATTACCAAGCCGGCAACTTGAAACCCCTGTTCTTCCGCAGCCCGATGCACTGCGCGACCGTGAGCCGCGATGGATTTCTCTACGCCTGCGACCGCGGCAACAACCGCGTGCAGGTCTTCGACTTGGGAGCGGCGGATTTGGGCAAGCCGTGCGCGAACCCGAACGCCGAGGCGGGCAAGTGCGGCTTCGTGCGTGAGGTTCACGTGGCGCCGCAGACCGCCAGCGGCACGTCCGGCACCGCCGCGCTGTCCACCGATCCAGAGCAGAGCTGCCTATACGTCGGGGACCTCGCAAACGGCACGCTGTACATCATCAACCGCGACAACCTCACGGAGCTCGACCGGATCGGACGCGCGGGCCGCCAGGCCGGCGAGTTCCACTGGCTCCATGCGCTCGCCGTCGACTCCCACGGCGACATCTACACGGGCGAAGTGGATACCGGGCAACGCGTGCAGAGGTTCTTGCGATACGGGTCTTCGAGCTGCAGCGGCATGGGCAGCGCCGAAGTAGGCCTCTACAGCAAGAATAGGTAGGTGAGGTTCCGATGAGTCACGCAAGTATGAGCTGGGTCTTCTCGCTGTCGGTCGCGGCGTTCGTCGCGTATGCGGCGCCTTCGCGCGGCGCAGAGCGACTACAGCAATCCGAACATGAAACCGGTCAACGACCTGCCGAATCCGTACTCGGCGAAGCAGCTCATGCCGCTGCCCGACGCGCGCAAGTGGGGCTCCACGGCCGGCGTCGACGTCGGCAAGGGCCGCGACGACGTCTGGGCGATCGACCGCTGCGGCAGCAACTCGTGCGTCGGGGTCGCACGTCGATCCGCTCATGCACTACGACGCGAGCGGGAAGCTGATCGGCCACATGGGCGGGCGACTTGTTCGCGTTCCCGCACGGCATCCACGTGGACGACGAGGGCAACGTCTGGGTCACCGACCCGTTGCCGACCGACGGCCGCGGCGCGGGCGGCAACGTGGGGCAACAAGTGACGAAGCTCAGTCCGAGCGGCAAGATCCTGCTGCAGCTCGGCACGCGGCTAGTGGCCGGCAAGGGCCCGAACGAGTTCAGCTCGCCGTCCGACGTCGTCGTCGGCAAGAACGGCGACATCTTCGTGGCCGACGGACACGCCGAGGGCACGAACGAACGCATGATGAAGTTCGACAAGAACGGCAAGTTTCATCAAGGAATGGGGCAAGCCGGGCAACGGCGCCTGCGGAGCGGGCGAGTTCTCGAGCCTGCACGCGCTCGCCATCGATTCGCGGGGGCGCCTATTCATCGGCGATCGCGACAACAACCGCATTCAGATCTACGATCAGGACGGAAAGTATCTCGATTGCTGGTACCAGTTCAGCCGCCCGAGCGGCATCTTCATCGACGCCGACGACAACATGTTCGTGACCGACTCCGAGTCGACGGGATGGCGCCGCCGAGGGCTTGGACCTGGCTCACCCGGGCTGGCAGCGCGGCATCCGGATCGGCAGCGCCCGCGATGGCTCCGTGAAGTACTTCATTCCCGGATCCCGATCCGCAGGGCGGCAGCAGCACGTCGGAAGGCGTTGCCGCGATCAGGGGCGGCGCGGTCGTCTACGGCGCCGAGGTGGGCCCGAAGGACTTCGTTCGCTACGAACGGAAGTGACAGCGGTTCGCCGCGTGCGGGTAGAGCTAGGACACGCGGCTGTTAGGCGAATCGCCGTTGACGATGACTCGCCTCGACGTTGTTGCCATCGGGATCTATTAGGAATGCCGCGTAGCAACGCGTCGAGGATCTGCGCGGACCAGGCGGACCGTTGTCTTTTCCACCGGCTGCAAGACCCTCTCGGTAGAAAGCATCTACGGCTGCAATGCTTGGCGCCGTGAACGCCAAGTGGTCGGGGGCGGATGACGCAACATGCGCGCCTTGCCAGAATGAGGGCTTGCCCGCGCCAACGACGAAAAACGGAAACCGCCTCGCGGTTGCGTACACTAGCCAACCCTCCCCGGAGGGTTGCGAGTGATCCTCGATCAACTCCACTCCAAGAGGAGTGAGGCACGCCGAGTAAAACGCTCGTGCGGCCTCGAGCTTCGTGACCACGATGCCTATGTGATCGAACATGCGCCACCAGCCGCTTGCGATGCCGTGACGCTCACTTGCGCCAACCGGTAGAGCGAAGCCAGGCTTATCAGCCCATCCTCGTCCCAATCGAACCGAGTCCCGTAGCGTTGACTCGTACCTTCGTTACTCAGAATTCGGTCCTCCGGCATGGCGACGTGAATAAGCGCGACATCACCGGTCGCGGCCGGGGAGATACGTGAGATGACGCCCATGTTGCCGCCCAACGCCCCGGTTCAGCCGTGGGTCTATCGAGTACCGTAGTGGTGATACGCCGTCTTCACCTGCGTGTAACGCAGTAAACCCCACTTGCCGTCCTCGCCGCCGATGCCGGACTCCTTGTAGCCCGCATGGTGCGCATGGATCGACTCGCCGAGCGTGCGATTGATGTAGATCTCGCCGAAGTCGAGCTCGTTGACCGTTCGCATGACGGTCCCGTAGTCGCGGCTGAACAGATACGCCGACAGTCCATAGCGCGACGCGTTCGCGATATTCAAAGCCTCGTCGATCGACTCGATACCGAGGATCGGTGTCACGGGCCCGAAGGTCTCTTCGATCATGACGCTCATGGCCGGGGTTACGTCGCGCAGCACGGTGGGCGCGAACCAATAGCCGGATTCGTAGTAACGGCCTTCCGGCCGGCCGCCGCCGAGCAATACGGTGGCGCCCTCGCGGCGTGCGAGCGCAACTGCGGCGTTCGTCTTCGCGAACTGCGCCGCACTGACGAGCGGGCCCATATCCGAACCCTCGAGCGGATCGCCGACACGGAGCGCTTTCGCCGCCGCCACGTAACGTTCGGTAAACGGCTCGAGCAAGTCGCGGTGAACGAGCACTCGCTCGGCCGCCGTGCAAACCTGGCCGCAGTTGGTATGACGCGCCGCCAAGATCGCGGGCACCGCGAGATCGAGGTCGGCGTCCTTCCAAACGATGGCCGGGGCCTTACCGCCGAGCTCGAGCGACACGCGGGTCAAGTTCGCGGCCGCCCGCGTCATGACCTCCTTACCGGTATCGCGATGGCCGGTGAACGAGACGAGCGAGGTCAGCGCGTCATCGACGAGGGCCCGCCCCGTGTCGCGAGCGCCAGTGACGAGATTCACGACGCCCCGCGGCAAATCGACGTGCTCGCCGAGCAGCCGCACGAGCTCGATCGTGGAGAGCGGCGCGATCTCGCTCGGCTTGATGACGACGGTGTTCCCGGTGACGAGTGCCGGCGCGAGCTTGCGGCAGAGCACCGCAAGCGGGAAGTTCCACGGACAGATTGCCGCGACGACTCCGAGCGGAACACGAAGCAGATGGATGGTCTCGCCGGCAGAGTCGCCGGGAAGGATTTCACCTTCGAGCCGGCGATCCCACTCGGCGTTGTAGCGCAAGAAGCCTTCGGCGAAATCGACCTCCGCGTAGGCCTGCGAGAGCGGCTTGCCGACCTCCTGCGCAACGAGTCGCGCGAGGCGGTCGCGCTCGCGCCGCACGAGATCCGCGGCTGCACGTACGAAGGCTCCGCGCGCGGCCGCTGGACGGCGCGCCCAATCGCGCTGGGCCGCATGGGCCGCCGACAAAGCGTCGTGCACCTCTGCAGCGGTGGCGCTCGCGATCGTCGCGAGCACGGATTCGTCGCGCGGGTCGTAGACGTCGATCGTGGGGCCCGACGCAGCGCGCCACGAGCCTGCGATGTAGAGCGGAGTGTCGGTTGCAAGGTTCATCACAACGTCGCCAGCAAGCGGCTACACCAAAGACCGCAGCGCAATCCGATTGATCTTGTTCGTCCCGGTCTTCGGCAGCGCGTCGACGAACTTCACCTCGACCGGCCGCTTGTACTTCACCATCTCGGTCTTGCAGTACTCGAAGAACTCATCGGGCGTCAGCGTCTCGCCGCGATCGAGCACGACGAACGCGACGAGCACCTCGCCGAGCTTGGCGTCCTTGCGGCCTACCGTCGCAGCCTCGCGGATCTTCGGATGCTTGAACAGCACCTCGTCCACCTCGCGCGGGTACACGTTGAAGCCGCCGACGATCACCATGTCCTTCTTGCGGTCGACGAGGTACACGAATCCCTCGTCGTCGACGTAGCCGATGTCGCCCGTGTGCACCCAGCCGTCGCGCAGCGTCGCGGCCGTCTCCTCGGGACGCTTGCGGTAGTCGCGCATGATCTGCGGCCCGCGCACGCGCACCTCGCCGCGCTCCCCGAGCGGCAGAACCTTGTCGCCGGTCTCGAGGTCGACGATCTCGATCTCCGTCTCGGGCACGGGATTGCCGACGGACAGCAGCTTGCGCTTGCCGTTGCTGCAGGATTGAGGCAGAACGGCGCGCCCTCGGTCATGCCCCAGCCCTCGAGCAGCGGACGGCCGGTCTTCTCGAGCCATTCGCGATGCAGCTCCGCGGGGCATGGCGCGCCGCCGGACGGGCAATAGCGCAGCGCCGAAAGATCGGCGTCGGCGAACAGCGGGCTCGTGAGAAGTCCCATATATATAGGAGCGGGCCCGCCGGCGAAGAACGTGACTTTGTAGTCAGACAACGCCTTCACGACCTTATCCGGCTCGTAGCGCGGAATCATCACGAGCGTGCTGTGCATGTAGATCGGCACCCAGGTCGCGTACGCGAGACCCCAGATGTGGAACATCGGCGCGACGTTGAGGAACATCTCGCGCCCGTACTCGCCGGGCCAGACGTCCACGTGCTGGAGCACGCTCGCGAGCAAGCCGCGATGGGTGTGGTTCACGCCCTTCGGGATACCGGTCGAGCCGCCCGTGAAGATCATCAACGCGAGGTCGTCGGCGCGCGGCAGCGACGCGCGGTCGAGCGCGAGCGATGCGTCGTGCGTCCACGCGTCGAGCGTGACGCCGCCCGCGCCCAGCACGAGCGTCGCGCCGACACCGAACTCCTTCGCGACGTTCGCGGCCTTCTCCGCCGCGGCCTGATCGCTGATCACTAGCGCCGCGTCCACGTCCGCGAGCACCTTCGAGAGCTCCGACTGCGTAAGGAACGGATTCACCGTCGCGACCTGCGCGCCGGTCGCCATCGCCGCCATCAGCGCGACGTCCATCTCGATCGAGTTGGCCATCATGATGATCACGCGGCTGCCGCGGCCCGCGCCGAGCGACGCGACTTTGGCAGCGAGCCCTGCCGTCGCGCGGCCGAACTCGGCGTAGGTGATCCGCCGTTCCTGATAGATCACGGCCGTCACGTCGGGATGAGCGTCGACGGCGGCGAGCAGCATGTGCACGAGGCTCTCGTGACGCGGCAGCGTCGGATCGATGTTCTTGCGGGATGGGATGCGCGAGAGTTTCGTCATGATGGGCTCGAGTCGTCGATGGTTTGCTAGTGCGCCCGTTATAGCAACGGTCAGCCGATGTTGGCCACCGCCAGCACGGTGAAGAATGCGAGCACGCCGACGAGCGCCACGGCCGTCAGCGGTCGATTCTTGAAGCGCTCGCCAACCCAGCTCTTGCGGCCGTTGAACACGAGCAGCGTGAGGGCGAGCAACGGGAACACGTAGGCACCGATGACCGTGTAGAACTTCTGGACTTCGCGGAAGCTGAAGAACAGCCCGATCATCGGCACGAGCGCGAGCACCACGAGAAACATCCGATACGGTGCCCCCCGCCGGTCGACCGCGACGGGCGCGCCGCGCGGATCGCGAATCAGCCGCCAGCAATCCGCGAATAGATAAGGTGCCGACTGCCAGACCCCGAGCATGCTAGCGAACACCGTGCCGCAGGTGCCGACCAGGAACAGCCACTTGCCCGCGGGCCCGAGCTGCTCGCCGAGCTTTTGCGACAGCTGCACGAGCAGCGTCGTGCCCTCGCCTTCGACGTGGACGGTGGCGCCGACGATCATCATCGCGATGCCGAACATCGCCGTCACGGCGTAGCTCGCGCCGAGATCGATGCGGCAGGCCCTGAGGTCGTCGGGCGACGTGCGGCCGTCCTCGCGGAGCCAATAGCCATAGCAGAGCACCGTGAGCGTGCCGCCGAGGCCGCCGATCAGCGCGACGGTCCAGATGATCGGCTCGCCCGCGACGTCCGGAATGCGCGGCACGAGCAGGCCCGTGACCACGGCGCCCGTACCGGGCCAGAGCAAGGCGGCCGTCACGACCACCGTGACGAACGTGACGCCGATGCAGATGCGCATCGCGACCTCGAACACGCGATAGCCGCCCCAGAGCACGAGCGCAAGCGCCGACAGGCCCGCGATCATCCCAAACACGATCTTGCCCTGACGCGCGTCCGCGAAGAACGGCAGCAGCCCGTGCAGCGCGACGCCGTTCGCGCTCATTTGTGCGGACGCGACGAAGAACGACCACAGCAGGAAATACGGAAGAAACAGCCAAATCACCACTGGGCCGATCCGATGAGCCGCGCCCTCGAGAATCGTTTCGCCGGTCGCGAGCTGGAACCGCGCGATGCCCTCGGTGACGACGAACTTCAGCAACGCCGCGACGACCGCGGCCCACAGCACGGCGGTGCCGAGCATGTCGCCGACGAAGCTCGCGGTGGCGAGATCGCCGCCGCCGATGCCGGTAGCGGCGAGCAATATGCCGGGCCCGACCAGCGCGAAGAAGGACGTGGGCTTCGGTCGTGACGACATGAGTCCTTGGTTATTGTTGGTGGGCGCGGTCGCGTCGAAGCGGCACCTGAGCGTCCCGGGGCCGCGCAGGCCGGGGAAAAGTATCACGTCCGGATTCCGTTCTGGTAGCGTGAAGCCATGCGCGCTCCGGCACGAAAGATGAAAGCAGCGGTGGCACTGCTCGCCGCGCTGGCAGTGCTCGGCATTGCGCCGCGCGCGCCGGGACAACCCCGCGGGCAGGAGGACGACTTCAAGGATGGCCGCGAGGGCGCGGAGTTCCACTTCGCGCGCTTGATCTACCAAGACCTACCGGGCTACGGCGGCGGCGGATTCCGCGGCCGCGGCCGCGGCTGGTGGCGGCAAGATTGGCCCGACGCCGAGGTGCACTTTCGCCAAGGCATCCTGCGGCTCACGCGCATCGACGCGGGCGCGGGCGTCGAGGTCGATCTCTTCGATGGCCGAGTGTTCGACTACCCGTGGCTCTACGCGACCCAGGCCGGGTTCTGGGATCTCGGCGACAAAGAGACCGCGATGCTGCGCGAGTACCTGCTGCGCGGCGGCTTTCTCGTCACGGACGACTTCTGGGACGCGGACGAGTGGGAGGTGTTTCGCGACGCGATGGCGCGCACGTTCCCCGAATATCGGATCGTCGAGATCACGGGCGGCGACGACGAAGTGCTGCACGTGCTCTATGACGTGGACCAACTCACGCAGATTCCGGGACTCCGGCATCTCTACGGCTTCGACCCGGTGGCCGGGAAGATCAGGGGCCTACCGGAGCCGCACTGGCGCGGCATCTACGACGACAAGGGCCGGCTGTTGGTGGCCGCGAACTTCAACCAGGATGTCGGCGACGCGTGGGAGCACGCCGACTATCCCGATTACCCCGAGCCGATGACCGCGCTCGCGTACCGCTTCGGCATCAACTACATCATCTACGCGATGACGCATTGACGCGCAGCCCGCTGGCAGCCTCGTGGAGCCCGCCCGCTCGAATTGGCTAAACGGCAGGCGTCCCGAGACGCGCTCGGAGCGTACGAACCGCCGCGGTTTGCCCCGGCTCCGGCTCGCGCATGCATTCGAGCAAGAGCTCGACGGGGAGCTGCGGCAAGAGCTCGCTGCGTGGAGTCTCAACGTAACTGTCGGCGCGCAAGGCAAAGAACCGCAGCGCGCCGCGCTCGTAGAACCACACTTCGCGGACCCCGAGCTTCCGATACACGTCGAGCTTGTCGATTCCACCCGAGGTCCAGATCACCTCGATCGCGACATCCGGCCGGTCGTCGTCGCCTGCCGCGAAGCGGCCGACCGTGTAGCACTCGTCCGGCTCGGCGCCGCGTTCCTCGCGCTCGTCCTTGAGCGTCCACGATCCATAGCCCTCGAGCCGTATGCCTGTCGCGTCGGCCCACGCTTCGAGCAAGCGCGCAAGTAAGTGATCCGCGGGACGCTTCCCTCGCCGCGCATCGCGAGGAGCTTCTCGAGTCGTCCCAACCGACGCGCAGGTAAACGAAGTGATCGACCGTGCTCGGGTCCGGCGGGTGGCCATTGGGCGGGCGGCACTCATGACATCAGGCTAGCGCGTGAGAGCGCGGGATGCAAGACCGAAATGCACGACATCCGCGTGGAAAGGCTCCGCCACGACGCGAAACCGCGAACGGCTCGCGCGTTGGCGAAGGTGCTGCCGAAGTTAGGTCGGCGAGGTTGTAGCGGCCGGACGACCGCGGCGCGCGGGCGGCGCGGACGACACAGAGCTACCAGCGCACGAGGTTCGGCTTGAAGTCGATCGCCATCGCCGCGTCGTAGTACCGCAGCGTCGCGGACCACGGCGGCGCGACCGCGTCGAGCCGTGCACGATCCGCGTCGGTGATCTGCACCTTCACCGCGCCGAGGTTGTCGATCACTTGATCGAGCGTGCGCGGACCGATGATCGGCGCCGTGACTCCGGGCTGCGAGGCGAGCCACGCGAGCGCGAGCTGCGACGCCGAGCAGCCCTTCTCATTCGCGAGCGCGACCACGGCCTCGATCACGTCGAACGCGGCCGGCGTCACCTTGCGGTCGAAGTTGTCCTTGCCGCCGTGCCAACGCCCGTCCGCGCTCTGGTCGTTGCGCTTGTACTTGCCCGTGAGAAGACCGCCGCACAGCGGCGCCCACGGGATCAGTCGCGATGCCGAACGAGCGCGCGGCCGGAACCACCTCGCGCTCGGCCGTGCGATCGAGCAGGTTGTACGCCATCTGCTCGGACACGAAACGATTCAGGCCGAATTCCTTCGACGCCCAAAGCGCTTCGACGATCTTCCAGCTCGGGAACATGCTGGTGCCGATGTAGCGGATCTTGCCCGCTCGGACGAGATCGTCGAGAGCGCGCAAGGTCTCGTCGATCGGCACCTCGGACTGAGCGCGATGCAGCTGATAGAGGTCGATCCAGTCCGTCTGCAGACGTTCGAGCGACGCGTCGCAAGCCTGCACGAGATGCCTACGGCTCAAGCCGCGTCCATTCAGGTCTTTCGGGTCGAGCGGAAAAAACGCCTTGGTCGCGAGCACGACGGACGCGCGCCGGCCGCGAGCCAGCGCCTTGCCTACGAAGCGCTCGCTCGCGCCCGCCGAGTACGCGTTCGCGGTGTCGACGAAGTTGATGCCCTTGTCGAGCGCGTGCTCGATGATCGCGATGGAGTCCGACTCGTTGGCACTGCGGCCGAACATCATCGTGCCGAGGCACAGCTGGCTCACCTTGACGCCGGTGCGGCCTAGATTTCGGTACTCCATGCGCGATCTCGAGTGCTAGCTCGAGCTAGCGATTGCCGAGGAAGTCGCCCTTGCCGACCTGCACGCCATTGTGACGCAGGATCGCGTACGCCGTCGTGTAGTGGAAGTAGAAGTTCGGCACCACGAAGTTCAGAAAGTAGTCCTTGCCGGTGAAGTTGAACGTGGCGTTCGGGAACTTGAGCTCGATGTTGCGCGTCTCGGCGCCGTCGAACTGCGCGGGCTTGAAGGTCTGCAAATGCGCGATGGTTTTCGCGACGCGCGCGTGCAGGTCCGCAAAGCTCTTCTCGTCGTCCGCCCACTTCGGCGGCTCCTGACCCGCAAGCCGGCTCGCACCACCCTTCACCTGGTCCGTCATGATCTGCACCTGGCGCGTGAGCGGCAGCATGTCCGGCGCGAGCCGGCCGTTCACGAACACGAGCGGATCGATCTTGCGCGCTTCGGCGTCGGCCTCGGCCTTGGTGAAGATCTTGTCGAGGTTGGAAAGCATGTGCGAGAACACGGGCACGAGCTGATCGTAGAGCGAAATGGACACTGTTTGACCCCTTGGAATGTGAGTGATGCGTGCGGCGGCGCGAACCTTCCGAGGCTCGCTCGCCCTGCTGAGCAGGCATTCATTTTAAGAGCGCGGCACCGCGGCGCCTAGTGGTTGCCCGCCGAAGGCTCCTATGATCTCCTTAGCCCCCTCCCTTCCGACCGCCGGTACGCCGCCATGCTCGCCGAGCTCATGACCCGAATCGCCAAGGCGCGCGAGGTGCGCCGCGACTCGAAGCTCACGCGCGCCGAGTTCGAAGCGCGCAAGCTCGAGAGGTTTCGCCGTTTCGTGAGCCGCGTGCGCGAGCACTCGCCGTATTACCGGCAGATCATCGCGGAGCGCAACATCGACGTGGACCGCTGCGTGCCGGGCGACTTCCCGCTGCTCACGAAGTCGATCCTGATGCAGAACTTCGACCAAATCGTCACGGCGCCCGGCGTGACGAAGGCCGCGGTCGCGGACTTCCTCACGCGCTCGAAAGACCCGAACGACCTGTTCTTGGGCAAGTATCGCGTGATCCACACGTCGGGCTCGTCGGGCGAGGTAGGCTACTTCGTCTACTCCACGCTCGACTGGGCGCGCGCGACGATGGGGCCGCGGCGCGGCGCGCGGCCCGTCCGCAAGCGCAAAGGCAAGCTCCGTATCGCGTACTTCGCCGCGATCGACGGCCACTATGCCGGCGTCACGATGGTGAGCTCGTTTCGTCGCGGGCTCGTGAAGCTGTTCGTCGACATCGGGCTCTTCGAGGTGAACAGCCCGCTGCCGGAAGTGATCGCGGCGCTGAACGAGTACCAGCCCGACTTTCTCGCGGGCTACACCACGGCGCTCAAGATCCTCGCCGAGAAGCAGCGCGCGGGCGCGCTGAAGCTCGACACCGTCGTCGGCATCATTACGGCCGGCGAAGCGACCACCGAAGCCGACCGCGCGTTCCTCGAACAGACCTTCGGCTGCGGTGTGGTGAACACCTACGGCTGCAGCGAGCATCTCGGCATGGGCGGCTCGGTGCCCGGCAGCTCGAACATCGTGCTGCACGATCACGACCTGATCTACGAGTTCTATCCGGATCACTCGGTCGTGACCAACATGTTCAACGAAACGCTGCCGCTGATCCGCTATCGGATGGCCGACATCCTGCGCCCCGTGGATTCCGGCGTGCACGCGCCGTATCTCGTGATCGAGAGCCTCGTCGGCCGCAACGAGCTACAGCCCAAGTTCAAGAACCGCGACGGCATCGAGGATTTCATCAGCCCGCACACGATCAACGAGGTGTTCGTCGCGGGCGTGACGCGGTTCCAGATGCACCTGCTCGCCGACGACGCGTTCCGTTTCATGGTGTGCCTCGACACGTCGCTCGGCGCCGAGCAGCAAGCTGCCGCGGTCGAAGGCGTCGATCGGCGGCTGCGCGAGATCCTCGCGCGTAAACGCATGGACAACGTGCGCTTCGACGTCGTGCCTACGGACGACCTGCCGGTCAATCCGCGCACCCGTAAATTCCAGCTCATCCTAGACAAGAGGGCCGCCTGAGCACGCCGGGAACCGCAAGCGCGGCCGCGAGTGCATGGCCTATACTCGGCCGTCCGTTTAACTCACGAGTGGGGAACACACAATGCGAACGACAATACTCAAAGCAGCCGCCGGGCTGCTGCTCGTGGCGACTCTCGGCGCGGCGCCAGCCTTCGCCCAACCGCCGCCCGGATTCGTCCTACCGCCTCTGCTGATGCAGAGCACCGCGTTCGAAGACGGCGGCATCGTGCCGCAGAAGTACGCGGGTCGCGGCGGCGTGCAGCCGGCCTTCACGTTCTCGAACGCGCCCGACAGCACGCAGACTTACGCGATCATCTTCCATGACCTCGACGTCGCGCTGATGGGCGGCACCGGCGACGTGCTGCACTGGATGGCGTGGAATATCCCCGCGGCGGCGAAGGGCATTCCCGAGGGCAAGCTGCCGGAGGGCTCCGTGAACGGCAAGAACATCACGGGTCAGCCCGGGTACATGGGCCCCGGCGCACCCGCAGGTCCGCGCTACCACCACTACGTTTTCGAGCTCTACGCGCTCAACGCGAAGCTCGACCTGCCCGACACGGCGACGCGCGAGCAGCTGATCGCCGCGATGCAAGGCAAGACGGTCGCGAAGGCGGCTTACGTCGGCCGGTTCAAAGGGATGCCGCAGTAGAGTCCTCGTTTAGTATCCCCGAGGGGCGACGTTCGTCGCCCTCGGGGATCTCGCCGACTACGGCGGCTGCCGCCAACCCTTCGACCGCGCGACTCATTCATAGTCGGCGATCGGCGCCGGGGCGTCCTCGACCGGCGAACCGAGCGCCTCATAGGTGTGGCGCGCGAAGCCGACGCCCGCTTCCGTGTAGTAGTTGTAGCTCACGTCGCAGCCTGCCGCGATGATCGGCTCATATTCTTCGGGGAAGAGGTGGGTCGCGCTGAGCAGACCCGTGAACCCGCGCTCGCGCAACGCGCGCGCGGCGGTCAACTTCGCCTGGAGGTCGGGCACCGCGAGCATGATCGCGCGCAGGCGATCGATGTTGAGCAGGTGCCAGAAGCTCGGATCGTCGGCGTCCGCGTAAGCGACGCGCCGGCCCTGCTTGATGTTCGACTCGATCTTGCCGGGGTCGCTGTCGATGCCGACGATGTTCTCGTCCTGCTGCTTCAAATAGTCGTACGCGCCCGCGCCGACGCGGCCCATTCCGACGATCAGGATCTCCGCGCTGCCGAGCGAGATCGGCTCGTCGTCCGGGTGGCGCTTGTCGCGCTCGAGTCGCTCGAGCCACGGGCCCAGCACCGCCGATAGAGGTCATGCGCGTACGCGTTGAGCGGCGCCGCAACGACGAACGACAGCGCCACCATGACGGCCGCGACCACGAGCCATTGCTCGCCGAGCAATTGGTTCTTCACCGCGACGTCGGTCACGATCAGCGAGAACTCGCTGTAGGTGGTGAGGCTCACGGCCGTGAGGAAGCTCGTTCGCGCGCGCAGCCCCGAGCCGATCAACAGCACGAAGAAGATGATTCCCTGGAACGGCAGGAACAGCAGCAGCCAGGCGCCGTCGCGAAACGCGTCCCAAGACGGCGGGCCGCTGAAACCGATGTTCAAGAAGAACCCGACGAGGAACAGCTCCTTCAAACCCCAGAGCACGTTCGTGAGCTCCTGCGCGCGGCGGTGATCGGCGAGCATCGTGCCGAGCAGCAGCGCGCCGAGCTCCGGGCTCAGGCCGAGATACGCGAAGCCTTCGCCGCCGCCGATGGCGAGCACGGCGCCGAACAGCACGAGCAGCTCGCCGTGGCCGCAGAAATCGAGGATCCACGCGATCGCGGGCCGCGCGAACGGCAGCAGCAGCAGCAGCAACGCGTACGGCGACGGCGTCTCGACCGCGATCACCGCGAGCAACGCCACCGCGACGATGTCCTGGACGATCAGGATGCCGATCGCGACGCGGCCGTGCACGGCCCGCAGCTCGCGGTTGCCTTCGAGCACCTTCGCGGCAAGCACCGTGCTCGAGAACCCGAGCGTCATGGCGAACACGACGGCCGGGAACCACGCGAGGCCGGTGCCCCAGTAGATCGCGGCCGCTCCGACCACGCCCGTCGCGAACAGGTGCAACAGCGCGGTGCCCCAGACCTCGGCCCGCATCAGGGTCTTCACGCGGAGCTTCAGTCCGACCGCGAACAGCAGCAGCAGCACGCCCGCATGCGCGAGCTCGCCGAGCAGCGGCCGCTGCTCCATGCCGAGCGCGCTGAACACGAAGCCCGATGCCATGAAGCCGATGAGCGGCGGCAAGCCGACTCGCCAGGCCGCGAGACCGAGCAGCAGCGCACCCGCGATCCAGATCGCGACCATCCCGGAACGTCCCCTGTCGCAGTGAACCCCGGGCATTATGCGGAGGTTTGAGAAGTCCGTCTCCCTGGCTCCGCGCGACTCAAGTAGGATTGGCGGTCGAACTGATCCGCGCGTCGACGGCGGCCGGTCACACGTCCGGAGCGTGAATGGAACAACTGAAGGTCTGGGGGACGCAGCTGATCAGCGTGCTCCGCGACACGTTCGAAGCGATCCTCACGTACCTACCCGTCGCGCTGACCGGCGTCGGCGGTGCTCATCATCGGCTGGCTGCTCGCGCGCGTAGTCCGCGACCTCGTGCGGCGCGCGCTGCAGAGCATGGATTGGCTCTTCGGCCGCCTCTCGACGCGCTCCGCCGAGCGCTCGCAGGCGCTCACCCGCGCCACGAGCCGCGCGATTTCCTCAGTCGTGTACTGGAGCGTGCTGCTGATCTTCGCCGCGAACGCGCTGCGAATCCTCGGCGGCACGCTGTTCGAGCGCTTGACGGACAACCTGCTCGGCTATCTGCCGTCCGCGATCGGCGGCGTGATCATCATCGTGCTGAGCCTGATCGGCGGCACGCTCGCGCGCCACATCCTCGAGCAGGCGTCCGTGGGCCTCGGCGATCGGCCAGAGCAGCCTGCTCGGCCGGCTCGCGCAGGCCGTGATCGTGATCACGCGGCGTGGTGATCGGCATCGATCAGTTCGGCGTCAACGTCAATTTCCTGATCCAGCTCAGCGACCGTCACCGCCGCCGCCGTGTTCGGCGGCATCGCGCTCGTGTTCGCGCTCGGCACGCGCCAGCACCTCGCGAACCTGATCGGCGCGCACTACGTGCGCAAGCACTACGCTCCGGGCGACTACATCCGGTCGGCGCGTTCGAGGGCCGCATCGTCGAGATCACGGACGGCTGCGTGTTCATCGAGACCGCAGCACGGCGACGTCTCGGTGCCCGCGCAGAACTTCAGCCAAGAGCCGTTCGTCAAGCTCACGTAAGCAATGAGCGGCCACGAGCAACTCGTCGCGCGTTTCTCGGGCTGCACGCCGAGAGCGCCGCGCGCTTGCTCGAGTCGATGCCGGTCGAGCAGGCGAACGCCGTGCTCGGGAGCGTCGACCGCGCTCACGGCCGCACCGGTGATCGAGCCACATGCTGCCGACTTGCGCCGCGCGCTGCATCGAGGCGCAGCCGCCGTCCGACAGCGCAGCGCTGCTCGAACGGCTCGGCAGCCAGGAGGCGGCCGCGGTGCTGCGCCACCTCGGGCCCGAGACGCGCGAAGCGGTGCTGCGCTCGCTCGGCCCGCAGTGGGTAGTGGCGTTCAAGCTGCTGCTGAGCTATCCCACGAACACGGTCGGCGCCTGGGTCGAGCCGCGCGTGCTGACGCTGCCCGACGACTGCAACGCGGGCGAAGCGCGCGAGCGGATCGCGCGCAGCGAGCAGGTCGCGCAGGCGCGCATCTACGTGCTCGACCGGTCGCGGCGAATCCGCGGCGCGATCCGCGGCCTCACGCTGCTGCAGGTCCCGAACCGCAAGAACGCTCACGGCGATCCTCGAGCCGGCCGACGCGCTGTGGGCGCGCGAGCCGCTCGCGACGGCGCTCGAGCACCGCGTCTGGGAGCGCAACACCGAGGCGCCGGTGATCAACCGCGAGGAAGAGTTCATCGGCGTGATCTCGTACGCAGATCTTCGCAAGGCCTATCAGCAGCTCACACGCTCGCGGCGAGAACACTCACGAGCGCGATCTCGCCGAGGTCACGGAGCTCATCGCGATCGGCGCCGGCAGTCTTTGGCAGAGCCTCGGCGAGCTGATCGGGGACGGATCGACGCCGATGAGCGCCGCGAGCGAAAGCGTGAAGAAGGCGGCGCTCGACTCGCTCAATCGGCATTTCCTGCTGAATCATCCCGCGCAGGCCGCGGACTTCGTGGACGGATTCGGCAAAGGCGCCGCGATCGAGCTGCTCGCGGAGCACCAGCCCGACGCGCTCGCCGCAGTGTGGCGGCACCTTTCGCCCGCGCGCATCGACGAGATCGTTCCCGAGCTTCCCGAGAAGCTCTTGAAGCAAGTGATGCACGTGCTCGACCCGTCGGTGCTCGCGGTGTCCCTGCCGCGAATCTCCGACGACGCGCGCGAGCGCTGCCTCGCCCTGCTGCCGCGGCGCGCGGCGGCCGAGGTGCGCCGGCTCATGGACTATCCGCCGGGCTCGGCGGGCCGCGTGATGGACTCGCGCGTCCCGAGCTTCCGCGGCGAGCAGACCGCGGGCGTCACGCTCGAGCAGCTGCAGAATCAGCAAGCCGCGCGATCTGCGCCGGCTGTTCGTCGTCGACACGGAGCGCCGGCTCACGGGCACGGTCGACATCCAGGATCTCATGATCGCGGACCCGACGGACCTGTTGAACGAGATCGCGCGGCCGCCGAGCGCGACCGTGTCGCCGTTCGACGATCGCGAGGAGGTCGCGCAGCAGCTGCGCGACTTTCACCTGGACGTGCTGCCCGTGCTCGACATCCACGGCCGCTTGATCGGCGCGATCCGTCACGACGCGCTGCTCAAGACTCTCGAGGAAGCCGCGTCCGTCGACATTCAAATGATGGTCGGCGCGGGCCGCGAGGAGCGCGCGCTGTCCGCGCCGCAGTTCGCGGTGCGCAAACGGCTGCCCTGGCTGCAGATCAACCTCGCGACCGCGTTTCTCGCGGCGTCCGTCGTCGGCCTGTTCGAAGGCACGATCGCGAAGTTCACGGCGCTCGCGGTGCTCCTGCCCGTGGTCGCGGGGCAGTCCGGCAACGCGGGCGCGCAGGCCCTCGCGGTCACGATGCGCGGCTTGGCGCTGCGCGAGATCTCGACGCGCCACTGGTTCCGCGTGCTGTTCAAGGAGATGTACGTCGGGCATCGTCAACGGGCTCGCGATCGCGCTCACGACGGGGCTCGGCGTGCTCGTTTGGAGCGGCAGCACGGGGCTCGCGCTCGTGATCTGCATCGCGATGGTGTTGTCGATGGTGATCGCCGGCATCGCGGGCTCGGTGATTCCGATCGCGCTGACGCGGCTCGGCCAGGATCCCGCGCAGTCCTCGACGATCATCCTGACGACGATCACCGACGTGGCGGGCTTCATGTCGTTCCTCGGAATTGCGACACTGCTGTCGAGGCTGCTGTAACCAGTGCGTCGGGAAATCGGCGCCGCGTGCTAGCCTCTAACGCCGGAGTCGGCGCACAGCGGCAAATTGCGGACCGGCGCACGAGCGCGGGCTCATGGAGGGCGCGATGAAAGCGGTCAAGATCATTCTCGCGGTGCTCGCGGCCATCGCGGCGCTGTTCGTGATCGCGGCGGTGCTGGTTGCCTCGACTGTTCGACCCGAACGACTACAAGGGCGTCGTAGCCGACGCGTTCACCGCGCGCACGGGCCGGACGCTCACTGTCGAGCGAGGCCTCGAGCTCAGCTTCTTCCCCTGGCTCGCGGTCCAAACCGGCGGCATCACGGTCGGCAACGGGCCCGGCTTCGACGCGGCGACGCCCTTTGCGACGATCGAGCGCGTCGCCGCGCGCGTCAAGCTCCTGCCGCTGCTGTCGCGCCAACTCGAGATCGGCACGGTGGAGCTCGACGGCCTCAAGCTGAACCTCGCTCGCGACAAGGACCTGCGCGGCAACTGGCAGGACCTGCTCGACGCGCGCAGCTCGCCGCCGGACGGCGCCGCGATCGGCCCGGCCGATTCGGGCGGCGTGAGCGTCGAGAGCTTCGCGCTCGAGGGCGTTCGCGTGCGGGGCGGCACGGTGCTGTGGCGCGAGAACACGAGCGAGCTGCGCTACACGGTGAGCGAGCTCGATCTCGTCGACGGGCCCGATCGGCCCGATCGGCGCGAACGATCCCATCGCGATCGACATTGCGCTGAAGGTCAAGGACGAGCTCACGGGCCTCACGGCCGCGCGTGAGCGCGGCCGCGACGACGGCCATCGACGCGAGCGGCTCGGTGACCGCGCGCGACGTCGTGACGAAAGCCACCGTCGATCTCGGCCGCGGCGAGCCCGCACGCTCGCTCGCGGCGACGGCAGCGAGCATCGCGTTCGACCGCAACGCGCAGACGCTGCGCGTCGCAGAGCTCGCGACCGAGACCGCCGGCGTGCACGCCGCGTGGACGCTCGCGGGCAGCGCGCTGCTCGACAACCCGACCATCGAGGGCACCGTGAACGTCACGCAAGCCCCGCTCGCGACCGTGTTCGAGCAGCTCGACTGGCAGCCGCCGCAAGGCGTGCAGGCCGGCGAGCTCGGCGACCTCACGCTGCAAACCGAGTTCAGCTTCCGCGCCGAGCCGCGCGAGATCCGCGTGAGCAAGCTCTCCGCGGAGGTGTTCGGCATGCAAGTGTCCGGCGACGGCACGCTCACCGGTGCCGACGAGCTCGCGGGCAACGTCACGATCGCGGAGTTCACACCGAGCTCGGCGCGTGCAATCGCTGCTGCGCGCGAGCGTGCCGCCGAAGGTCGACGTGAGCGCCCTCGGCAAGCTGGCGCTCGCAACGCGCTTCGACGCGAACCTCACGTCCGGGCGCGCGTCGCTCGCGAACCTCAAGGCCACGGTGTTCGGCGCCGCGATCAGCGGCAATCTCGAGGCGCTGCCGGGCGAGCAACGGCAACGTGTTCCGCGGCTCGGTGTCCACCTCGCGCTTCGCGCCCGACGCGTTCGCGAAGGCGTTCGCGGCGATGCTGCCGCCGACGCTCGACGTGAAAGAGCTCGGCACCGTGCGCGTCGAGGCGAAGTTCACGTTCGACTCGGCGCGCGGACACGGTGACCGTCGCGCCGTTCGCAGCGGAGATCTTCGGGCTCGCGGCGAGCGGCGAGGTCACGGGCCGCGCCGTCTCGAAACAGGCCACGTGGACCGGGCGTGCGAGCGTCGCGCAGTTCTCGCCGCAGGACCTGATTCGCCGCTTCGGCCTGCCGCGCGCAGCCGACGTCGGACCCGAAGGCGCTCACGCGCGCCACGGTCGACACGCGCTTCACCGTCGATGCGAAGCAGGCGCGCCTCGACGATCTCGTGCTCGCGCTCGACGACAGCAAGCTCACCGGCAACTTCGCGCTCGTGGGGTTCGAGAAGCCCGAGTACCGGTTCACGCTCGCCGTGGATCGCGTCGACGCCGACCGCTATCTGCCGCCGAAAGCGCGCGACGCGAAGCAAGGCGAGGCAACCGCGGGCGACATCAAGCTGCCCGAGAACAACACGATGAATCTCGACGGCTCGATGCAGATCGCGGACCTGCGGCTCGCGGGGCTGCAGTTCAACGACGTCGGCAGCCGGATCCTGATCGGCAACGGCGACGCCAAGCTCGAGGGCGCGCGCGCGCGCCTGTACGGCGGCACATTCGCGGGCAATTTCCTCGTGCACGCGGCGGGCGACAAGCCGGGGCTCGCGCTCGACGGCAAGGCGAGCGGCCTGCAACTGCAGCCGCTGATCGAGGCGCTCACGGCCCACCCCGCCGAACTTCAGCGGAACGGCCGCGTTCGACCTGAACTCGCAAGGCACGGGCCGCACGATCATCGAGAACGTGCAAACGGCCGGCGGCAACGTCTCGTTCGACATGGCGAACGGCGCGATCAAGGGCTTCAACCTCGGACGCACGCTGTGCACCGCCTGGAACTTCAAGGAGGGCGCGCCGGGCCCGAGCGGCGAGCAGCCGAACGCCACGGCCTACCAGGGCATCAAGGGCAGCGCCGTGGTAACGACCGGCACCGCGCGCAGCGAGGATCTGCTCGTGCGCACCTCGTTCATGGACATCAACGGCCGCGGCACGCTCGGCCTCGTGGAGCAGACGCTCGACTACGATCTCGACGCGAAGCTCACGGGCAAGATCGCGATCCCGGGCTGCGAGACGATGGACCGGCTCGTCGGCGAGTCGATCCCGTTCAAGATCCGCGGCACCGTGACCGAGCCGAAGATCACGCCGGACTTCAGCAAGATCCTGCAGCGTGCGATTCGCGAAGGCGTTCAGGACCGGCTCAAGGACGCGCTCCGCGACAAGCTCTTCAAGCGGTGATCGCGTGACCTCGGCCACGCGGCATCGCTGCGCGGAACGCAAGGTAGCGCCTAAGTCGGCATCTGCGGGATGAGCAGTGCGACGGCGCGTTCGAGACCGACGAGCGCGGTGAGAAGCCCGTACCCCACGCCGAGCACGAAGGAAACTCGAAGCGCGCTCCGCCACCACGGCAGCTGCGAGAACTGAGTCACCGCCCAGGTCGCGTAGACGATCTCGACGCCGATCGCGATCTGAACGAACGCGCAGCTGATGAAGAAGTGCAGCGGATCGAGAATTTGCCCGCGGCGACCTTCGAGGTAGTCGGCGACGAGCGTGCCGGGGGACCGCAACATTCCCCAGATCGTATGGGCGAAGCGCGATCGAGGCGAAAGACGCGGCGCGCGACCTCCTCGACGAACGCGCGCACGGTGAGCCGTTCGTCGATGCGGCGCTGACCGCACACATGACAAAACTCACCAACCAGGACGTACTACAGTTCGGACATTGCCGCACGATTCGCCTCTCGCCGCGCACTCGCAGTCGCTGCCTGTGCGCGGCGCAATAGCGTAGGATCGTGCCGATGAGAGTTGCAACCGCCTGATGCGCGTCGTCACGGTGCTCATCGCGATCGCACTCGTCATCTACGCCGCGCTCTGCGGCACGCTGTATGCGGCGCAGCGTTCGCTGCTCTACTACCCGACCCCCGAAGCGCGGTCCGCGCAAGCGGACGCGTTGCGCCTCGAAGCGGCCGGCGCGGTGCTCAAGGTGTGGCACGTGTCGAGCTCGGGCGAGCGCGCAATCCTCTACTTCGGCGGGAACTCGGAGGACGTCGCGTGGAACATCGACGGCTTCGCCGCCGCGTTCCCGAATACCGACATATATCTAATGAACTATCGCGGCTACGGCGGCAGCACCGGCGCGCCGTCCGAAATCGCGCTGCTCGCGGACGCCGAGGCCTTGTTCGACCAGGTCCGGAGCACGCACCCGCGCGTCGCGGTGATCGGCCGCAGCTTGGGCAGCGGGGTCGCCATCCATCTCGCGTCCGTGCGCGACGTGAGCAAGCTCGTGCTCGTGACGCCGTACGACAGCCTCGTGCGCGTCGCGCAACGGCATTTCGCCATCGTGCCGGTTTCGTGGCTGCTCAAGGACACGTTCGACTCGTTCAGCAAGGCGAGCAAGGTTCGCGCTCCCGTGCTGATGCTGCTCGCGGAACACGATCGCGTGATTCCGCGCGCGCACAGCGAGCGGCTCGCCACCGCGTTCGCTCCCGGACAGGTCGAGGTTCGACTGCTCGCCGGCACGGATCACGATTCGATCGCGTCGTCGCCGGAGTATCGCAGCGCGCTCGCCGCGTTCTTGCTCTACTGAGCCCGCGCCGCGCCCGCGGCTTGATGTGCGCAGCTAAGTGATGCAAGGTGAACGGCGGCACGACGATGGCAAGTTCAAGGAAGAAATCAGGCACTTCGCGGCGCGGCGGCGCGCTGCGTCGCGTCGCGTGGCGTGGCACGGCATTCGCCGCGGTGGGCGTGCTCCTGTACGCGGCTTTGCTCGCCTGGAAGGTCGGCAAGCGAGTTCGAAGGGCGGCGCTGGGACTTGCCCGCGCAGGTATTCGCGGCGCCGCTCGAGCTGTACGCGGGCCGCGCGTTGTCGGCCGAGGATCTCGTCGGCGAGCTCAAGCGCCTCGGCTACCGCGAGGACCCGCGGCTGCCCGGTCCGGGCTCCTATCGCGTCGGCCTCGGCCGCATGGAGATCGCGACTCGCGGCTTCGACTTCGCGGGCGACACCGAGCCCGCGCGGCTCGTCGTCGCTGTCGTTCACGAATCAGCGAATCGGCGCGCTGCGCGACGCGCGCGGCGGCGAGTTGGGCGATAGCGCGCCTCGATCCGCTCCTGATCGGCAGCCTGTTCCCGGCGCACGGCGAGGACCGGCTGATCGTCGCGCCGGCCGACATTCCGCCGCTCTTGCCGGCGGCCCTGAAGGCGGTCGAGGACCGGCGCTTCGACCAACACCACGGCATCGACGTGCTCGCTGTGCTGCGCGCTTCGTTCGTGAATCTCTCGGCGGGCGAGATCCGACAGGGCGCGAGCACGCTCACGCAGCAGCTCGTGCGCAGCTACTTCTTGAGCAACGAGCGCAGCTGGACGCGCAAGCTGCGCGAGGCGTTCATGGCGATCTCGCTCGAGCTGCGCTACGACAAAGCCGACCTCATGGCCGCGTACGTCAACGAGATCTATCTCGGCCAGGACGGCGCACGCGCGGTGCACGGCTTCGGGCTCGCGAGCCAGTTCTACTTCGGCAAGCCGCTCGCCGAGCTCGATCTGCACGAGCTCGCGCTGCTCGTCGCGGTCGTGCGCGGGCCGACGTACTACGATCCACGCCGGCACGCGGACCGCGCGCTCGAGCGCCGCAACCTCGTGCTGCAGGAAATGGCGGACGCGCGCCTCGTATCCACCGAGGACGCCGCCGCCGCGAAAAAGCAGGAGCTCGATCTGCTTGCGAGCACGCGGCGCAGCGCGACGCAGTCTGCGTTCCTCGGGCTCGTGCGCCGCCAGCTCGCGGCGGACTATCCGAGGGACGACCTCGAGCGCGCGGGCCTCGTCGTGCTCACGACGCTCGACCCGGCGGTGCAGGCCGCGGCCGAGCGCGCGCTCACGGACGGCATCGCGGCTCTCGGCAAACGGCCCGTCGAGCTCGACGGCGCCGTGATCGTCACGAGCCCGCACACCGGCGAGGTCAGCGCGCTCGTCGGCGGCCGGCGGACGGACTTCGAGGGCTTCAACCGCGCGCTCGACGCGCGCCGCCCGATCGGCTCGCTGATCAAGCCCGCCGTCTACCTCGCGGCGCTCGAGTCGGGGCGCTACAACCTCGCGACGATCGTCGAGGACTCGCCGATCGAGGTGAAGCTCGACGAACGGCGACACCTGGACGCCGCAGCAACTTCGACAACGAGGCGAACGGCCCGGTGCCGTTGGTGCGCGCGCTCGCGGAGTCGCTCAACATGGCGACGGTGCGGCTCGGGCTCGACGTCGGGCTCGAGCCGATCAGCCGCGTGCTCGAGCAGCTCGGTCTCGAGCAGAAGCCGCCGCTCTACCCGTCGATGCTGCTCGGCGCGCTCGCGCTCACGCCGATCGAGGTCGCGCAGGTCTACAACACGCTCGCCAACGGCGGCTTCCGCGTGCCGCTGCGCGCCGTGCGCAGCGTGATCGGCGACGACGGCGCGGTACTGCAGCGCTACGCGATCGAGATCGAGCAGGCCGCCGATCCCGCCGCGGTGTTCGCGCTCAATCAGGCGCTCGTGCAAGTGATGGAGCGCGGCACCGGCAAGACCGTGCGCAGCCAGCTGCCGGCGGATCTCACCGTCGCGGGCAAGACCGGCACGTCGGACGACCTGCGCGACAGTTGGTTCGCGGGGTTCACGAACGACCACTTGATCGTCGCGTGGCTCGGCGCCGACGACAATCGGCCGATCGGCCTCACGGGCTCGAGCGGCGCGGCGACGAATCTGGGCCGGCGTGATGGGCGCGCTCGAAGCGGAGTCCTACAGCGCCCCGCAACCCGAGTCTCTCGAGAGCACCTGGATCGACTACCTCACGGGCGAGCCGAGTGCGGCGCGCTGCACCGACGCGGTCCAGTTGCCGCTGCCCGAGCACACGCACCGCGGCCACGGTTTCGGCTGCGCGGGCGGCGCCGCCGGCACGCTCGGCGCGCGCCTCCGCCGTTGGCTGCGCGACGACGCGGAATGAGCGGCGTTCGCCGCGATCCGGGCCGCGCGGCAGACGCGCGCCGCAGGGCAAGGCGCAGCCGCGTCCCGCGGCAATCGCGCGCGAGCGCGCGCTGTTGTGCGCAGCCCTCGCGACGCTTGCAGCCTGCAGCACGCTCAGCACCAATCCGCCGCCCGCCACAGGCGGCAAGCCGCCGAATGGGCCGGTCCAACCCGACACGACTCCTCAAGAACCAGCGCCGAGCGCGCCGGCGCGGCCGCGCAGCGACTCCTCGAGCGCGACCCACGGAGCTCTTGGAGCAAAGCCGCGCCGCGCGCGCGGCGGGCAACTACGACCAGGCCAGCGCGACGACGGAACGCGCGCTGCGAATCGATCCGAACAATGCCGCGCTGTGGCTCGAGCTCGGCGAGATCGCGCTCGCGACGGGCGAAACGAAGCAAGCCGAGACGCTTGCGCGCAAGGCGCTATCGCTCGCGGCCGACGACCGCAGCGTGACGGCGCAGGCGGAGCGGCTGCTCCGCGCGGCGGGCACGCGCTGAGCTGCGCTTCGCAGAAGCGTTCGCGACTAGCGTTCATGGCCGCGGGACAGTTCTCCAAAGATCCGGTTGTCGACCGCGCGCTGCGCCACTCCGTCCGCGACGGTATGGCGTTCTCCGTGCAGGTGGGCGCGGGCGAGACGTACTTCTCCGCGTTCGCGCTGTTCCTGCGGGCGACCGCGCCGCAGGTCGCGCTGCTCACGACGCTGCCGCCGCTGCTCGGATCGTTGGCGCAGATCTTCTCCGCGTGGCTCGGCGGCTACGTCGGGCGCAAGCGCGTCGTGGTCGCGGGTTGCGTGCTACAGGCGTTCCTGTGGCTACCGATCCTGCTCGTTCCCGTGCTGTTCCGCGGTCACGCCGCCACGGCGCTGCTGATCCTGCTCTCCGCTCTATTTCAGCGCGAACAACCTCGCGACGCCGCAGTGGACGAGCATCATGCGCGACCTCGTCTCGGAGCGGCGGCGCGGACGGTACTTCGGCTATCGAACCCAGCTCACGACGATCACGACGTTCGTCGCGCTCGTGGCTTGCGGCGTGGTGCTGCACGAGCTCGACACGTCGGGCGCGACCTACCTCGGGTTCGTGGTGATCTTCCTCGTCGCGTTCGTTGCGCGGCTCGTCTCCGCGTATCACCTCACCTTCCTGTTCGAGCCGGCCGTGCACGATCCCGACGCCCGACATGCACATCGAGCACTGGTGGCGCAGCTTGCTGTCCACGGGCGCGATCGGGTTCTCGTCGTACTTCGCCCTGATGAACGCGGCCGTGGGCATCTCGGCGCCGTTCTTCACCGTCTACATGCTGCGCGACCTGCGGCTGAGCTATCTCGAGTTCACCGCGCTCTCGGGCATGAGCGTGATCGTTCAGTACTTGATGCTCAGCACGTGGGGCCGGATCGCGGACGTATACGGCAACCGGCTCGTGCTGATCGTCACGAGCATCTCGTTGCCGATCGTGCCGTTGCTCTGGCTCCTGTCCGACGACTTCTGGTGGCTGCTCGTATGCCAGGCGACGTCCGGGCTCAGCTGGTCCGGCTTTACGCTGAGCTGCGGCAACTTGCTCTACGAGCTCGTGCCGCGAACGCGGCGCGCGGCATACGTCGCGTTCCACAACGTGGGCACGGCCGCGGGCGTGTTCGCCGGCGCGATGCTCGGTGCGGCTCTCGCGCTCGTGCTGCCGCCGCGCACGGTGCTGTTCGGCGCCTCGACCGCAGCGAGCAACCTGCTCTATCTGTTCGCGTTGTCGGGCCTCACGCGCGCGATCCTCGCGACGCTGCTCGCGCGCAGGATCCGCGATTTCCGCAAGCCGCGCCGCGAGATGTCGGCGCAGGCGCTCGTGATGCGCGTCACGGGCTTCAACGCAATGCTCGGTCTAATATACGATTTCATCGGCCGCGTACCGCAGCCGGAAACAGACGACGCCGACGCGCGCGCCACGGGCGCGCATCCCGCCGGAGGCGAAGAGGACGGGACTCGCGGCAACCGCGAGCGAGCGGACGCCGCGAAAAGCGGCGACAATACGTGACGGAGCTGCGCGCGCGAACGGTTTGCACGGCGCGCGCTCCATGATCGGCGACAACTCGGTTCCAGGAGATATCGACAGTGGCGAACGTGAAACCCAGCGAAGAGGAGCTCGACGAGCTTCGTGAGGCGTTCGACTACAACGATCGCGACAGCGACGGCATGATTCAGCTCGATGAGTTCGCCGAAATGCTCGACGAGCTCGATGCCGACATGTCCGAAAACGAGATCCGCACGGGCTTCGGCGACATCGACACGAACGACGACGGCCTCATCGACTTCAAGGAGTTCGTGGCTTGGTGGGCCGAGGACTGACGCGCTAGAGTAACCCATTGATTCTCCAAGGATAGGATGACCCGATGCAAACCAGGACCACTTGCTCGCTCGTGCTGCTCGTGTGCGCCGCCGTTTTCTCCGGGTCGATACAAAGCGCCGCGCACGGCGGCGTGATCGGAACCCAGCAATATCTCAGCGCCGTCGATCGCGAGGCCGCGATCGCGCGTATCGACGCAGTGCTCGCACGCGAGGAAGTTCGCGGCCAGCTCGAGCATTACGGTGTCGACGCCGCGGCCGCGCAGGAGCGCGTCGCCGCGCTGACGGACGAAGAGCTCCAGTCGCTCGCGAACGATCTCGACAACTTGCCCGCCGGCGGCTCGCTGCTCGCCGTCGTCGGCATCGTGTTCATCGTGCTGCTGATCCTCGAGCTCGTCGGCGTCATTGATATCTTCAAGAAGATCTAGCCGGGTCCCGATCTCGCGAATCGCCGCGTTGGCCGCGACGCTCGCGCTTGCGGGCTGCGCGGCGGCGCCGTCCTTGGTCGCGCCGCCCGGCGCGGCGCACATCGAGCTCGCGAGCGTCCCGTTCTTCCCTCAGACCGAATATCAATGCGGGCCCGCGGCGCTCGCGACCGTGCTCGCGAACGCGGGCCTGACCGTCGACCCCGACGGCCTCGTGAGCGAGGTCTACGTCGAGGGACTGCGCGGCAGCCTGCAAGCCGAGCTGCTCGGCGCTACGCGCAGGCACGGCCTGATTCCGTACGTGCTCGCGCCGAACCCAGAGACGCTGTTCGCCGAGCTCGCCGCCGGGCGGCCCGTGCTCGTGCTGCAGAACCTAGGAATAGAGCGCGTCCCCGTGTGGCACTACGCGGTGGTCGTCGGCTTCGATCGCGATGCCGATCGCGTGATCTTGCGCTCCGGCACGGAGCAGCGCCGGCTCGAGCGCACCGCGCGCTTCCTCAAGAGCTGGCAGCGCGGCAGCTTCTGGGCGTTCGTGCCGATCGAGCCCGGCGAGCTGCCCGCCACGGCCACGGCACCGCTCTACGTGCGCGCGCTCGCGGGCGCGGAACCGCTGCTGCCGCCCGCGCGCACGGCCGACGCATTCGCGCTCGCGCTGCAATCCTGGCCCGACGACGAGCTCGTGCTCTTCGCGGCCGCGGGCCACGAGCTCGGCAGCGGGCGACCTCGGCGGCGCGGCGGCGCTCTATCGGCGGCTGCTCGCGCTAGCACCGCAGCACGCGGCCGCGCGCAACAATCTCGCGAACGTGCTCGCCGAGCAGGGCTGCTACGCGCAGGCACTCGACGAAGCTCACGCCGCGCTCGGAGCCGTCGCGCCCGACGACGAGCTCTATGCGTCGATCCGCGACACCGTCGACACGCTCGAGCGGGCTGGCGCGCGCGGCGACGCGCCGCAGTGCCGTTGAATTCGCGCGCACGCGCGCGCTAGTCAACGCTTGGTGCCGGCACCGAGCACATCGGTGTCGTCGTCGCCCGCGCGCGGCGCGGCGGCCGCGGACGGCGCCGGCGCTCTGCCGGAATCCGAGCAAACCCAACCGATGCCTTCGAGCTTCGCGACGAAGTCGCGGGCCTGCGCCTCGCAATACCCCGACTTCGTGGTGGCGCGCCACAGCACGATGCGGCGTCGCGTCGCCCTCTTTGAAGTAGCGCACCTCGCATGGCAAATCGGCCGCGCCCGCGTACGCGATCTCGACGCGGCGCGTGAAACCGCCATTGGTGCAGGGGAAGGTCTGATCGGACTGGGCCGCGACTGCCGTGGAAATGGATACCGCGAAGGCGGCGATCACGAGTGGCCGTTGCATGCGAACCTCCCAAGCCGGCGGCACGAGCCGCAGCGGCGGAACGAAACTGTGGGCAGAGACCGGAGCGATCGTACAGCGCCGCGAGAGCCCCGGAACGATCGCGGCAGGCGGATCGTGAACCCGTTCACATCGTGGTCGAAGGGCGGGCTCGATCGACTATCTCGATCGACTACTCGATCGACTAAAGGCGCGGCGGACCTAGGCTTGCCCGATGACCGCCGCCGCGACTCCTCGCGAACCGCAAACCTCGCACGCCGTACTGATGGTCCGCCCCGCGCACTTCGCGGCCAATGCCGAGACGGCGGGCTCGAATCACTTCCAGCGCCACGCGGGCGGCGGCGTCGAAGTGGCGGCCCGCGCGGCGCGCGAGTTCGACGCGCTCGCCGTGGCGCTCGCGGCCGCCGGCGTGCGCGTGCACGCGTTCGCGGGCCGGACGGACGAGGCTCTGCCCGACGAAGTGTTCCCGAACAACTGGCTCAGCTTGCATGCCGACGGCACCGCGGTGCTCTACCCGATGCTCGCGCCGAGCCGTAGACGCGAGCGGCGCGCCGACGTGCTCGACGCGCTGCGCTCCGAGCACGGCTACCGGATCTCGCGCGTGCTCGACCTCACGACCCTCGAGACCGGCGGCGGGTTCCTCGAAGGCACCGGCAGCGTCGTCTTGGATCGAACGAACCGCGTGGCCTACGCGTGCCTCTCCCCGCGCACGCGCCCGGACTCGCTCGCCGCGTTCGGCCGCGAGCTCGGCTACGACACGCTCGCGTTCGACGCGGCGGACGCACGAGGGACGCAGCATCTATCACACCAACGTGCTGCTATCGATCGGCACGCGTTTCGCCGCGCTCTGCACTCGCGCACTGGGCGCCGATCGGTTGCGGGTGCTGGACCGGCTCGAGGCGAGCGGCCGAGAGATCGTCGACCTGACGTTCGAGCAGCTCGCGGCGTTCGCGGGCAACTTGCTCGAGCTGCGCGGCCGCGGCAGCGTGATCGCGCTGTCGCGGACGGCGTTCGGCTCGCTCGGCGCGGCGCAGCGGCGCACGCTCGAAGCGCCATGGCGAATTGGTGATGGCGGACGTCGGAACGATCGAGAGCTACGGCGGAGGCAGCGTTCGCTGCATGCTCGCGGAGGTCGCGCTCCCGCGGGCTCCCGACCCGGAGCGAGCTACTCCGTGACTTCGGCGTGCAGGAAGTTGCCGCCCCAGATCTGCTGATAGTTGAGCTTCGCGGTGTGCACGAGCATCGCGTCGAGATTCGTGCGCGCGTAACCCGTGACTTCGTACAGCATCTCGAACGCGGGCGGCTGCGGACCATGCGCGTCGGGCCGCGCATTTTCCACGGTCTTGACGAACATCGGATCCACGAGCGCGTGCGCGGCCTGCATCATTCCCGCGTCGCGCGTGCCCGCGATGATCACGAACTGGTTGCCGCCGGGGCCGGGAAACGTCGAGATGAAGCCGTAGTCCCGATAGTTGCGATGGATCTCCGGCATGCCGGCCTCGCTCGTGTACATCTCGCCGGTCTCGATGTTGCGCAGCTCGTCGTAGGTAACGCCGATCGTCAGCGCGGAGGACGCGAATACGAAGTCCTCGAGCTTGTCGAGCGCGCTGATGTAGCCGAGGTAGACGACGTGGTTCGTTTTCAAGTCCGCTACGTTGAGCTCCGACATCGTCACGATGCGCACCGGCTTGCTCGAGGTGTATAGCACCCTGAGGACGTCGAGCAGCGCGAATGCGCTGCCGCGCGGCAGATACGTGAGATCGAGATCCATGTACTTCCCGAGCAGCTCGGCGTCGTACATGACCATGTCGTCGAGCTCCTTGCTCGAGTTGACCGTGAAGTCGCGCACGAGCCGCTCGACGTCACCGTGCTCGTCGAGCTCGCCAAAGATGTAGTAGTCCCCGACCACGACGAGCACCGGCATGTCGTCGTCGAGCAGGCTCGCCCAGATCGGCGCGGCGGCCGCGGTTTGGGCGGCCGTGGGCGCCGGCGCGCGCGCGCTATCGACGCCTATGCCGATTGCCGCGCCGAGCGCCAACAACACGACGGCCGCGACAGCGAGGACGCCGCGCGGCGTTCTGCGCTCGACGACCACCGGCGCGAGCGCGGGCAACGGCGTCGCGCGGCACCGCCGCAGGCTCGACCGGCTCCGCCGCGGGAGCTCACGCTTCGCGAGCGAAACGCGATATTCGCCGCGCGCGAGGGTTAGCTGATGCGGCTCCTCGGCGCCATCCGTCGCGTAGTAATGATCGAGCTTTTGCCGCAGGTTGTGCGCGTAAACGCGGACCATGGAGTCTTGGCTCGGATCGAAGTCGGCGCTCTTGCCGAACACCTCCATCGCGATTTCGAGCTCTTTCGGCGTTCGTCCCTTCATCGAGCATGCGACCAAGAACTCGAGCAGCCGGGCGTACGAGCGCGATCGGCCCAAGGCGCCGCTGCGCTCGATTTTTTGTGCTTGCTCGCGGATGAGGTCTAGTTCTTCTTGCATGTTCGCGGGGTCGTTGCGGGCCGTCCTGGCCCTCGTCTCAAGAGCGCCACGTTAGCTCATCTTTAACCGTTAATAAACCGTAGTTAACTGCGCGTTTTTTCTAGGGAAACAGTAGTCTTCGCGCCCTGCTCGCGCCGCGTCTCGCATCGCCGGCTTTTCGCTACACGAAGAACGACACCGACGGTCCGGTGAAAAAAACGCGGCCGGATGGTCCTCGATGCGGCAGTCGCGCTCGGAGCGCGCGCCGCCCGCGGGGATTCCGGCACAGGGCAGCAACCGGTTTGCAATGGCAACAACCGCGTAACCGCGGCGGAGATGAACGTGCACTACAAGAAGGGAATTTTGGCTGTCGCCATAGGGGCGATTTGCTCGGCGAACGTGCCCACCGCGCTCGCGCAGGTCGCCGGCACGAGCGCCGGCGGGGTCGAGGAGATCTTGGTATTCGGGACCCAAGGAGGACGCGACAGCGTTACCGCGAGCCGGTTGGATCTAACACTGCTCGAGACGCCCGCGACGGTGGACGTCATAAACGGAGATGCGATACGCGCACGCATCGACACTAGCGTGCTCGAAGCCGTGACGCGCAGCGCCGGCTTCACGAACGAAGCGAATCCCGGCAACGGCAACTCGAGCATCGCCGCGCGCGGCTTTAGGGGCCAGGGCGCTGTCACCAAGCTGTACGACGGAACGAACTACTACACGGCCTCGGAAACCACCACGTTTCCGTTCGACACCTGGGGCGTGGAGCGAATCGAGGTGCTGAAAGGGCCGTCGTCGGTCCTCTACGGCGAAGGCGGGATCGGCGGGGCGATCAATATCATTCCCAGGAAGCCCGAGCGGGAGCGCAGCGGCGAGCTGCGGGTGCTCATGGGTGAGAACGACACGACGTTCTTGGGCCTAGACTTCACCGGCCCGCTCAGCGACACCGTCTCTTACCGCGTCGACTACGCCAACAGTCAATCCGACAACTGGGTTTTCAACGGCGAGAGCGAGGCCGAAATGTTCTCGGCCGCACTGCGCTGGGACGTGAGCGACAACCTCGCGCTGTCGGCACGCTACGACATGGGCGAGCAGTCCCCGATGAGATATTTCGGCGTGCCGGTCGCGCAACGGGACGAGGCCTATGGCGAGGAGACCGTCGCAGGTACTTTCGACGGCGGCTTCATCGATGCCTTCGAGGGATCGAATTTCAACGTCAGCGACGCCGACTTGAACTACCAGGACGACTCGCTTCGACTCGAGGCCGATTGGCAAATTTCCGACACGGTGAGCCTCCAGGCGCAGCTTTTCGACCTGACGACCGATCGGTATTGGCGAAATGCGGAGGTCTATTTCCTCCTCGACGCAAATACGCTCGAGCGCTGGGAGCCCTTGGAGCTAGGCCATAACATCGATCAGACGGGAGTTCGCGCGAACCTGTTGTTCGCACCCTCCGGCGGCGGGATCCGCGCCTCCGTGGGCTTCGAGGCGAACGAGATCTCGGCCAAGTTTCCGAACAACTTCGGCGGCGCTCACAATCCTACGGGCATCACTTTCGACGAGATGGACACCGTCAACCCGAACAACTTTCAACCGGGCACATTCGCCGGAATCGCGGGGCCCGCGCCGGACGTGCTCAACGCCTACTCCGACCTGAGTCAGTATGCGGTGTTCGGCGAGGCCCAATTCAACCCGACCGACCAATTCGCAATTGTCGCCGCGCTGCGCTACGACGACTACGACACGACCTACACTCGCGTCGCGCGCTCCGTTTTCGATCAGCAAGTCGACGCCGTCACGGGCCGCCTCGGTGTGGTGTTCGACCTATCGGATGAAACCGCGCTGTATGCGCAATACGGCACCGGCGCGAGCCACCCGAACGGGACCGTCGTCAACATCGACAGCACTTTGCGCCAAGCGGACATGATCGAGAGCGAGCAGATCGAGGTCGGAATCAAGCACCAGGTCGAAGGGACGGGCCTGCAGTTCAATGTCGCGCTCTTCGATATCACGATGAACAACCTGACGATCGACGATCCAAACTCGGCCGATCCGGAGGACGTCATTCTCATTGACGAACAGACATCCCAAGGCATCGAGGTCGGATTTACGTACGCGGCGTCGCCGGCATTCCAGGTGTACGGCAACGTTGCCGTGCTCAACGCCGAGACCAATACGGGCGAGACGCCGACCAACACACCCGAGAATACCTACAACCTCGGTCTTGCTTGGAATATTGGAGACGCCTTCCGCATCATTGCCGACGCCCGCTACGTCGGCGAGCGCCTCGTCGGGCTCCCGACGACGATTCCGTCGTATGCCGTCGTCGACGCTTCTGCCCGCTGGAACGTCAGCGACGCTATCGGCATCGTGGTGAAGGTGGACAATGTCTTCGATGAGACGTATGTCACTGCGACCTATCAGCCGGATCAGTGGATGATCGGGAGACCCCAAACGCTGAGCCTCGCGTTCGACTGGGGGTTCTAGCCGGGCGGGCGGCGCCCTGGCAGCAGTAGCGGCTGCACGGCCCGGCGGCGAGCTCGAGCTCCCGCCGGACCGCGTCTCTGTTCCCGCGCCTCGAGGGCGCTTCGATCGCGGCGCATTTTTCCGTATGCTGTGCGCCTTCTACGCCAACAACGGGGAGAAAAAGTCGTGACTATCGGGACAGGGGGTTATCGTTCGGGCCTCGCGCTCGCGGCGATGTTGACGATCTTCGGGGTGGCTGGCTGCGATCGAGCCGCGCCGCCAACGCCGGCCGCCGCGCCGCCGGCCGCTGCACCCGCCACGCCGCCGCCGGCCGCGTCCACACAACCGCCGCGGCCTCAGGTCGAGCGGGTAGCCGACGGCGCCGATCCGCTCACGCACGGCAAATACCTCGTCGAGACGATCGCGGGCTGCGGCAACTGCCACACGCCGCATCTCGCCGACGGCTCGCTCGATCCGAACATGGTCCTCGCGGGCGCGTTCGTGATCGAAGAGCCGGTCTTCAAAGCGTACGCGCGCAACATCACGCCCGACATGGAAACGGGCATCGGCGCGTGGACCGATGACCAGATCGTGAACGCGATCCGCAATGGTCAGAAGCGCGACGGAACGTTCTACGGCCCACCGATGTCGTTCGGCTGGTACAAGCGCATGTCCGACACCGACGTGCGCGCGATCGTCGCCTATCTCAGAACCGTGAAGCCCGTCCGCAACGTCGTCCCGGAAAGCACGTACCAGATTCCGTTGAACGGCTACGGCCCGATGGTCACGAGCGTGCCCGACGTGCCGAAGACGGACACCGTGAAATACGGCGAGTACCTCGCGGGGCCGCTCGGCCACTGCATGGACTGCCACACGACGTACGTGATGGGCGTTATCGACATGAACCAGCTCGGCCACGGCGGCAACGTCTACAACAAGCCGTTCATCTACGACTGGGCCGCGGTGTCGGCGAACATCACTCCGCACCAGGACGCGGGCCTCGGCCGTTGGACGAACGAGGAGATCAAGACCGCGATCACCACCGGCGTGAGCCGCAACGGGCGCAAGCTGTTGCCGTTCATGCCGTACGGGCTGTACGCGAAAGCGCAAGAGAGCGACCTCGACGCGATCGTCGCGTACCTGCGCTCGATCCCGCCGCTCGGCGCGGGACCCGCGCCCGCTAGGGAATAGCCCGAGCTCAGCTCTAAGGAACGAGACGGCGCGATGTGATGAGCATCGCGCCGTTTTCTTTTGGTGGCGAGCGATCCTTCGCTCCGCAGCGTCGAAGCGCCGTTAGCGGCGGTCAGCGCGCGGCGTCGATGCGTTCGCGCCATTCGGCGCGCAGCTGGTCCATGCTCCTACCCGCGCGTCTCTCGATACCCGGATGCACGACGGGCTCCACCATGAGATCGACGAGACCTTCGATGCCGATGACCCCCGCCAGGAATTTGCTGAACGAAGCCGCGCACGCGTAGAACGCGGGAGCCACTTCCGAGCGCCGCTCCCTCGAGCTCAAGCCAGCCGGCGTTCCGAGCGCGCCGATGAACGGCGCGATCTCGGCACCCACCGGCGTCGCGAGAGCGCGCGCGCAGGTCGCATCGATCTCTTCGATCGAGCCGATCGGAAACGGATTGCCTTCAGCAAACCCGGTCTGCTCGGCCACGGCTTTCGCCACGTAGGTCGGTAGCCCTTCCACGAGCCACGGAACTTCTTCTTCCTCGCCTTCGTAGGTCGCGAGAAAGCTCTGTGACGGGAACAGCAGCGCATGGGTCGCTTCGTGCAGGAACGCGGCGGTGCCGTCGGCGATCCGCGGGAACGAGATGAACACTCGGCCTTCGACGGCGTTCGCGTGCGAAATGAACATGGCCGGATGGAAGAAGTACTCGACGGCACCGGGCGACCTCTGCCAAGGCCGCGGGGCGCGGAGGAACTCGTCGATCGCCTCGACGCCGCCTGCCAACGTTTGCGCGAGCGCTTGCGCTTCGTCGTGCGACAGCGTGTCGGGCGGGACCCAAACGACGGCCCGGCTCGTCGCGGCGCGCACGCCGTTGGCAGTCAGATAAGCGACGCGCTCCCGATCCAGCTCCGCGGCGCTCCGCGTATCGGACGGCGGCTGAGCACGCGCTGCGAGGCAGACGAGCAGAAGCGCGGCGCCTGCGAATGCGGCAATGCGAGGTCGCGGTTCGTTGCGGCGAATCCGCAGACCCGAGCGCGGCGCACGCATTTCGATCCTCCGCGGTGCGGACGTTGCTCCTGGCGACGGCCGCAGCTCGCTAGCCGCTAGTTCGGCAGTGACAGCGCGACGATCTGCGCGCCGCGCTCGCCCGCCGTCGAAACGACGATGTACTGTTTGCCGTCGATCATGTAGGACATCGGCAGCCCACCCACTGCCCCGGCAACGGAATGTCCGCGAGCACCTCGCCCGTCGCCTTGTCGTGCGCGCGCAGCGCGGGCGTGCCGCCCCAGCCCTCGGCCGAGAACAGCAGCGACTTCGTGACGAGCACCACGGGGCGCGTCGCTCGGCCCGTCGGCGCGATGTCGAGCCCCTTGAGCTTCGGGTGCTCGGCGATTTCCTTCGGCGTCGGGCCGTTCGGGATCTGGAACAGGTGCTCGCCCTTGTTCATGTCGATCGCGGTGATGCGCCCCCATGGCGGCTTGATCAACGGCAAGCCCGTCGAGGAACGGCAGCGCCGCGCCGCCGCCCGAGATGTAGCGGCATGTTCGAGAAATTCGGCTCGGGCTGCAGCGCCGCGACGCTCGGCTGCGTATACGAGCCGACGTAGAGCACGTTCGTCTCGGGATCGAACGAGCCGCCTTCCCAGTTCGCGCCGCCCGTGAAGCTCGGCAGCACGATCGTGCCTTGAGTGCCGTCGGCCGTCATCGCGAGCGACGGCGGCGTGAAGATCGGCCCCATCCGGAAGCCCTTCATCCCCTCGAGCGCCTCGGCGCGCAGCGCGGGCGTGAAGTCGATCAGGTCGTCCGTCGGTCACGCCTTGGCGGTCGAACGCGGGCGGCTTCGTCGGGAACGGCTGCGTCGGCGAGTACCACTCGCCGGGCACGTCGCCGGCTTTCACGGCCCGCTCCTCGATCGGCCAGACGGGCGTGCCGTTCGTGCGATCGAACGTGTAGACCCAGCTCTGTTTCGTGATCTGCGCGACGGCCTTGACGGGTTTTCCGTCGACGACGATGTCCATGAGGATCGGCGCGGTCGGATTGTCCCAGTCCCAGATGTCGTGATGGATCAGCTGGTAGTGCCAGACCTTCTCGCCCGTCTTCGCGTCGAGGCACACGAGGCTGTTGCCGTAGAGATTGGTGCCCGGGCGCTCGCCGCCGTAGGTGTCGGCGAACGGCGCTTCGACGGGCAGATAGATGAGGCCGAGCTCTGCGTCGGCCGAGATCCGCGCCCAGACACCTGCGTTGGCCCCGCGGTCTCGGCCGAGCCGTTCAGCCACGTTTCGTACCCGGGCTCCCCCGCCGCCGGGAATCGTGTGAAACGTCCAGAGCAGCTTGCCGGTGCGCACGTCGTAGCCCGCGGACGTCGCCTTTGAGATTCGTTTTCGACGGCGGCCGCATGCCGACCTCGTGCGCGGGTCCGACGACGATCACGTCGCCGATCACGAGCGCGGGAGAGCTGTTGCCGATGCTCGTCTTGTCCGTCACCTCGCCGCGCACGCCGACCATCAGGTCGACGACGCCGTTCTCGCCGAAGCCCGGCGTCTGCCGGCCCGTGCCGGGATCGAGCGAGACGAGATAGAACCCCGGCGTCACGACGAACAGGCGCTGGTTGCCGGCGCCGTCTTTCCAATACGACAGGCCGCGACCCGAGGTCTTGCGCGGCGCCGCGGCGAAGCGCTGCTCGCCGTCGTTCGGCGCGCCAGACCCAGAGCGTTTCGCCGGTCTTCGGATCGATCGCGACCACGTTGCGCGTGACGCCGACCGTCGTGTAGAGCACGCCGTCGATCATCAGCGGAGTGGTCTCGTTGCGCATCTCGGGGCGCGGGCCGTAGTTGCCGGTTTGGAAGCGTCCACGCGATCTCGAGCTCGGCCCACGTTGTCGCGGTTGATCTGCTCGAGCGGCGAATAACGCTGCGCGGCGATGTTGCCGCCGTACTCGCGCCACTCGACGCTCGCGCCTGCCGCAGGGGCGGCGGCCGCGGCGGGCGCGCTAGGTGTACCGGCCGTCGCGCCGGTCGGATCCGGTGCGCGCGAGCACGCGGCGATCACGAGCGACAGGAACAGCGCGGCGAGGATCGCCACCGATGGTTTGTTGTTGTGCACGTCGTCGCGCCCCCCGCGCTGTCGACCTGCGGGCTACTCTACACAACCCGGTTCGCGCGTGCGACGCGTGCGGACGCCAGACGTGCATAGGAGAGGGAAGGTGACCGCTGAGGCTGCGGCCACAGCTGTCCGCCGAAACTCCCCGAGTAGAGGCCAAGCTCCACGAACCAGACGATGAATCCACTCCATAGATCGTGCGACAAAAAGTGAGCGCCGCGGGCTTCCTGCGCGAACGCGAAGACCGCTCCGACGGCGAGCCCCGACCACAGGGCAACCCGCGCCGCACGAGGCCAGCGCTCGCGCAAAGCGAAGTAGAACGCGACCAGCGCGAACCCCGACGATGAATGCGAGCCCGGAAAGCACGCGGCGAACGGCAACTCGTTGGGGCGGTCAGCGAAAAAAGGAACATATGGCAGCGCGCCACCGAACTCGGCCAGGTCCCAGGGACAATCGACGTTGGACAACGCCTTCAGAACGTTGACCGTGAGCGTAGCGAGCGCAATCGCGGCGAACGTGAACAAGGCGGGGCGGCGATACACGCGCCAATCGACGTTGATGAAGCTCGCCACATAGGTCCCGATGGTCGCGAGCCAAATCGCCCATATCAGGTGCCTGCCGCCGTCGTGCAGCAGATTCGTCGACCACCAAGCTCCGCGCGCGGGAAAGACGCCGAGCGTCGCGTCGAACGCCCACGCCCGTGCGAGCGTCCGGTCGAGATCGGTCAGCGCAAACAGCGCCGCGATCACTACGAACGCGATGCCGGGCAGTATTGCGTGGCTGAGCTGACGCCGCGTCATCCTGAGCAACGCGTCAGTGCGAGTAGAACTTGTCATGCGCCCACCGGCGTCCGGCGCTCGGCGCCTGTAACACTAGCGAGTGAGACGGGTGCCGCTGGAAATTCCGGTCGCGGGGTCCGGCGAGCGGCCCGTGCGCCGTGGAGGGCGCTTACGCCGCCAGCGCAGGCCCCGCGGGGCAAGCCGAGCGGCCACGCCGCGCGGGCCTGGCCGTGCAGACGCTAGTCGTGCTCGTGCGCGTGGATCGCCGTCGCGGCGCGGGTGTCGTGAGTGACCTTGCCGAAATACATGACGCCGGTATTGAAGACGCTGAACACGCCACCGCGCCGGTCAACGACGATGACGCCGCCATGCCCGCCGAGCCGTGCGATCTTCTCGCGGATCACCATTGCAGCGGCCGCGCGCGCGCTACGCTCGCCGTATTCGACGAGCGCGCAGATGTCGCGCGCCGCCGCCGCGCGCATGAAATACTCGCCCTGCCCCGTGCACGAAACTGCGCACGATTCGTTGCTCGCGTACGTGCCCGCCCCGATGACGGACGAATCGCCGACGCGGCCCGCGAGCTTGTTCGTGATTCCGCCCGTGGAAGTCGCCGCCGCGAGGTTGCCGTGCGAATCGAGCGCGACCGCACCCACCGTGCCGTGCTCGAGCGATCGCCGCTCGCGCCCTGCGCGCAGCCGCTCGCGCTTGAGAGCGCCCCAGCTTTGCTCCGTCCAGAAGTAGTCGGGCGCGATCAGCTCCATGCCCTCGGATTGCGCAAACGCAATCGCGCCCTCGCCGGCGAGATACACGTGCGGCGTGCGCTCCATCACCCAACGCGCGAGCGTCACGGGATTCTTGATGCCGCGCAAATTGGCGACGGCGCCCGCTTTGAGCGTACGGCCGTCCATGATCGACGCCTCGAGCTCGTGCTCGCCGCGCGCGTTGAACACGGCGCCCTTGCCCGCGTTGAATAACGGCGAGTCCTCGAGCGCGCAAACGGCTTGCTCGACCACGTCGAGGCTGGCGGCACCGGCCGCGAGCGCCCGCGCGCCGGCCTGCAGCGCGGCCGTCAACGCCGCGCGCACTGCGGCTTCTTCGTCGGCATCGAGCCCGGCCTCCGGCACGGTGCCCGCACCGCCGTGGACCGCGAGCGCCCAGCGCGCCTCGTCGCCGCGCGGACGGCGCGTGCCGGCGCCGCGTGTACGCTTGCGCTTCTCGACCATGTTCAGAGCTCCGCGCGCACCACGCGTGCGGCTTCGGCCAATGCCTGGAGCTTGCCGAATGCGACCTCGCGAGGCAGGTACTTCATCCCGCAGTCGGGCGTCACGATCAAGCGTTCGGGTGGAACGAACTCGAGGGCGGCGCGGATGCGCTCCGCGACTCGCTCCGGCGCCTCGACGGCGCGATCGTTCAGATCGAGCACGCCTACGAGCACGGTCTTCGAGCCCAGAGCTGCGAGGACGGAGAGGTCGAGGTTCGGCTGCGCCGCCTCGATCGAGATCTGGTCCACCGACGAGTCAGCGAGCTCGGAGAGAAAGGAGTAGCCGCTCGACGGCTTGTCCTTCACGAGCGCCGCATAGCCGAAGCACAAGTGCAGCGCAGTGGTGCCTTTCACGCCCGCGAGCGCGCGGTCGATCGCCTGCATACCGTAGCGGCGCGCGTTCTCCGCGCGCGCCTGGAGCCACGGCTCGTCGAGCTGAACGATGTCCGCGCCGGCCGCGAAGAGCTCGTGAATCTCCTCGTTCACGGCCTCGGCGTACGCGAACGCGAGACTCTCCTCGCTCTCATAGTGCTCGTTGACCACCTGCTGCGTCATCGTGAACGGGCCAGGCAGCGTGATCTTGATCGTCTTGTCGGTGTGTGCGCGCAGGAACGCGACGTCGCGTACCTCGACTGGCTCGCGCCGCCGGATCGGACCGGACACGATCGGCACGGGTACCTTGTTGCCCGTTCGGCCTACGATCTCACCGAGCCGCTCGCGGTCGATGCCGTCGAGCGCGTTCGCGAACTTGTTCGAGTAGCTCTCGCGGCGGATCTCGCCGTCGGTGATGATGTCGATGCCGGCGCGCTCCTGCTCGCGGATCGCGACGATCGTCGCGTCGTCCTGAGCTTCCTCGAGACGCTCGGGCGGAATGCGCCAGACCTCGCGAACGCGCACGCGCGGCGCCATCATCTTCGTGAGCAGCGTGCGGTCGACCAGCCAATCGGGCTGCGGGTAGCTGCCGACCACCGACGTCAATAATTTCTGCGCCATTCGGTTCCTTGCTTTAGCCACGTCCATCGATGCGGCCGCGCCCGGCCTCGCGCGGCGCCCGCGACCGGGGCTATTCCCGACCCCTGCTCGCTCCGACGAACTTTAGCAGTCCACCAGGGTCGAGGCGCTCTGCGCCTGCGATCGATCTTCGTAAGCTCGGATGCACGCTCGGTGCGGCAAACGGTCGTGCGGCTTACAAGGGCGCTCCTCCCTAGGTTCGCTCGTACTTGAAATGAGTGACATCCGGCATCGCGACCGTCCGCACGAGCTTGAGCCCGTGCAGATCGTCGCCGACGCCGTCGAACAACCGCTCGCCGCTGCCGAGCAGCGTTGGCACTTGGTGAATCTCCATCGCGTCGACGAGGCCTGCTTTCAGATACTGCTGCGCCGCGCTCGCGCCGCCCGCGAGCGACACGTCCTTGCCGTCCGCCGCTTGGCGCGCGCGCCCGAGCGCCTCGAGTGTCCCGCCCGTCACGAAGTGGAACGTGGTCCCGCCCTCCATCTCGAGCGACGCGCGCGCGTAATGCGTGAGCACGAACACGGGATGATGGTACGGCGGGTTCGGGCCCCACCAACCATTCCACGGCTTCTGCGCGCTCCACGGGCCGGGGTGACCGCCGAACATGTTGCGGCCCATGACCGTGGCGCCGATGTTCGCGAACGACTCCTCCACGATCCGCGAGCTCTCGTTATTCTCGCCGCCGTCGAGGCCGTGCAGCGCACGCCAGAAGCGCAGCGGAAACACCCATTGATGCAGCTGCATTCCGCCAATGCCGAGCGGGTCGTCGACGCTCTGGCTCGGGCCCGCGACGAAGCCGTCGAGCGACATCGAGATTTGGAAACGCAGCTTCGACATGATTCACCCGCACCTCTCCGGTGCAACCTCCGCTGAGCGCTCACGCGCGTCAAAAGATCGCGAGCGTGCGCTGGACCACCCAGAATGCCGCGACCGAGCCGATGCCGTACGCTGCCGCGCGCGGCCACCAGTCGGGCGCCCGCACGGCGGCGCTGCGAATGAGCCAGCCCATCGCGAGCACGGCCGCGATGAACGAGAGCTGGCCGATCTCGACGCCGACGTTGAAGAACAACAGAGCGAGCGGCACGGCCTGCGCCGGCATGCCAACCTCGCTCAGCGCGCCCGCGAAGCCAAACCCGTGCAGCAACCCGAACGAGAACGCGACGATCCAAGGGAAACGCGCGGTCAGATCCGCGGCGTCGCCCTGCGCCGCGGCGCTCGCGGGCGCGAGCCTGCGACGTGCGAGCTCGGAAGCGAGGAACAGGATGCTGAGCGCGATCACCGCCTCGACCGGCGCCGATGGCACGTGCACGAAACCGAGCGTCGCTGCGCCGAGCGTGATGCTGTGCGCCACCGTGAACGCCGTCACCGTCGCGACCAGCCGGCCGACGCCGCGCACGAGCAACAGCAGCGCAAGCACGAACAACAGGTGATCGATCCCAAGCAGGATGTGCTCGACGCCGAGCACCGTGTAGGTACGGATCACCTCGAGCGAGCTCGGCCGCTTTGGAATCACGACGCTCGCCGAGCTCGGCGTGAGGCGCTCGTTCGACGAGGTCCCGTCGAGATAGTCGACGCGCAGCAGCACGTCCGTTTGCGTCTGCGACAGCCCGTCCATCGCGAACACCCGGCCGCCCACGCCGCCCGGGCATGACATGGTCGTGTGCTGGAACCGCACGTCGTCGTTGACGACGTAAGTGCGGACCTCCTCCGTGAGCGCGCAGCCTTCGGGCACCTTCGGCTCGAGCGCGGCCGCGAGCCCGCCCGAGATCGACACCTTCCACTGCACGTCGTAGACGTCCGGCCCCGTCTCCGTGAGGCCGAAGAACGCAGGGCTCAAGCGATGCGCGTACGCGGGCGCCACGAGCAGCACGGCCGCCGCGAGCGCGAGCGTATGCGTGAGCCTCATTGCGCGGAACCAGCGGCTCGCCCGGGCTCGCCCGGAGCGGGGCCGCTGCTCGAGGGCGCGGCTTCTCCTGCGGCCGTGCGCGCTGCCTCCGTCGGGGGCGGCGGGCTCTCGACGACGACATCGTAGCGCGCTCGCATCCGCTCGTACTCCGCCTCGTTGCGCTCGCGCCTGCGTTGTGCGGCGAACTCCGCCGCGACCTGCTCGTGGATCTCGTCGAACGGCGGCAGCCGCCGCTCGGTGCGCGCGCGAAGACGCACGTCGTGCAGTCCGAAATCCGACTGGAACGGCCCGGTCCACCGCCCAGGCGGCTGCGTGAACACCGCCTCGGCGAGCTCGTCGCCGAACAGCACGCTCACTTGCTCGCGCGGCGCGCTCTCATAGGTCTCGCGCAACGGCGTTCGATCGCCGACCTCCGCCGGCGCGCGCCCCGCGTCGAGCTGCGCGATCGCAGCCTCGGCGTCTGCACGTACGGCGGCGCCGCGCGAGCCCGGGCTGAAGAACACCTGGTCGAATGTCACGAGCTCCGGAACCTCGAAGCGCGCCGGCATGTCGTCGTAGAACTTACGGAGCTCGGCTTCCGAGCTCGGCGCGGGATCCGCGAGGTCCTGCGTGAGGTAGCTCATCTTCTCGATGAGCCGCCGCCGAACCTCGTCGTCGTTCGAGTCGAGGCCGAGCGCGAGCGCCTCGCGGTACAGCACCTCGTCGCGGATCGTGGGCTCGACGAGCGCGGCGACCTCGGCATCGCTGAGCGCGCGGCCGCCCTGCAGCAAGCTCGCCGCGTCACGCACTTGGGCGACCTGCTCGGCCGTGACGACGATCTTCTCGCGGCCCGTACGGATCGCCTGGCCGCGCCACGCGGAGACCGCGAACAGCGCGGCGCCAATCACGAGAAAATGGACCAGCGGGTCCTTGAGGAATCTCATCATGGCGGCGGAAGCGACCTCGACGCTGCGCGACTCTGCCCCTGCCGAGCACGGGCCCGCAGCGATGGTCACGTCGTTCTAGTGACCGCCATTATAAAAGAAGGGTCCCGGCCTCGGGGGGTGGAATGAGACCGGGACCCTCAAGCCGTCCGGCGCGTTTTTTGGGGGGAGCGCGCCGAACTGCTCTACTCGGTAAAGCCGCCTATCATGAAAAGCTCAAAGCAATGAAGCGTTGCGCATCGCCGCGGCGCACCAGAAGCAGCGCCCGCGACTTGTCCGCCTTCGCTTCGTTCAGCGCGGCGACCGCAGCGGCCACCGTGCCCACATTCTTCTGATTGACCTTCGTGATCACGTCGCCGGGCTGCAGGCCCTTATCGGCCGCCGCGCTATCCGGTTCGACCGCGACGACCAGCGCACCGGTGACGGCGCTCGGAACCCCGAGCTGCGCCTTGTCCTCATCCGTGAGGCCGCGCAGCGTGAGACCGAGCGCGTCGGTGCCGTCACCGTCCTGCGGACCGGCAGCTGCCGCGACTTGCTCGCCCTTCGCCGCCTCACCGAGCTTCACCTTGAGCTCCCGGTTCTTGCCGTCGCGCCACACGGTGACGCTCGCCGATTGGCTCGGGTTCGAGTCGGCCACGACCCGGCTCAATGTGCGCGCCGCGTCGATCTCGTGACCGTTGAACTTCGTGATCACGTCGCCCGCGAGCACGCCACCGTGGTGCGCCGGACCGTCGGCGACCACGTCCGCGACGAGAGCGCCCTTCTGGTGGTCGAGGCCGAGCGACGCGGCGAGCTCTTCGTCGAGATCTTGAATCTGCACGCCGAGCCAGCCGCGCTCCACGCTGCCGTTCTCACGCAGCTGCGCGAGGACGCTCTTCGCCTGGTTCGCGGGTATCGCGAAGCCGATCCCGATGTTGCCGCCGTTGGGCGAGAAGATCGCCGTGTTGACGCCGACGACCTCGCCGCCGACGTTGAACACTGGACCGCCCGAGTTGCCGAAGTTGATCGGCGCGTCGATTTGCAGGTAGTCGTCGTAGGGGCCCGACTGAATGTCGCGGCCGCGAGCCGAGATGATCCCCGCCGTCGCGGTGCCGCCGAGACCGAACGGATTGCCGATCGCGAGGACCCAGTCGCCGACGCGCGACGCGTCGGAGTTACCGAACGCCACGTGCGGCAGGCCGGTCGCATTCACCTTGATCAGCGCGAGGTCGGTCTTCGGATCGTGGCCGACGAGCGTCGCGTCGAGCTTGCGGCCGTCGTGGGTCGTCACGATGATCTTCGTCGCGTGATCTACGACGTGATTGTTCGTGACGATGTAGCCGCCCGCGTCGATGATGAACCCCGAGCCCTGCCCTTCGACCTTGTGCTGCGGCATCTGCTGCTGCTGCTGCGGCGCGTCGAAGAAGCGGCCGAAGAATTCCTCGAGCTGCTCTTGCTGATCACTTCGGCCGCGGCCCTGCGGCGCGCCGAAACGTTGCAAGCCGAGCGTGGGCTGCGCCTCGGACACTTGCGTGACCATGATGTTCACCACGGCGGGGCTCACGGACTCGACGACGTCGGCGAACGAGCCCGGGTTTGCGACGGCCGCGGGAGGCGGCGCCGAATGAGCGGCGGGCGTGAAATTGACGAATGCCACGGTAGCCACGAGAGCGGCTCCGGCGACGACTCCGGCGAGCCATCCGGAGCGCGCTGAGCGTGGAGCCCAGTTGGTTGTCATCGCGAATCTCCTCTGGAGCGTTGTTAAATCGATGGAGCAGAAGCTACGCCCCGGGCCCTTACCGATGACTCACGAGTTCCCTACGGATTGTTAATGCGGCACACGAACGGGTGCCGCTCTTGTTAATGCTGCGTTCAGCCCGACGCCACTAGCCTAGGCCTACGCTGAACCCGAGAGAGGTTCAGCGAATCAGGAGACGACGATGAGACACTCACTTGGAAAATTGGTTGGACTGGCAGTCGCTGCGAGTCTGGCGCTCGGCACTCTGGGTTCGGTCTCGATAGCGAATGCGCGTTCCGCGAGTACCTCCGGCGACGGGAAAGTCGCTGAAGGCAACGGCGAGGCCGCTTACGAGGCCGTCGAGAGCTTCCCCATGTTGACGCGTCCGTGGAGCTGGCACGCAGTCGACGAGGACACGGTGATCGTCTGGACGAATCCGTTCCAGCCGTATCTCGTGGAGCTTTCGTTTCCGAGCTACGACTTGAAGTGGGTCGAACACATCGGCCTCACCTCGGTCGGCAGCCGGGTCTACGCGAAGTTCGATTCGGTGCAGGTCCGCGGCTTCCGGTACCCTATCGCCAGCATCTTCAAGATGTCGCGCGAAGAGGCCCGGAACTTGGAGCGGCGCTCGTGACTCTGACTCCGGGTCAGGGCTCTCACGCCGCGACCCGGAGCCTTCTTCCGCGCGTGGTAAGAAGGGCCCACGTAACAAGGGAAGAAATTCACTCGTGCGAATCTTGGTCATCGAGGACGACAGGGACGTCGCCTCTTTTATTCGCAACGGACTGGTGCAGGCCGGCTGCAACGTCGATCACGCCGACAACGGCAAGGACGGCCTATTCCTTGCGACCACGGAATCCTACGACGCGCTCGTGGTCGACCGGATGCTGCCCGGCGTCGACGGGCTGACGCTGATCCGCACGCTGCGCGCCTCGGAAAACTCCACACCGGTTCTGATCCTGAGCGCGCTCGGCGAGGTCGACGATCGCGTCAAAGGCCTGAAAGCGGGCGGCGACGATTACCTCGTAAAGCCGTTCGCATTCAGCGAGCTGCTCGCGCGGCTCGAGGCGCTCGAGAGGCGCGCGAAAAGCGGCACCGAGGCCACGTCCACGGTGCTGCGTGCCGCAGACCTCGAGATGGACCTGCTACGGCGCGAAGTACGGCGCAACGGCGAACCGATCGACCTGCAACCGCGCGAATTCCAGCTGCTCGAGTTCTTGCTGCGCCACGCGGGCCAAGTCGTCACACGCACGATGCTGCTCGAGGGCGTCTGGGACTACCATTTCGATCCGCAAACGAACGTCATCGACGTGCACATAAGCCGCCTGCGCTCGAAGATCGACCGCGGCTTCGACCGGCCTTTGCTCCATACGGTGCGCGGTGTAGGGTACCGGCTGGACGGCTGAGGGCCTGGGCGCCTACTCGATGCGACTGCCGAAACTCCTGCGGACCAGCGTGCTCCAGCTCACGCTGGTGTACATGGCGCTGTTCGGCGTCTCCGTCGTCGCGCTGTTCGGATTCATCTACTGGTCGACGTTGGGCTATCTCGAGCGCCAGACGAACGAAACGATCCAAGTCGAGATCGACGGGCTGTTCGAGCAATACGAGCGTCGCAACCTCCAGGGACTCGCAGACATCATCGCGGAGCGGGTGCAGCGCGACGACGAGAACCGTTCCGTGTACTTGCTCGCGGACACGTTCGGCAGGCCGCTCGCAGGCAACGTGAGGTCTTGGCCACGGGAGCTCGACAACCTCACCGATCAATGGATCGACTTCGTGAAGCCCGACGAGAACGGCGCGCAAACACCCGTGCGCGCCGGCGTCGTGCGGATCGGCCCGGGACTTCGCCTGCTCGTGGGCCGCGACATCCGCGAGCTCGCGCAGATACGCCAAGTGTTCAAACGCGCATCGATCTACGGGCTCACGCTCACGATGGGCTTGGCACTTCTCGGCGGCGTGCTGATGGCGTTGAGCGCGCGGCGGCGGCTCGCGGAGCTCAATCGTACGACGCGCCGGATCATGGCGGGGGACTTGAGTCAGCGCGCGCCGATCAAAGGCACGCGCGACGAGCACGACGAGCTCGCCACAAACATCAACGCAATGCTCGATCAGATCGAGGGCTTGCTCGCGGGAATGCGGCACGTCGGCGACAGCGTGGCACACGATCTGCGCGGTCCGCTCACGCGGCTGCGTAACCGCCTCGAGACCGTCGCAACTGCCGCACACCCGAGGCGCGAGGACATCGCGGAATGCGTGGAGCAAGTCGAGCACGTGCTCGACACGTTCAATGCGCTGCTGCGAATCGCGCGCGTCGAATCGGGCGCGCATCGTAGCGCGTTCGCGGGTGTCGATCTCGAGCGCACCGTGCGGGACGTGTGCGAGCTCTACCAGGCGGCAGCGGACGACCGGCAGATCGCACTCGTCTGCGATGTACGCGCCGCGGTAGAGGTGTTCGGCGATCGCGAGCTGCTCGCGCAGGCGCTCACGAACTTGCTCGACAACGCGGTGAAGTACACGCCCGCCGGCGGCAAGGTCACCGTCACGCTCGAGCGCACCGACGACACCGCCCGTATCCACGTCGCGGATTCCGGGCCTGGCGTGCCGGCCGCGGATCGAGAGCGCGTGCTGCAGCGGTTCACGCGGCTCGACCAGGCGCGCTCGCAGCCCGGCAACGGCTTGGGGCTCGCGCTCGTGAAAGCCGTGGCGCTGCAGCATCACGGGCGGCTCGCGCTCGGCGACAACGCGCCCGGGCTGATCGTCACGATCGAGATACCGGCGCTCGTGCGCGCACCCGCTCCGCTGTCGTCGCTACCAGCCGCAATGCCTCGCACTGCTGGATGATCCGACGCCGAGCTTTCCGCCGGCGCCGCCTCGACTTTCACTCGAGCGAAGCCGAGCTCACCGTGAAGTTTGGCTAGACGCTTAGGTTTTAGTTAAAAGACCCGACCTCGTGGGAGGCCGGGCCGAGCAACGTTGCAGAGACAATGTGTTGAAGCAGCCGCTGGGGGGAGTAGCGAAAACTTCTGTGCCTTTGCAACGTTCATCACCAAACGGGACTGCGCTTCGTGCGTCGTGAGCCGTCCTTGGCTCTCGTCCTTTCCTTGATTACAAACTACCCTCGCCGAACGCTTCTCACAAACGATATGTTGTTAGGCAACGGCTGACATCTGTTCATCCTGATCGTGCGCGAACGTCGCGATCACCCAATCGCGCAGCGCGCACACGTCGGGATTTTTCTCTGCCTCCGCGCGATACACGAAGTAGTAGCGGTCGGTGGTCTCGAGCTCGCCTATGCACGGCCGCACGAGGGCGCCCGAGTTGAACCACGTGCCCCGACAGCGGTATCGGAACGAGCGCCACGCCGAGGCCGCGCTCCGCGGCGCGGGCGACGGCGAACATGCTGTCGAGGTGAATCACTTTCGGCGTGCGTTCGACTCCGATCGACATGCTCGCAAACCAATCCTGCCATGCGTGCGGCCGGCCCTTGTGCACGATCAGCGTCGTGGCGAGCAACGCGCGCGGATCGCTGAGCTTTAGGTCGCGCGCGAGCTGCGGCGAGCATGCGGGCGCGAGGCGCAGCGGGAATAGCGGATGCGCGATCGTACCCGTCTCCGTCGGCCGACTCTGAAGCAATAGTATCGAGGCGTCGCTGGCCGACTGATGCAGTGCACCGGCCTCCGTCGTCTCGACACGAATATCGATGGCGCGATTCTGATCCGCGAACGCGCTCAAGCGCGGGATGAACATCTCGCTTGCGAAAAACGGCAGCAACGAGATTCGCAGCACGCGACGCTGCCCGTTGCGCTGCATGAACCGTGCAGTCACGTTGTCGAGCTCCGACAGCAGCGGCTCGACTTGCGCGAACAACGTGGAACCGAGCTCCGTGAGCGCGATTTCGCGCGTGCGGCGTTCGAACAGCCGAGCCTGCAGCTGCTGCTCGAGACCCTTGATCTGATGACTCACCGCGGACGGCGTGACGCACAGCTCCTCAGCCGCGGCTTTGAAGCTGAGGCAGCGTGCGGCAACACAAAACGTTCGCAGCCCTCTTACCGAGTTCTGGCGCATTGCGCGAATCCCTCTTGAATGGCCCGGGGACCGATGCGGGCGTTTTGCAGGAACCGTGCCACGCGTCCGGGTCGGCTGCGAGCGCCGTGGCGCCTGGGTTTCGCATGATTCGCGGACGGAACAGGCCGCGTCTGCTGCACTGCGAGCGCGCAACCGCCGCGCGCCCTGCACCACCCTGGGACCGGGCAGCCCGGTCAGGGGAGCAGATCGATCACCAGGTGATCGCGGATCGGCCGGTACCCGAGCGCGCGGTAGATTCGCGCGGGCTGCGCGGGCTCGCGGTCGGCTACCAGCATGCAAAACTCCGCGCCCGCCTCGAGCGCCATGCGACTCACGCCCGCGACGGCGTTGCTCGCGTAGCCGCGGCCGCGGGCGTCGGGTGTGTAAACCGCCGAGATGCGCACACTGCTCGCGGTCCTGCCGGACGCGGCCACCACACTCTTCGGGCCGTCATGCTCCCAAACGTACAGCTCGCGCCGCCGCAATCGGCGCCGAAAGAAGGCCGCGACGTCGAACGGCGTGTTCGTCTCTTGCGCGTAGCCCGGCGCGCAACGGCTGAGCCAGGGCCAATCGCCCTCCTCGGCGAGGCGTAGGCGTCCCGGCGCGGGACGCGGCGCGACGACCTCGTCGAGTCGAAACAGCGTCCAGTTGTGCCGCAGCTGCCACGCGCCGCCGCTGTGCTGCACCCACGAACGCGCGAAGTGCAGCGCGGAGTCCCTAGGCCCGGAGACCGACGAGAGATCCGGGCGTACCTGCACGATGCTCTCGACCACCGACGGCACGACGTCGTCCGGCATCTCGGTGATCTCGAGGCCGTCGGGCGCGGCCGCCAGCGCGCACCCCAAGACGCCGTCGCCATCCGTTACGCCCGCGAGATAAATCGGATCGCGGAACGGATGATCGGTGGTGGTGAGCAGCTGCGCGACCGCGATGATCTGGTCGTTGTGGTCGGCTCGCTGCAGCAGCCACAATCCCGTGTCGGCGAGGAATTCGGCGGCGTCTCGGTAGACGCGAACCGTGCGACGCGCAGCCATCGATGGCGGATCAGCGCACCGCGAGCGCGGCGGACCAGCGCTCGAGCTTGCTGGCGAAGCTCACGGACGCGTTCGCCGGGCTCGTCGACGGCAGCACACGCTGCTCGATCGCGGCGACGCGCGGCGGAAGGAACGGCAGAACCCTCCGCCGATACAGCGAGGCAGCTTTGGCTCCGTTGAAGCAGATCAAACCGAGCTCTCCATGGCGTTCAAAGAAACCGCCGAAATCGTTGATCACCATGTTCGCTGCGACGATCGCGGAATCCAGGCTCCCGCTGCGCTCACCCGCTGCGAGTACATCCCAGACCGCGAGCCGAGACGCGACGAGCCGCTCGATCCGATCCTCGTATGCCAGCGCCGGCCCGGCGCCGAACAGCACGTCCATGATCCGCCAGAAAGCATTCTGTGGCTGGGCGTAATATTGCCTCATTTCCAGCGATTTTCGTCCTGGCAAGCTTCCAAGAACGAGAATTCTAGCGGAAGCGTCGGCGATCGGCGGAAATCCGATGCTCAAAGCGCAGCCGGACCGTGCGTTCACCAATCCAGTCCGCGGTAGTGCCCGCGACTCTCGAGCAGAGCCATCTGGCTGAGAATCCACGCCTGGCGGCCGCGCACATACGCGCTCGGCCGATCCGCGTGGAGCGCGCGCGGGTTAGGAAGGACGGCCGCGAGCACGGCCGCCTGCGGCGCGCTGAGCGCGTCGGCATGCGTGCCGAAGAAACGCTGTGCGGCGGCCTCGACGCCGAACACGCCGCTCCCGAGCTCCGCGACGTTGAGATAGACCTCGAGGATTCGCTGCTTCGACCAAAACGTCTCGAGCAGCAGTGCGAAATACACCTCGAGCGCCTTGCGGGCAAAGCTGCGTCCAGGCCACAGAAATAGATTCTTCGCGACCTGCTGCGTGATCGTCGATGCGCCGCGGAGATCGTCGCCGGCGCGGTAGTCGTCGAGCGCGGCGTCGAGCGATTTGAAGTCGATGCCGTGATGCGCGATGAAGCGCTGGTCCTCGGACGCGATCACCGCACGCGCGACACTCGCGGAGATGTCTCCGCGGTTGCGCCATGAGTAGACGACATCGCGAAGCGGGACGGGCTGCTCGAGCATCATCGCGGTTACCGGCGGCGCAACGAAGCGCAGCGCAATGACGAGACCCACGCTCACGAGCAGCCAAACGAACAGCGCGCCGGCGATCCAGCGCGCCAGAAATCCGACTATTGAAGAACGGTGTGCCTTGTTGGCCATTGCGCTCCCTAATACGGTAGGTTCGCCGAGCTCGAGCGCAAATTCTGGCGCCGTCTAAACGCGAATTTCGGCTCGAACGGGCCTAGTACGAGCGTAGCCGATTTGACAGATTCCGGTGAGTCTGCGATATCGTGATTTGGGTCATGCGCGCCGCGGGGGATGTCCGTTACGGTGGAGCCTGACCTTCGTATCCGGGGGCGATCATGGGACATGCGAAGCGTTGGGACCCGACCGGTGTGTCGCGGCACGTCGACGGCGACGGTCCGGTCGATGACGACCACACGACACAACGGATCCTGCAAATGTCGATTCGCGCCATCGGGGGCGATCCGGTTGCCGGAATTCGCAACGCCGTGATCGTCGGCACGGTCGTCTGGATAGCGCTCGCGCTCGCCTCCGCCTATCTCTTCGCGCATTAGGGTCGTGGCGAGCCGAGCTCGCGCGCGAGCCTGATCGCCATCCACGCGACCGCGAGCACGCCGCAGCCGAGCACGATCCAAAGCAGGGTCACGCGCCACGGGAACACGTACGGCGCTCGTAGCGCGGCCGTTCCGCCGAGCTCGCGCAGCGCGCCGAGAGCCGCACGCGGCGGCGCTCCGGTGCCGGGCAGCGCCCGCCACACGGCTGCGAACGTCGAGTCGGGCCCGGCCGCGGGCGCGAGCGTTCCCGCCGCCAGCAAGTACGGCGGCATGCCGGCAGCCGACACGCGCAGCTCCTCGGTCGGATACGCAAGGCGCAGCGCTACGCGCTCGGGCGCGAGCGGCTCCGCCGTCGTGAGGCGCCAATAGCGGGCCTCGCGCCGCCCGATCTCGAGAGGCTCGCTCGCGAATCGTTCGCCCTGGTAGTCGAGCTCATAGAACAGAGGCGAATACGCGACGGTGTCCCAGGGCCCGGCGAGCGAGGTCGCCGCCGCGACACTGCCGCGTGCCCACCCATTGTCGCCGGTGAACTCGAGCGTCACGGAGCTCACGGGCAGCGTGCCGCCCGCGTCGAAATAGAGCGCGTTCTCGACGGGTGGATCGTCTTGCTTCGGCACGTCCGCGAGCGCCGCGACCGTTGCGTCTTCGGGCGTCGCACGCGTAACCGTCGAGCTCACGAGCGTCACGTGCTCGAGATACCAATCGGGCAGCGTGTTCGCCCATGTGACGCGGAAGTATCCGCCTGCGGACGCGTTCACCGGCACGCGCTTGTGCAGCACGTCCGCGCCGCCTATCCGCAGCTGCGCGACGGAAGCGCGGCCGACCAAGCGCCAGTCCGCGAGCGTCTTGCTCTGCTCGATCCGCACGTCGAGCAGGAACGGCTCGGGCTGCGCTCGCCAATCGAGCTCGAACGCGATCGGGGGCGCCTCGACCGCACGCGCATCGACGGCGAACGCGACGATCTCCTTCGCAGGATCGTCCGCGCCGCGCGTCACCACGACGCTGGTTTGCCGGTTCGCCGTCGCGACGCTGAGCTGCGTGACGGCTTCCAACGGTTCATTCGAGTACAGCGGCGACGGCGCGAGCGGTACGCGCTGCTCGGTCGCGGACGCCGGCGGTGGGCTCACGCGGTAGAACGGCATCGCGTTGCCGGCAGCGTCGAGCACCGCGAGCTCGCGCACGCTCGCGGCGTGCCGGTAGACCTCGGAAGTCAGCGGCAGGTCGAAGATCCTCTCATCCGCGGGCGTGTCGATCGGCCAGCCGACCTCGAACTGCTCCGGCTTCAGCGGCGCCGCGGCGGCCGCGCCCGCGAACAGAGCGGCGCCGAGCGGCACAGCCCAGCACAAGAGTCGGTTCGATCGGATTTTCATCGGCAAACTCCCATCAAGCCGCGCGCTCGTCGAGCTCCGCGCGCGGCGGTACCGGCGCGAAGTAGCCGACGACGAGCAACAGCAAACCGACGCCGAGGAACGAGACGATGCGCGTCACCGAGCCGCTGTCGCCGAGCTCCACGAGGAACAACTTCACGACCACGACGCCCATGAGCGCCGCGCCCGTGAGCCACACGGCGCGGCGCCGCCCGCGCGCACCGATCACCATGGCCGCGAGCGCCGTCGCGCCCCAGACGATCGACAGCGATGTCTGCAGCACCTTGGACGCGGTGAGGCTGTCGAGATCGAAGGGCACATCGGCGTAGTGGTGCACCGCACGCGCGACCGCCATCGTGAGCAGGTACCAGCCGAACAGGCCGGCCACGACGGCGCGGTGCCTTACTTCGAGACCGAGGCTCGGCGCAGTCGCCTGCAGGATCGCGAGCCAGCGCAACAGAGCGATGCAGACGCACACGCTCACGAGCTCGAGCGGGTTCAGCAGCGGGACATACGGCAGCGGCGCGGAGTCGCCGGGCAGCTGCGCGTTGCCGAAAATGGTCGCGAGCATCAAGGCCGCGAGCGCGCCGCCTGAGCAGATCCTCACGTAGGTCGCCCCGTGCGCGGCGAGCGGCCACGCGATCCGCTCGCGCAGGCGCAGCGTCAGCAGCACGAACGCCGTTCCCGCCGCGAGCGCCGCGGCCGTGGGCCAGACGCCGTCGGCGACGCGATCCATCTGCCAATGCGCTTCCCAAACGAGCAGCGCGCCCGCGAGCCAGTACGCCGTTGCATGCAGCAAGGGACGCAGGACGGAATAGCGCGCCTCGCGCGCACGCAGGAAGAGCAGCATCGCCGCGAGTACCGCCGGCCAGGCGAGCCAGCCGAAGCGTGCCGTCGGATGCGAAACCTCGGAAACGGAGAGCACGGCGAGGAAGACCGCCGCCGGCCACAGCACGAGGCCGAGCGCATTGAGCCGCGGCCACGAGGCACGCGCTGCGGCGGCCATCGCGAGCAACGTGGTGACCCCGAAGAACAGCAGGTAAGTCGCGGGCTCGAAACGAGCCGACACGAATCGGTCGATCTCCGCGACGCCGGCCCAAATCCACCAGGCGCTAGCCCAGAGCAGGAACGCGCCCGACACGAGCGGGAACGCGAGCGTGCCCCGGCGATCGGGCGCCGCGGCGGGCCCGCCGCCGCCGCAACTCGAGGCGCCTCGAACAAACGCCCCGAGAACCCGCCCGCGAGCGCGAGCAGGAAGGCGCCGAGGAAACGGCCGTTCAGCACGGCCCATTCGGCCGGTGCGCCCACCTGGTCGACGTACGCGGCGCCCGACAGCAACTGGAGCACGATGCCCGCGGCGAGTGCGAGCCTGCGCTGTTGCCGGAAGCCGAGCCACACCATCGCGGCGCCTTGCAACGCCCAGGCCGCGGATGTCCAGCGCGCATCGAGCGCAAGCGGGATGGCGACGGTGAGGAACGCGACGCTGAGCGCGAATTGCGCCTCGACCATCACGCGCAGCTCCGCGGCGCCGCGCTTCAGCAGGAACGTCGCTAGCCCGACATACAGCGCGGCGAGCGCGATCGCGCTGATCGCGAGCCCGTACTCCGTGTCGCCGACGAGCTGGCTCTGGAGGGCGAACCCCACGATCGGAGTGCCGAAGGTGAGAGTGCCGTCGACGAAGCCGCGCAGCGCCGGCGCTTGGCGGCTCGCGAACAGCACCGGGATAGCGATATACATCAGCACGAACAGGATCAGGAACGGCTCGGTGCTCGCGAAGTGCGCGGGCGCGTAAGACTGGTAGCCCCAAAGACTCCCGATGCCGAACGTGAACAGGAAGCCCAGCACGTTGAGCTCGCGCCACGCCTTGAACCACGCGATGCCGACGATCGCGACGTTCAAGATCGCGTAATAGCTGAACAGCGCGACGTGATTACCGGAGCCGCTCGACACGAGCACGGGCGCCATGAAGCCGCCGACGATGCCGAGAACGGCGAGCGCGCGCGAGTCCTGCAGCACGGCGAGCGTGCCGGCCGCCGCCGTCACGACGAGCAGCAGCGCGAACGCGGCGGCCGACGGCAGGAGGTGAAACAGCCAGAACGAGGCGTAGATCGTGAGGTACAGCACCGCGACGCCGCCGCCTTGCACGCTGAGCGCGTAGGTGCGCTCCCTGTGCCGCAGCCGCCAACCGAGCACGAGCAGGGCGATGCCGAACAGCGCGACGAACATCAAGCGCAGCTCGAGGGGCAACACGAGCCATTGGCGATCGACGCCTTCCTTCACGAGAAAGCCAACGCCGAACACGGACAACACCACGCCGACTTTCACGGGCACGTTGCCGGTCGTGAACCAGCGTTTGATGAAGGCGAAGCCGTCGTCGAGACGCGAAGGCTCGAGCTCGACGCGGCGCGTCATCCGCGCACGCGTTTCGGCTCGCGCCGCCGCTTGAGCGGCGGCCGGTCGCGCCCGCGCGGGTGCGGGCGTCGCCGGACGGTCCGCTGCGCGCGGCCCGGCTGCGGGCCCCGCGAGCTCGATTCCGGGCGCGGCCGGCGCAGGCTCCGTTGCGGTCGCAGGCGGGCGCGGCGCCGCCGCGGCGGCCGGGGCCCTCGGAGCCGCGGCGTCGGGCGCCGTTCCGGCGGGCGTGTCCGCAGACGTGGGCGCCGCTTTCGGTGCGTGCGCGAGCGCGGCGATCTGCCGCTCGAGCCGTTCGATCCGAGTGCTGAGCCCGCTCACCCAACCCGCGAGCAAACCCGCGAACGCGCCGGCGAGCCCACCGCTCAGCTCGCCGCCGGAGATCGCGAGGCCAATCGCACCCGCAAGCAACGCAAACACCAACATGTTCATTTCACGTCCCCTTGCAGGTTTGCGCCCAACGCGCGCGTATCTGCTCCAACGACGAACCGGGATCGAGCGTCGGCATGAGCTTCGCGTCTTGCCAACGGCGATTCAGATACGACATGTGATTGCCGAAGTGGCCAAACGGAATGTCGTCCGCCGACCACACGTATTGCAGCAACTTCGGATCAGTGAGCTCGAATCCCACGGCGCCGGCGCTCATGGTGTTCTTGCGGTCGATCGTGCCGAATGCGCGCGTACCCCACCCCACCTGCAAATCCAGGGCGCTCGCGAAGTTCGCGACGAGCTCGTTCACATGCGGCAGCACGCGCTCGGCGAGCGGATAGTCGGGCGAGATCGCAGGCGCGACGAGGATCAAGCGGTCGATCTTGACGTCGTCCGGCAGCGCCGCCGTGACGAGCGTCACCATGCCGCCGCCGCCCGAGTAGCCTACGACGTACAGCTTCTCTTCCGGGTGGATGCGCCGCCAAGCGGCAAGCTCGGCCGCAATCTCGGCGGCGGTCGCAACGTTGCGTTCCTCGGCCTGGAGATTCTCGATCATGTGGAACGGCGTGCCCCACGTCCGCACTTCGATCTCGAAATTCGGCAGTTGTCGCTCGAGACGCTCGACGAATCCCGCGAGGTGAAACCGCGTGTTGCCGACGCCCGGCATGATCAGCACGCGACCGCGCGTACCCGACTTGGCGTCGGTGACAGCGCCGCAATCCCAGCGCGACGCGGTCGTGTCCGCGGCCACGGCGAACGTCGCGAGCAGCAAAGCGGCAGCCGTGCGCACGAGCCGAAAAAGCGTTGACCGGCGGTCGTTTTCCATGGACGCGAGTCTGCCAGAAGTACCCTGTTGCGCTACGACTTTGCGAACGAGCGGCGTAACTTTGGTGATCTGGTATCGTATTTCGATACTTCAGTACAATGGCCTGTCATAACGACCAGCAGATCGCGCGGCAGAGGTTCGTCATGGCCCAAGTCAGCCTCCTCGTGAGCGAGCTCAAACGCTACCTGAAAGCGCACGGGCTCACGTATGCGGAAGTCGCAAAGCGGCTAGATCTCAGCGAATCGAGCGTAAAGCGGCTATTCGCACGAGAGACGTTCACGCTCAAGCGCTTCGAGCAGGTCTGCAACGCGCTCGGACTCGAGATCACCGATCTGTTCGACCTCATCAGCGAGCGCCGGGAATACCTCACCGAGCTCACGACGGAGCAGGAAGCCGCCCTGATGAGCGACACGAAGCTGCTGCTGCTCACCTATCTCTTGATCAACGGCTGGCCGACGCGCGAGATCGTCGCCGCTTACGACATCGACGAGCCCGAGCTAGAGCGGCTGCTGATCCGGCTGCACCGCGCAAAGATCATCGAGCTACTGCCGCTGAACCGCGTAAAGCTGCTCACCGCGCGCAACTTCGCGTGGCGACCGGACGGGCCAGTGCGCCGCTTGCTCGACAAAGAGGTGCAACGCGACTTCCTCGATTCTCGATTCGACGGCGCGGGCGAGAAGCTCGCGTTCGTCGGAGGCCTCCTATCGCCCGCGTCGCTCGTCCAGCTGCAACCGTCGATCGATCGCGTGGCGCGCGAATTCGACGAGCTCGCCCGCCGCGACGCGTCGCTGCCGCTCGCGGAGCGCAGCAGCTGCGGCGCCGTCGTCGCGATTCGGCCGTGGGAGTTCTCGCTGTTCGTCGCGCTGCGGCGGAAGAACCCGGTCGCGCGAGGAACGCAGCGCTAGATCGCGACTTGGTTCGCCGCGACTACCTTGCCGTCGAGCAGGTTCACGATCCGATGCGCGCGTGCCGCGTGGCTCGGTGAGTGCGTGACCATCATGATCGTGGTGCCTTGCGAGTTCAGCTGGTTCAGCATGTTCATGACTTCCTCGCCGTTCTTCGTGTCGAGGTTCCCCGTGGGCTCATCGGCGAGGATCAGTTTCGGGCTGCCCACCACGGCGCGAGCGACCGCCACGCGCTGCTGCTGACCGCCCGACAGCTGCTCGGGCTTGTGCTTCGCGCGCGCGCTGAGCCCCACGAGCTCGAGCGCCTCGCGCACTAGATCGCGGCGCTGCGGCTTTCCGACGTTCTGATAGAGCAGCGGCAGCTCCACGTTCTCGTAGACGTTGAGCTCATCGATCAAGTTGAAGCTCTGGAAGATGAAGCCGACGTTGCCCTTGCGCATGTCGGCGAGCTTGTTCTCCGAGTACTTGGAGACATCGGTTTCGGCGAACACGTACTGGCCGCTGGTCGGCGCGTCGATGAGCCCGACGATGTTGAGCAGGGTCGACTTGCCGCAGCCGGACGGGCCCATCACGGCCACGAACTCGCCCTTACCGAGCTCGAGGTCGATACCGTCGAGCGCCGTGGTCTCGAGCTCGGTGGTGCGATAACGCTTGGTGACGCCGGAAAGCTTGATCATTGTTATCCCCCGCGCTCTAGGCCGAGCGCGCTGTGCTGCACCGTGAATTAGGAACCGCTCTTCGCTGAACTGAATCCGATCGAAGGTCATGAGATTCTCGTAGCTCGACGTGATGACTTGCTCGCCCTGCTTCAGGCCATCGAGCACCTCGATGCCTTCGGGATTGCGGCGGCCGAAGCGCACCGAGCGCTTGTCCGCGTAGTCGCCCGACGGATCCACGACGAACACCCACTGCCCGCCCGTGTCGTCGAAGAATGCACCGTTCGCGACCACGAGCGTGTCCGCTGGTTGGCCGATCTCGAGTCGCATGCGCACCGTCTGGCCGCGGCGAATCCCGGCCGGCGGCTGCCGCTTCGGTGAACAGCATGTCGATCTCGAACTGCCGATTGGTGACGTCCGGATAGACCTTGCTGACCTCGAGCTGGTACGCCTTGCCGTCGATGTCGACGTCAGCGATCTGGCCAATCGTGACGCGCGACAGATAGAACTCGTCGACGAACGCGTTCACTTTGAACGCACCGACCTCGTCGACCTGACCGACGCGCTGACCCGACGCCTTCGACTCGCCGACGTTCGCCTCGAGCAGCGTGAGCTGGCCCGTGATCGGCGCAATCGATCACGAGGTTCTCGAGATTCTCGCGTGCGATCGCGATGTTCTTGTTCATCGCGTCTTGCGCCGACGTTCATGCTCTCGATCTGGTTGTCGCGGAACTCTTCGTCGAGCCGCAGCGCTTCGAGCGCCGTCACGCGCTGGCTTGATAACGCTTGAGCTCCGCCTCGAGGTCGTCGATCTGCCCGAGCGTCGCACCGCCGGTCGCGACGAGCGGCTTCTTGCGCGCGAGGTCGCGCGTCGAGCCGATCGATCTGGTAGTCGATCTCGATCAAGTTCTGCTGGTTGCGCAGATGCGTGGCTGTCGAACTGCATCCGCAGATTGCTCATCGACTGCGAGCTGCTCGGGCGCCTGCGACTCAGTCTGGATGACGCTGAGCTGCAGATCCGTGTTCTTGAAGGTGACGAGCGGATCACCGGCCTTCACGAACGCGCCCTCCTCGACGTGCACGTCCGTGACCGTGGCCGCCGCCGATCGCATCGAGGTAGACCGTCGTGCGTGGCACGACGTTGCCCGTGACGGGGATGTACTCGCGAAACGTGCCGTAGCTCACCTTCGATACGGTGAGCCGCTCGGAGCCGACCGTGAGAGTTCGCGTGAGCCCGAATTCGACGTAGGCATACACGCTGAGCGCGAGCAGCACGACGACACCCGCAGCGATCGCGACCCGCTGCGGCGTGATGAGCTTGCGCTCGATGCGCCGATCCATCGCGGATAGGACCACGTCCTCGCCGCCGCCCGGGGGCTTGTCGGCTCCGTCCTTCTTCTTCAGCTCTAAGATCGGCATTCGCTGAACTGTATTACGTGGGCAATACAGTAGTACTGTATTACAATCCGGACTGTCAAGAGCACACTGAATCGTAACGGGATGCGCAGCGCGGCCAAAGAGTCGCAAGGGTCGAACCGGCGGGCATGACGGAGAACGTTCAAACCTGGCAAGAGGACCGGCCCATCTATCGGCAGCTCATGGAGCAGATCGTCGCTCGTATCCTCGACAACACCTATCGCGAGGGCGACATGCTGCCGTCCGTGCGCCAGCTCGCGAGCGACTTCGTCGTCAACCCGCTCACGGCAGCCCGCGCCTATCGCGAGCTCGAGGAATACACGGAGACGCGCCGCGGCATCGGCCTCGTCGTGAAGGACGGTGTGCGCGAGCTGCTGCTGAGACGCGAGCAGCGGCGCTTCTTGCGAGACGAATGGCCGTCGATCCGCGAGCGGATCAAGGCGCTCGACCTCGATCCCGCCGACCTGTTGAACCTCCACCGAAGCCCTAACGGGGGATCTGCCCCGCGCTGCGCACGGCCCGGGACCAGTAGTACACTCAAGCAGTTGGGGAAAACGAACGCTCGCACGGGAGCTCGCGCGTTTCGGCGAGCGCGCCGAGCCGCGACCGCGACGAGCGCATCGACGTACGACAACGAAGGCGACCACGAGATGATCAATTCAGAGCTCTTCGCCGACCTCGGAATTCCGATCGACTACGGCCGTAATCCACGCCGCCCGGGCCACGCCGAAGCGCAAGAGCTCGAGGACGCCGAGCCGAATATCGTGGGACGCATGCAGAGGTTGGCGCCGGAAACCGCGCGCGCCTGGCGACAGATGAAGTCGGCGGCGCTCACCGACGGCGTCGAGCTCCTGATCGTGTCCGGATTTCGCAGCGTGACCTACCAAATCGATCTGATTCGGCGAAAGCTCGCGTCGGGGCACGACATTGAATCGATCCTCAAGGTGAACGCTGCGCCAGGCTTCAGCGAGCACCACACGGGACGAGCGATCGACATTGCAACGCCCGGAACCCGTCCGCTCACGGAAGAGTTCGAGTCGTCTGCCGCGTTCCGCTGGCTCACGCAGCACGCGCGGCGCTTCAACTTCACGATGCCCTACGTGCGCAACAACGCGTTCGGCTTCGCGTACGAGCCGTGGCATTGGTCCCAGCTCGGCATTCAAACTAAACGGCGCGTGCAGCGAGCCTGAGCGCGCCGACTCACGCCACGGAGCCTCGCATGCGGTTCGCACGTTTCCTCGGTTCGGCACGCTCAGCCTATGCAGCACTCCTGATCGGCGCGTTCGCCGCATGCGCGGCGGGCGGCGCGTTCGGCCGCGGACGGCACGATCCGCCAATGGCAGTTCGCGAAAGCCGCCGACGGCTTCGAGCTCGCGCTGAAGGAGATCGCGAGGCCGGCGCCGCAAGCCAATCAAGTCGCGGTACGCGTGCACGCCGTGGCGCTGAATCGGCGCGATTTGATGATGCGGGCCGGACGTTACGGGATCGGGGGCACGCAGGAAGGCGGCGTGCCGATCTCCGACGGCGCGGGCGAGGTCGTCGCGGTCGGTCCCGGGGTCACGCGCTTCAAGGTCGGCGACCGCGTCGCGGGAATTTTTTTCGAGCGCTGGATCGACGGCGCGCCGTCGGCCGAGGTGCTCGCAACGGCGCGCGGCGGCAACGCCGGCGGCATGCTTTCGGAAGTCGTCGTGGCGGATCCCGCGAGCCTGGTCGCGATCCCCTCGCACCTGAGCTACGAGGAAGCCGCGACGTTGCCATGCGCGGGCGTCACCGCATGGGTGGGGCTCTTCAAGCGCGGCAAGATCGAGCCCGGTCAGTTCGTGCTGCTCGAGGGCACGGGCGGCGTGTCCGTGTTCGGCCTTCAGTTCGCGAAGGCGGCCGGCGCCAAACCGATCATCACGAGCTCGAGCGACGCGAAACTCGCGCGCGCACGCGAGCTCGGCGCGTTCGGCACCGTCAACTATCGCGCGAATCCCGATTGGCAGAACGAGGTGCGCAAGCTCACGGGCGGCGCGGGCGTCGATCAAGTGCTCGAGGTCGGCGGCCAAGACACGCTGCCGAAAGCCCTGCAAGCACTCGCCTACGGCGGCCATATCGCGGTGATCGGCGGGCTGTCCGGATTCGCGAGCGACGTGCCGGTCGGCGCGCTGATGGGGCTGGCGGCGCAGGTCACGGGAATCTACGTCGGCTCGCGCGCCGACTTCGAGGCGATGAACGCGTTCATCAGCGAGCACAAGATCAAGCCCGTGGTCGACCGTGTGTTCGAGCTCAAGGACGCGCCCGCCGCGTTCGCGGCGATGGACGAAGGCGAGTTCTTCGGCAAGATCGTGATTCGCCTCTGAGCAGGTGAGCCGCGCCGAGCGCGAAAAGTGGGACGAGCGCTACCGCAGCGGCGCGTACGAGGATCGCACTCATCCGACCGCCCTGCTCGCCGAATGGATCGCGCGCCTGCCGCGCGGCCGCGCCCTCGACGTCGCGTGCGGCGCCGGCCGCAACGCGCTGTACCTCGCCGCGAATGATTACGCCGTCGACGCGCTCGACATTTCGGCGGTGGGCCTCGAGCGCGCGCGACAAGACGCCGGGCACCGCGGGCTCGCGGTCAACTGGCTCTGCGGCGATCTCGAGGAGACGCCCGACGACGTCTTGCCGCACGGCCCATACGATTTAATAGTCTGGGTGCGCTACGTGAACCACGCGCTGCTGCCGCACCTCGCGGCGCGCTTGCGGTCCGGCGGGCACCTGGTCTGCGAGCAGCACCTCGCGACGCCCGGCCGACGTGGTCGGCCCGAGGAGCGCCGCGTTTCGGCTGCAGCCCGAGCAGCTGTTGCGCTCCGCGGCGATCCTCGACGTCGTGCACTATCGCGAAGGGCTCGTCGTCGATCCGGACGGCCGCACGGCCGCGCTCGCGCAACTCATCGCGAAAACGACTGACTAAGTGCGCGATGGGGCACACTTTTGCGAGAGCAACCTCGCTAGGCTGACGGCGATGCGCCCCAGCCTAGCCCGCAAGTTCGGCGGCGTCCCGGCCGCGATTCTGTTGCTGATCGCGACCAGCGCGTTCGGGCAGGATGCGGTCGTCGCGAATGCCACGGCGGAGGCAATCGAGCTCGAACGCGCCGGCGCGACGATCCGCGGGATCAATATCGTCGTCGACAACGTCTTCGACCCAAGCAAGCCAGAGGAGAACAAGAAGCTCTACCGCTGGGCGAACAAGGTCCATATCCGCACGCATCCGAACGTGATCGAGGCTGCGCTGCTGTTCAAGACCGGCGACCGCTATCAGGCGCGCGTGCTCGACGAGTCCGCGCGCGTGCTGCGGGCCCGCGGCTTCCTCGCCGACGCCCGAGTCACCTATCGCGCCTACGATCCTCAGACGAACACGGTGGAGGTCGACGTATACGTTCGCGACTCGTGGTCGCTCGCGCCGGACTTGAAGCTCTCGCGCAGCGGCGGCGAGACCGAGTGGGGCGTCGGCCTCTCGGACGGCAACCTGTTCGGCACGGGCAAACAGCTCACGGTTTCCTACGAGAGCGCCATCGACCGAGACCAAACGTTGCTGAGCTACGGCGACGCGAACGTGTTCAACAGCCGCGTGCGCTTGGGCGCGGTGCTGTCGAACGCGAGCGACGGCCATCGGCGCAGCATTTTGGCGGAGCGGCCGTTCTTCTCGCTCGACACGCGCTGGTCGCTCGGCGGCGCGGTGCGCGACGAGCAGCGCGTCGACACGATGTACGACTTAGGCGAGGAGATCGACGAGTTCCGGCACGATCTGGAAGGCATTTCTCTGCAAGGCGGTTGGTCGCGCGGTGCCATCGACGGCCGCACGCAGCGCTGGCTATTCGGACTCGCATCGGAAGAGGACACGTTCTTACCGTCGCCCGAGATGCCGCAGACGCTGCTGCTGCCCGAGAACCGCAAGTTCGTGTATCCGTGGGTCGGCTGGCAGCTCATCCAAGACGACTACCGCGAGATGAGCGAGCTCAACGACATGGGCCGGACCGAAGACATCGCGCTCGGTTTGAATCTCTACTTCAGCCTCGGCTTCGCGGAGGAGCGCTTCGGCTCCGATCGCGATGCGCTGCTCTTTCGCAGCACGGTGCAGAGCGGTTGGGAGCCCGGCGGCCCGGGGCGCGTGCTGCTGTTCACCGCAGGCGGGTCGACGCGTCGCGAGGATGACGGCCTGGTCAACTCGATCGCGTACGCCGGCGCCCGCTACTACCGGCGAAATCTCCAGAAGCACCTTTTCTCCGTCGCCCTGAGCGCGCTCACGAGCGACGATCTCGACACGGACACGCAAGTGCTGCTCGGCGGCGACAACGGGTTGCGCGGCTATCCGCTGCGCTACCAGGCGGGCACGCGGCGCGCGATCCTCACGGTCGAGGAGCGGTTCTACACCGACCTCTACCCGTGGCGCTTGTTTCGCGTCGGCTACGCGGCGTTCATGGACGTGGGGCGCGTGGACGGCCAAGATCCGCGCGCATCACCGAGCTTGGGGACGCTCTCCGACGTGGGCTTCGGCTTACGTCTGAGCTCGCCGCGCTCGAGCGGCCGCTCGATCGTGCATATCGATCTTGCGTTCCCGCTGAACGGCGACCCGTCGATCGACAAGGTGCAGCTGCTCGTCGAGACCAAAGGCTCGTTCTAGGTAGAGCGGCGTTACGCCTCGCGTCTACACGAACGGAGCGCCGTCGATGTCGTGCGCGTGCGGCAACTGCTTGATGCGGCCGATCCAACGGGTCACGGCCGGCCATTTATCCGTGTCGTAGCCGGACACCTTGAGCATCGAGATCGGCCCGAAGCACGAAACGTCCGCGACCGTCGCGTGCGGCAGCGCGAGCCAATCGCGTTTCGCGAGATGCGCATCCATGAGCTTCAAAATGTGATCACAGCGCGCGTCGATCTCCGCGTCCGGCAGCTTGATCGCGTCGGGCCGCCGGACCTTCGCGCGCTTCATCCACGGGCCTTGATGCACCTCGTTCGCGGACTTCGACAACCATTCCGCGACCTTCGCTTCGCTCTCGGCATCCGCCGGCAGCCAACGGCCGCTCTTGTCGTACTTGCGCGCGAGATAGACGAGGCACGCGTGCGAGTCGGCGATCGTATACGCACCGTCTTGCAATGCCGGCATCTGGCCGAACGGGTTCAGCGTGAGGTACGGCTCGCGTTTGTGCTCGCCGGCGTACATGTCGAGCTCGACGAGCTCGTACGGCAGCTCCACGATCGCGCAGAACAGCCGCACCTTGTAACCGTTGATGGAAGCCTTAGTGGCGTGCACGCGGATCATAGCTCGCACCTATTACACGACTGCCGAGCGGACCACTCGCAGAGGCGCACTGTAGGCACCCCCTCACGGGCGCGTCAATTTGTCGGCGCCGCGGTTCCGCTCAAAAGATCTTACCGATCGACACTGCGATTCGGTTGGCGTCGTAAGAGAAGCCCGCGAGATCGGCGTCATTGCTCGAGTACCGATAATCGGCGGCAAACGACCAATCGCGACCGAGCGCGCGCTGCGCATTCAACCCGACTTCCGTGAGCCGCTCGTTCGGCCCCGCCGGGCGATCGTAGCGGCTCAGACGGTAAGACACCGCTCCGCCCACGGACCAATCCCGGGTCACGTCGGAACGATATCCGACCACGAGCCTTTGCCGGCGTGCGCTCACACTCGCCTCTGCACGGTCGCTGTCCTCGAAGTCGAGGGTTGCATCGAAGCGCTTGGCGCCCGTGCGCCTCACGAGCGCGACGCGCGCTTGCCGCTTTGCGCCCTCGAGATAGGCGAAGCGCGCTTCGACGGCCCCGATGTCGGTGTACAGGAGATTCGCGACGAAACGCCAACCGGCGGCCGCAAGCGGACGAGAAATACGCAGACCTGCGCCGAGCTCGCTCTGGAATCCGTCTCCGCCGAGCGTGCTGCGGCCGTAGTGCGGCCCGAAATCGAAGCGCCATTGATCGTGCTCGCGCTCGAATGACGCCGACGCGCGCAATGAGTCCTGGTCGAACTGCGAAGCGTCGGAATAGCGGACCGAGTAGCCGCTGAAATCGAGCGTCGCGGGCAGCCGGCCAGCGAACGAGCGCGCCGCATACCCGAGCAGCTCGGTGAACGGGCTCGCGGCGGATTGGCCGGCCGGCAACGTGAGATCGTCGACGAGCGCGACGTTGTCGTCGTCACCGGCCGCGAGCTCGAACAACCCTTCCCAGCGGCGGTTCGGCTCTGCGGTCGGTGGCGGCCCGAGCTCCTGCAGCCGTTCGTCCGCGAGCGCGACGATCTTCGGATCACCCTCGGCGCGCGCCGTGGCGAACGCTGCGCGCGCGTCGTCGGGGCGCTCGAGCCCGAGCAACGCGAGGCCGCGGTTGTATTCCGCGATCGCGCGCATCGCCGGAAAGCGCCGCCCGAGGTCGGCGAACTCGGCCTCGGCGGTCGCGAACTCCCCGAGCTTGTAGCGGCAAACGGCGATGTTATAGGGCACGGACGGGCCGTCGGCGCCCGCTCGCGCGGCCTCGAACAGCGCAACGGCGCCGCGATAATCGCCGCGCCCGAATGCCTCGCTCGCCGAGGCGAACGGCGACTCGGCGGCCCGCGACGCAGGCGCGACGAAGGCGAGCACGCAAATGCAAACGATGCTCGGCGCGAGCCGAACGAGACCCGAAGACATCGACCACCGTGCCCCGTACGTCGCTTGAGCGCGACCGCCGTAGTCTAACCGCGTCGCACGGTGCGGACGGCGGTCTCAAGTCTCAGGTCGGGGAGGCGGAAAGAAGGGGCGAAGGAAATCTACGGCCGGCCGGGAGGGGACGGCGGCGGCCCTTTGCCGGGGTTGGAGTCTTTGTTGCCGTTGCCGTTGTTTCCGTGGCCCGCGTTCTCGCGATTCTCGCGGGCCTGCTCGGACGCGTCCTTGCCGACCTCTTTGCCGCGTTCGCGCGCGTCTTCCGCCGCGGCATGGCCCGCTTCCTCGTCGCGCGGCTGCTTGGATTTGTCGTCCGTCGGCTTCGCATCGTCGTCAGGCGGCTTGGCACGCTCGCCGGCCTCCGGAGCCGGCGGGAGCTCGATGCGCCGCGTGATCTCCTCGGGGCCGGTCGCGTGCTCGGGCAGAAGCGTCATGGTGAGATCGAGCGCGTCGTCGCGCTTCTCGCCGTCCTGCGCACGCGCAACCCCGCAGAGCGCGAAGGCCGCAGCAACTAGCAACATCGTGAATTTCGCAACCGTCATTGCAGTGCTCCGCATTCGTTTCTCAAGGCGCGTGACACCACTCATATACCCTTCGATTCGCTCGCTGCGCGATCGAACATGCCGCGCGGCAGAAGCGCCGCCGGCTCGCCACTCGTCGTTCGAACGTCGACGATGAACGCGCGGCGTTTTTCGCCGTGCTGCACCTGAACCAGCACCTGGCCGCCGCGCGCGCCGAGGGCGACGAGCGGCAGAGTCAGTTGATTGACGCCCTGATCGAGATCCGTCGTCCAGTGCAACTCACGCTGCTCGGCGAATCCCTGGAGGCCGATCTCGCCGCTCAGCGCGATCGTGATTTCCGCACCCTCGAGCCGCTCGGGCGAGCTCAAAGCCACGCTCACGTCGCGTTGCTCGTACATCGCGAGCAGCACGGCGGGCGCGCCAGCGGGCGGCGCAGACTTCGGTTCGGGACGAAGCATGACCACCGCCACCGCGATCCCCGCGGCAAGCGCGGCGCCGACGCCGACGCCGCCCCAAAACGCCGGCCGGCGCGGCGCGGGGCGTGCGCTGCGCGCTGCGTCCGCCGTCGCCGCCGCAATCGCGCGCTCGAGTGCGCGGTCCGCAGGAACGTGAATCAGCGCTGCGCGCTCGGCACGGAGCGCCGCTGTCGCGAAAGCCGCGTCGCGGCAATCCTCACAACCCAGCAGGTGGTCGGCCGCGGCACGACGGTCGAGCTCCGCACCTGAGCCCGGGCGTTGCAGCACCATCGTTACGTCTTCGCATTTCATCGTCCGACTCTCGCCCCCGGCCGAGTCGCACTGCCCGTCTGCTCGCTCTTCAGCAATTTGCCGAGCCGAACGCGAGCGCGGTGCAGCCGCGATTTCAGTGTACCTTCCTTAATGCCCGTCATCTGATTCAGCTCCGCCAGGCTGTGGCCCTCGACGTCGTGCAGCGCAAGCAAGGCCCGCTGTTCCCGATCGAGCCGCAGCCACGCGTGGTCGAGATCCCGCGAATCGTGGGCTCGCTCCGTGAGCTCGAGCGGACCAGGCTCGTCGCTCGCCATCGCGAGCACGTCCACGATCTCCAGGGATGTGACGTGCATTTGCTCGTAGCGCCGCGACCAGTCGATGAACAGCCGATACATCACCTTCAGTAACCAGCCGCGCGGCTGCTCGAGCCCCTCGAGCTCCGCTAACCGCGGATACGCACGCACGCACACCTCCTGCGCCAAGTCTTCGGCATCGTGCTTCGAACGGGTCAACCGATAAGCCGTGCGATAGAGCACCTCATAGTGAGGCTGCACGAGCAGCTCGAACCGCTCGACGGCCGAGCTCGTCGTATTAGGCACTCTCTTCGTTCCCAGGGACTTCGATTCTCATAGCTAAACACGGGCGACGGGCGTCGGCGTTCCAACGACTCCACAGAATCGAGCGGTCGCGCAACGCGACTGCCCCAGACGCCTGCGGCGTGCTCCCGAACGAAACGGGGATTATGTGAACTGACGGGAACCGCGGCCGACGTTGAACCGTGTTTCCTCGGTCGGCCGCGGATTGGCCGTCGTGGGAGACCGCAAATGGATTTGACTCGCGCCCGTCAGTATCGCGCGCCGGTGCTCGCAGCGCTCGGATGTTGGCTCGCCGCTTGCTCGGGCGGAGGCGGAGACCCCGCATCCGCGGGACCCACGCTCAGCGTTTCGCTCATGGACGCACCGGTCGACAACGTCACGGCGGTCAACGTGCAGATCACGGCGCTCTGGCTCAAGGCGCCCGGCGGTCCGGCGAAGCAGCTGCCGCTCAAGACGACGCCGATGACCGTCAACCTGATCGGCCTCACCGACGAGAACGCCGCACTGTTGATCGACGACGCGCCGATCGAGCCAGGTTCGTACGAATGGCTCGCTATGGACGTCAGCGCGGAATTCGACGGCGTGCTCGACTCGTACGTCATGACGAGCGTCGGCGGCCAAGAAGAGCTGCGCGTCCCGAGCGGCCGGGTGCGGCTCGTGAGCGGGTTCGAGGTCGGCGCGAATCAAGCCGTCGAGCTGCTCTTCGATTGGGATCTGCGACGAGGCTTGGTCGGTCCGCCGGGGCAGCCCGGGTTCATGCTGAAGCCCGCGTTTCGCGTCATCGACGTGACGGAGTTCGGCGTGCTGCGCGGCACCGTCGCGACGACCACGATCGTCGGCTCCGGCGATCCGAACGGCTGCGCCGCGGACAGCGCCGACCTCGACGTCGGCAACGTCGTCTACGTGTACTCGGGATCGAACGTGACGCCGGACGACGTCGACGGCGCGGATCCCGAGCCCGTCGCGACGGTCCCCGTCGCGCAGAACGCCGCCGGCGACTACGTCTATCGAACGATCCTCGAGCCCGGCACGTACACGGTCGCGTTCACTTGCCAGGCGGGCAACGACGATCCCGCGGCGAACGAGAGCGGCACCGCAAAGGAGCTCAAGTTCGTCACGCCTTCCACGCATACGTTGACCGCAGACGCCGCGCTGGCCGTCGATTTTTGACCGAGTCCATTGGCTGTTCCCGATTTGCCCCGCTCTTCCCTGGCGGGGCATTTTTTTGGCTCCTCAACTGAGCTTCCGCATGAGCGGGCCCGCGCGACTCGTGACGTACGCGCGCTCGCCGTCTTCGCCCGCCGCTGTCCGTATCACGAGTCCTCGGGTGACGAGCGTTTCGAGCGTGCCGCGAATTTCGCGGGCGTGACGCGCTCCTCGCGCGGCTCGCTGCGGCGAAGGCGCGCGCGCAACAGGTGCGACGCGACGCGGAAAACACGCCGCATCTCGCCGTAAATTCGCGACGACGCTCGCGTCGCGCGTCGATCGAGCTCGACGACGTAGGCGTACCCGGTCCCGAGCACGACGAGCACTAGAGACCAAAACGCGACCGCGATGAAGCCGGAGACGAATCCGCCGTAATTCAGCGTATCGCTGCCGACGAGGGACGCGACCGGCGGGGCGTACTTGGCGATCACCCACACCGACCAGTCGCCTGGCAGGAAAAAGAGCTGCGCCAACCACCCCGGAAGGTCGCCCAGCGTGACCCCACCGTCGCCGTTCGCATCGGCCACGAACGCGCTCGGGCGCGACAGAACGGGCTGGGTGGGATCCGGCATCGCTTGGGTCTCGAGGGCGGGCAACACCCCGGGCGCCCACAGTCTGAGCGGGCAATTCGAGGGCCGCAACGCGGTTTTGACGAGTAGCGGCGCGCCCGCGGCGTCGCAGCCGCTCATGCACTGGCTTTGTCGGCGAAGCACCTTATAATGCGCGCCTTTCCCGCCTCCCCCCTGGTCCCCCGCTATGTTGCCCAAGGAACGGCTTCGAAATATCGCGATCATCGCGCACGTGGACCACGGCAAGACCACGCTCGTGGACAAGCTGCTTCGGCAAGCGGGCTCGCTCGACGCGCGCCTCGTGATCCCCGAGCGCGCGATGGACTCGAACGATCTCGAGAAGGAGCGCGGCATCACGATCCTCGCGAAGAACACCGCGATCACCTGGGGCGACTGGCGCATCAACATCGTCGATACGCCCGGGCACGCGGACTTCGGCGGCGAGGTCGAGCGTGTGCTGTCGATGGTGGACGGCGTGCTGCTGCTCGTCGACGCGGTCGACGGCCCGATGCCGCAGACGCGTTTCGTCACGAGCAAGGCGTTCCAGCACGGCTTCATCCCGCTGGTCGTGATCAACAAGATCGACCGCGAAGGCGCACGCGCGCACTGGGTGCTCGATCAGACCTTCGATCTCTTCGACCGGCTCGGCGCGAGCGACAAGCAGCTCGACTTTCCGGTGATCTACGCGTCCGCGCTCCACGGCTATGCGTCGAAGGATCCCGAGGCACGCGACGGCGACATGCAGCCGCTGTTCGAGGCCATCATCAACCACGTGCCGCCGCCACCCGTCGAGCTCGACGGACCGCTGCAGCTGCAAGTGTCGAGCCTCGACTACAACTCGTACGTCGGGTTGCTCGGCATCGGCCGTATCAGCCGCGGCGTCGTGAAGCGCAACATGCCGATCACGCTCGTGCAGCGCGACGGCACCGAGCGCAACGCGCAACTCATGGAGCTCTACGGCTTCGAAGGGCTCGAGCGCAAGCCGGTGCCCGAAGCCGGCGCGGGCGACATCGTCGTGTTCAGCGGCATCGAGGATCTGCAGATCTCCGACACCGTGTGCGCGCGCGGCCAGGGTGAAGGTCTACCGCCGCTGCAAGTCGACGAGCCCACGATCACGATGACGTTCCAGGTGAACAAGTCGCCGTTCGCGGGCAAGGAAGGCAAATACCTCACGAGCCGGCAGATCCGCGCGCGCCTCGAGACGGAGCTCACGCACAACGTCGCGCTGCGCGTCGAGGATACGGACGACGCGGACAAGTTCCGCGTCTCGGGCCGCGGCGAGCTGCACCTCTCCGTGCTGATCGAGAACATGCGCCGCGAAGGCTACGAGCTCGCGGTCTCGCGACCGGCCGTGATCGAGCATGTCGTCGACGGCGTGGTCAACGAGCCGTGGGAGCAGCTCACGGTGGATTTCGGCGAGCAATTTCAGGGTGGGGTGATGACGCGCCTCGCAGACCGCAAGGGCGAGCTCATTTCCATGATGCCCGACGGCCGCGGCCGTGTGCGGCTCGAGTATCGGATCCCGGCCCGCGGCCTGATCGGCTTCCGTACCGAATACCTCACGACCACGGCCGGCACCGGCCTGCTCTATCACATCTTCGACGGCTACGCGCCGCGCGCGAAGGGCGAGATCGGCCAACGCATCAACGGCGCGCTCGTGTCGATGGTGCAAGGCAAGGCGGTCGCCTACACCCTGTTCGATCTGCAGGAGCGCGGCTCGCTGTTCATCGGCCACGGCGTCGAGGTCTACGAGGGGATGATCATCGGCATTCACAGCCGCGACAACGACCTCATGGTGAACCCGACCAAGGGCAAGAAGCTCACGAACATCCGCTCGGCGGGCGCCGACGAGAACATCATCCTCACGCCGCCGATCAAGTTCTCGCTCGAGCAGGCGCTCGAGTTCATCGACGACGACGAGCTCGTCGAGGTCACGCCTGCGAGCATTCGCCTCCGCAAGAAGCTGCTCACCGAGAACCAGCGCAAGCGCGACGCCCGTTCGAGCGGCTGAGCTGGGGCACCGCGACCGCGAGCTATCGCGGCGGAGGGGGCGGCAAATCGCTCGGCGGCGTCAGGTCGAAGCGCTGTTTGCCGGAACCGGGCTCGATCGAGCGATCGTACTCCGTACAGAACGTGATCTCGTTCGCCATTGTTTTCGCGACGCGCGAGTACAAGCGCGTCCGGCGATCGGGCTGCGTAAACACGTCGGGTGCGTCGGTCACGACGTCGATCTGCAGCGTGTTCGGATCCTTGAGGAAGATACGTTCCGCGATCCGCACGTTCTTGCCGATCGGCACGCCTCCAATCCGCGCGAACGGATTGACGCCCAGCGTGTCGACTACGAGCGCTTGGCCATCCCAGCGGCCGATCGACACACCCGTGTTCGTGGGGTCGATCGCCGTCGGCATCTCGCGGCCGTCGGTGTAGATGCGCCGGACCAACCCGCGCTCGTTCGTCACAGTCACTCGTCCTGGCGTAAACAGGAACTCGACCGCCTCCGTGAAGCCGCCGTTCGAGCCCGTGAACTGCGACGGACGACAGTACCGAAGCGGATCGGCGTCGGGCCCGGCGGCACGCGCTGCCGCCTGCGCCGCCGGCTTCAGAGGCAGCGGTTGGCTTCGCAACTCGTCTGGCGCCGCCAGTCCGTATCCCCACCAACCGCTCCAGTCCGGCAGGCTGCCGAGCGACGCGTAGGTCGCGCCGGGCAGGTTGCGCGCGGGCTGTGCCGCGGCGGTGGTCGCGACGGCCGCCGCGACGGCGGCCGCAAGCCCGCCGAGCAGAGCCAGCCGCCGGGTTCGCTGCACGACGCCGATCACGGCTTACCTGCGGCGGGCGCCGCCGGTGCCTCGACGGAGCTCGACGCGTCCACGCTGCCGCCTGGCCCGCCCGCGCCGCGTACGACGCTGCCGTCGACACGTGTGGCGACGGCGAAGTGCCCACCCGTGCGCCCGTCGGCCAGTGGCCAATAGGCGATCGACAACTTCTCGCCGGCCGCAAACGTCTCCTTGGACCAACCACGCCGCAGAAGCACGTTCGGCGAACCATTCTCGAACGCATACAAATCGAACCCGTTATCGCGGGCGGCGTTGGGCACGTAAACCCAGACGAATACGTGGGGATTCGTCCATTCGAGCTTCGCGACCGTCCCGGTGACCGTCACCGTCCGCGCCGCGTCGAACATGGCGTAGGAGTGATGAGCGGACGCACTCACAGCGACGCAAAGACCGAGAGCCACCGAAAGCGCGCGGAAGGTCCAACGTGAAACCGGCATGCGGATACTCCACGAACAGCAATCGTTCAAACCGTAGCGGACTTCAATAAGTGCGGCGACTCTAACAAACACGGCTGCGATGCGAAAACGGCATGCGCGCAGGCCGGCGCGCTGCATTCTGGCCGGCGCAGCTGGCCGTCGACGATGCCCAGGCGTAGTTTCTCCGGTCCGCGCCGTCGCATGGTCGCGCTCCAAACGAGAGGCCTCAGCGCGCGAGCAGTGCGGCTTCGTCACGGATCTCGCGCAGCAGCCCGATCTGCGTAGCCGTGAATCCGCCGCCCGCCGAAATCGGCTCGCGGCTCGACGCATACTCGGCGTGCTCGTCGCCGAGCCCGGCCGAGCGCGACGCACGCACGCGCGCGAGTATCAGATCGCGGATCTCGTCCGCATTGTCGACGCCCTCGAGCACGGCCTGATTCTCCGCGGTGCGGCCGCTCTCCGCCGAATGCCCCGCGGAGCCAGCGGTCTCCACGACGACGTTCTTGATGCCGAACAAGCGCATCACCGGTCCCTGGGTGATCTTGATGTTCTGCACGTTTTCGAACGTGATCGTCATCTCGCGAAGAGTCCAGATTCCGCGGCGGATGCGCAGGCTTCGGCTCGACATCACATACCACGTGGTGTCGTAGCGCAGGTGCAGCGCGATATAGACGACGATGTCGGGCACCACCGCGATCACGAGCGCGGGCGCGAGCAGCACCAGGCCCGTGATCGGGGAAGCGGCCGCCACGGCGAGCCAGGCGATGACGATCACGCCGTCCACGGCCGCGAGCGCGACCCAGAAGAACAGCTTCAGGTAGCGCAGGAAACTCAGCGCGGGATGGAACCGTCGCAACGTGCCGGGCTCGTGATCCGGCAACGTCGGGGCTTCGCGCGGCACGCGGAACCACGCAACGATCCAGGCCCAAATACCTCCGTAAATCCACTCCGCCGCGCGCGCGCTGCCGTTCGTCACGGGGCTGCGCCGGACCGCTCGCGTACCGCGCGCAGCGAGTTGCGAATCTCGCGCAGAAGCTCGGTAACCTCGTCCGCCCGCTGCGTAGGTTCGGCGACCGCCTCCGCCGCGGGGGCACTGCGCGCCCCGCGCATCTTCGCGTACAGGAAATCTCGGAGGCTGTCGGGGTCGCGCACGCCCTCGATGACCATCTCGACGTCGTTGCCGCCCGCGGCCGTTTGCACGGCGACGTTGGCAAGGCCGAGCCAGCGCTGGATCAAGTTACGCGCCACATGGATATCTTGAATGCGCCGATAGGTCAGATAGATCTCTCTGCGAAAGAGGAAACCCCACGACATGGCCACGCCCTCGTCGTCGAGCTCATAGCGCAGCGTTCTGTATTTGATCCAATGCGGGATGAACATGATCGGGAAGAAAACGAGCGCGAGCGCCGACACGAGTGCGTAGTACTCCAGCAGACGTCCGTCCGGCCGTTTGATCGAGCGTGGATCGAAGGGTTCGTGGACGTTCATGCGCTGAGCTCCTCGCGGTCGAGCGCCCGATAGAATGCCATGGCTGATGCAAGCGCGCCGGCGAGAACGCCCGCGCCGTCCGCGTTTTGCAACCACCCTTGTGCGGGCGGGCGTCGATTCTTGCGCTAGGCGTTCCAGGCGTAGACTTCGCGGATGAAACGAGTCACCGACCGAATCCTCACGACGCATGCCGGTAGCCTGCCGCGGCCGGCGGACCTCATCGAAGCGAATCGCGACCAACCGACTGGCCGCGACCACCACTGCACGCCTGCGCAGCGCCGTCGCGGACGTCGTCAAACAGCAAGTAGACGCCGGCATCGACGTCGTCAACGACGGTGAATTCGGCAAACCGATGACCAACGCCGTCGACTACGGGGCGTGGGCGACCTACGTCTACGGCAGACTCAGCGGCTTCGAGCAGCGCGAGGCGCTCGATGTCGGGACCGTCCTGAAGGAGATCATGGGCGAGAGCAGGGATCGCAAGGAATTCGCGTCCTTCTACGCCGCATCGATGGCCGAGCGCCCGCGCGGACCGATTGCGTTCCCGATGAACGTCGGTCCGATCAAATATACGGGCCACGCCCTGATTCAGCGTGACATCGACAACTTCAAGAGCGCGCTGCGCGGCGCGCATGCGGCAGACGCGTTCATGAGCGCCGTGTTCACCGGCGTTCAGGTTGGGCCTAGCGAGCACTATCGCAGCAAAGACGAGCAGGCCGTCGCCGTCGCGGAAGCGATGCGCGAGGAATACACCGCGATCGTGAACGCGGGCCTCAACGTGCAGATCGACGATCCGATCCTCGTCAACGTCTACGAGTTCCGCTACTCGATGGACCGCGATTTCGCGGGCTTCCGCAAGTGGGCGGAGTCGCACGTCGAGCTCGTGAATCACGCGCTCGCCGGCATACCGGAGGAGCGCATTCGCTACCACCTGTGCTGGGGCAGCTGGATCGGTCCGCACAGCGCCGATCTGCCGCTTCGCGAGGTCATCGACTTGCTGCTGCAGGTAAAGGCGAGCCAGTACTCGTTCGAGGCGGCGAATGCCCAGCACGAGCACGAGTGGAAAGTGTGGAAGGACGTGACGTTGCCCGCCGGCAAGGCTCTGATTCCGGGCGTCGTCACGCACAAGACGACGGTGCTCGAGCACCCGGAAGTGGTTGCGGATCGCATCGTTCGATTCGCGGACGTCGTCGGCAGAGAGAACGTGATTGCCGGCACGGACTGCGGCTTCGGAGGCAGAATCGACCCGCAGGTTGCGTGGGCCAAGCTCAAGTCGCTAGCGGAAGGGGCGGCGCTCGCGAGCGAGCGCCTCTGGTGAGCTCGCTCAGTACACGAGTCGTTCACTGAGCCAAAACACCCGCGAGCGCCGCGCACGCGGCAGAGCACACGTAGTTCACCAGCCGCGCGTCCGACGCGATCGTGTTCAGCGCGAACAAGATCGCAGTGCCGCTCCGACGACCGCGAGCTGACTGAGCTCGACCCCGACGTTGAACCCCGAGAGAGGCAGGAGCCAGCCGTGAGCTGCTAGGATCGCACCGAATGCGCGGCGTCGCGGGTAGGGGGATCAACATGGCTCGATGGATCACGGTCGGCGCGGCAATCGCCGCAGTTAGTATTGTCGGAAGCGCGCTCGCACAAACCTCGCAGGGGTCGGCCGCGCCGCCGGCACCGTCGCGCCCGCCGCTCTTTTTCGGCGAAGGATGGCGATCGCTCTCGACGCCCCCCGACGATCACGGCGCGTGGCCCGCGTCGCAGGAGGGCGTCGCGAGCCCGAAGCTCGAGCTCGCGCTTCACGGCGCGTCCGGCAAGGAGATTCAGCTCGTCGCCGTGCGCGGCCAGGCCGACGTCTATCCGATGAATCTCTGGACGGGCACCACCACGTCGCCGAGCGCGGCCACGCTGCGCGATCGCGACAACTTCGTCGACTTGAGCGACCCGCTCGCAAAGATCCGTTGGATCGTCCGCACGTCGGGCTTCCATCAGGTGCGGCCCGTCGTGAAGCTCGCCGACGGCACGTGGCTCGTGGGCGATCGAACGACCGGACCGTCGGTCGACTTCAACGCAGCCGACGTCTCGATCGCCGACGTGCGCTGGATGAAGCTCGACGTCGACCGCGTCGTCGCGGTCGGGGAGTGGGTCGAGAAGCCCGACCTCCGGAAAGTCGACGAGATCGGCTTCGCCGACCTCATGCCCGGCAGCGGGCACGGTCCGGGCGGCTACGTGAACGTGGCGCGCATCGAGGTATACGGCAGGCCGGTGAAGCGCTAGCGCGCGAGGCCGCTACGAAACGAGCCGCTCGGTGAGCCACACCACCGCGAGCGCCGCGCACGCGGCGGAGCACGCGTAGTTCACGCCGACGCGCCCGACCGGATAGCCTCGGACCACGAACAGCGCCGGCAAGGCCGCCGCGACCACGGCCAACTGCCCGAGCTCCACACCGACGTTGAACCCCGCGAGGCTCACCGCTACGCCGGCTTCGCCCGCGCCGAGATCGCCGAGCGCGCTCGCGAAGCCCAATCCGTGCACGAGGCCGAAACCGAACGCGAGCTTCGCGCCGAGGCGCGGCACGCGTCGGCAAGACGTTCAATAGCGCCGCGACGAGCACCGACAGCGCGATCGCCGACTCCACGGCACGCGTCGGCACGCTGACGACGCCGAGCGTCGCGAGCGCAAGCGTCAACGAGTGCGCCGCGGTGAAGGCGGTGACGACGCTCGCGATCGAGGCGATCGCGCCGCGCACGGTCGGGTGCTCGCGCGAGCCGCTTCGCTGCCGGCCGAGCACGATCGGCAGCACGAGCAGCGTGACGAATGCGAGGTGGTCGTAGCCGTGCCAGATGTGCCAGACGCCTTCCGTCACGAATCGCGTGAAGCTCGCCCACGGCGACAGGCTGCCAAGCTCGCTCTCGAACGCCGGCTGCGCAGCAGACAACACCGCGGTCGTGCTCGCGCCTCCGGAGCGCAGCTCCAGCAGCGAGCGATGCGCGGGATCCACGTCGAACAGGAGGCCGTAGGTCACGCGCAGCGTTCGCGGAGCGGACGGGCAACGGCCTTGCAGGTCGAGGACCGCGAACGCGGCCCCGCCGTGCCGGTCCACGCCGCTCTGCCTCGCTGCAATGTTGCACGCCGCGCCGTCGGCCTCGATTGCGAGGCGGCGCAGCGCGTAGCCCGCGATTTCCTCACTGCGCGCCTGGACCTCGCCCCACGTGATCGCGGCGTCGCCGTCGGCGTCGAGGCCCACCGCGTCCTCGAGATCGCGCAAAGACACGTCCAGCCGGCCGTGAACCGTGTCGCCCTCCAGTGAAAGCGTCAGCAACGAGCGCGACGGATCGTGCGCGAACGCGGCCGACGCGCACAGAGAGAGCAGCAGCGCGACGATTGTCCTTCTCATGGCGCGACCCTCGCTTGCAGCGCGAGCCGCCGCAAGTCCACGTGGTCGACACGATTCGCGTCGAGCCACTCGACGACCGGCTGCGCCGCCGCGAGCCGGTTGGCGGCCAGTGCCGACTCGAGCACGAGCCGCGCATCGATCGTCTCGTGCTGCACGGCCCAATTCGCGAGCGCGCTTTCGAGCGCTTGCGCGGGTTCGTCGAGCAGATACAGAGCGAAGTACGCGGCCTCGCGGGCGTGCGTCGTCTCGAGACCATCGAGCGCTAGCTGCAGACGATAGCCGAGCACGTCGACGCGCAGAGCGACGTCGCGGCCTGCGCGTTTCTCCGCGAGCGCGAGCCGAAGCAAGAGCGGATCGGCCGGCGGCGCATCCGCAAGCAGCGAGATCGCGTCCTCGGCGCGGTCTGCGTGCAGCAAGAAATCGGCGTACGCCGCGAGCAAGTACACGCTCGGCTGAGCGGCCGCGCTCAACGCAGCGCGGTAGTGACGCTCCGCGTCGCGTTCGTGCCCGAGCGCCTCGGCGATCTCCGCGGCGAGCGTCTCGAGCCAGCTCGCGATGTCGGGTGGAAGGTCGCCGGTCGCGGCGAGCTGCTCATCCAGGAATCGATAGGCATTCGCGGCCTCGCCGCTCATCGCCTGCACGGAGGCCAAGCAGCCGCCGGCGATCGTCGCATCCTCGATCAACACGAGCCGGCTGCAATCGCGGCGCGCGGCGGCGTAGTCGGCGCGCACGACGTCGATCGCCGCGAGCGTGAGCCACGCTTGCGCGTCGCGCGGCGAGCGCGTTAGCACGCGCTCGAGCTCCGCGTGCGCGGCGTCGAAACGATGCTCGGTTTGCGCGATCTCCGCGCGCCTGAGCGCGATCTCGTGCGGCGGGTCCGAATCCGCGCTCCACGGACTGAGATCGCGCTGCGCGTAAGCAATCAGACGCGGATCCCCCTGCACCCTGAAGAGCGCGAGATAGCGGAGCGCAAGCTCCGCGGCCAAGTCGGCGTCGCGCGGCGCCTGCGCGAGCTCCGACTGCAGCGCCGCAATCGCCTGCCACTCGGCGCCGCCGCGCGCGGGCAAGCGCTCGAGAACCTGCTGTGCGTCGCTCGGAACGTAGGGCGCCGCGCTCGCGGCTGCGGTGCCAAGCAGCGCCGCGCAACAGAGAACGGCGGCGCTTACGCGCCGCCGCCCAAACCGACCTACTCGAAGCTCAGAACCAATCATCGAACTCACTCGGATTTGCCGTGATCACGAAGTTCAGGTCGTTGACCACACGCGGCTGCGTGTACTCGGGATCGTCCATGCCGGAGCGCACGAACACGGCGAGGTCCGTTTCGCCTGGCGTGCCTGGCGAACCCGTCGGCCCGGTGGAACCGCGGACCCGCGGACCCGCAGGCCCGGCGTCGCCCATCGAGCCCGCAGTGCCCATCGCACCCGGATCGCCGTCGCAGCCGGCGAACAACACCGCGGCGGACAGAAACAGCAAGTAGCCGTAATTGCGCGTCATCGTCGTTCTCCTTCTTGCTCTCAATTGCTCGGCGAGCCGGGGATCGGCGTCCGGAGGTACGGGAACGCCGCGTCGAAGTCCGCAGCGCTGACGGTCGCGCCGTCGGTGTACGGCAGGTTGCCCGTCGGCGCATCGGCGGGGACGCAACCGAACGTCGCGGGCTGATTGAGCGTGCAGAGCACCCCCATCGCCGCGCGCAATTCGATGTCCACGACGTCGTCGCCGGGCCTGCGGCCATTCGGGAACCCGGCCACGTCGCCGCCGAGCACCGCGAGGTTCGACTGCATCTCACGCGTGGTCGGCGCGGTGCTCGTGTTGAGCCGCAGCATCTCGCCCGGTGCCGTGAGCACGGCCGGCTTCGTGAGGCCCGGAATACCCGTGAGGAACGTCGCGACGAGGTCGTTGCGCGGAAAGTTGTTCGGCGCGCGGACGCCGAGTCCGCCGAACAGGGCCTCGAGCAGCTCAGGTAGAGCCGGGTGCGTGACGTACTTCAGGAACTGCGGGTCTTGCACCGGCTCGCTCGCGTTGAAGCGGTCCTTGTCGCGGATGCCGATGACCACCTCGTTCACGAGCGGATTGCCGAGCCGCGAGACCTGCACGAGCGCGCCGCCTTCGACTGCGGCGTTCGTGCGGCCGCGAGCTGCGTCGAAGCGTGGGCTCGGGTTCAGCACCTTGATTTGCGGCAGGCTCGCCGTGGTCCAGCCGCCGATCACGGGCTCGTTGTTCGCCGTGAGGCAAGCGACCGGCACCTCGAGAATCAGCGAGGTGATGTTCTTGTCGGCGATGATGTTCTTCTCGCCGTTCGGCGGGCCGACGGCGTTGGTGTTCACGAGATCGAACACCTCGCCGAGGTTCACCGAGAACGGCTCCTTACGCTGACCGACGAACATCCGGCCCTGCTGGCAGCCCGGGATCGCGACGTTGTAAACGTGATTCGCCGCGTAGGCCGCATAGTCCGAGATCGATTTCTGGCCTACGTTGTCGACCGGCTTCGTGAACACCGTCGGATCCATTCCGCCCGCTGCGTTGGTCAGCAGCTTGCCGAAATTGCGGCGGTCGCCGCGGATGAGCTCGACGGAGTACGTCTCGATCACGTTCAGTCCACTCCGATCGAGAATCCCGGGGCCGATGCCGCCGGGCGCGGTCGTGACCAACGGGACCGGAACGGTCTGCGTGTTGCCCATGCTGCCGACCGTGAGCGAGATGTCCTTGATGTCGTTCTTGAAGCGGAAGCGGAACGTCAGGTCCTCGCGCGCGTCGCCGTCGTTGTCGACGTGGATGTCGTAGACGGCGTCGGGATCCAGCGTGAAGTAGTTCGGACCGCCGTACGAATCCTGCAGCGGCAAGTAGTCCGCGATGAGAGTGACGTAGCCCGCACGGCCCGACTCGTAGCTGCGAAACATATAGAAGTCCGTGCCGTCGACCTTCGGATGCTCCGTGAGGAACGGAGCTTCGCGATGGCTCGACGCGGACGCGAGCGACGACGCGATTGCGAGCGGCAGCGCCGCGACCGCGGCGAGCCCCCAGCGAGAGCGGTTCTGGAAGTGCATGTGTTTCTCCCTGCAGTGGTTGAGAGACCATTCGTCTCAGCGGCTGATACGCGGCAAGGAGCAATCCGGATGCAGTTATTTTCACTGGATCAGCAAGTTGGGCTCGTTCGGCGCGGGCCAAACTTGGGTGATACGCGCGAGTCGCACTTTTGGATGCAGGAAATTTTTTCGCATGCGATTTCGGTTGCCGCGCGCGCGCGCCGCGGGTAACTTCGCAGCCTGCGAGAACGTCCCGAACGACCGACGAACGCTGGGAAGAATGGCGAACGACGTCACAGCCGTGCTGGAGCAACTGATCGAGCGCTGCGCTTCGGGCGACGCGAGCGCGCTCGAGCTCCTTTACAAAAACACGGCGGCGCAACTATTCGGGGTGCTGCGCCGTATCTTGGTGAGACAGGATCTCGCGCAGGAAGCGCTGCAGGACGTGTACGTGAGCATCTGGCGCAACGCCAAAGACTATCGAGTCGCGAAAGCGGCGGCGTTCACATGGATGGTGAGCATCGCGCGCTACCGCGCGATCGATATCAAACGGAGCCGGCGGCGCGAGGTGCAGTTCGCCGATCCCGCCGAGTACGTGCCCGAAGACGCCGGCACCGGCGATTCCGATCTCGCGAACGTCGCCGCGCGCGACGCCGACGCGCAGCGCTTGCACGCCTGCCTGAAGGAGCTCAATCCGCAGCAGCGCAACGCAGTGTGTCTCGCGTACTTGAACGGGCTCACGCATGAAGAGGTCGCGGGCACGCTCGGCTCGCCGCTCGGCACCGTCAAGAGTTGGGTCCGGCGCGGCCTGGAAAGCCTCAAGAGGTGTATCCAGCGATGAGATACGACGATCCGAACCTGCTCGACTCTCTCGCGCGCGAGTACGTGATCGGCACTCTGCACGGGGGTGCCCGGCGGCGGTTCGGCCGCGTATTGGCGGCGTCGCTCGTGGCGCGCCGCGCGGTCGCGAGCTGGGAACGGCAGCTCACGCCGCTCGCGGCATCCGTGCGGCCGGTGCAGCCGCCGGCGGAGAGCTGGGCGAAGATCGAAGCGGCGATCGGCGTGCGCAAGACGCGAGCGCCGGCGGTGCTCGGCGGCTGGGCCGCGCTCGCGGCGGGGCTCGCGCTCGTAGCGGTCTTGTTCGGCTCGCTGTACTTCACGCAGCAGCCAACGGTGGAGCAACCGACCTACGTCGCGGTCGTGACCGACGCGACGACCGGGCCCGTGTGGCTCATGCAGGCCTTCGAAGCTGCACGCTCGTTGCGCGTCACCACGATCAATCCGCGCCCGGAGCCGCCCGGAAGCTCGTATGAGCTCTGGATGCTGCCGAACGGCGGCGCGCCGCCCGTTTCGCTCGGCCTGATTCCCGGCGCGGGCAACGCGCAGCTCGGCCTGAGCGCGACTCAGCTCGCGGTGCTCGGCAATACGGCGACGCTCGCGGTGAGTGTCGAGCCCGCAGGCGGCTCACCGACCGGCCTGCCGACGGGCCCGGTGATCTTCACGGCGCCGCTGCTGCGGTCGTAGGTCAGCGCGGATTCGGGTGGTGGGTGTCGTCGACCATGTGGTCGAGATCGCGGTCGATGCAGGGCGGCGCTTCGATGAGCTCGTCGGTCGTGAGCTTCGCGACGCGCGGGCGCAGCTCCCACGGCTCGGTCAAGACCTTCGGGTCGTACACCGTCGCCATCCACTCGAGCGCGTCGCCGGTTCTCTTCAAACGCTCGACGACGCGCAGATCGGTCGTGTGGAACGCGCCGTCGTCGGTGAGCCACGTGTCGTCGTTGAACTGCGTGCTCTCGACGACGAGCGTGTCGCCTTCCCAATGCCCGACCGCGTCGCCGAGCGGCGTCGGCTCGGTGTCCGTGCGGTGCGCACGGCCATCGGTCGGCACGATACGGAAGAAGTTGCCGGAGACGTCGTCGTAGAGGAACAGCACCTCGCCCGCGCGCTGCACGATCTTGTCGGGCGGGCCGATCCGCGGCACGCCGGGCGCGAAGCAGCGCAGCACGGGGTCTTCTTTCACCTGGCGCGCGGTCAGGTCCGCGACCTTTGCCGCGAACTCGGGCTTGTACGACGGCCGCGCAGTGCCGCGCGGCGGCGGCGCGCCGGCCTGGGCCTGCGGGCGCGGCGGCGGGCTCGCGGCAGCTGCGCCGCAGCCGCTCACGCAGACGGATTCGCCGTGCTGCTGCGGTCGCACGAAGTCGATGCCGGCACCGTTATCCCAGGTGCCGCTCAAGTCGGGATGGCCGTCGGACGCGCGGAGAACCTCGCCCGCAGCGGGGACCTGGGCCAGCGCCGGCAAGCCGAGGAGCAACGCGCCGCCGAGCGCTGCGGCACCGAGCAACGTGCATCGAATCGAACGACGCGCAGGGCGAGCCGGCGTCGCGGCCGAAAGATCGAGACTCATCGAGTGTTGCATCGCTTACTCCCCCAAACTTTCCTCGAGCCTATTCCCCGGCGAGCTGATAGTAGTGACCGTCGTCGTACGTGAGCTTGAGCACCCACGCGAGATTCTGCGTTCCATCGCGCGCGAGATAGGCGTCGACGGTGACCGCCATGCCGCCGCCCATGATCATGTCCTTCGTAAGACCCGCCTTGCGCAGCATCGCGGTGGGCAGCGTCTCGAGTCGCCACGGAGTCACGGCGCCCTTCTCGTCTTGCACGTCGAGGTGGATATAGACGTGCGGATTGATCCAATCGACCTCGGAGATCGTACCGGTGAGCTGCAGCCGCTTGCTGCTGTCGAATTGGCCGGCCACGGAGTGGTGCGCGGACGCCGTGAAGGTCGCGAGCGACAACAGCGCGAGCACGAGCCGGCCCAAGAAGTTCTTCGCCATCGTTGGTCTCCCCCCGTCTCGGCGAGGCAGCGCGAGACAGCATCGATATTAGCGCAGATACCACGGTGCTGGGACCACCCGAGCGAGCAGGCTCTGCTATGATCCGCCGCACATGAGCTCCAGCGTCCCTAGGACTCCCCTCCTATCCGCCCAGCTCGCACCGGACAACGCGAAGGCTCGAGATCGTATCCTGGCCGCGGCGTACGACCTGTTCTCCCGCAAAGGCATTCGTGCTGTCGGGATCGACGCGATCATCGAGCAATCCGGCGTCGCGCGGATGACGCTCTACCGGCACTTCACTTCGAAGGAGCAGCTCGTGCTCGCGTTCCTCGAGCAGCGCGAGCTGCTATGGACTAGCGGCTGGCTGCAGGCGGAAGTCCTGAGCCGCGCGCACACGCCACGCGATCGGTTGCTCGCGATCTTCGACGTGTTCGGAGATTGGTTCCAGCTCGAAGGGTTCGAGGGTTGCACGTTCATCAACGTGCTGCTCGAAACTTCGCATACCGACGACAAAGTGCGGCGCGCGACCGTCGAATACCTCGCCCGGATTCGCGAATTTCTAGCTGGGCTCGCGCGGGATGCCGGTATCCGCGATACGGACGCGTTCGCGCGCAAATGGCACATCATGATGAAGGGCTCGATCGTGAGCGCGGCCGAGGGCGATCGCGAAGCCGCCGCGCGCGCCAAAGAGATTGCCGCGCTCGTCATCGACGACGCACTCGCGCGCTAGCTCGTAGCCCGAGCGCCGCGTTCCCGCGAAAGAGTCTTAGGTTCAATCGCGCCCGTTTCCGCGACGACTGCGTCGCACCTCCGCTCGATCCGAGCCGGGCGCGCAGCCCACCCGCCGATCCGAGCATCTCGACGCAGAAACCACCGGTGATATGCTCCAGAAGACGGCATCCGGGGGAACCAAAAACGATGAAGAGCGCAGTCACCCTACAGATCGCGGCCGCCGCGATCGCCATCGCAAGCACGGCCTTCGGCACCGAAGTCGCGGTATGCACGGACACCGGCCGCTTCGTGATCGAGCTCGCGGACGCGCAATCGCCGAAGCACGTCGAGAACTTCCTGCGCTACGTGGACATGTCGTACTACTCGGGCAAAGTGTTCCACCGGGTGATGCCGGGCTTCGTCGTCCAAGGCGGCGGCCTCGATCGGCAGTTGCGCGGACGGCCGACGCTGCCGCCGGTGCCGAACGAGTCGAGCAACGGCCTGAGCAACGTGCGCGGGTCCGTGGCCGCAGCGCGGACGACGGATCCGAACTCGGCCACGTCGCAGTTCTTCGTAAATCTCGAGGACAACACCGCACTCGACGCCGGCACGAACCCGGGATACACGGTGTTCGGACGCGTAAAGGACGGCATCCAGGTCGTCGATGCCATCAGCCGGCTGCCGACGGGCGCCTCGGGACCGTTAAAGGCCGACGTGCCGATGCCGCTCGTGGTGATCAAGTCGATCGCAAGGCTCGACACGGACGACACTCGCGGCGTTGCCCGAAGAAGGCCGCGAAGCGGCCATCAAGCAGCGGATCGCCGATCTCGCAACCGAGCAAAACTACCAGGAGGCGATGCGCTGGATCGGGCACTACCGCGCGGTGTGCGGCCCCGACGATCCGGCGATCTCCGTAACCGAGGCGCAGGCGGCGCTCGCGCTGAAGGACGAGCGGCATGCCGTGTTCGTGCTCGAGGAATACTTCGTCACGACGCAGCGCGACGACCCCTCCTACGACGACGCGGTGGCACTCTATGACAGCGCCGTGCCCGAGAATCGACAGAGCGCAGCACAGCTCGCCGACGACTGCGTTCCGCCCGGCGTCCCAGCGATTCCCGACGGCACCGCGGCGACGATGGAGCAAATGGTCAGCGGCCAAGCGCAAGTGAAGCAGTTCGTCTCGGCAGGCGAGGCCTATCTCGCGTGCCTCGCGAAAGTCATCGACAGCGACGAGCGCAGCGCGGAGGACCGCAACGCGGCGATAGGCGAGCACAACCGGATGGTGTCGGCGATGGAGCAGGCAGCGTCCGAGTTCAACGCCCAGATTCGCGCGTTCAAAGCCAAGCAATGAGCGCGACGCCAGCACGGCCCGTCGCGGTTCGCCGACGCTGTCGCATTCGCGCACTCGGCGCGTAACCCTCGGACTCAACCTGCTTTTCCAGCGACGCGCCGCGCAGGTGCGCCGCTCGCAGCCGCGAGGCGTCGCAGTGTGCCGACACATTTGCGCGGCGCGCGCGCGCAGTAGACCGATAAGTCTCTGATTCCACGACGACGCAGCGCGGTGGCACGAAGCGTGCTTCGCAGCGCTCGCATCGACGCGGCGCCCCGTGTGCCGCTCGAGACGAACGATCTTATTAAATTGAGTCAGGGAGGAAGACATGCACAAAGCCACCGTGCTATTGACCGCGGCTGCGCTCGTGACGTCGACGCTCATCGTCGACTCCGCCAGCGCGCAAACGAACCGTCGCGAGCGCTTCCGAGTTCGCGGCAACACGGACAACGAGGGGCCGACGGAAATGGAGGCTGCCCGGCAGCCGGCTCGAGGGTTCACCGAGGCGCCGACCGGCTTCGACAACGTGACCAACGGCTTCCTGAGGCAAGGGCCGGACTTCGACAGGCTCGACGAGGACACCGTGGTTCCGCTGCGCTCGTTCAACGACAACCGCTTCATCTTCGAGGAGTTCGAGACGCGTGAGGATGGCCTGGGACCCGTCTATAACGCGCAGAGTTGCCGCGAGTGCCACCAGAACGTCGCCACGGGAGGCGCGAGCCAAGTCGCCGAGCACCGCACGGGACACCTCGACGGCGACGTGTTCTTCGAGTCGCTCGGCGGCTCGCTCGTGCACTCGCGCGCGACGCACCCGAACATCGTCGAGCGCGTGCTCTACGAGGACAGCATCCGCACGTTCCGGATCTCGACGAATACGCTCGGCGACGGCTACGTCGAAGCGATCTCGAACGTCGATATCCTCGAGGTGCAGGCGGCGCAACCGAAGGCCCTGCGCGGCACGGCCGTGGCAGCCCCCGTGCTCGAGGCGGACGGGCAGGTGCGCATCGGGAGGTTCGGCTGGAAGAGCCAGCACGCGAGCTTGCTGTCGTTCGCCGCAGACGCCTATTTGAACGAGATGGGCATCACGTCGCCGCTGTTCCCGGAGGAGAACACGTCGAGCGGCATCAACGTCGGTTTCGGCACCGAGTACGACCCCGTGCCCGAGCCCGAGGACGACGGCGTCGACGTGCAGGCGTTCGCGGACTTCATGCGGTCGACGAAGGCGCCCTCGCGCGGCCCGATCACGCCGGACGTACAGGCCGGCGAAAAGATCTTCAATAATATCGGCTGCGGCACGTGTCATACGCCGACCTATCGCACCGTGTCTCCGGGAACCAAGGTCAACGGCGGCAAGTTCACGGTCCCCGAGGCGCTCGGCAACAAGATCATTCACCCGTACAGCGACTTTCTCGTGCACGACATCGGCACCGGCGACGGCATCCCGGTCCAGCCGACGCCGGAATTCGCCGCAACCGCGGACCAGATCCGTACGGCGCCGCTCTGGGCGCTGCGTACGCGGAGCCGTTTGATGCACGACGGGCTCACGTTCACCGAGCGCGAAGCGATCGAGCGTCACGCCGGGCAGGCGACGCCCGTGACCAACGCATACAGGGCCCTCGGCAACGGCGACAAGGCTTCGCTGCAAGCATTTCTCGACTCACTATAGGAGGGAGAGAAACGGCGCGCTTCGCGTACTCCCCGCGCGGAGCGCGCCGCGCAGCACGGTCCGCCTATGGAGTAAGATCGCGCGCATGAGCGTCGATCCGAAGAATCAGCGCGCGAGCTCGGGCACACCGCACTCGACGCGCGGAGTCACCGTGGGCCACCGGGTGGCGGGCAAGATCGAGACCGGCGGTACGCGGCGTGCGCCGGTCTTCAATCCGGCGACGGGCGAGGTCATCGCCGAGGCGGCGCTCGCGGATCGCGCGCAGGTCGATCGGGCGGTCGCCGCGGCCGTAAACGCGTTCCCGAGCTGGAGCGAAACCGCACCCCTCAAGCGCGCGCGCGTGCTGTTCAAATTCAAGGAGCTCCTCGACGCGAACCACGATGTGCTCGCAGCGAGCGTGACGCGCGAGCACGGCAAGGTGCTCAGCGACGCGCGCGGCGAAGTCATGCGCGGTATCGAGGTCGTGGAGTTCGCGTGCGGAATTCCGCAGAGCCTCAAAGGCGAGCACAGCGACAATGTCGGGGGCGGTATCGACAACTGGTCGTTGCGCCAACCGCTAGGGGTCTGTGCCGGCATCACCCCGTTCAACTTTCCCGCGATGGTTCCGATGTGGATGTTTCCCGTCGCGATCGCGTGCGGCAATACGTTCGTGCTGAAGCCGAGCGAGCGCGATCCGAGCCCGTCGCTGCTGCTCGCGGAGCTGCTCGAGCGCGCGGGGCTCCCGCCCGGCGTGCTCAACGTCGTGCAGGGCGACAAGGAAGCCGTCGACGCGCTCCTCGAGCACCCGGACGTATCGGCCGTGAGCTTCGTCGGCTCGACCGCCACCGCCGAATACATCTACGGTCAGGGCACGCGCCGAGGCAAACGCGTCCAGGCGCTCGGCGGAGCGAAGAACCATCTCGTCGTGATGCCCGACGCCGATCTCGATCAGACCGCCGACGCGCTCGTGGGTGCGGGTTACGGCTCCGCCGGCGAGCGCTGCATGGCGATTTCGGTCGCGGTCGTCGTCGGCAATATCGCCGACGCGCTGGTCGAGAGGCTCACGGCACGGATCAACGGCCTCGAGGTCGACGACGGAGCGGCACCCGGAGCCGACATGGGCCCGCTCGTGACGGCGGAGCATCGCGACCGCGTACGCGGCTACATCGCCGACGGCGTGCGGGCGGGCGCGACGCTCGTGGTGGACGGGCGCAGCCTCCGTGTCCGGGGCCGCGACAACGGCTTCTTCCTCGGGCCCACGTTGTTCGACCACGTGCTCCCGGCAGATGCGGATCTATCGCGAGGAGATTTTCGGTCCCGTGCTGTCGATCGTGCGGGTGCCGGACTTCGCGGCGGCCATCGAGCTCGTGAACTCGCACGACTATGGCAACGGCGTCGCGTGCTTCACGAGCGACGGCGGCGTCGCGCGCGAATTCACGCGCAGAGTCGAGGCGGGAATGGTCGGCATCAACGTGCCGATCCCGGTGCCGATGGCGTTCCACTCGTTCGGCGGCTGGAAACGCAGCCTGTTCGGCGATCATCACATCTATGGCGCGGAAGGCGTGCGCTTCTACACGCGCTACAAGTCCGTGATGCAGCGTTGGCCGGGGAGCGTACGCAAAGGACCCGAGTTCACGATGCCCACGAACGACTGAAGAACGAGATACAACACCGGCGCGTGCTCACGCGCATCGCTCTGCATGACCCATCGTCCCGAACAAGTTGGAGCCCGAGCATGAAGCTCGCAAGCGTGCGGCACCGCGACCGCGACCTCGTCGCGGCGGAGCTCGCGGCCGGGGAGCTCGTCGCCGTCGATACCCTGCTCGCGCTGCCCGCCGCGCGTACCGCCCCCGCGAGCGGCTCGCCCGGCGTGAAGATGCGCGACCTGATCCGCGGCGGCGCGCCGTTGCTCGACGCGTTGCGTGCGGCGCTCGCGGCCGCGCGCGCCGGCCGCGCCGTCGACCGCATCCCCGAGTCGGAGGTGACGTGGCATCCGCCCGTGCGCCGCCCCGGCAAGATCTGCGCAGTGGCGATGAACAACTCCTCGAGCAACGAGCGCAAGATCAGCGCGCCCGATCATCCGGCGTTCTTCCTGAAGCCCGCGTCGTGCCTCGTCGGTCACGGCCAACCGATCCGGGTTCGGCGCTACTACGGCAGCGTGCATCCGGAGCCCGAGCTCGCGCTCGTCATCGGCCGCGAGACGCGCGACGTGCCGGCGCACCAAGCGCGCTCGAATTCGTGTTCGGCTACACGATCTTCAACGACATCACCGGCAACGGGATGCGCGCCGAAGACCGGTTCCACTACTGGGCCGTGTATGCGAAGAAAGGCAACCCGGACGAGACCGAGCGCGTCGAGCAGCACTTGTCCTACGCGGGCCGCTACAAGGGCACCGACACGTTCGGCGCGATGGGACCGTGGCTCGTGACGAAGGACGAGGTCGCGAATCCCGACGACCTCCGCGTGCAGCTGCAAGGTCGGCGGCGAGATCGTCGCCGAGGACAGCACGCGCTACTACAACTACAAGGTGGCCGAGGTCGTGAGCTTCATCAGCCAGTTCCACACGCTGCAGCCCGGGCGACGTCGTTTCGCTCGGCACGGCGTTCAAGCCCGCCGCGAACGCGCAAATCGATTCATCAGGCGAACTTTCAGACCGTGGCCGGCCCGGTCGAGGTCGACCATCGATGGTCTCGGCATGCAGGCGAATCCGGTGATCGTGGAGAATCGGGAGATCGGCGAATGGCGACTCCGCTGAGCGAGCTCGAGCGACTCGAGATCCGCGTCGCGCTCGAGGAGCTCGAACACGGCGTTCTGCTACCACCTCGATCACAACGAGGTCGACGCGCTGCTCGAGCTCTTCACCGACGACGTGTTCTACACGCACGGTACCGCGCCGCACGCAACGGCAAGGCCGAGCTCGAGCAAGTGTTCCGCAGCCGCACGGCGGCGAGCGCCGCGCACGGCGCGCCACCTGTACTCCGGACTGAAGCTCGACATCGAGAGCGCGACGCGCGCGCGCGGGACGTCCGTCTGCATGACGTTCGGTCAAAACGGCACGGCGCCGCTCGCGCCGGCGATTCCGATCCTCGTCGCGGACTTCGTCGACATCTACGAGCGCGGCGACGACGGGCGCTGGCGTTTCCAGGAGCGGCACATCCACCGAATCTTCGTCGATTCGCTCGCGAGCGGCCCGGTCGGCCAAAAGGCGGCGGCGAAGTGATCGACTCGACCCTCGATGCGCCGACCGCGTTCCTGTTCACCGGCGAGATCTGCAGCAAGTCGTATCGGCTCAACAAGTTCGCTTTCGACTTCAAGCACGGCGCGGTGCGCGAGCGATTCGCAAACGATCCCGAAGCGCTGATGACGGACTACGGCTTGAGCGACACCGAAAAGGCACTCGTGCGCGCGCGCGACTGGACGGGCCTCGTCGCGAACGGCGGTCACCACTTCAATGTCATCAAGATCGCGGCCGCGGTCGGGGAGAGTCACCTGCACGTCGGAGCGCACATGTGCGGCGTGGACTGGGACGAGTTCAAGCAGACGCTGCCGCGCCGAGTCGAGCTGATGCCTCATGAGCTCGGCGCTGCGCCGCGCGCCAGGAAGCCGCGGGACGAGAAGTAATGTCGCGAATCCTCGGCGGCATCGGTATCGCGCACGCGCCGTCGATGGGCTATCAATTCGACAAAGGCATGCAGAGCGGCTTCGATCCGAAGTGGCAGCAGTGGTACGACGGCACGCGACCCGTAAAGGCCTGGGTCAACGAGCTCGGCGCGAGCCACATGGTGATCATCTACAACGATCACATGAACTACTTCGATCTGAAGACCTACCCCACGTTCGCGATCGGCATGGCGGAGCATTTCCCGCAGGCGGACGAGGGCTACGGCCCGCGGCCGTTCCCCGGCATGGACGGCGATCCCGCGTTCGCATGGCCGCTGGCGCGCGCGCTCGTGCGCGACGGTTTCGATCTCACATTCTGCCAAGAGCTCGAGCTCGACCACGGCGTGTACTCGTGGTTGCCGTACCTCATGGACCCTCCGTGGCCGCTCAAGGTGCTGCCGATCGCCGTGAACATGCTGATGCAACCCACGCCGACGCCGCAGCGCCTGCGCGCACTCGGCGAGAGCCTGCGCCGCGCGATCCTGAACGACGGCGCGGATCATGACGTCGTCGTGCTCGCGACCGGCGGCATGTCGCACCAGATTCATGGCACGCGCTTCGGCCTCACGAACGAGAAGTGGGACCGCAACTTCCTCGAAACGATCGAGTCCGGCATGGACGAGCTGATCGCGATCCCGATGGAGAAGATCATGCAGGCGGCCGGCACGGAAGCCGCGGAGCTCAGCATGTGGTACACGATGCGGGCATCGTTGAGCACGGGCGCGCGCGCCCGCTACCGCTACTACACGCTGCCGGCCGTCACGGGCTGCGGCGTGATCACGCTCGACGAGCCGCGCACCAAGACCAAGAAGGTCAAGCGAACGCGGGCTGCACCAGCACGCGGAACGCGATCATCACGACGAGCGCGCCGACGATGAACACGCTCGCGGCGAGCGGCAGATAACCCGCGAGCTTGATGCGTTCGACTCCGCGCTCCGCCGCGAGGCGCGTGACCGCGGCCGACGCGGCCGCGACGACGAGCGCGGCACCCTGCCACGTGAGAAAAGACGCTATTCTGTTCAGCCCGCGTGTCAGTCCGTCGCCGTCGGCAGCGGCGCCGAGCGATAGCGTCACCGACGTGACGATCAGTGCTGCCCACAGTCCCGCGAGCGCATAGACCAGGGTCCTTGGATTCATTCTTCCCCCGAACCGCGACTAACGCAGCGAGCCGTGCGAGATGAAGAGCGTGGGCATCGGCGGCCGGCCATGCGACATTATGCCCTCGTCCGTCACGGAGGTGACCCATGAGCATCCAACCGAGCTACGAACCCGAATGCCTTGCCACCGGCGGCGGCGCGATAGAGCTCGCGATCGAGGCGCGCATCCGAAGCCTCGGGGAGTTCGACGTGCGCCGCGTACTGCCCGTCGCGAAGCGCAGGAACGTGGGGCCGTTCGTCTTCTTCGATCACATGGGGCCCGCGATCTTCCCGCCCGGCAAGGGCATCGCCGTGCGGCCGCATCCGCACATTGGGCTCGCGACGGTCACGTATCTCTTCGAAGGCGAGATCATGCACCGCGACAGCCTCGGCTTCGCCCAGCTGATTCAGCGAGGCGCAGTGAACCTGATGACCGCCGGGCGCGGAATCGTGCATTCGGAGCGCGCCAGCGACGACCTGCAGATCACTTCCCGTCTGCATGGGATCCAATCCTGGATGGCGCTGCCCGTAGAGCTCGAGGAGGGGGAGCCGAGCTTCGTCCATTACCCGGCCGCCACGCTCCCCGAGCTCGAGGTGGACGGCTGCGCGGTGCGCGTGATCATGGGCAGCGCGTTCGGACGCGATTCGCCGGTCGCGAGCCATTCGCCCACGCTGTATCTCGAGGTCGAGCTCCCGCGCGGCGCGCGCTTCGTTCTTCCAGCGGGACACGCGGAGGTCGCCGCCTACGTCGTCTCGGGGGTCGTGCAAATCGACGGCCACGATCACGCGGACGGGGTGATGGCCGTAGCGCGCCCGGGCGCGACGCCGGCGCTCACGGCCGTCGCCGACAGCCGGGTGATGGTGATCGGCGGCGAGCCGCTCGGGCAGCGTCACATTTGGTGGAACTTCGTATCGAGCTCGACGGAGCGGATCGAGCGTGCGAAGCAGGATTGGCGCGACGGGCGCATCGGCAAGGTCGAAGGCGACGACGAGTTCATACCGCTGCCGGAATCCTGATATACGGCTGGACATTACGAGCGCCGCAGCGCCGAAAGCCCTTCGAGATCTGCGGCGTTGACTTGCCTCGCCGCCGGCAGTATCTTTCATTTCAGTAACAACAGAAATTACAGACGGAAAAGGCGCCGCCATGAAGCTCACACCGATGATGGAACGCTACGTCCTCCACTGGGGCGAGATGGGCACACGGTGGGGAGTCAACCGCACGGTCTCGCAAATCCACGCCCTGCTCTATCTCGCACCGCGGCCGCTGCCCGCCGACGAGATCGCCGAGACGCTCGGCGTGGCGCGTTCCAATGTCAGCACGAGCCTCAAGGAGCTCCAATCGTGGGGGCTCGTCGCGATCAGCCACGTGATGGGCGATCGGCGCGATCACTTCGCGATCAAGGGCGACACCTGGACGATGCTCACGACGATCATGGAGCAGCGCAAGCGGCGCGAGATCGAGCCGACACTGTCGCTACTGCGGCAATGCGTGCTCGAGCTCGAAACCGACCGCGAGACTCCGACCGAAGTGAAGACGCGGATCGGCGAGATGTTGAGCTTCATGTCGACGCTCACCGATTGGTTCGATCAAGTGAAGACGTTGCCTCGGCCCACTCTGCTCGCGCTGCTGAAGATGGGCACGAAGATCGCACAGCTCGTGCCGAAGAGCGTGGTCCGCAGGCTGCAGACCGGAGGCCGTTGACCGGAAAAAATTTGCTCGTCTACTTCTGTCTGTACAGAACTTACGGAAGACTAGAAAATGACCCCGCTGCCGCTCACGTACGTTACCGCCGCGGCGCCACCCGCTCGGGAAGCGCCGCCCGAGTTTCGGCCACTCCGCTACGAGACTCTGCTCGGCCCCGCGGCATGGGAAGGGCTGCCGCCCGCGGTGCGCGAGCGCTTCGCGGCGCACGAAGCGCACTGGGCCGGCGCGATGACGCTGCACGCAAGCTCGTGCGGGCGCTGGGTTGCGCGGCTCTGCAAGCTCGTCGGCTCGCCACTGCCCCCAGCCTCCGACGAGCCGGTGCTCGCGACGGTGCGCGTCGAGCACGATCCGGCGACCGGCGGCAGCCGCTGGACGCGTCGCTACGAGTTCAGGCGCCGCGCGATCGAGATCCGATCGGTGAAATCCGTCGATGCGGGCGGGCACATGATCGAGCGGCTCCCGATGGGCCTGCGCATGGATCTGGACCTGCACACCGACGACGGCGCGCTGCACTTCGTCACGACCGGCTACCACCTCGAAATTCCGCGTCCCTTCTTCCTGCGGCGCCTTCTCCGGCGTCCGCTGCGCCTACGGTTTCCCGCGTGGTGGCTGCCGGGCCGCACACACGTCGTGCACCGCGACCTAGGCGACGGGAGCTTCCGCTTCACGATGACGATTCGCCACGCGTGGCTCGGCGAGCTGTTTCACCACGACGGCGTATTCCGCTCGACAGGAGGTTGACCATGTCTCTCGTGCTTCCGCTTCTCACGATCCAGATCGCGCTAGGCGCGTTCGACAACCTTTGGCATCACGAGATCACCGAGCGGTTGCCCGCAAAGCGCGCTGCCCGCGCGGAGCTCACGACGCATGCGCTACGCGAGCTCTGCTACGCATTGTTGTTCGGCGCGCTCGCGTGGTGGTCGTGGCACGGCGCGTGGAGCTATGCCGTCGCCGGCGTGCTCGTGGCAGAGATCGCCGCGACACTCACGGACTTCGTGATCGAGGATGCAACGCGCCGTCTGCCGCGGTTCGAGCGCGTTCTGCACACGATCCTCGCAATCAACTTCGGGGCGCTACTGCTCGCGTTAGCGCCGATGCTGATCCACTGGGCTCGCCAGCCGACCGCCATCGTGCCGAGCCCGCACGGCGCATGGTCGTGGTTCCTCACCGCATGCAGCGCCGGCGTGCTCGTATGGTCCGCGCGCAACGCGTTCGCGGTGCTCAAGCACTCTCGGCCCGCGTCTTGGCAGCGGCACGCGCCGCAACCCGCCGCGAACCCGAGCCCGAAGCGCGTGCTGATCAGCGGCGCGACGGGCTTCATCGGCCGGCACTTCGCGTACGCGCTGATCGCGCGCGGCGACGAGGTCGTCGTGCTCGCACGCAATCGCGAGAAGGCAGAGGACTTATTCGGCCCGCACGCCCGGATCGTCACCGAGCTCGAGGAAATCCGCAGCGACGACAGGATCGACGCGATCGTGAACCTCGCAGGCGCGCCGCTCGCGACGCGACTCTGGACCGAGCGCCGCAAGCGCGCACTGCTCGCGAGCCGGCTCGACGTGACCGAGGCGCTCGTCGCGCTCACGGCGCGGCTCGCGACGGCGCCCCGCACCTGGATCAACGCGTCCGCAGTCGGCTACTACGGCGTGCGCAACGACGACGTGCCGCTGCACGAAAAGACGGCGCCCCAGGCGATCTTTCAATCGGAGTTGTGCCGGCATTGGGAGGCGGCGGCGACGCGCGCCTCCAATTTCGGCACAAAGGTCGCGCTGCTCCGCATGGGCGTCGTGCTCGGGGCGGACGGCGGCGCCCTGCCCGCGCTCGCGCGGCCCGTGCGTCTCGGCGTAGCTCCAATCATGGGCTCCGGCCGGCAATGGGTCTCGTGGATCCACGTCGACGACCTCGTCGAGTTGATGCTGTTCGTGCTCGATCAAGAAACGCTCGCCGGACCGGTGAACGCTACGGCTCCGGCGCCCGTGCGGCATGAGGAGCTCAACGCAGCGATCGCGGCGGCGCTGCGCGCGCGGCCGCTGCGGATCGGCGTGCCCGAGCGAGCGCTGCGTGCGGGCCTCGGCGAGCTCGCGCAATTCTTCGTCGACGGACAACGTGTCGTGCCCGACCGCGCGATGGCGCTCGGGTTCCGCTTCCGCTACGCCACCGTGGGCGCCGCACTCGAGAACCTGCTCGTGCGCGGTGAGCGCGGCGTGAACGTCGCAGCGGGCGACATCGTGAGGTACAGCGTGCGCCGTTGTTGTCTGCGCGGCGGAAGGACGCCTGGCGCACACGATCCGGAGATGCCGGACGCGCGACGCACGCAGCGGACGTCCGCCGCGCGGTAAGCGCGAATCAGCGGCTCGCGACGGCCTCGCCCGGCATCGGTAGCGCGACGATATAGCCGCGGCCTTGCATGCAAGCCGTAAGCGCGCGCAGATAGTCGCTCGGCACCGCCGCGGCCACCGCCTGTTCCTTCTGTTCCTTGCGGTCCTTCGCGTGTCCCGAAGCTGCGCCGATCGCGGCGCCGACGGCTGCGCCCGCCAGCACACCGTTGATCGGGTCTTCGTGTTGCGTGGCACGTACGAGGCCGCCAAGACCCGCGCCGATTGCCGCGCCGCTCGCGACGCGGTTGACGCGCTCCGCGCGCTTCTGCTCCTCGCGAGCTTGCTCCTCGGGCTCTAGCGCCGATGCCGCGATCGGCGTTTCGCCCGTCTGCGCGACGGCCCAGTTATGGCACTCGTAGCGATCGCGGCGCGCTTGATCAGCCGACTGGCCGCGCTGCGGAGTGACCTGGAGCTGCGACAAGTCCTCGGCCGCGTTCGCGGCGCCGCCGAACCCGGCCGCGCTCACGAGAGCCGCTACGAGCACCAGCCGCAGCGCGCTACTTGACGACATAGTTGCGACCTTCCATGCAGGCCGTGAACGCGCGCGTGTAGCTATCCGCGTCCTCGCGCTTGCCCGCGCCGTTCGTCGGGTCGTAACCGCTCTGATCGGCGGCCCACACGTGGCACTGGTACTTGTCTTCGGTCAGCTGCGCTTCGCTCTGGCCGCCCGACGGGTAGACATACATCTTTACGGCCCGTTGCTCGCCACCCGAGCTCTGCTCCTTCTGGGAGCGCGGCGGGGGAGATGGGGCGATCTGCACGCCGACCCCATAGCTCGGCCCCCAGTAAGGGCCGTACCGTGGGCCGTAGCCATAGCCGAAGCCGTAGCTAAACGGATATCCGTATCCCCCGTAGCCGTAGCCGAAGCTGATATATGGACCCGCCGAATACCCGGGGCCGTGGTGCCAATGATCCGCGTTCGCCGGCAGGCTCAAGAACGCGGCCATGGCCGATATTGCTGCTACTGCCGCTATTCGTGCTCGCATCGCAGTCACTCCGTCAAATCCCACACCAACCGAAATTCCGAGGCGCACTGCGCCTTCGGATCATCGTACGGATTTCATCCTGAACGCGGGCTGAAGGCGGCTTGACCGCGTCGCGAGGCCGAGCGGAAAATGCGCCGCGCTGCGCGGCAGGGGCGGCAAACCAGAACCAACGACAGCTCCCACTGGCCGCTCAAATCATTGATCCACTGACTCTCGGAGCGTCCATGTCGAACCACACGCGCGTCGTTTCCTGGTTGCTCGCACTGCTGCCCATGCTCGTGCAGGGCCAGGCGCTCGACCCCTCGACCGTTACGTTGAGCGCGACGGGTGCCGAAAAGCTCATCCGCGCAACCCAGGCGATGGCCGCGAGCGGTCAAGGTCCGGGCATGCAGGGCGGCGGCCCGGGCATGGACCTCGCCAAAGTCAAAGCGTCCATCGACGCAAAATGAGAGCGGAGACTGACGCCGCGATCAATGCGGCGCGGCTAGCTCGCCGGATCGCCGACTCGCGAGCGGGCGCCGACGCCGTCCAATTCAAGCAAGGCATCGACATCGTCACGGCGGCCGACGTCGCGTGCGAGGACGCGATCCGAGAGGAGCTCGCGCGCTCGTTCCCGGACCACCCCGTCGTCGGCGAAGAGCGCGGCGGCGAACCGCGCAGCGGCGAGCCGTACTGGCTCGTCGACCCCATTTGCGGCACGCGCTGTTACGCGTCGGATGTTCCCCTGTATTGCACGAATATCGCCCTCGTCGAGCTCACTGACGCCGACACGGGGGGTGCGTGGACGTTGGATTCACGCTCGTTCGTGATAGGCGCGACCCCGCAGTTGCACCGCGAGCTCGCGACGCTCGTGAGAGAGTCGCGATGAGCGATCCGACGCGCGGCGCATGCCTCTGCGGCGCCGTGAGCTTCGTGGTCGAGCCGCCGTTTCATTGGCTCGCGCATTGCCACTGCTCGATGTGCCGCAAGCATCACGGCACTCTGTTCGGCACGGGTCTCGGCGTCGAGCGGTCCAAGTTCCGCTGGCTCTCGGGCGCGGACGACATCGTCCACTATCGATCGACCGACTCGTTCGAGCGCGCGTTCTGCCGGCGCTGCGGCTCGAAGGTACCGAGCGATTCACATCTGCCGGACGTCATGCTCGTTCCGGCCGGCACGCTCGACGGCGACTTCGGCATGAAGCCGCGCGCGCACATCTTCGTCGGCTCGAAGTCGCCGCTGATGACGATCAACGATCGTCTCACCCAGTTCGAGGCGTACCCGCCGGGCGTCGATTTGCCGGTCATCGCGCGGCCGGCCGTGAGGTCGCGGCCCGGCACGGTCGTCGGCAGCTGCCTGTGCGGCGACGTCGGATTCGAGGTGAGCGGCGAGCTGAACCGCGTCGTGCACTGCCATTGCTCGCTATGCCGGCGCAGCCGCGGCACGGCGTTCTCGAGCACGCTGTTCACGGCTCCGGAGCGGTTCCGCTGGACGCGCGGCAAGCAGCGCGTTCGCGCATACCGCTTGCCGCCGCCGCGCACCTACGAGGCCGACTTTTGCGAGCGCTGCGGCAGCGTCGTGCCGACGGTGGTCCCCGACTTCGGGCTCGCGCTGCTGCCCGCGGGCGCGATCGACACGCCCCTCGCGCCGTTGCCGGGCGTGCACATCTATGTCGGGTCGAAGGCCGCGTGGCACGAGATCACGGACTCGGCCCCGCAATTCGACGAGATGCCGCCGGCGGACCGGTTCGGCGAGTTCTTCCTCTAGCCGCAGCGATTGCGCGTCCGTCAGAGGCGGGGGTCGAGTATGAAGGACGCGCCCTGCTCCGCGATCATCACGGTCGGGGCGTTGGTGTTGCCCGACGTGATGCGCGGCATGATCGAGGCGTCGATCACGCGCAAGCCATCGATGCCGCGGACTCGCAGCCGATCGTCCACCACGGCGTCGGCGTCGCTGCCCATTCGGCAGGTGCCGACCGGGTGGAAGATCGTCGTGCCGAGATCGCCCGCGGCATGCCGCAGCTCCGCGTCGGTCCGTAGCTCCGGGCCCGGCTTCCATTCACGCGGCGCGAAACGCTCGAGCGCTTTCGCCGCCATGATCCTCCGCGTGAAGCGCAGCCCCGCGACGGCGACGGCCGCGTCCTCGTCGGTCGCGAGATAGTTCAGCGCGATCGCGGGATGCGCGCGCGGGGTCCGCGCTCTTGATGCGCACGTGGCCGCGGCTCGTCGGCCGCAGGTTGCAGACCGACGGCGTGATCGCATCGAACGCGTGCAACGGGTCGCCGAACTTGTCGAGCGAGAGCGGCTGCACGTGCCACTCGATGTTGGCTGCCGGCTGCGCCGGATCGCTCTTCGCGAACGCGCCGAGCTGGGACGGCGGCATCGTGAGCGGCCCGGTGCGGAACAACGCGTACTCGATTGCCATCGCCGCTTTGCCGAGCCAGGTACGCGCGCGGCGGTTCAACGTGACGGTGTTGTCGACCTTGTAGATCGACCGGATTTGCAGATGGTCTTGCAGATTCGAGCCGACGCCGGGCGCGTCGCGCACGACGCCGATCCCGTGCTCGCGCAGCAGCGCGCCGGGACCGACGCCGGAGAGCTGCAGAATCTGCGGCGAGCCGATCGAGCCGGCGGCGAGCAGCACTTCGCGCCGCGCGCGCAAGGTTTGCCCCGCACCGCCGTCGAACCGCACCGCGACCCCTACGGCGCGCAACTCCCCGTCGCGGGCCTCGGTCAGCACACGCTCGACGAGCGCGCCGGTGCGCACGGTGAGATTCGACCGATGCATCACGGGCCGAAGGAACGCCTTCGTCGCGCTCCAGCGCCGGCCGCGCCGCTGGTTCATTTGGAAATACGCGTTGCCGAAATTGTCGCCGCGATTGAACTCCGCGATCTTCGGGATGCCGCACTCCTCCGCCGCGTCGCGCCACGCGTCGAGCATCTCCCAGCTCACGCGCCGCTCCTCGACGCGCAGCTCGCCGCCCGCACCGTGCGCTGCGTCGGACGCCGTGCTCGTAGTCCTCGGAGCGCTTGAACACCGGCAGCACTTCGTCCCATGACCAGCCGCGCAGTCCGAGCGAGGCCCAATGGTCGTAGTCCGCCTTCTGGCCGCGCATGTAGATCATCGCGTTGATCGACGAGCAGCCGCCGAGCACCTTGCCGCGCGCGTAGCCGATCGCGCGGCCGTTCAAGCCCGGATCGGGCTCGGTGCGGTAGCACCAGTCGGTGCGCGGATTGCCGATCGTGTAGAGATAGCCGACTGGGCATGTCGATCCAGAAGTAGTCGTCCTTGCCGCCCGCTTCGAGCAGCAGAACGCTGACGTTGCGATCCGCGGAAAGGCGGTTCGCGAGCACGCAGCCCGCGGTACCTGCGCCGATGATGATGTAGTCGTAGTCCTGCACGGCGCGGGCATTCTAGCGCCCCCCGGAGCCCGCGCTATACGGCCACGCAGGGCTATGACTGGTCGCACAGAAAATCGCGACCTCGCGGGCTATGGTTACGGCCAGCCGAGCGAGCATGCGGGCCGTTTTGCGTGATCCGAACATTGAACAAATGGGTGCTCGGCGCGAGCGCGCTGCTCGTGCTCGTCGCGTTCTGGAACCGCAACGACTTGCCCCGGAACATCGCGTTCCGGACCGAGCTGCAAGACGCGCCGCAGCAGACGCGCACGGCAGACCCACCGTTCACCGTGGACTACGCCGGCGTCACCTACCGCGTGGAACCGCAGTTCGCCTACGATCTCTATGGGATGATCGTGTCGTACCGGCTGCACGACGGCGAAAGCCTAATGCACCGCCGCGCGAACGATCACTTGAACGTCGCCGACCTCTGCGTCGTCTGGAGCGACACGGCGTTCAGCCCGACTCTGAGCAACGTGAGCTTCTGGAACGGCATCTTCACCTGCAACTTCTCTACCCGCGACTCCGAAGCGTGGGCGAAGCTGAAGATGAACGAGGTCTCCAACAATCATCTGATCACCGCCGACGACTCGATCCGTGACCGCGTCGCGGGCGTGGCCGTCGGCGACCAGGTCCACTTGCGCGGCTTGCTCGCAAGGTACGGCAGCGGCAATGGCGTGCGCGGCACGAGCACCACGCGCGACGACGTCGGCGATGGCGCTTGCGAGACGATCTTCGTCGAGCAGTTCGACGTGCTCGAGCCCGCGCGTGGTGCATGGCGCACGGCGCTTTATGCCGCGCTCGCGACGTTTGCGCTCGCCGTCGTCGTTCATTTCCGCCTCCCGTATCGCCCGTACGCTTAGAGCCGCGCGACGCGCCCGGCCGGGCCGGGTAGAATCCAGGTTCTCAAGCGGAGGGTCTATGTCGGCACTCTACGAGGACAGTCACCGCCAACTGCAAGCACGGTTCGACACGCAACGGCTCGCCGATCGACTCGAGCAGCGGATGTTCCGCACCGCCGTCACCGACGAGGACAAATCGTTCATCGAGCGTCTCGACCTCTTCTTCCTCGCCACCGTCAACGCCAAAGGCGAGCCAAGCTGCTCGTACAAGGGCGGCGACCCGGGCTTCGTCCGCGTCCTGGACCCGAAGACGCTCGTGTTCCCGAACTACGACGGCAACGGCATGTATCTATCGATGGGCAACGTAGCGGCGAGCCGCAACGTCGGCATGTTGTTCATCGACCTCACGAGCCCGAAACGGCTGCGCGTGAACGGCACGGCGCGGCTCGAGCCTATGGGCTTCGTAACGCCGGGCTACCCGGAGGCGCAGTTCGTGGTCGTCGTGACGATCCGCGAGGTATTCCCGAACTGCCCGCGCTACATCCACAAGTTCGCGCTCGTCGAGCGCTCGAAGTTCGTGCCGCACGCGGACTGTGAAACTCCCGTGCCGGCGTGGAAGCAAATGGACTGGGCACGGGACGTGTTGCCGCAAGGCGATCCTGCAGGAGGGAAACCATGAAGCAAACGCAAGACTCGTTTTGGATCTGGGGCGGCGCGACCTTCGCGCTCGTGATCGCCGCGGGCGCGGCGGTCTATTTCTATCGCGATCGCGGCACGGTCGAGACCACTCCGGTCGCGGCCGCGCCCGAGGCGCCCGCGAGCGAGTCCGCGCCGCGGCCGGTGCCCGTCGTCCCGGCGACGACGCAGCGCGCGGTGCCGCTGCCGCCGCTCGACGAGAGCGACGCCGAAGTGCAAGGCGGGCTCACCGAGCTCGCAGGGCGCGACGCGGTGACTCAGTTCCTATTGCCGCAACGCGTCATCCGCAACTTCGTCGTGACGATCGACAACTCGGCGCGTGAAAAGATGGCCCTGAACCAGCGGCCGATCAAGCCGACGGGCGGCCCCTTCGTCGTGTCGGGCGCGGACGAAACGCTCGCGATCGCGCCGGCGAACTACTCGCGCTACACGCCGATCGTCACCGCGGTGAACAAGGTGGACGCGGCCACGCTCGTCGGGCTGTACCGCGGCCTGCAACCGCTGTTCCAACAAGCGTACGAGGAGCTCGGAAACCCGAACAAGCTGTTCAACACGCGCCTGCTCGAGGTGATCGACGAGCTGCTGCAGACGCCTGACGTGCAGGGGCCGGTGCGTCTAGTGCAGCCGAGCGTTTACTACCGATACGCGGACCCGAAGCTCGAGGCCCTCTCGTCCGGCCAAAAGTTGCTGATTCGGATGGGGCCCGAGAACGCCGCAATCCTCAAATCGAAGCTGCGGCAGATTCAAGCTGCGCTGAGTTGAGGAGACGTCGCGTCCCGGAACGGGACGCGACTCATACATACTCCGGAAGAGCGTGCGCTGCGGCGCACGCGATCGAGCGTTACTCGATTCCGAGCAACTCGACTTCGAACATCAAAGCGGCGCCGCCGGGGATCGGGCCCTGACCGCTGTCGCCGTACGCGGTCTCGGACGGACAAACGAGCTTCGCCTTACCGCCCACCTTCATCTTCTGCACGCCCTCGGTCCAGCACGGGATCACGCCGCCGAGCGGGAACGAGATCGGCTCACCGCGCTGCACGGAGCTGTCGAACACGGTGCCGTCGCGCAACGTGCCGTGATAGTGGACCTTCACGGTGCTCTCTGCGGTCGGGCTCGCGCCCGTTCCTGCGCTCACCGGAATGTAGATCACGCCCGACGCGCCGCGCACCGCTCCGGCTTCCTTCGACATCTTCTCGAGGAACGCTCCGGACGCCTGCTTCTCGGCCGTGGCTTTCGCCGACATGCGTTGCTGCGCGAGCGCCTGGATGCGCGGAGCGAAGGCTTCGAAGTCGACCTTCGGCTCCTTGCCCTGCGACGCGTCGTTCAAACCCGCGGTCACGAGCGCGAGCTCGGCGGGCGTCAGATTGAAGTCTTTGATGTTGTTGCCGATCGCGATACCGAGCGCGTAGAACGTTTTGTCTTGATCGGTGGTGAGAGTTTGCGCATCGATGGCGGCGGCGCACAGACCGAGCGACAACACGCAGGCCACGGGAGCGTAACGCATGACGATTCTCCTGGTGCCTCGGGTTTGGGCACGAAAACCGGACACGCTATCCGAAAGCCGCCGGAATTGCCAATGACAATCGGGTGACAAGCACGCGACCGCGAGGTCGCAAGTCGTCGATCGGCGACAGCCGAAAGTGCGGCGCCGGGCGAAGCGGCTACTCGAAGCTCAGATAACCGATTTTGTTGCCGGCGCCGTCGGCAAACCACAACCGGTTCGTGAGGCGCGCGGGCGGTTGACGATCGCTGCCGGCCGTCAGCCCCACGGACCGCGCACTCGGAGCGAGCGGAAACTCGGTGATCGCGCCGGCGGGCGTGACGCGGCCGAGCGCGGCGCCTTTCGTGTACCAAACGTTGCGATCCGGTCCGACGGCGACGTTGGTCGGCGACCCGGCGGGGCTCGGAATCTGGAACTCGGTGATTTTGCCGTCCGGCGTGATGCGACCGACGCGATTGCCGTCCGTCTGCAGTCCGTCCAGGCCTCCCGCGAGCTCGACGAACCACAGGTTGCCGTCCGCCCCAGCGGTGATGTCCCCGGGGCCCGAATTCGGTCGCGGCAGCGGGAACTCCGTGATCACACCGGCGGGCGTGATGCGGCCGATCTTGCTCGCGCGATATTCGGAGAACCAAACGTTGCCGTCGGGACCCGCGGCGAGCGCCCGCGGACCGCTGTTCGGAGTCGGGATCTCGAACTCGGTGATCGTGCCGGCCGGAGTGATGCGGCCGATCTTGCCGCCCGCGAACATCCCGAACCAGATGTTGCCGTCCGCGCCGAGCGCGATCGCGCGCGGTTGGCTGTTAGGCGTCGGAATTGGAAACTCCGCGATCTCGCCGCTCGGCGTGATGCGGCCCATGCGATTGCCCGTGTGCTCCGAGAACCACATGTTGCCGTCGGCACCGAGCGCGATGATCCGCGGCGAGCTCTCGGGATTCGGCAACGGATACTCGACGAGGCCGCCGCCATCGGGATTCATGCGGCCGATGCGGTTACCCGAGCTCTCCGTGAACCACAGCGTGCCGTCGGGCGCGAGCGCGATCGTGGTCGGTCCGCTGTTCGCGTTCGGCAGCGCGTGCTCGGTGACCTTGCCGTCCGTTCGCAGATTCCCGTCGGCGGAGGTCAGCCAACGCTGCTCGGCCGCGCAGGCGACGGTCGTCAGCGCCACGAGCGTGGCCGCGTAGAAAGCTCGGATGGGCATGGCGGGCGGCGCTCCTCGTCTTCGGCGTGCACCGCGGCATGTTAGCGGGCGCGCTCGCGGCCGCCAATCGTACGGCCATCCCAACGATCTATTCAGACGATCGTTGTGACACTTTCAATCCATTGGACCAATTCTAAATCGACGCCTACGATGCGCCCCACTACGACGATCAATCAAAACCTTGGAGGCGATAGACATGTTGACGGTTGGTGACAAGTTCCCCCGGTTCTCGCTGAAAGCGACGGTATCGGAGCAGCTCGACACGGCGTTCGAGACGCTCACGAACGACAGCTACGCCGGCAAATGGCTCGTGGTGTTCTTCTGGCCGAAGGACTTCACGTTCGTGTGCCCGACCGAGATCGCGGAATTCGGCCGCAAGAACGGCGAGTTCGCCGATCGCGACGCACAGGTGCTCGGCGCCTCCGTCGACAGCGAGTTCGTCCATCTCGCGTGGCGCAAGGATCACAAGGACCTCACGGGGCTGCCGTTCCCGATGCTTGCGGACATCCGCAAGGACCTGAGCTCGGCGCTCGGAGTGCTCGACGAGGAAGGCGTCGCGAAGCGCGCGACGTTCGTGGTCGACCCGCAGGGCATCATCCGCTTCGCATCGGTGACCGACATGAACGTCGGCCGCAACGTGAACGAGGTGATCCGGGTGCTCGACGCGCTCCAGACGGACGAGCTGTGCCCGTGCAACTGGCAGCGCGGCGACGAGACGCTCAAGGCCGCGTAGGACGCGAATCCCTTCCCACGCAAGGCGAGCCGGAGCGCCACTACGCTCCGGCTCGCGCGAGTGGCCGCTGAACGGCCAAGGAGTATTCATATGGATCTCGGCAATCTGAAGAACCTGCTACCCGAGCACGCGAAGGATCTGAAGCTGAACCTCTCGACCGTGCTGTCGCCGGAAGGCGCGCCGGGGCTCGCGGAGCACCAGATCCTCGCGACGGCGCTCGCGTCCGCGGTCGCGGCACGCAATCCGACGCTGCTGCGCGAGATCGAGTCGCTCGTGGTTCCGAAGCTCGATGCGGCGCAAGTCGCGGCGGCGCGCGCCGCGGCCGTGATCATGGGGATGAACAACGTCTACTACCGCTTCGTGCACCTCGTCGAGAATCCCGACTACGCACCGCTGCCCGCGAGACTGCGGATGAACGTGATCGGCAACCCGGGCGTTGCCAAGGTGGACTTCGAGCTCTATTCACTCGCCGTATCGGCGATCAACGGCTGCGGCACCTGCCTCGCGGCGCACGACAAGGTCGTGCGCAAGGCCGGCGTCACCGCGGAAGGCGTGCAGAGCGCCGTGCGGATCGCGGCCGTGGTGCACGGCGTCGCGATCGCACTCGAGTCGACGGGATCGACGCCGGTCGCACTGCAGGCGGCTTAGCCAGAGCTTCGAGCCGCGCCCACGGACGGGCGCGCATGGGCGGCGCCGGGTCACTCGGGACGCACGCAGCTCGCGTAGAACGTCACGGGCGCCGCCCAGTCGGAGAAGATGCCGCGCACGCCGACGTCGCGCGCGAGCACGTCGATCACCTGCATCACGTCGCCTTCGCGGCTGATCGCGCTGCGAATCGGCCGGTAATAGAAGCCGGGCGACCCGGACGCGAGGTTGCCCGAGCGCTCGAGCGTCCACGCGATGATGTCGAGACCCGCGGCCTTTGCCGCGCGCGCGTGCTTCGACGCGACGATGCGGCCCTGCGTCGTCGAGCGCGAGCAACGCGAACAGCGGCGCGCCCCAGATGTTGATGCCCTGCGCCTTGTAGCGCGCGAGTCGGCCAGCACGCGGCACTTGCGTCAGCAGGTTCGCGTCGTCGAGCAGTACGGCTTGCCGGCCGAATTCGGGGTCGCGCTCGATCAAATAGCGCACGTCACGAACGTCGAACGACTGCACGAAGACATCGGCGGGATCGACGCGCGGCCGCGACGTACTCGTCGATGAGCTTCTGCGCGAACTGTGCTTGCGTGAAGCCATTGAACGGCATCCGCACGCTCGGCTCCTTGAGCTCGGGCGTCATCTTCACGCCGAGGTCGCGAAACAGGGCGATGCTCTCCGCGTGCGTGAGCAGCGTGCCGCTCGCGACACCGGGCTCGAAGCCGTCGCGCGGCGCAGGCGTCGTCGCGATGAACTCTTCGGGCGTGCGCGCGGCCGGGTTGAATGCGTCGATCTTGCCGCGCAGCGACTTGAACTCGGCGAGCGTGAGCTCGCTCGTGCGGCATTCGGCGCGCGCCGCGCGCCGGACGTGCCCGTCGGCGTCGATCTTGGCGGCGCGAAACGGCTCGACGCAGGTCGCGGCGAGCGGCGTGACGAGAATGTTGGTCGTCGTCGCGAGATCGTTCTGCGAATGTCGGCAGACGAGCGCGAGATCCTTCGTGAATGTGACGTCGCACTCGAGCATGCCCGCGCCCATGCGGTAGCCGGCCTCGTACGCTTCCTTGGTGTGCTCCGGGAAACGGATGCCGGCGCCGCGGTGGCCGATCGAGAACGCTGTGCGCCGCGGCGGCGTGCCGAGGCACGCTTGGAGGCGCGTCTTGAGCTCGCCATCGCGCATGTCGTTCACGAGGAACGCGGGCCGCGCACCGAGGTCGATCGCCGCAGCGCCGTTCGCCGCTTCCGAGCGCGGTGCGTGCGCCGCCTCTTCGCTTCCCGCGGGGTTGCCCACCTGACCGCCCACCGCTCCTGCGAAGAACAGCAAACCGATCGCGAACGCACGCGCCGAGACACGGCTCGTCCTGTTCATCCTCGACCCGAACGGTTGCATGGGGGCGCACACGATAGGACGACGATGTGTCGGCCGTGTGAATGCGTCAAGCGCCGTTGCCTCGCGCGGCACGGGCTGAGAAGATGCGGCCGGGAAGGGGGCGTCCGCCCGGTCGTCGGCAAATATACGATAGCGGCCGGCGGGCAACGACAAGAGCGATCTTCGATGTCACGAATCGCGTCGGTTCGCCGCGCAGCGCTGCTGACCGCAGCGTTCACTCTCGCGGCAGTGCGTTCTTCGGCCGCGGAGGACGAAGGCGCGGGCGACTTCTGGTGGTCGCCCGGCGACGGCCGCACGCTGCCGGCCGAAGCGGCCTACGGCGATTCGTCGGGCCGGATCGGTATCCTCAACACGTCCGGCGATGTGTCGACCAAGGGTCACCCGTTCTTCGAGCCGCTCGGCTCAAACGGGCGCGCCTGCGTCACCTGCCATCAGCCCGCGGACGCGATGAGCGTCTCGGCCGCGACGGCACGCGCGCGTTGGAAGGCGACCGGCGGCAAGGATCCTCTGTTCGCGGCCATCGACGGCGCAAACTGCCCGAATCTGCCGATGGCGGACGAGGCCTCGCACTCCCTGCTGCTCAATCGCGGCCTGGTCCGCGTGTTCCTGCCTTGGCCGCCGCGCACACGCGACGGCGCCATCGTCGAGCCCGAGTTCTCGATCGAGGTAGTCCGCGACCCGACGGGCTGCAACCTCGACCCCGAGCACGGGCTCGCGAGCGCGACGCCGACAATCTCGGTGTACCGCCGGCCGCGTCCCGTTGCGAACCTCAAGTACGTCACGGCGGCCGCGTTCGGCGTGGGACCGTTCAACGCGAAGGACGCGCAGCCCGCGGCTCACGACCCCGACACCGGCAAGTTCGTGAACATGAACATGATGGCCGACGCGCGCGAGCCGACGCTGAAGGCTCAGGCGCTCGGAGCGATCGCCACTCATCTCGAAGGACGCGCGCCGAGCGCCGCGCTGCTCACACGATTGCTCGGATTCGAGACGCAGATCTACGCCGCGCAGAGCTACGACGTGCGCGCCGGCGAGCTCGCGGAGCCGAACGGCCCGCCGGCGTTCGGCCCGCGCGCGATGGCGGACGGGCGCACCTCAGTCCTCGGCAACAACGTCACGAACTACGTGTTCCCGATCGGCGAGGCGTGGCGCGCAATCCCGCGCAGCGGCGACGCGGCGGGCGACGCCCGCAGCGCCGCGCGCGAGTCGATCGCGCGCGGCCACGACGTGTTCTTCTACCGGACGTTTTGGATCAAGGACGCGATGCACTTGAACACGGTGGGCCTCGGCAACCCCGTGAAGCGCACGTGCGCCACGTGCCACGGCATGCACATGACCGGCATGGACACGGCGAACGGCTGGATGGATATCGGCACGACGAACCTGCCGTGGGCGACGGAGACGCCGCAGAGCCCGTGGGCGAAACAGGCGCCCGAGATGCCGCTGTTCAAGCTCACGTGCGACAAGTCGGTCGCGCCGCACCCGTTTCTCGGCCGCGTGATCTACACGCAGGACCCGGGCCGCGCGCTGATCACGGGCCGCTGCAACGACATCGGCACGATCGTGATGCAGCAGTTCAGGGGGCTCGCCGCGCGCGCGCCGTATTTCTCGAACGGCTCGGCGCGCGATTTGCGCGAGCTCGTCGATTTCTACGACCGGCGCTTCAACATTCAGTACAGCGAGCAAGAGAAGCAGGACTTGGTCCACTTCTTGAGCGTGCTCTGATGGCGACACGCACCTCGATTGCGGCGACGATCGGGCTTTGCGCAGCTGCTCTCGTAGCCGCGAGAACCTTCGCGCAGACGACCGCGTCGCAATCGGACAACGCGAGCGCGGGCGCGGCGCAGTCCGCGGCGCCAACGAGCGGCGGCCCGCATCGCAACTTCGTGAGCTGCCCGATCGTCCGCGACACGAAAACCGTGCCGTGCTGGCTCGCGGAATATGACGGCGAGACTTACTACCTCGGTATTCAGACGGATATCAGCGCCGACTTCGACCCGCCCTATCTCGGCCACCGCGTGCTGGTCGAGGGCGTCGTGAAAGACGCACCGCGGATCTGCGGCGGTATCGTGCTCGAGCCGGTGGCCGCGTCGCCGCTGCCCGAGCTCGACACCACGTGCAACACGATCCTGCCCGCCGAGGACCGCTACCAAGTGCCGTTCGCGCCGCGTCCGCCCGGTCCGAGCGGCGGCCGGCTCGCATTCGATCCGCCGCCCGGCGGCGCGCGGCCCGCGGCACCCGAGCGCGCAGGGCCTCAGGATTTCGCGCTCGAGTACGACTTCGACACAGCCGCGATGGGCCGCCACTCGGGCACGCTCACGCAAATCTTCAACTACGCGCAGAAGACCAAGGCTCGGAGCATCAGGATCACGGGGCATCGCGGTGCGACGCTCTTGTCCGACGGTTCGACGATGACCGAGCGCGCCGAGCTCGCCGAGATCCGCGCGCGCGAGACCGCGAAGCTGCTCGCGGGCGCGGGGCTCGACGCGGCGTCGTTCGACGTTTCCTGGTCGAGCGCGCTCGAGGAGCCGGATGGCGACGGCGACTGGCACGCCCGCCGCACGATCGTTCGAGTCGAGCCCTGAGCGAGCCCGGCTCCCGCGACGCGCGCTATAGCTGTCGCACGCCGCCGCTGCCGTGCACTTCCATGCGCCGCAGCTTCGGCTCGCCCCGGTAGGTCACGTCACCGCTGCCGTGAATCTCGACGGCGAGCTCCGCGATCTGCGCGAGATCGACCGAGCCCGAGCCGTTGATCTCGACGTCGGCGGAATCGCACGCGTAGTCGTTTGCGGTAACGTCGCCGCTGCCATGGATCGCGAATTCGCAGCTCTTGGTCTTGCCCTGCAGCGTCGCGTCGCCCGAACCGTGCACGGCCACCTCGGTGGTCGTCGCGCATTCGAGTGCGCGCGCCGTGACGTCCCCGGAGCCGGCGATCTTGATCTCGCATGCGCCCGCGCTCCCGTGCAGCGCGAGGTCGCCCGAGCCCGAGACCGAAGCGTTCAATGTCGCCGCGGCCGGCACTTCCGCGTCGAGGTCGCCGCTGCCCTGTAGCCGCAGGTCGACGGGTCCGTCTTTCGCGAAGCTCGCGCTCACGAGCACCTTGATCGTGGCGCCGCGGCACCAGCTGCCCCAGAAGTCGCCCCAGTCGGTGGGTGCGACGGTCACGGTGTCGCCGTCCTGCTCGATGCGGATCTTCTCGTGCTGCTCGGCCGTAGCGCTCACCGTGATGCGGTTCACCGAGCCCGGCACGAGCTTCGTATCGAAGCACCCTTTGAGCTCGAGCGTCGTGAACGGCTTCAGATCCTGAGCGCGCTCGACGGGTTGCGAGAACGCGGCCGTGGGGCCCGCGAGCCACGCGGCCACGATGACGATCGGAACGATATGCGCTTGCATGAGAGCTCCTTGAGGATTCCGCCCGAATGTTCGCGGGTCACGGTTTTGAGCCAACCATGCTTAGATGCGCGAGAGCGGCGTCGCGTCACGCGCGCCGGACACGGAGGGCCAGCGGGGCTCGTGGCGCCGACTTAGGGCCGGCGGCTGCTCGGCTATTCGGGGCTGGCCCCGGGCGTTTCGGGCCGGCGCGGCAGGTTGTACAGCAACGTGCCGTCGGCGAGCTTCGCGCTGACCATGAACCCGCCTTTGCGCCCGTCCTTCAACGGATGCACCGCGACGGTGATCTTGTCGCCGGGCTTCAGCGTGCGTTTGGTCCAGCCGTTGCGCGACAGGTAGTTCGGGCTCATGCCCTCGAGCCCGTAAATACCGGCGGCGTTACCGCCCTCCACCGCGACATTCGTCCAGGTGTGCGGGTTCGTCCATTGGAAGTCTTGCACCGTGCCCGTGATCTCGACGGTCTTCTCGAAGTCGAACATCGCGGTGGAATGGTGCGCGAGCGCCGGCGTCTCGGCAGCACCGAAGGCTGCGAGCGCGGCGATCGTTCGGATTGCGTAACTTCTCATGGCTACTCCAGTCTGATGCCGGGCCTACCCTTTTCGTCGGCGCTGTCGCGGTTGTTCTCGAGGCAAATGTACTCGCGGATCTCGTCGTCGAGATGCCGGTAGGACGTGGTGCTCGTGTAGGGCTCGGCGAGCACCTCGGGATCCGTCAGCGTCGTCTCGATCTCGAGCCAGTCCGCGTCGACGCGGTGAATTCGCTCGACGATCCGCAACTGCTCGCCGTGCTCGACGCCGGGCGCGATGCGGTTCTGCGGATTGAGGCCGACGGTGTCGATGACCAACGTGCCGCCCTCCCAATGACCGGTCGAATGCCCGTAGAACGTGAGGTCCGGATCGTCCGGATGGGCGCGGCCGTCCGTCCAGATGTGCCGGAACTGCATGTAGGCTTCGGTCAGCATCACGACGTTGTTCGGCTGGTAGAGAAACTCGATCGGATACGGTTGGGTCATGATCCCAGGCAGACCCGGCGGCACGCAGTTCGCCGCCTCGCTCTGCAGGTTCTCGCCGTTCGACTGAGCAGCGCGATACGCGTCGGCCTTTGCCTGCCACTCGGGCACGAGCTTCATCGGCGGGCGCCGCGGCATTCCGCGGCTGTTGCGCCAGTCCACTTCCCAAACGCCGCTCCAGTCCGGGTACTTCGCGAGCGCGGCCCATTTCTGCGTGGCCGCGTCGAGGGCGGGCGGGGCCGGCGGCGTCGGTGGTGCGCATCCCGCGACGAGCAGCGCTGCACCCACCGCCGCGGCAAGAAACGTCGTCTTCACGCTGGCTACTCCCTCAACGCGCGTCCGCGACCTTTGCACTCGGAACTTTGCAACCTTGCGCCTGCGCGCACAACTCCGCTAGCAGCGCGGCCGTCTCGGGCCGCGCGCTTTGCGGCGGATCGAGCGGCACGGGCTCGTAGCGCGCCATCGCCATGTCGAACGCAGTCGCGCCTTTCGCATCGACGACGTCGATGCGCGCGCCGTTAGCTACGAGGAACTTGATGATCTCGTTATAGCCGCGCCTGGCCGCGCCGAAGATCGCAGTCTGACCATCGGTCGGGATATGCACGGAGTGATAGCGCACGGGCCCGCCGAGATCGCGCGGCGGCTCTTTCTCGAGACGCCGGTGATCGGCGATCGAAGCATTGATGTCGGCGCCCGCCGCGAGCAGCATCCGCACCGACTCGAGGCCCATCGCCTCCGTCTTGTAGCGCCCGCGATTCGATCGCGGGCTCAGCCCGAGACCCGCGGCCGCCATGAAGGGTGTGAGCCCGGTGGCATTCGGCAAGTCGACCACCGCGCCGTGCTCGAGCAGCAGCTTGATCGTTTCGTTGTCGCTCGCGTGCGCGGCGCGCAGCAGCGGCGTAGTGCCGGTCGCGAGACTGTTGTCGGCGCCGCGCTCGCCGATCGCGTTGCGGAACTCTGGACGCCGCAGCTTCAGCTGCGTGTTCGGATTCGCGCCGCGGTCGAGCAGCTTCTTGATGAGGTCGCGTCCTGCGAACGAAGGAACCCCGGGCCGATCCGGCGACGGGATCGTGTTCATGTCGACGGCAGCATAGAGCGCGGTGCGTCCGAACAAGTCCCAGCGGTCGATGTCGGCGCCGGCCTCGACGAGAAAATCGGCGACGTCGAAGTGGAACGTCGTGATCGCGAGGATCAGAGGCGTCACGGCCTCCGGGTCCGGCAAGTCGAGGTCTGCGCCGCCCGCGACCAAGCGCTTCACGCACTCGAGGCAGCCGCCGCGCGCAGCGTACAGCAGCGGCGTGAAGCCGCCCGCGTTCATGTCCTTGGGCCGGCCCTCCGCCGTGATCCGGCGCTGCCAATCGCGAACGGCGCCGCGCGCGTCCACGTCGGCGCCGCTCTTGATCAGGAAATCGACCATCTCCGGCTGGAGCTGCGCGGCCGCCCACATCAGGGCCGATTGCCCGCCCCAAGCTTCTTCCGCGTTGACGTCCGCGCCCGCGTCGATCAGCAGCTTGGCCGCAGCGACGTTGCCGGTGCGCGCAATCGTCATGAGCGCGGTTTCGCCTTCGGGGTTCGCCGCGTTTGGTTGCGCGCCGCCGTCGAGCAGCACCTTGATCAGCTTGGGATCGCCGGCCGTGGCGCCTTCCGACATCGCAGTCGCGCCGTAGTCGTTCGCATGGGCGACGTCCGCGCCTGCCTTGATCAGCGCGGCCGCAAGCTCGGCGTCGCCGTCGTACGCCGCCCACATCAGGGCCGTGCTGCCATCCGGCTCCGCGGCGTTCACGTCCACACCTTGCTCGAGCAGGCGGGACACGGCTTGATCGTTCGATGCTTTTACCGCCTCGATGAGCGGAGTGCCGGCCCATGCGCCGACCTCCCCCGCGAGCAGCACCAGCGCCATGACTAAACGGGTTCTCATCGCGATCTCCATGACCCCTGCCCTACCGCTCAAACTCCCGTACCGCTCAAACTTCCGTGAGGTCGCTCGTGCTGTCGCCGACCGCCTCGACCGGAACGCCCGCGCGCTCGAGCAGCGTGACGAGCAGGTTGGCGTAATACGAGTCCGGCGGATAGACCAGATGCTGCCCGCCTTTGATCCGACCGTAGCCGTGGCCGAACACCACGAGCGGCAACGGCGAGCTGTCGTGCTTGTCGCTGTTGCTCATGTTGCTGCCGTACAGAATGATCGAGTGGTCGAGCAACGAGCCGTCGCCGTCTTCGGTGGTCGACATTCGGTCGATGAAGCGCGCCAACAGCTTCGAGTGATAGGCCTGGATCCTCGTGAGCTTCTCGAGGTTGGCCGGATCCTCGGCATGGTGGGACAGTGGATGGAACGCCTCGGAGATGTCGACTTGCGTGTAGGCACGCATGCTGATCTCCATTGCCATCTGGAACGTGGCGACGCGCGTGAGATTCGCCTGATACGCGAGCGCGATGAGGTCGAACATGAGCTTCATGTACGCCTCGAGGTCGTCGGGAACTCCAAGCGGCGCGGTCGGGATGTCGAGCGCCGACAGGTCCTGGTCGATCATGTTCTGGACGCGCCGCTCCACTTCGCGCACGGACTCGAGATAGCTGTCGACGCGCTCGCGGTCGGGCGCGCCGAGCTTCGCCTGAAAGCGGGTCGACTCGGCCTGCACGCGGTCGAGAACGCTGCCCGTGTGCGTGAGGATCGACATGCGCTGCGCGGGTGAGTCGCCCGGGCCGAACAGCCGGTAAAAAATCGTGCGCGGGTTGTACTCCATCGGCAGCGGCTTGCCGACGCCGGCATAGCAATGCGTGCCGCCGCGCGTCTCGGTCTTCATCTCGAGCGACGGGAACGGCGTTTCCTGGCCGATGTGCGCAGCCGCGATCTGGTCGACCGAGACGCCCGCGTTCGCGACACCCGAGCTCGCGATCTTGCTCGGGTCGATCCCCGTGAGCCACGTTTCCTCCATGAGCCCGTGCGCGGCGGCGACGTCGGTCGCGCGATTGCGCAAACCCGACACGACGGTCATGTGACTCTTGTACTTCGCAAGCGGCGCCAAGATCGGCGACATCGCGAAGTCTTTCCCCGCCGCGGCCGGAGTGAAGTTCTTCATCACGGCGCCGTGCGGAAAGTAGATGAATCCCAGGCGCGGCGTCGGCTGAGCCGCGGTCTCCGCAAGCGCCGTGCCCGCCGGTATCATCGCGTCGAGAAGCGGCAGCGCGATGCTGACGCCGGCGCCCTTGAGCAGCGCCCGTCTCGACACATGCTTCTTGCTGATGAACATCGGCCTCTCCTGCGCCATGCCGCCGGCATGGCAACCAAGTCACTCGTTGCTCGATCCGCTCTTGCCGTCGGCCGCCATCGCGGACCAAGTGCCGGCGGCTTGCACTTTCTGACTCTGGAACGCGTCGCTCTCGACGATACCCATCACCAAGGTCGAGAACTTGTAGTCGTTCTTGGCGCCGTTGCGGAGTATCTGCCGCACGGCCGGCATATCGTAATACTCGACGGGCCGCCCGAGAGCGTAGGTCATGAGCTTCTCGGTGAGCATCTGCGCGAACCGGTTCGGTTGGCGCAGCAGCGCGTCGCGCAGACCGTTCGGGCCTTGCAGTTGCGTGCCATCGGGCAGCGTGCCGAGCGAGTCGATCGGCTTCGCCGCCAACCGATCCTGAGTCCGCCAGGTGCCGTCGACGTCGAAGTTCTCGAGCGCGAAGCCGAGCGGATCGATCGAGCCGTGGCACGCGTGGCAGGTCGGGTTCGTGCTGTGCACCGCGAGCTTCTCCCGCACCGTCACGCTGTTCCCGCCGCGCGACGGCGCGTCGAGATTGGTCTCGACGTTCGCGGGCGGCGTGGCCGGCGGGACGCCGATGATGTTCTCGAGCACGTATGCACCGCGCAGCACCGGCGACGTGCGGTTCGGATACGACGACGCGAGCAATACCGCACCTTTGCCGAGCAACCCCCAACGCGGCGAGTCTTGGAGCTCGACTCGCCGGAAACGATCGCCGCGCACGTCGTTGATGCCGTAGTGCGCGGCAAGGCTTTCGTTCAAGAAGGTGTGATGCGCCGTCAGCAGCTCTATGACGCTGCGGTCCTCGCGGAAGATGCTATCCACGAACAGCGTGATCTCTTTGACGAAATTCTGCCGCTGGTCGTTGTTTCTCGATGCATTCGGGAACAGGGCTCGATCCGGTTCGAGGTCGTCGAGCTTCTCGAGGTGCAGCCACTGGTACGCGAAATTCGAGGCCAGCGACTCGGAGCGCGGGTCTGCGAGCATCCTCATGATCTGCGAGTGCAGGACCTTGCCGGTCCGCAACTCACCCTTCGCCGCGACGCTGCGTAGCTCGTCGTCCGGGATGCTGTTCCAGAGGAAGAACGACAGGCGCGACGCGAGCTCGAGATCGGTGATGCGGTATGAGTCACCGGCGACCGCGGCCGGCGCCTCTTCCGCGCGATACAAGAAATGCGGGCTCGCGAGGATGCCTGCGAGCGCGTACTCGATGCCTTGCTCGAAGGACCCGCCGTTGGCCCGGCCGTCCTGATAGTAGGCAAGGCGCTCCGCGATGTCCTCTTCCGAGAGCGGCCGCCGGAACGCACGCGCCGCCAGGTTCGAGACGATCTCCTCGGCGCACGGCAGCTCCTCGCCCGAAGCTTTCGGGTAACAGCTGAAGATCTTCTGCCGGCTCGGCGTGGCGCTCACACCCGTCGGATTGAACGGACCGCTGACCTCGAACCAATCGACGCGCATCACGCGATCCTGGCCGACGCCGCGGTCGAAACCTTGCCGCAAGCGCGCGAGCCTGTCGTCCGACTCGGCGTGAGTCCTGCGCAGGAACGCGACGGCCACCTTCTGCTGACCGGCCTTGGCCTTGAACCTGATGTTCTTGAGCCGCGAATTGATCGCGGCCACGGCGGGATCTTGGTCCTGATCGATCGCTTTCTGATCCGCTTCGCCGCCGATCACGACCTGATACACCTTCACGCCGTCGACCGTGACGATCAGCGTGTTCTCGAACTCGAGGTTGTAGACCCAAAGCGCGCCGACGAGGTCCGCGATGTTGATCTGATACTCGCCGTCCGCGGGGAAGAAATGATTCACGGCGTAACCGTCGCGCGTGCCGAGCGGCAGGCCGTCGACGTGGTCCGGCCGGCCGCCGCCGCTCGTGGAGCCGAACGCCACTCCGGGCGTCGGGTTTTTGTAGGTCTGGCTCTCGGGTGCCGCGTTCGGTTCGCCGAGCGCACGATCCGCGATCGTGCGGGCGGCCGAGACGGATTGCTCGATGAACGACGGCGACACCTGCAGCGCGCTCGCGATGTTGTCGAAGCCCGCGCTCTTGTCGTCCTGCGGAAGCAGGGTGGCCGCGTCGATCTCGAGCGCGAGGAGATCCTTCACGGCATTCGCGTATTCCTTGCGATTGAGCCGGTGCAACGGCACCGAGCCGGGATTCGGCGCGCCGGCGGCGGCCTTGTCGAGGCTCGCCTCCATCCACGTGGCGAAGGTCTCGATCTGCTGCTCGTCGGGCCGCGGCTCGCCCGGCGGCGGCATCAACCCGCCGCGCAGCTTGCGAACGACATTCTCCCAGACTTCCGCGTGCGCATGGACGTCGGAGCGCGCGGCGCCCTCCAACGAGACTCCGCCCGCGAGCTCCGCGGCGTTGTGGCAGTCGGTGCAATAACGGCTGACCATCGCCCATTGCTCTTGCGGCGACGGCGCGGCGCCGCGCTGCCACCAGAACGCGGCGCCCGCGGCGAGCGCGATGACGGCCGCGGCCGGCACCACGAAACGCATCAACCGAACGTGCGCCATGTCAGCTCCATCCATCCCGACTCGAACACCGATCAACCATCCGGCGTGAGCTGGCCCCAGATGCTCTGGAACGCCAACGTGACGAACCGCGAAGGGTCGCCCCACTCGGGGTGAAACTCCTTCGTCGGGGCCGCCTCCACCGCTTCGGCCGGACTGCGCGCCGCAAAGAACAATTTCATCAGGCGCTCATAGATCACGAGATACATGTCGCGTTGAGCGACGAGGTCCGCTTTCGTGAGCACCGGGCCGCTGCCAGGCACCACTTTCGTGGCGCCGTCGGCGACGGCGATCATGAGGTCGAGCCCGTCTACGACGCCGAGGATCCACCCGCCCGTCCACCAGTCGAGTAACGGCCAGCCGTCGGAGCAGATCACCCCACCCGTGACGAGCACGTTCTCCTCGGGGAAGAAAGTATAGATATCACCGTCGGTGTGCGACTGCAGCATGTAGCCGTACTCGACGGGCTGGTCGCCAAAGGCTAGCTTGCCGGTGGTATAGAAGGTGTCGTTCGGCCTCGCCGCTTTCGGCAGCGGCATGAACGGCTCGTCGTCCCAGGGCCGCTTGATCACGGTGCTGAGCCACAGCCTCGTATTCTCGTGCGCGACGATCTTCGCGCCGGCCTGTCCGAGCGTAGCGTTCGATCCGACTCGCTCCGGATGCCAATGCGTATTGAACAGCACGTCCACGCGCGGCGAATTCATTTCGCGGAGCACGAGCTTCAGCAGCTCCGCGGAGCGTGCCTCGAGACCGCCGTCGACGAGAGCGAGGCCGTCTTTGCCGCGAGCCGCGACGACGTTGCCGCCGGCGCCGCCGAAGACCGCCAATCTCGGGCTGACACGGGTCGCGGTCAGCGGTTGGTGGGGGTCGAAGCCATCGGCCACCGAACCGAAGGCGCGCGCGACCCAGAGGCCGGCGGCGGCGCCGACGATGGAACCGAGCGCAGCTCTTCGATTCAGCGGCCGTGTCATGGGCTTCCTGCTCAGCGCCACCTCAGAAGTCGAACGCGACACCCAGGAAGTAGCGACGCCCGAGCACGTCGTAGCTACCCCGGTCGGTGGTTCCCGTACCGTTGGTCGGCTGCGTCAAGTTGTTCGGATCGCGTCCCGTCAGCGGCGGGTCCGTGTCGAACAGGTTGTCGATACCGCCCCGCAGACGGAGGCGCTCGGTCAAGCTGAACTGCGCGTTCAAGCTGAACAAGTTGTACTCGTCGGTCGGCAGGATCGTCGACTGCGGAGTCGTCACGAGCGCGGCCGCCAATTGGCCGGACAAGTAACGCCAGGTGAGACCCACGTCGAACTTATCTCTACGATACGAGAACGCGGTGAACACCCGCAGATCGAAGTCGGAACCGTAGCCCGCGTACTCGAACAGCGGCGCGTCGGGATCCGAGAGCACCGGTTGCTGCCACTCGAGCAGCTTGTTCGCCGACGAACGGATTCCGAAGGTCCCGCCCGCAAGGTCCCGGCTCCAGGTCACCGTGAAGTCGACGCCCGACGTAAGCCGCTGGCTCAAGTTGAAGTTGCCGCCATAGACGAGCAGCGGTTCCGCGTTGGTCGGATCGCGCGTAATCCGTTGGCAGTATTCGTTGTCGATCGAGTAGGTGGGATTGCTCTTGCCGTTTGCGTTGAAGCACTGCTCGTACGCGGTCAGGAAGGCGAGGCTGCCGACGACGTTGCCGATCTCGATCTGGTACCAGTCCACCGAGACGTTGAGATTCGGGCCCTGGGCCTGCCAGACGAAGCCCAGCGTGTACGTGTCGGCCGATTCGGCCTCCAACCTCGGATTGCCGCCGGTGATCAAGCGGTAGCTATCCGGCAGCGCGCGACCGTCGTTCGGGTAGTTGTCGGCGCCCTGGGTGTCGAAGTCGTTCGCACCGGGCACGCCGCCCGAGAGATAGATCAGCTGCCGGCAGAGCTCCTGAACCTGCGGTCGATTCGCGTTGTCCGCTCTGTTGCCCCACGGGTGCAGCGTGATGTTCATGCAGGCGTCGTGGGTCGCGCCCCAGCCGAAGACCTGGCTCGTCTGGCCAGCATAGAGCTCCGCGACGTTAGGCACCCGGTTCGCTCGCTGCCAGCCGCCGCGGACGCGGAACGCGTCGCTCGCCTCCCAATTGAACAAGGCCTTGTACGACTTAGCGCCGATCGACCAATCGCCGGTCTCGAAATCGGAATAGCGCGCTCCGATTTCGAGCTCGAACTTGCCGAACACCGGGTAGAGGATCTCGCCGTAGATCTCGTCGACCTCGGTTTCACCTTCGGCCTTCTCGGTCGCGATGAACAGCGGATCGGGCTTGAACAAGCTGTAGTTGTTGCGCTTGCTGATCCCGAACGCGCCGCGCAGCTCACCCGCGCGTAGGTCGGCCAACTTGCCTTGGAAATTGGCCTCCGTCACTTGCTGCTCGATGACGTTCGTCTGCTGCATGTCCACGGTAATCGCGTCGATGCAGTCCTGGGAAAGCTCGAAACCGCTCGGGTAGGTGATCTCGTAGTTCGGCCCCCAGACATACGGCTCGAGCAGCGGCAGACCGCTCGTGCATGTGAGCGTGCGGCTGATCGGGTCGTTTGCGGCAGTGGCGATGATGGTCCCGCCGCGGCCGAAGTTCGGTTGAGCGGCGAGCGCGCGATAACGGTCTTCCCAAACGAAGTTGTCCATTTGCGTGACCAACGTCGTCGTGCCGTTCTGATGGTACGCCTCCCAAGTCCAATCGGTTTCGCCGAACTTGCCGTTGATGCCGACGACGAGCTCGTTGGCCTCGGTGTTGCTCGTCGCGCCGCGATTCGGCCACCAGTACAACGTTCGCGCGAGCGTGTACGCCGCGTTGGGTTGCGGGCGCGAGTCGAGCAGCGTGCGCAGCTCGGCAGGCTCGAGCCCCGGATTGCGTGGCACGCTCGCACCCGCGGCGATCGGGCTCGGCGCCAACAGCTGACTCACGTCGGACTTGTTGAACGAGCCCTGCACGAACACGGACATCGAGTCGTTGACGTCATAAATCGCCCTGCCGAAGATCATCCGCCGCGTCATCGGGCTCGACAGCCAGCCGTAGGGGTTGTTCTGCTCGAGATTGCCGTTGTGCTGGCGAATGATGTACGGCGACGTCGTCGGGCCGTCGTACCCCGACGCGAGCGCGTTCGTGGTTCGAAAAGCAGAGCCGGTCGCCGGATTGACGAAGAACGCGGCGGTCCGCGACTGCCCCGCGATCGGCAAGACCGAGTTCACAGCGGCCTGCGTCGGCAAGTTGTTCGCGACCGGGATGTAGTTCGGCCAATCGGTGCGGATATAGTTCGCGCCGGTGCCGTTGTCGGTCATGCGCGCTGCGAAGAAGTCCCGCGAAAGCTCGTACGCGAGCTCTCGTTTGGCGTAGCCGATGCCGACCATCGCGTTGCCGCGATCGTCTGCGAAGTTGCCGCCGATGAGGCCGTCGATTCGCCGCTCCTCACCATCGCCCGCGTCGGTGAAGCCCGTCTGATAATTGAAGTTCACGCCTTCGAAATCGCGTCGCAGCTTGAAATTGATGACGCCGGCCATGGCATCGGGACCATACGTGGCCGCCGCACCGCCGCTGATCACCTCGACGCTCTCGATCGCCGCCGCCGGCAGCGTGTTCACGTCGACCGTGAGCGCTGCGTTGACTGGCTGGGCGCGGCGACCGTCGAGCAGCACCAAGCTGCGGCTCGCGCCGAGGCCGCGCAAGTTGAGTGTCGACGTGCCGGGCGAGTTGTTCGCGGTCGGCTGGATGTCGCTCGCCACGAACTGCGAGTCGTCCGCCTTGAACTGGGGGTACTGGTTCAGCACGTACTCGAGAGAGACGTTGCTCGTCTGCTCGAAAGCCTCGGAGTCGACCGTCAAGATCGGGCTCGGCGCGTCGAGGTCACGGCGCACGATGCGCGAGCCCGTGATCACGATCTCTTCAGGGCCTTGCGGGGGCTGCGCGTACGCGGCGTCACCGACGCCGAGGCAAGCGCAAACGCTCGCGCAGAGAACCGTGACCTTGAGCTCGTCAACGCGCGTAGCTGTGCGTCGCACGGAGCGCCTACGCAGATTCCAATCGGTCCCCCGATAAGCCATGACTACCCCCCAGAATTGAGTGCCCAACGATCGAGCGTTTTGTTTTTTCGACGTGCTTGATTCGCGACGTGCGCCGCCGCTGTCTCGCGCACTCCCTTCCCCGTCCGCACGCTAGCGGACTGTATACTTCATACAGATCACGCGAACTGGACACAACTTAAGAAACCAACAGACGTCCGTACCAACCGGGACAACGCCCGCGAGCGCGATGCAGCCGCGCTTCGGGACGTCAGAGCGGCTCGAAGCTCGGGTAATCCGGGTCCCACATGCTTTGTTTCACCGCCTGCTCGATCGCGTCTTCGTCGATCGTCGCGACACCTTCACGTATCGCTTCGTGCGCAACCGCGACAGCGACGGCGTACGAAACCGACCGCAGCCGCGTGACGGACGGAAACAGCAGACCGACGTCACGCTCGTCCGCGGTCACGAGCGCGGCGAGGGTTTTCGACGCCGCGTTCGCCATGCCGTTCGTGACCTTGCGTGCACGTACGGCCAGCGCGCCGAGCCCGAGACCCGGAAAAATGAAAACGTTGTTGCCTTGACCGACGCGGAAACGCTTCCCGCCGCACTCGACGTCGCGGAACGGGCTACCGGTCGCGACGAGACAGCGGCAATCCGTCCACGCGTAGAGATCGGCCGGCTGCGCTTCGGAATTCGCGCTCGGATTCGACGACGGGAAGATCACTGGCCGCGCGACGTGCGCCGCCATCTCGCGCACGAGCCGCTCGTCGAACGCGTTGGTCACTCCGGACAGGCCGATCAACATCGTAGGGTGCCATTTGTGCACGACTTCGTAGAGCGATCGGCCTTCCCTGCCGTCGAGACCCGCGCTCTGCGCGAGCGTCACGGGCCACGAGAGCTCGCGCTTATACGGGTCCCGGATCCGGCCGTCGTCGATCACGAGACCGCTGCGATCGAGCACGGCGACGACCGCGGCGCGCCGCTCGGCGTCGACGCCTTCCTCCGCGAGTTGCGTCTTTATCTGCCGCGTGACGCCGAGCCCCGCGGCACCCGCGCCGTAGATCAAGATGCGCTGGTCGGCCAAACGCTCGCCCTTGATCTTGAGCGCGCTGTTCAAGCCGGCCATCACCACCGCGCCGGTTCCTTGAATGTCGTCGTTGAACGACGGCACGCGGTCGACGTACCGGTCGAGGATCGCGAGTGCGTTGTCCTTGCGGAAGTCTTCCCATTGCACGAGCGCGTCGGGCATCAGGGCTCGCACTGCCGCGACGAACTCGTCGACGAGCTCGAGATACTCGCTGCCGCGCAGCCGGCGCGCGGGCCAACCGAGATACGTATCGTCCGCGAGCAGCTCTTCGTTGTCCGTGCCGAAATCGAGGCTCACCGGCAACGCGCTCGCGGGGTCGATGCCGGCCGCCGCCGTGTACAACGCAAGCTTGCCCACCGAGATCGCCATCCCACCCGCGCCTTGATCGCCGAGGCCGAGGATCGACTCGTTGTCCGTGACGACGAGCAAGCGGATGCTGTTGCTCTCGCCGACGATGTTGCGGAGCACGTCGGCCATTCGGCCTTTCATGTCCGGGGTTATCCACACACCGCTGCCGCCTTGAAACACGCGGCTGAAACGCTGCACCGCGGTTCCGACGGTCGGCGTATAGACGATCGGCATCAGATCTTCGATGTGATCGATCAGCACCTTGTAGAAAAGATGAGCGTTGCGGTTCAGCAGCGCGCTCAACAACAGGTACTTCTGCAGGTCGTCCGACTGCGCTTGCACCTGCTCGTAGATGCGGTCGGCCTGCTGCTTTTGGTTCGTGCTCTTGAACGGCAGCGATCCCTCGAGACCGAGACCGAGACGTTCCTCGGACGAGAACGCCGTGCCCTTGTTCAGCATCGGGTTGCGTGCGACGTCCGCGCCGCGACAGGCGGTACTGATCGTGCGCACGGGGCGGTCTGACGTTCGTTTATCGATAGTCAATTTCAATCTGCGCGGCCGCCGTTTGACGATGCCGGAAGCGGCGCAGGGCAGTGTAGCCAAAATCCGCGCGCGCAATCGAACCTCGAGGTTCGGCTGTGGAGACAGCGTTCCATCGGCACGGTGAACAACTGTCACTAGATCAGTGCCTTGCGGATCCGGTGTAAACCCGGCCGCGGCCCGTGCGTTGATCGCGGTAAGCTGCCATCCGCAGCACCTCGACCAGGGATTTGCGATGCTGACGAAGAACGCGGCGATCGCCGCCAATCGATTCGGCCTCGGCGCCCGGCCGCGCGACGCGGCCCTCATCGCAGGCGATCCTCGCGGCTGGCTCGAGCAGCAGCTCACCACGGCGCAACGCGCACCCAGCGAATCCTCGAGCCCTCCCGAATCCGCGCGCGTGCTCCAGGAGCTTCGCGAGCTGCGCGCCGTGCGCCAAGTCGCGGCGCAAGTCCGCGCGAACGCCGGCACGGCGCCCGCCGCGCGCCGTGGGGCGCCGCCCCCGGACCAAGCGTCTTCCTCGGGCGAGCCGGCCGCCACCGCGCCGCCGGGTGTGCCGCCCGGAATCGACGAGGGCGCGATCCGCGAATTCGGGCAATTCGCGCGCCAACACTACATGACGTATGCGAACGAACGTCATCGGCGCGCCATCGAAACCGATCAGCCGTTCGTCGAACGGCTCGTGCATTTTTGGTCGAATCATTTCGCGGTGTCCGCGGACAAGCCGCTCGTCGGTCCGCTCGCGGGCCTTTACGAGCAGGAAGCGATCAGGCCGCGCGTGACCGGCAACTTCTACGACCTGCTGCTCGCGGCGGAACGCCACCCCGCGATGAACCTATACCTCGACAACACGACGTCGATGGGCGAAGGGTCGACGGCGGCGCGGCTCGCGCGCAACCGTGGCCGCGAGCTCGGTCTCAACGAGAACCTCGCGCGCGAGATCCTCGAGCTGCACACGCTCGGCGTCGATGGCGGCTACGCCCAGCACGACGTCACCGAATTCGCGAAGGTGATCACGGGCTGGTCGATCGGCGGCCCGATCGGACCCGGCGGAGGCGGCCTCGGCCGTCCCGCTGCCAACGGCGCCGCGAACGGCCCCGGTAACGGCGGTCCCGCGGGCAACCCGCGCGCCGCCGCATTCGCGGGCGGCGCGCCCGGGGAGTTCTATTTCCGCGCGCTGATGCACGAGCCCGGTGACAAGACGGTGCTCGGCAAGCGCTTCAAGGAACGCGGCGTCGAGGAAGGCGAAGAGGTGCTCGCGATGCTCGCGCAGCATCCCGCGACGGCGAAGCATCTCGCGACGAAGCTCGCACGCCACTTCGTCGCGGACGATCCGCCCGCCGCGCTCGTGGACATGCTTGCAAAGGTCTATCTCAAGCAACGACGGCGAGCTCGTGCCCGTCTACCGCGCGCTGATCGAGGCGGACGACAGCTGGCGCCAGCCTCTCGCGAAGTACAAGACGCCGCAGGATTTCGTGCTGTCGACGTTCCGCGCGCTCGATCACGTCCCGGACAACCTGCAGCAGATCACGGGCATATTGGGCGAGCTCGGTCAGCGGCCGTTCACGCCCGGATCGCCGGCCGGTTGGCCCGACATCGCGGCGAATTGGGACGGCAGCGACGCGCTCTTGAAACGCATCGAGTGGGGCGCGGCCGTCGGCAAGCGCGTCGGCGCGGCCGCGAAGGGCTTCGACGCCGCGGATCTCACGGCCTCCGTTCTCGGCCCGGTCAACGACGCGACGCTCGCGAGCATCGGCGGCGCGAGCGACGCGGGCCAGGGCCTCGCACTGCTGATCGCGGCCCCCGAGTTTCAGAGGAGATGACGAACATGGATCGTCGCACCCTGCTCCGTACCTCCGTTCAGCTCACGCTGCTCGCACCGTTCGCGCGGCTCGCGCACGCCGCCGCCGATACGCAGGCGCGCTTCGTGCTCGTGATCCTGCGCGGCGCGCTCGACGGGCTCGCGGCCGTTGCTCCTTACGCCGATCCGCAATACCGCAACCTGCGCGGCGCTCTCGCGCTCGATGCGCCGGGTTCCGACGGCGGCGTGCTGAAGCTCGACGGCACGTTCGGCCTGCACCCGTCGCTCGCGAACATGCACGCGATGTATCAGGCGAACGAGCTCGCCGTGCTGCACGCGGTCGCGACGCCGTATCGCGAGCGCTCGCACTTCGACGCGCAGAAGGTGCTCGAAGCCGGCGGCCTCACGCCGAGCACGAGCGACGGCGGGTGGCTCAATCGCGCGCTCGCGGAGCTCGAGCGCGAAGGCAGCGAACGCGACGCGATCGCGTTGTCGGAAAGCGTGCCGCTCGTGCTGCGCGGCACGTTCGGCGTGGGCACGTGGGCGCCGTCGCAGCTACCGGACACGGACGCGGACCTGCTCGCGCGCGTGCGCCGCATGTACGAAGCGTCGGATCCCCGGCTCGCGGACCGATTGATCGAGGCGCTCGACGCGCGCGACATCGCCGGCGATGCGGCCGCGGGGGGCAACGGCATGGGCGGCGCGCGCGCCGGCGTGCAGATCACGCCGATCGTGACCGCGGCCGCGCGCTTCTTGAAGAGCCCGAACGGACCGCGCGTCGCCGCGATCGACATCGGCGGCTGGGACACGCACGCGAATCAAGGGGCGAGCCAAGGGCAACCTCGCGCTGCGGCTGCGCGGGCTCGACGCGGGGCTGCAGACGCTGAAAGTCGAGCTCGGTCCCGCGTGGCAGGACACGACCGTGCTGATCGTCACCGAGTTCGGCCGCACCGTCGCCGTGAACGGCACGCGCGGCACCGATCACGGCACGGCGGGCTGCGCGTTCCTCGCGGGCGGCGCCGTGAGCGGCGGCCGCGTGCTCGCCGATTGGCCCGGCCTCGCGCAACGCGACCTGCACGAAGGCCGCGACTTGCGCGCGACGACCGATTTGCGCGGCGTGTTCAAAGGCGTGCTCGCGACGCGCTTCGGAATCCCGGAGGCGGCGCTCGAGACGAGCGTGTTCCCGGACAGCGCGGGCGTCGAGCCGCTCGAGCTCGCGGCCGTAGCAGCTCGTCCCGATCGCGTAAGGCGTTCCGTCGCGCTGGCGCGCGTTGCGGCCGGGCGTGCGCTGCACTCCTCGCGCTCGCGGCGCTCGGCGCCGGAAGCCGCCATACGCGGGACCGCGTTACGGCCGGGGAACCGTCGGTCGAACCGCCGACTCTGATCTCGCTCGGCGTCGATTGGCCGATCGAAGGCGACGACAACCGCGACGCGAGCGTCGCGGTCGAGTACCGCGGAGCGGCGAGCCGACGTGGCAGCGCGCGCTGCCGCTGTTGCGCCTGCAGAACGAGCAGGTGAACGGCCGCGTCGGCGGCCCGAGCTTCGTGGACGCGACCAACGCCGTCGAGAGCGCGGCCGCGCTCGCGCGCGCGAACCCGCCGCCCGCGCCGGCGGCCGGCACGGCGGCGACGGGCGCGAGCCCGTTCGCGTTCAGCCCGTTCTCGTACGTCGTCGCCGAACATGTTCTCGGGCAGCGTGTTCGATCTTCGCGCCCGACACGGACTACGAGCTCCGGCTCACGCTCGCGGATCCGGACGGCGTGACGGGCGAAGCGCGCCGCACGTTGCGCGCGCACACGCGGCCAGAACCGCAGCCCGCGGCGGGCGGCAAGACGTACCACGTCTATCCGGTCGGCTACGACGGCACCGAGGCAGGAGCCGTCGTTCACGGGGCTGATGGCCGCGTACTACATGGGCGCCGCGCACTTCGACTATCAGAACGCGTATCCGCCGCGGGTACAGCCCGGCGACACGATCCTCGTGCACGCGGGCGTGTACTTGAGCGATCGCCACCACTACATGAATCGCGCGTCCGTCGCCCGGCTACCTCGCGCTCGCGACCGTGTTCGACGGCACCTACTACCTCACGCAGAGCGGCACGGCCGAGCGGCCGATCGCGATCAAGGCCGCGGGCGACGGCGAGGTGGTCTTCGACGGCGACGGCGCGGAGAACCTGTTCAACCTGATGGCCGCGAACTACCACTACTTCGAAGGCATCACGGTCCGCAACACGAACGTCGGCGTTCCTGCTCGGCATCAAGAGCATCGCGGGCGCGAGCGGCTTCACGCTGAAGCGCTCGCGACTCGAGAACGTCGGGCGCGGCGTGCACGACGACTGGTCCGGCTCGAAGGACTTCTACATCGCGGACAACGTGCTGATCGGCCGCCATCGACGCAGGACAAGATGATGGGCTGGAACGGCGCGCTCTGGGAAAAGCTGCCGGGCTTCCCCGAGCGGCTCGACTCCGAGTACGCGATCAAGGTCTACGGCCAGGGCCACGTCGTCGCGCGCAACTACATCGCGCACTGGCACGACGGCATCGACTTCGCGACCTACGGCAATCCGGACGGCACGCCGAACGTCGATCGCCGATCGTTTTCCGATGTCGAACGACTTCTACGAGAACGACATCTTCAACATGGGCGACAACTGCATCGAGACGGACGGCGGCGGCCGCAACATGCGCGTGCTGCGCAACCGCTGCGTGAACACGGCGCTCGAGGGCTTGAGCGCGCAGCCGATCTTCGGCGGCCCCGTCTACTTCATCCGCAACGTCGTCTACAACGGGCCAGGGCTCGGGCTCGCTGAAGTACGTGTCGACGCCGAGCGGGAATCCTCTGCTACCAGAACACGTTCATCGGCGAGGTGAGCGTGCGCGGGTCCGGCGGCGAACGAGCACTTCAGGAACAACTTGATCCTCGCCGAGGGCGCGGCCGGGCCGGTGTTCAACGTCGGCACGTTCACGAACTACTCGTCGTCGGACTACAACGGGTTCGCGCCGAACCCGGGCGCGGCCGTGTCGTTCCAGTGGGCGTCGCCGCCGTTCGAGACGCGCGCGGACTACGTAGCGGCAGCCCGTCGCGCGCGATTTCAAGACGCTCGCCGAATATCAGAAGGCGACGGGTCAGGACAGGCACAGCAAGGTGGTCGGCTACGACGTGTTCGTGCACGTCGAGAAGCCGGATCTCAGAGACCCGCAGCGCGTCTACGACATCGGCGGGTTCGACTTCCGCCTGCGTCCGAAATCTGCGGCCGTCGACGCGGGCACTCCTCTGCCGAACGTCACGGACGGGTTCGCGGGCCGCGCGCCGGATTTGGGCGCGCTCGAGGTCGGGCAGCCCGTGCCGCACTACGGTCCGGCGACGCGCTGATCGCGGCCGCGGGGTGTTCCGCCGAGCGGCGTGCTCGTAGCGCGCGCGCACCGTAAACTGTGCGCCCGACTTGCCCGCTCACCCGAGAGCCCCATGAAGAGTAAATCGAATCGCGTCATCGTGACCGTGATCGGCGTCGACACGGTCGGCATCATCGCGAAAGTGTCGGCCGTGCTGGCCGAGGCGAATGCGAACATCGTCGACATCTCGCAGACCACGCTGCGCGAGTTCTTCACGATGATCATGATGGCGGACCTCGACAAGGCGACCGTGCCGTTCGACGAGCTCAAACGCCGGCTCAACGCCAAGGGCGAAGAGATGGGGCTCAAGATCGACGCGCAGCACGAAGACGTCTTCAAATTCATGCACCGCGTCTAGTCCCGGGCAAGACACACGCACGCCGAAACACTCGGGCAGACGACCACACCATGGCAATCCAGTTTTCCCCGCAGGAGATCCTCGAGACCATCCGGATGGTCCAGATGGAGAACCTCGACATCCGCACGATCACGATGGGGATCAGCCTGCGCGGCTGCGCGGATCCGAGCCTCGAGGCGTCGGCCAAGAAGGCCTACGAGAAGATCTGCCGCTCGGCCGCCCGACTCGTCGCGACCGGCGAGGAGATCGAGCGCGAATACGGCATTCCGATCATCAACAAGCGAGTGTCCGTCACACCGGTGTCGCTCGTCGCGGAAGCTTCCGCGAGCGACGACTACGTGTTGTTCGCGGAGTACCTCGACCGCGCGGCGGCGGAAGTCGGCGTGAACTTTCTCGGCGGCTTCTCGGCGCTCGTCCACAAGGGAATGACGCGCGGCGACGAGGCGCTGATCGCGTCGATCCCGCGCGCCCTCAGCGTCACGGAGCGCGTTTGCGCGTCGGTAAACGTCGGCACCACGCGCGCGGGCATCAACATGGACGCCGTCGCACGGATGGGCGACGTGGTACTCGAGACGGCGCGGCTCACGGCGGACCGCGACGGGATCGGCTGCGCGAAGCTCGTCGTGTTCTGCAACGCGGTCGAGGACAACCCCTTCATGGCGGGTGCGTTCCATGGCATCGGCGAGCCCGAGTGCGTCGTGAACGTCGGGGTGAGCGGCCCCGGAGTCGTCGCGAATGCAGTCGAAGCGGAGCCGAACGCGGACTTCGGCGCGCTCGCGAGCGTGATCAAGCGCACGGCGTTCAAGATCACGCGCATGGGCGAGCTCGTCGGCCGCGCGGCGTCCGAGAAGCTCGGCGTGCCGTTCGGGATCGTGGACCTGTCCCTCGCGCCGACGCCGGCGCCGGGCGACAGCGTCGCGCGCGTGCTCGAGGCGATGGGGCTCGAGCGCATCGGCACGCATGGCTCGACCGCCGCGCTGGCGCTGCTGAACGACGCGGTGAAGAAAGGCGGCGCGATGGCGTCGAGCTACGTGGGCGGGTTGTCGGGCGCGTTCATCCCGGTGTCGGAAGACACCGCGATGATCGAGGCTGCCGGATGCGGCGCGCTGACGTTCGACAAGCTCGAGGCGATGACGTGCGTCTGCTCCGTGGGGCTCGACATGATCGCGGTGCCGGGCGACACGCCCGCGTCGACGATCGCGGCGATCATCGCGGACGAAGCCGCGATCGGCATGATCAACCGCAAGACGACCGCGGTGCGGCTGATTCCCGCGCCCGGCAAGAAGGTCGGCGACGTCGTGTCGTTCGGCGGGCTGCTCGGACGCGCGCCCGTCATCGCGCTTCACCGCGAGTCGAGCGAAGCGTTCATCGCGCGCGGCGGGCGAATTCCGGCGCCGCTCCAGGCGCTGAACAACTGAAGCGCGCGAGGCACGCCATCCGCACGACGAACGCACGCGGCGCCTTCGCGTCGAAACCGCCATGACGCCGGATCCGCGCGAGGCAAGTCGCACCGTCTACACGATCGGGCACTCGAATCATCCGATCGAGCGGTTTCTCGAGCTTCTCCGGATGCACGCCGTCGAAGCGATCGCCGACGTGCGCTCGCATCCGCACAGCCGTTTCAATCCGCAGTTCTCGCTGAAGCGCTTGCGCGCCGCGCTCGAAGACGCGGGCGTCGCGTATCTGTTTCTCGGCCGCGAGCTCGGCGCACGCAGCAACGATCCGGGCGTCTACGTCGACGGCAAGGTCGACTATGGTCGGCTCGCACGAACGCCGCGATTCGAGGAAGGCGTCGCCAGAGTCTGCGGCGCCGCGGACATCGCGCGCGTTGCGCTCATGTGTGCAGAACGCGATCCGATCGAGTGCCACCGCGCAATTCTCGTGTGCCCGGCGCTGCACGCGCGCGGCGTCGATGCGCGCCACATTCGCGAGGACGGACGGCTCGAGAGCCGCGCGGAGCTCGAAGCGCGCCTGCTCGACGCGGCTGGCAAGCCATGAAGGAACGACGCAGGACCTGTTTCCGGAGCTCCGCGAAGATCGCGAGCGCCGGATCGCGGAAGCGTATCGCCGCCGCGGCCGGCAAATCGCGTTCTCTGCGCCCAATCCGCGCGCCTAAGGCCCCGCGCATGACGCCACCGCTCGTAACCGCTCCCGCGGACCGACCGCTCACTCGCGGACGAGCCGTCCGTTGACATACCTTGAAGCGCAAGGCTAGTATACCTCTAACCGCAAGGCGTACGAAAAAAGAGAGTTCGAGAATAAATCGGGGTCGCCACTCCGGCGGCGAAAACGTAGGAGGACGTCACCATGCTAGCTCTACGATTTCCGTTTGCTGCAAGCTCGGGCGTTCTGGTCACTCTCGCGGTGTTCTCGCTGCTCTGGCACTTCGTGAGCGTGCCGATCGACATCCCCGAAGTGCTACCGACCGTCAAGGTCGATTGGAAGCGTCTGCGCAACGATACGCCCGTTCGAAGTGACGCGCGACGAGCGGATCGAGAGGCCGGATCCGCCGAGGATGCCAGATCCGCCGTCCGGCCCCAGCGGTGAGACCGGCGGGACAGCGACGCCGTACACGCCGCCGGGACCCGTCCACGTGGTCGTCGAGAAGACTCGGGGCTTCGTGCTCGGCGAAGACCGCGACGCGATTCCCATCGTCCGCGTCGCTCCGGAATACCCGCCCGGCCCGCTCGCTCGAGACCTCGAAGGGTGGGTGCAGGTTCAGTTCACGGTCACCACGATCGGCACCGTGAGAGACGCGATCGTCGTCGCCGCCGAGCCGAGGAAGACCTTCGACGACGCGGCCCTCAAGGCGATCGCGCGCTGGCGCTACAACCCGAAGGTCGAGAACGGCGTCGCGGTCGAGCGCGTGGGCCTGCAAACGGTCATCCGCTTTCAGCTCGAACACTGACGAAGCCGGCCCGGGCGGCGCGCAACCCGCGCCGCCCGGCGACAACCCGACGATCGAGGCACCTCTACGACAGCACGTTCACGGCGCGGCGAGCGCCGCCCCTAACGACGACCGAGCGATCGGAGGAACCAACATGCAAGCTCAACTCTATGCCGCACGGACGTTGCGCATCGCACGTACCGCGCTCGCAGTGCTTTTCTGCGGGCTCGCCTTCGCCGCGTTCGGCCAGCCGGACCCGGGCCAGCCCCGCACGCCGCCCGCGCCGACGATCGACGCGGCAACGGGCAACGCACTCAACGCGGCAATCGCGGCGCTCCAAGCCGGCAAGCAAGCCGAGGCGCGAGTCGCGCTCGCGCGCCTCGACGTCGCGAAGCTGAGCCCGTACGAGCGCAGCAAGGTCGAGCAGATCCTGTTCAACGTCGCGTACGCCGAGGAGGACTACGTCGAAGCGCGGCAGCATCTGCAAAACGCGCTCGACGCGGGCGGCCTGAACGCGCAAGAAATCTCCCAGGTCCGCTATCAAGCGGCACAGCTCCTGATGAGCCAGGAAGAATGGCAGGAGGGCGCTGCCGCGCTCGAAGATTGGCTTGCAACGGCCGTGAATCCGAACGGCGCGGCGTACTACCTGCTCGCGGTCGCGTATTACCAGATGGACGACTTCGCTCGCGCGTTGCCGCCGGCTCGACGGGCCGTCGATCTCGCGAACGAGCCGCACGAAGGCTGGATCGGAATGCTCCTCGCGCTGTATTTGAAGAACGAGCAATACGCCGACGCAGTCCCGCTGCTGCAAAAGCTCGTTGCGATCGCGCCGGCGAAAAAGTCCTATTGGCTGCAGCTGTCCGCGGCCTACGGCCAACTCGAAGACTACCCGAACGCGCTCAGCACCTTGCAGGTGGCGTATAACGCCGGGCTGATCACCGAGGACCCGGAGATCCGCCGGCTCGCAGACCTTCTGCTGTTTCAAGACCTGCCGTACCGCGGAGCGCAGGTGCTCGAGGCCGCGATCGCGAACGCGAGCGTGAACGTCGACGACAAGCTATACGAGAAGCTCGCGAACTGCTGGATCGCGGCAGGTGAGCTCGATAAAGCCTTGGCGCCTCTCGAGGAAGGGGCCGGCCTGTCGGCGAGCGGCAACCTGTTCGTTCGGCTCGGCGAGGTGAACGTGCAGCGCGGCGACTGGCCCGCCGCGGAACGAGCGCTCGAGCGCGGTATCGGCAAGGGTCAGCTCGCGGACGCCGGCAACGCGCAGCTGTTGATGGGGATCGCGCTGTTCAACCAGGCCAGGTTTGCGGAGGCCCGCACCTGGTTCCAGCAGGCGATGCAATCGGAGCGGCACCGGCCAATGGCCCGAGCGTACCTCGACATCATCGAGCAAACGATCGCGACGCCGAGCACGAAGCCGCTCGATCGCGAAGGCTGACACCGCGACCGGGCATTTACGATCGACCAAGCGGGAGGGACTGCTCACGCAACGACGTCTTATTGGCAAAGAGGCTATTGGCACGACCGCCGCTTCAGCCTATCGTTAGTCCAAGGAAGCTATGGCACAGACCAATCCACCCTTCATGACGGGCGTCCCCGAATTGCTCGTGCTTCGAATGCTCGCCAGCCGCGAGATGTACGGCTACGAGATCGTCAAAGCCGTGCGGCTCGTGACGGCGGAAGCCATCGGCCTCGGCGAAGGGGTGATCTACCCAGTGCTCCACGGCCTCGAAGAAAGCGGGTCGGTGAAGCCGAAGCGCAAGAGCGTGAACGGCCGCGAGCGCGTCTACTATGCCGTCACCGCGAAAGGCCGCCGCCGACTCGAGCACCTGAGCGGCGAATGGAAGCGCGTGAGCTCTGGCGTGAATTCCGCGCTCGGAGATCCGGAGCATGCCTAGTCGCGAGCAATTTGCCGCGTTGCGGCTCGAGCTGCTGCGCGGCGGCGTATCGCCGCTGTACGTCGAGCGCACGATCCTCGAGCTCGGCGAGCACTACGAAGACCTCGAGAACGACGCGCGCTGCGCCGGCATGTCCGAGGACGACGCCGCGCTCACGGCGCTCAAGATGCTCGGCAGCGAGCAGACGATCGCGGCCGCCGTGATGGCGCGGCCGGAGCTCATGTCCTGGAGCCGTCGCTGGCCTACGGTCGCGCTCTGCGTCCGCTCGGCGGCGACGATCGGCGCACTCCCCGCCCTTCCGGTGCTCTACTGCGTGCGCAGCGAAGAGCTCGTGCGTTGGAGCGGTGCGGTCGCCTCCGCGGTCGTGCTCGTGGGGCTGCTGCTCGCCGGGCTCAACTGGATGATCGTGCTCGTCTGAGCCGCGCACGATGCGCGCGCTGCGCTGCGCGCAGCCTTCGCTCCGTCCGTCGCACTCCGCGGATGTTCGCGCGCCCGGTTCCTACCGGTCCAAGCACTCGTACGCGTGCACGCTGTTTTCGGGCTTCCAGACGAAATAGCGCTTGAGGTCGAACGGCCGCTCGAAGTTCACGGGGTCCGTCGTCGTGAGCGTGTAGTCGATCCGATCGTATGCCGCAGTCGGCGCGAACCGCTCGACGGTCTTGATCTGGTCGCTCTGCAACACGCCTTCATGATCGAAGTATCCGGCCGCGATGTGGTCCGTCTCGACGACGAGCGTCGTGCCTTCCCAATGCCCGCGCGAGAAGCCGAACAACGTGTGCTCCGCCGGCGCCACCGCGCTCGGATTCATGTGGATCAAGCGGCGCGCATCGTACTCCTCGATCTTCAGCAAGATGTCGTCGCCCTGATGGACGAACTCGATCGGCAGCGGCGTGATCATGATGAGCGGCGTGCCCTTGTGGCCGCACTTGAGCAGGACGTTGTCGCGCGGGTTCCATTTCGCCGCGCCTTCCTTCCCCGCGGCCGTGAGCGGATAGCCGCCCTTGAATATCGGGAACGCGGCCGGGTCGCTCATGATCGTGCTCCAGACGCGGAACAAGCCGTCCGCCGTCGCACGGCCCTGCGCGGCATTCGCATCGATCGCGGCGTTGCCGACGATCTTGCCGGCCTTCCCCTCCGCAAAGTACGCCTTGGCGGAGCCGAACGTGAACTCGTAGCCCGTCGACAGCAACACGCTGTTCGCGAGAGTCTCCGGAACGTCACGCCGCGGCGCGGCGCCCGCGATCGTGATCTTGTCGCCGACGTTGATGATGCCTTCCGCGTCGACACCGCGGTTGCGCAAGATGCTGATCGACGCGGTTTCCGCGTCCCAATCCACGACGTTGCCTTTGTCGTCCGCGACCGCGAGCGTGATGTGCCCGTGCGGGTTGCGCCACGAAATGGCTTTCACGACGCCCGTGATCTCGATCGTCTTCGAGCTGTCGAAGAGCCCCGCCTGACTGTGATGCGCGCTCGCGGTACCGGCGAACGCGGCGACGGCGAACAATGACAACAACGCCCGAAACATCGGTGATCTCCCCCTGGCGCATGTGCGCGAGCGCGTATTGTGCCGCAGAACGCGCGCGCGGCGGTACCTCGTGGCGGCCCCGCTCGTTCGGGGTTACCGTACGCCTCGGGGAAGCAAGGGGATCGCACATGCCGACGCCGACGGGGCCGTTCAATCTCGCAACCACTTACCTGAAATTGCGCACGGATGCGCTGGTAGACCCGCTACCCGTCACGCCCGAATTTTGGCAGCGCCTCATGAGCGGCGCGCTCGGCGACTTCAAGAATGAACGCCTCGTAACGATGATCTCGTTCGACGCGTCGTGGCCCGTGGCCGAGATGCACCCGAAGGGCGACGAGATCGTGTGCCTGGTATCCGGGCGAGTGACGATGGTGCTCGAGATCGACGGGCGCGAGCAGCTCGCCGAGCTCAGCGAGCCCGGCGCGTACGTGATCGTGCCGAAAGGCACATGGCACACGGCGCGCACGAACGAGCCGTGCCGCATGTTCTTCATCACTCCAGGCGAAGGCACCGAGCATCGTAAGATCGCCTGAGCGCTCGGCGCGCACTGCAACGACCAAACGAAAACGGAGACGAGCTCCGAGGGGGAGAATCATGAGATCGGATCATCGGGTACGAGTACGGCCGGCCGCGCTCGCGCGGTCGCGTTGGTCGCGCGCGCTCGCGGCGCTCGTCGCGCTCGGCTTCGCAGGCGCGGCGGCACCGCAGTCGCTGCCGAACCCGTACCGCAACGTCGACGGCTGGGCGAAGTTGCCGAACGGCCGCGTGATCGGCGCGGTCGGCGACGTGGACATCGATCCCGACGGCCAACACGTTTGGGCCGTGATCCGCTGCGACGCCGGCGTCGAGAAGTTCGGCTACGAGTGCCTCGATTCCAAGCTCGACACGATCGTGCGCTTCGACGCGACCGGAAATGCGGATCGAAGCTTCGGCGGCGGAGAGTTCATTTGGCCGCACGGCATCGAGGTCGACGCGCAGGGCAACGTCTACGTCGCCGACGCCGCGGCCGCCGAGCGCACGACCGACGGCAAGCGCGGCCACCAAGTCGTCAAGTTCTCGCCCGACGGCAAGGTGCTGCTGCGGCTCGGCACGCCGGGCGTCGCGGGCAGCGACGAGACGCACTTCAACGCGCCCAGCGACGTCGCGGTCGCGCCGAACGGCGACATCTTCGTCGCGGACGGTCACGGCGACACGACCAACAACCGTGTCGTGCGATTCTCGCGCGACGGTAAGTTCATCAAGGCCTGGGGCCACACCGGCTACGGACCCGGCGAGTTCCGCACGCTGCACGCGATCGCGATCGACATGCGCGGCCGCGTGTTCGTCGGCGACCGCTCGAACAACCGAATCCAAATCTTCGACCAGGACGGCAAGCATCTCTCGACTTGGACGCAGTTCGGCAAACCGAGCGGCATCTTCTTCGACGAGCGCGATCGGATCTACGTCGCGGATTCCGAGTCCGACAACGTGCAGAACCCGGGGTGGGAGATGGGCATCCGGATCGGCGACGCGGCCACGGGCTGGGTCAGCGAGTTCATCCTTTATCCGTGGGGCGATCCGCGCGATACGCAGGGCAACGGCGCGGAGTTCGCGGCCGTGGATCGCGCGGGCAACATCTACGCGGGCGAGCCGCGACCGCGCAAGCTCACGAAGTACGTGCGCGTGAGGCCGTAGCGGCCGACGTTCGCTCGCGCATAGCGCTGCGTGGACGCGCGTTGGCGGCGCGTGCGCTAGGCATCTCCCGGGGGACGCCAAGACGCCATCCCTGGGGCTCGGCGGCGCACATCCCTGTGCGCCGACGCCCCCGGGAGACGCCTAGCGCACGCGCCGCCAACGCGCGACCGAGCGTCATCGCATCTACCGGGCGAAGCGAGGCTTGACGTTCTTGGAGGAACTTGCGGACGGCGGGGTCGCGCTCGAGGCCGATCGCGATGTCGTATGCGGCGTGCGCCTCGGCGTGCTCGCCGACATTCGCGAGGAGCTCCGCGCGGGCCGCCCAATACGGCTGATATTCCTCGAGCCGCGCGTCTCCCGCGACGTCGTCGAGCGCCGCGAGCCCCGCGCGCGCACCGTCGATCTGCGCGAGCGCGAGCGCGCGATTGATCGCAACTACCGGCGAGCCCGACAACGCGAGCAGCGCGTCGTAGATCTGCACGACTGCGCGCCAATCGGAGCGGCCCGTGCGGCGCCGGTCGACGTGCGCCGATTGCAGCGCCGCCTCGAGCTGGTAGCGGCCGGGCGCACCTCGCTCGCTCGCGCGCAGCAACAGCGCTTCGGCCTCGTCGATCATCGCTTGCGTCCCAGAGCGCCGAATCCTGCGACGCGAGCGGCACGTAGTCGCCGCGCGCGTTGCGGCGCGCTCGGCGGCGCGCCTCCGCGTGCAACATCAGCGCGAGCAGGCCGAGCGCTTCGGGCTCGCTCGGCAGCAGCGCCGTCACGAGCCGGCCGAGGAAGATCGCCTCCTCGGCGAGATCGCGCCGCGCGACGTCCGTGCCGCTCGCGTCGCTCCAGCCTTCGGCGAACGCGGCGTAGATCGCGTCGAGCACGGTCCCGAGCCGATCGGGCAACTCGTCGTGCGCGGGAATCCGGAACGGGATGCCGGCCTCGCGAATCTTGGTCTTCGCGCGCGCGAGCCGCTGGCCCATCGCGGCAGGCGACAGCAGGAACGCGGAAGCGATTTCGGCGGCGTCGAGGCCGAGCACGGCCTGCAGCATCAGCGGCGCGCGAATTCCCGCTTCGATCGCGGGATGCGCGCACGCGAACATCAACGCGAGCCGCCGATCGGGAATCTCCACGTTCTCGCCGGCGCCCTCGGACTCGACCTCGAGCTGCTCGGCGAGCACGCGGAGCTCGCCGGCCGCATTGGCGCCGCTGCGCCGGCGGCGCGCGAAATCGATGAGCTTGCGCCGTGCGGCCGTAAGCAGCCACGCCTCGGGGTTCGACGGGCAGCCGTTCCGGGGCCAATCCGCGAGCGCGGCCGCGAACGCCTCGGAGAGCGCGTCCTCCGCGGCCGCGACGTCGCGCGACTGCGCCGCGAGGAAGGCGACGAGCTTGCCGTAGCTGCGGCGCGCGACCGCGTCCGCCGTGCTGCGTGCTCGCTCGTCGCCGCCCGACGCACCGCCCGCGACGTCGCCGCTCATTGGCGGAGCGGCGTCGCGGGGCTCACATGCTCCAAACGGGCCGCACCTCGACGACGCCGTGCGCGGCGCCCGGGCAGCGCGCCGCCCACGTGAGCGCGGCATCGAGGTCCGGTGCCTCGATCAGGAAATAGCCGCCGAACTGCTCCTTGGCCTCGGTGTACGGCCCGTTGAGCACCTGCGACTTGCCATTCGCGACGCGGACGGTCGTTGCGGTCGCGGTCGGCTGCAGCCGATTCGAATCCTTCAGTGCGCCCGCCTCGCGCAATGCCGCCGTGTAGGCCGTATACGCCGCCATGCCTTGCTTCTGCTCCGTCTGCGTCATCTTCGAGAACGCGTTCTCGTTCGCGTAGATCATCAATAGGTATTGCATCGGAAATCTCCGCTCTTCCAACCGTTTCGAGGGCGGTGCAACGTGCGCCGCCGACACAATGACGTTCGAGCGGGCACGATTTCGACATTCGCGACTCGCGTGATTGTAGTGAACCCGGCTGAGGAGTTCTCATGCGTCCCGCGCGCCCGTGGCTCGTGGGCTCGGGGTATGCCACGATCCTCGGCACGGCTTGAGGCGCATTGGGGGATGCTCCGAGCCGGCTCGTCGCACATTTAGAAGAGAAGGTGTAATCGGTGGCCAAAGTTCCCCCCGGCGTGGGTCCGCGCTTCCCGCAGGTCGTCGTGCTCGTGGGCGCGACCGGCGATCTCGCTCGCCGCAAGCTGCTGCCCGGCTTGTTTCACCTGTCGACCGCCGGATTCATTCCGGGCTGCCGAATCATCGGTGTCTCGCTCGACGATCTGAGCGCCGATGCGTTCCGCGCGAGCGCGCAAGCCGCGATCACCGAGTTTTTCGCGCGCAAGGTGAACCAGGCGGACTGGGACGGGTTCGCGCCGAACATCGACTACGTGCCGCTCGGCGCGGGTCCGGCCGCGTTGCAAGCCGCCGTCGCGAAGGCGGAAGCTTCGATCGGCGCCGAATGCCGCAGGCTCCACTACTTGAGCGTGCCGCCGAGCGCCGCGTTGTCGGCCGTGCGGCTGTTGGGTGACGCGCAGCTCGTCGAGCGCTCGCGCGTCGTGATGGAGAAGCCGTTCGGCACCGATCTCGCGAGCGCGCAATCGCTCAACAGCAAGCTGCACGAGGTGTTCGACGAGGAGCAGATCTTTCGGATCGACCACTTCCTCGGCAAGGAACCGGCGCAGAACATCCTCGCGTTCCGTTTCGCGAACGGCTTGTTCGAGCCGATCTGGAACCGCAACTTCATCGACCACATCCAGATCGACGTGCCCGAGGCGATCGGCCTCGGCAAGCGCGCGGGCTTCTACGAGAGCACGGGCGCGTTCCGCGACATGGTCGTAACGCATCTTTTTCAGATCCTCGCGTTCGTGGGCATGGAAGCACCGACGTCGCTCGCGCCCGCGCCGATCAGCGAGGAGAAGAACAAGGTCTTCCGCAGCATGCTGCCGATCCAGCCTTCGGACGTCATCCGCGGCCAATACACGGGCTACCGTAGCGAGGAAGGCGTGAGCGCCGATTCGCAAACGGAGACGTTCATCGCGCTGAAGTGCTCGATCGACAATTGGCGTTGGGCCGGCGTGCCCTTCTATCTGCGTACCGGCAAGAGGATGGCCGAGGGTCAACGAATCATTTCGATCGCGTTCCGCGAGCCGCCGAAGAGCATGTTTCCCGCGAATTCAGGCGTCGGCGCGCACGGCCCCGACCACCTCACGTTCGATCTCGCGGATGCGTCGAAGATGTCGCTGTCGTTCTATGGCAAACGCCCGGGCCCCGGCATGCAGCTCGACAAGCTGAGCCTGCAGTTCGCGATGAACGATACGACGCTGATCGGCGACGTGCTCGAAGCTTACGAGCGCCTGATCTTGGACGCGATGCGCGGCGATCGCACGCTGTTCACGACGGCCGAGGGCATCGAGCGGCTCTGGGAGGTGTCGACGCCGTTGCTCGAGGCGCCGCCGCCGGTGCGCTCGTACACGCCGGCGTCGTGGGGGCCGAACGCGATCCATCAGCTCGTCGCACCGCACGCATGGCGGCTGCCGTTCGAGCGCGCCTGGCGAGATCCGAATCTCGTGGGTGGGTGAGCGCGCCGTACCGGCGCTCCCGCGAAGGCGCGTCGGCTGGCGCGCGCGCGTAACCGAGCGCGGCAGCGCGCGCCGAGCGTCGCCGCGTCAGCGCGATGCCGAGACGAGCACGTCCGCACCGGCCGCTTGCGCGTCGCGCAGCAGCGCGAGCAGCGGCAGCGCGCGATGACCGAGCGGCACGGCGGGCTCCGCGTCGGGATCGTACTTCGCGGGATCGCGCGTGCCGCCGGCGGCCTTGAGCGTCGAGTCCTCGGGAACGGCGGCGTTGCGCTGCGCGAGCCCGTCCTCGAGACGCGCGATGACCGACGGAATGTCGGGCGCGAGAATCGCGGTCGGCACTGTTCCCGTCATCCCCGCGAGCTTCAGCAGGTCCGTCGCGACGTTGCCGAACATCGTGATGTCCGCGTGGGCTTTCGTGCGAAAGGTGACTAGCATGGTCAGCTATACCCGTTGTCTATACCGCGAGCGGCTTCGAACGGCGCTGTTTGTCGATGACGTCGTCCGCCCACGTCATCGATGCGACGACCGTCGGAAAACCGATCGTGCTCGTGAGGAGCAGCAGCGCGTGATGAACCTCGGCGGCGCTCGCGCCCGCCTCGAGCGCGCGGCGCGTGTGACTGTGCACCGCACCCTCGGACCGCAATGCCGCAGCCGCGCCGAGCTGCACGAGCTGCTTCACTTTGTCATCGAGCGGGCCCGCGCCCGTCGTGGCGGTACCGAGCTGCTCGACGGCCGCCATCACGTCGGGATAGCGGCGCTTCATGATTTGGTAGCGCTTCACGGGTACTTTGTTCATGGGCGGGCTCCCGGTCGATGTTGGCTCCTACCGAATCTAACACCGCCCGGTCGGATAGCGCATGGCCTTTCGGAGTACGCCGCGGCCCCGCGCTCGCGGCCGGCGTGCTCGCGCAAACGCCGGCCGCGGCCTTCTTCAGATCCGACTTCGCAGCATGGTCAAAAGCGCCAGTTCGCGCTGAGCCAGAGGGCGTTCGCGTCGTCGAACTGCTCGATGTCGATGCGCTCGTACTCCACGCGAAAGTTCAGCCGCTCAAAGGCCGTGAAACCGATACCGACTCCGTATACCGGGTCGCTGCCGCTATCGTCGACGAGCCTGCCGGTGTTGTTGTTGACCTCGACGTTGTAGAACATCATCCCGGCCTTCGCATACAGTTCCACCGGGCCTAGCGGCAGCGTGCCGACGATCGACGGCGTCAATGCGTCGCTCTCGGCCGTGAGACCGAGAAAGGTCGGCGCGGCGTTCGACTCGCCGAAGTCCGTCCAGTCCAGCTGGAACGCGGCGAACTGATTGAACCGCCAACCCGCGAAGATGCGACTCGCGTCCTCGTTGTCGAAATCGAGATCGACGTCGTCGGCGTCGTCGGGACGGTCGAGGTCGGCCGAGAAGTCGCCGATCGCGGCACCGAGATAGAAACCCTTAGTGTTGTCGTTGTCGTCCGCGGCGAATGCCGGTGCGGCGCACAACGCGAGCGCGGCGGTAAGCGATGCACCGATCACAGCTGATTGCTTAAGCATTACATCCTCCATGTTCGTCAAATGATTCCTCGATGTGCGGCAAAGCAAGCTCCATGCCGGCATACCGCGAAACGCGTAAATTTGCTGACAAAACAATGACTCGTGCGCGGCTGCGGGCTTTTCGGCTCCGTCCGAAATTGCAGTTCGGGGAATGCGCACCGCGCTGATTGCAGATCTTGGGTTGCGGCGCCGCGAGGTTCGAATGCCGCGCCGCGCGCAGCGGTCTAGTGCTTGTCGTCCTCGACGAACGACTTCAAACGCAGCAACGCGCGGTTCCACTGCTCCGAGATGTCGTCGATGTAGCGCCGCGCGTCGTCGAGCCGGCGTGTGTCGAATTCCCAGATCCGCTCGCGGCCTTGCCACGAATCGCGCACGAGCCCCGCGTCGGCGAGCACATTCAGGTGCTTCGTGATCGCCTGACGCGTGACGTCGGAGCCTTCCGTGAGCTGCGCGATCGACAGCGGCCCGCCCGCGCCGAGACGGGCGACGAGCGCGAGGCGCGTCTCGTCGCCGAGCGCCGCGAATATCGGCGCTGCCGCGGCCGCGCGGCGCGAGTCACTTCGCGACATAGCGTTCTATGTTGCGCAGCTGGGCGCCCCAACCTTGGTCGTTCATCCGGAACGCAATGTCGCGGCGCGCCGCCGGAATCTTGTCGAATCCGGACTCCGTGACATTGAGCTCGGTCCCGTCGCCGGCATCCGCGAGCACGAACTCGACGAGCGTCGACGGCTCGGCGGAGTAGTCGACGCCGGGCTCGACGGCGTACGGATGCCAGCGGTACGAGAACAGGCGCTCGGGCTCCATGCGCTCGATCACCATTTCGAGCGCGAGGTGCTCGTAGCCCGGTGCCGTGATCTTGCCGGTGACGCGCGCACCTGGCGCGAAGACTTCGGCATCCATCGCGACGCCGAACCAGGCGCCGAATTCCTGCGGCGTCGTGAGGGCACGCCAGATGCGGGAGCGCTTGGCGCGCAGCGTGATGGTCTTTGCGATGCGGTCCGTAGTGAGTGTCATATGCAACCTCCTAGTTGCACGTTACGCCCGCGCGGCGATAAAAGCAACCATTTGGTTGCATGAAAATCGCCGTCTCCCGCCCCACCCGAAATGTCGACTCGATCCTCATGAGGCAGCCGGGCCTTGGACTATGATCCCGGCGATCCTTCTGGCGAGCTCACGAGTCATGCGAAAGTTGTGGATCCTGCCGCTGCTGCTCGCGGCGGCCACGTGCGGCGCGGCCCCTGCCGAAACCGTGACCGGCCGAGTCGCGGTCACCGACGGCGATTCATTCGAGATCGGCGCCACGCGCATCCGGTTGAACGCGGTCGACGCACCCGAGGGTCGGCAAACGTGCGTGCGCAACGGCATGATTTGGCAATGCGGCGACGCGGCCGCCGCGAAGCTGCGCTCGCTCGTCGCGGGCCGCGAGGTCGTGTGCACGCGCAAGGACACGGACTCGTACGGCCGGATGGTCGCGGTGTGCCGCAGCGGGTCGGCGGATCTCGGCGCGGAGATGGTGTCCGCCGGCTTGGCGCTCGCGTACCGCCAATACGGCAACGACTACGTCGCCGAGGAAAGCGCGGCGCGTGCGGCCCGCCGGGGGCTCTGGGCCGGCGAGTTCACCCCGCCGTGGGAGTATCGTCGAAGCCAGCGCGGCGAATCGACTGATGCCCGCGCTCAGCAATCGAGTCCGCCGGCACCGCCTCGGCCGACCGCCGCTCCCGTCCCGGCCCCGTCCGCAAAGTGCTCGATCAAGGGAAACATCAACCGCGAAGGCGAGCGGATCTACCACGTGCCCGGCTCGCCGTCGTACGACGAGACGCGCATCGATCCGTCTTACGGCGAACGCTGGTTCTGCTCCGAGGCGGAGGCGCGGGCCGCCGGCTGGCGCGCGCCGCGCGGACGCTAGGCCCGGCGCTCCGGCCTCTCCCTCGGCCGCAGGCCGAGGCCGCGGCCCGCTGACGCAGCTCCGTCGGCACGGCGAGGCGCCCACGGCGCCACAATTCATCATTATTCGGCTGCGCTTGGCCACGATTCGCCGCCGCGCTGCCCGCACCGCGGCGCGAAATGCCACCCAGGGTTCCTACTGGGAGTGCGCCGATGGTCAGACGAATGCCGCCGCTGCCGCCGGGCGTCAAAGAGACGCTCGAGCGCCTCGTGGCCGCTCTGTGGTTCGCGGGCGTGTGCCTGCTGCTCTACGTGACGCTGCACGCGCAACTCGCCCGCGCCGCGGAGTTCCCGCAAGACATCGGCGCGGGCACGCTGTTGTTCCAAGCTGCCGACGGCTACGCGCCCGCAGCGCCGCTCGCGACCGACGTCCGGATGTCGGTCGCCGGCGTCGTCGCGCGCGTCACGGTCGCGCAGCGGTTCCGCAATCCGGGCACGGAGTGGGCCGAGGCCGTGTACGCGTTTCCGCTGCCGGACGACGCGGCCGTCGACCGCCTGCAAATGAAGATCGGCGAGCGCGTCGTCGAAGGCGAGATCCACGAGCGCGAGCAAGCCGAGCGAATCTACGGCGCCGCGCGCGCCGCGGGGCAACGCGCGAGCCTCGTGCGGCAGAGCACGCCGAATCTCTTCACCACGGCGGTCGCGAATATCGCGCCCGGCGAGTCGATCGACATCACGATCGAGTACCTGCAGACGGCACGCTACGACGGCGGGGAGTTCAGCTTGCGATTGCCGCTGACGATCACGCCCCGCTACGGCTCGGGCGACACCTCGGAGCAAGCGGCGATCGTGCCGCAAGCTCCGTCGTCCGCGGCCGCCGGCTCGCGCGCGTCGCTCATCGACGGGTTCGGCTCAACGCAACTCCGTGCAAGCGTCCTTGCAAACGATCTGGCGACGCTCGCCGCGCCGAGCGCCACAGGAATCCTGCGCGCCGCCGGTCGCGAGCAGTTCGAAGCGGGCGCCGCGCGCAACGAAGCGTCGCTGCGCGTAACACTCGCGCCTGGTCTGCCGCTCGCGGCGGTCGGCGCGCGCCAACACGAAGTCCAGGTGACCCGTGAGAGCGGCACCGCGAGCGACGTCGCGCTCGGCGGCAACGACCTAGGCGGCGGCGACGGCTTCGACACGAGCAGCGGCGACCGCGGCAGCAACCCGGCCCGAAGCCGCAACGTCGCCGCCGCCGACCGCTATGTCATCGAGCCGACGAGCCCGCGAGTTCCGATGGACCGCGACTTCGTGCTCGCGTGGCGCCCGCAACTCGGGAGCGAGCCGGCCGTCGCAGCGCTAACCGAGACCAAGGGCGACACGACCTACGCGCTCCTGATGATCGTGCCGCCCGTCGAGACGCATGCGCGCTCGACCCAGCCGCGCGAAATGATCTACGTGATCGACACGTCCGGGTCGATGGGCGGACAGTCCATCGAGCAGGCGAAGAGCGCGCTCAAGGATGCGCTAGGCCGGCTCACGAGCGCCGATCGGTTCAACGTCTTTCAGTTCAACTCCTGGACCTCGAGCCTGTTCCGCATGCCCACGGGGTTCACGGCCGAGAGCCGCGCCCAGGCGCTGCGTTGGATCGATGCGCTCGAGTCCACGGGCGGTACCGAGATGGAGCCCGCGATCCGCGCGGCGCTCGCCCAACCGACCATGGAGGGTTACCTGCGGCAGGTGGTGTTTCTCACGGACGGCGCCGTCGCGGGCGAAACCACGCTGTTCACGGCGATCACGCAGAACCTCGGCAACGCGCGACTGTTCACGATCGGCATCGGCGCGGCGCCGAACTCGCACTTCATGCGCAAGGCGGCACAGTTCGGCCGCGGCACTTACACGCACATCGCGAAGGAATCGGAGATCGTGACCGCGATGCAGAAGCTGTTCGACAAGCTCGATGGAGTCGCGCTCACGGACGTGCTCGTCGATTGGCCGAGCGCGATCGAGATTTACCCGAACCAGATTCCCGATCTCTACGCGGGCGAACCGATCGTCGTTGCGGCGAGCTTCGCCGCGCGCGGGCCGGAGCAGCCGCTCGTGGTGAAAGCGTTCGGCCGCCTCGCAGGCACACCGTGGTCGCAGCAAGTGGTCGCCGGCACGGACTCGCTGCCCGGCATCGCTGCGCTGTGGGCGAGACGCAAGATCGAGTTCCTGACGGACAGCCGCGTCGCGGGCACGGACGAGAGCTTGGTGCGCAAGATGATCGTCGACGTGGCGCTCGAGCACGGTCTCGTGAGCCCGTACACGAGCCTCGTCGCCGTCGACAAGACGCCCGCGCGCTCCGAAGCCGCGGCGCTCGAGCGCCAGGCGGTCGGCAACGTGCGCCCCGATGGCGCGCAGTGGACCGGCCTGCCGCAGACCGCAACTGCGGCGCCGCTGTATCGCTGGCTCGGACTGTGTGTGCTGCTGCTCGCGGCGGCCGTCGGCGCGGCTGGAATACGGCGGCCGAGGCTCGCGGGCTGAGGGGTCGGAAATGGGCGCCCAGAGAACGATCGATGGCCGGCCGGAGTCCGCTAGCGCGGCATGCCGGCCGCTACGCGGCGAGCTCCCGGTGCTGCTCACGCTGCCGCTGCGTCTCGAGCGGCGGCCGCGCCGGCGCCAGCGGCGCGTCCGCCGCTCGCTGGTTCTCGCGCTCATCGCGCTTGGCGCCGCGTTGCTCGCGGCCGGGATGTGGATGCCGGTGAAGGCCGAGCTCGCACAGCAACTCTTGAACCGCGCCTGGACCGCGACGAAGGACGACCGTCGTAACGTGCGCCCGTGGCCGTGGGCCGATACGTGGCCCGTCGCGCGGCTGCGTCTGCCGCACGCGGGCGAGGCGCTCACGGTGCTCGCGGGCGCGTCGGGCCGCAACCTCGCGTTCGCGCCGGCCCTGCTGGACGGCAGCGCCGCGCCCGGCACGCCCGGCGTGACGGTGATCGCCGGGCATCGCGATACGCATTTCCGCGCGCTCGAGACACTGGCCTTGGGTGATCGGTTCGAGATCGAGCGGGCGGACGGCGCCGTCTATGCCTACGACATCGCGTCGATCGACGTCATCGACACCGATCGCGAGCTGCTGCGGCTCGACGCGGACGAATCCGTCGTCGCGCTAGTGACCTGCTGGCCATTCGACGCGGTGACTCCCGGCGGCAGCGAGCGCTTCGTCGTGACAGGGCGTTTGCACGCCGGGGCCCCGCGCTTCGCGCCGGCCCCCTAAGCGCCCGACCGGCTTTCGAATCGCACGCCGCTTCCGCCGGCCCGCGGCGCTTTGCCAGCTCGCGGCGCCTTTGCCTGCTCGCAGCGCGGGGCTACACTCCGCGCACCCATCCCGGGCGATCGCGAGATCGGAGGAACACTGGATGAAGGCCGTCGCCGCCGTTACCGCCGCACTCGTGCTGTCGTTCGCGCCGCCCGTCCACGCGCACCACTCCTCGGCCGCCGTCTACGACCGCGACAAGATCATCGAAGCCGAGGGGGAAATCACCGAAGTATCGTGGAGCAATCCGCACGTCCGCTTCAAGATGCGCGGTGCGGAACCCGGCGGTCGCGAGCGCGTCTGGGAGATCGAATCGAACTCGGTGAGCATCGTGAGCCGCTTCGGCCTGCGCGAAGATCTCGTCGCGGTCGGCGAGCACGTCAAGCTCGCGGGCAACAGCGGCCGCGCTCGCGACGACATCATGTGGGTCACGAACATGCTGCTGCCCGACGGCCAGGAGATCCTGTTCGGCGCGGCGATCGCGCCGCGCTGGTCCGACCGTACCGTGGGTCAGGACGTCCGAAGCGCGGTCGCTGCGGACTCAGCGAAGCTCGGCCTGTTCCGCGTCTGGACCAACGTCACGAATCCGCCGGCCTTTTGGAAGCAAAGCTACCCGCTCACGCCGGCCGCGGCGGCGAAGCGTGCCGCGTTCCGTCCCGTGATCGACGATCCGACCCAGAACTGCACCCCGAAAGGCATGACGTATGTCATGGAGCAGCCGTACCCGATCGAGTTCGTCAAAGACGGCGACGACATCCTGCTCAAGATGGAGGAGTACGACACCGTGCGCCGCATCACGATGGGGGGCTCGCCGAATCCCGCAAAGCGCGGAGCGGCGCGGTTGGGCGTGTCGGTCGGGCGCTGGGACGGCGGCACGCTGGTCGTCGACACCGCCGACATCGACTACCCGCACTTCGACGGCCGCGGCGTTCCACTCGCGCGCGGCGCGCGCGTCGAGGAACGCTTCACGATGAACGCCGACGGCAGCCGGCTCGACTACACGATGAAGGTAACGGACCCCGCCACGTTCACGGAGCCGGTCACGCTCACGAAGCAGTGGGAGTGGCGCCCCGGCGAGCAAGTGCGGCCGTACAACTGCCGCAAATGAGGAATCGATGGCGACCGTAATCGTCGAGAACGCTGCGCCGCGGGCGCGCGTGGGCCGCAGCAAGTTCTACGTCGGCGTCGCGCTGCTGATCACCGTGATCGTGTTCACGGGCTTCTCACGGAGCTTTTACGGAACCGTCGTCGCGGGCGTCGCGCATCCGTGGATCATTCACGTGCACGCCGCCGTCTACGTCGGCTGGCTCGCGCTGCTGATCACGCAAACCGTGCTCGCGGCGCGCGGGCAGATCGCGCTGCACCGGCGCGTCGGCGCGTTCGGGATCGGTTACGCCGTGCTCGTCTTCGTCCTGGGTCTGATCGTGTCCGTCGCCGTTCCCGTGATCCACGTGCGCGCGGGCGACTGGCCGATGGCGCGCGCGGAGCAGTTTCTTCCGGTCCCGCTCGGCGACATGGTGCTGTTCGGCGGGTTCTTCGGCGCGGCGATCGCCTATCGACGCCAGCCCGAGATTCACAAGCGCCTGATCCTGCTCGCAGCCGTGGCCATCATGTTTGCCGCGGTCGGCCGGCTGTGGTTCGTCGATTCGATACCGGTCCGGCTGGCCGTCTGGTATACGCCGGTGCTCGTGGCGATGGCCTATGACCTCTTCACGCGCCGGCGGATTCATCCCGTCTATTGGATGGGAGCGGCTGCGATGGGCGTGGCGTTCCTGCGAATTCCGCTCGGCAGGACCGAGTGGTGGCACGGCGTCGCGCGCGCGGTGTACGCCCCTTTCCTCTAGCGCGGCTCAGCGCACCCGCGCGAGCGCCGCGCCGCGGCACAGCGACTTCGAGCTTCGCCCACGCGATCTGCGGATGACAGCGGCCGCCGAACCCGCAGTCCGCGCCCGCCATCACGTTCTCGGCGCCGACGAGCCGCGCGAACCGCTCGATCCGCTGCGCGACGAGCTCCGGATGCTCGACGATGTCCGTCGAGTGCGTGACGCAGCCCGGGACGATGACCTTCCCGTCCGGCAGCTTCACGCTCTCCCAAACGGCGTACTCGTGCTCGTGGCGGGCGTTCGCGGCCTCGAACAGATAGGTGCGCGCCTTCACGCGCAACATGATGTCGACGACGTCCTTCATCGGCAGATCGAACGCGTGCGGGCCGTGCCAGCTGCCCCAGCACAAGTGGTAGCGAATCTTTTCTTCCGGCACGTTCGCGAGCGCGTGGTTCAGCGCGTCGACACGCAGCATGCAGTATTGCTTGTAGCGCTCGAGTCCCATCGCGATGCCGATCCGGTCCCACAGCGCGAGCAGCCACGCGTCGTCGATTTGCACCGTGAAGCCCGCGCGCACGATGGTTTCGTACTCGGTGCGCAGAGCCTCCGCCAGCGCAAACACGAACGCCTCCTCGCTTTCGTAGTGTTCGTTGCCGCGATACGGCTCGAGGCTCGCGGGCGCCGTGGTCGTGATGAAGCAATCGTCCGTGTGACCGCCGACGATGGCCTTGAAAATGTCGATCTCGCGCGCGAGCGCCGCTTCGGCTCGGTAGGTGATCGGGCCCGTGCACACCCAGTAAGGCCGCTGCGCCTTCATGCGACCGTCCTCGGCATAGAACAGCGTCTGGCGCTGCGACGCGTAGCGGTAGAAGTCGGCGAACTCCTCGCGATCCGCGCCCTGGAGGATCAGCGGCTTGCGCGCGTCCGCCGGGCGCTGCTCGAAGCCCCCGAAGCGCTGATCGAGATACGACAGCCAGTCGCCGCCCTTCGTGAGCTCGCCTTCGTTGATCACGTCGAGGCCGATCATCCGCTGCTTGTGGACGACCCAATCGACCGCGGCGCGCAGCTCCGCGTCGCTCGCGGAACCGTCGGCGTTGAAGCCTAGCGGCTCGGGCAAGCTGCCGATGTGTGTCGTTCTGATCTTCGTCATTTTCGCGTCCGATAGACCTCGCGCCGATGCCCGACTCTAACCACGAGGACGATTAGCCGATCGTCCTCGATCTCATAGATGATCCGATACGCACCTTGCCGGACACGATAGCGCTCGAGGCCCGAAACTTCTCGCAACCAGGCGGCCGCGGGTCGTCGGCGAGCGCGGCGATGCGCTGCATGATCCGTCGAACATGCTGTTTCGGAAAGCGGTGCAAGTCTTTCGCGACCGACTTTCGAAACACGAGCTCATAACTTGCCATGCGCTTTGAGATCTTTCAGCAGCGCCTCGTAGGACATCGTGGGCTCCGCAACGCGATCTTCGAAAGCCGCCAGATCCTCCTCATCCTCGCGCAGGGCCATCCGCACGGCGTCGTTGACGATCTCCGAGATCGAGCGGTGCGTATGAGCGGCCTTCAACCGGATGGCTCGATGCAAATCGGCTTCGAAGTAAACGGTCGCGCGCTTTGCGGCGTCTTGGGTCATCGACTACCTCCGTCGAACCGCATCGTAGCGTTCTAACGTTCTAGCGTCAAAACGTCGAATTACCGACGCTTCAGCCCATTTCCCGCGCGCGGGACGTCGCGTGCGATTCCGGGACTCGACCGCCGCCGCGACCAGCGCGCTGCCACGCGCATTCAAGGCAAATCAAAGCGTTGCTTGCGGACGCACGCTTGGCACGGCCGTTGCTCTGTGCGTTGACAGGCGAGCGGCTGCGATCCATCCCGCGGAGATTTTCGAAGACGGAGTAGCGGGCTGGCGCCGTACGGCGCGCCGTCCGCCCTGACCGAGCGGGCGGCCGCCGCCGGCGCCAGCTCCATCTGCTCGAACGATCTGCACGAAGCGCGGGGCGTCGTCTCCGACTAATGCGCCGAGCACGGCGTGGGCCGGAACTTGGCACCGTTCGGCTCGCGCTTGAAGTTCGTCGTCGTCACCCAAGGCCCAACGAGGTACTCCGAGTCGCGCACGATCGTCGTCACGACGAACCAGTCCGTGCCGTTCGGCTCCTTGAAGGTGTCGAAGTACTCGTTGAGCTCGACGGTCGCGCCGAACGGGACTCCGTTGGCGCGCAGATAGCCGGGCTTCAGGTGCGTGGTCATGACTTCCAGCGCGCGGCCTTGTGCGCCGGCGCGCGGCTGCGTGCCGATGGCGAACGGCTCGGGCGGCGCGACGCCCTGGATCGGCCCTTCCCAGCGCGCGGCCGACCAACCCTGGAGGCTCGGCTGCTCGGTCGGCGACGGCGCGGCGCCGAAGTGCAGCAGCCGCGTCTGCGTGCCCTCGTCCGTCTCGATCTTGAGCGTCGCGTCGTCCGCCCACGTGATGTGCAGGCGGCCCGGGCGACGCAGGATTGCGGGTGCGCCATAGGCCTTGCAAGGCTCGCCGGCCGCCTCGTCCTTCGCGGGATCCCACTCCGCGCCGAGCGCGTACGCGGCCGTCGTCGCGGGAATGTTCGCAAAGTCGCCCTTGAGCGGCGTGACCATGCGCCAGCGCCAGTCCTCGGTCACGACGGACACCCACCAACCCGTGAGATCGATCGGCGCCGCGGCCTTCGGCGTCGCGGGCCGCTGCGCCGCGCCGGGCGGGCCGCCGCGGGGCTTGCGCGTTCACGGACAGTGCGCAGCAAAGCGCGGCGAGACCGCCGAGCAGCGCGCGCGTGGCTCGCCGAACGGACCGACTCAGCGCATTACTCTGCATTGCTCGCCACGCTCGAGCCCGGGCTCGCGAGACTCGAGTACACCGCTTCGACGAACATGCTCGGCGTCACCGCGCGACGACGGATACTCGAGGTCGTAGTCGAGCGTCGGCCGAGCTGCCTGCACCTGCGCGAGCGTCAAACCCTTCGCGATCAGGTCGCGGATCCGATCCGTGACGATCACCACCATGTCGCGATACTCGACGACGTCGATCTCCTCGCAGAGGCGCCCGTGGCCCGGAATCACCTTCGTGCCGCCTTCCTGGAACGCCTCGGGCACCGTGATCGCGAGGAGCGCGTTCAGCGCGTCGATCAGTCCCTGCACGCTGCCGCCGCGCGCGCGGTCGATGTTCGGATAGCGATCCGGCGTGAACACGTCGCCCGTGCTCAGCACGTCGGAGTTGCGGAACAGCACGACGCTGTCGCCGTCGGAGTGCGCGCTCGGCATGTGGTAAACGATGATCGGCTCGCCGTTGAACGAAAAATCCTTGGTCGGCTGGTAGTACTCGCTCGTCGGCAGCACCGAGCGCGGCACGGCGGCAGCGCCGGTCCCCTGCGTCAGGCGGTTCAGCACGTTCTCGTGCGCGAGGATCGTCATCCCTTGCGCGGAGCCGAGCAGCACGGGATTCGCGGCCGCGCTTTGCCGCGACGCGCCGCCAGGCGCTTGCCCGAGCGCCGCGATCGCCTCGTTGCCCGCGATGTGCTCGCGCGCGTCGCTCGTGCTCACGACGTAGCGGATCGGATCGGCGCTGAGCTTCGCGATCTCGGCGAACGCCTGCGGCGCGAGCTCGGGCGGCGGAGCGTCGACGAGCAGGACGCCGTGCTTGCCGATCTGCACCGTGACGTTCGTGCCGCCGCCGGACAGCATGTAGATGTTCGGCCGCACCTGCAGCACGCGAACGCTCGGCGGCGCCGCGGCTTGCGGCGCGGCGGACGCGGCCGGGCGCGCGGGACGCTGCGCGCCGGCGCTCGCCGCGAGCAACAGAGCGACGCCGGCGCCGATGAAGCGCGTTGCGAAACGCGCGCAACCGACCTCGATTCTCGTGCTCATGATCGCGGCGTCATCGGCTTGGGTTAGGGCCCGGCGGCGAGGCGCTCTGCGGCGCCGGCGCGCCCGCGCGCGGCGCGGCGCCCGCGGGGCCACCGAGCGGCACGCCGGGCAGCCGGCCGCCGAGCAACGTCGTGCCCGGCTCGCGCTGGCAGTCGAAGAGATTCGAGCAGATGCAATAGATCTTGCACTGCGCAGGCGGCGGCTTCGCGGGCGGTCCCATCGTGAGCCGGTACTCGGGATACAACGTCTCCGCGCCGCCGCGCGTGGCTTCGAACGGCAGGCCGTAGGCGTCCGCGAACTCGTGCAGCCACGGATTCGTGCCGGGCAAGTGATGCGGCACTTGTTGTGCGGCATCCGGAATCTCGGTGACGTATTCGCACGCCGTCTGCCCCATGCGTTGGCCCGGGTCGAGCACCCAGCTTTGGCTGCGCACGAGCGGCTCGGTCAGCAGAGCGGGATCGTCGATCACCGTCACGACCGTGAGGAACTCGCCGTGCTTCATCCAATGCTCGGTGAACGTGCGATTCGCGGTCGCGGGCAACCCGTTGCGCCGCAGGTAGCTCGCCTTCAAGTGCGTGGTCGTGATCGAGAGCATGTTGCCTTCCCACACGCCCGTCGAGAAACCTTGCCACGTGTGCACCGCCTCGGGCGGCGGGTGCGCTCGGCCGTCGAGCCAAATCGTGCGCTCCATGCTCTGAAAGCCTATCCGCGTGTGAAACGCGAGCAGCCGCTGCGTCGCGGGGTCGATCTCGGAGATGATCCGCAGCGTCGCGAGCCCGCGCATCGAGTAGTCGCCGCCGTGCTGGCGGCACTGGTACTCCGTGACGACCGAGATCCGGTCCGCGTCGTAGCTGTCGCCGCGCAGACGCGCGGCGTCGTTGACGGGAATCCCCGTGTAGTCGCCGAGCTCCGGGCCCGGCAGCCGCTCCGGGCCGTCCTCGTGATAGAGCGGCATCCAGGCGCCCGCGAAGTCGACGTTCTGGGCCGCCGCGCCCGCGGTCACGCCCGCGGCCGCGAACGCCGTCGTCCACGTCGCGGCTCCGATCGCGCACGCGCGCTGCCAATACTGCATGACGCCCCCACTGGCGAGGATCTCTGCGAAGTCGATCCAACCGAGTTAGTTAGTACGAAGCGGGCCTCGGCCCGGCGACATCGAGCGTGTGAGTGGCTGACGCCGGCTAGCGGCGGCGCGCCGCCGCCGCGCGCTTAGCCGAGTCCGCGATGTACGCCGCGATGTCCGCGAGATCTTCGTCGGTCACTTCGGTCTTGCGGAACGGCGGCATCGACCACGTACCGCGCCGCACGAACGTCTTGATCGCGTCGGCGTTGAGGTCGGTGCGCTGCTCGATCAACGCGGGCAGCTCGCCCTTGTACTTGATCCGCAGCGCGTCCGTGCCGGGCAGCATCGCGCGGCCGTCGTCGCCGGGGCCGGCCGCATGGCACGGCGCGCACGTGTGCTCGAACTTCGCTTTGCCGCGCTCGACGGCGGTCGTTTGCGCGTGCACGGACGTCAACGCGCCGAACAGCGCACCCGCGAGCGCGCATCCGGAGCATTGGCCGGAGGAGCCACCGCGCCGTCGCGCGCGCGCCGTGCGGCTCGGTCCGTCTCGTCGCCGCCCTGCTCATGACCGCAACGCTCCTCTGAGCGACCGATGCGCCGCGGGCCAGACACCCGCGCGGCCCGGCGACAGGATGCCGTTCGGATCGGCCGCGTCCTTCAACTGCTCCATGAAGCGGCGCAGCACGAAGTCGTTGAACGAGTATTGATCCGCGACGTCGTCCTGCAGCATCGGCGGCGCGCGGTAGTCGCCGTAGCCGAGCTTCGCGTTCTCGGCGAGCGTCCTGCGCAGCAGCTCCGCCGCCTTCTTCTTGCCCGCGGGGCTCGTGTCGCCGCCGCCGAGACCGAAGCCGTTGCCCATCAGGAACCCGAACTGGTACCACTGCACGGGCGTCGCGATCGCGTTCGGGAACAGCGTCGGCACCTCGAGGCGCCGCGCGATGTCGGCGAAGTCCTTCTGCGCCTTGAGCACGGCTTCGCCGCTGCGCGCGACGAGCGAGAACAGCCCGATGTGCGTTTCGTTCCACGCGTTCGGATTCTGGTCGGTGCGGCCCGTCTGATACCAGACGCCGAGGCCCGGCACGCCTTGCGTGATGTTGCGCCGCATGTTGGTCGGGTACGGCCCGGTCGTCTTGTCGATCTGCTCCGGCGTCAACGGCACCTTGAGCGACTCGCCGGCGGTGAAGCGCGCGCCCGGAACCGCGCGAGCCACGAGCTCTTGCGCGTATTCCCAGTTCGCGAGCGTCGTCTTCTCGGAGCCGTAGAACTGCAGCTCCACTTGCCAGGAGTGAAGGTTCGCGGACGCCGCCTGGGCGTCCATCTTCGCCTCGTCGAACGCGAACGCCGCGTCGCGGAACTCCGTGTTCTGCATCAGCGCGCGCAGCGGGCTGCCGTACCACGGCTCGCCGGTCATCGAGAGATCGCTGAGGTAGTTCACCGTGTCGACGAGCGGGATGAGGTCCTCGCGTTTCGGCACGGTGACCAAGCCGTTGCGCCAGTGCTCGGGCTGCGGCATCAGCCTGAAGCCCATCTTCGTGACGATGCCGAAGTTGCCCTGGCCGAACAGCCCCGCGGGATCGGGGCCGAAGCCGTGCTTGTACTCGTGCCAGCTTCGCGACGCCGGGTAGCGCGCCCATGCCCGTGCGCAGCACCTCGCCGTTCGCGAGCACGACCTCCATGCCGCAATGCGCGCCGAAGTGATCGCGGTAGAAGCCCATCGTGTAGCCGATGCCGTGATCGAGCGCGTTGCCGATCGGCGAGCCCCAGCCCGGGTCCGGCGTGTCGATCCACACCTTGAGATTGCGGTCCTGAATGTAGCGGTAGAGGTCGATGTACGACACGCCGGGCTCGACGAGCGCGAAGTTGCGCTTCGCGTCGACCTCGAGCACGCGATTCATGCGCTTCAAGTCCACGGTCACGCTGCCGCGCACGTTCGGCGACGGCCCGCCGTACGCGAAGTTCTTGCCGGTCGAGATCGCGTAGAGCGGGATCTTGTACTTGTTGGCGGTGCGGACGATCGCCTGCACCTGCTCGGTCGAGTCCGGCCCGACGGCCGCCGACGGGATCAGCTCGTTCGGCTGATCCTTGATGTAGGAGAAGTGATCGCGGTACGGATGGATGTCTTCGTCGCTCGTGAAGACCCATTCCTTGCCGACGGCCGCTTCGAATTCTTTGATCGCAGCCGCGAAATTCTCCGCGCTGACTCCGGGTGGCAGTATCGCCATGCTCCGTCCCCTTTGTTGACGTCGTTCGGATTTCGATCAGACGGCCGCGCCGACCGCCGAGCGGGGCGCGATGATCCACGAGAAGAGCGGCTCGCCGCGGGCGGCGTCGCTCGGAGCCGCAGCGAGAGCTGCAGACGAGCCGCGTCGCGGCCGTCCTCGCGGCCGAGCAACGCGCGCATCGCACGGCCGAGCGCGAGCGGCCACGCCTGCCGACCGGTCTGCGTTCCCTCCGCCGCGGCGGCGACGAGCTCCGCAGGACCCGCGAGCGTGTGCGCGACGGCGCCCGCTCGCGCGACGACGTGCTCGCCGCGATAGAGCACGCGCATGCCGCGGTCTGCGGCGAACGTCTCGAGCACGAACAACGCGCCGCGCGTCGTGACGCCGGCGAGCGTCATCGGCGCCGCTTGCCAGCGCAAATCGAGGTGGTGATACCAGAGGCTCGTGAGATCGCCCTCCGTCGCTGCGAGCGCGACGCCGTGCTCGGCGGCGCGAGTCGCGGCGGCGACGGATTCGGGAAAACGGCGATCGAGCACGAACAGCTCGAGGCGCAAGCGCGGCGCCTCGAGTCGGCCGCCCGCGCCACGAGCGGCGCGACGCACAACGCACCCGAGACGGCGACACCGGATCGCAGGAACTGCCTTCGACTGGTCACGTTTGCCCCCCGAACGAGCCGCGAATTAGTGACTCCACAGTCATTTTCGGCATGCTGGTCGCGCGGCGCGCGAGTGTCAAGACGGTTCGCGGCGCGACGCCGTAGCCGCAAAAGTTTTCGCCAAACCTTGCGCGAATTCGCCATGACTTGACGATGAGCCGCAACCGCGCGACGGCGGCCGGCACTCGACACTTGCATGAATATCAGACAGTTACGCTCCGCGCCGCGCTGGCACGCTCTCTGCAAATAGTCGACCTTCGTAGGCCGTTTGAAAAACCCGCCGAGTCGAAACCGCTGCGCCGAGCGCGGCTCGGCGCGATCTTGGGAGGATCGGAATGAGCGTTGAACTCGTCAGGACCCAATCCGAACGCAGCGTCGTGCTGATCGCGTACGTTCTGCATCTCGTGGGAGCCACGGTCGGACTCACCAGCATCGTCGGGCTCATCCTCAACTACATCAGACTCAATCAATACGGCGAGCCGCTCGCGAGCCATCACCGTTGGATGATCCGCTCGTTCTGGTGGGCGCTCGTGTGGTTCGTCATCGGCATCATCACGTCGTTCATTCTGATCGGCTTCGCGATCTGTTTCCTCGCGTGGGTCTGGTACGTGTATCGCCACGTGCGCGGACTGATCGCGCTCACGAACGGCGAGTCGATGCCGGGGTGACTTCGGTGCGGCGTGCACGGCGAATTTCTCGCGACTTTTCCTGCGATCGAATGCAACCGATCGGCTTCTGAACGCATCTATTCAGCACGGGCGAAATTCAGCGCAAGAGAAAACGACAGGAGAGAACGGTGTAGTCGCGAATAGCTGATCGTGCCGCGCACGATCCGCGCCGGGGAGGAGCGCGTCAAGAGAACGGCCCGTGTCCGCGCACGCGAAGTTGCGGCGCGAGAAAGGGGCTCAGAGGGTTTCACACGGTCGATTGTCTTCGCCGGCGCGCATCAACAACGCGACGGCAAGGAGCCGAGCGATGAACTCTCGAACGAAATTGGTGTTGCTCATGGTTGTCTGCGCCACGCCGCTCGCCGCGTGCTCGAGTGGCGGCTCGTCGAGCCTGACTTTTGCGAACGCCCCGTACTACATCGGACCGGGGTTAACGAAGGTCGACACCGACTACATCGATCGCTACGCCTGCGCGAACGGTCAGCCGATGAGGTGCGAGAGCGAGTCGCGGATTCGGGGCTCCACCGCGTATTGCCGTTGCCCTTTGTGAGCGCGCGGCCCACGCTAGGCCGCGAAGGTACTCGCGGAGCATAATCCCGAAAACCTCGGGGGCCGCTTCGCATGACTCACAGAAAGATCACGCGCAAGGATTTCTTGCGCCACGCGGGCGCGGGTGTCGGCGGTTTGCTGCTGGGCTCGGTATTGCCGTCGACGGGCGCTCTGCAGGCCCAACCGCGCGACTCGCGGCCGAACGTCCTGTTCATCTGCATGGACCAGCTGCGCTCGTGGCTCGACTTGCCCGAGAAGCTGCCGTTGCCGTCGTTCAAACGGCTGCTGCGCGAGGGGCGCGGCTTTCGGAACTACCACGTGCACCAGGCGCCGTGCGGACCGTCGCGCTCGACTTTCTACACGGGCCAGCACATCCAGAAGACCGGGATGTACACGAACCCGGTCGGCGAGTTCGGCGCGTACTCCGTCGACGCGCCGCGCGGCGTGGAGCTCCCCGCGGGCTTTCCGACGATCGGAACGATGCTGCGCGAGCAAGGCTACTACACCGCTTACAAAGGAAAGTGGCACCTCAGCGTCATCAACCAGAAAGTCGGCAAGAACGCGTTTCCTGAACGCGACGAACGCGCTCGAGAGCTACGGCTTCTCCGACTACAACTACGACGGCGAGCACACGGGCCTCACGTGGGCCGGCTTCGGCCACGACGGCGTGACGGCGGCGGAGTCGATCAACTTGCTGGAACGCTTCGCGGCCGGCCGCACCGAGGGCAAGCCGTGGTTCCTCGCGGTGAACCTCGTCAATCCGCACGACATCATGTTCTTCGACGCCGAAGGCGACGGCGGGGGCCTCGTCGGCACCCCGACGCTCGGCGCACCCGGCACGCCGCTCTACGACAAGCAGTGGGGCTTCGACCTGCCGCGCAGCTACCGCGCGGACGACCTGTCGACGAAGCCCGCCGTGCAGCGGGGAACTGTCGGTTCACTCGAGGCCCGGCCGCTCACCGAGGCGCAGCTGCGCGTCTACCAGAACTACTACTTCAACTGCGTCCGCGACGTCGATCAGCACGTCGGCGCGTTGCTCGACGCTCTCGACCGGCTCGGGCTCGCGCGAAATACTGTCGTCGTAGTGACGGCGGACCACGGCGAGCGCGGCGGCGCACACGGCGGCATGCTCGGCAAAGGCGCGGACATATATAAGGAGACGCTGCGCGTGCCGTTGATCGTGCGCCACCCGGACGTGCGCGGCGGCGACGTGACGGACGCGCTCGCGGGCGGCGTCGACCTCGTGCCTACACTGCTCGGATTCGCGGGGCTCGAGGACGCGGAACGCGTGCAACGCTATCCCGCGCTGCACGGCGTCGACTTGCGCGGTGCAATCGCCGACGCGCGAGCGCGGACCGCGCGCGACGCGCGCGGGATCCTGTTCAACTACGGCACGCCGGGCGGATCGATCGACGAGCACGGACCGGTCGCGGGCAACACGACGCGCGGGTTGATCCGCGGCGTGTTCGACGGGCGCTACAAGCTCGGCCGGTACTTCCGCGCGACCGAGCACCATGTGCCGCGGGATTGGGACTCGCTCGTCGCGCACAACGACCTCGAGCTCTACGACACGGCCGAGGATCCGGACGAGATCGTGAATCTCGCGGCGCGGCCCGCAGGAGCAAAAAGAGCGGATCTTGGGGCTCAACACGAAGGTGAACGAGTTGATCGAGACGGAAGTCGGCGCCGACGACGGCGCGATGTATCCCGGAGCGACCGCGCTCTACAGCACGGTCTGAACCGCGCCGCGAGCGCGGCGCGAACCGTCAGCCCGCGCGGCGCTCCACCGCGAGCGAGCTCAACAGGTCCGACAACTTCTCGAAATCCACGGGCTTGACGAGATGCCCGTCGAACCCGGCCTCGCGCGACTTGCGCCGGTCCTCTTCCTGCCCCCAGCCGGTCAGCGCGACGAGCACGATGCTCTGTCCCCACGGCTGGCGCCGAATGTGCCGGCAGACCTCGTGCCCGCTCATCTTCGGCAAGCCGATGTCGAGCAGGATCACGTCGGGCCGATGCTTCTCGGCTTCGGCGACTGCCTCGACGCCGTCATGGGCCGTGAAGGTCTCGTTGCCTTCGATCCGGAGCAGCATCGCGAGCGACACTGCGGAGTCCGTGTTGTCGTCGACGACGAGGATTCGCCGACCTTGCGGCTTCGGCGCGCTCGGCAGCCGCGGCGGAGCTCTCTGCGTCGGCTTCCTCTGCGGGCACCGGCAAGCGAACGACGAACCGGCTACCGGTTCCCAAACCCGCGCTGTGCGCCTCGACCTTGCCGCCGTGCATCTGCACGAGCCGCTTCACGAGCGTGAGGCCGATGCCGAGCCCGCCTTGCGCCTTGTCCGAGCCGGCTTCCACCTGCGTGAACATTTCGAAGATGCTGTCGAGCTTGTCTCGCGGGATGCCGGTGCCGGTGTCCTGCACGGCCACGACGACCTCGCTTCCTTCCCGCTGCGCGGTCACGGTGATGGTGCCGCCCGTATCCGAGTACTTGCACGCGTTGTTGAGCAGGTTACCGAACACCTGGGTGAGCCGAGCAGGATCGGCCTGCAACCAGATCGGCTCGGCCGGCAGCTCCACCTGGAGCTCGTGGCCGAGCGACTCGGCGAGCGGGCGGGACGCTTCGACCGCGTGCTGAATCGCGGTCGCGAGCTCGACGCGGCTCGGCCGCAGCTCGAGGCGGTTGTGCGTGATGCGGTTCAAGTCGAGCAGATCGTCGACCAACCGAATCATCTGCCCGAGCTGCCGCTCCATCGTGTCGCGCGCGCGGCGGACGGCGCCGTCGTCGTCCGAGCGCTTCCAGATCTCGAGAACGTTCGAGAGCGGAGCGAGCGGACTGCGCAGCTCGTGTGCGAGCGTCGCGAGGAACTCGTCCTTGCGGCGGTCCGCCTCGGAGAGGTCGGCGGCCAAGCCGCGGAGGTTGTCCTCGAGCCGCCTTCGCTCGGTCACGTCTTGGCTCACCGTCGCGAAACCCGCTGGCCGGCCGTCGCGGTCTTTGAGCGTCAGCACCTTGTAGGCCATCCAGCGCGCTTCGCCGGTCTTGAAGTTGCGGAAGCGCACGTCGATTTCGCCGTGGCCCTGCTCCAGCACCTTGGGGAAGAAATCGTCGATCATCTTGGGCCGATCTTCCGGGAAGAAGAAATCGCCGACCGGCACCCCGCGGGCCTGCTCCAGGCTGTCGAGCCCGACCATCGCGAGGCCCGCGCGATTCACGAACGACGGCACGCCTTGCAGGTCGCAGATGCCGATGAAGTCGGTGCTCGTTTCGACGAGCGTGACGAACTTCTCACGCTCGGCCTCGGCTACGCGTTCGCGCATGATGTCGCGCACGATCTTCGACGCGCCGATGACGTTGCCGTCGTCGTCGCGCACGGGCGAGATCGTGAGCGACACCCAAATCCGCTGCCCGTCGGCGCGCAGCCGCTCCGTCTCGAAATGCTCGATCCGCTTGCCGGCCTTGAGGCTGGCGACGATCGTCATCCTCCTCGGCGATCCGCTCGGGCGGGATCACGAGGGAGATGTGGCGGCCGATGGCCTTGCTCGGCCGGATAGCCGAACAGGCGCTCGGCGGCGGCGTTCCAGGTCTGAATGACGCCGTCCAGCGACTTGCTGATGATCGCGACGTCCGACGATTCGACGATCGACGCGAGCAGCCGGGCGCCGAGGAGCTGGACCGCCTTGTCGCGCTCGCTGCGCCGCTGCGCGGCGACGTCGCGGAAGATCAGCACGCATCCCGAGACCTGACCGCGCTCGTCGCGAATCGGCGCCGCGCTGTCGTCGATCGCGCGCTCCGTACCGTCCTTGCCGATGAGCAGCGTGTGATTCGCAAGGCCGACGACGACGCCTTCGCGTAGCGCCCGCTCCGCGGGGTTGTCGACCGGCCGGCGCGTGCTCTCGTTGATGATTCGGAACACCGCGCCGAGCGGCTGGCCGAACGCGTCCTCGTGCGACCAGCCCGTCAACGACTCGGCCACCTCGTTCAAGTAGGTGACGCGACCCTCGACGTCGGTGGTGACCACGGCGTCGCCGATGCTGCGCAGAGTGACCCGCAGCGTCTCCTGCCGCTCCGCGGCGCGCTGCTGCGCGGCGCGCATCATCTCGCCGAAGCCGATGATCAGCGCGCAGGTAAAGAGATAGGCGACGATGCCGACCACGACGCCGACGTCCGCGAACACGATCGTGCCGCGCGGCTCGATGAAGAGGTAGGCGCACGCGAGGTAGCCGAGCACGGCGACGACGGCCGCCGGCGCGTAGCCGCCCACCCAGACCGCCGCTGCGACCGCGCCGAACAGCGTGACGAGCGGCAGCGTGTCGCCCATGAACGGATCGACGAGCCAGCGCGCGAGGACGACCACGGCGAGCGCCGCGAGGGACAAGGCGAAGCCTTGCGCCGGGGTGCGGGTGCCGCCGCTTGGCCAAGGAATTCTCACCGGCGCATTATCGTCGGCGGTGGGCCAACCTCAACAAGAATCTCGGCGAAGCGCGACCGCGCTACTTCGGCGGAGCGGCGCCGGAGCCCGCGGCGCCGCCCGGCGCCTTGTCGTCGGGCTTACCCGTGCTCGGCGACAGGCCGCCGAACCCGACCGTGAGCCCGTTCGCGGTGAAGGCCTGGATGAAGCCGCCGTCTGCGCCGTCGTGACGTGGCGCAATCAGGATCGATATCTTGTCGCCCACCTTCACGGCGCCCTTGGTGAAGCCCGCGCGATAGAAATTGCTCGCGCTGTGCCCTTCATACTCGACGTCGCGAGTTCCTTTCTCGTCCGTCACCGAGACGACGGCGAAGGTATGCGGGTTCACCACGTTGAACTCTTTGACGACGCCTTCGATCGTGACCTTCTTGCTGAAATCGAACGGCGCGGCTGAATGATGCGCCGTCGCAACCGTTGCCCAAAGCATGAGCAGCGGAGCGGCGGTGGCCGCGACGACGAGTTTCTTGATCATTGGCGACATACGAACTCTCCCGAATCCTGTCTCGCAACACGTCATTCTTTGTCTTCGCGCGCTTTGTAGACGTCGCTCATCCGAGCATCGGCCGGCTTCCCGGCTTTCAACTGCTCGCGCCGCGTCTCGAGAAGCGCCAACCAGAACTCGTCGGCGCAGCGGTACGGAATGATGAATCCGTTCAGAGGCGCCCACTTCTTCTGCACCTTGATGGGCTCGGTGTAGTAGATCGGATCCGTCATCGTCATCTCGTAGGAGATGACCTTCGTTCCCTTCGCGTCCGCGCCGAGGGAGAACCGCTCGACGATCTTCGCCTCGTCGCTGCGCGGGTGCTGCATCTGATCTTGCCCGTCCGTGAGATCGGTCGTCTCGACGACGAGCACGTCGCCTTCCCAATGTCCCGAGGAATAGCCTTGCCGGCTCGGCAGCCGCTTCTCCGGCAGGAACCTGCCGATCGCCGATGTAGATCCGGCGCAGCTCGCCTTCGACCTCGTAGATGATCGTCACCTGATCGGGCTTCTGGATGAACTCGATCGGATAGCCGCCGGCCTGCTCCATCATCGACGGCATGCCGTAGTCGACGCAGTACGCGGCGGGATTCGCGGCCTCGGGCCCCAACAGCTTCCGGTACTCGTCGTACCGGCGCCGGCCCTCGGGCGTGAACGGCTGATTGGGCGGCGTGCGGCCGAAGCCGCGCGGCGACTGTCCGGGCTCGACATACATCGTCCAGACGCCGGTGAAATCCGGCCGCTCCTTCTCAGCGGCCGGGGTCGGCCCGCCCATGACGAGCAGCGCGCCCGAAACAGCGACCGAGCCGAGAACCGTCAAACGTTTCTGCGCCATGCAATGCTCCCCCTACCCGCGCGTGTTCCCGCAGACTTTGCCGGTCGCGCCGCCTAGTACGGATTCGCGATCGGCAACTCTTCGGCCGGGAACAGCGTGATGATCTTCGCGCCCTCGGGCGTCAGCACGATCTCCTCCTCGATGCGCGCGGCCGAGATGCCGTCGGTCGCGGGGCAGTAGGTCTCGACCGCGAACACCATGCCGACCTTGAGCTCGATCGGCTCGCGGAACGACGTGACGCGCGAGATCAGCGGACGCTCGTGCAGTCCCAGACCCAAGCCGTGGCAGAAGTTCAGGCCGAACGCGTCGATCTCGCTCCCGAAGCCGATGTCCTTCGCGGTCGGCAACGCTTTCGCGACGACGTCGCTGCTCATGCCGGGCTTCAGCAGCTCGATCGTGCGGTCCATCCACTCGCGCGCCTTGCGATAGGCGGTGCGCTGCGGGCTCGTCGCGCGGCCGACCGAGAACGTGCGGTAGTAGCAGGTCCGATAGCCGATGAACGACTGGATGACGTCGAAGAACGCCTGATCGCCGGGCCGGATCAAGCGATCGGTGAAGTTGTGCGGATGCGGGGAACAGCGCTCGCCGGAAATCGCGTTGATGGCCTCGACGTTGTCCGAGCCGAGCTCGTACAAGCGGCTCGTCGCGAGCGCGACGATCTCCGATTCCTTCACGCCGGGCTTCAGCGCTTCGTAAATGTCCTGGTAAACGCCGTCGACCATCGCGGCCGCCATGTTGAGCAGCGTGATCTCGTCGTGACTCTTCACCTCGCGCGCGTGCAGCATCGTCTGCTGGCCGTCGCGCACGTCGATGCCCGCGTTCTGCAGCTCGAACATCATCGGCGGCTCGATCACGTCCACGCCGACGGGCATGTCGCCGACGCCTTCCTCGTCGAGGATCGCCTTGATCTCGCGCGCCGCGTCGCGGAACAGCGTGCGGTCCGAGCCGACGGCGCCGCGCATGCCGAGCATGCCCGCGCGGCAGTGGTCCTGTTGCGAGCCACGGCGAATTCAGGCGGTGGTGCTTCGCGGCGGAGCCGAAGTCCCAGATGTACGGATCGCCGTTGCCGGTGAGCAGCGAGTAGCGCAGCAGCTTGTCGCGCGCCCACTCGCCGATGACGGTGCTCGTCGTGTAGCGGATGTTGTACTGGTCGAACGACAGCAGCGCGCCGAGTCCGGACGCCGCGAGCGCGGCACGGGTGCGCGCGAGGCGATAGTCATGCAGCCTCCGGAAATTCACGCGCTCCTCGAAGTCCACCTGCGTATGGCCGGGCGCTTGCAGCGGGCGGTCCCACCGATGATGCGGGTCGATGTCGTCGGCGCGGACGACCTTCGGCTCGACCAGTTCCGATTTCTTGCCCTTCTTGATGAGCGGCGCCGCCGCCTTAGCCTGCTTCTTTGCCATGTTTTCCTCTGTGATGAGCGCTCGATGACCCGAACCCGCGCTGCGCGCGGTCCGGGCCAACGATTGTACGCGCGGGCGCGCGGCCGAGTCATCGGGCTCAGTCGAGCTCGTCGCCTACGAAGAAGACCACGGCGGATCGTCACTGACCGCCGCCGCCCTCGGCTTCGAGCTCCGTCCGGAGCGCGGTGACCGTGATTGCTTCGCGCCAACCATCCGCGGTGCGCACGGAGATGCGCTCTCCGACTCGAGATATCGAGCTCGCCGATGTCGGCCACGCGGACTTCGACGGGGGTGCCGTGGGCCGTGACGCCGCGCAGTACTCCGCCGATCTCGATCGCGCTGATCTCGAACTCGTGCACGGTGTTGTCCCGCGTGACCGCGCGCACCTTGTCGCCGACTTGAACGGTCGCGAGTAAGTGGTCGGGATTGGACCCGGGGAGCAATTGCGCAGTGGTGCAGCCCGCGATGCAGACGACCACTAGGGCGCCGATCACGCGCACCAACCGCAGCGCCGCCTTCCGCACCCCACGCATCCGGCCCAGCCCTCCCGAGGCGCCCGAGAGTCTGCGCCTGGTGCCGCACGCTTCGCAACATAAGGGGGCCGGCATCGACGCCGATTCTTTGCATCAGCCGGCGTCCCCCGTACACTCCGCCGTACGCGAGAAGCTTGCGAGACAGCAAATGATCTCGATCAAAAACACGAACAAGCTGTGGCTCATCGCCCTGTTGCTGAACGCACCGGCACAGGCAGCCGATCCCGAATTCAAATCATCGATCGTGACGGAGTCGTACACCTACGAGCGCCAGCAGAGCTCTTTCAGCGTGGCGGGCATCCAGGCCGGCAGCTCGACGGTCTCGATGAGCCGCGTCACGGTCGCCCTCGATGGCGTCCTCGTCACGGGCGATTGGGAGCCGCAGACGCTCCAGAGCACCACCGCGAAGAACTTTCGGCGCGGCACGGACGTGCCGGCGGCGGTCAGCCGGAACAAGTTGTTGTTGAAGCTGCCCGACGGCAGCGTAGTCACTACCAAGATCGTCAAGCGCGAAAAACAGAAGCCGCCGCATCTGAGACGGCGACACGCACGATTGAGCCGATTCAGTCGCCGCGTGCGGCGGCGGACACGGCGTTCATGCGAGGCCACATCTCCACACCGATGCGCACCTTACTGACGATCTCTCTCGCGGCGCTCTGCGCCGCGAACGCGGCGGCGCAGACGCCCGCACCCGCGCAAGCGCCTCTGACCGTCCCGAACGGTTTGCCGGCATGGGCTTTCAACATCCCGGATCCCGTGCAGCCCAATGCGGCGCCGATCACAGGCACGGTCCGCGTGCCGGGCAGCACGAAGGAGTACGACGCCGCGGCCATCGCGGGCAACACCAATCCGCCGGACTGGTTTCCGGACGAGCACCCGCCGGCGCCGCAAGTCGTAGCCGGTCCGGCGCCGAATGCGTGCGGCTCGTGTCATCTCATGTCGGGCCAAGGCCACTCGGAGTCGGCCGACATCGCCGGCCTTCCAGCCGAATACCTCATTCGACAGATGAGCGACTTCAAGAGCGGCGCGCGCAAGGAGGAAACCAGGATGGGGCCGATTGCGCGCGCGGCATCGGACGACGATGTGCGACTCGCAGCGGAGTATTACGCGGCGATCCGGCCGATCCCGTTCGTCAAAGTAGTCGAAACGGCCACGCCGCCGAAGACCTACGTGAGCGTCGTCGCGCGCCACCGCATTCTCGCTCCGGACGGCGGGACGGAGCCGATCGGCCGGCGCATCGTCCAGGTTCCCGAAGACCCGTTTCGGACGAACATCCGCGATCCGCACTCGGGGTTCATTGCGTACGTGCCGCCGGGAAGCCTGCGCCGCGGAGAGGTGCTCGTGAAGACGGGCGACGGCGGAAAAACCGTTCCGTGCGGAATGTGCCACGGCGATGCGCTCCTCGGTCTCGGTGAGGTACCGCGTCTCGCCGGCATGCAACCCGTCTACATTGCGCGGCAGTTGATCACGATGCAGAACGGCACTAGCGCCGGCGCGAACTCGGCGCCGATGAAGGAAGCCGTCGCGAAGCTATCGGAAGACGACGTCATCGCGATCGCGGCGTACTTGGGCTCGCTCCCGCCTCGCTGACGGTGCCAGCGACGTAGGCGGTGCACGCTACCGCCCGCGCCACGCCTGTGGCTATGATCGGCGCCTCCGTAGCAAACGAGACAACGCATGCGCACGACACTCGCCTTCCGCACCTCCTTGCTCTGCGCTCTGATCGCTGCGAGCGCGCTCGGCTTGCGCGACGCGGCCGCGCAAAGCGCCGCGGCCTGCGACGGTACCTGCCTGCGCGGCTTCGTCGACGGCTACATCGCCGCGCTCTCGGCTCGCGACCCCGCGAAGCTGCCGCTGGCCGCGCAGGTGAAATACACCGAGAACGGCCGCGTGCTCGATCTCGGCGAAGGCTTCTGGAAGACGGCCGGCGCGCCGCTGCGCTATCGCGACTACTTGCTCGACCCGCAGACCGGCGGCGCGGCTGTGCTGACGGCGCTGAAGGAGTACGACGGCACCGCGCAGCTGTTCGTGCGCTTGAAGATCGTCGACCGCCGGATCACGGAGATCGAGACGATCGTCGCGCGAATCGGCGACCAGCGCTGGTTCGCGCCCGAGAACCTCGAGCAGTTGTCCGACATCTTCGCGCAGACCGTCCCGGCCGCGCAGCGGCACACGCGCGAGCAACTGTTCGCGGCCGCCGACTCCTATTTCACGGCCGTGCAGACCGAAGGCACGCCGGAGTTCAAGCAGGCGCCGTTCGCACCGGGCATGAAACGGATCGAGAATGGGCTGCAAACGACGAATGTCACCGCGAATCCCGTCCTCGACCGCCACACGCTCGGCCCCGACGTGCAGCTCGAAAGGGCTTTCTACAAAGGCATCACGGTCGCGGACCGACGCTACCTGATCGCGGACGTGGAGCACGGCAGCGTCCTCGGGCTCGGCACGTTTCGGCGCGAAGGCGCGGACAGCTCGACGCTGCTGCTCGCGGAGATCTTCAAGGTCACGGACGGCAAGCTGCGCGAAATTCGCGCCGTGATCCTGAACTTGCCGAACGGCGCCGGCACGGGTTGGAGCTCTTCGCATTGACGACACGCACCACGACTCGCCGCGAGCTCCTGGCGCTGATCGCGGCCGGCGCCGCGGCCGGCGCGTATCGCAGCAACGCGTGGGCGCAGCGCCCACTGCCGGCTCGCACGATCCCGAGCACCGGGGAGCCGTTGCCGATCATCGGGCTCGGGTCGACGCGGCCCGTGTCGGAGATCGCGGAGCACGGCCCGGAGCGTGTCGAAGGCGTCGTGCGCGCGTTGGTCGAGCACGGCGGCAAGGTCGTCGACACGTGGCCGCGCAACGCGGACAACGACGTCGCGTTCGGGCGGATCATCGACGCGCCAGACCTGCGCGGCCGGTTGTTCGTGACGGTGAACCTCGAGCAGACGGAGCGGCAGGCCGGAATCGATCAGCTCGAGCGCGCGCTGCGCGCCTATCGGCGCGACTCGATCGACCTCGTGAACGTGGGCAGCCTCGCCGGCCTCGACGTGCAGTGGCCGAGCCTCAAGAATCTGAAAGAAGCGGGCCGAGCCCGCTACATCGGCGTGACCGCCGCGCGCGCGGAGCTCTACGATCAGCTCGAAACGTTCCTGCGCACCGAGACGCCGGACTTCGTCGAGATCAACTACTCCGTCACGGAGCGCGGAGCCGAGCAGCGCTTCCTCCCGATGCTCGCGGATCGCGGCATCGCGACGTTGATCAGCCGGCCGTTCATGAACGGCGCCTACTTCGAGCGTCTCGCGAACGCGCCCGTGCCCGACTGGGCCGCGGAGTTCGAATGCGAGAGCTGGGCGGATTTCTCGCTGCAGTACATCCTCGCGAACCCGGCCGTCACCTGCGTGCTCACCGAGACGACGAACGCGGCGCACATGGCGGAGAACGCGCTCTGCGCGCTGAAGCCGGTACCCGACGCCGCGGCGCGGCAACGGATGCGTGCAGGTGATCGACGCCGCTTGACGACCCGCACCGGCTCGTCGAACATAATTCGGTGCGATTTTGTAAGTGGAACCATCCCACGATAGAGTCTTGAGCGACCGGCTAGACAACAATAACAACGCAGCGGGTAGCCACCATGTCCCGGAAGCACAGCGGATGCTCTGCGACTCATGAGCGTTGCGGCACGCGTTCGGTCGCCGCGCTCGTCATCTCGCTCGTACTCGGAGGTTGCGGAGGTCACGGAGGCGGCGACACTAGCGCACCGACACCGACTGCAGCGCCGGCCCCGACACCGGCTCCAACGCAGAACAGCGGTCCGAGCGGCTGGGTCGCCGGCTCGTTCTTGCCGTACTCGACCTTTGCGCGGCAGTGCGTAACGCCGCGCAGTGGAATCAATCCACTCAGCAACCAACCGTACAACGACGTTCAAGGGACGGTGCTGTCGCAGAACAATTGGTTGCGCTCGTGGAGCAACGACCTCTACCTCTGGTCCGACGAGATCGTCGACCGCGACCCGGCCAACTACACCACACTAGCCTTCTTCGACCTTCTCAAGACGACGGCGAGGACGGCATCGGGTAGCGCGAAAGACAAGTTTCATTTCACGTATGCGACGACGGAATGGCTCGCGCTCTCGCAATCGGGCGTGAGCGCCGGGTACGGCGTCGAATGGGCAGTCGTCGCGAGTCTCCCGCCGCGTCAGATCGTGGTGGCGTACACCGAAGCGGGACCCGCCGTGGCTGCCAATCTGCAGCGAGGCGAGGTCGTGCAGACCATCGACGGTGTCGACGTCGTGAGCTCCAACACGCAAGCGGCCGTCGACACGTTCGTGGCAGGGCTCTACCCGGATCAGGCCGGCGAAACACACGTGTTCACGCTGCGCGATCCGCGCACCTCGTCCGTCCGAACCGTCACGATGCGATCGGAGAACACGACCTCGCGGCCCGTCCAAAACGTCAAAGCGGTGGCGACGACGGCAGGTAACGTCGGCTACATCCAGTTCAACGATCACCTCGCGACGGCCGAACAGGAGCTCGTCGCGGCGATCGATACTTTGCGCAAAGCACCGATCACCGACCTGGTCCTCGACGTGCGCTACAACGGCGGCGGCTATCTCGACATCGCGAGCGAGCTCGCCTACATGATCGCAGGCACGGTGCCGACGGCGGGCCAACCGTTCGAAAGCCTGCGCTTCAACGACAAGCATCCGTCGATCAACCCGGTCACCGGCGCGCCGCTGACGCCCGTGCCTTTTCACACGACGACTCGCGGCTTTTCGGCGCCGCCGGGTCAACCGCTGCCCACTCTGAATCTCTCACGCGTGTTCGTGCTGACCGGGCCCAACACCTGCTCGGCGAGCGAGTCGATCATCAACAGCTTGCGCGGCGTGAACGTTCAAGTCATTCAGATCGGCTCCACGACCTGCGGAAAACCCTACGGCTTCTACCCGGCCGACAATTGCGGGACGACCTATTTCACGATTCAGTTCAAGACCGTGAACGCCGCGGGGTTCGGCGACTACACCGACGGCTTCGCGCCGATGAACTCGTTCGGTGCGGGCGGCACACGCGTGCCGGGTTGCGCTGTGGCCGACGACTTCACGCACGCGCTCGGCGACCCTGCCGAGGCGCGGTTCGCGGCGGCGCTCGCGTATCGCTACGGCGAGAGTTGCCCCGCGCCGACCGGATTCGGGCCCTCGAGCCTTACGAAACCCACGAGCGAGGTATCCTGGGGCGCCGTCGACGGCGTCATCATGAAGTCGCCGTGGCTGCAAAACCGCTCTCTGAGCTCCTCGTGAAGACGGCGCATGCCGTTTCGCTCGCGGCTGCTGCGTCGGCCGCGCTCGGCTGCGGCACGCTCGCGGCGCAGGAACAGCCGGCGTTGATCACGCAACCGACGGACCAGAGCCGAGCCGAGCTGCAACGCGTGCTCAGCGCAGCCTTCAACGGTCAATCCGTCGCGATTGCCGACGATGCGCTCACGCGCGACAGCGTGCTGATCGTCGATCGGCGCGAGCCGCGCGACTCTCAAGGCCGGCCATTGAGCGGGCGCGTGCTCGCGATGCCCGAACGCTTCCGCTTGGTGCTGAGCGCTTCGCAATGCGAGCTCGTCCGCGAATCGGACGGTCGCCGCTGGGTGCTGGCGGGCACGGACTGCGTCCCGAACCGCAACCTCGCCGGGCAGTAGCCGATCCGAGGTAGGATTGGGGCACTGCCCTACGGAGACACTCGTGCGCAAGCCAGCCCACACTCGCGTCTCGCGCCGTACCTTCGTTCGCACGACCGCCGCCGCGGCCGTCGCGTTCGGCGCCCCCTGGGTCGTGCGCGCGCAGAGTCCGCTCACGCTGCGCTTTCGCACGATCCGCGACCCCGACGGCTGGTACCCGAGCCTGCGGCTCAAGGGCGACTGGCTGATCTTCGAGATCAGCGACGGCGTTCTGTCGGGCTTCGGCGAAGCCTCGCACAGCATGGACGACGAAGGCTGCAAGCGAACGGCGGCCGGCCTGTTCACCGAGCACTACGCGGGCTTTTCGCCGTCGCTCGAGAACCTGGCGCGCAAGGAGCGCGAGATCGCGGCGCTCGAGCCCGACTTCGTGACCGCAACGGCATTCTCCGGGATCAACCAAGCGCTCTACGACCTGCTGGCCAAACGCGAGCGCGTGCCGGTGTGGCAGCTGTTCAGGAGCGGCACGGCGTTCCACGGCCTGCCGCTCTACACGACGATCAATCGGGCGCTGCAGACGCGCACGCCGGAGGAATACTCCGCGGTCGTCGGTGAGCTCCAAGCACTCGGATTCAAGACCTTCAAGTGCGCGCCGTTCGAGGCCGTGAACGGCCCGGACCACGCCGTCGAGAAAGCCGCGGCGGGCTTGGCGACGCTCGCGCGGCTGCGCGAGCAATTCCCGGACCTCGCGGTACGCGTGGATTTCCACGAGCGATTTCAACCGAAGGACTTCTACGCGCTGATACCGGAGCTCGAGCGCCTGAAGCTCGACTGGCTCGAGGAGCCGTTCCCCGTCGGCCCGACCTACGACGAGCTCAAGCGCAAGACGCACCTGCGGCTGTCGGGCGGCGAGCTCTTCTGGGGCAGGCGCCGCTTCGAGGAAATCACCGAGCACCGCTGGGTCGACGTGATCATGCCGGACGTGAAGCACTCGGGCGGCTTCGGCCCGCTGCTCGACGTGATGCGGATGGGCGCGGGCAGGATCGAGATCTCGCCGCACAATCCGTCGGGCCCGATCTCGACGGCCGCGAGCCTGCACGCCGCGGCCGTCTATCCCGACCTCGTCCGCTCGCTCGAGTACTCGTTCGATCGCAAGCAGACGCGGCGCAGCACGGGCGAGACGATCGAGAACGGCGTGCTGCTGCTCAGCGACAAGCCGGGCTGGGGCGTAGAACCGCCGGCGTGAGCGAGCGCGCGGGCGAATCGCCAAGGGCGCGCCGCGCTCGCAGACCTCAATAGCCCGCCGCCAAATCGACGACGGACAGCAGCGCGTCACCTCTTATATAGCGGCGCACGTTCTCGGCGACCAAGACGAGCGTGCGCTCGTCGCGGATGTCCGAGCTCGTCGCGATGTGCGGCGTGATGATCACGTTGCGCATGCCCCAGAGCGGGTGGCCCGGCGGCAGCGGCTCCGGGTCCGTCACGTCGAGCCCCGCGCCGCCGATCTTGTGCTGCTCGAGCGCGGCGGTGAGCGCGGCGGTGACGACGCTCTCGCCGCGCCCGATGTTGATGAAGAACGCGTCGTCCTTCATCGCGTCGAAGAACTGCGCGTCGAACATGCCGCGCGTCTCGGGCGTCAACGGCGTGGCGTTCACGACCACGTCCGCGCGCGCCGCAAGCGTGCGATATTCGTCCGCGAGACCCACGTACTCGACGTAGTCCGGCCCTTCGCGCCGGCTGTTGCGCGTCGCGATCACGTGCATCCCGAGCGCGTGCGCGCGCTTCGCGACCTCCGTGCCGATGCCGCCCAAGCCCACGACGAGGAGCGTCTTCCCCTCGACCTCGCGCAGGCGCTCTTCGCGCAGCTCGCGAAACCCGCGGCTCCACGCGCCCGCGATCTGCTCCGCTTCGTACTGCGGGAGCGCACGCGCGAGCGCGAGCATCAACGCAACCGCGTGCTCCGCCATGTGCGGCCCTTGGATGCGCTGCAGGTTCGTGACGACGATGTCGCGCTGCGCGACCGCCGGAACCGTCGCGCAGCTATCCGCGCCCGCATTGAGCAGCTGGATCCATTTCAGGCCTTGGCCGCGCTCGATGATTCCCGGCGTGCAGAGCCCGATCAAGACGTCCGCCCCGGCGACGGCTTCGGTCATGCCCGCGAAATTTCGCAGGCCCGGCACGCCGACCACTTCGACGCCGGGCGCGATGCCGCGGAGTGCGTCCGCGATTTCCACGTCGGCCACGACGATGCGCTTCGGCGGAGCCCAGCCCTTGCGCTCGCGAACGGGCGTCGGCGCCTCGCGCAGCTCGAAGCGCTCGATCAGCGCGGCCGCGGCGGCGCAGAGGTTGTCGCAGCCCGCGGCCGGCTGGGCCGGGGACCGCGCGGCGGGTATCACGAGCGCGGCGGCTGCGATCAGCGCGGCGCAAAACCGGTTGGGCGACGGCACGAACGTCTCCTTCGGTGGCGCGGCGATTCACCACCTTCAAGCGCGCCGAGCGAACAGCACCGGCACGCCGCGCTCCTCGAGCACCGCATGTACGGCCGCGGAGCGAACTATACTCCGTTCGTGAAAACCTTCGGCGCTCTGGTCGCTCTTCTGCTGCTCGCAGCAACCGCTCACGCGCACCACTCCGCCGCGATCTTCGACCGCGAGTCGGTCATCGAGGTCGAAGGCGTGATCACCGAGGTCGCGTGGGTCAATCCGCACGTGAAGCTCAAGATGCGCGGCGCGGTACCGGGCGGCACCGAGCCGTGACGGATCCGACCACGTTCACGGAGCCCGCCAAGTTCACGAAGGCGTGGGAGTGGCGGCCCGGGGAGCAAGTAAAGCCGTACGATTGCCGGCGGTCGGCGCCGATCCGCTGAGCGGCTCGCGGCGCTTCCTCGCGGGCCTGCGCCACGGCTCCACGCCGCGGCCCGCAACCTGTACGATGGAGTCGAACGAAACCGGCGCGCCACGCGACGCCGGTCGACAAGACTCGGGGGGACATCATGCGCGCTATCTCGTTGGCCGTTGGCGCTGTCGCCGCGGCAATCAGCCTCTTCGCGTGCGCGCCGAAGGCGCCGAGCGGCGGCTCCGCCGGAGGCGTCGACGCGCGCGCGCCAGCTCCCACGCGCGGCCCCGCCGCCGTCGACGCCGCGCGCCTGCGCGCCGCCGACTCCGAGCCCGGCCAATGGATGTCCTACGGCCGCAACTACGAAGAGCAGCACTACAGCCCGCTCGATCAGATCACCACGGCGAACGTGCAGAACCTCGGGCTCGCGTGGTACGCCGACATCCCGCTGAACCGGGGCCAGGAAGCGACACCGCTGTTCGTCGACGGCGTGCTGTACCTCGTCTCGTCGTGGAGCAACGTGTTCGCGTTCGACGCGAAGACGGGCAAGCAGCTCTGGCGCTACGACCCGCAAGTGCCGCACGAGTGGGCCGTGAACGTCTGCTGCGGCGAGGTGAATCGCGGCGTCGCGGCGTGGAACGGCAAGATCTTCGTCGGCACGCTCGACGGCCGCCTCGTCGCACTCGACGCGGCGACCGGGAAGGAAGTGTGGAGCACGCTCACGATCGACCGCACGCAGCGTTACTCGATCACGGGCGCCGTGCGCGTCGTGAAGGGCCGCGTGCTCGTCGGCAACTCGGGCGCCGAGTTCGGCGTGCGCGGCTACGTGTCCGCGTACGACGCGGAGACGGGCAAGCTCGCCTGGCGCTTCTACACGGTGCCGGGCAACCCGGCCGACGGCTTCGAGAACGCGGCGATGGAGATGGCCGCGAAGACCTGGAACGGCGAGTGGTGGAAGCTCGGCGGCGGCGGCACGCCGTGGGACGCGCTCGTCTACGACCCCGAGTCCGATCTCGTCTTCGTCGGCGTCGGCAACGGCAGCCCGTGGAACCAAGCGCTCAGAAGCCCGGGCGGCGGCGACAACCTGTTCCTCGCGTCGATCGTCGCGCTCGATCCCGACGACGGCTCGTACGTGTGGCACTACCAAACCGCGCCCGGCGAGACGTGGGACTTCACGGCCACGCAGCCGATCATGGTCGCGAATCTCGACTTCGGCGGAACCATGCGCCGCGTCGTGATGCAGGCGCCGAAGAACGGCTTCTTCTACGTGATCGACGCGAAGACCGGCGAGCTCATCTCCGCGGACAACTTCGCGCCGGTGAACTGGGCGAGCGGCGTGGATCTGAAAACCGGCCGGCCGATCCAAAACCCCGAGGCGCGCTTCGACCAGACGGGCAAGGTCGCGTTCGTCACGCCGACGGGGCGCGGCGCGCACAACTGGCAGCCGATGTCGTTCAACCCGAACACGGGGCTCGTGTACTTCGGCTCGCGGCACAACGCGCAGGCCTACATCCCGATGCCCGCTGAGGACTTCAAGGTCTCGAACGTCGGCACGAACGTCGGCCTCGTTCGCCCCGTGCCGGACGCGGTGACCGCCGAGCTCGAGGCGCGGCCGGACCTGCAGTTCGAGGATCGCGGCGCGATGCTCGGTTGGGACCCCGTCGCCCGCAAGCCGCGCTGGCGCTACGTCGACAAGAGCGGCGGCGGCGACGGCGGCACGCTGTCGACGGCCGGCAACCTCATGTTCGCCGGCGGCGGCGAGCGGCAGTTCATCGCGTACGACGCCGCGACCGGCGAGCGCATCTGGCACTTCACGGCGCAGACCGGCGTGGCGGCGGGCCCGATCTCCTATGAGATCGACGGCGAGCAGTACGTCGCGGTCGCGGCCGGTCGCGGCCTGCAGCCGTACTACCAGCCGAACTATTCGCGTCTGCTCGCGTTCAAGCTCGGCGGCACCGCACAGCTGCCGCCGATGCTCGACTACACGCCGCCCCCGCTCGATCCGCCGGAGAGCACGGCGTCCGCCGAGGTCCTCACGCGCGGCGCCGCGGTCTATGGTCAGAACTGCGTCCAGTGCCACGGCAACACGATCGGCACGTTTCCGGACCTGCGCGTATCCCCCGCGATCAAATCGCAAGAGCTATTCGACGCGATCGTGCTGAACGGCGCGCGCGCCGCGAACGGGATGGTGTCGTTCGCATCGCAAGTGACTCCCGACGACGCGCGCGCGGTACGCGAGTACGTGATCACGCTCGCGATTCAAGAGAAGGGTGTGCAGGCTGCGGCGGCCGCGCGTGCAGCCGCCGCTTCCGCCCGCGCCGCGGCGGCCGCGACGAACGAGGCGCAACCGCACGACAATTGAGTCGTCGAGCCCGGTCTACTTGTCCTTCGCCCAATACGGCTTCTGCTCGAGCTTGGCGTTCGCGAGCACGCGCGGGGCATCCGGAGCGAGCGAGACGAGCGCGCCCGTCGAGTCGAGCTTCACGTCGGCCGCGAGCGACAGCGTTCCGGCGCCGCGCCCGCTGCCGTCCAAGTACAGCTCGATCACGCTGTAGTCGAGCTTGCGCGTCGTCGCGGGTGCCGACGACTCGGCGGTAACCGGACCACGGCTTGAACTCGTAGCCGCCGATCAGCTTGTCGGTCACGAACGTGACGCTCTCGCCTTGCGGCGTCGAGACTCGATGCGCGTACTTCACCGAGTAACCGACCGCGCTGCCGCTCTGCCAAACGTAGCCGACCGTCGGCAGGCTCGCGAGCGCCTCGTGCACGCCGGACTCTTGCGCGAGCGCGGCCACGACGGCGCCGCGCGCCGCTTCGTCGGACCAGGTGCGCACGTCGACTCGCAACGTCACGCCGCTCGGGCTCATCGCAGTCGTGGTCGCCGTGAACTTGTCGGGCGCCACGGGCTCGGTCCCGGCGCGCGTGACGCCCGCGGCCGCTACGGCGGCCAGCACGACCGCGCTCATTGTGGCGAATAGTGTCGGGTTCGAATTCTTCATGCTCTGCCTCCTCGTCCGGCGGCTGCCGACGGCTTCATTGGGCGCTTCAACGGCCGAGCCATACGCTTCGGCCGGCGCCGATCTTTGTCAGCTCCGCGGAGTTTTTCAAGGGGTGCCGCAAGCGTCGACACAAGGCGATCTCAACGGTTGGCGGCGCCCGTTTCGCGCGAGAACACGCGCTCTACCACGACGGGGTCGGCCTTCTTCTGCTTGAGCCGGACGAGCCAGTGCAAATCGTCGGCCCCATCGAGCAGATAGGTCTCCGTGACCGTCGTGCCGTTCTCGTACTCGTGCACGACCTCGAAGACGTCGCCGTTCCAGCCGGCCCGCACGCTGCCATCGCGATCTTCCGACCGGCGGCCATGCTCATAGGTAGCCGTGAGCGGACCGCCGTAGTCGAACTCGGTGGCGGAGGCTTCTTGGAGGATCCGAATCTGCGTGACTACGCTGAGCGCCTGCTCGGCGCCGGGTAGGTCGTCCGCGTCGAGCGGCTCCGGCTCGTGACCCGTGGGCAGCGGCAAGCTGCCGACCGGAATTCCAAAGACGTTGATACCTTTGATGACACTGCGCCCGATGCCGCTCCCGCCGCTGTGCGAGGAGCTTTGTTCGCGCGGGTGGGCCGGATTGTCGCTGTGCGGCTTGTCGAGCACCCAGGTGCCCGTGAGATTCGGATGAGCGGCGGGCTGCGCAGCCGCGCCGATCGTGAAGAACGTCAGGAGAGCAAGCGCCGCGCGCAACTGCGCGGCCCGGGCAGAAGTCGATGCGTCGACCATTCGCGTTTCCTCTTCGCTCGTTGTCCGCCGTCGTGCGAACGCGGCGGACATCTCGCCGATAGCCTAGCGCCGAAGCCGCCGGCGGACCCGACCGTAGACTATAAGCAATTGTGACGGCGGCACGGAACGTTCGACTCGTCGGCACGGCGTTCGTTCGCGTGCCAATCCTGAACGTCGCGGGCCGCTTCGTTCAGCATCGGCGGCGGCGCTATACTCCCGCAGCTCAACAAAATCACGCCGGCGCACGGGCCGTGCGACCGCAGCGAAAAAGAATGAATCTCAAGCGAGCACTGGCCCTTTTGTTGTCCGTGTCGTGCGTGGCCGCGCTCACGTGGCGCGTCGCGGCCGCCACGCGCGAGTCGTTCGACGTGCGGCTCGCTCCGGCGCCGCGCGACGCCGCGATGCGCAAGACGATCGCGGGTAAAGGTGCGGCCAAGGTCACGTTGACCGGCAACCAGTTGACGATCGAAGGCACGTTCGACGGATTCCCTTCGCCCGCGACGCATGCGGAGCTCCACCGCGGGGCCGCGGTCGGCATGCGCGGTCCCGCGATCTACGACCTCACCGTATCGAATGGAACGAGCGGCACTCTGTCGGGCTCGTTCATGCTGAGCGACGACGCGCTCGCCGGGCTGAATGCGGGGCAGCTCTACATTCAGGTGGCCAGCGAGGGCGCGCCCGACGGCAACGTCTGGGGATGGCTGCTGCCGGCCGCCGCTCCGATCGTGAGGGACCGATGAAACGACGTTCCGCGCGGGCTGTCGCGACCATCGGGGCCGTCTTTGTGCTCGCGGCCGTGCTCGCCGGCGGCCCGACGAAGGCGTGGGCGCAACCCGCCGCGCGCGTGCACACGGCCGCGCAGGCGCAAGCCGGCCGCGCGGTGTACGCGAGGGACTGCACCATGTGCCACGGCGAGGATCTGCACGGCGGCGCGGGGCCGCCGCTCGCGGGCTCCGCGTTTCTCACTCGCTGGGGTCCGCGCACGACGAGCGAGCTGTTCCAGTTCATCCAGGTCACGATGCCGCCCGGCATCGCGGGACTCTTGCCCGCGGACGAGTATCTGAGCGTCGTCGCGTTCATTCTCGAAACGAACGGCGCCGCCGCCGGCGAGCAGGCGCTGACGGCCGAGAGCGCGGTGTCCATCGGCTCACTTGCACCGGCGACGGCGCAGACGGCGAGCGCGGCGCAGTCGGCGGACGCGCCGAAAAGCGAGGCCGATCTCCCGGCGCTGGGCGTGATGGTTGCGGGCACGGTCGCGAATTTCGTGCCGCTGACGACGCGAAGCTTCGCAATCCCGACCCGGGTGATTGGCCGATGATTCGGCGCGATTACGAGGCGTCGAACTACAGCCCGCTCGACGAGATCACGCCGCAGAACGTCGCGAGCCTGCAGCTCGCGTGGGTCTGGTCGATGGCCGATCGCGACGGACGCGACGAGCCTGCGCCGATCGCCTACGACGGCGTGATCTACGTGAACAACCCGCCGAACGTGATGCAGGCGCTCGACGGGCGCACGGGCAAGCTGATTTGGCAAACGCGCATCGCGTCGACGCTGAACTTCCATCCGATGCGCGGCAGCGCGCTCGCCGGCGACAAGATCTTCGTCGCGACCAATCAGGCGCACTTGCTCGCGCTCGACGCGCGCACCGGCGAGATCGTCTGGGAGACCGTGGTCGGCGAGCGCGAGAACGGCGACTTCACCGCGAGCAGCACGCCGCTCGTGATCAACGGCAAGGTGCTGATCGGCACCGGCACTTGCCAGCAGTATCGGCCCGACAAGTGCTTCATCGGCGCTTACGACGCGGCGACCGGCAAGGAGCTCTGGCGCTTTCGCACCGTGGCGCTCGACGGCGAGCCGGGCGGCGACACCTGGAACGGCTTGCCGGATCTGTTTCGCGCGGGCGGCGACGTCTGGATCACCGGCAGCTACGACCCGGGCCTGAACCTCACCTACTGGGGCGTGGCGCAGGCCAAGCCGTGGATGCGCGCGAGCCGCCAGTCGGGCAACGGCACCCTGCTCTACACGGCGTCCACGCTCGCACTGGACCCCGACACCGGCAAGCTCGCGTGGCATTTCCAGCACGCGCCCGGCGAGACGGCCGATCTCGACGAAGCGTTCGAGCGCGTGATCGTCGACGACGCGGGCGAGAAGCTCGTCATGACGATCGGCAAGCCCGGCATCTTGTGGAAGCTCGACCGCGAGACGGGCAAGTACGTCGACCACAAAGAAACGATCCTACAAAACGTCTTCACCTCGTTCGATCCGGAGACGGGCCTGCCGAAGTACCGGCAGGACATCGTGGACCAGCGCGTCGGCGAGTGGATTCAGATTTGCCCCGGCACCTCGGGCGGGCACAACTGGCAGGCGGTGAGCTACAACCGCAAGTCGCGGCGCCTGATCATTCCGCTGATCCGCACCTGCAACGAGCTGAGCCCGCAGGCGATCGACTTGAAGGCCGGGCTCACGAGCTACGGTGCCGGCGCGCGCGGCTACGAGATGCCGGGCACGAACGGCAACATCGGCAAGCTCGCCGCGTACGACGTGCGCTCGATGCAGGAGCTCTGGTCGCTCGAGCAGCGCGTGCCGTTCATGACGTCCGCGTTGTCGACCGCGGGCGGCGTGATCTTCATCGGCGACCTCGCGCGCTCGTTCAAAGCCGTCGACGTCGGCAGCGGCGAGGTGCTGTGGGAAACGAAGCTCGGCACGTCGGTGCAAGGATTTCCGATCTCGTTCAGCGTCGACGGCAAGCAGTACGTCGCCGTGCCGACCGGGTACGGCGCCGGCGCGCCGCAGTTCTACACCGAGTGGATCATCGACGAGGAGCTGAACCTCTCGAGCAGCGGCAGTGCGCTGTACGTATTCGCGCTGCCGGAGAAGCCGACGGGCAAGCGCGCGCGCTGAGCGCCAGCGTTCGCGGTGGCACGCTACGTGCAACCTTCGGGCGGAACAACCACGGAGGTCTTATGGCCAGCTCTGCACGAAAAACCAAGGCTATTCGCCGCTCGTCCCAGAATCCGCGCCGGATCAAGCGGGACGCGGACATCGGCGAGCACAAGAATGCTGTCGCGTTACTGAAGGCGGACCACCGCGAGGTGGAAACCTTGTTCAAAGAATTCAAAAAGACGCAAGCGCGGGCGCACAAGCTGCAATTAGCGCAGAACATCTGCAGCTCGCTCAGGGTCCACACGACGATCGAGGAGGAGATCTTCTACCCCGCGTTCCTGAAAGCCACGGGTGCGAGCGAGATCCACGACGAGGCGCAGGTCGAGCACGACGGCGCGAAGAAACTAATCGCGGAAATCGAGCGCGCCAAGCCCGGCGATCCGCTGTTCGACGCGAAAGTCACGGTCCTCTCGGAGATGATCAAGCATCACGTGAGGGAAGAGGAAAGGTTCGGCGGCATGTTCTCGAAGGCGCGCCGCTCGAAATTGGATCTCGATGCGTTGGGCGACCGGCTCCAAGCGCGCAAGAACGAGCTCATGACCTCGCCGGCCAAGCGAGCGATCGGCAAGGCACGCGCCAGCCGTGCCGCGGTGATCCGCAGCGCGGCGATGAACGGCGCAAGGAAGGCGCCGCGCGCGTCGCCGGTTCGGCCAAGCTAGAGTTATCCGCGCGACAGCGCTGAGTCGCGACTCAACGCACCAGCCAATCCGGCAGCGAGCGCAGCTTCACGCGCGTGCCGCTCGTCGGATGCGTGAACGACAGCGCGGCGGCGTGCAGCAAATAGCCGCCGGTCCCGGGCGGCACGTCGCTCTTCGGCGTGCCGCCGGCGCCGAACAGCGGGTCGCCGACGATCGGCGCGCCCGCGGCCGCGAGGTGGATCCGGATCTGATCGGGGCGGCCCGTGATCGGCTGCGCCGCGACGAGCGCGCGCTCGCGATCACGACCGTCCTCCTCGGCTCGATCGCGGCGAGGCTCGCGCCGCAGCACGCGCACGCGCGTCAGCGACGCGCGGCCGTGCTCCGCCGCCGCGTGGATCTGCAGCGGCCCGTGCGCCAAGCGCGCGATGGGTTGTCGCGCGGCGAACGAATCCGGCAGCCGTGACCCCTCCACCCACGCGAGATAGGTTTTGCCGAGAGTGAGCTCGCGGAGCTGACGCGCTAGCGACGAGCGGCCCAGCGCGGACTTGCCGAACGCGATGAGCCCCGACGTGCCGCGCCCGAGCCGGTGCGCGGGCGCCGCCGCGGCGCGCGACGCATCGCTCGCGCGCACGAGCTCGAGCAGCGTACGCGCCGAGAACGGGCCGGCGGGCAGCACTTGCAGACCGGAGGGTTTGACCACGACGAGCACGTGCTCGTCCTCGAACGCGACGTCGAAGAATGCCGGCGCGTCGGGCTCGCTCCAAGGCGGGCGATGGAACTCGAGCTCGTCGCCGGCGCGCAGCGAATCGTCGGCGGCGACACGGCGGCCATTGACGAGCACGCGCCCGTTGTCGATCGAGTCGCGCCAGGCCGCTTCGTCGGAGTGCCGGAACCGTGCGACGTGGAACGCAAGCACGCTCCGCCCCGCGTCGGCACCGGCAACGCGCGTTCGGTAAACGTAGCCGCGATTCGCGTCGCTCATATAGACCGCAAGCGACGCCCGCGCGCAGCGCGCCGGAACGGACGCCCGCCTTACTTCTTCTCGTCGAAGTTGAACAGATCCTCTTGTTGGGGCCGGTCCATGCCCTGCTCCCAATACTTCTCCCAAATCTGCGCCCACGGCCGGCCGTAGATGTCGGGCACTTCGTACTCGATCACGTTGCCCGGCGACTCGGGTGTCGCGGTGCCTTTGATCGGGAAGATGGTTTGCACGCAGTCGATGAACACGTACGGATCGCCTTCGTCGAAGCCGCTCGTCTTCACGAAGTTGCGGATGATGCGCACCGGCTCAACGAGCGCTTCGGGATCGTAGAAGATCGCTTCGTGGTTCAACCCGAGGAACTTGCCGCTCGCGTCGCGGTTCGGCGTGTAGATCTCGATCGTCTGGAGCTTGTTCGAGTATTCGTACGCGGAGTGCACCTTCCAACCCTGGATGTTCGACGTCCAGGTGATCAGCGTGTCCTTGTCCCAGAAGCCGATGGTCTCGCCGTACCAGCGCGGCACGTCTTGCCCCAAGCGCGGCACGGCACCGTCCATCTTGAACTCGCGGCCGATGTGAATGTTCGTGATGAAGTTGCGCGCGACGCCGGCCAGGATCTGCACGAGATCCGGCGTCACCATGACGTTGTGCTCCCACACCGCGGCCTCGTGCCAGCGGCGCATGAAGCCTTCGGGCCAGCAGAACTGCGAGGGCCACATCGCCTTGTTCGAGTTGCCGTGGTGGTAGGCCTCCTGAACCATCCGCGTCTGATACTCGGGCGTGAGCAGCGACAGGATCGTCGGCACCTGCACGTGCCGCATCCGGTACCAGTACTGATTGTTCGGCGTGCGTCCCGGGTGCATGTAGCGGCCGTTCCACTCGTTCGGCAGCGTCTCGTAGGTGTGCTTCGTCGGTCCGCCGCGCTTCTTCGTCTCCGCGAGCAGCGCCTCGTAGTGCGCCTGCGCCGTCTTGAACGGATACGGGCTCACGATCGATTCGCGCGGATAGTCGCGGTCGCAGAATCCCCAGGCCGCCGACCCGGGCGGGTGGTCGCCGATCAAGCTCGAGCGGTTGCCGCCCCAGAGGTCCTCGATCGCGGCGGGGCTGTTGCAGCGGAAATAGCGCGGATCGGTCCAGAGCGCCCGATCCTTGTAGAAATCCTTCGACGTGAAGAGGTCTACGTCGAGCGGCTTGATGCCGGGAGGCGTCGCGCCGGGGCGCGCGGAGCCGAGGAAGAAGGGTTCCGGAGGCGGGCCGGCTTGCGCCGGCTGCCCGGGCTGCGCGCCCTGCGCAGGCCGCGCGGCTTGGCCGCCTTGGCCGGGTTGGCCCGGGCCGCCCGGCCCTTGGGGTCTGCGCGTCGTCGCGCCCGTCATCTCGTATTTGTTGATATCCGCGGCGAGCGGGGCGGCACGGCCGACGCTGACGAAGTCGATCTTGGCGACGGTTTGGCCGATTGCAGACGAACCGATCAGTCCGGCTGCGGCGATGGCCAGGACGCCCACGACATTGTTCTTCATTGATCCCCCGAGTAGCTTCAGGCGCGTGCAGTCCCGGCGGATAGTAATTTCAAACGCGGCACGGCGTCACGAAGTCGACAAAACTTCGGTGTTCTCCGCGCGCCGATTACTCGGCCAAGCCAGGCGCTCGAGCAGCTCCGGAAACCGCGCGCACGCGCGGACGCGGACAAGCACCGGAAACTCGGGCGCAGCGGCGCAAATGATCCGCGCCGAGACCCTCGCCGCGCGCTAGCGTCAGAGCTGCGGTCTGACCCTGGTCAGCAGCAGCGCGAGGAAGAAGTTCGAGCACACGCCGATCGCGACCGGCAGACCGATCGCGCGCAGCACGGGAAGCGACGACGTGGCGAGCAGCGCGAACACGAGCAGCGTCGACAGCGAGCAGACGAGCACCGCGTGCAGCGTGCGCCGCTGCTCCTTCGCGTCGTCGGCGGCATGCTCGAAGAACAGCGCGTAGTCGAGGCCGAGGCCCGCGACGAGAATCAGCGCGATCAAGTGAAACAGCGTCAACGAGATACCAGCCGCCTGCAGCGCAGCCACCACGACCAGCGTCGTCACGGCCATCGGCGCGAGGACCCGCAGCACGCGCGCGCGGCTGCGTAACGCGAACGCCACAACGGCGACCAGCAGCACGGCAGCCCCCGCGAGGCTCCAGAGCATCCGCGTGCGCTGCTGCGCAACGAGCGACTCCGATGCTTGCCGCAAATCGAGCAGCGCCGCACCCGAGGAAGCGGCGAGCTCGCTCAGCGCCTCGACGTCGCGGACGCCGCTCAACGTCACGAGCGCCGTGCGGCTCCCCGCTTGGCCGCGCAGCAGCATGTCGACCCGCTCGCCGAGTCCGGCCGCGCGCACTTGCTCGAGCGTCAACGGCTCGAGCATTCGCGCGCGCTCGACGTCTTCTACGAACGGCTGGAACGCGCCGCCGCGAAACGGCGTCGCAGCGCTCGCGGCGTCGAGCGCCGCGAGAAGCGACGCCGAGTCGGGCAACGACCTCTGCCGTGCGCGCTGCGTAGCCGCCGACGGTACGTAGCGCGCCGCATGATCGAAGCCCGCGATCGCGCCGCGCTCCACCAGCTGCTGCAACTCGGGATCGAGCGACTCGACGCGCGCGAGCGCGGCCTCGTCGTCGGGCGCGTCGACGGCGAGCATGTACCGCAAGTCCGCGGTCCCGAGCTCGGCACGCAATTCTTGATCCACGGCGAGCAGGTCCGCGGGCACGGGCGTGAGCCCCGCGAGATTGTTCTCCCAGAGCGGCCGTGGCGCGAGCGCGATGCAGGCGGCGCAGACGATCGCGAGCGCGGGCGACGCCCACGCAGGCCGCGGCAGGCGCAGGATCGTGTTCCACACGAGCGCGAGCGCGGCCGAGTCGCCGAAGTCGCGTTGCGCGCGATCCATCAAGACCGGAAGCACGAAGCGGCTCGCGAGCCCCGCAACGGCCAATCCCGCGATCGTAAAGCACGCGAGTTGCTGCAGCCCGGTCACGCCCGAAAAAAGGAACGCGAGATACGCGATGCACGTGCTCGCGACGCCGGTCGCAAGTGTGGGCCACAACGCGCGCGCCACGTCGCGCGGCGCGCGGTCCGCGCGGCGGTGGCTCAGCACGTGCAGCGGATAGTCCTGCGCCACGCCGATCAGAGTGAACCCGAATGCCAACGTCACGCCGTGCACGGAGCCGAACAGTGCCGCGACCGCCGCGAGACCCGCCAGGCCCGCGCTCACGAGCGGCAGCGCGCTCAGCACCACACTGCCGACGCCGCGATACGCGACCAGCAGAAGCACGAGCATGCCGAGCGTCGCGACAAGACCGAGCCGCTGCGCTTCGCCGCGCGTGCGCGCCTCCATGAGCACCGAGAAAGCGCCGGCGCCGCTCACCGTCATCCGGACGCCGCCCGCGTTCGCCGCCGCGAGCGCGGCGTCGAGCTTCGCGAGCGCCGCACGCTGGCCATCCGGATCGAACGCCGCCGCGCGCGTCTCGGCGATCAGCAGCGCGCGCTGCCCGGCCCGGTCGAACCAAACGTCGAGCTCGCGCCGCGGCTCCTGCGTCGGCTGCCAGCGCTGCAGCACGTTGGCGAGCTCGAGCGTCGGATCGCGCGGCAGCCACGGCTCGAGAAACAAGCCGGCCGGAGACGCAAGGTCGCGCGCGCGCGCTGCGAGCGACTCGGTCAGGAAATCCGCGTCGAAACGTCGCGAGTCGAGTGTCGTCGAGAGCAGGAAGCGATAGGGCAACAGCGCGTCGGGGAAGTCGTCGAGCGCGACCTCGCCGTTCGCGACGAACAAGAACGCTTCGTCGCCGCGCAGCTCTTCCACGAGCGCCCGCGAAACGTCGGCCAATTCCTCTGGCGTTGCACCCTCGAGCGCCACGACGAGAATACGCGCCGCGGGCCCTTCGCCGAGCCCTTCGAGCAGCAGCCGCTGCTCGGCTGTCGCCGCGGACGGAAGAAACAGGCGCAAGTCCGAGCTCACCGCGAGGTGCCGCTGCGCAAACACGGCCGCCGCGACGATGGCCGCGATCCAAACCGCGAGTAGCAGGAGAGCCGCAGGCGTGCGTTTCATTCCGCGCGGCAGCGCGCGAGCAGCCCGTCGAGCGACACGTCGGCCGCGACTAGAGGCTCGGTGGCCCCCACGCCGAACAACAGAACGCTGCCACCCTCGCGCACGTCGAATGTCGCGAGACAGCGCGGCTCGGCGCCGCTGCCGTTGATCACGATCGCGCGCAGCCGGCGGCGCGCGTGCTCCTCGTTCGGCGTGAGCTCGAGGCTCCAGCGGTCTTGCTCGCCGCTCGCAGTAACCGTGAAGTCCCTCGCGAGCGCGGCCGCGTCCCCCGCGAGCAGCGCAGTGAACGCGCTCAAGAAGCCTTTCAGCTCCGGTGCGCGCTTCAACGCAAAGCTGCGCGGCGCTTCGCCATCGCGTTCGATGCGAACGGCGTCGCCGCGAATCACGGTCGTCTCGCGGTACGGCGCGGTAACGCGCCGCTCGAGGCCGCCGGCGCCCAAGTAGCCCAGCTCACCGGAGACGATCAGCGGCTCGCGCAGCAGCGACGAGAACCGCACTTCGGTGAACGTCACGCTCGCGGGTGCCGGGCGCGCGAGACCGGCGATCAGCGCACCGGCGTCCGGCGCGGCGGCGAGCGCCCGCGGCACCCACGCCGCTATCGTCACGATGGCGACCAGCGTCGCGTTGCGCGCGCTCATCCGTGTTTGACGCAATGGAACAACGTGTGGCCGACGCCGAGGTTGTCGTGCTGAGCCTCGAGCTCGAGGCCCGACGCGCGGAGCAGGCGCTCGAGATCGTCCGACCGATACATCCGGCTCACACCATTCGCGATGCAAGTAAAGTACAACGACGTGGCATTCAAACTGTATGCGGCCGCGGCGTGCTGTTGACGGTCGCCGAGCAGCTCGAGCACGAACAGAGAGCCGCCTGGCGGGAGCGCGCCGACCACGCGCGCGAGGATCGCCGCGATCTGGTCCTCGGCGAAACAGTCGAGGAATTGGCTCATCCAGATCGCGTCCGCGTCGCTCGGCCATGGCTGGCTCGCGTCGAGGACGTCGGCCGCCCAGAGCGCGATTCGATCGCGGTGCGGCGACTGGCGTAAGGCGTCGTCCGCGGCGCGCACCTGCTCCGGAAGGTCGACGATCGTGACCCGCACCGTAGGATCGCGGGCAACGCACGCAGCGGCCCACGCGCCGCTGTTGCCGCCGACGTCGACGATGTGCCGCGGCGGCGCCGCGAACACGATCGGCAACGCAGCGGCGAACGCAGCGGTCGAATAGAACTGATCGAACGAAAACCAACTCGTGCGCGCGGGCTCGGGCAGCAGCGTGAGGCCGGGATACAACGTGGGCCAATCGCCGAATTCCTCGAGGCCGTGCGGCGTCTCGTGCTGCACCGACTCCTGCAGCCGATCCATTGCCTTGTAGCAGACGTCCGCTACGAAGTTCATGTTGACGCGCGTCATCTTGTCGTTGAGCAGGAAGTGGCCCACCTTGTCGAGCACGTAGCGGTCGCCGCGCCGCCACACGAGCCCGATGCTGAGCCCCATGTCGAGCAGCACGCTGACGCCGTATGCGCCTAGCCCGAGACGCTGCGCAAGCTCGTCGGCGCGCGCACCTTCTTCGCCCGCACCGCCGACGGCATCGAGAATTCCGAGGCGCACGAGCGCGACACTCGCCTGGAACGCAATCGGCGAAAACGCGAGCTTTTGCGCCTCGGAAATGGCCTGAAACGCACTGATGCTCGCGGGCCGGTCGTAGCTGATCATCGCAGTTAGCTTAGCTCATGCAGAGTAGAACGGCGCCGCGCCGGCGGCGCTGCGCGCGCATTGCCGCCCGGACAATGGCCCGAGTATATTGACGCTGTTCCGAGGGAGGGTTGCTGCGAGGCCGTCGGCCGAGTGAAGCACGGTCTTGAGATTGAGCGTTGGGCCTTCTGGTCACCGGAGACTCGAGACCCGCAAACGTGGCGCGAACACTGGGCTCGCCCTACGGCTCGTCCTGCGCACAGCCTAGTTCCAGAGGACGCCATTCCCCCCGCGCATCGCCGCCGCATGAGCTCCTTGTCGAAGCTCGCCGTGCAAATCGCGCTCGAGGCGGCAGGCGATTCGAAACCGGATTTCCTCGTGTTCTGCTCGCAGCACGGCGAACTCACGCGGTTGCGCGAAATGCTGCGCAGCATCGCAACCCGCGTCGAGTTGTCGCCGACGGCGTTCAGCCAGTCGGTCCATAACGCGAGCGCGGGCGTCTATACGATCGTTGCGCACAGCCGCGCGCCCGTAAGCTCGCTCGCATCGGGCGGCAGCACGTTCGCGTCGGGCTGGCTCGAGGCGGAGGGCTATCTCATCGAGCGCCCCGAAGCTCAGGTTTTGCTCGTGTGCTACGACGAGCCGCTGCCGCAGGAGTACGTCCCCTACTCGACTCAGACCCAGTGCCAATACGCGCTCGGCTTGCTGCTGCGCGCCGCCGACGAACGCGGGCCTCGCGCTCCACACCGCGCCGGCGGAGCAGGACGAGCCGCTACCGCTGGCGCCGCTCTTCATCGCTTGGGCGCTTTCGAGCGAGCCCACGATGCGGATCACGGCCGACGGCCAGGGCTGGATTTGGAGCCGCGCGCCGGCCCAGTGACGCGTTTTCGAAACGGCGCGTTACCTTGCTTCGTCGCGAGACTGGGTGATAGCTTACCCCGCGATTCGGGGGGCATTGCGGAAAAACTAGAAGTCACGCAACGCCCGTTATGTCTACCTCGGGGACAATGGAGACCGACCCTCAGGTGCACGCTCAGGGCGAGCTGTGCAAGGAGATTCGTTGCGAATGAACGCGCTGGAACAGGAACTCAAGCGGTTGCTGATCGAGGTCCTGAATCTGGAGGACATCACGGTCGAACAGATCGACAGCGAGGCACCGCTGTTCGGCGACGGTTTGGGGCTCGACTCGATCGACGCGCTCGAGCTTGGCGTCGCCATTCGCCGCAAGTACGCCGTGTGCATGGATGCCGAGCCGGAAACGATGCGCAAGCACTTCGCATCGATCGCGAACCTCGCGCGCTTCGTCGGCGGTACGGGTGAAGCCGTTTAGGATGCGCTCGCAGGGCGAGAACCTCAAAAACCCGGGGCGCCGTAAATTTCGTACAGGACTGTCGCTCGCCGTCGGCGGCGTGCTCGTGCTCTACCCACTGCTCGTCTACTTCGGCCAGACCCATCTCGGTGCGACCTGGATGGCGCTCGCGTTGATCGCGATCTGCGGCATCAGGCTCGTGGCGCTTCGCTTCAGCTCCGACGCGCCGCGCGCGCTCGCGCCACAACTGCTCTTGATCTGCGGCGGCGCGATCGTGCTCGCGCTCGTCAGCATGTGGAGTGGCTCGCCGGACGCGATGCTCTATTATCCGGTGCTCGTGAACGCGGTTATGCTCTTACTGTTCTCCGCGAGCCTCGTATACCCCCCGACCGTCGTCGAGCGAATCGCGCGGCTGCGGGATCGCGATCTGCCGGCCGAAGCCGTGCCGTATCTGCGCCGCGTGACGATCGCGTGGTGCGTGTTCTTCGTCGGCAACGGCGCGCTCGCGCTCTACACGGCGGCGCGTGCATCGTTCGAGACGTGGGCGCTCTACAACGGCCTCATCGCCTACGTGCTAATCGGCGCGATGTTCGGCGCGGAGCTGCTGACGCGGCGCCGCGCCATGCGGAACCTGCGCAAATGACGGCGACCGCGCTTACCGCTGCGCTTGCCGCCGATACCGATCACGTCGCGTGCTTCGCGCGCGACGGAACCGAGCGGCGCTGGCAGGACCTCGTCGCAACCGCCGCACGCGTGTACGCGCGCGTCGCGCGGAGCAAGGGTCGCCGCTGGGTGCTGAATCTCGAGGACACGTTCGAGTTTGCCGCGGCGCTCCTTGGCTGCTGGGCCGCCCAGAAGACACCCGTTTTGGCTCCGGCGACGATGCTCGAAGGCAGCGTTGCGGCGCTCGCGTTCGACGGCGTCATCGAAGCGGGCGACGCCGCAACGAGCGCACGCGAGCGCGTGGTTTGGCAGCACCTCGCGGCGACGCGCGAGCGAATCGGCGAGATCGCGCCGTCCGCGCAGCTCGTGCTCTATACGTCGGGGACCACCGGCGTGCCGAAGGAGGTCGTGAGGCAAGTCCACAACGTGGAGGCCGAGCTCGCGGTGCTGGAGTTGCTGTGGGGCGCCGATGTCGGCACCGCGCGTGTCCATTCGACGGTGTCTCATCGGCACGTGTACGGAATGTTGTTCAGCGTCCTGTGGCCATTGCTGCAGCGCCGGCCGTTCGCGACGTTTCGGCTCGAGTACCCGGAGCAGCTCACGAACGGCGCCGGCCAAGCGCTGGTGTCGAGCCCCGCCCTGCTGAAACGGATCGGCCACCTGCCGAACGGAGCCAGCGGCTGGCGCGCCGTATTCTCGTCCGGCGGCCTGTTGCCCGCGGACGCCGCGGCTGACACAACGCGCGTGCTCGGTACGTGCCCGATCGAGGTGCTCGGCAGCACCGAGACGAGCGGCGTCGCCTGGCGCCGCCAGACGAGCGCCGCGGCGGCGACCTTCACGGCGATGCCGCGTGTCGAGACCCGCGCGGGCGAGGACCATTTGCTCGAGGCGAGCTCGCCATTCTCCGGACAACCGGGCTGGCTCACGATGGGCGATCAAGTAACGTTCGCGGGCCGCGGACAGTTCGTGCTCTTGGGGCGCGCTGACCATCTCGCGAAGATCGAGGACAAGCGCGTGTCGCTCGCGGAGATCGAGCGCTATCTCTGCGAGAGCGAGTGGATCGAGGAGGCCGCGGCGGTCGCGCTCGACGACGGCGGGCGGCAATACGTCGGCGTCGTCGTGCAGCTGAACGCCGTGGGCGCGGCCGAGCTCGCGCACCGCGGCCGACGAGCGCTCAACCAAGCGCTCAAAGCCGCGCTGCGCACGCGAATCGAGCCGATCGCGTTGCCCCGCAAATTCCGCTACGTCGACACGGTGCCCGTCGACGCCCAGGGCAAGCGCCAGCGCGCGGTCCTCAAAGACCTGTTCGAGCGACGCTGATGGCCGCCGAGACAAGCCGCGCTGAGTACGTGGTCGAGCCGCTCGTCGTCGCCCGGCGCGTCGCGACGCCGGTGGCCGAGATCGAGGTAGTCGTGCCGTCGGACCTGCGCTATTTCGACGGCCACTTCCCCGGAGCACCGGTGGTGCCCGGCGTCGTGCAGATAAAGTGGGCGCTCGAGCTCGCGCGGCGTTACCTCGACGTCGGCGGCGGGTTCGCGGGACTCGAGCGTCTGAAGTTTCAGCAGCTCATGACTCCGGGAACTCGCGCGACGCTCACGCTCGAGCATGCGGCGGCCGCGCACAAGGTGCAGTTCTCGTTCGCGTCCGCGGACGCGCGTTACAGCAGCGGCCGTCTGCTGCTGCGGGCGCCGCAATGAGCGTCGAGCGCGGCGAGCACTGGTCGCAGCTTCGCGAGCGCGGCGACGTCGCGGGCCTGCGGTTCATGTATGCGGTCTACTTGCTGCTCGGCCGGTGGGCTTTCACGTTGCTGCTCTATCCGGTCGTCGCGTATTTCTGGGTTACCGCGCCCAAAGCGCGCAACGCCTCGCGCGATTACCTGCAGCGCGTCCGCAGCCGCTTGCAGGAGCGCGGCCAACCGAGCGCCGCGCGCATGAACACGTTCAGCCACCTGGTGGATTTCGGACACTCAATGCTCGACAAGGGAGCGGTGTGGGCCGGCGCGTTCCCCGCCGCGAACATCGACTTCGACGATCCACAGCTGTTCAGAAGATTGCGGGAATCCGGCCGCGGCGCGCTGTTCATCGGCTCGCATCTCGGCAACCTCGAGGTGCTGCGCGCTTACGCCGACTTCGAGCACGGGATCAAGGTCAACCCGCTCGTGCTCACGCGCAACTCGCCGAAGCTAAATAGCCTGATCGCGACGATCGGGCCGCGCGCACTCGAGCAGATGATCCAAGTCGACTCGCTCGGACCCGATTCGGTCATCAAACTGCAGGACAAGATCCGCGCCGGCGAGTACGTCGCGATCGCCGCGGATCGAGTGTCGCTGGGGAATCGCGAACGCTCGATCCACGTGCCGTTCCTCGGCCTCCCGGCGCCGTTTCCCCAAGGACCTTTCATCCTTGCAAGCCTGCTGTCGTGCCCCGTGTATTTGCTCTTTTGCTTGCGGATCGGTAAACGCTACCGAGTGTTCATCGAGCCGTTCGCCGATCCGCTCGTGTTGCCGCGCCACCGGCGCCGCGACGCGCTAGAGCGGGCAATCACAGCAGTACGCACAGCGCCTCGAAGAGCGTTGCTTGCTGGCCCCAACCCAATGGTTTAATTTTTTCGACTTCTGGGAGTGAGCCGAGCCCGACCAAACGCCGGACAAAGCCAAATCAAAAACAATGTCTTGCGCGCGCGCGTGTAACAGCTTGGAGTCGGAGGTCGAGGTCGACGTGCTGTTCCACGACTCCGATCCGATGGGCGTGACGTGGCACGGCAACTATTTCCGCTACCTCGAACCGGCCCGGTCTGCTCTGCTCGCGAAGATCGGCTACAACTACGCGGACATGGTCGCGTCCGGTTACTTGTGGCCCGTCGTCGAAGCGCACATCAAGTACCTGCGGCCGACGCGGTTCGGCCAGCGGCTCGCGGTCAAAGCGTGGCTCGAGGAATACGAGAACCGCCTGAAGATCGCCTACGAGATCAAGGACTGCCGCACCGGCGAGCGCGTGACCACGGCGTTCACGACGCAAGTCGCCGTAGGTAAGGACCACGGGGAGATGCTCTTCGCTTCACCGCAGGTGCTCGTCGACAAGGTCCGCGCGTGCCTCGCCGGGGACTCGCCGTGAAGCTGTATCTCTCCGACATCGGCATCGTCAACGCGCTCGGCGCGGGCAAGGCCGAGGTGCTGACGGCGACTGCTCGCGGCTGATCACTCCGGGATGGCGCCGTTCGCGGGTCTGCTGACGCACCGCTCGACCGTCGTCGGCGAGGTGCGGGCACCGCTCGCCCCGCTTCCGCCGTCGCTCGCTAAGTTCGAGTGCCGGAACAATCGCCTGCTCAAGGCCGCCCTCGATCAACTCGCGGCGTCGGTCGCGCGCACCGCCGACCCCGTCGGCGCGCATCGGATCGCGGTCGTGATCGGCACGAGCACGTCGGGCATCGCCGAAGGCGAGGACGCGATCGAAGCGCTGCAGCGCGACGGCCGCATGCCCGCGAAGTTCCACTACCGCCAGCAGGAGATCGGCATGGCCGCGGAATTCGCGGCCCGGTATCTCGGGCTTACCGGGCCGCGCTACACGATCTCGACTGCATGCTCGTCGTCGGCCAACGCTTTCAGCTCGGCGGCTCGCCTGCTCGCGGCGGACCGTTGCGACGCGGCCGTCGTCGGCGGAGCCGACAGCTTGTGCCGACTCACGCTGAACGGCTTCGACGCGCTCGAGTCGTTGTCGCCGGAGCTGTGCAATCCGTTTAGCCGCAACCGCAAAGGCTTGAACATCGGCGAAGGCGCGTGCGTGTTCCTCGTCACTCGCACGCCGAGCGCCGTGCGCCTCTGCGGCGTCGGTGCATCGTCGGATGGCTATCATATGTCCGCACCCGATCCGGATGGACGCGGCGCGGAGACCGCGATCCGCGCCGCCCTCGCGCAAGCCAGGCTGCAACCTGCCGACGTCGGCTACGTGAATCTGCACGGCACCGCCACACTGAAGAACGACGAGATGGAGAGCCGCGTCGTCGCGCGAGTATTCGGCACCGCGACGCCATGCGGCTCGACGAAATCGCTGACCGGCCACACGCTTGGCGCCGCGGGTGCCCAAGAGCTCGGTTTGTGCTGGTTGCTCCTGGACGGTGCGCGCGGCCGCCGTTTACCGCCGCATCTGTGGGACGGCGTCAGGGATCCGCAGCTCCCCGAGATCGACCTCGTCGAAGCGGGCCGCGCTTGGGAACGCGACATATTCGTTTCGAACTCGTTCGCGTTCGGCGGCAGCAACACGGCCGTCGCAATCGGCCGAACCTAGATGGACGCGAGCTCGATTCCGATCGGCGAGCTGCTCCCGCACGGCCCGGGCATGACGCTGATCGACCGGCTCGTGAGCTACGACGCCGCGCGTTCCGTCGCGGAGGCCACGGTGACCGAGCGCAACGTGTTTTTCGACGGCGCCGGCGTGCCCGCGTGGGCCGGCATCGAGTACATGGCGCAGACGATCGCAGCACACGCGGGATTCGCGGCGCGCCTGCGAAGCGCGCGTCCGAGCGTCGGCTTTCTGCTCGGGACGCGCGCGTACGCGAGCTTCGTCGACGAGTTTCCGGCGGGCGCGCGGCTCGCGATCAGCGTGGAGCCGCAAGTCCTCGATACCGGTTTCGCCACGTTCAAGTGCGAGATCGCGATCGATCGCGTCGTCGCGACGGCCGTCGTGAGCACCTACGAGCCGCCGGCCGCCGAGCTCGCGCAGCCTTCGCGGGCGAACGGAAGGCACATGACGCGGTCCGTGCTCGTCACAGGCGCGAGCAAAGGAATCGGCGCCGCGATCGCCGCGCGGCTCGGCCGCGAAGGCTTCGCGATCGCAGTGCACTACCGCGGCGATCGCGACGGCGCGTTGCGCACGGCCGACGAGATCGGACGCACCGGAGGCGAAGCGCGGGTGTTGCAATTCGATGTCGCCGACCGTGCCGCGAGCCGCGCGGCGATCGAAGCGGACATCGGCTCGTACGGTCCGTATTACGGTGTCGTGAGCAACGCCGGCATCCACCGCGACAATGCGTTTCCTGCCCTCACGGGCGAGGACTGGGACGCCGTGCTGCGGACCGATCTCGACGGGTTCTACAACGTACTGCACCCGTGCGTGATGCCGATGATCGAGGCGCATCAGGGCGGACGCATCGTCGCGCTGTCGTCCGTGTCCGGCGTGCTCGGCAACCGGGGCCAAGTGAACTATAGCGCCGCGAAGGCCGGCCTCATCGGCGCGACGAAAGCGCTCGCGCTCGAGCTCGCGAAGCGCAAGATCACGGTGAATTGCGTGGCGCCGGGCCTCATCGACACCGGCATGACCGCCAATGCGGATCTCGAGAGCATGCTGAAGATCGTACCGGCCCGCCGCCTCGGCAGAGCCGACGAAGTCGCGGCGCTCGTGGCCTATCTATTCTCGGATCTCGCCGCCTACGTGACGCGCCAAGTCATCTGCATCGACGGGGGCCTGACGTGACGCCGTGCGCCGCAGAGGCACCGCGCGGCGTCCACGCACCCGCACGACTGACCGTGTACTACGCCGATTCGCACGACATCGGGGCTGCGGATATCGATGCACTCGTGACACCCGAGGATCGCGTGCGGCTCGCCGCGTTCACGCATCCGCGCCGGCGCACGGAGTACCTCGCTGGGCGCGCACTGCTGCGTTACGCGCTCGAGCGTTCGACGGGCCGTGCCGCGGCTCGCATCGCGTGACGACGCGCGACGGCGGGAAGCCGGAGTGCGTGAGCGGTCCGGCGATCAGCCAGTCGCACAGCGGCCGCATGCTCATGTGCGCGGTGGCGCCGCACGGCGAAATCGGCATCGACGTGCAGCTGCCCCGGCTGCGCCAGTGGAACATGGAGATCGCAAGGCGCTACTTTTGCGCCGCCGAATACGAACGGCTGCGCGGCGCGCCCGCCGACGCTTTCTACATGCTCTGGGTGCTCAAAGAAGCGTATTTGAAAGCGCTCGGCTGCGGTCTCGCGGGCGGGCTCGATTACATCGAGTGCCGCATCGAGCCGCCGCTGATCGAAGCGCGCGCGGAAATCCCGGCGCACCTGGCGCTGTACTCCGCGGGTGACGCGTTCGTGGGCGTGGCGGCCGTGGGCTGCGGCCGCCCCGAAATCCAAATGCAGCGCTGGCTGGCGCGCTCCGCGGACACGGCTCCGCCGCCGGTCCCGCTCGCGGCTACGGCCGCGTAGGCATGACTTTCCGGCCGCCGCGCGCGATGCCGCTGCGCAAGCCCGTGACGAAGCCTGCGCGTAAATTCGTTCGCGGGAACGCGGCAGCGGGGATCGGCATGCCGAGGAATGCGCACAGAGGCTCCCATCCGGCCGCGACGTCGTAGACGAGCAGCCGTTCGGGGCCGAGCGCCGCAATGACTTGCGCGTTGTGCGCCTCGAACGCTTCGATCGCGTGGCTCGCGTCGGCGGCGCGCCCGCCGAACGTGCGGCGCAGAATCACCTCGCGGCCCAAGTCGTAGAGCGCGTGCATGGCGGGGCTGGCGACCGGCGGCAGGTTCTCGAGCCGCGGCAGGATCGTCTCGCGAAAGCTCGCGTACCAGCTTGCGGCATCGCGCACGGTCAGGATCACCCGCGCGTCGGGATATGCGCGGAGCAGCTCTCGCCACAGCACGCATGACGGCCAGTCGACGGCGGCCGAATAGCCCGCGAAGATTTCGTCCCAGTCGACGCGTTCGCCGCGACTCGCAGCCAGCCACAGTGCCGCGTGTTCCGGCCGCTTCGGGATCTCCGTCATGTGATAGCAGGCGCCGATGCCGAGTTGCTCGAGCGCGAGCTTTAGCGACAGCGTACCGGTGCGGCCGAACCCAGCTCCGACGATGCGCAAGCTCATGCGGCCCTCACGACGCGCGTCATTGGATCTCGCCCGTAGCTTCGATTGCGTCGCCACAGCGGCGCCCAAGTGGACCAGCGGTGCGCGCCGCCGAGCGCATGCACCTTCGACGCGGGCACCGTCTGCAGCAGCGGACCGTAGGTGGCCGCAAGCGGATCCGACGTACCGTAGCCGACGATCACGCGCGGCCGGCCCCGCACCGCGATGTTTTGCAGCGATCGCCATCCGAGCGCGAAAGGATTCTTGGGCAACGGCATCCTCGACCATGCCTCGAGGCCGCCGGCCTGCTCGATCGCGTCCGCGAGGTCCGGCTCGCCGAGATAGGGTGCCAACAACACGATTCCTTCGACGTCGTCCGGAAAACGGTCGACGTAGAGCAGCGAGCCGAACCCGCCGAGCGACACGCCGACGAGCCAGATTCGCCGATAGCCGCTCCGCCGCGCAGGCTCGACGACATCGTCGTGCAGCCGCTCGACGATGCTGCGATCCTCGTAGTAGCCCCAGTGCGCGTCTACGGCAAGCATGTCGAAGTTTCGGCTGCCGTTCGGCTCGCCGAACCCCGACTGGGCGAACTTCTCGGGCAAGTCGCGGATTCCCGGCAGCAGCACGACCAGCGTATCGTGCGCGCCTTGCTGACCGATCGCGACCGTGCGCAGCGGAACCGTGGCCTCGCGCGGCACCGCGCAGCCGGCGGCGAGCAATGCTGCTCCGAGCAACGCCGCGGCGTGCCGCATCAACGGACTGCGCACGAGAACCGAGCCTCGTCCCTCAAGATCTTGGCTCTCGCTCGCGAGGTCTGGACCGCCACTCTGCTCCTCGTGCCCGACACGCCGCGCAACGGTGCCACGCTCGCGCTCGCCGCACCAGGCATGCGATTGCCGCGACTAGGGCCGAAAGAACGTCAGCATCCGCCCCGCGCACATGATCGCGACGAGCAAGCACAGCGAGATCGCCGCGAAACAGCGTGCGGGGACGGACGCTTCGCCGGTCGGGCCGAGCGCGAGCACCTTGCGCGCCTCGAGCGAATAGAACGCCAACACGTTCAGTCCGAGCAGCGCAAGGCAAACCACCTTCACCTTGAACGCGTCGTTGTAGAAGTACTGATCGGGCTGCCCGAAGATGAACAGCGAGCCCGTGACGATCGAAATTCCGAATCCTGCCACGCCGTAGCGCAGCGAGCGGTGCAGCGCGGCGGGCGAGATGCCCTTGCCGAGACCGAGCACGCGCAAGTCGAACGCGCCGACCGTGCCGGTCATCATCACGAGCCCGCAGAAGTGCAACGTCTCGCTGATCGGCCACGTCCAGCGATAGTCCATCACCAACGAGTTCACGGGCGTGTGCGTGAGCCAATGAATGATCTGCGGGAGAGTCATAGCAACTCGTCCGCAAACAGCACGTGTCTGGGTGTACGCGAGCAGCCGGCCAGTGAGCACCGTGCCGGCCCACACCAGCAGCGAGATCACGGCCCAACGTTTCGCGATCGTCGTGACGACGGCGCCCGCGACCGCGATGCCGTTCGGAAATACTTCGCGGTTGATGCGCGCCACTGCGTACACGCCGAGCACCACGAGCAGCATCTTCGTGTAGAACACCGGGTTCGTGAGCGCCTTGGCCGGATAAGCGAGCAGCAGCGCCACGCCCGAGACCGTGTTGATCCCGAAACCGAGCCACATGACGCGAATGTAGCCCCTCATCTGCGCTACGGAGGCGAACGTGCGCGTCCGGAGAAGCCACACGTCGATCGCGACGCTGATGCCCGCGAGCATCGCCAATCCGAGGGTGTGCAGGAACAAGATGAACGGAAACGCGAAGATCGACGTCGTCTCGCGGATCCAGACACTGAGATCGGTGCGCTCGAGCCAGATCAGCGTATTCGTCAGCCCGGCCATGCGTGGAGTGTACGGAAAGCGCGCGCTCGGGCAATGCACATGCGCCGCCGTCGAAACCTGGACAGCGCAAGAGCGCAGGGCGTATTGTCGGTCAAACGCGCGGCTTCAGTCGCGTTCGAGGCGCCCAAAAACAGCCTAATAAAGTCAGGGGCGAACCGGGGGAAATTTGGTGCGTGGCTCGCGTCGTGCAGCGCCATTCGCGGTGGCGGCCATGCTCGCGCTCGCCGGATGCGGCGGCTCGAGCTCGGATGAGCCTGCGGCCGCGGCTCCGAGCCCGCCGCCGCCCGCGGCGCCGCCAGCCGCACCGCTGAGCAAAGCCGAGGCGTATCGATTTCTGAATCAAGCGACCTTCGGCGCGACGGAAGCCGAAGCGCAGCGCCTGATCGGCCTCGCCAACGGGGCGAGCGCGTTTGGGCGCTGGATCGACGAGCAGTTGAGCGTGCAGCCGTCCACGCAGCTCCCTTACGTGCAGGCGGCCCTACCCAATCCAACGCCGACGCGGGTTCAACATCGCCTCGCTCAACAACCAGCGGCAGGACGTCTGGTTTCAGAACGCGGTGCGCGGCAACGATCAGCTGCGCCAGCGCGTGGCATGGGCGCTTGCGCAGATCATGGTCGTGTCGCAAGTGACGCTCGGCAACTATCCTTTCGGCCTCGCCGACTATTACGACATGCTCGCGCGCGACGCCTTCGGCGATTTCCGCAAGCTGCTCGAGGACGTCACGCTTCACCCGATGATGGGCGTGTATCTCTCGATGCTCGGGAACCAGAAACCCGACGTCGCGAAGAACATACGGCCCGACGAAAACTACGCGCGCGAGCTCATGCAGCTGTTCACGATCGGTCTCGTGCAGCTGAACGCGGACGGCACCGCAAAGCGCGACGTTGAGAACGAGCCGATCCCGACCTACGACCAAACCGTCATCGAAGGCTTCGCCCACGTCTTCACCGGCTGGAAATGGGCATGCACGGCCGGCTCCTCCGGCGCCTGCAATTTCGGCAGCACGCGCGCGACCGCGGCCAATCAGATCCTGCCGATGCAGGCGTTCGCCGAGCAGCACGCCACGGGCGCCAAACAGCTGCTCACGTATCCGAGCGCCGCGAAGATCTCGCTGCCGTCCGGGCAAACGCCCGCGCAGGACCTCGCCGACGCGCTCGACAGCATCTTCAACCACCCGAACGTAGGACCGTTCATCGCTCGCCAGCTCATCCAGAAACTGGTCGCAAGCAATCCGTCGCCCGCCTACGTGCAACGCGTGAGCGGCGTGTTCGACAACGACGGAGCCGGCCAGCGCGGGAATCTGGCGGCCGTGGTGCGCGCCATCCTGCTCGACGACGAGGCGCGCGCCACCCCGAGCGGGGCGGCGGCCGGCAAGCTCAAGGAGCCGCTGCTGCGGCTCACGCAATTCTGGCGCGCCTACGACGGCAAAGCGGCGAGCGGCATGTACGTCAACATCAACGCCGCGACGAATTTCGGCGAGGGACCGCTGACCGCGGGCTCCGTGTTCAACTTCTTCAGCCCGTTCTACGCGCCTCCGGGCGAGATCTCGGATCAGGGGCTCGTGGCACCGGAGCTGCAGATTGCGACCGAGTATCAGAACACGCTGGTCGCGAACTTCTTCTATGGCCAAGCGTTCTCGCGCAACTCGCGATCGAACGTCACCAATCCGGACTCCGTCGTGATCAACATCGAATCGGAGGTTGCGCTCGCCGCCGATCCTGCCGCCCTGGTCGCGGCCGTGAGCGGGAAGCTGCTCGCCGGACGAATCTCGGACGCGCTGCGGTTGCAAGCGGAGCAGCAGGTGGCCCGCGTGGCCGCGACGAACGCGCAGCAGCGAGTCGCCGAGGCGCTCTACCTCGTCGCGACGTCGCCCGAATTCGCGGTGCAGCGATGAGCCCCGTGCAGCCGCGCTGCGACCGCACGACTCGACGCCGTTTCCTGCGGGCGGCCGCGGCGGGCGGCGTCGCTTACGCTTTCGGCCGCACGTCGGGCGTCACCTACGCTCAGATGGCCGGAGACGGCTCGTTCGCCGACTACAAGGCGCTCGTCTGCGTATTCCTGTTCGGCGGCAACGACTCTTGGAACATGGTCGTGCCCTCGAGCGACGCGGAGCACGCGGTGTATGCCGCGTCGCGCCAGAATCTCTCGATCCCCAAGGCCTCGTTGCTGCCGCTGCAGCTCGCCGTACCGGACCCGAGCGGTTGGTCGTTCGGGTTGAATCCCGCGATGCCGGGGCTCGCGGACCTGTTCAATTCGGGCCGCGCGGCCGTCGTCGCGAACGTGGGACCGCTCATCGCGCCCGCGACGCTCGCGCAATACCAGAACCGCTCCGTTCCGCTGCCGCCGCAACTGTTCTCCCACAACGATCAGCAGGACCAATGGCATTCGCTCAAGGGCAACGTACCTTCGAAGTCGGGCTGGGCCGGGCGGATCGCCGACGTGCTGAGCAGCCGCCTCGCGAGCCAGCGGCTCGCGCTGAACGTATCGTTGTCGGGGCAGACGTTGTTTCAGGCCGGCGTGGAGGCCGTGCCCTACACGATGGGCGGCGCGGGCCCGACGGCGTTCGCGGCGTTTCCCGCCACCGGCACCGGCCCGGCTCGCCGCCAGGCGTTCCAAGCCGTCGCCGACGCGAGCTACGAGACCGTCTACGAGCGCGCGTTCGCCAACGTGTACAAGCGCGCCCTGCTGTTCGGCGACGAGGTGTCCGCGGCGCTCGCGACCGCGCCCGAGCTCGCGGCGCTGCCGAGCAATCCTTCGCCCGCGCTATCGAGTCTTGCGACGCAGCTGCGAACCGTCGCGAAGCTGATCGCCGCGCGCGACCGACTGCAGATGTCGCGGCAGATCTTCTTCGTCGCGACCGGAGGATTCGACACGCACGACGATCAGGTCGCGGATCAGCCGACGCTGCTCGGTACGGTGAGCGACGCGCTGAAGCGGTTCGACGACGCGATGCAGCAGCTCGGTCTCTCTCACAAGGTCGTCGCGTTCACGCAATCGGACTTCGGGCGCACGCTCACGTCGAACGGCGACGGCACGGATCACGCCTGGGGCGGTGTGCAATTCGTGACCGGCGGCGCCGTGGCGGGCGGCCGCCTCTACGGCGAGTACCCGTTGTTGCGCATCGGCGCGCGCCGCGGCGCGGACCGTGCCGACGACGTCGGCGGCGGGCGCTTCATTCCGACGGTTTCGTCCGATCAGTACGCGGCGACGCTCGGGACTTGGTTCGGCGTGCCGGAGGCCGACCTCACAGACGATCGCACCGAGCATCGACAACTTCGCCGCGCGCAATCTCGGCTTCCTCATTTGACGGGGCTCGGCGCGGGCTCCGCGGGCGCGGTCGCGAGCGGGAAATTCCCTTCGTACGGCGGCCAATTCGGCACGGGCCGCTCGGGCCCCGGGTAGAACATCGCCGTCCAGATGTTGCGGATCCGGCCGTCCTCGATCCAGAACCATTCGCTGAACGCGTTGCGCGGCCGGTTCGAGCCCGGCTTGCGAATGAACACGGCCATTCCGAGCACGACGCCCTGCTCGTCGTCGACGAGCGGGATACGGCGGCCCGCGACGTTCGCGAGATCGAAGCCCGCGAGCCCCGACACGCAGTCGTCGTTGTCGCCGCCGCGCCGGCCGGTCACGCGCGTGCCGTTCTCGTAGCGATTGCACCCCTTGTGCGCGAGCACGACTTCGCCGTCGTGCGACGTGATGCCGTCGAAGTAGCTGTTGACGATCGCGATCAGCCGGTCGCGCGGCAGCCGCTCGTTCGCGGGCAGCACGCGTTCCGGCGGAGGCGTCGCCGTGAGGCCGTCCGGGCTCCACAAGTTCGGAGGGTTCGCGCCCGGGAGCCCGGGATCGCCGTCGCGAGCGATGAACCACTCGGCTTCGGTGATCGCGCGGTTGTCCACGCGCAGCCGCGCCGTCACGACGGCGAGCTTGCCGCCTTCGTCGACGATGCCGTAGTACGCGGCCTGCCCCGCGGTCTGATCGAGGTAGCGGCGCTGCACCTTGCCGAGCGCGGTCACGCTCTGCCAAACACCCTTGCCGCGCGGCACGTTGAGCGCGTTCTCGGTATGGCGATAGCCGACCGCGAGCGGCGCGGCCGACGGGTCGTGCTTCACGACCGCCTGTAGATAGGAGTCGAGCGTGGATTTCAGGCACGCGCGATCGCACGCCGGCGGCGACGACTGGCCGAAGGTCGCGAACGGAACGGCGATGAGCGCGAGACAGGCGACGATGCGGTTCATTGCGAACTCCCCTTTTGTGTCGCGCGTTCGATCGTATACGAACACGCGAGCGCGGCGCGCTCGAGAGCAAGCCCGAGTCGTCGGCACTTGACTCTACGTAAGCATTTACTTACCGTAAGTCATGGCTAACCTATCGGCGACCTTCATTGCCCTCGCTGACCCGACCCGGCGCGCGATCTTCGAACGGCTAGCGCAAGGCGCCGAGCGCGGTCGGCGAGCTCGCGAACGAGCTGCCGGTCAGCCGGCCGGCCGTGTCGCAACACCTGAAGGTGTTGAAAGACGCGGGGCTCGTCGTGGATCGCGCGGACGGCACGCGCCGCGTCTACGAGATCGACCCCCACGGCCTCGGCGTGCTTCGGGCCTGGCTCGATCGGTTCTGGGGCGCCGCGCTCGACGCGTTCAAGGCGGAGGTCGAGAAGGACGACCCCGCGCCGCGAGATTGATTGTCGCAACGAGAACATCACAGAGGAGACCGACGATGAAAGACTTCGTTGTTCATGGCATCCCTGGCAGCCCGTTCCTGCGCAGCGTTCTGGTGGCGCTCGAGGAGAAGCGCGCGCCGTATCGCGTGCAGGCCCTCGAGCCGAGCTCTACGCGCAGCGAGCAGTATCGACGTCTGCATCCGTTCGGCCGCGTTCCCGTCATCGAGCACGGTGCGTTCGTGCTCTACGAGACGCAGGCGATCTTGCGCTACATCGACGCGGTGTACCCCGATCCCCGCTCTGCAGCCGCACGGCTCCAGAAGCGCTCGGCCGGATGAACCAGATCATCGGCATCAATGACTGGTATTTATTCCCGCAAGTGGCGCGCGTGATCGTGTTCGAGCGCATCGTCGCACCCGTGCTGTTCGGCAAGACGCCGAACGAAGAAGCGATCGCCGCGGCGCTGCCCGACGCCGGCTGTGCCTCGGCGAGCTCGACCGCCTGCTCGGCGATCAAGAGTTTCTCGCGGGCGCAGACTTCTCGATCGCCGACGTCCTGCTCGCGCCGCAGCTCCACTACCTCGCCGCGACGCCGGAAGGCGAGTCGGTCATGCGCGGGACCGCGCTTGCCGCCTGGCTCGCCCGCGTCGGCGAACGGCCCAGCATGAAGGCGACGGCGCCGCCCGACGCGCTGCGCACCGCAGCTTGAAGGTCGGATAGGTTCGATCGATGACTAGAACGATCAAGCCGGCGCCCGTGCGGCGCTCGATCGAAGTGAACGCGTCGCAAGCGAAAGCGTTCGAAGTCTTCACGAAGAGATTCAGCGCGTGGTGGCCGAAGATCGCATCACATCGGCAAGTCCCCCGTCGTCGAAGCGATCCTCGAGCCGAGGGTAAAGGGGCGCTGGTACGAACGCGGCGAGGACGGCAGCGAATGCGACTGGGGCTACGTGATCGCGTGGAACCCGCCGAGCGGCTTGACGCTCGCGTGGCAGATCGACGCCTCGTTCAAGTTCGACCCGCAACTCGTCACCGAGGTCGAGGTGAAGTTTCTGGCGGTGACGCCCGCTCGCACGCGCGTCGAGCTCGAGCACCGCTCGCTCGAGCGTTTCGGCGACGCCGCAGAACGCGTGAAGGAGCGGATAGGCCACGACAACGGGTGGACGGCGATCTTGCGCAGCTTCGCTGCACTCGCCGAGGGTTGAGAAACGGCGTGCGAGGCAGCCGGTCGGCTGCCCACGCCTAACCCGGGGGCAAAGTCGGCGGCAACGCTCGAGTGGCGCAAGGACCGGTCCGCTGAGTTGAAAACCGCGGCCGTGCTACGCTTCCGCGGAAGCGCGCCTCAGAGCCGCGCAAACGATAACCGGGGGTCTACACGTGCGCCGACGGAACGAACGGCTGCGGCCGTCACTCGCCTTCCTGCTTCTCGCCATCAGCGCGGCGCCGCTGCACGCGCAAGACGCCGCGCAATGGGGCTACTACTCCGGCGACAAGCACACGACGCGCTACTCGCCGCTCGCGCAGATCGACAAGGCGAATGTCGCACAGCTGCGTATCGCGTGGCGGCACCCGCAAGTCGATCCCGCGATCATCGCTGCGAACCCCGACCTCACCGTGTCGAACCGCTACATGGCCACGCCGATCTACGTCGGCGGCATGCTGTACATTCCGAACGGCTTCGGCCTCGCCGAGGCGATCGATCCGAAGACCGGGCGCACGCTCTGGACGCAGAAGCCGCTCATCGACGGACCCGAAGGGCTGCCCTCGCTCATGATCAGCAAGGGCGTCGCGTACTGGGGCCGCGGCGACGAGGCGCGCATCCTCACCGTTCGCCAGCAGCATTTGTTCGCGCTGAATCCGAAGACCGGTGAGCCCATCGCAAGCTTCGGCGACGGCGGCAAAGTCGAGCTCACGACGCCGGAGTTCCGCTACAAGTGGGCCGGCGTGCCGGTGGTCGCGGGCGACGTCGTGCTCGTCGGCTCGTCGATGCTCGAGCAGGACTCCGCCGTGTACAAGGATGGCCCGCCCGGCGACGTGCGCGCGTTCGACGTGCGCACGGGCAAGCTGCGCTGGGCGTTCCAGGCGATCCCGAAGGCCGGCGACCCCGCCATCGCCACGTGGCAAAACGACTCGTGGAAGTACTCGGGCGCCGCCAACACCTGGTCGACGTTCAGCGTCGACGACGATCTCGGCTACGTCTACGTGCCGACGAGCGGCGGCACCAATGACATGTACGGCGGCCACCGGCTCGGCGACAACCTCTACACGAGCTCGATCGTGTGTCTCGACGCGAAGACCGGCGCGCGCGTCTGGGGATTCCAGACGGTGCATCACGACCTGTTCGACTACGACAACCCGGCGGCACCGATCCTCGTCGACATCACCGTCGACGGCCGCAAAATCCAAGCGCTCGCGCAGGTCACGAAGCAAGGGTTCGTGTTCGTGCTCGACCGCGTGACGGGCAAGCCGGTCTGGCCGATCGAGGAACGCCCCGTGCCTGCGTCGACCGTGCCGGGCGAGGTCGCCGCGCGCACGCAGCCGTATCCGACCAAGCCCCCGCCGTACGAGCGCCAGGGGCTCACCGCCGACGACCTCATCGACTTCACGCCCGCGCTGCGCGCCGAAGCGCTCGAGATCGTGAAGCGTTACGTGATCGGGCCGCAGTTCACGCCGCCGTCGGTCATCGACAAGGCGCCGGGCGGCAAGCTCGGCACGATCCAGCTCGCGGGCGCGAGCGGCGGCGCGAACTGGAACGGCGGCGCGTTCGACCCGGACACGGGCATTCTGTACGTCCCGTCGCGCACGGTAGCGTTCGTCGCGGATCTGTTCGCACCGGATCCCGCGCGCTCGGATCTGCGCTACCGCGCGGGTATGCGCGAAATCATGAACGGCCCGCAAGGGCTGCCGTTGATGAAGCCGCCGTACGGCCGCATCACGGCGTTCGACCTGAATCGCGGCGACCAGGCCTGGATGGTGCCGAACGGCGACGGACCGCGGAACCACCCCGCGCTCGCCGCGTTGAAGCTGCCGCCGCTCGGCGACGCCACGCCGTCCGCCGTCATCGCGACGAAGACGCTGCTGTTCGTCACCGAAGCAGACAAGAGCACGCCGCGCTCGCCCGCCAACGTCGGCGGCACGAAGTTCAAGGCGCTCGACAAGGCGACCGGCGCGACGATCTGGTCGATCGATTTAGGTGTCGGCCAGAACAACACGCCGATGACGTTCATGCACGACGGCAAGCAGTACGTCGTGCTCTCGGTCGGCAGCACCGACCATCCGGCCGAGCTCGTCGCGCTCGCGCTGCCGTGACGCCCTATTCGACTCCGCCACAGCCCCGGCCCCGAGCGCGAGGCACACTAGCGCGGCCGCCGCTTCGGGAACGCAATCAACGCTGCGTCGTGAGCATCCGATAGGTGCCCACCACGTTCTGCGGGCGCTGCTGCTCGTAGAACTCCCACTGGCTATAGTCGGACATCAGCACGCTGTCGCGTGTCTGCTCGAGTGTCTTGCCGTCGGCGATCGCTTTCGCGACCGCGTTGCGCACGGCCTCGCGATACGCGATGTTCTCGTTCACGTCCGCTTTCTTGCCGAGCTTACCGTGGCTGCAGACGAAGAACTCGAAGTCCATCGCCGCAAGCTGTTTTGCCTTCGCAATTTCGTCGGGCGACGCGATGCCCGGGCCGAACGGCACGCGGTCGACCGTGATCCAGTCCGATGCGAATACCACGTTCGTCCCGTCCACGAAGCGCACGACGGTGTTGTCCGGCGCGTGCGCCGTGGGAATCGACATCACCTGCGCGAGCTTGCCGCCGAGCCGAATGTCGAGCTTGCCGCTATAGGTCTCGGTGGGTTCCATGACGTCGCGCAGCGGGCCGCGGACGGCTTCCGCGCCGCTCAGCACGCCGTTCTTGTCCGCGTCGTAGAGATCGAATAGCGCGGCGATGTTCGCCTGCGCTTCGGCGCGCTCGATGCTGCCGTTGCCATTCGTGTCCTGCGCTTTGAGATTGTCCGGCAGCGCGGTGCTTCCCGGCGGCACTGCGAGCAGCTTCGGCAGCGCTTCGTTCGCGATGATCTTCGCGGTGTCGGCGTACACGGCCGCGCCCGATGCATGATCCGCGTGCGAATGGCTGTAGATCACGTACTTCACGGGCACCTTGAAGCGCGCGGCGATCTCGCCTTTGAGCCAAGTCGCGAACTCGACACCGACGGGCTCGACGAGCACCACGCCCTCGGGCGTGACCATGAACGCGGAGAGGTAGTCGTCCCAGCGCGCGTAGTAAACGTCGCCCGTGAGCTTGCCGATCTCTTTGCCGGTGTACGTGGTCTTCTGATAAAGGCCGGCCGGGCCTTGGGCCGTGGCCGTTCCAGTAAACGCTACTACGGCCAAGCCGCTCAGCAGCCAGGCGACGATCTTCTTCGTGCTCATTACCCCTCCTCTACGCGGAAACTCGGCGGTCACCATACCCGAGTATCGCTCTCAGCCGCGAGCGTAAGACGGACGAGAAGCCGGTAGCGAGTGCGATTTCAGTCGCGAGTCAGCGAACGTGCGTCGCGAAGAAGTATGCGAACCCGAGTAGCACCGCCATTTGGCCGAGCAGCGCCATGTACATCTGGCGCGTGCCACTGCTCGCGGCAGCATGGATCTCGGCTCGTAGCTCGCCGCGCCATTCCGCCATATCGGTGCGCAGGCCTGCCATTTCCGTTCGCACCTCGGCGCGCAGCTGCGCCATCTCTCCGCGCAGCGTAGCACCGAGCTCCGTCACTTCCCGACGAACGTTATCCGTCTGTTGGTGGGTGTCCTGCGTTTGCAGTAGCAGATCGTGCTTCGTTGCAAGCGTGTCTTTCGCTCCGGCGATCTCGATCTCGATTGCGCGAACGATCGCGCGCGCTTGCGCGGGCGCTACGTCCGCCTTTTCGAGAACCTCGAGCGATTCGGCTTGCATCGGCACGATGATAAGGGTCCCGCAAAGCGCGGTGTCAATGGCTGGGTGAGGCAGATCATGAGCCGGCCCCAACCTCGGTCGCGACGCGTCAATGTGGGCAAGGTCGCCCGAAATGCTCTAGATTGCTCGACGACAATTCATTGCCGTACGAGGTCATGCCCATGTCGATGATCGGCGCGTTGGAATCGAGAACGCATTTCGGGACGGTCCTCGACGGGGTCGCGGCGGCAATAGTCGCGGCTACCCTCGCAGCGACGCTGCTCACGAGCACCGTCGCGGAGGCGCAAAAAACCGCCGACATCGGCTTCAAGAGCGTGGGCCGCGCCGCACCGCTCGCGCGCGCCATTCCCGGCGTGTCGCCCGCGACGCCCGCGACGCTCGAGGCCTATCCCGACAGCGACCTGATCGTCGGGCCGTTCAGACCTTCGCGCCGCGGACCGGATGGAAAGCTGACGCAGATCAGCTACGGGTCGGCGTTCGACGGCGCGACGCCCGAAGGGCGTACAGCCGCTGCCGGTCGACCTGTTCACGTCGAAGGACTTCTACAAAGACCGCGCGCTCTGGACCGACCCGCGCTACTTCCGCTGCAACAGCCCTTGGTCGATCGAGTCACAGCGCGGCGCGTACGGCGGCATCACGTCGATCGGCAGCGACCCTCCGCGCTCTGCGGCCTGGGGGTATTGCGATCACGACTATCCGCGCGCGGCGATCGTGAGCCCGTATCGGTTCAAGACGGCGCAAGCAGCACTACGAAGCGCTGCTGGCCGAGACGCGCGGACGCGGCGGCCCGACGCAGCACACTCAGGCCACCGCCCCCGTCGAATGGTCCGGCCGCTACCTGTGGCCGCGCGGGCAGAACTGGTACGCGGAGATCTACTGGAACCAGACCCCGACGATCCTGTCGCTGCTCACGCCGGAGTACCAGACGCGCATGGTCGAGGAGCTCTATCACGACGCGGTCTCGGACGCGGCGCAGTGGCCGGCGCAGTACTGCTGGCCCGAGGGCTTCATGCGGCGCTGGCACTACCATGGCGTCACGAATCAGCCGCACTCGATCATCGTCACGCCGAAGCTCGTGCAGATCATGGCCGGCGACGCCGACACCTTCGTCACCAACGTCTACATCGGCCGCGAGTTCAAGATGGACGGCGCGACCCCGCGTCTCGGCGCGGACGTGGCGCGCTGGTATGGCGAGACGATCGGCTTCTGGGACAAAGACGTGCTCGTCACCTGGACCTCGAACATCCAGGGCTGGAAGGTCCACGGCAATTTCGAGTTCTCGAGCAAGCTGCAAACGATCGAAATCTACACGCCGAACCGCGACGCCGCGGGCAAAGTGATCGGGCTCAACCACGAAGGAATCTTCTACGATCCCGAAGCGCTCGTGGAGCCGATCCGGATGATCCGCAACTTCGACAGAGTGGCCGACGTCGACGAAGGCGATCCGTTCGTGTTCATCGACTGCGTGCCGTCGCTCTATCCCGTGAACGGCCGCGCAACGCCGGTCTCACCCGGCACCACGATCGAGTACAAGGTGCCCGACATGTACGGCCGTCCGTGGGCGCAGATCTGGCAGGAGTACCACGAGAAGGGCATGGAGCGGCCCGAGGCCGAGGACATTTTCAGCTTCAAATAGGCGGGTGCGGCGGCGGCTCGGAAGCAGACAACGGCGCTAGCGCACGGGCCGACGCGCTAGCGCACGCGGCTTCCGCCGACGCGCTCGCGAACGGTTTCGATGTCGCGAATCGGCCGAACCTCGACGCAGCCCGTCTGCGCCCACGGAAACTCGGACGCGATCCGCACGGCCTCGTCCATGCTCTCGGCCTCGATCACGTTGAATCCGGCGATCATTTCCTTCGTCTCGGCGAACGGCCCGTCGAGCGTCGTCTGACGCCCGTTGCGAATCCGCACCGATTTCGCGGCGGACGGCTCCTCGAGCATCTGCGAGTCGAGCAGCCTCCCCTGCCGGCGCAGATCGTCGGCGTGGGACAGGCACTGGCGCATGCGCGCGTCGAACTCGCTTGCGGGAAGCGCGTCGAGCAGCGGCTTTTCGTTGTAGATCATCAGCATGAATTTCACGGATGATTCTCCGCAGAGTGAGGCCGAAATGTTTCGAGGCGCGTGCGGATTTTGGCGGCCGTCGCTCGACGTGTCCAGAGAACGCCGCGTTCGAGGCGTTCGCACGAACCGCGCGGCGGGAACCGGGCTCGTCGCCGCGCCGTCAAACATGACACGCGCTGTCACGTGACGCGCGCTAACCTGGCGTCGACGACAGAGAAGGAGCTTGGACATGAACAAAGCAGCGAGCGAAATCGCCGAGCACAGCGGCAGCTGTCACTGCGGCGCGGTGAAGTTCGAGGTGCGGATCGACGCGACCTCGGGAACCGGTTGCAACTGCACGGTCTGTACGAAAGTCGCCACGCTTGGAGCGATCGCGCGACCCGACGCGTTCCGATTGCTGTCCGGAGAGCGCAATCTCACGGCGTACGAGTGGGGCGGCAAGACGGCGAAACGCTACTTCTGCAAGACCTGCGGCGTCACGTGCTTCGGCCGCGGCCACCTCGAGCAGCTCGGCGGCGAATACGTCTCGGTGAACTTGAACGCGCTCGACGACATCGATCCGGCCGAGGTGAAAGTCGGCTACTTCGACGGCCGGCACAACAATTGGGAAGCAGGCATTGCGCGACGAGCCCTGGCCGATACGCGCCTGACGCTCGCTCGGCGCCCCTCACGCCGAATACCGCGCCCGCCGCGGCGGCCGAGGAGCCTCGATCAATCGGGTACGCCTGCGCCGCCGGCCGGCGCCGCGGCGCTTTCGTGCGCAATCTTGCTCACTCTCGTGCGCGTCAGGATGGCGCACAGGTTCGCCGCCACGGATGCCACGAGCATCGTGATGACCATCGGCCGCAACGTGCCGTCGAAGAACAGACCCGATACGGCACCGAACACCGAGCCCATCCCGAACATCAGCGTCGTATACAGTGAAGACGCACTACCCGCGAGCCGATCGAAGTGCCGCATGTACTGTGAGGAACCCGCCGGGCCCGCAATGCCGAACACCGCGACGATGACCGCGACGCACGCGACGACGAGCCAGATCGAGCGCGGACCGGCGAACACGATCCCCAGCAAGGCAAACGGCCGCGGCGAGCTGAATGGCAAGGCCGACGCGGAAGAACGTCGGCGCGTTGTCGAGCTTCAAGTGCCGCATGCTGTAGATGTTCGTCGCGATCATGCCGACGACGCCGACGCCGAAGTACAGCGGAAACTGGCTTTCCGAAACGCCGAAGTACTCGATGTAGGCGAACGACGAGTTCGTGAGGAACGTCATGAAGCAGCTCGCGCCGAACGCCATCGAGAACGCGTAGACCATCGGCCATTGGCCGGCTTGGTCCTTGAACGTGAGCACCCGCGCGCACTGCCGCAGGGTCGTGATCACGGACAGCCGGCTCCACGCGCCGGGCCGCGTCTCGGGCACCGCCGCGAAGTAGTACGTGGCGAGCGAGCCCGCATACGCCGCTTTGAAAAAGAAAATCGCAGGCCACCCGAATCGCAGCAGCGCCGCGCCGAGCGACGGCGCGATCACGGGCGACGCGAGCATCACGAGCGTGACCATCGCCATGCGCTTACCGAGCTCCTCGACCGGATAGACGTCGCGAACGATCGCCCAGCAAATCACGGTGGAGAATCCTCCGCCGATCGCCTGCGTGAAACGCAGCCACTCCACCTGCTCGACGGTCGTCGCGAAGCCGATCGCGATCGAGGCGAGCGCGAACAGGGTCAAGCCGATGAGGCCCACGCGCTTGCGCCCGATCTGGTCCGAGAACGAGCCGCCGAAGATCTGGCCGAGGCCATAGCCGACGAGATAGACGCTGATCGTGTTGTTGATCTGCACGATGCCGACGCCGAAGGCCTTCGCCATCGCGGGCATGGCCGGCAGGTAGGCGTCGAGGCTCAACGGGCCGATCGCGACGAGCGCGCCGATGAACAGGATCAGATGGCGCGGGACGGCGAGCTTCGGCGCCGGCGGCGTGCGGTCGACAGGCGGCAGGGTCATTCGGGGGCGACTCGTCAGCGAAGGGAGCCGGCGATTGTACGGTAGTTCGGCCGCTCGAGCGGCCGGGTGGATGTTTAGGGCAATCCGCTGCGCGCCCTGAGGCGAGGAAGCCGAATCGGGCGGGTGGCAGTGAGGAACCGCCAGGTGCGCCGAGCGGTTTGGAGGCGAGCGGCGCGGGATTCTCGTCGCGCCTATCTTCTCACCGCCCCTCGGTGCACACTCGGGCTTGACACAAGGCCCTTTATCCGTTCACCCGCTGGTGCCACAACCAGAAATATCACACCCTGGCGCCTGCGTTCTCAGTGTTCCAAAAGTTCGTCTTCCATATGGGCTAGTCCGTGTCGGCGAAGTCATTTGTCCTTGGGGAGATACGGGTCAGCTCCTGGCTGTCGACAACAAAAGGAGAGCGACTGTGACCAAGTTACAACGCTTTACAAGCCTCAGCACCTTCGTCTTTCTGTATTGGGCGTCAGCGGTCCATGCCGATGTCGTGAGCGAGTGGAACGCGCTGGCCGCGCAGTGCAGCACGTCACGTCCCGGTCCCGCGGGCCTGCTCGATTTGGCCATCGTTCAGGCCGCGGTTCACGACGCCGTGCAGGCGATCGAGCACAGATACGAGCCTTATCTAGCCGTCCCGGCCGCGACCGGCGACGAGTCGCTCGCGTCGGCGGCTGCCGCTGCTGCGTACTACGTGCTGTCCTCGACTTCACCGGCGATCTGCCCCGCGACCATGACGGCGACGTTGGACGCCGCGTTCAAGCCTTACCTCGAAGGCAAGGACCCCGGACTGCTCGTCGGGCAGATGGCGGCGACGCGGTTGCTTCAGGAGTACCGCGCGATCCCCGTCCCGCCGCCGGCCGACTTTACCGGCGGTACAGGAATCGGCGAATGGCGTCCGACGCCGCCCGCGGAAGCGCCGATGGCGTACCTGTTCCTGGCCACCACCAAGCCTTTCACGTTGGACTCGCCTTCGCAGCTCCGGCCGCGGCCGCCACCGGCGTTGACCAGCAATCAGTACCTGCGCGACTACAATGAGGTCAAGCGATTCGGCGCTGTTGAAAGTCACCCGGCCGCTCCGGGCGCTTGTCCTGCGCCGCCGCGGACCGACGTGGCCCGTTTCTGGTCCGCGAACATCATCCCGCAGTGGAACGAAGCGATACGGCTCATCGCTCTCGACGAGCAGCTATCGATCGGCGACAGCGCGCGGCTCTTGGCCCTCGCCAACCTCGCGGCCGCAGATTCTCTGATCGCGGTGTGGGACAGCAAGCGCTACTACCACTTCTGGCGGCCGCTCACCGCGATCCGAGAAGGCAACAACGACACCAACAACGAGACGGTCGGTGACGCCGCGTGGACGCCGTTCATCCAGAGCGCGCACCTCCCAATGACGGGCGTCCCCGCGACGACCTCTCAGACTCCGCCTTACCCAGACTACGTGTCCGGCGCGAGCGGGGTCACCGGAGCGTTCACCACGATCCTGCAGCTGTACTTCCGGACGGACTGGCTCAAGTTTGAGATCTACAAGGCGGGGCCACCCTCCGTTGCGATATGCACGAACCCGCGTACGTATCGCCGCATCTCGGATGCCGCTCAGGAAGTGGTCGACGCCCGCGTTTGGCTGGGCATTCATTTCCGCTTCGCGGACGAAGAGGGGCGGCGACTCGGTACCCGCGTCGCGTTTCAAGCGTTCACGGAGTTCCTGCGACCGATCCCGGGCCACAAGGAACGCTAGTCCTCGCGGTAGGGGCAGGCTTTTACCTGCCCCTCCCACCTAGCGAATCAGCGGGGCAGGGTTCTTTGGGTTGACGCGGATGCTTGGTTCACGATGCGGCACGACGGCGCGACGCACGAGCCTCGCTACGGGTTGCATCGGCTTTGCGTCCGACGACCGCCCGCGCGTTTCGGTTCTATGATTACGAGCTCGGCGAGGCACGCGACGTCTGGCCGGCGCCGCCGAACGTCTCGATCGGCCTCACGGTGTCGCGTGACGGCCGCGAGCTTCTCTACGCGGCCGAGGGCGGCGAGCCGAACGCCGACCTCGTGCTGCTCGAATTCGGATCGGAGGAATGAGATGACGAAGGGCTACAGGATCGGTCTCGAGCTCGCGCTGACCGCGGCTGCAGCACTGGCGGCGCTCGACGCGTCCGCGAGCGTGTCGCAGAAAACGATGCACGTGGCCGGCTTGACGGTTCAGTACAAGGTCGTGCTGCCCGACGGCTACGACGCCGCCAAGGAGTATCCCGCGATCCTCGTGATGGGCGGCGGCCCGCAGACGATGGACACGGTGGACCGCTCGCTCGACCGCAACTTCCAGGCCGAAGCGGAACGCCGCGGCTACATCGTGGTGGCGCCGGCCGCTCCCGACGGCCTGCTCTTCTTCCAGGGCGGCGAGCGCATCTTCCCCGAGTTCCTGAAGGCGATGCTTCGCGAATACCACATCGTCGACGGCAAGTTCCATGTGGCGGGGCCGTCAAACGGCGGCATCGCGGCGTTTCACGTCGCGGCGGCCAACCCGGACTACTTCAAATCTGTTACGGCCTTTCCCGGATACCTCTGGCAACCCTCGACGGACAAGCTGCTCGCGATCGCGAAGATGTGCGTGTACATGTACGTCGGCGAGAACGACGAGTACCGCTGGCACGACGAGATGAAGCGCGAGGCGGAGTTCTTGACCGCGCGCGGCACGGTCGCGAGCTACACCGTCGAGAAAGACCAGCCGCATCGGCTCGATACACTCGCGGGCGCGAATGCCGGGCGGCTGTTCGAAGGGTTCGAGGCGACGAAGAACGGCTGCAGCCGCTGATCAGCCTTCGGGCTTGCAGATGTCCGTAATGCAGATCGACTCGAGCGTGCGCCCTTCCGGCGGCACCGGGATGCCGCGCTCGACCATGAGCTTGCGCAGCAGCGCCGCCGTCTCGGGATGCGGGATGGCCGACTGCACGCCGACGCGCACGAGGCCGTCCGAGTAGTCGATCGCGCGCCAGTTGACGCCCGCGAGCTTGTGAATCGTGTCGCGGCTGCCGATGTCGTGCGCCGCGAGATCGGCCCCGCGATCGACGAGCAGCTGCACGATCTCGTTGCGGCCCTTGTGCGCCGCGCCCATCAGCGCCGTGCGGCCCTCGGAGTTGTGCAGGTTCATGTCGACCCCGAGGTCGAGGAGCATCGTCACCGTCTCGAGGTTCGCGTCGCGCGACCACTCGTACGTGACGCCTTCGACCCAGCCGATGCCCGACGCGACCATGAGCGGCGTCGTGCCGTCGTCGGTATTGAGCTTCGGATCGGCGCCGTGCTCGAGCAGCAGCTTCATGAGCACGAGGTCGCTCGACTGCGCCGCGCGCAGGAACGGCGTCGCGCCCTCTTCGAACAGCCATTGGTGCGTGAAGATCGTGCGCGTCTCGGTGCTCGAGTGCATGCGCGTGTTCACGTCCGCGCCGCGATCGATCAAGAGCTTGATGATCTCGAGGTGATCCATGTCGGGCTTGCGCGTCGGGTAGTCGCCGCCCTCGATGTTGCGATTGTCCGTCGCGAGGTACAGCGGGCTCCAGCCGCCCTTGTTCTGGATCTTCGGATCGGCGCCGTGCTCGAGCAGAAACGCACGCGAGCTCGTAGTAGCGGTTCTGCACGGCCGCGAGCAGCGCGGTCCAGCCGCCTTCCGTCTGCTCGTTGACGTCGGCGCCGTGCTCGAGAAGCAATTTGGCCGATTCGAGGTTGCCCTGGCGCGCGGCGAACACGAGCGGCGTGACGCCGCCCCAGGTCTCGGGCGCGCGGTTCGGCGGGCTGCGGCGCCTCGTCGACGTCGTCGGAGCCGCCGACCGCGGCCGGACCGGGCGCCGCCGCGAGCGCCTTGAGCGCGCGCTCGCGCTGCGCCGCGAGTTGCGCCGCCTCGCGCGGATCGTCCGGCGGGACCTCGCCGAGCCCCGAGCCCGTCTGCGACGCGCCTGCCGGCCTGGCCGATCTCCTTCACGAACTCGTTGAGACGGCTCTGCACGGTCGGCGCGAGATACGGTCGCCGGCCGCGCGGAACGATCTTGGAGCGCGCGTCGACCGTGGCGCCATGCTCGAGCAGCACCTTCACCGCCGCCGGATGCTCGTTCGCGGCCGCCCACATCAGCGGCGTCGTGCCGCGCAGATTTTCCGCCGCGTTCACGTTCGCGCCGCGCTCGATCAGCAGCAGCAGCGTGTCCGGGTTGCCGGTACGCGCCGCCATCATCAGCGCGGTCTCACCGTTCGGCAGCGCTTCGTTCGAATCGGCGCCCGCGTCGAGCAGCAAACGAACGAGCTCGACGCTGCCGGCCTGACACGCGAGCGACAGCGGCGTCGCGCCCTCGCGATTCGGCCGCGTCACGGACGCGCCTGCCTTCACGAGCGCGGTCGCCGTCGCGACGTCGCGGCGATACACGGCCCACTGCAGCGCAGTGGCGCCGTCCGCCTGTGCGGCGTTCACGTCGGCGTGTTGGCCGATGAGCTTCGCGACGGCGGCGCCATCGCCTTTCATGGCGGCATCCGCGATCGGGCTTGCGACGCCGTCGGCCGCGGCCGAGCCCGCCACACCGAACCAAGCCGCGACGGCCAGGGCAACGACCCCATTCAGTAACGTGGCTTTTCGGCTCGTCTGCGGCACTCGCGGCTCTCCGGCTGGCTAGCGAAAGTCATTATAGGTGTCGATTCGCGGTGCGTTGAAGTCGGGCGGTGGTCCCGCGCGGGCGAATATGTCAAGAATTCGTTGTTGCCACGACAGCCGTAAGGCCGGCTCGGCGCGAGCTCAGCCCTGCGGACCGGCCTCTGATCAGGAAAGCGAGCGCGCCCCCTCCCCGCCCCTCGCGAATCTCGCGGCTAGGCGCGAGAATGCCGCCGTCAGGAGACGATTTGGCGCTGCAGGGGGGATTCCAAGAAATGCTGACTCATCAGGTCGCTCGACCGAGCGCGCGGGCCATGGTCACGGCGCTGGCGGCAGTCGCCGCGTCCGTCTTGCTCGCGCCGCAAGCCTGGCCGCAAACGAGCATCGGCCGCGGCGCGCGCGATCCGCAACGCGCCGACGTCATCGTCGGCTCCGAGGGCAAGGGACTGTACGCCGGAGCTGGCGTGCGGCCCGACAACATGCCGATCTACGCGACGAAGGACGGTGCGGTCCCGGCAGGCGTCACGCCGCTGCCGCACGACATCTTCTCCACGAAGGATTTCTACAAGGACAAAGATCTCTGGTCCGACAAGCGCTACTACCGCTGCAACTCGCCGGTTGGCCTCGAGCAGATCTGGGGCGCGTACATGTACCCGCTGATCGGCGACGATCCGCCGCGCACCGCCGCGTGGGGATACTGCGATCGCGACTATCCGCGCAAGGAGATCGTGAGCCCGTACGGGTTCAGAACCGCGAAGGAGCACTACGCGGCGCTCATGAAGGAGGCGCGCGCGAAAGGCGGCCCCACCGTCTACACGCAGGCGACGCGTGCCGGACTGGAGCGGCCAATACCAGCGCGAGCGCGCGAAGACCTCGAACTGGTACTACGGCGCGATCCTGCAAATCCCGACGTACCTGTCGCTGCTCACGCCCGAGTACCAGCAGCGCTTCGTCCAGCAGATGTACCACTACTCCGGCAGCAACGCGCCGCAGTGGGCGGGCTCGTACTGCTGGCCGGAGGGCTTCATGCGGCGTCTCTCTCAGTACGGCGGCGCGCGCATCAATCTCGTCGTGACGCCCGACCTCGTGCTCGACATGCGCAACGCGGCCAAGACGCTGATCACGCAGATCCACATCGGCCGCGAGTTCAAGGAGGACGGCGTCGCCCAACCGCGGCTCGGACCCGCGGTACCGCAATGGACCGGCGACACGATCGGCTTCTGGGACGGCGAGGCGCTGATCAGCTGGACATCGAACGTCCAAGGCTGGATCTCGCACGGCGGGTTCGAGTTCAGCGACAAGTTCCAGAGCATCGAGATCTACACGCCGCGCAAAGACGCGAGCGGCAAGCTCGTCGGCATCAAGCACGAGATCGTGCTGTACGACGAGGACGTGTTCGTCGACCCCGTGCGCATCGTGCAGCCCTGGGAGAAGCTCGGCAGACTCAACGAGAACGATCCGTTCGTGATCATGGAGTGCATCCCGCAGATCTTCCCGGTGAACGGCGTGGCGACGCCCGTGTCGCCGGGCACGACGTTCGAGCTCACGTTCCTCGACATCCTCGGGCGGCCGTGGGCGCAGATCTGGGAGAAGTACCACGAGAACGGAATGGCGCGGCCGGAGGGCGAGGACATCTTCTCGTTCCCCGGTGGGCCGGATAAATAGCGTCGATTTACAGGCGAGCCGCCTGGAGCTCAGCCTTCTGCTTGTGCGTGAGCTTGGCGTACACGAGATCGTACGAAAGACCGACGAGGCGCTTGACCTCTTTGGCGGGCACATCGGAATCGGCATCGAGGCTCACGCTGATCCAGAAGCGAGGGTCAAGGTGCCCGCGACGGCCGATCCCTGCGTACTGCTGCCGCAGAACGTCCACTAGCTCCGGCTCGCACTTCACGATGACGCCGCTGAAATGGCGGAACGACAAGATCGCGAACATCTTGCCCATGACCTTGTAGATGATGGCGCCCGGCACGGTGTTCGCGTGAGCCGTCGCGCCCGGCTTGGCCTCGATCAGGGCTTTGATCGCGAGCGTCCGTCGGTCGAGGCTCGAGTTGCGGCTCTTCGTCGAACGTCCAGCCATCTCGACCTCAGATTCGGCCTGCATCGTCATGATGATAAGCGTGTCGGAAAGCGCAGTGTCAATCGCCTCGGCGAAGCGGCAGAAGACGATAGCGCCCCCGAGAGCAGGCCACCACGCTCGAAAGTCAGCGGAGCACGCAATAAGCTACGAGGCTTCGCGACCATATGGCTCGCTTGGGGGAATGCATGATGAACATTCGTCGGATCGTGCCGGTGGCCCTGCTGCTCGCGGCGTTCGCCGCGCACGCCCAGGAGCCGAAGTGGGTCGGCAGCTGGGGCGCGTCGCCGCTGCCGCCGAGCCCGGCCGCGGGGCCGTTCCCCGCGACCCCGAGCTTCAGCGATCAAACCGTGCGGCAGATCGTGCGCTTGAGCGTCGGCGGCGAGCGCGTGCGTCTGCGCCTCACCAATGAGTACGGCGCGAAGCCGCTGATCGTCGGCGCCGCGCGCATCGCACTCGCGGACGGCGCGGACAAGCTCAAGTCCGGCACGGAGCACGCGGTCACGTTCGACGGCCGTCCGAGCGCGACCATTCCGGCCGGCGCGCCGCTGTTGAGCGATCCGATCGATCTCAAGGTGGGCGATCTCGCGGCGCTGTCCGTGAGCCTGTACTTGCAAGGCGAGACGGGCTCGTGCACGTGCCACGCGACCGGCATGCAAGACACGTACGTCTCCGCGAAGGGTAACTTCACGCAGGGTACGTTCGCGCCGGCGCAGACGATTCAGGCGCGCGCGTTCCTGTCCGGCGTCGAGGTGCTCGCGCCGCGCGCGCAAGCCGTGGTGGTGCTCGGCGATTCGATCAGCGACGGCGTGGGCTCCACCGCAAACGCGAATCGCCGTTGGCCGGATCTCCTTGCAGAGCGCTTGAGTGCACGCGCGGGCGGCGTGCGCTTCGGGGTCGTGAATCACGGCATCAGCGGCAACCAGGTGTTGGCCGACGGCGCCGGCGAAAGCGCGCTTGCGCGCTTCGACCGCGACGTGCTGTCCGTGCCCGGCGTGAGCCACGTGATCGTGTTCGAAGGCGTGAACGACCTCGGGTTGGGATTCGGCCGCATCGAGGGGCCGCTCGCGGCGCTCATGCCCGCGCCGCCCGTGAAGCCGACGCGCGATGCGATGGTCTCGGGGTATCGGCAGTTGATCGCACGGGCGCACGCGAAGGGGCTCAAGATCTACGGCGCGACGATCGCGCCGTACGAAGGCGCGATGTACTACGCGGCCGAGGGCAACGCCGTCCGGCAGGCGATCAACGACTGGATCCGCACGAGCAAGGAATTCGACGGCGTGCTCGACTTCGACGCGGCGTTTCGCGATGCGGCGAAGCCTACGCAGATGAAGGAAGCGTTCCAGAGCGGCGATCACTTGCACGGCAGCGACGCGGGCTATCGAGCCGTGGCCGACTCGATCGATCTCGAGCTGTTCCGCTAGGCGAGCACGGCCGCCCCGAGGCGGCCTCAGCCCAGGTTCGACTTGGGCTATGGGCCCGTCGCGGCCAACTGGCGCGCGGGCTCCGGCGCGGACCAACGCAGTGCCCGCCCCGGCTCGAGCCACACGCCGCGTTGCATCTCGAAGCGCAGCATCCGCTCCGCGCCCGCGAACGCTGCGACCAGCGGGCCGTCCCACAGCACGCTCGCGGTGCCCGTGAGCGACAGCGCCGCGCCGGATTCGAAATCCATGAACAGCAGACCCGCGCGCGGGTTCACCGTGAGATTGCCGAGCGTGTTGAAGAAAAAGTTGCCGCGGAAATCGGGCCAATAGAGAACGCTGCCGCCCTGCTCGCGCTCGACGCGCACGAAACCCGCGTTCCCTCCCCGATGCGAGACGTCGCAGCCGTGGCGCGCATCGCCGCCGCGGGCGTTCGCGGCCGCCGTGGCGATGAAGAAGGTGTCGGCGCGCCGCACGAGAAGGGCCGCCTCGGGCGAAAGGCCCCGGCCTTCCGTGCGTGGCCCGCCAGGCTCGCCGTGCGCAACCCCGTCGCGTGCAGTGCGCGCGGCGCCGTCGGTCGTCGTACCGGCGGCGATGCTCGCCGCGGCGCCGCTCGAGTCCGCAACGAACGTCGGCGTGCGCGCGTGAATGTACTGCGGACAGTTGCCGAAGCTCTGCTCGACGCGCATCTCGAAGCCGCCGTCGGGACGCAGCGCCGCGACCGTGCCGTTCGCGCGATTGCGCCGGCGCGTCGCGAGCTCGATGCCGAGCAACGCGATCGGCGCGCCGACCGCGAGATTCGCGCGCAGCGGATCCCCGACCGCGGGCGCCGCGCTCACCGCGAGCGTGCGAGCGTCGGGCGAAGCGATGAAGCCGGGCCGTGCGACGATGACGGACGCCCACGGCCGCCGCTGCGCATCGAGCGACCCGACGACGAGCATCGGCAGCTTCGCGAACAGCTCGCGGTGCTCGTCCGGCATAAACTCACGCAACACGCGCGGCCCGATCTGCTCGAGGCGCTCGCGCACGCCGACGCGCGCGTGCACGGCCACCTCGCCCGAATGAAACGGCGACGGAGCGGCGGTCTCGCGTGCGGACTGCGCCACGCGCCTACGCTCGCGCTGCCCGCTGCATCGGCACGAAGCCCGGCAGCGCTTCGACGCGCGCGAGCCACGCGCGGATGTTGCCGTACGGCTCGAGCGACACCTCGCCCTCCGGCGCGAGCGCGGTGTACGAGTAGATCGCGACGTCGGCAATCGTCGGCGCGCCGCCTACGAGGAACGCCCGCTGCGCGAGCGCCTGATCGAGCACGGGCAAGAGTTGCCCCGCGACGGTCACGGCGCGCGCATGGTCGAGCGGAAAGCCGAACAGCTTGATCCCGCGCGCGGTTGCCGGACCCGCGGCGAGTTGGCCCGCGGCGACCGAGAGCCACTGCTGCACGCGCGCCGCCGCGAGCGCGTCGCGCGGGTACCAGCTGCCGGACTTGTCGTAGCGCTCCGCGAGGTACACGAGGATCGCGTTGCTGTCCGCGAGCGTCACGTCCCCGTCCTCGATCACGGGCACTTGGCCGAATGGATTCTTGCGCAGGAAATCGGGCTGCTTCTGCTCACCGGCCCGCAGGTTCACGTCGACGAGCTGGAACGGCACCTTGAGCAGCGACAAGAAGAGCTCCACGCGGTGTGCGTGGCCGGAGACCGGGTTTCGATAGAGAATGATCGGCTTCATTGATATGGTTCCTCCCGCAAACAAAGTACTCGCTCCGCAACTTGAGCGGAATCTCCGCCGCGCGCAACACAGCGTTGCGGCGCTCGAAACAATGGGCCGGCCACCGATGGATCGACTCGAGACGATGCGCGTGTTCGTGGCGGTAGCCGAGGAGCGCGGTTTTGCGCCGGCCGCGCGGCGGCTCGCGATGAGCCCACCCGCGGTGACACGTGCGATCGCGGCGCTCGAGCGCCGCGTGGGCGCGCGGCTGCTGCAACGCACGACGCGCGTCGTGCGGCTCACGGAAGCCGGCGCGCGCTTCTTCGCCGACTGCAAGCGGATCCTCGACGACGTCGAGGCGGCGGAGAACGCCGCTGCCGAGAATCAATCGGAGCCGCGCGGCGAGCTCGTCGTGACGGCGCCGCTCGTGTTCGGGCGGATGTTCGTCGCGCCGATCGTGCTCGAGTTCCTCGCGCGCGAGCCCCAGGTGAGGGCACGCACGCTGCTCGTCGATCACGTCGTGGATCTCGTCGAAGGCGGCATCGACGTCGCGGTGCGGATCGCACATCTTCCCGATTCCTCGCTCACGGCGATCGAGGTGGGCACCGTGCGGCGCGTCGTGTGCGCGTCCCCCGAATACTTGGCGGCGCGCGGCACACCCGCGGCCCCCGCCGACCTAGCGAGCCACGATGCAATCGTGTTTTCCTCGTCCGGAGCGGCGCAGACGGAGTGGCAGTTCGGCACGCCGGGGTCACGGTCGCGCGCTTTGCAAAGCGTGCCGCTGCGCAGCCGGTTCGCCGTGAACAACGCGGATGCCGCGATCGCCGCCGCCGTCGCGGGCGCGGGCCTCACTCGCGTGCTGTCGTATCAGATCGGGGCGCAGGTGCAGGCGGGCTCGCTGCAGATCGTGCTCGAGAAGCACGCGGTCGCTGCGATTCCCGTCAGCGTCGTGTTTCCCGCGGGGCGGCGCAGCACGGCCAAGGTGCGCGGGTTCGTCGAGCTCGCGGTCGAACGACTCAAGAAGGCGCGCTGGCTCGCGTGACGCGCTACTTCCGCGGCGGGTCCAGCAGCGCGGTGTCCCAGTGCTCGTCGGCCTTGCCGTCGACGATACGCCACTGATCGTAGGTGATCGACGTGTACTTCGTGCCGGGCTTGCGCGGATCGTCGTACTCCGCTCGGAATACCACGCCGACGATATTGCCGCTCGTGAGCACCGTAACCACGGGCATCGTGAGCTTGCCGCAGGTCGGCGTTCGCGGCGGCGGGCCGAAGTACGCGAGCACGTTCGCGCGCCCGGAGCGCACGTTCGGGTTGTGCTGCAGGTAGCGCACGGTGAGGTACTTGTCGGCCTCGTCCCAATGATTGCACTGCAAGAGCTCCCGCATGATGTGCAGCACGGCCTGTTTGTTCGCGTGCAGGACGGGATCCGGATCCGTGAACAGCGCCTCCGGGTCCGCCGCGGCGACCACCGGCTCCTGAGCGAATGCGGTTGCAGCGGCGAGCAGCGCAGCCAGCGCGGCGAGCGTTTTGATCGGCTTCATGGTGGTCGTCGTCGCAGTTCAGAAGGTGCGAGCGATGCTAGGCGATGGCCCGACGCTGTCAAGCACGAGCGCTTAGGCGCGCCTGACGGTCGAAACGGCCGTCGCCAGGACCAGAGGGCGCGCGTAGAATCGCTAGCGGCCGTGTAAGGGGGGAAACAACGTGAAGCATGCAGCGACCGGACGATTCGCACGCTGGCCGAGCGGGCTCGTCGCGGCTCTCCTCGCTTCCGCGTCGCCCGTCTCCGCGCACCACTCCACCGCCGAATACGACGCGAGCCAGTACGTCGAAGCGCGCGGCGAGGTGGTCACGGTGCTCTGGCGCAATCCACACGTGCGATTTCAGGTCAGCACGAAATCCCTGGATGGCAGCGATCAGCTTTGGAACCTCGAAAGCGCGGATCTCACGCGCCTCGACCGCGCCGGGCTCCCACGCGACATCCTCAAGGTCGGCGACGTCGTTTCGTTCGCGGGCAATCCGTCGAAGCGCACTCCGCGGCGCATGTATGTGACGAATCTGTTGGTGGTTGACGGCCGCGAAGTGCTGCTTCGCGGCAACACGCTGCCGCGCTTCGCGCCCGCGCGCGTAGTGACTACGGATGCCATTGCGCCCGCTGCGCGAACGGCGTCCGCGGCGGCCGGCGGCAGCGGGTTCTACGGTAAGGTCTTCGTGCCGGCGCGCCCGGGCCAGGCGCCCACGTGGGTCGCGAAGCCGCCGCTCACCGCGGCGGCGCGTGAGGGCCAAGCCAAGTACGACGAGGTGGTCGACGACCCCGTGCTCGGCTGCGTGTCGCCCGGGATGCCGCGCGTGATGCTGCGCAGCGGCCCATACGCCGTCCGCTTCGTCGAGCGCGGCGCGGACCTCGTGCTGCAAAACGAATGGTTCGGGATCGACCGCACCATTCATATGGACGGCAAGGAGCCGCCCGCCGACGCACCGTACACACCTCTCGGCTATTCCGCCGGCCGATGGGCCGGGCAAGCGCTCGTGATCACGACGACGCACATCGATTGGCCGTACTTCGAGCTCTACGGCCTGGTCGGCGTGCCGCAGAGCCGCGCGATGCGGATCGTCGAACGCTTCACGCCGAGCGACGACGGCGCGGCGCTGCGCTATGACTTCTCGGCTACCGATCCCGCGGCCTTCACCGAGACCGTCTCGTACGAGAACTACGCGACGTTCCGTTGGCAGCCTTCGCTCGATTTCCTGCCGTACGACTGCATCGAGGAGGAGCGCAAAGCGCGCAGCGCTCGCTGAGCTCGCGCTCGCCCCGCCGGAGAACCCGCATGAATCGCTCGTTGCTACACCGCGTCGCGATCGGGGCAGCTCTGCTCTTCGCCGTGGCTGCGCTCGCGCAGCGGCCGTCCCCGCCCGACCTCGCGGCGCTCGGCCTCACCGGCGGCCGGTTCGCACCTCTCACCTGGGCGCAGTTGAATCCCGAGCAGCGCGCGCTCATCGAGAGCGTGCTCGCGGGCCCGCGCGCCAACCTCGGCGGTCCCTTCAACGTGTTGCTGCGCAGCCCCGCGACGGGCGACAAGCTGCAGGATTTCGGCGCGTCGATGCGCTTCCTCGAATCGATGCCGGCAAAACTGCGCGAGCTCGCGATCATCGTCACGGCGCGCCACTGGAAGTCGGAATACGAGTGGCAGGTGCACGCCCGCGCGGCCGCGCAGACGGGGCTCGACGCGGCGGCAATCGCGGCAATTCGCGACGGGCGGCGACCCGAGAACCTCGGACGGGACGAGGCCGCCGTTTACGAGTTCAGCACCGAGCTGCTGCATACGCACGAGGTGAGCGACGCGACGTTCGCCGCGGCGCGCGACGTGCTCGGCGAGCGAGCGCTCGTCGACCTCATCGCGCTCATGGGGTACTACCAGACGATCGCGATGATGCTGAACGTGGATCGGCACCCGTTGCCGGCGGGCGCCACGGCCGAGCTCGAGGCCGCGCGACACTAGAACCGCCGTGAATCCACGTCAAACGTGATCAGGACGTGTGTCGCGAAGAAATAGGCGAAGCCAAGCAGCACCGCCATTTGCCCGAGTAGCGCCATGTACATCTGGCGCGTGCCGCTGCTCGCCGTTGCGTTGATCTCGGCTCGAAGCTCCCGCGCCAATCCCGCAAAGCACGCTGTCAATGGACGGTAGCGCGATCCACGGCGAACGATAAGCGCTGACGATTCGCCAGCGATGCTCGAAACCGATCGCAACGTCGATTTAGGCGGCTACTAGGCCACTTCCCGCGCCTGCCCCTCGACGGCCCGCTGATAGGGCTTCGGATCCGGCGGCGTGAGCGGCGCGTTGATGAAGCGCTCGTTCACCGCGGTATCCACGCCCTCGAGATACAGGTCGCGCGCGATCGCAGTAACGAGCCGCGGGTGATCGACCATGCTCGGCACATCCCCCACCGGAATGCCGAAGCTCAACGCGGCGGCGAGATTGAAGCAGTGGATGTTGCGCAGGTACTCGGCGCCCGTTTGCGCGCGCGGCAGGAACTCGAAGCCCGCGCCGAGGTACGGGTGATAGCTCCCGGCCGTGCTCTCGTCGCCGGACGCGGGTTGGTAGCGGTCGCGCCAGAGCGCGACGTGCTCGTGGATCCGAGCGAGCTCGGGCTGGGAAGCGAGATCGATCCGATAGCCCGTGCCTGCGATCACGTGATCGAAGCGCAGCGTCTTGCGGCCGGCCTTCGCGGTCACTTTGCCGTTACCGGCCAGCTTCACGTCGGACAGCGACGTATTCAGATGGATGTGGAAGCCCTTGAACGCGACGGCTCGCTCGAGCGAATCGAGCGGCACGGACGCCACGCGGCGATCGCCGAGCAGGAAGTTTCGCCAGCGCACGACGTCGGGCAGGTTGTACGTGAGCTCGAGCACGTTCGGATGCCCGCGGTCGGCCGGCGGAGGCGCCGCCACGGGCGGTGACTGCGCGGAGGCGGCCGGCGCGGCCGGTGCTTGATAGTCGATATACGAGCGGCGGCTGAACAGATGCACCTCGGCCGCGCCACCCTCGAGCGCGACGGCAGCCGCATCGAACGCCGACGAGCCCGCACCGATCACGCCGACGACCTTGCCCATCAGCGTCTCGACCGGAATGCGGCCCGTCGTATGCGTCCAAACGGCGGGCGGCAGCGCACGCACGAAGTCCGGCACGTTGGGGCCGCCGGCACCGGCGTAGCCGTTCGCGAGCACGAGCTTGCGCGTGGTCTCGACGCGCTGTGCGCCGTCACTTTCCAAATGCAGGCGCAGCACGTCGCCTTGCGGCTCGATCTCGATGAGCCGCGTGCGGTAGCGCACCTTCGTATCCGTGGCCTGCTGGAACCAGGCCAAGTAGTCGGCCCACGCGAGACGCGGAATTCGGTCCAACGCGTCGAACGCCTCGGGGCCGTTCAACGTCTCGTACCACGCGCGGAAGCTCAGCGCGACGTTCCCGGCCTCGGGGCCCGGCATCAGCGTCTTCGGTGTGCGCAGCTGATGCATGCGCGCGATGCTGCGCCAGATGCCGGCCTGACCCGGATCGGCTTGATCGATGACGTCGACGCGGCCGACACCTTTGCGCCGCAGGCCATACGCGATCGCGACGCCGCTCTGACCGCCGCCGACGACCACGACGTTGTGGTCGACGCCCGTGCGGGCCCGCACCCAATCCGCCGGATCGCGCCCGGCCCAACGCAGGGCGCGGCCCGTCTGCGCAGCGAGCGGCTCACCCGCGTCCGCACGTGCCGGGATGGCCGGCCCGCTCGGTGGAGCGGCGACTTGCGCAAGCGCGGCCGGGCCGCTCAAACCGCCGACGGCGAGCATCGCCGCCCCGCGGAAGAGAGTCCGCCGGTCGATTCGGGCGCGCACCTCGCTCTCGGGCGGGGTGGACGTTCCTGGGTCTGAGTGAGTTGTCGGCCGGCGTTCGTCGGTCATGTGGTGGTTCCCCTCGATCTCGTTTTTCTCACGCAGTTACGGGAGAGCTGGTCGGCGCACACTACCGAATGCACGCGCGCATGAACAAGTATTTCGGTTCGGCTTGCGGCGCAGCGTCGCTCGCGAGCGCCGTGCTAGCTTCCGGGATCGGCGTGCGTCACGTTCGACACGGTCTTGAGCGCGAACGACGACGGCCTGGACGCCCGAAATCACGGCGGGCGCATGCTGAAAACCACTCGTCCGCCCACCATCGTCAGCGTCGGCCGAATATGCTTGATGTCGGCGGCGGGCACGGTCATGTAGTCGCGGTCGAGCACGACGAGGTCCGCTTGCTTACCGACCTCGAGCGAGCCGAGCGCGCTCTCCTGAAAGAACAGATACGCGTTCGAGCGCGTATGCGCGATCAGCGCCTCCTCGCGTGTCAACGTCTCGTCGAGCACGCGGTTACCGCCGACGTCGAGACCGCTGACGACCCAGCCGAGCGTCACGAACGGGCTGTAATGCGAGACGATCGTGGCATCCGTTCCGAGGCCGAACACGATGCCGCTGTCGGCGATTTTTCTGAGCGGCATGTGAGCGCCGGCCTGCATCGCGGCGCCGTGCACGCCGAGCGCCTCGTGCCACGTATCGACGCCGCGCGTGAAGTGGAAGTGGTTGTCGATGAGGCCTGGGACGACGGTGGCGCCCGCAACGTCGATGGTCTTCGTGTCGGCGCCCGCGTAGCGCATGACCTCCGCGCTAGTGCCGCGCGCGACGATACGACCGTCGTCGACGGCCAGCGCTTCGACGACGCGGAAGTCCGCGTCGACGGTCAGGATCTTGCCGTGCGTGATGACGGTGTCGACGTTCCGCTGCGCGAGTGCCGCGGCGCTCGCGAGTGCGGCGAAGATGCCGACAGCGACGGCCAGGCTCTTGAGCCGCGCGCGCACGCGGAGCTCGTTATTCGCGACATTCATGTGACTCACCCCCCGAGCGGTGAGTATAGGCAGTCGAACCGCTATTTCGCATGCTTGCAGCGTCTGCATGCAACGCCTATATTTCATGCATGCAGTACACCATACGCCGGATCCCGCGGGCCGTGGACAATGCGATTCGCGAGCGTGCCCGCGCCACAGGCAAAAGTCTCAATGAAGCGGTCGTGGACACGCTGGCTCAAGGCGCCGGTGTCCAGGGCGTCCCGCACAAGCGCCGCGACCTCGGCGACATCGCTGGCACCTGGAAAGCGGACAAGACCGTCGACGCCGCGCTGGCCGAGCAGGACCGTGTCGACGCAGACCTCTGGAAATGAGAATTGCGATCGACACGAATCGGTACGTCGACCTCTGTAAAGGCGTCGCCGAAACGGTGGAGATCCTCGAGACGGCCACGGAGCTCGTCGTGCCGTTCGTCGTGCTCGGCGAGTTGCGGGCGGGGTTCCTGCTCGGCCGTCGGCAGGTCGAGAACGAGCGCTCCCTGAACCGGCTTCTGCTCAAGGATGGCGTGGAAGTGATCTACGCGGACGACCAGACGACGCACCACTACGCATCCGTGTTCCGCCAACTGCGCAAGCAGGGTACGCCGATTCCCACGAACGACATGTGGTTAGCGGCGCTCGTGTTGCAGCACAACCTCGCTTTGCACGCGCGGGACAAGCACTTCGACCATCTGCCCCAGCTCGTTCGCGTCTAGTTGCCCCCGCGCAATCCGGCTATGCAGGCGCGCGAGCGGTTGCGCTGACGGTCGCATCTCGGGACGGCGCGGCGCCGAGCTCGCACAAAAGTCAGAGGTGCGCCGTCCGCGCCGCGATCTTCTTCAGCGCCTCGGCGAACAGCCACAGGAACACGAGCGGCAGGATGATCGCCTGCAGCGCGAAGATCACGATCAGGTCGACGAGGTGCCGGACGGCGCCCGAAACGCTCTCGCGCAGCGTCGCCATTCGCTCGCGCACGTCGAGCGCCTGTAAGGAGTCGTCGACGAGGTTCCCGAGGCGCTCGGTCAGCGATGGCGCGGCGGCGGGCGGCTCGGCGGGCTCCTCGGTCAGCTCCTCGATCTTGCGCCCCGTGGCCATCAGCGCGTCGTTTGCGGCCTGCTCCTGCGCGGCGAGGAACGTGTCGAACACGAGCGTCGAGCCGAGCACGAACACGGGCACGGCGAAGCGCACGAACACGAGGATCATGAGCAACCGAACGGCCGTGCGCGTGCCGATCCAACCAAACCAAGCCGGCTTCCAAACCACCACGAGCGCGAGACCGGCCGCGATCGCGAGCGCGAGGTTCGTCGCCCACCACTCCGCCATCTCGAGCAGCACGCCTTGCAGCGCGAGCGAGCTCGTCGCGACGAGCATCGCGGCCGAAAAGCGCTCGACGAGATCGTTGATTGGATCGAGCGCCTGACCCAGAGCGAAGTTCACGCCGACGCCGCCGGGCTCGACGGCAACCTCGGTTCCTTGCGCGACGGAAATCGCGCCGTCGAGCGTGCGCGCGATCGCGAACGTCACGAGCGACCGCGTGAGTGCGGCTTCGGCGTAGCGGCGGCTCGGCTCGTCGAGTAGCCCTCCGAGGGCCGCGAGCACCGGGATCACGGCGAAGATCGCGATTGCGATTCTCTGGCGGCGGCTCGGTGCTTCAATCATGTGTCATCGGCCGGTCGGAGATCTCCTCGAGGGGCCACCCGTGCGTCGCGAACCGCGGCCGGCGAGCGTGACCCGCGCTGCTACGCCGGCGAGTCTGCGCTCACTTCTTCGCTTTCTTTTCGATCTCGGTCGCGAGGTCGATGAACACCTTCGCGTACTTCGCCGTGTCGAGCTGTGCCATCGCGAAGTGCCCGCCGCCTTTGAGCCCGCGATCGGGCAGGTAGACATAGCTCGCGTCGACGCCGGCCTGCTGCCATACGGAGGCCTGGCACTTGAGCGCGTCCTGGTTCGCGAGGCCCTTCTCCGAGCCGACGAGAATGATCGGGACGCGCGCGTAGTTCACGAGCTTGCTCGGGCTCGCACCCTGCATCGGGCAACCGCCGCGATCGACCGCCGCGAAGCCCTGCGGCAGCGCCGGCTCGGCCTTCCAGGTCGTGATCAGCGATGGCGAATTGTTGAAGCCCGGCGCGACCGGATTGGCACCCGCAGCTTCGAACGCGACGATGCCGACCACGTTCTTCGCGTTCAGGTCCGGCACGCGGAACGTGCTGCCGCCGCCCGCCGAGTGCGCCAACAGCACGGCGGGGCCGATCTCGTCGAGCAGCGCCGAAATTTTCTGCGCCGCGAGCACGTCGCCGCAATAAGGCGCCGTGGTCGAGCTCGCGGTCCAGCCGATGACGGCTTTGTTGGTCGGCGTCGGCTCGCCGCCGGGCCAAACGGTCGGATCGGAGGTCGAGAGCCGCGAGATGATCGCGCTATTCGCGACGCCGACCTTGCCGTCGCGGCAGCTCGGGTTGCTTTGCGAGCGGCCGTGGCCAGGGCGGTCGACGACGTACACGTCCCAACCGTCCGCGACGAAATAGTCCGCCCAGCCGTCGCGCCCATCGGGCGTCTCGAGCCAGTCGGTGCCCTGCCCGCCGCCGCCGTGGATCATCACGAGCGGATACGCATGCTTGCGGTCCGCCGGCAGCATGTACTGGACGAACATCGGGTTGCTCACGTTGAGCGAGCCGTTGTCGCCGGGCTCGCTCGTGTAGCCGACGAACTTCGCACCGACGTCGCGCAGCGCGAGGCGCCCAGCCTCGCCGCCGGCGAGAGCCGGCAGCGCGAAACCGACGGCCGCCGCGGCAGCCGTGCCCCAGAGCAAACGTGAAAGCCGCAAATGTGAAAGCTTGTTCATTGCCGAAATCCTCTTTCTTAGCCGTTGTTATTCGCTGACCGGCTGGCGCCCGGTCGATGCGCGGACCGCTCCGCAGCGTCACTGCGTGATGCTTTGGATCTCGTCCGGCGAAAACTTGCGGGTCAAGCGCGCGCCCATCTGGGACACGATACGAGCGGCGGCATGGGACGCGAGCTGCCCCGATTGCTTCCAGCTCATCCCGTGCGTGAGCCCGTAGAGGATGCCCGCGGCGTACATGTCGCCGGCGCCGGTCGTATCCACGGCCTTCACCTTGACGCCCTCGATCGGATACGCCTTGTCGCCGTGCATCAGCAGCGACCCGTCGGCGCCGAGCGTCAGCGCGACGTTGGTCGCATGCTTGTGGATCATCCGCGCCGCGGCGATCGGATCCTGCTCGCCCGTGAGCGCGCGGGCCTCTTCCAAGTTCGCGAACAGCAAATCGACCGGCCCCTCGATCAGCTTCCAGAACAGATCGCGCTGCAGACCGATGACGAACGGATCGGAGATGGTGAGCGCCACCTTCACGCCATGCTCCTTCGCGATCTCGATCGCGCGCAATGCCGCGGCCCGCGTGGAATCGCCCGGGAACAGATAGCCTTCAACGTACAGGTACTTCGCCTTCTTGATCTCGGCCGCCGGAATGTCGCCGGCCGACAGCGTCGCGGAGATGCCGAGATGCGTGAGCATCGTGCGCTGCGCGTCCGGCGTAATCAGGATCACCGACGTTCCGGTCGCGGCATCCGTGCCGCCCGGCACGGGCACTGCGACGCCCACTTTCTTGAGATCGCCGACGTAGAAGCGGCCAAGCTCGTCGTTGGCCGTCTTGCCGGCGTAGGCGGCCGTGCCGCCGAAGTCCGCGACACCGACCATCGTGTTGCACGCGGAGCCGCCGGAGCAGCGATTCGTGGCCTGGCCCGCGAGCGCTGCGAGCACTTTCGCCTGCTGCTCGGCCTCGACCAAGGTCATCATGCCCTTCGCCACGTCGATCTTGCGGAGAAACGCGTCGTCGATCTGTAATTGGATGTCGACAATCGCGTTGCCGACACCGAAGACGTCATAAGTCATCGGATCACTGTCCTTATCGTATGGATGATTGAGATGCGGGTTGTAGTGGAATGATCGTAGCCCAGGTTCATTTCGGTGCCGGCGGCGGCGCCTGAATCAGCACGAGGAACAGGTTGTCGGGGTCGCGCACGATTCCGACCTTGAGCGTGCCGGCGCCCGCCGGCAGATCGAGCGGCTTGCCGCCGGTCGAGACGAACGTGCCGCCGGCCTTGCCGAGCGCGGCAACGGCCGCGTCGATATCGGTGACCCGGAGCTGGATTCGCGTCGAGCCGGGATCCTCGATCCCCGCGCTGACCGTCTTGCGGTCGACGCCCTTGAAGTCGATCAGCGTGAACTGCAGGCCCGAAGTCGGCACGTCGAGCAAGCCGACGCGATACTCCCCGCCGCTCAAGCCGAGCACGTCGAGAACCGCCGGGTCGCCGCTATACGCGCCGGCGCCGTTGCCGGCCGCATGGAACCCGAGCGCGTCGCGATACAGCCGCAAAGCTTTGTCCACGTCGTTCACGGTGAAGCGCACACGCACGCCGACCACGTTCGCGGTTGCGGCGGCTTGTGCGTCGGTGAGCTTCTCGGGCTGGACGATCTCGACGAAATGACCGGCCGGGTCCTGCACCACGATCATCCGGCCGACCGCGATCTTCACGGGTGCTCCGCTCCGAGTCACGATCGGGGCGCCAACCTGCTTCACGCGCGCGACCGTCGCATCGAGGTCGCGGACCGTCGCAACGAGCGTCACGGCGCCGGGATCCTGCACGCGGCGCGCGACGGGCTCGCCGTTCGCCTTCGAGACCTCGATGATCTCGACGCCGCCGGCAATGGGCGGCGCGCGGCCGATCTGATAGCGCAGACGCGCGTCGGGCAACCCGAACATCGCGCGCAGCTGTGGATTGGCATCGGCGTTCGCGGGGTCGCCTTGAAACTCGAACCCGACCGCGCGGTAAAACGCGATGGCTTTGTCGAGGTCCGCGACGATCGGGCTGAAGTAATTTCCCGAGCCCACGACGAGGCCCGTCGGCGCGGGGCCGGTGGGAACCGCCGCCGGCTGTGCATACGCGGCACCGGCCGCGACCAACAACCCGAGAGCGATCGCAATTCTTTTCATTTGAGTCATCCCCCAGTTTTTCCTGCCGCCGGACGTATCGCGACGCCGGCCGACGCCAAGTAACGCTTTTGATCGTGCAGGCACGCTGCCGCCATTAGTCTGACACGAACGCACTCCCGGACCGCCCGGACGCGGCCTCACGTCGCCCGCGCCGCGCGCGCGCCCGCGCGCCGCGGCAGCTGCCAATTCGGCCGCGGAAAGTGGCACGTGTAGCCGCCGGGATAGCGCAGCAGGTAGTCCTGGTGCTCGGGCTCGGCTTCCCAGAAGGGGCCCGCCGGGCGCACTTCGGTGACGACGCGTCCGGGCCACAGCCCCGACGCGTCGACGTCGGCGATCGTGTCCTCCGCCACGCGGCGCTGCTCGTCGGAGAGGTAGTAGATGCCGGACCGGTACGACATGCCGCGGTCGTTACCTTGCGCGTTCTTCGTCGTCGGATCGTGGATCTGGAAGAAGAACTCGAGCAGCGCCCGATACGAGAGCTTGGCCGGATCGAATACCACCTCGATCGCCTCCGCGTGCGTGCCGTGGTTGCGATACGTCGCGTGCGGCACGTCGCCGCCGCTGTAGCCCACGCGCGTGCGTCTTGATGCCCGGCAGCTTGCGGATCAGGTCCTGCATGCCCCAGAAGCATCCGCCCGCGAGAATCGCCGTTTCCGCCGTTTCAGAGTTCGCCATGAGTAGATCTCCGTAGCTCGAAGCCCGAGCGCCGCGTAGCGCGACAGTTTACCGCGTCAGCGTACCGTGGTCGTCGAAGACGGCGCGGGCGGCTCCGGCAACGGCTGCCAACCCAGCGCGGCCAACAGCACGAAGAAGCCGACGACGTACGCAACGGTCACGTGCCAGCCTTGCGCGAGCCAGCGCCCCGCGGACCGCGCCTCGGGGTAGGCATTCGCGAGCGCCACTCCGGCCGAGGATCCGAACCAGAGCATCGAGCCGCCGTAGCCGACGGCGTACGCGACCACGCCCCAGTCGTAGCCGCCCTGCTTGAGCGCGAGCGCCGTGAGCGGGATGTTGTCGAACAAGGCCGACACGAACCCGAGCCCGAGCGTCGACTGCCACGAAGGCGGCGGCAGCGTCGCGACCGGCATCATCGACGCGCAGATCACGAGCGACAACAGGAACGCGCTGCTCTTGAGCCCTTCGGGCAGCAGCTGCCAGTCGGGGCGGCGGATCGGCGCGCAGATCAAAAGCCCGGCCCACGCGGCGGCGCCAATCACCGGGAACCGGTCGAGCACGGCCGGAAACGCGAGGTTCGTGACGACGGTCGTGACGATGATGACGATCAAGATGAACGCGACGACGGCGACTCGCGTCCAGTCGATCGCGATCGCAGCGAGATCGCTGCTGACCATCGGCGCGTACGCATGCTGCTGGCGGGCCGCGATCAGGCCGCTCACGACGAGCGCGACGCCTGCCGCGACGTACGCATGCAGCACCCCGAGCGGGCTCACGCCGTGGATCCACATCATGGTGGTCGTCGTGTCGCCGACGACACTGCCCGACCCGCCGCCGTTGGATGCGGCCACGATCGCCGCGAGGTAGCCGAGGTGCACTCTGCCGCCGAATACGGCACGCGCCATCGTGCCGCCGATCAGCGCGGCGGCGATGTTGTCGAGGAACGACGACAACACGAATACGAGGACGAGCAGCAGAAACGCGCCGCGCCAGCCGGCGGGCAGTATCCGCGGCAGCTTCGCCGGGACGTTCGAGCGTTCGAAGTGCTTGGAGAGCAGCCCGAAGCCGAGCAGCAACCCGAGGAGGTTCGCGAGCGTGACCCATTCGTGACCGAGGTGCAGCGCGAGCCCCTGCAACCCGACGCCGGTGGTGAAGCCGCCGACGAGAACCTCGTACGCGGTGATCACCGCGAGGCCGGCGAGCGCCACCTGCAGCGTGTGATGGTGAAACACGGCGACGCCGGCGAGCATCAAGCCGAACAACGCGAAGTCGAGCGGCGCGCCCAATCCGACCGCGGCCGCGGCGAGCAGGAGCGCTCCCACGAACAGCGCGCGGTCCCGTGCGAGGAGCCGCAGGAGAACCGATTTCACGCGCGTGCTCGCCGGGGCACGCCGCGCGCGGCGGCGGTCGAGGCCACTACGGCGCTCCGGTCAGGCGCACACCACTCATTGTCTCGAAGTGCTCGCTACTGCCGGCTGTTCTGGCCGCCGCCACCGCGAAACGCCGACTGCAGCAGATGCGTCAGCGTATGCACGTAGCGCAGCTTGCCGTTCTCGACGCGGAACAGGTGGGTGTCCGGCGAACCGCTGCCGCCGTTTGGGCCGCCCGCGCCGAACGTGCAGTAGACGACGACCGAGCCGATGACCTCATCCACGACGAACCGCCGGTTGACGATGTTCACCCCGCTCGGCACGCCGACCTCGCAGCTGTCGGCGGCGGAACCTTTGCCGGTATACGCGCCGCCTTCGACGCGGACACACGGGAAGCCCCAAGGCACGCGATCGATCTTGCCCTCGAGAAACGCGTCGAGGTACGCGTTGGCGGCGGCGACCAGCGTGTCCCGAGAATCGCGCGCTTCAGGGGGAATCGGACCCCAGTTCTCCGCGGACGAATACTTGAGGTACGCGTCGGCGTTGAATAACCAATAACCCGTCGTGGTCCAGAGGATCTCGATCTCGACGATCTTGTCGTGGTTGACGCGCAGGCGCGTGCCGAGCACGTACGGTTTCGCGGTATCCGTCACGATCGACTCGGTGAAGGTTTGACACGTGGACTCGTCGAGCAGGCTGCGGTGATGATCGATCTTGAGCGGCGTCTTGATCAGGCCCTCGTCGATGTCGACACGCGCCATGTTCTCGACGTAGCCGAGGCCGGCCGCCAAGGGCAGCCCGGAAGTATCGCCTTTGGTTTGTGCTTCGACGTAGAGATCGACCGCGCGCTGCAGCCCTCCGCGCACGCACGAGATCTGCGCGAAAGCGACCGTGGGGGCGACCGCGGGGGCGAGCAGCGCACCCGCAACCGCGATCCCCGCGAAAGCGGAACGTTTCACCGAGCTGCTCCGCCGCCCGGTGGAGCACCCGCACCGCCGCCACCGGGTGGCGCGCCGCCGGGCCGGCCCCCGCCGGGCCGCCCGCCGCCCGGAGGGCCGAACGCGGGATACGGCTTCGGGTTCACGAACAGCCGATCGAGGAACAAATCGATCGACTGCGCCATGACTTCGACGGCGTCGAGCGCCGCGTTGTCGAACGCGTGCGCGGCGCCTTGGATCGCCGTGAGCGCGGTCGGCACGCCGGCCGCGAGCAGCTTGTTGAAGAAATCCATGCTCGATGCGAGCGGCACCGTCGTGTCCGCCGTGCCGTGCACGAAGATCGTCGGCGCGAAGCTCGCGCTGATGTAGCTCGTCGGCGAAGCGGCCGCGATGTTCTCCGGCGTCGCCTGACCCTCCGGGAAAAGCCCCCTCGCCGTCTGCGCGCTCGCGAGCGGATAGACCCCGATGCAGGCGTCGACCTTCGAGCTCACGCCCGGCGTGCCGACCGCGCCCTCGAACTCGGGCTTGCCGTTCGTGCCCGCGGCCATGAGCGCGAGCATGCCGCCGGCCGAGTAGCCGGCGATCGCGATCTTGTCGGCGTCCACGCCGAGTCGACTGGCGTTCGCGCGCGTCCAGCGGATCGCAGCTTTGACGTCATGCAGCTGCGCGGGCCACGAGCCTTGGTTCTGCAGGCGATAGTTCGCAGAGACGCTCGTGTAGCCGCGGGCACCGAGCGCCTTGGCGTCGTTGATGATGTAGCCGGCGTTCTTGTTGCCGACGAAAAAACCGCCGCCGAATAGATGCACGATGGCCATGCGTTTCGGCGCGACTCCCTCGGGCGGATGATAGACGTCGAGCGTGAGATCGAGGTCGCCGCCCTTACCGAAGACGATGTCCTTCTCGGCTCTCAATTTGCCGATGTCCGGCGCGGGCCCCTGGGCTCGTGCCGTGACGGCCGTGAGCGCCGGCGCCGCGGCCAGCACGCCCGAAGCTTTGACGAAGAAACGTCTTGTGACCCGTGCCATTTGGATTCCCCCCCGCGGTTTACGGCAACGCAGAATCATACTAGGTTCTGCGTTAGCGGCGCCGCTGCGGCCGGCCGGCGAGTGGGTCGCGCGGTGCGGCGCCGCGACGCCGCAAGCCTCTACCGATCGCGAATCTGCTAGCGTGGCCGCTCGGCCATCTTCGCCCCCGCTGGAGCACCAGGGCGTATTCATGCAGCGCATCCGGATCACGCCGACGCCGTTCGTGCCGCGCTCGGGGCTAGTTCGCGCCGCCGCGCTCTGCGCGGTGCATTTGCTGCTGCCCTCGTTGGCGCTTGCCCCGGGTCTCGCGGCCGGGCAGACGAACGCGAACGCGCCGGCACCGGAGGAGTTCATCGTCACCGGGAGACAACCCGGTCCGCCGTTGTGGCGGGTCAACTACGGCGACAACGTGCTGTGGATCTTCCCGCAGCTCGCGCCCGTGCCGAAGGACATGATCTGGGAACCGGGCAAGGCGGCCACGGTGATCGCGCAAGCACAGGAGGTATTGGAGCTACCGAACGTGAGTGCCAACGCCTCGCCGGGCGTGTACTTGAACCCGGTCAACCTGTTCCGCGCCATGCGGCTCGCGAAACGGCTGAGCCGCGACGCCGAAGGGAGGCCGCTCGCGGAGACGCTGCCGCCGGAGCTCTACACGCGCTTCCTGGCTCTGCAGGCAAAGTATTTCCCGCGCGAGGCCGACGAGTTCGAAGAGCTCCGGCCGGCCGTCGCCGCCGCGCAGATGACCGGGATCGTCCAGACCAAAGAGGGATTGGGCGGCGATCACGCCATCATGAAGACGATCCAGCAGCTGATCCGCCGCAACCGCGACATCAAACGCACCGCGATCGAAGTGAAGGTCGACGTCGAAGGCAACTTCGGCGACTTGGCGCAGCGCGCCGAAGACCTGACCGCCAGCCTCGATCCCAGCGTCGAGCTCGAATGCTTCGAGAGCCAGCTGCGGCGCATGGAGGAAGACGTCGACGAGATGCGCAGCAGGGCCAATTCGTGGGCACGCGGTTACATCGACGAGTTCCGCGGGGTTCCACTGCAGGGCGGTGACGAAGACTCCTGCCTCGCCCTGATCGTCCAGAGCTCCGAACGGGATGTGATCGTCGAGTCCTTTACGCAGTTGCAGAGCCTGTGGCTCGACAACGCCGAAAGGGTGCTGCACACCAACCGGACTACGTTCGCGATCTTACCGATCACCGAGCTGCTGAAAGACGACGGAGCGATTGCGAAGCTGAAAGCCAAGGGCTACGACGTCAGGGAACCCTGACACCGCTCGTCGCGCGATCGGAACGGTGTCCCGCCCTCGGGCCGGCGGTTCGCTCCCGCGTCGAGCCGGCCGCGGCGGACGCGGCTAAGCGTCCTTCTCCGCCACGGCATGCGTACCGGCGATGAATCCCTGCACGGTGCCCTTCCCGAGGCCGTGCTTGTCGAAACCGCCGGCGGCCTCGCCGCCTGCAAAGAGCCCCGGGATGACGGCGCCCTGCATGTCGATGACCTGTTGGCGACCGTTGACGCGCAGGCCGCCGTACGAGTCGTGCCAGACGATCATGATCGACAACGCATAGAACGGCCCGGTTGCGATGCCGTGCATCGCCCCGTCCTTCTCGCGCTCGAACTCGGGGTCGGCGCCGGCCGCGACGTAGCCGTTCCAGGTGTCGACGGTCTTCCGTAGATGCGTGAGCGGCACGCGCTGAAACTCGTTGCCGGCTTCGATCTTGGCCGCGAGCTTCTCGATCGTGTCGGCTTTGAAAAAGTAGCCGTTGTCGGCGACATACGGGTAGCGGAGCTTCCAGCCGGTACGCTCGACGGTCGCCTGATCGAAGATGCCCCAGAGCGGACCCGAGTAGTAGTTCGGCGCCTTCGACCCCTCGTTGATCGCGAGCGCGGCCTCGATGCCGTGGTCGTAGTCGTACGTGGTCCTGAGCCACTCGTGGCTGCAATTGCGCCAGTCCGTCGGCTTGTGCTCGAGACCGTCGTGCGGAGTGATGCCGCCGCCCGGATAGCGGTTGCCGCCCGTCCGCGCGATCAGGCGCACTTCGTTGAAGAAGCGCTTGCCGACTTGATTGACCGCGATCAGCTCCTCGAAGCCCCCCGTGCCGACGCTGATGCCGCACGAGCCGCGGAAACCGAACGCCGGATGCCCCGGCATCATCGGGATGTACGCATCCCGCGTACCGAGACGCGTGGAGACGTGGTAGGTCAACGAAAGGATCAGGTTCTGCTGCATGCCGGCGAGATTCGCGCCGACCTTGAGCCCCGCCTTGAGCGCGCTCGCGTCTTGCACACGCGGGCCGAGCGTCGCAATCGCGCTCGTCGGGAACAAGGGCTCGCGCAGGCCCGGGTGGAACATGCTGCGCACCTCGGGGTTACCGGCGTGGCCGCCGCACGCGAGCACGACGCCGCGCCGTGCGCGGATACGCACGACGTCGCGCCGCTCGTCGACGTTGCCGTTCTGCCAGAAGCTCTGCATGAGCTCGCCCGTCTCGGGATGCTTCCGCGGCGTGTAGCTCGCTTCGATGCCGACGATTCGGCCCGCCGACGGCTGTGCGCGGACGAGCTCGTCGAACGCGCGGTTCAGCATGAACTTCACTCCCTTCTCGCGCGCCGAGAATTCGAGCGGCCGCGCGAGCGCGGCGCCGTTGCTGAACGCGCCGGGCCCGACGACGCGGCTCGCGTTGTCCATCTGCACCGGAGCGAACGCGCTCGAGCGCTCGGGATCGGCCTGGCCCGCGTCCGCGGCCGTGACGGTGCCGGCCTTCATGTCCGTCTTGTCGCCGAGCGTGAGGAAGCAGACCGCGCCGCGCGCGCGCGACATGCCGCCGCCCGAGTGCGTGCCGTTGATGCGCGCGAACCGGACGTGGTTGTCCATGAGGAACTGCCGCGTGGCTCCGCAATTCTCGGCCCAGGCGCGGACGAGACCGCGTTCGTTATAGCGGTACGGGCTATAGCCGTGACGGTCGACGATCGACCAGTCCGTGAGGTCCTTGAACAAGATCTCGACGCTGTCGTCGAGCTCCGCGGGGTCCTCGATCGGCCCGACCTGGATGCGCCCTTCGGCATCGCGCTCGCCGTGCATGTCGCGGCGCTGCACGGGGTCCCCGGCGCCGAGCGAGACGAACGAGCCGCTGTGCAGCATTCGGCCGCCGACGTCGAAGGCCGCCTCGATGACGAGCACAGTAGCGCCGAGATCGCGCGCCCGGATCGCGGCCGTGAGCCCGGCGCAGCCTGCGCCGACTACGACGACGTCGTACTCGTGGTCCCAGCGGTCTCTCGCGCCGGCTTGAGCTTCGGCGCCCTGTGGACCGAGCAACGCAGCGGCACCGAGCCCGGTGGCCGCTGCCGTGATGACGTCTCGCCGCGTGATGCCGCCGTCGTTGGCGTCGCCGAGATCGTTCGCGTCTTGGTCTGTTCGTCTCGTCATGTTCCCCCCGGATGACTGCACGAGTCTTTTGTTATTGGCCGGTCGTCGAGCCCGGCACGTACGCAATATGCATGCCGCGACCGTCGAACGCGCTCGTGCGGTTGCCCGCTTTGGCGATTCTAATCCGGCACGTAGGCGATCTGCATGCTGCGATAGGCGCCGTCGAGGAATGCGGACGCGTCACCGAGCTCGGGCTCGTACTTCTGAAGCGGGTTGCGCTCCACGACGTCTTCCGCGCCGAGCCCCATGTTCATGTAGCCGATCATCGTCTCGAACAGCTCGTCGTAGATGTCGCGCTGATGCATGACGTCGCGTCCGGTGATCAGCCGGCCCTCGGCGGGCACGACGCGGGTGTCGGCTTTGACCAAGCTCGCGAGCCGCTCGAGCGCGCGTACGCGGCCGCCGAACCAGGCGCCGTTGCGGTAGTCGAGCAGCGGCCACTGCTCGCCGGAAACGACGCCGCCCGCGGCGAGCACGTTGAGCTGCGGAAAGTGGACGAACAGATCGCCGTCCGTGTGCGCCGCAGGCAGATAACCGTACTCGATCCGCTTGCCGCCGAGCTCGAGCGTGCCTTCGCCGCGCGTGGTCTGGTTCGGTCGCGCGGCCTCGGGTAACGGTTGCTGGCGGCCCTCGAGCAGCGCGGAGTACATCGCGTGGCTCAGGTACAGCTGCGTCTTCTCGTGCGCGAGGATCACGCCGCCGGCTTTGCCGACGAGCTCGTTCGCGCCGGTCTGGTCGGGATGTCCGTGCGTGTTGATCAACGTGTGGATTCGGGTAGTGCGCGTCGCGGCATAGACCGCGCGGAGCAGCGCATCGGCGCTCGCTTTCGGTCCGCCGTCGACCAGCAGCGCGCCGTCGTCGCCGTGCAGCGCGAGCACGTTCACACCCGCGACTTGGAGCAGCGCGAGGCCGCCGAGATCCGTCGTGGCGATATCCGCGGATGCTGGCTGCGGACGGGCCGCGAGCATCGGGAACAGGGCGCCGCCGAGCGACGCGACCCCTGCGCGGAGCAGGCGCCGCCGCAAGAGTCGCTGATCGTTGGAGCGTCTCGCCTTCCGCATGGCGGGCGACTATAGCACCCCGGCCGTCTCGCAACGTTCAGCGAACATGGGTCGCGAAGAAGTACGAGAATCCGAGCAGCACAGGCATCTGCGCGAGCACGGCCATGTACATCTGCCGCGTAATTCGGCTCGCGCTTCGTTCGAGCTGCTCGAGCAGCGAAGATCAGAGAACTCGGAACGCAGATTGGCGACGTCGGACTGGAGGTCGGAGTCAACGCAGGAAACATCCTGGCCGCGCTCGTCTCGAGGAGCCACGACGGAAAGGCAGCGTATCGTCGAGTTGAGGGTTAACCGCCGCCCTTGTGCCGGTAGATCGGCTCGTGAGCGACCGGCTCGCCGAGCGGATAGATGTCGGGCCACATGCCCTGGGGCGGGCCGAGAACCGGCCACACGGGGTCCTTCGGCATCATTACGTTCGCGCCGAGCTCGCGCAGCAGCGCCGCTTCCTCTTTGAACAGCGGCGTCTGGAGCGCCATGAACGGCATGAAGCCGCGCGACTGCGTGTAGTCGAGCGCCGTGAGGCCGTCCTGGTCCTTCAAGTTCATGTCGATGCCGAACGACGCGAGCTGCTTGATGACGTCTTTGTAGCGCTTGCGGACCGCGAAGTGCAGCGCGCTTCCGCCCCGCACTTCTTCGATGTGGTTCACGAGCGCGACGCTGTTCAAGTCCGTGCCCGCCTCGTGCAAGACCTTGATCAGCTCGAGCGCGTCCTTCTCGGACACGCGGCCCGCGAGCACCGCGTGAATCGGCGTTTGGCGGTCCGCCATGATGACCGTCGCGTCCGCGCCGTGCTCGAGCAGCAGCTTCACGACCGCGAGGTCGCCGCTGTTCGCCGCGCGGATCAGCGGGGTCGAGCCGCGGGTGTTCGTGGAGCCGCGCACGTTCGAGGGGCGGAAGAAGAGCTGCATGTTCGGGTTCGCGCCGTGCTCGAGCAGCATGCGGACGATGTCGACGCCCTTGGTCTGGTTCAGCGGATCGATCGACGCGTGTCCGCCGTCCGCCTTGGACTGAAGGCCCACGGCGGTAAACAGCGGCGCTTCGCCGTAGATGTCCCACTGATCGACGTCGGCGCCCGCGTCGATGAGCCGCTTCGCGAGATCCCAATTCGCGTTCATCACCGCGAGGTTGAGCGGTGAGACGCCGTCGGGATCGGGCAGATCGATGTCCGCACCGTTCTTCAGCAGCACGTCGACGCACGCGATGCAGTTCTCGCGCGCGGCGTAGAGCAGCGGCGTGAAGCCGCCGCTGTCGAGGCTCTTCGGCCGGCCCTCGGCCTGGATGTGACGTTGATAGTCGCGGACGGTCGAGCGCGCGTCGACGGCCGCGCCGTGCGCGGTCAGCAGATCGATCATCTCGGGATGCCGGCGCGCCGCGGCCCACATCAGCGCCGTCTGCCCGCCGAAACTCTCGCGTGCGTCGACCGTCGCGCCGTGCTCGAGCAATGCGCTCGCGGCGCCGACGTTCCCCGTGCGCGCGACGAGCATCAAGGCCGTCATGCCGTCCGCGTTCGGCGAGTCTGCGTCCGCGCCGGCCGCGAGCAGCAGCTCGATGACTTGGCTGTCCGCGACTTCGGCCGCGAGGCTCATCGGCGTGGCGCCGTACTTGTTCGCGAGCGACGCGTCGGCACCCGCTCCGATGAGCCGGCGAACCTCCGCGGCGTCGCCGTTGTACACCGCCCACTGGAGCGGCGTGCTGCCGTCGGCATTCTGGCGGTTCACGGCCTCGGCGTCCGTCTCGTTCGACACGCCGCTGCGCGCGCCGAAGATGAGCAGCGCGGACAACGCGATCACCGCGGCCAATCCAAGCGTTCTCGCGAGCATGATCAAATCCTAGATGCGGTTCAGTCCGCCGACGTCATCAGACTTCGGACAGCGGTCCCGTGCTGTCGCCGAACTTCTCGATCTCGTTCGCCGGCACGCCCGCGCGCTCGAGCATGGTCACGAGGATGTTCGCGTGCGGCGTGTCCTGCTTGTAGTGCAGATGCTGGTTGCCCTTGATGCCGCCGCCTCGGCCTATCAGAGCCTGCGGCAGCGGATCGTTGTTGTGCGCATCGCTGTTCGCCATGTTGCTGCCGAACAGGATGATCGAGCGGTCGAGCAGCGAGCCGTCGCCGTCCGGCGTATCGCTGAGGCGCTGCGCGAACTTCGCGAACACCTCCGTGTGCCAGTGCTGGATCTTTCGCAGGTTCGCGATGCGCTCCGGGAACCCGCCCCAGTGCGACGTCGGATGGAACGCCTCATGGATGTCGAGGTGCGGATAGGTCCGCATGCTGGCTTCCTCGACCATCTTCATCGTGACCACGTTCGTGCGGTTCGTCTGCCAAGCGAGCGCGAACAGCTCGAACTGGACGCCGAGCAGCTCGCCGAAGTCGTCCGGCGCGCCGATCGGCGCATCGGGAAGATCGGTGAGCGATTGATCGCTCGCCTTGAGCTTCTGCACGCGTTGCTCGACCTCGCGGACCGAATCGAGATAGCTCGCGACCTTCGCGCGATCGCCCGCGTCGAGCTTGCGATTCAAGCTCGCGGTGGACTCGCGCACGTAGTCGAGCAGGCTCGTCGTCGTGCTCATGTTCGCCTGCCGCTCCTCGCGCGTTTGGCCCTGACCGAACATCGAGACGAACACCTTGCGCGGATTGCCTTCCATCGGCAGCGGTTGATCCGGCGTGCGGAACGAGATCTTCCCGCCGGGTTCGCCGCAGATCTCCATGGACGGCATCGTCACGTCGTTGGTGAGATAGCGCGCCGCGAGCTGATCGGCCGTGACGCCGACGCCCGTCTCCGCCTTCCGGTTGCGCGGATGCACGCCGTTCAGCCAGGTCTCCTCGACGTTGTTGTGCGGCACCCCACCCTCACCGGCCTTGTTGCGCAGGCCGCTCACCACGGTGACGTAGTCGCGCAGCGGCTCGAGCGGCTTGAAGGATGAACGGGAAATCGGGGTTGCGGCCGACGGTCTTCGGCTGCCACTCGTCCTGCAGCGCGCCGTGCGGGAAATAGATGAAGCCGAGCCGCGCGGCCGGCGCCGCGGCCGTCTGCGCGAGGGCCGTGCCGGCCGGGATCATCGCGTCGAGCAGCGGCAGCGCGATCGTCGCGCCGGCGCCCTTGAGCACCGCGCGGCGGGACAGATGTTTGCGCGTCAAGAACATGGCTATGAACCTCTAAATCCTTGCTCTAAGTCTGACTCTAGTGCTGGCCTTAGTTCTAGCGGCCCGCTCTCACCCTAAAGCTTACTTCAGGGACGCCTGCTTGAGGCCGGCGGGCGCCTGCGTCAAGCCGTCGTTCTGTAGCTCGCGCTTGCGGAACTGGTCGCTCGATACGATGCCGAGCACGAGCGACTCGAAGCGATAGTCGTCGTCCGCGGCCTCGCGCACGATCGCGCGGACCGTCGGCATGTCGCGATAGTCGAGGCTGCGGCCGAGCCCGAACGTCATCAAGTTCTCGGTCAGCGCCTCGACGAACTGCTCCGGGTGCTTCGCGATGGCGCGGCGCAGGTCGCCCGGCCCGTTGATCGACGTGCCGTCGGGCAGCACGCCGCTCGCGTCGATCGGCGTGAGCGTGTCCGGATCGGCCGTGCGGAATTGACCCACCGCGCTGAACGGCTCGAGCGCGAAGCCGAGCGGATCCATCACGCCGTGGCACATGAAGCAGGTCGGATTCTCGCGGTGCTTCTCGAGCCGCGCGCGCAGCGTCTTCGGCTCCTCGCCGCGCTTGTTCTCGGCGAGCGTCGGCACGAGCGGCGGCGGCGCCGGAGGCGGCGCGCCCAATAAATGCTCTAACACCCACGCGCCGCGCAGCACGGGCGACGTGCGGTTCGGGTACGCCGTGAGCATCTGGATCGCGCCTTTGCCGAGCAATCCGTAGCGCGAGTCGTCGGGCAGCGTGACCTTGCGGAAGCGCGCGCCCTTGACGGTCTCGATGCCGTAGTGCATCGCGAGGCGCTCGTTCAGGAACGTGTAGTCCGCGGTGAGCAGCGCCAGCACGCTTTGATCGCTGCGCAGCACGCTGTCGATGAAGAGCCCGAGCTCCTCCTTCATCATGTCGCGCGGATCGAGCAAGCCGCTCGCCTGCGGGAACGCGCCGCGGTCCGGTACGATCGTGTCGAGCTTCGCGAGGCCGAGCCACTGAAACGCGAAATCGTCGACGAGCGCCTTCGCGCGGTCGTCCGCCAGCATCCGCTTCACTTGCGCGGCCAACACGCGCGGCTTGCTCAAGCGCTGCGCCTCCGCGAGCCGCAGCAGCTCGTCGTCCGGCACGCTGCCCCACAAGAAGAAGGAGAGGCGCGACGCGAGCTCGAGGTCGTTCAGCGTGATCGCGCCCGCGCCTTCGCCGTTCTCCGCGCGGTAGATGAAGTGCGGGCTCGCGAGGACCGCCGACAGTGCATCGCGGACGCCGGTTTCGAAGCCGCCCTGCTGATAGCCCGCGTCGTAGAACGCCATCAGGCCCTCGAGGTCGGAGCCATCCACCGGTCGGCGGAACGCACGCTCCGCGAGGTTCGCGACGATCTGGGTCGCGCACGTTCGCTCGGGGGCTTCGCTCGGATGACAGATGAAAATCTTCTGCCGGCTCTTCGAGTCGCCGATGCCGGTGGCCTTCAACGGCCCGCGGATCTGCAGCGCGTGCGCCGCCTGGATACGCTCCTGGCCGCCCTCTAGCGCGATCGTGCGCGTGCGCTCGTCACTTTCCGCGAAGCTGCGGTGCACGAACGTGACGGCGAGCTGATGTTGACCGGCCGTCGCGTGGAACGGGATCTTGCGCAACCGCGCGTTGATCGCCTCGACGGCGGGATCGAGCGTTTGATCGATCGCCTTGTGGTCCTTCTCGCCGCCGATGCTCGTGCGATAGAACTCCTCGCCGTCGAGCAGCACGACGACCGTGTTCTCGAACTCCATTCGCGGTACTTCGCGCGCCATCGCCATGTCGCCGATCGTGAGCTCGTACTCGCCGTCTGCCGGGAAATCGTGCACGGTGACGAAGCCGCCGCGCGTGCCGAACGGCAGGCCGGGCAGATGCTGTTGCTGCCGGCCCGTGCCGGGCGCACCGTCCGGCGGCAGCGAGATCACCATGTTCGCGGGATCACCGTAGGTGGTGGCGATCGGCGGCGCTTTGAGATCACCGACCGCTTGCTGTGCGATCGCGCGCGCAGCGTCGATGTATTGGTTGACGAACGCGGGCGACACCTGGAGCGCGTCTGCGTTGTTGTCGAAGTGACCCGCGACGTTGTCCTGCGGCAGCCATTGGGCCGCGTCGACGTCGAGCGCGAGCAGATCGCGGATCGCGTGCGCGTATTCGCGGCGGTTCAAGCGGTGGAGCGACACGCGGCCGGGCGGGGGCGCGGAATCGGCCGCGGCCGTATCGATCTCGGTTTCGAGCCACGCGACGAGATTCGCGGCGGCTTGGGGCTCTGGGCGCGGGCCGCCGGCAGGCGGCATGAGACCGCTGCGCACCTTGCGGATCGCTTTCTCCCACACTTCGGCGTCGGCCGCGACGGTGTCGGGAGACATCTTGTCGAACGCGCGGTCGCCGGCCATGTCGTCGCGGTTGTGGCAGTCGAAGCAGTACTTCTTCACGGTCGCCCACTGCTCCGCATTCGAGTAGTGCGGTTGCGGCCGCACGAGCACGGCGACGCCGGCGGCGATTGCTACGCCGACCACGGCTACGGGTATGGCAAGCTTGAGCTTCACTGCGTGCGTTGCTCCCCTTCGAGGCACCGTCCCGGCCCGCTGGCAGGCGGGCGACCACTCCTTATATAGGAGTCCCGCCACCGGGCAAGGGCGGGACTTAAGATTTTCCGGTGGCGGAGCGGTCTTGTCGAGCGTTTGGCGCCCCCCACGTGGGCCGATCAGCCCCGAGCTTCGGACCCGATACCGGCGCGAGCCGCCCGCCGTAACGTTCTCAGGGATTCGTCCCCGGCCCCGCCCACCATAGGTTAAGTTTTATTGCGCGCGTGATCGTTGGACGTGAATTGACGGGAATCGGCAGGCGCGCGACGGCATCACTCGAGCTTGTCGATCACCTGGCCGCTCGGATCGAGGGTCAAGGTCCGCCCGTCGCTCGTGACGGGGTTGCGGTTGTTCTCGGCGCACGCGTAGTCGTACACCGTGCTGCCCGGCGGCAGCCGCGTGTAAGTGAACGCGACGGGCCAGGGTCGCGTCAGCGCCTCGGAGTCCACGAGCACGAGCGACACGAGCAATCGGTCGGGCGCGATCAAGCGGATCCGCGTGGTCGTCTCGAGCTTGTCGCTCATCACCAAACCGGTCCGCGCGAGAATCGTCGACCCGACGCCCTTGAGGCCGATCGAGTGAAAGACGAGCTCGTCTTTCTCCCAACGGCCTACGTTATTGCCGGTGTAGGTGGCCCACATGTCCTCCGTCGCCGGGTGCGCTCGGCCGTCGGTATACACGCGGACGAGATTCGGCCCGTTTTCCGCCAGCAGCCAGGTCTGCTCCGGGCGGATCACGAACTCGTACGCGTCGGGCAGCGCGAGCATTCGCGGCCAACCGGCCGGCGTGCCGCACAACGAGATCGGATCCGGAAACCGATCCGCCGCAATGCGCGCGAGATTCTCGCGGTAGATCGCGTCGAACTTCGGCGTGTAGGGCGGTTTACGGCGCGGCGAGTCGGCCGCGGGCGGCGGCTCTAGGGCTTGCTCGGGCGTGGACTCGTAGAACGCGCCGGTCGAGCGAGCCCAGGCACCGCTCCAGTCCGGCAAGTCCGCCGCGCTCGGCAACGACTGCGCCGACGCGCCGAAGCCGCGGCCGAGGACGAAGGCGACGAGCGCGGCGACCGCGACCCGCTCCGTGACCGCGAAACGGCTCGGCCGAGCGATCGCAGCCGCGCGCCCCGACATGCGGCTCATCTCGGCGTCGGCGGCGCGGGCGGCGGCGTTGCCGGCGGCGCGGGCGGCGGGCTCGCGGCGCCGGGGCCGAGCACGCGTCCGTCCGCGAGCGTGACCGTGTACAGGAGGCCGGCGGGCGTACCGTCCTTCATCGGATTCGCGACGATCGTCACCGCGTCGCCGGCTTTGAGCATGGATGGCTTCCACCCTTGGCGAGACAGCGTGTTCGGGCTGCCGCACTCGAAGCTCCAGTCGGCCGGCTTGCCGTCCGCTCCGGACACGACCATCTGAATCCACGCGTGTGGATTCGTCCACTGGAAGTCCTTGATCGTGCCGTTCAACGTGACGCGCTTCTCGGGCTCGAACATCGCGGTCGAATGGTGGGCGCTTGCCGCGCGCGGCGCGGTAATGGCGGTGGCGATGTCGATCGCGATCGCAATGGCGATCAGTGGCCGAGTCGGGCCGACGCGGATTCGGTTCATGGTGCCCCCGTCGTCGAGCGGTGGCGCCCGACGTGCTCTGATTGTTTCGTAAACGACGCGAGAGCGTCAACGTGGCTCGCGGACGTCCGCTGTTCCACTTCCAACTCGGCCGGATCTGGCGCAGGCCTTCAAACTGCGTCGACGACGCGGTGCGCTGAGTGCGAGGCGCCAACCTCCCTCGGCGCGCAGCGCGACGAGAGGGTCCGGACACTCGCCGCCCGCGGCCGTCGGCGGCCGACCCCGTCTCGTTCACGGGAACGCGGCGTGTCAAATCGCGGGACGGCGGAAGGCGCCCGTTGCAGTGCCGCCGCGTTCGCAACACCATGCGCGCTCGATAACGCGAGCAGCGGATGGGATCGGCGGTGAATCAGCGCGAACAGTTTCGGCTCGGCCTCAAGGAGATCATCGGACCCTCGCTCGGGATCTCCGCCTGGGCGCTCGTAACGGGCGTCGCGATGATCAAGACCGGCATGTCCGTGCCGCTCGCGATGCTCATGAGCATCGTCGTCTACGCGGGTAGCGCGCAGCTCGCCGCGTTGCCGCTGATCGCCGCGGGCGCGCCGCTCTGGGTGCTCTGGGCGACGGCATTCTGCATGAACCTGCGCTTCGTCATCTTCAGCGCTCAATGGCGCAAGTACTTCGGCCACCTGCCGCGCGCGCAGCGGCTCGCGCTCGGCTACCTCGCGACCGATCTCAACTACGTCTTGTTCCTGCGCCGCTTCCCGAACCTCAAGCCCGCGCCGGGGCAGATACCGTACTTCCTCGGCAGCGCCTCTTGGAGCTGGTTCTGCTGGCAGGTGCCCGCGTGGATCGGCATCGCGCTCGCCGACCGCATCCCGACCGACTGGGGGCTCGGGTTCGCGGGCGTGCTCGCGCTGCTCGGCCTCGCTTACTCGACGCTGTCGGGGCGCAACAGCTGGATCGCGGCGGGTGTCGCCGCCGCGGCGGCCGTCGCGGCGTTTCATTTGCCGCTGCGGCTCAACATCGTCGTCGCGATCGCCGCAGGCGTCGCGATCGGCATGCTGCTCGACCGCACCTGGCCCGACACGGCGGAGGCTCGACGTTGATGTCCCCGACACAAGTGCTCGTCGGGATCCTCGGCATGGGCGTGATAACGGTCGTCACGCGCGGCTTCTTCCTGCTGTCGGAGCGCGAGTGGCCGCTGCCGGCGTGGCTCGGGCGCGGCTTGCGCTACGCGCCGCTCGCGGCGCTCGCCGCGATCATCGCACCCGAAGTGCTGCTCTCGGACGGCTCGCTCGTGGCCAGTTGGCGGGACCCGGAGCTGCTCGCCGTCGCTGCCGGCACGGCCTATTTTTTTTGGCAGCGCGGCATCTTCGGCACGATCGTCGCCGGGACGGCCATGATGCTCGCGGCGAAGCTTGGGCTCGGGTGGTAGCGCGTCGAGTTAGGGCGGCAACGCGAACACGTACAGCGCATGCCCGCGATTCGGCGGCTGGATCTCCGGCGTGATGATCGACGGCACGCCGCGCGGGCTGCCGCCGCCCAATCCCGTGCCGACCGCGACGTACTGGCGCCCGTCCACCTCGAACGAGATCGGGAAGCCCTGCACGGACGTCGCGAGCGACGTCTGCCACAACACCTTGCCGTCGCGCACGTCGACGGCCTTGAAGCTGCGGTCGAGATCACCCGCGAACGCCACGCCGCCGCCCGTCGACAGCACGCCCGTCAGGAACGACGCGCGCTGCTGCAACGACCAGGTCTCTTCCATCGTGTCCACGTTGAACGCGCCGAGCTTGCCGACGTTGCCGTTCGTGCCCGGCATCGTGTAGTAGCGGCGGTCCGCGCCGCCGCCGCTGCCGCCGCCCGGCTTCTGCTCGATCGGCTGCGCGCGCAGCGACATGCAGCTCTGCGACAGCGGAATGATCACTTGGCGCGACGGGCGGTGATAGCTCATCGGGTGCCAGTTCTTGCCGCCCGCCGTGCTCGGGCACGCGTCCACCCACTCGCCGACCTTCGCGTCGAGAATGTCGGGGCGATAGCGCGGCGTGCCGGTCTCGCGATCGAAGCTCGCCCACACGTTCTGGAACACCGTCTCGACGTGATCGAGGTACGCGCCGCTCTTGCGGTCGTGCTTCCAGAGCACGCCGTCCTTGCCGACCGAGAGCACCCACTTGTCGCGGCCCGGGCCGTCGATCAGCACGCGCTCGAACACCACGTCGAGATCGAATGCTTCGCCCGGCGCGTGCGAGTAGTACCACGCGAGCTTGCCCGTGCCCGCGTCGAGCGCGAGCGTGGAGCTCGAGTAGAGCGCGACGTCCGTGCCCTTCATGCCGCGGCTCGCGGGCATCCACGGCTTCGACTGCGTCGTGCCCCAGTACGTGAGGTTCAGGTCGGGATCGTAGCTGCCGGTGATCCAGCTCTCCGCCCCCGCGCGATAGAGGTCCGGCAGGTCGCCCCAGCTATCGCCGCCCGGTTCGCCCGAGAGCGCCACCGTGCGGAAGCGCCACTTCTGCGCGCCCGTCTCGGGGTCGTACGCGCTGATGAAGCACTTGTTGTTCTCGTAGACGGTGCACGTGCCCATGCCCTGGATCAGCAGTCCGTTCGCGACGAGCGGGCCGCTGTTGGTGGCGTAGACGTCCGGCATCTTCACGTTCCAGATCGTCTCGCCCGTCGCCGCGTCGAGCGCGATCAAGCGCGCTTCCTGCGGGCGCACGGCCCACTCCTCGGCGCTTTGGAAGATCAGCTTGTTGCCGTACAGCGCCATGCCGCGCGGCGCGATGTCCGCGCCCACGTGATGCTCCCAGATCAGCCGGCCCGTGCGCGCGTCGAGCGCTTGCAGCACGCCGCCCGTGTTCGCGAGGAACATCGTGCCGTTGTAGACGATCGGCGCCGGTTGATTCGTGCCGCCGTCGCGCATCGGCCAGGTCCACGCGAGCTGCAAGCGGCTCACGTTGCCCGAGGTGATTTGCGTGAGCGGACTGAAGCTCGTGGCGCTGTAGTCGTGGCGCAGCATGAGCCAGTCTTGCGGTGCGGGATTGCGCAGCGTCGCGTCCGTGACCGGCACGAAGTTCTTCACAGTGCCGTGCACGATCACGCCGGTGGGCTCGGCGGGCTTCGCCGCGGCGCCGCTTCCAGACGGCCCCGACGCGGCGGCCGCCGCGAGCGCGAACTGCGGATCGAGGCCCGTACCGATCCGCGCGGCCGTCGCGACGGCGAGCGGTTGTGCGTTCGGCGCGCCGCCGTTCGACTGCAGCACGTACGCGACGATGCCGAGGTACGCGTCCAAGCCGAGCGCGCCGGGACGATCGGGCGGCATCGTGGCGCTCGCCTGCGCGAGCAGGTCGCTCGTGTTGCGCTCGCCCCATTTCGCGATGAATTCCGGGCCGGCGAGGACCGCGCCCGGGAGCTGGCGCAGCGTGACGCCGTGGCACGCGGCGCAGCTCTGCTCGAACGCGGCGCGGCCGGCAATGGCCTGCTCTTGTGTGAACGCGAACGCGGGCCGCGTAACGCCGCCACCTGCGAGCACGGCCGCTGCGGCTGCGGCCTTATATAAGGAGCGCGCTGTTGCGTTCATCGGCGGGAACCTTCGGTGCGTGAGCCAGCCCCACAAGGTGCTGTGATCCGGCAGCACGCCCTTCTCGGAGTAGATCTGTAGATAAAGCAGCCCGGCCTTGAGCGCGTCGACTTGCTCGGCGCTGAGCTGCACGTTGCCCGAGACGGTGCCGCGCGTGTCGCCCGCGACACTGAGCTCGGCGATCGCGGGCGCGGGCGTGTTGCCTCGCGCGCCCTTCGCGATTCCCTGGAGCAGCTTCGCGGCGGTGGCTTTCGCGGGCAGGCCTTCGAACGAGCCCGTGATCGAAAGACGCGAGCCCGAGAGCGTGGCCGTGGCCGAGCCTTCGCCTGCAACGTCGTTGCGCTCGGCGCCGCCGATCGGGACCCAGCCCAACGGCGCCGTGAAAGTGTTCTGCGCCGCAGCGGGCGCGATCGCGGCGGCGGCCAGCAAAGCGAACGCCAACGCGACGAGCTCAGTTCTGCGCATGCTTCGACGCCTCTCCTCTCGTTATGATTCTTCTGACCCGGTCGTAGGCGGCGCGGGGAGTATAGGCGCTACTCCGGCTTGCGGAAACGGAACGTGATGCGGTCCGTCTGGTTCGCGACCTCGGGGTTGCCGACCTCGAGCGCGAGCGCATCGGCCGGGCTGTAGTGGATCGTCGAGTAATCCTCGAACACGAAGCCGGCGGCTTGGATCTCTTTGATCATCTGCACCGGATCGACGCGCCGGCCGTTCTCGCGGCTGTTCGGCTCCATGTGGCGACGCGAATGGTCGAGCACGCCGTAAACGCCGCCGGGCTTCAACGCGTCGAACACGGCCTTGTTCAGCAGCGCGCGCATCTCGGGCCGGTAGTTGTGCAGGTTGCGGAACGTCACGACGAGATCGGCGCCCGTCACGCCGAGCGACGTGTCGCGGACGGCGGCGCCATCGCGCGCCGGCCCGAACGTGAGATCGCGCCCGGACTCGCTGATCTCGATCGCGCCGAGCTCCGCGTGCTCGCGTTTGAGCGCGCGCACGTCGTCGAGCGGCCCGAGCGCGACGTAGAGCTTGCCGCGATCTTTCACCACGGGCGCGATGATCTTCGTGAACCATCCGCCGGCCGGCACGAGCTCGATCACCGTGAGGTCCTCGCGCAGCCCGAAGAACGACAGCGTCTCGAGCGGCTTGCGATTGGCGTCGCGCGCGGTGTCGGCGTCGGTGCGGATATCGCTCGCGATGGCGGCGCGGATGCGGCGCGAGGTTTCGGAGTCGGAGCCGCTGCTACTTTGGGCGGGCGTTTCCGGAGCGAAGAGCCACAACAACGAGCCGAGGATGCCGAGCTGGACGGAACGCGCGTGCATGAAAGGACCCCCCACGTTTTCGAGTAGCAACTTTAGACGGGCGGCTCGGCGCCGGTGTCTGAAGAATTGTATTCGTCGCCCCCCATCGCCTTCGCGCCGCGTCGCAACCGACACGACTTAATCTCGGGCACTAAGTGTTGGATCGCGCCGACATCTGCTGCCGCCCGCGCGGCGCGTGAGCCTGTCGCCATTCGCCGACGTTGCGAGACGGGCACAGTTGCGCGCCCCGGTCCAGAGCTTAAATTGCTGCGATACCTAATTCGGGAGGCAGCGGAAATATGGAACGCTTTCGATCGAGCAAGGACTCCAGCGCGAGGCGCGTGACGGAACCCGGAGCGGATCAGTCGTACGCGCCGGGACCGCAAGATCGGTTCGGGCCCGAACCTGCGCACGCCAATGACGCCGCGGCCGCGTGGTCGGTGCTCGGCAAGACACTCGTATTCAAGGGCGAGCTCACGGCCAACGAGGATCTCCTGATCCAGGGGCGCGTCGAAGGGTCGATCACTCAGACCGCCAGTCAACTCGCGATCGGCGCGCACGGCGACGTGAAGGGCGACATCACGGGGCAGCGGGTGATCATCCAGGGCACGCTCGAAGGCGACGTTCACGCGGTGGAGTCGATCGCCATCGAGGCTTCAGCGAACGTGCGCGGCAATCTCTACGCCCCACACGTCACGCTGAAGGACGGCGCGAAATTCCGCGGCAGCATCGACATGGAAACCGGCAACGACGGCTCGGGCGACACGCAGCGCCTGCCGCGGCCGACGTCGAAGGGCTCGAAATCGAAAGACGATCTGAGCGCGGACAGCGTCGACGACATCCTCGGCTAGTACCGCGACCGCCTTTCGGCCGCACCACGAGGCACCGATCGTCTCGTTCGGATGTTTCCGCGGAAGCGTGAACGATCTCGGTGCAAAGTCCCTCCGCGGAGGGATTTCACGCCGCCCGCCGCGTCGTCATCGCGCGGTGCGGTCGGCGATTTCCATGCCCGGAGTCTAACCTTCGGCGCTTTCACCGAGTCAACACCGAAACCCACGGAACCACGGCAATTCGGCGCCACTGCCCCGCGGACGGCGCCGCGCCGCGGCCAAAGCTGCGAACGGCTTCTAGTCCGTGGCCGGCTCGACGAATTCCACGAGGACGCCGTCCGCATCGATCGCGAACACGAACCGGCCGAACGGCCGTTGGATCGGTCTCGCGTCAACGCTCAAGAAGCGATACCCGGCGCTCTTGGTTCGATCGAGCAACGCGTCGAGCCCCGTGACTTGAAGTTGGAATTGCGGCGCGCCGACGTCTTGGATCTTCCAATGAAACGGGTTCGCGGGCTGAGCGGCCCCAGCGGGCAGGTCGAATTCGGCGATCTCCACGACGACGCGGGTGCCGGGAATCACGGCCGGCGTCAGAGTGAGCCCGCCTTCGGCGAGGCCGTGCACGCGCAACTCGGCCGCCGGCGCGCGGCGCGTAGCGCCGGTCTCGAAGCCGAGGAGACCGCGGTAGAACGCGAGCGCCGTGGAAGTATCCGCCACCGTAATTCCGATCGCGGTGCCGATCACTTCACCCGGCGACTCCGCAGCCGCAATCTGCGCGGGCGTTGCCTGGAACACTTGGACGAGATAGCCGTCCGTGTCGCGAACGAGAACGGTGCGCCCGATCGGCGTATCGAGCGGCGCCCCGCCGAGCGTGACGACGGGCGCTCCCGCGGCCGTCAAGCGAGCTAAGACGCCCGCCAAATCGCGAACCGCGAAGATCAGCGTCGAGGCGCCCGGGTCCCATGGATTCGCGCGCCGCTCGCTGCGCGGGATATCGAAGAACTCCGAGAGCTCCAGGCCGAACGGAGTGTTGGCCGCGCGCATGAACACGGTGCGGGCGCGCGAGCCCTTGGTGTCCGTCAGGTCCCAGATCAGCGAATCCGAACGGGCCTCCGCTGCCGGGCGAATCGCTTCGGGCGCAGCACCTTGCGGCGCGGGCCCTGCGAACGGCGACCGCGCCAGCTCGATCCCAAAGATGTCCCGATAGAACGCGAAGCTGCGCTCCGCGTCGCCGGTCGTGTGTACCCAGTGGTAGATGCCGCGGACCACGGCCGGCGATGGTGCGGCTTGCGTCGTGCGCGGCGGCTGCGCCCATGCGTGCGGCGAGAGTGGCACGACTGCCAAGGCCGCGCACAGGAGCCCAAGCTTGCACCGGCGAGTCATCGACGAATCCGATCGGACCGCGTGAATTCGCGTCCGATTGCGGCTGATGCGCTTTCCGCTGTTAGAAACGCGAGCGCGTCCGCGCAAGGTTCCGCGACCTTCAGCGAGAGCAGGTGGTCGGCACGAGTCGTACCCAAGTTCACGGCAGCGATCGGCTTGCCGAGCTCCGCCATCGCTTTCGCGAAGCGATAGCCCGAGTACACCATCAGCGACGAGCCGACCACCAACATCGCGTCCGCGCGTTCGACGGCGGCCATTGCGCGGCTCACGCGATCCTTCGGCACGCTCTCGCCGAAGAACACCACGTCGGGCTTCAGCAGGCCGCCGCATGCGTCGCAGCCCGGCACGTCGAAGGACGCGAAGTCCGCATCGTCGAGATCGGCGTCGCCGTCGGGCGCTTCGGCTGCGACGAGATCCACGAAAGTTGGGTTGCGCTTCGTGAGCTCCGCTTGCAGGTGCGCGCGCGGCAGGCGGCTCGCGCACGTCATGCAGCGCACGACGTCGACGCGGCCGTGCAGATCGATCACGTTCCTGCTGCCGGCCGCTTGGTGCAGCCCGTCGACGTTTTGGGTGACGAGCTGCTCGATGCAGCCCGCGTTCTCGAGCGCGGCCAGCGAGCGATGCGCGTCGTTCGGCGTCGCGCCGCTCATGCGGCGCCAGCCTACTAGGCTTCGGGCCCAATAGCGTTTGCGCGTGTGCTCGCTCGCGAGGAAGGATTGCAGCATCACGGGGCGGGCGCGGCGCTTCCATTCGCCGTTGCCGTCGCGGTAGTCCGGGATTCCCGACGCCGTGCTGCAGCCCGCGCCGGTGAGCACGAACAGGCGGCGGTGGGCGGCGAGAAACGCTTGCAGGGTGTGCGGCATTCGCGGCGCGGTGCTCAGTCGCCGCTCAGCAGCACCTTGGACGGGGACGTGCTTGATTGAAACCGTGGGCATCGCGGTTGGCTCCGTTTATGAAACCATAATGGAGCCAACCTGCGCCCAATTTCAAACGCTCATTGTTTGGCCGGCATCTCGAACAGCTGATAGATCTCGCAAGTCCCCTGGCCTGCGACGCCGAGAAACCGCCGCGTGTGCTCCACGATTTCCTCTTTGGAGCTCGCCTTGAGCAAGGCGTAGCCGCCGATCACTTCCTTGGCTTCGGTGAACGGGCCGTCGGTGACTGTCACCTTGCCGCCGGCGCTCTTGTGCACGCGGACGCCGGTCTGGCCGAAGCTCACGCCCTCGGTCGCGAGGAGCCAGCCCTCTTTCATTGCGTCTTGGACGAGTTTGCCCATGTTGGCCATCTCGGCCTGCGTGGGCTGACGATTCGTGGGCTCGTGCGTGAAGATACTGATGAAGCGCATGATTACCCTCCTCTGGGTAGTTTTATTTGTGTACACCACTACGTCGATCGACCGAGCACGGAATCGACACGTCCGGCGAAATCTTTTTTGGGCAGCCCGCGGCCGTTGGCCGCGCTGCTGACGCATGAGAATCGCGCGGCGCGCCGCCTGACCCGCGACGGCGAGCCGGGCGCGGGTCAGGCCGCGCCGAGGCCCGCGTCGACGATGAGCTTCGCCTCGCGCTGCACGCGGCGCAGGTGCTCTGCGCCGAGGAACGACTCCGCGTAGATCTTGTACACGTCCTCGGTGCCGCTCGGCCGCGCCGCGAACCACGCGTTCGCGGTGGCGACCTTCACGCCCCCGATCGCGGCGTCGTTGCCGGGCGCGCGCGACAGCTTCGCCGTAATTGTTTCTCCCGCGAGCTCGGTGGCCGTGACCGCGGCGCCGTCGAGCTTACCGAGCGCGGCCTTCTGCGCGGGCGTGGCCGCGGCGTCGACGCGCTCGTAGGCCGGGCTCCCGTGCTCGACGGTGAGGTCGGTATAGAGCTGCGACGGCGTCTTGCCCGTCACCGCGAGGATCTCGGCGGCCAAAAGACACAGCAGGATGCCGTCCTTGTCCGTCGTCCACACCGTGCCGTCGCGACGCAGGAACGAGGCGCCGGCGCTCTCCTCGCCGCCGAACGCGACCGAGCCGTCGACGAGGCCCGGCACGAACCATTTGAATCCAACCGGCACTTCCCACACGCGGCGGCCGAGCGACGCGCCGACGCGATCGATCATCGAGCTCGACACGAGCGTCTTGCCGATCGCCGCGCTCGCGGGCCATTGCGGGCGGTTCGTATAGAGATAACGAATCGCGACCGCGAGGTAGTGGTTCGGGTTCATGAGGCCCGCATCGGGCGTGACGATACCGTGCCGATCCGCGTCCGCGTCGTTGCCCGTGAGCAGGTCGAAGTCGTGGCGGCGCGCGAGCACGCTCGCCATCGCGGACGGGCTCGACGGATCCATCCGGATTTTGCCGTCCCAATCGAGCGTCATGAACGCCCATTTCGGATCGACGTTCGGATTCACGACGGTGATGTCGAGCTCGTAACGATCGCGGATCGCGGCCCAGTAGTTCACGGACGCGCCGCCGAGCGGGTCCGCGCCGAGCCGCACACCGGCCTTTCTGATCGCCGCGACGTCGATGATGTTCTCGAGCTCCGCGACGTAGCGGCCGCGGAAGTCGTAGGTCTCTGCGTTGGCCTTGGCGTCTTTCGGCGCCGCCGCGCGGCGCACGTCGCGCAAACCGCCCGCGATCAGCTCGTTCGCGCGCTTCGCGATCCAGCTCGTCGCGGCGGAATCCGCGGGACCGCCGTGCGGCGGGTTGTACTTGAAGCCGCCGTCGCTCGGCGGGTTGTGGCTCGGCGTGATGACGATGCCGTCCGCCACGTCGCCGCGCGGCCACGCGATCCCGTTCAGCTTGCCGCGGTTGTACGTGAGGATCGCGAGCGACAACGCGGGCGTCGGCACGAAATCGTCGTGCGAGTCCACGAGGGCGCGAACATGGTTCGCCGCGAGCACCTCGAGCGCCGTTTGCAGCGCGGGCGCGCTCAACGCGTGCGTGTCGGCGCCCAAGAACAATGGGCCCGCGATGCCTTGCTCCGCGCGGTACTCGACGATCGCTTGAGTGATCGCGGCGATGTGATCGTCGTTGAACGACGTGGCGAGGCTCGAGCCGCGGTGCCCCGAAGTGCCGAACGCCACGCGCTGCTCCGGGATCGAGACGTCGGGCTTGCGGCGTCGGTACGCCTCGAGCAGCGCGTCGACGTCGATGAGGTCGGAGGGCTTTGCGGGGGTGCCTGCGCGTGTGTTCATTCGCGGATTATCGCCCAGACTTTGGCACGAAGCTCAATCGTGCCGCAGCGGGAGACCAACGGATTCGGCTAACGCGAGCGTCATGAAGGCGTCCGCCGGCAACCGCGGCACGCGTTCGCGACGCCAACCGGCGAGATCCGGAACGAGCACGTCATTGCCGAAATGCAGCTCCGGCTCGTAGTAGATTACCCACCCGCCCGGACCATTGCGCCCGTGGTCAAATCGAACCCCGAGCGCGCCACCGAGCACGGAAGCGGCGCGAGCGTGCGGCATCGCCGGTCGCGGGGTCGCATAGAGCTCGCCGTCGAACATCTCGGCCACGAAGTGGTCGGGAACGTCGCGCAGGTCGTCGTATGTCGCGCCCTTCTTCAACGGCTTCGTGGTCATCGCGCGAACTTGAGCGAGCCGGTGCGGTGCGCTGGCATGGGACGAGTCTAACGCCCGCCGCTTTCAGCGAGTCAATACCGTGAATCTGGCGCAAAGCGCCAGGAAATTTCGGCTGGCACACCCGCGCGCGAGCACTGACGGCCCGTTGCGATCTGCAGTAATCTTCGTGCGCGGAGAACAAGAACACCCGGGGGTATCCAATGAAGCCAACGAATCTATTCGCGAGTCTCGCGCTCATCGCGCTCGCATGCGCGCCGGCGCACGCCCAAGAACCGCCGCAAGCGCGTGCGCTGCTCGACGCGGCCGCGGCCGCGATGGGCGGCCGCGAGCGGATCGAGCAGCTCGCGAACCTCGTGATGACCGGGTTCGGCCAACGCTACAATTTCAACGGCAACACGAGCGCCGATCCGAATTCGCCGCCGAAGTGGCAAGCCGTCGCGACCAGCGAGCGCTACTTCGATCTCGCGAGCCAGCGCGCGCTGATTCGCGAGCGCGCGAGCAACATGTTTCCGTTCGCCGCGCCGTTCGGCATGTCTTGGGACCCGCGTGACAGGCTCCAGACCGGTGTCACGCTGCTCGATCATCCGCTGCCGGCGCTGCGCGCGGCGCTCAAGTCCGCGCAGCTCGGCCCCGTCGAGATCGAGGACGGCATGGCCGTCGTCTCGTTCAAGCTCGCGGACGGCGCTAACGCGTGGATCGCACTCGACCCGCGCACTCATCTGCCCTATTGGACGCGCTGGATCAGCGCGAGCGGCACGCTCGGCGACCTGACGAACACCGCGTACTTCACGGGCTACTTGCCGTTCGACGGCCTGTCGCTGCCTACCGGGATCATGGCGCGGATCGACTGGCGCAACCAAGTCACGCAGATGTTCCAGGTCGATTCCTACCGGCTAAACGTGTCGGCCTTGCCGACGTTCCCGGCCGCCAACGGCTTGGCGACTCGGGAAGCTGCAGGGCCGCCCGAGGTTCGCACGACCAAGCTCGCCGACGGCGTCTGGGACGTGCGCATCGCGAACGGCAGCGGCGGCGCCGTGATCGAGTTCGCCGACCATCTCGTGATGTTCGAGCCGTACGGGAACGAGGCCGAGACTCTCGCGCGGATCGACGCGGCGAACCGCCTCGTGCGCGGCAAGCAGGTCACCGCCACCGTCGTGAGCCATCACCACGACGATCACGCGGGCGGCTTGCGGGCGGCCGTCGCACGCGGCCTCACGATCATCGCGCAGAGCAGGACGCAAGCGCTGTTCGAGGAATGGGTGGCGCGGCCCGCGGTGCTATTCCCCGACGCGCTCGCGCGCAATCCGCGCCCGCTCGACTTCACGCCCGTGGACGAGAAGCTCGTCTTGGAGGACGCGAAGCACCGCCTCGAGGTCTACCATGCCGTCGGCGACTTCCACATGTCGGACGCGCTGATCGCGTATCTCCCGAAAGAGAAGATCATCATGGAAGGCGACTTCACGGACGAAGGCTGGACCTTCAACTGGTGGGCCGGGGCGATGCAGGCGAACATCGCGCTCTACGGTCTCGACCCCAAGCTCGACGTCCCGGTGCACGGCACGCCGCAATCGCTCGACGAGAAGCTCGCGGGCGCGCAGAAGCAGGTGGAGACCGCGCAGCGCTTCTGCGCGGAAGCGAGGCGCGCGGGAGTTATCCGTTCGGCTGCCCGGTGCGGTATTCGACGACCGGGGCGGTCGCGCAGTAACCGGCAAACCGAGGCTTGGGTTCGACCAACGCCGAACGTTGGGGGAAACATCGCGAATGTTTAACGGGGAACCCACGGCGCGCACGTTCTGGTGCGCTGCCGCGATCGGTCTCGCGTGCCAGGCCACCGCCGTGGTCGCTGCGCCGCCGGCCGCCGACTGGCCGATGTACAGCCGGGACTACGCGGGCACGCGCTTCTCTCCGCTGACCGAGATCACCCCGAAAAACGTCGGCCGCCTCGCACAAGCGTGGTCGGCGCCGGTCGCGCGAGCCCCGGACGACAAGAGCGACGCGCCGGGCGACAGCGGTAATCCACAGGCGACGCCGATCGTCGTCGACGGCGTGATGTATCTGCCGGCACGCGGCAACGAGGTTCTCGCGCTCGACGCGGCCACGGGCGAGACGCGTTGGCGCACCGTGCTGCCGGCGCCGCTCGCGACCACCGCGCGCGGAGTGGCGTACTGGCCCGGAGACCAGGCCGCACCGCCGCGCATTTTGCTCACCGCCGGGCCGACGCTCGTGGCGCTCGACGCGCGCTCCGGCGCACCGGTGGACGGCTTCGGCCGCGCCGGCGTCGTCCAAATCGCCGTGCCGTGGAACGGCGTGCCGCTGATCTACAAAGACATCGCGATCCTCGGCGCGACCAATGGCGAGGTTCAGCTCGCCGAGCCCGGCGACAGCCGCGCGTTCGACGTGCGCACGGGCACGCACCTCTGGGACTTTCACACCGTGCCGCTGCCCGGCGAGCGCGGCCACGAAACCTGGCTCGATAACGGTTGGCGGAACCGCTCCGGCGTGAACGTCTGGGCGTGGTACATGACGCTCGACGAGGACCGCGGGATTCTCTACATGCCGGTCGCGGGACCGGCCGCGAACTATTGGGGCGGCGACCGCCCCGGCAACAATCTCTTCGGCAACTCGATCGTCGCCGTCGACGCGACGACGGGCCAATACCGCTGGCACTTTCAAACCGTGCATCACGACCTGTGGGACTCGGATTCGCCGAATCCGCCCGTGCTCGTCGACATCGAGCAGCGCGGCAAACGCGTTCCTGCGCTCGCGTCGGTCGGCAAGACCGGCTGGATGTTCATCTTGAATCGCGAGACGGGCGAGCCCGTGTTCGGAGTGGAAGAGCGACCCGTGCCGCGGGGCAACGTTCCGGGCGAATGGTACGCGCCGACGCAACCGTTCCCGGTGAAGCCGCCGCCGCTCGCGCGCGTGGACTTCGACAAGGCGCGCGACATGGTGCGGGCCGAAGACACCTCCGCGCAGCACGCGGCCGCGTGCGCGGCACTCTGGGAACGCAGCGGCGGCTTCTACAACGCGGGGCCGTTCACGCCTTTCGGGCTGCATCGCGACGGCGACGCCCCGCAGAGCACGATCCAGTATCCGGGGGGCACGGGCGGCGTGAACTGGGGTGGCGCGGCGGCGGATCCCACCACCGGCTTCGTGTTCGTCAACACGCACGACACGTCGCTCGTCGGTTGGCTCGAGCTCAAGAAACCTGGCAAGAACTACGGACGCGGCACGCAGGGCGCGACGACGCCGTACGATCGCGCGAGCGTCGACGGCGCCGGTCCGTACTTCTCCTTCAGTGCGCCGCTCCAAGACGACAGCGGCAAGACGCTCGCGACGCTGCCGTGCAGCCGGCCGCCGTGGTCGCGGCTCGTCGCCGTGAACGCCAACACAGGCGAGATCGCATGGCAGAGCACACTCGGGTTGACGGAGGCGCTGCCGGAAGACCGGCAGCTCACGGGCGGCAGCGGGAGCGCAGGTCCCACGGCCACCGCAGGCGGGCTCGTGTTCGTCGGCGCGACGAACGACCGGCGGTTCCGCGCATTCGACGCGAAGAGCGGCCGAGAGCTCTGGGCCGTCAAGCTCGACGAACAAGTGAACGCGAACCCGATGACGTACCGAGGCGGGGACGGCAAGCAGTACGTCGCCGTCGTGGCCGGAGGCACGCTCGTGGCGTTCGCGTTACGCTGAGCACGCCCGCTCTGCACGACCGGAAGGAGAGCCACATGAGCCCCACACGCTGGATTCGATCGACTCCGCGACACGCGGCCCAGACGGACCTCGACCGGCGGCGCGCGCTCGCGAGCCTTTCGGCCTGTGCCGCGACGCTCGCGTTGCCGAACGCGTTCGCGCACGCCGCGACCTGTGTCGTGACGGCGGACTCCGGCGAAGGACCGTTCTACTTCGATCCGAAGCTCGTACGATCCGACGTCACTAGCGGGCGAAGCGGCGCACCGCTCGACATCGCGATTCAGATCACGCGCGCACGCGATTGCGCGCCGCTGGCCGGCGCGCGCCTCGATCTGTGGCAAGCCGATGGCGTCGGCCTCTACTCGGGCTATCGCGACCAGCCCGCCGTCGGCGGCATTCCGACCGAGCCCACCGTGGGCGCCACGTTCTTGCGCGGCACGCAGCTCGCCGACGCGGACGGCTGGGTGCGTTTCAAGACGATCTACCCGAGCTGGTACGGCGGGCGCACTCCGCACGTCCACTTCAAGGTGCTGCTCGACGCACGCGAACGCATCGCGAGCCAGATCTTCTTCGATGACGAGATCAACGCCGAAGTGTTCAAGAGCTGGGATCCGTACCGCGAGCACGTCGCGAAGCGCACCGTGTTCAACGACAGCGATCGGTTTCTCGACTTGAACAAAGACGGAAAGATCGACGGCGTGTTTTGCGACGTCGAGCGCTACGACAGCAGCGGCGTGGCGGCGAAGGTCGTGGTGACGGTGGAGAACACGGAGCGCGCGTGAAAACGAGGACGCTCATTCTCGGCGCCGGATTCGGCGGGCTCGAGCTCTCGACACAGCTATCGGAAGCGTTGGGCGAGTCGGCCGACGTCACGCTGATCGACAAGAACGACAGCTTCATGTTCGGCTTCTCGAAGCTCGACGTGCTGTTCGGCCATGCGGACGCGAAATCCGTGCGCATGCCCTACGAGAAGTTCGTGAAGCCCGGCGTCCGTTTTCGGCGCGAGACGATCACCGCCATCGACCCGGCGGCGCGGCGCGTGACGACCGACAAGGGCACGTACGAGGCGGACCATCTCGTCGTGGCGCTCGGCGCCGAGTACGACTTCGCGGCGACATCGGTCCACGTGTGCCCGAACGGATCCTGCAACGTGCCGGATCGATCGCCGTAGAACTGATCCTTGACCGGACGCACTTCCTTCGCTCCGGCCGTGATCGCTCGCTTGTAGACCTCGTCGACGCGGTCGACATACACCATGAGCCCGACGCCCGCGCCGCCCAACGATTGCGGGCTGCGGTGCCCCATGTCCGGAGCCTCGTCGGCCAACATGACCGCAGAATCGCCGATCTTGATTTCTGCGTACAGGCGCCTATCGCGGTTTGTCCACGAATTTTCCGGGCGCCGCCTCGTGCGGCAGCGACCAGCCGAAGTACACCTCGACGTCGACGATCTCGTGTCCGCGGGTCGTCACGATCTCCGTGTTGCGGAACGAGTGACCCGAACGCGTGCGTCCTTCGTACGTGACGAACACGCGATCGCGAGCCGCCACGAGATTCACGAATGTAAAGCTCTCGATGTTCTCGCTGTTCGGCCAGCACCGTGCGAAATAGCTCGAGCGATCGATGCGGTTGTCGAGCGGGCTCGTGAAATGAAAATCCGCGGCGAGCAAGCGCTCCATCCACTCGCGGCTCTTCGTGACATACGCGTCGTACGATGCCCGCACGAGCGCGACGGTCTCTTCGGGCGACGGCTCCGTCGCGGACGCCAGACCTTGCTGCGTTGCCATTGTTAACCTCCTTGGCATCAGTCTTGCCGATGGCTTCTAAGATCGAATGCCCCCACTGAGAACGAGTGCGACAAGTGATGAAAGTTCCCCGCGGAATCGACATGTCCGGTCAAATTTGACACCCTCCTCGTATGCACGCTCACGCGATGCATAAGGAGACGACCATGTCGGAGCACCACGCGAGAATCGAGTGGCAGCGCAGTAGCCCTGATTTCACGTACATGACGTACAACCGCGCGCACGAATGGCAGTTCAAAGCGGCGAAAATTGCTGCTTCGGCGACGAAGGAATACCGCGGCGACGAGAGCAGAGTGAATCCCGAGGAGGCGCTCGTCGCGGCCCTGTCGTCGTGTCACATGCTGGTGTTTCTCGCCGTCGCCGCGAAGCGCAAGCTCGCGCTCGACACCTACTCCGACGATGCCGTCGGGGTCCTCGAGAAGAACGCCGACGGCAAGCTCGCGATCACGCGCGTGACATTACGGCCGCGAATCCTTTGGTCGGCCGGGGTCACCGTCTCGGCCGAGGACCTTGCGAAGATGCACCACGATGCTCACGAGGGCTGCTTCATTGCGAGCTCGGTCAAGACCGAGGTCAGCGTCGAGCCGCAACGCTGATCGCGAGGAGCCCGCGACGGCGCTTCAGCGCCGCGCCGCGGGACGAGGGGAAACGCCGTGAGCCCCGAGGAACGTAGGCACGCGTGGATCCTCATCTTGATCGCGCTCGCCGGGCTCGTTTGGCTTGCCGTCGCTGCGTGGCTCGGATTCAGTACGGCCTGAGGCAGTCGCGGGCCGCACAGCGTCTCCCGCGCCCCGGACGGCGACCAGATACGATCGGCCCTAGATTTAGCGTCGTCACCTGGCATAGTCCTAATGATGCGCACGCGTGAGCTACTTTCGTTGCTCGCTGCATGCGCCACCGTCGGCGCATGCGACACCCGCGTGAATGTGGACGCGGCCGCGAACGCGAGTGCGCAATTCTCGAGCGTGCTCGTCACCGTGGACGAGGTGTGGCTCAACGAGAACGCCACGGCGGCACCCGAGGACGGGGACTGGCTCAAATTCCCGCTCGCACAACCCCGTACGCTCGAGCTCGTGGAGGTCGACGACGACGCGGTGACCGAGCTTGCGAGCGAGCTCAAGGTCGAGCCCGGAACCTATCACCAGATTCGTCTGTTGCTCGTCGACCGCGGCGAACCGCTGACTGAATCGGCGCGAATGGCGGGCGCGACGTTCAACGATCAAGTGACCTACTTCGACGCGAACCGCGTCAAAACCACGGTGCCGCTCGAGGTCGCGGACGCCGCGCGCGGAATCGGGATCGAAACGGAGCTCGTCGTGCAGATACCGACGGATACCGTGATCGCCGCGCTCGCGGCCGCTTCCGCACCGTCGAATACGCGCTCGAGCTTGACCGGTGTGACGCCGACCCAGACGACGATCTCGGGAACGACGCTGCAGCGCACGACGGTCACGAATCCGTTCGCACCGGCTACGCCCTCGACGGGCACCGCAGCACCGATCGCCGCGCCGACCGTCGGCCAGCCGACCGTGCCGAGCGTCGACGTGCCCATGACGCCCGGCGAGTTGCTCGGCAACTCGCCGCCGGGCTCGTCGACGACGAATCCCGCGTTGACCGGTGGCACACCCGTCGTGACGCCCGCACCCCTCACGCCGATCGCTCCAATCACTCCGATCACACCGACTACGCCGACGCCGACCCCTACGCCCCCCGGGAGCGGCGGCATCGACCGAACGGTGACGGTCACCTCGAGCGTCTTCTTCGACGCAGCCCGCGATCTCGTCGCGTTCCGCTTCAGCGATCGGCCGGGGTTCGTGCTGAACCCGCGCCTCGTTGCGTTCGATCTCGACAAAGTTGGCAGCATTCAGGCGCAGCTCGACGTCTCGTCGGTCGCGCCGAACCCCGACACGGGCCGCCCCGACGTCGAAGTGACGGCAGAGCGGCTCGATGAGGAGCTCGGCCGGCGCGTCGAGGTCGCGAGCGCGCCGGTGCGCGCCGACGGCGGTTTCACGCTGTATCCACTTCCGGTCGATAAGCAGGCGGACGACCCTACAACCTACGACCTCGTGATCCACGGTCCGGCCGTGACCACAGTGATCATTCGCGGCGTGCCCGCGACGGAAGGCGCACCGGACTCGAGCGCGGACGTCGCGTTCGACACCATCACGTTGCTCGCGTCGGAGACCTATCGCGTCAATCTCGAAGCGGGCGGCGCGGTCGCGCCGCGCGGAGCGCGCGTGCGGTTCTACCAGACGCTCAAGGACGACGCCGCGCCGTTCCTGATCGACGAGCTACCCGTCGACCCGCTGACCGGCCGGTTCGCGACGGACGAGCCGTTGTCCGCGGCGCAGGTGGTGATGTACGGCACGTTCGACACTTCGTTCGCCGTAGTCGCCGCGGCGCCGACGGAGGGCGCAGCGCGCTACTCCGTCGCAGCGTTCGCGCCGCTCTACGGCAACGGCGACTTCGCGAGCACGCCGATTGCGCCGCCCGCGGCGCTGGCGAACACGGTTGCGTTCAACGTCCCTGAGGTTCCGATTCCTTCGGGCGCGACCGCGGGCACCATCGCGGCGAACGTCAACGCCACAACCCCGGGCAAGTACGACAGCGGTGCGTTGCTCGTGACTCACGACGGCACCATCGTCACAGCGGCTCCGCTCGCCGCGGCGCTCGGAGGCGCACAGCCCTCGACCGTGAACGTCGCGAACGTGCCCGCGAGCGCGTCGTCGGAATTCGAGCGCGGCCTCTACTATCTCGAAGCGTGGGCGTGGAACTCCGCGGACCCGGAAGGGTCGTTCACACGGCAGCCCGTGACCGGCGCCGTGGACCTGCGCGCGACGTCGACGGCGAGCGCTGAAGTTACGGTGAACTGACACCGCCGATGGCTACGGAACATTGGCCCGCACTGCCCTACGACGCGTGGAAAGACACCTACGCGACGCTGCACATGTGGGCACAGATCGTCGGCAAAGTAGCGCTCGCGCAGGCGCCGCCGCTGAACCACTCGTGGGCCTCCGCGCTGCAGGTCTCGGCCCGCGGGCTTCGTACCAACCTGCTGCCCCATGGCAACCGATCGTTCACGGTGGAGCTCGACTTCGTCGCTCACGAGCTCGTGATCGAGACGACCGACGGAGCGCGCCGGACGTTGCCGCTCGCGCCGCGCTCAGTAGCCGATTTCTACGCCGACGTGATGACGACGCTCAAAGCTATGGGCCTGCCGGTCCGGATCTGGTCGACGCCGGTCGAGATTCCTTCGCCGATTCCGTTCGAGCAGGACAAGCTGCATCACTCCTACGATCCCGAGCTCGCGAATCGCTTCTGGCGGATCGTCGTCGACGTGCAGCGTGTGTTCGCGGCGTGTCGCTGCGCGTTCATCGGCAAGTGCAGCCCCGTCCACTTCTTCTGGGGAAGCTTCGACCTCGCCGTCACTCGATTTTCCGGCAAGCCCGCGCCCGCACGAGAAGGGCCGCAATTCATGCGCGAGGCCTATTCGCACGAAGTGGTGAGCCACGGCTTCTGGCCCGGAAGCGGGCTGGCGCTTTACCCCGCGTTCTACGCGTATGCCGTGCCCGAGCCCAACGGCTTCAAAACGGCACGCGCCGAACCCGCCGAGGCTTTCTATCACGGCGAGATGGGCGAATTCCTGCTGCCCTACGAAGCGGTGCGCTCCGCGCCTTCACCCGAGGCGGCCATCAGCGCGTTCGTGGACAGCACGTACGCTGCGGCGGCAACGCTCGCCGGCTGGGATCGCGTGGCACTCGAGAGGCGGAAAGACTGACGGCGCTGTCACCCGCCTCCGCGACTGACTCTCGCTCGTTCCGATGTTCCCGCGGAAGCGTGCACGACATCGGTGCGAAATCCCTCCGCGGAGGGATTTCACGCCGCCTTCAAATCCACAGCGCGCCGAGCTCGAGCAACGCGTCGAACGGCGGCTCGAGCGGCCGGGCACATTCTCCGGATTCGCATCGGGTCGCGGCTCGCGGCGTGCGGCCGACGCGTGTGCGCCGAGACGCGGCGCCGGCGCGCCGAGCGGCGACCGCGTAGGCTCAAGGTTTCGCGCGCGCCGCGCGCCGAGCCGCGTTGCTGTCCGGAGTCACCCACTCCACGTCTTCCGCCGGCAACACACGCTGCTGGTAGACGAACAGCTCCGTCACGGCTTCGGAGGCAAACTCCAGCAGCGTCACCTGCAGTGGACGGTTTTCCTTTCGTGCTCGCTCGATCGCAGCATAGAGCGCCTCGAGCGACCCGACGGGTTGATGATCGACGCTCACGAGCAAATCGAATTGCTGAATCGCGGCGGCCTCCGCGTCGGAGCCAGGCTCGATGTGATGCACCATGAGCGCGTACTCCTGCGCGAGGTGGCCACGGGTCATCGGTTCCGCGTCGGCGAAGAGCGCGCCGGCGACCATCAGCCCGCGCCGCTCGAGAATCCGCGCGGCAGGCGGCCAGCTGCCGGTGACCTTCACGATGGCGTCGCCACGCCGCACGAATAGAGCCACGTCGCCGAGCTTCCCGCGCAGCGCGTCGGCCAGATCCGTTTCGTTTGCCACTGTTTGCTCGGGACGTCCGACCGCGATGACTTGATCGCCGACGCGCAACGCGAGCGAGCCCGCGGCCAAGCGAGAGCGGGCCACTATGAGCGTTTGATCGCCGTACTCATCCACCGCGAAGTCGACGAGCCGATCCGGCGGCGACGGGTCTTGATCGTTCTCGAGCAGATGGAGGATCGTGCACGCGTAAGGCATCGGCACGGCGAACGACAGGCCTTCGACTTCCTCCTCGGAGACCTTGGCGGCGTTGACTCCGACCACCTTGCCCGTCTCGAGGCTGATCAACGGACCGCCGGAGTTGCCCTCGTTGATGGGCGCGTCCGTTTGCAACATGGTGGGCCCTAGCCGCGACGTCACCGCCGAAGTGATGCCGCGCGTCCCAGTGAATCGGAATCCCCAGGGATGCCCGAACGCTCCAACCGGATGGCCCACCGGCGGCACGGCCTCGCAGTCCAGCTCAGGCACCGCCGGTTGAGTCGCGAGCGCCTTCGGGTCATAGGCCACAACGGCGAGGTCCAAGTGAGGATCCACGTAGACACGCTCGGCGCGAATCGGTTTGAGGTCTGCAAACGCAACGCCCAAAGTGGCGTACGAATGACTGGCCACATGCGCATTGGTCAGGATCCAGCCGCGCTTCGCATCCACCACGAGCCCGGCGCCATAGTACGAGCCGATCTGGTCCTCGATGAACGGTCGACTGACCGAGCCGCGGATCTGGACCGTCCATTTCCGCGCTCCCGCAAAGGCCTGCTCTCCGGGGCTCTGCGCGAGCGCGAAATGCGCAACCGCGCAGCCTACGAGGAGAGTGCCGTAGCGCGTCGTGCGACCGGCTGCGTGCGCGCCTCGTGCCGTGAGTCGTTGACGAAGTCGTATTGGCACTAACGAAGCAATCCTGTTTGCGGCCATGGCGATCTCAACGCAATGTGAAGGCCGCCACTATCGATCAAAGCGCGCGCACAATCACGCGCAACCGCGCGGGTCGGGCAGCGGACGCTCGCGTGCACTCGTCCCTCCCGAGATCGTTAGGTTACTTGTCGTTCTACCGCGACTTGTCAATCGGCTTTACGAATGCCGCCGGACCTGAGCGCGCGTGCCGCACAGCGAGGCGAGTGTCGCGCGCTTCGCGCAGGCGTCCAACACCCTAAGCTCAGCCGTCGTCGCGCCGAGCGAACGAAGGACCGTCGAACGAAGCGCATCGCGAGAGCGTAGCGCGAACGTGATGCCAAACCCCGGCACGCGACAAAGCCACTGGCTATAGCGATACCGCGGTGCTATTCCCTTGAGTGTTGCTTAGTCAAACAACGTCACGCATAGCGGCGCGGTCCCAACGGCCCGTCGAAGGAGAGAACCTCATGAGCCTGTTCGGCAATATCCTCGAAAAGCTCGGTGTCGGCGGCGGGGCAGCTACGGGCCATCCGCCGCCCACGTCGACCGCGCCGCCCCCGACCACCGGCAAGATCGAGAGCGCAACACTCAGCGCGGGTCCCCCGCCGGGCGCGCCGACGCCCACGCCGACACCGACGCCGAGCTCGACGACTCAGACGCCGGTCGATATTTCCGCTCTGCTCGAGCAGCGCGCCGCCGCGAGCTCACAGAAGCTCAACTGGCGCACGTCGATCGTCGATCTGCTCAAGCTGCTCGATATCGATAGCAGCATCGACACGCGCAAGCAGCTCGCGACGGAGCTCGGCTGCCCGCCGGAGTTCATGAGTGACTCAGCAAAGATGAACACCTGGTTGCACAAGGCCGTGCTCGCACGCGTCGCCGCCAACGGCGGCATCGTGCCGAAGGAGCTTCTGCATTGATGAAGCGAGCTCGACACCACACGCGGGAGTAGACAGATGAATATCACGGACCTCCTCGCCCGAACGGGCGGCCTCGGTTCGATCGCGCGCGAGCTCGGCATGAGCGAGACGCAGGCGTCGAACGGCGCCGCAGCGCTGCTGCCGGCGATCCTCGGCGGATTCAAGAAGCGGGCGCAATCCCAGCCCGGCGGTATCGAAGGGCTCGGTGACTCGCTCGGGCGGCTCGGCGGCGGCGGCTTGCTCGACGACGTGCTTGCACCCCAGCCCACTGACGTGAGCCGCGGCAACGAAGTGCTCGGCGAGATCTTCGGGTCGAAGGACGTGAGCCGCACGGTGGCTCAGAACGCGGCATCGCAGTCCGGGCTCGACACGAACGCGCTGAAGAAGATGCTGCCGATGCTCGCGATGGTCGTCGCCGGCTACATGGCGAAGCACCGAGCCGGCGCGGCAGGGTCGTCCGCCGGCGGCGGCCTCGGCGGTCTCGTCGGGGGGCTCATTGGTGGCGGCGGTCGAACCGGCGCCAACCGAGCCGCAACTCCGGGCGTCGCGGGCGCGGCGTCGGGTGGAATCGGCTCGATGCTCGACCTGAACGGCGACGGCAACGCGCTCGACGACATCATGCGAATGGCCGGTAAGGCGTTTCGCTAGCGCCGCTTTCGCGAGAGCTCGCGCGCACGCGAGCGACCCGCGTTCGCTAGCGGCGCTGCGCAAGGCTCGCGGCGCGGCGAGCCTAGCGTCGCTCTGCGACGCTCGCCGCGCGCGCTGCGACGCTCTCGCGGCGCGCGCGAACCGCGACAGCGCGCGGGTCCGCGGCTGTCTTACTACTAGTGCCTTCGCCCGGGACGGTTCTGTTCCACGCTCGTAAGGACGCGGCTCAACGCAAACCCGACGGCCACACCGCCGGCGATGAACAGCGCCGGATTGCGCTGCACGAGGCCGCGCGCGTCGTTGATCACCTCGTCGAGCCCACGGTTCTCGAAATAGGACGAGAGTTTGCGAATCTGCTCCGATAGCCCGGCCGCGGCCTGACTGAGCTTTTCATGACCCGAGTCCGCGAGCGCGCTCGCGGCGCTGTCCACGGCGCCGGAGGTCTCGCTCGCGGCCGCGGCGGCGGCGCTCGACGCGTCGCGATAGAGCATTTCCGCTGGCTGCTCCTCGCCGCTCGCCGCAGCGTGATCGACGCTCGCGACGCTCGCGAGGTGTTCAGCCGCGCTGGAGGTGGTCGAATCGGTGTTTGGAAAAACGGGATTTTCGGTCTCGGCTGAATTCATAGGGGTTCTCTCGGTTAGTGCGTTCAGGGATGTTCGGCCTCGCATCGCGAAGCGCTGCACTTGCAGTGCGTCGTAGGCCCGCGATTGCTCGAGTGGTGCAGCTTCCGTGCCACTGACGCAAGCAGCAAGGCACGTCGGCCGCGCTGGCCGAACGTGCCTCCCTGGACCTCGCCTAGTCCCTGGGCTTCAGCAACTCCGCTTTCGCCTTGTTGACGTCGTGAACCGCCTCGGCTTGGTCCTTGCAACTGGCCTGGCTGCTGCCGTCCAACGCGTTGCATTTTTCCGTGGCAACTTTGTAATCGCCGTCCGCTTTCGCGATCGCGACTTCATAGTTCCTTTGTGACGCCGCCTCGTTCACATCGCGGCGTTCCGCCGTGACGTCCTTCTCTTGGCGTTGAATCGCCTGCGCGCCTTCTTGACGGGCGTCGGCGACCTTCTCGTTGCGATCCGCTTGCGCCTTCGAGACTTCGCGGTTCACCTGGGCGGGTGACTCCGCCTGGTTACATCCCGCAACTGCGGCGCCGAAAATCAGCATCGATCCTATCGTGATGAGTCTATTCATGTTCTTCCTCCATGTGTGTCAATCGCTGCGTTGCGAAGCAACCAGCAGTGTGTCTGTGCTGCAAGATTGATGCCGCCCGGGCGCCGGTCCGTATGCCGGCGCGCCAAGTTGACGCGCGCACGAGACGAGCTTCAGCTCGCCGTCACTGCCCTCCACACCCGCTCCGACTCCGCATCCGCCGGAAAGAATGTCTCGACCCGCAGCTCCTGCAGCGTCACGTCGCGCGGTGTGCCGAGCGTCATGTACGTGCAGAAGAGCCGCATCTCGAAGTCGGCGGTGCGCACGTGGATCGGCAGCAGCAGCGCGGCCGCGTCGACGGCGACGGCGACGGCACCGGCGCCTTGCGCGAAGCTCGCGTGCCCGCGTAGCCCCGCAGCTCCGTGAGCAACGCCGCAGCCGCGTCGTCGCCGGTCGCGTGCTCGAGCTCGCGCTCCGTTCGCGCCAGCAAGTTGCGAGCGCAACCTGCTCCTGAACGTCGACGATGCAAGCGGCGCGCGCCGAGTCGCGACTGCAACGTGATTCAAGAGACGTTCATCGAGCCGCGCCGAGCAGCGACGAATCGCACGATCGCGGCGATCAGCTGCTCGAACGTCGCGTGGCGCCGCGCGACTACACAGCAGCGCTCACGCGCGGCGGCGTGCCGGCCGACTTCGCGCGTCTCATCACGTATCTCTTCACCGAGCTCGTCGACGGCCGCAACGCCGCGGTGGGCGACGGCGTCGAGCGCGCGCTCGGGCGCCGGCCGGCCGATTTTCGCGACTACGCGCGCGGGTGCGCCGCTCGCGGCGTGTGGCCGCCGCGCGTGCGCCGGTTACATCGCGCCGGTGAGGCTCAAGAACGTACCGTGATGATCGAAGCTTAGGTCGGTGAGGTCGTCCGAGAAGTCGGTGAAGTTGTAGCCGACACCGATCTTGAAGTGCGGGTTCAAGTAGCGCGATACGACGACGAGCGCGCCGCTGCGCTTGTCGGAAAGGTCCGGCATTTCGAGCACGCGCCCCTCGACGAGCCCTTCCCAGTTCTTCATGAAGCGGAAGTCGGTGCGAACGACGAAGAGGTCGGCCGTGTTGTCGAAGAACTCCGGGTTGTCGCGGCTCAAGCTCAGCTCGCCGCGGCGGTGCGCGTACTTGCCGCCGATCGACCAAGCCGGCGTGAGGTCGTAAGTCAGGTCGACCGCGCCGACGTGGCTCTTCTGGACGAACTCGGCGGCCATGCTCCGCTGCGTGAGCTGATCCGTCGTCGGCACGTTGTAGAAGTACGTGTACTTGACCAGCGTGTTCAACCGGTCGTGGCGCACGGGCCGGAATGCGTAGCCGAGCACGGCCTCGGTGTAGCCGCCGTCGTAGAACATGCCGAGCGAGCTCACGCTCTCGGCGTGATTGAGCTTGCCGAGCAGGCGCGCCGCGTCGGAAAGCTGCCACTTGAAGTTGTTCCGCAGGAGCCACGTCTCGCGCGTGTTGAACGTGAGATCGGGCTGCTCGGTCTCGTCGGTGCGATACTCCACGCCGCTCGAGAGCTGCAGCGCGGTGAACCCGTAGCCGACGCGGAAGCCGGCGGCTTGGCGCTCGCGTCTCCGCTCCCGTCACCGCGTTGCGCAGCGTGCCGATGTCGGTGCTCGCACCGAGATTGAGCCGCTCCGTGGGCGCCAAGCTGATACCCGTCGAGTGCGTGAGACCCGACGAGAAGGCGGCGCTGCTCTGATAGCGCTCCTCGAGATACACGCTGGTGCTGTCCGACAGACGCGTCTTGACGCCGGCGACGGTGTTGCCTTCGCTGCCGCGCGTGCCGAGCAAGCCGTTGTCGGTGCGCTCGTTCTCGAGCGCGTAGTTCAAGTACAACGTCGTACGATCGTTGTGCAGGTAGTTCGTGCGGACCTTGCCGCCGGCGCCCAAGTCGCCGTTCGACACCTCGGCGTCGATCTTCACGCGCTCCGCGATTCGGTACGAGCCGCCCGTGCCGACGCGACCGTTCTCCTCGCGATCGCCGTCGATCGACACCGTGTCTTGCACGAAGCCGTAGGTGCTCCAGCGGCGCTTGGAATCGTAGCCGACCTGAACGACGGCGTCGGTGCGCTCGCCCTGCTCTTGCGTCAGCGGCACGATCGCTGAGTCGTCGCGGCGCTCGTCCATGCGCACGCCCGTGGCCACGCCCCAGTGATCGCTGAGCTCGTAGGCGACGTTGAGCTCCGTGCGCGCTGGCCGTGAGCCCGAGGTCCGCGCCGCGGTGGTCCGATTTTGCGCGCAACGAAAGGCGCTCGGTCATGGGCATCTGGAACGTGCCGCCGTAGTTCTCGGTGTCCGTCAGCGTCTGGAGGCCCGGCGCGGCGTAGCCGCCGTCCAAGCTCTGGGTATAGAGCGTGACCCGGCCGCGCGAGCGGTCGAAGAGGTCGCCGAGCCCGAGGCTCACGTCGGCGCGATAGCCGCCCGCCTCGGCGCTGGCGAACGACGCATCGTCGTACCCCGCGAAACCGAAGCCGCCGTCGTCGGAGTGCACGACGTTGCCGATGAGCCCTTCGGTCTGTGCGCCCTGCAACTTGAACCACGAATCGGAGCTGATGCGCACCGTCACGTCCTCGGCCTCGAGGCCGCTATCGACGTCACCCTCGTCGTTCGAGTTCGCCGTGAGGCCGACCTTCACGCGCTCGCCGAACCAGTAGTGGCCTTGCGCGCCGGTCGACAACGCGTCGATCTCGTCGAAGCCCGGCGTGTACTCGTAGCGCACGACGAGGTACGCCTCGTCGCCTTGCACGGCCCCGTCGCGCACGAGCAGGTCGTCCTCACGCGTCGCGTTGAGCGGCTCGGTGAGCAGCAGGCGGCCCTGCAGGTAATCGACGTCGTAGTCGATACCCGGCGTCAGACTGAGCGCGGCCGTGACGAGCCCGGACGCGCGATCGCGGTACTCGATGCGCACACGCTCGGAGCCGGCCAGGAGGTCCTGACGCTGCAAGAAGTACAGCGAGCCGCCCGTGCCGCGAAACTCCTCGCGGCTCGCGATCGTGCCCGGCTCGGCCGTGAAGCCGTCGAGCGCGAAGCGCCGCTCGCCGAAGCTCGTCGCGCGTTGCGACTCGTAATGCAGCTTCGCGCCGTAGAGCCCGCGGTCGACTTGCGCGAGCTCGTTGTTCATGTAGTCGACCTGGAAGTTGCCCCACTCGCCGTAGCTTTCGTCGCGCCCGACCTTCGCGTAGAACTTGCCGAGCGTCGGCGCCATCTCCTCGACCGTGCCGTCGTCGCCGAACGTCGGGAAGTGGTAATCGGGATCGATGCGGCGAAACAGCGAGTCCGGCGATTTATCGAGGAAGTTGCTGAACAGATCCTCCAGCGGCCCGTCGCGCGTGTCGGCGCTCGCGGTCAGTCGCCAGTGCTCGTTGAACTTGCCGTTCACGAAGAACGCGAGCTGCGCGTCGGCCGAGGAGTCGAAGTCGTTGGGGCTGTTCTCGCCTTGCAGCAGCTCGATCGGACCGTTCGAGTCATTGCTCGTCAGGGTCAGATCGGCCATGCCGACGTAGAACCAGTCCTTGCCCTCGAGCTCGATGTCGCGCAGGTACAGCTCGCCGTTGCCTTCCTCGTCGAGCACGGCCACTTCGACGGTGTGCACGCCCGACGGCAGGATCTCCTGCGCGACGAAGCTGCCGTCGTCGGCGACGGGCACCGCGCGGCCTGCCACGTAGACGGTGTGACCCACCGGGATCGCGTTGCCGCGCACGGTCACGGAGCCGCTCGCGAGCGGAATGTTGCGCAGTCCGAGCTCGTTCTCGCCGTACGCGACGCGCAGCGCACGATCCTGCGTCGCGGGCTCGACGAGCGCCGCATCCGCACCCGCGGCCGCATCCGCGCCACAGCCGCAGCCGCATCAGCCCCCGCGCGCATCCGCTCCGCATCCGCAGCGCCAGGCTCGGGCAGCTCCGCGTACGGCGCGCCGGCCGTCGTGAGCTCCGTCAGCAAGAACGCGTCGCCCTGGTCACCCGGTGGCTGGTCGGCGGACGGCGCGTCGGCGGGCGCCTGCTCGCGGATTCGGCGGCGGCTGCTCGGCGCGTGATTGCTCGGCCAGGGCACCGATCTCGCGATAGGCGATCCACAGCGGCCGGGGCACCGTCTCGTCGAACGTGCCGCCGCTGCCGTACGCGCGCAGCACGTACTTGAGCTCGCGCGCCGGCGTCGCCAACGTATCGGGCTCCGGCAGCCACTCGCCGGAGCCGTCGGGACCGAACACGACGACCGCGAGCGGCTCGGCCTCGAGCGACTGCTCGGGCGCGAAGATCCGCACCTCGGCGCGCTCGATGAAGTGCGAGTAGTTCGCGTACATCGTGAAACGCACGGCTTCCGCATCCCAGCCGTCGTCGCCGCGGTAGAACGCGACCGTCGGCGGGTCGGCCGCGACCGCGAGCCGCCGATCGGCCTCGAGGCTGTCGAAGCCGAACTGGATGTCGGCCTGCTGCAGTGCGACGTCGGTGCAGCGCTGAATGTCCGCCGAGCTTCGGCCCGGATCGTCGAGCGGCTTGCCGTCGACGGTGATGCGCATCAGGTTCAGGCCGAACGCGTTCTTGGGCGTGAGCTCGCGCTTCAGCGGCGTGATCTCGACGCCGTCGTAGTCGTCGAGCTCGGCGATCTCGTCGTAGACGATTTGCACGACGACGTGCGACGTCTCACCTTGGATGAAGCCCGCGTTGACGACGTCGTCGGACTGCACGTAGCCGCGGCCCTCGAACTCGACTTGCTGCGGCGCGAGCTGCATCTCGGCCGCAATCGCTTCCATCGCGCGCCGCGCACGCGCGGCCGAGAGGCCGATATCGTCGCCGTAGACGAGCGTCGTGCGCCGCTCGAGGCGCTCGTTGCGCGTATAGCCGACGAAGCGCAAGCGCGCGTTCGTCTTGTCGGCGACCTCGGCGAGCCCGCGGCGCAGCTGCTCCGTGAGTCCGGCCGGCACGCTCGGCGCGCCGTTCGCGATCGCGATCTCCGGCAGCGCGCCCGACGGCGGATCGTAGACGCGCGTGACGAGCTCGTTGCCCGGCGCCGGGCAGAGCTGCGGCTCGTCGGGCAGATCCTGCAGCGGGTCGTCGTACCAGAACTCGACCTCCACGCGCCGATTGAGCGCGCGACCCTGCGCCGTCGCGTTCGAGCCGAGCGGCCGCGCCGTGCCGCGGCCGTCGCTCTCGACGGCCGACGTCGCGAGGCCCAACTCTTCCTGCACGGCCAGCGCGACGCGGCGCGCCTGCGCGCGCGAGAGGCCCACGTGATCGCCGTAGATGCGCTCGTTGCGTTCCGCCAGCGGCGCGTCGTCCGTGTAGCCGACGAACTTCACGAGCACGTTGTGCCGGTCGCTCAAGTTGGCGACCGCTTCGCGGATCTGCTCGACGTAGGCCGGAGCGACCTCCACGGCCTCGGCGCCGAAGCGCAGCGGTGCGACGACGTTCTGCACGCGCGTGCGCCGCTCGTTGCCGTCGACGTAGCGCAGCCGGCAGACCTCTTCGATCCTGCAGACCTTGACGCGGCGGAACTCCTCCTCGACGAGCACCTCGTCGAGCGCCGTGCCTTGCTTGACCTCGTCGTACCAGACCTCGACCTCGACGCGCCGGTTCTGCGCGCGGCCGGCTTCGGTCTCGTTCGACGCGACGGGTTGCTGATCGCCGGCCCATTCATACGAGATGGCCTCGGCCGGCAGCGCTAGAGTCCCCTTCAAGAGCTCGGCGACCTCGCCGGCGCGCTCGCGCGACAAGCCTTCGTTGTCGCCGAACACCGCCGCCAGCGCCGGCGACAGCGGCTGCGTATCGGCATGGCCCACGAGGTGCAGCCGCACGTTGCGCCGGTCGCGCATCTTGTCGAGGATGCGGCGCAGCTCGAGCACCGTCGCGTCCGGGACCTCGGCGACGCCGACTTCGAAGCGGATCGGCGGCACGAGGCCCGTGAGCTTGACCGTCTCGAGCTTCTCCGCCGCGACCTCTTGCGCACTCGGAACCGATCGCCGGCTTGCGTGTTGACGACGGTCGGGTCGTGCACCCACTGCGAGGGTTTGATCTCGCCGGGCAGTTGGCGCTCCACGGCCTCGCCGCGCGCGGGCTCGCGAAACAATTGCGCCTCGGCGGCGCAGGCTCCGCTGAGCGCGAGCGCGAGCAGCGCGCGCGCCAGTCGTCGCTGTAGCGGCGTCAACGGTTTCGGCGTCAACGATTTCATTGGCGATCCCCCTTGCGCCGCTCGCGCGCATCGGTCGGCTCGCCGCGGCGCCAGAACACTTCGGGCTCGATCGCAAGCTCGTAGCTCGGATCGCCGTCCGTGGCTTGCCACGCCTCTTCGATCTGCCGGCGCAGCGCCTTCACGCGCGCATCGACGAGCTGCGGATCCTCGAGATCGGCGAGATACGAGAGGCGCAGCACGGCCGGAGAGGCGCGCAGCTCCGTCAAGAGCAGGTCGAGACGCGGCCGCCAGATCGGGCGAATCTCCGTGCTGCCGGGCTCGAACACGGCGTCCGCGAGATCGAGGCCGATGACGCGGTGGATCGAGGCGCCGAAGTTGAACTCGAGCGCCTTACCGCGCGTCGCGCGCTGCACTTGCAGGTTCTGCGTCGACGCCCGGTAACCGCTCGGCAGCGTGCGATCGTCGAGCTTCAGCACGAAGTTGCTGCCGCGGTCTTCGCGCGGCGTGATCGCGCACGTGATGTGGAAGCGGCCGAATTGGTCCGTCGTCGCGAGCAACCCGCGCGCCGTCGCGACCCGGACTTGGGGAATGCCGCGCTCGCCTTCGTCCTGGAGGCCGTTGCGGTTCGCGTCGTCGAAGACCTTGCCGATGACGTCCGTGCAGTCGAGGGCCGGGTCCGGAACGATGCGCACGGTCGCGGACGCTTCGCCCGACAACGCGCGGCCGGTGAGCGCGCTCATCGCCTGCGCGCGGTTGACGAACTCGCCTTCGCTGACGCCGGAGCCGACGGCGAGCAGCAGCATCAGCGTGTGGCGCCGGTCGGGCGTCACGTCGAGACCCGTCCACGCGAGCTCGCGGCCCGCGACGACGGGCTCGCGCGGCTCGCCGTCGAGGCGCGCCGAGCCTTCGACGTAGCGGAAGCCCGCCGGGAAGCGATCGACGACGGTGACGTCGGTGAGGTTCACGGCGACGCCGTTCGCGACCGTGATCACGTACGGCACGAGCTGACCGCGCGCGACGTTCACCATCGGCGTCGTCTTCGTGATGATGACGGACTCGTCGAGGTCGAGATCGAGCGGAATGTGGTTGTTGAAGATCTGGCTCGAGCCCGGCACGAGGCTCGAGTCGAACGTCAGGTGCAGGTAGTAGCTCGTGCCGCTCGTGCGCGGCGCGACGGACGCCGGCGGCTGGATCTCCGAGGGCGCCGCCTCGCAGTGCTGCGCCGTCGCCGGCACGGCGTCGTCGATCGACGCCGGGCACGACGGCACGACGAACGCGGCCGTTCCCGCGGCCGACTGCGGCGGAATGATGTCGGACACGCCCGGCAAGTACGCCGCGGACGGCGGAGTCGCCTGCAGCAGATAGCTCCCGCCGCTCGGGCACGCTGGGTCGGCGAAGCTCAGATCGAACTTGTAGTAGCCGTCCGCGAGCGTGACCTGGCCCTGCTGGTTCTCGTCGTAGAAGCAGGCCGACGGCAGCGCCGCGCCGCTCTCGGCGGCGAGCGTCACGGTGGCCCCCGCGATCGGCGCTCGCGACAGCGCGTCGTAGACGATGCCGTTCGGGTCGATCGGCAGATTCAAGTTCTGCAGATTGCTGCCCGACAGCACGACGATGTCCGTGATCCGTTGCAGATCGTTCGTGAAATCGGAATGCGCGCGGCCGAGCATCGCCGTCGTCGCGGTGGCGCCGGGTCGACGGAACTTGCAGCTCGTAGACATCGGTCGTCGCATAGTTCGGCTCGACGCCGCTCATGCGGTAGACGCCTTCGCGCGACGTGCGCGCGGTGTAGGCGAGCGAGTCGTTGAGATACAGCTCGACCGTCCAGCCCTCGAGCGCGATCTCGTTCGCGTCGAACACGCGATCGAAGTCCGCGTCGTGCCAGACGCGCCCGTTGACGAACCCGGTGCCCGGGATGCCGCCGACGTCGATCGAGACGCTCGCGCTCGCTTGTCTGGGCGGGGTCGTTCCAGTAGACGGTGCCGGTGTTCGTCACGCGCGTGCCGATCGGCCAAGTTCGCGTCCAGCACGGCGCGGAAGCGCAGTAGGATCGTGCGGCCCGGCTGCAGGGCGCCATAGGTCGTCGAGTAGTCGGCGGTCAGCAGCGAGCCCGCGACCGTGATCCCGGTCGTCGCGCCGTTCAGCGACCACGACTGATCCACGAACGTGAGATACCCGGGCATCGGCACCGCGATGTCGTCGCGGATCACGACGGCGTACGCCGGCAGGGTGCCGATGTTCGTCGCTTGCACGACGTACTCGAGCGTCGCGCCCGCGAGCGCGGGCCCGCCGCCGACGACCGACGACGTTCTTCGTGATCTTGCAGCGTCTGCAAGTTGCCGACGACGACGACGGTCGGCTCGGGCCCGGTCGCGGGGTTGCCGTCGCCGTCGGTGAGTAGATTCGGCAGCTCGGCCGTGTCGACGAGCGGCCTGGTTCGCGATCACCGTGCCGGGCGGCACGCCGTCGTTGACGCGCAGATCGAACTGCACGATGGCCGTCTGGCCCGGCGACAGCGTGCCTGCGCCGGCGCCAGGGAGCGGCGGCGTCAGGTTCGACGAGCTCACGTCGACGCCCGCGACGAGCGGCGACACGCCGCCGTCGGGCCGGCCCACGGGCTGGCCGTTCAGCGTCATCGAGTCGGCGACGTAGGTCGTGTTCGCGGGCACCGACGTCGCGCAGCACGGCTTGCGTGATCGGCAGCAGCGCCGTTGTTGTAGATCCTGATCGTGTAGCGCAGCACGTCGCCCGCATCGACGATGCCGGGCGACGATCGAATCGACTTGCAGCGCCGCCGCCTTCTCGGCGTAGAGGCGCGGCACGACGGTGACGGTGTGCGCGTCCTCGTGGTCGACGGTGCCGACGGTGCCGTTGGTCAGCGTGCGCGTGTACGCGAGGCGCATCGGGTTCGAGCTCGGGCCGTTGTACCACTGCGTCGCGCCGGCCACGTTCGTCAGCGCGCCGCCGTACTGAAACGGCGAGTCGAGCTGCGTGCGATACGTGACGATCAGGCGTTGGCCGCCCACGCCGATCACCGAGGCCGCGCTCAACGTCGTGAACGTGAGCTCGCACGCCGTGCCGTTGTAGGCGAGCGTGTAGTCGGTCCCTTGGACCAGAGGTCCCTTGCCCGTGATCGGCGTCACGCCGTCCGCCGCGAACACGCGCGCGCTCAGGATTTGCGGCGTGGCGTCGCACATGCCGCCCGTCGGGCGGTTGGGCAGCCGATCGAGCAACGTGACGTTGAACGCGTCGGCGACGCCGAGGTTTTGCACGCTCAGCGCGAAGTCGCCGGGCTCGGCCGGATTCATCGTCGCCGGACCCGATTTGTCCATCGTGAGCACCGGCGTGCCGGGCGGCAGATTCGGCAACGTGAATTGCCCCACGAGGCCCGAGCTGTTGATCGTGCCGCCTTCGCGCGTGATGAACTCGGACACCGGATTGCCGTTGTTGAGGAAGCTCATCGACAACGTGTAATCGACGCCGCCGACGTTGAACGTCGTGGGCGTGGGCGATGCGGCGATCGTCACGCGGTCCGTGCACCCCTCTCCGGGCGGTGTCGGATAGGGACAGGGCATCTGGTTGTTCGGCGTTTCCACGTGGTTGAACGTGAAGGTGAAGGTCAACGGAGGGCGTGGGACGCCATCGACACTGATCACGAGCACGACGTCGAGCTGAACCGAGGTCAACGATGGATCGTCGACCTCGAAATTCCGATGCGTGAATGTCCCGAGCGAGAAGAAAGGGATGGGCCCGGGCAACGTGAAAGGCGGCGGGGCCGTCGCGGTGAAGTCGTAGCCGCTCTGCGGCGTGCCCATCGTGTCGCCCCACCTGATGATCGAGGTCGGGTTGCCGTTCGTGATGACGGGATCGCCCGGCTGGCTTCCGGGGAGGTTGTCCGACCGGATCGCGCCAGCCTCCGGTAACGGATGAGTAAGTGATGTCGGCCGCCGACGCGCTCCGTGGCATGGCACAAACGGCAGCGAGCAGCGCGATGGCGAGCCATCCGCTGCTGCGTGAATCACTGCCGATCGTCCGGCCGAAAGACATTCGCGTTTCCCTCTAAGTCCACCCATGTGCGATCGAAGTCACGGAAGGACCGAGGGACGCCCGCGAGGGGCTGTTCCGGCGGTCCCGCTGTCGTGGAGCGCGCTTCGTAGTCGAAGAAGGCGCTCGGTAGACCGGTGACTTTGCGTCGCCACCTTTCGGTGGTTTTGCCTTTGTCAGAATCGTTACGAAGCTTGTTCTAGATGCTCGTGCGGCACTCCGTTGCGCGTGTGCTCACGCGGCTGGCAGAAAGTCGATCGGATACACGATCGTGATCGCCGCGACATCCTTGGCGCCGAAGTCGAACGTGCGCACGCGCTCGAGCACCTGCGTGGCGAGAGCGGGCGCGTCCATGTCGCTCGACACGAGCTCGAGGAACGACACCGCGCCGCTCGGCTCGATCGTCAGGCGCAGCACCATCTGGCCGCGCAGCGTCGGAACGTTGCGCAGCTCGCGGTTGTAGAGCCGATAGAGCGACGCCTTGTAGCGGTCGAACACGATCTGAATCTCTTCGTCGGTGCGGCCCGCCGCCCCGCCGGCCCACGTGCGATCGCCCGTTCCCGCAGCGCCGCCCGGGCCCGTCCCGCCGCCGATCGTGTTTTGCACGCGACCTGCTTCGACGCCCGCGAGGCTGCCTCCGCCGCCGCCGTCGCCGCCGACTTGGCGGCTCAGCGACGCGAGATTGATGCCGCCGCTCGATCCGGGCGCGAGCGAGGTGACCATCGACCGCGACGGCAGCCGGCTGTCTCCGGCACCGGCGTTGCTGACGCGGGCTGCCGAGCCGATCTGCGCGGCGGGTCTGCGCTCGGCGATCGTCGCCAAGCTTTCGCGGAACGCGAGAATGCCGGCCGCTTCCGCGCGCTGCCGCGGCGCCGGCTCGGGCGCCGGCGCGGGCGCGTCGACGGGCGGCGCCTCGGGCTTCGGCTCGTTCGCGAGCACGGGCTCGGGCGTCGGCTTCGGCTGTTCCGGCTTGATTTCCTCGACGGCCGGCGGAGGCGGCAAGGGCCGGCGGGGGCCGAGCTCGATGAATCGCACGACGCGCTCGGGCAGCTCGAGCGCCTCTTCGGGCGCGAGCCTGTGGAAGCGGGATCAGCGGCGTCACCACGCCGGCGACGAGCGCGATCAGCAGCGCCGTCGACAACGCCCGGCGGAAGCGCGAATCGTCCTCGCCGACGCGCGACCACGGCATGCGCTGCGGGCGGTTCTCGACCGGGCCGACCTCGCGCTCGACGATCCATTCGCGGCGCCGCTCCTCTTCTTCCTCTTGAATCTCGAACAGGTCGCCCTCGAGCAGATGGAGGACCTCGTACCCCTGCTTGATGTCGTCGAGCAGCGCCTGACGCTTTTCTTCGATGACTTCGACTTGCTCCGTGAACGCACCGAGCCGTTGGCGAACTTCGCCGAGATGCCGGTCGGCCTCGCGCTCGTCCGCGCGCTCGCCCCAGAACATGCTCGAGACGCCGAGCGCGCGCAGCCGCTCGAGCGAATCGCAGACGTTCTGCACGAGCTCGTGCTGCTCGCGCTTCGGACGCAGCTCCGAGAGCTCCCCATCCACCACGCGCAGATGGTTCGTGAGACCGCCGAGCTTGGACTCGACGCGGTCGATCTGCTCGCGCAGCGGTTGCTCTGCGTCTGTGATGGGCTCTGTTGATAGCGATAGCGGTGTTCACGTGTTCACCGTGTCGGTCTTGTCGACGCGCTCAGTCGTTGCTCGCGACGCTTTCCAACGCGAGGTCGGACGCCTTCTGCAGGACCGCGAGCGAAAGCTGCCCGTAGCCGGCCGCCGTCGACGTGGCCATGACCTTGCGCAGCAGCAAGAACGGCAACTCCTTGTCCGCCATGATCGTGACCTTGCGAGCCGCGATCCGCTCTTCCTCGGGGAGCGCCGCGAGCCGCACCATGTCGGTCGCGTCCGCTTCGAGCTCCGCCTGCAACGTCGGGATGACGGCGTCCTCGGCCGCTAGGATCTCGTCGATTCGCGCGATCGGTTTGCCGTGCACGATGACGTCCCGCTCGCCGACGATGACGACCACGGTGTTCGTGAGGTCGGTCTCGGCGATCGACTCCGGCAGCTGCACGTCCTTGCTGTCCGGCACTACCGCGACTTGCTCCGTCGAGTAGACCAGCAGGAAGAACACGAGCACCGTCAGCATGTCGATCATCGCCACGAGGTTGATGACGACGGCCTTCGCCTTGCCCTTGTGATGGCGCACGATTCTCGAAGCGCGACCCATGTAAATCATCGATGTGCCCCTCGACCTCTAGTCAGACTCAGAGCGGCGCGTCGCCGACCGATACTTGCGGAAACAGCTCGACGCGGTTCACGCGATTCAATGTCGCGTCCCGCTCTTCGGCGACACGCACCCGGTCCATGACCGCGACGACGACGTCGTACGAGACATAGGGCTCGACGAGGAGGGTCGCCTCCTCTTTCGAGGGGAACTGCTCCTTGATGCGCCGCAGATGCTCCGTGAGCTGCGCGTAGTCGTAGCCGCTGTCGGTCTTCTCGATGCGATTCAAGAGCCCCGTCGAGCGATCGCCGATCTCGATACCGGATTCGCGCACCGTGATCTCGAGCTCGAACGCCGGCGGCTCGGGGAGCGCCGTGGACTGCGCGGAAGGCAGGTTCAGCTGCAGGACGGCGAGCCTGATGAAGCCGCCGTGGACCAGCAGGAAGAACACGAGGATCGTCATCATGTCGATCATCGACACGAGGTTGATCTCGGTGTGCTCCTGCTTGTGCAGGTGCCGCGCGAGCCGCGAGCGTCGTACCGTGAGCTCCATCGGATGGTTCCTCGCTACGTCGAAGCGCCGTCGTAGTTGGCCGTGTTGTCGGCCGTCGTTGCTATGGACGCCGAAGCGAGCTCACGCCGGCTGCGGCACGGCCGGCTGGCGCGACACGAATTCCTCGGCCGCACCGGTGCCGAGAGCCACCTTCGCGTGCACCGCGCGATCCGTGAGCGCGTTCAAGAACTTCACGGACGCCATTTCGATGCCCGAGACGATCTTCGCGGTCTTCGACTGCAGCACCTGGTGCACCAGCACCAGCGGGATCGCGACCATGAGGCCGAACGCCGTGCAGTTCATGCCGATCGAGATGCTCGCGGACAGGAGCTCCGCCTTGTCGGCGAGATCGGCGTTCGACACCGCGGTGAACGCCTCGATGAGTCCGATGATCGTGCCGAGCAAGCCCGCGAGAGTCGCCATGTTGGAGAACGTCGCGAGATAGGCCGTGCGCTTCTCGAGCTCCGGCATGATCTCGATCAAGCTCTGCTCCATCGCGAGCTCGATGTCGTCGCGGCGCCGCACGGCTCCCTGGCGCGCCAACCCCATGCTCAGGATCTGCGCAATCGTGGAGCTGTCCTTGCTCGCGACTTCCCGCGCGGCTTGAAAGTCACCGCTCCCGATCAACGGCTCGAGCTTCCGCCAGCTCTCCCTGTTCTTGTTGATCACGAGCGTCAGCGTGACGTAGCGCTCGATGGAGATCGCGACTCCGATCGCTAGGATCGCGAGGATCGGATACATGAAGAACCCGCCGTCCCCGAAGAACTTCACGACTGTATAGATGACGTCCATGTCCGAGATCCTCCCTGAAAAAATCTGTGTTGCGACGTCGCGTCACGCCCCTTGGCGTGGCCGCGTCCCCATCGTCGCGTCGAGCAGCCTATTCCTCGAAACTCGACGAAGGTGTGACGGACTCGACGTTGCGCTACATCAAATCGTCGGCTCCAGCGACGACGTGCTTCACATAAGCGAAAACGTCCGTCGAGACCTATTTCACTTTTCCGGAACGAATGCCGTAGTACTTGAGCTCGCGCATGAACACGTCCTTGTCGACGGCGCGAATCCTCGTATCGAGCGCCCGCGACACGCCGATGCCGTTGCCGATCTCCGAGCTCTTCCACGGCACGATGACGAGCGACTTCGGCGTTTCCTGGTTACCGAGAATCGACATACCGGACATCGACTTCGGGTCCGCCGGCGTAGCGCCGGCCTCATGCGCAGCAGAAGCCTCGCGCGCAGCGACAGCCTCACGCGGAGCAGCGGCCTCACGCGGAGCGGCAGGCTCCCGCGCAGCGGCGGCTGCACGCGCCGCACCAGCCTCACGCGCCGCAGCGGGCGTTTCCTGCGCCATCGCCCCGCCAGCGAAGCCAGCGAGCAGCATTGCAACGAACACGAGTTTCTTCGGCATGTCGTGCTCCTTACGGGCTCGAGCGGCCCTTGATGTCGGCGATCCAGATGGCGACTTGCTGGTCGTCGGGCACGAGCGCCTGGTACGCCTCGTAGTGCCGTACGGCGCAGGCGTAGTCGCGCTGATACAAGTCGCAAAGGATCGCGAGGTTTCGGTTCGCGAGATGGAAATCGGGATAGAGCGCGAGCGCCCGCTCGTACTGCGTGCGCGCCTCGGCGAAGCGCCCTTGCTTGCGGTAGACCAAGCCGAGCTCCTCGAGCGCGATCGGATGAGCGGCGCCGAGCGCAACGGCTCGTTCGAGGCTCGCGGCCGCGTCCGCGAGGCGGCCCGTGCGGGCGTACGCGATGCCGAGATCGACGTGCGGGTTCGCAAGCTCCGGCTGTTGCTTCGTCACGGCTTCGAGCTCGGCGACGCCGCGCTCGTACAACCCTTGCTCGAGATAGCCGACGGCGGCCAAGTAGCGCTCGCGAAGCTCCGGGCTCACGCGCGCGGCGTCGGCGATCGTGAAGCCGGCGCCCGCAAGCACGTCGAGCCTGATCGTCGGCCCTTTCTGCGCCGGCGCACGCGCGCGACGGCCCTCGGCCTCGGCGGCCGGAGCGACGGGCTCGACGGGCGCGGCCGCAGTGGCTGTGGCTCGGGGCGACCGGTACGTGAACGTCTCGATCGCTCCGAGCAGACCGATGCTCTGCTCTTCCTTGGCATAGCGCCCCGGCATGAGCGCCGCGAGGCGAGCGAAGCTCTGCTCGATCCAGCGGTTGTAGATGCCGGCCGCGATCATGACGTCGACGTTCGCCTCGTGGACCTCGATCGCGCGCTCTTCGAGCGGGAACGCCTGCTCCTCGAGCACGTCCTCGTACTCGGCGAGCTCCGCGGCATTGAGGCCCGTGGGCCGCTCGGAATCGAGCAGCGAGCGGCTGAAGCTCGAATAGATCTCGGCCATGTAGAACGTCGCGGCCGTCGTGACCTCGCCGACTTCGTACGGGATCAGGTCTTCGAATGCCTTGAGCGCCGCGTCCATGAGCTCGCGCTTGAGCTTGAGGTTCTTCTCGAACGGCTGCACGAGCCGCACCGCGTTGAACGCGGTATAGCGCGGCTGTGCGAGCACGAGCCCAGCCTGCGCGGCGAGATAGCGCGTGCGCTCGCTCCGCTCGGCCCCGGCCGCGGCGTCGGCCGCGACGAGCGCTGCGAGGTGCTCGTGGTAGCGCGGCTCGTCCGCGCGCGCGCGATACATCTCGGCGACCTTGAAGCGCGTCTCGACGGCCACGTCGACGGGCTGCGCGAACTTGGCGAGGTAGCGCTCGTAGACGCCGAGCGCGGCGTCGACATCGCGTGACTGCTCGTAGAGCTCGCCGGCCGACAGCAACGCGTCGCGCTCGAGCTCGGGATCCGCCGCTTCGGCGGCCACGCGCTCGTACTCGCCGGCCGCGAGCGAGGTTTCGCCGCCCTCGCGATAAACGAACGCGAGCTGCTTCGTCGCGTCGGCGTTCAGCTCGTGATCGGGAAACGCCGCGCGGAACCCGTCGAGGACCGCAGCGGCCGCCGTCCAATCCTGAACCTTCATGAGCGCCGCCGCGGCGTCGTATTCCGCGTTCGGCCGGATCGACGACGTCGGCGCGCGTTCCGTGATCCGCAGGAAGTGGCCCGCTGCGGCACGATAGTCCTGCGCCTCGTTGGCCTGCTCGGCCTGCTTGTAGATCGACGCCGCGAGATTGTCGACGAGCGCTTGCCGCCCGGCGTCCTCCGCGGGCGTCAGCGCCAGCACCTCGGCGTACGCGGGCTCGGCCGCGGCGTAGTCGCCGAGCTCGGCCGACGAATGCGCGACGACGGTCCACGCCGTGCGCCGCAGCGCGGGCTCGGCCGCCGGATAGCGCTCGATCAGCGTCCGCCCGGCGGCTGCGGCGGCCGCGAAATCCTCGAGCGCGTAGAGGTCCTCGGCCGCGGCGCCGAGAACGACGCCGCATGCTCGTGGTCGGGGAACGTGTCGGCAAACCGCAGCGAGCTCGCGACGGTGGCCCGCTTGAGCTCCGGCTCCTGCTCGGGGTCGCCGCCTTGAGCTGCTCGCGGTGCGCGAAGATGGCCGCGTAGCCGGCCGCGGATGCGCGCTCGTGCGGCGCATACGTCGTAGGCCGTGCGCTCGTACTCGAGCGCGGCGTCGCCGAAGGCGGCGTTCTCGAGCAGCAGGTCCGCGAGCTGGTAGTTGATTCCCGGCGACTGCGTGTCCTGCGGGAACGACGCGAGGAACGCGCGGTACCACACGAGCGCTTCCGCGTAGTTCGCCGGCTTCTCTTCCTCGAGCCCCTTGTCTTGATACAGGGCGTGATAGTGATTCGCGAGGTCCTGGAGGTTCGTCTTCAGGTACGCGAGCACCTCCGGCCGCTCGGCCGAGTCGAAGTGCTGCCAGTAGTCTCCTTGCAACCCGTACTTGCTCGCGAACGACTTCTTCGATTCGACGACGAGCTTCGGGAAATCGGCCGACTCGTAGATGCCGATCACGCGCATGCTGAAGTCGGGCGACACGCGGTGGTACGGATAGCGCTCGACGAACGAGCCGTAGACGGCCGCCGCGTCGTTGTAGCGGAGCTTGTCGAAGTAGAACTCGCCGAGGTTCTGATAGATGCGGTCTTCGTAGCTGCGGCTGCCGTACGTCGAGTAATACTCGCCGACCACTTCGGGCCCGCCGAGGTTCGAGAAGGAGAGACTGATCACGCGGAACGTGTCCGCGACGCGGCGCTCGTCCTCTTCGGCATGCCGTTGATCGAAGTCGTAGCCGACCGAAAGCTTGTAGTCGAGCAGCGCCATGTAGCGGTTCAGCGCCTCGTCGTAGGCGTCCTGCTTGTAGAGCGACCAGCCGAGCTTGTAGAGCGCGAGCTCGAGGAACTCCGAGCGAGCATTGGCTGCGACGATCTGCTCGTAAGCGGCTTCCGCGTCGCGAAACTTGCGGCGCGTGAAGTAGTACTCGCCGCGGCGGAACTGCACCTCGTCGCTGTAACGCGAGTAGCCGAACTCGCCGACGAGGCGCTGCATGACGTCCATCGCCTCTTCGGTCCGGCCGAGCTCGTCGTAGGCGCGCGCCATTTGGTAGAGCACCTGATCGCGGCGCTCGTAGTTCGGGTACTCGGCGAGCAGACGCTCGTAGATCGCGATCGCTTCCAGCGGCCCCGACTGCGCGACGCCCTCGGCCCCGGCGGGCAGGTCGAACGCGGTCTGCTCGAACTCGATCTCGCCCGTCGTGCGGCGCTCGAACTCGTCGTCGGACTCCGCGGCGGCGATCGCGTCGGCGATCGTCGACGCGGGGGTCGGCGCGGCGGTCGTCGGCGCGCCGGCGCGGCCGCGGCCGCGCCGATCTCGCTCGGCGCCGCGCCGGCATCGGGCGCCGCCATCTCGACCCAGCGCCCCGCCGGCGGTCCGCCGATGATGCCGAACTCCTTCTCGAGCTGCAGGTCCGCGAGGCGCCGCATCGCCTCGGGCGTCATCGCGCTCGTCGGCGTCTTGTCGAGGTAGCGGCGGTAGCTCTGCATCGCGAGATCGAGCGAGTCCGCGACCTCGACCTCCGCGACGTCGGCCTGCACGGTACGCAGCTCTCCGAGCGTGCCGCTGTCGGGCGCGGTCGCGCAGCCCGCCGCGAGCAGCGGCGCGAGTCCCGCGGCGAGTCGGCGGCGGAGCGTCACGGCGCTTCCTCCTTGAGCTGCAGCGCCGCCGTTTCCGCAGCCGCGCGGTCGCGCGTCGCGCGATCGTAGCTGTCGGCGAGCGCGAAGCGGGCTTGGTCCTCGTAGGTCTCGAGCCGCTCGCGCCGCGCGACGAGCTCGTCGATCGCGACGAGCTCGAGCACGCGCCCCTGCCGCGCCATCAGCAGGTTCACCTGGCCGAGCGCCTCGCCGACGCGCGTGCGCAAGCGGCCGAGCGGCGTGTCGTAACCCTCGTAGCTGTGCACGGCGGCCTGGCGCGTGCGCACGAACTCGACGTGCTGCGCGCGCAGCACCTCGATCGCGTCGCCGAGATCCTTGCAGATGGCGCGCGAACACGTCGAGCCGCTCGGCGTACTCGGTGCGCTGGGTAAAGGTGATCACGCCCTGCAACCGGGCGATCCGCTCGCGCAGCTCGGCGGCCGCCGCGCTCGAGTCGCCCTCGAGGCTCGCTGCGAGCTCGGCCAATCGCGTGGCCGTGAGGCGCTCGTCCGCCGTCGCGAGAAAGTCGGGGCGCGGCGCGGTGAGCATGCCCTGCAGGCGCTTCGCGAGCAGCTCGTGCTGCTCGAGGCGCAAGCGCATCCGCGAATCGAGGTCGCGAAACTCGGCATCGACGCCGGGAAGCTGCGGCTCGTAGTACTGCGCGCCGCAAGCCGATCATGTCGTCGAACGCATCGAAGCTCACGTCCCAAGACGCGAGCTTGCGGCGCAGGTCCTCGAGGTCGAGGTAGTTCTGCAGCGCCGTCTGGAAATCGTGCGACGCGAGCAGCTCCATCAAGTAGTAGGTCTCCGGCGACTCCGGCAGCGACCGCAGCCGGATGACCCAGTCTTTGTCCTGGCGGACTTCCTCGCGCACGAGCACTTTCAGGAACTTGCCGTCGCGAATGCTCGTCAGCGAGGCGTCGAGGCGCTCGACCTCGTGGTCGAAGGACTCGAGCGCGTTCGCATAGAGCAGCGCGGCGCGGCCGTGCACGTCGAGCTTGCCGTAGGCGAACGGCAGCGCGAGCTCCGCTTCCTGCACCGCGGCGTCGGTGCCCTCGCGCGCGGCCGAGCAGCGTCCACGGCACGACGGCGCGCTCGTAGTCCTCGCCCGCCGTCGCGGCCCAACCCGAGGCGAGCAGCGCGGAGTTCGAGAACGGCCCTTCGAGCCGGACTCGATCGAACGATTGCTTCGCGCGCTCGAACTCACGATCTTCGACGAGCAGCGTGCCGAGCACGAAGTTCGCCTTGTCGCGAATCGCGAGCACGGCTTCGTCGCCGCTCGCGATTCGCCCGGCGCGGTCGAGCTGCGCGAGCGCGTCCTGGCGCCGATTGTCCTCGAGCAGCGCGATGCCGAAGTTGTACGCCGCGAAGCCCTTGAGCCCTTCGGCGCTCTGCAGCGACTTCAGGACCTCGGCCGCCTCGGCGTAACGGCCGAGGCCCGTATACGTGTTGGCGCGCAGGAACTCGATGTCGTCGACGATCTCATCCGGCACCCGGCCCGCGATGCGGTCGAGCGCGGTGCAGCGCGTCGTCGAGCTGGCCTTTCTGGAAGTGGATGCGCGCGAGCCGATACGCGGCATCGTTGCGCACGGCTTCGTCGACGGCGCCCTCGAGCACGGCCGTGATCGCGCGGCCGGCGCGGTAGTGCATGCGATAGTTCAGCTCGAAGTCGCCGACGTCGAACTCCGCCTCGCGCAGGTTGCGGTACAGCGAATCGAGGGCGGGCTCGTCGACGCCGCGATGCTGCCCGAGCTCGGCGTCGAGCCGCTCGAGCGCTTCGAAGTAGTGCCCTTGCTGGGCGTAGTAGATCGCCTCGCCGAAATACCAGTCGCGCGCGGCGGACTGCTCGGCCGCGGACGGCGCGGCGGCGGGCCGCGCGGCGGACTGCCGCGCCGCGGGCGGCGCGGCGTACGCGGCCGTCGGCAGGCCGATCAAGACCGAGATGACGAGCGATTGAACGCGCATGGCTATACGCTTTTGGTGAGCGCGGCTTGCGCCGCTCACCAGGCGGCGAGCTCGATCGCCTTGGGGCTGTTCAGCGCGATACCGAGCAGCTTCGGCTCGACGCCCTTGTCGAACGAGAACGTCTCCGTGCTGTTGAAGTCGTCGCCGCCGGTCGTCTTGCCGTTGATCGAGACCGCGATCTCATGACCGCCCGTCGGCACGTTGCCCGTGTAGATGCGTTGCACGCCGCCGTGTTGCAGCGCCTCGAGCTCTTTGAAGCCGTAGAGGAAGTGCGTCGCGA
>CAVUKQ010000005.1:0-490641 GCA_963742115.1 uncultured Gammaproteobacteria bacterium
GCAATTGCTGCTGCGCAATCGCCGTGCCAATAGCTCCGGGCGATGTCCCGATGACGCCGGACGGTTTGCGCGTGAACGAGTTTTGTCCCCACGGGCGGCTGGCCCAGTCGATGGCGTTTTTAAGACCGCCAGGAATCGAACGGTTGTATTCCGGGGTAACGAAAAGTATGGCATCGGACGCAGCGATAGCGTCCTTGAGCGCTCGGGCCACCGGCGGGAAATCCGCGTCGTAGTCGTAGCTGTAGAGTGGTAGTTCCCTGAACGAAACCTCGGTGAATTTCAGCTCGCGTGGCGCGAGTCGGATCAGCGCTGCCGCGAGCAATCGATTGATGGAGCCAGCGGCAAGGCTTCCGACCAGATACCCAACGGTGTAATCAGCCATGGATATTCTCAGAAAAGTTGAGGGCTGTTCACCAGTCTACGCGCTTCGAGAATAGGTGAGCATCTGCGTTTTTTTTCGCGTGGTGTGCTGCTGTTTACTACGCGCGACCCACACGCGAAGCTGAGCGCCACGCGCTGAAAGCGGGTGCTCATACGCGGTGGGAGCCCGCCGCGGGCATCGCGGGCCAGTCGTCCTGCCAAGCGTCGGATGTCGACGTGCTCGAATACTTGATCCGGACTGGCATCGCGGCGAGCCGATCGTAAAGCTGCGCCTCCGCGAGGATTGGCCACCAGTCGTACAGGAAGATCTCGATCGGACGCCACATCGCCACCCAGCCCCCGATCAGCACGCTTTCCCTCAGCAGCTCGCCGAAACTGTTCGCTTGCAGCAAGCGGCTGATGAGTTGGCTCGTGACGAACGCGCCCGTGAGAAATGCGAGCCCGATGAGCAGACTGACGCGCCCGCCGCGAAACAACAGCTTCAGCCGCCGTCTCGTCGCCGTGCTTCGGCCGCTGAAAAACTGCCGGATCGCGTCGCCGAGAAGGGCCTCCTCGTTGGGCAAACCCGCGGAACGGTCGAGATGAACGAGCAACGCGAGCGGCGCGTGCCGCGGCAGCTCGCGCGCCCAGCCCACGATGTAGTCCGCAGCGGTCGGATCAAGGTCGCGATCGTGAAACGGTGACGGGTCCATTGCGTCAAACATCTGTCGCAGCCCGCCGACGTGGACCTCAATATGCGCCGAGCGGGCGGCGGCTTCCTCGCCGGCGCGCGCTCCGGCGGCGTTGCTATTCGCGACCCGTTGCTCGAACCGAGAGGTCATCCGTGCCGCAGGGTCCACGCGTCACGCGGGCCGCAGCTGTGCGGCCTCGGAGTGCGCGGAGGGCCGAGCCGCTAGCGCGAACAAGATACTGCACCAACCACCGACGAGGAGCTCGAGCGCGACGAACAACCCGATCGCGAGCAGGCCTGATAACGGCCACTGAACGATGATGGCGATTCCGAGGAGCAGGGACATGATGCCGCCGGCGAGCACCCAACCCCAGCCGTGGACCGGCCGCATGTCCAACGCCATCACGGCACGTAAAGCGCCCACGACGAGCAGCATCGCCGCAATGAATAGCGTGAAGCTCAGCGATGCGGCCACCGGGTCGTATAGCGCGACTGCGCCGACCGCGACATAGAGCAATGCGATGGAGCCCTGCAGCGCTGTGCTTTTCCGACCCGTCGCGCGAAACGCCTGGATCGATTGAGCGATGCCTCCGACGACGAGCAGCACCCCGAACACGAGCACGCTCGCGATCGTGAAGGTCGCGGCCATGCCGAGTCCGATCATGCCGAGCAGGACCATTAGGATGCCGAGCGCCAACATCCGCCGCCAATGCAGGCGCAGGGATTCAGATGCCCCCGTAGTCCTGTCGTCGGCGGCTTGCATGGCTACGGCCTCCTAAGCTCTCTGGCGACTATTCGATGACTCCGGTTCGAGAATACGCCGGTCGCTGCACGCGGCGAAGCCCGAAGAAGCGGGCGCCTATTGGGACCCTGGGTGGTGCGGTACCGCAATAGTGGTTCCGATTGTGCTCCGACATGCGTCAACCAGCGGGCCCCGTTCGGTCTTCATCTTTCTCCTTCCCGTTCGCTCGAGAGACGGGTAGGCGCCAGCCAGCGCTGGCTCGCCGCGGCATCGTTGAGATTGAGCGGATAGCGGTCGAGCGGCGTGATCTCCGGCTTTTGCGGTGCGCCCGATGCCGCGGCTTCGGCGTTGACGATTCGCTCGATCGCAGCGAGCACGCGGAGGCGCACGCCGGCCTCGAACGTGCGCACGTTCAGCTTGATGATCGCCTCGTCGGGAATGACGTTCTCTTTCGTGCCCGCCTGTAGCACGCCGATCGTCACCACCGCCGCTTCGGTGGCGGCAAGCTCGCGCGAGACGATCGTTTGTAGCCGTAGCACCACCGAAGCCGCCATGACGACAGGATCGATGCTCGCCTGTGGCATCGACCCATGCGCGCCGCGACCGTACAGGCGAATTTGCAGGCTGTCGGCCGCGGAGGTGATCGGGCCGGCACTGCCTGCGAGAGTCCCGGCGGGGCCGACCATGACATGCTGGCCGAGCACGATGTCCGGCTTCGGAAAACGCTTGAACAAGTCATCGTCGATCATCGCCCGCGCGCCCTGTGCAGTTTCCTCCCCCGGCTGAAATACCACCATCAATGTTCCTGTCCAGGCTTCGCGCGTCTGCGCGAACAGCGTTGCGGCGCCGACGAGCCAGGCCACGTGCATATCGTGGCCACACATATGGCCCACCGGGACGACGCTGCCCACTTCGTCACGGACCGTGACCGCACTGGCGTAGTCGAGGCCGGTCGCTTCGGCAATGGGCAACGCATCCATGTCGGCGCGCAGCATGACCGTTGGCCCCGCGCCATTGCGCAATCGGAGCGCTCCCAATTTCGGAAGCCGGAGCTCCCGGCACGGAGACCGGCCCACTTGGGGCCCATGTGACACGCGTAGAATAATCCAAGCGAGCGGGGCGTCGTCGCCTCCGCAGGGTCGGGCGACAGTGCTCACGCCGCGACGAGATAGGTGACTCCGGCAGTGCCGCGAAAGAAGTCTATCGCGGGCGTACGGCGCGCCGGGGGGGATAGCGCTCGCGGCGCGCTCGGCAGGCGATTGCGCCACCCGCTTGCGTTCGCTCACGCCGGAGCGCCGACGGTTCTCGCGTTACTGCATTCACCCGAAAGGCGCCGCGATTTCGACGTGCCGGCGACGATGCCGCTGCACGCAGTGTTCGCCCACGCATGGCTGATCTTGATCCCGACGCTGTTCATCGCGATCGCAGGGGCTAAATCCTCGCGCGGCACTAGCTGCTGCACCAAGGGATGCCACGCCAGAGGGAGCGCCGCTCCGGCTTCGACCAGGAACGTGAAGCTGAGCAGCGCAGTAAGCCCGATGAGGCCGCACGCCCCAGCGCCGCGAAAGGGAGCAATACGAGATGTAGGAATCCGTGGGATGAGGTGAACACGCTCTCCACTCCTGCGTCCGATGGGAGGGCCAGGGCAGCTTCATCCCGGACTTTGTCCGAGAGAACGCGATCGGCAGATGGCCCGCTCGTCGCAGCCCGATGCGTGCCGTGACCACAGCGATGCCGAGCCGCAGACGTGGCGACGGTACCGGGGAAATAGCCGCCACGCACTGAAGCCGCGGCAGCGGTTATCATCGCGATGCGTATGGATCGCAAGTATGACGGAGCACTCCATGGCCGATCTGCCGCAAATTTATCTCACGCACAACAACATGGATCGCCTTCTGAAGCTGGTCGAAGCTCAACCGGGAAAGGGCTTCGAAAAGCTAGAAGGCGAGCTCGTGCGCGCGAATGTGCTGCCAACGATCCCGCAAGACGTGGTGACAAAGCAGAGCTACCGCATCGTGGGGGTCCCGTTCCAGCCCGAAGCCGCGGGTGCGCCGGGCTAGAACCGGCACCCGCACGGAATGTCTGCCTGAGGACGGGACTCCCACATTGAAACACGATCACGCACGCGCCGCCTTCAAAGACCCCGTCTGTGGCATGTCCGTGAGCGAGGATTCTCCGTATTCCGCGGAGCACGAGGGCGCGCGCTACGTGTTCTGTTCGGCGGGCTGCCGTACAAAGTTCCTGGGCGACCCAGCTCGATATGTCTCCCATACCGAAACGGCGGTTCCGGTCGAGACTCCCGCCGGCACGATCTACACGTGTCCCATGCACCCGGAGATCAGGCAGAGTCGACCTGGCAACTGTCCGAAGTGCGGTATGGCGCTCGAGCCGCTGATCCCGGAGCTCGGTGCGACCGAGGAGAATTCGGAGCTCTGGACGTTCAGCGGCGATTCTGGTGGACGCTGCCGCTCACCATCGTCGTCGCTCTGCTTGCGATGCTCGGACATCGTCTCGGCTGGATCGACATCACCGCGCAAACCTGGTTGGAGTTTGCTCTCACGGTGCCGATTGTGTTGTGGGCCGGCTGGCCCTTCTTCGTGCGCGGCGTGCAGTCCATCGCACATCGCAGTCCGAACATGTGGACTCTGATTAGTCTAGGTACCGCCGCGGCGTTCATCTATAGCGTGGTCGCCACCGTAGCCCCCGGCGTGTTTCCAGAAAGCTTCGTCGAACATGGGCGCGTCGGCGTCTACTACGAGGCGGCGGCCGTCATCATCTCCCTCACGTTGCTCGGACAGATCCTCGAGTTGAAAGCGCGCTCGCAGACGTCCGCCGCAATCAAATCGTTGCTCGGCCTTGCACCTAAGACTGCACGACGCGTCGAAGCGGACGGGACCGAGGGAGATGTGCCGCTCACGCACATTCACGTCGGAGATCTCTTGCGCGTACGTCCTGGCGAGAAGGTGCCCGTAGACGGCGTCGTCGTGGAGGGCGCAAGCGCCGTCGACGAGTCGATGCTTACCGGCGAGCCCATCCCCGTCACCAAGCATGCAGGCGAGAAGCTCATCGGCGCCACACTCAACACCACCGGCAGCCTCACGATGCGCGCGGAACGCGTCGGTGCCGAGACCATGCTCTCGCAGATCGTCCAGATGGTCGCGCTGGCGCAGCGCTCGAAGGCGCCGATGCAACGGATGGCGGATCGCGTCGCAGGTTACTTTGCTGTGACGGTCATATTGATCGCCGCAGCGACATTCGTCGCGTGGGGAATGCTAGGCGGGGAGCAGGGTTGGCTGTACGGGCTCATCAACGCCGTGTCCGTGTTGATCATCGCGTGTCCTTGCGCGCTCGGCCTTGCGACGCCGATGTCGATCATGGTGGCGACGGGAAAAGCGGCGACGCAGGGGATTCTGTTTCGCGATGCGTCAGCCATCGAGAACCTCCGCCGGCTCGATACAATAATCGTCGACAAGACTGGAACGCTGACCGAAGGGAAACCGGCCTTCGATTCGGTCGCGGCCGTCAGGGGAACTGAACAACGCGAGGTGCTGCGCCTAGCCGCGAGCCTCGATCAGGGCAGTGAGCACCCACTCGCGGCCGCCATTGTCGAAGCGGCGCGTATGCAGGGTCTCGCGTTCGCCAAGGTCGAGGATTTCGATTCTTCGTCCGGGATCGGCGTTCGCGGCGTGGTCGACGGGCAGCGCCTGGCGCTGGGCAACACAGCGCTGATGCAGCAGGAAGGCGTGGATGTGACCGCGCTCATCGCAACCGGGGAGGCGCAGCGCCAGCAAGGTAGCAGCGTCATGTACCTGGCTCGTGGAAGGGAACTGGTCGGGCTGCTGGCAGTTTCCGATCCGATCAAGGCCAGCACCCCGGAAGCCGTTGCGAGTCTGCACGCTGCCGGCATACGTGTCGTCATGGCGACCGGCGACGGGCTCACTACCGCAAGATCAGTGGCCGCGCGACTCAAGATTGATGAGGTTCACGGCGAAGTTACGCCCGCGGACAAGTTGGTGCTGGTCGAGATGCTGCAGAAGGAGGGCCGTGTAGTTGGCATGGCGGGCGACGGTATCAACGACGCGCCTGCGCTGGCGAAGGCGGACGTCGGCATCGCGATGGGCACAGGAACGGATGTTGCCATGAACAGCGCTCAGGTCACTTTGGTCAAAGGCGATCTGCGCGGCATTGCGCGTGCGCGCTCGATCTCGCTGGCTACCGTCAAGAACATGCGGCAGAACCTGGGCTTCGCGTTTCTTTACAACGCGCTGGGAGTGCCGATCGCCGCGGGTGTCTTGTATCCCGCAACGGGTTTGCTCCTCTCGCCGATGATCGCGGCGCTGGCGATGAGTCTGTCGTCCGTGTCAGTGATCACAAATGCCCTGCGGCTGCGCACGATGGTAAAGCCGGCTGAGTCTCGAGCCTGATCGCGCGTAAGCCTCATTCTTTTTCCTGAACATGCGCCTCGAGAAACCATAGTCGATCTCTCCTGTGTTAGTGCGCGACGACTGGCGCCTTCAGTTCACAACGGTCTATCCGGTTTTCACGGACAGCATGGAAATCGAACCGCCATCGACGCCTTCGATTGGAAAGCCGATGCTTTCGCCTCTCTGGTGACATCCAAGCACATACAGCAGTGGCAAATAATGATCGGGCGTCGGTATCGAGAGCAACGCGTCCCGTCCGAGCGATTCGTAGTTGACCAGTGGACTGAAATCGCCTGCGAGCATGAGGTCTCGCGCGGTGCTTTCGAAACGCACCGCCCAATCGTAGGGCTCGCGCGATTGGCGGCCCCACGCATAACTGTGAAGGTTGTGCACGATGTTGCCGCTGCCGACGATGAGCACGCCCTCTGCCCGGAGGGGCGCAAGTTTCCTGCCGACATCGAAATGAAACGATGCCGGTTTGGTCTCATCGATGCTGAGTTGGACTATCGGAATGTCGGCGGCAGGATAGGCGTGCTTGAGCACGGACCATGTGCCGTGATCGAGGCCCCACGACTCGTCGAGCATCACGTCCATGGGGGAAAGCAAGTTCTGAACCCGGCGAGCGAGCACGGGTTCACCGGGCGCCGGGTACTGCACTCGAAAAAGTTCGGGCGGAAACCCGCCGAAGTCATGAATCGTCCTGGGTGCCGCGTTGACCGTGACCCCAGTGCCCGGAACGTACCAGTGCGCGGAGATCGAAAGGATGGCTCTGGGGCGCGCTGTTTCCTCCCCGATCCGCCGCCAGGCCTCGGTGTAGGCGTTGTTGCTGACAGCGTTCATCGGGTTGCCGTGGCCGAAGAAAATCCCGGGCATCAGTTCGGGCATTGGTGCAGTCACTACCGCGTCAACACTCGCTACGGTGCTCGCGTAGGAACCGGGCAAGCTTTTCCTTCACGCGTGCGTGATCGCCCGGACCACCGAGCGTCCTCGCGCGACGAATGACGTTCGCTTGCAGAACTTGAGACATCTCGCCCCATTCGTCGAGCAGGGCGGCGCCGAGACGCGCGAGAATGCGCAATTCCGACTCGTCGATCGAGTCGGCCGCGCCCGTCGGAATTAGCGCGCCGCCTTCGCCTTCCCAGCGCGACAGCGCCCTCGCTCGCATCTCGATGTCAACTCGTCGCATGCCCTTCGTCATGGCCGTTTACCCGCGTTGCGCGATAAGACCATCTAGCACCGCACTTCAAGCAAAGCAACTCCCCCCGCGATGCGGCGCGCGTCGACTTGAGGGTATTCGTTGATGAGCGTCGGATAGCTCGGTTCGATGGTCGGCTTGGCGTGGATGGCCGCGAGAGATGATAAAGGCCAGTCGTCCGAGCAGTCGGGCACCGACTTACGCCCTCGAGCCGAACTGAGCGTGTGCTGCCTGCCGCAGGTGTTGCTGACGGTGGCGCCGAACTGAGTCTCTGCGACATCGGGATGCCGGGCTTAACGCTTGAGAAACTCGTAGTCGTTTCGGCAGTCTGGAGCTACCGGTATGCGCCGAGCCTCTGACTTCGACTGGTTGCGCTGTGAAAAAAAGAGTCCGGCGCGAGCCGTCCTCTAACACTGCTTCATCGGCCGCACATTCGACGGCTGCGCGTCTCGATATGCCCTCATTCTCTCCGCCATGCTTAGCAGCTTCGCCGCGACTCGAAATGTATTTCTCGATAGAGCTGCCCCTGCCGCTTCCGCGTCGACAAAGCGATATGCCAAAGCTCGGCACAACATCTCGAGACTTTCCCGACGTTGCGCCGAATTCGTCGATCAAGGTTTTGCATGCGTTCGACGGGCGGTTCGTAGGGAAATTACGATTCGCCGGCGCGTCGGACGAGAGGGCGGCGCAGTGGCGCTGGGCGGCGGGCGAACGTGCCGCCGATGAGCTCGGCCGCATGTCGGAAGGCCATGCAGTCGGCGCGGCGCGGTGGCGGTCGTCCATTCTGGAAGGGGACGCTGTTACGGCGATTCTAGAGGTGGAGCAGCAGTGGCGAGCCGACCTCGTCCTGATCGGCAAGCGCGCCCGCTCATTGTTCGAGGAGTTTCTTCTTGGCAGCGTCGCTCGGCGTACGCTTTCAACTGCGCGCTCTGATGTCCTCGTGGTGCCCCCCGCACACCGCAAGTGCGAGGTAATCGAAACGATGACTCTCTAGACGATGAGCACGTCGGCTGACACGGAGCTCGCGATGACTCGGCAAACATTGCCGACGCTGCTCGCGCGTGATGATCGCTTGCCTCGAACGTGTTTGCCGAGAACGACGAGCGCCGGCCTGAACGACTCGATGTGCCGGCGCAGCAGAACCGCTGGTTCGCCGCGCTCGACAACGCGCGACGTGATGCCGGTTCGGCCGATGGACGTCACGAGAGTGGCGAGATCTGCGTCGCACTGGGAGTGCGCCTGTGCGCTATACAGGTCGATGGCGCTCGGGGACAGGCCATATGCCTCGAGACGCGTCGCGAACGGCACGTCGTATGCGTGATAGGCGTGCAGGTGTCGTTCGGCTGCTGCGAGGTCGGCCCACTCGAGCACCGCTCGCGAACGCGGCGAAAGATCCAACGCGGCGACGACGCCTGCAACCGGATCTTTGCGCGTCCCGCGCACGAGCAGCAGCGGGGTCTCTGCGGTCGCGAGCAATTTCGCCGAGGTGCCCCCGAGTACTTGTTCTCCATTGGCATCTCGTTCACCGCGCGCGCCGACGACGAGTAGGTCCGCGCGATAGTCGCGGGCAGCACGCACGATGCTTCGCGCAGCCGTGCCGGACAGCACGCCCGTAGAAAGCTCGATGGTGCGTTGCGGGTCCGCGCTTTCCGCCACCTTCTTGAGCGCATTCGTGGCATGCCGTTTAATGGAGTCAGCGATCGAGGGCTTAAGTCCCCACGCGCCGCTCAGCCATCCTTTGGACGGTGTGACGTGGACGATCCGCAGCTGCGCGTGTGTTTGCCGCGCCCATTCGGTCGCCACGTCGACGGCACGCTGGCCGGCAAGGGAGAAGTCCGTGGCGACGAATACGCGTTCGACCGTAATAGGCATGCTTTGCTGCCGTTGGCCCCTCGGTCGGAAGCTACTGCTCCTTGCCCACGCGGTCAAGGCGCGGCCGCGCGGCTCGCGATCGCGAACGCATGTGGATTTGTCGCAGGTTCGCTGGCCGACGCACGCGCCTCATCGAGATCGCCTGGGTGAAGTACTTCACGAGCCTGTTAGACTTCGCCGGCCGCGATTCGAACGAGGATGAACGTGCCGGCCAAGAAGCTGTTGGTGCCGATGGATGGTTCGGAGTCCGCCCTGAAGGCGCTGAAATGGGCGGCAAAAAACGTGCCCGCCGCGGTCGTGCTCATGCTCAACGTGCAGCCAGCCATGCCGAGCAGCCGCTTTGTCTCCAAGGGCATGATTGCGGAGCATCAACGACGAAATGCGGACGAGGCGCTCGCGCCCGCGCGCGCATTGATCCAGCGTTCGAGGCTCGACGCCCGAATATTCACGGCAATCGGCGAACCATCGGCCACGATCGTGGCCTTCTCGAATAGGCATCGTTGCACTGGCATCGTGATGGGCAGCCGTGGTCTGGGCCGCATCGCAGGCCTGATGCTCGGTTCCGTGGCCGCCAAGGTGATCTATCTCGCGAAGTGTCCCGTTACGATCGTAAAGTAGCGGTGCACGCGGCCGCTCGCGGCCGACGTCGGCGACCGGAGTTTCTCGTGGTTCTAGCGGTCGTAATCGCTCGTCGCTGAATCAAGTTCCGTTCGGATTATCTTATTACGGCCGTCGGTCGCATTTTTCGAGCCCGCGCCGCTCTTGCGCCACGTCGGGCTGTCGTGCGCGACCGATTGCGAGCCAATCGGTGAGTACAGGTCGCGTCGGCGATCTCGATTGCAGCCGCCGATATTATTCGTTTGCTACGGGAGCGAGGCGGGATTACCTTCTCAACACTAACCCACGCTTGCCGAGACGGAGATCTGCGATGACCATCTCACTCAAGCCGCTGCCATTTTCGCCAGATGCACTGGCGCCCCACATTTCCGCTACGACCGTGCAACTCCATCACGAGCATCACGAGGCAGGCTACGTCGAAAGTGTCAACCGACTCGTTTCCAGCACCAATCTTGTGAGCCATTCGCTCGAGCAGATCGTCGCCGCAGCGCGCGATCTCGATAATCAGACCTTGTTCAACATGGCAGCTCAAGCTTGGAACCATTCGTTTTATTGGAGTTCGCTCCACCCGCACGGAGGCGGAGTGCCGCATGGCGCCATCGCCACGTTAATCGACAAGAATTTCGGCAGCTACGACACTTTCGCCGAGCAACTTCGCGAAGCAGCAACGACCAAGTTCGGCAGCGGTTGGACGTGGCTCGTGCTGCAAAGCGGCAGGCTCAAGGTGACCGCCACCTCAAATGCTGATCTTCCGTCTGAAGAACAAATCCCGCTGCTCGTCATCGACGTGTGGGAACACGCTTACTACATGGACTATCAATACCGCCGCGCCGCTTATGTTGCCGCCGTCATCGAGCATTTCCTGAACTGGCAATTCGCAAACGAGAGACTGCGGCTCGCCGATGAGGAAAACCGTGCACGGCAGTCGCGAGCTGCCACCACCGGCCTCTCACAAGGTGGGTAGCTCGAACTCACTACCGCAAGCCGCCTCTCGAGCGTGGGCCGGCCATCGCCGGCAGACGCAGCACCCTTACTGTATCCGCGGCCATGCCAAGGCGGCCCGGCGGCCCGGCGCGAGTGGGTAAGAAATTATGGAAGCGATCTGGGTCGCCGCCGAAATACGCGCCGGCGCGGCATATCCGCACTCGGCTTTGCGTTCGATGCAATCGGGAACACGCAAGCATAGGCGGGGATGCTTCGGGGATGTAAGAGATGCGATACCTTGCTCTCGCCGTCGACTACGACGGCACGGCGGCGAGTAACGACCGGCTGTCGGAAGACGCGCGGCTCGCGATCGAGCGGTTGCGAGTTTCCGGACGGCGAAGCGTTCTCGTCACCGGCCGACGTCTCGACGACCTGCTTAGTGTCTGCCCAGCTATCGAGTTGTTCGATATCGCCGTCGCTGAAAACGGCGCCGTCGTTTACGATCCGCGCCGCCGCGAGGAAACGGTGCTCGGTGCGCCGGTCTCTCGCCGCTTGGTCGATCGGCTGCGCGAGCGCGGCGTCGAGCCTGTTGAGGTCGGCAAAGTGCTCGTCGCTACCCGCGACCCATACGGCACCGTCATGTTCGAGGTGATTCGCGAGCTCGGGCTCGAGTTGCATGTAATTGCTCGACCCGTTGCTGTAGACGCGCCTGTCGTCGGGTGCGCGACGCAATAACGGTGGCTGCCGATAACCACGGTGGCTGAACGGTGAGAGATAGGCAGTGACGTCGCCTGGCTAGAGACTCTGATCTCCACAAACCCAGACTCCGCGTGAAAGCTCGCGGTTTTTCGTCACCCGTGCCATGAGCTTGAAGCCCTGGCGGTCGCCGGATCGCTCGAACTTAGAAACTCCTCGATAGCCTCTGGGTGCCGCTAGTGTCGGGTTAGCCATGATTTGGTATGCCGTTGGCGGCATAAAAGTTAGGCGTGATGAGCCCTATCATTTTCGTCGCGGCGAACCGTATGCGTTTCGAGATATCCGCAGCTTCCGCAGCGCAAGGTGTGAACAACTAGGCGAGCGTCGGCGAAAGTCGTTTCGTTATCGGCCACCGTATAGTCGGGTCTTCCGCACCTCGGGCACACCCGCGCTTGATCTAACAGACTCCCCCTGGGATCGCCGACTTTTACGCTTGAAAGTGTCACGCGACAGTCCTGTCGCTAGCCCTCAGCATGAAATCGCTCCATACGTCGGCGGTGCATGGCCTCGACGCGATCTCACCGACACAACGTCCTTCCCCTTGGCGACTAATTCTTGCCGGGCTTTCTCAATCCGACTGGCGAGCGATGCATCGATGGGCATAACGGGACGTCTAATCGCAGTGTATTTGCCGATGAACAGACGAGGTAGGCGCATGCTTATCTCCGCTACTCCGACGCCACATCGGTGCAAACCGCGTGCCCGGTAACGGAGGCGGCAGGAAATCATGGGTTTGCGGAGATCACGTGACTGACGGCATCCCCCGGATGTAAAGCACACCGACATTTCGAGTGAAAGAAAAGCGCGATCGTATTGCCAGGGGCCAACCGAACCGCTCGGTCCACAACGAACCTACGCGCGATCTGTCTCGCGTTTGCGCCGCGCGAGGCGAGGGCTGGCCGTGGCTGACGGACTGAGATCACGATTCTGATTTGCGATCCTATGAATCGAAGCCGGACGCCAATGCCGGATCGAGAGCACGGATGCATGCCGGGCACTCTCCCCCTCATTTCGTAGAACAATTCGCCGATGGGCGAGGCCTTCGGACTGAATCTTGCAGAGCAACCCTTGAAGACAAGCAGGAGGCTCCGATGAAATCGAGGATGGGACGTCAACCGATCGTGGCTGGAAGCAGCGTCAAAGCCCTTCACTGCGCGGGATGTGGAGCGATACTCGCAACAACCGAGTCGCCGCACGATCTATACAGTTGGGCATACCGGAATTACAGATGGAATCACATCGGAGAGCGAGCCTTTTGCGATAGCTGCTCTTAAGGCGACCGCGCCAGCGCAGGCCCAAGGCACGGTCAAATCAAGATTCCTTGTTCTTGTCGCGCGAGAGCCGCGTCATCAGCTTGCGCGCAGCAAGGAGTTCGCGGCGGGCGTCCATCTCGCGCTGGAAGTGGGCTTTAGTCATCCGTTTACCCGCTCAGATTCCTTCAACGACCACGGTTGTCGCGGCTTCAAACTCGGCAAGCGCGGATTTGTAGCGCTCCGTGGCGGCGGCTAGTTGTTCTTCTTCTTCGTGGCCCATTGGCGTTAGAAACACGCCTCTTGCCGGGGGTATTGCAGGACTACACCGTCGACGACGCCTTCGGTTCCCCAAAAAGAGAAAAATATTTCTCTTATGTCAACGATCGGACAGAGCGGGCGAGGGGACTGCTCTTCCATCTGTCTTCCTGCGGCCTAAGCATTAGTGCGCGCCATTGTGGGCAGTGGCGAGAGCGAGGAGAGCCGTTGAAAACCCCTTGTTCTAGGTCTTGGTGGAGGTAGGCTCGAACTCGACCGCGCACAAAGGAGCACAGGTTGGGTCATGCCAGATGATGACGAGTCCGTATTTTTAAGCGTCTGGCGAAAAGCGCTCGACGAGTACAAAAACGCAGTTGCGGCATATCGTGACGCGTACGAAGCGTTCTCCCGGCGCGTACGCGGTCTTAAAGTGGATAGCACCGAAGCGGCGTTTGAGGCTGAGCAACACGCGGCAAAACGGCTGCTTGAGGCTCGACGTTTCCTGCGGGGAATCGACCGGAGGCGGGCGCATTCCTCTGGGGATTCAGCGAAAAAGCACACACGCCGGAGCGAGGACCTCGAAAGCTAGTCGCGCTACTCTCGGCGTGAAGGTTTGAAGCGCGTGCAGCGCCTGAAGTGCCCGGCGCGCACTCACCAGTTCGGCGTGGCATTTTCCTCGCCACGGATCTCCCCAGTTTGGTTGGGGGAGTCCTCTCTTCCATTCGGTAGTGAAGGACCCTGCTGGCCAGCTCATCACGGTCCCCTCATCCGCTCGTTAGCCCCACGCTACAAGACAAACGTCGCCGAGCGATGACTAGCTGCGCTTCGACTCGGGCGACCGCCACGGCGGCAGCCGCTTCGCACCGCCCGGCAGCAAGATGGAAAAGGCCGTGCTAGTCATGAAGCGCATGCTCAAGACCAAGGCCACGCGCAAAGAGATCATTGCGAAGTTGATCTCCGAGGCGAAGCTGACGACGGGCGGGGCACCGACGTCTTTCCGCTCATCCGCACGCGCAAGGCGAAAGACGAAAGCTGACAACCTTCCCGATTCCCGAACCCGCTTCGCCCCGGCACTGCCGGGGTTTTTTTTGCTCTTACAAATGGAACGTAAGGTTCGTGGGGATGACCGAAGCGTCTCTAGCCCAGTGCCTTAGTCCAGTTACGTCGAGCTACGAGGAGCCGAGCCCGTGCGATGTCTTCCCGGTGAATCTCTGTAGTCGTGGGAGCGGTACGGGCCAGGAGACGTGCCGTGATCACCGCCTGCGCAGCCTCAAAGGCTTCGAGTGCCGCCTTGTACTCGGCCTCGAACTTCTTCCGGTCCTCCCCAATCGTCATCAAGTCTGCGCTCGATTTGCGATTGCGATGGACTATAACAACGAAGCTCTCCCCAGTACTGGCCCATTTAACACAAGATGTTTAGCGCAGACGATTAAGTCTCACGCCCATTCCGGGCGTGGAGACGCGAGCAGCGCACGCATCGCTCGTGGATGGCAACGCAGCCGATCGCTCACGTCGCGGACAGTCCAAGCTCGAAGGCGTCTACGCCGTCAACCGGTATCTGAGGGCGTTTGCGATCGGCACCGAGGTCGACAAGGGTGTCGTGCAGCTGACTGGTATGGTCGAGAGCGACATCGCGCGACCGCGGGCGAGATCGGGAAGGCGACAACGACTTGCAGATCGCGACCGGTTCGCGCGTTACGCAGAAGGCGGGCGAGGACAGATCGTTCGGCGTTTGGATCGACGATGCGACGACCACGGCAGCCGTGAAGGCGAAGCTATTGGGCGATCCGAACACCAAGGGTACGAAGATTCACGTGGAGACGCGCGGCGATGTGGTCACCCTGAGTGGCCAAGTTGCCTCGGCCGAGGAGAATCGCTCGCCGAGGTGCTAGCTCAGAACACGGGCGACGTAAAAACGTGAACAATCGATTGGTCATTCAACAAGCGAAGTAGGGCGAACGGTAATCGTGATTGCACCAGGGCTGCGTGCCGAGGTGCAATCGCGTGGGGGGCGATACGCCATTTTCGCGGACTCGCCCCCGAGGCGACGATCGGGCATTTGCCCTCACCCTTTTACCCGCAACGCGCATGCAACGCCTCGATTGAGGTGGCTAATCAAAGTTGTGGCGTCTGGGGTATGAGACGGATCTGGGAGCGAGCCGCTACGTCGGCATGCCAGTGCAGTGCTTCGCGACGTTTGGGTGCGTAGGATCTGCGCTGCTTGTCGTCCGGATGTCCGTCAACGAAAAGGCGGATTCGCGCCGCGGCGGTTGCGGAGTCATCCCAAACGAACAGATGCCCGGCGCGTTCCACGATTTCGAGGCGCGCGCGCGGAATCCACCGTGCGAGTAGCTGTGCATTCGCGACGGGAACGAGCGGATCGTCGTCGCCGCAGATGACAAGCGTCTCGTGACGGATGCGTTCGAGAAATGGCAGGCTCGACCAACCGCTGGCACCCATGAGCTGCATCGCGTAGCCGTACGGAGAGGGCGGATAACGGTGCCGCGCCGCTGCGTCTCGCGCGCGCGCGCCCTCGTCGCGAGCGGTTGCGCCGCCGTAGAGGATTGCGGCGACCGAGTCGAAATAGTCGCGCGAATAGAATCGCAGCGGCGTCGAGAGTGCGCGCATCGCGGAGAAGGAACCTGCGATCGCGCCGACGCCACAAGTCGCGGCCGCCAAGATCAATTTCCGGACGCGATCTGCGTGATCGCACGCCAATTGCTGCGCGACGGCGCCGCCATACGAGACGCCTAGAACGTCCGCCTGGTCGATGCCGAAATGATCGAGAACCGCGGTTGCGAGCCGGGCGAGAGCAGGAACCGAAACAGGATAGAGCGGAATGCTCGAGCAGCCGGTCCCGGGCGCGTCATAAATAATGAGTCGCCGCCCCGGAAACTGCTCCGCGAATGGAGCCCACATTTCGCTGCTGCAACCAAGGCCAGCCATCAACAAGAGCGGATAGCCGTCGCCCGCCTGCATGACGCGGATGCGGTGACCGTCCCAGCGGATAAAGTCAGTATCAGTCGTCAAAAATAATCTCCGCTCCGGTTGTTCAGGGAAACGCTTTGGTCAAATCGGCGCGAACAATATCGCGTTGGGCGTTCCGCTCGACTCGGTTCGGTCCGCGCAAACCACGGGAGAACATTATCGAAATGGAAAAGCACGGTTCGTGCGGTCCCGCACGTAACTCTTCGAACCCCGACCGACACAGAAGAGCATCCGCGTTCTCGCATAGGGCCGCGCAATGTTCGGCATCGCACAAACACAGGGAATGCGTCGAGCTAACTTGCGCTCGTATGTGGGACCATCAGACCAACTGGCGGCATGTCGCGCACTGCTTGCCCGCGACTCTCAAAATGTCCCTCGCGAAGATGTGGGCGATGACCGCGGACAACGGCAACCTGCCGATCAACAGTGGCCAACTGGGCCAGCCTGGCGAGCTCCTGAAGCTCGAGGTGCCACCCAAAAAAAACCCGCCGAAGCCGGGTCGTCGTCGAGGCGGTACGAGAATTGCAAGCCTACTAACTAGGCTGAAAGAAACGCCGAACGAGACACGCAAAATGAAAGCCATGCTGCTCGTAATGCTTTCGCTGGCTGCCTTGCCCGGGCGGTCGCAGGAAGTTCCAAACTGCGAACGTATCGCAGACATGGCCGCGGCCCTCCGCGCTGAAGATGCGCAACTGTTCCAAGACCTTTCTACGAAAGCATCCGGTCTCGAAATTCATGCAGCTCGCATAAGAGAAAATGCCGCTCTCACACGTCTCGGGCCCCGCGAGGTCCGAGACAGTGTCTTGCGCGCCTGTGTGGAAGCCGCGATCAGGACCACTCGGAAGTAGAGTTTTCCAGAGTTCGGAACGCAGCGCGCGCGTAGAGTCCCGCTTTGGAGTCTTTGTGCCGTGAGTGCCGGTTCGCGCAAGCGGACGACTTTCGCCGGCAGCTCGCGCTCAACGCTTTGCGACGTCGGGGTCATTCACGAGTGCGATTGCTGTGACCACGGCGTAACAGACGCCCAAGGAGATCAGGGTGAGGAAGAAAAACTGTGCGTTCGTCATGGCGGGGCACTTCCGTTGACCTCACCTACGAATGGGAGTTCTATGGCCCGATCGCGCCGGTGCCCTGAGTCACAAGGGGCTTAACCGGAAAAGACAACTCGACATTTCCCGAGCGCTTCGATCGATGAATAAATCCATACCGCGGCCGCAGGTTTCATGAGGATCGCGATCCTGAGCCCAGTCGCCTGGCGGACGCCTCCGCTGCACTACGGGCCCTGGGAGCAAATCGCGAGCTCGATCGCAGAGGGCCTCGTCGCCCGCGGCATCGACGTCACGCTCTTCGCCACTCTCGATTCGCTGACTAACGCGAAGCTGGATGGCGTGTGTCCGGTTGGCTACGAAGGGCAAGAAGGGGTGGATGGCCGGATCTCCGAGGCGCTGCACGTGGCACACGCGCTGGCGCGCTCAGCCGACTTCGACTTGATCCACAACCACCTCGACTGGCTGCCACTGGCGTTCGCACGACAGTGGCGAGCACCGATGGTCACGACGATTCATGGGTTCTCTGGGCGCGGGACGCTGCCCGCCTACACGAACGCCCGCAACTCCGCGTTCGTGTCGATCTCCGATTCCGATCGCGCTCCCGAGCTCGAATACGTGGCTACGGTTCATCACGGGATCGATCTCGACATGCTTCCGCTGTCGACCGTCGCCGGCGATTCCCTCGTCGCGTTCGGCAGAATTCATCCCGACAAGGGCACGGCCCAGGCGATCGAGATCGCTCGCCGCGCAGGCCGCAGGTTGGTGATCTGTGGGATCGTGCAGGACGCACGCTATTTCCGCGAGGAGGTCGAACCCCACGTCGACGGCGATCGCGTTCGCTATCTCGGTTCGGTCGGGCCCACGCAGCGCGCCGAGATCCTCGGCAGTGCAGCGGTGTTGCTTCACCCCATCGCGTTCGACGAACCCTTCGGATTATCGGTCGTCGAAGCGATGGCATGCGGTACGCCAGTCCTCGCCTACCCTCGCGGTTCGATGCGCGAGATCGTGGACGAAGGCAGGACCGGCTGGTTGGTCGACGACGCGGCTGCCGCAGCGCAACGGGTCGACGCAGCCGCGGCACTCGATCGCGCAGCCATTCGCGCCGTCGCCGAACGTCGCTTTGGCGTGGAGCGAATGGTCGACGAATACTTCGCGATCTACCGGCGCATCCTCGGCCGCACAGGTTCGACCTGATGCGTGCGCCCGTGCCGCGTTTCGAGCTGGGGTGCAACTACTGGCCCCGGCGCACTGCAATGTACATGTGGCGCGAGCTCGACCTGGGCGAGGTCCGCGCCGAGTTCGCACATATGCGAGACATCGGGTTTCGCGTCGTGCGGTTTTTCCTGCTCACCGAAGATTTCCTCCCGGCGCCGGACAGAGTCGCGAGCGACAAGCTGTCGCAGTTGGTCGAGGTTGCACGAATCGCGAGCGAGGAGCACATCGCGACGATCCCCACGTTGATCACGATCAACATGAGCGGCAAGATGTGGTGGCCAGCCTGGATCCAATCTCCACGCCCGAGTTTGTTCGCCGATCCGACGCTACTGCGCGCACAAGCGCTGTTGGTCGAGAGCTGCGCACGTGCGCTGGCCGGCGACGCGTCGATCCGCGCTTTCGATCTCAGTAACGAGCTGGACGACGCGCAGCCGGTTCCAACGCGTGACGCGGGCCGGTTGTGGACTGCACATCTCGCGGCTGCAGTCCGGCGCGGCGCCCCTGGCGTGCCGGTTCAAGTCGGCGCGCACCTACCATCCTTGCGAAGCACGACGCATCTGCGGATCGACGACCTCGCCGGTGTCGTGGATGAAGACTGCATGCACGCGTATCCGTTGTACTGCGACGTTGCGAGAGGCTTTCTCGATCCGGAGCTGGTGCCCTTCAGCTGCGCTTTGACTCGCGCGTTGGCGGACCAGAATCGTCCCACCCTCATGCACGAATTCGGGATCTGTACGGCGCCGCGCGGCAACGCAGGCACCATGATTCACGATGACTTTCTCGGCCGACCACTCCCGCAGTATCTCGCCTCCGAAGAGGAAGCCGCGCTCTACTATGCGCAGGTGCTCGAACGCCTTGCCGCGACGGGTGCCGCAGGTGCCTACGCCTGGTGCTACGCCGACTACGCGCCCGAACTCTACGTCCGTGCTCCGTTCGACCGCGCGCTTCGCGAGCGCAGCTTCGGTCTCATCCGCAGCGATGGCAGCGAAAAGCCCGCGGTCGCGATCATCCGTGCCTTCGCGAGTCGGTTGGAACGCGGCGAGGTACAGTTAGGCGAAGCTCCGAGGCTGCTCGACGTGACTGCTGACGAATATTACACCGCACCTAACGAGCACTTCAGTCGACTGTACAAGCATTGGCTCGAGCACATGACCTAATGGCACTGCTCCTCCTATATGTCGCGAATTGTCCCGCCCACTGCCATCGCGGGACGAATTGCCCGCCCTTGGTTCTGTGCTACGACCGGGTTAGCTGTCGCTATCAGCTCCAGGTCCGCTTCGAATGAGATGTGCGTCGAGAACGAACTCATTTAGCTACTTATCGCACTGCTATCGGCAGCGAGCGCCTTCTACACCGTGCTTGCCGTCCATCAGAACGGTGCGCTGCCGGCGCTTGAGGTCCTGAGCCGTGAGGTCGGCGCCGCAGACCGCGATAGGCGAGGAGTGCTGAGCTTCATGTGCCGGCCGCACGGATCGTACATGGCGAAAATCACTTGGCTATCGCCGAGGTCGGCCAGCGTGTCCAGCCCCCACGCATCAGCGCGCGGTCCGCCGACGGGCGATGTTGTCGACTGTCCCGCTCCCAGCGCTGCATTGAAGCGCTCATCGAGGAGAAGCGGGCGCTCGGGCGAGACAAGGACCTGGGGGTCGTCAGTTCCTCGAAGCCGTGCTGCGTCCCGCCGTGCCCATGGGAATTCGTCGCCGAACGGAATCGATGGACTACTAAACTGGGCAGCACGAATTCAATGCAAACAATCCGCCTGGCGGGGTTGTGGGCCGGAAAACTGAATCCGAATCCTACCCCCGCTACCACCGGTCCTTACGCTGCCGCAGCGAGTGCGCGTGCGGTAGGTACCGTCCGGCAAGCCGAAGATAGGGGCCCATCGCGGGCCCCTTTTTCGTGGTGGACTCCACCCCGGCAAATCGCCGCCAGCCGTCGTGACCGGTTCCTCCGGCAGCAGGACCGAGCGCAACGCGCATGCCGGGCTCAAGCCGAGGCACGCATCGCGTCAACTAGCCCTCCCTGGTTCCGGGCCTCAGCCCGTGCCGTATAACAGCGCCCGACTAATTGACGCATATCACCCGCCATGCTCTATTGGAAACATTCACTTATGCGGAAGAAACTCACCTTATACGGCGCTTTGCCGTATTTCATTTGCGGCGTTTCGCTGCCTAGATACAGTTAGGCGGTCCGAAATCTTTCTCTGAACCGCACGCTCTAGCGAATCGAGTGGATACGATGCCGGTGAACATATGCTCGCGAGAAGGAGTTCCATTGTCGCCTGTGCCGCCGCGATCCTGCTGTCGTTGGTCGTCCCGAAAACGCGCATGACGGCGCAAGGGGTGAGTCAAGGCCAACCGCCTATGGCTACCCCACTCCCGACAATGGTGCGAACTTCTGAGGGACTTCCTAACCTTGAAGGCGTGTGGACCTTTGCAACGGCGACACCTCTTGAACGCCCGGCTCGGTTTGCCGGCAAATCAACAATGACCGACCAGGAGGCGGAAGAGTACGTAATCCAAGCTCAGGCGGCCCGACGTGCTAGGGCAGGCGCTGCCCTTGGTGTTGCTCAGGACTTCGACCAAAGCGCTCGACCATTCGTCATCGTGGCCGGTGGGAAACCGACGTCGCTGATCGTCGATCCGCCCGACGGCCGGATACCGGCGTTGACGCCCGAGGCACAGGAACGGTGGAGCCATCTATGGACGGGGGAGCGCGCAGATGGTCCTCAGGATCGTCTGTTGCCCGAGCGCTGCCTCAGAGGCGATGCCGGCCCTCCCATGCTCCCGAACGTTTCGGCATCGCCCTTCGAGCGCGAGGCGATGTCTCCATTCGTCCGGATCATCCAAACGAGTCGCGAGATCGTGTTTGTACAGGAAGGATTCGACGGCGCGCGGATGATTCCACTGGACGGACGTGAACATGTTTCGAACACGATTCGCTCATTCCTCGGGGATTCGCGAGGTCGATGGAGCGGCGACGTGCTAATTGTCGACACGACGAACTTTCGAGACCAGGCGGCGCAGCGCCGTGTGAGCAACCGTTTCGATCGAAACCTCCATGTGGTTGAACGGCTGTCGGTAGTCAATCGTGACTTGTTGTGGTACGAGTTCACAGTCGAGGACCCCACCATGTTCGCGAAGGCATGGAGCGGCGCGTTCCCGATGAGAAGAAGCGACCTTCAGCTTTACGAAGTGGCGTGTCATGAGGGAAACGAAGCAATGTTCAATATCCTTCGCGGTGCGCGTGCAAAGGAACGCGGCGGTTCGAGCGTCAAATAGCTCCGGGCTCGCTGGGTGGGGCCAACCTTCGCCTTGTCAACCACTCCGGTGCCTCCGCTACGTCTCGCGCGTGCCGATGGGTTCGAACGACGTCGCGAGACTGCGCAGCCACTGGAACGCGGGTCGAATGGCGAAGCATAGGTTGCTACGCATCCTCAGATGGGCGATTTGGAGCCCGCGGGCTTGACGATCAGCAGATCGCAGCCGATCTTGTCGAGCACGGACTCCGCGGTGCTACCGATGAACAGCCGTTCCACGGCGTTGCGCGACACCGCGCCCATCACGACGACGTCGGCGCGCAGCTGTTCGGCGGCTTCGACGAGAACCCGGCGCGGTCCGCCCTGCAGCACTTGAACGCGATCGCGGGGCACGCCGTGCCGCTCGGCGATCGCCTGCACGGCTTCCGTGTGACTCTTCTCCATCTCGGCGGTGACTTCCGCGATCGGGAGTGCAATCGGCATCATCATCGAGTCCGCGGACCCCACGATCACCGGCGTCACGTCGAATGCATGCAGGATCCGCGTTTGCCCGCCCACCATTGCCGCGAAGTCGAGCGCGGAATCGAGGATCCGGTCGTCCAACGAGGCGGTCTTGTCGCGCGGGTGCAGCGGATCGAGCGCCGCCAGCACGCAGGGTATGTGCCCCATAGGGCGGGGCTTGACGAGCAATAGCTGCGCGGGGCACTGGCGGATCAAGTTCCAATCCGTGTTCGAAAAGATCGTGCGTCGCGCAATCGAGTGAAAGTGCGTGTCCTTCACTACGAGGTCCGCGCCCCATTCGACGGCCTTGCGGATGATCCCTTCGTGGAGCGGGTAGTCCCAGCGCACATCGGTGAGCACGTCGAGGCCCTGGGCCCTGAGAGGCGCAGCAAGCTGGTCGAGACGTTTGCCGTGCTCGAGCATCACCGCGGTGCGCGCGCTGGCGACGGCCGCGGGCGCCAGTTGGTCCCCGATCGCGATGTATGGCACGTAGTGGCAGATGAGCAATGTCAGCTGTGCCTTGAGCGGACGCGGTAGATGCGCAATGCGCTCGAGCGCGGGCTGTGTTGTCGAGGTCGGGTCGATGACGACGAGAATCTTGTCGATGGCGGTCATGTTTAGTTTCCCACTATGAACCGAGAGGGCTATTTTCTGGACGGCGGTGTTGCCGGACTACTCGATGAAATGCGTACGCGCTTTCGGGGAATAGCCGTGCCGCGGCCATCGGCGACTCGCCGTCCGCCGCGATCTTCTCGCGGGGGTACGGCGCCTACGACGATCGCCGCCAACATAGCCTGTCTCATCTTTACCTCCGGGGGCTCGCAAGCCCGACCTGCACGCGGTCAAGGTAAGTCTCACGAGCGCGCACGGGGATACGAAGTTCTACGTAGTGGATTCGCCGGCCGATACGCGCTTGTACGTATGTCGCGACTCATGCGGGGCGCGCAGCATGACGTCACAACCAACCCACAACGGGAGAATGAAGATGGCCGAGAAGACGACAGTGACTGCCGAGGAGCGTCACAGGATGATCGCCGAGGCGGCGTATTTCCACGCCTACGAGCGCGGATTCACGGGAGGTGATCCCGTGGCCGATTGGATCGACGCCGAGCGCGACGTCGACCGTCAGCTCTGCGCGCTCGCGGCCTCCCGGATGCGCGAGCGGCTCGAATCGGGGCTCGCGACCGCGACCAAGAATCTCACGGCGCTGAAACGCCGCGCGGCCTCCCTCGCTGTGGACGCGAGCACAGAGTTGCACGCCGAAATCGAGAAGCTCGGGCCGCTCAAACAGGCGGTGCGGGGCAAGATCGAGGAGCTTGCCGAGCGCGGCGAACAAGCGAGCCAAAAGACGTTGCACCAGGCCGAAAAAGTCTGGGGCGAGTTCAGCGAGGTGATGCAGCGGATCGCGGGCAGGACACAGCGCTGAGCTAACAGGGCGACGTCGCGGCGCGCCCGCCGCGACAAGCACGTCAGGTCGTAGCGCGGCCGCTCGCGATCTCGTCGCGAATCGCGGCTAACAAGTCCTCAGCGCGGACCGGCTTATTGAGCACGCGAGCATTCGTGACGCGCGCATCGGAGATGGCCGCTCGTGCCGTGTCGCCGGTCATGAAGATCACGGGCACGGATTGGTGTAGACGGTCGCGCACGGCGAGCACGACACTGACGCCGTTTTCGCCGCCTCGCAAGTGGTAGTCGCTCACGAGGATATCGGGAACGGGCCCGCCGAGACGCTTGAGTGCCTCCTCTTCGGAGCTTGCGACCAGCACGTCGAATCCCTCGATCTCGAGCAATAGCTTCAAGGCCTCGGCGACCGGACGCTCGTCATCGATCACGAGCACGCGCCCGCCTTCCGCGGGCGCGATCTGCACCTCATCCGCGGCCGCGGTGGCCGCGATCTCCGTGCGCGGCACGATCACACGAAACGCCGTGCCACGTCCGAGCGCCGATTCGACGCTCACAGGGCAGCCGAGCAATTGCTGGAGCCGGCGGACGATCGAGAGGCCGAGTCCGAGTCCCTCGGGCCGCTCGGTACCGCGGTCGACTTGATAGAACTCCTCGAAAATGCGTTCCATCTGATCCGCCGGAATGCCGATGCCCGTGTCGCGGATCTCGATCGACAGCCGCTCGCCGTCGCGTGCGCACGAGATACGCACCCGCCCGGTCTGCGTGTAGCGGATCGCGTTCGAAATAAGATTGCCCAGCAGTCGGCGCAGGAGCTCCGCGTCCGTGAGGACGGCGTCATCGGAGCGCTCGACGACGAGCGCGAGCCCTTTTTCGAACGCTTGCGGCTCGAAATCCGACCGCAGCCGTTCAAGGATGTCCTGGATGCGGCACGCCTCGGGATTCGCGACGACGCCGCCGCTATCGAGCTTGCTGATGTCGAGCACCGACCCGAGCAGCGCCGACATCGAATCAAGCGCGAGCTGTTGACGCTCGAGGATTCCAATCAGCGCGGTGTTGGCACCCGCCTTGCGCGTCGCCGCGCGGTTCAGCAAGTTTAGCGACTGCAGCGGCTGGCGTAAGTCATGGCTTGCGGCCGCGAGGAATCGAGTCTTTTGGCGGTTCGCGGCGACGAGCTGGTCTTCCTTGTCCTGGCGAACGGTCGCGTCGCGCACGGCCGCGACGACGAGCAGGCCGTCCTTGGTCGTGACGGGACTCAAGCTGATTTCGATCGGGAACTCGTGGCCGAGTTTGTGGCGCCCGTAGAGCGTGCCGCCGGCGCCCATCGGCCGCTGTTTTGCGTGTGAAGCGAATCGCTCGCGGTGCTGCGGATGCCCCTCCCTGAAGCGCTCGGGGAGGAGTGTTTCCACGCGGTGGCCGACGAGCTCCGCCGGACCGTAGCCGAAGGCATGCTCGACTTGCGCGTTTACGAACACGATCGTGCCGTGAGCGTCCACGACGACGGTCGGATCGGGCGCCAAATCGAGAAGGGTTCTGGCCAACTCGCCAGAGAGGTCCATCTTTTCTCGGATTGCAAGGGTGGAGGAACCTCGGAAGATTACGCTCGTTCAAGTACGTTTCATACAAAGGCCTCCCTTGGGCGAGCAGGGTTACGGCGGTGTCACGGGAGCGCCGCGCGCCCGGGTCGAGAGCGAAACCTCCGCGGACGCGAGCCGCTGGAGCAACCGCCGCTCGCGCAGCGCTCGACGCCGTTTTGCACGCTGTGTGTCTGCCCGCCGTCATGCGGCCGCCTACGAATGCGCGTATCCGCGCAGTGTTCCCCAGATCAGGGGCTTTATACTGCGGAGTAGCGTCCGCGCCCCATTCGGTAAAGTTCGTAACGAGGTTTCGGGATCTACGTATGGCCAATGCCGCATCGTTCGAGCGCTAATACGCCGATGCATTCAGCGGAATTGCGCGCGCTGCTCGACGCGGCAGTCGACGCCATCATCGTCATCGACGAGCAGGGCAGCATCACGACGTTCAATCGGGCGGCGGAGATCCTGTTCGGCTACACGGCAGCCGAAGCGGTCGGCCGGCCCGTGGACATGCTGATGCCCGAGCCGTATCGGTCACAGCATCCGGGCTATATGCAGCGCTATCTCGTCACCGGCGAGGCGCGAATCATCGGCATTGGGCGCGAGGTTTTCGGGCAGCACTCCAGCGGCGCAGTCTTTCCGATGGCGCTGTCGGTCGGTGAGGCCGCCACCCAGAACGGCAGGCACTTCGTCGGCATCGTCCGCGACCTGTCGAAGGAGCGACGAGCGGAGCAGAAGACCCGTTCCCTCGAGGCGCGGCTTACGCACGTCGGGCGGTTCAATTTAATGGGCGAGATGGCAGCCGGTATCGCCCACGAGATCAACCAGCCGTTGAGCGCTATCGCGACCTATGCACAAGCCGCGCGCAGGATACTCGAGCGCGAGCAGCCGGGAATGCAGACGTTGATCGACGTCTGCAGGAAGATCGACGAGCAGGCGCTGCGTGCGGGGCGAGTGATCGAGAATCTGCGCAAGTTCATTCGAAAACAGGATGTACGGACGGAGCTCGTCGACGTTAACGCGGTCGTAGCGGACGCGATGAATCTCGTGAATGCCGATGCGCATGCGGAAGGCATCCTCGTGAGAGTGAAATACACGGACGATCTGTCTCCTGTGCGCTGTAATCCGATTCAGCTCCAGCAAGTCCTGTTGAATCTCACGCGTAACGCCGTGGACGCCATGCGCGTTTCTGTGGGCAAGGACCGCGGTATCGAGGTGACGACCGAGCCTGCGGGCGACGGCGTACGCATCGAGGTCAAGGACTACGGACCGGGCGTATCGCCGCAGCTCGGCGACAACATCTTTCATCCGTTCGTGACGACGAAGCGTGAAGGGCTCGGTGTCGGGCTTGCGATCAGCCGAACCATCGTTCAGTCTTGCGGCGGCACGTTGGTGTACCGCGACAATCCAGACGGAGGCGCCATTTTCACGATGGAGATGCCTGCCGCAAGGGAAGAACCCGTTGAACAAGAGCAAAAAGAGTCCGCGGAAAGATAACCCGCTCGTTTACCTCGTCGACGACGACGACGCGATCAGGGACTCGCTCGGCCTCCTGATGCAATCCGTCGGTCTCGAGTGCGCAGTGTTCGCGTCTGCGACGGAGTTTCTCGACGCATATGATCGCGACCAGCACGCTTGTCTCGTCGCGGACATCCGGATGCCGGGCATGAGCGGCCTCGAACTTCAGCAAAAGCTCAAGGAAGAGCGCGCAGACGTGCCGATCATCTTCATCACGGGGCACGGCGACGTGCCGATGGCCGTCAACGCGATGAAGTCAGGCGCGTCGGACTTTATTCAGAAGCCCTTTCGCGATCAGGAGTTGATCGACCGAATTCACAAAGCTTTTGCGGGCGATCTCGAGAACCGCAAGTGGCGCGCGCAGGAGAAAGTGATTCGCGCGCGGCTCGCGTTGCTGACGCCACGCGAGACCGAGGTGATGCAGCGCGTCGTGCGGGGGCAGGCCAACAAGGTAATCGCCATGGACCTCGGTGTGAGCCAACGCACCGTCGAACTGCACCGCGCGCGCGTGATGCATAAGCTCGCGATGCGCTCCCTTGCCGATCTCGTGAGCGCTGTCGGCAAGATCAACGAAGCCGACGCCACCCTGGCCAAAGGCGCTGCCGACGCTAAGTGACTCGGCGCCTCGCAGGCGGCGTCGATTCTCCGGACGCGAAGTCGCCGGAGCCGACGTTTCTCGGGGGCGCTGGCCACGATGGTTACTGCGGTAATTACGTAGTGGCGGGTCATTCGGCGTCCGCTAAGGTGGCGCCATGAAGATCACAGTTGTGCAAGGTCACCCTGACAAGGTCACCCTGACGGTAGTCGCGTCCATTTGTGCCATGCGCTAGCCAACGCCTACTGCCGCGGAGCGCGAGGCGCGAAGCACTCCGTACGCGTGGTCGATCTCGGTAAATTGGAATTCCCGCTGCTGCGCTCGAAGGATGCGTTCGAGCACGGCCCGCTACCGGCGGAATTGCAGGAGGCACAACAAGCGATCGCGTGGGCGGAACACCTCGTGGTCTGCGCGGCAAGACGGCACGCGTCGTCGTGACAATGGGAATGCCGGCCGCGGTGTATCGCTGGTACTTCGCCGCGCACGGCTTGAAGAGCTTGCGCAGGAACATCCTGTCGTTCGTGGGTTTTAAGCCTGTTCGCTCAACCTTGATCGGCCTCGTGGAAGCGATGGGCGAGAAGCGCCAAAAAAGCTGGCTCGAGCGCCTCGCCAAGCTCGGCGCTGCGGGTCGTTGACCGTTTAACTGCGAATCGCCTGCTCGATCCAAGCCTGTAAGTGGCTGAAGTCAACGGCACCAACGTGCTGCGCGAATTCCTCTCCGTTCTTGAACACGACGAAGTAGGGGATGCTGCGCACACCAAACCGCGCGGCGAGCTCGGGATTGCGCTCCGTGTCCACCTTGAGCACGATCGCCCGGCCGCTCATTGCGGCCGCGGTTTGCGCGACGGCGGGAGCCATCGCCCTGCAGGGACCGCACCACGTCGCCCAGAAGTCCACGAGCACGGGAACACGCGCGCCATCCACGACTTCGTCGAAGGTGTCCTCGTCGACGTCGAGCGGCTCGCTCGGCGGGGCAAGGGCGTGCCGACACGCGCCGCAGCGACCTTCGTCCGCCAAGCGCGCGGCCGGCATACGGTTTCGGGCTCCGCAGTGAGCGCACGTACGAATCATCCCAGCGTTCCTTCTCTCTGATCGGGGGCGCGAATGCGCCCCGCAGACGTGCCGAGATTCGGCGCGAAGGTCACCAGGCTCGCGTCGTCGGAATTCTCTCGCTCGCCGAATCCGATGTTCGCGGTAAGGTTTCGAGTCTCGCTGTACATCAAATCATTCCAGTGTCCGTTGTTGAGACTCTACGGTCAGTTATGCGTCGCGTCACTCAGTAGAAATACCTAAGCCCGGCCGAGCTCGATGCGAATTTAGTCGAGCCTGTCGGCGCCGGTACGTACGTACAAATGCGTATGCCGACCCTGATCGCCGCGGATAGAGAATGAGCCATGGCGGCGGAGCGCACGGGCCCGCTGGAGAATCACATTAGATGCGCTAAGGTCGGCCCGCTTGAATTGAGGTGCGATTGTGGGAGTTACGGCGAATGGCGCTGAAGAAGCTCAAAAAGGCGGATTGGCAATCGTATTTTGAGCTGATTTCGCACGGTATCGCACGCGGCTTGCGAGCGGAGCTGGAAGTCCAACCGTTCCGCGTGGGCGATCACGTGGAGGCGGCATGGGTCTTAGTCGAATGGTTGGTTTACAGGCCGGACACCGATTTGCTCGCGATTTCGATCAAGAGCGCCGAGCGTCTCGTCACCGTCGCCCAGCCGCGAGACGTTTTCCTCGCAGCGAAGCGACACGGAATTGTGGGGCTGGAAATCGTCGGGCCCGACATGACTCGACGCGTCGTGAGGTTTCTGCAGGCGTTTTCGTTGCCCCCTCACCTGCGACGCGAGCTGCGAGGGCGTGGCAAGGAGTCATGACGCAGACGCGGGCGAGCGGCTCGTCCCGCCACGCAGCCCCCGTCACGCGGTGCGTGTCGCGACTGACCACGAACTCGACGTGCCGGCCCTAGCGGCGGAGCTCGTGAGACTCTAGCGCCGCCCCAACGTAGTGCGATCCCGTCACCTAACGATGCCGAATGATGAGTCATCGGCGCCGCCTGGATATGACTCCCAATAGGGCGGCAGCGGTGCTGGCACGTACGTAGATTCCGATGGGAAGCGCCGATGCGCTGGCTATCGTGCCTGCTGCTTGGCGTGCGCAGCGTAGCCAGTCGATGCCGGCGATGCGCAGAGGTCCAGATGGCAGATAATCTGGCTCGGATCATCCGGGTCGGTCTGCTCGCTGAACCCTAAGTCGCGCGCGAGCTTGCGCATTCGCGTGTTTGCGAGCGAGTCCATCGAATAAAGACGCGTCACGCCGTGGGCGCGCGCGTAATCGACCAAATGCATCAACAATTGCTTGCCCAAACCGCATCGCTGCCAGTCGTCTGCAACCGCGACGGAGATTTCGGCGCCTCTCGTTGCGTCGTTTCCCGCGTATCGGCAGACGCCGATCTGACGCTGAGCGTTGCCGCTGTGAGCACTGAGTGCGACATAGGCCATATCGCGCGTATAGTCGGGATCGCACAGGCGGCGGAGAGCTTCGTCGCTCAACCGCGCAATGCCGCCGAGGAACAAGAAGTGCTTGCTCGGCGGCGAAAGAGAGTCGAGAAACGCGGCGTTGCGGTCGACGTCGTCGCGTTGAATGGGACGAATCAACGCACGCCTTCCGTCCTTGAGGGTTTCGGTCCATTCGTTCGTTGTGTTGGCCATGGCACTCTCCTTCGTTCGTCAATCTGTCCATCGAGCTATGCACTGTTGGTCGCGTCGGCCTCTAAAGAAGGCCAAGCGTCGAACGTTGCGCGAATGGCGATCGGCACCGCGTCGGCGTGCTCGGCGTCAACCGTCGGCAAGCTGGCTATCGCGCTGCCGCGGCTTGGGCTCGGGCCACACGCCATAACGGCACATGATCAGCATGAGCGTCGAGTCGTCGACAATGGCTGGGTCGTATTCGATCGCGAGGCCGTTGCGTTCGCTTTCGAACGAGACGGACTTAACACCGCGTTCCGAAAGCAGCTCGGACCGCACGAGTGTTCGATCGAGTCGGCCGAAGTCTTCTTTCAGTATCGTGCGAATCGTCTTCATGGGTTGCATCCTGCGTTCGGTTGGATTGCACTCTAGATAGAGCGACTGCGCCCGTCTCTCCGTACAAGTACGTAGCGCCGCGTCAAGCACGCTCCGATTTACTACGCCCAATGAACGCTCCAGGCGGTACCGCGGACGAGCTGCGATTTTCTTGGCATGCAGCCAGCGACGCCGTCGCGCTCGCGCGGCTTCACGCGCCCCCTGAAGGTCTCACGGTCGTGGAAGCGCGCAGGCGCCTCGCCGCCTATGGCCGAAAACGATCTTCCGGAGCAGCGTCGCATTTCCCTCGCAGCGATCCTCTTGCGGCAATTCAAGAGCCCTCTGATCTACGTGCTGGGCGTGGCCGCCGTGCTGGCTGGCGCGCTCGAGGACTTGAAAGACGCGCTCTTCATCGTCGGCGTCCTCGCGATCAACGCGGTGCTCGGCGGGTATCAGGAGTTCAAAGCGGAACGCAGCAGCCTCGCGCTGCGGCGTTTGCTGAATATCCGCGCGAGAGCGTGCCGTTTCGGCGCAGTCCGGTGCTGCTCCTCGGTATTGCAGCCGCCCTCATCATTCATGTCGCCGCGATGCACTCTGCCCCGGGTCACGCGCTGCTCGAGACTGCGCCGGTATCCGGCGATCGGTGGGTCGGTCTGGCGTTGCTCGCCTCCACAGTCTTTGTCGCGATCGAGGCGCACAAGGTCTATTGGCAGCGACGGGTACGTACAAATGCGGATGGTCGAGCGAAGTCGGTCGACGGAGCATAAGCAACATGTTCAGGAAAATACTCGTTCTCATCCGCGGAGCTGATCCAGCGCAACCGGCGGTTCAGCGTGCAGCGCTGCTCGCAGGTCGCGGCACGGACTTGGCACTCCTCGATCTCGTGCACGAGCCGATGCTCGATGGCTACATGGGCAACTCGCAGATCTACGAGCCGCTGCGGGCACGCGTCGTCGCTGAGCGTGCCGAGCAAATGCAAGAGCTCGTAACGGATTTGCGCGGCCGCGGTCTCGATGTGACCGGCAAAGCGGTATGGGACCATCCGCTCGACGAGGCGGTGGCCAGAGAAGTTGGCGCGCAAAACGCCGATCTCGTGATCATTGCGCCCCCCTCCGATGGCACCGGGCTCTCGCACAACGTGTGGCGCCTAGTGTCGACCTGTCCGATACCGGTTCTCATCGTGAGAGCTCCGGTCCACAACAAGTACCGACATATCATCGCGGCCGTTGATCCGTTTCATGCCCACTCGAAGCCGGGTGACCTTGATCTCGCGATTCTCGCTCACGCGCATGATCTGCAGACAAGGACGCGCGCCACATTGAGTGCTTTGCATTGTTTCGTGCCTTTCGAGTATTTCGAGTCGGATCTGGCGAAGCCCGTGAGTCACACCTCCGGAGCGGACGCGCGGCGTGAGGCCGTCGAAGGGTTGCTGCGAAGATCAGATCTGCAGCCCTCGGCCACGCGGCTCGAAATTGGTCCGACGCATGACGTGATCAAGAAGCTTGTCGATCGCGGCGAGGCAGATATGGTCGTGATGGGCGTGCTCACGCGCGGCCGGGTCAAGGATTGGCTCATCGGCAGCACCGCGGAACGCGTTCTTCACAGCGTGCCGGTGGATGTGCTCGCAGTAAAGCCTGCTCACCTGCACTAATGCAGGGCCCAAAGGACTCTCGTCGGAGCCGCGCGTTCGGCCTCGTCGTTCTCGCGGTGGGCCTCTGTCCTTTTGCGCCATCGTTGGGTGATACGCAGAAGCTCGATACCAGCGCCGCAACGCACGCGCTCGCGGACTTCTTCGCGGAAGCGGTCTTCGGCCACGGGCCGCACGCATACTCGTTCTCGACGAATCTAGCGATCGTCGCCGCCCGAAGCGTCGAGGATGTCGGGCCGTGGCCGTTACGGCACCGCGGTGTTTGCGCGGCGCGATAGAGCGCTCCCAGGTCGGATGGAACAGTGGTCGACAACCCTCAGGCGACGCTCGCGAACGTTATACACATCGCGATCCTGGCCGCAGTCCTGACGTTTAGCGCCCACGCTTCGGAAGAATCAGCGTCGGCCAGTTGCGAGCGCCATTCCGAGGAGCGACCGACCATTGGCCTGGCACTGTCGGGTGGCGGCGCGCGCGGCGGGGCGCACATCGGCGTGCTCAAAGCCCTCGAGGAGCTGCGTGTCCCTGTCGACTGCATCGCGGGCACGAGCGTGGGCGCGGTCATCGGCGGGTTCTACGCCTCCGGCCTCTCGGTCGCGCAGATCGAGGACATTACGCGTGGCATCGACTGGAACAGTGCGTTCCAGAACGCTGTTCCGCGCGCGAGCACGTCATTTCGACGCAAGCAGGACGACTACCTCTTCCTCGTTGACGTGGGTCCGGGACTGCGCGCGGGCAAGCTGGCTCTGCCGATCGGCCTCGTTCAGGGTCAGGTGATCGACATGATCTTGTCCCGTGCGCTCGCAGCTACGCCCGCCGAGCGCGACTTCGATCGGCTCGGGATCTCATTTCGCGCGGTGGCGACCGATCTCTCGACCGGCCGCCCCGTCGTGCTCGGCGACGGCGACCTCGCGCTCGCGTTGCGCGCGAGTATCTCGTTGCCGGCGCTGCTATCGCCGACCGATATCGACGGCCGGATGCTGATCGACGGCGGGCTCGCGATGAATCTCCCTGTCGAAGTCGTTCAAGCCATGGGCGCCGTCGTCGTCGTGGCGGTGGACGTTACGTCCTCGTTGCTCGCGCGCGAGTCGATGCGTTCGGTCATCGACGTCACCAGCCAGCTCACGACGTTGATCACCCAGCCCGCGATGGAGGAGCAGAAGAACCGGCTGCACGCGAACGACATTCTGCTTACGCCGACGTTCGGCGAGACTGCGACCTTTGGGAGCTTCGCGATGTTCGAGGAAACAATCGCCGATGGTTATCGAGCGGTCATGGACCAACGCGAGCGATTCGAGGCGTGGTCCCTTGATCGCGACGGCTACGCAGCTTCAGTCGCCGAGCATCGCCGTCCGGATGCCTCGCAATTACCGATCATCCGCTTCGTGAGGCTCGATAACCGCTCGAGCATGGCCGACAGCGTGATTGCCGCCCGGATGGGAACGATTCCGCTCGGTTTGCCGTTCGATTCGGCAGCTGGTCGAGGCGGCCGTGGCGCGCGTATACGGTCTTGAGCTCTTTCAGAACGTTCGCTATGCGGTGGTCACCGACGACGCTGGAGACTCGGGCATCGAGATACAAGTCGACGAGCGTTCGTGGGGACCCAGCTACCTGCAGGCGGGCATGCACTACGCGTCGTCCTCCGCGGCGGACGCGATCTTCACCCTCGCGGTGAGCTACTTGCGCACAGGTATCAACGAACGGGGCGGGGAGGCGCGCGCGACGATTTCGCTCGGCGATGAGCCGGGAGTGCTCGCGGATTTCTATCAGCCGCTCGCGACGAAAGGTGCGTTCTTTTTCGAGTCTGAGCTCAGCTGGCAGTCAACCGTGAGCTATCTCTTTGCCGGCAGCCACGTTGCGACGTCTTTCGACATTCGCGACCAGGGGCTGGAGCTCGCTGCGGGACGAGTCATGCGTAGCGCCGCAGAGATTCGTGCGGGTTTCCGGGCAGGGACTGGCGATTATCAGCTTCGCGTCGGCGATCCGCTGCTTCTGCCGGAAAGCGATTATCGTCGCGGCGAAGTGTTTTTGCGGTTCTCCGTCGACACGCTCGACAGCGTCGCCTTCCCGCGGATGGGCTCTGCTGCGGCGTTCGAGTGGCGCAGTTCGAGCAACGGGCGTCTCTGCCGATGCGGATTTCGAGCAGGTCTTGTTGCACGCGACTGTCGCGAAGACGTGGCGACGCAATACGCTGCTCGGAACACTGCGTTACGACGCGACGATCAGCGGTTCAGCACCGGCATACCGCGAGTTTCGAATGGGTGGATTTCGCGATCTTTCCGGTTTGACTCGGAACGAACTGTCTGCCCAGAACGCGGCTCGCGTGGGTTTGAGCTATTTCCACGAAGTCGGAAATTTCGCGCGGTTTCCGGCTTTTGCGGGGATCAACCTCGAGCGGGGCAGTGCGTGGAATGACAGGCATTCCGTACATTTCGAGGATGCGGTGGCGGGGGCTTCGCTATGGGGAGGCGTCGAAACCCCGATCGGGCCCGTATATCTCGCGGTCGGCCGAGCGGACGACGGCCGAAACGCCGTCTACCTCTCTCTCGGGGGCGCGTTCTAAGCGGTTTGAACCTGGAAGCTAGGGAAAGGTCTCGGTGAGTCGCCGCTTCAGCGCGGTTCCGACGGATCGATCAGTCGATTTGCAGTTGGCGCAAGAAGTCGATCAGCGCGGCGATGCGCTGCTCGGGATTCTCGGCGCCCTCGATCAGGCTCTCGGTCGTAGCGAATATCTCGCCCCAGACCGGCATATATCGGTCGCCGTGCGCGGCCGGCATGTCGCGCCCGTCGATGTAGGTCGCGACCGTCTCCGTCGGGAATTGCCCGCCGTAGCGCTGAGTCAGACTGCGCAGGTTCGGGACAGTCACTCGCATCGACGAGGCGACCGGGCCGTCACCTTCCCCTTGCGGTCCGTGACATGACGCGCAGTCCGTCGCGAACGTCTCGGCGCCGGAAACCGTTCTTACGGGCATCGGGCTGCATGCGGCTAAGACGCAAGTCGAAACGAACACGGCGGCGAATACGTAACGAATCATGTGCGCATCATAGATGCCGACACCGACCTTGGAAGTATCGGAAAGTGCGGATGGCATCAGGGCGCCGGAGTACCTGCCGCGCTCATGGATGCTCCGTTCGCGGAGCCCTTCCAACGGGAATCCGCCACCGGCGCTGGTCAGTACGTAGTTCTGCGGATGGAGCATCGACCGTGCTCGCCTATGCTGATCAGAGTCGGGAACCGAGACGAAGATGACTGCAAAAATGACCAATGTTTGGGGACGCCGCTGTCGGCGCATGCTCGGCATCGGGTTGAGCGCGGCTGCGTTACAGGCGTGCGCGACGGGTTGGGGCCAGGGCTTTCATTTGCCGGAGGGCGACGCGAATCGAGGCCGCGAGGCATTCGTCGATCTGCGCTGCAATGTCTGTCATGAGATCAAAGGATTCGATCCGCCGAGCCCGATCGTGGCGGAGACCCGGGTGCTGCTGGGCGGGCGGACCGTCCGCGTGAAGACGTATGGCGATCTGCTCACGGCGATCGTCAATCCTTCGCACCGGCTCGCGCGCGGTTATCCGTCGGAAGCCACGACAATCAACGGCGAGTCCGTGATGAGCCTCATCTATCTCAACGAGTTGATGACGGTTCAGCAGCTCATCGATATGGTGGCGTTCCTGCAAAGCGAGTACGAAGTAGTCTCGCTGCCGATTCAGTGGGAGGTATACCCCTCCACCGAAGCGGCGGCAGGTCCGTCGCCGGCGCCGCTAACGCGAACACCGTCGACCTACGCGCCCTAGTGCACTGCTTCGCAGCTCGCAGAGAGGCGAGTGCGGCTCGCGATGTCGAGCTAACACTGTATTACGCGCTAGCCAACGCCGTTGAATATATCCGTATCGATGCGACGCCCGACCGCGTTCAGCGGTCGTTGTGGCGCGGAGCCCGAGCATCACGCTTCTTTGCCGCCGGTGCTTGCAGACCCAGTAGGTAAAGCGCATCGACCAGCTCGTAGCAGACCACGAGCTCGCCCCGGTCCGGCATCCACCCGGCCTCGGGCCGCCCGCAGCTTCGCATCACGAGCGTAAACGGTTGGTCGAGCGTGAACCGCTCGTGGAGGCGCGCGATGATCCTGTCGAGCAACTCGATCGACCGAAGCTCTCGGACGACGCGCGTTGAGACGATGGTGGGTGTTTTTTCGTAGACGATATTCGTACCGGCGCTCGGCGAGTCACCAGGCTGCCGGCCGTAGGTTCTCAGCAGCCATTCCATGGCGTGCGCCGCCCGCGCGTACTCTGCGACGCAGCTCTGCGCGCGAGCTTCCGGCATGCCCGCGTCTTGCGGTAACCGCGCAAATGCCGCGGGGTCGCTGCCATAAAGAAGGCACGCGATCTGGTAATAGCGCTGAATACTCAACGCATGCTCGCCCCAATAGGGCACCTCGCCTCCGATCTTCGCGCCCACCTGCCAGGAGGCCGCGAAAGCGCTCGCTGTCGCGAGCAGAAACCTCTCGGCACGATCCTGCTGCATCGCGTCCAGCGGTTTCTCGCGAATCAGCGCCATGGTGGCGATGTAGTCGGCCGCATTCTCGACAGGCCCAACGATCGGGATGCCTTTCTCTGAGATGAGAAGGTGAGCAATCTCGTGAACGAGCAAGTACTCGAGATTCCCGACCACGAAGTCGATCGCGTCGGTCGACTTGTCGGATAATCTTTCGATTGACGCGCTCGATACTGCGAAGCCGCCACCGATTGGATCTTTGCCGGGCTCCTCGGTCTGTTGCGCGTTGGCTTGGCCCAGCGGCACGGAGAGGAGGCTCGCAAACGCGGTGTAGCACCAAAGTATCGAGCGTGCGAAGCGTTGCACCGCGCGCCCCCCTTAGTGGTACTGCTGACGCTCGATGAACGCGACGAGCGCAGCGATACGCAAGCCGCACGGAGAGTTCGGCGTCCGGTGCGCCTTCGGCCTGGAGAAAATCTCCCCAGACCGGCATCGTGCGACTGCCATGCGCGGGGCGTTGATCGCGGCCGTCGATGTAGGCTGCAACGGCATCAGCCGGGAACACGCCGCGGTTGCGCATCGCGAGCGTGCGAAGATTCGGCACGGCGATCGCCATCACTCCGGCAACGGGCCCGCCGCCTTCGGTTTCGGCGCCATGGCACGACGCGCAGTGCGTCATGAACAACTGCGCACCCGTGGGCTCGTCGGCGAGCGCCTGCGGTCCTCCGATCGAGCACACCAACAGCAATGCAAGGATCTGTAAGATTTTCATGGTAGGTCTTTTCACCGTTTTGGCGATGTAGACGAAACTCTAGCGCGCCGCGGGTTTTGTGGGAGCTGTGGTAAGTACGTAGGAGCGTAGGGCCACTGGCATGCGCCGGCGTTGCCGCGTCAATTCGCAAGACGCCGAGATGAAAGTCTCACGCTAAGCACCGCCCCGGAAACTACGTATATCAAGCAAACGATCGTTGTCCTAAGAATCAATCTGCGACAAGTGCAGCTCGCGGAGAAAGGGGGACGACATGCGATACGTACTGGCGTTGATCCTACTGGCGGGTGCCGCAGCGCAGAGCGCGCCCGTGGCCAATTTGGTCCTCGCCTGTACTGACACAAAGGCCATCGGTCAGAATTTCGACGCCTGTCGCGGTTACGTCTACGAGATACCGACCAATCAAAGTATCGTTGTCGCGGGGACGGGGTCCTCGTACCAATGGCGCAGGGCGGGCGACCTCGTCGCATCCGATACCATGATCGCATGCACGATCCCAGTTGAGCCCGGCAAATACTCGAGCTGCCGGGATGCCACCGGCGCGCGACGCACCGCCTTCATGCACAAGAACAATGTTCAGAGATTCGAACTGAACGTGTCGTCCACTGATGCCACCTCTGTGAGGCTCCAGTGGCAACCGCAGAGTGGAGCGACCGAATACGCGGTTTCGCGAGACGGCCGAATCGTGGGCAGTACCACCGCCGTGGTTGGATATTTCACGGATTTCGACCTTCGGCCGGGGAAGAGCTACGACTACACAGTCGCCGCGAACGATGCACGCGGCGCTGCAATTGCTGAGTCAGCACCTGCGTCAGCCATGACCAAGAGGTCATCTGCAATCAAAACGCATTACAAGGTGCTCGCGATTGCCTTTAACCCCGAACAGACGAGTCTCATTACTGAGGAGACGTACCTCAAGCACCGGATTCAATCCCTGAAACTGGCCTCGCTGGGATCTGCCGTGATCGACCTATACAAGGGCAGCATAGTCTCGTCCGCGGTCACTCCAGCCGTCGAGTCCGGCACGGACCGGGTCGACTATGAAAAGCTCGTGACCCGACGAGATTTGCCTGAGCTCGACGGCTACTCGATTGTGGATCTCATTGAAAAAGGTGAAATCGACCATGTCTGGGTCGTGAAAACGCCGGTCGGTTTCGGGGAAAACGTCCTAATTGGAAACCGACCCATTCAAGGTTCGGGAGCGACGACGGATAATACTTGGGTCCCCATCCCGGTGAAGTCCTCCCGGTCATTCTTTGTCAACGCTTACCTTCCTGACGAGCGCTCCTACGATGCGTACGCTCACATGGTTGAAGGCGTCATGACTTCAATCTCCGATGGGCATCCACAGCTTTGGCCGCGAAATTTGCTGTATACGGTCTATACGCATGACCGCACCAGCCTCGCCACGACACAGGCATTGCTCAATGGATGGGAGCGATTCAGGTTGGCTGACGGATGGAACGGCGAGAGCGCGGTCGCTTACGCGTCGGAAGGGAATGGCAACATCGGCTCGAGTCACTTCCCTCCAACCACGCCTCGAGCCTGTTCGGATTACTGCTACTACGACCTTTTAACCTGGCAACGATACGTTGATTCAGTAGCAGATGATTGGCTGAGCTTCCCGACGTTCAGCGACATCAAACGCAAGATTAACGGCTACGACTTCGGGGCTTTCAACCACTACGCGCAGGGGAATCCATCCTATTCAGCCGCGTTCGGTATCTCACCCGAGGTTCACGCCTCCTTCATATTCGCTGCCACTTCTTATCATCAATGGTGGTTCGCTCATCTGCCCCATAATCCGGGTGTCAGCGAGGGCAAGCTTAACAACTGGTGGCCGTACATTTTCGACTTCAATCGTTTTAGCGGAACGCTAATTGACTACAAAGTGACAGGCTTCCGCGAGATACCGACCCGTTTTCGTCCGATCAGAGGTGAGTATGGAACGGAAATGAGGCCCGCCGAATACTGGGGCTATTGGCATTCCCAGAATGGGTTCAGCCCCGGTGGCAAAGCGGCCGAGCTCAGCATCGTGAACAAGGCGGCCGATCCGCAGCACGTCAAGACCGGGAGCCACGCGCTCAAGGTGACCATCGAGAACGCGCAGTACTGGGAGGAACTCGGCTTCGGCCGGAACGATGTGTTCTATCCCGTGTCACGGAACGCTCATTGGAATCTGTCGGATCTGGCCGAGGTGCGATTCTCGATCAAGCCCGACGAAAATGAGAGGTCTTCTCGTCGAAACCAACCCCATCATCAGGTTGTACAAGAACGGCGGCAACCGCATCGAGTTCGTGCCGCGAGCCAACGGCGTGTACACAAACCTGTTTTCGGACAATGCTCTGAGGGATTCGGAGGGTTGGTACAATTTCAGTATCCCGCTCCCAGGGAGACGCGACCTGGGAGAAGAACGTGATCGGTTACATCGATCCAGGCCTCCCGACAACAGAGCAGCAAGCGGCACAAGCTCAGCTCGAGAGGGACATACTGGCCGATGTGAACTACGTGGAGATTTCCATTCGGTCGACCACCAGCCGGACTCTCGCGCCATATGATGTACTGTCGTATTACATTGACGGCTTAGAGCTACGTTCCGATCTGGTGTATCAGCCTGCGATCGCAGCCGCGCCCTAATTCCTGTCTCATCCATGGTGTCACTCCACTGTGACGCTCGCGTCGTTCTTCTCGTGGCTCGAGACGACGGACGTTGCGAGAACCATTGCCGAATCGCTTCTCGCAACGGCATCCCTGAGCGCGCTCCACGTGATCGGATTTACGCTGATCACGGGCAGCGCCCTCGTGGCGAATCTCAGGCTGCTCGGAGTGTTCCTGGACCAACGACCGATCCTCGAGGTGACCGCGCCCGCGAGTCGAGCCATCGCCGTCGGCTTGGTCATCAGCGTTGCGACTGGGCTCTTGCTCTTCGCGGCACGCGCCGCTTCCGTCAGCGCGAATGGTACGTTCCAAGTGAAGATGCTGCTGCTGGTGGCGGCCGTGGTGTTCCACTTCACGGTGCACCGCAAGGTCACGCAAAGACCTTCGGGGGCCGCGCCTCTCTTGCGGGCAACCGGCGTGGTCGGCCTAGCGTTGTGGTTGGGCGTTGCGGCAACGGGTTGCGCGTTCATCCTGCTCGAGTAGCTGAGCGTCGCCCCCGAATGACAATCCTCGAAATTTGCGAATGGCTCGAAACGACGGCGATCGCCGTCTTGATCCAGGAGTCGGCCTACGGTTTTCCGATTCTCGTCGGGATTCACATCCTCGGCATCAGCCTGTCAGCTGGCACGCTGCTCTGGGCCGACTTGCGACTGCTCGGCGTCAGCCTGAGGGGCTACCGATTGGCCGACGTGTATCGGGGCCTCGCGCCGTGGTTCCTGACCGGTTTCGGCGTGATGATCATCAGCGGCGCGGTTCTGTTCACGGCATTCGCGACCTCCGCGTACGGAAACGTCTACTTCCGCATCAAGACGGTGGCGATCGTGCTCGCGGGCGCGAACGCTCTGATCTTTCACTTGGCCGCCGGGCGAGAGGCGAACCGATCCGCCCCCGCGACCGCCACTCCCATGCTCGCGCGGATTTCTGGATTGACGTCGATCGCTCTATGGGCCGCCGTGATCGTGGCGGGGCGAATGATGTCTTACACGATGTTTTCCAGCCCGTAGCGACCTCGCAGGTCGTTCGCGCGCGGGTTCGCCCCGGCGCGCGTCCTCCAAACCGAGCCGACGTGCGGCAACTACCTATAGCCCGCGCGTCGAAGTGCTCTTAACTTCTGCCCTCAGTTCCCTTCCCATTGCTGGAGAACAGTCATGAAAGCTTCGTGGTTGTTAGCGATCCCGTTTCTACTGCCGGTGACGTTGCTCGCCCAAGTTCCGGCTCCCGCCCCGGAAGCGAGCACGCCAGCGCCCACCCCGCAGGATTTGCAGAAACGGATACAGCAGATGAGCGAGCAGATGGCTCGAATCCATAGCACGCAGGACCCTGCCGAGCGGCAGCGGCTCATGCAAGAGCACATGCAAAGCATGAACGCTGGAATGATGATGATGGGTCAAACGATGCGCGGCGGCATGGGTCCCGGGCAAGCCCAGGGCCAACAGTGCAAACCGGAGGACGCCGCATGTCGGCTGGACAAGATGCAGGCGCAACAAGACATGATGAGCGGGCGCATGGGCATGATGCAGATGATGATGCAGCAGATGACCGAGCACATGATGCAGCAGCAATCGGGCCAGCCCGGTAACGCGACGCCCGCTCAGCCGCCCGCAGGTCAGAAGCCGCAGGATCACGACGCTCATCATTGATCGCGCATTCGCGATCGGGTGAAACCGTGACCGCGACCAGCGGCGAGCGGACCTTGCGCGGCTTAAGCAGTTTCGCGCAAGTAGCGTTCTCGTTGTGCGGTGTGAGTTTCGGGTCGCCGACGGCAACGCGCTTGCCGTAACAAGGCGACGGCGCCGAGCTCATCTCCCGGGCGACGTCCACGGGAAATATAAGGTCTATGTTCCGCTTGTCGGTACGCCAGGCACCGGCATCCGGTGTCTCGACCTGTGCCGAGGAGCTCGATATACGAGGGACTTCGGTGCCGGGTGCGTGCCCGAAGGCGCCGCGTCGGTTAGAGGCGCGCGAGATCGACGGCTCTAGACAGGGGAGGGGCCTCGCCTCGTGCGCTCCGCGTCGCCGTGCACGCACGTAGGTCGACCGCGTAACTCGGCAACTACGTATTTACGCAAGCCATGCCGCAACCCAGATTTCGAGCCGACGACGGAAATATCGACTCTAAGCGCCACCGGGAGATCAATCATGTGGTTCCGCTCACGGGTCTTGCAGCTCATCCCATTTCTTTGCATATCGTGGATCGTTCTTCCAACTGCATCCGCGGATGCAAGCGACACCGTTCAAGCGGGCACTCCGGAGGAAATCGTAAGCGCGATACTGGGCGCGAATACCAGCGGCAGAACCACAGAGATCCACGTAGCGCCAGGCGATTATCAGTTCACAGGGACGTTCGACTCCGCCGATGGACCGAGCTTTCTCCCTCCGATCACGGGCACGGTGCTGTTGATCGGCGAGAAAGCTGACACGACGCGCTTCATCAGCAATTGGTCTAGGTCCGCGCGGTTCATCAATGTTAGGGAGAACGGAATTCTGCAGGTGAGCGGAATCTCCCTCATGGGAGGCCTTGTCTCGGACTGTTTCTCCTCTGACTGTCGGTCTGTCGGCATATGGCGGTGGCGCTGCGCTGAACGCGGGCGGTCTGTTGTGGTTTGAGGATTCCGTGCTGTCGGGCAACTGGGCTGGCAGGCAGCTGACACGAGAGTCCTTGGAGGGGCCATCCTGAGCACAGGCGGGCATCTGCACGTCGGCAACACGACGGTCAGCGGAAACGTATCTACGAGGATCGGAGGCGGAATCGCCGTGCTGGGAGGCACCGCGACTCTCCTCAGTTCCATTGTCAGCGGCAACCAGGTCCGCTCAGGGCAACGACCCTAAAGGTGACCGAAGGTACGGAGCCGGGCTCTATATCGAGGACGCCGAGGTAACGATTGATCACAGCACCGTCTCCGGAAACACTACGGCCTACGAAATCGTCGGCAAGTCTCGATATGGGCCTCGGCATCTTCAATGGGAGCGGAACTGTCTCGATCACCAATAGCGCCGTCGTGGAAAATACTAACCAACCCGGGAGCTCTGTTGAACACCCGGTATACGATGTGGGAGCAGGTGGAGGAATCTACAACGGCGGCACGATGTTCATCGCCGACTCGACGGTCGCTGGAAACGCGGCCGGCACGTTTGGCGGCGGCATCGCGAACTTCGGCAAGCTAACGCTGCAAAGCGTAACGGTAGCCCGTCAATCAGGTGCGCGGAGTCGTGGAATACCCAGCACCCTAGGGGGCGTATCAACACTACCCCCGAGGATGCGATCCCTTTGGTCCTCCTGGCCCCCCCGACGATAGCGGTTGCATCACCGGAGGGGGCGGAATCTGGACCGATCCGGCAGCGACGACGACGGTGTTGAGCACCGCAGTGGCGCTCAATACGCTGAACCGTCGCGCCTGGAGGGAGCTTTGGCCCCGACTGCGGCGGTGCGATGATCTCAAACGGCTACAACGCTATCGGAGTGGCAACGGACTGCCAGCTGCAGCAGGCCGGCGGCTCGACCCCTGCAGCCAGCGACCAGTTCGGCGTCGACGCACAGCTTGGCGACCTGACGGACGACGGCAAACCAGGGCATGCGCACGTGCCGATTCTCACCGGCAGCCCGCTCATCGATACGGGCGGGAAGGTGGTGTTCGCGTGCGGCGTTCGAGACCAACTCGGCGCGCCTCGAACCGACGGCGACCACGATGGCCTCGTCGAATGCGACGTCGGCGCGGTTGAATTTGGTCCAAGCCCGGACGGGTCCACGCTGACCTTCACGCAATCGCAGGCCGGCGGCACTCTCGTCACGAGTGCCGGAAGGTGGAATTTCGGCACGGCGAGCAACGGGTACGGCAACGCGGTCTTGCTGAATGGAGGCGAGACCGACGGTTGGGCGACGCGGCTAGAAGTCGCCAACGGCGGGCAACTCTACGCACAGGCCGGCGACGGCTCGTGGTGGCGGTGGAATAACCCCGGCTGGTCAGCTTCGACAGCGCCTTCGGGAGGTCAGGTAAGCCCGGACGGGTCCACGCTGACCTTCACGCAATCGCAGGCCGGCGGCACTCTCGTCACGAGTGCCGGAACGTGGAATTTCGGCATGGCGAGCAACGTGTACGGCAATGCCGTCTTGCTGAACGGAGGCGGGACCGGCGGTTGGGCGACGCTGCTAGAAGTCGCCAACGGCGGGCAACTCTACGCACAGGCCGGTGACGGCTCGTGGTGGCGGTGGAATAACCCCGGCTGGTCAGCTTCGACAGCGCCTTCGGGAGGTCAGGTAAGCCCGGACGGGTCCACGCTGACCTTCACGCAATCGCAGGCCGGCGGCACTCTCGTCACGAGTGCCGGAACGTGGAATTTCGGCATGGCGAGCAATGTGTACGGCAATGCCGTCCTGCTGAACGGAGGCGGGACCGGCGGTTGGGCGACGCTGCTAGAAGTCGCCAACGGCGGGCGACTCTACGCACAGGCCGGCGACGGCTCGTGGTGGCTGTGGAATAACCCCGGCTGGTCATTTGTGGAATTCCACGCCTAAGTGGTATCGCAACGATGGACGCAATTTCACGCTGATCTTCTCGGGCACCAATAGCAACGACTCACGATCGACGGCACATTTGCCACTTCGCCCTGACGGCGCGTGTGATGGATGCATGCCCGGATGCGCGCGAATGTCGCGCCCAATCGAACGATCGCTCTGCGACGCTCGTGCGTGTGGGTGCTATGCGAGCAGCGCGACGACCGCTCTCGGATGACCCCGCCGCCGCCGGGCGACGTTACGCGGCTCTTTTACGCCGAGAGCAGGAGAGGGTGATCGCGAGTCAGGACGTACCGCTGTATACACGGCGTGAAACGCCCCCCGCTACTCCGGGTCCTTACGCTGCCGCAGCGCGTCCGCGTGAGGTAGCCCGCCAGGTCCCTAAGGGCCCCGCCACGCTGGTGCGCCCGGGTCACGGGCCCTGGTGTGAAATACCTCGTTCCGGCCTGGTGATACCTTCCGGATTTTTTGAATCCTCGAACGCCGACCCGATCGCCAGGCGTTTGAGGCTGCCGGACAAACGGACGCGGCTCCTTCGGGCGCGCACCCGGCAGAGGCGCGCGAGATCGACGGCTCTACAGGGGCGCGGCCCCGGCTCCTGTCTTCCGCGTCACCATGCACGCACGTAGGGGTCGACCGCGTAGCCTCGGCAACTACGTATTCACGCAAGCCATGTCGCAGTCAGATTGCGACCCAGCGCCAGAGAATCCGCTCTAAGCGCAGGGGAGACGAATCATGTGGTTCCGCTCACGGGTCTTGCAGTTCAGCGCATTTCTTTGCGTACCGTGGATCGTTCTTCCAACGGCATCCGCGCATGACGTCCATCATCCGAATCACTAGAGGCGTCCAAGTCCTTCGCGTCCCACCGCCTTGCGGTCGGAGAATTTTTTTTGACTTGACGGGGAGATATCTCATGAAACACCACATACGCAGGCTCGCGAGCGTTTTCGCAGTGGCGACATTGGTATTGTTCTCGGCAACTGCGAACGCGCAAGGCAGTCAACCAACGATAGCTGTCGACTGTCATGACGTTGTCGTTGACCCGCCCAGCGGGAATGTGCGATTCACCATTCTTTTCAATCGCGCGCCTGACTTCAACACCGTCGACGCAATTGGTCGCTCAGCCGACGGGTTCCAGTATTACGTCCAGACAGTGACCGAGGCTAGTTTCCCTCGGGAGGCGCATGGTGAACAAGAGAAAAAGTTCGCGAGAATGATTATGGGAATTGAGATCCCAGGAGACGGTAGGATTACCATCCGCGAAGTAGTTCCGAACTACGATTCCGCGTCGAACCCGATTGGGGGCCGGTGCTTGGTGCGGTGCCGTTCTCCCTCACGGACCGGAAGGTGGAATTTACCGTGCCCTTCGGGATGCTAAAGACAACCGAAGGGAATACGTTCTCGATCGGCTCGTTTTCCTTCGGCTCGATTGCTTTTCTGTATTTCCTCACAGCGGGTGAATACGGAGCGACTACATGGCCCAACGTTTCAGGGACAAGTAGATTGCCCAGCAAGGACGGCGGGAGCTGTGTTCCAAGCCCCGACGGGTCCACGCTTACGTTCGCGCAATCGCACGCCGGCGGCACTCTCATCACGAGTGCCGGAACGTGGAATTTCGGCACGGCGAGCAACGGGTACGGCAACGCGGTCTTGCTGAACGGAGGCGGGACCGAGGGTTGGGCGACGCCGCTAGAAGTCGCCAACGGGGGGCAACTCTACGCACAGTCCGGTGACGGCTCGTGGTGGCGGTGGAACGATCGAGGATGGTCATCTTCCACAGGGCCTAGAGGCGAGGCAAGCGCTGACGGGTCCACGCTTACGCCGGAGTCGCCGGTCGGCTACGTTCTCGTCACGAGTGCCGGAAGGTGGAATTTCGGCATGGCGACCAACGCGTACGGCAACGCGGTCTTGCTGAACGGAGGCGGGACCGAGGGTTGGGCGACGCTGCTAGTAGTCGCCAACGGGGGGCAACTCTACGCACTAGCCGGTGGCGGCTCGTGGTGGCGGTGGAATAACCCAGGGTGGTCATTCTCCTCAAGACCGTAGCAGATCGTGTTCCAGTGGAACTTCGCGCCTAAGTGGTATCGCGACGATGGATGCAACTTCACGCCGATCTTCTCAGGCACCAAATGCTCTATACGCGCATCGCGCCCACGATCGACACTCCCGGCGGCGAGCTCGCGTGCTCGCAATTGCGAGTTGCGAAGGCGGATGAGGGTAACAGTGGGGGGTAACTCTGCAGGTGCCCGACTTTGGGATGAGGCGTGGCGCGGCTTAGAGCCCCCAATTGGAAGGCGCTCCCAGGCGAGAACGAGGGTCAATTCGCGAGCCGGAGAGCTCGGGGTGAGGCAGGACGCGGGGTTTGCAGGTGTCGCTTGGTGTGTTCGCATATAGATAAGGTGTAATCGCGGCAGTTACTTAGCCTGGAGCCACGTACGGATCTTTTAGTTCACTGGTCGCAGTTTCGACTCCAGCACGGTCTACTTCCGCCGGGCAGGGCAGCTCCGAAGCCCTAGTTGCTGAGCGCCTAGGCGGATTGTGCGCGGGAAGTCAGAAATTCTGTGTGCGAGGCGGGTTTCACGCTCGTGAGCTCGTGAATCGATCGCCGTACAGGATGGCGAACTGATTCATCGCGTTCTTCCACTCGCGCGCCGATCTTACCGATTTGCTCATCACGTTGCGCAGCGCGAGCCACAGCAGTTCGAGGCGGCATCGTCGCTCGGGAAATGGCCGCGCGTCTTGATGATCTTGCGCAGCTGCATGTGCAGGCTCTCGATCACGTTGGTGGTGTAGATCACGCGGCGCACCTCCGGCGGGAACGCGAAGAACGGGATGACGTGCTCCCAGGCGCGGCGCCACGACTGCGACGACCGTCGGGTACTTGGCGCCCCACGAGCTCGCGGCGAACGCCTCGAGCGCGGCTTGGGCGCCGGCTTCGGTGGCGGCCGTGTAGATCGGCCGCAGTCCTTCGGCAGCGGCTTTGCGATCCTTCCAGGTCGCGTAGTCCAGGCTGTTGCGGATCAGGTGCACGATGCAGGTCTGCACCGTCGTCGCTGGGGAAAGCGCCACTTCGATCGCCTTCAGCGAGACCCTTCAAGGCCGTCGACGACGGCGATCAGGATGTCGGCGACGCCGCGAGTCTTCAGGTCGTTGAACACCTTGAGCCAGAACTTCGCGCCCTCGGTCTGCTCGATCCACAGCCCCAGCACGTCGCGGCTGCCGTCGGGCAGCACCCCGAGCGCGAGGTACACCGCCTTGTTGCGCACCACGCGTCGTCGCGGATCTTCACCCGCAGCGCGTCGAAGAACACCACCGGATACATCGGCTCGAGCGGCCGGCTCTGCCAGGCCGACGACCTCGGCCAGGACCTCATCGGTGACCTTGCTGATGAACTCCGGCGAGACCTCCGTGCCGTACATCTCGGGCAGGTAGCCCTGGATCTCGCGCACGGTCATGCCGCGGGCGTACATCGCGACGATCTGTCGTCGAAACCGGTGAAGCGCCGCTCGTGCTTGGCCGATCAGCAGCGGCAACTGAATCCAAATCCTACCCCCGCTACCAACATTATTTGCGAGTCGCCTCCTGCGACCCGCGCCAACGCTGCCTCGATGCCCTGGGTTGACCGAAACTCCAGGGCGTCCGGCGTGACCTCTACTCGGATCTCTCCGTAACGCACCTGTAGCGCTGCCCGCGACCTCGCTACAAGCCGTGGGTCGTTCGTGCCGTCGTCGCCCGTGGTGAGCACGCGCTCGATCCCGGCGACGAGCTCGCGATACTCCGCCTCCATTCTGGGGAATATCTGTTCGACAGTTCCGCGCGGCTTAGTAGATGCCGCCTCTTGCCGGCTAAGTTCGCGCTCTGCGGTGTCCAGCCGCTCGGCGAGTGCTGGCAAGGCGCGAAGGGCGCCGCTGGCGATTGCGTCCGTAAGGTTGCCGATCTCACCCTGTAGCTTCGCGATGACCTTGGCGCGATCCTCGGGCGCCTTCTTCCCCTTCATGAGTCGCAGGGGACGACGGCGCACTTCGGCTGCGACCGCGGGCGGAAGGACGTCGCGTTTGATGCCGGCAAGACCCCTGTTCCATCTGATCCCGCCGAAAGCGTGCGTTGTTGTCGCATGCTGCCGCCCCGCCGTTCGTGAAGTTGGCGCACGCGTATGTGGTTGCATTCGTGACGATGTAGTTTGCCCCGCACTTGCCGCACTTCAGTAGTCCCGAGAACAGAAATTTCGGGCCACCGCCGAGATGGCGGGCGGAGTCCTTCGATAGTCCCTGCTTCACGCGGTCGCCGATCGCCTCGGTCTGTTGGCGCTGGCGTGCACGCGTTCCCACAGCCGTTGAGGAATGATCCGCGGTCTCTCGTCCATGCGAATAACCCATTCCGACCGCGGGTTCTGGACGCGGCGACGGCGGCTAGAGTCTGCGGCCGAACGGACCCACTTGAAGCGGTTCCAGATCACTCGGCCGATATAGATCTCGTTGTTCAAGATCCCGAGACCGTCGCGGACGCTGCCGGCGATCACGCTCATGACCCACCGGTTCGTCTTCACAATCCGCTGTCGATCGGCGCCGGGGGAACGAGTTTCGCTCCTCAGGGCCGTACAGTACGGTGTTTCATTTATTAGACACCGCCGACTGCGCATCGCCGTTCGAGCGTGGCTGCGCGATCGTTGCAAGCAGGTCTTCCAGCATCGCCGGATCGAGAGGCTTCGTGAAGTGACTGTCGCATCCGGCTTCCCGTGCCTTCTGCCGATCCTCTTCCTGCCCCCATCCGGTGACGGCAGCAATATGGACGTGATTGAACTCCGGCATTCCTCGCAACGTCCGCGCGACAGCGTAGCCGTTCATCACCGGCAGGCCAATGTCCAGGAAGATCACGTCAGGTTTGAACTGGGTGGCTGCGGTGATCGCGGTCGCCCCGTCATGAGCCAGCCTGGTGACGTGCCCGGGCTGCGATACCGCAAGCTCCAACATCCCCGCCGCATCCAGGTTGTCTTCGACGATGAGCACGCGAAGATTGCGCCCTGCCGCGACAAGCGGCCGGTCGGCCGGCACGGCTGCCGCGGCCGGCAAGCTGCCGCGCCGGCACCGGGGTCGCCGGCAGCCGGATTTCGACCTCCGTTCCCTGGCCCGTGCCGGGACTACTGATATGGATCTCCCCGTGGTGCATCTCCACCAACCGCCGCGCCAACGTCAACCCGATACCCAGGCCGCTCGTGGATCGCTCGAGGACCGACTCCGACTGATGAAACATGTCGAACACTCGCGGGAGGACGTCGGGGGCGATGCCCGCGCCCGTATCGCGGATGCGCACGACAGCCTCATCAGACTGCAGGTCGGCGGTGTACCAGATGTGCCCGCCTGGGGGCGTGAACTTCACGGCGTTGTTCAGAATATTCGCGAAGACCTGCACGAGCCGCGCGCCATCACCGTTGACTCGAACCGGCGCGGACGGCGGCTGCACATGCACCGTTTGCCCGGCGGCCGCGGCCTGGGCCGTGATCGATTCGACGGCAGTCGCCATCAACGACGCGAGGTCGAGCGATTCAAGACGCAACTGGATCTTGTTGGCCGTAATACGAGACACGTCCAGCAGGTCATCGACGAGTCGCACCAACTGCGCGACCTGACGGTCGATCACCTCGCGAGCGCGGGCCGCGGTGGCGCGAGGACTGTCCATCTTCAGGGCCTGCAGCGCGAACCGGATCGGGGCCAGTGGGTTCCGGAGCTCGTGCGCGAGCGTCGCGAGGAATTCATCCTTGCGTCGATCCTGCTCGATGAGCTTGGCGGTACGGTCACGAACCCGCAGCTCCAGCTCTCGATTCAGCGTTTCCGCGTCGTTCTTGGCGGTCTGGAGACTCTCGATGAGATCTTGGTTGTCAAATCGCAACCTGAACGACGTCTCGATCGCCAAGTGGAAGCGCCAGGCGGTCAGGATTACCGCGACGGTGAAAACCGCACCCAGCAGCCCCATGAGCAGGTGGTCTTCATCTCCCACGCTCGCCACGCGTAAGGACGTAAGAAAGCCTGTGGGGACCAGGAACGCGAGGAACGCCTCCGGCCTCGCCGCAAGAGTGGAGGCACCACCGAGCATGACACCGCCCAACGCGAACACCAGCAGAATCTCGTTCATGAGCTGGGCCGATGGGTAGAGCATGATGGCGCCTCCGCCCCAGCCAGCGGCAGCCATCGCGGCGCCGACGACGAACGCCGCGTTCCACCAACCGTTCTCGACGTCGGTCGCGGACGCGCGCCAATACCATTGCGCGACCACGAATCTGACGGCGGACACGAGCAGCATGTAAACGAGCCATGCCGACACGATGCCCCGCGGACCGAGATCCCAGTAGCCGTAGGCCACGACCGACGCGATAACGATGGTGACAACAACCCCGGTGGTAGCGTTCTCGTACAACAGGCGCGTTTCCGCCGCGTGCATTTGCCGTTTGCGTTGATCTTCAGAAGGGGGTGACGTGTCGCCGGGCTCGGGCACACTGGGACCCGTTCGTGCGGCATCAGTGTCGTGCGAAACGCCTTGTGGCATGGACCCGGACCGGATCACCATGTGTCCTCGTCGGAGATAGGTCGCCGCTGCTCCGCGATAGACGCCATCGATAGCCGTCCGCCTCACAAGCGGGGAGGCGGTATCGTGGCGGTCTGCCGTCCCTGGTCCCGCCGTTCATCCCGTCGATGCTCGAGGCGGTCAGACGGGATGGTAAGCTTCGGCGGCGGCGATTCCAATGATTTCGGACCGTTTATCCGGCTCAGCTCGCCGGCACTTCACGCGAACCCGCTGCGGATAGAGTAGGGACTGGGTAAGCACGCAGCGACCGCGAGAAGTGGTGATCCTTCGTTAGAACGTACCGCCGTATATACGGAGTGAAAACGGCCCCCCTACCATTCTGATACACCTGAGTAGTGCTGCGACCGCTCGGGACTGCGCAGCAGCTCAGCCCCGGCGATCGAGAGCGGCGACGCGATCCTATTTCTTGAGTGGATTGTTCGGGTCCGGCCCGAATCCCGGCGGGGCGAGCAAGATTTGGTCGCCGTAGGGGTATCGCCACCGCAGCGTCGGCGGTGTCGACGTCGAGGGCGTCGCCTCTTTAGCTCGCGGTCGTGCGGGCGCCGCTGCTTGCGCTCGTGGCGCCCTCTCAGACGGCAGGCCGCAGATCGGACCGATCGCGTCGCCTGGCCGCACTTGCGCGCACATTGAGTCGAGCGCGGCGAGCTCGAGCGTTCGGAGTCGCTCAGCTTCGATGGCCGGGCCCAGCGCGTCGATCGCGGTCCGCGCGAAAACAGCGGGCGGGTCGCGTTGGAATGTCGGTTGATATTCAGGCGAGCGATTCAGCGTCAGCCAGAGAACGCCGACCGAAAAGGCCACGATCACGGTCAGCGTAACCCCGGCGCCCGCCACCCAACCCGGAGGTTCGCTCTCAAACGCGGCGGGCGACGTATGGCCGGCAACTGCAAGATTGCGCAGTCGGTTCACAGGCTGATGGTGCGCCCGCGGACGGGCCGTGTCTACCTTGAAGTTCTAGGTATGGGCTCACGCCTGCTGCCGTCCGGCTCAATCCGCTCTAGCAGCCAGTCGGGCTTAGCGCGTTCATTGTCGCTGCCCGCCCCAGGGATGCGAGACGGGCGTGGTATGTTGCTTGCATGTTCCGTGACCATGAACTTATCACGCACTTCTTGCGCTCTTCTGATTGGACTTGCAGGCCTTGTTGGTGGCTGTGCCGCTTCAACGGCTGCGAGGCGGAACCACAACCGCAGCAGAAAGCTGACGCACAAAATCAACGGAAGATTCTGAATGAAGGCTACAGTCTTCTTTACAGCGACCTCGATGGCCTGTCCAAGGTCGACCTGATCTTTCTCGTCAAGTCTGAGGCGAAGCCGGTCAATGAGGTGACGACAACTGTGACCGAGTACGCCGCTGCCCTCAAGGGAACGCTTGACCGCGTGGCAAAGGACTACCCAGCCGTCGATATCGCACTCGATCCGTTGCCTGTGATGGAGCAACGCGCACGCGACGCAATCACAAAAGATCGCATATTGAGCTTTGCACCCGTCGTGGGCCTCACGGGTGAGAGCTTCGACCGCCGGATGTTGCAGGTCCTCGAAGGGACGCTCAACCGGCTCCGGTTCCTGGCCAAAGCGTTGGCGGACGAAGAACCAGAACCGAGCCTGAAACAAATCGCGACTACTGCCCATAACAAGTTTGAGGAGCTTTATCGCCGGGTCCTCGATATGCTCGCCGAGAAGTACTTCATCAACACCGGGGAGCGGAAAGTCGCGAAGAAGGAGGCGCCATGATGCCGCGGTTCCCGTTCACAGTTTGGGAACCGGAAACGCGAGTCGCGGCCTAGCTCATGATCGCGCCTCGCTCGCCTATGCAAGAGAAAGAAAACCCGGCCGAAGCCGGGTCGTGCGTGAGCAGCGGTACAAGAGTTGGAAGCTATCGCAACAATGCCGCGATCGCGCGCGGGTGAGCCCGGACCGACTCGACGATAGTTACTTCACCCGAACCCGCTGCGAATAGGATACGCAGAAAAACGCTGCTCTCCCTCACGGGGTAACCCATCCTCAACGCACGCCTTCGCACCGCGAAGGTCGGAGCCGTCAGCCGCAACCGGTTCCTAAGCTGGGCTACGACATTCCGCCAGCGAAACGCCACTGAATGCGGACTCGTTGGTGATTTCGCGCCTGACAAAAGGCGGTGGCTCGAACTGACTAGCCGCGAGCTCATCGCTGAACTCCACTTCAAATACGGCAAGATCCTTGTCGGGTTCCACGTAAACATCCAAGGATCCGAGCGGCAGAGAGTACCGACGCTTGCGCGTGTGGTGTCCGGGCAGATCCGCAAATCGCCGGTACTCGTTCTCAGTGAGGTACAAATTCGTAATTGGCTCGGAGAGCGCGGTGCGTTTTCCGTACTTCTTGCCGAGCTTGAAGATGACCTCGCTCGGGCCGGAGATTCGACGCAGTCGCAGCCGTGAGTCCGCGATATACAGATCATCGATCTCTCGGAACGGCGCGCTCGCGAGGTCGATAGCCGACAAGTCGACCAGCCACCGCCGCTCGATCTCGAGACGGGAGTATTTCGGTAGCTCCGTCATGCGCTCACCTGCAATACGCTGCATAACGCCGCAGTTCGGCGCCCGCGCAGTGCCGCAGGTGCCTTGGCACGTCCCCCGGCAACTGGTTATCGCGCGGCCCGCGCCACGTTAGGCTAGCCGACATTGGCACACCTGGTTATTGCTCGTGCTCGTAAAGCTACCGCCGCTATAGTCCCCGTCTCGGCGCATGAGGTGAACCCGGTTCACAGCGAGAAGAGCGAGTAACTCCTGGGGAAAGATAGACCGCAAGTGGAGGGGGACCACCCAGGCATCGCGTTTTTCGGCCGCCGAAATGAACCAAGTTGCCCGATTAACCTGCGAATGGCGATCGTAGTCGTTGGTCGTTTCGACAGTTAGTTCTCCGTGCAACGGCGATGTCGCGCGCATCACGTGGAACCGCTCTCCGCTCGGGCGGGAAAGCAACTGAAGGTTAGGACTGAAGATATCGAACGCCAGGACTCCGTCCGGCTCCAAATGGCGTCGCACAGAGGAAAAGAAGGCCGCAAACTCATCTTCCTCGCTCAAGTGAAGAAGGGAGTTCCGGGCAACGAATATCAGCGAGAACCGCCGTCCAAGGTCGAATTCCCGCATATCTCCCTCGACGAATTCGACTCGCGCACCAGAAGTAGCCGCACGACGGCGTGCCGCCGAGAGCATCTTCGAGGACAGATCGAGTCCGGTAGCGGATAGACCCGTGGAAGCAACCGGCACGATCAACTGACCGCTGCCGCAAGCGAGCGCGAGGACGGTGCCTCCGCGCTGCCGGGCAAGGCTCAGATAATAGTTCAACTGAGCTGCTGAAGCGGGTAGCAGCGTGTCGTAGAGATCTGGATCATCGTAAAGCATCGGCGTCGCGAGCGATTTCATTCCGCGCAACGTCCCGATTCAGCGGCGGGAACGCTTCGACTCCGGCGACCGCCACGCCTTGACGATTTTTCTGAGCTCGACCGGCACGTCGGGATTCATGCCGGGTAAGCGGCTCGGAAAGAATCCGACGACGGCTCCATCTTTTCGGTGCAATCGGAGCACACGAGCTAGAGCGAGCCCGCGCTTCGTGACGCAGATCAGCTCGTCCCCGACCTGCAGGTCCGTGATAGCGACAGGCTCGCCAATGCGAAGCGGGGCGGGTGGGGAGCCTTCTTGTTCTTGTATTGATGGCTTCATAGCCGAAAGGATAGCGCGACAGGGGCCAGAAAAAGAAACCCCGCCGAAGCGGGGTCTCGATTGAAAGTGTGCGGCACTTTCTGTTTTGGGATGCCCCCCTCCGTCAGTGAGGACGGAAGAGAGTAACGCAGCATATTCGACCGTCTCGCCGGGAGTCTGTTGGACAGCGCACCCAGCCCCTCGATCGCCCGCGGTGCCGTGCGGAGCGACAACGCCTCGATCGCGCGCTGGCCGTCATGTCCCGACCCCTGAGCCCCGGCGCGAGGCGTGGCCGAGTTCGCTAGCGCACATACGACGTAGCTAGCGCCGCGATACCGTGCGCCACTGCGCCGACGCACAATAGACGCGTCTCTAAGAGTCTTTCTGACCCGCCGCATAGGAGTTGCGATGCATCTGTCCGACACGGACCTGACCCTTGCCGCGGCTAGCTGCCGCACCGTCGCTGAGACGAAGAAGAAAGACGCCGAAAAGGAACTCGATCCCGCTGCTCGAGCTCTTGCAAATCAAGAATCGGTCTCACTAAACGAACTCGCGGAGCGATTCGAAAAAGCGCGCGTTAGCAATGTGCCACTTGCCTAGAGCGACCAAAAGCTAGGCTTCGCGGGTCCCAGCCGCCAGACGCTATACTTCCTCTGGTCTCGCTCTCATTGGAGGAGCACAGAATGCGAAACGTCTTCCAAGCGATCCCCTACATTGAGGTGGAGATCGTCCGCAATATGCTCGAAGCGAATGGCATTCCTTCCACGTATTGCCGTGTCTCAGACGCATCCAAGGAGACGAACAATGAGCAAGTCCCCTGGCCACCGCAAGCACCCCGAGCACAAGGTGCTGGAGCAGCATCTCAGCGAGCGCATTCAAGCCACCGCCGACGGTGAGTTGCTGGCCGACTCGACGGACGTGATCAAGGTTGAGGAAGACCAGCACCCGAGCCGCTATTACTTCCCGCGCTCCGACGTGCGGATGGACCGCCTCGAGCGCTCGACCACGACGACCAACTGTCCCTTCAAGGGAATCGCGCATTATTTCCACGTTAGAACGGACGGCAAGACGCTTGAGGATGCGGTCTGGAGTTACGAAGAGCCGTATGACGAGCACCGCGAACTTACGGGCCGACTCGCGTTTTACGACGATAAGATCCGCGACATCACCGTGAGACCAAAGCCTTAATTCGTTGGGCCGCGCTCTTTAGCTGCTTGAGCCGCTAGATGCCATTGAGCGGGCGCCGCACATTCGACGGCGGCGCCTCTCGCAACACCTTCATTCGATCCTCCCTGGACCAAGGTCCAACTTGAGACCCTTCTGTTATGCAGCAGAAGGTATGCCCAGAAGAGTTGCGAACTGCGCACCACCTAGTAAGCGGAGCAATAGCTCGAACGGCCATGGCTGATACAAACAACCCTCGGTCCGTTACCGCTAATCCAGCCATCCAGCTCCTGGTTTTCGCAGGGTGTCCTTTGGCTGCTCCCGCCCGCGAGTCTTTGGAAAAAGCACTGGCTGAGTTAGAGATCCCCGGCTATGAGGAAATCGATATTCTCGGCGCCGGTGCGTCAGATGAGCTGCAAGGTTGGGGCTCGCCAACGATTCTAGTGAATGGCGAGGATGTGACCGGCACTCCAAAGGGAAATCGCTTCGGCTGTCGCGTCTACCCCGGACCAGATCGCGTACCTAGCCCCTCAGCTATCGTCGAGGGTATCCGCAAGCAAAAGCCAGTGACCGCAAAAGAAACCCCGCCGAAGCGGCGTGCGATTTGGGCCGGCACTGTTAGGCAGCGCACAAACGCATGACCTTCGCCGCAGTACCGTGCTGGTTGTGACCACCTCGATTAACAAACGCGAGTGGGTGTCGACAGCTACCAGGCCGCCGGCGGACGGCGAATTCGTGCTCGCGAAGACGAAGCTCGGCACCATTGAGCATCGCGTCACGTTCCGTGCCACGCCGGTTCCGCGATGGGAAGACGCAAACTTCATCAGACATCTCGCGTTCTACGAGTACTGGTGCCCGGTGTCGTAACGCAGCAGCGGCTAGTCGCTGCGTGGCGGCCGTGCCGGCCACGCGGCCGGAACACGCCTCGACGTTCTCGACGGCGAAATGACAGACCGGGGGCGGTCGGTCCAGTTTCTCAGTGCCACTGCTGCCAATTACTTCAATTACTTAGAAGTACAACGAGAAGAAGATTCTAGCGATGCCGACGACGACGAGCGGCAAAGCGATCAGCGCCTCGTGACCTACGGCTGCGGGAAGAGAAGCGGCAGCGCCGGATTCGACGTGAACATGCAGCGGTCGTCGTGGCCGCACGCCTCCACGACCACCGCACGGTGACGTGCTCCGTGCCGCTCGTTCATGTACTTGGCATACGCCAGGCCGCGAGCCAGCCGGGTCGGGCCCTGCGCCATCGCCGGGCACGAGTCATCAAAGCCGCCGAACGGCACGATGTCGGCCCCGCCGAGCAGGTAGGTCACCGGCCTCGACGCGAGTTGCCGCTTCAACTGCTCGTCCGCTAGCGCCGCGGTGTAGCCGGCGCGGTTCTGAAGACCGTACTGCCAGTTGTTGAACGTGGTGCAATTCCGCGAATCCGCGAACGGCGCGAACGTTTCGACGGGGGATGGCGGAAGGAATCTCGGCCCGGCGGCAGTCGCAGGATAAGCCGCAGGAGTGGGGCGCAACTCGTCCAGGTAAATCAAGGCGTCCGGATTTGAGACAACATACGAGATGGGGACGCCCGCGGCGTCGTGGACCCGGTTAGCCATTGCGTAGCGTAGCGTGTACTGGCCGCCTCCCGAATGACCTGCGATGACAATGTGTTTCAGGTTCGGGAATACGTTCCTGTCAGCCAGACGGCGCACGATCTCGTCGGCGAAGTCGAACGATGTCACCTCAGCGTTGCCGATAGCAGGACTGCCGTTGCGCCAACTGTCGGCACGGCTGTCCTCGCAGATCCAGTTCGCCTCCCGGGGGGCCAAGACATCGAGGCACGCCGCGGCGCCAGTTGCCGACGGGGCGCTAGTGTTGGAGGCGAAGCGGGGCGCGAGGAGGACGGTGTCGTCGAGCGCTCCGGCCAGGAAGGCCGCCGCGAGCTCGTTCGTGAATTGGTCCGCGGCGAGACGAAGGCCGCCATGCACCATGACTAACGCCCTGACGATGCGCTCGTTCCGCTGGTCGAGCGGATAGGAGCGGTAGACCAGCAACTGGAGGGGATGCCCCTTCACCCCGATCCATTCCGTGCACACGGTCGTCGCAGTGGTGCAGGGCGCCACGGTTGGCTCGCCTTGCGCCATGCCGCGTGTTGTCACGAGGCCGAGCAGAAGCGACGCGATGAGAGCTACGCGAGCGCGACACCTTTTCATGAACGGTGTTCCCTGCGATCGTGCCTGCACCAGGCTTGGGTGTCCTTCAGAAGCTCGCGCTTTGGGAAGGCGCTAGCGCTGCGACTCCGGCGACCGCCACGCCCTGATGACACGATTGATCTCGATCGCCTTATCGGGATCGCTTCTGGTCGCTGGGTAGGGAAAGAACCCGGTGATCTCGCCGTTGCTCTTCTTGAGCCGCTTGACCTTCGCGAGCGCGTACCGGCCAGTGGCCAGCAAACAGATGAGCTCGTCTCCGACGTGCAGATCGCTGGGGTCGACGGGTTCGCCGGTGCGAAGCGGCGGCAGGGAGCCTTTTTGTTCTTGTCGTAGTTCAGGCTTCATGGCGGACAGCATAGCGCGAGACGAGCGGATAAAAGAAACCCCAGCGAAGCGGGCTCAGTACGTACTAGCTTGCGATCAATTCCCAGTGCTCGCTCTTTCTTCGTCCACCAATGCGATGCACGCCGCCAAACCCCGAGCGACGATCGCAGGCGTGTTCGCCCGCAACTCTTCGTAATCGAAAGTCGATAAGAGCATTTCCAGCAGAGCGTGGAGCGCTGCGCGAGCGTCACCACCCCCTACGCGGTTCGCTGGGTCCTTGGCTGCTGCGATCAACTCATCGGCCGTCATGCGAACCCCTTTTGGATGACGGAGAGCCCCTTAGTCGCCCGCCTATGGGGGGACACCAACGCCCGCGGCTGTTGCGGTGCCCTGAGGCGCGCCCGCGGTCGAACCATTGAGCGAGCGCCCCATTTGGCGCATGTCGTCTTCGCCTTTCCTTTTCAGAGCGTCCCATTGCTCCTGCGTCCCGCACACCCTCCTCGAGATTTTCGAGCCGATGACTTCGATGTTGCGGCAGACGACCTTGGGGTCCTCAACATAGAAGACGAGAGTATTTGGGTCGTTCGGGTCGGCTTTCTGGCCCGATTTCGCCTGAGCGTCCGCCTTGGCTTTGGCGCTCGCTTCAGCCTTCACGGCTTTGGCCTGGGCATCAGCCTGCCGGCGCACCTGGCGGCGCCGTTCACGATCGGAAAGCGGCTCGGACGGCGCCGAATCGAGTGCCGCTGTGTCGGGTGTCGCCGCGTCCTGCGCGACGCTATCAGCGCTGATCGACAGGGCGGCAAGGCCGAGTCCCGCTGCGACATAGAGCAGAGTCGTCGAGCACGCTCGAGCACCTTGAGCGGGGCAGGGCCGTGTCGAGAATCGCATACCGGAACCTCCCAATACTGCGACGACACAGCATAGCACCGTGCCGTCGTCACTGATCAAGGGGAGTGGGTTCGCGGCATCCTATGCGCAGAGCCGTACAAAGGGCACTGATCGGAGGGGAGGTGACGCGTGAACGCGGCGAACGCCGTGTGCCGAGCGCGTCGCGAGCGTCTCAGTCTTCCCGGCGTCCACCTTGTGCCGGCGCTGGTCGTGCCCGCGATTCGCTATCGATCGCTGACGGGAGCTGGAATCCGTTTTGAAGGTAGAACGTCGCGGCTCCCGCGAGCGGCGATTCGGGATGCCGCCGCAGAAGCGTTCTGAAGACGGCGGCCGCAGCTTCGGGAATGTCGCGCTTATCCGCGTCGCAGGCGAGTGCATAAAGCTCGTATTCATCGATGATCATTAATCCGCCTCGTTCAGCTTGTCTTTACTGGCGTCCTGGCGAGTCACATGAACTACACGTACAGGCAGGGAAAGCGTTCCCGTAGAACTTTGAACCGCTCGCCGCTCGTGCTTTCACTCTTGCTGAGGGTCCGTCGGGAAAGCCCATAGAGAGCATGAACCTACCCTTTTGCCTGCTCGTAGATCGCCACCGCTTCGGTCCAAAGTGCTTGGTCTCTCACGATCTTTTCGCGAGTCGGCAGCGTTGCCTGGTTCCGAAGGAAGATTTCGCTAACCTCGGCACTATCAAATCTCGCTTTGGGGACGTCAGCTACTTGGACTAAAGGAGTATCAGGGCCTGACATTTGTTTCGGTATCCTACGCAGAACCGTTGAGATGCGGCACGGGGAGCTCACTGAGTCTCGCCTCGCCGACGACCGTCGAACCGTCCGCCGAGATCGAGCGCGGACTTGTTCGCGCGATGCCGGGTGGCATCTCGAATCGTTGGAGGCCGTTCGCCTTCTCGGCGGAAAGACTCAGCGTTGCCCGTCACGGTCGATCCATCATCCATGCAGACATTTCACCCATCCGGTGACGGATGCCTAGTGCCATTCCGCGCGCCGACAACGCAAGTCCGGCGTTCCGATCAAGTGATCCGGCGTGTGGATCATGTGCGCGCAAAAGCTCGGTCTCTAGAGTGTTGCTCATGGCGTATTCGTACGAGAGGAACATGACCATGCAACAAGCCCGATTGCCGCAGCTCGAAGGCGGCTGGTTCCTGACCGATGGTGGGATTGAGACCGTCCTGATTTTCAACGAGGGCGTCCAGCTGCCGGAGTTCGCGGCCTTCGTCCTGCTCGACAAGCCGGACGGGCGCGACATGCTGCGACGTTATTACCGCCGCTATCTCGACATCGCCGCGGGCGCTCCTGGTGCGGGCTATATCCTTGAAAGCCCGACCTGGCGCGCCGGCAACCACTGGGGCGCAAGACTCGGCTTCGATGCCGAAGCGATGCAGCGCTTCAACGCCGCTGCCGCGCAGCTGATGCACGAGCTGCGCAGGGAATACGCGCCGCGGATCGGCGGCCCGATAGTCGTCAGCGGGTGCGTCGGGCCGCGCGGCGACGGGTATGTCGCGGGCACGCCGATGGAGCCGGAGGACGCGCGGGGAGTGCACCAGCCGCAGGTCGACGCGCTCGCTGCGCGCAAACGTCGACATGATCACAGCGATCACGATGACGACCAGCGCCGAGGCGATGGGTGTCGCGCGCGCCGCGGCACGTGCCGCACGGCCGTGCGCGATCTCGTTCACGGTCGAGACCGACGGTTCGCTGCCGAGCGGCGAGACGCTCGGCGCGGCGATCGAAGCGGTTGACGCGGATGCACACGCGCAACGCTACGAGCCGCCCGCGTACTACATGTTGAACTGCGCGCATCCGACGCATTTCGAGCTGCAGCTCGCCGAGCCCGCCCCGTGGCGTGAGCGCATCCGGGGATTACGCGCGAACGCCTCGCGGCTGAGCCATGCCGAGCTGGATGCGATGACCGAGCTCGACGCCGGCAACCCCGACGACCTCGGAGACCGGTATCGCCGGCTGCGTGCGCCGCTGCCGCAGCTCAACGTGCTCGGTGGATGCTGCGGCACCGATGAACGGCACCTCGGAGCGATTTGTGCGGCATGGCAGAAAACGGACGCTCGCGCCTAACGCGCTCGAACCGAGGCTACGTAACGGCGCGCTCGGCGCCGACGAGCGCCGCTCACGCAGGAACGGCGCGCGCGTACGACCAAAGACCCACTGTCGTTTGCTCGAAGCTGCGCCTACGCTCGACCAGCGAAGTTAGGCACATTGGCGCCTGCAAAGTATCCCCGAATAGGAGGCGCGATCGATGGAAAGAAGAACCGCCCTCACCCGACTTCCAGACAGGCTATGAAAAACACGGTATTTGCTCTGACCTTCGCTCTCTCCGGATTCCTGAGCTCGAGCGCCTACGCGCAGTTTGGAAGCGCGCCGGCGGAGCTGTCGCTGATCGAGCTCAATGACGACATGTACGTAATCAGCAACGTCGCCGTCCCTGGTCTCGTGACAGTGTTGGTCACCGACGCAGGCGTGCTGCTCGTGGACGACAAGTTCGAGATCGATCACGACAACATAGTGCAACTCTTGAAGACCGTGACGAACCAACCCGTCAAGTATGTGATCAACACGCACTATCACCCAGATCACAGCGGCGGCAACGCGAAGCTGCAAGCGCTGAACGCGATCGTGGTGGCGTCCGATCATGCGCTTGCGAGAATGTTGGTGACGAACCAGCCGGGCTTGCCGAACGTCGCGGCAGATGGTCCCTTGACCATCTACATCGGGGGCAAGACGGTCGAAATTCACCCGGTGGGACCCGCGCACACGAACGGCGACGTCGTCGTGCTGTTTCCCGACTACCGCGTGCTCGCGTCCGGCGATATTTTCGCGAACGGTCCCGGCACGTCCGCGCAACTCGTGGACTACCCTGGCGGCGGCAGCGCGAAAGCTTGGCCGCATGCGATCGAATCCGCGCTCAAGCTCGACTTCGATACCGTCGTACCCGGTCACGGCCTGGTTTCGAAGCGCTCGGACCTCGAGGAGTACCTCGATCGTTCGATGCGATTCAGCGCGACCATGACCGAATTGATCCGTGAATATAGGTCGCGCGAGAACATCGAGAAGGTCGTGCGAAGAGATTTCGCGTGGGAGGACTTCCACGTGCAGGCGGCGCTCGACGGGCTGATCAGCGAGTTCAGGTCCGGCCCCGTCGCCGCGAGGTAGCGCAGCTCGGGCCTGGGTTCACGGTTGCGCGACGGCGTCCAGGCGTCGTGCGACTCTGCTGCGACCCGCACATTCCCCACGCGCTCGTAGGTACTAAGTCGCATGTGCCATCGCCGGGAATCAGCGCAGTATCGAGAGCATCCTAGAAATCGGGCACACAAAAACCGTCCTTGCGGACGTCGAACAAGAATGAGCTCATCCGCCGGCGGATGATGGCGTGCCTGCAGATTGATGGTGGATTCCACGGCCCGAGGAACGGAGAAAGCCATGAAATACGTCGTCGTTCTCTCTTTGGTGCTGCTTGGTTGCTCCCGAACGCCGCCGCCCACCGTTTCTTTGTCGGCGAACCCGGCTTCTGTCGAGCGCGGTCAATGCACGAACCTCACTTGGTCATCGACGAATGCGTCGACGGTCGAGATCGATAACAGAGTCGGAAAAGTCGATCCGAGCGGGTCCAAGCAGGTCTGTCCCGGGAGCTCTACGCAATACACGATCACGGCTACCGGAGGATCGGGAACGGCATCCACGACGGTGAGCGTGACCGCGTTAGCCGCGAAAGTCATGACCTTCCCGGAAGCAGCTCTGTTCGAGTTCGGGAAGTCGGAGCTCACGCCGGAGGGGAAGCAGAAAATCAACGAGTACCGCGAGCAGGCGAGAGCGGAATTGGGGCGAGCTGACCACGTCATGATCGTCGGCTACACCGACAACGTAGGCGAGGCAGCGACCAATGAGGCGCTCTCGCTGCGGCGTGCGGAAGCCGTCCGCGACGAGTTGGTGAGTCTCGGGGCAGATTCCCAAAAATTTCAGGTCAGCGGTGCGGGCGAAACCAGTCCGATCGCCGACAACAGTACGGACGAAGGGCGCGCGAAGAACCGGCGTGTCGACGTTGCAGTGATGGGCCTAGAAAAATGAGCCGTCGCCTCCGCACCTACCGTGCGCTTCAGACGTACTCGCTCTCGCGACCAGCTCGCACGTAGCGATGCAATCGCAACACGCGGGGACCTGGTACCGATGACCCTTTTCAGAGTAACTGTTCCTTAATACGTTTTTCTTGCGACAACTGGAGGCCCAAATGCGTATGACTACGGCGTTGCTCGGTATCGTGACGGCAACCGCTTTGCTTGGTGCGAATGCGGCATTGGCTCAGGGCGCGTTGCCGGCCACGTTGCACGAAGAGGCCGAGATAACGATCAACAAAGGGGCAAGCGGCGATGGGTTCCTCCGCGTCACCATTCAGCCGCAGACCGGGACGAAGCACGAGGCCACGATTGCGATCTCGAAGACCATGGGCGAAAACGAGATCGCGAAAAAAATCGCCGAGGCGTTGACACCCGCGATCGCTCCGGACTACGTGATCGATAAGGACGCCGGCGAGCACGTCAAGATCAAGAAGTCAAAGCGCGAGGTCGCGAGCTTCTCGATCGAGATCACCTTCAGCGCTCCCGGGTTCTCGATCGTCCTCGATCACTGAGCCGCGAGGGAGACGCCGCCCCGTCCAGCAACCCGGGGTGATGGTGCGCCGGTGCTTGGTCGGCCCCGAGCCTGGGTGCTAGCGCTAATACCCTCTGGGCGTTTTTCTTGCCGATCGCCCGTCGCTTAGCCGCGGCTTCCGCGAGAGTCCGCCCAAGATTTCTCGTCCGTAGTTTGAGCCGCGTGCACGCGATGTTACGCTTTGCCCGTTTTACGGTGGCTATTGCCGGCAATTCGGGTGCCGAGCAAAATTTTCGGAGGGGCACAAATGATCAAGCAGACTTTGGGAAGTGTCGTGGTATGCGGGTGGCTGATGGCCAGCGGCTCCGTGCAAGCCCATCACTCTCTCGCGGGCGTGTACGACATCAAGTCGGAAGGCGAGGTGTCGGGGGTGCTCACGAAAGTGGCGTTCACCAATCCGCACGGGGCGATGCATCTCGCCGTCACGAACCCGGACGGCACGACCACCGAGTGGGTGATGACGACGGGCTCGGCCAACACGCTCGCGAATCTCGGATTCGGCACGGGCGGACCGAATACGGTGAAGGCCGGCGACGCGGTCACGATCAAGTACTTCGCAGCGCGCAACGGCAAGCCGCTCGGGTTCATCAGGTCGATTACGCTGGCGGACAAGCGCGAAATCCAAATCTCGAGCGGCAGCAGCAGCGACTAGACAGCGAAGGACAGCGGATAGCATGGTTGCCGTACGAGCGCTGATTCGGACGAGCCTCGCGCTCGGATTCGTCTGCACGATCGGCGCGCCTTCGACGGCCGGTGCGCAGGAGTTCGGCGGCGGCCCCCCGCCATATACCCCCGCGGCCGGCGCGAAGGACCTGAAGTCGGTGCTGTTCAACTGGACGTGGCACATGGGCATGCTGCGGGGCATCGACGAGCACGAGCTGATGGCATCCCTCGAGTACCAGGCGAGCGGCACGGTGCAGGTGAATGGACAGCCGTGCACGCTGATGAAATACCGCGTGAGCACCAACTACCAGACGCCGGGTCAACGGATTCAGTACGCGTGCACGCGCTCCGGACAGACCCATTCCGCCATCGAGGTCGTCAGCGGTCCGTACGCCTGGAACGAAGACATTGCGGGTGCCGAACTCATTGCAGGGCAAGGGAAGGCCACTCCGATGCCGAACGCGGTGGCGGAACGACTCATCCGTTTTTGGGCGGGTCCGCAGGGCGCACCGAAGGCGGCGCTGCAGGGCACGAAGGAGCCAGATCCGGGTCAGCTCACCGAAGGTGGTGACAAGATCGGCGCGACGAGCGTGGCGTGGGAGGGCGGCAAGCCGGTCGTGACGTTCCCGATCCCGGGCGTCGCTGGCGCGACTGCCGTCGCGACGCTCGATGACAAATTCATGGCGGAACGCGTGGTGGTCAAGCAGGGATCGACGACCACCGAGTTCACGTACGCCGACTATCAAGACTGGAACAATCCGCTGAACAAGGTCGAGGCGCTGTACGCCGGTAAGGTGGTGGAGCGTCGCAACGGCACCGTCGTCCGCGATCTGACCACGACCGAGACGGAGACGGGCAACGTTTATGTGGTGGTGCCGGTGCCGGCTAGCGTGAAGGCCGCGATCAAGGTCGCGACGCCGCCACCCCCGGTGCTCACGCTCGCTCGCGCGGAGCCCCCAGCTCAGTCCGCGCAGCCGACTCCGCGCACGGCTAACGGTAAGCCCGATCTCACGGGCAACTGGATCTCGGCGCGGAATGAATTGGCGCTACGGGAACCGCCGCTGCGGTCCGACGCAGGCGGAAGGCTGCAGCGAAGCTTGGAATCAAACGATCGATTTCGAGTGGGAAGCCCCGTCGCGTTACGGCCCGAATCGCCCGCTGTACAAGCCCGAGAACTGGGACAAAGTTCAGCAGCTCGACATGTGGACGAACAAGGAAGACCCGGTGATGACCTGCCAGCCGCTCGGGATTCCGCGGCATGGCGCGCCTCGCCGGATCGTCCAATCGGCGAGCGACGTTATCTTCTTCTATGGCCAGTATGCCGACGGTGGCGGTGGGCAAGGGGAATATCGCATCGTCCCGACCGACGGCCGCAAGCATGACGAGAAGCAGGCGCGCGAGACGCCAGTACATGGGATATACCGTCGGGCGCTGGGAGGGCGACACTCTCGTGCTCGACTCCGTGTCGTTCAACGACTACACCTGGCTAGCGCGCGGCGGGTTCTTCCACTCCGATCAGATGCGAGTCGTGGAGAAATTCACGCGCAAGGGCAACGAGATCCTATACGAAGTCACCGTCGAGGACCCCGTGGTGCTCGTGGAGCCGTGGGTGATGACGCCGCGCACCCTGCGCATGCTCCCGGACGCCGACGCGGGACTGCTGCCGGAGCGCGGCAACTGCGACGTGTACGAGCTCGAGGATATCGCCACGCAGATTCGGCACTAGAACGGCGTGGCGGGTTGCCGCCCGCAGTCGCTCATCGTTTCGGGAAGTGAGATAGCCATGAAGAAATTCGGCCTGTGCGTCGTACTCACGCTTGCGGCCGGCGCGTCGGCGGTCGTGGCATTCGCCCAGCAGGCTCCCGCCGGGCAAACGAAGGCTCTCTCGCACGCGATCCACGCCGTGAACGATTTGGATGTCACGCTTGCGTTTTATCGCGACGTGTTCGGCATCGAAGGCAAGGCGCAGGAGTTCGCCAACCCCGCGGTGCCGCTTCTGACCAATGCGCCTGGTGTCACGTTGCGCCTGTCCATGGTCGCGTTGCCCGGCGGGACGCGCTTCGAGTTCACGCATTTCAAGGGCCTCGAGCGCCAACCCGCGCAAGCGAAGTACACCGATCCCGGCGCGGCCAGCCTGGTCCTCTATGTTCGCGACATCGACATCCCCGTTGCGGCGGCCAAAAAGGCGGGCGCGACGATCGTCACGACGGGCGCGGCGCCGATCGAGATTTCGACGGCGCACGGTAAGGTCCGGTCGATCGTGTTCCGCGATCCTGATGGTTTTTTCTTGCAGTTGGTCGAGGAAGCTGCGGCCCCGGGTGCGCCGGAGGGGAACGTGCACCGGGTCTCGTTGGCCTACACGATGGAAGACGCCGGCGCCACGAAGAGCTTCTACACCGGGATGATGGGCATCGAGCTAGCTGAACCCTCCGCCTTCACCAAGGATGCCGCTCTCGCGAAGCTCGTCGGCGCGCCCGACAACGTCGAGTTCCGCAAGATCGCCGGCACACTGCCCCCGGGCACCACCGTGGAATTCACGGAGTTCCGCGGAGTGCCGCGAACGAAGTTCCGGATGCGAGTCCGCGATCCCGGCGCGCCCGCGATGGCTATTCAAGTGACCAACGTCGCAGGCATGGTGGCGCAAATGAAGGCCGCGGGCGTGCATCTCGTCTCCGCCAACGGCGAGCTGGTCGACTTCGGCAACGGCGTGCACAACATCTTCGTCGAAGACCCGAACGGGATGAACCTAGAGCTCTTCGAGAGGCCGGCTGCGCCTCCGGCGAAGTGAAGTCTCTCGTTGTCGGCGATCGAGCCGAAGTTCCTACGAATGCCCTCGCCGTGATTGCGCCGGCTCGTAGTCGGGGAAGAATCGCGCCGTGATGCGATCGCAGTATGCGGCCAGGCGTGGATGCTCCAACGCTGCGACTTTCAGCGGAGTCTCGAAGTCCGGGTAATAGATGGACGCCAGCATTCCGTAGACGCTGGCATCGACGGAGCAGATCCGTTCGCCCAGCATGTAGGCCTGCTCGCCGAGCAAGCCGTCAAGCGCTTCGAGATCCTTCTCCGCGAACCACCTCAGCTCTTGTGGACTGTGCCTGCCGAGGCCGTGCCCGTGGAGCGTCCTTCGCACGTGTCTACGCACGACGCCGGGCACGATGGATCTCACGACAGGAGGCAGTCCGGCAAAGAATGTGCCTTTGAGGACGGGCCAGACTTCGTCGTTCAACCAGCGAGCGTCGACGAGCAACCAGTACAAATGGTCCTCGACCAGCCGACTTATCGCGACGCACATCGCTCTCTGCCCGTCGGACAGCCACTCGTCGGCCGTGAATTGGCCGGAATCTTTGAGGTAGCGGAGGATCAGGTCCGAGTCGGCGATCGTTTGCGTTCCGTCGATCACGATGTACGGCAGCTTCGCTTTCGGCGCCTTTCTGACGTCAGCGTCGTAGCGATTCGAATAGCGAACATTCGCCAGCTTGAGCGCAAGCTCGAGCTTCACGCAAAACGGGCTGGGGCTCGGCAAATTGAACGCGGGGGGATATTGAAAAAGTTCGATCATGGCTGCTACCCGGAACCTCGACGCAGCCTAACGCGTCCGGTTTGATTCAGGTTGCTATTCTGGCCCGGCCCCAGCGTGCGAAAATCCGGTCGCTGGCTGCCCAGTTGGCCACTCCCAGCCGAGATGAACATTGGTCGCGGGAAGCGGCTCGAATCGAGTTGTACAGAAGTGAGGTTGCGATCGTCGTGAAAGGAATAGTCAGAGCTTGCATGGCGACGGCCGCGTCTGTCGCGCTCGGTATGCCGGTGGTCCATGCTCAAACCCTAAAGGCCGCCGATCCCATCAAGGCGAACGAGGTGCCGCAGCGCAAGAAGGTGGCGCCGTTGCCGCCGCGGGGCACCTACAAGCCGGCCAAGACGTCGTGGGGCGATCCGGCGATCGCGGGCGCATACAACAACAGCGACGAGAGCGGGATCCCGTTCGAGAGGCCGCAAGAGTTTGCCGGCCGGACTCTCGAGAGCTTCACGCCCGAGGAGCTCGCGAGAATCACGCAGCAGCGTCAGGAGCAGACGATCGAGCGCAATCCGACGCTCAGCGAGTTCCCGGGCGCCACGAGCCCGATGCACTGGTTCGAGAACTACTTCGCCGCTAACAGCCGTCCGTGGCTGGTCTCCGATCCGGCGGACGGCAAGGTCCCGCCGTTGACGGAGGAGGCGAAGCGGCGCGCCGCCGCACTCGAGGAAGCACGCAAGGGCCGCGGCCCGGCCGACTCGTATTTGGATCGTAGCCTCTACGACCGCTGCATCACGCGCGGCATACCCGGCTCGATGATGCCGGCGATCTACGGCAACTCATATCAGATCGGCCAGAGCCCCGACGCGGTGACCATCACCTACGAAATGGTCCATGACACTCGCGTGATTCCGCTCGACCAGCGCCCGCACATTGGCTCGTCGATCCGGCAATACCTCGGCGACGCGCGCGGCCACTGGGAAGGCAACACGCTCGTCGTCGAGACGACGAACTTCACGGACAAGACGCCCTACCGCGGCTCGAGCCGAGACCTAAAGCTCGTCGAGCGGTTCACGCCGCTCGGTCCCGACACGCTCGAATGGTCCGTGACTTTCGAAGATTCGCACGCCTGGACGCGGCCGTGGACGTTCGCGATGAACCTCACCCACGACGAGTCGCAGCCGCTATTCGAGTACGCGTGTCACGAAGGGAACTATGGGCTGCGCAACGTGCTGTCCGCTGCCCGCGCGGCAGAAGCGGCAGCGAAGTAGAAGGGAAGCCTGCAGCAGTGAGTCCCTTGGGCACGGGCCTGACCGTCCTGGTATGCACGTTTGGCGGAGCGCTCGCGGGAATGTGGCTGCGCCGCCTGCTCCCGCCGCAGCACGTCGACGCCGAATCGAGCGGTACGGTGAAGATCGGAATCGGGCTGATCGCGACGATGACGGCGCTGGTGCTCGGGCTCGTCACGGGCTCGGCGAAAACCTCGTTCGACGCGACGAACAAGGCGGTGCGCGACGTCGCGAGCGATCTACTCACGCTCGACCGAACGCTCGCGCGCTACGGACCCGACACCGATGAATCGCGAACCCTGCTGCGGACGCTGCTGAAGGCTCGACTGGACGCGATCTGGCCGCTGGACGGGCGCGCTCCAACCCTCGACATCGCGGACGTCCGCAGCGCCGAATCCATCGCGACGCAGATTCAAGCCCTCGCGCCGCAAACCGATGAGCAGCGCTGGCTGCGAACGCGCGCGGCGAATCTCGTCGAGACCGTGCTCGAAGCCCGCTGGTTGACCCCGAACGCGGTGCGACGACGGTTCTCGGACCGTTTCTCGCCGCTCTTCTGTTCTGGCTCACCGTCACGTTCATGAGCTTCGGCCTGTTCGCACCGCGCAACTTCACGGTGATCGGCACGCTGTTCGTGTGTGCGCTTTCGGTCGCGGGTGCGGTCTATCTCGTGCTGGAGATGGACGGCCCTTTCGAAGGGCTCGTGAGAGTCTCGCCCGAACCTCTGCGCTACGCGCTCGCGCAGATGGGCCACTGACCGGACGGCCCTACACGATTTGATACTCGGGTGTGCTCATCACCAAGTGGACGGTCATCCGGAGCGGGTCTTCCATGAAGGTCTTGGCGCGCTCGAGGCTCTCCGTTCCGAGCTCCTTCGTCAGGAACGCGACCAACGCGTCGCGCGTCGCCGTCGCCGCCGGCACGCGCAGCATCCGTCGCGTCAGATAGCCGACCGCGTCCGCCGTGGTCTGCGCGCCGCCGGCCAACACCATTTCCGCAAGGTCGAAACGCGCGGCGTCGCGCGGCGTCGGTATCAGCTTGCCGCGCCGCTTGTTCCCAGCCGATGTAGCCGGAGATTCGCGTGTTGAACTTCTCGTCTCGCTCCAACGCTACGCGATCGAACTGCGACATCTTCGCCGGATCGCTCACTGCCGTTGCCGCGCCGACGTCGTAGCCGTCGCGCAAGCGTTGACCGAGCACGTCGTCCGTTCCCGCGCTGAAGTTCCAGTCGCGGAAGCCGGTCATGTCGGGGATCAGGACGTCGCGCGCCACGTTGCCGCGCGCGATGAGCAGGCCCGGCGTGATCCACGCTTTGCCGCCGGCCCAGCCCGCGACCGATGGCGGATTCAGCAGATGCTGGCCCATCGAGATCGTCGATTGATTGAAGTCGGGAACGCCTGGCATCGTCTCCACGCCGAGGTGCTTCATCATCGCGACCATGTGCTCGACGGGTCCCTTGATGTGCCCGCCATAGCTCGCCGAGCTATAGAAGTCCTTCGACATGAAGATGGCCGTCAACAGCGGCTTGATCTCGTAGTCGGCGTCGCGGAGCACCGCGCCGAGCTGTTTGCGCAGGGCAGGTGACAGCTCGTCGCGCACGAGGAAGCGATAGATCTTCCCCGCGAGAAACTCCGCCGTAATCGGCTGCTCGAAAATGATCTTCAGCACGTCGACGCCGTCGAAGTCCCCGGTGCGGCCGAGGAACGTCTTCGCGCCGGCGTCGTGCTTGTCCGGATCGACCTTGAACGCGAGGTCGTCGAAGTACCACCCCGTGAACGCGCGCGCGCACTCGCGAACATCCTTCTCGGAATAGTTCCCGACGCCCATCGTGAAGAGCTCCATCACCTCGCGCGCGAAGTTCTCGTTGGGCGCGCCCTTCACGTTGTACTGCGCGTCGAGGAAGTAGAGCATCGCCGGCGTTTTCGCGACTTGGATAGCGAGATCGCGGAGGTCGCCGGTCGCGCCGCGCTCGAACAGCTCGATCTGCTGGTGCATCTTGCGGTAGTCGCGAACCTTGTTCTCGTGGGTTGCGAAATGGCCGTGCCACAGCAGTGCCATCTTCTGCTCGACCGGATGCGTCGTCTGCAACATCCGGTTCGCCCACCAGTATCCGAGGCGCCGCGTCTCGAGCATCGTCGCGCGCAGCCAGTAGAAGAACCGATCCGACACCGGCTGCCCGGGGCGATTGCCGGCGGGTTTGGTCTCGATGCCCATCGAGCTGCCCGACTTCTCCGCGCGATCGGTCGCTTCGGGCCGGCTGTCGGGAAACCCGTTCAGCGATGGGTCCCACAGCCCCGACTCGACGAACGGCTGCATCTTCGGGTTCGGGATCCGCTCGTAATGCACCAGCGACTCGACCGCGCGCTCGAGGCCCGCGTCGGCGAGCTTTTGGATTTCCTCGGGTGTGCCGCCGAACCCGGCGTGCGCGAGCAGGTGTGATGCGCGGTCGAAGCTCCACTCGGACTTCGGCAGCGGCGACAGGTCGTCCTGCCAGGCTGCCGGGCCTGGGGACCAGGGCGTGCTCGCGGTCATCTTCGTTCCCCCCGGCGGACCATTACGCCTTGATCATTCCGAGCGTGTCGAAACGTTGGCCCAGCACCTTCGCCGCGTCGGCGCCGAGCCACTCCTCGATCAACGTCGCGTACACGCGGCGGAAGTCCGTTGTGCTCTCGAGGTTGTCGCCGAGCACGAGCTCCGCGAGGCTCGGCGGTTTCCCGTACATCCCACCTTTCACGGCGTTGCCGATCACGAAGTTCACCTGCGCGGTGCCGTGATCGGTACCGAGGCTCGTGTTCTCGGGCACGCGCCGGCCGAATTCGCTGTGGACGTACATCACGACGTCGTCCGCACGGCCGATGCGCTCCATTTCCCGGAAGAAGCCCTCGATGGCGTCCGAGCAGTACTGGAGCTGGCGATCGTGCGGCGCGGCCTGATTGACGTGCGTGTCGAAGAGGCTGCCGCGCAGCGGCACGTAGTACAGCTTCGTCGGGAAGTCGGCCTCGATGAGCGCTACCACTTTGTCGAGATCGAGCAGACGCAAGTCCGGGTTGGCCTTGCCCCTGTATTGGCTCCACGCCGCGCGGACGATCTCCGACGCCTGCGCCGCGCTCTTCGTCACCTCGAGCACGTAGCGGTGCGCGTCGCCTACGGGTGCGTCGTTCGCGCCGAGCGTATCGAGCACGGCCTGCTCTTGGGCGAACACGCCGCGCTTGAAAGTCACCGGGTCGACGAATACCAGCGGCACGTGATTCTCGCCCTTGACCGCGAGCGTCTGGCTGTCGGAGACGTTCACGATCATGTTCTCGCGCGCGCCGGTCGGATCGAGATTCGATGCTGCGCGTCCGACCCAGCCGTACTCGTTGCCGCTGTTCGGAGCTGCGGTGTGCCAGAACGAGATCGATGTGAAATGCGAGAACGAGGGTTGGTCGTAGCCGACGCCTTGGACGATCGCGACCTTCCCCTCGTCGTAGAGGTCCTTCAGCCCGCGCATCGACTTGTGCCAGCCGAACTGCGCATCGATCTTCAGAACGTCCGGCTCTTTGATCCCAATCGTAGGCCGGTGCTTGTAGTACAGCGGGTCGCCGTAGGGAACGATGGTGTTCAGGCCGTCGTTACCGCCGAACCACTCGAACACGACCAGTATCTTGGCTGCTCCGTTCGTGGCGACGCTTCGGCTCGCCTGCGCCAGCACGGGCGGTACGGAGCCGATGCCGCCGAAGAGGCCGAGTCCCAGACCGCCGGCGCCGAGCCTGAGCATGTCGCGACGGGAGAGGCCGGTTTCGCCCAATCGATTCTTCGTGGTCATGCTGATCGCCCTCGCCAGAGCGGCCAGTATGCATCGGCTTGCTCGAGCTAGGGAGGGAGGCGGCCGCGGAACACGCCTAGATCCCCGAAGCGTCACGTTTGCGGCCGAGCGCCAGTGCGCTCAACCGCCCGCGAGCTTTACCGTGTGGCCGCGCTCTTGAAGGGCGGCGACTACCCGATCGCGGTGGTCGCCCTGGATCTCGATCACCCAATCCTTGACGCTGCCACCGCTGCCGCACAGGCGCTTGAGCTCGCCGGCAAGCGCGGTCAGCTCGGCCTCGGAAGTGCTGATCCCCCGAATCGTAGTGACAGTCTTCCCGCCGCGCCCTTGTGTCTCGCGGCGTACGCGCACGACTCCGTCGCCGCGCGGCGGCGCCTGCGGCCTCTGTGGAGCGGGCGCGATACGGCCCCTGCCCGTGGAGTAGACGAGCCGGTCGTCGCGCGAGCTCACGGGAGCCGCGGCTTCAGTTCACGAGGGCTTTGAGGCTCTTCAGCGGAAGGACGCGAACTTTCTTGGACGCTGGCTTCGCCTTGAAGGTCATCTTTTGCTTCGTAAAAGGGTTCATGCCCTCACGTTCCTTCGTCGCGGGCTTCTTGATGACTTTCATCTTGAGCAAGCCAGGCAGCGTGAACACACCGGGACCACGCAGGCTCTTCTTGATGATCCCGTTCAGCGATTCGAACACTGCTCCGACTTCCTTACGGGACAGCTCAGTATCCTTGCAGATCTGAGCCACGATTGCCGACTTCGTCGGCGCGCTACCTTTCGTTGCCACTAGTCAAACTCCTTATTCAAAAGCAAATCCGCGGCAGCAATCTCCGCGACACGATTCGGCGCGAAACCTATCACAGCTTCGCCGCCAATGAAAAACTTTTTGCGGGGCGACCCACGGTCGAGCGCCCGATTTGCCCCGTCTCGGGCCTCTTTTTCCGCTGCCGTCTCACACGGGCACCGTCACGTGCTTCCCCCCGAATACGGCTTGCCAGCTTTCGATCTCGCTCACTACCACGTCGTCGGTCGCGTGGACGAGATCCGCAACCCGGCCGTAGTCGAGCGCGCCGCAGGCGCCGGATCCTCGCGGCTGTAGGAGAGAAAGATGTCGGGCACAGGTGACTCCGGCCCGCCGGTCCGCTTCCGGGATGCCCCGACGGTGAGGTGGCCATGAACCTTTCCGGTCGCCCCTGGCACAAAGCCTGTATCGTCGTCGAGGGTGGTGAGGAAGCTCCGTGCCTACTTCTAGAGCGTTGGCTGCGCTCGAGCGCCGGTGCCAACGGCGGCGCCGCGCAACGGCATCGCGGAGTCCTCGTTTTCGGGCGATGAAACGCGAGGTGTTGCCGTTGGGGACCGCTGCGTTCGATCAAATGGCGATGAGCTACGACGCGTCGTTCACGTCGACGGCGTTCGGCTCGTGTCTGCGTGCGATGGTGTGGCAGCGGCTCGATGCTGCCGTCGCGGGGCGCAGGCGCATTCTCGAGATCGGTTGCGGCACCGGTGAGGACGCAGTGCATCTCGCGAGCCGCGGTTTCGAGGTCGTAGCGACGGATTCCTCGATGCAGATGCTCCGTGTGGCCGCGCGGAAGGCCGAGCATGCCGGTTGCGCGCAGCGCATTCGGTTTCGCAATGTGCCAATGGAGCGGCTCGGCGCCGAGCTCCGTGGTGAAACGTTCGACGCCGTGTTCTCGAACTTCGGAGCCATCAACTGCGTGCCGCAGGTCGACGCCCTCGCCGCCGATATCGCGCCGTTGCTCGAGCCCGGCGCGCCGCTCGTTTGGGTCGTGATGGGCCGGCACGTTCCGTGGGAGTGGGGCTGGTTTCTCGCGCGGGGCGATTGGCGAAAGGCGTTCCGTCGCGGCCGCAAGGGCGGAAGCACCTGGCGGAGCATGCACATTTCATATCCAACGCCGGCCGCGCTCGCTCGTGCGGTTGGTCCCCACTTCGCACCCGTCGGCCGGCGCGCTCTCGGAGTGGTGCTGCCGCCGACTTACGCGTCGGGCTGGCTCGAGCGCTCGCCGCGCACGCTGTCCGCGCTCGCGCATCTCGAACGCGCACTGCAACGCTGCGAGCCGCTGGCAGCACTCGCCGATCACTACATCTTCGAAGCGCGGCGGCTGCCCGTGAACGCACATGCCTGACTCGCTGCCGCTGATGACCCTGTATCTCAGCGAGCGCTGCAATTCGCGCTGCGTCACGTGTGACTATTGGCGGCATGGCGTCAAGGACGCGAGCCTCGAGTCGGTGCAGAGCCTCCTTCCCGCCCTGCTGCGCTGCGCACGCGAGTGGTCGTGCTGTCCGGGGGCGAACCGTTGCTGAACCCCCAATGGCCCGAGATCGCCGCATTGCTCAAGAGCCAAGGGCTCGGTCTGTGGCTCCTGACCTCGGGGCTCTCGCTCGCAAAGCATGCGCGCCGAGCCGCGGAGCTGTTTCAGTCGGTCACCGTATCGCTGGACGGCACGTGTCGGGAAACCTACGCGGCCATTCGCGGGCTCGATGCCTTCGACAAGGTCTGCGACGGCATTCGTGCGGCCGCCGCCGCCGGCGTGCCGGTAGGTTTGCGAGTCACGCTGCAACGCGCCAACTATCGCGAGTTGGCGCGCTTCGTGACGCTTGCGCGCGAGCTCGGCGCGAGTCAGGTGTCTTTCCTCGCCGTCGACGTGAACAATCTCCATGCGTTTGCGCGGCGTGAGGACGTTTCGCACGAGCCGGCCCTGCGCGGCGACGAAATTCCGCTGCTCGACGAGTTGTTGACCAAGCTCGAGCGCGAGCACTCCGCGGACTTTCGCAACGGCTTCATTGCCGAGTCGCCCGCGAAGCTGCGTCGGATCCGTGACTACTTCGCCGCCCTTTGCGGACAACGCGAGTTCCCGCCCGTGCGCTGCAATGCGCCGGAGTTCTCGGCAGTAGTGAACGTCGACGGGCGCGTGGCGCCGTGCTTCTTCATTCCGGCACCCGCGGACGCGCCGCGGGCGCCTCATCTGAGCGAAGCGCTCGAGAGCGAACCCATGCGCGCGCTGCGCGCGGCGATCCGCGCAGGCGAGCGTCCCGAATGCGCGAAGTGCGTGTGCTCGATGTGGCGCGACCCGGCCACGCTCGCGCAGGAGAGCTTTCGCCAGCGGGTGGCCGGCGATGCTTGACGCTTCGATCGAGTCATTGCTCGCGGGGACGAGGCCGCACCCCTTGCGCATGCTGATGGGCAGGCTGCTCGGGCTTGGGCTTACGATCACCGGCAAACATCGCTACGACAGCTTTCGGCTCGAGTGGGTCCTCGGCATGCCGATCCTGGTAATGCCGAGCGTCGCCAACCCGAAAGTGCTCCGCACGGGGGCTTTTTTCGCATCCCAGATCGACACGCGGCTGTTCCGTCCCGAGTCCTCGGTGCTGGATATGGGTACGGGCTCGGGCGTGTGTGCGCTCTTCGCCGCGCGCGTCGTCCATCGGGTGGTAGCCGTGGACATCAATCCGGCGGCCGTGCGCTGCGCAGGCGTCAACGCGATGCTCAATCACCTCGAGAAACGCATCGCCTTTCGACAGGGCGATCTGTTTGCACCCGTCGAGGGCGAGCGGTTCGACGTGGTGCTGTTCAACCCGCCTTTCCTGATAGGCGTACCCAAAGACGATCGCGACGCGGCCTGGCGGTCGACCGATGCCGCGCGACGGTTCGCCGCCGGGCTCGCCGATCACCTCAAGCCGGGCGGCTCGGCATTGCTGTTGCTGTCGTCGTTCGGCGATGCCTGCGCGCTGTTCGAAATGGAGCTACGCGCGCGCGGTTTTCGCCTGGAGGTGTTTGCGCGCCGCCGCTATATCAACGAGACGCTAACCATCCTGCGCGCGACAACCGGCGCGTCCGAGCCGCGCACATGACCGCGGCTCGGCCAGTAGTTGCCGCCGGCGCAGACGCTCTGATGAGCCCACCGGGCAAAGTCCTTTTGATCAATCCGAGGATTACGTCGCGGCGACACGCTCGATTTCCGCTGTCGATAATGACGATGGCGGCAGCGCTCGAGGGTCGCTACGACTCGACGCTGATCGACGGCAACCTGGATCGCGACGCGGTGCGTACTGCATGCGACGCCGTGAGCGCGCAACGTTTCGAAGCCGTGGGCATCACCGTGATGGGCGGGCCGCAAGTCGCCACCGCCATCGAGATCTCGCGTGCATTGCGGCGCGCTCGGGCCGACGTGCCGATCGTTTGGGGCGGCTACTTTCCGACGTTGTACGCCGATGTCGCGCTCAATAGCGACTATGTCGATTTCGCGATTCGAGGGCAGGGCGAGGACACCTTCGCGGAGTTGCTGAGCGCGCTTCGCGCAGGCAATAGCGATGCGCTCGCCGCGGTCCGCGGCTTGAGCTGGCGGCGCGACGGCGCAGTCACCGCCAACCCCGATAGAGTCTTCGCCCGCAACCACATCGCTCCGGTCCTGCGTTACGACAAGCTTCCCGACGCCAAGGCGTACCTCGTCAAGACGTTTCTCGGCCAACGCACGGTTGCGCACCAGGCCGCGCTCGGTTGTAGATTTCGCTGCACCTTTTGCGGCGTTGCCGCGATGTTCGCCGGTGACACCGCGTTGCCGCCCGCGGAACGTCTCGATCGGGATCTTCGCGTTCTCAAGCACGAAGTCGGCGCCGACTCGATTCAGTTCTACGATCACAATTTCTTCGATCGCGAAGAGGAGATGGTGCCGCTGCTCGAGGTGTTGGCGCGCCACGAGCTGCCGTGGTGGTGTTACGCGCGCAGTGACGCCCTGGTGAACCTATCGCCGGCGTCCTGGCGGTTGGTTCGCAAGAGTCGTCTACGCATGGCCTACATCGGCGCGGAAACCCCGAACGACCAGCTTCTCAAGTCGATCCGCAAGGGAACGCGGTCGGATCAGACGCTGGAAGTCGCGGAGCTGTGTCGGCGCAACGGCGTGATACCTGAGCTGTCGTTCATGGTTGCGCCGCCGCAGGACCCCGAAGGCGAAACCGAGCGGACCTTCGATTTCATACGGCGCGTCAAGCGCGTGAATCCGGCGGCGGAAATCATCGTCTACGTCTACACGCCGCTCCCGGCGGATCGGGTTCCCGATTCGCACCGGCTCAAGCTCGCCCCGCTTCTCGACCAGCGAGGCGCCCCCGTGGTTTTCCCGCGAACGCCCGAGGAATGGACGGAGCGCCGCTGGGTGGACTATGCCTGCCACGCCGACGCGCCCTGGATCAGCGATCGATTACGGCAGCGCATTCGCGATTTCGTAACGGTATTGCGCTGCCGGTTTCCGACGGTGCAGGACACTCGGTCGCCGCGCTGGGGCAAAGCTGCATTGCGCGGCCTCGCGGCCTGGCGTTATTCGCTGAAGCGCTATGACGCGCCGTGGGAGCTCGAGGCTTCGCAGCGCTTGATCGGCTTGCTCGACCCGCGCGTGACGAGCATTTGACGGGGCAGGGTCGTGTTGCACGTCATGCAGATCAGCTTCTTCGTCGATGAGCGACGGCGCCCGCCCGAGACGTTGCTCCGTGACTGGTATTCGCTCGAGGATGTCGCCGCGGCCGTTGCCTCTGCCGGCGTACGAGTGACGGTCGTGCAGGCGAGCCTGTCCCCGGGGGCAATAACTCGGCGCGGCGTCGAGTTCATTTTCATCGAGCCCGAACCTTCGAGCGGGACTCTCGCCCTGTCAAAGGCGTTCCGCTCATTGGTGCGGGAGCGCGCGCCCGACGTGTTTCACGTGCATGGCTTGGGCTTCGCGCCCTCGGTGCTCGCGTTGCGCGAGCTCGCTCCGCACGTGCCCATTCTGCTTCAGGATCATGCGAGCGGGCCGCCGGGATTCTGGCATCGCGCAACGTGGCGGCGAGGTGCCGCCGCGGCGGCCGGCATCTCTTTCTGCGCACGTGCGCAGGCGCAGCCTTTCGTTCAGCGCGGTTTGCTCCCTCCGGATGTGCGTGTTTTCGAGATTCCGGAGTCCACGAGCACCTTCGTGCCCGGCGATGCCGCGGCTGCGCGGGTAGCGACCGGATTGCACGGCGATCCCTCCGTGCTCTGGGTCGGAACCCTCGACCGCAACAAGGATCCGTTGACGGTCCTCGAGGGAGTGGCCGCTGCCGTTCCCTATCTTCCCGGGCTGCAGCTCTGGTGCTGCTTCGGCTCCGCGCCGCTGCTGTCGGACGTGCAAAGCAGGATCGACCGCGACGCGGCGCTGCGCGATCGCGTGCACTTGCTCGGCCGCGTGCCGCACGAGCAGATCGAAACCCTCATGCGCGCGGCCGACTTGTTCGTGCTCGGCAGCCACCGTGAAGGCAGTTGTTTCTCCCTGATCGAGGCGCTCGCGACCGGGCTCACGCCGGTGGTGACCGACATTCCTTCGTTGCGCGTTCTGACCGGGAACGGCGCCGTCGGCGCGCTGTGGCCGTGCGGGGATTCGCAGGCGCTTGGGTTAGCGCTGCGATCGGCGGCCGCGGCGCTCCAGTCGCGCACGCGCACCGAGGTCCGCGCACACTTCGACGAGCACCTATCGAGCGTGGCGATCGGCAAGAAGTTCGCTGCCGCGTATCGCGAGCTGATTCCGGCCCGAGCTCGAGCTCCGGGCGCGGCCGCCCCGGTCCACTGCGGGGACAGGCCGCCGTGAAATCAACGGCTTCCGATCCGTTCGGCGAGCGCGCACCCGCTGGTCTGCGCGCGCGCCTGAACGTTCTTGGCGGCGCGTTCACGGTGGAAAGTGCAGACGCCGCCGCGCTGCGGCTCGCGGTCGATGCCTTCGGCGGGATGCCGCGGCATAAACTGGAGCGCGAGCCGCGTCGCTTTCACGTTCGGCTCGTCGTCGCCGAGGATCGACCGCAGTGGCTGCGCGCCGCGCGTCCGCCCGCGGCGAACCTTACTGCGGGCAACGGGCTGCTTTGTGCGACGATCGACGCCGGCAACTTTGCGGTTGTCGACCCCGCGCAGTCCCGCGCACTCGTTTGCATCTCGCGTGCTTTACTACGCTTCCCTTACCACGCGCGCTACGAGCTCATCGAGCTCGCAATGGTGACGCTCGCGTCGCGAGCGCAGTCGCTGGTGCCGCTGCATGCGGCATGCTTCGGCGCTCGAGGATCGGGGCTTCTCTTGATGGGAGCGAGCGGGGCCGGCAAGAGCACCCTGGCCCTACACGCGCTCGCGAGCGGAATGCAGGTGCTTTCCGAAGACAGTGCCTTCGTCGCTGTGGACAGCCTTCGAGTGACGGGCGTGCCGAATTTTCTGCACGTACAGCCGAGCGCGCTCGAGTTTCTGACCGATGGGCCGCTGCTCACGGAGGTTCGCCGCTCGCCGATGATCGTCCGACGCAGCGGCGCAAGAAAATACGAAGTCGACCTGCGCAAGACGCCCGGCAAAATCGCGGCGCGGCCGTTGCGGCTGGCGGCAATCGTATTTCTGTCGCGCAGAAGGGGGGTGAAACAGAAAGCGCTCGAGACGCTCGGAGGCAAGGCGCTTCTGTCGCGATTGCGCAGTGAGCAGCCTTACGCCGCCGGATTGGCCAATTGGCGCAGCTTCGAACGGCGCATCGCGACGCTGCCGGCCTATGAGCTACGCCGGATGGAGCATCCCGATAGCTCGATCCGGCAACTGCGGGCCTTGCTCGCCGCTGCGCGGAGACGCACGTGAAGATCGCGATGGTAGTCCCGGGTGGTGTCGACCATTCCGGCGAGTTGCGCGTGATCCCCGCCTTGATCGCCCTGATCGGCAGGCTAGCCGCCGAGCATGACGTGCACGTGTTCGCGACCCATCAAGAGCCCACACCCGGCTCGTGGATGCTCGAGGGCGCCCGCGTACACAATCTCGGGCTGCCGCGGACGGCATGGCGCGCCGCGAACGCCATTCTGGCCGAGCATCGCAACGAGCCGTTTCACGTCATTCATGGTTTCTGGGCGGGAACGCACGGCGCGCTAGCCGTGGGCATGGCCAGGTTGCTTCGCTTGCCGAGCCTCGTGCATGCCGCAGGCGGGGAGCTCGTCGCGCTCACCGACATCGGCTACGGCGGTTGTCGCACGTGGCGCGGCCGCCTTCTCACGCACGCCTCGCTGCGCAACGCCACACTCGTCACGTGTGCGAGCACGCCGATGGTCGAGCTCATCGCCGCAAACGGAGTCATGGCGCAGCGCTTGCCGCTCGGAGTCGACTTGCGGCGCTGGCCGCCCAGGTTGCCCGTACGCCGGCGTCTGGACGAGCCCGCGCGCCTCGTGCACGTCGCGAGCCTCAATGCCGTCAAGGACCAGCCGACATTGCTGCGCGCGCTACGCCGGCTTGCCGATGAGCGCCGCGCTTTTCACTTGGACGTCGTGGGCGAAGACACCCTGGGGGGGCGAGTGCAGGCGATGGCCGCGGAGATCGGACTCGCCGCGCATGTCACGTTTCACGGGTTCCTCACGCAGCGATCACTGCGGCCGATCGTAGAAGCCGCGCACGTGGCGCTCATTAGCTCGCGTCATGAAGCCGGGCCGCTCGCGTTGCTCGAGGCTGCGCTTGCAGGAGTGCCGACAGTCGGAACTGCGGTGGGGCATATCGCGGAGTGGAGCCCGCACGCTGCGCTCGCGGTGCCGTGTCAGGATCCCGGCGCGCTCGCCGGCGCTCTGGCGACGGTACTCGACGACGAGGACTTGCGAATGCGGCTTGCGACCGCGGCGCTGCGCCGCGCGGAGCGCGAGGACGCCGATGCCACTGCCCGCGCGTTCAATGAAGCCTATCGCCGCCTCACGGAGGCCGCCTGATGCCTTCGCACGCGCCCACGCCGACCGTCTCGGTGATCCTGCCTTGTTTCGAGCGGCTGCGTTTCCTTCGTTGCGCAGTTGCCTCAGTCTTCGCGCAAACCTTGGCCGACTGGGAGCTGATCATCGTCGATGACGGTTCCGGGTCTGCAGTTCAGGCGTATTTGCTCGAGGTGGCTGTCGATGCGCGCGTCCGCACGCTGCGCTTGCCGCACACGGGCAATCCCGCAGCGGTGCGCAACGCGGGGTTGCAGCGAGCAGAGGGTAAGTACGTCGCGTTCATCGACTCCGATGACGTCTGGACGCCGCGCAAGCTCGAGCTCCAAGTCGCGTCGCTGCGGCGCAGCAAGGAGCTCAGGTGGGGATATACCGCTTACCGCTACATCGACGCCTCGGGGCAGGTGCCGAAGGGCCGGGTTGGGTACCTCACGAAGGCCGGGCGTTGGAGGCATCCGTGCGGTTGTGTTTGATGTCGGCGTTGCCGAGCGTGATCGCCGAGCGCTCGTTCGTTGCAGAGGTCGGCGGATTCGATGAAGGGCAGAACTTTTACGAGGACCACGATCTATGGTTCCGCCTGGCGCTACGAAGCAACGCCGATGTCGTCTCGGAGGCCTTGGTGCTCATCCGAAAACACGACGGGCACTACTCGCACACTGACAGAATACGAGCGGCCGAGTGCAAGGCGGAGCTGCTGAGTCGCATGCACGCGATGGTCGACGACCCGTCGCTTCGCGAGATCGCGCGCCGGCAGCGCGCTCTCTGCGCCGCGAGCCTCGCGCGGCTGTTTCTCAGAGCGCCCGCGGATCGGTCGCGCGCGGTGCAGACGCTGATCAAGTCGACGACTTACTCTTGGCCCTACGCGCGGTGGTGGGCGAGCGCTCTCTACACCATCGCCGCATCGCTATCGTTGGGCCGAGCTAAAGCGCGAAGCTCCTTGCCGGAGCAAAGCGGATCATGAACGCCGCGCGGCGCTTCTGGCGGCTTCTCGATACTAGGCAGCGCTGGACGTTCGGTCTTTTGCAAGGCCTGAGCGTCCTGATGGCGTTCTCGACGCTCGTCGGCATCGCGGCAGTGATGCCGTTTTTCGCCGTTCTCGGAGACTCCGGGGAAATCTCCCGCCACGGCGTCCTCGCGCGGCTGTACGAGCTCGGCGGGTTCGCGAGTAACGACGCCTTCGTTACCGCACTCGGACTCGCATTCATGGCGCTGACCGTGGTAGCTGCCGCGGTCAACATGCTCGGCACTGCAATGATGAACCGCTTCGCGTTTGAAGTCGGCGATGCTTTCCGCATCGAGCTTTTCCGGCTGTATCTTTCTCGAGGCTGCGCCTTCTACAACTCACGCCACACCGCGGCGCAGCTGAACGGTCTGCTCTACGACGTCGACCGCGTGACGGGGTTGCTGCAGAGCGTGTTCTCGCTGACCTCGAACGGTATTGCGGTCGCCTCGGTCGTGGCGACCGCCGCGGTTCTCGACCCCAACATCACCGTGCTCGCGGTCACGATACTCGTGGGCAGCTATCTGCTCGTGTACGCGGCGACGCGACGGCGCTTGCTTCGCAACGGTGTGGTGCAGACACGATCCGCGGAAGAGCGGGCCACGGCTGCCGCCGAGGGGCTTGCGGCAATCAAGGAGCTCACCATATGGGGCGCACAGCGACGATTCCTCGCTCGCTTTGCAGTCGCGTGCCGCGCCTTCACTGGTGCCTTGTCGAGCACGCAGGATATCGGCCAGCAGCCGCGTTACATTCTGGAATGCCTCGTCGTCGCGGGTCTTGTGGTGATCGCATCCGTGTTGCACACGACCGAAGCTCGCGTGGGAGAATGGTTGCCGCGGCTGACGTTTCTTGGCCTCGCGGCATACCGCCTTTTGCCGGCCCTCCAGCAGATCTTTCACTCGGCCGTTCGCGTACGAGCGAATCTTCCGGCGCTCGACCGGATCGAAGCGGAGCTCGTCGACGCTCGCTCGCTCGACCAGAGCGACGTAGGCGCGCGTGGCCGTTCCGTTCGTGCATGCGATTTCCGTCAGGAACGCTTCTTTCAGTTATGCGAGCGGGCGACGGCCGGCGTTGCAAAACGTCTCGCTCGATATCCCTCGTGGCAGCATGGTCGGGATCGTGGGCGCAAACGGCTCCGGTAAGACGACCTTGATCGATCTCCTCCTGGGTTTGTTGACTCCCCAATCCGGCGCGGTGGCAATCGACGGTACGGTCCTCGCGCAAGGGCAGTACCGCTCTTGGTGGGCACAACTTGCATACGTTCCTCAGCAGATCGTGCTTCTCGACGGGAGCGTTGCAGACAACATCGCGTTCGGGGAGCCGGTCGAAGCGCTCGATGGAGGGCGCATGGCAGCAGCCGCGCGGCGTGCGGATCTCGAAGAGGTGATCGCCGCTCTGCCGAACGGTCTTGCCGAGCAGATCGGCGAGCGCGGCGTCCGGCTAAGCGGAGGCGAGCGGCAGCGCTTAGGGTTAGCCCGCGCGCTGTATCGCGACTCGCCGATCCTCGTGCTCGATGAAGCCACGAGCGCGCTCGATCCGCACAGCGAGGAGCACATCATGCGCACGTTGCGCGAGTTGAAAGGGCGCAAAACGATCATTCTGGTCGCACACCGATTGCTGACCGTGCGCGACTGCGACGTCATCTTCGAGATGGAGCGGGGTGAAATCGTCAGGCGAGGGACGTATCAGGAGCTCAGCAAAGTGTCGGCGCTGTTTCGGCAAGGATCGACCGTGGACGAAGGACGGGAACGAGCTAAGGAAGCGGACTCGAGCGCCCGTCCGGAGATGCACCCTGCAACGGAATGCCGCGACGCGAGCGAAAGCGGAGATGACTACTCGTCGTATGGAACAGGCGCGGCCCCGCCGACACGGGGTAGTCGGCGGTGATCTCCGCCACGAAGAGTGTGTGTGAGCCCGTCGTCGCATGCTCGAGCAGGTCGAGCTCGCGGACTCGCAACGCGATCGCTGGGTAGGGAATGTTCGAGCGCATCGTCCGATGCACGGCGAACGGCAAAGTGTGCCAATCGATCGCGGCTGTCTTGTGATGTGCTCCGAGGCGATAGGCAGTCCCGCAGTCCGTCGGCGCGATGTCGGAGAGAACGATCGTGCGTATGCGTTTCATCGTTGCGACGGAAGGACTCGTGTTTCGCAAAGCCAACGTAAAGCGCCCTTCGCCGAACAGTCCGATCAAGTCCATGGGAAAGAGGTTGCCCTCGCGCCCTTCGCACGCCGAAACCAGCGCCACTGGGCGCGGGCAGATGTAGAAGATGTGCAGGTGCTCGATTGCGGCTCGCGACATCTGCAAGCCCGCGGCGGAGCTGGGCGGTCGGCGAGCGCGCACGCGACCAGCGATTTGGCCCAACGTTCGCTGCGCCCAGGGCTGACAGTGGTCGGTCCCGGATGGGACGTGGAACAAGAATGGCTGTTGTGCTCGAGAAACGGAGCGCTTGGCTGCGCTTCAAGCGCAGCCTGCCGAGGACACGGTTGCTGCCTTCATCGACGAACTCGAGATGGGGCGTGTCGGTGTCGAGGGCCGCGCTGAGCTCTTGGCTCGCGGGGAGTGCAATGGTCAGGGGGGCGAGGGCGGCCACGACATTTTGCTGGGTAACGTCGAGACGCTGCGTACGGGTGATGAGCATCACGCGCACGAGGTCTTGGGGGAGCGAAAGCCCGATCGGTGCCCATTGCGGCGGCCGCAGGCGTTCTGTCAGCTGGGCAAGCAACGTCATCTCTTGTCGAACAGAAGAAAAAGAAACTGACTGGTCGGACGTGCGAGCCACCGCATCGGAGCTGCCGTCCACCATGGAGGTGTGGGGAGCCCCCGCAGGACTTTCCTCAGCCGAAATCCGGCTGCCGACAGCCTCGTGAATTCGCCGACCGATCGCCGCCACACGACGTTCTGTGGGCCGCTCCGCGGATCACAAAGTGACCGTCACGCCAAAGCTGACGCCGATTTGTCCAGAACCAGCGGTAGCGCATGTCGCCGATGAACGATGGGTTCAACACGCTGAGCAAGAGCCGACCGCGGTCCGCAACGATCGAATGAAAGGTCTCGAACGCTCGTTGGGGGTCTGGCACGAGATTCATCGGAGCGAAGTTGGCCGTGACCAGGTCGATGTCGCGAACGTCGCGTAACGGTGCGCCGCTCAGCAGCTCGTCATAAGGCGATTCGATGAGCGTTACTCGCTCTGTCGCGATCTCCTCGGAGCAATGGACACGGAATGTCGCGCACATTTCGACGTCCACGTCGTACGCAAAGACGCGAAACCCGTGCTCGGCGTAGAACTTTGCGTCCGTGCCGGGGCCGGCTCCGAAGTCGAAAATTCTACCTCGAGGCGGCGCGACCTCGAGCACCGTCTTCCGGAAGGCGGACCGAGCGTCGCGGTCGGCCGCGCGAGCGGAAATCGCGCGTACGTAGGCGTCGCCCGTGAGGATCGAGTTCCTTGAGTCTGTCTGCATGCAGCTAGGGATACGAGACGACTACGACCGAGCGCAAGTGTACGCCGCGCGCCGCCACTTCGCGTCGGCCGACACTCGTCCGCCTACCGTCCCGACGTCGACGGATGCCGAGCGATCAGCGTGCCCTCTCGGTCTCGAGCGCAGCCGCCACGGACATCATCGTTTGCACGCGGGGCGGGTGCGAGAACAGCCATCGAGCGATGCGTTTGTGGTGAGGAATTCCGTACCAGGGTATGCGGTTGAGCTGGGGTGCGGCTTGCACGCAGGCCTGTAGGTCCGCCATCGATTTGCGGCTGGGCACTACGCGGCTGCGAACGTAACGCAGAGCTTCGACAGGCGTCCGCGACCACGCGATTCCGGGAAAGGCGTGGATGCGCAGGTTCGACCAAGACACGTCCGTCAACGTGTCGCGAGCGATCGCGAGACGCAATTGAAGCGGACACGAGCACGCGCAGCTCGCGCAATATCTCCGGTGGAATGGAGCCTGGGTAGTAGCGCTCCGTTAGAGCCAACGGCGCAAACGCCCACCAGAGCTTCTCTTCGCTACGCGGTGTGGCTAACAGGGTATGCCAGTCGCCGTCGGTCAGGCGGCGAGCGAGCTCGGCGATGTCGTGCAGCTGTATCTGACGCACCGCGTGCGCGAGCATGTTGCCGGCCGCGTGCAGCAGCAGGTGGAGCATGAGCGCAGCGGTGCTGGGATAAGCATTCAGACCGAGCTGCGCGTTTACCGGCTGCAGCCGCGGCGTGATGTCGACCATCCGCACCGGGAGCGGCTCTGACACTTCGGTGTGGATCTCGATCCTCGAGCGGGTTGTCGACATGCTCGCCGAGGTCGTGGACCACGGCTTTTCGCTCCGGTTCGTAGATCGCGTGGCGTTGCGTCGTATACGCCTCTCGATACTGGACCGCGCGCATCACGGCCTCGGCCGACGGGAGGTCGACGCGTGCGCACGAGCAGGTCCACGTCCCCCATGGGCCTCTCGCCCGGGCCGATAGAGGCCGAGCGCGCGGAGTGCGGCGCCTTTTAGCGCAACACAACCGATCTCAGCGTGTTGGGTCGCCGCGTCGAGGCGCTGCAGTAACTCACCGATGCGCGCATCGCGCAGCACCGACTGCTCGCTCTGCTCTGCCAGGAACAGCTGCCAAGCCGGCGGCCCCGCGCCAGCGCAGGTTGTTCGCGAGCAGCGTCGAGATACCCTGCATCGCGGCGACGGAGCGCGCGATCGCCCATTCGAGCTCGGTCCAGTCCGGCGGTGCATCCGACGACTGCACCAACTCTCGAGCCAGATGCTCGGTCGTCTTGCGCAGCGCCGCCGCGAGTCGCTTGAAAGGTGGTATTTCCATGGCCGTGCCGTTCACGCCACGCCCCAGCGTTGCATCGCAGCCCTGGCACGGTGGGCCGTGTCCAACAGCTCGGCGGCATGCCGCGGGTCCCGCGTCTCGATGCGAGCCGCTTCGACTTCGTTGCGCAGCCACTGATCGGCGAGCTTGTAGTAGTCCTTGCCCCGCCGTCCGGCAACCACGTAATCGCGATCGGATGCTTCGGCCCAGTCGATCGGCATCTCGACCTTGTCGCGCACCTTCTCGAAGTATCCCGTCCCCTTGATGGGGTAGGCGACGGTCGTGAAGAACACGTCGGGATTGCTGAGCTTCACATGCTCGACCGTTGCCGCGATGTCCTCGAGCTCCTCGCCTTCGTAGCCCCACATCAAGAACATGCCGACCTGAATGCCGTGCGCTTGCGCGAGCTTCACGGATTCGCGCACCTGCTCGACGCGCACACCGCGCTGCATGGCATTCAGGATCCTCTGGCTGCCGCTCTCCGAGCCGATCCAAATTCGATAGCACCCGAGCTGCTGTAGAAGTCGCACGGCAGCGGGATTCTGCAGTCGGTCGGCGCGTGTGATGGTCTCGAAGGGCCGATGGATAGCGCGCCTCTTGAGCTCTGCGGCGTAGCTTTCCAACCACGGATGGCTGATGGTGAAGACGTCGTCCGCGTACCAGACCTGGTCGGGATCGTAGCGCTCGATGATCCACTGCATTTCGTCGGCGACGTTCGTTGGGCTACGACGACGGTGCGTGTAGCCGTAAACGGCGTGCGAGCACCAGTTGCAGCGATAAGGGCAGCCGCGCGCCGTGATGAGATTGATGCTGCTCGCGCCATGGTGCGTTTTCCACGCGTCGAGATATTTCTGGTGATCGATGGCATCGCGGTCAGGAAAAGGCAGTGAGTCGAGATCCTTGATCTTGACGCGTTCGGCGGTGCGCACGATCGCGCCGGTTTCATCGCGAAACGCGATGCCATGAACGTCCTGCAACTTGTGAGGCCCGACGGTCGCAAGCGCGGGCAATAGCTCGGCGATCGCGAGCTCGCCTTCGCCGAGCACGACGACGTCCGCGCCGCTGCCGAGATACTCGGTGACGTAATTGGCGCTTTCCGGGCCGCCCAAGTATCACGGTCCACCGGTGGTTTTTCGCAGCACGGACGATCTCCAGCACGGTGCGGCGAGTCATGAGGTTGGTGTAGATGCCGACGGTGCCGCCGGGTGCTTGCGCGAACCGCTCGGCCAACCGGTCACGCTGCTCGAACGTGCTGTCGAACACCTCCGCGGAATGCCCGCGCGCTTTGAGGAACGCCGAGAGATAAAGCAGACCGAGCGGCGGATACGGCTTCATGATCTGCCGTTCCTTCTCATCCTCGGCCAGGAAATAGCCGTGGGTGAGCAATACGTCAGCCATCGGACGCTGCGCCGGCGGACTGGGCCGCCAGACTCGCCTCGAGAGCGTCGTGCTCGGTTGGCTGCCGAAAACGCTCCTCTTGCGTCACGAGGTCGGCCCACCGCTGCTCCAGCGCCGGCGACGAACGCTGCGTCACCTGATCGTGTAACAGATCACGCACGGCGCGGTAGAACTCCGTGCGATACGTTCCGGAGAACATCATTTCGAGATCGTTGCTCTCTCGCCAGTTCTTCTTGTTGCCGATCTGGTTTTTGACGAGCTCGTGGAATTTGGTGCCTGGCAGCGGATAAGCGACGCTCACGCCGATGTCATCGGGTCGCGCGTGGTCCACGAGGTCGCGGGTTGCGAGAATGTCGTCGAGCTCTTCGCCGAGGTAACCGAGCTGGAGGAAAAACCCGACCCGGATGCCTTCCGCGCCCAACAAGGTTCGTGCGCGGAGAATCTCGGGCACGCGTATTCCCTTGTTCATCGCATCGAGGATCTTTTGACTGCCGCTCTCGGCGCCTATCCACACCTCACGGCAGCCAGCCTCGCGCAGCGCATGGGCCATGCGCGCGCTCACGAGATCCGCGCGAAGCTGGATCGTAAACGGCACGCCGCCCCCACCGGCCGTCAGCGCGGCGGCGAACTCGGTCACCCAGTCCACACGGAAGCCGAAGATGTCGTCGGCAAACCAGACGTGGTCGGGCGCGTACTGGCTCTTCAGGTGCAGCATCTCGGTGGCCGTGTCCGCGGCCGCTCGCTGCAGGTACTGATTGCCCCAGATGGGCTTCGCGCACCAGTTGCAGCGAAACGAGCAGCCGCGTGACGCGGCCATGTTGAGGCTGAAGTAGCCGTGCGCTTCGAGCCACACGGAGCGGTAGTGCTCGATGTCGACGAGGTCCCAGGCGGGACGCTGCGGCAGCTCCGGCAGCGGCAGCGGCGCGACGGGCTGCGAACGCGGCGCCGGGCCGCCAATGGTGGCGACGTTCGGCAGTCCGGCAATCCATTCGGGTACGGACAGCGCGGCATCGTCGCTCGAGCCGGCTCACGAGCGCGACGAGGGCCAGGAGGCCTTCGCCGCGTAAGACGACATCGGCCCCGGCGCGCAGATAGGCTTCTGGCGCGTCGGAAGCGTCCGAGCCCGCTGCGATCACGCGCGCGCCCGAGCGCCTCGCGCTCGCGATCATCTCGCAGCAGGCGCGGCGCATTCTTGTCGAGGCACATCTTGCTCAGGAAGTTGTAGTTGTCCTCATAGAACAGGACGAGCTGGGGCTGCGCGTCGCGCTAGGGCGAGCTCATAGTCTGCGACGCCTTCGGCCAGCATCGCGTCGAAGAGTCCCACGTGATGGCCGGCCTCGCGCAGCAGCGCGGCAACCTGGAGCGTCGCCAGCGGAGGATAGGGTTTGGCGCGACGTCGCTGCTTTTCGTCGAAGCGAAGAAAATACGAGTGGCCGACGAGTATCGAAAGCACGCCGACAACCTCTCTTGGCGCATCAACCTGTGCGCGGTGGGTCCCGTCCGGGACGGCTTTGGTTCACACGGCCCGCTAACGAGTCTCCGAGTCGCTCGGTTTGGCGCGTCGCGAGCCGCGCAACGGCTCGTTTAGAGGAAGCCCTCCTGGATGCGCGGCTGCCCGATCGACCGAGGATGAAACTTGTGTCTTGTCGAGCCGTGCGAGTTAGGGCCTATGAGTCGCTAAGATACCGGTTCTCGGGCGGGAGAACAGCCTTTTCGGTATGCGACGACCTTATCCGGGCTGACAGGCCGCGGTTGCGCCCAAGCCATGAACCTATAAGTCGCGGCTCTTATTCCACGATCTGCCAAGCACCAGGGTGAGCCTGGCACGCGACACCGTGTTGCGAAGACTTCGCTTTGCCGGCGACCGTCACGAGCGTGAACTCGCGGCACGCTGCGCCATCGCGTTGCCGATCGGCGCCGGGCGACATCTCGTAGCGTACGTTGGTCGTCTCGTTGGTCCAGGTAATTCGCTGCCCGGACTTGGCGATTTCGAGCGCGTGACCGAAGCAGCCGCGATCGGCCTCGTCGAGCTCGTGACCGATGCGATTGCCGATCGCCGCGCCGGCGATCACACCGATGATCGTCGCGACGGTTCTGTTCTCGGGCGACGCGACATGCGCAGCGACGGCACCGCCCACGACACCGCCGATCACCGTGGCGATCGCCTCGCGATTGCAGGTACCCGACGAGATGTCGAAGTCACGCTCCCACTGCTGGCCGGAATACCCGACGTAGTAGGGGTCGTGCTTTTTCCGCCAGCCATGGGCGGGGGCATGATTCGGCGGATCCGCGCTGGCGGGCAGCGCCAATGCGCAGACCAACAAGGACAGGAGACATGGGCCGGCTAGGGGGGCGAGGCGCATGATTCGAGCTCCAGAGCGATCGGATGGCCATTGTCGGGCGAGCGCCGAGTACTGAATGAGACCTGGGTCGCAGTGCTTGAAAGTCCTGGCGGTGCGGCTGCGGATGCCAACGGCCGCGATGCGGGGGTAGTCTCGCGGGAGTCGCTTGAAGCCGGTGCGGGTCGGTCGCAGAATCGCGCCAAACCGAGCGGCAAGCCGGGTATCATCTCGTCACGGTATAGGGGGGAGCTCATGGCTTACACGCTTTTGGGTCGAGATTTCACGCCTCCGGACCTTCGCGCAAAAGTCACGGGCCGCGCGAAATACGCCGAGGACTTTCGCGCCGAAGGCATGCTGTTCTGCCGTCTGCTGACGAGCACGATGCCGCACGCGCGCGTCACCATCGACGCGGCAGAGGCGCTCGCGATGGACGGCGTGGTGGCCGTACTCACCGCGGATGACCTGCCGCCCACCGCGGCACCTGCCGAGCCAATACTTACCAACGAGCCGATGTTCGTCGGCGATCGCATCTTGGCCGTCGCCGCGCGCAGCGAGGCGCTCGCGCAAGAGGCCATCGACCGTATCAAGGTGCAGTACGAGGCCCTGCCGTTCGTAATCGATCCGCTCGTGAGCCTCTATCCGAGCGGCGCCAACGCGCGCACCGATGGCAACGTGATCTCTCGCCAAGCCGTGCAAACCGTCAAGTGGACGGCCGGCGACTTCGCGGCGGCGGGGGAGCAGCAGCTGCCCACGGGTCCTGCCGCCGACGAGTGGTCGTTCGGCGACGTGGACGCCGGCATGGCGGCGGCGAAGCTCGTGCTCGACGAATCGTTCGTGACGGCCGCATTGGCGCATCACTGCCTCGAGCCGCGCAGCTGCATGGCCTATTGGCAGAACGACAAGTGTTTCGTCTATGGCTCCACGCAAAGCCAGACCGCCGTGGTTCCAAATCTCGCGCGGCTCGCCAACATCGAGCCCGACAACCTCGTCTACGTCGCCGAATACTGCGGCGGCGGCTTCGGCTCCAAGATCAACGCGTACCCCGTGATGGGTGTGCCGATCTACATGGCCAAGAAGACCGGCATGCCGGTGATGATGCGTGTGAGCCGTGCCGAGGAAGCGATGTTCGGTTCCTCGCGGCCCGCATTCCAGGGCCGCATCAAGATCGGGTTCCGCGCCGATGGCCGCGTCACGGCGGTGGATCTCTATGTGGTGCAACAGAACGGGCCATACACGGGCGGCGGCGACCTCGGCGGCGCGGCGGGTGCGGTGTCGCTGCTCTATCAACCGCCGGCCATGCGCTACCGCGGCGTTGCCGTGAGCACCAACACCACGCCGACCGGCGCGCAACGCGGCCCGGGTCAGAACCAGATCGCCGGCGCGATCGAGCCGCTGCTCGACAAGGCCGCGAAGGCGCTCGGCATCGATCGCGTCGCGCTGCGGCGCATCAACGCTGCGGACAACAGCGGCAAGTTCGATTCGACACAGGGCCCGGTCACGAGCGCCCATCAGCGCGAAGCGCTCGATCGCGGGGCGGCGGCGTTCGATTGGGAAAACAGAAAGAGCCGCAGCGGGCGCACGCGCGGGTCGAAGGTCACGGGTATCGGTGTCGGCCAAGCGTTTCACGCCGCCGGGCGCGGCGGCCTGGACGGCATCGTGCGCATCACGCCGGACGGCAAGCTGCACATCCATTGCGGCGTAGGCAATCTCGGCACCTATTCATACGCGTCGACGTCGCGCGTCGCGGCCGAGGTGCTCAAGTGCGGATGGGAGAGCTGCGTGATCGAGCGCGGCGACACTCGTCTCGGTCTGCCCTGGTCGTCTCCGCAGTCCGGCAGCAACACGTCGTTCACGATGTCGCGCGCGACGTACGCAGGGGCGATGGACGCGCTCGTCAAACTGAAGGAGATTGCGGCCGCGACACTCGGCGGAAAAGCCGACGACTACGATGTCGCGGACGAGGCCGTGTTCGCGAAGCAGGATCGCGCCCGCCGCATGACTTACGCCGCCGCTGCACAACGCGCGATCGAGCTCGGCGGCCGCTACAGCGGGCAGGACGTGCCGGACGATATTCACGCCGTGACGAAAAGCTCGGTCGCCGTCATCGCGGGCACGGGCTTGATCGGCGTCGCGAAAGACAACATCGCCGTGACGGGCACGGTGCCGGCGATCGCCGTGGGCTTCATCGAGATCGAGCTAGACAAAGAGACCGGCCGGGTCGAGATCGTCGACTACCTCGGGGTTGCGGATTGCGGGACCGTGCTGCATCCGATGGGCCTCAGTGCGCAGATCAGAAGCGGTGCCGTCATGGGGTTCGGCATGGCGCTCTCCGAGCGGCACATCTACGATCCGCAGAACGGCCTGCCCGGCAATACCGGGCTCTATCAGGCGAAACCGCCGTCCTATCTCGATGCCCCTTCGGCGATGCAAACGCTCGCCGTCGATATCGAGGATCCTCAGAACCCCGTCGGTGCAAAGGGCATTGGCGAGCCCGTCGAAGGGTGCGCGACGGCCGCCGTGCTCGCGGCAATTGCCGACGCGCTAGGCGGACACTACTTCAACCGTACGCCGGTGTTGCCCGACATGATCGTCAATGCCGCGGCGGGCCGCGCTCAATCGCACAAGGCCTTGCAGGTCAGCACGGCGTAAGGGTCAGAAAGTCGAAGCGCCCGACCTTGGTCGGCGGCCCGAGCTCAATTCGCTCGGCGCGTTTGCACTCCGGCGCTCGGCACGGCGATTCGGGCTAGCCCCTCTTGGTCGGCGCGCGGGTCGCAGATCGCGATCCCGACGTTGTGAGAGATCACCGAGGTCAGGTGGTTCCGCTCGCAGAAGATCTCGAACGGATTGCGCTGCAACGGTTTTCTCAGACTTACGATCGTGCGCACATCGTGCGACGAGAGTACGCCGTTAGGGCGCAAGTAGGGTAACGCGGTGTCGTACTCCCACATCATGTGCTCGTAAGTGTGCAGGCTGTCGTGATGAAAGAGATCGATTTGGCGCAACCGCGCCAATAGTGCCGGCAACTCGTCCTTACAGTCACCGACGATCAAGTTCCAGCGGTCTCGTAGATTCAGCGGGACAAAGAAGTCGTTCGGGGGCTCTTCCGGCGTGTTGCCGAGGTCGATGCTGTACAGCTCGCCGCGATTGTTGTCCTTCAGTGCTTGGAGAATGTACGCGCTCGAGACGCCGTAACAGACGCCCGTCTCGACCACTATTTTCGGCTTCATGGCGCGCAGAAGGGAGTAGAGCGTCTCGCAGTCCACGGTCGGAGTCGAACCGAGCCTGTAGGGACCCGGGAACTCGCGCAGCTCGGCGTGGCGGCGTGCCATCCAGGAAACGATTCCGCAACGTTGATATTGCTCGCGAATTCGCTCTGTATCGGCGTCGAAAGTGTTCGAAAGGAAGCCCGCTAGGAGCTCGTGCTCTTTGGCGTCGTTGAGCCGTGAATGCCGTGCGGCCTCTAGGAGCCTTCTAACTGCGCGCATTGGGTGTCGAATGGCTTTTTTTAGCAGCGTAGCCGCCGGTATCGAGTCGATCATTACCTCTCCTGTGGCTGTTCGCGGAAGATGGCTTGCGAGCCGAGAGCGGAGCAATGACTCATCCCCAGTCGGGCCGTTGCTCAACCATGCTTGCTCCTGCAAGCGCCGTGCCGAATGCAGTAGTCGAACGCGAAAGGAAGGAAATATACGATTCGCAGGTTACCGAAATAAGTTTCTTCCCCGAGATCCTCAGCAATTTTTTGAATCGGACGCAAATCTTGGGAACGCCGCATCGCTATCGATGGGCGCGCCTCGCGGAGTCGATCGGAAGTGCTACGGCTGCGCCGGCGCCGCGCGCAAGGTACGGCGCAGTGCGCTGCCGATGGTGATGAGCGAGGCGCCACTCGAGATCAGCTGTGCACCGAGCAAGCACGCCTGCTTGCGCTCGATCTCGGGAGGCTAGGGTGTCGTCTTCTTCTCGAGCGGCGGCAGCCTGTAATAGCGGCGAATCGCAGGCCGCGCGGCGTCGACGTTCGCCACCACCAAGTCTTGTAGCCGCGAGATGGCTTCCGCGCGATCCGTAACGGGTTCGTCGAGCCACACGGCGCCAGACGAGATGAGCTCGGGGTCGCGGCCGTAGAACAGGTAGATCGCCATGTGGACGACGGCGATCAGATCGTTGCCATCCGAGTCGCTCACCTTCTTGGCGAAATCGCGCATGTCGGCGAGCGCTTTCGGGCTGACCTCCTTGCGCACGGAGTCGAGCGATGCGCCGGGCCCAATCGCGGCCGGGCGAATCATCATCACGGCCTTTACGCCGTTCGCCAACATCGTGTCGACGAAATCCTTGCTTTTGACGTCGGCCACGGTCGGCACGAGGTCGTAGCTCGTGATCGCGTCATAGTCGTGCTCGCGCGCTTTTGCGACCAGCGTGCGCTCGAACTCCGCCCTCAGGGCCGGATCGTCGGTGAGCGCGACGACGGCGGACTTGTAGCGGATTTCCTGTGCAAGCGCGGTCGCCGGCGACGGCAAGAGCCGCGCACGCGCAGAGTACTCTGAGGCCCAACATGATCGACGAGACTCCGCTTTCGGGTTCTGAATCGATGCTACGCCAAGATGCGGTCGAATCCAGCGGGCTGACGAGCAACTCGGCGTAGAACCAAAGTCCGATGGCGCTTACTTCGGAGCCGGGATGTCAGCCGGCGCTTCGCGCCGCAAGAATTTCCAGACGCCGTTTTCGCGGATGAACTTGTCGTCGTAGTGGCCGAGGAAGACCAGCTTCGGTGCGTTGTCGGCGCCCGGCGTGATGTAGATCCATTTCGTCGTCGCCGACGCCAAGTCGCCGTCGATCTTGATTTGATCGTTGGTCATGACGTGATAGGTCCCCGACCCATTCGGCTGCGGGTTGTGTCCTATCGTCTTGTCCATCAACTCGAAGATCGCCTGCGGGCCCTTGGCCGAGCCGAGCCCGCCCACCCATTCACCTTCTTTGGCGAACAGGGCGGAGAAGGTCCGGTAGTCCCGGTGATCATGAGCTGCGCCGTAGGCGAGAATCAGCGCCCTGATGTCTTCGCGGTCCTCGAGAACTTGAACGCGCTTGGCCACCGACTCGAGATCTGCGGCCCGCAATGGCCGCTGCACGAGCACCGAGCCGAGAGCGATCGCGGCCACGGCTAGGCTTATCGACGCAGAGCGAAAAGAGTGAGTGCGCATTCGCCTTCTCCTATTGTTGTATGTCGACTCGAGCGCTCGGTAATGAGCTTACGGGTGCGGCAACGCGGAGCCAAGCGTAAGCGTTGGCCGGCGCTCGACGACGAGTTTCTCCGCATTGTCGCAAGCAAGGGAGAGATCAACGAGGCTGCGGCGCGGCCGCTCGGATATCAACCGCGACGACGATCGAGGAAGGCCAGCACCGTCTGGTTGAAAGCCTCCGGCTGCTCCCAGTACACGGAGTGACCCGCTTCCGAAATGACGCAGAGCTGGCTGCGCGGCACGCGCGACTGCAAGTACCGATACATCGACGGCGGTGCGTATAGATCGGCGTCGCCCGCGATCAGCAGCGTCGGAAAGGTGCGCGCTTCGATGTCGGCCCAAGTAACCTCCACGCCGGCCGCGTGATCGACGGCGACCGGGCGATTCTCGTCCTCGAGCGCGATCCAGGCTGCGAGCCCGTCCGGGTTGGCCCAGCGATACGACGCGCCGACCTCGCGCAGCTCTACCGGGTTGGAGTTGAACGAGCCGAGCTCGTCGGCGCCGCCGGCTCCGCGGATGCCGTTCGTCCGCGCGGTCCAATCTTCGTCGGCGATCCCCTGAATCGACGCCACGCTGATCGCAGAGAGGATGCGGTCGGCGTGCTCCTTCAGGTAGCCGTTTGCGATACCGCCGCCGCCTGCGTGGCCGAGCAGGTGGAACTTGCTCAGGCCGAGATGGTTCACGACGCTTTCGAGGTCGTCGAGCGGGCGCCCGCTGCCCGCGAGCGCGCGCCCGCGCTCGTCTACCGGGCCGGCGTCGGAGCCGCGATAGCCACGGCGCGAGTAGGCGATCACGCGGTAGCCCGCGGCGGCGAACGCGCGCTGCTGGTACGCCCACACGAAGGCGCTACCCGTGGCCGCGTGCACCATCACGACGGCTTCGCCGTCACCGCCGGTATCCCAATAGTAGAGGCGTGCGCCGCGTGCCATCGGCAACTCCGCGTGGCCCTCGCCGCTGCGATCGAGCTGCGGAGGCGGCGCGAAGACCTGCGGTTGCGGCGGCGCGGCGACGTAGCCGTTGTCGAGCGGCGTCGCCGCGCCGCTTCGGGGCCGCGGATCGTCACCGGAACCGCAACCTGCCAGCGTTGCGCCCGCAATGGCGGGCCCGAGCAGCGCGCCCCCTAGTACCACCCGCCGGTTCAACGTCCGTGAGCTTTGCTTACGCACTTCGCGCTCCGAGGCTGCAAATTGCTGAACCTTGGCCGAGCGGCTACGCTCACGCAAGAAGAAGCGCGTGCGGATCGAACGTCCACGCCAAAACGATCTGCGAGGGGGGCGAAAAATGCGTAACGGGGTGTCTCGTCGGGACTTGTTGAGCATGGCCGGCGCTGCCGGTGGGCTGCTCGCTTTGGGTGGCGCCCGCCGGACTTGGGCGCAAGCCGGAATGCGGATCGAGCAGCTCGCGCGCGAGCTCGGCAGCATCGTCGCGACGAACGAGCCGATTCTCCAGCTCGCCGACGGCTACGGCGGCGACATCGGTCCGGCCGAAGGCCCGTTATGGGTTGCCGAAGGCCGTTATCTCCTGTTCAACGACATTCAGACGGCGCGGCGTTTGAAGTTCATGCCGGGGCAGGGTGTCAGCGTCGCGATGGAGAAGACCAACGAAGCGAATGGTCTGACCCGCGACCTCCAGGGGCGCATCGTCTGCGCAGAGCATGCGACGCGGCGCGTCACGCGCTACGAGGCCGACGGGAGCGTCACCGTCATCGCGAACAGTTTCGGGGGCAAGCGACTGCTCCGCCCGAACGACGTGATCGTGAAATCCGACGGCGCGATCTACTTCACCGATCCGGGCGGTAACGCGGCGCCTGACCAATGGGATGTGACGGTTTCGGGTGTGTATCGCGTCTCGCCCGACCTCGGAACGATGTCTCTCGTAGTCGACGACATGGTGAGACCCAACGGCCTCGCTTTCTCACCCAACGAAAACGTTCTGTATGTCGCCGACACGCGTCGCCGCCACCTACGTGCTTACGATGTACTCGCGAACGGCACGGTGGCCAAGGAGACCAGTCGCGTGTTCGTCGACCTCGCCGGCACCGAGCCGGGCGCGCCCGACGGCATCAAGGTCGACAGCCAAGGCAACGTGTACAGCGGCGGCTCCGGCGGCCTCTTCATAGTGGACCCCATGGGCAAGAAGCTCGGCCGTATCGTCCATGGGCAGCCCGCGACGACCAACATCGCGTTCGGCGGCGACGATTGGCGGACGCTGTACTTCACGACGCGCAGCACGCTGTTCTCGGTGGGCTTGAAGGTCGCGGGGTTGCCCGTCCCGGCAAAGAAGAGGGCGGCATGAGAATGGATCGGACGGAGCGGTCGGCAACGCTCGCGCTCGCCGGAGCGCTCACTCTCTATCTAACACCCGCGCTGCCGTTCACGACGGAGCAGGCCGCCGCCGGCCGCGCGAGCTACGAGCAGAATTGCGCGGTTTGCCACGGCGCCGACATGCGTACCTTGCCGAACGCGCAGCTCGTGGGACCCGAGTTCATGAGCCGCTGGCAGAATCGCAGCGCGAACGAGCTGATCGCGCAGTTGCGCGCGACGATGCCGCCCGAGGGGCCGGGCAGCCTGCCCGAGGCGACGTATCTCGGCGTCGTCGCGTTCATCCTCGAGTCGAACGGCAGCGAGGCGAGCCGGCAGCCGCTCACGGCGACTACCGCGACTGCGATCGGCTCGGGCCTCACGCGCCCAGGCCGGCGGCGGCCGCGGGGCGCCGGCACAACCGGAGCCGACGGGCGTCATCGTCGCGGGATCCGTGAAGGACTTCGTGCCGCTAACCGAGCAGATGTTGCGGAGCCCGCCGCCCGGCGATTGGCCGATGCTGCGGCGCGATTACAGTGCTTCGAGCTTCAGCCCGCTGCGTCAGATCACCGCGGCCAATGCGCGCCGCCTCCAGCTCGCCTGGATCTGGCCGATGCGCGACGGCGGCACGAATCAGCCATCGCCGCTCGCGTATCGCGGCACCGTCTACCTCAACAATACGGGCGGCGTGGTACAGGCGCTCGACGGCCGAGAAGGCACGTTGATCTGGGAGCATCGCCTCGAGGACAACGTGGCGATGCGCGGCATGGCGCTCTATGACGACAAGCTGTTTCTGCAGAGCAACGGGCGCTTGATCGCGCTGAACGCGCGCACCGGCGAGACGGCTTGGAACGTGGAGATGCCCGACGGCCGTGCGAGCAGCAGCGGTCCGCTCGTCGCGAACGGGCTCGTGATCGAGGGCATGGGCGGCTGCTCCGTATATCAAGAGCAGAAGTGCTTCATCAGCGCGTACGACGCGAACACCGGCGAGCAGCGCTGGCGCTTCCACACCGTCGCGGTGAGCAGCGAGCCCGGCGGCGACACCTGGGGCGATCTGCCGGACCTCTATCGTGCGGGCGGAGAAACCTGGATCACGGGCAGCTACGACCCCGAGCTCAATCTCACGTACTGGGGCACGGCGCAGGCGAAGCCGTGGATGCCCGCGAGCCGCGGGATGGAGTCGCTCGACGTGGGACTCTATACGAGCTCCACCGTCGCGCTCGACGTGCGCACCGGCAAGCTCGCGTGGCACTACGCGCACGCGCCTGGCGAAGCGCTCGATCTCGACGTGGTGTTCGAGCGCGTGCTCGTCGACGCGGGCGACGACAAGTCCGTGTTGACCGTCGGCAAGGACGGCGTGCTTTGGAAGCTCGACCGGCGCACCGGCGCCTACCTCGGTCATGCCGAGACGCTGTTTCAGAACGTCTGGGAGAGCTTCGACCGCGAGACGGGCCGCCCGCGCTACCGGCAGGACATACTCGAGCACAAAGTCGGCGATTGGATCGACGGTTGCCCGAGCAGCGAAGGTGGACACAACTGGCAGGCGACGAGCTTCCATCGCCCGTCGCGCCAGCTGATCATCCCGCTGTCGCAGAGCTGCATTGCGATTCGAGCACAGGCCATCGAGCAACGTCCGGGCGGCGGCAGCGCGGGCGGCGCCGACCGCCGTTTCTACGAAATGCCGGGCAGCGACGGCAACATGGGGCGGCTCGCCGCATTCGACGTCGATACGCTCAAGGAGAAGTGGGCGATCGAGCAGCGCGCGGTGTTCCTGACGGCGGCGCTATCGACCGCGGGCGGTGTGGCGTTCATCGGCGATCTCGATCGCGTCTTCAAAGCGGTGGACGTGCGCGACGGGCGGATCGTCTGGCAAACGCGCCTCGCGACTTCGGTACAGGGGTTCCCGATCAGCTTCGAGGCGGGGGGCAGGCAATACGTGGCCGTGACGACCGGACTTGGCGGCGGCAGTCCGCGACTCGTGCCGTCGTTGCTCGAGCCGGAAATCCAGCCGCCGAACAGAGGGCAGGCGCTTTATGTGTTCGCGCTGCCGGACGAACGGTGAGCGCGGCCGCCGTCAGGTCCGCGCTGTTGCTCGCGTTCGCGGTAGCGTTCGGTAGCGGGACCGCTACGGCGCAGGAGGCCGGCGCGAACACCGGGCGCGCGCCGCCGCCGCAAGACGCTCCGCCGGTCGCCGCGCCACGCGCGGGTGGACGCCCCGTCGCGACGCCGCTCGGCGACGGCCCCTGGGAGCTCGCGACCGAGCGCGAGCGGATTCGCGTCACCGTCGTGACGAAGGGGCTCGATCATCCGTGGGGAATGGCATTTTTGCCTGACGGCGGCATGCTGGTCACCGAACGACCGGGCAGGCTGCGTGTCGTCCGGAACGGCGTGCTCGACCCTACGCCGATAGCGGGACTTCCGCCGATTCGCAGCGCGGTCATCGGCGGGCTGCTCGACGTCGCTCTTCATCCGCGCTTCGAGCAGAACAGACTTATTTACTTCGCGTACTCGAAACCGGATCCGCAGAAGGATTTCTTGGCGACCACGGCCGTTGCACGCGCGCGGTGGGATGGCGGAACGACGCTCGTCGACGTCAAGGACGTCTTCGTTGCCGATTCCTGGTACAGCTCGGAGATCGCGGGCACCAACAACCGCTGCTGCGGGCAAGGCCCGGCGGACGGCAGCTATGGATCGCGCATCGTGTTCGATGCCGATGGCCTTCTGTACGTCACGATCGGCGACCGAAACTGGGGAGAGAAGGCCCAGGATCCGTCATCGCACATGGGCAAGATCGTGCGCATCCGCGACGACGGCACGATTCCGGCGGACAATCCGTTCGTCGGCAAAGAGGGATACAAGCCAGACCTCTACACGATCGGGCACCGCAATCCGCTCGGGCTCACGATCCATCCGGTGACACACGAGCTGTGGTCCACTGAATTCGGACCGCGCGGCGGCGACGAGCTCAATCGCATTCAAGCCGGCAAGAACTACGGATGGATTCTCGTGACGGAAGGGCAGCACTACAACGGCGAGCCTACCGCTCGAGGCAAGAATTCCGTCCCCGGCATGGAAGATCCGGTGTTGTTCTGGGTACCGTCGATCAATCCGGGCAACCTCGCTTTTTACGAAGGGGATAAGTTTCCGGCGTGGCGCGGCGACCTGCTGATGGCGGCGATGTCGCGATCGCTGCTGCGCGCGTCCTTCGACGCGGCCGGTAAGCCCGTGGGGCAGGAGCGCATGCTGACCGAGTTGCAACAACGCTTGCGCGACGTTCGGCAAGGTCCCGACGGCCTCATCTATCTACTGACGGATGAGACCGCAGGCGCGATGCTGCGAATCGAACCCGCGAAGTAGGTTCGTGTGGTGTGCGTGCCTGCCTAGCCGCCACACCGATTCGATCGTTGACCGAGGGAGCGCACTTCATGAAGAGATGGGTCTCATTCGTCCTCGTTGTACTCGGGGCCACGACTGCCTTCGCCCAAAACCGCGATCGACAGTCGCTCGACATCTACCTCGTGGACGTCGAGGGCGGCAACGCGACGCTGTTCGTCGCGCCTTCAGGCGAATCCCTGCTGATCGACACGGGTAACGGCGGCGCAGCCGCCGACCGGGACGCGAGCCGAATCATGGCCGCAGTCGCGGACGCCGGTGTCCGGCGGATCGACCACCTCATCACGACTCACTATCACGGCGATCATTTCGGCGCGATGCAGACGCTCGCGGAGCGCGTGCCGATCGCGGAGTTCATCGATCACGGGGCAAACGTCCAGCCGAACCCCGCCGCGGATGCGTTTATCGCCGCGTATCCAAAGCTCTACGCGCAGGGGAAGCATCTCGTCGCGAAGCCCGGTGACCAGATATCGTTAGGGGAGGTCGCCGTGCGGATCGTCGCGTCGGCGGGCGAAGTAATTCAGCAGCCTCTGCCGGACGCTGGCCAGCGCAATCCGCTTTGCGACAGCTACGTCGCGAAAGAGCCCGATCCGAGCGAGAACGCCCAGTCGGTCGGCAGCCACTTCACGTTTGGCCGCTTTCGCGCGTTGCATCTCGGCGATCTCACTTGGAACAAGGAGCACGATCTGATGTGCCCGAACAACCGGCTGGGCACGGTCGACCTCTTCATCGTGTCGCATCACGGCCAAGCGATCTCGAACGGCCCGGTGCTCGTGCATGCGATTCGGCCGCGCGCGGCCGTAATGAACAACGGCACGCGCAAGGGCGGACAGCCCGAGGCCATGAGGGTCCTGTTCTCGGCGCCGCGGCTCGAAGACCTCTGGCAGATGCATTTTTCGTTGCTGAGCGGGCAGGAGTACACGGTGCCGGGAGCGTTCATCGCGAACGCGGTCGACGAGCAACCCGCGACGATGCCGATCGAGCCGGGTGTCGCTCCGCCTCCTGGGCCCGCGGCGCCCCCACCGCCGGCGCATAACGGCGCGGCGTATTGGCTGAAGATCTCCGCGCAGCGCGACGGCACGTTCACCGTGACGAATGCGCGCAACGGCTTCGCGAAGACTTATTCGGGCACTGCGCCCTGACGCCGGCGGCGGCGCGCACCGGAATCGTGGCGCTCACTGCAACGTTTTGCTTCGATCGCACGCGGCTCGACTAACGCCCGTCGCTCGTGCACACCGGTCTCTTCGAACGGCCGGCAAACCTCCGGCGACCCGCGATACGGTTTCGGCATCGCCACGTGCGACATAAACCATCGAAGGTGCCGCTCTAGGGCACTTCCGCTCAGATTATGTGTTGAGCGGCGCCCAAGCGCGTGAGCCGCTGCGCACTCCCGACGTTGCGATTGTGATGACCTTCAACGCCATCCATCCGCGAACGCACTACGCTCCCTCCGTATTCAAAAGTGCCGGATGGAGCTATGTGCGGAGCTGGGTTGGACGGTTCGAGCGGTGCGCCGTGCGTGGGGGCGAAGCGCGCCGCCTTGCGTTGGCTATCGCACGTACGCGGCGTCCCGCCCGTTCGCCTGCGCGGTGCGAAAAAGTCATTGCGCGGATTCACTCTGCTCGAGCTCGTCATGACGCTTACCGTGGCGGGGATACTCACCGTCGTCGCGGTTCCGAGTTTCCTCAACATCACTCGCAATAGTCGCGCTGCCGCCAACGCGAACGAGTTGGTCACGGCCTTCAGCATTGCTCGGAGCGAGGCGATCCGGCGCGGCGCGAGCGTGAGCATTTGCCGCACTGCCGACGGTGCGACCTGCGGAGGCACGTGGCAGAACGGTTGGATCGTCTTCGCCGACGGGGCTGCGACCGACACAGCGGCGCCCGTGGTGTCCGAAGTCCTACGCGTGTGGCCTGCGACGACGGGCGAAGCGACCGTCGCGACGACGGCGAACAATGCGGCGGTGGACTTGGTCTGGGTGCGCTTCTTGCCTCGCGGCACGGTGCGCTCGAGTTTTGCGATGCCGTTGCGCTACGACGTTCAAATCGGCGGTTGCACCGGTACGCAAGCGCGCGCCATCGAGCTCAATACCATCGGCCGAACGACCGTCACGCAGGCGGCTTGCACATGACGCGGCGTGCATCCCATTACCCTGCGGCCGTCTGCCCGCGCTCTGCGCCGCGCGACTCCTCGGGATTCTCGTTGCTCGAGGTGCTGGTCGCTTTGCTGGTCCTGTCGATTGGGCTGCTCGGCCTCGCGGGCCTTCAGGCGCACACGGTGTCCTTCAATCACAGCGCCTACATGCGCTCACAAGCGACGAGCCTCGCTTACGACATGAGCGATCGGATGCGCGCCAATCGGCAGGCTGCACGCGACGGCGAGTACGACTTGGCCTTCGCGGATCCCGCGCCGTCATGCGGCGTGTTGGGCGGCAACACCGTTGCGGAGCGGGACATCGCGGCGTGGGGAAGCGCGCTCGCGTGCGAGCTGCCCGCCGGCAATGGCCGGATCGAGCGCAATGGCGAGCGATTCACGATCACCGTGTCGTGGAACGAGGCGCGCAGTCTCGAGAGCGACGACACCGAAGAGTTCCAGATGGTCACGGGGCTATGAACGCGAGCCTCGCCACGCCAGCCACTTTCCGCAGCCAGCACGGCGTCACGCTGATCGAGCTGATGGTGTCGCTGGTGCTCGGCTTGCTCGTCACGAGCGGAGTGATTCAAATTTTTATCGCCAATCGTGCGACCTATGCGTTCAACGAAGGGCTCGCTCGCCTTCAAGAGAACGGCAGGTTCTCGCTCGACGCGCTGAACTTCAACGTGCGCATGGCGGGATACTTCGGATGCCTGTCCGGGACCACCGTCTTCAACAACCTGAATAGCAGCACGACGCTGCCGTTCAATTTGGCCGAGGGGATCAGAGGCTACGAGGGTGTGGGCAGCAGCCCGGCTTAATACGGTGGTCCCCGCGAGCAAAAACCCCGCAAATTCCGCGAGCGCCGCGGATTGGACGCCCGCTCTGCCGGCGGCGCTGGTCGGTAGCGCGATCCCGAACAGCGACGTGCTCGTGATCCGCAACGTCAGCGCCGCATCGCATGCGTTGCTGAGCCCGTTCGTCAGCGCCACTACGGTTACCGCGAACGCGTCGGCGGCGGATTATCAAAGGGGCGACATCGGGATCGTTTCCGACTGTCAGAAGGCCTCGGTCTTCGAGGTTACGAACGTGCTCGCGACCGGCGGCGGCACGCCCACCATCGAGCTCAGTCATTCAAACGCTGGGACGCCCGGCAATCTGACCGCGAGCTGGGGTACGGACCAAGAGTATTCCGAGGGCGCGCAGCTGATGCGCGGCGAGACTTGGGTCTACTACATCGGCGCGCGGCCCGGCGGCGGTCCTCCGGCGCTGTTCCAGCGGCGGCTGCAAGCTGACGGCGCCACGACCACGTCGGCGCTCGTGGCGGACGAGTTGGTCGAGCACGCGGAGACGATGCAAATCCTCTACGGCGTCGACCCAGGTCTCGACGGTGATGTGGACACGTATGTGACCGCCAACAACGTCGCGAACTGGAACGAAGTGGTCGCCGTTCGCATCGGTCTACTGATGCGTTCGCCGGACGAATACGGTACGGAGGTCGACTCCGACACGTACGACGTCAACGAGACCTTACTCAATCCCGTCGATGATCGGCGTGTGCGACAGGTGTTCACGACCACGATCGCGCTGCGGAACCGCCTACCATGAGCACTCCCTCCACGAAACGCTCCACCGGCCGCGAGCGCGGCGCCGTCTTGATCGTCGCACTCGTATTCCTGGTGATCATGACGGTGCTCGGCGTGACCGCGATGCGCACCACGACCTTGCAGGAGCGCATGGCCGGCAACGTGCGCGACAGCAATCTCGCGTTTCAGTCCGCGGAGGCCGCGCTGCGCGAGGGCGAGCAGTTCCTGCAGCAGGCGACGTTGCCGCCGTTCAACGGCGCCAACGGCTTGTTGCCGATGGAGGAGGACGCCGGCCAGGTCACTTTCTGGAACGCCTACGCCTGGAACGGGAATGGCCGCGTGACCGCGAGCGTCGCCGGAGTCATCGAAGCGCCGCGCTATGTCATCGAAGAGTTGCCGGCCCTTCCCGCGGAGGGCGACAGCGCCAAATTCGGCGCGCTCCCCGATGTCGGCTTTTACCGAGTCACCGCACGCGCCGCCGGCGGTACCCAGGACGCGGTCAGCATTTTGCAGACGACTTACCGGCGCTGAGCCGGAGCCGCGGCCGCACCCGGCCGACGGCATCAAGGAGGAACTCCGGTGAACCGAGCCCACAAGATCGCAACCCTGCTTGCCAGCACGCTGGCCGGCTGGGCCGTGAGCTTCTCTGCCGCGGCGGCACCGCTCAGCATCGCCGACGTGCCCCTGTTCCTGCCCGGCGCCGTGCCGCCTCTGAACATGCTCGTGATGGGCCGGGACCACACGCTGTACTACGAAGCGTACAACGACGCTTCCGATCTGAACGGGGACGGCGTTCTGGACGTGGGCTACAAGCCCGCCGACGTGGACTACTTCGGCTACTTCGACTCGCGCAAGTGCTACGCGTATGGAGCGGCCGCTGGCTTCGTTCCCGATTCGTCAGACGGGCGACAAGCGCTGCGGTGGTGCGAGCGAGTGGAGCGGCGACTTCCTCAACTACCTCACGACGAGCCGCATCGATGCTCTGCGCAAGGTGCTGTACGGCGGTTCGCGCTTGGTGGATTCGACGACCCAGACGGTGCTCGAGCGGTCCAACATCCCGCAAGACGCGCACGCCTGGGGCAAGGAGTACACGAGCATCGCGGTCGACAATTACGACATCCGCGACTACACGCCGTACTCGGAGCCGGCGAGCGGGCGCCGGCACTTGTTCGCGAACACCACTCTTTTGGGGAACAGCACTCCGGAGCTCCGTGTTTCCCTCGACCAGCCCTATCGGATCTGGGAATGGGTGAGCATTGAGCGCCCCGTCGCGGACGCTCGCGCGCTGAACGGCGGCGGCGGGCCGATGCTCAGCAACATCACCGATTTCCACGTACGCGTAGCCGTGTGCGTTCCGGGCCTGCTCGAGGCGAACTGCAAAGACTACACGGGCGTCTCGAAGCCGACCGGATTGCTGCAGGAGTTCGGCGAAGACGACCGAATGTATTTCGGATTGATCACCGGCTCCTACACGAACAATCTTCGCGGCGGCGCGCTGCGCAAGAACGTGGCCTCGATCACCGACGAGATCGACCCGACCACCGGGCAATTCACGGCAACGAACGGCATCATCCGTGCGATCGACGGGCTACATATCGAAGGTTTCGGCGGCAACTACGAGTACTCGCCGGGTTGGCCGGGCGCGTGGATTACGACGCGTCCGATAGTGAACGGCGAGCAGCCGAATTGGGGCAACCCGATCGCCGAGATGCTGTACGAGACCCTGCGCTATTTCAGCGACAAAGGCGTGCCCACGACCGAGTTCGTCAACGGTATGACGGATGGCAACGACGCCGGCGTCAGATTGCCGCTTGCCAAGTGGCTCAAGCCGTTCGACGAATACCCGCGGTGCTCCGCGCCGATCACGCTCGCCATCAGCGACGTCAATCCGTCCTACGACACCGACGAAATCGAAGGCAGCAAGTTCAGCTCCTTCAGCGGCGACCTGAGCGGCTTCAGCGCCGCTGGTCTGGGCGACCTCATCTGGCAGAAAGAGGTCGGTGGCAGCCAGCAGCACTTCATCGGGGAATCTGCTGGCGTTTACGACGGTGCGCCCACGCCCAAAGACGTCTCGTCGTTCGCCAATATCCGCGGCCTCGCTCCGGAGGCGCCCACCAAGGAGGGCGGCTATTACTCCGCGAGCGCCTCCTATTTCGGGCGCACGAACGATCTGAGCCCTGCCAAAGACGATCAAAAGCTCCGCACTTACGGAGTCGCGCTCGCGTCGCCGCTGCCGCGGATCGAAATCCCGGTCGGAGGCCGCACGGTCACGTTGGTGCCGTTCGCCAAATCGGTCGGCGGATGTCTCGGTGTCGACGGCACACAAGGCCGTTATCAGCCGACGAACCAGATCGTCGATTTCTACGTCGAGCAGATCACGCCGACGTCGGGCCGATTCCGCGTGAACTTCGAAGACGTGGAGCAGGGCGCCGACCACGACATGGACGCGATCGCGATCTACGAGTATCAGGTCGTGGGCAGCGACGTGCAGGTCACGGTCACGTCGGCCTACGCCGCCGGCTGCGTCATTCAGCACATGGGCTACGTGATTTCCGGCACGACGCACGACGGCACTTATCTCGTGGTGCGGGATTTGGACACGGGCGACCCGGGCGACGTCGACTACTTTCTCGATACGCCGCCCGCATTCGCGGCCACGCCGCCGGCCCTTGGGTTTGCGGACGGTGCGGCACTCCCGCTCATGAGCACGCGCACCTTCACGCCCGGGGCCGCCGATGGCGCGACCGTGCTGAAGGATCCGTTGTGGTTCGCGTCGAAGTGGGGCGGCTTCGAGGACTCGAACGGCAATGACGTGCCCGACCTGCAAGACGAATGGGACGCCGATGCCGACGGCAAGCCGGACAACTACTTCCTCGTTACCAATGCGCTGACCCTGAGCCAACAGCTCAGAGACGCGTTCGATCTGATCCTGTCCGTCACATCGTCCGCGTCGGCGGTTGCGACGAACTCCACGCGTCTCGATACCGAGACCCTGATCTACCAGGCGCGCTTCTTGAGCGGCGACTGGACCGGACAGCTGCTCGCTTACCAGCTGCAGCCGAACGGGTCCCTCGCAGGAAGCCCGAGCTGGGACGCGGCGCAGCTGATTCCCGATCCGGCGGATCGCCACATCTTCACGAATACGGCCGCCGTGCCGGGAGCGGCTTCCGCGGTCGAATTCAACTGGAACGATCTCAGCACGCCTCAGCAGGACGCGCTCGACCTCAACGTCGGCGGGATCGACGACGGTCTCGGGAGCGACCGGCTCGACTGGTTGCGAGGCGACCAAAGCCGTGAGCAGAAAGCAGGCGGAACGTTCCGTAATCGCAGCGTCGTTCTCGGCGACGTCATCAATTCCGACCCGCAGTTCGTGGGCGCTCAGAATTTTGGCTACGAAGCACTCCCGCTCGGTACGCCGGGACAAAGCACCTATCAGGCGTTCCGGCAATCCAAGCTCGACACCGACGGTACCGCGAAGAAGCCGATGCTCTATCTCGGCGCCAACGACGGAATGCTGCATGGCTTCGATGCGGCGACCGGTGTCGAAAAGTTCGCGTACGTGCCGAGCACTCTGATTCCCGAGCTCAACGAGCTCATGGACCCGGGCTACAAGCATCGCTATTTCGTTGACGGCCAACTGGCCGTGGGCGACGCGTACCTGAATTCGGCCTGGGCCAGCGTATTGGTAGGTACCACCGGGGCCGGCGGTCGCACGGTGTTCGCGTTGAACGTCACGAATCCCGACAGCTTCGACGAGAACGATGTCCTGTGGGAGTTTACCGATCCCGATCTCGGCTACGTGATGGGTCAACCCGTGATCGCCCGCATGGCGGACGGCACGTGGGTGGCCGTGTTCGGCAACGGCTACAACAGCGACAGTCAGCAGTCGGTGCTGTTCATCGTCCGACTCGCCGACGGCGTTCTGTTGAAAAAGATCAACACTGGGTTGGGCGGCGTGCTCAGCCCGAACGGGCTCGCCGGACCGGCGTTGCTCGCCGACGGCACTCGGACGATCCGCAGCATCTTTGCCGGCGACTTGCGCGGCAGGTTGTGGAAGTTCGACGTGAGCGCGACGACCGTGAGCAGCTGGGCCGTTGCGTATACGCAGAGCGGCATCCCGGCGCCGCTGTTCATCGCGCGCGATGCAAACGGTGTTCGACAGCCGATCACCGCGCCGCTCGAAATCGGCCGTCATCCGCGCGGCGGCTACATGATTTACTTCGGCACCGGTAAGTTCTTCGAGACGAACGACAACATCGTCGGCGTAAGTCCTCAGGTGCAGAGCTTCTACGGCATTTGGGACAAGGCGACGAGCCCGTCCGCGATTACCTATACGCCCGGCGATCGGCTCTCCGTGTTGACGGAGCAGCAAATCCAGTACGAGGGCACGCCGCCGGGAAGCCACTTCGAGACTCGCGTCACGACCCAGACGGCCGTCGATTGGGACAACAAGCGCGGCTGGTACATCGATCTGCTAAGCCCGGCCAATGGCGCCGAAGGCGAGCGCGTGGTGTCGGCGCCGATTCTGCGTGCCGGCCGAATCATCTTCCCGACCCTGATTCCGCCGCTCGATCCTTGCGGCGGTGACGGCGGAAGCTGGCTCATGGAGATGGAAGCGGTCAGCGGCTCGCGGCTTCCGGATTCGCCGCTCGACATCAACGAGGACGGCGAGATCGATGCAGCAGATGACGTCACCGTGACGATCAACGGTCAAACGGTCACCGTGCCGGTGAGCGGCGTCCGGTCCCGCGAAGGCATCATCGATTCTCCCGCGGTCGTAACTGCGGGTGAAAAGGAATACAAGCTGGCGAGCGGCACTTCCGGAAACCTGGAGGTGTTGCGCGAGCGCGGAATCTTCGATCGAGCGCGCGGCTCGTGGCGGCAATTGAGATGAGCGCACGAAGCAGAGGTCGTTCGAATGAACGTAATGCAAAGGTCGAACCGTGCGCGCAAGATGCGCGGCGTGACCCTGATCGAGCTCATGATCGTGGTCGTGGTCATCGGAATTCTCGTAGCCATCGCGTATCCGGGCTACCAAGGTCAGATCCAGCGAACGCGGCGCGCCGACGGTAAGGCCACGATGCTCGAAACCGCTCAGCGGTTGGAGCGTTGCTTCACGCGCTACAACAGTTACGCCGACGCGGGTTGCGATATCGCGGCGTCGTTGGTGGGCGGCATAACGACGCCGGAGGGTTGGTACGTGATTACGGACAGCAACGCCGGCCCGTCGACGTTTACGTTGGTCGCGACGCCTCAGGGTGCGCAGGTCAATGACGCGAATTGCGGCGCGCTGAGCCTCACGCATCGCAGCGAGCGCAACGCGGCGGGACCGGAAGGGCCGGCCTGCTGGTAGCCTCGAGCCCGAGGCCGCATCGGCCGGCGGGCGTCCGTAACGTTCGTCGTTCGACGTCCGCTCAACCCGAGAACAGGTTTCCCGACCTGGCCTCGACCCGCTCGATCAAAGCCGAACCGATCGCCGCGTGAGTGACGCCGGTGGGATGGATATCGTCCCAGAAGACGAAGTCGGCGAAGCGCGGTGGACCTCCCGGTTGGGGCGCGCAGTCGGGATGGAAGACGCGCGCGGCCGCCGCAGATTCCCGGTAGGCGTCGCTGTCGAAGCACGCATCGACCGTGTTGTGGCCGTTAGCGGCTGCCGTCTTGGCCGCCGCGCTCAACGCCGCGTGGAGGTCGAACTGAACGAGCACGGGCGGCGTCGAAGAATTCCACCGCACGTTTCTCGCGATTTGTTCGAGCCGCGCAGCGAGCTCGCGATTGAAGGCTTCGGAGATCGAGCTCGCCGTGTCGAGGAACGCCGCCGCGTCGCTGCTTGCCTGCGCGTCGCGGAGCACGGCAGGAAGCGCCGCGAGGTCCGGTACGTTGGCGACGACGAGCCGGCGCGCTCCGAAGTCGAGGAGGCGCTCGACGTTTACGCCAATCGCCGCGACGGCCGCGGTGACGATCTCTGCGCTCGTCTGGCCCGCGCTCGACCCGCCGCCGGTCGCGGCCTGCAATGCGTCGATCGCATCGTTGCCCCCGATCAACACGACGTAGAGTGCGTTCGCCGGCAGTGGGCGATGGTCCAGCAGCAGCAGATCGACTTGGCGTGCGAGGTCCTCCACACCCTGGCCGCGGGCCGTGGCGCTCGCGACGGCGTAGTCGGTTCCCGCCTTCGGGTCGTTAGGAAGTACGTGGAACGACGGTTTGAGCTCGGAGATCCCTAGATGCTCCGCTAAATGCTCGACCGCCAAAGGGCCGTCGCTCACTCGGCTTTGGCGATAGAACAAGTCATCACAACCACGTGGTATCGCGAGGACGTCCGCCGGATTGCAGAGGCCGATCGTCGGCGGCTCGATCGTCCGGCCCAACAAATAGTCCACGGTGCTGGCGGCATTGCCGACGTCGGAAAGGCTGTCGCCGACCACGAACAATGTCGATACGCCGGTCGCCAGATCCGCCTCCGGCGGCGCGGGGACGTTGCCGGGCGGTGCTGCTCCGGCCGACTCGTCCGTCTCGCCGTCGCCCGAGGAGCAGCCGAGTAGCAGGAGCGCGAGCACGGATATTGGTAAGTGGCGCACGCGATCACCCTAGCAGAATCGGCCGTCGCTCTGGACTACGTAGCTCGTTTCCGTGACCGCCGCGACTTCGGCGGGCATTGCGGAATCGATGACGTGCGGCGCTAGGCGCGTCGGCGCGCTCGACCACCGCGCGTGCTATGTACGATAGCGCACAGAGAAAATCGATCGGCGCGTGCTAGGCTCCGACACCGCTTATCCCAAGAGCAGCCGAACATCGCGACGAAAACTCGGGCTTCGAGCTCAATGCACCCGTCTGCCCCGTCGATCCGGCGTCTGAAGTTCACCGGCGACAACAAGTTCCATCTGGAAGTCAGGCGCCGCGTCGAGGCCCATCTGCGCGAAACGGGACGACGCGAGCGCGATTGTCCGGAAATGTACCGCAAGACGGCAATCATCTTCGCGGCTTTCTTCGCCGTATACGGCCTGCTCGTGTTCGCCGCAAACGCATGGTGGCAGGCGGTGCCGCTGGCAATCTTGTTGGCGTTCACCATCGTCGCCATCGGCTTCAACGTGATGCACGACGCGAGCCACGGCGCCTATTCGGATAGACGGCTGGCTCAACCAGCTCATGGCAACGAGCCTCGATGTCGTCGGCGGCAGCTCGCACTTCTGGCATTGGAAGCATGTGGTCCTGCATCACACGTTCGTCAACGTCGTCGGCTACGACACCGACATCAATCTCGCGGGCCTCGGCCGCCTGACGCCGCACCACCCGCACGCGTGGATTCATCGGTGGCAACACTGGTACGTGTGGCTGCTCTACGGTGCGATGGTGATCAAGTGGCATCTCTACGACGACTTTCGGCTCGTTCTCACGGGCCGGATGGGCGGGCACGTCGTACCGTCGCCGCGGCGCGGCGAGCTCGCGACTCTTCGTCTGCGGAAAGCTCGTTTTCGCGACTGCTCGCGTTCGCGTTGCCTTTGATGTTTCACTCGTTCTGGGTCGTCGCCGCCGTCTATGCGCTGACGGCCTCGGTAACGCGGTCTCGTGTTGGGCGTGGTCTTTCAGCTCGCGCATTGCGTGGAGGCGGCCGACTTCATGCTCGAGACTTCCCCGGGACGAATCGAGAACGCTTGGGCGGTTCACCAGGTCGAGACCACCGTGGACTTCGCGCGCAGCAGCGCGGTGGCGTCATGGTTGCTCGGCGGGCTGAACTTTCAGATCGAGCATCATCTGTTCTCGCGGATCTGCCACGTGAACTACCCGGCGATCGCGGGCATCGTGGAAGAGACCTGCGCGGAATTCGGTGTGCGCTACAACCACAACCCAACCGTGTTCGCGGCGCTGCGCTCGCACTATCGTTGGTTGCGCCATCTGGGTGCGGCGGCGTAGACCGGCGCACGTCGAGGCGGCCCGTGGTCGCGTAGGGCGCTCCAAGCAAATTCGTCGAATGATCGGCCGATCGAGCGGGATCTGGCGCTCAGCGGTACGACGGCCGAGATACGAGCATCGCGCCGCGCGGAGCAACGCCGGAGCGTCCCGAGGGCCAAGGGATCCTCAGAATCTGTAGCGGGCACCGAGCATGTACTGGCGGCCCTGGTGGTGGTAGTACGACAGCCGATCGCCGTTCGAATCCACCCACTGATCCTGAAACTCGTCGGTGAGGTTGAGCGCCTCGAGCGTGAGATCGAGGCTCTTGGTCACTGACCACGACACGGACGCATCCATAGAGAGCGTTTCCGCCGTACCTTCCACGTCGTTGTTGTTGCGGCCCGGCACGGTCGTCAGGTACTCGTCGCGGTACGCAGCCGACACGCGGGCACTCAACATCTCGTTCTCCCAGTACAGCGTCGCGTTGTACGCGGATTTCGACAGGCCCGTGAGATCGTCCTTGACGGTCTGCTGCGGCAGGCCGACCACCGGCGGCGAGAGATACGTGATCTCCGATTCGACGCTGGTGTAGTTCAGGATCAGGCCGAAGTGACTGAACGGGCCCGACAGGAAGCTGAACGGTTGCTGGTAGCTGATCTCGTAGCCTTTCACGTCGCCGCCGTCCGTGTTGACCGGCGTGCTGAACTGCCAATCCGACAGACAGGTCGCCGCCGGGACCGTGGCGCCGCAGACCGCCAGCGCAACGCTGTCAGGCAGGCCGAGCGTGTTGTTCGAGAAGTTGTCCGTGTAGCGCTGTATTTGTACGAAGCTCTCGACTTCCTTGAGGAACAGCGCGACAGAAAGCAGCGAGTCCTCGGCGAAGTACCACTCGAATGCGAGGTCGTAAGAGTCGGCGCGATACGGATCGATCTCCGGGTTGCCTGCGGTCACGGTCTTGTTCGATCCAGTGATCGTCACGGCCGCGCCCGGTGCGAGAATGCCGAGACCCGTCGTCTGGCCGCCGCCGTTCGGACGCGCCATGACCTTCGCGGCCGCCGCGCGCACGATGATCGAATCGGTGACTTCGAGCGCGACATTCAGGGACGGCAGCGTGTCGTTGTAGGTGCGTTCAACCGTGGTCAGCAACGGCGCGCCGGCCGTGAACGTGTAGCCGGACGACGTCTGCTTGGTCTCGACGTAGCGAACACCGAGGTTGCCTCGCAGCGTCATCTTGCCGAGATCGGCGTGCAAGTCGGCCTGCACGTAGGCGCCGGAGTCTTGCTCCTCGATCGCGTAGTTATTGCCGAGCGCGGTCTCGATGCCGACAGGCCAGACGGAACGGTTGTACAGATCGAACCGCGACGCGGCCTGGTCCAGGTCCGGAATGAGCCAGCGCGTGATACTGTCCGCGGGCTGGTCGAGGTGGCCGCTCATCTGCGCGATCTGGCTGTAGCTCGCGATCGGCGTCGCGGCGACGTTTGCCGGGATCACCGCCTCCTGATTCGTCTGCGAGCCGTTGGACCGGGCTAGCGACGCGGTCTCGAGCTCGTACTTCTTGTACTGCGGCCCGGCCTTCAGCGTGATCTTGTCGGTCACGTCCCACGCTACGTCGAACTGGGCGGTATCGAAGCTGTTGTTCGAGCTTTGCGGACGCAGGCGGACTTGCGACAGCGTCCAGGTCGCCGGGTCCGTGACGTCGACGCCGCCGTACGTGATCGACGGCAGCCGGCTGTCCTGACGATAGTCGTAGCTGTAGCCGTCGACGTCGGCGCGGTCGAACAGCAGCGTCGTCTGCACCGGATTGTCGTGCTCCGCTTCGGAGTGGCCGACCAACCCGTGCAGCCGCACCGCGTCGGAGAACGAGTGTTCGCCGTCCAGCGTGATGTGCGTGAAGTTTGTCGACAGCTCATCGAAGCGTGCTTCGGAGCGGATGTCGACGTCATCGAACAGGCCGTACACGATCGTGTTCGTGTTGTCGATCACCGCGTCGCGGATGTTCACGTTGTTGATGCCGGCGGCGCCGTTGGTCGAGAACACCGGCGACTCGAGGAAGATCTCGTGGCGCTCGGCGTCGAACTTGGCGTACATGGTGTCGAGGCTGATCGACGTGTTGTCGGCGGGTCGCCATTGCAGCGAGCCGGTGACGCCGAGGCGCTCCTGGTCGTGCTCGTAGATGTCGTAGCGCGGGATGCGGGGACGGAATGCGGCATTGAGTTGCGTCAGCGTTGCCGGCGCCCGTGTAGCCCGGATCGAGCGGACCGAACGCCGCGCCGGCGCTCGGCGTGCCGTCGGTGTTCAGCGAGTTCTGCCAGCGCACCGTGCTCGCGCCCTCGTCCAGCAACTGGCGTTCCGTGTACGCGACCGACAGCAACGCGCCGAACTTGCCGTCCGCGAACGTGTCGCTGATCAGGAATGCAGCCCGCGGGTCAAAGGCGTCGCTGATGTCGTTGTATGCGCTCTGCGCGCTGGCGACGACCGTGAAGCCGTCGTAGTCGAACGGTCGTCCGGAGCGCAGATCGACGGTGGCGCCGAGCGAGCCTTCCTCGGTTTCCGCGGCGGACGTCTTGTGGATCGTGATCGAGTTGAACAGTTCGGAAGCGAACGTGTTGAAGTCGAAGGAGCGGTCGCGGTTGGTGCCACCCGACGCGTCGGTGCCGCCGTTCGCGCTCATCGCTTCCATGCCGTTGATGCGCACGCGCGTGAACTGCGGCCCGAGGCCGCGCACGCTGATCTGCCTGCCTTCGCCGGCGTCACGTGCGATCGATACCCCCGGCACGCGCTGAATCGATTCGGCGAGGTTCAGATCGGGGAAGTCGGCGATGTCTTCGGCGAAGATCGCATCGACCGAGTCGTCGGAAGCGCGCTTCACGTCGAGCGCCGCACCGAGGCTCTGCCGGAATCCGGTCACGACGATCTCGTCGGCCCCGCCTCCTTCCTGCGCGGCGGCCGACCAGGCCACCGCCGTCATCGACGCCATTGCGAGGATGGCCCGCACCGCCGCGGCGCTCGCGACCGGCGATGCCGCAAGGAGGCACGACCGGCCAAGCACGGGCGTGGGTGCCGTTACAGTTTTCCCGAACATTTTTCGATCCCCCTGCTGCTGCTCTTCATCTGCCGATGCGGGCGCTTGATTGGCCTGTGCGGAGACAAGTGCGACCGGCGCGTTTGTTGTTGACTGTCTACCGGTGTCATCTGATAGTACGCCGCACTCGCGGATCGAGCAAGAGCCCAGCCCCGTCATTCCGATGCCTGTGGAAAGCCCGCCGCGAGAGCGTCGGCGCTCGCCGCAACCCTCTGAATCTGCGGCCAATCGGCAGCAGCGACCGCGGCTCTATTCGCAAGCCAAGAGCCGCCCACGCAGAGCACGTTCGGCAGTGCGAGATACGCTCCCAGGTTCGCTGCCGCGATCCCGCCCGTTGGACATAAATGCGATCTCAGGGAACACGGTGGCAAACGCGCTCAGCGCCGCCGTCCGTCCCGCCGTCCCGCGCTCGACCGGAAGGGTTACCTCGATTACAGGAACGCCTGGCGCGACGAGGGGCGCGGCGTCGGCCTCACGCTCGATCGTGACGACCGCGATGATGCGGCCGATCCGCAAGATGTCGGCGAGCGAGCGCGTGCCCGTCACCGCAGCGCGCTCGGCAGCCACAACGACAATGCGGGGAATAACGTCACGAGCGAGAGCACGGCGAGCGCCGCGAGGTAGAACGGCCAGATCGTGCGCATCGCTTGCCCGATGCTGATCTTGCCGATCGCGGTGCCGACGAACAGGACCGAACCGACGGGCGGCGTGATCAGGCCTATGCCCGCGTTCAAGATCAGCATTACGCCGAACTGCAGCGGGCTCACGCCGATACGCGGTCGCGACGGGCAGGAATATCGGCGTGCAGATGATGATCAGCGGCGCCATGTCCATGAACGTGCCGAGGAAGAGCAGCACGACGTTCATCGCGATCAGGATCGCGAGCGGATCGTGCGCGACCTCGCGCAGTGCCGCGACGACTTGCGCGGGCACCTCGAGATACGCGAGCAGCCAGCCGAACGCGGCCGCGGCACTGATCACGAACAGGATGATGCCGGCCGTGTGCGCGGCGCTCGCGCACGCGGCACGAAACTCACGCCACCGGAGGTGGCGATACACCAGTGCAGTGACGACGACCGCATAGAGAACGGCGATCGCGGCGCTCTCGACAGCCGTGAAGATGCCCGCGCGAATGCCGCCGAAGATCACGAATACGAGCAGCAAGCCGGGCAGGGCCGCGACGAAGCTCAGCGCCGCTGCGCGCAGACCAGGGAAGCGCGCCGTCGGGTAGCCGCGGCGCCGCGCGACGAAGTAGGCCGATAGCATCACGGCGATCACGAGCAATAGTCCGGGCACGATTCCGGCCGCGAACAGGTCCGCGATCGATATGCCGCCACCGGCCGCCGCCGAATAGAGAATCAGGTTGTGCGACGGCGGCACGAGCAGCGCGACGAGCGCGGCGGAGATCGTCACGTTCACGGCGTAGTCGCGGTCGTAACCGCGCTCGACCATCTGCGGGATCATCGAGCCGCCGATCGCGGAAACGTCGGCGATCGCCGAGCCCGACACGCCGCCGAACAACAGGCACGACAGCACGTTCACTTGGCCGAGCCCGCCGCGCAGGTGGCCGACGAGCGCCGCGGCGAACGCAATGAGCCGCTCCGAGATGCCGCCGTGCAGCATCAGCTGGCCGGCGAACACGAACAGCGGGATCGCGAGCAACGTGGGAGAGTCCGTGCCTGCGGCAGTCTCGATCACGAGCACGTCGGGCGGCAGGCCGAGATAGAGCAGAGTCAGCAGCGAGGCGACGCTGAGCGAGACTGCAACCGAGACGCCGGCGGCGAGCAGCACCGCGAACGCACCGAACAGGGTCAGCAGCGCCACTCAACCGCCCGCAGCGCCGGGGCGCGCGCGGCGCATCTGCCGCTCGAACGCGAACAACACGAACAGGAGCCCGCCGACGGCGAACGGCGCGTAGTTGAGACCGGAAGAGAACGCGGCGCCGGGTGCCTTCAAGCCCCAAGTCGCGAGCATGAGGCGCGTACCGTAGACGGCGAACGTTACGCCGATGGCGGCGGTTGCGAGGCGTGCCGTCGCCTCGAGCACGGCGCGGCCGCGCGGGCCCGCCGCCGCTGCGCCGAGCGCGAACCGGAAATGTGTTTCGTGGCGCACGCCGACCGCCGCAGCGAGCATGAGCGCCGTCTTCAGCAGCAGCAGCGCTACCGGCTCCGTCCAGGCCGCCGGCGCGCCGAGCGCGTAGCGCGCGAATACTTGCCATGCCTCGATCGAGCGCGAGCGCGACCAGCGCGGCGCCCGCCGTCGCGAGCGCTGCGGCCGCCAGGCCGCGCAGCGGACCCTGCATGAACGCCAGATCTTCGGTGGGTACGGAGCGGGCCTCGACCGGCGCGCCCGCCGGCGCGGGCGGGCCACCGTCGCTACTCGCGGCCGCGCTCACGCGAAGCCACGCAGCATGTCGTGGAGCCGCGCGATGTCAGGGTCGCGCAGGTAACGGTCGAGCAGCGGTTGCACCGCCTTGCGGAACTCGCCCTTGTCGATCGTTCCGATCGCGACGCCCGCATCGCGCGCCGCGCGCCGCGATTTCTCGACCGTGTCGTCCCAACGCGCGCGCATCAGCGGTAGCGAGCGACGCGCAGCCGCGATGAGAAAATCGCGCTGCGCCGTGGGGAGCGCGTCGGCGACGCGTTTCGACATGACCAGCATGTCGGGCGCATAAGCGTGCTCGGATTCGGACCAGTAGCGCGCGATCTCGAAATGCCGGCTCGAAACGTAACTCGGCCAGTTGTTCTCGGCGCCGTCGATGAGGTGCGTCTGCAGAGCCGAAAATACTGCGCCGTATGCGAGCGGCGTCGGGCTCGCACCGAGCGCCGCGACGCTCTCGATGAAAATGTCGGATTGCGGCACGCGGAGCTTGAGCCCGTGCAGGTCGTGCGGGACGACGACGGGCCGGCGCGTGTTGTAGAAGTTGCGCGAGCCCGAATCGTAGAGCGCGAGGCCGATGAGCCCGCGCGCTTCGCACGCCGCGAGGATCTCGGTGCCGAGCGCGCCGTCGAACGCACGGCGCATGTGCTCGGTGGAGTCGAACAGATACGGCAGCGACAGAATCCGCGTCGCGGGTACGGCATTGTTGAGCACCGAGCTGTGCACGCGCGTGACCGCGAGCGCGCCGATGCGCGCGAGCTCGAGCGTGTCCTTCTCGCTGCCGAGCTGGCCCGAATGATAGACGTTCAGCACGAGCGCGCCCCCGAATTCGCTCGCGAGCTGCTCGTTGATCCACCCGACTGCTGCCACGGTGGGATAGTCCGCGGGGTGGACGTCGGCCGCCGCGAGCACGGCGGCGCCCGTGGCGGCGCGCGCGCCGCCGGCGGCCGCGCAGGCCGCGAGCCCGCGCATGAAATGCCGTCGCGTCACCATCGCAACGTGCCGGCGCCGGCGGCCGAGAACCGCTCGGCATGGCACGACACATCGCCTGCGCCGTGAAACGAGACGCGCGCGGACTGGCCGGGTGCGATCTCGTGGACTCCGGTGATCGCACCGGTCGAGATCCAGGCTCCGGCTTGCAATGGCTTCGAGCGCTCGCGCGCTGATCCCGAGTAGAAAGCGCAGCGACTCGAACGGTCCTCCCGGCGGCATGCCGCCGTGCCCGCGGCCGACGAACGCGCCGTCGATGAAGGTCTCGCAACGCCACTGCTCGACCGGCAGCTCTCGCCAGCCCGGCAGCTCGGGGCCGACGATGAGCCCCGCGTTGTTGCCGAAGTCGGCGACGATCGCGCACGGCCCGAGATCGTTGATCGTCGCGAGCGGGCTGCCGGCGGTTTCGATGCCGACGTGCACCGCATCGACGAGCTCGCACGCCTCCGCAAGCGTCCAGTCGAGCTTCGCCGGGGGCGCGTCGCGGCCGAGCAGCAGCAGGAATTCCGCCTCGATGGCCGCGAACCCGTCTTGATACACCGGAAACACCGTGCGCTGACCCGGCTCGGACCGGCGAATCGTCTTGCGGAAGATCGGCCCCGCGAGGCGGTTCTGTTTGAACGCAGTTGCTTGCGCGCCGCCGATCAAGCCGACCTTCCAGCCGGCGACGACGTCGGGCCAGAGGCCGATCGCCGCATCTTGGCACGCGTACGCCGCGGAGAGGTCCGCGGGAACAGGGCCCGGGAACGCAGCGAGCGGCGCGCCGCTTCGACGCGCGGCGACGAAGCGCTGCGCGATCGTCGACGCCTGCGCGTCGAGTGCGCGATCGCCAGTGTGCTCGAGCACGAGAACCCCTTCTCCGCGACGTCGGTCCCGGCCGGTGAGGGTATGGGAAACCGGTGTCATTATCAATATACTGGCGGCAGGCGGGGCTTCCTTGAAACGGCGAGCCGCGCCACAGCGGCTAGATTCGACGGAGATCGAAATCGTGGCGCGTAAAGTCTCGAGAAACTCGAACCTACTGATCGCCAGGCTCGGAGCCGTAGTGCTCGGAGCCGCCTCATTCGGCGCCGCGGCCTTCCGATCCGCCGCAAGCGCGCAGGCCGCGACGGATCCGCCGCGCCGTGCGCGATCGGCCTTGGGCGTTTCGGCGCCGCTCGCCTTTCCGGGCGCCGTGGGCTGGGCGGCCGCGACGCCCGGCGGGCGCGGTGGGCGGATCATCCGCGTCACGACGCTCGCGAGCGACGGCAAGGGCTCGCTGCGCGAGGCGCTCGCGGCGAACGAGCCCCGGATCATCGTGTTCGAAGTCGGCGGGGTGATCGACCTCGAGCGCCGCACTCTCAAGATCGAAGCGCCGAACGTGACCATCGCCGGTCAGACGGCGCCGTCGCCCGGCATCACGCTGATCCAAGGCGGCATCGACGTTCTCGCGGGCGACGTGGTGATGCAGCACATCCGCGTGCGCCCCGGCGAGGCGGGCCAAGAGAAGGGCAGCGGCTGGGGCGAAGACGCGTTCTCGACGCAGGCCGGCGCGCACGACGTGATCGTCGACCATTGCACGTTCACTTGGGCGACGGACGAGAACCTATCGGCATCGGGTCCGCGGTTCACGGGCAAGACGCCGGACGATTGGCGCCGCGGCACTTCGCACCGAATCACCTTCAGCCACAACATCATCGCGGAAGGTCTCGCGAACTCGACGCACGCGAAGCTCGAGCACTCGAAGGGCTCGCTGATCCACGACAACGTCACGGACATCCTGATCTACGGCAACCTTTATGCCCACGATCTCGAGCGCAGCCCGCTGTTCAAGGGCGGCGTGCACGGCACGATCGTCAACAACTTCATCTACGATCCGGGTGCGCGTGCGCTGCACTACAACTTGCAGCCGCTCGAGTGGGGCGCCGTGCCTTTCGAGCACGGCCGCATGACGGCCGTCGGCAACGTGCTGCGCGCAGGGCCCTCGACGCACGCCGACATCGCGTTCCTCATGATCGGCGGCGGCGGCGATCTCGACTATCACGGCCGCGACAACGTGGCCGTCGATCGGCTCGGCAATCCACTGCCGATGTTCGGTCGATACACGACGACGACGGCGCGAATCCTCGAGCACGCGGAGCCGCTTGACTGGCCATTGGGGCTAACGGCATTGTCCGCCGAAGAAGTGGAAACGTGGGTGCTCGCGAACGCGGGCGCGCGGCCGTGGGATCGCGATGCGCACGACGTGCGGATCCTCGCAGACGTCGCGGAAGGCCGCGGCAAGATCATCGACAGCGAACGCGAAGTGGGCGGCTACCCGCACGTGCCGCCGACTCAGCGCGCATTCGATCCATCCAAATGGGACCTCGCGACGATGGCTCCACGGTCGCCGGACGTCCTCGACAGTAGCGCCAAGGCCGGCGGCACCTAGCCCGCTACGCCTCCGAGAACAGTGTGACGAAAGACAAGCTGAAGGCCGAGCAGCCGCGAACGCAACGGCACACACGCCACAAAGCCAAGGTCACGATCAACGACATCGCGCGGCTCGCCAACGTGTCCAAGAAGACCGTGTCGCGCGTGATCAACGACTCGCCGCTCGTCCGGCACGGAACGCGTGAGAAGGTCAAGCTGGTCATCTCCGAGCACGGCTTCGCACCGGATCCGCAGGCTCGCGCTCTCGCGTTTCGCCGCTCGTTCTTGATCGCGATGATCTACGACAACCCGAGCCCGCAATACGTCGTGAACATGCAGCGCGGGATACTCGACACGCTCGAGGGCACGAGCTTTCAGCTGATCGTGCGGCCCGTCGATCGTAGCGATCGAAACTTCCACGCCAGCATGCGATCGTTCGTCGAGCAGCAGAAGCTGTTCGGCGCGATCCTTCCGCCTTCGGTCTCGGAGGATCAAGAGCTCGCGGACATCTTGACCGCGGCGAACTGTCCGTACGTGCGCATCGCGTCCGTGCTGCTCGACGCACCGCACAGCATGATCAAGACTCACGACAGCGAAGGCGCGGCCGCCGCGGCCCGCCATATCGCGACGCTCGGCCACGAGCGGATCGCGCACATCAGGGGCCCGTCGACGTTCCGCTCGTCGCACGAGCGGTTGCGCGGGTTCGCGGAGGGGCTCAAGGAGTTCGACCTCGCGCTCGATCCGAAGCTCGTGCTCGAAGGTGGCTACACGTTCGAATCGGGCGTCGCTTGCGCTCAACAGCTGCTCGAGCGCCCGCCGAACGCGCGGCCGACGGCCGTGTTCGCCGGCAACGACGAGATGGCCGTTGGCGTCTATCAAGCTGCGCGGCGCGCGGGCTTCGGCGTGCCGGAGGATCTATCGATCGTCGGCTTCGACGACACGCCGATGGCCTCGCGAATCTGGCCTCCGCTGACGACGGTGCGCCTCCCGATCCGCGAGATGGGCAAGGCTGCCGCGTCGATGCTCGTGCACGAGTCGCGCGATCACGCCGCGCAGGTGGCATTCAACCCCGAGATCATCGTGCGTCAATCGACCGCACCACTACCGCGTAAGTAGCCCTCGGGCTCGATCGAGCGAAACCATGTTCACGAAGACTTACCAGGGGACCCATCCCGACATGATGGACGCGGCGCGCAACGAGCAGTTGCGCGATCGCTATCTCGTCGCGGAGTTGTTTGCCGCCGACCGGATCGTGCTCAACTATTCGCACAACGAACGCTTCGTGATCGGCGGCGCGGCGCCGGTGCACGAAGCGCTCGTCCTGCCCGCGCAGAGCGAGCCGAAAGTCGGCGTGCCGTTCCTCGAACGCCGCGAGCTCGGGGTCGTGAACGTCGGCAGCGGCGAAGGACGGGTTCGTGCGGACGGGGAAGCGCAGTCGCTGCGTCCCAGGGACGGGCTCTACGTGCCGATGGGAACCGAGCAAGTCTCGTTCGAATCGGCCGATCCCGCGCAGCCCGCGAAGTTCTATCTCGTGTCGACGCCCGCGCACGCGCGTTTCGAGCTCACGAAGATTTCTCTCGACTCGGCCGTGCCGCTGCGACGCGGCTCGGCCGCGACGTCGAACGAGCGCACGATCTATCAATACATCGTGCCGCAGACGTGCAAGTCCGCCCAGCTCCTGCTCGGGCTCACCCAACTCGCGACGGGCAGCGTCTGGAACACGATGCCGCCGCACCTGCACGACCGGCGCTCCGAGGTCTACTTCTATTTCGGGCTTGGTGCCGACGACCGCGTGTTTCATTTCATGGGAGAGCCCGACAAGACGCGGCACATCGTGGTCTGCAACGACGAGGCCGTGATCTCGCCGCCGTGGTCGATACACATGGGCTCGGGCACGAGCAGCTATTCGTTCATTTGGGCGATGGGCGGCGAAAATCTCGACTACACCGACATGAAAGTGCTCGACATCTGCCAGCTCAAGTGACGCGCGTGAGCTCGCCGTCGCCGTTCAGCCTGGAGAATCGCACCGCGCTCGTGACCGGCGCCAATACCGGCCTCGGCCGCGCGCTCGCGATCGCTCTCGCGCGCGCCGGCGCCGACATCGCGGCAGTGGGCCGCACGCCGCCCACCGCGACTGCCGAGAGCGTCACTGCGCTCGGCCGGCGCATCGAGTTCATCGACGCCGACCTGCGCGAGCCCAACCGCGCTGGCGCGATCGTTGCCGAAGCTCTGCGGCGCTTCGACGGTATCGACATCCTCGTGAACAACGCCGGCATCATCCGCCGCAACGACGCGCTCGAGTTCGACGAGACGGACTGGGACGACGTCATGAACGTGAATCTGAAGACCGTTTTTTTTCTGTCGCAAGCCGTCGCGCGTCACGTCGTCGACCGTCGCCGCCGCGGCAAGATCATCAACGTCGCGTCGATGTTGTCGTTCCAGGGCGGCGTGCGCGTCGCGTCCTACACTGCGAGCAAGAGCGGTCTCGCGGGCCTCACGAAGATGCTCGCGAACGAGTGGGCGCCGCGCGGCGATCAACGTCAACGCGATCGCGCCGGGCTATTTCGCGACGGACAATACGACGGCGCTGCGGGCCGACGAGAAGCGCAACGCGGAAATCCTCGCGCGAATCCCCGCGGGACGTTGGGGAGAGCCGGAAGACCTTGCGGGCGCGGCGGTGTTTCTCGCGTCCGCGGCCTCGGACTACGTCCACGGCGTGATTTTGCCGGTGGACGGCGGTTGGCTCGCGCGATGAGCGGGCGGGCAGCGAAGGCGGGCTCATGAGCGCGCCGGCGCGCGTCGTGTGCTTCGGAGAGCTGCTCGTGCGGCTCAGCAGCCCCGACGGCGAGCAGATTCTCCAGACGCCCGAGCTCCGAGCGCACATCGGCGGCGCGGAAGCGAACGTCGCCGTGTCGCTCGCGCGCTTCGGTCATGCCGCCGCGATGCTGAGCGTGGTGCCGAACAATGCGCTCGGCGCTGCCGCAGTCGCTGAGCTGCGCCGCCACGGCGTCACGACCGGCGGAATCCTCGTTGGTCCCGGCCGGATGGGTCTCTACTTTCTGACGCCGGGAGCCGTGTCGCGGCCGTCCGCCGTGCTCTACGATCGCAGCCACTCTGCGTTCGCGCTCGCGCTTCCGAGCGCGATCGACTGGCCCGAGGCATTGCGCGGCGCGAGTTGGCTGCATTGCTCCGGGATCACGTCCGCCATCAGCGAGACCGCCGCGGCGGCGAATCAGCTCGCCGCTGTGACGGCCGCGTCGCTCGGCGTGAGCTTCTCATTCGACTGCAACTACCGCGAGCAACTCTGGCGGGCTTCGGGGCGCGACCCACGCCCGACTCTGAAGAGCATGCTCGCGACGGCGACTCTAGCGTTCGCCGACGAGCGCGACCTCGGGCTGATTCTCGGGACGGAGTTTTCCGGCGCCGACGCGCTACAGCGCCGGCGCGCGTCGGCGGCAGCGGCGTTCGCGATGTTCCCCCGCCTCGAGCGGCTCTGCTCGACGGTACGCGAAGTCGAGAGCGTGCAGCGGCAGCGGCTTTCGGGCCTGATGTTCACCCGCACGAGCGAGCATCTTTCGCGGACTCACGTCCTGGACGGCATCGTGGACCGCGTTGGCAGCGGCGACGCATTCTCGGCCGGCGTGCTGCACGGGCTGCTGCTCCGCGGCGACGAGCAGCGCACGCTCGAGCTCGCGACCGCTGCGGCGGCACTCAAGCATTCCGTGCGAGGGGATTTCAACCTAGTGGACTGGAGCGACGCGGAGCGCCTTGCGGCAGCCGCGCAGGGCGACATTCGGCGGTGAGAAGGGGAGTGCACGTCGCACGTTGGGCGACGGGCGGCTCCTACTGCATCTCGGCAATGATCCCGTCGAGCCCGAAGTTCATCATGAAGTCGCTCCAGCCGAACTCCGTTTTCAGCATCGCCTGGATGTCGTCGCGTGAGCGTTTCGCGCGATTCATCATTCGCACCATCATGATGCGGCGCGCGTTCGCGGACGCGATGAGCTCGCGCGCCGAGCGCCTGCATCTGCGCGTTGCCGCCCGTGTGGTCTTGGTGCAGGTGGGTGTTGATCACGTAGCGCACGGGCTGCTTCGTGATCTTCGCGAGCTGCGCCATGACGCCGTCATGGTCGTTCGCGAATTTATCGTCGATGAGCAGCACGCCGTCGTCGGAGACGAGCACCGTGACGTTGCCCGACGCGCCGCTCCTGATGACGTAGATGTTGTCCTTGACCTCCACGGTCGCGAGCTCGGGTGGCGAAGCCCCCCTGGGCATTGGCGCCGCCGCAAAAGCCTAACAATCCCGCGAGCGTCCCCGCTGCGATCACGCTTCGAATCGTCATGCGCAAGTCCCCCCGCCGAAAAAAGCCATTCGCCGCCCCGTTCGTTCGGCTTTGCGCATCTTCCCTTGAAGCGGCGCCGCGGTCCAAGCGGGTTAGCCGCTGAGCGGCCCATTTGGGGATCGTCGTTTCGCGTTCGTGCCGCAGGCCGGCCACGCCGGATTCAAACGCAGCGCGCGGTGCCAACCGCCCCCTCGGGCGAGCGTCTGCTCATCGAAGCTCAGCCTGCAATAGGCCTAAAAGCGTATGCAGCACGATGGGCCCGGTCCCGTATGCTCTGGGGGCGAGTTCTTTTTCAGTCAAACGCGCATCGAGACTCTGATCCCACCACGCGGTCTCGTGCCCGAAACATGCGGAGGTTTTTGCGATGAGCCGTTCAATTCTAGGTGCGAGTCTCGTGCTCGCGATATTCGGTGCAACGCCGCTGCTCGCCCAGCAGCCAACCCAGCCACCTGCCTCGGGCGGGGGACTCGCAGTCGGTACTACCGCGTCCGCGAGGGCGACTGCCACGGTCGAAGCAATCGATCAGAAAACGCGCGAGGTGACGCTTCGCAAGGAAGACGGCGAGCTCGTGACGCTCGTCGTGAGCGAGGAAGCCCGCAATCTCCCGCAAGTCGTGAAGGGCGATCGCGTCACGGTGGTCTACAAAGTGGGTCTCGTCGTCGCGCTCGGCCCGCCCGGCAAAGAGCCCGTGCGTGTAGAGGACACCAAAGCGGCCCGCGCACCTCTCGGTGAGAAACCGGGCGGGGTGATCCAGGAGACCATTGCGGTAACGGCGACGGTGGTCGGGATAGACCCGACCACGCGGGTCGTCACCCTCAAGGGTCCACGGCAGACGCTCGCGCTGCCCGTCGCAAGCGACATAGACCTCAGCAAGATCAAGCTGGGCGATCAGGTCGGTGCCGTCTATCAGCAGTCGTTGGCGTTGAACGTCGAGGCTGCGAAGTAGCGGGAGAGTTGCCGTCGCGGGCGCATCGACGCGCGCGTCGGCACGGCCGATCGCGACTACGGGCGGCGGGTCGCTGCGCGGGGGTCCTTGTGCGGCGCAACTCGAGCGCACGCTCGCTGCGCCGCCAGGGTGAAGAAACGGAGCCGTCTTGATAGATAGAGAAACGACGGGGCCCGCGCCCGCGATCCAATCGGTCGTGCATGCGACCGACTTTTCGGCGGCCGACGAACGCGCGTTCTCGCATGCGTTAGCCGTGGCGCTGCTCAATCGCGCGCGTCTCGTGCTCGTGCACGTCGCGACGGATGCGCACGGGGATTGGAGCCGTTTTCCGGCGGTACGCAAGACTCTCGAGCGTTGGGGGCTGCTCGAGCCCAATGCGCCGCAGTCGGCCGTGTTCGAGACAGTCGGCGTGAGCGTCGCAAAGATGGCTATCTCGAGCCCGTTTCCCGCGTTGGCCGTGGCCAACTACCTCAACAAGGAGTCTGCCGATCTGCTCGTCGTCGCGACCGAGGGGCGCGAAGGGGCTGCGCGCTGGTTGCACGGCTCCGTGGCCGAGGCGATGTCGCGGTGGTCGAGAACGATGACACTGTTCGTGCCGGCCGACGCGCAGCGCAGCATCGTCGCGCCGGAAGACGGGAGCCTCACGCTAGAGAACATCCTGATTCCCGTCGACCACGCGCCGAACGCCGGCACGGCGATCGACTTCGCGTGTCGTATGGCCGAGAGCGTGGGCGACGGCGGCGTGACGATTACGCTGTTGCACGTCGGGGACGACGCCGATCCACCGAGCATGCACGCAAAGGACGGCTCGAACTGGACGTTCCAGACTGCGCGTCGCAGCGGCGAGCCCGTCGATCAGATCATCGCGGCGGCGGAGCTGATTCGAGCCGACCTCATCGTGATGCCGACTGCGGGGCGAGCCGGCGTGTTCGAGGCGCTGCGCGGCAGCACGACCGAGCGCGTGCTGCGCCGCGCTCCCTGCCCGCTACTGGCCATTCCCGCGGCGCGTTCATAGACGCGTGCGTCGCGCTCCGTCAGAAGCGGAATACGACTCCAGCGCTGGCTTCCCATTGGAATAGCGCCGTGCCGGCGATCGTGATCGCGCACGCGCTGCCTTCGGGCCCCGAACGACAGAACAACGCGCCGTCGCTGTCGACCAACGTCGCGAACACTCGCGCCTCGAGGCGTACGCCGACGCGTTTCGACCTGAGCAGCTGCACTCCGCCCCCGAGCGAGCCCGAGAGGTAAGTCTCCGATTCGATATCCGTAGTCGTCGGCCCGAAGTGTGCGACACCCGCGGTGAGCGCGATGAACGGCCGCGTCTCGTCTCCCTCGAACAGGTACGTGCCGCCGAACTGAAAATAGTCGATGTCGATGCCTAGCCTCTGCTGCGGATCGAACCCCGGCTGCGTCTCGAGCTCGGTCTGCTGATGCGCGTACAACGCTTGCCATTGCGTATCGACGTTCGCGGCCGGGAAATTGAAGACCAACCCTTCTGCGCCGCCTTCATCGAGCTCGAACTCACCGTCGCCGTCTTCCTGCTCGAAAACGCCGCCGACCCGGTAGGCTCCGTAGGCGGTCAGCTCGAAACGCGTGTGCTGTCCGGGCAACTCCTGCGCAAAAGCGGGAGCGATCGCGAGGCAGCAGAGTGGCTGCGACTCCCATTCGTGTTCTGCCGCAGCTCAAGTCGATTCGCCGGCGCATGCCCAGTCCGCACTCGCGACGAGGAAGAATCTCCCCCTCAACCCGCGCAACTTGAAGATGCCCTGGATCTTCTTGCCAACGATGGTACGCACATCTTCCACGCTCCCGCCGTCGAAGGTCCCCATCACCGCCGTTACCGGAAGCTTGAAGCCGGGACCGTTCTCGGATTTCACGATCTTACGCAGGCCGAGCGTCGCGAGGTCCATGTAGGCATACAGGTAGTCATCGCGCGTCGCACCTTTGAGGTCGAAGACGCAAAACACGAGATAGCTCATGGCGTGTCCCTACGCATAATCCGGCCTAATAGTCCTGTCGATGTCTCCGCCCGCAGGGCATCGTGCGACATCCGGGGCATCACCATAAAGGCGTCGATTCTATGCCGGACGACCCAGCGGGCGCGATCCGGGCGAGAGCAAAGCTCGCGGCTCGATCACGCGTGCGGCTGCGGCGAGCGCGTGGGCTTGGCGCTGTATACTGCGACGAAACAAGACGCCCCCGCGCACAAAGTCGGAGGAGCACATGTCCAGGGTTTCAGGTGTGGCATTTGCGGCCATCGCGCTCTCTGCTCCGGCCTGGGCGCATCACGGTTTCGGCCGGTTCGATCCGACGAAAGACGTTACGCTCGAGGGGACGCTCACCGGCATCGACTTCGTGAACCCGCACAGCTATCTGTATTTCGACTCGGTCGGCGTCCGACGGCACGCCTCTCAAGATGCGCTGCGAGATGCGCGCGGCCACGGTGCTGCGCCGCTCGGGCTGGTCGCCGGAGATGTTCGTGCCGGGCAAGCACGTGACGGTCGCCGGCAAGCCGCATCGCGACGATCCGGCCTCCTGCTACGTCGAGACACTGACCATCGGCGACTCGCCGACGCTCGAGCGTTATCAACAGCTCACCACCGGAGATTCGGCGCGACCCGCCGACCGGCCCCCGCGACTTCCGACCGGCGAACCCAATCTCGCGGGCGACTGGGCGCAGGAACAGTACTTGATCGCACGGCCGCCGAGCGGGCGGGGCGGGCTCGTGCCGAAAAGCCTCGTCGCGGCCGTCGAGAGCGGCAGCGTCGCCGTCGCGGACGTGCCGAGCAACGGTTGGGGTGCGAGGCCCGTCACCTTTACTCCGGCCGGTCAAGCGGCCGCGGACGCGCTGCGCGACGTTCCGCCGCAAGAGAGTCCGCGCAGCCGCTGCGAGATCACGAGCATCCTGATGGACTGGGTGTTCGATGGTCCGATCAACCGGATTACGCAGACGAAGGACCTGGTCACGCTGCAGTACGGCCGCGGGCTCACGCGGACGATTCACGTGAACGTGACGAGTCATCCCGCCAACCTCATCCCGGGCCGAGCCGGCCATTCGATCGGAAGTTGGGACGGCGACACGCTCGTCGTGGACACCGTCGGCTTTACGCCAGGCATCCTTGCGGGCACCGTGCCGAGCAGCGACAGGCTGCACGTCGTCGAGCGATTCACCCTCGATCCGAAGACGAGGGCCCTGCAGCGCGACTACGTGGCCGAGGATCCCGTCTACTACACGGACCAATATGCGGGCGTGGATACCGTGCTACCCGCGGACGCCCCGTTCGCGGTGGATCGCTGCGAGGAGCTGACGTATCGCAATTACTCGCGCGAGGCTCAGAAGCCGGCGCCGTAGCGCTCTCCCGCAGCCAACGATAGCTACGCGGGCGGAAACGGGGGAGAGCGATGAAGGGGTTCGAGAAATGGAGCTGCGCGCTCGCGATCTGCATCGCGGCAGCGTCCGTGCGTGGCGCGCCGAGCTTGATCCCGCCTTCTTGCCCGCAACCACCGGCGAACGTCGAGAGACCTTGGTTAGACGCGACTTACTCGCCCGGGTGTCGGGCGAAATTCGTGCTCGATCATCTCGGCACCGTCGAGAACAAGCTCGCGTTCGTGGAGAGCGTTGGGTTTCTCGCGCCGCCCGGCCAGCGCGACATCATGATGGAGCTCGGTCTAGGGACTGGTAGCGGCTCCGACGGCCCTGCGGGTGTCAACGGCGGCACCGCATGGCCGACGCCGCTCACGTTGGCTGCGAGCTTCGACCCCGACCTCGCCGAACGTTACGGGCTCGCCGTAGGCAGCGAATTCTTTGCTTCGGGGCGCAACCAAATGCTCGGTCCCGCGATGGACCTGACGCGCACTTGGCACTTTGGACGTTCGACCGAGAGCTTCGGCGAGGACCCGTACCTTGCCGCGCGCATCGTCGCCCGCGAGGTGGCGGCGATTCAGTCGCGTCACGTGATTACGATGATCAAGCACTTCGCCGCGTACACGCAGGAGCAGGGAAGGCTCGGCGACAATCCGACGGGGTTCGCGCTCGCGGTCAACCAGATCGTGTCCGAGCGTGCGTTGCGCGAGATCTATTTCCCGGCCTTTCGGGCCGCGGTCGAAGAGGGCAAGGCCGGCGCCGTGATGTGCGCGTTCCCGCGCATCAACGGTTCGTACGCTTGCGAAAATAGCTACACGCTGGGCGCGCTCAAGGATTGGGGATTCGACGGCGTCGTGAGCCCCGACTTCCCCGTTGCGCAACGCAGCGTCGTGCCCGCGGTCATCGCGGGTCTCGACACCGGTCAATTCGAGCCGCGCTCGGGCCCCGCGGCGCAGGCCGCGGGCCCTGATCTGTTCGCGGGCCAGAGTCTTCGCGCCGCGATCGAGCGCGGCGACGTCGCGCACGACCGGCTCGACGATCTCGTGATGCGGCGGCTCGTTGCCGGGTTTCGGGTCGGCGTGTTCGACCATCCTGCGAAATCGGCTCGGTGGCGACGTCTCGACGCCCGAGGCTCGCGCACTCGCGGCGCAGATCGTCGCGAGCGGAGCGGTGCTCCTGAAGAACGCGAATGGCGTCCTGCCTCTGAGCGCGAGGGTGCGCTCGATCGCGGTGATCGGCATTCAAGCCGGCGAGCAAGCCGACGTCGTCGAGCAGGGTTCCGCGTACGTCGAGCCGAGGCATCTCGTGCCAGCGCTCGGGGCGATCGAGGAGCGTGCCGGCTCGACGGTCGCCGTCCGGTACGCGGCCGGCGCGCCGTCGCTGCGCGGCGGAGCCGCGATTCCGGCCGACGAGCTGCGCACGCCCGAAGGTGCACCCAGGCCTGGTCGCAGAATACTTCGCCAACCCGGAGCTCGACTTTTCAGCGGAGCCTTTCCTGCGTCGTGTGGAGCCCGGCGTCGACGCGTCCGCGCTGCCGCAGATCGCGGGACTGCCCGAGAACAAGCTCTGGTCGGTGCGCTGGCGGGGCAGGTTCGTGCCGCAGGAGTCGGGGCTCGAGACCTTCACGCTCGACGGATCCGGCACCGCCAAGCTGCTCGTCGGCGGCAGGCTGATCGACGAGTTCGCGAACGCCGACTTCGGCGCGCGCGCCTACGCTTCCGTACGCGTTACGCGCGACGTGCCGGTTGAAATCGAGGTGCACTACACGCCGCGCGTCACACTGGGCGCGGAGGAGCGCCGAATGCTTGCGACGAGGCTCGGGCCGGTCTTGCGGCTGAGCCACGCGCCCGCGCAAGCATTGATCGATCAGGCGGTCGCAGCCGCGCGCGGCGCGGATGTAGCCGTGGTCTTTGCCGGACACATCGTGGGTGAGGGCATGGATCGGAGCCGCCTCGCGCTTCCGGGGGCGCAGGACGAGCTGATCGCCGCCGTCGCAGCAGTGAACGCGCGCACCATCGTAGTGCTCACCACGGGCGGCGCGGTGGCGATGCCTTGGCTCGCGAAAGTCGCGGGCGTTCTCGAGCTTTGGCTACCTGGGGACGCCTTCGGCACCGCCGCGGCGGCACTTTTGTTCGGCGATGCGGTGCCGGGCGGAAAACTGCCGGTGACGTTTCCGCGCGACGAACAGGACGGGCCGGCCCGCGCGGCCGAGCAATACCCGGGAGCCAAGGACGCGTCCGGGGCGCTGGCCGATGTGCGTTTCGATGAGGATCTTGCGATCGGCTACCGCTACTGGGACCAACACGGCCGGGAGCCGCTGTTCCGCTTCGGCTACGGGTTGAGCTACACGAAATTCAGAGTGGGTGGTGTGACGCTCCGTGAGACTGCAGGCAACGCGATCGTACGGGCGACCGTGCGGAATACGGGTGAACGCGCGGGCACGGAAGTCGTTCAGGTCTACGTTGGCTTTCCGGACGCCGCGGGTGAGCCGCCGAAGCAGCTCAAGGGATTTCGCAAGGTCACCCTCGAGCCCGGCTCCGCGCTGGAAGTGGACGTCGCGCTCGAGCCACAGGCCCTGCAAATCTGGGACGCCGCGGCGCACGAGTGGACCATCGCGCCCGGCAGCTATCGAATCATGGTCGGCACGTCTTCCGGAGACATCGTCGCGACCAAAACCCTTATCCGTAGCGATTGAGGGCGCACCGTCGCCAAGCCGCGGGCCTTCGACGCGGGGGAAAGCAGCGCGCACCCATACGGGGCGCGGAGTTGCCTAGGGCCGCGCCGTTCGACTTGCGGCCGCGGGTCGGGCGCTTCACGAATTCTGGGAAAATTCCAATTTCTGAGTAGTGCTTTGGGCCAACTTCCGCGGTGGGCGCGGCCCGAGTACAAGTGCTCCGCAGGGAGATCGGATGGCTGGCTCTTGCCTGTAGAGCCTTGCGGCTCGACTGGCACAGAACTTGCCACTCGGAACCCGTACACGGAGGTTACAGCCATGGCACTCGCGCTCAGTTACTCACGGGGATCGCCGAATCGGTTCCCGGTCGACATGAAGCAGCAAATCGTGGAGCTCGAGAACCGCAACGCGGAGCTCGAGCGGACCAATCGACGTTTGAAGGTCGAGTTCGAGCGAGCACAGCGGCTCGCATTGCTCGATCCGCTCACGGGTCTCGGCAACCGCCGCTATTTCGATTCGGTCGTCCCGAGCGAGCTGCAGCGAGCCGCGAGAACCGGCAAGCCGCTGACGTTGTTCATTTGCGACGTCGACTATTTCAAGCACTTCAACGATTCCCATGGTCACGATGTCGGCGACGCGCTACTGATCGAAGTCGCAAATGTCTTGCGCACGTTCTGCCGCCGCGGCGGCGATCTCGCGATTCGCTATGCGGGCGACGAGTTCGCGTTGCTATTGCCGGATGTGCCGCGGCATATGGCCGTGCGCTTCGCATACAACCTGCGCATCGCGGTCCAGGCGATCTCTGTTGTCCATCGCAATCGGCGCATCGCCGAGCGCGCCACCCTTAGTATCGGCGGTGCCGTGTTTAGAGACGCGGAGCCGTGCACGGCCGCTACTCTCGCTACCGTGGCCGACCGCGCGCTGTATCGAGCCAAGGGGGCGGGCCGAAACCGAAGCGTTCTCGCCCTCTGCCGCGGCTCTGCCGTAAAAGCTTAACCGCTCGCGGTTATCTTTCAGGCGGCGTCCCGCGAGCGTTGTAAAGACGCTAGCTGGGGCCTCACACTACCCGCCAGGCGCAGCGGGCTCCCAATCTCATTGGACCCGCGATGATTAATGAACCATTAGCCGAAAGTTCCTGGATGAGCGAACGCAGCTACATCGAAGCCGTATCGAGGCAATTACGTGCAGCGCGCCCGGGCGCGAACGGGCACGCGGTCGACGACGCGCAGGATGGCGTTCTCGGCCCACGGCGTCTCATCGCGCGGCGCTATCTGCTCGGGAAACAGATCGGACGCGGCCGGCTCGGTGATATCTACGAAGGTCTCGATCAAACGAGCGGCGATCTGGGTGTGGACCGACGCGTCGCGATTCAGCTGATCGACGAGCCCATCGGAGCCGCACCGAACGTCGTGGACGAGCTCGGGCGCGTTTATGGAGCTTTGCGTGCGGGCGCGCATCCCAACGTGGTCAGGATTCTCGACTTCGGGAAGGATCGGCGCACGTTTTTCGTCGTAATGGACTTGCTCGAGGGCGTGTCGCTGCGCTCGGTGCTCGATAGCACCGCATCTGCGCCGCTATCATTCGAAGAGGCCGGGCCCGTGATTCTGGCGGTGGCCAACGCGCTCGATTACCTCCATGCGAAAGGGCTCGCGTACGGAGAGATTCGGCCGGAGCACGTCTTCGTCACGTTCGACTACCGGGTCCAGCTTCTCGATGTCGCCCCCGTGACCGCGTTGCCGTTCGCACCCTATTTCGTCGAGGACGCGACGGCTCAAGGCGTGCGCACCCCGGACGTGCGCGACAATGTGTACACGCTCGCGTGTCTCACCTATGAGTTGCTCTCGGGCCGACATCCGTTCAACGCGAACTCGCCGCTCGAGGCCCGCCGCGCGCGGCTCCAGCCCCGCCCGCTCGCAGGATTGACTCCGCGGCGCTGGGCAGCGATCGACCGCGCGCTCGAGTTCCAGCGCGAGAACAGGACCGAGACCGTTCGCGAGTACCTCGACGAGCTCGGCCTCTCGGGCGAGGAGCGACTGCAAGCCCCGACCGAGGAATACGCGCAACCGACGGCGGACGCCGGACCGGTTCCGCCAGCGGCGGGTGCCCCGCGGACGCTGGAGCGGCCGCACCTTGCACCACCGCCGACGGCTGCCACGCGCGCCGTACGCCTTGAGGCGTGTTCGAGAAGGTCTCCGGCTCTCGCCGGCCGAGCACGCCGCCCTGTTCCGCAGGTTTCCGACCGAAGAGACCCCGCGCAACAGCAAGAGGGCGCCGATCGTGCTGGGGCTCGCGGCCGTCGCCGCGTTGGGACTCGCGTTCGTTTATTACTCCGAGCTACGGCTTGCCGGCACCGAGCTGCTTTCTGCGATCGATCGGGCGACGTCCGACACACGAGTCGTCGCCGTCGCGCCGACGCCCGCCGCCGAGACCGGCGACACCGCCGGAGCCGCGCCGGAGTCGAGCGATGCAGGCGCCGTCGGCGCAACGCCGGTCGTCGTCGAGGAGACACCCGCGCAACCGCCGTCGCAGCCCAACGCCGCAACGGCGCCGGCAGCGGCGCCGGCAACGGGCGCTGCGCCGCCCGTGCCCAGCACGCCAGAGCGCGCGGTGGCCGTCCCGCCCCCCGTGCAGGTTGCCCAACCCGCGGTGTCGGGCACTCCCGTGGCGCCGTTGCCGACCGTATCGTTCGCTCAGCCCGTGATCACCGTCAGGGAAGGCCAGAGCGCGGCGAGCATCGTCATCCGTAGGTCCGGCGACACGTCGAACGGCCTAACGGTGACCTGGTGGCCCAGCGATGGAACCGCGGTCGTGGATTCGGACTACGCCGACGTCGGTCGTCGCACCGAGCGCTTCGCGCCGGGCGAGGACAGCCGGACGATCTTGGTTCCTCTGATCGACGACAACGCCCGCGAGCAAACGGAAAGTTTCGATGTTTACGTCGGGCGAGCCGGCGCGGCGTCGAATCACGTCGATGTGTTGTCGTCGGCGCGCGTCGACATCGTCGACGACGATTGAGCCGTCGCGCGCGAGCGGGCGACTGCCGCTTCCTCCGCCGCCTAAATTCCCGCCTTGCCCAAGGCATCGACGATTTGCCGCAGCGTATCCGCGAGCGCGGGGTGATCGGCCTCGAACCTCACCGCGAGCGCTTCGAGCCGGGGCTCGGGCGAGGAGTGCGTTTGGCCGCTGCGCGCAAGCGCGTTCTCGATGTCGCGCGAGACCGTCGACAGCAGCTTGCGCGCGTCGGCGTCGAGGGACGTGGCGCGGCTGAGGCTCGCATGTAGCTTCGCGAGCAGCTCCTGCAGATCCGTTTCGCTCATACGACGCTCCGACGTTCGGCGAATCCCGAGGTCAGCCAGCTTAGCGCAAGTGCGCCCGCGTCACGGGAGTGACCGCAACTTGAATACACGTTCCGCGTTGGTTTGGTAGAACGCCTTGAGGTCTTCGTACGCGATCGGCAGCGAGTCGGTGACGTTCACTTCCTCAGGGACGAACTGATAAGGGTAGTCCATCGCGTACATGAGGCGGTCCATTCCCATCACGGACTGGACGTAGCGAATCGGCGGCGTCCACGCCATACCACTCGTGGTGTAGTAGAAATTCTCTTTCAGGTACTCGCTCGCGGGGCGAGCGAGCTTCGGTTGGCTCGCGTAGCGATTCGCGCGGACGCTCGCGCCGTGCATGAAGTCGATCCGCTGGAGCCAGTACGGCAGCCCCTCGCCGAGATGCCCGAGCACGATCCGCAATTTCGGGAAGCGATCGAACGCCCCGCTCACGACGATACGCAACGCGTGCAGCCCGGTTTCTACCGCGAAGCCGAACACCGCCCCGTCGAGACCGCGATCCATGAACGGCTTGATCATCGAATTCGGCGGCGTGTTCGGATGGATGTAGATCGGCACGTCGAGCGCCTCCGCCGCCTCGAAGATGTCCCAGAACTTCTCGTCGTCGAGGTACTCGCCTTGCGTGTGCGAATTCACGATCGCGCCTTTGAGGTTGAGCGTCTTGACGGCACGCTCGAGCTCCTTCGCGGCGGCCGGCGGATCTTGCGGCGCGATCGCGGCCAAGCCGGCGTAGCGCGTCGGGTGTTTCGCGATCGCCGCCGCGAGCTCGTCGTTGGCGGAGCGAGCGAGGCTGACGGCGGTGGCGGCGTCGAAAATCTGCACGCCCGGCGAGGTGAGCGACAGAATCTGCATTGCGATGCCGGTTGCGTCCATGTCGCGCGATGCGGCGTGGTCCCAGGTCCTCGAGGCGCTCGGCCACCGCACGCGTGCGCTCGCTCGGATTGTTCAGGTAGTAGCCCATCAAGCTGTTGAACCCGATGTCCGTCGAGCCGCGGCGAGCGAGCAGATCGCGATAAGCCTGGACGATGTCCTTCGTGACGAAGGCTTCTTCGGTCGCGATTCTCTTGAAGCCGAGGTCGGTTCTCAAAGTGGATGCTCCAGCATATTTCGTGTCGCTCGCGCGGTGCTGCCGTGACGTCGAGGGGATCGCAAGCTATTGGCGGCGCTCAAGCGGCGCGCACCGGTTCGGGCTGCGGGCTCGCGCGCCAGCGTATCAACGCGACGGCGGCCGCACCGATCAATGCGGGCGCGATGCACCCGAGGTACACGTGCCTCGCATCCAAACCCGTCGCGAGCATGAGTCCACCGATCGTGGGGCCTACGATCGAGCCGACGCGACCGATGCCGAGCGCCCAGCCGAGACCAGTCGAGCGAATCGCCACGGGATAGATCATCGACGTGAGGGTGGTGATGCCGACTTGCGCACCGATCACCCCGAACCCCGTGGCCATGAGCAGCAGGGTAGTGCTCCACTGTGCCATCCCCGGCGTGGTTGCGAACGTGTAGAACCCGGCGACGGCGAGCAGGAAGGCGAGCATCAACATCGCATGCGCTCCGAAGCGATCCATGAGCAGACCGAGGGTATACGTACCCAACACTCCGCCCACGTGATACATCGAGGTGATCACGGCGGCCTGCGCCGGTGTGAAGCCGGAGGCGTTCAGCGACGTGGGCAGCCAATTGATCGCGAGATAGACGTTCAAGAGGCTCATGAAGAACGCGATCCAGAGCAAAAGTGTCGAGCGGCCGCGTTGATCCTTGAAGAGGTCCGCCACCGTGGCTTTACCGCCCTCGGCGTCGCTCGACTGAATGCGAATGTCCGTGTCGGGACCGAGGTCCGGCTTGATCTGGCGCAACAGACGTTTCGCTTCCGCTTGGCCGCGAGGAATGAGCGCGACGAACCGGATCGATTCCGGCAGCCAGCGCCATAGCGCTGCGGCGAGCAGCAGGGGCAGCACGCCGCCGACCACGAACAGCGCCTGCCACCCGAGCGTCGAGATGAGTTGCGCCGCGGCAAATCCCGCGCCGATGGCGCCGAGCGAAATGCCGCTCGACACGAACATCACGATCGAGGCCCGCCGTTTCTGCGGCGCGTACTCCGACGCGAGCCCGATCGCGTTCGGCAGCGCGCCGCCGAGTCCGAGGCCCGTGAAGAAACGCAGCACGAGCAGCGAGCTCAGCGAGCCAACGAAGACGGTCAGCAGCGTGCAAAGGCCGAATGCGACGCACGACCAAATGATTACGCGGCGCCGGCCGATGCGATCGGCGAGCGGTGCGAGCAGGATTGCTCCGAGCATTACGCCGAACAGGCCCGCGCTGAAAGTCGGACCGAGCGCGCCGCGCGGCAGGCTCCAGGCCGCGCTGATCGTGGTGGCCACGTAGGTGATGCCCTGAACGTCGAACCCGTCGACGAACAGCACCGCCGCGCAGAGCAGAAATGCGCGCACTTGGAGCGCGCGGACCTTTTGGCCGTCGATCACTTGGGCGACGTCCACGGTTTGAATCACTGAGCTTTCCCCTGTGTACCAAGCCAGCAGAAGCTAGCTCGCCCCAACTCCGGAGTTTACCCGCACGCTCCGTGTCGTACCCGCTCGTCTGCGGGCAGTCGCGCCGAGCTTTCACGATTTTGGAACGCGGCAGGGGCCACGCGACCGCCAGCATTACCGAGATCGGCTCGCCGCCTCAGCGGATCGCACGTGGCGTGCACATTGCATCCACGGATCAGCCACGCCGCTTGGCTGCGTGCACGATCATTAAGAAATAACCTCAATTAAGGACTATAAGTCCATGAAAATAAATGTTTCGACTGCTCGATTAGACCTTCCAATGCTCGTCGGCCTGATCGCGATTCTCGTGACGGCGTGCTCGAAGGAAAGCGCCGGCCCCGCGGCTGCCGGTGCCGAGGCCCCATCCGGACCCTCGCGGACCGCGGCGGAGACGGCAACCGCGTGCGCCCGCCTCGCAACCGACAAGCGCAAGGACGTGACGATCGACGAGGCCGTCTCGCTGCCATTCACCGAACATCAGGGACCAGCGCCCGGGCAGCCCGTTCGCGTCGACGTTCCGAACTGCAAGGTGACCGGCGTGATCGATGGCTCGATCAAATTCGAGCTGCTGCTGCCCGACCCATGGAACGGCAAGTTCTTGATGGGCGGTGGCGGCGGTTTTGTCGGCAGCGTGCAGAATCAGGCGCTCGACGGGATGAGCGCGGGAAAGAATCCGCTCGAGCGGGGTTATGCGACGGCCGGCACCGATACCGGCCATACCGGGGAGGTCATCGACGCGAGCTGGGCGCTCAATAACGATCAGGCGAAGGAAAACTTCGCGCACCGCGCCGTGCACCGAACCGCGGAAGTATCGAAGGAGATCATCAAGGATTACTACGGCGACGGTGCCGACCGGTCGTACTTCCTTGGCTGTTCGCGCGGCGGTGGTCAGGGCATGATCTCCGCGCAGCGCTATCCCGACGATTTCGACGGTATCGTTGCGGGTGCTCCGGTGCTCGATTGGGTGGGCACCACCGCCGGCTTCATCCGCAACGAGCAGGCCGTTTTTCCAAACCCGGATGACCTCACTTCGCCCGTGATCACGGCCGACAATCGCAAGTTGCTGGCGGAGGGGCTAGGGAAGGCCTGCGACTATCTCGACGGCGTCAAGGACGGTCTCATCTCGGATCCGCGCCGCTGCAAGTTCGATCCGACGACGCTGCCGCTATGCACCTCCGACGCCGCGGCCGACTGTCTCACCGAGCCGCAGCTCGCGGCGATTCAAGCCGTCTACCGCGGGCCCGTTGCGGGCGGCCAGCAGATCCATCCCGGTTTTCCGTTCGGCGGTGAGTCGGACGCGCAAGGGTGGGACCTCTGGATCACGCAAATGGAGCCGCCGACGCTGCCGCCCGGCGTGCCGAACCTTCACTACGCCTTCGGCACGCAATTCGCCAAGTACTTCGTCTACAACGATCCGAACTGGAACTACGCGAGCTTCGATCTCGCCGATTGGCACACGCGGGCTGTGCCAGCGGGCCAGCTGCTCAACGCGATCAATCCGGATCTGAGCAAGTTTCGCGACGGCGGAGGCAAGCTGATCCTCTGGCACGGCTGGTCGGATTCGGCGCTGACGGCGTTGAGCTCCGTCCAGTACTACGAATCGGTGCAGCGGCAAGACAAGGCCGTGGCAGGCTACTTCCGAATGTACCTCATGCCCGGCGTCGGGCATTGCAGCGGAGGGCCAGGGCCCGATCGAGCGGACTGGATCACGGCGATCGAGCGATGGGTGGAGAACGACAGCGCGCCCGAAGCGATCCAAGCGACCAAAACCGATCCTCAGGGTGAGATCTTGCTCGAGCGGCCGGTGTGTCCTCACCCGGAATCCGCGGCGTACGACGACAGCGGCGATACGAAGCTCGCGAGTAGCTTCCGCTGCGGATTGACGGGCGGCTGAACGCACGCCGGGGCCGCGCTTCGCGGCTCTGCGCCGTGCGTCAGCGCGACGGATTTCGGTCGGCGGCGTTTGGCTCCCAGTCGTGGCCGAACGCTTGGGGCGCGACGTCGTCGATGAGAGAGCATCTGCCTGCCTCGATGCTCGCGCCGACCGCTGCCGTCATCCGGCGCGTGCGCTGCAGCGCCACCAAGTCGGACACGATGCGAATGGCGCGATATTTGTCCTTGAGTAGCTGCGCCTGCAGCGCAGCTACCTCCCGCATGCTCTGATCGCCGAGCGCGGCGTGATGACAGATCGCGAGCATCGACACGAGGTGCTCGACGCACTTCCCGAAGCGCTGCAGCGGGATCTGCGCGCGCGTGAGCTCGAGCTGGAAGAACAGGCTCACACCGAGATAGCTCCAGCGCAGCATCCGCAGCTTGCGCTCCGCGAAGCGCGCGTAGGGACGCAGCGCGGCGGGCAGCACGCGATAGCGCGCGAACACGGCCGAGGGCAGAAGCCGCAGCGGCAGGCTCACGACGTCCCGGGCGCCGTTGCGAGCGACCCAGCCGCAAAGTGACCAGAACTTCGGCTGCGCGAGCAGGCGCGCGAACGCCGTGACGCTGCGCCGCGGATGATGGAGCAGGGACGCGAGCCCGATTCGCAGCAGCCGCTGCTGCTCGGGGAGCTTGCCGCCATCCGGCGCAGCGTTGACGGATTGAATCACGCTCAGCAACGCGGCGAGATAGCCTTCGACGAAGCGCTGCGTGATGTCGCGGACCATGCCCATCAGGATCAAGTCGTCCTCGCCCTCGACCACTCCGAAGAGATGTAGATTGACGCGTGCGTCGTTCACGCGGCTGCCGCCGTGGAAGCTGCGGCCGCCGAGCACGTGCTCGGCCGCGAGCATCGACTCTACGCCCGCGCCGGCCGCGGCCGATTTCGTGAGGTCGCGCAGGCCCGCGAGATCGACGCCGTCGGCATCCTGCTGCAGCGAGAGATACGCGAGCGCGCGCGCCTGCAATGCGCCGCCGAGGATCCGGCCGAGATTCAACCGCGGCAGCTCGTGGCGGATCACCGGTCCGCCGACACCTAGGCGCCGGATCGCGTAGTGGCTCGCGTCGCGTGCGAGCATGCGTTGATATCCCGCCGCCATCGCCGCGAGCATGCAGCGGCCCATCCGCAAGCAATAGAACAACACCTCGACGCCGTCCGCGGGGATGCGATTCCGTTTCGGCAACGGAAAGTTACGAAAATGCAGGCGCGAGTTGAAGTTCGCGACGAATGCCGCGACGCCGGAAGGCTCGCAGCGGAATTCGTAGTCCTGACCGGCCCCGGTAGGCACGTCCGCGTTGGGCAGCTCGAGGACGAACAAGCCGATGCTCGGCCCGTCCTTGCCGACGCGCGCGACGATGCCGATGAGGCCGCCGTGCACGGCGTTGGTGATCCAGAGCTTGTTGGCGGCGCCCTCGGCGAACAGCCGATAGCTGCCGTCCGTCTGCTCTTCGACGTAGGCTTGAATCTTCTTGGCGTTCACACCGACGCCGACCTCGGTGAGCCCGAATGCCATCGGGCGCCCTTCGACGACCAGCGGGAGAAACGTTCGCTGCTGGTAGTCGTCGCCATACGCGAGCAGCGAGCCCGCGCCGATCGTGAGCTGCCCGGAGATCTCGACTGCGAGAGGCCCGAGCCCGTTCGCCGCGAGCGCTTCTTCCACCGCCGCGAGCTCGCCGTACGACGCCGCCGCGCCGCCGAGCTCCGCAGTGACGGTGTAGCCGTAGGCTCGCTCGGCGGCCACCGTTCGACGCAGCGCGTCGGAGAGGCGGCCGTCGGCGGTGAACGCCTCGCTGCGCGCGAGACAGCCGAGCGCCGCATCGACCACGGCGCGTTCGCTACCGGCGACGGTATTCGCCATCACCGCCCCGGATTGCAGCTCCGCGGCCGCGGGCGGCGGTCCGTAGATCAGCCGTTCGACGAGACCGGCGCGGCTCGCACCGAGCTTGCGGTCGACAGCTTTGGCCGCGCGGTCGAGCGCGCCGACGTCGCGCGCGGAATCGAGGTCGCCGGCAGCGGCGAGAGCGCGTGCGGTCGAGGAGTCTTGGTCGCGGTTCATGAGTGATGCGGGCCTCGGCTCATTTGTCGGTGCCCCGAGGCGTGGGCGCAGCGAGCACGCTTCGTATTCTCTGCAAGACCGCCGGTGAAGGCACCGACGGTGTGTCGAGCACCAGCAGCGCGAAGTTGTCCGCGAGGATCTCCTCCGGATGAATGATGTACTCCGTGTTGGCGCCGACCTGCTCGAAGAATCCCGACAGCTGTTGCAGCCCGACGACGCGCAACGTCGAGCTCGCCGAGCGCCGCGCGTCGCGCGGCGCAGATGAATCGACGAGCATCCCGAGCTGCATGTATTCGAAGAACTCACCGCCGCCTGCGGGATCGTAGCGCTCGCTCCGCGCGAACAGAATCGGCGTCGCCGCGACCTCCTTGCCCTCGAGCGTGAGTCGAATGCAGTAGTCGTTGCGGGGCGCGTCGGGGTTCGTTAGCTTGCGAGGCGCGAGGTCCGCGGGGTACGGCGCCTCGCCGCAGTAGTAGAAGCCGATCGCCGCATACAACGCCTTGGCGAGCGCGGGGCTCGTGCGCGACGCGACGTGAAAGAGCTCGTGGGCGAGCAGTTTCCGGAGCTCGGCGTCGCTAGCAGTCATCTTCCGTCGGGGCAGGATGACGGCGTTCCCGCGCGTGTAAGCGGCGTTGCCTTCCTCGCTGCCCGTGGTTTTCACGAGAATCACTTGGCTCGGGAGCGGCAGTCCGAGCTCCATGATTCTCGGCCGAATCGCGTTGGCGGCCGCTTCGATCGCATGCACCTCGCGCTCGTCCCAATCGAGCGCGGCAGCGCCCGCGAATTCCAGGAACTCCGGCTCCGCGACATCGCGGTCCGTCTTCATGCGCGCGGCGCGATCAAACGGGCTCAAGCGCGCGACGAAGTCGTCTCTGCTCGACAGCAGTCGTTGCGCGTCCGCCGCGGGTGCGAACACCCATTGCTGCGCGTGCGCCGGGCCGGCAGCGAGGAGCAGCGCGGTCAACGCGCCGACGACGCGGGTCGAAACCGCGGCCGGCGGCGCCGCGGGGCGGGTGTGAAGCTGCATGAGAGAACCTTCTACGCGCGTCGGAGACACGGCATTTCACTTCAATCGACCGCGCCGGTCCATCGCGACTCGCGTTCGACGTCCGTGCCCGCGCGTTCCGCCCCGCGTCATGGTCCGCCGCGCGCGCCTGGGCGCGGCGGCGCTCGCGAGCTTAGCTCGCGTGCGATGGGGCGCGCATCCGTGTTGTTGCGGGCACGGTGGCGTCGCGCCACAATCGGCCACCTTTCGATCACAGTCAGCGCTCGCGGAGCTTTTCCGTCGAGCATAGGGGGGAACTCATGCGCATTCTCACGTTGGGTCTCGCGGCCTTCGTCGTGTCGTCGTCGGCGGTGGCTCAGCCGCCCGCGGCGCCGGGAGCATCACCCGCGGCGGCGCGGACGATGGTCTCTGCGGCCGACGTCACTGCTCTCATCGCGAAAGCGAAAGCGGATCGTAAGGACAACCAACCGATCGTCGCGCAGTCCCTGATTCAGCTCGCGCCGTACAACGTGAGCCTCGAATATCGCGCGTCCGTCGGTAACGCGGCCGTGCACGAGACCGAGGCCGAGCTCTTCTATGTCGTGGAGGGGTCGGCCACGCTCGTGACCGGCGGCAAGCTCACGAACGAAACGCGCCCGAACGCCGAGAACAGCACGGGCAGCGGCATCGAAGGCGGCGTCTCGCGGAAGGTCGCGAAAGGCGACTTCATCATGGTGCCCGAAAAAACCGCGCACTGGTTCAGCGCCATCGACGGCACGATCGTCCTGATGTCGCTGCACCTGCCGCACAAAACGCAACCGTAGAGGATAGCGCCGGCGTTGCTTCACCTTTGCGAGCGGCGTAGCGTCGACAGAAAGCGGCGCGAGCGCCGGCGCGGAGGCGCATGTTTGCACTGACTCGGATCCTCGTTCCCACGAACCTCGGCGAGCCGTCGCAGACCGCGGTCAAGTACGGCGTCGCGTTCTCGCGTCAGTTCGGTGCAAAGCTCTTTCTCGTGCACGTCCTTCCCGCGAACACCTTCGACGCAGCGATCGAGACCGAGCGCGTCATGGAGGTGCTCGGATCGGACGCGCCGGCGTCGACGGACACGGAGCCGACCGACGAGGAAATCGCGCGCAACGCGGCGCGGCAGGACCTGGGTCAATTGCTCGACCGAGACGACGAGCGCGAGACGCGCGCCGAGTACTTGCTGCGCTCGTACGGAGCGGAAGGGCCGGATCAGGCGATCGTGTCTTGCGCGACGGAGCTCGGCGTGGAGCTCATCGTCATGGGCAAGCACCGGCTCGGATTCGTCGAGCAGCTGATCGCGGGCAGCGTGACCGAAAAAGTCGTACGGCACGCGCCGTGCCCGGTGTTGATCGTGCAGCATCCGGAGCATGAGTTCGTCGTGCCGGACTCCGTGCAGCGCTAGAACAACGCTTTCGTGTAGACGTGCTGCGTTGTTTCGCGCGCGCACCCCAACGCTTCGTAGAACGGACGAGACAGTCGCGATCGACGCGCGCCGTGCTCGGACGGAATCGCATGGACATACAATGTCGCCATGGATTCCACCAACCGCGCTTCCGGCCCGGAGGCAACGCCCTCCGAGGACGATGTCGATACTTGCATCCGCGTCTTGCGTGCGATCGAACGCGATCGCGCGCATCTTACCGGCCTCACCCAGGAGCGGCGCCGCGAGCTGCTGACGCTCGCGGGCTTGGTCGCGAAACCCGAGAGGCGCGATCTCGTGCGCATGGCCAAAGCGTTTCGGCGCGCGGAACGCGAGGCCGCGAAGGCGCACGACCAAAAGCTCGTGGACCAGTCCGGTTTGCGCATTCAGCGCCGTTCGCCCGTGTATGCGCCGCTGCGGCTCGAGCCGCCGACGCCTGCGGAGGTCGACGACCGAGCGGAGCTGAATCAACCGCGCGCGTGCTACGTCTGCAAGCAACCGTTCGCCAGAGTTCATCGCTACTACGACTCGATGTGCGAGGGCTGCGGCGATTTCAACTACGCGAAGCGCGAGCAGACGGCCGATCTCGACGGCCGCTACGCGCTCGTCACGGGCGCCCGCGTGAAGATCGGGTTTCAGGCGTCGCTGAAGCTGTTGCGCGCGGGCGCGCACGTGGTCGTCACGACGCGTTTTCCCGTCGACGCCGTCGGCCGCTACGCGAAGGAACTCGACTTCGCGGATTTTCAGGAGCGCCTACAAGATCTACGGACTCGATCTGCGCCACGCGCCGAGCGTAGAGCTGTTCGCCCATTTCCTCGTCGAGCGTCTGCCGCGACTCGACTACATCCTCAACAATGCGTGCCAAACGGTGCGCCGCCCGGCCGGGTTCTTCCAGCATCTGCTTGACGGGCGAAGCGCAGCCCGTTGCGTCGCTCCCGGAGCAATGGCGCAGCGTGCTCGCGAGCCAGGAAGCGCTCCGGATGAGGCTGGAGGCCTGCGCGCGGGCAAGGCGCGCTCGCGCTCGCGACCACGGCGCAAGCGCCGGGCGAAGGTCTGCTGTACAGCGCCGCTCTCTCTCAGCGGCGCTATCTCGACGAAGACTTCGCCGGCGGCGAAGCGCTCTTTCCGCTGCAGCGCTACGACGAGGATCGGCAGCAAGTCGATCTGCGCGCCGTGAATAGCTGGCGGTTGCGCCTCCACGAGGTCGAGACGCCGGAGCTGCTCGAGGTGCACCTCGTGAACGCCGTCGCGCCGTACATTCTCAATGCGCGCCTCAAGCCGCTACTGCTGCGCGCACCGGGGCGGGACAAGCACGTCGTCAACGTCAGCGCGATGGAAGGCCAGTTCTACCGCACGACGAAGACCGAGAAGCATCCGCACACGAACATGGCGAAAGCAGCGCTGAACATGATGACGCGCACGAGCGCGCCCGATTTCGTGAAGGATGGCATTCACATGAACGCAGTCGACACGGGGTGGGTCACCGACGAGGACCCCGCCGTGCACGCGGCGCGCAAGGCGGAGCTCGGATTCTCGCCGCCGCTCGACATCATCGACGGCGCCGCGCGCATCGTCGATCCGATCTTCAGCGGGCTGCTGACGGGTACGCACGTGTGGGGACAATTCCTGAAGGACTACAAGCCGGCGCCATGGTGAGACGCCGGCGAAAGGACGCGCGCTTCCCTTGGTAGCATCTCTGTGCTTTGCTCCGAGCGCGTGACTCTCCGCGAGTCATGCCACTCCCGGGGGGCAGCGATGGCGACGTACAGCGAACGGACGGCGATCCTTCGATCGATCTCGAGCGCGACGTTCCTCGCGGCCGTCGCGCTCGCGCTGCCCGCTGCCGCTGTGGACGAGACCAGCGCGCGCGAGCTCGTAGTCGAGCCCGCGACGCTCGTCTCGCTCGGCTTCGAGTGGCAGATCGACGGGGACGATAACCGCAATGCCGAGGTAGCGGTCTTCTACCGCAAACGAGGCGCGGATCGCTGGCAACCCGGATTGCCGTTGTTTCGCCTGCAGCGCGAACGGGTCAATCGCGGACCGCTGCAATATACGGCGCCGAACATGTTTGCCGGGAGCATCTTCGACCTCGAGCCCGACACGGAATACGAATGCCGGTTCGTTCTGAGCGATCCGGACGGCACGGAAGGGGCGACGGAGCGCACGGCGACCGTGCGCACGCGGTTCGAGCCGCAGCCGTTTGCGGGCGGACGTGTCTACCACGTGTATCCGCCGGGATATGTCGGAGCCAAGCAAGATCCCGCTTTTACCGGGCTGCTCGAGGCCTACTACACGGGCTCCGCTCACTCCGACAACTACAACACCTTCCCGCCGCGGGTGCAGCCCGGCGACGTCATCTTGGTGCACGCCGGTCTCTACAAGGACAACCGCTTTCGCTACGGCGCGCGGCGAAGGCCTCGGCACGATTTCCGACGGGACGTATTTCCTCACGCAGAGCGGCACGGCTGATCGGCCGATCGTCATCAAGGCGGCGGGCGATGGCGAAGCGATCTTCGACGGCGACGGAGCGCACAACCTGTTCGACGTGATGGCCGCGAATTACAACTACTTCGAAGGGTTGACGTTCCGCAACGCGGAGATCGTGTTCTTGGCGGGTCGCAAGAACATCGCGGGCTCATCGGGGTTGACGCTCAAGCGCAACCGCTTCGAGGACATCGGCCGCGGCGTGCTCACGGACTGGTCCGGCTCGAAGGACTTCTACATTGCCGACAATGTTTTTCTCGGGCGGCAAAACCCGCGCATGCTCATCGGTACCGCGGGCAGAACGTGGGAGCGCTTCGAGGAGTTTCCCGCCGCTGCTGCTGTCCGAGTTCGCGGTCAAGGTGTACGGCTCCGGCCACGTGGTTGCCTACAACTACATCGCGAATTTCCACGACGGAGTGGATCATGCGACGTACGGCAATCCCGACGGCACGCCGAACGTCGTTCGCGATCGCTTGCCCGTCTCGATCGACTTCTACAACAACGACGTCACCAACGTCGACGACAACTGCATCGAGGCCGACGGCGCCGCTCACAACGTGCGCGTCTTTCGCAATCGCTGCTTCAATCACGGCCATCGCGCGCTCAGCGCGCAACCGGTGTTCGGCGGGCCGGTCTACTACATTCGCAATCTCGTCTACCACGCGCCCGAGGGCGGCGCGCTCAAGACGAGCTCGACGCCCGCCGGGATGGTTCTGTACCACAACACGCTGATCGCGCCCGTCCGTTGGATGTTGAGCGGACTGTCCAACATCCATTTCCGCAACAACCTGATTCTCGGGCGGAGCGAAGCACCGGAGGTGTTCGCCGTCGACACCTTCACGAACTACTCGACCTCCGATTACAACGGATTCCGCCCGAACGCGGACGCGCCTTTCTCGTTTCAGTGGATATCGTCCGGCGTTCGACGTGCCGGCGGACTACGAAGGAGAGCGCGTGACGCGGAACTACAAGACGCTCCGCGGAATACAGCAAGGCGACGCGGGGACGAGTCAGCAAGGGGGGTTTTGCATGGCTATTCGACACTCGGCTTCGAATGAAGCTCGCAATCGTTCTTCAGTCTTTCAAGGGTCTTCCCAAGAGGTCGCCTTCTCGGCGACGCCGATCTACGCAGGCGTTTGCCTCGCCTCGGGGTGACCAGCGCCGTTCATGCGCAGCAAGGCATGGCGGCCAGTCGGTAGAAGAAATCACCATCACCGGATCGCGCATAGTGCGCCGCGATCTCAACGCGCCGAGCCCGATACTCACGCTCGACGTCTCGGCGTTCGAGCAGAGCAGCGCGATCGCGTTGGAAACGGTGCTGAACCAGTATCCGCAATTCAGCCCGGGCACACTCAATTCACGCAGGCCAGAATCAGCCGACTGCAGACACGTCTCCCGGCGCATCGACGCTCAACATGCGCGGACTCGGCGCAGGGCGAGCACTCGTGCTGGTGGACGGCCGTCGTGCGCAGCCGATCAACGCTGCGCTCGCGGTGCCGGGCCGGCGCCACGATCATCGCTCACGAGAACACGCGCCTCTGGTTGACGCAGCACATCACCTGGCCGTGGGACAGCCAGCGCTTCGATCCGTTACCGGAAGCCGCGCGACCCAACAAGACTTTCTACGGCCGCGAGCACGTCACGCTCGCCGGCCACGAGATCGAGTACGGCCACGTGCGAGCTTCTCCGCACACCGATGGCGACTGCTACGTGTTGTTCCGCGACGCCAACGTGCTCGCGGTGGGCGACGCATCGCGGGCTCGGGGTGGCCGATGATCGACTATTGGACGGGCGGCTGGATCGGCGGCGTGTTGGCGGGCTAGAGTTCCTGCTGGTCATTGCGAACGAAGAGACGCAGATCGTGCCGGCAAGCGGGCCGGTGCTGCGCCGGGCCGATCTGCAAAACCAGTACGACATGTTCGCCAAGATCTACGAACGGCTCGCCGAGCACTTGAACCGCGGGCACGGGCCCGAAGAGACTTTGGCCGCGCGGCCCACGCAGGAATTCGACGCGAAGATGGGGCCGTCGGACGAGTTCGTCGTGCGGGCCTTCAAGAGCCTCTGGGGGTATTTGGCTCGGACGCTTGAACGTAACGAAGGTGCGAAGTCAGAAATATTGACGCTATCAGCTTGGAACGGTTGCAACGGACTCATAGAGTAGACGCGGAATGAGGGATCACATCGGCCGTTGGGTCACGCCTGTAGGGCTGGCCTTGGCGTTCGCGCTCGTCGCGGCGTGCGGGAAGGTCGGCCGGGCGGCGCGATGCAAGCCGACGCGACCGAGCAGTGGCAGACGATCGGCAAGTACTGCAACGACTGCCACAACCGCGACGACTTCACGGCCAACATCGCGTTCGATCGGATGACACCCGAGTCCGTCGCGCATGAGGAAAATCTTCGAGGCGACCGTGCGCAAGCTGCGCGGACGAATGATGCCGCCGCCCGGCGATCCGCAGCCCGATCAAAAATCGGTCGACGCGCTCGTGAGCTGGCTCGAAGGGACACTCGACGCGGCGGCCGCGAGCCGGCCTCATCCGAGCCGAGTGGCGCTGCACCGGTTGAATCGCCAAGAGTACGGGAACGCCGTGCGCGACCTACTCGCATTGGACATCAACGCGACGACGCTGCTGCCGCAAGACGACCAACTCCATGGCTTCGACAACATTGCCGACGCGTTGCAGGTTTCCCCGTCGTTCATCGAGCAATACGTGACCGCCGCGCGGTCGGTCGCCGTGCAAGCCGTCGGTCAACGCGACGTGCGGCCGGCAGCAAGACCTACGAAGCTGCGCCCGGGACGCCGAACTCGCACGTCGACGGTCTGCCGCTCGGCACGCGCGGCGGCATCCTCGCGGAGCACCAGTTTCCCGCCGACGGCGAGTACGAGATCAGCATCGCCGACATGGCGCAGGCGCTTTGGGTCGACGACATGGAGTTCGCGAACACCGTGGTGGTGACGCTCGATGGCCGGCGCATCTACCAAACGGTGATCGGCGGCGACGAGGACATGAAGGCGATCGACCAACTCCAGGATCCCGCCGTGGAGACCATCAACGCGCGGCTCAAGGGCATCCGTTTTTCGGCGACGGCCGGACCGCACAAGATCGGCGTGACGTTTCTGCGGCGCACCGCGGCCGAGTCGGACGATCGGCTGCAGATGTTCGTACCGGGCGGCGGCCAGGATCACGTCCTGCAGGTGCGCTCGTTCCAGCTCAGCGGGCCGTTCAATCCGTCGGGTGTCAGCGCGACTCCGAGCCGTGAACGGATCTTCGGCTGCTATCCCTCGCGAGCGGAAGACGAGGAGCCGTGCGCCGAGGAGATCATGACCTCACTCGCCGTTCGCGCGTTCCGGCGTCCGCTCACGGAGCAGCACGTCGGCAACTTGTGGCAGTACTACCGCGATGGAGCCAAGAACGGCGGTTTCGAGGAGGGTATTCGCAGCGCGATCACGGGAATTCTCGCGAGCCCGTACTTCCTGTACCGCGCCGAGCACACGCCGGCGGGACTGGCTGCCGGCGAGTTCTATCGGATTCGCGGCCTCGACCTCGCGTCGAAGCTCTCGTTCTTCCTCTGGAACAGTGTTCCGGACGACGAGCTGCGCGACCTCGCGGTGCGCGGCGCACTGGACGACGAGAAAGTGCGCAAGCAGCAGGTCGCGCGCATGCTTGCCGACCCGCGAGCGGCCACACTCGCGAGTAATTTCGCGGCTCGCTGGCTGAATCTCCAGCGCCTCGACGAGGTCGCGCCGGATCGCAGCCATTTTTCCGTACGCGTCGGGCGGCGGCGATCCGCGCGACGACTTCGTGAAAGAGACGACGTTGTTCGTCGACAGCATCTTTCGATCGGATCGCAGCGTCGTGGACCTGCTCACCGCCGATCACACCTTCGTGAATGAGCGAGTGGCGTCCCTCTACGGCATCCGGGACGTCAAGGGCCCGCGCTTCCGCCGCGTGCAGCTCGAGGACCCGATGCGCTTCGGCCTGCTCGGCAAAGGCGCGATTCTGATGGCGTCCTCGTATCCGAATCGAACGTCCGTCGTGCTGCGCGGCGCGTTCATTCTCGAGAACATTACGGGCACGCCGCCGGCGGCGCCGCCGCCGAACGTCGAAGCGTTCCCGGAAAAGGACGTCGGAACGCCGAAAGCCAAGACGGTCCGCGAGATCATGGCGAAGCACCGCGCGAACCCAACGTGCTTCGCGTGCCACGGAGTGCTCGATCCGCTCGGCTTCTCCCTCGAGAATTTCGACGCGGTTGGCGTCTGGCGCGAGCGCGACCGTTTCGCCGGCACACCGATCGACGCGTCCGCGCAATTGCCGGACGGTACGCTGTTGAACGGCCCGCTCGACTTGCGCAACGCGTTGCTGCGGCGCCCGGACCAGTTCGTGCAGACGTTGACGGAGCGCCTATTGACGTACGCGCTCGGCCGGCAGATCGAGTATTACGACATGCCGGCCGTCCGCAAGGTCGTCCGGGAAGCGAAAGAGAAAGGCTACAGGTTCGACGCCATTGTCTGGGCGATCGTCGAGAGCGAGCCGTTTCAGCTGCGCGAGGTTCCGAGCGCGGATACGGGCGAGACGGTAACGACGGCGCGGAACGTGACGCAGTAGCGTGGTCAAGCGACAGGAGTAGTGGCGATGTTCATCAGCAAGAAGCATCTGTCCCGGCGAACCGTACTGCGAGGCGTCGGTAGCTGCATTGCGCTGCCGCTGCTCGACGCGATGATCCCGGCCAGGCGTCGCGCTCGCCAAGACTTCGGGAGCGCCGCCCACGCGGATGGCGTTCGTCGGTTTTCCACACGGCGCGGTGATGAGCAACTGGTCGCCCACGACCGCTGGTAAGGACTACGAGATCTCCGAGATTCTCTCGCCGCTCGCCAAGCACCGCGACCGGCTCACGATCGTATCGGGCCTGCGCAACAAGCCCGCCGAAAGCGGGCTCGCGCATTCGATCATCGAGCGCACGTGGCTGAGCTGCACGGCACCGGAAAAGGTTGGCGTCGCAAATCCCGACGCCGGCGTGAGCGCGGACCAGCTGGCCGTGCGCCATATCGGCCAAGAGACGGCCACGCCGTCGCTCGAGCTCACCGACGGCCATCGGCGGCGGCACGTTCTCCTTTCGGACGCCGACGCAGCCGCTGCCGATGGAGTACAACCCGCGAACCGTCTTCTATCGGCTGTTCGGGCAGGGCGACACCGAGCAGCAGCGCGAGGCGATCACGCGCGAGACCGGCAGTATCCTCGACCGGATCACGGCTGAGGCAGCCAGCTTTCAGCAGGAGCTCGGGTCTCAGGACAGGAACAAAGTGAACGACTACCTCGATTCCGTGCGCGAGATCGAGCGGCGCGTGCAGATGAGCGCGGATCAAGACCTCGGCGATCTCGCGATTCCCGATGCGCCGATCGGCGTGCCGAACGGCTTCGACGCGCACTTGAAGCTGATGTTCGACCTGATGGCGCTCGCGTTCCAGGCCGATCTCACGCGCGTGATCACTTTCCGGATGGACAAAGAGATCAGCATGCGCACGTTCCCGAACCTCAGCGTCTCGGAGGCGTTCCACCCGCTCTCGCATCACGGTAAGGATCCAGCCAAGCTCGCGAAGCTCACGGCGATCCAGAAATACCACACGGAGCTGTTCGCGCGCTTCATCGACCAACTCGCGAGCGCGAAGGAAGCGGACGGCAGCGTGCTCGATCACTCGGTGATCCTGTACGGCAGCAACATGAGCGACAGCGATCGCCACAACAACGATCCGCTGCCCGCGGCGGTGCTCGGCGGCGCGCATGGTCGGATCCGCGGAGGCCAGCACCTGAAGTATCCGCAAGACTCGCGCTTCTCGGACTTGCTGTTCACGCTGTTTCAACGCGCGCAAGTCCCGGTGGAGTCGATCGGCGACAGCGACCGCGAGCTTACGGAGGTCTAGGCCATGAGAATCCTACTGAGTTTCGTCGTGCTGGTCGCGAGCGGCTCTGCGCTCGGAGCCGAGCGCACCGTCGTCGACGCTCTGAGCTCCGGCGATCGCGCGGCCGCGATCCAGCTGCTCGACCACGGCGCCGACGCGAACGCGCGCGGACCCGACGGCGGCACCGCGCTTGATGCTCGCGGCCTACGCCGATGATCTCGAGCTCGTGAAGCGTTTGCTTGCGGCCGGCGCGGACGCCAAGGCGCAGAACGAATACGGGGCGTCGGCCCTCTCGGAAGCGGCGTATCTCGGCTCGGCGCCCGTGATCGCGGCGTTGCTGAAAGCCGGCGTCGATCCGAGCTCGCGCAACGCGGAAGGCGAGACGGCGTTGATGTTGACGGCGCGCACCGGTCACGTCGACGCCGCGCGCATGCTCTTGGACGCCGGCGCCGAGGTCAACGCGCGCGAGGAGTGGGGCGGCCAGTCCGCGTTGATGTGGGCGGCGGCGCAGAGCCAGCCCGACATGGTGAAGTTCTTGATCGCTCGCGGAGCCGAAGTCGACGCACGCGGAATCGTGCGCGAGTGGCCGCGCAAGATCACGGCCGAGCCGCGCGTGAAGGACATGAACAAAGGCGGCTTCACGCCGCTGTTGTACGCGGCTCGCGAAGGGTGCATCGAGTGCGCGAAGCAGTTGCTCGCCGCGGGAGCCGACCCGAACCTCGGCGATCCCGAGAACGTCTCCCCGCTGATCCTCGCGCTCGAGAACCTGCACTTCGATTTCGCGAAGTACCTGATCGCGGCGGGCGCCGACATCGACCAGTTCGATTTCCGCGGCCGCACGCCGGTGTACGTGGCCGTGGACTTCAGCAGCCTGCCGACGTCGGCACACGGTGATATTCCGAGCGGCGACGCCGCCACGGGGGCCGAAGTGCTCGCGATGCTGCTCGACAAGGGAGCGAATCCGAACGTCCAGCTCAAGCGCAGACATCCGTACCGGCACCGCGCGCTCGATCGAAACGCCGACGTGATTCTGACCGTGGGTGCCACGCCGTTGCTGCGCGCGGCCCGAGCCGCCGACGTGAAGTGCGTGAAGCTGCTGATCGAGCACGGGGCTCTCGTGAACCTCGCGACGGCCGACGGCGTCACGCCCGTGATGGCCGTGGCCGGGCGTCGCGCACAACGACCGGACGACGCGCGGCAAGTTCCGTAACCCCGACGACGAGATCGCGACGCTGCAGCTCCTCGTGGACGCGGGCGCCGACGTGAATGCGCGCATGCTGATGGAGCCCGGCGCGCGGTTGCTGACCACGGGCGAGCGGGGCAAGACGTTCGCGTACAGCACTCGCGGCCGCCAAGTGCCGAGCGAGCAGGCCGTCCCGCACTGGACCGCGCTGCACGCGGCCGCGGCCAAGGGCTGGAATCACATCGTGCAGTTCCTCGCCGACCACGGTGCGGAGCTCGAAGCGCGCGATGCGAACGGCCGCACGCCGCGCGATCTCGCGAGCGGCCTCTACGAGTCCAAGAATCTCGCCGGCTCATTGGATTCCACGGTGGCGCTGCTCGACGAGCTCGTCGCCAAACAAGCGGCCGCGAAGGGCCATCAGGAACAGGCGAGGCTCGAGCCCGCAGCCGGCGCAGCCGCGCATTAGCCGGACGTAGCCGGATCGCCGGCGCGGTCCGCTCGACGCGCGACGGGTTACTCGTTGCCGCCGACAGCGGGGCGGCTCTCCTCGCGCGCATGCTTGAGCAGTGCTGCGACCCGATAGAGCCCGTGCACGAACTTGCCGTACGGCAACGTCACGAACAGCGCTAGCACGATGGCGAGATGCACGATCAGCAGCACGCCCATCGCGGCGTGCTGACGCAGCGCGAGCAGCAGCAGCCCGGTCGCGCTCGTGAGCAGCAACAGCACGAGGAACGAGCGGTCGAGCCGTTCCGTGACGGGCTCCGACAGCGCGGGGTCGCGGTGCCGCCTCTGCAGCAGGAGTCCCACCGGGCCGACGAGCAAGCCTGCACCGCCCGCTGCGCCGAGCATCACGGGTAGGCTCGCGTAGGCGTAAGGCGCTTGCGAGCCCAGCGCGTGATAGACGGCGGCGATTGCGGTGGAGGCGAAGCACAGCAGGAAGCCATAGAACGTCGCGTGATGAAAAAAGCGGCGCCACGGCGTGCGGCGATCCTCGGCGGTCGTACAATTTTGGCCACTCGCGTGCAAGTGCCGCAGGGAAAGCGCGTCGCGAACGGCACGAAGCCGCCCCCCGCCCGAGGCCGCGGTCCCGTTCGTATCCGACTCGATATCGCGGCGGCAGCGGATCACGCCGATCGACAATGCGAGCACGACGAACAGTGCGACGCCGCCGAACAGACCCGCCATGATCCAGTGCGGCACGACGGCGTAGAAGTCTGCTAGCCCGCCGGATTGCGTCAATGCGGGCTCGTTCACGACCCAGGCCAGGGCAAGCATCGTCGCGGCCAGCGCCACGACGAGCAGCAGGATGACCAGCAAGCCGTGGTGCCTGAACGCCGCGCCGAACGGCGCGGGCCACGCGTACTGCTCGTAAGAACGCACGCGAATCCGCGCGAGGGTCTGCGGCACGTTGATCGCGAACTCGTGCGGCGGCGCGTACTGACACGCATACAGGCACTCGCCGCAGTTGTGACACAGGTTCGCCAAGTAGTTCAGATCGGCGCTCGCAAAGGTGAGCCGTTGCTCCATCGCCTTGAACACGGGGCAGTACTGCTCGCAGTAGCGGCAGGCGTTGCACACCGTCATCGTGCGCGCGCCTTCGGCGGTGAGCTCAGATAATGGCATGGCCTGCCGCACTTGCACCGGCGATGCGGCCGAAGACCGTGCCGATCGTCATGCCGATTCCCGCCACGTAGCCTCTCCTCAAGACATTTCCCGCCATGATCTCCCCGGCCGCGTAGACGTTCCGAAACGGCGCGCCGCGCGCGTCGAGGACGCGTGCGCGCGCGTCGACGCGCAGGCCTAGATACGTGAACGTGATCCCGGGCCGAAGCGGATAGCCCCAAAACGGCGGGGTGTCGATCCGCTGCGCCCAGTGCGTCTTGTCGGGGCGCAGCCCGTGGGTGCGGCAGTCGTCGAGCTTGGTGTGATCGAAAGCGCCAACTTGCACGGCGGCGTTGAACTCTGCGACGGTTCGCTCGAATCGCTCGGCCGGCAACTCGAGCTTCGCCGCGAGCTCGCGGATCGAGCCTGCCTCGAGCGGCGCGAACATCGACGGGATGAAACGGCCGCGCGCCTTCGCGTCGACGATCGAATACGCGATCTGTTCCGGCTGACCCGCGACGAGCTTGCCCCAAATCGCGTAGCGCTTCGGCCAAAAGTCCTCGCCCTCGTCGTAGAACCGCTCGGCGTTGCGGTTCACCACGATCCCGAGCGGCACCGAGTCGAGCCGCGTCGCGATGCCGCCGTCGAACTTCGGCGCGCGCCCGTCGATCGCGACCGCGTGGCATTCGCGCGGGCTGCCGATCGGCTGGGCCCCCGCGTCGAGCATCATCCGCAAGATCGTTCCTCGGTTGTACGGCGTGCCGCGAACGATGAAGTTCTTGGCGGCGTCGCCCCACGCTTCGCGGAGCCAATCGAGGTTCGCCTCGAAGCCGCCGGCCGCGAGCACGACCGCTTCCGCCTGGAGGTCGTGCGTGCGGTCGCCGATCCGGACCGTCGCCGACCGAAACGCGGCGTCGTCGAGGCGGAGCGCTACGACCTCGGCGTCGTAACGCACCTCGATGCCGAGCCGCTCGGCGGCGGCATAGTAGTCGTTCAGCAGCGCCTTGCCGCCCCCCAAGAAAAACGCGTTGGTGCGTGCGAGGTGCAGCGTTCCGCGCAGCGATTGCTGGAAGCGCACGCCGAAGGTCTTCATCCACGCGACGCATTGAGTCGAGCGCTCGACGACGATGCGTGCGAGCGTTTCGTCCGTCTCGCCGCCGTTCACACGCAGCAGGTCTTCCAAAAGCTCGTCCGTGGAGTACGTGTCCGTGAGGATGTCGGTCGGAGCGTCGTGCGCGCAGCGCAGGTTGCGCGTATGCCGGCTGTTGCCGCCGCGAAAATGCCGCGGCGCGCACTCGAGCACGACCACACGTGCGCCGGCCTGCCGCGCCGTGAGCGCCGCGCTGAGCCCGGCGTTGCCGCCGCCGATCACCGCGACGTCGTACTCGCGGACGTCCGCCGTCATGGCGAGCCCGGCTCGTGTGGCAGGCGCCGCGTGCGGCGCAGCAGCCACGGAACGATCAGGGCCGCAGCGGCGGCGAAGATCAGCGTCGCCGCGATCGGCCGCGTCACGAACACCGTCAGGTCGCCTTCACTGATCGCCACGGCGCGCCGAAACTGCTGCTCCGCCAATGGCCCGAGCACGAGCCCGAGCACCGCCGGCACGAGCGGAAAGTCGAACAGCCGCATCAGGAGCCCGACCACGCCGACGGCGTACAGCAGGCCGAGATCGAGCATCGAGCGGTTCAGGCTGTACGCCCCGATGCGACGCGAGCACGAGCACGCCGCCGAACAAGAGCGGCCGCGGCAGCAGCATCACGCGGGCCCAAACGCCCGCGAGCGGCAGGTTCAGCACGAGCAGCATCACGTTGCCGATGTAGAGGCTCGCGATCAGCGTCCAAACGAGGTCCGGGTGCGCGGAGAACAGCAGCGGCCCCGGCTGCAGGCCGAACTGCTGAAACGCCGCGAGCAGGATCGCAGCGGTGGCGGAGGACGGAAGCCCGAGCGTCAGCAGCGGCACGAGCACGCCGGCCGCCGCGGCGTTGTTAGCGGCCTCGGGGCCCGCGACGCCTTCGATGGCGCCGTGGCCGAACTCTTCGGGCCGGCTGCTGAGCCGCTTCTCGGCGATGTACGACAGGAACGTCGGGATCACGGTGCCGCCCATCGGCAGCACACCGAGCGGAAAGCCGATCGCGGTGCCGCGCAGCCACGCCTTCCACGACCGGCGCCAATCTTCGCGATCCATGCCCGAGGAATTGCGGAGCTCGACGGGCACGGCTTCGTCGCCGCTGCGGCGCAACGCCTGGTAGAGCGTCTCGCCGACCGCGAATAGCCCGATGACGAGGATCACGACGTCGATGCCGTCGAGCAGTTGCGGAATGCCGAACGAGAAGCGCGCGTTGCCCGTGAGCTGATCGATGCCGACGAGGCCCAGCGCCAAGCCGAGGAACAGGCTGAACAGCCCGCGTATGAGGGAGGCGCCTAGCAACGCGGTGACCGCGCAGAACGCGACGACCGTGAGCGCGAAATATTCGGCGGGTCCGAACTCGAGCGCGACCGACGCGAGCAACGGCGCAAAGAACGTGAGGCCCAGCGTCGCGAGCGTGCCCGCTACGAACGAGCCGATCGCCGCGGTCGCGAGCGCGGCCGCGGCGCGCCCCTGACGCGCCATCTGGTGGCCGTCGATAGCCGTCGCGATCGCGCCCGTCTCGCCCGGCGTGTTGAGCAGAATGCTCGTCGTCGAACCACCGTACATCGCTCCGTAGTAGATGCCGCCGAACATGATGAACGCGCTGGTTGGGTCGAGGCCGAAGGTCACAGGCAGCAACACCGCGACGGTGAGCGCGGGGCCGATGCCCGGCAGCACGCCGATCGCCGTACCGAGCGTCGTGCCGATCAGCGCCCACATGAGGTTCGTGAGCGTCAGCGCGCCGGCGAAGCCCGCACCGAGTGCGTCGAGCGTGCTCACCGGGCCGCGTGCCCGGTCGGCGGAGACGCGTCGAGCGCAGCAGTCGACTCGCGCGCGCTCACAGCCAACCCGCGAGCACGCCGGCGGGCAACGGCAGCTGCAGCAGGTCCGCGAACAAGAAGTAGGCGGCCGCCGAGGTTGCGACCGCGTACGCCGCGTCGCGCAACGGGTGGCGGTCGTCGAACGCGCGCGCAACGAACCAGAACAGCACGGCGGACGCGATCAGGAATCCCGCTCGCTCCGCGAGCACGAGATCGAACACCACGCCGACGCCGATTAGCACGACGGGCCGCCACCGCAGGCGTCCGGTGCCGGGCGCGGCGCGCTCGTGCGTGCCGCGCGCAGCAGCGCCAACACGCCGAATAGTGCGAGCCCGCCGAGCACGAACAGCGGATACGGGCCCGCCGCGCCGAGCGACGCCGAGCCCGCATCGTCGCCCGTGCCGAGCTCGCGGAGGACGGCGCGAACGCGGGTCTCCTCGGCGGCGGCAAAGCGCGCGAATTCGTCGCCGACGAGGTAACGATCGAGCCAGCGGTAGCGCTCGAGCATCGCGCGCCACTCGGGCGAGCGGACCATCGTGCCGACTGTGTCTTCGAGGCGGCGCCGGTCGTCGAGGCTGATCCCGGGCGGGGCGAGCACGGAGCGCCAGTTCTCGAACTCGACGTCGACGCCTTGCTCGCGCAGCGTCGGCGCGGCGACGCCGGGCAACCGTTCGGCGCTCGAGATCGCGAGCACGCGCACGGTTCCCGCGTCGATCTGCGGCGCGAACTCCGCGAGCCCGTTGATGCCAACCGATACTTGCCCGCCGAGGACCGCGGACAGGGACTCGCCGCCGCCCGAGAACGCAATGTAGTTGACGCGCCGCGGCGCGACGCCGACGGCTTGCGCAATGAGACCGGCGAGGATCTGGTCGCTGCCGCCGGCGGAGCCGCCGCCCCACGAGATCGATTCGGGGCGGTCTTTGAACGCGCGAATCAGGTCGTCGAGTGTCTCGAATGGCGATCCGTTGGGAACCGCGAGCACCTCGTATTCGCCCGTGAGCTTGGCGATCGGCACCGCGTCGGCCAGCGTGACGGGCGACGCGTGCGTGACGATTCCGCCGAGCATGATGAGGCCGGAGACCAGCAGCGCGTTGCCGTTGCCGCGTTCCGCGCCGATGAAGCGTGCGAGCCCGATCGTGCCGGCGGCGCCCGGAATGTTCTCGACGACCGGCGTACGAACGATTCCGGCGCGCAGCAGCACTTCCTGCATCACTCGCGCGGTCTGGTCCCAGCCGCCGCCCGGCGCCGCAGGCGCAATGATGCGCAGCTGCTCGTAGGCCGGCGGCGCGAGCGTGCGGACCGCGGCCGTGTGGATCGGATCGAGCCCGGTCCTCGCGACGACGGGCGCCGCCTCGGGTGACGCGAGGTACGCCACGATCGCGCGCGCTTCTTCGACGTGCCGTGACGCCTTGATCACGCCAGCGGAGAAGGTGCTGATCTTTTGCACCTCGGCGGGCAGCGGCCCGACGATGTCGATCCCGGGGAGGGGGAGAAGCTCGCTCAACTGCTGGAAGCCTATTTCGGCGTCGCCGCGTGCGACGACGGCGCCGACACGCTCGCGGTCGATCTTGAGGCTCTTGGCCGCGACCTGGTCTGCGATCCCGAGGCGTTGGAACAGCTCGGTCGATACGTACGTCCCGCTCACGCTTCCCGAGTACGCGATCGACTGTGCGCGCAACAGCGCCTGCCGCAGCGCGTCGACGGTGCTCACGTCCGGCTTCGGCGCGCCGGCACGCACGGCAACGGCGATGCCGGACTGCGCGAGATCGACGCGGCTGTCCGCGGCGACGAATCCGTCCTCGATCAATTGCTCGAGCACGGTGTCGGCCACGATCACGACGTCGATGGCTTCGCCGCGCCGGAGCCGGCTCGGGATCGAATCCGCGCCGGCGCCGATCGACGTAGCCGCCGTGACTACTTTGTCGTGTGCGCGCCGCTCGAGCTCCGGCAGCAGCTCGAGATACGCGGCCGTGAAGGTCCCCGACGTCGCGACGCTGACGTCCGCACCCGCGCCGCGGGCGAGCAGCAGCGCGGCGAGCACCGCCACCGCTCCGAAGCGATCCGCACGCGCACGGCGGCGCGGGAGGCGCGAGGCAGCAAGACTTGCGGAGCCCACGCGTGTCCGACGCTAACGAGGTGCCGATGGACGAGCGGCCGTCGTCAAGTCGTCGCGGATGATCTTGCCGCCCTTCATCACGAACTTCACGCGCTGCAGCTCCGTGATGTCGGCGAGCGGATCGCCGGACACGGCGACGATGTCGGCATACTTGCCTTTCTCGATGGAGCCGACGCGGTCCTTCCAGCCCAGCGCCTCGGCGTTGACGATCGTGCCGCCCTGAATCGCGCGCGCGGGCGTGAGCCCGGCCCGCTTCACGAGCATCTCGAAGTCGAGCGCCTGCGTTCCGTGCACGTAGGTCGAGCCGTCGGCGCCGCTGCCCACCATGATCTTCATGCCCGGCGTGCCGGCCGCGAGCGACACGGCCTTCGCGAAGATCGCGCTCATCCGGTACTTGCCGCCGGTATTCTTGTCGTCGTTGTCGTCCATGTAGGGCTCGACGTAACGCTGCAGCGTGGGATCGTAGAAGATCCCCTTGGCGACCATCATGTTGGCCTGCTCTTGGTTCAGGCCGAACGCGTGCTCGATCGTGTCGCAGCCCGCGACGATCGCGTTTTTCTGACCCTCGCCGCCGAAGACGTGGCACGCGGTCTTGTGGCCGAGCCGGTGAGTCTCGTCGATCAACGCTTGGAGCACTGGCAGCGGGTAGGTCGTGACGTACTGCGCCTCGCCGGTTGCGGTGAACGAGTAGGCCCCGCCCGGAAACAGCTTGATCCAATCCGCGCCGTGCTCGATCTGATCGCGTACGGCCGCGCGCGCTTCCTCGGCGTCGTGCACGACGGTGCTCGCGAGCGGATTCGGCGCCGCGGTCGCGCCCGGCGCGCCCCAAACGATGCCGCGCGTCGCGACCTGCTGCCGCGGCCCGTCGATAAGGCCTTTGTCGATCGCATTGCGGACGTCGACGTCGGCGTAACCGTTGCCGTGCGAGCTCATGTCGCGAATCGTCGTGAAGCCCGCGCGCAAATCGGCCTGCGTATTCTGGATCGCGATCAGCGTCGAGGTTTCGCGCGACATGCCGGGCTGCGGCGTGTTGAACATGTGCGTGTGCGCATCGATCAAGCCCGGCAAGACCGTCGCATCGCGTAGATCGAGGGTCGGCGTGCCGGTTGGAACATTCACCTGGCTCGCCGGGCCGACGTCGATGATTCGCTCGCCTTGCACCACTATCACCTGGTCGCTCAGAAGCCGGCCCGCGTTGCTGTCGAACAGACGGCCGGCGCGAATCGCGACGGCACGCGGCGGCGGCGCGCATTGGGTCGCCGCGTTGTCGATGCCGAAGCACGGCTGCGGTCCCGCACCGCGCCACGGCACCCCGGGTCCTCCGGCTTGCGCGTGCAGCGCAGCCGGCGCTGCGAAGCCGCCGAGAACCGCGACCAAGCCCCAAGTGAACGCAGAGTTGCAGCGCATGACGCCCCCCTTCAGTGTCGAAGCCGACCGCGGACCCGCATTCGGCTCCGCGGGCCGAGTCGCGCTCGCCCCCGGGCGCGCGCCTAGTTCTTCTTCGCCGCCGCCCGTTCCTTCGCGCGTGGACCGCTCGAGAGGTCGAGCATCGCTCAGGTCCGCGCGGCTGCGTATTCGCACGTCCCGTAGCCGTCCGCTCGGGCTCGACGACGTCAGCTGATTCACGGGAAGTCGAAGCGGCCCAAAGCTTGCCGCCGGGCCGACTGCGATGCAACAGCGGCTTGCGAGCCGATCCCAGGCACGGCCCGCCGGCGTCCGGCCCAGGGCGCGCACGAGCGCCGCGGTGCGCGCCCGGCGCCGTTTTTTGTAACAATGGCTGCACGATGTCGAGCCTTTCGCCGCTTCCACCGCGTCCGGACCGACCGCTGCCGCTCTTGGGTGGGCTTACCCCTGCACAGTTCATGCGCCGCCACTGGCAAAAGAAGCCGCTGCTGATTCGCTCCGCGATTCCGGGATTCAGGCCGCTGCTGTCGCGCGCGCGGCTCTTTGCGCTGGCCACCCGGGCCGAAGTCGAGTCGCGATTGATTACGCGGTACGGGAGCGAGAGCTGGGCGCTCGAGCATGGGCCGCTCAAGCGAGCCGCGCTGCCTTCGCTGGCAGCGCCGAGCTGGACGCTGCTGGTGCAGGGCGTGGACCTGCACGACGACGCGGTGCACGGGCTGCTGCAATCCTTTCGCTTCGTGCCCGACGCGCGCCTCGACGATCTGATGATCTCCTGGGCGAGCCCGGGCGGCGGCGTGGGTCCGCACTTCGACAGCTACGACGTATTCCTGCTCCAGGCGGAGGGCCGGCGCCGCTGGCGCATCGGACGCGTGCAGGATACGGCCCTGGATGAAGATGCCCCCCTGAAGATCCTCAAGCGCTTCGTCGCGGAGGAGGAGCACGTGCTCGAACCCGGGGACATGCTCTACGTGCCGCCGGAGTGGGCGCATGACGGCGAAGCTTACGGCGGGGCTTGCATGACGTACTCGATCGGTTTTCGCGCGCCGCGGCGCAGGCACCTCGTGGCCGAGCTTGCTCAGCGGCTGACCGAGCGCGACGAGGACCTGATCTTCCGCGACCCGCGGCTCGGGGCGACGCAGACGCCCGGTGAAATACCACGCGAGCTGCGCGCGTTCGCGGCGAATGCGCTGCGCAGGCTCCTCGACCAGCCCGACGCGTTTGCGAGCGCGATCGGTGAGCTGCTGAGCGAGCCCACGGCTGGCGTCGCGTTCGACGAACCTGGAGCGGGCTGGGCTCCGGCCGCAGTAAGGCTCGACCGTCGGACGCGAATGCTGTACGACGACGGCTACGTGTTCATCAACGGCGACAGCTACCGCGCGGCAGGCCGCGACGCGGATCTGATGCGCCGGCTCGCCGACCGACGCGGGCTCGACCGCCGCGCGGTGACCCGCGCGAGCTTCGCCGCCCAGTCGCTGCTACGCGAATGGTTCAGTGCGGGCTGGCTGCACCGCGACGACTGAGTCGCGTGACATCGACCGCCCGACGCAATGCTGCAACGCTTGAATGTACTCAGAAACTGGCTCGCCTCGGTCGCGCTGCTCGCGGCAACGGTGGTTTGGAGCGCCGAACCGGCCGACCAGGCGCTCGCACCGGGGCGCTATCCAGGACCGCCGCTGTGGCGGGTGAGCAAGGGCGATCACGAGCTCTGGTTGTTCGGGACGTTGAGCATGGTTCCGAAGGAGATGAAATGGAGCTCGCCCGATGCCGAGCGCGCCATCGCCGGGGCGGAAGAAGTGCTGTCACCGCCCGGCGCGCGCGCGGCGACGCTGAGACCCGTGCAGCTCCTGCGGCTGTGGCTTCGCGTGCGCGAGCTCAGCGCCAACCCGGATGGCAAGCAGCTCGCGGAAGTGCTTCCAGCGGACCTGTACGCGCGCTACTCCGCCTTGCGCAACCGCTATGCGCGGCGCGAGCGCAGCCATGAGGATCAGCGTCCGATCATCGCTGCCCGGCGCATTTACGAGGATGCGGTCGAGACCATGGGTTTGGTGAGCGGCCGGGAGGTCGAGAGCGGAATCGAGCGCAGCGCGCGCCGCGCCGACGTCAAGGTCACGGACACGAAATTCCCCGTCGATCCCGAGAGCTTGCTCGAGAATGCGGCGCAAGTGTCATTCGAGGCCGAGTCCGACTGTTTCGACAAGTTGCTCGCGACGCTGGAGCAAGACGAGGACCGCATCCTGCTCCGCGCGCGGGCTTGGGCCATCGGCGACGTCGCAGCACTGGCACGCTTCGAGTATCCAGACATCCGGCGCGACTGCCTCGCGTTTCCGGGTTGGCCCGAAGCGCTGCTCGGAACTCTGGAAGGGGCGGACGACCGTTGGCTCGAGGAAGCCGAACGCGCGTTGGCCGCCAACCGAACGACTTTCGGCGCCGTCGACTTGCGCGAGCTGCTGAGCTCCGACGGCTTGCTCGCGCGCTTGCGTGAGCGCGGCTACGACGTGCAGGCGCCGTAGCGCGGAATCACGATCCGTCGGCCGGCTCCAGCCTGAGCACGGTGCCGTCCGCCGCGGTTCCAGCCGAGCGTAGCTCGGTCGCGACATAGATGAGCCCATCGGGCCCTTGCTGCACGTCGCGAATCCGCACGTTGAGCTGGCGCAGCAGCGGCTCGCGGCGCTCTGCTTGTGACGGTTGCCCGAAGGACACGCGTTGCAACGCGAGCCCGTTCAACGAGCCCACGAGCATGCTGTTCTTCCAGCGCGGGAACTTGTCGCCGGTGTAGAACGCGAGGCTCGATGGGCTGATCGACGGCACCCAGAACATCCGCGGATCGTCCATGCCCTCGCGGTGGTACCACTGATCCGAGACGAGCGAGCCCGTGTAGTTGCGGCCCATCGACACGAGCGGCCACCCGTAGTTATGGCCCGGCAGCAGGATGTTCACCTCGTCGCCGCCCATCGGGCCGATCTCGGCCTCCCAGAGCACTCCGGTCTCGGGATTGAACGCGAGGCCGTAACCGTTGCGGTGGCCGTAGGTGTAGATCTCAGGCTTGGCGCCGGCGCGCCCGGCGAACGGATTGTCCGGCGGGACGGTGCCGTCGTCGCGCAGACGCAGCACCTTGCCGACGTCGTTGCCGAGGTCTTGTGCCTTGAGACGCAGACTGTTGTCCTCGGTGCCGGTGCAGCACAAGCGGTCGCGATCGCCGACCGTCACGTAGAGCGTCTCGTCCGGGCCGAACAATAGCTTCCCGCCCATGTTGCCGCTCGTTTCCCAAGCGTCGGCGACGAAGATCTGTTTCACATCCACGAGCTTCGTGCCGTCGAAGCGGCCGCGTGCGACGGCGAGCGTGGTGCCGCGCTCACCGCTGATCGGATAGGAGAGATAGACGAGCCCGTTGGCGGCGAAGCGCGGATGAACCGCGAGCCATTTGAGCGTGTCGTTGTTCTCCTTCGACGTTCCCGCGGGCACGGTGTAGGCGGGCTCGGGATCCAGCGCGCCGTTGCGCACGACCCGCACACGGCCCGCTTCGGCCACGAGCAGCGTGTTACCGCCGGGAAGGAACGCAATGCTCCACGGATGCACGAGCCCCGCCGCGAGCGTGACGACGCGAATCTTGCCGCCTTGCACGTCGAGCACTTGCGGCGCGGCTGCCGCAGCGGCCGGGCCGGGCGGCGATTGCGCGTACGAGGCGAGGTTGACGAGGGCGAGCAGGGCGGCGGCGCCGAGCGGCGCACGGTAGCGCGACGTCATGACTCAAGCTCCGAGTGGTGAATCGCGCGGGATCGTAGCACGCGGCGCGCGCAGCCTACTCCGCGAGGCAAGCCGCCGCTTCCGCGTCGCTCCAACGCGGCTGATTGGGATCCGCGAATTGGCTCGACGCGAGACGGCCGCCGCGCTCGCGGAGCCAGTCCTCGACCACCTCGCGCATGACCGGCGCGTCTTGCGGCGGGACGCCGAAGCCGGCCGGCGGCCGGGCCGGTGCGAACACGGCCCCGGCCACGAGCGAGTCCATCGCGGCGACGACCACGCGCTCGTCCGGGCCGATCGCTTCGCCCGAGGCGCGGCGCAGCTCGACCTCGAGCGTTCCGCCTGCCGTGCAGGCCGCGTGCACGCGCGCACCTGAGATCGCGAGCGCGCCTGGACGGTTGCGGCGCACCTCGCCGGCGACGACGGCGCCGAGCTCCGCTCCTGTGAGCGTCACGGTCACGAGCCGGTTGTCGAACGGAAACGCGTCATACAGACGGCCGAAGGTGAGAGCGCCCTCCGGCAAATCCGCGCGCAAGCCGCCGCGCACGTTGTTGTTGATCGCAACGTCCGCGCCCATTCGCTCGCGTTGCGCGTCCGCGAACAGATTGCCGAGCGGCGATTCGGCATCGCGAGCACGCAGCAGCGGCGTATCGAGGATCACGCCGAGCGTGGTGGCCTGCAGCGCGCGGACGCGCTCGAGCTCGGGCGCCATCGCAACCACGACGGCGGAATCGGCGGTCACGTCGCGCCCCTCGTAGCGCGCGGTCGGCAGCGGCTCGCCCGATTCGCTGCGGGGTTCGCACGTCAAGGTCTCTGGGTCGGCGGCGGCGCACACGTCGCGCGGAGCGAATACCGCGTGCCGCGCGACGCGCTGCGTCTTCCGATCGAATGCGAGGTCGACGCGGGCGAACGCTCGCCCTTGCGCATAGGCTTGGACGATAGCGATGCCCTCGACCTCGTGTGCCAAGCCTTGATGCGTGTGGCCCGCGGCGATCGCGTCGACGAGCCCGCGCGGCAGCGCGCGCGCAAGCTCAAAGATCTCCGACGACGGGTCGCACGACGACAAGTCCGCGGGATCGTCGAACCTCTCGCACGCGCCGCCCGCATGCGCGCCGACGATGACGACCTTCGCGCCCGCGGCGCGCAGCTTCGCGGCCTCGGCCGCGACCGCCGCGGCGAGCGGCACGACGCGCAGACCCTGCACATTCACGGGAAGCGTGGCCCGCAAGGCGTCGATCGACATGACCCCGATGATGCCGACCGCGACGCCCGCCGCTTCGACGAGCACGGACGCGTGGACGTTCGGCCAGTCGACGAGCCGACCCGTGGCGTCGTCGACGAGATTGGCCGCGAGTAACGGATAGCTCGCGCGCGCGGCCGCCGCCTTGATCGCGCCGCGCGGATCGGCGCCGAGCGACTGGCGGGCTCCGGCCTGGTCGGCGGGCCCGAAATCGAACTCGTGGTTGCCGATCACGGCCGCCGTGTAACCGAGCGCTTGGTAAGCGTCGACGACGAGCGCGCCTTCGCTCAGGTTCGATTCGATTCCAGCCTGGAACGTATCGCCCGCGTCGATCAGCACCACCGCACCGCCGTCCTCGGCCCGTGCCGCGCGCAGATTCGCGAGATAGCCACCGAGCAGCGCGAGACCGCCGCGGCCGTCGCGCGCAAACACGTTGCCATGGAGATCCGTGGTGCCGACGACCGAGAGCGTCACAACGTCGGGGTCGCGGGCCGCGACAGCGGCGCCGCCGATCGCGACTCCCGCAACGAGAGCGACTAGACCGAGCGCCGCGGTACGTGGCATGCCCACGATTCTACCGGGAAGCGGTTGACGAGCGTGTGACACGCTGCTCTCGCGACTGATCAGAGTTTTGGAATCCGGACACGGCTGATCATCAACGACCCGGACACGGCAAACATCAACACGAGCGGATGCAATTCGTGGCCAGCGAGCGTCCACGTACCGAACCAGACGCGCTCGCCGATCGAATCGAGCGCGGCGGCGAGCGTCAGCACGCAAACGAGCGCGAATGACGTCGGTATCGGAGTGCCCTCGAAGTACTTGACCTTGTCCGTTCCGTCGGACAGCGCCTCGGCGGTCACGTTGTAGCGCGCGAGACGCGATACGCCGCATGCGACGAAAAAGCCCAAGATGATTCGGTCGTATGCGCCCTCCAATCCGCACGCGTAGCCGAGCACGGCGGGCGCCACGCCGAAGGAAATCACGTCGGAGAGCGAGTCGAGCTCGCGGCCCATCGCCGAAGACTTCTGCCGCCACCGCGCGATGCGGCCGTCGAGCACGTCGAAAACGAGCGCCGCGAAGATCAGGCCGCACGCCGCGTAGACATGCCGCACGTGCGCCGTCTGCACGTACATGACGCTCGCGAACAGCGCTCCGGTGCCGCTGACCGCGTTACCGAGCGTGAACCAGTCCGCGACGTGGAAGTCGCGGATCATCGAGAACGCCTTACGAGGCCTATCGGCGCCCATCGTGGGCGAGCTTGAGCTCGGTGCTCAGCGAGCCGTCGGCGCCGAGGTCGTCATCCAGGGCGGGCGCCGCGGAATTGGAGGCGCGGCCGGTCGGCTCTGCTGGCCGCGGAGCGGCGACCGCGAGCACGCCTGCGCCGAGCACGCCGCGAGTCATCGCGATACGAGCGCAGGGCGGGAAGCGACGAGGGCCGCGGAACGATCTTGCATAACTCGCATCCGAAGGAGGCCCGGACTATAACAAAGCGTCTCGGCTCGCTCACCCCGCTATAGTAGAATCCCGCGAGCCGCTCCGAGTGAGCGAAATGGCCGACGCCGGCCTTTTCGGGTTGGCTTCTTTGGGGGGATGAACATGCGATCGAACTGGAAACTGATCCTGCCTGCGGCGCTCTTGTCGATGATGGCAGGTACCGTCGCCCGGGCCCATCACTCCTTCACGGCCACGTACTTCGAGGACCGCACGGTCCAAATCGAGGGCAAGCTCCTCCAGTTCCTGTTCCGCAATCCGCATTCGTTCGTGCACGTCGAGGCACCGGACGAGAAGGGCGAGATGCATCGCTGGGCCGTCGAGTGGGGCGGTGCCGGGCAGCTCGCTGGGCAGGGCGTCACGAATCAGACGCTGCGGGTCGGCGACGTCGTTTCGATCACCGGCAACCCGGGCCGCGATCCGAATGACTACCGAATCCGGATGCAATACCTGCGGCGCAATTCGGACGGCTTCGACTGGGGCCGCAAGCCGGGCGAAACGTTCCAATAGGCCCCAGCGTGCGTCCAATAGTCCTCGGCGCTTCGCTGCTGCTGACGCTCGCGGCCGGTCCCGCCTGCGCACAGATCAGCCTCGTCGGCGAGTGGGCGGGCAAATACCACGAAGATCAAGGCGACCGCGTTCCGGGCGACGTGCAAGGCGACTTCACCGGCGTGCCGCTCAACGATGCGGCGCGCCGCTATGCGGATTCGTTCGACGTCACGCGCGTAACGCTGCTCGAGCACCAATGCCAGCCGTACAACGTCGCGCACATCTATCGCGGCCCGCTGCAGTTTCGGCTCTGGGAAGACAAAGACGCCGCGACGCAGGAGATCATCGCGTATCGCCAGTACATCGGCACGTACATGCAGTCGCGCACGATCTGGATGGACGGCCGGCCGCATCCGCCTAGCTACGTGCCGCACACGTTCATGGGCTTCTCGACCGGCATCTGGAACGGCGACATCCTGACCGTCACCACCACGCATATAAAGAAGGAGTTCTACCGGCGCAGCGGCATTCCGAGCAGCGACCTCACGACGCTCGTCGAGCACTACATCCGGCACGGCAACTTGCTGTCGCACGTGATGATCATCACCGACCCCGTGTATCTCACGGAGCCGTACGTGAACAGCGAGGAGTTCGTGCTGATGGAGCGCGGCAACCAGAACTGGCTCTACAACTGCGAGTACGTGATGGAAGTGCCGATGAACAAGAACGAGGTACCGTACTACCTGCCCGGCATGAACCCGTTCATCGAGGACTACGCGAAGAAGTTCGGCTTGCCGTTCGAAGCCGTGATCGGCGGCGCTCCGACGCTCTATCCCGAGTACCTGCCGAAGCTCGAGCAGCTGATGGATCGCCGATGAGCTTCGTCGCGCGAACGGCCGCGCTGCTGTCTCCGTTGCTGACCGCCTCCGTGCTCGCCGCGCTCACGGTCGCCGGCGACGCGGACGCGCAGAGCCGCGCGAGCGCTGCGGTCGCGCTCGACACCTATCACGTCCAAGGCAACGTCTACATGGTCGTCGGCGCGGGCGCCAATGTCGCGGTGCAGATCGGCGACGAGGGCATCCTCGTCGTGGACACCGGGGCGACCGCCACGCGCGAGCAGGTGCTCGCGGCGATCCGCAAGCTTTCGCCCGACAAGCCGATCCGCTGGGTCATCAACACGAGCTCCGATGCCGATCACACGGGCGGCAACGAGACCGTCTCGCAGGCCGGCGTCACCGTGAACGGCAACCCGGCCGCGATCGTCGCGCACGAGAACGTGCTCGCGCGCATGACGCAGGAAAACCGGCCGATCACCGAGATGCCGTTGAACACGTTCTTCGAGGAGGGACGGGACTTCGCGTTCAACGGGGAGGCGGTCTTCATCTATCACATCCCCGCCGCGCACACGGACGGCGACATCGTGGTCTATTTCCGCGGCTCCGACGTGCTCGTGGCCGGCGATTTGTTCGTCACCACGACCTATCCCGTGATCCGCCTCGACGCGGGCGGCGGCGTCGACGGGTTCGTCGCGGGCTTGAACAAGATGCTCGACGTTGCCGTGCCGAAATTCTTGCAGGAAGGCGGCACCTACGTGATCCCGGGCCACGGCCGCGTCGGCGACGAGTCCGATCTGCTCGAGTATCGCGACATGGTCGTGATCGTCCGCGACCGGATCGCGAGCCTCGTGAAGCAAGGGAAGACTCTCGAGCAAGTGATGGCCACGAAGCCGGCGCTCGATTACGACTTACGCTATGGCAACGGCAACGGCGCGTGGACGTCCGCGATGTTCATCGAAGCCGTGTATCGCGACTTGAAGCAACGGAAGGGAAGCGAGTGATGCGAGTCCGCGAGCTTCATCGTCGCGGCCGACCCGCGTCGCGTGCGCGGCTCGCAGTCGCGCTCGCGTGCGCCGCGTTCACCGGCGGCAGCGTTGGCGCAGCCCCCGGCGAGCAACGCACCGCCGCCGTCGCCGCGTGCGGGCGCACCGATCGACCTCACCGGCTATTGGGTGGCCGTCGTCAGCGAGGACTGGCGGCACCGGATGGCGACGCCGCGCAAGGGGGACTACGAAAGCCTGCCGATCAACGCCGAGGGCCGGCGTGTCGCGGATGGGTGGGATTTGACTGCCGATAACGCGGCCGAGCTGCAATGCAAGGCATTCGGCGTCGGCGGCATCATGCGCCAGCCTGGACGCGTGCACATCACCTGGGCCGACGACGACACGCTGCGCGTCGAGCTCGACGCCGGAACGCAAACGCGCCAGCTCGAGTTCGGTGCCGCACAGCCGGTCGGCGCGAAAACCTGGCAAGGGCTTTCGCAAGCCGCATGGCAGCGGCCGCCGGGCGCGGGCGGCGCGCCCGTGCGCGCGCAGATCGGCAACAGCGCGGGGCCGATCGCGCCCGGCGGCGGTGGGCGCGGCCAGCGCGGCGGTCCGCCGCCCACTGCGGCGTTGAACGAAGGCGGGTCGCTCAAGGTGACCACGACGAATTTCCGCGAAGGCTACCTGCGCAAGAACGGCGTGCCGTACAGCGAGAGTGCGTCGATCACCGAGTACTTCCATCGGCTGCCCGAGCAGCCGGGCGGCGACGTGTGGCTGCACGTCGTGACGATCGTCGACGATCCGAAGTATCTGAGCGAGCCGTTCTACACGAGCACGATGTTCAAGCGCGAGCCGAACGGCGCGAAGTGGAAGCCGACGCCTTGCCGCACGGCTCCGCCGCCGCCGGTCGCGTCGGCGCCTGCCGCGACGCGGCCGCCCGATCCCCTGCCTCAGTAGCCGCCCCGACGCGCCGCGATCCGCTGCCGGAGCGCCTCGAGCCGCGCGGGCGAGCCGCCGAACAACGCCTCCGGGAAACGGGGCTCGTGCGCCGCGAGCGCTGCGAGGATCGCGTCGGCTCGCTGCTCATTCAGCGCCGCGCCGGCGAGGTATTGGAGCCGGAGGTTACGGTCCGTGTTGATCGCTGCGCCGTCGAGCCAAGCCGCGAGGTCCAGCGCCTGGCCCGCGTAGTCGTCGGCGAGGTCGAGCGCGGAGTCGAAGCCGACGGCGCGTAACGAGCGCGCGACGTTCGCATAAGCGCCGCTCTCGATCCGGCTCTGGATCCGATCGAGGTCGATCGGCGCGCCGTCTGCGCGGCCGAGCAGCACCGCGTCGTAGCCGAGCCCGTCGACCGTGTTCGTGAGCACGGCTCCGTTCGGAAACGCTTCGAAAAACGTCGCGAGCTCGCTCTTGACGGCCGCATCGCTGCTCTCGTAGAGCTGCAGGAACGCGGTCACGACGCCGCCGTCATTCAGCCGCGCCTTGCAGAGCGCCCAGAACTCCCGCGTGTAGAGCGCTGCCGCGCCGCGCACCCATGGATCGAGCGGGTCGGACGTGATCGCGTCGAAGCGGCTCGTGAGTCGTCGCGAGGAAGTGCCGCCCGTCGTCGATCCTGATCTCGACTTTGGGATCGCTGACGACGCCGAAGTTCGGCTCCGCGAAATATTCGGCCGCGACGAACGGAGCGAGCGGCTCGATTTCCGCGACGACGACGCGCTCCACGGCGGGATCGATCGCAGCCGCGCCGGCCGTGATGCCGGCGCCGAGCCCGATCACGAGCACGGCCGCGGGCCGCTCCGCTGCGAGCGTGGCCCAGTGGCCGAGCATGCGCTGCAGCCTCAGGTCTTGCGGATACGTCGAAGCCTGCGTCTTGCCCGCGTTGTGATAGGTCAGCGTGCCGTCGGGTTCGCGCGTGACGGCGATCGACGCGCTCAGGCCTTCGCCCACGTGCACTACGTTCGCGCCGAGGCCGCGAGTCGGGAGGAAGCGGCCGTATGCGACGAGCTCGGGGGGCAGCGGCGGCACGAGCAGCGCGAGCGCGCCGACGACGCCCGCGACGGCCGCGGCGAGCACGAACCGCAGCGCGGGCGGCCTGCTCCGCATCGCGGGCGCCGTGACGAGCAGCAGCAAGGCCGCGCACGCCGCCGCAGCGAGCATCACCTGCTGCGTGCCCCGGCTGCCGAGCGCGACCACGAGCACGAAGCTCGTGCCGAGAGCGCCCACGACGGCGCCCGCGGTGTTCGCCGCGTACAGTGCGCCGGCCGTGCGTCTGCCGCCGGCGGCCGCGAGCGCGAGCGAGAAGCTCGCACCCCAGGCGAGCGCGCCCGGCAGCACCGCGAACGCGGTGCGCAGCAGGTCGAGCTGCACTTCGAGCGCGGCCGTCGCGGGCAGCGTGACGTCGATCGGCCAGTAGGGCAGAGCGCTCGCGATCGCGTACGCGGCCCAAACGATCGCGGCGCAGGCGAGCAGCTGCGTGCACGCGAACGCCGTCCATGCGTCCACGCGGCGCGCGAGCGCGGCTCCCGCGCCGGCGCCGGCGCCGAGACCCAGCAGGAATACCGCGAGGATCAGCGCGAACGCATACGCCGTCGCGCCGAACAGCAGCGACAGGTTGCGGGTCCACAGCACCTCGCCGGCGAGCGCCGCAAGCCCCGAGAGTCCGATCGCGACATGGATCGGCCAGCGCGCGCCGGCACGCGTCGACGGAGCCGGCATGGTTGCGGCTGGCCGCGCCGTGCGCGCCGCGAGCCAAGTGCCGGCGGCCGCGACCGCGAGGTTGAGCGCCACCGCGGCGAGCGTCGCGACGTAGGCGTCGTGCGCACTCAATAGGTAGAACGCCGCGAGCAGGGCGCCCGCGACCCCGCCCGCGATGTTCGCCGCGTAGAACAGGCCGAGGAAACGCGAGCCTTCCGGCGAGGCTCGCGCGAAGCGCGCAACGACCGGCAGCGTCGCGCCGAGCAGGATCGTGGCCGGCAGCAGCGCGAGCGCGGCAACGCTCAGACGAAGCAGCAAGCCAGCGACACCGTCGCCGGCCCACGCGACGTAGAGGCTACCGAGCGCCGCGATCGCGGGCAGCGCGAGCGCGCCGAGCGCGGCGATCCCGAGCTCGATTGCGGCGTATGCGCGCAGCGGATGTCCGCCCGGCGGCGCGATCCGATCCGCAAGCAGGCTCCCCACGCACAGGCCGCCGAGGAACACGGCCGGCAGCAGGCCGAGCGAAATGGCCGACGCACCGATCGCGAGGCTCAACGCCTCGAACCAGACGATTTGGTAGATCAGCGCCGCGCAGCCGCTCGCGGCGGAGAGTGCGAGCAGCGCGAGCCGCACGCTGCTCTCGCGCATCGCGACCGGCCGTGCTCCGCGTTCGGTCGACAAGTCCGAGCTCCGCTAGCGGACCCGCTCGACCTGGACGAAGCTCCTGAGCTCCGTTGCCGACAAGCGAAAATAGCTGCCGAACCGCGTCGAATAAATCCTGACCTCGTGACCGACCTCGAGTGCGTAACGGTCCGAATTGGTCTGCCGCCACACTTGACCGTTCACGAGTGTGATCTCGAGGCGGCCGGGCTGAAGCTCGCGGAGCGCCGCAACGCGGCTCACGAGCTCCGTCGTAGACGGCGCCGAACCGCGCTCGGTGGCGGGCGGTGCCAAGCCGAACTCGGCCTCGCTCGGCGCGCGCGCGGCGGGCGGGGCCTCGCTGGGCTGGCGGCGCGGCGGGTGTGGTCTCGTTGGGCGGCGGCGTGGCGGTCGCGGCGGGTTGTGGTGGTTCCGTGGTCGCGCTGCGCGCCGCGCTCGGCGAGGCGCGCGCACGGCGCGCGAGCTCGTCGTAGCAGTCGAGGCGCGCCTCCGCGCGCTGCAGCGCCGCGCACGCGTCGAGTCCCGCGATTAGGTCGTGGTCGGGCTGCGCGCCGGCGGCGAGCGGGAGCAGCCCGCCGGCGGCACCGCCGCACACGAGCGCCGCGAACGCCCACGTCGACAGCGAGCGGATGTCCATCGTCCAATGGTTCTTGCTGTTGGCGACGGACGCGATACTAGTCGACGGCACGCGGGCTGTCGCCGCTCGATCGCGGAGCGCAATGCTCGCTCGACGCCGGACGTATTCGACGCACGCGACGCCGCACCGGGTCCGCGCCCGCGTCGCGTGAGGTCGACGGCGCCGCTTTCCGAACCGAACAGTCACGTCTGGCGCTCACGCGGGCCGATCGCCGCTCCGGGGCTAGTGATCGCGCGAACGACCGATACGACAGACGGTCGCGCACGGCGTTTGTGCGCGCCGCGCGCCCTTTCCCACCGCTGCTGCGCACGCTTCGGCTTGACCGAGCAACGAGGGATACGCTGTACTCCGCATGCCGAAAATCTGTCAGTCGACATAACAATTTCGAAGTCCGGTTCAGCCGGTCGGGGGGGACAATGTCGCGATCATCCTACGCGTGCTACGCGCTTAGGCGCACGCTGCTGTCGAAATCCATCACCGCGATTCTCGGGACCGCCGCATCCGCGGCTGCACTGTCCCCGGCGCTCGCGCAGGAGCCGGCCGTCGAACAGGTGGTCGTGACCGGCTCGCGCATCGTGCAGCGAGACTTCACGGCGAACAGCCCGATCGTCTCGGTCGAGTCCGGGAGCTTCGAGGGCACGAGCACGCTCGCGGTCGAGACGGTGTTGAACCAGCTGCCGCAGTTCGTGCCCGAGATCACGCAATTCTCGACCACGCAGGTTCAGCCGAGCCCCACGGTGACGCCGGGCGCGAACACGATCTCGTTGCGCGGCTTGGGCTCGAACCGGACACTCGTGCTGTTCGACGGCCGCCGTTCGCAGCCAGTCAACGCGTTGCTGAGCGTCGACACGAACACGATTCCATCGGCCGCGATCGAGCGCGTCGAGGTCGTCACGGGCGGCGCATCGGCTACCTACGGCGCAGACGCGGTCGCGGGCGTCGTGAACTTCATCTTGAAAAAGAACTTCGAGGGCGTCGATCTCGACGTGCAGACCGGAACGACCGACGTCGGTGACGGTACCGAGACGCGTATCGCCGGACTGTTCGGCGCGAACTTCGACGAAGGCCGCGGCAACGTGCTCGTCGGCATCGAGGCCGCAAATCGCGACCTCGCGACTCAGGACGGTCGCGAGTTCTACGACAAGCGCCTCACCGACCCGACGATGCCCGGCACCAATGCCTTCACGACGGCGACATACTTTTCCACCGTCGCGACCAATCGTCCGCTGCAGCCCATCGGTCAATCAGATCTTCGATCAGGCCGCGGCAGGCTCCGTGTCGAACGTCGGGCCCTTCTATTTGAACCGCGACGATTCGCTGTACACGGGCTTCGGCCCGAGCGGGGACGTGGACGGCGCCTACCGCTACACCGACGGCACGTTGGATGGCCAGCGAAAGGTGTTGAGCAACGGCACGATCGGTGAGAACGAGCCGGGCTACGTGTCTACGCCTCTCGAGCGGTATTCGGTGTTCGGCCGCGGCCGCTTCGGTCTGACCGAGAAGGTGGAAGTTTACGCGCAGGCGAATTTCATCCAGACGTCGACGAAAACGGCGCAGCAATGGTCGCCGGCGGTCGGCCAATGGAGCGCCGAGATCCCGCACGGCCTGGGGATTTTCGCGCCGTCACTGAACACGAACGGCACGACCAACGCGGACTACCTCCCGGGCGGCTCGAAAGGGCTGAGCTGCGCGCCGACGGGCGGTTGCACGAACTCGCAGGCGTTTCCCGTACCGGTCGAGCTCGCGCTGTTGCTCGACAGCCGCCCGCAGCCGGGCGCGACCTGGACCCTGAACCGCACGCAGGACTACCTCGGCGGTCCGCGCCGCACCTCGAACCGCGGCGAGATGCTGCAAATCACGACCGGCGCCACGGGCGCGGTGGACAGAATCGACGGCAGCTGGGACGTCTATTTCACGTACGGCGAGACGAATTCCGAGCAGGGCCTGTACGGCTTCGGCGATCTCAAGAACTACCAAAATATCGTCACGTCGGCCAACTACGGCCGCGGCGCCGTCGTTCTCGCGCCGGGCGTCACGGCGCCGAACACGGGCTCCGGCGGCACGGCCACCTGCACGACCGGGTTGCCGATCTTCGACCAGTTCACGATCTCGCAAGACTGCTTCCTGGCCGTCGTGGCGGACGCGGTCGACACGACGAGGATCGGCCAGGACATCGTCGAAGGCACCGTGCAGGGCCGTATCGCGATGATGAAAGCCGGCGAGCTGCGATTTGCGGCGGGCGCCTCGTATCGCGAGAACGATATCGAATACCACCCGAATCATCTGCGCGATTTCAACAACAGCTCCACGTCGACGATCGGCTTGTTCGCGACCCGCCCCGCGGCCGGCGAGACGTCTGCTACGGACGTGTTCGGCGAGCTGGCCGTGCCGTTGATCTCGGGCGGCAAGCGCATCCAGGAGTTCAGCCTCGAGCTCGGTGCGCGCTGGTCCGACTACGACCAACAAGGTCAGGCGACCACCTGGAAGGCGCTGTTCAACTTGGAGTTGAATGACACGTTCCGCTTCCGCGGTGGTTTGCAGCGCGCGAACCGCGCGCCGAACGTCGGCGAGCTCTATCTGCCGGAGAGTCAGATGGCTTTGGCCACGGCGTACGGTGACCCGTGCGGTACCAACACGTTGGCGCCGTGGGGCGCGAACCCGGCTTACAACCCGAGCAGCAGCCCCGACGCGCGCGCATTCTGCTCGCAGCTCATGGGGCCGACGGGCGCGGCGACGTTCTACGCGAACCCGCAGACCGGTGCGCCGTTCGCAACCGTGAGCCCGGTCCAAAGCGGTAACCCGAACCTCAAGTCCGAGGTCGCGGATACGACGACGTTCGGCGCGGTGCTGTCGTTCGATAAGATCAACGTCACGATCGACTGGTATGACATTCAGATCGAGGATCTGATCGCGCTATTGACCTACGACATCGTCTACCAGCAATGCATGAGCTTCCAGTACAACCCGAGCCAGTCGACGGATAACCAGTACTGCCAACTCATTCAGCGCGACCAGGTGACCGGGGGTGGCGGCCGCACGCGCACCTACTTCGACAACGTCGGGTTCTATCAGACGACGGGCGTCGACGTGCAGTTCAACTGGTCGATGGACATAGGCAGCACGGGCCAGTTCGGCATCAATACGCTGACGAGCTTCCTCGGTCAGTACAAGACCCAGGACTTGCCGAGCGCGCCGCTCGTCGACGCGAAGGGCACGGGCGCGCAGGGCGGCCAGTACGACTACCGCGTGTTCACGACCTTCAACTACTCGACGGGCGGGTTCCGGACGGCGCTGCGCTGGCGGCACTATCCGAGCATCGAGCATGCGACGTTCGTGACCAATCCGGCGACGACGACCAAAGGGGCCGCCGACTACGACATCTTCGACTGGAGCGGCCTGTTCGCTTTCAACGAACGGTACGAGGTTCGGTTCGGCGTGGACAACGTGCTCGACTCGCCGCCCGAGATCTACGGCGCGACGCCGGTGCAAAGCGGTCAGGGCCTCACGTTACCGAGCTACTATGACGCACTGGGGCGACGCGCCTACGTGGGATTCAAAGTCCAGTTCTGACGCTCGTCGGGGTACCACGATGGCGGAGACGCCGCGCGTATTCCGACGCGAAGGCTCGCGTTTCGCGCGTGCGAGGGCGGGGTGACGGGCCTCTTTACAAAAATTGTGATGCTGTGGCGGTGGGTCTCGTGTTCCGCGAGCGACGCGGTCCGCGCCGTTTTCGGCCACCCTGCCCGATACCTGCTCGCGCAGCCCGGCGGCTCCGTGGCGAAACGACGCACCTATGAGAACGATTCCGTGGCCTCACGCCGCGCGGATCGTCCATAATTGCGGCGCGGCAATTGGGGGCTGGATTTGAAGGTGCCGGAACGATGGCTCGAGTAGCCGAAGGCGGGTTCGAATGACCGCCGTCGCGCGTGCGCGGGACCGGCGCCGCTTCCTGCGCGATCTCTCGGCTTTCACCTGCGCGGCCATCGCGTTCCCATACGGACGCTTCGTACGCGCGGCGTCGCCCGCGCTCAAGACCGTTCGGCTCGGCCGCGGCCTCGTCGCGGTGCTCGGCCCCGATTCGAATGCGGTTGCGGCGGATGCCGGGGACGGCATGTTGCTCGTCGACGGCGGCGACGCAGCCTGGTCCGCCGATCTGCTCCAGACGGTCGAGCGCGAATTCGCCGCGAAGCCGATCGCCGCGCTGCTCGACACGCACTGGCATCCCGAGCACACGGGATCGAACGCGGCCGTCGGGGCGAAGGGCGGCGAGATCATTGCGCACGAGAACACCGCCGGGTGGCTCGGCACGGAGGTCTGGGTCCGTTGGTCCGACAAGCGCTATCCCGCACTGCCGAAGGTCGCGCAGCCGACGCGCACGTTCTACGACTCGGGCGTGCAGCGCGTCGGCAACCGCGAGATCGATTGCGTCTACCTGCCGAAATCTCATACCGACGGAGACGTGGCCGTGTTTTTCCGCGAGGAGAACGTGCTCGTCACGGGCGGCACGATCTCGAACGACGGCTGGCCGACGCTCGACTGGTGGACCGGCGGCTGGACGGGTGGGCTGCTCGACGCGCTCGATACCCTGGTGAAGGTTGCGAACAAGGACACGACGATCGTGCCGGGTAACGGCCCGGTGATGTCGTTCGCCGATCTCGAAGCGCAGCGCGAGATGTTCGGCGTCGTGATCGACCGAATCCACAAGGGTCTGCGCGGCGCGCTCAGCACCGAGGAGCTGCTCGCGACGAAGCCGACTGCCGAGTACGACGCGAAGATGGGAGACTCGACTCAGTTCGTGACTCTCGCGTTTCACAGCACCTGGCGCCACCTGCGCGATTCCTACGACACGAGGCTCGGCAACATTGCGTAGCGCGGCGGGCATCTGCATCCGAACGGCGGCGGTGGCCGCCACGCGTCGTCGCGGCCGCGGGCTGCCAACGGGCGGAGTCGCCCGAGCAGCTGGCCGACAACGTCGAGCGGCAGTGGCCGCTGGTCGAGAAGTACTGCTACGAGTGCCACGACTCCGTCGAGCAGTCGGCGGGCCTCGCGCTCGACAAGCTCGATCCGCACTCGATCGGCGCGAACGCCGAGGTCTGGGAGAAGGTCGTCCGCAAGCTGCGCGGCCGGCTGATGCCGCCGCCGGGCGGCAAGCATCCCGGCAACGCGGAGATCGACGGCTTGGTCGCATCGCTCGAGGCCAACCTCGACCGCGCCGCCACCGAGCCGACGCCCGGCCACCTCGCGCTGCACCGCCTGAATCGCACCGAGTACGCGAACGCGATCGAGGAGCTGCTCGCGCTCGACGTCGACCCCGCGACGCTGCTGCCGGCCGACGACCCCGAGGACGGGTTCGACAACATCGCGAACTGCGCTCCAGGTGTCGCCGTCGTTCATCGAGCAATACTTGAGCGCGGCCCGCAACCTCGCGTCGCAGGCCGTCGGCACGCGCGCGGCGCGGCCGATCGGTGTGCCGTATACCTTCCCCGGGTCGCAGGCGCAGGAGTTCCACGTCGAAGGTTTGCCGCTCGGCACGCGCGGTGGCGGGCTCATCGAGCACTACTTCCCGAGCGACGGCGACTACCTGCTCAACATCGGCGACCTCGTGACGGGCCTGTGGGTGCTCGACCAAGAGCACGTGAACACGCTGATCGCGACGCTCGACGGCAAGAAGTTCTTCGAGCTCGACATCGGCGGCGGCGACGACTTGAAGGCGCTCGACCAGGAAATGTCGCCGGCCGTCGATCGGATCAACAAGCAGCTCAAGAACATCCCGTTCACGACGACCGCCGGCGTGCACAAGATCGGCGTGACGTTCAAGCACCGCTCGTTCGCGGAATCCGACCGGCAGCTCCGCGCGCTCGTGCCGGGCAGCGGTCAGGACGCGGTGCTCATGATCCGGCTCGTCGAGGTCTTCGGGCCCGTCAACGCGACCGGCCTCAGCGAGACCGCGAGCCGCGGCAAGATCTTCAGCTGCTACCCGAAGGACGCGGCCGACGCGGCCCAGGGCAAGGCGTGCGCGCAGCAGATCGTCGCGCGGCTGTCGGACGAGGCGTTCCGCGGCACGTCGACGGACGAGGACGTCGCGAAGTTCATGCGCCTCTACGACCGTGGCGCCAAGACCGGCGGCTTCGAGGAGGGCGTGAAGTACGCGCTCGCGGGCGTGCTCGCGTATCCGAAGTTCCTCTATCGCGTCGAGGGCGTTCCCGAGGACTTGAAGCCCGGCTCGTCGTACGCGCTGAACAGCCTCGCCCTCGCGTCGCGGCTGTCGTTCTTCCTCTGGAGCACGATTCCCGACGCCACGCTGCGCGAGGTCGCGGAGGCGGATCAGCTCAAGGATCCGCAGGTGCTCGAGGCCCAAGTGCGGCGCATGCTCGCGGACCCGCGCTCGATCACGCTCGCGTCGAACTTCGCGTATCAGTGGCTCGGGCTCGGCAAGCTCGACAACTTGGCGCCCGACCCCGAGATCTTCGGCGACGTCGACCGCGACATTCGGAGCCACTTCACGACCGAGGCACGACTGTTCGTCGACAGCATCTTCCGTGAAGACCGCAACGTGCTGGACCTCCTGACGGCGAAGCACACCTATTTGAACGAAGCGCTCGCGCTGCACTACGGGATCAACGACATCCGCGGCAAGCGCTTCCGCCGTGTCGAGCTCACGGACGAGAAGCGCTTCGGACTGCTCGGCAAGGGCGGCGTGCTGTTGGTCTCGTCGTACCCGAACCGTACGTCGCCCGTGCTGCGCGGCCAGTGGGTCATGAAGACGCTGCTCGGTACGCCGCCGGCGGACCCGCCGCCCGACGTGGAGGCGCTCGTCGAGAACGTCGCGGGTCAGGCCGCGCTCGGTGTGCGCGAGCGGCTCGAGGCGCACCGCCACAACCCGTCTTGCAACGGCTGCCACGGCGTGATGGACCCGCTCGGCTTCGCGCTCGAGAACTTCGACGCCGTGGGGCGCTGGCGCACGAAGGACCGCGAGGCCGGAACGTCGATCGACGCATCGGGCGTGCTCGCGGACGGCACGCCGGTCAGTGGACCGCTCGAGCTGCGCCGCGCGATTCTCGCGCGGCCGGATCAATTCGTGCAAACGCTCACCGAGCGGCTCATGACCTACGGCCTCGGTCGCAAGCTCGAGTACACCGACATGCCGACCGTTCGGCAGATCGTCCGCGACGCGGCCGCGCAGGACTATCGTTTTTCCGCGATCGTGCTCGGGATCGTCACGAGCCCGCAGTTCGAGATGAAGGCGTCGCCGCCGTCCAACGCCGACACGTTGTCGGCACGTACGGCGGCAGAGTAACGGGATCCCAAGGGAGCTCAATCATGTTCGTCACGAAGAAGCATCTGTCTCGCAGAACCGTTCTTCGCGGGCTCGGCGTGTCGCTGTCGCTGCCGCTGCTCGACGCGATGATTCCCGCGCGCACCGCGCTCGCACAAACCGCAGCGGCTCCGAAGCCGAAGATGGGGTTCTTCTACTTCCCGCACGGCGCGGTCCAAGACCGTTGGGTCCCGAAAGGAACGGGCCAGAATTTCGAGCTCCAGCAAATCCTCGAGCCTCTCAAAGGGTTCAAGGACTACATGACCGTCGTCACCGGGCTCCGCAACCAAGCCGCCGAAGGCGCCGGCGTCCATGCGATCAACCCCGGCACTTGGCTCAACTGCACGTCGCCGTTCGCGCCGAGCGACGGCACCGAGTTCTACGGGCAGTCGGCGGACCAGATCGCGGCGCGGCATATCGGCCAGGACACGCCGTTTCCGTCGCTCGAGCTCTGCGTCGAGACGAAGCCCGCGAGCGACGCCAAGTGCAACCCGACCTACGGCTGCGGCTTCGGATCCACGATCTCGTTCCGGAGCTCCAAGCAGCCGCTGCCGCTCGAGCACAACCCGCGCAAGCTGTACTACCGGCTGTTCGGGCAAGGCGACACGGCAGCCGAGCGCGAGGCGATCATCGAGGAGACGGGCAGCCTGCTCGACCTCGTGTCGGACAGCGCCGCCAGCGTGCGCGGCGAAGCTCGACTCCAGCGATCAGGCACGGCTCGACGATTACCTAGAGTCCGTGCGCGAGATCGAGCGCCGCGTGCACATCATGGGCGATCAGGATCTCTCGGGGCTCGAGTTGCCCGATGCGCCGGCCGGCGTGCCGGCCGCGTTCGACGACCACATCAAGCTGATGCTCGACCTCACGGCGCTCGCTTACCAGGCGGGCCTCACGCGCGTCGTGTCGTTCATGATTGCGGCCGAGATCAGCATGCTGACCTACAACCAGGTCGGCGTGTCCGATGCGTTCCATCCGCTGTCGCACCATCAAAACAATCCGGAAAAGATGGCGCGTCTCGCGATCGTGCAGGCGTATCACTCGAAGGTGTTCGCGCAGTTCTTGGACGCGCCTCAAGAACACGCCGGACGGCGACGGCTCGCTGCTCGATCACGCGATCCTCCTGTACGGCAGCAACATGAGCAACTCGAACTTGCACAACGCGGATCCGCTGCCGTCCGCGGTGTTCGGTCACGGCTACGGCAAGATCAAGGGCGGCCAGCATCTCGCGTATCCGCAGGACACGCCGCACGCGAACCTGATGTTCACGCTGCTCGAACGCGGCGGCATCCCCGTGCAATCGCTCGGCAACAGCACGGGCGAGCTCACCGAGGTCTGAGAGATGGCCGCACGCCCGCGCATCTCGAAGCTCGGCGCAAGCCTCGGCTTGTGCGCGCTGCTCGCCGCGGCGGGCGCTGCGCGCGTCGGGCTCGCTGCCGGAGCTGTTGGAGCGTAACGACCGCGCGGCCGCGCTCGCGGCGATCGCGAACGGCGGCGACGTGAACGAGCGCTCCGCGGACGGCACGACGGCGTTGCACTGGGCGGTGCATCAGGGCGATCTCGAGCTCGTGAAGCAACTGCTCGCGCACGGAGCCGATCCGAACACGCGCAACGATTACGGCGCGACGCCGATCTCCGAAGCCGGCGTCGAGGGCGACTTTGGCATCGTGAAAGCGCTGCTCGACGCGGGCGCCGACGCGAGCTCGCCGAACGCGGAAGGCCAAACGGTGCTGATGGTCGTCGCGCGCACGGGCCACGTCGAGACGGCGAAGCTCCTGCTCGATCACGGCGCCGACCCGAACGCGCGCGAAGAGTGGGGCGAACAAACGGCGCTCATGTGGGCCGCCTCGCAGCAGCAGCCCGGGATGATTCGCGTGCTGCTCGAGCACGGCGCCGCGGTCGACGCGCGCGGCCGCGAGCAGAACTGGCAGCGCAAAGTGACGGCCGAGCCGCGGATCAAGTTCATGCAGAACGGCGGCTTCACGCCGCTGCTGTACGCGGCGCGCGAAGGCTGCGGCGAGTGCGTGAAGGCGCTCGTCGCGGGCGGCGCGGACATCAATCTTGCGGATCCGCGACGGCATGACGCCGCTCGTGCTCGCGCTCTACAACCGCAACTTCGATACCGCGGGCGTGCTGGTCGAGCAGGGCGCGGACGTCAATCAATGGGATTGGTGGGGCCGCGGTCCGCTCTACATGGCGATCGAGCTGAACCAGATTCCCGCGAGCCGGCGCGGCGACTTACCGTCCGCCGACCGACTGTCGGGCCTCGACGTCGCGCGGATGCTTCTCGAGCGCGGGGCTCGCGTGAACATGCGGCTCCGCGAGCAGCCGCCGCTGCGCAACGAGCCCGGCGACCGCGGCTTCGTCGACGGCACGCCCGACACGCTCGTGATCAACACGGGCGCGACGGCGCTGCACCCCGCGGCGAAGGCGAGCGACGACGCCGCGATCAAGCTGCTGCTCGAGCACGGCGCGGATCCCTCGGTGCCGAACGTATTCGGGATCACGCCTGTGATGGCGGCGGCCGGAGTCGGCCACCTCTACGGCATCTTCAAGCCGTACCCCACGATCGGGCGGTTCAAGACCGGCGCGCAGGCAGTCGAGACGATGAAGCTGCTCGTCGCGGCCGGCGCGAGCTTGGACGTCCGGTCGCAGCAGGTCGCGGCCGAGTTCCAGAAGAAGCCGCTCGCGGGGCTCACGCCCGCGCACGGCGCGGCTCGAGAAGGCTGGTCGGAAGTGATCCAGTACCTGCACGACGTGGGTGCCGACATCGACGCAAAGACCACGAGCCCGGACCAGTCGACCCCGCGCGACCTCGCCGCCGCGAAGGGGCACGACGAGACGGTCGCGCTGATCGACAAGCTGCTCGCTCGCTAGACAACACGAACGAACGTCTCGATCGGCGAGCCGGAGCATTAGGCCGCAAGAGGGACACTCTCAGGGGGACCATGGGACAGGGATCGAAGGCCGCCGCCGCGCGGCCGGTGCCACGTTGGGTGCAAGCGCGGCCCGTCATCGCCGCGACCCTCGCGGCGCTGCTCGCGGGTTGCGGCTCCGGCTCGCAGCCGCCGGCCGCGAGCGCCGCCGCGGCCGACTCCACACCGCGCACCACGGACGGCAAGCCGAACTTGAGCGGGATCTGGCAGGCGCTCGGCACGGCGAATTGGGACTTGCTCGATCACGCCGCAGGTCCGCCCACGCTCGCGGACGCAGGCGCCATCGGCGCGCAGGCGGGCGGCGTCGGGGTCGTTCCGGGCAACGAAATTCCCTATCAACCGTGGGCGCAGGAAAAACGCGCGCAGAACTTCGCGAACCGGCTCGCCGAAGATCCGGAAGTGAACTGCTACATGCCGGGCGTGCCGCGCGCGAACTACTTGCCGTTCCCGTTCCAGATCGTGCAGACGCCGAAGGACGTGCTGATCTCGTACGAGTTCGCCAACGCGGATCGGTTGATCAACATGGGCGAGCCCACCGAGGCGCCGCTGCCAACGTGGATGGGATGGTCGAACGGCCATTGGGAGGGCGACACGCTCGTCGTCGACGTCACGGGCCTGAACGGGATGGCCTGGCTCGACCGAGTCGGCAACTTCGCGAGCGAGAACGCACGCGTGACAGAGCGCTACACACTGATCGATCGCGACCACCTGTCGTACGACGCGACGATCGACGATCCCACGGTGTTCACGCGGCCGTGGACGATCCAGCTGCCGCTCTATCGGCGGATCGAAGGGAACGCGGAGCTCACGGAGTTCCGCTGCGTGGAGTTCGTCGAAGAGAAGCTGTACGGCCAATATCGGAAAGTGCAGAGCGAATGAGGGAAGTCACGATGACGAAGCGATTGTTATGGTCGGCCGCGGTGGCCGCGGCCCTCGCAGCTTCGCCCGCCGTGCTCGGGCAAGCACAGGGCGGCGGCGTGCCGGCGGCCACGGCGTTCAAGGCGCCGCGCACGCCTTGGGGCGACCCCGACATCCAGGGGCTATGGCCGAGCACCGAGTGGCGCGGCGTGCCGGTGCAGCGCGCCGAGAAATTCGGCACGCGCAACGTGCTCACGGAGGACGAGTTCGCGGAGCGCGAGCGCCAGGCCGCCGCTGAAGCCGCGTCGGATGCCGAAGAGTACGCGGCGCCCGACACGAAGCCGGGCGAGAATCCGCCATCGTACTGGCAGGACCGCGGCACGCCGAAGACGCAGGCGTCGCTGATCGTCGAGCCCGCGGACGGCAGGCTCCCACCGCGCACGCCCGAGGCCGAGCAGCGCATCGCGGCGCGCGCCGCCGGGGCGAAGACCCACGGGCCCGCGGACTCGTGGGTCGACCGGAGCCTGTACGAGCGTTGCATCACGCGCGGCGCAATGAACTTCCTGCCGACGCTCTACAACAACGGCAACCAGATCCTGCAGGACGAAGGCTACGTCGTGATCCGGCACGAGATGATCAACGAGACGCGGATGATCCCGCTCAGCGATCGCCCGTTCTCGACCATCCGCACCTACATGGGCGAGTCGCGCGGCCATTGGGAGGGTGATTCGCTCGTCGTCGAGACCAAGAACTACCTTACGAGCGGCACGATCTTGAACGGCGTGCCCGTGAGCGACGCGCTGCGCGTGGTCGAGAAGCTCACGCGTGTCGGCGAGCACTCGCTCGCTTACGAAGCCACGGTGGACGATCCGGGGACTTGGACGCAGCCGTGGAAGATGGCATTCGAGCTAACCGAGGACCCCGAGTATCCGCTTTATGAGTACGCGTGCCACGAGGGCAACTACGCGCTCGTCAACATCTTGAAGGGCGCGCGCGCAGCAGAAGCGGCCGCATCGAGGAAGAAGCCATGACCGATTCGATCCGTTCGAGCATGCTGCGCGCGCGCACCGCCGCGGCGGCCATCCTCGCGGGTGCGCTGCTTTGCGCGGCCGCGCTGCCGGTCGGAGCCCATCACTCGTTCGCGGCGGAGTTCGATCAAACGAAACCGATCAAGCTCCAGGGAAAAGTGACGAAGATGGAGTGGATCAACCCGCATTCGTGGATCCACATGGAGGTCGATGGTCCGAACGGCGAGCCCGTCGCGTGGATGATCGAAGGCGGCACGCCGAACTTGATGCTGCGACGCGGCTTCACCGTCAAATCGCTTCAGGCGGGCACCGAGATCGTCGTGGAAGGCTATCTCGCGCGCGACGGATCGAACAAAGCCAACGGCAACTCGATCACCTTCACGGACGGCCGCAAGCTTTTCGTCGGCGGTTCGGCACCGAACTCACCTTGACGGGGACCTCATGAACACACACACGAAGCTGCTCGCGTCGCTCGCATTGCTCGTTGCGCTACCCAGCGGCGCTCAGGAGCCGGTCGTTGCCGTCGCCGATCCGGAGGCGTTGTTCAAGGACAAGGATCCGCAACTCAACGCGAACAAGCAGCTCGCGCTGCACTTCATGCGCGATCTCTTGCAATGCAATCACTGGGAAAAGGCTAGCGACTGGTTGACGGAGCGCTACATTCAGCACAATCCAAACGGCCGATCGGGCCGGGACGGGATCGTTGCGTTTTTCACGCGCACGCGTCCCCGGGCCGAGACGTGCGACAAGCTCACTTCGCCGATCGTCGCGGTCCTCGCGGACGGCGACCTCGTGACCGTGGTGATGCCGCGCGAGTACGACAACCCGCGCAAACCCGGAACGAAATACTCGTCGACGTGGTTCTATATGTGGCGCGTCGTGGACGGCAAGCTCGACGAGCACTGGGCTCCGGCGACTCTCACGGCAGCGCCGTAGCCCACCTGGCGCTCGCTTCGGACGGTTTTGCCAGACCGCCCGGTTCTTGACCCGCTTGGGCAGTGCAGTTCTACTGGAAAACGGCTGCCGCTCGATGGAGCGGCCGATCTGACCGGTCGCCGGGAGCCCGTGTGATCGGGGCATTCCGCGCGGCGTTTGAAAGGGGGAATTCGATGAGTCTCGTCGGTACGACAGCGCGAACCGCCGTCGCGTCGCTGGCCCTGCTCGCGGCGGCCGCGCCGGCCGCATTCGGCCAGCTCCATCCGCCGGAGAAGCCCGGCCTGCGCGGAGCGCCGTTTCCGTCGGGCAATCCACCTCCCGATCTGCGCAGCTTCGGCGAAGGGCCCGACTGGGATGGCAAGGCGCCGCCCGGCGTCGAACCGCTCGCGCTGCGACCTGTTCAAGAGCAAGGACTTCTACAAGGATCGCGCCTCGTGGCTCGAATCCGCGCTACTGGCGCTGCAACAGCCCGAGGCAGGTCGCCGATATGCGCAGCGGCGGGGCGGGCTCCGGCACTAGCGACCCGCGCATCGGCAAGAATCCACCGCTTTCGGCGCGCTGGGGCGACTGCGCGAAGGACTGGCCGCGCGAGAACGTCGTGAGCCCCTATCCATTCAAGACCGCCGCGGATCACTACGCGGCACTGCTCGCCGACGCGAAGTCGCGCGGCGGCCCGACGAAGTACACGTTCGAGACGATGCCGCGCTGGGACGGCGTTTACGGAGAATACTTGCCCGAAGGCAGGCGCGTTTGGAACTACGGCCGCGCGATGCAGGTGCCGACGTTCTTGTCGCTGCTGCAGCCCGAGTACCAGCAGCGCATGGTGCGGCAGCTCTATCACGAAGGCGTCGACGCCGCGCACCAATGGTCCGCGTCGTACTGCTGGCCCGAAGGATTCATGCGGCAGTGGGCGACGGGACCGAAGCCGCAGCGCATCGTGATGAACCCGGATGTCGTCGTGTTCCTCGGCAGCGGCAGCGGCAACATCGTGCGAACCGCCCACATCGGCCGCACGTTCGACACGATGGGGCAGCAGATCCCGCAGTGGTACGGCGACACGATCGCGTTCTGGGACGGCGACGCGCTGATCATGCACACCGCGAACGTGCAGGCGTGGACGCAGCACACCACGTGGGAGTTCAGCTACAAGTTCGAGGCGATCGAGATCCTGACCCCCGCGAAGGACGCGAGCGGAAAATTCGTCGGGCTCGACTGGGAAACCGTGATCTACGATCCGGAGGCGCTCGCCGCAGCCGGTGCGCATCCTCTGGCATCGCAACTTCGAGGAAGGCTGGAACACGGCCGATCGGCTCGGCTGGGCGGAGTGCACGCGCGCGCTCTATCCGATCGGCGGATACGCGACGCAGGTCGCGCCCGGCGAGGTGATCGAGTTCGAGGTCCCGGATATGTTCGGCCGCCCGTGGGCGCAGCATCTGGGAAAAGAACTTCGAACAGAACATGGATCGGCCCAAGGAAGAGCTCGACCTGGGCTTCAAGTAGCATTTTTCGGCCAGTAGAGCCGGCACGACGCCGGCGCGGCCACGAGGGGAATCGCAATGTTGGACAGGATCGTTTCGAGCGCGCCCGCGCGTAGATTCGCGGCGCTGGGCGTCGCATTGGCGGCCAGCCTGCTCGCAGGCACGGCAACCGCGCATCACTCGTACGCGATGTACGACGGGAGCATATATAAGGTGTTCACCGGCGTGATCGTGCGCAGTCGTGCCGAACGCCGCGCACTTCGAAATGCACTTCGTGCCGCTGAACGAGGAGCGCAACGCGCTCGTGCGCGACGAGAACGGCGACCCGCTGGTCTGGGTCGTGCAAATGGAAAGCGCGGCGCAGGCGTTCAAGGACGGCATCACGCGCGAGAGCTTTCCGCAGGGCGCCGTGCTCAGCATGGGCGTGCACCCGCGGCGGGACGGCAAGCCCGCGGGCGATCGCGGCGCGTCGGGCCTGTTCCAGTGCCCGATGAAAAAAGTGCCCGAGCCCGGCAAGCATTGCGATTCCGTCGAGGGCAGCCAACAGTTCGGCCCCGGAGCGCTGCCGAAAGAAGGGCCGGTGCGCGTACCCGCGAAACCGGAAGGCAGCGGCTGACGGCGAGCGCGCCGTAACGCTAGGCGCCGCGGCTCGCTCGGGTGGGGCCCGCGCGTTATCATCGCGCGCAGGTTGGACATCCGCGGGGGATCGCGATGAACAGGTCTTTGAGAAGCTCGCTGGGCGTTTGCGCGGCGCTGGTCGCGCTCGGTTCTGCGCACGCGGGCGTCACGCTGAACTCGGCACGGGTCGGAGGCGAGGATCCCGTTGCGCTCGGTAAGTTCTACGAGGCCGCGTTCGGTCTCAAGGAAGTCAACCGGCTCACGTTTGCGGGAGGCACCGAGCTCTTCTTGAACTTCGGCGACAACGTCGAAGCAGCGAAGGCGAACGGCGCCGCGCAGATCGTCATCATGCAAAGCAAGCCGAGCGGCACGAAAGACGCGGTGCCGCATCTGATCTTCAACGTGACGGACGCCGCAGCGACGGCGGCCGCGGTCAAGGCCGCGGGCGGGACGATGGACGGCGATCCGAAGCCGTTCGGCACCACGGGCTTGGTCATCGGATTCGCCGTCGATCCCGCCGGCAATCGCATCGAGCTCATCCAGCGGCCGCAGCGCTGAGCCGACGTTCGGCGCGCGCGGCCGTCCGTAATGCCGCGGCGGCGGAGCGAGTCGAGGAGCCGATGTCGGCGAGGTGTTCATGATCACGAACGTGCGTTCCCGTTTCACCGTGCTCGCGGCGCTCGTGCTCGCGTCGGTCGCACCGCCGTGCTCCGCGCAATCCGCCGCCCGCGGATCGGCGCGTGACTTTTCTGCCGCGAAATTAGCGGCACCCCCAACCGCGGGCTGGCCCACGAACGGCGGCAACGTCTACAACCAGCGCTACTCGCCGCTTACGCAAATCGACCGCACGAACATTGCGCAGCTCAAGGGCGTGTGGCGAACGCGGTTGCGCGGCTCGGGCACCGGGACGCAGTACTCGGGCGAGGCGCAGCCGGTCGTCTACGACGGCACCGCGTACGTGAGCACCGGCGCCGACGACGTATTCGCGATCTCGATCGATTCCGGCGAGATCCTCTGGCAATACTCCGCGAACCTCGATCCGAACATCACGTCCGTGTGCTGCGGCTGGACGAATCGCGGCGTCGCCGTGAGCGCGGACAGAGTGTTCGTCGGCCGGCTCGACGCGCGGCTCGTCGCGCTCGACCGCAGCACCGGCAAGCCGGTTTGGGACGTTCAGGCCGAGCGCTGGCAGGAGAACTTCTCGATCACGGCCGCGCCGCTCTACTACGACGGCATGGTGATCGTGGGCTTCGCGGGAGCGGACCGCGGTACGCGCGGCCGGGTCAAAGCCTACGACGCGAAAGACGGAAAGCTGCTCTGGACCTTCTACACGATCCCGGGACCCGGGGAGCCGGGTCACGAGACCTGGCCGCAAGACAACGACGCGTGGAAGTACGGCGGCGCGTCCGTGTGGCAGACACCCGCCGTCGATCCCGAGCTCGGGCTCGTCTACTTCTCGACGGGCAATCCCGGCCCGGACTTCAACGGCGCCGTGCGCCGCGGCGACAACCTCTATTCGGTGTCGATCGTCGCGATCGAGGCGAAAACCGGCAAGTACCGCTGGCACTTCCAGCAGGTGCATCACGACCTTTGGGACTACGACTCGAGCAACCCGGTCGTGCTCATGGATCTCGATGTCGGGCGGCCGCGCGCGCAAAGCCATCGTCGAAGTCGGCAAGACCGGCTTCGCCTACGTCCTCGACCGAGCGTCGGGCGAGCCGATCGTCGGCATCGACGAGAAGCCCGTGCCGCAGGAGCCGCTGCAAGCGACCGCCGCGACTCAGCCGTTCCCGCGCGGCGAAGCGATCGTGCCGCAAGCGGTCGCGATCGCGCCTGAAGGCATCGATCTCGTGAACGGCGGACGGATCTTCACGCCGTTCTTCGGCCTCGACGGGATGATCGTGAAGCCGAGCCTCTGGGGCGGCGCGAACTGGCCGCCGAGCTCGTACGACCCGAAAGCGCAGACGCTGTTCGTCTGCGCGTCGTCGGTCGTCGGCAACTTCAAGGGCGGCGATCCGAACTTCGCACCGCCGGCGCAGGGCGAGCGCTACCTCGGCGGCATCGCGGGCTACGCGGCGCTGCCGCGCACCGGAATCTTCGCGGCCGTCGACATGACGACCAACACGCTTCGCTGGCGCTATCGCTGGAACGAGCAGTGCTACAGCGGCTCGCTCGCGACGGGCGGCGGGCTCGTCTTCGTCGGCCGCAATGACGGGCGGCTCACGGCGCTCGATTCGACCACCGGCAAGCAGCTGTGGGAATTCCAAACGGGCGCCGGCATGCACGCGGGCGTGAGCACGTTCGAGCGCGCCGGCAAGCAATACGTGATCGCGTACTCGGCCGGCAACGCACTGATCGGCTCCGCGCGCGGCGACAGCGTCTGGTTGCTCGGCCTCGACGGCACGTTGCCGCCCGCCGAGCGGCCGAGCCTTGCGCCGCGCACGACGTCGGTCACGCCGGCGGCCGGCGGTGCGGCGCTCGCGGCGGCCGCCGCGCCGAACGCCGCAAATGGGAAAACGATCTACGACCAGACGTGCGTGTTGTGCCACGGCCCGGACGGGCAGGGCGGCCACGGCGCCGGGGCGCCGCTCGATCGCGTGGCCAGTCTCGCCGCCGCGATTCAGACGATCGAGAGCGGCCGTAACAACATGCCGCCATTCGGCGGGACGCTCACCGGCGAGCAGATTCGCGACGTGAGCGCGTACGTCGTCGAGCAGCTGAGCAGCCCGAAGTCAGCGGCGCGCTAGGAAGGGATCAACGTGCCGGTGCTGTCTCGCAGAGCTTTGTTGGGCGCCGCAGTCCGCGGCGCGGTCGGCCTCTCGCTCGGCGCGTGGGCTACGCGCTCGATCACGCCCGCATACGCACAATCCGGCGACGGCAAGACCGTCGACCTCGGCGGCGGCTTCCATGTGCTCAGCGCGGGTGAGACCAACGTGCTTGCGGTCGCCGGCGCCGACGGCGTCGCGCTCGTCGACGGGGGATCGGCCGCCGAGTCCGCCAGGCTGCTTCAGCGCGTCGCCGCGCTGCCGGGCGCCGGCAAGATCCACACCTTGTTCAATACGCACTGGCACCCGGAGCAGACGGGCTCGAACGAGACTCTCGCGAAGGCCGGCGCAACGATCGTCTCGCAGGTGAACACCAAGCAGTGGCTGTCGACGGACGTCACCTGGCCATGGAACAACGAGACGGTCCAGCCGTTGCCGACGGCCGCGCGGCCGGGCAAGACCTTCTATAGCCGCGACGAGCTGACGGTCGGGGGCAAGCGCGTGCTGTGCGGACATCTACGCGATTGCCCGCATACGGACGGCGACATCTACGTGTTCTTCCCCGACGCGAACGTGCTTGCCGTCGGCGACGCGATCACGGGCGCCGGTTGGCCGTCGATCGACTGGTGGACCGGCGGCTGGATCGGCGGCATCGTCGGCGGGATCGACATGCTGCTCACGGTTGCGCAACCCCGAGACGCGGATCGTGCCGGCGCGCGGCCGCGTTCTGACGCACGCAGATCTCAAGACCCAGTACGCAAATGTACAGCGCAATCTGGGAGCGGCTCGCGAAAACGCTCTACGGCGGCGGCGGCCCGCAGGAAGCGCTAGCGGCGGAAGCCGACCAAGGAATTCAATGACATAATGGGACCGTCGGACGCCTTCGTGCGACGCGCTTTCGAGAGCCTGTGGGCCTATCTCTCCCCGGATGCTTAATAAAACGTTAGAAGGTGGGTAGTTGAACGCGGGACGACTAAAATAGTCGGACCTATTGGGATGACAAACTCCATGAGACACGTCGCGCTGCTCGCCGCTCTTGTCCTGCTCGCCGGGTGCGCGCAGCAGGATGACGACGCGTCGGTGGCGGCAGCGCGGCCCGGAGCAGTGGCAGCTCGTCGACAAGTACTGCACGGATTGCCACAACGCCGCCGAGCTCGCGGGCGGCGTCGACTTCGAGAAGATCGGGCCCGCGAACGTCGCCCAGCACGCCGAAGACGCTCGAGAAGGCCGTGCGCAAGCTGCGCGGCCACCTGATGCCGCCGCCGAAAGAGCCGCGTCCCGACGAGCAGCGCCTGATGTCGTTCGTCGCGTGGCTCGAGAAGTCGTTCGACGCGGTCGCGGCCGCATCGCGGCACGCATTCCCCGCGATCGTGCCGCACCGGCTCAACCGCAAGGAGTACGCGAACGCGGTGCATGAGCTGCTCGCGCTCGAGATCGACCCGGCCGAGTTCCTGCCGCAGGACGAGGAGGTCATGCACTTCGACAATATCGCGAGCGGCCTGCAGGTCTCGCCGTCGTTCATCGAGCAGTACGTGATCGCCGCGCGCGCGCTCGCGGTGCGCGCCGTCGGCCGTCCCGACGCGCGGCCCGGCAGCCAGACGTATCACGGCGGGCCCCGGCAACCAGCAGACGCACGTGCAGGGCCTGCCGCTCGGCACGCGCGGCGGAATGCTCGTGACTCACATGTTCCCGTCCGACGGCGAGTACGCCGTCAACATCGCGGACATGGCAGCGCACATCTGGGGCAACGACATGGAGTTCGAGAACGCCGTGGTCGTGACCGTGGACGGCAAGACCGATCTACGAGACGGTCGTCGGCGGCGAGGAAGACAGAAGCTCTACGACCAGGTGCAGAACGGCGTCATGGAGAAGATCAACAAGCGCCTCAAAGAACATCCGGTTCAACGCGACCGCCGGCCCGCACAAGGTCGGCGTGACGTTCCGCCGCCGCACGTTCGCGGAGTCCGACGACCAGCTCCAGCTGTTCGTGCCGGGCGGCGGCCAGGACCGCGTGTTCCGCGTCGACGTCGTTCGAGATCAGCGGCCCGTACAACGCGGACGGGCTGAGCGCGACGCCGAGCCGCGAGAAGATCTTCGCGTGCCACCCGTCGGGGGCCGAGGACCAGCAGGCCTGCGCCGAGCAGGATCATCGGCGCGCTCGCGACGCGCGCGTATCGGCGGCCGCTCGCGGAGATCCGATCTCGCCGAGCTGCTCGAGTACTACCGCGACGGCGTTGCTGCGGGCGGCTTCGAGGAGGGCATCAGGAGCGCCGTCACGGGCATTCTCGCGAGCCCGTATTTTCTGTATCGCTTCGAGCAGCCGCCGCGAAGGCGTGAAGCCCGGTCGACGTCTACACGATCGACGACGTCACGCTCGCCTCGAAGCTGTCGTTCTTCCTCTGGAACACGATTCCCGACGACGAGCTGCTCGCGGTCGCGACGCGCGGCGAGCTCGGCGACGAGAAAGTCCTCAAGCAGCAGGTCGAGCGGATGCTCAAGGACCCGCGCGCGGACTCGCTCGCGAAGCAACTTCGTCTTCCACTGGCTCGACATGAAGCGCCTCGAGGAGGTCGAGCCGGACCGCGCGATCTTCCCGTACGCGTCGGGCCGCGGCGATCCGCGCGACGACTACCTGACCGAGCTCGAGCTGTTCGCGAAGAGCATCTTCGACGAGGACCGCAGCGTCGTGGAGTTCTTGACCGCGAAGCACACCTACCTGAACGAGCGCGCTCGCGCTGCTCTACGGCATCAACGACGTGAAGGGCGATCGGTTCCAACGCGTGGAGCTCAAGGACTCGACGCGTTGGGGTCTGCTCGGCAAGGGCGCGATCCTGATGGCGGCCGCGTACCCGAACCGCACGTCGCCGGTGCTGCGCGGCGCGTTCATCCTCGAGTACATCAGCGGCACGCCGCCGACGGCGCCGCCGCCCGAGCGTGCCGCCGTTCCCCGAGAACGATGTCGGCTCGGCGAAGAAGCTCACGATCCGCGAGATCACGGCGAAGCACCGCGCGAATCCGACTTGCTTCGCCTGCCACGGGGTAATGGACCCGCTCGGCTTCGCGCTCGAGAATTTCGACGCCGTCGGCGTCTGGCGAGACCGGGATCGCTACGCCGGCGGCGCGGCGATCGACTCGGCCGCGGAGCTGCCGGACGGAACGGCGATCTCGGGCCCGAACGATCTGCGCAACGCGCTGCTCAAGAAGCCGGAGCAGTTCGTGCAGACGTTCACGGAGCGGTTCCTGATGTACGCGCTCGGCAGGACGATCGACTACCGCGACATGCCGGCGGTGCGCAAGATCGTCCGGAACGCCGCGAAGGACGACTACCGATTTTCGTCGCTCGTCTGGCAGATCGTGACGAGCGAACCGTTCCTGATGAGGCAGGCGCCCGAGTCCCCGGTGGTGACGGCGCAGAACACCGCGCAGTAGCGCGCACGAATCGAATTTGCGCCGGGCGAAGGTCCGGCACGCGGAGAGGAGAACGACATGTTCATCAGTAAGAAGCATCTTTCGCGGCGCACCGTGCTGAAGGGCGTAGGCGCCACGATCGCGCTGCCGCTGCTCGATGCGATGAGCCCTGCGGCAACCGCCTGGGCACAAACCGCCGCGAAGACGCCGCAACGTCTCGCATTCGTCGGCTTCCCGCACGGCGCGGTGATGCGCCTCTGGGCGCCGGCCGCAACCGGCAAAGACTACGAGATGACGCGGATCCTCGAGCCGCTCGCGAAATACCGTGAGCACCTGACGATCGTCTCCGGCCTGCGCAACAAGCCGGCCGAGAGCCCCGAGCCGCACGAAATCATCGAGCGCACGTGGTTGTCGTGCGTGGCGCCGCCGCAGGCGGGCGTCGAAGGTCCCGACTTCGGAGTGACGGCGGATCAGCTCGCGGCGCGTCATATCGGCCAGGAGACGCGGCTGCCGTCGCTCGAGCTCACGACGGCGCTGCGCGGCGCGCAGCTCTCGTGGCGCACGCCGACGCAGTCGTTGCCGCAAGAGTCGAACCCGCGCGCGGTGTTCTACAAGCTGTTCGGGCAGGGCGACACCGACGCCGAGCGCGCCACGATCATGCACGAGACGAGCAGCATCCTGGATCGCGTCACGGCGCAAGCGCACTCGCTGCAGAACAAGCTCGGGGGTACCGACCGCGCCGCAGTCGGCGTGTATCTCGATTCGGTCCGCGAGATCGAGCGCCGCGTGCAGATGGCGTCGCAGCAGGACACGAGCAACCTCGAGATCCCGGACGCGCCGATCGGCGTGCCGAACGACATCGATGCGCATTTCAATCTGATGTTCGACTTGATGGCGCTCGCGATGCAGGCCGACCTGACGCGCGTGATCACGTTCTCGATGGACCGCGAGGCGAGCATGCGGACGTACAACAACGTCGGCATCAGCGAAGCGTTCCACCCGCTGTCGCACCACGGCGAGGATCCCGGCGAAGCAAGATCGCCTCGCCACGATCCAGACCTACCACACGAAGGTGTTCGCGCGCTTCATCGACAAAGTCGCGAACACCAAGGAAGGCGACGGCACGCTGCTCGATCACTCGATGATCTGTTCGGCAGCAACATGAGCAACAGCAACCGGCACAACAACGATCCGCTGCCGTCCGCGATCCTCGGGCACGCTAACGGCCGCATCAAGGGCGGTCAGCACCTGCATTATCCGCAGGATTCACGTCACTCCGATTTGCTGCTCACGCTGCTCGAGCGCACGCAGATCCCGGTCGAAAAGATCGGCGATAGCGGCGGCGTGCTTTCGGAGGTCTAGCCATGAAACGGGCGCTCACGGGACTCGCCGCCGTACTCGTCGCACTCAGCGTCAACGCGGCGGAGAAGACGTTGCTCGAAGCCGCGGAGGCCGGCGACAGCGCCGGCGCGCTCGCGCTGCTGCGCGAACGGCCCGATGTGAACGCACGGGGGCCTGACGGCACCACCGCGATCATGTGGGCCTCGTACAACGGCGACCTCGAGCTCGTGAAGAAGCTCGTCGCGGCAGGCGCCGACGTGAACGCGAAGAACGACTTCGGTGCGTTCGCGCTGTCCGAAGCCGCGATGACCGGCTCGACGCCGATCATCGACGCATTGCTCGAAAGCCGGCGCGAATGCGGATGCCGCGAACAACGAGGGCGAGACGGCCCTGATGGAAGTCGCGCGCACGGGCCGACATCGATGCCGCGAACCTGCTGCTCAAGGCCGGTGCCGACATCAATTCGACTGAGCAATGGGGCGGACAATCGCCGCTGATGTGGGCCGCCGCGCAGAGCCAGCCGGAGATGGTGAAGTTCCTGCTCGCGAACGGCGCGAACGCGGACGCGCGCGGCGTCGTGCGCAATTGGGAGCGCAAGGTCATCAAGGAGCCGCGGCCGAAGGACATGAACCAAGGCGGCTTCACGCCGCTGCTGTACGCGGCGCGTGAAGGCTGCATCGAGTGCGCGCGTGACCTCGTGGCCGGCGGCGCGGATCTGAATCTGCCCGACCCGCATCGCGTGACGCCGCTCGTCATGGCGATCATGAATGTCCACTTCGATCTCGCCGCATATCTGATCGAGGCAGGCGCCGACGTCAATAAGTGGGATCTCTACGGCCGCACGCCGCGTCTACATGGCCGCGGACATGAACACGCTGCCCGTGATGGGCAACGGCGCGATGGTCGTGCTGCCGAGCGCGGACAAGCTCACCGGCATCGACATCGCGAAGATGCTGCTCGCGAAGGGCGCGGACCCGAACATTCAGCTCAAGCGCCGCCCGCCGTACCGCAACGTTCCGCAGGACCGCGGCGGCGACGTCATCCTGTCGATGGGCGCGACGCCGCTGCTGCGCGCTGCGCGTGCCGGCGACGCGCCGATGACGGAGCTGCTGCTGAAGAACGGCGCGCTCGTGGACCTGCCGAGCAACCAAGGCGTAACTCCGCTCATGGCGGCTGCAGGTGTGGAATACGGTTTGCGCGTCACGCGCGGCCGCAATCGCACGGACGAGGGCGTGCTCGCGACGATGCAGCTGTTGGTCGACGCGGGTGCGGACGTCAATGCACGGATGCTCACGGAGCCGAAGGGCGACGCCGCGGCGGGGCTGCTCGTGATCAACCAGCGGCTTGCCGACTTCAGCTACGACTACCGCGGCCGGCAAGTGCCGAGCCCGCGCGCCGTTCCGCATCGCACCGCGCTGCACGGCGCAGCGATGAAAGGCTTCACGCCGTTCGTGGCGTTCTTGGCGGCGCACGGAGCCGACCTCTACGCGAAGGACGCGAACGGCCGCACGGCGCTCGAGCTCGCGGAGGGGCACTACGAGGAGAACTTCCTCAAGGTGGCGGCCGAGCCGCACGTCGATACGGTCGAGCTGCTCAAGAAGCTCATGGCCGAGACTCCGCAGACGCTGTCTTCCAACGTTTCCGCGGCGGGTCACGGCGGAAGCAAGTGACACGTCGCGGCGCGGGGCTGCATCGTCGTGCGGCCCCCGCCGGGTAGGCTCTCGTGAAGAACGCGCGCCTATTGCCGCTGGCGGCAGCGCTCACCGTTTACGGCGGTGCCGCGCGTGCCCACCACTCGATTGCAGCGGTTTACGACACGACGCGCCAAATCACGGTCGAGGGCCGCGTCACCGAGTTCCAGTTCGTCAATCCGCATCCCGTATTGATCATCGACGTCGCGGCACAAGGCGACGCGCCGCACGCCTGGCGCCTCGAGCTCGACAACCGCTCGGAGCTCACCGAGATCGGCGTCACCGCGGGCACGTTCAAGCCCGGCGACCGTGTGATCGCGACCGGGAGCGCGGGCCGCAAGAATTCCCAGAGCTTGTACGCGATGAAGGTCGAGCGGCCCGCCGACGGGCTCCTGTACGAGCAGATCGGCTATTCGCCGCGCATCAACCGCCCCCGCGCATATTGACGGCCCACGCGCTACCGACGAAATGTCACTGCGCTTCGGGTTGCGGCGCGAAGCGTTTTTGCAGAAGCCCGATCGTTTGTTGATTGCCGGCCTCGAAGAACCGGCGCATCGCGACCGACTCCTCGTCCGTGCCGAAGCCTAGGCTCGACGCCCGTAGCAACGTCCGCCCGCCGTCGAGCGGCGTGAGCGTGAGAACCGTCCACGTATTCTTCCAAGCTTCCTTGAACGGAAACGTTTGCGGCGGCTTCTGGATCTTGATCGCCAGCATCCTCGGCGGCTCGTACGCGAGAATCACGTTCTCGATCGTCTCCGCGTCGCCGAGCGTGCCGTCGCTGCGGTAGCGCGACCGGATCGTGCCGCCGATCCTGAGGTCGACCTCCGCTAGAGCGGGGCCGAGCGCCTTGTAACCCTCGGAGGTGGAGAACACCTTCCAGACTTCCTCCACCGGCGCATCCACCACGCCTTCGTTGACGAACGATACGCCGTCCTGAGCCAAGGCCGTGCCCATCGTGGCGAGCAACCCCGCGCCGATCACCATCGCGACGCGCTTGTCCATACCGTCTCCCGCGGCTTACTCTGCGACGGCTCGAAGTATAGGCGGGGCGGGGGATCGTGGGGCAAGCCGAGTGATTCGACGTGCGCTGCTGTGCGCGGGCGCCGTCATCGCCGCGTGGGGCGCAGCCGCGCAGCGCGGGAACCCGTTCGAGACCGACGCGGCCGCGCTGCGCACGGGCGCCGGGTTGTTCGCGGCGCGCTGCGCCGATTGCCACGGCCCCGATGCGAAGGGGGTTCGCGGCCCGGACCTCACGATGCTCTGGACCCGCGGCGCGACCGACGATCGCGTGTTCGGCACGATCCGGAGCGGCGTCGCGGGAAGCATCATGCCGCCGAGCGTGGCGCCCGACACCGAGCTCTGGGCCATCGTCGCGTACCTGCGCAACATCAGCTCCGTGCCGCCGCTCGTGACGACGGGCGACGCGGTGCTCGGCCGCGCGCTGTTCGCCGAGCGGTGCGCCGACTGTCACCGCGCGGGCTCAGGCGCCGGCGGGATCGGTCCCGACTTGTCGCGCATCGCGCTCGCTCGCTCGCGCGAAGCGCTGGTGCAGTCGATCCGCGAGCCGAACGCGGTGGTTGCGGACGGGTTCCGCGCTATTACGCTGCGCGTGCGGGGCGGCGAGCCGCTCAAAGGCATCTTGAAGCGCGAGGACGCGTTCTCTTTGCAGATCGTGACCGAGGACGGGCGGCTCGTCGGCTTTCCGACCACGGAGCTCGTCGAGATTGCGCGGAGCCGCGAGTCGCTGATGCCCGCGTTCGGCGTCGACCGGCTCGGCGACGCGGAGCTCGAGAACGTGCTTGCGTTCCTACGGGCGTCCGCAGAGGATTCCGCGACGCCGGGCGCGGCGACACGGAGCTCGCAGTGAATCGCATCGTCGTCGGTGTGGCGGTTGCGGCGGCGGTCCTCGGCGTAGGCGCGCTCGCGAGCGCACAGGAGACCGCTGCGGGACGCGCGGACGAAGTCACGAGCGCGACCCTGCGCGCAGGGCTCGACGCGCCGTCGCGCTGGCTCACGTTCTCGGGCGACTACACGGGCCGGCGGCACAGCCCGCTCACGCAGATCACGCCGCGCAATGTCGGGCGGCTCGTGCCGCAGTGGACCTTTCAAGCCGGCACGCTCGCGCGCGGCCGCGGCTTCGAGACCACGCCGCTCGCGCTCGATGGCGTGTTGTACGTCACCGGTCCGAACAACTACGCCTGGGCGCTCGATGCGCGCACCGGCAGGCCGTTCTGGGAGTATCGCCGCTCGCTGCCGTCCGATCTCACGTACGGCTCGTCGGCGCCCGTGAATCGCGGCTTCGGCCTGCTCGGCGACCGGCTGTTCATGGTGACGCTCGACGCGCACCTGCTCGCGCTCGATCGGCGCAGCGGCGAGGTGATCTGGGACGTCGTGCTCGCGGACTACAAGCTCGGTTACGCGGCGACCCTCGCCCCGCTCGTCGTCGAGGATCGCGTGATCGTCGGAATTTCCGGCGGCGAGTACGCCGTGCGCGGCTTCCTCGACGCATACGATCCCGCGACGGGCGAGCGCGCGTGGCGGCTCTACACCGTGCCCGAGCGCGGCGAGCCCGGCAGCGAGACCTGGCCGAGCAACACGCCGGCGCTCGGCGGCGCGACCTGGATGACCGGCAGCTACGACCCCGATCTCGGGCTTTTGTATTGGGGCACCGGCAATCCGAATCCGGACTACTACGACGCGGAACGCAGCGGCGACAATCTGTACACGAGCTCGTTGCTCGCGATCGAAGCGCACACGGGCCGCGTGCGCTGGCACTACCAATTCACGCCGCACGACACTCACGACTGGGACGCGAATCACGTACCCGTGCTCGCGGACTTACGCATCGGCGGCCGGTCGCGTGCCGCCGTGCTGGTCGCGAACCGCAACGGCTTCTACTACGCGCTCGATCGCGCGACCGGCGAGTTGCTGGTTGCAAAGCCTTTCACCGCGACCACTTGGGCGCGCGAGATCGGCGCCGACGGGCGGCCGGTCGTGTTGAACGAGGACGGCAGCAGCGGCTGCCTGCCGGACCAGTGGGGCGGGACCAATTTTTATCCGCCGTCGTACGATCCGCGGCTCCAGCTGTTCTTCGTGAACGCGCGCGAGACGTGCGCGACGTTTCACAGCCAGGCGCCGCGCGGCGTGCCCGGGGAAGTCAACACGGGCGGCGTGATTTGGGCCGACGCGGATCGGGCGTTCGGCGCGCTGCGGGCGCTCGACGCCGCGACCGGTGCGCTGCGTTGGGAATTTCGGGTGCCGACGCCGATGATGGCGCGGCGTCATGAGCACGGCGTCGGGGCTCGTGTTCGCAGGCGACAACGAAGGCAACTTCACGGCGTTCGCGTCGGCAACGGGCGAGCAGCTTTGGCATTATCAGACCGGTGCGGCGATCTGGGGTACGGCCGCGATCACGATCATGCTGGACGGCAGGCAGTACGTGCTGATTCCGTCGGGCGGCGCGTTGACCGCGTTCGCGTTACCGCAGCGCTGAGCACGCAGCGCGCGCGCTGGCACTTCGCTCGCGGCCCCCGCACACTCGTCTCCCATGGTGGAGCAGCGTCTTTCGGCAGGCGTCGTCGTCCTTCGCGAGACCGCGGATGGCGCGCGCTTCCTGTTGCTGCGCGCCTATCGGTACTGGGACTTCCCGAAGGGTGGCGTCGAGCCCGGCGAGGAGCCGCTCGCGGCGGCTGTGCGCGAGGCGGACGAGGAGGCCGGTCTCACCGACCTCGCATTCGATTGGGGCACGGAGTTCATCGAGACCGAGCCTTACGCGCGCGGCAAGGTCGCGCGCTACTACCTCGCGCGCACGCGTGCGGAACGCATCACGCTGAAGGTCAACCCGGCGCTCGGCCGACCGGAGCACCAAGAGTATCGCTGGGTCGACCTCACCGAGGCGTTCGCGCTCACGGTGCCGCGTCTACAACGAGTGATCGCGTGGGCCGCGGGCAAGGCGATGCTCGCGGCGCAGCTCGCGTAAGCCCGGCGCGTAACGCTGGCTAGCGCATGCAACGGACGCCGACCGCCGCCACGGCGAAGCGCAGAATCGCGCTGCTCGCGCTCGTCGCCGCCATGGTCGTCTGGGGCACCACGTTCGTCGTCACCAAGGCGGCCGTTCAGCAGTTCCCGCCGTTCACGCTCGCGTTTCTGCGCTTCGCGATCGCGACGGCCGTGCTCGTGCCGTTCTTGCGACGCGGTGCGCTCGCCGCGCTGCGCGGCTCCGTGTCCATCGGCCGCTTGACGTTCCTTGCATTCACCGGGATCGCGGTGTTCACGGTTACCTTCAACTTCGCGCTCATCTACGGATCGGCCGCGCAGGGCGCGCTGCTCTACGCGACGATTCCGGCTGTCGTCGGTGTCTGTGCGGTGCTGTTCTTGAAGGAGCGCCTGAGCCGGCGCCGGATACTCGGCATCACGTTGTCGGTTGCGGGCGCGGCCTTGATCGTCGCGACCGGCGAAGCCCGCGCCGACGACGCGCCGGCGCCGCTCCTCGGGGCCGCGCTGATGCTCTCGACCGTCCTGCTCTGGGGCGCCTACACCGTCGCGGCGAAACCCATCGCGGCCGCGGACCAGACCGCGGTCACGTTCGCGATGTCCGCGGTCGGGGCGCTGCTGCTGCTGCCGACGAGCGCGCTCGAGCTCGCCGCGATGCCATGGCCGATCACGTCGGCGGGCGGTTGGCTCGGCGTGGTCTATCTCGCGGTGTTCGCCTCGGCCGGCGCCTATGCGCTCTACAATTTCGCGCTCCGCGAGCTCGACGCGAGCACCGTCGGCGCGCTCACGAATATCGATCCGATCGTGGGACTCGTGACCGCGTTCGTCGTTCTCGGCGAGACGTTGTTACCGGTCCAGGCCCCGGGGCCGCCGTCGTGATCGCCGGCATGTGGCTCGCGTCGACCGAGGCACGGCCGCGAACGCGCTGAGCCGCGCAGCCACATTTCGGCGGTGCTTTGCCCAACTCTTGGGACCCCATTACAAAGCTTACGTGTGTGCGCCCGCGCGGCTCCGCGGGCCATCCCCGGATGGCCCTGGCACATCGCTTGCAGCCAAGAGGGTTGACGACACAGGAGGAGTCACGATGAACCTACAGAAGGACTTGCTGAAGAAGGAAGAAAGCCTCTGGTCCGGCGGCCCTTCGGCGTATCGCCATGCGCTCGATGGAGACTGTCTCGTCGCGTTCACGGAGATGGCCGGAGTGCAGACGCGCGACGAGATCGCGAACATGGCGGGCAAAGGCCCGCGCTGGCATGACGTCGATATCGCCGTCGAAGGATTCTTGCAGCCGACCGACGATGTAACGATCTTGACCTATCGAGTAAGCGCCGTGCGCGACAACGAGCCCTATAGCGCGCGAGTCAGCAGCGGCTACGTCAATCGCGAGGGCGACTGGCGAATGATGTTTCACCAGCAGACGCCTTTAAAGTAAAGCGCGAGTGATCGAGCTGCGCTTGCGGCGCGCGAATCGAGAGTGCGAGACGTCGGTGGAGTAGCGCAAATACGCGAGCCGTCCATGGCTCGCGTCGCTCCCCCCGGGACTGACTCAGTCGATCGCGAAGCAGTAGAAGAGGCCGGCACCGCCCGTGCTGACGAGCTTCGCCTGGCTGCACCCGACCGACGGATGCGCGGCATTCCACGGCGAGATCGGCGCGGTGCCCGCGCGGTCCGCGTGGCCCACCATCACGGCGCCGTCTTCGGCGTCGCTCGTGTAGTTGTCACAAGTCATCGCGCCTTTTTCCAAGTTCAAGTCGTCGAGCAAGTTGTAGTTCCAGGCGCGGCCGTCGCGCATCGAGCCCGTCAGCATGTCATGCACGTTCGGATCGGGTTTCAGCGCTTCGCCCTTTTCGTTGAGCGTCGTCGCGGCAGTGACGTTGTTGCTCTCGGAGTGCAGGTCGTCGACGTCGACCGCGATGCGCACGCCCTTGGCGTTGACCCACGGTCCGCGGCCGATGCGGTCGCGCGCATTGATCGCACCCTTGCCGTTCAAGTCGGTGACGCTGAGATACGCGTGCCACGTCTTCGCGCTGCCCGCGGCTTCAGCGAGCTTCTGGCAATGGGCGTCCGCACCCTTGATGCCGCCGAGGTTCGCACCCTTGCCCACGCCCACGCTCGTGACGAAGAACGACATGGCGGGCTTCTCCGCGGCCGATCTTTGCGCCCACGCGGCGCTGGCGAAGCTCGCGAGCAGCCCTGCTGCCAAAACCCAAGTGATCGTTCTCATTGTTGTCCTCTGGAGCGCCGGTGGGGCGTTGCGGTCGCGCGATACTAGTGACAGCGCGCGACGACGGTCAACGGTGCGAGCGCGGGCTCGTTGCCCCCGCGCCGCCAACGCCGCCTGCGAACGCACCGTCCCGACCGGTTCGGCACGCTGAATCGTCGCTGCGCCGGTCGTTTCGCGCGGCGGAATACCGCAAGAGAACCCCGCCGGCGCCGCCGTTGCTGTGCGAGCGGTTCTGCAACTGCTCGGGATTCCTGGGCTGCCTCTAGTATGCTTTGGCGGTTTCGAGATCTCTGTTGGGGGGACGGCAATGACGATTCGCGATTCACGTGCGGTGGCCGCGCGGCTGCTGGCGCTCTGTTCGATTTTCGCCGCGGGCGGCGGGGCCGCGCTCGCGCAGCAGGCCGTGCCGTTCGCGAACGGCGTTCCGGTCGCGCCCGAGCTGCCCGTGCTGCCGCTCCCGGATCACCCGTTGACCTACAAGACGGCGGAAGGCATGGACGTCCGCATCGTCGTGGTCGCGCGGGGTATCGAGCATCCATGGAGCATCGCGTTCCTGCCGAACGACGTCATGCTGGTCACGCAGACTCACGGCGGCATGCGCGTGATCCGCAAGGGCGTGCTCGATCCGACACCGGTTGCCGGTGTGCCCGAGGTGAAAGCGATCCGGCGTTCCGGGATGCTCGACGTCGCGCTGCATCCGAAGTTCGCCGACAATCAGCTCGTCTACTACACGTACCACAAGCCGATGGCCGACGACAAAGGCGCGCTCGCGCTCGGCCGCGGCAAATGGGATGGGAAGGCGCTGGTCGGAGCGAAGGACATCTTCGTCACGGAGCCCGACGTCGGCAGCATCTCGCGGATCGCTTTCGGCCGCGACGGCATGCTGTACATGACTACGCCGGGCGGGGCGGACGGCAAGCCGCAGGACGGTATGAGCCTCGCGGGCAAGGTGCTGCGGCTGCGCGACGACGGCACGGTGCCGTCCGACAACCCGTTTGCGGCGAAGCCCGGTTACCGGCCGGAGATCTACACGCTCGGCCATCGCGGCACGATCGGCCTCGCGGTGCATCCCGGCACGGGCGAGCTCTGGGAAAGCGAGAACGGCCCGAACGGCGGCGACGAGATCAATGTCCTGAAGCCCGGTGGCAATTACGGCTGGCCGCTCGTGAGCCTCGGACGCACGTACCAAGGCCCATGGCACTCGCAGAAGTTTCAGCAGGACGGACTCACCGACCCGATCGTCTACTGGACACCGGCGATCGCGGTGTCGGGACTGATGTTCTACACGGGCGACAAGCTGCCTAAGTGGAAAGGCGACGTCTTCGTCGGCTCGCTGCGCACCGGCGAGATCATCGGCACCGGCCACTTCGAGCGGATCTTGTTCAACGAAAAGATGGAGGAGCTGCGCCGCGAATCGCTGCTAAAGGACTGGGGGCATCGCGTGCGTGACCTCAAGCAGGGACCCGACGGCTTGATTTACGTGCTGCTCGACGACGACGACGGCGCGGTGCTGCGGATCGAGCCGGCGCAATAGCACGGCACGCACGGAGCACCGCAAGCACGGAGCCGCACCGGCGCCCGCGGCACGATCAGCATCTCTAAGTCAGCGGCACGTGCCGCGAGCTGCTCGCGTCCGGATCGTCGAGCCATCGCTCGACGCGCTTGCGCAGCGGCGGGATGTCGGCCGCGATGAACAACAGACCGAGCGGCGCCATCCAAAAGCCGAGAATCGGCATCACGATTCCAACAAAGCCTGCGAGGATCAGTACGACTCCCGCAAGCGAGCGCACCACGGGCGGGAGCTTCGTCGCGAATCCGTACAGCGGCCGCACCTTCGAGCGCCAGTCGACGTTCTTGATGTTCATACGTTCTCTTACCTCTGCATGCAGAGAGCAAGGACCATGCCAGCTGCGAACGCGCTCGCGCTGCGGTCACCCCGACATACGTGCTTTCACTCGGTACAGGGGCCGGCGTACGATCGAATCGGGAATGACACGGAGGTAGCGTCATGGCATCGATTGCGAAAGAGATCGTCACGACCGCGAGCGTTGAAGCTGCCTGGGATGCGATTCGCGACGTCGGGGCGCTGCACACGCGGCTCGTGCCCGGATTCGTAGTTGCGACGGAGCTGATCCCCGGGGGCCGCAGGGTCACTTTCGGCAACGGGCTCGTCGTCGACGAGCCGATCATCGACTCGAACGACGAGCTGCACCGTCTTGCGTGGACTGCCGTGAGCGACGCCATGCCGCTCAAGCACTACAACTCGTCCGTGCAAGTGTTCGCGCGTGATGGTGGCAGCCGCATCGTGTGGACTGCGGACATGCTTCCGGACGAAGCCGCCGAGACGGTGGGCCAGATGATGGAGCAGGGCGCCCAGGTGATGGCGCGCACGCTGGACGGTTTGCGTTCGCGGCCGCGCGAGCGTTCGAGCTAAGGGGACGAACCGCCCGAGCATCGTTTCGCGGTGCGGGCCTGCCCATCGCGGGTAGCGAGCCGAGCTGCCACCTGCGTTCGCGCGATCGACGCCGTGAGCTCGATAAAAAAAGCCGCCGGACGGCGGACGCGGCGCGACTCGCCTGTAGAATGCAGATCATGACGCAGGGAACGCGTTTCCTTAGGTCCACCCTTGCCCCGCGATGAGACCGGCTCGACTTCTACCGCTCATAGTTGCCTGCGCGCTGTTTATCGAGAACATGGACTCGACCGTGCTCTCGACGTCGCTGCCCGCGATCGCGGCGGATCTCGGCAGCGATCCGATCGCGCTGAAGCTCGCGCTCACCGCGTATCTTCTGTCGATGGCCGTATTCATTCCGGTGAGCGGTTGGGTCGCAGATCGCTTCGGCGCGCGGCCTACGTTCACTACCGCGATCGGCGTGTTTCTGCTCGGGTCGGTCGCCTGCGCGCTGAGCGGCTCACTAGAAACGATGGTCGCGTCGCGGTTCCTGCAAGGCATGGGCGGCGCGATGATGGTTCCTGTCGGCCGGCTCGTGCTATTGCGCACGGTGCCGAAGAACGAGCTCGTGCAGGCGCTGAGCTGGCTCACGATTCCCGCGCTCGTGGGTCCAGTCGTCGGGCCGCCGCTCGGCGGTTTCATCACCACGTATTTGCACTGGCGCTGGATCTTTCTGATCAACATTCCGATCGGGCTGCTCGGAATCGCGCTCGCGCAGCGCTTCATCCCGGACATTCGGGAAAACACGCCGCCGCTCGACTGGCTCGGCTTTCTCCTCGCCGGCCTCGGCCTCGCGCTCGCGATGTTCGGGTTCTCGACGCTCGGCCGGCAACTCGTGCCGGTGGAAGTCGCGGTCGTGACCTTGGTGCTCGGGTTCGCGGGTCTCGCGGGCTACGTCGCGCACGCGCGGCGGCACCCGAACCCGCTGCTCGATCTGAAGTTGTTTCATTTGCCGACCTACCGGGCCGGCATCGCAGGCGGCTCGCTATTTCGGATCGGCATCGGCGCGTCGCCGTTCCTGCTGCCGCTGATGCTCCAGGTCGGGTTCGGCTTGAGCCCCGTGCAGTCGGGCTTGCTCACGTTCACGTCGGCGCTCGGCGCAATTTTCATGAAAACGCTCGCGGCGCGCGTGCTGAAGCGCTTCGGCTTCCGCCGGGTGCTCGTGCTGAACGCGATCGTCGCGTCCGCAATGCTGTGCGCCTTCGGGCTGTTTCGCCCGGACACGCCGCACACGGTGATTCTCGCGGTGTTGTTGGTCAGCGGCTTCTTTCGTTCGCTGCAATTCACGAGCCTGAACGCGATCAGCTACGCCGAAGTCGACTCGCCGCGGATGGCGCAGGCGAGCAGCATGGCGGGCATGGTGCAGCAGCTGTCGTTGAGCCTCGGGGTCGCGATCGGCGGATACTTCCTCGAGATCGCGGGCGTGGCGAACGGCCGGCCCGCGACCGACGTGCACAACTTCTATCTCGCGTTCCTCGGCGTGGGGCTGATCTCGGCGAGCTCCGTATGGATGATGTGGCGGTTGCCGCGCAACGCGGGCGCCGAAATGTCGGGCCGCGCGCGGCCCGGCAAAGAAGTCGCGGAGCCGAAACCGGCGCAGCTCCCAGCGACGTGACCCGCCGTTCGAGTGCCCGCTAGACGCCTTTTCCTGCCCCGAGAGCCTCGCTCACAGCGATTCCAATGCAGGGAACGCCGATGCAAATCTCGGAACATCGGCCGCGGTTCAGCTCTCGCGCGGACAGCCGCGAGGCTCGGCGAGCCTGTGCGTAACCAGCTCGAGCCTTACCCGACCCCGTAATCCGCCGTGTCGCTGTCGCGGAGCGGGCATGGGTCTTGCACCACAAAGATGGCCCGCTGCAACTGAGCGGGAAGGTGTTCTTTTGTTAGCACGGAAGCAGAGGTGAAGTCATGAAGAAACTAGCACTCGCGACATTTGTGGCAATGGGTTTCGCGGCCGCCGCAGCGGCTCAGCCACCGAGCCAGCGCTCCGGCGTCGAGCCCGGTGTGCAAACGCCGTCGACGCAAGGCTCCCAACCGATTCCGCAGGGCGGCGACCGGACCGTCCAGGCGCCGTTCGACACGATCGACGCAAACAAGGACGGCAAGGTCAACAGTGAGGAGGGCAACCGGATCCCCGGCTTCGACTTCTCGCGCGCGGACACGAACGGCGACGGATCGTTGACCCGTCAGGAGTATTCCGCCGCGATGGCGACCTCGACGCCGCGCGAAGGCGCGGTGGAATCGGGCGACCGCACGGTACGCGTGACGTTTGACACGGCCGACAAGAACAAGGACGGCAAGATCAATCGCGAAGAAGCCAACGAGATCCCGGGCTTCAACTTCTCGAAGGCCGACGTCGACGACAGTGCCTCGGTGAGCCCCCAGGAGTTCCAGACGGCGATGGCGAACTCGACGCCACGAGGCTAGCCTCGATCTCGTCCAAGGCGAATGCGGGAGCGCTCGGGGCGCTCCCGCGTTCGTCATCCGGCGCTGAGCTATCCGCGCAAGCGCGCGATCGGCATCAAGCGCGCCGTCGCGCGCTTGAGCTGTCGTGTCACATATACTGCGCGACGCAACCTTATGTTGGAAGTCGCAGCGAACGCAGTCACCGTCACGATCGAGCGCCGCGCGGCCGCGGTCTCCGCAGCGATCGACGCGTATCGCTGATGTGGCTCGCGCAGCCGCTGACTCGATCGGAGCTCGGGCGTTTCGTTCGCTCGCGGCTCGGATCGCATCTCTACGACGCCGCCGGCACTCCGGCGGGAGGGATCGCGATCTACACCCTTTCCGATCCGCGCGACCTTGGCGCGACCCGCTACGTCGGCCAGACGCGCTCACCGCGTCAGAGATTTCTTCAGCACGTCGGAACCGCGCGTCTGTGGGTGCCCGACGAGCTGCCGTGGTGGATCGTCGAGGAGAGACGCCGGCCTCTGTACGAATGGATCCGCGCGCTCTATCGCGACGAGCGGCGACTGCCCGTGATGATCGTGGCGGCGTGGCACGGCGGCCAAGCCGACGCTACGGCGGCCGAGCGCGAGCTGATTCAGGATTGCTTACGGCGGCAAATGTCGCTGCTCAACATCGAGTCCGCGGTGCTGCAGCCGCAGCTGCGCCTGCTCTGAGCGGCACGTGGTTCGTGCGGTGGACTATACTCGCGGCGCACCCAGCGGAACCCAGTAAGGGCAGGGTCCGTGAACCGATGAGGTCGATATGAACCTGCGCACGCTCACCTCGGCAACTTTCGTTCGGACGATCGCGGCCGCGGTGCTTGCCGCTGGCTCGACGGCGTGGGCCCAGCAAGGCGCGCCGAAGGGCGAATGGCCCACCTACGGCGGCGATCTCGGTCACACGCGCTATTCGGCGCTCGATCAGATCAACGCTGGCGAACTTCAGCAAGCTCGAGGTCGCGTGGCGCTTCAAGGCCGACAATCTCGGCCCCTCCCGGGAATACAACCTCCAGTCGACGCCGCTGATGGTCGACGGCGTCGTCTACTCGACCGCTGGGTCACGCCGTGCGGTCGTCGCGCTCGACGCGGGCAACGGCGAGCTGCTTTGGGTGAGCAGGCTCGACGAGGGCGAGCGCGGACAAGCTGCGCCGCGGCAGCTTTCCGGCCGTGGTCTCGCGTATTGGAAGAACGGCGATGACGCGCGAATCATCTACGTGACGCCGGGCTATCAGATGATCGCGCTCGACGCGCGCACGGGCGAGCGCGTGAAGACGTTCGGCAACGACGGCATCGTCGACCTCAAGCAGGGCGACGACCAGGACATCGACGCGCTGAACGGCGAGATTGGCCTGCACGCCACGCCGATCGTTGCGAAGGACGTCGTCATCGTCGGCGCGGCGCATCGGACCGGCGCGAATCCGAAGAGCATGCGCAACGTGAAGGGGTTCGTCCGCGGCTACGACGTGCGTACGGGTGAACGTCTTTGGATTTTCCACACGATCCCGAAACCCGGCGAATTCGGCACCGAGAGCTGGCTCGCCGGCTCCGCGGAGTACACCGGCAACACGGGCGTCTGGGCGCAGATCTCGGTCGACGAGGATCTCGAGACGGTGTATCTGCCGGTCGAGCAGCCCACCGGCGACTACTTCGGCGCGAACCGCCCCGGCGACGGCCTATTCGGAGAGACGCTGCTCGCGGTCGATCTCTACACGGGCAAGCGCAAGTGGCACTACCAGCTCGTCCATCACGGGATTTGGGACAACGACATCCCGTGCGCGCCGATCCTGATCGACGTGACGGTCGACGGTAAGAAGATCAAAGCCGTCGCGCAACCGACGAAACAAGCGTTCCTGTACGTGTTCGATCGCGTGACGGGCAAGCCGGTTTGGCCGATCGAGGAACGGTCCGTGCCGAAAGGCGATGTGCCTGGCGAGTGGTATTCGCCGACGCAACCGTTCCCGACGAAGCCGCGCGCCTACGACCGGCAGGGCGTGACGGCGGACGACCTCATCGACTTCACGCCGGCGCTCAGGAAGGAAGCGCTCGAGGTCGCGTCGTGGCACAAGATGGGGCCGCTGTTCACGCCGCCCGTGGTGAGCAAGGTCGATGGGCCGCTCGGAACTCTGATGGCACCGAGCCAAGACGGCGGCACGAATTGGCAGGGCGGATCGTTCGATCCCGAGACGAACATCCTGTACGTCGCGTCGGGCGGCACCGTCGTGAGCAAGGGCCTCGTCGCGCCGTACCCGGGCCAGTCGGACATGGCGTATATCGAGGGCAATGCGGTCACGGGCCCGCGCACCTCGGGCGGCTCAGGCTCGTCGGCCGGCGGCGGTCGCAGCGAGTTTCAGGGTGGGGCCCCCGGCACCTCTCGGCCCGCGGGAGCGGTCGACTCCACGCGTGGCCCACCGCGCGCCGCGCTCAGCGTGCAAGGGTTGCCGTTGCTCAAACCGCCGTACGGCTCGATCAGTGCGATCGACATGAACAAAGGCGAGATCCTTTGGCAGATCGCGCACGGCGAGACGCCGGATGACATCAAGAACCACCCATTGCTGAAGGGCCTCGCCATCCCCCGAACGGGGCAAGCCGGCTCGCCCGGCACGCTCGTGACCCGCACCCTGCTGATCGCGGGCGAACGTCTTTACACGACCACGTCGACGGGCGAGCTCGGCGCGATGCTGCGCGCCTACGACAAGGCGACTGGGCGCGAGGTCGGTGCGGTCTACATGCCCGCGCCGCAGAGCGGCTCGCCGATGACGTACCTGTACGGCGGCGAGCAGTACCTCGTGGTCGCGATCAGCGGCGCGCAATACTCGGGCGAGCTCGTCGCCTTCAAGCTGCCGAAGCGCTAGAACGGGCGCGTAGGCGTGATCGAAGGCATCGCGGCCACCCACGATGCAATGTGATCCGCGGTTCGCGCGGCTCATCGGGAAGCATCTGCGGCGGCGAGCGATTCGCCGGCAAGCGAGCGGCCGCGACGCCGTCCAATCGCGTGCTCGATGCCGAGACGCTCGCGGCGGCGGAGCGCGTCACTTCAGGCCCGCTACCGGTCGATCAACCCATTAAAAATCATTGTACTAGCGATCATTGTTAAGGATAGTTATCTGGCGGGAAGCCGCGGCGACAAACGCCGCTTACCACGGCAGTGGTGTGCCGTCGTAGTGGAGCGGCCGGTCGCCGTTCTTGGGCGTCAAACCGGCGATGACCTTGACGAGCCCCGCAACCACCTCCGCGCGGCGCGCTTGGTGCGAAGCGTTCTCTGCGCCGCTGAGCTCGCGCAGCGTTCCCGTATCAGTCGGCAGCGGCGCGCTCATCGTTATGATCACGTGGCGGCTCTGCAAATCCGCGGCGAGCGTGCGCCGTATCATCACAGGGCCTCGCTCGCGTAGTTACCGCACCCGATAGCGCTGATTCTCCAAGCAGACGAACTCGAGCAACTCCTGCTCGGGCATGATTTTCTGATTTACGCGCACAGTCCACGGCCGCGTGTACACCTTCGGATCGTCGATCGTGACGTCGATTTCCATCCGTCCATAGGTCGGACGCCGAAAGCGTTCCGTAACTCTCGCCGCATCGGTCAGCGGAGTGCCGAACACGTCGAGCCAACCGTCGTCGCGCAACCCGGCTGTCTCGACGACGAGCGTATCGCCGTCCCAATGCCCGACGGAGTATCCGTACCACCACGGCTGCGGGTCGTCCGTCGGCAACTCGCGGCCGTCGGTAAAGATCTGGCGAACGCCCATGCTCGCCTCGTAGAGGATCACGAGCACGTCGGGAGTCTGGACGAACTTGCGCGGCGCACCTTGCGTGTGAAATTGCAGGATGCCCATCGGCAGGCAGGCGGCTTCGGGATTGTCCTTCCCGTTCGTGTCGCGCCGCGCTTTGAGCAGCGCCTCGCCCTCGGGCTTGAACGGCAACCCGTCCTTGATGTTCTGTGCGACGTTCAAGAAGCCGGCCACCGGCGGGCCATCGGGCGGCGGAGGCGGCGGAGGCTGGCTCGGCGCCGCCGAGCGCGTTGGCGCCCTGCCAGACGCCAGAGAGGTCCGGCTTACCGTCGGCCGCTCGCGGCGCCGGCGCATCGAGGTCGGGCGCACCGTCGTTGCTGTGCGGAACCGCCTTGCTCGGATGCGGTGCCCATTGTGCGTGTGCGGCCTCCAGTCCGAGCGCGCCGAGCGCCGTCACGAGCGCCCAGACGACGAGTGCCTTCATAGCGAGTGGGCCCCCCGACCCTGTCTCTCGATGTCGATTCTCGAACGGACGGCTCAGGGTATCATTCTCGATCGTCGCGGCGCAGACCGCGGCGCGACGGGGGAAGCACACTGATGGGCATGAAGTGTCTCGCGCTGTCGGCGGCGCTGGCGTTGAGCTCTGCGTTACCCGCGAGCGCGCACCATTCGTTCTCCGCAGAATACGATCGCGACAAGCCGATCTCGCTGACCGGCACCGTCACGAAGCTCGAGTGGACGAATCCGCATGCGCGGATCTACATCGACGTGAAGGACGAAGCCGGCAACACCATGAACTGGGACTTCGAGCTCGGACCGCCGAACGGCCTGATGCGCCAGGGTTGGAATCGCAACTCGCTGCGCGCGGGCCAGGTCGTCACGATCAGCGGTTTCCTCTCGAAGGATGAGCCGCACGTCGCGAACGCGCGAACCGTATTCCTGCCCGACGGGCGCCAGGTGTTCGCGGGCTCTTCGTTCGACACGGACTCGCCGGGCGAGCCGGCGCTCGCGAAGTAGCTCGCTTACCCGACCAGCCATGAGCAATCCGGACGATTTGGAACTCTCGCGGCGCGCACTCCGCCGCCGCACCGTGCTGCGCGCCGGCTGCGCCGCCGCGCTCGCGGGCGCCTGCCGCGCGCGCGCGGACGAAACCGACGAGCGTTCGGCGCCGCCGCAGGCCGGCGATGCGCTCGCGTTCGCGTTCGGCCCGCGTGCGGGCACGGTCATCGGCCCCGCCGATCTCGTGATCGGCGCGAAGCAGACGCTCGCGTATCCCATCAACCGCGCGAGCGGCCTCGTGCGCGACGGTACGCGCCTGAACCAGCTGATCGTCGTGCGCGTGGATCCGGAGAAACTTGCGGCAGACACGCGAGCGCGTGCAGCGGACGGAGTGGTCGCGTATTCGGGAGTCTGCTCGCACACGGGCTGCGACGTGACCGACTGGATCGCCGCCGCGCAACACTTCAAGTGCCCGTGCCACGAATCGGAGTTCGACCCGAGCGACGCCGCACGCGTGGTGTCGGGCCCCGCGCCGTGGCAGCTCGCCGCGCTGCCGCTCAAGATCGTCGACGGTGCGCTCACGATCGCGGGGCCGTTCGAAGGCAAGGTGGGTTTCGCGCAACCCGGGCTCGATCCGTTCAATGGCCCGCCGAGTCAGTAGCCGTCATAAGAGGGGAAGCCATGCTCGACCGTACTCTGCGCAGCGCGCTTGCGCCGCTCGCACTGCTCGTCTCGTTCGCCGCGACGGCGCAACCCGCTCGCGAGTACAGCGCCGTCACCGACGCGCGGCTCGTGTCGCCCGAGGCGCGCAACTGGCTCATGTACCGGCGCACTTACGATTCTTGGGGCTATAGCCCGCTCGATAAGATCACGACGCGCAACGTCGCCCGGCTCGTACCGGTTTGGAGCGCGTCGACGGGCACGACCGAAGGCCATCAAGCGCCGCCGATCGTCAACGACGGCATCATGTTCGTCACGACGCCGTTCAACCAAGTGCTCGCGTTCGAAGCAAAAAGCGGCGAGCTCCTGTGGCGCTACCGCCGCCAGATGCCGCCCGACATCAGGATGGGACATCCGACCAACCGCGGTGTGGCGCTGTACGGCGACAAGGTCTACATGGCGACATCCGATGCGAAGGTCGTCGCGCTCGACGCGAAGACCGGCAGCGTCGTCTGGGACGTCGCGGTCGAGGATTACAACGGCGGTTACTACATGACGCTCGCGCCGCTCGCTGCGCGCGGCAAGATCATGGTCGGCGTCTCGGGCGGCGAGCGCGGCATCCGCGGCTTCGTCGTCGCGCTCGACGCGGAAACGGGTAAACAGGCCTGGAAGACCTACACGATCCCGGGCCCGGGCGAGCCCGGCAACGACACCTGGCCCGGCGACTCGTGGAAGACCGGCGGAGCGCCGGTCTGGATCACGGGCAGCTACGACCCGGATCTCCATATGACGTATTGGGGCACCGGCAACCCGGGCCCTTGGACCGGCGATCAACGGCCCGGCGACAACCTGTACACGAACTCCGTCGTGGCGCTCGACGTCGAGACCGGCAAGCTGAGCGGCCATCATCAATACCACTGGAACGACTCGTGGGATTGGGACGAAGTCTCGGCGCCGCTGCTGATCGATTTGCCGCGCGACGGACGTACGGTGCACGGGCTCGTGCATCCGGCTCGCGACGGCTACCTCTGGTTCCTCGAGCGAGCGGCGTCCGGTATCTCGTTCATCTCCGCGCGGCCGTACGTGACGCAGAACGTGTTCACGAGCGTGGATCCGCGCACGGGGCGTCCCGCGTACGACGATGTCGCACAAGCCGGCGGTCGGTCACAAGGTCACGTTCTGCCCGTCGCTCTGGGGCGGAAAGGACTGGCCGCCCGCGGCCTATAGCCCCAAGACGGGCTACCTCTACATCCCGGCGAACGAGAATCTGTGCAGCATCATGGAAGGCGAGGAGATCGAATATCGCCGCGGCCAACAATTCACGGGGGCCGTTTCGGACTTCACGGTTGCGGAAGGCGCCGACCACATCGGCGAGCTCCAAGCTTGGAACCTCAAGACCGGCGAGCGCGCGTGGACCCACGAGTTCGCGTCGCCGAACTGGGGCCCGGTCCTCACGACGGGCGGCGGTCTCGTGTTCGAGGGCGGCACGACGGACCGCTACTTCCGCGCTTTCGACGGCGCGAGCGGCAAGCAGCTGTGGCAGTACCGAACGAACTCCGGCATCACCGGAGTCCCGACCACGTTCGAGGTGGACGGCGTTCAGTACGTCGCCGTGCAGTCGGGTTGGGGTGTCGACGCGCAGGGCATGACGGGCCGCATCGACCGCGCGCGCGGCACCGAGACCATCGTGCCGCAGGGCGGCGTGGTTTGGGTATTCGCACTCGCTGCGAACTAGCAACCGCCCAGCGCTGAGTCGTCGTTACGGTGCGCGTCCGATCGGCACGTGCGTGCTCGACGACGTGAACCCGTACGGTCAGGATCCTTGCATCGGCGCTAGCGCGATACGCGGCCTGCGCCGCGGGCGTGCAGCCCCATCGAAATGCAAGATGGTGTTCCAAGATCGCGATTATCAGATCTGAATGACTAACCCAGGGTGTCGGGCGACCTGTGCCGCTCGCTTTGGGCCTATCGGCCGCTCGAGTGGAAGCAAGCCTTTCCGCGGGTCAAGCCTTGGACGCGCGTTTCGTTTCGGACTGCGGGATCACATTGATCCGGCACGGACATTGCACGAGACGTCCGGGCGCCTTCGCAACTCAGGAGGAAACGATATGGAACGTCGATTGATCGCTCTCGTTGCCATCACCTCGGCCGCGACGTTAGGCCTCAGCGCAAGCGTCTTTGCTCAGGAGCCGGCCGGACCGCCGGTTTCTAGGGAGGCACCCGCACAAGTCTCCGACGCGGAGATCCAGACGTTTGCGGATATCTACGTGGACCTCCAAGAAACGGCGAACAAATACGAAGCGGCGATGGCCGGCGCCAAGAACGAGCAGGAAGCTCGTAACGTCCAGACTCGGATACAGGAGGAAAGCCTCGCCACCGTGGCTCGACGCGGTTGGACGCCCGAACGCTATTTGACTGTCGCCGAAGCCATCAACGCGAACCCCGCGCTTCTCCAGAAGGCCCGGCGACTGATCGAGAAGTGATCGCGGCGGCTCAAGCGCGAATCTTGCGAGCTTGACAGTCTTTCATCGGTAAACCCGCGGCGCGTCCGATGCGCCGCGTGCCGCACCTTGGGCAAAGGCCCGAGAAGTGTTGTAGCTGAACGCGATCAGCCCGGCACGGCAGCCCCGGCAAGACGCTCGAAGTGAACCAATTCTCCGCGCCGCATCGAGTAGCGAGCAGCTCGTGCGCCGGAATGAACGAGGGCCAACGCCGCGGGTACTCAACACTACGGAGCAACGCGCGAACACCGTGTTTCTCTGCCCGAACTCCCCGCGGAGGTGGCATCCTGTCCTCTCCGGGTCCCGCGAAAGGAATTCGATCGATGTTCTTGAGAGGTTTGGGCACGGCGCACCCGGAACGCCGCTACACGAAGGCGGAGTGCTGGGACAGTTTCCAGAAGTCGCCGTGGTTCGAGCAGCTCGACCGGCGGTCGCGCACGATCGCCGAGATGGTCCTGCGCGGCGACAACGGCATAGAAGCGCGCCGCCTCGCTCTCGATTCGCTCGACGAGGTGTTCGAGATCGACCCCGATACGCTGCACGCTCGCTTCTCCGAGCACGCGCCGCGACTCGCCGCGCAAGCCGCGGAACGCGCGCTCGCGGACGCGGACACCGAGCGCGGCATGATCGACGGTCTCGTCGTGAGCACCTGCACGGGCTATCTCTGCCCCGGGCTCAGCGGCCACGTCGTCGAGCAGCTCGGCCTCGCGCGCGATCTGCGCGCATTCGATCTCGTCGGCCACGGTTGCGCGGCTGCGTTGCCGAATTGGCAAATGGCCGACGCGCTGCTCGCTTCCGGGCAATGCGCGAACGTCCTGTCCGTCTGCGTCGAGGTCAGCAGCGCGGCGATGTATCTCGACAACGACCCCGGCGTGCTGATCAGCGCGTGCCTGTTCGGCGACGGCGCGGGCGCCGCAGTGCTGACGGCCGATTGTCCGCCGGACAAGCGCCGCGTCGAATGCAAAGCGATCGGCTCGCTGCTGAATCCCGGCGAGCGCGAGGCTCTGCGCTTCGAGCAGCGCGGCGGCATGTTGCGCAACGTGCTCACGCGGCCCGTTCCGCGGCTCGCGGCCGAGCACGCGGAGCAGGTGCTCGACGGCGTGCTCGACGACGCCGGCCTGCGTCGCGACGAGATCGACACGTGGATCTGGCATGCCGGTGGCCGTGACGTGCTGCTCGCGCTACGCAATAAGCTCGGCCTCACCGAGACCGACGTGCGCTACAGCGCGGCGATGCTGCGCGAGTTCGGCAACTTGAGCAGCGCCTTCGTGTACTTCGTGCTCGAGGCCGCGCTCGCGGATCGCGCGCGCGGCGGCTGGTGGTGGATGTCGTCGTTCGGCGCAGGCTTCAGCTGCCACGGCGCGCTGCTCGAGGTCGCGTGACCGCCACGTCGCGCGAGCTCGGCCGCGGCGCGGGATTCCCGCGGCGCGTGCTGCCGGAGCTGCTCGACGCGTTGCCCGCGGACGATCCGCGCGCGATCCGCTCGCGCCGCGACTTGCGGCTCGTGAATCGGATCATGGGCGCAAAGGCGGCGCTGCTGTGGGCGCTCGATGCCGCGGGGCTTGCGGCCCCGCGGCGCATCGTCGAGCTCGGCGCGGGCGACGGCAGCATGGCGCTGCGCATTGCGCGCTCGCGCGCACGCGCGTGGCCCGGCGTCGCGCTGACGTTGCTCGACCTCAACCCGGTCGTAAGCTCGCAGACGCTGACGGCGATCCGCGAGCTCGGCTGGGAGGTCCAGGTCGCGGCCGCCGACGCGCTCGACTGGCTCACGCAACCGGCGGCCGCGGACTCGGTGGTGCTCGCGAATCTGTTCGTGCATCACTTCGACGGCGACCGGCTCACGCAGCTTGCTCGCAGGCGTCGCGGCCCGCGCGCGGCTGTTCGTTTGCTACGAGCCGCGGCGCTCGCGCTTCGCGCTCGCGGGCAGTCATCTGTTGGGACTCATCGGCTGCAACGACGTTACGCGTCACGACGCGGTTCTGAGCGTCCGTGCGGGCTTTCGCGGCGACGAGCTGTCGCGAGCGTGGTCCAGCGCGCAGCCGAGCGGCTGGACGTTGCGCGAGTCGCCGGCGGGCCTATTCGGCCATCTGTTCGCCGCGAGCCGCGTCGCGTGAGCGCGCGTTACGACGCGATCGTGATCGGTGCCGGCGTCGCGGGCGCGACGGCGGCGATCTTGCTGGCCCGCGCCGGCTGGTCGGTCGCGGTGGTCGAGAAGTCCGCGTTCCCGCGCCGCAAGGTGTGCGGCGAATGCATCGCGGCGACCGAACCTCGCGCTGCTCGATGCGCTCGGGATCGGCGCCGAGGTCGCAGCTCTCGCGGGCCCGCCGCTCGAGCGCGTTGCGCTCTACGTGGGCGACGAAACCGTGATCGCGGACCTGCCGCCGCTGCGCGGCAAGCACCCACCGTGGGGTAGGGCGCTCGGCCGCGACCGCCTCGATGCGCTGCTGTTGCAGCGCGCGCGCGACGCAGGCGCGGCGGTGTGGCAACCGTGGACCGCGAAAGAGATCCGGCGCGACGCGGAGCGGCTATGCGTGCCGGATCGCTGCGAGCGATACGGGCGAGGCGGCGGAGCTTCGAGCGACGGTGCTGATCGCCGCGAACGGCTCGTGGGAGCCGGCACCTTACGGGACACAGCGGCGACCGCCCGCAAGGCCCTCGGATCTGTTCGCTTTCAAGGCGAACTTCGCGGAAGCGGCCCTCGCGCCGGGGCTGCTGCCGGTGCTCGCGTTCGCGGGCGGCTACGGCGGCATGGTCATCGCCGACGACGGACGCCTCACGCTCGCGTGCTGCGTCCGCCGCGATCGGTTGCGCGAGTGGCGTGCCGCGACGCCGGGCGCCGCCGGTGCCGCGGTGCAGAGGCTGCTCGAGGAGTCGTGCGCCGGCGTCCGCACTGCGCTACTCGGCGCGCGCCGCGAGGGCGCGTGGCTCAGCGTCGGCCCGATCCGGCCCGGGATCCGCGCGGCATGGGACGCGCGCACGGGCTTTGCGATCGGCAACGCGGCCGGCGAAGCCCATCCGATTCTCGGCGAAGGCATCAGCATGGCGATTCAATCGGCCGCGTTGCTTTGCCGGGAGCTCGGCGCAGCGCCGCGCGGCCGCATTGCGCGGGGACCACCTGCCGATCGCGCGCGCTTACGCACGCGCCTGGCGTCGGCAGTTTCGCTCGCGGATTCGCTTCGCCGCGCTGCTCGCGCAGCTCGCGATGCATCCCCGCGGCGGCGCTTGGCTGCTGCCGTTGCTGCGCAGATGGCCGCCGCTGCTCACGGCCGCCGCGCGTATCGGGGGCAAGGTGCGGCCGTTACCCGACGTTGCGCCGCACGCCGAGCCCGGCCCGGCGCCGGCCTACAATGGCGTCATGACCCGCATGGAGGACGATGCATGAAGCCCACCTTCGACGTGCTCCGCGACCTTCTCGTCAAGGACTACGAGTTGGCCGTGGAGCGGCTCACGCCTGAGACGGCGCTCGCCGACATCGAGCTCGATTCGCTCGCGCTCACCGAGCTGATCTTCTCGCTCGAGGACGAGTTCCACGTGACTGCGACCACGAACGGCGCCGGGTTCACCACGCTTGCCGACGTCTCGAGCTACATCGATCGGCTCGTCGCGGAGCGCGATGCTGCGGAGCGCCGCGCAAGCCCATGAAGCGCGTGGCCGTGACGGGCCTAGGGATCGTCGCACCGGGCGGCAACGATCCGGACGAGTTCTTCGCCAACCTCTGCGCCGGCCGCTCGGCGATCGCGCGGCTGCCGGAGTCGCGTAGCGCGCGCCTCGAGACGCGCGTCGTCGCGCCCGCGGATCTCGACGCGACGCGCCACTTTCCCGCGCCGCGCCTACGCATGCTCGATCGCGTGAGCCACCTCGCGCTCGTGGCGGCGAAGCAGGCGGTCGCCAACGCGCGGCTGCTATTCAGCGACGAGGAGCGCGCGACGTCCGGTGTGTTCTTCGGCACCGGGATGGGCGGCGCGGCCAGCACGGACGAAGGCTACGCGAATCTCTATCAGGACGCGCTCGGACCGCGTGAAGCCGTACAGCGTGCTGCTCGCGATGAACAACGCGCCCGGCGCATGGATCGGCATGGAGCACTCCCTGACGGGGCCCAACCTCACGTTTTCGGTCGCGTGCTCGTCGGCCGCCGTCGCGATCGGCGAGGCATGGCTCCGGATCCGCGCTGGCGCGGCCGATGTCATGCTCGCGGGCGGCGCCGAGGCGCCGCTCACGCTCGGGACGATCAAGGCGTGGGAGGCGCTGAAGACTCTCGCGACCGAAGACCCGGTAGATCCGTCGGCGTCGTGCAAACCGTTCGCGAAAAACCGGAGCGGGCTCGTCCTCGGCGAGGGTGCGGCCGTGGTCGTGCTCGAAGAGTGGGAGCACGCACGCCGGCGCGGCGCGCCGGTAATCGGCGAGCTCGTGGGCTACGGGCTCAGCACCGATTCCGAGCACATCACGCGCCCGAGCGTCGCCGGCCAAGCGCGCGCGCTGCAGCTCGCGCTCGATTCTGCCGAGATCGCGCCGCGCGACGTCGGCTACATCAACGCACACGGCACGGGCACGCTCGCGAACGACGCGGTGGAAACGGCCGCGATCCGGCAAGTGTTCGGCGCGGCCGCCGAGCGGATACCGGTGAGCTCGACCAAGTCGATGCACGGCCACTTGCTCGGCGCCGCAGGCGCCGTCGAGCTCGATCGCGACGCTGCTCGCCGTGCGCGCGCGCAAAGTGCCACCGACGATGCACTTGGACGTGCCGGATCCCGAGTGCGACCTCGACTACGTGCCGAGCGCCGCACGCGCGACGCCCGAGCTCGAGATCGCGCTGACGAATTCGTTCGCGTTCGGCGGCACCAACGCCGTGCTGGTGTGCCGCCGTGCCTAACCGCGGCCGTTACGGCCGCGCGATCGGAACGCACGACTCCCCTACGAACCGAGCGAGCGCCCTTAGCTCCGCTCGCCTGCGATCTGCCGGCGGAACAGCGCGAGACCCACCGCGAGGTACGCGAGCCCGTAGGCGACGAGCGCGGCCGTCGGTGCGAGCGCGGCGTCGGCGCGAGCGCCGGCGGATCATGAGATCGTTGAACGCCTCCATGGCCCAGGTGGTCGGAAACGCGAGCGCGACGTTGCGCATCCACTGCGGCTCGAGGTCGATCGGCCACCAGCAACCGCCGACCGCCGCCATCGTCACGATCGCGATCGAGCCGAGCGGCAGCACTGCGTCGCGGGTGCGCGCGAACACCGCGACGATCAGTCCGAACGCGGTGCCGGCGAACGCGATGCCGGCGATCGGCAGCAGCAGCGCCCACGGCTCGGGCCCGAGCGAGATGTCGAACAACGCGTAGCCGACGGCGAACAGCAGGATCATCTGGACCACGCCCACGACGAACCGCGACAGCAGCTTGCCGAGCAGGACGTTCCCGGCCGCGACAGGCAACGCGCGAATGCGATCGAACGTGCCCCAGTCGCGCTCGTCGAGCAGCCCGAGCGAGACGCCGAGCAACATCCCGAGCAACAGGAACGTGACGCTGAAGCCCGGGACGTTTTGATCGAACGTGTTGATCCCGGCCGATCCGCCCGCGCGCCTCCCTCGCCCGCGACCGCGATCTCCTCTACGACGAGCGAGACGCCCGGTATCGCGGGGTCGGCGACGCGACGTCGATCGACGGGAGCTCGAGGTCGACGGCCGGAGCACGCAATTCGGGCAGCCGCGGGGCCGGCACGGCGACCCGGATTCGTAGGTCGGCCGGGAGCTCGAGCGGTTGCGGCGGCTCGTCGAGCGCGCGTACGAGCTCGGGCGGCGGCTCGGGAAACTCCGGCGGGCGCGGGATGTCGTCGGCGCGGCGCGCGGCGAGGCGCTCGAGCTCCGCGAACCACGCCTCGAAACGCGTGCGCGCGTCGGCCAGCGCGGCGAGGTAGTCGCGCGCGGGCTGCTGCAGCGCCCGCGCGCGCTCGGCGATTTCGCCGTCGAGCTGCGCGAGCAACGCCTTCGTCTGGGTGTCGATCTGGCGCGCAACGTCTGCGCGCGCGCGCTCGGTCTCCGCGGCGAGCGCCGCCGCGGCTCGGTCGCGAGCGTCGCGCGCGTCGCTCTGCGTCGTCTGAACCTGCGCGCGGCCGCGATCGAGCGCGGCAGCGAGGGCATCTACTTGCTCGCGCAGGCGGCGGCGCTGCGCACCGAGCTCCTCGACGAGCCGCGCGCGCTGCTCGGTCGCGAGCGCGTCGCGCACCTGGAGCAGCTCGAGGCGCACGTTGAGCCGCTCGAGATACTTCACGGGATCGGTGTAGAGCAGCACGGGCGCCGGGGTCGCCGGCCGCGAGCGCGGCCGCGGTGCCGGCAGGGATCACGAGCGCGCTGCCGGCCCGCTTGTCCTCGACGAGGCGCTGCGCCTCGGCGCGCGAGCCGACGGCACGCACGCGCACGCCCGTCGTCTCGCCGAGCCGGCGCTCGATTTGCTGCGCGAGCTCGCCGCCGTCCTCGTCGACGATCGGCAGGTCATAGGCGGTTTGGCCGGTCGGCGTCGCGCCGTAGAGGCTCGCAAGCGAGAAGCCCGCGACGCAGATCACGACGATCGGAGCGAGCGCGATGAACACGAGCGCCGACCTGTCGCGCGAGAGCAGGCGCAGATCCTTGGCGACGATCACGGCGAGCGACCTCATGCTTGGGCCCGGTCAGTCACGCGTCGCGTGCCCGGTCAGCGCCAAGAACGCGTCGTGCAGACTCGGCCGCTGCACGCGGAGCTCGAGCACGTTTGCGCCGCGTGCGAGCGCCCGCTCGAGCACGCGCGGCGCAACCTCGAGCGCGTCGATCGTCACGCGCTCCGCGTGGCCGTGGCCCATCGGCGTTATTCTCGAGATCGCCGAGCGAGCGCGCGCCGCGCAAGTCGTCGAGCCAGCCGTGCGGCAAGGGCTGCTCCGTCACGACGTCCACTCGCAGGCCGGCACCGGACTCGCTCACGAGATCGCTGCGGCCTGCCCGACGCAATCACACGACCGTGGTCGATCAGCACGACGCGGTCGCAGAGCAGCTCGGCTTCCTCCATGTGGTGCGTGCTGAAGAGCAGCGCGGCGCCGCGCGGCCGCGTGCGTGCGGATCGCACCGACGATGCGCTCGAGCGATTGCGGGTCGACGCCCACGGTCGGCTCGTCGAGCAGCAGCACGGGCGGCGCCCCGAGCAAGCCGCACGCGAGATTGAGCCGTCGCTGCATCCCGCCCGAATAGCGCGCGACGAGATCGTCGGCACGCTGCGTGAGCCCGACACGCTCGAGAGCCTCGTCGGCCGCGCGTCGTGCGGCAGCCCCGCGCAGGCCGACCAGCCGCGCGAAGAAGCGCAGGTTCTCGCGCGCGGTGAGCGTCGGGTAGACCGCGACGTCTTGCGGCACGCGGCCGAGCGAACGGCGAACGGCCAGCGATTGACGTGCGCGACGTCGTGGCCAGCGATCCGGACCGTCGCCCGCGGTCGCGCGCACGAGCGTCGCGAGCACGGCGAGCGTCGTGGTCTTGCCGGCGCCGTTCGGCCCGAGCAGGCCCACGATCTCGCCGGACGCGACCTCGAACGAGACTCCTTCGAGGATTCGGCGGCCGGCACGATCCACGACGAGCCGGTCGACGGAGATGGCGGGGGAGGGAGCCGTCACGCCGCAGGATCTTAGCATCGGCCGCTGGGTGACACGCGCAGGAGACCGTGGGCGGCTTTCGGCGTTATCCTTAGGTCCATGAGGGAAGGCAGCCACGCCAAGAGCCACTCGCCGTTGCGAACAGGATTCGCGGTCGGTGCGCTCGCCTCGCTCCTGGGATTCGGGGCCGGCCCCGCGAGCGCGCAGTTCGGCTACACCCTGCCGAAGGACGATTTCGTCTGGAACTGGGGGAGGGGCGGAGAAGACGCGGCGAACCGGGGCTTCGAAGACTTCGAAGTCCGGGGCGGCGAGCAGGGCTTCAATTGTGAGCTCACGGGCAAGGTCGGGCTGTCGGGCCGGATGTCGCAGAACGATATAAAAGCCGCTCGAGGACGCAGCTCCGCGCTCGACTCGACTTCATCTACGCCGCGGCGACGTACATGAGAGAGCTCGAGCAGCAGCACTTGATCGACTGGGCGCGGCTCGCGTGCGACAAGTACGAAGCGACGCCTTCGACGGAGGAAGAGAAGGCGGAACGCGAGGCGAAAGCGAAAGAAAAGATGCAGCGCGAGATCGACCGCCGCCGCGAACGCCAGCACCAATAACCGTCGCGATCAGTTCGTCACCCCTGCGATGAGGACAAGCTCTCCGCGCGCCGCCGCTGCGTCGCCACCACCGCGCGATTCGCTCACGCCGAATTTCGACCGCGCTGCCGCCGCTTGCGCTGTACGTCCATCTGCCGTGGTGCGTGCGCAAGTGCCCGTATTGCGACTTCAATTCCTACGAAGCGAAGCCCGGCGACGACGCGGAAGACGCGTACGTCGACGCGTTGCTGCGCGACCTCGCCGCGGAGCTGCCCCTCGTGCAGGACCGGCCGCTCGTCGAGCGTGTTCATCGGCGGCGGCACTCCGAGCTTGTTCTCGGGCTCTGCGATTCGACGCCTGCTCGACGGCATTCGCGCACGTGTGCCGCTCGCACCCGCGGCGGAGGTGACGCTCGAGGCGAACCCCGGGGCCGTCGAAGCCGAACGCTTCGCCGCCTACCGCGCCGCGGGCGTGAATCGCTTGTCGATCGGCGTGCAGAGCTTTCGCGCGGAGCAGCTCCGGAAGCTCGGCCGCGTCCATGGCCCGGACGAGGCGGTCGCGCGCAGCCGAGCTCGCGAAGGCCGCCGGTTTCGACAATTTCAATCTCGATCTCATGTACGCGCTGCCCGGCGACGACCTCGACGGCGCCCTGTCCGACCTGCGCTCGGCGCTCGCGCTCGAGCCGCCGCATCTTTCCTGGTACCAGCTCACGCTCGAGCCGAACACCGCGTTCCATCGCCGGCCGCCGCCGCTGCCCGCCGAGGAGCTCGTGCTCGAGATCGAGCGAGCGGGCCGCGAGTTGCTCGCGGCGAGCGGCTTTGGGCGCTACGAAGTCTCAGCTTACGAGCGCGGCGGCCGGCGCTGCGGGCACAACCTGAACTACTGGCAATTCGGCGATTACCTCGGCATCGGCGCGGGCGCGCACGGCAAGGTCACTGCTGCCGCGCGAGCAGGTCGTCGAGAGGCGCGCGAAGACGCGCAACCCGCGCACGTTCATGAGCGCGGCCGGTACGGCCGCCGGTGTCGGAGTCGAGCGAATCGGCGACGGCAAGCAGCTTGCGATCGAGTTCTTGATGAACGCCTTGCGTCTGCCGGACGGCGTGCCGCTGAGCACGTTCGAGGAACGTACGGGAGTCTCGGTCGCCGCTATCGAGAAGGACGTGCAGGCGGCGCGCAAACGCGGCTGGCTCGCAGCAGAGGACCACGTGCTCCGGCCGACGCCGGCCGGGCTCGAGATGCTGAATCCGCTGCTCGCGCTGTTCTGCTGAGAATCGGCCACGAGCCCGCGTGCATCTGATTCCACTGCGCCCTGCACGGACCGTCGGATAGAATCGGGGCGACTCGGGACGAACAACTAAACGGGGGATCACCGACGATGTTCAAACGAATGCTCGTTCTTGCGGCGTTGGCCGCGCTCGGCTCGCTGACCGCCCACGCGCAGAGTCGCCCGACGCCGCCCGCGACGCCGCGGATCTACATCTTCGACAACGGCTCGATCAAAGGGCTGGACCCGAAGCTCTTCAATTTCACTCGCGAGGAGCTCAAGGAGGTCGACTTCGTCAACATCTCGTATCTGATCGTGCATCCGCGCGGCACGCTGATGTTCGACTCGGGCGCGGTCGCCGACAGCCACTTCAAGGGCGACGGCCAACCCGTGACCGAAGGCATCATGTCGGCGACGAAGCCGCTGCTGCCGCAGCTCGCTGCGGCGGGCTACAAACCATCGGACATCACGTATTTCGCGCTTTCGCACTACCACTCGGATCACACGGCCAACGCCAACGAGTTTGCCGGCGCCACCTGGATCGTCCAAAAGGCCGAGCGCGACTTCATGTTCGGGCCGAAGCCGCAAGGTTCGATCGTGCAGGAAGGACTCGTACGAAAAACTCAAGGAAGCGAAGACGAAGGTCCTCGACAACGCGGATTTCGACGTCTTCGGCGACGGCACCGTCGTCCTGATGTCGGCGCCGGGCCACACGCCGGGCCACCAAGTGCTCGCGGTCAAGCTCGCCAAGCGCGGCACGGTAGTGCTTGCGGGCGACCTGTTTCACTATCCCGAAGAGCGCACGACGGGCCGCATTCCGACGTTCGAGTTCAACGCGGATCAATCGCGCGCCGCACGCGCGCGGATCGAGAAGTTCGTGAAGGACAACAACGCGCAGCTATGGATCGAGCACGACATTGCCACGCACGCGGCGCTGCCGCGTGCGCCGCAGTACGTGGAGTGACCGCGGCCGCGTGCTCGCACTTGACGCTATGCAGCGCGTGCAGCACCCGCCGCGGCTCCAACGCGGCGCGCGAAGTACTCGATCCGCCGCGTGAGCCGAGCTAACTTCGGGGTTGTGGCATAGTGAAACCCCGCGTCGGCGGCAGTCAGCAGGGAGAGCTCATGAACCGACCTCGAATCGACCTCGCGGTCTCGGCGCAACCCACCGATCATTTTCTCGGCGCCGAGCACGCGCCCGTAACGGTCGTCGAGTACGGCGACTTCGAATGCCCGAACTGCAAGAACGCGGCGCCCGCGGTGAAGATGCTGCTCAGCAACCTCGCCGGGCAGGTGCGCTTCATCTATAGACACTTCCCGCTCGAGCAGCCCCATCCGCATGCGCTCGGCGCAGCGGAGGCGGCCGAGTGCGCGGGCGCGCAGGGGAAGTTCTGGGAGATGCACGACCTGCTGTTCGCGAACCAGACGCACCTCAAGCTCAAGCACCTGCACGGCTACGCGGAGCAGCTCGGCCTCGACATGGCGCGCTACACGGCCGAGATGGACGATCACGTCTACCTGCAGCGAATCCGCGAGCACGTCGAGGGCGGCAAGCTGAGCCACGTGCGCGGCACGCCGGGATTCTTCGTGAACGGCACGATCCAGGACGTGTCGTTCGGCTTACATGCGCTGTTCGACGCGGCACAAGCTGCTCTGCACGCAGGAAAGCGCTGAACGCGCGCCCGGCCGCGAGAGGGGAATCTCATGCAAATCGCGATGATCGGGATCGGCCGGATGGGCGGCAACATGGCGCGCCGGCTGCTAGCGAAGGGCCACGAATGCGTGGTGCTCGCGCGGACGACGGACGCGGTCGAGCCGCTGCGTGCGGCCGGTGCCGTCGTCACGACGACGCTCCCGGAGCTCGTCGCGAAGCTGCGCACGCCGCGCGCGCTGTGGATCATGATTCCGGCCGCCGCGGTGGACGGCGTGATCGCCGGGCTCCTAGACCTGCTCGCGCCGGGCGACGTGCTGATCGACGGCGGGAATTCGTACTACGTCGACGACCAACGCCGCGCGGCGCAGCTGCGTGCGCGCGGACTGCACTACGTGGACGTCGGCACGAGCGGCGGAATCTGGGGGCTCGACAACGGTTATTGCCAGATGGTCGGCGGAGAAGCCGACGTCGTTGCACGCCTCGCGCCGATTTTCGCGTCGCTCGCGCCGGGCGGAGCGGCCGCGCGCGGCGGCGGGCAGAGCGTAAGCGGTCAGGCGAGCTCGTCGACCGCTGCAGACGGCTGGCTGCACTGCGGTCCACACGGCGCGGGACACTTCGTAAAGATGGTGCACAACGGCATCGAGTACGGTCTCATGGCCGCCTATGCGGAAGGACTGAATCTCTTGAAGCATGCGAACGTCGGCAGCGCCCAGCACGCGGTCGATGCGGAGACGACGCCGCTCAGGTCTCCCGAGCACTTCGCATACGACTTCGACGTCGCAGCGATCGCCGAAGTCTGGCGACACGGCAGCGTCGTGCGCTCGTGGCTGCTCGATCTCGCGGCGGACGCGCTCGCGCGCGACGGAACCTTGGGTGGCTTCCGCGGCGAGGTGTCGGACTCGGGCGAGGGCCGCTGGACGATCGACGCCGCCGTCGCGTCGGGCGTACCGGTGCCGGTGCTCGCGAGCGCGCTGTTTGCGCGCTTTGCGTCGCGCGGCGAGGACGGGTTCGCGAATCGCGTGCTCTCGGCGATGCGCTTCGAGTTCGGCGGCCACGCCGAGCGCGGCGCGGGTCCCAGCGACCCGGCCAAGAAGTGAGCGGCTCGTGAGCGCCGGCGTCGCGGACGCGCTCGTGCTGTTCGGTGCGACGGGCGACCTCGCGCACAAGAAGATCTATCCCGCGCTCCAAGCGATGGTCGCACGCGGCACGCTGAGCGTGCCCGGTGATCGGCGTCGCGCGCGCGGGGTTCAAACGCGAGGAGTTCGAAGAGCTCATCCGCGACAGCCTCGAGCAGAGCCGCGCGGGGCTCGACGCCGCGGCGTTCGCAAAACTCAAGGGTCTCTTGCGCTACGTCGACGGCGACTACCGCGAGGACGCGACGTTCGCGCAGCTGCGCGAGGCGCTCGGCGCCGCGGCGCATCCGCTGCACTATCTCGCGGTACCGCCGAGCCTGTTCGCGACGGTGTCGGAGGAGCTGCGCGAGTCCGGTTGCGCGGACGGCGCGCGCGTGGTCGTCGAGAAGCCGTTCGGCCGCGATCTCAAGTCCGCGCTCGAGCTCAACACGGCGCTGCACCGCACGTTCGCCGAGCCCGACGTGTTCCGGATCGACCACTATCTCGGCAAGGAGTCCGTGCAGAACCTGCTGTTCTTCCGCTTCGCGAACTCGTTCCTCGAGCCGATCTGGAACCGCAACTACGTCGAGCGCGTCGAGATCACGATGGCGGAGGCGTTCGGCGTCGAGACGCGCGGCAAGTTCTACGAGGAGGTCGGCGCGATCCGCGACGTCGTCCAGAATCACTTGCTGCAAGTCGTGGCGCAGCTCGCGATGGAGCCGCCGGTCGGGCACGACCCGAGCGCGCTGCTCGACGAGAAGGCGAAGGTCTTCAAGGCGATCCGCACGCTCGCGCCGGAGGATCTCGTGCGCGGTCAGTACGCCGGCTATCGCAACGAGGCCGGCGTCGCCGCCGATTCGGACGTCGAGACCTATGCCGCCGTCCGGCTTGCACCTCGACTCGTGGCGCTGGGCCGGCGTGCCTTTCTACCTGCGTGCGGGCAAGGAGCTCGCCGCGACGACCACCGAGGTCTTCGTCACGCTCAAACCTCCGCCGCAACCGGTCTTCGGCGTCACGCCGCCCGGCGCGCCGAACTACCTGCGTTTCCGGCTGGGCCCGGATCGCGTCGCGATCGCGCTCGGCGCGCTCGCGAAAAAGTCCGGCACCGAGATGATCGGGCGCGACGTCGAGCTGCTCGTCTGCGACGCGGGCGTCGACGAGATGGAGGCGTACGAGCGGCTGATCGGCGCGGCGCTGCACGGCGACACGTCGCTGTTCGCGCGCGAGGACGGCGTGCTCGAGGAGTGGCGGATCGTGGACGCGATTCTCGGCTCGCCGCGTCCCGTGTATCGCTACGACGCGGGCAGCTGGGGCCCGCCCGAGGCCGACGCGCTCGTCGGCGCGTGGCGGACGCCGCACACGGGCGACGAGTGCTGAACGTCGCGCGACCCGAGATCGAGGTTAGGCCGAGCGCGGCCTCGGTCGCCGAGCGCGCGGCCGAGCTCCTCACGCGTTACGTCCGCGACGACGTTGCGCGCCACGGCCGCGCGACGCTCGCCATGAGCGGCGGCAGGACGCCGCAGCGCATCTTCGAGATCCTCGCAACGACCGGCTTGCCGTGGGAGCTCGTCGATTTCTTCCAGGTCGACGAGCGTATCGCGCCCGCGGGTCACGCCGATCGCAACGCGACGCAGGCGGCAGCCGCGCTCGCCGCGCCGCTGCGGCGCCATCCGGACGCGTTCCACTGGATGCCGGTCGAGGACGCAGACCTCGACGCCGCCGCGCGCGCTACGCCGCGGCCCTCGGGCCGGCGGCGGGCTCGCCGCCCGCGCTCGGCACCGTGCACCTCGGCCTCGGCGCGGACGGCCACACGGCATCGATCTTTCCGGGCTCAGCCGCTCGCCGACGGATCGCCGGGCGGCGACGTCGCCGTCACGGACGAGCACCTCGGCCGGCGGCGGATGACGCTGACGCTCGCGGTGCTCAACGCGCGCGCGGCGGATCCTTTGGGTCGTGACCGGCGCGGACAAGCAGACGGCGCTCGCGGGCCTCGTCGCGGGCGATCCGAGCGTCGTCGCCAGCCGCGTGCGGCGCAGCGGCGCGCTCATTCTGGCGGACGCCGACGCGGCGGCGCTGATCCAGCGCGCGCTGAGGACGCTGCGAGCTACTCCGCGGCCGCACACGGCGATATACTCGCGCGCTCTTTCGCGGAACGAACGTGGCAAACGTCGAACAGCACTACGACCGAGTCCTCTCCGACGTCTACTCGTGGATGTACGGCGGGTTCGATTCCGCGCTCGCGCGTTTCACGGAGTTCTTCAAGGCCCGCGGCATCGCGCCGCAGCGGTCGGGGCGCGCGATCGACCTCGGCGCCGGCTGCGGCTTCCAATCGATCCCGCTCGCGACGTCTGGGCTTCGCCGTCACCGCGATCGATCTCGACCGCAAGTTGCTCGAGGAGCTCCGCTCGCACGCGGGCGACATGGACATCACGATCGTGCGCGGCGATCTGTTGCGATTCGAGCGAGCACGTGCGCGGCCCCGTGGAGCTCGTGGTCTGCATGGTCGACACGCTCGTGCATCTCGAGCGCAAGGCCGACGTGTCCGCGCTGTTCGCGAAAGTCGGCACCGCGCTCGAGCCGGCGGGCAAGCTCATCCTCTCGTTCCGCGACCTGTCGCTCGAAGCGACCGACCTCGACCGGTTCATTCCGGTTCGCAGCGACGACTCGACGGTGTTCACCTGCTTCCTCGAATACGAGCCCGAGACCGTCAAGGTGCACGACCTCGTCTATCGCAAGCAGGACGACGGGCGCTGGGCTTTCCTCAAGAGCTACTACCGTAAGCTGCGGCTCGCGCAGCCGTGGGTCGAGACGGAGCTCGCGCGCTGCGGGTTCGCGAGCGTCGACGCGAGCGCCGAGCGCGGCTTCGTAACGATCGTCGCAACGAAATAGGTTCTGGGGATCAACGATGCCGCTGGTAAAACCCGACCTCGAATTCGTATTCAGCCTTCAGGCCAAGCTCGGCGAGATGATCGTGGTAGGCGAGACCCCGGAGGGCCTGCGCCGAATGATTCCGATCGTCGAAGGCACGTTTTCGGGGCCGACGCTGCACGGTAAGGTCGTCGGCGGCGGTGCAGACTGGCAGTTCGTGCGCAGCGACGGCGTGACGGTGGCCGAGGCTACCTATCTCGTGCAGACGCACGACGGTGTGCTGATCCAAATCCGCAACCGCGGGTTGCGTCACGGCCCGGCCGAGGTAATTCAGCGTCTCGTCGAAGGCGACGACGTCGATCCCGCGGAATACTACTTCCGCGCGTCGCCGACGTTCCTCGCTCCGGCCGGCGACTACGATTGGTTGAATCGAGGCGTCTTCGTGACCACCGGGGCGCGTTACGCGCGCGCGATCGACCTGTGGTTCTACCGCGTGACGTAGCCGGGCGGCGGCCCGAGACGGCGTTTTCGACGTTACGACCCGTGCCTTGACCGAGCCCCACCCGCGCCGCAATATCGGGCGCACCATGCCCGATGCGGGAATCCTGTCGCTGCTCCTCGCGAGCCTCGCCGCGTCGCAAGGCCAGGCGCTCGAGCTCACGTTCCCGAACGAGCCGGGCCTGACCGCGATCGAAGCGTCGTGGGAGGGCTACAAGGTGCCGTTCATGCAGCGCGGCGACACCTGGCTCACTTTGATCGGCGTCGACCTCGACACGAAGGCCGGCGAGCACGCCGCCGAAGTCACCTTTCACTACGCCGACGGACGCGCGCGCACGCAGCGCGAGCCCGTGACCGTCAACGCGCAGCAATTCCCGACGACCGAGCTCAAGGTGGAGGATCAAGCTACGTCGAGCTGAGCCCCGAGGACGAGGCACGCGCGCGCGCCGAAGGGCAGGAGACGGCCGACATCTACGCGACGCTCACGCCCGAGATGTATTGGAGCGAGCCGTTCATCGCGCCGATCGCCGGCGCCAAGGACGGACGCAACTTCGGCCACCGCCGCGTCTTCAATGGCCAGCCGCGGGCGCCGCACGGGGGTGCCGATCTGCGCGCGACGACCGGGACACCCGTGTACGCGGCCAATCGCGGGCGCGTTGTGCTCGCGAAGAACCTGTTCTACAGCGGCAACGCCGTGTTCATCGACCACGGGCTCGGCCTGTACACCACGTATTTGCACTTCTCGGAGATCAAAGTCGCGCCGGGCACTGTCGTCGAGCGCGGCCAGCTGATCGGGCTCGCGGGTGCCACGGGCCGCGTGACGGGGCCGCACCTGCATTGGGGCGTGCGGATCGTCGACGCACGCGTCGATCCTTTCTCGCTGCTGAAAATCGCGGCGAAGTGAGGTTGCGATGGTCCAAGGCCGGAATGAGCTTTGCCGCTGCGGGAGCGGCAAGAAATACAAGCATTGCTGCGCACTGAAGGCCGACAAGACGCCGCTCGGAACACGAATCGTCGTGTCGATCGTCGCGCTGATGCTGCTGATCGGCGCGGTCGTGATGCTCAGGTCGATCGACAACCTCGACGACGAGCCCACGGCACCGCCCGGCAATTTCTTCTCGCGCTAACGTCTTCGGCGCTCGCGCGGCTTCTACCGCGGTCCGGTTTTTGCTAGCATAACTGCGTTTTAACGGAGCGTCGGGCTCTGAAGCCGCCAGTCAAGTCCTCCTAGGATCAGCTGGTTAGGGCTGGAAGATAACCAAGATGGTTAGGTAAAAGCCCCGTATGGGGCTTTTTATTTGGTCCAGCTCGCAGCGCGCGAGGAGGAATGGACGACTGAGAATGGGCCCTGGGCCCATTTTTTGTTTGGCGTCTCGCTCCGTTTAGATGGGACGACGAAGGGCATGGGCCAAACGGTCGACAAGGAACGGCTGATCGAGCTGCTGGAGCCGCCGCTCGCGGCGCTCGGCTTCGAGATCGCGGACTTGGACGCGCATCTCGGGCGACGCGGCTTGCTGCGGATCTTCATCGACCGCGAAGGCGGCGTGACGCTCGACGACTGCGAGCGCGTCACGCGAGCAGATCGGGGCGTGGCTCGATGTCGAGGACCCGCTGCCAGGCAGCTACGTGCTCGAGGTGTCGTCGCCGGGCTTCGATCGGCGTCTGCGGACTTTGGCGCACTTCGCCAGGTTCGTTGGAGAGACGGTGAAAGTGGAGCTGAGGGACGCGCGTGAGGGGCGGCGGCGGTTGGCCGGGCTGCTGAAGGGCACCGAGGGTGCCGACGTGCTGGTCGAGGTCGACGGTGAGGTTTGGCGAGTGCCTTTGAACGATATAGCCGTGGCGCGGCTCGCGCCGCAGGGTTGAGCTGGTGACGGAAATATGAGCAAAGAGATTTTGATGGTCGTCGACGCCGTCTCGAACGAGAAGGGCGTCGAGAAAGACGTGATCTTCGAGGCGATCGAGGCGGCACTCGCATCCGCGACGCGCAAGCGCTACGGCGACGACATCGAGGTGCGCGTCGCGATCGACCGCACGACCGGCGAATACGAGACGTTCCGGCGCTGGAAGGTGTTCGCCGACGACTCCAAGGAGCTCGAGGAGCCGGCTCGCGAGCTGCGCATGGAAGACGCGCTCGACGTCAATCCGAGCGCGGTGATCGGCGAGTACGTCGAGCAGCCGATGCCGTCCGTCGAGTTCGGCCGCATCGCGGCCCAGACGGCGAAGCAGGTGATCGTGCAGAAGGTGCGCGAGGCCGAGCGCGAGCAGGTCGTCGACGAATACAAGGAGCGCGCCGGCGAGCTCGTGAGCGGCATCGTGAAGCGAGTCGACCGCAACGGCGCCTATGTCGACCTCGGCAGCAACGCCGAGGGTTTCATCCCGCGCGAGGACCTGATCCCGCGCGAGCCGATCAAGCCGCAAGACCGCATCAAGAGCTTGCTGCGCGAAGTCCGCGCCGAGCCGCGCGGTCCGCAGTTGTTCCTCACGCGCACATCCCCGAAGTTCTTGATCGAGCTGTTCAAGATCGAGGTGCCCGAGGTCGGGCAAGGCCTCATCGAGATCCTCGGCGCGGCGCGGGATGCGGGACTGCGTGCCAAGATCGCAGTGCGCAGCAACGACAACCGGATCGACCCCGTCGGCGCCTGCGTCGGCATGCGCGGTTCGCGCGTTCAGGCCGTGTCGAACGAGCTCGCGGGCGAGCGCGTCGACATCATCCTTTACGACGAGAACCCCGCACAGTTCGTGATCAACGCGATGTCGCCGGCCGAAGTCACGTCGATCGTGGTCGACGAGGACACGCACAGCATGGATCTCGCGGTCGACGAGGAGAAGCTGTCGCAGGCGATCGGCCGCGGCGGCCAGAATATTCGGCTCGCGAGCGAGCTGACCGGCTGGCAGCTCAACGTCATGACGGAGTCTGCGGCCGAGGAGAAGACCGACAAGGAAGCGCGGTCGCTCGTCGAGAACTTCATGAAGGAGCTCGACGTCGACGAGGACGTCGCGGTCGATTCTCGTGCAGGAAGGCTTTTCGTCGCTCGAGGAGATCGCCTACGTGCCGGCCAGCGAGCTCAACGGCATCGAGGAGTTCACGCCGGAAATCGTCAACGAGCTGCGCTCGCGGGCGCGCGACGTGCTGATCACGCAGGCAATCGTGACCGAAGAGGTCATCGATCAGGCGGAGCCGGCGGAGGATCTATTGGCGCTCGAGGGCATGGATCGCGAGCTCGCGCTGATGCTCGCGAGCCGCGGCATCGTGACGCGCGAGGACCTCGCCGAGCAGGCGGTGGACGATCTCGGCGAGATCGACGTAGAACCGGAGCGCGCGGCAAAGCTCATCATGGCTGCCCGCGCACATTGGTTCGACGCCGAGCAGCAAGCGAAGTAAGGCTAGGAGAAGTTGATGGCGGAAGTGACCGTCTCGGATTTTGCGAAGGTACTCAAGGTACCGGTCGATCGCTTGCTGATTCAGCTCGATGAAGCCGGCATCAAGGTCGGCGGCGCCGATGCCGTCATCAGCGAGGACGCGAAGCTCGAGCTATTGACGCACCTGCGCAAGACGCACGGTCGCAAGGACGCGGGCGAGTCCGCGCCGCGCCAGATCACGCTGAACCGCAAGTCGTCGAGCGAGCTCAAGCTCGGCGGCAACCAAGGCCGCACGCGCACGATCAACGTCGAGGTGCGCCAGAAGCGCACCTACGTCAAACGCGACGTGCTCGAGGAGCAGGCCCGCAAGCAGCAGGAAGAGCTCGACGCGGTACGCCGCGCCGAGGAATACGCGCGCACCGCCGTCGAGCGCGAGGCGCAGGCCAAGAAGCGACGCCGAGGAGCGCGAGCGCAAGGCCGCCGAGCAGCGCATAGCGGACGAGCAGAAGCGCATCGAGGAAGAGAAGCGCCGCAACGCCGCCGCCGACGAGGAGGCGCGCACCCGCGCCGAAGACGAGCGCAAGCGCGCCGCGCTGGCCGAGAAGGAGGCGCAGTCGCGTTCCGAAGCCGAGAAAGCCCGCCAGAAGCTCAAGAAGGAGCGAATGGTCGAGGAGCCTGCCGACGGCGACCACACGCTGCACGTCGCCGACGGCATGACCGGCCGCCGCCGCAAGAAGAAGGCGCGCCGCCGCAACGTCCAAGTGAGCCTCGACCCCCAGCACGTGTTCGAACGCCCGACCGCGCCCGTCGTGCGCGACGTCGAGATCGGCCAGACGATCACCGTGGGCGAGCTCGCGTCGCGCATGGCCGTAAAAGGCGCCGAGGTCATCAAGTCGCTCATGAAGATGGGCATGATGGTGACGATCAACCAGGCGCTCGACCAAGACACGGCGATACTCGTCGTCGAGGAGATGGGCCACAGCGCCAAGGCGCTCAAAGAGACGGCGATCGAGGACAAGCTCATCGAGTCCGTCGAAGAGGCGTCGGGCGACGTGGAGCAGCTGCCACGCGCGCCCGTCGTCACGATCATGGGCCACGTCGACCACGGCAAGACGTCGTTGCTCGACTACATTCGCCGCACGCGGGTCGCCGCGGGCGAGGCGGGCGGCATCACGCAGCATATCGGCGCGTACAACGTGCAGACGCCGAACGGCAAGATCACGTTCCTCGACACGCCGGGCCACGCTGCGTTCACGGCGATGCGCGCGCGCGGCGCACGCGTCACGGATATCGTCGTGTTGGTCGTGGCGGCCGACGACGGCGTCATGCCGCAGACGATCGAGGCGATCCAGCACGCGAAGGCGGCCGAGGTGCCGATCGTGGTTGCGATCAACAAGATCGACAAGTACGGCGCGGATCCCACGCGAGTCCGCAACGAGCTCGTGAAGCAAGAGCTGATTCCGGAAGAGTACGGCGGCGAGACGATGTTCGTGAACGTCTCCGCGCAGACCGGCGAGGGCGTGGACAAGTTGCTCGACGCGTTGCTTCTGCAGGCCGAGGTGCTCGAGCTCAGGGCACCGGACACGGGACCGGCATCAGGCGTCGTGCTCGAAGCGAGCCTCGAGCGCGGCCGCGGCGCGGTGGCCACCGTGCTGATCAACAAGGGCAAGCTGCAGATCGGCGACATCCTGCTCGCGGGCCAGGAGTACGGCCGCATCCGCGCGATGTTCGACGAGACGGGCGCGCAAATTCCGTTCGCGGGCCCTTCGACTCCGGTCGTGGTCCTCGGCCTCTCCGGCACGCCGATGTCGGGTGACGACGTGCAGGTCGTCGCCGACGATCGCCAGGCGCGCGACGTCGCGCAGTTCCGCCAGAGCCGCGAGCGCGACACGAAGCTCGCGCATCAGCAGGCGACCAAGCTCGAGAACGTCTTTAGCCAAATGGCGGCCGGCGGCGTGCCGAGAATCACGCTCGTGATCAAGGCGGACGTGCACGGCAGCGCGGAGGCACTGAAGGACGCATTGGAGAAGATCTCCACGGACGACGTGAAAGTCTTCGTCGTCGGCGTCGGGCGTCGGCGGCATCACGGAATCGGACGTGCAGCTCGCCGCGACGTCGAAGGCGATCATCCTGGGTTTCAACGTGCGAGCCGACGCGGCCGCGCGCGGCGCGATCAAGGAGAGCGGTGTCGACATCCGCTACTACAGCATCATTTACGAGGCCATCGACGACATCAAAGCGGCGGCGAGCGGGCTGCTCGCGCCCGAGGTTCGCGAGCAGATCGTGGGCCTCGCCGAGGTCCGCGAGGTGTTCCGATCGCCGAAGTTCGGCCAAGTCGCCGGCTGCATGGTCGTCGACGGCTACGTACGGCGCAGCAGCCCGATTCGCGTATTGCGCGACAACGTGGTGATCTTCGAAGGGGCGCTCGAGTCCTTGCGGCGCTTCAAGGACGACGTAAACGAGGTGCGCGCGGGCACGGAATGCGGCATCGGCGTGCGTAATTACAACGACGTGCGTGCCGGCGACCAAATCGAATGCTATGAGCGGACGGAGATCGCCCGTAAGATCACCTAATGTCGCGCGAATACTCGAGAAAGGACAAGGTCGCGGCGGAGATCCAGCGCCTCGTCAACGAGCTATTGCTCAGCGAGGTGAAGGACCCGCGCCTCACGGGCGCTCGCGTGAGCGCCGTCGAGGTCAGCGGCGATCTCGGCGTCGCAACCGTGTTCTTCAATACGATCACGCTCGACGACGACCCCGCGGACATCCGCGAGGGGTTCGAGAAGGCGCGCGGCTTCTTCCGCTCGCGCGTCGGCCAATCGTTGCAGCTGCGGCGCGTGCCGGAGCTGCGTTTCCGCCATGACTCGAGCGCGCGGCGCAGCGTCGAGATCGGCCGGCTGATCGACGACGCGAGCGCCGCGGATCATCCGTCCGACTGATCCGAACGACTTCCGTGACAGCACGACGAGTGCGGGGTAGGGACGTTCGCGGTGTCCTGCTCCTCGACAAGCCGCGTGGGCTCACTTCCAATCGCGCGCTGCAGCGCGTCAAGCGCCTCTACGACGCGTCGAAGGCCGGGCATACGGGCAGCCTCGACCCGCTCGCGACCGGCATGCTGCCGATCTGCTTCGGCGCGGCAACGCGGCTCGGCGGCTTTCTGCTCGACGCGCACAAGTCATATCGTGTCACCGCCTGCCTCGGTACGGCGACGGATACGGCCGACGCGGACGGCGCCGTCATCGAGCAGCGCTCGAGCCCGGTTCCCACCGAGGCCGAGGTACGCGCCGCGCTTCGCTCGCTTCGTGGGAGAGATCGAGCAAGTACCGCCCATGTACTCCGCGCTCAAGCGCGACGGCGTGCCCCTTTACCGGCTCGCCCGCCGCGGCGTAACCGTGGAGCGCGAGGCGCGGCGCGTGACGATCGACGCGCTGACGCTCGAGCGCTACGCCTGGCCCGAGCTCGAGCTCTCGGTCCGCTGCTCCAAAGGCACCTATGTCCGGACCTTGGTGGTGGACATCGCAGCCGCGCTCGGAACGCTCGCGCACGTGCGCGAGCTGCGCCGCTGCTCGGTGGACCCGTTTACGGCGGAGCAGATGACCTCGCTCGACACTCTCGAAGAGCTCGCCGCGAATGACGAGCGCGAGGCGCTCGATCGACTGCTGCTGCCGGCCGACAGCGCGCTGCCCGACTGGCCGGCCGCGGTGCTCGGGCCGGATGCAGCGGACCGGCTCTCGCACGGGCAAGCCGTGGCCGCCGACCCCGCTTGGCCGGTCGGCCGCATCAAGGTCTATCGCGAGCCGCGCGACCTCTTGGCGATCGCGGAAGTGACTCCGGACGGCCGGCTCGTCCCGCAGCGGGTTTTTCCTCGTTAAGTGCTTGGAGCGGAACCGATCGTTCCAGTAGAATGCCCGCCTTCGTGGAATAGGCTAGAAAGAACGGCCGCTGGATAAGGCGGTCTGGAGACGATACGCATGCCCCTAAAGGCAGAGAAAAAGTCCGAAGTCATCGGCGAATACCGCCGCGGCGAGAACGATACGGGCTCCCCGGAAGTTCAGGTCGCCCTGTTGTCAGCGCGGATTACCCAACTCTCCGACCACTTCACGGGTCACGAGAAAGATCACCACTCACGCCGCGGCTTGCTCAAGATGGTGAACCAACGCCGCAAGCTGTTGGACTACCTCAAGCAGACCGACCAAAGCCGCTATCAGGAGCTCATCGGCCGTCTGGGCCTAAGGCGTTGATCGCAAGTTTCCGTGTATCAGAGCCGGCTCGCCGGCTCTGATCATTTTTGCAATCACCCCGCGCCATAGGCGCCGAGCAGGTCGACGGTTCCCGCAAGATCGGAGACGTCTCTGCCGTTCGTAAGGAAAGAAACACGTGAGAGTTACCAGGACCTTCAAATACGGCGCCCACGACGTGACCATCGAGACCGGCGTCGTTGCGCGTCAAGCCGACGGCGCCGTGTTGGTGAACATGGCCGATACGGTCGTCCTCGTGACCGCCGTCGGCCATAAGCAAAGACGTCGCGGGCCGCGACTTCTTCCCGCTAACCGTCAACTATCAAGAGAAGACCTACGCCGCGGGCCGCATCCCGGGCGGCTTCTTCAAGCGCGAAGGCCGGCCCGACCGAGAAAGAGACGCTGATCTCGCGTTTGATCGACCGCCCGATCCGCCCGCTGTTTCCCGACGGCTTCCAGCGCGAAGTGCAGGTCATCGCAACGGTGCTGTCGATGAACACCGAGGTGGACTCGGATGTTCCGGCGATGCTCGGCGCCTCGGCCGCGCTTGCTCTGTCCGGTTTGCCGTTCATGGGTCCGATCGGTGGCGCACGCATCGGCTACAAGAACGGCCAATATTTGCTGAATCCGACCGCCACGGAGCTCAAGGACTCGTTGCTCGATCTCTTCGTTGCGGGCACGAAGGACGCGGTGCTGATGGTCGAATCTCAGGCCAAGATGCTGTCCGAGGAAGTGATGCTCGGCGCCGTGATGTTCGGCCACGAGCAGATGCAGACCGCGATCGAAGCGATCAGGTCGCTCGCGAAGGAAGCCGGACGCCCCTCCATCAACTGGACGGCGCCTCCGACCGACGAAGCGCTCGGAACGGCCGTCGACAAGTTCGCACCGCAGCTCACCGAGGCCTACGGCATCGCCGAGAAACAGACCCGCTACGCCAAGATCGGCGAGCTCAAGAAGCAATGCGTGGCCGCGAACGTCGTCGAAGGCGGCAAATGGACCGCGGAGCAGGTCGAAGGCGCGTTCCACGATGTCGAGCGCAAGATCGTCCGCGGCCGTATCGTCGCGGGCAAGCCCCGTATCGACGGCCGCGACGCCCGGACGGTCCGCAAGATCGACGTCCAGGTCGGTGTGCTGCCCCGAACGCACGGCTCCGCGATCTTTACGCGCGGCGAGACCCAGGCGCTCGTCGTCACGACGCTCGGAACGGGCCGCGACGCGCAGATCATCGACGCTCTCGACGGCGAGCGGCGCGATCCGTTCATGCTCCACTACAATTTCCCGCCGTATAGCGTTGGTGAGACAGGATTTATCGGCTCGCCGAAGCGTCGCGAAATCGGCCATGGCCGACTCGCTCGACGCGGCGTCGAGGCCGTGATGCCCGACATGGAGACGTATCCGTACGTGGTCCGCGTCGTGTCCGAGATCACCGAGTCGAACGGCTCGAGCTCGATGGCGAGCGTCTGCGGCACGAGCTTGTCGCTGATGGACGCGGGCGTGCCGATCAAGGCCGCCGTCGCGGGCGTCGCGATGGGCCTCATCAAAGAGGACAACGGCTTCACCGTGCTCACGGACATCCTCGGCGACGAGGACCACCTCGGCGACATGGACTTCAAGGTGGCCGGAACGACGGACGGCGTCACGGCGCTGCAGATGGACATCAAGATCTTCGGCATCACCCGCGAGATCATGGCAGCGGCGCTCGCTCAGGCCCGCGACGGCCGGCTGCACATCCTCGGCGAGATGAACAAGGTGCTGAGCACCCCGCGCGAGAAGATGTCTGAATAGGCGCCCACGATCATCACGATCAAGATCGACCCCGAGAAGATCCGCGACGTCATCGGCAAGGGCGGGGCAGTCATTCGCGCGATCACGGAAGAGACGGGCACGACGATCGACATCGAGAACGACGGCACCGTGAAGATCGCGTCCGTGGACGGCAAGGCCGGTAAGGCGGCGCTCGAGCGGATCAAGCTGATCACGGCCGACGTCGAAGTCGGGCACATCTACGAGGGCAAGGTGGTGCGTCTCATGGACTTCGGCGCGTTCGTCCAGATTCTCCCGGGCCGCGACGGTCTCGTGCACATCTCGCAGATCTCCAACGAGCGCGTCGAGCGCGTCAGCGACAAGCTGAACGAAGGCGACGTCGTGAAGGTGAAGGTGCTCGAGGTCGACCGCCAGGGGCGTATTCGCCTCAGCATGCGCGACGTGACCGACGCGGCCTAGCGCGGTTCGACGAGCGCGCGCTCTCCGCGCAGACCGTCGATTCGCCAGCTCGCGACGGCCCACGCCCATAGCTCGCGCGGCGGAGCGCCGCGCAGCTCGGGCGGCACCGGCGCGCCGAGCGCTGCGAGCGTGCGACACGCTACCAATGACGGCTCCGCGACGCTGACGGGCAGGGCGCCCGTCTGCTTCGACAGCTTCTGTCCATCCGTGCCGACGATGACGGGGACGTGTAGATACTCCGGCGTCGACACACCGAGCGTGGCCTGAAGGTGCCGGTGGGCGACCGTCGAGTCGAGCAGGTCGACGCCCCGCACGACGGTCGTTACGCCCTCGGCTGCGTCGTCGAGCACGACCGCGAGGTGGTAAGCGGGGAGCCCGTCGCGGCGCCAGATGACGTAGTCGCCCGACGTCGCGGCGAGCGATGTCACGATCTTTCCCTGGAGGCCATCGACGAACGGTTGCGTTGCGCCGTCGACGCGCACTCGCACCGCGGTGGCACGCTCATGCCGCGTCTTGCCGCGGCAAGTCCCGGGGTAGGGCGTCACGCTCTCGTTCTCCCCCCGCAGCTCGCTGCGCGTGCAGCTGCAAAGAAATGCACGGCCGTCGCGCGAGCAGACGCTGGCTGGCCGCCTCGTAGATCTCGCGGCGGGCGCTTTGATAGACGACGGGACCGTCCCACGCGAGCTCGAACGCTTCGAGCGTACGGAGGATGTCGTCCGCCGCTCCGGCCACCTCACGCGGCGGATCGATGTCCTCGATACGCACGAGCCAGCGTCCTCGCGCTTGGCGTGCGTGTAGGAAGCTCGCGACAGCCGTCGCAAGCGAGCCGATGTGGAGTGGCCCGGTCGGGGAAGGTGCGAAACGGCCGACGTAGCTCATCGGCGGTCGCGGCACTTACCGGTATTGATCCTCGCGGTCTCGGAACTGGCGCTCCGCAAGCTCGCGGCGCTCCTGAGCCTCGACGCACAGCGTCGCGACGGGGCGAGCCTCGAGCCGGCGCAGGCCGATCTCGTCACCCGTCTCCTCGCAATAGCCATAAGACGCCGTCATCGATCCGCGCAAGCGCCGAGTCGATCTTCTTCAAGAGCTTGCGCTCGCGGTCGCGCGTGCGCAGCTCGAGACCGAACTCGGACTCCTGGGTGGCGCGGTCGTTCGGGTCCGGGAAGTTCGCCGCATCGTCCTTCATGTGCAGCATCGTGCGGTCGACTTCTTCCATGAGCTCGCGTTTCCACGCGAGCAGGAGCTGCCGGAAATGCTCCAGCTGCTCCTTGTTCATATAGTCCTCGCCGCGCTTCGGCTGATACGGCGTGAACCCCTTGACCGGACCGCTCATCAAGGTGGATGAGCTGCGTCGCTTGATCGCGGGCGCCGGCGGTACGGGGCGGGCGCTCACCTGCGGGGTAGGGACGGGCGGAGGCGGACGCGGCGGCGCGACTTTCTTCGAAAGCCCGTTCGTCTGCTTCCCAACTACCTTGTTGTGACCCTTGTGGGCCGGAAGTTCTTTCTTCGACACCTTTTTGTGGCTCGTGCTCTTGGCTGACTTCACTGTCTTTTTCGACGACGGCTTCTGAATCGCCTTGCGCTTGGACGTCCTGCCCGACCGAACGGCTACCGCCTTCGGTTTTCCCTTCTTGGCCACTTTCTTTTTACCGACCGAGCTTTTCTTCTTGGTGGCTGCTTTCTTGGCAGACATCGCTTGCACCTCCAAGACGGGTTCAAACGGAACGGGCGATTATACAGACGTGCTTCCGGAGCGGAAGTGTTTTTCCGCACGGTTTTTTCACAGGCACAGGCGGCTAGGGGGCTACGCTCCGCTGGGCGGCACCGGCGATTCTTCCGGCCTCCAGCCCGGTTGACGCTGCTCGGCCACGATCGTGGTGTAGATTCCACCGCGAACGTTGAACTCAGCCGTCAGGCGCATGAAGCGGGGATCCAGGAGTCCGGCCAGGTCGCCGAGCATCCGATTCGTCACAGCCTCGTGAAACGCGCCTTCGTTGCGGAACGACCAAACGTACAGCTTGAGCGACTTGAGCTCGACGCATAAACGGTCGGGGACGTATTCGAGATGCAGCGTCGCAAAGTCCGGCTGACCTGTCTTCGGACAGAGACACGTGAATTCGGGAATGCGCATCCGTATCGTGTAGTCGCGATCCGAGCTGCGGATTCGGAAAGGTCTCGAGAATTTTTTTCGACGGTCGCTTCGGACGCTCGCTCGCCACGTTATTTTTTCCGTCCAATTTTTTTTCGAAGAGGCGCTCGACGACCGTCGTCTTGGCTTACTTTTTACTCTACACTACGGCGGTCGAAGCGGTCACGCGGCCGGCCTTCTCGACTCACACCACGGAGTTCATCGCCCTGCTCTATGCGCCTGAGTAAGATCAAGCTCGCGGGCTTCAAGTCGTTCGTAGATTCCACCACCATCAAGTTTCCGAGCAACCTGATGGGCATCGTCGGCCCGAACGGCTGCGGCAAGTCCAACATCATCGACGCGATTCGCTGGGTGCTCGGCGAAGGCTCGGCGAAGACGCTGCGCGGCGACTCGATGGCCGACGTCATCTTCAACGGCTCGGGCAACCGCAAGCCGGTGGGCGTGGCGAGCATCGAGCTCGACTTTCGACAACTCGGACGGCACGATCACGGGCCCGTACGCGGGCTATTCGGAGGTCTCGGTGAGGCGCGTGGTCTCCCGCGACGGCACGTCTCAGTACTACTTGAATAACGGCCGCTGCCGGCGCAAGGACATCACCCACATCCTGCTCGGCACGGGTCTCGGCACGCACGGCTATTCGATCATCGAGCAGGGCATGATTTCGCGGCTCGTCGAGGCGAAACCCGAGGAAATGCGCGCATTCCTCGAGGAAGCCGCGGGCATCTCCAAGTACAAGGAGCGCCGCCGCGAGACCGAGCACCGCATCGGGCACACGCGCGAGAACCTCGAGCGCCTGGCGGATTTGCGCGACGAGATCGAGAAGCAGCTCACGCACCTGCAAAAGCAGGCGAAGGACGCGGAGAAGTACAAGGCGACCAAGGCCGAGCAACGCAAGATCGGCGCCGAGCTGCTCGCTCTGCGCCTGAGCGCGTCTGCGCACCGAGGTCGCAGAGCAGGAGCGGGTGTTCAAGGAGAAGCAACTCACGCTCGAAGCCGCGATCACGGCTCAAGGGTCTGCCGAGACGACGATCGAGAAGCTGCGCGTCGAGCTCGCCGACCGCAACGAACGGTTCAACGCGGTCCAGGGCAGCTACTACCGCATCGGCTCCGACATCGCGCGGCTCGAGCAGTCCGTCCAGCATCGCAAGGACCTGATCCAGCGCCAGCGCGAAGATCTGCAGAGCACGGACGCGCAGATCGGCGAGATCCGCTCGCACATCGCGAGCGACGAGGTCGAGCTCTCGCAGATCGATCAGCTGCTCAGCGAGCTCGGGCCAGGGCTCGAGCAGGCGCATGCGGTGCAACGCAGCTCGCAGCAGGCGCTCGACGACGCCGAGCGCGCGATGGAGCAGTGGCGCGAGCGCTGGGAGCAGATCGCAGAGGAGCTCGCGACCGCCGAGCGCTCCACGCAAGTCGAGGACACGCGGATCGAGCAGCTGCACGGCCCAGGGCCAACGGCTCGATAAGGAACGTCAGACGGCACGCGGAAGAACGCGCGGGCCTGAGCTTCGCGGAGCTCGAGGAACGGCTCGCGGTCCTCGTCGCGAACGAGGAACGGCTCGTCGCAGCCTGCGACAACGCCGTGCGCGCCCTCGAGACCGTCTGGCAGCAGATTCAGCAGCTGCGGGAGCAGGAGAAAAAGGTCTCGCTGCACCTCGACCAGCTTCGTGAGCAGCTCCAGAACGATCGCGGACGGCTCGCATCGCTCGAAGCGTTGCAAGAGGCCGCCCTCGGCACGTCGTCCGAGCAAATCAATCGCTGGCTCAAGTCGCAGGCGCTCGCCGAGACGCGCCGCCTGGCACAAGACCTCGTGGTCGAAGCCGGCTGGGAAAGGGCGGTCGAAACCGTGCTTGGCCCATATCTGCAAGCCGTCACGATCCAGAGCATGGATAAGGTCGCAGTGACGTTGCCCGAGCTCACCGAAGGCGGGCTATCGCTTCTCGAAGCTCGGTCCGGACGTCCGGAGCATGTCGGTGCCGATTCCCTGCTCGCGCACGTGAAAGGCCCGGATGCGGTTGCGCCCATTCTGATCGGAATTCGCGTGGCCGAGTCGCTGAGCGAGGCGATCGCGCTGCGCAGCAGCCTAGGCGACGGCGAGTCCGTCGTTACGCGCGACGGGTATTGGATCGGGCGTCATTGGGTGCGCATCGGACGCAGCGACGACCCGCAGGTCGGCGTGATCGCCCGCGGCGAAGAGATCAACCGGCTACGCGATACCATTACGACCTCCGCGCGGCGCGCGGACGAAGTCGCCAAGGCGCTGATCGACACGCGCGCACAGCTGGAACGGCTCGAGGAAGCCCGTGCAAACGCACAGGCGGAAACGACGCGCCGCCAACAGCTCCACGCAGAGACGAAGACGGAGCTCGGAACCTGCCGCGGCGAGCTCGACCAAGTTCGCAACCGCTTGGCCACGCTCGATCGCGCGATCGCGGATCTCGACGGCGAGCAGCAAGCACTGCTGACCGCGCTCGACGAGAGCCGCGCGCGCCGCGAAACAGTCGGGCACGCAGCACCGCGAGCTCGCGTCAGCCCGCGAGGATTTCGACAGGCAACGGCGCGATCACCAGGATCGCGTGACCGAAGCGCGCGCGAAGGCGGAAGAGCATCGCGAAGCCGCCCAGGCGATCGCCATCAAAGTGGAATCGCGCCGCAGCTCGAAAGAGTCGGCGAGCGCTGCGCTCACGCGCGTGCAAGGCCAGCTCGCGCACCTCACGAAACGCCAGCAAGAGCTCCAAGCCGAAATCGATACGGCCGGGGAGCCGCTCGCTGCCGAGGAACAGGCCCTGATCGGCAAGCTCGACGACCGGTTGGTCGTGGAGGCCGATCTCGGCAACGCGCGCAAGGCAACCGAGGAGATCGATACGCAGCTGCGCGAGGTCGAGCAGCAGCGCAGCACGCAGCAGCAAATCGTCAACGAGCTGCGCGAGGCAGCGGACAACGTGCGCCTTGCGGTTCGCGAAGCGCAGGTTCGCGCCGAAACCGTGGGCGAGCAGTTTGCCGAGACGGGCTTCGAGCTCGAGAAGGTCATCGCGGAGCTGCCGGCAGAGGCAACTGCCACTGCATGGCACGATACTTTCGAGCAGCTCGAGCGCCGGATTCAGCGTCTCGGCGCGATCAACTTGGCGGCGATCGACGAGTTCAAAGAGCAATCCGAGCGCAAGACGTATCTCGACGCACAGTTCGCCGACCTCACGGACGCTCTCGAAACACTCGAGAATGCGATTCGCAAGATCGATCGCGAAACGCGCACACGCTTCAAGGAGACGTTCGACAAGGCGAATCAGGGCCTCGGCCGGCTGTTCCCGCGCTTGTTTGGCGGCGGACACGCGTACCTCGAGCTCGAAGGGGATGACGTCCTAGCCTCAGGCGTGACCGTGATGGCTCGCCCGCCGGGCAAGAAGAACAGCACGATTCATCTTCTGTCGGGCGGCGAGAAGGCATTGACCGCGGTCGCGTTGGTCTTTTCCATCTTCGAGCTGAACCCCGCGCCGTTCTGCCTGCTCGACGAGGTGGATGCACCTCTCGACGATGCGAATGTCGGCCGCTTCTCCGATATCGTGAAGGAGATGGCCGAACACGTGCAGTTCGTCATCATCACTCATAACAAGACGACGATGGAGGCGATGCATCAGCTCACGGGAGTGACGATGCACGAGCCGGGCGTATCGCGGATGGTGGCGGTGGACATCGACGAGGCGGTAAGACTCGCCGCAATGTAGCCTAACGCGATGTGGGATTTGCGCTGGGTCCTTTTGGGGCTGGGTGCCCTGCTAGTAGTCGGAGTTTTTCTCTGGAGCAAAGGCGTGTTCACTCGCCGTTTGCTTCCGCAAATACCGCGTCGCGCGAGGTCAGAGCCTCGAATCGACGACGTAACTGCCTCAAACCCGGAACTCAGCAGCAGACGCCGAGCCGACCCCGGTCCAAGCGCCTCGCAAAACTCACAAGCAGCCCCGACCGGATCATCACGCTGCGACTCATTCCTCGCGGTGACGAGCTCAGTGCCGCACGCGCCGTTGGGGCGCTCGCCGAAGCCGGGCTCAAGCACGGGCGATACGGAATCTTTCACCGCGACGGGACCGACGGTGAGCCCGCATTCAGCGTCGCGAGCCTGACCGAACCCGGCACCTTCGACCTCGCAAACCTCGGCGACGGCACGATCGCGGGTCTAAGCTTCTTTCTCGTGTTGCCCGGCGTGGGAGACCCGGTCACGCGCTTCGACGCAATGGTCGAAACCGCGCGCGCCCTCACCGTCGAGCTCGAGGCTGATCTGCACGACGAAGGCGGCAGCTCCTGGAGCGTCCAGCGGGAGCGCTACCTCCGTGAGGAAATCATCGAATACCGCCATCAGCTAGACCGCCGCTGAGCTGAATCGCGTGGCGCGTTTGAAGAGGGAGAGGTTGACCTGCAAGCGGAGGGTGACGAGCTTCCGTACGCTCGATTTCCGGTGTGATCAAACGCGTTGGGCGTCCTTTTCTATGGTGTAGGCGCGGACTCCGGGCAAGAATCGCCACCCAAATCTCTTATCATCGGAATGGTTCCGAAGCTCCGATGCGAATATGCCCCGCGGGATTGGTAGAGGGCATTCCAGGCTAATTGGCCCATTACTCGCGTATCGGTGCGAAGCGGCCGGATTTACTGTATGTGATCGACGGCGTCGTATTGCAGGTACCGACCTCGATGGGCAAGGGAACTGAGGTTCCCATCGCGGGCTACGGCGCTCGGCCATTGCGCGGGTCTCCGGCACAGTAGGGGCTGACGAGAGGAATGACGTCGATTTCCAGGATGGCGCAGACTCCGCCGACAAATTCCGGCACGCGCTCGGGCGAGTTAAGACAACAACGCTCCCAGGGGTTTCTCTACCTCAGCATTCCCGACGTCGGTGAAGCAACCGCGCTCGCTCTGGCGAACTACTCCTCGCTTCAAGGGTGCTGGCGCTTTTTTTGGAGGACCAGAATCGAGAAGTCACTCGAGCATTGTTCTCACCGAGCGTCCGTTGACCGGATATCATTTCGACGAGTTAGGAATTTCGGGTTTGACAGAGGACCGACGTTCTTTTAACTCTCCGCGAACAGGAGAAATCGGGTGACTAAGGCAACAACGCGCACGCGCTTACTCCGCGCGTGCTTCTCATTCCTTGTGCCAGTCGCACGGTTTCTGTTGCGAAATGGAATCAGTTTCAGCGAGTTTTCGGAAATTAGTCGAATCGCATTCGTAAAGGTCGCCGGAATCGACTACGGAATTCGGGGCAGGCCAACGAACGTTTCACGTGTGTCCGCGATGACCGGCATCGGGCGAAAGGAAGTCCGAAGGCTTCGTCAATTGAAAGAGGAATTTCAGGACAACCCGCGCGTAGAACTGAGTCCGCTGAGTGACGTATTGCAGCGCTGGTTTACAGATCGGGTGTATCTCGATCCAGCAGGCAAACCGAAAGTGCTGCGCTATAGCACCGGACGGACATCGTTCGTGAGGCTAGTTAAGGAGTCCGCAGGCGATCTTCCCGCTGGCGCGATCAAGGTCGAACTGATTCGGTGTGGCGCAGTTACCGAAGACCGCGCGGGACGGTTGACCGCGCAACGTCGCTACGTGGTACCAGAGGGGTTGGATGAAAGACTGATCACATCGATGGTCTTCGGCCTCCGCGGATTGGCATCGACTATTGCCTTCAACAGCAGCGAAATAGCTCAGCCGTCCGAGTCCCTTGGTCGAATTGAGCGGTTTATTGAGAGTGACCCGCTAACAGACGCGGGAGTTGCTCAGTTCCGGCGTCAACTTCGAAAGGAAATATCGTCGTTCGCCGATGGCGTCGATGACCTACTGTCTCAGGGAGAGCGCAGCAGTCCGACCGCCGGAAAGCGCATCGGAGTTGGCGTTTACTATTACGAAGACGATTAAGTAGATGTGCTAATTGCGCAAATTTGACGAACGCGTTTCCCGGAACGAATCATTCCACCATTCCCACCAATGCCAGGTCTTTTTCAGGGGTTGTCTCTAACCCTCTGATTTTTCTGATTGTTACTACCTAGATCCGCGAGTCCATTGGGCTCCGCGCCGGACGCTCTGTTGTCATAAGCTTGATTCGACGGGGTTTTTGGGAATATCGTCCGTTTTATCGGTATTATGTCCGGCGCATGGGGCCAGAGGACCTTCGGGATCAGTTAGGAAGAGCGTACCGCCGACTGCTGCTTCCATTAGTGCGAATACTGATCCGAAACGGAGTTACGGCCCCTGAGGCAGGCGAGTTGTTGCGGCAGGTATACGTCGACGCAGCAGGGAACGACGAGTTTCAGCTACCAGGGAGGCGCCTCTCAGATACGCGAGTCGCGATTCTGACGGGCTTATCGAGAAAGGAAGTTCATCGGCTTCGAGATTCAACTGATAAGAATCGATTAACAACAAATTTGAGTCGCGTTGGTCGCGTCATATCTGGATGGAATCAGGACCCCGAGTTCACCGGCCCATATGGGCTACCTCTGCCGATCTCGTTTGAGGATGACTCAAGCGGAGACGCGCCGAGCTTTACGGAACTGGTTCGACGTTACAGCGGAGATATGGCGCCGCGAGCGATGTTGGATGAATTGCTTCGGACCGGCCTAGCGGAGATTGATGGTGACGGCCGAATTAGGAACACCGGAAGAACATATATCCCGAGTCAGCTTGACCCGGCAGCGATAGAGAGATTGGGAAGAGTTCTTGGACGGCTTGCGAACACGGTTGATTTTAATAACAGAGCCACCGCTGGTCGACCGAACCGCTTTGAAAGACAAGTAGTCACTGACATCGGGTTGACGGAAGAACAATACGAACACTTCTCTGTTTACCTTCGCCAGAAATGTCAGCAACTCCTGGAGACGCTCGACGATTGGCTCGCAATGCAAGAGGGCCGCATCGGGCCGGCGAAGAAGCCGGAACGACTGCCGAAAAAAAGAGTAATAGCCGGCGTAGGCGTTTTTGAATTCTTAGATGAAAAACTGCCTTTCAATATTGACCCACCAGCGCAAGGAAAGCGCATCGATAACGAGGACGACGAATGACATTCGCGCGTGAGGGAATGAATTTGCTGATTCCGAGGCGTTTGGGTGTTTCCGTTTTTACCGCGCTTTTTCTCGTAGGCGGCGTACGAGCTGCTGAAGAAGTGAGCGCTGTTCTGTCGATCGACGGCAGCGGTCGCCACAGCATCGACGGCAGCGGTCGCCACAGCATCGACGGCAGCGGTCGCCACAGCATCGATGGCAGCGGTCGTCACAGCATCGACGGCAGCGGTCGCCACAGCATCGATGGCAGCGGTCGCCACAGCATCGATGGCAGCGGTCGCCACAGCATCGATGGCAGCGGTCGCCACAGCATCGACGGCAGCGGTCGCCACAGCATCGATGGCAGCGGTCGCCACAGCATCGACGGCAGCGGTCGCCACAGCATCGATGGCAGCGGTCGCCACAGCATCGATGGCAGCGGTCGCCACAGCATCGACGGCAGCGGTCGCCACAGCATCGATGGCAGCGGTCGTCACAGCATCGATGGCAGCGGTCGCCACAGCATCGACGGCAGCGGTCGTCACAGCATCGATGGCAGCGGTCGTCACAGCATCGATGGCAGCGGTCGCCACAGCATCGACGGCAGCGGTCGCCACAGCATCGACGGCAGCGGTCGTCACAGCATCGACGGCAGCGGTCGTCACAGCATCGACGGCAGCGGCCGTCACAGCATCGACGGCAGCGGTCGTCACAGCATCGATGGCAGCGGTCGTCACAGCATCGACGGCAGCGGTCGTCACAGCATCGATGGCAGCGGTCGCTATAGCGTCGACGGGGCCGATGCTAGTCCCGACGTCGTGCTTTTCGGCAGCCTAAACGGGGTTGGTGCGGGTGTGATCAACGTGCTGGGGCAAGAATTCGATATTTCGGAACTCGGCTTGGATGAGCAATCATTGGCTTTGCAGGTTGGCCGACTTGTCTATGTTGAAGCGACAGCGTCCGAGAAGACTTTGAAGGCGACGGTGGTAAAGACATTCCAGGATTTCGCGGTCCCCGGCGCGACCACTGTGTTCGTGCAAGGTCCCGTAACCTCGGTCGACAGCTCGACAGGACGCGTGTCCGTCGGCGACCTTCAGATCGACGTAAATAGCGTTGGCGGAATTCCGGCGGAGATCGGTGCGCTGATTACCGTCACCGGAACACAGCCAGTTCCACAGGGGCTGATCTTGGGAGCGGCGCGACTATAGCAACCGAGTAGGAGCGGCGTCTCACACGTGCAGCGCGTTTTCAACTAACTACGGCTTCTCCACCACTGTTGCCGCCTCAACAAGCGTGCGCACGTGGTCCTGAAGCTTCTTCTGCTGAACTGCGCTCGTGAGTTCTTGCCGTAACGAGTCGAGTGTCGGGGGTTCTTGTGATCGCGTGTCCTCCAACAGCAGGACGTGATAGCCGTACTCCGTCTTCACCGGCTCCGTTGAATACGAGCCGACTTTCATCGCACTAACGGCGTCAACAACCGGTTGCGCCATCGATGCCGTCGTAAACCAGCCGAGGTCGCCGCCATTCGGCCCCGTCGGGCCGGCCGCGCGCTCGTTTGCGAGATCTAGGAAGCTCTTGCCTTGCTGCAGCTGCTGGATAACTGAATCGGCTTCCTCCTTCGTCTCGAGGAGGATGTGCCGAGCCTTGAACTCTTGGCCCGCGAGGCGGGGCAAGTTCTCGTCGAAGACCGCCTGGAGCTCGCTCTCCGTCGGAGCATTCTGCTCGAGATAACGCGTCGCCATCGCGCGCGCGGTCAATTGCAATCGCGCCAGCTCGAGCTGCGCGGCAATCGTGCGCTCCGCGAGCAAGCCCGTCTTCTGAGCCTCTTCAGCCATGAGTATGACGCCGGCGAGCTCATGGATCACAGTCTTGCGCTCGTCCGGCGTCAGGTCGTCGGCGTTCTTCCGCATCGCGGCAGGCGTGTAGACGCGAAAAATCGATTCTGGAATCCGCTGGCCGTTCACTGTCGCCACTTCACCAGGGCCGAGCGTCGCATCGTTGGCACTCGGCGCCGAGCTCTGAGTGCAGGCGCCGGCCAGCGCAGCAAGCGACACAGCGAACACACTTCCAACCAATCTCGTCATCAAGATTCTCCGCGCCGTTATCGTGACTCGTCCGGACACAGCGCATTCACGCTGAGTGCGTGTATGTCCGTCTGCATCAAGCTGCCGAGGGCAGAATATACCATCCGATGTCGCTCGAGCCGCTTCGTCCCGACGAACTTCGCGGACACGATTTTCACAGCGAAATGACCACGCCCATCCTTCGCGCCAGCGTGTCCCGCATGTCGATGACTCTCGTCGATGATCTCTAGAACGTCGGGCGCGAAGGCCGCTTCCAACCGCGCCCGGATCTCAGCGGACCGCGCTTCGCTCACGGATGAACCTGCAAGACGGGCTTGATCTCGACGTCGCGAAAAACACCTTCGACGGTGTACGGATCCTGCGAGCACCATTCCTTGGCGCTCTCGAGCGAATCGAACTCCGCGATGATCAGGCTACCCGTAAATCCTGCAGGGCCCGGGTCGGGGCTGTCGATGGCGGGATGCGGTCCGGCGAAAATCACTCGGCCGCGATCGATCAACCCTTGCAGGTACTGGAGGTGTCTGGGGCGTACGGAAGGGCGGAGGGTCGTGCTGTTCGGTGCATCGCGCGCAATGATGGCGTACAACATCACTGCTCCTGCTGCGGATCGCTCTTCGCCAACTTTAGGTAGATCCAGAGACCTTGAACAAGCGCCACGACGAGTGTGATTCCCGTGATTCCGAATACCTTGAAGTCGACCCAGGTCTCCTCGGAGAAGTGATACACGACGTATAGGTTTAGCACGCCGAGCAGGGCGAAGACCGCGATCCACATGACGCTGAGTTGTCTGCAGAGAGCAGGCTCCAGCGGCAAGGAATCTCCCATGGCGCGCTCGATCAACGTCTTCTTCTGGCCGACGAAGTGGCTACCAAAGAACGCGAGAGCGAAAAACCAACTCACGATCGTCGGCTTCCACTGGATGAAGACGGGATTCCGAAGCACTAGCGTGATCGTCCCAAACAGCCACACGACGACGGCCGTTGCGAGGAACATCTTCGGCACTTTTCTATGACGGAGCCATTGGTAGGCGAGCTGCGCCGCCATGGTCACCATGATTGCCGCGGTAGCCGTGTAAATGTCGAAAGAGCGATAGACGACGAAGAAAACGACGGCCGGTAGGAGGTCGAATAGTGCCTGCATGATTATCGAGGTTTCGCGGCGCGGCGCCGCTCTCCCAGGGTGAGCGCGCCATCTTACCGCCGCCGCTGACGGATCGATACCCGAACCTTAGAATGCGCCTGTGAGCCAATACTTCAAAGTGCATCCCGTCAATCCGCAACGGCGCCTGCTGCAGCGCGCCGTTGAGATCGTTCGCAACAACGGCATCATCGTCTATCCCACGGATTCGAGCTACGCGTTCGGTTGGCACATCGGCGACAAAGCCGCGCTCGAGAAGATCCGTTGGATTCGAAAAACGGAGCGCGACCACGACTTCACGCTCGTATGTCGCGATCTAACGGATATCGCGACCTACGCGCGCGTTGACAACTGGGAGTATCGGCTGCTCCGCGCACACACGCCGGGACCATACACGTTCATCTTGCGTGCGACGCACGAAACGCCGAAGCGCCTCCAAGACCCGAAGCGGCGCTCGATCGGAATTCGCGTGCCCGATCACGCCATCGCGCAATGCCTACTCGAGGAGCTCGGCGAGCCGCTCATGAGCTCCACGTTGCTTCTTCCCGGCGACACTCTGCCGCTCACCGAGCCCGAGAGCATTCGCGAGCGGCTCGAGAAGCTCGTCGATGCTGTCATCGACGGTGACGCATGCGGCGTCGAGCCAACGTCGGTGGTCGACTTCAGCGGCGGCGAAGTCACGGTCGCTGCGGCGAGGGAAAGGGGACGTCTCCGCGTTCGAAACCTGACCCGCACTCGCCGGCGTCGGCACGTATAATGCCGCGGATGTTCGGAATCGATGTCGAGAGCTTGATCCGCGTTCTTTCCGTCGCGGCCATCCCCGGTCTTCTCGCGATCACGCTGCACGAAGTCTCGCACGGCTGGGTGGCGAAACAACTCGGCGATCCCACTGCGTCGATGCTCGGCCGGCTCACGATCAATCCGTTGAAGCACGTCGATCCGATCGGCACGATCCTCGTGCCGATCGGGCTGCTCGTGTTCGTTCCGGGAGGTCCAGTGTTCGGCTGGGCGAAGCCCGTGCCGGTGGACACCCGCAACCTCCGGCGCCGGAAACGCGATATGGCGATCGTCGCGGCCGCGGGACCCGATCTCCAACGTGCTGATGGCGCTTTTCTGGGCGGTACTCGGCAGGCTGACGTTAGTGACGGTCGGGGCGTCCAGCGCAGTCAGCGAGTGGGTTCTCGGGATGTGCGTGTTCGGTATGTTTATCAATGCCGTATTGACGATTTTTAATCTACTTCCGATCCCACCGCTCGACGGCGGGCGAGTGCTCGTCGCGTGTCTGCCGCTCGAAGGTCTCCGACGTCGTCGAACGTATCGAGCCGTTTGGCCTTATCATCGTCATACTCTTGATGGTCAGTGGAGCGCTTGGGTCGATCATCGATCGGCCTTTCGGCTCTTTACTCGCCTTCTATCACTCCGTTGCAGGGCTCGCGTAATTGGACGAACAAGCTGCCAAGGCGACTTCCAAGCCGAATCTTCGCCTCGTGCCTCAGACACCGCCGCCGCTCACCGCGGAAGGCGCGGGCGCGCCCACCCAAGGCGAGATGCCGTTCGCGGTCGTGGAAGGCGAGCCGGTCACGGAGCTGCCGCGCGACCTCTACATCCCGCCGTACGCGCTCGAGGTGTTTCTCGAAGCCTTCGAGGGGCCGCTCGACCTGCTTGCTGTACCTGATCCGGCGCCAGAACCTCGACATTCTCGATATCCCGATCGCCGAGATCTCGCGCCAGTACGTGCAGTACATCGAGCTGATGAAGGAGATCCAGTTCGAGCTCGCCGGCGAGTACCTCGTGATGGCGGCCACGCTTGCGGAGATCAAATCGCGGATGCTGCTGCCGCGCTCCGGCGATGGCGACGAGGACGAAGAGGATCCGCGCGCCGAGCTCGTGCGCCGTCTCCAGGAGTACGAGCGGTTCAAGAGGGCCGCGCACGACATCGACGAGCTCGAACGCATGGAGCGCGACGTGCTTCAGGCGAGCGCGGACGTCATCGAGCGCACGATCGTCACGAAGCTGCCGGACATCACGCTCAAGGAGCTGCTGATCGTATTCAAGGAAGCGCTCGAGCGCTCCTCGATGTTCGCGCACCACCACGTGCGTCGCGAGCCGTTGTCCGTGCGCGAGCGCATGTCGAACATCCTCGTGACGCTGCAAGCCGAGCGTTACGTCGATTTCATCCGGTTGTTCGACCCTGCCGAAGGTCGAATCGGCGTGACCGTGACGTTTCTCGCGATACTCGAGTTGCTGAAAGAGCATCTCATCGACGTCGTGCAGGCCGAAGCGTTCGGACCGATCCACATCCGCGGGGCGGAAGCGGCGGACTCTACCGGCGCGGAAGAATTACCGAAGATCGCTCAAGAAGCGGGGGCGGAAGAACTGTAATGGATGAGACCGAAATCAAGTACGTCGTCGAGGCCGCGCTGCTCGCCGCCGGCCGTCCGCTTACGCTCGAGCGCCTGGCCGAATTGTTCACGGGCAAAGGGCCCGGTGTCGACCGGGCCACGCTGAAACGCGTCCTCGAAGCGCTCGCGACGGACTACGAGGGCCGAGGCATTGAAGCTCGGGGAAGTCTCGAGCGGCTATCGCATCCAGATCAGACGCTCCGTTAGCGACTGGCTCGTCCCCGCTCTGGGAGGAGAAGGCGCCTCGCTACACGCGCGCACTTCTCGAGACGCTCGCGCTGGTCGCATATCGGCAGCCCATCACGCGCGCCGAGATCGAGGAGGTCCGCGGCGTCGTTGTGAGCACCAACATCATGCGCACGTTGCTCGAGCGCGGCTGGGTTCGCGTCGTCGGCCATCGCGACGTGCCTGGAAAGCCTGCCATGTTCGGCACGACACGCGAGTTTCTCGATTACTTCGGACTGAAGAAGCTCGAGGAGCTGCCGCCGCTCGCAGAGCTCAAGGACGGGCTTGCCGGAGCTGAGCCCGCAGACGGATCTCATCGAGGCCCTCGGAGCCGAGGCGCGCGGCGAGCTACCGCCCACGATCATCGACGGAGAGCTCACGCTGCCAGTGGAGGCATCGGACACGCCGGCCGACGACGCCGTGCTCGAGGCGAGCGATTCGGACTCCGCGCCGGACGACCTCAGCTCTGAGGAGCTCGTCGCAGACATCGATGATGATTCTGACGACGACGACTTCGACCTGAGCCTCGGCAATGACTCCGACGGCGGGGACTTGGACGCCGCGGACTCGCCGGACGACAGCGATTCCGTCGAAACCGAGTCGGCGGACGTCATTCCGCTGCGTGCCGCACCCGACGGCACCGAACCCTCCCAGTAGCCGGGTTCGCGCGCAGCCACGCTCGTAACGGCATAGGGTCCGTCGTTGTCTGAACGCATCCAAAAAGCCCTCGCCAATCGTCGGCCTCGGCTCGCGCCGCGCGATCGAGCGCTGGGTCATCGACGGCCGCATCACGATCGACGGCCGCGTGGCAAAGCTCGGCGATCAGGTGCAGGGACGCGAGCGCGTCTGCGTCGATGGTCGCCCGGTGAAGCTGACGGCCGGTTGCGGCGCCGCGCCAGGCGCACCAGCACCTCGCGTACTACAAGACCGGCGAGGCCCGTGCCAGTCGAGAGGTCGAGGGCGACGAGCCCGTGCTCGACGTCCCACGACCGCGGCGCGGCCGCTGGATCGACGTCGGCGCGCTCGACCCGAACAGCTCGGGCTTGCTCGTGCTCACGACCGACGGCGATCTCGCGTTCCGGCTCATGCGCCCCGCGACGGTCATCGAGCGCGCTCTACTCCGTGCGCCTGCTCGGCGAACCGTCAGCTGGAGCAGATCCGCGAGCTCGCGGAGGGCGTGGAGCTCGATGAGGGTCGCACGCGGATCGAGTCGGTCGACAAGGCCGGCGGAGGCGGAAACAACTTCTGGTATCACGTGGTCCTGCGCGAAGGGCGCCATCGCGAGCTGCGCGCTGCGTTCGCGGCCGTCGGCCTCGCAGTGAGCCGCGTCATTCGCGTCCGCTTCGGACCCATCGAGCTCGGGAAGCTGCGCCGCGGCACGAGTCGCCCGCTCAACAGCACCGAAGCCGAAGCGCTGTACGCGCTCGCGGGTATGACTCCGCCCCGCGTCGACGCCGTGAAGCAGGCGCGCAAGGTCTCGCAGCCGTCGCGTCCCGCCAGACGAGGCGAGCGCCGCCGAACGGCTTCTCATTCGAGGGAGTAGGAATGAACATGAAGAGACTCTTCGGCTTGATCCTGCTTGCTCGGCCTGAGTCCAAGTCGCGGTGGCACAAGACAAGATCATCGTGTCCGGCGCTTCCGGACAACTCGGCGGCCTCGTCATCGAGGCGCTGTTGAAGCGCAAGGTCGCGCCAGCGAATCTGATCCTCGTGAGCCGCACTCCGGACACGCTCAAGGCGTATGCGGACCGCGGTGCGAGCGTACGCTTCGGGGATTTCACGCAGCCGGAGTCGTTCGGCTGACGCGTATCGGGGCGGCAACGCGGATGCTGCTGATCAGCATCAATGGCGGCGGCGGCGAGCGGCCGGAGCTCCACAAGGCGGCCATCGACGCCGCCATCGCGGCCGGCGTCAAGCAGATCGCGTACACGTCGTACGTGAACGCAGACCAGTACACGACGTCCATCATCGCCGGCGATCACCGCCGCACGGAACGCTATCTCCAGGATAGCGGCGTCGCTTGGACGCTGTTGCGCAACCAAATCTACGCCAACGGGCTGCCGGACCAAGCCGTGCAGATCGTCCGCGACGGCAAGCTCGTCACGAGCACTCCGGATGCACGCGTCGCGTACGTGACGCGCGAGGATTGCGCGGCTGCGGCAGCCGCCGTGCTTACGACGCCCGGTCACGACAACCAGGCGTACAACATCACCGGGCCCGGACGCGATCGGGCCAGCCGAGCTCGTCGCGCTCGCGTCGGAAATCAGCGGGAAGAAAGTCCAGCTCGTCGTATTCGACGAGCCGGCCTATCGCAAGTATCTCCTCGACAACGGCACGCCCGAAGCCGCGATCAACGGCACGTTGTCGTTCGCGAAGGAGCTCGACTCGCCATTTCTGCGCGAGCCGAGCAGCGCCGTGAAGGACCTCACGGGGCGGCCGCCGACGAGCGTGCGCGCGCTGCTGCTCGCGGACAAAACGAAACTCGTCGCGGCGAGGAAGATAGGATGAGTCGCCAGAATTTTTCGTCCGGCGCGAAGTGGGAGCCGATCATCGGCTACTCGCGCGCCGTCCGCGTCGGTCCTTACGTTCACGTGTCCGGCACAACGGCCAGCGGACCCGACGGCCAACTCGTGGGCGTCGGCGATCCGGCGGCGCAAACTCGCCAGACGCTGCGCAACATCGAAAACGCGCTACAGAAAGCTGGCGCGACGCTGGCCGACGTCGTGCGCACGCGGATCTACGTCGTGAACATCGCCGACTGGGAAAAGATCGGTACCGTACACGGCGAATTCTTCTCCGCGGTTCGCCCCGCGACCGTCATGGTTGAGGTGGCGCGCCTGATCTCGCCGGACATGCTGGTCGAGATCGAGGCCGACGCTTACGTCGAGAGCTGAGCACGGTCCGAGTCCGAGCCTTTATCGCGGCATCGCACTCGGCAGCGGCGTCGATCTGCTTCGGCTTCGCAATCGACAAAACGGTCTACAGGATCACCCGGCGATCGCGCCTTGATCGTCGCAGGGTCCGTCCCCACGTTGGGCCGTCAACACTTCGCTGGAACCACGGCGGTTCGTCCGGGTCGAAAGCGTCTGTAGGGAGAAGTCGATGGATATAGCCGAACAACTGCCGGAAGCGTCTATTGAAGCCTATCTGCGCCTCATGGAGCTCAATTTCGGGTCGTGGCGGCCGCAAGTCGCCGCCTGGCTCCACAGCCAAGCGGCTGAGGCCCCGCTGAAAGAACTGCTCACGATGGTGCCGTGCTCGCCTACACTGCACTGACCCGTTTCCCGGAGCCTACCATCCGCCGAATCCCGAGCCCGCTGACCCGCGCGCCGCAGCACCGGCCGTTTCTAGCGTTGCTTCTTGCGGCGACGCTCGCGGCCGCCACGAGCGCGCATGCCGACGAACCCGCGCTCGCCGACGAACCTTCGCAGTCGCCGGGGCCGGCGTCCGACCTGAGCCCCGCGGTCGTCCAGGGACTCACTCCGGTTCTCGCGGACTGGATCGTGCGCTCGCGCAACGCCGCAGTTCAGCAGGGGGTCATGGAGATCCCGGTCTCGATTCGCAGCGCGCTCGCGGGATACGTGCCCGAAGCAACTCTCGACCGCGTGCGCTGGCGCGTGGGGGGCGGCGGAGAGCTCTCGCTGCAGCACAACGTGTTCGCCTTCGGCGACGTTCCCGCAATCACGCTCGACTACGTCATCGTGTTCGTCGACGAGAAAGCGGCGCTCGAGGATCCCAAGCTCTGGGCCCATGAGCTCAAGCACGTAATGCAATTCGCGGAGTGGGGCGTAATGGGTTTCGCCACGCACTATCTGCGCGACTACGAGGCGGTGGAGAAGGCCGCGGCCGACTACCGCTGGGATTTCATGAAGCTGAAGGGGCTCACGCCGCCGCCGGCTCCCGTTCGCTAGCCCGCTCAGTCGCCCGCGCCCGGACGTGGCTTTGCCGGCTCGAGCGCGCCGGTCGACGACTCCGTGGAGAATTTGCCGTCGAGCGAGAACAGCCACAGGCTGTCGCCGTGCTTCGTGCCCGGAAAAAACGAGCCCGCGGCGAGCACGACGACGTATTGCTTGCCGTTGTGCTCGAACGTGCTCGCGGTCGCGTTCACGGCCGCGTCGGTCTGAAAGTCCCACAGCAACGCGCCCGTCGTCTTGTCGAGCGCCGTGAAGCGGCTGTCGTTGCGGCCAACGAACACGAGGCCGCCTTTCGTCACGATCGAGCCGCTGTAGCACATCTCGGCCCATTGCTGCCGCCATGCGAGCTTGTTCGTCGTGAGGTCGACTGCCGCGAAGATGCCGCGCACGCGCACGCCCGCGCGGCCGAACGTGCCCTCGGCGTAACGCGTGCCGGGTGTCGGCTCCATGAACGCTGTCTCGCCGTTGCTGCTGAACGCGCTAATGCCGTCGTGCGCGCACACGTAGAGCAGATGAGACTCTGGATCGTAAGAGCTCGGCGGCCAATTCGCGCCGCCGGTCGCTTGCGGCTTCGCGAGCACGGGCGTGTCCCAGAAGGGTGTGAAAATACGCCCCTTGTTCACGACCTCGAACCCTTCCGGAACGATGTCGATCTCGTGCGGCACGATCGGGATCGCCGATCGGGTACGGCTGCGTCGCCGCCGTCGCTTGGCGCGGCTCCTGCGGTACAGGCCGCTCTTCGATGCCGATCAGCGGCTTGCCGGTCTCGCGATCGAGGATGTAAGTGAAACCCGTCTTGCCGACCTGAGCGATGCCCTTACGCAGAGCCCCGTTCACGGGCGCATCGAACAGCACTACGGGATTCGGCGCGTCGTAGTCCCAGATGTCGTGGTGGACCTCTTGGAAGTGCCAGCGGTACTTACCCGTCGCGACGTCGAGCGCGACGATGGACGCGGTAAACAGGTTGTCTCCGCGCCGCACGCCACCGTTCAAATCGGGACCCGGGTTGCTCGTCGAGAAGTACACGAGACCGAGCGCTGGATCGATTGCCGGCGTTTGCCAGATCGATCCGCCGCCGAACTTCCAGGCGTCCGTGTCCTGCGGCCATGTGTCGTGGCCGGGCTCGCCGGGGCCGGGAATCGTGTAGAACGTCCACTTCAGCTTGCCGTTCTTCGCATCGAACGCCTTCAAGCGGCCGCGCGTCGCGCGATCACCCCCGGCGAAACCCGTGATCACGAGTCCGTCGTAGTAGAGCGGTGCGCTCGTGATCGGCAAACCGTCCTGCCAGCGTTCGGCCTGCGTCGACCACGCGACTGCGCCCGTGCGCTGGTCGAGCGCTACGAGCTTGCCGTCGAGCTGACCGACGTACAGCTTGCCGTCGCCGAGCCCGAGGCCGCGGCTCGACCAGCCGCAGCACACGGTGTCGATCTTATCGTCGAGATTCGCGAGATAGCTCCAGAGAATGTGGCCGCTATCCACGTCGATGGCGAAGACGTCGTCGGCGCCCGTCACCATGTAGATGACGCCCTGATAGACCGAGCGGCTGTCCTTGGCCGGAATACTTGCTCGCGCTGCCCGAGCCGTTGAGGCTCACGCGCCACGCCGGCTTCAGGCTGGCGACGTTGCCGCGGTTGATCTGGGTGAGGGGCGAATAGCGTTGGTTGTAGACGGTGCCGCCGTTCGTGACCCAGCCGTCCATCGGTGGCGTCGTGAGCTGCTTGCCGCTGAACGCCGGGGCGGGGCGCACCGGCACCTGAGTGAACGCCGCGAACGACGCGAGAATCGCGGCGGCGACGGCAAGCCATACCGCAACACTGTCGCGGCCGTGGCGCCGCAGCCTATTGAACTCCATGAAAGCCCCCCAGCCCTCGAGGGGACCATTATTCACCATGCGACCGGAGCAAGACGAGCCCGACCCCGGTCGCCCGGATTGTCACACCGGACGTTCCGGAGCATTCTGCGGTCGGCTGCGAAAGCCGCCCTGAACGGCGTCCAGGGCGGGAGGTAGCGGGCCGGTCCCCAAAATCAGCTGAACTTGTGCGCTCGAGGGCGGTCTGGGCTAGAAAACCAGAAATCGATTTCCGCGATGGTATCTTCGGATCTACCCTTGGAGTCCTCGGGAACTACTTCGGGGACCAGCTCGGGGGGCCCCACGGGTCGGCGGCCTTCTCAGCGCCGCAGGTGGGCCCTGCCGTTATCGATCGCGCTGCATGCGGCAGTGTTCTTCTCGATCGGCGTCGTCCCGTGGGCCGCGTCCGACTTGCCTCAGCCGCCGCCGCTGCAGGCACGGGTCGTTTGGCTCACTGAGTTGCCGGAGCCGAAGCCCGACGAGCGAGCCCTCGATCCGACCGAGGCGACCACTGTCGACGAAGGGGCAGCGCCCGCCGCCGCAGCTGCCTGCGGCGAGCGCGACTCCGAAGCCCGAACAACCACCCGCTAGTCCGCCGGCCGAGCGCCGTCCCGCGACGCGCCCCGTCGTGCCGAACCCCCGTCCCGCGCCAGCGCCGGTGCCGCCCGCAGCGACTTCGAGCTCGACGACGGAAGCCCCTGCCGCGGCGTCCATTCCGGAGGTCGATTGGGAAAAGGAACGTCAGAGCGCGGTGCACGACGTGCTCGAGCAACGCGCGCAACAACGCGAGTACCTGACGTTCTCGCTCGACGACTTGATCAAAGAACCGGAGCCCGCAGAGCCCGTGCTGCCGCCACTCATGGTCGACAGCTGCGTGATCGTGAAGGGCAAGCTGCAGCGCTTCGCGGCGCTGATGATGGGCCGCTGCGTGCGCGAGGCGCGGGGCGACCTATTCGCGTTGATCAAACCCGCTTATCTCAAAGCACACCCCGTCTGCATCGAAACGCGGCCTGAGTCACCCGGCAGCTTCTTGAGCGACGGGAGGCAGATCTCGACCGTCAAGTGCGAGCTCGTCGCGGGCGATGAGTGAACGGCGAACATCAGCGGCTCGGCGCCGCCCGGTCGTCGCGCGCGCGGCGGCTTGCTTTGATCCAGGCCGGGGAGCATCTTGGCGAAATCGCGTAGGGGGGACCGCAATGCTCGAGATCGATCGACGCGCCTTCATCGCAAGCCTCGGTGGCGCCGCCACCGTCGGGCTCATGAGCCACGAAGCGCGCGCGGACGCGCTCGAGGACGCTTTGCTCGCCCAGCTCGACACCGGGACAGCGCGCCGCCGGCGCAGGGCCGAGCACCGCCGCCGCGCAGCCCTGCAGCCGCAACCGATATCGACTTCCCCACCGCTGCGGAGATCGAAGCGCAGATTACGACGCGCCCATACCGTCGCGGCGCGGGCGGGCTGTTCTACAACAACGGCCCGTCGGGCAAGGTCGAGCAGCTTGCGAAGATGCCAGCGGCTCCGACGCTGCAAGACTTCTTCGCGCTGCGCTTCGACCGCACGCGCAATCATTGCTTCCAGAGCGCCAACAAGGCCATGCAGCGCGGCGCGGACGAGGAGATCGTGCTCGCGTGCCTGCTGCACGACACGGTGCAGGAGATCATGCGCGCCGATCACGGCTACTGGGGCGCGCAGATGTACGAGCCCTACGTCCCGGAACGAACGGCGTTCGCGATCAAGTATCACCAGGCGCTGCGCTTCTACGCCGACTCGAAGGCGGGCTACGAGTACCCCGATCTGTACCGGCGGATCTTCGGCAAAGACTACGTTCCCGCGCCGCACGTGCAAGCCGCGTACAAATACGCGCGCGAGCACCGCTGGTACGACGCGCCGCGCGAGGTCACGGTGAGCGATCTCTATGCGTTCGACGCGAATGCCGTCGTCGGCATCGAGCCGTTCATCGACGTCATCGGGCGGCACTTCAAGCAGCCGAAGGAAGGGCTCGGTAACGACAACAGCGCGGTCGCGCACATGTGGAGAACGATCGCGAATCCGGACGCGCCTCTGTAGCGCATTCGCACTCCGGCTGCACGCGTCCGTCGCGCGCCTGAGCACTTGACCCGCGCGCTGGGACTCGTCAGTCTCTCGCGCCTTCAGCACGCCGACGACGTCCGATGAACGTTCCCGCCGACCACACCTCGCCGCAATCTTCGAACACCGGCCCGCTCGCCGCGTTCGCCCTCATGGCGATGCTCTGGGGTTACAACTGGGTCGTCATGAAAGTCGCGATGCGGTTCTGCGGTCCGCTCGACTTTGCTGCGTTGCGCGTCGCACTCGGCGTGATGTTGTTGTTCGGCGTCCTGCTCGCGATGCGTGTGCCGCTCGCGCCGCGGCACGTCGCGAAAACCGCCTGGCTCGGATTGTTCCAGACGACGGGTTTCGTAGGGCTGATCTCGTGGTCGCTCACTTCGGGCGCGGCGGGCAAGAGCGCCGTGCTCGCTTACACGATGCCGTTCTGGGTGATCTTATTCGGCTGGCCGTTCCTCGCAGAGCGCCTGCGCGGCTGGCAATGGGTTTCGGTCGGGCTCGCGCTCATCGGGCTCGTGCTGGTGCTCGAGGTCTGGGACAGCTCCGCGTCGTTCACGAGCAGTGTGCTCGCGCTCGCGGCCGGCGCGTCGTGGGGCGTGAGCGTGATCCTGTTCAAGAGGATACCCGTGAATACGCGCGACGAGCTGTTGTCCCTCACGGCCTGGCAGATGTTCTACGGCTGCATCCCGCTGATCGCGGCGGCCTGGCTCGTGCCGGAGCGGCCGATAGAGTGGACCGGGACGTTCCTCTGGGCGCTGAGCTTCAACGCCGTCGGCGGCATGGCGATCGCAACGCTGCTCTGGCTATACATCTTATATAGGCTGCCTGCGACGATCAGCAGCCTGAGCTCGCTGATCGTGCCGATCGTCGGCGTGCTCGCCGCTTGGATCCAGCTCGGCGAGCGGCCGAGCACGGCCGAAGGGCTCGGCATGATCCTGATCCTTGCCGGCCTCGGCCTGCTGATCGTGCCGCAGCGCATCGCCCAGCCCGTGACGGGCGACTGACACGGATCCACCCCATTCACTCGCCCATCGCGACGCAACGAAACGCCTGCCCAACAAAGCGGCTTAGCGCAACCACGCGTAGCTCACCTTCGCAAACACCGTGCGATCGGTGCGCGTGAGCTCCAGCAACGAATCGTCGTCCAGCGCGCTATCGGAGTAGCCCGCGAAGATGACGGTCTGCGGGTTGACCTTGTAGGAGTACAGCAGTTGCGTCCCGACGTTCAGCGACTCCGCCTGCGTATCGCTCGCTACGTAAAGGTCGAGGTTGCGGGTGACGAGTTGGCGCTGCATCGTGAAGCGCACGAAGCTGCGCAAGTTGAACTGCCACGTGACGCGCAAGTCTGTGAGATCGGCCTTGAAGATCTTCTCGCCCGTTTGGTCGTCCAGACGCGACATCGTGTGCTGCACGCGCATCAGCAAATGCCGGTTGACGTTCCAATCGACGATCGGGCGAACCCGGAACTCCTTACCGAGCCGCGAGTTCGCGAGATCGACCTGGTCGCCGTTGCTCACGAGCACCTGCACGTTCAGGCCGCCGCGCGGCCGAAACTGCGCGAACGTGTATACCCTGCTGCCCGAGTACGTCACCCCGTCCCAATAAACCTTGTTGGGCCCGGCTCCGAGCTCGAGGAACGACTGCCACGGGCCTTGGAACGACACGACGGGCTCGAACTTCTGATCGAGCAACCGGCCGCCGTGGTCATCCGTATGGATCGCGTTGAGCCCCACGCGAATCTGATTCCATTTCTGGCCCGGAGCCGTCCTGTACCAGTTCCGCCTCAGCTCGAGATCTTGCTGGTTCATGTCGACGCGCGGAATGAACCCCGAGTCCGCGCGGAACCCCGAGTCATACAGTTTCTCCTCGAGATCCGAGTACCAGTTGCGCGTGCTCAGCGTGTAGCGCAGACCGAGCGCCGCACCGTCGAACGATCCGACGCGGCTGCCCGAACGACGCCGCGGTCGTCTCGGGATATTCCGTATCCGACTCGAGGTACTGGAACCGCACCGTGTGTTTGTCGCCGAGCCGCATTCGCCCGTCGAAGCCGGCGACGTCGTTGTGGTAGTCGTCGCCGTGCCGCGATGTGACCAGCGCGCCGACCGTGGAGCCCTTGCCAACGTTGCGCGAATAGCGGCCGACGAATGCGTGATTCGAGTCCTCGAGCGACGTCGACGAGTTTTCGAGCGGGCCCGGCAACAAGATGTTCGTGACGGCGTCCTCGGCCGCGAACACGCCGAACGTGTTGTCGTCGACCTGGCCTGTGAGCTTCGCGCCGACGTCCGGGTCCGCGACCGTGCGCGTGAACACGGCCTGGATCGGCGTCGCATAGTAATCGAGCCCCTCGAGGAAGAACGGCCGCGACTCGGGGTAAAACAACGCGAACTGGCTGTTGACCTCCAGCTGCGGGACGTCGGCCTCCACCTGGGAGAAATCCGGGTTCAGCGCGAGGTTCGCCGTGAGGTCCTGCGTCACGGCCCAACGTACGTTCAGCCCAACCTCGCCGTCGGCGGAGCCTTCCTGCCACGCTTCGGTCGTGGGATCAGGGCGCTGATCCGTTCGCGATGCCGTGATCGACGGCACGACCTCGAGGTTCTTGCCGGCTTCTATTCCCGCCATTCCCCGCACGCGCTCGAATTGGCAAACGTAGCAGTTGCGACCGCGCTCGAGCGCATTGTTCGAAATCCGCGTCCGATTAGTCCGTGGGCGGAAGCGCAGCACGTCGATGCCCCATTCGCGCTCGCCATCCGTGCGCGTGAACCGCAGCTGGCTGAACGGGATCGCGATCTCGACTGTGAAGCCCAGCTCCGTGATCCGGCCGGCGGAGTCCCAGATGGCGTCCCAGGAATCGTCCTCGCGCTGGTTCACGTCGTCCTGCGTCAGGTCCGCCTGCACGCCGAGCGCGTTCACGAAGAACTCGTAGCCGCGCCGTTGGTCGCCGAAGGTGTCGACCACGATGCCGACGAAGTCGTCGTTGAACACGGTATCGCGATCACGCAAATAGGCGCGGATCGACTCTGGCTCGGGATCGCGCGCGTCGATCGCGAGCAGGAGGCGCGAGCCGTCCTCGACGAGGTAGGCGTGCGTCTCGCACAGGCGGCCGTACGTTCTCGCCAGGCTGGGTCTCCGTGTCGAGCTCGAGCACGAGCGCGTCCTTCCAGACCGGATCGTCGAGAATCCCGTCGATCGTGGCGGTGACGGGGGAGTGGGGCAGCAACGGCAGCGACGCGTGCGCAGCGGTGACCTCGCCGCCGCGCGACGCCTCCGGCGCCTGGGGCTGCGCCGCTGGAGGGCCGTCGACGGCCTGCGAGAGCGCCGTGAGGGGGAACGCGCCGGCCGCGAGCGACAGCAACGCCGCGGCGGCGCGTAGAAAAGCGCCCGACGCGCTCAAGCGATACTACGAGCGCGCGGCTCGCCGCGGTCGCGACAATTCACGGATCCCCCAGGGCACAGCAAGCGGTCCGTGTCTTAGATGCGCGAGCCCCGCGGTTTGTCGCAGGCCGCCACGACGCGAAACGCGCTGCTGAGCAAAGCAGAGAGCGGCGAAATACTCCGCGTCGATCGCGCGCCGTCGATTCGGCTCGGGACCAACCGTCCCATTTGCGGGACGGCGTGCCACGGGCGCGGGACACGAGCAGCGCCGCGCGCGACGGCCGCGCAACGTCGACGTTCGCAGAATCATCGAGTTACGATCCACCGCCGGTTTGGCACGCCGGTTGCTTAGGGAGGCCCATGGACATCCCACGCCCCGAGAACAAGCGCAAGAAGCGCCTCCGCCAAATGGGCTATGCCGTCGGCGGCGTGCTCGTGCTTGCGGCTGCGACCGCGGGGCTCATGCGGCTCGAGCCCGCAGCACCGAGTGTCGCGATGGCGTCCGTGTATCCCGACACCGTGCGCGAAGGCGAAATGCTGCGCGAGGTCCGCGGCCCCGGCACGCTCGTGCCGCGCGCGATCCGTTGGATCGGCGCGCAGGCTGAAGGGCGCGTCGATCGCGTGATCGTGCGACCCGGCGCCGTGGTCGAAGCCGACACCGTGCTGGTCGAGATGTCGAACCCCGAGCTCATGCAGGAGACGGAGGAAGCGCGCTACGCGGTCGAGGGTGCCGAGGCGGAGCTCACGGAGCTCAAGCTCACGCTCCAGAACAAACAGCTCGACCAGCGCGCTGCGGTCGCGGCCGCCAGCGCCGAATACGAGAGCGCGCGGCTAACGGCCGAAGCGCAGAAGGCCGCCGGCGACGTCGTACGGCGGCTCGACTACCAGCGCTCGGAGCTCTTGGCCGAGCAGCGCAAGGTGCTGTTGGACGTCGAACGTGATCGGCTCAACCAGTTCGCGGCCTCGATGGAGGCGCAGCTAGCGGTGCGCAAGGCGCGCGTTAGCCAGGTTCGCAACGCCTACGAGCGCAAACGCGAGCGCGTCGAGTCGCTATCCGTGCGCGCGGGTATCGCGGGCGTCGTGCAGGAGATGCTCGTGGAGGAAGGGCAGAGGCTCCCGCTCGGCGCGAACATCGCGCGCGTCGCGCAGCCCGACGACCTGCAAGCCGAGCTCCGCGTGCCGGAGACTCAAGCCCGCGATGTGCTGCTGGGGCAGCTCGTTCGCGTCGACACTCGCAACGGCATAGTCGAGGGGAAGGTTTCGCGCATCGATCCGGCGGTGCAGGGTGGAACCGTGCAAGTGGACGTCGAGCTCACGGGCGAGCTGCCGCGCGGCGCGCGGCCCGACCTCTCGGTCGACGGCACGATCGAGATCGAGCGGCTCGCGCACGTGGTGTTCATGGGACGCCCGGCTTACGGGCAGCCGAACACGACCGTCGGGATCTTCAAGATCGTGGAGGACGGCCGCTACGCGGTGCGAATACCCGTTGAGCTCGGACGCACCTCGGTGAACGCGGTCGAGATCCTCAAGGGTCTCGTGCCGGGCGATCGAGTCATCCTGTCGGACACGTCCGCCTGGGACGATGCGGACCGCATTCGCTTGAACTGACGCTTTGCGGTCCGAATGAGCGGGCCGCGCATCTAATCGTTTTCGAGGTACATGCATGAACGCCGCCACCGCGACTCCCTTGCCCTCGCCGAGCGCCGCTGCGCCGCTGATCAAGCTCGACGACCTGAAGAAGGTGTTCTTCACCGACGAGGTCGAGACGCACGCGCTGTCGGGCGTGCACTTCGAGATCGCGAAGGGCGACTACATGTCGATCGCGGGCCCGTCCGGCTGCGGCAAGTCGACGCTGCTGTCGATCCTCGGGCTTCTCGACACCCCGAGCGGCGGCCGGTACCTCTTGAACGACACGCCGGTCGAGAGCCTCGACGCGTCGCAACGCGCGTACATCCGCAACAAGGAGATCGGCTTCATCTTCCAGGCGTTCAATCTGATCGGCGACCTCACGGTGTTCGAGAACGTGGAGCTGCCGCTCACGTACCGCGCGGGCATGGGCGCGAAGGAGCGCAAGGAGCGCGCGATCAACGCGCTCGAGCGCGTGCGGATGGCTCACCGCCTGCATCACTATCCCGCGCAGCTCTCGGGCGGTCAGCAGCAGCGCGTCGCGGTCGCGCGCGCGCTCGTCGGCAGCCCGTCGATCCTGCTCGCCGACGAGCCCACGGGTAACCTCGACTCGAAGAACGGCGAGGCCGTGATGGGCCTCTTGTCGGAGCTGCACTCCGAAGGCGCCACGATCTGCATCGTGACGCACGATCCGCGCTACGCGGACTACGCGGACCGCAAGATCCACATGTTCGACGGACGTGTCGTCGACGAGGAAACGCTGCACCGGCTGCGCGAGGAAGAAGACCAGCGCATCGCGGAGCAGGCGCGGCGCGGGCGGCCCGCGGCGTCTTCGCCGGCGCCGTAGCTCGGCGAGCGGCGCGTGAATCGACTAGACGCCATCGCACACGATCTGCGCTACGCGATCCGCGGGTTGCTGCGCACTCCGCTGTTCACGATCGTCGCGTTGCTCACGCTCGCGATCGGCAGCGGCGCGAACACCGCGGTGTTCAGCGTCGTCGACGGCGTGCTGCTGAAGCCGCTGCCGTACCCGCATCCGGAGCGAGCTCGTCGCGGTCTGGCACGACGGCACCCGGCGCACCTGGGATAGCGACGGCAGCGGGCGGCTTGCGCGTCTCGCCGTCGATGTTGATCACCTATCAGGACGAGAACCGCGCGTTCGAGCAGATCGGCATGTGGATCGCGGGCACGGCGACGGTCACGGGCACGGCGGAGCCCGAGCAGGTTGCAGCCGTCGCGACGATGGGCGGAGTCTTGCAGGCGTTGGCCGTCCCGCCGCTGCTCGGGCGCTGGCTCGAGGCGAGCGACGAAGATCCGAACGGACCGGCGCGCAGTCCTGCTGACCTACGACTATTGGCAACGGCGGTTCGGCGGCGACGAGAACGTCGTAGGGCGCAACCTCACCGTGAACGCCGAGTCCGCGGAGATCGTCGGCGTGATGCCGCAAAGGATTCCGTGTCGTCGATACGCGGGCGGATCTCATCACGCCGCTACGCTTCCCGCGCGTGGGATTGGTTCCGCCGCCGTTCTTCGGCACGGGCATCGCGCGGCTCAAGCCCGGCGTCACGATCGAGCAGGCGAATGCCGATCTCACGCGGCTCCTGCCGACGTGGCTCGAGAGGTTTCCCTTCCAGAACGGCGGCGACGCCAAGGCCAACTACCTCGGCATCTGGAAAATCACGCCCGCGATTCGTCCGCTGATGCAGGACGTCGTCGGCAAGGTGGGCAACGTGCTCTGGGTGGTAATGGGCACGATCGGCGTGGTCCTGCTGATCGCGTGCGCGAACGTGATGAATCTGCTGCTCGTGCGCTCCGAGAAGCGCCGCCCCGAGCTCGCGGTGCGCGCCGCGCTCGGCGCCGGCGCGTGGCGCATCATGCGGACGCTGCTCATCGAGAGCGCTCTGCTCGGAGTCGCGGGCGGTGCCGCCGGCGTCGTGCTCGCGTACGGCGCGCTCACGTTGATCAAGCGGTTGGCGCCCGCAACGCTGCCCCGCATCGACGCGATCGCGCTAGACGCGCGCGCGCTCGTTTTCACGCTCGCGGTTTCTACGATCGCGGGCCTCGCGCTCGGGCTCGTCCCGGCACTGCGCTACGCCGGCCCCAAGATCAACGCGGCGCTACGCGGCGGCGGACGCAGCGGCACGCAGAGCAGAGCGCAGTATCGCTCACAGAACGCGCTCGTCGTGGCGCAGGTGGCGCTCGCGCTGGTGCTCCTCGTGAGCTCGGGGCTCATGATTCGCACGTCGCTAGCGTTGCTCGAGGTCGACCCCGGCTTCACGCAGCCGCGAGTCCCTCCAGATCGCGCGGATTCAGATTCCTCCGCCGCTCGAACAGGACGCCACGCGCGTCACGCAGATGCAGAACGCGATTCTCGATGCGATCGCTGCGATCCCGAGCGTGACCTCGGTGGGCTTCGTCAGCGGGATGCCGATGGAGGGCGTGCTGACGAACTGGGACGGCATCGGCGTCGAGGATCAGCCACGCGAGCCGGACGCAGAAATCGCGATGCGCACGATGAAGACCGTGTCCCCCGGACTGTTCCGTACGACCGGCACGCGTCTCGTCGCGGGCCGCGAGCTCGATTGGTCGGACATCTACGAACGACACGCCGTCGCGCTCGTCTCCGAGAACCTCGCACGCGAGCTTTGGCGGGATCCGGCCGCCGCGATCGGCAAGCGGATTCGGTGGGGAGGCGCGGGCGCGGACTGGCGCGAGGTCATCGGCGTGGTCCAGGACACGCGCGACAACGGTTCGCAAGAGGCGCCCCCGGCGACCGTCTATTGGCCGCCCCTGATGAAGATCAGAAGCGGCGACTACATCGACCGCAACGTGACGCTCGCGATACGCAGCCCGCTCGCCGGCAACGAGTCTCTCATCCGGCAGATTCAGCAAGCGGTGTGGTCCGTGAACGGCGACCTGCCGCTCGCGTCCGTTCAGACGATGCAAGACCTCTACGACCGCTCCATGGCGCGCACGTCGTTTACGCTCGTGATGGTCGCGATCGCGGGCGCCGCGGCGCTCGTGCTCGGCGTCGTCGGCTTGTACGGCATGATCTCCTATGTCGTGTCGCAGCGGCGGCGCGAGATCGCGATCCGGCTCGCTCTCGGCGCGCAGCAGCGCACCGTCACACGCGCGTTCGTGCGCTACGGCGTAGGGCTCGCGGGCGTCGGTGTCGTGATCGGGCTCGGCGCAGCCGCGGCTGTGACTCGGCTGATGGGCTCGCTGCTCTACGACGTGAGCGCTGTCGATCCGCTCACGTACGGCGCGGTCGCGATCGTGCTCACTCTCGCCGCGGTCTTCGCGAGCTATCTACCCGCGCGGCGGGCGGCGGCCGTGGATCCTGCGGAAGCGCTCGCGGCGGAATAGGGAGTTTGTTGCGATGCAGTTCTTGCTCGAAGACGTTCGCTACGCGATTCGCTCGCTCGGCAAGCGCCCGTTGCACGCAGCCGTGATCGCGCTCGTGCTCGCGCTCGCGATCGGCGCGAACACCACGGTCTTCAGCGTCCTGAACGCTTTCTATCTGCGGCCGCTCTCGTACGCCGCAGGGCGACCGGCTCGTGCTCGTGTACGACTCGTATCGCACGGTGGGCATCGAGAACGCGGGCACCGCGATTCCCGACTATCTCGAACGCCGCGAGCAGGCGCCGTCGCTCGAGAGTCTCGCGATCTTCGCGACGGCCGGACGTACGCTCTCCGGCGACGGGACGCCGGAGCGCCTCGTGCTCGACGCGCGCGTCGCCGTCGATGTTCGACGTGCTGCGCACGCAGCCGGCGATCGGCCGCGCGTTCACCGACGACGAAGCGACGACGGGCAACGACCGCGTCGTCGTCTTGAGCCATCAGTTCTGGAGCACGCGCTTCGGAGCGCGGCGCGACATCGTGGACCGCGACATTCGCCTCGACGGCGAATCGTTCCGCGTGATCGGCGTGATGCCGGAAGGGTTCGGCTATCCGAACCGCGACATCGACGCGTGGATGCCGTTCGCGTTCACGCCCCAGCAGATGAGCGACGCTGCACGCGGCAATCAGTTCTCGACCAGCCTCGGCCGCCTGCGGCCCGGCGCCACGATCGACGGATTGAACGCAGAGCTTGCGGCCATCGTCAGCCGCAACGTGGCCGAGGGCCGGCTGAGCCCCGACGCCGTGTCCGTCGCCGGCTTCACGGGACGCGCGCAGGCGCTGCGCGAGAATCAGGTCGGCACCCTCGCGCCGATGCTGCTGCTCCTGCAAGGCATCGTCGCCGCGGTGCTGCTGATCGCTTGCGCGAACGTCGCGAACCTGCAGCTCGCGCGCACCACGACGCGACGCAAGGAGCTCGCGGTGCGCGCGGCCCTCGGGGCGGCCGGGGCGCGGCTCGTGCGGCTCGTGCTCGTCGAGAGCCTCGTGCTCGCGCTCGGCGGCGCCGCGCTGGGCTTGGCGCTTGCACTCGGCGGCATCGAGCTCGTGCGCACGCTCGGACTCGATCGAGCGAGCGACGGCTTCGCGATCACGCTCGACGCGCCGTGCCTCGCATTCACGCTCGGCACGGCCATCGTCGCGGCGCTCGTGTCCGGCCTGCCGCCCGTGATCGCGTTGCTGCGCGACGACCTCACGCGCGCGGTGCGCGAGGCCGGGCGCCAGAGCGGCGGCGGCCGCGACTCGCATGCGTTGCGCAGCGCGCTCGTGATAGCGCAGCTCGGCATGAGCCTCGCGCTGCTCGTCGGCGCGGGATTGCTCACGAAGACGTTCTACGCGCTCCAGACCGAAGGAGCCGGCTTCGATGCGAGCGGGGTGTGGACCGCACGAATCGGCCTGCCGGCGGGCCGCTACTCCGGAGACACCGGGGTGCTCTTCGAGCAGCAGGCGCTCGCGGCACTCCGGGCGCTGCCCGGCGTCGCGCAAGCGGGCTTCACGTCGATACTGCCGTTCGCGGGCAACAACGACCAAGCGTCGACCGTCGTCGAGGGCTACGTACCGCCCGCCGGCGCGTCGCCGCCGCACGCGCAGCACCGCAGCATCGATGAAGGCTACCTCCCTACGCTCAGCATCCCGGTGATCGCGGGCCGCAACTTCAACGCGACCGAGACCGAGCCCGTCGTGATCGTCGACGAGAACGTGGCGGCGCGCTATTGGCCGAACGGCAGCGCGCTCGGCCAGCGCGTGCGCCGTGAAGCCGATCCGTCGGGAGACTGGTCGACGATCGTCGGCGTCGTGCCCGCGGTGAAGCACGAGAGCCTCGCCGAAGACCCGCTCAAGGAAACGATGTACTGGCACTATTCGCAGCGGCCGATGCTCACCGGAGCGTTCACTGTGCGCACGACGCTGCCGCCCGAGCAGCTCACGCGCGTCGCGAGTGCCGCGCTCGCAGAGCTCGATCCCGAGCTCGCGCTGTCCGAGCCCATGGCGATGGACCTGCGCCTGCTGCGCTCGATGGGTCCGCAGCGAACGCCGATGGTTCTCACGCTCGTGTTCGCGGGGATCGCGTTCACGCTGGCCGTGATCGGCATCTACGGCGTGTTGAGCTGGGCCGTGACGCAGCGCGTCGGCGAGATCGGCGTGCGAATGGCGCTCGGCGCCCGCAGCCTCGACATCGTGCGGATGATCGTGAAGCAGGGTGCACGCGTAACCGCGATCGGGCTCGCGGTCGGCTCGTGGCCGCCGCGATCGCGCTCGGCCGAGTGCTCGCGTCGCAGATCGCAGGACGTCGGCGCGTTCGATCCCGCGGTGCTCGCGCTCGCGGTCGTGGGGCTCGGCGCTGACCGCGCTGATCGCGACGTGGTTACCGGCGCGGCGCGCTGCGCAGGTCGATCCGATGCACGCGCTGCGCGACGAGTAGGTAGCCCTCCGCGGAGGGATTTCTTGAACGCGAAGCGTTCGCATCGACCAGCTTTGGTGGGAGGAGTGCAAGCCGTGCTACGCAACGTTCGCTACGCGATTCGCGTGCTCGGCCGCACGCCGGGCTTCACTATCACGGTGGTACTGACGCTCGCGCTCGCGATCGGCGCGAACGGCGTGGTGTTCTCGGCGCTCGACGCCGTGCTTCTGCGGCCGCTCGGCTTCCCGGAGGCCGATCGGCTCGTGCGCGTGAGCGAGTCGCGGCAGCAAGCCGCCATCAGCAACACCGCGCCCGTGCGGATCGAAGAATGGAACAATCAAACTACGTCGTTCGCGGCGATCACGGGTTACTACACCGAGGATGTGTCCGAGACGTCCGGCGACTTGCCCGAGAGGTTCCGGAGAGCGCGCGTCGCGCCGCGATTCTTGGAGGTCTGGGGGGTCGCGCCGGCGATCGGCCGCGGGTTCCTGCCGGCCGAGAATCAGCCGGGCGCCGCGCCCGTCGCGCTGATTAGCCATCGCTATTGGAGCACGCGGCTCGACCGCGATCCCAAGGTGCTCGGGCGCGCGCTCAAGCTCGGCAACGAGCAGGTTGCCATCGTCGGCGTGATGCCGGAGTCGTTTCGCTTCCCCGACCGCTCGATCGACATTTGGATTCCGCTGACGTACGAGGCGTTTGTCCTCCAGAGGTTCAGCCTCTGGCTTACGGCGTACGGCCGGCTCAAGCCCGGCGTGTCCCTCGAACGCGCACGCGCGGACTTGAGTGCAGTGCAGGCGCGTGCCGCGGAGCAGTTCCCGGAAACGGATCGTAACGTGGGCGTCTACGTGGCGGCGCTCAAGGACACGACGGTCGGCGCCGTCCGCGGCTCGTTGTGGTTGTTGTTCGGCGCGGTGACGGTGCTGCTGCTGATCGCGTCGACGAACATCGCGGCGCTGCTGCTGTCGCGCGCCGCGAGCCGCCGTCACGAGATCTCGGTGCGGTTGTCGCTCGGCGCGCCGCGCCGTGCGATCGCCGCGCAGGTGCTCACGGAGACCGCCGTGCTCGCCGCGGCCGGCACTATCCTCGGCGTCGCGCTCGCCGCGGGCGGCTCGTCCGTGCTCGCAGCACTCGTGCCGAACGTCCCGCGGATCGACGAGATCGCGTTCGGCGGACCGTTGCTCGCGTTCGCGGCCGCGGCGGCGATCGGCGTGACTTTCCTCTGCGGTCTGCTGCCCGCGATTCGCAGTGCACACGGTGACGTCGGCCACGCGCTCGCGGCGGGCCGGCGCACTCAAGTCGCCGGCCGCCACGCGCTGCAATGGCTGTTCGTCGGAGTCCAGGTGACTTTATCGGTCGTGCTGCTCGCGGGCGCGGGTTTGCTCGGCCGCAGCTTCCTCGAGCTCACGCGCGTCGACCCGGGCTTCGAGCCGGCTCGAGTGCTGTCGTTCCGGATCAGCGGCACGTTCGACGACTTCGGCAGCCTTGCGGACAACATCGAGAACATTCTTGCCGAGCTGCGAATGCTGCCCGGCGTGGAAGCCGCCGCCACCGGGTCGCCCGTGCCAGGGATGGTCAACGATGGTTCGGGGTTTCAGTTCGGCGTCGGAGAATACGAGCTTCAGGGCCGCACCGAAGAACAGAAGCTGCTCGCAAATTTCCGCGTAGTGTCGCCGAGCTACTTCGACGCGCTGCGCATTCCGCTGCTCGCGGGCGAGCCGTGCCGCTCGCAGCCGGTCGACTCCGAGCAGAACCTGGTGGTGAACGAGGCGTTCGTCGCGCGCTATCTCGTCGGCTCGTCGATCGTCGGCGGGACGCTGCGCGGCGGCCAAAACCCCTGGTCGCGGGTGACCGGCGTCGTCGGCAACGCGCGCGAATACTCGCTCACGACCGCCGCCGGGCCGACGGTCTATCGCTGCCAGGCGAACTACGCGACTCCCGCGCTGTCGTTCCTGCTGCGCACGCAGGGAGATCCAGCTGCCCTCGTGCCCGCGGTCAGAGAGAAGATCAAGCAGCTCGAGCCGCTGCGCGCCGTCTACGACGTCACTCCGCTGTCCGAACGGATCGGCGACCAATATACGCAAGACCGGCTGCGGAGCATGGCGCTCGCGCTGTTCGCAGCGACTGCGCTCGCGCTCGCGTGCCTCGGCGTGTACGGAACGCTGAGCTACGTCGTGAGCCTGCGGCGCCGCGAGGTGGGCTTGCGCATCGCGCTCGGCGCCGTCGAGAAAGACATCGTCTCGCAGTTCCTCGGTAGAGCGATGCGCGTCGTAGGCTTTGGCTGCGCGCTCGGCCTGGGCGTGTCGCTCGCGACGTCGCGGTTACTCGCGGGAATGCTGTTCGGCGTGTCGCCGTGGGATCCCCTCACGCTCGCGGCCGTCGTCGTAGTCGTCACGGCCGTCGGCGCGATCGCGGCGCTGATACCGGCCGCGCGCGCATCGCGCGTGCCGCCGATGGTCGTGCTGCGGGAGGAGTGAGGGCGGGTCCGACGACCTCATGAGAACCGCGCGCCGAGTGGTCGCCGCGGCGGACCCGAACCTGCCCGTGAGCGACCTCATGACGATGGACCACGTCGTGGACGACAACCTGTTCACGGATCGCCTCATCGCCCTGATGTCCGGCAGCCTCGCGGCGCTCGCGACGCTGCTGGCCGCGACGGGGCTCTACGGCGTTCTCGCGTACAGCGTCGCGCAGCGCACGCGCGAGCTTGGGCTTCGGCTCGCGCTCGGCGCGACCGCGAGCGGGCTCCGCGGGATGGTCATGAGGCAAGTCGCGACGATCGCGTTGATCGGCATGCCGATCGGGCTCGCTCTCGGAGTCGCGCTCGGGCAGGCCGCGAGGCCCCTGCTGTTCGGGCTCACCGCCTACGATCCGCTCGTGCTCGTGATGCGCGATCGTATTGCTCACGGCCGTAGTGCTCGCGGCCGGCTATCTGCCCGCACGGCGCGCGTCGTCCGTCGCACCGATGGAAGCACTAGGTAGGAGTAGGCGAGGCATACCCAACGGCTTCGAAAAAGACACGACCGCCAAATCCGGAGACAATGCGATGACTACTGCAACAGCCGAGACTCCCATGAGCGAGACGACCAACGCCCCGATGATCCGCCTCGCGGGGCTCGAGAAGTCCTACCCCTACAAAGGCGGCCAGACCTGGGTGCTGCGCCAGATCGGGATCGAAGTCCAAGAAGGCGACTTCGTCACGATCATGGGACCCTCGGGCTCCGGCAAGTCGACGCTGCTGTCGATCCTCGGAATGCTCGACGGCGAGTTCGGCGGCGAGTACTGGTTCGACGGCGCGGCCGTGCACAAAGCGAGCAACAAGCAGCGCGCGCAGCTCGGCAAGGACAACGTCGGCTTCGTGTTCCAGCAGTTTCACCTGCTCGACGACTTGACCGTCGCCGAGAACCTCGACATCCCGCTGTCGTACCGCAACGTGCCGCGCAAGGAGCGCGACGCGCGCGTCGCCGAGATCCTCGACCGCTTCCAGATGGTGGGCAAGAAGGATCTTTACCCGACGCAGCTCTCGGGCGGCCAGCAGCAACAGGTCGCCGTCGCACGTGCTGTGATCGCGGAGCCGCGCATCGTGCTCGCCGACGAGCCGACAGGCAGCCTGCACTGGGGGCAGGGCGAGAAGATCATGGACCTCCTGAGCGGTCTCAACGCCGAGGGCACCACTATCATCCAGGTATCGCACGACGAGCGTGTCGCTGCGTTCGGCCGGCGCGTGATCGAGCTCGGCGACGGGTGGATCACGGCGGACCGCGCCGTCGCAGCTCGATGATGCTCATCGAGTGCGAAACCGGTACGAGCCGGCCCGCAAGCGTCCCGCCGGCCGACCGCGCGGTTAGTGCCGGTGCGTGGCAGCCGCGCCGGCGCACGCGCTACCGCCGTCGCGCTTGGGAGGGGCTTTTTCGATCGACAGCGCCGGCGTCGATTTCGCGCCGATCGACAGGTTACTTGTCGATCGGCCGGGATTCGACGCCGCACTTGTCGATTGAAGGAGAGCACCCTGTGTGCGTGCCTTCTCCCGATACACGTGACGATGCATTACGCAGTGCGCTCAAAGACCTCGCGCCCGAGTCGCAAGCGGACGCGATGCACCGCGAGCGCCGGCGATACGCCGGGAAACTCTGGCGCAACGAGGCCGTCAAGTTCATTCGCGAGATCGCGGCCACCGCGGAGCTGATGCAAAAGGCCCGCGGTGACGACGGCGAGCTCGTGTTTCGGACGGACGCGCGATACCGCCTCCTATCGGCACTCGAGCGCATCGGCGGCGATCCGTCGATCTCGGAGCTGGCGCGCATGCTACGCATATCGAAGCAAGCCGCGCGTCAAGGCGTTATCGTAGCGGCGCGCGCAGGGTTGCTGGAGCTCTTGCCCGATCCGTTCGATCGACGCTCGATCCGGATTGCGCTGACGCCGCAGGCGCGGCGCGAGTTGGCCGCGGCACATGCGTGCGAATTCTCATGGGTGATCGCGCTACTCAGCGGACTCGGCACGCGGGAGATGAGGCTCGTCGCGCACGTGCATCGCGTGATCCGGAGACGCCTGCAACGCAATGAACGGGAATGGCAACAGCGCGCGGAACGAGCATCCGGATGCGATGCTCCGGACGAGATCGAGTAGTCGTCCAATCGTGCCAACGAGACCACCCCGCATCTTCGTAGCCGACGACCAACGCGACGTCGTCGAATCGCTGCGCCTGCTGCTGAAAGGCGAGGGCTACACCGCCGAGACTTTCGATCACCCTGCCGCGTTGCTCAGCGCGCTGCGCGCCCGCGCCGCGGACGCGGTGCTGATGGACCTGAACTACACGCGCGACACGACCTCGGGCGACGAAGGCCTCGACGCGATCGCGCGCATCCGCACGTTCGATGCGTACACGCCGCTCGTCGTGATGACGGCCTGGGGCAGCATCGGGCTCGCGGTGGAGGCGATGCGCCGCGGCGCGCAGGACTTCATCGAGAAGCCTTGGGACAACGAGCGCTTGCTGAGCGTGCTGCGCACGCAGGTCGCTCTCGGCCAGGCGTTGAATCGCACGCGCGTGCTCGAGGCCGAGAACAAGGAGCTCAACGCCGCCGGAGGCACGGAGCTCATCGCGGAATCTCCGGTCATGCGGCCCGTGCTCGAGACGATCGAGCAAGTGGCGCCCACGGACGCGAACGTGCTGATCACGGGCGAGAGCGGCTGCGGCAAGGGTCTCGTCGCGCGGCTGATCCACGAGCGCTCGCCGCGCCGCGAGCGCAGCTTCGTCACCGTGAACATCGGCAGCCTCGCGGAAACGGTGTTCGAGAGCGAGATGTTCGGCCACGTGAAGGGCGCGTTCACGGACGCGAAAGCCGACCGGGTCGGCCGTTTCGAGCTCGCCGACAGCGGCACGCTGTTCCTCGACGAGATCGCCAACATTCCGGTCACGCAGCAAGCGCGCCTGTTGCGAGTGCTCGAAGGAGGGGAGTTCGAGCGGCTCGGCTCGTCGCGGACGCAGCAGGTCGACGTGCGCGTGCTCGCGGCGACTAACGCGGACCTGAACACCGAGATCGAGGCAGGGCGCTTCCGCGGCGATCTGCTGTACCGGCTCAACACGATCCACATCCACCTACCGCCGCTGCGCGAACGCGGTGACGACATCGTGCGACTCGCGCAAGCGTTCCTCGCGCGGCACGCGGCGCGCCACCGGAAGGGGGTGCGCGTGTTCACGGATCCCGCGCTGTCGGCGGTGCGCCGCTACGGTTGGCCCGGGAACGTCAGGGAGCTCAGCCATGTGGTCGAGCGCGCGGTGCTGATGGCGCCCGGCGACTCGATCGGCCCAGCAGATCTCCGGCTCACCGGCGGGCCGGCCGCGGGATCTCCGGGCGCAGGCCAGCCCGTCACGCTCGACGCGATCGAGCAGGAGGCGATCCGCGCGGCGCTCGCGCGCCACGCCGGCAACGTGATCGCGGCAGCCGAGGAGCTCGGCGTGAGCCGCTCGGCGCTCTATCGGCGCATGGAAAAGCTCGGGCTCTAGACTGGCCGCTGCTCGACCCAACGCGCCGCACCGTCCAGAATCCGCGGTCATGAGGAAGCGCCTGCGCTTTCAGAACCGTGCGTTGCTGCCCGCGCTCGTGGCCGTGGCCCCGGCGTGGCTGGTCGCGACGTTGTTCCTATGGCGTTGGGACGCGACGCCGGCTCTGCGTTGGACCCTCGGCACCTTCGTCACGTTGTTCGCGCTCGGGGGGCTGCTCGCTTTGCGGCAGCGCGTGGCGCAACCGTTGCGCTCGCTCGCGAACATGCTCGAAGCGCTGCGTGAAGGCGACTACACGATGCGCGGCCGCAATATCGACCCTGAGGACGCAATCGGCGAAGTGATGGTCGAAGTGAATACGCTGTCGCGCACGTTGCACGACCAGCGGCTCGAAGCACTCGAAGCCGGAGCGTTGCTGCAGAAGGTGATTGCCGACGTCGACATCGCCGTGTTCGGCTTCGATTCGCACCTACGCCTCCGGCTCGTGAACCGCGCGGGCGAGATCCTGCTCGGCAGCAACGCCGACGAGCTACGGGGCCGCACGGCTTCCGACCTCGGCGTCGCCGCGATGCTCGACGAGGCTTCCGGGCGCATCGTGAGCCACGTGTTCCCCGGGGGCTCCGGCCGCTGGGATATTCGCCGCCGCAGCTTCCGCGAGGGCGGGAGGCCGCACGAGCTGCTCGTCATCTCGGATCTCACGCGCGCGCTGCGCGACGAGGAGCGCCAGGCGTGGCAGAGGCTCGTGCGCGTGATCGGCCACGAGCTCAACAGCTCCCTCGCACCGATCAAGTCGATGGCCGGCACGCTGCGCAAGCTTACGTTGCGCAACCCGTTGCCGGACGACTGGCGCGGCGACACTCAGGACGGGCTCACGATCATCCACGACCGCGCGGAATCACTCGAGCGCTTCATGGGTGCATACGCACGGCTCGCGCGGCTGCCTCCGCCCGCGCGGCGCGACGCAGAGTTCGGCGCGCTCGTGCGCCGCGTTGCGTCGCTGCACGGCAACCGGATCGACCTCGAGCCCGGACCACCCGTCCACCTGTCGATCGACGCCGATCAAATCGAGCAGGTGCTGATCAACCTCATGCGCAATGCGGTGGAAGCGGCGGGGGACTCCGGCACGGTGATCGTTCGCTGGCGCAGCGAGAGTGGCGAGCTCACGGCGGAGATCGAGGACGACGGCCCCGGGCTCGCGCGGACGGACAACCTTTGGGTGCCGTTCTTCACCACCAAGCCCGGCGGCACGGGAATCGGCCTCGCGTTGTCGCGCGAGATCATCGAGAACCACGGCGGCCGCATCTCGCTGGAGAACCGCAGCGATGCTCGCGGCTGCGTCGCGCGGATATCACTCGCCGTAGCCGCCGCGCCGAGCGCGGCGACGCGGCGCTCGTCGGTATTCTGAGGCTTCGACGCGAGCCGGATCGCAGGATGGACGATCTTTGACACTGTGCGTGCGGCGCGCTTCAATCGCGTGCCGATACGTCGGGTTCGACCGAGAACTCCAATGCCGGGGGGCAACATGACCTTTGCCGAATATTCCACGGGCGCGCGTGCGCTGCTGATCGCCGCATTCGCTTTCACCGCCGTTCCGGCGATTGCCCAGCAGCAGCGCGGGCAAGAGCATTGGGTCGCGACCTGGGCGACGGCACTCGTCGCGCGGCCGCTTCCGCCACCAGGCGCGCCGGGGCCCGGCGGTCCGCCGCCGAGTGGGGCTGGCCCGCCCGCGGGTGCCGCGGCGCAAGCGGGTCAGGGGGCGCCGCCGGCGAACGCCGCGCCGCGCCCGGGTTTACCGCCGCCCGCGACCGTCACGAATCAGACGCTTAGGCAGATCGTGCACACGAGCATCGGCGGCGACCGAGTGCGCGTGGTGCTCAGCAATGCATTCGGAACTGCGCCGCTCGAGATCGGCGCGGCGGATATCGCGCTGCGCGACAAAGACTCGGCGGCCGTCGCCGCGTCGGTAAAGCCGCTCACGTTTGGCGGGAGCGCGAAAGCGTCGATCCTGCCGGGTGCGACCCTCGTGAGCGACGCCGTCGACCTGAAGCTCGCGCCGCTCACGGACCTCGCGATCGACGTCTACCTGCCGGGGGAGCTCGGAATTGGCCCCTCGCCGGTCACGACTCACAACGGCGCATCGCAAACGAACTACCTTTCCGAGAGCGGGGACCACACGGGCGACCCGGGGTTCAAAGCGGCGGGACAGGCGGGTGCATGGTTCCTGCTCGCACGCGTCGAAGTCGCCGCGCCTGCGGGCGCGCGCGCGGTCGTAACGTTCGGCGACTCCATCACCGACGGTGCGCGCTCGACGGTCGACACGAACAACCGTTGGCCGGACCAGCTCGCACGCCGCCTCGCTGCGCAGCGCGGCGCACAGGTCGCGGTGCTCAACGCCGGCATCAGCGGCAACCGCGTGCTCGGCGACGGGGCCGGAATCAGCGCGCTCGCGCGCTTCGACAAAGACGTGCTGATGCAGACTGGCGTGACTCACGTCGTCGTGATGGAAGGCATCAACGACATCGGCGTGGCGCGCAGCAACGCGACTCCGAGCGCGGCCGATCTGATCGCCGGGCACAAGCAGCTCATCGAGCGTGCGCACGCGCAGGGGCTCAAGATCTACGGCGCGACGCTCACGCCGTTCGAGGGCGCGGGTTATTTCACGGCCGAAGGCGAAGCGAAGCGCCAAGCGCTCAACGAGTGGATCCGCACGAGCCACGCCTATGATGGGGTCATCGACTTCGACAAAGTCACTCGCGATCCCGCGGCGCCGACGAAGTTCGCGCCGGCATTCGATTCCGGCGACCACCTGCACCCCGGAGACGCGGGCTACAAGGCGATGGGTGACGCAGTCGACCTCGCGTTGTTCCATTAGGGAGAAGCTCATGCTTGCCAGTCTTGCAACGTCGCGTTCGGCACCGGAGACGAGCCGCGTGTTAGGGCGAGCGGCGGCCCGACGCCACCCGATGGCTCTCGAAGCGGCGGCGGCGCTCGTGATGGCGGCCACGCTCGCCACACCGCTCGCCGCCCAACCGTTCGCGAACGCGAAGAGCGCAGCCTCGAGCTATACGACCGCGAGTCTCGCGCCGCGCGGCGCCTGCGAGCGGCTCGCGGACTTCAAAACGCCCGAGCTCGGTGCGATCACGGCGCGCGCCGTCGCCGCGGACGGGGCCGCGCCGGCGCACTGCCGCGTGAGCGGCACGCTGTCGCCCGAGATCGCGTTCGAGGTGAACTTGCCGGCGCTGTGGAACGGCCGCCTGTACATGATCGGCAACGGCGGCCTCGCGGGCGAAGCGCCCGACGACGCCGGCCGTGCTTCGCAGCGCGGCGCCGCGCTCGCGAACGGCTTCGTGATGGCGAGCACGAACACCGGCCATGATGCGCGCAAGGAGCCATCGGGCACCTTCGTGCTCAGCAACCCGCAGAAGGCCGTCGACTACGCGTATCGCGCAGTGCACCTCACCGCGGTCACGGCCAAGGCCGTCGCGAGCCAGTACTACGCGACGGCGGTGCAGCGCTCGTACTGGAACTCGTGCTCGAACGGCGGGCGGCAAGGGCTCATCGAGGCCCAGCGCTATCCGGAGGACTTCGACGGTATCGTCGCGAACGCGCCGTGGGTCGAGCAGACGGGTTTCACGGTAGGCGCGATCTGGAATCAACGCGCACTCACCGAGCATCCGCTATCCGCCGACAAGGTCGCGCTCGTCGCGAAGGCGGTCATGGCGAAGTGCGACGCGATCGATGGCCTCACGGACGGCTTGATCGACGACCCGCGCCAGTGCGCGTTCGATCCGGCGCGCGACGTGCCGAGTTGCCCCGCGGGCGGCGACTCCGCAGCGTGCCTCACTCCGGGCCAAGCGGGGGCATTTGCGAAGATCTATGGTGGTGTCGTAAGCGGCGGGAAGCCGTGGTTCCCCGGATTCATGCTCGGCAGCGAAGCGCTCGTTGCAGGCCCGAGCGGCGCAACCGCTAGCGGCTGGATGAACCTGATCGTGGCCGGCCAACCCGATGCGAAACCTGCGGACTTCGGGCTCGCGGAAGGCGTGTTGCGCTATCTCGTGTTCACGCCGCCGCGGCCCGACTACGACTTCCGCACCTTCGATTTCGATCGCGATGTCGGCTTGCTCGATGCATGGGGCAAGCTCGCGAACGCGAACGATCCGGATCTCGCGAAGTTTCGCGCGCGCGGCGGCAAGCTCGTGATGACCTACGGCTGGGCCGACGCGATCCTTCAACCGCTGATGGGCGTGAATTACTACGAGCGCGCCGTCGCGAAAAACGGCCCGAAAACGACCGACTTCTTCAGGCTGTTCATGGTGCCGGGAATGGCCCATTGCGCAGGCGGCGTGGGCCCGGACCAAAACGACGCGGTAACCGCGATCGTCGATTGGGTCGAGAAGGGCGTCGCGCCCGATTCGCTCGTCGCGAGCAAGATCATCGATGGACGTACCGTGCGGTCGCGGCCGCTGTGTCCGTATCCGCAGGTCGCACGCTATTCGGGTAAGGGTAGCGTCGACGACGCCGCGAGTTTCGGCTGCGTCACCCCGTAGCGACGACAGCCTCGACGATCGAGTATTCCGAGCGCGTGGCGAGCACGCGATCGAGCCGCAGGCCCGCTGCGGCGAGCAGCGCAGCGAATTGCGCTCGCGTGCGCTCCCGCCCGCCGGTTACCGCGAGCATGATGATGTCGACCGTCTTGCCGAAGTGCGGGCCCGCGACTTCCGGGACGAGCGTCTCGATGATCAACACCCGTGCGTTCGGCGGTGCCGCTGCGCGGACGGCGGCGAGGATCCGCGCGGCGTCCTCGTTCGACCAATCGTGGATCAGATCCATCAAAAGGTAGGCGTCGGCCGAGGGCAGCGGGTCTTCGAAGAAGTCGCCGCCGATCGCCTCGATGCGCGCGGCGAGCGGCCGCACCGCGCGCGTCTCCGCGACGACTTGCGGCAGGTCGAACAAGATTCCCGACGCCTCGGGCGCGCGTTCGAGCACCGCCTCTAGCAAGTGGCCGCGGCCGCCGCCGATGTCCGCGATACGCGCGAAGCCGCTGAAGTCGTAGCCGCTCGCGACCGCGGGCAGCACGGCGCGGGATTTCGCGACCATCGCCGCGTTGAAGTGCGCAGCCTCTTCCGGATGCCGCTCGAAGTAGGCGAGCAGCGCCCGCCAGTCGACCGAAGGACGGCCGGTCTTCGCCGCGACGTCGAGCTCCGTGAAACGGTTCCAGAACGCGGGCATGCCCGTCATCCGCACGTAGCTCCGGAGCGACTGCGGATGATCGCTGCGCAACAACTCCGATGCAGCGTTGTGAGCGTAGCCCGTCGGCTCCGCCGTAAACACCCCGTGCGCGGCTAGCAGACGCAGAATCCGGTCGGCGGAGTCGGGATCGAGCCCGGTGCGTGCACCGATCTCGGCAGGCGTCGTCGCGACGGCTCCGACCGCATCGGCAACGCCGAACATCGCGACGACGTGCAGGCAACGCGCCGCGATGTGTGCCTTCGCGAGATCGCCGACGATCTGGGCCGGCGGCAGCGGTCGATCCACGGGTTAACGGATCGTTACTGGATGATCTGTCGCTTTTGGATCAGCCATTGGCCGTCGCGCTTCACGAGCGTGTCCTCGTAACGCCCCATGCCGCCGACGTTGAACGGACCACTCGACGGCCCCGAGATCGTCTGCCAATAGGACCGGTGGTGCGCCTCGCCTTTGTTTACGAACTCGACGTAGGTGTTGGACAGAACGTGGTACGACTTCGGTGCGTCAGTTTGCCCTTTGCGGCGCTCCTGCAACCCCGTGACGATTTTACGGATCGCATCGCGGCCCTTGTAAGTGTTGCCGCCGAACGTGAACTCCGCGTCCTCGGCGAACACGCTCGCGTACATGTCGGCATCGAGCGTGTCGAGCGCGATCGTGTATTTCACGACGAGGTTTTGGATCGCGGCGCGATCCTGGAGCTCGGACGTCGAAGGCGTGTTCGCGGCCGCGGCGACCAGCGGCGTCAAAGCAGCGAACAGAAACCCAGCGAGCGCGAGCTTGAAGGTACGCAACATAAGGCCCCCTTAAACGACGACGCCGGCGCGAGGGCCGGCGTCGTATCGTGCGTTTTGCGTAGTCGGCGCGCTATCAAGCCCGCGCAGACGAGGCTACTCGATCAGTAGCGGTTGCCGCCGCCACCGCCGTAGCCGCCGCCACCGCCGCCGTAGCCGCCACGACCACCGCCGCCGCCGCCGCCACCACCACCATAACCACCGCCGCCGCCACCGCCCGGCCCGTTGCGCTTCTTCTGCGGACGCGCTTCGTTGACCGTCATCGGCCGACCGCCGTAGTCCTGACCGTTGAGCTTGTCGATCGCCGCTTGCGCTTCGGCGTCGGAGCTCATCTCGACGAACCCGAAGCCCTTGCTTCGGCCGGTATCGCGATCAGTGATGAGTTTGGCCGACTCGACCGTCCCGCATGCGGAGAATTTGGCCGAGATATCTTCTTCAGTAGCCGAGAACGGCAAGTTGCCGACGTAGAGTTTCCTGCCCACGAGACCTCCCAAAAATTTCAGATGCAGAACCGTTTAAGGAGGAATCCGGCGGAAAGCCCTCAGGCTCGATGAACGGTTACGGGGGGAACGTAGTATATCCCGCGACACGAATCAACTGGCCAACTCGAATCGGGTCCTTTTTGCCAGGTGTACCCCCTTCGGGAAGCCGCCCGCCGACCGAAATCCTCGGCCCCGATCTCAAGACCGCCCGTTGCACGCCGATAGAGCGTCGGGGCGGCTGCATCACGCGGCCTAGCGAGACTTTGGATGCAGGCCAGGTGGATCTTTCTCGGAATCGCGCTGTCTGCCGCGGGCTGCGACGTCCCGACGGCGGAGAGGGCGGCCTCACCGGTTGAGCAGGCCGTCACGGAGCAGGTGCGTGCGCCGTTCAGCGCCGTCCCGACATCCGGCGCTCTCGATCCGAAACGCGTGCAGCTCGGCAAAGAGCTGTTCCGCGACAAGCGCTTCTCGGCGGATGGCACCATCGCGTGCAGCACCTGCCACGATGTGGCGAACGGCGGCGACGACGGACGCCGTGTCGCGATCGGCATCGGCGAACGCAGTGGGAGGCTGAATTCGCCGACCGTCCTCAACAGTAGCCTCCGCAACGATCACCATCGCGAAAAACGAATGGAAATACGTCGCGCAGCTGCATACCGATTTCGGCGTTCTGCCGACCGTGCACTGCAACGTGTCGAGCTTCAATCAGGTGATGTTGAACCTGATCGTGAACGCGGCCAAGCGATCGGCGAACGCGTCGGACGAAGAGCTGGGCAACATCGGTGCCGGCACACGTCGAGATCCGGTCGAGGACGATGGTCCCGGCGTCCCCGAAACGATTCGCGAGCAAATCTTCGATCCGTTCTTCACGACCAAGGAAGTCGGCAAAGGCACCGGGCAGGGGTTGTCGATCGCATACCGCGTCGTGTGCCAACAGCACGGCGGCACCCTCACGATGGAGCCTCGCGCCGGTGGCGGCGCGTGCTTCGTGATACGCCTGCCGGCACCGGCGACCGAGCCGGCGGCAGCGACCCAAGCGGCCTAGCGGGCAAGCCTGTGTTCGAGCGGCGCGGCACGGCATAATCGCTCGCAGCAGAAGTCAGATCGGGCGATTCGCCGTGCTCCCCAACCGCTCTACATTCGCGCCGCACCGGCGCTGCGTCCGCGCCGCGCTGATCGCGATCTCGCTGCTGTTCGGCCTCGCACCCGGCGCGGAAACCGCCGCGCAGGCCGAACGGGCGAACGCGCCGAGCCCTGAGCGCCGCGAGCTTCTCAACAGCGAGCGGATCGCACAACGCTTCGGCAGCTACGGCATAGAGGTCCTCGAAAGCGACGGGCGCGTACGCGTGTCGAACCTCTATAGCAATGAACAAGGCGGACGAATCTGCCGCACGTTCGCCGTCGTCAAATATCCCGATAGCGTCGATCCCGCGTTGGCCGCCGAGCACGACGAGATCGCGCATGGCGGGTCGATCGGTGCGGTCTTCGCGGCCCATGGTTGGAAGGTGGGGAAGACGAATCTGCGTTTCCTCGAGCTCGACGCGTCGCCGCGCGTGGCGGGGCTCATGCACGTTGCCGCCGGCACGCACCTCGCAACGCACGCCTACGTGCTCGACGTGAGCAAAGGCGGGCGCTCGATCGAGTACGCGCTCCTCGTCGAGATTCATCATCCGGATTATTTGCGGCTCGACGACTTGCGCGCGATCTATGGACCCGTCGACACGACGGGCCGCGAGAGCTCCCTCGACGCGCTGCTCGCAGTCGCTCGCGAGCAGGCGCGCTGATCAGCCGCGCCGCTGCGCCTCGAAGCGCTGGCCGGTCACGCCGCGGCTCGCGGGCCCGAGCAAGTAGAGGTAGGGCAGCGTGAGGCTCTCGGGCGCGGGTAGCGTGCCCGGGTTCTCAGCCGGGTAAGCGCGCGCCCGCATCCGCGTGCGTGTCGCACCGGGGTTGATCATGTTCACGCGAATGGGAGTCTTCTCGACCTCATCGGCCAGCACCTGTGCAAGCCCCTCGGTACCGAATTTCGACACCGAATACGCGCCCCAAAACGCGCGGCCTTGATTGCCCACGCCGCTCGTCGTAAACAGCACGGACGCGTCTTCGGACTTACGCAGCAACGGGAACAAACAGCGCGTGAGGATGAACGGAGCGGTGAGATTCACGAGCAGCACGCGCTGCCATAAACCGATGTCGTAGTGCTCGATCGGACTCCGGTCGCCGAGCACGCCGGCGTTGTGCAGAAGTCCGTCCAGCCGCCCGTAGCGAGTCTCGATCTCGTCGGTGAGCGCCTGGTACTCGGGCCCCTGGGCTCGCTCGAAATCGAGCTGGGCGACCGCGGGCTCGGGCCCGAGCGGGGCGAGCTCCTGGTAGAGGGCTTCCAGCAGCTTCGCGCTGCGGCCGTGCAGCAGCACGGTGGCGCCGTGCTGCACGAGGGCCCGCGCGACGGCACGGCCGATCCCAGCCGTCGCGCCCGTAACCAGGATCACCCGCCCGGCGAGCGCGTCTGCCGCAGGGCGATAGTCGCGCCATGCGTCCTCGGTCGCCGTGCTCTCCGAGATCCTGGTCAATGCGGCCGCTCCGGTACCGCTGCAGAGCTCTCGGGCGGTACCGCGCTCGGCGGAGCCTCTACCGGCGTTTCCGGCACACCGCCGGTGCCCGCTTCGGCAGCGTTCACCGTCGCCCCCGCAGCGCTCGGATCGTTGGCGGAATAGTCGCGCGGCGTTTCCTCGACATCCTTCAACGTCGGGAGCCGCTGACGCGGCTGCACGCCGAGATCCGTGAAACGCCGAGCGCTCGGCAACACCATCCGCTCGAGCGAGCCGACGCTGCGATTGAACGCTTTCACGCTGTCGGACAGCGCCTTGCCGGTATCGTTGACGTGCGAGGCGAAAGTCGTGAGGCGCTCGTAGAGCTGCACCGCCAACCCGCGTATCTCGGCGGCGTTCTCGGCGAGCGCGGTCTGCTGCCAGCCGTACGCAATCGCCTTGAGCAGCGCAACCAGGCTCGTCGGCGTCGCTAGGATGATATTTTGGCGCAGCGCCTCGTCGAGCAGCTCCGGCTTCTGGGCGAGCGCGGCGCTTAGAAACTGGTCGCCCGGAATGAACAGGATCACGAACTCGGGGCTCCTCTCGAACTGGCTCCAATAGGACTTGCTCGCGAGCTCGCGCACGCGCCCGCCGACGATCGTCGCGTGGCGCTCGAGCGCCGCACGGCGCTCCGCTTCGCCCGCGGCTTCCGTCGCCTCGAGATAGGCGTCCAGCGGGGTCTTCACGTCGACGACGAGATCGCGGCCTTCCGGCAGGTGAATCACCATGTCGGGACGGATCGCTCCGGTCTCGGTCGCCTGATGACTCTGAGTCACGAAGTCGCAGTGCTCTACCATCCCGGCGAGCTCGACGAGACGGCGCAGCGTGATCTCGCCCCACTGGCCGCGAACTTCGGGGCGACGCAGTGCGTTTACGAGATTGCGCGTCTCCGCGCTGAGTGCCTGCTGGCTCGTCGCGAGGGCCTCGAGCTGCGCACTGATGCTGCCGTGCGTCTCGCGGCGCGCCTTGTCGAGCTCCTCCATCTGCCGCTCGGCGCGCCCGAGCGCCTCGCGGATCGGCTGGACGAGGGTGTCGATCGCCTGCTCGCGCGCCGCGAGGTCGCCCTTGGCGCGCTCGTTTTGCACACTCAGACTCTCGCGCGCGAGCTTGAGAAAGGTATCGGAGTGGCTCTGAAACTGCTGGCTCGCGAGCTGGCCGAATACGCTGCTCATGCGTTGCGTCGCGAGCTCGAGGGCGCCCTCGCGCTCCGTGGCAAGCGCCGCACGATTCCCGAGCTCCGCGTCGCGCACGGCGAGCTCTGCCCGCAGGCGCGCGTTGCGCGCAATGCCTAGCGCGAGCCCGACCGCGACGCCCGTGATCGCGCCGAGCAGCACGTACAGCAGCTCCGCCCCCGTCACGCCCGGGCCCTGAGCTCGTCGAGCGCGGCGCGGATCTCGCCCGGGCGGCGAATCACGATGTCCGCACCCCACGAATAGGGATCCTCGCGCGGACGAATGTATCCGTAGGCGGCCGCAATCGTGGCCATCCGCGCGTTCTTGCCGGCCTCGATGTCGCGCGGCGCATCGCCGACGTACACGCAACATTCCGGCGGGACGCCGAGCTCCTCGGCCGCGAGCCTGAGCGGCGCGGGATCCGGCTTGCGTTGCGGGAGGCGGTCGCCGCTCACCACGCAGCCCGCACGCGAGGCGAGCCCGAGCGCGGCGAGCAGCGGCTGAGTGAAAGCGTCGGGCTTGTTGGTTACCACACCCCACGTCAGCTCATGACAATGATGATTGATGTCATCCAAACCTATGAATAGCCGAGATCGCGACGACACGTCCTCAGCGTAGAGCGCGAGGAAACGGCGGCGCAACGCTTCGAGGGCTTCGGGCGAGTCGAGCTCACCGAACCCGAGTCGCAGCAACCCGCCCGCACCGTTCGAGACTTCGTTGCGCGCGATCGCGTAGGGCATTTGAGTGCGGCCGTGCTCGACCAGCAGCCGGTTCAACACCCGCACGAGGTCCGGCGCGGTATCGGCGAGGGTGCCGTCGAGATCGAACAGCACGGCGCCGAGGATCACTCCTTCACCGGCACCGCCTTACGGGCGTACAGAAAGTAGTTGACGTCGACGTTGCCGCCGAGCGAGTAGGTGTGCAACAGCGGATTGAAATGCAGGCCCGTGAGCTCTGCGACTTCGAGGTGTGTCCGACGGCACCATGCGGCGAGCTCGGACGGGCGAATCATCTTCAAATACTCGTGCGTGCCGCGCGGCAGGAGGCCGAGCACATACTCCGCGCCGACGATCGCGAGCGCGAAGCTCTTCGGATTGCGGTTGATGGTGGAGAAGAACGCCGCGCCGCCGGGCGCGAGCAGCGCCGAGCACGCCGCGACGACGCGCTGCGGCTCGGGCACGTGCTCGAGCATCTCGAGGCAAGTGACGATCTCGAAGCTCGCCGGCTGCTCGCCCGCGAGCGCCTCGACGTCGACGACCGCGTAGTCGACCGAGACGCCGGCGTCGGCCGCGTGGGCGCGGGCCACCTCGAGATTCTCGGAGCCGAGGTCGATCCCGAGCACCGTCGCGCCGCGGCGCGCCATGGCCTCGCTCAGCAAGCCGCCGCCGCAGCCGACGTCGAGGACTCGCCGGCCCGCGAGCGGCGCACGCTCGTCGATGTAGCCGACGCGCAGCTCATTGATCTCGTGCAGCGTACGAAACGCGCCGCTCGGGTCCCACCATTCGGCCGCGCGGCCCGCGAATTTCGCGAGCTCGCTCGAATCTACGTTGTCCATGGCTTACACCTCCGCGCGTGCCGCTCGCGACGGGTCGAGCAAGCGCCGGCCCCAGCGCTCGGCGGCCACGCCGATCGAAGCCGCGTCGAGCCGCACGAGCTCGCGGTCCGCGACGAGGTGCTCACCTGCAACCCAAACGTCGGTGACATCGTGGCGCGACGCAGCGTAAACCAGCTGCGATAGGGGATCGAGCACGGGTTGGTGCGCGATTCCGCCGAGGTCGACGCAGATCACGTCCGCGGCCTTACCCACCACGAGCGAACCGATCTCGTCGGCGAGGTTGAGCGCGCGGGCTCCATTGATCGTGGCCATTGCGATCGCCGCGGCCGCGGGCACCGCGGTCGGATCGCCAGTGGCGTGCTTCGCGAGCAACGCGGCCATCTGCAGCTCCGCCCAGAGATCGAGCCGGTTATTGCTCGCCGCGCCGTCGGTGCCGAGCGCAACGTTCACGCCCGCACGCAGCAGCTCGGCGACCGGACACGCGCCACTCGCGAGCTTGAGATTCGAGCGCGGACAGTGAACGACGCTCGCGCCCGCCGTTGCGAGCGCCTCGATCTCGGCGGGCTCGAGCTGCGTCGCGTGCACGCCGATAAACGCCGGCGTCACGAGGCCCAAGGCCTGCAGGCGCTCGAACGGGCGGCGCCCCGATGCCGCGACGGCGTTTGCCACCTCGGCCGCGGTCTCGTGCAGATGGGTGTGGATCGGAACATCGAGCTCGTCCGCGAGCTGTCGAATCCGCGCGAGCGTTGCGTCTCCGACGCTGTACGGCGCATGCGGCGCGAACGCGGTCGTGATCAAGGGCTCGCCCTTGAAACGATCGTGCACCTCGAGCCCCTTGCGGATGTACTCCTCGGCGTCACGTGCCCACGCGGTTGGAAAATCAAGGGCGATCATTCCGAGCACGGCACGCATTCCGCTCGCCACCGCGACGTCGCCTACGACGTCCGGGTAGTAATACATGTCGGAAAAGCACGTGATGCCGCCCGAGAGCATCTCCGCGATCGCGAGCCGGGTTCCGTCGGCAACGAGCTCGGGACCGACCCAGCGAGCCTCGGCGGGCCAGATGCGCTCCTCGAGCCAGCGACCGAGCGGCAGGTCGTCCGCCAACCCCCGGAAGAGGCTCATCGCCGCATGCACGTGCGCGTTCACGAGGCCCGGCATCAGCACGTGGTTTGGGCGCTCGTGGCGCGCCGCGGGTGCGAAACGACGTTCCGCTTCGCTCGCCGGCACCACCGCGACGATCCGCCCGCCGTCGATCGCGAGCGCAAGCCCCTCCTCGACGAGGACCTGCGGCTCGACGCGAAGTGTCCAGCGGGGACGGATCAGAGCGTCGATTCTTTGCATCGGCACGGGGGTTCGTTCGAGTCCATTCCGGGGGCTCGCGAAAGGCGTGCAAGTATAGCCGCTCGAAGGCACGCAAACGCTACGGGCGCGTAGCGCCGTTGTGCTAGACTTCGCCCTTGTTTTTTGGGCACTTGGGCGCTGTAGATCGGGTGATGCGAGGCCTCTGAATTACGGTCGCTGCCGTCACCCGAAAAACCTAAACCGCGTTGCATTCCGCTCCCGATGTCCGGCCACGGACTGGGCTGGGAATGGGGGTCCTTTTTTTGAGCGAAAGTGCCGAATTTCTTTGCTAGCCCTGTTGGGAACACGTAATGGCCATCGGTAAGGAAGTCTTCCCGGTCAATCTCGAAGACGAGATGCGGCAGTCGTATCTCGACTACGCGATGAGCGTCATCGTCGGCCGCGCGCTGCCCGACGTTCGCGACGGGCTGAAGCCCGTGCACCGCCGCGTGCTGCATGCGATGCGCGAGCTCGGCAACGAGTGGAACCGCGCCTACAAGAAGTCCGCTCGCGTGGTCGGCGACGTCATCGGTAAGTACCACCCGCACGGCGATTCGGCGGTCTACGACACGATCGTTCGGATGGCCCAACCGTTCTCGCTCAGGTACATGCTCGTCGACGGCCAGGGCAACTTCGGCTCGGTCGACGGCGATGCGGCCGCGGCGATGCGCTACACCGAAGTACGGATGGCGCGGATCACCCAGGAGCTGCTCGCCGACATCGATAAGGAGACGGTCGACTTCGTCCCGAACTACGACGAGAGCGAGCGGGAGCCATCGGTGCTGCCGACTCGGATCCCGAACCTGCTCGTCAACGGCTCCTCGGGAATCGCCGTCGGCATGGCGACGAACATCCCGCCGCACAATCTCGGCGAGGTCATCGACGCATGCCTCGCGGTCCTCAACGACCCGAAGGCCACGATCGCGGACTTGATCAAGCTCGTGCCGGGCCCCGACTTCCCGACGGCGGGGCAGATCCACGGAATCCAGGGCGTCGTGAGCGCCTACACGACTGGGCGCGGCCGCATCTACGTCCGCGGCCGAACGAGCATCGAGCAGATCGACGAGCGCAGCCAGCGCGAGGCGATCATCATCACCGAGCTGCCTTATCAGGTGAACAAGGCGCGCCTGATCGAACGCATCGCCGAGCTCGTCCACGAGAAGAAGCTCGAAGGCATCAGCGAGATTCGCGACGAGTCCGACAAGGACGGCATCCGGGTCGTGATCGAGCTCAAGCGCGGCGAGCTCTCCGACGTCGTGCTGAACAACCTCTACAAGCACACCGCGTTGCAGAGCGTGTTCGGCATCAACATGGTGAGCCTCGTCGACGGCCAGCCGCGGCTGCTGTCGCTCAAGGAGATGATCGAGGCGTTCCTGCGGCACCGGCGCGAGGTCGTCACGCGCCGCACGCTGTACGAGCTGCGCAAGGCTCGCGAGCGGGCTCACGTGTTGGAAGGCTTGGTGGTCGCGATCGCGAACATCGATCCGGTCATCGAGCTCATCAAGAAATCGCCGACGCCGAACGACGCGAGGGTTGCGCTGTGCGCGCGGCTTTGGGCACCGGGCGCCGTCGCCGAGATGCTCGCGCGCGCGGGCGCGAGCGCGACGCGGCCCGAGGATCTCACCGAGGAATCGGGTTTGAGCGGGGCGGGCTACCAGCTGTCCTCGACTCAAGCGCAGGCGATCCTCGACCTGCGTCTGCAGCGTCTGACCGGCCTGGAGCAGGAAAAAATCTCATCTGAATACAGTGAGTTGATCGCTGAATATTCAGAACTTACTTGAGATTCTTTCGAGCCCCGACAAGCTGCAGGAAGTCATCCGCGCCGAGCTCGTCGAGGTTCGCGGCCTGTACGCGGACAAGCGCCGCACCGAGATCGTCGAGGACTACAGCGATCTCACGATGGAAGACTTGATCCCCGAGGAGACCGTCGTCGTCACGCTGTCGCACGCCGGATACGCGAAATCGCAGCCGGCCGAGGCGTACCACGCGCAGCGCCGCGGCGGCCGCGGCCGCGCGGCCGCGCGCGTCAAGGACGAGGACTTCATCGACCAGCTGTTCGTCGCGAGCTCGCACGACATGGTCTTGTGCTTCTCGAGCCGCGGGAAGGTCTACTGGCTCAAGGTCTACCAGATCCCGCAGGCGGGCTCGGGCTCGCGCGGTCGGCCGATCGTGAATCTGCTGCCGCTCGAGGAAGGCGAGCGGATCAACGCCGTTTTGCCGATCAAGGCGTTCGAGGACGACAAGTACGTATTCCTCGCGACGACCCAGGGCACGGTCAAGAAGACGCCGCTCACCGAGTTCGCGCGGCCGCGCACCAGCGGCATCATCGCGGTCGAGCTGCGGCCGGACGACCGGCTGATCGGCGCAGGCATCACGAGCGGTACCCAGGACATCATGCTGTTCGCGAGCTCCGGCAAGGCGATCCGCTTCTCGGAAGCGGACGTGCGGCCGATGGGCAGAACCGCGGCCGGCGTGCGCGGCCTGAAGCTCGCCGGCGCGGGCGACGAGGTCATCGCGCTCAGCATCATCGGGGCGGGCGCAATCGTCACGGCCACGGCCAACGGCTACGGCAAGCTCACGCCGATCGAAGAGCACCCCGTGCAGGGTCGCGGCGGCCAAGGCGTGATCTGCATTCAAACGTCGGAGCGCAACGGGCGGCTCGTCGGCGCCTTGCAAGTGTCCACGGACGACGAGCTCATGCTGATCACGTCCGCCGGCACGCTCGTGCGCACGCCCGTGTCCGACATCTCGACGATGGGGCGCAACACGCAAGGCGTGCGACTGATCCGCCTGGACGAGGCCGATCGTCTCGTCGGCATCTCACGAGTCGAGCTGCAAGACGACGAAGAGCCGGCCGTTTAGGAGCCTCGGGCCATGAGCACCGCCGCAACAGCATCCGAGATCACGTTTCCCCCGGGTACGGAGGCCCGTTCCATGAAGCGCGTCTACAACTTCAGCCCCGGACCCGCGATGCTGCCGGACGCCGTCCTACAGCGCGCCCAGGCCGAGCTACTCGACTGGCAGGGCAGCGGGATGTCCGTGATGGAAGTGAGCCATCGCGGCACCGCGTTCATCGAATTCGCCGCGCAATCCGAGAAGAACCTTCGCGCTCTGCTCGGCGTGCCCGACAACTACAAGGTGTTGTTCCTGCAAGGCGGGGCCACGTTGCAGTTCGCGGCCGTGCCGCTGAACTTGGCACCCGCCGGTGCGACGGTCGACTACGTCGTGACGGGCAACTGGGGCGAGAAGGCCGTCGCCGAAGCGAAGCGCTACGTGAACGTGAACATCGCGGCAGACAGCTCCGCCACGAAGTTCACCACGATTCCCGATCCGAAGGCCTGGAAGGTCACGAAGGGCGCGCCGTACCTGCACTACACCCCGAACGAGACCGTGTTCGGCGTGGAGTACCACGACGTGCCGTCGGTCTCCGACGCGCCACTCGTGGCGGACATGTCCTCGACATTGCTGTCGCGGCCGATCGACGTGAGCCGTTTCGGGCTCATCTACGCCGGCGCTCAAAAGAACATCGGCCCCGCGGGGCTCGTGATCGTGATCGTGCGCGAGGACCTGCTCGGCCGCGCACGCCGGGAAACCCCCGGCGTCATCGACTACAAGACCCAGGCGGCGAACGACTCGATGTGGAACACGCCGTCGACGCTGTCCTGGTACCTCGCGGGGCTCGTGTTCGAATGGCTCGCGGAGCAGGGAGGTCTCGCGGCAATGGCCGAGATCAACGCACGCAAAGCAGCGAAGCTCTACGCCGCGATCGACGGGTCCGATTTCTATGCCAATCCCGTCGAGAAGTCCGCGCGCTCGTGGATGAACGTGCCGTTCACGCTCGCTGATCCCGAGCTCGACAAGGCGTTCCTCCAGGAAGCGAAGGCCGCAGGCCTCACCAATCTGAAGGGTCACCGCGTCGTCGGCGGAATGCGCGCGAGCCTGTACAACGCGATGCCGGAAGCCGGTGTCGACGCGCTGATCGCGTTCATGGCGGACTTCCAGAAGCGGCGCGGATAGGGCAGACGACGATGGCTGTCTTCAAGATTCAAACGCTCAACAGCATTGCGGTTACGGGCCTCGACCGGTTCCCGCGCGATCGCTACGAGGTCGCGTCCGAGCTCAGCAAGCCCGACGCGATCCTGCTGCGCTCATTCAAGATGCACGACATGGCAGATCGCGGACAGCGTGCTGTGCGTCGGGCGGGCGGGCGCCGGCACGAACAACATCCCGGTCGCGAAGCTCAGCAAGCGCGGCGTCCCGGTGTTCAACACGCCCGGCGCGAACGCGAACGCCGTGAAGGAGCTCGTGATCGCCGGCCTGCTCATGGCGGCGCGCAACCTGCCGCAAGCGTGGGATTACACGCGCAAGTTGTCGGGCTCCGGCGAGGAGCTCGACAAGGCCGTCGAAGCCGGCAAGAAGCAGTTCGTGGGGTTCGAGCTGCCGAAGCGGACGCTCGGCGTCGTGGGCCTCGGCGCGATCGGCGTGGAGGTCGCGAACGCCGCGCTCAAGCTTGGCATGCAGGTGCTCGGCTACGACCCCGCGATCACCGTGCAGCACGCCTGGGAGCTGTCGTCGGGCGTGCAGAAGGCGGTCAACCTCGATGACCTGTTCGCACGCTCCGACGTCGTGACCGTGCACGTGCCGCTCACCAAAGAGACCGACAAGATCGTGAGTGCCGCGCGCGTGCGAGCGCTGCCGCGTGGCGCCGTGCTGTTGAATTTCTCGCGCGACGAGATCGTCGACTCCGCGGCGGTCGTCGATGCGCTCGAGGGCGGCAAGCTGCACGCCTACGTTACCGACTTCCCGAAGCGCGCATTGCTCGACCATCCGAAAGTAATCTGCCTTCCGCACCTCGGGGCATCCACGGTCGAGGCTGAGGAGAACTGCGCCGTGATGGTCGCGGACAACGTGCGCGAGTTCCTCGAGAACGGCAACGTGACGCGCTCGGTGAACTTCCCCGAGACCGTGCTGCAGCGCACCCGCCCGCATCGCGCTCGCGATCCCGCACGCGAACGTGCCGAACATGGTCGCGCAGATCTTGACCGCGCTCGCGGCGCAGCACATCAACATCGCCGACATGCTGAACCACTCGCGGGGCGAGCTTTCCTACACGCTCGTGGATCTCGACGCGCCGCCGAACGAAGCGACGATCGCGCAGATTCGGAGCATCGAAGGCATTCTCGGGGCCAGGGTCTTGCCGATCATCGATTCGAGCGCGGCCCATTCGCGCGACTTGCAGGATTACGCGGGACTCCCATGAAGAAGCAGCGCGCGGCGGGAGCAAAGACTGCGCGGAAGTCCTCCGCCGCCAAGCCGGCGCGCGCGAAGGTCGCGCCGGCGCCGACTGCGTCGCTTCAGGAGTTGCGCGGCAAGATCGACGACATCGACACGAGGATTCAGGCGCTGATCGCGGACCGGGCCCGCTGCGCGAAGGAAATCGGCGTCGTCAAAGGGCTCACCTCGACGGCCGAGTTCTATCGTCCCGAGCGCGAAGCGCAAGTGTTGCGCAAAGTCGTCGAGCGCAACGAAGGACCGTTGCGCAACGAGGAAATGGTGCGGTTGTTCCGCGAGCTGATGTCGGCCTGCCTCGCGCAAGAGGAGCCGCTCAAGGTCGCGTACCTCGGACCTGAGGGCACGTTCACGCAGTCGGCGGTGCTCAAGCACTTCGGCCACTCGGTGCACGCACTGTCCGTTACGACGATCGACGAGGTATTCCACGAAGTCGAGGCGGGCACCGCGGATTTCGGCGTCGCGCCTGTCGAAAACTCGAGCGAAGGCACCGTCAACATCCACACGCTCGACATGTTCCTCACGTCGCCGCTCAAAGTCTGCGGCGAGATCGAGCTGCGGATACATCAACACCTGCTGGGCCGGATGGAGAACATCGGCGACATCCGCCGCGTGTGCTCTCACCCGCAATCGCTCGCGCAGTGCCGCGCCTGGCTCGCAGAGCACTTGCCGCAGGTCGAAAAGATTCCCGTCGCGAGCAACGCCGAGGCCGCGCGCCGCGCGCGCGACGAAGACGGCACTGCGGCACTCGCCGGCGACGCCGCGGCGCAGGTTTACAACCTCCGTATCCTCTTCAACGGCGTCGAGGATCACGAGGACAACTCGACGCGCTTCGTCGTCGTCGGCCGCAAGCTCTTTCCCGCGAGCGGCAACGACAAGACGTCGATTCTCGTCTCGGCCACCGGCACGGAAGGGCCAGGCGCACTCCTGCACCTGCTCGGCCCGCTCGCACGCAACGGCGTGAACATGACGCGGATCGAGTCGCGGCCGTCGCGCCGGCGCAAATGGGACTACGTCTTCTTCGTGGATCTCGACGGCCATGCGGACGACGAGGCGGTGCGCAAGGCGCTCGAAGAGGTCAAAGCGAAATCCACGCTGTTCAAGGTGCTCGGCGCCTATCCGAAAGCCGTGCTCTAACGCCGCGCCGCAAATCGTGTCCAAGCATCCCAACAGCTACCGCGCCGAGCCCGTCGAGAGCATCGGCGGCACGATCACGGTTCCCGGCGACAAGTCGATCTCGCATCGCGCGCTGATGCTCGGCGCGATCGCCGAGGGTCCGACGCTGATTCATGGGTTTCTCGACGGCGAGGACTGCCTCGCGACGCGCGCGGCGCTCGAGGCGCTCGGAGTGAAGATCTACAAGCACGCGCTGCAGCCGTTGCGCGTCGACGGCGTCGGGCTGCACGGCCTGCGTGCGGCCTCCAAGGTGCTCGATCTCGGCAACTCCGGCACGGGCATTCGGCTCATGACGGGACTCCTAGCGGGGCAAGCATTCGACAGCGAGCTCACGGGCGATGCATCGCTGCAGCAGCGGCCGATGGAGCGAGTGGCCGCGCCGCTGCGCTCGATGGGTGCGCAGATCGACACCACCGACGGCAAGCCGCCGCTGCGGCGTGCGCGGCGGTTCCAAGCTCGTCGGTATGGACTACGCGTTGCCGATGGCGAGCGCGCAAGTGAAATCCGCGTTGCTGCTGGCCGGCCTCTACGCGGAAGGAACGCACCACGCTGCGGTCTCCGGGACCGAGCCGCGACCATACGGAGCGGATGCTCACGAGCATGGGCGTGCAGCTCGAGCAGACTGCCGACGGGCAGGCTCATACCGTTTCGATCACGGGTCCTGCGACGCTGCGCGGCCGCGAGATCAGCGTGCCGGCGGACTTCTCGTCGGCGGCGTTCTTCATCGTCGCGGGCTGCATCGGCGCGCCCGACGGCCTCCTAATCAAGAACGTCGGCATGAACCCGACTCGCACGGGCTTGCTCACGATCCTGCGCGAGATGGGTGCCGATATCGAGCTCGAAGCGCAGCGCCGTCTCGGCGCCGAGCCCGTCGCCGATCTGTTCGTGCGCCAGAGCGAGCTGCGCGGAATCGACGTGCCGCCGGAGCTCGTGCCGCTCGCCATCGACGAGTTCCCGATCTTGTTCATCGCGGCGGCGGCCGCGCGCGGAACGACGCGAGTGACCGGCGCAGAAGAGCTGCGCAAGAAGGAGACGGACCGGCTCGCGGTGATGGCGCAAGGGCTGACGGCGTTGGGCATCGCCGTCGAGGAGCAACCCGGCGGGCTCAGCGTCACGGGCGGCCGCATGCGCGGTGGCGCGGTCGACAGCCGCGGCGATCACCGGATCGCGATGTCGTTTGCGGTCGCGAGCCTGCTCGCGCGCGCACCGATCGACATCTCGAGCACGGCCGAGGTGGCGACGTCCTTTCCGAACTTCCTCGACGTCGCGACCGACGTCGGCCTGAAAGTCCGACCGGGCGGTGAGCCGCAGTGACAGGACCGGTCGTTCCCGTCGTCGCGGTCGACGGACCCAGCGGCTCGGGCAAGGGAACGATCAGCCGCGGGCTAGCGGCGAGGCTCGGCTGGCACCTTCTCGACAGCGGCGCGCTCTATCGGCTCGTGGCGCTCGCGGCTGCGAAGCAGGGCGCGCCCGAAACGCCGCGCGAGCTGGCGGCGATCGCCGCGTCGATGGACGTGCGCTTCGGCGCGCTTGCTGCGGCGGAGCAGGTCTTCCTCGGCGGTGTCGACGTCACGGCCGCGCTTCGGACGGAAAGCGCCGGGACAGCCGCGTCGCGCGTGGCCGTGGTACCCGAGGTTCGGAGCGCGCTGCTGCAGCGCCAACGCGATTTCGCGCGGCCCCCGGGCCTGGTCGCGGACGGCCGGGACATGGGCACGGTGGTTTTCCCCGGGGCCGCGCTCAAGGTGTTTCTGACCGCCACGCCCCAAGAGCGTGCGATGAGGCGCCATAAGCAGTTGAAAGAAAAGGGGATTGATGTTAGCCTGCCCGACCTTTCTTGGGACATAGCGCAACGGGACGCGCGCGATGCGAGCCGATCGGTCGCGCCGCTCCGGCCAGCGGCGGACGCGCGAGTGATCGACTCGACGAGTCTCACACCAGAGGAAGTCATTGCCAGCATCTTGAAGTGGCTCGCAGCGGCGGGCATTGAGCGGGGCCGAGTTTAAGGGTACGCAACGGTAGGATGCCGTGCGTTTTACACATTACCCACCGGAGCAGGACGCATTGGTGGTTACGGAAGAAATCATGACTGAATCGTTTGCACAAATGCTCGAAGAGAGCTTCTCGAACCAAAAGATCAAGCCGGGATCGATCCTCTCCGGCACCGTCGTCGGCGTGAACCAAGATGTGGTCATCGTCAACGCGGGACTGAAATCCGAGGCCGTCATTTCGGCCGATCAATTTTTCAACGAGCGCGGTGAGCTCGACGTCAAAGTCGGCGACATCGTCGAGGTAGCACTCGATACGGTCGAGGACGGCTTCGGCGAGACGCGCTTGTCGCGCGAGAAGGCGAAGCGCACGCGCACGTGGACGCGCCTCGAGGACGCCGTTCCAGAAGGGCGAGATCGTCACGGGCATGATCAGCGGCCGCGTCCGCGGCGGCTTCACGGTCGACGTCGATTTGGTCCGCGCGTTCCTGCCGGGCTCGCTCGTCGATGTGCGGCCGATCCGCGATCCGGCGATGCTCGAAGGCCAAACGCTCGAGTTCAAGGTCATCAAGCTCGACCAGAAGCGCAACAACGTGGTCGTGTCGCGCCGTGCGGTCGTAGAGGCCGAGTACAGCGCGGAGCGCGAGACGCTGCTCAAGAACCTCCAGGAAGGCACGGTGCTCAAGGGCGTCGTGAAGAACCTCACCGACTACGGCGCGTTCGTCGACTTGGGCGGTATCGACGGCCTGCTGCACATCACGGACATGGCGTGGAAGCGCGTCAAGCATCCGTCGGAAGTGGTCAGCGTGGGCCAAGAGCTCGAAGTCAAAGTGCTGAAGTTCGACCGCGAGCGCAATCGCGTGTCGCTTGGCTTCAAGCAGCTCGGTGCAGATCCTTGGGCCGACCTCGCGCGGCGTTATCCGCCGAACACGCGGCTCTTCGGCAAGGTCACGAACATCGCCGACTACGGCTGCTTCGCGGAAATCGAAGAAGGCGTGGAAGGCCTCGTGCACGTGTCCGAGATGGATTGGACGAACAAGAACGTCAATCCGCACAAGGTCGTCCAGATCGGCGACGAGGTCGAGGTCATGGTGCTCGACATCGACGAGGAGCGCCGCCGCATTTCTCTCGGTCTCAAGCAGTGCAAGCCGAATCCGTGGGTGGAGTTCGGCGAGAACTACAAGAAGGGCGACAAGGTCTCGGGGCAGATCAAGTCGATCACCGACTTCGGCGTGTTCATCGGGCTGCCGGGCGGTATCGACGGACTCGTGCACCTCTCCGACCTCTCTTGGGACGTTGCGGGCGAAGAAGCCGTGCGCAACTACAAGAAGGGCGAGGAGCTCGAGACCACGGTGCTCGCGATCGATCCCGAGCGTGAGCGCATCTCGCTCGGCGTGAAGCAGCTCGACAAGGATCCGTTGTCGATGTTCCTCGCGGATCATCCGAAGGGCAGCATCGTCAAGGGCGTGATTCAGGAGCTCGACGCGAAGATGGCCACCGTGGCGCTCGAAGGCGGCATGATCGGCCAGCTCAGGGCCTCGGAGATTTCGCGCGACCGCGTGGAGGATGCACGGCTGGTGCTCAAGGTGGGAGAGACCGTCGAAGCGAAGTTCACGGGCGTCGACCGCAAGACCCGCATCCTGTCGTTGTCGATCAAGGCGAAGGAAGCGCACGAAGAGGCGCAAGCAATTCAGAACTACAAGACCGACGCGGGCAGACCTACGACGGGTACCACGCTCGGAGACTTACTCAAGGAGCAGCTGACTCCGGAGTGAGCCTTCGGCCGTTGTACGACGGGGTGCCGGTGGCCTGGGAGGAAGGTCCGTACTCATGACAAAGTCCGAGCTGATCGAGTCGATCGCCCGCAGCCAGAAACACTTGCCCGCCAAGGACGTTGAATTGGCGGTCAAGCACATCTTGGAGCTCATGAGCGAAGCGCTCGCGAGCGGCGAGCGCATCGAAATCCGCGGGTTTGGCAGCTTCTCCTTGCACTACCGGCCGCCCCGAATGGGCCGCAATCCGAAGACCGGCGAGGCGGTGGCGCTCGCTGGCAAGAACGTGCCGCACTTCAAACCCGGCAAGGATCTGCGCGAGCGAGTCAACGAGTCCCGGCATTTGCCAGTGCGCGACTAGCCGTCCGACTCTACAATTGGGCAACATCACCGCCGTGAGTGAGTTGCCGTGACGTGGTTGCGTAGGCTCGCGTTCATTTTCCTGTTGATCGTGCTGATGGTGCTTGCGGCGATGTTCGCCTACAGCAATCCGCGGCCGATCGACGTCGACATCGGGCTGTTCCGCGTCGAGCAAATTTCGATGGCGCTCGCATTCGCGGTCGTCTTCGTCTGCGGCTGGCTGTTCGGCCTGCTCACGGCGGGCCTTACGCTCTGGCGCAACGCGCGCGAGAAACGCCGGCTGCGCAAGGACCTTCGCTACGCCGAGGCGGAGCTCAGCACGCTGCGCGGAGTGCCGCTGCAAGATGCCCACTGAAGCCACCTTCTTCCTCGCCGCATTGCTCATCATCGCGGCGGCGAGCGGTTTCGCATTCAAGGTCTACAGCGACCGCGACCGCGACCTGCCGCCACGCATCAGCGCGGACTACCTCCGCGGACTGAACCTCGTGCTGAGCCGCAAGACGGACGAGGCGCTCGAGCTGTTCGTGCAGATGGCCAAAGTGGACGACGAGACGCTCGAGACCCATTTCGCGCTCGGCCATCTGTTCCGGCGGCGGGGCGAGGTGGAGCGCGCGATTCGCGTTCACGAGAATCTCCTCGCGCGGCCGAACCTCAACGAGACGCAGAGGCACCAGGCGGTGTTCTCGCTCGCGGAGGACTATCTCGGCGCGGGGCTGTTCGACCGGGCCGAAGACCGCTTGAACGAGCTCGTCGAGAGCCCGACGCTCGCGGAAGCGGCGCTCGAGAAGCTCGTCTATATTTTCGAGCGCGAGAAGGAGTGGCAAAAGGCGATCGACGCGCAGCGCAAGCTCGAGATGTTTCGCGGGGCACGGTCGAACCAGGTCGCTCACTATTACTGCGAGCTCGCCGACCAAGCGCGGGCTGCGGGCGACCGCGAGCTCGCGAGAGCGCATCTCAAGGCCACGATCCGCAGCGAATCCGGCCAGCTGCGCGGCACGCTGATCCGGGCGGGACTCGCGCAGGAAGACCGCGACTTCACCGAGGCCATCGCCCTTTACGAGCAGATCATCGAGAAGGATCGGTACTTCATCTCGGAGGTGCTGCCGCCGCTGATGGAATGCTACCGAAGCATCGACAAGCTCCCGTACTTCGAGGCCAAGATCGCCAAGTGGATCGAGAGCGACGCGACATTGCGCCGCGACTTCGCCTATGGAGCGATCGTGGGCAATCTCGTCGGTTCCGACGCGCTCGCAAGCTGCGTCGAGAATTACGTGCTCGGTAACAACGTGCTCGCACGCCTCGTGAACGCAGCCGAGCTCGAGACGCTCCCCGCCGAGGAGCGCCGCCGCGCGATCGACCGGATCACGCAAAGTCTGCGCGAAATCGCGTTGGCTAGCGCCCGCTACCGCTGCTCGAATTGCGGCTACAGCACGCAGCGATTCATCTGGCATTGCCCGAGCTGCAAGCTCTGGGAAACCGTCCGGCCGATTCAGACGCTCGCGCTCGAAACCATGCTCATCTGAGCGCGGAACCGAATCTTCACCAAGCCGCGAGATTGCGCTGCTGCCCGGCAGCCGATCGCTGCCTAGCATCACTCTTCGTTTCACTTCGAGGAGGTACGGCAATGAGGACGAGTTTGCGGATGGTATGTGCGGCCGCCTTGGCGCTCGGCGCGGCCGGTGCGTTCGCGGGGCCCGTGAACATCAACACGGCGGACGCGGCCACGCTCGCGGCGGAGCTCACGGGCGTCGGGCCGGCGCTCGCCGAGGCGATCGTCAAGGATCGCGCGGAGCACGGGAACTTCGATTCGCCCGAGGCGCTAGCGCGCGTCAAGGGTATCGGGGAGCGCATCGTCGAGATGAACCGGGCCAACATCCTGGTCGCAGATCCAGCCCCGACTCCGAAGCGCTGACGGCGTGTCACCGGGCCGCGGAGCGCAAAGTCGCACGCGGCCCGGCGACCACGCGGGGTTGTGCGGATGACGCCAGCAAAGGGAGCCGTCTTTCACACCGCTGACGGCGCGAGTCCAGTATCATTGCACCGGCTCTCAATGAGGTGCTCGATGAAACGGATTCGTACCGCAGTTTTCCCAGTTGCCGGAAGGGGGACACGCTTTCTTCCCGCAACCAAAGCGTCGCCGAAAGAGATGCTGCCGATCGTCGACAAGCCGCTGATCCAATACGCCGTGGACGAGGCAATCGCGGCGGGCGCCGAACGGCTCGTCTTCATCACGGGGTCCAGCAAGCGCGCGATCGAGGATCACTTCGACACCGACGCCGAGCTCGAGCGCCAGCTCGCCGATTCCGGTAAGCACGACCTGCTCAGCCTGGTGCGCGACGTCGTGCCGTCGCGTGTCACGTGCATCTTCATACGCCAGGGCGTGCCGCTCGGCCTCGGCCACGCCGTGCTCTGCGCCGAGCCGGCCGTCGGGCGATGAGCCGTTCTTCGTGCATCTCGCCGACGACCTCATCTACAGCGACGTACCTTGCCTCAAGCAGATGAGCCAGCACTTCGATAAGCATGGCGCCAGCGTGCTAGGCGTCGAAACCGTGCCGCACGACCAGACTGGAAGCTATGGCATCGTCGCCGTGCAAACGGAGAAGTCCGGGGCCCAGCGCGTAACGCGCATCGTCGAGAAGCCCAAACCCGAGGACGCGCCGTCGAACCTCGCCGTCGTGGGCCGCTATATCTTGACCCCGGCGATTTTTGCGAAGCTCGCGCAAACCCAGCGTGGAGCGGGCGGCGAAATCCAGCTAACGGACGGCATCGCGAGCTTGCTCGCGGACGAGCCGGTGCACGTCCTGCCTTTCACCGGCATTCGGTACGACTGCGGCAGCAAGATCGGCTACCTCCGCGCGACGGTCGAGTACGGGCTGCGCCATCCCGAGCTCGGCGAAAGCTTCCGCGCGTACCTGCAGAGCGTCTGGGAGCGCTGACCGGCCTTCCGTCGACCGAGCTCGCTCACCAGGTATCGGCGAGCGCGCGAACTTCCGCGTTGTGCTCGCCGAGTCGCGGCGGGTAACGCCGATAGGTCGGCCCGTTCTCCGCGAATCGGATCGGCACCGCGATCGACTTCACGGCCCCAATCAGCGGATGCTCGAGCTCGACGATCATGCGGCGCGCGAGGATGTGCTCGTCCGTGAGCGCTTCGTCGGGAAAGTTGATCGGCCCCGCGGGGATCCCCGCGTCAACGAACGCCTCGACCCATTCGGCAGCATCGCGAGTCGTCAAGATCTCCTCGAGCAACTGAACGAGCTCGACGCGATGGACCGTGCGCTTTGCGTTCGTCGCAAACCGGGCGTCCGCCATCAGGGTGCTCTCGACGCCGAGGATCTTGCAGAACTTCGCCCAGAGCCGCTCGTTGCCGACGGCCACGATCATGATCTTGTCGCGCGCGCGTATCGGTTGATACGGCGTGACGTTCGGATGCGCGTTGCCGAGCCGCGGCGGCCGCTTGCCCGTCGCGAAAAAGCTCGCTCCGATGTTCGCGAGCCAGCTCAGCTGAGCGTCCACGAGCGCGACGTCGATGAACTGCCCCTGGTCGGTGCCGGTCGTCCGCGCGTCGCGCGCGTAGAGCGCCGCGAGCACCCCGATGCACGTATAGATGCCGCCCGAGATGTCCGCCATGGGCGACGGGAACCTGCTCGGACCGCCTTCAGTCGGGCCGGTGAGCGCCATCAAGCCGGCCTCGCCCTGCGCGATGATGTCGTAGCCGCTTCGATTCGCCTTCGGCCCCGTGTGCCCGTAGCCGCTGATCGCGCCGTAGATGAGGCGCGGCTGCTTCACCCGCACAGCGTCGGGATCGAGCCCCGCCCGCGCGAGGGAATCCAGCCGCGGATTGTTCGTGAGGAACACGTCGGCACGTGCGACGAGCCGCTGCAGCACGTCCAGGTCTTCGGGCCGCTTGATGTCGAGCTCGACGCTGCGCTTGTTGCGGTTGACGGAGAGAAAGTAGGCGCTTTCGCCCTCGAGGAACGGCGGGCCCCAGCCGCGCGCCTGATCGCCCGCTTCAGGTCGCTCGACCTTGATCACGTCGGCCCCGAGATCGCCGAGCATCATCGCGCAGTACGGTCCCGCGAGCGCCTCGGTCATATCGACGACTTTGATTCCGGTCAGCGGTGCAACGTCAGCCACGAGCGCTCCGAGTTTGTGCTCTATAATCGCGCGCTAGTATACGGGCCCGGCCCCCATCGAATGACAGCGACGCGAATCGCGGGAGACTCGTGGTGAAGACAGTTGCGGTTAGGAACATCGATCGCGCCGATCAGCAGACCGTTGACGCGCTCGGCGAGCTCGGTGTCGCGACGGTCCACGAAGCGCAAGGCCGGACCGGCTCGTTCCAGCCGTACATGCGCCCGATCTACGCCGGAGCACGGATTGGCGGCAGCGCCGTCACGGTGCTGCTGCATCCGGGCGACAATTGGATGATGCACGTGGCGGTAGAGCTCGCGAAACCCGGCGACATCGTCGTGGCCGCGGTGAGCAGCGGCAACGAGGACGGCATGTTCGGAGATCTGCTCGCCACGTCGTTTCGCGCGCGGGGCGTGCGCGGCTTGATCATCGACGCCGGTTGCCGCGACGTGAAGGACCTTACCGAGATGGAATTCCCGGTCTGGAGCCGCGCAGTGAACTCGAAGGGCACCGTGAAGGCAACGCTCGGCTCGGTCAACGTACCGATCGTTTGCGCCGGCACGCTCGTGAATCCCGGAGACGTGATGGTCGCCGACGACGACGGCGTGGTGGTGGTCGCGCGACGCGAGGCACCGAAGGTGCTCGAGGCAGCGCGCGCCCGCGTCGCGAACGAGGAACAGAAGCGCGCGAAGCTCGCGGCGGGCGAGCTCGGCCTCGACATCTACAAGATGCGTGAGACGTTGCAGAAGGCGGGGCTCGTCTACGTCGATCGCCTCAGCGATCTAGAGAATACCTGACTCGGCAGCCGCCTCCGCGCTCACGCGGCTGGCACTTCGCTGGGGGCCGTCCCGAGTAACTTTCGAGCGAGCACCTTCGCCTGCAGCTCAGGATTGCTTTCGGCGAGCTGCGTCTTCGTGCCGTGCAGGGGATGGCTCACCGTCAGTCGCGCGGGACGCCCGTCGGTCACCCACCAGAGGAACTTGACGCCCTCGATGATGAGTTGACCGCTCAGTACCACCGTGCTCGTGACCACGACGCCTCCCGACGCTTAATTCGGGACTGTACGTGCAGCGGCTAAGTATTTCCGTGAGCATGGTCACGCCCGGGCGCCTTGCAGGTGATCACCTGAACGAGGTGTGGCCGCAGTCGAGCGGGAACCCTCAGCGCTCAGGGACGGCATCCGTGAACAGCGAGACGAACAGTGCGCGGATCCATCGGTTGCCGGGCTCCCGATGAAAGCGCTCGTGCCAATACTGAGACACGTCGATTCGGGGCATCTTCATCGGAGGAGGGAACAGCCGCAGGCGCAGGGCTCCCGCGAGCTCGTTCGCCATCGTCTCCGGAACCGTCACGACGGCGTCAGTGCGGCTCGCGAGGTAGGCGGCCGCGACGAAAGTCGGCACGCGGCACACGATGTTCTCGGCCGGAATGGCCCCTTCGATCGCGCGCTCGGCCAGCTGGTGGGCGTGTCCGGTTCCGGCGGTGGAAACGAGAATGTGCCGCTCGGCCGCAAACGCCTTCAAGGACGGCCGTTCTCCGAGCCGCGGGTGATCCCCCGCCGCGACGCTGACGTAGGTCACTGACCAGAGAAACTGCCGTCGAATCCTCTTCGACAACGTCGCGAAAGACCCCATCGCGAAGTCGAGATAGCCCGACTCGAGCACGCCTTCGAGCCCCTCCATATCGGTCGGCACTACCCGCAGCAGGACCCCGGGCGCCTCTTTCCGCAGCGTCGCAAGCAGCGGCGGCATCAAGCGGATCATCCCAGCGTCGACGACACTGAAGCTGAAGGTCCGAGACGATGTCTTCGGGTCGAACGGCTGGTGGTCCGCGCGCAGCATCGTCACCTGGTCGAGCAGCGAGCGCACCGCGGGCTCGATCGCAAGCGCTTTAGCCGTCGGCTCCATGCGGTGGCCGACGCGGATGAACAGCGGGTCGGCGAAGTAAGCCCGCATCCCGGCGAGCGTCTTGCTCAGCGCTGGCTGGCTGACGCCGAGGCCCGTGGCCGCGCGAGTGAGATTTCGTTCCCGCAGCAGCACCTCGAAGACTCTGAGCTGACGAAGATCGAGATCCACCTTGCATGCCTCCGAGGAATTCGCCGTATAGCGTTCCATTTATAGTTTAAGAACCTCTGCCCGGGTACGCTAGCGGACGCGACGCCGACACGGCCGTCGCACCTGGAAGGGGGACTTCGAATGATTCGCTCATTGACGAGACTGGCCGTCGCGCTCGGACTCGCGGCGACGGCGTTGACTGCCGCTGCCCATCACTCCTTCGCGATCTTCGACCACACTCAAACGGTCACCTTGCAGGGCAAGGTGTTGTCGTTTCAGTGGACGAATCCGCACGGCTACCTCGAGCTCGACGTCCGCGACGGACCCAAGAACGTCGATCACTACACGCTCGAGCTCACGAGCATCAACATGCTGCAGCGCGCAGGCTGGAAGTCGTCCGACGTGAGCGCAGGCGACGAGGTGACTGCAGTCATCGCGCCGCTCTTGAGCGGAGACCATGGCGGCTTGCTGCTCGAGCTCAAGGTGCCCGACGGCCGCACGCTCGTACCGCCGGTGCCTGCAATCGGCACCTTCAAGCGGACGCAGCCCTAGCCATGGGCGCGATCCTCGTCGCGGCTCGTGCGGCCGCTCGACACCCGAGTCGCCATCGCTCCGAGTGCGCGCGCGCGACGGTCGCGGCGCTCGCGGCGCTCGCGGCCTGGTCGTGGAGCATCTCGGCGCTGGCCCAAGCCCCGGCCGCGGCGCCCGACTTCAGCGGCTCGTGGGAGCGTTACCGCGGCCCGCCGGGCGACAAGAACAATCCACCGCCGGAATCCGACCCGCCGTTGCGCGCACAGCTCGCCGGCGAGTGGACCGCTCGGCGCGACGCCGCGCGCGCCGCCGACGCACGCGGCGAGCCGATCGCGACGGGCTACGTTCATTGCCTGCCCGACGGTGTGCCATCAATGATGAGCGGCCCGTTCCCGCTCGAGATCGTGCAAGGCCGCGATCAAATGAACATCGCGCAGGAGGCCTACAGCCAGATTCGCCGCATCTACCTCGGCAAATCGCAGGTGACGCTCCGCGACATCGAGCTCGGGTTCTACGGGCACTCGGTCGGCAACTGGGATGGCAACACGCTCGTCGTCGACACGATCGGCATCAAGGACTACGTGCGCTTTCGCGACGTGCCGCACACGCGCGCTATGCGAATCAAGGAGCGCCTGCGACTCGTTGCGCCTGACATCCTCTGGGACGAGATCACGATCGAAGATCCCGAAGTGCTCGAGAAACCGTGGACCACCACGTTCGCGTATCGCCGCATGCCGGGCTACGAGATCATCGAGTACGTTTGCGAGGACAATCGCGAGTACGCGGACGAAAACGGCGTGACGAGGCTGCGAATCGGTACGCCTTAGGTCGCCGCCGGTCGCCCGGCGCGCGAAGGGGAAGCGTCATGCGAAACCGGATTGCGCTGGCGCTCGCGGGCGCCATCTCGGTGTGCGGTTGCGGCCAACGACCCGCGCCCGGCGGCACCGAGGTTGCCGCCCCGGCGGCGGCCGCGGCTACAGAGCGCATCGTCTATTCCTCGCTGCGCCCCGGCAACTGGGACGTCTATTATTTCGCCGCGCCGAACGCGGCGCCGATCGCGCTCACGGCGGACAGCCCGGGCCTCGACTACGACGCCGTGATCTCGCCCGATGGCCGCTGGGTGGTGTTCACCTCGGAACGGCGCGGCAACCCGGACTTGTACGCTGTCGACGTCGAGGCCGTCCGCAACGGCGCGGCGCCCGCCGCACGCCTGCTGATCGACAGCCCCGCGCTCGAGGACCAAGCCGCGTTTTCCGCGGACGGCCGCACGCTCGCGTTCGTGAGCACGGCGAGCGGCAATGCCGATGTTTTCACGATCCCGTTCCTGCCGGAGTCGACGCAACGCCTCGAGGCCGCCCGGAACCTCACGCACGACCCGGGCGGCGACTTCCGCCCCGACTTCTCGCCCGACGGCTCGAAGATCGCGTTCTCCTCGGACCGCGACACGCCCGTCTACGGACACCCGATCTTCAGCTTCACGCGCCAGCGCGAGGGCGAGCTCTATGTGATGGGCAGCGACGGCAGCGACGCTCGCCGGCTCACGACGAGCGCAGACTGGGACGGATCGCCCGAATGGTCTGCGGACGGCGCGACGATCTACTTCTATTCCGGACGGCCGCGCGAGCTGCCGGGCCCGCCGACGAGCCCGATCCTGGGTCAAGAGGGCGGCTTTCGAATTTGGGCGATCGCGGCGGACGGGACGAACCCGCGCGCCGTCACGCCGCCCGGTGTCGAAGCGCTCGCACCGGCCGTGATGCCGAACGGGCGGATCGCGTACCAGACGCGCTCCGGTTACGCGGACTGGAGCATCCAATCGATCGCGCCGGACGGCGACACGCCGCGCAACGAGACCGATCCCGCCGTGAAGTATTGGCTGCCTGACTACGACGCACGCGGCGCGATGGTGTGCCACGGCGTCGGACCGACGAGCACCGCAACGCAGGCGGTCGAGGAGATCCTCGGAGCCGGCGCGCTGCTCGCGGCCGACTATCCCGCACGCGTCGAGCTGCCCGATCGGGCGGTGACGCTCTACCCGATGCGTCACACGACCGGCCTCGCACCGCATCCTGATCGCAACGAGGCCGCGGTAACGATCGAGAACGAGGCGGGCAGCCGGCTCGTGCTCGCGGACTTCGACGGCAGCGATCAGCGCGAGCTGTTCTCGGTGGCGGGCGTCGGCATCGTAAGCGGCACCCCGAATCGCATCTTCGACATCAAATGGTCGCCCGACGGCGCCTGGCTCACGTATACGCAGGGCTTCTTCGCCGGCCGAGGCAGCGACGAGGCGGACATCTGGGTGATGCGCGCCGACGGCAGCGAGCGCAGCAACCTGAGCGCGGCGCTCCCGGGCAACGAGGGTGTCGCCGCATTCTCGCCGGACAGCTCGCGGCTCGTGTTCCGCAGCGCACGCACGGGCAATGTCGATCTGTTCGCGATGGATCGCGACGGGAGCAACGTCGTGCAGCTCACGCACGACGCGGCGCGCGACAACTTCCCCGTCTTCGCGCCGAGCGGCAACGCGATCGCGTTCTCCTCGGATCGCGACGGCGCGGTCGATCGCTTCGGCAACCGCACGTTCGACAACTACATCCTTACGCTCCGACCGGACGGCAGCGCGGGAGAAGTTCGGCGTATCTCGGACGACCCGGGTCAAGACTCGCATCCGTGGTACTCGCCCGACGGGCAATGGATCGTCTACACGTCCGAGCGCGGCGGCTTGAGCGACGAGGAGCCGATGGTTCAAGAAGTGGTGTTCGGGCCGCAGATGTATGGCGAGATCTACGCATACCGCCTCAGCGACGGGCTCACGGTGCGCCTCACCCATAACAAGTGGGAGGAGGGCAATCCGTTCTGGCAGCGCCCGGCACGCTAGAGCGAGAGCGTTAGCGTCAATCTCCGACGGACGGTAGGAACTGCGGCGCCGGCAGGGGGCCCCGCGCGGCCTCGAAGGCGGCTGCGAGCTGGAGCAGCTGCGCGTCGCCGCGCGGCTTGCCGATGAGCGCGAGCCCGAGCGGCAGCTCGTTTGCGAGCGACGCCGGCACGGCGACGCTCGGGTAGCCGGATACCGCGGCGATCGTCGAGCTACCGACCGCGAAGCGGTCGCCCGCGACCCAATCGATGCGCCACGCACGCGAGTTCGCGGGTGCGACGAGCGCATCGAGCCGCCGGTCCGCGAACAGCGTGCCGAGGCTCGCACGAAAGCGCTCGATGGCGGCCAAGGCGTCGCGGTAACGCGGCGCGTCGAGGCCCTCGGTCGCGTGCGCTTCGAGCAGGAGGTCCTGCGCGAAGAACGGCATCACCTCGGCGGCGTGGGCGATGTCGTACTCGATCAGCTCTTCGAGCGAGCGCGGACCGCCGTGCACGGCGTCGAGGTATTCGTCGAGCTGCACCCGAAACTCGTGCAGCAGCACCTGGAGCTCGGCGCCTTCGACGGCCGAGTCGACCTGCACCTCGACCGGGTCCACGAGCTCGGCGCCGGCCGCACGGAGCTGCTCGAGCGCGGCCGCGAAGCCCGCCTCGGTTGCAGCGTCGCGCCCGGCGCCGGAATAGTCGCGCACGACCCCGATTCGCACACCCGCCAACGCCGTAGCAGGGGCGCTAGCCACGGGCGGCAGCGTGCCGACGCGTCCGCCCGCGTCGGGCTCTGCGAGCACGCTCAGCAGCAACGCTGCGTCGCGCACCGTCCGCGCGAAGGGTCCCGCAGTGTCCTGGCTCTTCGCGATCGGCACGATGCCGCGACCGCTCACGAGCCCGAGCGTCGGCTTGACGCCGACGACGCCATTGGCGGCAGCGGGGCACACGATCGAGCCGTCCGTCTCGGTGCCGACCGCGAGCGGCGTAAGGCGCGCGGCGACGGCGACGGCCGAGCCGCTCGACGAACCACAAGGGTTGCGGTCGAGCACGTACGGGTTGCGGGTCTGCCCGCCGAGGCTGCTCCAGCCGCTCGTCGACCCCCGCGCGCGAAAATTCGCCCATTCGCTCAGATTGGTCTTGCCGAGGATCACGGCGCCAGCTGCGCGCAGGCGCGTCACGAGCGGCGCATCGGCGGCGGCGTGATGACCCGCGAGGGCGAGCGAGCCTGCGCTCGTCGCGAGCGCATCGGCGGTGTCGATATTCGCCTTGAGCAGGATCGGGAGACCGTGCAGCGGACCCATCGGACCGCGCGCTTCGCGCCGCGCGTCGAGCGCACGGGCGATCGCGATCGCGTCCGGGTTCAGCTCGATCACGGCCGCGAGCTGCGGCCCAGCGTCGTCGAGCGCTGGCGATGCGATCGAGGAACACGCGCGTCACGCGCTCGGCCGTCAGCGTGCCGGCCGCGAGCTCGGCCTCGAGCTCGACGGCCGTGAGCTCGACGATCTGCGCGTCGGCGAGCTCGGGTTTCGGTCTGCACGCGCCGGCGCACGCGGCGAGGGCGGTCAGCAACGCAAGCCGCGCGGCCACGTCGAACGGCTTCCCTCCAGCAAATCCACGAGCGTTCACTCGGCCATCCTACGGCGGAGGCCCGGGGGAGGGAAAACCGCCCCGCCGGACGCTACCATCTCGGGCATGCCACTCCGACGACCGCGCGGCCGCCCTCGCCATCGCGACGTGCTCACCCCCGCCGAGTGGCGGATCGTGAATGCCGTGCGGCACGGCCTCAGCAACGGCCAGATCGCGAAGCGGCGCGGAATCAGCCTCGACGCCGTGAAGTATCACGTCGAGAACGCGGTCGCGAAGCTCGGCTTGAGCGACCGCACGGAGCTCAAGCGCTGGCGCGGTGCGCCGATCGGCAGCGCCCTGCATCGAACACAAACGAAGGACCCATCCATGACTGCCAACACGCTTGAGCTCGGCTCGATCGGACAAGTCTCACGCACGGTGAAGGACATCGCCAAAGCCGAAGCGTGGTATGGCGGCGTCCTGGGGCTGACTCACCTGTACACGTTCGGCAAGCTCGCGTTCTTCGACTGCGGCGGCACGCGGCTGTACCTGAGCGCGGAGAACGAGCAACCGGGCAGCGAATCCGTCCTCTATTTCCGCGTGGCAGACATCTCGGCCGCACACGCCAATCTCACGGCGCGCGGCGTCGAGTTCCACGGCGCACCCCACATGATCCACCGCCACGCGGACGGCACGGAGGAATGGATGGCGTTCTTCAAAGACCCCGAGGGTCGGCCGCTCGCACTGATGTCGCAGGCGAAACCATAGCGTCGCGCCTCGTTTCGAGCGCCGCGGCAGCGCGGTAACGCTGCACGATCTCCTCGGCTGCCGCGAGGACGCGCGCGCGGAGCTCCGCGGGCTCGCAAACCTCGATCGCGGGGCCGAGCGCGAGCGCGAACTGCAGCGCCTCTTCGGCGACGTCGAACCGGATGCGAATCCGAATCCGCTCGCCTTCGCGAGTCTCCTCCTCGACGCGCCGGCCGCGATAGCGTACCCAACCCATGCACGCGGCGTCGGCCAGAAACGTCGCGTAATAGCTGGGCAGCTTGTCGCGAAATTCCGTCGCCGCGCGCTCCCAGTGTTCCGCGAGATCGAACTGCGACGGACGTCGACCTGGCTCTTCGAGCAACGCGGCGGCGGTGATTCGCGAGACGCGATACGTGCGGCGCTGCTCGCCCTTGTCCGCGACCAGATACCAGGCGTTGCCGCGCGCAACGAGGCCGAGCGGGTCGACGATCCGCTCGCGCGCGTCCGTCCGGCGAGCGTTCGTAGTCGAAGCGCACACGCCTCCCGCGCCACAGCGCCTCGAGGAGCACCGGCAGGCTCGCGATCGCCTCCGCCGAATCGCGCCAGCCGCGCGCATCGATGAGAATGCGCTGGCGCACGAACTCCGCTTGCCCACGCATTTCAATCGGCAGGGACGCCTGCAATTTGATCCACGCGCCCTCGGCAGCCTCCTGAAGACCGAGGTCCGCCATCAGCTTCGGCGGCCGCGCTAGGAACAACGCTTGGATCTCGGGTGACGTGAGCCCGGTGAGCTTCGTCTGGTAGCCGTCGAGCAGGCGCCAGCCACCACCCACTCCGCGCTCGGCCGTGACCGGAACGCCGGCGCCGCTGAGGGCGTCCATGTCGCGGAGGATCGTGCGCTCCGACACCTCTAGGCGATGCGCGAGCGTCCGCGCGGTCATCCTGCCGTTGGCCTGCAACAGAAGGAGTATCGAAAGGAGGCGGTCGGCGCGCATTGCGTGAATCTAGCAGACCTACCTGACAGCGGATGTCATGAAATCACGGTATCGCACCGTCGAGCAATGGAGTGCGCTTGCGCAAGCGTTGCGACGCGCACGAGCGTTCGGTTGCCTCTCGGAGAATCCCACGGCCCGAGTCGCGGGCCGGCGCGCGCGGGAGGAGGGGAGCCCGCGGCACTGGCCGCGAGCGGGTCGCGAGCTTCGGGGACAGCGGAGAATCGATAGCGCTTCTACGCCGGGCGCGGCGCGACTCTATCTACCGTCGATCGTGGCCTGCAGCCGCGCAATCTCACAGACCGCGATCGAGTGAGCGACGTGCAACGCCGCGCGCTCAGTATCGGAGTGCTCGTGATCCTTGCCGAATCCGCCCTCGCGCATCTCGAGCTTCTCGACACACCACTTCGCCGCATGCTGCGCGGCCACTTGTAGTGGCTTCGCTTGATCTGGTTTCATCGGATGCCCTCCGGGCGGTCCATAGCGGACGTGAGATGCCCAGCGTGCCATAACGAGTGTCCAGGCGCGTGGCACTAGTCGTCACAGTTGAAGCGTAGCTTCGTGAGGTGCTCGCGCATGCGCTCCGAAAGAGGTTCTGCTACGGCCTCAGCCGTCGATTCGGCCCTGCCGTACGCTCGAGTGTGTTAGCTTGAAAGCCATGAACGATGCCGAAGTCGAAAGAAGGATCAGGCAGGCCGGGTACGACGTTCGGTGGGAGGAAGCGGCCGGCGGGGGCGCCAGAACGGTCTACGCACTTCGCGACGGGAAGCGGCACACTCGTTCGCACTCGTCGTTGCTTGCGTTGGCGGAGTACTTGGGGCGCGTCGAGCGGCCCGTTCGGTTCGTCGAAGACCGCGAGGCGCTGGACGCGGTCATCGAAAAGCACGCACGCGAGCCTCAGCATTTCGTAGTGCGACGCGAAGCGTGCCGCGTAGCAGTCTTCAATCGATACAAGTACGTCCAGCTCGTAAGCGCGGTTGGCGATCCTCCTGCGATGTATGAGCTGCGCTCCGACGGACTTCGCCGGACCAGCAACGGCAATCTACCGCCGGAAGTAGTCGAGGCTTTCCGCAGTCGAACTTAGGACGAGCGATCGCCTCGCAACCCGCATGGCGGCACCGAGCATCGAGAAAGAGTCTTACGGCCGAGAATAGGAGATCAGAAATGCGAAGTTCACACGCGGCAATGATTGGGCTCCTTCTGGTTGCAACTTCGAGCCAAGCGCTGGCCCAGGCCCCGCCCTCGGGAAAAACGCTGGCCGCGACCATGAACGTCTACGTGTTTCCGTCCAATGGCCAGGACGCGGCCCAGCAATCCAAGGACGAGGCCGAGTGTTACAGCTGGGCTGTCACGAACACGGGCACCGATCCATTCGAGTTGCAGAAACAAGCTCAAGCGGCACAAGAGCAGGCGCAACAACAAGCCCAGCAAGCAAACGCCGCTGGCAAAGGCGCAGGCACCAAAGGCGCGGTCAAAGGGGCAGCCGCCGGGGCGCTGATCGGCGGGATTGCCGACGAGGATAAAAGCGATGCCGCGGCCACCGGTGCGGCAGTGGGAGCGATAGCCGCGAGGCGCGGAGCAAAGGCGCAGAGTAAGCAGGCGGCTGCGTCCTCACAGCAAAGCGCCGCGGCGAGCCAGCAGGCTACGGCTGAGCAGATGGGCAATTTCAAGAAAGCCTTCAGCGTCTGCCTCGAGTCGAAAAAATACATGGTCAAGTAACTCGCAGGCGCACTGCCTTCTTCGTCAGTCCTACCGCAAACCGGAATGCAACCGTCCGCGGCTCGTCGTCAGCGCCGTTCTGTGACGTTGTGCAGCAACCCCTTACCATCCGCCGACGCAACGGCGAGTGACCGAGACTAAACGAATATGGCGATGATCGAATTTCTGGAGCGGCTGCCGCTCTGGCTGCTGGCTATCGTGCTGAACGCCTGGCTGATGGGGGTTGTGCTCGTGGGTCTGTGGATCTTCAGGCGCCACATCCTTCCTCGCCTCGGAATCAACTTCAACAACGCTTACTACGTCGCGCCGCTCATGCAGGCGTCGGTGCTGCTCTACGGGCTGATCGCGGCGCTGACGGCGGTCGGCGCGTGGACGAGGTATACGAACGTCTCGAGCATCGTGTCCGCCGAGGCAACCGCGATCACCACTCTTTGGCGTGACCTCGGCGGCTATCCCGAACCGCTCGCGGGCTCCATGCGCGACGTGCTGCGCGGCTACACCGATCAGGTCATCAACGGCGCGTGGCCGCAGCTGAGACGGGGGGAGATTCCGAGCGAAGGCGTCGCGTGGATGGATCGCATGCAGGGCCTGCTCTACGCGTTCGAGCCTGCCACCGAGGGGCAGAAAATCCTGCATGCCGAGACGGTGCGTGCGTTCAACCACCTCGATCGAGCAGCGCCGTCAGCGACTAGACGCCGCGCAGGGTGGCCTGCCCAGTGTGCTCTGGTTCGTGCTGCTGGGCGGAGCCACCGCCGGCGTCACGCTGGGCCTGTTCTATTACATGGAGAACGTCCGCTTCCAGGCCTGCATGCTGCTCGGCTTCGCGGCATCGCTCTCCATGGTGCTGCTCGTCATCTTCGCGCTCGACACGCCGTTCACGGGCGAGATCAGCATCGGCCCGGATTCCTATCAGCTCATCTACGACCAGCACATGAGAAGCCCGTAGGCGCCGACAGGCGAGGCCTGGGCCCGCACGCGCCCGCTCAATCAGGCAGGCGGGCTGTGCACCGCTCAAACATGACAGGGATTGTCGCAGCGGGAGGGTAAATTGGCTCCCCGGGCCGGACTCGAACCAGCGACCAACGGATTAACAGTCCGTCGCTCTACCAACTGAGCTACCGGGGAACCGAGCGGAAAACGCGACGGCATTCTGGAAGAAGCCTCGGGTCAAGTCAAGGCGAGACCCCGTGAATTACTTGGATTCTCAGTGAGTTAGATCACACCACGATGAACGCGGAAAATGCACCTCGATTTTCACGGCGAGATGAACCGCTGGATTCGCCCGAGCGCATCCTCGAGGGTGTCGAGGCTCGCCGCGAACGACACGCGCAGGTGTCCCGGTGCGCCGAACGCGGAGCCCGGCACGAGCGCAACGCCAGTGCTCTCGAGGAGTTGCTCGCACAGCTCGACGTCGTTCGCTGCCCGCTTAGCCCGCATCGCATCTTCGACGTTCGGGAACAGATAAAACGTCCCGAGCGCAGCCACAGTCGCAAATCCCGGGATCTCGTTCAAGCGCCGGAGCACGACATCGTGACGACGCTTGAATTCCGAGCACATCACACCGACGCCGCTCTGGTCGCCTTCGAGTGCCGCGCGCGCCGCCGCTTGCGAGATCGTGCACGCGTTCGTCGTGCTCTGGCTCTGAATGCTCGTCATCGCCTGGATCACGGACTTGGGCCCCGCGGCGTAGCCGATGCGCCAGCCGCTCATCGCGTAGCACTTCGACATCCCGTTGACGGTGATCGTGCGATCGTAGAGCTCGGGGCACGCTTCAGCGAAGCTCGTGAACGGCTTGTCGGCCCAGTAGATGTGCTCGTAGATGTCGTCCGTCAGGATCACGATTCGTGGATGCTCGCGCAGCACGGCGCCGAGCTCGAGCCAATCGTCGCGCGAGTAGACGCCGCCGGTCGGATTGCACGGGCTGTTGAAGATCACGAGCCGGGTCTTCGGCGTGATCGCCGCAGCGAGCTGCTCGGCGCTGATTCGGAAACCGCGTTCCGCGGGCGCTTGCAGGATCACGGGCTCCGCGTCCGCGAGCCTCACCATGTCCGGATACGACACCCAGTACGGAGCCGGGATGATCACCTCGTCGCCGGGGTCGAGCAGCGCGAGGCAGGCGTTGTAGCAGGATTGCTTCGCGCCGCTCGACACGAGGACCTGATCCGTCGCGTAGGCGAGCCGGTTGTCGCGCTTGAGCTTCGCGACGATCGCCTCTTTGAGCGAGCGCGCCCCGTCGACGGCCGTGTACTTCGTGTCGTTGCGCGCGATCGCTTCGCGCGCCGCCGCCTTGACGTGCTCCGGCGTCGCGAAGTCGGGCTCGCCGACGCTGAGCACGATGATGTCGCGGCCCGCTTCGCGCAATCGCGTCGCGAGCGCGGTGATGCTGACGGTGGGCGAGGGGCGGACGCGCTGGAGCCGGTGCGCGAGGCGAATGGTCAACGGCTGAGCCTTTTCTGGGGAGGGAGGGTCGCTTATCTTAAGGGCCGACGCTCGACCTCGCCACACCGCGGCCCTGGGCTCGGGAATCCTCGATGAACGACAAACGCTTACAACTCGTGTCGCATTTCGCGCCGGCCGGCGATCAGCCGCAGGCGATTGCCCTGCTCATCGACGGCTTACGCAACGGCCTCGCGAAGCAAACTCTGCTCGGCGTGACCGGAAGCGGCAAGACATTCTCCATGGCACACGTGATCGCGGAGCTGCAGCGCCCAACGCTGATCCTCGCGCACAACAAGACGCTTGCCGCACAGCTTTACGGCGAGATGCGCGAGTTCTTCCCGCACAACGCCGTCGAATACTTCGTCTCGTACTACGACTACTACCAGCCCGAGGCCTACGTGCCCTCGAGCGACACGTACATCGAGAAGGATGCCTCGATCAACACGCATATCGAGCAGATGCGGCTGTCGGCGACGAAGGCGTTGCTCGAGCGCCGCGACGTCGTGATCGTCGCGACCGTGTCGGCCATCTACGGCCTCGGCGATCCCGCCGCATACCACAAGATGGTGCTGCACCTCGCCCGCGGCACGCGCATCAACCAACGCGACTTACTTCGCCGGCTCGCGGAGATCCAGTACTCGCGCAATCCGCTCGACCTCAGCCGCGGCACCTACCGCGTGCGCGGCGACGTGATCGACATTTTCCCGGCCGACTCCGAACGCGACGCGGTGCGCGTGGAGCTATTCGACGACGAGATCGAGCAGATCAGCACGTTCGATCCGCTCACGGGCGAAGTCGAGCAAACCACGCCCCGCGTGACCATCTACCCGAAGACGCACTACGTGACGCCGCGCGAGACCCTACTTGCGGCGGTCGATCAGATCCGCATCGACCTCGGCAAACAACTCACACTACTGCGCGCTGCCAACAAGCTCGTCGAGGCGCAGCGACTCGAGCAGCGCACGCGCTTCGACTTGGAGATGATCGTCGAGGTCGGGTACTGCTCGGGCATCGAGAACTACTCTCGCTACCTTTCGGGCCGCCAGCCCGGAGAGCCGCCGCCGTGCCTGTTCGACTATCTGCCCGACGACGGTTTGTTGTTCGTCGACGAGAGCCACGTGACGATTCCGCAGATCGGCGGCATGTACAAGGGTGATCGCTCGCGCAAAGAGACGCTCGTCGAGTACGGGTTCCGTTTGCCGTCGGCGCTCGACAACCGGCCGTTGTCGTTCGATGAGTATGAGCAGATCGCACCGCAGTCGATCTTCGTCTCCGCGACGCCGGGCCCCTACGAGCACACGCACTCGGACCAAATCGTCGAGCAGGTCGTCCGGCCCACGGGTCTCGTGGACCCCGACATCGAGATACGACCGGCCGGAACGCAGGTCGACGACGTGCTGTCGGAGATCAACGAACGCGCCAAGCTCGGCGAACGGGTCCTCATCACGACGTTGACGAAGCGCATGGCTGAGGACCTCACCGACTATCTTCAAGAGCACGGCGTACGCGTGCGCTACCTGCACGCAGACGTCGAGACCGTCGAGCGCATGGAGATCATCCGTGATCTCAGGCTCGGCGAGTTCGACGTGCTCGTGGGGATCAATCTGCTGCGCGAGGGACTCGACCTGCCCGAGGTATCGCTCGTCGCAATCTTCGACGCGGACAAGGAGGGCTTCCTGCGCTCGGAAGGCTCGCTGATCCAGACCATCGGCCGCGCCGCGCGCAACATCCGCGGCAAAGCGATCCTATACGCCGACCAGATGACGGGCTCGATGCGGCGCGCACTCGATGAGACGGATCGGCGCCGCAACAAACAGATCGAGTTCAACCGCCAGCACTCGATCGAGCCGCGCTCGATCCTCAAGGCCGTTCAGGACGTGATGGAAGGGGCGCGGGCTTCGCCCCGGAGCCGCATGAAGGGCGGGCGCGCGCAGCGACCGGGAGGGGATACCCGCCACGGGGGCAGCTACGACCGGCTCACACCCGAGCAGGCGGTCGCACGCATGCAGCAGCTCGAGAAGAAGATGTACCAGCACGCGCGCGACCTCGAGTTCGAACAGGCCGCGCGGCTGCGGGACGAGATCAACGAGCTGCGTGAGCAGGGAATGGGCTTCCCGAAACGCGTCGAGGAGCCTGCCTAGCGGCTGCCTACCGGGCGTTCGGCGCGAAAGGATCCCGGAAAAAGAAAAGCCGCGCGAGGGCGCGGCTTTCTCGCAGAAGGATCTGCGCCGTAGTTAGGCTTTCGGCGCGTCTGCGGCGAATCGACAGTCCGAGTGCGGCGATACCGATCCCCAGCAGCGCCAAGGTTCCCGGCTCTGGAACCGATGTTAGCGGCCGCGCTGCGGTGAACCGATAGTCGTCATTAATCTCGAAGAACAGACCGTGCTCGTAGTCGCTGTGTTGGAAACCGCTGTGGACCACTTCGCCGTTCAACGAAAGACTCCAACCGGCAAAGAGCACGCCAGTGCCGTTGATCGCGAAGGTGTAGGTGCCCGGCGCAACATTGAAACTGTCGCTGTAGTAGCCGACCCAGCTATCCGACAGTCCGGTACCGGAGATCGACCAGTCGCCCCAGCCGCCGATGATGTCTACTCCAAGCGGGATGGCGAACGCAGAAGGTGTCGCAGCCAGACACCCCGCCAACAACAGCCCACGCAATTTGGTCATCATCTGATCGAAGCCGCAATTAGAAGCTGCAACGATTAAGCAAACGGCGTGCCAGAGTTGTTGTTTCATTACTAAACAATGAGTTGACAGGTTGGCGTGCGTCGTTTGCCATCAGGAGAATCGTAAAGCGGTTCGACACCCTAGGCGGCCCGTCATGACGCGCTTGCTCCGACACGCGACGTCATCGCAGCAGATGGAGAGGCAGCTTAGCTCGGCGAGCTCTGGAACGGCGGTACTTGAGAACCGATACCCGATGTAGGTATCGTGGCGCCTCTTTTAGGCGCGTAGCTCAGTGGTAGAGCACCACCTTGACATGGTGGGGGTCGTAGGTTCGAAACCTATCGCGCCTACCAATTTAGGATCGACGACTACGGTCAATCGACCGACCCTCAAAAGTCGTCGTAAGTTAAGTGCGCCGGGGAACCCGGCGCTATTCCTTGCGCGCGGGTCGCTCAATACTTCGAGAGCGTATCGGCAAACGCATCAATCACGCGCGCGCACGGCCTTCCCGAATAGTCGTCGTAAGTGGGTATCAGAGTGCGCCGTGGGAAACCGCGGCGCATTTTCCGCAGAGTGCGGTGCTGCACAACCGGGCGTCACGCGAGCAGGATTGCAACGAGAAGCGCGGCTTCCACAACCCCAACGGCAATCAATAACGACGCTCCAATGGCTCTATCCCGGGCGTATTTCATGAGCGCTGCGCCGTCGCCGCGCCTATCCGTACTGGTGGCCGCAGGCGGCGGTTAAGAAGCGAGCGTCTGGTCGCCGCTTCTCTCGCTACTGGTCCACGGCGCGTTCCAGCGCAAAGTCGATGAGGAACCGCGCCATCGGCTTTCATGAGCCGACGTCCCAGTTGTTCGAGCGCAGCGCGCGATCGCCGGCGCCTGGTGCGGTTAACTCGTGGCCGCAGAGCCGTGCTTCGGGGTTTCTTTAGCGCAAAGATCAGGTCGCCACTTCTCGAACACAAGAGCTGGTGACGACGGCGCGTAATGCCAGCGCAATTCGTGTCGAGCGAGTCGCCGCCATCGGCTTTCATGGTCCGTCGATACCGCAAAAGCTAGGGCGACGGATCGCCCGTGTTTGTATGCGTAGCGAACATAGCGGCACGAAGAGCCGACGTCGCCCGGGTTGTTCGAGAGCCGCGAGCGGCCGATGCGCAGGCGCCCTGCGCTGCCAGGTGTAGACGCCGTTAACGAGACACCCCGCTTCGGGGTTTCTTTTGCCCTAAGATCCGTAACACTGCGCGAAACGACAAGAGCATTGGTGCGGATGACGGGAGAACGTGCAGTCGCCTGGTCATTCCGGTCGGGTCAGTGGACGTCCTTCGCGACGGCTTGATCGCCCGACGGTCGCCGACGCTCGACTGCACGCCATCGCGCGATCGCGATGAGGCGGCGCAGTGAAGCACGTCGCTTCGAACGGTTGCTCGGCATCGCAGGGAGTTGCCCGATCCGCACTGGGCGGAGTCGACGGCTCGGCCGTAGTGCGCCTCAGTGGCGACTTGATTCCGCGAGATACGGAAACGGATGCGGCTCGCTATTACAGCGCCTCTGTTTTTCAATCGCTGTCCGAGGCCAAAGAGCCTTGGACCGACTGGCTTGTGCTGGGAAGCTGGCGTTGACGCACAGCGATCCGACAAATCCATTGCAAGCGAAGGGAGCTTTTCTGTGACCTAACGAAGGCGGCGCGACGTCGCGCTGCGAGGTCGGCAGGCGGCTTTCGCTTCAGAGCCGTTCGGTCCGGCCAAGGAGCTCGTGCTGCAGGCCGACGGGACGAACCTCACGGACGAGGAGTACTACAGCACGATCGACTCGAACGGCTTCGTGAACTCAGACCCGAACGGCGCGACGCAGACGCTGCTGACTCGGCGCGCCGCGGCAGTACTTCGTCTCGATCAAAGCGCGGTTCTGACCACTCACGGTCGCGCCCCTCGGTGGCGGCCGTTCCTTTCGGGCGAGCGCCTTGGCATAGTCTGTCGATGGCGACACCACTGGTTCGACGGGCGACTCGGACACAACAACAACGGCGGACTTGGGTGTCGCTCCTGGAGGTCGTGTCGCTTGTGGCGCTCGTCTCGGTCGCGCCGACGTACGACGCGCTCGCGCAGGACGCGCCCGCGCTCGGCCCCCTCGATCGCGGCCGCGTCACTTACTTCATCGCACCCGCGCGCGCAGGCTCCGCGTACCGCGACGGCGACCGCGACCTCGCGACCTGGGCACTCGGCGACTGGGAGCGGGCGGCGGGCGGCCAGCTGCACTTCGAGCCCGGCGATGAGGAGTCCGCGCTCGTTCACATCTTCTGGGTCGAACCCGGCGGAGGCCAATACGGCGAAATGGTCCCGGTCGAAGTCGGCGGGCGGCGCGGCGCGGCCGTGTTCATCCGGCCCGACACCGATGCGTTCGGACCCGCGATCGCCGAGCGCGCGCGCACCGACGGGCTATTCCGCGACACGATCGTCTATCTCACGTGCGTCCACGAGCTCGGGCACGCGCTCGGGCTCGAGCACACTGCGAATTTCCGCGACGTGATGTACTTCTTCGGCTTCGGCGGCGACATTCCGCTGTTCTTCGGCCGTTATCGCGACAAGCTGGACGGTCGGGCCGACATCGCGAACGTATCGGGCTTGTCGCCCGGCGACACTTTGCAGCTCCGCGCGCTCTATCCGACGACGATCGCGGACGCGCGTGCGCCGACGACGCTTCCGGAGCTCGTGCGGCGGACACCGTTTCGTCTCGAGCGCGTGTCATCGATACTGAAGCGAGACGAGCAACCGTAGATTTCCCGGGGGGAATTGACGATGGCAATCACCGGACGCTGGCCCCGCGCCGTGTTCTACGACTCCAAGACGACGCTGTTCAATTGGGCCGGAAGCTGGCGCGGCGCTGCGGCAAAGCTGCTGAAGAAGCACGACGCCAAGGTCCCCGAGCAGGAGTTCGTCGAGACCTGGGTTCGCAACTTCGAGGGACTGCACCGGCGAGCCGCATTCTTCCGCTACACTCAAGTCACCGACATCGTGCGCGAGGCGCTCGCGAACGCATACAAGATGCACGGGATTCACGGCGACGCGGACGACGTGGACGCGTTTCTCGACCTCCAAGCCAAAGTCGAGCTGTTTCCCGACACCGAAGCCGCGCTCACGGATCAGCAAAACCTCGGGGTGAAAGTTTTCATCTATTCGGACGTCGAGACGAAATACCTCGACATGTACGTCGCGAAGTTCAAGAGGTTCAAGGCCGACTTCGTCGGCAGCACGGAGCAGGCCGGCGTCGCGAAGCCGAATCCGCGCACCTATCAATGGGTGCTCCGCAAGACCGGTCTCGAAGCGCGCGACGTTCTCTATTGCGCCGCGCCGATGTTCGACATCCAAGGCGCGATGTCGGCCGGCATGATTGCCGCCTGGCTCCGCCGGCCCGAAGGGCGACTGTCGAAGGAAACGCACACGGCGGGCGATCTCGCGGCCGACTACGAGGTCGAGAGCCTGCACGATGTCACGCGGATCCTCGAGCTGAACCGCGGCACGCACTGATCCGCGGCGCCGCGGGCACCGAGGTCGCAAGGCGGCGCCAATCGGCGATTGCGAACTGCCTGAAACTAAAGGCTTTAGGTCCGCGACCGCCTTGTGCCGGTTCGGGCGTGTCCGTACAATGCCGCCTGTTCCGCAGATCGGCTGATTTTCCGGATCGCGGGACCCAATCGACGGGACGGCCGTTGGCGAGCGCGAAGCGAGCTAGTTACTCTCATCGCAGCAAGCCACGGCCGATGTTTTTCGGGCTAACGTAAGGAGTAGCGAATCGTCCAAGGTAAACGCGTAAGACGCAATGCTGAGATCACGTCACCTCAGATTCGCGTCATCGGTCCCAACGGAGAGCAGGTCGGCGTCATGTCGATCCAAGAGGCGCTGCGAAGCGCCGAAGCTTCCGCATTGGACCTCGTAGAAGTCGCTCCGACAGCCGAGCCTCCTGTCTGCCGAATCATGGACTACGGTAAGTTCGTGTTCGAGCAGAACAAGAAGGCGCAGTCGGCGCGGCGGAAACAAAAGCAAATCCAGGTCAAGGAAATCAAGTTCCGGCCAGGTACCGAAGAGGGCGACTATCAAGTCAAGCTTCGGAACCTGATCAAGTTCCTGACCAACGGCGACAAGACGAAGGTCACGCTCCGGTTCCGCGGACGGGAGATGGTGCACCAGGAGATCGGCGCCGCGCTGCTGAAACGCGTTCAGGCCGATTTGCAGGATTACGGCGCTGTCGAGCAACAGCCCTTGATGGAAGGGCGGCAGATGGTGATGGTGATCGCGCCGCGCAAACGTTAGAGCCTGTCGAAACTATCAAGTGTTCTCGTGTCGAGCGCCTTCGCGGCGACCGGCGCGGGACCGCCCGCCCAGCCGAAGGCAACGCTGGAACGGGCTAGACCAAAGAGGAGAAAGTCATGCCGAAGCTGAAAACCAAGCGCGGCGCTGCAAAGCGTTTCCGCGCGAAAGGCAATGGCGGGTTCAAATCCGGCCATTCGCACATGCGCCACATTCTCACCAAGAAGTCGCCGAAGCGGAAACGCCAACTCGGCCGTCAGAAGCAGGTTGCAGACGCGGACGTTCCGGGTCTGCGCCAGCAGCTGCCGTACGCTTAAGGGAGACGGAACATGGCGAGAGTCAAACGAGGCGTTACCGCCAGGGCGCGGCATCGCAAAGTCCTCGATCAAGCGAAGGGCTACTACAACGCGCGGCGCAAGGTCTATCGTGCCGCGAAACAAGCGGTCATCAAGGCGGGGCAGTACGCATTCCGCGATCGGCGCGTGCGCAAGCGCGAGTTCCGCGCGCTCTGGATCACACGCATCAACGCCGCAGCGCGAGCCAACGGTTTGTCGTATAGCCGCCTCATCAACGGTCTGAGCCTTGCTGAGATCGAGGTCGACCGTAAGGTGCTGGCCGACATCGCGGTGTTCGACCAAGAGGGGTTTGCCGCGCTGGCCACCGTGGCCAAAGAAGCGCTCGCAGCCGCGGCATAGCACGCGCGCCAAGGACGTGCCGCGGTGAGCAGCATCGCTCAACTGCTGGAGCAGGCCGAGGCCGCCGTCAAGGCGGCCGGCGACCTGGCCGCGCTCGACGCCGTGCGCGTGCAATACCTCGGAAAAAAAGGGGTGTTCACCGCGCAGCTGCGCGAGGTTGGCAAGCTGCCGCCCGAGCAGATTCCCGTCGTGGGGAAAGCCATCAACTCGGCGAAAGCATCGCTCACCGCGGCGCTCGAAGCGCGCCGCGAGATGCTCGAGACCGAGCGCGTCGCCGCGGCGCTCGCCGCCGACGCGATCGACGTGACGTTGCCGGGCCGCGGTGAGCGCGCCGGCCAATTGCATCCCGTCACCCGCACGCTGCGGCGAATGGTGGAGATCCTCGGGCATGCGGGCTTCGACGTGCACACGGGGCCCGAGGTCGAGGACGAGTTCTACAACTTCACCGCGCTCAACATCCCGGACGACCACCCGGCGCGTGCAATGCACGACACCTTTTATTTGAGCTCGGGGCTGCTGCTGCGCACGCACACCTCGCCGGTGCAGATACGCGCGCTCCAGGCGCACGGAGCGCCGATTCGCCTGATCGCGCCGGGGCGCGTATACCGGCGCGACTCCGACGTCACACACACGCCGATGTTCACCCAGGTCGAAGGTCTCGTCGTCGATCGCGACGTGAGCTTTGCGAATTTGAAGGCACTGTTGTACGAGTTCGTGTCGAATTTCTTCGAGCGCGAAGTGCAGCTGCGTTTCCGGCCGTCCTATTTTCCGTTCACCGAGCCGTCGGCCGAAGTCGATGTGCTCGCCGAGTCGGGCCGTTGGCTCGAGATCCTCGGCTGCGGCATGGTGCATCCGAATGTGCTGCGCAATGCTGGAATAGACCCGAACGAGTTCGGCGGCTATGCGTTCGGCATGGGAGTAGAGCGGCTCACGATGCTGCGCTACGGCGTGGAGGACCTGCGCTCGTTCTTCGAGAACGATCTGCGCTTCCTCGAGCAGTTCTCGTAGAGCGGTGCGATGCGCGTAAATCTGGAGTGGCTCCGCGACTGGGTCGAGCTCGACGGCGACGCCGAGCGCGCGGCCGCGGATTTGACGACGTCCGGGTTGGAGGTCGAGTCCGTCGAGCGAGCGTGGGTAACCGGCGTCGAGGGCGTCGTGGTCGGGCAAGTCGAGACCGTCGCGCGCCATCCGAACGCTGATCGACTTTCCGTCTGTACGGTCAACGACGGAGCGGAGCGGCTGCAAGTCGTCTGCGGCGCGCCGAACGTCGCGGCCGGAATCAAGGTGCCATTCGCAAGGGTCGGCGCGACACTGCCCGGCGGCAAAACGATCGGCGCCGCGGAGCTGCGCGGCGTCAGGTCGCAAGGGATGCTGTGCTCCGCCAAGGAGCTCGAGCTGCCGGACGACACGAACGGCCTGCTGTTGCTCGATGTCGATGCGCAGGTCGGTCAGACGCTGACGGATTGTCTGCGCCTCGACGACGCGATTCTCGAGGTCAACGTGACCCCGAACCGCGGCGACTGTTTCAGCGTGCTCGGGCTGGCCCGCGAGCTCGCCGCACGGCGCGACCTGCCGCTCCTACGCCGCGAACCCCGCCCGGCGCCAACGGCGCTCAGCGAGCGCTTCCCGGTGGAGCTGGCTTCCCCCGAGCACTGCCCGCGCTTCGCGGGCCGCGTGATCCGCAACGTCCGCACCGGTCTCAAGTCACCCTCATGGCTCCGGGAGCGGCTGCGCCGCGCGGGCCTTCGAGCCATTCACCCCGTCGTCGACGTCACTAACTACGTCATGCTCGAGCTCGGCCAGCCGCTGCATGCGTACGACCTCGACAAGCTGTCAGGCAAGATCGTCGTACGGCTGGCGGCGCCGAATGAATCACTCGTGCTGCTCGACGGTAAATCCATCGAGCTGCGCGACGACGTGCTCGTAATCGCGGACGAGCGTGGTCCTGTCGGCCTCGCCGGAATCATGGGCGGCCAATCGACGGCGGTGAGCGCCGCAAGCACGTCGATCTTTTTCGAGGGCGCGTTCTTCTCGCCCGGCGTGATCGCGGGTCGTGCCCGGCGCTTCGGGTTGCACACGGACGCGTCGCTGCGCTTCGAACGCGGCGTTGATCCGACGCAGCAGGCACGCGCAGTCGAGCGCGCAACGGAGTTGCTACTTGCCATCTGCGGCGGCGAGGCCGGGCCTCTTTCGCTCACCGAACATGCCGCGGCGGCGCCAAAGCGCTCACCGATCCGATTGCAGCGGGCGCGCGTGAGCTCCGTGCTGGGACTCACGGTGCCGGACTCGCGCATCGGCCGCGTGCTCGAACGGCTCGAGATGCGCGTCGAGCGCGACTCGGACGGCTGGCGCGTAACGCCGCCCGCGTTTCGATTCGACATAACGATCGAAGAAGACCTGATCGAGGAGGTCGGAAGGATGGTCGGCTACGACCAGATTCCGCCCACGCCAGGCACGATGCGCGAGCGCCTCGGGCGCGCGACCGAGTCCGCCGTGACGCCTGAGCGCACCGCCGATCGGCTCGCCGCGCGCGGCTATTCCGAAGTGATCAGCTACAGCTTCGTGGACGCCGACCTCGAGGAGGCCGTGAACCCGGGCGTCACGCCGGTCCGCCTGGCAAATCCGATCGCAAGCGACATGGCGGTTTTGCGGCGTTCGTTGTGGCCGGGACTCATGAACGCCGCTCGGCAAAACCTCGCCCATCAGCGCGGTCGATTCAAGCTCTTCGAGCTCGGGCCGCAGTTCGAGGCCGACGGGCAAGGGCGTCCGGCAGACGGCAGTGTTGGCGGGCCTCGCCGTCGGCACGAGGGGGCCGGAGCATTGGGACGGGGCAGGGCCGGACGTCGACTTTTACGACGTCAAAGGCGACGTGGAGTCGTTGCTGGACCTCACCGGTCGAGGCGCCGAGTTTCGTTTCGAGGCGGCGACGCACCCGGCGCTGAGCACGGGCAGGACGGCGCGGATCGTTCGCGGCACCGAGCCTGTCGGATGGCTCGGCGTTCTACATCCCGATCTGCAGAACAGGCTCGATCGAAAACGCAACGCAGTGGTGTTCGCGCTGCAGATGAATGCAACCTTCGCCGCGACCGTCCCGGCGTTCCGAACCTACTCGAAGTTTCCGTCGATCCGACGGGATCTCGCGATCGTGGTCGATGAGAAGATTCCAGCGGCAACAGTGGTCGAATGCGCGCGCGCGGCGGCGGGTTCCTTGCTCCAGCACGTGATCGTTTTCGACGTATACCGGGGCAGCGGGGTAGATTCAAGCCGAAAAAGCATAGGGTTAGGCTTGATTTTGCAAGATGACTCACGCACGCTTACTGACGCGGATGCTGACCAAGCGATGCAGTCCGTCACGCTCCGTCTCGAGCGTGAGCTCAGGGCGACAATAAGAACGTAACAAAAGCTGACGCCGGATTTATGGCACTGACGAAAGCAGACATGGCCGAGTCGTTGTTCAACGAGCTCGGGCTCAACAAGCGAGAGGCGCGTGAGCTCGTCGATTCTTTTTTCGAAGACCTTCGTGCGGCACTCGCCGTCGGAGAACAAGTCAAGCTTTCCGGTTTCGGAAACTTCGATTTGCGTGACAAAAACAAACGACCTGGACGAAACCCAAAGACGGGCGAAGAGATTCCCATCACCGCCCGCCGAGTGGTCACTTTCCGTCCCGGACAAAAACTAAAAGCGCGAGTCGAAGCCTATGCTGGAACCCGGGAATAACGACGACCTCCCACCCATCCCCGGAAAGCGCTACTTCACCATTGGTGAAGTGAGCGAGCTTTGCGGAGTCAAACCGCACGTGCTCCGGTACTGGGAGCAGGAATTCCCGCAGCTGAAGCCCGTCAAGCGACGCGGCAATCGGCGCTACTATCAGCGCCAAGACGTGCTGATCATCCGGCAGATCCGCAGCCTGTTGTACGAAGAGGGCTTCACGATCGGCGGCGCGCGCCAGCGTCTTACCGGCGACGAGGCCCGTACCGACACGAGCCAGAGCCAGCAAATCATTCGCCAGGTCCGAGCCGAGCTCGAAGACGTGCTCAAGTTGCTGCGTCGCTGATCCTTCCGACGCGTAACTCCGGTTCCCGCGTTCGGTCTTTGCCGCTACACTGCCGCCTCCGGTCGGGGCGTGGCGCAGCCTGGTAGCGCACTTGCATGGGGTGCAAGGGGTCGCAGGTTCAAATCCTGTCGCCCCGACCAAATCAAATCAGCAACTTAGCTCTCGCCCTCGGGACAGCTAGTAACAGTTCCGCCGGACCCCTCTGCACTCGCACGGGGCCCGTAGAGCCTGAGCGCGGGTATAGGGGCGGGTGCGGGCGAACGCAGCTCCAGCGCAAACGCACTGCGCGGACCCCTAGCAATAGCGCAGCTCCTAGGGGCTCAACTTGACCGCACCCGCAGGGGCTGCGCTTGCTCACTTTTCCGCGCGTCCGGTATTGCAGCCACGCTCGCTCGTGATGCTGACCCGCCGACCGCAGCCTAAGTTGAGGGCAGCGGACGTCACTGAGGTAGACTCCGCTCCATGCGCGCGGCCCTGGTCGTCGTGATGTTGGCTCTCCTGAGCGGTTGCCGGCCGGGCGAGACGGACGACGTTGCGGTCGTGTCGGAACCGCCAGCACCCCAACAGGCAGACGTACTGCAACCGCTACCTATTGGCATGCGCCCAGTCCAGGTCCAGGACGAGGAAAAGTGCCGGCAGGTCCTCTCGCTCGAAGCCCAGCTCCAGCAACTGCTAACGAAATACTCCGAGCAGCATCCAGACGCAGTAGCTTTGCGGGAAGAGATCGGACGGCTGCGCAGTGAGCTTCCGGCCGACGGCACCTTTTGCTCGCCGAACAGCGATCAACAGCAACAACGTGTAATCGCGGTCCAGGGACAGGTCCAGGTCAAGGAAGAGTGTCGGCAGGTCGTCTTGCTCGAAGGCCAGCTCCAGCAAATGCTGACGCGGTTCACCGAGCGGCATCCACAGGTAATAGCTACGCGGAGCGATATCGCACGGCTGCGCAGTGAGCTTCCGGCCGACGCCTATTGCCCGCCGAACAGCGATCAACAGCAACAACGTGTAATCGCAGTCCAGAGACAGGTCCAGCTCGAGTGTCGGCGGCTCGTCGAGCTCGAAACCCAGCTCCAGCAAATGCCAACGCGGTCCACCGAGCAGTATCCGTATCCAGTCGAAATGAATTTGCGGACAGATCGCACGGCTGCGCAGTGAGCTTCCGGCCGACGCCTCTTGCTTGCCGAACAGCGATCAACAGCGACAAGGTGCACCTGCGGTCGAGGAACCCCGTCGGTAGTGACGACCGGGTAACGCAACGTCACACCAACTCGACAAGCCGTGAGCTTGGTCGCGCTCGGCCTTGCGCTCGACTTGCCGGTCAGCACGCTGCGCACGTAGAGGGATTTTGGTGGACGCGGTCGGGCGCTAGAGCGATTGCGACGGCGTTGGTGGCGCTGCTGACCGTCTCCCCGTAATCCGAGCCATGCGCGATGTGGGATTTCCTTGTAGTTTGACCCCAAGGAGGTCCCAACGTGAAGCGCAAGCGGTATCGAGAAGAGAAGATCATTTCGATCTTGAAGGAGCACGAGGCGGGAGCCTCCGTGCCCGACTTAGCGCGCCGCCACGGCGTGGCTGAGAACACGATCTACCGGTGGAAGGCGAAGTTCGGTGGCCTGGAGGTGTCGGACGCGAAGAAGCTGCGAGCGCTCGAGCAGGAGAACCAGAAGCTCAAGCGCTTGCTCGCGGAGGCGGAACTCGACAAGGCGGCGCTGAAGGAGTTGGTCTCGGGAAAATGGTAACGGCCACGCAGCGACGCCGGGCCGTGAATCACCTGAAGAGTCGTCGCATCAGCGAGCGTCGAGCGTGTCGTCTCGTGCGGTTCAGTCGTTCGGCGGCGTGGTACCAGCTTCAGGGACGCAACGACGACGCGTTGCGCGAGCGGCTTACGGCACTCGCACAGGAGTACCCGCGATATGGGTGCCCGACGCTGCACGACATGCTGGTCACTGAGGGCCGAGTCGTGAATTTGAAGCGCACCTATCGGCTCTACCGTGAAGAAGGGCTGCAGGTACGGCGCAAGCGCCGCAAGAAGCTCAACGTCCCGAGGATCCCGATGCTCGTGCCAAGCGCGGTCAACGAGCGCTGGTCAGTGGACTTCGTGTCCGATCAGCTTGCGAACGGCCGTCGGTTCCGAGTGTTCAACGTCGTCGATGACTTCACGCGCGAGTGCGTGCTGCAAATCGTCGACTTCTCGATCTTGGGGCAGCGGCTCGTGAACGAACTCGAGCGGCTCGCGCCGACTCGGCCGCTACCGAAGACGATCGTCTGCGACAACGGGCCGGAGCTCACATCGAAGGCGATGTTCCTGTGGTCGCAGCGTCGGGGAGTGAAGCTGCACTTCATCCAACCTGGTAAGCCGACACAGAACGCGTTCGTCGAGAGCTTCAACGGCAAGTTCCGCGAGTATTGTCTCGATCTGAACTGGTTCACGAGCATCGAGGATGCTCGGCTACGCATCGAGCGCTGGCGAGCGCACTACAACCACGTCAGGCCGCACCGATCGCTCGGCCGAAAACCGCCCGCCGTGTTTGCCGCGAGTGTCGCGTGATATGTTCGTTCTCCCACATCGCCGGTGGCTCGGATCCGGGGGTACGGTCACTGCGTGTGGCGTTCAACGTGCTCGCCGTCGACACCAACGGCGCCATAACAGGGAATACAGGCGACGAGCGGCGACAACGTAGCCTCGCGCGTCGAGAAGCTCATGAACAGCGATGCGAATAAGGGGCCTATACCGTTTTCTTTCCCAGATATGACCAGAACAGGTGGTTGTGTGTGGCGGAGAAAATAACGTCTACGGTCGCGGAGGCATCGTTCGCACATTCGAGGGCGGCCACGGTAGCTCGGCGACGTCGACCGAAACGCGCTGGTGGTATTGCCCATCCAGCGGCATTCGCCATTGTTGCAGCCAGCGCCGGCCGTCGCGCTCGGTGACGCGGATGTCGTTCTCGCGGGGCTGTTCGAGAAATGCCCGTCGGTGCTTCGCCATACAGGCTCAGTCGTCGCCGCACACGATGCACGTTCGCGGCGGAGACGCTGTGTCGTTGCATTCGCATAGGCGTGCCGCGAGAGCCGCACTCGCAGGTACCAAGCGGCTTCTCCGGGTGCGAGGCGCACACCCAGCCCGTGCCCACGCAGGGGCAGCTTGATGATCGGTATCCATAGCAGTCCTCCGGCAATCGAGTTCGGAGCGTGCAGTGTGGATATCTGGGTGTCCATACAGTAGTGCGAGGCGCGGACCACTGGATTTCTGACTCGCCGCGAATGACGCTGATTCGCTGAGAAATACTCATCGCGTTTGCATACGGCAGGCGACGAAGATTACCGGATGGAGCAGTGGAGCGTCGCTGAGATGTACGAGCTTGCGCGCGCGATTGTCGCGGCGGGGGATACGTTCTACGTTCGGCGCGTCCTTCAGCGATTAGGGCGCGGCGAGATCACGCTCTGCGATGCGAGAGGGGCGCTGTGGCGTGTAATGGTCACGTCACAGTTTCGTTCATTCGTCGAGCTTCAATTTGGGAAGTTGTCGTTTGAGTTGACGGATTACGTTCGGAGGCACGTCCCACAACCGGAGCGCGCCTTTGCACTTTACGGGCATCTTCAGCGGAGTCACGTCGGCCAAAATCCAGCCGTAATTTGTCGAACTGTCATGGGAGCGAAGAAGCCACTTCGAGCGGCTTTTGGTCACCACGTCTACCACGCGGGCGACCCCACAAATGGCGGAGTAGTCCAGCGTTTCGAGGTCTGGAACGCGATCGGCACGGGGAAACTCAGCATCGCGACTGGCTTGGGCGGACGCATGGATGGCGCGCCAGCCGCGAACACTGCGCTTCCACGAGCGGTTCTCGATGTCTTTGCCCTCGTGCGGAATCGCGTGTACCCGACTCGACCCCCTTCCCGAAAGCGAGGGGCTGGGCTGTCTTCCTGCCGACGGGAGCAGGGATCTAATCGCGCACGTTTACGCGCTCGATTGAATTCCGTAAGGCCCTCAATTCCTTTCTCAATTTCTCTTGATCGTCTTCTTCGTCTTTCCGAGTCGGCTGCAGAAACCAAGCCGCCAGAAAAGCGGCCAGCGAGCCATTCAGTGCAAGCCCAGCAACCATCAGGATTGATGCCACGACCCGTCCCTCTGCGGTGATCGGGTAGTAATCCCCGTAACCCACGGTGGTGAGTGTGCTGATCGCCCACCACATCGCGTCACCGCCGTTGGTGATGTTGGACTCCACGCCGTCCTCGAACCGCAGGATGGCGATACTGCACGTTACGACAAGAATGAGCGCCGCCAGGCTGGCTGCCAGAACCGTAGAGTGGGCTCGCTTGCGCAGAACCAGGCCAGACGCGATCTGGCCAAGGCGCAGCCCGCGGATCACCCGGAAGATGCGGAGTATTCTCGCGAGACGACCCCATCGGGCCACGTTCAGGGTCGGTATCGCCGAGAGCAGGTCGAGCCAGCCCCAGGTCAGGAAGTATTTCCACCGGGATCCCTTCTCCTTGCCCAAGCAGAGAAGGAAATCCAACAAGAACACGGCGCACACAACGAGATCAGCGTACTCGAGGATCGTCGAGGTATCGGGGCTGACGCGGATCATCGTCTCGACCGCAAGGGCACCGATGGCGTAGAGGCACAAGCCCAGCATGAAAAGCTGGTATGGAATGCTCTGCCGATCGAATTTATCGACACGAGTCGTGATGACAGCCAGCGACTCGAACGCCATGAAGGTTCTCCTCAGTCCGTGGTTGACGACATGTCAGCCGATGCGGGGGCTCGTATCTACTCGTTAGGACGCTCCGATTGACGTGTCATACCGTGTCGCAAGCCCGTAACGCCCGCGTCTAGCCTTTGAGAGTATCGCGGCCGTTTCCCTTGAACGGCCGAGCGCGGGATGCGTGGGGTGGGTATGTCGAAGACTTCCCAACCTTCGAAAACGGCAGTTTGGCTGCCTTCGTAACGGCGCCCGTCAGCTCGCTGCGAATGTCTATTTCAGCCGGATTCGCTGCGGCAGCTCAGGGACAGGACAAACCGGGTCGCCCCGACCAATAAACTCGCGGGTTCCAGGGCTCTCACCCGCAAAACCACTCACGCTTTTCTGACACTTCGGCCAGGGCGGTACGATGCGCGGGACGTGCCACGCGATCGAGCCCGGTCACGGTTCTTGCGCTACTAGCCATCGGGCTACAGCGTCCGCGACGTCGCCGAGCTGCTCCGCGCGCATGCACGAGCGGTCCTCGCGCTGAATCCCTCTCGGCTGAGGGTGTGCGAACGTAGCCCGAGCTGCTCCGGGCTCACCCCCTGCCAGCCGCACACGAGCCCCCCGGCGAAGCGGCGGGCTATTTGAAGCCCGCTATGTTTGGCGGCGCACGAACACCGACGATCGATCCGTGTAACTTTCAGCTATATGACGGACCATCAGCTCGCCCTCAGAGACGCCCTAGAGAGTTTCATGGCGCGACGTGTACTGCAGCGGCTCAAGCGCGACGAGATCACGCCTGCCGAGGCATGGGGACTGCTCATCGAGCGGTTTGATCCTGGGATGGCATTTTCGTTGATCAGCTCCGCCCGATAGTCGCGCATCCCGAAGTGAGGGAACTCTCGAAGCGGCATCTCGCTTAAGAAAGTCGCTGCCCGTCGTGCGGCCAAGGAGTGTCGTATGCAACTATCAGAACTCGAACTCAAGCGCGCTGTGGCGGCGTGCCGTGCTCTTGCCGACACCAAGCGAATACGGCCGGAACGTGAATCGAACCCGACGGCTACGAGCGCTTGCTGAGAGCGAAGCGGTAGCGCTGGACGATCTGGCATCGCGATTCGAAAGGATGCAGCTAAAACCAGTAGGTAGATAGCAACGACCGGGAGTGCACATCCTGTTTTTTCGCGGAGATGCTAGGAAGATTCGTGCTGGGCACGCGTAGGGCTAGACGGCGCGTGGAGTCCGGAATGTTCACGGTCGATGCCGAGGAAACGTTCAGCGTGACCGAGCTAATTACCACCAACTTGGTGCGCCTCGAGTTGGCTAATGGCGATCGGCCTTGCCTCCCTTGGTCCTTCGTCATGTCGGTAAGCGATCCGCTCAAGCCGACGGAGTAGCTAGCTACCCCGGGACACGGCAAATCCTGCCGCCCCGACCAAACTCTCTCGCTGTCTCTCGGTCTACCGCTATCACGTTCGGCAAGCTGTGCGAGATCATAGACCTAGCGTTTACTGGTGATAGATTGCCTTAATCTCGGCGCGCACGGATTCCCGCGCTCGCCGGGCCCGACCTGCGCTCGCCCGCGGCGAGCGGCGCGTAACCCCTAGTCGTGCCGGCGCCCCCGCGGTATCGTGGCGGCGTCCGCGAACAACATCTATAAGGCTCCGCGGTTGTTCATCGAGCAGTACAAACTAGAAAGCAACCCGTTCGTCGCGGATGCCGCGCGGCCGGTGTTCGCTTCGCATTCGATGCGCTACGCGACGGCGAAGCTCGACGAGCTCGTGAACAAGCAGATCCATTGTCTGTTCTTGAGCGGCGCCGCGGGCGTCGGTAAGACAACACTCGTGCGGCAACGGTTCCGCACGCTGCGTGACGTGTCGGTCAGCTGGATCGAGCCCGGCTGCGAGACGCACAGACCAGTTGCTCCGGCAGCTGCTCGAGGACATCGGACCGGGTGCCGTTCAGGGCAGCCCCGCGGAGCTCAGCAACATCCTCGAAGTGTTCCTGCGCCATCAGGCGGGTAACGGACGCTTTTCGTACATCGTCGCCGATGGTCTCGAGCGGTTCTCGACGGATGTCCTTCGCGAGCTCGAGGCGCTTTCGCAACTGCGGCTACGCAACCGCCCGTTCGTCTACATCCTCGTGCTCACGCGCAGCGAAGAGCTCGTCGCGAACCTGCTTCCGCAGTACGAGGGCGGGCCGCTCGCGCGCGCCGTGCACCAACGGCTCGCCGGGTTCACGCTCGACGAAACGCGCGCCTACACCCGCACGTGCCTGCGCGGCGCAGGCTGCGACTGGGCCGAGGAGCTGATCCCCGACGACGTCATCGTGGATATTCAGGCCTTCACGCAGGGTGTCGTCGGCGACATCAACGCGCTCGCGTGCGTGGCACTCGACGCGATCGCGACTCGGCACGCGGGCGGCAACCGCCCACTGAAAGTTACGCGCGCCGTTCTGAAGGAAGCGGGCACGGAGCTCAACCTCCGCTATGACGCTTCCGCGTGGGCGCCGCTCACGACGGAAGAGGCTCTATCACCTGCGGCCGTTCACCTCAGCGACCCCGGTGAGCTCCAGGTCGAGGCCGCGCGGCTGCGTCGTTTCGAGCGGCCGGAAGGTCGTGGCCGAGATCGCGTTGAACCGCCCAAGAATGGTCCTGGGGCGTGACAACAGCTGCGACATCAGCCTCGATAGCCGCTACGTGAGCCGCTATCAGAACCTGTTCATGGAAACGCCGGACGGGTGGCTGTTGATCGACCTCAGCAGTACCAATGGCTGCTTCGTCAACGGTCGCCGCGTGCGCGAGCATAGGCTTCGCGACGGCGACCTGATCGCAGTGGGGCACCATCAACTGCGCTTCTCGGGTCCGCAGGCGAAAATCGGCAAGTCGCGCGAGTTCCCGCAGCTCGTTCCGACACGAAGACAAATCGGCGGAAACGCTGCTCGTACCGAAGCCGTCGTCGTTGGCCGGCTGATTCGCGGTCAGGCGTGAGCGGGCCGGAGCAACGGCTCCGCGCCGTCGGCGGGCAACGTGTCGGGGTCGAGGACGCGATCTTCGATCCCGAGCAGTATCGGCTCGGCGTTGTGGCGGTAGATATTCACCTTGGCGTTGTAAACGCGGCGCGAGATCCCGTGCTTGTCGTTGATCACGATGTGCCGCACCGTGAATTCGCCGTTGGTGAGCTTCGGACCGGTCAAGTAACAGCGGATCGCATCGACACGCTCGCCCGAGAGCTCGATGCCCGCGAGCTGGCCGACGGTGCGGGTTGCCATGTCCACGAAATCCACCGAATCGACGGGGAGCGTGCCCGAATGGCGGTCCGCGCGGCATCTCCGTGCGGAAATCACCGACGAGGATTTGCCCCGGGAGCGCCCGCTCGATCATCCGCGCGAGCTCGACGGTAACGTCGCCGACGATGTAGTTGTACAGCGTCGGATTGAGGCCTTCGGCTTGGTGGAACTCGTAGCTGCTGCCGACATGGAAGCAGGCGCGCAGCCGAGGCACGTTGTTGTGCTGAGCCTTCTTGTGCGCGATCGCATTGTCGGCGAGCACGAGCTGCATGAAATGGTAGAGGTTGATGTTGCCTTCGAGCGTGAGGTTCCGGTTCCAGATGTAGAAGCCGTCGCCGGTCGTAGTCCTCGAGAAATCGACGCCGATGCGCTTGCTCAATAGCTTCGACTGGGCCGAGTTCAATGAGTACGACAGACTGTTCAGCTGCATCATCTGCTCGAACGGCGACAACAGGCTGAACCCTACGATGTCGAATAACGAACACGCCGCGATTCGGCACGTAAGTGATGCTGTAGCGCTTGACCATCTTCTCGATGATTTCGTTCTGCGCCGGCGTGTTCTTCAGAGGCTCCCGCAGCGCGATGTGCATCGAGTCGACGCCGAGCAGCCGCGACACCTTGGCCATTTGCGCGCCGGTTAGGCACCGGCGCCCCGACAAGAGCGCTTGGAAGAAATCCTGCTTGGGCCTTCCCGTAACCGCATCGGCAGCGGGTGCCGCGCCGCGCTACCTGCGCCTGCATCGAGTAGGCCGCGACGCCGTAGTGCGGAATCACGAGCAACGCGATTCCGTCGCCCTCGGGGCACCAGTTCAGGATGACGTTCTGGCCAAGCCCCCACAGCTCGTGCAGGCAGCGATCGAGGAAGATCAGGTTGCTGCGTTCCTTCAAGCTCATCTCGTCGGTAATCGCCGAGAGCGCGTCGAGGTAGCTGCCGACGCTGGCCAGCCTGAAGATTCCGGAGTCCCTGGGATCCATTCGGTTTCCCAAATGGGCGAAGCCGCTGGATCATACTATCGAGTACAAGCTTGGAGAAGATGCGCTAGGTGATTGTCCCGAGATCGCCGTGCCGTGACAGGCCGGGTAGACGGGTCGTTATCACGCCGCCGGCCGGCGGTTGCCCCATGGTGGCCCGAACCGCCATAATCGCTGCCCTTCAAAAAGGGCTGGGCGCGAAAAACTCATGTCGAACAAGGATCGCAACGGCATCGACCCGCGCCGCCATTCCCGCGTCGTCGTCGATGGTCCGCCGAAGGCGCCGGCGCGCGCGATGCTGCGCGCCGTCGGCTTCAAGGACGAGGACTTCGCGAAGCCGCAGGTCGGAATCGCGTCGACCTGGAGCATGGTGACGCCGTGCAACATGCACATCGACGTCCTCGCGCGCGAGGCGGGGGCGGGCGCCGACGCCGCCGGCGCGCAAGAGCGTGCTGTTCAACACGATTACCGTCTCCGACGGCATCTCGAACGGCACGCCGGGCATGCGCTACTCGCTCGTGTCCCGCGAGGTGATCGCGGACTCGATCGAGACGGTCGTCGCCGGCGCGAGGGCTTCGACGGCTTCGTCGCGATCGGCGGCTGCGACAAGAACATGCCGGGCTGCGCGATGGCGATGGCCCGGCTGGACCGGCCATCGGTGTTCGTCTACGGCGGCACGATCCAGCCGGGCCCGAAGAGTCGCGACATCATTTCCGTGTTCGAAGCCGTCGGCAGCCACGCGGCCGGCAAGATCAGCGACGCCGAGCTCCGGGATGTCGAGTCCACCGCAATCCCGGGGCCCGGGCTCGTGCGCCGGCATGTACACGGCGAACACCATGGCGTCGGCGATCGAAGCCCTCGGTCTGAGCCTCCCGAACAGCTCGGCCCAAGAAGCCGTGTCGTGCGGCGAAGAGCAACGATTGCCGGCGCGCGGGCGAAGCAGTCGTCGCGTTGATCAAGCGCGGCATCAAGCCGAGCGACATCCTGAGCGAAGGAAGCGTTCGAGAATGCGATCACGACCGTGATTGCGCTCGGCGGATCGACGAACGCGGTGCTGCACTTGCTCGCGATCGCGCACGAGGCGCGGGTCGATCTCACGCTCGACGATTTCACCGGATCGGCAAGCGCACGCCGGTGCTCGCCGACTTGCGGCCGAGCGGCCGGTACTTGATGTCGGAGCTGATCCGAATCGGCGGCATCCAGCCGCTGCAAAAGACGCTGCTCGACGCGGGCCTGCTGCACGGCGGTTGTCTCACCGTCACCGGGCAGACCGTCGCCGAGAACCTAGCGGCCGTCAAACCCTATCCTGCGGGCCAGACGATCGTCCGTACCGCTCGCGAACCCGATCAAGCCCGACAGCCACCTCGCGGTGCTCTACGGCAACCTCGCGCCCGAAGGCGCCGTCGCGAAGATCTCCGGCAAGGAAGGCCTGAGCTTCGCGGGCCGCGCGCGGGTGTTCGATTCCGAGCATCTCGCGCTGCGCGCGATCCTCGACGGCGGAGTCGTTGCGGGCGATGTCGTCGTAATTCGCTACGAAGGTCCGAAGGGCGGGCCCGGGAATGCGCGAGATGCTGAGCCCGACCGGCGCGATCATCGGCCGCGGGCTCGGCGACAAGGTCGCGCTGATCACGGACGGCCGCTTCTCGGGCGGCAGCCACGGCTTCGTGGTCGGACACGTGACGCCGGAGGCCGCGGTCGGCGGCCCGATCGCGATCGTCGAGGACGGCGACCAGATCTCGATCGACGCGCAGCGCAACAAGATCGACCTCGTGCTTTCCGCAGGACGTCATCGACCGGCGGCTTGCGCGCTGGCAGCCGCCGCCGCCGAAGGCGGACCGCGGGCTGCTCGCGAAATACGCGCACCTCGTGAGCTCCGCCTCGCAGGGCGCGGTCACGGATCTTCATCTCGGCGACCGCTCGCTAAGCGGACGACAGGCCGATCAAAGCTCGAAAGCACTCAGCACCGTTAGAGGCAGCCAATGTCGTTACATGAAGCGCTAGGCGTGAGCCAAGCCATCGATACGCCGTATCCGGACTCGCCGTGGGTGGTGCTGAAATTCGGCGGCCGCAGCGTGTCGACGGCCCCGAACTGGGCCGTGATCGCGCGACTGATTCGCGATCGGATCGCCGAGGGCGTGCGGCCGGTCGTCGTTCATTCCGCGCTCGTCGGGGTCTCGAATGCGCTGATCGCACTGCTCGACGCGGCCGTCAGCGGCGCGATACGGACGACAAGCTGCACAAGATCCGCGCCCAGCACGACGCACTCGCGACGGACCTCGGCTTGGACCCCGCGATGCTCGATGACCGCTTCCGCGCGCTCGAGCAGACGGTCGCGGGCGTGAAGCTCATCGGCGAGGTGAGCCCGCGAGTGCATGCGCGCGTGCTCGCCACGGGTGAGCTCGCGGCGACCGAGCTCGGCGCCGCTTACTTGCGCGCGACCGGGCTCCACGTCGAATGGCTCGACGCACGCGAGTACCTCGAGAGCACGACGATCCGCGATCAGACCGAGCGTGCACGTTTTCTTTCGGCGCGCTGCGAATTTTCGGCCGACAAGTCGCTCCAGGAGCGCTTCGCGGGCCTCGAGGGTGTCGTGCTCTCGCAGGGCTTCATCGCGCGCAACAGCCAGGGCGAGACGGTGCTGCTCGGCCGCGGCGGCTCGGACACCTCGGGCGCCTACCTCGCTGGCAAGCTCGAGGCGCGGCGGCTCGAGATCTGGACCGATGCGCCCGGCTTCTTCAGCGCCGACCCGAAGGCCGTTCCGTCGGCGCGGCTCATCAAGACGCTGCACTACCGCGAAGCCCAGGAGATCGCATCGGCCGGGGGCGGGATCCTTCACCCGCGCAGCATCTCGCCCGTGCGCGCGTCCGGCATTCCGCTGTTCCTGAAGTGCACGACGCACCCCGAGTGGGAAGGCAGCGTGATCTCCAACGCACCGGGCGACGACGAGCCCCAGCTCAAGGCGATCTCGCATCGCAACGGCATCACGCTCGTGTCGATGGAATCGATGGAGATGTGGCACCAGGTCGGCTTCCTTGCCGACGCCTTCAATGTCTTTCGCGAGCACGGCCTGTCCGTCGACCTGATCTCGACGTCCGAGAGCAACGTCACCGTCTCGGTCGACGTCGGCGCGAACGTCACGGACCGCGCCGCGATCGAGGCGCTCGCCGAGGACTTGCGCAAGCTCTGCAAGGTCACGGTGATCAGCGATTGTGCCGCCATCACACTCGTCGGCCGCCGTATCCGGACGATCCTGCACGAGCTCGGCCCAGTGCTCGAAGTCTTTCAAGAGCAGCAGGTCCATCTCGTCACGCAGGCGGCGAACGATTTGAACCTCACGTTCGTCGTGAGCTCCGAGCACGCGTACAAGCTCGTGCAGCACCTGCACGGGCTCCTCGTGAACAAGTTCGAGGGCGGCGTGTTCGGCGCAACCTGGGAACAGCTCACCGGCGGCGCGCCCGTCGCGAAGTCCGTTCCGAAGCCGTGGTGGGTCAAGAAGAAGGCCCAGCTGCTGGAAATCGGCGCGGCGCGCGAGGCCACCTACGTTTACGACGCGCGAGAGCATCGCGCGCGCGATCGAGTCGTTGAAGGGGCTGCGTTCCGTGGACGCCGTGTTCTACGCGATGAAGGCGAACCCGAATCCCGCGATCTTGCGGCTCGTCCACGATCGGGGCTTGAACTTCGAGTGCGTGTCGCCAGGCGAGATCGCGCGCGTGCTGGAAATCTTCCCGCAGATCGATCGCAGTCGAATTCTCTTCACGCCGAACTTCGCGCCGCGAGTGGAGTACGAGCAGGCGCTCGAGCAGCGCGTCTGGGTCACGCTCGACAACCTGTTCCCGCTGCGTCATTGGGCGAAGGTATTCAAGAACCGCGAGCTCTTCGTCCGAATCGACACCGGGCAGGGCCGCGGGCATCACGAGCACGTGCGGACCGCCGGCGCACACTCGAAGTTCGGCGTGCCGCTGTTCGAGATCGACGAGCTCGTCGATCTCGCGCGGAAGGCGGGCGCGCGAATCGTCGGACTCCACGCGCACACGGGCAGCGGCGTGCTGACGCCCGACGCGTGGCTCGATACCGGACGACAACTCTTGGTGCTGCTCGACCGCCTGCCGGACGTGCGCCACGTGGACGTCGGCGGCGGCCTCGGCGTGCCGGAGAAGGCGGGGCAGGCCGGGCTCGACCTGCGCGCACTCGACGCGCGCGCTCAAGGAGATCAAGCAAGGACTCGGGGACCGCGCGCTGTGGCTCGAGCCGGGACGCTACGTGGTCGCGCAGGCGGGCGTGCTGCTCGCACGCGTCACGCAAACGAAGGGTAAGGGCGACGTGCAATACGTCGGCGTCGGCACGGGCATGAACAGCCTCATTCGTCCGGCGCTCTACGGCGCCTATCACGACATCGTGAATCTCACGCGGCTCGGCAAGCCGGCGACCGAGCTCGTGACGATCGTCGGTCCGATCTGCGAGACCGGGCGATCGGCTCGGCTCGGATCGGCTGCTTCCGCCTGCGAAGGAGAACGACGTGCTGCTCGTCGCCAACGCCGGAGCCTACGGCTACGCGATGAGCTCGCGCTACAACCTGCGCGAGCCCGCCGTAGAAGTCATGATCTGAACGGCGACGTCGCGAGCCACGGGGCAGCGCTCTCGACGCACCGGTTACACTCTTGGACAAGTCACCGCGCCTACGGAGGGACGCGCAATGCCGCTCAAGCTCTACGCACATCCGTTCTCTTCTTACTGCCAAAAGGTGCTCACGGCACTCTACGAGAACGGCACCGAATTCGAATACCGGAAGCTAGAGGACGCCGAGTCGATGGCCGAGCTCGCCGAGCTTTGGCCGCTGCGCCGTTTCCCGGTGCTCGTCGACGGCGGTCGGACCGTGCTCGAGGCGAGCGTAATCATCGAGCACCTTCAGCATACACCACCCCGGCCCGACCCGGCTGCTTCCGGACGACCCGCGCGCCGCGCTCGAAGTGCGAATGATGGATCGCTTCTTCGACAACTACCTCGCGACGCCGCAGCAGAAGTTCGTGTTCGACCGCCTGCGCCCCGAGGCCGACAGAGATGCGTACGGCGTGGAGGAAGCGCGCCGCGCGCTCGTGGCCGCCTACGGCTGGCTCGATGGAGTGATGGCGCAGCGGGAATGGGCGGCGGGCGGCTCGTTCAGCCTCGCGGATTGCGCGGCCGCACCGTTCCTTTTCTACGCCGACTGGACGCACGCGATCGACGCCAAGTTCGCTCACGTGCACGCCTACCGGCGGCGGCTGCTCGCCCGCGCTTCGTTCGCACGCGCCGTCGATGAGGCGCGGCCATACCGGCACCTCTTTCCGCTCGGCGCTCCGAATCGCGACTAAAGCCGCGGGCTCGCGCGGACACGGCTCGCGTCCAGCCGTTCCGTACCGAGCGGCCTCGTGCGGGCACTCCGGCATCTGCTAACCTTCGGGAAAACGAAGGGGGAGGCGGTCATGCCGCAATTCGACGAAACGGGCGCGACCCGCACCGCGAGCGTCACGCGCCGAGCACTCGTGAAGACGGCCGGGCTCGGTGTCGGCGCCGGACTCGCCACGGCCTTGTTGCCCGGAGCCGCCACCGCGCAAGAAACGAGCGGCGAGGTCTGGAGCAACGAGTACTACGCCAAGAAGGGCAGCGTGTCGCTCTACTGTTACCGCAAGCGCATTGGCGCACCGCGGGTGGGCGAGGCCGCGAAACCCGTCGTATTCATGGTCCACGGCTCGTCCATGTCGGCGCGTGCAACCTACGACCTGACGGTCCCGGGCGCGGGCGACTATTCGATCATGGACGCGCTCGCGCGCAGCGGCTTCGACGTCTGGTCGGTGGACCACGAGAACTACGGCCGCTCGTCGCGTACCGACAGCAATTCCGACGTCGCGAGCGGCGCCGCCGACTTGAAGGCCTGCGCGGAGCTCGTGGCGAAAGAGACTGGCCAAACCAAGTTCAGCTTCGTGGGCGAATCGTCGGGCGGTCTGCGCGCGGGCGTGCTCGCCATGGACCACCCCGAATTGATCCACAAGCTCGTGCTGCTCGCGTTCACTTACACGGGCGCCGGGTCGCCGACACTCGCGCGCCGCGCCGAGCAGACGGAGTTCTATCGCACGCACAATCGACGGCCGCGCGACCGCGACATGATCCGCAGCATCTTCACGCGCGACAAGGAAGGCACCTCCGACCCGCGCGTGGCCGAGGCGCTCGCCGACGCGGAGCTGCAGTTCGGCGCCGAGGTGCCGACCGGCACCTATCTCGACATGACCGCGAACATGCCGGTCGTGCATCCCGAGAAAGTGCTCGCGCCGGTGCTCATGATCACGGGCGAGTACGACGGGAACTCGACCCTCGAGGACTCGCTCGAGTTCTATCGGCGGCTACCGAACGGCGACCGGCAATTCGTGCTGCTCGCGAATACGGCTCACTCGACGACGCTGTCCCTGAATCGCAAGCAGGTGTGGCATGCGGTCAGCGCCTTCCTCTCGGAGCCGCTGGACGCGACGTCGCTGCAGAGCAAAGCCTAAGCGGTGCGGTGACGGCCCTCGAGCTCGGCGACGACGTCTGCCGAGCCGTAGATCGCGCAGCTGCAGCAACAGCAGCAAGTGGTACAGCGAGATCGGCCGCCTCGGCCACCACATGCGCGCGGTCCTGCGCCGCGGCGGCGAGCGCGAGCTCGACGGCTTCCTCGCCGACCTTCTGCGCGACCTTGAGCGTGCCCTCCGCGGCGAGGCGTCGCGGTGTAGCTACCTTCGGGCGCAGCCGCGATACGCTGGCGGATCACCGTCTCCAGAGTCTCGAGGAATCTCACGTCGCTCATGGTCGCGCTCCTAGTCGACAGGCCGGATCGCGATGCCGGCCGTGCGCCAGGTAACGCTTGAGCTCGCCGATCTCGATCGCCGCCGTGTGGAACACGCTCGCGGCCAGCGCACCGTCGACGCGCGCCGTCTCGAACACCTCCTTGAAGTGCTCCATCGCGCCCGCACCGCCCGACGCGATCAACGGGATCTGCGCCACCGCGCGAACCGCCGCGAGCTGCGCGATGTCGTAGCCCTTGCGCACGCCGTCTTGGTTCATGCAGTTGAGCACGATCTCGCCGGCGCCGCGGTCTTCGACCTCGCGCACCCAATCGAGCGTGCGGCGTTGCGTCGCGAGCGTGCGGCTCGGATCGCCCGTGTATTGGTACACGCCATACTAATCCGGGCCGTCGCCGCCGCGCTCGAGCGTGTCGATGCCGATGACGACGCACTGCGAGCCGAAACGGCGAACGAGCTCGTCGATCGAGCTCGGGCCGCTCGAGGGCAGGGGAGTTGATCGAGATCTTGTCCGCGCCGAGGTTCAGCACGCTTTCGGCGTCCGCGACGCTGCGGATGCCGCCCGCGACGCAGAACGGAATGTCGAGCACCGCGGCGATGCGGTTCACCCAGCTCCGATCGACGGTACGCCGGTCCGGGCTCGCCGTGATGTCGTAGAACACGAGCTCGTCGGCGCCTTCGTCGCGATAGCGGCGCGCGAGCGTCATGATGTCGCCGACCACCGGTGATCGCGAAACTTCACGCCCTTCACGACGACGCCGTCGCGGACGTCGAGGCACGGGATTATGCGCCGGGTAAGAATGGCTTCATCTCCTCGGGCGTGAGCTTGCCTTCGAGCAGAGCCTTGCCCGGATACGGCCGCCGCGACACCGACCGCCGCGAGCGCCGCGAGATCGGCCGCGTCGCGCACTCCGCCGGACGCCTGAAACGCGATCTCGGGCCAGCGCCGCACGCAGTCGGCGTACAGCGTCCACGTTGGGCCCGGTCATCGCGCCGTCGCGGTCGATGTCGGTGCAGAGCACGTGACGGAGCCCGTGGACGCGATAGCGCTCGATCGCCGCCGCCAGCGTGAGCGCCGAGGCGCGCGTCCAGCCGTGCGTCGCGATGCTCGGCGTTCCGTCCCGTCGAGCCGAACGTCGAGCGCGAGCGTGATCCGGTCGCCGCCGAGCTCGGTCGAGCCAGGCGCCGACAGTCTCGGGCTCGTCGACCGCGAGGCTGCCGATCGACGGCGCGCGCGGCGATCTCGAGCGCCGCCTCGAGGCCCGCGCGCGAGCGAATCCCGCCGCCGAGCTGGATCTCGAGGCCCGACGCGGCCCTCATCCGCGCGATGAGCGCCAGAGTTCACCGACTCGCCGCGCTTGGCGCCGTCGAGATCGACGACGTGCAGCCAGCGCGCGCCGCAGTCGCGATAGCGCACCGCGAGCTCGACGGGATCGAACGAATAGCGCGTCTCACGCTCGAAGTCGCCTTGGAGCAGTCGGACGCAGCGCCCGTCGCGGAGATCGATGGCCGGTATCAGTTCCATTTATATTCAGTAGGTTACAGCTTAGATCTTCAGAAAGTTGTCGAGTATCTGCGCGCCCGACCTGCGACGATCGCTCGGGGTGGAATTGCGTGCCGAAGAAGTTGTCCTGCTCGACCACGGCGGAAAACGGCACGCCGTAGCTCGTGACCGCCCGGGTGTAGCCGCCCGGGGCGCCGCGTAACTGTGGATGAAGTACGCGTAGGCGCCCGGCTCGATCCCGGCCAACAGCGGCGATCACCTGCGTCGGCTCGATCTCGGTTCCAGCCCATTTGCGGGACCGGTAGCGTCGGCGCTCTGCGGGAACCGTCCGACCTCGCGCGTCGATGACGCCGAGGCATTGCGTGTCGGCCTCGTCGGAGCCCGCGAACAGAAGCTGCATGCCGAGGCAAATGCCGAGCACCGGCTGTTTCAACGTCGGCACTACCTCGGCGAGGCCCGCGGCCGCGAGCCGGCTCATGCCGGGCAGCCGCTGCGCCGACGCCGGGCAGGATCACGTGCGTCGCTTTGCGGACGCGCTCGGGATCCTCGGTGACGGGCGCCTCGACGCCGAGCCTGGCCGAGCGCGAACCCGAGCGACGCAAGGTTCGATCCGCAGGAACCGATGATCACGGCGTCGCGCTTCACAGCAGCCCCTTGGTCGTCGGCAGCTCGTCGCCGCGCCGCTCGATCGCCTGGCGCAGCGCGCGCGCGACGCCTTTGAAGCACACCTCGACCATGTGATGCGCGTTCTCGCCGCGCACGCGGATGTGGATCGCCGCACCGAGCGTCTCGGCAAGCGAGCGGAAGAAATGCGGCACGAGCTCGGTCGGCAGCTCGCCGACCCGGTCGCGCGGAAACTCGCCCTCGAACACGAGGTAAGGCCGGCCGCCCAAGATCGATCGACACTTCGACGTCGGCCTCGTCCATCGGCAGCAAGAAGCCGTAGCGTTGAATGCCGCGCTTGTCGCCGAGCGCCTCCTTGAGCGCTTGACCGAGCGCGAGCGCGACGTCCTCGACCGTGTGGTGCTCGTCGATGTGCAGATCACCCGCGCACTGGACGGCGAGCTTGAAGCCCCCGTGCTTGCCGAGCTGCTCGAGCATGTGATCGAAGAAGCCGAGCCCCGTCTTCGCGCGCGGGTCCGCTTCGAGATCGAGATCGACGTCGACGCGGATATCCGTTTCGCGCGTCTTGCGCTGAACGCTCGCGACCCTGGGCCGATCGACGAGCGCGTGCGCGACCGCGGCCCAGGTCTCGGCGCCCGCGGCGCCGAGCTTGAAGCCCGCGATGCCGAGGTTGCGCGCGAACTCGACGTCGGTAGTCGCTGTCGCCGACCATCGCGGAGCGTGTCGCGATCGAGCGGCGCCGCGCTCACGAACTCGCGAACGAGCCCGATCGCCGGGCTTGCGGCACGGCGCAACGATCCTCCGGCCGGTGAGGGCAGACGAAGCGTGCCGCGAAACTCGACGCCTTGCGACGCGAACAGCGCGGCCATGTATTGGTCGATGCGGTCGTAGACGGCGCGCGGATAGTCCGCGCTGCCGAGCCCGGCCTGGTTCGTGACGACGACGAGCTCGTAGCCCGCGGCTTTGATCTTGAGCAGCGCCGGGATCACGCCCGGCATCAGGCGAACCTGCTCTGCCGTGTCCGCGGGACGGTCCACGATCGGCGGCTCGATGAGCGTGCCGTCGCGGTCGAGGAACAGCACCTTACGCATCGGTCGCTCGCTCGGCGCCGGCCACGGCGCGCAACAGGAGGTCGTTGTCGGCCGGCCGCCCGACCGTGATCCGCACGCAATTCGTCAGCAGCGGATCGTCGAACGTCCTGACCAAGATGCCGGCGCGGCGTGCCGTCTCGCGGAACGCCTGGCCGTCGCGCGTCCGAACCATCACGAAGTTCGCGTCGCTCGGATATACCTTCCGCACATGCAGGAACGTCGAGCAGCGCGGCCGACAACCGCGCGCGCTCGCGCTTCAGCAGCGCGACGCGCTCCTCGGAGACGCGCAACGCGTCCGTCGACAGCGCTTCGAGCACGTGCTCGATCGACGGCGTCGGGAAAGTGTACGGCGGCAGCACGGACTGCGAGAACTCGACGATCTCCGGCGCGGCGACCAGAAGGCCGCAGCGGACGCCCGCGAGCGACACGAATTTCGACAGCGTGCGCAGCAGCACGACGTGCTCGTAGCGGTTGCGCAGGTCGAGGAAGTCGCCGCACTTCGGCGAACTCGTGATACGCCTCGTCGAGCACGACGAGCGCGCGGCCGGCCGTTTCGCGGCAGATTCGCTCGACGTCCGCACGGGCCATCGACTGGCCCGTCGGGTTGTTCGGCGAGCAGATGAACACGATCTTGGTGTGCGCGTCGAGCGACGCGAGTATCTCGTCGGCGTCGAGCGCGAAGTTGCGCTCGCGCAGCAGCGGCACGCGCGTGACGTCGGCGTTCTGGATCCCCGCGTAGAGCCGGTACATGTCGAACGTCGGCGGGCAGATCACGATGCCGTCGCGGCCCGCGGTGCAGAAGCCGCGGATCAACACGTCGATTGCCTCGCTGCTGCCGCGCGTGACGAGGATCTGACGCTGCTCGATGCCGTAGTACTCCGAGAGCTTTGCGGTGAGCGCGGACGGGCGCGGCGGAGGGTAGACGTTGAGGCCCGCGCTCGGTCGTGTCGCCCGGCGTTCGCCACGGCGACTCGTTCGCGTTGAGGCGAATGCAGCCGGGCTCGTAGGCGCCCGGGACGTACGGACGGATGCCGCGGAGCTCCGGCCGCGCGAGGTCGAGCACGCTCATCGTCGTGCCCCGTACTGCTCGTCGATGACGGCGAGGCGCTCGGTGACCGCCCGCGCGTGCGCGTCGAGGCCTTCGAGCGTCGCGAGCGTGGTCGCGATCGGGCCGATCGCGCGGAGGCCCTCGATCGTGAGCTCCTGCACGGTCATCGAGCGCAGAAAATCCGTGACGCCGAGGCTCGAGTAGCGCCTCGCGAAGCCATAGGTCGGCAACACGTGGTTCGTGCCGCTGCAGTAGTCGCCAACGGATTCCGGCGTCCACGGCCCGAGGAATACCGAGCCCGCCGCGCGCACTTGCGGCAACCAATCGCGCGGGCGCTCGATCTGCAAGATCAAGTGCTCGGGCGCGTAGCGATTCGCGATCTCGAACGCGGTCGTCGAGGTCCTCGACGACGATCGCGCTCGAGTTCGCGAGCGCGCCCTCGACGATCTCGCGGCGCGCGAGACGCACTTTCTGCGCTTCGACTTGCGCGACCACCGCGGCGGCGACCGTGGCGCTCGTGGCGAGCAGCAAGCACCTGCGAATCGACGCCGTGCTCGGCCTGCGACAGCAGGTCGGACGCGACGAACGCCGCGTTCGCGCTGCCGTCGGCGATCACGAGCACCTCGGACGGACCAGCGGGGTAGTCGCGCGCAGCGCCCGGCGGGATCGCGGTCGACCTGCGCCTTCGCCTCGGTGACCCACTGGCTGCCGGGTCCGAAGATCTTGTCGACCTTCGGCACGGTCGCGGTGCCGTAGGCGAGCGCGGCGATCGCTTGCGCGCCGCCGAGCTTGAACACGCGCTGCACGCCGGCCACGCGCGCGGCGATAGAGGACGGCTGCGTCGACCCGCCCGTCCGGCTGCACGGGGCTGCAGAGTAATCGCGTCCCGCAACCCGCCAATCGCGCGGGTACGCCGAGCATGAGCGCAGTGGACGGTAGCGGTGCGGTGCCGGCCGGAACGTAGAGCCCGACGCTCTCGATGGCGCGCCACACGCGCTCGCAGCGCACGCCCGGCGCCGTTTCCACGTCGATGGGCGTTGGGATCTGCAGCGCGTGAAACGTCTCGATGTTCTTGGCCGCCGCGCGAATCGCGGCGCGCTGGGGCTCGGTGAGGCGCGCCTCGGCTTCGGCGAACTCGCGCTTCGCTTACCTCGAGCGAGGTGAGCTCGATGCGGTCGAGCTTGGCGGTGAGGTCGAACAGGGCCGCGTCGCCTTCGCGCCGAACGCGCTCGATGATCGCGCCGACGCGCGCGGCGAAGCTCGCGTCGTTCGTAAGCGCCGGACGCGCGAGCAACGCGCGCTGCTCGTCCGCCCCGAGGTCCTTCCAGATTGCGACACGCATGCTCGTTACGACAGCATCTTCTCGACCGGCAACACGAGCATCGAGCTCGCGCCGGCTTCCTTCAGCTGCTCGAGCGTTTCCCAGAAGACGTTCTCGCGGCAAACGGCGTGCACAGCGACCTTGTCGTCGCGGCCCTCGAGCGGAATGATCGTCGGCGATTCGCTGCCCGGCAGCAGCGCGCGGATCTCTTTCAGCGCGGAGCGGGGCGCGTGCAGCATGATGTACTTGCTCTCCTTCACCTGCAGCACGCCTTGAATCCGCTGGAGCAGGCGCTGCAGCCACTGCGCCTTCTCCGAGCGAATCGCGGCCGGCGTCTGGATCAGCGCCGCGCGGCTCTCGAGGATCGTCTCCGCCTCGTAGAGCTGGTGTGCGCGCAGCGTCGAGCCGCTCGACACCAAGTCGCAGATGAGATCCGCCTTGCCGAGGCTCGGAGCGATCTCTACCGCGCCGGAGAACGAGATGATCTGCGCGGTCACTCCGTGTCGGCGCGAGATAGTCTTTCAGTATCCGTGGATAGGTCGTCGCGATACGCTTGCCGTCGAGCGACTTCGCGCCGTCGAAGCGGTCGCCGTCGGGCACGCCGAACGACAGCCGGCACTGGCCGAAATCGAGTCGGCCGATTTCCTTGAAGAGCTCGGTCTTGCCTTGCTCGATCATCTCGAGCCGCCGCTCCTCGATGATGTTCATGCCGACGATACCGAGATCGCAGATGTCTTCCTGAACGAGGCGCGGAATGTCGTCGTCACGCACGAGCAGCACGTCCACGGGCATGTTTTCGCCGTAGCAGATGAGCTGATCCTTGCCGCGCGAGTAGCTCAAGCCGCAGCGCACGAGCAGCTCGAGTGAGTGGTCCGTAAGTCGCCCGGACTTCTGCACGGCGATCTTGATTCGGGATTCTGTCGTTACTCGCATGGAATGTTCTCCGCGGTCAGAGCGGGCTCAAGCGCTTCAGCGCGACTTGATAGCCGCCGTTGCCGCCGGTCAGGAAGCGTGCGACACGTCCAATCGTCGTCACCGAGACGCCGGTGAGCTCGTGAATCTTCCGATAGGGCAGGCCGTCCTGCAGGTACTTCACGACGGCCCAGCGGTCGACGAGCGCTTCGAGCTCCGCGGGCGTGCAGAGGTCGCCGAGGAACTGCTCGCATTCGGCCTCGGTGCGCAGGCTGAGAATCGCGCGATAAAGCCCTTGCTCGGCCCGCGCCGCAGTGCGGCCCGACAAACCACGATGCGCTTTCATCGAAAAAAGCCCCTTGGACGGAATACGGAACTCATCAGGATCGCACTAATGTAATAGCGCGCTATTACATTAGGACGGCATTAGACACGAGTTTCCGCGCGGCCGTCAAGGCATTCGGATCACGATCGAGGGGGATGCCGCTGCTAGATCGCTCGCAGGTGACGCAGCACGGCGTCGGTGAACGCAACGGTGCCGAGCCAGTCGCGGGCTCCGGGCCCAGCAATGTCGCGAGTTCGCGCGCCGGCACGCAGCGCGGCGTGCACGGCCGTCTCGATCGCCGCGGCCGCTTCGGGGGCGTCGCAGCTGTGCCGCAGCAGCATTGCAGCGCTCAGGATAGTGCCGCACGGGTTCGCGACCCCTTGGCCCGCGATGTCCGGGGCGGAGCCGTGGATGGGCTCGTAGAGACCCGGGCCGCCGTCGCCGAGAGAAGCGGAGGGCAGCAAGCCCATCGACCCGGCGAGCATTGATGCCTCGTCGGTCAGGATGTCGCCGAACATGTTCTCCGTGACCATCACGTCGAAATCCGCGGGGCGGCTCAATAGGTGCATCGCTGCCGCGTCGACGAGCAAATGCTCGACGGTGAGCTGCGGAAACTCCTCGCGAAACACGCGTGTCGCAACGTCGCGCCACAACCGCGAAGTATCGAGCACGTTGGCCTTGTCGACGGAAGTAACTTTGCCGCGCCGGCTCGTCGCCAGCCTTCCAGCAACGCGGCACACGCGCTCGATTTCGCCGACGCTGTACTCGCAGGTGTCGAACGCTGCGGTCGCGCTGCGGCCGCGCTTACCGAAGTAGATGCCGCCCGTGAGCTCGCGAATGACGAGGATGTCCACGCCCTCGAGCTTCTCGGGCTTCAGCGGCGACGCGGCCGCGAGCTCCGGAATCGTCGCGACGGGACGCAGGTTCGCGAATAGGCCGAGCGCCTTGCGGATCGCGAGCAGGCCTTGCTCCGGCCGCATCTGCACGGGAATGTCGGCCCATTTCGGACCGCCGACGGCGCCGAGCAGAATTCCGTCGGAGGCCTTGCACGCCGCGATCGTCGCTTCAGGCAGCGGGCTGCCCGCCGCGTCGTATGCGGCGCCGCCAATCAGCGCGTCCTCGAACTCGCAGCCCGAGCCCGAAGAGCGTCGACGCCCTTCGAGCACGCGGACGGTCTGCGAAGTCACCTCGGGGCCGACACCGTCGCCGGCCAGTACGACGATGCGCTTGGTCATGCGTGCGCCTGCTCGTAGCGGGTGATCGCCGCATCGCGCTCCATGAGGAAGCCGAGCTGGTCGACGCCGTTCATGAGGCAGTAGCGGGAGAACCTGTCGATCGGAAACGACACGCGCTTACCGCCGAACTCGAGCGTCGCGGTCGCGACGTCGACGAGCACGTCGGCACCGGGATTCGCGAGCAACCAGCGATGCGACGTCCGCGTCGACGACGATCGGTACGAGACCGTTCTTGAGGGAATTGCTCTTGAAGATGTCCGCGATCTCGGTGCTGATGACGGCGCGAATACCGTAGTCGAGCAGGGCCCACGGCGCGTGCTCCCGAGACGAGCCGCAACCGAAGTTGTGGCCGCCCACGAGGACCTGCGCGCCACGGCTCTCGGGTCGATTGAGCACGAATTCCGGGCGCTCCTTACCGTCTTTCGTGTAGCGCCAATCGTTGAACAAGCTCTTGCCGAGGCCTTCCTTGGTCGTCGTCGTCAGGAAGCGCGCCGGAATGATCTGATCCGTGTCGATGTCGACACTCGGCAAGAACGACGGTTCTCGAGCGAATCTGTTTGATCGGTTCCATACCGTCAGGTCCTAGCCGCCGAGCAGCTCGCGCGGATCGGCGATCGCGCCCTTGATCGCGGCCGCCGCGGCCGTGACCGGGCTCGCGAGCATCGTACGTGCGCCGCTGCCTTGGCGGCCCTCGAAGTTGCGGTTGCTCGTGCTGACCGAGAGCTTCCCGCGCGCCACGGTGTCGCCGTTCATGCCGATGCACATCGAGCAGCCGGACTCGCGCCATTCACCGCCCGCGGCGCGCACGATCTCGTCGAGTCCTTCGGCTTCGGCCTGACGCTTCACCTCTTGCGAGCCTGGCACGACGAGCAAGCGCACGCGCTCTGCGACGTGGCGGCCGCGCAGCACGTTCGCAGCCGCGCGCAGATCGCTGAGCCGGCCGTTGGTGCACGAGCCGATGAACACGACGTCGACGGGCATTCCGAGCAGGGGCTTACCGGCTTCGACCTGCATGTAAGCGAGCGCCTTGCGAAACGCCGCGATCGCCGTCGTCCGGCACCGAGTCGTTGATCGGCATCACCATGCCCGGGTTCGTGCCGAACGTGATCATCGGCGTGAGATTCGAGACGTCGATGTCCACCTCGCGATCGAACTTCGCACCCGGGTCGCTCGGCAGCGCGCGCCAGCGGCGTACGGCGGCATCCCAGTCCGCGCCTTGCGGCGCGAGCGGCCGGCCCTCGAGGTATTGGTACGTCGTGTCGTCGGGCGCGATCATGCCGGCGCGCGCACCAGCCTCGATCGACATGTTGCAGATCGTCATGCGCTCTTCCATCGAGAGCCCGCGGACGGTGCTGCCGCGATACTCGATGACGTGCCCGGTGCCGCCGCCGACACCGATCGTGCCGATCACGCGCAGGATGATGTCCTTGGCCGTGACGCCGGGCGGCAACTTGCCTTCGAGATTGATCGAGAGGGTCTTCGGCTTGCGCTGCAGCAGGCACTGAGTCGCGAGCACGTGCCCGACCTCTGTCGTGCCGATGCCGAACGCGAGCGCGCCCAGCGCACCGTGCGTGCTCGTGTGCGAGTCACCGCAGACGATCGTCGTGCCGGGCTGCGAAGCGCCGAGCTCCGGCCCGATCACGTGGACGATCCCGCGCTCGCTGCTCGAGAAGCCTCGCAGCTCGATTCCGAAATCCTTGCAGTTCTTCTCCATCGGCGCGAACCTGCTTCGCGGCCGCGGGCTCGCTCACGATCTCGAGGTCCTTGAGCGTCTTCAACGGCACCGTCGGCGTCGAGTGATCGAGCGTGGCGAGACAGCGGTCGATGCGGCGCACCGGCAAGCCCCTCGCGCGCAGCAGATCGAACGCCTGCGGGCTCGTCACTTCATGGATCAAATGCAGGTCGACGTAGAGCACGGCCGGCGTGTCGTCGGATTCGGGCACGACGATGTGCGACGCCCATACCTTCTCGAATAGCGACTGGGGCGACTGCGCGGCCATGACGATGCCTTTAGACGGCGACCGGCCGGTCGATGCGGCCGACTTTCTGCTCGCCGATCGGCTCCAGCCAATTCCAGCGATCGGCCGTCGATGCCGTTGAAGAGCCCGAAGAACAGGTTTTGGAGCTTCTCGGTGATCGGACCGCGCTTGCCTTCGCCGACGGGAATCTTGTCGACGGAGCGCACTGGCGTGATCTCCGCAGCGGTGCCGGTCAGGAACACCTCGTCGGCGATGTACAGCAACTCGCGCGGAATGTTCTGCTCGAGGACCTGCGAGCCCCAGCGACTCCGGCGAGCCGCGCGACCGTGTCGCGCGTGATTCCCGACAGGATCGACGCGGCGACCGGCGGGCTGTAGAGCTTGCCGTTCTTCACGAGGAACAGGTTCTCGCCCGCGCCCTCGCTCACGTAGCCTCGAGTGCTGAGCGCGATGCCCCTCGGTGAAACCGAGACGGCGTGCCTCGAGCGTCACGAGCGCGCTCGACAAGTAGTTGCCCGCCGGCCTTCGCGAGCGCGGGCACGGTGTTCGGCGCGACGCGCTGCCACGACGAAACGCAGACGTCGACGCCTTGCTCGAGCCCGCCTTCGCCGAGGTACGAGCCCCATTCCCACGCTGCGATCGAGACGTTCGCGGGCTGCTCGATGTTGCCTGCGACGCCCATCTCGCCGTAGCCGCGAAACGCGATCGGCCGGATGTAGGCGCCTTGCAGTAGCCCGTTCTCGCGCACGACGTCGCGACAAGCGCCGATGAGCACATCGCGCGTGTACGGGATCTTCATCCGATAGATCTTCGCGGAGTCGAAGAGGCGCCGGATGTGGTCCGTGAGCCTGAAGCGCGACGGCACCTTGCGGCGTCTTGTAGACGCGAATCCCTTCGAATACCGACGAGCCGTAGTGCAGGGCATGGCTCAACACGTGCACCGTCGCCTGTTCCCAGGGCACCAGGCGGCCTTCGTGCCAAATGAACTTCGTCGTCTTCAGGGGCATCCGTCCACTCCCGCGAAAGATCTATCCGTTGCTTCGAACGCTACCGCTCACTCTTGCAGCCAGCTCATCCGGCCGCGCAACTCGCGTGCCTACTTTCTCGATGCCTTGCTCGAGGTCTTCCTTGAGCAGCCGCTTATAGTTCGGCTGGCCGGCCTTGTTCTCGTCGATCCACTGCTTCGCGAACGTGCCGTCCTGAACTTCCTTCAAGACTTGCTTCATGTTCTCGCGAACGTGGTCGTCGATGATGCGCGGCCCGCGGGTCAGGTCGCCGTACTTCGCGGTGTCGCTCACGAACTGGTGCATCTTCTTGAGGCCGCCCTCGTGCAGCAGATCGACGATCAACTTGAGCTCGTGCATGCACTCGAAGTACGCGACCTCGGGCTGATAGCCCGCTTCGACGAGAGTCTGAAAGCCGCTCACCACGAGCTCCGTCGCACCGCCGCACAGCACTGCCTGCTCGCCGAACAGATCCGTCTCGGTCTCTTCGCCGAACGTCGTCGTGAGCACTCCGCCGCGCGTACCGCCGATGCCGTGGGCGTAGGCGAGGGCGCGCGCTTGCGCCTTGCCGGTGGCATCCTGCGCAACCGCCAACAGGCAGGGCACGCCGCGGCCTTGCTCGTACTGGCGGCGAACGAGATCGCCGGGACCCTTCGGCGCGATCAGCACGACGTCGAGGTCGGCGCGCGGCTGAATCTGCCTGTAGTGAATGTTGAAGCCGTGCGCGAACAGCAAGGTCGCGCCCTTCTTCAATTGCGGCTCGATGTCCTTGTAGAGCTGACCCTGCGCCGTATCCGGCGCGAGAATCGCGACGAGCCCGGCGCCTTTCACGGCTTCGACGGGCGTCTTCACGGTGAGGCCGTCACGCTCCGCCTTCGGCGTCGTCACACCGCCGGGCCGCACGCCGATGACGACGTCGTAACCCGAATCGCGGAGATTCAGCGCATGCGCACGTCCCTGGCTGCCGTAACCGAGCACCGCAATTCGTTCGCCGCTCAACGCCGCGGGTTCCGCATCCGATTCCGTAAACAGCTTCATCGCGCTATCCCTCGATAGATCTTTTCGTCGGTCTAAAAAAAAACCCCGCAGCCTTTCGGGTGCGGGGTTTTTCTAATGAGGCTTCGTCGTCAAGCCAAGCGCCCGCACCTGTATCGGTTGTATACCGTAAGGCCCGGACGCGTCGTCGTCATCTCAGTCTGATGATTCATAGGAGCTGGCATCATCTAGAAAAGCCCGAGGCATGTCAACGCTTTAGGGACGCTGGGTGGAATCGGAATGAAGCGGACCCGGCGCCGCACGGCGCTCCGGTCGTTCTACGACAATTCACACGAGCTACTGCGACTAACTCTATGTTTCGACGAGCTCCGAGGTATCACGCGAGGATGCCAAGGTCCACCGGCGGCCGCTCGCCGCGCGCAGCGGCAGAGGCCGCCTTCGTCGAGCTCGGTCCGAGTTACTGGGCATCGCTCAGACGTCGCAATGGGCGTCCGCTCGAAAGCACGTTGATCGCGGCTGCCGAGCACGGTCACAATCCCTTTCTTTTTTGCAACGTCCACAGTCGAGGAGTCGAACGACAATGACCATCAAAGTAGGCGACAGCATGCCAAAAGGCCAGTTCACGCGCATGGGCGCGAATGGTCCCGAGCCCGTCTCGACCGACGATCTATTCCGCGGCAAGAAGGTCGTGTTGTTCTCGGTCCCCGGCGCGTTCACGCCGACCTGCTCGGCCAAGCACTTGCCCGGGTTCGTCCAGAACGCGGACGCCCTCAAGAAGAAAGGTGTCGACACGATCGCCTGCATGGCGGTGAACGACGTGTTCGTGATGAAGGCGTGGGGCGAAGCGGGCAAGACCGGCGACAAGGTCATGATGCTCGCGGACGGCAACGGCGAGTACGCGCGTGCGCTGGGTCTCGAGCTCGACGCGAGCAAGTTCGGAATGGGGCAACGCGGCAAGCGCTTCTCGGTGATCGTCGACAACGGCGTCGTGAAGCAGCTCAATATCGAGCCGCCCGGCGAGTTCGGCGTCAGCTCCGCCGAGACCGCGCTCAAGCAGCTCTGATCACAACCGGTCCGGCGCGCGAAGGTCGATCGCTCGACCCGGCCGCCGGACCGTTCCCGGACTCCGCGCGCCGACTCAGCTCGCGGCGTGTGCACGCAGCGCGGTCAAGAGCTCCGGCAACGACACGGGTCCAATCTCCGACGAGCCCGACGTCCGCGACCTCGAAGATCGGCGCGTCGGAATCTCGGTTGATCGCGACGATCGTGCGCGCGTCTTTTATGCCGGTGAGGTGCTGGATCGCACCCGAGATGCCGATCGCGATATAGAGCTCGGGCGCGATGATCTTGCCGGTCTGTCCCACCTGCAAATCGTTCGCGACGAATCCCGAGTCGACGGCCGCGCGCGACGCGCCGACGCGCGGCGCCGAGGGCGTCGGCGAGCTCGTACAGCCGCGTGAAGTTCTCGGCGCTGCCGAGCGCGCGACCGCCCGCGACGACGCGCGCTGCCGTCTGCAAATCGGGGCGATCGGCGCGCTCCGAACGAAGCTCGACGAAGCGCGAGTGTCCGGGAGCCTCGTGCGCTGGCGCGCGCTTCTTCGATCGGGGCCGCCGCCGCGGCACCTGCCGCGGCCGGATACGAGGCCGTGCCGCACGGTCGCGACGAGCTTGCGCTCGGGCGCGGCGCGCACCGTCACGATCGCGTTGCCCGCGTAGATGGGCCGCTTGAACCGGTACGCGTCGAGCACCGCCATCACGTCGCTGATCTGGCCGACGCCGAGCAGCGCGGCGACTCGCGGCATGAGGTCCTTGCCGAACGTCGTCGACGGGCCGAGCACGTGCGTGTAGTCGGACGCGGCGCTCGCGACCTGAGGCGCCAGCGCGGCGGCGAGCGCGGAGTCCGCTTCGACGCGCAGCACCCGCGCGACGCCCTCGAGCCGAGCGGCCTGCTCCGCGACGACGGAGCCGCGCTTCGCGAACACCGCGACCGCGATGTCGGCCCCCGCGATCGTGCGCGCGCAGCTCACGCATTTCGCCGTGCTCGCGTTGAGCCGCTCGCCGTCGTGCTCGGCGATGATGAGCACGCGCGGCGTCACAGCACGCCGCGCTGCCGCAACACGGACACGAGCTCGACGGCATCCTTGACGCGGATGCCTTTGGCGCGCTGCGCCGGCGGCTCGGTACGCTCGACCACGAACTGGGGCAGCGCGTCGACGCCGAGCGACGCGAGCGGAATCACGGCGAGCGGCTTGGTTTTCGCCTTGAGGATGTCCGGCAGCTTCACGTAGCGCGGCTGATTCAGGCGCAAGTCCGTCGTCACGACGGCCGGCAGATCGACTTCGACGACCTCGAGGCCCGCGTCGACCTCGCGCGTCACGCGCAGCGCGGTGCCCGTGCACGACGATCTGCGACGCGAACGTCGCCTGCGGCCGGTCCCAGAGCGCCGCGAGCATTTGACCGGTCTGACCGTGATCGTCGTCGATCGCTTGCTTGCCGAGCAGCACCAGATCCGGCTGCTCGCGCTCGACGAGCGCGCGCAGCGCGCGTGCGGCACCGAGCGGCTCGAGCGCTCCCGCGCACTCGATCAGTATCGCGCGGTCGGCACCCATCGCGAGCGCAGTGCGAAGCTGCTGCTGCGCATCGGCGCGCCCGATCGTGACCGCGAGCACCTCGCCGGCCGCGCCGCGCTCCTTGAGCCGGAGGGCTTCCTCGAGCGCGATCTCGTCGAATGGGTTGATGCTCATCTTCAAGCCTTCGGTCGCGACGCCCGATCCGTCCGGCTTCACGCGAACGCGGACGTTGTAGTCCACGACGCGCTTGATACAAACCATCACCTTCTGCAACCGCGGCTCCGCTCGCGACGAGAGTTCGCCGGCATTCTAGCGGCAGCGTCACGCGGTTGTCCGCTAACGCTACCGTGAGCCGCTACAATGCGCCGATGACATCCGAGCCCCTTGATCGACGCTCCGTCGCTCGCGCGCGCGTCTCGGCGACCCCGCTTGGGTGATCGTCGATTGCCGCTTCACGTTGACGAACCCGCACGGCGGGGCGCGCTGCGTATTCGCGTTCGCACATTCCGGGCGCGCGCTATGCCGATCTCGACCGCGATCTCGCGCGCGCTCCCGGGCCGAGCGACGGACGGCATCCGCTGCCGAGCCGCGAGCGTCGTCGCGGCGCTGCTCGGCAGCTGGGGAATCGACAGCCGCTCGACCGTGGTCGCTTACGACGAGGGCAGCGGCGCGATCGCGGCGCGACTGTGGTGGATGCTGCGCTGGCTCGGCCACGGCGACAGCCTCGTGCTCGACGGCGGCTTCGCGGCATGGGAGGCCGCGCGGCTGCCGGTCGAAGCGGACACGCCGCGCTGGGAAGCGACTCGCTATGTAGCAGCAGGCGGCCGCGGACGATGCCGTCGTCGCGACGGACGAGATCCCCGCGCTCATCGCTGTCGGGCGGTCTGCTCGTCGATGTGCGTGCCGCGCGCGCGCTACCGCGGCGAGCAAGAGCCGATCGATCCGGTCGCGGGCCACGTGCCGGGCGCCGTGAATCGGCCGTTCTCCGAGAACGTGACCGCGACGGGGCGGTTCCGCGACGCAGACGCAGCTTCGCACGGAGCTCGAGGCGCTACTCGCCGGGCGCGACCCCGGCGACGTCGTCGCGATGTGCGGCTCGGGCGTGACGGCGTGCCACTTGCTGCTCGCGATGGCAGGTCGCGGGGCTCGACAGGCGGCAGGCTCTACGCGGGCTCGTGGAGCGAGTGGATCCGGGATCCGCGCCGCCCGATCCAGACCGGCGCGAAGCCCTGAGCCGCATCCGCGCGTCGCAAATCGCGGCGCGCACCCTTGGCCTTTGCCGCGGCGGCATGTTAAACACGCACTAGTGTTTTCGCCCCAGGTGCGACCGTGTTACGCCATTCCCACGAGATCGAAACCAGCTCGCAGCTCAAGAACGTCCGCTACGAAATCCGCGGCCAGCTCGCCAGGCGCGCGCTCGAGCTCGAGCGGCAGGGCTACGAGATCATCTCAGCTGAACATCGGCAACCCGGGGCTGTTCGGCTTCCGCACGCCCGAGACGGATGCGGCTCGCGATGATCGAGAACCTGCCGGCCAGCGAGGCCTACAGCAATCAAAAGGGCATCTTCCCGGCACGCGAAGCGGTCGTGATGCAGCAGCAGGCGCGCGGCGTCGCAGAACGTGACGGCCGACCACGTCTTCATGGGCAACGGCGTCAGCGAGCTGATCGACCTCACGCTGCGCGGCGCTGCTCGAATCCCGGCGACGAAGTGCTGATCCCGAGCCCCGACTATCCGCTCTGGACGGCGGCCACGGTGCTGAACGGAGGCAAGGCCGTCTACTACCCGTGCCCCGAGTCGATGGGTTCAACCCCGACGTCGCGGCGATCGAGGCGCTGATCACGCCCGCGCACGCGCGCGCTCGTCGTGATCAACCCGAACAACCCGACCGGCGCGGTCTACAGCGCGCGAGTGCCTCACGGCGCTCGCGCGCATCGCCGAGAAGCACAACCTCGTGCTGATGTGCGACGAGATCTACGACCAGATCGTCTACGACGGCGCGGAGTTCGTGCCGATGGCGACGCTCTGCAAGGACACGCTGTGCGCGACGTTCAGCGGGCTGTCGAAGGTGTATCGCGCGTGCGGCTATCGCGTCGGCTGGGTGTCGTTCAGCGGCGCGGTGGATCGATCGGAGCGCTACATGAGCGCGCTCGATCTGCTCGCGGCGCTGCGGCTCTGCAGCAACGTGCCGGGGCAGTGGGCCGTGCAGACCGCGCTCGGCGGCTTCCAGAGCATCCACAAGCTGTACGGCGCCGGGCGGCCGGCTCTATCAATCGCGGAAGGCGATCCTCGACGGCGTCGCGCAGAGCCGGTTCTTGTCGCTCGTTGCGCCGCGCGGCGCGATGTACGCGTTCATCGGCGTCGACAAGCAGAAACTACCGGGCTTCGACGACGAGGAGTTCGCGATGGAGCTGCTCGAGCAGCAGCACGTGCTGATCGCTCCGGGGTCGAGCTTCAACACTCCGTACCGTGACCACTTCAGGATCACGAACCTGCCGGACGAAGGCAGGCTCGCCGAGGTGTTCCAGCGCATGGAGCAGCTCCTCGAGCACATGGCCGACCGACCGCCGCAGCTCGAAACGGCCTGACGAGCTAGACCGCACCGCCGAGCAGTGACGCTCCCCGACGCATCCACCGCGGCCGGCGACCCGACCGATAGCGGTTCCGATCGTGGTTCCGAGCGCGCTCGCGGCGCGCCAATGGGAAACCTTCCTCGCCGCCGCGCGACATCGACGCCGGCACGCCCGCTTGGATCACTCCGCCGCTCATCGGCTACGCGGCTGGCTCGAGAGCCTTTGGCTTGAGACGCCGGACGAGCGCAGCCCATGCCGCTCACGCCTCCGCAGTCGCTCGCGCTCTGGCGGCGGGTGATCCGCTCGTCGGAAGCCGGCGCGGAGCTGATCGGCGAACGCGGCGCGGCCGACTGGGCCGCAGAGGCGTGGCGCTTGCTGTGCCATTGGCGAATCGATCCCGCGAGCGAGCGCGCGAGCGGCGAGCAGCACGACTTCGCGGCGTTCTTGCTCTGGTGCCGCGAGTATCGCGACGCGCTCGCAGCAAACGATTGGATCGACCAAGCGGAGATCGCGCGCCGATTGCCCGCCGCGGAGTGGAGCGCGCCGCCGCGCGTGACCTTCGCGGATCGCGGAAGAGCCTTCACCTCTGGAGCAGGCGCTGCTGGATCGCCTGACTCGCAGCGGCACCCGCATCGAGCGCGAGTCGCCGCCGGCGCGGGAAGCCGACCTGCGCCGCGCGAAGGTTCGCCGACGCGACCGAGGAGCTCCGCGCCGCAGTCACCTGGGCGCGCGCGCGCCTCGAGGCAGCGCCCGCCGCGCGGATCGCGCTCGTCGTGCCCGGGCTCGCGGAGCGGCACGGCGAGGTCGAGCGCGCGCTGGCCGCTGACGCAGGCGGGGTGCCCACATGGCACGGCGGCCAGCCTACGGCCGCGAATCCGCGGATCGCAGCCGCGCTGAACGCCGTCGCGCTCGGCTCGACGTCCGCGGGGTTCGAGACGTTGAGCCACTGGCTCCGGAGCCCGTTCTTCGACGCGGACGGCGGCGAGCACGCCCACCGTGCCGCACTCGAGCGCGAGCTGCGCGGCGACGTGCGCGCTCAGCTCAGCGTCACGGCAGCGCACCGCGAGGCGGAGCTCGAGTCGTTGCTCGGCAAGCGCGCGCCACGCGCGGCGAACGCGCTGACAGCGGCGCTGCGCGAGACGCAACGGCATCTCCGCCGCGACGCCGAGCCGTTGGGCGCGCGCCTGGCAGCGAGCGCTCGCCGTGCTGCGTTGGGACGCAGCGGGCGACGCCGCACGCGCTGTTGCTCTGGCAGGCCGCGATCGACGATTTCACGCGCCTCACGCCGATCATCGGCGCGATCGGCTACGACGACGCGCTCGCGGAGCTGCAGCGCTCGCTCGAGCGCGCCGTGCCGGACCCGCTGCCGGTCCGCGGCATCCACGTGCTCGGTCGCATCGACGACGTGGGGCCGGGCTACGAAGCGGCCTGGATCACAGGGTTCACGGACGCGAGCTGGCCGGAGCCCGCGCGCTGCAATCCGCTGCTTGCCGCGGGCGCTGCAGCGCGCGCACGGAATGCCTTGGTCCACGCCGCAGGACGCGCGGCTGCGCTGCGCGCGCCGGCTCGAGCGCCTGCGCACGCGTGTCGGCACGCTCGTCGCGAGCTGGCCCGCGCAGCTCTACGACTACGAGACCGAGCCGAGCCCCGCGATTCGCGATTGGCCCGAGCTCGAAGCGCCGGCCGCAGTCGACCACGCCGCGCGCGCTCCGCGCGCCGGGCGCGCGAGACGTGTCGCCGATCGCGCGCCGCCGCTCGCCGGCACGCAGATCCGCGGCGGCGCCCACATGCTCGGCCGTCAGTCGCGTTGCCCGGTGCGTGCGTTCTGCCAGGATCGCCTCGGCGCCCGCGAGCTCGACGCCGTGACGACGGGACTCGGCGGCAGGCTGCGCGGCATCGCGACGCATCGCGCGCTCGAGCGACTTGCTCGCGAACGCGCAAGGGCGACCGGACTTCGCCGCGCTCGCGGCGAATGTCGGCGCGGCCACGCGAGCGTGCGCTCGCAAGAATCTTCCGTGCCGCGCGCCGGCCGCTCCGCGCACTCTTCGAGCTCGAGGCCGAGCGGGTCGCAGCGACGCTCCGTCGCTTGCTCGCGAAGGACGCGACGCGCGCCCCGTTCGAGGTGTCCGCGATCGAGCGAAAACAGATCGTCACGATCGCAGGACGCGAGCTCGAGATCCGGATCGATCGCTCGACCGCCTCGCTGACGGCAGCGTCGCGATCATCGACTACAAGACCGGCGACCGCGCATCGCTGCAAGGACTGGCTCGGGACCGGCCGCGCGACGTTCAAGCGCCGCTCTACGCCGCGTATGCCGGCCGAGCCGGTCGGCGCGCTCGCGATCGCGCGCGTCCAGCCGCGCGAGGCTGCGTACTTCGGCTACTGGAACGCGGGCGCGCTGTTCCCGGACGCCGTCGCGAAGCTGCCCGACGACGGCTGGGAGCGGCAGATCACGCGCTGGCGCGCGACGCTCGAGGAGCTCGTGCTCGAGCACGCGGCCGGCGACACGCGGATCTTCCTCGACGACTTCGACGACGCCGCGGGCGCTTACGCGCCGCTCACGCGCGTGCACGAGCAGCTCGCGATCGCTACGCGGCTCGGCGGAGCGCTGGTGAGCGCGGCGAGACTCGGAAGCCCGCTCGGCCGCGCTCGACCCGACGCGCTCGTTCATCGTGCAGGCGCCCGCGGGCTCCGGCAAAACCGAGCTCTTGATCCAGCGCTATCTCGCTTTGCTCGCGACCGTCGAGGAGCCCGAGCAAGTCGTCGCGATCACGTTCACGCGCAAGGCGGCGGCCGAGATGCGCAGCCGCGTGCAGCGCGCGCTGCGCGACGCGGCCGCGGCGAAGGCGGGCGCGACGGAACACGAGCGCGCGACGCTCGCGCTCGCGCGCGCGGTCGTCGAGCGCGACGCGAAGCGCGACTGGGCGGTTCTCGCGCAGCCGCAGCGTCTGCGGATCGACACGCTCGACGCGTTCAACGTCTGGCTCGCGCAACAGCTGCCGGTGCTGTCCGGCGGCGTCGCGGCCGCGCGGATTCTCGACGATGCGCGCGAGTACTACCGGCGCGCGGCGCAGCGCACGGTCGCGACGGTGTCGTCCGCGGGCGAGCCCGGCGAGAGTCTCCGCACGGTGCTGCGCGGCGTCGACGACCTCACCGAGCTCGAGAAGCTGCTCGTGGCGCTGCTCGCGAAGCGCGATCAGTGGCTGCCGCACCTCGTTGGCCGCGATCCAGCCGAGCTGCGCCCCGAGCTCGAGGCCGCGCTGCGCAGGCTCGTCGACGACGAGCTCGCGCCGCTCACGCCGCTCGCGAGGCCACCCTTGTTCGCGGACGTTCGCGCGGCGCTGCGCCAGGCGGCCGAGCACGCCACAGATGACCGCATACGTAACGCGGCCGCACCTTGGCTCGCGGTCGACAGCGCCGCCCCCGGTGGCGCAAGGCTCGCTCGCGGCGTGGCGCGCCGCCGCGTCTGCTGCTGCTCACTCGAAAAGGCGACTGGCGTAAGCAGCTCCGCAAGAACGAAGGCTTCGGCCCCGCGCACGCCGCGGCCGACCGCCAAGCTGAAGCAGCTACTCGAGCGTCTGCAGAACGAGGACAGCGTTCGCGCCGCGCTCCACGCGGCCGAGACGCTGCCCGAGCCTCGCTACACGGATCGGCAATGGCAGCCATCTCGTGGCGCTGCGCGTCGTGCTGCTGCACCTCGCTGCCGAGCTCGGGTCGAGTTCGCAAGCGCGCGCACGATCGACTTCGTCGAGCTCGGCAGCCGGCGCGCGTCAGCGCGCTCTCGGCCGCGTCGACGAGCCGTCCGAGCTGCTGCTCGCGCTCGACCGGCGCATCCAGCACCTGCTCGTCGACGAGTTCCAGGACACGTCGCGGCTCGCAGACGGAGCTGCTCGAGCTGCTCACGAGCGGCTGGGAGCCCGGCGACGGCCGCACGCTGTTCCTCGTCGGCGACCCGATGCAGTCGATCTATCGCTTTCGCGACGCCGACATGTCGCGCTTCCTCGACGCGAAGCGCCACGGGATCGGCCAGGTGCGCCTCGTGAGCCTCACGCTCGAGCGCAACTTCCGCTCCGCGCCGGCCGTCGTCGCGTGGGTGAACGGCGCGTTCGAGCAGATCTTTCCGCGCGAGGACCAGATCGCGACCGGTGTCGCGGCGTTTCGCGCGAGCGTCGCGACGCGCGCGGCCGGCGCAGCAGCAGTTCGTCGCAACGCATCCCGTGCGGAGCGTGGACCCGGTAGCCGAGGCCGAGCAGGTGGTCGCGATCCTCGAGCAGGAGCTGGCGCACAGGCCGGACCAGTCGATCGCCGTGCTCGTGCGCAGCCGCGCGCATCTCGCGGGACTGCGTGAGCGGATCCGCGCGAAGGGCTGGCCGGTGCACGCGGTCGAGATCGATCCGCTCGACGGCCAGCCCGTCGCACAAGACTTGCTCGGCCTCACGCGCGCGCTCGTGCATCTCGACGACCGCATCGCGTGGCTCGCGGTGCTGCGCGCGCCGTGGTGCGGCCTCCGCTGGGACGACTTGCACGCGCTCTGCGACGACGTGCCTGGCCGCGCAATCTGGGACCTCGCTGCGCGACCCCGCGCGCGCTCGCGCGCTTGAGCGCCGACGGCCGCAGCGCGCCTCGCCGCGACGCGCGCGACTCTCGAGTCCGCGCTCGCGCGCCGAGCCGAGACCTCGTTCGCGCGCTGGATCGAGCAGACCTGGCACGAGCTCGACGGGCCCGACTGCCTCGATCGACCCCGACGACTTACGCGTCGCGGAGCAATTCTTCGCGCTGCTGTCGCGCGAGGAACGCTTGCGGCGACCTCGACGACCCGGCGCGGCTCGCGCGACGCGCTGGAGAAACTGCTGCCGCAAGGCGATCCGCCGCGCGAGCGCGGCATCGAGATCATGACGATCCACCGCGCGAAGGGGCTCGAGTTCGACACGGTCGTGCTGCTCGGTATCGGGCGCGATCCTCCGCCGGACAAGCGCGCAGCCGCTCCACTGGCTCGAGCGCGTCGCGAGCGACGGCTCCGAGGACCTGCTGCTCGCGCCGACGCCTCGACGACGAAGACGCGCAAGCGCTCACGCGCTTCGTGCGCGAAGCGGACGCGGAGCGCACGCGCGCAGAGCGCGCGCGGCTGCTCTACGTCGCGACGACACGCGCGCGCGATCGCCTGCACGTCGTCTACCAGCTGAGCCCGTCCCGGGAGGAACCGAAGTCGGACACGCTGCTCAAGCTCCTGCAGCCGATGGTCGCGGCCGAGCTCGCGGCGACGCAAGCTCGGGACGACGTGCGGCCACCCAGCGACGCGCCGGCGATCGAGCCGATGCTGCGCCGCCTGGCGCGCGTCGCCGCGCCGTCCGGAGACGCGGAACCGGCGCCGACCACCGCCACTTCGGCCACCGGGGCGCAGTTCGCGCTGCCGTTCGACGCCCGCGCCACCGGCGCCGCCGCCGCGGCCCGAGTTCGAATGGGCGAGCCCCGCCGCGGCGCATGTCGGAACCGTCGTGCATCGCGAGCTGCAACGGATCGCGGAGCAGGGGATTGAAGCGTGGACGGCGGACTCGCTCGGCGAGCGCGCTGAAGCGTTCACGCGGGAGCTCCTGCTGCTCGGAGTCGACGCCGACGAAATCGCCGCCGCGACGGCCCGCGCGGTGGCCGCCGTGCGCGCGGCCCTCGAAGACCCGCAAGGCCGGTGGGTGCTCGGCACGCACGACGAAGCGCGCTCCGAGCTCAGGCTCACACTGCGCGTCGGCGAGCGGCTCGAGCACGTGCGCCTCGACCGCACGTTCGTGGCCGACGGCACGCGCTGGATCATCGACTTCAAGACGAGCCGCCACGAAGGCAGCGACCGCGAGGCGTTTCTCGCGTCGGAGGTCGAGCGTTATCGCCCGCAGCTCGACCGCTATGCGGCCGCGCTCGCGACCATCGATTCGCGGCCGGTCCAGGTCGGCTTGTATTTTCCGCTGCTCGCGACCTTGCGGGCTTGGCCCGCGAACGCTTAGAGCGAGCCCGTGAGCGTGAGCCGGCGGCGCCCCTCGGCGTCGGGGTCGGCCGTAATGAAGCTCAGGCCATCGACGAGCTGCCGTGGGGCGTCGGCGCGCGGCTTGATCAAGCCGTCGAGCGTGTACGCGCGTCGCGCGTCGACGATGAGCGTGCCCGACACCTCGAGCGGCCCCCCCGAATCGGCGAAGCTCGCCTTGATGCCATTGCCGTCGCTGTCGAGGAACTTGACCGTGTAGTCGCCGATCGGCAGCAGGTCGCGCGAGCCGTTCGGGACGAATGGCGCCACTTCGAGCTTCGCGAGGCGCAGCTCGCCGAGAATCGTAGTGAGCACGCCCGGTCTCGAGCTCGAGCTCGTCGAGTGCGACGCTCGCGTCGCCGCGCACACCCGAGACCGGCAACACGCCGCGCAACGTCTGAATCGACGTGCTCCCGCGTACGTTGCTCAGCGCGACCCGGCTCGCGCGAGGCGGAGACTCGCGCGCTCACGAACCCGTCGCTGAGCCGCGCTTCGACGTCGGCGGCAAGCCTGCCGAGCAGGAGGTGCAGGGGCCTCAAGGCTCCACCGGACGTCGTGCAGAGACAAATTCGCCACCGAGCCCGCGGCGGCACGACCGGACCACAGCGTGCCGTCGATGCCGGAGAAGCCGGCGCCCGGCAGGAGCGAACCACGCGTACGCAGTACCCGCTGGGAACGAGCTCAGCGTGAAGGCGAGGTACGCTCCGACACCAAGCGCCAACCAGGACCAGCGATTCAGCACGTGGTCATGGCCTACGAAGGAGCAATTGCCCGTTGACGATTCCCGGCTGCCGCGTGCCGGTGAATGACGCGGTCTCGACGGACACCCCGTTCTGGCCCTCGAGCGCGATGAGCCAAGCGACCAGCGTGTCGAACGACGCATTGCCGAACGGTCACCTGAATCCCGTTGGGGCCGTCGGGGCGCGAACGCGTGAGCTCGACGCCGTGCTCCGTAGCGCTGTTGCCGACGACCTTGACGAGCGTCTGGTCCCCATCTTGCGCGGGCCCCGGACCCGTGCCCGGGCCGTCGAGCTGCTCGAGGCTCAGCAGCAGGCGCTGCTTCGCAGCTACCGACTCGCGCAGGATCTCGGAGCGGCTGTGCAGCGGCCTGAGCACTCCAAGCCACAGGATGATCAAGACGGCGAGCGCGGCGCCCCCGACGACGATCGCACGTTCACGCGGCTGCAGGCGCGCGAACCATTCTTTCAGCGCGCCGCCGTTCATCGCGTCGCTCCAACGACCTGCAAACGACCTTCGACGCCGCCCTCGCTCTGATTCGCCGACTCGATCGACGGCGTGAATCGGCGCGTCTGCTCGAGGCTATGCGCGAACGCGTCGAGCTCGTCGACGTTAGCGACGAGCAGCTGCAAGTCCATCGTCTGATTCCGATAGCTCAACGCGCCGACGCGCATCTCTGAATTGCGCGCCGCGGCGACGGCATCGAGCGTGGACAAGAACGTCTCCCGGGTTCCGCGTGCTCATGCTGCGTAAGCGCTTCTGAACCTCGGCATCGCACTGCGATGCGCGGTTCGCTCCGACCAGACGTTGGCAGCTTGCGGTCAATTGCTCGCCGAGCGCGCCGTCCGCGCGCCGCAGCGACCAGTACTCCGCCCCTTGCAGCACGAGCGCGAGCGCCCCCGCGGCCACGAGCAAGCTCGCGGCGATCCGCCAAGGCTTCGCGAGCTCGAGCCAATTCGATTTCGGCGCGTACGAGCCCTGCAGCAGATTCGTCGCGGAGCGCTGCGCGATCGTCGCGGCGAAATGCACGAACAATCCGTCTGCCGCGAGCTTGGCTTCGGCGCTCTCGAACTCGTCCGGAAGCTTGGCGAGCTCGGCCTGGAAACGCGGACGAGCGCTCTGATCGACGTAAGCGACCGCACGCTTCACGCCCTCGAGCGCGCCCTCGGCGCGCACTGCGTCGAGCGCCTGTCGCAGCGTGAATCCGTCGAGCACGAATGCCGACCGCCCGGAACACCGTCCATAGACGCGCGTGCCCTCGAGCAGCAGCATCAGCGTCGCGGGAACGTCGGGCACGCCCTCGGTTTCGCTGTACAGGGCATGCGGCTCGATGCCCGCGGCAGCGAGGCTCGCGAGCCAGCCCGCGATTCGCGTCTTGGCGACGATCGCGACCGCCGCGGCGCCGGACTCGAAGCGCGCGCCGACGGCGAACGCGAGCGTCTCGACGTCGTCTGCGAGCGAGTCCTCGAGTGAGAACGGGACGATCTGGCGCAGCCGCGCGGGACTCGCGGCCGGCAGCGCAGCTTGAGTGGTGATCACGTCCATGCCGGATACGAGCACGATCACGCGGCGGCCTTCGGCCGCGGCACGCGCCGCGGAGAGCGGGCCGCGCGCGACGGAGCTCGTGAGCTGGCCGGTCGGCGCGAATGTCGCCCACGCGGCTTGATCACCATCGTCGCCCAGCCGGATGAACAGCGAATCTGCCACGCTTACTCGACTCCCAGCGTCCGAAATAGCGCCCGCGTGAGACCGCTAGGATCTCGCTGCAAGATCGAGCGCATGGTCAATTGATTTGTACCGAGCGTCACCGTCGCGGTCAACAAGAAATGTTCGCTCACGCCGTCGATGCGCTTCAACACGTCCGGCTCGACGAGGTCCTCGAACGTCTTGTCGATGTCGAGAAACTCCGCGTCTGCGCGCTCCTCGACGAGGGACTGCGCCTTGGAGATGTCGATGTCGTCCGACAACGACGCGAGCACCACGTCCGCAGCGGTGTTCACGTTCAGTTTCGTTCCCGCGGGCAGCACGGTGACGTACGGCGCGATTTTCGCGTAGGTCTCGCGGTCGAAACCCGTCACCGCCATGAGCTCGGACGGCGAGGTGATCAGTCGCGTTGGCCGTTCGGTACGGCGGGTCCGCGTCGGAGTAGGCCGAGTCCTCGCCGCCGCTCGGGAAGCGCTGCTCGGTGTCCGGGTCGAGCCAGTCGACGACGGCTCCCGCGAGCGAAGGGTCGGCCTCGACGAGATTCAACAATCGCTCGAACTGTTTACGCGCGATCGGGTCTTCGCGGCCCTGGGCGTTGATCAAGTTGTTCAAGTTGAATCGGCCCTGCAGGTCCTCGAGCTTGCCCGTGATCGTGCCGCCGTCGACGGGCAGGGGAGGCAGCTCGAACGCCCATTGCTCACTCAAGTTGTCGCTCTCGGGGGAATCGACCAGGTCTTGCCGCAGGATGTCCGCGGCCCACGCCTCGGCGCCTTGCACGAACATGATTCCTTGGTCCATCGCGAGCGCGGACTCGGCGCGCCGCAGGTCGAGCGTGCTTTGCCACATCAGGTTCACGGCGATGATCGTCCCGATCGTGACGACCAGCATCGCCATCAGCACCGCGACTCCACGTTGTTGCGCGCGCGTGCTCAACCGCTCGTCTCCACGAGCCGAAACACGCGCCCGAAATCCTTGAGCTCGATCGCGAACTCGACGGCGCGCGGGCGCGCGACTAGCCGCTGCGGTCCGTTCATCTGCAGTGGCGGCCAATCGAGGTGCCATTCGCCGGCCGTATCGAGGAAACGCACCTCGACGTTGTCGACGCCGTCGAGCAGCTCCGCGCGGACCGGCGGCGTCGACAACGTGCGATCCATGACCGGCCAGTGCAGCCGCACGAGCTTGTCCTCCTCCCAGTTGTAGGCCACGCGCAGCACCGTGCCGCGCGGAAACCCGCCCGGATTGGACCAACCGCCGCGGCTGAACTCGAGCGCGAACTGCGCGTTGGGGCTCGCGAGCAACGCTCGGCTGATAAGCCTCGCCGAGCTCCTCGCGCGTCGCGCGGGGCTGCAGCTGCGCCAGGTCCTGCACGATCACGCGCATCGCGAGCTGGATCGCCTGCCAGCGTTCCGCGCGCTCGCGCGCCATCGTCTGCTGCTTGATCACCTCGCTCAACCCGCCGAGCGCCATCACACCGATGATTGCCACGATCGCCATCGCGACCAGCAACTCGATCAGCGTGAAGCCGCGCTCCCTGCGCGTGAGCGTGCGGATCATCCGCGCTCTCCCGAAGCCTCGCCAGCGGTCGCGGGGGCGGACCACTCGAGCGGCAGGAATCCGGCCGGGGCAGGCGGCTCGATGAGCCCCGAGACTTTGTGCACGACCCGCTCGGGATCGGCCGCGAGCGCGACCGATACGTCGACGCGATGGAGATTCTGGACTTCCGTTTCCGACACGACGATCTGGCAGCGCCACTGTCGGCCCGCGAATTCGACATCCTCGTCGTGATCGCCGACTGCCGGCCACTCGTGCCCGACGCTGAGCGCAGTGATCTCGTTGGTCGCGATCCAGCTCGCGAGCGTCTTGGTCTCGACGAATGTAGCCGCGACCACGTAGCGGTTCAGCTGGCCGTTCACGGCCATCATGCCGAGCGCGACGATCACGAGCGCGACCATCGCTTCGAGCAGCGTGAAGCCGGCAGCGAGCTTCGCCCCGGCCGTTTCGAATTAACGCAAATCGTAGCCTTCCTTGGAAACTTCGAGCGTGCCGTCGAGCTCGCCCTTGAGCGTGAAGTGCCCGCCGACTGCGGGACCGCGATAGACGTCGAGCTCGAACGGCGTGACCTCGCCGCTCGACAAGATCAGAAGCTGCGGCTCGGGGTTCTCGATTTCCTGCGACTCGAAGTCGCGCAGCAGCTCGAGCTCTCGATCGTCGAGGGCGAGCCTGAGCTCGAGCTGCTTGGGAAGAGCACGCTCGTGCAGCAGGCGATCGTCCGCCGCCTCGGCCCACTTGAGGGTCTTGTAGTCGTAGACGTAGAACCGATAGCCCGTGCTCGTGAACATGAGCCCGTAGTCGCGGCTCTGCATCAGCGCTTCCTCGTGGAGCAGACCGACCATGCTGCGCAACCGTTGCGTCTCCTGCTCGACCTCGCGATCCGGGCCCACGGCGTTGATCGACAACACGACGGCACCGACGATGATCCCAATGATCGCGACGACCACGAGCAGCTCGAGCAGCGTGAACCCGCGCTGCGCTGCGCGCAGAAGCGGCGACCTAGTCGAGGTCCCAGTTACCGATGTCGGCATTGACGCCTTCGCCGCCTTCCTGACCGTCCGCGCCCAGCGAGAAAACGTCGAACTCGCCGTGCTGGCCGGGATTCGTGTATTGGTAGGGACGGTTCCAAGGGTCGACCGGCAGCTTCTTCAGGTTCTGCTGCCAGTTCGGGGCCGAGGTCTCGCCCGGGTTCGTCACGAGCGCCTGCAAGCCTTCCGCGGCGCTCGGGTAGCGAAAGTTCTGGAGCCGATAGAGATCCAGCACATTTGAGATCTGGCGGACGTCTTGCTTCGTGCGGCTGGTCTGCGCTTGGTCGACGTTGCTCATCAAGCTCGGCACCACCATCGCGGCAAGCAAGCCGATGATGACGACGACCACCATGATCTCGAGCAGAGTGAACCCTTGCTCGGCGACTCGAACGGATGGTTTCATCACACGCATGGTAAATCCTTTCAGCGGCCCGGAACCCACCGCAGATTGGGGGCCGAAGATAGCACAAACACTTGAAAACACATTGTGAACAATGACCTCTTTCGCAAACCTCATCTGCTGATGCAGTTTCGCTGGCGGTACTGGCTGGTGCCGCTCGTTATCACCGCCCTATGTGTCGCCCTGTCGCTCGGCGGCGACGCCGCGCGCGATTGGGGACGCTACGACCGCGCCGCGCTCGAGGCGGGACAGGTGTGGCGCTTGGTTACGGCGCATCTCGTGCACCTCGGTTGGGGGCATCTCTGGCCCAATGTGCTCGCACTGCTACTGATCGGCGGACTGGTCGAAGAGTTCCTGGGCCCGCTCGAATGGGTGGTAGCAACCGTCGGCGCGGCGCTCGGGATCGACCTGGGGCTCTACGCGCTGGATCCCGGCGTTTCGTGGTACGTGGGGCTGTCCGGCGTCCTGCATGGGCTCGTGGCGTGCGGCGCTCTCATGATGCTGCAAGCCCGCCATTTTCAAGTCGGCGCCGTGCTCGCGGTCGGCGTCGCGTTGAAGCTCGCGTTCGAGAGCACTCATGGGCCGATTCCGTTCACGCAGGCGAGTGCCGGCGGACCGGTCATCGTGGCCGCACATCTTTATGGGGCGGCAAGCGGGGCACTCGCCGCCATCGCGTTCGGCTTCCTCCGACGGCGAGCTGCGCGGCTATAATCGCGCGCGTTTAGTGCCGTCGATTCTCGAAAGGGGCGCCATGGAAGTCTCTTCCCTAGTCACACTGCCGGCATTGCCCGGTATCGCCGGGCGCATTGCGCTCGTAACGGGCGCGTCGCGGGGTATCGGCCGCGCGATCGCGGAAGCGCTCGGCCGGCAAGGCGCCACCGTCATCGGCACTGCGACGAGCCCGGAGGGCGCCCGTTCGATCGGCGAAGCGCTCCAGTCTCTCGGGCTCACGGGTCGCGGTGCGGTGCTCGATGTCGGCAGCGAAGCTTCCGTGGATGCGCTGCTTGCCGATGTCGCCGCGCGCGAAGGGGCGCCGGCGATCCTCGTCAACAACGCGGGCATCACGCGCGACAACCTGCTCATGCGGATGAAGGCCGAGGAGTGGGACGCGGTGATATCCACCAATCTCTCCTCTGTTTATCGCGTATCGAAAGCCTGCCTGCGCGGCATGGCGAAGGCGCGTTACGGGCGGATCGTGAATATCGGCTCCGTGGTCGGCCTCAGCGGCAACGCGGGCCAGACGAACTACGCGGCCGCGAAGGCCGGAATGATCGGCTTCACTAAAGCGCTTGCCCGCGAGCTCGCGTCGCGCAATGTCACGGTGAACGTGGTCGCGCCGGGCTTCATCGACACGGACATGACCCGGGCGCTCGACGAGAAGCAGATTCAGGCGCTGCGTGAGCAGATCCCGTTAGCGCGGCTCGGCACGACGGCGGATATCGCGGCGGCCGTCGTGTTCCTCGTATCGGACGCCGGCAGCTACATCACCGGTGAAACGCTCAACGTCAATGGCGGAATGTTCATGCATTGATCCGAACGCGCCCCTGGAAACCGTTGATTGTCCAGCCATTCACCGCTTTCGGGGCGCGTCGGGGCTCGCATTCTCCAGGTAGAATGGCCCAGTTGATTCCAATACAATACGCGCCACACCGGCCGGGCCCGATGGCCCGGCCGATCCATTGATAAGGGGTATCGCGCACATGAGCAGTGTCGAAGATCAGGTCCGAGGGATCATTGCCGAGCAACTCGGCCTCAAAGCCGACGAAATCAAGAACGACGCCTCGTTCGTCGACGACTTGGGCGCGGACTCTTTGGACACGGTGGAACTCGTGATGGCGCTCGAAGAGGAATTCGAAACCGAAATTCCCGACGAAGAGGCCGAGAAGATCACGACAGTCCAACACGCCATCGACTACATCCTTGCCCGCCAGAGCGACACTTGATTCGCTGCGGTCATCTGCGCAGCTCCACTACAATTCGTTTTTAGCTTGAGGCGGCGACCGTGTCTGCACGACGCGTCGTAGTGACTGGCCTCGGTCTGATTTCGCCCGTCGGCAACACGGTTGCGGACGGCTGGGCGCACGTGCGCGACGGCGTGAGCGGCATCACTTCAATCGATCAGTTCGACGCGAGCGCGTTCACGACGCAGTTTGCGGGAACGGTCCGCAATTTCGACATCACGCAATACATCGAGCCGAAGGAAGCGCGCAAGTGCGATCCGTTCATGCACTACGGCATCGCGGCGGGCATACAGGCGATCAAGGACGCGGGCCTCGAGATCAAGGAAGCGGACGCGCATCGCTACGGCGTCGCGGTCGGCTCGGGCATCGGTGGAATTAGCACCATCGAGGCGAACCACTCCAAATACCTCGAGTCCGGTCCGCGGCGCATTTCTCCGTTCTTCGTGCCGGCGAGCATCATCAACATGATCTCGGGCCACCTCTCGATCATGTACGGTATTACGGGACCGAATCTTGCGGTCGTGACGGCGTGCACGACTTCCACTCATTGCATTGGGCTCGCGGCGCGCCTCATTCAGCACGGCGATGCCGACGTCATGATCGCCGGCGGCGCCGAATACGCGAGCGCGCCGCTCGGGCTCGCGGGATTCTGCGCGGCGCGCGCGCTGTCGACGCGCAACGATGCGCCGACGAAGGCCAGTCGCCCGTGGGATCGCGATCGCGACGGTTTCGTGTTGAGCGACGGCGCCGGCTGCATCGTGCTCGAGGATTATGAGCACGCGCAGGCACGCGGCGCGCGCATCTATGCGGAGTTCGTGGGATTCGGAATGAGCGGCGACGCTCACCACATCACGGCGCCGAAAGAAGACGGGCAGGGCGCGTACAGCTGCATGCTCAACGCCCTTCGCGATGCTGGGTTGAATCCCGAGCAAATCGACTACATCAACGCGCACGGCACGTCGACGCCGCTCGGCGACGTCGCGGAGACCGTCGCGATCAAGCGCGCCTTCGGCGACCATGCCAAGCGCGTGGCGGTGAGCTCGACGAAGTCGTCTACGGGGCACCTGATCGGCGCGGCGGGCGGGGTCGAGGCGATCTTCTCCGTCCTCGCGCTGCGCGAGCAAGTGATCCCCCCGACGATCAACCTCGAGAACCCCGATCCCGCGTGCGACCTCGACTACACGCCGAACGTTGCACGACAGGCGAAGCTCACATTCGCGTTGTCGAACTCCTTCGGATTCGGCGGCACGAACGGCACGGTGGTCTTCAAACGCTTCAGCTAGACCGGCGACGGGCTCTGCTTGCGTCCGGCGACCGCGGCGCTTGCACTGAAGCAGCACTGACCCGTCGAGGGCTCGAACGTCGGTGGAAACGCTTTGGCTCGTGAACGGACGGCCGACCGCCGTCGACCCCTCGGACCGCGGCCTCGCGTACGGCGACGGGCTGTTCGAGACGATGGCGGCTGCGGACGGACGGCTGCGTTGGCTCGATTACCACCTCGAGAGGCTCGCAGCCGGATGCCAGCGACTCGCGCTCGGACCCCTCGATCACGCCGAGATTCGGGCGGAGATCGCGACCCATTGCCCGCGCGCCGGGCGAGCGGTGATCAAGCTGATCGTGACGCGCGGACCGGGCGCCCGCGGCTATCCGCCGCCCGAGCGAAGCCAACCGACGCGAATCCTCGGGATTTCGTCCTGGCAGGGCTGCCCGCGCAGCCACTACACTGAGGGCATCCGCGTGCGAGTGTGCGAGCTGCGTATCGGGGAGTCGCCAGCGCTAGCAGGCCTCAAGCATTTGTGCCGGTTGGAGCAGGTGCTTGCGCAGATCGAGCTGCGGGGCCACGACGTGGCGCAGGGGCTGTTGCTGGACACGAGCGGGTATGTCGTCGGCGGAACGAGCAGCAACGTCTTCGCCGTACGCGGAATACATCTCCTGACACCGTCGCTGACCCGAAACGGTATCGCCGGAGTAATGCGGCGAGTGGTGCTCGAGACCGCCGCCGACGTGGGTCTCACGACAGTCGAGAGCAACCTCACTTTGCGCGAGCTGCAGCGCGCTGACGAATTGTTCATGACGAATGCGTTGCTCGGAATCTTGCCCGTGGCGAAGCTGGGCGAGCAGTCGTTCTCGCCGGGGCCGGCGACACGGCGGCTTATGCAGCGGCTCGGAGTAGATGCCAGTGCGTAAGCGAGTCTGGCTGCCGCTCGCGGCTGTCGCTGCAGCTCTCGTAGCCGGCGCGTGGTCAGCGGCGTTCGCGTGGCGGAGCCTGCACGCACCGCTGCGAATTCCCGCCGACGGCGCGTCGCTCGAAATCGCGAGCGGCACGCCGCTGCGCCGAATCAGCGCCGATCTCGCCGCGCGCAACCTACTCGACCACCCGTGGCTGCTGGACGCCTATGGGCGCGTCAGCGGCGAAGCAACTCGAATCCGCGCGGGCGAGTACCGCCTAACGGCCGGCACGACGCCGCTTACGCTCGTGGCTCAACTCGTGGCCGGGCAAGTGTTGCTACACCAACTCACGATCGTCGAGGGCTGGCGCTTCACGGAGTTGCTCGCGGCGGTCCGGGCACACCCCGCGATCCGCGCCGGTGAGCTCGATGGCGCCGCGATCATGACTGCCCTTGGTGAGCCCGACGTCCACCCGGAAGGGCAGTTTTTTCCGGACACTTATAGTTTTCCGAAAGGCACGACCGACGTCGAGCTGCTCCGCACCGCGCACGAGGCGCTGCGCATGCATCTCGCCAAGGCGTGGGACTCGCGCGCTTCGGACATCGAGGTGCACAGCCCCTACGAAGCGCTGATTCTCGCGTCGATTATCGAAAAGGAAACCGCGCTGCCCGCGGAGCGCCGTATGATTTCCGGCGTGTTCAACCAAAGGTTGCGGCGCAACATGCGGCTGCAAACCGACCCGACCGTCATCTACGGGCTAGGCGAATCGTTCGACGGCAATTTACGGCGCCAGGATCTCGACCGCGATACGCCGTACAACACCTACACGCGAGCAGGACTGCCGCCGACACCGATTGCTCTGCCAGGCAACGCATCGCTCGAAGCGGCCGTCGTTCCGGAACCCACCGACGCATTGTTCTTCGTGGCCACGGGGCGCGGCGACGGGAGCCACTACTTCTCCGCGACGCTCGAGGAGCACGAGCGCGCCGTTCGCGACTACCTACGCCAACTTCGCAACCAAACGCCATGAGCGAGCGCGGCGCATTCGTTACGCTGGAGGGAGGAGAGGGCGTCGGCAAGTCGACCAATCTAGCGTTCGTGGCGGAGCACCTCGGCGCACGCGGCATCGACGTGGTCACCACGCGCGAGCCCGGCGGCACGCCGCTAGGCGAGAAAATCCGTAGCTGGATCCTCGAGGGCGAGCACGGCGACTTGTCCGCCGAGGTAGAGGCGCTACTGATGTTCGCTGCTCGGGCCAGGCATCTCGAAACCGTGATCCGGCCGGCCCTCGCACAAGGGCGGTGGGTAGTTTGCGATCGCTTCACCGACGCCACGTTTGCGTATCAAGGCAGCGGGCGCGGCGCGGCGCCGCAGCTGCTCGAGTCGCTCGAAGCGGAGGTGCAGCGCGGCCTCGAGCCCGACCTCACTCTGCTGCTCGACGCGCCGCTCGACGTCGGCCGCCGGCGAATCGCGGCGCGGCGGCTCGATCACTTCGAGCGGGAGGAGCAGCCGTTCTTCGAGCGCGTGCGACGCGGTTACCTCGATCGGGCGGCACGACACCCCGAGCGCATCAAAGTCGTCGACGCGGCGGTAGCGCTGGACGGAGTCCGGCGCGCGATCGCCGCCGAGCTCGACACGCTGCTGCGCAGGTTCGGACGATGAGCGAGCCGGGATCCGCCTTTGCCACGCTGAGCACGAAGCTCTGCCCATGGCTGCGGCCCGCTCTCGAGCAACTCGAAAGCGCATTGTCGGCGCAGCGTCTCGGCCACGGATGGCTGCTCGCCGGGCCGCCCGGGATCGGCAAGATCAACCTCGCTCTCGTGCTTGCGAATCGGTTGCTCGCGCGGCAAAAAGCCGCGGCGCCCGCCGATCTACCGGCCAGCGAAGCCACTGCGGCCATGCGCGATCGCCATGCGCCGACCGATCATCACCCCGACTTGCACTGGCTCTTTCCGGAGGAGGAGAAGCGGACGATCTCCGTGGAGCAGATTCGCGACGTCACCGAGAGCCTCAATCTCAAGTCGCTGCGCGGTGGGGCGAAGGTGGTGCTAATCGAGCCCGCAGACGGAATGACCGGCTCGGCCGCGAATGCGCTGCTGAAGACGCTCGAAGAGCCATCCGACGACACTTACCTGATCCTCCTGAGCCATCAACCGCAGCGCCTGCCCGCCACGGTTCGCAGTCGCTGCCAACGGCTAAATCTCGCCCGGCCTTCCGTCGGGGAGTTCGCGAGCTGGATGGGTCTGGCACCACCCGTCTTCGCGCCGGCGTGGCTGCTCACGGGCGGGTCGCCGCTCCAAACGGCGGCACTTCTCGAAGACGACAAATTCAACGAAAGCAGTAAGTTGAGAGATCAACTTTCGCTGCTTTCTAGAGATCAGGTCGAGGTCCACGCGGTCGCAGAGGCGTGGTCGAAGGCGGGCCTCGAGCTCGCGCTGACCTGGATCACTCGCGAGCTACATCGGCAGATTCGGCTGCGTCTCGCCCCGAGCGTTTCGACCTCGGTCACAGATCCCGACGCGGGCATCTTGCATAATGCATGGAGCCAACTGACGGTCAGGCGGCTTTTCGAGCAATACGAAACGGCCGAAAGGCTGCTGAATCAGTTGGGGTCGGGCATCAATACGGAACTGGCGCTGCAAGCAATGCTGCTCGGATTCCAGGCGAGTCGAGGATAGTCGTGAGCAAACCGGGGCTTTTGACACTTACCATCAAGGACAAGAGCGCGCTCTACTTGGCGTACATGCCGTTCATCAAGAACGGCGGGTTGTTCATCCCGACGAACTCGAGCTACAAGCTCGGCGACGAAGTATTCATGCTGCTCAACGTCATGGGTGAGGAAGAGAAGATTCCCGTTGCGGGCCGAGTCATTTGGATCACGCCGAAGGGCGCGCAGGGAAAGCGGACGGCCGGCATCGGCGTGCAATTTAGCGAGCAGGACCAGGGCAACACGCAGAAGCGGATCGAAAACTATCTCGCGGGCGCGCTCGGCGGCGATAAGCCCACGCACACGCTCTAGCAAGGCGCAAGGCTACGCCTGCAGACCGGTCCGGTTCAGCCCGCCCTTCAACACGTACGTTTGAAAACCGCGCTCGTTCAAGATGAACGCGCCGGCAGAGCTTCGACGACCCGTATCGCAGCACACGACGTACTTGGTCGCGGGGTCGAGCGTCTTGAGCTTCAACCGGATGAAATAGAGCGGCACGTTGATCGCGCCGTCGTTGTGATACGCCTCGAATTCGGACGGCAGCCGCACGTCGAGCCACTGGCCGCCTTCTGCGATGATCTTGTCGGCGCCGGCGCTGTCGACCCAATCCAGCATCGGTTCGTTCAGCAGCGTACGGAAGTCTTCCTTGCCGAGTCTCATCAACGAACCGTCGGTCTCCATCGCGACCGTCGCGTTGCGTTTCGCCTCGGAGATCAGAGCTTCTTCGCCGAACGTATCGCCTACCTGCAACTCGGCCAGCCTGATCCCTTCCTTGTTTAGCGGCGTTTCGCGCGTGACGACGCAGCGTCCGCGCGTGATGACGTAGAAGTAGTCGCCTTCCTCGCCTTGCTTGATCACCGCGTCGCCCGCTTTGTAGTTCACTTGCTGCAGGCGCATGAAAATGGCTTGGATGTTTGCGGGGGGAATCTTGTGAAAGGCCTTCGTCTGGAGAAGCGTAGTCATCCAGTCGTCGTTGCTGCCCGCCTCACCGCGCAACTCGGATACTTCATAGGATCCCGTCTGATCCCAGGTAAGCATCACGTCGAGGAGGTCGCTGTCGATCGTGACGTACTCCACGGCGCTCGTCGCAATCGCGGTGTGGCGACGCGGCAACTTCGGGGAAATCGGGTTGCGGGCGTCGTCCGTGCCGCCGGCTATCCGCGATACGGGTTGATCGCCTTCACGCAACTCCACCGTGCCGGTCAAGATGTAGACCGTTCGCTTTTCGGGATCGCCTTCGCGGAACAATGTTTCGCCCGGCTGGGCGTCGCGAATCTTGGTCTTCTTCACGAGGGCGTGAAGGTTGTCCTTCTTCAAGCTATCCAGTGGCGACAGTGCCTTGAGCTGGCCTATTTCGATTTGTTTTGTCATCGAACTGGGAGCAATGAACGGTGCCTAGGACGAGTCAATGTAAGCGCGCGGAGCATAGCACAGGGCTTTGAGCGGCCAGTGCCGAAGGGATCACGCTAGCGCGGCAGTTTTTGCCATGCTTCGTGAGGTGTGAAGCGCGTCCCAAACCGTTTCGCTAGCATCTGTAGCTTTTCGATGACTTCGGCGTAGCCGCGCTGCCGTGCGTAGTTCATCGGCCCACCGGTGAACGGCGCGAACCCGGTGCCAAAGACAACGCCGGCGTCGAGCAGATCCGCGTCGTCGACGACACCTTCGGCGAGGCAGGCGACAGCCTCGTTGATCAAAGGGAGGATGAGACGATCGACTAGGTCTTCGTCCGGCTCGGCGAACTGCCGCTGCTTGACGGGGCGTCCGTCCGCATAGACGTAGAAACCTCTGCCCGACTTCACGCCGAGCTGGCCCGCAGCGACCTTCTCGGCGAGCAGCGGCGGCGGCGGCGCCCGCAGCACTCCGCTGAGGATCTTCGCGACATGCTGGGCGACGTCGAGACCCACTCGATCTGCCAACTCCACCGGCCCCATCGGCATGCCAAACGACTTCGCCGCGGCATCGATGGTCTCGAGCGCGTAACCGTCCTCGTGCGCGCGCAGCGCCTCGAGCATGTAAGGCGTCAGTAAACGATTCACGACGAATCCCGGCGCGCTGCGACACGGCAACGGGAGCTTGCCGATCTGAGTGACGAACGCCATCGCCTTTTCGAGCGCGGCGTCGGACGTGGTCTTTGCGCGGATCACCTCGACGAGCGGCAAGCTCGCGACGGGGTTGAAGAAGTGCAGACCAACGAAGCGCTCGGGACGGCGAAACGCTTGCGACAGTTCCTCGAGCTCGATGCTGGACGTATTCGTCGCCACAAGCGCGCCTTCGGGAAGCTTCACTTCCAACTCGCGAAACAGCGTTCGCTTCGCGTCAGCGTTCTCGATGATCGCCTCGATCACGAGGTCCGCAGACCCAACCCGTTCGCCCGGGAGATCCACCACCAAACGCGACGCCGCGGCGCCTGCCTCGCCCGGCGCTCGCAACCGCTTGCGGAAAAGCTCTCGAGCGCGAACGAGCGCGGGGTCGACGTACTGCTGCGCGCGATCCTGCAGCGTGACCGACAACCCGCGCAGCGCACACCACGCCGCGATGTCGCCCCCCATGGTTCCTGCGCCGACCACGTGCACTCGCGCGATGTCGCTGCGCTTCGGCGCGAGATTGCGTAGGCGTTCTCGCAGCTCGAATACGCGCACGAGATTGCGCGATGTGCGGGTGACGAGCAGCGCGCCGATCGATTCGGCCTCTGCGCGATACGCCGCTGCGCCGCGACCGCCGTGCTTGACCCAGAGATCGACGATCGCGTACGGGGCAGGGTAGTGCGCGCGCGGTGCGCGTTTTCGGACCTGCTTGAGAACGAGACGCGCGAAGAGCGGCCGCCACGGGCCGGCGCTCAGCACGCGGAACCGCCACGGGGCTCGTCGCAACGGCGGCGCCCGGAGCGCCACGTCCGCGGCCGCAGCCGAGAGCGTAGCGCGCGGCACGACGCGGTCCACGAGCCCGCACTTCAGTGCTTCGTGTGGCGAAAGCGAACGACCCGTGAGCATGAGGTCCAAGGCGAGCGGAGCACCGAGCAGTTGCACCGTTCGTACGCTGCCGCCGAACCCGGGATGGATCCCGAGCTGAACTTCAGGGAGCCCGAGCGTACGTTCGTAACCCTCGGCTGCGACGCGGTAGTCGCACGCGAGGGCAAGCTCGAGCCCGCCGCCTAGGGCGAATCCGTCGATCGCCGCGACGGTCGGCACGCCGAGCTTCGAGATCTTAGCGAGCAGCGTCTGCCCCCGCGCCGCGAGCTCGGTGCCCTGTGCCGCGCTCTCGAGTCGACTGAACTCTTTGACGTCCGCGCCAACGATGAAGCCAGTCGTCTTCGCGGACTCGAACACGAGCCCGCGCACATCCGGCTCAAGCGCACGCGTTAGCTCGAGCTCGAGCTCGCCCAGCACTTCCTGGGAAAGCGTGTTGACGCTACTGTCGCGCTTGTCGAACGTGAGCCAGCAGATACCACGCTCGTCGACGCGCCGCCGCCAGTGCTTCGCGGTCATGAGCCGTAGCGGGCCGCCGGCTGTACCTTGCCTTGCACTTCGAAGTCGCAGATCAGCGGCAGATGATCGGAGAAACTCACCGACGGAATCGAAAAGTGCGTCACGTTGATGCCGTCGCCATAAAGCACGAAGTCGAGCTCCTTCCGCGGCGAGCGGCTCGGGTACGACGGCAGCCCGCGCGCATTCGCGCTGCGAAGCTTCGCAGCCTTCATGAATAGATAGATCTCGTGGTCGCCCCAGAACGTGTTGAAGTCGCCTGCGATGATCACGGGCTTGCTGGCAGCGACGACGAGATCATGCAGGTAGTGGAGCTGACGTTGACGATGACGGTACTTCAACGACAAGTGAACGAGAAATACGGCGCAATCCTCGAGCTCGAGCTCGATGATCAAGCGCTTGATGCCTTTCTCGAAGTAGTGGAAACGCTCCCCGTGAACGCGCGGCGCCGCGAGAAACGCGTTGCCTTGCTTGCGCAATATCGGTAACCGCTGATTGAGCGACGCAATTCCGTACTTGCACTGGTAAACGGAGTATTGACCGAGCGCGCGACCGATCGCCTCCGCCTGATTGATGTTGCGTGTGCGGATCGACCCCGTGTCGACCTCCACGAGCCCGACGATATCGGGGTCTTGAGCCTTGATGAAATCGATAATTTTTTGCAAGTTGCCGCGATTGCCCAGCAGATAGCCCATCCCGGGAATCGGCCAATGCAGCGCGGCTCCGAGGCCGAGGCCATAGCGGATGTTGTACAGCAATAATCGCATGCGGTTTAGTGTACCGGAGCCCATCCATTGATTGAGAGAGAATTTCCGGGCCACGGAATCCGCGCGCTGTGCGCCGAATTCATGCAAGACGCGGTTCATTGCAAATCGAAAACGCCAGTAGTAGGGTCGAAAACGGTCGATCACAGGCAATCCTCAAGATGTCCGCCAAGAACCCGATCCGCGTCTTCGTGACCCACGCGTTCGCTAGCCACCCGGACTATCACCGTGTGTTCGAATACATGGAAAGCGCGACGAATTTTTTCTATCAGAATTGCAGCGTACCCGATCATCCACCCGCTACTGGCGGCAAAGAAGGGCTGAAAGAGGAGTATCGGAAGCAGCTCAAAACGGCGGAGGTTGTCGTCGTCTTGAGCTCGCTCTACATCGAGAACGAATATTGGGCGACGTATCAAATGGATGCCGCCCAAGCGTCGAATCTGCCGTTGGTCGCCCTGGGCCTGTTCGGTAGCGCAACGAAGGTGCCCGCGGAGATCGTCAAACGGGCCGTCGAGATCGTCGACTGGAACGAGCGGCAGATCGTCGACGCGATTCGCAGGCAAGCGCGCCACGAGGCGACGAATCGATGGGAAACCATCGAATTCAAGCTCTGACGGACGCTTCCCCCGAAACGCGATCGAACGCGTGAAGTCGCCGTTGATCCGGGAATACATGCGATGACCAGACTGCCGGTCGTTATCGCTCACCGCGGGGCAAGCGGCTACCTTCCCGAGCACACTCTCGAAGCAAAGGCGCTCGCATACGGGCTCGGCGCCGATTATCTCGAGCAGGACGTCGTCGCGACGCGCGATTCCCAGCTCGTGGTTCTCCATGATCTGTATCTCGACGACGTCACCGACGTCGAGCGACGTTTTCCGGGGCGGAGCAGGGCGGATGGCCGCCACTACGTCATCGATTTCGATCTTGCAGAGTTGCAGACGCTCACGGTTTCGGAGCGGCGCAAGCCGGGAAGCGCTGCGGCACGATTTCCGAAGAGATTTCCGGTCGGCAAGGGAACCTTCCGGATCGCCACGCTCGAGCAAGAGCTCGACCTGGTCGCAGGGCTCAATCGCTCGATGCAGCGCACCGTCGGCATCTATGCCGAGATCAAGGACCCGCAGTGGCATCGTAGGCACGGCATCGACCTGTCGCGGCTGCTGCTGGAGCAACTTGCGGCGCACGGCTACGACCGGCGCGATGCTCCGGCGTTCGTTCAGTGTTTCGACGCGGATGAGCTAAGGCGTGTTGCTACGGACCTCGGCTCGGAGCTCCAGCTGATCCAGCTCGTCGGTGTCGAGCCGGAGTACGCATCTTTGCTGACCCACGAAGGCCTCGACGCGATCGCGGAATACGCGGACGGCATCGGACCGAGCTACACGCAGCTCCTGGCGCCGCCGTCCATCGGCGGGCCGCACGAGCCGCGCCCCGGCGCTTTAGTGGCCGCAGCGCGGCGCGCGGGCTTGCTATTGCATCCCTATACGTTCAGGCGCGACGAGCTCCCGAGCTACGTGCCCGACCTGGAACACCTCCTGACCGTGTTCTTCGAGACTGTCGGAGTCGATGGCGTGTTCTGCGACCACCCCGACGTTGCGGTTCATATACGTAATGCAGCCGTCAACGAAAGGGCAGTGCCGTGAACCTCCAGTCGTTGTAGAGTCACTCACAGGGAAGACTGGCAAAGGAGAGTCCCATGCGACTCGCGCTAATCGGTTTGCCGCTGCTGGCGGTGGCGCTCGCGTGCAATGCCGCCCCCAAGAAGAGAAAAAACGCCGACACGACTCAACCCCTCGATCGGACCTGTAAGGTCGACGACTGCTTCCTCGAACGTGACGTCCGCGACTTCGAAGTGATCGACCAGACGACGGTGATCGTTTACGTCGGCTCGCAGAACTGCGCATTTCGCGTAGAGGTCCACGGCACGTTTTGCGATCTGACGTTTGCTCCCGAGCTTTACTTCCATTCGCCTGGCGATTTCGAACGCAACAACGTGCAGAACATCGCCGGAGCGGCACCGCCGTTGAGTCGCCCACTCGGCGATATCCGCATCTGCTCGAACGACACCGGAATCAGTGTCGACGGCGGCGCGTTCACCGAGAACCCAACGAGCACCCAGCCCCCCGATCGCTACGGCAATCGCCGCAGCGAATGCCGGATCACCAGCGTCACCTCGATGACGGACGACGAAATCCTCGAGCTCTACGTGGACCACGGAGTCACACCGCCGCCGCCGCCGATGGGCTCGGGCAAGATCGAGGTCGGCGAACAGAAAGAAGAGACAACCGGTGGAGCGGCGCCGGCGGGAGACACGCCGGCAGCGAAGACTGAAGCGGACGAGGGCGCCAGCGCCCAACCCGACTCCACGGCGGCGTCCAACTAGCTCATTTCGCTTTTTTGATCTCGGTGCGACCCGAGTGCCCGCCTCTTAGCGAAGCTGGCAGTTGGGGCGGTTGCCCGCCTCGCGAGCTTTGTTGTATTCGACGAGGGCTGGCGTAATCGCCTTGACGATCGCGTCCAAGCGCGCGTCGTCGGACGGGTGGCTCGACAAGAATTCCGGCGGACGATTCTTGCTGAGGGCGGACATGTTTTTCCAGAGGTACATCGCCGCGCGCGGATCGAAACCCGCCTTCGACATGTACGTCAAACCGACGAGGTCTGCCTCGGATTCTTGCTCGCGAGCGTAGGGCAGCACGAGACCGATCGTAGCGGCCTCATTCAGTTCGCCGCCAAGTCCACCCAACGCAGCGGCGCCGAACAGCACGAGCATGTCCGTTCGAGCGCCCTTCTTGGCGCGATCCATGACGTGGTTGAGCGTGGCATGCGCGATTTCGTGGCCGAGAACCGCGGCCAGCATGTCCGGCGTATCGGCCACCTTCAGAAGGCCGTTCAAAACCGCGATTTTGCCGTCGGGATTCGCGGACGCGTTGACGCTTTCGTCGTCGAACACGACGACTTCCCAATCGAGCTTTTTGTGCTCCTCGTCGAGCGTCGCAATTAGGCGGTTGGCGACGCACTGCACGTAATTTTGGACCCGCGCATCCGGCTCGAGGGGCAAATGCCGCTTCATCTCCAACCATTCGACGCGCGCCTGACGCCGAACTTCCTTCTCCGAAACCAGCACGCCGGGTTGAGCAGTGCTGAGCGCCAAGAAGCTCGCAAATCCGCCGACCAACGCCCACTTTGCTTGCCGCATCTCTCCGTCCTCTCGTTGGATCGATCGAGTACAGGCCGTTTAGAGTCGGCCGAACACTCGAGGTTCGCTGAAAGATAGCATAGGACTTGCGCCGAATGGCTCTGACTGACGCACGGAAACCCGTCGCGGCAGGCCGCGACGAAGAAAACGGCTAGGTTCGACTTACGCTATTGATTTTTATCGGTTTCCGACACGGCCGCATACATTTGCTTGCGGCCGCTGAAACCGAACAAGCTGGCATCGAGCTTGAGCTGGATGAAGAACACTCCGTTCATGTGGGGGTCCCGCAGATTCGCATGCGTGACATTGTCCACCACGACCTCCGGCATGTAGGTAACGTTCACGGCGACTCGTTTCGAACCGAACGTGACCGCCGGCAGAGCTCCGGGAAACGGCCGGTTATGGTCGACGTCCTCGCGAGTCATCAGAAAGCCCACGACGCCAACGTCGAAATAGAGGTCGTCCGAGAACATCCGGAAGCGCCGCTTGATGCCGCCGCCGGCCATATAGGACGGCTTATCGATGCTGTCCTTGAAAGCGTTCGCCATCGCGACCGTCACCCAGCGTCCGGACGACTTGAATTCGTGCTCGACACCGAGCCCCCAGTTTTCCTCGTTCCAGTGCTTTTCGGCGCCGACGTGAACAGCGCGACCGTTGAGCACGACATCCCAGTCGCCGGCCTGAGCCTGAACCGAGCCGGCGCCCACGACGGCTGCAACGGTGGTTAACAATGACGAGATCCATCTGCTGCGATTCATGCGCCGTGAAAAGCAATGCTCATGCCATCCAATGAAAACAATCAATTACGAGCGCTAGCTCATTTGATCTGTAAATAAAGCCGACGGAGGCGACGGTCAAATTGGCGGTGACGTCCGGCAGAGTGCCAAGATTGCTGCGCGTACCGGCGTACTCCGCCGGAGTACCGCCAACGACGGTGCTGGTCCGCTTGTCGAGCTTGCCGCCGAGCATGCGGATCGACAGCGATTCGTCGTGCCGCGCGAAGAAGTCGACGTCGCGCGCATACGCTATTTCAACGTCCGTACCGACTGCGCGCGCCAGATCGAGATTCAAGTACGGGCTCCCGACGCGGCTCAGCACGCCGAGATCGTCGCGGAACACGTACTCGCACAGGACGCCGCTGTTGAAGCACTCGTCGACGACGCGCTGTGCGCCGAGCGTGGCGATCGAGTCGGAGATGTCGATGTCGTAGCGGTCCACCGACATGCGCAGGCCCTCGGCCCAGCGCGGCTGATACACGAGCCCGATGACCGTGGTGTCCGCCGATTCGGGAACCAGGTCCGGATTGCCGACCGTCGTGATCGTGACCGTCGATTGCGCCTGGTTGCATGCGCCGGATCGAGCACGCTGCCGCCGCCCGGCGAAAGATCGAACCGCTCGGTGAACGTCGCTTCGCGAACGTCGCGCGACGTCGTGGCACGCAAGCGCAGATCGCGAAAGAGTTGGAAGTCCAATCCCGCTTTCCAGCTATCGAATTGGCCCACGCTCGAGTAGTCCGACGTCCGATACGCGAAGCTGGTACCGAGGTGCTGCCCCCTGGAAGATTGCCAAATCGGCACGTTGACCTCGCCGAACACCTCCCAGACGTCGTAGCCGCCGGAGATGGCCGAAACGGTAGAGAACTGATGCAGGTTCGGGCTCCCGGTCGAGAACGTCGATGCGATGCCGCGAATGCCGAGGTTCGGCGCGTTGAAGGGCGGCCCCAGCGCGTCGATCTCGACGGGATAGGAGCCATCGTTGAACGACTGCTCGCGATACGTGACGCCCGTGGCGAGCGACAGCGGTCCCGCGCCCAAGCCATCGGCGAGCTCGCCGCGCACGAGCAGCTCCGCAAAGTCTTGCTCGACGACGCCGTCGCCCCACTTCGGCGTCGTGATGTAGTCCGCGGCCGCCGGCGTAATCTGCCCGTGGCCCATGATGTTGAATGGCACACAGTCGCTGATCGTGTTATCGAGGCCGATCGGCGACGACGACCGGTACGACACCGTCGACCGTCGTCTTCGTCTTGCCCTGAATCGCGGGCACGGCGGCGAGCTGCGCCGGCGTCGGGTTGTAGCGCTGCACGTTGCAGATGATCTGGCCGGTGCCGCGGGCCGCGTCGGCGACCAGGTCTGGCAGACCGTCGGCGTTCGTGTCGCGGCGGTCCGAGTAGACCTCGACGGCGTCCGCGGCGAGCGCCATCCGGTCGACGCGCAGCCCGTCGAAGATGCCGGTCATCTTCTTCGTTTCGCCGGTCTGCACGGCCACGCGCATGTCCCAGTTTTCGCTCATCGTCCACTCGAAGCCGGCGCGGAACAAGCTCGTGTCGAATTCGTTCCGCGATTCGCTCGTGTTGTAGATATCGAGCTCGCCGGGCGAGACGGCGCTGGCCCGGCCGTGTGTGCCTCCGAGGCCCGGGGTTCTGAACCTGGCCCCAGCGCTGGAACCAGCTCGGGTCGAGCTGCGCGGGGTTGCGGACGATTTGGTCGACGTGCCGCGCTTCGAACGAGCCGATGATGTTGAGCCGCTCGCCGACGCGCGTGCCACCCGCGACCGACATGTTCCAGTTCTTGCCTTCGTGGTCGAACTCGTTCATGCCGGTGCCGGCGTTGAACTTCAGCCCTTCGAAATCGCGGTTCAAGATGAAGTTCGTCACGCCGCCGAGAGCATCGGCGCCGTAGGCGGCCGTCGCGCCGCCCGTCACGACGTCGACGGAGCGGACCAGCGCCGTGGGCAGCGCGTCGACGTTGACCGAGCCGCGCTTGTCCGCAGGAGGCATCCGGAAGCCGTCGAACAGCACCAACGTGCGCTCGGGACCGAGCCCGCGCATGTTCAAGTAGCTCCCGCCGCCGTTGCCGAAAAGGGCGGGGCCGCCGCGCTGCGCCGTGCTCGTAAGCGAAGAACTGCGGCAACGCGTCGGCGAGCTCACCAGGCGGATATGTGCGCATAATGTATATTATGTCTAATTCTAGATTGGGTGAAGTGGCCCTATAGCGAAGACACTCCGACCTCACTGGCACCCGGCCTTTGATGCTCGCCTTCCGATGGCTACAGTAGCGCCTCTTTCAGTCGTGGCGACCGGGCGCCATACCGATGGCTCCGCTGATCCGCTTCGACACCGTGTCGGTCGCATTCGGCGATCAACCGATTCTCGTTGACGCCATGTTCAGCGTCGAGCCAGGCGAGCGCGTCTGCCTGATCGGGCGCAACGGCGCCGGGAAATCGACGACGCTGAAGCTGATCACCGGGCAGATCGAGCCCGACGACGGCAAGATCGAGCGTCCCGGCGTACTCCGCTGGACCCTGCTCGACCAGACGCTGGCCGAGGAGTCGCATCACACCGCCCGGGAGTTCGTGGCACTGGGCATGGATCTCCAGCTCGAGCGGATTGCGAGGTTTCAACGACTCACCGACACCGCGCAGAAGGACAAGACGACGCTGCGCGAGATCGAAGACCTACAGCGCGAAATCGAAGCTGGCGGCGGCTGGGCCATCGACGTTCAAATCGACCGGATCGTGAGCGAGCTCGGCCTACCCGGCGAACGGCGCATGGACGAGCTCTCCGGGGGCTGGCGCCGGCGCGTCGCGCTTGCGCAGGCGCTCGTCTCGAACCCGGACCTGCTGCTGCTCGACGAGCCGACCAACCATCTCGACATCACGACGATCGAATGGCTCGAAGACAAGGTGCGTCACTACCGCGGCGCAGTCCTGTTCGTCACGCACGACCGCAGCTTCGTCGAAAAGGTCGCCACGCGGATCGTCGACATCGATCGCGGCGAGCTGCGTAGCTGGCCCGGAGGGTACACGGAACTATCTCGAGCAGAAGGCCAAGAGCGAGATCGAGGAGGACATCCACAATGCCCTCTTCGACAAGAAGCTCGCCCAAGAGGAGGTCTGGGTTCGCAAGGGCGTCAAGGCTCGCCAGACGCGCAACGAAGGACGCGTGCGCGCGCTCGAAGAGCTGCGCGAGGTCCGTTCTGCACGGATGAAGCGGCCGCGCACGGCGCGCATTCGGATCAACGAGTCCGAGGACGTCTCCGGACGCAAGGTCATCGAAGCGCGCAACGTTTCGCATGCGTTCGGCGACACACGTTTGCTCGATCAGTTCTCGCTGCGCGTGATGCGCGGCGACCGGCTCGGCATCATCGGGAACAACGGCGTCGGCAAGAGCACTCTGCTGCGCATTCTGCTCGGCGAGCTCGCGCCCGACTCGGGAACAGTAAAGCTCGGCACGAATCTGACGATCGGTTATTTCGACCAACTACGCCGCGACCTGGACCCGACCAAGACCGTCGCGGAGATCATCGGCGAAGGCCGCGAGTACGTAACGATACAAGGTAAGCAAAAGCACGTCGTCGCGTATCTCACCGACTTCTTGTTCTCCGCGAAGCGCGCGCAGACGCCGATCGCGGCACTGTCCGGCGGCGAACGCAATCGCGTCATCCTCGCGAAGCTGTTCACGCAAGCCGGCCAACCTGCTCGTGCTCGACGAGCCTACGAACGATCTCGACGTCGAGACGCTCGAGGCACTCGAAGAGCGACTCGCGGAGTACGAAGGCACGTTGCTCGTCGTGAGTCACGACCGCTACTTTCTCGACTCAGTAGTCACGTCGACGCTCGTGTTCGAAGCCGACGGTCAAGTGAGGCGACACGTCGGCGGCTACAGCGATTGGCTCGAGCGCCATGAGGCCCTGGCGGTCGTCGACGAGCCGCGTGCGCAACGGAGTACCAACCGAGCCGCCGTGGATCGGCCCACCACTCCGTCCCGCAAGCTGTCTTACAAGCTGCAGCGCGAGCTCGACGCGCTGCCGGGCACGATCGACGCACTCGAAAAGCGAGTCGCCGCGCTGCAAGACGCGGTGAGCGCGCCCGAGTTCTATCGCGGCGACCAGAAAGCCGTGCAAGAACATCTCGACACGCTGCGCGCGGCGGAGGACGAGCTGGAAATATCTGTCGAGCGCTGGGCCGAGCTCGAGCAGCTCGCCGCCACGCAGGCCGCGTCGCCAACGAACGCCGACTAGCCCTCCGTCGGGTCGTCGTCGAGGAAGTCCAGGTTCACCGCGACGCCGACGCCGCGGTCAGCGGCGAGATCGGATGCGCGCTGCACGGCTCCCGCGCCGAAACGGGCCGCGAGCCGGTCGAGGGTTGTCTCCAGGCGGCGCGCCCGCCCCGACCGCCCCGGCTCCAAGCCGAGCGCGAGCTGCGAGTCCGCCTCCAATGCCGTCAAGTCGTACCCCGCGAGCCCCACGAGTCGGAACGGCCCTTTATCCTCGATCGCGTCGAGTAGCGACACCGCAGCCGAGAAAAGCTCCGCAGCCACGTCGGTCGGATACCTCAACGTCTGCTGCCGTGTGAGGATCCGAAAGTCGCTGCGTCTTCAGCTTGACGCGCACACCGCGAGCTCGAAGAGAGCGCCGCCGCAAGCGCTGCGCGACGGTTTCCGCGGCGCTGCGCAGATAGCCTTCGATTTCCTTGCGTGCGCTTACGTCGACGCTCAGCGTGCGCTCCGAGCTGAGGCCGCGCGATTCGCGCGTGCCTGCAACCGCGCGAAAGTCTTCGCCGTGCGCGAGCGCAATGAAGCGGCGGCCGATCGCGCCGAGCGAACGTTCGAGCCAGCGGGAATCGCACGCCGCGACGTCGCCAATCGTGTTCTAGGCCAAGAGCTTCGAGGCGCCCGGCAGTCTTCGGGCCGGCGCCCCAGAGATTCTTGACCGGCTGCGGCGCGAGCCAGGCGCGAGCCTCGTCCGGAGGCACGATCGTCAGCCCGTCCGGTTTGCGGTGCCCGCTCGCGACCTTCGCAACGTACTTCGTTCCGGAAATCCCAACCGAGGCCGTGAGACCGGCCGTCGCCTCGCGTATCGCCGCCTTGAGCTTGCGCCCGATCGCTTCCGGCGCGCCGAACAGCTTGTCGCTGCCCGTCATGTCGAGAAACGCCTCGTCGAGGCTCAGGGCCTCGACGCTCGGGGAAAAGTCGCCGAACAGATCCATGATGATTTTGGACACTTGGCTGTAGCGCTCGAAGCGCGGAGGAACGATGAGCGCCTCCGGGCACAACCGGCGCGCGCGCGCCATCGGCATCGCACTGCCAACGCCGAATGGGCGAGCCTCGTAGCTCGCCGTCAGGACGACCCCGCGGGCGCTGTTCGGACCCACGATCAGCGGGCGTCCGCGCAGAGTCGGGTCATCCAATTGCTCGACGGAGGCGTAGAACGCGTCCATGTCCGCATGCGCGATCACGCGCGGCCACGCCGCGGTCATGCCGGTCGCCTCTCGCTGCGCAGCCGCTCTAGCTCGTCGATCGATTTCGGCCAGTCGCGTTTCAGCAATCGCGAGAGCGATCGGTCGGCAAGCAGCTTGCCGTCCGTCTGGCAGCGCGGGCAGTAGTTCGTCTCGTTGTCGGCGTAGCGGATTCTCTGCACCTTCGTTCCGCACACGGGGCACGGCAAGCCGTACCGTCCGTGGACGGCCATCTCCGCGCGGAACGCGGTCACCTTGCTTGGAAACTCCCCGGCGCTCTGCGTTCGCAAGCGCTCGGTCCACTCGGCGAGCACCTCGATCGTCGCGCTATGCAGGCGTTCGCCCTGCCCGTCCGTGAGCCGCGACGTCAGCATCACGGGCGAGAGCCGCGCGCGGTGCAAGATCTCGTCGGAGTAGGCGTTACCGATTCCGCTCAAGAGATGCGGGTCCGTGAGCGCGCGCTTCAACGTGTGGTTGCCGGCGCGCAGCGCGGCGAGAAATTCGCTGCGCCCGGACGTCGCTACTTCGAGGCCGCCCGGATCGTGCTCGGCAAGGCGCTCCCCTCCGCTCACGACGTAGAGCGAGGCCCGCTTCTTGGTCCCTGCCTCCGTCATCGCGAGGACGCCCGAGTCGAATTTCAGAATCAGGGCGAGGAGCTTGTTCGGCTTGTCTGGCCAGGTCGGCCGCCATTGGAAGCGGCCTGCGATCATCAGGTGGATCACGAACCAGAGGTCCGTCTCGAACCCGATCGCAATCCGCTTGCCGAGCCGGCGCAGATCGACGACGCGCAGTCCGACGGCCGCGTCGACCGGCGTGTCGACGCTGCGTAGCAGGAATGGGGAGGTGACGCGGACGCGCTCTAGTACGCGGCCGTGAATCCTTTCACGCAGCGCGTCGAGGTAGACGCGCAATGTCCGGCAGCTCCGGCATGCGCTCATTGGACCACCTGGTCGATCACGAGCGCTACCGTTCCACCTTCTTTCGGACGAAACACGGTCTGGGCGTAGAGGTCCCCAGGCTGCTCGGTCGGCTGGCCGCTGGCCGACAGGCGCGCGACGAGCGTCAGCTCCTCGAAGTCCGCCAACGACCTGCCAGGGATCATGCTGTTGGAGTCGCTCAGCGTGAACTGACCCGGCAACGCGCTCGCGCGATCGCGGATCACGGCCACCGGTGGGCCGCCGCCCGGCGCGCGCGCGAAGATGAACAAGGAGGCATTGGGCGGCGCCGAGCGACCCGCCCCGAGGCTCACGGCGAGCTGCACGCTCGGACCGGAAGCCGCAACCGGAGCACCGGCACCGGACGAACCCGCCGGCGGCGCTTCGCCGAGCGCGGTGAGTTGCTGACGCAGCATCGCCGCGATCTCGTCGGGCGGATTGAGCTCGAGCAAGCGCGACCACCGCGCCTTCACGAGGTCCTCGCGGCCGAGCTCGAGCGCCACCAGCCCGCCGTACCAGAGCGCCTTAGGGTTGCCAGGCTCGACGGCGAGCACTTCCTCGACCATGCGCCCAGCGTCGCCTCCGAGCGCCGCTCGGTCGCTTAGGATCTGCGACTCGGCGTATGCGACCTTGAGCTCATTGTCGGGCTCGGGCGTGCGTTTCCACGCTTCGCGGTACGAATCTTGGCCTTTGTCGTACTGACCGAGCACCATGTAGCTGCGAGCCAGCAGCAACCAGCCTTCCACGTCGTCCGGTTCGCGCTCGAGGCGAGCGGCAAGCTCCGCGACGAGACGGCTTCCTTCGCTCGCCCGCTGCGCCACCTGCGGATCCCAAGTCGTCACCTGCTTGTAGATCACGAACGAGATCGGCACGATCGCGAAGCACGAGGCCAGGCCGAGCAGCGACCAGCGGCCGCTCGCTGCGGCGCTGGGCCCACAACGGGAGAATCAAGATACAGATCGCGAGCGCGCACAGAACGGCCGCGGAGATCCAGAATGCCGTCACGTCGAGGCATCCTCGTCGAGGTCGAGCGGCTGCGCGCGACGCTTTTTCAGTACGCGCCAAAACACGACCGAGCCGATGACGAGAAAGACGAACGGCCCGCCCCAGAGCGCGTACGTTACGGGAGCGATCCTCGGCCGATAGAGCACGAAGTCGCCGTATCGGGACGAGAGGAAGTCCTTGACCTCGGCATCGCTCTTCCCTTCGGCGACCAATCGGTGAACCTCGCGGCGCAGGTCAGCAGCGACCGGCGCAGCGGAGTCCGCGATGCTCTCGTTGAGGCACTTCGGACAACGGACCTCGCGGATGAGCCCCCAGTAACGCTCGTTGAGCGCGGGATCGTCGAAGGTTGCTTCGAGCTCCGCCGCGGCCACACCGAAGGTGACCAGTGCCGCGAACGCGAGCGCCGCGAGTCTCACTCGCCACCCCGCGACGCGAGGAACGGACACAGCGCGGTGTCGTCGCCGCATTGCTCGCGAATCAGCGGCAGGAAATCGGTGCGCCATACCTGCGCATTCAGCGGCGAGATGAACTTGTAGAGCACCTTGCCATCACGGCCGATCAAGAACGTCTCTGGCGCCGCCGTCACTCCCCAATCCACGGCGACCGTCCCGCGCTCGTCGAACGCAGACCCGACGTAGGGATTGCCGAGAGTGGCCAACCAACCGAGCGCGCTCGCGCGATCGTCCTTCAGATTCAATCCATAAATCGGCACGCCGGAACGCGCGAGCTGCAGGAGGAAGCCGTGCTCGTGACGGCACTCGACGCACCAGGTGCCCCATACGTTGAGCAACGCGACCTTGCCGTCGATGTCGTGCGAGCCGATCGTCGAATCGGCGTCAGCGAGGCTCGGCAGGCTGAAAGCCGGCATCTGCTTGCCGATTAGAGCGGACGGCACGTAGCTCGGGTTCAAGCTCAATCCGCGGTAGAAGAACGCGGCAATGACGGCCAGCAGCACGAGCGGAATCGTGTAGCGCAGCATCTCAGTTCGTCTCGGATACGGGCTGCGGTAGCGGCTTAGCAGCCGCCGCACTCTCGCGAATCGGGTAACGGTAACGCCTATCCGTGATCGTGAAGAGCCCGCCGAACACCATCAGCAACGTCCCGAGCCACAGGAACCGGATGAGCGGCTTCACTTGAATACGGACGCTCCACGCGTTGTCGCCCAGCGGCTCGCCGAGCGCGACGAATACGTCGCGGCCGATTCGCGTATCGATCGCGGCCTCGGTCATCGGAGTCTGCTGGACGCGATAGACGCGCTGCTGCGAAGCGAGCACGGTTACGACCTTGCCGTCCTTGCGCAGCTCGAACTCGCCCTCCTCGGCCGAGAAATTGGGGCCCTCGACCGGGCGCACGCTGCGGAACAAGATCTCGTAGCCGCCAACTTCGAAGCGGTCGCCGGTCCGAGCGGCGACATCCGTCTCGACGGTGTACGCCGATACCATGGTTGCGCCGAGGATGAATACACCGACACCGAGATGCGCGAGGCACATTCCGATCTGAGCGCGCGTGAGCGGCGCACCTTGGCGGAGCACCCACTTGCGCAGCGGATCGAGCAACGCGGCGGCGCATACCCAGAAGCCGATCACCGTAGCGATCGCCGTCAACGCGGAAGCGCTGCCGAATACGACGAGAGGCGCCACGATGCCCGCGATGAGCGCGATCCCGGCGGGCCAGATCAAGCGCTGCAGCAATGACTCAGGCGCGGTCGTCTTCCAGAAGGAGTGCATTCCGACGCCGAGCAGCACTGCGAGCGGCAGCATCGGGACCAAGAACATCGCGTTGAAATACGGCGGTCCAACCGAGATCTTGCCCAGACCGAGCGCGTCGATGAATAGCGGATAGAGCGTGCCGAACAGCACACCGATCGCTGCGATGACCAGCAGAATGTTGTTCGCGAGCAAGAAAGCCTCGCGCGACACGAGCTTGAAGCCGCCCTCGGCTTCGAGGCTGCTCGCGCGCAACGCGTAGAGCAAAAGCGCGCCGCCGCAGAAGATCCCGAGCAAGCCGAGAATGAAGAGCCCGCGCGCGGGGTCCGAAGCGAATGCGTGCACCGACACGAGCACGGGCGAACGCGTCAGGAACGTACCGAGCAGGCTCAGCGAGAACGCGGAAATCGCGAGCAATACCGTCCAGCTCTTGAAGATTCCGCGTCGTTCCGTCACCGCAAGCGAGTGCAGCAACGCGGTCGTCATCAGCCACGGCATGAACGACGAGTTCTCGACGGGGTCCCAAAACCACCACCCGCCCCAGCCGAGCTCATAGTAGGACCACCAGCTGCCGAGCGTGATTCCACCGGTGAGGAACATCCACGCCGCGACCGTCCATGGGCGCGTCCACTTCGCCCAGTTCTTGTCGAGCCGCCCCGTCAAGAGCGCAGCGACGGCGAAAGCGAACGGCACGGCCGTGCCGACGTAGCCGAGATAAAGAGTCGGCGGATGGATGATCATCCCCGGATCTTGGAGCAACGCGTTCAGGTCATTGCCGTCCGCCGGCGTAGGTGCAAGCCGGATGAACGGGTTCGACGTGAATACGGCAAACGCGATGATTCCCGCGCTCACGATCCCGAGCACGCCTAGAACGCGGCTCGCGAACTCGTCGGGCTGCGAGCGGCTGCCCGCGGCGACGGCGAGCGTCCAGATCGCGAGCACCGTGATCCAGAACAGCATCGAGCCTTCGTGACCGCCCCAAGCCGCGGTGAACTTGTAGAAGACCGGCAACGCGGAGTTCGAGTGCTGCGCCACGAATAGGATGCTGAAGTCGTCGTGCAGAAACCCATACTCGAGCGCGCCAAACGCTATCGCGACGAACACGAATTGCCCCGCAGCAGCAGGACGCGCGAGCGCCATCCAGGCGGAGCGACCGAGCGACGGCGCCGGCGAGCGGCAGCGCTGCCTGGACCAGCGCGAGGCACATCGCAAGGATCAGCGCAAACTGTCCGATCTCGGGAATCATTCCGACACCGTCGCGCGCCCTTTCTCGAGCGCGTCGGCAACCTCGGGCGGCATGTATTTCTCATCGTGCTTTGCGAGCACTTCGTCGGCGAGGAACTCGCCGCCGACATCGAGCTTGCCGCGAACGACCACGCCCGTTCCTTCCTTGAATAGATCAGGAAGAACGCCGGTGTATTGCACAGGCACGGTGTTGGCGAAATCGCTGACGGTGAACCGAATGGTCAGGCTTCCGGGCTCGCGCTTCACGCTGTCTTTGAGAACCATGCCGCCGAGCCGGAACTGCCGATGCGGCGCCTCGCCTGCCGCCACTTGCGTAGGGCTGAAGAAATAGGTGAGGTTCTCTCGAAACGCGCGGAACGCGAATGTCGCAGAGACGACCACTCCGCCGAGCACCAGACCAATCAACAGCATTCGTTGTCTTCGGGGTGTCATTACAGTTGCCTCACCGTGGGCTGCTTAGGGGCGCGGTCAGCCGTTGCGAAAACGCGCGCCTTCTCCAACGCTTTGCTATGCCGCCGGCGCGCCCACCAGACGTTCCAGACCATTACGCCTAGTGTAATTCCATAGGCGGACCATACGTAGGCCGCGTCTCCGCCCATTCGCAGAAACTCGGTCATCCGCGCGCCTCGACGAGTTGCCTGATCCACCGGGCGTCTCGCTCCCGTTCGACAATCTCTCCACGCAACCCGTTCAGCAGGAGCCAATAAAAAAGGAGCGTGAACCCGGCCACCATGATCAAGAACGGAACGAGCATCTCGGGCGCGATCGACGGCGAGCCGACCTTCATGATCGATGGCCCCTGGTGCAGGGTGTTCCACCAGACCACGGAGTAGTGAATGACCGGAATGTTGACGACGCCTACGACGGCGAGGATCGCACTGACCCTGTCCGCCTTCTCCCGGTCCTCGAACGCTGCGCGGAGCGCGAGATACCCCAGGAACAAGAACAGCAACAGCGTTTCGGACATGATCCGCGGGTCGCTCCACTGCCAGAATGTCCCCCACGTAGGCCGTCCCCAGATGGCGCCCGTCGCGAGAGCGCATGCGGCGAACGACGCGCCGATCGGCGCAGCGGTGACCGCAACGGCGTGCGCAAGCTTGATTCGCCAGATGTAGCCGATACCGCCCGCAACGGCCATCACCACGTACGCCATCATGCCGACGTACGCGGTCTGCGGATGGATGTAAAGAATTCGATAGACTTCGCCCTGCACGCGTTCGGTCGGCGCGACGACGAGGCCCCAATATCCGCCGATTGCGAGCAGTAGGAACGAAGCCGCGCCGAGCCACGGCGTCAACTTGCCCGCGAATCCGTAAACGAACGGCGGTGAGCCGAGCAGATGGAACCAACGTGGCAGCGGCATCCGCTCCTCCTATTCCACGCCAACGCGAATCGCAGCGGCGATGGCGACGGGACCGAGCGCGACGGCGGACACAGCGAGCGCCGCGAGCAAATAGAGCGGCCCGGCCGTCGGTTCGCCATGTACTCCGAAATCGGTCGCACGCGAACCGAAGATCAAGAGCGGAGCGGTCATGGGTAATATCAGCAATCCTACGAGAGAACCGCCGCGCCGTAGGCTCACCGTCAATGCAGCTCCGATCGCGATGAGGACGCTCAGCGTCGGCGTTGCGAGCAACAGCGCCGCAATCATCGTCGGCAGCGCCTGCAGTGGCAGCGCGTACGACAGAGCGAGCACGGGTACCAGCGCGATCAACGGCAAGACTGCGATTAGCCAATGTGCCGCAACTTTGGCGAGCACCGTGATTCCCAGTGGTACCGGACTCAACATGAGCTGCTCGAGGCTGCCGTCGTCCGCATCGCCACGAAACAAGCCCTCCAAGGCAAGCAATGAGGATAACAGCGCAGACACCCATAAGACACCGGTGCCGACCTCTCTCAAGACGTCTGCGTTCGGCGACAACGCGAGCGGAAATAGCGAAACGACGATCACGAAGAACAGCAACGGAGTCGAGACCTCGCCGAAGCGCCGAAAGGCGATTCGTAAGTCGCGCGCCAAGATCATCGAGAACGCGTTCATCCGCCGTCAGAGCTCCATCAACAACGTGCCAGGCTCACTGAACTCGTCCGGCTGATGTGTCGCAACGACCGCGGCGCCGCCCGCCGCACGATGCTGCCGAATCCAGTCGAGAATCCTCGCGCGACCCTCGGCATCCAAGTTGGTCGTCGGCTCATCGAGAATCCAGAGCTTCGCGTTCGACAGCTTGAGAGTCGCGAGCGCCGTACGTCGCTGTTGTCCCGCAGAAAGGTGACGCACACGCGAATGCGCTACCTCGGCGAGCTTGAGCTCTTGCAGCAGCGGTTCGACTGCGGCGCTACCGCCCCAGATCGTCGCGTGAAAGCGCAAGTTCTCGAGCACGGTCAGGTCTTTCTTCAACCCGTCGAGATGTCCGCGATAGGCGATCGCACCGCGCTGCTCGAGCGGAAGCGCGCCGACCGGCGCACCGTGCCACGTGAGACTGCCAGCCGACGGCAGCGAGAGACCTGCAAGCACTCGCAGCAGCGTCGTCTTGCCGGCGCCATTGGGTCCGATCACGACCGCGAGCTGTCGTTCCGCGAGATCGAAGTCGAGGCCCTCGAATAGGCAGCGCTCGCCACGCCAGACGGCTAGATCACGCGCGCGCAACGCTACCGGACTCGTCATCGTTTAGCTCGGCCCCGCCAGATGAGCGCCGGATTGTGCCCGAGGGCTACGATTTTGCAAGCAAACCGTCGAGCCTTTTTCTTTTAATAACAATGGCTAATAGATTTTTAGTAGAGAGCATCTCAGCTTCTACGGCCTGCTGGCCACGCGTTCGGAAGCTGAAATAGTTCTTTGAACCAGCAGTTTACATAACTTTCCTCATGGCCTAGACTCATGTCCGCCGTCATAAGAACGATAACGAATCCTCAATAACTAGCTAATAAAGAAGGAAAACGGCCGTGGCGGAAGCACGCTGTCTGGTGTCTCCCGCGAGAGTGTTTGCGCGACCAACGGCGGACCAAATCTGGCTCGGGGAGACCCAACAGGGGGCCCTGAGCCAGCTTTCTCGCAATACACGAATCCGGCTGCTCGTCGGCCCCACCTCGTCCGGTAAGACCACGCTCGTCAACCACGTCGCGCACCGACTCGCGCGTGAATGCATCGTGTTGCAGTGTCGCGGCCCTAAGGAGGACGCAGTCGCCGTCCTTTCCAGCCTGCTGGTGAGCGCCGATCTCGCTCCATGGGAGCTCTCCGAGGTCGAGCAGCGCAATCTCTTCACGGTTTTCGTCCAACAGCGCCGCATGCAAGGTAAGCGCGTCGTGCTCGTCCTGGACGACGCCCACTTGTTCAAGGCTGCAGCTTGGGAAGAAGTCGAACGGCTGGCCTCCTACCGGCTCGAGAAGCGCGGCGCGATCGAGGTACTACTGGCAGGCCCGCCTTCGCTCGCACGGCAAGTCGACCTCGAACGCGTCGGCGCGGAGCCAAATGAATTCAGCTTGCGCAAGCTCGATTCGCCGTCTCAGGTCGACCTGATGAGGTATGTCGACTGGCGGCTGGCGCGATTCGAGATGGCCGACCTCGTTACTCCTGCCGCTTGCCAGTTGATCGCGCGGCTCGCAGCCGGCCGCTACGCAGCTCTGCGACCAAGACATCATGACCATCGGGCCGTTTCGGATGAAGGTGCAGATTCCGGACTGGCTCGCGCACGGCAACCCGTTTCCCGCGGACGATTCACTCGCGGAAACCGCACTGATCCCGACGCAGCCACACGCGCCGTCGGCGATTCGCGCGATCAAGTAACGCTAGGACGCGCGACGCGCGCTGCGCCGCGGCCGCTCGTTATCTGTCTACTTGACGTTCCACTTCACGTCGACCTTCGCCGTCGTCCCGACGTTCTGCTCGATCACGAGCACATCGCCCTGCTCGATCTCTAGCTTCGAGTCGAGCAGGTTCTGGATCCTGAACTTCACGCTCACGTGTTCCGTCGGGTAATAGGAATACGTGAAGTCCAACGAATCGAACGGCTGCTCGTACGCGTCGGGCACTCCGTCACGGCCGGCGAAGAACAGGCGCTCGCCGAACGTGTTGTAGGCAATCGTGAAGCTGTGCGCACCGTTATTGGAGTCGTAGCCGAGCTGCAAATTCGCGACGTACTTCGAGTGCTGGGACATCGGCCGAACGTCGTTCGTGACGTTGAACCCCACGTCGCCCACCGTGATTTCCGAATCGCTCAACGTGATGTTGCCCGAGAAGAAGAACGGCTCGAGGAATTTTGGCCCGAGCGTCGAGAGGTCCTTGAGCCACTCGACCTCGATGCCGGAAATGTCGGCCGCGTCGGCGTTGATGAACGTCAGCGAAATGTTGTCGTCCGTACCGGCGCCCTGCACGGTCTCGATCGGATTCTTGATGTCCTTGTAGAACAGCGACGCCGTGAAGTTGTCGCCATTGTCGAAGAACCACTCGGCGCGAAAGTCGAAGTTCGTGATCGCCGAAGTGACCAACGCCGGGTTGCCTCGCACGCGCGTCTCGGTGAGCGGATCGATGTACGTCGAGCCCGCGATCTCGCGGAGGTCGGGTCGCGCCACGGTGTTGCTGAGACCGAAGCGCAACTGAAAGTCTTGCGCCCAAACGTCGTGCATGATCCGCGTGACCGCGATGGTCGGATAGACGTCGTCCTCGGAGAATGTGGCGTTCTCGAGAGCTGCCACGTCGCACGGCGACAGCGCGCACTGCCCTACGCTCACGTTGTACTCGAGCGTGTCGATTGGCAGGGAAGCCTGCCGGAATTGCTCGTAGCGTACGCCCGCCGGCGTAACGCCATTTCTCGTTTACGAGCGCATCGGCTTTGATATACGAGGCCAGATTGGTCTGCGCCGCGAGATAGCTTTCGGTGCCGATGCCGCCCGCGCTCAGGATGAACCCATTCGTCGGGTTCGAGATGTGGTCATCCGTGAAGACCTCGCCCGGCGTCCCGACCAGGATCGGCGCTGCCGCGCCCGTGGTGGTTCCGAGGCCGAACTGGGTCTGCGTGTAGCTACGAGCCTTCTGCGCGACGTCCTGTCCGCCGCTGATCTCGACGTCGACGTGCTCGAAGGTGACCGGCTTCATCAGGTCCCAGCCGCTGCTGTCCACCTCATCGCGCAAGTAGCTGAAACGGTAGTCCGCGGCAGAGTTCGACTGCCGTATGGACTTCTGCAGCACCGCGCCCGTAGCTGGATCGACGCTGATCCTCCCCCGAGAACTTGATCTCGTTCGGAATGTCCGTTTGCGCCTCCGCTTCGGACACGTACCAGTCGAACACCATCCCGTCGATCACGTCGTGGTCGAAGAACTTCGAGAGCTCCTTCGTGTCCTGGCCATTCACGTGGTGGCCGCGAATCTGATTGACCGTGAGCTCCCGCTGCTCGTACCGAATGTCGTAGTCCCGGAGTTGCCGGCCACCCGCGATCTGGAAATTGGCGTTCGTGCGCGTCGAGATCGCGGTTTCGTCCTCGGAGTTGCGGACATAGAAGCTGCTCGCCGTGAGCTGGTGATCCGAGCCGAACGAGATACCGAAGTTCGCGACGCCCGTCGCGGCTACGCCGTTGATCGTCCGGAGCTTGTTCTCGACCTGATTGACCGGATCGGCGAGATCGCGCTCGGTCCGTTCGCGATTCCGCCACACGTTGCTGTACGTCACCAATCCCATCGCGCCGAACTGCCATCGATCCTGATCGCCGAGATACCACCGACTGCCGAGATCGAGCTCGAGGCTCCCATCCGGCCCCAACGACTTCGGGGTGATCTCGACGTCACGGTTCAGCGAGATCCCGAGATCGCGATTGATCGCTTCGGCCTCGGACAGGAAGTGGTAGTTGCCGTCGCCTTGGAGCGTGCCGAGGATGTTCGACGGAGTAATGTTGCCGCGGTAGTCCTGGAGGCCGACGACCAGCGGCTCCGGGAACGCGCGCGTGCCGTCATCTTTACCGATGCCGTCGTCGTGACCGCCGGGATACGCGAGACCGTCGTCGTCGTTCGCGCTATTTGTGCCCGATCCGATCTGCATATTGAACACGGGTCCATTCGGAATCCCGCGCGTGATGATGTCGATGTTGCCGCCGCCGAACGCGGCGGGCTCTTCCGGCGAGTAGCCCTTTTGCACGGAGAGTGCCTGGATGATCTCTGCAGGAAAGATATCGAGCGGAATGACGTTACGCGTGAGATCCGGCGACGGGACTTGCGCGCCGTTCAGGAGGACGCTGGAGTAGCGCTCGCCTAACCCGCGCACGTAAATGAATTGGTCGTTGACGAGCGTGAGACCGGGCACGCGCCGCAGGGCCAACGACACCGTGCTGTCGCCGACGCGCGCGATTGCTTCCGCGCTGAGGAAATCGGTTGCAACCTCCTGCTCGAGCCGTTCCCCGACGACGTCGAATGCCGTCGCCTTTTGCCGGCCGATCGCGATCACTTCGTCGATAACTTGACCTTCCGGCGCCGCGCTCGGAGCAGGCGCCGCCTCCTGCGCGAGTGCCGGCAGCGAGCACGTCGCGGCACTCAACAATACTGCGATCGACTGCGCTAGCGCGGTCTTCTTGATGGCCATCTCTGGACCTCGTTGTTCATTTTTCGGTCGTTGACGTCTAAGCCGTACGCGGGCGCCAGCTCTCCGGGCGCCCGCGTCGTCGGATCATGGATCTCGTCAACGTTCGTTATTGCACCCACCACGGAGCGGCACCGCGGCGGCCGTCGACGAAGCCGTAGGTCCAGTTCGCGGTCCAATCCGCCGTGCTTCGCACGGCCCCGATGTAGCCGTCGGGCACCGTGAGGACGACCGGCGTGCCGGCGCTGTCGAGCACGGTCACGGTACCGGCCGCCGAGTCGGTGTCGACCGAGTAGAACGTGTTCGGCTGCAGAACCGACGCCGTCGCCGGCGACGTGATCACGGCATTGTTCGTGTTGAACGTGTACGAGTTCGGCGCTGCGCCGTTGTTGAGGAGCCACTGCGTCTGGTTGTCGCCGTTCGGCAAATTGTCCGATGCCGACGTCGTGGTCGCCACCTGGCACGCGAATACCGTGCGATTCACGGTCGTTTCGCCGGTCGCCGCTGCCGCGACCGTGTCCGGCGACGATGCGCTGTCCATCTCCCAGCAGGGCTGCGCGGCCGCCGGCGTCTGTGACAGGCGCGCGGTCCCGCGGCCCGTCTCGAAGATGCTGTCGGTGATCACCGCGCGCGCACCAAACCGAATGATCGCGCCCTTCGACGCGCCGTGAGTGCCCGCAACGAAGTTCGACGTCATGCACGTCAGGTGACTGATCGTCGGCTTCGTGAGCGGCGCGTTGCTCGACGTATTGTTCGGCGCCGCCGCGATCCTGGTCGACGCGATGTTGTCGCCCTCGATGCAGTTGTTGGCGTTGTTCGAGGATTGGATCACGAGAGCGTTCGTGATCTTGCCGCTCCAGCCGTCGGTGAAATCGATCGAGTCGTCGCGAACGTAGAGCGCGACATAGTTCGTGACGTTCACGGCGCCGCCAAAAAACTCCATGCCGTCGTCATACGCGCTGTACACCTCCACGTTTTGGACCGTGGTGCCGGAACCGACGGTGTTGAACGTGATGCCATTCAGCTCGTCGTTCGGCGCGACCTCGAAGCCGCTGTGCTTGACGATGACGAAGCGCAGAATGCCCGAGCTCTCGGCGTTGTCGTTTCCGCCGTAGTGCGACGGCAGACCTTCGGACACGACGTGGCATGCGTTCGACGTGCGCTGCGCATCCGTGCAGTTGTTCGTGATGCCGTTGCCGTTGATCACGATGCCGCCCCAGAGCTGCACGTCGAATGCACCGGCGGTGTGGCTCACGGCATCGGTAAAGCCCGTGAAGGTGATCGGCGCGCTCGACAAACCGTCCGCGATGATCTGCGACCCGCGGTTGATGCGTAGATAGTCGCCGGAATCGGTGAACGCGATCGTGTTGCCTGCGTCGATCACGAGCTTCGGCCCGGTCCCACCGGCGGGTGCGGCGCCGGTGTCGACGTCCGCGCCGATGAACAAACTGTCCTGAAAGATGTGCACGCCGGAGATGAAAGGGATCCTTAGATCGACCGTGATCGGATTGGTCGGCGATGCGAATGTCGAGCTATAGGTGCAGTTGGTACCGTCGAATGACCCCTGCTGCGTATTCGAGCCAACCGTGTACTTGGCGCACGGGTTCGTTGCTCCGCCACCCCCGCCGCCGGTGTTGGTCGACGCGTCGATGTTCGTCGGCGCCAGGTTGATGTCTCCCGACTCGCACGCGGCCAAAACCGCACCGATCGAGATCCAGGTCAGGACTCGCTTGAATGTCATCACTTCTTTGTCTCCGGCTGACGATTCGTTTCTTATGCAGTGCCATCGATGGGAGGCAACCGCCGACGCCTACGAGTGGCCGTCTAGGGCTGCCCCATTGACGAATGCCGCGAGTGTTTCGTTTTTGCAGCACTCGGTCGGCACGAGTGCTCGCAAGTTAAAGAACGGATGTTGAAGGAATATGAAAGCTAGGTTTCAGCTTCGTTACGGACGGTTGCCATCGCCCGACCGTTGCCGGACTGCGAGGAGTGCACGTCGCGCAAAGACTGGCCGAATCGATAGCCGAAACCGCGGACGGTCTGGATGAAGTCGTCGCAGCCGAATGGCTCGAGCAACTGGCGCAGGCGGCGCACATGAACGTCCACGGTCCTATGCCCTGCCTTGATGTTTTTCGACCACGCGCGACGCAACAGCTCGTCGCGGCTGAAAACGCGTCCTTGGTTCTCGAGGAAGAAAGCCATCAACCTAAACTCCGTCGGAGCGAGATCGACGGAACGTTCGTTCACCAGGAGGCAGTGCACCGCTTTATCCAGCACGACCGGGCCTGCGGTGAGCACGTCGGCGCGCGTCGTCGCAGGGGGCCGCCGCAAGCACGCGTTCACGCGCGCGACGAGCTCGGCGCGATCGAACGGCACGGCCAAGCAGTCGTCTGCTCCGAACTCCAAGGCGTTCACCGCTTCATGGATCTCCGCCTGCGAGGCCCACACGATCACGCGGCTCTGGCGCGTGGCATGGTCGTCGCGGAGGCGGCCCAGCGTGTCGCGCACCGGCTTGAGGGCGGTCCAAGGAATTACGATCAGATCGGGCCGCGTGCTCTCGACGAGTCGCCAGGCCGAGCTCAGCTCGTGAGCTTCCTGAACCGCGTGGCCGGCGAGCTCGAGGACGGCGCGAGCCGCCTCTCGGAGCGGCTTTTCGCCATGGACTAGAAGGACTGCGCTTCCCATGCGGACCCCGGATTTCCACCGCGTACAGTCCACCACCCCGACTTTGCAGTTTCTTTATGCTCGCATTACAGATTTGTTACGGCCCCAGGCGGCCTCCCCCGGGCTGGCGACGCCGTTTCGGCCCTTTTTTCGTTATTTCGTAAGGTTGGTCACGCTTTTCTGGCGCACTGGCCCCATAATGCGCGCCGTCCAGATCCCCCGAACGAAAAACCAAGGACGCCATGACCATCTCGAACGCAGCAGGGAACGCCGCGGTTCTGATCGATACCACCCGAGTGCAGACCGACCACCCGCTCCAAGCCGTGGCCGGGTGGGACCCGTACGCCGTTTGGCGCACACGGGTTTTGGTGCCGAGGCTGGCTGAGCAAGCCGTCGCCACTAGCTCCGAGCCGGCCGCGAAGCCGCGCTTGGTTCGCTCGGCCTAACGGCCGCGGCGTCAGCCGCTCGATCTGCGACGCACGGTAGCGTCGCGCCGCACTAACCGTTGGCTAATGCCAGACAGGCTCGTACAGCACGGGATCTCTAACCGTGGTCGAACCAGGACTGTCGCACGCCTGATCACCATCGCCGCCGAGCCAGCCCCAGTAGTTATTCGCAGCCCAAAGGAAACCGCCCGTTCGGTTTTCCACGCCGCATTTCATACCCGGCGGAGTTGTCGTCGCATCGCGATCGTTGCCGAAGATATTGTTGTTCTGGATCACTACTTTGCTCGGGTCAGCGGCGTCAGGGGTTCCAGCGAGTAGAACGCCTGGCTCACCATTACGAACGAAATCGTTGCGCGTCACGCGCGTATCGGATGCGAGATCCGCCGGGCCGTACGGGCTTCTTATCAGGAGCCCAACGTGCCGATTGTCCACGATGATGTTGTCTTCAATCACGGCGCCACGGACAGCGATACCCGTGCTGTTGTCGCGGACGATGTTTCCAACGACCCGTCCTTCATCAACGAGGATACCGGTTCCCCGCAAAAACCCGGTCACCTCGTTATCGTAGAGATCGGATCGATGCGCCCAGATTCCTATTACCGCCGGTTGCACGGTCTCACCATTGACGATGCGATTACCCCAAATCGTCGCCGCCGCCTCGTCCACGACACGGATGCCATAGTTGTCCGGACCCTTGGAGCTTCCCGCTAACACCGTGAAGCCCATTCCTGCGTAGCCGAAATGGGCTCCGGGCGCGGTAATGTAGACCGCTATGAACGGGGTGTTGCGCGCGTCGATGATAGTCGCCGCCGGACCCCGCTCCGACAGAATAGTGATTCTCTTATCGATGAGCACGAGACAGAAGCAGCTGCCTCCAAATTCCTCACTCGGATCCTCGCGGGTGTTGCCGTCTCGATCGAGATCGCCGTAGACGCCTACTCCGACGACGATCGAGTCGCCGTCATGCGCATTGCGAATTGCCTGACTGATCGATCGGCACTTCCGATCCTGATTGCCGCAAGTGTCGGAGTCGCTCCCCTCGTTCGCAACGTGAAACACGGTGGTGTTCTGCGGGTCGGCATCGGAGGAGGCGGAGTACGAGCTCAACGATCCGTAAGCAAAGGGCCCATTTATGGGCCCATGTCCCAGCGTCGTAGCAGGCGCCTTAAAAGTCTTGGAGGTCCAATCTTCAGGAAACACATCCGGGAGCTCACCCGCCCGAACGCTCGGCGAACCTCCGAAACTGACTTCTAGCCCATTTGCGGAGCTGAAATTCATGATGCCGTCGAGCACCAAGATCGTGCTGTCGGCGGAACTCTTGAGCCCGTCGAGCTCGAACTCCTTGATCGCTCCGTCGAAGCGATCGGTGCTCGTTTGAGCGGCATCGCTGTCGTACACGACGAAGCCATGGGTCGTGTCCGGAAAGGGATGCGAGGAGTTTTCGATGATGCCTGTGAAGTTGACTCGCACGAGATCGGCCGAGGCAGGAGATGAGCAGCCGACAATCAGCAGGACAGCAGCTAGATGGCGTGTCATTTCCGATGCTCCTTTTCGTTGGGCGTTCTTACACACGACAGAGTGCTGCCGGTGGGCGAAAAAGCGCCAGATCGTACTTCCACGTATAGAGCCGGTTTGCCGGCGGCGAGATCGCGCAAATCACCTCGCGGATCGCAGGAACGGCCCTGCTAGCGGAGCTTAGAGATAGATGGAAGGTGCCGGCACGTGCCCGAGCGACGCGCCGCCGTCACCTCGGACTCAATGACGGCGATCTGACACGGCGTTCCGCGCAGCCGCGGTCGTCCGGAAATTCCCTCTAATTTATTGGTGCCCGGGGCCGGACTTGAACCGGCACGGCCTAATCGGCCAGTGGATCTCAATCCCTAGTTGGGCACCAATCCGCGCAACTAGACACCTACTGACGCAGGCACTTAGTCGTGTGAGTGCGCGTGGATAAGTGGCGTTTTGTTACTTGTTGTGACACCAGCGTGACACGGCGCAGCGGAGTTCAGCGGACTTCTCGTAACGCCAATTCGCGTTAGCGGGCCGCTCGAGTGATCAAACGCTCACGGAAACGCGTCGGCGGTCGGAAACCGAAGACCTGCCAAAAGAAGCAATAACCAAAACAAACACCGACGAGCGATGTCTCAGTCGGCGGTTTTAGCCTGAGTACACGAGTCTTTGCGGTCTTTCACGCGTTAGTTATCTCATTGCACGAGTCGCTGCCTTCTTTTTTTTCCGAGTGGGTGCGCATTACAGGCGATCGTCGCGCCTTGCCGATACTGCTCAAATAAAAAACAGCTTCGACGGCTTCCGGTGTCTTCGGGAACAAGTCGAGAATCTTCTCGTAGAGCGCGACAGCCGCGGCCGTATCGCCGTGCCGGTGCGCGGTGCTAGCTGCATCTCGCAGCTTTCGGATAGTGTCGTCGTTCACGCCGCGCGCCTCTTGCATTTGTGAGAGCTGAGCATACGAGCCTAACTGGCGCGAATCACCGTGTCTCCTTTCGGAAACAGGTTTGCAGTGCAACATATCTGGCCTAAGCTCCAATTCGTGACCTCGGCGAGTAAACGAAATCGTGACTCACTCGAGGAGCGCTTGCGGCAGATCCCGGAGCTTCATGCCGCGGGGCTCACCGTCTACGAGATTGCGACGCTGTTACACACGCCGCGCGCGGCTGTACGCGCCGCATTGCTCTACACCGGTTGCTTGCCTGTAGAGAGCGGATCAGCCGGCTCGCGAGCAAGCGCCGACGTCTCGTCGCCACCCGAGGATCTTGTCGCTAATTTTCTGGCCAGATTGGCAGGAGCCAAGTGAGCCCGCGCGTTCCGCACCGCCTGACATCAACTTTGAACTGCAACACTGACTAGCTTTCATCGAAGCACTCCTGAGGTGTTTTGAAGTCGAGTCGTTTACGCGGTCGGTTGTTCAACGCACGGGCGATGGCGTTGCAACGCCGCTGAGAGAGATTCGCCATGCTGGTGCCCTTTGGGACGTACTGGCGAATGCGGCGGTTGGTGTGTGCGACACGGAGGTCCGCGCCACGACGGAAGCGAATCGGGTGACGGGTTCTAAGAGATTGTTTGTGGTAGGTTTAGTTGGTGCCCGGGCCCGGACTTGAACCGGGATGACCGTTAAAGTCGGCGGATTTTAAGTCCGCTGCGTCTACCTTTCCGCCACCCGGGCGAGTGGATATTGGGCCGGGATTCCGTAGCGCTCGCAACAGCTAAGCGCATCGACTCATGCTGCGAGCCGCAGGCTATCATGACAATCCGAGAAAGCTAATCATCGCCCCGCACTCGCGCCCGTCCCGTACGTAGACAGGTAGCCGTGAAGTGGTTGCGCGGACTCGGCCCGTGCCGTGGAGCTGCGTCACCGAGCGCCGTCGATGTTCGGACCTACCGTGAATCGCACGCCGAGCACGAGGGCGTCCCCGCCTAGCTCGATGTCCGACTGCTTGGTGCTGATCCGTTGCGCTTCGAGGTAGAGGTAGGTCTGTTTGATCGCCCCCTCACCGTGACCGCCGGCAGTATCCGAATCGAGCCTATTCAGGTAGAGCTGCACGCCGAGCCGCGCCATGCTGCCGGTGTCCGACCAACCACTCCTATCACCCTGCAGCTCGATCTTCTGCTCGTAGAAAGCCGAGGTCGCGCCGAAACCGATGTACGGCACGAACAGCTGGTCCGACTTGAACAGACCGCGAAACGTTAGAAAAAAATGCACCGGCAACAACGAATACTCCACCTCACCGCCCGGAACTCCTTGCGATGCGATGACGCCGACGCCCTTCTCACTCATGTAGCCAAGCTCGGCGCCGGCTTCCAACCACGGCCTAAACAAGTACGCAAAGCCCGCACCGACGTAGCCGGCGTCCGCGTCGCCGTAGGCCGCCTCGAACCCCTCGAGCTCGGGCTCGAGCTTCCCGCCAGCGAGCGTGAACATCCAGCGTGGCGTACCGGGGGGCGGCGCTCTCGCTGTCTGAGCCTGTGCGGCCGACATCGCGAGCAACACCGCGGAGCAACCCGCGAGCTCCGCGACGAGTCTTTGCCACGTCGTCATTGGGCACCCCACGCGTGGACACGTGCGCGCCACCGGACCAACGCCAGCGCCGCCGACAGTATTACGAGCATGGCCACCTCACCGCCGCTTGCGGCATTCATGAGCAACGCACCGAAAATCAGCGGAGCGAGCATCGCTCGCACGGCACCTTTGAGCTGCGGCGCAGCGTCGAGCCGACGGCTCAGCGCCGGGCTCCAATCGTAATACGCGCGCACGAACGCGCGGCCGGGCGCGCTGTGTAGAAGAACACGATCGCGAAAGTCGCGCAGGATCAACACCGGCGCTGCCACATCGGACCCGTACGCTGCGGTCGCGATGAAACAGCCACCTTCGTCGGGCAAATCGGGCACCGGAATCGTCTCGCCCGGGATCTCGACGAGTTCGTTCGAGGATAGCCCCTCCGAAACAGGGCCGAGCGCGATCGTAGCGGTCTCCGAGAACGCGCTTTCGTGGCGGTCCTGCGTACTGTCGAGCGCGGTCATGGCGATGCGGTAAGTCGCTTGCGTTCGCGACCGCACGGCAAAGCGATACGCGGTGTCGTTCGCTAGGCCGGTCACGGTCTGCGTCGTGGTTGCCCCGACATCGAGATGATTCTCGTCTACCGAAGCCACACCGTACACCACTCGGTAACCGACGGCGTCGGCTGCCGCCGTCCAGGTAAGCACGACCGCGTGATCGCGCGGCTCTGCGGAGACGAGTTGCGGCGCTGCACCCGCGGGCGCTACCGGCTGCAGGTTCGCAAGCTTGAAGGACTCGACGTCGCCGACGTCGATCGGCGACGGTTGCGTGCCGCCGCCAGCGTCGGTGCCGCCAAACGGCGGAGCGCTCGCGTTCAGGCCGTAGTGAATCCGGTAGCCGCCGGGCGTCACCGTGCTCGTGACGAGGTACGCCAGGTTTCGCTGCCACACGAGGTTTATTGCGAAGTTGCCGGCGGCGCTGCCGTCCACGACCTCCGGACGCGGCACCGGGTAAGGGAACGCTTCGGCGAACCCACCGCCGTACGCGCCGGCGTCCGCGATGCTCGCGTCGACGATGTCGGTCCCCGTGCCCGAGTCGATGCAGGCCGAGCCCTGCTTCAAATGAAAGTCCGGCTTCCGGGAGTCGACGAACAACGGATCGCCGATCCGGGCGCTCGTGCCGGACACGGGATCCCCGACGCCGTTCTGGAAGAAGCAGTTGAAGCTCACGTTTACGTTGTTGTCGCCGAACCCAACCTCCCCGGCGATGGCCGCGCGATTGCCGGCAAAGATGTTGTTGACGACGTGCGTATTGGCGAGGCTGCGAGCGATGGCAGCGCTGTTCTCGAAGAACACGTTGTGCAAGACGTCCACGTTCGCAAGCGCGCCCGTCCGTACGCCCGCATCGGTTGCGCCGACGAAGACGTTGTTGGCGATCGTGACACCGTTGCTGTTGGAGACGCGCACCGCGGTCGAAGCTTCGAGGAATGTGAGGTTCGCGAGCACGACGTCCGTTACGCCGTCGGCGGATACCGTCGGACCGAGCCGAGACGCGGGCACGAGCAGCACGCGCGCGGCTTCGAGCCCGCGCACGTCGATGCCGGAACGTAGGACGAGATTTTCGGTATAGCGACCGGGCGAAATCAGGACCTGGTCGCCGCTCGCCGCATGATCGATTGCGCCCTGAATCGACGCGAAATCGCCGGGAACGCGCACATCGGCGGCTCCAGCGGCTCGAGCAAGCAGCAATACGAGGATGCCGGCGTACGCGCAGCCACGGCCGAAGCCAAGAGCCGCGCTCCCGTGCTCACCGTAGGAGTCGGTGAACATCATCCCTCCAAGCGACGCGCTCGACTCTAGGCGTCAGGTGTCGTCCCATCGGCCCGAATCGGGCGCTGCTCGCTCCGGCAGGTTTGGCTTGCGCCGCGAACGGCTCGCAAGCCGAGGCGGCTACTGCGCGCGAGCCGCGGTCAGCCGCCGGCTGACGTTGCGGCCCCAATCCGTGAAGTGCTCGGTAAGAGTGGAGACGCGGTTGTAGGGAGTATTTTCCTGATATTCCTGGCCTACCTGCTGGGTTCCCTGGAAGAGCCCCAACAGCTCGCCGTTACGAGCGTCACGAACGTGCGCTTCGAAGCTCAGGCTCCCGGCACCCAACGTAGTGGTTTGTTCACCGCGTGCGGCATAGGGCGTAAGACTGATGAGACTTACCTCGACCTGCAATGTACCGGGCGCCGCGGCATCGACGACCTTGAAATCGCCTGATTCCTCTATCCCTTTGCGCACGGCGTCCGCATAGGCGGATCGGAGGGTGTCCTCGTTCTTCTTCGTCAGTTCCCACTTGTGCGGGTCCGCGTTTTCCACCCACGGCGGCGGGATGATCCGCGTGTCGCTGAGATTCAGCGGAACGATCAGCAGCTTGCTGTACTGCTTGAAGTCGACGTTCGGCTTGCGGAACGTAACCGTGAGGTCGCTCGTTTGTGCCCAGACGCCGGCTGAAGCCATCAGCAGAAACGCGAGGCCGATGCGGGTCCAGGTCGTTGGTCGCTTATGCATAGAACCGTCCTATTTCGTCGCTTTTGCCTTGGAGTTGACCGATTTTGCTTCCGCTTCGCGATACAGTTTCTCGACATCGACCGCGGAATTCCCTGCCTTCTTCAAATTCCCGCCTTCCAGCGTCTCGGCCGCCGAAACCAGCGATTCCTCGGCCTTGCCCCATTCGCGTTCGGCGTATTTCGCGGACTCGGCGGTTTCAGCCGCCTTGCGCGCCGCCAACGCGTTGGCAAACGTCACCTGCGCCAACTCCGCTGCTTCGACGGAGTGCTGGAAGTGCCCCTTTGCCTCGCCTACCTCTTCGCGTACGCGATCGAGGTCCTTGCCTTTCTCGAGCGTCTCACCCGCGCTCACGTAGAGCTCGAGTCCCTCAGTGTATGCACCCGGGGCCAACATCTTCGCGTTCAGCGTGTCCGCGTGCTTCTTGACGACGTCGGTTTCTCCGAAGATCTGATCCCTTATCGCTTGTTGGCTCTGGGCTAGCGCCACGCCGGAAACGAGCAGCGGCGCGATTAGGAATCTAAGCCGTTTGGCCATGCTCATGACTTTGCCTCTTTTTTTTGTATTGTTCTTAGCTGGTCGCCGAGCGCGAAGCATACCGCATCCACAAGAAGACCAGACTCCCCTGCCGCTAGAATACTGCCACGACTCTCTCGAGCGCTCTAGCACCAAAGGCGTACTTGTCCGCGGTAGGGCTCTTCGCTAGTCCCCGGCGCTCGCGCCCGCTGCAGCCGTTTCGCCGCTCAACCGCTGTAACAGGCCCCCAGAGCAGCGCTGCGATATGGGCCTTATAGGCAATGGCTATCGCGGCGCCGGTCCATCAGTCTTCGTCTCACATTCAACCGTGGGGGCGCTGCCCCGCGGACCGGCGAGGGACCTATGGATCAGCAGCTGCTCTTGGGGGCGCGAGACGATTTTCGCGCCGGATGGCGCGAGTCCCTCGTCTTTCACCTCCTCATGCAGCTGCTCGGGCTCGCGATCTTCACGCCGCTCGTAAGCTGGGTCGCTCGCTGGATCGTGCGCTCGGCCGGCGAGCCCGTGATCAGCAACTACGACATCGCGCGCTTCGTCTTGTCGCCGGCGGGGGCCGGGTTCCTAATTGTGATTGCGGCGCTCACCTTGGCGCTGTTGTTCGCGGAGCTCGCGGGTCAGACCTTGATCGCGGCGCATGCGATCACGAAGCGCTCGATCACCGTGGCGTCGACGATTGCGTTCGTCCTCGTTCGCTTGCCGTTGTTGATTTTACTGTCGGCGCGCACGTTCTTGCGGCTACTGCTTCTCGTCCTGCCGTTCCTTGCGGCCGCCGCAATCGTGTGGCTCACGATGCTCCGCGGCCACGACATCAACTACTACCTCGCGGAGAACCCGGCGGAGTGGCGGCTCGCGAAGCTGATTGTCGCGCTGCTCGGGATCGGCTACGCCCTGCTCGCCGTGTGGCAGCTCACGCGCTGGATCTACGCCGTTCCGGTCCTCGTGCTCGAAGGAGGAATTCCTTTTCAGGCGCTCCGGACCAGCATGGGCATGACCAAGGGGCGTGTTCTCAAGATTGCGACGCCACTCGCCCTGTGGTGGCTGCTGATGACGGCGGTGTTGATCGCGATCACCTGGGTGTGCCGCCAAGTGTCCGACCTTGGTCTAGCGTGGGCCGGCATCGAGGTGGCGCGCGTCCTGCCATTGGTGGCGTTGTTTTTCACGGTCGGCATCGTCGGTACCTTTCTGTACAGCGGCGTGCACCTCGGCGGTCATCAGTTCCTGGTCACGCGCATGTACGCGCAGCAGCAGGACCCGAGCGCTTGGCGACTGCACGGCGCCGCGCTGGACAGCGAAGCACCGTCGCGACGACTCGCGCGCTTCGCCATTTTCGGCACGCTCGGCCTGCTCGCGGCCGCGCTCGGAGCTGGATGGTTCGCTGTCTCGCAGCTGGCCCTGACGGCCGACGTTGACATCACGGCGCATCGCGGCGCATCGATCCACGCGCCGGAGAACACCATGGCCGCGTTTCGCGCCGCCCTGGACGCCGGAGCCACATACATCGAGCTCGACGTGCAGCGCACACGCGACGAACAAATCGTCGTGCTGCACGACGGCGATCTGCTGCGAATCGGCGGCGATCCGCGCAAAGTAAGCGAGCTGAACATACCCGACCTCGTCGCGATCGACATCGGGCGCAAGTACGACGCCAAATTCACCGGCGAGCACACTCCGACGCTCAAAGAAGTGATCGAGCTCGTGCGCGGTAAGATGAAAATCAACGTCGAGCTCAAATACAACGTTCCGGATCCGGCACTCGCACCGGCTGTCATCGACCTGCTGCGGCGCGAAAAATTTCTCGACGAGGTCGTGATCACCTCGCTCGACTACGCCGCGCTGCGGCAAGTCGAGAGCATCGAGCCGCGCCTGATCACGGGGCACATCGTCACGACGGCCGTCGGCGACGTCTTACGCACCGACGCCGACTTTCTAAGCCTCGGCTCGGCGCAAGCGACTCGGTCGCTCATTCGCCGCGCACACGCGGCCGGCAAGAAAGTGCACGTCTGGACGGTGAACAAGCCGGACGCGATGCTGCGCATGATCGAGCGCGGCGCGGACAACATCATCACCGACGACCCGGCGCTGCTCGTGCGCGTGCTGCACGACCGGAATGCGCTGAGCAAGCCCGAGATCCTCGGGCTCGGCTTGCGGGTCCTGTTCAGTCGAGCGCCTCCCGAGCTCGTGGACCCGGCCGCCGTCGAGCAGCTCTGATCCAGTCACTGCCGCCCGTCACGGTCGTGCAAGCGCGCCTAGAAGCTATAGGCCGCGAACACCATCCCGTAGAAGAACGTATCCGACCGACCGGACAGCTGGTGCGATCGCCGCACCAGGGTCCGCGTAGGCGGCCACAAAGCTCAAGGTAACGTTATCGTTGACGCTCCAGTCCATGTACCAGTCGAGCTCGGTGCCGACCGCATCGGAGGTCACCCCCGCTCCGAGCGACTCGGGATGGTCTAGCGTGAAGTCGAACAGGATCAGCCCCATCCCGATGGAGTCATTCGGACTCGTGTGCACGCGAAGCTGGTGCGAGATCAGGTTCGAGTTCGAGACGAAGTACTCTCCGGCGATCTCGCCCTGCCACCAGGTGCCCCAGTCGTAGAACCCCGTCAACAACCCGTCGAAATTCTCGTTCGCGACCGTCGTCGGGTCGTCGCCTTCGAAGATCGCATAGCGGTAGGAAAACTTCGGTTTCCAGCGATCATTGTCCAACTGATACGCGGCGAGCACGTTGTACGCGGTCGAATCGAGCGCGTTGCCGTTGTCCTCCAGGGCGTACTCCGCCTCGAATGACAGCCCCTTCATGCTGTCGAACGGCGCCGTGAAAACGCGGAAGTCATAGACACTTAGCCCGTCGCGTTGCGGCGCCGTCTCGTTCGCGGACAACTTCAGGTAGGTCGCGCCGAGCGTCGTATCCTCGCCGATCAGGTACTCGTAGTTCACGCCCCAGAGCTTGGTGGAGGAGTCGGCCTCCGGTAGGTCGTCTTTGTCGAGAAAGAACGCCTCGAACTTGTGGTTGCCGGGTTGGAAGCGGCCGATCGCCGCCCCTTCGAACGCCTTGCGAGCGTTCGTCCAGTAGCCTCCACGCGTGCCGCCCTCCGCCGCGCCGTCCCACAGCAGCATGCCGTGGCCGAGCTGGTATTGAGCGCGTCCGACCGTGAAGTCGAACAGGCTCTCGTCTCGTGCGTTCTTTTCGCCCGATCGCCAGCCGAACGACAGCTCGTCCAGCTGGAACGAGGACGCGTCCTCGCCCACGACCGAGGGTCCTGCGCCGTAGGTCCGCTCACCGACGCCGCTGAGAGTTCCGTAGAACTGCGCGTCGCCCTTGGTGGTGTAAACCCCGCTCACCGCGGGCTTGAGCGACGCCTCCATCCAGTTGTCGCTGAGGTCGCCGGACGGCTCCTCGGGCTTCGGATTCGTGTAGTACGAGTTCGCGAAGCTGAACGCGCCCATCGTGGCGTCGAAGTTGAATGTCCAGTCGACTCCCGAGGGCAGCCCGGGCGGCGTGACACTCGGCGCCTCGTCTTGGGCAACGACCGGCGCCGCCGCGAGCGCCAATAGAATCGCGAGCGGTAGTGTCGCTCGGTGGACGTGGCTAATCGGGTCGGTCGGGATAGTTGGCTTTTGCATTCGGGCGCTCCTTCTTTGCTTCAGTGCTTGGCGGCTACAACCGCAGCGGAATCGGGAAAGTGAGAGATCTCGTGTTCATGCGGCTGCGCCGCGTGGCGTTTGGCGGCGGCCGCCATCGAGCGGATGAAAAACGGATACAGCGGCACGCTGATCAGCAGCGCGACCGTCGCGCGCACCACGGTTCCTGGATCGCTGCCGACGATGACCCAGAGGCAGTAACCGACCGCCACGAGCGCGAGCCACTTGTAGACACGAAACGTCGTGGCAGGAACGCCGCGTTCCCACATCACGTGCACGACCGCGACGGCCGAGTAGATGTACGGAACGATGACGAGCATCACCGAGAGATCGACGATTCGGCTGAATTGACCGGCCAGCGTCGGCGACATCGTCGCGAACAGCACTACCGTCATCAGCACGGCAACGATGATCAGCCCCGTGCCGGGCACGCCGTGGCGATTGACCCGCGCGAATACGCTCGGAAACATCCCGTCGTCGGCCGCGGCCTTGCCCGATTGGCCGACGAGCAGCATCCATCCGCCCAGGGTGCCGAACGCTTTCAGGACGGCGCAAGCGGCGACCAGACATCGCTCCGAACGAGCCGAACGCGAGCCTGGCCGCGTCGGCGAACGGCGCGTTCGACGCGCGCAGCGCGTCGTTCGGCAGCATCCCCATGAGTACGGTCGAGCTCAGCATGTACACGGTCGCCGCGAGGCCGAGGCCGATGATCGTCGCGAGCGGCACGTTGCGTGTGGGGTTCTCGATCACGCCCGCCGACACGGCCGCGCTCTCGATGCCCATGTAGGCCCACAGCGCCATCGAGGCGGCGCGAGAGACGGCGTTCAGGCTCGAGTCGCCGCTCACGTTCCACCCCGAGGTGAAGTTCGCGGAATCGAACCAAAACCAACCGACTAACGCGACGCCGAGGATCGGGATCAGCCCGAGCGCCACCGTCCAGGTCTGCAGCGCCCCGACCGCGCGCGGCCCGAGAATATTCGCGAACGTGAATAGCCAGATCGCGCCGGCCGTGACGATGACGCTCATCGGCGGGCTGCTGATTCCGGGAACGAGCTCCGAGAGATAACCCACGGCCGCCACCGCGATTGCGATGTTGCCGATCCAGCTTCCGAACCAGTACACGTAATTGGTCTGAAAACCCGCGAACGGCCCGAGGAAGTCGCGCGCGTAGGCGTATGGACCGCCCGCTTGCGGATTGAGCTCGCCGAGCTTCGCGAAGGCGAGCCCCAAGGCCGCAACACCGAGCGTCGCGACCAGCCAGCCCAAGATCGAGATGCTGCCGACCTGCGCGAGGTTGGCCGGCAGCAAGAAAACCCCGGTACCGATCATGTTGCCGGCCACGCACATCGTCGCCTGCGTCAGCGACATTTTGCGGCCGGTCTTGCTCACTTTCGCCTTTTGCGCGCCACTCGTGGCGCCCGCGTCGCCCGCGTCGCCCGCGTCGCCCGCGCCGTTCGCGCCGTTCGCGTCGCTCGCGCCGCCCGAGGCGCAGCCGCCTTCAGGCACTGCACGTAGTAGTCGCCGTCGCGGTTCTCGACGCCGTGCGTGTCGTGCCCGAAGCCCGGGAACCGCCGGTCCCACGCCCACAGCGCACGCAAGTAGCCGAGATACGGACCGTCGTCGGCGCCCGTGGATTCGCCGGGCATCAGCATCGGAATTCCGGGCGGATACGGCACGACGCTCGTGGCGAGCACGCGATCGGCGAGATCTTCGAGAGCAACGTGCTCGATGTCGTCGCGGACCAAGTGCTGATACGCGGCGCTCGGCGTCATGACCGGCGTCGGCAACGTCGAGAACGCCTCGGCGAGCCAGTGCGTCTGCCGCGAGTCGCGCAGCTGCGCGAACATCTGGTCCGCGAGGTCGCGCAGCCCGAGCGCACCGTAAACGCTGGGGTGAGCGGACACGAGACCCGGCAGCGCCTCCGCGAGCGGCGCGTTGCGGTCGTAGTCGCGCTTGAACTCGAGCAGCGCGTTGAGCAGCGTTCCCCACTTTCCTTTCGTGATGCCGATCGAGAACAGGAACAGGATCTGGAAATCGGTGGTCTTCTCGACCTCGACGCCGCGATAGTGCAGATACGAGGTCAGCAGGCTCGCCGGAATGCCGGTCTTGTCGAGCCCTCCCTTGTCGGCGACGCCGGGCGTGAGGATCGACACCTTGATCGGGTCGAGCATGCAGTAGTCGTCTTCGAGGTCCGTGAAGCCGTGCCAGGCTTCGCCCGGGTTCAGCACCCAGCACTCCGGATCCGTAGCAAGTTGTTCCGGTGACGCGTCCTCGAAGCGGACCTTCTTGCCGCCCTTCGAGCTCTTGATGCTGTCCGGGTTCCAGCTCTTGAAGAACCACTCGCCCTTCTCTGCGAACTGCCGGTGGACGCGGGTCATCGTCTGGCGGAACGCGACCGCCTCCTCGATGGTTTCGTTCGTGAGCGCCCTGCCGCCCGGTCCGTCCATCATCGCGGCCGTCACGTCGTTCGAGACGATGATCGGATACAGCGGCGACGTCGACGCCTGCATCATGAACGACTCGTTGAAGCGCGAATGCGGAATCGCGCCGCGGCCGTCGCGGATGTGCAGGAACGACGCTTGCGAGAGCGCGGCCAGCAGCTTGTGAGTGGAGTGCGTCGCGAACACGGTCGGGCCTTTGTGGTCTTTCGGGTCGCCGTGCATCGCATGCCGATCGGCATAGAGCGGATTGAAGCGCGCGTACGCGTACCAAGCCTCGTCGAAGTGAATGCGGTCGACGCTGTCGTCGAGCAGCTCCTCGACGCGGCGCGCGTTGTAGCACAGCCCGTCGTACGTGGAGTTCGTGACGACTGCGTAGACCGCGCGCGTCTCGATACCCTTGGTTACGAGCGGATTGGCCTTGATCGCGGTCTTGATCGCCTCCTTGTTCAGCCGCGCCGGCGGAATGGGGCCGATGATTCCGTAGCGGTTGCGCAGCGGCACGAAGTACGTCGGGACGCCGCCCGTCATGACGAGGCTGTGCTCGATCGACTTGTGACAGTTGCGGTCGCACAGCGCGATCTGGTCCCTGCCCACGGCCGCCATGAAGATCACGCGATTCGACATCGACGTGCCGTTCGTGACGCAGTACGTGCGGTGCGCGCCGAACACGCGCGCCGCGTACTTCTCGTGCTCGCCGATCGGGCCCGTATGATCGAGCAGCGAGCCCAAGCTCCCGACGCTGATCGAGAGGTCGTGGCGCAGCAGGTTCTCGCCGTAGTAATCGAAGAACACCCTGCCCACCGGGGACTTGAGAAAAGCCGTGCCGCCCTGGTGACCGGGCGTGTGCCACGAATACTCGGACTCCTGGGTGAACTTCCACATCGCCTTGGCCAGCGGCGGCAGCATGCCTTCGACATAGCGCCGGATCGCGGCCGTGACGCGCCCGCCCACGAAGGCGGACGTGTCCTCGAGGGTCCAGATGAACTCGTCGACCATCTCCATGACTTCGATCGGGATCGCGGACGCCTCGCCGCGCTCGGCCATGAGGAAGATCGGGATCTTGTCGTTGCGCGCCCGCACGACTTCGAGGAATCGCCGCGACTGGTCGTGAGTGTGCTCGGCGCCCAGAGACCAGTCGATCAGCACTACGTGGATCGCGGAGTCGGAGCCGAAGACGGCCGCGCCGTCCTCCGCGGAATTCGCCTCGACGACCTCGACGGTACGACTCTGCAGCTCCGTCACGAGCGCACGCGCCGCCCGCCCTTCGGCCGTTGGCATGCCGAGCTCGTCGTCCACGACGAGCGCGCGCATGGGGAGACGCCGGACACTTCGCTCGATCATTCTTGCCTACTCCTTAGGTCGAAATGCGGGATTCGCCGTTTCCGGCCGTCGCGGGTCGATCGCGACGAACGTCACTGTGGCGGTAGCGTGTTCCATTCGACGAACGTGCGCGTGCGCTCGTCGAACGCACCGAACCACTGCGCGTAGAGATTCTGGAAACCGGTGGACGCATAGATCTCGCTCAGCGCCGCGTCCACGGCTGTGCGGAAGTCGTCGTCGCCGCGCGCGAGCGCAAGGCCGCCGGACTCATGCGTGAAGAGGCGATCGAGGATCACGAGATTCGCGCGAGCCGCGTCGTCCATGGCGCCGAGCACGAGCGTGCGCTCGCCGAAGAACACGTCGACCTCGTGATTGAGCACCTTCGCCAGCCCCGCCCGATAGTCGGGCACCGTCTCAATCTCGGCGTCGACATTCAGCGACGTGCGCCGGGCTTTCAGCCAGTTCTCCGTCGTGGTGCCGGCGACGACCGCGAATTTCAACTTTTCGAGCACCTTTGCGGCGGGCGAGCCGCGCCACACGGGGCGCGCGTTCGGGCCGTCGCTAAACGCCTGGCGCAGCGCCGGCGGCGCATCCGCTCGCACAACTGCGCGGTTGCCGCTCGCGAAGACCGGAATCGAGAACGCAACTTCCTGCCTGCGCGCAATCGTCACGCTCGTCGGCGAGCAAAGGAGGTCGACCCTGCCCTGCTGAACTTCACGCAGGCGGTTGTCGGCGGTGACCGGCACCCACTGCACGGCGAGTTGCGGCGCAGACAGCCGCGTCTTCAGGCGATCGACGATCTGCTTGCACAGCTCGACGGAGTAGCCCTCGGGGGCGCCGCCTGCCGCGGTGCGCACGGTAAACGGCAGCGCGTCCGGGAGATAGCCGAGGTTGATGCGGCCGGCCGCCTTCACGCGGTCGATCGTTTGCGCCGTTGCGGGCAGCGCCGCGAGCGCGACGCAGAAGGCGGCGAAGATCGCGAGCGCGCGAGTCGAGACGAGCGCGCGCGAGGGTTCGAATCGTAGAGCTTGCATGGTTGTTCTCCGTTTTTGGGTAACGCGCGTCACGGTTAGGCCGCCTTCGCGACCGGTGCGGCGGTCTTAGCCGACGCGGGCGCCGAGAAGCGGGGCGCGAGGAACCCCCAGACGATGTACGTGATGCCGAGCACGAGCGTTCCGCCCATCACCGCGTCCACGCCCGACGCGTAGATCGCGAAGACGCTGTAGGCCATCGCGATCACCGTGATCACGGCGTTGCGTGTGTAGACGTTCGCGGCGACCTTCGCGTTCTTCATCATCACGAATAGGGCCGACAGCGAGACGATGTACGGAATGACGTTCGTCACGACAGCCAGATTCACGAGCACGCTGAACTGCTCGCTCAGCGACGGCGAGATCGTCGAGAGCGCGAGCAGCGTTTGCACGACGCCCAGTATGATCATGCCGGCGATCGGCGCGCCCATGCTGTTCACCTTCGTGAAGATCGCCGGGAACATCCCGTCCTCGGCCGCCGCCTTTCCGGTCGAGCGCGATCGTGAACTGCCAGCCGAGCAGCGAGCCGAGGCAGGCGAGCACGGCGAGCCCCATGATGATGGAGCCGATGGTCGGGTTGAACATCTGCGCGTACGCGAGCGCGAACGGGCCGGTCGAGTTCGCGAGCTCCGCGTTCGGCACGATGCCCTGGATCACGGTCGTCGACAGCACGTAGACCACGGCCGCGCCGAGCGTCCCGAACATGCACGCGAGCGGCACGTCGCGCTTCGGGTTCTCGACCGCGTCGGAGTTCTGCGCCGCGGATTCCATGCCGAGGAACGCCCACAGCGTGAGCGAGATGCTCGAGCCCATGCCCGCCCCGATGCTCAGGCCCTGCGGATTCCACGCCATCGAGAACGTCGTGCTGCTGAACCAGAACCAGCCGATGATGCAGAGGCCGGCCACCGGAATGATGACGCCCCACACCGTGATCGAGCCGATCTTGCCCGTTACGCTCGGGCCGCCGAAGTTCGCGACGGTCGTGAGCCAGAGCAGCGCGATCACGCTGATGCAGGTCGCGATCGGCGTCGCCGACATCGACGGGAAGAAACCCGCGAGGTAGCCGACGGCCGAGATCGCGATCGCGACGTTGCCGATCGCGAGCGACAGGAAGTACAGCATGAAGACCTGGAAGTAGCCGGGCTTGCCGTACGCGTCCTCGGCGTAAGCCGCCATGCCGCCCTTGCGCTGATTGAAGATGCCGGCCTGCGCGAAGCCGTACGCGATCGCCATCGATCCGACCGCCGTCACGATCCACGACAGCAGCGAGATCGCGCCGACCTGCGCCATGTTGGTCGGCAGCATGATGATGCCCGAGCCCATCATGTTCACCGCGACGATGAACGTGAGCTGCATCAGGTTCATTTTCTTCTTTTGTTCTTGCATAACGTTCGTCCTCATTTCCGCCGCGGCGGGTTATTCCTGAACCACGTAGGTATGGAACTTGATGCGACCGTCCACCTGCTCCTGATACACGCCCTGCACTTCGTAGTTGAAGCCGGGGAAGCGGTTGAACGATTCCTCGAAGGTGGGGAAGTAGTCGAGCATCGGCTGCGCGCGGTCGTCCCAGCGCTCGCCGGGAACGACGACGCCGATGCCGGGCGGATAGATCAGCGCGAGCGTCGCCGCGACCCGGCCCTTGATGCTGTGGTCGAGCGGCACGTAGTCGACTTCGTTGGCGACGACCGCCTCGTACGCGTCCTTCGACGACATGGCGAGCTCCGGGAAGCTACTCGCGCGGAAGCACTGCTTCTGCAGCTCCTTCACGTTCGCCTCGCGATAGAAGTCGTGCATCTCCTTGCAGACCTGACGCAGCGAGTAACTCGCGTAGCGCTCGCGGTTCTGCGCATACAGCGTCGGCAGCGCCTCGCTGAGGGCGGCGTCGCGATCCCAGAGAGTCTTGAACTTGACGAGCTTCGCGATCAGGCCGTTGAGCTTGCTTTCGTCGTCCGCGGGCGTGAGCAGGAACAGGATGCTGTTGAGGTCGCACTTCTCGGGAACGATGCGCTGCTCGCGCAGATAGTTCGCGACCACGGTCGCTGGCACACCGAAGTCCGGATACTCGCCGGTCGCGCGATCGATACCGGGCGTCAGCAGCATGAGCTTGTTCGGGTCCACCATCGCGTAGCCTTCCGCGTAGCCCGAATAGCCGTGCCACTTCGCATTCGGATCGAAGGTCCAGCACTGCTGCTCGAGCTTGAGCACGTCGGTCGGCAGCTCTTCCCAGGCGACGTCCGTCGCGTCTTCCATGAGCTTCGAACCCCGGACGGTCACGACGTCGGGCACGAACGGGTCGAAGAACCAGCGTTCTTCCGCGTCTCGGCCCGTGTGAGCGTAGTGCCGGCCGAACTCCCGAATCTTCTTGCGCGCCTCGATGCCGAGCTCGATGCAGCGATCCCACAGCATCTCGCCGGCTTTGCCCTCGTGTAGCTTCGCGTTCACGTCGAGCGCCGCGAACAGCGGGTAGAACGGCGAGGTCGAGCAATACATCAAGAACGCTTCGTTGAAGCGCTTGTGCTCGATGAAGCGCCGCTGACCCTTGATGTGCTCGTCGCGTTTGTGGATCTGCGACGCCTGCGAGAAACCCGCGAGCTGCTTGTGCACCGACTGCGTGGAGAACAACCCCGGCATCTCGGGCTTCAGGTCCTTGAGCCGCATCGGGCTGTGATCGGTGAACAGCGGATGAAAGGCGTTGTACCCGATCCACGCCTCGTCCCAGAGCACGTAGTCGCAGAGGTGGCCGATCTTCTCGAGCACCTTGCGGACGTTGTAGATCGTGCCGTCGTAGGTTGCGAGCTGGATGCACGCGAGACGGAACGGACGTTCCGCCTTGTGGCGATTCTTGTCTCTGACGAGCGGGTTCGCGCGGATCTGCTCGCGCAGATACTCCTCGTCCCACGCGTCCCAGTCGACCGCGCCGATCATGCCGAACGGATTGCGGGCCGTCGGCAAGAAGACCGGAATCGCGCCCGCCTTCACGAGCGCACCCTGGTGCAGCGACTTGTGATTGTTGCGGTCGAACAAGACCACGTCGCCGCCGCGCAAGGTCGCCTGCGTGACGACCTTGTTGGAGGTCGACGTGCCGTTCAGCACGAAGTAGGTTCGGTCGGCGCCGAACACCTTCGCCGCGTATTTCTGCGCGTCGACTGCGGCGCCCACGTGAATCAGGAGGTCGCCGAGCTCGACGTCGGCGTTGCACAGATCGTTGCGAAAGATCTGCTCGCCGAAATGCTTGAAGAAGAGCTGGCCGGCAGGTGACTTGCGGTAGAACTCCCCGCCCTGGTGCCCGGGGCACGCGAATGAGATCTTCGCTTCCGCGTCGTAGGCCATGAGCCCGCCGAAAAACGGCGGCAGCAGGCTCATGCCGTAGCCAACGACGCTCGCGACGACCTGCTTCGCGTAGAACGCGGGGGTCTGCTGGCCGAGATAAATGTAGCCGTCGACCTCGCCAGCCATGCCGAGCACGGACGTATCGGCGATCCGGCTCGAGTCCGCGAGCGCCCAGAGCGGCGTCTTGAATCCGATGCGCCGGACGCGCTGGGCCAATTGACGCGCGGGCTCTAGCTGTTCGCCGTCGACGGATGCGATGTACGCGCCGACTTCCGAATCGTCGGAAACGTCGCGATCGTAGCGGTCGCTGATCTCGATCTCGAAGTTCTCCGCCTTGATCCGCTCGAGCAGCGCGCGGACGTGCGAGTTCTCGCCGTCGACGAGCGCGACGACCTTGAGCAGCTTGTGGAACGGGATCGGAACCTTCGGCGTTTTCGCGGCGTATTCGATCACGGTCTTCCTCCGCGCGAGTTACGAAGCTTCGTTCACGCAGTACACGCTGTAGACGCCGTCGTGCTCTTCGGCGCCTTCGACTTCCTTTGCGAATCCCGGGAAGAGGTGTCCGTACTCTTGCAACGTGCGCAGATAGGTCATCCACGGCCCGTTGTCGGGACCTACGCTCTCTCCCGGCATCACGATCGGAATGCCGGGCGGATACGGAATCACGCCGACCGCGACGACGCGATCTGCGAGGTCGTCGAGCGGAACCTTCTCGGCGTCCCCGGCCATCAATAGCTGAAACGCCCGCCGCGGTTTCATCTTCGGCGTCGGCAGCGTGGCGTACGCCTGCGCCTGCCAGTGCCCCTGCTTACTCTTGCGCAGGTGCGCCCACATCTCGTCGCCGAGATCCTTGAGCCCCTTGCCGGCATAGCGCTGCGGCGCACCTGCGACGAGCCCCGGCAAGACCTCCGCGAGCGGCGCGTTGCGGTCGTAGTCGGCTTTGAAGTCGAGCAACGTGTTGAGCAGCGTGCCCCACTTGCCTTTGGTGATGCCGACGGAGAACAGGAACAGAACCATGTGGTCGGTGGTGCGCGACGGCACGATGCCGTGACGGCCGAGGTACGCGGTGACGATGTCGGCCGGAATGCCGGTCTTGTCGAGCTCGCCATCGTTCTTCATTCCGGGGCAGACGATGCCGAACTTGATCGGGTCGAGCATGCACCAGCCGTCCGGCAGGTCCTCGAACCCGTGCCAGCTCTCGCCCGGGTGCAGCACCCAGCAACTCGGCTCGGTCGCGAGCCACTCTGCCGGCGCCTCGTGGAACGGAATCTGCCGGCCCTTCGGCCCCTTCACTTTCTCGGGATTCCACGGCGCGAAGAACCAGTCCTTCTTCGCGAGGAATTCCTGGCGTACGCGAGCGACGGCCAGGCGGCACGCAATGGCCTCGTCGATGGACTCCTGCGTGAGCGACTGTCCGGCCGGACCGTCCATCATCGCGGCCGCGACCTCGTTCGAAGCGATCAGCGGGTACAGCGGCGACGTGCTCGCCTGCGAGCAGTACGCTTCGTTGAACCGGCCGTGATCGATCGCGCCGCGGCCGTCGCGGATATGAATGAAAGACGTCTGCGACAGCGCGGCCAGCAGCTTGTGCGTCGAATGAGTCGCGAACACCGTCGGTCCGTCCTTCGGGTGCTCGGCCGGGTTGCCGCGCATTGCGTACCGATCGCGGTACATCGGATTGAAGCGGGCGTAGCCGTACCACGCCTCGTCGAAATGAATTCGGTCGACGCTCTTCGCGAGCCGCACCTCGGCATCGGCAGCGTCGTAGCACATCCCGTCGTAGGTGCAATTCGTCAGCACCGAATAGACGGCGCGTTTTTTCCCCGCGGCCTTGGCGAGCGGGTTGGCGGCAATGACTTTCGCGATCGCCTTCGGATCGAGACGCTCCGGCGGGATCGGGCCGATGATGCCGTAGCGATTGCGCGTGGGGCTCAGGAAAACCGGGATGCCGCCCGTGAGCGCGAGACCCTGCTCGATCGACTTGTGACAATTGCGATCGCACAACGCGATCTCGTCGTCGCCGACGCAGGCCGACATGATCGAGCGGTTCGACGCGGACGTACCGTTCAGCACCGAGTACGAGCGTTCCGCGCCGAACACGCGCGCGATGTACCGTTCACTCTCGCCGATCGGACCGAGATGGCCCAGCAGCGATCCGAGCGCGCCGCGCTCGATACCCATGTCCGTGCGGAACAGGTTTTCGCCGTAGAAAGTCGAAGAACGCGCGGCCGATCGGCGACTTCAGGAACGCGACGCCGCCCTGATGGCCCGGCGCCGCCCACGAATACTCTCTTTCTCGATCGTAACGGGCCAACGCGGCCGTAAACGGCGGCAGCAGCGCCTGGATGTAACGCTCGATGGAGGCCTGCACGCGCCCGCCGATGAATGGCGCGGTGTCGTTGAGGATCCAGATGAACTCGTCGACCCAGGTCGCAACCTCGACGCTCACCGTGCCCGCGATATCGCGGCTGGCCATCAGGAAGATCGGAACCTTGTCGTTGCGTGCGCGCACGGCACGCAGCAGCTCCGTGGCCTGCTCGTGCGAGTCGCCGTCGTTGCTACCCTGCGTCCAGTTGAGCAGGATGCAGTGAATTCCAGAGTCGGACGTGGCCGTCGCGAGACCGTCCTCGCACGAAACAGCTTCAACGATCTCGATCCCCCGGCGTTGCAGGTCCGCCATCAGCGCGCGCACGTTGCGCGTGCCAGCGCTCGCCGCCGCGAGTCCGCTGTCCACTACGAGCACCCGACGGACCAGCGAACCAGCACGTTGCGTCATGACATCTCCAAGAGGCGGGAACTTGCGCTTCGCGAGGGCCGCTTGTTACGGGCGCTACTCTCTCTCGCGATCACCACGGATCGAGAATGCGGTGCACGGCTTGTACCCGCCATTAGACCTAAGGGCTACGGAGTGCGGAGGATGCGCGCGCGTCGCTCACGAAGTCGATACGACCTATGGGCAATGCAGGGAGACTGGCTTACAGCTCACGATCGTCCTGCCGCGCTAGCGCGTCCGACCTGCCTCCCAGCGCGTTTCGCCAACGTGTACCGAGGTACCCATGACGGCACTCACCACACTGATCGCGCCGCTACGCATCTTGGTTGCGTATGGCGACATTGCCAGGGAAACGACGCTCGGGCGTTCGGGCGCCGCGTTGATCGAGAAACTGCGGGCGCGAGGCTTCGACACGGTCCCAGCGCGCTCGGCGGAGGATGGCGCCGCCGCGATTCGATCCGATCCGTTGATCGATTGCGTGCTGGTGGATGCCGATCTCGACGCGTCCGGCGGCGCAGAAACCCTGTTGCGCACGTTTCGCGCAAGTAACGAACGCGCGCCGGCTTTCCTGTTCGGCAAGCGCAGCGAGATACCCGCCATCCCCTTGAGCACGCTCAAGCTCACCGACGAGTTCGTTTGGTTGACCGAAGACACACCCGAGTTCATTTCGGGCCGAGTCGAGGCCGCAGTACGACGCTATCGGGAGCATCTGTTACCGCCGATGTTCGCGTCGATGCTCGCGCAGGCGCACGTCCGCGAGTACGCATTCGGCACGCCGGGGCACCTCGGCGGGACCGCGTTCCTGAAGACTCCCGTGTCGAAAGTCTTCTTCGACTACTTCGGCGAGAACCTGTTCCGATCCGACTTGTCGATCGGCATGGCGGCCGTCGGATCACTCCTCGACCACAGCGGACCGATCGGCGAGAGCGAGAAATACGCCGCGCGCGTGTTCGGCTCGCATCGCTCGTATACCGTCACCAATGGCACGTCGAGCTCGAACCGCATCATTTTCATGGCGAGCCTCACGCGCGACGACGTCGCGCTATGCGACCGCAACTGTCACAAGTCGATCGAGCACGGTCTGATCATGACCGGCGCGATCCCGGTATATCCTGGTCCCGCACCGCAACCATTACGGCATCATCGGTCCGATCTATCCGGAGGACCTGCAACCGGAAACCATCAGGGCGAGATTCGACGCAGCATCCGCTCAAAGCGGCCGCGAACAACAACGGCAAACCGCGGCATACCGTGATCACGAACTCGACCTACGACGGGTTGATCTACAACGTGGCACGCGTGATCGAGATCGGCGCCCATGCGATCGATCGGCTGCACTTCGACGAGGCGTGGTACGCCTATGCCCGGTTCAATCCGCTCTACCGGAATCGGCACGCGATGTTCGGCGATCCGAGCGCGTACAAAGACGGCCCCACGCTATTCGCGACGCACTCGACCCACAAACTGCTCGCGGCTCTCTCGCAGGCCTCGTTCATTCATATCCGCGAGGGGCGGGATCCGATCCCACACGCGCGGTTCAACGAGTCGTTCATGATGCACGCCTCGACCTCGCCGTTTTATCCGATCATCGCGTCGAACGAGATTTCCGCCGCCATGATGGACGGCGCGAGCGGCGTGGCATTGACCACGGAGTCCATTCAGGAAGCCGTGAGCTTCCGCCAGACCGTTGGGCGCATCAAGCGGGAATACGAGCGTGCCGGCGATTGGTTCTTCGGCACCTGGAACGCGACCGAGGTCGTCGATCCGGAAACGAAACGGCGCGTCGCGTTCGAGGACGCGCCGCAGACGTTGCTGGTGACCGATCCCAATTGCTGGGTGCTGCATCCCGGCGAGACCTGGCACGGCTTCGAGGATCTCGAGGACGACTACTGCATGCTCGACCCGATCAAGGTCACGATCGTCGCGCCCGGTATCGCCGCGGATGGCTCGTTCGAGCAGAGCGGCATTCCGGCGTCGATCATCGCAGCCTATCTCGTGAGACACGGGTTCGAGTACGAGAAGACCCAGGACTTCACGGTCCTGTTCCTGTTCTCCATCGGCATGACCAAAGCGAAGTGGGGCACGCTGCTCACGACGCTGATCAAGTTCAAGGAGGACTACGACAGGAATGCGCCGCTCAGTGTCGTGTTGCCGAAGACCTTAGCCGCCGCCCCCGAACGTTATCGCGGGATGGGATTACGCGATCTCAGTGACGAAATGTTCGATCAATACCAACGCTCGGATCAGATGCGCCATCTCCAGGGCGCATTCTCGAGCTTGCCGACCATGGAGATGACACCGGCCGACGCCTATCGGCGCTTGGTGCGCAGCGAGGTCGAGCGCGTGCCGCTCGACGATGTCGCCCATCGCGTGCTGGCAACGAGCGTGGTGCCCTACCCGCCCGGCATTCCGATGATGATGCCCGGCGAAAATGCCGGGCCCGCCGACGGTCCGCACATCGGCTACCTCAAGGCGCTCAGGGATTGGGATCGGCGTTTCCCGGGCTTCGGCCACGAGACGCACGGCGTGGAGGTGGACGGCGGCGAGCAATTCTTGCAGTGCTTGAAGCGGCCCAAGTAGCTGCCGGAGCCGATTGGCGCGCCGCAGCCGAACACCGCACACCCGCGCCGCTCGCGGGCACGCGACTCGCTACCTTCAGTACTCGTAGAACATCTTCTGGATTCGCGCCGGATCCTTCGTCTTCGTCAGCGCGAGCTGCAGCAGCACGCGCGACTTCGGCGGGATTGAGCTCGCCCGACGCGACGAAGCCCATCTTGTCGTCGTTGACCTCGTTGTTGCGCAGCACGATGCCCGCCGGCAGGCGCGTGCTGCGCACGACGACGACGCCGGCCTTCGCCGCCTTGGCGAGCGCGTCGAGCGCCGGCTTGGTCATGTTGCCGTCGCCGACGCCGGCGATCACGAGCCCTTGCGCGCCGTTGCGCACGGCGGCGTCGATCAGGTCGGCGCTCATGTTCGCGTGCGCGTAGATGATGTCGACGCGCGGCAGCTTGTCGAGCTTGTCGATCGCGAACTCGGTCGCGTTGCCGTGCTTGCGGTCCATCGGCTCGAACCACTCGATCTTGCCGGTGTGCACGACGCCGGCCGGGCCGCGGTTGAGGCTCTCGAACGTCTGCACGTTCGTCGTGTCGGTCTTGATCACGTTGCGCGCGTAGTGGATCTCGTCGTTGAGCACGACGAGCGCGCCCTTGCCCGCGCGCGCGGCGATCGGCAACGACCGCCACGCCGTTGTAGAGGTTGCCCGGGCCGTCGGCGCTGATCGCCGTCGCCGGCCGCATCGAGCCGACCATCACGACCGGCTTGTCGCTCTTGGTCACGAGGCTCAGGAAGTAGCTCGTCTCCTCCATCGTGTCGGTGCCGTGCGTGATCAGGATCGCCGTCCGCGTCGGCCGACGCGAGCACCTCGTTGACGCGCTTCGCGAGCTTGAGCCAGACCTCGTCGTTCATGTCCTGGCTGCCGATGTTGGCGACCTGCTCGCCCGTGATCACGGCGAGCTTGTCGAGATTCGGCACGGCCTTGATCAGGGAGTCGACGTCGAAGGCGCCGGACTTGTAGCCGTAGTCCGTCGCACTCGCCTGCGCGCCGGCGATGGTGCCGCCGGTGGCGAGCACTCGGACTCGCGGCAGCGGCCCGCTCTGCTGCGCGAGCGCCAGCGCTCGTAGCCAGCCATACCGCGGCGACCATCAAACAACGCAATGCGTTACTCATTGGTCTTCTCTCCGTCTTGTCGTACGCTCAGTCTTTACGGTGCCGGACCCCGCGCTACGTCGCTTCGCTCGCCGGCGCGCGCGCGGCGCGCTCCGAGCCTTCTTGGACGCCTTGGCGCCGCGACACCTTGGTGCTAGTCGCCTTGGCGCTCTTCGGCTTGCCGCTCTTCGTCGTGGTGCCAGCGGCCTTCGTGCCAGTCGCCTTCTCGTACGCCGGCCCGATAGCCGCGCGCGACCTCGCGGATCGCGCGGCCGATGTCGTCGTAGACATGGTCGTCGAGGTTCGCGAACGACACGCGCACCGACCAGTTGGGCGCCTCGAACCCGCTGCCGTTCAGCAGCACGATGCCGTGGTCTTCGGCGAGCCGGAACACGATGTCGAGCGGATGGACGTTCTCCTTCATCCAGCGGACGACGTCCTCGCCGAGGTACTTGCGCGCCCAGAACTCGAAGTCGATCAGGCCGTAGTAGCCGTCGAAGAGCTCGTTCGGGGCGACCTCGATGCCGAGGCCTTCGATCGTCGCCTACGACGCGCTTGCGGACGATGCCCGATGCAGGCCTTCTGGTAGTACTTCTTCTCGTCCATCAGCTCGTAGAGCGAGAACAGCGGCCATCATCACCTGCTGCGGCAGCGACAGCCCGGCGGTGTGATTGAGCGCGACGTCGCGGCTGTCGGCGACGATGCGGTCGATGAAGCGCATCGTTGCGGGGCTCGAGCGTGAGCGCCGCGTAGCGCTTGTCGAGCTTCTTCAGCACGGCTGCCGGGTGCTTCGCGATCAGCCGGTCGAACAGGTTGTCCTCGTGCACGGCGATGACGCCGAGGCGCCAGCCCGTGCAGCCGAAGTACTTGCTGTACGAGTAGACGCCGATCGTGTTGTACGGGAACGCGCCGAGCAGCGAGCGGAAGCCCGGCACGAACGTGCCGTAGACGTCGTCGGTGAGCAGGATGAGGTCCGGCCGCTTCTCGAGAATCGCGCCGATCTTCGCGATGCGTCTCCTCGCTCAACGCGATGGCGCTGGGATTGCCGGGGTTGACGACGAAGAACGCCTTGACCGCCGGATCGAGCAGCTTCTTCAGCTCCGCGTCGTCGAACTGGAAGCGGTTCTCCTGCTTCGTCCTGGATGTTGACGGTCTTGAGGTCGTAATCCTCGAGGTGCGGCATCTCGAGGTACGGCGTGAAGATCGGCGTCGCGAGCGCGATCGTGTCGCCCGGCATTGAGCAGCCGGTTCGTCTTCATCGACTTGAAGATGTAGCACATCGCCGCCGTGCCGCCTTCGACGGCGTAGAGCTGAAACTGGCCCTTCGGCCGCGGCGACCCGCACATCGCCCACTGCAGGTATTCGCGAACGATCTGCTCGTTGTGCACGAGCATCCGATCCGGCACGGGGTAGTTGTCGCCGATGATCGAGTCGACGAGCTCGTGGACGAACTGCATCCGGCTCGAAGCTCGAACTTCTCCACCGACCACGGCACCAGCGCGGCGAGGAATTCGGCTCCGGGAAGGTCCGCGTGCTCGCTTCAGCCACGCCGACAAGCGGTCCGCGATGCCCGCGCTCTGTCGGCATGCCGCCGACTCCCGGCGGGAGGTCGAGCACGCGCTTGCTCTCGGTGATCGCGAACTGGCCGAGCAGGAAGAAGGCCTCGCGCGGCTCGGTCGCGATCCAGTTGGGGTTGCCGCGGCCGGCATTCAGGTACGCGACGGCCGCCGCCGCGGCGGTCTTGGTCGCCGCCTTGCGCGAGAACGTCCTTGATCTCGAACGGGCTGAGCGCGCTGAGCACGGCGTAATCGAGCACCTTGTCGATGTCCATCGAGCCCCCCTCCTCGCCTATACGATTTGGAATCGGCGCGTCGATTAGCCCGCGAGTCGGCCGCCGAGGGAACGAGGCGCTACGGCGAAAATGCCAGGTCGATCTAGCCCGCTCACCCCGTATCGACGAGAATCGACGCCACTTGCGCACCTGGATATCGGCCGAAAGTCCACTACTGAGGGCCCACGGTCGAGTGCTAGCGTCGCGAGAAGGCATTTCGTCTCGCCGCGATAAGGGCGCGAGAGCGATGCCTCGCCTCGTTTCCGGGGGAATGGAGATCGAAAATGGCTCGTATTAGCGGCGTGCGCGAGAGATCAACTGCGCTGTGGCGGATCGGTCCGTGCGCAGCGGCCTGCGTCGCATCCCTACCCGCATACGCCGCCCATCTCTCAGGCGAGACCTTGGACGCGGCGGCGAACGTGATTGCGCTGGTCGTGATCTTCATCGTGCCGATCGTCGTGATCGTGGCTGTTCTGGCTCGTGCACGTGCTGCCCGAGAAGATCGCGCACAAGCGCCACCATCCGCAGACGCGACGCGATCCAGGTGCTGTGCCTGCTGTCGCTCGTGTTCGGCGGGCTGCTCTGGCCGCTCGCGTGGCTGTGGGCGTACACGAAGCCCGTGCTCCACAAGATGGCGTACGGCACCGACAAGCACGAGGACTATCACGCCGAACTGGCGGCCGCGCAGGCACCGAGCCGCCAAGGTCGCACGCCAGCGACCTGCGAGCGGACGTCGCGCGGCTGCGCGGCAACGTCGAACGCATGCTGGCGAAAGGCGGAGCGCCGGAGGAGCTGGCCGCGATTCGCGACCAGCTGGCGGCGCTCGAGCCGCGGCTCGGCGCGCGGCCACGGCCGGCAGCCGGAGAGGCAGGCTGATGGAAGTCTTGCTGCTCGGCATCTACAGCTTCTTCGTCTGGCTGATCTTCTTCAAGTTCAAGTGGCTGCCGTGGAACACCGTCGAGCCAGGTGACGGTCGTCATCATCCCGATCGTCGCGCTCACCGCGATGATCCTGCTGCTCAACATCTATGCGCCGTCGTCGCACGACGTGCGCGTGTTCAAGTACACGGTGCCGATCGTCTCGCAGGTGCGCGGCCGCGTCATCGAGGTGCCGATCGAGGAAGGCAACCGTCCTCGTCCACAAGGGCGACGTGCTGTTCAAGGTCGATCCGACTCCGTATCAGCTCACGGTCAACAGCCTGCAGGCGCAGCTGATCGGGGCCGAGGGCGGCGCGAGCCAGTTGCGCGAGCAGTTGGAGGCCGCCGTCGGCAACACGGCGGCGATCCGCGCGCGGACTCGATCTCGCAGCGCAAGCGTGTGGAGCAGAACCGCGAGCTCGCGGCGACCGGCGCCGGCAACCGGTTCGATCTCGAGCAGGCGGAGGCGGACCTCAAGGACCTCGAGGCCCAGCTGCAGCACCGCGATCGCGAACGAGGCGCAGGTTCAGGCGCAGTTGGCGGCCGTGGTCGACGGCGACATCGCGTCGATCGCGAAGATCAAGGCGGACCTCGCGAACGCCCAATGGGAGCTCGACAGCAGACGACGGTGCGTCGCCGTGCGAGTGCTACGTCATCAACCTGCAGTTGCGTCCCGGCGCGCTTCGTGGCCGGCCTGCCCGTTCAACCCGGTGATGACGCTCGTCGAGGCGGACGGCCAGGTCGTCGCGCTCTTCTACCAGAACGAGCTGCACCAGATCGCACCGGGCAACGAGGCCGAGTTCACGCTGCTGACTTACCCCGGGCGCATCATCAAGGCGAAGGTCGATTCGGTGATCTGGGCGCAGGGCGTCGGGCCAGACTCCCGCCGAGCGGCATCGATGCCGATGACGGGCGTGCTCGCGGCGCCGCCCAGCCGCTTCGCGGTCAAGTTCGACGTCGACCGACAAGGATCGCGAGCTGCTTCTTCGCCGCCGGCGCGGCGGGCAGCGCGGCGATCTACACGGAGGGCTTGTGCGGCGATCCACATCATGCGCAAGGTGATCCTGCGCGTCGGCGCCTACACGGACTACCTGATCCTGAAGCTGCACTGAGTCATGCGCTACGCGAAGCAAGCTCGCTCGCGGTCGCTGCGCTCGGCACGCTGTCGGCGTGCGCGCTGAAATCGCCTCCCGAGCCTGCGGAGTATTCGCCGCAGGCGCTGCCGGGCGTGCGTCGTGCCCGACCGCTTGGACGCGCGGCGCGCAGGACGGCTGGCGCGGTGGCCGGCGGCTGGCTCGCGACGTTCGGCGATGCGCGGCTCGACGTGCTGGTCACGGAGGCCATGGCGCACAACCCGGACCTGCTGGTGGCAGCCGCCCGCGTCGCAGGTCGCGGCGCGAGTACGTGGAGCTCGCGGAGTCCAAGCTGTGTCCGCAGGTCAACCTGCTCGCTCGCGGCGGCGGAGAGATGAGCGGCGACCAGTCGGGACTGCAGGGCGGCGGGATCTTCGCGGACTGGGAGCTCGACCTCTGGGGCCGCGTGCGCGCCGCGAAGGCCGCCAACGTCGCGACCTATGAGTCGACCGTCGCCGACACCGAGTACGCGCGGCAATCGATCGCGGCCATGGTCGCGAAGTCCTATTTCCTCGCCGTCGAGGCGGGCCTGCAGCAGCGCCTCGCGGAAGAGATGGTGGCGACCTCCGAGCAGCTCGTCATGCTCGCCGAGCAGCGCCAGAGGTCGGCAGCGGCGACGGGTTCGATGCGGCACTCAGCCGCGCCAATACCGAGACGTTTCGCGACACGGTGCTGCAGCTCACGCTCGCGCGCGAGCAGGCGCTGCGCGCGCTCGAGGCGCTGCTCGGACGTTATCCCGCGGCGGACGTCGACATCGCGCCGGAGCTTGCGAAGGCGCCGGGCCCGATTCCGGCCGGGCTACCGTCCGAGCTGCTCGAGCGCCGGCCGGACGTGATCGCGGCCGATCGGCGCGTGGCCGCCGCCTTCTATCGGACTCAAGGAAGCGAAGGCCGCGCGCCTGCCGACGCATTTCGCTCACGGCGTCGGTCAACGACATCTCGAGCGAGCTGTTCGTGCTCCAGGAGCGCGAGAATCCGGTCTGGAGCGCGGGCGCCAGCCTGCTCGCTGCCGATGTTCAACGGCCGGCGGGCTCAAGACGCAGGTGCAGATCCGCACCGCCGAGCAGCGCCAGGCGATCGCGGACTACGGCCGCATCGGTGCGCGCGCGTTCGGCGAGGTCGAGAACGCGCTCGTCCGCCGAGCTCTACGCCGGCCGTCGCGAAGAGGTGCTCACGCGCGCGGCGTCGCCGAGAATCAGCGAAGCGCTCGATCTCGCGCGAGATTCGTTACGACGTCGGCTCCGGCGACCTGCGAGCGGTGCAGCAGCAACAGGTCGCCGTGCACGGCTCGCGAGCGACCGCTCGTGCGCGTGCAGACCGACCGGCTCGTGCAGCGCGTGAACCTCTATCTCGCGCTCGGCGGCGGGTTCGACACCCCGGCACCCGCCGTGGCACGCACGGGCGAATGACCGCGGCGGCGTTCGCACGGGATCTGCTGCATGCTCATCCCGAGATCGCGTTCTTCCTCGTTCTCGGCCTCGGCTACCTGCTCGGAAAGATCTCCCTCGGCGGCTTCAAGCTCGGCGCGGTGACCGGAACGCTGCTCGCGGGCGTGCTCGTCGGCCAGCTCGGCGATCACTGCTGCTCGAACGACGTCAAGCAGTGCTTCTTCCTGCTGTTCCTGTTCGCGATCGGCTTCCGGACCGGCCCGCAGTTCTTTCGCGGGCTGCGCAGCGACGGGTTGGCGCACGCGGCGCTCGCCGTCGATCGTCGCGGTCGCCGGGCTGCTCGCCGCCTACGCCGTTTCGCGCGCTGTTCGGTTACGACGCGGGCACGGCGGCCGGGCTCGTCGCGGGCGCGCTCACGGAGTCGGCGACCATCGGCACCGCGATGGACACGATCGCGAAGCTCGACGTCACCGAGGCCGAGCGAACGGCGCATGGCGAACAACATCCCGGTCGCTTTTTCGGTGACCTACCTGATCGGCAGTGACGGCCGCCGCGTGGATCTTGTCGCAGCTCGCGACCGAAGCTGCTGCGCGTCGACCTGGCCGAAGAGTGCCGCAAGCTCGAGGCAGCAGATGCAAGACGGCGACTCACCGCCAGCTGGCGTGCGCCGCGAGTTCGAGATGCGCGCCTATGCCGTCGACGCGGGCTCGCAATGGGTCGGACGGCAAATCGCGGCGCTGGAATCAGCCGTGAGCGGCGAACGAATTTTCGTGGAGCGGATCCGCAGCGGCGGCCGGATTCTCGACTGCGACGCGGCTCGGATCGTGCAAGCGGGCGACGTCATTGCCGTGACCGGGCGCCGCACGACGTTGGTCGAGCGGCTGAAGCACGTGACCGCAGGACTCCGCGAAGTCGACGACAAGGAGCTGCTCGACGTGACGGCCGACCTGGTCGACGTGGTCGTCACGAACGCCGCGATCGACGGCCGCACGCTCGCGGAGCTTGGCCGCGAAGCGACGACCCGCGGCGTGTTCCTCAAGCGCATCAGGCGCAGCGGCGAGCCGCTCGGCATCTTGCCCGGCACTAAAGGTGCACCGCGGCGACGTCGTGACGATCGTCGGCTCCACCGCCAACATCGCGCGCGCGGTCGAGCTCATCGGCGTGGCCGACCGCGCGACCGATGCCACGGACATGTTCGTCGTCGCGACGGGCATCGTGGCCGGCGCGCTGATCGGCCTGCCCGCGCTGCACCTCCGGCACGTCGAGATCGGGCTCAGCCTGCCGGTCGGCGTGCTGCTCGGCGGACTGGTCTGCGGCTGGCTGCGCTCCGTGCGGCCGAGCTGGTTCGGCCGCATACCGGGCCCCACGCTCTGGGTTTTCGAATCGATCGGGCTCACGGGGTTCGTCGCAGTCGTCGGGCTGAATGCGGGTCCTGATTTCGTGCACGGGCTGCAGACCAGCGGCGCGAGCCTCGTAGCGGCCGGAGTGCTGACGTCACGATCACGCTGCTGATCGGCATCTTGGCCGGCCGCTTTCTGTTCAAGATGCACGCGGGCGTTCTGCTCGGCGTGTGTGCCGGCGCGTGCACTGCGACACCGGCGTTGGCGGCGGTGCAGGAGACGGCGAAAAGCGCCGTTCCGTCGCTCGGCTACGGCGTCGCTTACGCGGTCGGCAACGTGCTGCTCGCGATCTGGGGCACCGTGATCGTCGCGCTCGTGGGCTGACGAGGACCGCAAGTCGGCCGCGACGCGTGCGTACGCTGCGTCGCGTTGCGGGAGGCTCGATGCATGCTCGAGCAGTCGTCGAGCGCGAGCGCTGCCGTGCTCATGGCGTCATCGGGCCCGATAGCTCGTCCAGGCGCCCGTTCGGCCATTCAGCACGCGAAACGAGCCGTCGTCGTTTGCACTCAGCTTGACCCAGTGCGCAGTGCTTTCGTCCAGGTTTGCGATTCGCTCGTCGGCGAAGTTCTCCTCGCCGGCCGAGTCGGAGCGATGGAGTTGCCAGACATCTTCCAAGCCTGGCACTCGGTGAAGATATTCGTACATCGCCAACGCTCCGCCCTTGGTCGCGCCGTTGTTCATGATGGCGATCCGCGGCTTGAACGCGGCAAAGGTCGCCGGCTCGGCGGCGTCGGCGCCGCCGTGATGTGCGACTAGATACGCGTCGACCGGACCGATGAGGTCTTTCGGGCAAACCAAAGCGAGCAATGGCTGCCCGCTGAGATCGCCGACGTCGAGAAACCGGAACGCCCCGAACCGTATGAGCAATGCGGTCGAGCGGGGATTCTCGATGGGGTCGGCCGCGGGAAGCCCCGGCAGACCGCACGCCGCGTTGTCTCCGCCGGCGCCGGCGAGAGGCTCCGCGATGATCGATGCCGCCGAGCTCACCACGATGGCCTCGATGCCCTTCACCGGCAGGCGATCACCGGGTTTCGGCTCGATGTGACGGCCTTTCTCGCGGACGGCCTGGTAGGCGTCAAACGCCTTCGTCGTCCCCGCGACTACGCTCTCGGCTTCGGCCGGCACGCCGCCGTGATCGATGAAGGTTCGGATCGGGATCAGCCGCGCTAGCTCAGTGACGCCACCGTCGTGATCCGGGTGGAAGTGAGTGATGAGGAGATAATCGATTTGCTCGACACCCGCATCGCGCGCCGCTGACACGATTCGGTTTGCATCGCGCGCTTTCGCGGGATCGCCGGGCGTCGATTCGAACGTGCCGCTTGCTGCGAATCCCGTATCGATGAGCAGAGCCTCTCGCTGCGGCGTCACCACCAGCGTGGACTGCCCACCTTCGACGTCGATGAAATAGATGTCGAGCGTTTCCGACGCGGCGCCTCGCACGAATGCGATCGCCAAAGCGGCGAGAAATAGTGTTCTTTTCACAGCTCGTCCAGGGCCCAACCACAGACTGCGAGCATAGATCACACTGTTAGTCCGCCGAGCCGAGAAGGCGCGATTCACAGCGGCACGAAATAGAGTAGCAGCGCGATCATCAGATACACGATGACGAGCTGCGCGCCTTTGTACCAGTTGCCAGATCCGCCCGACGCGACGAACGTTCCGATCAGCACGGAGAGGAACAACAAGCCAACGCCGCCCACGCTGAACGACAGCTGGAATGACTCCGGCCCCACGAAGTAGCTTGCGAACACCAGCACCGGCGCCACGAACAGCGCGATGATCATGCAACTACCTAGTGCAATGCCCATCGAAAGATCGAAACGACCTTTCGACGCCATGGTGACGGCTGATATTCCTTCTGCGGCACCGCCGACGCTCGCGAGCAGTACGATGCCGAGAAACGCGGCGGACAGACCGAGCGCCTCGCCCGTGCCTTCGACCGCTCCAACGAGTATCTCGCTCAAAAACGCGGCGAGGACGGAGCTGCCGATCAGCACGCCGACGCACGACGGCAAGCTCCAATGCGCCTCGCTCTCGGCCTCCTTCTCGCCGACGCTCGCGAAATCCTCGGGATGCGTGCGGATCATGTACAGCAAATAGAGCACGTACAGCGCGAGGAGCAGAACCGCGAGCCCGATGTTGATTTTCTCCTGCTCGATCGTGGCGGCACCCGATGCGAACGCCTGCTCGTACATGCTCGGCAACGCCAGGCTGACGACCGAAATGAACATCATCGAGCTGTAGACACGCACGGCCTGAGCGTTGAACTCCAGCTTGTGGTGACGTATGCCGCCCACCAAGAAGCTCAAGCCCAGGACCAGCAGCAGATTGAACAGGATCGCGCCGATGAGCGCCGCAGCGACCATCGAATAGAGCCCTGCCTGCAGCGCGACGACGCAGATGATCAGCTCCGGGAGGTTGCCGAACGTCACGTTCAATAGACCGCCGATGGAATCGCCGGTGTAGTGCGAGAGATGCTCGGTGCTGCTGCTGATCAAGCGCGCGACGGGAATGATCGCCAACGCCGCCACGAGGAACAGGACGGGCGCGCCGACACTCGCCACGTGCTCGAGCACCAATGCGACCGGCACGAAGAGCAGCATCCAGTGCTGCGACCACTTGATCGATTGCATCGGTATTCCCCCCAATGAGCACCGGTCGATTGTCGGCGAGCCGACGAGCCTGGACGGCATTAGCTGTCGATCCGCCCGGCCGCGCCATCGGCCAAACGGCCTATAACGCTCCGCCTGCAATAACTGCGAGTATGGCCGTCGCTTCCCACGGCTCGCTTGCCGGTAAGCGCCGCGACGGCGGCGACCAGGAGTCCGCCACGGCGAACGCGCCGGCGCTTGCGGAAGAGCAGTGGCAATGACGCTTGGCGAGAATGCGAGGGCCTCATCGTGGATATCGATCTCAACGTACGCATCGAGCGCCAGCCGGACTACACGACGTGCGGCCCGACGTCTCTGCACGCGCTCTACTCCTACTACGGCGACCCCATCGATCTCGACACCGTGATCAAGGAGACTCCGAAGCTACCGGGCGGCGGAACTCTGGGCGTGCATCTCGCAGTACACGCATTGTCGCGCGGTTATGAGGCCGCGATTTGGATCTGCAGCGTCCGCCATGCGGATCCGACCTGGTTCCAACAGCCCACCGATCTGCTCGCGAAGATGAAGGCCCGCGCGGTGGCGAAGAATCTCGTCGATGATCCGCGCTACGGGCCGGCGTTGCTGAGCGTCGAGCAATATCTGAACCTCGGCGGCCGCTACATTTGGGGCGACCTGACTCCGGAGCTGATCGCCAAGACACTCGGCGACGGTTTGCCGATGCTGGCCGGCGCGAACGGCACGTATTTGTACCAGTGCTCGCGCGAGACAGCGGACGGCCCCGACGACGTGCGCGGCGACGCGTTCGGGCATTTCATGGTGCTCAGCGGCTATCGGTCGTCCGACCAATCGGTCGCGATCGCCGACCCGTTGCTCGACAACCCGGCCTTTGGCACCAAGTACTATCGTGTGAGCGTCTATCGCCTCCTCGGCGCCATTTTTCTCGGCGCCGACTCCGACGACGGCAACTTTCTGATGATCCGGCCGAAGGGCTGGAAGCAGCCGAACAAGGAGAAGGGATCATGAGCGCAGCGCGTTCGGCTCGCGACGAGTTGTTGCTGACCTGCGAGCACGGGGGCAACCGGATACCGAGCGCCTATGCGGAACTGTTCCGCGGCGCCGAGGAAGTGCTCGCCTCGCATCGCGGCTGGGATCCCGGTGCGCTGACGCTCGCGCGCCACTTCGCGCGCACGCTCCGGCGGCCGGTGCACGCAGTGACTTGGAGCCGGCTGTTCGTCGAAGCCAACCGGGCGCCGACGAACCGGCGGATCTGGTCGCGCTTCACGAAGGATCTGCCGAAGGACGAACGCGACCGCATCCTCGCCCGGTGGTGGCAACCGCATCGGGAGACCATCGAGAAGGCGGTCGCGGCCGACGTCGCGCGGGGCCGGCGCGTAGTCCACATCGCCGTGCACAGCTTCACGCCCGAGCTCGACGGTGAGGTGCGCAACGCCGACATCGGCTTTCTGTACGACAGCCGCCGCAAGCACGAGGGCGAGCTCTGCCGCCGGTGGGCCGCCGCGCTGCGCCGAATCGATCCGAGCTTGCGCCTGCGCTACAACTATCCGTACAGCGGCGCCGCGGACGGACTGACGACTTGGCTACGGCTAAGGCATCCGCAAACGCGCTACCTCGGAGTCGAGCTCGAGATCAATCAAGCGCTCGTCGGCGCGCAAGGTTGGAAGCGCTTCCAACAGAACGTCGCGCAGAGCCTGCGCGAGCTCATGCCGAAGGCTTGAGACCCCAAGGCTTGAGACGCGGCGCGGCACGGGCGCCCGCCCCCGAGAGTCAGCATGCCGGCGGATATTGCGTCCGGTTTTTGTGCCGCGATCAGGCCGCGGCGGGCTTCCGTGACTCGTGCCAGCGACGCAGCGCGATGACGGTCCAGATGCGCTTCCACTACGCCGAAGGGCCACGCTCCGATCAGGAAACCGTAGATGGAACCGAGCACGCATCCGATCGCGAACCCTAACCCATACCAGTGACTGCGCTCCTCGAGCGCATAGCAGACCATCGCCCCGGCGAGCGACAAGAATCCGAACCAAGTTAGCGCGTCCATCATGAGCAACGAGCGGCGCGATCAGAACTCCTTGGCCTTGCCTTCGTGGCTTCGTACCTTGTCGACCTGATAGAACCTTGCCCAACTGTTGGTCAACGCACCTGTCCTCGATCGCTGACTCGTTCGGTTTTCATCGCCGCCACGAGATCTTTGGAACCGGAGCCCCATTTCGAGATCGTCGTGACCGCTTGAGTGAAGGGGACGTCCACGGGGTGCACGCGCTCGCTCGCAAGGACATACACCGCGCCGGCGAACGGCGTGGGCACCGACGGAACGAACACCGTGACTCGCCCGTCGCCGACCTCCTCGATGATGAAAGCGGGAACGAGCGCGTCCTCGATCTCCACGAGCGCCGGCTTCCAGGCGTCCTCCTCGCTTTTTCCCGCGACGCGGTGGGCGAGGCTTCGCACCATCGTGTAACCCGGGATTCGCTGGAGCACATTTTTCTCGATCCATTCCCGGGCCGCGTCGCCGATCCGGCTGCGCACCACGACGCCGACCAGGAAGCAGGCGGCCAATACCAAAAGCAACGCCAGGAGCTGCTCGGCCGGCCAAGACTCCGGCAGGGCACTCGCGATCGGCTTCACGACGGCCAGCAATGATCCGGCCGCCTTCAGCAGCAGCAAAACGGCGATGTAGATGGGTATGAGGACCAGCGCGCCGCCGAGCAACGCCTTCCCGACGAACCTGAGAGCGGCTTTCATGCGTCTGGGTGTCGCTCGTGACGCCCGTGATGACACATTCGAGCACGAGGGCGTTCGCACGACGATCGGTCCAAGGTCGTATGGTGGCCGCACTGTCCGACGTGACTACGCCTATCCGCGTCTTGTCTCAGACCGGCCTCCGTTGTTCACTTCGCATTCGGCTTTTGGACGCGAATATGCTTTCTCTTATCCTCGTGATGGTGTGCGCGATCGCGGCCGGTTGGCTCGCGAACCGCGTTCAGGTGCCCTATCCCATCGTGCTCGTCGTGGTGGGAATCGGCCTCGGAGTCGCACACGACTGGCCGGGGCTCGACCCGGACCCGGAGCTGGTGCTCGCGATCGTGCTGCCGGCCATCCTGTATCCGGCCTCCCTCGACACGTCGTGGCGGGATTTCCGCACAGCTCCTCGCCCCGATTCTGCGGCTCGCGATCGGGTTGGTCGCGATGACGACCCTGGCCGTCGGCGTCGCATTCAAGTGGCTCGTGCCGGAAGTGCCCTGGGCGGTCGCGTTCGCGCTCGGTGCGATCGTGTCGCCACCGGATGCCGTGGCGGCGACCGCGGTGCTCCAGCGCTTTCGCCTTCCGCGCCGGATCGTGACGCTGCTCGAGGGCGAGAGCCTCGTGAACGACGCGACGGGCCTGGTGCTTTACCGGTTCGCAGTGGTCGCGGTGCTCACCGGCGCGTTCTCCGGTTGGAGCTGGTCGGCCAGTTCGGCGTGATCGCGCTCGGCGGGCTCGCGCTCGGCCTCGCGACCGGCTGGCTCACGGCGCGGCTCCAGGAGCGCCTGCGCGATCCGATGCTCGAGCTCGCGATGTCGTTGACGACGCCGTTTGCGGCCTACTGGTTGTGCGAATCGCTGCACGTGTCCGGCGTGCTCGGCGTGGTCGCGACCGGGCTCTACCGGTCGCAGTGGGGGCACTTGCGGACTTCGGCGCTGTCGCGCCTCAACATTCGCAACGTCTGGGGCGCGGTCGTATTCGTGGTCAACTGCCTGGTGTTCGTGATCATCGGCATCCGCTTGCCGCAGATCGCGGAGTCGTTGGTGCGCCCGGAGGGCCTCTCTTGGTCGCGCGCCATGGGGCTCGATCGCCGTGTTGAGCGCCGTCGCGATCGGCGTGCGCTTCCTGTGGATCTTCACGGCGACGTATGGCGTGCGCTGGCTCGTGCCGTCGCTGCAGCAGCGCGACCCCGCCTCCGCCCGCGTCTCGACGCTCGTGAGCTGGTCCGGAATGCGCGGCGTCGTGAGCTTGGCGGCCGCTCTCGCCCTCCCCGCCGCTCTGCCCAACGGGGAGCCGTTTCCGGAGCGCGACCTCGTAATCCTGCTGACGTTCGGAATCGTTTTCGTGACGTTGGTCGGCCAGGGGCTCACGTTGCCCGCGTTGGTCAGGGCATTGAGCCTCGAGAGCGACACGTCGGCAGACGTCGAGATCCAGCTCGCGCGAGAGGCGATGCGCCGCGCAGCCATCGACGCCGTGAACAAGTTGGTCGCCGAGCACGGGCTGCCCGCGCATGAAGCGGTGGCGGTCAAGCGTTTCTTCAACAGCCGCTCGCTCCAACGTTCGAATAGCGCGCTTTCGCCCGATAGCGAGGCGCGCTTATGGCTCGGCGCGGGGGCGGCGCAGCGCAGCGCGCTCATCAAGCTGTGGCAGAGCGGCGAGATCGGCGACGACGTGTTGATTCGTCTCGAGCGCGAGGTCGATCTCGCCGAAGCACGGCTCGTGCTGGAAGACTGAATGTAGCAACGCTCACTTCCAGGGTGGGCGAGCGTCGGTCACCGACCATACCGGACGTCGAGCCAGATATTTCTTCCTGTCCGTATTCCAAGCCTGCCACTCCGCGCGCACGTTGTTGTGCTGATCGAGGATCCCGCGCTCGCGCTCGAGCGTTCGCCAGAGCACGGGGTGGATGCGGTGGCGATGCGCTTCCATGGCGTCGCGGCTCGCGTCGTGGCGCGGATCTTCGGATGCGGCTTGGTGCACGCGCTGTAGAAAGCCCTCGACCGCCTCGTACGCAATCGCGGCTTGCTCGCCGAGCGGCAAGTGCTTCCAAGCGCTCCAGAAAAGAGTCTCCGGCTCGATCCAATCCGTTTTGATTCGGCCGCCGGACGCTTCGAGGTTCAACCGTCGCGCTTCTTTGCGCAGCCCCGCCAGCGCCTTCGGCGCCACACGCTCGAGTGTCTCGACCGCCTGGCCCATGAGCTGGTCCTGAGCGAGGGAGCTGCGTACGCGCACGTGCGGGTGTTTGACCAAGTACATCGCATGGTGCACGTCGAGCAGCACGGCCTCGACGAAATCGTCGGCGCTCGTGCGCGCCATTTGCGCACGATTCTCCCAGCTCGCCTCGTCGTACAGCATGTCGATGTCGAGCGGCGCGTCGAGCTCGGGCACGTCCTTCTTGTCGAGCACCTTGCCGCTCTTCACGTGTAGCTCGCCCGCGATCTGCAACCGATTCAAGTTGCCTTCGCTGTAGCGCATGATCTGGTCGGGGCGGTAGCCGTCCTGATCGGGATGTGCGGACTGCCAATAACCCGGATGCACGTTTTGCGCGGCGAGACGCACCGCGCGGCCGAACGCGAAGTTGGTTTGAAACACGTCGCGATCGCTGCCCGCTGGACCGCCGTCGTCGTCCATCGAACCCGGCTGCGCGTCGAGCGCCGGACCGAAGCCGCGATCGAGAAGCGCGTTCTCTACCGTCAGCACTCCCAACGCGCGCGGATGGAAGGCGCCGCACCAATACGCATCGAGCACGCTCTCGAAGGCACGCCGTCGGCGCGCCGTGGCTCGGAAGGCACGGTCATCCGGGTTCGGGTAATCCATGATCCACGTGGAGAGCTCGGGATGATCGAGCCGCGTGGCGATGTCGTCGGCGAGCAAGCTGCCACGCATGAAAGTCTTGGCCGAGAGCGAGAACTGCCCGCCGCCATGCGCGATGGACGCCGAGAGCCCGTGTCGGGCGGGGACGTCCCAAACGAAGCGCTGCAGAAAGCGCACGAAGTCCGGCTCGTAGAGCCAAGCGATCGGAACCGGCTTGATGCTGAACTCGAACGTCTCCGGATCGAGACCGAAGCGAACTTCGAAAGTGTCTTTGGAACGCTTGCTCCAAGAAAACACGAGGCTGTGCCGCTCGACCTTCCACTGATCGACGCCGCGCTCGAGCTCCACGCGATCGAAGACGCACGCGGAATTTTTCTTCCGCCGTTGGGTCGAGTACTCGGTGTGGATCGCCTGCGCCACCTTGCGCTGCGTACGCAGCATGTATGCGTCCTCGAAGTAGGCGTCCTCCCCGCCTTCCTTTGCTGCCATCCGAGCCCACTTGCGCACCGCCTTCTTGCTGGAGAACGTCGGCTCCATTCCGACCCAAGCCGTATCGAAACCGGTTGCCCCGCTCGCCTCGAGCGAGTGGAGCGCAGATCGCATGCGGCCGGCCGCGCGAGAAGACCCTGCGTTCCGTTTCGCGTTCATGCTTCTCCAGTTGCGTAGTACGCAGCGTCTTTCGGATGCGATCGTGCAGTGCGCATCAGAGTAGACTGCCGCCATACGGATTTCGAGGTGGGACCATGATCGAATTCACGCTGAACGGAACACCGGCGCGATTCGAGGTCGCGCCCGAGACGCCTCTGCTCTGGGCGATTCGCGAGCAGGCCGGGCTCACCGGCACGAAGTTCGGTTGCGGCATCGGCGCATGCGGCGCCTGCACCGTGCACATCGACGGCGTTGCGGTGCGATCCTGCCTCGTGCCGGCGGCGGGCGCGGCCGGCCGTTCGGTGACGACTATCGAAGGACTGGCTTCGGACCACGGCTTGCACGCGGTTCAAGCTGCCTGGATCGAGCATCAGGTGCCGCAGTGCGGCTACTGCCAATCCGGGATGATCATGGCGGTCGTCGCACTGCTCGAGGGCAACCCTACCCCCAGCGACGCAGACATCGACGCGTCCGTGACGAACATCTGCCGCTGTGGCACGTACGAGCGAGTCAGGCACGCGATTCACTCGCTCGCGGGAAAGACCGACGGTGCCGCATGCGTAAGTGGACACGTCGCACGCTCATCGCGACGGGCAGCTTGCTCGGTGGCGGGCTCCTGCTCGGCGTCGGCGCCGTTGCGGTCGCGCCGAATCGTTTGCGCATCACACCGAAGCGCGCCGACGGGCACGAGCGTTTGACCACTTGGATCAAGATCACCCCCGACAGCGAAGTAGTCGCGGTGATTCCACACTGCGAGATGGGCCAAGGAGCCCTAACCGGCGTGGCGATGATGCTCGCGGAAGAGCTCGAAGCCGACTGGAGTCGAGTGCGTATCGAGGAAGCGCCGGCCGACGACGTTTACGCCAACGGCTACATGCTGCGCGGTTTTGGCGCGGAGATGGGCGTGGAAGTGCCCGTGTGGCTCGAGCGCGCGGTCGACTACGGGACCTACAAGATCGCGGACATCGCGGGGTTTCAGATCACGGGCGGCAGCTCGAGCACCCGTTCGACCGGACGGCTCGGAATGCGCGTCGCGGGCGCGGCCGCGAAGCAGATGCTGCTCGAGGCTGCGGCTGCGCGCTGGAACGTGCCAGTCGACGAGCTGAGCGCGCGGGATTCACGGATCACGCATGCGCCTTCGAATCGCAGTGCGAGTTACGGCGAGCTCGCGAGCGCGGCCGCTGCGATCAACCCGCCGCTGCACCCGCCCTTGAAGCCTCGCGATCAGTACCGCCTGGTCGGCACGCCGCAACCGCGGCACGACATACCGAGCAAGGTCGACGGCACCGCGACATACGGGATCGACGTCGTGCTGCCTGGAGATGTTGTACGCGACAATCACGGCGTCGCCCGTTCCGGGCGGCAAGCTGGCCGCGGTCGATCCCGCGCCCGCGAAGGCAATGCCGGGCGTGCGCGAGGTCGTGCAGCTCGACGATGCGGTGGCTGTCGTTGCGGACGGCTACTGGCAAGCGTTGCAGGCGCTACGCGCCTTGCGACCGCAATTCACGGATGCAGGGCTCGGCGGCATGGACAGCGAACGAATCCTCGCGGCGCATGCGGCCGTGCTCGACGGCGAAGAACCTACGGTGCTGGCTCGCGGCGAGCGAACCGTCGTTGCGGAGTACCGCGTGCCGTATCTCGCGCACGCGACGATGGAGCCGATGTGCGCGACCGCGCACTTTGCGGATGGGCGCTGCGAAGTCTGGGCGGGCACGCAAGATCCTCTCAACGCGCGGCGCGTCGCCGCCGACGCCGCGGGAATCGACGCGGCCGACGTCGTCATGCACAACATGCAGCTCGGCGGCGGCTTCGGTCGCCGCCTGCCGGGTGCATTCGACTACATCGCGCAAGCGGTCCGCATCGCGAAGGCGCTGACGCCGCGACCCGTGAAGTTGATCTGGAGCCGCGAGGAGGACATGCAGCACGACTACTACCGGCCGGCGGTGCTCGCTCGCATGGGCAGCGCTTTGGATCCGGAGGGCTGGCCGATCTCGTGGACGAGCCACTTCACCGGAGCCGCGTTGCTCGACGCGCCGGCCGCTACGCCGATCTATCGCATCGACGATCCCAACATCCTCGTCGCGGACGCGCCCGTGCATCTGCGCACCGGCTCATGGCGCTCGGTCGCGTCGTCGCAGCATGGCTTTTTCATGGAGTCGTTCATCGACGAGCTTGCGCACGCCGCGGGTCGCGACCCGCTCGAGTATCGAAGCGCGCTCTTGAGTCACAAGCCGCGCCACCGCGCAGTGCTCGAACGCGCAGCGGCGATGGCCGGCTGGGGCAATGAATTACCCGCAGGCCGCGCGCGCGGCATCGCGATCGTGGAGTGTTTCGGCACGACCGTGGCCGAAGTGGCCGAGGTCGGCATCGAGGCGAACGGCGCCATCCGTGTGCACCGCGTCGACGCCGCGGTCGATTGCGGGCTCGTCGTCAACCCCGACCAGGCGCTTGCACAAGTGCAAGGCGCGATCATCTTCGGCCTATCGGCGGCCTTGTTTCACGAGATCACGGTGCAACGCGGCGCCGTCGTGCAGCGCAGCTTCCCGGACTACGACATGATCCGGCTCGCGAACGCACCGCGAGTCACTGTCGAATTCCTCGCGTCGGACGCGCCGATGGGCGGGCTCGGGGAGCCCGGCGTGCCGCCAATCGCGCCGGCCGTTGCGAACGCCGTCTTTGCACTAACCGGGCAGCGCCTGCGCAGCTTACCGTTGCGACTCGCCTGAGCTGCGGAGCAAACCTGTTCTGCAACGGGTGCGGAGCTTCTAGTTTGATCCTAAACACGCGCCGACTGTTTTTGCGACTGCTGCGCACATTCGAGATAGTCACGGTCTGTGACGTCGGCTCCATGGATGGCTCGCACGCCCTGCTCTTTCGGCGCGCACTACCGACGGCCGACATTCTTGCGCTCGAGCCGAATCCACGTAACTTCGTGCGCATGGAGGCGGATGAGGCGCTACGCCGCCGGTCGATTCACATCCTGCCCTCGCCGCGAGCGACCGCGAGTCCGAGGCGCCGTTTTTCGTCGTAAAGGCCGACTACTGCGACAGACCGTGATCGTCACGCGCCGCGGCATGAGCTCGCTGCACTGCCGATCCGATCGCTCGCAGCTCGCCGAGGTCGTGCAGGTGCGTACCGCGCGCTTGGACCGGCTCTTGTCCGCCCAATCGGTCGCCAGCGGTCCCATCGCGTTCTGGGTCGACACGGAAGGCATGGCCTTCGAAGCCATCTCCGGTGCGTCGGGTGTTCTCGGAGCGACACAGATGCTCCACGTCGAAGTAGAGACCGCACCATGCATCGGCGAAAGCCAGAAGCTGTTCGTGGACGTCGAGAGGTTGCTTGCCGACGCAGGCTTCGCGGCATTCGCCACCGATCAGTCGCGCGACGCTCTGCAGTTCAACGCGTTGTTCATCCGCACGGACACACTGCGGACGAGAGCAGCCGAAATTCTTCGCGATGCCGAGCGCGAACGGCTGCGCGGCAACGTTCGTCGTGCTGTATCGCGGTTCCTGCCGCGGCGCGTACGTGGTCTGTTGCGCCTTGCCCTAACGCACGCGCGCGTCCGGTGAAGCGGCGGGACAGCGGGAGTAGTCGAGCTTCGACGCTCGCCGTTTCTACGTGCCTCGTCGCCGCGACTCATTGAAAACACGGCTCGAGCGCTGGCGCAACGAAATGCGCCCCGCGCACGGACAAGTGATTGTCGTCACCGTAGAGAAGCTCGCCGGCCGCCAATTCAGAGCGGCACACGTGCTCCGTGCAGAGCAACTGCTTCGGATCAACGACGCGCAGCACTCCCGTCGCCTGCATGCGCTTGAGCGGGTCGTCGGCGGGTGCCAGTTGCTGCAACGCCTTTGCACGGTCCATTGCGAGGAAGTCCGTGTCGATGCCGCGACGTACGGCTCGGCCGTATGCGTTCGGAACGGAAACGTCGAATCGCGGCACGTCCAGCACTGCGCAGGTGACACGACTCTGCATCTCGGGCCTGTCGAGCACGTTGCGTAAACCGGTCGCGAATAGTTCCTCCTTGCTGATTGGGACGTTGCCCGTCGACTCGAGATCGACGTCCGGATAGGTCCAGTACGCCGCGAGAATTACGACGGCGGGATCGAGCCTCTCGATGGCCCTCAACATGGCTGCGTTGTATTCGTCGCATTTGCGCCGAGCCGCTTCACTCCGACGCCGGCTCACGACCCCGATCAGCGGTCGGCACGATGTGGTCCCGGCAAAGTAAAGGCTGGCCCCATGATCCATCGCCAGCGACTCGAACGCAGGAAGGAGCGCGACCGCGTGACTGTCTCCCCACACCACGACGCGGCGCGCAGAGCCCTCGCTGGAGCCGTAGTGGCACAACTCGCCGGCGGCAATCCGCTGTGGAGTCGCCGTCATGCATTTGCCGGCGTCGTGGTGAAAACGGTCCCGGCCGTCGATAACGGCCAACAAACTCTCCGGAATCCTCTGCGGTAACCCGGCGGATCGCCAGTACACCGATGCCGACCGCAGCCAACGTGACTGCGACGACCGCCATGCAAACGATGAAACGCCCGTTGTGACGGAGCAGTCGCCGTTCACGCACCGGCTTCTCGATAAACGCCCAGCTCGCGACGGCAAGCATGAAGGCTGCAGACAGCCAGCCCGCCGTCTCCATCGTGGTGAGCTCGCGAATGCTGTAGTACTCGACCATCGTCTGAACAGGCACATGCCACAGGTACAGCGAATATGAGATGAGCCCGATGAAGACCACGGGACGAAGCGCCAGGACTCGCGTCGTCAGCGGTGGCGTCCCGAGACCCGAGGCGATCAATACGACCGTCGCAACGCAAGCAGCAAGCGCCGAGAAGTAGGGGTATTTCGTATCCCCGTCGTATAAGAAGATCGCCAAGAAGATCGTCGCCGCAGCGCCCGCCGCCAGCAGCTCGCGCGCCAAACGGTTGGCGACCGGCCGCGGCGCCCGAACTGCGAGCATCGCGCCCAGCAACAATTCCCACGCCCGCGTTGGCGCCAAATAGAATGTCGCCTGCGGATGATCCTCGGCACCCCAGACGCAAATGGCGAAGGAAGCGAGCGCACACACTCCGACCGTCAAGGCGAGGCGGTCCTTCCGAAAATATCGCAGCGCGATCCAAAGGAACAAAGGAAAGAATAGATAGAATTGCTCCTCGATTCCGATGGTCCATAGGTGCAACAGCGGAGCATGGTCCGGGTCAGGGTCGAAGTATCCGCCGTTCCGTCCGCCGCTCCGCCAAGCGGCGATGTTGCCGGCGAACACCATTGAGAGCGTCGCGGCGCGGCCAAGCCGCTCGAGGTCATTCGGGAGATGCAGGATGGCGGCCGAAACGAGCACCGCGGCCAACACGACGCACAACGCGGGAAGAATTCGCCGCGCTCGCCTGAGATAGAACTGCGCCAGCATCGAGCGGACAGGGGTTCCCGCTGAGCTCAAGAGTTGGGCAGTGATCAGGTACCCGGACAGCACGAAAAACACGTCGACTCCGACGTAACCGCCCGCGAATCCGGGAACATGCGCGTGAAAGAGGACGACCGCGACAACCGCGACGGCCCGCAGGCCGTCGATGTCCGGCCGGTAGGGTCCTGCGGGCGGCACCGTCATGAGACGGCGAGCATAGTCTTCACAGCGATCGACTAGCTCGTCGAACGATCACGCTCGACGAGCTTCTGCGATGAACATGAGATGCGGCACACGAAATCCTCAGGGCTTTGCCGATGTTACTGGAGGGTAGGAGCACCCTCCAAATTGTCGGCTACGGTCGGCCTGGATCGTCTGGAGCGTGGTGGATCTCGCCGAAGCACGGCTCGTGCTGGAAGACTGAGCCCCGGGTTGCGCCTTCGCCGCTATAATCTGCAATCTGCGCTCACGGTGAAACGAGACTTGAGGCCTGCCACGAGACTCATCGCTTCGGAGGTTGACCGTTATGCGTGTTGCCGCTGCCGGCTCGTACGCCCGTGTACTTCTTTTCGGTGCGGCGCTGATCCCTTCCGCCCTGTTCGGACAGGCAGCCATCGACGCGCCCGTTGACGCCGTGTTGTCCGCCGTCGCCTACGTCGAGACGCGTGCCTCCGCCGCCGATGCAGCGCGTGCGGCGCTGAAGCAGTACCGCGAAGCGAGCCGGAAGCAAGACGGCTTCACGCGTATCGAGTTCTTCGAGCAAGTCGGCCGGCCGGGCCATTTCGCCATCGTCGAGACCTGGCGCGATCAGAACGCGTTCGACGCGCGCGACGGCGCCGCGCAGCAGCAACTCCAGGCCGCACTCGAGCCGATCCGCGTGAGCGGCTACGACCAACGCCTGTACAAAACGATTACGACAGCACCGGCGGTCGCCTCTTCCGATCGACAGACCGTGTACGTGATCTCGCACGTGGACGTCGCACCGAACCCGCAAGTAGCCGTTCTGCTCACGCGCTTGGCCGAGGCCAGCCGGCAGGAAGCCGGCAATCTGCGGTTCGATGTCGTGCAGCACACTATGCGCGCCAATCACTTCACGGTGATCGAACACTGGCGAAGCCAGCAGGCGCTCGATTCGCACGTGGCCGCCGCACACGCGCGACAGTATCGCGACGCGCTACAGCCAATGACGGGTAGTCCTCTCGACGAGCGCGTTTACACGCCAGTCGAGTAACGACCGGGGCACCCTAGCGCGCTGAGTCTGCTCCACGTCCGCGGCTCGAGCGGCGCGCTCGTGCCGCTCGACTCGGTCGCGATGCTGCACACGGTGACCGGGCCGCTGACGATCTCGCATGTCGGCCAGCTACCCTCGGCGACGATCTCGTTCAATCTCGCGCCGGGCACGTCGCTCGGCGACGCGGTTGCGAGCGTCGAGCGCGCGCGATCCGAGCTCGGCGCGCCGCAGACGCTTCTCGGCCGGTTTCAAGGCACCGCGCAGGCCTTCGAATCCTCGCTCGGCGGCCTCGGCATGCTGCTGCTGCTCGCGGTCGTGACGATCTACCTCGTGCTCGGCGTGCTCTACGAGAGCGCCGTCCACCCGCTGACGATTCTTTCCGGCCTGCCGGCGGCGGGGCTCGGCGCATTACTCACGCTGCTGCTGTTCGGCGCCGAGCTGAATCTGTTCGCGTTTCTCGGGCTCATCCTGCTGATCGGCGTCGTCAAGAAGAACGCCATCATGATGATCGACTTTGCGCTCGAGGCGCAGCGCGCGCGGGGCCTCACGGCGCACGACGCGATCCGCGAAGCCTGCCTGTTGCGCTTCCGGCCGATCATGATGACGACCTTCGCCGCACTGATCGGCACGCTGCCGATCGCGCTCGGCTGGGGAGCCGGCGCTGCGGCGCGGCAGCCGCTCGGGCTTGCCGTGGTCGGCGGTCTCGTCGTCTCGCAGCTGCTGACGCTTTACGTCACTCCGGTGATCTACGTGGCGCTCGATCGCCTCCTGCTCGGCCGAAACCGCGCGGCGTGGCGAAGCACGGTCGGCGGTCACGCTGCGTAGGGGCGCGACCGCAGTTGACTGCCGTCCGCCTCCGCTCTACGGTGAGTCGCGCGCCGGCATTGACCACGCTCGTGGCCAACCGGTCGCAAGACATTGGGGGGAATCATCGTGAGAGCATCAACGCTGCTGTCTGCAGTCGTCGTCTACATGGGCTCGTTGTCAGTGTCCGCGCAGCCGCCTCCGCAACCGCCCCCTCCCCCTTGCACACCGGCGAGCGACGTCATTTGCGGTCAGCAGGCGCCCGAGGATCTCGTCGCGCTCGGGCCGCAGTGGGTGGTCGCGGGCGCATACAACGGCACCGGCGGCATCGCGCTGATCCGCGTCAGCGACCGGATGTCGTACACGGCCTACCCGGCCGCGGCGGCGAAGAATCGCCCCGATAGCAAGACCTACCCCGGTTGCCCCGGGCCGCCGGCCGCGGACAAGTTCCTGACGCACGGCGTGTATGTGCAACCGGGAAACGGCCCGGTTCACAAGCTGTTCGTCGTCGGTCACGGCGCGCGCGAGTCGATCGAGGTCTTCGAGGTGGACACGGCGCCCGCGACTCCCGTCGTCACTTGGATCGGCTGCGTCGTCGCACCCGATCCGATCGGCCTGAACTCCGTGCGCGGGCTGCCCGACGGCGGCTTCATCACGACGAACTTCCTGCCGCGCGGCGGCACGCAGGCCGCGACGCAGAAGATGATGGGGGGCGAGAAGAACGGCGAGCTCTGGGAATGGCACACGGCGAGCGGCTGGGTGAAGGTGCCGGGCAGCGAAGCCGCGGGCGCGAACGGCGTCGAGCTATCCGACGACGGCAAGACGCTGTACATCGCGGCCTGGGGCAGCCAATCGTTCACGCGGCTCTCGCGCGGCCAGACGCCGCCGAAGCGCGACGAGATTCCGCTCGGGTTTCGCGTCGACAACATCCATTGGGCAGCCGACGGCTCGTTGTACGCGGTCGGTCAGGGTATGCAGAGCTGGAAGGCCGTGAAAATCGATCCTAAGACCCTGGCAGTGCGCGAGGTCGTGAATCGTCCCGACACTCCGGCGTTCGGCGCGGGCACGGTCGTGCTCGAGGTCGGCAAGGATCTCTGGGTCGGCTCGTTCCGCGGCAACCGGATCGCGATCGTTCCGGCGCCGTAGCTCGGCGTTGCAGGGCCGTCAACCGCACACCCGCGGTCGCCGGCTGAGGCCGTGAGGTCGGGCGGGCGCAGATCGGACGTCGTCGCACTCAGCCGGCGTCCGGCGTCACGGCCTGCTGCAGCGATTCGCTCGCCTCGAGCCACGACTCCTCCACTTCGGCGAGCTCGACCTTGACGCGAGCCTGGTCGCGCAACAGCTCCTTGAGCTTTTCCTTGCTCGAGCTGCCGTACAAATCGCCGCTCGCGAGCTGCGCATCGATTTCGGCGCGGCGCTGCGTCAACGCTTCGAGCCGCGCTTCGAGGTCTCTGATCTTTCTGCGGAGCGGTTGCTCGCGCTGCCGCTGTTCGGCTTCCGTGCGTTTCCGCTCCTTGCGCGACTGCGCGCCGCCGGCCTTGTCGAGCATCACGGAGTCCTGCGATTGCCGCGCCCGGCGTTCGCTCAACCAGGTCCGATACTCGTCGAGATCGCCGTCGTAGTCCTGAACGCTCGCGTCGGCCACCATCAGCCAGCGATCGGTCACGCTGCGCAGCAAGAAGCGGTCGTGGGAGACGATCACCATGGCCCCGCCGAAATCCTGCAACGCGATCGTCAGCGCGTGGCGCATCTCGAGATCCAAATGATTGGTCGGCTCGTCGAGCAACAGCACGTTGGGCCGTTGATAAACCAGCAGCGCGAGCACCAAGCGTGCCTTCTCGCCGCCGGAGAACGGCTCGACGGAGCCCAACACGGTGTCGCCGGAAAAGCCGAAGCCGCCGAGAAACTTCCGCAGGTCGAGCTCCCTGGCGCGCGGATCGAGGCGCTGCACGTGCTGCAGCGGGCTCGACGCAACGTCCAACTGTTCCAGTTGATGCTGCGCGAAGTAGCCGATCCGAACGTCCTGCGGCTCGACCCGTTCGCCGCTCGACACGCCGACGGTGCCCGCGAGCACCTTGATCAACGTCGACTTGCCCGCGCCGTTAGGACCGAGCAAGCCCACGCGATCGCCCGGCACCAACATCAGATTCGCGTCGCGGAATACCGGCTCTTGCGTGTACCCGGCGCTCACGTGCTCGAGCGCCAGCAGCGGGCGCGGGATCTTGGCCGGATCGCGAAACGCGAAGTGGAACGGTGTGTCGACGTGCGCCGGCGCAATCAGCTCCATCCGCTCCAACGCCTTCATCCGGCTCTGCGCTTGGCGCGCTTTGGATGCGTGCGTCTTAAAGCGATCGATGTAGCTGCGAATATGCGCGATCTCGCGCTGCTGCCGCGCGAAGTCCGCCTGTTGTCCGGCCCGCTGGGCGGCGCGCTGCTGCTCGAACGCCGAATAGTTGCCGCTATACAGCGTCAACGTCTCGTGCTCGATGTGCACGACGGCGTCGACCACGCGATCGAGGAACTCGCGATCGTGCGAGATCAACAACAGCGCGCCGGCGTAGGCTCGCAGGTAGTCCTCGAGCCACAGGACCGCGTCCAAATCGAGATGGTTGGTGGGCTCGTCGAGAAGCAATACGTCGGAACGCCGCATCAGCGCGCGCGCGAGATTCAGACGCATGCGCCAGCCGCCGGAGAACTCGCGCACCGCGCTCGCGTGCTGCGCGGCGGAGAATCCGAGACCGTAGAGCAGCTGCGCGGCGCGGCTGTTGGCGGTGTAACCGCCGTGATGGTCGTACTGGTCGTGCAGCGTCGCGAGCCGCACACCCTCCTCGGCATGCTCCGCCGCGCGGATAGCGCGCTCGATCGCACGCAGCTCGACGTCGCCGTCGAGCACGTAGTCGATCGCCGGCTGATCCACGGCGGGCGTCTCCTGCGCCACGTGCGCGAAGACCCATTTCGCCGGCACGTCGACGTCGCCCGCATCGGCGTGCAGCTCGCCGCGCAGCAACGCGAATAGGCTCGACTTGCCGGTGCCGTTGGCGCCCGTGATGCCGACCTTCTGGCCGGCAAACACCGCAAAATCCGCGCCGGCGAACAATACTCGTCCACCGCGGCGCAGCGTGACGTCGCGAAACTTCAGCATGTCATCGAGAGATCAGCGCTCCACCGTCATCCAACGTCCTCGACTTGGTCGAGGTACGCGCCGTAGCCCTCCGCTTCCATCTCATCGCGATGGATGAACCGGAGCGACGCCGAATTGATGCAATAGCGCAGGCCACCGCGATCCTCGGGACCGTCCGGAAAGACGTGACCGAGGTGGCTGTCGCCATGCGCGGATCGCACTTCCGTGCGGATCATGCCGTGCGAGCCGTCGCGCAATTCGTTGACGTTGGCGGGCTCGATCGGCTTCGTAAAGCTTGGCCAGCCGCATCCCGATTCGTACTTGTCCGACGAAGCGAACAACGGCTCGCCCGACACGATGTCGACGTAGATGCCGGGTTCCTCATTGTGCAGATATTCGCCCGTGCCGGGCCTCTCCGTGGCGCTTTGCTGCGTGACGCGGTATTGCTCCGGCGATAGGCGCGCAATCGCCTCGGGACTCTTACTGAACTTCACGTTGATCTCCTTTTTCTTGCGCTCCACCCGTCACCGCTGTTCGCGACGAGAAACGCCAAGACGAAGATCATAGTCGGAAACCAAGAGTTCGCTGCAGCCGTCGCGGCTGCGGTGTGGATATCGCCGCAATACTGAGCGCTTCGACGATCCCACGGACTTCACGGCGGGAGGTCGAGGAGCATGCTCCGCGTTCCTGGAGGCGCTCCGGCACGCGCAGACGAGCGGACGGCTCCGCCCAGGCCTGCAAGCGCGTTGCGTCAGAGCTGCGAGCGCAGCAAGAGAGCCAAGTTCTCGTAGACGCGCCGCGCAGGCGAGCGGCGCGCCCAGCGCCGCAGCACCATGCGTTTGGATTTTGCGATATCCGCTTCGATGTAGCGGAGCTGTTCCGCCGCGAGCTCCGGACTGAAGACGTTGAGATTCGCCTCGTCGTTGAGGCGAAACGACCGGTCGTCGAAGTTCGCCGAACCGACGGATGTCCACAGACCGTCGATTACGAGCACTTTGCAGTGGATCATCGTCGGCTGGTATTCATAGAGCTCGACACCGGCATCCAGCAAATCGCCGTACAGCGCGTGCGCAGCCCACCGTCCTATACGCGCATCGGTATAGCGCCCCGGCACGACGATGCGCACCCTGACGCCGCGGCGCGCGGCAGTGACGAGCGCTTCGACCGTCAACCTGTCGGGCACGAAGTAGGCGTTCTCGATGTCGATCGACCTCTGCGCCGCAGTGAGGGCCAGCAACACCATCAAGTGCATGCTCTCGGAGCCGCCGACGGGAGAGCTCCCAAACATTTGCGCGTCCATCTTGCCCGCCGTTGGCTGCGTGACGGGAAAGAACTCCGAGCCATGCAGCACGCGGCCGGTCGCTTTGATCCAGTTGTCGACGAAGACGGCCTGCATTTGCGAAACCACGGGACCCTCGACTTGGTAGTGACTCTCGCGCCAATGCTCCTGATCCTGCGCATCGCCGAGCCACTCGTCTCCAATGCCCACGCCGCCGGTAAACCCCGTCGTGCCGTCGACGATCAGCAGCTTGCGGTGGGTGCGATTGTTGAGGCGGCCGAGATGAAACCACGTCGGCGGGTGATAGATCTGCACGTCGCAGCCGGCGTCGCGCGTGGCAGCCACGAGCTTGGCGTCCATCTCTCGCGATCCCATCCAATCGAGCAGGATACAAACCGTCACGCCGCGCTTGGCAGCCGCCGATAGCGCCTCGCAGAATTCGCAGCCGATCGGATCCTTGAAGACGAACGTCTCGAAGGACACGCTGACCCGCGCCGAGTGAATGGCAGCGAGCATCGGCGGGAAGATGCGATCGCCGTTGATGAGCGTCGTGACGTGATTGCCCTGGACCAGGGGCGGTCCGAGCAAAACTCCAAGCGCGCGACGAAAGTCCGGGTCTTTGCTCGTGTATAGGCGCCGCGGGCGATAGAGAAGGCGTTTTTCCGCGCTCGCGAGATTGGTACCAATCCACGCGACAATCGCAGTGGCGAGCAAGGCGGCCAGAACATACAACGCGACGGTCACATGCGGCACGCCCTTCGCACCACTACGCCGAATCGGTGACGCGCACGCAGCGCAATCCAGCGCGACTGATCGCTCGGGTTGGCCGGCGGCGTAACTAGCGGCGGCGTAACTAGCAGCGCGGACTATCTGCGGCCGCAGCAGCTCAGCCGGCATCGACGCACTCCCTACTCCCCCATGGGGGCCAATCGACGAGATCTCGCGGGCTGTGAACGATGCAACGCTCGTGCCACGCTACCTTACGCGGGCGGAAATCGGCCTTCTCCGCCACTGCTCGGGCCGGCCTGCCTCGCAAAGGCGACTCGAGGAGGCCCGCAAGCGCGATTCCCACCGGTGAGCACGCCCATATTCTGGAAAGCGTTTCGCAGGACTCTGCGATCGACGCGAAGCAAGCGTCGCAAAACCGCGTTCCATTGGCTCGAGCAGCGCATTCCCTGACCGAACACCCCGACTCTCGACGCAGCACGACTCGATCGCGTCACTGCGAACGCGTGGCACACAGCTTGCACAGGACACACCGTTCAACCACATGTACTTCAGGGAGCGAAACAATGGTGGATCGTCAGCAACTCGAAGAGCTTCTTCTGCAGTCACTCGAGCACGAGCGCGGCGGCGTAAAGGTCTATCAGACCGCCGTGGAGTGCGCGCAATGCGAGGACCTGAAGAAGGAATGGACAAAGTATCTCGACCAGACCCGCCGGCACGTGCAAATCCTCGAGGGCGTCTTCAAGAAGTTCGAGATCGATCCGGAGAAGGCTTCGCCGGGTCGACAAATCGTCGCCGATCTCGGTGCGGCGCTCGTAAACGCGATGAAGGCGGCGAAGGCCGCTGGCAAGCCCGCGGCCGCGCAGCTCGTGGCGTGCGAATGCGTCGTGTTGGCCGAGACGAAAGATCATGCGGACTGGGAGCTGCTCGGCAAGTGCGCGGAGAACCTGCGCGGCGAGCAGAAAAAGGTGCTCAAGGAAGCCAGCGACGAAGTCGAGGAGCAGGAGGACGAGCACCTCTACCACAGCAAGGGTTACTGCCGCGAGCTGTGGCTCGACTCGTTGGGGCTACCGGCGGTTCTGCCTCCCCCCGAAGAGGAGAAGCACGTCAAAACTGCAATCGGAGCTGCACGGGCCCAGCAGCAGAGCGAGCAAGAGCGGTAGTCGACCACCGCCTGAAACGAGTCGCGATCGAGGGCGTGATGCCCATTCAATCAATCGAAGCAAGGTGAAATCATGGACAAAGACAGAGTGAAAGGTTCTGCCAAAACTGTTACCGGGAAGGCCAAGACCGCGGTCGGCAAAGCGCTCGGCGACGAGAAGTTGAAGAACGAAGGCCGCGCCGATCAGGTGAAAGGCAAGGTCCAAAACGTCGTGGGCGGCATCAAGGACGAGATGCGCGAGTCCGACGAAAAATCGCGGAAGACGCCTTAGCGCTTTTGGGTCGGCGCAGCTCAGTACGATCTGCGCCGACCCATCCTAGAGGGACTCCGTCTTCGGAGACGCGGCGGAAGAGGCGGGAGTTACCGCGCCTCCCGTCGCCGCCGAATCTCCTCGCGCACATTCGCAACGCCTTCGTCCATCTCGGCACGCGTGATGTTGCCGTCGCCATCGCCGTCGAAGCGTTGAAGTAGCGGATCTACGCCGGAGACGAACTCCGGCTCCGAGATGCGGCCGTCGCCGTCGGCGTCGGCCGCCTTGACGCGATCGGCCGGTGCTTCGCGCGTACCTGCCGGCGCTCGCCCGCGCGGAGCCCCACCGCGCCCGTATTGCTCCGCGATTTCGTCGCGCAGAGCTTCGATCTCCTGACCGGTTACGTAGTCGTCATCGTTTGCGTCCGCGCGCTCGAACGCCTTGCGACGCGCAGCTTCGATTTCGCGCTTCTGAATGACGCCGTCGTGGTCGCTATCGAGCCGCTCGAAGGCCCGCGCCCCCGATTGAGCGCCCGCGACAGCGCTGGCGAGCGTCAAGCCGACGGCAGCGAGACCGGACGCGATGCGGGAGCCGCGGCGGACGAACAGGCTGATGGTCATGCTTCTTCCTTTGAGTGGACGATCCGGGCCGCAACGCGCAAGCCCGGCGTGCTTTTGAGGGAACCAACAGCCGCCTCATTCGTGTGGCCTGTTATGCGACTCGAGATTTTGAGCACGGCCCTCGCCGAATATGAAAGCGCCGTGCGGGATTTCGAAGCCATTCACCTGAAAATCATGCAGCACGTGCAGAATCACACGACGCCGACGGCGAGCGAGCTGCTGGAAGAGGAGCGTGCCAGGCTCAGGCTCTCCGAGCTACATCAATCGATCTCGGCGACGATCACTTCGAGATAGTTGGCCAGGGGCGCGGACGCTCGACGCGGCCGGTGAAAACGAGCGCATCCCGGGGGTTTCGGCGCGCCGTTCATCCGCCCGACGTCTCTCCGCCCATCACCTGCAACACCGTTCCGGTGATGTACGAAGAATCCGCGTTCGATGCGAGGAAGACATAAGCCGGGGCGAGCTCCTCGGGTTGGGCGGGTCGGCCCATGGGATTCTTCTTCCCGAAGTTCGCGACTTCTTCGGGTGTCAGTCCGCCGTCCGATGGGTTGAGGGGCGTCCAAACCGGCCCCGGCGCCACTGCATTGACGCGAATCCCGCGTTCGATCAACGACTGCGCGAGCGTCTTCGTGAACGCATTGATCGCGCCCTTGGTCGCGGAATAATCCGGCAGCTTGGCCGACCCGAGAATGCCGGTTTCCGAGCTCGTGGCAATGATCACGCTGCCGGGCTTCATGTGCTCGATTGCGGCGCGCGCCAATCGGACGTACGCGAAGATGTTCGTGCTGAACGTGTACTCCAGCTCCTCGTCGGTCAGGTCTTCGAGGCTGCCTTTCCGGCGCTGGTGTGCCGCGTTGGACACGAGGATGTCGATCTTCCCGAAGCGTCGGACCGTTTCCTCCACCAGCTCGACGCAGATATCCGGCTCGGCAATGTCTCCGGCGATCAGTAGGCATTGGCCGCCGCGCGCTTCGACCTCGGCCCGCGTCTGCTCCGCGTCGACTTGCTCTTCCGCGAGGTAATTGATCGTCACGTCGGCACCTTCGCGCGCGAACATCGTAGCGACGGCGCGGCCTATCCCTGAGTCTCCACCCGTGATCAACGCGACCTTGCCACGCAGCTTCCCTGCCGCCTTGTAGGCTTCGGCTTCGAAACGAGGCGCTGGATCGAGTTGCGCTTCGATGCCGGGGCTTTGCTGATGTTGGACGGGGAACGGCGGGCGGGGCTCGTCGATCGGCGCTCCCCTATCCGCGCGATCGATTTCGCTCGTTTTCTTTGCTCTCGGTTTTCGTTTCATCGGCGCCTCCAAAGTGATCGACCTGCGCAAGTTGGCATCCCACGACTGCAAGAAAACGGCCAACGTCGGCCGTGGGGATAGCTGCTCGCGATCTGGCACCTTGCTGCTGCGGCGCGCGTTCGTTCGCGGGCAACGCCGGCGACGCGTGCAAAAACTGGAAGGGGTTTTAGGAAACTCGGGCTCGACCGGGAGGTTGTGCGGCTAGCACACCATTCGCGGTCGCACGGGCGCTGGTCAGGGCTGCGGCTTCGGCTGCAGGTTCTGCAGTTGGCGCGTGTCGATCACGAGGACTTGCGTAGACCCGTCTCGAAGCACCGTGACGTTGGCCATCGTCGCTTCGCCCAGAGCTTCGAACGCCTGTAAGCCGCGGTTGTAGATCGTCGAGCACGATACCGTTGATGTCGGTGACGATATCGCCCGGCACGAACCCGAGCGCCTCGAAACCCTCGCGATCCCGGCCGGGGTTCACGCGAAAGCCGGCGACTTTCCCTTGTTGCAGGTTTGGTTTGGGTTGCAGGATTTCAGCGAGCTCCACTGCCTTGCGCGCGAGGACGCTGCGCAGTGAATCAGGGCTCGCCTCAGCTGCCGCCGGCTCGGACGGCCGGCTTGGGGCTCGCCTCACGGCGCCGCCGCTTGCCACTTCCTTCGAGAACCACAGCGTCTCGAGACGCCCGCCGTGATCGAGCAGCACGCGGTCCGCATACACGGAGTGCAAAGTCGCGCCGCTTGCGTCCTCGATCGCCTGACCGACGTGTATGTCCTCCTGCCCGCGCGCGCCCGAGATGATCGCCTGCCCGTTCGGGTCGCCATCGCGCGCCACAATACCCATCAACAAGAGGCTCAATGTGGTGTTCGGCGCCTCGACGACTGTCTCGCGAATTGGCGCCGGCTTCTCGGAAACCTCGCCGAACAGACGCGACTTCTCGAGCGTTGCGAAACTCGTTGAAACGGGTCGCTGCCGGGTCGGCGGATCGGCGCGCGCCACGAACGTGGGCACGCTCGGCGCGAACGTTGCAAGCAACGCCCAAGTGAGCGTCGAAAGCTGGCATGCGATCGCGAGCACGAGCCCGGCTGTCACGATCGGTGGCATGTATACGTTCGCCGCGCGGAGCCACTGCTCCGGCGACTGCTCCCAATGAACCGGACGCTTAGTTAGGTCCATCGAATCTCACTTGGGCCCGACCCCTGGCGGCTGCGGCGCCGCCCTAGGCGTTGGGGCATCCCGGCCGGCGGTAGACGCGGATGACTGTACTCCTGCAGCCTCGAGGAAGGGAATCCCGAATCCCAGGCCTTCCATCACGAAATTGCAACGTCCGGGTTGAAGAATGCCGCAAATGGAGGTGATGCCCATGGACGACCCGCTGGAATTCTCCGATGCCGAGTTCATGAGGTGTGCCGGTTAGCGGATCAGCTCAATAAAGAGATCGCCGTCCTTACTCTTCGGCGACGAGCCCCCCGAGCTTCAGCCCTACTGCCCGCATCTACGCCTCGTCGCGCTTGCTGCGGGTCTCCCCGACCTTGCTTGCGTCCATCGCCAGTGGCGGTTTGCGCGCGCCGAGGACGTCGAGCAATGTTTCGACCGCCACGGGTTTGGTTAGGTGGTAGTTGAACCCCGCGCGCGCGGTCTTGCGACGATCCGCGTCTTGGCCCCAGCCTGTGACCGCGACCAGGGTGCAATCCCCGCGCGCGCGTTGCGCGCGGAATTTGCGCGCTACCTCAAAGCCGTCCATTTCCGGCATGCCGAGATCGAGCAGGACGAGATCGGGAGCGAAGGTTTCCGATATTTGCAAAGCGCCCGGCCCGTCGTATGCGACCTTTACCTCGGCGCCGAACGCGCCGACCATCATGCCGAGGCTGTCAGCGGCATCGCGATTGTCGTCGACGACGAGCACCTTGCGGCTGGAGAAATCGATCTCCGCCTTGCTGCCGTCGTCTGGGTGTGTCGCCGCGTCCGTGCAGAGCGGCAGCCGCACCACGAACTCGCTGCCGTGGCCAAGTCCTTCGCTGTACGCCTCGAGCGTGCCGCCGTGTAGCTCCACGAGGCTTCTCGCGAGCGTGAGGCCGATTCCGAGGCCGCCCCCGTGAGAGCGATCCACTTGCACGAACATCTCGAAGACTTTCGGCAGCATCTCGGATGCGATGCCTACTCCGTCGTCTCGAACCGAGATCACGGCATGATCGTTCTCACGCAGAACCCTGAGCCAAATCTGGCCGCGCCTCTCCGTGTAGTTCGCCGCGTTGTTGAGGAGGTTGACGATCACTTGGGAAAGCCGGACGCCATCGGCATTCACGATGAGCGGCCCACTCGGAAGGTCGACCGTGAGCTTGCGTCCCGCCGCCTCTATGCGCAGTACGGTGGTCTCGAGCGCCGCACGCACCACGGACGCGACGTCGAGCGGCTCCGCACGAAGCTCGATGAAACCGCGCGACACGCGCGCCAAATCGAGCAGATCGTCCACGAGCCTCACCAGATGCGTGAGCTGCCGCTCCATCATCGCGTACATCCGCTCGCGAGTCTGCGCGTCGTCAGGCGACTTCCGGAGCACTTGGACGGCCGTCGCGAGCGGCGCAAGAGGGTTGCGCAGCTCATGCGCGAGCGTGGCGAGGAACTCGTCTTTGCGTCGCTCACCCTCCGCAATCGAGTGCTCCGCTCGCTTACGACTCGTCACGTCGATGCAGAACTCCACGGCCGTGCCGTCGCCCAGCGTCGCGCCCGCGATCATCATCCAGACGCGCGAGCCGTCCCTGCGAAAGTACTCCTTCTCGTACGGCCCGAGCCGCCCCGTGGAGGCGAGCCGCTTCAGCTGCTCGGTAGTGGCCGCCACGTATTCCGCCGGCGTAAGCTGCTGCGAGGTCACGGATCCACTCGCGAGATCCGCGCGCTCGAAGCCCGTCATCTGCAGGAATTTTTCGTTCGCGTCGAAGATGGTGCCGTTCTTGTCGCGGAACATGACGCCGACTGCCTCGGTTTCGATCACGCGGCGCAACCGCTGCTCCCCGCTACGCAGCGCCTCCTCGACGCTCTTGCGCTCAGTGATGTCGTCCATCACGAGCAGGATCAAATCCATGTCGTTGATGCGCTGCGCGTTCAACAGCATCGTGCGGGCGCCGACCTTTTCGAAGGTTCTCGCGAGCTCGAATCCGCTGAACTTGCGGCCGTCCGGCAACACCTTGCCGAGCAGCGCCTCGAGCTGCGGCTCGTTCCAGACACCCCCACCGATCTCGAACAACGAACGGCCCAGCGTCGCGGCGCGATCGGTGCGGAACGCCTCGAAAAATGCCCCGTTCGCGCGCTCTATCCTGAGCTCCGAGTCGAGCACGAGCATCGGCTCGGCGACCGTGTCGATGATCTTCTCTGCGAGCTCCTTCGCTTCGCGGATCTCGTGCTCGTTCCTCTTGCGCTGGGTGATATCGATGAAAGTGATGACGACACCGCCGATCCGCAGCTCGTCCGTCCGGTACGGCGTAACACGCCGCATGAACGTACGCCCGTCGCTGCACTCGATCTCGGTATCGATAGGCGTGAGCTTGCGGAGAACGTGGTCCACGGTAGCCACAAGGTCGTCGCGCAGAAAGTCGTGCGAGAAATCCGAAATCGGCCGACCTTTATCAAGCGGCTGCAGCCGAATGACGCTCGTCGTGGCCGGAGTGAACCAACGAACGCGTAACTCCGTATCGACACAGATCGTCGGGATGTCCGTCGCGTATTGCAAATTTTCGAGGTCCGCATTCTTGGTCTCGAGCTCGCCGACCTTGGTCGCGAGTTGATCGTTGACCGTGTGCAACTCCTCGTTCAACGACTGCAGCTCTTCCTTACTCGTTTCGAGCTCCTCGTTGGTCGAGCGGAGCTCCTCGTTGATCGACATCACCTCTTCATTCGCTGCCTTGTACTCCTCGTTGGAGGACTCGAGCTGCTCGATGGTTACGCGCAAATCGCTGCGCATCGCCGCGAGCTCGTCTTCGAGCTGCTTGATCACACCGCGGTCCTGCGGCTCGAGCTCGTGGTCGGCGTTTTGCCCCCCTGCCGGGACATCGGACGCCGCCGCCGGCTCGGCCGTTTCGTGCACGCGGCCCTCGTCGAACAGGATCAGCAGGTGGTCCACCTCGGCACCGGTCGGCAACGGGCGCACCAATAGCGAGATCGGCGCATACGATCCGTTTCGCTGCACGCGCGCCACCGTCGAAATTGGCCGACGCTCTTCGATCGCGCGTTGCACCGCGGTTCGCAGCTTTGCCGAGATCCCCTTGCGGACGTTCTCGAGGAGGTCGTCGCTCGGGGCGCCGGCGCTACGCGAAAGGTACGCATCCACGTCACCGGAGATGTAGAGAATCCGCCATTTTCGATTGATCAACACCGCGGACGGCGCGAGCCAATCGAGCAGCCACCGCTCCGCGAGGTGCGCGATCTGCTGTGTGGTGCCATGCGACAGCGTGCTCACTTCACGCCGCGCCGCGCTGCCCGAGACCGGAAAGTCGACTCTGTCGTGCTGCGTAGGACCGATGCGTCGATAGATCCGCCAACGCTTCGACAGGGTCTCGAAGCTATCGTCGTGGACTCCGATCGTCTCGGCGCTGCCGAGGAAGAGATAACCGTTCTCGGCAAGCGCGAAATGAAACAAGGCAAGCGCTTTGAGCTGAACTTCGGGCTTCAGATAGATCAGCAAGTTCCGGCAGCAAATGAGGTCGAGGCGTGAGAACGGCGGATCGCTGAGCAGATCTTGATTCGAGAACACGATCGATTCGCGCAACTGCTTGCCGGCGCGGTAGTGATCGTCGCCGTTCGTCCGCACGAAGTACCGTTGCAATAGCTCGGTGGGCACGTCGGCTTCGATCGATTGCGGGTAGCGGCCCGCGCGAGCGGTGTCGAGCGCGTGGGTCGCGATGTCTGTCGAGAAAATCTGCAACGGACAGGATTTCTTCGCCTGTCGCAACTCTTCCATCAACAGCAGCGCGATCGAATAGGCCTCCTCACCCGTCGCACAGCCTGGGATCCAGACGCGAATCGGATCGTCCGTGTCTTTGCGCTCGACGATAGGCGCAATCGCTTGGCTCGTGAGCTCCCCCCAGGCCTCGGTATCACGAAAAAAGCGCGTGACGTTGATCAGGAGATCGCGCGCGAGCGGCTCGATCTCTTCGGGGTGTTGCTCGAGGTGAGCGCTGTACTTCTCCAAGCTCTCGATGCCACGCAGCGCCGCTCGGCGGCGCGCACGCCGCAGCAGCGTCGTGTCCTTGTAGGCGCGGAAATCGCGAAAACCCTTGGTGCGCAACAGCAGCAGCAATCGACGCAGCTGCTCGGATTCCTTCAGCAATCCTTCGTCGGTGGCAACGCTCGCGTCTGCTTCATGCTCCGCCGGCAAGGTGAGCGCAAACCGGGCGAATGTAAGAATCTCGCCGCCGACTCGCTCCGCAGGAACCACCAGGTCGACCGCACCGGTCTCGATCGCACGCTTCGGCATGCCATCGTGGTCGGCGGTGAGTGGATCCTGCGCAATGACGAGACCGCCGACCTCCTTGACCGCCCTTACGCCGAGTGCGCCATCCGTGCCGGTGCCCGAGAGAATGACCGCGACGGCGTTCTCGCGCTGATCGTCCGCAAGCGAACGCAAAAAATAGTCCACGGCCATCCGCGAGGCGCGCGGTCGGTCCGGGTCGCTCAAATGAAGCTCGCCTTTCGAAATACTGAGGTACTTACCCGGCGGAATGATGTAGACGCAGTTGCGTTTGACCCGCGGCTCGTCGTGGACTTCCACGACTCGCATCTGCGAATGGCGCGAAAGAATCTCGGCGGTCAGACTCTCGCGAGTCGGATCGAGATGCTGGATCACTACGAACGCGACACCGGGCTCCGCCGGCAGCGCGCCGAAGAGTGACTTGAGCGCCTTGAGGCCGCCGGCCGAGGCGCCGATCCCCACGATAGGAAACCCGGCGCCAGTCGCGGAATTCGGCTCGGGCTCGGCGGCGCGCGGGCGTTTCGCACTGGCAGTGCGGGACTGTCTTTTTTTCTTGGAAGACATCGATCCCCGAATCGAGCGTCGCGAATGACGAGCAGTCTGCCACCGAACCGCGGAGCGTCATACCCGGTTGCTCGGCAACGCCCGCCGCAACCGAGCTCGCCGAAGAACGGCGAACGAGAGCAAGACTGTTCGTCGCCGGCGTGCGTCTGGTGCGGCATCAACAGCGGCGCATGTAGCCGCTGCTGAACCAAACCGTTCGGTTGGATTAGGCAAAACCCCGCATCGCGCAGAGTTCCTTTTGAGGGTAGATTTGGCGTCGTATAAGCCGGGCGGCGCCGATGCCAACACGCAAAGAATTCGAGGTGCACTGCGCCTTCTATGAGGAAGCAATCGCCCTTTACGAAGCGGCGAAGATCGACTTCGAGAACGTCATGGCCTCGATCCGCTCCCGCATTCGCGCCGGACGACCGCCGACTCTGTCCGATACGGTCGCAGAAGAAGAGGTCCGCGCGGAATTTCTCGCCGCAATTACTCGCCTAGACGTTCGCAAGGCGACGGCGTTTGGCGACCAGCCACCCGACACCCCTCCGACAGGCCAAACCTAGCTCGCTTTCAACCGATCAAGCGGCACAGACAGCGGCATAGAGCGCCGCATCGACCGTGTTTGGCTTACTATTTGGCATCCGGCGAAGAGAGCCCGGCGGACATCTAACAATCGGACCACCTCGAGGAGAACAACAAATGCGACAAGCGATCACGGCGATACTCGGGCTCACTGCGGCGACCTGGCTAACGTGCGCTCCCGCGGACGTCGCGGTGCTGGCGGTTCGGCTTGGCGCGAAGGACGTCGTCGCGCTCGCGAAGTTCTACGATGCCGCGCTCGGCCTGAAGGAAATCGACCGAGTCGGGCAGCCGCCGACCGAGATCATCATGCGCTACGGCGCCACGGTCGACGCGGCTAAAGCCGGCTCGTCGCCCGAGTTTCTGGTTCAGCTCCGCGAGCCCGGCGCGGCCAACGACCCGATCACGCATGCGATCTTCCACGTGTCTGATCTCGGCGCCACTGTGAAGGCTGCGAAGGCCGCGGGCGCAACGATGAAGGGCGACGTGGCGTCGGTCCCGATCGGGGGCATGCCGGTGAAGATCGCGACGCTGGTCGACCCGGACGGCAATGTGCTCGAGCTCATGGAATTGCCCAAGGGCGTCGACCATCTCCCGCATCCGTAACGACGAGCGAGGCCTCGGCGGTCAACGATTCCCGCAGGCGCTAGACCACCCCAACTCGCACGCGCGCGCGTACAGCCGGGCGGGTTCTCGATCCCGAATCGGTCCCTTGCTGCCGCGCAGGATGAACTGGTAGTCCACGTAGGTGGGGTCGGCATGGCGGAACATGCCGGCCCTCGCGATGGCAGCAGCGTTGTCGCAGCCGGCGGAGAATTGCAGCGTGCATGCCCGATTGAACGCCGAAGCGGCGCGGGTGCGATTGTCGTAGCGCTCGGCGAGCAGGATGCCGGTCTCGTTGCACGCCCAAGGGGAGCCGTCCGCGCAGAAGCCCTCCTGCAAGAAGTACAGATTGAGGCAAGCTTCACGCGTATCGGCCGCGCACGCCTGCTCCCAGAACGGCGTCCATTGCCCGGGATGCTCGTCGCCCAATTTGCCGGATGCACTCATGGCGCCGAACGCAACCGCCCACACGCTCATATAGACCAGATGGCGGCCGCGCGGCACCAGCGCCCGGCCCCACGCCGACGGATCGATGGCCTTGAGCATGGGCGACCTTGCCAGCCGGTCGAGCAATATCACCGACAGGTTCAGGAGCGGCACCTGGAGCAGCTTGTCGTAAAACCCCGGGGTGTTGGCGCTCAGCAGCAAGTCGTACAAGAGCACGGCGGTAAGCCCGTAGAGCACACCGAAACAGATGCGCCCGACCAACGTGCGCGGCGAGGTGGCGGGGTCGGTGAACAGAAGGTTCATGCCCAGGAACACTGCAATCGGTACGTGCGAGTCGACGAAGTAAAAGCTGCCGGTGGCGGCGTGGTAGATCGCGCTGAAGACGAACGTCGTCGTCACGGCGGCCATGGTCATCGGCGTGACGCCGAATAGAAACTGCCCCGGCATCGCGATGAGGAAAATCACGAGATAGATGTGGGGCGGATAGAACTCCGTCTCCGCCACCATGAAGCCCCATGTCAGGTCGTTCGCATCGGCGAGCAGCAGCACGAGCGCGACCACCGCCAGAGGGAACGACGACGGGTTGAAGATGTGGGTGTTCACGCCGTCTCGCTTCCAGCGCAAGAACTCCTTGGCGAGCAGGCCGATCGCCACCATCACGAACTGCCAGTAGAACCATGGGTCCTTGAACCAGAAGAACAGCGTGATGCTGAAGATGATCGGAAACGCGCCGAACCCGAGAGCAAACGTACGGCGGTGCGTCCACGACAAAAGGCTGTCGAAGCCGTAGGCAAAGAGAAGCTGCGCAATGATCAGCGGCGCCGCGTGGTACACCTCGGGCCAGTAGTAGCCCCAATAGAGAATCAGCGTGCCCTGTAGGCACGCTTGTAAATAATGCTGCCGGCGCAGCACCACCTCGACCGTCACCTTCTGCCCGCGCCGCAGCACGCCGAATAACAACGCGCTCCACACGAGCAGCAGCACGGCGGCTCCAATGATGGATGCACGCACGACGGGCCGTGGCTGGAGTAACGGAATTTGGCTCAGCACCAACAAGCCAAGGACGAACGAGGCGTTCAGCAAGAACGCACCGCCAGACGGACAGCTGCCTGGTGGAAGTGGGGGCCGCCGAGGCAGGACCCGCGGATTCCGTCACCGCGCTGCGGGATTCGCCCATCGGTCGCCCTGACGCCTAGCAGTCCGTACGAACAGGATGACACGCGACCACGCGCCGCCCGCGCGGCTGCGCTCGCCGTTCCGGCTTCGTGCGTGGCACCGTGTTCAACATCGGTCGAGTCGAGGGCATGCGCCATCGTATGCCGGCGACCCGCGAATTCAAGCCCGACCGCAACGTCAGGCGTTTTCTTTTCTGCGGACGCACCACAGAATCCCGTCGTTGGACGCGCTCGCTCACGATCTGAACGCCGATTCCTGAGGCTTCGGCAGGAGAATGAATGATGGCCGGTTCCTCCTCTTTTCGTTTGCCAAAGATCGTGACGATGGCGTTCATCGTGGCCGCCGCATCCGCCGCCGCGCAAACGGGCGAACAATCGCCGGATCAGCGCGCCGCCGCTCTCGAGGCGCGCATGACGGATGCCGAGCGGCTCCGTTTGCTGCACAGCACGTTCGCGCGCCCGGATCGCACGGGCAAGCCGCTGCCGGAAGGCGCCATCATCTCGGCGGCGTTTACACCGGGCATTCCACGTCTCGGTATTCCGGCGCTGCACGAGACGGATGCGAGCCTCGGCGTCGCCTGGGTGAACGGTCAGCGCCATGACGGCGCTACCGCACTCCCGTCGTCACTATCGCTGGCTTCGACTTGGGACAGAGAAGTCGCGCGCCGCGGCAGCGCCCTGATCGCGAAGGAAGCGCGCGCCAAGGGGTTCAACGTGCTTCTCGCGGGCGGCGTCAATCTCGCGCGCGAGCCGCGCAACGGCAGAAACTTCGAGTACCTCGGCGAAGATCCGCTGTTGGCGGGCACTCTCGCCGGCGAAACCGTTCGCGCCATCCAGGCCGCGCACATGATCTCGACGGTGAAGCACTTCGCCGTCAATCCCCAAGAAACCGGCCGCCACGTCGCCAACTCCCTCCTGTCCGACGTAGCCGCGCACGACAGCGACCTGCTCGCGTTCAAGATCGCGATCGAGATCGGCCAGCCGGGCGCCGTGATGTGCGCGTACAACCGCTACAACGGCCCGCACGCTTGTCAGAGCCAATACCTGCTCAACGACACGTTGAAAAAGGAGTGGCAGTTCCCCGGCTTCGTCATGTCGGATTGGGGTGCCGTACGCGACGTGCGCGACCTGCTCGCGGGTCTCGACCGGCAATCGGGCGAAGAGCTCGACGACAAGTTCTACTTTGCTGACGAGCTGCTCGCGGCGGCCCAAAGCGACCGTGCGATGCGTGCGCGCATGCGCGACGCCGTGCGGCGCATGCTCCGCTCGATGTTCGCTTCGGGTCTCTTCGACGATCCGCCGACGATCGAGCCGATTGATGTCACCGCGGGTGATGCAGTGGCGCGCGACGCTGCTGCCGCCGGCATCGTGCTACTGAAGAATGGCGGTGTATTGCCGCTACTCCGCACTGCGCAGCGCATCGCGGTGATCGGGGGCTACGCGCACGCCGGGGTGATGTCGGGCGGGGGCTCGTCACAAGTCGAGCCCGCGGCCGGCCCCGCAATTTCGTTCCAGCCGGCCGAAGCGCGTCGCAGCATCGACGTCCATCCCGCGCCGCCGCTTGCCGCGATCAGGGCGCGGCTGCCGAAGGACGCGCGAGTCCGTTTCAACGACGGCTATTCGCCCGCGGGTGCCGCGGCGCTCGCCGCCGACGCGGACATCGCCATCGTATTTGCGACGCAGTGGATGTCGGAAGGCGTCGACGCGCCGGACCTATCGCTCCCGCAGGGGCAGAACGCGGTGATCGCCGCCGTTGCAGCCGCGAACCCGCGAACCATTGTCGTGCTCGAGACGGGCGGTCCGGTGCTGATGCCGTGGCTCGACGATGTGCAAGCGGTCCTGGAGGCCTGGTATCCGGGCTCGAGCGGCGGCGAGGCCATTGCCGACGTGCTGTTCGGCGACGCGAATCCAGCGGGGCGGCTGCCGATCACCTTTCCGGCTTCGCTCGAGCAATTGCCGAGGCCGAGACTCGACGACACGTCCGATCCCGCTCGCGATATCGGCTCGCAATCCCACGCGCTGCGAGGATTCGACGTCGACTACAACATCGAGGGAGCGGACGTCGGCTATCGTTGGTTCGCGCGCACCGGAGCAAAGCCGCTATTTCCGTTTGGCTACGGGCTCAGCTACACGCGTTTCGGCTATTCAGATCTCCAAGTGACGGGCGGCGACGCTCTGCGGATCAGCTTTTCGGTCACCAACGAAGGCGAACGTGCCGGCAAGGACGTCCCGCAGGTCTACGTCGTCGACCGCGCGGGGACAAAGGGCGTGCGATTGATAGGCTGGGGCAATGTTTCGCTTGCCCCCGGCGAGACGCGGCGTGTCGAAGTCGCGGCGGATCCGCGCGTGCTCGGCGATTGGTCGACGCAGCGACGCGGCTGGCAAGTGCGCGAGGGCGATTACACCGTGAATGTAGGGCACGCTTCCGATCGTGCGGACTTGTCGGGCCAAGCCGCTTTGAACGCGAGACTGGTGCGCTGAGCCGCGCGGCACAGGTCCGCCAATTTCAGCGGGGATCGGCGGCGCGGTAACGGCGCCAACGCCGCGAGGGGCGCGAGAAAATCCTGACGCGAGTCTCAGGGCGCCGGCAGCGGCGTCGGTCGTGGCCCCGGCGGTCGCGCGATGGACGGCGATCGCATGCCCTCCATCCAGACGTAAGGCTGAATCGCAACGGACTGCGCGGGATCGATCGTCGTGGGCACCGGTCGCTGCCGCGTGCTGATTCGCCGCCCGCCTTCGGTCGCGTCGCTCACGACGAGTTGCTCGCGCCAACACGACGAGTTGCTCACGCCCGAGGCCGACATCGCGGCGCATCGGTAGACTACGTCGCCGGTGCCGAGCCAATAACTGATGTCGACACTCGGGCCATCCGGCCACCGGATGGAGTCACTAGCGGTGAGCACTGCGCCGTCCTCCGCCAAGCGGGCCGGCGTAAGCTCCGGTTGCAAGATCCAGCTCGCATCGTCCGCTTGCGCCGCAGCACTAACGAGCACGGCGGTCGAAATTAGAATGATTGCTTTCACGTGAGCCTCGCGAGTCGTGACGTCTCCGCGAGAGCACTCTACACCCGGTCCAAACGGCGCCTTGGTCCCGTTAACATAAACCTCGAGCTCCGCGAGCTCGAAACCGCGGGGCTTCTCGTCCCGTATTCCAGTCGCGCTGCGTGGCGCTGTCAGATACCGGGAGACAGCGCGGTGCGATCGCGCTCGAATGCCTCTTCGAGCGCGGCGAGCAGCTCCGTCGACGAGAATGGCTTCAACAGGAACCGGATCGCGCCGTTCGCGCGCGCATACGCCGCCGTCGCGGCATCGACGTCGCCGCTGCTCAGGATAACGGGAAGGTCTCCGCCGCGAAGCTTGATCGCTTCGAGCAGATCGAGCCCGGTCATGCCCGGCATCCGCACGTCCGTCAACAGGCATGCGGGGTGAGCCAAATCGGACAACCCGAGAAACTCTTCCGCCGACGCGCACGCGACCATTTCGTAGCCCGCCGACAGCAAGAGCCGCCCCAGCGAGCGGCGCACCGAGAGATCGTCATCGATCACGAAGACCGTCGGACGCGCGCTCATGTGGCCGCGGTCGCCTTCGGAATCCAGATGGTGAAGACCGCGCCACCGTCCGGATGATTGGCGGCACGGATCGAGCCGCCGTGGTTGTCGACGACGGAGCGCGCGACGGCGAGGCCCATGCCCATGCCAGTCGGTTTCGTGGTGACGAAGGGTTCGAAGATCCGTTCTTCGGAGCCCGCCGGGAGCCCAATGCCGCGATCGCGAACCACGAGGTGCACTCCGCCACCCTCGTGCGGCCGTGTCTGAATGTCGACAACCCGTTGCGGTACCGGGCGATCGGCGACCGCATCCATCGCGTTCGTCACGACGTTGAGCAACGCCTGCTCGAGATCGATGCGGTTACCGTTCACGTAGACGGGTTCCGGAGCGAAGTCGAACAACACCGAGACGTTGCGCAGCACTGCGTCGCTCTCGAGCAGGACCGCGACGTCCTGGACTAGCGCATTGGCGTCGAGGCGCCGCGGCGACCACTCGGTGCGCCCGAGCATCTCGCGCACGCGCCGGATGACCCCGGCCGCGCGCTCGTCGTCGTCGACAATGTCGGCGAGGATCTCACGCAGCTGCGGCAGGGTCGCGTCCCCGGAATCGATGAAGCGCTGAGCGGCCTCGGCGTTGTTGCGTATTCCGGTCAGCGGCTGGTTCAACTGGTGCGCGAGCGAGGCAGTGAGCTCGCCCATGCTCGACAAACGCGCCATCGATGCGAGCTTCTGCCGTCCGCGCTCGACCTCGATTTCCGCTTGCCGGCGCGCACAGGCGGTGGCGAACACCTCGGCGACGAGCGACAGCTTCTTCAAATCCCACCGGGCACCGCGGCCGGGCCGCATCCTGGCAAACGAGAGCGCACCTTGAACCGAGCCACTGGCCCGCAGCGGTAGCGCAGCCGCGGACTGTATGCCGAATCTGCGAAAGGCCTCGCGGTCGGTGGTCGCCTCCGGCGGCACGGCGTCGGGTGTGTCGGCGATCAACGGTTCGCCGGCCAGAACGACGCCGAACGCGCCCGGAAACGACCTGACACACTCGATGCCTACCAGGGCCTCGCCCGCGCCGCGGCTCCACTGCCACTCGACGTGCAGGTCGCCGCCGGGCGATCCCACTTGCAGCAGGCCCACGTAGTCGGTATCGAAGAACTCGCCGATGTGGCGGAGACCCTCTCTGAACGCGGAATCGAGCGGTTGCCGCACGAAGTCGCTCGCGATCGTCGCGAGCAGTCCTTCGAACCGCAGCCGGTTCTGAAGGCTTGCCTCACCCGCCCGGCGCTCGTCGAGCAACCCGGCCACGCACATCAACGGAATGCCCATGACGGTGAGGTACATCTGCACGGCCATGAGGCTCTCGGCCGGCGGCAGGACGTCGAACGGACGGTGACCGATCTGGGTCTCGTAGCTCGCGGCGAAGGCGCGTCGCAAACAGCGCGGCGCTCACGGCGCCCACGTCGAACCGCGCGGCCGCCCAAAAATAGAACGGCAACAACAGCACGGAGGGCGTCGGCGGGATTCCGGGCATGTCCAGGCCGCCGCCGAACACCCAAGCGGCCGAAGCGACGACGCCCGCTGCTAGCAGCGCGGCTTCGAGCGCCAGCCGCCCACTCGGCCGTGGTATGCCGCGCATGATGGCTGTGACGCCGAGCACCACGACCGGAACCACGCTGAGCTCGGTCAGTACATTGGAATAGGTGCGCACGCGCCAAGTGCTCCAGTACGACACGCCCTGAAGCGTGTGGACGACGGCGGCATCGGCGAACGACGACAAGATCGGCGCAGCGAGCCCCGCCACGCCGATGAAGGTCACCACTCGCCGGAGCGTGTTGAACTCGGTCGGGGAGTCGCTCAGCAGGCGGACTCCGCCCGCCGCGATCAGAGCCTCGAGAGCGTTGGTGACGAACAGCAACCCCACGACATACGGCGGGAAGCCCGCGTCGAGCTCGAGCAGCACGTGCACGGGCAGCGCTGCCGCGAGGCACACCCACCAGTAGCGAGCCGGGAGCAGCAGCAGCGCGGCGGTGAGAATCGAATTCGGCGGCCACAGAACGGACGTCGAAGTTGCGGGAGGGAAAGTGAGACCAATCCCGAGCTGAGCGCCGAGGTAATACGCGAGCGCCACCGCCACTGCGACCATGGCCAATTGCGCGGGTCGGAAACGGGCGGGAAAAAGCGTCACAGATCCAAAATGGCGAGATTCCATGGCCCCCCCGAGGTCGTCGGGGATTGTAGTCGAGATGCCATCCTCCGTCGCGATCAGCGGCGCGGGCGCTTCGATAAGACGCCGCCTTGCGTGCGAAGTTTGGAGTGCCTGCCCCGCCCCGACCAGGACGCGGAGCACACTTGCCGCCCGCGCAATTTCGGCCCGCGACTCGCCTATCTCGTCGCAAGCCGCCGCACCGCCCGTCGTCTCTCGACGACGAGCTGGCGACCGCCGCGAAGCTCACGCTGTTACGGCTCACGCACGCGGGGTTCCCGACGAGGAGTCGAAGCGTCGGCATGAGCAGGCTTGGCCCCGCGTCCTGGCCGAGCTTGACGAGCGGATGACAAGGTGAGCTCGCGACCGTACGGCCACCCGTCGTAGCGCGTCAGCCGCCCCGCTCTACGAGCCGACCACCGACTCCGGCGATTTGTCGGCCTTTAGATCGATCGGCAGCGCCGCACCCGCTGTGCTCGTGCCGCGAATGCGTAGCGTGCCAACCGTGAGCTCGTCCACGGTGAGACTACGGACGCGCGCCTTGCGAATGCTGAGCCGCCCGACAGCCAGTGCACCGATCGCGAGCGCACCGATCGCGAGTGCGCCAATCGCGAGCGTGCCGAGCGCGGCCGCTCCGAGCGCCGCGGAAGCCGAGTGCGGCCGGGGACGGCGGGCGATCGCCGGCAGGTCCGCGGCCAGGGCTCGCAGTGCCGGCAGGTGCTCGTGCTTGAGCCGGGTCAGAACCGGCCGGAGCTCGCGTGCGGTGCGTTCGGTCAATTTCTTCATCGTCGCCACCTTATTCGATTGGCCTTATTGCGAGGAACTTGCATGTCGCGTGCCACGGCACTCGCGCTCCACGGCATGTCCTGCCGCCAGGCTCATCGATTGAGCTCCGATGAGTTGTGGTCGGTCAACTTGGGCGCGATAGTAGACTCCTGGCGCGGAGGAGAACTCATGATCAGGATCTCGGCAGTGACGGCGCTGGTCACCGCGTACCTCTGTCTGGCGCCCGCGGCAGCGAACGCGCACCACTCGGTCGCGGCCAATTTCGATCAGAGCAAGACGGTGTCGGTCACCGGGCGGATCAAAGAGGTCGACATCCGCAATCCGCACTCGCAGATCACACTCGACGTGTCGCCGGGCGACGGCGACAGCGCCGTCGAGTGGTTCATCGAGTGGTCGGACGTGAACTCGCTCATCCGCCGCAGCGTGCCGTACGAACAGCTGAAGGTCGGCGACGAAGTGACGATTACCATCAACCCGAGCCGACGGCTTCCCAACGTCGGCTACTTCCGCCAGGCAGTCCTCCCCGGCGGAAAGATCCTGCGCGACTGCGGATTCGGCGCCTTCCGCGAGAGCGTTGCGCGGGGCTCGACCGAAATCAGCTGCGAAGGCCAGCCATGAAGTGGACGACCACGACGGCTACGGGGCTGCTGGCCCTTGCGCTGGCCGCGCCGTCGGCGGCGCAAGGGGATCGCGTCGACCTGGACGGTGTGTGGATCCTGGCGGACTCGGCGAAGTTCGAGAACGTCGAGCTGACACCGGGCGGGGAAGCGGCACGCGCCCAGTACGACTCCTTGAGGAATGATCCGGGCTTGAAATGCATCCCTGCCAGCATCACGCGCGTCATGCACACGCCGTCGCCGCCGATCGCGATCCGACGGCGGGCCGACCTAATCGAAATCGACTACGAGTTCATGGACGTACACCGGCGCATCCCGATCAAGTCCGGCCTGGCCGCGAAAGAAGCTCCGTATGCCGTCGCGGAGTATCCGCATCTCGGCCGGTCGGTGGCCCGCTATGAAGGAGAGACGCTGGTAGTCGAGACGGTGGACGTGGGCGCTGGGGTGCACGACACGCTTGGAATGCCCGGCCTGCCGCAGTCGGAGCAAATGCATACGGTTGAAAGATTCGTTGCCACCGGCAACAGGATGGAGGTCGCCGTCACCCACGTCGATCCGGTTTTCTACGCGAAGCCGTACGTTGCGACTTTCTCGTACCTGCGGCTCCCGGGCGGTGCGATCCTGCCGTGGAACTGTAGCCCCGAGGAGGCGAACTACGACCGGTTCCTTTCGAAGGACAAGTAACCAGTCGTTGCTCTGCCCGCCTGCGTGAGGCCACCGGGCGTTACAGCCACCCCTTGCCGCGCGCAATCCGCGCTGCCTCGATGCGATTCGCAGCGCCGAGCTTTAGGATCGCCTCGGAAAGATAGTTGCGAACCGTTCCCGCAGAGAGCCCGAGCTGTGCGGCGATGTCGGCTGTGCTGG
>CAVUKQ010000006.1:0-310142 GCA_963742115.1 uncultured Gammaproteobacteria bacterium
CGCCACGTATCGCCTTGCCGATCCTCGCCTTGACACAACGGACGACATTCGCACGATCGTCCACAACAGCAAACCGGTGCTCGCTTCCGCGCTCCAGGTTTCTGAACCTTTCGCACGCGAGTACGCCGACACCGCCGAGACGCCGCCGCGGTTCCGGTGCATCGTTGATCCACCGTTCGCTCAACGGGGCGTTCGGCCGGACAGCGCACGCTGTCCGGGCACGAAGAGCGCCGCGATCAACGTTGCGGACAAGCCCCCAGCTGCCGCAAGCGCCATGGCGACACGATAGGCGTCCACGAAGGCCGCCTCGACGACGGGGCGAGCAGGATCCACCAGGGGCGGGAGCTCGCCGAAGCGGGCTGTTACAGTTGACGCCGTCGCGGCATCGATGCCTGCAAAGAACACGAGATTGGCTGCCGCGCCGACGATGGCGACGGCGAACAACCCGGCGAGCCGGCTCGCGGCGTTATTGACGCCCGAGGCGGCTCCCGACTGACTGTCCGGTGCGGCGTTCATGACGGCCGTCGTCAGCGGTGCCGCAACGAGGGCCATGCCCACTCGACATGACCAGCACTGGCGTCAGCACGCCAACGAGGAAACCCTCGAGATCGAGCGTAAAGCCGGTGCTCGCTAGAGTGAGCAAAGCGGAGCCGAGGACGAGCGGTCCGCGCGGCCCCACGCGATCGGCCCACGCGCCGACGTGGCGCGATGCGATGCCGATGATCAAGCCGAAAGGCAGCAGCGTAAAGCCGACTTCGATCGCCGATAGGCCGCGCGCTCGATCAATCGAAGGGCAGGAAAGAAAGAGAGCGGCGCTCAACGCGCCATAAACTAACAACGTGACGAGATTCGCGCCGATGAATCCGCGCGACGCGAACAGCGAGAGGGGTATCAAGGGATTCGCAGCGGACCGCTCGATGCGGAGCAGCGCAACCAAGCCGGCCACGCCAGACCCGAGGAGAATGATAGCGCCAGTCGTGGTGCCGTCCGGCTGGGCGAACGACTGTAGTCCCGCTGTGAGGGCGCCGAACGCTACGAGGCCGACCGCACCGCCCAGCCAGTCGAGCGACTGGTGCGCGGCGTCGTCGCGGCTTTCCGGTACATGAGTCGCAGTGAGCCAGAGCGCGGCTGCGCACAGCGGCAGGTTTATCCAGAACACTGAGCGCCAACCTACGGAGTGGATCAGGAGCTGCCGAGCGGCGGCCCGAGCGCGGTCGTGATGGCCGAAGCGCCCGCCCAGAGACCGATGGCCTTTCCGCGGATGTCGCGGGGGAACGCCGCGGCGATGATCGCGAGGCTTTGGGGCACGAGCAGTGCTGCCCCGATACCTTGAGCTGCGCGGCCAAGAATCAGCCATTGAATCGACGGAGCGGCCGCGCAAGCGAGCGAGGCTGCCCCGAACGCGGCGAGGCCGACGATGAAAACGCGCCGCCGACCGAAGCGGTCGCCGGCGGCTCCGCCCACGAGTATGAGGCCGCCGAGGAGGAGGGCGTAGCCGTTGACGATCCATTGAAGGGAGGCGAACGCAGCGTCGAGGTCCGCTTGCAGTGCCGGCAGCGCGATAGTCACGATGGAACCGTCGATGAAGGCCATTGCAGAGGCAAGGATCGTCGCGGCAAGCACGTAGGGCCGCGCGCTCGGCGCGGCGGGTGTCGCTGCCTGCGTAGGTCGCAGCGCGGCCGCTAGGACACAGCGGCCGATGTACACCGATGAGCGAAGTCATCGTCTCGTGGGGTAGGCGTCCGCATCGGGAGCATTCTACAACTCGACTCGCTTCGATGACGGTCGACGAGCTTGTCGAAGACACCCTCGCGGCGCTCAGCTGCTCCTCATCGTTGTAACGGCGCACCGCGTTCCGCGAAGCCAAGGCCGAATTGTGCCGCCCACGTGGATTTCGTCGTTGGCTAAATAGGTTCAAAGCGTCACTTCCCTGTGCTCGACTTCCCCGTGACGATTGCACGATCCTGCTCTGGTGGTTCCTTTCACGCGGCGCAGAGTCGTAGGAATCGGATCATCAATGTCGGCACCCATGAGACCTCCCGTGACAGATTGCAGGAACATCATTACTGCCATGTGATAGTTCCCCTTTGACGAATCTGCGCGGCAGTCAGGATGGATTCATCGCGGGCCGGGAAGTAAGCGCTCGCAGCTAGCTACGCGAAAGCGGTCATTCAGCGGCTATGATTCTAGCGTCCGCTATCGACCCATTGCGGCCACGCGCGTGAACTCATAGCGACGCCAAGCTCACTCGAACACGCACTACGGGATTCGTGGACACGCGCAGTCCAGCTTCACGCCGAAACGTTCGCACTGCAGTACCGCTTCGTTGCTACAGAAGTAGTTGCTTCCTTGGGTGGGCAGCGCGTCCACAGGGACCCGTTCGTTCGGGCCGATAACGACTGCGTCGAACGGAAGCTGGGGACTGCTGCTGGCCCAGTTAGAGAGTAACGGTAGTCCGGCACATCCGGCGACGGAGGCCGCAAGGCCCACGGCTAGGAATGCTGATATTCTGTTGCTCGATGTCTTCATCGTTCTGCACCCGACCAAGTGATGGGTTGGTCCAACGGCGAGGATCGTCGGGAGGCCTGAAGGTGCGTTGTTCACGGCGTGAAACGTGCTGAGTTCTTCTGAAGGCGCCTCATGAACGACACCGTCGTGCAGCCGACCTATGCGTCGAAGGGTTCCGGCTGGATGCCCAACACCGCGTCCTATCGCGTGCGGGCGGTGAACCGATTCCCTTGGCGCCCAAGGTCTTCGACTTGTTGCTGTATTTCGTCGAACGACCTGGGCAGTTGATTGCCAAGCGCGAGCTTCTCGAGGCGATCTGGCCGCACGTCGTCGTGGAGGAGAACAACCTCACTCAAGCCATTTCGACGCTTCGCCGGATATTCGGGAGAGACCCCCGGAACACATCGTTTCTTCGTGACCGAGCCGGGTCGCGGTTATCGCCTCGTCGCAAGCGTGCGCACGATACCGCGGTTGCTGGACGAACTGTCTTCGCCGCCGGAAGCAGCCGCGCCGATTAGCGATGGCGAGACGCCTGCCGCGCGCGCCCCTGTAACGCCTCGCGGCCGGAGCGGCTGGCGCGGGATCGGCATCCCTGCCGCGATGCTCGCGGTCGTGACATCGGCGATCGTCGGCACGGCGGCTTGGTTCGCCGCGAGGCAGACTGCCGGGCCGGTCTCGCCGCATGTCACGCGCTTCACGATCCCCTCGCCCGCATTCGACGCCAATATCTGGACCCCCGCCGGACGAGCGCTCGCCGTGTCGCCCGACGGCGCGCGACTAGCGTTCTCCTCGGCAGGAGTTCTCTTCGTGCACTCGCGCGAGCGAGGCGAGGTTACGCCTATACCTGGGCTTCAGCGACAAGTGGGAGCACCGTTTTTCTCCCCGGACGGTCAGTGGATCGGGTTCACCGACGGGCAGACCCTGAAGAGAGTGCCGTTCGCCGGCGGCGCGGCCGTCACGATAACCGAGGTCGGACCGGCAGCGTTCGGGAGTTGGACCGCCGAGGGCATCGTGTTCGCCGACATGCGGGGTCTCTTCCGCGTCTCTGCCGAAGGGGGCACGCCGGAAGCGCTGCTAACCGATCTCGATGCATCCGAACAGGTCTTGTTTCCGCGAGTCCTGCCCCAACGGCGGGTGCGATCCTCTACACCGTCATTCCGACGCGCAGATGACGCCGGGAGCCTGGTGGACCTGCCCGGCACCCGCGTCGAGGCGTTGGAGTTCGCGACGGGAAAGCGCCGGACGCTCGTTCGCGGCGGCGGCCGAGCCCAGTACGTACAGACCGGCCACTTGGTCTATGCGGCCGGCGCGACGCTGCACGCCGTCGCCTTCGACATCGATCGCCTCGAAGTGCAGGGCGACCCAATCGCCGTCGTGGCGGAACCCAGTCGCGAGTTCGCCCGTCCGAGGAAGGCACGCTCATATACCAAGGGGCGTCCGAGCACTCGCGAGCATGTACTCGCATGGGTCGATCGGGACGGACGCGAGAAACTGCTTGAGGCGTCTGCGCGGGGGTACGCCTATCCGCGTTTGTCGCCCGATGGCACGCGCATGGCGCTCAACACCGGCGGCCCCCCGGCTCCGGCCCTTTGGATGTGGGATCTGCGCCGTCAGCAGCTCGAGCGGTTTACGCTCGATCCGGCAGGGGTTTCCATGCTTGCGTGGAGCCCCGATGGGCAAAAGCTCGCGTTCGGGAGCAATCGCTTCGGAATCTCGAACTTGTTTTTGGCAAGCTGCGGATGGCACCGGCGAGCCGGAGCGGCTTTTGGAAAGCGACCGAATACAGATGCCCCTCTCTTTCGCGCCCGACGGCCGGCTGCTTTTTTCGGTCGACGTCGCGGGGCACGGCCGCGACATCCACGCGCTCGCGATGGATGGCAGCCGGTCGGGTCGAGCGCATTCTGTACGGTCCGACCACCGAAGGGCTGGCTGAAGTCTCGCCGGACGGCCGGTGGATTGCGTACGACTCGGACGAATCGGGCCAATTCGAGATCTACGTACGGCAGTATCCGGACACGTATCTCGGGCGCCGCTGGCAAATCTCATCCGGCGGCGGCAGGCAGCCTTTGTGGTCGCGCGACGGGCGCGAGCTTTTCTACCGCGACTTCGGCGGGGGGATGTTGGCCGCGTCGGTGACACTCACTCCTACGTTCGCTCCGGGCCCGGCCGTCAAGCTCTTCGAGAACGCGAATTACTTCGGCAGCGGATCCGCGCTCAGCGGTCGAACCTACGACCTATCCCTCGACGGCAGCCGATTCCTGATGATCAAGCAGTTGCCCACCGACGAGGCCGCTGCGCTCGTCGTCGTACTGAACTGGTTCGAGGGAGTCAAGCGACTCGTGCCGACGCACTGACACCGAAGGTCCGCCCCTGGCCGCAGGCGGACGTTCGGAACTGCCTTAGAATTCGGCGGGGCGGACGTCCGCTATCGACCCACTGCGGGTCGCCTTTTGCGGCTTGCCCGTTCATAGCGTGTCGCAAACGAGCGAGGAGGACGAAAGGCCATGAAGAAAATGCGCCTCCTGATGACTTTGGTGCTGGGCGTGATCGCCAGCCAGCAGGCCTTGACTCAGAGCGCAGCGAGCAACCGCGGCGTCATCGAGTTCACGGCGGAGAAGCCAGAGTTCGATGCGGCCGCGGAAGAATACCGCGCGATCTGGGCCGCCGAAGGCGCGCGCATTGTCAGCGCGATGGAGCGAATTACCGGCCTTCCATGGGAATCGACCGCGATCAAGGCAGTTGTGTTCGAGGGCATCAGTAGCTCGGGGTATGGTGACATCCCGATGCGGTTACGGGCGAGCTACCCGAGCGACACGAAGCGCGCGACCCTCGTGCACGAACTCGGCCACCGCATCTTCTCGCACTTCCGTTTGCCCAGCGACGTCGAGAACCACGCCGTGCTCTTCCTGTTTGTTTACGACCTCTGGGTTGAGCTATGGGGCCAGGATTTTGCCGATGCGCAGGTGAAGGTCGAACTTCAGCGAGGCGGCCCGTATCCGGCGGCCTGGGAATCGGCGCTATCGACGACACCCGCCGGGCGCGCCGCGCGGTGGAAGGAGATCGTAAGCGCGAACTTGAGGGCCGAAACCAGGAAGTGAAACGGCCTCTCGGTGAGAAAAACAGCGATTACGCCCTTGGTTGCCGCGGATTGCCCAATTGCGGTCGCTAGGTGCCAGAACTGCGCACATAATATCGTAGACAGACCTCGGAATACGTCGCTCCATAGAGGGTGGCATGCCGAAACACAAAGTTATGGGTCTCTATGCCGTGCCTGTCGCGGCGCTATTAGCGACGGAGTTGGTGCACGCGCAGAGTGGCGGCGGTGGCCTTGAGGGTGTCTGGAGCACGACGGTGATGACGAGACAACATCCCGCTTGGCTTATCGAAGACCACCTGTGCGGCTTCGTCTGCAGTCCCGAAGAGTATGAGTATCTACACCGCCTGCTCATGGATCCGGCGAACGACAAGCGGTCGCTACAACAACTTCAGCAGGACATGAGGACCTTTGGCAACCAACGAGTCGGCAAGATTCTGACCGATGCCGCCCGTGAACGACTCGCAGCCGTGCCAGACCGGGGCGATACATCTCGATTGTGCGAGCCACCGGATCTGCGGGTTGCCGCAGTTGCGTCGCCGCTGCCCTTAGCTATCCGGCTGCACGATGGAAACATCATTCTCCACCAGCAGCACTGGAACGTGGTGCGCAGCATCAGACTTGCCAACGAATCGCCGACGCCGAATGGGCCGCCCAGTCTCTATGGCAATGCGACTGCCCGATTCGAGGGAGCTACGCTCGTTGTCGAGTCTGTGAATCTTCTGCCGATGATGACCGGCGAATCCCTCACCACGGATCAAGCGCGAGTAACGGAGCGCTATACGCTTAGCGAGGATGGATCGCGTCTGGACATGGAGCTGACCATTGATGATCCCGCGACCTATCGCGAGCCTCGAGTTTGGTACCAACCTCGCATTCGGACGCCGGACGTCCAGCTCGTCGAGGACGATCCTTGCGCGGGCTTGCGGGAACAGGATTAGCGAGAGCAAGTATGAAAAGTGTGCTTGTCGCTGCTCTGGTGGCTGCGTCGATTCTTCCGAGCATTGCTCGAGCACACCACAACTCTGCGACGATCTATCGCTTGTCGGAGTCCATGACGATCAGCGGGGTCGTGACAGAAGTGCACTTCGTGAACCCGCATGCACGAATACTTCTCGATGTGCTCGACGAGAGCGGTGTTTCGCGCCAGTGGTTGGCAGAAGGCGCCAATATCATTGCGTTGCGACTCCACGGCTGGACCGGTGAAGAAGTGAGGCCTGGCGACAAGATCACTGTCAAGGGAGCGCCATCGCGGGACGGCTCTGCGCGAATCGAATGGACCGAGATCCTGCTCCCGGACGGTACGTCGCTCGGTGGTGGCAACGGTTTTCCGAAAGAGCGTGATGAGTTGTTCGAGAGGCTCGAACAGCAACGCCGCGGCGCCAACGCCGAATAGCCGCCCAATGCTGAAGTGTTCGGGTCGGTTACTTCCCCCGAACCCAGCCATTCGCCTTTCTCGCTAGACGACCGCAATTGGCCGATCGCGGTCGTTCGCCTTCGGACATGCGAGGTTCATTGACCATCGCTGCCTCGGCGCCGTCGACCCTCGACGCCGGGTCGTGCCGCGCCCAGTCCAGCCGATCAAGTACCTTCCGCCGGCTCATCGTCGTCGATCGCGCAGGGCGGCGTCGTTTGGGCGTTCGCGCGGCTGTGCTAGAAACGCCACGCCGCCGTCAACCAGATAGCCTCCGAATCAGCATCCAGATTACTGGTCTCCGCGATGTCGATGATCTCGTACTCGAGGCGCACGACGAAGCGCTCTGCTATCTCAAAGCCGAAACCGACGCTATAGACTGGGTTCGTGTCGCTGTCATCGGCCTCCGTCCGGACAACGCCCGTTTGGGTACTCGTGTCGACGTCAGAGTAGAAGAGGCCCGCGGTCGCGAAGAGCTCGAAAAAGCGAGCGGCAGCGTTCCTTCGATCCGCGCCACGTAACCGCTGGTCTCGATCTGGAGGTTGGTCCCGCCGCTGCTAGAATCCAAACGGCCGAGGTCGTAATAGTCGGCCTGGAGAGCGAAGAATTGGTTCCACCGCCAGCCGCCGAAGAGCTTGTAAACACTTTCGCTCTCATCGAAATTTACGTTGCTGATGTCGCCGTCCGACGAGTAGTCGCCGATGCCCACGCCGACGAACGCGCCGTCTTGCTTGTCATCGTCTCCCTGGGCCAACGCCTGACCGGCACCCGCGAAAGCTAAAACGGCGACAGCGATCCAGTTTCTATTCATTACTCTCTCCTAAACGCGAATCTACTCGGGACTGTTCCTCGCGACGACGTTCGTGAAAGCGCCTGACCGCTGCTTCTCTCGCTGACCGGCGATCAGTGCCCGCAGCGGCGGACTCGGCCAGGAATTTTTGCCATTCGGTTTTCGGATCTGCTTTCACGACGCGGTTGATCTCCTACGCACTGCGAGCCGTCCGGTAATACCTAACGGCTTTATCGGCCGCACATTCGACGGGTGCTTGTCTCGACATGCCCTAATTCGCTCCGCAATCCCTGGGAGCTTCGCGCGCGATTCGAGGTGTCTCTTCTCGATAGCACCGCCCTTGGCCGCTACCGCGTCGAGCCTAGAGCGATATGCCAAAGCTCGACACAACATTTCGAGACTTTCCAGTTCTCGAATCCTCGCCATGCGAGTTACTCCCTTGCGCGTTGAGGTCCATCCCAACTCATTCCGGAAGTGAGCGTGTCTCTCGTATCGCATTACACCGCTACTTCGGCTGTTTCGGCTAGTCGGACCAAAGTCTCATGTGACCGTGCCCGAGGGCGACGAAGAGGACTCAATCGTTCAGGGGTGAAGCTCACGCCCGAGCCCGACGGCGGGCTGTATGCCGAGTGGGAAGTGAATGTCGGCGGGCTTCTCGGGGACGTCAGTACATCGAGATGATCCTTTCCGTGACGCCGAGCGCGACCTGCTGGCGTTCCACGACGATCATTGTTCGTGCTCCGAGCTGTTGCTCCTGCTCGAGGATGGCCTTCATCTCGGCGTAGTAGCCGGGGATACTGCCGCCGAGGAGGAACGTGTTGGTGGAAGCGCTCCTGGCCCAGCCAAGGTCGTCGAGCTTCAGCCGCTTGCCCGCCTCGTCCACCGGCACGCCCTGCCGCACCAGTTCCTTCATGCGCTCGTTCATGATCTCGACGTTTTTCACGTACTGACGGATCTCGTCCTTAGTAAGCAGCCGGCCGTGCCCCGGGATCGCCCAGTCGAAGTCGAGCTTCAGGAGATCGTACATCTCGCTGACCCAGCCGACCGCGCTGGCTCCGTCCCGGTAGTCGAAGGTCGGCATGCCCTCGGGAGCCACGTCGCCGGTGTGTACGACCTTCAGGTCGGGGAAGTAGACGAAGGTGTCGCCGCGCGTGTGACCGGTGGCGAAGTGATGCATCTCCACCTTGACTCCGCCGAGTTGAATGGAGCCGTAGTCGCCGAAGGTTACCTGCGGCGAGGAACCGTCCTGCTTGCTGCGGTCGTAGGCGTCGCGCAGTTTGTCGTTGACCACCACCGTCGCCCCCAGCTTGATCATCTCGCCGATGCCGCCGTTGTGGTCGGCATGATAATGGCTGGCCAGGACGTACTTGATCGGCTTGTCAGAGATCGTCTTGATGACTTCGAGAAGCTCGGGGATGTTGTAAGCGAACTTGGTGTCCACGATGATCAGCCCCTCGGGCGTCACCCGCACCGCCACGTCGCCCGGCTCGTGCAGCAATCCGTCGGGATTGACCGGCGTCGGAACGGCCGGGCAGGGCATCGGCAGGCAGGGACCAAGCGGTCCGCGGACCACGAAAAGACCTTCCTTGACCTTCTCCGCCCACATCGGCCGCGGAGTGAGCTCGCTATAGGGCTTTTGCGGCTCCACGGCCAAAGCCGGTGCGGCGAGCGCCCCCACGACCAACGCGGTCGCAGCGACAGCCAGTCGAGCGCGCGCGACCACAATACCAACGTTCATAGAATTCTCGCTCCTTGCCCGCATCATTGGGATGGCCTACGAATAGAACGCCAAAAAGTCGGTTTGCGCCACCCTTTCGCACGCCGAGTAGGGCCTTGCGACCTTCCAGCGAGACGACGGCGGCGCGCGAGCGCTGACCGAACGGATGCCTTCGATCATGTACACGCACCTCGAGGCGGCCCGCGCGCGGGCTTTCTTTGCCGATTCGCAGGCGAGTTACAGGCGCGCGCTTCAAGTTGCGCAGGTCGAAACGCAGTGTTTAAGTATCGATCGACTTGCGCACCCATCGCGGCTATCGGGGGGATATAGCGTTGGCCGGAGCGATAAAGAATGCGATCGATGCACGGTCAGGAGTGCATTCCGATCAGTGTTGCGCATGGAGGCCGTGATGTGCCCTGTTCGAGAAGACGTCCGTGCATGCTGCGAAACTTCGCTGCTTCGAGCGCGAAACGCGCGAGCGGAATCGCCGTTACAGCGTTCGTTATCGCGATGATCCCACTGCGCTTGGGTGCCGCCGAACGCGTCGACGCCGCCGTCGTGGCGGCGATCATTGCCGAGTCACAGGCAAGCTCCAAGACGGGGGAGATCTTTTACGAGCTGACTGACCGCCTCGGTCCGCGGCTATCGGGATCGCCGGCCTACGATCGGGCTGCGCGTTGGGCCGTGGAGCGGTTTCAGACATGGGGATTCGCCTCGGCCCGTCTCGAGCCTTTCGCGTTTGGACGCGGCTGGACGCTTCGCGCCCTGACGGTCGAGATGGTTGCGCCCCGATACATGCCGCTCACCGGCTACGCCGAGGCTTGGTCGCCACGAACAGGGGGCGTGTTGACCGGTACGCCCGTATACGTCGGCGACAGTACGGCCGAAGAGATCGATTCGTTAGCCGACCGCCTCCAAAGCGCAATCGTGCTCGCCGCGCGTCCGCAAGTGGAGTTTCTCAGCGCAGATCGTCCCCAGCCCGCGGCCGATCAGAATTCGGTGCGCACCGGCAACCCGCCTTTTCCGTCGCCGTCGAGCGCGACGCCTCGATCAGAGCTGTTCGCGCGCCTAGGTGCCCACGGTGCCGGCGTCGCGCTTCTTCCGAGCTCGACCGAGCACGGAACCGTGCGGGTGCAGGGCGATCGGAACACGCCGTCGGATGGAACGCCGGCCGTCGTGCTCGCAGCCGAGCATTACAACATGCTGGTTCGGCTCGTGGAGGCAGGAGACCCGGTCCAGCTTCGGGTTGGCGTCGACGTGGAGTACGACGAGGATGGCGTCGACAGCTACAACGTTTTCGCTGAGATTCCGGGCTCCGACCCCGTCATCGGGAAGGAAGTCGTCCTCGTCGGCGCCCACCTCGATTCCTGGCACACCGCCACCGGCGCGACGGACAACGCCGACGGCGTGGCGACCGTGATGGAGGCGATGCGCCTTCTCGGCGCGATCGACGCAGCTCCGCGTCGAACGATACGTGCGGTCTTGTGGGGCGGAGAGGAGCAAGGTCTTCTCGGGTCGCGCGCCTGGGTTGAACAGCATCGCGCAGATGAGCTGCAGCGAATCGCGGTCTATATCAACGACGACCCGGGCACGGGAAAGACTTACGGCTTCTACATGGAGCAGAGCGAAGCCGCGAAAGAGATCTTCGACGCATGGCTCGAGCCGCTTCACGGCCTCGGCACGCGGCGCAATGTGATCGAGGGAATCGGCAGCACGGACCATGTGCCGTTCGTGGAGCAGGGCGTACCCGCATTCACGACGATCAAGGACTTCCGCAACTACGACGTGCGCACGCGGCACACGAACGCTGACTTCGCGGACGCGGTGGACGTGGAGGACTTGCGGCAGGCGGCCATCGTGCTCGCCGTCGTCGCGTGGCACGCGGCCATGCGTGACGACGCGATCCCGCGCTTACCGGCGCCGCGATCACCGTGAGCAGCAGACCAGCTGAATTATTGGGGGTAGCGATTGCGTTTCTTGCCGTTGCCTTACCGCTCATGAGCCAACCTTCCGCGCCCGCCGACGAGTTCAGCCCCGTAGAAGCCACCGTCGCGTCCGTGCATGCCGCGCTCGCGGCGGGCCGGCTCACGTGCGTGCGACTGGTGGAGTCCTATCTCGAGCGGATCGCCGCGTTCGATAAGCAAGGTCCCGCGTTGAACGCGATCATCACGATCAACAGCAGGGCGCTAGAGACCGCCGCAGAGATGGATCGGCTGTTGCGGGGGAGCCGAGGCACGCTCCGCCCCCTCGACTGTATTCCCGTCATTCTCAAAGACAATTTCGATACGGCCGACATGCCTACTACGGGCGGCTCCCTGACACTTGCGCAGTCGGTGCCGCTACAAGACGCGTTCGTCGTCAAAAGGCTGCGGGATGCTGGTGCGCTGATTCTCGCCAAGGCGAACATGACCGAGCTCGCTCTGGGCGGCAGCTCCGTGAGCTCCGTCGGTGGGCAGACTAGGAATCCGTATGATCTGACACGCACGCCAGGCGGCTCGAGCGGCGGAACGGGAGCATCGATCGCGGCGAGCTTCGGCATCATCGGCACCGGCAGCGATACGGGACAATCGATCAGGTCTCCTGCTTCCGCACAGAGTCTCGTCGGCATACGACCAACCCGCGGGCTGGTCAGCCGTCGTGGGATCATCCCTGCGAGCATGACGCAGGATGAGGTCGGGCCGATCACGCGAACCGTGGAGGATGCCGCTCGCACGCTAACGGTGATGGCAGGCTACGATCCTGAAGATCCCATCACCGCGTTTGGCTGGCAGCGAGCTCCGACCACGTACACCGCATTCCTCGACGCCGATGGCCTCAACGGCGCTCGCATCGGCGTGCTGCTGGACTTGTTCGGCGGCGAACCGGTTCATGAAGAAGTGAACGCGGTCGTGCGCCGCGCGGCTGAGCGCATGAATGCGGCCGGCGCGACGATGGTGCCCATCCGCATCCCGAATTTCGCCGAGTTGACTGAAGACACCCAACTCACGCAGTTCGAGTTCAAAGCGGCTTTCAATGCTTATCTCGCGAAGCTCGGTCCCCGTGCCCCAGTAAAAACTCTAGAAGAGTTCATTGCAGGTGGGAAATTTCACGACTCGATCAGGGGCGCGCTCGCCGGGTATCAGCGTGCCGATGACGAACTGAAGAGCGTGGAATACAAGGAGGCCTTGTTGCGTCGTGACGCTCTTCGGTTGGCAGTCATGCGTGTCATGGCGGAGAACAGCCTCGATGCGATTCTGTATCCGCACCAGAAGCGGCTAGTGGTTCCGATCGGTGAAGAGCAAGTCGAGCGCAACGGCGTCCTCTCGAATAGCACGGGCTTTCCCGCGATCACCTTCCCCGCGGGCTTCTCTGCGCCAAGCTCCGACGCGCCTATTGGCGTTCCCGTCGGCGTCGAGCTCTTGGGCGCGGAGTGGGGCGAGCCAGTTCTGATCAGGCTCGCGTTTGCTTATGAGCAACTCGCAAAGAGTCGGCGGCCGCCACTCAGCACGCCGCCCATCGGTCGGTGACGGCGCATCTTCGTAGGCGCAAGTCGTCGCGCAACGGCGGACTGGTCGCGCGCCGCGCGTTAGCTCCCGCAGGATGCGGCGGCGGATGACAAAGCGCGCCGTGTATATACTCGCGCAAGCGTTACTGGGGGACCCAAGTCGATGCTTCATCCAATCGCGCGCCGCGGCGCGCTCGCTCTCTTCGTCGCTCTCGCCTCCGGCGCCGCCTTGCCGGCCGAGGCGCAACCGGTTGCACGATCGGCGGCCTCGCCGGCCGTCGCGCAACCGAGCGCCCGGGCGCCCGCCTTCGGCGCGGCCGAGCTCGTGACGCGGCCGGCCGAAAACTGGATCACGAACGGCGGGAACGTCTACAACCAGCGCTACTCGACGCTCGAGCAGATCAATCGCGGCAACGTCGCGCAGGTGAAGGCCGTTTGGCGCGTGAGCCTCAACGGGTCGGGTCTCGGCCAGGGCTATTCGCAGCAGGCGCAGGCACTGTTCTACGAGGGTGTTCTGTACGTCGTGACCGGCGACGACGACGCGTTCGCCGTCGACGTCGAGAGCGGCAAGATCCTCTGGACGTACGAAGCGAACGTCGACTTCGAGAACGCGATCATCTGCTGCGGCCGCTTGAGCCGTGGCGTGGGGTTGGGCGACGGTAAGGTCTATGTCGGGCGGCTCGACGGCCGGCTCGTCGCGCTCGATCAGCTCACGGGTAAAGTCGCGTGGGACATCCGCGCAGGCGACCCCGGCGTCAGCGAGGGCATCACGGCCGCGCCTCTCTACTACGACGGCAAAGTGATCGTAGGCTTCACGGGCGGCGAGTACGCCGTGCGCGGCCGCATCAGCGCGTACGACGCGAAGACCGGCAAGCGCATCTGGAACTTCTACACGGTGCCGGGGCCCGGCGAGATCGGTCACGCCACGTGGCCGCAGAACAACGACGCGTGGAAATATGGCGGCGCGCCGGTGTGGCAAACCCCGAGCGTCGATCCCGAGCTCGGCATGATCTACTTCTCGACCGGTAACGCCGCTCCCGATCTCAACGGCGCCATTCGCGAGGGCGACAACTTATTCACCGTTTCGCTCGTTGCGCTCGACGCGGCCACTGGCCAGTACCGCTGGCATTTCCAGCTTGTGCGTCACGACATCTGGGACTTCGACGCGGCGAACCCGACGATCCTGTTCGACGCCGACTTCGACGGCATGCCGCGCAAGGGCATCACGACGGTCTCGAAGGCCGGGTATCTCTACATCCTCGATCGCACGAGTGGCGTGCCGCTCACTCCCGTGCTCGAGGAGCCCGTGCCGCAGGACAGGATCCAGCGCACGGCGGCAACGCAGCCCATCCCGCAGGGCGATTCCGTCGTGCGCCACGAGGTCGACGCGGTCGGCGAGAATTTCGAAGGTATACTGCGCAACCGCGCGCGCACGTTCACGCCTTTCAGCAGCGAGGCGAGCGCGATCTGGCGTCCGTTCTCGGGCGTCACTTGGCACCCAAGCTCGTACAACCCAGCGAACCAACTGATGTACCTCTGCGCGGGCGACGGTCCCGGCCGCGGCACGGTCGGCGGCGACCCCGCCGCGATAATCGGCCCCGAGGACGAGAAGACTCGGCGCTACGTGCAGGGCACGTTCGGCAGCGCGCGCGACATCGGCACCGACTCGCGCAGCACGCTCGTCGCGATGAACGTGACGAATCACCAGGTCGCCTGGCGGCGGCTGCTCGACTCGCGCTGCGCGGGCACGATCACCACGGCGGGCGGCCTGATTTTCGCGGGCCGCTTCAACGGCGAGCTCACCGCGATGGACAGCGACACGGGCCAGCGGCTCTGGTCGTTTCAAACCGACGGCGGCTTCACGACCACGGCGACGACATTCGAGCACAAAGGCGTGCAATACCTCGCGGGGATTGCAGGCGGCGGCATCACAGGCGGCCGCCTCAACGACGGCCTCTGGCTGTTCTCGCTCAACGGCACGCTCGGATCGTTGCCGCCGGGCTCGGGCGACCCGGCGCCTGGGGAATCGAATCGCGTAACCGACGAGCCGCACGACGATCCGCGCGCTTTCCTCGCGGCCTTCGACCTCGGCCGCAAGCCGAATCTCGCGCGCGGTGCCGAGATCTACGGCACCGTGTGCCAGACCTGTCACGGCGCGAGCGGCGAAGGCGGGCAGCTTGGCAAACCGCTGTCGAGCGGACTCACGATCGAGGACATCATGGCGACGGCGCGCTCTGGGGTGGCCGGCACTTCGATGCCGCCATTCGGCAACGGGTACAGCGTGGAGGAGCTGCACGACGTCGGAAGCTACATCGAAAGCCGAATTCTGTCGCAGCGCTGAAGCCCGAGAGCGTGCCGCAGGGTGCCGATAATCGTTTGACGCGGCACCGGCTCGTTAGTCGTACGATGGGAATGAGCTGCTGTCTTCGAAAAAGTCACATGCCGCCGAAGAGGTACCCTTCATGGATGCGATGAAGAAACTGTTGGCGTTCTTGAATTTGATGCTGCTGGGACTTTGTGCCATTCCCCAAGCCTCGTATGCGCAATCGGCGCGTGATCTCGATGCGGCTTGCTCGGCTATTTCCAAATTCGCCCTGCCGCTAACTCGAATCACTCGCGCGGAAGCAATCCGTGTCAATGGTGAGCACACCATTTCGGGCACTGAGAATGGTATCGGCCGTGGCGCTGCGGCGCCGGTCCAGGTTCATCGATCGCTCTGCCGTGTCGCCGGAGTCGTCGAACGCGCTATCAACTTCGAAGTCTGGATGCCGCTGGCGAACTGGAACGGCCGCTTTCAGGGGCTTGGCCTCGGGGCTTTCTGGGGGAAGTTGCCCTATGGCTCCATGGCGGAGGCATTGGACAAAGGCTACGCAGTCGGGGGTACCGACACCGGTCATCAGAGTGAGTGGGATGACGCTACTTGGACGATGCCGAACGGCGCCTTCGACGAAGGCGTCGTCGGCGATTGGACGCACCGCGGCATTCACGAAATGACGATCAAGTCGCAGGCGATCGTCGAGAAGTTCTACGGGCGCCCGGCCGAGCATAGCTATTTCACGGGCTGCTCGAGCGGGGGGCATCAGGCGATGACGCAAGCCCAGCGCTATCCGGCCGACTACGACGGCATCCTCGCCGGGGCGCCCGCGAACTACATGACGCATTTGCAGGCGGCGCAGATCTCCTTCGGGCTCGCAACGCTCGTCGATCCGGCGGCGCGTCTCGACAAGCCGATCGACAAGACTCCGGCGCTTCACAAAGCGGTGCTCGCCGCGTGCGACGCGTTGGACGGGGTGGAGGACGGACTCATCGAGAATCCGGCCGTCTGCCGGTTCGATCCCTCAGAGCTCGCGTGCACGGGAACCGACGCGGCGACGTGCCTCACGCCGCCGCAGGTCCAGGCCGTGAGGCGAATCTACTCGGACATTCGGCGCAGCGACGGGACGAAGATATTTCCCGGCTTTCCGCGCGGCAGCGAGCTCGGCTGGCCCCAGATGGCTGCAAACTACCTCGGCAGCAACGGACAAGTTGCGTGGGCGGAGACGCTTTACCGGTATCTCGTGTTTCAGGACCCGAAGTGGAATTTCGCCACCATGAATCTCGAACGCGACGTTGCTTACGCGGATCAGCACGTCGGGAAGCTCATGAACTCGATGGATCCGAACCTTCGACCGTTTCGAGATCGCGGCGGAAAGCTGATCCAGTATCACGGCTGGGCGGACTGGGGCATCACGCCATACAACAGCATGGACTATTTCAATTCGGTCGTGTCGACTGTCGCAGGATCGACGTCGGACGCGGCACGTGAAGACGTGCAGGGCTTTTATCGGCTGTTCCTGATGCCGGGCGTGAGCCATTGCAGGGGCGGCACGGGTCCGGACACCTTCGACGGGCTCGGTGCGCTCGAAGCGTGGGTAGAGCGGGGCGAAGCCCCGAAGCGGATCGAGGCGGCGAAGCTCGAGGAGGGCAAACCGGTTCGGACTCGACCGCTCTGTCCGTATCCTCAGGTGGCACGCTATAGCGGAAATGGCAGCATCGATGATGCCGAGAATTTCGCGTGCGTAGCGGCGGAATAGTCTGCCAACGGGTGACGCTCCACCGAGCTTCATTCCGGACCGCCCCGGAAGCGTGGGATAGTCGCTAAGGTGCAAGGCGTAGAACGGACGCTACAGCAAGTTGCAATCACTGATGCCCGTCGCCCGGGCGAGTGCCCAGGCGTCTATTTCAAGCTGTCTTCGTTGACCTGAAGAGCTCCGCCGAAGGGCTACAAGGTCATCGTCATGCCTATGAACACTCGTCGGCCGATCTGGTCGTAATAGCTGTTGGTGGTGCCAACCGAGTTGTTAGTCGTCGTTCGAGTGGTCCACTCAGGCTCCTCGTCCGTCACGTTGTCGATGCCGTAGCGCACCGACCAGCGGTCGCCGAAACTGTAACTGCCGAAGAGGTCGAATTGATCGTGCGAATCCACACCGAACGCGGTGGGCGCCGCGCCCGGCGCGGTATCGAGCTCCGGCAGATGCTGCCAACGCATGCCGAGGGAGAAGGGCCCTTTGGCGTAAATCACTGACGAGAGCAGCCGGTAGTCGAATGCACTGCCGTTCGCGGTGGCGTTGATCGTGCCGGTGTAGTCGATGAAGGCGGCGCCCGGGAAAGGCGCCACTTCGTACTTCGTTTGAATGCTGCCCTGCACGTTCACGAGGAACGACCCAATTCCCCAATCCACCTGGATGTCGGCGCCCTCGGACGTGATGCCGCCCTGATTGATGTATTGGGCGCTGAACTTGCGGTCGGCGCCGTAGTTGCCCGGCGTCAGCGGGGCGCCTCCGACGTACTCGCGCTGGATCAGAGCGCAGAACGGATTCCCCGCGGCGAGCTCGGCACCCGAATGCGATCCGGGCGCGCTACCGATCAGCGGGTTGTACTGGCCATCGAGGCACTGCTGGTAGACGGTGTCGTGGCCCGGGATGCCGACCGCTTTTTCGAGCTCGATCAGGAACCAGTCGATCGAGAGCGTGAGCCGCTCGGCGCCAGGCAGGTCGAAGACGAAGCCGGCGGTATACGTGTCTGCCGTCTCGGATTCGAGACCACGGTTGCCTTCGGTCACGCCGATCACGAACGGGAAGAAGAACTGCCCGCCGAACACGTTGTAGTTATAGTTGTCCGCGCTTGCTTGACCGGGCACGTATAGCGTCGCAGGTGCCCCGTCGCGCACCATCAATTGCTGGCAGAGCGCCTGTAAGTTCAGGCGGTTCGGGTTGGTCGCGACGTTGCCCCAGACTTGCGTCTGCGGGTAATTCGCGCACGCATCCGTGCCGCCCAGCAGCGCGCTGCCGCCTCGCGGCGTGAACAGCTCGTTGACGTTCGGCGCACGCGTCGCGAATTGGTAGCCGCCGCGGAACCGAACGCGATCGACGATCTTCCAGTCGCCCATCAGCTTATAGGTCGTGGTCTTGCCAACCGTGTCGTAGTCCGAATAGCGGACGCCGGGATCGAGCTCGACGCGGTCGTTCAGCAGCGGGATCGCGAGCTCGCCGTAGATTTCCTTGACCGTCGTCTCGCCATCGACGGAGACCGGCAGAATGATGTTCTGGATGACGTACGGATAGTCCTGGTTCGCGTTGTAGCCGGTGTCCGGGTCGTACGAGAAATGCTCCCTGCGCGCGTCCATGCCCAATGCGAACTGGAGCTGTCCGGACTTCATTTCCGCGATCGCCCCGGTGACGCTGCCCTCGATAATGTCCTGCGTCAGGTGTGAGATGTCGTTCATCCTGAGGACCATGTAGTCGGCGCAGTCCTGAGAGACCGACGGCGTGTTGTCGACGGCCCCGGTATTAGTGAAGAGCGGGATACCGGACGTGCAATGACCCGTCACGGCCAACGGCACGGCGCCGGGCAGGCTCAGCACGTCGAAGCCTTTGCCGTAGTAATCCGCGTTGAACAGGTTCTGGAGCCTCGGCAAATACGGGAACCCTTCCGGCTGACGCGCGTTCACGGTCGTCGAGCCGTGCGAGGCGTAGAACTCCCAAGTCCAGTCGTGCTTGCCGACGTCGACGTCGCCTTTGACACCGCCGATGGCCTGGTAGACGTTGCTGGTCGTCTCGGTCGTGAAATTCGGGATGTAGTCCAAGCCGCCGACGTATGTCCACGGCGCGTCTTGGGTCGGCCGGGAATTCAGCAGTGCTGCGAGCGCCGCCGGAACCGGATGGTGTGACGTGCCGGGGGGACCGCCATTGAACTGCGGCGAATTCGGGTCGTCGTACAGATGATTGTACGGGACCGTCGGCGACCATACGTTGAACAAGCTCGAGACGAAGCCCGACGCCGTCGCGAACGTCTCGGAATAGTGGAGTTCCGCGAACACCTCGACCTTCTCAGTGAGAGCCATGCGGCCCGAGCCGAAAATCGCGTAGCGCTCGAGCGGCAGTTGCAGGTAGGTGTGCTCCGGGTCGAATTGGCCGAGCGTTTGGGGCGTGCCCGGAGTCTGGACCGGATTCAGCTTGAAGCCCGAGTTGCCACCCAGCGGCCCGGTATAGGGGTGGGTGGCATTCAGCGGGTTGTTGGGATCGAAGAGGTTACCGTTCTGATCGATGCCGTAGATCGTCCCGCCGGTGAGCGGAAACCCGCCCGTCGGCGCATTGCCCGGGCCGAACGGCGCCCCAAGAGGTTGTCCGCAATTCGTGACGGCGCAATAGGACGCGCGTGCGGGGTCGAACTGCGACAGGTTGGAGCTACCGATGCCGCCCGAGGTCGTGCCCGGGTCGTTCCATCCGTCGACGACCCAGCCGCGATCTCGGCCGAAGATGACGTTGCGCTTGCTCCAATCGGCACCGAGCATGACCGATCCACGGCCGTCGTCGAGCGACGCTCCGAGTATGCCGCTGACGCTGGTCTCTTCGCCGTCGCCTTCGCCGGTGATGCTGGACTGGGCGTTGACTTCGACGCCACTGAAGTCCTTCTTCGTAATGAAGTTGACGACACCGGCGATCGCGTCCGCGCCGTACACAGCCGCCGCGCCGCCCGTGATGACCTCGACACGGGAGATGGCCGCCGACGGGATCGTGTTGATGTCGACGAGCAGCTGACCGTTCACCGGTTGCACTCGCCGGCCGTCGACGAGCACGAGGCTGCGGTTGCCCCCGAGGCCGCGCAGGTTCAGCGTGGCCGCGCCGGGCGCCGCATCAGCTTGCGGGAACGGCGTGCCGGCGGGGCTGTTCTGCGCCTGGGTGCCGCCGGGCGTGAATTGGGGAAATTGGTTCAGCGCGGCCTCCATGCCGACATTGGTCCGTGCCGTGAACGTCGACTGATCGATCGTCACGATCGGGCTCTGCGAAGTGAAGTCGCGCCGGACGATGCGCGAGCCGGTGACCACGATCTCCTCGGGGCCTTTGTCGCCCGAGGCGGGGGGTTGTTGCGCGAAACCCTCCGAAGCCGTGCCGAGCACTAGAACCGCAACCGAGCACAGCAAACCCCTACGGCCAGTAAGTCTTTTCACAGGAAGTACCCCCCTAGGTTTTGGAACGATCGCAAAACTAGCGGAACACAAACTTTGAATGAGAACTTTTATATCACACCCTCAGCGCCATGGAGTGCGCGACCGATGCCCGCTAGAATTCGACCCGCCGATGGCCACAGCAATCGACGCGAAGACGATCACTCGTAGCTCCGCTCTCACGGTGGCGGTGTGCTTCTGCGTTGCGATCGCTGAAGGGTTCGACATCCAGGCGATCGGAGTGGCGGCACCACGGCTCGCGCCGGAGCTCGGGCTGTCGGCCGAGGCTCTCGGCTGGATCTTTGCGATCGGCAACTTCGGGCTCGTGCTCGGTGCGAGCGCCGGCGGCTGGCTCGCGGACCGGTTCGGACGCAGGCCGGTGTTCATCGGAGCTGTGCTGCTGTTCGGCGTGTTCACGTTCGCAACGGCCGCGTGCGCGACGTTCGAGACGCTGTTCGCGGTGCGTCTTCTCGCGGGCCTGAACTTGGGCGCGGCGTTCCCGATCATGATGGCGGTCGCGATCGAGGTCAGTGTTGCGGAGAAGCGCACGCAGACGGCGACGACGATATTTTGCGGCATGCCGATCGGCGGCGCCGGCGCGGCCTTGTTGATCCAAGCGTTCGCCGGGCTCGATTGGCGGCTGCTGTTCTACGTCGGGGGCATGGTTCCGGTGCTGCTCGCGCTGCTCTTGTACGCGTTGATGCCGGAGACGCTCCAGCGCCGCGCAGGCGACGTACGCGACCGGCAGAGCGCGTGGACGACGCTGTTCGGCGGAGGTCGCGCGCCCGCGACGCTGCTACTCTGGATCGCGTTCCTGCCGACGCTCTTGATCCTTTACCTGATCCTCAATTGGCTGCCGACGCTCGCGGCCGGCAAGGGGATGACTCGTGCGGTCGCGCCGCTCGCTTCGCTCGCGTTCAATCTCGCGAGCGTGGCGGGGGCGTTGCTCGTCGGACGCCTAGTGGATCGATTCGACCTGCGTTGGCCGCTTACGGTCGCCTACGCCGGCTTGGCCGTGGCGCTGTTCGGGCTCAGCCGCTCGGGCACGATGGCGGAGATCCTCGTGCTGAGCGGCGCCGCGGGTTTCTTCGTGCTCGGAGCGAATTTCGCGCTCTATGGGCTCGCTCCGACCTACTACAGTCCGGAAACCCGCGGCACCGGGTCCGGCGCGAGCATCGCGGTCGGGCGCGTGGGATCGATCACCGGCCCGTTGCTCGCGGGCATCCTGCTCGGCGGCGGCACCTCGGCGTCGGGCGTCGTCGCGTACTTGATTCCGATGGCCATGATCGCCGGCGTTGGCGTGTTCGCGCTGAGCTTCTGTCGCCGGCCCTACTAGAGCGATAGCAAACCCTCATCAGAAGGCCATTCGAACTCCGAGGCTGTAGCGACGACCTCGATTCTCACCCGTTACGCCGAGGCCGGTTCCCGACGTGGCGTTCGAGCTGAACACGGCGGTGAGAAAATCCTCGGGCTCGGTGTCGAGCAGATCATTGACGTTGAAGAACAGGTCTAGGTTGCCGTTGGCCGTTTCGAATCGGTAGTCGAAGCGCGCATCGAGCACCGTCTCGGCGTCGGTCTCGTTGTCGGCCACATCCCACAGGGCGGGGGCCGCGCCGCCGGTGACGCCGGTGTTCCAGGTTCGCTGAATGATCACAGAGCTCGCGTAGCGAGCGGCCAGCGACAACGACAACGGGCCGCGGCTGTAGTTTCCCGAGATCACGGCCGACGTCTCCGGTAAGCCCGTGTTGGGCGTGGGTACGACCCCGAACGTGCCCTCGAGCGGGGTCCTCACACCCGCGGCATTGATATCGGTGCGCTCGTCGAGAAAGCTGGCCAAGAAGCGCAGGCCGACGACCTCGCCACCGCCGAACCAGTCGACGTCCTTGCGATAGTTCACTTCGTAATCGATGCCCTTGGCCTCGGTGCGTGCCTGGTTGTAGTAGGGCACTCCGATCAGCGAAATGTAGTTGATCGAGGGATCCTCGACGCTCGGCGTGCCGCCACGAGTGATCAGTGAGCACAGGAACGGGTCGCTTTGCTGATAGCAGCCGGTGACGACTGTTTGGGCCCCCGCCTGCTGGATGTTGTCCTCGATGATGATGGAGTAGAAGTCCACGGAAACGCTCAAGCTGTCGATCGCCGCCGGCTGATAGACGATACCGAAAGTCCCAGTCCTGGCTTGCTCGGGCTTGATGTCCGGCGTTCCATTGGAAAACTGCGTGGCCGTGTATAGCGCCGGCGTCGGGGTGATACCGTAGTCGCTGAGCGGAGCCGTAAAACCACCCGTGCGGTCGAACTTCTCGCCCATCGTGGCGGCCCGAACATCCTGCGAGACCGTGGCGCGCAGGCGCACTTGATCGATGATCGCCCAGTCGAGCCCCGTCTTCCACGACTCCTGGTGTCCGGCGCCCGAATAGTCGGCCAAGCGGGCGGCCGCGGAAAGATTCAACTGTTTGACACCCTTGACACCCGAGACGAGCGGGACGAGGAACTCGGTGAAGGCCTCCGCCACGTCTTGCTCGCCCCGTGCGAACGGCACGTTCGAGAACTGAATCTCGACGGAGTTGCCGGATGCCAGCGCTCCGCCCGGCACACCGCGAATGCCAAGGGCAGCGTTGTTAGCCATGACGGGGCGAAACCTCGGATCACCATTGATATTGCCGCCTGGGCCGACCTCGACGACCTGCGTGAAGGATTCCTTGCGAAACCCGTAGCCGAACGCCATGCTGATCGGACCCGCCCAGCCCTCGGCGAGCTCGCCGTTCGCAGAGACTTCCCAGACGTCCTGCTTAATATTTATGACCCGTTTCTTGTCCGTTCCGGAGACATAGCTGTACGGAAAGCTCTCGGTCGCCGATAGGAAGGCTTGGGCGTTGATCGGCACGCCCGGCTCGAACCCGGTCACCCAGTCGACGGCCGCTGGCGAGGCTCTGCCGCGGCCGAAGAGGTTCAGCGGCACGCAATCGGGATAGAGGGGATTAGCGGTATTGCGTGTGGCCACAGTGACGTTGCAAGCCGGCTGACCCGTGAGGGGATCCGTGACCACGTCGGCCGCGAGGTAGATGCGATCGAGGCGAATGCCACCGCCCTGGATGGCTTTGACGTCGGTTTCACCTGTCTGGTAGTAGCCGTTGAGCTGCCACCCGCCGTTGCCGAAAAAGCCATCCCCCTGGAAGTCGTACTTGAAACCGCCCGTCAGAGAATCCGTCTCGGTGGTCTGGTCGTAAAAGGCAGCGGAAGCGATGTCCTCGGGCGCACCGATACGGCTGAACTGTACCGACGCGAGATTGTTAGCGGTCATCGCCTGCTGGGTGCTGGCAGGGAGGAATGGATTGCCGCTGTAGATCGTAAATGCCCGGTCCGCAGCCGCGGCCGGGGGGTTGCCGAAGAGGCCCGGATTGCCTGGTGACACAACCTCGGTCTCACCGGATATGAGCTGACCGAAGACCGTCAAACCGTTAGCGAACCCGTGCTCGATATAGGCGAAGATGTTCTCCCTGCTCGTCTCCGGGCTGATCTGCAAGCTGCTGATCCCGCTGTCCACGCCAGAGCCGCCGTTCACCGTGGAGCAACCATGGGTGTTGCAGGGACTGCCCAAAACGAACGGCGAAGGGTTGCCGTTCGCATCGAGAATTTGCGAGCCGCCCGCCGCGGGCGGCAAATAGAGGATGCCGTCGAGCGAGAAGTTCATGCTGCGAATCTGGTCGTAAGGAACGTAAGCGGGATTGTCCTGCGTCGTGCCGGCGCCGGCCGCGGTGTTCTCGAGCAAAGCGCGGGCCCGGTACCAGTCGTAATCGAGGACCTGCTGGCCCCAAATATGATCCTGGTCGTTCTTCTCGAGCGATACGAGCACGTGCGTGTTGTCGCCGAGGGCGAACCCGGCCCCGAAAGAGACCTCGTAATGCTCGCCCTGCCCCGCGTCGTTCTCCCCGCCCGAGACGTTGGCCCTGAAGCCTTCGAAGTCGGTATCCAGGATGAAATTGACGGCGCCGGCAACCGCATCGGTACCGTAGGCGGCACTTGCGCCGCCGGTGACGGTTTCGACCGACGAGATCACGGTCTCGGGGAACAGGTTGATGTCGGGCCCGCCGAAGATCGTGGATTGCACTACGCGGCGTCCGTTGAGCAACTGCAGCGTGCGCTTGCTTTGCAGGCCCCGCAGGTTGAGCGATCCGGCCCCTTCCGTGACGAAGAAGTTGCCGGGGTTTTGGGTCGTATTCGAGCCGTAGAACTGGGGTAGCTCAGCCATCCCCTCGATCAGATTGGTGGGGGCGATGATGCTGATTTCTTCTCGGGTCACCACGGTTACGGGGCTCGGCATGTCCATGCCGCTCGTACGTAGACGGCTACCGGTGACGATGACTTCTTCGAGCTCCGGCCCAACTTCCTGCGCATGAATCGCCGCCGGTGCGCCCAGGGCGACGATGATCGCAGCTGCCAAACGCGACCTGCAATTCGCACCGGTAGCAGTCGCTACGCGCTTCTGTCTCATGGTTCCCACCCCCGTCCCCCAAAAAATAAAGAATCGTTCTTGTTCTTGCGTCAGAAAACGAGAATCAGAAATCCGCAGACGCGAGATTGTATTCGCACTTGCGCTCGTTCTTACGCTGTGAACAGAATACAGATTCTTAGTTCTGCGTCAAGCACGCGCAACGAGCCCGACGACGTTATGGCGAGACCCGCTGAGTCCGTCTCTCCGGACCGACGCATCAAGCAGAAACGGGGGCGCAAGACTTACGACGCCTTGATCGAGACGGGCTTCGCGCTGCTCGAGCATCGCGAGCTGGAGACCATCTCGATCGCCGAGCTAGCCAGGGCCGCGGGTTACTCAACAGGTGCGTTCTATACGCGATTCCGGAGCAAGGACGAGTTTTTCGATGCGATGATCGCGCACCATCTCGAGTACCGAACCCAGGCGCGCGATCGGCTGCTCGCGACCGAGCCGAACCACACGCTCATCGATGCGCTCATCGAAGATCTCGTTCAGTACTATTGGAAGCACCGGCGCTTCTGGCGCGCCGCGCTCATTCGCACCATTCGCGATCCCGGCTTTTGGGAGCCCATCCGAATCCACGGTCGGGAATTCGCAGGTCTTCTCATCGAGCGAATCGGCAAGCAAGCGCGTCGCCTGCTGACCAAGCAGGAAGATACGAACATTCGTTTCGCGGTCCAGTTCGCGCTCGGCACGATCAACAATGCGATCATCAATCGGCCGGGTCCCATCTTCCTCGGCCAAGAGCTGTTCGTTAAGAATCTCGTGCGCGCGTTTCGTCTCGTATCGGATTACGACAATCTCACGCGCGCCGCGGACAAGGTGACTCCGGAGCACCCGCGAGCGAACTAGCCCGGTGAAGCGCTACTTCAGGTATCCCTTGCGGCGAGCGGCCTCGATGTTCGAGAGCCCGACCAGCGCGCCGTCGCCGGGCAAGTTCTCGGTATCGCGGTTGTTCTCTTCGCAGATGAACTCGAGCGGCTCCCAGCCGGAGCGCAGATGCACGACCTGCGATGCCGACCACGGCGCCGTGTACGCGCCGGGATCGTCGACCGTCACGTCGATGCGCATGTGGCCGTAGTGCGTGCGCGTGAAGCGTTCCGTCACACGCAGACGGTCGGTCGTCGGGTGGCCGATCTGGTCCAGCCACAGCTTGCCGTTGAAGCCCGTGGTCTCGACGACGAGCGAGTCGCCTTCCCAACGGCCGGTCGAGTAGCCCATCCACGCGGGCTTGGCGCTCGGGTCCGTGGTGCGGCCATCCGTGAAGATCTGCCGCCAGAACGTGAACGTCTCGAACAACATGACGACGGACGTCGGCGTTTCGACGAGCTTCCACGGGTACGACACGTAGTCGATCTTGGGCACGCCCTGCGGCAGACAGTGTGCGTCGGGGTCCTCGCGCGAGTGCGAGCCGTCTTTGCGCTCGTCGGTGAGGCGGCGTGCCCAGGGCTGGTACGGGACTTTGGCTTCGCCGATATCGAGCGCGAGGTCGCGGATGTAGCGGTTGTCGTCGGGCATCCACACGCCCTCGAGATCCACGCGGCCATTCGCGTGGTGCGGCGGCGGCGCTTCGAGATCGACGGCGCCGCTCTGCGTGCGCGGCACGTTCGCCTCCGGCGGCGCATTGCGCCACTGGGCGAGCGCGAGCGGCGTGGAGCACAGGAAGAACACCGCGCAGAGCGGTGCCATGAGCTTGATCCCACGGGCGCGTGGCATGGGGGAAGAACCTACGTGCGTTCAGCGGGCGAGTCAACGCAAGGACCCGACAGGCGGCTGCCCGCCGGGCGACCGAGCGTGCGCCCGGCGCCGCCGCGAATTAGACTAGCGGCGTTCCGCAAATCGGGGGAACGCGTCGTGAGCGATCGAAGTCCTTGGGTCCGCGGCCTGGCCGCCGCCTTGCTCGCCGCAGCCTTGCCCGCCGCGGCGCACCACTCGTTCTCCGCCATCTTCGACGCGGCCAAGCCCGTGAACGTGACCGGCACGGTCACGCGCGTCGAGTGGATGAACCCGCACACGTGGATCTACCTCGATGTAAAAAAGGACGACGGCGCGGCCGAAGCGTGGGCGTTCGAGCTCGGCAGCCCGAACCGTCTGATGCGCTACGGCTGGAACCAGGATTCGCTGGCGACGGGCACCACCGTCACGATCACGGGCTCGCGCGCCCGCGACGGTAGCCTGAAGGCCGCGGCGGACAAGGTCACGCTACCGGACGGCAAGCAACTGTTCGGCGCGCAGGACACGACGCAGTAGGCGTCCGTCGCCGCCGTCTCACGGCAATCAGTCGCGCCGTTACTTGGCTTCGTTCGAAACTACGGGGGAGGGGTAACGGTGGCGGTAACTCCGCAGGTAGCCCAATTCGCGGTGAGGCTTGGCGCGGGTTGGAGGTCCCAATTGGAAGTCGCTATTATCTTCAAGCTAAAACAAATAGTTACGCAAGTATATTCATGTAAAACACGAATGTATGCGTGTCTCCTTAATTATAGGCCCTCGCTAGGCGCGTGAATCTCCGTCAATTCGATCTGAATCTGCTCGTCGCTCTCGACGTGCTGCTCAGCGAGCGGAACGTCACGCGCGCGAGTGAGCGACTTTTTCTTAGTCAGCCGGCCATGAGCGGTATTCTCGCGCGGCTTCGGCATTCGTTTCAGGATGAGCTGCTGGTTCGGGTCGGCCGCAACCTCGAGCTTACGGCGCTTGCTGCCGAGCTCGCTGCACCCGTGCACGACACGGTGCGGCAGGTCGAAGATCTTCTGAATCTCCGCCAACCGTTCGCGCCGGAGGCGTCACGCTGGTCGTTTCGCATCGCCGCGAGCGACTACGTTACGTTTCTCTTGCTCGGGCCGCTGCTGAAATTGCTGGCGGAGCGCGCTCCGAATATTTCCGTCCGCTTCTTCGCGCTCGAGCCGACGGCGGCGGACCGCCTCGCTGCGGGCGACATCGACTTCGCGATCTTGCCGGCCGAGTTCGAGCCGCGGTTGCCTTCCGTGCCCCTGTTCGAGGATTCGTGGGTCTGTGCCGTGTGGTCGGGTCATCCGCACACGGGCGAGCAGTTTACGATCGACGAGTTCCTCGCGTTCCCGCATCTGAGCTTCCGCTTGGCGGGCCAAGATCACGGCTCCATCGCCGAGACTTACCTCGCCGAGATCGGCTGCGAGCGCAGGATCGTTGCGTCCACCGAGAGCTTCGCGACGGCACCTTTCCTGCTCCGTGATGCGCCGCTCGTCACGCTGGTTCCGCGTCGTCTCGGCGAGCGGCTGCGTGAGGCGGCGAACATACGATTGGTCGAGGCGCCGTTCACGGTGCCGCGGCTGCGAGAGAAGCTCATCTGGAGCCCGCGCTACACCGCGAGCGCGGCGCACACCTGGATTCGCGAGCGGTTCGTCGAAGTCGCGCAGGCGCTGTAGCGCTTCGGCCAGGCGACGGAAGGCCCAGGTATCGTGCGGGGCCGATACCCGGTATTCGGCGATTCCATTTCCCAACGGACCCTGTCGCAAAGAACGATGGCGCCATTCCTCGCCGGAGCCGCCTGATGCGCCGACTCGTAGCAGACTTAAGCCTTGGCGCAGCCTTGCTTGCCGCAACCGTGCCGGCCGCCGCGCACCACGGCACGTTGATTTCCTATGACCGGGACAAGCAGTGGACGCGCGAAGCGACCGTCACGAGCTTTCACTACGCGAATCCGCACCCGCAGCTGTTTTTCGACGTCGTCGACGACAAAGGCAATACCGAGCACTGGTCGGCCGAGATGTTGTCGAACCCGTCTGCGTTGCTGCGGCTCGGCTGGACGAAGGTTCGGTCGGTCGAAGCGCTGGCGCCTGGCAAGAAAATCAACGTGACGATCGCGCCGGCGCGGGCCGGCGGCCCGGTGGGGCTCGTGCTCAAGATCACAGACCAGCAGGGCGCGGATCTCGTGTCCGACACCGTGAGCTATCCGCAGCCGCCCAATGCCGACGCCCAGAAACCCTGACGGAGCGCGCGTGCGATTGCGCTGCGTCGCATTGCGCATCGTTGTCGCCGCCTCGGCGGCCTGTTGCGCATCGGCGGGTCTCGCTCAGCCGCCGCTCGGTCCGCCCGCCTCTGGACCGGGTTATCCGCAGGTCTACGATCCCGCGATGCCGTTCGATGCCAGGGACATCGCGGGGATATGGACGCCGAACGTCGTCGGTTTCGGCGGCGGTGGGCGGTGCCGCGACTGCGGCGACCGCGGGTTCAGCCTCGAATTCCCGGTGTTCACGCCGGCGGGGCAAGCCGCGTTCGACGCCAACACTCCGTCGTACGGCCGGGCGCTCGGCAGCGCCGACGCGCAAGCGCATCCCGAGGAGCACATCGGCCGTCGTCGGGCGCAGCCTCCCGCGCTCGGCAACGATCTCTACCAGCAGTGCAATCCGATGGGAATTCCGCGCGCGATCCTGTATCCGGATCCGGAGGAGCTCGTCGTGTTGCCGGACCGAATCCTCCAGCACTTTCAGTGGGGCTATGGCCTACGGACGATCTGGATGGACGGCCGCGCAACTGCCGAAACCCGAAGAGATCGATCTCGCTCGCTGGTGGGGCTACGCCGTCGGGCGTTGGGACGGGAACACGCTCGTCGTCACTTCGACGGGTTACGACGAACGCACCTGGATCGATCACTTCGGCTACCCGCACAGCGATCGAATGGTGCTGGAGGAGCGCTACACGCGGATCAACTACGACACGCTCGAGCTCAAGATGGTGTTGACCGATTCCGCGTACTACGCGAAACCCTGGGTCGCGCAAACGAAGCGGATGCACCTAATCCCGCGCGACTTCATTCAGTCGACGGGCTGGAGCGGCCTGCTCGAGGACCTCTGCGCTCCGGTGGACGAGGTGGACACTTTCAACCGGCTCATTCGCGATCCCGCAGGCACGGGCAAGCCGGCCGAGCCGCCTCGCTAGCGGCGCGCGAGCTGCGCGTTCCCGCACTCGGCCATCACGGTCAAGAAGCGTTGATACGCGTCCGGCCCGACGACGAAGGGATGGTCTGCTCCCGCAACTCGTTGCGAAAGGCGAGTGAGCTTTGCGCCGAACCCGTCGTAGAGCGGGTGGTTCTGGATCTCGACGTCGACGCCGCGCCGGCTCGTGACGTCCGCGAAGTGCTCGACCGAGCGCACGTATTGGCGCAGGCCGTCGTCGGAGATCCTCCCCGAGAGCAAGATCGAGCCGCCGAATAGCGCCGCCGTATGCGCGCGGCCGCCGTCTTGAACGGCGAACACGAAGCCGAGCGATCCAGGCGTATGCCCCGGCACGAGCACGGGCGTGATCTCGAGCCCGCCGAACACGATCGGCTCGCCTTCGGTTACGACGACATCGCGGTGCGGGGGAGGCAGGCCGGACGGCGGCGGCGCACCCGCCGGCGTCGGCGCACCCGCCGGCGGGGCGGGAGGATGTTCGATCAAGTCCCAATCAGCTGCGGACAACGCGACCCGCGCGCCGCGCTCCTGAAAGTACGACGCGCCGCCGAAATGATCGGCGTGTCCGTGCGCGAGCAACACATACTTCACGTCGTTCGGATCGAGGCCCGCGGCGCGCAGCCCGGGCAGCAGCACCGACTCGAGTTGATCTGGATAACCCGCGTCGATCAGCAGGATGCCTGCCGGAGTCGTGACCGCCCAGATCACGGTGCTCGTGCGGCCGAGCGCATACAGATTATCGAACACGCGGGTCGGCGCGATCACGGGATCGTCTGCGCGATTCGCGCGGCCCGAATCGCCGCAAAAGAACTCGACAGTGTCTGACCATTGGTCGCCCGCGGCGGCGCGGGCACGCTCGACCGCGGCGGCGGCAGCCGCGTCCTTCGCCGGCGAACGCTCTGCCGGAGCCTGAGCGGTCGCCGTCGAGAGCGACATCGCGGCCGCAAACGCGGCGGCTGGCAACTGAAGACGATACATGGCGAAGCCCCCACGCGCGGATTGGGTCGCGCGCGTTCAAGAGACCACAGATCCCGGGCCCGCGGCAATCGCGCTTGCGGATTCCACCCATCGCGCCGTTCGATGGCTGCGCGGCTCGCCATAGACGCCCCCGATTCCAAGTATTCGCAGATCTGATTTCAGCCGCGCCGGAGCTCGGCGGTAGCGTTCGCGTCGCGGCGCCGTTCGTGCCGCCGAGGGTTCCTATGGACTGGTCGTTGCGGCTGTGGCCGGCTTCGCTCGGACTGGCGCTGCTCGGTCTCGCGCAGGCCGTCGACGCTCAGCCGCCGGCAAGCCGCCGGCGCCGCCGCGCTCGGCCAAGGCGGCCGCGCGCGCAGACCTCACCGGCCAATGGGTCGCGCAGGTCACCGAGGATTGGCGCTGGCGGATGATCACGCCGCCGAAGGGCGACTACACGTCGGTGCCGCTGACGCCGATGGGCCGGCAGGTGGCCGACGGCTGGGATCCCGCGAAGGACGAAGCCGCAGGGGAAGCGTGCCGCGCGTTCGGCGCGGGCGGGATCATGCGGCAGCCGACACGCCTGCGAATCGCGTGGGCGGACGAGAACACCCTCGAGATCAAGACGGACGCGGGCGAGCAAACCCGCATGTTCCACTTCGACCGCACGGCGGCGGCCGGCACTGAGCCGAGCTGGCAAGGCCGCTCCGTCGCCGAGTGGATGGGCGGCGCGCCGGCCGCCCCGTTCTTTGTCTCTGGTGGCGCCGACGCGCGAAGCGTCGACGGCCCGCGCGGGCGCGGCCGCGGCCAATCGCGGACCGCCGCCCGGCGCGCCCGCGGCAGCCGCGCGCGGCGCCGCCCGCCCGGCGAGCGCTCCGCCGGCCGGCGCGTTCAAAGTGACGACGACCAATCTGCAAGCCGGGGTATCTGCGTAAGAACGGCGTGCCGTACAGCGGACAGGCCGTGATTACCGAGTACTACGATCGTGTGTCGATGTTCGGCAACGACTACTTGCAGGTGGTGACCGTCGTGACCGACCCCGCCTATCTGCGCGTGCCGTTCGCGGTCAGCAACCATTTCAAGCTCGAGCGCGACGAATCGAAGTGGCGTCCGACGCCGTGCGCTACCGCTGCGCCGCTCGGCACGTTCGTACCGTCGCCGTTCGTGCCGTGACGAACGTGAGACACCTTTGCCGCTCATCCGCCGCCGTGGCTTAGCTCGGTGGCGATTGCGTTCGCGACCGCGCCCGCACGCGCGCAGATCGAGGTCGCGGGCGACTGGGATCAGCCCGGCGGCGGCATCTTCGGGTTCTACGAAGACAGCTTGGACCGAGGCGGCGGCCCCGATCTCGGCGATTACGTCGGGCTGCCGATCAACGATGCGCTTCGCTACAAAGCGTCGTTGTATTCGCCGTCGTGGCTGTCCGTGCCCGAGCACCAGTGCTTGCCGCACCCTGCCACCTACCAATACCGAAGTCCGGGCGGCCTCTCGATCGTGAAGGAGTACGATCCCGTCACGCAGCGGCTCACGGCGTACCGCTTCTACGGCAGCTACGGCCTCGCGCGCACGGTATGGATGGACGGCCGGCCGCATCCGCCGGAGAACGCGCTGCACATGTACGAAGGGTTTTCTACCGGCCGTTGGGACGGCGACCGGCTCGTGATCGAGACGTCGCATCTGAAGGCCGGCTTCCTGCGCCGCAACGGCATTGCACATAGCGATCGCGCGCGCATGACCGAGTATCTGCTGCGGCACGATGACTGGCTCACGCTCGTCACCGGCGTCGACGACCCGATCTATCTCGACGAGCCGTTCGTGCGCTCGACCGACTTCCGGCTGAATACGCAGGCGAACACGCGGCTGTTCGAATTCGGCGGGTTCGCAAACGGCGGCGACGGCGAGGGCTTCGGCGCGAGCGACGTCTTCTTCAAATGTGCGCCCGCCGACGAGATCGCGGCCGAGCCGGGCCGCGTGCCGTCGTTCATGCCCGGCACGAACGGCGATCTCGACATGTTCGCGAAGCGTCACCACGTGCCGCTCGAGGTGGCGCTCGGCGGCAGCGCCACGCTGTATCCCGATTCCAACGAGCCGCGCGCGGCCGCGCGAGACGACGCCGGCCCGCCGGCGAGCTCGGCCACCCGGCCTGCGAGCACGGCACGCGCGTCGAGGCAGTCCGCTCCGCCGAGCGCGCCGGCCGCGCAGCCCGCCGTGAGCTCGCTGCACGTGGCGGGGCAGGTGTGGCTCCTCGCGGCCGGCGACCGGAACGTGGCCGTGCAAATCGGCGACGAAGGTGTGCTCGTCGTGAACCCGGGCCACGCGGAGCTCGCCGACGCCGTGGCGGCCGAGATTCGCCGCATCGCGGGCGACAAGCGGATCCATGTGATCGTCGATACGAACGACGACGCCTCGCACGTGGGCGGCAACGCGGCGCTCGGCGCGGGCCCGTCGCCGCGCGCGCAGCGCGCCGCGGTCATCGCGCACGAGAACGCGTCGCTGCGTATGGCGCTCGCCGATCTACCCGAGGGTGTCGCACCGACCGATACGTTCTTCCGCGGCACGCGCGAGCTCTACTTCAACGGCGAGCCGATCGAGATCATTCACGTGCCCGCGGCTACGAGCGACGGCGACGTGCTGGTGTTCTTCCGCAAGTCCGACGTCATCGTCGCGGGCGACGTGATCCAGGACCTGACTTATCCGGTCGTGCGACTCGAGCACGGCGGCACGCTGAACGGCACGATCGCGGCGTTGAACAGGATCCTCGGCATGACGGTCGCCGCGTGGCGGGCCGAGGGCGGGACGATGGTGATCCCGAATCAAGGCCGCGTCTACGACGAAGGCGACGTCGCAGAGTACCGTGACATGGTGACGATCGTTCGCGACCGCGTTCGCGACGCGCTCGACAAGGGTCAAACGCTCGAGCAGGTCGAAGGCCGCGCGCCTCGCGCGCGACTACGACCCGCGTTACGGTAGCGTGCAGGGGCCGGCCGACGCGGAGTCGTTCATCGCGATGGTGTACCGTAGCTTGAGCTCGACTCCATGATCGCGCGACGCTCGGCCGATTCCGTTTGCTTGCTGCTCCCGCGCAGTGCCTCATTCCATGTTCGAAGCACACGACAGGAGGTGCTATTCGTGAAGGCTCGCATTTACGCGTTTTCTGTCGCGGTGCTCGCGGCGCTCGCCGCCGCCGGCACCGCCTCGGCTCATCATTCGTTCGCGGCCGAGTTCGACGCTGAGAAGCCCATCACGCTCGCGGGCACCGTCGTGCGATGGGAAATGATCAATCCGCACGGGTGGATCACGATGGACGTCGTCGAGCCGGACGGCAAGACCGCCGAATGGAAGGTCGAGACGTCGAATCCGAACGGCCTCATGAGGCTCGGCTGGACGAAGAACTCGCTGAAGCCCGGCGATCGAATCACCGTCGACGCGTATCGCTCGAAGGACGGTTCCAACACGGCCAACGCCGCGCGGATCACGCTCGCGGACGGCAGCAAGGTGTTCGCCGGCTCGCCGGGCACGCCGTCCGACACGCCTGCCGCGCCGCCTCCGGCGCAGTGAGGGTGCGATGACGCTCGCTCATTCGCGAAAGTGGCTCTCCGCGCTCGGCCTTTGCATCACTTTGAGCACGGGCCCTGCGCGCACGGCTTCCGCTCAAGCTGCGCCAACCGCGCCGCGCCCACTGCACCGCCCGCCGCCGCGGCGCTCCCACGGCTGCCGGACGGGCATCCGGACCTCCAGGGCCTCTGGCTCAAGAGCGCCGGCGGCTTCCAGGGACTATTCATCGGCTCGCTCGAGGGCACGAATTTCGCCGCGGGGGGCGGGCGAGGACCCGCTCCACCACGCTACGAGTACACGCCCGAGGCTGAAGCCGAGAGGCTCGACCGCCAACGCCGCGGCTACGAGGATCCCGAAGCGCGCTGCCACCTGCCCGGCGTTCCGCGCTCGCTCGATCAGCCTGGCGGGCTGTACCCGGTGCAGATCATCCAGGACGAGAAGAGCGTGGCGCTGCTGCACGAAGCGATGCACGACGTGCGCATCATCCCGACGGACAACAGCCCGCATCCACGGAACTATTGGGCGTGGGACGGCGATTCCCGCGGCCGCTGGGAGGGCGACACGCTGGTCGTGGACGTCGCGAACTTCAACGGCCGAACTTGGCTCGACATGCAGGGCAACTTCGTCGACGACAACGAGCACGTGCTCGAGCGGTTCACGTTGGTCGATCGAGACACGATCCTCTACGAGGCGACGGTCACGGACCCGACTGTGTTCGTCAAGCCGATCGAGATGCGCTTCACGTTGAAACGCGTGCCGCCCGAGCAGCAGATTCTCGAGTACAGCTGTCTCGAAGGCGAGCGCAGTCTCCAGCACTACACCGAAGAAGACGGCGGCAAGAAGCAGAGGGTGAGATGAGCAAGATTCGAGTGTCGAGGCTCGCCGCGTGCGCGTTGCTCGTCATCGCCGTCGCGGGCGTCGAGCCTTTCGTCGGCGCGCAGAACGGCGCGGCTGCATCGTTCTCTCCCGGGCGCCTGTGGGACGGCAAGACGCCGGATTTCCGCGGGATCTGGCGCGCGCAAGGCACGGCGTACGTGAACATCGAAGGTCACAAGGGTGAGCGCGGGATCGCCGCCTCGAAGAGCATTGTCGTCGATCCGCCCGGCGGCAAGATTCCCTACAAACCCGAGGCGCTCGCGAAACGCGACGAGAATTACCGGGCGCGCGCGACGGCCGATCCGTCGCTGAAGTGCTATCAGGCCGGAGTGCCGCGTGCGACGTATCTCGCGACTCCGCTCCAGATCCTTCAGAGCCCCGGAAACTTCGCGATCGTCTACGAGGAGAATCACGCGTTCCGGGTGTTCCACCCCAACACGCGGCCGCATTTCGACGCCACGGACTGGTGGATGGGCGACACGCGCTACCACTGGGACGGCGATACGCTGGTCGCGGACGTCGCGGCTATCACGGACCAGCTCTGGTTCGACCGCGCCGGAAATTTCCACAGCACCGCGGTGCACGTCGTGGAGCGCTACCGGATGACCGGCGCCGACACGATCGAATACGAGGCGCGGATCGAGGACCCCGAGGTCTACTCGCAACCGTGGACGCTGCGCACGGAGCTGCGACGCGTGACGGACCGCGGCGCCCGGATCATCGAGGACGAGTGTTTGGAGGACGAGAACGGCGTCCGCCATCACGTGTCGCCGTACGATCGAAAGAACCTGCTGAAGTCCGACTACTCGCGCTGGAAGACAGCGGCACCGAAGTGACCGCGGCCCAGCGCGGATAGAGATAGCCGTCCGGCGAGGCGTCGTGTTTCGCGTCGAGCGGGCCGAGTAAGTCGAGAATCGGCGTCTATTCTTGTTTGAAGTCGAAAATGTCCTCGCCCTTCGGTCGCTGCATCCCCTGTTCGAAGTACTCCTCCCAAACGGCGGCCCAGGGCCGGCCGTAGAGGTCTTCGACCCGATATTGGATCTCCGCGCCCGGGGCCAGCGGCGCCGCCCGACCGTTGACGACGAAGAACGTCTGGTTGCAGTGCGTCAGGTTGTTCGGAGGCACGTCGTTGAAGTTGCCCTGTCGCGCCAAGAATCGCACGTTGCGGATCGGTTGTATTAAGCCTTCCTCGTCGTAGAAGACAGCCTCGTGCTCGAGCCCGAGAAGCTTGCCCTGCGCATCCGTACGCGGCGTCCAGATCTCGATCGTCTGCAGCTTGCTCGAATACTCCCAGCTGGAATGGGTGAACCAACCCTGGATGTTGGAGGTCCAGGTGACGAGTGCGGTGCCGTCCCAGAAGCCGACGGTCTCGCCCATCCAGCGAGGCACGTCGGCGCCGAGACGCGGTACGGCACCGGACAGATCGAAGTCGCGACCCACGTCGACGTTGCGGATCGCGTTGCCGGACCCGCCGAGAAACTGCACGCGTGTCGGCGTCACCGTCACGTCGAGCGAGCCCGGGCCGCCGGGGCCGGACCACCAGCGCATGAAGCCTTCGGGACGACACAGCATCGCCGACCATTGCGCCGCGTGATCGTGCGCCTGGTGATAGAGCTGCTGGACGAGGCGTTGCTGATATTCCGGGGTCAGCAGCGAGAGAATCGTCGGGACCTGATTGTGGTAGCCGATGATCCACTGCGGCGGCTCGCTGAATTCCGCCGGCACGACGGGTTTTTTTCCGGCGCGCATCAGTCCGAAGACGACACTGACGTTGTTCGTGTACCGGCCGTCCCAATCCGGCGGCATGCGCTCGCGGTTGTACGCCGTCGGTCCGCCGTTCTTACGGCTTTCTGCGAGCAGCGCCTCATAGTGCGCTCGAGCCGTTGCGAACCCGTAGGGGCTCACGATGTGGTCGCGGGAGTAGTCCACATCGCAGTGGCCCCAGGCGCCTTTCGCCGCATCGTCCGTGATGTACTTGGGCGCGCTGGAATAGTCACCCCATTGGGAGTCGAGCCCGAGAGTGCTGTTGCAGCGGAAGTAGCGCGGATCACGCCACAGCTCGCGATCCAAATAAAAATCGTCGCTCGTGAAGATGTCGCGCGCGAGCGGTTTGATGCCTTCGGGCGCCGCGCCATCCTTCGCCGCTGCGCGGTCGATGTTATAGAACGGCACTCCGGCCCCGACCCACTCGGCTCCGCCCGCCATCGGCCAACCGCGGCCGACACTCTCTTGCGCGGAAACGGGCGGCGCCGTGCACATCATGACGCTGAGACCAAGCACCGCGGTTGCCCCGGCCAGCAGCCGTGGGCGCAGACGCAGCGGCGAGCGGTTCATTTACGGAATAACAACGACGCGAAGTGGTAGAGGTCGTTCTTCCAGACCGGGAACGTGTGAGCGCCGGCATCGATGTACCACTTGTGCGGCACGTTCTGCGCGGCCAAGTATTCGTGAACACCGGCACTGATGTTGAACAGCCCGTCCTCGTTACCGCACGACACCCAGAGGAGCTCGAGCCGGCGCGCAGCCGCGGCGTCCGGCGCCAGCTCGGCCGGCGCTTTGGTATTCGGCGCCGACGAGAAGCCGCCGACCCAAGCGAACGTGTCGACGTTGTTGAGCCCGAAGTTGAGCGACTGGCCGCCGCCCATCGATAAACCAGCGAGCGCGCGGTGCATGCGATCGGCCGTGACCGAATAACGTGCCTCGATGAACGGAACCAGATCCCCGATCAGCTCGCGCTCGAACGCCGCGTACGCCTCGAACTCCACGGCCATCGCGGCGCGGTCGAGGCCGCCGGGGCCACCGCGCGCACCACCCGCGGGCGCGCCCGGGCCACCGCCACCCGCGCCGGGGGCTGCGCCGCCGGGGCCGGCTGCGCCCGGCCCACGACCGCCGGCGAAGAGGGTCGACGGTTCGTTCGACGCGCGCCCATTCGGCATCACGACGATCATCGGTACGGCTTTGCCGTCGGCAATCAGATTGTCGAGGATCGCTCCCGCGGCGCCGGGGCCTGGCCAATGCGTCTCGTTGCCGCCGATGCCGTGCAGCAGATAGAGCACGGGGTATTTCTTGTCCGGCGCGTAGCCGGGTGGCAGGTACACCGAAGCCGGCCGCTTGCCGCCGGTGACCTTCGAATCGAACTCGACGCGCTCGACGAGCCCCGCGGGCACGCCTTCGCGCCGCGCGTCGAACCCGGCGGGCGCAGCCGCGAGGGTGGCGTCCGGCCGCGGTTGCGGCGGGCTACCGAAGGGCGGCTGCGATAGCGCCGCGCCGGCCATCAGCGCAAACACGATTGTCAGCGCGCCGTTCGCTATGGTTTTTGTCATGGCTCGAGAACCAACGATCGACATAACCCTTCCCCCGTTTGTTGTCGGCTGTGCTCGCCGTGAGGTCTCGCTGCCTGCCGCCATGCGATCGAGAGCCATCGTAGCAACGGGGCGTCCGGGGCGTCCCGTCTCGCTCCGGAAAATCCCGGAAAAAGACCGAGTAGACGGCGCGCGCCTTAAGACCGCTCCCCGCCGGCGCCGCGTCCGCAGCAGCGCGGCAGCCGCGTCGGAAGCGCATCGCGAACAGCGCGAACGCGGAGCGCGCGTGAAGAACCCGTAGATGAATTGATCGTCGGTGGGCGTCCAATTCAACCCTACCTTGTACGTCGGTGTCGTGTCCTTGAATTTGCTTCTCGGCGTGGGGGATGAGGCGTTGATGCAGAGGTACGTTGCCTGCGCAGGCAACGAATTCGTCGCGGCGGGGTTGTTTGGACAATCGGCGGGCGGCGGTCCGAGGATACCGACATACACGGTCTGCTCATCGATGTTGTTGTCCCACGAGTTGCGCGCGCCGATCTCGAGCTCGAGCTTGTCCGAAATGTCATACGTGATCTGACCGAACAAGCCTGCGTGCCGTTGAACCGTATCGATCGTCACGATCGCCGCCGTTAAGGGGAGTGCGCCCGGCGGGAGGCACGCTGCAACGGCGCCGGTGGCCGGGTTGTAGCCGCAGTTGTTGTTGTCGGCGCGCAGATGCACCGGCGTGTGCCGGTAGAACCACGACGTGCCCACGATCCAGCTCAAGCGATTGCCTTCCGGCGACAACAATAGACGGATTGCGCGGTGAAGCCCGAACGCCGCCGGCTAACGCGTCCGCGGCGCGCGGCGGCCGCGCTCGGAAGCGCATTGCGAACAGCGCAAATCAAACGCGGTTCGATCTCAGGGTCTTGCGCGCGAGCCTGGAGTCGAGGGATTCTTGCGCCGCATTCACGACCCCAGGCGACCGGATCCGATGGCCGATTTGCCCGTACTCATTGCCGGTGGCGGAATCGGCGGACTCAGCGTCGCTCTCACGTTGCAGCAGATCGGCGTGCCTTGCCTCGTGCTCGAAGCCGTCGCCGAGCTCAAACCTCTTGGCGTAGGAATCAACCTCCAGCCAAACGCGGTGCGCGCCCTGTACGAGCTCGACATCGGTCGGAGCCAATTGGATGCGATCGGGGTGCAGGCGCTCGAATGGGCGCTCGTCGGCTTGAACGGCAAGGACGTGTACTCCGAGCCTCGCGGGTTGCTCGCCGGTTACCGGTGGCCGCAGTACGCGGTGCATCGCGGCCGCTTACAGATGCTGCTCCACCGCACGACGGTCGAGCGCCTCGGTTCGGGCGCGGTGCTCACCGGGCACCGCGTCGTCGGTTATCGCAACGACGCCGACGGCGTCACGGCGCTGGTTCGCACTCCGGGCGGAACGAAGACGGAGGTTCGCGCGAAGCTGCTGATCAGTGCCGACGGCCTGCATTCGGCCGTGCGGGCGCAGATGCATCCGACGCAGCCGCCGATCCATTGGGGCGGCGCCATCATGTGGCGCGGCGTGACGCCCGGAGCTCCGATTCGCAGCGGTGCGTCCTTCGTCGGCCTCGGCACTCACCGCCATCGGGTCGTGTTCTATCCGATCTCGCAGCCTGACCCGGCGACGGGACTCGCAGCGATCAACTGGATCGCGGAGATCACGGTCGACAACTCGCGGGGCTTGAGCGACGGCGATTGGAACAAGAAGGTCGCCATCGACTCGTTCATCCATCACTTCGACGGCTGGCGGTACGATTGGCTCGATGTGCCCGCGATGCTGCGCGGCGCAAGCGAAGTGTTCGAATACCCAATGATCGACCGTGACCCGGTACCGACCTGGGTGGACGGCCGCGTCGCGCTGCTCGGCGACGCGGCCCACGTCATGTACCCGACGGGCTCGAACGGAGCGAGCCAAGCCATCGTCGACGCGCGCGTGCTCGGTGCCGCGATGATCGAGCACGGCGTTACGAGCGGGGCGCTCGAGGCCTACGACCGGAAGCTGTGCGCGGAGATCTCAGCCGTCGTGTTGCGCAACCGAGGCGCCGGTCCATTCGGGTTGCTGAATCTGCTCGACGAGCGCTGCGGCGGCGTTTTCGACGACATCGATGCCGTCATCCCGGCGCAAGAACGCGAGGAGTTCATGAGCCGCTATCGCTCTGCAGCCGGTTTCGCGATGGACCGTCTGAATGCGGCGCCGCCGATGATCGCACCCGGCGCGAAGGTGGCTCAGTCGCCCGCCGGCTCGGCGAGGTAGTCCTCGTCGGTCACGTGCTCGAACAACTCGCCGCCGCTGCCGTCGACGAACTGCCAGACGGCGAGGTGGCTCAGCGCGTTCGTGGTCGTCGCACCATGCCAATGAACGACGCCGGGCGGCGTCCAAACGACGTCGCCGGGTCTCACGACACGCTTCTTGCCGCCGCGCTCTTGCACCCAGCCGACGCCCGACGTGACGATCAAATATTGTCCGGCGTGGTGGTTGTGCCAGGCCGTCCGCGCGCCGGGCTCGAACGTGACGTTCACGGCCATCATGGGGTTTTCAGCGGTCGCGGCGAACAGCACGTCGGCGACGGCCCGGCCGGTGTAGGCGGAAGCGGGCCCGAGGATCGTGGGCCGCGTGCCGTTGCGCGTGACCTCTATTTGCTGCGCGAGGCCGGTGGCCGCGGACAGGGCCGCGAGCGATAGGATGACCGTCGAACGTTTCATCGTTGTTCCTCGTTCGCGGCTCGCACGACGAGCGGCGGCGCGATGTCGCAGGCGCGCGGATTCCAACGCGAGCGGCCGGTTTCCTTCTTGAACTGGGTGCTCATGATCAAGTCGGTCGTGAGGTACTCCGGATCGCTCACGACGGTGGTCACGATGAGCCACGTTCCCGCTTCCGGCGACGTAAACGTATTGAAGAATTCCTTGACCGTAGTCTTCTCGCTGTAAGGCACGCCGTTCGGGCGCAAATACCCGGGCGTCAGGTTCGTGGTGCGAGCCTGCAGCGAGCCGCCGCCCGTCGGCGTATTCGCGGCGAACACGCCGCGCGACTGCGTCTGCCTGAACCAATTCGCCGTCGAATCGCCCTGGAGCGATCGCTCGCCGGCCGGTTGCGGCGTGAAGTGAAAGAGCCGAGTCTGATTGCCGGCGTCGAACTGCATGCGCAGCGTGTCCGCGCCTTGCCAATCGATGCGCAGCCGCGTCGGCTGCCGAATGAGGCCCGGCGGTCCGAACGCCTTGCAGAAGCCGCTTTCGCTGCGGTCTTTGTCGAAGTCCCAGGCCGCGGTAGCGGCGCGGCCTGCTGCGTTGAGCGGTATGCTCGCGGCGTCGCCGACCGGCGGCGTCACCATTCTCCAGCGCCAGTCCTCCGTGATCACGGACACCCATTGGCCCGTGAGATCGACGGGCGCGCGCTCGCGCGCGGGGCGCGTGTCCGGCGGCGGCGGTGGCGGCTGCGCGCCGACCGCTGTCGGTCGGGCGAGGCAGAGGAGGGCCGCGTACGCGGCCGCGAGTGCCGCGGCGCGCCAGGCGTGCGCGCTCATGGCCGCGCTCCTTTGAGGTCTCGATAGAGCGCGGCGACGAACTGCTCGGGCGTCGGGCCCCCGAGGCCCGCGTAGATCCCGTCGTAGTCGCTCGATGGCCGCGCGGCCAGCACCTGCTCGAGCGTCATGCCGACCGCGATGAGCGCCGCGACGCGGTCGCGCACGATCGTGATCATGTCGCGGTAGTTCGCGACTTCGGTCTCGTCGCTGATCCGGCCATGACCCGGGATGATGGCCGTGCCGCCCGTCTGGTTCTCGCCCGCGATCGCGAGCTCGATCACTCGGTTCAAGCCGTCGAGGATGCCGGCGACGCTGCCGCCTTGCCCCGGGTCGAATCGCGGATAACCGGTCGTCGTGAAGATGTCGCCCGTGCTGATCACGTCGGAGCGGCGAAAGAACACCATCGTGTCGCCGTCGGTGTGCGCCGCGGGAACGTGAATCAGCTGGATGCCCTCGTCGTTCACGTGCAGCGCCCAGTCGCCGGTGAAATAGGTGTCGCTCGGCCAGCCGCCGGGCGCCGTTGGCGCTGCGCTGCCGCTCGGGCCGCTCATGTGCTCGAGCACGCTGACATGAGCCATGATGGAAGCGTGCGTGTTGGTGCCGCGCGGATCGAAGGTGTCGAGCAGGCGCACATAGGTGCCCGCGCTCGACAACCGCTCGTTGCCGCCGGTGTGATCCGGATCCACGCTCGTCACGATGACGTGGCGGATCGGCTTCGAGCTGAGTTTCTTGATGGCTTCGAGCAGCTCATCCGCAACCGCGGCCGTCTTCGTGTCGACGACGACGACGGCCTCGGGGCCGATCTGCACGGTCGTGTTGCCGCCGCCGCCCGCGATCATGTAGACGTTGCCCTGCACGGGCAGCACCTCGAGCTCGTCCGCGGCTGCACGGCTCGTAGCGGTAGATCGCCGCGACGAGCGCGCTGAGCGCGTAGAGCGCCGATCCCGCCAGCGCGCGGCTCATCGCAGCGCCTCGAGCGCGCGACGCAGCTCCGGCAGGTAGTCCGGGTACATCGTCGGTGCGCCGCCGCGCGCGGCGGATTGAGGCAGCCCATGCCGCGTCGCGTACTCCGTCAGGAACTCGTTAGTGCCGGGCAGGTGGTGCGGCACGGCTCCTCGGGGCCGCTCGATCTCCACCGCGGGAATGCAGGAGAACGGGCTCAACTGCACTCCCGGGTCGAGCACCCAGTCCGACGTGCGGACCAACGGCTCGGTCAAGTAGACGGGATCGCTCACGATCGTGACGAGCGTCAGGTAGTCCTCATTGCGAATCCAGTACTCGACGATCGTCGCGCGGTCGCTGCGCGGCAATCCGTTGCGTCTCACCCAGCCCTCCTTGAGGTGGGTCGTCGTGACCTTCAGCATGTCGCCGTCCCATTCGCCCGTCGAAAAGCCTTGCCAGCTGTGCTGCGCGTACTCGGAGGGACGAGGCCGGCCGTCCATGTAGATGGCTCGCTGCGACAGGCTCCACATGACGGTCACGTCCCAGGAGACGACGTCCTGCGAGATCGGGTCCACGGTGCTCCCGATGCGCAGGCTCGCGGGACCGCGCGGCGCGTAGTCCGCGGGGTGCGGCTCGCATTGCCGCTCGGGCACCGTCCACTTCGCCGCGTCCCAGGAGTCGGCACGCAGACGCGCGGCATCGTTGACGGGCAAGCCCACGTAGTCGCCGATTTCGGGGCCGGCACCGCGCTCGGGCAGCTCCTCGTGGAAACGTTGGCCCCACATGCCGGAGAGGTCTCTCTGCGCCCACGCGGCGGTGCTCGCACCGAGTGCGACCGCGCAAGCGACCGACGCAGCGAATCTCGACACTGTCATTTGGCCAAGGGATCGGGCCGCAACTGAAACTTCACGACCGAGCTGCGTGTGCCCTTGCCGCCCTCGGTGTGCCACACGGCGTTCGGGCCGTAGTCCGCATAGAGGCCGCGGCCTTTCCAGCCGCCGTTCGGATCGTCGATGCGCCCATCCATGCCGCGCGAGTAGAACCCGAGCGGGTAGGGCACCCGCAGCCGCACGAAGCGCCCGTCGGGCAACAGCGCGAGCAGCGAGTCGGAGTTCGTGCCGTTCGCGAGCGGCACGTTCGGGCCGAGCCCGAGCGTGTTGTGGCGGTCGACGAAGTTGTAGTAGTGCATGTCGACCGGGATCGCGTCGGTCGCGCCTTTGAAGCTCGGGCCCGGCGTGCGGTACAGCGTCCAACCCTCGGGGCAATGCTGGCCGTTCGTCGCTGCGGGGCCCGACAGAATGCGGCACTTGCGCCGGTCGAAGCTCGCGAGATGCCCGCTGCCCGCGAGCGCCGTCCAGATCACGCCGTTGCCGTCGACGTCGATGCCGCGCGGCGTGTAGCCGTTGACGTTGACCGCGGGGTTGTTGAACGGCGGCTCGTAGACTTCCGAAACGCAAGTCTTCGGGTCGATGCGCACGATGCGGCCCGGCATCGGGCCCGGCACGGCGCCCCAGATGCTGCCGTCGGTCGGGTGCGCAATGACGCTGTAGAAGATCGCCTTCGGCACCTGCAATCCCGCGAGCATGCCGCCCGACGAAGGGAAGTCCTCGAACGCGTACTTGTCGACGCCGGGCTCGATCTTGCCGTCGCCGTTCACGTCGAAGTACGGCATGCACCAGCCTTGCGCCTTGCCCGCGTCTCCCGTCTCCTCCAGCACGCGCGTGTTGACCCAGCCGAGCGCGCCGCTGAAGACGCCGTTGCCGTAGAGAGTCTCGTCCGCGTCGTCGGCGAACTGCACGTGGTGCGTATCGAAGCAGATGTCGACTTGATGAAACTGCTTCGTGCGCGGGTCGAAGTACTGGATCTGGCGAAAGCTCGTCTCGCGCGGCGCGAGCCTCGCCGAGGGATGATTCGCGCAGAACGCCGGTTGATCCTCCGGTCGGCGAAAGCGCGACGACATCCAGATGCGTCCCTTGCGGTCCATCGCGGCATGATTCGTGATGGCGGGATCGAACCAGTAGGGGTCGCTGCCCCAATAGGGCGAAGGCTTCGGCATGACTTGCGGCTTGCCTGGGGGCACGCGCGGGTCGAGCACCGGGATGCGCACCTCCGTCGTCGAGCTCGTATTCGGATCGAGAGTGAGGAAACCGTCGTTGCCCCAGTCGACGCCGTAGATCGGACCGTTCGCGTTCGCCGTCGGATTGCGCTTGTCGGTCGAGAGCTCGTCATGAGCGAACGTCGCAGGGCCGCCCCATTCCCAGAGCGTGAGCACGAGATTGCGCTCGATGCCCTCGGGGCGCGGCGGCGCGGGCGGGACCTCGCCGGCCGCGATACGGTCCGTCCAGTCGGCGAACGTCGTGAGCGCAGTCTTGCGGCCGAGCTGGCCGATGGCTGCGATCATCGACGTGCCGTCTTGGCCGACTTGAGTTCGGTGATCCCAGGCGTCGTAGGACGACTCGAACCGTCCGAGCGTCGCGGGAAACGTTCGCGTCGCGAGATTGCCGAGCTGATGGCAAACGTTGCAGCCGGTCTTGATCTGATTGATCCAGTGGTGTTGCGTCGCCATGCCGGGCTCGATGCCGTTGCCGTTCGCGCCGGTCCCCGGGAACTGATCGGCGCCCGGGATCTGAATCAGCGAGTACCAGTAGTTGGCCGGGTAGATCTCGGCCGCCACGCGCGCATTCGGGGCGACGACGGCCCGTAGCGCAACGCGGCTCCCGGAGCGACGCGCGCGTGCGCGGCGAGTCGGCGAGGCCGTAGCCGCGTACCCAGAGCAGGTAGGTTGCGCGCGGCAGATCCGGCAGCAGATACCGACCCTCGTCGTCCGTGACCACGATTTTGCGGAACTTGGTGGGCAGGTCCTCGGTTTCGGCGACGACCCACACGCCCGCTTCGGGTCCGTTCTCGCTCGTGACGACGCCGGCGATGTCGTCGGCGTCGATTGCGATCTCGGCGGCGCGTGTGACGGGCTGCGCGGCGGCGGACAGAGCGTTACCGAGCAGGCAACCGCCGGCGGCGATCGCCGCGAACAATCCTCGGAGCTTTGCCATTTCTTCCCCCTAAGCCTGCGAGCGCGGCGCACGACATTGGGCGCCGCGGCACGCCGCTCAAGTGTCGGATGCAGGCAGCGTCGGGTACTGAATTTCGTCCGAAAAGCACGGAAAAACGCCGAACGGGCTCGGGCATTTCCGCCAGCCCCTCCCGCGCGGATTCGCGCGGCGTCGCCGCGCCCGAGCTCGGAAGGCGCAACGCCTGTCTCGCACGAGACTCCGCAACGCCGGCCGAATTGCCGCGTTTCATGGCCCACGCTAGACTGCGTCCGCGTTCGCGCTACCGCACCTCCCACGGGGAACCCTACGAATAACGACGAAGTGGACGCGCGTTCTTCAATCGATCCGCGCGCAGCCGGCGTGTACGCGTTCGGGAACTTCAGACTCGATGTGTCGTCCCGCGTTCTTTGGCGCGACGGCGTCGGAGCCGTGCCGCTCCCGTCGCGAGCTTTCGACGCGCTCGTCTATCTCGTAGACCACCGCGATCGGCTCGTCCGAAAGAACGAGCTCATCGACGCCGTATGGCCCGACGTCGTCGTGACGGACGACAGCCTCATCCACGCGATTTCGGTGTTGCGGCGCGCGCTCGCCGACGACCCGAGCAAAGCACACTACGTGCAAACCGTCCCTCGCCGGGGCTATCGATTCGTCGCACCCGTCAGTGTTCGCGCCGACTCCCCGGAGCCGGAGCCGCCTGGGCTCGGTGCACAGTCCGCGGCGAGTGCCGCGCCTGTTCGGGTCCGGCGAATGTCGAGCCTCAGTTTCATGCCACGAAGGGCGGCGGTGCTCGCGTGCTCGGCGATCGCGCTGGCCGTGGTCGTTGCGCTCGCTATCTTGCCGAGCCGGAATCGGACGGCCGTGAGCCCCGAGCCAGCGGCTACGACTCAGCGCGCCGTGCGGCTGTTTCAGCCGCCGCCCGACGGGTCCACGATCGTGTCCGGCGGCGTGCTGTCGCCGGACGGTGCGTCGCTGACCTTCGTGGCGCGCGACATTGCGAGCGGGGAGACCGCGCTGTGGGTGCGCGCGTTGCGCTCGTCGGCGCTCAAACGTATCGAGAGCACCGAAGGCGCCGTCAGACCCTTCTGGTCTCCCGACTCCGGCCGGCTCGGTTTCTTCACCAACGGCGAGCTCAGGGCCGTCGACCTGCGCGACGGCCGCGTCCGGCGGGTGGCGTCCGTCGGCATCAGCGCCGCCGGCGGAACTTGGGCACCCGACGACACGATTCTCTTTGCCGATTGGGCGAAGGGGCTGTACACGGTCCGCGCTTCGGGCTCGGACCCCGCGCTCGTTGCGGCGCTCGATCCGACGGCGCGCGACATCGCCGTCGCGTGGCCGCAGTTCTTACCCGGCGGCCGCCGCTTCCTCTATCAGGTCGTGAGCCTCGACGCTGCGCGCTCGGGCGTCTACGTCGGCGATCTCGATACGCGCCGCAGCGTGCGCCTGCTCGATACGGAATCGCCCGCCGTTTTCGCGCCGCCGCGCCACCTGCTGCACGTGCAGCACGACATGCTCATTGCGGAGGAGCTCGACGCGAGCACCTGGCAGCTCACGGGCCGAGCGACGCTGCTGGCGCGCGACGTGTCGCCGCCCTCGCTCGCGGACGACGACATCTTCTCCGCCGCCGGAGATCTCATTGCTTATCGTCACGGCATCCGCCAGCAGCAGCTCGCGTGGGTGGACCGCGCCGGCGAGGTGCTCGCGACGCTGCCGATGCCGGCCGTGATGTTCAACCCGCGCGTGTCGCCGGACGGCTCGCGGCTGCTCGCGACGGGCTCGGTGACCACGAACCCTGGGCTCTGGCTCGCGAGCCTGTCGCGCCAGGAGTTCGAGCGCATCGAGACCGACGCGATCGCGCCGCTGTGGTCGCCCGACGGCGCGCGCATCGCATTCACGGCACGCGGCGGATTCGATCTGCTGATTCGCCCTTCTTCCGGCACAGAGTCCACGCGGCTGAACAGCGACGGCGTCGTGAAGATCTTGAACGATTGGTCGCCGGCCGGCGATCACATCATCTATTCGCAAAGAGGCGAGGGGACCAAGCTCGATCTCTGGGGAATCAGGGTCGAGGACGGAGCGACATTTCCGATCCTGACGTCCGCGCACAACGAGCTGCAAGCGCGAGTGTCGCCGGACGGCCGCTGGCTCGCGTACGTGGCGGACGACAGCGGCGCGCTCGAGGTCTATGCGCAGCGCTACCCCGAGCTCGGCGAGCGGTACAAGGTGTCGGTCGGCGGTGGCGGGCAACCGCAATGGCGCCGAGATCAGCGCGAGCTCTACTACATCGCGCCCGATCGAACGCTCGTGGCCGTGGCGGTGGCGCAGGATCGGCATCCGTTTGGCCCGCCCCGGCGCCTGTTTCGTGCGCCCGTGGCCGGCGGTCCCGACGGCGCTCGCGACTACTACGCGGCCGCCGCCGACGGCGGGCGATTCCTGCTCGACAGCGCGTTCAGCGATGGCGGCGACGGCACGATCACGGTGGTCGTGAATTGGCGGGCGGAGACCGATGCGTCGTCGTCGCCGAGCTCACGCCAAGTAGAGTAGCGCTCGCGCGCGCGTCTCACGGCGACCACTGAGCCGTGGGTTCGGGCAGCGCACCCTGGCCGTGCGACGTGGCGCCTTCGACGCTGTCGCAGTGCTTGCCCGGCGAAGGAGGCGTTTGCGGCGGACACTTGAACAGACCGTAGCCGCCGCGGCCGCCGCCCGGCAAACCGCTCCGCAGCGGATGTAAGCCGATGCTGAAGATCGTTCCGGGCGGAAAGCTCTGAACGGTCACGCCGTCCTTGGCCACTTGGGCCGCCCCGCGCAGCTCGACTGCCCAAGTCACGGGCTTCCCCGACGCGTCGCGAACTACCGCATCGCGCGCTTCGTTCAACGGCGAGAAGAAGATGCTCAAGTGGCTCGGGTCAGGGCTCACGCGCGTCACGACGCCGGTGAGCACATAGGTCTTCTTCTCGTCGTACATCGCAAACGAGTGGTGTGCGCGCGCCGGCGTAACCACCGTTGCCGCGAAGCTCGCTGCGAGTGCCGCAACGGCGACGATCGAAGCACACGGTCTCTGCACGTGGATCTCCGTCACTTGAATCCGAACAGCGGCGCCGGCTCGGGATGCTCCATGCCTTGCTCGAAATAGCGCTCCCAAATTTGCGCCCAGGGCCGGTTGTACATGTCCGGGACGGTGTATTCGATCGTCGTGCCGGGCGGCATCGGCGTGGCCCTGCCGTTCACCGGGTAGTTGTATCGCACGCACTCGATGTAGAGGTAGGGGGAGCCTTCGTTGAGCTCGCTGGCTTTCGTCCAGCCGTGCACGATGCGCACGGGCTCCACGAGCGCCTCGGGATCGTAAAGAATGACCTCGTGGTCGATGCCGTTCACGGCACCGCGCGCGTCCTTGCGCGGCGTGTAAATCTCGATCGATTGCATCTCACTGCTGAACTCGAACGCGCCGTGCGCCATCCAGCCCTGGATGTTCGACGTCCACGTGACGAGCGCTTCACCGTCCCAAAAACCGATCGTCTCGCCGTACCAGCGGCGTACGTCCGCCGAGAGGTAGGGAACGCTTCCGTCTTCGTTGAATTTGCGGCCGATCAGCACGTGCGTGATGAAGTTCCCGGCCGTCACGTTGAGAACCTGAAAGAGCTCGGGCGTCATCATGACCGACGGCGCGAATCCCGAATATTGAGCGATACGCCGCATGAACCCCTCGGGCTCGCAATAGGAGGCCGGCCACTGCGGCGCGTTGGTGGCCGCGTAGTGGTACATCTGCTGCACGTACCGCGTTTGGTATTCGGGCGTGAGCAGCGTGAGGTAGGTGGGAATCTGCAGCACGGCGCCGTGATACCACGTGGCCGTTTTCGTCGCGTCGCGCCGATAGTTGCCGTTCCAGTCCGGTAAGGTCGCTTGCGTATAGACCGTCGGCCCTCCGCGCGCCGTGGCGTCCGCGAGCATCGCTTCGTAGTGCGCCTTCGCCGTCTCGAACGGGTAGGGGCTCACGATCTCAGCGCGCGGGTAGTCGCGGTCGCAGTAGCCCCAGGCCGCGGACGCGGGCGGGTCATCGCCGATCGTCGGCGTCTCGACCGCGCCCCACTGGGCTTCGAGGCCGAGCGGCGAATTGCAGCGGAAATAGCGCGGATCGCTCCAGAGCGCCCGATCCTTGTAGAAATCTTTGGTCGTGAAGATGTCGTGCGGCAGCGGCTCGATCCCCGCCGGCGCCGCGCCGTTCGTCGCGGCGACGATCGGCACGACGCCTGCGGGCACGCCGGGTCCGACGAACGTGCCCTTGCCGTCAGGCCCGACCATGAGGTCGGTGTGCAGGGGCGCCGGCGCCCCGCGGCCGATGGGTCCCTGCGCAAGAGCGCCGAGACACGGCACCGTGAGACCGACGGCAACGACCCCTAGCGTCCGCGACCAGCGAATGCCGCGTTGGGAAGTGACCCTCATCGAAATCTGCGCCCTCCCAAGAGTCGAGACATCGTTGCCGGCGCGCTGCGATCGCCGCGGCGACGCGACCCGAGCTCGAACCTAGCAACGGAGCGGTCCGGAGTCCCGCTCCGTCACCGAAAATGACGGAAAAAGACCGAATGCCTTCGCTACGGTCCCGACAGGCGGGTCCCTTGCGCTATCTTGTCGCTCTCGCAGTTACTTTGGGGGAGCTCCAATGCGGCTCGCACTGTGGGCGACGCTCACCATTGCCTGCGTCGCCGCGACGGTCGGTCACGCGCAGTCGCAACTCGAGGCGCGTCCCAACGTCGTGCTCATCATCACGGATGACTTGGGCTGGGCCGACCTCGGCAGCTATGGCGCGACGGACATTCGGACGCCGAACCTCGACGGCCTCGCGCGGGAGGGCCTCAGACTCACGGATTTCTACGCGAACGGCGTGACCTGCTCTCCGACGCGTGCTGCGCTCGTCTCGGGTCGTTACCAGCAGCGCTACGGAATCGAAGCGCCATTGCCGAACGCGGATCGAGCGGGCGACGCCGGCTTGCCGGCGACGGGCTATTCGCTGCCGCAGCTGCTCAAGGACCATGGCTACGCGACCGCGCTCATCGGCAAATGGCACCTAGGTTATTCGCCCGAGAAGAGCCCCAATTCGCACGGATTCGACTATTTTTTCGGGCTCAAGAGCGGCTATCACGATTACTACACGCATCACGGCGGCGACGGCGAGCCGGATCTTTGGGAAAACGACAAACCGATCGAGAAGAAGGGCTACACGACCGATCTCGTGACCGAGCGTGCCGCTCGGTTCATCGAGGAGCACAAGGACGCGCCGTTCTTCGTCGACGTTGCCTACACGGCGCCGCACTGGCCCTATCAGGTGCCGGGCAACCCGTCCGTTGCGCCGAACAACGCTCGCCATGTGATGCCGCAGGATCTCGCGACGAGCACGCGCTCGGATTACGTGGCCATGGTCGAGCATCTCGATCAGCAGATCGGCAAACTTCTCGCGGCGATCGACCGCGCGGGCGTGGCCGACGACACGATCGTGATCTTCACGAACGACAACGGCGGCGAATGGCTGTCGAGCAGCGCGCCGTTCTTCGGCCGTAAATGGACCGTGTTCGAGGGCGGCATTCGAGTTCCGGCCATCGTGCGTTGGCCCGATAGGATTCCGGCAGGCAAGGTCTCCGATCAGGTCGGCATCACGATGGATCTCACCGTGTCGATCCTCGCTGTCACGGGCACGCCGGTGCCCGACGAAGCGAAGCTCGAGGGTACGAATCTCTTCCCCGTTTGGGAGGGTCGGGCGCCCGAGTTCGAGCGAACGCTGTTTTGGCGCTCCGGCACGGGCACGGGCAAGCAGACCGCCGTGCGCCGCGGAGATTGGAAGGTGCTCGTCGACGGTCCCCACACATACGTATTCAACCTGCGCAGCGACCTCAGCGAGCGCAACGACCTCGCGAAATGGCGGCAAGACGTTGCACGACAGTTACAGCCATTGATCGCGGCCTGGGAGGAATCGGTGGACGCCGATGCGGCGCTGCTGGCCGCGGCGAGCGCTGGGGCTGCGCCGAGCAACGGGGCCGCGGCAAGCGATGGGGCTGAGCCGTCCCGGTGAGCGCCGGTTCCTTTTGCGCGCCGCGTGGTCGCCGACATGCGACGGCTCGACCGGCTCGAGTACCAAGTCTCCGGGCGGGCCGCGAAGTGCGCTAGACGTCTCGTATCTCACGGGCGTAGGCGCTTCAGGCGCGTCGGCTTGCGCGAGGGCGCAGCGGCTTCTAGCCTGTCGGCCGTGGAACTCAGGCATTTGCGCTACTTCGTGGCCGTCGCGGAAGAGCTCAGCTTCACGCGCGCGGCGACGCGTTTGCGAACCGCGCAGCCGTCGCTGAGCCAGCAGATTCGTGCGCTCGAGCAATCGGTCGGCGTGAAGCTGCTCGACCGCAGCCGCCATCATGTGACGCTCACGAGCGCGGGACGCGTCTTTCTGCAGCAAGCGAAGGATATTCTCGCGCGCGTCGAACATGCGCGGCGGCTCGCGAATCGCGCGGCGGACGGCCTGACCGACGAGATGACGGTCGGCACGTTCACGTCGGCGGACGTCGAAAATTCTCCCGGCGCTGCGGCCCCTCGTCGCGGAGCGGCTTCCCGACTTGCGGTTGATCTTACACAGCAAGTACGCGCTCGACTCCATCGCGGGACTGCAGTCCGGTGCGCTCGATGTGGCGTTCGTGCGCGGACCTCTCGTGGCCGAGGGGCTCGAAAGCGTGGAGCTTCTCCGTGAGCAGCTCGTGATAGTGATGCCGTCGCATCACCCGCTCGCGAGACGCAAACGCATTCCCGTCGAGAGTCTCGACGACTTGCCGTGTATCACGATGCCGCGCTCGCTATCGCCCGCGCTGCACGACGCGGCTGCGAGCCTGTATCGCGAGGCGAAGATCCGGATGCACGCCGTGTCGAGCGCGGACAATCTGCTCGGGCACCTGCAGCTCGTGCAGGAAGGAATGGGCTTTGCGCTGCTGCCCGATTCCATCCAGGGCCTGTTGCCGCCGGGCGTGACATCACGGCCGCTCGCCTGCATCGCCGGTGCCGACGGTATCGGTGCAGATCGCTTGGAAGAGCGGCAACGCGTCGCGGCTCGTAAGAGAATTCGTCGATCTCGCGCGCCGCTGCGTGAACACTCGATAAGATGCGCCACGTCTGACGGGCCCGACGACGAAGTCTTAGCCGGTGCTCCCGCCCGTGACTAGACTATGGCGCGAAAGCTATGAGCACCGTTGAACACATGGCCCCGTCCCCGGCTCCGCTGGCCGGCCTGACGGTGCTCGATCTCACACTGGCGCTGGCCGGGCCCTTCGCGACGTTCCTGCTCGCGAGCTTGGGCGCCCGCGTGATCAAGATCGAGAACCGCGCGTCGCCGGATCATTGTCGCGAGAACGCGCCCTTCATCGGGCGCCGCGGCGTTTCGCTCGGCCGAACGGCGCCGGACGACGTTTCGGTCGCGGCCTTGAACCGGCTGCGCGGCAAGTACGCGGTGACTCTGAACCTCAAGCAGCCGGGTTCGCGCGAGGTGTTCGCCGACCTCGTGCGCCGGGCGGACGTCGTCGTCGAGAACTTCAGTCCGGGCACGCTCGATCGGCTCGGCGTCGGTTACGAGTTCGCGCGGAGTCAGAATCCCCGCATCGTTTATTGCTCGATTTCCGGCTACGGGGCCAGCCAAGCGACGAGCGGCTCGGGCAAGGCGATGGACGCCATCATCCAGGCGTTGAGCGGGCTCATGATGACCTCGGGCGCGCCCGCCGATCCTCCGGTCCGCGTCGGCGTTCCGGTTGCCGATTTGCTCGCGCCCGTGTTCGGCATCGTCGGAATTCTCGCGGCGCTGCGCGAACGCGACGTGACCGGAGCAGGGCAGCAGGTCGACGTCTCGATGCTCGGCGTCTTGACGTCGCTCGTCGCGGCCGAGCCTTTCGATCTGCTCGAAGCTTGCGGCTTGCCGCAGCGCACGGGACGCATGGTGCCGCGGCTGACGCCGTTCGGAGTATACGAATCGGCCGACGGCTATCTCGCCATCTGCGCGCCGACCGAGCAGTTTGCGCGCGGCGTCTTCGCGGCGATCGGCCGCCAAGATCTCGCGCGCGACGCGCGCTTTGCGACGCGCGACGCGCGCGTCGCCAACATGGATGCGATCAACGGCTACATCGAGGCGTTCACCCGCAGCAAGCCGACGGCCGAGCTCGTGCCGCTGTTCGAGGGGCATGGCGTGCCGGCGGCGGAGGTGCGCTCGCCGGCCGCGGCCGTGCGCGACCCGCGCGTGCTCGAGCGCGGCGAAACGGTGCCGATCGAGCACCCGGAGTTCGGCCGCGTTGCCGACGTCATCGGTCCCGGGTTGCCGATCCGTTTCTCGAGGTCGGCGCCGGCCGCGCCGCGGCCGGCCCCTTCGCTGGGCCAGGACAACGCGCTCGTCTACGGGGAGTGGCTCGGCTACAGCGCGGCCGAGCTCGATCGCCTGCGCGCGGAAGGAATCATTTGAGGTCGAGATGGGCCCGAACGTCGTTGCCGAGCTGAGCGGCGCTCTCGAGGCGCCGTTCGCGGCGCTCGGCCGAGAAGCCGAGCGCGATCGCGGCACGGTCGTGATCTCGTGGCCGTCCGTTCCCGTCGAGATCATTCGCGCCGCGGGCTTCCGGGCCGTCGTGGCGCGGGGAAGCGCAACGCCCACGCCGGCGGCGGACAGCGTGATCGAAGCCGACGTCTTTCCGAGCCGGCTCCGGCAGCTCGTCGAGGCGGCAATGACGGGGCGGCTTGCAAATGTCGCGGCCGTCGTGCTGCCGCGCACGTCCGATGCCGACTACAAATGTTTTCTCTACTTGCGAGAGCTCGTTCGTCGCGGCGTCGTTGGGAGCTTGCCGCCGATCTTGCTGTTCGATTTGCTGCAGTCGACCGGCGCCGACGTGCCGGCCTACGACTGCGAACGTGCGCGCGAGCTGCTCGAGAGGCTCGCGACCCTGTCGGGCCGGCGGCCGCATGCGAGGCGACCTCGAAGAACAAATCGCCCTTGCCAATCGCGCGCGCGCGGCGGCGCGGCGCTTCGATGCGCTGCGCCGGGACACGCCGCGTATCGCGGGCGTCGAAGCCGTGCGGTTGCTCGGCGCTTTCTGGGAGCTCGAGCCCGAGCGCTACGTCGCGCTCGCCGCAGCGGCGGTCGCCGCGATCGCCGAACGATCGCCGCTACGCGGCCCGCGGGTTCTGCTCGCAGGTGCGCCCGTCGATTCGACGGCGCTGCACGCGGCGATCGAAGCCCAAGGGGCCGTCGTCGTGAGCGAGCTCAGCCCGTTCGGGCAGCGGTGCCGCCGGTCCCGATGTCGACATCTCGGCTGAACCTCTACTGGCGCTCGTCGAGCACTATCGCCGCGAGTCGATCGATGCGCGCATGCCGGTCGGGGCACTGATGCGCAGGATGGAGAAGTCGCTCGACGGCATCGACGCGGTCGTCGTCTCGCTGCCGCCCGACGACGCAAGCTTCGGTTGGGATTACCCGCGCCTGCGCGAGCTCTTCGCGCGACGCTCGGTTCCGCACGCGGTGCTCCACGGCGATCCGGCGTCGAGCGCAACGGCTGCGGATCGCGAGCGCCTCCAGACGCTGCTCCGGGCCGTGCCGCACACGAGTGGAGCACGGCATGGCTGAGAAGCAGCTCGAAGCGACGGTCGCCGCAGCGGCGTTTCAGAAGCAATGGTTCGCGGAGCTGCGCCGGCGCGTGTTCGACGAGCGCCGGCCGTACGCGCTCGTCCAGGCCGACGTGCCGTTCGAGCTGTTCGATCTGCTCGAGATTCCCGCCGTGAGCAATCAGTGGTGGTCGTCGCTCGTCGCGGCGAAGCGGCAGGCGCCGGCCTTTCTCGATGCGATGGCCGCAGACGGGCTGCCCGAACAGCTCTGCCGCTATTGCAGCCTCGGTTTCGCGACGACGCGCTACGGCCAAGCAGGCGAGGCGCCGTGGGGCGGGCTGCCGACGCCGCGTCTTCTCTGCGCGCGCTTGACCTGCGACTGCATCCATCGCGTCTTCTCGCTCTGGGCGGAGGCGTTCGGCGCGGAGCTCTTCGAGATCGATCATCCGGGCGCGAGCGAGCTTCCGCCGCGCTGGTGGGAGCTGAGCCGGCATCGCTGGCGCGAGCTCGTCGAGCCGCATCGGCTCGATTTCGTCGCCGCGACGCTCGAGCGGCTCGTCGAGCGGCTCGAAGCGATCGGCGATCGGCGCCTCGACCGGGCGGCGCTGCGCGAGCGGCTCGAGCGCGTCAACCGGCAGGAAGAAATATTCGACGCCGCGCGCAAGCTCATCGCGGCGGCTCCGGCCACGCCCGTGCGCATGACCGAGCAAATCGCGAATGTGATGGCCACGCAATGGGTGCGCGGCACCGACTGGGCGCTCGCGCACGCGGAGCAGTTTTACGCGCGAGCTCAAGCACCGCGTCGACGACGGCATCGCGGCCTGCCCGGGCGAGAAGCGAAGGCTCATGTGGGTCGGGGCGGGTCTCTGGCACGACACCGATTTCTACACGGCCTTCGAGGCCTCGCACGGCGCCGTCTTCGTCTGGTCGATGTATCTCGCCTTCGGTCCCGACGGCTATATCCGCTACGGTTTCGACGATCCGATTCAGGCGCTCGCGAGCCGCACCGCGAGCTTCAACGAATACCTGCACAACCCGCCGTGGGCCGCGGAATGGATCGTCGAGCAGGCGCGCGAGCATCGGATCGACGCGGCGCTCGTGCTGCACCCGAGGAGCATGAAACCCTCGGCGACGGGCCGGCGCTTCATCGAGCGCGCGCTCGAGGAAGCCGGAATTCCGGTATTGCCGATCGAGGCGGACGTCGTCGACGCGCGCGCCTGGAATCCCGCGGCGACGCGCCAGGCCGTCAGCGCGTTTCTCGACGAGCGGGTGCCGTCATGAGCGCCGTGAGCACCCGCGCCGCGCGCGCTCTCTGGGTTCTGCCGTTCGGCGTCACGCTCGTCGCGATGTTCGCGCTGCAGCTCTCCAATCTCGGTTTCTCGCCGCTGCTGCCGTCGATCCAGCGCGACGTCGGCATGAGCTTCACGCAGCTCGGATTGTTCACGGGCCTCTACGGATTGCTCGCCGTGCTGCTCAGCGTGCCGGCCGGGATCAGCGCGCGGCGGTTCGGCGAGAAGCGCGTGCTCGTGCTCGGCCTCGTCGGCGTCGCGATCGGCAGCGTGCTGCTCGGCCGGGCGTCGAGCTTCGAGTCCGCGCTCGCGTTTCGCGGCCTGACGATCTTCGGTTACCGCTTCGCTTTCGTGAGCGTGCTGATCGCGGTCGCGCTGACGGCGCCGCCGCGGCTCCGCGGGCGGACGATGGGCGTGCTCGGTGCGACTTCGGCGATGGCGTCGGTCGTCGGCGCGCCGCTCGGCGGGGCGCTCGTCGCGGATTTCGGTTGGCGCACCGCGATCTTGGGTTACGCGTTCATGGCGCTCGTCGGAGCGACGGTGTTCTGGCTGTTCTATCGGCCGACGGTCGAGCGGGACTCGGTACCGGGCGCCGAGGCCGCGACGGCCGCGCCGGCGCGCCGCATGGGCTGCGCCGCGCAGCGCATTTCGCTCGCCCGTGGTCTGGTTGCTCGCGCTCGTCGTCGGTCTCGGCGGCTTCGGTCAGTTCACGGTCACGAACTTCGTGCCGAGCGTGGCGGAGGGCGTCTACGGGCTCGGCGCGGCAGCGGCCGGCGTCATCCTGAGCACGGGTTACCTCGCGGCGATCGCGTTGAATCTCGTCATCGGCGTGCTCGCCGATCGCTTCAACAAGCTCGCCGTGCTCGCCGGCATGTTCGTCGTGCTCGCCGCCGCGTCGATGTCGCTCGCCATCGAGAACGAGCTCGTCTTTCGCGTGGCCACGGCGGTCGTGATCGGCTTCGGCTTCTCGGCGGCGAATCAGCTGTACGGCCTCGCGGGCAGCTTGATGCCGCGCAGCGAGGCGGGCAACGCGATGGGCATCGTGAGCCTCGGCGCCGGACTCTTCGGCTACTTCGGTCCGCAAATGCTCGGTATTCTGCGCGACCTCACGGGATCGTTCGCGGCGGGATTCGCGATGGTCGGGATGTGCGATCTCGCGACGCTCGGGCTGGTCGTGGTGCTGCATCGGATGACGCGAGGTCTCGAAATGAAAGCCTTGATTCGCATTGCCGGAATCGCCGCGCTACTGGTGCTCGCCGTCGCGCACGGAGGCGCGTTCGGGCAGCCGGCCGCGGGCGCAAAGGCGACCGGGGATCAGCATCGCACTTACGAGTTCGCGCCGACGGGCGCGACGATCCCTTACCGGATCTACGTGCCGACGAGCTGGGACGGCAAAAGCTCGCTGCCGATCCTGCTGTTCCTGCACGGCGCCGGCGCGAACGAGAGCACCTATCTCGATGTGGCGGACGGCTTGCTCCGCAAGCTCGCCGAGAAACACGGCTACATCGTCGTCTCGCCGCTCGGGTTCACGCCGCTCGGCGCCTACGGCAACCCATTGCGCCTGCCCGCCGTGTTCGGCGAGTCGGCGACCGCGGCCGCGCAACGAGCCGCAGTGACGCCCGCGCGCCGGCGCGAGCTCGACTTGAGCGAGCTCGAGGTCGTCACGGTGCTCGAGATCGTCACCGAAGAGTACGGTGCGGATCGATCGCGCACTTTTCTCGCCGGGCATTCGATGGGCAGCGGCGGCGTCTGGCACTTGAGCGCTCGCTATCCGGATCGCTGGCGCGCCGTCGCGCCGATGTCCGGGCCGTTCATCGACCGGGAGACGTATCCGTTCGAGCGCATTCGCGAGCTGCCGATCTTCGTGACCGAAGGCACGGGCGCCGAGCCGTCGCTCGCGGGCAGCCGCGCGCTCGCGGAGTTCATGCGCGCGGGCGGTTTCGACTTCGAGTACCTCGAGGTCGACGGCGATCACGGCGGGATGGTGCCGATGGTCTGGCCCGCGATCTTCGATTTTTTCGACCGCGTGTCCGCACGCGACGCGAAGAGCGTGCGATGAGGACGTTGCGGCCCAGGCTCGCAGTCGGGCTCGGCGCCGCGCTCTGCATCGCTCCGTTCGCGCTGAGCGCGCAAACGGAAATTCGGCTGTGGCCCGATGGGGCCCCCGGCTCGGAAAGCTGGTCGCTGCCGGAGTCCGTCTCGACCTCGGCTTCCGGCGACCGCGTGCTTGCAAACGTGAGCGACCCGACGCTGTCGGTATTCTTGCCCGATCCGGCCATCGCGACCGGTGCGGCCGTCGTGATCGCACCGGGCGGCGCGCTGCGCGTGCTCGCGTTCGACAACGAAGGCGTGAAGGCCGCCGAGTGGCTCAACGAGCGCGGCATCGCGGGCTTCGTGCTCAAGTACCGCACGCTGCAACAGGACCCGGCCGCGCCCCGCGGTCCTTTGCCGGGCCTTCCGGGGCCGGGCTCGGCTGCGCGCCAGGAGCTTGTCATCGCGAACGCCAACGCGAACCCCGCGCCGGACGACGCGGCGCTCGCCGAGGTGCTCGCGTTCGCCGTCGCGGACGCGCAGGCGGCGCTGCGTCTCGTGCGTCGTAACGCGACGCGTTGGAACGTCGATCCGATGCGCGTCGGTATCATCGGATTCTCGGCCGGCGGCGGCGTCGGGGTCGGCACGGCGCTCGCGCCGAGATCCGACGCGTCGCCCGATTTTCTCGTTTCCGTCTACGGGCCGTCGCTGCAGGACGTGAGCGTTCCCGCGGACGCGCCGCCGCTGTTCGTCGCGGTCGGCTCGACGCACTTCAACGTGACGAACGGCTGCCTCGCGCTGTTCGCCGCCTGGAAAGCGGCCGGCAAGCCCGCGGAGATTCACGTCTACGACGGCGTCAGCGCGGGATTCGGCATGCGCAAGCAGGGCCTGCCCGTCGACGCGTGGACGGAGCGGATGTACGAATGGCTCGTCGCGCGCAAGCTCACGGGGGCTCGGCAATGATTGCATCGGCGTTTTCGATCGAGAACGGGGTTGGGGCGAGGCGGCTTCTTCTTATTGCTCCGCTGTACGCGGCGTTCGCCGCGACGGTGGTCATGGCGCAGCCCGCGCCAGGAGGCAGCGCCGTCGCGAGCCAGTGGTGGGCACCGGGTGAGGATCGCCCGCTACCCGCCTACGTCGAGTACGCGAACGCCTCGGGACGGCTCGGCATTCTCAACGCGGGCGGAGACGTCGCCACCGACGGTCATCCGTTCTTCGAGGCGATCGGCACGAACGGCCGCGCGTGCGTGTCTTGCCATCAGCCGGCCGACGGCATGTCGCTCGCGCTATCGAGCATCGTGCGGCGCTGGCAAGACAGCAAAGGCACGGACCCGATCTTCGCCGCGATCGACGGTATGGACTGTCCCGATGGGGCGCCCGCCGATCCCGCTTCGCATTCGCTGCTGCTCGAGCGCGGACTTTTCCGGATCGCGCTGCCGTGGCCGCCCGTCGACGCGGCGGGCCGGCGGATCACGCCCGAGTTCACGCTCGAAGTCGTGCGCGACCCGACGGGCTGCAACACGCACCCGGTGTACGGCGTGGCGGGCGAGCGTCACGAGGTGTCGGTGTACCGCCGGCCGCGTCCCGCCGCGAACCTGCGCTACGTGGCCTCGTCGCGCTTCGGTGTCACGCCCTTCATCGGCAAGACCGGCATGCTCTCGGCCGTCGACCCCGACACCGGGCCGGCCCGTCAACATGAACATGATGGCCGATGCGCGCGAGCCGACGCTCAAGACGCAAGCGCAGTCCGCCGCGCACGGACACCTCGAGGTCGCGCAGCCGCTGTCGCCCGCGCAGCTCGACAGGATTCGCGACTTCGAGCTCCAGCTCTACGCGGCCGAGGCCTACTCAGACGGAGCCGGCGACTTGAACGCGCCCGACGGTCCTTCGGGTCTCGGTCCTCGCGCGATGGCGGAAGGCGCCGACGGCGTGCTCGGCAACAACACCACGCGCTTCGTCATTCCGATGGAGGACAAGTGGGCCGACCTGCCCGAAACCGGCGACGCCGCGCAACGCGAGCGCAATGCGTTCCGCGAATTCCGTGCAGCGCGGCCACGACGTGTTCTTCTTCCGGACGTTCTGGATCGGCGATGCGATGCACATCAATACGGTCGGTCTCGGCAATCCGATCAAACGCACCTGCGCAACCTGTCACGGCATGCACATGACGGGCATGGACACGGCCAACGGCTGGATGGATCTCGGGACCACGAACCATCCCTGGGCGCTCGAGCCGCCCGAGAGCCCGTGGGCCACGAAGCGGCCCGAGCTGCCGCTGTTCAAGATCACGTGCCGCGACGATCTGCCGCCGCATCCGTTTCTCGGGCGCGTGATCTACACGCAGGACCCCGGCCGCGCGCTGATCTCGGGCAAGTGCGAGGACGTCGGCGCGATCGTGATCCAGCAGTTTCGCGGCCTCGCCGCGCGTGCGCCGTATTTTTCGAACGGCTCGGCGGCGAGCCTGCGCGATATCGTCGATTTCTACGACCGGCGTTTCAACATTCGTTTTACCGAGCAGGAAAAGGTCGACCTCGCCAATTTCCTGAGCGTGCTCTGATGCGTAGTTACTATCGCGGATGGATGCTCGGCGCGCTGGCTCTCGGCCCGGCGCTCGCGGCGGCTGCGCCGAAGCCCGGCGAGCGGCTGAGCTTCGTGGCTTGCCCGATCGTGCGCGACACGCGCTCGGTGCCTTGCTGGCTCAGCGAATACGCGGGCGAGACCTACTACCTCACGATCCAGAGCGACGTGAGCGCCGCCGTGCAGCCGCCGATGCTCGGTCACCGCGTGCTCGTCGAAGGCATCGTGTCCGATGCGCCGCGGATCTGCGGCGGCGTCGTGCTCGCGTCCGTGCGGCTCTCGGTGATGCCCGAGCGCGACGCGAACTGCAACACGCTGCTGCCGGCCGACGATCGCTACACGATCGACTTCAATCCGCGACCGCCGGGTCCGAGCGCCGGCCGGCTCGCGTTCGCGCCGGATCCGACGGCCCCGCCGCCGCCGGTGCGGCCGACGCTGCCCGCCGGCCCGCAAACCATCGAGCTCTTTTTCGATTTCGACAAGGGCGTGTCGTTTCGCCATCCGGGCGAGCTCGTCGCGGTTCTCGAGCGCGCGCGTCAGATTGCAGCGACGCGCGGCAGCGTCACGGGAATGCGCGGCGCGCATCGGCTCAGCGACGGCGCGCTGCTCGAGGAGTCGGATTCCATCGGGCGGCGCCGCGCCGAAGAAGTGGCGAGCCTGCTCACGGGAGCCGGTCTCAAGATACCGCTCTCCGTCGACTGGAAGGACGGTGCGCGCGAGGCGGATGGCGTGGACGATTGGCGTAGCCGGCGCGTCACCGTCGTCCTCGAGCCCTGAACGGCCTAAGATACTCAGGGGTGAAACACATGAACACTAAGGCCGTTTGGACGACTCTCGCGTCCGTGCTGGCAATCGCGGTATGGGCGGATCTCGCCGGGTTGACGCGTCCCGCCCAGGCGCAAATCAACGGAGGCACGTGGGCGCAACGCACGCCGTGGGGCGACCCCAACCTGCAGGGCGAGTGGACGAGCGAAGGGGAGTTCGGCGTCCCGTTCGAACGGCCGGCGGAATTCGGCGCTCGTGACTTGCTCACCGAGGAGGAATACGCGAAACGGCTGGCCGACGTGCAGCAACGCGACGAGCGCGATCTGCGGCCGGTCGACGTGCTTGCCGGCAAGGTCGATGCGCCGAACGCACCGATTCCGCATTGGCGCGAATACGAAACGGACTCGCGGCGCACTTCCCTGGTAATTGATCCACCGGATGGGCGTCTGCCGCCGCGAGCCCCTCAGGCGGCAGCGCTACCGGTCGAGCGGTGCGGCAGTCTGCAGCGCGGCGAGCCGTGCGACTCGTACAAGGACTACGGGCTCGGCGTGCGCTGTATCGTGCACGGCGGCGGCTTTCCGGACGCAATGTTCCCGGCGGTCTACAACGCGAATTTTCGAATCATTCAGGCTCCGGGTGTCGTTGCGATCACCTACGAGCTGATTCACGACACGCGTGTCATTCCGATCGATGCGTCGCCGCAAGCGGAGCACGTGTCGCCGGCCATTCGGATGTACATGGGCGACGCACGCGGCCACTGGGAAGGTGCGACGCTCGTCGTCGAAACCACCAACCTCAAGGCCGGCACGCGCGGCGCTTCTCCGGACTTGCGCCTCGTCGAGCGCTTTACGCGTGCGTCGAAGGACTTGATCCGGTACGAGGTCACCTTCGTCGATCCGCGTACGTGGACGGCCCCGTGGACCGCCGCGCTCGACTTGAAGTCACGGCCCGACGATGCCGGCGTGTACGAGTACGCCTGCCACGAGGGCAACTACGGCATGCGCAACATGCTGTCCGCGGCGCGTTACCTCGAGCGACAGACGACGTCACCGCCTCGCTAGCCCGCGACCACCTCCAGCGTGATGCCGTAGTTGTCGCGAAAACGGATCAGCGACGGCGCCACCGAGAGCACCTCCGCGCCGGCTGCTCGCAAAACCGGCGCGACCGCCGCGCTGTCGAACGGCGCCACCTTGATGCCGAAACGCACGAAGTGCGGCATCGCGCCGTCGGCGACCGGCTCGAGACCGATCCGCGTATTGCGCGCGAGGTTGAACCACACGCGCTCGGGCGCGTCGGCGTCGCGCGTTTCGAGGCCTTCGCCGTACATGAAACGGTAGTAGCGCCGAGCACGCTCGAGGTCGCTGACGGCGAGCAGCACGTGCTCGAGCCCGAGCGGAGCGAGCACACCGTCGTGAGCGACCTCGAGCGTGGACGGCACGGCCGCGGTCACGAGCCCCGCGGGCGGCTTGAAAAGCTGAAGCTCGAGGCCGTCGGGATCGGGGATCATGCCGAAGCCGCCGCCGGGCTCGGGATATCCCGCAGCCGCGAGCTCCTTGCCGATGGCCATTAGGTCCGCCGATTCGGCGAGCGCGCAGTAGTGCCCCACGGTGACCGGCCGGCCATTGGCCGCGCCGATGGCGATGTAGCCGACTTGGCGGTCGGGCGGGAGACCGCCCAAGCAGCACGAAGTAACGCTTCCCGCCGCGGAAGTCCTGCTCGTGCAGCGGCGAGGAGAACACGCGCTTGTAGAAGCGTGCGGACTCGGCCGTGTCGGGGACCACGATGTCGAGATGCTCGAGCCCGAGATTCTCGAGCGGCAGCGCGCGTGCTTGAGCGCGTGCGCGCTCGAGACGGCAGGATCGTCGTGCAGGCACCGGCACACAACGCGCCGAGCAACGTGCGTCGCCGAACGCGCGAAGCTTCGAAGATCTCACGAGCGTGCCGCACATCGTTCATGGGGCTACCTCGCCACGGTTCAGGTCGGAATCACTTGGCTGGAACATCCGGCCCTGGCCGACCGCCATCGTCAGCACTTCGCGGACGCTGGCAGACCACCTTCGAGAGCGCCATCCCTTCGCCTTCCACGCGCATGCAGGTCGGACGATAGCGCTCCTGCACGTAGTACGCGTTCTCAAAGTCTTCCTGCCGCGGGTTCTCCATGCAGTCGTACTCGAACGGGTGCCGAGCGGCGCTCTTCTTCCAGCTGCGCTTGATCGTGAATGGACCGTCGTAGTACTCCGGATCGGTGATCGTCACCTCGATATCGATGCTGTTGCCGTCGGCCGAGAGCGTCAGCCGCTCGACCGTGTGCAGCTTCGCGCTAGTCGGTTGCCCGCGCGCGTCGAGCTCCGCGTAACCATTGAACCCCGCCGTGTCGATCACCAGCGTGTTGCCTTCCCAGCGGCCGACGGAATCGCCGACGTAGCTAGGCGGTAGGCTCGCGGGATGCCCGGCGCCCAACCGGACGCGCCGCACCATGCGCGGCATCTCGAACAGGAGGGTGAGCTCGTCGGCGGACTGCAGGACCAGGATCTTCTCGCGCGGCATCGTCATCGTGGAGACGGCGCCCGGACGGCACGATGTCCAGGCCGTGTGCATGATCTGCCCCGCGGCCATCGCGGTCGCGCCGCGGTCGACCCGGGCCCGGCCGGCCGTCGAGAGCGGCGCCTCGGGCACCATGAATCCGAAGGTCTTCGGTTCCCACATGCCGCTCAGGCGCGGCGCCGCAGTAGCGCCGGAATCGGCTGTCACCGCGGGTAGCTCGATCGCTGACTGCGTATTGGCTACCGGCGCGGGTAGTGCGGTACGCACCGCTGGCTCACCGTCCGCGATCCTATCGGGGCAGACGTCGTCGACGACGCGCGCCGAGGCGTCGCGGTGGAAGTAAAGCGCGGCTTCCCAGGGTGTCGTGTAGGTGTCCGGATCCTCGATAGTGAAGCGATCTTCCAGGCGCCCGTCCGGGAGCACGTGCATGCGCTCGGTCAGCACCAACTGGTCGGAGTGAGGCAGGCCCGTGGCGTCGAGAACCGTGACGTCGCTCAACCCGACGGTGCGGATCACCAGCGTATCGCCTTCCCAACGACCCACCGGGAACCCCATTGTCAGCGGTAGCGGCGGGTCGTCGACCGCGCCTCCAGCCAGATCGACGACGCGGTGCCAACGGTACCAGCCGTGGATGAAGGCGAGATAGTCACCGTCCCGGCGGATCTCGAAGGGATACGGCATGGTCATCACGCGAGGCATGCCGGGCCCAGCACACCACGCGGTCTGGTCGAACGAAGTATCTCCGGATCGGAGGCGCTCGAGCCGCTCCGCATGCACGCGGGCGGCCTCCGGAGTGAGTGGCGCCGGCGATCCGTCCGCCGCGAGAAGCTGCTGGGGAGCAGCGTCGGGCACCCAGATTCCAAGCACGGCGTCGGGTCCGCTCGCCGCACCGGCGTTGTCGGAAGTCGGACTGCATGCAGCCATTGCTGCCGCGCAAGCCAGCACCCCCAAGCGGAGCATATTGAGGAAACCGGCGACGACGTGCGTGGTCCTCATTCCTGCTCTCCTACTCGTGCTCACTGGCCACTGGCCGGTGGGGGCGGAAGCGCCTTCACTCGCGCCGCGACGCCTTCGAGCTGACGACCATCGGCAAACGTCAGCACTCGCAGCGTCCCATAGGGCTTACCGTTGCGTGCCGGCGAGAGAAGCATCGTGACCTCATCCCCCGCCTTGACGCTGTTCTTGCGCCACCCGAGGTTGATGTTCAGGCTCGGAGAGCCGATCTCCACGGACCACTCGACTTTTGATCCCGCCGTGTCGTCGACCAGCAGCTGGATGAAGGAATGAGGGTTCGTCCACTGCACTTCCTTCACCGTGCCCTTGATGGTGATCTGCTTCGTGTAGTCGAACTCGGCCGTCGAGTGATGGGCCGTCGCGACGCGCATCGAGAGGAGTGCTGTTGCGGCAGTCACGATGCCGAGAAGACGCAGTCGGCTGACACGCATGCGTCACCCCCCCGTTGAAGTTGCCGCGTGGCGAAACGTATTCAGCGGACTATACCAGTCGCACGGAAAACCTCATTCTTTCGCTCGCCAGCGACTTCAAAGCGGTTTTGCCTTTCGTCGCGGGTGTACTGACGACAGATCCATGTCGAAGGGATCAGCGTGAGTTGGTTCGAGTCTGCTCGCGCGCTTGTAGTAGCCTATCGAACCGATCTTTCAGAAGGAGACTGCTGTCATGCGAGCGATACTCTCCCGCGGTAACCTCGCCTGTCTTTTCGCGAGCGTTGTGTTGCTGCCCACCACCGCAGTCCGTGCTGACAGCCAGCAGGAAGTGCTCGACCGCTTTCTTATCACGGAGCTCCAGTCCCGTTATGCGCTAGCGCATGACTTGACCGATCCGGCGATGTACGCGTCCGTATTCACCGAGGACGCCGAGCTCCATGGGGCGGGGCGGTTGCTGGCCAAGGGCCGCGAGGCACTGCACGCGATTGGCGTCAACGACCGCAAGCGCTTCAATGCGGGTGCGAAGGAAGGGGAACGATCTTTCGGGGCACTACGCCACGTCATTACCAATTCGGTTATCGATCTCGATGGGGACACCGCCGCGACCGGCGTGTGTTATGTGCTGACTGTAGTCAATCGGCCGAATCGTGGCCCGGAAATCCTCAGCGTGGGCCGTTACGAGGACGAATATCGAAAAGTGGATGGAGAGTGGCTGATCGCCAAACGCGAGATCGTCATGGACATGGGCAACTCGGAGCTTGTGAAGGCAACCGGGTTGTTTGGCGAATAAAGCTAGCGTCCTGGATCTGGCCAGGGGGAGAGCAGCAGCGCGTCAGCGTGTTGCGGAGTCTCTCGCGGCCGCCATGGCGCGCCGCTCATCGCCCCACGGGTCCTCGACGGCGCGCACGTCGCGGCCGAACAGCATCGTCGGCCAGCGCGTCGGGTTCCACGGCTCCCAGCGCGGAATGCTCCCGTGGTTCGGGTTGCCGGTTCGCGCGAACGCCGCCCACGCCGCGCTCATCTTCCGCGCGAGCTCGTAACGCTCGTCGCCCATGCCCGTCATGAACTGCACGAGGTCCGGGTGAGCGAAGACGAACGGCAGCTCCATGCCGTGCATCGCGCGAAGCTTGCCGTCACGCACGGGCGAGTACCAATCGAAGTAGTAGAGATAGACGGGTGCCGCGCGCTGAGCGAACTTGCGCGCCGCGATCGTGTACGACGATAGCCGCAGCGTCGAGTTGTCGCCGGCCATGATGGCCGCGAGATCGCCCGGTGTGGCGCGCGGGCGGTTCGAGCGATACAGCGCGATCAGCCGGTCAGCGTCCGCGTCGTCGAGCGCGACGATTCGTTTGAGCGCGGCGCGCAGCTCGCCGTCGTTTGCGGGCTCGCTCGTCCAATACGCGTCGCTCGGGTTGCCGTAGGGCACGCCCTCGCACTCGTTCGAGCCCGTGAGGATCGGGATCGCGGCCGAAAGCGGCGAGGCGGCGGGCTCGAACGGATGTGCGGGCAGCGTCGTGCCGTCGACGACCGGCACGTAGCGCTGCGAGAGGTCGGGTGCGGGCTGATCGCGCGCGGCCGGGTCGCTCGCGAGGGCGGCGACGATCGTCTCGGGCTGCAGTGTCTCGAGCCGCGCCGAGTCCGCCGGCGCGATGCCGAGCCGCCGCAATAGCAGCTCCGCGGCTTCGGCCGCGTGCTCGGGTTCAAGGCCCGTGATGGCCGTATCGGCGAGCGTGCTCATGATGATCGCGCGGTGAAACAGACCCTGCGCCGCGGGGAAACCCGTGAGCATCGCGGTCTTGCCGCCCCCGCCCGATTGGCCGAAGACGGTGACATTGCGCGCGTCGCCGCCAAATGCAGCGATGTTGTCGCGCACCCATTCGAGTGCGTGCACGAGGTCGCGCAGCCCAAGATTCGCCGAGTCCGCAAACTGCTCGCCCGTGCCCGGCAACCCCGCAAGCCAGAGATAGGCGAAGGCATTCAGCCGATGCGTGACGGTGACCACGACGACATCGTGCTGTCGCGCGAGCTCGGTGCCGTCGTAGAAGATCGAGTTGCCGGACCCCGTGCGCTGCCCGCCGCCGTGAAACCAAACCATCACGGGCCGTGAGCCGCGCTGCACCGCGGGCGTCCAGACGTTGAGCCGCAGGCAGTCCTCGCTCATCGGCCCGCTGCCCGTGAGCGCGTCGCCGATCTCGGGGATCATCGGGCGTGAGGGCTGGTAGGCGCGCGGACCATAGGCGACGGTGTCGCGAATGCCTGTCCACGGTTCCGGCTTACGCGGTGGCCTAAAACGATTCGCGCCGCCCGTCGGTGCGCCGTAGGGGATGCCCTTGAAGACGTGGACGTCACGCTGCGTGAGCCCGCGGACTTCGCCGCTCGACGTGTCCACTACGCGCCCGGGCACGGTGTGTTCCTGCGCGAGCAGCGGCGCGATGCGCGTAAGCGCGGCGGCGGTCAGCGCGCCGCCGCCGAGCAGCAACGTTCGACGATCCATCAGGCGCGCCTCACGGCGGCGCGGGCCAGCCCGCGCCCGCGCGTTTCGGCATGCCGCCCACCGCGGCGGCGCGGATCTCGCGCAGTTGACCGTGCGCGACTTTGAGCAGCTCGGAGCGAGCGCATCGAAGACATTGCGAATCGAAGGCGGCCGCTCTCAATGACTCACCAGCGCGCAGAGCTCGACGGGGCTCGCGACCCGGAGCCGCTGATACGCCCGTTGCCGGTAAGTCAGGACGGATGTCTTCGCGATTTCGAGATCGAGTGCCGTGGCTTCGACGCTCATGCCAAGGGCCGCTCGAGCACACACCTGCCGTTCCCTGCGCGTGAGGCTGGTGCAGCGATTCGCGAACCGGTCTTCGAGCTCGGCGACGGTGAGCGGTTGCGTAGCGAGGCTGCGCCGACGGTTCAGCGGCAGCATCGGCAGCAGGAGGCACGCGAGACCGATCAGCGAGCCGAGCTCCTCGTCGGAGCAGCAACCGTCCGACGCGTGTCGTGCGACGTTGATCCCGCGCCAGGCGTCGTCTCCGCGCTGGATGACGGAGATGCGCTCGACGATTCCGGCGTCGTCGAAGAAGCGGCGGCGAAACGACGGGGGCGCGATGTCCGTCGGCCGTACTCGTTGCAGCGCCACGTCGTTGTGCTTCGGCGCCGCGCAGAACGCGTCCCCGATCGGGTCGCGGCGTAGGTACCACTTGCGGTAGGCGGGAAAGAGATCGACCACCGCGGGCTCGCAAAAGGAATACTGCAGCGTGCTGTCCTCGCAGCTCTTCGCCTCGAACAGATAGATGCGACGCGCGCCCGTGGTCACGGCCAACACCGAGTCCCGCACGGTCGCGCCGAAGGCGTCCGTTCCGATCGCGGTGAGTAGCTTCTCGTAGGCGGCGGCCAATTTCGTGGGCGCGCGCCAGTCTTTGATCTGCCTTATGTCCGACACGAAATCCCCCCGAGCCCACGTCGTCCAGCCTATGGTGCACCCATTGCGGGTGCGCTGTCGTCAGTCGTCGGGGATCGTGCGTGCCGGGACGATGCGCTGGTCGATCGCACCGAAGATGCTGCGGCCGTCCGCGTCGAGCATCTCGATGCGAACACGGTCGCCGAAGCGCATGTAGTCCGTGACGGCGTGGCCTTGATCGGCGATCTCGATCGCCCGGCGCTCCGCGATGCAAGCGGATCCGACCCTGGCGTAGCTCGCGTTCGAAACAGTGCCCGAGCCGACGATCGTGCCCGCGCTCAAGTTTCGCGAGTATGCGGCGTGGGCGATCAGCTCGTGAAAGCCGAAGCCCATCTCGCTGGCGTCAGGATTGCCGAATCGCCGCCCATTCCAGCTCACTTCGAGCGGCAGGCACACGCGCCCGTCCTTCCACGCGCCGCCGAGCTCGTCGGGCGTCACGGCCACGGGGCTGAAGCTCGTGGCCGGCTTCGCGTGGATCCAGCCGAAACCGGTTTTCATTTCCGGTACGGCGTGCGCGCGCAGGCTTGCGTCGTTGGCGAGCATCACGAGCTTTAGGTGCGCGAGGGCCTCGGAAGCCTGAGTCCCCATCGGTACGCGATCGACGACGACGGCGATCTCGGCCTCGAAGTCGATCCCGTCGGCTTCAGAAGGCGCCGGCATGTCTTGCCATGGACCCAGGAAGTCGTCGGAGCCGCCCTGGTACATGAGCGGCGTCGTGGTGCGAGCGTCGTCGACGTACTTGTGCTTGAACGCGCGCTGCATCAGCTCGCCGTGGCTGTGGAAGGCCGATCCGTCGAGCCATTGCCAGGTGCGCGGCAGCGGCGACGCGAGGTCGGCGTGGGCGAGAGCGAACTCGCCTTGCGCCCGGCCACGCTCGAGCTCGTCGAACAGTGCTACGAGGGCGGGCGCGATGTCCTCCCACGACTCGAGTGCCGCCAGCAGGGTCTTCGCGACGTGCGTGGCGTGCACTGCGCGACGCAAGTCGCGCGAGACCACGACGAGCTGGCCGTCCCGGGAGTGGTCGCGCAGCGTGGCTAGCTTCATGGCGAACGATCATAAACGACGCCGCGCCGCGCACAATTCGCGGCTGTCCTGTCGAGAGAGGACAGCCGCCGGCGCGTCGCGCGCTAGATTCCGCTCGTCACTCTAGCAGCGGAGAACGCGGTGCTCGCCGGGAACAAGGTCATCTTCACCGTCGCGATCAACGGCGGCATGCAGCAGGATCGTGACGGCGCGGTCATCCCGAAGCAGCCCGCCGAGATCGGCGAAGCCGCGGCACGTTGCTACGAGGCGGGCGCAGCGATGGTTCACGTGCACGCACGCGACCCGCACGGCAAGAACAGCGGCGATCGCAAGATCTACGCCGAGATCATCCGCCAGATTCGCGCGCGCTCGCCGATCTTGATCCAGACGACGAACGGCATCGGCGTGCGCCGCGATCCCGCGACGGGTCAATTCATCTGGCCTACCGACAGCGAGCGGCTCGGCCTGCTGAACCTCGATCCGCAGCAGGATCTCTTCGGGATCGCCGCGGGCTCCGCAGACTTCCATAATCCCGAGGGCGGCTACCCTGAAGAGGTGCCGTACGTGAACTCGCCCGCGCTGCTCAAGCAGACGATCAAGGCGGTCTACGAGAAGGGCTCGGCGCTCGAGTACGAAGTGGTCGAAGCCAGCTCGTTACATCGGTTGCTCCGCTATGCGAACGAGGGGCTGTTCGACCGCGACCGCGACAACGTTTGGCTGCTGCACGGCGGCGGCTTCGGCGCGACGCCGCCGATCGCGCGCAACGTGCTGTTCGCGATCGATGAGGGACTGCGAATGTTCCCGAAAGCGATCTGGGGCGTGACGGGCACGGGGCGCGACATGTTCAAGATCGCGACGCTCGGCCTTTCGCTCGGCTGCGACCTCGTGCGCGTCGGATTCGAGGACGGCGTGCACCTGCCTGACGGCACCGTGGCCCGCGACAACAGCGAGATGGTGCGCGCGGCCGCGAGCATCGCCGCGATCTACGGCCTCGCGCCCGCGACCGTGGAAGAGGCGCGCGCCCGGTTCCGGATCTAGACTGCGTCGCATGGCCCGTCCCACCGTGCTCGTCGCGAGCCCTCTGCTGATGCGCCGCCGCGACGCTTGGGACGACGGTTATGCGCTGGTCGAGCCGGCCGACGTCGCGGCCGGTGCCTCGACTGAGCTAGCCGGCTCCATCGAAGTGATCGTCACCGCCGGCGACGCGCTCGACGCGCGGCTCGTGGATGCGCTGCCGAACCTCAAGCTCGTCGCGTGTTGGACGACCGGGTATGAGGGCATCGACGTCGAATACTTGCGCTCGCGCGGCGTCGCGCTGACGACGGCGGCGGGCGCGAACGCGCACGACGTCGCCGATCACGCGATCGCGCTGCTCCTCGCATGGTGGCACGGAGTGCCGCGCGCCGATCGCGCGATCCGCGCCGGCAAGTGGCGCGAGGGTATGGCGCCGCGGCCGTCGCTGCGCGGGAAGCGGGCCGGCGTCGTGGGCCTGGGGCGTATCGGCATGGAGGTCGCGCGTAGAGCCGAGGCGCTCGGGATGGCGGTCGGCTGGTGGGGGCCGCGCGCGAAGCCGGAGGCTGGCTACCCGCGAGCGGAAAGCCTTGCCGCGCTCGCTCGTGGCAGCGACGTCTTGTTCGTCGCGAGCCGCGCGGTGCGCGCGAACACGGGCCAGATCGATCGCGAGGTGCTCGCGGCGCTCGGCGCGGACGGGGTGCTCGTGAACGTGTCGCGCGGGTTCCTAGTGGATGAGCCGGCGCTGATCGCTGCGCTCGAGAACCGCGCGATCGCGGGCGCCGCGCTCGACGTGTTCGCGGAGGAGCCGGTCGATGCCAAGGTCTGGAGCCGCTTCGACAACGTGGTGCTGACGCCGCATACCGCAGGGTTCACGGTGGAAGGAGGCGCCGCGATGTTCGCGCAGCTGCGCGAGAACATTCGTCGCCACTTCGCCGGCGAGCCTTTGCTCACCCCGCTCCCCGACGTGCCGGAGTAGCGCCGTGACCGGCCGTCGCGGTCTACGCTGTGCGGCTATTCGTCGAAGCCCGGCGACGTCGCTTGTAGCATCCGCACGAGCGCGTTCCACTCGCGATCGATCACCGCATCGCCGTTCTCGAACATCTTCGCCATCGCACGGCAGTCGCCATCTTCCGGCCAGACGAGCTCCGCCTTCGCGTCGCGGCATTGCGATAGCGTCGCGACCTGCATCCGGCACGCCCGCTCGAGGTAGTACATCCGCGAGAAGCACTCGCGGACGGATTTGCCGACGACGAGTGGGCCGTGATTGCGAAGCATCAGCACGTCGCCGTCGCCCAGCGCGCTCGGCAGGGCGGCGCGCTTCTTCGGGTCGTCGAACAGGCCGCAGTAGTCGAGGTAGCCCACCTTGCCGTAGAAGCGCAGCGCGTGCTGGCTCAGCGGCAGCAGCCCGTCGCGATAGTTCGCGACCGCGATCGTCGCCTCGCTGTGCGCATGCATCACGCAGACGGCGTCGGCCTTTGCTTGATGGATCGCACTGTGGATGCTGAAGCCGCCCTTGCTGATGCCGAGCCCGGTGACGTCCGAGATGATGCGGCCGTCAACGTCGCACTTGACCATGTTCGACGCACGCGCCTCGGCGAAAAGGTGGCCATAGGGCAGCTGCAGGAACTGCGCGTGCTCGTCCGGAGCGCGCACCGAGATGTGCGTGTGGATGAGATCCGTGATGCCGAGCCAATCGAACAGCCGATAGGCGATCGCGAGGTCGATCCGCACCGCGTGCTCGGCGGGCGAGGGGCGCACCGTGCGTGCCGTGTCCGGCGACGCGGCCATGATGTTTCCCGGTGTGACCGATCCGCCCACGCGTCTAGAGCTCGAGCTTCGCGCCCTGTTGGATCCGACGCAGCAGCGCCATGGCGGAGAGCGCACGCGGCAGGCCGGAGTAGGGGATCGTCTGGAGAATGATCTCCTTCAGCTCGTCGTCCGTGAAGCCGACGTTGTGCGCGTGCTTGAAGTGGATCGCGACGCCGTGCGCGCCGATCGCGATGAGTATCGCCATGCAGATGAGCTCGCGCTCGCGCAGCGATAGACCCGGCCGCGCCCAGATCGTGCCGAAGTTCGCCTCGGAGACGATGCGCCACAGATCCTCGTCGAGCTCGCGGACGCCTTCGTTCTGACCCCAGCCGAGCTGCTCGATGATAGCGAGCCCGGCTTTTTCGCGGTCGGTGGGAGTGTTCTCCACGCGCAGCTCCTTACAGGTCTTGCTGGGACGATACTGCGCACCGCGCGTGAAATTCGCGTCATCTCCCAAGAGGACCGGCCCGCGTGCGGCGATCTGCTACAAGTTCGCCGATGTCCCATGCGGAAGCGAAGCTCACGTCCCCCGTCGAGGCGAGGCTCTCCGCGCCCATGCTGGTGCTGATCGGCATTTGCTCGCTCGTGTATTTCCTCGACGGCCTCATCCACTCGATCTTGGGACCGCTCGCGCCCGACATGGCGCGCTCGCTGAGCTTGAGCAGCGCGCAGCTCGGGCCGATCTTTTCGGCAAACCTCGTCGGTCAATGCATCGGGCTCGTCGTGTTGCCGCTGTTCGTGCGCCGCATCGGCCAGCGCGGCATCGTGCTCGTGTCGCTGATCGGTTTCGGGCTCGCACAGAGCGCATCAGCGCTTTCCGACGGCCAGACAGATTTGCTCATCTGGCGTCTGATTACCGGCGTGTTCCTCGGCGGGTGCTTGCCGAGCTGCCTCGCAATCGTCACGGAGATCGCGCCGCGCCCGCGACGGGGCCTCGCGATCATGATCATGTTCACTGGCTACGGGCTCGGCGCGACTGTAGCCGGCATCGTCGCCGCGGGATTCGCAGAAGCCGGCGGATGGCGCGCCGCGATGGTCGCGGTCGGCGCCGTATGCGGCGTCGCGGCGATCGTCGCGTGGTTGTGGCTGCGGGTGCCGCCGCGAGACGGCGCGCGCGCCGACGCAGAGGGATCGGGCGGCAAGCCGAGTGCCTTGATGATCCTCTCGCCGCAGCTCCTCGTCGGCACGCTGATGCTGTGGCTGCTGTTCATTTCGATGCTGACGATCAGCTACTGCCTGAACTCGTGGCTGCCGACGCTGCTCGTCGACGTGGGCCGGGACCGAAGCTTCGCGGCGCTCTCGGTGTCGATTTTCTCGCTCGGCGGCATCATCGCGGCGCTCGGTGTCGGCGTGCTGATCGATCGGTTCGGCGCGAGTCGCACGCTGATCTCCTTCCTCGCCATCGCAACGGTATTGCTATTCGTCATTGGCCAAGTGCTCGCATCGGCGCCGGGTTCGGTGCTGATGGTGCTGCTCGCGGTGTGCGGGTTCTTCGTGCTTGGGTCGTACGGCGGCGTGAACGTCGTGCTCGCGAGCTTCTACCCCGATGACCTGCGAGCCGTGGGAATCGGATGGACCAAGAGCGTCGGGCGCATCGGTACGCTCGTAGCGCCCGTGCTGATCGGGCTGGGATTGAGCGCGGGGATAAACGAGACGACCGTGATGTCGCTGTTCGCGTTACCGGCGCTGCTCGCGGTAATTTCGCTCGGCGTGATCGCGTTGGCGGAGCGGCGCGCCGCCAAACCCGCGGTCGCCGCCGCGGCGGTATGACGCTACTCGCGTGCGCTTTAAAGCGCTCTTATTGACGATTGGCGCGCAGGCGCGAGAGCCACGCGTCGAACGTGCCGATCCAGCTCGCCGTGGGTGAGCCCGCGTAGCCCGACGCGAACGCGTGTCCGCCTTCCTGTAGCAGATGCGCTTCCACGGGGCGATTCGCGGCGCGCATCACGGCGAGTAGATCGAGGCTGTTCGTCACGGGCACCGCCGCATCGTCGAGCGCGTGCACGAGGAACAGCGGCGGCGTGTCCGCACCCACGTGCAGCTGCGCGGAGCGGCGCGCAATCTGCGTCGGCGACGGGTTGGGGCCGAGCAGCAGCTCGCGCGACACGGCATGCGTTCCGGGTAACGCCATCGTGACGACGGGGTAGATCAAGGCCGTCGCAAACGGACGGGCGCTGCCCGAATCGGCCGCATCGACCGGTGCGTACACGCCCTGTGCGAAATCGGTCGCGAGCGTCGCCGCCAGGTGACCGCCCGCCGAGAAGCCGACGACGCTCAGCGTTTGTGGGTCGATGCGCCAGCGCGCCGCGTTGGCGCGGATCACGCGCATCGCGCGCTGCGCATCCTGGAGCGGCACGTCGTCGCCTTGTTGCCAGCCTTCGCCCGGCAGCCGATAGACGAGCACGAACACGGTATAGCCGCGCTCATTGAGCTTGGCTGCGAAGTCCGCGCCTTCGTTCTGCACGGATACGAACATGTAGCCGCCGCCCGGTATCGCGAGCACGGCTTGGCCGTTCGGGCGTTGCGGCACGAAGATGCGTAGCTCGGGTGTCGCGACGTTCGCGACGAACGGCGCGGGCCAGCCGGCCGGCAACGTCACCGGCACGAACGTGCCGCCGGGTGGCGCCGACGGCCACAGCGCCAAGGTCGGTGCGCCGGTCCACGCGCGCGACGTTTGCGGCGGTGTCGGCGGTGGCGAGAGGCCGCTGCCCGAGCGCGGCTGACCGCGGGCGGCGGTGGCCGATGTCACGATGCTCGCGAACAGCTCTTCGCGGCGCGCCGGGCTCGGGCGTGCGTCGACGTCCGCGGTCGCGCGCTCGAGCGCCTCCGCGATAGCGCTTTCGGCTAACGGCCGCATGCGGGCGTAGCCCACGCGATTCGGATGCACGCCGTCGTTGCCGAGATCCGCGCGCAGGCCGCCCTCGGGGTCCGCGAGCACCGTGGCGTAATCGACGAACACGTAGCCGTTGTCGAAGGCCACGCCGCGCAGCCAGCCGTTCAGCTCACGGATCAGCGGGCGCGGGTCGAGGTCGCCGCGCCAGGACAGCTTGCGCGACGGCGGGATGCCGGCGAGCACGACGGCGATGTCGTTCGCGCGTGCGAGGTCGATCATCGCGAGGATGTTGCTCTGGTAATCCTGCACGGTCGCGGGGCCCGTGTTGCCCGCGATGTCGTTGGTGCCCGCCATGATGTGCACGACGCGCGGATGCAGCGCGACCACGTCCTGCCGAAAGCGCGCGAGCATTTGCGGCGAAGTCTGTCCGCCGATGCCGCGGCCGACGATGCCGTTCGTGAACAGCGCCGGATCACCGCGAGTCCAGTTGTCGGTAATCGAATCGCCCATCAGCACGGCGCGCGGTCGTTCGCCCGCCACTATCGCGGCGTTCGCCGCCTTGTAGCGGCAGATACCCGGCCAGTCGCGCGCGCGTTGCGCTTCGGCTTCGCCCGGCTGCGCGGGCGGCAAGCTGGCCTGCCAGGCTTCGAACGCCTTCGCGTACGCTTCGGGCGATTCGGCGGGCGTCATCACGAGCTCGATGACCGGTGCGAACCGCGCCTCGGCGGCGGGATCCGGCGGCGGGCAAGGGGAGTCGACGAGGCCCGGCGCCGGCGTTTGCGCGAGCGACGCGGTAGCGGCGGCGAGCAGAAGCGCAGCGAACAGCGCCATTCGTAAATGATGGTGCAGGGCTCTGCTTGCGACCACTTCGTTGTGGCCTCGAAGATTGCCGTCGATGCGGTTCATCGCTTCACGCTCGCGTGTTTGACGTGTCTAGCGAAGAACGCGAAGACCTCCGGCTGGCTCCCGAGGATGATCGTGCCGTGATCGAGGCCGGCGAACTCGCGGTACTCGACCGTGGCGTTCAGCGCCTTCAGCTGCTCGCTGAAGGTTCTCGCGCTGGTCATCAGCGAATCCTGGTCGCCGACGCTGATCAATACCGGCAGGCTCAGGATTTTCGAATCGGCATCCGGCTCCACGCCGAAGAGTGCCGGCGCGAGCAGGGCGACGGCGGCCCAGATGTCGGGATATTTCTCGGCCAGGTGCCGCGCGCCGCCGCCGCCTTGCGAATGACCCATTAGATAGATACGCCGGTCGTCGACGGGGAACTCCGCCCGCACCATCGCGAGCACATTCATGACGTCCTTCTCGCTGTACTCGGTGACGAGTGCGGGATCGGTCTCGGCCGTTCCGCCCACCATCGGTGGTGCGGGCCGTGCGTCCGCCGTCTGCGCGCCGCCGCGCGGCGTCGAGCCGACCGTCACCGCGGGTACGGGGCGCGGTCGGGCCTGAACGCCGAAGCCCGCTCGGTTGTTGTAGCCGATCGGTCCGACCAGGATGTAGCCGCCTTCCTCCGCCAGATCGACCGTCGTGCCGCGCACGAAAGTCAGCGTCGTCCCGGTGTAGCCGCGCAACGCGATAATGAGCGGCGCCTTCGCACCCGGCTCGATCTTCGAGGACACGAACACCGAGTAGGGCAGATCTTCTCCGGTCTCGTCGAAGCGGTAGGTACGAATCTCGACCGCGTGCTTCCGGCACGAGCTCGGAGCCGCCGCGGATGCCTGCCGGCAGCGGCGTGCCCGGCGGTTGCGCCAGGGACGACCCGAGCCATAGACAGAACTGCACGCTGCAGGCGATCGCGGCAAAGGCGCCCGTTTTGGATCTCATCGTCAGCCCCCTCGAGACGTCTGCAAACCTGCGCGCTGCAATCGTTTGCAGCCTCGTACCGAGAATAGATCAAGGCGCCCCGCAGATCCACGCTCGCGGCTGGTTCCGGTTCGTCCGCCGCCGGTTCTGGCTCCGCCGTGGTGTGGTTTGGGTAAGCATCGGGAACGGCGGCTCACATGACTCGCCTGCGGCAGGCGAGGCGTGCGAGCCGCTTTGCTGAGCCGCGAGCGGGGCCTTCGACGAAGCTCTACGTATGCTCGGCCGGATAACGGCGGCCGTCGGCACCTTCGACGGAATCGGCACCGCGCGCTCCGGTCATCAACGCGACGGCGTCGGCCATCGTGTGGTCCCGCGGATTGATGACGCAGAGTCTGCGGCCCAACCTGTGAATATGGATGCGGTCCGCGACCTCGAATACCTGCGGCATGTTGTGGCTGATCAATACAATCGAAACGCCGCGAGCGCGCACCGCGCGAATCGCGTCCAGCACCTTGGCGGTTTCGTTCACACCGAGCGCGGCCGTCGGTTCATCCAGGATCACGATCCGCGAGCCGAAGGCCGCGGCGCGCGCGACCGCGAGCCCCTGCCGCTGACCGCCGGAGAGCGTCTCGACGGCCTGCCGCATGTCCTCGACGGTCACGAGACCGAGCTCCGCCAACTTCTGTCGGGCAAACTTCTCCATCGCGGCGCGATCGAGCTTGCGGAGGCACTTGCCGGCGAAGCCGGCGACGCGCAGCTCGCGGCCCATGAACATGTTGTCAGCGATCGACAACGCGGGTGACAACGCCAAGCCCTGGTACACCGTCTCGATGCCCGCAGCTCGCGCCTGTAGCGGCGACGTGAACCGCACGGCCCGCCCCTGAAGCCGCATCTCACCGTCGTCCGGGCTCACCGCCCCGGAGATTGCCTTGATCAGCGTCGACTTGCCGGCGCCGTTGTCACCGATGACCGCGAGGATCTCGCCGGACTCGAGGTCGAAATCCGCTTGATCGAGCGCTGTGATCCGTCCATAGCGCTTCACGAGACCGCGTGCGCTCAAGATAGGCTCGGCCATCGCTAGCTTGCCAACTGCCGGATCCAGCGGTCGATCACCACCGCGGCGATGATCAGCACGCCGATCAAGAGATAGGTCCACTGCGGATCCGTGCCTGCGATTCGCAACCCGAGGCCGAACACGCCCACGATCAGTGCGCCGAACAGCATCCCGAGGATCGAGCCGCGACCGCCGAACAGCGAGATGCCGCCGATCACTACCGCGGTGATGCTCTCGATGTTCGCGAACTGCCCGGACGTCGGTGCGACCGAGCCCACGCGGCCGATTAGCACCCAGCCCGCGAACGCGCAGATCACGCCCGCGAGCACGTACACGGAGACCAGCGTCCGTTTCACCTGCACGCCGGCGAGCTCGGCCGCCTCCGGATCGTCGCCTATGGCGTAGACGTGTCGTCCCCACGCGGTGTGGTTCAGCACGTACCCAAGCGCCACGACCAAGCCGACCATCGCGATCGCACCGAGCGTGAACGTGGCGCCGGCCACGTCGATCGGCCGGCCGAACAGCTGCAGCAGGGGTGCCTGCTCCTCGAGGACCTGGCTGCGGATCGATTCGTTGCGTGAGTAGAGGAAGTTTGCCGCGAGCACGATCTGCCACATCCCGAGCGTCACGATGAACGGCTGGAGGCGCACGCGCGCGACGAGGAAACCGTTCACGTAGCCGATCGCAGCGCCCAGCGCGAGGCCTGCGAGGATCGCGACCGGTACCGGGACGCCGTACCCGATGGCGAGCCGACCCATCAAGACCGAGGCGAGCACCATGATGGCGCCGCCCGCGAGATCTATGCCGGCGGTCAGCACTACGAGCGCCTGCGCCGCGCCGACGAGGCCGACGATCGTGACCTGCTGCAGCAGCAGCGACAGCGAGAACGGCGACAGGAATCGAGCGCCGAGCACCAGCCCGAACAGCGCCATGGCGAGCACCAGGATCGCGAACGGCACGAGCGCGAGCTGCGAATGCAGCACGCTTCGAATGCGCTCGATCAGCCCCAGCACTTTTGCAGGCCGGCTTTCGAGTCGATCGACTCGGTACCGGTCACGGGCCTGTCGGTCACGAGAACGGCGCCGGTGTCGAAGAACTTCAGGCTCGGCGTCGGCGCGGGCCGCTGCCCGGTCCGGACGAACTTCACGATGGCCTCGACACCGAGCGAGGCCATCAGCAGCGGATATTGCTGCGCCGTCGCGCCGATCGCGCCGGCGGCGACGTTCCGAACGCCGGGGCAACCGCCGTCGATGGACACGACCAGCACGCCGCGCGTCTTGCCCGCGGCTTTCAATGCCTCGTACGCACCCGCGGCCGCGGGCTCGTTGATGGTGTACACGACGTTGATCCTCGGGTCCTTCTGGAGGCAGTTCTCCATCGCTTTGCGTCCGCCCTCGGGATTGCCGTAGGTGACGTCGTGGCATACGTTGCGCGGGTCACGCTCGTCCCCGATCCTGCCGGGGTCGCCGAGCTCGATGCCGAACCCGTGCATGAAACCTTGGTCGCGCAGCACGTCCACGCTCGGGCGGCTCGGCAATAAGTCTAGATAAGCGATCTTCGCGTCGGCCGCCGCGCTCCCGAGTTGGGCTCTGGCCCAGGCGCCGACGAGCTCGCCTGCCTTGAAGTTGTCGGTGGCGAAGGTGGCGTCGGCGGCCTCGATGGGCTCGAGCGGGGTGTCGAGCGCGATCACGAGGATGCCTCTAGCGCGTGCGGCCTCGACCGTGGCGACGATCGCGGCACTGTCCGTCGGCACGAGCAGAATGCCGTTCACGCGGTTCGCGATGCACGACTCCATCGCCGCGATCTGGCCTTCGTTGTCGCCTTCCTCGCGGCCCGCGAGCGCGGTGAGCTTGGCGCCGAGCTCCTGAGCTTTGGCCCGGGCGCCTTCCTTCATCTTCACGAAGAAGGGGTTGGTGTCGGTCTTCGTGACGAGGCAGAGGCTGACGTCCTGGGCGAACGCCGGTACTCCGACCCACGCAGCCACCCAGAAGATTGCGAGCAGGCTCGCGGCTAGCGGCATTCCGGCCCCCATGATGCGCCGACCCATTGTTTACGGAACATGATAGTGAGCCCCGGTGAGATTACAAACGTTTGCAAAGCGGGCCCGCCGCGATCGATCATGCGACTCGTCGACCTGCTACGAATCTGCGAGGAACCTGCCCGTGAGAACAACCGCACTAATGCTTACCCTCGCCGCCACGGCGCTGAGCGCCCAGACGGCGCGGCCTCCGCTGCCCGCCGACATCGACCCGCAGTCCTATTCGCGCCTACCGCTGATCCCCAAGGATTCGCTCGATGCGGAAGGCAAGCGCATCTTCGAGGTGATCAACGGCAAGGAAGGCAACACGCCGCGTCTCGGCCCGCCGAACAATACGATGTACAGCTTGGCGGCAGCCGAGCCGTACGACGAGCTGAACCAAGTGCTGCGCAACGCCAACGTCATCGGCTCGCAGTTTTTCGAGATCAGCACGCTGGTGCCCGCGCGCGAGTTCAATCAGCAGTACGAATGGACTGGCCACGAGCTCGGGGCCCGGCGCGCCGGCGTCGACCAGAAAGTCATCGACGTCATCAAGTACGACCGGCCGGTCACAGGGTTGGCGGAGAAGGAAGCCACCGCGATCGAATTCGGCCGCGCCATGTTGCGCGGCAACCGCCAGGTGCCGCCCGAGCTGTTCGCCAAGATGGTGGCGTTGTTCGGCCGCCGCGGCACGATGGAAATCACGATGGTCATGGGCGACTACGCCATGACGGCCATGGTGCTGAACGCCGTCGACCAGCATCTGCCGCCCGACCGGGAACCGCTGCTACCGCCGCTGCGGTGAGTCGACTCGGGCGCCTTGCTATCGAGCTCCGCATCGGACCGTTCGTTGTCTTGCGCAATTCCCATTCGAGGACGTCAAGTGTGCGTCGTTAGCCGTCTCCCGATCCTTGCCGCTTTGATCACCTTCACTTCGTTGACGCAGGCACAGGCTCCCGCTCCGGCCCCGTCGCCGGACGTCGTGACGCCGGGGGAGCTCGTGATCGAGCCGGCCACGCTCATCAACCTCGGCTTCGAGTGGTTCATCCAAGGCGACGCCAACCGGAACGCGGCGGTGCAAGTGTCCTACCGCAAAGCGGGCACGACCGAATGGCAGCCCGCGCTGCCGCTGCTGCGCCTCGACGGTGAGCGCATCTACGCGGAATCGCGCGTCGACGTCATCGCGCCCAACATGTTCGCCGGCAGCGTTCTCGACCTCACGCCCGACACGCCGTACGAGGCGCGCTTCGTGATGTCCGATCCCGACGGTGTGGGTAGCACGGCCGAACGGATCGTCAACGTGAAGACGCGCGCGGAACCGCAGCCGTACGCAGGCGGCCGCGTCTTTCACGTCTATCCGCCCGGCTTCAAGGGGCAGAAGAGCGAGCCGTCGTTCGAAGGACTCATGTGCGCGTACAACTACTGGTGCGCCGGCACCGACTGGGCGACGTCGGGACGCCCCCGCGTAAGACCGGGAGACACGATTCTCGTGCACGCGGGCATCTACAAGTACAACCGCTACGAGTACACCAACAACCCGAGCGTGAATCGGACTGTGCCGCTGGACGGCACTTACTACCTCACGGCCGACGGCACGCCGGACATGCCCATCGCGATCAAGGCGGCGGGCGACGGGGAAGTGGTCTTCGACGGGGACGGCAACTTCGCGCTCTTCGACGTGAAGGCCGCCGACTACACCTATTTCGAGGGCATCACGTTCCGGAACGCCGAGATCGGGATCGCGGCCGGTACGCAGTTCATCGCGGGCTCGAAGGGGTTGACGGTGAAAAAGAGCCGCTTCGAGAACGTCGGTGCCGGCGTCTTCACCAACTACGCGGGTTCGAGCGGCTACTACATTGCCGACAACACCTTCATCGGCAGGAACGATCCGAAGCACCTGATCGGATGGGCCGGGGACATGTGGACGAAGTACGCCGGAGTCGACGGGCAGATCTTTCCGCCGAAGATGGCGTCCTACGTCGCCGTGAAACTGTACGGCCCGGGGCACGTCGTCGCGTACAACTACATCGCGGATTTCCACGACGGCATCAACGTCGAGACGTATGGCAACCCCGACGGGTCGTTCGCATCAGGCCCCGACATCATCGACGGACCCAGGTATCCGACGCGCGAGTACTGGGATCGCCGGCCGGTCGCAATCGACTTCTACAACAACTACATCACCAACTCGCACGACAATCCGATCGAGGCCGACGGCAGCATGCACAACGTCCGCATCATGCGGAACATGCTGATCAACCACCCGTCGCACGCCTTCTGCAACCAGCCGACGCTCGGCGGACCGGTCTACTGGATCCGCAACATCGCGTACAACCTGCCCGCCGGCTCGACGAGGCTGACCAACGGCGCGGCAGGTGCGCTCTTCTACAACAACACGATCCTATCGGAGACGCAGGTTGCGGCGGCGTCGAACATCCACTGGCGCAACAACCTGATGCTCGGGCAGAACTCGGCGCCGGCGATTTTGAGCGTCAACACGTTCACGAGCTACACGTCGTCCGACTACAACGGCTTCCGTGTGAACCCGGGAGCGGAGACGGCGTTCGAGTGGAATGCGCCGGCCGCAGGCGTCGCGGATTTCACCGGACCGGGACACGCGGCGAGCCTTCGCACGCAGCGCTTCACATCGCTGGCGGAATACGCCGCGGCCACCGGCCAGGACAGTCACAGCGTGGCCGTGGACTACGACGTCTTCGTCAATGTGCGCCGACTGGACGCCCAGGATGCGTCGAGCGTGCAGAAGCTGTACAAAGCCGACGAGTTCGATTTCCGTCTCAAACCCCGGTCCGCCGGCGTCGACAAGGGTGCGCTGCTGCCGAACGTGACCGATGGGTTCGCCGGCCGCGGACCGGACCTCGGCGCGCTCGAGCTGGGGCAACCGGTGCCGCACTACGGACCGCGAAATTAGAGGTCCTCTGCCGTTGTGAATCCAGAATTGGGCGCCGTACCGTGCCACGCCTTGAGCGGAGCTTTTCGATCCAAGTCGAGGGCCCCGCCCGTACTCCGAGTCCCACCAGCGAAGCGCTGAGCGTCTTGCACATGGAGTTGGTGCGCGCGGCCGTGTGCATTCGCCAGCCGGGCTCGTAGCGCTCCGCGACGATCCGGCCGTCCTTCACGATGACGACGCCCCAGGTATGGCCGCCGTATACGCCGGCTTCATTCTTGAACGCCGCCTCGAGTACCGCCGCCACGGTTGCGTCCTTGGGCTTAGGCAGCGACGCCGTCGCGCCTTCATCGCCACTTCTGCTCATCGAGGTTAGGCACGGAAATGGAATCGGGCATGCGCGGGAGATTGGCCACGAGATCGACCGTGGCGCCGATCGGCAGTTGCGTGCAGCCGAGGCCGGGCCGCCAAGCCGCGATTCGAGGCTCCATGTCCGACGCGTATTAGACGGACACGATCTTCTTTTCGCGATCGACCACCGTCCGCGCTTCGCGCGCGGCGCGAGCGCTCATCGATTCCCGGCATGGTTTGCGCTCCCGCCTGCGATGGCAAACTTCATCACCGACGACCGCAGCCGCCCCTCTCACGAGTGGTGACGGCGAGGCCGCCCGCGCTTTCCACTAGCCAAATCGGCGCGTCATCGTCTTAAATGCAGGGCGACATTGCAGCGGCGGACATCTGCCGGTGCGTGGCTCGGCACCGCGGCGATATACGCGGCGAATGGATGGAACGGCATAAACGGGGGGGCAGATGTCCGTCTATTTCTCGACGCTCGACTGGATAGTGGTCGGGCTCTACTTCCTGCTGATTGCAGGCATCGCCACCTGGGTAGCGCTACAGAAAGAGAAGGATACGTCCGACTACTTCCTCGCATCGCGCGACGCCACCTGGTTCCTGATCGGCGCCTCGATCTTTGCTTCGAATATCGGAGCCGAGCATCTCGTGGGCCTCGCCGGCTCCGGCGCAGGCACGGGCATGGCGTTCGCGCACTGGGAGCTGCATTCGTACTTCCTAATCGTGCTCGGTTGGGTGTTCGCACCGTTCTATCTGCGTGCGAAAGTCTTCACGACGCCGGAGTTTCTCGAGAAGCGCTACACGCCGGGCACCCGGACGGCGTTATCGCTGATTTTTCTTGCGTCGTACATCCTCACCAAGGCGTCGGTCACGATCTACGCCGGCGCGATCACGATCAAAACCATTCTGGGTTACGACTCGATCGAGCTGCCGGGCTTCGGCGAGGTCGACTTCTTCTGGTTCTCGGCGTTCGCGCTCGTCATCGTCACCGGCATCTACACCGTGGTGGGCGGTATGAAGGCGGTGCTGTGGACCGAAGGGCTGCAGGCGCCGCTGCTCCTGATCGGCTCGATCGTCATTCTGCTCGTGGGCCTCGGTAAGATCGGCGGCCTCGATGCGCTGCGTGCGGCCAACGCAGACACCATCTCGCTGTGGCGCCCGCTGCACCAAGCAGGCGGAACGAGTTGGCTCCCGACCGATCTGAGCTTCCTATTTGATTCATCGGAGACGCCGTGGCTCGGCGTCGTGCTCGGCTCGCCGATCATCGGGCTCTGGTACTGGTGCACGGACCAATACATCGTTCAGCGCGTGCTTACCGCGCGCAACCTGCCGCAGGCGCGGCGCGGGGCGATCTGGGCCGGCTACCTGAAGCTGTTTCCGGTGTTCATTTTCCTGATCCCCGGCATGATCGCCGTGGCGTTGAAGAACATGGGCGTCGATGGCTTTGCCGACATGCAGCGGCCCGACGAGGCGTTCCCGCGCCTGGCCGCCCATCTCTTGCCGCAAGGCCTGCGCGGGCTGGTGCTGGCGGGTATGCTGGCGGCGTTGATGAGCTCACTGGCCTCGCTGTTCAACTCGACCGCCACGTTGTTCACGGTCGATTTCTACGAGCGACTCCGGCCGAAGGCGAGCGAAGCCCACCTCGTCAACGTGGGCCGAGTCGCAACCGTGGCGGTGGTCGTGGCCGGCATCGCCTGGATCCCGATCATGCAGAAGATCGGCGGCGGCCAGTTGTACGGCTACCTGCAGAACGTGCAGTCGCTGCTTGCGCCCGCGATCGCAGCGGTATTCATGCTGGGCATTTTCTCGAAGTATGTGTCACCGATCTCGGGCCTCGTGGGAATCGTGTCCGGCTTCGTGATCGGCATGGCGCGCCTGTTCATGCAGGTGGCCCATGAGATGGGCGGCATGGATTTCCGCACGCTGCAATGGTTCGTCGACATCAACTGGCTCTACTTCTGCTTCCTATTGTTCGTGTTCACCTGCGTGCTGATCTTCGTGGTCAGCGCATTCACGCCGCGGGCGAGCGAAGAGCACCTCGCAGGGCTCACCTTCAGCACCATCAGCAAGGAACAGAAAGCGGAAGTGCACAGCGGCGTGTCGGTCTCCGACGTCGTGCATTCGGGCGTCGTGCTGGCCATCGTCGCGGCGATCTATATCTATTTCTGGTGAGGGCCGAGCAGGCGCTCCACGCAGTTGGTCGACGGGTCTGCGCGCCGAGCGATGGCGCTGGACGCGGATTTACGGCGACGGCCGCCCGGCGTTGACGTTCACCCAGGCACCGTCTCGCCGCGACGACGTGATGCAAGCCTCGACGAACGCCATACCTCTGACGCCGTCGTGCACCGTCGCGTATAGCACTCTCGGGTCCTGCTGCGTTCCCGCTTTCCTCGCGTTGATCGCTGCGGCCGCCTCGGAGTAAATGTTCGCGAAGGCCTCGAGATACCCTTCCGGGTGGCCCGACGGAGTGCGCGTCATTCGCGCTGCGTCGGCACCGGCCCCGGCTCCGGAGCGCGTGACGCGGCGGCGTTGCTCTCCGAGCTTCGACCAGTAGAGGTAGTTGGGCTCTTCCTGTGCCCACTCGAGGCCGGCCTTCGTGCCGTACACGCGCAGCTTGAGACCGTTCTCGTTGCCGACGGCCACCTGGCTGCACCAGAGAGTTCCTCTGGCACCGCCCGCGTAGCGCAGCAGCACGTGCGCGTTGTCGTCGAGCTTGCGGCCCGGCACGAACGTGTGGACCTCTGCCGCGAGCGCCTCGAGCGTCAGACCGGTCACGAACTCCGCCAAGTTGTGCGCATGCGTGCCGATGTCGCCCGTGGCGCCGCCCGCGCCCGAGCGAGCGGGATCGGTACGCCACGCGGCCTGTTTCTGCCCCGTGAGCTCGAGCGGCTCCGCGAGCCAATCCTGTGCGTATTCCACCTGCACGAGACGAATCGTGCCGAGCTCGCCGGCGCGCACCAGCTCGCGCGCGTGCCGCACCAGCGGATAACCCGTGTAGTTGTGAGTGAGCACGAACAGCGCATCGCTGCGCTCGACGAGCGCGGCCAACTTCTTCGCGTCCGCGAGCGTGGAGGCCAACGGCTTGTCGCAGATCACGTGGATGCCGCGCTTCAGGAATTCGCGCGCCACGGGATAGTGCATGTGGTTCGGCGTGACGATCGCGACCGCCTCGATGCCGCTCTTCAACCGCGATTCGCGAATCGCCATCGCCTTGAAATCGCCGTAAGTGCGCTCCGGGTCGAGGCCGAGCGCAGCTCCCGACTTCGCAGAGCGCTCCTGAGTGGAAGACAACGCACCGGCCACGAGCTCGAACCTGTCGTCGAGCCGCGCCGCGATGCGATGCACGCCGCCGATGAATGCGTCGATACCGCCGCCCACCATGCCGAGCCGGATCCTCGGCGCCCGTTGCTCGGCTTTGCCTTCGATCGTCATGGTCAGATCCCGAGCATTCTGCGGTTGGCGGCCTCGTCGGCCCCTGCGCCTGCGAAGTCGTCGAAGGCTCTGTCGGTAACGCGGATGATGTGCTGCTTCACGAACTTCGCGCCTTCCCGCGCGCCGTCTTCGGGGTGCTTCAATACGCACTCCCATTCGACCACCGCCCAACCCGGATAATCGTAGGCTGCGAACTTCGAGAAGATCGACGTGAAGTCCACCTGGCCGTCGCCCGTCGAGCGAAACCGCCCGGCGCGGTTGACCCAGCTTTGATACCCACCGTACACGCCCTGACGCCCCGTCGGGTTGAACTCGGCGTCCTTCACATGAAACATCCGGATGCGGTCGTGATAGATGTCGATATGCTCGAGGTAGTCGAGGCACTGCAGCACGTAATGCGACGGGTCGAACAGCATGCAGGCGCGCCCGTGACGGCCCGTTCGCTCGTAGAACATCTCGTACGTCACGCCGTCGTGCAGATCTTCACCGGGGTGGATCTCGAAGCAACAATCGATGCCGCACTGCTGCGCGTGATCGAGGATCGGGCGCCAGCGGCGCGCGAGCTCGTCGAAAGCCGTCTCGATGAGGCCTGCCGGGCGCTGCGGCCACGGATACAGGAACGGCCACGCCAGCGCGCCGGAAAATGTGGCCATCGCTTCGAGCCCGAGATTGCGCGATGCGGTTAGACACTTCTTGACCTGGTCGACCGCCCACTCGGTGCGCGCCTTCGGGTTGCCGCGTACGGCAGGTGCTGCGAACGCGTCGAACGCCTCGTCGTAGGCGGGGTGGACGGCGACGAGTTGGCCTTGCAGATGCGTTGACAACTCGGTGATCGCGACGCCGTTATCGCGCGCGACACCGGCGATCTCGTCGCAGTAGGTCTTGGATGCCGCCGCCTTGTCGAGATCGAAGAGGCGCGCGTCCCAGCTCGGCACCTGCACGCCGACGTAGCCGCAATCCGCGGCCCAACGCGTGATCGTGCTCCAGGAGTTGAACGGCGCCCGGTCGCCCGCGAATTGCGCCAGGAAGATCCCGGGGCCCTTGATCGTTTTCATTGCTCCCCCGCGAAGGACGGTGTTCCCGTTCCGCTCAGATGTAGCGATTGACGATATTCTCCAGCAACTCTTGCTTGCCCGAGCGCGGCTCGGGGTCGATGCCCGCTAGCGCGCGCCGCTCGAGGTCGGCGAGCGAATACTCGCCTGCAAGCAGCTTCTTGGCGTCCGCAGTATCCCAACCTGCGTAACGCTCGCGCAGCGGCGCCTCGAGCGCGCCGTCCTCGAGCATCCCGGCCGCGCCGAGCAGAGCGCGGGCGCAGCAGTCCATCGCACCGATGTGCCCGATCAGGAGATCCACGGGCTCGATCGACTGCCGGCGCAGCTTGGCATCGAAGTTCGTGCCGCCCGTCGTGAACCCGCCGCCGCGCAGTATCTGATAGTAGGCGAGCGCGGTGTCGAGCACGTTGTTCGGGAACTGGTCCGTATCCCAGCCGGACTGGTAGTCGTTCCGGTTCATGTCGATGGAGCCGAAGATGCCGAGTGCGTTCGCGAGCGCAATCTCGTGATCGAACGAATGTCCGGCGAGCACGGCGTGGCCGTGCTCGATGTTGACCTTGACGTCGCGCTCGAGCCCGTAACGTTTCAGGAAGCCGTATACCGAAGCTACGTCGAAGTCGTATTGATGCTTGGTCGGCTCCTGCGGTTTCGGCTCGACGAGGATCGTGCCTTTGAAGCCGATCTTGTGCTTGTACTCGACGACGAGGCAGAGGAACCGGCCGAGCTGATCGAGCTCGCGCTTCACGTCCGTGTTCAGCAGCGTCTCGTAGCCTTCGCGGCCGCCCCACAGCACGTAGTTCTCGCCACCGAGGCGGTGCGTCGCGTCGATGCACGTTTTCACCGTTGCGGCCGCGAACGCGAACACGTCGGGATCGGGGTTCGTGGCCGCCCCGGCCATGTAGCGGCGGTGCGAGAACAGGTTCGCGGTGCCCCACAGCAGCTTGACGCCGGTGTCCGCCTGCTTGCGCTCGAGGTAATCGACGGCGGCGTTCAGGTTCTGCGTGTTCTCGGCGAACGTCGTGCCCTCGGGTCGTACGTCGGCGTCGTGGAAGCAGTAGTAAGGCACACCGAGTGTCGTGAACAGCTCGAACGCGACGTCGGCCTTCGACCGTGCGCGATCCGACGTTTCGCCGAACCACGGCCGATCAAAGGTCTGGCCGCCGAACGCGTCGCCGCCGGTCCACACGAACGTGTGCCAATAGCAGACCGCGAAGCGCAGGTGGTCCTCGAGGCGCTTACCGAGCACGACGCGATCCGGATCGTAGTAGCGAAACGCGAGCGGGTTCGTGCTGCCGACCCCTTCGAATGGGATCTTGCCGACGCCGCCGAAGAAGCCTGTGGTCATTCCGGAAGCTCCGCTCTTCGCAGCTACGAGGTGTGCCGCAGTATGCTCGAACTCGCGGCCCGAATCGCGGGATAGAGCGCGCGGTAGCGCTCGCGAGCAGCGGCGTAAGCATCCGTGAGCGTCCGGTCCGGCTCGATCGTCTCGGCCACCGGCGCAGCTGTACAGACGCGCGACGGCTCCACCCCCGCCGCCGCGATCATTGCCAAACGCGCCGCGCCGAAGGCGGCGCCGAAATCGCCTGCCACGGGCACGTCGACCGGCACGTTGAAGACCGTCGCCAGCACGCGCAGCCAGTAGCGCGACCGGCTTCCGCCGCCGACAGCCGATAGCCGTGCGAGCTTGGTGCCCGCGGCGCGCAGCGCATCGCGGCTGTCGCAGAGCGCGAACGCGACGCCCTCGACGACGGCTCGCGCCAACGCACTTCGATCGGTCTCGTGCCCCAAACCCGAGAACACCCCGCGGGCCGTCGCATCGTTGTGCGGCGTTCGCTCGCCGCCGAGGTACGGCAGGAACGTCACGCTGCCCGGCGGCAAGAGGGTGTCGCCGAGACCCGCGGCGAGCTCCGCCGCCGTAGCGCCCAGCAGCTTCGCGAGCCAGTTCAGCGAATCGGTGGCCGATAGGATCACGCCCATCTGATGCCAGCTGCGCGGCACCGCGTGACAGAAGGCGTGCACGGCGCTCGCCGCATTCGGCGAGTAGGCACGGTTGGCCACGAACAGCACTCCGGACGTGCCGAGCGAGACGAATGCCGCGCCATCCTCGACCGCGCCGAGCCCGCACGCGGAAGACGCGTTGTCGCCGGCGCCGCCCGCCACCACGACCGTGCCGCGAATGCCCCAGCGCGCGCCGAGCTCGCGCCGCAGCACGCCGCTGACTGCGGTGCCTTCGACGAGGCGCGGCATTTGCCGCTCGCTCAGGCTCGTGGCCTCGAGCAGCTCGGCCGACCAGCGCCGCGCCGCGGTGTCGAGCCAGCTCGTGCCCGACGCATCGGACATGTCAGAGACGCGCTCGCCGGTCAGCCACAACCGCAGGAAGTCCTTCGGCAGCAGCACCCAGCGTGTCCGTTCGAACACTTGCGGCTCGTGGCGCTCGACCCACGCGACCTTCGGCGCCGTGAACCCCGGAAACACGATGTTGCCCGTGAGCGCGCGAAACCGCGGATCCGCGTCGAGCGCCGCCGCTTCGCCGTGCGCGCGCGTGTCGTTCCACAGCAGGCAGGGCCGCAGCGGCGCGTCATGTTCGTCGAGCAGCGTCGCGCCGTGCATTTGCCCGGACAGACCGATTCCGCGCACGGCAGCGAGCGCCTCCGCGTGCGCCGCGCGCAATGCGGCGACCGCCTGCTCCGCCGCCGCTATCCAGTCGCGCGGATGCTGCTCGCACCAGCCCGGCTGCGGCCGCGACACCTCGAGCGCTGCGTGACCAGAGCCGACGATGGCCTGATCGTCGTCGATCAGCGTGGCCTTGACGCCGGACGTGCCGAGGTCGATGCCGAGATACATGAGCCTCAGGGAAGCGCCGGCAGCGCGAACGCGTACAGAGCGCTGCCGCCGCCGATGAGAACGTATTGCCGGCCGTCGAGCTCGTAGGTGATCGGCGAGTTGCCCACGCGGCCGATGCCTGCGTGCCACAGCGTCTTGCCGTCGCCCGTTCGCAAAGCCAACGCGTTGCTCGCGGAATCGCCGGTGAACGTGAGCCCCGCTGCCGTGGTCAACACGCCTGCGTTGCCCGCGCCGCCGTAAAGATCGTGGCGCCAGCGGACCTCGCCCGTCGCGTAATCGAGCGCGCGCAGCTCGCCGCGGCTATGCACCGTGTAGTCGGCGCCGGCCCAACCGTATTGCCCATACTCGGGCTTGAAGAAATAGATGCCGTAAGCGTCGGCCGCGCTCACGATGAATAGGCCTGTCGCGGGGTCGAAGCTCGGCGATCGGTAGTTCGTGGCGCCGAGCTCGTCGGGCGCGACGAGCCGGCCGTCGCGCGCCGGCTCTTTGTCGGGGTTCGGAATCGGCCGCCCGTCCGCGTCCGTGCCGAGCGCCCAGTTCGTCGCGGCGAACGGCGTGGTCAACAAGTTTTTGCCGGTCGTGCGGTCGAGTACCACGTAATAGCCGTTGCGCGAGGCCTGCAGCAGCAGCTTGCGGTCCACGCCGCCGAGTTTGGCATCGACAAGCACCGGCACTTCGGCCGCGTCCCAGTCGTGCGTGTCGTGCGGCGACACTTGAAATCCCCACGCAAGCTCGCCCGTATCGGGATTCAGAGCGAGGATGCTGCACGTCCAGCGGTTGTCACCGGGACGACCATGGCCGTTCAGCACCGGCGTGGGGTTGCCCGTGCCCACATAGAGCAGATTGAGCGCGGGGTCGTAGGTGCCCGTCATCCACATTTGCCCGCCCGTCGCGCCGCCGCTGATCGAGCCCGGCGTGCCCATCGCCACCGTGCTGTTGAAGGTCCACTGCGGTGCGCCGGTCTCCGGATCGAACGCGCGCAGAATGCCGGGCAGGTTGTCGAAGTCGCCGGACACTCCCACGATCAGATGGTTGCGAATGACGAGTGGTGCGTTCGTCGACCAGTAGCCGCGGGCCGAGTCCGCGATCGCGACATCCCACTGCACCTTGCCGTTGTAGCGGTCGAGCGCAATCAGGTGCGCGTCGGGTGTGGTGAGGAAGACGGAGCGCCCGTAAACGGCGGCGCCGCGATGCCCGATATGAAATGCATCGTTGGCGGGGTGTTGATGGCGCCAGATCTGACGTCCCGAGCGCGCGTCGATTGCCCATAGATTATCCGGCGTCGTGAGGTACAGGATGCCGTCGACGAGAATCGGCGTCGCCTTGATCTGTTGGGCCTGATTCGTCTGGAACGCCCAGGCGAGCGCCAAAGTGTGGACGTTGTCCGGTGTGATCTCCTCGAGCTCGCTGTGCCGTCGACCGGAGTACTCGCCGTGGAACGTGGGCCAGGAGTCCTTCGCGGGGGCGAGCAGCCGCGCGGGATCGAACCCGCCGCTCGGCGTTTGGCCGTGGGCGGCCGCGCACAGCTGCCACGGCCGTCGCATACGCCAGCGCACGCAACATGCCTCGTGTCGTTTGCATCGGTACGTCCTAACGAAGCGTGTGCAGGTATGCCAGAACGTCGTGCATCGTGGCGTCCGTGTAGCGCACGAGTTGGTCGGCATGCGCCTGGAGCGGATCGCTGATCGTGACGCTGACGCGATCGACCGGCCACGAGCGGTACCGGCCGCCGGCCTCGGTCACGGCGATCGTGAACTCGTCGCGGTTGGCCACTTCGCCCGTGACGCTCTCTCCGTCGCGCGTCGTGACGATGGCGGTTGGCCTGCGCGCGGGCGTGCCGAGCTGGCTGCCCGGATAGAGCATGCGTCGCAGCAATGCGAGGCCTTCGAAGCGCGACGCCACGCCCGCGAGATCGCCCGTCGCCGAGTGACACCGCTTGCAGGCCGATTCGAAGTAGCGCCGCCCCGCGCGCGCGTTGCCGGTTTGCAGGTCGCCGACCTCCACGGAGCGACGCCCGCCCGTCGCCGCTTCCGCCTTCGTCTTTTGGTCGTGGATGAAGGCTACGATGGCGGCGAGGTCGGATTCCGCGAGCGTGGGGAACGCAGGCATGCCGGCTTCGGCACGTCCCGCCGTCACGAGCATGCCGATGCGATTGCCGCGCTCGTCAGCGGCGACGAGCGCCGAGCGCGTGAGGTCCGCGCCGCCCGAGCCGCCGGTGGCCTCCGGTCCGTGGCAGAAACCGCAGTTCGCCGCGAATCGCGTGCGGCCGGCCGCGATGAGCTCGGGCGCATACTCTTGTGGCGCGGCAGTCGGGGGAACGGGTCGCGCCGCGGGGCTTGCTTCGCTGCCGTTCTGCGCCAGGGCAACGGGCGCCGCGCCGAGCATCGCCGCAACCGCAACGAGGGGGGCGCGGCGAAGTAGGGGCGGGGACCTGCGCATCGCGCGAGAGTTAACATGCTGCTTCAAATAGCGTCAACTACGCGGCCATGACGAAAACGAAACGGTGGGTGTCTGCAGGCGTTGCCGCGATCGCGGCGCTGATCGGCTGTACGGCTCGCGCGGCATCACCAATCGCCGTGCTGATTCTCGACGGCGAGAGTGGCGGCCCGTATCACGATTGGCCGAAGGTGACGGCCGCGCTCGAGCGCATGCTCGGCGAAGGCGGCCTGTTCGAGGTTCACGTCGCGACGGCGCCGCCGGCAGGCGGCGACTTCGGAGCGTTCGCCCCGAATTTCTCCGCGTACGCGACCGTCGTGCTGAACTACGATGTACCCGACGAGCGCTGGCCCGCGGCCTTGAAGGCATCGCTCGAGCGCTACGTGCAGGCCGGCGGCGGACTGGTCAGTGTGCACGCCGCCGACAACGCGTTTCCGGGCTGGCGAGCCTACAACGAGATGCTCGGCGTCGGCGGCTGGCGCGCGCGCGACGAGCACGCGGGGCCCTATTGGTATTACCGCAACGACACGCTCGTCGCAGACAAGACGCCAGGCCCGGCGGGAAGCCACGGCACGCGCGTGCCTTTCAAGGTCGTCGTTCGCGACGCAACCCACCCGATCATGCGCGGTCTCCCCAAAGTCTGGATGCACGGCGACGACGAGCTGTATGCCCGCCTGCGCGGCCCCGGCGACCACATGACCGTGCTCGCGACGGCCTATTCCGACCCCGGCAACTCCGGCAGCGGCCGCGACGAGCCGCAGCTCATGGTGCTCCGGTACGGCCAAGGCCGCGTCTTTCACACCACGTTCGGGCACGACTTGCGCGCACTGAGCTCCGCCGACTTCGCGGTCACGCTGCAGCGCGGCACCGAGTGGACGGCGACGGGCGACGTGACTCAGGCCGTGCCAGAGTCGTTCCCGACGGCCGAGGCGCCGAGCTATCGCGCGGACATCGCCGCGATCGGCCGCTAGCCGCATCGCTCGCCGCGGGTTTCATCCCGCGTACGCGTAGGTGGGCGCTCCGCGTACACCGGGCGCGACCTCGAAGAGACACCCCGCCAGGGGCTCGTCGTCGCGCCCGATCGCGGCGCTGGTCACGAACATTCGGTCGAGATCCGGGCCCGCGAAACAGCAACTCGTGACTTGCGAGACGGGCATGGCGATCGCCCGATCGAGACGGCCGTCCGGCAGGAACCGGCTGACCCGGGCGCCGCCCCAATGCGCAACCCAGATCCCGCCTTCTGCGTCCGTAGCCATGCCGTCGGGCGACCCCCAGTCTTGCGGAAAAGCGACGAACATTTCGCGTTTGCCGAGCGTGCCATCCGCCGCGAGCGGAAACCGATAGATCACGCGTCGCGTCGTGTCGGTGTGATACAGCACGTCGTGATCGGGGCTGAACGTGGGCCCGTTGCTGACGACGTAGCCCGCGTCGTGTTTGCTGCAGGTGCCCTCCGCATCGAGGCGGTAGAGGCATCCGGTCGCGGCCCGCTCGCGATCGTCCATCGTGCCCGCCCAGATGCGGCCCGCCCGATCGACTGCGGCATCGTTCATGCGACTGTCCGGCAAATCTTTTTCCGGTGCGCAAATCGGCTCGATACGCAGCGGGTCGAGGAACAATCGTGCGAAGCCGCTCTTCAGCCCGGCGACGAACCCGCGCTGGTCGCGCCGCTCGACGATCCAACCGAGCATCTCCGGCATCGGCCAGCTCGTGTGCGTGTTGTCGTTCAATGCGAGGCGATGCAGCGCCTGGCCTTTGATGTCCACCCAGTACACGGCGTTCTCGCGTGCGACCCAGAGCGGACCTTCGCCGAGCGCCGCCCGCGTGTTGCAGGCACAACGAGCCGAGTCGCCGGAGTCCGCGCGTGTTCCGCCACTGTCGTGCTCGCGATCCGCCATCGCTCCTCTCGCAGCGGTACCGCCGTGACCGCCGCGCAATTCTAGGCGCAAGCCGGCGCCGCAGCCGCGCACTTTTTTGCGCCCGCGTTCGCCGAAGTTCATCATTGCGAGCCACACATCCGCGATCGCTCCCTGCAATGCCGCCGGCGAAGCCACCCACGCGTAAACGCACCGTGCGCTCCAAGGAGCGGCTGCATGGCAGCATCGCGCGCGAGCTCGGCGTGGCCATCGTCGCAGGCCGCATAAAACCGGGCGAAACCCTCGACAACGAGGTGGATTCCAGCGAACAGATGTCCGTGTCGCGCACGTCGTACCGCGAAGCGGTGCGCATCCTCGCGGCCAAGGGGCTCGTGGCGAGCCGGCCGAAGCGCGGCACCCAGGTGTGTCCGAAGGAAGCTTGGCACCTGCTGGACCCCGAGGTCTTGGCGTGGCTCTTCGAAAGCCAGCCGAGCCAGGATTTCATCGTGGGCTTGTTCGAGTTGCGGCTGATCATCGAGCCCGCGGCGGCCGCGCTGGCCGCGGACCGCCGCACGCCGGACGACCTCGCGCGAATGCGCGACGCCCTGCAACGAATGGAGCGGCACGGGCTCGCAACCGCGGACGGGCAGGGCGCCGACCGCGAGTTTCACGACGCCGTCTTGGCGGCGACGCGCAACCCCGCGCTCGTGGCGCTGTCGAGCGGCATCGGCGCAGCCGTGCGCTGGACTACGATCTTCAAGCAGCGCAAGCGCCGTCTGCCGCGCGATCCGATGCCCGATCACTGGCGCGTGTTCGACGCGATCGCGGCCGGTGGAGCGGAGGCCGGGCGCCTCGCGATGCAGGATCTCGTGTCGCTCGCGTTGGACGACACCAAGCTCTCGATGAAGTGACGAGCCGCGTCGCACCGGCCGTTGAATCGCCCAACAGCAGCCTTTATTGTCCGAGTAATGATCACGGGCAATTTCTTCGTCGGCGCTCGCGAAGGGGCGGGGCGCGAGACCTACCGCGCGTTCGACGCCGCGACTGGCACTCCCCTGGAGCCGCCCTTTCACGTCGCGAGTCTCACGGACGTCGACCGGGCCTGCGAGCTGGCCGCGCACGCGTTCGATACGTTTCGTGAAACCGGCGTCGAGGAGCGTGCGCGCTTCCTCGAGGCCATCGCCGACAACATTGCCGGCAGCGGCGACGAGCTGATCGTTCGTGCGATGGCCGAGACGGGGTTACCGCGGCTGCGGCTCGAGGGCGAGCGCGCGCGAACGATCGGCCAGCTGCGGCTGTTCGCCGGTGTGGTGCGCCAAGGGAGCTGGCTGACGCTGCGCGTCGACACGGCGCAACCCGAGCGCACGCCGCGGCGGCCGGACCTGCGCATGCGCAAGGTCGCGCTCGGGCCCGTCGCGATCTTCGGCGCCAGCAACTTCCCGCTGGCGTTCTCGGTGGCTGGCGGGGACACGGCGTCCGCGCTCGCCGCGGGTTGTCCCGTGGTCGTCCGCGGGCACGCTGCCCACCCGGGTGTCGGTGAGCTGGTCGCACGCGCCATCGCGCAAGCCGTCGTCGACTGCAGCCTGCCGCCGGGTGTGTTTTCGTACGTCACCGGTCCCGCGCACGAGATCGGCAAGGCGCTCGTCGCGAACCCGCACATCAAAGCCGTCGGCTTCACCGGCTCGCGCGCGGGCGGGATCGCACTCTGCGCCGTGGCGGCCGCGCGGCCCGAGCCGATTCCCGTCTACGCCGAGATGAGCAGCGTGAACCCGGTCTTCCTGCTACCGGGCGCCCTGGAGCAGGACGCGGACAACATGGCGAAGGGGTTCGTTGCCTCTGTGACCCAGGGCGCCGGGCAGTTCTGCACTAACCCGGGCCTGATCCTCGCCATTGCCGGTGCGGGCCTCGATCGATTCATCTCGGCGGCCGACAGCGCACTGTCGGGCTGCAACGCACAAACGATGCTGACGCCCGGAATTCACCACGCGTACGCGGACGCCGTCGCTTGGCTCGCGCGCACGCACGGCGTGCAAACGCGATCACGCGGCTACGACCCGGCGGGACCCCACCAGGCGCAGGCCGCGCTGTTCGTGACGGACGCCAGCACGTTCAGGCAGAACCCGCGACTCGGACAAGAGGTGTTCGGGCCGTCGGCCATCCTCGTACGAGTCAACGACGCCGAATCCCTGCTCGGCCTCGTGGACACGCTCGAAGGCCAACTGTCGGCGACGATCCATATGCGCGAGGCGGATTTCGCGCTGGCTGGCCGGCTGCTCCCGGCGCTCGAGCACAAGGCCGGGCGAATCATCGCCAACGGCTGGCCGACGGGCGTTGAGGTGGCACACGCCATGGTGCACGGCGGACCGTTCCCCGCGACGTCGGATAGCAGGACCACCTCGGTCGGCTCGTTGGCCATCGAGCGGTTCCTGCGGCCCATCTGCTACCAGGACGTTCCCGGCGCGCTGCTGCCGGGCGCGCTGCGCGACGGCGACGGCAGATTCGAGCGGCTAGTCGACGGCGTCCGCGTGGGACCGGACGCAGCACGCGGCTCGTGACGCAGCCGACCGAGCCGATCGCGGTTGGCATCGTTGGCTTCGGCAAGATCGCCAGAGACCAGCACGTCGCAGCGATCGAGGCGAACCGCGCCTTCGTGCTGCGCTGCGTAGCCGATGCCGCTGTCACCGCGGCGCCGGTGCGCCGCTACCCGAGCATCGAGAGCATGCTGGCGGCGCACGATGCACCGCAGGCCGTCGCGATCTGCACTCCACCGCAAGCGCGCTACCGCACTGCCCGGCACGCGCTCGAGCGCGGCAAGCACGTGCTGCTCGAGAAGCCGCCGGCCACGACGCTCGGCGAGCTCGAGGATCTGCGCGCGCTGGCACGAAGCCGCGGGGCCACGCTCTTCTGCGCATGGCACTCCCAGTTCGCCCCGGCCGTGACGCCCGCGCGCGACTGGCTCGCTACGCGGACGCTGCGCCACGTGCGCATCGACTGGCGCGAGGATGTGCGCGTCTGGCACCCCGGCCAGCGGTGGATCTGGGAGCCGGGCGGTTTCGGCGTCTTCGACCCCGGCATCAACGCGCTCTCCATCGCGTCGCGGATCCTGCCGAAGCGCCTGTTCGTGCGCGCTGCACTGCTGAAGTATCCCGAGAACTGCGCGACGCCGATCGCCGCGGAGCTCACGCTCGCCGATGCCGACGACACGCCGATCAGCGCGTCGTTCGACTTCCTGCAAACCGGGCCGCAGACCTGGGAGATCGCCGTCGACACCGACGAGGGGCACTTACTGCTATCGCACGGAGGCGCGCGGCTCGTGCTCGACGGACGCGAGACGCCGCTTCTGCCGCACACCGAGTACTCCGCGCTGTATGCACACTTCGCGGAGCTCATCGCAAAGCAGCGCTCCGATGTGGACGCGACCCCGCTGGCGCTCGTAGCCGATGCGTTCCTGCTCGGCCGCCGCGAAGCGGCGCCGGCATTCTTCGATCCGGCGCGAGGGCCTTAATTTGTCTGAGTACATGTTATTCTGAAATCGCGCGAGCCCGAATCACACGCCGAGCTCACGCAGACAATAAGAATGGGGGAAGGCATGAAACTCTCGGCGGGTATTGCCGCCGTGGCGGTCGGTCTCGGCGCTACTGCCACGCATGCGGCTGAAGTCACACGCGCACCTTTCGGCACTACGCCCGACGGCATCGCCGTCGAAACCGTCACGCTGACGAGCCGCGGCATCACGGCCCGAATCATCACGTACGGCGCCACGCTGCAGTCGCTGCTGGTGCCGGACAGGATGGGGCGTGCCGCCGACGTGGCGCTCGGCTACGACGATCTCGCCGGCTATGTGGCGAAGCCGCAGTTTTTCGGCGCGACGGTCGGGCGCTACGCGAATCGCATCGCGGGCGCGAAGTTCACGCTCGACGGCAGGGCGTATTCGCTGGCCGCGAACAACGGCCCGAACGCGCTGCACGGCGGCACGAAAGGCTTCGACAAAGTCGTGTGGACCATCGCCGAGGTCAAGAGCGGCCCCGTCGCGAGCGTGACGCTGACGTACACGAGCCGCGACGGCGAGGAGGGTTATCCCGGCACGCTGCAAGCCAGCGTGACGTACGCGCTCGACGACCACCAGACTCTGACGACGAGTTACGAGGCCAGCACCGACAAGGCGACGATCGTCAATCTGACGAACCACAGCCTGTTCAATCTCGCCGGAGTCCCCGCGGCGCGCAGCATCCTCGACCACCGGCTCGTGATCAACGCGGATGCGTATACGCCGGTCGACGCCACGCTGATCCCGACCGGCGAGCTGCGCAACGTGGCCGGCACGCCGTTCGATTTCAGGCAGAGCGTGGAGATAGGCGCGCGAATCCGCGACGCGAGCGACCCGCAGATCGCGATCGGCCGCGGCTACGACCACAACTTCGTGCTGCGCGGCGGCGTCACTACCACGCCGAAGCTCGCGGCTCGCGTCGAGGACCCGATCTCGGGGCGCGTCTTGGAGCTCTACACGACGGAGCCCGGCGTGCAGGTATACACGGGCAACTTCCTCGACGGCACGACGGTCGGCAAATCGCGAGTCGTGTACCGCCAGGGCGACGGCCTGGCGCTCGAGCCTCAGAAGTTTCCGGACTCGCCGAATCACGCAACGTTTCCGAGCGCGCGCCTCGACCCCGGCCAGACCTACCGACAAACGTCGTACTTCCGCTTTTCCGTCCTCGGCCAATAACGAGCCGTCCGCGGCCCGCACGAGAAACGTCCATACAGGGGGAACGTCGATGAAGCTCACACGCCGAACCGTCGTGGCGACCGCCTTGGCCTCGCCGCTGATCCTGCGCACCGCCCGGGCAGCGAACGACCTGCGCGCGAGAATCAGAGTGAACACGGAGAACACGCGCGGCGCGATCGATCGCAAGCTCTACGGCAATTTCGTGGAGCACCTAGGCCGGTGCATCGACGGCGGCATCTTCGAGGAGGGCTCGCCGCTCTCGGACGCGGCGGGCTACCGGCGCGACGTCTTCGATGCCGTGCAGGGGCTCGACGTGAGCCTGCTGCGCTGGCCCGGCGGCAACTTCTCCTCGAATTATCACTGGCTGGACGGTATCGGCCCGCGCGACGACCGGCCGCCGCGCCTCGAGATGGCGTGGGGCACCGTCGAGAGCAATCGTTTCGGCACGCACGAGTTCCTCGACTACGCCGAGCAGCTGAAGACCGAGCCGTACATCTGCGCCAACCTCGGCACGGGCTCGTGGACGGAAGCCCAGCAGTGGGTCGAGTACTGCAACTCCGCCGAGGACACGGCCATCACGCGCATGCGCCGCAAGAACGGCCGCAAGGATCCGTGGAAGGTGACGTACTGGGGCCTCGGCAACGAGATGGACGGCCCGTGGCAGATGGGCCACCGCTCGGCGGAGGACTACGGCAAGTTCGCTCTCGAGGCCGCGAAGCTGATGCGCTGGACCGACGCCAACGTGAAGCTGATCGCAGCCGGCTCGTCGAACTACGCCGCGGGCGTCGACTGGTCCCTGTGGAACCGCTCGGTGGTCGAGCACCTGCAGAACTACATCGACTATCTCGCGATTCATCTTTATGTGGGCAACCCGAACGACGACTTCGGCGAGTTCCTCGCGAGCTCACGGCTCATGGACGACAAGATCGAGACGACGGCGAAGGTCATCGACGGCGTCCTCGCGGGCCGCACCGACGGCAAGAAGATCTACATCGCATTCGACGAGTACAACGTCTGGTATCGCGCCCGCGGCGACAAGGAGCGCGGCCGCCGCATCCTCGAGGAGCATTACAACCTCGAGGACGCGCTCGTCGTCGCCACGTTTCTGAACTCGCTCGTGAACCACGCGGACGTGGTGAAGATCGCGAACATGGCGCAGCTAGTGAACGTGATCGCGCCGATCTTCACGAACGACCAGGGTCTGTTCCTGCAGACGATTTATTATCCGCTGCAGCTGTTCGCGAAGAACGTGAGGGGCAACTCGCTGAAGCTCGACGTCGATGTACCGGCCTACACGACGAAACAGCTCGGCGACGTGCCGTACCTCGACGTATCGGGTGCGATCGACGGCAACACGCTGCTGCTGAACGTCGTGAACCGGCACAAGGATCAGGCCATCGACGCGACGATCGCGCTCGACGACAAGGCGTTCGCGGGAATGCTCGCGGTCGCCGAGGTCAACGGGCCCGACATCAAGACCAGCAACGATTTCGGCAAAAACGAGGTACGCACGGAGTCCCGCACCGCCAGGGCGCAGGGCAAGACAGCGCAGTACCGTTTCCCGCCGCATTCGTTCACGCAGCTAAAGGCGCAGCTCGCATAGCGACGGCCGCTCCGGGAATGCAGGCGTGACCACGACGGCAGCTGAAGCGGAGGAACGCGCCTACGCGAAAGTCACCTGGCGCCTGCTGCCGTTCCTGGGTGCCTGCTATCTGATCGCGTATCTCGATCGCGTCAACGTCAGCTTCGCGAAGCTGCACATGCTGGCCGATCTCGAGATGTCGGAAGCGGCCTACGGGTTCGGGGCCGGCGTGTTCTTCGTCGGCTACTTCCTGTTCGAGGTGCCGAGCAATCTGGCCCTGCATCGCGTCGGCGCGCGCATCTGGATCGCGCGCATCATGCTCACGTGGGGCCTGGTCTCTGGCGCCATGGCGTTCACGGGATCGTTCGCGCAGCTCACGGGGCTCGGTGCCGACACGGTGTTCTACGCGCTGCGCTTCCTGCTCGGCATCGCCGAGGCGGGCTTCTTCCCCGGCGTGCTGCTGTACCTGAACTACTGGTATCCGTCGCATCGCCAGAGCCGTGCGGTCGCGCTGCTGCTCGCGGCGCAACCGTTGTCGTTCGTGCTCGGCGCGCCGGTGTCCGGAGCCATCATGCAGAGCTTCGGCGGCGCGTACGGCCTGTACGATTGGCAGTGGCTGTTCCTGCTCGAGGCTGCCCCCGCCATCGTCTTCGGCATCGCCGTGCCGTTCTATCTCGACAACGGCATCGACGACGCGCCCTGGCTCGCGGCCGGCGACAAGAGCCTGCTGAAAGAGCGGCTGGCGCTCGAGGCGCGAGCGAAGAACGACTACTCGCTGCGGGCTCTGCTCTCGATCAGGGTGCTGTGGATCTTCACGGCCATCTATCTGCTGATCGTGATGGGCGTGTACGGCATCAACTTCTGGCTGCCGTCGATCATCCAGCAGACCGGCGTGCGCTCGCTGCTATCGATCGGCTGGATCACGGCACTCTCGTACCTCGTGAGCGCGATTCTTGCCGTGCTGATCGCGCGTCACGCCGAGCGCCGCAACGAGAAGCGCTGGCACGCCGCCGCCGCGGCTGCGCTGGGCGGCGCGAGCCTGGCGCTGAGCGCCGCGTTCTCCGACAGCACGCTGTTGACGGTGGCGTTCGTCACGCTGGCCAGCACTGGGGGGCTGGTTTCGATGTCGTTGTTCTGGAGCTTTCCGGGCTCGATCCTGATCGGCGCGGGCATCGCGGCGGGACTCGCGGGCATCAATTCCGTCGGCAACCTCGGCGGCTTCTTCGGCCCCTACCTGCTCGGCGGCCTGACGGAGTGGCTCGGGAGCACCACGGCGGGGATCGCCATTCTCGGCGGTTTCATGATCGTCGCGGGTTGCCTGATCGCCGTCGCGTGCAAGGATTACGGGATTCGCACTACGCAGAGTTCACAGCATGGCGATGACAAGAAGAAGCTTCGGAGCCAGGCCTGGTTCGGCCGCAGCGGCAAGATGGGGTTCTATTATCGATCGTGGCTGAAGGGCATGGGCATTCCGGACGACCAGTTCGACGGCCGGCCCGTGATCGGCATCTGCAACACGTGGTCGGAGCTCACGCCGTGCAACGCGCACTTCCGGCGCATCGCCGAGCACGTGCGTTACGGCGTGCTCGAAGCCGGCGGCTTTCCGCTCGAGTTCCCCGTATCCTCGCTCGGCGAGGTCACGATGCGGCCCACCGCCATGCTGTTCCGCAACCTCGCGGCCATGGACGTCGAGGAAGCGATCCGCGCGCATCCGCTCGACGGCGTAGTGCTGCTCATGGGCTGCGACAAGACCACGCCCGCGCTGTTGATGGGTGCGGCTTCCACGGACCTGCCCACGATCGGCGTCTCGGGCGGCCCGCAGCTCTCCGCGCACTACCGCGACACGCTGATGGGCTCCGGCACGCACATCATCTCCATGAGTGAGCAAGTACGCGCGGGCGAGCTCAAGCAGGCCGAGTTCGAGCAGGCCGAAGCGGCCATGAACCGCAGCGCCGGGCATTGCATGACCATGGGCACGGCCTCGAGCATGGCCTCGATCGTCGAGGCGCTCGGCGTGGGCCTGCCGCAGAACGCCGCGATTCCCGCCGCCGACGCGCGCCGCGACACGCTGGCGCGCATGGCCGGGCGGCGCAGCGTGCAGATGGTGCACGACGACCTCGTGCTCTCGAAGCTCCTGACGCGCGCGGCGTTCGAGAACGCCATTCGCACGCTCGCCGCGATCGGCGGCTCGACCAACGCCGTGATCCACCTGCTCGCGATCGCGGGGCGCATCGGCGTGAACCTGTCTCTCGCCGACTTCGACGACCTGTCGCGCGGCGTGCACTGCCTCGCGAACCTGATGCCGTCGGGCAAGTTCCTGATGGAGGACTTCTACTACGCCGGCGGCCTGCCCGTGGTGCTGCGCTCGCTGGCCGAGCACGGCCTGCTGAACAAGAACGCGCTCACGGCCAACGGCAGGACGATCTGGCAGAACGTGCAGGACGCCGCGTGCTGGAACGAGGACGTCATCACGCCGTTCGATCGCCCGTACAAGCGCGATGCCGGCATCGCCGTGCTGCGCGGCAATCTGGCGCCGAACGGCGCCGTGATCAAACCGTCGGCAGCCTCGCCGAACATGTTGAAGCACACGGGTCGCGCGGTCGTGTTCGAGTCGCCCGAAGAGATGCACGCTGCAGTCGAGGACGAGGATCTCGACGTCGACGAAACCTGCATCCTGGTGCTGAAGAACTGCGGCCCGCGGGGTTACCCGGGCATGGCCGAGGTCGGCAACCTGCCGATCCCGAAGAAGCTGCTGCGCAAAGGCGTGCGCGACATGGTCCGGATCTCGGACGCGCGCATGTCGGGCACCGCGTACGGCACGGTCGTGCTGCACGTGGCGCCCGAGGCCGCGGTCGGCGGGCCGTTGGCAGCGGTCCGCAACGGCGACCTGATCACGCTCGATGTCGCGGCCCGCAGCCTGCACCTGCACGTCGCCGACACGGATCTCGCGCAGCGCCTGGCCGGCTGGCAACCGCCGCCGGCGCACGCGACGCGCGGTTACACCAAGCTGTATATCGAGCATGTGCTGCAGGCGGACCGCGGCGCCGATTTCGACTTCCTGGTCGGCGGGAGCGGCGCGCCGGTGGGCCGCGACAATCATTAGGAGGGAAGGCATGGCACCGCCGGCATCAAAGCGTCCCTACCGTGGCGTATTCCCCGTGGCCCCGACCATCTTCGACGATACCGGCGCGCTCGATCTCGACGGTCAGCGCCGCTGCATCGACTTCATGATCGACGCCGGCTCGCACGGCATCTGCATCCTCGCGAACTTCTCCGAGCAGTTTTCGCTGACCGACGACGAGCGCGAGCGCGTCATGGGCGCCGTGCTCGATCACGTGGCCGGGCGCGTGCCGGTCATCGTGACCACGACCCACTTCGGCACGCAGGTGTGCGCCGAGCGCAGCCGCCGCGCAGAAGCGGCCGGCGCGTCGCTCGTCATGATCATGCCGCCGTATCACGGCGCCACCGTGCGCGTGCCGGAGCACGCGATCGCCGAGTTCTTCAGCGACGTGTCGGCCGCCATCTCGATCCCGATCATGATCCAGGACGCGCCGGTGGCCGGCACGCCGTTGTCGGCGGAGCTCCTGGCACACATCGCGCGGCAGACCGCGAACGTTCGCTACTTCAAGCTCGAGGTGCCGCCGGTCGCGAACAAGCTCGCCGCGCTGATCGCGCTCGGCAGCGAGCTGATCGAAGGGCCGTGGGACGGCGAGGAAGGCATTACGCTGGTGGCCGATCTCGAGGCCGGTGCCACCGGCACGATGACCGGCGGCGGCTACCCCGACGGCATCCGCGCGATCTACGACGCGTTCGCCGCCGGCCGGCACGGCGAAGCCGCAGCCGCTTACGCGCGCTGGCTGCCCCTGATCAACTACGAGAACCGACAATGCGGGTTCGCGACCGCCAAGATCCTCATGAAGGAAGGCGGAGTGATCCGTTCCGACAAGGTCCGCTTGCCCGTGCAACCCGTGCAGCCGCGCCAACGCGCGGGACTGTTGAACATCGCGCGCACGCTCGACCCGCTCGTGCTGCGTTGGGCCCGATAGCCGAAGGAGACATCATGCTGAAGACCGCCGTTTCGCTCGCCGTCATCTGTGCCCTCGTTACGTCCACCGCGGCGTTCGGCCAGGCGAGCACGCCGGCACCGGACGTCGTGCCCGGCGCCAAGCCGGTCGCGATGGAGCGCATCAAGATTCACGGCAAAGCGCTCGAAGGCAACCTCGAAGGCAACGCCGTCGACCGCGATGCACTGGTGTTGCTGCCGCCGAGCTACGGTGCGGATCGCGGCCGCCGCTATCCCGTCGTCTACGCTCTGCACGGCTATACGATCGGCGCCGAGCAGTGGTCGAAAGAGATCCACGTGCCGCAAACGCTCGAGGGCTCGTTCGCCAAGGGCGCGCGCGAGCTGATCGTCGTGCTGCCGGATTCGAAGACGCTGCACTTGGGCTCGATGTATTCGAGCTCGGGCACGACCGGCAACTTCGAGGACTACGTGGCGCGCGACGTCGTCGCGTACATGGACTCTCATTACCGCACGATCCCGAACCGTGAGAGCCGCGGCCTCGTGGGCCACTCGATGGGCGGCTACGGCGCTGCGCGTATCGGCATGAAGCACGCGGCGGAGTTCGGCAGCCTGTACATCATGAGCCCCTGCTGCCTCTCGGCGCGCGGCGCGGCCGTACCTTTCAACGGCCCCGGGTACGAAGCGCTCGCAGGTGTGAAGTCGGCGGCAGACGCGGAGAAGCTGCCGTTCGGTTTGCGGGCGCAGCTCGCCGTGGGCTCGGCCTGGTCGCCGAATCCGCAGAATCCGCCGTTCTATCTGGACCTGCCCGTCGGTGCGAACGAGAAGAGCGTGCTCGCCAAGTGGGCGGCCAACGCGCCGCTGGCGTTCGTCGATCAATACATCGGCAGTCTGCGCGAGTACCGTGCGATCGCGATCGACGTGGGCGACCAGGACGAGCTGCGCGTCGACGCCGGCACGCTGCACACGCTGCTCGAAGGTTACGGCGTCGCGAACGGCTTCGAGATCTACGCCGGTACGCACACGAGCGCCGTGGCGTTCCGGTTTCAGGATTTCGTGATTCCGTTCTTCAGCAAGAATCTCGATTTCGAGCAGCCGAAGCGCTAGGAATGCTGGCACCACGTCTCGAGGGAAAGAGTCGTGCGGCCGTGGCCGTAGGGGGCCTCGCGCTCGCGGCGATCGCGATCGCGATAGCGATTGCGATCACGTACCGCGCGACACGCACGTGGCGCCCCGACATTCCGCGCGTGTGGGACGAGGCCGCGCTGGCCGGCTGGGCGACACCGTTGGCCGGTCTCGGTGAGGCGCCGAAGCATATGTCCGCCGCCGACTACTACGCGATCCCTGAGGAGAACCTGCGCAGCTATCCGCTATACATGCCGGATCGCGAGCCGGCGGGCTACTGGGAGCAACTTCAATCCGCCGGTCCGCAACCGCTGATCGAGCCCGGGAAGCTCGCCACGCGAGCGGATTGGATCGCCGCCGGCGAGCGCGTGTTTCTCGACGCGGTCGTGCTCAAGACACTCGATCCCGAGGTCATCGCCATGGCCCGCAGCCTCGAGGCCATGCAGGCGCGCGGTACCGGCCCGTTGCCCGACGGCACCATCAACGGACTGCGCTGGGTGCCGACGAAGGCCGGCGTGGCGGTGGGGCTCACGAACTGCAGCGCGTGTCATCTGCTGTACTTGCCCGACGACACACCGGTGCCGGGAGCGTCGTCGTTCGCGATTCCGAACAACTTTCGCAACGGCCTCGGCTCCGCCATACGCGCAGCCGAGCGCACGCTTCCTGGCGAAGTGCCGTTCGCGTTGACCGGCTCGATCGGCGCCATGGCTTACCAGGCCTACGGGGCTCCCTGGGTCCACGATCCCGCCGGCGAGGCCTTGCGAGAAATCACCGGCGCCGAGTTCAACGCCTACATTGGCGCAGGTATAAGGGGCGGCGGGGTGGCGCGCTTCAACGGCAGCATCCTATATCCCGCCAAGATCCCCGACCTCATCGGCATCGAGGATCGGAAATACATCGACCATACCGGCACGCATCTGCACCGCAACATCGGCGACTTCATGCGCTACGCGGCGCTCGTGAGCTTCGCCGACGACGTCGACTTCGCGGGGCAGCGCGTGACTCTTCCAGGTACCGAACGGTTTCGCACGCGGCTGCCGGACGCTGCGCTCTACGCGCTCGCGCTCTACGTGTATTCGCTCGAGCCGCCGCACAATCCGAATCCGGTAGATGCTCGCGCGGAAGCGGGCCGGAAGATTTTCGAGCGCGAACGATGCGCACGTTGTCACACGCCGCCGCTCTACACGAACAACAAGCTCACTCTCGCCGAGGGATTCATCGCCGCCCGAGGATTCGCCGCTCGACATCGTCCGCACTTCCGTTCACACGGACCCCGGCTTGGCGCTGCGCACTCGCAAGGGTACGGGCTTCTACAAGGTTCCCTCGCTCAAAGGCCTGTGGTATCGCGGGCATTACTTGCACGACGGCTCGGTCGCGAGTCTCGAGGAAATGTTCGATCCCGATCGCCTGCGCGAAACTCACGAGCCCAAGGGATTCACGCCGCCGGGGAAGGTGACGCGCGCCATCCCTGGGCACGAGTTCGGCCTGAAGCTCGCACCCGACGAGCGCGTCGAGCTCATCGCATTTCTGCGCACGCTCTGAAGCGAATCGAGGCTCTATCGGCCGTTCAGCGGCTTTTTCTTTGCTTGACTAGGAACTCGAAAACCCGCGGCGTCGTCGGCGCGATCATGCCGCCATGGGTTGCGCCTTCGGGCTCGAAGTAGTCCGTGGTGATGCCCATCGCCTTGAGCGCGTCGACCTGCTTGCGGCTCGCCTCGACCCAGGCGGGATTCTCCGCTCCGCCTATCGAGACCATGACCGGGACGCCCTCGAGCTTCGGTAGCTGATAGTCCACGTTCGGCAAGACGCCGGACATCGGCGCAATGGCAGCCCAGGTATCGGCGTATTTCTGGCCCAGCCACCACGTGCCGAAGCCGCCCATCGAATGACCCATGAGATAGGTCCGCCCGGAATCGATCTTGTATTCGCGGTTCACGATCTCGAGCACGTTGAGCACGTCCTGCTCGCTGAGCGCCCGATAGCGCGTCTCTTCGTCGGGACCGCGGCCCGTGGTCGGCGTCGCTCCTCCGCCGCTGCGCGGCGCGGCGCCGGGGATACTCAATGGGGCGCCGTACCAACCGTCGGTGGCGAAGCCCATCGGGGCAGCGAAGATGATTCCGTACTGCTCACAGAGCGCCGGCAGCTCATTGACGATGTCGAAGAAGTAGTTCTGGTTGCCGCCGTAGCCGTGCAGCGCCACGATCAGGGGAGCGCCGACGTTCGGATCGTAGCTGCGCGGCACATACAGCCGGTAAGGCATCTCCTTGCCGGCAGCATTGAAGAAGTAGTGTCGCTGTTGGTCGCCCGTGGCACCGGGAGTCTGCGCTTGCTGCGCGAGCTCCTCGCTCGACCCGGAACCATCGCCCCCAGCCGGCGGCTGCGCCATCGCCCACGGACCCATCGTGAGCAGCACCAACGCCGGAACGAACGAAGTCTTGTTCATGGTTCGTTGCCCTCGTGCTAATGCTTCACGTGCTTCGAGAAGAACTCGAAGATCTGCGGCACCGAGGCTGCAATCATCGACATGTGCGTGCCATTCTCGATCTCGACGTACGCCGTGACACCTGCAGCCGCTTTCAACAGCTCCACCTTGGCCTTGCTGGCTGCGACGGTCGGAACCTCTTCACCCCCGACCGCCACCAGCACCGGCAATTTCGACAACGCTTCCACGTCGATCTCGTGGCTCGGCGTCGTTCCCGACATCGGTGCGATGGCCGCCCATAGGTCTGCGTGCTTGGCGCCGAGATACCACGCTCCGAAGCCGCCCATGGAGTGCCCCATGAGATATACGCGATCAGGATCAACTTTGTACTCGTTCTTCACTAGAGCGACGACGTTGAGCACGTCCTGCTCGCTCAGTTGGCGCTCGCGCAGCTGCTCCTCGGGTGTGCCGGTCTGCGGAGGCGGCAACGGGCGTGCCGGTTGATTGCCACTCGCCGGAGGCGGCCCGCCGGGGACCGACATCGGCGCTCCATACCAGCCGCTGACGGAATAACCCATCGGCGCGACGAAGATGTAACCGTAACGGTCGCACAGCGCCTGCAGGTCCTGCTTCACGACGGCGAAGAAGTAGTCGTGGTTCCCGCCGTACCCATGCAACGCCACCACGAGCGGAGCGCCTACCTTCGGATCGTAGTTCGCGGGCACATAGAGGTGATACGGCATCTCCCGGCCGGCGTCCTTGAAGAAGTAGTGACGCTCTTGATCGCCCTTGGTGCCGGGAGACTGCGGCACCTTTTGCAGCTCTGCCGTCGCCGGCGGATCGCCGAAGCCGAAGGGTCGCTGCCCGGGGCTTTGCGCCGCGGCACCCAACGAGATTGCGAGAACGGCGACGCCGTACAACGCGAGATCTGTCTTGCGCATGGTCATTCCCCCCTTTCGCATCCAATCATAGACCCTCCGGCTGGAGCGGACGAAACGGTCGGGTTATCTTCTCTGCGGCACGCGCGAACCCGATTCGGCGCCCTGCGGACGTTTCGTGTACGTTGTCGATCCGATGGTGTTCTCGTCGAGCCCGCCGCGCGACACCAGTCGCGGCTCTTACGTTGTAATAGGAGAGATCGATGCGTCAGATTGTGTGGTTGTCTTCGCTGGCTTTGGCGGCTGCGAGCTCGCTCGGGCAGGCGCAGGAGACTGCCGGTAACCGCTGGCCGATAACGGACGTGGCGGCTCCCACGACGGAGCTCGCGCTCGAGCTATATGTGACGCTCTCGCCGCGCGTCGAGGTTGGGGAGTCCGATGACGGCGTGCGGCAGTTCATCCCGATCACCGGCGGTCGTTTCAGCGGTGCAGGCATTCGCGGCGAGGTCATGCCGGGCGGCGCGGATTGGCAAACGCGCCGGCGCGACGGTGTGGTCGAGGTCAACGCGCTCTATTCCATTCGCACGGACGACGGTGCCGTCATCGTCGTCGACAATCGCGGCATCATCGTGCCGCCGCCTCCCGCTGCGGTTGGCGGTGCAGCAGCGCCGGCCGCGGGCTACGTGCGCACGAGCCCGCGCTTCCACGCGCCGCAAGGCAAATACGATTGGCTCAACAAGACCGTTTTCATCGGCACGATCACGCCGGCTACCGGCGGCGGCGCCGTGATCATCCGCGCGTTCCGCGTGCGCTGACGCACGCGTAGCGCACTGCGTGGCGCCGCACGCGCCGTAGTTCGCGTGTGTGTCGTCGCATTCGACGAACGTACGCGCCCAGCTATTGAACGCCGGCGACGGTAGCCTGGGACGACAAAGGGGGGGAGTGATGGGAACGAATCTCTGGGATCGACGCAGCGTCTTGACCGGGCTCGGCGCCGCCGTTGCGAGCACATGGGTGCCGACTTCGGCCGACGCGCTTGGACTCGCGGACGACAAGATCAAGGTCGTCCGCTACTTCAAGAATTCCGGCGACTCCGACGGGCGGCGCGGCCAGCCCATGGTCAACCAGTCCTCCAACGTCGTGATGATCGAGACGGAAGGGGGGCTGACCGGCATCGGCGAGGGCGGCGAGCCCACGTCGATGGACGAGTGCGCCAGCATGCTGATCGGCCAAGACCCGTTCCGCATCGATCAGCATTGGCAGCGCATGATGCGCGGCTACTTCTACCCCGCGGGCCGCGAGAAGATTCATTCGCTCGGCGCGCTCGACATGGCGCTGTGGGATCTCAAGGCCAAGGCGCTCGATGTGCCGGTGTGGCAACTGCTGGGCGGCAAGTCGCGCAACTACGTCGAATGCTACGCCACCGCTTTCCCGAGGCCGGCGAAGGGCACGCTGGAAGACGCGGCGCGCGCCTGCGTCGACGCGGGTTTTCGCACCTACCGACATGCCACGGACAATCCGGGCGAGCGCGAAGTCGATCGCTTCAAGCTCGTTCGCAAGATGTACGAGGACTGCGTGCTGCTGCACAAGGGGGCGGGCGACGGCGGCTGGGCGATCGACTTCCATACGGAGCTCGATCCGCCCGATGCGATCAACCTCGCCACGCTGCTCGAGCCGCTGCACCCTTACTTCTGCGAAGACCTGATTCGCAGCGAGGGCGTGGATTCGTACGCGACGATCCGCGAGCGCACTCGCGTTCCGATCGCGGTCGGCGAGCAGTTCGGCTACAAGTGGGACATCAACACGTTGATCGAGCGCCAACTCATCGACTACACGCGCGTGACGCTGCCGAACGTCGGTGGCATCAGCGAGTTCATGAAGATCATTGCGCTGGCCGAAACGCATTACGTGGGCATGATCCCGCACTTCACGGGCCCGATCTCCGAAGCCGCGCTCGTGCATTGCTTGACCGCGACTTCGATCACCTCGCTGATGGAGATGCTCGGCGACGGCAGCCGCACGTGGCCGCATCTGCCGAAGGTCTACGACTTCAAGGACGGCAAGCTGTGGCCGAACGACCGGCCGGGGCTCGGTGTCGAGCTCGACGTCAGCAAGCTGACGCTGCTCGGCGAATACGCGACGTATCGCGCCGGCATGTTGCTGAACCATCGCCCGGACGGCTCCTTCGTGAACTGGTAGCGCGTCCTTCCGATCGCGGAAGTCACGGCTTGCCCGGCACCGATCCACCGGACGGCCGGATCTCGCGGCAGCGCTGAGGACGTTAGTCCTTCGATCAGTTCATCGTCAGGCGCTGCGCCTCGGCGCACTCGCCCGTCATCTCGAAATAGCGCTGCACCGTCGCACCGTCGGTCTCGTAGGGATGCTTCTCGCCCGCGACGCGCGGTAGCTGGGCGAGGCGCGCCCGGTCGTAAGCTCCGTCGAACTCAGTGTGATTGGTCATCAGGACGGTCGCGCCGGCCGCGCTCGCGGCTTCCGCCATCTTTTTCGCGCTGTCGCGGTAGATGGCGAAGTTCTCTGCGCGTCGCGGGAAGTTGAAAGCGGTGCCGCCGGAGTAGGCCACCGTCAGCGTCCGGGTTCCGTCCTTGACTGGGAATAGGTACGACAGCGTGCCCGGTGTATGGCCTGGCGTTGCGACTATTTTGACGGTGGTGTCGCCGAGCTTGATGGCGGAGCCTTCCGGTCCCACGGAAACGTCGCGCTTCGGCACCCCGCCCGCGGCAGTGGCGGGGCGCTGCAACGTCGCATCCCAATCGGCCGCGCCCATCACGACCTTGGCGCCGTAGCGGCTCTGCAGCAGCGCTGCGCCTTGATCGTGGTCTCCGTGCGCATGGCTGATCAGCACGTATTTGATGTTGCGCGGCTCGAGCCCGAGCTTGGTCAGGCCCTCGACGATTTCCGGCTCGATGGCGTAGTCGAACAACGTGTCGATGACGATGATGCCCTCGCTCGCCGTCAGCGCCCATGCAGAATGGATCTTCGTGCCGATGAAGTAGAGGTTGTCGAACACTTTGTAAGGCTGTGCGTACCAGGTCGCACGGTCGGGGACTGTACGTGAGGCGGCCGCCGGATTCGGAGCGGGCCGCGGAGTGAGATTGTCGGGTGCGACGCAGATGCGCAGAAAAGTTCCGGCGTAATCCTGGCCCGCGGCTTTCTTAGCCGCCGTCACGAGGCTGTCCGGCGTGACGGGCGCGGGCGCCTGCGCGTGCGCTGGTTGCGTCGCGGCCGCGACCAACAGGCCGGCCGTCATCAGTAACTGAATTCTCATCGCGGTTCCCCTTGGTTTTCGTTCGGTTCTTACGTACGCGGTACGCGCCGCAGTCGCATGCAGCTGCAAGTGTGGCTAATGCAGCGTGTCGAAGCCCTTGGTTTCGAATGTCCACGCGTGATCGGCACACAGCCCGCACTTCGCTCCCACGAACGTGCCCGCAGCCTCCTTGTCGCCGCGCAGGCGCCAATCGAGCCAATGCACGACCACTTGCGCCGCGGCGCCGCCATTCGGCTCCCAATACGTGCCTCCGTGTCCCGTGTTGATGTTCGCGACAGCCACGGGCACGTGCGCGATCCGTGCGAAATCGTCCATGCCATTGGCGTACGCGATGTCGGTGGGTCCGCCGAGGATGTAGAGCGTCGGGGAGTGCAAGTCGGCGAGCACTGCTTTGGTCGTCTCGATCCCGGCCATGCGCGTCGCGCCGTCTTTGAAGAAGCCGCTGTTCATGATCACCACAGTGGCGACGCGCGGATCCTTGGCGTTCAGCAGCGCTTGGATTCCGCCGCAGCTGTAGCCCGAGATCGCGATGGCGCGCGGATCGATGAGTCCGAAGTACCGGCTGTCCTTCCGCGTGTTCTCCTTCAGCGCCCAGTCGATGGCTTCTTGTAGTTGCGCTGCGCGCGTCACGGCGGGTGCATCCGCGGGGTTTGTGACGGGGGGGCGAACCGGCCGCTCGGTTCTGCCCGGGCCGTTGTAGATGCGGCCCGGCGCGATCGCGAGATAACCGTGCGACGCAATCTCCAGCAGATGCAACCGCGCGCTCGCGCCGTCGTCGGTGCAACCGCCGTTGCCGAACGCGTACACGCCGAGCTTCGTCGTTCCGAGCGCCGCGAGATTCCCCGGGCGATAAATCACGTGGTCGGGTAGCCCCGGGTCGAGCTCCTTCATCGCCGCATAACGACCCGTTCCCGGTGTATCCGGGGTTGCGTCTTGCTGACGCTGGCGCTCCGCTGCGGCTGCCTGCGCGGCGGCGGCGGTTGGGGCGCCCGCGGGGGGTTGCGCGCTGGACGACGCGGCCACCGCCGTCAATGCCAATACGCATGCGGCACGAGCTAGGACTTTAGGCGGAAACATAGTGATCTCCTCCGGGCGAACGCCGGCAAAGTGTTACGGATGAGTGGGGACCGAAGCGCATCATTCGCAGCGGAAGCTCTCCGCGGATTCGAGATCGCCGGTTCCGCGATAACGCGCGACCTTCGGCCAGTCGCAGAGCGGGCGCGAGCGCGTGGGGCTCCAACCTTGCGGACGCTCGCGGTTGTCGGCGCGCGCGGACGCGGTGACGGCCGTCGGCGCCTTGCCGTGCTCGACCCAATCGACGAGCGGCGTGAAGAGATCGAACCGGTCGGTGGAGGGACCGCCGCCGCAGTGCGTCATTCCCGGCACCGGATAGAAGCGCGCGAGCGCGCCGACGTCGCCGCGGTTGTTCGCGCGCAGCTTATCGAACCAGTCAATCGTCGCCTGCAGGGAGAACGCGCCGTCGCTCGCTCCGTGGTAGACGATGAGCTTGCCGCCCTCGGCTTTGAGCTCCGCGAGCTTCGGTTGCCGCCAGTCGGTCGGTGCCATGAAGTCCATCGCGGAGACGGGGTACTCGCGCGTCGTGGCGAGGATCTTCGGCGCGTCGCGGTCGAAGTCGAACCCTCTGAGGTACGCAAGTAGGTCCGCGGGCGTGCCGGCGACGCGCACCGGCGGTGTTGTGAAGATCTGCGCGAGCGAGCCCGCCCCGAGCGTCGCGATCAGCGGCAGGCCTTCGAACCCCGGAATCGGGCTCTCGAGCTTCCAGCTGCGCCAGTCGTTTGCGCCGAGGCCCGCGTCGAACGGCCACGACGAATAGAGCGGTTTTCCGCTCCGGTCCTTCACGCCGCCGAACGCGCGCACGAGCGCCGTGACCTGCGGCTCGCTGAGGCATGCCTGGACGCCGTCCGCCTCGCAGCGCAGTTGCTTCGGATCGAACGCCTTTTGGCAAGCGGCAATCGCGCCGACGATTCCGTCCGCGGCTCCGTCGAGCGCATCGCACTGCTTCACGACTTCGTCGGCAACGCGTTGCATATTTTCGCGCGACAGCGCGCGGCGAATATCCCCGCCCGCGAGATCGAAGCTCTGCGCGTCCCAGGCGTGCTGTAGCGACACCATCGGCAAGTTGTATCCGGGCGCGCCGGCCAGAAAGCCGTCGAACTCCTTCGCGAGCCGCGTCGCTCCGACGAGCGCATGCCGCCCGCCGTTCGAGCAGCCGACCATGTAGGAGTACTCCGGGCGCCGGCCGTAGAACGCTTGGATGATCTGCTTGGCGATCGGCGTCAGCGTGACGTTCGCCGCATAGCCATAGTCGAGCCGCGCTTGCGAGTCGAAGCCGAAGAGGTTGCCGCCGATCAATCCGGCGTCGCGATTCGCCTGGCCGTCGTGGCCCGAGTCGGAGCTCAGCACCGCGTAGCCGCGCGCGAGCGCGTTGTCGGGCTGATTGCCCTGCAGGTTGCCGTATGCGGGCACGACTGCGCCGTCGTTGCCGCCGTTCACCTGGTCGAAGTAGCGGCCGTTCCAGCCGTCCGGCAGACGCATCTCGAAACCGATTGCGTACGGCTTGCCGTCCGTTCCCGTGCGCTCGTTCACCGCGCCGCGTAGCACGCAGTGCGGCGGCGCGCGCGGGTCGTCGCGCACGCTCGAAGCCGAGACGATACGGGTGCTCGGCAGGTCGAGCCGCGTGAAGGCCGCCGCATCGCACGACATTTTGGGTTGCGCCTGCGCGTGCCCGAGGAGGGCGAGGGCGGCGATCGCTCCAAGCGACGCGGTCCCGCCGAAGAGACGTCGTGGCGCTAAGCTCTTCCGTCGTTTCGTCATGACCTGTTCCTCGCTGCTGACTTTGCCAATGTGATGGCCCCGACGAGGCCGGACCGATCGCCCAGGTTGGGTGCCACGATGATCTGCTCGAGAGACTCGGCCGTGGTGCCCATGCTCGCATAGCCGCCCAGGAGGCTCGCCGCGGTGGCGCGAATCGCGCGAAACAAGGCCGCGTTCTTCATCACCCCGCCGCCGAACACGAGGCGTTGCGGTGACAGCATGAGGATCGCGTTCGCCGCGAGCTGGCCGAGATAATTGCCGACGATCGCGAAGGCTTCGTGTCCTTCGGGCAACCGGTCGAGCGTGGTGCCGTAACGCGCGACGATTGCGGAGCCACTGGCGAGGCCCTCGAGACAGTCGCCGTGAAACGGGCAGATGCCGGGGAAGTCGCCGTCGCGTGCGTCGCGAACCACTCGTGTGTGTCCCATCTCGGGGTGCAAGAGACCCTTGAGGGTTTCGCCATTGACGAACGCGCCGCCGCCGATGCCGGTGCCGACGGTCACGTAGACGAGCGTGCCGAAGAGATCACCCGAGCCGCGGCTCGCCTCCGCGAGCGCCGCCGCGTTGACGTCGGTGTCGATCCGCACGGGGCACTCGAACCGCTGCGCGAGCGGGGTCACGAGATCGGTGTGCGACCAACCCGGTTTCGGCGTAGCGAGGATTTGCCCGAAAGTCGGCGACGCGCGGTTCAAGTCCACAGGCCCGAAGCTCGCGATTCCGAACGCGTCGAAGCGTCCGAGCTCGGCCGCCGCGGCGGCGAAGAACTCCGTGACGTCGCGCAGCGTCCGCGCCGGCGTGGTCGTCGGGATGCGAGTTTCCGTCACGGTGTCGTCCACATCACGCGCCGCTGCGCAGACGAACTTCGTGCCGCCCGCCTCGATTGCGCCGTAGAGCTGCGGCGTCAACACGCGCGGGTCTCGACGGTGCGGCTCAGCGGCAGCGTCAGCGACGGGGCGGGCAGGTCCAGAGCTCGACGACCGCCTTCGTGGGAAAAGACGAGCCGGTGCCGTTCGTCCGCAAATCGAATCGCGAGCTCCGCGAACTCCGTGCCTGCGCGCCACCGCATGACGAGCTCGTCGTCGGCGCTGTCCTCGACGAAGAAACGGCCGCCGAACGCGGGATGCGTGTTGCGCAGCCTGATCAGCTCGAAAAGCTTTTGCACGACGGGACGCTCGAGGGCTTCGCGAATCTCGTCGGGGCCGTAGTAATGCCGATTGATGTCGCGGCCTACGCCGGTTCGCGTCAGGAGATCGAGATCGTTTTCGCCTGCCAGGAGACCGACGTAGTAAACCTGCGGAATACCGGGCGTGAAGAACTGGATGGCGCGCGCGAGTATGTAATTGCGATCGTCGCGCGCCAATGCGTCGTAGTAGGTGCAGTTCAACTGATAGAGATCGAGGTTCGATGCAGATGCGCCCGTCGCGCGCCGGCTCTCCCCGCGGCTGTTCTCGTGAATCACTTCCACGAGCCGTTCGAGCTCGTCGGGCGGCACGAGGCCGGGCGCATGGGGACCCCCGTCGCCGACGTCGACGATGCCGATGCCGTCGTGCGTGTCGAGCACCGTCACCGCATTCGTCGGCCGGATACGCAGCCATTCCTTCAATCGCTTCGCCGTGCGGAACGCGAACGCATGCAGGATGAGCGGCGGCAGGGCGAAGTCATAGACCCACGCGACCCGCTTCGCGATCTCGATCTGAGTCCGGTAGTGGGAGTGAATCTCCACGAGCACTTCCATGCCGAGCGACTGCGCGCGCCGCGCGAGCCGGTCGATGAATGCGAACGTCTCGGGAATCATGAAGCACGAGGTGCCGGCTTTCTTGACGGCGTAGCCGACGGCGTCTAGGCGAACCACGCGGACGCCGGAGCCGGCGAAGGTTTCCAGGATTCGTTCGAGATAGGCGACGCCCTGCGGATGCGTGACGTCGATGTCGATCTGATTCGGGGTGAACGTGGTCCACAGCGTCTCGCACGCTCCGTCGCCGAGCGCGACCTCGATGAAAGGCGCTCCCGGGCGCGGCCGATAGACTGACCCTACCTCCGACGCGCTCGCGTTCCCGCCGAAGACGCGGTCACGTGTGAGGAACAGCCCCGCATACTCCGACGCCGACCCCTTATTGCGGAAGTCGCGAAACTGCGGGGAGTCCCGCGAGATGTGGTTGACGATCAAATCAGCGATCACGTCCATGCGGCTCGCGATGCCGCGGACGTCCGGCCAGCCGCCGAGGCGAGGATCGACACGCGTGTGGTCGATCGGATCGAAGCCCGCGTCGGCGCCGTCGATGGGATCGAAGAACGGCAACAGGTGCACTCCGCCGAACAGGTCTTGCAGAGGCCCAGCGAGCAGCGCGTCGAGCTCGGCGAGCCCGCCGCCGGACAGCCGATCCACGTAGGTAATCAATTGGACTTGGTTCTGCATGGAGAGGGCGTTTACGCGCGCTGACGGCCACGGCTATGATGCAATCGTTTGCAGCCAGCGTAAAGAAACAGCGACGGCCGGCGCGGCGGCCGCAGGGCTCGAATCGATTGGGGGGAGCTCGAACTGTCGCTCGAGGCCGCGGGCGCGTTTCATTGGGAACGGTTCGAGGTATACGCGCTCGAGACTCTTCGCCCGTGTGTCAGCTATTCAAGGTGAGCCCGATGAACGCCAGATTTTGGGGTGCACTATCTCTAGCACTGCTCGCGGCACTGACGCTCTTCGGCGTCGATGCGCAGGTCGTCGCACCGAAGTTCAGAGGCTCGTCGCTAACCGCTCCGCCTCGTGACTGGCCAACCAACGGCGGGGACTGGTACAACCGCCGCTACTCGCCGCTGAGCGAGATCAGCCGCAGCACGGTCGAGCGCTTGAAGGGTGTCTGGCGGGTGCGCCTCAACGGTTCGGGATTCGGCCCGCAATACTCGGCGGAGGCGCAGCCGATTTACTTCGGTGGCGTCCTCTATATTGCGACCGGCGCCAACGATGTCTTCGCCATCGACGTCGACAGCGGCAGCTTCTTGTGGAACTACCAGGCGAACCTCGACCCCGCCATCTCGACCGCGTGCTGCAGCTGGACGAATCGTGGAGTCGCGCTCGGCGACGGCAAGGTCTACGCGGGCCAACTCGACGGCAAGCTCGTCGCGCTCGACCAGAAGACGGGCAAGGTCGTCTGGAGCGTCCAGGCCGAGCGGTGGCAGGAAGGCTTCACGATCACGACTGCGCCGCTCTACTACGACGGCCTCGTGATCACGGGCTTCGCCGGCGCCGAATTCGGCGTCCGCGGACGCGTGAAGGCGTACGACGCGAAGAACGGCTCGCTCGTGTGGACGTTCTATACGATCCCCGGGCCCGGCGAGCTCGGCCACGAGACGTGGCCGCAAGACAACGAAGTGTGGCGCAACGGCGGTGCCACGGTATGGCAGACGCCGGCGCTCGATCCCGAGCTCGGGCTCATCTATTTCTCCACCGGCAATGCCGGCCCCGACTTCAACGGCGGCGTGCGGCCCGGCGACAACCTATTCTCCGCGTCGATCGTCGCGCTCGACGTGCGTACCGGCAAATACCGCTGGCATTTTCAGGAAGTGCATCACGACCTTTGGGACTACGACGCACCAAATCCCGTCGTGCTATTCGACGTCGACATCGGCGGCGTCGACCGCAAGGGTTTGGCCCAGGCCGGCAAGACGGGATATCTCTACATTCTCGACCGGACGAACGGCAAGCCGCTGATCGGCATCGAGGAGCGTGCGGTGGCCCAGGAGCCGCGGCAGGCCACGGCGGCAACTCAGCCCTTTCCGGTCGGCGACCCGTTCGTCCCGACGTCGATGGAAATCGCGCCCGAGGGGTTCACGCTCGTGAATCGCGGCAGCATCTTCACCCCGTACTGGACGGACTACGTTCTCGTGAAGCCCGGACTGCGCGGCGGCGCAAACTGGCCTCCGAGCTCGGTCGACCTGCAAACCGGGTACATCTACGTGTGCGCGGGCGACAACGCCGGCGTGTTTCGGGCTTGGGACATCACCGATCGCAATCCGCCCGCCGGAGAGTTTTATATCGGCGGCAACTTCGGCATCAACCCGCTGCCGATGTTCGGCGTCTTCGCGGCGCTCGACTTGCGTACGAACAAGATCGTCTGGCAGCAGCATTGGCCGGAGCGTTGCTTGAGCGGCTCCATCGCGACAGCCGGCGGCCTCGTGTTCATCGGCCGCAACGACGGCCGCCTCACCGCGCTCAACTCCGCGAACGGCGCGAAACTTTGGGAGTTCCAAACCGGCGCGGGCATGAACGCACCGGTCAGCACGTTCGAGCATCGCGGACGCCAGTATGTCGCCGCCTACTCGGGCGGCCACGTGCAAGGCGGCCCCCGCGGCGACAGCGTCTGGCTGTTCGCGCTCGACGGCGCGCTGGAGCAGGTGGCTCCCGCGCAGCAGTCGACGGCGAGACTCACGAGCAACGTGAATACCGAAGTGAACCTTGAAGCGGGCAAGACCGCCTACTTCAATTCGTGCGTCTTTTGCCACGGCGCGGACGGGACCGGCGGTCACGGCGGCCCCGCCTTTACTGCGGGCCTCTCTGCCGAGATGATTCAACGCACCGTGGCGGTCGGCCGCAACCAGATGCCCGCGTTCGGCAGCTTCCTGGACGACGCGGCCATCGCGAACGTCAGCGCCTGGGTGCGCGAGCTCGCACGCAGCGCCGAAGCGAAACCGCGCGACTAGATCGAGAGTTGCCGCGACGGGTACTGCAAACGGAGCACCGGCCATGACCATCACCGTATGACCATAACCGTATCTCGCCGCAGCGTGCTGCAGACGACGTGCGCTGTCGGCGCCGCGGTTGCCGGCATCGTGCCGACGATGGGAGCAGCACAGGCCCGGTCCACCGACAGCCCGACCGACGGTTTCTTTCGAGACGACTGGTTCGGTGAGCCCTGGCGCAGTCCGCAAGCCGTCGTGCTGATTCACGGCGCGCTCGAATCGGGCATCGTCTGGTACGCCTGGATGCCGACGCTCGCGAAGGAATATCGCGTGATCCGACCGGACCTGCCGGGCTGCGGCCTCGCGACGGTTCCTAAGGGCTTCGAGTGGTCGTTCGCGAGTCTCGCCGCTTACGTGGGGAGCGTGCTCGACAAGGCCGGCGTCGAATCCGCGCACATCGTGGGCGCGAAGACGGGCGGCCCGATCGCGATGCAGTTCGCCGCGGATTTCCCCGGCAGGACGCGGACGCTGTCGGTCGTCAGCGGGCCGGCTTCGGTGATCCAAATCACGAACCCGTCGCCGGTACCACAGAAGGACAGACTCGGGTCGTCGGCATCCGCCGCGATGATCGAGTACTGGAGCCGCATGGAGAAGAACGCGCCGCAGGCGGGCACGCAGGGCTTGAATGCGGCGCTGTCGAGCTTCGACCTCGAGAGAGACGGCGTACTCCAGCGAATCAAGTCGCCGTCGCTGATCATCACCGCGGACAGAAGCGCGTTGCAGTCGGTCGACAAGGTTCGCAAGTATCAGCAGGCGATCCGCGATTCGCGGCTCGTCGTGCTGCGCAGCGACGCGTATCACCTCGCCGTCGCGAAACCGGACGAGTGCGTCGCCAGCGTGCTCGCGTTCATTCGCGAGAACGCCTAGCGCGGCCCCGGGGCACTGCTGTGCATCGACGCACGTTCAACGCATTGCTCACGAGCGCGGCCGGCGCCGCGGCGCTCGGCCGTTTCGGTACTCTCGCAGCGCAACAGGCAACCGCGCGAGCGGATTTCTACGCGAACGTCGGTCCCAAGCTGGTGCGCTACCGAGTCGCGGACGATGCCAGATCCCTCATCGAAGTCGGCGATCCCGTCGTGCTTCCCGAGGAGGTACAGGAAGCGTACCCGTGGGGAAGGTTTCTCTACGTCGCGACCAGCGATGCACACACGGCGCGAGAGCCGAGGAACCATTACCTGCACGCGCTCGAGGTGGACTCGTCCGGAGCGCTGCAGCCGGTCGGTGATGCCGTTCGTTTGCGCTATCGGCCGATCTACATCACCGTCGATCAACGTGGCGAGCACGTGCTTTCCGCGTTCAACGAGCCGAGCAGCGTTGCCGTGCATAGCTTGGCGGCCGACGGCTCGATTGGCGCTGAAGTGCCCCAGACCGCGACGCTCGATGCGGGCATCTATGCGCACCAGATCCGCGTCATGCCGTCCGGTCGCGCCGTCATCGTGCCCGCGCGCGGCAACGAGGGCATCGCCGACAGAAAGGAAGAGGATCGCGGCGCGCTGAAGATATTCGGCTACGAGAACGGTCAGCTCACGAACAGGCAGTCCGTGGCGCCGAACGGCGGCCGCGGGTTTCGCTGTCGCCACGTCGAGTTTCATCCCTCCGGTCGATGGGCGTACGTCGTCATCGAGTCGCAGAACGAGCTTCATACCTATCGCATCGCGGACGATCGGCTGTCGCCGGAACCCGTGTTCGTCACTTCCGTTCTCGCCGCGGCCACGCGATCGCAGCCGGGCCAGGCCGCGTCGGCGATTCGAGTGCATCCGTCCGGCGGGACGCTGTACGTCGCGAACCGCGGTCGCGGCAAGGAAGTGTTTCGGGGCGAGGAGGTCATCTCCGAAGACATGGAAAATTCCATCGCCGTGTTCTCGGTGGCTGCCGACACCGGCGAGCCGCGGCTCATCCAGTCCGCGGATCCGCAGAGCCTCGACGTGCGGATGTTCGCGCTGCACCCCGATGGTCGCTCGCTCGTGGCCACGAGCCACGAATCCGCGGGCCCGATCAAGCGGCGCAGAGGCAACGACATCGAGGTCGTGCCGCCGCGGATCGTTTTGTTCGAGGTCGAGGCCGACGGCCGATTGACGTTCCGGTACAAGCAGGACGTGCGGACTGACGGCGCATTTCAGCTCTGGTGCGGCGCCGTTCGATATTGAGGGTCGCGACTCACTGATGCGGTGCGCGCGGCCGCGCAAGCACGAGAGGATGTTTCCACGATGAGCTCGATGTCCGTGAAGACTGCTGCCGTCCTGCTGCTCTGCTCGTTGCTCGTCGTCCCTGTTGCCGCTCACGCGGCTGACGCCGCCGCGATCGGTCTTCATCGAGGACTACTCGCAGGCGGAGCTCGAGGCGGCCGTCGCGTCGGGCAAGACGACCCTGATCTATTCCGGCGGCAGCTCCATGGCCGTCGCCAATCACGTGGAGGTGGCTCGTTACGTGGCGCGGCGAATGGCCGAAGAGCTCGGTAACGCCCTCGTGCTGCCCGTCACGCCGGACACCCAGGCGCCACGGCGACGCTCTGCCGGCTCGGCCGACGCATACAACGTCGTGAGCGGCGCACTTCACGCGGCTCGCTTCACGAACGTCGTGATCATCGCCGACGAAGGCGCCGGCCCGGGCGACCGCAGCCTCGAGGATCTCGCGCAACGGCTGAGCGCGGACTGGAGCCCGTCGGGAGTGCGCGTCCAGTGGGTCACGGCCCACGAGGTGCGGCCGGGGCAAGACATGACGCTCAACGCGGACTACCTGCGGCGGTGGGCGGGTCGAACCATTCCAGCCGACCACCGCAAGGCGATCGAAGACCAGGCCGAGCTGTTGTTCGTGGATCCCGAGCGCAAATGGCTGCGGCGCGACGTGGTCGCCGCCGCGGATCGCGGCGTCGTCGTCCCCGCGCTGGGCAAGATGCTTCTCGAACAGCGCGTGAGCTCCGTCCTGAATCAGATCCGAAGCGAACGTCGGGATGCGGCGCCCATTCCCGCGCCCGCGAGCGCACAGAACCGGCTATCCGCCATCCCCGAGGACGAGATGACGGAGCCGTTGCGCAGGGCTCTCGCGGAGTATCGCGCAGTACGGCCCGACGGCCTGGGCGAGCTCGGCGGAGCCGGTCTTGGCGGCGGGGTCGGCGCGGGCGGGCCGAACCTATGGACCGTGTACGTGCACTTGCCGGAGATCTTGGGCCCGCTTCGACAGCTCCACGAGCAGTCGCACGTGAACCCGCGAATCAGCCAGAAACTCGTCCACTTCATCATCATGATCGTGGCGCGGCACTGGACCAACGACATCTGGACCGCGCACGAAGAGGATTCGATCAGGGAGGGGCTCGGCCGCGACACCGTGAAGGCGCTCGAGGAAGGCCGGCATCCGGAGCACATGACCGAGGACGAGGCCGCCGTCTACGACTTCTGCACGGAGCTCCTGCAGAACAAGCGCGTCAGCGACGCGACTTACGCGCGGGCGGTTACGGTGCTCGGCGAAGAGGCCGTCGTGCAAACCGCAGTCACTGCCGGTCTGTACACCTATCTGTCGATGGCCGTGAACATGGCGTATCCCGAGTCGGCGCAAAGCGGCCGCCTCGATCCCTTTCCCCGTTGAGGAGTTGCACGTGAGAGCAATCGTGTTCGCAATCGTCGCCGCCGTCGTCGCAGCAGGTACTGCCGCTACGGTCGCAGCAGAGGAGCGTCTGGGTCCCATACCTCCGGCGCAAATGACCGACTTCCAGAAGAAAGTCGTCGCCGAGTTCACGAAAGCCCGGCCGGACGGTCCGTTCGGGTTCTGGTGGGGATACCTGCGCGTGCCGGAAGTGTTGCTGCCGTTCCTCGAGATCCAGACGCACATCCACGGCGTCATGGAAACCGAGAACGGCGCGCTCGGCGAGAAGCTCACGCACTTCGCGATGCTGATCGCGGCCCGCCACTGGACGCAGCAGGTCATCTGGGACCTGCACGACAAGAACGCGATCAAGTCCGGCCTGAAGCCCGAGATCCTCGAGGCGCTCGCCGCGGGCCGCCGGCCCCCGAACATGGGCGAGGACGAGGACATCGTCTACGACTTCTGCACCGAGCTCCAACAGAACCGGAGCGTCAGCGACGCGACGTACGAGCGCATGGTGGCGAAATTCGGCGAGCGCGGCGTGGCCGAGGCGACCTTGATTCAGGGCGAGTACACGATCATGTCGATGTTCATGAACGTCGCGCGCACGCCGCTCGGTCCCGGGACGCCTCCGCCGCTGCAGCCGTTCCCGCGCTAGGGTAAGGTCGCGGTCTCGATCGGGAGGCTATACTCGCGCCGAATCGTCGGGAGTGAGTGGGGGGATGTGATGCGCATAGTTTCGTTCGCGGTGTGGGTGTTCTGTGCCCTGGTTCCGTTCGCGGTCGTTCGCGCGCAGACGCTCGACGGGGCCATCGACATGCATGCGCACGCAGCGCCCGACGGCACGCCGCGCAAGCTCGACGCGCTCGAGCTCGCGAGGATGGCCAAGGCCGCCGGCATGCGTGCGATCGTCATCAAGAATCACTACGAGCCCACGGCTTCGCTCGCGTTCCTCGTGCGTAAGGTCGTCCCCGGCATCGAGGTGTTCGGTGGCATCTCGCTCGATCTCACGGTCGGCGGCGTGAACCCGGCGGCCGTCGAGTGGATGACGAAGGTCGAAGGCGGCTACGGCAAAGTCGTCTGGCTGCCGACCTTCGACTCGGAGTCGCAGGTGAAGTTGACCGGCGACAAGCGGCCGTTCGCGCCCGTGACGCGCGACGGCAAGATCCTGCCCGAGGTGCTCGCCGTCATCGACATCGCGGCGAAGCACGACCTCGTGCTCGAGATGGGCCACTCCTCGCCGCAGGAATCGCTGCTCATCATCCCCGAGGCGAAACGGCGCGGAGTGAAGCACGTCGTCGTGACGCACGCGATGGCGAGCCCGGGCGGATCGATGACGCTCGAGCAGATGCGCGAAGCGGCGAAGCAGGGCGCGCTACTCGAGCTCGTGTAGGTCGCCGCTGACCGACGAGCAGCTGACGAAGGAAGCCGAAGCGATCAAAGCGATCGGCGCAGCGTCGTTCGTGATCTCGAGCGACCTCGGCCAGCCGCCGAACCCGCTGCACACGGACGGGCTGCTCGCGATCTACAAGGGCCTCATGGCGCACGGCATTTCCGCTGCCGACATCGACGTGATGTCGCGCAAGAATCCCGCACGGCTGCTCGGCCTCGAACCCGTGAGAGAGCGGCCGATGGCAAGCGAACGCAACGACGACGAAACGACGCAGAAGTCTTCGATGGATCGCCGAGCGGCCGTCAAAGGCGCGCTCGCCGCTGCCGGCGCGCTTGGGCTCGGTTCGCTGTCGCCGTCGGTCTACACGCTCAATCGAGCACCGGCGCTTCGGCGCCCGCCGCCGGCGCGACGCTCACGCTCACACGCTTCTTGAACACGACTGCGTACGGCGATCTGCCGCCGCTCGCCGTCGAGCACGCCAAGATGATTCTCGCGAGCACGCTGTCGAGCGCGGCCGTGGGAATCGCGATGGACTCGGCGCGCATTCAGCGCGATCTCGCACTGGATCAGGGCGGCAAGGCGGAGAGCACCGTCTGGTTCCACGGAACCAAGCTGCCCGCCGTGCTCGCCGCACGCGTCAACGCGGCCGCGAGCGACGCCGCCGCCTCCGACGACAGCGACATGCGCAACATTGCGCATTTCGGCACTACGTTGACCGCGGCCGGTCTCGCGCTCGGCGAGCGTACACGCGCGAGCGGTCGTGATCTGTTGCTCGCGATGGTGATCGGCTACGAAGCCGGCGGGCGCATCTGCGACGCACGCGCGGGCGGCCGCCCGGGCCTGCACGCGTCGCAGCTCGTGGCGTTCGCGAGCGCCGCGGTTTCCGCGAAGCTGCTGAAGCTCGGCGACGAGAAGATGGCGCACTGCGCTCGGCATCATCGCGACCACGGTGGGCGGCCTTGGCATCGGCACGGACAGCTGGGCACGCGAGTACATGGGCGCGAACGCTGCGTTCACGGGCGTGCAGGCGGCGCTGTCGGCGGAGAGCGGCTTCACGGTCAACGAGGACATGATCGATGGCCGCGGCGGCTTCGTCGACGTATTCGGCGGCGGCGCTCCGAGCGTCGGCCGGCTGACGGCCGATCTCGGTACGTCCTGGAACATCGACGACTACCTCGCCATCAAGCTCTGGCCCGGCGCGCATCCGCTCTCGGGCATGGTCGAGAGCCGCCTTCACCGCGGCGCGCGACGGCAACGTCGAGTCGAGCGACGTGGCGCAGATCCTCGTCGCCGGCCCGTCGGTCCGCACGATGTTCGGTAGCCGTCGTCCGCAAGGATCACGTCGAGGCCATTCACAGCATGCCGTACTTCGTGGCTTCCGCGATCGCCGACAGGAATTTCACCTGGGTGCATGCGACGCCGACAAGATTTTCGATCCCACCGTGCAGGGGCTGATGGCGCTCGTCGATCCGGATCCGTCGCCGCCGGCCGTGCAGACGCGCTGGCCCTGGGCCGGCACGGTCACCATCGTCACGAAGTCGGGCGCGCGCATCACGCGAACCGTCGACGCGCCGCGCGGCTCCGCGCCGCGCGGCATCGAATGGAAGGATGTGGAAGCGAAGTATCGCGAGCTGATGCCGCAGTCGAAGCTGCCGGCGGAACGTCTCGAAGAGATCCTCGCGACGATTCGCGGGATCGAGAACGTGAACGACGTGTCGAAGGTTACACGGCTGCTCGTTCCGCAGCGCTGAGCTCGCTACTTCCGTCTCGACGCCGCGGGCTGCCCCACGGCTTGGAGGAGACCCGTACCGGCCGCGCACGCGCCGATCGTCAGTGCGATTGAGTGAATTCTCACGGATGAACCTTTGCGATACGGATGGGCTCGGCGAACGCGAATGATCGACTCTAAGAGAACGTCAACGTCCCCTCAGGCGTCGAAAGCGCCGATGACCTCGGTCATTAACGAGATGGGGCTGACCGAAGTGAACCGGCGAACGTCGTCGTCGACGCGCTGTCGATTCCTGCTCTCGGCCGCGGCGAAGGCTCGCGCGTCGGACACGTAGATGTTTGCCGTGCAGCTGTAAAGCGGCGGCTCTCTTCCGTTAGGTGACGATAGTCCCTTGCGCACTTCGACGCGCGTGATCGCCTCGCGACCGAACATCTCGACGAGCGACGGCATGTGCTGATCGCGATAGTACTCGTGGTCGAAGCGGTCCGCGGGATCGTAGGGATACAGCACCGTCAGGCATCGGTCTCCCACTCGTATCGCGCTCGCAGGATCGCCCGTCGCGCCGAACACGGCTTCGCTCTGAACCTTCTGCTCGACGTTGGTGAAGTGGACTTTGTCGCGCACCAAGTCCTGGCCATGGGCCGCACTGGCTTTGGCGAAGACCTCGGGTTCGGGAATCCAAAAATTGACGATGGCGGCATACGGGGAGGGCGGCTCGCCTTCGACGATCAGCGGCCTGCGGGCCTCCACTCGCGTCAACGCGGCGCCATACAGACGCTGCATCATCGCAAGGTGTCGATCGCGGTAGTAGTCGTGATCGAAATAGGCTCCCGTGCCACCCGGAAAAATCGCCGTGTAGGCGCGCATGCCGATCGTGACGCCGCCGGCAGCGTCCGCGAACCCTCGAGGCGTCGCCGCGGCCGCGGCGACGGCGCCGCAAGCGCGCAGCACGCGGCGGCGGGAGATCAATGCAGAACTGCATCGGTAAACGGTATCCGCCACGCAAACCTCTCGCCGTGTTACCTGAAGTAGGGCGCTGTCACCGGAGACCTCTATCCGCGGGCGAGCGCCTGCGGCTCGATCGGCAGCCGGCGAACCCGCTTGCCGCACGCGGCATAGATCGCGTTGCAGAGCGCCGGAATCACCGGCGGCAGCGCCGGCTCGCCGAGCCCCGTCGGCGGATTGTCCGTTCGGCGGAAATGCACTTCGACCGGCGGCGCCTGGTTGATGCGCAGCAGCGGGAAGTCATGGAAGTTCGACTGAACGGCGCGGCCGTTCTCGATGTTGATGCGCGTCAGCGCCTGACCGATGCCGTCGAGCGCCGCGCCCTGCACCTGATTCTCGGCCCCGGTCGGATTGATGATCTGGCTGCCCACGTCGGCGGCGATCCACACCTTATCGACCCTGAGCGAACCGTTTGCCGCGACCGTGGCTTGCACGACCTCTGCGAAGTAGCCCATGTGGCTGTAGTAGAACGCCGTGCCCATCCCGGTGCCCGGCGGTAGCTTTTGCCGCGCCTCCCAGCCGGATTTTTCGCGTACGAGCTCGAGCACGCCGCGCATGCGGCCGGTATCGAAATCGGGCTGCGGTCCGTAACGATCGTCCGTCGAATCGAGTATTCGCGGCTCGCCGAGCAGATCGAGACGGAACTGCAGCGGATCGCGTCCGGCGGCATGGGCAAGCTCGTCGACGAAGCTCTGGAACGCGAACGCGAGCCCGTTGCTTTCCGGCGCCCGGAGCGGACCCGTCGGCACGCCCGACGGAATGAACGACGCGGCGAACTCCAGGTTCGCGACGAAACGCGACGGGAACTCGTCGGGACCCGCGTAAGCGGACGACGCCGGTCCGTCGCCGGTGCCGGGCGTCACGAAATGGTCGCGGAATGCGACGACCGCGCCGCGGCCGTCGAGGCCGGCCTTGAAATGATGGAAGCCGGCCGGGCGGTAGAAATCGTGGTGAATGTCGTCGGCGCGGTTCCACACGAGCTTCACCGGCACGCCGGCGTGCTTCGCGATCGCGGCGGCCTCCACGGCGTAGTCGCTCGCGCCGCGCCGGCCGAAGCCGCCGCCGCTACGCGTCAGATGGATCGTGATGTCCTGCGGCGCGATGCCGAGCGTGCGAGAGATCACCGTTCGATTGCTTTCCGGGTTCTGCGTCGGCGCCCAGATCTCGAGCTTGCCGCCGGCGTAGGACGCCGTGCAGTTCTGCGGCTCGAGCGTCGCATGCGCGAGAAACGGATACTGGTAGTCGGCCTCGAGCACTTGCGCCGCGCTCGCGAGCGCGGCGTCGACGTCGCCGTTCTTGACGATGTAGGCGGCGGGCGCCTCGTGCTTGAGCCTCGCGGCCTCCGCGGCGAAGCGAGCGTCGCTGTCGTGTACGGCGTCGCCTTCGTCCCATTCGACTTCGAGCCGCTCGCGCGCCTGGTCGGCGAGCCACCAGCTGTCGGCGACGATCGCGACACCGTCGACGAGCCGGTCGAGCGGCCCGGTCGAGCCTGCGACACTCGCATCGCCTCGCAAGACGAAAGCGTCGCGGACGCCCGGTAACGACTTCACCGCGGCGACGTTCGCGTTCACGACCGTGCCGCCGAACACCGGGCACTTCGCGAAGACCGCGTACTTCATTCCCGGCACTGTCACGTCGATGCCGAATAGCGGCTTGCCTTGGACGACGAGCGGGCTATCCACGCCCGGCACGGACCGGCCGATGATCGTGAAATCCTTCGGATCCTTGAGCCGCACCGCCGCGGGGTCCGGAGGAGCGATGTTGGCCGCCGCCGCCGCGAGCTCGCCGTAGCTGAGCTTGCGCCCGCTCGGCACGTGAACGACCGCGCCCGCCGCCGTTCGCAGCTCGCTCGCCGGCACGCCCCAGTCGGCGGCCGCCGCGCGTAGCATCATGTCGCGTGCCGCAGCGCCGACCCGGCGCAGCGGCTCCCAGTTCAGCGGCGCCGCGGTGCTGCCGCCCGCGAACTGCGGCGCGTACTTGGCGCCGTCCGCGAGCGCTTGCTCGATGCGCACGCTCTTCCAGTCGACGTCGAATTCCTCCGCGATCAGCATCGGCAGCATCGTCTTCACGCCCTGGCCGATCTCGGGGTTCTTGGCCGTGATCGTGACGATGCCGTCCGGCGTCACCTTTATATAGGCGTTCAGCGTCGTCGCCTGCTGCAGACGCAGCGGCCCGCACGCTCGGCGCGTGGAATTCGAGCAACAGTCCGCCGCCGACCAGCGCGCTCGCTCTGAGAAACGCGCGCCGAGAGAGGCCGGACTTCGTCGCGACATCGGGTACGACATTGGCGCCCATCGGGTTAGCCCTCCCTCGTGTCGGTCGTCGGGAGCCCGGCCGCCCGCTTGATCGCGGCTCGGATCCGAGTGTAGGTGCCGCAACGGCAGAGGTTGCCGGCCATCGCCGTGTCGATGTCCGCGTCGGAGGGTGCGGCATTGCGCGACAGCAGCGCGGTGGCGGACATGATTTGTCCCGCCTGACAGTAGCCGCACTGCACGACGTCGACGTCGAGCCATGCGGCTTGGACCTTGCTGCCGAGCGGCGTCGCGCCGATTCCCTCGATCGTCGTGATCGCGCGCTGCGCGACGGCAGACACCGGCGTCACGCAAGCGCGCGTCGGCGCGCCGTCGACGTGCACCGTGCACGCTCCGCAGAGGCTCATGCCGCAACCGAACTTCGTTCCTTTTAGCTCGAGCTCGTCGCGCAGCACCCAGAGCAGCGGTGTTCGCGGATCCACGTCGACGCTGCGGCTCTCGCCGTTCACTTTCAAAGTCAATTTCATGCGTGTGTCCTGAGCTGGTTGGTCGTGTCGGGCGAGCGCCTCGAGCCAATACTACGTGTATAGCGGCGTTTACGGGCGCAAGCGGCGAGGGCTATCATGCAATCGTTTGCAGTCAGCGTAAAGAAACGGCCACGCGCGGTGCGATAGCCGCCGGCCTTTGATCGAACCGGGGGCTCATGCCGAGTCGAGGCAACACAGGCGGCGCGCACGACACCCTCGTGATCAAGGCGTTGACGTGCATGATGTTCTTCACGTTCGCGATGACCACCGACGCCGTCGGCAGCGTCATTCCCACTCTGCTCGAGGAGTTCGAGCTGTCGCTCAAGGCCGCGAGCGCGTTTCACTACGTGCCGATGGCCGCGATCGCAGCTGGCGCGCTCGGGCTCGGTTATCTGGCCGATCGGATTGGCCGCAAGGCCACGATCCTCTTTGGGTTGGCGATCTACGCCGCGAGCTCGCTGCTGTTCGCGTTCGGCGACCGATTCGAAGTGTTCGTCGTGCTGCTCGGTGCGGCCGGCGTCGGCGTCAGCGTCTTCAAGATCGGGGCGCTCGCGTTGATCGGCGATTTCTCGCGCTCGACGCGCGAGCACACGACGTTCATGAACACGGTGGAGGGATTCTTCGCCGTAGGCGCGATCGTCGGGCCCGCCATCGTGGCGACGCTGCTCACCGCCGGGCTCTCGTGGAAATACCTGTACGTGGTGGCCGCCGGGATTTGCGTGCTGCTCATCATCACGGCGGCAGCAGCGCGTTATCCACGCACGCTCGCGCCGGCCACCGCGCCGGCCACGTTCGCCCGCACATTGAGGATGATGCGCGACGCGTATGCGCTCGGATTCTCGTCCCTCATCATGCTCTACGTGGCCGTCGAGGTCGCGATCTACGTGTGGATGCCGACGTATCTCGACGACTATACGGGCCCCGCGTCGTGGCTGGCCGCCTATGCGCTGACGGTCTTTTTCGTACTGCGGGCGGCCGGGCGATTTTTCGGCGCATGGATGCTCGGCCGGTGGTCGTGGCGAACGGTTCTCACTGCGTGCGCGTTCGCGATCCTCGCGTGCTTCGCCGGCAGCCTCTACGGCGGCGCGGATTGGGGCATCTATCTGCTGCCGCTGTCGGGGCTGTTCATGTCGGTGGTGTATCCGACGCTGAACTCGAAGGGCATCAGCTGCTTCCCGTCGTCGGAGCACGGCGCCGTCGCGGGAGTGATCCTGTTCTTCACGGCTTTCGCTGCGGCGGTCGGACCACTCGCGATGGCAGCCGTGAGCGACGCGTTCGGCCACATCAAGTTCGGTTTCGTGCTCGCGACCGGGTTCGCGCTGCTGCTGTTCGCCGGGACGCTGCTGAACTGGCGTTTCGACCCTGCGGGCGAGCGGCTCGCGCGGCGCCTGGAATCGGACTACACGCCCGCGACCTGAGCTACGGCGCCGCGCCGCTCGACTCGCGCACGATCAGCTCGCCGGACATGACCTCGGATTCGGCGTCCTCGCCCGCGAGGCGTCGTAGCACGAGATCGACGAGCAGCTTGGAGCCGCGGGCGACGTCCTGACGCACCGTCGTCAGCGACGGGTGAACATGGGCGGCCATTGCGATGTCGTCGAAGCCGACGACGGCCACGTCGTGCGGGACCGACATGCCCGAGGCGGCGATGGCCCGCATCGCGCTGATCGCGATGACGTCGGTGGCCCCGAACACGGCGTCGAATTTTTGTCCCTGGTCGATGAACTCGCGCATCGCTCGAAAGGCGCCGTCGGCGGTCATGTGCGCCTTGAGCACGGTGGGCCGCGAGCGGTTGCGCGACGCTTGCAGCGCGAGCCGATAGCCTTCGCAGCGCAGGTGTATCTCCGGGATGGACGGATCGCCCACGAATACGATCTGCCGGCGACCATTCGCGATGAGGTGCTCCGTCGCCGCGCGTGCCGCCGCCGTGTTGTCGGTGCCGACGACGCAATAGCTCTGTCGCTCGAGCCGGCCGCCCCAGACGACGAGGGGCTCGTAGGTGCGCGCAGCTTGTTCGAGTGCCGCGTGCTCGGTGCTCTGCCCGATCACGATGATGCCGTCCGCGCGGCGTGCTGCGATGAGCCGCGGCAGCCAGTCGTCCATCGGCGGCAAGATCTTTTGCAGATACATTCCGTAGCCGCGCTGCGTGATCTCGTCGGCCAGGTGACCAAGCATGTCCGTAAAGAAAGGGTCCGTCAGCGCTTGGTCGCGCTCGTGGGCGAGGGGGATGACGACGCTCAAAACTTGTGTGCGGCTCGTGCGCAGGTTGCGCGCGGCCGCATTGACGACGTAGCCGTGCTTCGTCGCGATCTTGAGGATCCGCTCGCGCATCGTGGTTTCGACGAGCGGGCTCCCCGCCAAGGCGCGCGAAACGGTCGAGACGTGGACGCCGGCGAGGCGAGCGATGTCGGTCATCTTGGATACGGTTCGTCGGCGGGTCGTCATGCCGAGAGAATACCATCTCGGTCGTGCAAACGATTGCAGCAAGGGCTAGAGTCCGCCATTGCGAATCTAAAGTCGGGGGGACAGATGCGGCGCCAAATTCGCTCAGCGGTCGTGGCCATGATCTTCGCCGGCGTGTGCGCGGCTGAGGCGTTCGCGCAGGGTGGTGTGACGATAGCGACGGACGGCACCGTTCAAGTGCCCGCGCACACCGTGCCGCTTTCGTCTTTTCTGACTCCGCGAGGGGAAGGACTACGTCGCGGAGCATCTGCGCAACATGTTGCGCCCGGAGATGCTCGTTCAGGAGGGCGGCATTCCGCCGCTGCTCGCGGGTTACCTCGCCCGGCAGCGCGAGGTTTTCGCCGTCGAGAGGCGTGATACGACGATCGGCGGCGTGCACGCGTTCGAGTATCTGCCGAAGGAGGGCGTGACGGCCCGCAATCGGGATCGCGTGCTGATCAACTTACACGGCGGCGGATTCTCCGGCTGTTGGCCGGGTTGCGCCGAGCTCGAATCGATTCCGCTCGCCGCGCTCGGAAAAATTCGCGTCGTGAGCTTGGACTATCGCCAAGCGCCGAAGTACCGGTTTCCGGCGGCCAGTGAAGACGTCGCGGCCGCGTATCGCGAGCTACTGAAGACTTATCGCGCCGAAAATATCGGCATCTACGGGTGCTCCGCGGGCGGCATGTTGACCGGTATGGCCGTCGCCTGGTTCCAGAAGCATTCTCTGCCGGCGCCCGGTGCGATCGGCGTGCTGTGTGCGGGATTGACGCTGACATCGAACGGCTTCGGCGGCGACTCGGCGTTCACGACCGCCGCGATCGGCGAGAGCAGGCCGCCGCCGTCGCCTCCGTCCGGCGAGCCACCGCCGCGTTCACCGCTCGACTATTTCGCCGGCGTGTCGCTCGACGATCCGCTCGCGTCCCCCGCGAGCTCGCCGGAGGTGCTCGCGAAGTTCCCGCCGACGCTGGTCGTGACGGGCACGCGCGGGTTCGAGCTGAGCTCCGCGGTGTACTCTCATTCGTTGCTCGTGAAGCAAGGTGTCGATGCGGATCTGCATGTGTGGGAAGGCATGTTTCACGGTTTCTTCTACAACGTCGATGTGCCCGAGTCGCGCGACTGCTATGACGTGATCGTCAAGTTTTTCGATCGGCATCTTGGCGCTAGACGCGGATAGCGCGTCCAGGCAGAGCCCGCAGCGGAGTAGGACTCGCCGTAAGTCTTCGGCCTGTCCATAGCCCGCGACCGTCCATGCGCTTCGCTTCGGGTGATTGTGACGAGCGCCGGCAAGAATTAGCAGGCCAGATGCCTGCGACCCGCATTAAGAGCAGCTATCGCAGAAGACTCGCTCTCCGATGTGATTCCATCTGTAAGACCGGTATGCCCAACTATATAGATCGTGTGGCGACTCGGTCGTAGCGAGTACCGCTCCACATTCCGTGCAATGAATGGCTTTGACGCTGGTTCCCATCGGAGCCTCCTACTCATAGTTCAACGATAGCGTTGCAAGATCCAGGCCGGATCGTTGGATTTTTTTCGAGCGGCTTGCCTTCGGCCGCAGTGTTTCGTCTCCGACGCTCCAAACATACGGCGCGGGGATCGATAGCGTATGCGGAGGCAAAAATTGGTCATTTGGATCGTCCGCCCTTCGGTTTTTTTCGGGGACAAGCGATCACACGCATCAAAGCTGCTCGTGCAGCAGGTACGCGAAACGCTCGTATGCGCGGTCGAATACTGGACGGTTTTGCCATTCCTCGAGCTTCAGCTCGTGACAGTGGCGCAGGTCCTGCTTGAATGCGGCCTTGAGCTCCGCCGCGATGCTGGCATCGAGGATGCCGACGCCGACCTCCTCGTTCAGCGCGAGCGAGCGCGCATCGAAATTAGTGGATCCGACGTGCGACCAAACTTCGTCCACGACGACGATCTTCTGGTGCAGGAGCGTCGGCTCGAACTCGTAAAGCCGAACGCCCCCTTCGAGCAACTGGGCATAGAGGTTGCAGCCTGCGCGCCGTACGAACGGGCTATCCGTGTGCTTGCCCGGCAGCATCAAGTGCACCTTGACGCCGCGGCGCACCATCATCGCGAATAGCTCGACCACGCCGTCGTTCGGTGCGAAGTACGGGTTCTGGATCAGCACCTCGCGCCGTGCCATCGCGATCGCCACGGTGTAGAGCATCGCAACCGACGACACGGCATCCGCCGACGCGCTGCTGACGACGTGCGCCGAGATTTCTCCGGCGGGCTCGAGCACGGGGAAACACTCCGCCACAGCCGGCAGGCAGTGCGTCTCTTCGACCCAATTCTGCGCGAACACCGATTGCAGCCCGTGCACGACCGGCCCCTCGAGCCGCACGCCGGTGTCGCGCCAGTGCTCGGGGTCGGTACCGTTGCCAAGCCATTGGTCCGCGACGCCGTGGCCGAACGTGTACCCGACGCGGCCGTCGACCACGAGCAGCTTCCGGTGCGTGCGGTGATTGAAGCGCCCCCAGTTCCACCAGCTCGGCCGGCAGTAGCTCGAGAGCTTCGCGCCGCTCTGCTTCAATCGCTCGAGCTCCGCCTCGCTCGCCTTCGAAGCTCCGAGGCAGTCGATGAGGATGCGCACGTTGACGCCCGCTCTCGCCCGCTCACTCAGGGCGTCGACGAACTGCGTCTCGAGTTTGCCCGCGGACCACACAAACGTCTCGAGATGCACGCTGTGCTTGGCGGTGGCGATATCCGCGAGCATTGCGGGGAAGATCGCGCCATTCTGCAGCACCGCGGCGCTGTTGCCTTTGTGGACGCAGCTTTCAGTGAGGCCGCTAATCAGTGGCAGCGCGTCTTTGATCTCGGGGTATTCGTCTGGGTCGAGCTTTAAGTAGGGCGTGCCGCGCGCGCGCGTGAGCAAGAAGATCAGCGCACAAACGAGTCCTGTGATGACAGAGGACAGGACGATCCAGACGACCGTGGACATACGACTTACCTGTGACCTGACAATGGGTCGCCGCGTCGACGAAGCGCGCTAGCGACTGTTGGGCTTGGTGCAATAAACGAGCCAGGACGCACCTAGTCGACACGTTCGTGTTCGCGAGCGGTCCATTCCCGAACGCGATGTGTATAGCGTGACCGAGGAAGTGATCCAGAGGCGCACGCATCCATCCAGTAGTCGCGTGAGCGAACTACGTATAGCAGGGGTTTAGAGCAGAAATTGCTACTCGTCGCGCGGACTTTTATTGCGAGAGCCGCGTCAGCAGCTTGCGCGCTGCGACGAGTTCGCTGCGGGCGGTGGCCTCGCGCTCGAACTCGGCCTTAGTCATGCGTTTGCTCGCTCGGATTCCCTCAACGACCAAGGTTGTCGCGGCCTCGAACTCGGCCAGGGCGGCTTTGTAGCGCTGCGTCGCGGCAGCGAGTTTTTCTTCTTGTAGCATTTTCGTTTTTCTTTTCGTTTGGCATTTCCGTTGGCCGCGAAAGAACCGGTCGTCTCAGGCCTCAGAGGACTACACGTTTGACGGCGCCGTTGGTTCCCAATAGCTGTTCCGCGTCGCAGGTTCGATGGAGACGCGGCCTAGCGCGGGGTCTTCCTTTTCTGCGGCATAGAATTTGCTTCGGTCGGGCTAACGAGAACAAGAAGCGTTAAGGACTAGCCCCGATGCCCGACGACTTCGACGACCGATTAGATGCGGCGATGGCCCGCTACTGGGACGCCCTTGCTGATTGCGACCGCATTGCCGCAGCAATCGCCGAAGCGATGCGGGGCGGCGACGCGCTGGATTCCACCAGTCTCTCAAAAGAGGAACGCGCTCGGACCGAGCTGTTCGATGCTCGGCAGGCGATGCTCATCCTTCTCCGTGAACGCAGAGCGAAGCGATCTCCGTGAGCGCCGCGCAACCACCCGACTAACCCCCTTGTAAGAGCCGTTTCTTGCCCTAGCATTCGTAACCGGGCGGAAACAAAAACGACCAGCCGCCCTGGGGGGAATTGGTGCCTACCGTCCTTATCGACGGCCTCGCGATTGAGGTCGAGGGACTCGTCTGCGAGCCGATGCCATCGAGCGGCGGTAACGTCGACATCAAATTCCGCACAGCAGCGATGCTGGAACTACAGCCTCAGCGCCATGGCGTAATGCTCGTGTTCGATATCGGAGAGTCGCTGTACCACGGGATCTTCCGCCTTGCGGGCTTCACGATAAGTCCAGGCCGATGGGACTACGAGTTCTCGAGCGTTGGGCCGGTTATCCCAATGCCCCCGTGACGCCACGCTTCGTGCCCGGTGCGGCACAAGTCGCGGTTATCTTCCGACGTCCACAGGCGAAATGATCGAATGGGACAGTCTGCAGCGTCCCAAGAAGAAAGCGCAGTTGAACGCGCTCGGCAGATCCGCGGATCAGCGCTCAACCCGCCACGAACCTACGGAAAGAGCGCCGCATTCGGAATGCGGTGGTCGAAGCGCTTGCTACCCGCCTCTCGGCGTAGCCATTCGGGCGGAGTTGGCTGCATGCCGTTGCTGCGTTGTATCCCCGAGCACACCTCCGGCATAGGTCGACACGAGCCGCAGCAGGACGACCGCAGCCAGCACGGTCAGAACGGGCTCGATAGGCGTGCGGTAGCGCCCGAAATACGGCATCAAGACCGCGAATGGAGCGCAATACGCTGCGGCCATGAGCGTGAGCGGCGCGCTGCGGATTTCGCGCCGGAGCAATACCGCGCCGGCCACCGCGAGAGCCAGCACGATCACGCCATACTTGCCGAAGCGCATGGCGAAGACCTCCAGCTTGGCGACGCCCAACTCGGCGGCGATCTGCGGCTCGCGCAACATGAACGCCTCGCTTGCGGCCATGTAGTATTTGTCCCGCTGCGCTTCGTTCGAGGATTCATAACCCGGAGGCGGGTCAGCACGGACGGCGTCGACCTGATAGCGATGCAGGGCATAGCTCTCCTCGACGTCGAGCAGGTTTTCGATCGCGGCCCGGGGCCCGTCTGCCTTCCAAGGCGGCGGCAACTGCAGGCCGGTGGTCTCGGGGGCAAAGGTGCTCGCAGCACCCACCGTGCCGTCCCAGGCGAGTTGCCCCCCGCCATCACGCACCAGTACCCATTCGCCGAACGCGAGGTAGTTGCGGAGCGTCCATGGCGAAACGACCACCAGAGCGAGCGCAAGCAACGCAAGGGGGCGCTGCCAACGCGCTCTCGAGTCACGCCAATGAAGAACGAGGAGGGCGGCCGCGAGCAGCGGGAGAAAGAACTCCATGACCGGACAGGTCAAGATCATGAATCCCGTGTAGAGACCCAACTGAACGAGCCGCTGCGAGTCCGGCCGCTCGAAGTAACGAACGGCGACCAGCGCACCGAGGGTCACCGCGGCGGCCGCGAAGGCCGTATTGTTGATGGTGTCGAACACGGAGACACCGAGCAGAGTATTGGCTGCCAGCAGCACGATCGCCGCGGCGCCGGCCCAAGGCCCCGCGAACCGTTCGGCCAGCCGCCAGCTCCAGTAAAGGACTAGCCCGATGCAGAGAAAGTCGAGGGCGTAGATCGCGGCGAAGGCGTGCTCACCGAACACCCAATGAGCGCCGGCAAGCAGAAAGGTGAAGACTGGGTCTGCCCACGCCGTCGGATAGTAGCTGGTCTCGCTGCCGTTCCATTGGTCCCAGAGCCAACGTTGGTCACCCGAGAAGCTGAATCCGTGACCGCCTACCAGAGCGCGCGCGATGTTGTCCGCTTCCCAGCCGCGTACGGAACGGATACGCCAACCGGCGTAGAGAAGCGTCTGCAACGAAGCTGCGCCAGCCAGCACCAATGCGATCAGCACGGGCAGCCGTGGACTGCCCAATAGGGACCGAGGGGCTTGAATCGCGGTTCGCCACATGAGCAGCGCCTCAGGGTTGAAGTGGCCTAACGGGGTTGGTTCTGATCACCTGCGAATCTCTGGAACGATTCACAGGATTGCGATCAGAATCGTGATCTCCGCAAGTCCCGCCGCAATCAAAAGCCATGCCCAGCGCGCTCTATCGGCGTCGTACGTCATGTGCAATCACCTCGCCATCCGCACCTCCATCTGTGAGTACAAATTCCGTGCCATTTTCTTCGCCTAACCCGCGCTCCGCTTAGCTCTTGGTTCTTGTTACAAGCGCGCCTTCGAGCTCCAGTGTTGCGTTGAGCTCACTCGGCGTCAGCTCCGGCTGTTGCCGTGCTTGCGCTCGATTGGCGGACGGAAACTGATAGCCGTTCTGAAGATAGAACATCGCATGTGCGGCGAGCGGCGATTGCGGATGCCGCTGGAGGAGCCTTCTGAAGACCGCTGCCGCAGCCTCGGGGATGCCCTGCTTATGAGCTTCGCGGGCGAGCGCATAGAGCTCGAATTCGTCACCAATCATTTAGATCGCTCTCGCGCTGGATCGCAGGCCTGCATGAGCCACACGAATGTGACCGGAAAGCGTTCCCATGATTTCGATTCATGCAGGAGCGCCGACTATTGCACCGGCCCTCGCACAGCACGTTCCGTGGGTTTGCGTCACTCTATAAGAATTAATTGGTTATACAACTAGTTTGATAACCGTCTTTAGATTCGCGCTGTCGAACGCCTTTACATCGGTGACCGATCCGGCGGCGTGTCGACGGCGTAAGACCCTGATTTTCGAGGCTCCGCGCAAACCGGCACGTGCTTTGCAAATCCTCTTCCGACCGCATTGGAGGATAGGTCATGCGCTTGAGTCGTCTTTTTGTCGGTGGCTACGAAGAGATTCGCCGTCCCGTCATTCCCGTTGACGAGTCGCTCGTCGACCGAATCGATAAGGCTCGCCAGAGGCTCGTCGCCGAGGGCAAGGAAGTGGTCTCGGTGAGAAACGTGCGTCGATCGGCGGCGAAAACGCCGCCCGCCTATGTCCGCCGCGAATCCGCTGGCTTGGCTCCGAGCAGCACCGACAAACCCTTCAACCGCGCCGCGTAGCCGGTCGCAGTTCGATGAATGGCGCCGCGCCGCTGGCAGCGACGCTGCGGTGCCGCTTTCTAGAGCCGCGGCACGCGGCTCGCCCGAGTCAACCGCCTGGGGCGTCGCGGGAGCCTAGTTTCGGCGTCGCACGCGGCTTGCTCGGGGACGGAGCACCGTCCTCGCGCGTATTCGCCGGTTTGACCGGTGCCGCGCTTGTCACGGGCGACGCTTTGGGCTGTCGTTTGCGCGGCTTGGCCGCCTCGGCGGCGCGCCACTTCTCGCCGGCGTTGGCTGGCGGGTTGTCGGGCAGCCCGCTGGCCGGCGCGTCGCTGGCAGGGAACGATTCTTTGACGGCCTCGTCGACCACCTCCGAGTCCGTTCTTCGCTGGCTCAGCAGCCGGCGCTCGGCCTCGAACCAGTCCGCCTCGGCGCCGCCGTCGGGCCGGCCGCGCTCGATCCACAGCTGGTGGGCAAGCTCGCGAATACGTTCCGGGTCGTGCTGCGTTGTCATGTTCGTTTGTCTCCTTACTCAAGAGCCGGTTTGACTATGAGGCGCGTCCACGGGCTTGGATTCGGGCGAGCCTCGCTGGCGAAGGAAAATACTCAATACCACCATCGCTGCGAGCGACAGAAACTCGCTCTGCCAATTCTGGAACGACTCGAACCAGAACTGCGGTGTCTCGAGATAGCCGACGACCGACAGCGGCTGGCCGCCGTGCTCTGCCTGACTCACGTTGTACGCCCAAGCGCCGCCGACGGCATGCAGGCCGAACGAGACGAAGAAGAGCAGCAGCAGCGCGAGCGCGAGCGAGCTCTCGTACAGTCTGAGCACCCAGCCGCCGCGGCGCACCGGCCACGGCACGCCGGCTTTCGAGCGTGCGAGCCGCGGGTCGCGGTCCACGCTCTCAGGCCGGCCGATTTCTTTCGATTCCGCCGAGCCTTTCTGGAATAGCGCGACGGTCAGCAACACGTACGCGGCCATCTGCAGGAACTCGCTCTCCCAGTTCTCGGCCGTGGCTTCGATGAAGTGGCCGCTCGTCAAATAAGCCGGCAGCGCAATCGCGGGACGGCCGTGCTCGGCGAGGTCGTTGTTGAGCTCCACGAAGCCCGTCGCGGTCTGGCCGATCAAGAACACGACGAACAGTGCGAAGGTCGCGAGCGACAAGCCGTTGTCGCGCAGCAGCGCCTGCCGGCGACCCGTCCTTCGCGACACGTTGGCGACGAGCGCCGGTGACTGCTGCTTGACCATCTCTCGATCGTTGCCGTAACACGCCGATTCGAACGCGATGGATGCACGTCCTATGCCACGCGGATCCGCTGTGCGCGGCGCCGCCGGCGCGCGCGAAGCGCGACGCGAGATTGCGATTCCTGGATTCGCTCGCGGATTCTGATTCGACGGACGCCGCGACGCCGCAAACAGCGCGGCGTTTCGCTCCACGCCGCGCGGCGCTATGCGAGAGCCGCGAGCAGCGCGTCGAGCGCCGCGAAGTCGAGCGGCTTGACGAGATGCTCGTCGAAGCCGCTCTCGGCGGAGCGCGCCCGATCCGCGTGGCTGCCGTAGCCCGTCATCGCGATCACATACATCGAGTCGGCGTCCGGAAGCTCGCGCAGGCGGCGTGCGACCTCGTAGCCGTTCATCCCAGGCATGCCGATATCGAGCAGCACGACGTTCGGGCGGAACGACGCGGCGTTCGCAACGGCCGCCGCGCCGTTCGCGAGCGTGCGAACCTCGTGTCCGGACATCTGCATGAGCTTCGCGAGCGACTCGGCCGCATCGCGGTTGTCGTCGACGACGAGCACGCGGAGCGAGGTCCTGCGCCCGGGTGCTGAAGCCTCGTGCGCAGGCCGCGCCGCCGGCGAATTCGCGAGCGCGAGCCGCGCGACGAATCGCGCGCCTTTTCCAGGACCGTCGCTGTCGGCCTCGACGCTCCCGCCGTGCATCTCCATCAGGCGCTTGCAAACCGTGAGCCCGAGTCCGAGCCCGCCCGTCGCGCGGTCCTTCGACTGGGTCGCTTGCTGATAGGGCTCGAAGATGCGTGCCACCATCTCGGGTGCGATGCCGATGCCGTTGTCGACGATGCTGACAATGGCCTCGGACGCGGAAATCCGCAGCGCGAGCTCGATGCGCCCGCCGGGCGGCGTGTAGTTCGCGGCGTTCGTCAGCAGGTTCACGACTACCTGCGCGAGCCGCACCATGTCGCCGCGCACCGGCACGCTCTGTTCCGGCAACTCCGTATCGAGCTGATGGTTGCGGAGCGTGATCAGCGGACGGCACATCTCGATCGCTTGCTCGACGACCGCGCGCATGTCGATCTGCGCGAGTTGGAGCACGATCTTGCCTTGGTTGATCCGGTTGATGTCGAGGAGGTCGTCGACGAGCCGAATCAAGTTCGCGCTCTGCCGTCCGATGATGTCTACCGCGTACGAGGCGTTGCGATGCGCGCGTGAGATCGACCGTGCGGAGGATCTCGACCGCGGTCCGGATCGGCGCGAGCGGATTGCGAAGCTCGTGCGCGAGGATCGCGAGGAACTCGTCCTTGTGGCGATCGGATTCGCGGAGCCGGTCAACGGCCGCGCGCCGCTCGGTGATGTCGGTCATCGTAACGACGCAGCCGCGCGCCATCCCGTCCGCATCGGTGACGGGCCCGGCGCTCAGCAGCACCGTCGCGTCGGCGACGCCGGGGCGGCGCAGGTTGTACTCGGCGCCGCGCACGGGCCCGTACAACGCGGCCGCGAGGTCCGGCGGCCGGCCGTCGGATTCGAGTGGGAAGCTCTCGGCGAACGGCAGCAGCAGCGGGTTCTGGCTGCAAAGCTCGAGCGCCGCTCGGCTCGCGCGGATCACGCGCCCGTCGAGATCGCAGAGCACGATCGCGTCGATGGCCTGCTCGAGGATCGAGCGTTCGAGCGCCTGCGCCGCGACCATCGCCTCGTAGGCCTTCTGCCGCGTGAGGTCCGTGACGATCAGGCAGACGCCGCCTTCCTCGGGCAGCAGCGCCACCGCGACGAGCGTCGACATCCGGCCGCCGTCCTTGTGCAGCAGCGCGAGCTCGCCTTGAGTCGTCGAGCCGTGCTTCGCCTCGATCAGCGCGGCGAGCAGCGCGCGGTCGACCGGCGCCACGAGCTCCGCGAGCGGCACGCCGATCAGCTCGGCGATCGGCCGGCCGATCATCTCCGCGAACGGCTGATTCGTGTAGAGGATCTCGCCGCGCGTGGACAGGGTGACCGCGCCTTGCTGCATCCGCTCGACCATGACGCGGTAGGGACGGTGCGCGCCGGTCAACGTCTGCACCTCGTCGCCGTGGGGCTGCGCCACGACGAACGCGTCGACCTCGCCGCTGCCGATCGCGCGCAGCGTTTCCTCGGCCTCGTCGAGGCGCAGGCGGCTCGTGAGGTCGGTGACGATCAGCGACACGCCGTACGCGTCGGCCGCGGGCAACGGCGTGAGCGAAGCGCGGAACGAGCCGCCGTTGCTGCGGTTGAGCGTGACCTCGGCGTGCGACGCGGCGCCGCGGCGCCCGTCGCTGAACGCCTCGACCAACGGGCCGCTCGGCTCGTCGACGAGGTCCGCGAACTTCACGCCGATGAGTGCGGCCGGTAGCACGCCGATCATCGCGGCGAAGCTCGGATTCACGTAGAGCACGTCGCCGTCGGGGGACAGCGTGACCGCGCCGTCGCGCATGTGCTCGACGAGCAGGCGGTAGCGGCGCCCGGCCGCGCCGAGCAGCAGGACCTTCGGATCTTCCTCGTTCTCGGCGACGACCACGGCGTCGACCTCGCCGCGGCGCAGAGCGCGCACGGTCTCGGCCGCCTCGTCCTCGGCGCGTCGTGGAGGCCCGTGACGATCAGGCAAATGCCGCTGCCGTCGACGAGCGGGATGCACGCGACGTGCACGTCGAGCGCGCTTCGATCCGCACGCTCGAAGCAGAGAGCCGCGAGCGGGCCGACGTTGCGGTCGCCGAGCAGCGCGTCGAGCGTCGCGTGGTCGCGCTCGGCCACGAGCCCGAGGATGGGCCGGCCGAGCAGCTGCGCGCTTCGCAGCCGAGAAGCGCCGCGAACGCGCCGTTGACGTGCAGGACTTCGCCCGTTGCGGATAGCGTGATCGCGCCTTGGCGCAGGCGGTCGATCGGCAGCCGGTCGCCGCGGCGCGCGTCCTCGAGCACGAGCACTTGGCGCTCCTCGACCGGATGCGCGACGACGAGCGCGTCCACGCGGCCGCTCGTGATCGCGTCGAGCGTGACCTCGGCTTCTTCGAGTCGCTGACGAAGGCTGTCGATCTCCGCTTCGAGTAGGCGGCGCGAGTCTCGCGGGGGCTCGTTGAAGTTGGTTCCCATTCCCCCTCCGAGAGGCCCTCCTAGGCCGGGGCGTGCTTCAGACCTTCACTGCGGGCCGCAGCTGCAGGCCCACGAGCGTGCGCTCTGCGTCGGACAAGTCGCCGATGATCTTGCGGATCGGGTTCGGCAGCTTCCGGACGAGCGTCGGAATCGCGACGATCTGGTCTTCCTTGGCGAGCCGCGGATTCGCGAGCAGATCGATAATCTCTACTTTGTACGCGGTCTGCAGGTGCTCGTCGAGTACGCGGCGTAGATTGTTCATCGCGGCCAATGATTTCGGGGTCTGCCCCGCGACGTACAGGCGCAGCTCCCATGTGTCCGGTTGCCGTCTTGGCTTTCGCGCTGCGCCGTTTCTTCGCCGGCTCGTTGCGGGCCTTCTTCACGGACTTCTTCCTCGATTTCGCGTTCATCTGCTCCTCTTCGAGTCGGCCGCGCTGCCGCGGCGCTTGGCAATCCTCTCTCGATCCCCCACGAGCGTCTGCTCGCGAACCACGTCCTGTTGCAGGAGCAGTCGTGCCTCCGCTTCGGCGGCTTCGATCTCCACCTCGAGGGCCGCGATCTGCGCGCGCGTGAGCGCCCGCTTGCGCTCGAGCTCGCGCTGCCGCACCTCGATCGACTGCCGCCTCGCGAGCTTGGCTGCTGCTTCCTTCGCTTCCTGCTGCGCGCGCATCGAGCCCGTGAGCACGCCTTCCGGTCCGACGTAGACCTGTTGCAGCGAGACGCCGCGCGACGTTATCAGGAACTCGCGTACCTGATTCGAGTGCGCCATCCCGCGCGACTTGATGACGTATAGCCCGCGATTGCGTTCTCCGCCCGCTTCGATGTCGCGCACCAACAGCCACGTGTCGATCAACGACGAGACGCCCACGTCGGTGGCTTCCATCGTCACGCCGCCTGCCGTGAGGTGGGTGAACATCGCGGTGATCTCGCTGCGACTTCAGGAAGTCGATCAGGCGCAGCAGCATCGCATGCGCGTCGAGCGCGGAGCCGCCCGCGACGAAGTTGCTGATCGGATCGACGATCACCGTGGTCGGCGCGAACTCGACCACGAGCTTGTGGATCTGGACGAGATGCGCTTCGAGGCCGAGCAGGGTGGGCCGCGAGGCGTGCAACTGCAGCGTGCCGTTGCGGCGATACGGCTCGAGGTTGATGCCGATCGAGCGCATGTTGCGGATCATCTGGTTCGGCGATTCCTCGAACGCCAAATACAAGCAGCGTTCGCCGCGCTTGCAGGTCGCTAGCGCGAAGTGCGCCGCGATGCTCGTCTTGCCGGTGCCGGCCGTGCCGCTCACGAGGATCGAGGAGCCGCGGTAGTAGCCCGCGCCGCCGAGCATGGTGTCGAGCGCCGGCACGCCGCTCGCCACGCGCTCGTTGCTAGCGTCGTGATTCAGTCCGAGGCCTGTGACCGGCAGAACCGCGATGCCGCGCTCGTCGATCAGGAACGGATACTCGTTCGTACCGTGCAGGCTGCCGCGGTACTTCACGATCCGCAGCCGCCGCGTCGACACCTGGTCGTTGACTCGGTGGTCGAGCAATATCACGCAGTCGGAGACGTATTCCTCGAGCCCTTGACGCGTGAGCGCCCCGTCGCCGCGCTCGCCCGTGATGATGCACGTGACGCCCTTGTCCTTGAGCCAGCGGAACAGGCGCCGTAGCTCCGCGCGCAACACGCCTTGATTCGTGAACCCGCCGAACAGCGTTTCGATCGTGTCGAGCACGACGCGTTTCGCGCCGACCGTGTCGATCGCGAGCGCCAGCCGGATGAACAGCCCGTCGAGGTCGAAGTCGCCGGTCTCCTGGATCTCGCTTCGCTCGATCCGGATGTGATCCATCGCGATCTTGCCTCTCGCGATGAGCCGGTCCACCTCGAATCCGAGAGACCGAACGTTCTCGGCGAGCTCCTCGGGCGTCTCCTCGAACGCGATGAACACGCCGTTCTCGCCGTAGTCGACCGCGCCGCGAACGAGGAACTCCATCGACAGCAGCGTCTTGCCGCAGCCGGCGCTGCCGCAGACTAGCGTGGGCCGGCCTTTCGGCAGCCCGCCGCCAGTGATGTCGTCGAGCCCTTGAATTCCGGTGGGAGCCTTCGGGAGCGTCCGCGGCTTCGCCGCCGTGGCCGATTTCGCCTTCTTCTTTTTTGTTCCGCGAACAGTCGCCAACGGAGCTCCGGAGCGGTCTCGTAGATCTTCGTGACTCCGGCACTCTAGCGGCCATCACCAGACCGCGCAAACGGCGGCGCGGCGAATGTGTCCCAAGGCTACGGTTGGTTCAAGTACCTTGCTGACGACGGCGCGCTATTTCTTCGCCGCCGCCCGCTCGTCGGCGCGCGCGCCGCTCAAGATGTTGAACATTGCGTAGTTGCCTTCGTGGCACGCGTATTCGTACATCCCGTAAGCGTCGTCGCGCTTCAGTGGGTACTGCATCGTCCACGGCGCCGTCCAAGTCTCGGGGTCGTCGACCGTCATCCTGTAGTCGATCGTGTCCGCCGCGACGCGCGTGAGGCGCTCGGTGATCTTGATCGCGGTGCTGTGCCGCATGCCGCCGCCGTTCACGCCGATGCCCGTGCGGTCCGTGAGGTTGGTGGTCTCGACCACGAGCGTGTCGCCTTCCCAATGCCCGCGTGAGTCGCCGAGCCACAGCTTGATGTCGGGGCTCAGCGTGCGGCGCGGCCGTCGAGCGGGACCATGCGTGTCTCGTGGATCATTTCGTTGACGATCGCCACGTAGCCCGGCGCCTGCACGATCTGATTGCCGTTGTTGTAGATCACCGGGAGGATCGAGCCCGCGATGCCGCGCGTGATGCAGCGGTCGTAGAGGCTGCGGTCGGTGTACGAGTCCGCGGGCCCGCGCGTCTTGCGAAGCCTCGAGCTGCGCGGCCTGTCGCTTCTGCGCCTGCTCCGTGTAGGGCGGCATGCGGCCGTTCGGCGGATCGACGATCAGCGAGGCCTGGCGCTGCGGCTCGCCGCGCTCGAGCCAGTGCGGCGGAGGGGAGACCGGGCCGCCGACGTCGCCGCCCGGTGTGCTCGTGGCGCTATCGAGGTCGAAATCCGCGTTGTCCTGCTCCTGCTGGCGCGCGAATTGCGCCTCACGCGCGGCGAATTCCTCGTCGTTGAGCACGTTGCGGAGCCCAACTGTTTCCGGTCGCTGCATCGGCACGCCGACCATGTGGGTGCTCGGCCATTTGCCCTGGAGATCGGGGTCGCCCCAGGCCGTGCGCGGCACGACGTAGCCGCCGGCCGCGGTTTCCGTCACGCCGCCGGCGCGGTTCGACGCGGCTTGCTCGCCGTCGGGCCCGCACGCGACCAGCGCGATCGCTGCCGCTCCGGCCAGCGCAACCTTCACGGCGCCGTCCAATGCGCTCATGCGATCGCGGCCGCTTCGATCGAGAGCCGCCGCGTCGTCGTGCGCGCGCCGCGGCCCCGGCTCATTTCGGCTCGATGCGCAGCACCGCGCCTTCGTCCTCGTCGGTGAGGACGTAGAGGTAGCCGTCGGGGCTCTGCTTCACGTCGCGCACGCGTTGCCGCAGGTCGACGAGCAGCGACTCGCGGCGCAGCTCTTCCATCTTCTCGTTGAAGAGCACTCGGTCGACGTGGCCCGTGCCCGGGATCTCGCCCGTGCGCAGCGACCCGACGAACACGTCGCCTTTCCACTTCGGCAGCTTGTCGCCCGTGTAGAACGCGAAGCCCGATACCGCGATCGCCGGAGTCCAATAGACGACGGGCGGCTCGTAGTTCTCGTGCGTCGGCAGCTTCGCTTGCCACGGGCCCGGGTAGCTGCGCCCGTAGCTCACGAGCGGCCAGCCGTAGTTCTTGCCGGCCTGGATGATATTGAGCTCGTCGCCGCCGTTCGGGCCGTTCTCGCTCTGCCAGAGCTCGCCGGTCTCAGGATGCACGGCGAGGCCAAGCGAGCTCCGATGGCCGAGCGAGTAGATCGCGGGGTTCCAACCGGTTTGGCCGACGAATGGATTGCCGGTCGGTACGGTGCCGTCGTCGTTCAAGCGCAGCACCTTGCCTGCGGTGGTGTTGTGGTCTTGCGCATCGCCGCCGCTCGTCGCGATGTAGAGCATGCCGTCGCGGCCGAACGCGATCGGCGTCGCGCCGTTGGTCGTGTCGTCGGATTCCCAGATGTCCTTCACCTGATCGACGCCCGAGCCGGTCCAGTGCATGCGCGCGACGGCCACGGTGTTTTGATCGTTCGTGCGCTTCGTGTAGCTCAGGTACATCATCTGCGTTCGCGCGAACTGCGGATGCAGCACGAGATCCATGTAGCCGTGCACCGCGCCAGGCAACCCGGACTCGCCGGTGAAGTAACCTTTCGGGCCCACGATCGGCTTCGGATCGAGCACGCCGTTCTTGATCACGCGAATGTCGGCTTTGCGCTCGGTCACGAGCAGCGTGCCGTCGGGCAGGAACGCCATGCTGAACGGATACGACAAATCCTTGGTGACCACGGTCACGCGAATGTCTTGGCCTTCGCCTGTCGCGTACTCGAACGGCCCCTTCGCGAGCGGGCGATTCGCGAGCCCTTGCGGCGCGACCGGGATGCCGGACTGGAACGGCACCTTCTGTTGTGCGAGCACGGCGCGGTGCGATGAAGGCGGCGGACAGGGCGAAGAGCGGCAGCCGGCGGGCGGATGCCCGCGGCGACGAGCGCGAGATAGACATGGATGTGGACCCCCTTGTGGTGGAGAAAAGTATAGGTCCACTTGCGGCTTTCCCCCAACAAGCAAGCTGCTCAATTCGTCTTACTTCCGCTATCATCGCCGGCAAATCGGGCGCATCGCCCGAGCCGAAAAGAGGGGGAGCTTCCAGATGCAACAGCGGTGGATCGCCGTGATTGTGGCGGCCGCGGCCTTGTGGGCCGCGAATCCGATGCACGCCGACGCGCAGCGCGCTCGGCCCGACCGAGTCAACGGCAAGCCGAACCTGAACGGCATTTGGCAGGCGATGAACTCCGCGAACTGGAACCTCGAGGCCCATGCAGCCTCCGCGTTGCCCGATTTCTGGCGCCTCGGGGCCATCGGCGCGGTGCCCGCGGGCTTGAGCGTGGTGAAGGAAGGCAAGATCCCGTATCTAGCCCGAGGCGCTCGCGCGCCGCGACGAGAATCGCGCAGGGTGGCCGAAGACGGATCCCGAAGCCGCGTGCTACTTGCCCGGCATTCCGCGCGCGACCTACCTGCCGTATCCGTTCCAGATCGTGCAGGGCGACGGCGACATCTTGTTCGCCTACGCGTTCGCGAACGCGAATCGCGCCATTCACATGACGGAGCACCGCACGCTCGATCAGGTCCCGACGGATTTCTGGATGGGCTGGTCGAACGGCAAGTGGGAAGGCGACACGCTCGTGATCGAGGTGCTCGCGAACGACGACCGCACCTGGCTCGATCGGGCCGGCAACTATCACAGCAGTATGATGACGGTCACGGAGCGTTACTCGCTGCTCGATCAGAATAGGATGCAATACGAGGCCACGATCGACGATCCCGCGACGTTTTCGCGGCCGTGGACGATCTCGATGCAGCTCCACAAGAACACGGAGCCGAACGCCGAGTTGCTCGAGTTCAAGTGCGTCGAATTCTCCGAGCCGTTGCTTTACGGAGAGTTCCTGAAAGAGCCCCTGAAGTAGCTGCGCGGCCTACGGAGTCGCGATAGGTCAACAGCGGATTTTGAGAGGATCGAATATGAAGCGCCTACGAGTCAGCAATTTGGGTGTCGTCGTCGGAGCGGCCCTTGCCGCAGTGTCATTGCCGAGCCTCGCACATCATTCGTTCGCGGCCGAGTTCGACATCAACCGGCCGATCCAGCTCGACGGCGTCGTCACGAAGATGGAGTTCAGCAATCCGCATTCGTGGTTGCACATCGAAGTGACGACCGAGACCGGCGAGAAGCAGCAGTGGAAGGTCGAGGGCGGCGCTCCGAACGCGTTGATGCGCAACGGTTGGAACCGCAACTCGGTTCCGGCCGGTACGAAGGTTCACGTCGAAGGCTTCCAGGCGAAGGATCGTTCGTTCCGCGCGAGCGGCCGCGAGATCACGCTGCCGAGCGGTGAGAGCCTGTTCATGGGTCAGGGCGGCGCGGCGGCCCCGAGCGCCGAATAACATTAGCGTCTCGACAGCGTCCCGGACTGCGCTTGCGCGGGACGCACGTCTAGCGGGCCATAAGCGGCTCGCCGACTACTCGCCGCGATTGATGTTGAACACCTCGGCGCCTTCCTGCGGGCGGCCGTAGACTCCAAAGCCGTTCGCACGCTGCGGCACCGGCTCGCCTTTCGCCTTCGCCTCGGCGACCTGCTGCTCGAACGCACGCTCACCGCTCAGCGAGTGACCCACCGCGCCGTTGCCTTCGTGGCACGAGTATTCGTACGTCTCGTAGTTCGGCTGCTGCGTGATCATGAGCCGGATCGTGAACGGTGCGGTGTAGGTGACCGGATCCTCGATCCGCGCGGTGTACGCGATCATTTGCGGGTCGACGCGCGTGAAGCGTTCCGTGATCTTGAGCTTGTCGCTGTGGCGCGTGCCGTTGCCGTTGATCCCGATGCTCGTCTTGTCGGTGAAGTTCGTGCTCTCGACGACGAGTGTGTCGCCTTCCCAATGGCCGCGCGGATTGCCCATGTACTGCTCGACTCCCGAGTCGATGTGCGGGCGGTTGTCGAGCGGGATCACACGCGTGTCGTGGATCATTTCGTAGCTGATTGCGACGGATGTCGGATTCTGCACGATCCGCAGCCCGTTACCGTAGATCACGGGCAGTTGCGAGCCCATGAGTCCGCGCGTGATGCAGCGGTCGTACAGCGAGAAGTCTTCGAAGGTGTCGAACGGACCGGGACCGAACGTGCCTGCGTCGCGCGGGGCGGCCCGCGCCTTGCCGGCAGCCGTCATCTCTGGAACACGGCCGTTCGCGGGATCGACGACGAGCGACGAGTAGCCGAACGTGCGCGTGCCCCATTCGTTACGCAGAAACGTCTCGCGCGTCGCCGCGAGGTCCGCACCGCCTTCGTCGCGGCTCGCGCGCGTCTTGAATTCCTCGGCGTTGAGCGAATCGCGGGTGCCGATGTTCTCGGGCCGGCTCAGCGGGATGCTGCGCATGTCGTCGGTGCTCCAGACGCCTTCGAGGCTCGGCTGACCCCACGACGTGCGCGGTGCCTTCCAACTCTTGTCGACGACCGCTGCGGCCGTGGTCTCGGCGGGCACCGCGCGCACGGCCGACGGCTCCTTCGTGGGACCCGCGCCGAATTGGGCGAAGGCGGGAGCGACGACGAAACTCGACGCGCTAATCGCGAGCGCACACGCGATGGATTTGCTCGTAGGGCGCATGGGTCGTACTCCTTGGCGGGTTCGCTCTGAGGGCGATTGCGATGCGGAAGAATAGGCGATCCGGCGCGCGGACTCCATCGTACGCTTTGCCGTCCCGGCGGGCGGATCACGCGATTCGACGCGGAGGCTTAAGCCTCGGCGGCGCCGAAAGCCTCGTCGCGCATGTCGCGGACGATCGCGCGCACGCGCTCCGCGTAGGCCTTGAGCTCCGCGTCATGGGAAGCCACGAGCGCACCGGCCATCCGCACCGGATCGCCGAAGAAGAATCGCTCGTAGAGCACCTGGCGCGTGCCGAACGCAGAGAGTGCGGTGTCCCACGCAAGCCTGAACAGCGGGATTCTGTCGAACGCCTCGGCGCGAGCGGCCTGGAAATACTGGCGAATGTCGTCCGCCAGCGGACCGGCGAGGTCTTGCTGCGTCGGCATCGCGACGAGCCCGCTCGCGCCGATCTGTTGGACGATCTCGATCATCCGTGGATAGAGCCGCGGGTAGAGGTTGCGAGCGGCGTCGAGCGGGTTCCACGCCGGCCGCATCACGCCCCATTCGTCGAGCGCGGCGTCGACTTCGGCCGCACGGAGCAGCGCGCGCATCGTCTCGAGGTTCACCCAGATCTCGGCGAGCTTCTCCTGGATATGCTGAAACGACTCCACGCCGATGGTGCTCACGAGCAGAGTCGCGAGCCCGAGCAGGAACTCGGTCTTCGCGACGTTCTTCACGACCACCTGATGCGCCATGTTCGCGGCCGCACCGGTGCGCGCGTAGGCCGCGTTGCAGCGCTCGATGTCGCGGTGCAGAAGCACGCGTTCCCACGGGACGAGCACGTCGTCGAACACGACGACCGCGTCCATTTCCTCGAAGCGCGATCCGAGCGGGTGATCGAACTGGCTGCGCCCGTAGTCGACGCTTTCGCGGCAGATGAGTTTGAGTCCGGGCGCGTCGGTCGGCAACACGACGCCGAACGCGTAGGGCGCGTCGTCGGCGGTGGTCTTCAGCAGCGTCGACGGGAACACCATGATCTCGTCGGCGATCGGCAGCGTCGCGAGCATGCGGCATCCGCGGATGACGATCCCCGCGTCGGTCTCGGCTTTGATCCGCGCCGCGAGATACGGATCGGCTTGGTGCGCCGCGCCAACAGCACGGTTTGCCTGCGGAGGAATGAGCGTATGCGTGAGACAGCGGTCGTGCTCACGCAGGTCCTCGTAGGCGCGCCGCGCGTTCGCGCCGAAGCGCGGATCGCGCTCGCCGAGGAACGCCGCGCCCGCCGCGAACGCCGTCATCGCGCGGTTCAGGTAGCTCGGCACGCGGCCCATCATTCCGTGCGTCCGATCTTCCCAGACGCGCATCGCGCGGCTCACGTCCGCGAGCTCCGCTTGGGTGCGCGGCATCTGGAAGGCGCGTGCGACGGGGTTCGCGGACGTCGGCGACTCGTAGAGACAGACGTCGGCCTGCTCCCACTGCAAGTCGTAGAGCGCCGCGAGCGTCGTGACGCCGCCGCGAAATGCCGCGTGCGTCGCGGCGTTCTCGACCCGCTCGCCGCGGTACCAGAGCGCCGGCGGCCGCTCGCGCAGGCGTTGCAGGAATTGCGCGCCGTGGCGGGCGCCGGTCGGGCTGCCGCGGTCGGTAGCGGGTTCCGCAGCTCACTCTTCTTGCCCTGTTTGCCGTCTTGCTCTTCTTGCTCGCGCGCCGCGGCCGGCGCCGCCGGGCCGTCCGGCCCGGTCCGGAGCGCGCCGCGCAGCTCGTCGAGCGCCGCCGCGTCGAGCTCGGGGCTGAAATGGGCGACGCGGTCGATCAGGTCGATGGTCTCGAAGTACGCCGCGGCGCACGCGGCGTGCACGAACCCCGACGCCGCGAAGCGGTACTCCTCGAAGAACGTGAGCGAGATCCGCCAGACGCCCTGTTCGATGGGCTCGCGGCAGCTTCGGCAGCGCGCGCGGCCGGTCGGCGCGCGCTCGGCGCCGTTGACGCGCGGCAAGCGCCGATGTGCGATCCCGAATTCGGCCGCGGGAATCAGTGCCGCGGCGGCCGGCGCGCCGCTGCTCGCGGCAACCTCGAGAAACGGCTGCGGGCGTTTGTAGGCCGCGCACGTTAGGTGAAACCAGAGCGTCATCTCGCCTTCGCCGAACGCATTCGGTTGGCGTTCGCCGAATCGCAGCTCGTCCTTCGCGATCTTTCGATCGCAGCCGCGGCACTTGGCCCGCGCGCTCGTGGCGGCTTCGATGACGTGCGGCATCTACGTATTACTAACTGTTAAGGATGTCTTTAACCTTCGGCAAAGGTCCGCGCCAGCATACTATCGTGCGCCGGGTTTTTCGTTTCCTCGAGGAGCATTCGATGAGATCCCACAGCCCAGGTCTTCGCGGTCGCGCGTTCAAGGTCGCGCTCGCGCTCGCCGTCGGCACGCCGCTCGTAGTGCTCGGAGTAGGCGCCGCAAGGTCGCAGACGACCGCGGTCGAAGCCCGACGCCAACGGCTATATCCCGCAGGCGACGATCCTCGAGATCATGGACTCGCTCGTGATGCCGTCGGCGCAGAGCGATCTGGGACGCCGTCGCCGATCGACGTCACGGAGAAGGGCACGATAGAGAAGAAGCCGCAGAACGACGAGGAATGGGCGACGCTGCGCGGGACGGCCGTCGCGCTCGCCGAGGCGACGAACTTGCTGGTCGTGCCGGGCCGCCATGCGGCGCCCGCCGGGGACCAAGTCGGCGAATCCGGACTCCGAGCTGACGCCGGAGAAGATCGACGCGCTGCTCGGGAGCCAGCGTCCCGCGTGGATCGCACACGCGCACGTGCTGCACGAGGCCGCGATGGAGGCCGTGCGCGCGATCGACGCCAAGAACATCGAAGGCATCTCGGACGCCGGCGGCACGATCGACGCCGCGTGCGAGGGCTGCCACTTGCAGTTCTGGTACCCGAGCCAGCAGCAGCCGCTAGCCGCCGTAGAGCCGCCGACGCGCCGGCGCGCGCGCCGGCTGGCGCTCGAAGGCGCGGTTCGCCGCGCCGCGCGCGTCTGCTAGGCTTGCGGGCCTCGTTGCGACGCGCCCACGCCACCGTGAACACACACGCCGTCTCGGCATCCGACAAGGCAGCGACGACCGCGTTCTCGATTCTCGCCGCGATCAGCTTCTGCCATCTGCTCAACGACATGATGCAGTCGTTGTTGCCGGCGATTTATCCGATCCTCAAGGAAAACTACGGTCTCGACTTCGGCCAGATCGGGATCATCACGTTCACGTTCCAGCTCACGGCGTCGTTGCTGCAGCCCGTGATCGGCTACTACACGGACCATCGGCCGAAGCCGTACTCGCTGTCCGTCGGCATGGGCTTCTCGCTGCTCGGCCTGTTGCTGCTGTCGCGGGCGGGCGAGCTACCCGATGCTGCTGCTCTCGGCCGCGCTCGTCGGCAGCGGCTCCGCCGTGCTACATCCGGAAGCGTCGCGCGTCGCGCGGATGGCGGCCGGGCGGCAACCGGGGCTCGCACAGTCGCTGTTTCAGCTCGGCGGCAACATCGGCTCGTCGATCGGGCCGCTGCTCGCGGCGGTCATTGTGCTGCGGAACGGCCAGTCCAGCATCGCGTGGTTCGGCGTTCGCCGCGATCGTCGGGATGTTGCTGCTCGCGCGCGTCGGGCATTGGTACAAGCATCACGGCCTCGCTCGGATCAAGTCGCAAGCCGCGCGGAGCCGCGGCGGGGGCCGCGTTGTCGCGGAGCCGCGTGACCGTCTCCGTGGCTGTGCTCGTGCTGCTGATGTTCTCGAAGTTCTTCTATACGGCGAGCATGTCGAGCTACTTCACGTTCTATCTGATCGACCGTTTCGACGTGTCGGTTCGGAGCGCGCAGATCCATCTGTTCGTCTTTCTCGCGTCCGTTGCGTTCGGCACCGTCGCGGGCGGCGTCGCTCGGCGACCGCTTCGGCCGGAAGTTCGTGATCTGGGCGTCGATTCTCGGCGTTCTGCCGTTCACGCTCGCGCTGCCGTACGCGAATCTCTTCTGGACCGGCGTGCTCACAGTGCCGATCGGGATCGATTCTCGCGTCGGCATTCCCGGCGATCGTCGTGTACGGGCAGGAGCTCATGCCGCTCAAGGTCGGTACGGTGGCGGGCTTGTTCTTCGGCCTAGCGTTCGGCCTCGGCGGAACCGGCGCGGCGCTGATCGGCCACGTCGCCGACGCGACGAGCATTCAGTTCGTCTTCAAGCTCTGCTCGTTCCTACCGGTGCTCGGGTTGCTCGCGGCGCTGCTCCCGCACATCGAGACAGGCGGCCGCGGCACGCGCGCGGCGCCGAAGGCGGTCGTGGACGCCGCCGGGGCCGGAAGCGCCTAACGGCTGTCAGTGCGAGTCGGCTGGCCGGCGAGCTGCTCGACCGGAACGTCCTCGAAGAAGCGATTGCCGAAGTCGTCCTTCAGGTCCAGCAAGAACTGATTGTTCTCCTGGCAGATGTACTCCGCGAGCTCTGCGTCCGCGGAGCCACTTGATGTCCCAAGCGACCGTCCACGGGGCTCGAGTACGCGCCCGGATCGTCGATCGTCGCCTCGTAGTGCAGCGTGTCGCGGTTCGGCCGCGTGATGCGCTCTCGATCGTGCTTGAGCTGATCGGTGTGCATCGTGCCGTTGAAGTTGAGCCAGGTCTTCTCGTTGAAGCCCGTCGTCTCGACGACGAGCGTGTCGCCGTTCCCAGTGGCCGACCGAATAGCCGAAGTAGGTCGGGTTGACGTCTTCGCGCTTCGGGCAGCGGGCGGCCGTCCATGTGGATCTCGCGCCAGACGTGCGCGCCGCCCTCGAAGATCACGACGATTCGCTTGCGATCGCGATCCTGGATGAACTGCGACGGGTAGGGCGTGCCGAACATGCGCGGGCCGCCGGGCGGGAGGCAGAAGCCTTGCGGGTCGTAGGCGACCTTGGTCGCGGCGTTGTAGTCGTACATCGCCTTCGTCCACGGCAGGAACGGGATCTCGCTCGAGTCGCCGACGAGCTGCTTGCCGAAGTCCGTGATCCAGGACTGATCCCAGATGCCGTCCCCGCCGAGATCGACGGTGCCGTCCGCGAACCGCGGCGTCGGCGCCGGGGGGTCGTGCGATTCCTGCCCCTTACGGCTCTGCGCGGAGGCAGACAAAGTCGCGAGCAGCAAGGCTTGTGCGACCGCGACGAAACCCGCCGTCTTCATCATCACCATTCTCCCCACTCGCTGGCCCTGCTTGAAGGCGCTAGTCCGTTTTCTCGTTCGCGGCGTCGTTGCTCGAGCCGGCGAACAGCTTTTCACCGCCGGCAAGCGTGACCGAGCGCGCGTTGCCCTTGAGGCTGCCGTCCTTCGCGCGCCAGCCCGCGACCGTCACGGTGTCGCCGATCTTCATGGAATTGCGCGTCCAGCCGCGGCGCATCAGGCCGTTCGGGCTGCCGAGCTCGAGCGCCCAGTTGTCGACTTTGCCGGTCGACTCCGAGACGTCGATATAGAAGAAGGTGTGCGGGTTCGCCCACTCGACCTTGGTGACCGTGCCCGTGAGCTCGATCGGCGAGTTGGCGTCGAACTCGGCCGCGAACGAGTGGTGGGCGCCGGCTTGTTGGGTCGAAATCAGGACCGCGCCGGCCACAGCGAGCGCGAAAGTGATCGTTGCCTTCATGCTCCGATGTCTCCTCACAGGACGCTCCGATATCTAGTTGAGCGCGACGATGAACGTGCCGTGCTCGTTACCGAACTCATAGGTGCCGGAGTAGCTGCGGTTCGTCCACGAGCCGAGATTCTCGATCTTGCCTGTCGTGACGTAACGTGCCGTGCCCCCGCTGCCGGTCGGCATGTTTGCCTCGAGCGTGAGCGTCCAGGTGCTCGACGTCGAGCGTGGCTTTGTCGATCTTGACGGCGTTCGGCCCGGGATTGATCGTGCCGACGATCTCATTGTTCTGCCAGTCGAGCAGCAGCAGGATGCGCTTCTTCGCGGCTTCGCTCGGGCCCCAGTAGCCGCTCCACGATCCCTTCGCGGGGTGACCGACCTGCGCCGTGACGGGCGCTGCGACGACTGTCGCGAGCAAGCACAGCGAGAGTCAGCATGCGCGCGATCATTTTATATCACGACTCCAGGTAGGCGATCATCTCGAGTGTTGTAAATACTACCATCACGTGCGCGCGGGTCGAGCGCATGCACGATAAAACTAAAGGCGTGCGACGACTCCAGAGGAGCCTGCGATAGCGTTGCGCGGCGTCGACTGAGACGAGCCCAGTTCGATCGCTACACGTCGGTGCGGCAACTGAAAGGATCCGCGTGCGATCGTTGCGTTCCTCGCACGGCGCTCGAAGGTTCACCCGAACCCCGCGGTGCGCCTGTCCCGGCTGGTTCGTTCCCGAAGGTTTCAGATCTCGATGCCGCGGGCCGAATTCCCGAGGAGGCATCTCGGCCTCTGCTTCAACTTGAAGTCTCGAACCACTAGGCACGCGCACAAACATTTGACTACACTAGCGACTCGCTGTCCGCGGGGAGTTTCGTCTTTGTCAACGCTGGGGTCACGAGCCGCAAGGTCGTGAGCCTCGCTCCGCCAAACGTCGTCGACGCGGAACGCGACAAATAAGAAGTACATTCGGTCCGAGAACCGCGACCCGGAAAAACGGGCGGAGTGGCATGTCGGCCATCCAGGAGGGGGGAATTCAGTGAACGCTGAGTCGAATGCCGGCCTCGTTAGGGGGGCGGTGAGCGTCGCGTACGTCATTCCCTTCATGCGGTTGTCGGCAACGTTTTCTTGATAGATCATAGGAATCGGTTGGGCGGTGACTGCTCCAGCGACAGCCGGCGTGTGACCGTGCATTTTTTTTTGCAAGGTCGGGGCGCAACGGATGTGCTCGTGCTGACATACACCTTGTGCAGGCAAAAGTTTTTAGGAGGCGCTAGTTTCATGACCCCTTACAATTCAAAGGTAGCTAGAGCTACCTGCCACCGGCTGGCCATCTTGGCCGCCATCGTGGTGCCGGCGTTCATCGCCGCGCCGGCGGTGCGCAGCTCAACGAAGCGCTTCAGGCGCAACGCCAGACCGACACGGACGCCGCCAAGTCGCAAGACGACATCAATGCCATTCGAGAGAAGACGCAAGATGCCGCCGGTCGCTATGCACAGGCGATGGCGGATGCGGACAGTCTCGAGCGCTACAACAAGCAGCTTGAACGATCAGGTCAAGTCGCAGGACAGCCGAGATCGCTTCGATCGAACGCCAGCTCGCTCGACATCGAGACGACGAACCGCGAAGTCCAGCCGCTGATGCAGCAGATGGTCGAGACGCTCGAGCAGTTCGTGAAGCTCGACGTGCCGTTCTTGCTCGACGAGCGCACTGCGCGCGTCCAAGGGCCTCAAGGACATGATGGCGCGCGCCGACGTCACGATCTCCGAGAAGTACCGCCGGATCCTCGAGGCGTATCAGATCGAGCTCGAGTACGGCCGCACGCTCGACGCGTACGAAGGCCGCCTCGGCACGGGCGCCGACGCGCGCACGGTCGAGTTCGTGCGGCTCGGTCGCGTCACGTTGATGTATCGCACGCTCGATGGCTCGGAGACGGGCTATTGGGACGCGAGCAAGAAGGATTGGGTCATCGACGACAGCTACAAAGAGTCCGTCGAGGAAGCCCTGCGCGTAGCGCGCAAAGACGGCGCCGCGGAATTGTTGACCGTACCTGTGCCAGCACCGCAGGAGGTGCGGTCGTGATAAGAATTAGAAGCCTACTGCCCCTGTTGCCGCTCGCGGTATTGGCCGCACCGGTCTACGCCCAGCAGCCCGCCCCCGCAACTCCCGAAGCCTTATTGCAGCAAGTCAAGGACGTTCGAGTCCGCCGAGAACCGCGCTGTTCGAGTCGCGCAGGACCGAGTTCAACGGCTTGCAACGCCGGCCGCAGCAAGACGCGAAGACGCGCGAAGCGACGCAGAAACGCGACACCCTCGACGCGAGCTCGAAGAAGCTTTCCGATACCTACTCCGCGAACGAAGCTCAGAATCAACCAGCTGAACACGCAGCTGCGCGACAAAGCGACTGCGCTCGGTCTCGCGGAGGTGTTCGGTCTCTCGCGTCAGGTTGCGAACGACGTGTCGACGATCCTGCAGCAATCGCTGATCACGACGCAGTTCCCGGCCGCGCAGGGCCAGCAGCCGCGCGACGAGTTCCTGCGCGAGTTCTCGGCGTCGCGTACGACGCCGACGGCCGCGGAGCTCCAGCGTCTGTGGCTCGAGATCCAGCGCGAGATGACGGCGAGCGGCCAGGTCGCGAAGTACAAGGCGTCGCGTCGTGCAGCCGGGCGGCGAGGCCGTCGAATCCGAAGTGATTCGCATCGGACCGTTCACCGCGATCGGCGAACGGCCAGTTCCTCGCCGTACTTGCCGAACCTGCGCACGTTCAACGTGCTGCCGCGACAGTTGCCGTGCGAGCTTCATGGCGATCGCCGATCGCTTCAGCAACGCGACGAGCGGCTATGCGCAGGCCGTCGTCGACTCGGCACGCGGCGTGCTGGTCGGACCTCTATGTCGAGCGCCCGACGTTCGGGGAGCGTATCGAGCTCGGCGGAGAGGTCGGCTACGTGATCATCCTGGTCGGCGTCGCTCGGCGCGCTCGCGTTCATATTCCAGCTCGTGCATCTCGTGCTCGTTCGCATGGCCGTGAGCCGTCAGCTCAAGCACCTCGACCGGCCCACTGCGAACAACCCGCTCGGCCGCGTGCTGCTCGCGTTCAAGGGCGACAAGGGCAAGATCGAGGAGGACGCCGACGTCGCGGAGCTGCGCATCACCGAGGCGGTGCTGCGCGAGGTTCCGAAGCTCGAGCGGTTCCAGGCGTTCCTGCGGCTGTGCGTCGCGGCGGGTCCGTTGCTCGGCCTGATCGGCACGGTCGTCGGCATGATCCTGACGTTCCAGAGCATCACGGAGTCGGGCTCGAGCGATCCGAAGCTCATGGCCACCGGTATCGGCCAGGCCATGATCGCCACGGTGCTCGGCCTCGGTATCGCGATCCCGCTGTTGTTCGCGGGCGCGTTGCTGACGCTCGCTGTCGAAGAGCGTCGTGCAGATCCTCGACGAGCAGAGCGCCGGCATGTTGGCCGAGAGCATCGAGAAGCAGCGCCGTGCTTGAGCAACTGCCGCTAGTCCGGGGCATCGTCGTCGCTGTACAACGACGGCGGGCCGTTCGTGCTGTGCATCTTCTCGGCCGGCGTCCTCATGTGGGCGCTGATCGTCGAGCGCTACTGGTACTTCTCGCGGATCCTGCCGAAGCAGATCGCGGCGATCGCAAACGGAGTGGCAGGCGCGCAAGGATCGCACGTCGTGGTGCGCACGGCAGATCCGCCAGGCGATGATCTCGCGGCTGAACGGCTCGATGACGACGGGCTTCCCCGTGATGCAGGTGCTCGTGCCGATGTCGCCGCTGCTTGGGCCTCATCGGCACGGTGAGCGGCATGCTCGAGGTCTTCGACTCGATGGCGCTTCGCGGCAACGCCGACGCGCGCAGCATGGCGAGCGGCGTGTCCGCAGCCATGATCTGCACGATGACGGGCCTCGCGGTCAGCATCACGGGCCTCTACCCGGTGCACTACTTCAGGACGCAGAGCGAGTCGGGAAACCGAGTTGCTCGCGGACAAGCTGAGCTTCTAGCCATGCGGAAACGACGCGATCAAGGCGGTGGCGGCCACGAATCGTCCACCGGCATCGACCTCGCGCCGATGCTCGACTTCGTGATCAACCTGCTGATCTTTTTCATCATCACGGCGGTGTTCGTCAAGGAGTCCGGTCTCCAAGTGAACCGCCCGACGAGCTTCGAGACGCCGCCGGACGACCAAGACTCGAAGAGCATTCAGATCCAGATCCTCGACAACGGCGAGATCTGGGTCGACAACCGCGCCGTCGACGTGCGCGCCGTGCGCGCCAACGTCGAGCGCATGAGCGCGGTGAACCCCGACAGCGGTGTGTTGATCATCGCGCAGGACGAAGGCGCCGACGGGCGTGCTCGTCGACGTCGTCGATCAGGTTCACCTCGGCGGTATCTACAACATCACGTTCAGCACGACGCAGTGAGCGCGTGCCGAGGGGATTGAGTCATGCAGTCACGACGACACTCGCCAGAAAGCGAAGACACACGGCATCGACCTCGCGCCGATGCTCGACTTCTGCGTCAATCTGCTGATCTTCTTCATCATCACGACGTCCTTCATCAAGGAAGCCGGCGTCACGGTGTTCAAGCCGGAGGCTGTCACGGCCGAGCACGAGGACTCCGGCAACCTGCTGATCGCGATCCGCGAGAACGGCGACATCTGGATGGATCGGCAACGCGATCGAGCTCCGCGACGTCCGAACCCGTATGGAGCGGCTGCACATCGAGCGCCCCGACGACACGGTCGTGATCATCGCGGACAAGGCGTCGAAGGCCGGTATCGTCGCGCAGGTGATGGACGAGGTGCGCTTGTCCGGCATCAAAGTCGTTTCGATCGCGGCCGACCCGGGCGCCTGAGAGATAGACAGTTAGGAGGTCACGATGCTCGCACTAAGAATTCCGATTGCGGTGATCCTCGGCGCGATCTTCACGATCGAGCGTGTTCTGGCTGCTCAACGATCTCGTCGGCCGCGCGGTCGACGCCGGCGCGCTCAAGGAAGCCACGAGAATCGACTTCTCGCGTATGCGCCGCGACACCGAGGTTGCGACGAAGCGCGACGAGAAGGTCGAGCGCGAGCGTCCGCCTCCGACTCCGGAAATGCCGCGGATGTCGTTCTCGACGGGCGGCATCGAGAACAACGTCGCGACGCTGACGCCGGTCGTCGACGCACGCGGCGCGATGACGCGCATGAGCATGTCGGCGGGCTCCGACCGCGACGTCATCCCGTTGGTCCGCATCGCCCCCGACTATCCGCCGCGCGCGTTGAGCCGCGGCCTCGAAGGCTGGGTGCAGGTGCAGTTCACGATCACGCCGACCGGCACCGTAAAGGACCCGGTCGTCGTGAACGCGGAGCCGAAGAGCATCTTCGACGACGCGGCGCTCAAGGCCATCGCGCGTTGGCGCTACAACCCGCGCGTCGAAGGCGGCGTTGCGGTCGAGCGCGTCGGCGTCCAGACGAATCATTCGCTTCCAGCTGGAGCAGTAACCATGCAAAAGCAAGCCAGACACAGCGAATCCGAACCACCGTTGGGTGTCCGCCGTTTCGGGCCTCGCGGTCGCCGTCTCTCTGGCGATGGCCGCTCCCGCGGCGTTCGCTCAGCAGAGCGGCAGCAAGGCGGCAGAAGGCAAAGAGCCCCCCGCTGCGACGATCGACGCGGCGACCGGCAAGGCCCTCAACACCGCGATCGAAGCCCTGAACATGGAGAAGTACGCGGAGGCCCAAGCCGCGATCGCCACGTTGAACCTCGAGAAGCTGAGCCCGTACGAGCGCAGCAAGGTCGAGCAGATCTTGTTCAACATCTCGTACTCGCAGGAGAAGTACGCCGAAGCGCGCGGCCACTTGCAGAAGGCAATCGACGCCGGCGGCTTGAACGAGCAAGAGATCTCGCAAGCCCGGTACCAAGCCGCGCAGCTGTTCATGACCGAGGAGAAGTGGAAGGAGGGTGCCGCGGCGCTCGAGGAGTGGTTCAAGACGGCCACCAACGCGAACTCCGCCGCCTATTACTTGCTCGCGGTTGCGTACTACCAGATGGAGGACTTCAACAAGGCGCTGCCGCCCGCGCAGAAAGCCGTCGAGCTGATGGACAAGCCGCAGGAAGGCTGGATCGGCATGTTGCTCGCTCTCTATCTGCAGAAAGACAACTACAAGGACGCGATCCCGCTGCTGCAGCGTTTGATTCAGATCGTGCCGGAGAAGAAGACGTATTGGATGCAGCTGTCCGCCGTCTACGGCCAGCAGGAAGACTATCCGAACGCGCTCGCGATCATGCAGCTCGCGTACGGCGCGGGCCTCGTGACCGAGGACTCGGAGATCCGCCGGCTCGCGGACCTCTTGCTCTTCAATGACGTCCCGTATCGCGGCGCGCAGGTGCTCGAAGCCGGGATCGAGAAGAAGGCCCTCAAAGACGACGACAAGCTCTACGAGAAGCTCGCGAACTGCTGGATCGCGGCCGGCGAGCTCGAGAAGTCGATTCCGCCGCTGCAGCGCGCCGCCGAGCTCTCGTCGACGGGCGACATGTTCGTCCGTCTCGGCGAGGTGAACGTACAGCGCGAGCAATGGACCGCGGCACAGGCGGCACTGGATCGCGGGATCAGCAAGGGCCAGCTCAAGGACGCCGGCAACGCGCAGCTCCTCATGGGCATCGTGCTGTTCAACCAGAAGAAGTACGCGGAGGCGAAGCCTTGGTTCGAGCGCGCTTCGCAGTCGGAGAAGCACCGCCAGATGTCGCGCGGCTATCTCCAGCTGATCCAAGCGAACGCTTGATCGCAATACATTTTTCTTAGGAACTTTGCATGATGCGCAGTCCCTCCAAAAAGACGTTCATCGCTGCTCGCAGCTTCGTCGCGCTCGGCCTGGTCGGCGCGGCGAGCCTTGCGGCGGCGCAGGACGCTAGCACGCGTTACGCGCAAATCCTGTCCCACGCGGACATCACGGCGCGCTACAACGTCACCATCGAGCAGCAATTGCGCTCGCAGGAAGCCGAGATCGCCGCGCTGGAGGCGCAGATCGCAGGTCTCGACGCGACTGCGGCTGACCTTCCGCCGATGCTGCAAAAGATGTTCGACGAGCTCGAGGCGTTCGTCACCGCAGACGTGCCGTTCCTCGCGAGCGAGCGCAAGGCGCGCATCGACCGCCTGCGCGAGCTCATGAACCAGGTCGACGCGTCGGCGGGCGAGAAGTTTCGTCGCTTGCTCGAGGCCTATGCGATCGAGATGGAATACGGCCGCACGATGGAGTCCTACAAGGGCATGGTGGGCGACCGCGAGGCGGAGTTCGTCAGGCTCGGCCGAGTGTCTCTGATGTATCGGACGGTCGACGGCCTCGAGAGCGGCTACTGGGACAATCAGCAGAAGATGTGGGTCCCCGATCCCGATGATGCGCGCTCGATCGAAGAAGCGCTGAGCATCGCCAAACAAGAGGGGGCGCCGGATTTGATCACGGTACCCGTGCCCGCACCCCAGGGAGGCCGGTCGTGAGAACAGCACTCATCGCGAATCGCGCCGTTGCGGCGCTGCTTGCCGTTACGGCGTGTGCGCTTCTGGGCTCCGGCGCCGCTCAGGCGCAGGGACGCCAGCCGGCCACGCCGCCCGCGGCGCCGGCACCTGCAGCACCCCCGCCGCCGCAGTCGACGGTACTGCGCGACCTCGATAAGATACGTGCAGCGGCTCAGGGACGACGAACAGCGTCTTGCGCAAGAGCGCGAGGGTCGTTTCCGCGCCGAGCTGCAGCGCGTCGAGAAGCAAGCCCAGGATGCGACGGCGCGGCGCAACGCGGCCGAGGCGCGCAGCAACGCGCTCGACAAGCAGTGGATGGCGAACGAGGCGAAGATCGCCGAGCTCTCCGGCCTGCTGAAACAGCACGAGGGTTTCCTCGGCGAGCTGTTCGGTGTTACGCGGCAGGTGGCTGGCGACGCGGCGACCGTGCTCCAGCAGTCGTTGCTGAGCGCACAGTATGGGACGCCGACGCGAAGGCGAGGAGCGGGCGGAGTTCCTGCGGCGCCTCGCGGGCGCGCGCGCACTGCCGTCGATCAGCGAGCTCGAGCGCCTCTGGTATGAGCTGATGCGCGAGATGACGGATGCCGGCAAGGTCGTGAAGTTCAAGGCCGACGTTCTGAAGGTCGACAACACGAAGGAAAGCATGGAAGTCGTGCGCGTCGGACCGTTCACGGCGCAGAGCAACGGCCAATACCTCGGCTATTTGTCGAGCCAAAAATCGCTCACGCAATTGAACGGCGAGCTGCTCGGAGAATTCCGCGCGATCGGGCGCCAATTGCAGAGCGCGCAGGGCGGGTACGCGAACGCGGTCGTCGACCCGGCGAGCGGTGCGCTGCTCGGGTTATACGTGGAACGGCCCGAACGTGATTCGCCGCATTCAAGAGGGCGAGGTCGTCGGCTACGTGATCGTCGCCGTCGGCATCATCGGCGTGCTGCTCGCGTTGTTCCAGGCGGTCTACCTCGTCATCACGAGGTTCGCCGTGTCGGCGCAGCTGCGCAACCTCAAGGATCCGAAGAAGAACAACCCGCTCGGCCGCGTGCTGCTCGCGTTCAGGGGTGACGGCAAGCGCATCGAGAATGCCGAGCTTGCCGAGCTGCGAATCTCGGAGGCCGTGCTGCATGAGGTTCCGAAGCTCGAGCGCTTCCAGTCGTTCCTGCGGTTGGCCGTCGCGGCCGGTCCGTTGCTGGGCCTGATCGGCACCGTCATCGGCATGATCATCACGTTCCGCGCGATCGTGGCCTCGGGCTCGAGCGATCCGAAGCTCATGGCCCGCGGCATCGGCCAGGCCATGATCGCAACGGTGCTCGGCCTTGGCATCGCGATTCCGCTGTTGTTCATCAACTCCGGTCTCGCGGCGCTCTCGAAGGTGGTCACGCAGATCCTCGACGAGCAGAGCCACGCGATGCTCGCCGCGAGCACGGGCGAGCGCAAGAACTCCTGATTTAGGCCGACCGGCGGGACATTGCCCGCCGGTCGCGCATCCCCACGGAGCGCTCGATGATCAGGGGCTTCGTTCCGGACAACGGCCGTTTGCGGCTCGTCGACGACGCCCTCGAACAGCTCGACAAAGTCCTTTGGATCGACCTCGTGAGCCCAACGAACGAGGAGGAGGGCGTCCTCGAGACGCGCTTGGGGCTCGACATTCCGACGCGGGAGGAGATGGAGGAGATCGAGGTCTCGAGCCGCCTCTACTCCGAGAACGGCGCCGCGTTCATGACGGCGACCTTGCCGAGCCGCACCGAGACCGACGAGCTACTGATGGGCCCGGTCACGTTCGTGCTCGCCGCCGACAAGCTGATCACGGTTCGCTACCACGAGCCCCGGGCGTTCAACACGTTCCCGCAGCGCGCGGAGCAGGTGAGCCTCGGCTGCACTCACGGCGACACCATTCTGATCGCGTTGCTCGAAGCCGTCGTCGATCGACTCGCGGATGTGCTCGAGCGCTTGCGGCGCGACGTCGACACGCTGTCGCGGGACATCTTCGCCGCCGACGCTGCCGCACAAAAGGGCGGCCGCGACTTCAATCCCGTGCTCCGGCAGATCGGCCGAAAAGGGGATCTAGGGTCGAACGTCCAGGACTCGCTCGTGTCGCTGCAGCGGCTCGCTGGATTTTTCGGGCAGCTTACTCAGAAAGAAAACGACAAAGAGCTGCGAGGCCGCATCAAGACGCTGAGTCACGACCTTCAATCGTTGATCGACCACACTTCGTTTCTGTCGCAGAAGATCACGTTCGTGCTCGACGCCACGCTCGGGATGATCAACATCGAGCAGAACAACATCATCAAGATTTTCTCGATCGCGGCCGGCGTCTTCCTGCCGCCGACGTTGATCGCGTCTATCTACGGAATGAACTTCACGCACATGCCGGAGCTGCGCTGGCAGGCCGGTTACCCGCTCGCGTGTGCCGCGATGCTGCTGTCCGCGCTGTTGCCCTTCTGGTGGTTCAAGCGGCGCGGTTGGCTCTAGACCCCGGCGAAAATCAGTTCCGCTCGCTCGGCCATTCGGCCTTGAAGCGAGCGGTCTCGCGCTGCTCGAATCCCTCGCCTGCGCGAACGATCAATACGGCCGCGAGGCCCAGCTTTTCCGCCGCCGCCGCGCCCGCGTCGGGGCCGAGACACAGGAGCGCCGTGCCCCACGCGGCGGCGAGCGTGGGGTCGCGGTCCGCGACCGTCGCGGACACGAGCGCGTGATCGACCGGACGCCCGGTGCGCGGATCGAGGATGTGGCCATACACCTTGCCGTTTTCCTCGAAGAAGTGCCGATACGTGCCGCTCGTGATGACGGCCGTCATGTCGCCCGCCGGTAACGAGAGCACGCGCAAGGGAGCGCCGGACCTTTCGGGGTTCTCGATTCCGACGTGCCAGCCGCGCCCGTCGGGACGCTTGCCGCGCCCCGCAATCTCGCCGCCGATCTCGACGAGGTAGTCGCGTGAGCCCGAACTGCTCTGCGATTCCGGCTAGCCGCGCGACGGTATAACCCTGTCCGATGCTCGCCATGTCGATCTCGACATCTGCCGCCAGCTTGCGGGCGTGCTCGGCGTCGACGAGCTCGATCTTGTCGAGACCGACACGCTCGCGGGCCGCTGCGAGCTCTGCGTCGGGCGGCACGTGCGGCGTTTCGCCGTCGAATCCCCAGAGCCGGACCAGCGGGCGCACGGTGGGGTCGAAGCAGCCGTCGCTCGCGCGATGCACGTCGTCGGCCAGCCGCAGCAGCGCGACGAGCTCGGCGGGCAACGCCTGGGCCTCGAGCGTCTGCGCTGCGTTGAACCGCTCGAGCACCGAGTCGGGCCGGTAGTTCGACAGCAGCTCGTCGATGCGGTCGAGCTCGTGGGTGATGGCGCGCGCCATCGCGGGAACGTCGAGCTCTGCGTCGGTCCACCACTGCACGGTATAGGTCGTGCCCTGAGCCAAGCCATCGATCATCTGGATCTCGTGGCGGCGGCCGGAGCACGCCGCGAGCCAGGTCGTCGCTGCGAGCAGCACGGCCGTGCGGAAGACGGGGGAGGGATTGCGATTCACGCGCCGGATCATCGATGACGCGGGCGACGCGCGCAATCTCAGTGCGTCCCGCGGAGGCTGCGAGTCCGCGCGGCCGCGTATATAGTCACTTTGCGGCGACGCCGCGGGGTTGGGGGTAACGGCTTCCTTGAATCGACACACAACGGTTGGGCAGCGCTGGCTGCACGCTCCGCAACACGAGTTTCTCCGCAAGGCGCTGTTCCAAGCACACATGTGGATCGGAATCGCGCTCGGCCTGTATATCGTGATGATCAGCGTGACGGGCAGCGCGATCGTGTTCCGCCGCGAGCTCAACATATGGCTCGTGCCGCGAACCGTGCCGTCCACGGTCGGCGTTCGCCTCACGGCGGATGCGTTGCGGGCGGCGGCGGAGCGTGTCTATCCGGAGCACGAGATCAAGACGATTCGCGAGCCGCGCCGGCCCGATCGCCCCGTGTCCATCTCGCTCGAGAAGGACGGGCAGCCGAGCGAGCGCCTGTTCGATCCTTACGCCGGAACGGACATGGGACATGCCTATCCCCCGACGCTGCGTTTCGTCGAGTGGCTCGTGGACCTGCACGACAACCTGCTCGCGGGCACGACGGGCCGGTTCGTGAACGGTCTGGCCGGAATGCTCGTGACGCTGCTGTTCGTCAGCGGCGCCGTAATTTGGTGGCCGGGCCGACGCCGTTGGCGCCACAGCATGACCATCGGGCCGCCAGCGAAATCTCGACGATTTGCGTGGCAGCTGCACAGCGCGCTCGGCTTCTGGTCCTTCGCGCTGCTGTTCGTTTGGGCCGTCACGGCCGTGTATTTCGCCTTCCCGGAGCCCTTCGAACGGGTGGTCGACTACTTCGATCCGGATCTCACGGATACCGTTCGGCCCGCTGAGCCGGTGCTGCTCTGGTTGATCCAGCTCCACTTCGGGCGGTTCGGCGGTCTTTGGATTCGCTGGCTCTGGGCGCTACTGGGACTTCTGCCGGCAGTGCTGTTCATCAGCGGATTCATCGTGTGGTGGACACGCGTCGTGCGCCGGCGACTCCAAGCTGCGACGGCGGTGCGCCAGGTTACGACAGCCGCGTAATGGCGACGGCCATGGCTCGACGTGAGCGGTGTGTTCCAGGGGCGCGACGCTGATCACGCTACATGAAGGGGGTATGAGCATCTCGAGCCGACGCCCCCGGAACACCCGTGCATCATAAAACATCTTGGGCACAAGACTATACCTTGTGCGCTTTTTTTTCGTTGGAGCGGCGACCTCAGAACGGGGGCCGGAAGAACGTCAACATGCGGCCCGCGCACATCACGCAGGTCAACAAGACGAGGGAGGCACCTGCCATCCACTTCGCGGCGAGCGGCGCGTCGTCGTCGGGGCCGAGCTGCACCACTCGCTTGAACTCGAGCGAGTAGAACAGGATCACGTTGCAGCCGATGAGGAACAGGCAGGTGACCTTCACCTTGAAGGCCGCGTTGTAGAAGTACTGCTCCGGCGTGCCCGCGATGAACAACGTTCCCGTGATCACCGACAACGCGAAGCCGGCCACGCCGAAGCGCAGCAGCCGATGCAGCGAGCGCGGCGAGATTCCGCGGCCGACGCCGAGCAAGCGCAGGTCGAAGAGTCCAACGGTTCCGGTCATCAGCGTGAGGCCGCAGAAATGAACGCTCTCGCTGATCGGCCACACCCACCGGTAGTTCAGCACGAACCACGACACGGGCGTATGTCGAATCCACTCGATGAGTGCCGGCATGGAATGTCCTCAGGGCGGGTCGCTCGCCATCAAGATCACGTAGGTATACGCGAGCAGCCGCCCCGTGAGGATCGTGCCCGCCCAGAATGCGAGCGACGCGATCGCGAGCGCCCGCGCGCGGCTTGTGACGACGATCGTGTCGCCGGGCCGCGCCTCGTCGAAGACCTCGCGGCGGGTCGCTTCGAGCGCGAGCAGCGCGAGCAGGATCAGCACCATCTTCGTGTAAAAGACCCAGTTCGTCAGCGCCTTGGCGGGATACGCCGCTAGCAGCACGACGCCCGATAGGGCGTTGATGGCGAACCCTAGCCACATCGCGCGAAACAACCCGCGCGTCGCGATTCGGCGAGCGCGTGCGGCTCCCATCAGTAGCCAGAGGTCGAGCGCGACGCTGATCCCCGCGAGCAGCGCGAGGCCGAGCGTGTGCAGGAACAGGATGAATGGAAACGCCAGCAGCGACGGCGATTCCCGCACCCAGACGCTGAGGGCGCTCTGCTCGATCCAGACGAACAAAGCCATCATGTCGAACGCTCTCGCCGCCGACCGGCGCGCCGGTCACCCATGGCTGCGCTGCGACGGCCGCGTGCGCATATGGATCAAGTCCCACGGAGATGTTTCTTCACCCGGCTTCAAGGCGACCTCGAGAAGTGCAGGGCGGCCGGTCCCGAGGGCGCGCTCGAGGGCACTGCGTAAAGCGTCCGGCGTGCGTACGCGCTCAGCAGCAACGCCGAAGCTCTCTGCGAGCTTTATGAAGTCCGGGTTCTCGAGCTCCGCGCCGATCGTGCGGCCGCCGAACTGCTGCTGCTGGTCACGCAGCACATTGCCGTACGAGCGATTGTTGAACACGATCGTCGCTACGCCGATTCCGTACTGCGCGGCGGTCGCGAGCTCCTGGATCCCGAACATGAGCCCGCCGTCGCCCGTGATCGAGACCACGGCCTTGTCGGGGTTGGCGACTCTCACGCCAAGCGCCGTCGGGAACCCGAAGCCGAGCGTGCCCTGGTGGCCTTCGGACACGTAGGTGCGCGGCGCGAGGACGGGGTACGCGCCGGTGTAGGTCGTGAACCCGACCTGCGACAGCTCCGGGACCAAGAATCCGTCGCGCGGCACGACGCTGCGGATCGCGTCGAGGTACGCCGCCTGGGGCTGGATCCGCTGCGTGAGCTCGCGCGCCGTGCGTTTCGCGGCTTCGATCTCGGCCCGCCGGGCGCGGTTCGGGCTCACGCGGCGCGCCAAGCGGTCCGCGAGCAGCCGGCACGCCGTCGCGGCGTCCGCTATCACGCCGACGTCGGGACGGAACCGCGTCATCTCGCGAGGCTCGATGTCGACGCGGATCAGCTTGCGGCCGTCACTCGGGGCGGGCTCGTAGCGCATCGGATCCCGCCAACGGATGTAGGGCATCTCGAGGCGGCTGCCGATGCCGAGCACAACGTCGACGTCGTCCCAGAGCTCGCGCGCCGCGACGCTCGCGAGGCCGAGCGGATGATCCTCGGGGACGACGCCGCGACCGCTGCGAAATGCGGTGACCGGCGCATTCAAGATTTCGGCGAGCGCGCGGACTTCCTCGGCCGCGTGTTGGGCGCCCGCGCCGCACATGATCATCGGCCGCTTGGCGGCGGCGAGCAGGTCGGCCGCGGCCGCGATCGCATCCAGGTCGGGCTCCGGCTCGTCGCGCGCCGTGTCTCCCGGGCCCAGGTCGACGCTAGCCTCCGCCGCCATCGTGTCCCAGCACATCTCCACCGACACGGGGCCCGGGCGACCGCTGCGCGCGGTGCGGAACGCGCGTGCGACGATTGCACTCGTGTCCGCCGGGTCGTCGATGCGGACGGCGTCCTTGATCAGCGTGCGCAGAGTGCCGGCCTGGTCCGCGAGCTCGTGCAGGTGACCGCGGCCTTTGCCGAGGAATTGCGACGGTACTTGGCCCGTGAGGCACACCACCGGGGCGCAATTGCCCATCGCCGTGCACAGGGCTGCCGCGGTGTTGAGCACTCCGGGGCCGGGAACGACCGTGAACGCGCCGGTGCGTCCGGTCGACTTCGCGTACCCCATGGCCATATAGGCCGCGGCTTGCTCGTGGCGCGGGACGATGAGGTCGGTTCCCGTCGCGTGCAGGCCGTCGAACAACGCGTAGATCTGGGCCCCGGGCAAGCCGAAGATCGTCCGCATGCCGTTCGCGCGTGCGGCTTCGACGATGGCTCGGCCGCCCGTCATTCTCATGATATTAGATCACACGAAGAATAGCGTGTAAGAATATGTTTTAAATAGACTAGAGCCGGTGCGATTTAGAGGTTTAGCGGTCATGCTGCGGCTTTCCATGGTCGCACGCAAGTTGCGCCCGGGTCGATGCGCGTGCCATGACAGCCTCGGCGACGCGGTGCTAGCATCGGCGGCGGCGTGACGACGCCCGCCGGCCTCAAAACAAATCCAAGCAGTTCCATGGGGGGATGCAATGGGTATCTCGGCTGATCGGTTTTTTCCGCTGCGCAGACTGATCCTCGCATTGGCTACCGCCGTGACACTGGCGATGCCGGTGGCGAACGGCGCGGAGCCGGAGCCCTGGGCAAACGATCGCGCCGTTCAAGAGGTGCTGGCGCTGAGACGCGCGGGGATCGCGGCAATGACGACGACCGGGCGTGACCGCCGAGAGCGAGCGCTATTCCTCCACGTTCGTGGCGAATACGCCGGGCAACGCCGTCGTAACGGGCGAGCAGATGCTCGCGAATTTCGCGAAGGGGACCGTGAGTTATGCCTCGGTCGAGCAGCACCTCGACTACGCGGGCTCACACGGGCCGGACATCGTCGTGCTCATGGGCGAAGAGGTCGTCGTGCCGAGGTCGGGCGCGCCGAACGCGGGCAAGCGAATCCATCGCCGGTTCACGGACGTGTTCCGCAGGGAAAATGGCGAGTGGCGCCACGATTTGCGCCACGCGAACGTCATTTCGATCGAGTAGCGGCGTGCGGCAACCAAGGGTCGGCACGCCGTCAGTCGAGATCGCACTCGCGGCGGTCGGCTTGCTCCTCGCCGGTATCGCGTCGGCGCATGGGATCTCGGGCGACGATCAGGCGTTCCTGCTGCGAGCGAGCGGGGCGCACATCGGGCCTTACGTCTACCTCGGCGCGAAGCACATGGTTACGGGGTACGACCATCTCGCGTTTCTCGCGGGTGTGATCTTCTTCCTCTATCGGCTCAAGGACGTCGCCCTGTACGTCACGCTGTTCGCTGTAGGGCACAGCGCGACGCTGCTGCTCGGCGTGCTCGGTGGGTTGCACGTCAATTCCTACCTCGTCGACGCCGTGATAGGCCTGTCGGTGGTGTACAAGGCGTTCGAGAACCTCGGGGGGTTTCGAGCGCTCGGCTTCGAGCCGAATACCAAGGCCGCGGTGCTGTTCTTCGGTTTCTTCCACGGCTTCGGGCTTGCGACCAAGCTGCAGGACCTCGCGATCTCTCAGGATGGGCTCGTCGCGAACATGGTCTCGTTCAACGTCGGGGTCGAGATCGGGCAGTTGCTCGCACTGAGCGTGATGTTGATCGTCTTCAACGCGTGGCGCACGACCGGCAGCTTCACCCGACACGCGTTCGCGACCAACGTCGCGCTGCTCGCCGTGGGTTTCGTTCTGTTCGGCTACCAGCTCACGGGTTACGCGGTCGCCTGACCGTTCGCCTATTCGGGAATCGGCGGGTCGCGGCGCTCGCGCTGTCGGGAAACGGCGACGGGTAGTTCCGATTCATCCGCGCGTGTATTTTTCGCGCGTCGTGCTCGACACCCGCGCACGACTAGGCAGGCGCGCAACCGGCCTAGCCAGGACATCGATGTTCGAGCACCATACGCGGTTGTTGTTCTCGGGAAACCTGAAGGGGAAACGAATGTCGGTCCAGCGGTCCATGTTGGTCGCGATGATTTGTGTTTTGGGCTCGTTGACTGCTCACGCGCAAAACAACAGCACCGAAGCCGTCCAACGGCGCCTCGAGATCGATGCGAATGCAAAGTCGACTCTCGACGATTTGCTGAAGACGCAGCCGACTTCGAAGGAACTCTACGATCGCGCGGTCGGGTACGCCGTGTTCACGGCGACCAAGGCGGGCTTCATCGTCTCGGGCGGCAGCGGGACGGGCGTCGCGGTCAACAAGAAGACGGGCGCACGGACCTACATGCGGATGGGCATGGGCGGAATCGGCCTCGGCATCGGCGCGCAGCGCTATAGCCTGATCATTCTGTTCGAGACGGACAGCCATCTCGACAAGTTCGTGGCGGGGGGCTGGGATTCGAGCGCCACGGCCGAAGCGGCAGCGGGTCAGGAAGGCGTCGCGATGCGCTCGAGTTTCTACAAGGGCGTGGCCTTCTACCAAATAACGGACAAAGGTCTGATGGCGCACGCCGACGTCACCGGGACGAAGTTCTGGGTCATCGACGAGTTGAAGTAGAGCCGCGCGAGTTTTGCAATCGTTCGGACGGCCCATTGGGCGCCCGATTCATTCGAAGACGCGGACGCGATTCACCAGCTCATCGTGGGTCCCGATCTGACGGGGGAGTGCGTTCTAGGCGGCACGCGCCGGCAGGCCTGTGCTAAATTGCGCGCGTCCGAGGGCTAGGTGGCAGAGTGGTGATGCAGCGGCCTGCAAAGCCGTGTACAGCGGTTCGATTCCGCTCCTAGCCTCCAGTAGCTCCTCCCCACGCCTCCCTAGACCTGCGCGCATCCCGCGCGGAGAGTAGATCATTGTATTAGGGAGCGGTTGCCTACCCGTGGGGTTAACCAAGTTTTGCGCCGAGCGCACACAACCTTGCGGCACAACCCTGAGGCGCCGTCCATACACTGCCGCAGCATGTGCGGCTGGAGTGAAGCTGGGCCGGGCTCGGAACGCGCGTTTGCCCGATATTCGCTGGGGTACGCCAGTCGCGCTATCCTTTACCCCCAAGTCTCGGGGTCATCCAAGTTTTGGGGGTTGATGTCATGAGCAAGAAGAGTCACTCGGTCCTTCTTGTAGCGCTCGTTCCTGCATTCCTGCTCGCGGCGTGTTCGCTGTCGTTCAGGCTCAGAATGCTGGATCGCCGGCGGCCAAGCCGACGAACTGGTCCGATCCTGACACCTGGCCCAACCGCAAGGTGCCGGTCGCAGGCGACAAGGTCACCATTGGGAGAGACAAGGAAGTGATCCTCGACGTCAGTCCGCCCGCGCTGGGCGGTCTGTCCATCGACGGCAAACTCACCTTCGCAAACGATGCCGACCTGGAGCTGACCACCGAGTGGATCATGTTGCACGGGGAGCTGGCCATTGGCAGCGAAGCCAGCCCCCACACGCGCAAGGCGACCATCACCCTCACCAATACCGTCAAGGGTGAAGACGTCATGGCTGGCATGGGTGACCGCGGGATCATGATCTCGGGCGGAACCCTGAACCTGCACGGTGATCGGACCAACACCTGGACCAAGCTGGCCAGCACGGCTAAGGCAGGCAGCACTTCGATACGAGGTCCTGAACGCCGCGGGCTGGCGGGTTGGCGACGAGATCGTCCTCGCGTCGACGGATTACGATCCCCGGCAGGCCGAGCGGCGCACCATTTCCGCCATCAGCGGAAACAAGATCACGCTCGACAAGAAGCTGGACTACATGCACTTCGGCAAGATCACCTTCGACGTGGATGAGCGCGGCGAAGTCGGTTTGCTGACACGCAATATCAAGATCCAGGCATCGGCCGACGCGGAACAGTCATTCTTCGGCGGTCACATCATGGCGATGCCCTCGAGCAAGATGTATGTCGAGGGCGTCGAGCTGTATCGCATGGGTCAGAACCTGACGCTTGCGCGGTATCCGATCCACTGGCATCTGGTCGGCGACGCGCAAGGGGCAGTACATCAGGAACGCCGCGATCCACGACACCTACAACCGCTGCGTGACCGTGCATGGCACGAACAACCTGCAGGTCGAGAACAACGTGACCTACAACACCGTCGGTCACTGCTTCTTCCTCGAAGACGGCATCGAGACGGGCAACCAGTTTGTCCACAACCTGGCGATCCAGACCAAGTGTCATACGTCCAAGCCGTGCGACCCGACCAACCTCGCCCCGTTCGGAGCGACGGCCGGCACGAACTTCAATTTGACCGGCCAGGACTCCAAGGATGTCCTGATCCCTTCGGACAACACGGTGTCGAGCTTCTGGATCACCAACCCGGACAACATTTACCGCGACAACGTGGCCGCGGGTTCCGACGCGACAGGTTTCTGGCTCGCCTTCCCGGAGCATCCGACGGGCCAGTTCGAAGGCACGGATATCAGCAAGGCTACGTGGCCACGTCGCACGAAGCTCCGCGAGTTCAAGGGCAACGTCGCCCATTCGAACTTTGACAGTTTCATGGGCGACCGCGCCCCCAGGGCCGATGGCCATTTCGCCGTCGGCGGGTATGTTTCCCTTGTCAATCCCGCTGACGCGAACAGCGCTCAAGCGGAGTCGGTAGTCGAGGATTTCACCAGCTACAAGAACCGCAATAGCGGCATCTGGGCCCGCGGTGAGTTGCGCCTCTACAAGAACCTGAAGATGGCCGATAACGGAATTGGCTTCACGCAAGCGTCCGGCAACTTCGGTCAGTCCGCCTATACGTCACGGGTGGTTGACTCGCGGTTCGTGGGCGAAACCGAGAACATCGGCAACCCCAGGACGCCGGCGGAAATGGCTTACCGCCGCAGCTTGCCGCACCCCGAAGTCGCGGATTTCCCGATCCGCGGCTACGAGTTCTATGACTACCATCATGAGCTGGACAACAACACCTTCGTGAATTACCAGGACAACGCCACCCGCAAGACGGGAGCGATCTCCTACCTGCTGTTCACCAGCTTCGGGATGAGCTCCAACAACACCGTGCAGCGCTCGAAATTCATCAACGCCAAGCCGGTGTATTTCCCGCCGATCGACAACAGGTGGAGCAACGACGATTACGGCAATACGGTCTACAAGACCTCGGTGTTCAACGACAAGGACGGCACCATCACCGGTGTCCCCAATTCCTACATCGTCAACGTCACCGGAATCGACGCCGACAAATCCTGCGAGGCCAAGCCCACCTGGAACGCCGTGGTGTGCAAGGGCGATATCGGGCGCATGAATGTTGGCGGCGGTGGTGGTGCTGTTGGGTTCGGCGGCTTCGGCGGCGGCGGCGCTCCTGGTGCCGGTGCTCCCGGTGCCGGTGGTCCCGGTGCCGGTCCCGCACGAGCCGGAGCTCCCGGCCCTGGCGCCGCCGGTCCTGGTGCAGGTGCCCCAGGCGCTGCTGGCGTGCTGGTCCTGGCGCAGGTGCCGCCAGACCTGCTGCTACACCTGTTGTCTTTGCCATTGCCCCAGGTGGTGGTCGAATCAGAGGTACCCGTGCGCCTTCAGGGCCGCCAGTCGTTCTCAGCCGCAATGGCAAGGAGTTCACCGCCGACGGGGAAACCAACGTACGAGCGGGCAGCGAGTACAAGGTGACCACCGAAAGGCCATCCGTGAACATCAACGTGAAGGAACTGGATGCCGGTTCGTGGGTGATGTTCGAGCTGCCGGGATTCACCACTGCAAACTCGGGTACGGCGCAGGACAGCCTGGATGCGCTGCGCAAGGCCAGCGCCACCTCGTACTACAAGGGCAACGGTTCGCTTTGGGTCAAGATCGTCTCCACCGGTGACATCCTTGGCAGCGGCCCTGGTACGCGGCCCTGGTCCTGGAGACAGCCTGCAGGTCAGCCGTTAAGCTGAGCTGCCGCGTGAACGAGAGCCCCCGGCTTGAAGCCGGGGGCATTTTTCTGACCGTGGTGGGGGTACCGTGGCAATCGCCCTTCGGAATGGGAAGGCTTCCGACACCTCGTATACCAGACTGGTCGTTTCCAGAACGGTCGCCGCGGTGGTGGGTGGCTATGTCGTGACCTACTGGGCCGGCGCCGCCGCGGCCAGGATCGCCATCGAATGGGGTCGCATGAGCCCGGTAGATGCCGGGATGCTCTCCGGTCTGATACAGCTCGTCGTCTATGTCGCGGCCATCATCTTTGTGTGCGCGGCGGCATCAATGCGAAAGGCGTGGTGGGTGCTCGCTGCATTGACCGCGCTGCTCATCGGCATCGCGGTGCTCCTGCCGGAAACACCACCAGCGCCATAAGCGAAGAACCGCGCTCAAGGGGACATGGTCATGGAGAAAAGCCTCACGCAACGGATGGACTGGCTGCACACGTGGTTTGGCCTGGTCCTCGGTTGGTTGGCATTCGCGCTCTTTCTCACCGGAACCATCGCCGTCTTCTGGTTCGAGATTCAGCATTGGGCGCAACCGGAGCTGCACGGCGCGAAGATGTTGTCGCCCGAGGCCACGGTGCAGTACAGCATCGACTATCTGCAGAAGGTTGCACCCGACTCGCGGCGCTGGGCCGTCACCCTGCCGGACCTGGAACGCCATCCGCTGCTGGTGCTGAGCTGGCTCGACGAGAAAAACGCGCAGCAATTCGCGCGGCTCGTCCCGGACGGCTCTGGGCGTAAAGTCACCACCGTGACGAATGGTGGGCGCTTCTTTGTCGACTTCCATTGGACGTTCAACCGTGAGGTGCAGGATCTCTCGGGGCGCACGTTCCAATGGACGTACATGCTGTCCGGCTTCGTCGGCCTGGCGTTTTTGATCTGCACGATCACCGGCCTCGTCGTTCACAAGAAGATCTTCCGCAACTTCTTCACGTTCCGGCGGCAAGCGAAGTCGGTGCAGACACGCTGGCTCGACGCACACAACGTGCTCGGAGTCCTCACGTGGCCATTCCAGTTCATGATCGTGCTGACCGGCCTAGCCTTCTACTGCTATCTCTATATTCCCACCGGCATGCAGATGGCCGCCCGCTATCCGGCGCCGCCACCTCCGGCCGTGGTCGGCGGCGGGGGCCCGGGGATGTTGTGGGGTCGCTTCAGCAGCGACGCGGTCGGCAGGATCCCGGGAAACATCGTAGAACCCGGCAACCCCGCGCCCAACGTGCCGATCTCCACTCTGTTCGCGCAGGCGCAGGCGGAGATGGGCACGCTGTCCAGCTTCACCGTCAACAATCCCGGTCGCGACAACGCAACGGTGAGATTCGGTGGCACGCGCGCGCGGCCCGACGCCATAACCTTCACGGCCAATAGCATGACGTTCGATGGGGCCAACGGCCGCGTCATCAGTCCCGCGGGAAACACGGTCAACGCGGTGCAGAAGGTCACCAATATCTTTGGCGGCCTGCACTTCGCGTTCTTCGGCGGTACCGCGATGCGCGTCCTGTATTTCCTGTGCGGCGCGGCCGGCACGATCATGATCGCCTGCGGCCTGGTGATGTTCACGGCGAAGCGCCGCGCGAAGGCGAAGTCAGCCGGTGCGCGGCGTTTCTACGAGTTCGTCGATCGCATGAACGTCGCCTCGGTGGGCGGCGCGATGTTCGCGTGCGCGAGCTACCTGTGGGCTATCAGATTGTTGCCACAATCTCTCTCCGATCCCACCGGAGGTTTTTCCGGCGGCGTCTACGCGTCCATCCGCGCCGTGCCGCTCGATCAGGCACAGCGCTCGGATCTCGAGCTTTACACGTTCTGGCTGGCGTGGGGCGTCGCCGCGGTGCACGCGCTGGTCCGGGCGCCGCACAAGGCCTGGGTCGAGCAGTTCGCGGCCGTTGCCGTGCTGTGCATCGGGCTTCCGGCCATCGGCTATTTGGTGCCGAATTGCGATATCGGCTCGATGATCGCAGCAGGGGATTGGAAGATGGTGGCCGTCGATCTTGGCGGACTCTCAATCGGCCTCGCGCTGGCGTGCGCGGCATGGAAGATGAGCGGTAAGCGCGTCGACGTGCGCGTTGGCAAGACGGTCGCAGCCCCCGTTCTGTCACCGGCGGAGTGATGTACCTGCTGTCGAGCTTTCTCTGCGCATACGCTGGCTTCGCCGCGCTCTGCGCGATCACGGCGCGCAACGTGCCGCTCGTCTGGACGGGACCACCATCGCCCGGTGTCGTCACACGGCTTCGCGCGACGGGCTATTTGCTGCTCGCGCTGTCGTGGATTCCTTGCTACCTGCAATGGGACGTGCCGATGGGCACGGCGGCCTGGGTCATGAATCTCGCCACGAGCGGCCTCGCCCTCGTGTTTCCGTTCGCGTACGCACCGAAGCGCAGCGTGCAGGCCGGCGGCGTGGCAGCGCTGCTGGCGGGTTTGGTGTTGCTCGTCGGCTGACCTCTCCAGACAGCCGCGTTATTCTGTACGGCTCAAGTAGCAGGTCGTCTTCGAGACGGGGGTTGATGTCATGACCAAAAAGAATCGCTCGTTCCTTCTCTTATCGCTCGTTCCTGCATTCCTGCTCGGCGGCGTGTTCGCTGTCGCTCAGGCTCAGACTGCCGGATCGCCGGCGGCCAAGCCGACGAACTGGTCCGATCCTGACACCTGGCCCAACCGCAAGGTGCCGGTCGCAGGCGACAAGGTCACCATCGGCAGAGACAAGGAAGTGATCCTCGACGTCAGTCCGCCGGCGCTGGGCGGTCTGTCCATCGACGGCAAGCTCACCTTCGCCAACAATGCCGACCTGGAGCTGACCACCGAGTGGATCATGCTGCACGGGGAGCTGGCCATTGGCAGCGAAGCGAGCCCCCACACGCGCAACGCGACCATCACCCTCACCAATAACGTCAAGGGTGAAGACGTCATGGCGGGCATGGGTGACCGCGGGATCATGATCTCGGGCGGAACCCTGAACCTGCACGGTGATCGGACCAACACCTGGACCAAGCTGGCCAGCACGGCCAAGGCAGGCAGCACTTCGATCCAGGTCCTGAACGCCGCGGGCTGGCGGGTCGGCGACGAGATCGTCCTCGCGTCGACGGATTACGATCCCCGGCAGGCCGAGCGGCGCACCATTTCCGCCATCAGCGGCAACAAGATCACGCTCGACAAGAAGCTCGACTACATGCACTTCGGCAAGATCACCTTCGACGTGGATGAGCGCGGCGAAGTCGGTTTGCTGACGCGCAATATCAAGATCCAGGCATCGGCCGATGCGGAACAGTCATTCCTCGGCGGTCACATCATGGCGATGCCCTCGAGCAAGATGTATGTCGAGGGCGTCGAGCTCAATCGCATGGGTCAGAACCTGACGCTTGCCCGGTATCCGATCCACTGGCATCTGGTCGGCGACGCGAAGGGCCAGTACATCAAGAACGCCGCGATCCACGACACCTACAACCGCTGCGTGACCGTGCATGGCACGAACTACCTGCAGCGTCGAGAACAACGTGACCTACAACACCGTCGGTCACTGCTTCTTCATGGAAGACGGCATCGAGCACGGCAACGAGTTCGTCCACAACCTCGCGATCCAGACCAAGTGCCATACGTCCAAGCCGTGCGTCCCGACCGTCCTCGCCGCAGCGGGAGAGAACCCAGACTACGAGAATCGCCAGGCCGTCAGAGCGAATGGCCAGGCACTCCAAGGATGTCCTGCTGCCCTCGGACAACACGGCGTCGAGTTACTGGATCACCAACCCGGACAACATCTACCGCGACAACGTGGCCGCGGGTTCCGACGTGACCGGCTTCTGGATGTCATTGCCGGAGCACCCGCAAGGTCAGTTCGAGGGCACGGAGATCAGCAAGACCATCTGGCCGCGTCGAACGCCATTCCGCGAGTTCAAGGGCAACGTCGCCCACTCCAACTACGACTCGTTCATGTTCGACCGGAACATCAACCCCAATAACACTTTCGGTGTTACCGGCAACGCGCATATGCCCAAGGAAAATCCCGCTGACCCGAACAGCAAAACGCTGGAAACGGTCTTCGAGGATCTCACCGCCTACAAGAACCGCAATGGCGGTATCTGGGGCCGCGGCGAGATGCACGTATTCAAGAACGTGAAGGTGGCCGACAACGCCATGGGCTTTACGCACGCGTCCGGCAACTTCGGTCGTGACCCCTTTACGTCAAAGGTCGTCGACTCGCTGTTCGTGGGCGAAACCGAGAACATCGGCAACCCCAGGACTGACGCGGAGAAGGCTTACGGCCGCAGCTTGCCGAAGCCGCAAATGCCGGATTTCCCGATCCGTGGCTACGAGTACTACGACTACCGTCATGACGTGGTGAACGTCACTTTCCGGAACTACCAGGACAACGCCACCCGCAAGACCGGAGCGATCTCTTACCTGATGTATACGAGCGCCGGCGTCAGCACCGAAAACGCCATCGAGGGCGCGAAATTCGTCAACGCCAAGCCGGTGTATTTCCCGCCGATGGAGCGCAAGTGGGGCAACGATAATTTGAACGGCGTGGCCTGGAAGGCCGCGGCGATCCACGACAAGGACGGCTCGGTCGGCGGTGTCCCCAATTCCTACATTCTCCTCAACGACGGCGTCAACGACAGCATCGCAACCGACACGAAAGCCTGTGAGATCAAGCCCACCTGGAACGCTGCGGTGTGCAAGGGCGACATCGGACGCTTGACGTTTGGCGGCCCCGGCGGCGTATTCGGCGGCGGTCGCAGCCCAGGCCCCGGAGCAGCGGGCGGCGCCGGTCCGGGCGCGGCGGGTCCCGGGGCGCCAGCCGGTGCTTACGGACCCGCTGCGGCGGCGGGCGGTGCGGGTCCCGGCGCATTTGGCGGTCCTGGTGCCGCGGCAGGTCCCGGCGGACCCGCGCCTGGCACAGCGGGCGGTACCAGCACGTTGGGTGCTCCGACGGGTGCCGGCCGACCTCCTCCTCAGCCGCCCGTCGTTCTCAGCCGCAATGGCAGGGAGTACACCGTCAACCGGCACCAACGTACGAGCCGGTACCGAGATCAAGGTGACCACCGAAAGGCCGTCCCTGAACCTCACTCTGACGGAAATGGATGCCGGCTCGTGGGTGATCTTCGAGCTGCCGGGGTTCACCACCGCAGCCTCGGGTACGCAGCAAAGCAGCCTGGATGCGCTGCGCAAGGCCAGCGACACCTCGTACTTCAAGGACAAGGATGCACTCTGGGTCAAGGTGGTCTCCAACGGCGACGGTGCTCGCGGCGCCACGCCTGGTGGCGGAACCAGCCTGCAGGTCAGCCGGTAAGCTGAAACCTGCCGTATGAACAGAGAGCCCCCGGCCTGAGGCCGGGGGCTTTTTCATTTCGCGTTCGCAGTCGCGAAATGCCGTCGCATGCTGCCTCGTAACTGCGTCGACAATCACGCTATCCTCTGCGGCTCAAGCTACGGGTCATCTTCAAGTTCGGGGGTTGATGTCATGAGCAAAAGGAATCGCTCGGTCCTTCTTGTATCTCTCGTTCCGGCATTCTTGCTCGGCGGCGTGTTCGCTGTCGCTCAGGCTCAGAATGCCGGATCGCCGGCGGCCAAGCCGACGAACTGGTCTGATCCTGCCACCTGGCCCAACCGCAAGGTGCCCGTCGCAGGCGACAAGGTCACCATCGGCAGGGACAAGGAAGTGATCCTCGACGTCAGTCCGCCGGCGCTGGGCGGTCTGTCCATCGACGGCAAGCTCACCTTCGCGAACAATGCCGACCTGGAGCTGACCACCGAGTGGATCATGCTGCACGGGGAGCTGGCCATCGGCAGCGAAGCCAGCCCCCACACGCGCAAGGCGACCATCACCCTCACCAATAACGTCAAGGGTGAAGACGTCATGGCGGGCATGGGTGACCGCGGGATCATGATCTCGGGCGGAACGCTGAACCTGCACGGTGACCGGACCAACACCTGGACCAAGCTGGCGAGCACGGCCAAGGCAGGCAGCACTTCGATCGAGGTGCTGAACGCCGCGGGCTGGCGGGTGGGCGACGAGATCGTCCTCGCGTCGACGGATTTCGATCCGCGGCAGGCCGAGCGGCGCACCATTGCCGCCATCAGCGGCAACAAGATCACGCTCGACAAGAAGCTCGACTACATGCACTTCGGCAAGATCACCTTCGACGTGGATGAGCGCGGCGAAGTCGGCTTGCTGACGCGCAACATCAAGATCCAGGCATCGGCCGACGCGGAACAGTCGTTCCTCGGCGGTCACATCATGGCGATGCCCTCGAGCCACATGTACGTCGAGGGCGTCGAGCTCAATCGCATGGGTCAGAACCTGACGCTTGCCCGGTATCCGATCCACTGGCATCTGGTCGGCGACGCGCAAGGGCCAGTACATCAAGAACGCGGCGATCCACGACACCTACAACCGCTGCGTGACCGTGCACGGCACGAACTACCTGCACGTCGAAAACAACGTGACCTACAACACCGTCGGTCACTGCTTCTTCATGGAAGACGGCATCGAGCACGGCAACGAGTTCGTCCACAACCTCGGGATCCAGACCAAGTGCCATACGTCCAAGCCGTGCGTCCCGACCAACCTCGCCGCGGCCGGAGAGAGCCCAGACTACGGGAATCGTCAGGTCATCAGATCGAATGGCCAGGCCTCGAAGGATGTCCTGCTGCCCTCGGACAACACGGCGTCGACGTTCTGGATCACCAACCCGGACAACGTCTACCGCGACAACGTGGCCGCGGGTTCCGACTCGAACGGCTTCTGGATGTCATTGCCGGAGCACCCGAACGGTCAGTTCGAGGGCACGGAGATCAGCAAGGCAACCTGGCCGCGTCGAACGCCATTCCGCGAGTTCAAGGGCAACGTCGCCCACTCCAACTACGACTCGTTCATGTTCGACCGGAACATTGCGCCCAATAACACTTTCGGTGTTACCGGCAGCTCGCATACCGGCCTTGAAAATCCCGCTGACCCGAACAGCACGGCGCTGGAATCGGTCTTCGAGGATCTCACCGCCTACAAGAACCGCAATGGCGGCATCTGGGGCCGCGGTGAGATGCACGTGTTCAGGAACGTGAAGCTGGCCGACAACGCCATGGGCTTTACGCACGCGTCTGGCGCATTCGGTCGTTACGCCTTTACGTCACAGGTCGTTGACTCGCTGTTCGTGGGCGAAACCGAGAACATCGGCAACCCCAGGACTGACGCGGAAAAGGCTTACGGCCGCAGCTTGCCGAAGCCCGCAATGCCGGATTTCCCGATCCGTGGCTACGAGTACTACGATTACCGTCATGACGTGGTGAATACCACCTTCCGGAATTACGAGGACAACGCCACTCGCAAGACGGGAGCGATCTCTAACCTGCTGTTTAGCAGCTTCGGGGTCAGCACCAACAACGCCTTCGAGCGCTTGAAATTCGTCAACGCCAAGCCGGTGTATTTCCCGCCGATGGCGAACAACAGCAAGTGGGCCAGCGATAACGGCAGGCAGTACGTCCTATAAGACCGCGGCGTACCGCGACAAGGACGGCTCGCTCGGCGGTGGTCCCAATTCCTACGTTCTCATCCACGACGGCGTCAACGACAGCATCGCAGTCGACGCACAAGCCTGTGAGATCAAGCCCACCTGGAACGCTGCCGTGTGCAAGGGCGATATCGGGCGCCTGACTTTTGGCGGCCCCGGCGGCGGTGGATTCGGCGGCGCTCGGGGCGCAGGTCCCGGAGGAGCCGGCGGTGCCGGTCCGGGCGCGGCTGGTGCTGGTGCGGCAGCCGGTCCTGGCGGACCTGCTGCTCCGGCTGGCGGTACTGGTCCCGGCGCGTTTGGCGGTCCTGGTGCAGCGGCCGGTCCCGGCGGACCCGCTCCTGGAGGAGCGGCCGGTCCTGGCGCATTTGGCCGGCGGTGCCGGTGGAGCTCCTGCTCAGCCGCCAGTCGTTCTCAGCCGCAATGGCAAGGAGTACACCGTAACCGCCACCAACGTACGAGCCGGTACCGAGATCAAGGTGACCACCGAAAGGCCGTCCGCTGCCCCTCAACCTGACGGAACTGGATCGCGGCTCCTGGGTGATTTTCCAGCTGCCGGGATTCACCACCGCAGCCTCGGGTGCGCCGCAGGAGCAGCCTGGATGCGCTGCGCAAGGCCAGCGACACCTCGTACTTCAAGGACAAGGATGCACTCTGGGTCAAGGTGGTCTCCAACGGTGACCCCGGCAACGGCGCCCCTGGTGGTGGAACCAGCGTCCAGGTCAGCCGGTAAGCTGCACCCTGCTGTATGAGCAGTCGCTTGCCGGCCCGGCCGGCGACTGCGACGGCGTCAATTCTTCAGCGTGGAGAGGTAGGCGATCACATCGGCGCGCTGCTGCGGATCGGTCAGGATGCCTGCCATCGCTGTGCCCGGCACCTTGGCGTTCGGGTTGACCAGGAATTCATCCAGGGTCTCGGCGCTCCAGATCACACCGTACTTCTTCAGGTTCTCGCTGGGGCCCAAGAGGCTCTGCGTGGTGCCAGCCTTGCGTCCCACGACGCCGACGAGATTGGGGCCCACCTTCGCATTGTCTTCCTTGGTCACGCCATGGCAGGCCGGGCAGCCATTGGCCATGAACAGTTCCTTGCCGTTGGCGGCATCGCCCTTGGCATCGCTGGCGTAAGCGGCGGGCGTGGCCAGCAGGGCGGCCAGTGCGAACAGGCGGATGGGTCGGATCGCGGACATGGACGTGAGCTCTCCAGAAAAGGGGCCTGAAAGCCCCATGCCAGGAGATGATTCTAGCAAGCCACCGCCTGATGCTCCTTCAACACCGTTTCGTCCGGTAGTTCTCCCGAATCCTCGTCTGCGCATCCTCGGAAATGATCACAATGGTGCCAGCATCCAGACTCACGGAGCCTGATTGTGGATTCACCTGCCTGCGAAGAAATGAATTCGAGACGTTGAGAAACTCGATGATCCACGATCGCTTCACGGCGTCGAAATGCCGCAGGGTGATGCCGAGGTATGCGCTGCCGTCCGATCCAGCCACGTGGAGCTCGTCCGCAATCGCCATGCCGTCGAGGACATAGCGGCCGATCCACGTCCACTCGAACTCGGCATCTCTCCCGTCCTCGAGTCGAACCTTCGCTACGCCTTTCCACTTGCCCACGAGGAATGAAAATAGACTCAGCTGACCGGGTGCCTCGGCGTTTCTCTGGCCATAGGTCGTGATTGCGGGTTCGGCCATGGTGTAGCTCGCACGGGTGACACCGATGGCGAGCACCGCTCACTGGAGCACATCGTGCTGCTCGCCGTGATGCGTGTCGGTTCGGATGCGTACGGCATGACGGTCCGAAAGGAAATCGAGAGCGCGACCGGACGCGACATCTCGATCGGCGCTGTTTACGCAACGCTCAACCGGCTGGAGTCGAAGGGCTTCATCAAATCGCATACGGGAGAGCCCACAGCCGAGCGCGGCGGGCGGGCGAAGCGCCACTTCCGCATGACGGCCGATGGCAAGGGCGCTTTGCGAACGACGCATGAGATCATTCTGAAGATGAGCGCCGCGGGTCGAGCGTCGGGCTCGGCCTGTTCATCGCCAACCAGATCATGCTTGCGCACGGTGGCTCGATCGCTGTGCGGTCACCCGATCGAGACGGGACCACGTTCAGTGCCGTCCTTCCTCGCAGAGCTGCCATCGGCTGGAGCCCAGTGGAGCCTCCACGCGCTTAGCCTCATTGACGCCCGCTTGTATCGCGGAGGCACTCATCGGCCGCGTTCGATGTTGTAGATCACGTCACCGCCGCTCGCCTCCGACGACGATTCGGTCACGAGACGCCAACGCTTGGAGATCGCGTAGCGGAGCTTGACCGTTTTGACGGGATCCAATAGCCCGATGCCGTAGCTCACGTACAGGCTCGGCGTAAGGTACTTGCCGATGACGAACGCCGCTTCGGACGCCGCCTCGCCGGAATCGGTTTCGATACCGAACGTGTCGAGCCCGAGGTTCTCGTTGATGCGCTCGGAGACGAAGTTGCCGCCTCTGAGCCCGAGCGCGAGCGCTGCGCGCGACATCGCCGACGACTCCGATGCGGACGCATCGTCGAGCGGCCGCCCGAGCACGAGATACGACAGTTGCTCCTGCTGCGCCATCGGCGGCTCCGAGAACAGCGAGAGCTCGGGCGCAGACAGCACGCCGCGCACTCGCGCGCCGACGACGATGTCTTCGGTAGGCCGCCGCACGGCCTCGATGTCGAGTCCGGGCTCAGTGATGGGTCCGCCGGCGAACACAACGCGGCCCCTCTCGATCTCGAGCTTCTGACCGTACGCCTCATAGATGCCTTCTTCCACCCGCAACTCGCCGCTCGCCGCGGTCGGCTCGCCGGATTTCTCCGTGATCGCGATCGCGCCGACCAAGCGGCCAGTCAGACCGTAGCCGTCTAGGCGAACCTCGTCGCCGAGCGCGAGACGTACGTTGGCCGTGAACGGCCGAGCGGCCGGCTGGTCGGCTTCGTCGCCGGACGCGACGATCACTTGGTCGCCCGACACCGCCACCGCCGACTCGCCAGTGTCGCGCGGCGTCAGGGTCGCGCGGGGCACCGTCACCGCACCCGTGAGCTCGGTCCCGTCGCGCGTCAACACGAGATCAAGGTCCGGGGACACGACGACCTGCGCGTCGACCGTATCGACGACTTCGAACGCGTCGCCTGCGACCGCGATTCGACCCTCCGGCCCCGCTTCCGAGAGTGTTACGCGGCCTTCGGCGCTCAGGGTGCCGCCCCCGCTGCGCGCTTGTGCGCGTATCGTGAAGCCGCTCTCGCCGTCGCCCGCGAGCTCGAGTCCGACATCCTCGAGCTCGACGTTGGTTCCGGGCAAGCTCGCGCCGCCGCCCTCGAGCGCAAGCGACCCTGCGACGTGCGGTTTGCCGACCGTGCCCGCGACGCGCAGATCGCCAGTCACCGCACCCTGTATGTTCTGCACTTGCGTGACGAGCTCCGAGACGAAGTCGAGCGAAGCGACGTCGATCGTGAGCTGGCCGTCGAGCGCACGCTGCGCGAACGGCGCTCCCGCGCCTGCCCCGACGCGCGCGCTCGCCTCTAACTCGCCTCGCTCGGCAAACGGCACCCGCAGCGAGCCTTCGAAGCGATCGTCATTCATCGTGACGCGGCCGTCTGCGGGTCCGAACACGAGCGCATAAGGTTCGTCGGCGTCGCTGCCATCCGCGATTTCGCCGTCGTCGCCGGAGACGAGCCGACCGGGCGACGTTCGAAGCGACACGTCGAGTTGCGGCGCACCGTTCCCGGCTTGCGCGAATCTGCCCTCGAGACTCAAGTCTCCTTCGAGTCGCACGGGCTTGGCCAGCAGCGCGGCGACGTAGTCGAACCTAAGCTGCGAAAGCGCAAACTGCGCCTGCGTGCTGGTCGCGCCACGCGTCCCTTCGACGCAAAGCTCAGCCGAACCGCTCTGCCAGCAGGCCTGATGGAGCTCGGCTTCCGTGTTCGTGACCTGGCCGGTGACAGGCTCGCGAAGACTCCACGGGGCGAGCTTCGGGTACGCGACCGTTGCCGTGTCGAGCTCGAAGCTCCACGCGAATCCACGCGTCCAGGGGTCGGCGACCTTGCCGGTGAGGGCGAGCTCCGCGGTGCCGACGCTCGTCGTCGTCGTCAGCGCGAGAGCGTGGCGGGCGGCGTTGCCCTCGCCGGTCAACTGCAGTTGCCGAATCGCGGCACCCGGCATTTGTGCCGAGGAGACGGCGAGCGCGAGCGACGAATGAGCTTTTCCGGCTATGTCGACGTCGGTCGTGAGCTCGACGTCGTCGACCCCGAAGTCCATGAACCGGAGAGCCTCCGCGCGCGCCTCGACGCCGACGCGTGGCCGATCGCGCGGACCGCGCACCTCGCCGCGCGCCGAGAGCCGTCCTGCGAGCTCCGGCCAAACTGCGCTGAGGTCTGGACTCTCGATCCGCCATTCGACTGCGACCTGCTCGGTGCCGACCGTGCCGCGTGCGCTCACGTCGGTCGATCCCGAGCGCAGCGTAAACGCGTCGATACGCAGGGCATCGGCCGCATAGGCGCCGCGCCCGCTCAATGCGATCGGGCGGTCGCGCAATCGCCCGTCGACGGCGAGCTCGTGCAGCGCGACGGTCAAGTTTTCACCGTCGATCGCAGCGTCGGCGCGCACACGCCCGCCGACTCGTCCCGGCCATTCGTGGAGCAGCACGCCGGGATCGAGGTCGGTTCCGGTCAGCTCGATCGCGCCCGAAAGGTTCGGCGCCCAGCGCGCGTTCATGCGGCCGGCGAGCCGTCCGCGCAACGCTTCGACGTCGAGCCGTTCGAGCGTGAGCATTTCCGCGTCGCCCGTGCCGCTCGCGCTCACTTTGCCTTCGGCCCCGTGGGCGAGCGCCAGGTCGCCGGCGAACGCGACGGCGTAATCGCGGAGCGTGCCGCGCAGCTCGAGCGAGCCCGAGTCGCTCGCAATCTGCGGCTCGCCGTGCAGCGGCCAGTGCAGCTCCGACCACGTCGCTTCGAGATCGAGCGCGGGTTGCTCGGCGCCGATCGTCACGCGGCCCGAGGCGTGAATCGCGGCGCGCGATCCGCCATCGACGAGGTCGAGCGCCCGGATTTCGAGGGCGTTTCCCGCGTAGAGCGCCGCGATATCTGCTGCGACACCGGCGGCTTCACCGCCTTCGAACTGCACGCGGCCGGTCAGATCGAGCGTCTCGAGCGTGCCGCGGAACGACAGCGTGGAACTGACGGTCTCGACCAACGCTTGCTCGATGCCGAACGCAGCTGGCTGCATCGTGAGCGCAATCTCGCCATCGAGGCGCAGCGCCGCCAACGGTTCCTCCACGCGCAGATCGATGTGCGCGTCGTACGGCGCTTCGACGCGCTGCTCGATCGTGAGCGCTTCGAGATTGCCGGAGAATTGCGTGCTGCCGCGCGCTTCAGGATATCCGCCGGGCTGGAGTACCCAGTCTACGTGCCCGCTCATCTCATACGCGTCACGCGGTACGATGCTCACATCGCCGGAAATGTCGAAAACCGGGCCGCGCACGACGAGCTCGTCGAGTTCGAGCAGGTCTGCGTCGAGGCTCCCGACAATGCTCCCGCGCTCGATCGACAACGGTTCCGCGTTCGGATTCGAGCGGAAGCGAAGCTCCTCGACCGAGGCGCTGCCGACCTGGATGTCCACCGGCAGGCCGATGGATGCGGGTAACCGGAACGGCTCCGCGGATGCGGCCTGCTCGGCCGGAAGCAGAACGATGTCAACGACCCGCACGTCGAGCCGCTCGACGTCGAACGTTCGTCCGAGCAGCGCTCGCGGATTCCACCGGAGCTCGACGCGCTCGACGCGAAGCTCGAACGTCTCGCTCTGTATCGTGATCCCACCGAGCACGAGTGGTCCGGCTAGCCGGCCCTCCACGGTTGCGATCGAGACGCCAGGGGGCAATCGCGCCGCCACCCGCTGCCAAACGAACTGCAGTCCGCTCTCCGAGACCGCGGCCCAGAGCAGCACGCCGGCCGCGACGAGCAGCGCAGCGAGCACGATCGCGCCCAAGGTCAACGCCGACCTCAGTAGCACGCGCTTCATAAGTCAGATCCGATGCTCAAATGCAGCCGATAGTCCGTGTCGGGATCGTCTTGCGGATGCGCGATGTCGATCCGCAGCATGCCGACGGGCGAACGCCAGCGCATGCCGATGCCGACGCTCCGTTTCACATCAGGCCACGGCTCGTTCGCCGCGTTGCCTGCGTCGTAGAACACCGCCGCGCCGTAGTTGCGAAAGAACAGGTAATCGACCTCGACGTTTGCCGTGACGAGGTAGCGGCCGCCGACGACTGCGCCCGTAGTGTCCGTCGGACCGAGCTTTTCGTATCGATAACCGCGGACGCTCCGATCTCCACCGGCGAAGAAGCGCTGGGACGGCGGCAGCCGCGACAGCTCGTCGACGTCGATTGCGCCGTACTCGGAGCGGAACAAGAAGCGGACGCGCTCCGCGAGTGGCACGACGACGTTGCCCGTGACATGCAGGCGCAGGAAGCTCGTCGATGATCCCAAACTTTCCGAGCCGCCGCGGACTTCGGTTGACCAGGAGTAGCCCTTGCGCGTGAAAAGCGAGTCCGCGTCCGCCGCTTGCCGAGAGGTGAGCTGCATGCCGGGATAGAGCGCGGTCTCCGTCAGCGGCTGGTCGTTTTCAGTCCAGCTCTCGCGCTCCGCGACCACGTAGACCCGGCGCTCGAAACCGTGCCATACGTCATTCAGGCTCGCGCCGAGGGAGATCTGGTCGGTGTCCAAATCGCCGATTTCTCGCGTGCCGACGGAACCGCGAAAGCTCAACGTGTCGGTCGCGACGTTCTTCACGGGGATTTGATACTCGGCCGCGGCCCTGGTCTCGATTTCCGACAGGCGAAAATCGGCGTTGAAGCGGTGGCCGCGCCGATTGAGACGCCGCAGCTCCGTCCCAAAGCTCAGTCGCGGCCCCGTGTCCGTGCCGTAGCCGACTCCGACCGTGTAATCCTGTGTTTGGCGCGGCGTGGTGTGAACCGTGATCGGCACGCGGCGATCGACCGCTTCGGCGCGCCTGACGTCCACTGTCACGTTGTCGAAGTAACCGCTGTCCCCGAGGGCGAGCTGTAGCTCGATGAGGCGATCGGAGCTGAACGGCTGGTCGCGCTCGACGCGGACGAACTTGGAGACGAAGCTCGGATCGAGAATGTCCTGCTCGATCTCGACGTCGCCGAAGTAGTACTTCGGGCCGGTATCGAGGCTCAGCTGGATGTCGGCCTCGCGTTCCTCGAGCCGCACGAGCATCTGAGCGCGCTCATAGACGGCGTCGATGAAGCCCGCGTCGTAGGCCGCGTCGAAGAGCCGCTGTTTCGCGGCTTCGTACTTCGCGTGCTGCAGCACTTCGCCCGGCGTAAACGTGATGGATCCGAGCGCTTCGCGCACCGCCGGCTCGTCGCGCCCGTCACCGACCGCGCGGATCTCGGCGCGATCGACGACGGTGGGCGCGCCGGGATCGACGTCGTAGTGCGCGAGCCAGCCGTCCTTCGCGCGCTGCAACGTCGAGCGGATGGTAGGCTCGTAGTACCCGAAGGGCTGCAGCGCGCGGCGTATTTCATTGCGCGCCGCGCCGTGCAGGCGGCGCACGTTGGTTTCTGTGACAGGCTGCGACGCCTCCGCGCCTTCTTTGCCGAGGTCGGCGATGCTCAGATAGGCAAGAACGTTCTTCTCGAGATCGTCCGCGAGCCCGACCACCTCCACCTCGACGGTCTCAGCGACCGCGCCGACGCAGCAGAAATTGCAGAACGACCAGGCATCCGCAGAGGGTCCATAGCGCGATTCGCATGCGCTGCTGCCTCCTGCTCCCGACGGCGACCACGGTTTGACTCTTGGTTGTGCTCGACGGGTGCCCCCGACGAGTCATTCGCCCCGAGACCGATACTGCGTGGTCATCTCCGTGGAGCGGGATGCTAGACCTTCCTTTAATGGTGTTCAGCTAAGGCCTGCGGGACTAGACCGCCCGCTGGAATGGTTTTCTTGCTTGATGTCGTGCACTAGACGGCGCGATCCGTTCGCTGCGGATTTTTTCGTGCTGGTAACAACCTTACACCGGCTTACGACGAGCGCGGCGTAGGGTGAGCGAAGAATTACGAAAGCGAGCCTGACTGAACCTACGAGGGGAGGGGTAACAGTGGGGGTAACTCCGCAGGTGCCCAACTTCGGGATGAGGTCTGGCGCGGCGTCTCGAAGCCCAAATTGGAAGGCGCTCCTAGCCTCCGTCCCAGGACATTCCACGACGTCCCAGAACGTCCCCGATAGTTCGCGATGATCTACTGCGATCCGCTTGCTTCATGGCTTTTTGATGTCCCGGGATGTCCCACGACGTCCCGCAACAATCCGCCCTTTTTGGGGGTAGCTTTCGGAGGTAACTCGCTGCGTGGGGGTAGCTCAGCGTCACGTTCTCTCACGGATCGAAGTGGGGGCTCAGGACGTCTTCGCAGAGTTTCGCGCGGCGCGAATCAACGATTTCGGCCGCCCACACCAGCTACTTCGGCACGATCCGGTAGATCTTGTCGCCTGCCGGCGTGCGCGCGTCGCTCATCGCGTAGAGCGCGCCGTCCGGTCCTTGCTTCACGTCGCGAAAGCGCATGCCGTCGAGTTCCGTGAGCAGCCACTCCTCGCCGGCGACGCGCCAGCCCTGCGGCGTCTCGTTGAGCACGAGCCGAACCACCTTGCGGCCGATGCGCGGTGCCATCGTCGCGATGAAGAGATTACCCTTCCACTCGGGGAAGAGATCGCCGGTGTAGAACGTCATGCCCGATGGCGCGACGGACGGCGTCCAGAAATAGATCGGCTGCTCGAGCCCCGGCTTGCTCGTGAGGCCGCCGTTGATGAGCTCGCCGGAGTACTCGCGGCCGTACGAGATGACGGGAAAGCCGTAGTTCTTGCCTTTCTCGATGAGGTTGAGCTCGTCGCCGCCCATCGGGCCGTTCTCGGCCGTCCAGAGCCGGCCCTGCGCATCGAACGTGATGCTCTGCGCATCGCGCACGCCGAACGCCCAGATCTCGGGGCGCGTGTCTGCCTTGCCGACGAAAGGATTGTCCGCGGGCGCGGAGCCGTCGGTGTTGATGCGCAGCAACTTGCCCATGAGCGAGCCCGGCAGCTGGGGCTGCGTCCAGTTCCGCACCAGAATGCCGCGGCCCGCGAGCGGCCCGGACGTGATGTAGAGCTTGCCGTCGGGCCCCTGCGTCATGCGCCCTTCGATACCTTGCACGTTGAGCAGCACCCTCACATTCGTGAGGCTGCGCTCGTCGCGCGAGAGCTGCGCGCTCGCGGCCATCTCGATCTGCGGGTAGTGGATCGGGAAATCCTCTTCGCCTGTGCCGATGTCGCGGGCCTCGGGCGGGGGCTTGCGGAACAAAAGGTAGATCGTGCGGTTGCGCGCGAAATCGCGATCGGGCACGGAGTCGAGCAGCTCCTGCCCGCGTTTGTTGAAATCGAGCGGCAGGCCGGTCGTGATCGGAGCACCGACTTTGCCGTCGCGTTCGATGATGCGCAGCCCGCGCTGGCTCTCGCTGACGAGCATGCGTCCGTCGGGAAGAAACGCGAGCGACCACGGTCGGTCGAGGCCTTCGGCGGCGACCTCGAGACGATACTGTGCGGTTTTCGCGGGCTTCGGTGCACGCGTTTGCCCAACGAAGGCGGGTTGCGGCGTGGAGTCGTCGACGAGGGTCGACTGCTGCAGCACCTCGCGGCGCTTCGCTTCGTCGAACGCGGGAGGTCGCGGCACGTCTGCGTAGCCCGGTAGAACGACGGCGTCCGGGCCCTTGCCGATCGCGCCGGCGCCCTCGGCAAGCTTCTGGACCGTTTGCGCCGAAGCAGCGTCGGCGACGAGCAGCGCTAAGCCTAAGCCGAAGCCGAGCAGCCGCTCGCGGCGTGATACAAATCGCATGACTTCTTCCTCCGGCGGCAAAGATCGCCCGCGCACGAGAATGGCGGGCGAGGAGCCCGAAAGCAACGAGCGATATGCTCGACGGGTCGCGCTATTCGCGAGCGACAGACAAGCAAGAATCAAATATCAGGTATCAGTCAAAGAGATTGCTCACGCCGGAGGCTCTTCGAGGAAATCGAACCGCAATCCCGGCGCGTGGCTACGAGGCGCCGTTTGCTTGTGTCTGCCGATCCAGAAATACCCGTTACCGTCACTGCCGCGTGCATAGCGATGCGTACGACGAACTCTCACACCGGTCCGCGGCACTTCCGCTTCATTGAGTCGCCACGATTCTGCGACCACGCGGCTGCGGTATTGAGGCGCTGCAAGGCTTGCCGTTTCGACCGTCCGTGCTCGACGCAGATATATCTCGCCCGACGTCGCTGAGAGATTGAGAAAGCGCGGAACATAAGGAACGAAATAGCCGGGAACATCGGACCGCAGGCGAAATTGCGGCCGGGTCTCCGTAGTCGGTTCCCGCGCAGCAGTTCCTGAATCGTCGCCGTTCCGGATCTGAGTGCCATCGCCAAGCGTGATCAGGCGCTCGGTGGCCCAGACGAGATTGGCTTCCTCGTCACGTATGAACAGCACTTCTTCTACCTCATCGTTGTCGAGGACCTCGATAGCGATGTTCGGCACATAGAGAAACGCGCCTCCACCGTCACGCGGTGCCTGCTCGTCGGCGGGAGCAAGAGAAAACATCGCCCACTCCGGATCGCCTTGCCCGGTACTCGGCCCGATATCCGTCGCCACTCCGAAGCTGTCGACTACCGTCAGTCTGGTGATTTGGCGAATCGTGCCCGCGGTTTGCATCAGCGGGGCGACATACCAGTTGTTGATGTCCAGATAGAAGAACTCCGGAAGCAGCATGGAAAGGATATTTGGCTCCGGATCCTGTGGTGAGTCGAAATAGGCATCGCCGTCCTCGAAACGCCACCACCGCGGATGCGGCGCGCCGCGAAACGTCATGGCCGTAGGCACCATTCGCGTTTCCGTGCTGGGCGGCGCTTCGCGGGGGATGGAGCGCCGGCTCACGTCGAAATGGTACCAGTCGAGATTCCGCCCGTGATATTCCGGCGCGGTCAGCTCGGTGCCACCTCCCTTCACGCCGAAGGCATATTCGAGCGCCTCCGTTTTCCACACGGAAGAAGCTCCGTCATCGTCCTCGCGCTCGATCGCAAAGTCGAGCGGCACGGCAGCAGGCGTCGCCTCGACTGTTCCGGCGCGGTCGATGGCATCGATGGCGATCTCGTGTGACGTGATCGATAGAACGGCGGGGCTCCCGCCATTCTCCGCTTCGAATTCGCCCGTCTGCCACTGCCGCGCGAGGAACCACAGTGGATCTTTGATGCGCGCTGCGAGCGCATCACCGATTTTGGCGCTCGTGTTGTAGGCGTACAGCTGCTGTGCCGGTGCGAGGATTGGCATTTGCTACTCCTTCACCTGACTGAAACCGGTAATCTCTGCGAGACCGGCGCCTCCCACGCCGACGTGCGTCGCGCTGGCGGCAACCACAAGCGTCGAGTCGGCGGCAACTGCTGTTGTGGAGACGAAGTTGAGATCACGCACTGGAATCCGCGGCGACGACGGAAACGGGAATTGCTTGAACGGGACCTGGTTGGCGAACGGCAAGAGCGGCCCCGGAAGCGGACGCGCCTGCGCCGAGAGCGCGCGTGTTTTCATCAGCGCGATTGTCTCGGCCACCATTTCGGCTGCACCCTGTAGCGACCACGGCGGTGAGCGAGGCCCTGCCGGCTCGCAAAGAAGCAATGCATGCGGCGGCTCACTCTGTGGTGAGTCGTAATTGATCGCGAGCCCGGTTTGCTGCAGGCGACTCGGACGTTGCTCCGCCCATTCATCGGCAGTGAATCCGGTGAACGTTTCAACGGCTGATGGATCGTTCGTCGACACGAATGTCCCGAACAGCCGCGCTCGTGGTGCGATTCCCTCGTCGCTGCGCGCATCGACCTCTGGGTCATCGGCGCCTGTCGCTGCTGCGGCGGTCGCATGCGCGCGCCACGGATCGTCACCAAAGAGAGCCGCAATGCGCGCCACTTTCGCTCGTACGGGGCTCCATTCTCCCAGTGCGCCGGCGACTGCCGGAGGATTGGCCTGGAGCAGTGGCGTCGTCGCGGGAAGTCTTTCGAGCGGCGGTAGAGTGAGCAGAGCGTCGCCGTCGAGCGTTGCCTTCAATACGGCGATCAAAGCGTTTCGCTGCGAGCGCGCGGCGGTTGCAGTTGCCGGCGGTACGCCTGTGACCAGAACCGATGCGAGCCGCGCAGCCTTGCCCGACAGCCGGTCCGCAAGAGAAGCGAGACCGCGGTCGAAGTCATCGGGATCGGCAGCGATTTCAGACGTCGCAATCAGACGCAGCGCTGCAGGTTCGGCATAGTGCGAGACGCTGACGAGGGTCACATCGAGCGCCTGACGCAACGATTCGAGCTCGCCCATCGCGAGCGCGAGTGTTGCAGCATCTGCGCGATCGTCGACGAGACGGCGGTGATTGCGAGCGGCCGCCACTGATGGCCCGATCGCCGTACGCAGGGCCGCGAGGTCAGCGCCCAACCTGTTCGCAAGGTTCGTCGCTCGCAGCGTCAGCGCCGCAGACGACCTGACGAGAAGATCGCGCTCGACCTCATCAGTGAGAGGAGTCGATGGGTCGGCGGCAGCAGCGAAGTCGCTCGGTTCCAGCATTCGGCCCTGGGCGACCGAGCGACGCAATTCGGTAGCAGCATTGACCAGACTGCGGACAGTAGTGTCGCCGACGTCGAGATCGACGGTGACGGGTCGCGTCTGGTTGATGAAGCTGATGATGTTCCGGTCCGGCAACGAACCCAGCATGGAGCGAAGCGCCCCGTCGGTCCGCCAAAGTGATACGAGCCGATGTCTCGCGCGAAGGACCACCTCACTCTCACCGCCCACGAGTAAATCGATCGGCGCCAGACCGAGATCACCGGCTAACGTGAGCTCCCGCAGCGTCGGCGCATCGCCATTCGCGCCGCGGACAGCAACACTCACGAATGCCGAATCAAAACCCTCGAGCCTCGCACCAGCGAGCGCTGCGAGCGCAGGCTCGGCAATGGCGCGCGGTGAATCGCCGGGCTGCGCCTCAGCCGGATCGATGAGCACGACGACTCGATGGCTCGACCCATGACCATTCCGTCTCGTACGAAGCACACTCGGCCTGCCGGGAATTGTTTCACCCGACATGACCTGTAGCCATGCATTCGCCGCATCCGCCTGACCCATTGCCCGCAGATGCGTTGCTTCTGCGACGACGATGTCGGCGAGCGCGTCGAAATCCTTGCGAAGCTCGTCCTGAAGCGCTCGTAACGGCGGGACTTCAGCCGGCGAGACGAGCGCCGCAATGTCAGCGGCAAGAAACGCGAGTCCGTCACTGAGCCGAACCTCCAGCGCCGCATCGTCACGCGGATCACGCAACGGAAATAGATCGCGCAGCCGGAACGTGAGGATGTCCTGATGCTGGTCATGCAGATTACGCTCGGCCAGATAGCCGAGTGCCTCACTGGGAGAGAGCCCGGCTTGCAGCATGTCAAGAAGCTTCATGCCTCGGCGAACGCGCGCCGAATCGAGACCGATCGCGAACGCGCCGCTGCCGCTGTGCCGTAGATGCGCCGATCGCAGAACGGCTGCGGTTGCTGCCTGATGGGGGCTGGGCGCCTGCAGATAACCGTCGGTGCGTCCAGTGATCGAAGTGGGACGCAGCCTTCCGAGCAGTCCCCAGTATCCACCAACGAGACCCTTACCGCCTGCACGCCGGCGCTTGATGAGACGGCGATACGCAATCCCCGTCGCCCACGCATCGATCCTGTGCTGGAAAAGATCGATCGTTTCCATGAGCAGAGTCTCGAGCCTTGCAACACCGTCGGGTTCCAGCGCGATCGCTTCCAGTCTTTGCAGTCCTTCCAGAAATCGTCCCGACGCGAATTGAACTGCATCCGCGGCTGTCGCGCTGATGCCCACGGCGCCGCGTGCGGCAAGCGACGCAAGCGAAGCAGAGGCAATTGTTCGCGCTCTCAGATCGACTTGGCGTGCCTCGGGCTCCGTCAGATGAACGCGCGTGTTGAGTGTCGTATGGGTCGTGAAGTCTGCTGTCACGGCGGCGAGGATCGTGGCCTTTCCCAGCGACAGACGCGCGAGTCTGTAAAGCAGCGGGAAACTGGTGTCCTCGAACGTCGGATCCGGGAGGTCTCCAATGCGCTGGCGCGCCAGGTCGCCGAGGTAGGTCGCGACCGGGTGCGCCTCGCTCGTGACGTACGCGCAGCCGAGTGCCCTCACTGTGTAGTCCTCGACCATGACGGCGAGCACCTCGAGCCGCCGGGAAACCGGATTGAGCTTGAGAAGGGCTTCCAGTTTGTCGACAGCCTCGGGGTCACCCGGCTCTATCACAGGCACATTGGCGGCGGCACTCTGTGACTGATTGTTTACGATCAACGCGAAATTCCGAACGAATTCCTCGATGCGTTTCCGGTTGTCGGTATCGCTCGCAAGCGAGGTGAGGTCGCGCAGTTTCACGACCGGCAGAACGCCATATGGATTCTTCCCGAAGCGAACCGGCGGAAGTGGACCGCGCGCTAGTGCAGCCTCAGCGAAAAGATCGATCACTTCATGCTCGTCGATGCCACTCAACGCGGCGGTGTTCTCGAGGGCAGTGTCGATGAGCGCGGGACCAATCACGCGCACCATGGCGCGCGCGTCCTCGAACGCGAGGTCGCCGCTGCCGGGTGCCGTTGCGACACTTGTGATGTCGAGTCCAATCGCCTCCGCAAAGATTTCGGCCGATTGAGTGAGCGGCGACGCGAGAACGCCCCTCTCGGCATCCGCCGCGGTCCGGAGGAATCCGACAAGATCCGCGCGTGGCCTTCGATACGACGTCGGTGCACCGGGCGTGTTGTTCGTTGGAGTGTCCTGCGGCAGGAATGCGAATGTGCCGTTGGCGACTGCGTCGTCGATCAGCGTCGACAGAGCGGTGGCTCCGTCATCCTTGGATATCCCGACAGCAACGATCCACGTTGCGCTGAGAGCGCTCGCCACTGCATTTGCGTCTGTGAGCCGCAGGCCCATCCCGGCCTTCAACGCGACGTCGAAGTCTGTCAACCATCCACCCGCCTGCAGTGCGGCAAACGAGTAGCGCAACTCCGCGTCTATGGCGGTGCCCTCGCCAAGCAGAGTCGGAAAACCGTCTGCATTCAGACCGAAGAGCGCGACCTTCTCGGGCAACAGCGCCATTTTCCCCAGTGCGTCGAGATGATCGGGGTCGCCAGAGTCGCCGCGATGCCGAATGAGGTGAAGCGCGCGCTCTGGTTCCATTTCGCGCGCGAGCGCCTGCCAAGCGGAAACGACTGAAGCATCGTCCACCGCGTGCCATGGCTTGCCCGCGCACACAGAGTCAAAGCGGGCGATAGCAGCAAGCTCCTGTTCGGTCGGAGGCGCAATGCCGCGCAATGCGAAATCGTCGTCGGGAAACCAACGGAACCAGATCTGGCGCTGAGTATTGAACCGAACCGTCGTTGCATCGAGCCGCCATGAATGCGCGTCGGCATGAGCAGGGCCCCCGACGCCGCCGAGTGCCGGGTGCTCCGGTGCGTCGATGGAAATGGCCGGGTCGTTCCTCACCAGCTCCCGGACACTTCCGGAGACTCTGACGGGGACATTGGTGTCTACGACGCGATACTCGAGGCGGAGCGGCAGCAGCAGCAACGGAGGCGGCGCTTCGAGATCTGCGCGGATCGTTTCGATATGCTCGCGATGCGACGCCGGCCGGACCGCATCGGCAGGGGGCAGCCGCCTTCTCGCCCGGCCAAGAATGTCTGTCATCAGAGCACTCTCGTGGCGGGCACGATCGCAGCGATTGGCTTCTGCCAGAAGCTTCGCGCAATCGAGGCGGCATCGCGGTTCGAGCTCCAGTAATTAGGGGCCTCCGCGACCGCGAGAGATGTCAGCTCTACGTTGATGTAACCCGCAGTATCGAGCTGCATGTGGGCCCAGGACAGCTCATCCCATTTCGACGCCACAGCCGGCGGCTCATTGCCCGTGTTGAGATGCGCCGGCAGCAGCACCTGCGCGGCATCCCGGCCGAGAGTCGTGAGTGGGAACGCGAGCGCGGCTTTCCTGAATGCGAATCGATCGCGGCGCACTGCCGCGGTTGCGACATCGAGGCCAAAGCGGACGCGCCCAGGAACTTCGTACAGCACGAAGAAATGCCGCGCCTTCTCGGCGAGTACCGACTCGCGGTCCGCATCGAAGCCGTAATAGCAGATGTCGGGTGTGAACTGGCCGGCGAAGATTGGAGTGAAGTCGGTGCCCTCGCCATGCACGTAGCTCGTGCCGGCTGCGCGGTTGAGGGTCACGAGGATTTGCCCGTACTTACGAATCAGATCACCGCGCACGAGTACGACGAGCGACTCTTTCCGGTCGATGTCGTGCGCCGGGTAGTTCGAGCCGAGTTGGCCTGTCCATCCATGAATTTCCGGAATGTCATCGCCGGCGGGATCGCTCGGCGCGCGTTTCCTGTCCCAGAAGCGCCGGAAGATGGTGCCGCGCATATCCGTCGGAAATTCCCGCCAGCGCAGCTCATTGTTCATTTCGTGATTCGCTCCAACCAGAAACGCTTCGACGAAGGCGCGATTTTCCTTGACGATGCTAACGGTGTTGTTCGGCAGCGAGTCCGTCGCTCGCAGAATTGCACGGCTCTCGAAAACGATCAGTGGATTGACGAGTGGATCGGATATCACTGGCGCGCGCATGATCGAGTCGAGCTTTTCGGTCTCGATCCCAGCGAGTCCGCCGATGACCCATTCGGCCTTCCGACTCGGCAGCTCCGAGAACAGCGATAGTACCGCTGACACGACAGACCCTGTGTCAACGGGGTGGACAGCGATGGCGCGTGACGGTGATGTCGGTCCACTGACAATCGTGTCAGCTCCGAACAGCTGGACGATCTGGTTTCGCACTTCAGCCGACATGTCGAAGCCGCCCTCGCGCAGACGGATCTCGGGCGCTGGGGACTCTCGCGGTGTCGCCAGCTCTCCCGGAGCGACAGGCATCGGCGTCACATCGCGAGGTCTCCGCTCGCGTGGCTCCGATGCAGGCGGACGCACGGGCCGCTTTGCCGCAATCCGACGGAGGGCGCGCGAAGTGAAAGAGGCGGGAATGCCCGCTCCCGAATACACGGCGGCGGCTGTGCGACCATTACTCAGCAGTGCGACCTCGTGAACCGATTCAGACAGAGCGGCTACAACCGGCGCCGGCAACGCAGTGGCAATGCGCAGTGCCACGCTCGCGCCAAGCTGCTTCGCCGTATTCAGGCGCGCGAGTGCGAGATTCGCCTCGACGATGTCGCGATATTGGCTCCAGCAGATTCGGGAAAAGTGCTCCTGATTGCGACGGACCGTTTCGGCGCCGAGACCCGCTGCATGCCGGAACTTCAAGTCGAGATTGATTCTGTCGAACACATGCCCGATTTCGGCATGTGATGCATCGAATTTCTCCTGCCCCTGAAACCGCCAGCCATATGGCGGCATTGCCACCAGCGGATCTTCCTTGTCTGGTCCGTCGGCTCCCTGAGCGACCATCTCGCCGGCGATGACGGACTCTAGCGTCGGAATCAAGAGCGACGCGAGCTCGGGGTCGGTGTTGAACGGCTGCACTGAGCGATCTGCCCGCATCAGTGCATCCTGTACTTCGAATGTCGCCGCAGGATTCGAATAACCCGCGTAGAAACCCGGTGACCCCGCAAACGCTTCGACGGGCAATGCGACGTGGCTGTCGCTCGACATTTGAAACGGCTTCAACCTGCGCGCGAGAATCTCGAAGTCTTCGAGGACCGAAGTCACGAAACGCGTCTCATAGTAGACCGGCAATTCGAGAGCGGCCGCAGTCGACGCGTCCCATGCGCGCTTGTCAAAAGGCTCGGGCGTTTCATTTCTTCCGAGGCCGGCGAGCCGTCCAGCTTCAGTGGAGGGAGCGAGAACGAGAGTGTACGTCGTGGTGGGCTCGAGCCGGCGCATGCACATCAACCTTGAGAGATGCAGATCCGGACGCGCTGCGATCAGTCCCGGAAGGTCACTACTGCGCTGTTCGCCATGCGTCACATGAACGTGCGCGTAGGCCCAGCTCTGAGAGAGATCCGGAAGCGAAGCACCAGGATCCGGAATGCGGATGCGCCGCAGCTGTGCGTTGCCTTGATCGAGAAATTCGAATTCGCCGGGCTTCAGAGCGAGCAGCACCAGCCATGGCGTCACTCGAGCGCCGACCGTCGCATCGAACGAATACCGCCACGGAAAATCAGCGTCAGCGAATTCGACGAACGGCATGTAGTTCGGCTCGAACCCTCTGGCACCCGGAGCCGGATCGATTCGCGCAATCATCCTCGGGTCGATCCCGACAACATCGCCGGCGCCCAGGACCTCCGCGCCCACGTCGACCCGCGGCTCACCGGCAAGGGGAGCAGCGTTTGCGCGAATCTCGATTCCGTACGCCACCCGCCGCCGTTTGCTGCCGGAGACGGGCGGGCCGGCGAGTGCGGCGAGATCTGTGCGCGCATTTGGAAGGAGCGAGAACCACGTCATCGTGGGATCCTCGCGCCAGTGAGGTAATCGGCGACGATTGGATTCCGATTGAGCACCGCTTCGCGCGCTCGACTTCGCTCGAGGCCCGTGAACGTGCGAGAAACGAGGTCCGGGACATCGATCAGGACGAAGCCGCCCGGCTTGAGATCCGGAGCGTCGACAGCCCTTGCCACAAGCGCAACCGCGTCGAGTGGCGCCGAATGCTCCCGATGATGCGCTTCCATCCAGCGAGCGACCGGCGCTTGGGCTACCGTAGCGAAGTCGAAGAGCGGTGACGCGTCGACGATTTCGTCGGGGCCGAGGTTGATGAACTCGTATCCGTATTCGACGTCGATCGCGCGACCGGCATCTACTCGCAGGATGTCGCCGGCGATTTCGAATCCGCCCTTGTGGCGCTCGAATGTGGGCGCTCTGAGCCGGTCAGCTTCGCTCAGGTTCCAGAAATGTCCGCGCACGAAATCGAGTTCCGCCGGCGCGACATCGACCTGCGTTTGACCGGCAAACACGGCGAGGTCGAACGAGTTGGCGGCGCCGACGACCTGCGCCTCCCCGATTTTCTCGATGGCGATTGCGAGCGGCATTGCGCGCTGCACGAACCGCAATCCGCCGACGGGACTCGTTGGCTGAGGACCTTGATCGTCGCGCCGCCGCTCCATGAAGCGGACGCCGTCGCTCAGTGCGGTCGCTCGGATCGGTTCAAGCACAGTAGCAGCCGAGATTGCCTGCCGCAAAACCATCACAGGGTCGGCGATCGCGTCGGGAAGCTCGCGCTTGTCACCCCAATCGTGGCGAACACCGAAACCGATGTCGAATCCCCACACACTCGCCCACACGCGGCCCGAGATGACGTAGTTGTTCGGGCCGCTGAGCCGAAGATCGAAGCCGAGCGACATCACGACATCCCCGTCGACAAGGAGCGACAGACTCCCGGCTAACGCCGCATCGAAGGCGAATGGATTGAAGTAGATGAGCGCGTCAAAGCTGACGTGGCCCTCTGCTGCGAGCCGGCCGACAAAGCGGATCTTCGGACCTTTCGCGTAGAGGTCGGCGCCTGCGCCGAACTGAAGGGAGTTCAGTGTTACCGCTTCGTAGCCCCAGAGACTGACACGCGGATTGTTCGATCCGAAATTGATCGACATCCGCCTGAGGTCCGGCAGGTTTGCGGGCTTCGGATACCGCGGATGAAGACCGCCGATGGAGACAATGTGGTTGATGCGCGGTGCCCAGCCGGTGCGCACGGCCATGTCGCCGGATACGGCCCACTCGAGGACGTACGACTTCTCCAGCGTCGCGTCGAAAGAAATCGTGCCCGCAGCGAAATCGATCTCGCCGAAGAAGCTGGCCTCGAGACAAACGAGTGCAGAATCACGCGTCGGCAGACGTGTACCGATCGCTCCAAGAATGATAAGCCGGGTATTGCGTCCGATCTCCAGCACGATGCCGAGCTTGCCCTCGATGAGAGGCGGCCGGCTGAACGCGATGCGCGCCATCGGACCGAAGACGTACTGGCCTTCCTGTGCAGGGAAGATCAGGGCCGTATTGTCGAGGATCGTCTCGGCGTTCGCGATGGGATCGGCCGGGAACAGAATGGAATCGAGCTCGCCGCCGTAAAGAACCTGACGCAGCCCCGCTGTGTTCACTGTGCGGTTGATGCCGATCAATCCGCCAAGGCCGGTGAGGAAGAATCCGTATCCGAGCGGAATGACGAAGTCGCCGAATATCGAAGCGACAAAAGAGAAACCTCGCTGACCGCCGGGGAGCTTCGTATTGAGAATCGCGAACGCGGCAAAGCCGAACGTTTCGAACTTCAGTGCGAGAGCACCGCGGTACTCGTTGTCTCGCACTGACAGATAGCCGCCACCTTCGATCGGCGCCGCTTCGAGAGCAACCGCATACCCTGTCGGGAGCTTGAGGCCGAACCCGATGTCGTATCGGCCAAACGTCCCGTTATCATTCGGAATCAGAGTGACAGTTACGCCGAGGCCTTCGACCAACGCGTACAGCGGCCCGATGCGAGCGTCCGCGGTCACTGTTCCACTGGCGCTGACAGCGTCCTTCCAGTCCAGTCCGATCCCGATCTTGTGGAGATGGAACGGCCCGATCTGCTTGTCGACCGGGATCGTCACGCTGATTGCGGTTCCGCCTTCGAAGTAGATGCCGCGGTTGCTCCGCCAGCCGACCAGGAGATCGCCCGCTTGCACGTCGATCGGTCCGCCGAGAATACCGCCCAGCAAGCCGTCGCTCGATGCATCGATCACGACGTGCAGCGTCTTGATTCCCAGGGCGGCGAAGAAATCACCGCCCGTATTCGACGCGCTGCCACCGACGCTCGAGGTGATCGAAGACACCTCCACGCGCGTCGACGCCGGCTCGCCGATCAGGACAATCGTGCTCTGTCCCTCCGTGGGACCGACGACGAGCTCAGCCGTGAATGCGCCGGAGAACGCGGTGGCGTCGACGCCGAGATCGAGATCGGGCCCGGTCGGACGGTAGCTGAAAACAATTCCGCCCACGGCGCCGACTTCGCCCGTGACCTTGATCTGTTTGTTCGGCGCCAGCTCGATCGTGTCGGCGATCGAGCCTTCGGTATACGGCGCGACTGCAATTCCGGAATCGCTGCGCCGGGTGACATCGGTCTTTCCCGCCACTGGCAGGAAGGCGAGGCCGATTTCGTTAGCGGCTACAAACTCACCTCCGCCGGCAGTAAATGTCGCGAGCGACTTGAGAATGGGTGCGAGCGCAAATGTTGGAGGCACGGGCGAAGCGGCGAGGTGGGGCATGAAGACCGTCGTTTGCGCGACCGACATCTCACGAATCTCCGCGAATCCACCCATGTACTCGAAGATTCGCGCGAGTTTGCGAATGAATGAGTCGCTGTGAAACTCGACGCCCCAGCCATACGCCTGCTCAGCCCAGGCACTTGGATCGTCGAACAGAAGTCCGATGCGGTCCCACTGGTACGCCGGCATCGCGTACACGAGACCGCGGGATCGTGGACTCCCTTCAGCCGGTATCCTGTCCGTCCGCACGACATCGAGAAATGCCAGCGTATGCAGAACGAGCGGAGCATTCGAGCTCAGGTAATCCGTCAGCAGCACGTCGAACAGCTCTTCCGGCATCGACTCGAGCGCCGCCGCGTAATCCTGCGGCGACAGCGTGCCGGGGACAATTCCCGAGATCGCCTCGTGGAAAGTGCGGAGTCCCTCGAAGAGCGGCCGGGCGGCATCGGCGATCGTCACGAGGTCCTCAGCATCCAGCCCATCGGCGAGCGCTGTGCGCGTCGTCGAGGCGAGCTGCAGAACCGACGCTCCCATGGGACCGAGCTGATCGGCGGCGGCTACGACTTCATTGCCGTCGAAGTCAAAACCGAACCTGCGTAGGAAGGCTGCGAGATCATCCGGCGAGACTAGCGCGCGGCGGAGAGGCTCAAAAAACTGCCGGAGCTCAACGAACAGTGTGTCTACAGCACTAGCCACAATCGATGCGCGTTAGTCGAAGTCTGGCTACAATGGATTGGCGCCCGGGGGAAGGAACGTCCCTCATGAGAGAGGGTATCGCAGGGCCCCACGGCTCGTCCACGGCACCGACGTGGGAAGCGCTCGATGGGCTGGTTCGTCAGAAGGCGCAGGAGTTCATCCAGCGCCGCAAGGAGGACCGAGTCAATGCCGTACGTTCAATTCCGTGTTCATCCCGGTGTCGGCTGCGCGCGAATGGGGAACAGTCTGAACGCGTACTATCTGGCGTCGGAGTTCCCGCAATTCATGCAGGAAGAGTTCCCGAACCTGCGATTCAAGCCGAAGCCCCGCCGACATCCGATCGAATTCTTCAACGACGAAACCGCGCTGACTGCCGACGGCAATCTGTCGGGCTTCGAGGTTTATCGGCCAGAGCCGTTTCGATCGAAATTCCACAACAAGTTCAAGGAAGACGTAGGGATAATTTTTCCGCAGGCGGCGAGGTTTCGCGTCTTCGCCTACGTCTACGCCGAGGATGGGTCCACACATCCCGATTCCGTTTTCGAAGTCACGACGGAGATCGCCGAGATCAAGTGGCAGGTGAACATCGGCAACAAGAAGACTAACAAGAAGCCCTCGGCCGACGCCGACGCGGAGCCATCCAACAATCTGTCAACCACGCCTGCAGAGCTCGACACTACCGGTGCGCAGCTGAAGTGCCAAAGGTTGCGACCCGTCGCGGGTCTTCCTTCACTCGCCTACCTGTTTCTCGAGCGCAACGACGCGGATAAGAGCAAGGTCACCGGCCGGCTGCATGTCATCGGTAATGAGGGTGACCTGGTCATGGTCACCAGGAAGAACAGCAGCGGTCAGGACGTCCCGTCGCGAATCAGTGGTCTGTGGTCCAACAACTGGTACGACAGTGCGGGCGACGGCTCGGTCGAAGCGTTCATCACGCCAAAGGGCAACGGCGCTCTGCTCCGTTCGATGGCGGGCGCCGCCACAGCCGATGATCTGAAATATCTGGAGTATGGACTCGACACACCTCAACCCGGGACCTCGCCTGTGATTCGTGCCGTGCGGGGTTGGGTCGTCGTTGGATGTCCTGATTACGTGCCCGACATGGGCCACTTCGTGTCGCTATGGGATCTGGCGCTGAGCCGCGGCATTTACGCGCTCGATGCTCGACAAGCCCGCAGGCAGACGGGACGGCACAATCACATCGTGCTCAGGAACCAGGTCGAATCGTACCTGAAGATGGACTACCTCGTTCACATCCATCCGCAACTGTGTCTGTTCGAGGATGTGAGGTACGTGAGCGGCGAAGCATTTGGCGATCCCGAGCTTTTGGCACGCAGGACAGGGGGCATAACAAGCTGCCGCTTGTCCCGGCGGAGCCGACGGACACGGACATCGACGTCGCCCTGACGAAGAAGGTGGAACATGGCGGAGCCTTCATTCACGCGCGCAGTCGTAAAGCGGAGCTCGCGGATGAAACCAGGCTGAAGGATCCCGACCATCGGAAACCGATGGCCGAGTGGCTGAAGGTCGCCATTTACCAGCGGCTGCGTAAGCCGCACACGCTATACGACAGGCGGCGGAAGTTCCGCGTTAACCCACCGCCCATTCCGCCGGCACAACGGGAGGACAAGTACGAGGAGGGAGTCTTCCCGCGCAAAATCGGCGGCAGGATGGATTTCGACAAGCTGCCCGGAACGGGAGACAAGGGTCGTCACTACGACATCATGACTTACAAGAGTCCACCCGGAAGTCTGCGGAGATTTCACGGTCTGAAGGACAAAGGACATTTATGCGGGGGTGACAAGTCTCCGCCGCTCGTGGGCCCGCCAGGATCATCGTTGTCGAGCAACGAGGTAATCCTCATGGGTTTTCTGGACGATATGTACTGGCCCGCGAGCTTTGCCGACATGCCAATGCTGCGCGAGCTCGCGTTCACGCACCTGCAATACGATCACTTCGGTCTGTGGCAAGCCATCGATTATGCCCCGTCGGAAGGGCCGCACTCGGCGTACAACGTTCGCAGCGACAACATATTCGATCAGATCGTCTCACGTGGGCTTGCGACATCTTTCGCGGGAACGGGTGATGCGGACGACCACTTCGCCACTTTTCTTGCTGCGAGGCCAGCATTCGCCCCGACGATGATCGACATGGCGCACCTGGGCGCAATGGTCGGAGGATCTTTCCTGCCGGGCATCGAGGTGGGGCGCGAAGCCGGAATCTCGACAAACTGGTCGTTGTTCCATGGCGGAACACGCTACTTCCCGGACATTCGGTTCAAGCCATGCGACGACGTCAAAGAGCACACTGTCGGCACACTGACCAAAGATCTCGCAGTACCCTGGTCGGAGGATTTCAGCGATTGCGGCGAGGCGTTCTGGCCGACGGCACGTCCGGGCATGGTATTCCGGACCGCATCTGAAGCAAGCCGAACGTATTGGATGCTCTACCCGCAAATCCTGGCCGACACTGCCGCGGAAAGCAGCGACGGCGACATCATTCCGCACCTGGGGCGTACGGCAGTCAGGGACAAACGCACGGGCAATCCTGCGGTGGAAGACGAATACGTACACGAATACTGGAAGTCGCTCGGCTTCATCAGGCGAACACCGAACGATGATTTCATCGTCGGCGATTGACAGCTCGCAACCAGCTTGATGCGGAGCGTTGATTTCGTCGTGGTTGGAGGCGGACCTGCGGGCTGCGCCTTTGCGATCCTCGCCGCACGCTCCGGTGCATCGGTCATCCTCGTAGAGCGGGACGACTACGAGAAGCGGCGGCCAGGAGAACATCTCGCGGGTCGAATTCGCGGGCCGCTCGATGAATTGCGCATATCCGCCGATGATGCGCGCGTCATCTCGGTCGCGAGTCCGGGTATTGTTTCACTGTGGAACGGCGCCGCACCACTGACAAAGCCTTATGCGGCGAGCGGACAACAGGATGCACTCTGCGTTACGAGGCATCGATTCGATGAGCTCTTGTTCCGTTCCGCGGCGGACGCAGGTGCAACCACTCTCTCATGCACAACACTCGACCGCATCACTCGCGCTCCGCTCGGCGGTTGGCACCTCTCCGTGAAAGAATCGGACGGGCGTACTCATGAAGTCCATGCTCGCTCGGTGGTCGATGCCAGCGGACGAAATGCGATTTTCGCGCGGAGTCAGGGAGCTCGAAGAATTCACCACGGCGATTTGATTGCGATCGTCGGCTGGCTCGACGCGGGAGTTACCGCGACTCGGCCGACTGCAATGCTCACGGTCGAATCCTGCCCGGTGGGGTGGTGGTCGCTTTCAGGAGGCGCGGACGAAACGCTCGTCGCGACCCTCTATACCAGCTCGCAAATGATCAAGACCGCGGGCGTGACAAACGAAATGTGGTGGGCGCACGCGCTGGGAAAATCGCGCAGCATTGCCCGGACGTTGAGACAGGCTGATGCGACGCTCATACAATCGGCGGTCTATCCCGCGTTTCCTTCGCGGCTATCGCAATTGGTTGGCGACGGATGGATTGCAGTCGGGGATGCAGCCGTCGCGTTCGATCCCATCGCCGGCCAGGGAGTTGCGATGGCGATCGACGCCGCCTTTCGCGCTTTTGAGGCGGCTACAGTCGATCCATCATGGGGCAGGCTGGGTCCGGCCTATCGCGACGCGCTGATAGACCGATTCGACAGGCACATGAAGGGCCGGGCGCGTGTGTACGACGAGGCCGCGGGAGTTCTTGCAGAGCCATTCGTGCGTAGCGCAGTTCGCTCGCCGCAACACGCGAACGGATAGGGACGACATCGCGACCCGAGGATCGTGAAGTGGATGAGCGGCCCACATAGAATATGCACCCGCGGCTAGACCTTGAGGTAATCTCTAACGACGGCCAAGGAAGTCAAAGCGTTGAGGCCCGCCGGAGCCTGTCCGGTGACCCGAACACTCCGGTGCGCTGAAGCGATCGACGAAAAAGGAACCTAACATGAGCCATTCCCATGCGGTGGTTTGGACAGATCACCAGTCGGCCCAAGTACTGCAATTCGACGCCGAGCACATTCGCAAGCAGAAGATCCGCAGCCACAACCACTACACCCGACAACATGGCAGCGCCGTGCGAACTGAGCACGAGTTCTTCGGCGAGGTTTGCGATGCGGTCGACGGCATTGCCGAAGTCCTGGTAACCGGCTCGCACAGTGCGATCGCCGACTTTCGTCACTACGCCGACAAGCACCGGCCGCACACCGCGGCACGCGTTGTTGGTTACGAAGTCGTTGATCATCCAAGCGAGAACCAGCTCGTGGCGGCTGCTCGCAAGTATTTCCTCAAGCACGACAGGATGGGGATTCCGCCCTCGACCTGAGGACGACGTGGAATTCCACGTCGGCTACGGCCGAGCAGGCAGTCGGGGACAGCTTCTATGACTAGTGAACCGCGGGTAGCAGGCGCGCCGTCATGCGACCGATGCCGCTTCCCTGTCTGTGACCATCCGTCACTGCTTTCACGAAGTGGATGCCCGCGTACACACGAGACGCGCCGTTCTCGACCGCAGCGTCGCTGAAGCCCTCGAAGTGCCGGGTCACCCCAGGCGCCGTCACGCTGGTGGTCGAATACGCAATCTCATCGCCGAAAAAGTGAATCAGCACCTGCGCCGCCGCGGTACCTACGACGGTGTGCGTCGATGGATAGTCGGGTACCGGCGGCGTGATCAGAAACGGAGTCCAGTTTTCGTCGGGCTGCGTGAAGCGATTGCCGTCCGTCGCGGCGGCACGAATCGCCGTCACTGGCCGCCAGAAACGAAAGTCGTACTTGACCTCAAACCCAGCGATGTAGCCGTCCGCCATCGCGAAGTTAGCCAGCGCCAGAACACGCGCCGACTCCCAGAGCCCGACGTCCTCATCGCGAAGAACGGTGCTGGCTATCCGATTCCAACCGATGGGCGAGTCCTCGTACCAAAACTGCGCGATTTCCGACTGCTCCTCGGTGCGAAGCGAGCTGTTCACGTCGCCAATCGCCTTCACGAACGCGTAATCGAACGCGTACTCAGCGCTCCTAATCGAGCTCGGCCCAGGCAGGCGATGCCTCTTCAGGTCGATGCCAAACGGCGTGACCGCCCCCCAACCCGGCGCGAACGCTAATGGTCCGAACGGCGGTGCATCGAACGGCGGCGTAAACGCGTAATCACCGGGAACACCTGTCGGGACAGTACGGTATGGCGAACGCTTCCACCGATCCATCGTCTGCTCGGCGCTGCAAGATCAGCACTGCCGCCGTCTCGCCCAGGAGCACACCACTGGATTTCGCGGGTCCGTCGGGAATTGCGGCGAGCGCGGACACGTAGGCTGCCTCGATGAGCGGTTGCTGACTGGGAACGAGCACGGCCAGAACGCCGCGTGCGGCAGCCGCTACCGCCGCATTCGTAGAGGCATTCGGCATCGGCGACAACCCCGGTGTGTAGAACGCGTAACGTTGATCGATGGCATTCAGGGCGTCGTGAATAGCCGCGTGACAACGAAACCCGAAGGCGACGTCTGGAAGGTGCCGGCCACGACTTGCGGATTGAGTTCTTCTGTCTGCGCACGCATGATTCGCTAACGTGAACTCCGGGGGGAGATTGCCATGGCTACGAGAGTCAAGCTTGAGCGTGCGAGCGCGCGTTTCGGTTCCCTCGGTGTTCTCGCAGCGGCGGTGGCCGCCGCGATGGGTGGCGCCCAGTTTGCGACTGCCCAGGAACAGCCGTCCGAAGAAATCCTCGTCACCGGTTCGCGCGTCGCGCGTAGCGGTTTCGATTCGCCTCAACCCGTCACCGCGATCGATGCCCAACAAATCGAGAATCTCGGCCTGACCAACGTTGGCGACGTCGCACGCACGCTGCCGCAGAACACGCCCTTCTTTTCCGAGACCAACGTGGGCGTCGGCAACTTCAACGTGGGCGCTCAGCTCGCCAACCTGCGCGGCCTGAACCCGTTCTTCGGCACACGCACGCTAACGCTCGTCGACACGCGGCGCGTCGTGCCGAACTCCGAGGGCAGCGCAGTCGATCTGACGCTGATCCCTTCGATGCTCGTCCAGCGCATGGAGGTCGTCACCGGCGGTGCTTCGGCCGCTTACGGCTCGGATGCAATCGCGGGCGTCGTCAACGTGATCTTGGACACGGACCTCGACGGGTTCAAGGCACAACTTGATTACGGCCAGACGACGGAAGGCGACGGCGAGGACGTGCACGCCTCGTTCGGTTTCGGCATGCCCTTCGGCGACAACGACCGCGGGCATGTGCTGATCGGTGCCGAGTTTCAGCAGCAGGATCCGATTGGACCCTGCGCAACGACACGGGACTGGTGCGCGGAATCGTGGGCGGTTCACACGAATCCGGATTTCGCGACGCCCGGCAACGGCCAGCCGAATTTCGTCGTCGCGGGGCCTTCCAAGCTGCCGACCACCGAAACGGGCTTGTTCACGCCCTTCGGAGGCGTGCAACAACAGTTCAACACTGCTGGAACGGCACTCGTTCCTTACGACCCCGGTCAATATGCGGGCTTTTTCACGCGCCTTGGCGGTGACGGCAGCCTTTCCTCCTATGGCCTTTCGAACGTGCGCCCGGACATCGAACGCAGCGCGCTGCTCGGCCATGTGAGTTATGGACTTAGCGATTCGCTCGAGTTCTTCGCGGAAGTAAACGCCTCGAGCAGCGATTCCGTCAGCGACCCCGCTAACGGAGCGCTCGGCCCGTTCGTGGGGATCATCGCGCCGGATAACGCTTTCTTGACGCCCGCCGTGCGGGCGGTGGCACCGGGCGGCGGCGTCTTCAGCCGCAATTACGCGCCGAATCTGTTCTCCGCACGCAATACCACGGAGAACGACACGCTGCGCTTCGTCACCGGGCTCGACGGTAGCCTCGGCACCAAGTGGCGATGGGACGGCTACTATCAATACGGCGAAAACGAAAACCATCAGCGCCTGTTTCACAACATGGTCGGTGCGTTCGTGCCGGTTCCGTCGGTCTACAACTTCCTCGGCTTCGCCATGGACGCCGTCGTCGATCCGGCGAACCCGAACAACATTGTCTGTCGCGCGACGATCCCCGGTGCGAGCTTCAACCCACTCGCTGCGGGTTGCGTGCCGCTGGACTTGTTCGGCGCCGATCGCCCGAGCCAGGCCGCGATCGACTACGTTTACCGCACGCTCAAGGAGGACACCGACTACACGCAGAACGTGCTTGGCGTAAATTTCCGCTCGGACCTCGCCGAGGGCTGGGGCGCGGGCCCAATCAGCGGCGCCTTCGGCGCCGAATGGCGACAGGACGAGTACCTCGCCACTCACGATCTCGCGAACCAGCCCTGGTACGACGACTATCTTCTCGACTGGGGCCTCGATCGCGGCGGCAAGATCGAGGTGATGGAAATCTATGGCGAAGTCGAGATCCCCATCACGCAATCGTTCAGCACCGACTTCGCAGTGCGGTCGACCCACAACGACGCCCAGAGCGCGACCCAGGCGGACGTCGGCTCGAGCCAGAGCTTCGAGAGCTGGAAGGTCGCCGCTGTCTACGATCCACTCGAATGGTTGCGATTTCGAGCAACGCGTTCGCAGGACATTCGCGCAGGCAACTTTCGCGAGCTGTTCTTGCCGCGAAACGCGGTCATAGGCGCAGTGGGCGGATTCCCGGGGCCGATCAACAATCCCTGGAACGGCAACCAGCCGGAAAACTATTTGAGCATTACGGGCGGGAATCCGGCGCTGGATCCCGAGACGGCCGACACGACGACGTTCGGCGCGGTCTTCTCGTTCGAGCGCTTCAGGTTCTCGGCGGACTGGTTCGAGATCGACATGACCGACGCGATCACGCCGGGCGGTCTCGGCGGCGTGAGTACGCAAAACATCGTCGACGCCTGCTTTAGGGGCGGCGCCCAGGCCTGCGGTTTCGTGGTGGGCGCGGGTACGACCAACATCGTTTCCGTCGAAGCCGGCTCGATCAACATCGGCCAGTTTCTGACCCGCGGTGTGGATCTCGAAGCGGTTTACGACCTCCCCCTGAAGAGCGGCGCCAACCTCAACGTGCGCGTGATCGGCTCGTATCTCTCCGACATGATCATCGACACCGGCCTCGGCAATCCGCCGTTCAATTACGAAGGCCAGAGCGGTCCCGTCGCATCGTTCGGTGGTTTCAACACCTCGCCGAACTGGCAGGCTACGGCCTGGCTCACGTACGCGCGCGACCGCTTTACGACCACGCTGGAAACGCGCTACGTCGGCTCGGGCTCGCTCGACGCGACTCGATTCGAGAGCCCACCCGGAGCTGCGAGCAATACGCAGTTGTTCTCGATGACGACCAACAGCGTCGATGACCGTTACTATCTAGGCTGGTCGGGGTCCTTTGATTTTCGCCGGACGAACGATAACGACATGCAGCTCTTCTGGGCGGTCCAGAACCTGCTCGATGAAGATCCTCCGGTCGCGCCAGGTGGCAACGTCTATCCGACGAATCCGGTGTTCTTCGACACGATCGGGCGTCGTTATCGGGTCGGCGTGAGGTTTAACTTCTGATCGCAAACGTGGAGGCTCTACACGTCTCCGCCAACCCGCAGGGTCCCCTAAAGGTTGGGTCCGATACTCCCGCCGGGAATACTTATTTTAGTGTAGGTTACACGTCGGTCTCGATCGACTTGGCCGGCGCCGCCGGTGACTGAGGAACCGCGTATGCAGTGTTTCGACCTTCCTCGACGCGGGTGCGCCGCCCTCCGAGCGCGCCGCCACTATTTGCCGCTCGTCGCCGTTGTGGCCGCTTTGGGCTTGGCGGTGGCGGCGAAGCCCGCAGCTGCGCAGTGGATCGGGTATCCGACTGCGAGCGTGCCGCGTAAAGCCGACGGCACGGTCGACATGACGGCTCCGGCGCCGAAGATGCCCGACGGTAAACCGGATTTTTCCGGGATTTGGACCACCGGCGATTCCAATCGCAAAACCGGCGACGTGCCCGGCAACGGCAACGACACCGGGTCTTCGCGTCAAATGGCGAACATCGGTGTCGACATTCCCGGCGGGCTGCCCTATCAGCCGTGGGTCGTGCCGCTCGTCAAAGAGCGCACGGCTAACCTCGCGAAAGACGACCCGCACATCCGCTGCCTGCCCGACAATTTTCTACGCGCCTACGGGCTGCCGCATATGCTCAAGTTCATTCACAAACCGGACATCCTGGCGGTGCTCAACGAGATGAACGCCGGTTACCGCCAGATCTTCACGGATGCTCGGCCGCTGCCCGACGATCCGGCGCCGGCGTGGCAGGGGTATTCGTCCGCCAAGTGGGCGGGCGATACGCTGGTGGTCGACACGATCGGGCTGCGCAACGACACTTGGATCGATTGGAACGGCAGCGTGCTCACGGAGGCGGCCAGAGTACGCGAGGAAATCAGGCGCCCTGATTTCGGCCACCTCGAGATCCGCGTCACCGTCGACGATCCGAAGGCTTACACCAAGCCCTGGACGGTGCAGCTCAAGCAGCGGATCGTCGTCGATGCGGAGCTCATCGACGAGGTGTGCTTAGAGAACGAGCAGTTTGTCAACCACACCAAGGGCACACCGATTGCTCCGCAACCGACAACGATAACGGAGTAATCGATCTATGACCAAAACCATCCGATCTGCCGTGATCTCACTGGCCGCAAGCCTTCTTCTCGGCGCAGCGCCGTCATACGCACACCACTCGTTCCCTGCGGAATACGACGCGTCGAAACCGGTCAAGTTCACCGGCAAGGTTACGAAGGTCGAGTGGACGAATCCGCACATCTTCATCTACGTCGACGTGCCGGACGAAAAGTCGGGCGAAGTCGTGAATTGGACGCTCGAGATGGGCGGCCCGAATACGCTGCTGCGCTTGGGTTGGAAGCGCGACTCGTTGAAGGTTGACGACCTCGTGAGCGTCGAGGGGAGCCTCGCGAGGTATACGCCGCATCTCGCGAACGCATCGTCGATCGTGATGGTCTCTACCGGCAAAAAGATGCTGGCGGGCTCGAGCAAAGACCAGCAATAACGGACTCGTGTCTTCGCGATGACGACTCGCCTACGCCGGATGTATCGTGCCTTCCTCAGCTCAACCGCGAGGTCCCTCGGATGAAAACCCGTGCCGCAGTGACATTCGTTTGCCTGGCCGTACTGTTGCACGTATCGCCGGTGCCGCAGGTCTCGGTAGTCGCGACCGCGTCCGCCGCCCAATCGTGCCCCGCCTTCCTCGACCAGGAGTACCGCAAGCTGCACTCCTCCGAGAGCGTGAACCTCTGCACGCTCGGCGCGGGCAAGCCGCTGTTGATCGTGAACACGGCGAGCCATTGCGGCTACACCCCGCAATTCGAGGGACTAGAGAAGACGTACCAGAAGTACAAGGCCCGCGGACTCGTGGTGGTCGGCTTCTCGTCGGATGATTTCAATCAGGAAGCGAAAGACGAGGGCGAAGCGGCCACGATGTGCTTCATCAATTACGGTGTGAAGTTCACGATGCTCGCGCCCCAGCATGTGAAGGGACCGGAGGCCAACGCGGTGTTCAAGGAGCTCGCACGCCAGACCCGAGAGCCGATGTGGAACTTCAACAAATACTTGGTGACCGCGGACGGCAAGGTGGCGCAGTACTTCGACAGCGGCGTAGAGCCGGATTCGCAGCAGTTCAACGAAGCAGTCGAGAAGCTGCTCAGGTAGCCTCCACACCAGTCCGCGATCAGGCGTGGCGCGCCTTGGAGGCCGCAATTGGAAGGGTGCTCCTAGCCTCCAGCTAACGCAGCCGCGTCCCAAGACGTCCCAGAAGGTCCCCAAGAGTTCGCCATGATCCACCGCGATCCGCCTGATGCATGGCGAGCGATCGCTTGTCGGCGAGCCTTCGTCCGCCGTGCAGCCGGCGAACCGATGACGGCAGTAACCACGAAGGATGCGTTGGGCCTGCGGCGTAGTAGGATCGTGATGCTACTGAGCCGGCGGTTATCGTCCAAGTTGCGACATCAAGCTATTTGACTGCGCCGTTCGCCGTGCGTTGTAGCGGACCGTGATGGGTTCGGAGGCCACATGAGACGAGTCACCGGCATCGGCGGCATCTTCTTCAAAGCCAAAGACGCTGCATCACTGCAGGCTTGGTACAAGCGACACCTAGGTATAGATGTCCAAGTCTGGGGCGGAGCTTCCTTCGGTTGGACCGACGGCGAGGGCGAGCCGGTTGCAGGCACGACCGCCTGGTTGATTGATCCGCAGCAGAGTGATCACTTTGCTCCGAGCTCTGCGTCCTTCATGGTCAACTACCGAGTGGCAGACTTACACGCCTTGGTCGAAGCGTTGAAGGAAGAACGCTGCAATGTGCTGGAGAAAATTGACGAATCCGAGTATGGAAAGCTTGCCTGGGTCATCGATCCAGAGGGCAACAAGGTCGAGCTATGGCAGCCGCCTCCGGGCCAATGAGCGGGTCTCGCTCCGCAATCGAGTCGCCCACACCGCGACACCATGCGCTGTGGGTGCGCTTCTGCCACTGGGTTCTCGCCGTCTCCGTCGTCACGCTCGCCTACAGCGGGTTCTACATCTTGATGGCGCACCCTCGTTTGTATTGGGGCGAAGTCGGTAACGATCTAACGCCGGCGTGGCTCGAATTGCCGCTCAATGACAACCATCGGCCTTCGGGGTGGCAGCAAACCGTGACGTTCGAGGCGCTCGCGAACAAGCCGATCAGCGCCAATCGTACGATCGAGATCTTCAACGAGAACGGCTGGGCGCGCAGCCTGCATTTCCTCGCGGGCTGGTTCTTCGCGGTCACCGGTGCGTTCTATGTCGCGCTCGGCGTCATCACCAAGCACGCCTCGCGCGATCTTTGGCCGCGCGGCCTGCGGCAGGCCGGCGCGGGGCCGTATGGTCTCTTGCAGCGGTGTGCGTACACGAGCGTCGCTTTCCTTGTGCTGCCGTTCATGGCTATCGCCGGCCTGGCGATGTCGCCGCGGGTCGTCGCCGCATTCCCGGCGCTGCTCGACGTGTTCGGCGGTCATCAGTCCGCGCGCACGCTGCACTTCTTCGGATTCGTGGTGCTTGTCGTGTTCGTTGTCGTGCATTTGGCCATGGTCGTGCTGACCGGTTTCGGCCGGCAGATGCGGGCGATGATCGTCGGCAGATGACATGAACAGGCAACTCACAACGCGCCGCGCGGTCATCCAGGGCCTGGCATCGTCGGCCGGAATCGCGCTCGCCGGCTGTTCCGCGAGCGAACCGCCCACTTACGGCAACGTGCTCCGCATGGGCGACTGGCTCACCTACAACGCGCATCGACTACTGTTGCCGCGGCAGTCACTGGCTCGCGAATACGACGTTCGCGACATCTCGGCGGCGCCGGCGATCGGCACGACCGATCCTTCCGACCCGCGCCAGGCCGGTTTCGTCGAGGAGCTCGGCGAGGACTACTCGCGGCTGCTGCGCGACGGCTTCGGGGACTGGCGGTTGACGGTGGAGGGCAGCGTCGCGAAACCGAGCAGCTTCTCGCTCGACGACTTGAAGCGCATGCGCTCACGCACGCAGATCACGCGCCACACCTGCGAGGAGGGATGGTCGGCCATCGCGCAATGGACCGGCGTGCCGCTGCGCAGCGTGCTCGAGGCCGCGGGCATTCGGTCCGACGCGAGATTCGTGCAGTTCCACTGCTACGACGCGTTCGTCGACGGCATCGACATGCTGGACGCGCTGCACCCGCAGACGATCCTTGCCTACGGCATGAACGGCCGCGAGCTGCCGATCGGCCATGGCGCACCGCTTCGCGTGCGTGTGGAGACGCAGCTCGGCTACAAGAGCATGAAGTTCCTGCGCGGGCTCGTTGTGACGAGCGAGTTCGACGACAACGGTCCGTACGGCATGATTCAGAACGGCTATTCGTGGTACGCCGGGATCTAGCGTCGGCGGCGCGATATGGATAAGGCCGTTCCGCGGACCGCGTGGCAGCGCTGGGTCCGACAACCGCAGAAGGTCTGGCTGCGCCGGGCGGTTTTCCAGGTGCATCTGTGGAGCGGTATCGGTCTCGGGCTCTACGTTTTCTTCATCAGTGTCACGGGCAGCGTGCTCGTCTACCGCAACGAGCTGTACGTCGCTGCGACACCGGAAGTCGTCACGCTGAACGCTTCGGCGACTGAAGCCGAAGCAAAAGTGCCGCTCGGCATCTGGCTCGTCGACAAGCTGATCGAGCTGCACGACGATCTGCTCTCGGGCCGAACGGGCCGCAAGGTCAACGGCGCCGGCGCAATCGCCGTGCTGCTGATCTGCCTCACGGGCCCCGTGATCTGGTGGCCCGGCGTCGCGCGCTGGCGCGAGCACCTCACCCTGCATCGCGGCGTCGGCTGGAGGCGCTTCACGTGGCAGCTGCACGGCGTCTTCGGATTCTGGAGCGTCGCGTTCCTGCTGGTGCTTGCCGCGAGCGGAATGTATCTGTGCTTCCCCGATCACTTCAGCGCGCTGGCCGATTGGCTAGAGCCGCCGACCGACGCAAATGCCGGCACTCGTCTCGTCGACAGCGCGCTCTATTGGCTCGCGTACCTGCACTTCGGCCGCATCAACGGCATCGGTATTCCGTGCGACGGCCCGGGGTTCTGCGACCAAGCGACGAAGGCCGTGTGGGCGATCGTCGGCGCGATACCGGCGGCGATGTTCGTGACGGGTGTGATCATGTGGTGGAACCGCGTCGTGCGACGCTGGCGCCGGCGCGGCGCTCGTCGCAACGCGTAGGACGGCGACGGCGTCTCGGACGCCCGGTGATCCTAAGGCTCATCGCCCGCCCGTGTTGGCGGGACCATTTGCTCCCCGCGCACAAAGTATTCTGCGCCCGAGTGGCCACGTACCTTCACCCGGTCCCCACTGTGGCCAATCACGGTACACCCGACCTCGCTTCTCCGATTCTGAATGTATGTCGCCGGAGTGTTCACTGGGTAGAGCGCGACTAGCGCCTTCGCGTATGCGATTTCAGCTAGGCGGATACGGAGAGCGAGCCGGCTTAGTGACACGGCTTTTTCCGAACTGATCGATGAGAGCGTTCGTCCATTGCGACGGCCATGCACGAATTCCACCGCTACATCTTCGAGAAGCTTGGCCAGGTCGCTCAGCTGCGCGTTCGTCCCAGTCGGGTGGAAATGCTCGGCCAAGGCGCGGCAAGCGGGGTCGACGAGCGGCTTATTCATCATCTCTCAGGCTCTGTGCGCGCAGCACCAGCGCGTTTACTTCATGATGTTTCATCCCGAAGACACGTTCCTGCTGTAAGCAATTGTTACTGATTGTTGTTATGGACAAGCGGTAAGGCGCGAGACGGCGACAGGCATTGATGCTTGGAAGTGATTTATCGTCTCGAAGATTCAGGCTCGCCGTGCATAACGTTCTTGGCGACCGCATCCGCTCGCACGTATGACCTGTCGCCCGACGGCAGGCGATTCTTGATGATCAAGCAGAAGGGACCGGCGGTGGCACACGGCGCCTGAGATCGTGGTCGTGCTGAACTGGTTCGAGGAGCTCGAGCGACTCGTGCCGGTGCGCTAACGATGGCGCCGCGGCGTAGAGGTCGCAATTGAAAGGCGCCACAAAAACCAATACAAACAAACAATTAGAGATGTTTATTCGCGTAAGTTATCGCCTTCTAAAACATGGGGGCGGGCGGTTCCCATGCGTAGATCCCGACGACTCCGAGCAGCGCGTTTATTTCGTGTGAGGGGCCGACCATCGTAGTCGAGGGCTTCTTCTGCCCTCACCCGTGCTGAGGAAGGGCGCGGCCTAAGCACCGTTCTCGAGCAACGGAAGCTCAAGGTTCCCATCACCGTTCAGCGCACTCTCGGAGCAAAAGCCGAGATTCGCGTGCCAAGCGACTGCTCAGAGAACAACCGGCGCGAAATCACAGTGCTAGTAACGGTTCGGCAACCGTTTCCAACCTTGTCCAACGCTCGCGATAGGACAGACGATCGACTGGTCGGCGTCGCTCAGAAACGGCCGTGGTCCCGGTATCAGCGCTCTGCCGGACAACATCGAGGGGAACGAGTCTTGAAAGCAGCTCCAATTGGGTCGCAGGGACTGTGGCGGAGAATCGCGACCGTGAGGCTGCTGGGTTCGGCTGCCTTCGTCTTTTTGGCGGCGTCGTTCACCGCTGCGGCGCACCACTCGTTCGCGATGTACGACGACAAGAACCCCATGACGGTGACGGGCGAGGTGAAGGAGTTTCGCTGGACCAATCCGCATTCGTGGCTCTTCGTGACCTCCGACGACGGCCGAGAAACAGCCTGGGAGATCGAGCTCGGCCCGATCAACATGCTGTCGCGGCAAGGTTGGACACGCAGCACGTTCAAGCCTGGCGATCGCGTCGCGGTCGAGATCCATCCGGCGCATGGCGGTAGACCGGTCGGCCGTTTGGTCGGACTCAAGCAACTTGGCGAGGGCAACCAAGCGCAACTAGCCGATTTCGCCGGGTCGACGATCAAGCGCGTGCCCCGTCCCGAGCCGGTTCCGATGTCCGACGCCGTCGCCCGTGACTTCAACGGAATGTGGTTGAACGCGAACGGAGGCATTCACTTCGATGCCGCGGTGTCGCGGGAGAGCCAAGCGCCGCCGTTGAAACCGGAATACATGGCGCGGTGGCGGCAGCGCTCGACCGACGCAGCGGCCGGTCGCTCGACGACGGACCCGACGGCGCAGTGCCTGCCCGCGGGTTTCCCCCGGTTTCTGAGCATGGTCTTCCCGGGTGAGATCCTTCAAGCGCCGCACCAGCTGAATTGGTACGCCGAATGGAGTGAGGCGACGCTGAGGATTTACCTCGACGGTCGTTCGCCTCCCGCGAATTTGCAACCGAGCTATTACGGCTACACCACCGGACGCTGGGAGGGTACGAGTCTTGTTACCCAAACCATCGGCTTGCGCGGCGACACGCTCGTAGATACCACAGGAATTCCGCACAGCGACCAACTGACCGTCACGATGCGGTTCAAAAAGCTCACTCCGGACTACTTCGAGGTGGACGTGACGCTCGTCGATCCCGTGGTGTTCGATCGCCCGTGGTCAACCGTTAAGCGTTTCGCACGGGCTCCTGCGGATTACTACGTTCAGGAGTACGCGTGTTTCGAAGGAAACCGCTATCGCATCGGTGCTGATGGCAGCGTGCAAGTCGAGGAGGAAAGCGTTCCTCCGTGAAGTTCTGGCGGAGGTGCTATCGAAAACTAGACGAACATTTTGGGGGGAGTATGGATCGTTTCAGCCGACGGTTGACGGTGAGCTCTGCAGTCGCCGCAGTTTTGGCGAGCATTTCCGCGAACGGTTACGCGCAGCAAGGCCTCGACGAGATTCTAGTCACGGCTGAACGCCGCGAGACATCGTTACAGGAGACTCCGATCTCGATTGCCGCGTTCAACGCGGAGACGATGGAGCTCAAGGGCGTGGAAAATCTCCAGGACATCGCCGATTTGACGCCGAACCTGGACATCAAGGGATCGCGCGGCTCCGGCGACACGTCGCCAACTTACATGATTCGCGGTTTGACCGGTGGGGGTGCGACCGGCGAACGGTCGGTCGGGATGTACCTAGATGGCGTTTATGTACCGCGCTCGACAGGCCCCTACATGAGCGTATTGGATCTCGAGCGAGTCGAAGTGTTGCGCGGGCCGCAGGGCACACTTTTCGGCCGCAACAGCACCGGTGGTGCGATTCGCGTGTTTACGAAGCGGCCCGGCCCCGATCCTGAAGGCTCCATACGACTCACGGCAGGAGACTTTGACCGCGCCGACGTGAGCGCAATGGTGAACCTGCCGTTCGGCGATTCGGTGTCGTTTCGGGCGCAGGGCGGTTCGCTCAGTCAAGACGGGTTCGTTCGGCGCGGCTCCCAAATGCTTGGTGACTCGGACGACACTTTGGGCCGCATACAACTACGGTTCCAGCCGAGCGATGTTTTCGACGTCACGTTCGGCGTGAGCTCGATGGAGTCCGAGTCCAGCGGCAATCCGCAGGATCTCGAAACGTTCGACATGCTTCCGAACGTCAATTTTCAAGGTAACCGCGCCGATTGGATTTCCGATTTCCTCCAGGCCGCCGGTCAACCGCGCATCGACCCGAACAACGATCCGCGGATCGTGTTGGACGATTTCACGTTACCGGACTGGTGTTTCATCGATGACGCGAATCCGGACTGGGACGCGGCGTGCGAGATATCGAACAGTTCCAAGTATCGACAGTTCGACATCAACCTCGCATGGCAGCTGAATGAGCGTTGGACATTCACGTCGGTGACGGGGCTGTCTGACTTCGAGAGCCATGGCATCACCGATTGGGTGTTGCTCGGCAGCGATTCGCGTCACGTGGACTCGGACTCGGAAGTCTTCTACCAGGAGTTGCAGCTCAACGCGGCGTTCGATCGATTCGATGTCGTGGCGGGCGTCTCGTATTTCGACGAAGACGTCAACGGTAGCCCCGGCACTGGCGGGCCCAACTACGAGCGACAAGGAACGAGCTCGTTCGCCACCCAGGCTGCGAATGGTAACGGTGTAGCAGTCGGCAGGGGCCCCAATGGATTGATTCAAACTGTTTTGTTGGACGGCCTGCAGACATCACAGGCGATAGGCGTATTCGCCAACGTCACATGGCACATCACGGATCGTCTGAACCTTACGCCCGGCGTACGCGTCGCATCCGACGAAAAAGAGGTCGTGCAGACGCGCTTCGTGGCGGACGACTTCGTACCGGCCGACGGATTGCCGAGAACCGTCTCCGCCGCCGACGACTGGGACAACACCGATTGGCGGCTGACGCTCGACTACCGGATCACCGACAACCACATGGTGTACGTCACGTCGTCGGAGGCATTTCGGTCGGGGGCGTACAGCTACAGCATCGCCGCGACTTCAAGTGGCGATGCGCAAACTGCAGCGATCGCGAACGGCACGAGTGTGGCATTCACGCCGCCGGAGAAAGCTCATAACGATGAAATCGGCTTCCGGACCGAATGGCTCGACGGTCGTTTGCGCCTCAATCTCACCTACTTCCAGATGCTCTACACCGACCGCCAGGGGCCCATTCAAGTCGTCGACCTTTCGCTCGCGACGGGATTCCGAATCGAGCTTGCGAACACCGGTGACGTTGACTTCGACGGCTACGAGCTCGATGGCCAGATTGCCGTGACCGACAATTTCGCGATCGATCTGTCCGCGGGTCTGCTTGATTTTACGGTCAAGGATCCGTGCGCGAACAACGGTGACTTCCTGACCCCGAGTGCCGTCGAAGACAGTTACTCACTCGGCGGCCGATGGTCAGTGCCGATGCAGAGTGGCGGCCTCACGTTTGCGTTGAGTTATGCGTACACCGGTCCACAGGAGACGCACCAAGGCGGCACGCAACTCACGTGCTTCAACCCCAACGGCAGCCTCAATACGTTAGCGAATCCGGGGTTGCTCGATTCTCGTTACGAGCTGCCGGACTACAGTGTCCTGAATGGCCGAGTTCGCTACACCAGCCGCGGTGGCAACTGGGAGCTCACCTTGTTCGGCAACAACCTGACGGACGAGGTGTACGGAAGCTTCGCGAGTCGTTTCGGCGGTGCGTTCTGGGATGCGCCGACCGGCGCCGGTGCGCCGGGGATCCAAGGTCCAATCGCCGGCCCAGAACGCTCGGCGCTCGGCGTGACGCGCGCACGACCACGCGAATACGGCCTGACGTTCCAGTACAACTTTGGCGCTGCAGCGACTTCGCGCCAATAATTTCGAGGGAGGTCCAGGAATGGATAAATCAATTTCCGCGCGAGTTTGCGGCGTGCTCGTCGTCGCTGCGATCGCCGCAGCGGCCGCTGGGCCGGCGCTTTCCCATCATTCGGCCGCGATGTTCGACGCCAGCAAGACGGTGGAGCACAAAGGCACGGTCAAGAAGTTTCTCTGGATCAACCCGCATAGCTTGTTGGTTGTCAGCGTGCGCAACAGCCGGGGAGAGACTGAGGACTACAGCTACGAGGCTAACGGTCCCGGCTATTTGGTTCGCAATGGCTGGAAGCGCGAGAGCATCAAGCCCGGTGACGAGATCACCGTGTTGTCGCAGCCGTTGCTCGACGGCCGGCCCGGTGGAAACCTCCTGGAGGTGACGCTGCCGGACGGAAGCAAGCTGTCGGCGCGCCCGGGACCGCCGCCGCCGGGCGGCGTTCCCCCTCGCGTCGGGGAGGAAAGACAATGAAAAAGAGCGCCTGGATTGCGCTGATGGCAGTGGCGTCCCTCGGCGGCGCGCCGTCGTCGCAGGCGCAGACAGCGTTGGAAGGCCAGAATCCGAGTGCACTGGCTCCAGATAATCTCGCCAAGGCCCGGCCCAAGCCGCCATTCGACCTGACCGGCACCTGGAACATGCTGATCGAGGCGAAGAACGGGCGGCACGAGTTCATACCGGTGCCCAAGCTCAAAGGCCCAGCCGAGGCGGAGCTGACTAAGTTCGGCGACTACAGCAAGAGGGGACTCGTCTATCGGGACGACTCCGGAGCTTGCTGGCCGTTGGGCATGCCGCGAGTGATGACGCGCTTCTGGCCGATCTCGATCATTCAGCTGCCGACGATGATCCAGCTGACCGCGATGTTCTTCAACAGCGTTCGCTGGATCTACATGGATGGTCGTGCGCATCCTCCGGAGGACGAGCTGGTTTACACCTATAACGGCCACTCGATTGGCCGGTGGGAGGGCGACACGCTAGTCGTCGACACGGTCGGCATGACCGACGATCACCACTGGATCCAGAACGGCATTCCTGCGGGGTCGAAACTCCACGTGGTCGAGCGGTATCGAGTAATCGACGGCGGCAAGGCATTCGAAGTGGAGTTCACCATGACCGACCCGGACAACTGGGAAGGCGAGTGGAAGAACACCAAACGGTTCAACCGCCAGGACCGAACTGATATCGAAGAGCACGTCTGCATTTACGAGCAGATGCGCGAGCTGCCGAGCTTCGAGTCCAACGTCCGCGAATAGCCACCAAGAGAAGCTTGCGATGACAACGACGTGGCGCCGCGCCGCTCTGGTAATCCTCGCAGCGATCGCTTCGCCCGCCTGGGCCCACCATTCGTTTGCCATGTTCGATCAGACCAAACAGGTCACGCTCAACGGAGTGGTTCGAGAGTTCCAGTGGACCAATCCCCACTCCTGGCTCCAGTTGGAGGTCGTCAATGACAAGGGCGAAAGCGAAGAGTGGTCCGTGGAGATGTTGAGCACGAGTGTCTTGGGGCGGATGGGCTGGAAGAAGAACTCGCTCAAGCCCGGCGACAAGGTGACGGTCGTCATCAACCCGGTTCGCACGGGTGCGCCTGCGGGCAACATGATCAGCGTCAGCGACGAGACGGGGCTTACCATCGGCGGGCCGCCGGAATGACGCGTGGCAAGCTGTTCGCCTTGGCCTTGGCCGCGTCCTTCGGGATCCCTGCGGCGGCTCAGTTCCCAGCTCCTCCGCTCGAGTCCCTCAAAGGTGTTGCTCTCAGTCCCGAACGGCTGCCGGATGGCCGTCCGAATCTGACGGGGTTCTGGGTGCCGCCCGGCGGCCTGCTCGATGTCTACCGGGGCCCCAGCGGCGTCACGGGTCTGCCCGCCGGACCCAACAACGTTCCGACGATGCGCCGCGACATCCCAGAGATGAAGTCTCCATACAAGGAGCAATACGAGCAGCTAGTGGCGAAAGCAGCGGCCGCGGAGCTCAGAGATTCGGCAGCCCTATGCCTACCGCCAGGGATGCCAGCGATGATGGGCGCGATCTACGGAATAGAGATCCTGCAGACGCCCAACATCACCGCCATCACCAGCGAATGGCAAGCGTTCACTCGCCGTATTTGGATGGACCTGAAGGAGCATCCGCCGACCGAGGAGCTCGACGATACGTACGCCGGTCACTCGATAGGTCATTGGGAGGGCGACACCTTGGTGGTCGATACCGTGGGTATCCGTGAAGACGTGCCGCTCGATCGCAGCCGGATACCACACAGCACGAAGGTACGCCTCGTCGAACGCTTTACCCAGTTCTCGCCAGGCGTGCTCGTGAACGAGATCACCATCGAGGATCCCGAAGTGTTCGTAACGCCCTGGAAGTACAGATACGTCTATATCTACAAGCCGGCGCTCCGACTTCGAGAGTACGTTTGCCTGGAGAACAATCGCAATGTAGGTCCGGACGGCAAGGCTGTATTCGAATAGCTCCGGTAGGCAGAGACGGCCGGCTGGCGGCGCAATGAGTGCGGCAGAAGCGCCGCCGCGCTAACTTCTTCGGAGTTTGGCGAACGCTTGCTTCCTGCCCTCGCTGGGGTCATGCGGGCTGGAGCGACATGCTAGTATTTGCGCATGACGGACAAGGTTCGAACGACCGACCCCGAGGTCATTCGAGAGTGCACCTCGCGCATCATTCAGTCCGGCGTCTTAGGGCGAGGCCAAATTCTCGCGCGCCTTCTCGAATATCTCGCTGACCGCGCGTTACGCGGTGAGGTACCGAAAGAGTTCGACATTTCCGTGGACGTCCTCGGAAAGCACGAGCCAAACGCCGACGGGAGCGATGCTCAAACGCGAGTACAGGTCTACAAGCTCCGCAGCCGCTTGGATACCTATTACGCGGGTCTGGGTTCGAATGATCCGTTTCGCCTGGAAATCCCCAAAGGCGCCTATCATCTAGCGGCTGTTGCTCGCGAGCCAGGGGAGAAAGTCGCGGCGGCGGTCGCCGAAGCAGCGCGTAGCATCCTACGCCGGCTGGGCGCTGCTGCTTGTCTCGATCGCCTTGAACGTAAGTCTTCTGATCAACGACCGAACCACAGACCAGCGTGACGTCCTCGCGAGCCCCGTGCTGTCGGGATTCATCGACGCCGAGCGACCGGTTCTCGTTGTACTCGGCGATCACTTCTTCTTCGGCGAGAGTGGTACCCACATCCGTGTTCGCGACGTCGAAATAAACTCGAAAGAAGATCTGCTGCAGTCTCCGCACCACGAATCCAATCCAGGGCTCGTGTTTGAGACATTGTCGTATCTACCGAAGAGTGTGGCGTACAGCTTGCAGACGATTCTGCCTATCGTGAATTTGTCCTCACAGAAGGTCACTCTCAAATTGGTTTCGGAGCTCACGTCCGAGGACCTGCGTGACTACAATGTGATCTACATCGGTTTCGTGCGCGCCATGGGGTCGGTGCTCCGAGACTACTATTTGGCGAGATCAAACTTCGAGTCGAGCCCACCGCTGTTCATGAGCTTGGTGGACACCTCCACCGGCACGACGTACCTGCGCTCCGGCCCCGTGCCGCAACACAACAAAGACTACGGATTAGTTGCACGGTTCACGGGTCCCGCGGGAAACGAGATCCTCGTTTTATCTGGCATCGGTGACGTTGGCGTATTGGCTGCGGTGCATTCGTTCAGCACGCAGCGTGCAGCGGCGCGAATCGAGGAGATGCTGCGATCCACTGAGGTCGAGACTTCCAACGGCTTCGAAGTTTTGTTGGAAGCGGACGGCCACAGCAGAACCGACCTCGACTTCCGAGTAGTTGGCGTCTATCCGTTCGGCGCGGAGTCGAGCACGTGTTGCGCACAGACGTCCACTGCTGCGAGTAGCGTCTCAACTCCGCACGAGCCGTGATGGCCGGTTGATTGCGGCGTACTCGACGAGCTCGTCGTGCGCGGCCCGGTTTTCGACGTTCTGTGCTTCCCCGATCACTTCAGCGCGCTGGCCGATTGGCTAGAACCACCGACCGACGCAAATGCCGGCACTCGTATCGTCGACAGCGCGCTCTATTGGCTCGCGTACCAGCACTTCGGCTGGCGCCGGCGCGGCGCTCGTCGCAACGCGTAAGACGGCGACGGCGTCCTCGGACGTTAGTGGCTTTGGCACTCATGGTGACGTACAACTCCCCTTGCCTTCATCGTGGAGAAGAACATGCGCACGCTTCTGATGTTGACTACAGCCGCTTCTTTTGCCTTATCACTCAACGTTAGCGCACAAACGTGGCAACCGCCGCCCGACAGCGAGCGGTGCCCTTCGAAGTGGGGAGCCGCAGACCAGCGCGGTTCGGGCAACCACATGAAGCCTGAATCAGTGCTCCGCGCTGCGCGGCTCATCAAGACGGGTCAGGTCTTCGAGCTCGGCCGCGTGCTCACGGAATCGATGCCGCTGCCGGCCGGCCGCCGTTTCGAAGTCTTCACCAAACGCACGCGCTACGACGCCGGTTCGAACCACCGCAGCTCGAACGAGGAGCTCGTCGTCGCCGAGATCGGCCAGGTCGGCACGCAGTTCGACACCTTCAGTCATCAGATGATCGGCGAAAGCATGTACAACTGCGTGAAGCTCGAGACAGCTGCCACACGCACGGGGTTCACGAAGTTCGGTGTCGAGCAGGTCGGCGCGCTCGTTACGCGCGGCGTGCTCATCGACGTGGCTGCGCTCAAGCGCGTGTCCGTGCTTTCCGACAGCTACGAAATCATGCCGCAGGATCTACAGGATGCACTGCGGGCGCAACGCGTCACGCTGCAGCCCGGTGACGCCGTGCTCATCCACACGGGCTGGGGCACACATTGGGGCAAGGACAATGCGCGTTATCAAGCATCGAGCCCCGGCATCGGCGTGGCCGCCGCCGAGTGGCTCGCGAGCCAGGATCCGATGCTGGTCGGGGCGGACAACAGTGCGGTCGAGGTTGCACCGAACCCGGATGCTCAACTTACGGGCCCCGTGCATCAGATCATGCTGGTCGTGAACGGCATTCACTTGCTCGAAAACCTGCGGCTCGACGAGCTCGCCGCAGGCAACGCGCATGAATTCGCGTTCATCATCGAACCGCTCAAGATTCAAGGGGGCACGGGGTCGACCGTAGCGCCGATCGCGATTCGGTGACCGTAGACAGGTCATCGACGGCGACAGCAAGTCTGAGCGAGGATAGGACGGTCGGTACTCGCATTGAGTGGCCGCCAAACCGACGCTTGGGGAGATACGAGTGCGCTATAACGGGTTCGATCTGCTACTACTCGGCTTGCTCGCGTCGAACGCGATCAGTGGTGGCGCGACGGCGCAGCCTGCAACCGGAGTAGCGCAGGCGCCCGTTGTTGCGCCGGCACCAGGCCCAACGCGGCGTCCACGGATTGGCCTCGCTCTCGGGGGCGGTGGCGCCAAGGGCGCCGCGCACGTCGGCGTGCTGCGGGTGCTCGACGAGATGCGCATCCCCATCGACTGTGTCGCAGGCACGAGCATGGGGGCGCTCGTGGGCGCGACGTTTGCGGCGGGAGCGTCGGCGGCCGAGGTCGAGAGCGAGATGCGTGCGATCAATTGGGCCGAGACCGTCGGCGGCGAAGGCCGGCGCGAACGCACGCCGATCGGCCGCAAGCTCGCGGGGATCACGTACACCAACTCGTTGGAGTTCGGCATCGGCAAAGGGAGATTGCTGATGCCGGGCGGTCTCTTGAGCACGCAGCGGATCGAGCAAGCGCTGCGCTCACTCGTGTCGAAGGCTCAGTTCGTTCGCGACTTCGACGACTTGCCCATTCCATTTCGCGCGGTCGCCACCGACATGCAGGCTGGCGAGATGGTGGTTCTCGACAGCGGCGAACTTGCGGTTGCGATGCGCGCAAGCATGGCAGCTCCCGGCGTCTTTTCGCCGGTCGTCATTGACGGCAAGCTCTTGTCCGACGGCGGGCTCGTGCGCAATCTTCCAGTGGACGTCGCGCGCGAGCTTTGCGCCGACGTGGTGATCGCCGTCCGGATGTCCTCGCCGTCGCCGGAGATGGATCAGCTCGCGTCGGCGCTCACGCTGATCGAGCGCTCGCTCAACGTCTCGATCGACGCGAACGAGCGCCTGCAGCTTGCGAGCCTCACGGCGGCCGACGTCGCGATCGACGTGCCGACGGGCGACATGGGGTCGGCCGATTTCCAGCTCGTTCCGGACGCGATCAAGCTCGGCCGCGCCGCCGCGGAGGCGCAGCGGGTGTCGCTCGCGCGTTACTCGGTTCCGGAAGACGAGTACCGCGCCTGGGCGGCAGTCCGTCGGCCGCACCGATATCGCGGAGTACACGCTGGCCGACGTCCACCTCACCGGTGTCGAGCGCGTGAATCCCGACTACGTGCGTGCGCAGTTGTACAGCAGCGTTCCGGGTGCAACGGTGACCGCCGAACAGGTCACCGCGGATACCGAGCGCATCTACGAGCTCGGCGATTTCGAGCGAGTCGACTATCGATTCGCGGGCGAGGGTCAGGAACGGGATCTCGAGATCAACGTGACCGAGAAATCCTGGGGCCCGAGTCTGCTGCGTGCAGACTTCGGTCTGTCGACCTACGAAGGCGGCAACATCAACGCGATCATTCGGGGCGATCACGATCGCACTTGGGTCAATAAGCACGGGGGGCGTTGGCACAACGCGCTGCAAATCGGGCGGGAATCGTTGCTCACCACGGATTTCTACCAACCGATCGACGTCCGGCAGCGGTTCTTCTGGCAGCCCATTCTGTTCGGCGGAAGCACGTTCGAGGACGTCTACCTCGAAGGGGAGCGCATCGCTGAATACAGTATGCGCGAGCTCTACGCCAAGCGGATCTCGGCATGAACTTCGGCACGATCGCGCAGCTGCGCATGGGTTTGCGGCACGGTTGGAACGAGGCGGAGCTCGAAACGGGCTTTCTCTTTCCGAGCCCGCCGCGCGAAACGGACACGAGCGTGCAAGTGCGGATCCTGTACGACACTCGCGACTCCGTAGCGCTGCCGACGCGCGGCGCGTTCTTGAACGCTCGCTACGTGGAGTCGCGCGACTGGCTCGACGGCGAGCAGGACTACAGCCTGTTCGAGACCGTGTTCTTGAGAGCGTTCAGGGTACGCCGCGAGGGCGACTCGTTGAGCCTCATCATCGGCGCCGCCGACACGCTGAGCGGTGAGCTGCCGCTGAGTCAGGACATCCAGCTCGGGGGCATTCGCACGTTTCCGGGCTTGAGGCCAGGCGAGCTGCGCGGCGACCGTTATTGGTTCGCGGGGAGTACCTACGGTTGGCGGCTGTTCGACACGCAGCGGCTATTCGGCGGCGGGATGTACGCGGGCTTGCGCTTTCAAGCGGGCCGCATGGACCATGGCATCGACGCGACGCTCGACGGCGAGACGCTCCTCGGGGCTCGCCGGCTCCGTCTCCGCTCGCACGCCGATCGGCCCGTTCGTCTTGTCGCTCGGCTATGTGGACAACGGCAGTTGGGAGCTCCAGTTCACCCTCGGCCGCCCCTTGAGCGAAGGCTCGATGCTGGACGAGCTGTACTGATCGCTCGCGGTCAGTTTGTGCGGGTCGCCGCCGGGAGTCTCGACTCACGCCCCACGGCGTCGCGATAGACGCAGCGGAACCCGTTCGCGAGCATGATCCGCGCTCAATGATCTCTACTCATTGGGGGTGGTGTAACAGGCCACCGACGCGAATCCGACCGGCAACGTGAGCGCCGCAGCACGAGCGAACAATCGTGTCGTGTCCGCCGCGAAGCGACCTTGATTGCCGATTGACACCGCGGGTCGCCGTTCCTAGCATCGAGGTCATCTTGGGGGGATGACTATGCGGACCTCGCGCTGGTCGTGAATTTCGTCGCCGCGCCGGGCGCGCTCGCTCGGACTCATCTTCCACTCTTCCGTCAAAAACACGTACTGCAAGCGGCGCGCGCCGCTGCGGAGGTCGCGCGGATTCGTTTGTCCCATAGATTCTGTTGCAGTTGCTAACAACAACGACAACGACATTACAAAAACCACCAGGGGAGGAAGTATGCGCAGGCATAAGGGGATCAATGTTCTGAGGCACAGCAAGCTCTCGATTTCCGTATTGGCTGCCCTGTTAGGCGATGCCGCGATCGCGCAGGACGCTCCGTCGACGGAAGAAATCGTTGTTACGGGTTCGAGGGTTCGGCAAGTGACCGGCATGGCTACGCCGACGCCAGTGACCGCGATGACCATGACCGAGCTGACCGACATCAATCCGGGCTCAACGGTCGCGGAGCAACTCGATGAGCTACCGCAGTTCTTCGCGACACCGACCGCGCAGCGCGGCGGCAACGCGATCAGCACCGTTGCGGGCGGTTCCTACTTGAACCTGCGCGGTATGGGCCTGAACCGCACGCTGGTGCTCTTGGACGGCACTCGCGTCCCGCCGGCCGACGCCAACGGCAGCGTCAACGTCGATAACTTTCCGACGGCGCTGATACAGCGCGTCGATGTCGTGACCGGCGGTGCGTCGGCCGCCTACGGCGCCGACGCCGTAGCGGGTGTCGTCAACTTCGTGCTCGACCGCGAATTCGAAGGGCTCACCACGCGCTTCTCCGCGGGAACGACCGAGCAATCGGATGGCGAGAACTACAACGTCAGCATCGCCGGTGGCAGAAGCTTCCTCGACGACAAGCTGCACCTCATCGGCTCGGTCGATGCGCGGGAAATCGAGCAAGTCGGCCCAGACGACGAGCGCTTCGGCGATTGGTGGCAGGATTGGGGTCTCGTCCGCAACCCGGACTGGGTCTCCTTGACCGCAACGCCGAACATCCCGCAGCGCATCACGGTGCCGCACGTGTTCGGTGCGCAGTCGTCGCCGCAGGGCCTCATCATTACTTCGACGCCCGGTTTCGCGTACCGCAACTGGACCTTCACCGACGACGGTACGGACATCCGGCCTTTTGCGTTCGGTGACTACCTGTCTCTTACCGGCGTCACGCCGGGAGGGGGCCAGCTGAACAACCAATCCGGCGGCCCGGAGTACGAGGACTACACGCTCGCAAGCCGGCGCGCTTCGCTGCGCGGTGTGCGCGGCAACGACGTGTCGCAACACTCTTACTTCCTCGGCGTGAAGTACGACGTCAGCGACCGGCTCGTCATCCAGGGCCAGACGACGTCCGGCCGAACCGAGTCGGGCTTCTACCACCAGACCAGCAACATGGCGATCGTGGGACCGTTGTACGCGTGGACGATCTACCGCGAGAACCCCTATCTCCCGCAACGCCTCGCGACTGAGATGGACCGGCTCGGCATGGCTTCGATTCAGATGACGTCGACCGGCGCCATCGACGGCCCGGGGTTGATCAACATCTACGACGACCGCGGCGACCGCAGTATCGGCGAGCTCGAATCGCACACAATCGGCTTCGACTTCGATATCAACGGCAACTGGGACATGAGCTTCGACTACCAGACCGGCAAATCCACGGTCACGACCGGTATCGTCAATGTGCCGCGCATCGACAAGTTCTTCATGGCGATGGACGCCGTGCGGGATCCGACCACCGGCCAGATCGTCTGCAACATCGCTGTGAGAAACCCCAGCCCGGCGGAGCTTGCGCAGTTCATGGTTGGAAAGCTGCTGCCGAGCCCGATCGATCCTCTGGGCGTCCCCGCCGATTCTCCGATCGGTCCCCTGGACCCGCAGGAGTGCGTCCCGTTCAATCCGTTCGGCATCGGTAACGCGAACCAGGCGGCCAAGGACTGGATCGTGGACCCCGAGAAAAAACAAGAACGCGTCCTCGACCAAGACTTCGCCGAATTACTGTTCACGGGCATCCTGACCGAGGGTTGGGGTGCCGGTCCGCTCTCGCTGGCGGCCGGCCTCACCTGGCGCTCGGAGGAGTTCACGCAGGTCAACTTTCCCTCTTTCGGTGAGCGCGGTGTGCTGAACGCGCCTGCGCTCGGCATTCGCGGCATTCCGAGCGGTTTCGCCGGCGCCGGCAACCGCTCGCTGCATCCGTTCTCCGCGATCGGAGTCGGCGATGGCGACAAGGACGTCTGGGAGTGGTACAGCGAGCTCAATCTGCCGATCTGGAAGTGGGGCTCCGGCCAGCGTCTGGGGTCGTCCCTGGCCTACCGCAGCTCAGATTACAAACGCGCCGGGCGCCAGGACAGCTGGAAAATCGGTCTTGATGCGCAAATCGTCCAGTCCCTGCGCTTGCGCGCCACCAAGTCGAGCGATATCCGCGAACCGAACTTCGCCGAGATCTTCCTCACCGGAACCGGAGGCGGGTCGGTGATCGATCTGTTCCGCAACAATGAGCAGAATAACGCCCTGACAGTGCTCGCCACCTCCAACCCTGCACTGGGAGCGGAGACAGGTGACACGTTCACCGCAGGCTTCGTCTGGCAGCCCACGTTCGCGGAATGGATCGACGGTCTGCAGCTGTCGCTGGACTGGTACGACATCGAATTGACCGACGCGGTCGCGCCCTACGGCGCCCAGCGCATCGTCGATGATTGCTTCGCCACGGGTGCGGCGAGCGCCTGTAACCTGATCCAGCGCATCGCCACCACCGACGGTAGCGTCGGTGCGATCTCGCGTATTCTCAACCAGAACATCAACGCGGACAGGGCGCGGACCCGCGGCGTGGATCTCGAGATCCTTTGGGCCTTCGAGCCCGACCTCTTTGGCGACCAGGCCGAGGGGTTGACGATGCGGGCGCTGATCGGCCGCCTCGACGAGAACTCGACGACGACCGCAGCCGGTACGACGCAGGACCAGGCGGGCGCGGGCTTGCCGAGCTCCCGCCCCAAGTACTCCGGTATCGTGACCGGGAACTACAACATCGGCCCCTGGGGGTTCATTCTGCAGGGCACATACTTCTACAAGGTGATGAACAACATCACCTGGGTGGAGGGCAGGGATGTGGACGACAACTGGATCAGCGCGCAGACGACGTTCAACTTCGCCACTTCGTACCGCGGTGAGATGGGCGGCGGCAGGCAGTGGCGCGCGTCGTTCAACATCACCAATCTGTTCGACGAAGAGCCGCCGATCGTGGCCACCGCCAATGGCCAGAGCCTGATCATCGGCCACGACACGCTGGGTCGCCGGTATAACCTTGGCGTGAATTTCGATTTCTGAGCGGATCGAGCGTGACTAAGTCCGGCGGAAGGTACATTTCCCTGTAGCCGATAGCTTTTGCCAGCGTGGTTACTCGATCGAATCGAGCTCGGCGAGATCGCGCAAGAACTCGCGAAAAGCCGGGGACTCGTTGAGAATCGTTTTCGCGGCCGCGACGACACGATCGACGGCGGGCCGATCGAGTCGAAACGACGTCGGTAAGCTCAACAGGAACTTCCGTTCGGCCGGATCGGGTGCTGTGCCAAGCTCAGCTCGACGAAGTAGCCTTTCAGATCGTCGCAAGGGCCGCGCGACGTCCGGACGGCCCTTCGTGCCCACGGTCCCTCCGAGGTTGCGAGAGCGCGGCGGCTAGGAAGCGTCGAGAACCTTCAACGCTTCGTCGGCCTGCTCATCGGGCACGAGCAACCGCACGCCGTCGGCGCCGCCCTCCATTCCGACTCCCACTCCGACGACCGTCGCAGGTATTCCTTCGGCGCCGAGCGCAATACGCGCGAGATCGGCCTCGTGCCGAGTGCCGTACGTCTTGATGGGTGTCATGGTGTGAAGGGTAGCACCGCATCGCTAGAGAGACGATCACGGGCTGACAACGCTGTACTCCGCCAACTCTTTCCGTACCCCGCAAAAAAAACGGCGCACGCGATGTACGACCGTCGAATTCAGATACCCAAGTATCCGACCCAACACCATGGTGTAATCGAGTCGCATCGCGCGTCTGCTCGATAGCACCGATTTCGACAATTCCTCTCATCCGACCATTCGATACCAAGGAGATCATCAATGCGCACCGTTTTGAGATACCTGGGTGTGTTGTGCGGCTGCGCCGCCGTCGGCGTCATCGCCTTTGTCGCGAATTCCCTGGCACAAGGCGCTAAGGATAAGTACACCCTGCAGGTGCCAGGTGGACTCGCGTTCGCGGAGTTCAGGGGGTACGAAAGCTGGCAAACGATCGCCATCAGTCAACAAGAAAAGGTGATCGCCGTGATCCTCGGCAATCCCGCGATGATCGAGGCCTTCCAAGCCGGAATTCCGGGCAACGGCAAGCCTTTCCCCGACGGTGCCAAGATGGCGAAGGTCCATTGGAATCCGAAAAAGGCGGAAGCCTATCCCGGAAATCCGACGGTGCCGGGCACCCAGCACGACGTGGACTTCATGGTGAAGGACAGCAAGAGGTTTGCGGACGGCAATGGATGGGGATACGCCGTGTTCGAGTATGACGCCGCCGCCGATACGTTCACGCCCGGCACCACGGCCGACGTGCCGCCGCAGGGAAACGACGCGAAGTGCGGAGTTGCATGCCACACGCTCGCGAAGTCGAAGGACTACGTTTTCACGGAGTACGCGCACCGGTAAAGAGACATCGGGCGGCTCGATTGTTGAACCTGTCGTTCGAGCGGAGGTTCTAGGGGGCTCTGCCTCTGCGCGCGTGCACCACGGCGTCGACGGCGTCGGCCAGGGAATGGAGGCCGTTCGACACGTCGACTACGCGTGCGTTCAAGAAGAAAGTCGGCGTGCCCCGCACGCCGCTCCGCTTGCCGCTGTCGATGTGCTCGAGCACGCGCTGCCGATAGACCTCGTCGTCGATCTCGGCGGTGTAGCGGGCGACGTCGAGCCCGAGATCCGTGCCGTAGCGGAGTAGGTGCTCCAGGTCCAAGTGGGTCTGGTGCTCGAAGAGGAGGCGGTGCATCTCCCAGAACTTGCCTTGGCCGCCCGCGCACTCCGCGGCCTCTGCCGCTGCAAGCGCATGCGAGTGCTCGTCGACGATCGGGAAGTGCCGGAATATGAAGCGCACCTTCTCGGCGTAGCGCCGCAGCAGCCGCTCGACGGCCGGCGCGGCTTCCTTGCAGGTCGCGCACTCGTAGTCGCCATACTCGACGAGCACGACGGGCGCGTGGTCAGGGCCGAGCGAATGGTCAGTCCGATTCGGCGCTTCGGCTAGCTCGATCGGGTGATGGCCGTGGTTCATGCGTGTGCTCCAGCGTGTCTTCTGCACGATTAAGCCAGAGATCCCTGCCCGGCGCGATTGCACGATGGTATCGCTTGTGGGCAGCGCGTCCCGATACGATCGTCCGATCCGTTTGCGCGTGAAAGGCCGGGCTTAGTCGTCGGAAGCGTCGGGAACCGGCGTGAGGCGCTCCGCCCGACCTCGCCAAGTCTCCGCGGTTTGCGGCTTCACGAACAGAGTAACGACGTCGGGAGATGCTTGGCACACGGCCGTCTCTATGCGATTGACGCACCTTTCGATCTCTTTGGTGCTCAACGTCTCCTGGAACTCGACGCTGAGTGCTGCGACTACCTGACTCGGGCCGAGCTGCAGCGCTAGGACTCCGTTGGCGCGGCGAACGCCTGCGTCTCCGCCGGCGACACGCAGGATCGCATCCCGGACGTGGGCGTGCGCGGTTTCGCCGATCAGCAATGCTTTGGTCTCGCGGGCCAATAGCAGTGACGAGACCAAGAGCACGAACGCGATGCCGATCGATGCGATTCCGTCGAGTCTCGGCGCGTCGAACGCGTGGGCCGCGGCGATGCCCACGCCCGCGATCACTAGGCCAAGGAGCGCCGCGGTATCCTCGAACAGAACGAGGAATGTCGTCGGATCTTTGCTGCTCCGAAATGCGTCGGCGTAGCTCTGCAAGCCTTGGGTCGCGCGGAAGGCCTTGAGCCCGAACCACCAGGACACGCCTTCGAATACGAACGACGCACCGAGGACGATGTAGTTCACGAGTGGGTCCCGCAGCGGCTCAGGGTGCAGCAGGTGGTTGACGCCTTGATAGCCGGCCACAGCGGCCCCGACCACGAGCACTTGAACCGCCACGATGAAGCTCCAGAAGTAGAGCTCGCGACCGTGTCCGAAGGGATGGTTGGTGTCGGCCGGCCGGGCGGCTCGCTTGATGCCATATAAGATAAGGAGCTCGTTGGTCGTGTCGACGACCGAATGAACACCCTCACTCAGCATCGCGGAGCTCCCGGTGGCTCCCGCCGCCGCGAATTTCACGGCCGCGATCGCGAGATTGCTGGCGAGCGCAGCATAAATTGATAGTCTGGCGAGCTGTCGCGACATCGATTCAATTCCTGCCGGTTGGCTACCGACAGGCTAGCAAGGGGAGGAGCGCGCCGGCCAACTGGCCGCCTGAGTTAGCGACCCGTCGTCGATTGGAGGTACCGGAAGAACTCCGACTCAGCGTCGATCATGAGCGTCGTGTTCTCTCCGAGGGTCGAATAGCTCTCGAGCGTCTTGGAGAAAGCGTAAAACGCGGGATCTCGCCCGTAAGCTTCGCCGTATATCTTGGTCGCCTGTGCGTCGGCGGCGCCGATGATCTCCTGGGCGCGACGCTCCGCTTCGGAACTGATTCGACGGAGCTCCTTGCCCATGTTGCCCAGAATCTCCTGGCTGCGGCCTTCGCCCTCGGAGCGAAACCGCGCCGCGATGCTTTGGCGTTCCGAGATCATTCGGCTTTCGACTTGACCGCGCACGGATTCGATGTAGTTGATGCGCTTGATGCGCACGTCCACGAGCTCGATGCCGATATTCGGCATCTGCTGCGACGCCGTCGCGAGGATGTCTTTCTCCAGCTGGCCGCGGCCCTTCTTTGGCCGCTGCAGATCCGCTTCCTCGAGCGCAGCCGCGTCCTCCGAGCTGAGCTGCGAAACGTCCACTTGCCAGTCCGCCGATCGCACGATCTCCTCGAGATCTGTACCGGAGACGATGTCGCGCGCCGCCGAATCAAGGACGTCGTCCAAGCGCGTCCGAGCCCCGGCTTCGTCGCGCACCGACCTCAGGAACTGCAGCGGATCGGTGATCCGCCATCGTGCCGTGGTGTCGACGATGATGAACTCGCGTCCAAGCGTCGGGATTTGGCTCACATCGCCGTCCCAGTCGAGCAGGCGTTTGTCGAAGCGCCGGACATCCTGGATGAACGGCAGGCGAAAATGCAGACCCGGGTCGGTGATGACGTCGCCCACCGGCTCGCCGAGTTGAACGATGATCGCCTGCTCGGCTTGATCGACGACGAACGCCGTGCGTGTCGTGAAGAGTAAGACGACGACGAGAACCAGGACGACGTAAGTGACGTGCTTCATGGCTTCACCGGCGTGCTTTGTGGCAGTCGTTGGGCATCACGCAGGTTCAGCAGCGGTAAGGGTGAAAGTTGTCCCTCCTGCACGACGACGACCGAGCCGATTTTCGGCAGTATGTTCGTGAGAGTTTCGAGATATAGTCGCGCCCGCGTCACCTCGGGAACGCTGCGGTATTCCGCCAGCACCGCCGTGAACCGTGCCGCCTCGCCGAGCGCGCGATTGACCCGCTCCGTGGCATAGCCTTCCGCTTCCGAAATGGTACGTTTTGCCGTGCCGTCGGCCCGCGGAACGGCCTCGTTCGCTTGCCGCGTGGCATCGTTGACCATTCGCTCGAGCTCTTGTCGGGCTTCGTTTACCTCGTTGAACGCCGGCTGCACGCGCTGCGGTGGCACCACGTCCTGTAGCTGCACGGCGATCACGCGAATGCCATTGTCGTAGCGCTCCATCGCCTCTTGGATCTCGTCGCGCGCAGTGTTCGCGATTTCGATGCGCCCGACGGTCAGCACGTCGCTGCCGATCCGGTTGCCGACGACACGCCTCATCACCGATTCGGAAAGGTCGCGGAGCGTTTTCGTTGGTTCGCGCATGCTGTAGAGAAAATTGACCGCGTCGTTGATCTGATACTGCACGACCCATTCGACTTGAATGATGTTGAGGTCACCGGTGAGCATCAGCGACTCGTCGGGGTATCCGCCGGCGAACTGGGAGCGCGGGTCATCGGAGCTCTCGGTGCGGAATCCGAATTCCTGCTTCAGCACGCGTTCAGTGGCTACGATTTGAACCGCTTCGACGCCGAACGGCAGCTTGAAATGCAACCCGGGGTCGGCGATGCCGGTGACGCGGCCGAAGCGTTTGATGACGGCGCGTTCTTCGGGCTGCACCGTATACAAGGAGCTCAGCGCTGCCCAGACCACCAACAGCACGGCGAGCCCCGCTATGAAGGCCTTCGGCTGGACCGTGGGCCAATTGCCGCCCGGCGGCGTGACGCTGCGTGGGCCGCGCGGGCGGCGGTTCAGGATTTGGTCGATGAGGTCTTTGGCGTCGCTCATAGACGGCCCCCGATGATCTGTTTGAATTCCGAAAGAAAGTGCCGCGACGGTGCGCCGTGATGCGTCACGGTGCGGGCCGACGAGCGTTGCTGTGCCCGGAGCTTATCGGCCATGACCACCGGGCGCAAATCAGGACAACGGATCAAGGCTGTCGCGCAGATCGGCGTCCAACCGCACGACCCGCACCGCAGGCAGTCCCTAGAGCCAGCGGGCCTTGCGCAAGCGGAAAAAAATCGCGACATCGACGACAACCATGATCCCCATGATTAACCCGTAGCCGTAGCGCCAATCGAGCTCGGGCATGTGTGCGAAGTTCATGCCGTAGATACCGGCAATCAGTGTGGGGACCGCTATGAGCGCGGCATAAGCGGCCAGACGCTTCATCGTCTCGTTTTCCTGCAGCGTGATCATGGACAGGTTTACAGAGATCGCAGTGCCGATGGTCTCCCGGACACTCTCCGCCTCCTGGTTGAGACGCAGCAAGTGATCGTAAATGTCACGAAAATATTCACGGATGCCGCTGCACATGGTCGGTACTCGGCCGCCGGTCAGGTTGCCGACGCTCTCGAGTAGCGGCGCGACCGCATGCTTCACGATCATGAGCCTCCGCTTCAGGGCGTAGAGGGCCTCGATGTTCGCTCGTGGGGACGCGTTGTCGAAGATGCGTTCTTCGATGCCCTCGAGCTCGACTTCGAGGGCTTCGAGTGCCGGGAAGTACCTGTCTACGACGGCATCCATCAGGGCATAGAGAACGTAGCCGGACCCATGCCGCAGGAGCTCCGGTTCACGCTCGCACCGGGCGCGCACATCTTGGAAGCCCTTGTCCGCCCGGCTTCGTACCGAGAGCACGTAATTTGGGCCGACGAAGATATCGACCTCACCCACACTAAGCTCGCTGCCGTCACGCTCGATCATGTGCAGCACGGCAAACAGCGAATTGCCGTACTCTTCCAGCTTGGGCCGCTCATGGCCGTGGCGAGCATCTTCCACCGCCAGTGGATGCAGCCCGAATTCCTCCTGCATCTGATCGAGTGTCGCGGCGTCCGGCTCATGCAGCGCGACCCACACGAAGCTGTCGGGGCGGACGATGTACTCGTGGATTTCGTTGGACGCGATCCCCGCGATTCGCACGCCGTTCTGGTAGACGACGCTATTGACGAGCATGGATGGACTCTCCTGGCCAGGAAACGCGAAGCTACGGCCGCGGCGTGGACGCTCGAGCCATCCTCAACTGTCGTGGACGCGCGTTAGTCTAGTGCGGCTCATGTAAGCAAGCGGCGTTAGGATAAACCTCGAGGAGGCAACCCTAACATTAGCGCCCTCCTAGCCTCCGATACACCGTCCCACCGCATCACAGGACGTGTCAGAACGTCCGCATCGGAGCCGCAGCACATTTGTGGCGGCTGAGCGGTCACCTCGAGAGACGAACGATGGGACCGACGCTGATGAACCGGTAACGGCCAGGCCCCGGGCCCGGCGTGAACGCCGTGAGTCGGAAGGTGCCCTGATAGACCGAGCCGCTTACCTCGAAGCCGAGCTGCACTTCGCGCCCTAGCGGCACGCCCGCGTCGTGATGAAGCAGGGCGTCGGTGCGGAATCTAATCGCGACGTGCGCACCGTCCCGTGGCGCGGGCACGCAGAGGAATCCGTCGACGTCGATCCCGAGGCCATCGACAAGAACGGATGACATTGGTTGGTCCCCGGAGCGGCTGGATGCAATTGCAGCCGTCCGTTATGGAGCCTACCCCGGAACCCCGCTGGCGCGTGCGATCGTCGCGGCGTAGGAGTCGTCCTACATTCGGGCGACTTCAGTCGAGGCACGCCCGCAGCTCACCGAATGTGTGTCGACCGCAGTTGCAGTTGTTGCCGAGCAACGAGCAATCTCCATCGAGGGAGCTCTGCGAGCGCCCGTGAGAGGATCATTCGGGGAAGAGTCGGTCCTGCGCTTCAAGTACCATCGGCCTGGGCCTCTCGCCAGATATCGGCCAATCCTAACTGCACGTCACGAACCGAGCCTCGCGAACATTCGCTCGGGCCGGTCGCAAAGAATCGCGAGGACTGCCATGGCACTGCACGCAGTGGAGTTGCAATTCATCACGGGCTTGAAGCGAGACGTCTTTCGCAACGCGCGTGTGCGCGGCAGTTGGGACAGCGCCGGCCGGTACTCGGAGGACTGGACGGAATCGGTCATGCAGACGCGGATCGGCGAGGACGGCTGCCCGGTCTTTACAGCCTCGATCCTTCTCGACGCGGCCGACAGCGGCAAGACGTTCAGATGGGGCGTGGTTCTCGACGGCCCTCAAGGCAACAATTTCTGGGGTATTCCGACCGAAGTGCCGGATGCGCAGTCCGCGGCGCGTTATCGGGAGTTTCGGTTGCGCGGTACGACGGCCGCGCCGCAGGTTGAGCGCTACTACTTCACCTACTGCCACCGCCTGGGAGCCAACAAGAAGTTTTCCGGCGCGAGCGCGACGCCGGGTCTGCGGTTCGCCGTATGGGCACCCAATGCATCGAGCGTCGACGTGGTTTTCGGGAATCCGTCGCGCGGCTACATCGCCGACGACGGCACCGGCATCGATCCCGGCTAAGCCCGTGGTCGCGTTGTCCCGATCGGCGGAAGGCATCTGGGAAGGAGAACCGGCCGGCGCTTTCGACGCGTTCAAGAGCCTCCCCTACATGTATCGCATCGTGAACGCCCAAGGAGCAACCGTTTTTCGAACCGACATTTTTTCGCGGAGCCAGATCGGCAGGGGGGCGATGAACCCAGCCAAGCACGGATGGCCGGGAACCGTGGACACCTTGGACGGCACCGTGAGTTGCAGCGTCGTAATCGATCCCGACGTCGTGCGCCGCGGTTTCGCCTCGACGCCCGCGAACGCGCAGCCGGACCTGATCTCGGCCGAGGAATTTTGGGCGACGGAGTTCACTCACGGGCTGCCGGTTCCGACGCAAATCGAAGACCTCGTCATCTACGAGCTGCACGTCGGGTCGCTGGGCTTCGGCAAAGCGACGCCCCGGAGATCTGAGCGACGCGTTGGCCTTTCTCGATTATCTCCGCGCACTGGGCGTCAACGCGGTCGAGTTGCTGCCGATGGCCGAGTTCTCCGGCAATGCTTCGTGGGGCTATGGCGACAGCCATCACTTCTGCGTCGAATCGAGCGCGGGCGGTCGCGACAAGTACCGCCATTTCGTGCGCGAGTGTCACCGACGCGGCATCGCCGTGATCCAGGACGTCGTCTACAACCACTACGACAACGAGGCCGAGCGTGCCCAGTGGCAATACGACTCCACGGCTCCCGAGCAGAATATCTACTACTGGTACGAGGGCCGGCCTTCCGACTACGCATCTCGGGACGGCGGTTATCTCGACAACGGCTCGAGCGGCTTCACGCCGCGTCTCTGGGAAGAGGTCGTCCGCCAGCAGTTCATCAGCAGCGCCGCGTTCCTCGTCGAGGAAATGCACGTCGATGGTCTGCGCGTGGATTTGACGCAGGCGATCCACCGCGACAACGCGCTCCATGCGGACGGGCGATCCGTCGGCAGCGCCAATCTGTTCGGCCAGAAGTTGCTTCGGGAGTGGAGCCGCACGCTCCACATGATTCGCCCCGACACGATGCTCATCGCGGAAGACCACACAGGCTGGGATGCCGTGACCAAGGCGCCGGCGCAGGGCGGCCTCGGTTTCAATGCCACGTGGGAAGTGGCCTTCTACCACAATCTGATCGGCGATTCGGATATGGCGGGAGACCGGGCTCGTCTTCTCAAGCGCGCGGGATTCGGTGGTAACGAACCGCTCGACGATGGATCGCTTCTCCGGTGCAGCTCTATGCCAGCCAGTACAAGCGCGTCGTGTTCCACGAATCTCATGACGAAGCCGGCAACGCGGCGGGCACGGCGCGGACGCTCGTCGTCGCGGTCAACGGGGCTGCGCTCGTCGGTGCCACGCGACTCTGGGCGGAAGCGCGCTCGCGCGTCTGTTTCGGCCTGTCGCTGCTCTCGGCCGGCACGCCCATGTTCTTCATGGGCGAGGAGGTCGGTGCGCAAAATCGGTACACCTACGACAACTTCTCAGCGAACCGGGAGGATCTCCACGGCGAGCGGAGCGGCGCCGGCAAAGCGATGTTCCGTTTCTATCAGGATCTCATCACGCTGAGCCGCCGGATGCGGTCGATCCGCGGCCACAACATCGATATCCTCCACCAGCACAACCAAAATCGAGTCATCGCCTTCAAACGCTGGACCGACGACGAAGAGGTCATCGTCGTCGCGAGTCTCGGCGACGCGGCTTTCACCGCGGGCTACGAGGTCACGAAGGATCTTCTCGCGATCCCGAACGCGGGCTGGAAGGAGATCTTCAACAGCGATGCTGCTATCTACGGCGGTCAGAACGTGGGCAATGGCGGCGCCATCATTTTTTCTGCCGGCGGCCGCATCCAGGTCATCGTTCCCGCCAGCGGGTTCGTGATCCTGGTGAAGCAATGACGGGGAGGGGAGACGCGAGCTCGAATGCACCGGCGAGTGATTGAACCTACAAAGGGAGGCCGCCAGCCGCATTTGCATCGCGTCGTCGTACGATATATCGTAAGACATTGCTCAGGAGGGCTGACTATGCATGGACATCACGGTTTCGAAGGACACGCCAAGCGTGCGTTCTGGTTCATGGCGGGTAGGTTCGGAGGCGGCGGTCGCCACGGCTTCGGGCCGTTCGGGCACGGTATGCGCGGCGGTCGTGGCGGACCCGGTGCGATGCTACGGGCCGGTCGCATGTTCGGCGATGGCGATCTCAAGCTGATCACCCTGGCTTTGCTCGCGGAGACGCCGCGTCATGGCTACGACATCATCAAAGCGCTGGAGGAAAGGTCGAGCGGGTTTTACGCGCCGAGCCCCGGCGTCGTCTATCCGACGCTGACCTTCCTCGAAGAGGCGGGCTATGTCTCGTCCGCCACGGAGGGCAACAAGAAAGTCTACTCAATCACGGACGCCGGACAGGCGCACCTCGCCGAGAACCGCGAGCTCGTCGACGGGTTGCTCGACGGAATCAAGCGATTCGGCGCCAAGATGGCAAAGGCGCAAGAGTGGTTCGGTGCGCATGACGACGCCGAAGACGTCGGGAGGGTCGGACGTCGTCACGGCAAGCGCGGCGAATTTCGCGCCGTCCGCCGTCGCCTGCGGACGGCGCTCGGCGACATCGTCGACGCGCCGGCCGAGAAGCAAGCGGAAGCACTCGCGATTCTGGAGAACGCCGTCAAAGCGCTCGAGGCGCTGTCCCGCGGCTGATCGTCTCGGCACGACAAGCAAGCACTGCCAAAGCGGGCGCCCGCTACTCCGGGCTCACCGTCGACGAGCACGAGCTGCTTCACGAGAAGTTCTCGTAGCGCCGGCCGGAACGCTCAGCGCGTCGACCTGCGCTGGACGATCCGTTTCGGTGGGTGCGGAGCTGAGTTGGCGATCGAGGAGCCGAATCGCGACGGTTTGGTCGTCCTCGACTTGAGTTCCCGTCGATTTTGTTGCCGAATACGGAGGCGGCGTAGCTTCGAGCCCGGCCGTTTTTTTTAGTCTTTGGAATTTTCGGAGCCGGCAACGGTGCCCACTCGCGAAGAGATCGAGAAAGACCAAGCGCTTTGGGACGAAGCGGTGGCCATCTACGAGCAGGGTAAATCCGACTTCGCGGCGCTGCACAAACTGATTCGGCGCACGCTCGACAAGGGCGGACGCCGCTCCGAATTGCAAACGCTGATGATCGACGGCACCGCGGTTGAGACCACTGGATTCATATTCGAGCCGCCGCCGCCGGGCGACTCAAGAGTCGAGCTTCAATTCCGGATTCAGCGCGATAAGAGTATCGGAGTACCGAAGAGCGAAGTGACGATCGCGTTTTCGGTTGGCGAAGTGCGTTATCAGGGAATCTTCTTTCTCGTGAGCTACAGGTATGCCTTTGACCACACCGCGTTCATGTATCGCGGTGTCGGGGCGGTTACCCCAATTCCCTGACCTCGCTGGCTTTCCTGGCGGCGTGTGATGGCGTTCGCGAGAGCCCGCGCCGACGAACACCACGAGGCGTCCTCCGCGGCGAGCTAGCGCGCGCGCGTGGCGCCGTCTCAGCGACGCCGCGCGGCTGAACGTCCCCGGCGCGGCGCGCGTTTACGTGCGTGGGCGGCCGTCTTGGGCTTCGAGCGAACAGGAGTGACCGTAGCCGCCGGCGGAAGTGGGAACTTCACTTGGCCGATGTACGCCGCGCGGTAGGCGGCCAGCCGATCGGCGATTTGCTGGCGGTTGTCCGCAAGCGCCGCTTCGTAGATCGTGGCACTGCCGCGTGCGTAGCGCAGGTCCGTGGCGCTCTTTTTGAACTTGAAGAACAAGACCTGCGTGAACGCCACCTTCGACTTCAAGTCGAATGCGACGAGTGCGATCTCGAGCAGGCCGTCGGCGCCGCGCTGAGCCGTCGCCACCTGGAACCGCGCCGACTTCACAGCCGCGCTCTGGTGATCGAACACCGTGATCCAAGGACTGTTCTCGTTCATGTCGCGCAGCGCTTCGATCGTCTGCTTCACGAGTGCGACGGCTGCGGCGTTGGCGCCGAGCAGCGCGGTGAGCACCTTTAGCACGGCTTCATGTGCCTCGAACGTGGCGCTGCTTGACTTGAACTCCTCGAAACGACTGTCGCTTTGCGCCCAACCGAGCGCCGTGAGCGCCTCGAAATACTTCGCATACCACGCGGTGACATTGCTCGGGTCCGGCACGCTGCCGCTCGCGGCTAGCTGCGCGAAGAGCGTGCAGTTCACGATGTCTGAGCGCGTCTGCGCGGGCACGTTCTCCGAGGCGACGACCAACCCCGAGCCCACGACGAGCGCTTGAGCGTCCGTGTCCTTGAGCTCGATCGGCGGGCCGTCGGTGACGCCGCGCTTGCGTGCGGGCGCAGCGGGCAGCACGGCGTCGGCGACGTAAGAGCGGGCGACGTTCGTGGATATCACGGATGTCGCTTGAGCGCGCGCCTTCTTCTCGGCCTTGGTTCCGCGTGCCGTGGACGGCGGCGCGACGGCTGGTCCATCGAACAGCGTAGCGTTTGGGTCGCCATAGTGTTGGTAAGCCGCCCAGAGCGCGTCGTACTGATCGCTCGAAGCGTAGAGCAGCTTGCGCGCGTCGCTCACGGCCGCGCCGATCGTGCCGCCCGCGAACAGCTTCGAGTACAGTGTCGTCGCGAACTCGATGGCCCCTTGGTCGTTGACCTCCCAGGCCGTGCCTATGTAGTCGCGCACGCCGCGCCGAAAGAACTCATCGGCGAGTGAGGGCAGCAAGCCCGTTTCCTCGCCCGGCCGGCGCACGGGCTTACCGTTCTCCCGCTGATCCGACACCCGTCCGGAGAGACACGCGTTCGCCACGATGAGCCGCGGCGCGCGTTGAATGCGCTCGATCTCGTGCGCGCGGAGCAGTCCGCCCTCGAAGAGCCAGCCCGTGGTCGTCGGGTCTTTCTCGTCGAAGTCGCCGTGACCGCAGTAGTGAACGAGATCGTAGTCGCCCGACAAGAGAAGCTTGAGCACCTCGAGCCTGGCAGCCGGCTCGAACTGGGCAAGCCGCCCGCGTCGCCGAGCCGACGGCGCGCCGATCCGTGCTTCGACGTCGACGTTGTGCTGGTGTAGGTAGTCGTAGACCGCGTACGCCTCGTTGCGCGCCCCGGGCAGATCGTCGCCTACGTTCGGATCACCTGGATCGCCGATCACGAGCGCGCGGAGCTTGTTCCGTTCAATGGGCGCAGCCGGCGCGGGACTGTAGCTCGTCCGCAGTTGTCGCGCGAACTCCTTGTCCAGCGCGAGATGACTGAGCTGGCCATCCAGCGTTTCGTTCGTCGCGAGCAGCTCCCACGGAAGGCCGGCGGTGTACCGGTCGAGCTCCGCGACGAGCACAGAGCTACGTGCGAGTAATGGCATGAAGTCGGACGAGATGAGTAGCCGCGTCACCAACAAGCCGAGGCTCGCAGCATCGGCCGCAAGCGGATCTGTAGCCTTCTGCGCAAGCTCGTCGAAGAGCTTGAGATCGAAACGCAATACGCGTTGCGGCACCACGGCCGTGTTCGACAACGCCGCGGTCACAAGCTCGTCGCGGTCGCGCACGACGGAAAAACGCGTGGGATTACTGCGGTCGTCCTGTTGGTCATCGCCGCGCGGTCGCAGCGAGATCGTCAAGCGGCTCGCTAGGTCTGCGGCGGATTCGACGTCCTTCGTGATGAGCTTGGCTAGACCTTCGACCTTGCGCTTCGACGCACCCGGTACGTTGCGCAGCAGCTCGTCGAGCGATTTGCGCACGGGACTTCTTGATCCGGGTTTCGCGGCGAACGCGAGGTTTGCGAGCGCGCTCGGCACGACCAACTGTGGCGTCGCCTCCGCGCTCTCATCGATCTCTACGGGCGGCAGATCTATGTCGAGGGTTTGGGCCGTCGTGTCGTCCTCGGTGAAGCGCTTGACCGCCTCGTGAATCTCGTGGGCTTTGCCGAACTCGCGCTCGACGATCTTGATCGTGTCGATTCTCGCCGCGCCGCGTTCGAAGCGCAGCGCGTCCATCACGCCGAGCAGCAGGCGGCGCACGCAGGTGCTGACCGCCAGGTTACCGGCACCCGAGCCAATCAGGACGGTGCAGATGGTCTTGGCGTTCGGCAGCGCGCCGACCTCGAGCGTGAGACTGCTCGCGAGCTTGCGAAGCTCGGCGGCACCGAACGTGCCGGGGTGCCCCATGCCCGTGACGGCGACGAGGCGTCCCGAGCCGTCTGCCCACGGAAAGAACTTGACGGTGCCGAGATCCCCGCGCAACAGCCTGAGCCGAGTGTTTGCGTTCAACACGCGCGCGTGCGGTGGCGCGTTCGGCGCAGATACCACCGTGTCGAGCGCGTACTCTGCTGCCTGCGGCATGACGCCGACGTAGTGGCCGACGGCGTAGACGTCGCCGCGGACCTTCGTGATGTCGCCGCAGACGACCTGCATGCGGAGTTTCACGGGTTTCGCTACCCTGCGAGCGGGGCGCTCGCGTCTCACGCGGTCTACCTCGGACCTCTTTTCCTGCTTCACCGAACGCTCAGTCGGCGAGCCCACGAAACCTCGAACGAGCAGCGCCTCGGCCCGTTCGGCATTCGCAGCCACGTCGAGTGGCTTGCGGCCTCGCATCGGAACGCCGGCAGCAGCGATCTCCTGAAGCTCGAGCTCCGCCGCGTCAGGAGGAATGGCTTTGATCTTTCCGACGGCGGCGCGTCGTCGCGAGGCAGGCAAGGACTGCTCGAGCTCCACCGTGTTACCTGTCTCAAGGAGCTTGTGGATGCCTGCGAGCACGCTCGCGTTGCCGGCGAGGTCGCCGTGGACCTCGTCGACCCAGAGAGTTCGGACGCCGTCCAGCAAGCCGAGATCGTGCGGCACTCGGCCGTCGCCGTTGGTCGTGATCTCGTACTCGAACTCGCCCGGGTTCGTCACGGTTACCCGGTACGGCGTGTCTTGGTCGTAGCCGGCGACGTAAACGATGCCGTCAGGGTCGACGACGTTCTCCATCGCCTTGTGAAAGCGGCCGCCGAGGTCGAGGAACTGCTTGACGGGCGGCGTCGCGCCCCACGTGCCGACCTGATAGAGCTTGTTGCGATCGTCGGGACCGGTCGACGGCGCCGGCATCATCTGATAAGGCCCCGGGAACGTCGCGAGCACCGGCACGATCTCCTTCACGTCGTGCTTGCGATCGAGGAAAGCCAGCTTGCGTACGAGCGGCTCGTTGCCGGTCAGCATCAACGGAATCGCGAACGACCCGCGATTCGGCGTCCCGAGCTGGATCAAGCGGCCGCCGCGCTTGCGTCCGTTCGGGTCCACCATCGTTTTCCAGACGTCGGGGAAGAGCTGCATGAAGCGTCGGGCGACGAGGCCGCCCATCGAGTGCGCCACGATGTGACACGGCTCGCCGGCCGCCCAGGTTTTCACGAGAGCGGCGAGGTTCGCGGCCGCATCGTCGAGGTCGAGGCGCCAATCGTAGGCGAACGGCGAGACCTTCCAGCTCTGGTCGAGCTCGAGGAGCAGCGGCACGTACTCGGGAAAGATTCCCGCGACTCGCACGCTGATCGCCGGGTTCTTCGGTTGAACGCCGTTCCGGAGCTCGAGGTCGCCGATCCGGCCGTTCAAGAGCCGCAGATAGTTGACCCACACGCGATCGCTGTCGCCGTTTTTGTCGACGACGTCGAGCTGCGCGCCCATGATGCCGTGGATCACGATCACGCGGCCGCCCGTCGCGCGCCGTTGGGTTTCGCGGCTGCGCCGCACAGTTCGCCCGGCGCGCTCCACGCGGGCCCCGCCCACGTGCTCGCTCAGCAGCTCCTCGCCGCGATCGTCGAGAGCGGCCACGGCGGCGCGGATTTGGTCGATCTTGCCGCTGTCGAGCGCATCGAGCAGCCGCTGCCACGGGGACGGGTCGTTGATGCGGGCCATGAAGCCCTCCTTATCGTCAGCCGCCGCGGCGACGGCGCGTTTTCTTGGCTTTCTTTTTGCTCGCGCCGCGCTTTTTCTTGCGGGAGCCGCGAGCCCTAGCCTCGGCGGTGGCTCCGCCGCTGCGCCGCGAGCGGCCGCGCGTCGCGGCGCCCGACGCCGGCGGACGAACGCCGGCGCGCGCCTGCGCGACGGTGATGTCCGCGGGCTCCACGTGCGTAGGATCCCAGCCGATCTTCACGTTTGCTTTGAAGTCGCCGCTCGCGATCGCGGCCGCCACGGCCTCCTTGAGTGCCGGCGGCAGGCCCCAGCCGACGCCCGTTTGGCAATGCACGGTCGCCGCGGCCGCCGCCAGGCGCAAGAGGTACTCGCTGCGCGAGGCGAGGGGAGAGTCGTCGTCGAGCAGATCCACGGCGAGCGATTCGGGCTGGCCGTTGGGACCCGTGACGTTGTGAAAGCCGAATCGCAGCTTGCTGTGGCCGCTGTTGAAGGCCTTCAGCTGATCCGCCGGCGAGCGCCACGCGTCTTGGATGCGGGGCCTGAAGCTCTGGGACTCGAGGGCGGCGATGACGTTGCGGAGGCGCTGCGCGAAGCTCGGATGGAGCTCCGTCAGACGCTGGGTGTTACGAGCGATGCGCGCGCTCTCGTCCACGGGGCTCCTCGTCGCCAGATCGCGGGGGAAGGAAGGCAGAATCGTACTTCTCTGGACGCCGCCCTTCAGTCAAGTCTCGGACAGATCCTACACCACGCCCCGTAGTGCTGACGCAGGCAGGTGGCCAGGAGATCCACGGGTACGGGCGCGTTACTCAAGCGACTCGGGCTGCGGCGTCTTCGTGCATCCGCGTCGGCGACAAACGAACAGCGTACAGCGGCGATTTTCGCCGCGATCCTTCGTAAGGTGCTCTACAAGTCCGAGCCTCGGCAACCTGCTCGCCGCTCGATGTCGTCGGACACACTTGCTCTCGTCGCGCGCGCCGTTAAGCGAAACGCCGTGCTTCCCGAGAACGAACGCCGGATCGCCGACGTGATCACGTTCAACGTCGACGATCTGCTCGAGCGCGAAATCAACGCTGGCTGTCGTCGCCGAATCCCGTGGGCGGTGCCTATCGCGCGCGCGAGCGCCCTGCAGCCAATTCCGAGTCCGCGCAGCATTCCCATCTATCACCTTCACGGGTTCATTCCGAAGGACCCGTCGGCCTACCAGCTGTATCACGAGGACGGCCTCATTTCAGATGCGCCGCCCGCTCCGGAGTCGTTGGTATTAATCGACGAGCAGTACTGGCGAACGGTCGGCAACCCCACGGGTTTCGCCTCGCGCGTGTTCCAAAGCGCGCTTCGGGGGAATTGCGTGTTCGTCGGATTGTCGATGACGGATATCAACATCCTCCGCTGGCTCGCGAACGATGCCATAGAGCGCGCGGACGACTTTCGACGCCTCTCGACGGAATGGTCGGGTACTGAAGCCGAATTCACGATCGGCGAGGAGCTTCGCCGTCACTATTGGATCGCCACCGGTTCGGCCGCCGACTCTGCGGCTGGCGAAGCCGACCCCGCCTTGAGATACTGGCGAGGCGCCGTGGCATCCGCTCCCGCTGGGCGCGAAGGAGTCTAAGATGTGGCGAGTGCTTGAGTAAAAATAGATAGTTACAGCAGTTTATTTGTGTAATTAATAGAAACGCGCCGACTCCTTACATTATGGCGGCCCCCGCCGCACGGTCCTAAAGTGCGTCACCAGTGGGCAGGAGCGGATTACCCGCATCGATCAATTGGCGCGCTTGACGTACTTCGCTCGGAGCGGCGCACGATGAGCTGCTGCGCTCGCCGATCAATCTCCCAGATTTTGGCGCCGCGATAGCCGGACACGCGCAACGAACAGCCGCGCCCTGGCGCTTTGCTCTTCGCTGCGTTCTATCGCGGTGGGCGACTCGCCCCGGTCGATCGTCGTGCGAATCGCTCGATGCAGCGCTTCGAACTCGGCCTTCGCAGCCTCGTACATCGCGACTGCCTCGTCGTGTAGCACAGTGGCTGCGTCGAATTCTTTGCGAGTCGGCATTGCGTGCCGTTTGCTCCTGGGTCGGGTAAAGTCCGCTACCCAATCTACGCTCAAAGCAATCCTGGCGCCTTCGAACTCGCCCCACCCTGTGGGGCAATAAGCGGATCGTAGTGAGCGGCCGGCGCTCGACTGCTCTGCGGCTGCGGTTGTTCATCCGCGTTGCACTGGGTAAAAGAAACCCCGCCGAAGCGGGGTCTCGCGAAAGTGCGGGAAACACTTTCAAGTGCAAATGCCCGGGAGTTCAGACCGCGACATCTGCAGCCGAAAGCATATCGGGATCATTGGCCCGGTTATGTTCGACATCGCACAAACGCAATCGGACCGAGTGTGCCGCGACGGGCATATGTTCGCTAACGCACCGAACGGCTCGCCAACCCCGGGACAAGATATGTATGCACGACTGCACTGCGCGTACAGCAGAGCCAATGAACCGCAACCGCGAAATTCCGATCTCCCCTAGACGGACGAGCGCGCAATGGGCGCGAGCGATGCCGCAGCGTGACCTGATGCGTTGGCTGGACGACGGCGGCGCGCCTCGGCGACGAAGTGCAGCGAAGGCAAGCCGCGCAGTGTTAGCCCCGAGAGATCGCGTGTGATGGTCAAGCACGGCCCAACGTACTCGTGATCGAGAAGATCCACTCGCCGCCGCACCCGACGTGCCGATGCTGGCCGAAGCACGGCCGTGCCGGGGCAAAAAATGCAATCGGAAAGCAGCTATTGAGTTGGGGTATCGCGGCACCAGCACCGCGGCTCGCTTCGTTCACCATTGCTGCGTGGCACAGGAGTTGCACTCGCGAATGCGGCAGTGAAGCCGCTAATCACCACCAAGGAAATCCAACATGCCTAACCCACCGGATTGCAGCAACGATCAAAACAAGGATCAAAGGAGAACTCCAATGCGAGTAGTGCGACCTATTCTGTTCTTGATGGCAGCGACCGCTGCCGGGCTCGCTCACGCGCAAGAAGCGCCGGAAAACGCGTACTCTTTGGAGGCCTACGTTAGTAGCGAGGCGATCCAGGCGCAGTACATTCGCGAAATGAGCGTCAGTCAAATCGGCAAAGCGGAGTTCGGCGCGGGGGTGTTCTTCAACGAGGATCGCGATTTGATTGGTATGGGGACCGCCCTTGCGGTGATTGGGGCGCCGGACTCGCTCACTCGGTTCATCATTCGGGCGGGCACTCGGCTCTATGGTGCGTTTCTCAACGGTGAGGACGAGGATGTGTTCGGTGTCTCCGTCGGCGGGGACGCGCGCTACTTAATGGGTCGCAACCGAGGAAACTCGCTCGTACTGAATCTTTTCTACGCGCCAGACATCCTGGTGTTCGGTAGCGCCGACGGCGTGCGGGACGTGAGCCTACGATTCGAGACCGGCCTACAGGGCAATACGACGATCTTCGTCGGATACCGCTCCCTCCAGTTCGATCTCGCGGTCAGTCGCAAAGTCGATGACAGCGTGCACATCGGTGCCCGGCATACCTTTTAGATAGAGCCCACGCACACGCTGGAGGAACGCGGTCCACGCAGCTGTCACCGCCATCTCGCGTTGAGCTGACGCAGCGCTCGGTGCCGTCCGCGTGCCCAGCACGCGGCCGTCCTCCAGCGTGGCGATCGCGAGTTCCCCGCTGCTCGGATCCAACGTTGTGCGCCTTCACTCCAGATCGACACAGTTCGTGGATTGCGGCCGACCGCGCCCTAGCGCTCGCGGCGGCGCAGATCAACACGCACCCGCTACGCGCCTTGCGTTCCGCGCGTTGTGCTTGCTCGGCGCAGTTCGCACGCTCGACATCCGGAGCGGCGTGAACATCTAGGTGGCTCGAGTGCGATGCACCGACGATGTGAGGAACTGCGAGTACCACAGACGAGCAAGTACGCATTTTGCGGTGGCGAAGTTGTTGGGGTATACGAGAAACGCTCGCGTAAATAAGAAAATTGCTAGCAGTCAGCTACTGCATCGGCGTTCGGTGAACGTGGCTGCACTCACGGCTCGAGGGACTTGGGGACATTAGGGGTTAAGCGACGCGGGCAGAATAGCGCGAGTTTTTCGCGCATATGACGGGACCAGTGTCGGTCTTTGGGGGGGAACCATGAACCGTCGAATCGGGCGCGTGCGTCTTCGCTCGCTTGCGTCTGCCATTGCCGCTGTTTTGGGATCCGGCGCCGTGAATGCTCAGGAGGCCGGGCAGTCGACTCCGCTCGAAGAGATCACTGTCACCGGCTCGCGCATCGTTCGGCGCGATCTCGAGGCGAACAGCCCGATCATGACCGTCGATCAGGAGATGTTCGACGATACGATGTCGATCGGCGTCGAGCACATGCTGAATCAGCTGCCGCAATTCGTTCCCGCGGTCACGCAGTTCGACGTGCAAAACATACAGCCGGGCCCGACCAGCACTCCGGGCGCCTCGACCTTGAGCTTGCGCGGCCTCGGCTCGAATCGAAACCTGGTGCTGATGGACGGCCGGCGTGGCATGCCGGTCAATGCGTCCGGTGCCGTCGACACGAATACGATTCCGTCCGCGGCCATCGCGCGCGTGGAGACGATCACAGGAGGAGCGTCGTCCGTGTACGGCGCCGATGCGATGGCCGGCGTCGTCAACTTCATCCTCAAGAAGGACTACGAAGGCGCGGATCTCGACCTGCGCTACGGCACGACCGAGGAAGGCGGCGGCGAGGAAGTCCGTCTCGCCGGCCTGTACGGCGCGAATCTCGCGCGCGACAACGGCGGCAACGTGCTTCTCGGTTTCGAGTACGCGAATCGCGAACGCGTGATGCACGTCGATCGCGAGTTCTATCGCAACATCATGGCCGAGCCGACGGTGGTCGGCACCGAGACTGGATGGGGAGCCACGGCTTTCGTCACAACTTCCTTGCCCGGCTCCGGCCTTCCGGCGAACGCGCCGTCGGCGGCGGCCGTTGCACAGGTTTTTGGTGTTCCGGTTAGCGAGGTCACGAGGCCGGGCGGTATCGGTACGACCGGAACTTTCTACTACAACTACGCGGAACCGAGCGGCACGGTCTATCGGCTCAACGCACCGGGCAGCGTGCGCTACAACGGTCCGCTGGTCCTCGATGACGGTGTCACGTACAGAAAGTACCGGACCGAGCTCAATCCTGCGATTGCGAACCAGAACGGCTCTCTCGTCGAGAATCAGTTGCTGCGGGACGTATCGATACCGCTCGAGCGCTGGTCGATGTTCGGGCGAGGTACCGTGGGCCTCACCGACAGGGTATCCGCATTCGCCCAAGTGAATTTCAGCCAAGACGAAACCAACACTCTTCAGGAGGAAGCTGCCGCGAGCGGCGGCCGGGGAACGCAGATTCCATACGGAAGCGGGATCTACGCACCTTCGCGGGACGCGGCCGGCAACACGTTGTCGTCATATTTGCCTGGCGGCGCCTTCGGATTGAATTGCGCTCCCACAGGGGGTTGCACCAACTCGCAGGCCTTCCCGGTGAAGCCCGAGCTCGCAACCTTGCTCAACAGCCGGCCCAATCCGAACTGTACCGTGGCAACTCTCGAACCGTGCGGTAGGCCTAGGCCCGCGACGCACCGAGAATTTGACCACGTCGTATCAAATGGTGGCGGGCTTCGACGGGGAGCTCGGCAACGACATGACCTGGGAAGCCTACGCGTCGTGGGGCGTTACGACGGTCGACACGCTCATGGAGGGTTACGGTTCTCTCGAGCGCTACCGTTTCATGACCAACCAGCCGAACTACGCGCGCGGAATGTTCTATACCGGCAATCCGCTCGGTGGTGGCTTTCAGGCGGCTGTGGTGACCTGCACGTCGGGCCTGCCGATCATGGACCAGTTCCAAATGTCGCCCGACTGTGAGCTCGCGCTCGCAGCCGACCTGCAGCTATCGTCGAAAATCGATCAGCTCGTCGCGGAGTACGACATTCAGGGCAAGCTCTTCGAAATGCCGGCAGGGGAAGCGCGGTTCGCGGCCGGCACCGCGTACCGGGAAAATTCCTACCAGTTCAGGGTCGACACGTTGGCAACGCAGGGCTCGTTTCTCGACTTGAGCATGGGCCTCTACCCGATCGGCCAGTCGGTAGGCGACATCTCGGTGGGCGAGGTGTATGGCGAGATGCTGCTCCCGCTATTGGCCGACAAGGGGATAGTAGACGAGCTCAACCTCGAGCTTGGCTACCGTTATTCCGATGCCGAGCCGAGCGGGCCGATCGAGACTTACAAGGCGTTGTTCGACTGGCGCGTGAACGACAAGCTGCGGTTGCGGGGCGGACGACAGATCGCGAATCGCGCGCCGAATATCGCTGAGCTTTACCTCGCGCGAACTCAAACGCTGCAAGGATCGTCGATCGCCGATCTGTGCTCGGAGGTCAACCAAGTCAGCGCCATCAGCGCAAATCCGGCATTGAATCCGAACGCTGCGCAGGTGAAGGCGATCTGCCGAGCGCGAATGGGCGAGGCCGGCTACGCCGCTTTCTACGATCCGACCACGATCCAGCCAACGGGTATCGGCGCCAACTTCGCGGTCATCAATAACGTCGGCAATCCGGAGCTCGAAAACGAGACGTCGGAGTCGATCACGCTCGGAGCGGTGATCCAGTTGGCCAGTCGGTTATCGTTGTCGGTCGACTACTACAGCATCAATCTGTCGAGCATGATCGCCGCGCAGTCGGTCGATTCGGTGTATACGCAGTGCTTCTCGGCGGAGGTCAATCCGGCGTTCGACCCGACTACGGAGTCCTGCTTGCAGGTGCAACGCGATCCGGGTAACGGAACCCGCGCGCCGACCGATGTCTCCTACACGAACTTGAGCCGGCTCGAGACGGACGGCGTCGACGTGCAGGTCAATTGGCGTACCGATCTCGCAGGCGGCAATTTCAGCGTTTCGGCATTCATCACCTATCTGAACAGCATGCGGACGGCGGTCGACCCAACCGCGTCGTTCCGGGAGTGGCAAGGCACGTTGGGCCCCAACGATCTGTCGGGTGTCAACGGAGGCTCGTATGAATATCGGACGTTCACGACCGGGAGCTATTCCCGCGGCCCTTGGAACGCCTCCTTGCGTTGGCGCCACTTGCCGAGCGTCGCGTCGGCCGGCAGCGTCACGGGAAACCTCACCGTACTTCCGACGGAATCGTATGACGCCTTCGACGCGTCGGGCAGCTTCAATTTCAACGAGAGGACGACGTTGCGCGTCGGCATCGACAACTTGCTCGATACGGATCCGCCGATAACGGATCGTACGCAGTACTCGCCGGGCGCGAACACCAACGCGGGGTTCTACGACGTTCTCGGTCGGCGTGCATATGTCGCGCTCGGGATGGCGTTCTAGCGGTCGGCTTCGAGAGCCGCAGCTTTACGTCTATATGGGGTTTTTGCCGACGAGCGTTGTGTAACGGAAGGTCTTTCCCTGCACAGAAATCTTGAGAGAGTAGTAAGCTCACTACATTGCCGCCCCATAGTTGCAGGAACAGAATCCGAGAGGGGACCGCGACATCGCGTCATGGGTGTAGTACCGGGTACTGCGTGACCCAGCCGCCGACGCACTGCGGATGATATCGAATGGGACGATCACTGAAGTGGACTGGTTCCGCAATCGCCGTAGTCGGTGCGGTTGCGATTACCGCGCTCGTCGCTCGGTACGTGCCTACCCAACAGAAGGTGGCGGACCAGCAATGGAAGATCGTCAAGAGCTATTGCACGGAATGTCATAACGCCGACGATCTGGCGGGCGACGTTAGCTTCGACAGGCTGAGCCCCGATTCCGTGCCCCAACACGCGGAAGTCTTCGAGACGGTCGTCAGGAAGCTGCGAGGACGGCTCATGCCGCCTCCCGGCAGCCCGCAGCCCAAGCAAGGCGACATCGATTCGCTGGTCGCGTGGATAGAACGTTCGCTCGATAGCGGCGCCTCGCAGCAGCGAACCGTCGGCTATGTGGCGGCTCACCGGCTCAATCGAACCGAGTACGCCCAATCCGTGAAGGCGCTGCTCGGCGTCGACATCGATCCGGCGGAATATTTGCCGAGCGACATCGAAGTCAACGGCTTCACGAATATCGCGTCCGCGCTCAGTGTCTCGCCGGCGTTCATTGAGCAGTATTTGAGTGCAGCGAGCTCGGTAGCCCATCTCGCCGTCGGTGAGCCCGTACCGAAGGTCGCTTCTGCCTACTTTCCGCCGCCGACGGCAGACCAGACGGCTTATGTAGACGGAATGCCGCTCGGCACGCGCGGCGGCACGAGCTTCACGCACGCATTCCCGGCCGACGGCGAGTATCGGCTCACGATCAAGAATCTCAACGTCGGGCTCTATCCGCGCTCGTTGGAGACGGAGCACACGCTCGTGGTGCTCGTAGACCGCGCGGAGCAGTTCCGCGGCAAGATCGGCGGTCCGGAGGATCTCGATTTCATGGATCGTGGCGGCGCACCCTCACGCACTGCGATCATGAAACGATTCGCCGACATCCCGCTGCAGGTCAAGGCTGGCGAGCACGAAATCGTCGTAACCTTCATCGAACGGTCGCGGGCGGCGAGCGACGAGCACATTTCCGATTTCACGCCGACTCGAAGCTTCAGCTTCTCGATTGCAGACCGCGTTCCGGAGGTCGTCGGCGGCATCGACGTGATCGGCCCGTACAACTCTACCGGCGTGTCGCGGACGGCAAGCCGCGACCTCGTGTTCATCTGCGAGCCGGAGGTCGCCGACCGGGAGCGCGAGTGCGCGGAAAGTATCGCGACCAACCTCATGCGGCGGGCCTTCCGCCGGCCCGTCCAGCAGGCCGATCTCGACCGGCTCATGCCCTTCTACGAGCAGGGTCGAAGCGGCCCGGGCGGCTTCGATTCGGGGGTCGAGCTCCTCGTGACGGCCGTCCTCGCGAGCCCCGATTTTCTCTATCGCTCCATTGCCCCAGCGCCCGCGGGTGCGACCGTCGCCGGCGGCTACGAGCTCAGCGACTTCGATCTCGCCTCGCGTCTCTCCTTCTTCTTATGGGGCCAAAACCCCGACGACGAGCTGCTCGGGCTTGCCGCTGCCGGAACCTTGTCTAAACCCGACGTGCTCGATGGGCAAGTAAAACGCATGTTGGCCGACGCGCGGGCCGAAGTGCTCGTAACGGATTTCGCGGAGCACTGGCTCAATGTCGACGACCTCGACGCCGTGCAGCCCGACAAGCAGCTGTTCCCCGAATTTACGGAAGGCGTGCGGCAGGACTTCGCCGAAGAGATCAAGCTATTCCTCAGCAGTGTCTTGCTCGAGGACAAGAACGTCAAAACGTTGTTGACGGCGGACTACACGTTTGTCAACGAACGCCTTGCGCGCCGCTACGGTGTGCCGTCGGTGGTCGGTCCGCAGTTTCGGCGCGTCGTGTTGCCGGATAAGGCGCGCTACGGCCTGCTCGGTAAGGCGGCAGTGCAGCTGCGCACGTCCTATGGCGACCGCACCTCGCCCGTCCTGCGCGGCGCTTGGGTGCTCGACAAGCTCATGGGCACGCCGCCGACGCCGCCGCCGCCCGGAGTAGAGACCGATCTCGAGACGCCTGTGGGAGAGCAGCCGAAGACGCTGCGCGCGCGGTTGGAGTCGCATCGCGCCAGTTCAACCTGCAAAGCCTGTCACGGCGTCATTGATCCTTACGGCTTGGCGCTCGAGAACTTCACGGTCACCGGCAGTTGGCGGGACTACGACAAAGAGGCCGACGCGCCGATCGACGCGAGCACCGAGCTGTCCGGTGGCGGCGCGATTACCGGACCGGTCGAGCTGACGCAAGCGCTGCTACGTCGCCCGGATCAGTTCGTTCAGGCGCTGACCGAGAAGCTGATGATGTACGCGCTCGGACGAGAGCTCGAGTATTACGACATGCCGCAGGTTCGCAAAGTGGTTCGTGAAGCGGCAACGCAGGACTATCGTTTTTCCGCCATCGTGACAGGCGTCATTCGAAGCGACGCTTTCCGAATGCAGGCAGCGAATGGTGGTGGCGGCGCGCTTCAGGCGTCTGTGGGTAACGCGGGCACGGCTGTCCCGCAAACTACGGGAGACTAGCCGATGTTTCTGACCAAAAAGCATCTTTCGCGACGCACGGTTCTCAAAGCCGCGGGTGTTTCGATCGGACTGCCCTTGCTCGATGCGATGATTCCAGCTGCAACGGCGCTCGCCCAGACCGCCGCCACGCCGAAGCTGCGCGCCGGGTTCTTCTATTTGCCGCACGGCGCGATCACGTGGAACACGACCCACGGTCCGAAGATGGATCACTGGATGCCGAGCGGCGCGGGCGCGAGCTTCAAGCTGAGCCCGATCCTCGAGCCGCTCGAGAAGCACAAAGGCTACGTGACCACGTTCGACCGCATCGAGAACAAGGCGCCGCGTGGCAACGTACACGCGTTCATGCCGGCCACTTGGCTGAGCGGCGTGCATCCCAACGAGGACGCCACGGGCGCGATGATGGCGCCGACGATCGACCAAATGATCGCAGGGCACCTTGGGCAGGACACGGTATTGCCCTCGCTCGAAGTGGCCGCGGAGACGACGGTGCAAAGCGCCGCGTGCGGTAGCGGTGCTTGCTACTACAGCTCGACGCTGGCGTTCCGAAACGCGACGACGCCGTTGCCCATGGAGTTCAATCCGCGCAAGGTGTTCGCTCAGCTATTCGGTGCCGGCGATACGCCTGAGGAGCGCAAGGTCATTGCAACGCGCACGGGCAGCATCCTCGACATGATCACCGAGCGCACCGCCGACCTACAGAAGAGCCTGAACGCCCCAGACAAGGTCGTGCTGGAGGAGTACCTCGAGTCTGTGCGTGAAACCGAACGTCGCGCCGATCGGGCCTCACAACGGGACCTCAGCGCGATAGACCTACCTGATGCGCCGATCGGAGAGCTACCCGACTTCGACGAACAGGTGCGCCTGATGTTCGACCTGATCGCGTTGGCTTATCAGGCGAACGTCACGCGCGTCGCGACCTACTACATGGCCGGAGAGGGCACCAACCGAACCTACACGCACATCGGTGTACCCGACGCGTTCCACCCGCTGTCGCACCACGCGAACCGGCTCGATCGAATCGAGAAGCTCGTGAAGGTTCAGCGTTACCACGTCGAACGGTTCGCGGCGTTCGTCGACAGGCTCGCGAAGACGCCCGACGGCGACGGCTCGTTGCTCGACCACTCGTTGCTCATGTACGGGTCGAACATGAGCAACAGCGATCGTCACAATAGTTACCCATTGCCGGTGATGCTCGTGGGCGGCGGTTGCGGAACGATGCGCGGCGGCCAGCACCTGACGATGCCCGAGTTCACGACGATGTCGAACCTGCACCTCACCGTGGTGAACAAGGCCGGCCTCGAGCTCAAGAGCCTGGCCGACAGCACGGGTGAGATTGCCGGCGTTTAGCGTCGCGATGCTTGGGGGAAACAACAACCCGACGAGCCGCAGAGCCGTGCTCAAGGGCATCGTGGGCGGCGTGGCGGGCGCATCGTTCGCACCACTGACGCGCGTCAGCCTGGCCGCTGCCGCCGAAGTCACGCGCGTGTCCGTAGCGCGGGACCTTACGGTGCTGAGCGGCGCGGGCGGCAACATCGCAGTGCTCGCAACGGGCGCCGGCCAGGTGGTCGTCGACAGTGGCGCGGCGGCCTCGAGTGCGGCGGTCCTGGCCGCGCTCGGGGACTTGCCGGGCGGTCGTGTGGCCAAGCTTTTCAATACGCATTGGCACCTCGACCAAGTCGGCTCGAACGAAGCGCTGGGGTCGGCCGGCGCGACGATCGTCGCTCATGCCAAAACGCGCCAGCGTCTCAGCGCGGGCTATTACTTGCCGCTCGAAGAACGCTATGAGAAGCCAATGCCCAAGGCCGCGCTGCCGACCGAGGCCTTCTACACGGACGGCGCGACCAAGGTCGGCGACGCGCCGATCGAGTATGGCTACCTCATCGAGGCGCATACCGACGGCGATATTTTCGTGGCGTTCCCGGAGCTGAACGTCATCGTCGTCGGCGACATAGTCGCGCCGGTTCGCGATCCCGTGTTCGATTGGTTTGGCGGCGGATGGCTCGGTGGGCGGATCGATGCGCTCGCGTTGTTGCTCGAGCGCAGCGACAAGGACACGCGGTTCGTTCCGAGCTACGGTCCCGTCGTCGGTCGTGCCGAGCTAGAGAAAGAACACGGCATCATGGTCAAGCTGTTCGATCAGATGATCGAGCACGTGCGGCTCGGCGAAAACGCCCGGGAAATCGTCGACGCCGGTGTCTTGGGCGATCTCGGCCGAACGTTCGAGGATCCGTACAAGCTTATCTACGACGTCCATAAAGGTTTTTGGGCGCATCACAACAAGTTGATGCCTGACGTCGTCTAGAAGGCGACATCGCGGTAGGGAGCGGCAACATGATGAGACATTTAATGCTAGCGGCGGCCGGGGTATTGGCTGTAGGTCCCGCTCTGGCGGCCAGCCCGGTGGCCGACGCCATCCAAAAGGGGCGTCGCGATGTCGCGCTCGAGCTCATCGCGGAGGGCAACGACGTCAACGCCGCTCAGGCCGACGGGGCCACCCCGCTGCATTGGGCCGCGTACAAGCTCGATAAGGAGCTCGTGCAGAAGCTGCTTGCTCGTGGCGCCAAGGTCGACGCAACGAACGAGTACGGCTCGAGCCCGATCGCGGAGGCCGTAAAGGCCGCGAACCCCGACCTAGTGAAGGTGTTCCTCGAAGCCGGTGCCGATGCGAAAACGAGCAACGGCGACGGCGAAACGTTGCTGATGTTGGCGGCGCGCACGGGCTCCACGGCAGTCGCCAAGCTGCTCCTCGATCGCGGCGCGGACGTCAACGCGCGCGAGTCTTGGCGCGATCAGACCGCGCTCATGTGGGCGGCCGAGGGGGCGTTCGCCGATCTCACGCAGGTGCTCATCGATCACGGCGCAGACGTCAATACGCGCGCGGCTTCCAACGACTGGGGTGCGCAGATCACTTCGGAGCCGCGAGCGCAGTACCGCCCGACCGGCGGTCTTACGCCGCTGCTGTATGCAGCGCGTTCCGGATGCGGGGCCTGCGTGAGCGCCATCGTCAAGGCCGGTGCGGATATCGATCGGCCCACACCCGATTCCGTCACCGCGTTGATGTTGGCGATCGACAATCTGGAGTTCGACACGGCCAAGGTGTTGATCGACCTCGGCGCAAACCCACACGTGTCCGACTGGTGGGGGCGCACGGCACTGTATATCGCAGTGGACATGAATACCTATGTGCCGCGCACGACGGCGTACCCGCGGTCGTCGAAGACGCCGGGCATCGAGATCGTACGGGAGCTGCTTGCGGCCGGCGTCGACACCAACACGCAGCTCAACATGCATCGGCCGGGTCGTGGCGGCAACAGCCAACGGTTCAACGACGATCTCCTGACAACGGGTGCCACGCCGCTGTTGCGTGCGGCGATCACTCACGATCACGACTCGATGCGCGCGCTGCTCGAGCACGGCGCACTCGTCGACCTCCCCAACGTGATGGGTGTGACGCCGCTCATGGCCGCAGGCGCCGTCGGCGTACGTGACAGCTACTTCGGCAGCAACCGCTCTCCGACGTTCGACAGCGATAAGCTCATCGAGGATAAAATCATCAAGTCGTTCGAGATCCTGCTGGCGGCCGGTGCGCAGATCAACGCCAGGATCACGGATGGCCACAGTCGCACGGCGCGCATCGCGCGTCGGAGTGGAATGAGTGACCGAGAGGGTCAGACTGCGCTGTACTCTGTGGCGGCCCATGGTTGGCCCAAAGTCACGCAGTTCATGATAGAGAAGGGTGCGAACGTCGATATCGTCGATGCCGGCGGCATGTCGCCGCTCGATGCCGCTCTCGCGACTGTGAACGGCGAGGCAACGAAGAACTCCGAAGCCGTAGCCGAATTGCTGAAGAAGGCACTCGGGAACCGTACCGCGGCCGTCGTACCGTAGCCGGTGTCGCGCCGACTGAAGCCGCGTCGCGCTCAGGGCGGCGCTCGACTACCTCGCCGACTTCACGGGCGGATCGGCCTCGGTCCGTCGCGTCGGTGAGAGCCTCGTGCTCGAGGCGGTCCGCCCAGGCTCACTTCCGCGTGAAAACTTAACGCCCGCTTCGTGCGCAGGCCTGCGGGCCGTTGACCGCGGGGCGCGTGGATTCCCGCGTTTCGATAGCCGGACGCGAGCGAGGAACGGCTGATTTCTAGCCCGATCCCCCCGAGATCTGAGCCGTCGCAATCTTTCGAAGTGGCTCGTGCTGATCGTTTCACGTATGTTTCCTGGGAGAAACGGCACACGATGGGGGCGCGCCGTCGCACAAGGATCGAGGTGGTGAATTCGTCAGAATCCAAGGACAGTGCGGCCATACGCCTCCCCAAGACATCCAGACCCGTTTCGGCGGATTCTCCGATCGGCCCGGTTCTCTCCCGACGCTCTCTGTGGATTAGGTATTCGGCAGCGCTCCTGACCATCGGTCTCGTCACCGTTCTGCGTTTCGCCGCCGTTCCGATCATGGGCGCGCAAGCTCCGCTCTTGCCTTTTGGGTTCGCCGTATTTGCGGCGGCGTACTTGGGCGGACTTGGGCCCGCGTTGGCGGCCACGTGTTTTGCGTCGCTCGCATCAACGGCGCTATACGCGAACCTTTCCGACCCGGAGGACGCGCTCGCTTGGGCAGGGCACGTCGCGCTGTTTACGACGCTCGGGTTTCTGGTCTCGTTCATGATGCACCGCCTACAGCAGTCCTACTGCATCCAACGAGACGCGCTGGCCGCGGCGAAGGCCCGAGAAGAACAGCTGCAGACCATTACCGATGCGATGCCGGCCCTGATCGCTTACGTAGACGCCGACCACCGTTTTCGTTTCAACAACAAGGGCTACCAAGAATGGTTCGCTTTGTCGCGTGATGAGCTACTTGGGAAACACGCGCGCGAGGTGCTCGGCGAAGACGTGTATAGACAATTGATGCCGCGCATTGAGACAGCGCTGTCTGGACTGCCTGTGAGTTTCGAAACGGAGATTCCTTATCTCGCGGCCGGAACGCGCCACGTGAGTGCCCACTATGTTCCGGATCGAAGCTCGGACGGGACGATACGTGGTTATTTCGCGCTCGTTCAAGACATCTCCGAGCGGATACACAGGGAACAATTGCTCGCCGACGCGAAGCTTCGATTGTCGATTGCCATGCGTGTGGGCCGCTCCGGTGCATTCGAGTGGGACATCGAAAAGGAGACGAATACCTGGTCCGAGGAGTTGCTCGAGCTTCACGGGCTTCAACCCGGCGAGTTCAAGGGTACCAACGAGGCGTGGCTGGAATGTATTCACCCGGACGACGTGCAACGGGCACTCGCCACCGCCGAGCGTGCGCTGAAAGAGGGGGAGGGCGATGTCGAGTATAGAATCCGCCGTCGCGACACGGGCGAGACGCGCTGGCTTCAGGGGCGCGGCAAAGTGTTCTATGACGCCGCACACAACCCCGTTCGGATGGTGGGAATCAACGTTGACGTAACGGAGCGTAAACGCGCCGAGGAGGCGCTGCGGGAGGCTGATCGCCGGAAGGATGAGTTCATCGCGATGCTTGCCCACGAGCTTCGCAACCCGCTCGCGCCAATCCGCAACGTCGCCCATATTCTCGGTGATCAGAACGCAGATGTCGGCACCGTACGTCAGTGCGGCCGCTTGGTTCAGCGGCAAGTCACGACCCTGACGCGTCTCGTTGATGACTTATTGGACGTCGCCCGCATGCGGCACGGCCGCATCGAAATAAAGAGCGAGCGAGTGGATCTGGCAACGATCATCGAACGCGCCATTGAAACGATGCAGTCCCCATTCGATGCGCGAGACCAAGTTATGATCTTCTTGCGGCCTCCGGTTCGGGCGTGGGTGCATGGCGACCCTGTCAGGCTGGAACAAGTGTTCACAAACCTCTTGGCCAACGCGTCCAAGTTCTCGGGGCCCTACACGCGCGTCGAAATCAAAGTCGAGCTCGCCGGCAACACCGTCCTCGCCCGTGTGCGGGATCAAGGTTCAGGCATCGACGCCCAACTGCTCCCGCGTGTGTTCGAGCCGTTCACACAAGGCGATCAGTCCTTGGATCGTCCGACTGCGGGCTTAGGAATAGGGCTCGCGCTCGTGAAGTCGGTTGTCGCGCTTCATGGAGGGAGCGTCGAGGCTCGCAGCGACGGACTTGGGCTCGGCAGCGAATTCGTAGTCAGTTTGCCCATGTCCGAAGCAGCTGAAGAGCTCCAAGACTCTCCCAAGACCGAGCATGGGCACGTTCGTCGTCGCGTTCTGATCATCGAGGATAACGCCGATTCCGCGGAGTCATTGCGAATCCTGCTCAGGTTGGCTGGGCATGAGGTCGTCTCGACAAACCAGGCATTCACCGCTCTCGAAGTGCTCGAATCCTTCGTCCCCGAATGGATTCTCACGGACATTGGACTGCCCGGGCTGGATGGTTACTCTCTCGCGACCATGATTCGCAACCACCCAAACGGGCGAACGGCGCAGCTTTATGCCGTCACGGGCTACGGACGGGCGCAAGACCGCGAGCTAGCGCTGCAATCAGGCTTCGATGGTCATCTAACTAAGCCTGTGGACCCCAAAGTGTTGCTGGGTTTGCTCGACGCGGACGTGGTCAAGAATGACGCGACTTCAAATGAGAGCAACGCGGAGCACTGAGAACCATTTGATCGGGCGATGCCCCCCAGCGTCGTTCGCAGCGTGTCGAGTACGCGGCTCCAGGGAGCGGGCATTCGCGGGTTAGCTAGGACGCCGCCGCGCTGCATCGATGGTGGCGACGTCGATCTTCTTCATCGGCATCATCGCCTCGAAGGCACGCTTGGCCTCACCGCCACCGGCCGCAAGCGCCTCGGTTAACGTGCGCGGGGTGATCTGCCACGAGAGTCCCCAGCGGTCCTTGCACCAGCCGCACGCACTTTCCTTGCCGCCATTGCCGACGATCGCGTTCCAATAGCGGTCCGTCTCTTCCTGATTTTCCGTCGCGATCTGGAAGGAAAACGCTTCGCTGTGCTTGAACGTCGGGCCGCCGTTGAGACCGAGGCAGGGAACGCCAAGAACGGTGAAATCCACCGTCAGCACATCACCCTCCTTGCCGCCTGGGTAATCACTGGGCGCCTTGTGAACGGCGGTCACTCTACTGTCCGGAAACGTGGCTGCGTAGAAGCGCGCCGCCTCGTGCGCGTCCTTGTCGAACCAGAGACAGATTGTGTTTTTTGGCTGCATGTTCGTGTGCTCCTTGTGCTCGTTCATGGCGCAGCGCCACTCTCGGCGATTGTGCAAGTTTTGGGCCCGGCCCTTACAGGGACCCGTTTTTCAGAACAGGCACAGAGGGTTCACAGGGGCCGAAGTGCCGCCGGGCAACCTCATGGGTGCCGTCGTCAACAGAAAGTCCCAGCGCTCTTGGCGGCTGCACGTCTCCGCGAGCGTTGTCAGCGCCGGCCAGTCCAGAATCGGTAGGCCCATCGAGGCGAGCGCGATCATGTGCATGGCCGAGGGAAACCGTTCGCTCGGGTAGGGCAGCTTCTCGATGCAGTCACCGCCGTAGATGGCGACTTCGCGTTGATGCATCCACTCCGCGCACTCGGCGTGAAAGCCCGCGCGCGGGTAAATCTCCTGGACACCCTGTTCCTGCTCCATGCGTTCCATGCCGGTCCGCACCAGGAGCGCGTCACCGGACGAGACGCGCACGTTCTGTCGCTTTTCGGCCGCTTCGAAATCGGCGACGGTTACGTATTCGTTCGACTCGTACCACGGTACTCCGCGCGCGGCGGCGACATCGAGCAATACGCCGCGCGTGAAGACGCCTTGCCGCATCGCGTAGATCGATCCCCACTGAGCGCCATCGGCGGTCATCGTGGCCGAACGCTTGCGCCCGTTGTACAGCATGTCGTCGAAGGTGAAGTGGGAAAGCGCGTCCAAGTGGGTGATCGTCATTCCGTGCGGCGCCATGGTGAAGTAGTCGCTGATGCCGGGCGCGTTGCCGTTGTACGTGATCATGAGCTGGACCGGGTGCGGATCGACTTTGCTCGCCGTTTTCGAGATGTCTCGTCCGATCGAGACGACTTCGCCGGTTCTCACCAGCTGCGCCGCGGCGATCCGTTTGGCGGCGGTGACGTAGTTCAGAGTGCCGAGCTCGTCGTCTGCTCCCCACCTTCCCGAGTTCGAGCAGCGTTGGAACATCGCCTCGAGCTCGGCGTCGGTCAGATCCTTCGCGCGGCTCGTGGTACGCGGCGCACGGGAGCGGTCCTGGCCCGAGCTCCCTTGCGTTTGCTGTGTCGCCGCTGTTCTGGACAAGGCCGCTGCAAACAGACCCGCAAAGGCCACGAATCCCCGGCGTGTAACGATGCTCATACGGTTCCCCCCGGCGGAGCCCGTCCGCCACGCCGGCAGTATCGCCGATTCCACTACCCGGAAGGTTTCCGACGGCGTCGGAATTCGCGTCCGGTAAGGCATGCCCCGCTCCAGGCACGTAGACTATCGTACGGCCGCGCGAACCCGCGCAGGCTTAGGGGAGACACTCATGAAAATTCAGCAAGGCATCTTGGTTGCCGCGGCGGTGGCCGTTCTTTCTTTCGCGTTCGGCAATCTGGCCCACAGGGCCGAAGGCGCCGACACGGTCGAGGTGCGGCTCCGCAAGTTGGAGGACGTCGAAGCTATTCGCTCGCTTCTCGTTCATTACGGACGCGCGCTCGACAAACGCGACTTCCAAGCCTATGGCGCGCTGTTCGCGCAGGACGGGTCGTGGAAAGGCGGCATGGGCACCGCAACGTCGCCGGACGCGATCGCCAAAATGGTGGCCGCGGGCTTCGAGCGGATGTCGCCGTCGCTGTATCAGAGCTCGAATCACGTGATGACCAGCTTCGATGTCGAGGTCAACGGTGACGCGGCGACCGCGTGGTCGCGCTGGACGTGGGTCGTGGTCGGCGCCGACGGCAAGCCCCAACCCGAGAGGGCGGGTCACTACGAGGACACGTTGGTTCGCGAACGGGGCGACTGGAAGTTCAAGTCTCGGCAGGCATTCACCGAAATCAATCCTTGACGCAGAGGGGCCGCGGCCCGGAAGGCCGGGCGCGGACCGTGCAGCTACACGAGAGCAGGGGGGGCTTCTATGAGCTACGGGGCGAGGTTGCGAAGCATTCTGGGTCTGCTGGCGTTGGTGTGCGCAGCCGTGCGCGTTCGCGCAGGAGCTCGTTCCGAAGGCGCCTCCGGACGCGATGAAACTCACCGCGCAGGATTATGCCGAGATCCAGCAATTGGCGGTTCGCTATGCATGGTTGCTCGATCAGTGTGCGAACGGAGGCTACGACTACGCGGATTTGTATGTCGCCGACGGGCAGTTTTCCGTCGCGGAAAACTTCGGTACGACGTCCAACGAGCAGCGCAAATTCGTGACCCAGGGGCGTGAGGCACTCGCGAAAGCGGCCGGCGGCGATGGCAAGGGTGACTGCGTCGATCCGAAAGGGACGCTCGGCTACGGCCTCACGCACATCGTGACCAACCACATGATCGTCGCCACCAAGGACGGTGCGGTGGGCAAGCATCGGCTGCTCACGGTGGGAGTCTGCGGCTATCCGCACCTCATGGAGCTGCAGGGAGGCTACGAGGACGTGTACGTCAAGACCAAGGACGGGTGGCGGTTCAAGTCGCGGATCCACGTGTTCAAGCAGGCGCCGTCGCTTCAGTTCGGTGTGTGCGCGAATCGTTGACGAGCTCAGCTCTCCTCGCTGTTGAGCCTGCGCACGAGCGCCTCGATGCGCAAGAGCGCGTTCATGTCGCTTTTCTGATAGGCGTGTTCCATGGCCGCAAATAAGTTGGATTGCTCGAGCTCCAGGCGTTCCGGGTGGCGCTCGAGCAACGTTACGTAGTGAGAATAGACACGGTCGTCGTTGGGTTTCGTGCGGCGCGCGACGGCGTGGCGAACTACCGCGTGCAGGGCGTAGCGTTCGCGCACCGGCTGCTGCACTAGGTGCCAGCGCTCGAGCTCGGCTAGCGCCGGCGCGAGCCGTGCGACCCTTGCAAGCTTTGCCAGCGACACCGCGTCGACGTGGTCGCCGTCCACGTGCGCGAGCACGCCGAGCGTGCGGCGGGCCGCGACGCTCAAGCGCGGCCAAGCCCAATCGACAAGCAGCGCGACTTCGGGTAAGTCGTCCTCGTGCTCCAGTGCGCGCACGCGTGTCACGCCGGCGCCTCGCAAGAACTCGCCGAGCGCCTTCGTGCTCGCCGCGCGCGACGCTACGATGCCGTCGGCGATGTCGAGCGCCAGCGGGTTCCAGCGCAAGAGACGTGTCAGGGCTGCTACGCGCGGAAACGCGCTCTCACCGGACGTGACTTGCGGTGCAGTCACGGGGAAGATCAACACGCCCGAGAGCAGGCAGCGGCGAGCGGTGATCACGAAAGTCGCCTTGCAGTCGGAGAACGCCTCGAACAACTGCGCTGCAGCGGAATCGTTTTCATGGTTGTCGAGCACGATCAGGCGCTGTGGGCCGCGTGACAGGAATCGCTGCAGTCGCTCGACGCGACCGTCGCCGCGCCCCGTGACGAAGCGCAGCGCAAGCATTTCGCTCAGGGTGTGAAAGCCCCAGGCGCCGGAGCGGAACCAGTCGACGCGGCCGCCGAATGCCGTGCGCAGCCGGTGACCGAGCGCCGCCGCCAACATCGACTTGCCGCTGCCGCCCGAGCCCACTAGTGCGATGCGCGTGGGCCGTGTGGCGACGATGGTGCGTGCGAGCGTGGCCACTTCGGCGCGCCGTCCTTTCATGTCGCGGGGACGCGGCGGAAATATCGAGTGACGAGATGGTTTGCGAACGCCTGCTTTCGGTCGTGTATCCGACATTCTTTAAGTGCCTCGGCTGCTCAACGGATCGGCGAAAGCGAGCGCTAGCATCTTCACGCGGCGAGAATGAAGACGCAATGCGCTGACGGGATGTCAGCGCTGAACAACCGAGTAGCGAGCAAGGAACGTCTTGACTCCTTCGCGCGCGTAGGCGATGACCTGCCGCCTGGGCGGCGTTATCCCAATGAGCATTCCGCGATCGAGCGATTCGCCCACCACCAAGTACGCAAACTGTGCAGCGGCACATCGCGCATCAGAGAGTCGGAGAAGTCCTCGTTCACCAAGGTGCTCGAATCCTGATGCCAAGGCTTTCAGCACCGACGCGGGCGCTCGAGCGAAATACTCTCGCCCGAGCGCCGGGAAGGCGCGGGCCTCTCCAATCAGGAGTCGCCGCAGCGCGACCACCTCGGGGCGAACGACGCCGAGCGCCAACCTCTCTCCCAGGTCGTTGAGCGCTGCCCGCAGGTTCGCGGCGGTGATCCCCACCGTGAACTCCTCGTGCAATCCACGCGCAAACTGCTCCGCGTACGCAATGGCATCGGCGGCAATCTGCACGAAGAGCGCGGTCTTGTCGGGATAGTTGTTGTACAAGGTGCGCTTGGTCAGCCCTGCGAGAACCGCGATGTCCTCCATTGTGGTGCCCGCATACCCTTGGCGCAGAAACAAGGCCCGCGCAGCGTCGACTACCGCCGCTCGGGACCGCACAACTCTTGGATCATCCGCGCGGGGCCCATCTGCGGCATGGTCGCTGGGCCGAGGCCCTTTCCGCTGGGAACGCGCCCTTCGCTTATCTGTTGCACTCATGGGTGTAATAATATACTTTCGAGAGAATACTCGCCCCGAGGGAGAATAGCCGGATGGCAGCGCCCATATCGACCGGCACCGCGCCGCAACGGAGGAACGACCTCGGATTCGATCAAAGCGCGGCGGTCACTCGGTCAATGCTCGGTTACGGGGTAGTCGTCGGCCCGTTCTATCTCGCCGTCGGTCTGATTCAAGCGTTTGTGCGGGACGGTTTTTCCTTCGCGCGTCATCCGCTCAGCGTGCTAGCCAACGGTACGGGCGGCTGGATTCAAACTGCGAATTTTGCGCTGAGCGGCCTCATGGTAATCGCCGCAGCAATGGGATTCTGGCGCATGCCGGCGCCGAGGCTGCGCGCCGCGAGCTGGTTCCTGGGCGCTTACGGCGCGTTCGTGTTCGCCGCGGCCATCTTCCGCGCCGACCCGGTGGATGGATTCCCGGTCGGCACGCCGCTCGGTCCGCCGACGACGATGACTACCACGGGGATGCTGCACTTCGTCGTGGGAACTCTGGGATTCGTGTGCTTCGCAATCAGCGGATTCTGCGCCGTGCATCCGCTGTCGCGGCGGAATGAGAAGTCCCTGGCCCGCCTCTCGTTGTTTTCGGGCCTCGCTATTCTGATCGGATTCTTCGGCGGTTTCTTCATCCCAGGACTGTCCAGTCCAACGGCCGGAATCTGGTTCGCAGTGGTGGTGGGATGGGTGTGGCTTTCGGCGCTGTCGCTCAAACTTTATCGCGTGGCGCCTAGTCCCAACTGCTGAATTCAGTCCTCAGTCTCGATTACGCCGCCCGCAATGCATCCACCGTGGGCCTTTACTACAGGCATCGACACCGGGCGACGCAGGCGGGACGATGATTTCTTAGACCTCGTGAGTAGCTGACTCGCTATAGTCGAACACCGGCGGATACAGAAGGTGACGTGGGAACTATGCGCAAACAGCGAATCCTCCTTCTCGCGCTCTGTCTTGGCAGCGCGGGTGCCGGTGCAACGCCGGCGACTACGCCGCGGATCGTCGCGGCAACCAACGCGTTTCTCTCGACGCTCGACGACGCCGGCAGGGCTGCCGTGCTGTTCGAGCGCGAGGATACGGATCAGAAGCAGCGCTGGTCGAATCTCCCGGGCGGCATCTTCAAGCGCGCCGGCCTCATGTGGGGCGATCTCGATGAGACCCAGCGCGCCGCGTGGCTCGCAGTCATGCAGGCCACGCTAAGCGCGGAAGGCTACCAACGCGTAGTCAACGAATGGCGCGCCGACGACGCGCTCGCGGCGCGCGGCGCCGCGGGTCCGGGCCGCGGACCGCAGTTCGGCACGGGCTTCTACTACATCGCCGTGATCGGCGCGCCGTCGCAAACCGAGCCCTGGCAGTGGCAATGGGGTGGGCACCACGTGACGATCAACGCGACGATCGTCGGCTCGCATCTCTCTCTGACGCCGAGCTTCATCGGCGTCGAGCCGGCCGCGTATACCGACGCAAACGGCGATACCGTGCGGCCGCTCGGCGACATCGAGCGGGACGCATTCGCGCTCATCAACTGGCTCGAGCCGGAGCAACAGCGGGTCGCGATCTTAGGAAATTCGCCGATCGACGTGCTGCTGGGGCCTGGTCGAGACGGTAAGACGATCGCGGCCGAAGGTCTGTCCGCCGCGCGCATGTCGGCCGACCAGCGAGCAGGTCTGATGCGGCTCATCAGGCGTTACACGGGTCTCGCGAACGACGAGGACGGTGCGGAGCGGACGGCGGAGATTCAAGCGGCGCTCGACGAGACGTACTTCGCGTGGTACGGGCCAACGACGCCGGGCAGCGCGGCCTATTTTCGCGTGACGGGGCCGACGATCGTGATCGAGTACGCGGCGCAGGGGCCGGGGGGCGGCGGCGGTGCGCGAGCGCCTAGCCATATTCACGGGATCTATCGCGACCCGACGAACGACTACGCGGCCCGCTACGTCCGCGGAGATCGCGAACGTTAGAATTTTCTGCGCGACCTAACGCGTGCTCGCGAGCTCTTCTCTTGCGCATCGATCATGGCGCGCAAGATCCGGCCGCCGGCGAGCGCCGCCGCGATCGCGACGATCGCGAAGAACACGTTCAGCCGCGGCCCTTGGCCTGCGTACAGGCGCGACCATTCCATGATCGCAAGCGCGAGCATGCAGCCGACGGCCACCGCGCTCGGGAGCTTGCCGTACAGCGTCATCGCGATGAGCCGCTGACGAAGCGGCGGGCCTTGCTGCGGCAGCGACAAGACTATCGTCGTTGAACCGAAATCGTGTGACATGGCGAGTAGGTTAATTCAGCACTGCGCCGATTGCTGTTATCGCCGTCACGAACGTGCCGGGTCACGTGTGAATGAGGTCGCGCACGGTGCGTGCGGCGTGACTCACGGCGACGCGGTGGGCATTGTGGATTTGACGAAACATCAGACCGAGGTCGCGCATGCAGCGGGCGCAACGTACATAACGAAACGCCGCTGCGATTCGAACCCGCAGGAGAGGTAACGGTTACGGCGTCGGAGCCGCGACGACGTCGCCATGGCCGTCATTGCTTTCTACGCAGATGTGCTCGTACGACTCGATGCTGCGTCTACCGCTTGGGTCGTTCGCGAAGAAGGTCTCGTTGTGCCAGCCGTCCTGCGGTGAGTCCGCGGTGACTCGCTTCGCGGGAATCGTGACCGTGAACGGCCGCGTGAACACCGTGGGGTCCGTGTAGATCGCGTTATAGACATAGCGTTCGCCGTCATTTGCAAAGGTGTAGCGCTCCTCGATGTGCACTTGATCGCTCGCGAACTCGCCTGTGCGCGCGAGGCGCGCCTTCGAGTTGTTGTTCGTCACGTCGACGACGAGCGTGTTGCCCTCCCAATGCCCGCGCGAATCGGCGTTCCAGAGCTTGATGTTTTCAGGCAGGTGCGGTTTGCCGTCGAGATGGATGATCCGGGTTCCGGAGCCGAACAGGAACAGCACGTACCCCGGGTACTGCCGGACCTCGTAGCCGTGCCATGTGAGCGCCTTCGTCGGACCCGCGGGCGCACAGCGTGCGAGCGGCTCGACGTACTCTTCGCGCGTCGGATTGAAGAAGTTCGCCAGAAGCTCCTGCTGCTTCGCGCGCGCCCACGGCTGGAACGGCACCTGGCCGTCGGACGGATCGCTTACGCGGCTCGGCGCGCGTTCCTTGTTCGCTTTCACCGTTCCGATCGCAGCGGCTCCACCGCCGCCGGCGTCCGCTTCGTCGCCTGGAATTCCACCTTGGGGGTCGGTGAAGTTGTCGTGGTTAGCGATCGTGTTCGACCAGTGGCCTTGGATGTCGGGTTGCCCGTCCGGTAGCCGCGGGCCGGCCCATTCGCCGGGCGCGATCGTCACCACTTTCGTTTCCCAGCGGCCCTGAGCGGCTGCGAGTCCCGTGAGCAAGAGCGCGGCGCCCGCGGCAGTCGAGATTCCGATGAATCGGGCGATTCGCTGGCGGCTCATGGCGTGGCCTGCTCGTGCGCCGAGGGTTTCGGCTGCGCCGTCGTAAAGGGATAGAACTCGTCGTACTCCTGCGTGAAGCAGTAGTTCTCGATGAGCTGGAAGTTCTTTTCGCGGTGGCGCTGCAGGATCACGCTTAGGGTCCATGGCTTCGTGAACACCTTCTCGTCCTCGATCGTCGCTTGATACTCGAGCGTGTTCGCGTCGAGATGCGTCCAGCGCTCGACCACGTGGAGCGCGTCGCTATGGAAGTTGCCCGAGCGGTCGAGCCACGTCTCGTCGTTGAAGTCCGCGACGTCGACGACGAGCGTGTCACCCTCCCAACGCGCGCGCGAGTCGCCGAGCCAAAAGCCGAAGGGGCCTTCAGGGTGCAGCGTGCCGTCCGTGTGAATCGTCCGCGGTGTGCCGAACGCTCCGACGACGGTGAGGTCCTGCGGCCGCTGGAAAATTTGGAAAGGCGCCGGGAAATAGACCGATCGCGGGACGCCTAGCGTGTAGCAGCGCAGCCGTGAGCGATCGGCGGTCACACGCGCCGTGAAGTTCTCGTTGCGCTTCGCAAGCGCGTCCTTGCGGTACGGCAAGTACGAGCCCTCGACGACACCGGCGCCCGGCGGCGCGTCGTGCCGTCCCGAGTGCGGCTCGAGATCGTAGTCCGCTCCGCTGACGCTCTCCCAGATGCCCGAGAAGTCGGGCTTGCCATCTGGCGTGCGCGGAATCGCAGGCACCAGCGACGCGGTCGATTCTGCGCCGTAGACCGAGCCCGACAGTGCCAGCCACGCGGCGACGAGCGCGCTACCCGCCACGGTCGTGCCGCGGCGCGCGCGGCCCACCGCTATCGACTCCCACAGCCCGAGACTCCGAGCGGCCTGGCCGGATGCTGCGGCTCGCGCAGTGGCGATCGAGCCCGCTGCCGCGCTCGCCACGTTACGTTCCGGAGCGGCCATCGGGGCTGTCCTCCGCGCCTGTGTAAAACCCGCGGCCGTCACCGAGCGTGACGCTCGACGCGTTCGCGACCGCTTTGCCGCTCTTCGCTCGATAGCCTTTCACGAGCACCTGGACTCCGAGCGGAAAATCGGTTTTGCGCAAACCCTTCTGGAGCAGCGCGGTCGGCGAACCGAACTCGACGGCCCAGCTCGTCACGCTGCCGTCGGGCTGCGGCACGTCGACGTACAGCCAGCTATGCGGATTCGTCCACTGAAGCTTCGTGACCGAGCCCTTGAGCTCGATCGGCTGATGAATGTCGAACTCCGCCGAAAACGCGTGATGCGCGTACGCCGGAACCGCGCCGAGCAGCGCGCAAGCCGCGGCCGCGCCGAACGTCCGAGGCCAACTCCGCGGTGGGTTCATCAACAGTCTGGTCGTCATCGAGTTCTCCTGGCTGCGTGTCGCGTCAGAACGTGAGCCGCAAGTCGATACCGAGGTAGCGACGCGGCCCGATGCCGTCGAAACCGACGGGCTGGTTGTTGCTGAAGTCGTTCACGCTGGTCGTGTACTGCGTGTCGAATACGTTCTTGCCCACGATGTTGATCTCGTAGGTCACGGACCCCGTGGCGCGGGTGAAACCGAAGCCCACGTCGGTGACCGTGTAGTCGCCTTGATAGCCGTACGGCGACAGCAGCTGCTCCAAGTTCTGCTCTGAACGGTACGTGTGATTGGCGAACACGCGGCCCATGAAGCCGTTGCCGAGCTCGCGCTCGTAATCCACGCCGAAGATTCCGGTCCACTTCGGCGCGCCAACGATCTGCTTGCCCGTGTTGTCGCAAAACACCGTGCTCGCCGGCACGGAGCGCGGGCACGTTGCGGTTGCCCAATCGGTGTAGATGGCGTCGTTGAATGCCACGCCGAAGTTGAAGCGCAGTCCGGGTGTCGCGCTGTACGCCGCGTCGAGCTCGACGCCGCGCGCGCGGAGCTCGGGAACGTTGCCTAGAATCGACGAGTAGCCGCTCGCGGCCGTCGGATCCAGCTCGCTCGTGATGGCTTGATAGTCCTCGACGTACGTCTGGTAGAGATTCGCGTTCAGTAGGAGCTTGCGATCCCGCAGGAAGCTCTTGATGCCCACCTCGAGGTTGCGGGATTTTTCGGGCCGTACGTTTTGCGGCGCCCCGGTGGCGTTCGCGAACTGCACGGCACCCGACTTCTCCCCGGCCCCAGCAGACGCGTACAGGAGGACGTCGTCGGTCAGACGGTAGCTCGGGTTCACGAGCCAGGAGTACGAGCTTTCCTCGAGTGGTACGCCCGTTTGCTTGCCGAACAGATTACCGAGCTGCGCCGCCCGGATCGCGTCGGCTGTGGCGTTGCCGGTCGACGTGAGCGCTGAGCCGTCCGCGAACGACGCCGTCTTCTCGATATCACTGGTCTTGGTTTCCGAGGTCTTACGAATACCGAGCGTGAGCGTCGTCTTATCTGCGAGGTGCCAGTCCACCTGGCCGAATGCCGCGCGGCTGTCCGTTTCGGGATTCTTGTAGGTCGTCGCGTAGACGTCGCGCAACGATGCCTGCAGCAGCGCGGGCGCTGCCGCGAGCGCGGCGTACTGATTGTTCGCCGCGAAAAACGCGCCCGCGTCGACTCCGTAGAGCGTTCGACTCGTCGTGTCGGTCGCGATGTTGAAGAAATAGAGACCAGCCTGATAGTCGAGCGTCTCGCCTGCGGATCCGGTGAAGCGGAACTCCTGCGACCGTTGATCCGTGTCGACCAGCGTGCCGTTGCGCGCGATCGCGAAGCGGGTCTGCTCCTGATCGTTACCGGCGTCGAAGTGGAACCGTCGCGCCGCGGTGATCGAGGTGAACGTCACGGGTCCGATCTGCCAGTCGAGCACCGCCGAGAGGCCCGAGTTGTCCGTCTGCACCGGCTTCGCCATGTCGAGATCGATTTCGTCCCACGAACCGATGATCGGCACGTAGCCGCCGAAGTAGCCGCGCGCGAGACGCGTGGTGTATGTGGTCGTGCGGAGCGAGCCGTCGTCGAGCGTCGCGGGGTCCACCATGAACGGCTTCGTGTTGCTGTTCTCGTCCGACGAGGCCGTGTCGAAATTGAATTTGACCGACAAATCGTCGCTGGGCGTATAGAGCAATTGGAAGCGGCCACCATAGCGGTCGCGCTCGTGCCAGCGGCCGCCGACGGCGGGATTGACGTTCAGGAGATCGCCGTCTTGCTTGTCCGTGAAGAACGACGCGCGATACGCGAGCACGTCGTCGATGATGCCGTTGGAATACGAGCCGCGCGCGTTGCTCGCGTTCGGATCGAACCCGAGCTCGACGTCGATCGACGCCTCGGGCGTGAAGCTCGGAGCGCGGCTCGTGTACTTGAGCACGCCTAGCGTGGTGTTCTTGCCGAGCAACGTCCCCTGAGGCCCGCGCAGAACCTCGACACGCTCGAGGTCGGTGAAGTCCTGGTACGACATGCCGACGTGCCCCATGAACACGTCGTCGACGATCACGCCGACGGCTGCTTCCATGTTGTCGTCGCCGCTCGTCTTACCGATACCGCGAATCGACACACCCGTACGCCGCGCGTTCGGAGTCGTTGCGGTGAGTCCCGGCGCGCGCTGCGCCAGATCGGCGATCGTGAACGCGCGATCGCGGTCGATCTGCGTGCCGCCGATTACCGAGATTGGCACTGGCACCTCCTGCGCGAGCTCCGAGCGGTTGCGGGCCGTCACGACGATTTCTTCGAGGCCCGACGTAACGGGCTCGGACGCGTCTTGCGCCGCCGCCGGATTGGCGATCGACAACGTACTGCCCAAGGCGCCGGCCACGGCCACGCGGAGGCGGGTCAAGTGGCGGCGATCTCGCGGGCGCTTCGAAAGTTTTTGAATCATGTCGCTCCCTGTTAGGCGTCATGCGCGCGGCAGCGGGATCGCGAGGGTTTCGGGAACCACGGCCGTGTGCGTCAGTTGAGAATGCGCAGGCTACTGAAGGGCAAGTTACATTTCGGTCCGATCTCGGTTCCCGCGAGATCACATTCGGGCACGCGCGCGTTCGATTTGCGCAACATGCGACGGAACGGATGGTCCGGAAGCTAAGAAAAGTCCCGACGTGCGCGTGCTGACGCGAGTGGGTTTCGACATCGCCCGCGCTGCGGACGACGAGCGGCCGCCGCCCGTCGGCCGCGGGCCGTTGGCTGCAGCGCCCGCGGCCGAGTGCTCGCAACGCGCCGGCACGCCCGAAAGGGCAAGAAGTGCAATCCGAAAGCAGCTATTGAGTTGGGCTATCGCGAGATCGGTACCGCGCCCTCGCTGCGCCTACCGTTTCTGCGTGGCATAGGAGTTGCACTACGCATGCGCGCAACTTTCTAAACGAATTCCGCAACCGGACGGTGACCCTATGGCCAACAAACGAAAACCGCCACGCTCCGACACCCCCGCCCGGCGCGCCGCTTCGACGGCACCGAAGGCGCGCGGTTCAAAACCAGGAGCCGCGAATACTTCGGCTCGCAGCACCACGAGCGGACCTTCGCGGCGCCGCGCGGCCACGATTGGGAATGCCGCGGCGGCAAAGATGGCGGCAACCGAGGAGCTAGCCGAGGCGTTTCCGTTCAACGCCGCGAAGCCCACCGAGTTCGGTAAGGCTTCGGCGGCGCCGAGGAAAGGTCAGTCGGTTGAGCCGTCCGACCCGAACGTCGGAGCCAGCACGCTTTCCGAGCGAAATACCTCGGAGAAGGTCGGAACAGCCGCCGATACGGGTACGAACCCCGGCAACGGACCTCTGGATCGCGTGCGCGTCGATTCGAGCGGACGTGCGCTCACGACCAATCAGGGTGTGGCGATCGCTGACAACCAGAACTCGCTGAAAGCCGGGCTGCGCGGTCCGACGCTTCTCGAGGATTTCATCCTGCGCGAGAAGATCACTCATTTCGATCACGAGCGGATTCCCGAGCGAATCGTGCATGCGAGAGGTTCGGCCGCGCATGGTTTCTTCGAGTGCTATCGGCCCCTCACGGATCTCACGCGTGCCTCACTCTTCGCCGAGGCGGGCAAGCGCACGCCCGTGTTCGTCAGATTCTCGACGGTCGCCGGCGAGCGCGGCTCCACGGACACGGCGCGAGACATTCGCGGCTTCGCCGTAAAGTTCTATACGGACGAAGGTAACTGGGACCTTGTCGGCAACAACATCCCTGTGTTCTTCATTCAGGACGCGATGAAGTTCCCCGACCTCGTTCACGCCGTGAAGCCAGAGCCGCATCACGCGATGCCGCAGGCCGCATCCGCTCACGACACGTTCTGGGACTTCGTTTCGCTGATGCCTGAAGCCACGCACGTACTGATGTGGGTGATGTCGGATCGCGGTATCCCGCGCAGTTATCGAATGATGCAAGGCTTCGGCGTGCACACGTTCCGATTCGTGAGCTCCGAGGGCGAGTCGCACTTCGTGAAGTTCCACTGGTCGCCGACCGCCGGGACGCATTCGCTGTGTTGGGACGAGGCTGTGAAGATCTCGGGCGCCGATTCCGACTTCCACCGGCGCGATCTCTGGGAAGCGATCGAAGCGGGGGCGTATCCGGAGTGGGAGCTCGCGGTGCAAGTGTTCAGCGAGCGTGACGCGGAAAAGTACAGCTTCGACGTGCTCGATGCGACCAAGATCGTTCCGGAGGAGCTCGTTCCGCTCACGCCGATAGGTCGAATGGTGCTCAATCGAAATCCGGACAACTTCTTCGCGGAGACGGAGCAGGTGGCGTTCTGCACCGCGCACATCGTCCCCGGTATCGACTTCAGCAACGATCCGCTGCTTGCGGGCCGCATTCATTCCTATGTCGACACCCAGATATCGCGGCTCGGTGGGCCCAATTTCCACGAGATCCCGATCAACGCTCCGATCGCGCAGGTCCACAACAACCAGCGCGATGGCATGCACCGGCAGGCGATCCCGCGAGGCCGCGTGGCCTACGAGCCGAACTCTCTCGGCGGCGGTTGTCCGTTTCAGGCCGGTACGATGGGGTTCATGTCTTTCCCACAGGAGATCGAGGAACACAAAGTCCGCGGCAAGCCCGAGAAGTTCGCAGAGCACTACAACCAAGCCACGTTGTTCTGGAACAGCCAGAGCGACGTCGAGAAGGCGCACATCGCGAACGCCTTTCGGTTCGAGCTCACGAAGGTTCAAACGGTCGCGATTCGAAAGCGCATGGTCGCGGGGCTGCGCAACGTTTCCGAGGATCTTGCGGAGCGCGTCGCCTCGGGCCTCGGGATCGAGATGCCCGAGCCGCTGCCGAAGGTGCTCGGCCGCTCGCCACGTCCGGAGGTAACCTCGTCGAAGTCTCTCTCGTTACTCGCGCGTCCCGGCGACGGCGGCATCGCGACTCGTCGCGTTGCAATCCTCGTCGCAAACGGCGTGGACGGTGAGACGCTGCGCCATGTGCACACGGCGCTTGCCGACCGCGGCGCAGTGCCGCGCTTCGTCGGCGCGAGGCTCGGACGGGTGGACAGCAGCAGCGGCGATCCCATCGACGTCGAAGTCTCGATCGACGCGGGCCCCGCCGTGGTCTACGACGCGGTAGTGCTACCCGACGGGGAAAGCGCGGTGAAGGAGCTGTCCCAGCTCGGACACGCCATGGAGTTCGTGAAGGACCAGTATCGGCATTGCAAGCCAATTCTCGCTCTCGGCGCGTCGACCCATATGCTCGAGGCGGCGGGAATTTGGACGACGCTGCCCGACGGTGGCATAGACCCGGGCGTTTTGGTGTGCGAGGAGGGCGATATCAAGAAGGTCGTCGCTGCCTTCGTCGACGCGATCGCGAAGCATCGACACTTCGAGCGCGAGACGGATCCGCCGAGGGTTTGACCACGGCTTCGCCCGGGGCCACAAAGGGCAGCGAGGTCCGTCGTGACTCTGCCCGTGGCGGCCCTTGAACGGGGTGTCGAGCATCGACCAGCCTAGCCCTCGTGTCGCGAGTGGGGCCCAAAAAACAACGGCGGGATAGGCGCTAGGCCAAGCGGAGGAAAACCGCTACCCTTGGGCGGCGGATTCCAGCTGTCAACAATACAGAACGCGGCACTGAGGACTTCGGGTGGGAGCTTCCGTCAGGTCTACTTCATGCGCCGAAGCCGTCTTCGTTCAACGATCCGATTGCGGGGCGAGCCAGGTTGATGCGCTTTGACCACACGCAGCGCGTCGGCGCTGGAGATTGCGCGTCACCGAGTCGCTGCACCGGCTGATGCGTGCGTCCCAACGCAAATCTAACTCCGATTGAGCCTTAAATAACGATGAGCACCACGAAAGAAGCAACTCGTCTGGGCGGTTCAGCGCGCGCACGTGTGGGCGGGAAGTCAGGCCCCGCAGCGATGCGGACGAACGGGAAGGGCGCCAAGAGCCATGCCCGGAAGGTGAAACCACCACGCAGCTCGATCCCAGGGCAAAGGGTTACGGCGCTCGTCGTCGACAGCCAAGCGGAGGCCCGGGCACGCCAGCTGTTTACCGCAATGGTCGCGTTTCGCGACGGGGATTTCGCCGTGCGGTTGCCGACGGATTGGGCTGGTATGGACGGCCGGATCGCGGAGGCGTTCAACCAGGCGCTCGCACACGAGGATCGCATCACGCGGGAGGTCACTCGGCTGAGCGTGACGGTCGGCAAGGAAGGCCGGCTCAAGCAGCGCATGTCGGTGCCCGGGGCGATCGGCGGCTGGGCCGCCAAGGTCGATTCGCTGAACACGCTGCTCGACGATCTGGTGCGGCCGACGACGGAAGTCGCGCGCACCATCGGCGCGGTGGCCAAGGGCGATCTCGGCCAGTCCATGGAACTGGAGGTGGACGGGCGCGCGCTCAAGGGCGAGTTCCTGCGCTCGGCGAAGCTCGTCAACACGATGATCGAGCAGCTCTCGGTTTTCACCTCGGAAGTCACGCGCGTGGCGCGCGAGGTCGGCACCGAGGGCAAGCTCGGCGGCCAGGCGCAGGTCAAGGGCGTGTCGGGCGTGTGGAAGGAACTCACCGAGTCCGTCAACCAGATGGCCGGCAACCTCACGGCGCAGGTGCGCAACATCGCCGACGTGACGATCGCGGTCGCGAATGGCGACCTGTCCAAGAAGATCACCGTCGACGTGCGCGGCGAGATTTTGCAGCTCAAGGAAGCCATCAACACGATGGTGGATCAGCTGCGGTCGTTCGCCTCGGAAGTGACGCGCGTGGCGCGCGAGGTCGGCACCGACGGCCGACTCGGCGGCCAGGCGGTCGTGCCCGGCGTGGCCGGCACCTGGAAGGATCTCACCGACTCGGTGAACGCGATGGCGACCAACCTCACGGCGCAGGTCCGCAACATCGCGACCGTGACCACGGCCGTGGCGCGCGGCGACTTGTCGCGCAAGATCACCGTCGATGTGAAGGGCGAGATTCTCGAGCTGAAGGAGACCATCAACACGATGGTCGATCAGCTCAACGGCTTCTCGTCGGAAGTGACGCGCGTCGCGCGCGAGGTCGGCACCGAGGGCAAGCTCGGCGGCCAGGCGCAGGTGGGCGGCGTCGCCGGCACGTGGAAGGATCTCACCGACTCGGTGAACTCGATGGCCTCGAACCTCACCGGCCAGGTCCGCAACATCGCCGAAGTGACGACGGCCGTCGCGAAGGGCGACCTGTCGCGCAAGATCACCGTCGACGTGAAGGGCGAGATTCTCGCGCTGAAGAACACCATCAACACGATGGTCGATCAGCTCAACGGCTTCGCGTCGGAAGTGACGCGCGTGGCGCGCGAGGTCGGCACCGAAGGCAAGCTCGGCGGCCAGGCCGAGGTGCGGCGGCGTCGCCGGCACGTGGAAGGATCTCACCGACAACGTGAACTTCATGGCGTCGAACCTGACGGGCCAGGTCCGCAACATCGCGGAAGTCACCACCGCGGTCGCCAACGGCGATCTGTCCAAGAAGATCACCGTCGACGTGAAGGGCGAAATTCTCGAGCTGAAGAACACCATCAACACGATGGTCGATCAGCTCAACGGCTTCGCGTCGGAAGTGACGCGCGTGGCGCGCGAGGTCGGCACCGAAGGCAAGCTCGGCGGCCAGGCCGAGGTGCGCGGCGTGGCCGGCACCTGGAAGGATCTCACCGACTCGGTCAACGCGATGGCGACCAACCTCACCGGCCAGGTCCGCAACATCGCCGACGTGACGACGGCCGTCGCGAACGGCGACCTGTCGAAGAAGATCACCGTCGACGTGCGCGGCGAGATTCTCGAGCTGAAGAACACCATCAACACGATGGTCGATCAGCTCAACGGCTTCGCCGGCGAGGTCAGCCGCGTGGCGCGCGAGGTCGGCACCGACGGCAAGCTCGGCGGCCAGGCCGAGGTGCTCGGCGTCGCCGGCACGTGGAAGGATCTCACCGACAACGTCAACTCGATGGCATCGAACCTCACCGGCCAGGTCCGCAACATCGCCGACGTGGCGACCGCCGTGGCCAACGGCGATCTGTCCAAGAAGATCACCGTCGACGTGAAGGGCGAGATTCTCGAGCTGAAGAACACGATCAACACGATGGTCGATCAGCTCAACGGCTTCGCCGGCGAGGTCAGCCGCGTGGCGCGCGAAGTCGGCACCGAAGGCAAGCTCGGCGGCCAGGCCGTCGTGAAGGGCGTGGCCGGCACCTGGAAGGATCTCACCGACAACGTCAACTCGATGGCGAACAACCTCACCGGCCAGGTGCGCAACATCGCCGACGTCACCACCGCGGTGGCGCGCGGCGACTTGAGCCGCAAGATCACCGTCGAGGTGAAGGGCGAAATTCTCGAGCTGAAGAACACGATCAACACGATGGTCGATCAGCTCAACGGCTTCGCCTCGGAAGTGACGCGCGTCGCGCGCGAGGTCGGCACCGAAGGCAAGCTCGGCGGCCAGGCGCAGGTGCCCGGCGTGGCCGGCACGTGGAAGGATCTCACCGACTCCGTCAACTCGATGGCGACCAACCTCACCGTCGCAGGTCCGCAACATCGCCGACGTGACCACCGCCGTCGCGAACGGCGATCTTGTCCTCGAAGATCACCGTCGAGGTGAAGGGCGAAATCCTCGCGCTCAAGAACACCATCAACACGATGGTCGATCAGCTCAACGCCTTCGCCGGCGAGGTCAGCCGCGTGGCGCGCGAGGTCGGCACCGACGGCAAGCTCGGCGGCCAGGCCGCGGTCGAAGGCGTGGCCGGCACGTGGAAGGATCTCACCGACAACGTCAACTCGATGGCCAACAACCTGACCGGCCAGGTGCGCAACATCGCCGAGGTGACGATCGCCGTGGCCAACGGCGACCTGTCCAAGAAGATCACCGTCGACGTGCGCGGCGAGATTCTGGAGGTGAAGGAAACCATCAACACGATGGTCGATCAGCTCCGCTCGTTCGCGGCGGAAGTCAGCCGCGTGGCGCGCGAGGTCGGCACCGACGGCAAGCTCGGCGGCCAGGCGCAGGTGCCCGGCGTGGCCGGCACCTGGAAGGATCTCACCGACAACGTCAACTCGATGGCCACCAACCTCACCGGCCAGGTCCGCAACATCGCCGACGTGGCCACGGCCATCGCGCGCGGCGACCTGAGCCGCAAGATCACCGTCGACGTGAAGGGCGAGATTTTGCAGCTCAAGGAAACCATGAACACGATGGTCGATCAGCTTTCGGCGTTCGCGTCGGAAGTGACGCGCGTGGCGCGCGAGGTCGGCACCGAAGGCAAGCTCGGCGGCCAGGCGGCGGTGCCCGGCGTGGCCGGCACGTGGAAGGATCTCACCGACAACGTGAACTCGATGGCGTCGAACCTCACCGGCCAGGTTCGCAACATCGCCGACGTGACGATCGCCGTGGCCAACGGCGACTTGTCCAAGAAGATCACGGTCGACGTGCGCGGCGAAATTCTGCAGCTCAAGGAAACCATCAACACGATGGTCGAGCAGCTGCGCTCCTTCGCCTCGGAAGTGACGCGCGTGGCGCGCGAGGTCGGCACCGAAGGCCGGCTCGGCGTGCAGGCCGTGGTGCCCGGCGTGGCCGGCACGTGGAAGGATCTCACCGACTCGGTCAACACCATGGGCGCGAACCTCACCGCGCAGGTCCGCAACATCGCGGAAGTCACGACCGCCGTCGCGCGCGGCGATCTCAACCGCAAGATCACCGTCGACGTGAAGGGCGAAATCCTCGAGCTGAAGAACACGATCAACACGATGGTCGATCAGCTCAACTCCTTCGCCGGCGAAGTCACGCGCGTGGCGCGCGAAGTCGGCACCGAGGGCAAGCTCGGCGGCCAGGCGCAGGTGTGCGGCGTCGGCGGCACCTGGAAGGATCTCACCGACAACGTGAACTTCATGGCGTCGAACCTCACCGAGCAGGTCCGCGGCATCGTGAAAGTGGTGACCGCCGTGGCCAACGGCAACCTGACGCAGCGCCTCACGGTGCAGGCCAAAGGCGAGGTCGCCGCGCTCGCCGACACGATCAACAACATGACCGACACGCTCGCGACCTTCGCCGACCAGGTGACGAACGTGGCGCGCGAAGTCGGCGTGGACGGGCGGCTCGGCGGCCAGGCGAACGTGCCCGGCGCCGCCGGCACGTGGAAGGATCTCACCGGCAACGTCAACCTGCTCGCCGCCAACCTCACCACGCAGGTGCGCGCCATCGCCGAGGTCGCGACCGCCGTGACCAAGGGCGACCTGACGCGCTCGATTCAGGTCGAGACGCGCGGCGAAGTGGCCGAGCTGAAGGACAACATCAACACGATGATCTCCAACCTGCGCGAGACCACCGAGAGCAACCGCGAGCAGGACTGGCTGAAGACGAACCTCGCCAAGTTCACGGGCATGCTCCAGGGCCAGCGCGAGCTGAACACCGTCGGGCAGATGCTGCTCACCGAGCTGGCCCCGCTGGTCAACGCCCAGCAGGGCACCATCTATCATCTCACCGACGCCGCAGGGCGAGCCGCAGCTGAAGCTGCTGTCGAGCTACGCGCACGGCGGCGAGCGGCTCGCCCGAACCATCCGCCTCGGCGAGGGCCTCGTCGGCCAGTGCGCGGTGGAGAAGAAGCGCATCCTGCTCGACCGACGTGCCGCCGGATTTCATCACATCTCGTCCAGCCTCGGCGAAGGCGCGGCAGGTCAGCATCATCGTGCTGCCCGTGCTCTTCGAGGGGCAGACCAAGGCCGTCATCGAGCTGGCCTCGCTCCAGGACTTCGCGCCCGGGTCGCTCACATTCCTCGACCAGCTCACGCAGAGCATCGGCGTGGTGTTCAACACCATCGAAGCCACGATGCGCACCGAGGGCCTGCTCACGCAGTCGCAGCAGCTCACGGTCGAGCTGCAGACCCGCCAGAGCGAACTGCAGCAGACCAACGAGGAGCTGGGCACGAAGGCGCGGCTGCTCGCCGAGCAGAACGCCGAGGTCGAGCGCAAGAACGCCGAAGTCGAGCAGGCTCGCCACGCGCTCGAGGAAAAGGCCGCCGAGCTGGCGCTCACCTCGAAGTACAAGTCCGAGTTCCTGGCCAACATGTCGCACGAGCTGCGCACGCCGCTCAATTCCATCCTGATCCTGAGCCAGCAGCTCGCCGAGAACGCGCCGGGCAACCTGATCCCCAAGCAGGTCGAGTTCTCCCGCAACATCAACTCGTCCGGCTCCGACCTGCTGCACCTGATCAACGACATTCTCGATCTCTCGAAGATCGAGTCCGGCACGGTCACCGTCGAAGTGGAGGAAATCACCTTCGCCGATCTGCACGGCAACATCGACCGCAACTTCCGCCACGTGGCCGAGGCCAAGAACCTGCCGTTCAACGTGCAGTTCGCCGACGACCTGCCGCGCTCATGGACAGCGACCCCAAGCGCCTCCAGCAGATTCTCAAGAACCTGCTCTCCAACGCCGTGAAGTTCACCGCGCACGGCCACGTGAACGTGCGCGTGGATCTCGCTACGCAGGGCTGGAGCCCGGATCACCCGGTGCTCAGCAAGGCGTCGCAGGTCGTCGCCTTCGCGGTCGAGGACACCGGCATCGGCATCGCGCCGGAGAAGCAGCGGCTGATCTTCGAGGCGTTCCAGCAGGCCGACGCCGGCACCTCGCGCAAATACGGCGGCACCGGCCTCGGGCTCGCCATCAGCCGCGAGCTGGCGGTGCTGCTCGGCGGCGAGATCAAGCTCGCCAGCGTGCATCGGGCAAGGCAGCACTTCACCCTCTATCTGCCGCTCCACTACTCGGGCCCCGACAGCCAGATCATCGCGGCATCGGCCACCGGCGTGCACGCTGCCGATGGCTCGCGACTTGAGCATCCTGCCGGTCGCGCGCGAAGAGCACATCGAGGACGACCGCAACGACATCGAGCGGACGACCCCGTCGTTGCTGATCATCGAGGACGATCCGCACTACGCGCGCATCCTGCTCGGGCTGGCGCGCGACAAGGGCTTCAAGGGCATCGTCGCGACGAAGGGCGCGATGGGCCTTTCGCTCGCCGGCAGTATCGGCCCGCGGCCATCTCGCTGCGATATCTTCCTGCCCGACATGCTCGGCTGGACGGTGCTCAACCAGCTCAAGCTCGACCCGGCCACGCGCCACATCCCGGTGCAGATCGTCACGCTGGAAGAAGAACGCCAGCACGGCCTTGCGCACGGCGCATTCTCCTACCTCGTCAAGGCACCCGACGACGGAGGGTCTGGAGGCGGCGTTCGACCGCATCAAGGACTTCACCGCGCCGCGCACCAAGCGGCTGCTGGTCGTCGAGGACAACGACATCGAGCGCAGACGCGATCGTCGAACTGCTCGGCTACGACGACATCGAGATCGTGACCGCGGCGACCGGCGACGAGGCGCTGGAGGCGCTGCTCGACCAGCCGTTCGACTGCGTGGTGCTCGACCTGCGGCTGCCCGACATGACCGGCTTCGAGCTGCTCGAGAAAATGCACGCCGAGCCGGCGCTCGGCGACGTGCCCGTGGTCGTCTTTACCGGCAAGGACCTGACGGCCGAGGAGCAGGCGCAGCTCAAGACGATGGCCAAGAGCATCGTCCTCAAGGACGTGCAATCGCCCGAGCGGTTGCTCGACGAGACGGCGCTGTTCCTGCACCGCGTCGTCACCGACCTGCCCGCCGAGAAGCAGGCGATGCTCGAGCGGCTGCACGGCTCGAGCGAAGTCCTGCGCGGCCGCAAGGTGCTCGTCGTCGATGACGACGCGCGCAACATCTTCGCCCTCACGTCGCTGCTCGAGAACCAGGAGATGGAGGTGATCAGCGCGACCAATGGCCGCACGGCGATCGAGATCATCAAGAACACGCCGGACTTGAGCCTGGTGCTGATGGACATCATGATGCCCGAGATGGACGGCTACGAGACGATGCGCGAAATCCGCAAGATTCCCGAATTCCGCACGCTGCCGATCCTCGCCCTGACCGCGAAGGCGATGAAGGGCGACCGCGAGAAGTGCCTCGACGCCGGCGCGAGCGACTACATCGCCAAGCCGGTGAATACCGACCAACTGCTGTCGCTGATGCGCGTCTGGCTGTTCCGCTAGACAAAGGGGCAAGAGATGACGACACCCGTGCCTCTATTGATCGTGGATGATCGTACCGCCAACCTCGCGGCGCTCGAAGCCGTGCTGGACTCGCCGGATCATCAGCTCGTGATGGTACAAAGCGCCCAGGAAGCACTACTCGCGCTGCTGCAAACGGAGTTCGCGGCCGTTCTATCTCGACGTCAAAATGCCCGACATGACGGGCTACGAGCTGGCTCGCCTGATTCTGGGACGAAAGCTGAACCGGCACTTGCCGATCATTTTCGTCTCGTCGCATCGTACCGATGGCACCGACGTGATGCTCGGTTACGAGGCGGGCGCCGTGGACTACATCACCAAGCCGTTCGATCCGACCGTGCTCCGCGCGAAAGTCGCGGTGTTCGCTGAGCTCTATCGCCAGCGCCACGCCTTGGCTGCAGAGGCCGCCGACCTGCGCGGTCAGAACGAGCGTTTGCAGCAGATTCTCGCGACTCGCCGGTTCAAGCGGTCCGTCAACCAGGAATTGAACGTGCAACGCTCTATGTCCAAACGATGGCACGTTCACAGGCGAGCTGTTGCTCGCGATGAGCTCCCGACGCGAGCACAGCGCCCGTTCGACAAGCCCGCCTCGGGGCCATGATCGCGCCATCGTTCGCGAGCCGAGCGAGGACGTCTGGCGTCCGCCGACGGCGACGCGCCGATCAACATTCTGATCGTAGATGACGAGCCGAAGAATCTCACCGTGTTGGAGACCGTGCTGGACGATCCGGCGTACCGCCTAGTCCGAGCGGAATCTGCGGACGAGGCTTTGCTCGCGTTGGTATCGAGCAATTTGCGCTCCTCATTCTCGACATTCGCATGCCGGGAATGACGGGTTTCGAGTTGGCACAGCTCATCAAGGAGCGTAAGAAGACGGCGCGCGTGCCGATCATCTTTCTGACCGCTTACTACAGCGAAGATCAGCACGTGCTGGAAGGTTACGATACCGGTGCGGTCGACTATCTGCATAAGCCGGTGAATCCGCCCATCCTCCGGTCCAAGGTAGCGGTTTTCGCCGAGCTGCATCGCAAGAGCAGGGATGCCGCGTTAGCGAACGAGGCGTTGATCGCTGAAGTGGCGGAGCGGCGCCACGCGGAGGAGCAGCTGCGCGAGCTCAATGAAACACTCGAGCAGCGCGTCACGGAGCGCACTGAAGCCCTGCGTCGGGCCGACCGCCTCAAGGACGAATTCTTGGCCATGCTCGGCCATGAACTGCGGAACCCATTGTCGGCGATCACGAATGCGATGCAATTGATCCACGCGGCAGGTCAAAACGCCGAACGTGTCGCTTGGGCGCTGGCGCTCGTCGACCGGCAGACAAGAAATCTGCGACGAATCGTCGACGACTTGCTCGACGTTGCGCGCATCACGCGCGGCCGAATCGAGCTTCGCAGGCAACCCGTGGACGTCTCTCAAGTCATCGAGCAAGCGGTAGAGGTCGTGCGCCCGCTGCTCCACGGAGAGGACCATGGGTTGCACGTTGCGCTCACCGCGGCTGGGTCCTTGCGCGTCGACGCCGATGTGACGAGACTCGAGCAATCCATCGTCAATTTGCTGCTCAACGCGATCAAGTACACCGCCAAAGAAAGGCGCATCACCGTTACCGCGGAGCAGGTGAACCTCGAGGCGATCATCACCGTTCGCGACAATGGAATCGGCATCGCGCCCGAGATGTTGCCGCGCGTATTCGATCTGTTTGCGCAGGCTGACCGCTCGCTCGATCGCGCACAGGGCGGGCTCGGAATCGGTCTCTACATCTGCCGTCAGCTCATTGAGCTTCACGGAGGAGCCGTATCTGCAAGCAGCAGCGGCGTCGGCACCGGTGCGGAGTTCACCATTCGGCTCCCTGCTTTGCAGGAGGCGGCCGCAGGTGGAGTGTTGACGCCGTCGCAGTCGCCGGAGGGGGTTCACGCTATCGTCGACGCGGCAGGTCGGCGAGTGCTCTTGGTCGACGACAACGTCGATGCCGCAGAAACGCTGTCATGGTTGCTGAGTGAGCATGGCTACAGTGTGTGCATCGCCCACGATGGCCCCGCGGGCCTCAAAGCGGCGCACGACTTCAAGCCAGAGGTTCTGCTGTTGGACCTCGGTCTGCCCGGCATCGACGGGTATGAGCTAGCGCAGCGCTTACGCCTCAACGGGTTTGGATCCGCGCTCATAATCGCCATCTCGGGCTACGCGCACGAGAGCGACATCGAAGGCTCGCGCGCCGCCGGTTTCGATCGTCACTTCGCAAAGCCAGTCGAGCTCCACAGTCTGCTCGCGGCAATCGATTCGAACGATGTCGACTGACGTCATCGGCTTAGGCCGCGCGGTAGCGCAGTCCGCAGTTAGCCGTCTCTTCCCACTGCGGAGATGTGACCGGTCTCCTCGAGCATCGCCAGCTTGACTGCCTCGGGGCGCTCATAGCCGAGTTTGCGCAGGCCGGCGAGCAACTCCGCATGCGTCACGCCCTCCAGCGCGAGAGCGCGCTCGATGATCCGTCCGTCCCGAATGAGCGGACGCGGCTTGCCACGGATGGCATGCCTTGCCCAGGTGGAATGCGCGCACAGGGCGGCATTCGCTCGGTGCAGCGTGAACACGGTGACGACGAAGACGAGCGCGTTCCAGAATCCTTGCTGTAGAGCCGTGCTCTGCATGACGACGCCGAGAGTGATGAGAACGATCAGATCAAAGGTGGTGGTCTGCCCGGCCATCCGTTTCCCCGCTGCTCGCACCAGGACCAGTAGCCCGGTGTAGTAGGCCGCCGCTTTCCCCGCCTGCCAGAGGAGATCTTCAAGCATGCTCTGCCGGCACCTAATCCCTACCGCGTGGGCAGCTCGTCGCCGTTCTGTGTGCAGTGCCGGCGGCACGTACAAAGTTCAGCCATTGGTCCGCGCCGCGGTGGCGGTTGCGAGCGCCACCTTCGGAATCGCCCGGAGCGATAGTCATCTCTGCAGCCTGCGAGCGTGCATTGCCTAGCGCGATTCGAAAGCCTTTCCCGAAGCGCAAGTGCTTGCGCTGCATGCCGCGATCCCCGTCTTGCGCCTAGGTGTTCGTGAAGTGCTTACGCATACGCGGGCGACTGGAATAATCGAGCGGCCAAATGCTCGAACGCGATCCGCTCGTCGGCGCAGTCACAAAATCTGTAGCCGGTTCCAAATCACACACCGGCGCGGCTCTCGCCATGAGACGGTTCATCGCCGCACTCGCCTCCGGCGATCGGCCGTGATGCTCGAGGATGGATCGGTATAGCGCCGTCGCCTTCCTCACGTCGCCGACGCTCAACGCATCGGCCGCGACGGCCGCGACGGCCGTCGCGTGGAAATCGGGTGCCATTCGGTTTTTCTCCCGTGGTCGATGCGTCGAGCAGATGCAAGACGTGTGCCTCGGTTCGGAACCGGATGCGGGCGTGCGCCTGCCGGCTTGCGGGCGCTCGCGGTCGAAATCGGTGAGCTAGCTAGGTCTCGACAGTCTCGGGCGAGCGCCACGCCTTCACGATCCGCCCAAGCTCGATCGGCGCGCTCCGCTTGAGAAAGCGCCATCTATCCGGGAAGAATCCGACGAGCATGCCGGCCTTCAGATGCAGGCGAACGACACGCGCGCGCGACGGCCCCAGGATCGGGTGGTTGTAAATGACTTCATCGCCAATGCGCAGGTCGCCCGGTCGCACGCGATCGTCGATGGACGGGAGGGAGGGAGTCGGAACGACTTGCGGAGCTAGTTGGTTTTCTTCTGCCACGGTGACGGGACGTCGTCTTTGGTGTTGCTATTCTATGACGCGGGAAACGCGGCCGCTATTCCCTCTCAAAGCGGACGTGGGGCCGCGGCAACGCGGCGAGCCGCCGGCGCCAGGTCAGGCGTCGGGGTGAGGCACCAGGTGAGGCATCGCGTGAGGCGCCAGGCGAGGCGCGGGGCGAGCTGCCGGGCGAGGGGGCCGGGATTCACGCGTCGTGAAACCCGACTCGCGCGACGAATAGCGCGCTTCAGTAGTCGCTTTTATGGAAAGTGGCACGGATTTTGAAAGCCGGCGAGTGAGTCTGGCACAGAGGGCCTCTCGCATGACGAACGACGCCGACAGCACGCGCGGGGACCGCGTCCCGGAGCACACTCCTGTGAAGCATTGCGAAAAGACGCACGCGCAAAGCGATCGCGAGGAGTTTCAAGCTGCGCTTGCCGCGCTCGATGCCGCCCGAGCTATGACCACCCGAATGGCGGATGCGGAAGAGCGACCGGCATCCGCGGTTTTAGCTGAACGGCGGGCATTGGCGGACTTGCTGGTTGCTCGACACCGGATGGACGAATTCAAACCACGCGAGCTCGCTGGCGACTGACAGCGAGGGAACGCGCCCAGAACGTTGCCATCCACCGCAATTCGCGTGAGACGCCCCGAGACGACTCCGCTACCGACGAACGAGGACGATCACCAGCGCGCCGCCCCAATCGCGATACCCACCGCCGTTGCCGTTACGCGATCGCGTCGTCTCGTCGTCATCGTGGCGAGCCGGTCGGCAGTGGGTAGGCCGGAGCCGGCGTCGTTCCGGTCGGCGGTGTCAGGGTCTGTGACAGGGGTGGTCTCTAGATCGCTTTCCTTACGACCAACTGATTGCGGACGTCTTTCACGTCGCCCGTGTTTCGTGCGAGCTCTTCGGCAAGAGCTTTCTCTTCCGCTGATGCGACTTCGCCGCTCAAGGTGACAACGTCACCGCGCGTGTCGACGTCGATTTGCAAACCTTCCGTGTTCGGGTTGCCCAACAGCTTCGACTTCACGCTTGCCGTGGTCGTCGCGTCGTCGATCCAGGCGCCGAACGATCTTTCGCCGCCAGCGGTGGCTTTGGCGGTTGCAGCGGCGTCGCCGGTGCGCGGCACTACGGCCAAGTTGTTGTGCACATCCACGACGCCTTCGATACCCTTTGCGAGCTCGCCCGCAAGATCTCTGTCTATGTCGCTGCTGACCTTGCCGGTCAACTGCACCACGCCTTGCGTGACTGCAGTGTCGATCGCAAACGCACTGAGGTAGCGATTGAGGGCGTAAACAGCCTCGAGCTTGCCGTCGATCCACGCGTCCTTAGCGGCACCCTCGTGTTGGGCGCCGTGCGCTTGCAGACCTACCAGCGAGCCAGCGAGCAATCCCGTCACTGCCATGAAATGTCTCATAGAGTTCCTTGAATGTTGGTTTCTTTCACGAACCATCATCTGCTCGCCATGCACTACGGTCTGTACGTTGACGCACACCAAACGCGTATTGCCAAGAATGGTTACATGCTGCGCGCCGGCCGCTGCGCCCTCGTCTATCACCAAGCCTTGCGACGACCATTCGCGAGCGCCACGCAGGGCGGCGCGCAAGACTTGTGTGCGGTACGGAACATAGGTGTAGAGTGATCGTCTTCCGTCTCGCGCCAACCTACGCTATGAACGCTCCGGATCCACGCAGCAATCACATTCTCGATGCACTTCCCGCCGATGAGCGCGGGCGGCTGTTCCCGCATCTGCACCTGATCGAGTTGTCCTTGGGCATGAGCCTGTACGAGTCAGGCGACGCGCAGCGGCACATTTATTTTCCGACGGACTCGATCGTCTCGTTGCTGTACGTGCTTGCAGACGGCGCCTCGGCCGAAATTGCCGTCGTCGGTAACGAGGGCGTGATCGGGGTTTCTCTTTTCATGGGCGGCGAGACTACGCCGAGCAGGGCGATCGTTCAGAGCGCGGGCTTCGCATATCGGTTGACGGGCGCGCGTCTCAAGGAGGAGTTCAATCGCCATGGCCAAATGCTGCACCTGCTGCTGCGTTACACACAATCGTTGATCACGCAGATGGCTCAAACCGCAGTTTGCAACCGCCATCACTCTTTGGACCAACAGCTGTGCCGCTGGCTACTGCTATCGCTCGATCGTTTGTCGGGAAGCCACTTGGAGATGACTCAAGAGCTCATTGCCAACATGCTGGGAGTGCGTCGAGAAGGCGTGACAGCGGCCGCCGGCAGACTGCAACGGCTCGGGGTGATCCGCTACAGCCGCGGGCACATCACCGTGACCGATCGCCCGAAGCTCGAGTCGCTATCGTGCGAGTGTTATGGCGTGGTCAAGAAGGAGTCCGACCGGCTGCTCCCGTCTCGCTCTGTGCAGCCCGATTGACCGCTACGTGCTCGAACGCACAGAGCCGCGTATGTGAATCGGCCACGCTCCGGCTCCTATTCCACCCTCGACCCCGCGGCGGAGCTCGCAAGTGTCTGGGCGCAAAGGCTCGCTTCCGGAGAATCTGCTGCTCGCGGCGCTACCGGGAGCGGATCGTCGACGTCTGTTGGCGCACTGCGCTACGGTCGAGCTCGTCTCGGCTGAAACCCTTACCGAGCCCGGCCAGGTCGTCCGGCACGTCATTTTTCCTATCGACAGCTTCATCTCGCTCATCGCACCGATAGACGCCGAAGCGCAGCTCGAGGTGGGACTCGTCGGCAACGAAGGCATGCTAGGCGCGTCCCTGATTCTCGGCGTCGATGTTTCGCCGCTGCGTGCGCTGGTTCAGGGGGCGGGCCGCGCCTGGCAACTGGATGCCGCGGCGTTCCGCCGTGAGATCGAGCGCAGTCCAGCGCTGCGCCGCGTTGTGCACCGCTACCTGTACGTGTTGTTGAGTCAGTTCGCTCAAACGGCGGCCTGTACGCGGTTTCATTTCGTCGAGGCGCGTCTGGCGCGGTGGCTGCTCATGACCCGCGATCGGGCGCATTCGAGCCACTTTCGAATCACACAGGAATTCCTCGCTTACATGCTGGGCGTGCGGCGCGTGGGCGTAACGCGGGCGGCGGTGCGTTGCAGCAGCGTGAGCTCATTCGCTACGCTCGTGGCAGTCTCGAGATCCTCGACGCGCGCGGCCTGGAAGCCGCGGCGTGCGGATGCTATGCGGCCGACAAGGCGACGCACGCAGCCGTCCTCGGGTAAGGCGAGGGCGTCTCTCGACGCACGCGTGTGTATGCTAACGCACGGATCACAGCGAGCGATTATGCCTATGCTCGCACATGGATTCGGAGCACAGAACGACGGTTGTTCGATGCCACGGTTCGCGAGCCGGGGCTCTTCGTCGCCACGCGCGGGAGACGGTCTACTGGACGCTCGCGGTCGTTTTACTGATCGCGTATTGCGGCGTGCGAAGTTACGGCGACCGCGAACAGTGGCGGGCGATCTCGACACTCTTCGAGTCGCGCGCACCGGCTTACGTTGACACGCTCGCAGTCGATGGCCCCGGCGCCGATGTCCTCTCCGCCGCGCCGCCCGGAAGCGACCCCAACGTCACGACCGCGGCCGACCGCGGCGGCCTATAGTCCCGTGGCCGCTCATCCACGACGCCTCGATGCCGACCGCCCATCGCGTGCTTCACTCGGTGCGGCGGAAGATCTCTCGTCCGGTACCGGAGTCGCGACCGCCGCGCAGCTCAGCTTCGAGCTCGCAGCCGCGCGACAGCAGCTCGACAACGTGCGACAGCAGCTCGACGACGTGCTCAAACGGGGCGCGGCGCTCGAGCGCCAGGCCGTCCATCTCGAGCGGGCATTATCGAAGGCGCGCGAGTTCGTGTACCGCGACGAGCTGACCGGGCTGCCGAACCGGCGACTGTTGTCGGATCACTATGACCACGCAGTGGCGCGCGCGGCGCGGCAAGCAGCGCACGTTGCGGTTCTGTTCCTCGACCTGGATGGTTTCAAGCACATCAACGACACCTTCGGTCACGCTTGCGGCGACGCTCTGCTGCAGCAAGTGGCGGCGCGTCTGTCGGCCTGCGTTCGCGCTTCCGACACCGTGTCCCGATTGGGCGGCGACGAATTCGTGGTTCTGTTGCCCGAGCTCGAGAGCCATGAGCGGGCGGCAACAGCCGCCGCGAACATCCGCGCGCGTCTCGCGATACCCTATCGCGTCGTCGACCGCGTGATCGCGATCACCGTGAGCATCGGGATGGCCATCTATCCCGGCGATGGCGAGACACTCGGTGAGCTGATGAAGCTGTCGGATCGCGAAATGTACCGCGATAAAGTACGCACGAGCTCTGTACGTGTCCCCGCAGCGCCGCTCGAGCCTTCGTTAATCGGTGCACAGACGTAGTTCGAGCGCAATGAACGGCGCAAGAATCAGTCAGGCGTTAGTGTCTGCGCTGAGTCGTCGCTCGACGCCCTCGATCTCGTGCGGAGACGCTTGTCCGCGCGCACGTTCGTCAGCAGGCGCTCGAACTCGTTCTTGACGACCGCGTAACACTCGCACGAACGCGTCTCGAGCCCCGCGCGCTGGAGGACCGCGATGTGTCCCCGCCGGTAGCGGATCAAGCCGGCCTCCTGCAATTTGCCTGCAGCGACCGTGATGCCCTCACGACGTACACCGAGCGTGTTCGCAACCAATTCCTGCGTCATCACCAGCTGGCCGGAGGGAATTCGGTCGAGCGTCATCAGCAGCCAGCGGCACAACTGCTGATCTACCGTGTGGTGCCGGTTGCAGACGGCGGTCTGCGTCATCTGCGTGATGAGAGCTTGCGTGTAGCGCAGCAGCAGATGCAGCATCGGGCCGGCCCGATTGAACTCCTCTCTCAACAGGCGGCGCGGCAACCGATACGCATGGCCGGCGGTGTGCACGGCGGCGGAGCTCGGCGTCGTATCGCCTCCCATGAACAGCGAAATACCGATGACCCCTTCGTTGCCAACGCCCGCGATTTCGGCCGACGCGCCGGACTCGGCGACGTAGTGCAGCGACACGATCGCGGTCGTCGGAAAGTACGCATGCTCGAGTTGCCCGCCGGGTTCGTAGAGAACCTCCCCCAGCGGCAGCGGAACCAGCTCCAGGTTCTCGGCTCAAGCGTGCGAGATCTGGCGGCGCAAGCGCAGCGAGAAGATGGTTCTGCTTCGGGCTGTGGATGGGTGGCATCGGCGTTCTTTGAAGCTCGACCTACTTTTTCCCGGCTATCTCCAAGCCGATACCGCGGTAACCGACGAAGCGGCACGCCTGATTGAACATCGGTTCTCCGCTGACGTGGAAGGTTTGCTTCGAGCCGTCGTGCGTTGACGCGATCGAAGATGAAGTCGAGGAACGGTTGGCGGGCCGCGATCGTGGCCTGCAGCGCTTTGCGCTGCGCTTCGTTCCAGCCGCGCAGCTGCGCCGCGTTTGCTTCGTCGCCGAACGCTTCGACGCGAATTCCGAGCATCTCCAAGACGGGGCCCGAGACCTTCGTGAACTTGCCGTTCTCGTCCTGTTCCCAGTACCAGTCGGACGCCAACTCGGTGAGGCTTCGGAAGCGCGCCTCGCTCTCGTGCAGCTCGGCCGTGCGCTGCTGCACTTTCCGCTCCAGTTCGTCGTTTTGCCGTTCGAGCTGCTTATAGAGGAGGCGGACCTCCAGCATGTTGTGAATTCGCGTTTTGACTTCGACGAGATCGAACGGTTTGCTGATGAAGTCTTTCGCACCGGCCTGCAACGCGCGCACCTTGTGGCCGGGCTGGGCGGTGATGATGAGCACGGGGAGGTAGGGGTCCGCGTCGTTGGTCTTGAGACCCTCCATCACGACGAATCCGTCTATGCCAGGCATTTGCAGGTCGAGCAGAATGAGGTCGTAGCAGTTCGCGCGATGGAGTGCGCAGACCTCGAGCGGATTCATCGTCGACGACACGTGCACGTAGCCGGCATCGTGCAGCATTTGTGTGAGCAGGGCGACGTTGGCCTCCTGATCGTCGACGATCAGGAGGCTCGCCTTTAGGATGTCGTCTGCGCTCACCATTACGTCGGCCTACCGTGCGTTGCACGCGCCGCTTGCACGGATGCGAGTGCATCGTCGAGCGCAGCCATGAAACGGGCGACGTTGATCGGTTTGGTGAGGTAGCCGGAGAATCCAGCTTCGATTGCCTTTTCGATGTCGCGCGGGACTGCGTTGGCGCTGAGCGCGATGATGGGAATGTGCGCTGTGGTCGGGTCCGCCCTGAGCGCCTTCATCGCTTCGATGCCGCTGATGCCAGGAAGGTTGATGTCCATGAGAATCAACTCCGGTAGGTATGCGCGAGCGTATTCGAGACCGACATTGCCATCCGCTGCGCTCATCAGGCGCAGATCGCGGCGGCGAGCAACGAGCTGCTCGACGAGCTCGAGATTGGCTGGATTGTCCTCGACGTACAGAATGGTCTTGATGGGCGTCCCGTCCGGCACTTCGCCGCGCGGCAGTTCCGCTTGCTCCAATTCGTGGACCGGGATTTGCGGCGCGTTTGCAAGGCCGAGCTCGACCCAGAATTCGCTGCCTACGCCGACGGCGCTCTCCACGCCGATGGTGCCGCCCATCATCTCGACGAGGCGTTTGGTCATTACCAGCCCGATGCCCGTGCCTTGCTCGGCGCCGGCTTCTTGGCCGAGGCGATTGAATGGCTGGAACAGCTGAGTCAGCTGTGAAGGAGCAAGGCCCGTGCCGGTATCGCTCACGGAGATGCGTATCGAGTACTTTCCAACGGGCTTGACCTCGACCGCCACGGCGCCCCCCGGCTTGTTGTATTTGATCGCGTTGAAGAGCAAGTTGATCAGAATTTGCTTCATCCGCGTACGATCGGCTTTGACGAAATAGGCGATCCCGAATTTCGGAAACGTCAGGCTGACGCGGCGCGTTTGCGCCTGCGACTCGATCAGCGCCCGGCACTCGAACATGACTTCCGGGAGTGAGACCGGCTCGGCGGACAGCGTCAACTTGCCCGATTCGATCAGCGCGAGATCGAGGATCTCGTTGATCAGCTCGAGCAGGTACCAACCGGCTTTGAGAATCTGGTCGATGTTTCGCTTCTGCGACGGAGTCGGGTTCGGAGCGCCGGACTCGAGCAGTTGCGCAAAGCCGAGAATCGCATTGAGTGGTGTGCGCAATTCGTGGCTCATACCGGCGAGAAAGTTCGACTTCGCGAGATTGGCTTTCTCCGCCGCGGCTATGGCGTCGTTCAATTCCGCTTCGACGCGCTTGCGAACCGAGATATCCGTGCCGATCAACAGATAGCCGATGATCTCGCCGTAGTCGTCGCGCAAGGCGGTGATCGATACCACGGCCGGTAGCCGCGTGCCGTCCTTGCGGATATACGTGAGCTCGTAGATGTCCTCGATCCCGCGTGAAGCTTTGTACGCGAGCGCTTCGAAGCCCGGTGCAATGACCGTTCCGAGCTCCGCGCTCAGCGCCTGGGCCCGAGCCATCACTTCCTGCGGATCGTGGATATCGCTCGGGCTGATTCGGTTGCAGACCTCGGCCGCGGTGTAGCCGAGCAAGTGTTCGGCGCCGACGTTGAAGAGCTGGATGATCCCGCGCTCGTCCGTGGCAATGATCGAGAAATTCGCGCTCGTAAGGATCGCATTTTGCAACGCTCCGGCCTTCACCAGCGCGTGCTGCGGCGACACGTCGGGGCGGGGGTCCGCCGCTGCAGTGGGGGAGGCGACGGCGCGGTCGCTGCGAGTCTTGGACATGGCTGGATCCGTAAAGTCGTCGGGCTGCGACGCAATGGCGAGGCGGTCTTCCCCACATAACCACGGCGGTAGCTGCGACTCTGTTCGCTGGCGAACATACAGACCGCGCTTTTCGCCAAACGCTCACCGCCAAGCCGTCTCTTGCGTAGCATGTTCAGTGTCCGGCTACGGAGCTGCTGAACGGGGCGACCGGCAACGCAACACTGCAGGGCAGACGCACCGTGAATTCACTGCCTCGCCCCGGCCCTTCGCTCGCGGCCTGAATCGTGCCGCCGTGCCCCTCGATGACTAGACGCGTGAGGTACAGCCCGACCCCGAGCCCGCCCACCGCGAGCCTTCGGGGTGACTGACCCAACTGCACATACAGTTCGAAGATCGCCTCGAGTTGCGCGGCGTCGAGCCCAACGCCATTGTCGCTTACCTTGATCAAGGCGTCCGTCCCGTCGCGCGTGACGCGAACATCTATTCGTCCGCCCGGATCGGTGTACTTCGCCGCGTTACCGATCAAGTTTTGCAGAGCATGCGAAAGCCACATCTCGTCGCCCGCAAGGCGCACGGGCTCGGTTGGAAGGTCGACGACGAGCGTATGGCGACGGTTCGCCACGAGAGGTTCGATCGTGGCGATCGCGGACTCGATAACGTCTGCAAGCGCGGTATCCTTCCGCTGCAGGTCGAGATACCCTTCGCGCAAATGCGCCGCCTCGAGTAGCTCGTCGATCAACCGCGTCATTCCAATGACGTGGCGGTCGATGATGCCGGAAACCTGGCGCGTCGTCGCCACGTCGATCAGGTCACGCTTGAGCAACTCGGAAGCATTCCTTGCCGGAGCAAGCTGGTTGCGCAACTCATGACCGAGGATCGCGAGCAACCGATCCTTATTTCTCTCGGCCGTGGTGAGCTGGGCCATTGCGGCTCTGCGCTCGGTCAGCTCCCGTTCGAGTCGATCGAGCTCCTCTATGACGTCGCATGCACCCGCGGCAAATCGACCCAAGTTCGTCATTAGTCTCGCGTCCTCGGCATCGAAGCGACGCGTCTCATCGTGGGAAACGACCCAGATGGTTCCGATAGGTTTTGCATTTCTATGAAAAGGGACCAGAAGCGCTTCCTCGATTGCGGGAGTCAAGGCGTCGATGTAGGAAAAATGCCGGGCGGGCCGCAGCATGAGCTGAAGCGCATTGTGATCGAGCACGGTGCCGCAGGGGCTGAACGCGCGGGGCAAGGTGCTGCCGAGATGCGGCGTGAGCTTTCCGGCCAGCGCACGCCAGCGAAATACCGGCGCGTCGTCGTCGTCTTCGAGGATGCTGATGCCGGCCGAATGGGCACCGCAAAGCTCGAGAGCAACGTCTGCCAGCTTCTGCAGAATCGTACGCGGCGATGCGGCGAAGCTCTCCGCGAGGTCGCCGAGCGCGCGATTCTCTCCTTCGAGGTTCACCGGACGCGACGGTCGTCGTGCAAGATCCGGAGTGTTGACGACGGCGAGCAAGGGCTCTTGCGCGAAATCAGCGGAAGACTGCTTCGATCCCATGTGTTTCGCGAGCGCAGAGCCTAAGGCTCTTGTTGGTGAGTCAGTCGCAGGCGAGCTTTGACGAGAGCGGCGTGTGTTGTCTCTTCCAGCCTTGTTTCCGCGGCTGTGGGATGTTTACCAAGTACCAGGCGTTCGGTCACATGTGCGGTAGCGCGGACAAAAGCCAGCGTGGCTGTCGCGCACTCCCTGATGAGCTGCTCCCTGGTTTCGCGGACGCCGGCGGCGGAGCCGAATTGGATTACTTGGGCCACGCGACAAATTACGCGCTGACCGCAGAAGCGGTATGTACGCTCCCGCACACAATCGGCCGAAGGTTTGCCTACGCGGCCTACGTTCGACAGGTCGCCTGCCGTCGCGTCATGCGCACGGCTGAAAAAGGGGAGACCCCGCCGAAGCGGCGGGGCTTTCACCCCGCCATGTTCGCCAACGCACATACGCCGGAGATTCGACGGGCTAGCGTGCGGCGTATGCCGGATCCCCGAACCGAATGGCAGCGGTTTCTCGACGAGAACGCTAGCGGAAGCTCTGAATACCGGACGGCGAGGGAAGCGGCTGTCAGGCGCTTTCACACACGCCGATTCGCCGAAGAGCAGCGCCTACCGCCTGGTAACTCGCCAGAAAAAGAGACCCTGTGAACACACGTTGGGCCACCATTCGTGTGGCGATTCGCGGGCGCATCGCGCGACGACGCCGAGCGAGCGCGGTAGATCGAGGCCGAGCCCACGATTCGGGCGCCGCGGGATCGGTCGGCAGCGATGATGGAGGTACGGGGTCCGTTGCGCGCGAAGAGGTGCGCGACGAGTTGCTGGCAGAAGAAAGCCCCGCACCCGCGCCCCCGCGCGAGTGAAGTCGGCCCGGACTGGCTATCGCCCGTAGCGGCTAACGATTGACGGCGCTATCGCTGGATAGCAGCGCATCGACCAGCTCGGAAAGGGCCACGCGCGCCACGGCCACGCCGGAATCCGAGAAACCGTACGGCACGACGAGTTGATCGGCGTGCACGATGGCGCCGCACGTGTACACCACGTTTGGAACGTATCCCTCGCGCTCGTCTGCGTCGGGCTCGATCAACGGTTCGCGCAGATGGCCGATCACGCGTTGCGGATCGTCGAGATCCAGCAACAAGGCTCCGATGGCATATCGGCGCATCGGGCCGACGCCATGCGTGAGCACGAGCCAACCCGCGTCGGTTTCGATCGGTGAGCCGCAGTTACCGATCTGCAGCAGCTCCCAGGGATGTTGCGGCCGGTACAGCTCGGTTACGTCTTCCCAATAGTGCACGTTGCTCGATCTCGAAAGGTGCAGGTTCTCGCGATCCTTGCGAGACAACATGAAGTACTTGTCGCCTATCCTGCGCGGGAACAGCGCCATGCCTTTGTTTTGCGCAGCTTCACCGTTCAGGGTCGAGATCGTGAACCGTACGAAGTCTTCGGTCTCGATCAACTGCGGCAAGATCGAAAAGCCGTCGTACGCCGTGTAGGTGGCGTAGTACTTGGTGCTGCGGTCGGGCTCGGTGAAGAGCACGAAGCGTGCGTCTTCCATGCCGCGCGTTTCGTTCGGTCCCGCGGGGAAGATCACGCGCTCCGACAGTTGCGAGTCCAGCGGAAAGGTGGTCACGTAGTTCGACGATGCCAGCACCCGAATGATCTTGGCGGTCTCGAACCAGACCGCCGCGGGCGGACCGTGCGCCTCCAGCGCGCTCAGTGACGCTTCGAGCTCGTCGAGGGTGAACTCTGCGTTGAGCCGCTGCAGCACGCCGTTCGACAAATCGTTGATCGCGCCGAGCTCGAGCAACTTGGTGCTGAAACGCGCCTTGTCGAAGTGTCGCGGCGGCGATCGCCGGCCGCCGACGACGTGCGCTCCAGTCTCCTCGATGCTGATGTCGCCGTCGGCGTCGAGCACGCCGGAGCGAAATTCGATCGACGACAGATGGCCTTCGCCGACGGCTCGCAAGCTCATCACGAAACGACTCGAGCCCGCAGCGAGGCCACTCTGATCCGGCGCGAGCACGATCGAAGGGTTGAAGAGCGCGGCGGCCTCGATCGCGTACTCGTGCGTGAAATAGGCGCCAATCAATAGGCGACGCTCGACGGAAATACCGGCGCCGCCGCCGATGTGGTGCGCAACCGCCGCGAACTGCCGCTCGAGCAACTCCGTGAAGCCGCGATGGCGGCCATCGAAGTGCCGCAGGATCTCCGCGTTCAGCGCCTTGACTTGAGCTTCGGGAATGGCCACGATTCGCTCCAACAGCAAGTGGGCGCGCGACTGACCGGGTAGCAGGGTCTCTTCGCCCGGCAGATACGGCTTCGCGAGCACGCGGCGTGCGTCGGGCAGGAGGCGATGCCGCGTGCGTGTGATCGGGATGGATTTCATCGAGGGACAGCGACGCCTCGAATGGAGTCGTGATCGATTTCTTCGCCTGCCAGTTCGAGCATCTTGAGCAGCGACATCAGAAAGCAGATCGTGCTTTCGGCGCCTTGGTTCTGATTGACGTCGAGCATGCCCATGCCGTCGCGGCAGCCGCCCGTGGCGAAGTCGTATAGCGGTAGTCCCAGGCGGTTCGCGCCGAGGAACCACGCGAACGCCTCGCGCATGCGGCGCAGATAGTGCCGGTCTTGCGTGACGACATACGCGCAGCGGAACGCGAGCACGAACGCCGCGGCATCGATGGCTTGCTCGTCGGCGCAAGGCTTGTCGCCGCCGAGGCTGTGCCATCCGGTGTTGCCGACGAGTTGCAGGTGATCGCCGTCGAAGCAGATCTCCTCGAGAAACTCGAGCGACTCACGGGCATCGCGCAGCGTCGCTCGATCGCCGGTCACGCCGTACGCCGCGAACAGCGCAAGCGGCAAGATCGCGTTGTCGTAGGTGAGCGTGGGCTCGAACCAGCGCCAATCGGGCGTGGCGTTGGCGCGATAGCGTTCCGTCAGCTTGCCGACCAGGGTGTCGAGCAGGGCGCGTAGGGCGTCGGTGCGGTCGATCTTGAGAAGTCTCACGAGACCGAGGATGCAGTGCGGTGCCGCGCGGCCCGAGGGCGCTTGCGTGCGGCAACGCGCGCATGAGCATGTCGCGCGCGAGTACGCGACAACCGTCGTCTTCCGCGAGCTCGGCCGTAACGCCGAGAGCCCAGATGGCACGTCCGATGCAGTCATCCGACGCCGGCGCCGCTTCGAGAACGCGCTCGTAGCTCATGAAGTTGCGAAAGCTGCCGTCAGGCTTCTTGGGAGCTGTGCAAGTAACTCAGGTACGTGGTCACGAGCGCACGCGCGTCAGGGGAGCCCTGCACACGATCCGCGTGCACGGCCACGATCAGGGCGCGCGCGTTGTCGTCCACGCAGTAGCCCGTGCGCCGTGCCGGCACGCTGTAGGTGGCGTGCTGGATGATTCCGGTGTCGTC
>CAVUKQ010000007.1:0-593287 GCA_963742115.1 uncultured Gammaproteobacteria bacterium
CCGGTGCCCTCCGCGCTTGCCCGTCGTAAGTGCCATGTAAGTGCAATCCTGCGCCGAAATTTCGGCTGCAATCCCGCAGCAGAAGCGGCCGTGCGCGCTGCGCGAACAGCGCGACGGCCTGACCGCAACCAACACCCGGAGGTGTTAATCATGGCTACGAACGATTCTACCGCCCTCGTTAGCGAAACCCTCGAGCACGAGTTCGCCGTGCGCATCGCGCAGATCATGTCGATCATCGACCAAGCGCCTGGACTCGCGGACGCGCCGCCCGAACGCCTGGCGATCCTCGTCAACCTTGCGCGGGAGCTAAAGGCGAAGGCCGAAATGCTCCAGTGCGAGATTGTCGAGGCCGAGGACGAGCACGCGACCGCGAGAGGTATCTCCGAATGCCCCGCGACGTAGCCAGCGCCGTCCGTGCCTTGCTCGCGATCGGGCTCACGGTTCGGGACTGCGCGGAGCTGTTCCGGGCGCACCCCAGGGCGATCGAAGCATTGCTGCAATAGAGTTTCCAAACTCTTCGTCCCAAAAACCTATCGGTCCCCGCCCAGACCCGGCCCGCGCCGGGTCTTTTGTTTTTGGCATGAAGGTTGCTCCCTACTCCACGGACCGGGGGACGGACCCGCCGGCTGGGAGGAAACCTTGTCGCGCACTATGAGCTATAGGACTTGGGTAGCCCTTAGGCGCCAATACTCGGATAGAGACACCGAAATCTGCGACCGTTGGGCAGATTTCAAGAACTTCTTCGCGGATATGGGCACACGGCCGCGAGCCACCAAGCTTGTTCGTATCGACGACGCAAAGCCTTACGACCCACACAACTGCGTATGGAAGCCGACGAAACGACTGCGCGACGCAAATGGCCTGGACACTCCCGGCGAGCGCCTACGGTGGATCAAGGAACTTCATGCGGCAGGCCACACGGAACACGAGATCGCGAATGTGCTGCGTAAGACCCGCGAGGCGGTGCGCGATGCGCTGAACGAATGAAAACGCACCCATGATTGCCCCGCGCCGAATTGTTGTGACGGTCCGTCGCACCGACGGAATGATCGTCAAATGGATTGAGTACATCTCCGGAATACTCACGCCGGACGAGGCGCTTGAGCAACTGGCCGCGAGTCCACGAATGCCGCCGCGACGCATCAGTGACGAATCCGAATGAAGCCCTCTTCACTGCAAGAAGAAAGCGCCCCACCGGCACCGCTTCACACTGGCGAGCCCGTCGATCCCACGGCGCTGCACATCGGGGACGAACTCCTCTGCGGACACCCGAGCGGCCGAATAATCCTCGTCAGGGTGGCATACCTGAAGCGCGATAGAGACGGCCAACTGGTGGGCTTCTTCCCAGAAGCGCAGCCGCGCGACGATCCGTCCGCCGCAATCGACGTTAGGCGGATCGTCAAGGCGTGGCGGTCGCCGGAGTCGAAGCGCGACTAATCCCGCTTCGGCGGCGTTCCTATTCCCAACCGCCGCCGGGCGGCACGATCCTCCACGAGGGCTTTCAAGAACCTCGCGGGGGCTCATCGATATCGAACGTCAGGTTACGCTCTAGCTGTTCCCTGTACTGACGTCCGTCCGGCTGGGTCGCAAAGAAACGCTCCTCGTTTTCTACTAGCGACAACTCTGGGTGTGCTTGCTGTATCTCCTCGAACGAGCGTGCGTAGATGTATACGAACCCGGCTCCCTGCCCGTAGTCGTAGCACACCAGATATCTTGCCTTCGCCATGGAGGAGGATTATCGCTCATTCCATTTCGCACGTTCCTCATCGATCGCGCGGCCGTGCCTTCGTCTTGATCTTGAGCCAATCACGGGACCGACCGCGGCGGTATGGCGAGTCCGCACGCTTCGCCACGATCCCCTCAAGTCTGCTTCTGCTTTCCGAACAGCTCTCCGCGAGAGGCAAATTCCGGTAACAAGCGCACAGATGCCCGGAGGCATAGTGATTATTGTTTTCCCCGGCTTTAGATCAGGCGCGAAATGCATTAACGGTATGACCACGCAAACAAAACATCATTTCCTTCTTGTTGTGAGTGATCCCGCAACGCAGTCTGAAACCTCCGAGACGAGTCTGGAAGTCACGGATGTCGACGAACTCTGCGAGTTGCTTGACTTGAACGCCGACGATTTGGCGCGCGGTGCTGGTTATGATCTCGATGCCTCTGATATTCGGCGCCTGAATGAATTCTATGGAATTCAGTTTGACCCGCCGAGCGGAGCGCCGGTCGAACTGCGTGCGTGGCATCGCTCGGACGAGCTCCCCTATAAAATTCATACGAATAGGGAATTGGCGATGATGCTTGCCCAGCAGAAGCCTCTCGCGGTCTTTTGCGATACTTATCCAAGTGCTGCGACCTCCGAGAAGATTATTCCGCAGCGGGTCTTCGAACCGCACGTGGCGACGGGTCGAATCATCAAGCGCGAGGCGATTGTTCGCGGCAGGGCGCGCTCATCCGATGGCCGCAGCGATGACACCAGATACGTGCTCTATTCTCTACCCGACGAGCAGTGGCGTATCCGTGGATGCTCGCGATACCATCGCCACGGCGATCGCTGCCACCGCGACCCTGACAATCCGGTATGCAGGCGGCAGTCAGCCGGGTACCACTCGCCAAGTCCAGCCGATCGCGATCCAAGGCGATCACTTGAGCGCGCTCTGCCTCTCGTCGGGTATCGAGAAAACCTTTCGGCTGTCGAAAATCGAAGTCCTCTCGGCGACGACGGCTCCGCCCACCTACAGCCCGGAGTATCGTCGCGTCGAGCCGACGAGCCTCGGCGAGGTAGTCGCAACTATTCAGACGGATCTTGAAGCGATGGGCTGGATAGTCGTGGCGGACACAGACACTGAACTCTCCGTGTATCGCCGGTTCAAGAATGGGAGTCTGCGAAAGACGCCGGACGTGACAATCCAGTACTTTCCGACGCGAACTGATCTCGCCGTCGACGAGAAGACAGGCGAGCTCGTCGAGAGGAATGAGCGCGCGAGCGCCCGACCTTGGTACGTCCGTTCGAGCTTGGACGCCCAAGCGGCGTCGTTCGCGCACCTAAGCGCTGCGGCCGAACGATTCGTGCAGCGCTGTCGAGAGGCCGCAGCTGAATTGCTGTGAAAGGAATGGCGCCGTCATCTTCTCTCCGCTGCTTCCCGCTGCCAGTCGCGCGGTTGGGTCAACGGTAGCACCGCCATCCCAACCCCGCGTGGCTCGCCGCGGCCGTGACGAAAATTCCACATCGATGCTGCGTGAGTATGCGTGGCCGCCAGGGGCACGACGACGCGCACCACTGCGTAGCGCCCTCCCAGACCTTGTTGGCCGCCCTGGTGACCCTTGCGAAACTGACGGCCGATCCAAGTTTCACAGCGGTCGCTCGAGAGCTATCCTCACGGCGGTTACTCGATCAGCCGCTATCGACCCAACCCGGCCCCTCGACGCGGTATGCTCCAAAGCCCAACAAGAAAGGGAATCGACGATGAGCCCTGCTACGCCTCAAGAGCAAATTCTCGGTATCGTCAACAACCATTGGCAGAGTTGCTGCGTCGGTGCCGCCGCCCAACTCGAACTCGCCGATCAGCTAGCCGATGGTCCCTTGCACATCGACATTCTTGCCGAGCACACAAAGACACACGCGCCGAGCCTGTATCGGATGTTGCGGGCTCTGGAGAGCACGGGGATATTCACGCAGACCTCGCCCGGAGTATTTGGCAACACGCCGGCGAGTGATTGCCTCCGCCGTAATCTGGCGGGCTCTAATTGGGCTTGGATTCGCTTTACGCTCTGCTCGGGCGCTCCGGTATTCGAGGGGTGGCGAGGGTTGATGCTGTCCCTGAAGAACGGGGGCCCCGGCTTCGATCAGGTGACGGGCGAGAACGCGTGGCAACACATGCAATCGAACCCTCAGACGTACACGATCTTCAATCAAGCGATGCGCGACCTGAGCACCTCGATCAGCCCGGCCGTGGCTGCGGCTTTCGATTGGAGCCGTTATCCTGTGATCGCCGATATCGGAGGCGGAATCGGCTCGCAACTGGCGAGCATCCTCGCAGCGCATCCCTCTTGCCGAGGCATTCTCTTCGATCAACCGAACGTCGTCGCAGAGGCACCGGATGACAGCCGAATCGAGCGTGTCGGCGGAGACTTCTTCAAGGACGTTCCCGTCCAAGCCGACGCCTACGTGATGCGTTGGCTTCTTCACGACTGGTCGGATAGGGAATCCGTTGCCATTCTGACCAACGTGAAAAAAGTTGCGAGTCCAAACGCTCGCCTGATGTTGGTGGAGTCGGTTATCCCGGAAACGCCCGAGTTCGATATGGGCAAGTGGATGGACCTGAACATGATGGTAATGGCCAGCGGGCGTGAGCGTACTGCCGCCGAGTTTCGCGACCTGCTTGATCAGGCCGGCTTTGCCCTCGAGCAGATCATCCCTACGCCTTCGCCGCTCAGCATCGTAGTGGGAAGGCCAATAGCTTGATGGTGGAGGGGGCGCTAACGGTGGTGCGGGAGTCCAGTCGATGAGCGACCGCTATTGGCCGTTCTGAGACGTTCGCGATGGCTCTGTTAATCGGGGCGGAGCGGCCGCAATCAGGAGGTAAACGGACAGGCGCTGCACGTCCCCAGAGTGGGCTTTTCCCATTAGGGCTGCCGCTCATTTCGGGAAAGTTCCGTCGGCTCGGTTGTCGGGAGTCGTGGCGCCGCGCCTGCCGTGCTCGCGCGTGTTTCTCGAGACTTAGTTGCGCCACGGTCATGGTGCCCACGAGGCGTCGCGCGGATCGTTGAGCATCCGCGCACGGCGCCGCTGAGCTGCGAGCGCCTACCACGGCAGCGTGTTCTTGTCCCAGGGTCGAGAGCGCGGCCGTCACTGTTAGACTACTGCACGAGCGTTCATCGGGTGGGAGCGGTCATGCGCGCGACGGTGCTGTTCGTACTGTGCGTCTTTGCGGTCGCTTCGACGGCCACGGCGCAGACGTCGATAGCGACGGTTCCCTCGGCGGATGGAACGCCGATCGCGTTCGAGTGCGCCGGAGCGGGCCCGTCGCTCGTCATTGTCCACGGCGGCACCGGCGACCGCACCCGATGGACGCCGCTATTTCCTTTGCTCGCGCCACATTTTCGCGTGTGCGCGATGGATCGGCGGGCGCACGGCGCGAGCGGCGATACGCCTTCCTACAGTCTCCTCCAGGAAATCGAGGACGTTGTCGCTGTCGTCGAGGCGCAGCGGGGTCCCGTGTTCGTTCTGGGCCACTCCTTCGGTGCCGTGTGCGCGTTCGAAGCGGCGTTTCATACGGCGAAGATCGAGAAGCTCGCACTGTACGAGCCACCCGTCCTCCTCAGCGACCACTCCGGAACGTTGGCGCGAATGGAAGAATTGATACGCAGCGGCGATCGTGAAGGGGCGCTGATGGTGTTCATGCGCGACATCGTCATGATCTCCGAGGATGAGCTCCGCGCTATGAAGTCGCGGCCATCCTGGACAGGCCTCTTGGCGACAGTTGAATTGTCGATGCGTCAGGACCGTGCGCTGTCGCAGTACCGATTCGATCGCGGCCGCGCACGCACGTTGAGTGCTCCGACCCTGTTGATGCTGGGCAGTAAGACCGCTTCACCCGATCTCAAACGATCGATCGACACCCTGAGCGAGACGTTGGCCGACTCCGTGCTACGGATTTTCGACGGACAGGAACACAATGCGATGGACGCGATCCCGCAGGAGTTTGTTGCGACGCTGTCGTCGTTCTTACTCGAGTCGGATCGTTGAACATACGCACCCGGCGCTAGCGCGGCATTCACGTTGTTGGAACCGGCAGCACGCTCTGTTGCGGGACGCGATGCCCCGGACCTACGGATCGAGAGGGTTAGGGCCGTCCCGGCGCAGCGAGTGTCCCGAAATGGCCGAAGGCGGACGTTCGGAACTGCGTTAGCATTCGGCGCGGCGGACGTCCGTTATCGACCCATTCACGACATCCAATCTTCGGCCTGACGGCCAAGATGGCGTTCAGATCAAGCGCCGTCTAACGGATACGCTCGACATAGCGGGTTCGTTAGGAAAACGGAGGCGACATCGGAAAGTAGGCGCTGGGCGGCCGAAAAAGCCGTGCTGAACCCCGGGGCAATCGCGGTATGCTCTTCCTCGAAGCACTGGGTCATCTTCAGGGTTTGGGGGTTGATGTCATGACCAATAAGAGTCGTTCGTTCCTTCGCGTGTCTGTCGTTCCTGCACTCCTGCTCGGCGTATGCGCGATCGCACAGGCCGCTCCGACGAACTGGTCCGATCCCAACACCTGGCCGAACCGCAAGGTGCCAATCGCCGGCGACAAGGTCACGATCGGCCGCGACAAGGACGTGATCCTCGACGTCAGCCCGCCCGCGCTGCGGCGGTCTCACCGTCGACGGCAAGCTCACGTTCTCGAACGACGCCGACCTCGAGCTGACGACCGAGTGGATCATGCTGCACGGCGAGCTGCAGATCGGCAGCGAAGCCAAGCCCTGCACACGCGCAACGCGACGATCACGCTCACCAACACCGTCCCCAATGAAGACAGTCATGACCGGCATGGGTGACCGCGGCATCATGCTCTCGGGCGGCACGCTGAACCTGCACGGCGATCGCACGCAACACCTGGACCAAGCTGGCCAACACGGCCGAAGCCGGCAGCACGTCGATCGAGGTGCTCGACGCCTCCGGCTGGCGCGTCGGCGACGAGATCGTTCTCGCCTCGACGGACTTCAATCCGCGGCAGGCCGAGCGGCGCACGATCGCCGCGATCAGCGGCAACACGCTCACGCTCGACCGCAAGCTCGACTACATGCACTTCGGCAAGATCACCTTCGACGTGGACGAGCGCGGCGAAGTCGGCCTGCTGACGCGCAACATCAAGATCCAGGCGTCAGAGGATGCGGAGCAGTCGTACTTCGGCGGCCACATCATGGCGATGGCCGCTCGAGCAAGATGTACGTCTCCGGCGTCGAGCTCAATCGCATGGGCCAGCACATGACGCTGGCGCGCTACCCGATCCACTGGCACCTGGTCGGCGACGGCGCAAGGGCCAGTACATCAAGAACGCCGCCATCCACGACACCTACAACCGCTGCGTGACCGTGCACGGCACGAACGACCTGCGCGTCGAGAACAACGTGACCTACAACATCGTCGGTCACTGCTTCTTCCTCGAAGACGGCATCGAGCACGGCAACGAGTTCGTCCGCAACCTCGCGATCCAGATCAAGTGCCATCCGACCAAGCCCTGCGTCCCGATCAATCTCGCCGCAAACGGAGAGGTCAGCGGGAATCGCCAGGCCATCAGGCAAGCCAGCTTTTCCGGCAAGGACACCCTGCTGCCCTCGGACAACACGGTGGCGGCTTACTGGATCACCAACCCGGACAACTCCTTCATTGACAACGTGGCCGCCGGTTCCGATCAGATCGGCTTCTGGTTTTCCCTGCCGATGCACCCGCAAGGTGCGTTCGCAGGCACGGAGATCAGCAAGACCATCTGGCCGCGCCGAACGCCGCTGCGCGCATTCAGGGGCAACGTGTCCCATTCCAACTTCGACGGGTTCATGATCGACCGGCACATCAACGAAGACAACACCTTCGGTACTGGCCTCCATTCCGTTGCTGCCGTTGACAGATCCCAACGATCTGGAGAGCGAAGTGCTGGAGACGCACTTCGAGAACCTGACCAGCTACAAGAACCGCAATGGTGGTCTCTGGGGCCGGGGTGACATGTACGTCTACAGCAACGCGAAATTCGCTGACAATGCCATTGGCATGACGCAGGCCGCTGGTGACATCGGCAGCCTGCCGTTCAGTGCACGGCTGGTTGATTCGCTGGTCGTGGGCGAGACCGAGAATATCGGCAACCCCACGACGCCCGAGGAAATCGCCTATGGCCGCAGCCTGCCGAAGCCTTCGATTCCGGATTTCCCCATCCGCGGCTACGAATACTATGACTACCGCGATGACGTGGTGAACACGACATTCGTGAATTTCCAGGACAACAAGCGTGCGAAAGACAGGCGCGCTTTCCTTCCTGCTGTTCACGAGCGCGGGGCTCAGTACCGGAAGCACGATCAGCGGTGCGAAATTCGTCAACGCCAAGCCGGTCTATTTCCCGAAATTCGATACCCGGTTCGATAATGACAACCGCGGCGGCAACGCATATCGGACCCTGTCGTTCCGCGACCTGGACGGTTCGGTGACCGGCATCCCCGATTCCCACGTCATGCTCCACGACGGCGAGAACGACAGCGTCGTCACCGACGACACCTGCAAGATCGAGCCCACCTGGAACGCCTCTGTGTGCAAGGGTGATGTCGGCCGCCTGAATCTCTCCGACGCCAGAGGAGAACTTCCGCGCGCGGTCGATCTCGAATCGCGGACCGCCCGGTTCGCTTTGCTGTCTTCGATCGGTGGTGGGAATGCTGCAAACACTCCCCTCGTTCAGGCCCAACGTGCCGCACTGTTTTCTCGTCGTGCTCCGCAGGCGCCCATCGCGCTTGTTCGCAACGGCAAGGAATTCAAGATCTCCGGCGACCAGAGCACTGTGAAGGCCGGCACCGAGATCCAGGTGAAAACCGAAAGACCGGAAGTCACCCTCAGCCTGGCCGAAATGGATCAGGGCTCATGGGTCATCTTTGAGCTGCCGGGCTTCGCCAACGCAGCCTCCGGAACGGAGCAGGGCAGCATGAACGCATTGCGCCAGGCGAACGAGACTTCCTGGTTCAGGGACGGGGATACCTTCTGGGTCAAACTGGTGGCCGGACCTCCGGTCATGCCAGGTTATTCGTCCAACGGATCTGCAAGTCAGCATAACGGTCAGCCGATAAGAAACGGGTCGGTGTCAGAGTCAGACGTCGAACCCCTGCTGAGGCTGAGACGAGATGAGCGCGCCTAACTCATCACCGGAGCGGGGGAGGACGCAACGTCACCGGCATTTTGTGTTCGCGCTTGCGGCAACCCTGACTGCTCGAGCGCTGGCGCAAGATCTGCCGCCAACCGACGAGTCTTTGGCCGCTTATGCTGACACGACGCACTCGGTGACACTCGCCGATAGTCGCGAGATCCATTTCGTGTGCATGGGGGCAGGCTCGCCAACGGTCATTCTGACAGCGGGCCTCGGCGGCTGGGCCGCGAGTTGGAAGGAGGTTCAGCCGACACTCGCGCGCACCACGCGCGCCTGCGCCTGGGACCGCCCGGGTTTCGGCCTAAGCGACGCAAGCTCGGTCCGTCAGACGGTCGCTACAACCACGACTGATCTCGAGGAAGCTCTCGAGAGCGGACCCGGCGGGCCCTACGTCGTGGTAGGCCATTCGCTCGGCTCATATGAAAGCCTGCTCTTCACCGATCGCCACCGGGAAAACGTCGTCGGAATGGTGCTCGTCGATCCCAGCACTCCCGACCAGTTCGCCGTCTACGCCCGCGTCGCGCCCCTGCTCGACGAGCAAATGAAGGTGACGATGGCAGCGGGCGTCGCGGAGATGCGCAAGTGTGCCGCGGACCTGCGGGATGGAACGGTCGCGCCGGGGAAGCCCGATCCGGCGGGATGCCTGCGGCCGATTCCCTCGGCTTATCCGGCGGGGCTGCGCAAGGCGATCGAGCGGCTCGACGGCCCCGAACGACTCGAGACCGTGGCGTCCTTCAACGCAACCGTTGCGGAGAGCGCGGCCCTGGTCGTCAACCCGGCGCGCAACTATGGCGACATGCCGCTGATTGTCCTAACGGCGACCGACAGGCCGCCGCCGCCGGGAGTTGCACCGGATCTGTTGGCGCAATTCATCGAAATGATCAATCTCGGCCACGACGAGCTGGCCGCCTTATCTACGCGTGGCGTCAACGCCCGAGTTCCGGGCGCCACACATTCGATCCAAGACGTAAGGCCGCAGGTGGTGATCGACGCGATCGTCGCGGTAGTCGCGCAAGCGCGCGCCGGCGCAGCGGGCGACTAGCCAGGCGTCCTTGATGTTGAGTGCTGGTTGAGTCTCGGCGACCGAGAGGTTACAGGCTCCCGCGAACCATTCCTGGTCGAACGGCCACTCCAGCCGAAAGCGGCCAGATGAATTCGGCCGCGATCGCATGGGGGGCGGAACGATTCGAACACATTTCTAAGCGGCCGCTCACATCGACGTGAAAAAGGCGAACTACGGCGAGGCCTCAGGCAAAACGCCCCGTGTGAGTTTTGCGTGATTCAGTTCTGGACCGTGCTTGAAGGTGCTTGAAATCCGCAACGGACGCCCTTCCCGTCTTTTATTGATAGTCAACTAGTTACCGACGATCGTCCGTTTTCGGGACGCAGGGGCCGTAGGTTCAAATCCTATCACCCCGACCAACAAATCAGTTACTTGGGACGCTATTCCTCGCGTCGTGTCGCGGCCCTAGCGTGATCACTGTCGTCTTCAAATGAGTCCGCTCTGCGGGCGCGCCAAAGAAAAAGGCGGCGAGCCTCAGGGCTCGCCGCCCCATACGATCGATCGGCAGCGCACCTTCGCGGCTGCGCGTCGATCCGCTACTAGAACGCCATCTTGGCGCCGAAGTAGTACCGACGTCCAAGCACGTCGTAGAAGCCCGCGTCGGTGATACCCACGCCGGTATTGCTCTGCGGAACGGTCGTTCGAGTATCGGCGCCCGTGATCACCGGCTCGGTGCCGAGCAGGTTGTCGATACCGAAGCGCAACGAGTAGTGCTCGGCGATCTCAAAGCCGCCCGACAGGTCGAACATGTCGTAGGCCTCGGCCGTCGCCGTGAAGTTCAGCGCCGGAGCCGTCACAGCCGCACCCGAGTCGATCTCTGGCAGATGCCGCCAGCGCAGGCTCAACGTCCACGGACCCGTGAAGTAAGTGGCCGTCGTGAACGTACGGTAATCGTACGAACCGCCGTCCAACGAAGTCAGCGTCGGACCATTCGTCCCCGTCCAGTCGAGGAACGGCGACGTCGGGTTCAGCTGCGTCTCGTTGTGAACCAGCTTGTTGAGCTGGAGGCTCACGTTCAAGCGGCCTGCGCCGAGGTCGGTACCCCAGTTGAGCGCCACGTCGACGCCCGTGGTCTTCACCGCGGCTTCGTTCGAGTACGTAACGTCGGTCGGCGCTTGGACGCCCGAAACCGGGTCGCGCACTACTAACAAACAAGCCGGGCTGTTCGGATCGAACGTCGGATTGGTCGCACGACTCAAGCACTGCGTATAGACGTTATCCGTCGATTGCGCGGCGATCAGATCGCTGAGCTCGATCTGGTACCAGTCGATCGACAACGTCGTGCGCTCGCCGAAGCTCATCACGGCACCGAGGGTATAGGTCTCGGCCGTCTCGATGTCGAGGTTCGGGTTGCCGATCACGTTCTGGAACGGGAAGGAGAGGCCGCCCGGTCCCTGCCTGTTGCTGTAGAAAGCTGCCGCACCCGTCGGGCCCATGCGCGCTTCGCAGATTGCGCGCGCCTGAGCGGCATCGGGATTCACCGCCGGATTCGCACCGACCGGCGCAAAGCCGTTCTGGCTGGAACAGAAGTCACCGATGAAGCTGACGCCCTGTATTTGTGTGCGCGACAGGAACAGCTCGCCGATGTTCGGTGCGCGGTTCGCGATCTGCCGACCGCCGCGCAGACGCAGGTGGTCGTTCACGGTCCAGTCGAACAACACCTTGTAGGTGTCGACGCCGCCGACCGACTCGTTGTCAGAGTACCGATAACCGAGCTCGAGTTTCACCGCATCGAAGATGCCCGCATCGGCGAGCAGCGGCACCAGCAACTCGCCGTAGAGCTCCTTGACCTCGGTGCTGCCCTCCGAGCTGCCGGTCGGGAACCAGGCGATAGCCGAGTCGAGGAACGACTCCTGGCTCGTCAGATTATCCGTTTGGAACCGGTAGCTATTGTCGCGATACGAGGAACCGAGAGCGAAGCGCAGCTCGCCTGCCTTCGTTTCCGCGATCAGACCTTGGAGGTTGAACTCGACGACGTTCTGCTCCATGCGCTGCGTGTTCTGCAGATCCGCCTCGACCGCTTGGACGCAATCGTCAGTCACGGTTTGGGTGAAGACCGGCAGACCGGAGGTACAACGGCCAATGCCGCCACCAGCGCCACCGCCCTGTGCGTTGCCCGTCGTGAAGAAGCCCTTGCCGTAGTTAGGTGCCGTGACGACCGCGCGATAACGCTCGAGCGACGGGAAGCCGTCGAACAACACCTCACCCGTCGTTGCACCGTGCGACGCATAGGCCTCCCAGGTCCAGTCGAGGTTCGTGAACGACCCTTCGAGGCCGATCAGGGTCTGATAGCTCGAGATGTCGTTGAACGCGGCGCGTGGCCCGAGGAAGTCGAGCACGCGGTTCAACTGCCAGGTCGCATTCGGCTGCGGCCGGCTGTCGAGCAGCGTGGCGAGCTCGGCCGGCGTCGGGAACGCTTGCGAGTTGGTGCACCCCCCGGTTGCCGGACAGTCGAGCCCATGGCGACCGCCGAGCAGATAGTCGGGAAGCGTGTTGCCCGCTGCATTGACAGAGGGCGCATAGATGCCCGTACCGTGCGGGATATTCGCGCCCCAAGCATTCGATGCCGGCGAGAACCCCTGCCGCGTCTCGGTGTGCGAGTCGGTGAAGGTGCCCTGCACGAACGCCGTGAGGTTATCCGTGATTGCATAGCGACCGCGGCCGAAAATGGCATACCGATCGAGCGGGATCGACAGGATCCGTGTGATCGCGTTCTGCTCGATCTGACCCTCGTCGTCGATCTTACGAAACGCCACGCCATCGACGATGAACGGGCCGTTGTAGCGATACGCACCATCCTTTTCGCCGGTGCCGAAGTCAGCGCCGCCCGTGTACACGGTGCCGTCATCGTTGGTGAAGAAGTTACTGGTGCTCACCGAACCCGGATCCGCCGCGGTGAAGATGCTGTCCACGACCGCCTGGCTCGGCCGATTGCCAGGTGCGGGTGCATAGCCTGTTGCGCTGTAGAAAGCCTCCGTGCCGTTCTGCGTCGGATCCGCCCAACCCTCGCGATAGAACTGGCGGTCGGCTCGGAAGGCCTCGTCGCGCGAGGAATGGTCGATGCCGATCATCACGTTGCCGCGGCCGTCGTCGAAGTTCGCGCCGAGCAGTCCGTTGATTCTAAACTCGGCAGCATCGCTCTCTTGGGTTTCGCCGTACTGGACGTCGAAATCGACGCCTTCGAAGTCCCTACGCAAGATGAAATTGACGACACCCGCCATAGCGTCGGCGCCGTACACGGACGAGGCGCCGCCCGTGATGGTCTCGACGCGTTCGATCGCCGCTGCGGGGATCGAGTTGATGTCCACGGCCATCGAAGCGTTGATCTGCATCGCACGACGGCCGTCGAGCAACACGAGGTTACGGTTCGAGCCCAAGCCACGCAGGCTCAACGTCGGGGCACCTGGCGTGTTGGTAGCTGTCGGATTCACCTCACCCGCATCGAACTGAGTGACGGCCGGCACGAACTGCGGCATCTGGTTCAGCACCGATTCGATTGCGACCGTGCTGCTGCTTTCGAACGCCGCTCGATCGGTCGTCATGATCGGGCTGTTCGCTTCGAAGTCACGGCGCACGATGCGCGAGCCGGTGACGGTGATCGCTTCTAACGCCTGTTCCTGACAGTACGCGCGTGCGCTGCTCAAGGCAGCCGCCACAGCAAACGCGAGCGCGCTAGGCCGCGCCCACGACGCCGCTTGCTCGGTTTTCAATTGAGCTCGCTCCCCGAAGTGAGCCGCGTTATCGACACATCAATCGAACTTCGCTCCGCTCGATTCAGTGATTGTTCTTGTTGTCTGAGGCCGCAGCGCAGGCAGATCGTCCGCGTTTGACGGTAGACCGTCAAGGAAGGCGGGCGAGCAGCCCGCCCTCGACGTCGATGACGTAGACGTCTCGGGTCGTTCGCGTCGGTGCCGCGAGGCGTGTGCGAATAGAGTCTGCGCACAAATGCGCTAGAGAAGGACAAAACGGCGCAGATCATTCCGACGGGGGAGCTCTCCGATGACCGTTGCGCCAGGTACCCGTCTCGGCCCTTATGAAATTATTACGCAGATTGGCGCGGGCGGCATGGGCGACGTTTACCGTGCCACCGACACGAAGCTCGGCCGCCAAGTCGCGGTCAAAACGCTGCCGAGCGCACTTGCCCAGGACCCAGGCCGTCTCGCGCGCTTCGAGCGCGAGGCGAAGCTGGTCGCTGCGCTGAATCACCCGCACATCGCCGCCATCTACGGGCTCGACGACACGAGGGCACGCGGTTTCTCGCGATGGAGCTCATCGAGGGCGTAACGCTGCAGGCGACGCTCAGAGACGGCGCCGTGGCCACTGACCATGCGCTGCGGCTTGCGCCGCAGATCGCACAGGCCCTCGAAGCGGCGCACGAGAAGGGCGTGGTGCATCGGGACTTGAAGCGCGCGAACGTCATGGTGACGCGCGATGACCGGGTGAAGGTGCTGAACTTCGGTTTGGGTAAAGCGTTTTCCGGCGATCCGAATCAACGCGCCCGGCCCATTCGCCGGCCTTGAGTCTCGCAATGACCGAGCAGGCATGATTCTCGGCACAGCCGCCTATATGAGCCCGGAGCAAGCGAGCGGTCAAGCCACGGACCAGCGCGCCGACATCTGGGCGTTTGGTGTGGTGCTCTTCGAGATGCTGAGCGGTGGGCCGTTGTTCGCCGGCGAATCGGCGCAACAGATTCTGGCCGACGGTTTGCGCACTGAGCCCGACTAGGGTCGGTTGCCGAAGAATCTGCACCCACGTCTCAGGATGTTGCTCGAGCGTCGCCTCGAGAAGAAGCTGCGGCGTCCGGTCGGGGACGTTACACCAGCACTTCTCGCCACGCTCACGCTCGATGTTCAGTTACCGTTGGCGCAGGAGCTCGCCCGGATGCTCGACGAAGTGGACCGTGGTGTCCAAGACTTCTCGGCTTCAGCAAATCTCAAGCCCGAAGAACGGCCCTCCGTCGGCTCGTGGCGACGGCCTTGGGGAGGTCCCCCGACCGCGAGCACGACGGAAGGCCGAAAGACTCACCGCTCGGCGGTCTGTGCAACGGTTGGAGCGTGTGGCTTCACGCCAGCCAGTTGCTCGAGGTCCAGGCCGAACGCGGCGTCGACACTCTGCACGGCGGCGCTGATCGCTTGCTTCGTGCACCGCTCCAGGTCGTTTCTGTCCTTATCTGCGGCAATCGATGCGCCGTCCATAGCGCTGCCACAGACCCGATTCGCGGCGGCTACGATTTGGCGGTAGAGGTTGTATGCGCCAGCCGGCGTGGCCGGATCGAGGCCGCGGATGCTGATCGTGGGCTGTTTGGGTTGCCAGCCCCTTGCGGCTGAAGCGGTCGAGGCCCCGAGTAGTGCGGTGACCGCGACGAGCGTGGCAAAGAGGCGAGTGTTTTGGGAGTTCATGGCAGTGTCTCCTGGTTTGTGGATGGCGAAGCCCCAGCCGCGGCGCGCGGCAAGTCGGTATAGGTCTCGTACAGCGAGTGCTTGCTAGACCGTGACGCTAGGCGTATGAAAGGGATCGGCCGTTTCGATGAAACGGTGTGAATTTCTCCTTCCCTGGAGCCTCCCCGTGCTGAGCGAGGATGCCTCGTCCACTGTCTACGAGTTCGGCGGCTATCGGCTCGATCCAGCGCGGCGTTCGCTGACGCAGTCAGACGGCGGCGGGCTGAAGCTCACGGGTAGGCCGTTCGCCACTCTGGTCTATCTCGTCGAGCACGCCGGCGAGGTCGTCGATCGCGACGCGATCGTGCACGCCGTTTGGCCCCGTCGCGTGGTCGAGGACAATAACCTCAACCAGGCGATCGCCGTGTTGCGCCGCCTGCTTGGCGAGCAGCACATCGTTACCGTCGCCGGGCGTGGCTATCAATTCGTCACGCCGGTGCATGCGGTCGTGGTCGAGCCCGACGAGTCGACGGGCCACGCGCCGAGAAATCCGCGCAGGCGCCGCATGTTGTGGACGTGCACGGTGACGCGTTCGCTGGTCGAGCAGCGAACACCGCTCCGGAACCGCCCTCGCCGGGCAGTCGCCCACGGTTCGCGTGGCCATGGGTCGCGAACAGCATGACGCCCACGGCGGGCAAGAGACTCGTCTACGCAGTCACCGCGCTCGCGCTCCTGGCGGCCGCGCTAATGGTCATCGACCGCGACGGGTATGCGCCGCGTAGTACGACCGGGCGCATGCGGTCCTACCTTGCGACGACTCAAGCCCCGATCTGAACGACTCCTATTTCGCGGCCGGGATCCATGAGGAATTGCTGACCCGCCTCGGGCAGATCCGCAACCTGCGCTTGATATCGAGATCGTCCGTGCTGCAGTACTACGCCGGCCACCGGCCGCCGATCCCGCAAATCGGAGCCGAGCTCGGTGCGGACACGATCATGGAGTGCAGCGTTCGTTACAACGGTAACCAAGTAATGCTCGCCGTGCAGCTGATCGAGGCTGCTACCGATGAGCTCCTGTGGTCACAGGCGTATCCTGGCGACATCAGTGATCTGCACTCTCTCTACGAGATCCAGGCAGATATCGCGACCAACGTCGCCAATGCTCTGCGCGTCGCGTTCTTTGACGAGGAACTCGCGCAGATCAAGCAGCCGCCGACCGACTCGCGCGAAGCGTACGAGTTCTACCTTGCTTCCGTCGGCGCGCGGGGGCCCATCGAACGAAGGATCGAGCTGCTCGTGCGGGCGCTCGAATTGGACCCCAAGTTCATCGAGGCGTGGATCAAAAAAAGCACATTGCACATGCTCCAGGCCGGTTTCATGACCGGTGACGCGTCCGCTGCTGCTATGGCAGCCGCACTGCAGGCGGTCAATCACGCGTTAGATGTCGATCCCAATTCGGGCCACGCCCACGCGATGCTCGCCGAGTATCACGGTCAGGTTGGTGACTGGATGAATTCGGAGATCGAGTGGCGCCGGGCGATCGAGCTCGACGCGAATCCAGATGGGGCTCACTTCCTGCTCATGATGACAGTCGGAAACTTTCCCGATGCCGTCACGGCGTTGGAAGCCACCCTCGCCCGAGACCCCATGAACACGCTTGTTCGCTCGTTCCTGTTGATAGCCTATGACGTGGTCGGCAAGAAAGACGAGCGCCGTCGACATTGGGAACGCGGCGAGGCGTTGTTCGGCACATGGGCAGGCGATGGCACCGAGTCTTTTCTACGCATTTTGGAGCACGACAAAGAATTCCTGCGCACCGAGGTACCGCCAGTCTGGACTGAGGGTGTTGCCAATTTCGATTCACCCGCGGACGGGCTTGCGGCAATGCGGTCCCTGCACGCAAATCCGGAGATGGTCACGGCTGTCAGCTTGCGGTTCATGACCGCGTGGGCGCTACACTTCGGCGATCCGGCGCTCGCTCTGCAGTGGTTTCGCGAATCCGTGGAGCTTCAGGCAACCGGCATGCTGAACGCGTGGTTACCAGCGTTCGCAGACCTTCGGCACGAACCAGGTTTCAAGGATCTCGTCCGGGATCAAGCGCTGCCGGACTACTGGGACCGCTTCGGGTGGCCCCTGGAGTTTTGCCATCGCACAGAAGGCGATGATTTCGAATGTGACTAGAGCTTCGCGGAATAGACGGCCAAACGCCGCCATTCTGCTCATCGTGGTCGACCGCAGGACTTACGTGCATCTGTCGACGTCTGCTGCTGCTGACACACACAACAGCGCAGCAAGCCGACTAGACAGGCGGTGCGTTGTGGCGGGCAAAGAAACGCAGCTTCGTACCGCACACTGGTAACTCCGTCGCCAGCACCTCATCGGCGACCTCCCAGAGCTCGGCTCTCTCAATCGCCGCGAGATCGCTTCCCTCACCGGCGTCGCTCCCTTCAACCGAGACAGCGGCAAGCTCCGAGGAAAACGCCGCATCCGCGGCGGCCGCGCTCACTCTCGAACCGCGCTCTACCTCAGCGCGATGGTCGCGACCCGCTTCAACCCGGACATCAAACGCTTCTACGAACGTTTACTCAGCGTCGGAAAACACAAAAAGGTCGCGCTCACCGCCTGCATCAGAAAAATCGTCACCGCGCTCAATGCCATGATCCGCGACAACTCGCCTTGGCAATCCGCGACTACTTGACCGGGCATCACAGTCGCTTGTTAGACGGTTGGCACCAGCTGGGCGAGGCGGACGCGCTACGGAATGGTAGGGACAGAGTAAATCCCCTCACCCCGACCAATTCCCTTTACGAAATCAATCGCCTAGAAGCACGCGCGCGACCCCTGCTCGTTGCGTGAGTTTCGTGCGTGAGTTTTGCGTGACTGCGCCGCGTTGAATAGCTCGATTCCGAACGTCAGCACGTAGCCGATCGGCCGGATGCGCCGGCCAGATGTGCCGAGCACTTCGGAGGGCGGCCGTAAAGTCTGGCGCAGGGGCACACACTACTGCCCCGTCCCGAGAAAAAAAGCGCGGGTTGAACGCGCTCGGCAGGTCCTGGTGCTCGTCCGCGAAGAAGAACTTATACAGGGCTCAGAGAGGCGCTCTCAGCCGGCTGTGGAAGAGTTTCAAGCCGCGTTGGATACTCTCAATACTCGATGATGGATGGCTCAGCTTCGATAGATGCCGAGATCCATCGAGAGGAATCCGCCCGAGCGAACGTCCTTATCCGCCGTAGGTTATCGGCGCTTGAGTCGCAGCGCGACTAGCGATGTTTCGGGCTCACGCGCGGGCGATACGAGCACTATCTGACGGAACAATCAGAGGCAGTCGATGAGCGGTCGTGTCTGAGGTGAACAATGAGGCATTGTTGGAACACTCGTTTCCAAATATTGCACAGAACGGTCGAAGATCCGCCTGGGATGGTCATTTTTTTCTGGCATGGATGTTGCTGCCAAATATGATCCAGTAATGACCGGCCGGCAAATGCAAATCCGCGACGAGTTCGACGAAGCAGTCGCAACGTACGAGGCCGCGCAAGCCGAATTCGAGGAGTTCAAATTGGAGTTCCGCAGCCGGTTGCGAGAAAACCCTGATTTGGAGGCACTCGAACTCGCGAAGTGGAAGTTGTATAGGAGCCGCGCGCGGTTAATGAGGCTCTTCCGGGCGAAAGAACGAAGAGGGCTGCCTACATGAGTTTCGGCCAACCCTGTTCCGCTAGTAGCTCCTCATGGGCAATCGCCGGTCCGATAGGTTTTCCAAACTCTTCGTCTGGAAACCTTCGTTCCCGCACTGACCTCGGTCTTTTGGCTCCAGATAGGACGCACGGCCATGCGCGATGAATTTGAAGAGGCGCGAGCGCTTTTCGATGAAGCTGTCCGGAGGTATGGGAGGGCCAAAACGGAGTTCGAGGCTATCCAACGAACCCTCGATGAACGGGTGAGCGCTGGCAAGGTTGTCACGGTGTCGGACTTGGACGCAGAAGAACTCGCGCGAATCGATTTTTTATACGCTCGTGAATGGCTTTCGAGGCACCACCTCCCTTGAAATGGACCGCTTCAACAGTCGGCGATCCCGGGGGATTCTGTCGGATTACGCGCGAGTGTGCCCGAGGTGTGGAAGACCGGATTACGTCGTGACCGATAACGAAGCGACTTTCGCCGACGCTCGCCTAGTTGTTCAAACTTCGCGCTGCGGGGGTGCGGGTATCTTGAAACGCATACGGTCCGCCGTGACGAAAATGATCGGGCTCATCACGCTTCACTTTCCGCCGCCAACGGTATGCCGAAGCATGGCTAACCCGACACTAGCGGCCCCCAGTCGCGATCGAGCAGGTCCTGAGATCGACATAAGCAGTCCGCACACAGCGGAATTGTGACGACCGGCGGCGCTCGCGCTCGTCACCTGCTTTAAGCTTCTCTTCGTCCTGAAGTAGTTCCTCCGGTTTTCGTGCCCCTGACAATTAAAGTCTCTCCGCGAGCTAGGCGGGGGCGTCGACCGAGTATCCCGCCAACAAAGGCAAGATATACAAAACAGCGGCATGACTCTCATCGCGTTTCTGATCGCAATTTAGATGGAGCACTCGTTCACCCAGCGAAGACGATCCGTCGGAGGGCAGGTTTATGAAAGCCTCGACACGAGAATCAGTCAACGATTCCATACCGCAACCTTGCGATCCGGTTGCGCCCAATGATTTACGCGTCGGCGATCAACTCATCTGCGAGCTCGCGACTGGCAGGACGATCCTCGCTCGGGTGAAACGCTTGGAGCGCGACATCGGCGGCCAGCTGGTCGGATTCTTCCCGTGCGCGCAACTCGGCGTTGATTCGTCCGTTGCGATAGAAGTGGAGCGCATCGAGAAAGCGTGGCGATCGCCTGAGTCGAAGGGCGCCTAGCAACGTTCCGGGTACGCCCTCAATGAATTGCTGGCCAGATGCCTGCGCCCCGCATTAAGAGCAGCTATCGCAGAAGACTCGCTCTCCGATGTGATTCCATCTGTAAGCCCGGTATGCCCAACTGTATAGATCGTGTGGCGACTCGGTCGTAGCGAGTATCGCTCCACATTCCGCGCAATGAAGGGCTTTGACGCTGCTTCCAGCCACCTTAGTTTGATATCCCGTCCGCGAGTGCATCGGAGCCTCCTGCTCATAGTTCCTCATAGTTCAATGAAAGCGATGCAAGATCCAGACCGGAGAGTTGGATTCTTCGAGCCCCTTCCCTGACCTGAATCCTGAGTAGCTTTTCGCTCGCTCGCGTCCTGTCATTTCGATCATCCGCGCTTCGGTTTTTCCACCGGGCAGCGGATGGCATTTATTTTGCAAATTCCGAAACGGCAATCACTCGATATTCAGCGAGAAGGAACTTCGAAATGGGCAATCAGCCGCAGAACCGTCGGCAGAAAGAGAAGCAGAACGACCAACCCGACGACCGACGCCGCGATCCCCAGCGAGGCGCCAATCAGCCGAAAGAGCCGAGTGACTCGTCGCGCTGGCATTCGTGGACTATCCGCTAGTGACTCAGCTATTCCAGGACTCTCGATCGATGAACGCTGTCGCGCAACTGCTGATGCTGTTAGGCATCGGCGTCATGGTCGGGATCCCACCACTATGAACCCATCGCAACAACGAGAAGGCTCGTTACCCGCCCCGCCGCTCCGCACAGGCGAACCCGTCGCTATCACGGATCTGCATGTGGGCGACGAGGTAATCTATAGGCATTACGTGTTCGGGCCGCAGCTCGCGAGAGTCGTTGGCCTACATCGAAAAGGGGGCTCGCTCGTCGGATTCTTTCCCCATCCGTCGCGCACTTTCAGTCCGAAACCGGTGGAGCTTCAGCGCATCGTCAAGGCATGGCGGTCGCCGGGGTCGATGCGCGAGTAGTTCGGTCGTGTTTTGAATTAGCGTAGTATTTCGAGAACATCTCTATTCAGGGGGTGGGTGGAGCCATGAATCTCGTCATGCGTTTGGCGGCTGTCGTTTTGTCGTCGGTCTTAGCGTTGTCGCTGCCCGCGTGTTCCGCCGATCCGTTCGTCGGCACTTGGGTCCTCAATGCGGCGCAAACGAAGGCCGCTCAACCGAAGGGACGCGCCGAGCGCCGCCCTGGAAGGGACGATCATCACAATCCGGGACGCGAGGGGCGGCAAATACACGGCGACGAGCGAAGGTATGACGGCCGGGACCAAACTCCAAACCGAGCTCACATTCGCCTTCGACGGCAAGGACTACACTCCGGTGATCAACCCCGCACCAGCAGACACGTCCGAGGTGGTGCAGGCGTTTGAGCGCGTAGACGCCAGGACTTACAAAAGTACCGTGAAGCTGGCCGGCCAGCCCGTCATGACGAACTTAGTCGCGGTTTCCGCCGACGGAAAGACGATGACGGCGACGATGAGTTGGGTGGGTAAGTTCGCGAACGTGTCGGGCGTTGTTGCGGTGTTTGACAAGAAGTAGCCGCGCCGTCCTGGGCTATCCTGCCGACGCTATGGAGTCGTCACAGCGACAAGAAAGGGCAACACGCCCCGCCGCCGAAAGGTCCTCAAGGCGTGGCGGTCGCCGGAGTCGAAGCGGCGTGATTAGCAGTGTTCCGCGCTCACCCGGGATCGACAGCCACTCTGCACCTATCTAGTCGGCGAGGGCACCGGGCGCGTCGAGCCAGGAGTCTGCTTCTAGCAAGGACATTCGCTCGCACACGTCGAGGAACCGATCGCGCGCATTCCGTTCCGCCACGTGTTCTACGCAATCAGTGTCTCTGGCGTAGCCGGATCGCGGTCGGCTCAAAAACACCTGATACGCAATTTGGTATTCAGCGTGCGCAATGGCGTACTCCGCGAGGATGCGTTGCCACTTGCGCTGTGCTGTCTCGTCGCCCACTCATTGCGAACTTACCCCGCTTTGATGAGCGTTGCATAGCGCGATGCGTCGTTCAGATTTACGCGATGCGTCGTTCGCATCGGTTATCGAGCACTTTCCTCTTTGGGAACGGATTGCTCTGTGGCATCGCGTCACGCCCTGACAATCGACGTTTTCGCAGACGCAGCATGTTTCCTATCGAGATCGACGGCCTCCAAGTTGAGGTCGGTGAATTCTTTCGCTAACCAACACCGCCATACCGCGACGAGCTCGTTTTCGAGGCAATTCACCCGACTTCGATCCTCCGCTGGCTGCCGAGGTATTGCCAGTAGCTGAGTGTTCTATCGCTCGTTCCACTTCGCTCGCTCTTCGTCGATCGCGCGGCCGTGCGCCGCTTTGATCTTGAGCCAATCACACGACCGCGGCCGGCTTTCCGTTCGCGTCGAGCATCATTAGCTCGCCGTCTAGGACGAGCTCGGGTAGCTCCTTTGTGGAGGTATTCCAGAAAATGAATTCGCTGCTGCGCTTCCTGTCTGTGAACACCGCGATTACGCCTTCGCAGCCGCGTCGTAGTTCGTATCCTTTCTCGCAAGGAATTTCTTTCGAGAAGCGCGCAGGGGTAGGTTTCATTTGCTCAGGTTTCATTTAATTGCTCCCCGGTTTTGATGAATTACGAGAACCCGAAGACGACGATCGGCGGCGAGATTCCCCCGTCCGGCATGAAATATGCACGCAAAACCGACGCTAAGAACGCGGGGGGAATGGCATGTCTGTGATCACTCAGATCGCATCGTTGCTATGGTTCGTTTTCATCGCCGTTGCGATCGTCGTAAGCATCCGGGCAGTACTCAATCAATGCTCAGAGTGTTTGCGGCAAATTCCGCGGGGCGAGACGACATGTCCCGCATGTGGTGCAGCCGTTGAGGGACGCTCCAGAAGCGCAAAACCGTCCGCACGTGTGGACACCGGGCTGCGCTCGTCTTCGGAACCGGCCGCACTCGAGAAAGGTCCCCAAGGTTTCGAGACGAGTCAGTAACTTACGCGTCGTTACCCGCCCTGGCCTGCTCGGCAGGTAGTACGTCGTATCGGTGGTCCCATAGCATGCGGTCGCTCGGCTCGCTCGGTCGGGGCGGCGATGATGGCGTTGACCGTCACAGCGCAGCCCCGACGATGACCGTGGCGAGCATCGGTCAGTCGAGCGGAACTAAACCGGCGCGACCGTAAGTGTTCATCAGCGTCCTCACGGCTGCGATGAACACTTAGCTCGGTGAAATCGCGCGACGACAGTCGCCAATCTCGCGAGCAGCGGCGCGGATGGCCTCTGCCTCTCGCGGCAGCGCATAGCGCGTTCGTGCCGTTGTCCGTGGGTCATCGCTCGACGCGTACATCACCGGCAAGCTGGAAACGAGACCGCGCTTCACCAGTCCACGCATCGCTCGACATGCGGCCGAGTGATGCGCGTCACCGGTCGGTCGCTCAGGAAAGATCGGGGACCGAGACGGCGCCTTTCGTGATCGATGCAGGCGAGGTGTTCCGGGAATCAGTTACTCCGACGGCGAGCTTCTTGGACCTGAGGGGCTAGGCGGCTCGTCGAATCGGTCATTCGCGACATCGAAGCGATCACCTCCGCTTGCTGCGCGCGGACGAGGGGCCGTAACCTTGGCGTGGTCGCGATAGCTGCTGAGGGCGGCTCGTGAGCTGACGTAGGCGAATGCCGCCCCGCATGTAAGGCGCTTGTTCCCACTCGCTGCCAAAAGGAAAAACACCATGGAATGCGGACCGATGCTTCGTAACCTGTCTCAGGCCGTGCTCAGCGCCGCAGCGCTCGCACCGCTCGCCACCGCGATCGCACAGGACGCGCCGCAAGGCGCACCGATCATCGAAATCGAGCAAGTCGTCGTCACGGGAACGCGCGTCGCCGATCGCTCCTCCCTCGAGACCGCTGTGCCGGTCGATGTCGTCTCGAACGAGGCGCTCGAGAACGTGGGCGTGACGGAGATCAACCAAACGCTCTCGGTCACGGTGCCGTCGTTCAACTTTCCTCGCCCCGGGCTCGCCGACGGCACGGACACGATTCGCCCCGCTTCGTTGCGCGGTCTCGCGCCCGACCAGACGCTCGTGTTGCTGAACTCGAAGCGCCGCCACGCCTCGTCGCTCGTCAACGTGAACGGCACGATCGGGCGCGGTTCCGCCGCCGTCGATCTCAATACGATTCCTTCCGCGATCGTGCAGTCGATCGAGGTGCTGCGCGACGGCGCTTCGGCGCAGTACGGGTCCGACGCAATCGCCGGCGTCATCAACCTGCGCTTGAAGCAGGACAGCGAGGGCGGCGACGTCATGGTCGCCTATGGCCAGCGCAACTTCGACTACGACGTACCGGTCGCCGCGCCGCCCGCGGGCGCGACGTGGCCGTCGCCGTCGACCACGGGGCGCAGCGGCACGGACGGCGAGACGCTGACCGTGTCTGGCTGGAAGGGACTGGGCTTCGGCGAAGCCGGCTACGTGACACTCGCCGCCGAGTACAAGGATCAGGAACGCACCGAGCGCGGCGGCTACGACTTTCGTCAGCAGTACCCGCTCGTCGGCGGCGCGTTCGACCCGCGCGAGGTGGCCTTCGATCGCTTCAACGCCTGGTACGGGGAGCCGGAGCTCGAGCAGACGACCTTGTTCGCGAACTTCGGCAACGAGCTCGAGGGCGGCGTCGAGCTCTACGGCTGGGCGAGCTATCAGGACCGCGACTCCCGCTCCGCCGGGTTCTTCCGCCGCGCGCTCGACGACCGCAACGTTATCCAGATCTACCCGGACGGTTACCTGCCGATCATCGCGCCCGAGGTTACCGACTACAGCGCGGCCGGAGGCGCGACCTGGGACGTGGGCGAGTGGGCGCTCGACTCGTCGCTCGTCTATGGCAAGAACGAAATGCAGTTCGCCGTCGAGAACTCGTTGAATCGCTCGATGGGCACGGCGAGCCCGAAGCAGTTCGACGCGGGCGGCTACGACTACGACCAGCTCGTGCTCAACTTCTCGGCCGTGCGCGCATTCGCGGTCGGCGGGCTCGCGTCGCCGCTCAACGTTGCGACCGGTATCGAAGCGCGCGACGAAGGCTATTCGATTTTCGCGGGCGAGCCGAGCTCATACATCAACGGCGGCGTGCTGCTGCCGAACGGCTCGCCGACGGCTTCCGGCGCGCAGGTTTTTCCGGGTTTTCGTCCCCAGAACGTAACGGACGAGAGCCGAACCGCGGTCGGCGCCTACGTCGACCTCGAGGCGAACCTCACGGAGAAGTTCCTGGGATCCGCCGCAGTGCGCGCGGAGAGCTACTCCGACTTCGGCGACAACGTTTCGGGCAAGCTCGCCGGGCGCTACGACTTCACGGACGCGTTTGCGCTGCGCGGCTCGGTGCAGACGGGTTTCCGTGCACCGTCGCTGCAACAGCAGTTCTTCGCGACGACGTCGACGAACTTCATCGCGGGCATACCGTACGAGATCACGTCGTTCCCGGTCAGCGATCCGGTTGCGCGCGCGCTCGGCGCGCAGGATCTCGACGCCGAGGAAGCCACGAACTATTCGTTCGGCGCCGTGCTGAATTTTTCTGCCGTGAGGCTCACGATCGACGCGTATCGGATCGACATCGACAACCGGATCGTTCTGTCCGAGAACCTCACGCAAGACAACGTGCGTCAGTATCTCGAGAGCCAGGGCTTCATCGGCATCGGCGGCGGGCGCTTCTTCATCAATGGTGTCGACACGGAGACGACCGGCGTCGACCTCGTGCTCACGTGGGTGCTCGATACGGACAGGATCGGACGGTTCAACACGACGTTCGTGGCGAACCACAACAACACGGACGTCACGCGAGTGCCGGCAACCGCGCCCCTCGCGGCGCTGAATCCGCCGCCGCCGCTGTTCGCACGGGTCAACGTGCTGACGTTCGAGGAAGGCAATCCCGACAGCAAGTACGCGGCGACGGTGAATTGGAGCCGCCGCTCGTTCGGCGCGACGTTTCGCGTAACGCGCTATGGCGAGGCGCTCGATCCCGATCCGCGCCTCGCGGGCACCGTTGCCGAGCCGATCGGCGCGCAGGATTCGGTGATCGGCTCGCAAACCCTCATCGATCTCGAGGGGCGCTTCGAGCCGACCGACCACCTCCGCATCGCGATCGGCGCCGAGAACCTGCTCGACGAGTTTCCCGATGCGTTCCCCGTCTCGCGCAACGCGACCGGCAACACTCCGTTCTCGAACTATGCGCCGTTCGGGCGCTCTGGACGTTTCCTGTACGGGCGCGTGACGTTCGGGTTCTGATCGCGCTCGAGCAAGCGGGACATGAACAACCGGAATCGCGGGCCGCACGTGGGCCAGCAGGCGCCGACGTGGCCAGATCTGCCGCCGGGACCCGTAGCAGCTCCCTGAGCTGACGCCGCGCTCATCGCTTCTTCGCTTCCTGTCTTCACCCGCTTTGGGCCGCCGCGCCGGAATAGTCACGAAGCGCCGCCGCGTATTCGCCGCGTAGTCGCTGCCACTCGGCGTCCGTGACGGTTGCGGTTTCGTGTCTGGGCAGGCCCACGCCGCGCACTATCTGGCGAACGGCACTCGAATGTTGTCGCATGTGTTATCGGTGGAACCGTTTCACGGTTCGTCCTCAGGCCGTCAAACTCTCATAGTCGCAAGCTTGCGGGCAGACATGCAGCACGAATTAGTTATTTGGCGAGTTGGATGAAACGACTGTGCATTGTCACGCAGAATCACTCGAGCGCCTCGATGGGCGGGGCGGAGTATCAAATCGACTGCCTCTTAGAGGTGATGGCGAGGAACCAAAGTGACATTTACTACCTCGCGCATCACGTTGCTCCAGAGTTTGAAGCCACCGGCTATCGCATCGTCCGAGTGGGATCGAGCGCAAGCGTGGAGCGTTTCGGTTACTGGCTCGATGCCGTTCCCCTGTATCGCGCTTTGAGGAAGATAGCGCCCGACGTTATCTACCAGCGCGTCGCGTGCGGCTACACGGGAATCGCTGCTCACTATGCGCGCCGCAGCGGCGCGCGCCTCGTATGGCACGTCGCCCACGACAGTGATGTGATGCCGCGAAGTGCACTGATGGAAGGTCGCAATCCCGTCAAACGACTGTTCGAGAAATGCAGCATCCAGTATGGCATCCGACACGCCCACCGCATCGTGGTCCAAAGCGAGCGGCAAGCGAACCTTCTGAAGGAGAACTTCGGGCGTAAAGCGGACGCGCTGATTCGAAATTTCCATCCGCAACCGCGAGAGGCCATCGACAAGAGCCAGCCGCTGTCGATTATGTGGGTGGCAAACTTCAAGCCGTGGAAGCAGCCGGAGGTGTTCATTCGTCTTGCCCAGCGTTTGAGTGATGTTAAGGATGCACGCTTCCTCATGGTGGGCGTCCTCGATGGCGAGTGGGGGAAGGCTTGGCAAAGCGATCTGTCTCGCAGCATGCGGAATACACCGAATCTCGACTACCTTGGGCCGAAGAGTCTGGCGAGCGTCAACGAGCTCCTTGCTCAAGCCCACATATTCGTCAATACCAGCATCGAAGAGGGCTATCCCAATACCTTCATTCAGGCTTGGTTGCGCGAGGTGCCGGTCGTTAGCCTCATGACCAATCCGGATGGGATCCTCGATCGCGAGGGTATTGGCATTCATGCAGGATCGGAGGAGCAACTGGCGCAGGCTGTGCGGATGCTCCTCGAAGACCGCGTCCTGCGCGATCATTACGGAATGCGGGCGCGTCAATATGCGACGCGGAGCCACTCTCTTTGCAATGCGGTTCAACTCGCACGACTGATAGACGCGGATGAGTTAGGGAGCGTCATTCCCGCCGGCGATACGGATTGTCGCGCCGATGTAGCGTCAGGCGGCGGGCTCAGTTGAAGCGCGTAAGCGCGCGCGACGCGATGAAGGCGTATCGAGACACGCCGCCGTCGAAATGTCGGCCGCTAGCCGCCTCCGTCGCCGCTGGCTCGCATTTGTTATAGGCCGCATTTGTTATACGCGATAGCAGGCGTATCGTATTTCTGCCGCCAGTAACTAAAGCAGGCAGCGTGAAGCTACCCCCACTCCGGACACGTCGAGTTATCGCAGTCGCAGCCGTGGTCTGCGCGTGCCTCGCCTTGGCTCTCGCCGCCGGCAAGGACCGGCTGCAGGCATCGTGGCGCGCAGCCCGCTCGTCACTACTCGCCGCGAACGATCAGCCTCCGTGGCCGATCCTCGACCACTACTGCGCGGGCTGCCACAACGAGGTCGACTTGGCCGGCGGTACGTCGTTCGAGAAGCTCGACCGCACCGACATCGGCCGCAACGCTGCCGTCTGGGAAGCCGCGGTCCGCAAGCTGCGCACGGGGCTGATGCCGCCGAAGGGCGAGCAGCGCCCCGATCGCGCGGCCCTCGACGGCGTAGCGAGCTGGTTCGAGCAGCGGCTCGACGCGGCATGGGCACAGAGTCCGAATCCCGGCGCCAAGCCGCTCGCGCGCTTGAACCGAACCGAGTACGCGAACGCGATCCGCGACCTTCTGGCGTACGACCCGGGTCGCGCTCGCCGCGACGCTACCGCAGGACGTATCCGTCGCGGGCTTCGACAACGTCGCGGCGGCGCTCGGCGTGTCGCCGACACTGCTCGAAGGCTACGCGCAAGCCGCGATGCAGATCGGCCGCCGCGCGGTCGGCGATCGCACGATGGGCCACGTCGAGACTCGCTACGCGGCGGAAGACGGATCCGCGCAGCGGCGGCACATCGAGGGATTGCCGCTCGGCACGCGCGGCGGGCTCGCGGTCGAGCACTATTTCCCGCTCGACGCCGAATACGAGATCGCCGTTCAGGCGGTGCTGCCGTCCGCCGGCTGGGACAATCCGACCGGTCGTCTCGTGTGGTGCGACGGCCCGACCGTGAACCTCACGTTCAACGGCGCGCCGATCGACCTCGACGCGCGGCGACATGTCCGGCTGCGCGTCGCCGCGGGCCCGCAGCGGATCGCCGCCGCGCTCGTCGACCCGAAGCCGTGCGCCGGCGTCAACGAGCTCTATCTCGGCGAAGTCGCGCTCGAGGGCGGCGTCACCGGGCTCGTGATCGACGGGCCATACGACGCGACGGGCGCCGGCGACACGCCGAGCCGCCGCGAGATCTTCACCTGCAAGCCCGAGCGCCGCGGCGGCGGAGACGCCCTGCGCGCAGCGCATCCTCGCGCGGCTCGCGACGCGCGCGTACCGCCGCCCGGTGGCGGCCGACGACGACGCGATGAAGCCCTTGCTGGAGTTCTATCGGCTCGGGCGCGAGGAAGGCGGCGATTTCGAGGTCGGCATCCAATACGCGCTGTCGCGGCTGCTCGTCGATCCGCGATTCCTCTATCGGTTCGAGAGCGACCCCGCCGACGTCGCGGTCGGCGCCGTCTACCGGATCGGCGATCTCGAGCTCGCGTCGCGCCTGTCGTTCTTTCTCTGGAGCAGCATCCCGGACGACGAGCTGCTCGCGCTCGCGGCCGCCGGCAAGCTCCACGATCCGCCGGTGCTCGCCGCACAAGTCGCGCGCATGCTCGCCGACGCGCGCTCGCAGCGGCTCATCGAGAACTTCGCCGGCCAGTGGCTCGATCTCCGCAAGCTCGCCGATTTCCCGTCCCAAGATCCGGACTTCGACGCGGACTTGCGCGACGCATTTCGCCGCGAGACGGAGCTGCTGTTCGCCGCCGTGCTGCGCGAGCACCGCAGCGTGCTCGAGCTGCTCGACGCGGACTACACCTATCTGAACGAGCGGCTCGCTGCGCACTACGGCATCGACGGGAGTCCGCGGCAGCTACATGCGGCGCGTCGCGCTGCCGCCGGACAGCCCGCGGCGCGGATTGCTCGGCCACGGCAGCTTGCTGACGACGACGTCGGCGCCGAACCGCACGTCGCCCGTCGTGCGCGGGCAGTGGATCGTGCAGAACCTGCTCGGCGCGGCGGTGCCGAACCCGCCGCCCGGCGCTGCCGCCGATCTCGCGAAGGAAGCCGCCGACGCGGCGCACTTGGCGGGCGACACGCTGCGCGCGAGCGTCTCGAGATGCACCGCAGCGAATCCGACCTGCGCCGCGTGCCACGCGATCATGGACCCGCTCGGGCTGTCGCTCGAGAACTTCGATCTCGTGGGCCGTTGGCGCGAGCAGGAGGACGGCCATGCGATCGACGCGGCGGCCGAGATGACGGACGGCACTCGGCTCGCCGGCCCAAGCGATCTGCGCGGCGCGCTCACTGTCGCGCTCCGACGCGTTCGTGACGGCGCTCACGGAGCGCCTGATGACTTACGCACTCGGCCGCGAGCTCGAATACTACGACCGGCCGGTCGTGCGCAGCATCGTTCGCACGGCCGCGGCGCAGGGCGACACGCTCGAGGCGCTCGTCCAGGCGATCGTCGCGAGCGACTCGTTTCAGAAGCGCGTGAAGACGGGCGGCGGCGTGGACGCGACAGGCCCGCCCGCCGTGGCGTTGGATCTCGTCGCGTTGCGGACAGGCGCCGACTGAGCGCACTCGAGAAGGGGAACCACCATGCGTTACTTGACCGGAAAGCACCTCTCGCGACGCACGCTGCTGCGCGGCGCCGGCGCGGCGATCGCGCTGCCGCTGCTCGAGTCGATGATTCCGGCCGGCGATCCGCGACGCCTCGGCGGCCGGCGTGCCGCGCTCGCGGCTCGCGTGCGTCTACATTCCGCACGGCTGCGTCATGAGCCGCTGGATGCCGTCTGCCGAGGGCCGCGACTTCGAGCTTCAGCCGACGTTGCAGTCGCTCGAGCCGTTTCGCGAGCGGCTCAACATCGTGAGCGGCCTGAAGCTGCACGGCGGCCTACGTCGGCGAGTCGTCCGCGGCCGCGAATCACTCGCGCTCGTCGCAATGCTGGCTCACGTGCATGCCCGAGGACACGGGGCCGTCGCCGACGTCGGTCGACCAAGTCGCCGCGCGGCACGTCGGCCAGGAGACGCCGCTGCCGTCGCTCGAGCTCGCGCTCGAGGCCGGCTCGTCGATCTCCTATCTGACGCCGCAAACGCCGCTGCCGATGGAGACGAACCCGCGCGTCGTGTTCGAGCGCCTGCTCGGCGACGGCAGCACGCCGGCGGAGCGCGCCGCACGGCAACGGCAGCTCTCGAGCCTGCTCGATTCCGTGACGGGCGAGGTCGCTTCGCTGAAGCGCGATCTGCCCGGCGCCGACCGCGAGCGCATCGACCGCTATCTCGACGGACGTGCGCGAGCTCGAGCGCCGGATCGCGCTCGCGGCCGACTCCCCGCTCGCGAGGATCGACGTGCCGGACAAGCCGAACGGCATTCCGGCCGACTTCGAGGAGCACGCGATGCTGATGTTCGACCTGCTCGCGCTCGCGTGGGAAGCGGACCTCACGCGAATCGGGACGTTCATGGTCGCGCGCGAGCTCAGCAATCGGCTCTATCCGAAGAGCGGCGTGAACGAGGGGTTCCACAACGCGTCGCACCACTCGGGGATTCCGGCGAACATCGACCGGCTCGCGAAGCTCAACGAGTATCACACGCGGACGACGATCGCTTACTTCCTGCAGGAAGCTCGCGAACACGCCGGATGGCGACGGCAGCCTGCTCGACCATTCGATCGTCGTGTACGGCAGCGGCATGGGCAATCCGAACCAGCACGATCACGATCCGCTGCCGATGTTGCTCGCGGGCGGCGGCTCGGGGCGGCTGCAGGGCGGGCGGCACGTTCGCGTCGCCGGACGGCACGCCCGCCGCGAACCTGCTCGCGACCGTGCTCGACAAGCTCGACGTACCGGTCGACGTCGTTCGGCGACAGCACCAGCGCGCTCGAGATTTGATTGGTCGTCGCGCATGACGACATCGAGAGCTCGGCTCGCGGCTTTGGCGATCGAAGCGATCGCGCTCGCTAGCGCCGGCCGCCGCGGGTCTCGCTCAGGGTGCGCCGCGACCGAGCGACACCGAGGCGCGGGCGCCGCTCGCGCCGTCGGCCGGCGACGTTCCTAGCTCGCCGCTTGCGCGAAGCCGCCGCTCGCGGCGACTTCGCGGCCGTCCGCGCGCTGCTCGACGCCGGCGCCGCCGACGCCGAACACGCCGGACCGCGACGGCACGCCGCCGCTGCACTGGATCGCGCGCCGCGGCGAGCTCGAGCTCGCGCGAGCGCCTGCTCGCGGCGGGCGCGGACGTGAACGCCGCGAATCGCTATGGCGTCACGCCGCTGCAACTCGCGATCGAGCAAGGCGACGTGCGCGCTGACGCGCCGCTTGCTCGAGGCCGGCGCCGACGCGGCACGACCCGACGCGGGCGGGCGAGACACCGCTGATGCTCGCCGCGCACGTCGGCGAAGCCGAGGTAGCGCGAGCGCTGCTCGAGCACGGCGCCGCGGTCGACGCGCGCGACGCAGAGCTTCGGCCAGACGCCGCTCATGGTCGCGGCCCGCGACGGGCATCGCGGCTGTGGCGAAGCTGTTGCTCGACGCCGGCGCCGATCCGAATGCGCAAACGCCGGCCGAGAAGCCGCCGCGATTCATACCGCCGAGCGAGTCGCCGCCGGGACTCTCGAAGGGCATCGGCATCGTCCGCGCCGGCTGGCCCGAGGACCGCGGCAAGCGCTTCCCGGCCGCGGGCTCGAAGACTCCGCTGCTCTACGCGACGCGCGACGGCCACCTCGACGTCGCGAGGCTGCTCGTCGAGCGCGGCGCGAACCTCGAGCTCGCGGACGGCAACGGCGTCACGCCGCTGATCAACGCGATTCTGAACGCGAGCGTCTTCCGCGTGAACCGCGCGGGCCGCAGCGATCATCTCGCGATCGCGAGCTTCCTGCTCGACGCTGGCGCGAACGTGAACGCGCAGGACTGGTACGGCGAGACGCCGCTCTGGACCGCCGTCGACCTCCGCAACCTCGAGCTCGGGCCGGCGGACAAGAGAACCGGCGTCCGCGACGAGGCGCTCGCGCTGATCGAGCGCCTGCTCGCAGGCGGGCGCGAACCCGAACGCACGCACGCGCGAGTTCCCGCACGAGCGGCGCTACATCGTTTCGATCGTCGGCTCCGTCGCGTGGGTCGATCTCACCGGGCAGACGCCGTTCTTGCGCGCGGCCGCGGCCGGCGACCTGACAGTGATGCGGCTGCTGCTCGAGCACGGCGCCGATCCGAACATCGCGACCGTACGCGGGCACGACGCCGCTCATGGTCGCCGCCGGCGTGAACTGGGCCGTCGCCGAGACCTACGACGAGGGCGACGAGGCGCTGCTCGAAGCCGTGAAGCTCGCGCACGAGCTCGGCAACGACGTGAACGCCGTGAACTCGATGGGGCTCGCCGCGATTCATGGCGCGGCGAATCGCGGCGCGAACGACGTCATCGAGTATCTCGCCGCGAACGGCGCGCGGCTCGACGTCGCCCGACGCGCAGGGCCGCACGCCGCTCGACTGGGCCGCGGGCGTGTTCCTCGCGACGCACCCGCCGGTTCGCAAACCCGACACGATCGCGCTGCTCGAACGCTTGCAGCGCGAGCGCGCCGCCGCGGCAACCGCCGCCACGACCACGACAACGCCGCCGACGCGGCCATGAGGATTCACCGATGAACGATAAGAACGACCACCGCACGCCGATCGCGACGCGCCGCCGCTCACGCGCCGCGGAGTGCTCCGCACGGCGTCGACGCTCGCCGTAGGCGCGACGCTCGTGCACGCGCTCGGCGACACCGCGAGCGCCCAGCCGCCCGCCGCCGGCTCCGCTGCGCCCGCTGGTCCGCCGCAGATCCCGGGCTTCGCGACAGCAGCGCGTCGAGACGAGCGGCGGCGTCACGATCCACGCCGTCAAGGGCGGCAACGGCCCGCCGCTGTTGCTGCTGCACGGCGCGCCGCTCACGCACTACACGTGGCGCGACGTCGCGCCGCGGCTCGCCGAGGAGTACACCGTCGTCGCGGCGGACCTGCGCGGCTACGGCGACAGCAGCAAGCCGCAGGGTCTGCCCGATCATTCGAACTACTCGAAGCGCGCGATGGCTCTGGATCAGGTCGACGTCATGAAGCACTTCGGCTTCGATCGTTTCGCCGTCGTCGGCCAAGATCGCGGCGGGCGCGTCGCGCATCGAATGGCGCTCGATCATCCGGACAGCAGTGACGAAGGCGGTATTCATCGACATCGTGCCGACGTACTACCTGTACACGCACGTGACGATCGAATTCGTGCAGGCCTACTTTCACTGGTTCAACTACCTGCGGCCCGCGCCGCTGCCCGAGAACGAGCTGCTCGCGCAGCGGCAGGCGCGCCGCGGCGCCGTCCGGCGCTCAGGCCGAGTACGACCGCGCGAACGGGACGCCCGAAGGCGTCCACGCGATGTGCGAGGACTATCGCGCGGGCGCTTCGATCGACCTCGAGCACGACGCCGCCGACCTCGATCGCAAGATCCGCTGCCCGCTGAACGTGCTCTGGGCCGACGGCGGCGCGATGGACAAGATTTACGACGTGCTCGCGATTTGGCGCGAGCGCGCCCGCGACGTGACGGGCAAGGGCGATGCCGGGCGGCCACAACATGCAGGAAGGCGCGCCCGAGGAGGTGCTCGCGGAGCTGCGGAGGTTCCTCAAGGCGTAGCCGTTCGCTCGTCTCGCACCCCCAAAAGCGGCGGGCCGTTCGGGCACTCCACCTAGGTGGCGGCCGAATACATCCTCGCCATTGCACTAGCGGTGAATCGGTGGCATTTAACGCTGAGGGGGTTTCAATGAAGGACGACGTCCTGCAATCCCGGCGGGCGATGGAGAAGGCCTACCAGGAACTGAAGGCGAGTGAGGAGCGCTACCGCAGCCTGTTCGATTCGATCGACGAAGGCTTTTGCGTAATCGAGCTGATCTTTGATTCCGACGGCAAGCCGGCGGACTTCCTCTTTCTGGAGACCAACCCGGCCTTTGAGAAGCAAAGCGGATTGCGCGGCGCGACGGGCAGGCGCGTGCGCGAAATATTGCCGCAGCTCGAGACACAATGGTTCGAGACGTACGGCCGGGTTGCGTTGACGGGTGAGTCCATACGCTTCATCGACGAAGCGCGTGCGCTCGATGATCGATGGTTCGACGTTTACGCCTTCCGATTGGGCGCGCCAGAGTTTCGCCGGGTCGCGATTCTGTTCACGGACATCTCCGAACGCCGGCGTCTCCAGGAAAAGACGCGGGAACAGGCTGAATCGCTGGCGAACCTGAATCTGCGCAAGGACCAATTTCTGGCCATGCTGTCGCACGAGCTGCGCAACCCACTCGCCGCCATTCAGTATGCGGCGCACGAGATGCGGTTGCGGTCGAGCAAAGATCCGCTTCAAGCCGAAGCACAGGAGACGCTCGACCGCCAGGTCTCGCAGTTGACCCGCCTGGTCGATGACTTGTTAGACGTATCGCGGATCACCACCGGCCGCATTCGACTGAAGCTGGAGAGCCTGGATCTGCGCGGTGTCGTCCATCGCGCGGTTGAGTCCTCTCGGCCGTACGCCGACGTGAAGGGACAGCAGCTCACGGAATCGTTGCCTGAGGAAGCACTCTGGGTGGAGGGAGATGCCGCGCGGCTGGAACAGGTGCTCGTAAACCTTCTCGACAATGCAAACAAATATACGGATCGCGGGGGGCTGATCGCGGTGACGTTGCAGAAGGAAGGCAATGAGGCCGTGCTGCGCGTTTGTGACAATGGTTTAGGAATCGCGCCGGAGGTGATTCCCCACATATTTGAGCTGTTCATGCAAGCGGATCAGTCACTGGACCGGGCGCAAGGGGGCCTGGGCATTGGACTCGCGCTCGTACAGGTGCTGGTCGCCATGCACGAAGGACGTGTCGAAGCGCGCAGTGCGCTCGGTCAGGGGAGCGAGTTCATTGTCAGAGTTCCCGTGCGCTCCTCTCCTGACGAGCGACCCGTTGATCGGAACGAGTCTGTGCGATCGCCGACTAGTGGACTCAGAGTGCTGGTCGTGGAGGACAACCTCGATGTGGCACGCAGCATCGAGAGGCTCCTGCGGGTCGCGGGGTATACCGTCCACGTTGTTCACAATGGGGCGAGCGCAATGAAAGAGGCGCCCAAGTTCGCGCCCAACGCCGTGCTGCTTGATATCGGCTTGCCCGACGTGGACGGTTTGAAGCTGGCCAAGTGGATTCGCCAGGAGCCGGCACTGCAGAACGTGTTGCTGGTGGCGCTGACGGGGTACGGCCTGGAGTCCGACAAGGAGCGTGTCCGGGAAGCAGGAATCGACCACTACCTGGTGAAGCCGGTGAGATTCGAGAAACTCGAAAGCATCCTTGCGACTGCGACAGGGAACCCCGGCTGACGACAAGACGTGACGAGCGTTCGCTTCGACTCGATGCGCGAGCGACCTCTCGGGCAAGCTGTGGCAGACTTACGGCGATCGGCACCTCGGGGGAGAACCGCATGACTGACGATGCCACGCCGACCACGCTGCTCGGACTCTTGAGCCAAGTTCCGGACGAACGGATTGCCATCGTTGACCCGGATCACGACGTGCGAGTTTCGTACGGCGCACTGAAGCAGCAAGTGCAGGCCGTCGCGGGATCGCTCGTCGCTGCCGGCGTCGGCAGAGGCGATCGCGTCGGCATCGCCCTGCCGAACGGCGTTCGCCAACATTGTCAGCTTTCTCGCCGCCTCAACGGCTGGCATCGCCGCGCCGCTTAATCCGGCCTATAAAGAGGACGAATTCCGCTTCTACCTGGAAGACACCAACGCTCGGGTGCTGCTTCTGCCGCCCGAAGGCATCGATGAGGCGCGCCGAGCCGCCGGCGACCGCATCCCTATTCTGACGGTCGACACGGCTGCCGACGGGACCGTCGCACTAGCGGGCGTCGCCGCCACGCGCGCCGTGACACCGCCGCACCCAGACGATGTGGCGCTGATTCTGCACACGAGCGGCAGCACCGGGCGCCCGAAGCGCGTCCCCCTGACGCACGCCAACTTGTCGATCTCGGCTCGCAACGTTGCGCGCAGCTACGCGCTTTCCGAAGACGACGTCTCGATGTGCGTGATGCCGCTGTTCCACGTGCATGGCCTCGTCGCTTCCACATTGGCCACGCTCGCCACCGGCGGCACCGTCGTCGTGCCGCAAAAGTTCAACCCGCTCTCGTTCTGGCGCGTCGCGCACGAGCACCGCGCGACCTGGTATTCGGCGGTACCGACAATCCATCAGCTGCTGCTGGCCCGCACCGCGAAGGGCGGAACGAAACCGGCCGGGGCCGAGACACTGCGCTTCATTCGCTCGTGCAGCGCGTCGCTTCCACCGCAAGTGATGCACGACCTCGAGGCCGCGTTCGGCGCGCCGGTGCTCGAGGCGTACGGCATGACCGAGGCAGCTCACCAAATGGCGTCGAACCCGCTGCCGCCGGCGGCACGTCTCCCGGGATCCGTCGGACCCGGGACCGATGTCCGGATCAGCATCATGGATGAGCGCGGACAGCATCTGCCCACCGGCGAACGGGGCGAGGTCGTGATTCGAGGGCCGAACGTCGTCAGCGGCTACGACAACAACCCCGAGGCCAACGCGACGTCGTTTACCGACGGTTGGTTCAGAACCGGCGATCAGGGTTTCCTCGACGCGAACGGCTATCTCACGCTCACCGGTCGGCTCAAAGAAATGATCAACCGGGGCGGCGAAAAGATCTCGCCCCGCGAAATCGACGAGGTGCTGCTTGCGCACCCGGCGGTCGCTGAAGCGGTGTGCTTCGCAACTCCGCACCGTACCTGGGGAGAAGAAGTCGCGGCCGCCGTCGTAGTGCGCGAAACGACGACCGAGGAGTCTCTGCTGAGTTACTGCAAGGAACGACTGGCGGAGTACAAGCGCCCGAAGCGAATTCACATCGTCGACGCCATTCCACGAACCGCCACCGGTAAGATTCAACGGCGCATCGTGGCACAAACCTTCGCTCCGCAGGCGTCGTGAAAATCGTCATTGCCGGCGCCGGCGCGATCGGCGGTTACATCGGCGCGCGGCTCGCGCGCGCCGGCGCCGACGTGCTGCTGTTCGCGCGCGGTCCGCATTTGCGCGCCATGCAGACGGGCGGCCTGCGCGTCACGAGCGAGGAAGGCAACTTTGAGGTGCGGCCGCAGCTCACTGACAACCTTGCCACGGTCGGCAAGGCCGACGTCGTATTTGTCGGCGTCAAAGCTCATAGCCTGACGACGCTTGCACCGCAGCTTGGCCCGCTGTTCGGCGCCGATACCGTGGTGGTGAGCACCCAGAACGGGATCCCGTGGTGGTACTTCCAGAGCTACGCCAACGCCGAGCTCGACGGGCTGCGGCTCGAGCGGGTCGATCCAGGGGGCGTCATCGCTGCGTCGATCGAGCCGCGTCGGATCGTCGGTTCGCTGGCCTATTTCGCGACGGATGTCGTCGCGCCCGGCGTGATCCATCACACCGAGGGCAATCGCATCAGCTTCGGCGAGCCGGACGGCACGAAATCCGAGCGCGTCAAGGCGATCGCTGAGGCGCTGATCGCCGCCGGCTTCCGCTGCCCCGTGACCACTCGCTTTCGCCACGAGATCTGGGTGAAGCTCCTGGGCAACATTGCGTTCAATCCGATCAGTGCGCTGACCGGAGGCACGCTCGAGGAGCTCGTGAGCTATCCGGAAACCAACCGCGCGATTCGGCAGGTGATGGTCGAAACCGAAACGGTGGCCCGGCAGCTCGGTATCGAGCTGCCTATCTCCATCGAGCAGCGCCTGGCCGGCGCGCAGAAGGTGGGCGCGCACAAAACGTCGATGTTGCAAGACTACGAGGCGGGCCGTCCAATGGAGATCGAAGCGATCGTCGGCGCGGTCGTGGAGCTCGGGGAGCGACTCGGGGTGCCGATGCCGGCGACGCAAGCCGTCTATGCCTGCGTGAAGCTGCTCGACGAGCGTACGCGACGTACGGCAGCGAAACGACTAGCTGGGGGAGCATCGTGAGAATCAACAATCGCTGGTTTCAGCTTTGCGCTTCGCTCGTGGCAATGATCATGATCGCCAACCTGCAATATGCGTGGTTGCTGTTCGTCGAGCCGATGCAAGCGGAGTCGGGCTGGATGCGCTCCGACATACAGTTCGCGTTCGCGCTGTTCATCTTGTGTCAGACGTGGGTCCAGCCCCTGGACGGTTGGCTCGTCGATCGGCTCGGGCCGCGCGGCTTCATCAGCGCCGCAGGTCTGCTGTGCGGGTTCGGCTGGGCGGGGCTCGGCTACGCGACGTCGCTGCCGATGCTCTACGTCATGTACTGCGTCGCGGGCGTCGGCGCGGCCTTCGTCTACAGCTGCTCGATCGGGTCGGCGCTCAAGTGGTTCCAAGGTCGGCGTGGGCTCGCGGCGGGAATCATCGCCGCCGGGTATGGTGGCGGCACCGCGCTGTTCATTCCAGTCATCTCGTGGCTGATCGCCACGCGCGGATATCAAGCGACGTTCATCGCGACCGGGGTGTTCCAAGGTCTCGTGATCCTCGTGCTGGCGCAATTCCTCCGGCATCCGCCCCAGCAACCGGCCACCAAGGTCGCGCCGTCGGCGAGCGCCGCGTCGCAAATCGGACGGCACCAGTTCACGACAGCGGAGGTGCTGCGCACAACGCAGTTTTACTGGCTATATGCCGCTTTCGTACTCATGTCGACCGGCGGCCTGCTGGTAACGGCCAATGCCGGCTCGATGGCCCGATCCTGGGGTGTGTCGGCGGCAGCGTTGACCGTTGCCGCGACCTTGAGCCCGCTCGCGAACGGCGGCAGTCGAATCTTCTGGGGGTGGGCGTCGGATCGGCTCGGTCGAGAAAACACGATGATCCTCACCTTTCTCCTACAGGCGGCTTGTTTGGGTCTGGTGGTGACGCTCGGCCAGCTATCCGGTGCGTGGTTTGCCGCAACGCTCGTAGCGGTCTATTTCACTTGGGGTCAGATCTACTCCCTCTTCCCGTCGACGGCTGGCGATTACTTCGGGACCCGCCATGCGACGTCGAACTACGCCGTCCTCTACACCGCGAAAGGAGTTGCAGCCGTCGTCGGTCCGTGGTTCGGCGCACTGCTTTTCGAGCGGTCTCAGAGCTGGGCGCTGGGCTTCTATGGCAGCGCGCTGATGGCGCTCGTCGCAGCCGCCATCGCCGTTCGGCTCCGCGCCGTTTCGGCGTCGGCCAAAGCTGAACCGGCCGTGCGCGCCGCAGCGACCTGAGGCGGCACGGCGGAGGTTCGGAGGGCTTGGCGGTCGGGAGTTCGACGTGGATGTAGCGGCACTGGCTCGCGAGCTGATGGACGCGTACGAGCACAAGCGCGTCCTGCCGATTCCGCTCTCGACACGCGATCCGGCGTTCGACCTGCCCACGGCGTACGCGGTCGAAGCGGAGCTGACTCGACTGCGCCGCGCCAGTGGTCGCACCACGATCGGGCGGAAAGTCGGGTATGCCAACAAGGCGATGTGGCGCGCGCTCAAGCTCGAGACGCTCGTGTGGGCGCACATGTACGACGACACGGTCGTCTACGCCGATGGTGCGCACGCGACCATGCCCGTCGGCCGGATGTGTGCGCCGAAGATCGAGCCGGAGATCGTATTCAAGCTCGCTCGTCGCATCGACGTCGGCAACCTCGATCCCGCCGCCATACTGGGTTGCGTAGAATGGCTCGCGATCGGGTTCGAGATCGTCGACAGTGTATTCGCCGACTGGAAATTTCAGCCCAGCGACTTCGTGGCAGCCTTTGGCCTTCATGCCGCGCTGGTAGTGGGTGAGCCGCAGCGGCTCGACGCAAACCTCATCCCGGCATGGGTGGAGAACCTCGGGCACTTCCGTGTCCGTGTGCTGCGCAACGGAGTACCCATCGCGGACGGATCCGGTCGCAATTCGCTGCGCAGCCCTGCCCTGTGCCTCGGTGAGCTGGCCTCTGCAATTGCGAAACGCCCCGGCGAGGAACCGCTGCTGGCGGGTGAGCTCGTGAGCTCCGGAACGCTCACCGAAGCACAGCCGATTGCGCCGGGTGAAACCTGGGAGGTCAAAGTCGAAGGCCTCGATCTCTCCGACCTGAGCCTTCGCACCCAGCCTTGAGGGCGCAGCCGACCCCCTTATCGGACGCAACTTCCGATGGATACGCGAAACGAGCGAGCTTCGCTCAGTTTTGGCGTCTACGGGTGGGCAGACTGGACCGCGCAGTTGAACGGCATGACTCGGTCGCCGTTTGTCGCCACACTCGGTGCATCGATCGCGATGATTCCGCGGCGCGCGATTTCGTGAATTTGAATTCTAACGCCGGATGGCTGACTGGCTAGCGTGCCAACAGTTCTCTTCGACGGTGTCGCGTCGAGGTCAATGGACTCGTCTGCGACCCATTCCCGTCGAGCGGCGGCGACGTCGACCTTAGATTCAGCGGCAGCTTAGGGTGCCGCCTTCGCAGTCGCGCACTCGTGGTCTACGACGTCTTTGAGTTCCGCCGCTTCGACTGGCTTAGTCAGGTGGTCCGCGAATCCAGCATCTCGCGATTGCCGGACAATGTCGGCCTGCGTAAAGCCCGTGAGCGCGACGACACGGACCTCGGGGCAGTGTTCCTCCAGCTCGCGCTTCACAGCGAAGCCGTCTTTGTCAGGCAACCCAATATCCATGAGCACGATATCAGGACTGAACATTTTCGCGACGGTGATGCATTGTGCAGCGGAGTAAGCCGTCATCGCTTCGTGGCCCCACAGCTCGAGCAGCATAACCGCCGCATCAGCCGCATCGCGATTGTCGTCGACGACTAGAACCCGACAGGGCTCTCCATCCATGAGGACCTCCCTTAAGGGTGAATGGCGGCGACTATAGCACCGCGCCGCGGTAGATCGCCCCACCTCACGAGGTGGCGCGCGTGCCTTTCGAGCTCGAAACCCAAGAATTCGACCTCATCGAGCAGGCGTGCGATCGCTACCGCCGCGCCGCCGAGAAGTACACCGGTAATTCCCTGCACGAAGTCGCGCTCAGGGCGCAGTAACAGTTTATTGCGAATGGCCGAGGCACGACGGCCGATCGACAAGCGCCGCCGTCGAATGTGCGGGCCTGTTCCGGGCTCACCCGCGGGCACCCGAGGCGTTTTTGAATCAAATTTCCAAACTCTTAACTTCGAAAACCCATTCCCCCTGCACGGACCCGGCTTCGCCGGGGGTCCTTTTTTTCCTGGCATGGATGTTGCTCCCGCATGGATGAAGGAGGGACCGCTGACGAACGCGGCGGAGGAAGGAATCGTGTTGCACCTCATGACCTACAGAGCATGGCTAGCTATACGGCGCCGGCATTTGAATGGAGGGGTGGCAGTCTGCGAACGTTGGGACCACTTCGAGTGCTTCTTGGCAGATATGGGCACACGCCCGCGAGGCACTAGGCTCATTCGTATCGATAAAGGCAGCGCCTATGGTCCCAACAACTGTCTGTGGAGGTCGAACAAACGACAGCGTGACGCGAGGGGCCTCGCGACTCTCACAGAACACGTGCAGTGGATCAAGGAGCTGTATGCCGCAGGCCACACCGAACATGAAATCGCCGGTCTGTTGCGTACGACTCGCGCGGCGGTACGCGATGCGCTCGGGACACCAGCGATTTAGTGGGCTCTGCTCCAATAGACTGAACGTTATCACTCGTTCTCCGGAATCCGGCCTCGCGCGGGGTTCTTTTTGGGCGTAGATTCGGGTTAGACACCAAAGCCGATCGCATCGCGGGACCAATGCCCAGTCGCGATAAATTTGATGAAGCGAGAGCGCTATTTGAAGAAGCGGTCGCAATGTACGAGGCCGCTAAAGAGGAGTTCGAAGCGCTCCAAACGACAATCCGTCACGCCCTAAGTAATGGTCGAACTCCGAGCGCTGAGCAACTCAGTGAAGAAGAATGCGCGCGAGCTCGGCTTTTCCTGGCTGGTGTGCGGCTTTCCCGACGGCAATCCCCTCATCGTGCGGGGTGGTCGAATGCAAACGCCTCTGCGTCGAGCTGGCAGACCGGCGATGTTGTAGATCCGTTGGACCTAAGAGTCGGCGACGAACTAATCTTTCTTCATCCACGACGGGGGCAAACTCTCGCACGAGTGAAGCGCTTGCAGCATGGCGACGGCGGAGGACTCATCGGTTTCTTTCCGGAACCGTCGGCCCGGGTAGACGCAGACGTGCCGATCGAGATCAGAACGGTCCTCAAGGCGTGGCGGTCGCCCGACTCGAAGCGCGAGTAGCCCTCGCTTGGTTTAGGCCCTCCGCTGGGCGTCAAGAACCTGAAGATCGCCAACCCGCTCGTGGTTGCGTGTGACGGCGTGAACGCATGCGAGATGCTGGCCGCCCTGCCGCGGCCGTATCTCATTCATCCCGGACATCAACATGCCTCGGACGAATGGCATCGAATTTCCGCGGAAGCTCAGGGCGAGCGACGAGTATCGCGATTCGATCGTCTCGTACTCACGAGTTTCAGCGTCGCGACTTACTACGGCTCCGTTTCGCCTCGTGTGCTGCCTCGCTTACGTAGGCCGCCACGGTCGCAGCGGCAACAGCCTCGTTGTCCGCTTGTTCGCCGGGCTCATCGAGTAAGGCTGCGCCCGCTTCCTGTGCCAACGGCTCGAAAGTGACCACTGGCGTCGCAACCGCGTCCCGGTCAACCCTCAGCTGACGCTCTGCTTCGAACCAGTCAATTTCTGCAGAGCCCTCGGGTCGACCTCTACTTTCCCACAGGCCGTATGCACGTTCGGCCGTTTCGCGCGGGTCGGGTCGTTCGATAGTCATCGGCGAATCTCCTGTTTCAAAGCATCCTGACGGACAACGCTGGGCCGTCAATGCAACGCACATGCCAATTCACGACGGCTCTGCTCCTCTCGCGGACGGAGAGGCGCGCGTTGCTTCTCTTTGGCATGTCTCTTGCTATTTCCCATATCGAGATTGTTCACGGGGGTTCTTCGTGGAAGAAGACGACTTTCATGCGAGCGCAGTCGCTGCAGTGGCTACGAACGCCCATCAGAACGGGGACGTTCAGAAAGCGACAGAGCTCTTTAGGAGCATCGTTAAGCACCACTGGCTTTCCCCAGAAAGCACGATCGCCCTCAACTACCTGGTTGGTGGCCGCCATCTGCCTGCACTCCGAGCAAACTCTGGATTCGAAAATCGAACTTAGGAGCGGCGGTGAAAAGATCCCTCGTCCTAACTCGGCTCGAACGGCGCGATGGAAGCCTCAGTGCGGGCAGTCCACCGAATAGGACTCGCGTTACGCCGATGCGGACAGCCATCTCGTTACTGACTGCCGCCGAGGAAGCTCTGCGGCTTGGACGAACCGCCGACGCGATAGCCATTTTCCAACAGATCTCTCATCTTCACCCGGGTACGCTCGAAAGCGTCGCAGCTCTCGCATACCTCAGAAGCGCCAAGCGCCGGCCGCCGCGACGAGCGTCGTTGCGGTGAGCACGCACAAGCCGAGAAACAGCGCACCGATCGCTGCGGCGCGGTAGTAGTGTCGGCTCGGTGAGCGATTCGCGATAGAAAAGTATTCGCCATGGTTTCGCTCGGCGACCGCGAGCAGCAACGTCCATGCGAGGCCGGGCACGTGCCTTGCATGGCGTGCAGCAGGGGGCGGAGGACTCCATGGCACCACGGCAAATTTGGGATCTGACCAAAAAGTCTGTACTCGCCTGGCGCGCCGACCATGCTTCGAGCATGGGCGGAGCGCTCGCGTATTACACGCTGTTCTCGACAGCCCCCGTCCTTATCATCGCAATTGCCGTTGCCGGATTTTTCTTCGGGGAAGACGCCGCGCGCGGGGAGATCCTTGTACAGCTTCGCGGGTTGCTCGGCGATGACGGCGCCATCGCCGTTCAGGGTTTGCTTGAAAGCGCGAGCAAACCGACGCAAGGATTGCTCGCGACACTCGCAAGCATTGCCGTACTCGTTCTCGGCGCGACCACGGTTTTCGCCGAGCTTCAGACAGATCTCGACCGGATCTGGAGAGCAGACTCCGCGGAACAGAGAGGTGGCCTCTGGAGCTTAGCGCGTTCCCGCCTCCTGTCCTTTGGCCTCGTCCTGGCCCTCGGTTTCCTATTGCTCGTCTCGCTCATCTTGAGCGCTGCCCTTGCAGCGTTTGGTCAATGGTGGGGGGCGTATTTCGAAGGATGGGAGACAGTCCTCGAGACCATTAACTTCATTGTCTCGCTCGTGATTACGACCGGATTGTTCGCAATGATTTATAAACTCCTCCCGAACGTCGAAATCGCTTGGCGCGATGTTTGGATCGGCGCAGTGGTCACCGCGGTTCTTTTCGCGCTCGGCAAGACGCTGATTGGCTTCTATATCGGACGCAGCAGTGTGGCGTCAGGATTCGGCGCAGCCGGATCGTTCGTGGTGTTGCTGCTCTGGGTCTACTACTCGACGCAGATTTTTCTGCTCGGCGCCGAGTTCACGGGCGTCTATGCGCGCGAGCACGGCTCGCATGCAGGAGAGACAAAAGCAAAAGGAAAGGACGAAGAGCGCCGCACCGCCGCTGCCGCTACGTCTCCCTCAGCCGGTGCTCGAGTTTAAGCGCCATTGCGATCGAATCTTTCATCCGTGACGGACGGCCCGCGACCGGAGCAATCCCTGCTCCGGCCGCGGTACCCGATCACTCCGCCGAGGGATCCGGCTTTCCTTGATCTTCCTGCGGGTTGCGGCGATTGATGTTCTGCTCCTGGTCCTTGTCCTGCTCCTGCTTCTTGTTCTGGTCGGAGTCGCGATTTTGTTGATTGCCCATGACGGATTTCCTTTTGGTGATGACGGCACAATTGCCGCCTGCAGAAGACTGCAACGCCCGTGCCAGACGGCGCGTCTCCGTCCGATGTGTTGAAGGCTGATGGCGCGCTACACCAATACGGATTGGCCGGACCGCTTGTTCATCGTCCGGCACGGACAAAGCGCCGGAAACGTCGCGCGCGACGCGGCGGAAGCAGGAGGCCTCGCCCTGATCGATCTGCCCTCGCGCGACGCCGACACGCCCCTTTCGGCGCTTGGCAAACAACAGGCGCAGGCGCTGGCGCAGTGGTTCGCTGAGATGCACGGCGATGACCGCCCCGCAGTGTTCCTGAGCTCGCCATTCATCCGGGCGCAGCAGACGATGCGGGAAGTCGTGACTGCGTTGGGACGAGGTTTCGAAACCGTCCTCGCGGACGAGCGGCTACGCGAGAAGGAGTTCGGCATCCTCGATCGTTACACCAAGCACGGCATTGCGACGAAATTCCCTGAGCTTGCCGCGCAACGCGCACTTGTGGGCAAGTTCTACTTCAGGCCGCCCGGCGGCGAAAGTTGGTGCGATGTCATTCTGCGGCTCCGCAGCGTGGTGGAGGAGCTTCGGCGGGACTATGCGAGAGAGCGTGTGGTCATCGTCTCTCACCAGGTCGTGGTGAATTGCTTCCGATATCTCCTAGATCGGATGGACGAAAGCGCAATTCTCGCTGTCGACCGTCAGGCAGACGTCCCAAATTGCGGTGTCACGGAATACGGCCTCACTGAAGGCGAAGATGGAAAACGCTTCGGCCTCATTCGCGCGAATTTCGTTGTTCCGTTGCTCAAAGCGGGCGCAGCGGTAACCAATGCACCCGACCGTCCGGCGGGCCCGAAATGAAGACCCTTGATGCCGATCTGGATTTACTGCGGCGGTGGCCCTTGCCCGATCTCAGCGACGGCGAAAGCAAAGAGGACCGGGGCCGCGTGCTGGTCGTCGGCGGCGGCCGGGAAATACCGGGTTCCGTCCTCCTCGCCGCGCACGCCAGCTTGCGTTCCGGCGCCGGCAAGCTGCATGTCGCGTTGCCCGAACCAGCAGCGGTGCTCCTCGCGCTCGCTCTTCCGGAAGCCCGCGTCACTGGCCTTGTAATGACTCCGCGCGGCGAGATTGCGGCAGCGGATGAAGACCTTCTGACGGCTTCCAGCGCTTGCGATGCGCTTCTTGTGGGACCCGGGATGGCCGCGACAGACACCGCAAGGCGCATTGCGACCGAGCTTGTTTCGCGCGCGCCTGCGGCTGTCATCGACGCCGGCGCGCTCGGCGCTGCGACCCACGGGGGAGCCGTCATCACGCCGCATTTCGGCGAGATGGCAAACCTTAGCAACTGCTCCAAGGAAGAGGTGACAAGGAGACCTGACGAGCTCGCGCGCCAGCATGCGCGGGACCGGAATGTGGTCGTCACTCTCAAAGGGGCGACGACTTATATCGCCAATCCCACGGGTACCCTTTGGGTCCATCGCGGTGGAACGATTGGCCTTGGAACCTCAGGCTCCGGCGATGTCCTAGCAGGAGTCATAGCGGGCTTGATTGCACAAGGGGCGCAACCCGATCAAGCGGCAGTCTGGGGCGTCGTATTGCATGGCGCGGCTGGCAACCGATTGAGCGAGCGCATCGGCCCGCTCGGCTTTCTTGCCCGCGAGGTTGCTGATGAAATCCCGCCGCTGCGCGCGCTCCTCGCTCGCGCCGGCGGTTAGGCCCCAAACGTCTGTAAGCCGTCGATGGCCACTGCTGACGCGTTGATATAGGAAGGAGAAGCTCGACCCCACCGCCCGCGAGGCTCGACGGCACGCTCCGTGCATAGCGTTAGGTGCGGTCACGGTCGTTTTGTCGAACTCAACCGTTTCTCGTAGCCTCCCCGGGCCGTGAGATGACCGCACGAAGAGCCGCTCGTCCTTAGGACGAGCGGCTTTTTTTGTCTCGAGGAACTGGATTTTCACAGGTGGACCAGTGCGCGGGCTTCAACGCGTTCCAATGTCACTACTAACGCCGGACTGTCCAGATGTGCTGCGCCCGTTGGGAGATGCGTCGACTGAGTCATTACGTTCTATCGGGTCATTCGTTTGTCGTGCTCGCGCTCTCCCACGGATTCGCCCGTCGCTTCTCGATTCTCATTTTCAAAAGCTGTAGTTGGGAATCTTCGTGTCCCCCGCTGTGCCGCCACCATCTTTCACGGTGGCACATTCCTCGCATCCGCGACACGAATCGCCCTAGATCGCCATCCGGCGGCCCCAGTTGTGAAGGACTGTAAATGACTGACGAGCTGCAAGACGATCGGCTCCGCCAAGAACCCACGCGGTCAACCACTATTCCGTCAGTCGCTGAAAGGGATCACGCGTATGCGCGCCTGGCGGCCATCGTGGAATCATCCGAGGACGCCATCGTCAGCAAGACCCTCGAAGGCATTGTTACCTCGTGGAATAGAGCCGCGGAGCGAGTGTTTGGATGGACGTCAGAGGAGATGATCGGACAGTCGATCCTGAAGCTGATCCCGGATGAGCTTCAGCATGAAGAGACCGAAATCCTCGCCAAGCTCCGCGCGGGTGAACGCGTCGACCGTTACGAGACGATCCGTAAGAACAAGAACGGCGAGCGATTGGAGATATCGCTCACGATATCTCCAGTGCGCGACAGCAGCGGCACCATAGTCGGAGCGGCAAAGATCGCACACGATATCACCGACCGACGGCGTGCGGAGAGGACAGCCAAGGAGGAAGCTCGCGCGCTCGAGACGCTCAATCGGGTCGGCCATGCCGTCGCCGCGCAGCTGGATCTCGAACGAATTGTGCAAATCGTTACAGATGCAGCCACCGAGATATCCGGGGCGGCCTTTGGCGCATTCTTTTATAACGTCACGGATCGCGAAAAGGAGTCCTATTGGTTGTACTCCCTATCCGGCGTACCCCGTGACGCGTTCTCGACTTTCCCGATGCCCCGTTCCACGGAAGTCTTCGCGCCGACCTTTCACGGCGAGGGCGTGGTGCGGTCGGAAAACATTCGTAAGGATCCCCGCTATGGGAAAATGTCTCCGCATTTCGGAATGCCCGAAGGGCATCTCCCGGTCTCCAGCTATCTTGCCGTTCCCGTCATTTCGCGCACGGGCGAAGTACTCGGCGGCTTGTTCTTCGGCCACCCAGAAGAAGGCGTGTTCACCGAACGCTCGGAGCGCTTTGTCATCGCCATCGGTGCACAAGCGGCGATCGCCATCGATAACGCTAAACTCATCCAGCAGCTACGCGATCGGGAAGCCGAACTGAACAAGGTCGCGAGTGAACGCGCCCAGTTCCTCGAATCAGAGCGGGCCGCGCGGACGGAGGCTGAGCGTCTGAGTCACATGAAGGATGAGTTCCTCGCGACGCTCTCGCACGAATTGCGTACCCCTCTAAACGCCATTCAAGGCTGGACAGCCGTCCTCATGCAAGCGACGCGGCCGGAGCAAGAGCTACAAGCGCTCCAGACGATCGACCGCAACGTTCGGGCACAGGTGCGCATCATTGATGACCTGCTCGACATGAGTCGCATCGTGTCTGGAAAACTTCATCTAGAGGTTCAACCGCTTCACCTGCATCAAGTTATCGAGGAAGGGCTCGACGCCGTGCGTCAGTCAGCGGCTGCGAAGAACATTCGCATCAACACGCTGCTCGACTCGAACATCGATCTCGTGCGCGGCGACCCAAATAGATTGCAGCAGGTGCTATGGAATCTCCTCTCCAACGCAGTGAAGTTCACGCCGCGCGGCGGCCGCATCTCCGTAGTACTGGAACGCGTGAACTCACACGTGGAGATCATCGTGGAGGATACCGGCATCGGCATTCGCAGTGATTTCCTGCCATTTGTGTTCGACAGGTTCCGTCAGGCAGATCCCTCGACGACACGCCATCATAGTGGGTTAGGACTTGGGTTATCGGTCGTCAAGAACTTGGTCGAGATGCACGGCGGTTCGGTTCGCGTAAAGAGTCCAGGCGAGAACAAGGGCAGCACATTTGTCGTAACACTGCCCGTGTCGCACGTTCGCGCCGAGGAGGGTCAGCGGCTGGCTACGACCACGATCGATCCGTTGGACGCAATCGAGTTGCCCCGTTTGGATAACGTGCGCGTATTGGTCGTTGACGACGAGGCAGATGGACGCGCGTTGATTGCGCGCATACTGGAAGACCGCGGCGCCAAGCCCACTTGCGCGCGCGATGCGGCGGAAGCCCTTCGATACTTCGCGAGCGACCGATTCGATGTTCTGTTGAGCGATATCGGAATGCCGGATATGGACGGCTATGAATTGATGCGCCGGATAAGGGCGCAAGCATCGTCGTCCAATGCGGAACGCCTCCCAGCGATTGCCATTACTGCCTACGCCCGAGCGGAGGACCGGCAGCGCTCTCTCCTGGCTGGATATCAGATGCATCTCGCCAAGCCGATCGAAGCGCGGGAGCTCGTCGCCGGAATTGCTAGCCTGCTCCGGTTGAGCCGCTGACGGAACTTCGATCGCGGCGAACAAATGATCTTCGTCGCGACGGCTGGTTGGTCGATTCCGCGTTCAGTCGCCACGCGTTTTCCCGGCGAGGGCACGCATTTGCAGCGCTATGCGCGCGTGTTCCCCGGCGCGGAGATCAACACTTCGTTCTACCGCAATCACTCTCGCGAAACGTATGCCCGTTGGGCGTCACAGACACCGCGGTCCTTCCGCTTCGCTGTGAAGCTGCCGCGCACGATCACCCACGATGCGCGACTGCGCGACGCACGCGGTCAGCTCGCAGAGTTTTTGCGCGGTGTCCGCGGGCTCGGAGCGCGCCTCGGGCCGCTGATCGTGCAACTGCCGGGGTCCGAGCCCTACGACGCGCGGGTCGCGCGCACATTCTTCGGGTTACTGCGCGAGCACCACGATGGCGCGGTAGTCTGCGAACCGCGGCATGCGAGCTGGTTCGAGCCGGCCGCGCAACGGCTGCTTGTCCGGCAGCGCATCGGTCGCATCGCCGCGGACCCTGCTGTGGTGCCAGCCGCTGCGCAGCCGGGCGGCTGGCCGGGTATCGTCTACTACCGCCTGCATGGCTCGCCAAAGAAGTACTGGTCGATCTATGAGCCGGTGCGGGTCTCGGCGTGGTCCCGCGCATTGGCCTCATCACCGCGTCGCACCCCCGCTTGGTGCGTGTTCGACAACACCGCTGCCGGTGGCGCAATTAGCAATGCGTTGCAGATGACACGCCTGGTTCACCAAGGTTCCACCAGATCGTCCGCGCCCTCAAAACCTCGAGCGCACCGCCATCTCGACTGAGTCGAGCGTCTCACCGGCGCCCCTCTGTAGCGCCGCGCTCAGGGGCCGGCGACTTCGTCTTCGCCGTCCCGCACTTCCGCGGGAACGATCCGTATCACATGTTTCCTCTTTGGATACCGCACGAACTGGTCGGCGCGTGCGGTTTGAAAACGTCTCGCGAGACGCTCGTATGAATCGGCCGATTTTCGCGAGACCTTGCGGATATGGAGGTCGCCATCCCGCCCGGCCCTCAATCGCTCAGCAAGAGCGTGACAGGCGGTCACGACCATTTCCGCTTCGTCATCTGTGAGTAGCGTCGTTCTCGTAGAACCTTGCATCATTCTCCTCTCCTACAAACGCATACTTTGCGAATAGGACCGTGAGCGGGGTTGCTGTCTAGGGGTTATGTGAGGTTTTTCAAGGGGGGATATCGGCTACCGGATCGCAACTGCGGATCTCCGTTACCCGCGCGCGGGCCGAGCAATCGGAATACTTTGCGAGCTCCGTAAACTCGCCGTCGCACAACTCGCGAAACCGCCGTAAGTCGATCGACCGAGCTAGAACACCGAATTCAAGTACAGCCTGATGCCCTTGCTCTGGTCGGAGAAGCGGTACGCGATCCCGACGGCGTCAAACTTGATGAAAAGGATTTTGAACGGTTCAGTGCGGCCTATCGCTAGCCCCACTTGTCGCTCCGACGCGATCTCGCCCGCTCGCCGTCGTCCGGCGTCTCGCCGAAAGCAAGCGCGGGCGGCGCGATAAAACCGGTCCTCGAGCACATGGGGCAGTAACCGCATCGAGTGGCCGCGCACTTGCCAATTTGGGACGGAAATATCGAATTCGAGTCCGGTGGTGAATCTCATCAACGCGCGCCGCTCGCCTTCGCTCGGATCGAGGCCGGCCCACTGGAGGCCGGCGATTAACGCGGGGCGCCCCAGCGTGTCGACGAACTTTACGCGGCTCCGCACATTAAAAGATGCGAGCTTTGCGGACTGCTCCGCGCCTTCAAGCTCCGAGCCCCAGCCGCCTTGCATGGTCGTGCGCAGAGTGAAGCGCTCACCGGGCGCGAACTCTAGCTCGACGCCAGGCATGAAAGCGTACTGCTCGATGCGATCGTTTGGCTGATCGAGCGCCAACGGATCCGCGGGAGTGTCATGCAATCCAACCGCGAACGGTAGGACGAGGCGAACGCCGGGGCCGCGGCCCTCCTGGTGGCGTCGCGAAGCGCGGCGGCCTGGGTCGCACCCGCAACGAATGGAATAGCAATGCGAGAACAGGGAGCATTCCTTCGCCCAAGATCAGACGCGTTCTGCGTCCGGAGGCCAGCCCCGAACTAGAACTAACGGAGCAAATATCGAGCCAACGCTTTCGCTACTGGCCGGGAATGGGTTCGTGGGCGGGGAACGCGGAACGGCACAGACATCCTAGGCAGCGATGTCGTCGGCTCGAAACCATCGCGCGCGCCTGGACCGAGACTGGCACACGTCTTGCACCGACTGCCCGTTTCTAATCGGCAACTACGGAGCAACCATGACCACCGCGATCGAAGGAGCGTTCTCGACGGAGATCTATCCGACCGACAATGGGCTCCTCGCCATCAAGCAAGCGGACAATGTGGTGGTCTTGCTCTCGGCGGACCAGATACTCCCCGTGATCGAGAAGCTACGTGCTTACTACGAGGCGCGTGCCACGTGGGACGAAGCGACGCCCGAATAGGTCGAGCTCGCAGGCAACGCTGCAAACCTCGCAAAACGCTTCGGAAGTCGAAAGGAAGAATCATGACAAGGACGATCACATCGTTGGAGGTGCTCGCCGCGGGCGCTCTACTCGCGTTCACGGGCTCCGTGCCGGCGCAGGGCGACACCGCTGCGAAAACGTTCGTCACCGATTCTATTCGCGGCAATATCGGCGAAGTGAAGATGGGCCAGCTGGCGCAACTGCGAGGACATGGCAACGCGGTCCACAAGTACGGCGAGACGCTCGTCAGCGATCACACCATCGGTCTGCAGAAGGCCAAGGCGCTCGCCAAGACGCTTGGCGTGGCGCCGCCGACGCGGACCTCCCGCGAAGCAATCAAAGAGTACGACGCGATGTCACAGCTGTCCGGGGAGGCCTTCGACCGCGCTTTCATATCTCACATGATGATGGGTCATCAAAAGGAAATCGCGCGGTACACCGAAGCGTCGCACGACGGCGAAAACCCCGAGGTTGCCGATCTGGCGAAGGACATGCTTCCTACACTCCAGCAGCATCTCGCGACGGCTCAGTCGATCGCGAAGGACCTGAAGGCGTATTGAGTCGTCGATGAGAGACGCACACGAGCAGTGCCCTAGCTGTCTACAGCTCTACGTGTACGAGCTCGAGGTTCGATGTGTCCATTGCGACGGGCCCGCCTGTCAATTTTGCGCGGTGCGCGTCGCGGGCGTGTGGATCTGCGCACCTTGCAACCGCCCCGGTGGGGACATGGAGGAACGCAATGACTACTCGCGCAATGTGGAAAGCTGATCTAAACGTCGGCGAGCTCCGAGTTCCCGTGAAGCTGTATGCCGCGGTGCAGGACGCAAACGTGCATTTTCGGCTGTTGCACACCAAGGACAATACGCCGGTAAAACAGCAGATGGTGGATCCTTCGACGCAGGAACCCGTGGCGCCCGAAGCGATTACGCGCGCGGTCCAACTCGACCGCGGCGTATTCGTCCGGTTGACCAAGGAGGAACAAGCGGCGCTCGAGCCGAAGCCGTCTCGCGCCATCACGGTAGAGCGCGTCGTCGCGGCTGAAAAGCTTGACGAGCGCTGGTTCGATCGACCGTACTACCTCGGGCCCGACGGCGACGACGAGGGGTATTTCGCCCTCGCGGATACGCTCGAGCAGAAGGGGTGGATCGGGATCGCGCATTGGGTGATGCGAAACAAGAGCTACGCGGGCGCCCTTTACGGCAGCGAGGGCTATCTGCTGCTGGATACGCTGCGTAACGCGCAAGAAATCGTGGCGATCGACGCGGTGCGCACGCCGCCCGGCCGTTCGCCCGATCCGCGCGAGATCAAGCTCGCCGAGACGCTCATTGGGACGCTAGAGGACAAGTTCGACCCCGACGCGTATCACGACGAGCACCGCGAGAAGGTACTCGGATTGCTCGAAGCAAAGGCGAAGGGCAAGGTCGTACGCTTCCCGAAAGCTGCGCGCCGCAAGCCCAGTGACTCGCTGCTGAAGGATTTGCAGGCGAGCCTCAAGGTCGGACGTCGGTCGGCGACTCATGGCCGCTAAGAAACGTACGACGCGCCGCTCGGCGGAGGGGAAGCGCTCGCGACGAACGACAGGCGCCGCGACAGCGCAGCGCGCGAGCGACGGCCAGTCGGAATCTGCCGCGCCCGCGCACGGCGGAGGACCGCGAGCGTTCTGGAGCGGCACAATCACTTTCGGGCTCGTCAGCGTGCCGGTGGATCTATATCCCGCCGTGCGCTCGAGCCGAACGCCGCTGCGGATGCTCGGGCCCAACGATCAGCTATTGCAACGGCGCTACTACTGTTCCGCGGATGACGAAGCGCTTACCAACGACGACATCGTTCGCGGCTACGAATGGCCCGACGGAAGCTTCACGGTTGTCAGCGACGAGGAACTCGAGTCGGTCGCGCCACGCAAGTCGCGCGATATCGACCTGCAGCGCTTCGTGAGCCGCGACGAGATTCCGCCGAAAATGCTCCAGCGTCCATACGTGCTCGCGCCCGCGGGCGAGTCTACCAAGGCTTATCACTTGCTCGCTCAGACGATGGAGCAGACCGGCCGCGCCGGGATCGCGACGTTCATCATGCGCGGCCGCGAGTATCTCGCGGCGATCTTCGCCGAGGGCGGGCTGCTGCGCGCCACGACGATGCGGTTTGTCGATGAGCTGCGTACCCCCGAATCGATCGGCTTGCCAGCCGTACCTAAGCTCACAGGTGCGCAGCGCAAGGACGCCGAGGCCGCCCTCACCGAGCTCAAGACCGACGATCTCGACCTTGAAGCGCTCGAAGACGACTACACGCGCGCACTGCTCGAGCTCGCAGAGGCCAAGCGCGCAGCAGGCCGAGACGTCGTCGAGGTGGATGAGGACATGTCGAATGAAGAAAGCGAAACTGCCGACATCATCGACATCATGAGCGTGTTGAAGCAGCGGCTCGGACCGGCGAGCGCCGCAGCTCCGCATACGGCCAGCGAGAAAACCGCCCGTGCGCGCAAAGATGCAACGGCGGTGGCCGCGGCGGGGCGCGGCTCGCAAAAGCGTTCCCGGAAGACAGCGCGCTAACGGCTAGTTCACGAGCGAGCTGCGCGCGGCTTCGAACCCCTCCCACGGATCACGCTCACGGCGGCGAAGTAGCGCGGGAACGTCGAGCACTCCGAACTGCGGCGCCGCCGCCGCACGAGCGTCGAGCTCTTCCCACTCGATCGGCAACGCGATAGGCGCGCCAGCGCGAGCGCGCGGCGAATACGAGGCAATGCTCGTCGCTTCCCGATCGTTTCGCAGGTAGTCGATGAAGATCTTGCCGCCACGGCGGCTCTTGGAGATCGAGCTCGTGAATCGCTTCGGCTCGTCGTGGGCGCACTCGGTTGCAAACGCTCGCGCGAACTTCTTGACAGCGGGCCAGGGTGGACCCGGCGTGACCGGAACTACGAGATGCAGCCCCTTGCCACCCGTGAGTCGGAGAAACGCATGCAGCCCGAGCGACTCGAGGCGGCCGCGCAGCAAGAGCGCTGCGTCGACGACGGCGCTCCATTTGACGTCCTCGGCCGGGTCGAGGTCGAACACGATCACGTCGGCCTGCTCGAGATGCTCGGCGCGCGAGCCCCACGCGTGCAGCTCGAGCGCCCCAATCTGCACGAGCCCGAGCAGCGCACCGACGCCGTCCACCATCGCATACGGCTCTTCGCCCTCGTGAACGGTGACGCGCGCGACCGCTTCCGGCACCCCTACGCCGATGTGCTTCTGGTAGAAGCACTGCCCCGCGTAACCCTCAGGGCAGCGGTAGAGCGAGAGCGGCCGATCGCTAAGCCAGGGCAGTGCATGCGCGGCGACCTCCTCCCAGTAGCGAGCAAGCTGCCGTTTCGTAATCCCCGGATCGGGGAACAGAACTTTGTCCGGACTCGTGAGCGTCACGGCGCGCCTTGCGCGGGCACGCGCCGGCGCATGCGCCTCGGCCGACCTCGGCGCGGCGCCGCGGGCAGCACCTACGGACAGGGTGGCCGCCCGCTCCAGGACGATGTCGCCGCTCGCCTTGTCTTCGCGCAGCCCGTGGAAAACCGGATGGCGTAGGCGGCCGTCCGACGTCCACTCGGTGAACGAGACTTCCGCGACGAGCTCGGGTCGCACCCAATGCACGCCCGAGCGCCCGGCCGCGGGAACCGACTTCGGGTCGATGGGCGGCGCGCGAGCAACGAGCGCGTCGAGCCGCGTCTTGAGCGTGGTCAAAGCCAGCTCATCGAAGCCCGTGCCGACCTTGCCCGCGAACCGCAGCGGCGCATCGGCGTTGTCGCGTACGCCCAGCAGCAGAGCACCGAAGCCGGTGCGTGATCCTGCGGGGGCGGTGAACCCTACGATCACGAACTCTTGACGCTTCGTGCATTTGACCTTGAGCCAGCTCTTCGTGCGCGTGCCGCGATACGGATCGCTTGCGCGTTTCGCAACGATTCCCTCGAGGCCGAGCCCACACGCTTCGCGGAAGAAGACGTCGCCGCGCTCGGCTACATGCTCGCCGTAGCTCAACGCGCTCCCACTGTCGTGGAGGAGTTCTCGCAGCAGCGCCTTGCGCGCGATCAGAGTTGCGCCGCGTAAATCCCAGCCGTCGAGGTGCAGTAGATCGAACGCGACGAGCACGATCGCGGGGTCGCCGTCCGCGATTGCATTTTGCAAACGCTGGAAATCCGTGAGCCCGCGCCCATCGAACACTACGGCCTCGCCGTCGAGTAGCGCCGACTTGCACGGCAGCGACCGCGCGGCGTCCACGATGTGAGGAAATCGATCGGTCCAGTCCTTGCCGCGTCGTGTGAGTAGCGCGACTCGACCGCGATCAACACGACACAGCAAACGATAGCCGTCGAGCTTGGGCTCGTAGATCCAGTCGGCACCCCTTGGTGCCGCGTTCACGAGCGTCGCGAGCTGCGGTGCGGGATGCGCCGGCAATGCGCCGCGGCGCGCGCCTGGCGTATCCGCACTCGATGCCTTTGCTGCACGCTTGTTCGAGCTGCTCCGGCCGCGCGCCGCGGTCTTGCGCGTCGGCTTCGCCTTCGAGGTGGATTTTCGCTTCGCCCGCGCAGCCGTGGATTTCTTCGGAGGCGCTGGGTCGCTGCGCTTTATCAGGAGCCAGTTTTCGGGACGCTTGCGCGCGCCGCGCTGCGCCATCCGCACGAGCGTCCAACGGCCCTCGAGACGACGGCCATGTAGCTCGAAGTCGAGCTTGCCGTCCGCGAGGCCGCGGTCGGGGTCGGCAAGCGGCTCCCATCGGCCGCTGTCCCAGATCACGACGCTGCCTGCGCCGTATTCCGGTTCCGGAATTTCGCCCTCGAACGCCGCGTACTCGAGTGGATGGTCCTCGGTCCGGACCGCGAGCCTGCGGTCCTTAGGGTTTAGGCTGGGTGCCTTCGGCACGGCCCAACTTTTTAGCACGCCGTCATGCTCTAGCCGGAAGTCGTAATGCAGCCGAGTCGCGTCGTGCTTCTGGATTACGAACTGAAGGCCGTTGCCGGCTTCGCGACTCCCGCCCTCCGGCTCGGGGGTGCGCCGGAAGTCGCGCTTGCGGTGATAAGTCGTGAGGTTGTTCGCCATTCCTTTGGTCGTGCTGCTAGCTCAAGCCCGATCGCTCACGGTTGAAAACGTTGGTCCGCGAGAAGTTATCCACCACCACCTGAAACGCACGTGGCCTCGATGGCCGACGGTCCGGGCGAAAGAGACTGCTACGTCTTGCTCGCTGGAGAGTTCTCGGCATCCCCGGGTGATCTGCTGTTCTCACGCCCGACGCCCCAGTCACTCGGCACCTTCCGGCCTGGCTTGCTGGGGTTCTCGCCGAGCGAGTCGTCGTCCTTGTCCTTTGGCGGAGCTTGGTTGGTCATCATGCTTCTCCTCGTGATTCGCAATGGTTCACGTTGAGATAGCTGCAAGCGTCATGCCATCTTGCTATCGACAATCGCTGCGTGCACTCGAGCGCATACGTTCCACGAATCCGACAACCAGGCCGAAACGAGCCCGACGCCGAAGCAATAACGAATCCGCACCGCACGATCGCGCGCGCAAGCTCTTCAAGTTGTCGAGCTGTTCCGGGCTCACCCGCGGGCGATCGAGGCGCTGACCGTGACGTAGCCGCCAACTCGCGTTTCTGCTCACTTCGGCCCGCCTCGTGCGGGCCTTTTCTTTGCCCGTCGCCCAGCGTTATCTTTACCGTCAATCCGGCACTGGCGAGCGGCTCTCCGCCCGGCAGGTTTTGGGCCCCCATAGTCGGACCCCTGGTGCCGGTGTGGCTTCCCATAGAGCTGGTCGTCGGTCTTGTAGCTCTCGTGGCCTACGACTTGCTGAAGATACGACGTGTCCATCCCGGAACTCTCGCGGGTAGCGGCGCATACATGCTCACTTACGTGGTTTTGATCACCATTCTGAGCACGGACGCAACGCGCACGTTCGTTCTCGGCTTGCTGCCGTAGCGGAGCGCCGATGCAAACGCTTCCGATAGATCCGCGCGTCGTGGTAGTCGGGACCAGTGCTGTCGGCAAGACCACGTTCGCGCGCGCGTTGGCCACCGCGTTACAGGTTCCATTCGTGGAGCTAGATGAACTGCATTGGTCTCCGGGTTGGCGCGAGAAATCTCGGTCGGAGTTTTCCCGTCTCGTTGCTGAGGCTGCCGCAGGGAGCGTGTGGGTGGCCGATGGTAACTACCGTACAGTTCGGGATATTTTGTGGCCGCGCGCGAATTTGGTGGTTTGGCTGAACTACGGCTTCGCGTTGACACTTTGGCGCGGGTTCCGAAGATCAGTGCAGCGCTGTTTTTCGGGAGAAGTGTTGTGGCACGGCAATCGGGAGTCGCTTCACAGAGTCTTTCTTTCAAGGGAGTCGATTCTCGTCTGGATCATCACCACGCATAAACGTCGAAGGCGGCAGTTCAGCGAGTTGCGGGCATCTGCCAACTACCCGAACGTGGTGTGGGTGGAATTCCGCGAGCCGTCTGAAGCTCAGACCTGGCTTGCGGAGGTGGGATGCGCCGCGTCGCGCCAAACAGGCAGTGCAGCAGGTGATGGAGAAATCGCCAAGGCAACTGCGACTCGCCGCGGTTGAACCGGACAGTCGAGGGCTCGATATGTTGGAGGGCCGCGACGACTTAGTAGTGCTCTGGGACATCCGGGTTTCACCCAACGCCCGTCGATTGGGTGTAGGTTCGGCGTTGTTCCGCTCTCTTGAGGCGTGGGCTCGGGCAAGAAGCTGTCGGGAGCTCAAGGTCGAAACACAGAACACGAATGTCGCGGCTTGTAGGTTCTATGAGCATCAGGGTTGCCGCCTGAAGCGAGTGGACCACCACGCTTATTCAAGCCTGCCGGGTGAAGTGCAGCTCATTTGGAGCAAAGTGGTTGGCGCCTGACAGTCGGTTGCAGCGGACGGTGGGTGGCACGTTACGCATATCTAGCGCATTCTCGGCCGCATTCGTGCTATTCGCTGTGCTGGACTACAACCCTCCTGAACGTGGACGGCTGGTGGGCTAATGACCTGCTCGATGCTACAAGGCACGCGGCGCTTGCTACGCGCAAGCCGTCGAACTCGATCAAGTGATCGAGACGGGCCGGAAATCTATCGCTGACGTGATGCGGATCTACGATACGTTCGATCGCCCCCGCGACCTTCCCGTTCCGACCCAGCTGGCGGAGACCCGGCGGCCGTGAGCAATGGTCGACGCACGGGGTGTATACGCTTCGAAAGCGCGTTCGGTGTGGGCGGGCCGGACGAGCCGCGTTTCGACCGGCCGCTCTTCGTCCTCGATGGCAAGGGCAACGTCCTCGAAGAGAATATGAGCGAGTTCCTCGCCTGGCGAAAACGCACCGCCCCCGAGGCGTACAAGTCCGCGATGGACGGTCTCATCGGCCTACTCGCGGAGATCGCGGTGCGCGAGCTCATACTCGAAACGGAGATCGGCCAACCCGGCTTCTCGTTCTTCTGGGCCTGCCGCGAGCGCATGCGGGCGCCGCGCGGGTAATCCGCCGGCTCGCGATTCCCGCGCTGTGTTCGACATTTGCTAACCTACGAGCTCTCGCGCACACGTAGGGAGAGTTATGAGTATCCGACGGCGTCTCGTCGTGCTCGCGCTCGCGGCACTGAGCGGCTCGCAGGCTAGTGCACACCATTCATTCGCGGCCGAGTTCAGCTATGACGAAAGCGGCACGATCACGGGCGAGGTCATCGAAGCGCTGTTCGTGAACCCGCACGCGCACTACATCATCGCCACCAAGGACGAGAGCGGAAAGGAGATCCTCTGGGACGCGCAGACGAGGAGCCCGAACGCGCTCGCCAACCTCGGCTGGAGCAAGGACACGATCCGCGTGGGCGAGCAGCTCACCATCGAAGGCAACCTCGGCCGCGACAAGAAGCACAAGATCTGGATTCGCGAGATCCGCAGGGCGTCGGGCGAAGTGATCCGGCCGTCCGGCGAGGAACCGCCGCCGTGAGCGGCGCTTCTGTCCGGCGCCACATACTAGGCGCTCTCGTCGCGGTAGCCGCGACTCTGTTCGTGCCCGTGGTACTCGCTCAACCGTCGAAGCTCGTCGGCGACTGGTTCCTCACGCTCAACGAGCGCCGTGCAGTGCACACCGGCATCTTGACGATCGAAGCGACCGACGGCCGCCTCGTGGCCTTCGTCGACGGCGGCCCCGCCTCGCTCGAGCTCGAGGACGGCAACGTCGCGCTCGAGTTCGACACCCGTGACGGCGGCGGCCAGCTGCTCAGCTACAAGCTCGCGGGGCGCGCGAAAGGCGACGGGCTCGAGGGCGCGCTCACGCCGCCGCTCGACGCGCCGCCGGGTACGTGGCACGCCGAACGCCACGTGGTGCCACCGCCTACGCCGCCGAAGCCGGTCGACTTCAGCGGCGTCTGGTCGCGCACGTCGTCCGGCCTTGCGCGCGTGACGCTCGACTACACGCCGGCCGCGCAAGGCGCAGTCGACGGCTACCACTATCTCGACGACCCGGCACTGCGCTGCGTTTCGCCGGGCCTCGTGCGCGTCTCGGGCTGGCCCTACCCGCTCGAGATCGTGCAGAACGACACTCAAGTGACGATCCTCTACGAAAGCTTCCACGAGGTTCGCCGCATCTTCCTGGACGGCCGCGGCTACCCCGAGAAGCTGCCGCATCGCGCAATGGGCTACTCGCTCGGCCACTGGGAAGGTTCGACGCTCGTCGTCGAAACCCAAATGCTCACGCCGGGCTACGTCGATCTCGCGGGCCAGCCGCTCTCGGACGACGCGCGCGTGGTCGAGCGCATGTCGCTGAGCTCGGACGGCCAGGCGCTGCGCAGCGAGCTCACGGTCTACGATCCGGAGAACTACCTGCGGCCGGTGACGCGCCATCGCTCGTGGCGCAAGACGCCCGAGACGATGATCCTCGAGTACGATTGCGATCCGTATCCGTTTTTCCGCGGGCTCGAGATCGAGGGGACACTCGAAGAGTACTGGCAGAGGATGCGGCGGCGGCAGTAGCAGCCGCGGCTGAGACCGCGCGTTCAGACACTCGGAAGGCAGCTATGGCAACCAAAAGAACAAAGCGCGCGAAAAAGAAGCACGCAGTCAAAGCCGCGTTGTCGAATGTCGACTTAGCGAAAGCCGGGTCGTCGCTGAACCTGCAAATTTACGCGCACGAAGAAAAGATCGGCGAGCTGGAAGTCGGCCGCGGCTCTTTGTACTGGTACGGCCGCAACCGACATAAAAGGAAACGGATCAATTGGACGATGTTTGCGGAGATGATGGATCAGCTCGCGTACGGCGGACGATAGCGGGACTGCGGTGATATCGGAGAAGGCGTGATAGTCTCGTCGCGTCATCATGAGCACACATGGCCACTGAACCAAGCGCGCTGACCGTCAACGAGCTGATTGATGAACGGCCGCTGAGCCGCTTTCAGCTGATCACCATTCTGCTCTGCGGGTTGATACTGCTGCTAGACGGCTTCGACACGCAGGCGATGGGCTTCCTCGTGCCGCCCATCTCGGAGGAGCTGGGCATTCCGCTGAGCGCGTTCGGCCCGGTGCTGTCGGCCGGCCTCTTCGGCCTGATGATCGGCGCCATGGCGTCCGGTCCCATCGCGGATCGATGGGGACGCAAGTGGGCCATCATCGTCTCGTCGATCGCCTTCGGCGCCTTCTCGCTGCTGACCGCCCGCGCCGATACGTTGAACGAACTAATCTTGTTCCGGTTTCTCACCGGCCTCGGGCTGGGCGGCGCGATGCCGAACGTCGTCTCGCTCTCGTCCGAATACGCGCCGAAGCGGCTGCAGCCGATCCTCGTGGCCTCCATCTTCGCCGGTATGGGTGGCGGCGCCGTGCTCGCCAGTATTGTCGGCGGCGCGCTGATTCCCATCTGGGGCTGGCGCTCGGTGTTCGTCGTCGGCGGCGCCCTGCCGATCGTCCTCGCCATCATCCTCATCAAGGCGCTACCCGAGTCGCTGCGCTTCCTTGCGGTGAAAGGCGCGGATCGTCAGCGCATCGCTTCCATCGTCCGCCGGATCGCGCCGGAAGCCGCCGATGCACCGTTCGCACCGCCGCCTGCCTCCAACGCTCAAGAGGGCATCGCGATCAAGCATCTGTTCACCGAAGGACGCGCGCCAGGCACGCTGATGCTGTGGATCCCGTTCTTCATGAACCTGCTGATCCTCTACTTCATCCTGAGCTGGCTCCCGAGCCTACTGCGCCAGGCGGGGATGCCGGTCACGGCCGGGATCACGGCGGTCGCCGCTTTCAGCGTCGGCGGCATCCTCGGTTCGCTCGTCCAGGGTCCACTCATGAAGAGGATGGGTGTATTCCCCGCGATGATCATGGAGTTCATCGCATCGCTCGCGTTGATTGGCGTGGCGTCGGTGGTCTTCGCGAACTTCCAGCTGATGATGATCGTCACGTTCATCCTCGGGATCACCGTGCAGGGCGCGCAGGCCGGGCTGAACGTGCTAGCGGCGACGTATTACCCGACGGCCGTGCGTTCGACAGGCGTTGGCTGGTCGCTCGGCATCGGGCGTATTGGATCGATCGTCGGACCGCTCATCGGCGGCGCAATGCTCGCGATGCAGTGGACGCCGCAGCAAATCTTCCAGGCGGGCGCGGTGCCGGCGTTCGATCGCGGCGGCCACCGTGATTGTCAGCAAGCAGCTGATGGGGCGCAGGAGTCCCTATGCGCCGGAGACAACGACGACGACGCTAGTGCACTGACGTACGTCTTACGGCGCGAGGGGGAGTGTATGAGCGATACCAGCACATCGCGGCGCGGTTTCCTCAAGACGTTGGGCGCGGCGGGCGCGACGGCCGTCGCCGGTTCGGCCTGCACGCCGTCTACTGAGACGCCCGCGGCCGGACCCGGGGCGGATTCGGTCATCGCTCTCGTCAACGGACGAGTCCACACCGTCGATGGCCGAGGCACGGTTGCGGACAGCGTCGTTGTTCGCAATGGCGTGTTCGCGACGGTGGGCGGCGGTTCGCCGGCGGTCGGGCCTGGTGCTCGCGTGATCGATCTAGGTGGACGCACCGTGGTCCCCGGACTCGTCGAGCCGCACGTGCACCTCGTGAGCTTAGCCAACCGGCCGGGATATCACACGATCCTCGAGAACACGACGTCGATTCTGGAAGTGCAGGAAGCGCTCGCGGCGCGGCGGCGCGACGTGCCCGAGGGGCAATGGATCACTTCGATGGGCGGCTGGCATCCGAACCAATGGTCCGAGCACCGCCACCCGACGCGCGCAGAGTTGGACGAAGCCGTTCCCGATCGGCCGGTCATTCTCTACGAACGTTTCACGGGCCCGTGCGCCGTCAACACGCTCGCGAAGCAGTTCTTCGACGCGGCCGATGCCGCGGAGCCTGTGCATCCCGATCTCGTCAAGGTCAACGCCGGCGAAGACGGCGCGATTGCAGCGGCCGGTTTCGGTCGCGGCGGTCCATCGGCTTCGGCGCTCTATTACTTGCGGCGCATGCAGACACTCGAGGATCGCAAGCGCAGCGCCCTCGACGCGATGAGCTATTCCGCCAGCGTGGGCCTGACAGCGCACTTGGATCAGGTGTTGTTCCCAACGCCGGGCCCGCTGCACCCCGCGCAGATCCTGTCGAATCTCGACCCTTCCACGATGTACGACGCGTGGATCGGGCTGCATCGAGAAGGCCGCGCGAGCGTGCGACTGCAGATCAATTTTTTACACAATCAGAACGATCCGGCGCTGCCGGAGCTCCACGAGCGCCTGAGGAACCAGTTTCAATTCTTCGGCGACGACATGCTGCGAACCGGAGCCATTGGCGAGTGGGCGGCACCGATCTCGGCCGGGGCTGTTTGGCTCGAAGCGCAGCGGCTCGTTGCGGCGGCCCACTGGCGCAACGAGAACAGCGTCCAAAATCTCGCGCAGCTCACGCAGGTGGTTGAAGCGTACGAGCAAATGAATGCGGAGTACGGCATCAGCGACTTGCGCTGGGTCGTGCACCATGTTCCGGAAGTGACGCCTGAGCTGCTGTCGCGGCTGCAGTCATTGGGCTGCGGCGTGCAGATGGCCGCGTTCCGCTGGGTGACGTCGAGCGATCCAAACCAGGTTGCCGGACCGCCGTTTCGCACGATCGTCGATCACGGGATTCAGGTGGGAATCCACGGTGACGGCGTCCACATCGCACCTCTGAATCCGTGGGCGCACATCTACTATGCGACCACGGGATTGAATTCGTTTGGAGCGGCCGTCAATCCCGGCCAACAACTTACGCGAGCCGAGGCGCTATCGTTATTCACGCGATCGAACAGCTGGTTCCTGAGAATGGAAGACCGGATCGGCTCGATCGAGCCCGGCAAGCTCGCGGATTTGGTTGTGCTTGATCGGGACTTCTTTGCGGTTCCCGATGCAGAGATCAAACAGATTCGCTCGGTACTCACGATGGTCAATGGGCGAGTAGTCTACGACTCTGGCGCTCTCGAGGCCTGACCGGCTCAGCCCGCTATCTCGGGCACTCGCTGCGTAACCGGCCGACCCGGGGGGCTCGACCTGTTACCATTCGCGGATGGTGCCGGCCACGCTCGCTCGGCTTCCTCGCCTGATGCCGCTCCTCGCATTGGCGTCGGGCATCGCTGCATGGGTCGGCGCCCAAGAGGCCGAGCGCGCCCCGAGCGCAACTGCAACGCTCCTCACGGTCCACGACGCGATCGGACCGGCGGTGAGCAGGTACGTCGAGCGCGGAATCGAAACGGCCACGAAACGGGGCAGCGCGCTGGTCGTGATCGAGCTGGACACGCCCGGCGGCCTCGATACGTCGATGCGGGACATCATCCAAGCGATCCTCGCCTCGCCCGTGCCCGTGGCCACGTTCGTCTATCCTCAAGGCGCGCGGGCCGCGAGCGCCGGCACGTATATCCTTTACGCAAGCCACATCGCGGCGATGGCCCCGGGCACGAACCTGGGCGCCGCAACGCCGATCTCGATCGGCGGCACGCCGGCGCCCGAACCGGCCGGAGGCGCGGACCGGGACGAGCAACGCGCCGGCGATGACGCGGGAGCGGACCGCACTGACGCCCCCGCCGACGCCGGCGGCGCCGCGCCCGGCTCGCCCTCGGCGCCAACTGTTCCGGAACCGTCCAGCGAGTCGGAACGCAAGGCCATCAACGACGCAGTTGCCTACATCCGCAGCCTCGCTGAGCAGCGCGGTCGCAATGCGGATTGGGCCGAGCGCGCCGTCCGCGCAGCCGAAAGCTTGAGTGCTCGCGCCGCGCTCGGGGCGGGCGTGATCGACGTGATCGCGGAGGACCTCGACGATCTCCTCGTGAAGATCGACGGCCGCCAAGTCACGGTGAGCGGCGCCGTGCGCACGCTCGACTCGGACGCGTTGGTCTACGAGCGCATCGAGCCCGATTGGCGCACGCAACTGCTCGCGGTCATCACGAACCCAACCGTCGCATACATGCTGATGCTGCTCGGGATCTACGGCCTGATCTTCGAGGGCTACAATCCTGGTGCCGTTCTGCCCGGGGTCGTGGGTGCAATCGCGCTGCTGCTCGCGCTGTACTCGTTCCAGCTTTTGCCGGTGAACTACGCGGGGCTCGCGCTGATCATCCTAGGCGTCGCGTTGATGATCGCCGAGCTCATGGTTCCGAGCTTCGGCTCATTGGGCCTGGGCGGCATCGCCGCTTTCGTCTTCGGATCCGTGATCCTCATAGACACCGACGTACCCGGGTACGGCGTGTCGATTCCGCTGCTGATCGTGATCTCCGGGACGGCGGCGTGTGCCTTGCTCGGGACTATCTGGCTCGCGGTGCGCTCGCGCAAGCTGCCGATCGTGAGCGGGGCCGAAGAACTTATGCAGTCGGTCGCGACCGCGCTCGAGGACTTCGATCGGGAAGGCGTCGTGTGGGTGCACGGCGAGCGTTGGCGCGCCCGCACCGAGGCGCCCGTGCACAAAGGGGATCCGCTGCGCGTGACAGCAGTGGCCGACTTGGTCTTGAGTGTCGAGCCGCGCGACACACCTCAACTATAAGGGCCCGCATCATGCCTTTCTCTCCTTTGTTATTCCTGGTCGTCGTCGTCGTGCTGTTCCTGTTCAGCGCGTTCAAGATCCTCAACGAGTACGAGCGCGGCGTGATTTTTCAGCTTGGCCGCTTTCACGGCATCAAAGGCCCCGGCCTCATCATTTTGATTCCGGCGCTCCAGAGGATGGTGCGCGTGGATCTGCGAACGATCGTGATGGACGTGCCGTCGCAAGACGTGATCTCGCGCGACAACGTCTCCGTCAAGGTGAACGCCGTACTGTACTTCCGCGTGATCGATCCGGAGAAGGCCATCATCCAGGTCCAAAACCGCGTCGAAGCCACGAGCCAGCTCGCTCAAACCACCTTGCGTTCGGTGCTCGGGCAGCACGAGCTCGACGACATGCTCGCGGAGCGCGAGAAGCTCAATGCCGACGTGCAGACGATTCTCGACCAACAGACGGCGAGCTGGGGCATCAAAGTGATCAACGTCGAGATCAAGCACGTGGATCTCGACGAAAGCATGATCCGCGCGATCGCCGCACAGGCCGAGGCCGAGCGCACCCGGCGCGCGAAGGTGATCCACGCCGAGGGCGAGTTCCAGGCGTCGCAGCGCCTCTCCGAGGCGGCCGCGATTCTGTCATCGCATCCGCAGGCGATGCAGCTTCGCTACTTGCAGACGCTGACGGAGATCTCGGGCGAGAAGAACTCGCATACGATCGTATTCCCCGTGCCGATCGATTTGGTGAACACCTTGATGGAGCACCTGCGCGGCAAGTAGCGACGTTACCGGACGTCCGAACAACGAACGACGACGCGTCCGGCGCGGTCCGTGGCCCAACGTCACGCCCTGAGCCCCTCGCATTCGCCGCGTAGTCGCAGCCACTCGGTATCCGTGACGTGGCCTGGTTTCGTGTCGGGTAGGTCCACTGCGCGCCCCAGCGCTTGCGCAGCTGCAGCAAGAGAAGTGGAACGACCGCTCCCCATTCGCTGACCTGTCCACTCGTTGACATAAGCGACGCCCGCTCAGGAGGGTTCTATTTTTTTGGAACCGAAGGCGCCGTCGAACGTGTAGTCCCCTAACACCCCCGCAAAGAGGGGTCTTTCTAACGCAATGCGCCACGAAGAAGAACAAGAACTGGCCGCCGCGACGGAGCGCTACAAAGCCGCGCTTGCCGAGTTCGATGCCGCGACAACCGTAGTCATTGAGGGAATCCGAGCGGGAAAGCGCCTGACTAAGGTCCAGTTCGAGCGCGAAGCCACCGCCCGCAGCGAACTACTCGCAGCGCGCAAGCTGATGACGCGGCTCTCGCGCGACAAAAACAAGCGATCTTGATTTGACCCGTGCCCTCGGCCTACCTCGCGCGGTCGCCTCAAGAGCAGCTATCGCAGAAGGCCCGCGTTCCGACGTGATTCCGTCTGAAGGTCTGGTACGACCAACTGTATAGATCGTGTGGCGACTCGGTTGTAGCGAGCATCGCACCACATCCCACGCAATGAACGGCTTTGACACTGCTTCCAGCCGCGCTCGTTTGACGTCCCGTCGTCGATTTCATCGGAGCCTCCTGCTCACACTTCCACGATCGCCATGCAATATCCAGTCCGGAGCCCTTTGCACGGCAGTATCGAGAGACGCCGCCGTGGAATGTGCGGGAGCTGAAGCCGCGAACCGCTAGAGGCCCCGCTTCGGCGGGGTTTCTTTTTGTCCTTTTGCGTCGCACGATTCCTGCCATGAGCAATCCCTCGAATTCGTACGGACTGCCGGCCAGGCACCGACAACCACCCCCCGCAGAGGAGCACCCATGACAGACGAGAAGGCGGAGGCGCTCCGAGTATATCGGCGCCAGGTCGGCACCTTTCATACCCCGCCCGGCTGCGATGACGGCCTGCTCGCACGCAGTTTTGCGTCCAACGACGATTACATTTACGAATTCGCACTGCGACACTCCGACAAGTTCGTCACGCTCACCGCCTATCGGCACCCGGGATCTCCGGGGGACGAGAACTCGTGGGCTGCCGCTGCCACCAAAGCCATGCCGAAGCTCGGGACGTCTGTCGGCGAGCTCTATCGTGGCCCGGTGCAAGGTGCGCCGCTGCCGGGACCGGACCCGAGCGAGGCCTGATCGAAGCGCGGCCGCCGCGATACACCGCTCGCCCATACCGCGCCCCGAGCACGACAACCGCGGCGAGCATGCACAGCTCGCGGGCATGAAAGATGCAAGCTCGATAGACCTTAAGAACAAAGGGGGTTCTATGCCTGAGCTGAGCGCGCCGTTACTGGCCGGAGCCTTCGTGCTCTTCGTGGTGTTAGTCGTGATCTTCATGAAAGCCATTCCGCGAGCTATCGGGAAGCAGTGCCCGAAGTGCCTGCGGCGCGTGCCGAAAGGCGAGACGATCTGTCCCGCGTGTGGTGCCACCGTGAATGCCCGCACGGATCTCGGTAAGTGATAAGAGTTGGCGATGATGTTCGATCGCCACGAGGGGCGTAGGATGGGATAGTCGTTCGAACAACAAGTAGGAGAAACGACCGTGAACGTCACACCCTACGATCCTGAAGAGCTGCGCACGAGAGCCTGGGACCTCGACAAGGATGGCCGGGGAACCGATGCAATCGCACTATTCAGCCAGATTGTTCTGGACCATCCGAATACGGCGGCAGCCCTCGACGCTCAGCAGTACCTTGCAAGTGCACGTGCACTCAAGCCCACGGTGAGATCCGCCGCGCCAGCCGCGAGCGTTCAGCTCGTCCGCGTCGTGGAAATCGATATCGCCTTTTTTCCGATGGTCGGCCTGTTCCTCAAGGCAGCGATCGCTGTGATCCCGGCTGCGATCCTTCTCGGAATCATCTGGACGCTGATTTCCGGCGCGGTGGTCGGTGTGTTGGCCGGAGTTCGCTAGTACTCGCGCCATTTTCCGTTTTTGGGAGCGCGCGGCTAGCCGATGGGCAACGACTCCGCATGATCCGGGTCGAACCGGTCGAACCGGTCCATCCGTCCACGGACTTCCAGTAGCTTCGCCCGCGCCAGGGTCGCAGTGCGAAATTCCGCTTCTAGGTGCTCAACCGGAACGGTGAGCACGCTGATCGAAGAATTGGCAGCATCCAACGCCTCGCGCGCGGCAAGGTGCTCACGGAGTAGCGCTTGCCATTCCAGGACGCGGTCAGACATAGGGCGCAAGTTACCGCGACGGGCTTCACGCGGTTTGTGCGGTAGCACACATAGCCGCCGCCAACGTCGCCGAGCTGTTCCCCGCTCTAGTGGTCGCCCATCACTGGCCTCGTTATGACAAACGTTTCGCTTTTCGCTTGACGCTCTCGGCAAGATAGCGCCCAACAAAAACAAGACGGCGGCGGTCGCACCAATGACCGACCTGCTCCGCATGAGCACAAAACCCACGAACCTCGATCTTTCACGAGAGGATCTACAGCTTCTCGAGCAAGCGTGCACAGCACTGTGCGATAGCTACTACGAGCACGCCACGAAGACGACGGATCGTGATGTTCAGGACGCGATGCTGGGCCGAGCGCTCGAACTGCACCGGCTCGCTGCACGGATTCACGCATACGCTATCCGCGACGAGCCGCCGCTAAGGTAGACCGGACTCGAAGCAATCATGCCGACCCCTGATGAATTCGACGAAGCCCGAGCGCTTTTCGATGAAGCAGTCGCAATGTACGAAGCAGCAAAAGCGGAGTTCGAAGCCCTGCAACGAGCCATTCAAGAACACCTCAAGGTGGGCGAAGTCGTCCTAACGTCGGAGTGGAACAAGGAAGAAGTCGCCAGGGTCAGCCTGCTCCATGCGCGTAACCGGCTATCACAACGCAGGAACCCACGTACTCCGAGCTAGTCCGTAACGGCACCTCAGTTCCGTGACTCGGTCGTTCAGACACTTAGCGGCGGAACCGATAGTGACTTGTACGAGCCACGCGGCGGTCCCAATATCGCGAGATGACGCCCGCCACGCTCGCCGACGTGCTGTTCGCCGACAAGACCGAGCCACTCGTGCTCGAAGACGACTGGGTCAAACTCGTCCGCGGCGTCGCCGCGGGCGATGACGGGGCGCTTCACGCCCTCTACGAGCGGACGCACCGGCTGGTGTTCACGTTGACCACGCGAATCACCAACAGCCGCAGGGCGGCCGAGGAAGTGACGCTGAACGTCTTTTACGACCTTCAGAGACGTTCGTCGACATACAACCGAAACGCCAGGACCGTGCTCGCATGGGTGATGAGTCAGGCGCGCGCGAAAGCTATCGACCGTTTGCAGTTCGAACGGCGGAAAAACCAGCAGGCAGACGCGCCCGCGCCTACTCCGGTGGACCAACAGGCGATCGATACGGCGCTATTTTCCGACGTAACGCGTTTGGAAATCGCTGCACGCACAGGGGGAAAGCGCGACGCTGACATGATTCACGCATTCACGTCGCTTTGGGGGCGCCTCGCACAGCGCATCACGGAGAGATCGCTTTCGACGACCCGGCCATGGATTGAACCGCGTTGGAGAGAAGTCGTCCACGGAGTCTCTTGCAAGCTGTTGGCGACCGATACCCAGAATGACCGGGTGAGCATGCTGGTGCGGCTCGCCCCTGGAGTCGACTATCCAGCGCACACGCACGCGGGCGTCGAGGAGCTGTATCTGCTTCAAGGTGACCTTTGGATTGACGGCAGAAAGCTCTATCCCGGGGATTACCATCGTGGCGAGCCGGGCACCGCTGATGATCACGTGTGGAGCGTGACCGGGTGCACGGGGATTGTCGTTACCTCTACTCGCGACGCGCTGAAGGATCAAACGTAGATTCGCGTGTTGCTCCGGGTAACGCCGCGTTGGCATTGAACGTCAGCGTCTCGTATTCGCGTCACTCCAGCACTCCGAACGGTACGGTGCTAATTCCTACATGATTCTCGAGACCCGGCGAAACCGCTGGGCGATAGCATCCTGCAATGTCGCAGGAACCTGGAGACCTCGAACAGCTGCGAGCGGAACTGCGCGCGGCGACGAAAGAGTGGGAAACGGCGGTCGCTGAGCTTGCCGCCTACCTCCGCTCCGGCTCGGCTAGGTGCGACACCCTACCGAGCAGTGTGTACCACCGAGAAGTTGCGGCGCGCGTCGCGGTCAATCAGGCAACGCGCAAGCTTGAGGAGTGTCGGCTCTCGTCCCAGAGCCAGTAGCAGAGTTCGCAGCCGATCGCTCATTCCACACCGCGCGGGCGATCGAGGCGCGGTTGAGCTGAACCTGCGATCAGGTTCGATCGAGACCCGGCTCGTGCCGGGTTCCAGCTGGCCGCGGGCTGCGTTCCGGCTTCGAGGACGTTAAATCGGATGCTGCGGTTGTATCCTATGAGGATGGCTACTAGCGAGAGGGCACCTTCGTGGAAGCCTCAAAGCAAGAATCGGTCATCGAATCCATACCACAAACGGACAATCCGGTTACGCCGAGCGATCTACGCGTCGGTGATGAGCTCGTCTGCACGCTCGCGACCGGTAGAACGATTGTCACCCGTGTGAAGCGCTTGAAGCGCGACGTACGCGGCGAACTGATCGGATTCTTCCCATGCGCGCAACTCGGCGTCGACTCATCCGTCGCGATCGACGTCGGGCGCATCGTGAAAGCGTGGCGGTCGCCGGAGTCGAAGCACACCGCCAGCGAACCGGCACGTTAGCCGTCATGGTTGAGCTCGCCGCACGATACACGGGGTTGGCCGGAATGGTGCTTCTCGCTGTGGGCGGCGGCTCCGCTGCTGCGCAGACCGGTCACGACGGGCACGAGTTCGGATCCGTGCATTTTGAAATCTCCTGCAGTGCCGACTCCCAGCAGCAATTCGATCGGGCGGTCGCGATGCTGCACTCCTTCTTCTATCCGGAGACCGACAAGGCCTTCAAGGCGATCGCGGCGAAAGAGCCCTCGTGCGCGATGGCGCAGTGGGGCGTGGCGATCAGCCAGCGACCCAATCCGCTCACGCCGCCGTTCGCGCCCACGAATCTGAAACAGGGCTGGGACGCGATCCAGAATGCACGAGCCGCCACAACCTCCACGCCGCGCGAACGTGACTGGATCGAAGCAATGGCGGTCTTCTTTCAAGACTACGACACGGTGGCCCAGCGGATCCGAACTGCCCGATACGCCGACGCGATGGCGAAGCTCGCACGCCAAGTATCCGAACGACAGCGAGGCCTCGACGTTTTACGCGCTCTCGCTGCTCGAAGCGGTGGACCTCTCGGACAAGACCTACGCAAGTCAGCTGAAGGCCGCCGCCATCCTCGAGCAGCTCGAGACAACACAGCCGGAGCACCCCGGCATCGTTCACTACCTGATTCACAGCTACGACTACGCGCCGATCGCCGAGAAGGGGCTGCCCGCGGCTCGCCGCTACGCGGCGCTCGCTTCGTCTTCGCCGCACGCGGTCCATATGCCATCGCACATTTTTTCGACGCTCGGCATGTGGCAGGAGGCGATCGATTCCAATCTCGCCGCCGATGCGGCCAACATCGCCTACGCGCGGAGCGTCAACCCGGCAGCGGCGGCGAATCCCGCCGCGATCGCCGCCCGGTACCACGCGCTGGATTTCCTGACTAACGCCTACATGCAGCTCGCGCAGGACAATCGCGCCAAAGCCCTCGTCGATCAGCGCAATTCGATCGCCGTGATGCCGGCTGGCGAACGCATCACCAATCACACGGCCTACGCGGCCATCCCGGTCCGCTACGCCATCGAACGCGGCGCGTGGGCCGAGGCCGCGGCGCTGCCGCCGATGACGACCCCCTACAAAGAGGCCGAAGCGATCGTGTGGTTCGGCCGTGCGCTGGGCGCCACCCGGTCTGGCGACTCAGCGGGCGCCAAGAAGGACCTGGCTGAGATCACGCGGCTCCATCAGGAAATCGCCACGACTGGAGACCCCTACTGGGCCGAGCAGGTGGGCATTCAGCAAGCCGCGGCGACCGCGTGGATCGCGCTCGCCGAGAAGCAAACTGCTGAAGCCATCACGGCGATGCAGAATGCCGCCGATCGCGAGGATCGCACGGAAAAAAATGTCGCGATGGAGAACCGCCTCTCGCCCATGCGGGAGCTGCTCGGTGAGCTGCTCCTCGAGGCCGGCAAGCCGGCCGATGCTCTTCCGCAGTTCGAGCGCTCGCTCGAGACCGTGCCCAACCGGGTCCGATCGCTCGACGGCGCCGCACGCGCCGCGGCGCAGAGCGGCAATCGCACCCTGGCCGTGTCGTACTTCAAGCAGTTGTTGACTCTCACCGCCAAGGCCGACGCCGACCGGCCGGTGCTGCGCGCTGCCCGGGAATACGTCGACGCGAACGGCCGCTTCTAGCGCTGCGTTTGGCCCGCCGACGCGGCCGCAGCGGCCGCGCGCCCACGTGAAACGCCGGCCGAGCACGAGCTCGTGGGGCGCGCGTCGATCCAAGGACTAGCGTGATCTCGAGTCAAGGATCGCGACATCACTCGCGACTGGCGTACCATCGGTTCGGAAAGGTGGAGTATTTGCTCATGTCGAGTCTCAAAGTCATCTGCGTCTGCGCGGCTCTTGGCATCGCGGCTGCCGCGTCCGGCCAAGGACGACCAGACCGTATTTACAAGATTGTCGTGGTCGCGCTCACGGAAGACCCGGCGCTCAGGGCGGATTTCGAGCGCCAGCTCGTCGCCAAAGCGCGCGAGCACAATTACGACGCGGTCACGAGCTACGACCTCGTGCCGACTATCACCGACGTGGACAATCGCGAGTTCGTCGACACGATGTTGGCAAACAAGATTGACCTCGTGTTGTTGGTTCGGCCGGCCGCGATCGGGCCCGACTCATCGCTGGACTCCGTGCGCAAGGAAGTCAACGCGAAGACTCTCACCGACATGCGCGATTTCGCAAAGAAGGTGAGCAACTCCAACGGTGACGATTTGATCGCGGTCGTCCACCTAGCCGTCTATCTGTTCTATGGGCGCGACCCCGAGGTCATTTCGTCTGGTGCGGTGTGGCTCGACGAGCCCGTTCAGGATCGGGCGGAAGGTGTCGCGCGGCTGCAAGACTTGGTGCTCGCGAACCTCGACGCCGCACGACCGGGCATCCGTCGTTTCTACAGGCTGCCGGAGCAGCCTGGGACCCGCGTGTCCCCGTAAGATGCCCTCGTACGTCCCCGGACGAGCTCGACTCTACTCCCAACCGCCTCGAGCTTCTCTCGCATGGCCTTCGGCGTGCGCGTAGCTACAGTAGACCGAACCAAATCGTTCGTTCCCGCAACTCCGCCTCGCGCGGGGTTCTTGTTGCGCGTAGATTAGGTGTGAGATGGCTCCCAGCTGATCCTGGGGTTCCTCGATGACACCACGAGAAGACTTCGAAGCGGCGATGGCGCTTTACGACGAAGCAGTCGCAATGTACGGCGCTGCGAAGGCCGAGTTCGAGGCCCTGGAGCAGCAGATCATGGAACGCCTCGCATCAGGCAGAGAGCTGACGGCGGCCGCCAGCCTCGAAGAAGAACGCGTGCGCGCATCGCTTTTCTTCGCTCGCGTCCGGCTATCAAAACACGCAAATCCACGTAGCCCGAGCTAGTCCGCAAGGGCGCCCGGAGCATCGAGCCACGAGTCTGCTTCTAGCCGCTCCATTTGGTCGCGCAGGTCTAGAAGTTTCCGGCGTGCTACCTGTTCCGCCAGAAAGGCGGCGGAGTCCGATTCTCTGAGGTCGCCGGCTCGCGGTTGATTCAGAAGGACCTGACAGGCAAGTTGGTGTTCGGCACGCGCAAAGGCGTATTCCGCAAGAATGCGTTGCCACTTCCGCTGCGCTGTCTCGTTCCTCACGCTATGGGAACATACGTCGCCGAATCGACTGCGTATGTGCGGTAGAGAACATAGCTCGTCCGCACCGTAGAAGGGTCTGCAGACGGCCGATCGGAGATGAAGGCTTATCCGCATCGCCGCCGTCGCCGCTGTTCCGGGCTCAGCCGCGAGCGATCAAGCGTTGTCGAACTGAGACCCGGCGCTCTTTCAGGTTCGATTGAGACCCGGCCTTAGCGCCGAGTTTTCCTTTTCTGCCGACTCAGTGGTCACTCGGCACTGTTCCTCGGCCAACCGACGTGCTTGGAAACGCTTGAGCGCCGCTTCCCTCGCGGCGCGGTACTCAGCGCTCCCAGTAACGTTCTCTTCGAGGAATTGGCGCCATTCGGTTTGACGGTCCGTCATGAAGCGCTCCGCGTCGGATAGGTCACGTCACCAGCACTGCAAGAACCGCGGCGAACATCATGCCGGCGGCGATCCACAGCCACGCTTCGACAGGGCTCTCTTGGTACTGTTTCACGTGCTCACCGTCGCTTCGTCGATCGGGGCGTACATCCGACGACGCAGCAGGACGAGCTTGTCGCGCGCTAGTTCTTCGGCCAAGAACGCGGCCGTCATTGCGTCAACGTTGACTGAGTGCCTGACCGCAATGTCTCGCGCGGCCCGGTACTCGCCCTGCGCCAGAGAGTACTCGCCGAGCAATCGTTGCCAGTCGGTTTGAGGGTTCGCCATGTGGCCGGACAATACCGAAACCAAGCGTCGATGTTTGTACGACGCCTAACATAGCGGCACGGAACTATCCGCCCTGCTCGCGCGGTCGGACCTTACGGCACGATCGGGAGGTCGGCGGCGGCTACCTACTGCTCAGGCGCTCTTCGGAACGCCGATCACGATCAGCACTTGGTAGTCTTGCTTCGCGCAGTCGGCGACCGGCGGCATCGCCGCGCCGGGAGACACGGGGAAGTCGTCTTCGCGCGCCGCCTTCGGTGAGCACGAACCGCCCGCCTTCGCCGGCGTATAGACGTGCCGAGCGACAGCGCAGATGCGTGACATCGTAGAGCGTGGCGCCGTCCGCGAGCTCCCAGCGTTGCTGGCCGCCCGCGCTCGCCGGATGGACCGTGAGCACACTCGTGACCTCGCGATCGCCGGTTACCAGGTACTGTCCGGCGGGCATCGGGAAGGTGGGCGCTTCCATGAGCAACCCGTGCTCCTCGAGCCACCAGGCGTTCTTGTCGAGATGCCAACCGGCCGGCGCAACACCGTTCTCGAGGCGGTCGTAGTACTTGAGCCGCACGCCGCGCGGCCCGGGATCTTGGCGCCACCAGCCCCAGGTCTCGGCATTGTTGCCCGAGGTTGCTTCCGGCGGGGCGAGCGCGGCGATGTACTGCGTCGGCACACGTTTGAACTGGCTGCGATCGACGGCAGCGAATGCGGCCGCCGGGAGCGCGGCTGTGGCGGCGGCGGCCGTGCCGTGGGCGATGAACGAGCGGCGGCTCAGGCCGTCGCTCGGCCTAATGTCCGGTCGACGAAAGGCGTCGAGTCTGCGGTCGCGCTGCATCGCAAGGCCTCCCCTGCTTTCGGGTTGATCGACGCCTGATCATACGCTCGCCGTCCCGGAACGCGCAGTGCCCGCGGGCGGCGCTACGCCCGCGTGTACCATGGCGCCATGGAAACGCCGTCGATGCAGGGCGGCCGCAGCGCCGCCTGCTGCGTGGTGCTGATGATGAAATCGGCCGCGCGCTCGAAACGGCGCTTGGCGGAGCACATCGGCGCGCAGCGAGCGACGCTGGCCGCGCAGCGCTTGCTCGACTGCGCCTGCGAGGACCTCGAGGCTTGGCCGGGTCCTAAGTGCGCCGCACCGTCGGCAGCCGACGAGCGGGTCGACGCGCCGCCGGCCGACGCCTTGGTGGTGCAGCGCGGCGGCAATCTCGGCGAGCGCATCAATCATGTCAACGAGGAGCTGATCGCGGCTCGGCTTCGAGCGGCAGCTGTACATCGGCATCGATTGCCCGAGCCTCGATGTCGCGTACCTCGAGCGCGCGGCGGCCGCGCTCGGCGACCACGACACGGTGCTCGGCCCGGCCGCCGACGGCGGCGTCGTGCTGATGGGTGTACGCGGACGTTGGCCGCCGCTCGCCGAGCTGCCCTGGAGCACGACCGCGTTGTTCGAGTCGCTGCGAGCGGCCTGCGTTGCGGCCGGCTCGAGCGCCGCGACGCTTCCGCGCCTAAAGGACGTCGACACGCTCGACGATCTCGTCGCGCTACGCACCGAGCTTCTCGGCGATGCGCGGCCGGCGCGCCGTGCGCTCGTGCGCTGGCTCACGACGCAAACGGATCTCGACCGATGATCGCGCTGCGCGCCGCGGTTGTCGCGCTGCTGCTCGCGGCGATCGTCGCAGTCGCCGTCGGTTGGCCTCTTGGGTCCTGGATCATCGGGACCACAGCTTGGGCGCAGCGCCATCGCGAGGCTGCAGGCACGCTGTTCGTTGCCGTCTACGTGCTGGCCGCCGTGCTCGTCGTGCCGGGCTCGATTCTGACGTTGGCGGCAGGATATCTCTTCGGCTTGCCGCTCGGCGTGGCGCTCACGTCGGCCGGCAGCGTGCTCGGCGCGGCTGCCGCATTCGTCGTCGGGCGATTCGTTGCGCGCGATTGGGTTGCGCAGCGCGTCGCCGAGTGGCCGCGCTTCGGCGCGCTCGACGCGGCGATGCACCATGACGGCTTCCCGATCGTGCTATTGGCGCGGCTGTCGCCGTTGATTCCTTACAACCTCCTGAACTACGTATTGAGCATCACGGCGGCGCGATTTCGGGATTACCTGCTGGCAACGTGGATCGGCATGCTGCCGGCCATCGTGCTCTACGTCTACACGGGCTCGCTCGCGAAGAGCCTTACGACACTGACGAGCGGCGGCGGCCCGCCGAGCTGGGCCGCGCACTCGTTGCTCGCGATCGGTTTCGCGGCCACGGCCGCGCTCACGGTGCTGATCACGCGCCGCGCCACGCGCATCTTGCGCGAGCGCCTGGCAGCCGAGTCGCAGCCGCCGCTGCCGGACCGCGCGAAATGAGCTCGGCGAACGGCATCGCCGTCGTGATCCCCGTGCTCGGCGATGCGGCCGAGCTCGAAGCACTGCTCGCGCAGCTCGAGGCACAGCAACCCGAGGAGATCATCGTGGTTTCGGGAAGCGCAGACGCGGCTGTTGCGGCCGTCTGCGACCGGCATGCCTGCGAGTACGTCGAAGCGCCAGCCAATCGCGGTGCGCAGCTCCACGCGGGCGCTCGACGAGCAAGCGGCCGCGGTGCTGTGGTTCGTGCACGCCGACGCGCAGTTGCCGCACGACGCGCTGGCGGTCATCGCCGCGGCCGTTCGCGGCGGCGCCGAGAGCGGCTGTTTTCGGTTCGCTTTCCAAGGGCCGACGACATCGTACAAGCGCCTGCTCGCGCAGCTCGTCGCGCTGCGAATTCGCTGCGGCGGCATGGTTTATGGCGATCAGGGCATCTTCGCGCGCCGCGACGTTTACCACGAGCTGGGCGGATTTGCCGAGTGGCCGCTGTTCGAGGAAGTGGGGCTCGTGCGGCGACTGCGCGCGCGCGGCACGTTCCGCGTGCTACCTCGCGCGCTCGCGGTTGCCACGCGGCGCTGGGAACGGGACGGCTGGTTCAGGCGGACACTGCACAATCGCTGGCTCGCGCTCCGCTTCGCGCTCGGCGCCCGGCCCGAGGCGCTGGCCGCAAGCTATCGGGCGCTGCTACCCTCGGACGCGGAGCACGAACCGATGAACGCGGAGCCAAGATCGCTGCACTTCACCGCCGCCGGCGAGCCACGCGGATACATCGAGCCGCACGCGCTGCGCGAGCTCTGGTTTCACACGGGCACGGCCTGCAACTTAGCGTGCCCGTTTTGCCTCGAGGGATCGAAGCCCGGCGACGGGCGGCTCGGCCGCATCACGCTCGCGGACGCCAAGCCGTTCATCGACGAGGCCGTCGCGCTCGGCGTCGAGCAGCTCTCGTTCACCGGCGGTGAGCCGTTCATCGTCAAAGACTTCGTCAACATCCTGCGCTACGCATCGCAATTTCGACCGTGCTTGGTGCTGACGAACGGCACGGCTCCGCTGCTGAAGCGCCTGCATCAGATCCGTGCGCTACGCGCGCAACCGCAACCGATCGCGTTTCGCGTCAGCGTCGATTATCCGGACCGCGAACGGCACGACGCGGGCCGCGGCGCCGGCACGTTCGAGCAATCGTGGGCGGCGCTCGAGAAGCTGCACGCGCTCGGTTTCAAGGTGTCGATCGCGAGACAGATCGAGAAGGGCGAGAACGCCGCCGCCGTTGCCGAGGCCTACGCCGGTTTGCTTGCGGAGCACGGGCTGCCGAGGAACACGACGCTCGTGGGATTTCCCGATTTCTTGCTTCCGGGGGCGCACCCGGAAGTTCCGGCTATTACCGAGCACTGCATGACGACCTATCAATCCGCGGACACGCGCCGCGCGTTCATGTGCGCGTTCTCGAAGATGGTCGTCAAAAAGGACGGCCGCATGCGCGTCTTCGCCTGCACGCTCGTCGACGACGACCCTGCTTACGACTTGGGCGGCACGCTGACGGAGAGCTTGGGCAAGCGCATCACGTTGCAGCACCACCGCTGCTACAGCTGTTTCGCCTACGGCTCTTCGTGCAGCGAAATCGATCGCTGACTCGAACGCTTCGTCAGGGCTGGCGATTCAGCGTCCAATCGTAGGTAAGGAACTTCACGACGAAGCTCGGATCGATGCGCTCGTCTCGATAGCGGTTCACGTACTCGATCAAGCTCTCGCGCTTGCCGTCGGGGGCGAAATCTTCGGTGTAGAAATCGAGAATGGCCGACAGCCAAACTTCGCGCGCCGCGGCGTCAACGCGAACGTTGCGCGGGTCGTTGAGAAATTCCTTCGCCGCGGCTTCGAGCTGCGCTTCGAGCTCCTCGGCGCTAAAAGCCGTTTGGGGCAGGCGCGGACAGCTGCGCACCATGCAGTTGAGCGCGAAATGCACACGAGGCTCGCCGAGCGGGCGAATGACGTCGTTCTCGTACGCCGATAGCGACATCGACCGGCCGCCGACGGTGACCTTGCGCAACCTGAAGAACATCTGGCGCTTGAAAAAGCTCGTGAATCCGTCGGTGATGCCTTCGTCGATGACACCCCGCATGGCCAGCGCGTTGTAGGCGTTCAAGTGGTAGGCGAGCACGTCGGCGCGGCGCGGGAACAGCTCAGGCGCCGTCGCCGGGCTCACGCGCTCCACGTAGGCCACGAACTCGTCGAGGGCGTTGCGGTCCGCCGCGAGGGCGTCGAAGTCGGTGCGACCTTGTTCGTCGACGAAACGGGTCAATACGTTACTCCAAAGATCGAGGGCCTCGGCGAGCGAAGCGGGCGCCGCGGGCACGGGCTGCGCGGCGATCAGCGCACCGACCGCGACGCAGGCCGTTAGCCGGTTCAGCATCGGCGTCACTCGTATTGGTGATCGATGTCGAGACGTTGTACGGATTGTAATTTCAACCGCGCGAATCGGCGAGCCGGCGAGCCGCCCTCACCCTCGCGACGTCGCCGAGCTGTTCCCGGGCTCATCCGCTGGCGATCGAGCGCTGCCCGTGACGTGAACCAAGTCACACTTTGCGAATTGATTCGAGACCGCGCCTAGAGCGGGGTCCTTGTTGGACATATATTCGACCCACTCGCCGAATTGAGAGGGATTCGCGAATGGTGACCATCGCTGATGCTCTAAAGGATGCGATCGCAAAGTACGAATCGGCTCGGCTTGCGTTCGACGAGATCACCACCGTGATCACGCGACGCATACGGGATCGGCAACAACCGACGGAGGCCGAGCTGCGCAAGGAGGACGAAACACGCGCAAACGTGGTGCTCACTCGCCGTAACGTACAAACTTGGTTCGCGATCCATGCGCACTATTCGGTGGACACGGACGAGATGCCGTTGGAGGACAATTCGCCCGCGATCGAGGCGATGATCTCGCTCTGAGAGCTTGAATCGGCCTTAGTCACGGCCTTCCCTGCCGGACAGAGCTTGAGCCAAGTCAGCGAGAAATACTCCTTGGTGAGCGGCCACTCTCCCCTCGTCGGTAACTACGAATCCCAGTGCTAACAGGTCATCGATCTCGGAGTCCGTGAAGTCTTCTTCAGCGCCGTAATCCACAGTGCTCGGTAGCGGCTTGAGTAACGACGCCAACTGAACACCGCGGATCTGCGCAATCGCCTGCGGCAAAATGAAGTCGCCCTTCTCTGATTCGAAAACGGCATCAAAGCTAAATTGGTGCTCGCCCGACTCCCGGTCGTACTCGTCTATGGTGATCAATACCGGCTCGCGCGTGAGGCGAAACTCGGGTTCACACCATTCACCGAGTGAATACCGCAGAACGCCGCGCCCGAGACCAGGGCTGCCGGACAGAACCTTTTCGACTTCGAATTCGGCTTCGCCGAAGCCGCAGGAATTGGCTACGCAAATCGGGTTGTCCGTCGATCCGCCCGCACCCGTAGGTGTCACCGATTCCTCGCCCGCAAAGGTTTCGCACCCGACTAGCTGCCGCTTCGGGAACAAGGTCTCCGACCTAAGCGAGCCCACGAAGACCGTGGGGGAATCAAATGGGTGTGGAGCCGGCGGAGCGCATCCCCAACAGGCGACGGCGAGAACGCCAAGAGCTTTTCCTCGCATCTCGTCGTACCCAGTCTCTAGGCAAGCAGCAGGCGAGCCAAAGAAGCGATGGCGTTTCCACCGCTTATGTCTGGGATGATGGTCAACTCGAGCGCCGTCACCGCGGGCAGGTCGACACGATGGTCCTCCGTCTCCGAGATTGCGCTCTGCGGGCTGAAGTTCCACTGCTGCCGCACGATCTCCCGGTAAGACTTGCCACCGTCCGCCGACCAACGCAGAACGTATTCCTGTGTGCGGCGAGCCGCGGGCTCGACGTAGCTTAGGCAGATCCGCTTCAGCCGTTGCGGACGAGTGAAGAGCAGCCGGATCGTCTGTTTTCCCGGTGCTGCCGCGCGCCAGCCCGAGCCCTGCCTGGAAAGCAACGCCGACTCGATCGGATAGGCGACGTCCTCCGACGTGACTTCGACTTCCGCGAGACTCTCCAAGTCCAGCCAGTCATCCGCGGGGGTCGCGGTTTCCTGCTCGAGTGGCGCGATGATTCGTTTACGCATGGTTTGTCCTCGTGAAGGCGTCGCAAGCTGCAAGACTAGCCTAGGTCGATGGCGAGAACGTTCCCGTTCGCGGATAACCGCGGCAGCAGCGCACTGTTGGCGACGAGCGCAGCGCCGCGCCGATGCGGATTCGCGCGAGTGGTGTACGGCAGCGCTTCGCCGTTCACCGCGATCGCGGTGACGCCGCACCCGCTGCCGCGAACTCTGTAGTGCACTTCGATCGGACGGTCGAGGAGCGCGGTCTGCACACGCAATCCATCGAGCTCCGGTGGGATGACGGGGTCGATGCTCACGGCGGTTGCTTCGCTGGAGAGCCCCAGGAAATGCCGCACGATCAGCCCGAGCGCGATGCCGGCGCCGCTGGAATACACGCGCCAGCCGCCATCGAGCGCAATCGTGCCGTTCGCGACGCGTTCGTACTCCGCGCTGGCCTGATACCGGTCTTCGAACGCTGCGTCGGAGCTCGAGTAATAGCAGTTCGCCTGCCGCAGCGTCGCGCTCGGCACGATCGAGCGGATGCCGATCGGCACTGCCTGGCACAGCGCATGAAAGAACCGCCGCGCATCGCCCACGTGCGCAAGCGCCTGGGCGTATCGCAGATGAGCATGCATATACATGAGCCCGATCTCGCGGCCGAAGAACGTGGCGGTCTCCGCGCGTTGGAACAAGCGTTGCCGGCCGCCGTGGTACGGCAGCGGGCGATCGAACAAACGCACGCCGTCCGGTCCACTGAGATGCGAATCGATGAGACGCAGGTGCTCGCGCCACCTGATTCGGCGTGAGCATGTCCTCGAGTATCGCGTGAATCATCGCGAGCGAGCTGTAGCGCACACCCGTGGTGGCGTCGCTCGGATGAAGCAGATAGCGCACGGCGCCGCGCTCTTCGAACAGCGCGTAGCCGGTGAGCACATCATCCCGAACGAGCAGCCGCTGAAAATCCTGTTTCACTTCCTCCGCCCAGGTTTCGAGAGGAACGGCGTCGTCGGTTCGGCCGATGCTGCGTAGCGCGCGCGCCAACGCAGTCAATGCCTGCACGTGCAGCGTCACCGTCCAGGCGCTGCACAGGTGATCGCGAAGCGAGGGGTCTGCGGGCTGGAGGGAGTCGTTCCAGTCGCCATGGCCATAGGCGGCCAACGACGTGCCGGGAATGACGCGCTTCTTCATCAACGCAAGGGCGCGCTCCGCGTGCTGCCAGACGGTCGCCGTTTCGCCCGCGTCGCGGGCCACGCGCGTCGAAGAACGGCACGCGCTCGTCGAGCACTCCGCCATCGCCGGAAGCGATGAGATATTGAGCGAGCACCACCAGCGGCCAGAACACGATGTCGCCGTGCGAGTCGCCGGGACGGATGTTCCGCTCGCGCTCGAAGAACATGAACCACTGCGGCCAATCGCCGTCGGGATTCTGCTGCCGCATCACCCGCAGCAGCACGTCGCGTATCGGCTGGCACGCGACCCAGGGCGAGCAGCAGCTCGACCGGCCCCTGGCAGACGTCGCGAGTGCCCCAGCCGCCGCCGGAGTATTGCTCGAGACCTCGCGGCGAGAGGTAATGCACGAGCGCGTTGTGTGCGAACCACGGCACGATGTCCGCGATGCGGGAGAGCGGCTCCCGTAGCGCGCTCGTATCCGGAACCGTCACGGACAATCGCGGAATCGATGCGTTCATCCCGCTTGGCACGAATCGGTGCGGGGACGCTCTCGGACAACAGGTGTCCCTCGGATGCGGAGCCCCACGACGCGTCCCGGCGCGGTGACGACGCAGATATAGGGCTGCTGACGGGAGCGCCCGTCGACGAAGAGCAGCTCGTCTCCGCCGACACGCTCGAACTGCGTGCCCGGTGCCGGAACGATGTTGAAGCTGCCATTCGGGAAGCGGTGCCCCACGTCCGAATCCGGAACGGCCGTAACGACGATGTCGGAGCCTTCTTGTCGCCAGAGCGCGGGGCCCGGCGCGCTGCCGTCGTCGCCGTTCAGCGCCACGTGATGCGAGATCAGGCAGCGCCCGGGTGCTCCGGCGGTGAATTCCACGGAGAGCGTAAGCTCCTGCGGTTCGCTGCGCGCTTCTGCGCGCACGGTGATCTCTCCAGCGTCGTGCCTGTAGATCCAGCGGCACGCGTCCGGGGACATCTCGAACGCCGAGGGCGTATCGAGCAGATGCCACTGCTCGCCGAGCTGAACGAACACTCGCTGTCCGTGCGAGCGGAACAGGCCCAGGTAGCTGTGCACCGTCGAAAGAAACCGGTTGATGCTCACGTGGCCTTGGGTGACCATCGAATGAAACACGCCGCCCATCCACACGGTCGAGGTCAGCGCTGTTTCGTCGGGTGTGAGATGGCGACCGGTGCGGAGCAGATGCCCGTGGGGCCGCAGCACGCGCAGCTCTTTCGCTCGTAGAACGACGTGACTATCCGCGTCGTGAAAGAAAGACAAGAGTGTGCCGCGCTCGTCGCGCTCTTCATGCTTCCATGGCGCGGCGAACATCGTGCGCAGCGCGTCGTCGGTAAGGTCGCGTGCACCGAGTAGCGATGCGGAACCGAACAGCGACGGCGCCTTCGACGTTCCGCCTCGCCTTGGGTGGGATGAAGGCCGGCTTCGCTTCGGGCAGCTCGATGATGCGTTCCACCCGTTCGAGATCGCCGTCCGATGTGGCCTCGGGATGATCGGCGAAGAATCCGCCGAAGAATCCACCCGATGCGCTTGCGTTCGGCTCGAGACGGATCGGCGTCTCGCGAACGACGACCATCGAGTGCTCATGCTGCAGACGGCGGTTCGACAGCTCCGCAGCGAGATGCCGGGCAGTCGCTCCTTCGCGATTCGCGAGCCCGTGAAACTGCAACGCGTCCGTGGCGAACGACGCGCCTTTTCTCAGTGAGCCGACTATGCACCACGGATGACGGCCGTCCACCGCCTGATTCTGACGTGAAGCCAGCACGACGCCCCGCGTCGGGTGCGACAGGGGCGTGTGATCGACGTATTGGCTCACGTAGAACTCATTCATGCGCACGGCGCCGTACGGAGCAAGCGCGAGATCCTGCGCATACGTGATGTCGAGCACCTGAGCGTCGGCGGTGCGGTTGTTGAGCTGCACGTGCCAGAACCACGCCGTTGCGCTCTTCGAGAGCACGAGCTCGAGCGCGTAATCAACCCCGCGCCACGAACCGGTGCCGGCGAAGCGGCCGCTCTGCGTATCCATTTCGAAAAGCGTGGGACTTTGCGGGCCCAAGAGCGGGATGCACTCGGCCGACTCGCCCTCCCCGCGCAAATAGAGGTTGGCGGGCCCGCCTTCGAGCTCGTTGCCGACGAAGAGCAGCAGCGAGATGTCGCCGCAGTCAAAACGCCGCAGCGATCCGTTCGCGTTGATTTCGGCGGTTAGTCCCGCGTGCCCGCTCAGGCGCGCTCCGGTGCGATCGGCAGATGCATCGGTCATGACGAGTGCCCTCCGATTCCACTTTAACAGGCACGACTCCTCGACCGTCAGCTGCGGGCGAAAATGTTTGGATAACGGGTTCCGACGACTGTAGTGTGTACTCCGACACGGAGACTTTGCAGGAGTCTACTGACCGCGACTGATACGCTTGCGTACGCTGTCACTGCTTCTCGACGATGCCGGACACAAAAGCCGGAAGAGCTGATCTTCTTAACGATACGCCGGGGCGGAACTACGCCGCGAAGCTTCGGCGCTTCAACGAATTCGCGCGACCGGAGCTCCTGGCCGCAATTGCGTCCCTTCGCCTCCAGCAGGGAATGCACATACTGGACGCCGGATGCGGCACTGGTGAAGCCGTCCAATGGTTGCAGAACGCGATCAACGGCGTTGGCGTAGTTGCTGGCTTGGATCTCGCGACTGCACACGTTGAGGCCGCACGAGAGGTCGTACGGCGAGACGCTCTCATAGTGCAAGCCGATTTATCGCGTCCGCCATTCCTGCCAGCCGTGTTCGACCTTGTGTGGTGCGTCAACACTATCGGCCACTTGCGACATCCCGAGGATGGATTGACGGCACTCAGTTCGCTTCTCAAGCGCGGTGGCCGGGTCGCGCTCGGCCAGAGCAGCTTCCTGCCGGATATGTTTTTCGCTTGGGATTCGAGGCTGGAGCGCGTGACCGATGATGCGGTGCGGGAGTATTACCGCAAGCGCTACGGGATCGATGAGCGTGATTTGCTAAAGAACCGAGGTCTCGTAGCGCTGTTGCAGCAGGCGGGATTGCGCGACGTCACGGCCCGGACATGGGTTATAGAGCGACTGGCTCCGTTGTCGCAGGCCGACGAACGGTACATTTTCGAGGCGATTTTCCGCGACACTTGGGGCGCGCGCCTGAAGCCTTACATGTCGAGCGACGACTTCGAGTCGCTTTCGCGGCTCTGCGACCCAACGCATCCGGACTTCGCACTACGGCGGCGAGACTTTCACTTCCTACAAACGTTCACCTTGGTCGTTGGTTCGTTGTAGGTGACAATCCTCGTCGCTCCAGCGACTTGCTGCCCCCACCCCGCAATTTAGCTAAGATGGCCAGGGCAGCAGAACGCCTGAGGGCGATGAGAAGTACGATGCGAAAAATCTTCCTTCGTTGCGGCGCGGCTGCCTCTAATTCTCGGATTTCTCGCGATTCATGTGTTGGATGTAAACGCGCAGGAAGCCAGCGCGAAGAAGGAAATTCGCGTCTACGTCGACCGTCAGATTCTATTGGCGTTCGACGGTGGAAAACAGATTTACAGATTCGATGTCGTTACCGGGAAAGAGGGCAAGGAAACGGTCGCGGGCACGTACAAGATCTTTCGCAAGGAACAGAAGTACGTTAGCAAGACGTACAACGCCGAAATGCCGTACACCATGTTCTTCACATCGGACGGCAAAGCAATCCACGGGACGCTGATGGCACCGCTGAGGTCCTACCTCAAGTCGTTTGGCGCTGACTCCATAGGGTCGCAAGGATGCGTCGGATTAACCGACGACAATGCCAAAGTGTTGTTCGAATGGGCGCCAAAGGGTACACGCGTCGTGATCATTCACGGCGAGGAAGACAAGGACTGAGCCGCCAATCGTGAAGACCGGAATCCCGACTGTCGTTTCTGTTTTTTTGCTGCTGCTCTGGCAATCCGCAGCGTGGTGTGCGCAGGAGGCTGATGAGGTGCTGGTCGTCAAAAGCGAAAAGCGCCTCTACCTCATGAGCGATGGGAACGTGCTGCAGTCGTTTCGAGTGACTTTCGGTTCCGACCCACGAGGACACAAGCAGCAACAGGGTGACGGGCGGACGCCCGAGGGGCGGTATACGCTCGACGATAAGAACTCAAACAGCCGCTTCTACAAATCGATTCATATTTCGTATCCGGACGCGCACGACGCCGAGCAAGCAAGGAAGCGAAACGTGAATCCCGGCGGGGACATCATGATTCATGGTCAGCCGAATAAATGGGGCTGGGCGTCTCCGGTAGTGCAGCTCTTCAATTGGACCGACGGGTGCATTGCGCTGAGCGACGAAGATATGGACCGGGTATGGGACGCAGTCGCCGCGGGCACACCGATCGAGATTCGACCCTAAGCGTCACCCGTCCGACGAGTGCACGGTCTGCACCGGGCAAATCGAGACATTCATGGGAAAGTCAGGGTTAGAACGTCCCGCACGCGTGACCTTGGCGATCAGATTGCTTGTTTTCGTCATTGCGCTTGGGATCGTCCAGACTGCGATCGTCGCACTTCGGCACATCGACGTGCGCTCACCAAACGTGCTGATCGTTACGAAGGTCGTGATCTACTCCTTCGATTTCGTCTTGTTGTACCGTTTGGGGCGAGGCGATAACTGGGCGCGCTGGTCGACACTGCCGATATTGGCGATCGCAATCCCGATAGGGACCCTACCGGTGGTGCAGTCTTTCGCGCACTATCCGCTTTATGGTCTGCTGGAGCTCGCACAGCTTTGTCTGTACGTCACGTCGATCGCGATGCTCTTTCAGAAGTCCTCCGCCAAGTGGTTTGCTCGATCCACGTAGTTCTTTCACTCGGCGCTGCGCGCAGCAGCGAGCCGGGCTGGAGTGCCGCGCTCCGGACGCGCCGCGACGAACCGGCTCAACGATTTGCGGCGGCGCAAGCTCGTCGCGAGCGCGGCGACGATTGTGGCACTGATTATGGACGTTGCGGCCGCAGCCGCGAGCGACCGCATCCTCTTCAATAGCAACGGACCTTCGGCCGTCGACCTGTACATCGCCAATGCCGATGGAACCGGCGAGCGGAAGCTGCTCGCGGCGTCCGCCCACGCCCCGACGGCACGAACCTGCGACGATTGACGACGGCGCCCGGAAACGATGCGCACGGCGTCTGGTCACCGGATGGCAATCACATCGTGTTCAGCAGCGCGCGATTGGGCTTCAGGGACGAATCGCCGCTGTACGATCCGCCCGAATTTCAGCCTTACGGCGAGCTCTTCATCATGAACGTCGACGGCGCCGACCAACGGCCGCTAACCGACAACAAAGATGAAGAGGCCACGCCCGCGTGGCAACCGGCGCCGGCGGCGCCGTGACTGTCAACAGATGCCGCGTTTGAGTACGGATCGCAACGTCTTTCAAACTCCTGCCGCGGCTTCCTCGCGGCGCCGCTCCCGCTCCTCCGCAAACAGCCGCTCATCCTCGATGAGATCCAGCACCGCTACTACGTCAACTTCGGCACGGTCGTGCTCGAAGCGTCCTGTTAGCGGCGATTCCGGCTGCAGCTGGCCAGCCTCGTAGAGCTTCCAGATCTCGTGGGCATACTCGGTTGCGAGAAGCTCCGGCGCAGCGCGGCCGAAAGCCTCGCGCATGTTGTTGACGTCGCGCTCGAGCATCCGGAACGCGTTGTTGTTGCCGGCCGCGTTCACGGCTTGCGGCAAATCGATGACCACCGGACCTGCAGGATCCAGTAGCACGTTGAACTCGGACAGGTCGCCGTGGATGAGGCCCGCGCAGAGCATACGGACGATCTGCGCAATCATGAACGCGTGCCATTGCCGAGCCTCGGCCGGTGTGATCTCGACGTCGTTCAGGCGGGGGGCCGGATTGCCATCGGCATCGCACACCACTTCCATCAGCAATACACCGTCGAACATACCGTAGGGTTGCGGCACCCGCACACCTGCACCGACGAGCCGGTAGAGCGCATCGACCTCGGCGTTCTTCCACTCCGCTTCCTGCACGCTGCGACCGTACCGACCACCCTTGCCCATGGCGCGGGCATCGCGGCTGCCGCGCACCTTGCGGCCTTCCTGGTAGTGCGCAAGCTTGTGGAAGCCGCGTTGCTCGGCCTCCTTGTAAACCTTTGCACAGCGGATATTCGCGCCACACGCCACGAGGTAGACGGAAGCTTCTTTGCCACTTTTGAGCCGCCGCACCACGTGGTCGATGATGCCGTCGTCGATCAGCGGCTGTAGGCCCTTGGGGATCTTCATGGGCCGGCAGTGTAGAGGCATTCGGCGCGGCGCGCGCAAACGTCTGTCGTGCGACCGAGCCGCCCGGCCTTCCCAGCGAAGTGGAGGGCGACCGTTAGGCAGCTCCTTCCGGCGATCTCGCTCGTCGCCGCGAAGCCGCCACGTTGACGATCCCCGCGGCTAGATCCCTCGAATCGTGCCGATGTCTGCGATTCTCCGACCGATCCGAGATAGACTGCGCGGCGTCGCAAGGACGTTCGCTATGACAGCAGCCGAACCTGGCCGCCGTTCGCTGATCCTCGCCCTGCTCTTCGTGCTCCTTCCTGCGCTCGCCAGCGCACAGGGCGACGAGGCCGTGCGGGCCCAGGCGCAGCGCGAGAAACAGCCGCTGCTCGACACGTTGCAGCAACTGGTGTCGATCGAGTCTGGCAGCGGAGACGTCGAAGGCGTGACCCGCATCGGCTTAGGTATAGCCGAGCGCTTGCGCGCGTTGGGTGGCAGCGTCGAGCTCGTGAAGCCGGCCGCCGACATGCCGCGCATCACCAGCGTGCCCGAGAAATTCGCTGACACCGTAGTCGCGCGCTTTCGCGGCCGCGGCACCGCTCGCATCCTGCTGCTCGCACATATGGATACCGTCTACGAGCGCGGGATGCTGACGCAGCAGCCGTTTCGCGTCGACGGCGATCGCGCCTACGGCCTCGGCATTGCCGACGACAAGCACGGCGTCGCCGTCATCCTCCACACACTGTCGATGCTGAAGACGCTGAGCTTCGATCGCTACGGCCTGCTGACGGTCCTGATGAGCCCCGACGAGGAGATCGGGTCGCTGGCCGAACGCGGGCTCATCACGGCGCTCGGCGCCGAGCACGACGTGGTTTTCTCTCTGGAAGGCCCAGGGCAGGATGAGAGTATTCGCCTGGCGACTTCGGGGATTGAGCTCGCCGTGCTGACCGTGAAGGGTCGCGCTGCGCATGCCGGAAGTGCGCCGGATCAGGGACGAAACGCGCTCTATGAGATGGCACATCAGCTGCTGCAGCTGCGCGACCTGTCGGATCCTTCGAAGGCGGTGAAATTGAACTGGACGCTGGCCGACGCGGGCAGCGTCTTCAACGCCATTCCGGCCGATGCCAGGGCCATCGCCGACATGCGGGCCGACGACGAGCGCGACTTCAAGGCGGTGGAAGCGACGATTCGCGAGCGGATCAAGAACCATCTGATACCCGACACGACCGTCGACGTGCGATTCGAGCACATCTTTCCGCCGATGCCTTTCCGGTCGCAGTCACTGCCGCTGGCCGAGCACGCGCAGCGCGTCTACGCCGAAGTCGGTGGAACCGTGAAGATCAACCGGGTGTCGATCGGTGGGGGTACCGACGCGGCCTTCGCTGCGCTCAACACCGAGGCGCCCGTGCTCGAAGGGTTCGGTCTGCGAAATTTCGGCTCGCACTCGAACGACGCGGAGTACGTCGACATCTCGTCGATCGAGCCCCGCCTCTTTCTCCTGACGCGCATGATCATGGACGTCTCCGACGGAAAGATCGCGGCCGGCAAGTAGTCCGCTCTTAAGGTGCGGCGGGCGGTGCGGCGGGCGGTGCGGCGGGCGGTGCGTCGCGCGACTGGCGCGTTGCGTCAGGCTCTACCGGACTGCCTTTATCGAAGACCACGCGCCACACGCCGGGGGACTCAAGCCGCCAGATCGAATTGAAGCGTGCGGTGACGTTTCCCCCCGCGTCTCTGACGAGGCCGGTGCTCAGGGCGAGCGTGGCGGAATCGAGGACTTCGACCGCGTCGGGCTCCCAAGAGAACGGCGCGGTTTCCCCGGCAAAGAACGGTGACCACGCTGCGAGGACCCGCTGCTTGCCGCGCAGCGGCGTAGAGCCGCCGAAGAACACCGCTTCCTCCGAGAGAAACTCCCCGAATGCCGCGAGGTCCCGTCGCGCCATCGTTGCAGCGAATGCGCGCTCGGCGGCGAACACGGCCTCGTTGGCCTCGGAACCTCCCGAAGGCGCTCGTGCGGGTGTGCAACCGTGCAGCGCGGCGAGAAGGACGACCACAGCGCGCCGCGCGTTCAAGCTGCGATTAACATACGATAATTCTTGCGTAATCATTTCTTTACGGCATCTTTCTAATACGTACTCTAGCTATTCACCGCAGCGAACACGTGCGACTTAGTCGCCCTGAATTCGCGCGAGCACGCCAGCGAACGCAGGCGCTCGCAGCAGTTCGTCATTCGTGGCGTTCGCAAGCAGCGCCGTGAGACTGAAGAACCCTCCGTCGAGCTCGTGCGCTGCGGCTTTCGCTGCGGCTTGCTCGAGCCATTCGGCGGCGCGGCGTTGGTCGCCGAACAATGGCTGGCGCTCCGCCGCCGTGATGTTCTCGGAGAGCCGAAGCTGCTCGAGCGCCCATTGCCGCGCGCGATCTCCATCCGCGCGAGCCAGTCACGCGTCAGGGCCGGTCGAACGGCAGTGAGCCGTCGATGCATCCTCAATCGTTCCGCTTACGCCAGGTGCCGGGCGACGTGCCGAACTGGCGCTTGAATGCGCGGCTGAACGCCGCTTCGGATTCGTAGCCGATCGAAAAGCCGATTTGCGCCACACTGCCCCGCCCGTCGCGCAGGTGTTGAGCGGCCACGTGCATGCGCCAAAGAGTCAGATACTGCATCGGTGGCTGTCCCACCAGGGATGTGAATCGCTCCGCAAATACCGAACGCGACATGCCCACCTCGAGCGCCAGACCTTCCGCGGTCCATGCCTCGGTCGGACGTGCGTGGAGCAATGCAAGTGCACGACTAATCTGCGGATCACGTAAGCCCGCGAGCCACCCTCGCCGTTCCGCGGGAAGGCTTTTGACGAACTGGCTCACCGCCTCCACGAACAGGAGCTCGGACAGCTTCGCAATTACCGTCGTCGAGCCGAGTCGTCCGGCAGCGATCTCACTAGCGGCGAAACGAAATGAGCTCTCGATCCAGGCTCCCGATGCGGTTGCGCGCACGTCCAACTTCAACACCGACGGCAATGCCGAGAGCAGCGGGCTGAAGGGAGCATCAGAACCAAGGTATCCGCACAACAGTTGCGTGGCTTCACCGCCGCCGCCGTAATTGATTCGAGAAATGCCACCGCCCTGCGGCGGCTGGGTCAACATCCTGTTCTGGAGAGCGTCGATCGCATCTTTCCGTTCCGATCGGCTCGAAGGAGAAGATTGGTATCAGCGCGGCACGCGCGCCCACGCAAACTGCGTGGAAAACCTGCCCGTATTCGGAGCGATCGTGTTCGCGATGTCCGCCATCGGCGTCGATGGCGTTGCGGTGGACGCCCTATGCACCATTGTCCTGGTTGCCCGTGTCTGCCAGTCGTTGGTTCATGTGTCGCATGCGCAGACCGATGCCTTCGTCGCTGTTCGGTTTTCGTTCTTCAGCATTCAGCTGGTCTCGTTTCTGGCGCTGATCGTCATAGTTGTCAGACACGCCGTATAGACGGTCTTGTCTACGTTCGCGTGGAGTAGGTCCCCTTGACGGGCTCCCAGGCGGTATCCAAAGTGTGCGGGACGTGATCGACCCAACACGAATGTCAGAACTGAGCCGCGCGCTCCTGGCCGGACTCGCGGCCGTGTCGCTCAGCATGGCTGGCGCCGGAACAGCGCGGGCGCTTGAGCGTACGCCTCCCGGCACCGAGCAGGGATCGGCGCTCGCCCCGGGTGAAGCTCTGACGCATGCCGTCATCGCGCAGCTCCCGAACCGACGCGAGCTCACGCTGGCGGAAGCGATCGTGAGCGCGCAGAGCCGCTATCCGGGCCGGGTCGTGCGCGCCCAGACCATTCAGCAGGGCAACGGCGCGGTGCACGAGATCCGGATCATCGGCAACGACGGCCTCGTACACACCGTCCGCGTCGACGCGCGGACGGGCGCCGTGCAATAGGCACGCCCTCGATCGACGACGCCGCGACGCGCGGGTCGGTCGCTCCGCCTGCGGCGGCAAATACTCCTCCGACGGCGGGCGTGCGCCCGCGGCCATCTCAGCCCGGAGCACCTCCGGAGTCAGACCGATCGCGAGACGGACAGAATTTCGCCGACTTTTCCATTTTTTGGATCAACCATGGACATGCACGCTACGCGTCCGCTGTACGCGAAGCGCGGAGACCGTGGCATGGTTCGTGCAGCCTTCGTTGTGCCACTCCGGTTCGCACAGGTCGTCGTGATGACGTTGATCGTGCTCGCTCCGACAACGACCGCAAAGGCTGGGTCCCGCAGCTTCTTGCGCGATTATCGGCGGCCGTGCGTCGCATGTGGAGCCCTTGTGACATCGATGCTGCTCGCGAGCTACTCATCGAACGGAGCAGCTCCGCAACCCAGCACAGGCGCGGTGACTACGCCGCAGCGCGCGGGACACAATCCGTCGTACTACGTTGAGTTCGGCAAGCGCTACTACATACGGGAGTCCAGCGAGGGCTATCGCGAGCGCGGTGTCGCATCATGGTACGGAGGTGATTTTCACGGCCGCAAAACCTCGAGCGGCGAACGGTACGACATGCATGCCATGACGGCCGCCCACCCGACGCTGCCGATTCCCACCTGGGTCGAGGTCACGAACTTGGGCAACGGCAAGCACGTCATCGTGAAGATCAACGATCGCGGGCCGTTCGTCGATCAGCGGCTGATTGACTTGTCCCACGCCGCGGCGAGCGCGCTCGACATGGTCCGAACCGGGACCGCCCGCGTCGAAGTCCGCGCGGTTGACGCGCCGCCGGAGGCGACGGCACGCAACCGAGGTCACCCTTCGGCTTCGAGCACTTCGGCTTCGAGCACTTCGGCTCGAGCGCTTCGGCCGCGAGGCTTCGACTCGCGCGGACGAGCGGGTTGCTGCCGACGAACCGGGCCACCGACGCTCCCCTCACACCACAGTCGCGAACAGATTCGCCGCGCGCCGCGGCCGAGCCGCCTACACCATTGACTCAGTCGGAGAGGCTATTCGCGCAGGCGGGCAAATTCTCAGAGCGCGCCAACGCGGTGGAGCTCGTCGAGACGCTGAAGGCGCAGGGCTTCGTAAACGCGTTCATCGTTACCGAAGACGGTCGCCGCAAATCAATGCATCGGGTGCGGGTCGGACCACTGCTCGATGAAACCGAAGTCGAGCGCGTGAGCGAACAGCTCCGCGGGCTCGGCGCAAAACGTTCGCAACTCGTGGTTATGCGCTAGTTTCGCCGTCAAACCCGCGCGCGCTCGTTCGCGACGACGTAGCACGGGCTGCGCCATCTTTCATCGGCTGGTAATACGTGCCGGTATACGATTGAATCGCTAGCAATCGCGCGATTGGCATCATGCATAGGTCAGCGCAGAAAGCGGCGTGGCGCAGCGGCAACCTAAAGACTGCTGGACGTCAGTCTTTTTACCGCCTGCTCGACTCCGTGGTGGGCACTGAGATGATATCGCCGAAATTATGCAGGGTTTGATCACCTTGGAATCTCAGGCAAGAGAGCAATTGCTACAAGGCCTCCCCGGCTTGTGCGGTTTACTGTTCGTGATCGTCGTGTTCTGTCTCGCCGGTGCCTTGCTGTCGCGGGATCGCTCACCACTGTTGATGGTAATTCGCGGCTGGGCGACGGCAACGGTGTTAGCCATGTTGCTACCGATGGTTGGCGTCAGGAGCCTGACGGTGGTGCTTGGCATCATGGGCCTTGCTGCCATCGCGGGAAGCTTCACGCTTGTTCGGTCTCCAATAGACACGCGTGGCCTTGGGGCGGCGCTCCTCGTTGGTATTCCCCTGACGCTGCTGAGTACGATGGTGCCGTCGACCTACTGGGACAGCTACACCCACTGGCTGCCCAACGCTAGTTACTTGTTCGAGACAGACCAGCTCATTTCCGATCCGCTGCCGCAAGGATTCTACTCCAGACACCCCGCCTATCCCCCGGCGCTTGCACTACCGGTTTATTTCGCCAGTCGTGTGACCGGCCATTTCGCGTCAGGGGCAGCACAAGCGCTCGGTAGCGTACTTCTTGTGCTGGCAATCCCCAGATTCATGATTGCCCTGAGCGCAACCACGGGTTCGCTGCAAGGTACCTTTCGTCAGCGACGGTGGCCATCTGCATTGCTGGTATTGAGTTGCCTTGTCCTAGTGAATCCGGTGGTTCACAACTTCGGTTTCTCGTTTACGGAGCAGGGCCTCCACTACTGGTCCTTTTTGGCCGACTCTGTGCTCGCGATCGTCTTGCTGGTTCTGATACACCTGCTCGCAGAAGAGCTGACTCCACGGTCACAACACCTGTCAGAAACACTCAAACCTCGGCGAGTCGAGTTCGCTTCGCTGATTGCCTTCGGTGTCGTAACCACAGCGCTGAAACTTGGTGCGGGAGCGACTGTGTTCGCAGTGCTCGGAGGCGCGGGTCTAATCGCCGTCGCTTCGTCTCGGGATTGGCATCGTGCGCTGCGCGTACTCGGATCTGTTGCGGCTGGGATGGCATTGGCCGCTGTGTTATGGCACTTCTACTGCGAGCGGTTCCTGCCGATCCAAGACCACATTGGGATTCGTAGAACGGGTTGGAGACTCGACTTGGTACCCGAGCTATTGAGGTCTACCTGGTCGGTGGTAACCGCCTTTTGGTTCGTCTACGCCTTGAGCGTCGTCGCTATCGCTGCAGGCGTCTATCGACTGTTGTCAGGCAGGACGTCAGCGCTTCAACCGTTGTACTTCGCGCTCGCTGTCTCTGGTATTGCCTTGATCGGTCACATCCTCGTCATGCTGATAGCGTATGCCGGCGCGGGATTCGAAGATTGGGAAATCGCGGGTGCGCATTCATGGCAGCGATACATTAGCCACGTGGCATTCAGCACATGCGCGTTGACCATGATGGCCGGACTCTCCGCGGCACCCTGGCCGTCGCGTCTATCCAACGCGCCACGAGGCCTACGAATTTGCGTGTGTTGCGCCCTTGTCGCCATCGCATGTGCGCCGACGGCAATGTCGGCTGCCGGAGCGCTTGACTACTACAGCATGCAGCGCCTGGAGTCTCAAAAGCTGTCTCTCGCCTCGATGACCTACCTGCCCCCGCACGCACGAGTTGCCGTGATGGGCGACGAGTGGTCGCGAATATTGTTTCTCTATTCAGCGTGGGCAGATGTCGACGCTACGCGCCGACCATGGGTGACTGAATACTACGAGGTTGCCTATCGCGCAGACATACCGAGGGCACGCGCGAGGCTTGCGCGATGGCTACAAAATGAATCAATCGACTGCATATTGATACTTGACGCGGCCGACTTCGCCGCGAGCGCGGATCTGCCGCCTGTTCCGGATCTTGTTCGTTGCGCGCCGGACAAAGATTGGCGCGTGCTCGAGCTTGGTCGACGTGACATTCATCGCCTACTGTGAAGGGCGTTCGTGTGCCGGGGCCGTGCGGGAGTGCAGCTCAGTCGCGGCTGGTGCATCGCCCTACGGGCAATCCGCCTCGCACGGGCGGGCCGGCGCGCCCGCCAGCGCAATCTCGCTAAGGACGTTATTGGCGAGTAGACTCGAAGCCCTTCGCCGACCCCCGGCGATTTGCTGCTACGAGGAGTCTCCTGTGTCAACCAACCCGTTCGACCAGCCACGAACCGCACGTCCATCCGTCCTGCAGGCTCTATTCCTCGGCGCCGCATGGCTTTGCACGTCCCCAATTCACGCATCGGTGACTAGCGCGTGGTCCGAAACCGCCTCGCGCACAGAGTCCTTTTCACGCGTCTTGGTCGTTGGCATCAGCCCGGACCTCAACGAGCGGTGCCCGTTCGAACGAGCCCTGGCCTCCAAGATAAAGAGCGCGACGACGGTGGCGATCGTCAGCTGCGACGTGATGAGCCTAAAGGACCCGCTCACGCGCGAAAGCATCGAGGCTGCGGTCGCAGCAAAAAACGCCGACGCGGTGCTTACAACCAGCCTCGTCTCCAAGTCGTGGGGCGTGGAAGAGAGGGGCGGCGCTGACTCAAGGGGCGGCGCTTACTACAAAGCCACGGACTCGTACTACGGCGCGTATGGCGCGCCGGTCGTCTACGCAGAATTCCAGACGAGCGCTTCCGTCACATCGCTCAAGGGTGAGGCTCACATCACGTCGAAACTCTATGAGACGCGCGGCGCGACGGTGATCTACACCGTGGACTCGAAAGTCAAGAATATGAACTCCCGCGCTGAAGGTCTTGCGGAGATCACTTCGCCAATCGGCAAAAAGCTACGCAAGGAAGGGTTGATTCGCTAGCGTGGCTTGATAACCCCGCCCAGGCGGGGTTTCTATTTCGCGAGCGTAACGTCCGATTGCTAGCGAGAGCGTGGCCGTCGTTCGCGATCCGCAGAACTCTCACCCCCATCGGAAGGCTTGACCGGATCGCTTATCGATCTGACGAAGGACCAAAGGAGACAAGGCCGGTCGCCATTGGCCAATTCAACGCGCACCAGGTTAGCGGTAATGAACTCGACCACCGTGAATGCTTCGCCGTCATCGACGGTGAACGCTCCCGACCGCACGTGGTGTCTAGCTCTGCGAGTACCCAGCACTGATCTTCCTCGCATGTTCCCGAAGAAGAAGCATGTGACGTCCCGGTCTCAATACAAGTGGTTATCTCGACAACGCGTCAGGCCCGTCGTTCCAATGACAGGGCGAGAAGGACTGGCGCGATTGCGATTACGACAGTGGACGCCAGGAGTCGAAGAACTCGAGTTGCCTGGAAAAATAAGGATCTTCCCACCGCGGCGCAGGCTTGGCATAGAACGTCACACGGCGCTCCGTGCCGCCATGGCTCGGCTTCGCGAGCACGGGCTGACCGTCTATCGGCAGCCTCGAGGCTGTCGACACCCAATCGCTCGCACGCATCGAAGCACTCATGACCTGCCCGTTGTTTTGGATGCCTCCGTGAGCTTCGCTCCGATCTATGACAGGCAGGTTACTTGCCGCGCCGATGACGCGAACAATACGCGCTTGCAGCGGCGCAGAGATCCGACGCGCCGCCAGACAGAGCAGCTCTACTTCGTGTTGTCGGCTATTTCGCTTCGCGCTAGGAAATCGTACAACCGCCGTGTAGCGGTCCGTAGCGCGATACGTGCTGCCCGGTGCTCCACGAGCTCTTTTTCCGTCGGTGTAGCGTAGGCCATGCGACGTGCCGCAACAGCCGACGACGCTGCCTCGAATCGCTCCCGCGCTTCGGAGTACTCGTTACTCAAGTGCTTCCACTCGGGTGTGAGACTTACCACGCGCGCATGGTAACGGCCCTTTCGTTCGGCAAGTGCTGCAATTTTGTTACAGCGAAACACTGTAGCCCGCCAGCGTTGGGGACCGATCGTTCTCGGAAGCTCGCTGCCGCTCGATTCGGCCTTCTCGCAGAACCGACACGCCCATCGAGCGTCACCCAACCGCATGAGCTGAAACACTCCCGTAGCAGACGGTGGTAGAGTTCGGGGTTCGTCGAGCCTGAAAAGGAACTCAAAAGAATGGCGATCTTCGACGCTAGTCTAAAAGGTGTGCTTTCCGACTACGACGCGGCGCGGCTCGAATTCGAAGCGATCACGAATGAGATCGCTCAGCGTCTGGCGAGCGGGGAAGCACTCACGAGCCGGGACATTCTTCGCAACGAAGACGCGCACAGCCAACTCTCAAGGGCTCGCCAAGAAGTGCTCCTCGCGTTCCAGCTGTACCGGCACAACTGACAAGTCGAACCAACGCCACGGACGAGATCCTGACCGGCTCGCTGCACGTCTGATCCGAAACTCGGGATCGACGCGACGAACTTGCATCGCCTGCTCGCGTGCTTGATCGCGGCCGGCTCGGTCGGCACTCGGCACCGGGAAAACATCGGGGATGACCGACCAACATTGACGTGACGCGTGGCCGATCGTTATATTCCGCTCGATATAGCGATACCCGCAACCCGTTCCTCGAGGAGTTTTCGTGCGTTTCACTTGTGCGCTCGCGGCCGCGGCCGCGTCTGTGGTCGCCTCTGCCGCTCACGGCTCAAAACCCAACGGAGTCGAGCGCGAAGAAGCGTCTCGACGAGATCGTCGTCACCGCTCGCCACCGCGAGGAAAATCTCCAGACGATTCCCGTTGCCGCTTCGGTAGTCGACGGTGAACTGCTCGATCGCCTCGCACACGGTGAACACGCAGCAGCTCAGCCAACTCGTGCCGTCGCTCTACTACAACTCCGCCAACCCGCGGAACACCGCTTACACGATCCGCGGCCTGGGCTCGAACACGCTGTCCATCAGCGCAGCGAACGACGGTATCGAGCCGGGCGTCGGCTTCTACGTGGATCAGGTTTATCACGGCCGCCCGGCCACGGCTTCGTTCGACTTCACCGACATCGAACGCGTGGAGGTGCTGCGCGGACCTCAGGGCACGCTGTTCGGCAAGAACACGACCGCGGGCGCCATACACATCATCAGCCGCGCGCCTACGTTCGAGCCCGAGTCGAATGCCGAGGTCTCCGTCGGCGACTACGATTTCATGCAGGCGAAGGGCAGCGTCTCGGGCCCGTTCGGCGAAAAGATCGCGGGCCGTCTCTCAGCGCAAAGCACTCAGCGCGAGGGGTTGCTCTACAACGTCACGACGGGCGAGAAACTGAACGAGCTCGACAACTACGCGGTGCGCGGTCAGCTCCTGTTCGTGCCGAACGATCGCCTCAAGTCTTCGCTTGATCGCCGACGTTTCCGATCTCAATTCGGCGTGCTGCACTCAGGGCTTCCTCCGCGTCGGCCAGAGCCTACGCAGTCCCGCCCGCCAGTTTCCGGCGCTCGCCGCTGGGCTCGGCTACGAGCCGCCCAGCCGCAATGTCTACGACCGGTTGAGCGACATCGACGCCGACCTCTGCACGTCAACACGCAAGACGGCGGCTTCTCCGTCATCGCGGACTGGGACTTCGGGCCAACGACCCTGACCTCGGTTACGGCCTGGCGCTATTGGGACTGGGACGTCGCGAACGATCGCGATTACACCGGCATCCCGATTCAGATGGTGCAGCGCATTCCGTCGCGCCAGGATCAATACAGCCAGGAGCTGCGCGTCGGCTCGAACGGCGATGGGCCGTTCAACTATGTCGCTGGGCTCTACTTCTTCTCGCAAGAGATCTCCGGCACCCCGATCAGCATCTACGGGCCGGAAGCCGCGTATTGGCTGCTCAATCCGGCGAACTTCACGGTGCCGATCCCGCGCAACCTGCTCGACGGCTACGCACAGACGGGCACCTCGGACTTCGAGATGAGCAGCTACGCGGCGTTCGGTGAAGTCAACTACGCATTCACGGAACGCTTGACCGCGACATTGGGCCTTCGCTACACGCACGAGGACAAGGAAGGCGACTTATGCGACGCAGGTGTCCGGCGGGCTCGTCTCTCGTGGGGCTCCCTCCGGCGACGGCCGCAGAGCTGGCCCGCGCGAAGCTCTCGATCTTCCGCCCGCAGAGCTACACGGCGGCGGACGACGGCGGCAGCTTTTCCGGCCGCGCGAACGTCGCCTACCAGTTCACCGACGATCTGTTCGGCTACGTGAGCTTCGCGCACGGCTACAAGTCGGGCGGCCTCAATATGTCGGGTCTGCCGCTGGACGCGCAGAATCAGCCGACACTTGCCACGGCGGTGATCCAGGACGAGACAGAACTCCACGTTCGAGCTGGGCTTCAAGTCCACGCTGCTCGATGGCCGTGCGACTCTGAATCTCGCGGCCTATCATACGGTCGTCGAGGACTACCAGTCGAACGTCGTCTCGAGTCTGGAGACGGCGGCGATCCGCTCCTATCCCGTCGAACGTTCCTGAGGTGCGCGTGCAAGGCCTCGAGGCGGACTTCGCGACGCTAGCTCTTCGAGGGCTTCACGTTGCGCGTCGTCGCTCGCTTACGCCGACGGCGAGAATACGGACTATCCCGCCGGGCCGTGCCCGCTCGAGGTGCAGACTGCCGCCACCGTGGCCTGCGACCTCACCGGCGTGCCGCTGGCGGGCCTGTCCAAGCTGGACCGGCACGCTGGGCTTCGACTACCGAACGACGGCTGGGGCGCGGAGAAATGCATGATCCAGCTCGATACGAGCTCTCGCGACGGCTACAACAGCGACACCTCCGCGTCACAGTACACGTGGATCGACGGCTACAGCGTCACGAACGCGAGCGTCGGCTATCGATTCGCCCGCGGCTGGCAAGTCGAAGTGTTCGCACGCAACGTGTTCGACGAGGAATACATCACGGCGCTCACGATCCAGACCGGCAATTCCGGCCTGATCCTGGGGCAAGCCGGCGAGCCGCGAACGGTGGGGGTCGCGTTCCGATTCGCTAAGGACTGACGAGCTCGAATAGATGAAGTCGCGCGGCCACTTCGCTCCGCGCGACGCGCTGAATCAAGGCGTTACTGACCGGCCGGTCAAGATGCGATCGTGGCGACTCCGGATCGTTCGAACTCGTCCAACCGGCGACGCGCAGCCACCGCCTCTGCCTTCGCCTGCCGCTCAGCGAGGAATTCGACCTCGAGGCGCTCAATCGGCATGCCCGTGTCCAACATGAGGACCGTCATGCCTCTCGCAGCATCGAGCGCCGCCATCGCAGCCGCATACTCATTCCGGAGCCTCTGCCAATCTGCTCGGGAGCATCCATCCAAAGTATTCACAGGATTGCAATTAGGATCGCAACTTCAACAACCCCGCATGCGATCAAAAGCCACGCGCCGCGGGCTCGGCCGTCGTCGTACTCCATGAGTGCGCCCTCCGCGCTACTACTCGACTGTGCAGATACAAAACTCGTGCCAGACCCTGTTCGCAGTTGCGAGCTGTTTTGACCTCAACCCAATTGATTGTTGTCGCCGGCCTCGCGATTGATGCCGACAGGGTGCCCTTGCGAGCCCATACCATCGAACCGGCGGGATGCGCGGCGCCAACGCGAGTGCCGCACAGCCTTTGACAGAATTCGCGCCACGGCGACCGCCACTGAGGCGCCCCCGCACCGGCCGGACGCTGTAATCGCCATCCGGGAGACGGGCTAGGTACCCCTTACCGGACCGGTAAGGTATTGGTTGCGGCCCCATAACATCAACGAACGTCCACGCCGAAACCATGCGATTACGAAGTCGTTGGCTCCGCATCGCCGCACTGTGCTTTGGTATGTGCGCGTATCTCGGAACGAGCGTGTGTCACTGCCGGCGAGCGGGTTTGGTTGTTCGGCGGCGAAGGAGTGTCGTTGCCGACTTCGGCGAGCGATCGAGTGGATGTCTACGACCCGCTCGCCGACTCCTGGATTTCCAATACTCGACTGCCCACTGCGCGCACTCGCCTGAGCGCGACGCGGATAGGTAACGAGGTGTTCGTCTTCGGCGGCCAAAACCGCTTCAACTCCCGCGACGCAGCGCGACTCGACGTTCTCGAAGTCCTCAACCTCGATGTGATCGCGGACGACGCAGTTCCGTAACGAAATCTACCGGCATACGTCCACGAGTTGCGATCGTAAGCTACAGTAAGGAGATGGATGCGATCAGCCTAGATTCGATTCGCGCGGGACTCGAGAAGCGCGAGTTCTTTCTCGTCTATCTGCCCACGGTATCCCTGCACGACGGCCGCTGCGTCGGCGCCGAAGCACTCATTCGCTGGCGCCGCCCGGGCAATGTCGTAGTCGATCCCGAACATTTCATTCCGCTGACCGACCAAACGCCTCTGTCCGGCGCGATCACCTACTGGGTGATCGATACCGTCGCCGGCGAAATTGGAGACTGGCTCGGCGCCAATGAAGACGCCCACATCAGCATCAATGTCCCGCCGGAAATTCTCGGACGCGGCGGACTCGACTATGCGGCGATGAAGTCGGGGCTGCGCGCTCATGTGAAGCAGGTAATTCTGGAAATCACCGAGCGCGGGGTACCCGACCAGTTGGGACTCGACGCGCTCAACAGCATCGCCGAGACGGGTGCGCGCGTGGCGCTCGACGATACCTCGCTCTCGGGCGCCAATCTGGCGCTGCTCACCCGTTGCAAATTCGACATCGTCAAGATCGATGGGACGTTGGTGAACCAACTGGCCACCGGTGAGCCGCGGCCGGCCTGGCTGGACGGGCTCGGCGGGTTGCTGAAATCAACGCCGCTCCAGATCATCGCCGAGGGTGTCGAGACCGGCATGCAGGCCGACTCGCTGAAGGCCGCCGGCGTGCAGATGGCGCAAGGGCACTTCTTCTCGCGGCCGCTCTCGGCGGACGAATTGTTCCGCTACTACACCGCGAGCCGCGCCGGGAAATAGTCCCCGCTACCGACCGCAGCCAGAGCGGCTCCCCACCTAGGCGCCCGTCCAACAGAAGCCCATCGAAGGCAATAGCCCTTAGTGCTAATGCCACGGGCGGCTCTAGGGGATTACCTTGTACGAACCACCATGAGATAAGGAGCACAGCCATGTTGCTGCGACGCTGGATTCTTGGATCTGTCGCTGCCGCCGTCTTGGTCGCCGGGGTCGCGTTCGCCCAAAGCAAGGACGACCAGAAACGCGCGGAGTTGCGCAAAGGAGCCGAAGAAACGCTCCAGGCGCTGTTCAAGCAGGTCGAGGGCTCCAAAGCGAACTACGACAAGGCGAAAGGCTACGCCGTGTTCGCCACAACCAAGGCGGGGTTCATCGTGACGGGAGGCGGCGGCTCCGGCGTCGCCGTCGACAAATCCACGAACACCACCTCCTACATGAAGATGGGCATGGGCGGCGTGGGATTCGGTATCGGCGCTCAGAAATACGACATGGTGATGCTGTTCGAGACGAAGGAACGGCTCGACAATTTCATCAAGGGCGGATGGGACAGCGCGGCCGGTGCGAAAGCCGTCGCAGGTAAGGACGGGGCCGGCGTCGCGACGGGCTTCGTCAACGGCGAGATCATCTATACGATCGGCGAGAAAGGCTTGATGGCTTCGGCCGACGTGTCGGGTGCGAAATTCTGGCTCGACGAGGACTTGAACAAGAAATAGCGTAGTCGATCGGCGATTGCACCGATCGCGAGCCGCTCGATCGCTATCGAGCGGCTCGTTGCCTTGCCAAAGCGCAGCTGAAATCATGCTGCAACGATGGTCACCGCGCGCGTTCTAGGTCTCTCCTTCCAATCGCGAACGCTTGCCAGCTCGCTTGAAGCTCACGCAGCATCGCTCGGCGCTCGCGGTTGCCTCGGCGCGTCGCCGGTTCGGTCGGAGGCCGCACGCCGGTCGGTCCGTTCTTGTTGTCGTTGGGTTTCGTCGACAACGGCAGCTGGCAATTGCAGTTCACGCTCGGCCGGCCCGTTGCGGAGGGGTCGCTGCTCGATGAGGCGCAATGACCTTCTAAGCCGTGGGGTCCGCGGTTCGCGCTCGGGCGCTCGACATGTCGATCTCCGTGCCGACGCGCGGCCGCAAGTGTCGGGCTGCTCCGCTGCCGCGCAACCATGAGCCGGGATTCCGGTAAGATGGCGGCATGAGTTTTCGATGACAGGCGTGCAGAAACCCAACGCACAATACAACGTCGCCAAGCCCACGTCGCTGCCCATACGGGTCGCCGCGCGACGCACGGCGTCGGATGTATGAGCGGTTTCTCCAGAACACGGCCATTGAATCGAGCGAGACACTTCTCGACGTCGGTGTTACGTCGGATCAGAGTTACGAGAGCTCCAACTACGTCGAAGTGTGGTATCCGCACAAGGACAAGATCACTGCCGTCGGGATGGATGATGCGTCGTTTCTCGAAGAACGATACCCAGGGCTCAGATACTGCCGCGCCGACGGCAGAAACCTGCCATTCGGCCGGAGCAGCTTTGACGTCGTGCATTCGAGCGCAGTGCTCGAGCATGTCGGCAGCTCCGAGAATCAAAAGCAATTCATCGCCGAGCTCGTACGCGTCGCGAAGCGCGCGGTCTTCCTGACAACACCCAACCGCTGGTTTCCGGTGGAGTTTCACAGCGTGCTCCCGCTCGTCCATTGGCTGCCGAAGCCGTGGTTTCGGAGCTTGCTGAGCCGGACGTCTTACAGATTCTTTGCCTTGGAAGAAAACCTCAACTTACTGGATCGTAGAGAGATCTTGCAGCTGTGCAGTGGCCTCGACGGCTGCCGCGTCTCCGTGGAGTCCCAACGATTGCTCGGCATGCCGAGCAATTTGCTCGTGACGATCCAAAAGTAATGTTCGATTGCGGCCACCCGCTATCGCGCGCGGAACGCGAACGTCGATGCTAGGCTCGGGCCGATGAGCAACAGCGAGGATAACGAGACCGCCGTTTCCGGCCTGACGCTCACATGGCAGGAGTTGCGGGAGCCGATCGTTTTCGGAATCGTCGGAGCGTCGCTCGCTTTGGTGTATTTCGCCATCGCGTACTTCGGAGCGGCAGTCATCGGTGCCGAAGCTCAGGTCGCGAGCGCGGCCGCGTATGTGATACTGATACCCGTAGGCTACTACGCGCACCGGGTCGTGACGTTCCGCTCCAAGAGCCGGCACATGGTTGCATTGCCGCGCTTCATCGCCTCGACCTGCGGGGGAATCGCGCTGTCTTGGCTCGTTCCTTACGTGGCCGTTCGGATGTTCGACGCTCCGCAGTGGATGGCATTTCTCGCCGTCTGCGTAGTCATTCCGGCCACCAGCTTTGCGCTGCTGCGGATGTGGGTGTTCGTGTCGTCACCGCGTCCGTGACGTTCACGTCTCGCGCCGCGTAGTCAAGCCGCTGCGCTGTTGGGGCGCTCGAAAACTGTCACGACGTCGTCGTACAACCCGGCTTTGAACTCCTGACCGGAATAGGACCAGGTCGCAATCTGAGCTCTCACTCGCAGGCCGGCCGCGCGCAAGTACTCTTGCACGTCGGCCGCGGTAGCGTCGCTACGCCACCCGCCTCGCGCGCCGCCCACTGCGCCGTGTTGGATGACACCTACACCGCCGGGTTTCAAAACCCGGCCGAATTCCAGCGCGTAGGCCGCGAATTGCGCTTTGTTGATATGTACGAACACGTCGAACGACCAAATGGCGTCGACGCTCGTCGTGGGCACGCCCTGCAAATCCGCTCCGCTGCCAACCCGAAACTCGACGTTGTCGCAAGACGCAAAGCGCTTCCGGCACTCGCGGACACAAGCCTCGGAAAGATCGATGCCCACCAACCGCTTTGCGCGGGCTTGCAGGTCGCCGGTCCACCGGCCTGCACCGGGACCGATCTCCACGACGACCGAACCGTCCGCAATGTTCGGCTTCAATAACGTTTCTATGACCGATTGCTTCCACTCGACAGACTCAGACCATTCCTCGCCTTGCCCGCTCCAATCCCAGTTTTCCCAGATCACTTTGTTGAGAGCGACGCTGTTCATCCCGGGCAGACCGTGCTTGGTCCGAAGCCTAGCCGCCAACGTGAATGCTTTGTCGCCAATTGCGCTGGCACCGTAGTAGAGGCCGGTCAACCCAGTCCATAGCAGACCGTTTTCCTTGATGGACTTGAAGAATAGACGCGCCTTGGTCGAAGAACTCAGTCTGAATCTGTTCTCGATGATGTCCTTGGTCATGTCCGATCCGATGCATCGTTCGTGCTCGGCGCGAGCGGCGCGCCATAGTCTTCCTTACGGGTTCGAGCGCCCGCCGAGCGAGTATCCAGCTGTAAAATGCTGAGTAGGCAGCTCGAGAACACGAGCTGTAATCCAAGCATCAACAACGTCGTGCTTGGGATGACGAGCAGCAGCGATTCCTCGAGCTCGAGGGTTCCGAACGACCTGGCGCCCCAAACGCCGACGGCATAGGTCGCAAGGCCCAGCCCCCCCGCGATCGCGAGCGCTCCGCTGATCAAGCCGGTCTCCAGCCGTAGCGCATTCCTAACGCGCCCCACCAATGGATCATCCGGCAGCAGGCCGGAACGAATTGCGTAGGTTTTCGCGAACATGTAGAAAACGATCGCCTGGAACCCGCAGATCACAGCGGCGGCGGCGAACAGCAGCGTATTGATGCCAAGTGTCACACCGCCAAACGACTGCTGACCGGGCACCAACCAGATCATCCCGACAGTTCCAAGAAGCAGCAGCAGAACGCCCGGATAGAAGAACAACCACGCCGGACTAAAGAGCAGCAGAAAGCGGAGGTGGCGCCAGCCGTCCCGCCAACTGCGAAGATGCGGCGGACGACTGCGGCCGTCGGGCGACAGCGTCGTCGGAACTTCGGCGATGCGCAAATTCCGCAAAGTCGCCTTCACGACCATTTCGCTCGCGAACTCCATCCCCGACGAGGTGAGCGCCAAGGCCAGGACAGGATCGCGCCGGAAGCCCCGCAGACCGCAATGAAAATCTCCCGAGGGGCTGCCAAACAGGATACGCCCGATGCTCGTCAAAACAGGGTTACCGAGGTACCTATGCAACGCCGGCATGGCATTGGGCTCGATCCCGCCGCGGAAACGATTACCCATGACGAGGTCGTAGCCCGCGTGCAGCTCCTTCATGAAGGGGTCCAACGCCGTGAAATCATAGCTATCGTCGGCGTCGCCCATGATGATGAACTTGCCGCGAGCCGCTTGAATGCCGCCCAGCAGCGCCGCGCCGTACCCGCGGCTCGCAACATGAACTACTCGCGCGCCACAACGCGTAGCGAGGTCCTGCGATCCGTCGGAGCTGCCGTTGTCGGCGATGATGACCTCGCCTTTTATCCCGCGATCTTCGAGATAGCTCCTGGCCTTTCTCACGCAGATTTCTAGCGTCTCCGCTTCGTTCAAGCAAGGCATCACAATCGAGAGCTCTAAGGACTCAGGAGCCGCGCTCATTTCAACCTCCCAGCTTCCGGTCGGCTTGCATAGTTTGCATAGACGCTAGTCTAACGATCGTCGCGGTCGTTACGGAAATGCGCCGTGGCCAAGTTCCGGCCGCGAGTCGCGAGCGTCTTCAACGGACGGAGGCTTGCGGCCGCGATACGCACCCACGAGCCACTCCACTCCCAACGCGAGCGGAATCGTCGCGAGCAGCACGATCGTCGGCTCGACGGGCGTGCGGTAGCGGTCGAAAAACGGCATGACCAGGAGGAACAGCCCGCTGTAGCTCGCGACGAGCAGCGTCGCGGACCAGCTGCGTGGGTCGCGGATCGCGATCATCGCGCCGAGCACGGCCAACACGAGCAGCGCGAGCCCGTACACGCCGAGCCTCATGATATAGAACGACATCTTGACGACGGCCATCTGGGCCGCGACCCACGGGTAAGTCAGCACGAACTCCTTCGCACGCTCCAAATAGATCTGGTCGCGCTGCGCCTCGTTCATCTGCTCGTAGCCCGGAGGCGGCGATCGCAGGATCGAGTCGACCGTGAAGAGCTCGTTCAGGATGCGCTTCTCGCGATCGGTGAGGATGGTGCGCACCGCGTCCATCGGGCCGCTCGAGGTCCACGGGGGGGCCACGGTCGTGCGCGCGACGCCCGGCATGAACGTCGACGCCGCGGCGATGGTCGCGGAGTACATGAGCTCGCCGGAGCCCGTTCGGACCAGCACGTACTCGCCGAAGGTTACATAATTGCGGACCGTCCATGGCATCACCACGATCGCTGCGAGCACGAGCACCGTGGCGGCCCGGAGTGCCGCCGTGCGCAGCCGCGCGCGGTGATAGACCGCAACCGCCGCGATGAGCGCGTACGCGAAGTAGACTGCTGCCGGCCACACCAACACCATTACGCCAGTCGCGAGGCCCAGAGTCGCGAGCCGCCGTCGGCTCGGCACCTCGAAGTAGCGAACGGCGACCAGCACGTACGACGTCAGGATGCAGGTCGCAAACCCCGTCGAATTGATGTCTCCGAAGAACGAGACGAACGTCTCGCCGTGCAGGGCGAGCAGAATAACGGCGAGCGCGCCCGACCAGGCACCGCGGATGCGAGAGCCAAGCCGGTAGACGCAGTAGAAAATGATCCCGATGCAGACGAAGCTCACGGCGAATGCGCCGGCGTACGCGTACTCACCGAGCAAGACGTGCAGGCCGGCGAGCAAATGGGTATAGACCGGGTCCGCCCACGCGGTCGGAGAGAACTCGCCTGGGTTGCCGGAGCTCATATCCCAGAGCCAGCGCCAGTTGCCCGGGAAGCTGAAGCCGTGGCCGCCCGCGATAGCGCGCGCGATAAAGTCCGCTTCCCATCCCTCGACGCGCGGCAACATGTACCACGCGTAGCGCGCGACGCGCAGCATCGCGAGCGCCGCGAAAGCGGCTGCGACGAAGGCTGGAAAGTCCGGACGGTAGACGACCCTCGGAAACCGGATGCGGATGCGGCCGCGGCCGTCGGCGTCCCCCTCGATGACCCTGCTCTCGAGACGGCTCGCCGGCCCATCTGCGTGCGCAGCAATCGCTGTGCCCTTGCCGAGACAAGGCGCTGCTTCGACGGGTTCCGCTTTCTCCATCGGGACGTTTTCCAAGCACAGGGTTAACGACGTATGCAATCACGATGCCAACGGCTGAGCTATTGGCCTTTAGGTCCACGGACCCCGTAACCGCGGCAGTTCTAGAGAAAATACTGCAGTTATTGGATCAGCCTGTGGCGTCGACCCCTAGGTCGCTCAGAGTCGACAAACTGCCCATGGCAAGTATAAGGCTCTCGGCGGCGCAGCGTTGCGAACTTTGGCTCCCCCTGCCCCGCAGGCGCTCGCACGCGCTTCGCACCGCGGTATTCCTCCAGCTATGCTTCGAGCTCGCACGCGCGCGTGTCATGGTGAAACCAAGTCTAAGCGACCTACCTTCGTTCAACCGCAGCCCCGGCCCCAGATGATATTCACGAGCTCTACTTTCCTAATCTTTTTCGCGTGCTTCTACTCGCTTTACCTGCTGCTGCAGCGACTGCCCAGCGTCCGGCCGCAGAACGTCGTGCTGCTGGTTGCATCCAACGTTTTCTACGGAGCGTGGGACGTCAGGTTTTTGGGCCTCCTGTGGTTTTCCGCGCTGATCGATTTCTTCGTCGCCCAGCGAATCGAGGACACGACCGATCGGCGCGTGAAGCGGCGCTGGCTCACCTTCAGCATCACCACGCAACTTCTGCTACTCGGGACCTTCAAGTACCTGAACTTCGGCATCGAGAGCGCGGTGGCGCTGCTCGAGGCGCTCGGTTTCGAAGCCCACTATCACACGCTGAACATAATCCTGCCCGTCGGCATTTCGTTCTATACGTTCCAGACGATCGCCTACACGATCGACGTGTACCGCGGTAAGGTCAAACCCTGCCGGGATCCGCTCGATTTTTCCCTGTACGTAGGCTTTTTCCCGCAGCTCGTTGCGGGACCCATCGAGACGCCAGGCCACCTGCTCCCGCAATTGGTGCGCAAGCGGGTCATCGATCAAGCGAGCATCAGAATCGGGATCTACTGGATTCTGATCGGCTTCTTCAAGAAGGTGGTCATCGCCGACACGCTTGCGCCGCTGGTACAGCACACCTTCGACAATCACGACAGCATTTCCGGCGTTTCGAGCCTGATCGGCGTCGTCGCGTTTTCGTTGCAGATCTATGGCGACTTTGCGGGCTACACATTCATCGCGCGAGGCATCGCGAAACTGATGGGCATCGACCTCGCCGTGAACTTTCGGCGGCCCTATCTCGCCACATCCCCGCGCGACTTTTGGCGCCGGTGGCACATCAGCCTCTCGAACTGGCTGCGTGACTATCTCTACATCAGCCTGGGTGGCAGCCGGCGCGGTCCGTCCAGAACCTACATCAACCTATTGCTCACGATGTTCTTGGGCGGACTCTGGCACGGCGCCGCGTGGAATTTCGCCGTCTGGGGCATTTACCACGGCACGCTGCTCTGCATCGATCATTTTTTGGACCAACACGGCGTGCGACTGCGTCTCCTACCAACTACCTATGAGCGAGCGAACCACGTTTTGCGCGTAGCGGGGATGTACGTGCTGACGTTGGGTGGGTGGCTCCTCTTCCGCGTGACGAGCATGGAGCAAGCCGGAGACATCCTTCACAACATAGTGTTCAACTTTCACATCGATCCTGGCACGATCGTGCTCGCCGTGCCGGTCATCACTTTGGGTTGTCTGCTGTTCGGCTTTCACATCGCGCAGGAGCGCAGCGAAAATGACTTGCTTGCGCTGTCCTGGCCGTCGATGGCGCGAGCCGGGGTCTACGCGTTCATCTGCGTCACGATCGTCACGGTCGGCTTGAAGCCGATCCCGTTCATTTATTTTCAGTTCTGATCCGCCAATGAAGCACATCGCCGTACGCAAGATCGTGCAAGGACTCGCCGTCGCGGCGCTCGCGGTCGCAGGGGCGGAAGTGTTTCTCCAGCTCATCGTGTCGCCAACCATCGAGCACGCGCGGTGGTACACGGGCGACATCCACACGCCCGACGACAAATACGAGTTTGTTTTCACTCCAGACTACAGCGGCTGGATGCGCCATTTCGACAATGTGTTTCTCGAGAAGCTGACGCTCGATCCGCACGGTTTCAGGCAACCGGCAAAGCACCCGGACAGCAAGCAGGCTGTGCTGCTGCTCGGCGGCTATTCCATGACGTTCTCGTATGGCCTTAGCGATGAGCAGGCGCTGCCGCGCGCGATCGGCGATGCGTTGACAATCCCGAGCTCCATCTACACCGCTTCGTGGCCCGGCTTCGATACCTATCGGATGTTCCACGTCTACAAGGACTTGCTAGAAGCCGAAATCGATCCGCGTATCGCGGTGATTTTGTTCTGGGAAGAAACCCTTGCGGATTTCGCAGACCTTCCACGCACCTTTGACGAGTTCGCGTACAGCGGGAGCGAGGCGCCCGATCTATTCCGCTATTTCGAACATAGTGCGATAGCGCCACCCAAGGGGCGCGCGCAATTGCTACTCGGGCAGTGGTACTACAAGAGCATGCTCGCGCACAAACTCGGCAACGAGCTGAATTGGCTCGACGGCCGCATGACTCGAGCGCTGCGGCGCCTGGGTGTCTCGATATCTTCCGAGCAAGCGCCAGTCGCGTCGCGTGCGCCGGACGAAGAGCAAGGAGCGGAACGATTTCGCGCCTGGACCGATTACCTGACCGAGTATTTCGGCGGAACAGACAGAGTGTTGTTCGTGTTCCTGCCGCGCAAGGCTCAGGCGTTTATTGGCGACCGCTACGACCGCGCCATCTCGCTCCTGCCCGCGGGTGCGCACCATCTCGACTTGAACCGCTCGCTCGGCGAGCGAATTCCTTTTACGGGAGGCTACCTCGCCCAGGGACACTATTCTGCGGGCTCGGCGTTGTTGATCGGAACGACGATTGCGCAAGAGATAGATTCGATGCAGGGCGCGGATAAGCGCAGCTCTATGAATGTCGAGGGTGGCTCGGCCGATCGACCGGACGCAGGCGAAGCCCCGCCCTGTTGCTCGCCATAACGCGCTCCAGGCACGCGGCCCCGAGCAGCAGCAGCAGGAACTCGACCCCGAGCGCTCCGCCGCCGCCGCCGCCCTCGTTCTCGCGCGCCTGGACGCGCACGCTGCGGGTCGCGGGCGGCGCGGCCGAATTGCCGGAGAGATCGGTCGCGTCGTAGGTCACGGTGTAGGTACCGATCACGGCGGTGTTGACGGGATTCTTGACGGTGATCCGCGACGACACGTCGCCGTCGGCCGCGTCGCTCGCCGTCGCGCCGGCGTCGGCGTAGGTGTCACCGACCGTCAGCGTGACGGTCGGATCGCCGCGTAGCTGAACGGTGGGTCCGGCCATGTCTCCTTGACCGAAGTTGGCCGCGCCGTCGTTGAAGAACACCGCCGCGCCGCCGCCGGCGATCACCGCCACGTCGACCCGGTCGTCGATGCTGAACTTGCCGGCCGCCGCCATCCGCGCGTCGGCGCTCGTGAGTTGGCGCGGATGCAAGACGAACGTCCCGCTCGAGTTACCGACGTTCGTGAAGATCTGGTCGCTGTCGCCGTTGACGACGAACACGTCGTTGTCGCGGTCGAGGTCGAAGTCCCCGAGCAGCACGCTCGAGGTGAGGGCCGCGCCGAGCTTGCTCGCCGTGAAGAACTCGCCCTTCGTGCTGGACGTGTTGATGAAGACGAGATTGCCGGTGCCGCTGCGCCCGAACACGAGGTCGGCGCGGCCGTCGTTGTTGAGGTCGGCGGCGGCCACCGAGGTCGTCGCCCCGGTCGCAAGCGTGAGCTCGAGCGCCAGCACTCCGGCCGTGTTCCGATAGACCGCGGCGTCCGCGCCGGCGTACGCGATGACCACCTCGGGCAGCGGATCGCCGAACAGGTCCGCGACGACGACGTCGCGCGCGTCGCCGCTGCCAAACGGCGTGCGGGCGAACGTCGCCCCACCCTGGCTCAGATAGACCGCGCTCGCACCGTTGTTCGCGAACACGAGGTCCGGGAACGAGTCGCCGTTCAGGTCCCCGACCGCCACCGCGCGGCTGTCCTCGCTCGGCGCGCCGATCGCCACGGTCTCGAACGTGCCCCCCGAGTTGCGGTAGATCCGGTTCGGCGCCCCGACCCCGGCCGCGACGATCACGTCGAGGTCGGAGTCGTTGTCGAGGTCGGCAAGCGCGATATCCGTGCCGAGCGCGTCGCCGCCGAGCACCGTGGGCGTCGTGGAGAGCGCTCGCTTGTTCGGATTCGCCGGGTCGACGACGTCGAGCAGCAAGAGCGTGCCTTGCGGGGAGCCCGTGACGACGGCGAGGTCGTCGTAGCGGTCGCCGTTCAGGTCGCCCGCGGCGGCCGCGCGGGCCGCGAGCCCGGTGATCATCTGCGCGGGCGTCGCGGTCACGCTTTGCGCGACGCTGAGCGAGCTCGTCGCCCGGTCGTTGGCCGGCGTCTCGTCGATCGGAACGGGCCCCGCGACCGCGACCACGACGTTCGCGAGCACATCCCCCTGCAGCGCGCCGCTGCCGGTGAGCGTCACCGTCGCCGTGGCGCCGCCCGCGAGCGGGCCGAGCGTGCAGGCGAGGCGCGACTCGTTGCCGGACACCGTCAACGTGCAGCCCGGGGTCGCGACCGCGTCGAACTTGAACGGCGCGTCGCCGGCGAACGTCGCGTCGAGGGTCAAACGGTCGACGGTGATGTCGGTCGCGTTATTGGTGACAATCAGCGTCCAGGTCGCCGGTGCGTTGATCGGGACCGGCGCGGGTGCGGCGCTCGCTCGCACCGACAGGTCCGCGCGGCCCGCGCGCAGCACCGTGAGCTTGAATCGCCCGGGCACAGAAGTGGTGGCGTCGCGGGCGTTGAAGCTCACCGTGTAGTCGCCCGGCACCATCGCGGCGCCCGTGACCGCGCCCGCGCCGCTCAGCGCAAGCCCTGTGGGCAGCGCGCCGCTCGCCGTGAACGCAACGCCGCTCGCGGGCGTGTCGGGGTCGGTCACGAGCTTCGCGAGGTCCAACGTGAACGGCACTCGCTCGGTTGCGGTCTGGTCGGGAATCGGCGCGATCTGCGGCGGATCGTCGACGACCTGGACCGTGATCTGGAAAGACTGCGTGACGGGCGCCGCGATGCCGTCGGAGACCGTCATCGTCACGTCGTGCACGCCCCCGTCCTTCTGCTCCGGGACGCCCGTGATCGTCGCGGGGGGCGTGAACTTGAGCCACGCCGGGAGCTTCGGCGCCGCAACGGCGAGGCTCGTCGCATCCGGGTCCGACGCAGTCAGCGTGTAAGCGTAGGTCACGTGCTCGGTCGCGGTGCGCGCGGGTGCGCTCGTGATGAACGGTACGTCGTTCACGGGTGCCACGTTGATCGTCACGGTCGCCGGCGCACTCGACAATTGGCCGTCGCTGGCTCGATAGCTGAACGTCGCAGTGCCGTAGAAGTTCGCAGCGGGCGTGTAGGTGAACGAGCCGTTGGCGTTCAAGCTCACGCTGCCGCTCGTCGCGTTGCCGGCGAGCGTGGCGGCGAGCGCGTCGCCGTCGGGATCGCTGTCGTTCGTGAGCACGCCGCGCGCGGGCAACGCTGAGCGGGGTGTCCTCGTTCGTCGAATAGCTGTCCGCGGCCGCCGTCGGCGGCTGGTTCGCGGGGGCGACCGCGATCGTGACGGTGACTTCGTCGCTCTGCGCCTGTACCGTCGCTCGCGAGGTACTTGAACGTATCGCTGCCGCTGAAGCCCGGCGTGGGCGTATAGGTGAACGAGCCGTTCGCCGCGAGCGCGATCGTGCCGTGCTGCGTGCTCCCGCGGCCTACCGCCGTCAGCGCGTTGCCGTCCGGATCGGTGTCGTTCGCGAGCACGCCGCTCGCCGCGGCCACGGTGAGTTGCACTCCCTCGATCGTCGAGTAGCTGTCGGCGGCCGCGGTCGGTGCGCGGTTCGCGACCGTGATCGTGAACTGTTGTTGGACTTTGTCCTCGTCGTCCGTCCGCCTCGAGCACGACCGTGTTCGCGCCCGCATCCGACGCTGCTGGTACGCCGGACAGGGTCGCGGAGCGGTCGCCGTGGTCGACGAGCTTGAGCCATTTGGGAAGCGTCGGCGCCGAGATCTTGACCTTGTCTTGCGCGTCGGCGTCGGTGACCTTGACCTCGTAGGAGTAGGCCGCGCCGGAGGCAGCGCTCGCGATCGGCGTGCTCAAGAACACCGGAGGTCGGTTCCGCTGCGCAAGTGCACCGTTCGAAAATACGAGGGCGGCGATCGTGGCGCATAGCCACGCTGCTCGAATCCCGCGCCGTGCTGCGCGATGCTGCATCGACAACCTCCCTGATGTCGTCACGAGCGGCACGACGCGTGCCGTAGCCGACGCCGCCGCGGCGAACGCGGCCGGAGCGCGCCTAGTCGGCGCGCTTCGCGGACGCAGCCAACTGCGCGGCGGCGTGACCGCCCGTGGCGAGCCGAACTAATCACCCTTTCCTGACTGCGTCGACTGCCGCGGTGGCGGCGTCAGCGGCCTTTCCGCCCACATTCTTGGCCACGCCGACCGCCTTATCGCCGGCCACCTTGGCCGCACCGACCGTCGCATCAACAGCCTTCTCGCCCGCTTTGACGGCACCTTTTCCCGCGCTCACTGCGGCGTCCGCGGTTTTTCCGCCAATGTTCGAGGCAGCGTCTACGCCCTTCTTGACGACGTTTTCCATGGCTTGCTCCTCTACTCGTGGTTCTATTCCCCCTAGTAGCACTCACACCGTGCAACATAACTCGCTTGTGAACAAGTCGGTCCTTAGCCCAACATCTTCGCGACGCGCGCTCGCCCTGTGTCCCAGCGGGTTGCGTCTACCGCCCGACGATAGGAGTGCGTAGGGACTTCGCGCCCTTCGCGACATTTGTCGTACGTGCAAGAATGGGGCACTTCCCAGCTTGCCCCGGGCAGCAAGGCGATTGAACCATGCAGGATGCAGACCGAGTCGATTCGTTACGCACGACGGCGGGATTGCCGTCGCGGTCAACGGGCGATCAGGCTGGCCATGAAGCTCCGCCGGCTTGCGGCGAGGTCCCCCGTTCGAGCAGCAGCTGCCTGAAGCCTCCGTGAGCTACGTGTCAGGTGGCTCGTGGGCGTGCATTGGGGTCTTGATAGCCTTCGGCGGCTTTTGGGCGATTGGTCGTCTCGTCCCGGATCGAGAACCATGGGAATACCCGCTGCTCGGCTGGAGCGTCTCCTATTTGATCAGCGTATTGGCCGTGCTGTGCGGAGCCGCAAATCTCAAGGTCGGCCTCGTTGTCTGCCTGGCGCTGATCGTCTTTTCGATCACGCGGCGCCGGACGACGGTTCAGCCAGGCGGAGCGTGGATCTATCTCATTTTCGGGGCGGCAATACTCATCCTCGCGTTGTTCATCCCGCCGCTTTTCATAGACAGCTACATGCACTGGCTGTTGAACGCAGCGTACCTATTTCAGCTCGATAGTTATCCGCAAGCGCCGCTCGAGAACTTCCCTTCTCGTCACCCGACTTACCCCGGTGCCTTCCCGTTCGCGATTTACATCGCGAGCGTCGTCACGGGTCGTTTCGCGGAGATGGCGGGAAGCGTCACGAATGCGATGTCGACCCTAGTCGCGACGGCGTGCATCGCTCAATTCCTTCGCGAAAACTGTGCTTCGCCGCTGATTGGCAGCAGAGCCGCGTCAATTTCGCGGTACGGCATTCCCGCCCTCGCGTTTTGCATCGTGCTACCGCTCAACCCGGCGATTCAGCTCGAGTACTACTGGTCCGCGATCGCGGATCCGGCTCTGGCCGCCGTGGTTCTCGTAGTCGTCGTCCAGTGGTGCAGATTCATGACGCACGAGGAGTTCGATTCAGCGCACGAAGACTTGCGCAACGATTGGCGCAGCCCCTCCGTGTCGCGCGCGGGCTCAGCCCTGCTCTCGCTATTTCTGCTCAGCAGCTTGATAGGCGGGCTGAAGACCAGCGGATGGGTGGTCGCTTTCGTCCTCTCTGCGGCAGGGGGGCTCGTTGCGGTCATTCACCGCGTCCCTGCCCGCCGGTGGATCTCTGGCGGAATAGCGATCTCGTCGGGCGCGTGGCTGTCCTGCAGTATCTGGAATGCCTACCTTGCGTATCGGCTGCCGATCCCTGATGAGGTCTCCGTGCTGCCGATTGGGGAATGGAGGTTCGATCTTCTCGGGAGCTTTCTAATGAGCGTCCGAGCTGATGCACTGGGCCATTGGCAATACTACGGGCTGGTGTTCGCCACGTGCGTCGCAGGGTTCTTGTCGCTAATCAAGCGATCGCTGATCGCGAGCCCGACTGCAAGACTGCTGCTCGGCGTCGTATCGGTGGCGATGTCGCTGCACGTCTTGAGCCTCGTCGTGACGTACATCGGCGTCAGCTTCCTCGACTGGGAGATCAGCCAAGCGCTGTCGTTTCAGCGTTACAGCGCACACCTCGGTTTCTCGGTCTGCGTGGTCGGCATTGCCGTGCTGGTGCTGGAAGCCCTGCCGTACGCGGCTGGTTTTCTGCGAAGGGCACGCGCGAAGTACGTCGTCGCTTGCGCAACAGCCGCCTGCGGCGCGCTGTTTTTCGTGCAGGTCGTTCGCCCGTCCCTGAGCGTGGCGGCTGACCTCCGGGGATCGCTCGAAAAAACGGTGCCCTCGTTGACCGCGTTGAAGTTGATTCCGGCGGGTCACCGTGCCGTCGTGGTCGGGGACTTCTGGAGTCTTTACTTAATCCAGTACGTGCTATGGACCGAGATCGCTCTTCCAGATCGTCCAATCCTGGTAGCCAAGCAAGAAGTAAACCGCCGCAAAGACGTACCCGCAGCCAAGCAGGAGCTCGAGCGTTGGATCGCGGACCCGAGCATCGACGCGATTCTCTTGGTCGACGCGCTCGAATTCGCAGTGCAAGTAGGGCTCGAGCCCGCGCCCGACTACCTCTGGAGCAGAAGCACCGAGCGTTGGCAAAAGCTCGACATCGAGAGAGCATCGCCTTTTCGTCTCTCCGCGGATGACTGAGCCCTTCCGAGCCGTTTGACAAACGGTTGCCGCGGAAGGCGCTGAATACGGGCCGGTGCACGTAGGTACCGAGTAGCGATCGTCTCCTCGGCGGATGCGACGTAACGCCGGCTCTGCATCACAATTTCGCGAGCACGACGCCGCGGCTTGATTCAATTCCTCGTGGTGTGACCCGGTGTCCGCCACGCTTCACACCCCATGCGGATGGCCTCACGAAACCAGCCGTGGGCGCTCGGCGTGCTCGCGGCCTCGCTCGGTATCGCGTCGTCCGCGATCGCCGGCGGCAACTACGCCTCCGTGCCGATCGACGACGACGAGCAACACCTGATCGATTCCGCCAACGACCTCGCAGACTACTTCGCGACGCACTCGCTGCTCTACTCCGATCCGCAAGTGCTGTCGCTCGTGCGCCGCGTCGGCCACTCCATCAGGCCGCAGCCGACCGACGACTATATCGAGTACGAATTCTTCGTGCTGCGCGATCCATCGCCGAACGCGTTCGCGCTGCCGAACGGACACGTGTACGTGCACACGGGGATGCTAGCCCGCTTGCACGATGAGGATCAGCTCGCCGCTCTCCTCGCGCACGAGATCAACCACGTCGCGGGCCACCACGGCATCGTCGACCACCGCGCGGCGAAAAAGACGGCGATCACCGGCATGGTGCTCGGCGGCCTCAGCGTTTGGGGAGGCCTGATCGCGGTGGGGCTGCAGACCTCCGTGTTCGGGTTTAGCCGCGAGCTCGAGCAGGAAGCCGACGACCGAGCGGCTCAGGTGCTGCTCGCAAGCGCCTACGACCCGCACGCGCTGCCGGAGCTGCTCGACATCCTCGGCCACGACTACGAGGGCCTCGACCCCCGCGTGCCGACGATCTGGAGCACGCATCCCGAGATCCAGGCGCGCGCGGAAAAGAGCCGCGCGCTCGTGGCCGCGATGCCACACCGCGAGCACCAAGAGGAGCCGTTCGAGAGCACGGTGCTCGGCCTGCGCACGCTGACGATTCAAGACTACGTTCAGTTCGACTACCCGCGCACGGCCATCGCCCTAGCGGAATCCTTGATCGAACGGTATCCGCGCGACCCGCAGGCGTTGCTGTTGCTCGGCGACGGTTGGCAAGGCATGGGTGGACAAGCGCCCGTCGACCCGAGCGCTCTCACGACCTCGGACAAAAAGCACAACCGCCGCGACCACGCGAAGAAGACGCGCGAACAGCGTCTCGCCAAGCAACTCGAGACCGAGGAAGGGCGCGCTTCGTACACGCAGAACCTCGCGCGCGCGGAAGACTCCTATCGGCGCGCGCTCGCGCTCGATCCGACCTTCGCGGCCGCTTATCGCGGGCTCGGCGAGGTCTACGAGCAGCAGAACCGCGATCGCGAGGCAGCCGAAGCCTATCTGACTTACGTTCGGTCGGCGCCCGATGCGCCCGATCGCCCCATCGTCGTGAGCCGGCTCAAATCCATGGCCGCAAGACTCAAGGAGAGCAACAGTGATCGGAGCTAAGACAGTGATCGTGGTCGCGTGCGTGGCGACCGTCGCCTGGTCGACGCACGCGCTCGCCGAGAAGAGCACCCCCGAGTTCGCGAGCGGCGCGACGCGGCCGCGGTCGATCGCGCTGCTGCCGGTCGAGGCCGTGGTCTCGAGGGCGCGCGTCGTCGAGACCGAGGCGCTCGTCGACGACGGCCTCGTTTACGGCGCGGCGTTCAACGCACAGGTCGAGGCCGCGCTGAAAGAAAAGGGTTACAAGGTGGTCGTGGTCGATCCCGACCGCATCAATTCCGATGCGCAGCTGCAGGAATACGTCGTCGACGCAAACCGCGGCTTCGACGACATGATGGCCAAGTACAAGCCGAAGAAGCTCGAGACTCGCGCCTTGAACGCGGGCGACTCGGTGCGGCTGCTCGCCGATCGCCTCGGCGTCGACGCTATCGCGTTCTCGACGTTGAATATGACGATCACGGCGGCCGGCAAGGCGCTCGTCGCAGGCTTCCTCGGCGGCTCGACGTCGGGCACGAGCTCGAACCTCGCGATCGTGAACGGCGATACCGGCGACCTCGAAGCGTTCTTCTTCGGAGTGGCCATCGTGACGCCCGGCGAGAAGACGGACCAGGAGATGGAAAACTACGTCGCGACCGTCGCCGAGCGCACGACGAACAAGATGCCGCCCGCCGATCCGTCCTCGCGGATCGACGTCGCGACGAGCGACGAGGAAACGATCGACGAAGTCGATTCGCTGCTCAAGCGCTGAGCTCGCGCCGTTCGAGCGAGCCGCGGCCGCCCTCCCCCGGCCTCTACGCCCGGCTGGTCCGAGCGCGCCGGTAGCCCGGACGCCGGCGGACTCTCGATCGCTTGGCGCACCGGCGCGATCGAGCAGCGCTAACTGCTCGACGCGCGCCGCGCGCCGTGGTGTCAGTGCCAGTTGCCTATCTTGACGTCGTGGGGGCTCGGATTGCCCTTACCGGTCTCGAGCAGCGATTTCATGCTCATGAGAAAGGTGCCCCACTTCGTGCTGCAGTGGTACATGAATTCCACCGGCTCTTTCCAGCCCTCGTGCTTGAACAGCACGATGGTGAAGTCATCCTCTTGCTTGAGCTCGAAACGGATCTTGGTACCGACCCACTCCGCGGGCCCGGTGACGACCTGCCATACCACGCGCGTATTGGCATGGAGCTCCAGAATCTTCATGCTGAACGCACCGATTTCATGGCCCGCGGCGGTGAAGCGGAAATTGATCATCCCGCCCGCTTTCCTGTCGCCCGTGGTGTCTGTGGTCCACCACCCGGCCACGCCTTCGGGTGTGGCCAATGCTTTGTAGACCTTATCCAGCGACGCCTTGATACCCACCCTGTGCAGAATGTCGAACACGATACTTCTCCTTGCGAAATGGTTTGCTAAACGACGCGTGCAGTCTTGACGAGAGGTATCGAGAGGTGAGAGTGACAAGTGTGACGCGATTGCAATGGACTCACTGATCACCGCGGCTGCGCGAGCGCTCGCCGCGGGAGATCCCATTGGCGCGTTGAAGCTCGTTGCGCTTCGCAACGACGCGCCGGGCCTCGCGCTGCGCGGTATCGCGATGGCGCAGCTCGGGGAACATGCGCGCGCTCGGGAGCTGTTGCGAAGCGCGACGCGCGCGTTCAATCCAAGAGAGGCCGTGGCCAAAGCGCGTTGCATCGTCGCGGAGGCCGAGATCGCATTGGTTTCGCGCGACCTCAAGTGGACGGTGAAAACGCTCGATGCCGCGCGCGTCACGCTCGAGGAGCACGGCGACCGCGCGAACGCCGCACATGCGCGCTATCTCGAAATCCGACGTCTGCTCCTGGTCGGAAAGCTCGACGAAGCGGAGCGCGCGCTGACCAAGGTACCCGCGTCCGTGCCTCTCGCGCTCAAGATCACGCACGAGCTCATCGTCGCGGGGATCGCGCTGCGACGGCTCCACACGAAGGCCGCGCGCGCAGCGCTCGCGCGCGCCGGGCGCGCGGCGCGCCGTGCCGCGATCCCGGCGCTCACCGCCGAGGTCGGAAGCGCACTCGAGGTTCTGAATACGCCCGCGGCGCGCCTGATCGCGAAGGGTAAGGAGCGCTTGCTGTTGCTCGATGAAGTCGAGGCGATCCTGGCGTCGAAAGCATTGATCGTCGACGGCTGCCGTCACGTCGTGCGCCAACGGGATGAGCTCATCCGGCTCGCGAAGCGACCTGTATTGTTCGCCCTCGCGCGCGTGCTCGCGGAGGCGTGGCCGGAAGATGTGCCGCGCGACGAGCTCGTTGCGCGCGCGTTCCGATTGAGGCTGGCCGATGAATCGCATCGGGCGCGTTTGCGAGTCGAAGTCGGTCGACTGCGTAAGCTGCTGCGCGCGCTCGCCGGCGTTCAGGCGACGCCGCGCGGGTTCCGGCTCACACCACACAACGCACGCGAAGTAGTCGTGCTCGCGCGGCCCATTGAAGAGAAACATGCGGGGGTGCTCGCGTTCCTCGGCGACGGCGAGTCGTGGTCGACTTCCGCACTCGCGCAGGCGCTCGGCGCGAGCCAGCGCACCGTGCAGCGGTCGCTGGATTCCCTCGCGGCGACAGGCAAGGTGCAGTCGGTGGGGCGCGGGCGCGCGCGTCGCTGGATGACGCCGCCCGCAGTCGGATTCACGACGACATTGTTACTCCCCGCTACGCTGCCGGTTGACTAGGATGGAGCCATGAAGAAAGCAGACATCGTTCGGGAATACGGACCCTTTCCGGGCATCGACGGCGTGAACGGCGTGACCCATGACGGGGAGAACGTCTGGTTTGCATCGGGCGACAAGCTGAATGCCTTGGATCCTGCGAGCGGGAAGATCAAACGTTCGATCAACGTCGCGGCGCATGCCGGCACCGCGTTCGACGGCCAGCATCTGTATCAGATCGCGGAGTCGCGCATTCAGAAGATAGACCCGAAGACCGGGACGGTGCTCGGCTCGATTCCCGCGCCCGGCGGCGGCGGTGACTCCGGCCTCGCGTGGGCCGAAGGCACGCTGTGGGTTGGGCATTATCGCGAGCGAAAGATCCACCAGATCGAGCCCGAGACCGGGAAGGTTCTGCGCACCATCGAGTCCAATCGCTTCGTCACCGGCGTCACGTGGGCGGATGGCGAGCTCTGGCACGCCACCTGGGAAGGAGACGAAAGCGAGCTGCGGCGCGTCGATCCTAAAACCGGCGAGGTCAAGGAAAAGATAGAGATGCCGGCGGGTGTGAACGTTTCCGGGCTCGAGTCCGACGGCCGGGATCAGTTCTTTTGCGGCGGTGGCAAGACGGGCAAGGTGCGCGTGGTACGGCGTGGACCCAGGCGCTCGAGCTAGCGGGGGCGTTGCCGGCCGTCGATTACGTCGATAGTCAGGGGCTGCGAGACCTGGCGCCGATCAGTCGGTGATCTGCGCGCGAAGCGCTGCTCGATCGATCTCGACGCCATTGATGAACATCCGTGAGATGCGGCGAGCATTGACGATGTCCTCGAGCGGGCTCGCGTCGAGCACGAGGAGATCGGCTCGCTTGCCCGGAACGAGGCTGCCGCGGTCGTCGAGATGCAAATACGCGGCGGCCCGACTCGTTGCGGCGACCAACACTTGCGCGGGCGTCATGCCCGCATCGACCATCGCCTGCAGCTCGAGGTGCTCGGCCAGACCAAAGAGGTGATCCTCGATGCCGGTATCGGCGCCGAGCACCACGTTCGCCCCCGCGGCGCTGAGCTTCGCCAGGCTGCGCTCGAGGATCGCATACCGCTCGCGTGCGTCCGCGGCGGCGAGTGGACTGCGTTCCTCGAAAGGCCGCCGTCGATTTTGGCGATCACGTCCGGAGCGACGGACTCCGTCAGCAATCGCAGCATGGGATCGGCGGGCGTCAGCCACGCCGGAGTGCCCACCTGCGTGGCTCGCCGCGGACTCGACAAGTTGGCGTTCACGTACGTCTTGCGCTCGACGATCTCGGCAATGAGCGCGTCGCTCATCTCGACGTCGCGAACCAGGTGCACCAGTCCATCGATGCCTGCCGCCACCAGTCCCTCGGCGTCGGTGTGATAGAACACGTGCGCGTTGACGCGCAGATTGCGTTGCGTGGGCTGCGTCGATCACCGCCCCGTACAGCGCGGGGCTCAACCGCGGCGCGCGCCCGTTGCGGTCGTCGACCCAGATCTTGACGATGTCCACTTGGTTCGCGGCGAGCTCCTCCACTGCACGCCGCGCCTCGGCCTCGGTGGTGATCTCGTACGCGATTCCTGCGTAGGCGGCCGCACCCGGACCGGCATTCGGCGCACCGATGCCGCGACCGGCCACCAGCACCTTCGCGCCGCCGAGCGTGCCGGCCGCCTGGTCCGCGCGGATCCGATACAGCACGTCGCCGCGCTCGATGCCCTGCGACTGGACGACCGAAACGCCGAAGTAGAGGGCGCGATTGAGGTCGTTCATCACCGTGTCGCGCGTGTAGTTCGCCGCGACGTATGTGACGCCTTTCTGGAAGCCGGGATGCACATGCGTGCTGATGAGAGTGGGCATCACGGACTTGCCCGCAAGATCGATGACCCGGGCGCCGGCGCCCGCCAGCGCCTTGATTTCGGCGGAGGTGCCGACGGCGACGATCGCGCCGCCGCCGATTGCGATGGCCTGCGCCACGGTGTCGCGGCCGTCGACGGTGATGACCGTGCCGTCGATCAAAGCCAGATCCACGCGCGGCTGTGCTGTTACCGCGCTCGTGACCGAGACGGCCAAGGCAACGCAGAGCCCGAAAGCACTCTGCGCCAAACGCAAGCGCGCGATGCTCAATGCGGTTGCGTAAACGAAAGGTGCTGCGAGAAGAACGGCAGCACATGTTCCTCGAGGCGCTGCGGGATGCGATTGCCGTGATCGCCTTCGTACGTGAGATACGTGTGCGGTACACCGAAGCGCTTTAGCCGTCCGACGAACACCTCGTTACTCGTGATCAAGCCGTCCTGCAAGCCGATGTCGAGCTGAATCGCCGTGTACTTCTTCAGATTCGCCACGTATTGATCGAGCATCGCGACCGGCGAGTTCGCGGCCCACTTCACGGCGACCTCGGGCACAACCTCTCCGTTTTTCGTCGGCAAGTCGAGATAGAGCGGCGGATTGTCCGGATTCGGTGCCCACGCCGCCGCGCGTGCGAGCGTGCCTTGAGCGGCACGGTCACCGCGCGCTTCGTCGAGCGAGTGAATCGCTTCGGCGGGTGAAGGTCCCTCGCCGCGCGCGCGCACCGTGCCTTCGTTCAGGCAGCACGACGACAGTGCGTAGAGCGCGGAGAACACGTCGGGGCGTTTCATGCCGATGCGCAGTGCACCGTAGCCGCCCATCGAATGGCCGGCGATCCCGCGGCTCGCTCGGCGCGCGAGCGTGCGGTAGTGCGAGTCCATGTAGGCGACGAGATCCTCGGCGACGTAGCCCTCCCAGTCGCCGGCGGTCACGGAGCTCGAGTACATGCAGCCGCCGAAGGCGTTCATGCAGTTCGGCATCACCAGGATCATCTCTTGCGCTTGGCCGGCACCGAACACGCGCTCGGCGATGACGTGCGCTTGGCGGCCTTCAGTCGTCCCAAAGTAGCCCAGATCCGTGCCGGTATAGCCGTGCAGCATGTAGACGACGGGGTAGCGCCGATTACGCTCGGTCGCGTAGCTCGGCGGCAAATAGATCGAGACGTCCGGCGACGCGGTCTCGCCCAGCAGGTTGCCTTCGAGCGATTTGCCGAACACGTGAATGCGCTCGAGCTTGCCTTTGAGCGGCGCTGGCGCGGACGGCTCTGCCGGAGTTTGCGCACCCGCCGTGCCGATGAACGCGGTGAGAATGCAAGCTAACGCGATGCGCGAACGAGTCAGCGTCATGGTCAATCCCCCTAAACGGTCGGTCGACTCTAGACCGCGGCTATTTGCTTACGCCAGCCCATGGACCTACCTCGACCTTGCCGGTCGTGTTCCACAGCTCGCCAAGCTCGATACGCACGCCGGTCGCAATGGCGCCGGTCTGCTGTTGGTTCTGGAAGCAGGTGAAGTCGGGTCGCTCGCGCCAGGCGAACGGCCCGCACAAGCGCTTGCCGGCGCCGATCGCGGCGTCGTGGACGACGTTGATCAGCCGCTCATAGTCGGGCGAGCCCTGCGCGTAGCCCGAGAAGTTGCCGAGGTCGCCCGAGGCCGCGAACAGCGCGGTCACGCCGGGCACCTTGGCGATCGCCGCAGCGTTCTTGACGCCTTCCAGCGTCTCGATCATGAGGATCAGGACGAGGTTGTCGTTGAACGTCTGGCGATATCCGCCCGGCACGTTGCCGTACATGTCGGCGGCGAAGGCATAGCCGCCACCCTGGCTGCGGCGGCCCAGCGGCGGGAAGAACGCCCAGTCGCGGGCTGCGGTCGCCTCTTCGACGGTGTCGATGGTGGGCACGACGACCACGAGCGCGCCGTTGTCGAGCGCGTGCTGAATCTCCTTCTCGTTGGTGTAGGCGACACGCACGCCCGGGACGGCGCGAGCGTAGGGGCAGGCCGCCCACATCTTTGCCGCTTGATCCCAAGTGATCGAGGAATGCTGCATCTCGGTCCAGATGAAGTCATAGCCAGCATTGGCCATGGCGCAGTACACGCTCGGATCGGTGACGTTGAAGAGCGTGCCGCCCGAGACTTTCTCGCCGGCCAGCATCTTGGCTTTCACCGGACTCCAGATCTTGGCGCCGGCGGGCGCGTTGAAAGCCGGGCCGTATTTCCAGGCCGCAGGATCGAACGGGCCTTGATTGGCGCCGTTGGGCAAACCCGTCCGAATGGCGCCACTGTCCTTGCCGGCCGGAGCCGAGAGCGGCGAAGTGACGGGCGGCGACGCGACCGCGTACGCGGGCTGCTGCCCCGCTCCCGGAGTCTGCGCCGGCGGCGGCAACTGCGCATAGGCCACGCCGGCGGTGAGAATGATGACCGTGCCGACAGCTTTCGCAATGAGGCTGTTGTTCATTGTTAGTGTCCTCCCCCACAGATGGGCCGATAGTACGTGCAAACGCCCTTGCCCCGCGATACGCGACAGAGTTCCGCGCCCGACCGGTCCCTCACGGGGGTGCGCATCGGCGACGGCATGGAAGTATCCCGCTTCCGCGCGGAGGGCGGCACGATCAAAGCCACCTGTATCGCGAGGGCGGGGCTCGGGCGGCGCGAGGGGGCTCGGGCTGGGCTGCTGTACGTGACCGGCCCCTAGCACGCGCAGTTCGTTCCGGATCGGCTTGTTTCCGGCCGTTTTGACGTAACGCGGCGCGGGCCGAAATTCCTTTGTCTGTGCTGCGCTTCGCGGCAAAACCGCGCGCGGGCGTTCATGCTTTTTTCCAAGAGCAGCGGCCTCACTCCTCGATAGCGGCACTCCCATGCAGTCATCCGTCCAGGGTCCAAATCAGCTCGCATTTCGAGGACCGTTGACGGCCGCGACGGCTTCCGCGGCGAACCACGGCAGCGTCCTCGTCGACGCTCAGCATCGATGCCGCTATCCGGACATCCCCGATTATTTGGCCGCGATCGACCGCTACCTGACGAAGTGCGGCGTCCTCGCGGACGAGTGCATCACTCTGGAGCTCGCGAACTCTGTGCCGGCGGCTCTGACCGTGCTGGCCGTGTTGGCAAGCGGCCGCAGCGTGATGTTGATGCCGATCGATGGACGCGGCGCGCGCACCGTAGGCACCGAGTACCGCGGGCCGCGATTCGCACGCACGATCGTTTCGGTCCGCATCGGAGCGAGTGCGGGCTCCGATCTCGGCGCGCCCGCGACCTACCTGGACGTGCGCCGCAATGCCGATTACGACGCGACCACCGCGAGCAAGCTCCGCCCCGAGCGGATTTACCTGCGCACCTCGGGCAGTCTCGGCGCGCCGAAGCTTGCGGCTCGTTCGCACGAGCGCTTCTTGCGCAACGTTCAGCACGCGCGCGCGCGGCTGCGATTCACTCCGGCGCACAGAGTTGCTCTGCCGACCCCGATATTTCATTCGTTCGGTCTCGGCCCGGCGTTTCTCGGCTGCTTCCTCGCCGGCGCATCGATCGATCTGCAGGACCGTGCGAACCTCCTGCGCTACTTCGAGCGCGAGCAAGCGTTCGATCCCAATGTCGCGTTCGTGACGCCTTCCTTCGCCGAGATCTTGGTCCGCGGCAGACGAGCGCGCAGAGCATACGAATTCATGGTGACGGGCGGAGACCGGATCGGCCGATCGACATTCTTTCGCTCCGAGGAGCTGCACGGGCCGCTGATCAATGCCTACGGCAGCACCGAGATGGGCTTCGTTTTTTCGGGAGATCTCGGCATGTCGTCCGAGCAGCGATTCACCACAGTGGGTCGGCCGCTTCCGGGCGTGAGTTTCCGAATCGTCCAAGGATCAGCTGCACCGGCCGATGCCTCCGTCGGAGCATTGCAGATCAAGCATGACTTCGGATTCGAGGGCTATGTCGATCTGGACGGCGAACCGCTGCGGCCTGCAGGGGCTTTCGACGGCGACTGGTATTGCTCCGGAGATCTCGCAAGAGCCGGTTCAGATGGGGCGCTCGAGGTGCTTGGCCGGTCCGATCTCAGCGTGAATCGCAACGGCTTGCTCCTCACGTTCGCAGACGTCGAAGCCCGGTTTCGAGAAATCGACGGAGTAAATGAGGTCGCCGTGGCCGCGGGGCCGAACAGCATTCGCGGGCGGGTTCTCGTGGCGTTCTGCGTACTTGCGTCGAGGCGCAGCGCAAACCGAAGAACAGCTTCGCGCCGAATACGCGAAGCGGGCACCCGCTTTCGCAGTGCCCGAGCAAGTTCGCATCGTCAATGAGCTTCCGAAGCTCCATGAGCGGCAAGATCGACCGCGGATCACTCGCAGCGCGGGCAGCGTTCGGTGGCGCACCTGCAGATCGACGAAGGAGCCAGAGATGAGCGCGCAGCAGATCGCGGCGATGGATGTCGTCGACGTCGACGCGGTGGTCGCCGCGCTCGCCGACATCCTCGTCAATCAATTGAACGTCAACAAGCCCGTCGACGAGATCGACGAACATGCGTCGCTTGAAGACGATCTAGGAATCGATTCCGTCGCGATGGTGGAGCTGATCGGCGCGATCGAGGCTGAATTCGGTTTCGAGTTCCACGACACCGACCTGCGAACGAGCGCTTTCCAGAATCTGCGTGCCCTGGCAGAAGTAGTGGCCAACCGCATCCGTATGTCCCGGTCGGATGTCTGAAGTGCCCCCTCCGCGACCTCCTAAGACCTTCCGATTTGGTCCGGACGACTGCCTGGTCGCGACGATCACCGATCCTGCGAACGACGCCTCCAAAATCGGAGCGGTCATTTGGGGAATGGGCGTCGGGGAGATTCGCGTCGCGAGAGCGCTCGCGCGCCTCGGCATCGTCGCGCTGCAAGTCCGGCAAAAGGAGCGAGCGTTCGAGCGGCTCGACACGGAGGGTGTCCGCTATTGCAAGGCTGCAATCGAAGTGCTTGCGGAGAAGCGCCGCGTCGACAACTTCGTTCTGTTCGGCAACTGCGGCAGGGCCAGCATCTGTTTCCACACGGCTATACAGGACCCGCGTGTCAGCGGCTTGATCCTCACTAACCCGCACGTCAGCGAAGTGCTGACCGTGAGCGCTTCCTACAAGCGCAAGTTGCTGAGCAAGGAGTCATGGCGAAAGCTCCTCACGGGGAGGCTTGACCTCGCCGCCCATCTCGCGGCCGTCCGCAGGCTCAAGACGCTGGTGCTAGGCCGTCTGTTGCGGACCGACGAGAAAAAGCTGATTGCGACTGCCAGCCTCAACAAAGACCTGACGCTGCCGGATAGAATTCCCGACCGGCTCCGCGAGCTCGCGGACCGTGGCGTGCGTACCCTGCTAGGCTTCTCGCAGAACGACGCAGGGTCTCGGCTATTTTCAGGCACAGTACGGCAAGTCGTTCGAGAGACTTCGCGAGGTGCCCGGCGTATCGGTCGAAGTATTGTCGACTGACGCTCATGTGCTCTCTCTCGACGACTGGGCGACAGGGGCCTTGACGGAGATCGTCTCGCGCTGGGCGACCGATTCCAGGTTTGCGACGCGGCGGGGCAGGTCCGGCGTTCTAATCTCCGCCCGATTGCTTGCAGCCGCTAGCCCGATCCCGTGCCGTACCCGATAACTCGGCGCTTCGGCGTTCGCGAAGCGGGCGGCGCAAGTCTGCGGCCGTAGCTCAAGTTGTTCACTGCAAGTCTCGCGAGTCGCGTTATGATTCGCGTGCCGTTGGGCGCGGCTCGGGGGAGGCACACGCTGGTCGGGAGACGTTGCCATGCCGTATCCGAAGTTCCTACCCTTGGTCTGGGCGGGCATCTGGCGCAAGCGTGGTCGCGCGGTGCTGATGCTGCTCCAGATCGCGAGCGCGTTCGCGCTGTTCGGGCTCCTCGAGGGCCTTAATACCGGGATCAAGCAGGCTATCGCAGAGACTCACCGCGATCGCCTCTACGTCGGCAGCAGCGTTTCGCTCGGCGACCCGTTGCCGATCAGCGTGCTCGGCCGTATCCGCGCGACGCCGGGCGTTGCCTTCGCGACACCGCGACAGGCCCTTCCAGGAACCTACCAACAACCGGATCAGCAGGTAGGCGTGATCGCGGTCGACCCCGAGGCGTACTTCGCGATCTTCGACGAGCTCAGCGCTACCGCAAGACGCGGTCGCCGCGCTCGTGAGCAACCGCACCGGCACTCTCGTGGGCAGCGACACGATGGAGCGGTTCGGCTGGAAGGTCGGCGAGCGCGTCGTTCTCCAATCGCCGGTGCCTAGGACAGACGGATCCCGAGATTGGGCCTTCGACATCGTCGGTTCGTACGACACGCGCAACGAGGACGCCGATGCGACCGCGCTGCTCGCCAACTTCGCTTACGTCGACGAAGCCCGCTTCGCGAATCGCGACACGGTTCAGCTGTTCGTCGCGAAGGTCGGCGATCCGGGCAACGCGACTCCAGTCGGCCTCGCGATCGATAACGCGTTCGCGAACTCCGATCACGAGACGCGGACCCAGTCCGAGGCGGACTTGGCCGCGTCCCAGCTCCAACGCATCGGCGACCTCAACTATCTGGCACGCGCGATCATTGCGGCCGTGTTCTTCGCGATGCTGTTCGCGACCGGCGCTCTCATGATGCAGTCGATTCGCGAACGCATGCCCGAGCTCGCAGTGCTGAAGACCGTGGGATTCTCCGACCGGCTCGTGATGGGCCTCATCGTCGCGGAGGCCGTCGTGTTCTGCCTGTTCGCGGCGGGCGTCGGTCTCGCGATCGCGGCGTTCGTCTTGCCCTTGGCGAGACAGTTCATCGGCATCGCCGGCATGCCGCCCGTCGTCGCGGCCGCCGGAATGGTATTCGCGGTCGTGCTCGCGCTGATCGGCAGCTCGGTCCCTGCATGGCGCGGACTCAGGCTGCAAGTAACCGACGCCCTTGCGGGCCGCTAGGAGGACGCAATGACATTCTTCAAGCAGACCGCCGCCCTCACCGCCCTCGGCCTACGGAGCGTCGGCCAACGGCGCGGATCGTCGCTCGTCACGGTGGTCGGCGTGACGACCGTCGTCGCCGTGCTCGCGTCGCTGCTCGCGATGAGCGAGGGTGCCACCATTTTCACCGGCGCCAACGCGGCCATCGACCAGCTCGTCGTTCTCGGGCGCGGTGCGGGCGCGGCGCCCCAGAGCGTGCTGAGCCGCAGCGCCGTGACCGCGGCGATGGACGCGCCGGGCGTCAAGCACGAGCCCGACGGCACGCCGCACGCGACCGCGACGACCATGGTCAACGTGGACGCGATCAAGAACGACGGCACGCGCAGCCAAATCTTCCTGGTCGGCTGGACTCCGGGCGTCAAGCTCGTTCAACCGGAGGTGAAGATCGTCGAAGGACGCTGGTACGAGCCGGCCGTCCACGAGCTCGTCGTGTCCGATCCGATCCGCAAGATGTACCGGGGGATGGGAATCGGCGACCGCATCACGCTGCGCGGCACGGAATGGACCGTCGTCGGCGTTTTCGCGGGCAACGACTCGGTCGGCGACAGCGTGCTGCGCGCGGACGCGGAAACCGTGATGTCCGCCTTCGGCCGCACCACTTTTCAACAGGTCATCGTGCGCCTCGAGTCGCTTGCGGACGCCGCGCTGTTCAAGCAGTCACTCGCCGACAACTCGTCGATCGACGTCGAGGTCAAGACGATCAAGGAGACGTTCCAAGCCGGCTTCGGCCAGCTGAACCTGCTGATCGATTTTCTCGCCTATTTCGTGGGCGCGGTCATGGCGAGCGGCGCCGTGTTCGGCGCGCTGAACAGTCTCTACGCGTCGGTGGATTCCCGCCGCCGCGAGCTCGCGACGCTCCGTGCGATCGGCTTCAGCGGCGGCCCGATCGTGCTGTCGGTTCTGATCGAAGGGCTAGTGCTCGCGCTGCCGGGCGCCTTCCTCGGCTCCGCGATCGCGTGGGCTTTCTTCAACGGCAACACGGTCACGCCGGCCGGCCTGATCTTCAAGCTGACCGTGACGCCGCACGTCGTTTGGGTCGCGGTGGTGTGGTCGCTCGTCATCGGCCTGATCGGCGCTTCGTTGCCCGCACTGCGCGCCGCGCGCGTGCCCGTCGCAACGGCCTTGCGCGCCACGTAACCCCGGAGCGGCGCGGCGCGACGGCTGACGGTACCTCACCTCTCAATCGCACTGAAGACGAACACTGATCGCTCCGGGCGCGCGCGGCCCCCGGCATGGCGAGATGCTCGTCGTCGCGCGGCTAGTACCGAAGAGTGTGACGGTACTTGATCGTGAGATCCGCCGTATTGGAGTGAAAGCGACTGTCGCCGTCGAAGTCTTCGAGGTTGTGATTGAGCACGACGAACAGTTCGCGGCCGGCCTCAGGAATCCAATGCAGCCGGCTGTTGATGCCCGTCGTGTCGGAGGCGTTGTCGTACTGGATGAGATTCACCCACGAGAGCTTCGCCGACATGATCACATCCACGCCCACGCGCGCGAGCCGCGCGACGAAATCGCCCTGGGGCAATTTCACGTCGTTGTAGTCGTACGAGATCGCTGCCCTGAAACGCGGTACTGGAATCCATTCGACTGACGCAACGGCGTTGTCCCGCTGGCCATCGTAGAAATCCCCCGTAGCATAGCTCGCGCTCGTCACGAAGCGTCGATGCGGGCCCGTGCTTACGCCAACTCGGACCTCGTCGAACGAATAGTCGCCGGCCGGGATCACGATGTCGTCGAAGATCGCGAAGGGCTCGCGCACACCCTCCTTGTCGCTCTGATATCTAAACGTCAGCTTGTCAGTCGTCTGGTTTTCGAGCTCTGCGCGCAGCTGCGCCACTTCGCTTTGCACCCCGCCGTCGAGGTATTCGATGCGCTGCGCGTTGGCGCCCGTATAGAGCGCGCGTAAGTTGCGTCCGGAAGGACGTACCGTGTAGCCCAGCTCGCCCGTGTAGTCGCGGATGTCGCGGCGGTTTATGAACCCCAGTGCCGGATTGAAATTCGCTTGTACTTCCTTGATGCCGACACCGCCCTTGAATCCCGCGGTGTTCGGCGCCCAGACCCGGACGCCCCAAGCTCCGTCCTCACCCTCGAGCCCTTCGGTCGAGCTCTGCTGAACCCACGCCTCGGACTCGAGAGTGCGGCCTTTCGGCAAACGCGTGTTTTGGTAGCGGAAATCGACGCCCGCAACCGTGTTGTCGAGATTCGAAAGCGGATCGCCATCGGTGACGATGAGGCCGACGGCGGACTCGGCCAACACGTTGGCAGCGACGCGGCCTACGAACAGGTCCGCTGGCTCTACGTTCTCGAACTCGTCTTGCCGGATTGCGAGCGTCCCCACGGTCCAGCGGCCCACGCGACCGCTGAGCTTGCCGCCGCCTTCGAGATCGACCGGTTGCCCCGTGGCGCTCAAGCCGATGCGACGCGAAAAAAACGGCAGCGCGTTCTCCTCGAGCGGGCGCGCGAACGGCGAGTCCATGGACCGCTGCCCGATGCGTCCAAACTCGTAGATGTCCGCATCCTGCAGGAAAAAGTCTCGCTGCTCGGGGAAGAACAACCCGAACCTCGTCAGGTTGACCTGACGATCGTCGACTTCCGTCGCCGAGAAGTCGGTGTTCAGTGTCAGCGCCGCATTGAGCGACGGCGTGATCTTGTAGAAGACATCGAGCGACGGCTTGGTATCGGAAACGTCCTCGCGTGGCGAGAAGCTGCGTCCCTCCGAGACCGTCAGCGACGGCACGATATCCAAGCCCAAGCCCTGCCGTAAGCCCGTCAGCCCCGTGATCTCCCCCGATATAGCGGGGCTCTGCGTGCGGTTTCTCGACACCCAACCCATCGTCTCGTTGTTGCGCGCAACTCGGCGGTTGAGGTTGAGGCCCCAAGTGTCACTCTCTGGATCGAACGATATCGTCTTGAACGGAATCCGGGTCTCGGCCACCCAGCCATCGGAGCCTTGTGTCGCGGCTGCCTGCCAGATGCCGCTCCACTGCCATTGCACCTGATCCGCGCCCTTGAAAAGCCCTTCCTCTCGAACGCCATGTGGGTTGACCTGAAAACGGTAACCGCTCCGCTTGTCGTTGAATGGATCCAGAAAAATGTTGAACTGATCGTCGAGCCACGAGTTGTTGCCACCCTGCCGTAGCACCTTGGCCGTCATGAGCTCCGGGTGATCGTCTTTCATGTCGGCGGCTAGATACAGCGCGTCGTCGTCGTATATCACCAGAAAACGCGTTCGTTGCGTTGGCACCGAGTACTCGACGGGCAGGATCTGATGAATGTCCTCCGGCCCGATCGTCGCCGCGGTGGCCCAGGCCGGCTCATCGAGCCGCCCGTCGATCGTTATAGGCACGCTCGTCCGCACGGCTTCGAGCCTCTTCAGCGACGCGGCGGGGGACTCTGACTGGGCCAGGAGCGCCCGCGGCGGCGCGAGCGTCGTGAGCGCGGCTAACAGCGAGCCGGCCGACGCGAGCAGCCGGCGTTGCGATGCAATCTCCCGAGCCGTGGAAACGCGGTAGAGCATGCGTGTTGTTCTGGTCATTGCCCAACCGGAGTAGAACGCGATTGTGCCACGGAAAACCACGCGCCTCCGCTTAGTCGCACAGTGCGCTCACCGCGACCGGGCCATTTCCCTTTTCGCGCAATCCGATGAAACGTGCGGCAGCGGCCTACCGCGATAGGCCGAGCGCATCGAAGACGGCTTCGGCCACCACGTTGGAAGGCGCGCGCGGCGGCCGGCCGCCGTTCACCGCGCCGCCGCTCAAGTACGCGAAGTAATTCTTCGCGAAGCCGATGCCGAGCCCCCGCGCGGGATCCGCATAGCCGAACGAGCCGCCACCGCCGACGTGACCGAAAGCCACGGGCGATGCCAGCGGACCGGTATCGACGCCGAGCCGGTATCCGAGCGCGCGCCGCGCGCGAATTCTGTAGATCTCGTCCCACTCGAAGCTCTGCAGCTCGACGCTCGCGCGGATGCGCGATTCCGGCAGCACACGCACGCCGTCGAGCTCGCCCCAGTTCGCCAACATCGCGTAGTGGCGCGCGAGCCCGCGCGCGCTGAACACACCGCCCGAGCCCGGGATCGACGCTTGCACCACGGCGCGCCGATTGAAGGCTTCCGCGACGTGAGATCCCGCGGGCTCGCCGACCATGCGCGCGTCGTAGTCCGCCGGCGCCGGCGGTCCATCCGTTAGCACCGCGACGCGGTCCAGCTCGCTGTTCGGCACGCCGAGGTACGCGCCGTCGATGCCGAGCGGATTGCAGATCTCCTCCTGCAGGAACCGTGCGATCGGACGCCCGTCCACGCGGCGCAAAATCTCACCGTTGATGAAGCCGTAGTTCAACGAGTGGTAAGCGGTGCGCTCGCCGATCGGAAACATCGGCGTGAGGTCCGCGATGCCGCGGCACATGCGGTCCCAGTCGGGCAACCACTCCGGCGTGTAGCCGACGGGCGTCTGTGGGACGCCGGTCTGATGTGCCAGCGCCATGCGCAACGTGGCCTTGTCTTTGCCGTGCGCGCCGAACTCGGGCCACACCTCCACGATCGGCATGTCGTAGCTCAACCCGTGCTTCTCGACGCAGCGGTGCAAGCAGGTCGCGGTGACGCCCTTCGTCGTCGAGGAGAGCATGAACAGTGTGTCGCCGTCGACGGGTCTGCCGGCCGCGGGGTCGGCCATACCGGCCCACGCGTCGATGGCGAGCACGCCGTTGACGTAGGCGGCCACCTGCAGCCCGATCTCCGGCGTGTCCTGCACGAGCGACTCGAGAACCGCGCGCACTTTGTCGTTGGCGTCGCTCGAAACCGCGCGCGCCGTGCTCGCGATACCCGACAAGCTCGCCGCCGAAGCCGTCAACGCGAGACCGCGCACGACCTCACGCCGCGTCAGCTGGCTAGCCGACGAACCGCGACTCGAAGAGTGGTCGTTCGCTTGCATAGATGGTCCCGGTCTCAAGGTGCAAAATCGCGCGACAGACTGAATTCCGCTTCGACGCTAAGCCTACCGTCCGCTTCCTGCGGGCGGCGCGTCGCTCGCCGCCGGCACCACGCGGCGCCCGGCGTCGAGCAGAGCGTGGTGCGTGCGCTGTTTGAAGCGCCAGCCCTGCGCGGTCTTCACGTAGACGTCCTCGTAATAACCGTCGCTCTCGATCTTGTTCGGATCGCCGCCGAGGCCAATCATCATCATGTCCACGGTGCCGGTCGCGCCTTCCGGCGAAGGCGTGATGATGTGGTTCACGTAGATGTGATGGACGCCCTGCTCGATCCAGGGAACGTCCTTGCACCCCTTGGACCCGCCGCCGGAGACCTCCGCCAACTTCTCGCGGCCTTGAATACCCGCCACCGGCTTGCCGTTCACGACGGGCAGGAAGACGCCGTCCGGCGTATAGAGGTCCGCGTAGTCATATCCGTTGTTCGCGCACGTGTCGATTGCGCGCGCGTACTTCGCGACGAGTTGCTGAATCTGAATGTAGTCGAGCGCAGTGAGCTCCACCGGCTTCTGCGCCATGCTCGGCACTGGCAACGCAAGGATCGTGACGACGGTGAAGGCTCCGACAAGAGCTCGCGTGGGCATGAAATCGTCTCCCCCTGGAGTCGGGTTCGCTGTGGAACGCTCCGGTGAATAGTAGTTTCTAGGGGCCCGTTTCGCGAGGGGTGGAGGACTCAGTCGCGGCGACGCAGAATCTTTTGTCGGCCCGAGGTGAGGGACCCGGTCGCGACGTCGATGGTCACAGGAACCTTGTGACGCGGCAAGCGGCTCCGGCAGTAGCGGCGCACGAGCGCCTCGGCCTTTCTTGGATCGAAACCCGGTCGAAGCACGACCTCCGCGGTAACGATCTGGCCCATGAGTGGATGCGCGCGTCCGCTGACCGCAACGGAGACGATCTCGTCGAGCTCGAGAATCACTTGCTCGACTTCGACCGGTGAGACCTTTTCGCCGCCGACATTGATGATGTCGCCCGCGCGTCCGAGTATCCGCATCCATTGGCCATCCTGCTCGACGAGATCGCCGGTGCAATACCAGCCATGCTCATCGAACGGTGTTGGCGCATTGAGATAGCCGAGAAACGTACCTTCGCTTCGGATCCAGAGAATGCCTTCCCTGACTTGCGTCTCGACGCCTGCACCAGAGATCTGCACCCACAGGCTGTCGTTGGAGCGTGAGATCGTGCGTGGAGCGCCAGTCTCCGTCGTGCCGTACTTCTGACTGATGCGCGCGGCTGGAAACAACTCGTTGATGCGCAGGAGCGTCGCCGCATCCATCGGTTCGGAGCCGTAGGTTACGACGGCGAGGCTCGACAGATTGCGGCCTTCGGCGGCTCCCGAAGCCCAGAGCAGGCGCAGAAAACTCGGCGAAGTGCTCAACACCTCGACGCCCGCGGCTTCGATCAGGGCGCAGACCCTCTTCGGATCGCGGTCCAGCGGCACCACGAGCCCGCCGCCTGCCACCAGCGTGTACAGCAGCGTGTCGAGGCCCGCGACATGGTCCAAGCGCAGGAACGCCAGCGTCCTCAGGGCTCGCCCCGGGCGGTCGAATTTGTGAAGGAACCGTTCGACGCTGTGCAGCGCGGCTTTCGCCCGCCCGGTGGAACCGGACGTAAAGATGATGATGCCCGCATCGCCCGTCGAGTTGAGCTCCGCGAGTAGCGGATGTCCCGCGTGGGTCGGCCGCGGAGTCCACACGGGCGAGCCCGATGCTGGAAATGCAAAGTTGCCTACGGCGCAGGCGGCAGCGAGATAAGACTCCGGGTCGGTATCGCGCGGCACCAGCGCGACGATCAGTTGCTCGGCCCAGGCGGCCAGCAGGAAAGCGATCGAGTCGAGCGAGTAGTCTGCCTCGAACCCGATCACCGAGCCGGGCTCTAGCGCGACCGTGGTCAGGTAGTTGCGCCAGACGGCGACACGACCGGCGAGGTCGGCATAGCTGTGCCACCGACCATCACAGTAAATGCAGCTCAAGTCGCCTCGGCTCCCGAGGCCCTCGAGCAAACGAACAAGTCTGGCCATCGGCCGTCCTAGCTGACGCCCCCAAGGTAGATGGTCTGCCCGGTAACGAAGTCACTGTCGCGCGACACGAGAAAATCGATGACGTTGGTGATGTCACGCTGCTCGCCGAAGCGCGCAATCGCCTGCTTGCGAATCAGTGCGTCCAGCTTGCGTTTGGGAACGCTGCGGACGAGGTCGGTCATCACCGGCGTGGGTCCGACAGCGTTCACCGTGATGTTGAAGGGAGCGAGCTCACGGGCCGCGATCCTCGTCAGCGACTCGACGGCGGCTTTGGAGGCCGCATAGCTTGCCTCTCCCTCGAGATCGAGGGGCGTCGCCACAGTCGCGAAATTCACGATCCGTCCGTAACGGGCCGCCGACATGACCTTCGCCACCTCGCGCATGACCAAGAAGGTTCCGAAGACGTTGGTCGAGAAGATGCGCTCGACGGTGGACAGCGGCGTCAGCAACAAATGATTCATCGACGCGATGCCGGCGTTGTTGACGAGCACCGTGATGCCGCCGCAGCTGTTTTGGACGTCGCGCACCATGTCGACGACAGCACGCTCGTCAGCGACATCGGCGAGATAGTGACGATAGCCCTCAGGCAGCGGTCCTTCGAACGCCTCGCGGCTGCAGCCCGCGACGGCATAGCCCTTGTGCAGGAAGTGGTCGACGAGGTGCCGGCCTATTCCCTTGCGAGTGCCGGTGACCAGCGCGACGTCACGCATCGACCGCACCGAAGTCGCTGATAGAGCAGGTCCCCGAGCGTGCCTACGGTGCGGAACGGGCTGCTGCGCATCGACATTGCCTTCTCGTCCGCGAGGACAATGTTTCTGCCGAATTGGATTTCCGCCGCTCGCTCGACCGCGGCGATAAGTCGGACGAGCGACAGCGAATCAACGCCGGCTTCACCGCCGAACAACGACGTTTCGGCCGTCGGCACGCGCAGCTCGTTGTAACCGAGGTCGTCAGCTTCCCGGCTGACCGTCTCGATCACGAGCTGAAGTACCTGTTTCTCGTCCACTAGAATCTCCTGCTCCCGGGCCGCGCCTCAGGACTACCTTAGCAGGGTTGCCCTGCACGATGACGTTCGGGGGAAAACGCCGGTTGACCAGGCTGTTTGCGACGACCACCGTATTATCGCCGAGGACCGAACCGTCGAGGATCGTGCTGTTCGCACCGATCCACACGTTGCGACCGATACGCACGCCGACTGATGACGTGCCTTGCTGATCGAACGGTACCTCCAACGCCGCATAGCGATAGTTGCAACCGATGATCGCGACATTGGGCCCGCAAACCACGTGATCGCCGAGCTCGATGCCGGCGCTTCCCGGCGCCACGAAGCATCCTGTTGCAAATCCGCATTCGCTGCCAGTACGCACAACGCCGTCCGCGGTCTTTATCTTCGTAAACGAGCTAATCGTGGTCCCGCGGCCTAGCTGTAGATTCGGCGTTAGCTCAACCTCCGCCCGCCATGAGACTCGCGCTCGAAAGCGCAAGAACCCGATCAGCGAGACGAGCGGCGCCGGAAGGAGGAAGCGCCGGACCAGTCGTCCAATCGAACGCTGTCCGGCGCCGCCGTTCACCGCAACCAAAACCTAACGGACTTCGCTGTCAGGATGAGCCCCGCTCACTCAAATCCCAAGATCCGTGTCGAGCATGCCCGCGCCCATCTCGCCGGGGTCGTCTCCGCGGGTCTCAACGCTGTTGAGCCCGAGCTGGCCCGAGGAGTTGTCACCCCAACAGTTGAGCGTGCCGCCGGTGTTCCAGACGCAAGTATGGAACCCGCCAGCAGTCAGCTCTTCCACGGTGGTACCGGGTTTCAAGGCCGTCACGGCCAGCGCAGTGATTTCATTCGGCGTGTCGGCGATGATCGCCTTGGCGCCGGTGATGTCTTCAATGCCCGCCTGCGCCTGCTCGTTCGAGCCCCAGCACTTCACCTGACCGTTGATCAAGAGCACGCAGTTGTGGCGGTAGCCGACGGTCAATCGAGCAACGTTGCCCGGGATGGCGGCCGTCAGAGTTCCGACCTCGCCCGCGTCGTCGCCGACGCAGTCGTTGCCCGGCACACAGACCAGCCTGTCGGGCGGAGTGTCGTTGCCGTTGAGCCGGCCGATCTGGCCCCAGGTGTTCAATCCCCAGCATTCAACGGACGCGTTGTCGAGTATGGCGCAGGTGTGACCGCCGTTTGCGGCCAATGAGACGGCTGTGCGCCCGGCGCCGAGATTGATGTCGGTCAGAGTGTCACCCATCTCGCCGGCGTCGTCGCCCCGATTGATCTTATCGCCCTTGCCAAGCTGGCCCCAGTGATTGTCGCCCCAGCACTTCGTGTGGCTGGTGCCCGCGGAGTCGCGCAGCAGAGCACACGTGTGATTGTGCGCCAGCGTAAGCTGTTCCACTGACAACCCCGCTCCCAGCGCGATGGCAGGGGCAGCCGCGACCTGGCCCGCCGTCACGCCCAATGTCGTGGTGTTACCTTGGCCGAGCTGGCCATAGGTGTTGCGCCCCCAACACTTCACCGAGTTGTCGTCGAGCTTCGCGCAGGTGAATTCCTGCCCCGCCGCAATCTCGATCGCCTTGCGACCGGGCCCGAAGTCGATGGGCGCGATCTGGAAGGGCGCTTCCCCGCCCTCGTCGCCGAGAGTCTCAGTGTTCCCCTGCCCCAACTCACCGTAGTCGTTCTGACCCCAGCACTTCGTGTCGCCGTTGTCGAGAATCGCACAGGTATGGTTGTCGCCCGCCGCGAGCGCGACCGCGGTACGGCCGGCCCCGAGATTGACGAATCCCAGTGCGCCCATTTCACCCCCGTTGTCGCCCTTCGGGGAGATGTCAACGGGAGCGAACGAATACCCGAGCTGACCGTAGAGGTTCTCGCCCCAGCACTTGACGCGACCATCGGTGAAGCGAGCGCAGTTGTGGGTGAACCCGCTCGCGAGCTTCTTGCCCGTGTTGAACGACCACGTGGCGGCCGCGATCGGGTTGTTGGAGATATCGCGAATGGCCGTCGTCAGCGCGACCGTGTAGCGCGTGTCGAACGCGAGCGTCCCGTTCCCGCTCGCGCCGGGCGTGAAGGTGATCTGCTTGTCGTTGTCCGCATAGTTGAACTGGCCGCTCACGGCACCGGCCGAGTTCGTCACGCTGAACGACGACGGGTTCACGCTATTCCTGCTGATGGCCTCCGAGAAGGTCACCGTCACGATAGCTCCCTGAAGCTTGGTTCCGACCGTATACGGCAACGGCGTACGCGCCGTGATCGTCGGAGGCGTCTGATCGACGCTGACGCACGTGACCGCGATGTTGCTCACGGCGGCGCTGCCGACCGTCCCGGTCCCGTTGGCGACCGTGCACGTCTGCGCGGCCGGCGTGGTCGGTTGCGTGAGCACCGTCACGGCATATGCCGTGCCCGATTGCTGTGCCGTGAAACTGAACGCGCCATCGGCACTGATGGGCTTGTTATCAGCACCGTTGTTCTGCAGAACGACCGAGCCGGAGGTGAGCAGGCCCGAGACCGTGCCCGAGATGCCGAACGCTCCCGTGACGCAATCGATCGCCACGTTAGTGACGTTTGCCGACGCGGTTCCGCTGCCGTTCGTCACGGTGCAGGTCTGCGCCGGAGTGGAAGGCTGCGTCAGCACCGTCACTGCATACGCGCCACCGCCGTTGACTGGGGTGGCAAAGGTGAAGCTGCCATTGGCGCTCACGGTCAAGTCGGAGCCGGCGTTGTTCTGCAATACGACGCTAGCGCCGGCGGCGAGACCCGTGAGCGTACCGCCCACGGTGTACGTCACCAGCGGCGGCGTGTCGGTAACGCAATTGACCGCGACGTTGGTCACGTTGGCCGACGCCGTTCCGCTTCCGTTCGTAACGGTGCACGTCTGCGCCGGAGTTGAAGGCTGCGCCAGCACCGTCACTGCATACGCGCCACCGGTGTTGACCGCGGTCGCAAACGTGAACGCGCCATTGGCGCTCACGCTCAAGTTCGAGCCGCCGTTGTTCTGCAATACCACGCTGCCGCCGGCAAGACCTGACAGGGTGCCCCCCACCGTGGACGTCGCCGGATTGTTCGCAATGCAATTGACCGCAACGTTGGTGACGTTGGCCGACACCGTCCCGCTACCGTTCGTCACGCTGCAGGTCTGCGCCGGAGTGGAGGGTTGCGTCAGCACCGTCACCGCATAGGCGCCACCGGTGGTGATCGCGGTTACAAACGTGAAGCTGCCGTTGGCGCTCACGGTTACGTTGGAGCCGCCGTTGTTCTGTAGGACGACGCTCGCACCCGTGGCCAGCCCGGCGAGCGTACCGCCCACGGTGAAAGTCGCTGGAGGTGGAGGTGGCGGAGGCGCCGGCGAGTCGCCGCCTCCACCGCCGCCACAAGCGGCCATTAGAGCTGCGCAAGCCACTAAGCTTCCGAACCGAAATACAGACAACGCTTCCATTGCGACGAACCCCTGTTTGGATACTTAGATGCTAATAGCCGGTGCTGTGGGACCGGTTGCTACGTGCGTGAGCAAGAGCCGTGCCGATCTATTTAAAACAATGTGTTGTGCGATCGTAGTGATCCGGCTTGTAAAGATTGCCGACGCGCTGCGCAGCATACTGTTCAACGACCGAGATGGGAATGGTTTCCTGACAACGCAGCGATGCGCTGGATGCATCGCTCTTCATGAGGCCTGCGCCGCGCTAGGCACCCTTGCCTCCCTGCCCCGGCCATCGTAGCCTCGGATTCGGGTCCGTCATCGAGTGCTCCCGAGCGTCGAGCCACACGACATGACACGCCGCGGACGATACGCGTGGGCAATCGCGACCATCGCAGCGTGGACGCTCGTTTCGGCCCGCGCCTGCGCAGGCGCCGCGGCTGGACCGTCCGAGCCGCCGGACCTGTCGGCCCTCGAGTTCGCGCCGAGCTTACCCGCGGGAACACTCCCCGACCCCGCGCGCGCGCGATCGGAGCCCGAGCCGCAGCCTCGGAGCTCTGCCGCGATCGGCGAACGCATGCTCAGGCTCGCCGAGTCGATCGCGACCGAGCAGGCAAGCGAAGGAGTCTTTTCGCCCGGTCTCATCTACTCGCTCGTCTCACTCGCGAAACTGTACCAAGAGGTCGGAGACCACGTTGCGGCCATTGCCACGCTCGAAAAGGCGCGGCAGATCGTCCGAGTCACCAGCGGGCTGTCCTCGCTCAACCAAGCCGAGATGACTCTGCTCGAGATAACGAGCCTCGAGGCGATGGGCGAGCTCGCTGCGGCCGCGCGCGAACGCAACTTCTTGGTGGATCTCGCGCGCGAGCACCCGACCGACCTCCGTGTCGGGGCGATTTACGCCGTGGTCGCAGACGCTCGCGTCGCGGCCGTCGAACGATGGCTAGCGGACAAGTCGGAGCCGCCGACCATCTTCGGCTCCGACCCGCTGGATAGGGACAGCGTCCGGAGCGGTTTGACGGCGGCGCAAATGAACTATGTGGACGCCCTGCGCGCGACGGCCACCGTTGGCTCGCCGGGCGGACCGGACATCTACGAGCTCGAAAGCGCCCTGACGAGGACGTTCTATATTCAGGCGCAGAATCGCGGACTGTTCTTCGGTCCCGACGTGACGCCGTACAAGGCCCGCAAGATGTTGGACGGTGCCGGCAGCAGCAGCTACGAACGGCGGGTGAAATACAGCCGCCTGCTCCAAAGGCCGCCGACCCAGATCGCAAGCCACCTCATCGAGCTCGGCGATTGGCACTTATTCTTCCATGAGGACGAGGCGGGGGTGGCCGCCTACCGCGAGGCGCGCGATGTACTGATCGGCGCAGACGCCTCGGCAGAAGAAATCGATGCGCTGTTTACGCCGATGGCCCCGATGCTCCTTCCCGCATTCGCGCCCCACTTCATCGACGGCAGCGAGGCGCTCGGGTACGACGGCTACATAGACGCCTTGATCGACCTCGACCGCTACGGTCGAAGCACGCGCGTGCGGATCACGGCGCAATCGGGCGCAGCGCAGTCGAAGGTGGAGACCGCCGCCATCGCGGCGCGGTTGAAAAAATACGTCGCCAAGAGCCAGTTCAGGCCGCGCTTCGTGAACGGCGAGCGGACCGAGCAGCAGCTCGTCGCGATGCGCTACTACTTCAAGTATTGAACGTCGTGCGCGGCTCTCAGCCGCGATGTCCGCGTTAACGGGGCGCTACCGCCCCTGCGCGTCGCTGTCTTCCTGTCGAGCACTCAGCCAGCGGGTGCGGATCGGCCGCCGGAACGAACGGCTCCGCGAACGCCGCAAAACCCACTGGCGCCGCGGCTCTCCGGGAATCGAGATTGATTCCGGGCGCCGGTCCGGTCTAACCCCGTAACTCTATCCCTCGGCACGCTTCGTGCAACGGAAAATCGTGATCCGCAAATACCTAACGACGGTTGTGGGCACCCTGGCCGGCGCATGGCTACTCCAGCCGCCGCCCATCCTTGGTCAAGAGGCGTCCGAGGGCACACCGGATCCCGCCATTGCCCCGGCCGAGCTCGAACGCGTTGGCGCGACCATTCGCTCCGTCAATATCGTGACCGACGACGTTTTCGACCCCGCCAATCCCAAAGAGGATAAATGGCTCCACCACTTTGCCAATCGCGTTCACGTCAGCACACACGCGGACGTCATCCAGAACGCGCTGCTGTTCGAAGCGGGCGACGTGTTCGCGCAACGAGTGGTCGACGAATCGGAGCGCGCGCTGCGCACTTTCAACTTCCTCTCCGAAGCGGCAATCGAACCACGCGACTACGACGCTGCTTCCAACACCGTCGAGATCGACGTTCGCGTCCGGGACTCGTGGACGCTCTCGGCGGACATGAAGTTCCACCACAGCGGCGGCGAAAGCGAGTGGGGCGCGGGCCTGGAAGAACGCAACTTGTTTGGCCTGGGTAAAGAGGTGAAATTTTCACATAGAAGCTCCATCGATCGCGACGAGAACTTCTTCAGCTACATCGATCCGAATCTGGCCGGAAGTCGCGCGCGATTGGGTGCGGTGTATGCGGACGCGACCGACGGCTACCGGCACGAGCTCTCAGTCGAACGGCCGTTCTACGCAATCGACACGCGTTGGTCGGTCGGCGGCGCGTTACACGACGAGGAACGTATCGACAAGATGTACGACTTGGGCGAAGAGGTCGATCGGTTTCACCACACCCTTCGCGCCTCCACGCTGCAAGGCGGTTGGTCGCGAGGCTCGATCGAAGGCCGCGCCCAGCGCTGGCTGCTCGGCGTTACGACGGAGGAAGACAGCTTCGAGCCCACGCTGGCCACGCCCGAAGCGCCGCAAACGATGCTGCTGCCCGCCGACCGCAAGCTCGTTTACCCGTGGCTCGGCTGGCAGCGGATAGAGGACGACTATCGCGAGATGAGCGAGCTCAATGACATGGGCAGGACCGAAGACATCTCGCTCGGCTTGAATCTCTTTTTCAGCGTCGGCTTCGCCAAGAAAAGCTTCGGGTCCGACCGCGATGCGACGTTGTTCAAGGCGTCGGCTCAGTCGGGATGGGAGCTCGGCGCGGGACGCATGCTGCTCCTCGACGCCGGTGGCTCGACACGCAACGAGGACGACGGCCTGCACAACTCGCAGATGTCCGTGGGGGCGCGTTACTACCAGCGCAACCTCGAAAAGAATCTATTCTCCGTGAGCCTGAACGCACTCGTGGGCAGCAACCTCGATGCGGACCAGCAAGTGCTGCTCGGCGGAGATACCGGGTTGCGAGGCTATCCGGTGCGGTACCAGGCGGGTGAGCAGCGCGTGCTGCTGACGGTGGAGGAGCGCTTCTTTACCGATTTTTATCCGTGGCGCCTGGTTCGCGTCGGCTACGCCGTATTCGCGGACGCCGGGCAGGTTCGCGGACAGGATCCGCGCGCGACACCGAGCCTGGGCACGTTGTATGACGTCGGTATCGGTCTTCGTTTGAGCTCGCCGCGCGCGAGCGGCCATTCGATCGTGCACGTGGATCTCGCCTTCCCGCTGAACGGCGACCCGAGCATCGACAAAGTCCAGCTCATCGTCGAAACCAAAGGTTCGTTCTAGCGCGATCGCGTCGCGGCACCCTCGCCGCCCCGAGTGCGTCTGCCCGCTGATGCGTCGTAGCCCCCACCGCGGCCCATAGCAGGCCCGGGGTCTACACGGTAGAAGGCGGCTCGCTAGAGCTTCGCGCCGCGTGGAGCTCTCTCCCGCGCAACACGACGATCTTCGCGAGCGCGTCGATGTCCGCCGCCGTCGTGCGAAAGTTCACGATGCACGCGCGCAGGAACTGCCGGCCTTCGATCACGGCATTCGACACGTACGCTTCCCCGCCGGTCTGCAGCGCGGCAACCAGCTGACGATTGAGCTCGTCGAGATACGCAGCACCCGCGGCCGTGTCGGCTCGGACATCGGACGGCCGGTAACGGAGCGTCGTGATGCTCAGATGCTGAGTGCCTGCCTCGAGCTCTGGATCGCCGGCCGCAAGGTCGTGCAGCCGCCTCGCAAGATCGATGTCCGCGCGAATACGTCGGGCGTACCCGTCTCGCCCCGCCTGCTGCAAGCACAACCAAACCTTGAGCGCGCGAAAGCCGCGCGTGTTCTGGAGCCCGTGCTCGAAGTAGTCGAGGCCGCCGCCCTCCGCGTCCTCCTCGAACCGGTAGTACGCGGGGCGGTAGCTGAACGCGTTGCGCAGCGCGTTCGGATCGCGCACGAGCGTGCACGCCACTTCGATCGGGTTGTAGAGCCACTTGTGCGGATCGAGCGCCACCGAATCGGCCAGCGCCAATGCCTTCAAGTCCTCGTGCGCCTCGGGCAACGCGGCGGCGGGCGCGCCGTACGCACCGTCCACGTGCAACCAAAGATGCTCGCGAGCGGCGATCGCGGCGATTGCGGTCAGCGGATCGACGGCGCCCGTGCTCACGTTGCCGGCGGTACCGACAACCAGGAACGGCAGGAGCCCGGCGGCGCGATCGGCCGCGATGGACCGTTCGAGCTCATCGAGCCGCAGCCGTTGGGCCGAGTCGGTGGCGACCCAACGAATGGCGTTCGTGCCGATGCCCGAAATGTCGGCGGCTTTCTCGATCCAGGTGTGAGTTTCGCGCGACGCGTAGACCACCGGTTGCGCGTCGCCCCGGCGAATGCCGTCCTGCCGTGCGTTCCACGGCAAACGGGCGTGGCGCGCGGCGAAGAAGCCGAGCAGGTTGGCCATGTTGCCGCCGCTCACGAGCACACCGCCGCACGGCGTAGGGAAGCCGACAAGCTCCGCGAGCCAGCCCACGGCCTGCATCTCGATCTCGTTCGCGACCGGGGACAGGTTGCGCAAGCCGCAGTTCTGGTTGATTGCAGCCGCCAGGAAGTCGGCAAGTGCGCCAAGAGGCGCCGCCGAAGAGGTGATGTAGCCGAAGAAACGCGGATGACCGTTGAATAATGAGTGCTCCATGAGCAACGGCGTGACCTCGGCGAGTAGCTCGTCTGCGGGTCGACCGTGCGCCGGCAAGGCCCGCCGCGGCAACGCGGCACGAATCTCGCGGCCCGACTCGCCGCTCGTGACACGACGTTCCGGCAGCGACTCGTAGAACCCCGCAAGCTCGTCGACGAGGCGGTGCCCTAGCGCGCGAAATTCCTCGGCGCCCATGTCGAGGGCGAACCGGTCATCGCCTCCGCGGGGTAGAGTAGTCTTGGTCATATCGCATAAATTAGCTCTGTCTCACCGACGTGCCTAGCGCGACTCGACCGAGGATGACGCCATGCCGAAACGATACGCGCATATCCTTGAGACCATCGGCCACACCCCCGTGGTGCGCATCAACAAGCTTGCGCCCGAGGGACGCAACGTCTACGTAAAGATCGAGTCGTTCAACCCGATGGGCTCGGTCAAGGACCGGTTGGCGCTCGGCGTCATCGAGGACGCGGAGCGCTCGGGCGCATTACGCCCGGGGCAAACCGTCATCGAAGCCACGAGCGGCAACACCGGCATCGGCCTCGCCATGGTTTGCGCGCAGAAAGGCTATCCGCTCGTCGTGACGATGGCCGAAAACTTCAGCGTCGAGCGCCGCAAGATGATGCGCTTCCTCGGCGCGAAGGTCGTGCTCACGCCGGCCGCCGAGAAAGGCAGCGGCATGTTGGCCAAGGCCGTGGAGCTCGCCGAGACGCATGACTGGTTCTTGTGCCGGCAGTTCGAGAACGAGGCCAATCCGAACATTCATTCCGCGACCACGGCGGAGGAAATCCTCGAGGCGTTCAGCGACGTGGGACTCGACTACTTCGTTACGGGCTTCGGCACCGGCGGCACGCTCAAGGGTGTCGCGCGTGTGCTGCGCAAGCGCAGCCCCAAGACCCAGATCGTCGTATGCGAGCCCAATAACTCCGCGATGCTGTCGAGCGGTGTGCCGCAGAGCCGCACGAGCGACGGCACGCCCGCATCGAGCCATCCGAGCTTTCGGCCGCATCTGATGCAGGGCTGGTCGCCCGATTTCATTCCGAAGCTCACCGAGGATGCCGTCAACGCGAAGCTGTTCGATCGCGTGCTGCCGGTGTCGGGCACGGCAGCGCTGCGGCTGTCGCAGGACCTCGCGCGACGCGAGGGCATCTTCGTCGGCACGTCCTCGGGAGCCACGCTCGCGGGAGCCCTGGAGGTCGCCGAATCCGCGGCCGCCGGCGCCAACATCCTCTGCATGCTGCCCGACACGGGCGAGCGCTACCTCAGCACGCCGCTGTTTGCGGAGATTCCGGCCGACATGACGCAGGAGGAGATCGAGATCTCGCGCTCGACGCCGCGCTATCGGTTCGACGCGCCCGCACCCGCCGCAGCGAAGCCGAAAGCAACGACGCCCGAAGCCCCACCGGTGGTCACGCCTGCGGCGGCCGATTTCTTGCGCCAGGTCACGAGCGACGGCGAGCAACCGGTCGTCATGTTCGCGCTCGAGTGGTGCGAGTTCTGTTGGTCGGTGCGCCGGATGTTCGCCGCCTACGGCATCAAGTATCGGTCGGTGGATATCGACTCGGTCGAGTACCAACGCGAGGATTGGGGCGCGCAGGTGCGCGCCGCGCTCACGGCGAGAACCACCTGGAAAACGATTCCGCAGATTTTCGTGGGCGGCGAGTTCATCGGCGGCTGCACGGATGCGTTCGACGCGTGGCGCGCAGGCAAATTCCAAACGTTGCTCGACAAGAACGGCGTGGCCTACTCGGCCAAATCGGCGGCCGACCCATACTCGTTCTTGCCCACCTGGCTGCATCCGCGTTGATATATGAGATTCGAGTGTCGAGACGTGGCGACCGACGGGGACAGGTCGCGCTTCGGCGCATGAGCCATCACAACAGAGGACGAAATATGTCGACTCAACGTTTCGCAATCGCTGCGGTAGTGTTGTCGTTTTCAGCGGCGGCGTTCGTGCCGAGCATCGCTGGCGCGCAGCCGTCCGGCGCAGGACCGGATTGGAAGGATGACGCGCCGGGCCGCGTGCATCGCATCGACGTAGCGGCACTGCCCGCGCCTTTCGCGACGGAGTCTGCACGGGACTTCCCGCGCATCGTTGCCAAACCCGATGGCGCGACGCTCCACCTCCCGCCGGGTTTCAAGATCGACGTGTTCTCGCGCGACGTGGACGGGCCGCGCGTGATGCGCATCGCCCCGAACGGTGACATCTTCGTGACCGAGACGCAGCAGGGCCGCATCAAAGTGCTGCGGCCGTCGGCGGACGGAGCGAGCGTCGCGAGCTCGGCGACCTTCGCCGAGGGGCTGAAGCAACCGTTCGGAATGCAGTTCTACCCGGCCGGCGAGCAGCCGCAGTGGCTGTACGTCGCCGAGAACAACCGCGTCGTGCGCTATCCGTACAAGGTCGGCGAATCGAAGTCGACAGCCGCGCCCGAAGTGGTCGTTCGGGAGCTCGCTTCGACGACGATGGGCCACTACACGCGCGATCTCGTGTTCTCACCGGACGGAAAGCGCATGTTCATCTCCGTGGGATCGCTATCGAACGTAGCGGAAGACCTGCCGAAGAAGAGCCCTGCCGAAATCAAATCCTGGGAAGCCGACCACGGGCTCGGCGCCGCCTGGGGCGACGAGGCGAATCGCGCCGACGTGCTCGTGTTCGACGTCGGCTCGAGCAATCCGGGCAAGCCGTTCGCGACCGGGATTCGCAATTGCGTCGCGCTCGCGATGCAGCCCGGCACCGGCGACCTGTGGTGCACGGTGAACGAGCGCGACGCGCTCGGCGACAACCTAGTTCCCGACTACTCGACGCGCGTGAAAGCCGGAGCGTTCTACGGTTGGCCCTGGTACTACATGGGCGATCACCAAGACCCACGTCACAAGGACGCGCGGCTGGACCTCGCGGGTAAGACGACGACGCCCGACGTGCCGTACCAAGCGCACTCGGCCGCCGTCGGCTTCACGTTCTACACGGCAACCTCGGGCCGCTCCGCGTTTCCGGCCGAGTACGTGGGCGACGCTTTCGCCGTGTTTCACGGCTCGTGGAATCGAGCGAACCGTACGGGGCACAAGATCGTGCGCGTGCCGATCGAGAACGGCGTCCCGACGGGCGAATACGTCGATTTTCTCGTAGGCTTCATCACGCCGGACGGCAAGCCCTGGGCGCGGCCTTCGGGCGTCACGGTCGCGAGCGACGGCTCGCTGCTCTTGGGCGACGACGACGCGGACGTGATCTACCGCATCTCGTATTCACGCTGAACCGCGGCGCCGCGGTCGCCCTGCTTGGGCGATCGCTACGCGGGCGGCCGACGAAACAGGCCGAACATCACGGCCTTGCCGATTACGTGGCCTTGCATCGCCGCGAGCACTTTCGTCCGCGTCTCGAGCTCGGTCGCCGCCGGTTGGATCGCGTCGAGCTTGATATCGAGCGCGTAGATTTCGAACGTGTAGTGGTGATACGGCCCCGTGGCTGGCGCACCGGGACCGCGATAGGTCGCTCCCGAAGCGCTGATCTGCCGGCTGCCGTCCGCGAGCTGCGCGCCCATCGGCACGTTCTCGGGCAATCCCTTCAACGTCGCCGGCATGTTCCACATGAGCCAGTGAACTTGATCGCCGGTCGTTTTGTCCTTCGACACGTCCGGATCGTGGAAATGCAAAACGAAGCTCTGCGTGCCAGCCGGAACGTTGGTCCATGTCAAAGCCGGGGATACCGGATTCGGGACCGCCTGCGTGTACTTCGCCGGGATGACGTCGCCGTCCATCCAACCGGTCGTGGTCAGCGTCATCGGTGCTGCCGCGGGCGCTGCACCGGCGGCAGGCGCTGCCTGTTGCGCGCCGCAGACCGAGGCGACGAGAACACCTGTGATCACCGCCAAGACTTTCGTTTTCATGACTCTACCTCGTGCCGCGCGGAGCGGCGGAAAAGCGAATCGGTCGGAGCTCGCCCCGAAATACCAAGCTGCTACTTAGCCCTGCCCTTGTAGCCCTGCGCGATCGTTTGAATCGTGAAGATCTCGACGAACTGCTGCGTGTTGGCCACGCCGTACATCGTCTTCTTGTCCGGACCGCTGAAGGCGACCGTGATCAAAGGCAGAGGCGACGGAATCTCACCGAGGAACTTGCCGTCCTTGTCGATCACCTGCACGCCCCCGCCACCGGTCGAGTAGATGCGGCCCTGCTCGTCGACGGCGCTTCCGTCCGCGCCAACGAGCGCGAACTGCCGCTCGTTGGTGAGCGAGCCGTCGGATTGCACGTCATACGCCACGAGGCCGCCGGGCCGCGGTGCACCCGGAGCTGGGGTCTCCGTCGGCGTGCTCGGCAGTCGGCCGGTCACGTACAACGTCTTCTCATCCGGGCTCAGGATGATCCCGTTGGCACCCGCAAGCGTGCCGTACTGCGTAACCGTGCCTTTCGCGTCGGAATGATAGACGCCGCCCTTCGTGAAATAGACGCCGCCCTTACTGTCGGCAGTCATGTCGTTGAGCAAGCCGCCCGCACAATCGATCGGCTCGCCCTTGTACATGCTGACCAAGCGCTGGCGCTTCGGCTCGAGCTGCCAGATTTCCTGGGGCAGCGCTCGCTGCAGGACGAACAGCGCGCCGGTCTTGCTCATCGCGAGGGAACCGCTCGTGCTCGTGCCGGAATACGGGAAGGAAGCCTTACCGCTCTGATCCAGCTTTAGGATCTTGCTGTCCGTGTTCTGCGCGAACAGCATGCCGCCGTCCGGGGTTGCGACGGGACCGTCGGCGTTGTTGCCGGTGCCAGTCCAGACGGTTTTCCACGTCTGCCCGGCGGCGATCACTCCAGCGATCTCCGCGACCTTGTATTCGCGGTGCTCGGGAGGGCCGGCGGCCGGAGGCCGAGCTGCGGGCGGAGCGGCTGGCGCGGGCGGATTCTTGCAGTTGCTCGCGAGATAGGCCGGGTACTTCGAATCGCGCAGCGCCTGCACGCCGGGCCCCGTCTGCGCCGCCGCGGGCGCGGCCGGCGCCTGAGCATCGGCTCGACCTATTAGCGAAACGAAACCGAAGACACCCACTGCGATCGTGGACACCGCTTTCGAATTCATAGCCCCCTCAAACGTTTTTCGGCGCCACCGCGCAGCGGCGGCCTGACGCAAGATGCTCCGGCGATACCGGAGAACCCTTGACCTGCACAACCATGCCACGGAAGGCGCTCATAAGCGACCGGTCGCACTAGATGAATCCGTACCGCACCGGCCGGGCTGGCTGTCCTCCGTGTCAACCGGCCTGAAGCACGCGCGTTCTAGCGCTGTCCGTCGGCGTCGTTTCGGAGAACTTCATGTTTTCGGCGCTACTGCTCGCGCTCAGGATCCGCAATCTGCCCGCTCGCCATGCACGAGCGCTCGGCAGCGACGTCGACTTGTCGGACGCAATCTTCTACGTCGCGTACCGCAAGTGGAGCCGCACCATTGCCGTTGCGGCCGAATCAGCCTCGATTCCGAAGCTCGCCGCCGCCAGAAACGACGTCATGCGGCGCGCCCGCGACGGCTCCCTGCCGATCTGGGGCCGCCTGCGCTCGGACGAGCCGACGGAGCTCATACCCGCCGACTTTTGGTGGCGGTTCGAGGTGAGCTTCTTCGAATTAGTTGCCGGTGCTCGGACGCTGCGCAGCCAACCGGCTCCCGGCAATCGTTGGGCGAGCGAGTTCCTCTACAAAGATCTCGCGACCTGCAGCGCGACGGTCGAGATGTTGTGGCCCGACCTACGCGGTCAGTGGCAGCTCTCGTCGCGCACGCGCTGAGTCGTCTCCGTCCCGTGACTGCGCTCCGCCGCGGACCGCACGCGCGATATCACCGTAGTTTGGAGCTCAAGCACTGAGACAGCGTACGCGTCCGCGAATCGGCGTAGGCCGCGCGGGGCGACTAGCGCGGCTCGACGGCGGGCTTCCTCAACCCGCGACCTTGACGCTCGACATCACGTCGCCCTGCTCGATTGCGTCCACGACGTCCTGACCCTTCGTCACCTTGCCGAACACGGTGTGCTTGCCGTTCAGATGCGGCGTCGCGGTATGAGTGATGAAGAATTGACTGCCGTTCGTGTTCGGGCCGGCGTTCGCCATCGAGATGACGCAACGCTCGTGCTTCAGCGGGTTGCCCTTGCACTCGTCGACGAATTTGTAGCCCGGGCCCCCGCGGCCGGTGCCGGTGGGGTCGCCGGTCTGAATCATGAAATCGGCGATGACGCGATGAAACGACACGCCGTCGTAGTAGCCCTGCCCCGCCAAGAACACGAAGTTGTTCACCGTCTTCGGCGCGTGCTGCGGGTAGAGCTCGAGCTCGATCGTGCCGCGATTCGTGACGATCGATACGGCGTAATTCTTCGCCACGTCGATCTGCATCTCCGGCGGCGCGTCCCATTGCTTCTCAGCCATCTGGCGTCTCCTCATGTTGCTTGATTACGGGCCCCGACGAACGCGGGTTGGAGAGCGCTCGTGCGGGCGGCGAACGATAGCGAAACTTGCGCGCCGGAACCACCCGCGATGCAGCGCGCGATCGTGGCATAGTACCGACGCGTCCTGTGGGCAGTCACGGCTAGCAGCAATGAACCGGCCAAGCACCGACAATGAAGCGCGCATCGACGAGCTCGAATCCCGGCTCGCGCAGCAGGACCAATCGATTCTCGAGCTCAGCGACGAGCTCTATCGGCAGCAGCAGCAGATCGCGCAACTCGAGATGCAGGTCCGTCAGCTCAGCGCGCGGTTGACGGAAGCAACGCCTCCGGAGCCCTCGGGGAACCCAGCGGACGAGGTTCCGCCGCACTACTAGCGGTGTGAGCCCCGACCACTCCGCCCGCCCGGCCCCCGCGACGGCTGACCCTTCGCGAGCGCTGCCTCCACTGCCTCGAGCATCTCGGGCTCGAGGCTCCGCATCAGCTTCCCGATGAATTGCAGCTGGCGGCGTTTCGCGCCGAAATTGTCGAGGCGTTGCGCCTCGCCGATCGCGTCGCGCAACTTCTCGGGCAGTTGGAGCTCGTCGAGCGCGCTCGCGCGGAGCGCGAGCAACCCCTCGCCGATCCGCTGCAGGTCCTCGCTGGCCTTCTTGCGCGCGGTGCGACTCGGCGAGTCGTCGGTCGCCGCCGCGTCGTCTGCGCTTCCGCGCACCACGAACTCTCCGTCGACGTAATAGCCTTTCGGCGCTTTGCGACCCATCTACCACCTACAACGCCGCAACGCGCCGCCGCGCGACCGAACCGTCTGGCTAGAGCCGGAAGAGGAACTCCTGCATGCCGTTCTTCAGGAGCCGCGCCCGGTCCACCGCATAGCGCGGCATGCAGATCGCGAGGTCCTCCGGCGAATAGCGCGGCGCATCGCGGTCGGGCTGCGGAGCCCCGATGTCGGCGATGCGTTGCTCGTCAACCGGCACGAACGTGGTCGGCCGCTGCGGCATCCGGCGCGCGGAGTAGTAGACGAGCGCGTGCGCGAGCGAGCCCGCCCGGCTACGAATCGCGATCGCTTCCATCACCGCCGTGAGCGCCGGGCGCTTCAGGTAATTGATCAGGTCCCAGCAGAAGATCAAGTCCGTCGACTCGCGCCGCCGCGGCGGCAGCGCCGCCTCGGCGAGCTCGCGCAATCGACGCGGGCTTTCCTCGGCGTTCAAGGTGTCGATCGAGTCCGCCAGCTCGGCGATATCGAGCCGGCAGCGGTGCCCAATGAGCAGCCGCACGGTCTCCGTGCGCGCCGCGCCGAGGTCGAGCACCACGAAACGCCCGCCGTCCGCAAGCCGGTCCACGAGCGAGTGGAACAGCGGCGCATTCAGAGCCTCGGGCGATCCCGTACCGGGGCTGGGCGCGCTCGGCGCGCTGCCGCGAGTCGTTTGGGCAGCCATCGTACCTGCCGGTCGAGCCACGCTAACCGGCGCTCTTGACGACAGCGGCCTCGGGCGTTCGCGGGATTGTCGAACTTCGGGGCGCCCGGTGTGGCCGGCTTCCCGTTGCTCGCGACCGCGGGCTTCTGGGCCGCACGACTCGCGCTCGAAGCTTGGACCGCCTGCGGGTCCATCTCGATCGAGCCCTTGAACTTCGCGCCGTCCTCGAGGCTCACGCGCGGCGAAGTCACGTTACCGCGAACTTGCGCGCTCTTGCGGATGTGTACCCGCTCGGAGCCGTAGAGGTCGCCTTCGAGGTAGCCGTCCACATACACCGAGTGCGCATAGACGTCCGCGCGGACCTTGCCCTGCGGCCCAATCGTGAGACTGTTGTTCTTGAGCTGAACGGTGCCGTTCACCTCGCCCTCGATCAACAGATCCTCTTCGCCGCGCACATCGCCATCGATGTGGATCGACGCGCCGATCACGGCGTGGCCGCCGCTGCGTGCCCGACCGCGGCGCACTAGCCTCGGGCCGCGCGGGCGCTGCGTCCGACCGCTGCATCGACAAATCGACCGGCTTGTCCGGACCGCCTTTCTTTCCCATCTCGAACATACTGACCCCCAGGGTTAGTTAATCTGTCCTGTCCCAATAGTTTGCGCGCTGATTATGACCAACGTTCTATCTAACACAGGGCGGCGCAGAACTCCAACGTGTCGTTCACAGCCGACACGAAAACCTGCGACCCGAGCACGATTTCGGCTCGCGCGGAGCCGGGACTGAAGCGCGTCACACTCCCGTCACCGGTTTGCGTTACCCTCAACTCGCGAAGTCGACAAATGACCTTGGTAACCGAAGGAGCGACCACCATGGGCAGCACCCTGTCCCCGTCCCGATCCAAACGCAGCCGCACGCCCGGCAGCGACGGCGATCAAGTAAGCCGCCGCCCTAGCCGCGCGACGGATGCCAGCATACCGACGGTTTCGGCCGAGCAACGCCACTCGATGATCGCGGAATCCGCCTACCGGCGCGCGGAACGGCGCGGGTTCACGGGCGGGAGACCCGGTCGCCGATTGGCTAGATAGCGAGAAAGAAGTCGACGCGCTGTTAGCGCGCTCCGCGGACTGATACCGGGCGCGTCCGGGTCCGAAGCTTTCTTCGCTTGAAGACTGCCGGGACGCTCGGCAGTATCGCCGTCGTGTACCCCGTAAGGCTTCACGGCAGGTTCCCATGCGAGTCACGCGACGATCGATCCTCGAGGGCGGCGCCAGCGTCGGGGCGGCGACGCTTCTCGGCGGGGTGCGAGCGCTCGCGCAGCCGGCCCCGCCGGCTCAGCGCTTGATCGAGAAAACGATCCCGTCGACCGGAGAGCGCGTGCCGCCAATCGGCATCGGCACCAATCGCTACGGCGTCGGCAAACAACGCCGCGGAACGAGTTCCGCTACGCGCGACGCTGAAGCTGTTCGCAGAGCTCGGCGGCAAGATCATCGATACGGCCGCGGTGTACGGCAGCTCGGAGGCGGTGATCGGCGACCTCGTCGCGGAGCTCGGTATCCGCGACAAGTTGTTCATCGCATCGAAGACCGACCTCAGGAGCCACGTCATCGGCGCAGCCGGCGTGCAGCAGTCTCTCGAGCGTCTGCACGTCGAGAAGCTCGATCTCATGCAGGTGCACAACCTCGTCAACCTCGCGAACGAGCTTGCCGTGCTCAACGAGTGGAAGGCGTCCGGCCGGGTCCGCTACATCGGCGTCACGATCTCGACGGAGAATCAGTACGCGGACCTCGAGCTCGCGATGCGCAACGAGAAGCTCGACTTCATCCAAGTGAACTATTCGCTCGACGACCGCAGCGCCGGCGAACGCTTGCTGCCGCTCGCGGCGGAGCGCGGTCTCGGCGTGCTCGTGAATCTGCCGTTCGGCCGCGGCAGCGCATTCGACCGCGTGGAGGGTCGCCCGCTGCCCGACTGGGCCGCGGAATTCGACTGCGCGAGCTGGGGGCAATTCTTCCTCAAGTACATCGTGGCCCACCCGGCCGTGACGTGCGCGATACCGGGCACGCGCCGAGAGGCGCACGTGCGCGACAACTTCGCGGCGGCGCTCGGGCGGCTGCCCGACGCGGCCATGCGCCGGCGCCAAGAAGAGCTGTTCGACAGCTTCTCGTAGCGGCCGACTAGCGCGACGAGAAGAAGTCCACGATTGCGAGGATCGCAGCCCAGGTCGCCGCCCCCGCGACGGCGATTGCTGCAACCGAGACCACGAGACCGATCAACACTACGAGGCCGTCGCGCTCGGTGACTCCGATCGCAATAACAGCGGCTGCCGCCCCCGGGGGCATGTTGCCGAGGAACGGAATCGGCAGGATCATCACGAACCCGAGCACGAGCACCACGATGCCGATGAGCACCTTGCCGATCGGCTCCGTGAGCAGCGCGAGCCGCGGCCGGCACACGCGCTCGAGGCGCTGCAGCATCGGCAGCGCGCGATCGATGACGCGGCGCAGATCGGCGCGCGCGATGCTCTTGTCCGCGATCGCGCTCGGCAACCATAGGCGGCGGCGCGCCGCAATCAGGTTGAGAGCGATGATCGCCAGAGCGACGCCGCAGATCGTGGGGACACCGGGCGGCATCGGTAACACGCACGGCAGCGCGAAGATCAGCATCGTGAAGCCGAATGCGCGGTGCCGAAGGCCGGTGAGTATCTCCCGGAACGTCACGCGCTCGCCTTCGCCGTAGGCGAGGTCTCGCAATACTTCGGAAGTCCTGGCGGGCAGCGGTCGTTTCGTGTTGTCCGGACCTCCTCCGTCGTCGTGACTCTGCATCAAGATCCTTGAGGCGTCCGGCCGCTGCGCAGTCTCGCATTCTACACGCCGCGTAGCGACGTCCGCGGAGATGCTGCTGTCGCAGATCTCGCGTTGCTGCAGCGCGCTCGCCGCGAGCGTCTCCGGGCGCGTCGGCGTCAGCGTCGCCGATCTTGACCGGCGTGCCGCCGGTCCTCGAGATAGCGGCAAGTTGCGAGTACCTTCGCAGCTTCCGCGGCGCGTCCGACCGAATTCAGATCGGCCGCGAGCTGAATCCCGAGCTCGAGGGCCGGCCGACCGTCCTCCCAACGCGTAACCTCCTGAAACATCCAGAGCCTTGCCGCGAGCGGATCGCTCTCGGTAGCCACGTACGCGCCGATGTGGGCGATGCTGCGTGCGACGCCGCCTCCCGCTGCGATGCCGTAGGCATGACCGAGCGCGGCGCGCCGCGCGCCCTCGAGCCGCCGCCGCTCCGCTTCGAGCCGTGCCTCCGGTGAACGCGGAGCGTGCACGCCGAGCTTGAGGCGGCGGTCGTATACGACACTGCCAATGACGAACGCGACGGCGAGCACCGCGTACGCGGTGACGAAGAGCTGTACGAACCCGCGACGAGCGAACGCCATCCAGCCGAGCGCGCCCGCGGCGAACCCGAGCACCGCGCACAACGGGTAATCGAGCCCGAACGCGACGCTCGCGCGCGCAATTCCGCGCGGGTCGAGCGCGCGCGGAATGCTGCGAGTCACGGCGAGCAGCGCGGCGATCGCGGGGGCGCATAGCAGTCCCGCCGCGATCAGGGCGGCGGCCGCCGTCGCGTGCCCGCGAGCCTGGAGCCAGATGGCCGCACCGAGCACGGCGCCGCCGAGCGCGAGGAGCACGAGGCCGAGCTGGCGCCGTCCTGCCGCGATCGTGTCGAGCGAGAACGTGGGCCAATCCGGGTTGCCGGTCGCGCGATGCTCGACGATCTCGACGAAGAAATTCCCGAGAACCCAGCACACCCAGCCGACCAGCAGATACGCGAGCGGCAGACCCATCGCGAAGCCGAACACCGCGACGGAGAGAATGAGCGCAGCTGCGCCGCTCACGGCCAACGGTCCGACGTCGAGAATCCCGGCGAACCGCCTAACGAATCGCAGCGCGGGCGCCGGCAGGTTCACGGCGTAGCGTCCGACGCGCGCACGGGTGAACGGCACGGCGCCTGCGTCTGCAACCACGCGATCGCGGCGGCTACGGCCGCCGATCCGTCGCGCGCGTCGACCGGCTCGTCGGGATCGATTGGCCCAAGGTCGATGCGGCCCGTGCGGTCACTCGTGGCGGCGACGGTGAGCACGAGCGCGGCACGGTCTGCGAGCTCGAACGTCCGATTCCCGGCGCTCAATCCGCGCGTCGGCGCCCCGAACGTGCGCGTGCCGGCCCTTCCCCGCACCGCCGCAACGAGCACCTCCGCCGAGCTCGCGGTGCGTGCGCCGAGCAACACCGCGAGCGGCGCAGTCGCGTCGTGGAGCGAATGCGGCGCGGCCACGCGCAGCTGCACGTAATCGCCAAAGCCGGCGCGCCCCTGCCGGTACCAAATCGCGCGCCGCGATTCGTCCGGGTACACCGACGCGGCGAGCTCGCCCTCTCCGAGCAGCGGCCCGAGCCCTGCGAGCATTGGCCAGAGGTTGCCCCCAGTATTGAGACGAAGGTCGAGAATCCATCCACATGTCGTTGATAAATCTAATTCTCTAATGCCGGATTGAAGCGCATCGGCGAACTGCGCCTGGTCCAACGGCGTGCCGCCCGCGAAGCCCGGGACCGCGAGGTACGCGAACCGTTCCGAAAGAATCTGCGCGACCGGCTCGACCGCCGCGCGGCCCGTGCGCGCATTCGAGACCGGTGCAGCGAGCAAAGCGGCGGCGGGACCCGGGGCGAGCAGGTAGCTGTGCCGATCGCCTAGCTCTCGCAGTGCGTAGCGCAACGCGGGATACGCGTCGGCTTCCGTAACCGCACCGCGCGCCTGCTCGAGCGTGACGCGGCGCAGCGCCGCCCAGTCGACAGCGGTTCGATTCAGTGAGTGGAGCTCCATGACCCCGAGAGCCGCGTCCAAATAGCGGACGGCGGCGGCGGACGGCGCCGCTCCTCCCGCCGGGACCACCGAGATCGCAAAGTCGTCGAACCACGCCGTACCGACACCGCGCAGAACCGCGCCGAAGGTGATTTCCTGCGCGTCGTCGGGCAACGGCAGCTCGAGCTCGCGACGGACCCATTCCGCGGATGCGTCGTCACTACCGGCGGCGGATCGCTCGATCGCGACGTCCGCCAATCTCCGTTCGCGACCGTCGCCGCGGCTGTCGACGAACAGTACGCCTTTGGTTCCGGCGATCCTGAGCCACAACGCCGCTTCCGAGCCGCGCGCGGGGGCGCGCACGGCGGCCGCGAGACGAATGCGGCGCGGCCCATCAGTAGGCCGTCCGCTCACCGCGAGCGGCAACGCCTGCCCGACGCGAACGAAGTCGTCGTCGCGGCGCTGCGTGATCCTGAGGCTCCGAGCGCCAGCCGCCGCCACCGCGCCGTCGACGGCAATCTCGCCGATGTCCGCGACCTCGTCGATGCGCTGGGCGCTCCAGCCTTGCGGCGCCGCCGAGTTGTCGCCCGCCTCGAAGCTCAGATTCTGCTGGGCGTTCGCCGCCGAGGTACCGAGCAGCGTGGCTGCGACACCGTAGGTAGTGATGATCACACGGCGCGCGGCTCCGAGGATCCGATCCTGCGCGGCACGCACGCCGGTCCTCGAGGGTAGCGAGAGGGTCAGCGCCCGGTGAGGTACTCGATCGATTTGAGCTTGCCTTCTTCGAATTTGAGCTCCGCCGGGAACTGACCGTAACCGCGGTCGTAGACCCAAGTCTCGACCTTGGCCGTGCCGATCACGTTGACGGCGCCATTGGGATTGCGCGCGCGAATCGGGACATCTTCGACGAGTTTGCTCTTGGGCTCGCCGCATTTCGCGAGAACTTCCCCGGCGATCATTCCGACCTTGATGAGCACCTGATTGCAGCGCATGACGTCGTCGCCGCGAACTACGGACGAGGTGCCGAGCAGGCACACTGCCAGTACCGCGAAGGCTCGTATGTACATCGTGCTCCTCTCCAGCTCAGCCGATCCGGCTGCCGCCCCATCGAACTATCGGAGGAGTCTAAGCGCCAATGGTTGCGCCGCAAGCACGGATTGGAGCCGTTTCGGTCCGGAATGCCGCTGCTGGCGTCGCGAGGGTCAGGCGGAGCGCAATGCGGGCCGATCCGGAGTGTGCTCGCCCCCGGCGGCGAGGCGAACGAGCATGTGAAAGAGATCGTGGTCGGACAGCACGGCGAGCCGCTCGGGCGGCGCGAGCCAACCGAGGGCCTCCTGCACGTTGCGCGCGTCGGCGAGCTTCGCGCGCGCCGTCATGGACGTGACGTCCGGCTTGCCGCGCGCAGCGGGCGGCCGCGGCAACACCGCGGCGAAATGCCGCTGGCGCGCGTTCTCGTCCGCCAGCAAGCGCTCGAGTGTGGCGTTCTCTATCGTGCGGCCGATCCGCCGCTCGAGGACGTCGCGTTGCCGGATCACGGTCGGGATCGTGACTTCCTCGGGAATCCAGAAGAAGCCGAAGATGCGGGTGAGCTTCGCGAAGAACTCGCTGCCGCTCGCTGCCGACAGCGGCAGCGCGAGCACGAGGCCCACGAGCGCGGGCGCCATCCAGACCAGCAACGGCAACGAGATGAACATGAGGCCCGCGGCTACGCCGAGGCCCGCGATCATGTGCATCCAATGCCGGCGCAGCAGCGTGCGCCAGGGCGAACCCGCGCGCTGCCGGCTCTGCGTCGTCCAACCCGAGTCTTGACCGCGCAGAATCTCCCAGACCTGGCGTGTCTGGATCAGCATCATGATCGGCGCGTAGAGCGCCGACAGGATGGTCTCGCCCGCAACTCCGAGCACCAGCCGGACGAGTCCGACCCGGCCGATGAGCTCGCGAGTGATCAAGGCGCGCAGCAAACCGAGAATCTTCGGCGCGAGCAGCGTCGCCATCGCGACGACGAATAGCGCGATCATCCGCTCGGTGTCGAACCGCGGCCAACGCGGGAACAGCGACACCTCGTCGGTGAAGTACTCGAACTGAACCGTCGCGATGTGCGCCGTCACGCCGAGTCCGACGGCGATCAGCAAGAGCCACAGCGGCGACGCGAGGTAGCTCATCACACCGATCCACATGTGCGCGCGGCTCGGCCACGTGAGCCCCGCGCTGCCGACGACGGCGAGGTGCTGCATGTTGCCCTGCGCCCAACGGCGGTCGCGCGCCGCGACGTCGAGCAGCGACGGCGGGCTCTCTTCCCACGAGCCGCCGATCGTCGGGAGCATCCGTACCGACCAGCCGGCGCGGCGCAACAGCGCCGCCTCGACGAAGTCGTGCGACATGATCATCCCGCCGAACGGCTTCCTGCCCGGGCAGGATCGGGAGCCCACACGCGGCGGCGAACGCGCGAACCCGGACGATCGCGTTGTGGCCCCAGTAATTCCCGTCGTCTCCCTGCCATGCCGCAATGCCGCGCGCGACGATCGGCCCGTAGACCGCGCCCGCGAACTGCTGGAGGCGCGCGAACAGCGTGTGGCCGCCGCAGAGCCGCGGCACGGTCTGCAAGAGCCCGAGCTTCGGGTCCGCAACCATCTCGCGCACCAGCGTCACGAGCGTATCCGCCGAGAGGATGCTGTCCGCGTCGAGCACGATCATGAAGTCGTACCGGCCGCCCCAGCGCGTGACGAAATCGCGCAGGTTGCCGGCCTTCTTCCCGACGTTCTCGGAGCGGTGGCGGTACCAGACGCGCATGCGCTCGCCGAGCGCCTCGCGCAACGCATGCAACGCCGCGGTCTCGTGCACGTAGACGGCCGGGTTGGTCGTGTCCGACAACACGAAGATCTCGAAGGCGTCCGCGTGGCCCAAATCGGCCAGCGCCTCGGCCATCGCTTGGAGCGACGCGAACGTACGCGCCGGATCTTCGTTGTAGACGGGCATCACGAGCGCAGTGCGCTGCTCGATCGGCGCATCCGAGCGGCCATGGCGCCGTACTCCGCCGAACAGGACGCCCGCGACGGAGGCCGCCGCCGCCAACGCGATCCAACCGAAGGTGATCGTGAACAGCACGACCATCACGCCCTGAAGCGCGCTCACGCCGCCGACGGACACGACGGCGATCATCTCGCGCGCCGCGTACGCCGTGAGCGCAATTGCGCCGCCGAACGTGATCAAGCGCGCGAGCCGCGTCTTGAACCGCGGCCGCGCGATCTTGCTCTTGCGCGTATAGCGCTCGAAGTCTTGGTCCGCCATCTCGAGCAACGAGAACGGCGGCACGGCGGCTTGTCTCGCGGCTACCGGCTCCATCGATACAGCCACGTCTCGCTCCACGGTCGTTCCTTGGACGTCAACAGTACTCGAAGCTCCACGACGTCGGCGCGTTCGGGGGCGAGCTCGAAGCTCACGCGGTAGGCGCCGGTCGTGCTGACGAACGATCCTCGCGGGTCGAGGATCTGGCCGCTCGAGGTCGTCGCGGTGATCTCGAGGTCGTCCGGCGGCGGCTCGGAGCCCATGAAAGTCGATCGACGAACGCGCGCCGGTCGGCGGACGCCGGCGCCGCTCCCGAGCGCGTCGCGACGACGCGCGCGAGCGAGTCGTCGAGCGGCTCGCGCGTGTAGCGCAGGCGGTACGAGAATTCGGTGCGCTTTGCCCGCGGCGAGCGGCGCCGCCGGCTGCCAATACGCGACGATGTTGTCGTGGATCTCGCGGTCGCTTGGAATCTCGACGAGCTCGACGTGGCCGTCGCCCCACTCTCCGCGCGGCTCGACCCAGAGCGACGGGCGGCGCTCGTAGCGCGCATCCGAATCCTCGTAGTCCGCGAAGTCGCGCTTGCGTTGCAGCAAGCCGAAACCTCGCGGGTTGTTGTCGAGAAATGCGGACACCTGCAGCGTGCGCGGATTCGCGAGCGGCCGCCACACGCGTTCGCCGCGGCCATTGACGATTTGCAGGCCGTCGGAGTCGTGCACGGCGTTGCGCAAGTCGTCGAAGCGGCCGCGGCCCGACGGGTCGAACAGGAACATCGAGGTGAGCGGCGCAATGCCGTAAGCCGTGAGCTCGGTGCGCGGGAACAGCGTCGCATCGACGTCGATCACCGTCTCGTCGCCCGGCGTCACGTTGAAAGTATAGGCACCGACCACCGAGCGGCTCTGCAATATCGCGTGGATGGTGAGCGACGACGAATGCTTCGCCGGGCCGCTCGATCCAGAAATCGGTGAATACCGGAAACTCCTCGCCTTCCGGCCGCGCGGTCCGAACCGCGAGCCCGCGCGCCGAGACGCCGTAGATCTGATCGCGCGCGACGCCGCGGAAGTAGCTTGCGCCCTGGAACACGAGGAACTCGTCTTGATAGTCGGGCCGGTTGATCGGCGCCCGTACGCGGAAACCCGAGTATCCGGATATCTCCTCGGTACTCGGCACCACCGGCACCTCGGGGCCGTAGTCGAAGATCTCATTCGTGAACAGCACGCGGCGCGCCATGCCGGCCGACGACGAGATTGATGTTCACGGGAGTCTCATAGATGAACCCCGGGTGAAATAGATCGATCGTGAAGGTGCGATCCTCGCCGCGCCCAGATCGACGCGCCTTTCTGAAAGTGGATCGCGCGGTACTGGTCGAAGGTCAATTTGGCGGGCGCATTGTTTCCGGTCGGGCGCGCCGGTTCGACGAAATTCTGCTTCGCGAGCTCCTCGGCTCGGCCTACCAAAATGGTGCGATTGAACGGCGAGGCGGGCCTTTCTTGAGCACGAGCCGGCGACATCGACGATAGCAATGCCACCCCGATGCTGAGCAGAACTAACTTGTGCGCGGGCATCGAGCTCACCTAGACGGGAACGCCAAACGAGCAAGCACAAACCGTACCAATGCTAAAACGGTGATCAGCATCGCGGCGCGCCGGCTTCCGGCCCATCTACAGTCCGGACAACGACGCTCCGATTCGAGGATCGCGACGACATGACTCTAACCATGGCTCGTGCTGTGATCGTCCTAACGGTGGCGGTCTTCGGATCGCGCGCAGCAGCTGCCGGCGGCGTCACGTCCTATTTTGAATCCTCGGCCAATCAGAAACCACGCGGCAACGCCGGAGTGTCGGTAACGAGCGACAGAGTCCGTCTCAACGCCGATCTCGCGGTGCGCGCCCCGAACCGCACGACCGAAATCGTGCCGCGCGTGAGCTCGACGTTCGCGATCAGCGACCGCCTCGGGCTCGAAACGCGTGTCGACCTCTCGGACTGGAACTCGCGCGCGATTGTTCCGGGCACTAAGGTCGATACGAGGCTGCACTTTAAATCCTCGGCACCGTTCTTGGACGAGCTCGAAGGGAGGGTTTGGCGATCGCCCGACGGGCAATCTGGCCGGATTCTCAAATTTGGATTCTATCAAAAGTTCAGCGACGCCAACGCCCTAACTCCGATCACCCTGCGCAGCAGGGCGGTGGTCGAGACCACGGTCGGCGCCACTCCGCGCGTGCCCGAACGGGCCGCGCTACCGGATGTGCGACCGGAGAACCGTCGAGTCGGCGTCGAGGCCGAGGTCGCCGGGCTCATGTCGCGCGCGTTGAGCGGCCGCGGCGCGCTCAAGATCAAGGTCGACAAGATCGTCGGCGCGCGGCCAGAGACCGCGGGCTCCGTGGCTTATGACCAATCCTGGAATGTCGGACTCGGCCAGCTAGGCCTGAACCTCAAGATGCTCCGCGCGACTTACACGACTGCCGGCGCGCTCCAGCCGTCGCTCGGCATTTCGTGGCAGTGGAGCCTCTAGGCCCTCTTAGGCCTGCCCACCCGCGGCGGCGGCTAGGAAGTCGAGCGCAGCCTGCAGCCCGCCCGCTCGTGCGGCACCTGCGCAAGCTTGAGGCCCATCTCGACGCCCGCGAGCGTGCCCGCGAGCGTGAGGTCGTTGAAGTGACCGAGATGGCCGATCCGGAATACCTTACCCGCGAGCTTGCCGAGACCGGTGCCGAGCGACATGTCGAACGCGTCGAGGATGCGCGCCCGCAGCGCGTCGGCGTCGTGCCCCGCGGGCATCACCACGGCCGTCAGCGACCCGCTGTACTCCGCCGGGTTCAGACACAGGACCTCGAGACCCCACGCGCGGACGGCGCGCCGCGTCGCTTCGCCGTGGCGCGTGTGGCGAGCGAACACGTTCTCGAGCCCCTCTTCCGCGAGCATCGCGAGCGCTTCGCGCAGGCCGTACAGTAAGTTCGTCGCCGGCGTGTACGGGAAATAGCCGGTCTTGTTCGCCTTCAGCATGTCGTCCCAGCCCCAGAACGCCCTCGGCAGCTTCGCGCGTCTTGCTCGCGGCGAGCGCCTTCTCCGAGACGGCGTTGAAGCTCAGGCCGGGCGGCAGCATCAGCCCTTTCTGCGAGCCCGCCGACGGTGACGTCGACGCCCCACTCGTCCATCCGGTAGTCGATCGAGGCGAGCGACGAGATCGTGTCGACCTGCAGCAGCGCCGGGTGGCGCTGCCGCATCGATCGCCTTGCGGACCTCCGCGATCCGACTCACGACGCCGGTGGAGGTCTCGTTGTGCACGACGCACACGGCCTTGATCACATGGCGCGCGTCGGCGCGCAAGCCGCTCCTCGATCGCGTCCGGGTCGGCGCCGTGGCGCCAGTCGGTCGGCTGCAGCTCCGTCACGAGCCCGAGCCTCTTGGCCATTTGCTCCCAGAGGACTTGCGAACTGGCCCGTCTCCGCCATCAGCACCGTGTCGCCGGGCGACAGCGTATTTACGAGCGCCGCCTCCCACGCTCCGGTGCCCGACGCGGGATAGATCACGACCGGTTGCGTGGTCTTGAAGACCGCGCGCACGTCGTTCAGCAGCTCGCGGCCGAGCACACCGAACTCCGGGCCGCGATGATCGATCGTCGGCTGCGCCATCGCGCGCAGGACGCGATCCGGCACGTTCGTCGGACCCGGGATTTGCAGGAAGTGACGGCCAGTGTGGACGGACACCTGTGCGCCGCTCTTGGATTCTCGGTTCATCGGGATGGGCACTCTTCGTTCGGCGGCGCATACAATACACCCCCGGCCGAATCCTCTTCGATCGAGTTTCATCAAGATGCACGAATTGCCCCTCGCCTCCCTGGAGGCGCGACTGCGCCGGGAGCTCGAGGGCGAAGTGCTGTTCGACGCGTTCGCACGCGGCCGCTACTCCACGGATGCGTCGATCTACCAGATCGAGCCGCTCGGCGTCGTCGTGCCGCGGACCGTCGAGGACGCGCAGCGGGCGCTCGAGATCGCCGCGGACGCCGGAGTACCTGCTGCTGCCGCGCGGCGCGGGCACGTCGCAATGCGGCCAGACCGTCGGCGCCGCGCTCGTGATCGACAACAGCAAGCACCTCAACGCGATTGCTCGAGCTCGATGCCGAGGCGACGGACCGCGTGGGTCGAGCCCGGGATCGTGCTCGACGATCTCAACGCGCGACTCAAGCCGCACGGCCTCTGGTATCCCGTCGACGTGTCGACGTCGGCGCAAGCGACGATCGGCGGAATGACGGCGAACAACAGCTGCGGCGCACGCTCGATGCGCTACGGCAACATGGTGCACAACGTGCTCGCGGCCGAGACCTGGCTCTCGAGCGGCGAGACCGTCACGTTCGGCGCGGTCGGCGCGAACGGATCGGAGGGTCCGAGCCAAGGCTCCGCGACCGCGGCGCGCCGCCATCGCGAGCTCGTCGCGACGGTGCGTGCGCTGCACGCGCGCGAGCGCGACGAGATCGCAGCGCGCGTGCCGCAGGTGCAGCGGCGCGTCGCGGGCTACAACCTCGACATGGCTTCGGACGGCGCGTTCAACATGGCGCAGCCTGCTGGTCGGCTCCGAGGGCACGCTCGGCTACTTCCGCAAGATCAAGCTCAAGCTGTCGCCGCTGCCGACGCAAAAAGCGCTCGGCATCGTGCACTTCCCGACGTTCTATCAGGCAATGGATCTCACGCAGCACATCGTGAAGCTCGGGCCCAGCGCAGTCGAGCTCGTCGACCGCACGATGATCGAGCTGTCGCGCGAAATCGCGACATTCCGCGCGACGGTCGACAAGACGATCCGCGGCGAGCCCGACGCGATCCTGCTGGTCGAGTTCGCGGGCGACGAGCTCGGCGCCGCAAGTCGCGAAGCTCGAGCAGCTCACGGAGCTCATGGGAGACCTCGGGCTGCCCGGCAGCGTGGTCGAGGTCGCGGACCCGCAGCTGCAGCGCGACGTCTGGGAGGTCCGCAAGGCCGGGCTCAACATCATGATGTCGATGAAGGGCGACGGTAAGCCCGTGTCGTTCATCGAGGACTGCGCGGTCCCGCTCGAGCACCTCGCGGAATACACGGACCGGCTCACGCGCGTGTTCGAGAAGCACGGCACGCGCGGCACGTTCTACGCGCACGCGTCGGTCGGCTGCCTGCACGTGCGGCCCGGTCCTCAACATGCGCACGGACGACGGCGCTCGGCGGATGCGCGCGATCGCCGAGGAAGCGTGCGCGATGGTGAAGGAATACAAGGGCGCGTACTCCGGCGAGCACGGCGACGGCCTCGTGCGCTCGGAGTGGATCGAGCCCGTTTACGGCGAGCGCCTCGCGCGCGCGTTCGGCGAGCTCAAGCACGCGTTCGATCCGAAGGGCCTGATGAACCCCGGCAAGATCGTGGCGCCGCCGAAGATGGACGACCGCAGCCTGTTTCGGTTCAAGCCCGGCTACCGCACACTGCCGCTCGCGACGGCGCTCGACTGGTCCGAGCACGAGGTCGGCGCGGAGAATCGCGGCCGCGGCTTCGCGGCGGCCGTCGAGATGTGCAACAACAACGGCCACTGCCGCAAGTTCGACGCGGGCACGATGTGCCCGTCGTACCGCGTGACGCGCGACGAGCAGCACGTGACGCGCGGCCGCGCGAACTCGCTGCGGCTCGCGCTTTCGGGCCAGCTCGGGCCGGACGGGCTCGCGTCGCGCGCAGCTCTACGACACGCTCGCGCTGTGCGTGTCGTGCAAGGGCTGCAAGCGCGAATGCCCGACCGGCGTCGACATGGCCGCGATGAAGGTCGAGTTCCTGCACCACTATCACGCGCGCCACGGCGCGCAGCGCTGCACGACAAGCTCGTCGCGCATCTGCCGCGCTACGCGCGCGCGGCCGCGACGCTCGCGCCGCTGATGAACCTGCGCGACCGCGTGCCGGGCCTTGCGGCGCTGTCCGAGAAGATCGCGGGATTCGCGGCTCGGCGCTCGCTGCCGCGCTGGCGCTCCGACTGGTTTCGCGGCCAGAGCGAGAAGTGCCGCGCGCCGTGCGGCCGCTACCGTCGGCGCGGCGCGCCGCGCGGACGTCGTGCTGCTCGCCGACACCTTCAACACGTACTTCGAGCCCGACAACCTGCGCGCTGCGTTGCGCGTGCTGCGCGGCGGGCGGCTATCGCGTCACGGTCGCCGCGCCGACCGACGGCGGACGGCCGCTCTGCTGCGGCCGCACGTATCTCGCGACCGGCATGGTCGACGAGGCGCGCGCCGAAGCCGCGCGCATGCTCGCGGCGCTCGCGCCGCACGTCGCGCGCGGCACTCCGATCGTCGGGCTCGAGCCGTCGTGCCTGTTCGGGCTGCGCGACGAGTTCCGCACGCTGCTGCCCGGCGCTGCGAGCGCCGCGCTCGCGGCCGCGGCGCTCACGTTCGAGGAGTTCCTCGTGCGCGAGCGCGGGGCCGGGCGATTGCAGCTACCGCTGCGCAAGTCGCGCCTTCGCGCGCGCGCTCGTCCACGGGCACTGCCACCAGAAGGCGTTCGGCGCCATGCCGAGCGTGGTCGCGGCGCTGAAGCTCGTGCCGGGGCTCGCCGTCGAGACGATCGCGTCGAGCTGCTGCGGCATGGCGGGCGCGTTCGGCTACCAGGCGAAGAACGTCGACGTATCGCTGCGAGATGGCCGAGCTCGCGCTGCTGCCCGCCGTGCGCAGCGCCGGCGCGGACACGGTGATCGTCGCCGACGGCACGAGCTGCCGGCATCAGATCCACGACGGCGCGCAGCGCGACGCGGTGCACGTCGCGCGCGTGCTCGCCGACTGCCTGCCCACCTGACGGCGAGCGACCACGATCAGACTTTGGCGGACGCAGCCGCCGACGCGCGCGTTCAGAGAGGCAACGACCACGGCTCCGCGGCCGCCTCGGCCGCGAGGCTCACGAACGCGGGCCACTTCCAGACCGCGTCCGCGTATTGCTGCGCGCCGCGCGACAGCTCCACGCCGTAGGTGCGAAAGCGGCTCACGACCGGGGCGAACATCGCATCGGCGGCGCACCACGCGCCGAACAGGTAGTCGCCGCCGCGCGCGTTGCGCGCACGGCACTCGCGCCAGACGTCCTCGATCCGCTCGATGTCTCGTTGCAGCTCCGGCGTGCTCGGGACCGTGTGCTTGCCGCGAACGTCCATCGGCATCTGCGAGCGCAGCGCGCCGAACCCCGAGTGCATTTCGGCGCTCACGCTGCGCGCAGTCGCGCGCGCCGTCGGCTCGACGGGCCAGATCCGCGCGTCCGGCGCGCGCTCGTGGAGGAATTCGGCGATCGCGAGCGTATCCCAGATCACGAGCCCGTCGATGTGCAGCACGGGCACGCGCCGGGTCGGGCTCACGGCCGCGATCTTCGCGCGGCCCTCTTCGGTGTCGAGCGGGATGACGACCTCGGTGCATTCGATGCCGCTCTGGCGCACGAGCAGCGAGCCGCGGATCGACCAGGACGAGTAGTTGCGGTTACCGCAATAGAGGACGGCTGACATAGGCGCGCGATGTTAGCGCGACTCGCCCGCGACTGTCGCGAGCACGCGTGGCCGTCCGAAGCGCGGATCACGCGGGGTTAGCTGGCGATTTCTCAACCATGCCGCTCACTGCCCCCAAAACCGCGCGCTTCGTGGGATACTTGCTGGAATTGCGTTGTCTCTGTTGCTCGTGGGCACTACCAGTTATTTCATCCGCCGGCTCCTGCTGATCATCCCGACCTTCCTGGGTATCACGTTGCTCGTTTTCGCGGTCACGCGCGTCGTGCCGGGCGGACCGATCGAGCGGATGTTGAACGAGGCGATGCTTTCCGGCGGCGACCGCGGCAGCGCGCTCACGAGCTCGCGCGGCATCGCGGGCAGCGTACTCTCCGACGCCCAGCTTCAGCAGCTGCGCGTCTACTACGGCTTCGACAAGCCGATCTTCCTGAGCTACGTGAGCTGGCTCGAGAAGGTCATGGTGCTCGATCTCGGCCGCTCGACCCGCTACAACGAGCCCGTCTGGGAAGCGATCAGCCGCCGCTTCCCCGTCTCGATCTTCTACGGCATCGCGACGCTGATCCTGACCTACGCCGTCTGCATCCCGCTCGGAATCTGGAAGGCGATCCGGCACAACAGCAACTTCGACAACGTGAGCTCGGGCTTCGTGTTTCTCGGCTACGCGATTCCCGGCTACATCGTCGGGCATCGCGTTACTCACCTACTTCGCGTCGCAGCTCGGGTGGTTCCCCCTCGGCGGCTTCGTGAGCGACAGCTACGCGCGCCTGAGCACCTGGGGCAAGATTCAGGACGTCACGGTGCACGCCGTTTTGCCGCTGTTGTCGTACATGGCTGGCAGCTTTGCCGTCACGACGTTCATGATGAAGAACTCGCTGATGGACAACCTGTCGGCCGACTACGTACGTACGGCGATCGCGAAAGGCTTATCGTTCCGGCAAGCCGTGCTCCGGCACGCCGTGCGCAACAGTTTGATCCCGATCGCGACGTCGTTCGGCAACAACATCTCGGTGATTCTGACGGGGTCGTTCCTGATCGAGCGCATCTACAACATCGACGGCTTCGGGTTGCTCGGTTGGGAATCCGTCGTCGACCGCGACTATCCCGTGGTGATGGGGATTCTCGTGCTGTCGTCGCTGCTGTTCCTCGTCGGCAACATCTTGTCCGACATCTGCGTCGCCGTCGTCGATCCGCGCGTCAAGTTCGGTCAGTGACGGCATGCGATTCCGGCTCGATCCGCAGACCAAGAAGCAATGGCGCCGTTTCCGATCGATCAGGCGCGGCTATTGGTCGCTGCTGATCATCCTCGCGTTGCTTCGTCGCGAGCGTGTTCGCCGAGTTGCTCGTCAATAACCGCGCGCTCGTCGTCCATTATCAAGGCGACTACTACTTTCCGACGTACGGCGCCTATCTGCCCGGAACGACCTTCGGCCTCGACTATCAGTACGAGACCAACTACCGGGAACTGGCAAGCGTGCTCGCAGAGAAACGCGCGAGCAGCTCTGCAAGCGCAGCAGATCGCGGCAATTGGGTCGTTCTCCCGCTCGTGCCCTACAGCGCGTACGAGACCGACTTCAAGCCCGAGGCGTTCCCGCCGTATCCACCGAGCTTCTCGGCCAAGCACTACCTTGGCACCGACGTCACGGGCCGCGACATCCTCGCCCGGCTCGTTTATGGGTTTCGCCTCGCAATGGCGTTCGCAGTGATCCTGCTCTTCTGCAACTACGTCATCGGCATCGCGCTCGGCTGCACGATGGGCTTCTGGGGTGGAGCATTCGACCTGCTGTTCCAGCGACTCATCGAGATCTGGTCAAACGTTCCGTTTCTCTATGTCATCATGATCATCGCGTCCGTGATCGTGCCGAATTTCTGGACGCTCGTGATCGCGATGGTGATCTTCGGCTGGATGAACATGACGTGGTACATGCGCACGTCGACCTACAAGGAGAAGGCTCGCGAGTACGTATCCGCCGCGCGCGCGCTTGGCGCGACCAACACCCGCATCGTGTTCGTGCATATCCTGCCGAACACGATCTCGATCATCGTCACGTTCATCCCGTTCTCGATCGCGAGCGGAGTCACGGCGCTCACCGCGCTCGACTACCTCGGCTTCGGACTGCCGCCGCCGACGCCGAGCTGGGGAGAGCTGCTGAGCCAAGGTACCGCGAATCTGCGCGCACCGTGGATCGTGAGCTCGGTGGTCGCCGCAATGTCGCTCGTGTTGCTGATGGTCGCGTACATCGGCGAGGCGATCCGCGAAGCATTCGATCCAAAGCAATTCACGTTCTACGAGTAGAGCCACTCAACCCGCTCGGAGTCGATGCCCATGCGTAACCACTTTCTGCTACTGCCCGCGCTGCTGGCATTCGCCGCTTGCTCGAGCGACGCCCCCCCACCCGCTGCGGGTGCCGCCGATGAAGCGACGCCGCCCGAGGACGTGGTGGTCGCGAGCGATACGCATTTCGTCGCGGATCTGCCCACCTACCCGAGCGTGCCTCTGCCGGACGGCCTCCAATGGATCACGAACGAGGACGATCCCGTGTTCGCGGCGCCCGACGCAAAACCGGGCGGCACCTACCGCACCTACATCACGGGCTTCCCGCTCACGTTGCGGCTCCACGGACCCGACGCGGCCAGCGGCTCGTACGTAGCGCCGAAGCGCTCGATGTACATGTCGCTCGTCGACATCCATCCGAACACTCTGAAGTTCATTCCGGCGCTCGCGACGCACTGGGCGTTCGGAGCGGACGGCAAAACGGTCTATTACAAGCTCGACCCGCGCGCGCGCTGGTCCGACGGCGAGCCCGTCACGGCCGACGACTACGTGTTCTCGCGCGAGATGCGGCTCTCGGACTTCATCGTCGATCCGTTCGGCAAGAACTACTTCACCGACCAAATCGTCGGCGTCGTGAAGCACGACGACCACACGATCTCCGTCGTCGGCTCGTCCCCGAAGCCTCCCGACGAGATGCTGTACGAGTACGGCCTGAGCCCCGAGCCGCGGCACTTCCACAAGCTCGACGCCGACTGGGTAAAGAACTACGACTGGCGGCTCGAGCCGACTACCGGGGCGTATCACACCGCGCGCGTCGAGAAAGGCCGCTTCATCGAGCTCGAGCGCACCGCGAACTGGTGGGCCAAGGACCTCAAGTACTACCAGCACCGTTTCAACGTCGACAAGATTCGCGTCGAAGTGATCCGTGACGACGACGTGGCGCTGCAGTACTTCCTGCGCGGCGAGCTCGACGCCTACTCGCTCGCGACGCCGGCCCGCTGGTACGAGAAGGCCGTCGGCGAGCCGTTCGACAAGGGCTACATCCACAAGATCCAGTTCTACAACGATGTGCCGCGCGAAGCGCGCGGCATGTGGTTGAACATGGACGTGCCCCTGCTGAACGACAAGAACATCCGCTTAGGGATAGCCTACGCGATGAACTGGGACGCGGTGCTGCGAACCGTGATGCGCGGCGACTACCCGCGGCTGCGCATGCACTTCGAGGGCTACTACTGGGGCTACTCCAACCCGACGATCCAGCCGCGCGGCTTCGACCTCGCAAAAGCGGACCAGTACTTCACCACGGCGGGCTTCACGCAGCGCGGGCCGGACGGAATCCGCACGAAGGGTGGCCAGCGCCTCGCCGTCAACGTGAGCTACGCGAGCCCCGATCTGTCCTCCCAGCTCGTGCTGCTCCGCGAAGAGGCCAAGAAGGCCGGCCTCGAGCTGAATCTTAATCTGCTCGATCCCTCCACTTGGGGAACGCAGGTCGGCGAGAAGAAGCATGAGATCGTGATGTTGACGTTCGGCACCGGCCTCACGCCGACGTTCTGGCAACACTATCACTCCGTCAACGCGCACAAGCCGCAGACGAACAACATCACCAACATGGACGACAAGGACCTCGACAAGCTCATCGACGAGTTCGAGTCGGGCACCAACCTCGAGACGCGCCTGAGGCTCTCGCATCAGATCCAACAGATCATCCACGACGCGGCGGATTACATTCCGTCGTACAAGATCCCGTACGTGCGCGAGGCGTACTGGCGCTGGGTGAAGCTGCCGGAGGGCTATGGCACGCGCACGTCGACGGAAATGACCGACCCGTTCTCGCTGGGTCTGCTGTGGATCGATCCCGACACTGCGAAAGAGACGCTCGAGGCGCGCGACGCGGGCCGCGCGTTCGACCCCGTGACGATCGTGGACGAGAAGTGGCGCGTCAATTGATCCGTGGCTGACTTCGTTCTTCAAGTCGACGGGCTCAGCTGCGGGTTTCATACCGAGGACGGCTATCAGCGCGTCGTCGACGGCGTGAGCTTCGCGGTGGAAGCCGGCGCCACGCTCGGCCTCGTCGGCGAATCGGGCTGCGGCAAGACCGTGAGCGCGCTCGCGGTCATGGGGCTCCTGCCGCGCCCAGCCGGCGTCGTAGAAAGCGGTCGAATCCTGCTCGGCAGTCACGACCTCACGAACCTGAGCTCGCACGAGCTGCGCCAATTTCGCGGCCGGCAGATCGGCATGATTTTCCAGGAGCCGATGACGGCGTTGAACCCGGTCCACACGATCGGCCGCCAAGTGATCGAGACGCTGCGGCTGTACGATCCGCGCGCCGACCAGAAGACCCTGCAAAAGCGCGCGGTCGAGCTGCTCGAGCAAGTCGGCATCCCCGCGCCCGTGCAGCGCATGAAGGAATATGCCCACCAGCTTTCCGGCGGCATGCGCCAACGCGTGATGATCGCGATGGCGCTCGCGGGGCGCCCGAAGGTGCTGATCGCGGACGAGCCCACGACGGCGCTCGACGTCACGGTTCAGGCCCAGATCCTCGAGCTGCTGCGCTCGCTGCAAAAACAGCATGGCATGGCGATGCTGTTCATCACGCACGACCTCGGCGTGGTTGCAGAGCTCTGTGACGACGTCCTGGTAATGTACGCGGGGCGCGTCGCGGAGCACGCATCGGTGAAAGATCTGTTCGACGCGCCGCGGCATCCGTACACGCGCGGGCTCATCGCGTCGGTGCCCCGGCCGGACACGACTCCGAAGACGATCTTGGCGACGATCGAAGGCGTCGTCCCGGCGACGCGCGACTTGCCCGCGGGCTGCCGGTTCTCCAATCGCTGCGCCTACGCGGAGGACGTGTGCCGCGCGGTCGTGCCGCCCCTCGAATCGTGCGGGCTCGACCACGAGGTCGCGTGCCACCGTTGGCGGGAGCTCGCAGCATGAGCGAGGCACCTCTGCTCGAAGTCCGCAACCTCAAGAAGTATTTCCCCGTGCGCGCCGGCGTGCTGCTGCGCAAAGTCGGCGACGTGCACGCGGTCGACGGCGTGTCGCTCGAGCTGCGACGCGGCCAGACGCTCGGCCTCGTCGGCGAGTCTGGCTGCGGCAAGACGACCGTCGGCCGCACGATCCTGAATCTCGTGCCGCCGTCGGGCGGCAACGTGCTGTTCGAAGGCCGCGACTTGAGCACGCTACGAGCGAGCGAGTGGCGCTCGCTGCGCCGCCAGATGCAGATCATCTTCCAGGACCCGATGGAATCCCTGAACGCGCGCCACACGATCGGCCGGATCCTCGAAGAGCCGTTCGTAATCCACAAGCTCGGCGACGCCGCGTGGCGGCGCGTCTGGGTCGGCGAGCTGCTCGAGCGCGTGGGACTGCCGCCGAGCGCGGCCGAGCGGTTCCCGCACGAATTCTCGGGAGGCCAGCGGCAGCGCATCGGCATCGCGCGCGCGATCGCGTTGAAGCCGAAGCTGATCATCTGCGACGAGGCCGTGTCCGCGCTCGACGTGTCGATCCGCGCGCAAATCATCAACCTGCTGCTCGAGCTGCAGCGCGAGATGCAGCTCGCGTTGCTGTTCATCGCGCACGATCTCGCTGTGGTGCGCCACGTTTCCGATCGAGTCGCGGTGATGTATCTCGGCAAGATCATCGAGCAGGCGGCACCCGAGGAAATCTATCGCCGGCCCGCGCATCCGTACACGCGCGCGCTGATCTCTGCGATCCCGATCCCCGATCCGACGCGCCGGCGGGCGCGCATCGTGCTGCAGGGCGACGTACCGTCGCCGATCTCGCCGCCGCCCGGTTGCCGCTTTCACACGCGCTGTCCTTACGCGACCGAGATCTGCAAGACGGACGTGCCCAAGTGGGAGCCCGTAGGCGCCGATCACCACGTGGCCTGCCACCACTGGCGCGAGCTGCCGCGACAGCAATGACGCAGGGTGTAGCCGCGTGCCGCGGTCGCGCGCATCGCTAAGCTCGGAGCACACCGCCCGTGCGCCGCTCGACCCGGCGATCGCGAACGCGTTCGCGCGCCGCGCGCTCGCCAATATCCGCCGCGAGTATCCGAATCACCCGCAATACCTGCTCGAGCGTGCGGCCGACGCCGTAGCGCCGCGCATCCTGCACCCGTGCTTCTACGGCTGCTTCGACTGGCATTCGGCCGTCCACACTCACTGGCTCCTCGTGCGCCTCTTGAACACCGTCGCCGACTTCGACCTGCGAGACGAGGTGCTGAACGCGCTGTCGACGACGTTTGCTGCCGCGAAAGTGCGCGGCGAGACGCGTTACCTCGCGAAGCACCGCAGCTTCGAGCGGCCGTACGGGCTCGCGTGGCTGGTGCTGCTCGGCGCGGAAGTCGCCGCCTGCGCAGAGCCGGCCGCGCGCGCGTGGATCGCGAGCGCTTCAGCCTCTGCTCGGCGCTGCGCGCGCCAATGTGTTTGCTTGGCTCGCCCCGCTCCGTTATCCCGTGCGCTCGGGCACGCACAACCAGACGGCGTTTGCGCTCGGGCTGCTGCACGACGCCGCGACCACGACGAACGATGCGCGGCTGCGCGTGGCCGTGCGCCGCACGGCAATCCGGTTCTTTGGCGCGGACAAAGACGCGCCCCTGAGCTACGAGCCATCGGGCGAGGACTTTCTGTCCCCCGCGTTGATGGAGGCGGACCTGATGCGGCGCGTGCTCGGCAACGGCCCCGCGTTCGCGAAGTGGCTCCGCCGATTTCTACCGGCGATCCCGACGCGCGGCTCGGGCTGGCTGCCGACCGGCGTGGTGTCGGACGAGCGCGACGGCAAGCTCGTGCACCTGCACGGTCTCAATCTGTCGCGCGCGTGGAACCTCGAGAACGTCGCAGCCGCCCTGCCGGCTGCGGATCCGCGCGCCGGCGTGCTCCGGGCCGCGGCGCACCGCCACGCCCGCGCCGGCATCGCGGCGACGCTCGCAACGCGCGACTACGCGGGTGATCACTGGCTGCCGACGTTCGCGACCTACCTGCTGACCGTCAATTCCAGGTCGGCAGCCACGAATACTTCTCGGCGTACTCGAGCATCTGGGCGCTGAAGTCGTCCGGATACTCGATCCGCACGTCGACGATCCGCCCCCCGCTCTCGACCGGCACGAGCCGGGGTCCGATGAAGCCCGAATACGCGGGTATGTCGAGCTTCGCGTAGCGCTCGAGAACCTCGGCGTGCATCACGGGATCGACCTTCACTGCGTAATGCTCGACGAGGTCGCGGATCGCAGCGTAGTCGCCCGCGGATTTGATCCGTTGCAGCTCGCGCAGGAGATCGCCGAATAGCACGCGGAGCTTGTCGTAGTCCCGCACGACGAAGTAGGTCTTGCCGTCGCGCACGCGGCGCTCGATCACGTTGTCGGGCAAGCCCTTCTCGTAGACCCACGCGGCGACCAGCTGCCGGTTCCGCATGTGGTCTTCCTCGACGTCACCGCCGGGCGGCACACGGTAGAGCTGCTGCTGTAGACCGTTGCGGATGTAGTGGTCGTATTCGGTCTTGCCTACGTCGATCGACGGCATGAGGCCCATCTCGACGAGCTTCGGGTCGATCGCGTAGTACAACGCGACGAGGTCGGCACGTGCCTCCTCGAGAGTCGACCCGAAGTTCTTGAGCGTGTCGTGCAGCGGGCCGACCCCGGGATCGAGCTGGCCCGACGCGTGGCCGATCACCTCGTGCATGTCCGTGTGGAGCGTCTCCGCGAGCTCGCCGTAGCGCTCGCCGCGCTCGATGTCCGCCGCGTCCCACGCGAACTCCTTGTCCGCCCCGCCGCGCACGGCGTTGTACGCCGCGACGATATTGCCGAGGCTCACGGACTTCGAGCCGTGCTGCTTTCGTATCCAATCCGCGTTCGGCAAGTTGATGCCGACCGGCGTCGTCGGCGCAGCGTCGCCCGCCTCGATCACGACCGTGATCACTTTGCCGGTAATGCCTTTGACGCTCGCTTTCTTGTGACGGTCGAGGATCGGCAAGTGGTCCTCGAACCACTGCGCCTGATTCGCGATCGCGTCGATGCGTTTGGTCGCGACAGGATCGCGAAACGAAACGACGGACTCGAACGAGCCGCGCATGCCGAGCGGATCGTTGTATACCTCGATGAAGCCGTTGATCACGTCGACGAGCGAGTCCTTGTCCTCGACCCAAGCGACGTTGTATTCGTCCCAGTCCGAGAGCTCGCCCGAGCGGAAATACGCCACGAGCTTCTCGAGCGCCGTGCGTTGGGCGGCGTTCTCCGCGACCGCCGCGGCCTTCTCGAGCCAGGAGACGACGTGCTCGAGCGCCTGCGTATAGCGCCCGCCGACCTTCCAGACCTGCTCGACGGGAACGCCGCCGCGCCGCACGAGCGTGGAGTTCAAGCCGAGCGACACGGGCTCCGAATCGTTCGCATTCTTGCGCGCGGCGTAGAACGCGGCGACCTCGGCCTGCGTGAGGTCGTGGTCGTAGAAATTGACGGCGGAGCCCGCGAGCACGTCAGCCGTGCCGCTCTTCGTCACGAGCTTCGCGTCGACGGACCGGTCGAACATCACGGGCTTCAGCTCGGCGAGCAGCTCGTCCAACGTCTGCCCCGGGCGCACGGGGAATTCGCCCGGCGTGGCCTTGACGATGCGCTCGAACGCCGCGAAGTCGAAGCCCGGCACGAATTTGTCGTTCGAGTAATGGTGATGAATGCCGTTCGCGAACCAGACCCGCTTCAGATACACGGTAAGCGCCTGGAAGTCCGCCGCGCCGCGATCGCCCGGATAGTGCTTGACGACTTCCTCGAGCACGCGTCGAACGGCCAGGTTGTACCGGTACTTTTGGTCGTAGATGATCTCGCGGCCCGACAGCGCGGCCTCGTAGAGGTAGTAAAGGAGCTCTTTCGTCTTCGGGGCGAGCGCCTCGAATCCCGGAGCCCGATAGCGCAGCACCCGAACGTCCGCGAACCGCTCGGCTTCCACGCGGAACGACGCCTCGCCCTCCGCCGCGATCTCCAGACGCTCCGCGGCGCGCGCCGCGGGTTGCGCTTGCGCGGCGGACCGCTCGTCGCCGCCGCATCCCGTCAACATCGAAATCAACATCGTTGCCATCCAATAGTTCGCACGTGAGGAATACCTGGTGTCAGGTGTAACACGACTCTTCATGGGAGTACTCGCGCGTCCGCGTGACAGGTGCGAACGATGATGACATAACCGACGGCGCACCTGCAGTCGCTGAGTCCGCTGCTTGCTCATCGCGCAGTGGGGATCACTGACCGCGCGATTGCGGCGAGTCGCACGAGGCGTATCATTCGCCGACGTCCGAGCGTGCGGTCGCCGCGCCGGCTCGGACCCCGGCGCCAACAACAAGAACGACAGGGCGCGGATAACGAGAGAGGGGAAACCATGTTGCGTATTGATTCTGATCGATCCCCGCGGCTCGGGGATTCTGGGCGGCCGCGTGTCGCGTACCGGAGAGTGCTCGGCGCCGTCGCGGTCGGGACGCTGGTATCGTCGGCGGCGCTGCTCGCGCCGCACCGCGCACTAGCGCAGGACTCCGCGCGTCCGTGTACCGAGATCGAGAACGACACCGAACGGCTCGCGTGCTATGACCGCGCGCTGCGACCGGCGCGCGCGCCGGCTCCGACCGCCGCGCCACCAGCGCTGCGGCGCCGCAGGCCCCGCTCGCGCAAGCACCAGCACCCGCCGCTCCGCTGCTGCCGCTCCCGCTGCTCGCCGCTCCTGCCGCCGCTGCTCCTGCCGCCGTTGCGGGTGCGGCCGTCGCGGGCGGCGCGGCAACGCCGCCGCCGACTGCCGCCGCTGCAGCCGCTGCACCCGCCGCCGCGCCTGCGCCGGCGCAGTCCTCGCCACCCGAGATCGTGCCGATCGTCGTCGTGAACGTGCGCCAGCTCGCGGGACGCAACGACAAAGTATTCACGACCGACCTCGGCGCCGTGTGGGTGCAGACGGACAACGTGAGAGTTACCTATCCGGAGCCGCCGTTCGAGGCCCAGATCAAGGCCGGAATGATGGGAAGCTTCTTCTTCACGGTGGACGATCGCCACCGCTCGGTTCGCGTGAAGCGCAGCCCGTAGCCTCGCTCCGTTCAGTCCGAGTCGAGGTGCTGATCGAGCCGGCCGAGCTCGCGCAAGTCGCGGTAGTAGCTGTCGGGATCGCACGCGCCCTGCTCGCCGATGTCGACGTTGTCGTCGCGCGCCGAGCCGCGTTTGCGCACGAGCGGCTGCGTGTAGTACGGGTCGTAGATCGTGATCGTGCGCTCGGCCGCGAGCTTGTCGGCGCCGTAGTCATAGCGCTCGACGACGCGCGTGCCCTCGCCCTTCATCGGCAAACCCGAGCCGTCGAGCCACGCCGGCAGCAGGTGCGTCGTCTCGATCACGAGCGCATTGCCCTCCCAGTGCCCCACCGAGAATCCGAGCGACGAATCGGGCGTATCGGCCGTGGGCTTGCGGCCGTCCATCCACACGCGCCGCGGCGTGTTGTGCTCTACGTAGATGAACAGGTAGTGATCGCCCGCGTCGACGATCTCCATGTTGTACGGCGAGCCGATGAGCCTCGGCAGGCCAAGCGGTAAGCAGCGCAGCGCGGTGTCCTGCCAATGGTCCTTGGACTCGAACACGCGCCGGCCTTCCGCCGTGAACGGCGTGGGCTTCGGCTCGAGGTCGTCGACCGTGACGCGCCAGTGGTAGTTGTTGCGCCACGGGCCCGAGATATCGATTGGATAGTCGCCGCGTGTCTTGCCGTAGCCGAACGTCTTGCCCGCGGTCACGTGCACTTGGTTCGGATCCGGTGCGTTGCTGTCGCTGCCGCGGCCGGTAGCCACTCGCGAGCCATCGGCGCGCACGACGCTGCGCACGTAGAGCTTCTTCACGCCGTTGCGGCCGACTTGACCCGACACCGTCACGGCGTCGCCGACCTTGAGCGTGCCCGCGTTCCAGCCAACCTGCGCGAGGGCGGTGATGCTGGACGCCTGGAGCTCCCAGTCCTGCGGCGAGCCGTCCTCGGCGTGCGTCGTGAGCCGATAGCGCACGTGCGGGTTGTTGAACCAGACCTGCGCGATCTCGCCCTTGAGCTCGGCCGTCTTGTCGGGATCGAACTCTGCGGAGAACGAATGATGCGCGAGCGCCGTTGCGGCCCCGCCGATCGCGACAACCGCGGCTGCAGCTGCAATGACGCCAATACGCTCCACCATATAGCGCCCCCGAGGCACCGTATCGATCGCCCAAGGATACGCGTCCGCCCGAGCGCGGTGAACCGCCGGACTCGCCGACCTTGCATTCCACCAGCCGACCTGGATAGTAAGTTCTTGCCGCCGGCAACGGCGGCGCACAACAACCCGGGGGGATAACATGGCGACGATCCGATCGGTGCCTGGCACCGCCGCTTTTTCAGCCGCTGCTCTTGCTTCGATCATCTTGCTTGCGACGCTCGTGGACGGCCGAGCCTTGGCGCAGGCGCCCGCGATCGACGCCGACGACATCGGCGGCGTCGTGACGAGCGCGACCGGCCCCGAGGCCGGCGTCTGGGTGATCGCGGAGACGAACGCGTTCCAGACGCGGTTCGCCAAAATCGTCGTGACCGACGACCGCGGCCGTTACGTCGTGCCCGACCTGCCCGCGGCCGACTATCAACTCTGGGTGCGCGGCTACGGCCTCGCGGATTCGGACAAAGTGGCCGGCTCGCCGGGCAAAACCGTGAACCTAACGGCGAAGGTCGCGCCCTCGCCCGCGATCGCGGCGCAGGTGTATCCCGCGATCTATTGGTATTCGATGCAGAAAGTGCCGAGCGCAGACGAGGTCAAGAACCTGTCGCGGCGGCGTGAATCAGTACCTCGCGTCGGTCAAGAACCTGTCGTGCATCGGCTGCCACCAGATCGGCCAGCTCGCGACGCGCGTACGTGCCTGCCGAGTTCGGTCATGGAATGGAAGGCTGGGTGCGGCGCATTCAGTCTGGCCAAGCAGGCGGCCAGATGCTCACGTCTGCGATGAACCAGCTCGGCGGCGTGCCGCCGAAATACTTCGGCGATTGGACGGATCGCGTTGCGGCCGGCGAGCTGCCGCACGCGCAGCCGCCGCGGCCCAAGGGCGTCGAGCGCAACGTCGTCGCGACGGTGCGCGACTGGGCGACGCCTTCCGTCTACATGCACGACTTGAGCGGCACCGACCGCCGCAAGCCCACGGTGAACGCCTACGGCAAGCTCTACGGCTCGCCCGAGCTCAGCACCGACGACTTCCCGATCCTCGATCCGAAGGCGAACACCGCGTCGTCGCTGCACGCGACGGTCGCGGACCCGAACACGCCGACCACGAAGAGCACGCCGGCGCTGCAACCGTCGCACTACTGGGGCAAAGAAACGATCTGGGACAGCAAAGCGAACGCGCACAACCCTCGGCTCGACGAGCTCGGCCGCGTCTGGTACACGGCCGTCGTCCGCGCGCCGGACAACGCGCCCGCCTACTGCAAGGCGGAGTCCGGTCACCCGTCCGCGAAAGCGTTCCCGCTGCCGCGGTCGGGGCGGCAGCTCGCGGTCTACGATCCCAAGACTTCGAAGTACACGCACATCGACACGTGCTACTCGACTCATCATCTGGAGTTCGCGGAGGACGCGAACAACACGCTGTGGACGAGCGGCGGCGGTCCCGTGGTCGGTTGGCTCAACCGCAAGGTGTTCGACGAGACCGGCGATGCCGGGCAAAGCGCAAGGCTGGACGGCGTTCATTCTCGACACGAACGGTAACGGCAAGCGCGACGAATACGTCGAGCCCGATCAGCCGCTCGATCCGGCGAAAGACAAGCGCGTCAACGCGGGGTTCTACGCCGTCATGCCGAGCCCGGCCGACGGCTCGATCTGGGGATCCGTCATCGGCTACCCGGGCGCGATCGTGCGCGTCGCGCCGGGCACCAATCCGCCCGCGACCGCGATCTCCGAGATCTACAACGTCCCGATGCCGGGCTACGGCGCGCGCGGCGCGGACATCGACCGCAACGGCGTCGTGTGGGTGTCGCTCGGCAGCGGCCACATCGGCTCGTTCGATCGGCGCAAGTGCAAAGGGCCGCTCAACGGCCCGAAGGCCACCGGCGATCACTGCCCCGAGGGCTGGAGCTTCTTCCGCTATCCGGGCCCGGGCTTCGTCGGGCGGCCGGACGAGAGCGTCGAGGCGAGCTATTACAGCTGGGTCGATCAGCACAACACGGCGGGCCTCGGCGCGAACGTGCCGATGTCCACCGGGAATCTGTCCGACGGCGTGCACGCGCTCGTGAACGGCGAGTTCGTGACGCTCCGCCTCCCGTATCCGCTCGGGTTCTACTCGAAGGGCTTCGAGGGCCGGATCGACGACGCGAACGCGGGCTGGAAAGGCCGCGGGCTCTGGGTGCCGAGCGGCGACCGGACGCCGTGGCTCAAGGAAGGCGGCAAAGGCACGAAGCCGCTCGTCGTGCACTTCCAAGTGCGGCCGGATCCGCTCGCGAAGTAGCACGCGGCGACGTCTTTCACGGGCAGGCATCGACAGAATTCAAACAACACGCGTACCGAGCTGCGCGCCACGGAGAACTGACGAAAATGAAATACGTAGTCGCTACCCTCACCGCCCTCGGCGTCCTCGGTACTCTCGCCGCCACGGTGACCACGCAAGCTGCCGAGCCCGAATACAAGACGATCAAGATGGAGATCGACGTCGCGAAACCCGCGAAGGACGTCTGGGCGAAGGTCGGCGGCTACTGCGACATCGCGACTTGGCTCAAGGTGGACTGCATGATCACGTCGGGCGACGGCGGCGTCGGGACCGTGCGCGTGCTCGCGGGCGGGCGCGTCACCGAGATACTCGTCGGCAAGACCGACCTCTCGTACGGTTACACGCAACCCGTCAAGGAAGGCCAGTTCTACAACCTCTATCACGGCTTCATGGAGGCGAAGCCCGTCACCGCGACGACGTCGAAGCTCGTCTACACGCTCGTGTACGACGTGTCGGACAAAGCCGACCAGGCCGCGAAGGATGCGGACGTCGCGGGCCGACGCACGCGCTTCGAAGGCGCGCTCAAGACGATGAAGGAAATGGCCGAGGCGAAGTAGGCTCAGGCGGGCGCGCGTCTCGAGGCCAGAGGCTCGAACGCGCGCTCCTCGCCTTCCGCTCGCTACTGCGCGACCACCGCGCGCTCGATCATCGTCGGTTTCACCGCGAGCGACTCGAGATACGCGCCCCCGTCGGACCACAACCGTTCCTGGTCGAGACCGCCGCTCGGATCGCCGACTTGCACGAACCGGTCCACGGCGTCCATGCCGCTCACGATCTTGCCGAATACCGTGAAGTTGAAGCGCGGATCGGCGAGCCGGTTGTTCTCCGCGTAGTTGATGAACACCTGGGTCGAGTTCGTGTTCGGACCCGCCTTCGCGAACGCGAGCGTGCCGCGCTCGAGCGCGAAGTACGTCGTGTCGTCCTTGAACGTGCGGTTCTCCCACGCCTTGTGCGGCTCGCGCCAATTGACGCCGAACTGCGCGACGAAGCCCGGCACGACGCGCGAGATCGGCGTGTCGTCGAAGAACCCCGATTTCACGAGCTCCACGAAGCGTTGCGCGGCATTCGGCGCGGCCTCCGGGTAAACCTCGATCACGAGCTCGCCGGCCGTGGTCTGCATGTTGATCGAAACCTTCTGCGTGAGCGCCGGCGCGGAGCTCTCGCGTCCGGGCAGCGGCACGAGTGCCCCCGGCGCGCCGTTGCCCGCGCTCGATGAGCCGGCGTTACCGACAGGCTCGGCCTGCCGCTGGCATGCGGCTAACGACAACCCGACGACGACAAGGGCGACCGCCGCTCGGCTGCGTGACACGAGATTGTTCATTGCTAACCTCACGATTGACTGCAGCTATTATTCGCAGACCGCGTCGCGAGCACAAACGCTTCTGCCGATGCTTGGACGAAACGCGACGGGCGTCCGAAACCTCAGCGCGCATCTTGCTCTACAATTCGCGCCGTCTCGATAAACGCGGAAAATTCGCATGCGCCATTGGATCGTGTTGATCGCACTCTGCTCGCTTGCACGGAGTGCGAGCCGCACTCGAGATCTGGCTCGCGAGCACGGAACGCTGCAACAGCTGCGCCCTGTATGAGCGCGCGGCGCAGCAGCGCGGCTACGGCCGCGCGCTGCACCATGGCAGCGGCAGCGCAGCGTTGACGATCCCGATACTCGCGATCGACAAGGGCGTGCTGGCCACCGACATCTCGAGCCAGCTGCCCGACGCCGAAGGCCCGCGCAATCCGAATTGGGACGTCACCCTCACGGTGCTCGTGGTCGATTCCGGGCGCGTCATCACGGCAGGCAACATCGCAAATTCCGCCGACAACAACGAGCTCCGCCACTCGGACGCCGTGATGTTCCCGCCCGCGGTTCCCGCCGACGACGACCCCTCGCTCCACGACGAAGACCTCTACGGGAACTTTTTCGTGAGCCACTGGAATCTCGAGTACTTCGTCGACGTCGCGCTCGGAACACGACCCGCGCGCATACCAGCACCGCCGATCGATCTCGCTTCGCCACGGCGCACCGACCTGGGCGCGGCCAACGTGGTCCTCTGGGGTTCCGCGGGAACACCGCTCGGCAACCCGCTGTTCATTCCGACCCGGATCGGCGAGATTCGATCCGCGCTCGAGCGGCTGAATCTCGGCACGCTGCGTTATCTCACGCTCTTTGGCCATGGGCCGAACGTGCCGGGCAACGACACGAGCTACATCGTCGATGGGCGCACGCGGTTCAAGCGCTCGGACCTCTCGGCGGATCTCGGGGCGGATGCCGCAAGCTTGAATAGCGTGCTCACCGGCGTCCTTCACGCGAACCAGGCCCGTACTCTGCTGGTGCAGGTGGGCCACTCCGGGCCAACCGGCTCGCCGCTTTGGGGGCACGGCCTGACGGTCACGCCCGCGGACGTCGAGCCAATCAAACGCGAAGCGGCGGGCATGTTGGTCATGGTGAGCGGCGCGTGCCACAGCGGGATGTTCGCGAAGGCCGTTCAATGTGGTTTCTTCGCCGCGCACCCCGACGTCGTCGCCTCGGGATGCCAGCTATCGCCCGCAGCGCTCGAGACCTCGGACGACTACCTGCGATACTTTTTTCGCGCCGCGACCGGCACGGCGGACTCGACCAAGCGCGGGCGCCAACCCGCGACGCTGTACGAGGCGCATTGGTATGCGTCCACACGGCTCGAAAACCATCAGATCAGCTACACGACCACGGACGCGCTGATCGACGACTATTTCGCGGCACATCCGAGCGCGCTGCCCGTATCGATGACCGTCGCGCAGCTTCGGGCCGCGGCACGTGCGATGACTCGTGCCGAGTCCGAGGCCGTCGCCGCGCTGACCGAAGGTCTCGCGCCCGAATTGCCGCTGCCTCTCACGGGGTACGTCGACGCCAATCATGCCGCCGATGCGCAGCTCGCCGATGCGCGCGAGTCGTCGTCGTCCGAGCGAAACCGAATCACCGCGCTTCCCTACAAGCTCGTGCTGCCCCTTCTCGCGCGCCGCGCCGCGTACGGCGCCTTGCGCGTGAACGATCCGGCGTTCACGGCCGCTGCGAGCTGCGAACGCCAGTCGCTGCCGAGCTTCTTTGGTGGGAACGCCGCGAAGTAGGTGTCTCGCGTCAGTCGACGCCGCTCATGACGCCGACGGCGCGCGTCAACCGTCGGTCGTTCGAAAAACCGGCGAGCGCGTCTTCTTGAGGTAACCGGCGGTGAGCCAAAAGAGCATCGTCGCGCCGAGCACGCGCGAGCAGCACGCCGGTGCGCAGCGGCTGATCTGCGAGCTCGCCGGTCTGCTTCATGTTGTAGAGGCCGAACCCCACGACCGGCAAGACCCAACCGAGCGGCGCGCTGTATTCCTTGACGAATACGCGTGCCCAGTGGAAGTCGGACTCTGCGAGCGTCCGTCCCAAACCGGCTAAGCGCGGCCACCAGCGCGGTACGAGCCGGCAATAGTCGTCGAACGCGGCGCCGAACTTGCCTCGCAGATACTCCTCCTCCGCGAGGATGATCGAGTGGTACATGAAGAGATACGCGGCGCAGATCCCCACGAGCGCGTACCAACTGTTCGACGCGACACCGGCGCCGAGGACCATGAAGAATTTGCCCACGTACAGCGGGTTGCGGCTGTGTTGGAATAGCCCTTCCGTGACCAAGTCGTCCGCATAGACCCGGTGGCCCCTGCCGCCCCGCACGATGTAGCGCAGACCGATCGTAGTGGCACGCACGCATTGCCCGCACGCCGCGACGAGCAACCCGAGCACCGCCGCGACGAACGGATCGGCGAACAAAGCGGGTCCCGGCACGAACAAGAACAGCAGTAGGAACGGTGAGAGCGTCGTGCGGAAACGGAAGAAGAAGTTGCCTAGCGCGACCATCACTTCACCGCGACGAAACCGGCGAAGTTGTACCACTTGAAAAATACTTCCACCTCGCGGAAACCCGCCTTGAGCAATAGATCGCGGTTTTCCTGGAGGCGATACGGAATCAGCACGTTCTCGAGCGCCTCGCGCTTCTGCGAAATCTCGAGCTCGCTATAACCCATCCGGCGTTTGTACGCGTAGTAGCGCTCGATGAAGAGCCGGTTGAACAGCGAGCCGTCGCCGAGCACCTTCTCTACGAGCAACAGGCAGCCGTTCTCGTTCATCCCGGAATAGATGCTCGCAATCAGCTTCTCGCGATTGAGCGGCCGGATGAACATCAGCGTCAGCACGAGCATGACGACTGACGCGTTCTCGAGCTTGATCCCCGAGTCGAGGTCGGCACACTGCAGCTCGATCGCGTCTCGCAACCCGAGCGTTTGCGAGCTTGTCGCCGCACTTCTTCAACATCTCTGCGGATGAATCGATGCCGATGAGGCGCGCGTCGACCTCGAGCGACTTGCGCAGCAGTGCAAGCGTCGTACCGGTCGAGCAGCCGAGATCGTAGACGTTCGAGCCCTGGGTCGTGAAATAGGTGCCGAGCTCGACGAGCAACCGTTGAATCTCCGCGTACGACGGTACGCTGCGGGAGACCATGTCGTCGAATACACCGGCGACCTCGTTGTCGAACACGAAGTCCCCGACCCGAGCGCGCCGCTCCTTGAACACCTTGTCCGGTTGCTGGCTCGCCATCGACAACACGTCCTGGAGCTTGGCTGGTCGCCTTCGGCAACACGTCCTGAGGTTGGTTACTCGCCATCGAAAACTCCCCGATCAGTAAACGCCACGAGTAAGACGCCGACGGCGAAAAAACCGATCGGGCGAACCCGATTCGAGCGCAGCGGGACTAGGTGGTCAGCGAACCGCGGTTTCCGTTGGCCGGATGGCCGGCCCGGCAGGTCCAGCGGGCCCGAGGGCTTCCGAGCTGGGCCAAGGGTCGAGCGAGGTCCGGCGGGTGGGTCCGCGAGGCCCGGCAGTCCGGCGGGGTCGCGGGGTCCGGCAGCGGGTCCGGCGGGAGCGGCGTTGCCGCGGCTGCGCCGCGAGGCTGCCGCTAGAACTGCCAGAGCACCCCGACGTTACCCGTCAGCGGTAGCGACCGGCGCTCGGTGCGTTCGAGCTGCAGAGACCCGTCCGGAAGCGTGCTTGGCCTCGTAGCTCACGCAGCACGGGTTCGCGCGGTTCGTGGCGTTCGTGAGCTCGGCGAAAAAGCGCAGCGAGCCGGGGCCCGCGTCGAACATCCGGCTCGCCCGAAGGTCGAGCCTGCGCATCGGCCGCAGGCGGTCTGCGTTGCGCGGTCCCGCAACGGCAACCATCCCCTGCACCGCATTTGGCGCGTTCGAGGGCACGAGCTCGAGCGTGGTCGCGGGCCAACCGGTGTGCAGAGTCCCGATCCCCGTCAGCGTCCACGGGCCGAGGTCATAGGTCATGCCGCCCGTCAGCGCGTGCCGCTGATCCCAGCTGCGCGCGATGCGCTCGCCGCTCACGATATCCACGGCGCGCGCGAACGAATAACCGGCCCACCACTCGATCGTGCCGTTACCGTTGAGCATCGCTTCGAGTCCGCGCGACTCCGCACTCTCTGGAGCGATCTGCACGCGGCCGGGGCGCAGCTCCGGGAGCAGCACGAGTGGATCGAACATGTTCTCGAAGCGCGGACGCGCATGGCTCGTCCACTTGCGGAACATCTCGACTCGCAACGAAAGATTGCCCGCGAACCGATGGTCGAAGCCCACGATCGAATGCGACGCGCTCTGCGCCGGCGCGAAATCGCGCACGCCGTCCTCGACCTGCAGGTCGATCAGACTCTCGGACTGAAAGAACTTCCCGTAGCTGAACCGCAGATCCGTCCGCGCGCCGACACGGTACAAAAGGCTGCCGCGCGGGCTGAACTGCTCGTCGTCGGCGGGCGGCAGGTAGGTCTGCTTGTCCCAACGCATACCGAGCTCGGCGATCACACGGTCGCTGATGCGCACGCGGTCCGACACATAGATTCCGTAGCTTTCGCCGCTGGGAGCGAGCGCGATCGCGCTCGTGCTGCGCGGCTCGGGCTCGAGCGTCGACAGCACGCCGCGCAAGTCGGCCGCGCTTACGTAGGCGTAGCGGCCCTCCAGCTCCTCGCGTTCGAATCCCCACGTGAGCAGCTGGCGCTCGGAGCCGTCCCAGCGCCAGTCTTGCTTGACGCCGCTCGCCTCGACCTCGCGCAAATCGGCGACGACGCCGAGCAGCTCGTCGACGTCCGCCACCGCGCCGGTACGATCGGCCGTGAAGTTGGTCGAGTAGACGAGGCTGCGGCTCGACAGCTTGGGCGTCCAGTCGCTGTCGACCTTGACCCAAAGCTGGTTGTTGTCGGTTTCGCTGCGCCCCTGCTCGGTGTCGTCCGGAGAGTGTTCGGGCGTGACGAGGATGTCGTCGTCGAAGGTGATGTCGTTCAGCGCGAGGCGATGCTTCGGAGCCAGCGTGACGCCGACGTGCACGAACGCGTCGCTATACGACGGCTCGCCGAGATCGTCTCGCAGGAGCGCGTCGATGTTCCCGCGCCGCAGCGACACGAGCCACTGCGCGCGATCCCCGGCGAACTTACCCGCGGACAAGAACGACGTATAGAAGAGGCTCAAGCCCAGCTCGTGGTGCAGCCGCTCCGTCGGCTCGACCTGGTCGATCACGGTGAGGCCGCTCAGCGCGTCGCCATACTCGACCGGAAACCCGCCCGAGTACACCTCGATTCCAGAAACGATGCGCTGGTCGATCACGCTGAATATGCTTTGGTAGTCGCGCAGGTGGAACGGCTCGAACAGCTTCATGCCGTCGAGAACCACCGTCATTTCGTCGGCGGCGCCGCCGCGCACGTGCGAGCGCGACGAGAATTCCGTCGACGCGATCCCGGGCAGGCGGTGCGCGACGCGCAGCGTGTCGTCGCCGAGCTCGGCGAGATTCTCGATCTGCTCCTGCGAGAAATAGCTCGACGACGGCTGCACTTCGTTGCGCAGATCGTAGCGGCTCGCGGTTACGGTGAGCTCCTCGAGCGGCGGCGCGGCTGCGACGAGCTCGATCACGAGATCCGCGGTGGCGCCGGACCGCACGTCGACGCCCGCGCGACCCGGCAGGAATCCCGCGGCGCGTACGGTGACCGTGTGGTGACCCGCGGCGATGCTCGGGAACGCCGCGCGACCCACTACCAGCGCGAGGCTCGGCCCATTCGGAGCGTCGAGCTGCGCGACGGCGTCCGCGATGGGCGTCGCCGACGCCGCAACGACGGCCGTGAGCGCGACGCCTCCAGGCCCCTGCGGCGTCGCCACAGCAACCGGCGCGCCGCGCACCACGAGCCATGAGCCACCGGTCTCCTGGATCGCGAGCCCGTGCTGCGCGAGGAGCTCGCCGGCAAGAGCACGCGGCTCCGAAGCGCGCGGCTCCGCCTCGACGCGCAAGTCCCGCGGCACGAGATTGCTGCTGTACACGAGCGGAGCGCCCCGCGCGCGCAGCTCGTCGAGCACTTCGACTAGCGGTCGTCCCACGTATCCCGCTGCGTCTTGCGCGCGCGCCGCGACGAGCGGCGCCGCGATAACGAGTACGAGCAACGAACAGACCAGCGAACGCATCGCAGCACCGCACGCGTAAGACGTGCCGCGATTGTACGCAACGCTGCGATGCCGCGCGACGCAGCGGCAGGTGCATTTCCGGACCGAACGCTCTGGTCGCCTCGGTGCCGGCGCTCGCTCGAGCTAGTTCGCGCGAGCTACGTGGCGCGAGCTACTGCCTCGCGCGAACGATGATCCGCCCGCCGTCGATGGTGTAGTCGAAGTCGGTCAACGCCATGACCGCGGCGAGCTTGCGCAGCGGATCGAGCTCCATCGAGCCGCTGAGCACCGTTTCACGAACAGCCCGCTCGACTTCCGCGTCCGCGAACACGAGCGTCCGGCCCGTCTCACGGGCGACCCAGTCGAGGAAATCGATGAGCTGCCGGCCGTCGATCTCGAATGGCTGCGCGAGCTGCTCCGCCCACGCCCAATCCGCGCCGAAACGGTCGATCGGCTGCCGCCGCACGCTGCCCGAGCCGCGCGGCACGGTCACGCGCTCACCGGCGTCGGCCGCTACGTTTTCCGTTCCGCGCAAGAGCGCGACGCGGCCGTCGCGCACGCCGATCTCGAGCCGGGTGGAATCGAGCTCCGCAATGAACTGCGTGCCGACGTCGCGTAGCGTGCCGAAGGCGGTTCGCACCGCGAACTTCGACGCCGCGGCGCTGCCGTTCGAGTCGAAGTAGAGCTTGCCGGCATCGAGCTTCGCTTCCGTGCCCGCAAGCAGCGTGAGCTCGGTTTGCGCCGCGAGCCGCAGCGATCCGCCGTCGACGAGGCGCAGCGAGACACGGCCGCTGTGCGTCGCGAGACGCGCGTCCTGCTCCACGGCGGCGCCGATGCGCAGCGGCACACCGTCGACCTCCACATTGCCTTGCACGCGCTCCACCGTCGCGACCATCGGCAACGGCCCTTTGCCCGTGTCGAGCACGAACAGTGCGACGGCCCCAACCACTGCCGCGGCGGCAACGGCGCCCCCGGCGCGGCGCCAAAACACTCGTCTCCCCGTGACCGCATCCCATTCGGCGAAGACCGCGCGCCGAATCTCTTCTGCGTCAGCTTCGGGTGGCGCCGGCCGTGGCGCGGCGTGCGCGAACAGTTCCCGAAGTGTCCGCTCGGAGCCGTTATCCGGGCCTGAAGGCCGATCGTGGGTGCTCATATTCCTTCCGCTTGAACGTTCGAATCGGCGGCGAATGCGTCGCCGGCCGAGACGAGGTCCCTCGTCAATGTCCCGTAGACGTCCTGAAACGCACGCTTCGCGCGCGCGAGAATCGACTGTGCCGCGTCGATGCCGACGCCGAGCTTGCCTGCGATTTCTTCCACGCTAAAGCCGTAGATGTATTTCCATTCGAGCGCATTGCCGTAGTGCGTCGGCAGACGATCGAGCGCCACTTGAATCAGCCGCGCGGTCTCGGTACGCCGGAAGTTCGCTTCCGGCTCGTCCGACGCAGGCGCGGCGAGCGCGTCGACGGCGGCACGGACGTCGGGCAGGTCTTCCGTCAGCACGACGTGCTTGCGCTCGCGCGCGACACGCTCGACGTGATCGTTGATCTCGTTCCGGCAAATCGTGCAAAGCCAGGTAAAGAACGCAGCCTCGCCGCGATACGACGCGAGCTTGCGGATGGCCTTCGTGAGTGTCACGTGCACGATCTCTTTGGTAACGTCAGGATCCTCTCCGAGCCGGCTGCGCGCGAACCGATAGAGCCGCGGGAAGTAGCCGTCGAAAAACTGCTTGAACGCGTGCGCATCGTGCGCAAGCAGCCGTTTGACGAGGCGTCGGTCTTCGAGATCGTCGGTCATCACGTCCCCGTAGTTTGGCCGGTTAGACCCGTTCGCCGCAGGAAATCGGTCGGCGCGCCTAGCGGGCCGCGCCGTGAGCCGGGGGGATCGGGTCTACAGGCGATTCTGCCGAAGGTCCGGGCCGAACGCATTCCCGACGCAGCGCCCAACCGTCCCGGCGGGGCCTCGGACCGCGCGCCCGCTCCTTATTTAATCCGCGGAGCGACGGATTTTGCTGCGAAAAGGAGTCAAACTCCGGCGTGAGCTTTTGGAGAATGCCTTAGATGTCTGCCGCGGTCCCGGGAGAGCCCCTGCCAAAAAAGCTGGCCGCCGACGCGAAAGGGCCGGCCGCCGATGCGAAAAGCCCGGACCACGAAGCGGCAGCGCCCGCGCTATGGCGCTTCTGGGGACCGCGCTATTGGTCGACCTGGCTGCTGCTCGCTTGGCTACGAATCGCGGCTGCCCTGCCCTGGCGCGTCACGATCGCGATCCACGAGCAGCTCGGCCGAGTGCTCTGGGGCGTTGATGCGGCGCCGCCGCAAGATCGTCGTGCGCAACCTCGAAATCTGCTTCCCCGACCTTGGCGCCGAGGCCGTGCAGGCCCTCGCGAAGCGTCACTTCGAAAGTCTCGCGGTGTGCCTCGGCGAGATCGGGTTCGGCTGGTTCGGCTCACGGAAGCGTCTTGCCCCCCTGTTTCGGGTCGAAGGCCTCGAGCACATCCAGGCGGCGCTCGCGCGCGGCAAGGGGGTGGTGCTGTTCTCCGGCCACTTCACGACGCTCGAGATCGTCCCGCCGTTGATCAAGTCGCTGGTGCCGCGGTTCGCGTTCATGTTCACGCCGCGCCGCAACCTGCTGCTCAACGCGATGCAGGCGCGCGGCCGGCAGCGGGGAGCGCACGTATCGATGCCGAGCGACGACGTGCGCGCATTGCTCCGCGAGCTGCGCAAGAACACCGCCATTTGGTACGCACCCGATCAGGCCAAGGGCGGCGCGAGCGGCGAGCTCGTACCGTTCTTCGGCGAGCCCGCGATGACCAACACCGCAACGAGCCGCATCGCGAAGATCAGCGGCGCTGCGATCGTCCCGCTGTTCTTCTGTCGATTGCCCGACCGGGCGGGCTACCTACTGCGCTTCAGTGCTCCGCTCGAAGGCTTACCGAGCGACGACGCGGTGCACGACACCGCACGGCTCATGGGCGTCATCGAGTCGTTCGTCCGCGAGTGCCCCGAGCAGTACTTCTGGATCCACCGCAAGTTCAAGGGCCGGCCGGACGCGCTGCCCGACGCGTACGCCGAAAGCAAGCCCCCGGCAGCCGCGACTGTTACGACACGCCCGCGCACTCGCACTCGCCTTCGCGACATGCTCGTGGCGCCGTTCGCGATCGTGCTCGTCGCCGCGTTCATCGTCGCGCTCGACAACGATGCGTTGTGGAGCATGGCACTGCGCGCTACGTCGCTCGACGAGCATCAGGCCGGGATCACGCTCTCGCTGTTCGCGCTGACGTTCTGCACCCTCGTGATCACGCTGTCGCTCGTGCCGGGGCGTTGGCTCCTGAAGACCGTCGGCGCCGCGCTGCTCGTCGTCGCGTCGCTGAGCGGCTATTTCATGAGCGAGTACGGCATCGTCTTCGACACGTCGATGATCAGAAACATCGCGGAGACGGAGTCCCAAGAGGCTGCGCCCCTGTTGACCGGCATGCTGTTCTCGCATGTGCTGCTGTTCGGCCTCATTCCCGCCGTTCTGCTGCTCGTGTTCCCACTACCGAAGGTCTCGTGGCGTCGCGGCTTCGGAGCCCGCGCAGGCCTCGCACTGCTTAGCGCGGTGCTCCTCGTGGGCACGCTTTACGCGAACTACCAGTCGGTGGTCTTCTTCGGACGCCAGAACCACTCGGTGCGCCTGTACTTCAATCCGGGCTACCCGATCTATTCGTTGCTCCGGTATTGGCTGCGCACAGAGGATCGCCCCCCGCCGGAGCGCGTGCCGCTTACGGCGAGCGTGGCGGCGGCCCATGCCGCTCGGCCGAAGCACACGCTGGTCGTGTTCGTGGTCGGTGAAACCGCACGTGCCGACCGCTTCGCGTTCAACGGCTACGGCCGCGACACGAATCGCTACACGAGGCCTCGCGGCGTCGTGAATTTCGGCAACGTCACTTCGTGCGGAACCTCGACCGCCGACTCGGTGCCGTGCATCTTCTCGGGTCTCGGACGAAAGGACTTCACGCACGCCGAAGCCGCGATGCACGAGACCTTGTTCGGTACGTTGGGGCGGCTCGGCGCCGGCGTCCTCTGGCGCGACAACAGCACCGGCTGCAAGGATGTCTGCGATCCCGCGCACTTCGAGGAATACGCGGCCCGCACCGACGCCGATTTCTGCGACGCGACCGGCTGCTTCGACGAGATCCTGCTGAAAGACATCGACGCGGCGGTCGAAGACCGGAGCCGCGACCATTTCCTCGTGTTCCACCAGCGCGGCAGCCACGGTCCCGCGTATCACACCGATACGCCTGCGTTCTCCAAAGTCTTCCTGCCGGAGTGCGACCTGCCGAACCCGCGCGATTGCGACTTGGAGCACATCAACAACGCCTACGACAACACGATTCTCTATACCGACTATTTCTTGTCGCGCGTGATCGATTTCCTCGAGCGGCAGGCGGACGGCTACGAGGTCGCGATGCTATACGTGTCGGATCATGGCGAATCGCTCGGCGAGAACGGCTTGTATCTGCACGGCTTTCCGTACTCGATCGCGCCGCTCGAGCAAACGCGAGTACCGATGCTGTTCTGGGGATCGCCGGGCTTCTACGCGAGCCACGAGATCGATTCGGAATGCGTGCGCTCGAGCGCCGGCCGCGACGTGAGCCACGACTGGATCTACCACACGCTGCTGCCGCTGTTCGGCGTGACGACTGGAGGCTACGACGAGTCGCTGGACCTATTCGCGTCTTGCCGAGGCGGCGCCAGTCCCAGCGCGACCACTCTACCCGCCAGCGCGCAAAGCACTCCTTCGCCCGGCTAGCGACGCTCGCGCGCCGCGACTGCCGGCGGGGCCGCTATAGACCGGCCTTGCCGCGGATGTGCTCGACGTCCTGGTTGTTCTCGTTGCAGATGTATTCCATCAGAGTCCCAGCCCGGCCGCAACGTGGCCGTGAACTTGATCGTGAAAGGCTTCGCGTACGCGCCCGGATCGGTGATCGTCGTGACGTTCTCGAGCGTGCCCTCGTCCTTGCGCGTGTAGCGCTCGACCGTCTTGAGCTGCGTCGTGTGCGGATGGCCGACGAAGTCGAACCAGAACTGATCGTTGAAGCCGACCGTCTCGACCACGAGCGTGTCGCCTTCCCAGTGTCCGACCGAATGCCCGTACCAGGTGGCCTCGAGGTCATCGGGATGCGCGCGGCCGTCCATGAAGATCTGGCGGTAGCTGTGGATGTTGCCCTCGAACAGGAAATACAAATGAGTCGGCTCGCCGACCGCGGGCGCTTGCACGACCCGCCACGGGTACGGCGCGACGCGCGGCACGCCGGTCGGCAGGCAGCGCGCCTCGGGATCCTCGGCGGCCATCCGGCTCTTCATGAGCTTCTCGGCTTCGGGCAGCAGCTTGATCTCCTCGCCCGGCATCAGACCTTCGCGTATGTCGCCGACCGGCCCGCCGCCGACCCAAACGCCCGAGAAGTCCGGCTTACCGTTCGGCAGGCGCGGCGCCGGCCCGGCAGGGCGCGCTCCGGCGATCGCGGGATTGTTTGCGCCGCCGCTGCCGGCCGGCGCGGTTGCGGCCGCGGGCGTTTGCTGGGCATGCGGTGCCGTCGAGACGACGGCGGCGATGACGGCCGCGCCGAGCGCGCGCCGAACGAGTGACGTTCTCATGGCTCAGCCGCCGTCCGAATCGGAACGCGCGAACACGCGCCGGCCGTCCGCGAGCGTCACCGCTCGGGCGTTCGCCATGTTCGCGCCGCTCCGCGCGAGCGAGCCTTCGACGGTAACCTCGTCGCCTTCCTTCAACGACGTGCTCGACCAGCCCGCGCGCTTCAGGTAGTTCGGGCTCGCGAGCTCGAGGTTCCAGCTCGTCGTGGCACCGTCGGCACCCTTCACGCTCATGTAGAAGCGCGCGTGCGGGTTGGTCCACTCGACCTTGGTTACTTTGCCCGTGAGCGTGACGGGCTTCGACGGATCGTACTGAGCGGCGAACGAATGGTGCGCGATCGCGGGCGCGGCCAGGGCCAGCACGGCGGTCGCGACCAGCGAAGTGAGCAAAGCCTTCATCGAAACTCCCCCTCTCGATTTGAGCAGCTGCCGTCATGCTAGCCGAACCGCCCAACTGCGTCGATTGTCGAGCTATAGTTTCGGCGGCGACATAACCTCACCGAGTGACCACGCCGATGCCGACGAGATTCTTGCCGCTGCTCGCCATGCTGCTCGCCGTTCCTGCCTTCGCGCAGCTCCCCGTCGAGATTCACCCAAACCAACAACAGCTGCTCGCGAGCAAGGACCCGGCGCTCGCCGCGAACAAGAAGCTCGTGTTCGATTTCTGGCGCGAAGTCTTCCAGGCTCGCAATGTGGAGCGCGCGCCGGAATTCATGGCCGAGAGCTACATGCAGCACAACCCGAACGTGCCGACGGGCCGCGCCGCGTTCATGAAGTTCTTCGGCCAGTTTCCGAAGCAACCCGTGAAGCCGACGATCGACGACCTCGTGTCGATGGTCGCGGAAGGCGATTTGGTCGTGCTCGGATTCCGGCGCACGCTTCCCGACCTACAGAACGAGGGGCAAACCTACACGACAACCTGGTTCGACATGTTCCGGCTCGAGAACGGCAAGATCGCCGAGCACTGGGATTACGGCACGAAGCAGTGACTGGGCGTCACCGCAGGCACCAATAGCGAACCTTCTGCGCTTTCAAGAAGGCTTCGGCGGCCGCGCCATGCAGCAACGCGAAGGTCGCGAGCATCCCGGCCTGCGTGCACGAAGGCGCCGCGACAGTCACCGAACGCGGCGCGCCCTCGACGGGCCAACCCGTCCGCGGATCCAGGATGTGTCCGTAGCGTTTGCCGTTCTTCAGCAGGAAGCGCCGCGCATCCCCGCTCGTCGCGAGCGCGCCGCGCTCGAGCTCGATTTGCTTCTCGGCCCGCGCCGGGTCGGCTAGCGCTTCGACGCCGACGCGCCACGGCCGTCCCTCGGGACCGGGACCGAGCGCGCGCAAGTCGCCGCCGAAATTGATCAAGCAGCTCGACCACACGGGCGCCGCGAGCGCGGCGGCGCAGTCCACCGCGTATTCCTTGCCGATCCCGCCGAAGTCGAGCTGCATGCCGGCGCGCAACGTAATCTGCGGCGCGCGCCACTGCACCTTGCGCCAGCCGACGTTCGTCAGCAGCGCCTCGACGTCGGCGCGCGACGGCACCCGATCGCTACCGTCGAAGGTCCACGCTTTGCGCAGCACGCCCGAGGTGACGTCGAAACGACCGCCGCTCAGGTCGAACAACTGCCCGGCGTAGTCGAGGAGCCGGGCCGTTTCCTCGTCGACGTCGACGGGCGCGGCCGTCCGCAGTATTGATCGCGTGGACGACATTGCCGGCTCGATAACGGCTGTACTTCGCTTCGATCCGCGCGGCCTCGCCCGCGACGAGCGCGAGCACGCGCTCCGCCGTCGCGCGCTCGGCGCCCGCGAGATGCACCTCGCACGGGCTCGCCATCGCGTTGAACGACCCGAGCCAACCGTAAGGCCGCGCGACGAGCCGCGGCGCGCCGGGCGCCGCGGCCGCCGCTGCGTGGCCTACCGCTTTCCGAACTTATAACTCACCTGCGCGATCATGGCGTTCAGGTCGGGATACAAGTCGAGGCCCGTGAGCACGCCGACGCGCGCGCTCGGATCGGGCTCGCCGGTTTGGCTGTACCACTCGACGCGTGCCGACCACTCGCCATTGCTGCGTCTCATGACCGTACTTCACGCCGAACGTGAGCCCGTCGAAGTTGCCGAGCCGGTAGTCCGCCGTCGCGAACTGCGGCACGGGCTGACCGTTGAACAGCACGGTGTGATAGAAGTCGGCTTCGTTCTGCGAGTAGAACCGCACGTGCGGCTGCAAGATAGCTCCCGCCGTCGAAATTCCAGCGAAAGTGCACGTCGATCGTGTGGGAATCGATGCCCCAGTCGTCGGTCATGTAGCGGTACGACGCCTCGAGCACGTTGCCGCCGATGTCGCGCTTGATCAGCCCGAACAGGCTCTGCTTCTCGCGCGTGTCGGGCCGGCTCTCGTACAGATAGCGGTACAGTCCGCTGCCGGCAGGCCCCGGCACGAGGTTGCCCGTCACCGGGTCGACCACGGACAGCACCTTGTAGGGATCCGTCAGATAGCCGTCCGAGTTGCTGAGCGAGTAGTTGAGCTGCACGAGCGTCTTGCGGTTGAGCACCTGCGTCACGCCGAGCAAGAAGTCCGTCACGTCCTTCGACTCTGAGCCGCGCTTGTTGGCGGAGTTGCCCTGCTCGAGCATCGGCGCGAGCGGCACGGGGCTTCCGCCGACCGGGTCGATCGTGTCGCTCGCGAGCGCGAGCCCGAACGACAACGTCGTGTTGCGGTCGTTGAAGTCGCGCGCGAGCTTCGCGTTCAAGGCCGGTGTGCGTGTAGTCGTACTCGTCCGACAGGCTCGCCCCGACGTTGAGCAGCATGAGGCGCGTGACGGGCCATTCCCAGCTCGCGCTGAGCGCCGTACGCGTGTCTTGGAACGTGTCGTCGAGCGGCGGCTCGTTCGCTGGAACCGTGTAGCTCGCGTTGCCGGATGGACGCGTGAACGTCTGCGGCACCGACGACGGAGCCGCGCCGCTCGGCGACGCGCCCGTGAGCGTGTCGAGCGCGAGCGTGAGGTTCAGGAACGAGTCCTCGCGCAGCTCCTTGCGCCCGATCGCGTTGAAGCTCAGGTCCTGCACGCGGCTGTCGGATTCGCTATAGATCAATAGCGACGTGTCGATATCCCACGGCGCGAGCTCTTGAGCCTTCACGTCGCCCGGCGCCTGGCCGAGCAGCGCACAGGTCGCGGCGGCCAGCGGCGCGCCGATCTGCTTCACTTGACGGCGATGCTTGCGTTTCTTCAGTTGCATCCGCAGCCGCCTCCGCCGAATCCCTGGCCGCCGCTCGAGGCTTCCTTGCTGAAGTAGATGTGCTCGTCGGCCGCCGCCTCGATCGGGTCGGTCACGATCTGCATGTCCGGCCGCGCGAGGATGTCGCGATCATAGGCTTCGACGCCGGCGCATCCGGCGAGCCCCGCTCCCAAAGACGCGAGTGCCGCCGCGACGGACACACGTCGCCACTTTCGAATGTTCAAAGGTTCCCTCCTAGTGATTGGCTGAAGCAGCGAGCGCGGCCTTGATCTCCGCCTCGTATTCGCTCGCGTCGGCGAGCTTGAAACCGAAATGCTTGGCGATCACGTTGCCCGCTGCGTCGAGCAGGTACGAGCTCGGCATCGCTTGGACCTCGAATTGCTTCGCGAGTTTTGCCGCGGGGTCGAAACGCACCGTGAACTTCGCTGGCGTCTCGACGAGGAAACCATCCGCGAGGGCGCGCTCCTTGTCGAGGTTGACCGCGACGATTTGCAGTCCCTGCTCGGCGTATTTGTCGTGCATCGTGTTCATCCACGGGAAGGAACGACGGCACGGCACGCACCACGAGGCCCAGAAGTCGACCCACACGACTTTGCCTTCGATCGGGCCGAGCTCGGCGGGCGGCGCGGCGCGAGCGCTCTGCAGGATCGCAAGAGCAGCGAAAACGCAAACGATTCTCAGTGAGCTCATTCTTTCGAGTCTCCTACCTCGATGCGAAGACAAACTACGCGGAGCGTTGGACGGGCGCTCGCGAAAAGACGGTCGCGCTCACCGGGGCGCCACCGCGGCGCGCGCGGCCGCGAGCGTGACAGCGGATTCGGCGGCGCTCTCGCCGTAGTAGCGCACGAATCGCTGCGGCTCGGGGCTGTCGTAGGTCTCGAGGTTCTTGGCCCAGCGGTAGCCGATCGACTGATAGAGCAGCGCGACCTCGATCTCGAGGCCTCGCGTCGGCCGCCCGGCAAGGTTCACGCGATAGCTCACGCGGTCGCCGCCGCCGGCGAAGTCCGGGTCCGTCGCGGCGTCGCCTTGCACCGCGATCTCGGCTTCGGCCCGTTCCTTGTCGAAGCCGCGCGGCAGCAGGCGATTGTCCTTGACGTAACGCACGCCGCGAAGCAGGCCCGTCGTCACGCGGCCGTCGCGGTCAACCATGATGGACTCGTAGATCTGCACCTGGTCCGGAGAGTCGATGGCCGTGCGGTGCGGCTCGAACGCGAGCGGGTCCTCGTCGTTGTCGTTGCCGGCAATCGACCCGTCGGGACGCGGCGCGCCCGACTCGAACAACGTCGCGCCCGCTTCGTCCGTGACTCGGAGGTGAACCCAGACGCGGCGTGCCGGGTACGCCGTCGGCAGCTTGTGGCCCGTCGTGCTCTCGATGCGCACGGCGATGTCGAGCTCGGAGCCCGCGAGCCGGGCCGAGTCGATCGCGATCGTCGCCGCCGCAGTGCCGAGATAGGCTTTCGTCTCGCGCACGGCCGTATCGAGCTCCTGCGGCAGCGCCGCGGTACCGAGCTCGCCTCGGTACTTGTTCAGTATCCCGAGCATGAAGGCGTTGCCGCCGCGAAACGTGTGCTGAGACAGGCGCGGCCTCGGCGTGCCGAGAACCGAGGAGATCGCCGTTTCCTCGGCGACCTCCGGCATGTGGCAGCTCTGGCAGCTGCGCGTCTCGCGATAATCGCTGTGCAGCCACTCCTGATAAGGCACTTGCTCCGGGAGCTCGCCGATGGTCTCCCCGCGCTCGTCGAGCGCCGTGGTGTAGAGCGTGTGGCAGGTCGCGCACAGCTCGGACTGCTGTATGTGCGTCGACTGAGTCGGGACGAATCGCGCCGCCGACCGCATCACCGACTCGTGCGCCGAGTCGACCGAATGCGGACCGTAGAGCGCGCGCGCGCCGAGCGCTTTGCCGCGCTCGATCTCGAAACCTCCGTCGAAGCTCGCGTGGGTGCCGAGATTCTCGGGCGCGATCTGATGACACACGGTGCACGAGACGCCGTCGAACGCCTCGCGATGAGCCGGCGCGCCGTAGTCGATATTCGCGAACACCGCGCCGCTCTCGCCTCGCGCGGCGGCATCGAAGCGCGCCATCGGCATGTGACAGGTCGCGCATTTGTCCTCGATGGCAGCTCGCGCGGCCGGATTGTCAGTTACTTCGCGGCGAACCGCCGCGTGCCAATACGGATCGCGCGCGGAGTTCGCCATCATCGTGGCGCGCCAGTCGTAGCCGATCGACACGTCCTCACCTGAGGCCGTGTGCAAACCGCTGTGACAGGCGATGCAGCGGTCGGAGGTCACGAAGGCGTCGGACGCTTTGCTGCGTCGGTATCGGCATGGGCATAGGCCGACGCGGACACCGCGACGCAAATGCAAACGATTCGCACATGCATGATTTTTAAAGCTTTTTCAGGCGGTCGGGCCTCACTATACTGCGCCGAATGCTTTTCACAACTCGGAGCGCGGCGCGTCCGCGCACGCGCAGCAGCGCGCAGACTCCGCCCGCCGCTCGGCTCGCGATTCCGCAGCGAAGCTCGTGCGCTGGCACGCCGCTGCGCGGTGCTCGCGGGCTTCGCGGCCGCGCTGCTCGGCCTCGCGGCTCACGGGCAAACGCGCGATGGGCGAGCCGTGTTCGAATCGGCCTGCGCGGCTTGCCACTCGAGCGACGGCCGCGGCCGCACATCGAGCGAGGTGGGATTCGATCTGCCGTTGCCGGACTTCGCCGACTGCGACTTCGCGTCGCGCGAGCCGAACGGCGACTGGTCCGCGATCGTCCATCGCGGCGGCCCGATTCGCGGCTTCGATACGCATGATGCCCGCGTTCGGCGAGGCGTTGTCCGACGCCGAGATCGAGTCTGCGATCGAGCACCTACGCGAGTTCTGCACCGATCCGCGCTGGCCGCGCGGCGAGCTCAACATGCCGCGCGCGTTGTTCACGGAAAAGGCGTTCCCCGAGGACGAGGCGGTCATCACGACGACGGCTGTGACCGAAGGACCCGATTCGCTCACTCACCAATTCGTCTGGGAGCAGCGGTTCGGGACGTTGAACCAGATCGAGATCAGCGTGCCGATCACACGCGCAGACCTCGGCGATCCCGAAGGCTGGACGAGCGGCACGGGCGACCTTGCGGTGGGCGTCAAGCACGTGCTCGCGCACGACCTCGATCGCGGCTCGATTTTGAGCGTCGGCGGCGAGCTCGTGCTGCCGACCGGTGACGAGGCGAAGGGATTCGGCAAGGGCACGACGGTCCTCGAAGCGTCCGTCATGTACGACAAGCTGCTCGCGCACGATTCGTTCGTTCAGATCCAAGCGATCTTCGAATCGCCGCACGACTCGGCGCTCGAGGACGAGCTCACCGTTCGCGCAGCGCTCGGCCGCACTTGGACCACCGACGGCACGTTCGGCCGCGCTTGGACGCCGATGCTCGAGATCCTCGGCACTCGCGAGCTCGAGAGCGGTGCCCACACCGAATGGGACGTCGTCCCGCAGTTCCAAGTGACGCTCAACGCGCGCCAGCACCTCATGGCCGGAGCCGGGCTGCGGATTCCGGCAACCGACAGCGGCCCGCGCGCGACCGAGCTCGTTTTCTACCTCCTCTGGGACTGGTACGACGGCGGCGTGCTCGAAGGCTGGCACGCGCCCGAGCCCTGACTTTCCCCATTCAGACGCCATTCAGCTGCCTTGCGCTAACTTCCCTTCCCAGATGGAGGAATCCGCCTTCCCAAACGCGGATCCTGATGGAGGGGCACATGGGTAGAACGACCATCGCTGTGGGCATGATCGGATCGTCGGCACGGGCCGCGCTGTGGCTCGCGCTTGGCGCGCTGACACTCGGTGCGGCCGTCGCGACGCGCCAAGCGTTCGCACAGCAGCCCGCCACCGATGAAGTGGCGACGCTTTCCGCGGATGCGCTCGCCGATCTCGTCGGCCCGATCGCGCTCTATCCGGACGACCTCGTCGGCATCGTGCTGCCCGCGTCCACTTATCCGCTCCAGGTCGTGCAGGCCGCTCGCTTTCTCGACGAGCGCGCGAAGAACCCGAGCTTGAAGCCGAACGACACCTGGGACGACTCCGTCGTCGCGCTGCTGAACTATCCCGAGGTCGTCAAGCTCATGAACGACGACCTCGACTGGACGTGGAAGCTCGGCGACGCGGTGATCAGCCAGCGCGCAGACGTGCTCGACGCGATCCAAGGGTTTCGCACGCGGGCCGCCGCAGCCGGCAACCTGCGCAGCGACGACCGCCAAGTCGTCGCGAACGACGGCGGGGCAATCGCGATCAAGCCCGCGGATCCGGAAGTGATCTACGTGCCGTATTACGAGCCCGAGCGCGTGGTCGTGTACCAGAGCGCGCCCGTCTACCACTATTACCCGTACGCGTACCCCGTTTACTACTACCCGTACCCCTACGGCTACGCGTTCAACTCGGGTTTCTTCTGGGGCGTGACGACGCGCGTTCGTGATCGGCTGGAACACGCACTACGTGAACGTCTACCACTGCGGCTACTACGGCCATCCGTACTACGGCCATCAGTACAACAACGCGTACTACGTCCGCCGCGACGCGAACGTCAGCATGAGCCGCGGCGGCTACGTCTGGGAGCCGCACTACCGGCGCGGTGCGCAGCCGTTCACGCGCAGCGACGGCCAGCGCTACGTCGGCACGCGCGGCGATCAAGGCAATGGCGCGTCACAAGGCAGCTATCGCGGCGGCGCCGCGAGCGCGTCGGGCGGTCAGCAGCACAATCAGCCGCTCGATCCGCGCGCCGCGGCGACCCGTGACCGCACGGTGCCCGGTACGACGGCGCGGACCGACGGCAGCGGCGGAACCTATCGCTCGAGCGGCACCGCACGCACTAGCCCGCAGCGCGACGCCGCTTTGGTCGACAGCACGCAACGCCTGAGCGGCACTGTGCCGGGCGGCCGCCAGCAGAATCAGCCGATCCGCAACCGCGACCCGAATCAATCCTATCGCTCCGCACCGCCGCCGAGCGCCGACTCGCAGGCGGGCGCGGCCGTGCCGCCGCAAGGAGACGCGCCCGTGGCACGCACGCCGGGGCAGTACCGCTCGAGCGGCGGAATGTCGCAGGCGCTGCGGCAGTCCCAGTCTCGAATGGTGACTCCATCGGTTCGAGTCGCGCCGCCGCCGTCGCCGTCGGCAGAGCGCAGCAGCGTCGAGCCCCGCAGCGGCAACGGCGGTGGCAGCGTCTATCGGAGCGAACGCGCGGCGCCGCCGCGGGCGCAAAGCGACGCGCCGAGCTCTTCGGGTGGCGACATCGGGCGGCGGCAGCCCTGCCGCATCCTCGTATCGCGGCGGCGGCTGGCGGTGGCGGTGAAAGCCGCTCGAGCGGCGGCCGGAACACGAATCAACCGGTTCGCGGCGGCCGCTGAAGCGGAGCGGATCGCCGATCGTTTTCGCAGAGCGCCCGCGCGTGCCGGGCCCGCGCCCCGCATTCGCCGCCGCGATGCAGCCCCACCCGTTATCGCGACCGACGTCTCGCCTTGATCCCGCCGGACCTCGGGTGTGCCCGCGGCGCACGCGGTTGCGCGCGTCGCTAGCGGCCAAATTTCCAACGCTCATCTCTGGTGTCGTAAGTGTCGTGTTTGTGCAACGACACTGGTCGGTGCTTGATCGACGCGTTGCTGCACACCTACAATCGCGCCTCCCGGAGTGCGGAGGACACGGCACCGCCGACTTTTAGCGGCCCGCCCCTCCGCTCATTCAGTTCCAATCCAGAGGGGTCAAAACCATGAGAATTAGATCGTCCAAGATTGCGCGCGCGCGTGGTCCGCGACTCACGACGCTCGCGCTCGCGGTGTCGGCGACTGCGGGCGCCGCGTGCGTACACCGGCGTCGCGTCCGCTCAAGGGCTCGAGGAAATCGTCGTAACCGCTCGGTTTCGCGAGGAAAACCTCCAGCAAACGCCGCTCGCGATCACCGCGATCAGCGCGGCGACGCTCGAGGCGAACGGCGCCACGAGCGTCATCGACGTCGGTGACTGGGCGCCGAACGTCGTGATCGACCAGCTCGGCTCCGGCTACGGCCCGACACTCGCGGCCACGGTTCGCGGCCTCGGCTTCGGCGACTTCAAGGCGACGTCGGAGCCCACGATGACGATCTACGTCGACGACGTCGTGCTCGGGCGTCCGACGGGCGCGGTGCTCGACCTGCTCGACCTCGAGCGCGTCGAAGTGTTGCGCGGACCCCAAGGCACGCTGTTCGGCAAGAACGCGATCGGCGGCGTGATGCGGCTGATCTCGAAAAAACCCGGCGAAGATACGGACGGCGGTCAAGTCGAGCTGACCGTCGGCGACTTCGATCGTCTGGACCTCCGCGGGTCCTTCCAGACAACGCTGATCGACGACAAGCTGTTCGCGCGTGTCTCGTACGTATCGAAGAAGCGCGACGGCTGGGAGAACAACGTCGACTACGCGTGCCAAATGATCGCGAACGGCACGCCGCAACTCGCGGGCTATAACGACGGCGTCGTCGGCTGGACGGTGGACCCGGACGGCCCCACGGGCGCGGACACGAACAATACGATCGCCGGAGTAGGCGGCCGCGGCGCACCGATCATGGGCGTCGTCGGCAGCGCGGCGGACCAGAACTTCGCCTTGGCCCAACGGACCTCGCTCAACGGTACCGGCAAAGGCTGCATCGTCGGCACGCTCGGCGCGGAAGACGTCCAAGCGGCCCGCGGCGTGCTGCGTTACATCGGCAGCGACAAGTTCGAGCTCAGTATTTCGGCCGACGTGACCGACGAGGAATCCGAAACGCCGTACGACCTGCTCACCGCCGCAAACCCGAACACCAACCTCGGCACGCAATGGAACAACCAGGTCGCGTTGCCGACATGGGGCATCCCATGGGACGCGAGGTTTCTGCCGCCCGATGAGAGAACGAACTACGCCGGCTTCAACGACAACTCGAACATCGATCGCGGCATCGAGACGCCGAACATGAACAACGTGCGGCACTGGGGCACGAGCGCGACGATGGACTGGACGCTCGGCCGCGACCTCGGCGTCAAGTTGATCCTCGCACACCGCGAGTTCGAGGCGGAGTGGGGGCGCGACTCCGACGCGTCGCCGATGCCGATCAACCACACGCTCGATGCGTTTAACGACGACCAGGACACGGCGGAGCTTCGCGTGAGCGGCCGAGTGTTCAACGACAAGACCGAATGGACGGCCGGCTATTTCTACTTCAACGCCGAAGACTTCAACTCGAACATCTCCGTGCTTTATCCGTGTATCAACGGCACCGCGTGCATCGACCGCATCGACACGCAGACGACGGAGAATACGGGGTTGTTCCTGAACACGGTGACGAGCTTGACGGAGAAGCTCTCCCTGACAGTCGGCTTGCGCAGCAGCGACGACAGCAAGGACATCCTGCAAGAGCGCAAGGATCGCCAGGGCGTGCCGATCGCGGGCTTCAATCCGCCGGTCCCGGTGCACGCGGAATCGAGCGAGACGGACCCGATGGTCAGCCTGACTTACAACTTGAACGATCACATCATGTTCTACACCGCGTATCAGGAGGGTTTCCGCGGCGGCGGCACGACGGCGCGGCCCACGGCCACCACGCGCGTTCCATTTGGGCCGGAGACGCTCGCCAACTTCGAGATCGGCATGAAGTCCGACCTGCTGGACCGACGCATGCGGCTCAACGTGACGCTGTTCGACATGGATTACCAGGACATGCAGATCGGTACGGCCGGGCAGGATCAATTCGGGCAAGCCGCATGGGTTACGGCGAACGACGGCGAGGCGAAGATCCAGGGAGTCGAGATCGAGGTCAACTCGACGATTGGCGCTCATTGGTTCATGGACGCCTCGTATGGTTACACGGACTTCCAGTACGTGCGCGTGCCCACGCTTGCCGACTGTTTGGCGAAGGGGTTCCCGCAGAGCTCGTGCACGGGCTTGATCGTTCTCGACAGCAACCCAGGCCGCACTCCGGAGAACAAGGCGTCCGTGAACGCGGGCTACATGACCAACCTCAGCAACGGCTCCGAGATCACGATTCGCTACGGCATCTCGTACCAAGACGACATCTTCTTCGGTGCGAACGACGATCCGTTGCTGCTCGGGCCGGCGTACTCGCTGCACAACGCGCGCATCACGTGGGTGTCGCCGGACCAGAGCTGGGAGGCTTCGTTCTTCGGAACCAACATCACCGACGAGCGCGCCGATCCAGAGCAAGCTGAACTTCCTGACCTTGTTCGGCACGGTCCAGACGACGTACGTACGCCCCGAAGAGTGGGCGCTGACGGTCAAGAAGCGCTTCTAATCTCTTCTTCTCTCGTCTCGGGCGCCGGCCGCAAGGCCGGCGCCTTCTCTTTTTTCGGGACGCCTACCCGTACGCCCCGACATGCAGCGCGATCAGCGCGCTGAGCTCGAGCGTGAGCGCGTACGCCTTCTCGATCGGATCGAAAATCTGGGCGTGCTCCGCCGCATATCCCGACGGCGACTTGCGCACGTACGTATCGCGCTCCGCGTAAACCTCCGTGTCGTCCGCCGGCTCGGCCGCGGGAAAGATCTGGCGCAGCGTCGCCACCGTCTCCGGCACGTCGAGATAGAGCAGCCGCTCGATGAGCTCGCCGAGCGAGATCTCGAGCCGCGAGCTGAACTGCGGGATCTCCATCGCCTTCAGGTAGATCAGGTGGATCAGCGCGAGCCGCAGCGTGTGCAGCCGCGTGAGCGCGTCCGCCGACGACCAACCGCCTCCACCCATCTGGCGCTGCTCGAGCACGTCGTCGAGCTCGGCCGCATCGCGGCGCATTCGGCGGACGAAGCGCGCCATCACGTCGTAGTCGAACGCGTCGCCGAGCACTTGCGACATGCGCCGCAGCACGCGATTCCAGCCTCGGTCGAGCGATTGGCTCGTGCGATCCAGCCAATAGTTCGCGTTCATGAGCTGCACGTAGGCCTCGAACATCGTCACGTCGGAGCGCTCGCGCGCCGTGAGCGCGAGCGACAGCACGCGCTCGAGCCGCTCCGAGCCGTCGAGCACCGCGAGGAACGTCTCCGGCGACTGCTCGGTCGCGTGGCCGAGCCCCGCGAAGCTGTTCACGAGATACCCGAGCTGATGCAGGATCGCGTTGTTCGGAATCGCGCGCAGCTCCGCGATGCTCTCGATTCCGGAGCCGGTCCGGCCGATCGATTGACGCTTCGCCGGCCGCGACCCGGTCGGATAGAGCATGCGGCGGCCGAGCGTGTTGATCAGCGCTAGATAGCCGCGGTGCCTCCCGAGCCGCTCCTGGTAGTCCTTGAGCGTGAGGAAGAAGTCGAGGCCCCACCCGCTGTGCGAGTAGAGCGCGTCCGGCTGCGTCTCGGCCGGCCGGGTGAGGCGCGCGCTCAGCAAGTCGGTCGCGACCGCGAACGCCGTGCGCTCGGACGCGAACCACAGGTACCCCTCCCCGCCTTGGAAGCTCACCTCGTGCTTGTGCGGCGTCGCGAGCTCGTTCAGACGCTTGCGCACCTCGCTCGAGTGCGTGTACAGGAACCGGTCCGCGAGGCTGCGCGGATGCGCGCCGCGGCCGATCGACTCGCCGTGCGTGTCGAAAAACAGTAGCTGCGTGTCGCCGAAGCCGCGCTGCTGCCAAAGGCGGATCAGCCGCAGCTTGAAGCGCTCGATCGCGAGCGAAGCAGCGGGTTGCCCGATGTAACGGCCCGAGTCCGAAAACCCGAGCTGGATGCAGAACCGCGCTTGCAAGCGGATGTAGCTCGCGAAATGCGCGTTGTCGAGCAACTCGCTGATCACGCGATCGCCGTGGTGCAGCCCGTCCGCAGTCTCGAACAGCGGCGAGATCTCGACGTGCCGCTCGACGCCGAAGAGCTTCGCGTAGTAGAGGGCCGCGAGCAGCGTGAACGGCGTGTCGGACTCCGCGATCAGCAGCCGGATCGGAACGCGGCCGTCGAAGTGCTTCTGGAACTGCGCAGCGAGCATGAACACGCGCTTCGCGGTGGTCTGCTCGTGCGCGACCGTGCCGTAGTGCACGTTTGCCGGCGACACGCCGTCCAGCAGCCGAGTGACCTCGGCAAGAAAGTGCCGCCGCGAAGGGCTCTGGCCCGGCGCGGCGCTGAGCGCGATGTCGGGCCGGATCGCGTTGTGGAGCTGCACCGAGTTCAGCCGGAAATGCAGCCGCGCAAGGCCGAGCCCGATCGTCTCCCACTCCGCTCGGAACACGAGCAGGTCGCGGCACAGCCCGGCGCTGAGCTCCCCGCCGAGCAGCGCCTCGAGCGAGCCGTCGATCGCGCCGATCGCGTCCTGCTTCAGCGTGCGTTTCTCGAGCGCGAGCCGGTTGAGCTTGCCGAGCCGGATGGCGTCCTCGGCCTCACGGCCGAGCGCCTCGAGGCCGATCTTGAAGCACTCCGCGAACGCGTCGAGGCTGCGCGCGATCGTGTCGAACGACTCGACGATTACCGGCGAGTGGTCCGCATGACGCTCCCGCATGTCGCGCAAGCTCTCGCCGAGCTCCTCGAGCCCCGCGAGCGCGAGCTGATAGCGGCAGCTCAAGCTCCTGCTCCAACCGATGTCGGTCCGGCCGTCGAGGTCGAAGCCGACCCAGGTCGCGACCGTGAAGAACCGCGGCTTGAGGCGACGGTAGTCGCGCGGGTAAAGCTCCGCACCCGTGTCGACCACCACGCGCAGCATGCGCCGCATCGCTTTGCGCAGGTTGCGGATCGCGATCGCGGATGAATCGGCCTCCTCCTCGAGCGTGGGCGGCACCTCGCGGCGCACCGTGACGCGCCGCCCGGGCGCTGGCGCAGCACCGTTCGGGCGCGCGTTCACCGAGCCCGCACGCATCAGCGCCATCGCGACCTCGTTCGCTTCGGGCGACAGCGCGAACGTCGGATGCGCCGTGAAGACGATGCCCGCGAGCTCCGTGCCGACGCGTTGCTGAAAACGCTCGAAGTCGATCAACCCGCGGTCGTCGTGCGCGAGCGCACCGATGAGCCTCGCGAGGCGCGCCTCGTTGTCTTGCTCCTTGTGAAAGGTCACCTGCCGCAGCAACCCGTCGACGCGTGCCTGGAGCGCCGGCACGCTCGCGTCGGCGATCTGCTTCGCGATGTCGTCGAGCGTGAGCCGGCCGTGGAGCAGTTGGAAAACGATGCTCCACGCCTTGTCGAGATGATTGTCGCGCGGCGCGAGCATTGCGCTGCGTCAGCCGCGTGGCGCGCCGAGCGCCGCGGCGCGGCGCGCGAGCTCTTCGATCGCGTTCCAATCCTGCTTGCCGAGCAGGGCGCTGGTCGCGAGCCAGCTGCCGCCGACGCACGGCACGCACGACAGCTTCAGGTAATCGGGCGCGATGGCCTCGCTGATCCCGCCCGTGGGGCAAAACTCGAGCCCCGGGAACACGGCCGCGAACGCGGCGAGGGCCGCAGGGCCGCCCGCAGGAGCGGCCGGGAAAAACTTCACGGCCTTCGCGCCGCGCCGCACGAGATGCGCGATCTCGCTCGCGGTCTGCGCACCCGACAGATACGGGATCCGCAGCGTCGCGGCAACCTCTTGGACCGCGTCCGCGATGCCCGGCGAGACGATGAACTCCGCGCCCGCGCTCGCGGCCTGCATCGTCTGCTGCGCCGTCCAGAGCGTGCCGGCCCCCACGTTCATATCGGGCACGCCGCGCCGGATCGCTTCGATCGCGGCGAGCGCCACGTCGGAGCGCAGCGTGACCTCGATCACTGGAATGCCGCCGGCGACCAGCGCTTCCGCGAGCGGCACGGCGTCAGCGAGCCGGGTGATCGTCGCGACCGGAATCACGGGCGCGAGCGCGAGCACGGCGTGGATGTCGGTGAGATCCGTTGTTGGGGTACTCGAGGCTTCGGCGGCCATGTCGTTACGGCTCCTCATTGCAGCGGCGAAGCGCCGCTCTCGGCGGTGCTCACGAGCTGCCTGAACGTTGCGAACAGCTCGCGGCCGAAACCCTCGGCCGTGGCTTCAATGTGCGGCGCGCGCGCACTGCGCGCGCGCAAGGTCTCGTTCGCGACGAGCGCCTCGAGCCGGCCTGCTTCCGCGTCGAGCCGGATCGTGTCGCCGTCGCGCACCTTAGCGATCGCGCCGTCGAGCTGCGCTTCGGGCGTCACCTGAATCGCGGCGGGCACCTTGCCCGAAGCGCCCGACATACGCCCGTCCGTCACCAACGCAACGCGGAAGCCGCGATCCTGGAGCACTCCGAGCGGCGGCGTGAGCCGGTGGAGCTCGGGCATGCCGTTCGCGCGCGGACCTTGATGCATGACGACGACGATCACATCGCGATTGAGCTCGCCCAACCGGAACGCCTCGACGACGCCCTCTTGATCCGTGAACACGCGCGCGGGCGCTTCGACGACGCGGTGCTCTGGCTTGACCGCGGATACCTTGATGATCGCGCGCCCGAGGTTGCCGTCGAGCACTTTGATACCGCCGCTCGCGTCGAACGGCTCGGCCGCGCCGCGCAGCACGTCGCGATCGCCGCTCGCGGCGCCGCCGTCGCGCCATGCGAGCTGGCCTTCCTCGAGATACGGCTCCTGAGTGTAGCGGTGGAGACCCTGGCCCGCGATCGTCGTGACGTCTGCGTGAACGAGACCCGCGCGCAGCAGCTCACGAATCATGAACTGTACGCCGCCCGCGGCCTGAAAGTGATTCACGTCCGCGGTGCCGTTCGGGTAGACGCGCGCGAGCAGCGGCACTACGGACGACAGCTCGGAAAAATCGTCCCAGTCGATCGTGATGCCGGCCGCCTTCGCGATCGCCACGAGGTGAATCGTGTGATTCGTCGAGCCGCCCGATGCGAGCAAGCCGACGATCCCGTTCACCACCGCCTTCTCGTCGACGACGCGCCCGAGCGGCGACGTAGCTGTCGCCGAGCGCGCTAAGCCGCACGATGCGAGCGGCGGCGGCCTCGGTGAGCGCCGCGCGCAGCGGGGTGCCGGGAGCGATGAACGATGCACCCGGAAGGTGAATGCCCATGAACTCCATCAGCAGCTGATTGCTGTTCGCCGTGCCGTAGAACGTGCATGTTCCGGCCGTATGGTACGACTTCGACTCGGCTGCGAGCAGCTCGGCGCGCTCGATCTTGCCCTCCGCGTAGAGCTGGCGAATCGCGGTCTTCTCCTTGTTACCGAGCCCCGACGGCATCGGCCCCGCGGGCACGAACAACACGGGCAGATGGCCGAACGCGAGCGCGCCGATCAGGAGCCCCGGCACGATCTTGTCGCAGACGCCGAGGCACAACGCGCCGTCGAACATGTTGTGCGATAGCGCCACGGCTGTCGACAGCGCGATCACGTCGCGGCTGAACAACGACAGCTCCATTCCGGGCTGCCCCTGCGTCACGCCGTCGCACATCGCCGGAACACCGCCGGCGACCTGCGCGATGCCGCCCGCGGCCCAAGTCGCCTGCTTGATCGCAGCGGGATACGTTTCGAACGGTTGATGGGCGGACAGCATGTCGTTGTACGCCGAGACGATCGCGATGTTCGGGCGCGCGCGCGCCGCGAGCGCGCGCTTCTCGGGGGCGCTGCAGGCGGCGAAGCCGTGCGCGAGGTTGCCGCACGATAGCTTTGCGCGGTGCGGGCCCGAGCGCTTCGCATTGTCGATCTTCGCTAGATACGCCGCGCGCTCCACGGCGCTGCGGGTCACGATGCGCTCGGTGACCGCCGCCAACGTCGGATGCAGTGCCATCAGCGACGCGCCCTCACGGCGCCCAGTAGACGTTTACAGGCACCGCGTCCTGCTGCACTACCGCGCGCACGGGGCACTCCTCGATCGGGCCCGGCTGCAGCGACTCCTCGTAGACGGCGCGCTTGGCCGCCCCGAAGAACAGCAGGTTGATCTCGTGCGCGTCGAGCAGTGAGTGCACCGTGAGGCTCACGCGCGGATGCGGGAGCCTCGGGACCTCCTGGACGATGCAATCCGCGTCGCTGCGCAGCGCCTGGCAGATATCGGGAGAGTCCGGGAACAACGACGCCATGTGGCCGTCCGCACCCATCTCGAGCACGACGGAATCGAAGGGCCGCCGCACCTCCGCAAGCGAAGCGCGCACGGCGGGCAGCGACTCGGGGGCTGCGCAATCGCGCCGGTGGAGGCTCACGAAGCGCGCGAAGCCAGGCTCACCGGACAATAGCTCGCGCCGGATGACTCCCTCGCTGCTGTCGGAGTCGTCGATGGGCCCTCCCCAGCTCTCGTCGCTCGGCACGATCGTCACGAGGTACCACGGCACGGGCGTCAGGCGCAGCGCTCGAAACAACGGTCGCGGCGCCGCGCCGCTGCTCACGATCATCGAGGCCGTCGCGCGCCGATAGACGGCGAAACGCAGGCGCTCGCCGAGCCGCCGGGCGAGCATCGCGGCCGCGTCGTCGCGTTGCTTGAACTCGTTGAACTCCGCCAAGTCGTTGCTCCGGCGTATTAGCTGCCGATTGGAACGAACCGCGCCATGGATGTGGACCGGCGAATCCCTGGTCGCGAACTGCAGCTTCCATGCCACGCGGACCTGCTGGGCGCGACACGAGCGCGAAGCGCTTCCGCATTGGGACGTGGGCCGCCTGCGCGCCGCGGCGCGCGCGCGCGGCGCCGTGCGCCTGCTCCTCGATTGTGCAGCGCCCCGCTCGGGCTGCCAGCAACGGGTGCACAGCGGCGCGCGTGCGCCTTAGAATTTCGCCTCCCGCCCGCCGAGACTTCCACCGATGCCGAACGAGAGGAGCCCCCGATGTCCTATCGCGCGCTACTGCCCGCCGTCGCGATCGTCGCCGGCATGACCGTAGGATTCGACGGCTCGGCCCAGGACGCGGCGCCGCCGCGCGCGGAGCCGTTCACCGTCGCGGTGCCCGACGCCGTGCTTACCGACCTCCGCGACCGGCTCGCGCGCACGCGCTGGCCGGACCAGCTCCCCGGAACCGGCTGGGACTACGGCACCGATACCGCGTATCTGAAGGAGCTGGTGGCTTATTGGCAAAACACGTTCGATTGGCGAGCGCAGGAAAGGCGGCTCAACGGCTTTCACCATTACCGCGCCGCGATCGACGGAACGCGGATCCACTTCATCCACGAGCGCAGCCGCGACCCAAATGCCACCCCCTTGCTGATTCTGCACGGCTGGCCGAGCTCGTTCGTCCAGATGCTCGACATCATCCCGCTGCTGACCGACCCCGCGGCCCATGGGATGCCCGGAGCGCCGAGCTTTCACGTCGTGGTCGCGTCGCTGCCCGGCTTCGGCTTTTCCGACCCTCCCGCCCGCAAAGGCGTCGGGTTCGCAACCTCGGCGGAGCTCATGGCGAAGCTCATGACCGACGTGTTGGGCTACACGCGCTACGGCGTGCGCGGCAGCGACCTCGGCGGCGTGATCGTGCGGCAGATGGCCGCGACGCACGCGGACAGCGTGATCGGCGTCCATCTCACCGGAATCATCGGCACCGCGGGCGGGCAGGCGCCGTTCACTGCGGCCGAGCAAGCCTTCATCGACGCGACGGCCGCGATGGAACCCGACATCGCCTACGCACGGCTACAGATGTCGCGGCCGCAGACGCTCGCCGTGAGCCTGATGGACTCGCCGGCCGGGCTCGCGTCCTGGATCCTCGAGAAGTTTCGCTCATGGAGCGACAGCGGCGGCAACGTCGAGAGCCGCTTCACCAAGGACGAGTTGCTGACCAACCTGACGGTCTATTGGGCGAGCGGCACCGCACCGTCATCCGTGCGCATCTACTACGAGTTCATTCGCGAGCCGCTAACACCCGGGCGCCTCGCGACACCGGTAGGCATGCTGATGACCCATCGAGACCTCTTCCCTGCCGCGCCGCGCGAATGGGGCGAACGCCTGTTCAACGTGAAGCGCTGGGTGGACACCGATCGCGGCGGGCACTTCCTCGAATGGGAGGAGCCCGAGGTCGTCGCGCGCGACCTGCAGGCGTTTTTCTCCTCGTTGCGCTAGGGCGCGGTCGGGCGCGTCAGAAGCTCACGCCGAGCTCCTCGCTGAGCAGGGTTTGCATCTCGGCCGGAACCTCGAGCGTGCCGATCGTCGTTCCGTTCGGAGCCCCGGCGCCGATCCACCAGCGGACGATCTCGACCTGGCGCGCCGTCAGCGGCGTCTTCCCCTCGGCCGGCATGAATTCGTCGTCGCTCGGAGCGCGCGTGATCCGGCGCAAGAGCTCGCTTTGCTCCGTGTTGCCCGGAGCGATCACCTTACCGTTCTCACCACCGCGCATTACACCTTGATAAGTCGTGAGATTGAGCTCGCTCTCGCGCTTGTCCTCGTTGTGACAACCGGAGCAACGGTCTAGGAACATCGGCCCGACGACGTCGACAAACGGGTCGGCGGCCGAGACGCTCGTGAGCGTGCGGCGCGGCGCGAGGCCCGCGAGCGAACGAATCGGCTGCGGCGCGAACTCGACGAGATAGGTGGAGCCGTGCGTGAGGTTGCCGCCGAAGTGCCCCGTGATCGACACGAGCACGAGCAACAGCGCCGACGCGGGGAAGAACACGGGCTTGTAGTTGCCGGCGAAGCTGCTGGTGCGCAGGAACGCGACCGCCATCGCGATCAGCGCGACCGCCGTGCCGAACATACGGTGCTGGTTTGCCGACGAGCCGACGAACGAGCCCTCGGCGAAGTGGAGGTACCCGAGGAACACCGTCGCGAGCGCCGACAGCGCCATCGCGCCCCAGAGAAACGGCGAAGCCGCCTCCAGGTATCTGTACTTCTCCTTGCGCGCGAGCCACTCGAGCACGAACACCGCGACGATGATGCCGATTGGCAAGTGCAGCACGAGCACGTGGAAACGGCCCAGGAAGTACAGAAAGTCCATGCGTCACGCCTCGCGTTGCGTTTGAGGGTGCGTACGATAAAACAGGCGCGCAGCGCCGTGCCAGCTTGACATGAGGCCGCACTCCGGCCGCGCGCGGGCCAGCGTGAGGGCCGGCGGCCCTTCTTCGAGGCTCAGTGGGTGAACGAGCGGGCGAGATGCGCCTCGAGCTTGTCCGCCTCCGTGACGAGGCACTTGAAGCCGACGTAGCCGTCCGGGCGCAACAGGAAGAACCGGTCGTGCGTCGATGCGCCGTAGTGTCGCGCGACATCCGGCGAAGGCGGCACGACGTGCGCCGCGAGCACGGCGTGGAATCGCTGCGTCAGCTGCCTCAGCAGTGAAGCGCGTGCGGCCGAATGGTCGTCGTGCGCCGCGAGCAAGAGCAGCGTGAACTTCGGATGGCGCGTGAAATCGTACAGCGCCTTGCCGCCGCCGAGGTCGGCGTCGGGCGCTCGATCGCCGCTCTGCGGACCTTCGACCTGTGCGAGGCCTTCGATCGTCGGCACGTGATCGCGATAGGTGTACGAGAGCCCCGAGCAGCGCCCGATGACGGCGTCGAGAAACTCGGGATCTTTGATCTTCTGCGCGCGCTCGGCGATGTCCTTCCCATGGCCCATGAAGATCTCGTGCAACGAGGACGCGGCCCAGATCACCTGCTCGGCGATCGGCCGGCGCTCGGTCTCGTACGTGTCGAGCAGTGACGGCGGCGCGAGCCCCTGCGTCACGAGCGCGAGCTTCCAGCCCAGGTTGTAGGAATCCTGCAAACAGCAGTTCATTCCTTGACCGCCCGTCGTCGAATGCACGTGAGCGGAGTCGCCCGCGAGGAAGACGTTCCCATACCGGTAAGCATGCGCGAGCCGGATGTAGCTCGACCACTTCGAGTGCCACACCACGTCGCCCAGCGTCACGCCGTCGAAGTGCTTGTTCACGAGGCGCATGAAGCCCTGCTCCGGCGTCACGTTCGGGCCCGCGGCCTCGCCGCGATCGCTGAGCAGCATCCGGTAGAACCCGCCGGGCAGCTTCACGATCATGATGAAGTGATCGGTGCCCGCGCAGTAGTGAACGTAGTCGTCGACGTCCGGGAAAATCGTTGAGGAACGCGTCCATGTTCTGCAGCACGGTGCCCGAGTAATCGCTCTCCTGTTGCTCGAGGCCGAGCGAGCGGCGCACCCGGGAGTTGATGCCGTCGCACGCGACGAGATAACGGCAGCGGACCTCGCGAGCCTTGCCGTCGCTCTCGAGCGTGGCGGTCACACCGTCCGCGTCCTGCTTGACGTCGAGGCACTGCGTGCCCCATTCGACGCCGACGCCGTAGTGCGCGCTCGTGTATTCGCGCAGGTATTGCTCGGTCTCGCTCTGGCGGTGCACGAGGATATAGGGATAGCGCGAGTCGAGCGTCGTGAAGTCGAGGCCGGGACGGACCTCGCTGCGCTTGCCGTTCGCGTCGACGAAGTGCAGCACGTAGCCCAGGTTGTGAATGCCGCGCTCGAGGTAGCGGTCGATGAGCCGCTTGTCGAGCCGTTCCATGATCTCGCAGGTGCGCGCGTGCATCGTGATTGCGCGCGAGGTTTCGGAGGGCTTCGCGAGTCGATCAACGGTGAGATGCTTCACTCCGCGGCGCGCGAGCTCGAGCGTCAACATCGTGCCGGCGGTGCCCCCGCCGACGATCAGTATCGGTACTTCTTTCATCGCCCCCGCACTCCGCGCGCCGCCTGTGCGCGCCACGCGGGAGTATATATGCCGCCGCCGCGAACGGATTGCGCCCGAGGTTATCGGCTACATGAGCGCCGCGAGCGTCGGCGAATCGCGCAGCACGCGCGCGCCGACGCGGCGCCGCTCAATCGGACGCGACTTCGAGCAGCCGGTCGCGGCGCACGAGCAACGCTTGGCGCCGCTCGGCATCGAGCGCATCGCCGAGTGCGGACGCGAGCTGCTCCTCCGTGAGCGCCTGCAGCTGCGCGCGGAGGAACGGCGATAGGCGCAGCGGCGCACCGCGCAAATATTTGGGCGTATCGGTCTCGCGGCCGAACAGAGCGCGATTGCCGGTCAGCGCGAGCTGCCCATCGGCCGGTCCATAGCGCATTTCCTCCGGCGCCCTACCCGGGTTGTGAGCAAGCACGTCGAAGACGTACATCAGCCCGAACTGGTCGGCGAGCGGGCACCACGCTTCGGCACCGCCGCGTGTGGCGCGCTGCCGCTCGTCCGGCAGCGCCGCCGGATCGACATAGACGGTCCCGGTCTCGGCTCCGATCGCGCGCAACACCGTCACTGGAACGAGATCGAGGCCGAGCAGCCGATCGACGCGGTACGCGGCGACGGCGGGTGCCGCGCGCTCGCCTCGGCGCTGCGCGACGAGCGGCTCGAACACGGCGTCGATCGTGGTGCCGCGGTACGCGAGCTGCAGCGTACGTGTGCCATCCCCCCGCGGCGTGTCCGCGGCCACGTCCGCGTGCAGCAGGGCGTCCTCGAGCAGCGCATCGTCGCCGCCCGGGACCGCACCGACGCGGCGCGGCTGCGGCTCGATGCGCACGACAGCGGGATCGCCCGCGTACACGACCCCGACGTCGTCGCCGCGGATGACGATTGCGCTCGCGCGGCCGCGCGGCTGCTGCATGCCCGTGTCGACCCGGATGACCGCCCCGTCGAAGCGGCTCAGCGCACGCGCCGTCGGCGTCGGCGTGTGGCCGACGACCACCCGCTTCGCGCCGATGGTTGCGAGCCCGCGCTCGACTCGATCGCGCTCCACGGCGGCGCTGCAGCTCACTGTGCCGCGATACCAATACACGCCGCCAATCAGCGGCTCGGCGCGGCCAAGCGCGGCGATCCGCTCAGCGGCGCGGCTCACGTCTTCGGGCACGGCCCGCTGCTCGCTCGCGGCCGCGCGCACGAACGCCGCTGCGAGCGCGGCGTGGTCGCCGAACGCGTCCTCGCTGTGCAGCACGCCTGCGGCCAGCAGAGCATCGCGCGCGCTGAGGTAATCGCGCAGTGTTGCGGCGTAACGCGCGTTGATGGACGCCGCGTCCCGCGCGCCGAGCTCCGCCGGCAGCCCGCCGTGCACGAATGCGGTGTCGCCGAGCACGAACAGCACGGGCTGGCGCAGCAACCACGCACCGAGTGTTCCGCGCGTCGCGAACGCGGCGCGCTGACCGAAGAAACCGGGCGGATAGAGCTTAGCGAACTCCGCGGCGAGCGCCTCGTCGACGCCCGGCGCATGCGCGGTGCGAAATCGCTCCCACGCCGCTGCCCGCTCGGCAGCCGATTCCTCCGCGGCGTAAGCGGCGAAATCGTCCGGCGAGACGTAGCCGAGCTCGCCGACGAGGTTCATCACTTCATGATTGCCGAGCACGAGCTGAGCTCGCCCTCCCGCCGCCGCCGCCGCGGATTCGAGGCGCATGACGAGCTCGAGCACGCGTCGCGAGCCCGCTCCGCGGTCGACCGAATCGCCTACGATCACGAGCGCCGCGTCGCCGCCGGTCCAGGCGAGGCTCGCGTCGACTAGACCCGTGGTCTTGAGCAGCTCGACGAACGAGTCGTATGCGCCATGCACGTCGGAGACCGCGACGATGCGCGACGGCCCGGCCGCCTGCGAGTCTTGCGGCGCGGCGGCGAACGCCGCGAACGCGACCCCAGCGGCCAGCGCAAGACACAATCGAGCCGCTCGCATCACCCCCCCTAGGCGTCAGAGGTTCGCTGGGAAGCGTTTGAAGACTTTGCGCGCATTGCCCTCGAAGATCTTGTTGCGATCGGCGGCGCTGAGCTTCTTGCTGCCGTCGATGTAGCGCTTCGTGTCATCGAAGTAGTATCCCGTCTCGGGGTCGATGCCCCGCACCGCCCCGACCATTTCCGACGCGAACAGCACGTTGTCGATCGGGATCACGTCGAGCAGTAGGTCGATGCCCGGCTGGTGATACACGCACGTGTCGAAGTACACGTTGCCGAGCACCGACTCCGCGAGCGGCGGCCGCTTCAGCATGTCGGCGAGACCCCGGAAACGGCCCCAATGAAACGGCACGGCGCCGCCGCCGTGCGGGATGATGAGCTTGAGGTCCGGGAAGTCCTTGAACAGATCCGACGTCATCATCTGCATGAAGGCGACGGTATCCGCCGCGAGGTAGTACGACCCCGTCGTTTGGAAATAGGGCGTATTGCAGGCCTCGCTCACGTGGATCATCGCGGGCACGCTGAGCTCGCACATCTTCTCGTAGAGCGGATAGAAATGCCGATCCGCGAGCCCAGGACCGTTGAAGAAGCCGCCGCTCGTGTCGGGATTCAGGTTGCAGCCGACGAAACCGAATTGCTCGACGCAGCGCACGAGCTCGCGCACCGAAGCATCGATCGGCGCCCCCGGGGATTGCGGCAATTGCGCGACGCCGACGAAGTTCTTCGGATACAGCTTCGTGAGCCTGAAAATGAGCTCGTTGCAATGCTCGGTCCACGCCTTGCTCGTCGACGCGTTGCCGAGATGATGGCCCATCCAACTCGCGCGCGGCGAGAAGATCGTAACGTCCGTGCCGCGCTCGCGCTGCAGCTTCAGCTGCGCGCCTTCGACACTCTCGCGCAGTTGATCGTCGCTGATCGTGAGCTCGCCTTTGACGGCTTGGTGCTGCGGATTCTTCTTGAGATCCGCCTTCTGGCGGTCGCGGTATTCGCCAAGCTCCTTCGGCGTGGTCGTGTAGTGACCGTGGCAATCGATGATCATCTTCCCCTACCTGAACAGCTCACCGTGCGCTCATGGTAGCGGCTGCGCGGCCGGCGGCGAAGCGCTGCTTGACAGGTGCGGCAGCTTCCGACTAGAAAGCCAAATCCACCGAGCGCGGGATCGACCGCGATTCGGACGAACAAGAAGAACAGCAACCGGGTGGACTTCAACGGAGGTCGTCGATGAGTGACCAACCGGCCAAGAGCGCGACTCACCGCGCCTACTACGAGCACGCGGCGCACACCGTTCCGGAGTTCACGGTGCTGAACTACGGGTTCAGCAGCGACCCCGAGAACAGCGTGCTGCCCGCCTCCGACCCGGAGTTCTATTGCCTGCGGCTGTACGAGCACACGCTGCGCGGCGCGTCCGTGGAGGGCTCGGACGTGCTGGAGGTCAGCTGCGGGCGCGGCGGCGGCGCGAGCTTCGTCACCCAGACCTACCGGCCGCACCGGATGGTGGCCCTCGACTTCAGCGACGCAAACGTGCGGCTCGCGCAGAGCCGGGCGAGCCATCCGAGCCTAGAGTTCGTCGTCGGGAACGCGGAGCGGCTCGATCTCCCCGACGCGTCGTTCGACGTCGTGCTCAACATCGAAGCCTCGCATCTTTACGACGATCGCACGCGCTTCTTCGCGGAGGTGTTCCGGGTGCTGCGCCCGGGCGGGCAATTCTGCTACACCGACGGCTGTTGGGCGGACGACGATTGCAGCGAGGACTTGCTCGACGCGGGTTTCCAGCTGCTCGAACGCGCCGAGATCACCGCCAACGTGCTGCGAGCGCTGCGGCGCGACAGCGCGCGGCGCGAGGCACTGTTCGACGCGATGACCGACCGTAAGCTACGGGAGGAATACAAGGACTGGGGCGGCGTCGTCGGCTATCGCGCGTTTCGCCGCTTCGAGGCCGGTCAGACCCGCTATTTCTCGCACCGGCTGCGGCGACCCGCGGCGGCCGAATAAGTCTCAGCCGAGCACGCGCTCCAACGCGGCGTCGAGGTTCGCGTCGAGCGGCACGTCGATGCCGAAAGTCTCTGCGAGCACGGCACGCAGCTCGGACACGCTCCCTAGCTCACGTTGCTCCTTCTGCCCGTTCGAGTAATACACGCTGAGCTGGTTGTTGCGCAGGGAGAACGTGCGCTCGCCATTACGACGCGCAGCCATCAAGCGCGAGAGAAACGGCGAATCCGGATGCTCGGACACCCAGAAGTTCAGCAGCTCGATGTCGACTTGCAGCTGCTGCTGCAAGTCGAAGCGATAGAGCGTGCGCCAGTTGCCAGCCACGCGAACTTGCGACAGGAACTCGCGTCCGTCGCGTAGCACCCGGAACACGTCGTGCGGCGCGCCCTGCTCTACGCCGGGCTCGAGACGCAGCGGCGCCGTCATCGTGAAGCCGCCGAACCCGACATCGCATAAATAGGCGCCTTCGCCGAGCTCCACGAATAGCAGCATGTGCGTTCGCGCGCGCACGTCCTCGGGCCGTTCCCACAGCACGCGCGCCGACAGAGCCACGACCTGAAAACCAAGCGTTGCGAGCACGTGCGAAAAGAATAGGTTCTGCTCAAAGCAGTAGCCGCCGCGCCGCTCGGTCACGAGCTTGCGCTGCAGCGATTCGAGGTCGAGGTGCACGGGCCTGCGGCGCAGCGAGTCGAGGTTCTCGAACGGGATAGCGAGCGGGTGGTGTGCGTGCAGCGCACGCAGAGTCTCGAGCGTGGGCTCGCGCGAGCCCGAATAGCCGATTCTGCGAAAGTACGCGTCGATATCCAGCATGAGCTCGCAAGCGCCGCCTTGATTGCAAGTAGTCTCGCACCTCGCCGCTGCGGCGGCAAAGTCGGCGGCGTCGTGTCCGCGTGAGCGCCTCGCGCGGCAGAACGTTTCGCCCGCCGCCGGGAACCCATGCACGAATGCGCACCTGATGGCGGGAACCTTTTCGCCCGCTTCCGCATCGCTCGCCACATGAAAGAAAGAATCGACGCCGGCGAAGCCACGATCGCGCCCGCGACGGCGACCGCACTGCCCGCAGTAGCGGATGGGGCGCTCCCCGACGCCGCGATCGTCGCTCGCGTGCTCGCGGGCGACTCGGCGCTCTACGAGCTCATCATGCGGCGCTACAACCGGCTGCTGTTCCGAGTCGCGCGCGGCATCGTGCGAGAGGACGACGAGGCACGTGACGTAGTGCAGGCCGCGTATGTGCGCGCGTACTACCACTTGAGCCAGTTCCGCGGCCCCGCGGGCTTCAAGACGTGGCTCGCTCGAATCGCGATCAACGAAGCGCTCGGCCGTGCGCGCCGCACGCCGGCGCTCGTCGGCGGCGAGGAGCAGATTCTCGCGTTCCCCGACCTTGATACTCCGGAACCGGAGAGCGCCGCGGCGAGCCGCGACGTGTTGCGCATCCTCCAAACGGCGATCGACCGGTTGCCCGAGGAGTTTCGCCAGGTGTTCATTCTGCGCGGCGTAGAGCAGCTCAGCATCGCGGAGACCGCGGCGCTGCTCGACATCAAGCCGGCCACGGTCAAGACACGCTTCCACCGCGCGCGGCGTCTGCTCCAGGAGTCCCTGCACCGCAAGCTCGACGACGTCACGCGCAACGCATTTCCGCTCGGCGGTCAGCGCTGCGACGACATCGTCGCGGTCGTGCTCGCGCGGATCAAACGACAGTGACGGAACGCTTGGAGGGAACGACATGACGGCGCACCAACGGATTCTCTGGACCGGGGCGATCGGCGCGGCCATAGCGCTCGGTGCCGCACGCGGGGACGACTCGCTCGCGACCTCCGACGCCGCCGTCTGGCAGAACGCCACGGTGATGATCGCGCGCGGCCGCAGCACGTTTCGCTTCGACAATTTCGGCAACGAGGATTTTTGGGGCGGCGCCCTGCGGCTCCACGAAGCAATCGCCGGTGCTGCCAACGGCGGCGTCGGGCCGGGCTTGAGTCCGAAGGCCGCGCTCGGTCTCGGGCTCAAAGTAGACGTGAAGGCGCTGCCACCCCCGCTCGTAAAGCAGTTGAAAGCGGGTCAGGTAGACCTCGACGATCCCGCCGCGACGGTGGCGCTGTTGTCGCTGAACGCCGTCGTCGGCGTGCGCGGCTTCTTCGACGATTCCAAGCGGCTGCGCTCCATCGGCATCACGTGCGCGCTCTGCCACAGCACCGTCGACGATTCCCTCGCGCCCGGTATCGGCCATCGTCTCGACGGTTGGGCAAACCGCGACCTCGACATCGGCGCGATCGCCGCGTTCGCACCGAGCGTAGCGCCCTTCGCGCAGCTGCTCGGCGTCGACGAGCCCACCGTGCGGAAGGTCTTCGGGAGCTGGGGGCCCGGCAAGTTCGACGCGGAGCTCCTACTCGACGGCCAAGCGTTCGGGCCGACGGGGCGCAGCGCGGCGACATTGATCCCGGCCGCGTTCGGGCTCGCGGGCGTGAATCTCCACACCTATACGGGCTGGGGATCCGTGACGCACTGGAACGCATTCGTTGCCGTGCTCGAGATGCAGGGCAAGGGCACCTTCTTCGATCCGCGGCTGAACGACGCCGGTAAGTTTCCGATCGCGGCGGCGAACGGGTTCGGCAACGTGCGCCGCGAGCCCGATCTCGTCACGCCCGACGCTCGGCGCGCTGCAGTTCTACCAGCTCGCGATTCCCGCGCCGCAAGCGCCGAAGGGAAGCTTCGATCGGCGCGCGGCGGAGCGCGGCGCGGCACTGTTCGCGGCAAACGGCAAAGCGCGCTGCGCCACTTGCCACGTGCCGCCGCTTTACACGGAACCGGGCTTCAACCTGCACACGCCCGAGGAAATCGGCATCGACGCGTTCCAGGCGCAGCGCGGGCCCGAGAACGGTTATCGCACGACGCCGCTGCGCGGGCTCTGGACGCATACGACGGGCGGCTTCTATCACGACGGGAGGTTCGCGAACCTCGCTGCCGTCGTCGATCACTACGATACGTTTCAGGGTTTGGGACTCAGCGCGAGCGACAAGTACGAGCTCGTGGAGTTCTTGAAGTCCCTCTGATCGGAGACCGAGCGCGCGCGGCCGGTCCGACGCGCTCGACTCAGGTCTGATCCCGCACGGCCGGGCACGCGTACGGTCACATGTATAATTCGCGGCGGGAGGAAACCCATGACTCGCCGCCTACGCTCGCTCGCCGCGGCACTCTTCGTCGCCGGCACGCTCACCGTTACGCCAGTGCTCGCCCACCACTCGGTCGGGCTCTACGACACCGAGCACCTGACGACGATCAAAGGCGTCGTCACACGGATCGAGTGGACGAGCCCACACGTGTTCGTCTATTTCACAGCCGACGACGGCAAAGCCGAATGGTCGATGGAGCTCGACCCGCCCGTGCTGCTGCGCCGCTACGGCTGGTCGAAGGAGACGGTGAACGTCGGCGACGCGATCGCGTGCACAGGCGCACCCGCTCGCTCGGGCGCGAAGGCGATGCGGGGCTCGCTCGTCGAGCTCAAGGACGGTACTCAGCTGCGCGTCTGGTCGCGCGTTTAGGCCCATCGCCATGGCGCGCCGCTGCTTAAACATCTTTCTCACTAATTCTCTCCCAACTCATTGTTATTGCAACGGTCGATGTGAGCGCAGCGCTGGCCCAGGCGCCGCCCCCCGCAGGCTTTCCGGGCAAGACACCGGACGGCCCGTCGGCGGAGATCGTGCGCTTCGAAGTAGCGCCTGCGTCGATCGAGCCCGGCGAAGCGGTGACGCTTCGCTGGGAAGCGCTGAATACCTACTCGCTCAAGATCGAGCCCGAGCTCGGGGCGGTCGCGACACGCGGCAGCCGTGTGCTATCGCCCGCCGCGACGACCACCTATACGCTCACGGTTACGGGCACCGGCGGAGCGAAGACCGCCGCAGTGACGGTAAATGTCGCGGGCACGACGGCTGCGGCGCCGACCGCTGCGGCCGCGCCCGCACAACCGATTCCGAAGCTCGCTGACGGGCGGCCGGATCTTTCGGGCGTCTACCTCGGCGGCCGCGACATCCGAATGGCGGGCCAGGTCTCGGTGAAACCCGGCGCCGAGAGCTTCCGCGTGCGCGGTGCGCAACGACGATTTGGGCCAAGGCGCACAGTGCCTGCCGCCCGGAGTTCCGGGCGCGACGATGTCGCCCTTCCCTCTCCAGATCGTCCACAAACCGGACGTGATGGTGATCCTCTACGAGGCGTACAACATCTTCCGCATCATCCCGATCGGCCGCAGCCACTCCGAAGACATCGACCCGACGTGGCTCGGCAACTCGGTGGGCCATTGGGAGGGCGACACGCTCGTTGTCGACGTCATCGGCTTCAACGACAAGACTCTGGTTTCCGGCTTCAAGCACACCGAGGATCTGCACGTGGTCGAGCGCTACCGGCGCGACTCGTTCGGCAGCGTAGCCTACGAAGCGACCGTCGAAGATCCGAACGTATTCGCGGCCGCGGTGAAGTACGCGGGCAACCTAGTGCTGCATCCCGAGTGGGAAATCGGCGAGTACATCTGCGCCGAGAACGCCAAGGACTATCACGAGCTGTTCGAGTAGCGACCGAGCCATGACACAGCCCGACTTCCAGTATTGCCCGATGTGCCGCACGCCGCTCGTACCGCGCGTGCACGGCGGCCGCGAGCGCCTTGCGTGTCCCGCCTGCGACTTCGTGCAATGGCGCAACCCCATAGCGGTCGTAGCCGCGATCGTCGAGCGCGCGGGCAAGATCGTGCTCGTCCGCAGCCTCGGCAGACCGCCGACGTGGTTCGGGCTCGTCGCGGGATTCTTGGAATCGGGCGAGACGCCCGAGCAGGCGGTGATCCGCGAGGTCGTCGAAGAGCTCGGCATCGAAGCGCTGCGCGGCGCATTCGTCGGATCGTACCCGTTCGAGCGGCTCAACCAGATCATCTTCGTGTATCACGTGCTCGGCGGCGCCGGCCCGATTCGCTTGGCGGAGGACGAGCTCGCGGCCTACCAAGAAATACCGATCGAGAAGGTCAGACCATGGCCGCAGGGCACGGGGCCTGGACTGCGCGACTGGCTCGCGACGCGAGGCTTCCACCCGACAATGGCCGACTTCGGGACGCCGCAGGACGAGTAACGGCGCTTGGCGTCAGCGAGTGGCTACTTTGCGTCCTTGTCCGTGAACGTGAAGTCGCTGAACTGCGATGTGCCTTCGCCGGTCTCGACCACCGTGTTGTTCGGGTTCTCGCCGCAGTACCAGTAGTTGACCCGCAGATAGCCGTCCGGATTCGATACCTGCTTGTACGTCTGGCGCACGTACCACGGCTCGAGCAGCGTCTCGGGGTCGTAGACCCAGACGTCGACGAGAACCGTCGTCGGGATCGACCTTGTTCCAGACCTCGACCGCGTCGAGCTGCTCCGAATACTGCGGATCGTTGCGGTGGTAGATGCCCGCCGTGCACCTGGCTCGTGTGGATGACGAGCGTCTTGCCGGTCCAGAAGCCGATCGAGTCGCCGTAATAAAGCGGATACGCGTCCGCGGCCGGCGGATGATCGCGCCCGTCCGTGTAGACGCGGCGCAGGTTGTTCATCGTCTCCGAGAAGAGATAGGTCTGCGCCGGCGTCACGATGAACTCGCGCAGGAACGGAATCGCGAGCCAGCGCGGGAATCCCGGCGGGCTGCAGTTGCTCAAGCGGATCGTACTCGACGCCCTGCGCGGAGAGCTCGCGGCGGTGCTGTAGATCGGCGAGCGGTTCAGGCTTGAGCTTCGCGCTCGTGAGGTCGCCGGGTTTCTGCTCGGGATCGAACAGCGGCGGCCCGACGCGCGCCCACAAGCCCGTCCAGTCCGGCATGTCGTCGAGCGACAGCGGCGCACCGCCGCCCGCGCGTGCCTTCAGCGCCGCGTAGAGCTCGGCACCGCTCTTGTAGGAGGCCCCGAGCGCGACGCGCGCGTCGCGCTCGGCCGGAACGAGCGAGCCCGATGAAGCGGCGGACTGACCGCCGCTCGCCGCGGTCGCCCCGTTCGTCGCAGGCGAATCGGGCGCACACGCCGAAGCGAGCGCGCAGAGCAGCGCGCCTGCCAACCTGATTTTCGGAAACGTGTGCATCGAAGTCCCCCGGGCCGCCGAATGCGCGCCGCCGCCTATTTCGGAGCGGCCGGCGCGCCGCTCTTGTCGTCGCTCGGCGTGAACGTGAAATCGCGGAACTGCGAGGACCCGCTGTCCGTCTGGATCACGGTGTTGTTCTGATTCTCGCCGCAGTCCCAGTAGCGAATGCGCAGCGCACGGTCGTCGTTGCTGAGCTTCGTGTACGTCTGCTTCGCGTACCACGGCTCGACGAGCGACGGCGGATCGTAGACCCAGACGTGCGCGACCATCGTGCGCTCGTCGACCTTCTCCCAGATCTCGACCGTCTCGACTTGATCGCTGTACTCGGGCTGCGTGCGCTGGTACTGACCGCTCGTGAGCTGGTTCGTGTGGATCACGAGCCTCTTCTCGTCCCAGAATCCGATCGAGTCGCCGTTGTAGAGCGGATAGCGGTCGGCTTCCGGCACGTGGTCGCGGCCGTCGGTGTAGATGCGGCGAATGTCGTTGACCATCTCGTTGATCAGATAGGTCTGATCCGGCGTCGGCACGAACTCGCGAAGGAACGGCTCCGTGAGCCAGCGCGGATGACCCGGCGGCGCGCAATTGCTGAGCGGGTCGAACTCGACGCCGCGCTCGATGCGGTCGAGCTTGTCGAGCAGGCGCTTCTCGTACTCGGGCGTGAGCTTCGCGGTCGGCAAACGATTCCTGCCCTGATCGGGATCGAAATCGAAGAGCACCGGAACGCTGCGCGTGTAGATGCCGGTCCAGTCCGGCAGCTCGCTCACCCGACAGCTTCTTGCCGCCGTTGGCTTGCTGGCGGAGCGCTTTATACAAATCCGACGCCGTGCGATGCTGACGCCCGAGCTCCGTCATCTCCGCTTTGGTCGCGGGCAAGCGGATGGCCGCGAACGCCGAGGCGGGAACGGTGGCACACAGCGCAATCGTCGCGGCAACGACAATACCGGCCGCGATATCCAAAGGACGGCGAAACGTCGCGCTCATTCAATCTCCCCCACGAAGCGAAACGCACAAGAGCATCACGCTAAACCCTGAGAGTCGGGCATGCAACCAGTACTGATCGGCATCCTCGTATATCTCGTCGTGCAATTTGCCCTAGGCCTCGCCGTCTCGCGGCACATCGCGAGCGAGAGCGACTATCTGCTCGCGGGGCGCAGGCTCGGGCTCGGGCTCGCGGCGTTCTCGATCTTCGCGACGTGGTTCGGCGCGGAGACGATCGTCGGCGCGGCCGGCAAGATCTACACGAACGGACTGTCGGGCGGCTCCGCGGACCCGTTCGGCTACGGCCTCTGCCTCGTGGTGCTCGGCGTGACGATCGCAGCGCCGCTGTGGCGCAAGCAGTACACGACCTTCGGCGATCTGTTCCGCGAGCGCTACTCGCCCGGAGTCGAGCGGCTCGCGGTGATTCTGATGGTGCCGACGTCGGTGCTCTGGGCCGCGGCGCAGATCCGGGCGTTCGGCCAAGTCGTGAGCGCGGCCTCGGACCTCGAGGTGTCGATCGCGATCACGGCCGCGGCCGCGTTCGTCATCATCTACACCGTCGCAGGCGGCTTGCTCGCCGACGTCGTGACCGACTTCATCCAGGGCATCGCGGTCATCGTGGGCCTCGTCGTGCTGCTCATCGCGATCGGTAACGCGTACGGCGGCGTCGACGAGCTCGTCGCAATGATCGACACGGAGCGCCTCGCGCTGTTTTCCACGGCGAACGCCACACCGCTGGAGATCATCGAAGCCTGGGCGGTGCCGGTCTGCGGCTCCTTGCTCGCCGTGGAGATGCTCTCGCGGATCCTCGGCTGCAAGACGGCCGCGGTCGCGCGTAACGCAACTTTCGTGGGCGCCGCTCTCTATGTCGTGATCGGCTCGATTCCCGTCCTGATCGGGCTGGTAGGTCCGAAGCTCGTGCCGGGGCTCGAAGAACCCGAGCAGCTCGTGACCGTGCTCGCCGAGAAGCACCTGTCGACCTTCGTTTACGTCATGTTCGCCGGCGCGCTGATCTCCGCGATCCTGTCGACCGTCGATAGCTGCCTGCTTGCGGCGGCGTCGCTCGTGTCCCACAACATCATCGTGCCGCTCGCACCGGGCCTAAGCGAGCGCGGCAAGATCTGGTGCGCGCGCGGCGGCGTCATTTCGTTCGGCGTGCTCGCCTACGTGATCGCTCTCTACGCGGGCGGCATCTACGAGCTCGTGGCGACGGCGTCGGCGTTCGGCAGCGCCGGGATCTTCATCGTCGGCATGTTCGGTCTATTCAGCGACATCGGCGGAGCCCGCAGCGCGTACGCGTCGCTGATTTCGGGAGTGCTGGTGTGGGCGGCCGGCGAATACCTGTTCGCCTGGCAGACCCCCTATCTGATCTCCCTCGCCGCCGCGCTCACCGCATATGTCGCCGCCGCAACGTTCCGCGCTCGCGCTCCCCTACCGACCACTCCCTGACCGGCGCGGCAGAGCCGCTCGCCCGCCTCGGGAGCCCCAAGGCCGCAACGGCGCGCGCTACGGCTTTGAGCTAAGATGCGCGAAATCATAATGACTGGGGGTTCCGCGATGCTTCGCGCCGTCTGTCTCTGCGCCGCTTCCTCGTTCGTGCTCGGGTCTGTGGCCTTGCTGCCGCCGGCCACCGCGAATGCCCAAACGCAAGATCGAAAACCTCACGCCGGTCACGGACGCGATGCTCGCGAATCCCGATCCAGAACGACTGGCTGATGTGGCGGCGCACGTCGAACAGCTGGGGCTACAGCCCGCTCGAGCAGGTCAATCGGCGCAACGTCGCGCAGCTGAAGCTCGTCTGGACGCGCCCGCTCACTCAGGGCGACCAGGAAGGCACGCCGCTCGTGCACGACGGCATCATGTACTTCCCGAACCCGGCCGACGTCACGCAAGCGCTACGACGCGGTGACCGGCGAGTTCATTTGGGAGTATCGGCGCAACTTCCCGACGGATCTCGGCGAGTACTTCCCCGCAGCGCCCACCAATCGCAATCTCGCGATCTACGACAACCTCATTCTCGACAACGGTGCCGACGGCTACGCCTACGCACTCGACGCGAAGACCGGCAAGCTCGTCTGGGAAACCTTCATTCTCGACTACAAGCACGGCGCCAAGAACAGCTCGGGCCCGATCGTCGCGGACGGCAAGGTGATCTCGGGCCGCAGCTGCGAGCCCGAAGGCGGGCCGGACGCCTGCGTGCTCACGGCGTTCGACGCGAAGACGGGCAAGGAAGCGTGGCGCTTCCACACGATTCCGAAGCCCGGCGAGCCCGGCGACGAGAGCTGGGGCGACATCCCGTACGAGCAAGCGCTGGCACGTCGGCATGTGGATGGTGCCGAGCTACGACCCCGAAACCAAGCGCGTGATCGTCGGCACGTCGGTCACGGCCCCGGCGCCGAAGTTCATGCTCGCCGGCAACGGCAATCAGTACCTCTATCACAACTCGACGCTGTCGATCGACGTCACGACGGGCAAGCTCGTCTGGTACTTCCAGCACGTCGTCGATCACTGGGATCTCGATCATCCGTTCGAGCGGCTGCTCGTCGATTCGGCGCTGTCGCCGGACCCGAGCGCGGTGAAGTGGATCAACCCGCGCGTGCGGCCGGGCGAAGTGCGCAAGGTGATCACGGGCATCCCCGGCAAGACGGGCATCGTCTACACGCTCGATCGCGAGACCGGCCAGTTCCTCTGGGCGCGCGAGACGACGCCGCAGAACGTGATCTCGAACATCAACGTCGAGTCCGGCGCGGCCACCGTGAATCCCGACAAGCAGTTCACCGCGGCGGGGCAGGAAAAGCTGATCTGCCCGAGCACGTCGGGCGGCAAGAACTATCCGGCCGGCACCTATAGCCCGAAGTCCGGCCTCATGTACTACCCGCTGCAAAACACCTGCATGATGACGACGTCCGCGGCCGAGAAGCAGAGCGAACGAGACGAGCTCTACGCGATCCGCACGACGGTGCAGATCGCGCCCGGCGAGAACGAACGTCGGCACGCTGCAGGCGATCTCCGTGGAGACCGGCGCCACCGCGTGGAAGGTCGAGCAGCGCGCGGGCATGCTGTCGTTGATGTCGACCGGCGGAGACCTCGTATTCGGCGGCGACGTGAACGGACAGATTCCGCGCGTACGACCAAAAGTCGGGCGAAGTTCTCTGGGAGATCAACCTCGGCGCGGCCGTGAACGGCTATCCGATGACCTACTCCGTGGGCGGCAAGCAGTATGTCGCGGTGAGCACGGGCGGCTCGGGCCTCGCGTTCGGGCTGGCGCGCCTCACGCCGGAGCTGCATCCCGGCAGCGGCAACCAGCTCTTCGTCTTCGCGCTTCCGTAACAGGCAGATCGATCGCGCCCGACTAAGAACGATTCACAGCGCCCGGGGGGACGCAACCAAGATGGACGACGAGTAAGCCGACTTCGGAGGCCACGACCTCCGGAATTCTGACGACTCTGGGCTCGACCGTCGGGCTCGCGTTCGGACCGAGCGTGATCGCGGTGCTCACGATCAGCCTCTACCTCCCGCCGATCGAGAAGGAATTCGGCTGGACGCGGGTGGAGTCGTCGTTCGCGTTCACGCTCGTCGCGTACATGATCGTCGCGATGTCGCCGCTGCAAGGCATACTCGTCGACCGGTTCGGGCCGCGCCGCGTCGTGCTCACGTCGATCCCACTGTTCGCCGTGAGCCTGGCCGCGCTGTACTTCACTCCCGCGAACCTAGCTCGTCTACTACTTGCTCTGGGCCATCGTGCCGGTCGCGGGGCTCGGCCTTTGGCCGCTCGGTTATCTGCAAGCGGTCACTCCGTGGTTCGATCGCAAGCTCGGCCTCGCGCTCGGCTGCGCGAACGCCGGAATCGGGTTCGGCAGCACGCTGCTGCCGATGCTCGTGATCGGCCCGATGATCGCGGCCTACGGCTGGCGGCACGCGCTGCTCGCGCTGGCCGCGTTGGTGCTGTTCGTGAGCTGGCCCATCGTCGCGCTTTGCCTGCGCGACGCCTTCCGCCGGCGACGCCGCGGCGGTCAAGCACCGTGCCGCGCAGAAAGCGTTCGGCCTGCCGTTTCAGGAAGCGATGCGCGAGCCGACGTTCTGGATGCTGAACGTCGCGTTCTTCATGCTCGGGCTCACTGCGACGAGCCTGGTCAGCCAACAGGTACCGCTGCTGCGCGAGGCGGGTTGGACGGCCGCCGAAACGACGCAGCTTCAGACCACGTTCGGCTTCGGCCTGCTGTTCGCGCGCATCGCGGTCGGCTTCGTGATCGATCACATCTTCGCGCCGCGCGTGATGATGACGGTGTCGATAGGCGGCGCCATCGCGTGCATCCTTTACGCGAATTATCCGGAGGCCGCCTATGTCAGCGCGCTGCTGATCGGCTTCCTGCTCGGCGCCGAGTTCGACGTGCTCGCTTTCTTGATCAAGCGCTACTACGGCAACGTCGCGTACGGCCGGATCTACGGCGTGATCTTCGGCGTGTTCTATCTCGGCTCGGGCCTCGGCATTTCGGGCCTCGCATGGATTCGCCAGGCGTCCGCGGACCAGAGCTACGACAACGGACTCTACGTCGCGGCCGTCGTGCTCGTGAGCTCGGCGATCTTGCTCGCGTTCATGCCGAAGTATCGATTCGTCGCGGGCACCGACGCACCGCACGCGGCCGGCGCGACGTCGCCTGCGCCGCAGCACGTCTAAGCCCGTTACTGTTTCTTCGCGGTGAACGGCGTCGGCATCGGGCCGAGGTGCAGCGTGCCCGTCAGCGTACCGTCAGCGGCGAGCATCGCGTCGTAAGCGACGTGGTTCTGATTGCCATTGAATACGACGTCGTAGCCCCAGGTTGCGCTCGATCCCTTGACCGCGCCCGTGATCTCGCTCGGATCGAACTGCGCGGGCTTGCACGTGCCGGAAAGCGCGTCGCCCTTCTGCACGATCGTGCACTGAATCGACACGGGGTTCGCGCCGACCTTGGAGCTGATGTTCCACGTGCCGGAAAAATCCGCGGCAAACGCGCCTGCTGCGACGCCCAGCGCGCAGGGTGCAAACCAAAAAGCCTTCATCCATCCCCCTTTTGATCAACGCGTCTGCGCGGCGGCCCCGAGCTCCTCGAACCAATTCAGCACCGCGACGATCCGCGCTGCGCGGCGCGTCGCCGAGCAGCGTCGTGCCGCCCGTCGCCTGTCGAGCGAGTAGCGCTGCAGGCTGCCGGTCGAGTCCGGTCGACCTGGTCGCGCGAACTTGCCCGAGCGGTGGGGAAACGGAAACCGCGTCGCGCCGCTGGAATTCGTCCGGCGAGCCCGCGAGCCATCGGGAGCGAGCGTCGCGCCGTTGGAGCGTCCACGGCGGTCCGGCGAGCGAGCGCAAGGCGCGGCGGCCGCCGCCGGTCGGCGACGCACGCGGCGAATATTCGCCGCCGCGGCGGCGCGTGTAGATCGCGACGAGCGGAGCAGCGGCCGCGAGTGCCTGTCACGATCGGCGAGCCGGCATCGAGACCGTGCCGGCTCGTGTCCACGGCCATGACGACGAACGCGCCCGATGTCGCGGGCGTCCCGAGCGGCTGACCCGGCGCGAGGTCCAGCACCGTGATGGTCGCAGCGGCGACACTCGCTCTGTGATCCAGCGGATCGACGACCTTCGCGAGCCCGAAGTCCAGGAGCTTGACCGTGCCGTCGGGCCGGAGCTTGACGTTGGCGGGCTTCAGGTCGCGGTGGACGATGCCGTGCTCGTGCGCGGCTTCGAGCGCAGCGGCGATCTGCGCGGCGATCGCGATGCTGTCCGCGACTGGCACGCGGCCGCGCGCGAGGCGGTCCGCCAGCGTCTCGCCCTCGACGAGCTCGAGCACGAGCGCTTGTGCATCGCCTTCCTCGACGACGTCGTGCAGCGTCGCTATGTTCGGATGGTTCAAGGAGGCGAGCACCTGCGCTTCGCGCGTGAACCGCGCGAGCCTGGTGCGATCCAGCCTAAAGCGCTCCGGCAGGACCTTGAGCGCGATCTCGCGCCCGAGACGCGTGTCGCGCGCGCGATAGACCTCGCCCATCGCTCCGATCCCGAGCGGTGCGACGACCGTATAGCCGCCGAAGAACGAACCCGCTGCGAGCGCCATCGTTGTTACTCGCGACTCGACACTTTGTGGCGCTCAGGCGCCGAGAGAGGCGCCACGCGACCACTCTTCGGTCACCGTCGGCAACCCGGATTGCGACGTGCGATAGGTCGCTTCGACGCCGCCGAAGGCGAGTCGATCGCCGTCGCGAAGATCGCGCGCGCCGACGAGCGGCTCCGCGCCCACGGTGGTGCCGTTCTTGCTGCCGACGTCCTCGAGCACGGCGCGTGTGCCGCTCACGGTGATTCGCGCATGGTGGCGCGACACGCGCGCGAAATCGATCCAGACGGTCGACGACGGATCGCGGCCGATAGTGTTCTCGCCCTCATTGAGCGAAACGCGGCGCTCGTCGACCAAGATCCAGCGCCAGATGGATGACGCAGGAGACTGCGCTACGGTGAGCGCGCGGGAAAACGCGTAGCCGACTCGCTGTGCGGTACGGATGATTGGAGCGCCGGGATCGTGATCGTCGAGCGCACGGCGCAGCTCCTTCACGAGCCCGACGAGCGTCGCGTCCGAGACGAAGCTCGTCGGCCACAGCCTCTTGTGAAGCTCGGCTTTCGGGACGACGCGCGGCGCGGCCTCGATCAATACGCCGAGGAGGTCGAAAGCCTTCGGCGTCAGGTGGACGTCGCAGCCGTCACGCGTGACCTGCCGTCGAGCCGCAGCGAATTCGAACGGTCCGAATCGTGCCATCTCCCAGGGTTCCTCTTATTTTTTTCCCCTGCATTTCCCTGAGCGCTCCCCCGACAAGATCTTAGCATTGTCCCAACATCCGCAAGTCAGTCGATTGGCGGGCGAACGTCTGCCGATCAGGCGCCGCAAACCCTGAACATAACGAGGCGCCAACGCACCGGACACAGACGAACGAACAACGTGGGAGTGAACGACCATGACTAGACTACGAGGTATTACCGGAATCGCGACTTGCTTGATTGCCGGCTGGACGGCGCCGGCCAGCGCCGACGCCGTCACCGAGTGGAATGCGCTGGCCTTGGGTTGCATCACTCGGCCCGGTCCGACGGGCCTGCTCGACGTGGCGCTGGTGCAAGCCGCCGTGCACGACGCTGTCCAGGCCATCGAGGGGAAGTACGAGCCGTATCTCGCCACGCCGGCGGCGACCGGACAAGAATCGGTAGGGGCTGCGGCCGCGGCCGCCGCGTACACGGTGCTGTCCGATTCGAGGATCTGTCCCGATAGCGCGCAGCCGACATTGGACACGGCATTTGCGCCCTACCTTGCCGGCAACGACGCGGGTCTCGCGGTCGGCTATGCGGCCGGCGAAAAGTTGCTGTCTGTCTACCGCCCCGCCGGCACGCTCACGTTTACCGGCAAGAACGAAATCGGCCAATGGCGCCCGACGCCACCCGCAAACGCCACGATGGCGTTCCCTTGGCTCAAGGACGTCGAGCCGTTCGCGATGACGAAGCCGTCTCAGTTTCGCCCGGGCCCGCCGCCGACGCTGGACAGCCGCCAGTACCTGCGCGAGTACAACGAGGCGAAGGAAAAGGGCTCGATCGCGAACCATCCGACGACGGGCGCGTGCCCGGCCCCGGTCGACACGGACCTCGCGCGTTTCTGGGCCGGCAACTACGTCGTGCAGTGGAATCAGGCCGCACGCGACATCGCTCTGGACCGGCAGCTCTCGCTCGGCGACACGGCGCGATTGCTCGCGCTAATCAACCTCGCCGCGGCGGACGCCGGAATCGCCATTTGGGACGCCAAGGTCTATTACAACTTCTGGCGGCCGATCACCGCGATCCAGCAGGGAGACGCGGATCCGAACAGCCGCACGGTCGGCGACCCGAACTGGCATCCATTCATCGAGAACCTGAGCCACTTCCAGCCGGCCGGCGCGGCGCAAAATCCCGCGTACCCGGATTACGTGTCCGGCGCGAACGGGCTTACGGGAGCCTTCACCGCGACGCTGCAGCTGTTTTTCGGCACGGACTCGGTGCCGTTCGAGATCTACAAGGCACCAGCGGCAGCGACGGTTCCGATCTGCACGAACCCGCGCACGTTCCGGCGTATCTCCGACGCTGCCGACGAAGTGGTCGACGCGCGAATCTTCCTCGGAATCCATTTCCGGTCAGCGGACGTGGAAGCGCGGCGTCTCGGAACGCGCATCGCGTTCTGGACGTTCTTCGCGAAATTGCGGCCCATATACAAGAGCCATTGAGCGAGAGCACACCGGGGAGCGCACGACGTGGCGCTCCCCGCGCCTGCTCTATTTGCGGACGCCCTTTTTTGCCTTCGTTCTTGCGGTTGAGACCTTCGCCTTGACGGTCTTCGCCTTCGGCTTACTGCGTCTTACAGCAGGCTTCGGCGCGGTCGCCGCAGCGACACGGCTCGCGCGGCCATGAAACGAGAGGTCGTCCGGATTGATGAGGTCCGGGGCGGTCCAGCCGTTCAGGTCGTACTCGGCCATGCAGGCCTCGGCGAACCCCTTGAACTTCGCCGCGTTGCCGTTGCCCATCGCACTGAACAGCGCGTAGCGGCGAATCTCCTCCGTGCTCCCGCCGTAGTTGATCTCGTAGAGCTCGTGCCGTGCCCCGAACTCCGTCCCGATGCAGTCCCACAAGCAGCTTCATCAGCTTGATCCGCTGCTCCGCCGTGTAGCCGTTGGACCCCCGCATGTACTTGTCGATGTACGGCCGGATCTCCGGGTTCGCGAAGTCCTTCGCGTGGGAGTTCAAGTAGATCAGCCCTGAGGCCACCGTCTGCTCGATCAGGTACTTCACCTTCGAGTACGCGATCGTCGCGAGAATCTGATACGCGTTGCCCGGGTCCATGTTCGGCAGCAGGTAATCGCCCTTCCACGGCCGCGGGTCCCGCACCATCGCTTCGGTCAAGGCCCAGAACATGTTGCGCCACGCGAGCACTTCGCCCACGTTCGCTTGTACGCCTCGATAGTCCTTCGTGCCCGAGGCTTCTACGGCCTTGAGCAATAGGCCCGCAATGAAGTCGAGCTTTACCGCGAGCCTCGTGCAGCCGTGGATCACGAACCGCGGTAAAAAACCGGTTCTCGGAAAGAAGTTGTTGGCCTTCTCGATGTCCCCGAAGACGAACACGTTCTCCCACGGGATGAACACGTTGTCCATGATGAACACCGCGTCGTTCTCGTCGAGCCGCGATGACAGAGGCTGGTCGAACGGGCTCGACATCACCGTCGCCGTCATCTCGTACGAGGTCCGACACAGGAACTTCACGCCCTCCGCGTTGGTCGGGACCATGAACACCAGCGCGAACTTCTTGTCCTGCAGCGGGATCAGCCCGTGGTGCGCGATGAACGTGTAGTTCGTCAGCACCGAGCCCGTCGCGACCACCTTCGCGCCCGAGACGTAGATCCCGGCGTCGGTCTCCTTCTCCACGTGCACGCACACGTCGGCCACTTGATCCGGCGGCTTGTCTCGGTCCACCGGCGGGTGAATGATCGCGTGGTTCACGAACGGCACACGCTCCTGGCAGAACGTGTACCAGCGCTTCGCGTTCGCCTGAAACGGCTCGTAGAACTCGGCGTTGCCGCCGAGCGTGCCTAAGAACGCCGCCTTGTAGTCCGGCGAGCGGCCCATCCAGCCGTACGTGATCCTCTGCCACTCCGCGATCGCATCCCGTCCCGCGATCGACTCCGCCACCGTCTTCGGCGCCTTGAAGAACGCGTGCGTCATCCCCTTGCCGTCCGTGTCGGTGGGCAACAAGAGCTTGTCCTTGTGCTTCGGGTCGTGCAGCGCGTCGAACAGGCGCGCCGTCATCCGCGCCGTGTTGCGAAACGCCGGGTGCGTCGTCACGTCCTTCACCCGCTCCCCGTAGATGTACACCTCGCGCCCGTCGCGCAGCGACTCCAGATACTCGGCACCGTTCTGCGGTTGCTTGCACCGCACATTGCCCGTTGCTTCGGGCGGCAACGCGGTTGCGCGCTTATTTGCCATGTTCATCCTCCGTCACGTTCATTCCGCGACGATCGTTCGCCGTCGCGGCGAGGAGCGCCCGCGTTGTTCGAGCACGTCACTCATCTATATAGGGTTGGAAATCGGTCGACAGTCGCAGCTCTCATGTCGCGGCTTCTCGGGCCGCGTCCCCGTTTCCAGTATGACCGATCGATCAGGGAAAGCGGGCGAGCTACGTCGATAGAACCTGCGCGATCGCCTCGGGCCCCTGCGCCGGCGCCATCACGTGCGCACCGGCGACGCCCGGAATCTCGCGCAACCCCGCGATCAGCTCGGCACAGATCGCGCGGCCCTCGGCCGCCTGATCTTTCGCCGCCTCGAGCCGCTCGATCGTCGCCTCCGGTACGTGCACGCCGAACAAGTTCTCGTTCATCCAGCGCGCGGACTTCGCCGAACGGATCGGGCCCACGCCGATGATCACGGCGAGCCGATCGATGATTCCCTCGGAACGCAGCCGATCGATGTACGCACGGCACACGTCGAGATCGAAGCAGAACTGCGTCTGCACGAAGTCGGCGCCCGCCTCGATCTTGTTCAGCAGCGGACGCGGCCTTCCAATTCGCATCGGGCCGCCGCGGGACGTCGGCGCCGCCGATGAAGAACTGCGGCGGCGGTTCGACCTTGCGGCCGGACGGTAGCACCCCTTTGTCGCGCAGATCGCGCGCGAGCGACAACAGCTGCCCGGATTCGTAGTCGAACACGGGCTTCGCGTCGGGCTGGTCGCCGCCTTTCGGGTCGTCGCCCTTGAGAATCAGCAGATTTTGGATGCCCTGGGCCGCTGCACCGATCAGGTCCCCCGCGAGCGCGATGCGGTTGCGGTCACGGCAGGTCACTTGGAGGATCGGCTCGTGGCCGTTCGCGGCGAGGATCGCGGCGGCTGCGAAGCTGCTCATCGACGTCTTGCCCGCCGCGGCGTCCGTCACGTTGATCGCATCGACCTTGCCTTGCAGCAGCTCCGCCTCCGCGAGCAACTTGCCCGCCGTTGCCGACAACGGCGGCACGATCTCCGCTGTAATGACGAACCGGCCTGCGCTGATCTTCGTTTCGAGACTCGACATTGCTTACTCCTACGTCGCAGCGCCCACGGTAACCGCCAGTGTGCCTGCGTAGCTTTCGACGAACGCTGCTCGAGCAGCCGCCGAGCCGACGAGGTAGTCGAGCTCGGCGATCTGCATCGCACGATCGAACGAGGTTCGCCCGGGAAATCTATGCAGAACGGAGGTCATCCAGGCGGAAAATCGCTCGGCCCGCCAGATTCTACGCAATGCGGCGTCCGAGTAGACATTTAGCAGCTCGTCGCGACCGTCGCGGTAATGCGCAATGAGGGCGGTCGCGAGCTGGTCTACATCGCGGGCCGCGAGGTTGAGGCCTTTCGCCCCGGTCGGCGGCACGATGTGAGCCGCGTCGCCGGCGAGAAACAGCCGTCCGTAGCGCAGCGGCTCCGCGACGAAGCTGCGCAGCGGCGCGATGCTCTTTTCGATCGTCGGACCGGCGCGGAGCTTCGCCGCCGCCTCCGCGGGCAGCCGTGTGCGCAGCTCGTCCCAGAAGCGCTCGTCGCTCCACTCGCGGAGGTCGTCGTCGAGCGCACATTGCACGTAGCAGCGGCTCCGGGTCGCGGAACGCATGCTGCAGAGCGCGAACCCGCGCTCGTGGCTCGAATAGATGAGCTCGTGCGATACCGGCGGCACGTCCGCGAGCACACCGAGCCAGCCGAACGGATACACGCGCTCGTGCGTGCGGAGCTCCGCCGCCGGGATCGACCTGCGGCTCACGCCGTGGAATCCGTCGCAGCCTGCGACGAAGTCGCAGTCGAGCAGGTGCTGCTCGCCGTCTTTGCGCCAGCGCAATCTCGCGGCGCCGCCCGTCACGCCTTCGATCGCGACGTCCTCGGCTTCGTAGATCGACTTCCCGCCGAGCGCGTCGCGCGCCTCCATCAAGTCCCGGGTGAGCTCCGTTTGCCCGTAGACGGTGACGCTGGCGCCGAACGGCGAGAAATCGATGCGCTGCGTGCGCTCGCCGAAACACAGCTCGACGCCGCGGTGCACGAGTCCCTCGCGATCCATCCGCGCGCCGACGCGCGCGCGCCGCAGGATCTCCGCCGTGGTCTGCTCGAGCACGCCGGCGCGGATCCGGCCGAGCACGTAGTCGCGGCTGCGCCGCTCGAGCACCACGCTGTCGACGCCTGCAAGGTGCAGCAGCTGCGCCAACAAGAGCCCCGACGGCCCCGACCCGATGATTCCGACCTGCGTGCGCAGCGCGGCGCTCACGTCGTGCTCGTCATGGTACGCACATCATGGAAGGGAGTACGCGACGAGCGCCGGAGCTTCGGGCGAGTCGGGATCGTCGATCGCGGCTGCGCCGGCCGCGGTAATCGCGACGTACTGCTTGCCGTCCGAGCCCATGTAGGTCACGGGCACGGCGTGCGCGTTGAGCTCGAGGCGCGTCGACCAGAGCTCGGTGCCCGTGCGCGAGTTGAACGCGCGTAATCGCCGATCGTTGGTCGCGCCGATGAAGACGAGCCCGCCTGCCGTCGCGATCGGACCTCCGATGTTGAGGCGTCCCGTGCGTTGCTTCGCCTCGGGCAGCTGGTCCGTGATACCAAGCGGCACTTGCCACGCGATCTCGCCCGTCGCCGCGTTGACCGCGGCGAGCTGCCCCCACGGCGGTTTCTGGCACGGCCACGCGCGCTCACCGCCCCGAAGCTCGTTGCCGCCCGAGTCGGGTCCAGCGTCGCTCCACCAGAAACGCGCGAGCGGGCCGCCGACCGCGCTCGTGCGCCGGTACGGCGACGTTCGCGCTCCACCGGCCGTGTCCGGCGGCGATGCTTCGATCCAGCCGATCCCGCCCTCGTCCATCGTGTTGACGAACACCCAACCGAGCGCGGGATCTGCGGCGGTGCCGCCCCAATTCGCGCCGCCGATCGAACCCGGGAACAACAACGTCGTGCGCGGCCGCTTACCCTCGGCTCGAAACCCATAAGGCGTGAACGGCCCCGCGTTGTACAGGCCGCCGCCGCGGTCGCGCAGCGTGCGGCAGAACGCCGCGTGCTCTGCGTTGGTCTCTTCCGCCGTCACGAGATCCTCGGGCGCGTAGCTGACGCGCGCGAGCGGCGGCGGCTTCAGCGGGATCGGCTGCGTCGGCGACGTCTTCTCGCCCGGCACGTCGGACCGCGGCGTCGGCCGCTCCTCGATGCCGAACACGGGCTCGCCGGTCACGCGATTCAGCAAGTAGAGATACCCCGTCTTGCCCGCCTGGGCGAGCACCGGAACCGTCGCGCCGTTGATCGTGACGTCGAGCAACCCGGGCGGCGCGGGCAAGTCGTAGTCCCAGAGGTCGTGATGCACGGTCTGGAAGTGCCAACGCCGTTTACCGGTCCGCGCGTCGAGTGCGACGATCGAGTTGCCGAATAGGTTGTCGCCCGGACGGTCGCCGCCGTAGTAGTCGTCGGGCCCGGGACTCTCGAACGACGCGTACAGCAGCGCACGATCGGCGTCGATGGTAAACGAGAATGGCCAGTGCAAGAGGTTCGGCTGTTCGCGCCACGCGTCGCTCTGCCAGGTCTCGTGCCCCGGCTCGCCGGGTTTCGGCACCGACTCGAACACCCAGATCTCGGCACCGGTCCGCGCATCGAACGCGCGCACACTGCCCGGCGCGCTGTTCGACCCGACGATCAGCAGATTCTCGAACGCCGTCGGCGCCGCGTCGTACACGACCCGCATCTCGACCTCGCCGCCGGCGCCGAACGTGGGCGCTTTGCGGCCGCTCGCCGCGTCGAGCGCCACGAGACGCCTGCCCGCCGTGAAGAACACGCGCGCCTCGACGCCGAGCTCGCCCGGCCAATAGGTGATGCCGCGGCGCGACGGAGATCCTTCGGTTAGATCGTAGTGCCACCGCTCGTCGCCCGTGTCCGCGCGCAGCGCGACTACTCGATCCGCCGCCGCGACGAACATCACGCCGCCGACGACGACCGGGGTAATCTCGGACCCGCGCGCCAAGCTCCCGGTCGTGTCGTTGCGGCCGAGCGGATAGCTCCACGCGCGCCGCAAGTCGGCGACGTTGCTCGCGTCGATCTGAGTCAGTGGTGAGTAGCGCGTACCGGCAAGGTCACGGTTGTAGCTCGGCCAGTCGCCGGCCGCGATCGAGCTCGCCCACGGCGGTTGGCGCGGCGGCCCTTGCACGGGAGCGGGTGGCGGAGCGCACGCCGCAAGGAGCGCGATTGCGAGTCCACCCAGTAGCGTACCGAACCCAAGCCGATTTGCGCCGCGGTTGGCGGCGCGCAGCGCGCCCGGAACGAACCGTCGAATTCTCGGCCCGCCGCGCGCGCTGCAGCTTACGTCAACAGCGGGCATCGCAAGACCTCCACGGCCGTATAGGTCGCGCGAATTCTAGCACCGGGCCGCGCGCGCCAAGCGCCTCCGCCCGGCCTACGTATTGGACCCGTGCGCCGGCCGCTGCTCGACGCGGGGTCTGGAGATAGCTCAAGTTTACGACGCGGACTTTGCGGCCCCGGTACCGGCCGATACAATGGCGGCCACCTCATTCGTTCATCGCAACAGGCGGTACTCGAACATGAATCAATTTCGTTACGTGAAACCTCTGCTCATCGTTGCGGGCCTCGGCTGCAGCGCGAGCGCTTTCGCCGGCGAGTGGACGGTCGTTCCGGAGACGAGCACGGTGGCGTTCATCGGAGCGCAGCAGGGTACGAAATTCAACGGCCGTTTCGGTACGTTCACCGCACACATCAACCTCGATGCCGCAGACCCGACCAAGGGCAGCATCGTCGGCACCGTGAAGCTCGATTCCGTCAACACTCGCGATCACGACCGCGACGCGGCGCTGCTCGACAAGGACTGGTTCAACGTCAAGGAATTCCCGGAAGCCAAGTTCGAATCGCAGAAGATCGAGAAGGCGGCCGATGGCGCTTATCAGGCATCGGGCCAGCTTTCGCTGAAGGGTCAGACGAAACCGGCGGTGCTCAAGTTCACGTTCGCGCCGAGCGGCGGCGCCGGGCAGTTCGCCGGCACGATCCTCGTGAACCGCTTCGACTTCAACGTCGGCGAAGGCTGGAACGACACGAGCTGGGTATCGCAGGACGTGACGGTCGACGTCAAGCTCGATCTGAAGCAGTAAGCGCACTTCGAGTCGAACGCGACAGCGAGCGCTCGCCAAAAACAAAGGGCCGTCACACGAATGTGACGGCCCTTTTCGTTTGCTCTTGCGCCTGCGTCAGTTCGCCATTGCGATTTTCACGCCCTGCTTCGCCATCAGCTCGCGTACGAGCTTCTCGGTCTCGGGCTGCGGCCGCGGCGGTTGACCGTCGTTCGCGGCGACGCCGGCGGCCCACGTCAACAGCGTGCGGCCCTTGTCGTCCTTCGCGTCGAGCTTCGCGCCGTGATCGGCGAGGTAGCTCACGACGTTGTTCGTACCCTTGAAGACCGCGCACATCAACGCCGTGATCCCTTCGTTCGTCGCAGCGTTCACGTCTTGGTGGAGCTCCTCCACCAGCAGATCGAGCGCGGCTTCGATCTCGGCGTCCGAGCGGATGTAGCCCTGACCGAGCGGCCAACCCGCGCCGGACAGCAGCAGCAACGCGGTCTCGTTCTTCTCGGTCGCCACGTTCGGATCGGCGCCGTGCTCGAGCAGCAGCTTCATGACCTCGATGTCGCCGTTCCAGGCCGCACGCAGGAACGGCGTGCCACCCTTGAGATCCGTCCAACGCATGTCGAACGAGCCGCGGTGCTTCACCTTGCCCGTGATCGTGGTCTTCAGATCCGCGTCAGCGGCGAGCAGTTGCTTGATCATCGCCATGTGCTCGGCCTGGGGCAGCTCGGGCGCGGGGCCCTGCGACCACTGCTGGTTGCGCAGATCGATCGCGGCATACAGCGGCGAGCGGCCGTTGCCGTCGGCGGTGCTCGGATTCGCGTGGTGCTCGAGCAGCAGCGTCGCGACGTCATAGTGGCCGTTGACGATCGCGATGAGCAGTGGGCTCGTGTTGTCCGCCCCGACTTGGTCCACGTCGGCGCCGCCCTCGACGAGAGCTCGCGCGGTATCGACCTTGCCTTGCCGCGACGCGAACAGGAGCGCAGTCATGCCGCCTGCGGGCCGCCGCTCGGGTTTCGTCGAAGCCGCGGATGCCAGAGCCGGATCCGCGCCGCGGGACAGGAGCAGCTTCACGACATCGGTGTGTCCTTCGGCCGCGGCCCACATGAGCGCCGTCTGCCCGCGAATCTGCACCGCGTTGACGTCGGCGCCGCGATCGATCAGCAGCTTCACGGCGTCGACGTGTCCCGTGTACGCGGTGAGCATCAGCACCGTCTCGGCTTCGCCGGTGAGCACCGCGTTCGGATCCTCGCCTGCCGCGAGCAGCCGGCCGATTACCGCAGCACTACCGTTCACGGCCGCGAGATATAACGGCCGTACGCCCGTCCGGTTCAGAGCCTTGAAATCGGCGCCGGCGCCGAGCAGCAGGCTCGTCATCTCGAGATCGTCGCGCTGCACGGCCCAGTGCAAAGCGGTCATGCCGTCGGGTTGCGCTACGTTGAGGTCCGGCGTTTGTTTGAGCAACGCGCGGACGGCCTTGAGGTCGCCTTTCTGGGCCGCATCGACGATGGCTGGATCGGCCTGCACGGCAATGGCCGTGAGTGCCAGCGCGATGGCGGCGCAGGACTTTACGAGGGCTCTCGAGAACATAGTCGGATTGCCTCCCCCTTAAGGAAAATGGAGCAAGTTCGAGCGGCACCGGGTCTTAACCACGGGGCGCTCAAGCGTAACAATATGCAGTATGCACCGCGCATGCTCCCAGACACGCTATGAATATGGTGCTATAAACACTCCGTTCGCCGGAACCACAACTATAAGCCCGTCCGGCATCATTTGTTTGCACCTTGGGGAGAGCCTGTGAGCAAACGGATTTTGGTCGTTTCGGCCGCGCTACTCGGGGCCCCGACCGCCTTCGCTCAGTTGTCCGCCGATCCGGCGGCGTCCCTCGAAGGCCTGACTTCTCAGCAAAGATTTCTCAAGCAGAACTGCATCGAGTGTCATAACAGCACGGATCAGTCCGCGGCTGCACTCTACGCAGGGTTGTTCTTCGATAAGGTCGACGTAAGGGACGTAGCGGCGAACCCCGAGACGTGGGAGAAAGTCGTGCGCAAGCTCGGCACGGGCATGATGCCGCCCGCGATCAAGCCGCGGCCGGACGCCACCGAGCAAACCCATTTCTTGAGCTACCTCGAGGGCCAGCTCGACCAACTCGCGGCGAGCAATCCGAACCCAGGACGTCCCGCCCTGCACCGCGTGAACCGCTCGGAATACGCGAATGCGGTGCGCGATCTGCTCGCGCTCGAGGTCGACGCCACGGCACTGCTGCCAGCCGACGACTCGAGCTTCGGGTTCGACAACGTCGCAGGCTCCCTCGGCGTCTCCCCGGTGCTGCTCGAACGCTACGTCGCCGCGGCCGGCAAGATCAGCCGCCTCGCGATCGGTGACACGGGCATGCCGGACCGCCAGGAAAAGTACGTCGTCCCCGGCGACCTCACGCAGAACAGGCACATCGAGGGGCTGCCGTTTGGAACTCGCGGCGGCGCGACGTTCAGCCACCAGTTTCCCGTCGACGCCGAGTACATCATCCGCGCGGACTTGGTAGAGCGCGGTGGCCGAATGTTCGGCTCGAACAACAGCAAGCGCGAACAGCTCGAGGTCACGCTCGACGGCGAGCGAATCGCGCTCCAAGACCTCGCGGACTACGAGGTCGTGGACGGCACGTCGATCCGCATGCCGGTCGCCGCCGGACCGCACACGATCGCCGCGGCGTTCGTGAAGCGGAACCACGCACCGGTCGAGGACGTGGTTCAACCGTACGAGTTCAGCTTGTTCGAGCCCGCTATCGACGGCGATCCCGACTGGACGTTCGTGCCGCACCTCGCGAGCGTGAGCATAACGGGGCCGTTCAACGTCGCGGGCATCAGCGATACGCCGACCCGCAAGAAGATCTTCGTGTGCCGGCCCACGGACGCGGGCAACGAGGACGGCTGCGCTCGCGAAATCATCGAGACGCTCGCGACCCGCGCGTACCGTCACCCGATCGACCGCGAGCAACTGTCGACGCTGATGGAGTTCTACGCGCAGGGGCGTGAAGGCAAGGACTTCGACGCCGGGATCGAGATGGCGCTGCGACGCATCCTCGCGAGCCCGGAGTTCGTATTCCGCTTCGAGCGTATCGCACCGAACGCCAAGCCCGGCGAAGTGCATCGGCTCACCGACGTGGAGCTCGCATCGCGGTTGTCGTTCTTCCTGTGGAGCAGCATCCCGGACGACGAGCTGCTGTCGGTCGCGGTCGACAATCGGCTGCATGAGCCGGCGGTGCTGCGCAAACAGGTGCGCCGCATGCTCGGCGACCCGCGCTCGCACTCGCTGATCGAGAACTTCGCGGGGCAGTGGCTCTATCTGCGCAACCTCGCGGTCAAAGGCGGCGCTGTCGAGCAGTTCCCTGATTTCGACGACAACTTGCGCAAAGCCTTCCGCACCGAGACCGAGATGCTGTTCGATAGCATCGTCCGCGAGGACCGCAACGTCGTCGATCTGCTGACGGCGGACTACACGTTCGTCGACGAGCGGCTCGCACGGCACTACGGGATTCCGGGCGTGTACGGCAGCCAGTTCCGCCGCGTTGCGATCACGAACGACGCGCGGCGCGGCCTGCTCGGCCAAGGCAGCATTCTGATGGTCACGTCGAACCCGGACCGTACGTCGCCCGTGCAGCGGGGCGTTTGGGTGCTCGAGAACGTGATCGGCGCTCACGTCCCGACGCCGCCGCCGAACGTTCCCGCGCTCGAGGAGACGAAGACTGCCGAGAGCCACCCGGTGACCGTGCGTGCGCAAATGGAGCTGCACCGGGAGAAGCCGTTTTGCTCCGGCTGCCACAAGATCATGGACCCGATCGGCTTCGCGCTCGAGAACTTCGACGCCGTCGGCCGCTGGCGCACCGAAGAGCACGGCGAGCCGATCGTCGCCACCGGCACTCTCGTGGACGGCACGCACATCGACGGCGCGACGGAGTTGCGCACCGCGCTGCTCAAGTATTCCGACCGGTTCGTGCAGACCGTGACCGAGAAACTCATGACTTACGCGCTCGGCCGCGGCCTCGAGTACTACGACATGCCGACCGTGCGCTCGATTACGCACGCGGCGGCGAAAAACGACTACCGCTTCTCGAGCGTAATTGCCGGGATCGTCGAGAGCGCGCCTTTCCAGATGCGGGCGACGGAGACGGCGCCCGAAGCGACTCAGATTGTGGCTGACCGCTGAGCACACCCACCGAGGAGACCGCAGCGATGTTCATTTCGAAGAGACACATCCCGCGCCGGACGTTCCTGCGCGGCGTAGGCGCGACCATTGCGCTGCCCTTGCTCGACGCGATGATGCCCGCGATGGCGTCGGTGCCGAAGGGAGTGAGCCGCTACAGCTTCCTGCACGTACCGCACGGCGCGAGCCCGCCGTACTGGAAGCCGACCGGCGAAGGGAAGAATTGGGAGCTTTCGCGCATTCTCACGCCGCTCGCGCCATTCAAAGATCGCCTCACGGTGATCAGCAATACGGACCATGCGATGGCCGGGTCGTTGAGCCCCGAGGAAAGCGCGGGCGACCACTCGCGCACGGCGGCCGTCTACTTGAGCGCCTCGCACCCGAAACGCACGGAAGGCCAGGACATCTACTCCGGCGTCACGATCGACCAAGTGATCGCGGCCAAGATCGGCCAAGAGAATCCCCTGCCCTCGCTCGAAATGTGCATCGAGGACGTGGGCTCTCTCGGCGTCTGCGGCGTCGGCTACAGCTGCGCCTATACGAACTCGATCTCCTGGTCGTCGCCGACCTCGCCGCTGCCCATGGAGCGCAACCCGCAAGTCGTATTCGAGCGGCTGTTCGGCGACGGCGGCAGTCCCGAGGAGCGCTCCGCGCGCAAGCGCGAGGACCGCAGCATCCTCGATTCCGTGCTCGCCGACGCGGGCCGCCTGAAGAAGGACCTCGGTCCAAGCGACCTCGCACGCTTCAGCGATTACATGGACGACATCCGCGAGATCGAGCGGCGCATCGCCCTCGCCGAACAGACCGCGATGCTCGAGGCCGAGCGGCCCGAGACGGCGGAGATGCCGTTCGACCAGCACGTGAAGCTGATGCTCGATCTCCAGGTGCTCGCGTTCAAGGCCGACATCACGCGTGTCGCGACGATGATGTTCTCGCGCGACCTGAGCGCGAAGGTGTACCCCGAGAGCGGCGTACCCGATGCCTACCACGCGCTCTCGCACCACCAGGACGATGCGACTCGGATGGAGCGCTACGCCAAGATCAACGCGTACCACGCATCGATCGTCGCGTACTTCCTCGACAGGCTCCGCAGCACGGCCGACGGCGACTCGAACCTGCTCGACAACTCGCTAGTGATGTATGGCAGCCCGATGGGCAACTCGAACGCCCACGATCACATCGGACTACCGATCCTCATCGCGGGCACGGGCGCCGGCAAATACGAAAGCAACCGCCACGTCGTGAACAAGCCGCACACTCCGCTTGCCAACTTCTTCATGACGTTGGCCACGAAGGAAGGAATTCACCTCGAGAAGTTCGGCGACAGCAGCGGCCTCATGGAGGTCTGAGCGCTCGACCTCAGTTCTGACCGCGCGAACGGCACCCGAACGGGTGCCGTTCTGCGTTTAGGGACAGCGGCAGTCGAACCCGATACCGCGCTGTTCGCAAAGGAGCGGAGCGGCGCCGACGCAACCGTAACGCCCGAGCTCCTGCACGTTGAGGTCGTGGACCCTGCTGGTGCCGAGGTAAACCTTGTTGGGATCGAGTTGCGGGCCGTTGAGCTCGATCTCGTCGAGCAAGGTGCAGCCGCTAACCAAAGCGAAGACAGTCAAAGCGGTCAATACGCGCACAACGCACTCCTATCGTTCCCTGATCACCCGTCGCGCGCCGCCGAACTCCTGTCCGGCTTTCGATTCCCTTGCGGACGCCTAGCAGCAACCGTGCCAACCGGGTTGACCCAGAAAATTCCTAGGGAATTGGTAGGCACCGGTCGCAGCGGCGCGCCCGACGCGCACCACTGAGGTGCCATCGGTGCGTGGTTGCGGGGCAGCCCGCGCCCGACCGGGCGCGGCGCACGATCAGACGCGGATGCCGGGCGCTGGGAACGCCTTGCAGTAGTCGGCGACTTCGGAACGAATCGCGTGCAGCGCGCGCTCGTCGTCTGCGACCTTGAGTACCCGGTCGATCCATCCCGCGATCGCGGTCATGTCCTTCTCGCGCATCCCGCGCGAGGTGACGGACGGCGTGCCGATCCGCAAGCCGCTCGGATCGAACGGCTTGCGCGGGTCGAACGGAATCGTGTTGTAGTTGCACTCGATTCCCGCCTCGTGCAACGCCTTCGCGGCCGGCTTGCCCGTGATGCCGCGAGGCGTCACGTCGATCAGGATCAAATGGTTGTCGGTTCCACCCGAGATGAGCCGGAAGCCGCGCTCGAGCAGCGCCGCTGCCAACGCTCGCGCATTGCTGACGATTTGGTGCGCGTAAGCGCGGAAATCGTTGGTCGCAGCTTCCTTCAAGGCCACGGCTATCGCAGCCGTCGTGTGGTTGTGCGGACCGCCTTGCAGCCCCGGGAACACCGCCCGATCGATCTCCTTCGCGTGCGCACCGTCGGAGAGGATCATCCCGCCGCGCGGGCCGCGCAATGTCTTGTGCGTCGTCGTCGTCACGATCTTCGCATGCGGAAACGGATGCGGATGCGCACCCGCAACGATCAGCCCCGCGATGTGCGCGATGTCGGCTACGAGCGTAGCGCCGACGGCGGCTGCGATTTGCGCAAAGCCCGCATAATCCCAGGTGCGCGGATATGCGGTGCCGCCGCAGAAGATGATCTTCGGCCGCGTCTCGCGCGCGAGCGACTCGACGCGGTTCAAGTCCACGCGATGCGTGTCCGGATCGACCTCGTACTGTGTCGAGTGATATTGGATGCCCGAGAAATTCACGCCCCAACCGTGCGTCAGGTGGCCGCCGAACGGCAGCCCGAGGCCCATCACCGGATCGCCCGGCTTCGCGAGCGCGAGGTACACGGCCTGGTTCGCGGGTGAGCCCGAGTACGGCTGGACGTTCGCGTGCTGCATGCCGAACAGGCTCTTGGCACGCTCGATCGCGAGCGTCTCCACCTGGTCGATGTAGTCCTGCCCTTCGTAGTAGCGACGCCCGGGATAGCCCTCGGAGTATTTGTTGTTCAGGATCGAGCCCGTCGCTTCCATCACGGCAAACGAAGCGTAGTTCTCGGACGGGATCAGCCGAATGAACTCGTCCTGGCGCTTCGTCTCGAGACGAATGAGCTCGTGGATCTCGGGGTCGACGGCGCGCAGAGCCGTCATCTCGGGCGAGGCCGTGGGGCTCTCGGGTCGCTTCTGGGCAGACATGCAGTTTCCTCGGATGCTCTGGACCGCGCTGGCGGACGTAAACGGGCGCGCTAGTCTACAGGAGCCCGCGCCGGACGCGCAGATCGGGATCGCTTGGCAGCACCAACCGATCCGCCGCGCCCCTGCGCGGATGTCGGCCGCAGCCGGTCAAAGCGGCCGGGCCCGGCGACTCGGCGGCGGTGGACGGCGATCCGCTAAAATGCGTCCATGCCCCGACGTTTGCTCGCCGCTCTGCTCGCCGGTCTCGCGACGGCGCGCGCGTTCGCCGCCGTGCCGCCCGTACCGGTACCCCCCGAGAATCCGATCACCGAGCCGAAGCGCGTACTCGGCAAGATACTCTTTTGGGACGAGCAATTGTCGAGCGACGGCAGTGTCGCGTGCGGCACGTGTCACCGGCCCGCGTTCGGCGGCGCAGACCCGCGCGCGGGGCGCTACCCAGGCGTCGACAAGGGCACGATCGACGACGTGCGCGGCTCCCCGGGCATCGTGAGGCTCGACCGCGACGGGCATCCCGCGCTCGACCCGGTGTTCGCGGACCAACCGCAGGTCACTCCGCGTCTCGCGCCGTCCAACTTCGGCGCGCTCTGGGCCGACGAGCTGTTCTGGGACGGCCGCGCACGCTCACGGTTCGACGATCCCCTGACGGGCGCGACAGCGATCGCTCGCGGTGGCGCGCTCGAGAACCAGGCGGTCGCGGCGCTCGTGACGTCCACGGAGATGGCGAAGCTCGATCGGTCGTGGGCCGACGTGACCGAAGGTATCGCGCGCGCGACACCGCTCGCGCTCGCGACGAACCTGCCGAACGACGTGGCGGCCGTGCTCGCGCAGCACGCCACCTACCCGCAGCTGTTCACGGCGGCGTTCGGCGATGCCGCGATCACGCCTGTCCGAATCGCATTCGCGCTCGCCGCATACCAGCGCACGCTGGTCAGTGACGAAACCGCGTGGGATCGGTTCGACGCGGGCGACTCTTCGGCCGTGACGGGCCGCGCGCTCTACGGCTGGCGTGCGCTCAACAACTTCCACTGTGTCGCGTGCCACACGCCGCCGCTCTTCACGAACAACGAGTTCTTCCAGATCGGCGTGCGCCGCGCGGACTTCGATCGCGGCCGCGAGCTCGTCACGCACGATCCCGAGGACGCCGGGGAGATGAAGGTGCCCACGCTGCGCAACGCGGTGCTGCGGCCGCGCTTCATGCATACCGGCGAGTTCAACAACGTCGGCGCGGCGATCGGGTTTTATATCAATGCCCCCGCGCTGCCGGAGCGCGACGGTATCCCCGGCGCCGGCCTCTACACTTTCAACATGAGCCAGGTCGACGAGACGGACATCCGGGCGTTCCTCGAGAGCGCGCTCGTCGACCCGCGCGTGCGCGGCGAGACGTTCCCATTCGATCGTCCGACGCTGCGCAGCGAGCGCCTCGCCGGAGGAGCCGGGCCGTAGCGAACATTCCATAGGCGCCGCGAAAGGTCGCTACTCAGATTGTTACGAAAACATAACGGCTGCGCCCCCGCAGCGCGACTGTTGCCGCACGCTCGGTTCGCTTATCATCGCGCGCACAATCACAAGAAAAGGCCAGCGATGAGCGCAGAAGGAGAAAACGGAACCGCCACGCCCCCAGCTCCTGCTCGCGAAGAGCGCGTCGTCGAAGAATCGCTCACCGATTTGATCGATCGCATGGATCGCGAGGCGTTTCGGCGCTCGCTCGAGCAGCGCGACCTGCGGATGCTTTCCACGAGCGTGCGACGGCGCCGCTGAAGCGCGTGCGCTCACGCGCCATTCACCTCTCATAGAGCTCTAGCAACCGTCGCGCCATTTCTTTGCTCGACCAGCGTGCCTCGACGAATGCACGCGCGTCCTTCGCTAGAGCGGCGCGCAGTGCGGGCTCCGTGAGCACCCGCGTCACCGCCGTAGAAAATTCCGCCACGCTCCTCCGCCACGACGATCGCGCCGCGAGCCTCGCGCAGCACCTCTTTCGTCCCGAGCACGGCCGTGGACACGACGGGCACGCCGAGCGCGAGAGACTCGAGCAGCACGAGCCCCTGCGTCTCGGTGCGCGACGCGAACACGAAGACGTCGGCCGCGCGGTAGCAATCGCGCAGCGCCGTTCGCCGGTCGAGGTAGCCGACGAACAACACGTTGCCGTCGAGTCCTGCGCTGCTCACGGTCCGTTTTACTGCGGGCAGCGCCGGGCCTTCCCCTGCGATCACGAACAGCACGTCGGGCACCGACTTGCGCACCTCGGCGAGCACGTGCACGAGAAAGTGGATGTTCTTCTCGTGCGCGACGCGCCCGACGAGCAACATCACGGGACGCTCGCTGCGCGATCCCGTGCTGAGCGCGGAACTTCGCGCCGTCGCCGCCGCCGAAATCGCCGAGATCGAGACCGGTCGGGATCACCGCGATCGGAGCGGTGACACCGTACTCGGCGAGCACGGCGGCGAGCTGCTGCGACGGCGCGACTACGGCGTTCACGGAGTTGCATTGCCGGCGCGATACGCCGCGCGCGAATGCGCGAGTGAGGGTGCGCGGAATCAGCGGAAGGTAGTGATGCAAATACTCTTCGAAGAACGTGTGGTAAGTCTCGAGCGTCTTGCGACCGAGCTCGCGAGCGACCTTGAGGCCGATGCGATGCGCGATGAACGGCGTCTGGATGTGGACGAGATCGACGCGCTCCCGCAGCTCGAGGCAGGCCGCCAACGCGGCGCGGCCGATCATCATCCGATCCTCCGGATCGAAGACGAGGTAACGCGACGGCTGGCGCAGCACGCCGGGCTCTGCGTCGCGCGCGCCGGGATACGACGGCGCGACCAGCCAGCTCTCGCAACCGAGCGCCGCGAGGTCACGCCGGAAAATCTGGATCGAGGTGGAGACACCGTTGACGCGCGGGAAATACACGTCCGAGATCATCAACACACGCACGGGGCGCCCTGACTGGAAAACGACCTGGCGAATCTTCGCGAGCGATCGTTACGGAGACGTGACAGGCGTTTAACAGAATCGAGAAACCCGAGGCGCTGCAATACTTTGTCCAACAAACTGCAAAAAAACCGTAAAGACTCGTCGCTAAGCTCCTTGCAGTCAAATCAGTTTTGCGGAAGGACGCGATGGAAGGCGAGACGTTCTCCTCGATCTGGCTGTCGGACGTTCACCTCGGCACTCGGGCTTGCCGCGTGAGCTTGCTGCTGGACTTCCTGCGCCGCACGCGCTGCGAGACGCTCTACCTCGTCGGCGACATCATCGACATCGAAAGTCTGCGGCAGAGCTTCTTCTGGCCCGAAACCCACACGGAAGTGCTGCGGCTGCTGCTCAAGAAGAGCCAGGAAGGCACGCGCATCGTTTACGTGCCCGGCAACCACGATCAAGATCTACGCGCCCTCGTCGGCGTCCGGTTCGGCAACATCGAGGTCCAACGCCGGACCGTCCATACGACCCGCGCTGGCCGCCGCTTACTCGTGCTGCATGGCGACGAATTCGACTCCGTGATCAAGTGCAGCGCGCTGGCGGCGGTCTTCGGCAACGCCGCCTACCAGAGCCTGCTCGCATTGAACCGGCTCGTGCACGGAGTCAACGAGCTACTAGGACGCCCTTACTGGTCGCTCGCTCAACACGTCAAGTCCCGGTTCGGCAAGGCGATGCGCTACGTCGAGAAGTTCCAGCGCGCGTCGCTGCGCGCGGCCGCCGAGGGCGGGTTCGACGGAGTCGTGTGCGGCCACATCCACAAGGCGGACGTCGGCGAGCGCAACGGGCTTCTCTACTGCAACGACGGCGACTGGGTCGAGAGCTGCACAGCGCTCGTCGAGGATTTGCGAGGCGATCTGCGGTTGATCAGCTGGCGGCCCGCAACGGCAATCGAGCCCATCGTCCAGCCGTTGCGCGACGCCGCCTAAAGGTCCGGGCGAGGCGTGCACCCCACGCCGCGCGGCGCGCGAATCCTGTTAACATCGCCGCCTCGCGCGTCCGACTCGAGCTTTCATGGCCAAGCCAGGCAATACCGGCATTCGCCGGGTCATCAACGCAACGTTCTTCTCCCTTGCCGGCCTCAAGACCGCCTGGCGGAGCGAAGCCGCTTTTCGGCAAGAGTGCGTGCTCGTGATCGTGCTGATTCCGGTCGGCTTCTGGCTCGGGCGCACGGCCGTCGAGCGTTCGTTGCTGATCGGCGCCTGCCTGCTCGTCCTGATCGTCGAGCTCTTGAACACCGCAGTGGAATTCGTCATCGACCGGATCGGCAGCGACCACCATGAGCTTTCGGGGCACGCGAAAGACGTGGGGTCTGCGGCCGTATTCGTGAGCCTAGCGCTCACTCTGCTCGTGTGGGTCCTGATCGGCTGGGAGCGGTTCGGACCAGTCTAGCTCGGTCGTCTCGGGCTCAGCCGAGCAGCGCGCGGCCGAGCATCAAGCTCAGCATCGCGATACCGCCGCCGAGCAGCGCGCCGGCTGCGACGTCGGTCGGGTAGTGCAGCCCGAGCACGACGCGCGACAGCGCGACCAGGAACGCGAACGCCCCGACCAGGCCAGCCCATTCGGGGAAGTAGCTCGCGATCATCAGCGTGAAACACACGGCGTGCAGCGTATGGCCGGACGGGAAGCTGTAGCGATCGAGCGGCACGGAGACGCAGTTGATCGCGGAATGGGTGATGTAAGGCCGTTCGCGGACCGCGCGCGTCTTGATGAGCTTGTAGATCATCACCCCGACGGCGGCCGTCGCTCCGAGGTGCAAAGCGGCGAGGCCGCCTGCCGCGCCGTACAGGAGCGGCAGTGCCAATAGCAAGGCACACCAGACCCAACCGTCGCCGAGCCAACTGACGGCTCGAAACAGCTCCCGGATCGCCGTGGAGTGGCTCGACCGATTGAGGTACCGGCAGAACCTGAGCTCCGCTCGGTCGAAACGCTCGAAAGCCAGTGCGAGTCGTCGCGGCATCGCTGGACCTTCCATGCATCCCTGACGCGAGCAGCATCGCCCGTCAACATGACTACTGGGTGGCGGAATCTTGAAGTTTTTCTTTCAGCAGCAAAAAGTTAAATCGGAGCTTGTAACAAGAAGATAAAGAACGGCTGTTAACACTATGCCTGCATTGACGAGGGCAGGAGCACAGCCGATGAAGCTCGCGATGGTGACCGACGCGTGGAGCCGCAGGTGAACGGCGTCGTCACGACGCTGAGCCGCACGCGCGACGCGCTGCAGCGAGCCGGTCACGGTGACGGTGGTGTCGCCCGAGCTTTCCGGACGTTCCCTGCCCGACCTACCCCGAGATTCGGCTCGCCCTCCTGCCGGGCCGCAAGCTCGCGGCGACCCTCGACGCGCTCGCGCCGGACGCAGTCCACGTCGCGACCGAGGGCCCGCTCGGTGCCGGCGCGCGCGGCTACTGCGTCGCGAACGGACTCGCCTTCACGACGTCGTACCACACGCAATTCCCGCAATACGTTCGCAAGCGCGTGCCGATCCCCGAAAGCTGGTCCTACGCGTACCTGCGGCACCATCACGGCCGCGCGCGCCGCACTCTGGTCGCGACGGAGCACCAGCGGCGCGATCTCGTCGCGCACGGCTTCACGAACGTCGTGCTGTGGTCGCGCGGCGTCGACGCGGATCTTTTCAAGCCTTCGGGCCGTGATGCAGTCGTCGCCCGACGGCCAATCTGGATGTACGCGGGCCGCGTTGCGGTGGAGAAGAATCTCGATGCATTCCTCTCGCTGGATTTGCCGGGCACGAAGGTCGTCGTAGGCGACGGGCCGGCAGCCCCCGCACGCGGCGATGCGGCCACGCCTCGGCTGCTGTATCGTTCGACCACGCGGCCAGTCGGTCGGCGTTGTGTAGCGTTGCTGAGCTGGCGGCGGGGATGATCTGGAACTCCAACACGTTGATGAGCGTCATCGACCTCGCGGTCGTGATGCTCGCGCTGCTCACGTTCCGCTATGCCTCCGCCGGCGGTTTTTTTCGGCGCCGCTCGCGCGGCCGTGTCCTGATCGTGCTCGGCGCCGTCACCTACGCGCTGTTCTACGCGGCGGACCTCGTGCTCATGGACGCCGGTGCGGCCTTATTCGGAGCCGAGCGCGCAGCCGTGCTGACCGCCGTGTTGCGCTCGAGCGTCCTTTGGGTCGTCGCGTTTCTCGGCGTCGGTTTCACGGCGGCCGGGTTTCTCGCGACGAGCCGCTCGCAGAGCCGCGACGAGCGCCGCTTGAGCTTGATGACCGACGCGCTGCCGCTCGCGGTCGCGTACATCGACCTCGAAGAGCGCTTTCAGTTCACCAACCGCCGCTACGCGCGCATGCACGGGCGCGTTCCGGAAGACATCATCGGCGCCCACGTGCGCGACGTCGTGCGCGCCGACCTCTATGGCATCCTGCGTGAATACAGCACTCGCGCGCTGCGCGGCGAGGCGCAGACCTACGAGCACCGCGCGAAGCTCGACGTCGACGGCGCCATGCACGATCTGCAAGTCGACCTCGTGCCCGACATCATGGCGGACGGCCACGTCGCGGGATTCTTTCTCCTCGTTCTCGACGTCACGAACCGCGTGCAGCTCGAGCGCGACGTCGTGCGCGCGGGCGAAACGGAACGCCTGAACGTCGCGCGCGACTTGCACGACGGACTGGGCCAAGCGCTCACGGGTATCTCGCTGGCGCTTGGCGCGCTCGCGCGCCGGCTGCAGCACGAAGGCTCGCAGCACGTCACGACGGTCAATCAGCTCACGGCGACGGCTCAGCGGACCATCGAGCAGGCGCGGCAGTACACGCACATGCTCGCGCCGACGTTTCAGGGCGGACTCTTCGCCGCCCTGCGTACCCTCTCGAACGAGGTCAGCACGCTCTACGACGTCGAGTGCCGTTCGAGCTGCGCCTGTACGCCCGAGAGCATCGGCATTGGCCCGTCCGCTGCGATGCATCTCTATCGAATCGCCCAAGAGAGCGTCAACAACGCCGCCCGCCACGGCCGCGCCGGTACGATCCGGATCCAATGCCGCGTCGAGGGGCCGGCATTCGTGCTCGAAGTCGTCGACGATGGCCTCGGGATCCCGCCCGCCGATGCTCGCCGGGAAGGAATGGGCATCAAGAGCATGTATTACCGCGCTCGGATGATCGGCGGACACCTGCAGATCAACTCGGCCCAGGACGGCGGCACCGAGGTGTCGTGCTCGGTACCGCTCGGCTCACTGCGCGGTGATGTGCCGGTGCGGCGCGCAAGCGTCGACGAAACTGCGGAAGCGGAAGCGGGCGCTTAAGACCGCGGCGACCTCTCGGAGTGCAGAAGCAGGCCGCAAGCGCCCCGAAACTGTGCGAACAAGCGTGAGCAACCCCCTGCAGGGCCTTGAATCACGCGGGTTTTGGGTTGGCATGGCGTTTGCAATTAGCTCTGCGGGCAGGGTCGGTCGCGCCAGCCACACAAATCGCGCCCCCCTTCGATTTCACCGCTACGCGGCCGCTTCTGCCCACTACTTCCCCCCTCCCGGCGCCTCGGACGCAACTGCGACGAGGCGCCGGTCTCAACCCCTAACATCGCGCGCCGGCAGGCTGTCACAATGCGCGCTTGAGCATCGATTCCGATCAACGTCTGCCGTTGTCCGTTGACCTCCGCGTGCTGCTCGAGCGTCACCCGCGCGCGACTTGGTCCGCGCAGACCTCCCCGACCGTCCAGTTCTGGCTCGAGGTGCACGACAGCTTCCGGCGCGAGTGCGTCGCGCTCGCAATGGCCGGCGACGACGGTCGCGGGGGACGGCTCACAGCGCGCGAGCTCGCGGCCGTCAGCGCACCGCGCTTGCGCGCGATGGTGGGCCATTTGCACGGCCATCACGAGATCGAGGACTACCACTACTTCCCGACGTTTCGCGAGGCGGAGCCGCGGCTTGCGCCGGGGTTCGATCTGCTCGCGAACGATCACGCGCTGCTGCACGCGGACATCGCCCGCGCGCTCGGCGCGCTCAGCGAGCTCGTCGCGGCCGCGGACGCGAGCGCGCCCGGGGCAGCGGCCGCGCAGCACGCGGCCGATCGTTACCTGCGCGAGAGCGACATGCTCTACCGGCGGCTGATCCGCCATCTCGGCGACGAGGAGGACCTGATCATTCCGCTGCTGCTCGAGCGCGGCACTTAACCTCCGTCGGCCCCATACGGCTCACTCCGTGGTGCGCTCGAACAGGACCGTAAGGTTGTTTGCAGGCATCGAAACGACGTCGCGGAGGTCGAATCCGTTGTCGCGCGCGCTCGCCGCGACCTCGTCGAGATCGCGAATCCCCCAGTCCGGATTGCGCGCCCGGAGACTCGCGTCGAACGCCTCGTTGCTCGCAGCCGTATGGCGCCCGCCGCGCTTGTAGGGCCCGTAGAGAATGAGCGGTGCGCCGCCACGCAGTAGGCGCGCGGATCCCCGCAGCAGCGCGGCCGTCGCCGCCCGCGGAGCGATGTGAATCATGTTGATGCAGAGCACGGCGTCCGCGGCCGTCACGGGCCAAGCGGCATCCAGCACGTCGAGCGCCAACGGCGGCAGCACGTTTTCGAGCGCCGCACTCGCCGCTCGCGCAGCAACCGCGCTGCGCAGCTCGGGGTCCGCGTCGGTCGGCTGCCACTGGAGCGCGGGCAACGCGCGCGCAAAGTGAACGACGTGCTGGCCGGTACCGCTCGCGATTTCGAGGACGATGCCGCTGCTGCGGCAGCCAGCCCTCGAGCACGTCGAGGATCGGCTGCTTGTTGCGCTCGGCCGCCGGGCTTTCGAGCGCGCCGCCCGCAAGCGTCTCCCCATAACGCTGGTTCATTCGCGATCTCGCCGTACCATCATCAAGTTCTCCGTGCTCGCTGGCCAATTACTACGCAACTCGGTAATAATGCCGCCCTTCTCGTCTCGGGGGCATCGCGATGGATCCGCAGGACTTCTCGATTTCGTTTCGCATCCGGCATCCGAGTATCGATCCCGCAGAGCTGAGCCGCCAGCTCGGCATCGAGCCCCAGCACGCGTGGCGCGCCGGCGAACCCCGGCGGCTCGAATCGGGCGAGGTCGGCAGCGGCGTCTATCGCGAGACTTTTTGGGTCGGGGTGTTACCGGCATCGCTGCCTTGGTCCGGGATGCTGCCCGAGATGCTGCCGGAGCTGCGGCATGGCCGCGCCGGCCCGCTGATCGCGGCCGTCAAGACGGGCCCGGTGCTACCGCAGATCACGCTGTATTTCACGCTGCTCAAGATGAAACGCGCGACGGCCTTTTGGCGAGCGCTGACGGATCAAGGCGGCACCGTCGAGTGCCGGCTCCAGGTCCACAATACCGACGGCTTCCAGCTCGAGATGTCGCAGGCACTGATGCTGATGCTCGTCGAGCTCAGAGTGGGGCTGTCGATCGAAGTCGACAGCGCGCAGCAGGCGGAAGAACGCGCGGCGTGAGCCGCCGGCGCGCTCGACGCGCGACCGTCAGATGAAGCCGATCGCGCGCCCCATCACCGCAACACCGAGCCACAGAAAGATCGACACGCCGGCGACGAGCTTCGTGACGCCCACGGACGCGTTCGCGGCACGGCGCAACGCAAACGGCTGGCGCACGGTGAACGTATAGACGATCGCGGCGAGCAGGAAATACATCTTCCACCAGTACGCGATGTTCCAGTAGTACTTGCCGGCGGCGAGCGACGAGAACAGAAGATAACCCGTGAGCAAGATCAGGAGCAGGCTGCCGATCAGCCACGGCCGCGCGGCCGTCGCGACCGCCGCGACGGGCTGGTTCTTGAACCCGAGACCGAACATCCGGAGATCGACGACGAGCACCGCGCCGCCGATCACCGCGAGGGCGACGAGGTGCACGGACTCGATCAGCGCGAACGCGTAAGTCGAGTTGTTGATCGCGACCGCGAGCGCGGTGCCTTCGATCCACTGGAACAGGGGTTGCAGAGACATCTGCCGAGATCCTATACCAGCGGCGCGAACCAGTTGTACGCGATCAACCGGCCGCAGAATACGATCAGCACCCAGAGCGTGATCGAGGCGACGCCCACGAGGTGCGCGGTCTGCGGCAACGGCCGCGCGTCCCAGTCGACGAGGCGCTTGCCGATGCTGTAGTGGAACGCGAGCGCATTGAGCCCCGCGAGCACGAGCGCAACGAGCTTGACGCGGAAGAAGATGTTCCCCCAGAACCGCACGGGCTCCGACACGAACAACAGTAGCCCGCTGATCACCATCACGACGAATCCCGCCGTGATCCACGGCGACAGCCGATCCCAGGTCTCCGACACCGAAGCGCTGCGCAAGCCCACGTTGAACAGGCGCAACTCCCAAAAGAGCAGCATCCCGAGGAAGATACACAGCCCGAGGACATGAACTCCGTCGACGCAGGCCCACATGTAGACCGACTCGCGCAAGCCCGTGCTGAACGCGGAGTCCTCGATCACCTGCAAAAGACCGACAAACGACACTCGCCAACCTCTCGAGGAGCTGATTTCGCGGCCGTTGCGTGTTCAAATAGTGCAGCCGCCGGATTCGAGACCGCGGCATTCTACGTGCGACCGGGATGGTGAGCCACCGCGTGCGAGAACAGGGGCGGACCAGGCACTGGCTGAGGGGGAGTTCTATGCGTCGTCTCGTCGCGGCGGCAGCGAGCACGTTGTTCGCAGCGAGCGGAGCGCTCGCGGCGATCCCGGCCCAAGTCGAGCTCGACAGCGGCACGATCGCCGGCACCACGGGCGTGAGCCCCGATGTGCGTGTGTTCAAAGGCATTCCATTCGCGGCGTCGCCGCTCGGCGCGAATCGGTGGCGTGCGCCTCAACCTGTCACACCGTGGACCGGCGTGCGCGCGGCGACCGAATTCAGCCCGCGGTGCACGCAAGGCGGCGGTCCCGGCGGCCCGAACGCCGCGGCCACGCCGCCCACGAGCGAAGACTGCCTCTACCTCAACGTGTGGACCACGGCGGAAGCCCCCGACGCGAAGCGCCCCGTGATGCTGTGGATCTACGGCGGCGGCTTCTTTGGCGGCGCGGGCTCGGAGGCGCGCTACGGCGGCGAGGGTCTCGCGCGGAAAGGCGCGGTCGTCGTCACGATCAACTACCGGCTCGGCTCGCTCGGCTTCTTCGCGCATCCCGAGCTCAGCGCCGAGTCCGAGCACAAGGTGTCCGGCAATTACGGCATGCTCGACGCGATCGCGGCACTCCAATGGGTGCAGCGAAACATCTCCGAGTTCGGCGGCGATCCCGCGAACGTCACGGTGTTCGGCGAGTCCGCCGGCGCGAACATGGTCGCGACGCTCATTGGTTCGCCGCTCGCGAAAGGCCTTTTCCAGCGCGCGATCGCGCAGAGCGGCGCGTGGATGGGCCTCGGAATGGCGCGAATGAACACGCTCGCGCGCGCGGAGGAGTCGGGCGCGAAGGCGCTCACCGAAAGCGGCGCGAAGTCGATCGCGGAGCTCCGCACGATGCCGGCGGCCGAGGTATTCCAGAAGATTCGCGGCGGCGGTCTCGTCGTCGACGGCTGGTTGATCCCCGAGGACCTGTCGCTCACCTACACGCTCGAGCCGTCAGAGCTCGGTCGACCTGCTCGTCGGCTCCAACCAAGACGAAGGGACGTTCTTCCAGCGTCCCGGCCTGACGGCCGAGCAGTTCGCGGGCCAGGCGAAACAGCGCTTCGGCGTGCTCGCGGATGGCTACTTGAAGATGTACCCCGCGGCCAGCGACGATGCAAACGGGGCAGTCGTACCTCGCGTCGTTCCGCGACGAGGCAGCCTGGCACATGCGGAAGTTCGCCGAGCTCCAAGCGAAACGGGGCGGCAAGGCCTACGTCTACTACTTCACACGCGTGCCGCCGCCGCCACCCGACCGCCCGTCGCGCGGCGCGACGCACGTGGCCGAGATCTCGTACATGTTCAACAACCTCGCGGCCGGACAACCGTGGACCGACGTCGACATCCGGCTCGCGGAGACGATGTCGTCGTACTGGGTGAATTTCGCGCGCAGCGGCGACCCGAACGGTCCCGGCCTGCCTGCCTGGCCCGCCTATCGCGACGCGGCGGGCAGCAAGGTGCAGGTGCTCGGCGACACCGTGACGACGGAATCGGCGACCACACCGGCGCCCGCGACTCTCGCATTCTTCGATTCGGCCTACCAACAACTACTCAAGGGCGGAAGCAATCAATGAGCTCATCGATCGACCGCGTTTCCTTTCTCCGGCGCATGGCTGCGCTCGCCGCGACGGCCGTTGCCGCCTTCGCCTTGCTCGGGCCGAGCACGGCGCAGCAGGCGAACCCCGCAAAGATCGCGGGCAAGCCGAACTTGAACGGCGTCTGGCAAGCGATCGGCACCGCGTACTGGAACGTCGAGGATCATTCGGCGTCGGCCTTGAGCAACTTCTGGCAGCTCGGCGCGATTGCGGCCGTGCCCGCCGGCCAGAGCGTGGTCGAAGGCGGAACGATTCCTTACCTACCGGCGGCGCTCACGAAGCGCGACGAGAACCGCGCCGGCTGGCCCAAGACGGACCCCGAGGCGAAGTGCTACATGCCCGGCATCCCGCGGGCCACGTACATGCCCTACCCGTTCCGGATCGTGCAGGGCGACGCGGACATCTTGTTCGTCTACGAGTTCGCGAGCGCGAATCGCATCGTGCACATGGCGAATCACCAAGAGCCGCCGGTCGACAGCTGGATGGGTTGGTCCAACGGCCATTGGGAGGGCGATACGCTCGTCGTCGAGGTGACCGGGAACAACGACCAGACGTGGTTCGACCGCGCCGGGAATCACCATGGCGCCATGATGAAGGTCACGGAACGCTACACGCTGGCCGGGCAGGATCACATCCAGTACGAAGCGACGATCGAGGATCCGGAGACGTTCTCTCGGCCGTGGAAGATCTCGCATGCCGCTTTACAAGCGGATCGACAAGAACGTCCAGTTGCTCGAGTTCAAGTGCGTCGAGTTCTCCGAGGAGCTGCTCTACGGGGACCTGACGAAGAAATCCGAGTAGACTTTTGGCAAGCCTGATGAGGGAGATCATTCCGATGCGTAAAATCCTTGGCGTTGTCGCCGGCGCGCTGCTCACGGCCGCAGCGTTACCCGTGCTTGCACATCACTCGTTTGCGGCCGAGTTCGACGCGAACAAGCCGGTGAAGCTCGAGGGCGTCGTCACGAAGATGGAGTGGATCAATCCGCACTCGTGGATTCACATCGACGTGAAGACGCCGAGCGGCGAGACCCAGCAGTGGATGATCGAGGGCGGAGCGCCGAACGCGCTGCTGCGCCGCGGCTGGAACCGCAACTCGCTGCCGACGGGCTCGAAGATCACGGTGCAAGGGCTTCCAGGCGAAGGACGGCTCGTTCCGCGCCAATGGCCGCGATATCACGTTCGCGGACGGCACGAAGCTGTTCGTCGGCTCGTCGGGCACCGGCGCGCCGGACGAACGGCCCGAGTAAGCCCGAGTACCGTTCACCGGCAAAGAAAAAGGCCGCGGCTCGTGACGAGCCGCGGCCTTTCTTTTTTGCGAGTCGCCGCCGACTCACGCCGGCCGCGACGCAAGCCTCAGTTCGTCGCGAAGCAGTAGAGCAGGCCCGCGCCGCCGGTCGGCTTGAGCTGCTCCATGCCGCAGCCCTGCGACGGATGCGCAGCATTCCACGGGTTCAGCCCCGGATTGCGGCCCAGGCGATCCGCGTGGCCGAGCATCGCCTTCGCGCTCCCGTCGCCGACCGTCCAATCCTTGCAGGTGTCCGCGTCCTTCGTGCCGTCCTCTTTGGTGCCGGTCAGGATGTCGTGCTGCAAGCTGCTGCCTTCGGGCCGCACTGCACCTCTCCCGCCGCATTCTTCGTGAGATAGTTCGGCGTCGTACCCTTCTCGGTGAGCGAGGTCGCGCCGGAGATCTTGTTCTTGTCCGCGGTGTGCAGGTCCGCGACGTTCTGCGCGATCAGCTCACCCTTGAAGTTGTACCAGGGGCCATTGCCGATCCGGGTCTTCGCGTCGACCGTGCTCGTGCTCAGATATGCGTGCCAGGTCTTGCCGCCCGCGCCCGCCGCCTGCGCCAACGACTGGCACACCGCGTCCGCCGCCCGCGAGGCCGCCGAGGTTGCCGCCCTTCGGGTTCGCGCTCGTGACGAAAAAGCCCATGTTCGCCGCGGGCTTCTGCGCAATGGCGTAACCGCCGATCGACAGAATCGCAATCGCCGCCGCCGCCAGAGGTTTCTTATTCATGCTCGATGACTCCTTGCTGGTTGTGAATGCGGCGCAGCTTTCCCCCACGCCGTGTTTGGTTTTCATTATCGCGTGTCTACTCAGAGGGCCGCGGGCTCGATGCGCAAGCAGCGCGCCGTCGTCCTCGTCGGTCACGACGTAGATTAGCCCATCGGGGCCCTGCCGAACGTCACGAATTCTTTGGTGCAGATCGGAGAGCAGCCGCTCGCGGCGCAACTCCTCGAGCTTGTCGTTGAACACGACGCGCTCGAGCGCGCCCGTGCGCGGAATCTCGCCGACGCGCGCGCTGCCGACGAACAGGTTGCCCTTCCAGGCCGGGAACTTGTCGCCCGAGTAGAACGTGACCCCGGTCGGCGCGATCGACGGCAGCCACAGGATCAGCGGCTGCTCGATGCCTGCCTCGATCGGCAGCGACGACATCCGCGGGCCGTCGTAGGTGCGGCCGTAGCTGGACTTCGGCCAGCCGTAGTTGCGGCCCGGCAGGATCAGGTTGACCTCGTCGCCGCCGTTCGGGCCGTGCTCCGCCGCGAGCACGTTGCCGCTAACGGGGTCGACCGTGAGCCCGAGCTGGTCGCGGTGGCCGTACGAGAAGATCTCGGGCCGCGCGCCCGCGCGCGCGACGAACGGATTGTCCTTCGCGGGCTTGCCGTCGAGCGTGCAGCCGCAGCACCTTGCCGTAGACAGTGTCGAGCTTCTGCGCGGTGTCGTCGAACAGGCCCCCGGCCGTCGCGCCGGTGGTCATGTAGAGGAAACCGTCCTTGCCGAACGCGAGGCGCGAGCCGCTCGCCCCCGTAGACCATTCACCGGCGAACAGCTCCTCGACGTTGGTGAGCGCCTTGCCGTCGAACTTGCCGCGGCCGAGCGCGACCGCGGTCATGCGGCGCGGCGGCTTTGCGTCGGGAACCGGCTCGCCCGTCTTGTTGTAGGTGAAGTACACGAGACCGTTCTCGGCGAACTTCGGATGCAACGCGACTTCGCTGATCCCCGCGCCGCGCTGCGTCTGTTGCGCCGGGGTGCCCGCGACCGGCGTCGCTTCGAGCGTCGCCTTCGCGCCGCTGGCGCCGCGGATGAGCCGCAAGCTCGCGTAGCGCTCCGTGACGAGCGCGTCGCCATTCGGCAGGAACGCGAAGCTGAACGGATGCGCGAGGCCGCGCATGACGATCGATACCTTGATGCCGTGCTGCTCGGCCGTGTCGAACGTGTACGGCTCGCTCTTGAGCGTCACCGGCGCGATGCCGAGATTCGGTTGCTGCTGCGCCGAGGCCGCGAGCGGCAGCGCGGCAGAGAGAACCGCGGCGCCCGTAGCCACGAGGCTCGCCGCGCCCGCTCGGCGCGCTCGCGATCCGGTCGAGCCGCGCACGGCGGCGATGATGTCGTTAGTGTCCTGCATGTGATTCCCAACCCGTCGGTGATTGATAGTCGGCCCTGAAACCCATCGCCTCGATCTCGTGGATCTTCCCGCCGCTCACCTTGAAGATGTGCGCGGCCGGAAGATCGAACGCGTCGAACGGCATGTCGATCTTCTCGACGCCCGGAACGCCCTTGATCGTGACGAATTTTTGCTTCATCGGATGATGGAAGTGCGATAGCCCCAGCACGAGCCCGGTTTCGGGGTCGGCGATTTCGACGCGCCGGTTGTCGATCTTGTCGATGTACTGGAACGTGCCCGTGTCGAGCTGCGCCGCGCAGCCGAGCGCACCGGTCGACGCCGAAGCCGCCGGGCTGCGCCGGCGGCGGATTGCCCGTGGTCTGCATACCGTTCTCGCGGCGCACGCAGTCGTCGGCGAACGGCGCCTTGTGGCCGTCGTTGTCGTCGAGCGCGTCGTAGTACGACGCACCGATCTTCAGCATCTGCTCGCGTGTGTTGCGCTGCGCCGGCGGCACCGGCGTCGAGAACACGGCACGCGGCGTCTGCAGGTTCGGCAGGTTGCGATCGCCGAGGTTGCCCGCGATCAGGTGCTCGATCTCGCTGATCTTGCCGTTCTCGAGCTTTAGACGCAGCGCGAGCTCCGCGGGCTTGCCCGCGTCCTGGATCACGCCGAGGAAGCCCGACTTGCTGCGACACGGGATCGGGCACGTAGATCTTGAACGTCGTCGGCACGGCCGACGCAGTCTGCCAGAGCCCTTCACCGGTCTTCTTCGCCTGCACGTTCTCGACGAACCGTGCGTTGGGGCGACGGCAAGCGGCTCGGGTCGTGAGCGACGAGCGCCGCGAGATACGAGTCGACCAGCGCGTTCAGGCACGCGCGGTCGCACGCGCTGCCGCTCGCGGCTGAGCGCCGGCAGGCACGGCGAACGCCGCGGCAGCGAGCACGAGCAACGTTCCGAAAGCTGTGGTTCTCATGAGGTTTCTCCGGGGTTCGGCGACGACGCGACCCGCTACGGCAAGCTCGCGAGCGCGGCGCCGCGCGCATTCGTTCGCGACCGTGAGGTAGCGGCGCACGGAATCCGCGCCGACGACATACGGATGCGGCGCGCCGGGAGCAGCGCGTTCTCAGCGCGGGCAGCTTGATCTTCGAGCCGTCGTAGTCGGTGTGATTCGACAACAGCACATCCGCGCCCGCGGCCGCGGCGATATCGCGCATCCGCGCGGCGGATGCCTGGTACGCCGTGAAACGCGCCGCGTCGGGTCCGAAGTTGAACAGCGTGCCGCCCCAGAGCGCCGCGACGTGCTTCGCGCCGCCGTCGCGCAGCGGGATCAGCGTCGAGACAGTGCCGTTCGTGTGGCCGGGCGTAAGGTACATCGTGAGTGTCGTGTCGCCGAGCGTGAGCTTCTGCCCGTCGACGATCTCGAGATCGCGCGCCGGCTTCCAGCGCGGATTGTCGCGCTCGACCAAGTCCCAATCCGCCGCCGTCATCAGCAGCCGCGCGCCGAAGCGCTCCTGCAGAAGCTTCGCGCCGCCGGCGTGATCGAGATGGCCGTGGCTGATCAGCACGTACCGAATGTCGGCCGGATCGAAGCCGAGCTTCTTGAGCCCTCCGACGACTTCGTCCTCGACCGAGTAGTCGAACAGCGGATCGATCACGATGATGCCGTCCGTCGTCGTCACGGCCCACGACGCGAACTCCGTCATGCCGACGAAGTAGAGGTTGTCGAACACTTTCTGCGGCTCGGCGTGCCAACGATCGCGCGGCGGATCGGGCGGCTGGGTGGCGCCCGCGGCGGCGACCGTCGGGCGGATCGCCGCGGCCGCCGTCGGGCCCGGGCACAGCCGGTCGACCATGCCCGCATGCTCCGCCCCGGCCGCAGCGCGCGCGGCGGTCGACGTGCCGATCGAGGTCCGCCTGCTTGGCGGCCGGCAGCTGCGCGTGCGCCGCCGCCGTCAGCAGCAGCGCCGCGAGCCCGCCGCGCAAGGCGGGTGCAGTGACGGTGCGAGCTGCAGTCATCGCGGCTCTCCCTACGGCAGCGCGAACACGAAGACCTGCGCGCCGCCGGAGTCCGCCGGCAGCTCAGGCGTCACGCGCCGCGATGCCGCCGCGACGAGCGACGGACCCGTCGTCACCGCGACGTACTGCTTACCGCCGACGGCGAACGTCACGGGGTAGCCGCTCACGGGCGAGCCGAGGTTGGTCTCCCAGAGCACCTTGCCCGCTCGTGTCGTCGTACGCCTTGAACGCGCCGGACGACGTCGCCGCCGAACACGAGCCCGCCGCCCGTCGCGACGAGCGACATCACGCCCGTGCGCTGCTCGTGCTTCCAGAGGGTCGTGCCCTTCTCGGCCGAGATCGCCCAGACGACACCGACCTCGTTGGCGCCCGGCGCGGTGATGTATTCCGTGCTGAAGCCGTAGACGAGCTTGGGGTCGCGCTGGTCCGTCTGCGTGGTCGCGTTCATGCACATGTTCTGCATCGGCATGTACATCGTGTTGGTCTTCGGGCTGTACGCGCCGGCGGGCCAATTCTTCCCGCCGTTCGTGCCGGGGCACACCATCAGCGTCTGGTCCTTGCGCGTCCAGATCACGTCGGGGTTCTCGGTGACCTTGCCCGTCGCGCCGTCGATGTTGGTCACGACGTTCTGAAACACCGTGGGACGCGCCCAGAGGAACTCGCCCGTCGCGCGATCGAGCGTGTAGACGATGCCGGTCTTGCCCGGTATTCCGGTGATCACCTTGCGCATCTCGCCGGGGCGCACGCGCGGATTGATCCAGCTCACCTCGCTCGGATCGGGCGCGACCGCCGTATCGACGAGCAGCCGCTCGAACGGATGATCGAGATCCCAGTGATCGATCAAATGTTGGTAGTACCAATCGATCTTGCCGGTCGCGGGATCGAGCGCGAGCGTCGAATTGTGATAGAGGTGCTGCTTGTCGATGCCGCCCAGGATGAACTTCGGCGCGGGGATCGTGACGGACGTGCCGATGTAGATCTCGTCGAGCACGGGGTCGTAGCTCGGCACCATCCACGTGCCGACGTGCCAGCGCTGCTCCATCGGTACGTCGCCCCAGGTTTCGTCACCGGGCTCACCCTTGCGCGGGATCGTGCGCGTGCGCCACAACTCCTTACCGGTCGCCGCGTCGTGCGCCGTGATCACACATGAGTCGTTGGTCGCATCGGGCTGGCACTGCCGGCCCGTGATGACTTTGCCGTTGGCGATGATCGGGCCCGAGCTCGCGCGCGCGGGCAGCGTCGGCTCGAGCACTTTGGTTTCCCACACGAGCTTGCCCGTGCGCGCGTCGACCGCGTACATCATGTTGTCGCCGCTCGCGTCGATCAGCGTCGTGCCCCAGATCGCGAGGTTGCGGTTGGTGCCGCCGCGCACGCCTTCGGGATATGACGCGCTTGTATTCCCACTTGAGCTCGCCCGGTCTTAGCGTCGAACGCTTGGATGTAGTCGCCGCTGTTCGGCACGTACATCGTTCCGGCGTAAACGAGCGGCGTGGATTCCTGGATGCCGGTGCCCATCGCGTGGCTCCACACCTGCTTCAGGCTCGCCACGTTGGCTCTTGTTGACTTGCTCGAGCGGGCTGTAGCCCCAGCTGTCGAGCGTGCGCCGCCACATGAGCCAATCGCCCGGGTCCGGGTGTTGGAGCATCTGATCGGTGACGGGCACGAACGGCTTGTCCTCGGCGCCCGATGCGGCGAGCGTGAGCGCAGCCGCGCAGGCGACGGGCAAGAGTCGAAGTGTCGATATCGACATGGAGTTCCCCCGGAGTGTGCGCCGCGCTTTTGTGGCCGCGCTTTTGCGCTGCGCCTGTTATATCACCGTCAAGGAAGGGAGTCAGGGCCGCTGCAGGAAACTAGACGTTCGTCAGTCCCACCATTCCCAGAATTTCCACCACGACTTTGCCGGGGCTGCGGCCGGTGCGGTCTCCGCGGGCGCCGGAGTCGCGGCGGGCTGCGCGGCAGCGCGGCCGCGGCGGACGCGGGTGCGCCGGCCGCTCCGGGCAGCGGCGTAGAAGCGACGCCGCCGGGCGCGGTGCCGTCGTTCGAGAAGTCGACGAAGGTGAGCTCCTGGCACTTGTCGGGCGCGTACGGCAGGTCGGCGACCCCGATCGTGTCGGAGCCCGTGTATTCGCCCGTGAAGTAGAGCGGATCCTGAGCCGTGTAGGTGCGCGTGATCGTGAGCGCGGCCGGATCGAATGCGAAACGCTCGACGACGTGCAGCTCGGCGCTGTTCATGACGGGCGGTGACAGCACGCCGGGTGCGAAACCCGACCGTGTCTACGACGAGCACGTCGTTCTCCCAGCGGCCCGTCGAGTGACCGCTCCGGCTCGGCTCTACGCCCGCGGGATGCTCGGCGTTCATGTGAATCGTGCGCGTGAAGCCGAGCTGCCCATACTGCAGCGTGATCGTGTCGCCGCTCTGCGTGATCCGGTTCACTGGGCCGTCGAACGTCCAGTCGAACAAGATGCTCGTCGTCTCGCAGCGCATCCTCGGGTTGTCACGCGTGAAGTTGTTGAACGACTCGGACGCTTTCTTGCCGGCTGTCGGTGAACTCGTAAGTGCGCGGGCGGTTCGGCGGAGCGCCGTTGTTCGGCCGTTCGCCGGCCTGGAACTGCTCGACTTTGCTCACGGGCACGAGCGCACCATCGCGGCCGCGCGGATCGGTCATCACGAGCTGCTCCGGCGCCCAGTCGCCCGAGATGTTCGGGTCGCCGCTAGGCAGTCGCGCGGCACGCGGCGTCGCGCCCGCCGGCTTAGCCGTCGAGCCCGGCTTGACGAGCTGCGCGTAACGATCCGCCGTCGTACCGTCGGCAAACACGACGGTGTTCACGTAGCACGAGTGGGAGTCGAAGCGGTCCGGAGCCCCGGTGATTTCGATCGGCTCGCCGGGCTTGAACATTTCCGGCTGACCAACCCGAGCGGCGCAGCACGGTGGCCGCGCGCATCTCGCACCGATAGGGAGTCTTTGCGCCGTCGGCTGCCGCGACGTCGAAGTAGACGTACGCATGCGGATTCACGAAGTCGAGGCTCTTGACGGTGCCCTTGAGCACGACCTCGGTAGTGCGGTCGAAGTTGCCGAAACCGTGATGCGCCGACGCCGTGCCGGTGAACCCGAGCGCGACGCAGCTCGCGAGCACTCCGCGGGCAGCCGCTCCAGCGGTGGCGGCACGAGTCGAAAGAACGGTTCGCCGAGGCATCAGCGTCTCCGAAAATAGCGTGCGGGTATTAATCCCGACTTCAGAGGTGACTTCAACCCGCCAACGGGCACCCGACCGCGGTTCGGCGGATGCTCGGCCCGCGGCGACCGCGTTCTGCTATGCGGCCAAAGACCTTGCGGGATAGCCCGCGGCGGGGCCACGACTTCCCCGCGCGAAAGCCTCTTGAGCACGACGCAGGCATGCTTATAATAAGCATGCTTATTAATACCAGGAAGGCCCGCGTGACCAAGCCGTTCGATCCCGACCGCAGCCTCGGCGTCCTCATCAGCGACGTCGCGCGCCTGCTGCGCCGCAACTTCGACCGGCGTCTGCAATCGCTCGGCCTCACGCAGGCGCAGTGGCGCGCAATCGTGCACGTGTCGCGCAGCGAAGGAATGAATCAGGTGGCGCTCGCGGAATGCCTCGAGATTCAGCCGATCACGGTCGCGCGGCTGATCGACCGGATGGAGAGCAGCGGGCTGGATCGAACGGCGCAACGACCCGCTCGACCGCCGCGCGGTGCGACTGTTCCTCACCGCGAAGTGTCAGCCGGTGCTCGAGGAGATCCACGCTCGCGCCGCGGAGACGATCGCGGAAAGCGTGCTCGGGGTCGCTGCGAGCACGCAGAACCAGGTCTTCGAAGGCCTGCAACGGATCAAACAGAACCTCGTCACGGCGGAGCTGAAAACATCCGCTGCGAACGAACCCATTGGAAGGACGAACCGAGATGCCGGACGAAAACCGACCCGAATCCAACGCACGCGCTAGCGCGCCCGCAGCACCCGCGGCCGTAGCGCACGCCGGCCGCAGCACCCGCGCCGGTGCCGACCGCTGCCGGACCCGCTCGCTCCAGCCGCCGCTCCGCCCTCGCCCGCCGCGCCGAAGCCGCGCCGCCGGGGGCTCCGAACCGTGCTGCTCGTGCTCGGCCCCGTCGTCGTGCTCGTCGGCGCCTTGTACGCCTATCTCACGACCGGCCGCTTCGTCGGCACGGACAACGCGTACGTGAAAGCCGACGTCGGCATCGTGAGCGCGCGAATCTCGGGTCCGATCGTCGAGGTCGACGTGCACGAGAACCAGGCTATCGCGCAAGGCGACGTGCTGTTCCGCATCGACGACTCGCCGTTCAAGGTGAGCCTCGACCGTGCCGACGCGCAGCTCGGCGCGATTCATGACTACGTCGAAGGCATCCGCGCCCAGTACCGGCAATCGCTCCAGCAGCTCGAGCTCGACAAGACGAACGCCGCGTACGAGAAGCGCGAGTACGACCGTCTTCGTTCGCTCGCCGAGCGCAAGCTCACGTCCGGCGTCGACGTCGACGAGGCCCAGCACAAGAGCGACGTCGCGAACCAAGAAGTGATCGTCTCGATGCGCAACATCGATCAGGATCCGCGCGCAGCTCGGCGGCGACCCCGATCGCCCGCTCACCGAGCAGTCGGCTTACCTCGCCGCGAAGTCGATCCGCGACTCCGCGGTGCTCGACATGGAGCACACGATCGTGCGGGCGCCATTCGACGGCGTCGCGAGCAAGGTGCCGATGGTGGGCCACTACGCCGCCCCGGGTGTGGCGCTCATGAGCGTCGTCTCGAACGGCGAGATGTGGATCGAGGCGAACTACAAGGAGACCGACCTCACCCACGTCGTCGTGGGCCAACCCGTCAACATCAAGCTCGACACTTACCCCGACCGCGAATGGCACGGCAAGGTGCAGAGCATCAGTCAGGCCACGGGCGCGGAGTTCTCGGTGATCCCGGCGCAGAACGCGACCGGGAACTGGGTGAAAGTCACGCAGCGGATTCCCGTGCGCATCGCGATCCAGACGCGCGGCGACGACCCTGACCTGCGCGTCGGGATGAGCGCCGAGGTCGAGATCGACACGGGCTACGAGCGCCCCGCGCCGTCGTTCCTCACGGGTCTGCGGCCCGACCGCCTCGCCGAAGCCGCGCCCGCGAGAGACGGCAGATGAGCGCCGCGAGCGGCGGGGTCGCCGCTCAATCGCGGCATGATCACGGTCTCGATCATGCTCGCGACGATCATGCAGGTCGTCGACATGACGATCGTGAACGTCGCGCTGCCGCACATGCAGGGCAACCTGTCGGCGACTCAGGACCAGATTTCCTGGGTGCTCACGTCCTACATCGTCGCGGCCGCGATCATGACGCCGCTCACCGGCGTGCTCGCGGACAGGCTCGGGCGCAAACGCGTGTTCATCGGCAGCGTCATCGGCTTCACGATCGCGTCGATGCTGTGCGGCATGGCCAGGTCCGTCGAGGGAATCGTGCTGTTCCGCGTGCTGCAAGGCGTATTCGGCGCGCCGCTCGTGCCGCTGTCGCAATCGGTGATCCTCGACATCAACCCGCGCGAGAAGCACGGCTCCGCCATGGCGCTCTGGGGCATGGGCGTGATGGTCGGCCCGATCCTGGGGCCCACGCTCGGCGGCTGGCTCACCGAGTATTACAGCTGGCGTTGGGCGTTCTACATCAACGTGCCCGTCGGCGCGCTCGCGCTGTTCGGCCTCATCGGTTTCATGCCGGAGACGGAACGGCGCGCGAAGCAGAGCTTCGACTTCTTCGGGTTCGCGCTGCTCAGCATCGCCGTCGGCGGGCTGCAGCTGATGCTCGACCGCGGCAACGCGCTCGATTGGTTCGATTCGCGCGAGATCGTCGTCGAGTGCGTGCTAGCCGCGCTCGCGGCCTACCTGTTCCTCGTGCACATGTTCACGGCGGAGAAGCCGTTCATCGAGCCGGGGCTCTTCAAGGACCGCAATTTCGCGGCGGGCGTGCTGTTGATCTTCATGGTCGGCGTGATGCTGCTCGCAACGATGGCACTGCTGCCGCCGTTCCTCCAGAGCCTGCTCGGCTTCCCGGTGATCACCGCGGGGTACGTGAGCGCGCCGCGCGGCATCGGCACGATGGTTGCGATGATGGTCGTCGGCCGGCTGATCGGTAAGGTCGACACGCGCGCGCTCGTGCTGTTCGGGATCGTGCTGATGGCTTACTCGCTCTGGGGGATGGCTCAGTTCACTGCCGAAGTCGGGGCCTACGAGATCATCTACACCGGCGTCTTCCAGGGAGTGGGCTTGGGCTTCATCTTCGTGCCGCTTTCCGCCATCGCGTTCGCGACGCTAGCGCCGCGCTATCGCAACGAAGGCACTTCGATGTTCAGCCTCGTGCGCAACGTCGGCAGCAGCATCGGCATCTCGATCGTCGTGACGATACTCGGGCGCGAAGCGCAAGTGAGCCACGCCGCGCTCAGCGAGAACATCAATCTGTTCCGGTCGGCGCTGCACGGCCCCGGGGTTCCGGCGATCTGGGACACGGCTACGGACATGGGCATCCGGGCGCTGAACGGCGAAGTGTCGCGGCAGGCGTTGACGATCGCGTATATCAACGACTTTCGCCTCATGATGTGGGGCACGCTGCTCGCGCTGCCTCTGCTCCTGTTGCTCAAGGCTCCGAAGCGACCTACTCCTGCGGCCAAACCCGCGCCCGCGCGCTCCTAACGGCGAGGGTTGACGCCCGCCGCGCGGGCCGCAACGGCACGGCGGCGGCACGCGCTGCACCGTTCGCGCTCAGCGCAACGGCGGCTCGCCGCTCGGCTCGGAGCGCGAGCGCACGTAGCGGTAGATCGCCTCGAGATCCGCGTCGCTCAACACCTCGCGCGCGTACGCGGGCATTTCGTTCACGGGCCTGCGCACGCGCGCCGCGAAGGCCTCGAACGGATACGGGCTCGGCGCGATCCGCAGCGCCTCCCCTCCTTGGCCTTCGTAGCCGTGGCATTGATAGCAGCCGTAGTCGACGAACAGCGTGCGGTCGTCCCGCGGCGGCTGCGCCCACGCGATCGCCGCCGCACAGCCGAATGCCGCGACCGCAAGCGACGACGCTCTCCTAGCCGCGCGCCTCATCGCGGCTGACACACGACGTCGACGAACGCGGGCGCCCCGCTCGCAACGACCGCAACCGCCTCGCGCAGCATGGATGCGAGCTTCGCGGGATCTTCGATCGGCCCTGCGGCCCAGACACCCATGCTCTTCGCCATCGTCGCGTAGTCGACGAACGGATCCTCGAGCGTCGTGCCGATCTTCGCGCTGCCGTCGACGCCGCGCCTGCGGCGCGCCGCCATGCGCTGCACGTGCATGAGCTCCTGGTGGTACGCGCGGTTGTTGTGCATCACGAACAGCAACGGAATTCGATGATGCGCCGCGGTCCAGAGCGCGCCCGGCGCGTACATCAGGTCGCCGTCCTTCTGGATGTTCACCACGAGCCGCCCCGCATCGCGATGCGCGAGCGCGGCGCCCACCGCGGCCGGCGCGCCGTAACCCATCCCCGCGCCCCCCGAGCCGCCGATGTACTGGTAGTGGCGCTCGATTTGCCAGATCTCGTGCAGCGACGGGAACAGCGGCTCCGAGACGAGCGCCCAGTCGTGCTCGCGCACCGCACTCCACACCTCCGCCGTGAGCCGCGCCGTGCTGATCGGCGACGCGTCCCACGCGTAGCGCGCGGCGCGCAGCGTGTCTTCGCGACGCGCGGCGCGGGCGGCGCGCCACTTCGTCTCGCGCGCCTGCAACCCGGCGCGGGCGGAACGCGGCTGGGCCGCACGGACGGCCTCGATCAGCGCGGGCAGGCTCGCTTGCGCGTCGCCCGAGATCGAGAGGTCCGCGCCGTAGTAGCGCTGGAAGTTCTGATAGTTCGACTTGAGAAAGAGGTCGCCGGTGCCGATGGTCACGAGCTTCGCGTCCGGCCGCGCGACCCGCACCGACTCGCGCTGCACGCGATCGGGCACGGTGCTCACGAGCCCCCAGGTATCGTTGAGCTCGAGCCCGAGGATCACGTCGGCCTGAGCGGTGACGTTGCCGCCCGCGTTCAGATGATGCGCGGTCGGAAAATTCATTCGGCCGCGCCGGCTCACGACGGGCGCTTGCAGCGCCTCCGCGAGCTCGATCAACAGATCGACGCCGGCCTGATCGCGCGCGACGCGGTCCGCGACGATCACCGGCGCCTCCGCCGCGACGAGCAACCGGGCTGTCTCGGCGAGCGCAGAGTCGTCGGCCCGCGGCGGCCGCGTGGGGCTCGGGCGCGGCAACGACTTGCGCGCGTCGCCTGCCGGCTGCTCCTGCACCGTGCTGTCCGCGACGATCGCGACCGGCCCCATCGGCGGCGTCGTCGCGATCTTGTGCGCGCGCACGAGCGACTCGTTGAACGACTGCAACGACGACGGAGCGTCGTCCCACTTGATGTAGTCGCGAATCGGCTGGATGCAGTCCTGCGCGGCGTGAATCCACTCGAGCACGCGGCGCTCGTCGCCGTCGAGGTAGTTGCCCGCGACGATCACCACGGGCACGCGGTCACACCACGCGTTGTAGACCGCCATCGCGGCATGCTGGATGCCGACGGTGCCGTGGCACGCGGCGACGATCGGCTTGCCGGCGACCTTCGCATAGCCATGGGCCATCGCGATCGACTGCTCCTCGTGGACGCAGGTGATGAGCTCGGGCTTGCGATTGCCCCCGTAGTTCAGGATCGACTCGTGCAGCCCTCGGAAGCTCGAGCCCGCGTTGGTCGTGACATAGTCGATGTCGAGGTTCTTGAGGAGGTCGACCATCACGTCGGAGGCCGGGTCGTCGACGAAGTAGCGGGCGGCTTCGTCCGCGCTGTAGTCGTCGAGATCGCCGTGCTCGCGCGCGAGCTGCGCGCCGCTCGGCGGCGCCGGCGGCCGCTCGTCGGCAGCGGTTTGCGCGCTCGCGGCCGGCGTGCCGGCCAAGGCGGCGCCCGCGACGGACGCGCTCGCGAGAAACTCGCGTCGGCTCAGGCCGCTCGACCCGTCGGTCTTCGGCATTGGCTACCCCCGCATGCGCGCGACAATCGGACGGGCAGCATAGCACCGGCCCCCGAACGTTCGTTCGCGTCCCGCGTGCGCGAGCGGCGATCGGCGATGCGGCGGCGGCAGAGCAGGCCGCCCGAAGTCGTCACGGCCGGCTCCAATGCGTAAGGTATGATCTATAACAAACTTCCACCAACGTTCGGGGGCATGAGATGAAAAGAATCGTTGCGAAACCGCTCGTCGCGGTCCTGTCCGCCCTGGTCCTGTCGTCGGTCGTGCTCGCCGCGTCGATCAATCCGCCGACGACGCCGCAAACCAGTCCCGCGATGAACGACAAGGAGAAAGCCAATCTCAAGATGGTGCTCGACTGGTGGCGCGAGGTCATCGAGAACGGCCACATGGAGCTCACGACGAAGTACCAGGCCGAGGACTACATCCAGCACAACCCGAACGTGCCGACCGGACGCGCGGCGTTCGTGAACTTCTTCCAGAACGTGGTCGGCGTGAAGCAGAAGGATCCGATTGCGACGACGCTGCAGCGCCCACCCGTCGTCACCGGCGCGAAAGGCGACTTCGTGTTCCTGATCTTCGAGACGGAGCAGAAGCACCCGACCGACGCGTCGGCCACCTACCGCTCGAACTCGTTCGAGATCCTGCGCATCGAGAACGGCAAGGTGCAGGAGCACTGGGACAGCGCGAAGCGGATGAAAGTCCCCGAGGGCGCGCCGAAGCCGAGCTTCGAGCAGCCGAAGTCGCATCCGGAGCGCGGCAACACGGGCACGATGTCGGCCGAAGAGAAGAAGAACCTCGACATCGGCGTGATGGAGCTCAAGGACATGCTCCAGTACGGCCACCTCGAGCTCGCGGACAAGGTCATGGACCCGGGCTACATCCAGCACAACCCGAACGTCCCGCAAGGCCGCGAAGGGTTCAAGACCTACATGGCCCGCGTTCCGGGCCGAACGCCGCAAGAGATCAAGCCCGAGTGGGTTCGCCCGCCGTCGATCACGCTCGTGAGCGGACCGTACGTCGTGTTCATGTTCGATCGCACTGAGAAGGATCCGAACGATCCGTCGCAAGGAATACGTTTGGAATCATTTCGACGTGATCCGCGTCGAGAACGGCTTGATCAAGGAGCACTGGGACGAGGCCGTCATGGCCGCGCCGGCCGCGCCGCGCTGATGACTCTTTAGCGGCGTGCTGCGCTACTCGTGGCGCAGCACGTCCGCAGGCCGAACGCGCGTGGCGGCGAGCACGTGTGCCGCGATCGCGAGCCACGCGGTCGCGAGCGTGACGACGAGGCTCGCGACGAACGGCCACGGCGTGAGCGGCGCGCGTTGCACGAAGAGATCGAAGTACGCGCGCAGGACGATCCAGCCGAGCGGCAGCGCGATCAGGTTCGCAATCAAGATCGGCTTCGAGAAGCCCCACACGAGTAGCTCGAGGATCTGCCGCCGGCTCGCGCCGTGGATTTTGCGAACGCCGATCTCGCGCGTGCGCCGGCTCACGAGGAAGCTCGCGAGCCCGAACAAGCCGCTGCTCGCGATCACGAACGCGACGGCGACGAGCCCCACGAAGATTCGGTTCACGTTCGCAAACAGCGCGTAAGACTTCTCGAACGCCACGTCGAAGAGCTCGCGCCGAATCGGATAGTCGGGGGCGAGACGCTGCCAGACGTCATCGACAGCAGCCAAGCCCGCGGCGAGATCGCGGCGCGCGATCGCGACGATCGCCGACCCCGCCCTGCTCGGCTCGAGCTGGTAGGCGAACGTGTCGCTGAGCGCGATCAGCGTGAGCGGCTTGCTCTCGACGACGCCGATCACCTCCGCACCCAGCTCGTCATCCGGCCCGGAGTAGAGCATCTCGCCGATGGCCTGCGCCGGGTTGGGCCAACCGAGCCGCTCGGCTGCCTTGCGATCGAGTACGGTCTTTTCCGGCTCGGAGCGCGCGTCCGCCTCGGCAGCAGAGCTCGAAGCGATGTCGGCGGCTCGGTCGCGCGAGAACACGCGACCCGCGAGCACCTCGATCTCGAGCGTCTCGAAGAAATCGAAGGACACGCCTTGCGTCTGCATGAGAAGAGACGCCCCGGATCCGTCCCGCGACCGGCCGACGCGCCCACCTCCCCAGCTCCACGACCACGGCGGAGAGCTCACGGCCGTGACGCCGAGGATGGCGGGCGAGCGCGAGAGCTCGGAGCGCAGCGTGTCGAGCTCGATGTCCGCGTCCCGCAGGTTGCCGTCGAGGGAGACCAGCACGCGATCCTCGGAGGGCGCGTTGAGGTGCCGCAGCGCACGGTTCTGCAGGTACATGCCGGTCACCGCGATCACGAGGAAGCTGGCAGCCGCGAATTGCAGCGCAAGCAGCAAGCCGCGTAGGCGGCGCGAGCCGCCCTGGATCGACCCGCGTCTGGAGCGCTCGCACCGCGTGCACGCGCGACAGGAGGAAGGCCGGATAAGCGGCGGCGCAGAGCACGACACCCACGGCGAGCACGGTCACCACGAGCCACGCGCTCGGCTCGCCCCACGGCAGGTCGATCGCGATACCGCGGCGCGCGAGCAACGCCGCGGTGAGCTCGACACCGCCGAGCGCGAGCGCGAACGCGACGGCCACCGCGAGCGCCGTCTCCACGAGATGCTGCCGCGCGACGTGCACGCCCGTCGCGCCGATTGCCTTGCGCACGCCGATCTCGCGCGCGCGCCGCGCCGCCTGCGCGGTCGCGAGGTTCACGAAGTTCAGCACGGCGATGCCGAGCGCCAGGAAGCCGAGCGCAAGGAACATCGTGCTCACCGAGATCGGCGGCGCGCTCTGCCCGAGCACGATCGTCTGGAAGAAATCGATCAGGGTCTGCGACACGGGCCGCGGCTCGAAGCGTCCGGTCACGAGATCTTTCGGCATGTGGCGCTCGCCGAAGCCCTCGAGACGCGCCTTCATGCGCTCGAGCGTCATCGATCCGTCAGCCGGAAGCAGCACGAACGTGAACGGACCGAGCCGCATCCACGGGTTCGCGCCCGGCGGCAGCGGCTCGAGCCGCTCGAAGTCCTGCCACGACACGAGCAGCTCGAAGCCGTCCCACAGGAACGAGTCCGCGAACTGCGACGGGCCGGGAATCTTCCCGACCACGCCCGCGATCGTGAGGTCGATGTTTCGGACAGAGAGCGTGCGGCCGAGCACGTCGATGGTTCCGAACAGCTCGCGCGCGGCGTCCTCCGCGATCACGGCGCCGCCCGGCGCGAGCGCGGTCTTCGGGTCGCCCGCGATCAAGGGAAGCTCGAACACGTCGAGGAACTTGGCGTCGGCGCCGTAGACGCCTCTGAACGACTCCTTGCCGTCGACGGACGTCACTGCGTTGGTGCTGTCCACGCGAACGACCGCTTCGAGCTCCGGAAAGTCGACCGCGATGTTTTCCGCGAGCGCGGCTGAGCTCATCGGCGCCATCGGCAGCGCGAAGCCGTTCGGGAACGACAGCGCCTGATAGACCGTGTAGATGCGCTCGGACTTCGCGAATCCGGCCTCGAAGCTGTGAAGAAATGCGACGAACGCGTAAGCGGCGATGAAGGCCCAGAGCCCGATCGCGAGGCTGAGCACGCCGAGCGCCGAGTGCAGCTTGTGCCGTCCGAAGCTGCGCAGCGCGATCGTGAGGTAGTGCCCCAGCATGCGCTACGACGCCGCGGCTACTGCCAGGACTGCGACCAATTCAGCAGGAGGCCACTCGCGACTGCTATCAGTGCGATGAAGTCGAGCCCGCGCTCGATCGGTCCCTTGGTCGGCGGACGGCGCAGCGCCTCGACCAGAGTCGTGCGAAACACGACGGGGTCGCGATACGTCGACACGCCGTAGACGAGAAAACCCAAGCCGGCGATGACGGAGCCGAGGGACTCGTCGCGCAAGCCCGACGCGATGAAGATCGCGGCGCCGGTCCACAGGCAGAGGATTGCGTAGACGGGCAGAGTCTTCGACTCGCGAATCGGGAGCGTACGCTTCATCGCTGTTGTTTTCGTTCAGGGCCCGAGCGGGCACGATAGCGCGCCGCTGGTTGCCGCGTAAGCCCCGCCCCGCGGCGTCAGCCTTTCGCCGCCGCGAGCGCCACCGCGCGGCGTGCGGTCCAATCGTCGACGACGGCAGCCGAGAGCGCTTCGAGCGCGCCGCGCTCCGCGCCGCGCCAACGCAGGTCTTCGAGGGACTCGACGAGCGGCACGTCAGTCCGCAGCGTGGCAAGCCGGCGATACAAGAGCGCCGCGTCGCGATTTTCGCGCAGGCTCTGCGCGAGCGCCTCGGCGCCGCGCACGGCCACGGACCACGTGGCGGGATCGTCCGGAATCCGCTCGAGATGCTCGTACGCGGCGAGGACCGTGCCGGCGGACTTCGCGCCCCACCGCGCGATTCCGGGATAGCCGTCGGCGCTGTCGCCGACGAGCGCGAGCCAGTCCGGCATCGACGCCGGCCCGACTCCGAATTTCGCGTGCACGCCGGCGCTCGTCGAGCGCCTTGCGACGCATCCGGTCGAGGCAAACGATCGCGGCTGCCTTGCACGCACTGCGCGAGGTCCTTGTCCGGCGTGCAGATCACGACCTGCTCGACCTCGGGCGAGTCGGCAAAGCTTCGCGGCCGCCGTCGCGAGCGCGTCGTCGCACTCGAACTCGATCATCGGCCACGTGACGATGCCGAGCGCGCGGCACGCCTCCTCGGCCGGACCGAACTGCGCGAACAGCTTCGGGTCCATGCCGTCGCCGGTCTTGTAGCCCGGATACAGATCGTTGCGGAACGACTCGATCACGTGGTCGAACGCGATCGCGACGTGCGTGACGCCGGGCTCGCCGAGCAGCGCGAGCATCGAGCGCAGCAGGCCGCGCACGGCGCCGATCTCGAAGCCGTCGACCGTTTTGCTCGACGGGCTGCCGTAGTACGCGCGAAACAGCTCGAACGTTCCGTCGACGAGGTGGACCTTCATGGCGACACGATGCGTTTTCTCCGCGAACGGCAACGCGCTCCCAAGCCGCGCGCACCGGTGCTAGTCTAGGTCAACACCGAAGGGGACCATCAAAATGAAACGCTGGCTCGCGCTCGGCGCGCTGCTCTCACCCTTGCTCGCCTTCGCTCAAGTGATCGAACCGAAGCCCGCGTTTCCGGGCCAGACCGAGGCGCCGGCGCCGAAGAAGGCTTCGAAATACCGCACCGAGGTTATCACCGACAAGCTCACGGGACCGTGGGCGATCGCGTTCTTGCCGGACGGCAACTTCCTCGTCACCGAACGGCGCGGCGTGCTGCGCACCGTGTCGCCGAAGGGCGAGGTGTCGGAGCCGATCGCCGGTGTGCCGCCCGTGAAAGTCGTGGCCGCGCAGAGCTTCCACGACGTCGTGCTCGATCCGAATTTCGCGCAGAACCGCTACGCGTATTTCACCTACTTCGCGCCGCCGAAAGGCGAAGCCGCGAAGGAATGGCCGATCGAGCACATCTACAACGACGTCTGGAACAAGTCGCTCGCCGAGCGCCGCGTGCTCAATCTCGGCCAAGAGACCGTAGCCCGCGCGCGTCTCTCGGCCGACAATCGCCGCCTCGAGGATTTCGACGTGCTGATCGAAGGCCGCGTCGAGCGCCGGATCGTGTTCGCGCGCGACGGGACGATGTACGTGACGGGTGCCGACGCGTTCCGCTTCTACGACTCCGACCTCGACAGCATCGAAGGCCGCGTCTTCACGGACAACCCCGATGTCCGCCGCAACTTCACGGGCCGCGTGATTCGCATCAACCCGGACGGCACGATCCCGAAGGACAACCCGTGGCTCGGGCGCGCGACCGTTTCGCGCGAGACGTTCGCACACGGCCTCAAGGATCCCGAAGGCGCCGCGCTGAATCCCGCGACCGGCGAGCTCTGGCTCGTCGACCACGGGCCGCAGGGCGGCGACGAGATCAACATCATTCGCGCGGGCCACGACTACGGTTGGCCCGAGGTGTCGTACGGCGTGCAATACGACGCGCGCCAACCCGACGGCAAGAAGAACGTTCCTGTCGGCAGCGGTAAGACGTCCGAGCCCGGCGTCGACGAGCCGATCTATTTCTGGGTGCCGTCGATCGCGCCGTCGGGAATGGCGTTCTATACGGGCGACCTGTTCCCCGAGTGGAAGGGCAATCTGTTCGTCGGCGCAATGGCCGGCAAGCGTCTCGTACGGCTCGTGCTCGACGGCGAGAAAGTCGTCGCGGAAGAAGGCCTGCTCGACCGAGCTCGACTCGCGCATCCGCGAGGTGCGACAAGGACCGGACGGCGCGCTCTACGTGCTCGCGGGCGACTCGCTCGTGAAGGTCATGCCGGCCAAGTAACCGAGCGAAACTCGAGGTGCGCGCTGAGATCCGTGCCGCCGCCGCGTCGCGGCGACAGGCGTGAATCGCGAAAACCGGATGCGATCTCGTGCACGCGCACACGGCGCCCGTCGACGGTGAAACGCGCGCGCCAGTCCTTCACCGCGATGGTGAACCCGTCGCCATCGCGCCGGATGCGCCGATACGGATGAGGCTCCGGCCCGAGCGCCAGCGCCGCCGTAACGCGCTCGCGTAGCGCGAGGGTCGTGCGCGTCTCCACCCACGCAGCCTGCTCGGCCGCGGCCGGGTCCCACTGCACAACGAACGTCGGGATCGGATCGGCGGGCGCCGCGCGCGCGGCGTCGTCGAGCCAGCCGCTGCGCGCGTCGCCGATCGCGTCCGTGTAGGCGACGTACGGTTTGATGTCGAGCACCGGCGTCCCGTCGAGCATGTCGATGTCGCGCACGTGCAGCGTGAGGCCTTCGACGCGCTCGAGGCGCACCGCGGAGAGGCCGAGCGGATTCGGTCGATGCGGCGAGCGCGTTGCGAACACGCCTTTGCGGCCCGAGCGGCTGCGCGGCGGCAGCACCTTGGGACGCCAGCCCGCGTTGCGATCGAACCAGAACAGCACCCAGATATAGTCCCAGCCGTCGAGGTCGAGCAACGCGTGCTCGTAGTTCTTGCCCGGCAGCAGCTCGATGCGCCCGGCAGCGCTTCCGCCCGCGCGCGGTTGGCGAGCGACCTCGACCTTGGTGTCGAGCGCCGCTCGCACGTAGCCGATCGGCTCGATCGTGAGCGAGGGCAGACTCACGGTCGCGGCGGCAGCAAGCGCGCGAATTCCCTGCGCACGACGTCGTAGCACTCGCAGGCACGCGCCTCCAAGCCGGGCCGGTCGAGCAACGTGATGTGCCCGCGGTTGTAGCGGATGAGCCCCGCCTTTTGCAGCTGGCCGGCCGCCTGCGTCACGCCCTCGCGACGCACGCCGAGCATGTTGGCGATCAGCTCCTGAGTCATGGCGAGCTCGGTCGACGGCAGCCGGTCGAAGCTCAGCAGCAACCAACGGCACAACTGCTGATCGAGCGTGTGGTGCCGGTTGCAGACGGCCGTCTGCGCCATCTGCGTCAGCAGGGCTTGCGTGTAGCGCAGCAGCAAGTTCTGCAAACTGGTGCGCGCGTGAATTCCTGCTTGATCGATACGCTGCCCGCGCTTTGGACGATCGATGGCTCGGTGTCGTCCGCCCATGAACAACGACACGCCGACGATCCCCTCCTCCCCACGACGGCGATCTCGGCCGACGCCCGTCCTCCATGACGTACAACACGAACGATCGCCGTGGTCGGGAAGTAGACGGTTGAGCGGCCGGATTCGTACAGCACGTCGCCGAGCGGCATCGCGACGAGCTCGAGGCTTGGCCGCACGCGTTTCCACTCCGCGCCGGGCAAGGCGGCAAGAAGCTCGTTCTCAAGGGGATTGTGCTTACGCGCGGGCATGATCGAGAGGCAGTGCGGCGCACGCCGGAACCGGTGTTGTACGCGTCACACGCCTCATTGCCGCCAGTTTATAGGAGAACGGCTGCCGAGACTCCCACACGGCGGAGCGGCGGCAGCCAGTCTGAGGCACGGAGGCCCACCGGCGGCTCGGTGCTGCTCCGTGCGACACCGTACAGACGCGCCGGGAGTCGGAACCCAAGCTCCACGCCGGGATCACCTCCTAACCCTGGACACGCACTATGAACATCGTCACCTGGCTAATCGCCGGCGGCCTGACGGGCTGGGCCGCGAGCCACTACCGGCGTGATCGTCGCGGCGATCAGCGCATCGCTGCTGCTCGTGACCGTGCATCTCGTCCAGCGCAGCGTCGCGCTTTGAGTATCCGCAACCCGATCAGGGAGTGAGTGATGACCGCTAAAAATCTGTTCTTTGCACACCAGGCTCGCTCCGAGATGCTGAAAGGCGTCAACGTTTTAGCGAACGCGGTCAAGGAAACTCTCGGCCCGAGGGGGCGCAATGTCTTGATCGAGAGGAGCTTTGGTGCACCGACCGTCACGAAGGACGGAGTGACGGTCGCAAAGGAGATCACGCTCGGCGACAAGATCCGGAACCTCGGCGCGCAGATGGTCAAGGAAGTCGCGTCGCACACATCCGACACGGCCGGCGACGGCACGACCACGGCCACCGTGCTCGCTCAGGCGATCTTCCGGGAAGGGATCAAGGCCGTGAGCGCCGGAATGGATCCGATGGATCTCAAGCGCGGTATCGACAAAGGCGTCACCGCAGCGATTGCTTCGCTCGAGCGGATGTCGCAGCCGTGCAAGGACGCGGCCGCGATTGCCCAAGTGGCCACCATATCCGCCAACGGCGACCACTCGGTCGGCGAGATCATCGCGCGAGCCATGAAGCAGGTCGGCAACGACGGCGTGATCACCGTGGAGGAAGGGGCGTCGCTCGAGAACGAGCTCGAGCTGGTCGAGGGCATGCAGTTCGACCGCGGCTATTTGTCGCCGTACTTCATCAATAGCGCGGACACCTTGGCGGCCGAGCTGGAAAAGCCTTACATCCTGCTGTGCGAAAAGAAGCTCAGCAACATCCGCGACCTCCTGCCTCTGCTCGAGAGCGTTGCAAAGAGCGCCAAGCCGCTGCTCGTCATCGCCGAGGACGTCGAAGGGGAAGCCTTGGCCGCGCTGGTCATCAACCAGTTGCGCGGTGCGTTGAAAGTGGTTGCCGTGAAGGCACCCGGGTTCGGCGATCGCCGCAAGGCGATGCTCGAGGACATTGCAGTCCTTACCGGCGCAACGCTGATCTCGGCGGACGTCGGCTTGACGCTCGCCAAGACGACGCTCGATCAGCTCGGAACGGCCAAGAAGATTCGCGTCACGAAGGACGAGACGACGATCGTCGATGGCGGCGGCAAGAAGCAGGCGATTCTGGACCGAGTGCGTGCGCTGCGGGCACAGGTCGCGGAGACGACTTCCGATTACGACCGCGAGAAGCTCGAGGAGCGCGTGGCGAAGCTCGCCGGAGGCGTCGCAATCATCAAGGTCGGCGCGCCGACCGAAGTCGAGATGAAGGAGAAGCAAGCCCGCGTCGAGGACGCTTTACACGCGACGCGCGCGGCGGTCCAAGAGGGTATCGTGCCGGGCGGGGGTGTCGCGCTGCTGCGCACGCGCAAGGCGATTGGAGCCGTGCCGACGGTCAACGCGGATCAGGCGGCCGGTGTACGTATCCTATTGCGCGCCGTCGAGGAGCCGCTGCGCCAGATCGTGCGCAACGGCGGCGGCGATCCGGCTGTCGTGCTCGACAAGGTGGGCAGCACCATCGGCAACTTCGGCTTCAATGCGGCGACCGAAGAGTACGGCGACCTCGTCGAGATGGGCATCATCGATCCGACCAAGGTAACGCGCTTGGCCTTGCAGAACGCGGCCTCTGTCGCGGGCCTGCTGCTGACGACGGAAGCGGCGGTCACTTCGTTGCAGAGCGCCCCCGGCGCAATTCCCGCCGGCGACCTAGGCGACGCGATGTGATGGGCCGCGGCGGCGCGTCGACCATTTCCACCGGCGTGCACGCACGGTAACGCGGGCTGCGGCGCCGTTCTTTCGCGAACGAGCGCCGCTCACGCGACGAGCCTTGTCACGCGCCGGTCGATGCCTATCATAGGCGCTCCTCCTCGACTGCTGATCTCGCACTGCTCAATGGACTCCATCATCTCGATCAAGGACCTGTCGAAGACCTATGCGAACGGCTTCCAGGCACTGAAGACGACCAACCTCGAGATCCGGCGCGGCGAGATCTTCGGGATGCTCGGCCCGAACGGCGCGGGCAAGACGACGCTGATCAACATCGTGTGCGGCATCGTGAACGCCACCGCCGGCACGGTGTTCGTCGACGGCCACGACAACCGCAAGGACGCACGCGCGGCGCGCGGGCGGATCGGGCTCGTGCCGCAGGAGCTCACCACCGACGCGTTCGAGACGGTTTGGGACACGACGATGTTCAGTCGCGGCCTATTCGGCAAGCCGAAGAGCAAGGCGCGCGTCGAGGCGGTGCTCAAGTCGCTGTCGCTCTGGGACAAGAAGGGCGACAAGATCATGACGCTCTCGGGCGGCATGAAACGCCGCGTGATGATCGCAAAGGCGCTGGCCCATGACCCGCAGATCCTGTTCCTCGACGAGCCGACCGCGGGCGTCGACGTCGAGCTGCGCAAGGACATGTGGAACGTGGTGCGCGGGCTGCGCGAATCGGGCGTGACGATCATCCTCACGACCCACTACATCGAGGAAGCGGAGGAGATGGCGGACCGGATCGCCGTCATCAACCGCGGCGAGATCGTGCTCGTCGAGGAGACGGCGGCGCTCATGCACAAGCTCGGCCAGAAGCGCCTCACGCTCCAGCTGCACTCCCCGCTCACCGCGATTCCGGCGTCGCTCGCGGGCCACGCGCTCGAGCTGCACGCGGACGGCATGGAAATCACCTATACGTACGACACCAAAGGCGAGCGCACCGGCATCACCTCGCTGCTCGCGGCGCTCGAGCGAATCCGGCATCCGGTTCAAGGACCTGCAGCACCACGCAGAGCTCGCTCGAAGAGATCTTCGTGAGCCTCGTGCACAAGGAGCCCGCATGAACTGGTACGCGGTTCGAGCGATCTATTCCTTCGAGATGGCGCGCACCTGGCGCACGATCGGACAGAGCATCGTCGCGCCGGTGCTGTCGACGTCGCTGTACTTCGTCGTGTTCGGCTCCGCGATCGGCTCGCGGATCCAGGAAGTCGACGGCACGAGCTACGGCGCGTTCATCGTGCCCGGCCTCATGATGCTGTCGCTGCTCACGGAGAGCATCGGCAACGCGTCGTTCGGCATCTACTTCCCGCGGTTCGTCGGCACGATCTACGAAGTGCTGTCGGCGCCCGTGTCGGCGGCCGAGGTGATCTTGGGCTACGTCGGCGCGGCCGCGACCAAGTCCGTGATACTGGGATTCATCATCCTCGCCACGGCCGCCGTGTTCGTGCCGCTGCACATCGCGCATCCGTTCTGGATGCTGCTGTTCCTCGTTCTCACGGCCGTGACGTTCAGCTTGTTCGGCTTCATCATCGGCGTCTGGGCCGATAGCTTCGAGAAGCTCCAAGTGATCCCGCTCCTGATCATCACGCCGCTCACGTTCCTAGGCGGCAGCTTCTACTCGATCGGCATGCTGCCGCCGCTGTGGCAGAAGATCACGCTGTTCAATCCGGTCGTCTATCTCGTGAGCGGCTTCCGCTGGAGCTTCTACGAGATCGCGGACGTCCGCGTCGGGATCAGCCTCGGCATGACGGCGGCGTTCATGGTGATTTGCCTCGCGACGACGTGGTGGATCTTGACAGACGGGCTATCGACTGCGGAAGTGAGATCGTGATGAGGAAAGCACGATGATCGTCGTCACCGCAGCGAGCGGCCGTTTGGGGCGGGCGGTCGCGGCCGAGATCCAGAAGCGTGTGAAACCGAGCGAGGTGCGGCTCGCCGCACGCTCGCCCGAGAAGATCGCCGACCTCGCCGCGCAGGGCTTTCCGACGGTGCGCGGCGACTATGCGGATCGCGCGAGCCTCGACAAAGCGTTCGCGGGCGCGCACGTCGTGCTGCTGATCTCAGGCGTATCTGCGAACGAGCAGCGCATCCAGGAGCACCGGAACGCCATCGACGCCGCGCGCGCCGCACGCGTGAAGCGCGTCGTCTACACGAGCTACGGCAACCCGACGCCCGCGAGCCTATTCCCGTTCGCCGCGATCCACGGCGACACCGAGGCCTACCTCAAAGCCTCCGGCCTCGAGTACACGATCCTGCGCAACGGCCCGTACGCGGCCAACCTCGACGGGCCGCTCACGCAGTCGAAGACGAACGACCTGCTCGCCTCGCCTGCGGCTGACGCCAAGGTCGCATACATCACGCACGCGGATGCGGCCGCCGCAGCCGTCGGCGCGCTGCTCGGCGCGGGGCACGAGGGCAAGACCTACGAGGTCACGGGCCCCGAGGCCGTCACGCTGCACGATATCGGCGCCGTGCTCTCGACGGCGCGCGGCACGAAGGTGAATGTCGCGAAGTCGGCGCTCGCCGATCTCCGGGCGTATTTCCAGTCGTTGAAGATGCCGCTGTTTCTCGTCGAGGCGCTCGTCGGCTCGAGCGCGGCGACCGCGGCAGGCGAATACGCGAAGGTGACCGGCGACGCGGCGAAGCTTGCGGGTCGACCAACCCAGTCGATGCGCGAGTACGTCAAGAAGTTCGCATAAGCCGCCGAGCGAGAACGGCCGGCGATGAAGGTGTGACCGTGCAGATCCAACGTACTCTTCTCGCGCTCGCCTTGCTGCTCGCGCCGGCGGCGTACGCGCAGGAAGTCGCGTTGTCGTACACGGCGGATCAAGCCCAGCGCGGCAAGGCCGTGTTCGACCAGACGTGCGTTGCGTGCCACGGCGCGAACTTGAACGACGGCGCCCTCGGCCCGCCGCTCAAGGGTCCCCTGTTCATCCAGAAGTACGGCGGCAAGGCGGTCGACCAGCTCTACACCGTCGCTCAGCACGACGATGCCGACGGGCGCGCCGGGCTCGCTCGATGCGGCGACGTACGCCGGCGCTCGTCGCGTACATGCTCCAGTCGAACGACATCGTCGCCGGAACGGCCGAGCTTCCGCCCGATCCGCGGCAGCTCGCGAGCATGATGATCCCGGCCGGCGGCTTCAGCTTCATGGCGTTCTCCCCGTACACCGCGGCGCCGCCCATCGACAAACCCGATCCGTTCGCGAGCTACACGCCGGTCACCGCACCGCTGCTCACGGATCCGCCGCCCGGCGAGTGGTTAGCCTGGCGGCGCACGTACGACGCGCACGGCTTCAGCCCGCTTCGACAGATCACGCCGCGTAACGTCGCGAACCTTCGCGTGGCGTGGACGTGGTCGCTGCCGCCGGGCTCGAACGAGTCCGTGCCGCTCGTGCATGACGGAATCATGTTCACGTTCGGCTTCGGCGATGAGCTGCAAGCGCTCGATGCACGCACCGGCGACCTCTTGTGGCATTACACCCACCCACTCGAGCAGGGCGCGGCGCCGAACCACAAGCGCGGAATCGCGCTGTACGACGACAAGGTGTATCTCGGCACGTCGGACGCGCACGTGATCGCGGTGGAGGCGAAGACCGGCAAGCTCGCCTGGGAAACGGAGATCGCGGACTTCAAGCGCCGCGAAAGCATCTCCGCCGGACCGCTCGTCGCAAACGGCGTCGTGATGATCGGGACGACGGGGACCGGCGTCGGAGCGGCACTCGGCGGCCCGCAGATCGTCGGGCTCGACGCGTACACGGGCGCGGTCGAATGGCGCGTGCACACGATCGCGCAGCCCGGCGCGCCGGGCGGCGACAGTTGGAACGGGGTACCGATCGAGAAGCGCAGCGGCGCGTCCGTGTGGACCACGGGCAGCTACGATCCGGCGCTCGGTCTCGCGTATTTCGGCACCGGCAACACCTACGACACTGGACCGCTGTTGAACCCCGTGGGCGCGCCGGGCGTCTCGAACGCGGCGCTGTACACCGACTCGACGCTCGCGATCGACCCCGACACCGGCGAGCTCAAATGGCACTACCAGCACATGCCGAACGATCAGTGGGATCTCGACTGGGCGTTCGAGCGCCAGCTCGTGCGCCTGCCGGTCTTCGGCTCGACCCGCACGGTCGCGATCACGTCGGGGAAGCTCGGGATCTACGAGGGCGTCGACGCGGAGACGGGCGAGTTCGTGTTCGCGTACGACGTAGGTCTGCAGAACGTCGTCTCGGCGATCGATCCCGAGACCGGCGCGAAAACGATCAACCCCGACGTCGTCCCCGGCGACGGCAAGATCAAGCTCGTTTGCCCGCACGGCGCCGGCGCGAAGAGCTTCCTCCCGGCGTCGTACGACGCGGCTACGCAAATCTTGTTCGTGCCGCTCGACGAAGCTTGCATGGACGTGTTCCCGATCCCGGGCGGCGGGGATCAACGCGGCGCGTTGTCGTCGGGCGTCAACTGGGGCATCCGCCCGGCGCCCGGGAGCGACGGCAAATTCGGCCGGCTCGAGGCGATCGACCTCGGGAAGCGCTCGATGCTTTGGACCGTGCGCCAACGCGCGCCGCAGACTTCCGGGGTGCTCGCGACCGCTGGCGGCGTCGTATTCGCGGCGTCATTCGATCGGTTCGTGCGCGCGTACGCGTCCGCCGACGGGAAGATTCTCTGGGAGCAGCGGCTGAACGACGTGTCGAGCTCGAGCCCGCTCACTTACAGCCTCGACGGCAAGCAGTACGTCGCGATCGTGACGGGCCAAGGCGGCTTTCACGCGGGCAGCTTCGCGCCGCTCGTGCCGGACCTGAAAAGCCCGCCCGATCGCGGCGCGGCGATCTGGGTGTTCGCGCTGCCCTAGCCCTAGCGGCGCGCCGGGCTCGCGGCGACGCTCAGGCCGCGGCCTTCGCGCGCTTGCGCCATTCGCCCGGCGTCGCGCCGACGAACTTCTTGAACGCGCGTTGGAACGCGGCATCGGAGTTGTAGCCGACCTCCTGGGCCGCCGAGCCGATGCTCTCCCCGCCCGCGAGCAGCCGCGCTGCGAGCTGCATCCGCCAGCGGCCTACGTAGTGCATCGGGGCCTCGCCCGTGAAGCGCGCGAAGCGTTCCGAAAAGACCGAGCGCGACATCCCGCTCTCCTTCGCGAGCAGCGCGGTGGACCAGTCGGCCGCGGGTCGCGCATGGATCACCTGCAGAGCCCTGCCGACGTGCTCGTCACGAAGGCCCGATAGCCAGCTCGAGCTCGTGGTAGGCATGCTGTCCATGTGCTGGCGAATCGCTTGCACGAACATGAGCTCGCTGAGCTTGGCGAGCACGGTTTCCGCCCCGGCCTTGCGGCTCGCCTTCTCGTCGAGTGCCGCGCGCAGCAACTCCCTCATCAGGCCGTCCGTGCCGGCGTGTCCCTTCACGACGAGCATCTTCGGCAGAGCGCCGAGCAGCGGATTGAACGGCGACGAATCGCAGCCCAAGTAGCCGCAGACGAGCTTCGCCTTCTCGCCGTCGCCGCCGATCGTGAGCAGCGTGAACGGCGCATCGCTCGCGGCCGCTTCGGCGTAAAAGCTCGGATCCGCCGCCTTGCCTTCCCAGCGCGTTCGATCGGAGGTGATGACGTGGCTCGCGCCGAACGGAAACATCAAGATGTCGCCGGAATCCACTTTCGCCGGCTGGACCGAGCGATCGCGCGGCATCGCCCAACCGTGGCCCGCGACCATGATGTGGAACGGGATCACGTGCTCGGCGCCCGGCATCATCGACGCGCCGATCCGCTTCATCGACGGCGTCACGGCGACCCAAGGGTGCGCGGCGTTCACCTCGAAGTACAACGCACCGGTGAGCCGCACGCCCCGCAAGACTTCCGACAACACATCCATCAGGCACCACCCGCAGACGATCGAGCATGAATTACAGACGATTGAACATTCCCTGACAACGCCCCGAAGGCCAGGATGCGCCACCGCGGAGTACACCGCACTAGCTCTATTGGAGAACGCAACGTGGGCACCCTGACACTGAAAAAGCTCGACGGATCGAGCCTGAAGCTCGAGAGAACGACGACGGACAGCGCGCTCGGCGGGCAGATCCTGTATCCGGATAGCGAAGGATACGCCGCCGCCAGCACGGTCTGGAACGCGATGATCGAGCGGCGGCCGGGCGTCATCGCGAGAGTCGCAACCGAGGACGACGTGGTGCGAGCCGTCGCGTTTGCGCGCAGCAACGGCTTGCGGCTCGCGGTGAAGGGCGGCGGCCACAACATCGCGGGCAGCGCGCTCGTCGACGGCGGGCTCGTCGTCGATTTCGAGCGCATGAAGCGCGTGACGGTCGACCCGAAGGCGCGGACGGCGCGCGTCGAGCCAGGCGCGACGCTCGCCGACGTCGACCGCGCGACCCAAGAGCACGGGCTGCTCGTGCCGACGGGCGTGAACTCGACCACCGGGATCGCAGGCCTCACGCTCGGCGGCGGCTTCGGCTGGACGACCCGAAAGTTCGGGCTCACGATCGACAACCTCCGCTCGGTGCGGCTCGTGACCGCCGACGCGCGCGCGCTGCACGTCGACCGCAATCAACACTCGGAGCTGTTCTGGGCGATCCGCGGCGGCGGCGGCAATTTCGGCGTGGTGACGGAGTTCGTGTTCGACTTGCATCCCGCGGGCCCCGAGGTTTTCGCGGGTCTCGTCGTGCACCCGTTCGCGGACTTCGTGAACGTCGTGAAGAGCTATGAGCGCGCGCTCGCGAACGCGCCCGACGAGCTCACCTGCTGGGCCGTGCTGCGCAAGGCACCGCCGCTACCGTTCCTACCCGCCGAGTGGCACGGCCGCGAGGTCGTCGTGCTCGCGATGTGCTACATCGGTCCGCTGGCGAACGCCGAGGCCGCGACCGCGCCTCTGCGCGGAATTGGCCGGCCCATCGCCGACGTCGTCGGCCCGGCACCGTTCGCCGCTTGGCAACAGGCGCTCGACCCGCTGCTGACGCCCGGCGCGCGCAACTATTGGAAGAGCCACGACGTCGCGTCGTTCAATGACGCGTCGCTCGAGATCATCCGCCAGGCGATCAACGAGCTGCCGACGGAGGAATGCGAGGTGTTCTTCGGGCACGTCGGCGGAGCGCTGACTCGCGTCGCGAGCGACGCGACCGCGTGGCCGAATCGCGCGGCTCATTTCGCCGTCAATGTCCATACGCGCTGGCGCGACGCGCGCGACGACCAGCGTTGCGTGGCGTGGGCACGCCGCATCTATGACCGGCTCGCTCCACATGCGATGGGAAGCCTGTACGTCAACTTCATCCCCGAAGGCGACGAGGCCCGCGTGACCGACGCCTATGGCGCGAACTACGAGCGGCTCGTGAGCATCAAGCGGCGCTTCGACCCCGACAATCTGTTCCGCGCGAACCAGAACATCGCCTGAGCGCGGCACGGCGACCTCTCGCTGCACGCGCCCGCCCAGGCGGGCGCGTGCGTGGAGAATCCTCGGCCGTACTTGACGGAGCACCCCGCCATCTGGCCCGATGAGCGCGTTGCGCGGCGGTTGCCGTGAGTCATATCACGGCGAAAACCCCGCAACGCGATTCTCGGTTCGATCGGGGGAGAGTGAATGTCGATTCGTAGTTGGCCGTTCGGGGCCCTCGCGCTCGTGCTCGCGGCCGGCGGCCCGAGCCTCGCGCTCGCGCAGGCGCACCCGGACTTCAGCGGGCTCTATTTTCCGTTCCGCGAGCGGAGCCAGACGCCGCGCGACCTGCCCTACACGGCCGCCGCGAAAAAGCTCGTCGAGCAGTATCAGGCCAAGTTCACGCTCGACGACGATCCGGGCCGGTATTGCATCTGGCCCGGGATGCCGCGCGCGATCTGGGGTGCACCGTTCAGCGTCGAGATCAACCAGCGCGCGCAGGACGTCTCGATCTATTGGGAAGGCTACGGCATGTATCGCAAGATCTACATGGCCGACCACAACCCGCCGAAGCAGCTGATTCCGTCGGCGATGGGGCACTCGGTGGCCCATTGGGAAGGCGAGACGCTCGTGATCGAGACCTCGCAGCTCAAGCCGTATCCGTACATGTCGCGGATGGCGACGTCCTCGGCCGCGCAAAGTCGTCGAGCGCCTTCACATGGAAGAGCGCGATCTGCCGACCGGCAAGGCCAAGGTGCTCGTCAACGAGCTCGTGCTGACCGACCCGAAGGTCTACACCGAGCCCGTGAAGATCATGGCCACGCTGCAGCTGCGGCCGGATCTGTCGTTGATCGAATACACCTGCACCGACACGCTCTGGGACGAGTATCTCGTGGGCCGCGGCCTCGAGCTGCCCGATCTCGACGCGTTGCCGGGCGGTGAGGAGTAAAGAGATGAAACGCACTTTCGTTACCTTCGTGGCCGCCGTGCTCGCGCGCGCGTCGCGCCGCCGGCGCTCGCGCATCATTCGTTCGCGATCTACGACATGTCGCAGAGCATCGAATTCAAAGGCGTCGTCGACACGCTGAAGTTTCGCAATCCGCACATGGCGATGACGCTCACGCACGTGAAGGCCGACGGCTCCAAGGAGACGATCAACTTCGTCGAGGGTGCGCCCGCGAACATGCTCGTGCGGATGGGGCTCGATCCCGCGGTCATCGCGCCGGGGCAGGAAATCACCGCAATCGGCGCGCCGCGCCGCGACGATCCGACCTCGTTCTTCTTGAAGGCAATCATCCTCAAAGACGGAACGAAGTTCGTCAGCGTCGGCAACTGACGAGGACTCGACATAACTCCGCAACCAAACGATTTGACCGGAGTCACAGATTCCGCGTCCGGCAGTCCGGTTTCCACTTCCGCGCCCCGATAATCCGGCGGCCATCTACGGGGAGTGGGTTCATGCAAACGATCGTGACGCGGATCGCCGTGATCGCATGGGTCGGCCTGTCGTGCTTCGCCGCCCAGGCGCAAGACGACTCGGAGCGCGAGCTCAGCGCCGAAGATCAAAAAGCGCTCGAGGAAATGCGGGCCTTCTGGGAGTCGCTCGACCGGCGCACCGGAGTCATCCCGCTCGGCGACGACCTCGCTAAGCTCGACGTACCCGACGACTTCTACTTCCTCGACGCCGAGGACACGGAACGCGTGCTCGTCGCCTGGGGCAACCCGCCAGGGCAAGACAACATCGGCATGCTGTTCCCGGCGAAGTACACGCCGTTCGACGAGGGTACGTGGGCCGTCACGATCAGCTACGAGGACGACGGGCACGTGAGCGACTCGGACGCGTCGGGCATCGACTACGAGCAGCTGCTCAACGAGATGCGCAGCGACATTCGTGCCGGGAACTCGGAGCGCGAGTCCGACGGCTACCCCCCGATCGAGCTCGTGGGTTGGGCCGAGCCGCCGCGCTACGACGCTTCGAGCCGCAAGCTCTACTGGGCGAAGGAGCTGCGTTTCGGGGATTCGGACGACTCGACGCTCAACTACGAGATCCGTGCGCTCGGCCGCACCGGCGTCCTCAGCATGACGTTCATCGCGGATACCGCGCAGCTCGGCGAGATCAATCGCCGGCGCGAATCCGTGCTCGGCATGGCCGAGTTCAATCCTGGTAATCGCTACGAGGACTTCGATTCGAACATCGACGAGGTCGCGGCGTACGGCATCGGGGCGCTCATCGCTGGCAAGGTCGCCGCAAAGCGGCCTACTCGCGGGCGGCTTGCTGCTCCTCAAGAAGTTCGGCGTGTTCCTGGTCCTCGGGCTCGCGGCGCTCGGCCGCAAGGTCAAGAGCCTGTTCTCGGGCGGTGCGCGCGCCTAACCGAACAGCCGAAACAGGCGGCCGAACGCGCTCGGCTCCGTGACCAGGACGAACAAGACACCGAAGACGGCGCCGCACAGGTGCGCGTCGTGGTTGATTCGTCCCCTCTGCTGGCGGCCCGCCCAGTATTCGTACGCAACGTAGCCCACCGCGAACAGCGGCGCCGGGATCGGCACCGGAATCGGCAATATCATCAGCGTGGTCGTAGGGAAGTAGACGATATACGCGAACAGCACCGCGGCGATCGCGCCCGATGCGCCGAGCGACGCGTACTCGGGGTTGTCGCGATGCTTGAAGTACGTCCAGCTGTCGCTGACGACGAGACCCAAGAAATACAACACCAAGAACTTCACGGTCCCGATGTAACCTTCGAGCGGGAACGCGAAGAACCAGAAGGTCAGCATGTTGAAGAACAGGTGACCCTACATCGGCGTGCACGAAGCCGCTCATGTAGATCGTGTCGTACTGCTTGCGCCGCAGGAACCAATACGGCCGAAAGAGGCTGCGGTCGATGAGCTTCGGCGCCACGAACAGGCCGATCAGGCTCGTCGCGATCGTGACGACGAAAATGACGGTCGCACCGGGTTGCTGGAGGAACAACGGATCACCTCACTGCACAAGGACGCGCTACCGTAGCGGACCAGCTGGTGCGTCGCAAATGGCCGCCCGGCGCAGATCGGTGACGATGAGGATTTGCAGAGCATGAAGTTGGGCGAGCTCGCGGAAGTCTCCAACGCCCTCGCCGCGACCCGGAGCCGCACGGCGAAGGTGGCGCTGCTCGTCAAGTGTCTGCACGAGCTCGGCGCGGACGAGCGCGAGACCGCGGTCGCCTGGCTCGCGGGCACGCTCCCGGGCGGCCGGCTCGGCTTGGGCCCGTCGACGATCCACTCGCTGCGCGACGTGGCGGCGGCAACCGAGCCGACGCTCACTATCGGCGACACTCGAGCCCGGCTCGACGCTCTCAAAGGGATCGCGGGCAAAGGCAGCGCCGCGCGCCGGCAGCACGCGCTGAGCGCGCTGTTCGGCGCGGCGACCGCGGCCGAGCAGGACTTCCTCGCGCGCCTGCTGACGGACGAGCTGCGCCAAGGCGCGCTCGAGGGCGTGATGGCGGAGGCCATCGCAGCCGCCGCCGACCTGCCCGCCGCGGACGTGCGGCGCGCGATCATGCTCGCGGGCGCGATCGCGCCCGTGGCCGAGGCCGCGCTCGCCGAAGGCGTCGCGGGGCTCGCACACTTCAGGCTGAACCTCTACGAGCCCGTGAGCCCGATGCTCGCGAGCCCCGACGGCGGACGTCGCGAGCGCGCTCGCCGAGCTCGAAACGGCCGCGTTCGAGTTCAAGCTCGATGGCGCACGCGCCCAGATTCACAAAGGCGCCGCCGGTGTGAAAATCTATTCGCGCACGGGGCGCGACGTCACGTTCAGCTTGCCCGAGATCGCGGAGACGATCGCCGCGCTACCCGCGCACAGCCTGATCCTCGACGGCGAGGTGATCGCGCTCGATCCAACCGGTCGCCCGCGTGCGTTTCAGGAAACGATGCGTCGCTTCGGCCGCAAGCTCGACGTCGAAAACGCGCAGGCCGCCGTGCCGATGTCGCTGTTTTGCTTCGACTGCCTGCACGCCGACGGCGAGGACCTGATCGATCGGCCGATGTCGGAGCGGGTCGCGCGGCTCGCGGCGGTCACGCCGGACAAACTCATCGTGCCGCGCATCGTGAGCGGCGACCGCGACGAGGCGGAGCGCTTCTTGCGAAGCGCGCTCGACCTCGGTCACGAGGGTCTGATGGCGAAGTCGCTCGGCTCGCCCTATGAAGCCGGCAGCCGCGGCGCGTCGTGGCTCAAGATCAAGGTCGCGCAGACGCTCGACCTCGTGGTTCTCGCGGCCGAATGGGGAAGTGGCCGGCGCCAGGGCTGGCTCAGCAACCTGCATCTCGGCGCGCGCTCGGACGACGGCTTCGTGATGCTCGGCAAGACGTTCAAAGGCCTCACCGACGAGCTGCTCGAGTGGCAGACCGAGCGGCTCAAGGAGCTCGCGCTTGCGCCCGGCACCGGCGGCTACGTCGTGCACGTGCGGCCGGAGCTCGTCGTCGAAATCGCGTTCAACGAGCTGCAGGTGAGCAGACGCTACCCGGGCGGGCTCGCGTTGCGCTTCGCGCGGGTCGTCCGGTATCGCGACGACAAGACCGCGGCGGACGCCGATACCATCGAGACCGTGCGCGCGATCGCGGCGGGGCAACGGCGCTCTCCTTCTCGATCGGAGTAGCCGGCACGCGCCCAGAGATCGCCGCGGCGGCGGACGCGTACTTCGTCGGCAGGGCCGCGCGGGTTTGCAGTCGCGCTCGAGAGGAGCTTTGAAGCTCAAGAGAAGTCAGCTACTTACACGCGTGAAGCGTATCCTGCTTCTGAGCTCAAGCACGGCCCGCTGGCACTCATCTCGCCGGCGACGCCGACCGTCGTCGTGCTGCCCCGCGACGAGTTGTTCGCGAAGAACATCTCGACGATCGAGGAGATCCGTGCACGCGGCGGCCCCACCTATGTCGTGACTCATCCGGGCCCGCCGTTACCGGTCGCCGTCGATGGCGTCATCGAGGTTCCGAAGTCCGAGCCCGAGCTCGACGCGCTGCTGCTCAACGTGCCGCTTCAGCTGCTCGCGTACCACGTCGCGCTCGCGAAGGGCCGGGACATCGACCAGCCGCGCAACCTCGCGAAGTCCGTCACCGTAGAGTGACGCACGCGAGCGCAGTCGCACGTGCGCCTCGATCGAGGCGGCCGCGGCCTCTTACGCGCCTGCAATCGGCCAGTAGACCTCGGTTCGCCAATCCGCGGCTTCCGGATACTCGCCGGGATCCGTGACGTAGGATTCCCACGGAGCCCCGGCCGCGCGATAGCCCTGCGTCTCCATCCAACGCTCCATCTCGGCGTAGGTCGCGGGCAGCTGGTCGTACGCGCCGGCGTGCATCGCGACGACGACGCTGCCGCCCTGCAGCGTGCCCGCCTTCCACCTCGCCGTCGCCCGCCGCGGGCGCCGCGATCGGACAGCCGCCCTCGATCGTGAGCAGCCCGGCACCCATCGCGGCATAACGCACGAAGGGGTAGCCGGCCACGGCAGCCCCGGTCTTCTGCGCGTGACCGAACGCGGCGCCGAGACAAAGCCCGATCGTCTGCGCCAACTCTGCGCGTGAGCAACGGCGACGAACGAAGAGCATCGGCTGGGCGGCGATTTCCTTGCGGGCGATTTCGAGCATTGGCATGACGGCATTCCTCGCTGACTCGGATGACATGCGGTACAGGCTCACGCACGGCGCGATCGAATCGACGAGCTCGACGTGCCTCGCGCGCTGCGCGCTCGTGGCACCCGCCAGCGCGACGGCGCGATACGCGGCGGGCGAGCAGCCATAGCGGCGGCGGAACGCTCGTGTAAACACCTCGTGGCTCGAGAAGCCCGCCGCGAGCGCGACGCGCAACACCGTGTCGCGCGTCGCCGCAAGCCTTGCGGCAGCCCGCTCGAGACGCACTCGCAGCGTGTACTGCTTCGGCGTCTCGCGCGCGACGCGCCGAAAAGCGCGATGCAGATGAAACGCCGACCAGCCGGCACGACGAGCGAGCGCTTCGAGCGAAACGTCAGCCGCCGAGCCGACGACGCAGGTCGCGTAGGAGGTGCAAGACGTCTCGTTCGATGCTCGTCGTCATCGTCGATTGCGAGGCACGGCGTGATGGCCGGGATATTGCCGCAGTTCGAGCGTTCCAGCTACGGAGGTCCAGCACCGCAGCGCAAGAATCGTCAAGCGCCGTTGCGAGCGTTACCCTAGATTCGCCAACCACCGCCCCGCCGGAGATTCCTATGCGCCGTACCGTCGCCCTCGCGTCATTGCCGCTGCTTCTGCTGTCGTGCCGTCGCCCTCGCCCAACCGCCGGCGCCGGCGCCGATCGTGTTCTTCGACGTCGCCGGTCCCGAGTCGGCGGCGCTCCGGGACTTCTACTCGAAGGTGTTCGCCTGGACCGCGGGCGCCACCGGCAACCTCTCGGTGCCGGTGACGTCGCCGCTCGCCGGAAACCTGCGCTCGGGCGACGCGACGGAGAAGCGCATTTACATCGGCGTCGACGACGTCAGCGCGAAGCTCATGGAGATCGCCGCGAATGGCGGCACGGTCGACGCACCGCGGTTCGAAGTGCCCGGCGTCGTGGTGCTCGGTCTGTTCAAGGATCCGGCCGGAAATCCGATGGGGCTCGTCGAGATGAGGGACGGCAAGCCGAGGATTCCTTGACCGTCAAGCGGTTCGGCCCGAGGCCGCATGACCCGAGCCGCGTCGTCGTCGAAAGAGCGTGCGCCGCTAGAGCCCGAGCGCGTACAACAGCGTGTCGTTGTACATGATGAAGCGGCCGAAGAAGATCACGCCGAACCACAGCGAGCAGCGACAAGGCCGCGACGACCTTCGCGCTCGTCGGCGCGACGCCTTCGGGCGTGATCGCATCCGCCTGACGCGCGATGCCCGTGACGTAGAACGCGAGCAGGTTGAGACCCGCGATCAGCGATCAGCATCATCTTGATCTGGAACGCGAGGTTCGTGAGGTACTCCTGCGGCCCGCCGACCGGGTTGCCCGCGACGAAAATGAATCCGGTCGTCGCGTTGACGACGAAACCGATCACGCCGAGCGGGATGAAGCGCTCGAGCGCCTTGATCGGAACGCCCTTCGCGATGCCGAGCATCCGGAGGTCGACGAGGCCCACGCTGCCGATCAGCAGCGCCATTCCGAAGAAATGCAGGATCTCGCACACGGGCCACACCCAGTCCTGGGTGGCGACGAAGTTATCGATGCCCGTGCTCAGCATGAATTGCGTTATCGCGTCCATCATCGCAGTCTCCTAGACGGCCGTCCCGCGCGGCCTCTAAAACCCGAACCATGCTTGAACGAAGCTCGGGTACTCCGTGAGGCGCCCGGCAATGATCGCGATCGTCCAGAACGTGAGCGACAACACGGCGAACTTCGTGGTGCCGGGAGGGACCCCGGTGCCGTTCACGACGGCCGGATGGTCGAACACTTTGATCTTGGTGAGCTCGAGATTCACCATCGCGCACAGAATCATCGAGAGCTTCACGAAGAACATCCAGTTGTGGAGGTCGTTCGTGAGATTCGCGGCGAGCAGCGACAAGCCCGAGGCGGCGTTCACCGTGAAACCGACGTACATCCACGGAAACAACTTGCGCAGCTTCGCGACCGGAATCTCCGGCACGTAGCCGAGCAGGCGCAGCGCGACGATGACGTTGATGCCGACGATGATCGCGAGGCCCATCGCGTGCAGCGACAGGATCCACGTGTAGGCCCAAATCGAGGGCGATTCGCGAACCCAAACAGCGTAGGCGCTGTTCTCGATGGCGTCGATCATAGAGCTCCCGTCAGCGGCCGTGGGCGATTGCGCCCTTGAGATCCGTGCGAACGTCGCCTGCCTCCGGCTGATCGGCCGCCAGTGACGACTCCGGCGCCTCGGGGCTGAGCTTCAGCATCGTGAGCACGCCCGCGGCGACCAGCGAGCCGAGCGCCATGACCATAGAGACCGTGGGCCTGCCGAGGTTTGCGCTGAACAGAGCGCCCGCGAGGATCGGCGCGAGCACGGACCCGCCGCGGCCGACGCCGACCGCGAAGCCGGTGCCGAACGCGCGAACATGCGTCGGGAACGCCCGCGCGAAGAGCGCGTACATCCCGGTGATCGCGCCGTTCGTGAAGAAACCCGCGGCCATGCAGATCAGCGTGAGCTGCACGAGGTCGGACGCGGTGCGTCCGAAGATCGTCACCATCACGGTCGACACGATCATTACGGCGATCGTGATCGCCTTGACGTTGTAGCGCATCGCGAGCAGCCCGACCACGGTGCCGCCCGTCGCGCCGCCGACGTTCAACCAGCTCAGCACTCTGCCCGCGGAACTGGGGGCGAAGCCCATGTCGACGACGATCGTCGGCACCCACTTCACGATGTAGTAGAACGTGGTGATGTGGAAGAAGTACGCGATCGTGACTAGGACGGTGATGGCCAAGAGGCTGCCGCGGAAGACGTCCGCGACGGAGCGCTTGCGCACGTCCGCCGAGACCGTCGGCAACGCCGCCACCGCCGCATGCCCGAACCGCTTGAGCGTGCGGTTGATCTTCTCGAGCGCACCGTTCGGCTGCTTGCGCGCGAGCCAGTGCACGGATTCCGGCATGAAGAAGTACACCATCGGGATGAAGAACAGCGTGACCGATGCGCCGAATATGAACACCGACCGCCAGTTCGCGAGCTCGAGACCCATCGACGTGATGAATCCGCCGGCCGCCGCGCCCACCGGATACCCGATCGACATGATGGCGACGCTCACGTCGCGCCGCCGCGTGTTCGAGAACTCCGCGGCCACCGCGTTGATCGCAGCCAGCATGCCGCCTATGCCGAGGCCGGTGACGATCCGCCAGATCGAGAGGTCCGCGAGCCGCGGGTCGACGTCCAGCCCGAAGCACCGCGAATACCGGCGTCACGAAACCGCCGAGCACGCCGCTCGACGTCGTGACCATGAACATGCCGGTCGCCATCACGACGAGGCAGCCGAGCACCGTCGGCCGGCGGCCGATCTTGTCCGCGACGCCGCCGAGGAAGATCGAGCCGAGCGCCATGCCGATGAGCTCCATCGACAGCACGAAGCCGAGCGCGCTCGGCTGCAGCCCCCACTCGGCCCTGATCCCGGGAGAAGCGAAGCTGATGGAAAGCACGTCGAAGCCGTCGAGCGCGTTCAAACCGATGGTGATCGCAACGATGAGCACCTGCATCGAGGTCATCGGCGACTTGGCGATTATGTCTCGCGGATCATTACTCACTGGCGGTCCCCCGTCGCTGTCTTCTGCAGCTTATCTGAGGCGAGCGTAGCATTTTCCGCGCGTGGCCGCGCTACGGCGAAAATTCTTAAGGATCACCAACGCGGCTTTGCTAGTGGGCTCGAATACGGTATTTTCTCGGCCTCACTACGCACGGGACGACGAACGTAATGATGAACTGGCTCAGAGCCGCCGTGGTGGCCGCAGGAATCGCGGCCGTCGCCGCACCCGCCGCAGCGCAGTGGCCGCCTTATCCGACGCCGAACGTTCCGAAGAACAAGGACGGCACACCGAACATGAAGGCGCCGACGCCGCGCGCCGCCGACGGCCATCCCGATCTCACGGGGTTTTGGGAGATCTACTTCAACTCGATCGCGGCGGCACCGCCGCCAGGCCAGCCGAGCCCGTCGCGGTCCCTGCAGGATCAGAGCGGTGGCGGCGGCGCGGACCAGCTCGGGCTCGCGCCGAGCACGCCGCCCGCGGACCCTAACGCTCCACCGCGTGCCACGTTCTTCGACATCGCAGCGAACATTCCGGGCGGCGCGCCGTTTCAGCCCTGGGCGGCCGAGCTGCGCAAGCAGCGCATGGCCGACAACCAGAAAGACAATCCGGACGCGCATTGCCTGCCGATGGGATTCATGCAGCTGCATGGCCACCCGCAGCCGCGCAAGATCGTGCAGACGCCGGGCCTGATCGTGATCATGTACGAAGGCAATCAAGGGCTGCGCCAGATCTTCACCGACGGCCGGCCGCTGCCCGAGGTAAACGAGGACTTGCAGCCGTGGTGGTACGGCTATTCGGTCGGCCACTGGGAAAAGGACACGCTCGTCGTCGAGTCCGTCGGCTTCCGCGACGACGGCTGGCTCGACGTGTTCGGCAGCCCCCTCACCGACAAGGGCAAGCTCACCGAGCGCTGGCGCCGGACCGACTTCGGGCATCTCGAGATCGACATCACGGTCGACGATCCGAAGGCGTACACGAAGCCGTTCACGGTCCGGGTGAGTCATCAATTGACCCTCGACCAGGAACTGATCGAGTTCGTCTGCAACGAGAACGAGAAGTCGTCACAGCACTTCGACCCTTGAGCAAACCGCGAAGAGCGAATGTGCAGGAATTTTCAGGAGTGAATGAGATGAAAGGACGTTGGATTTTCGCCGTCGCCGCCGCCGGCGCTCTTGTCGTGCAGGGCTCTGCCGACGCCCACCACTCGTTCGCCGCCGAATTCGACCGCGCCCTGCCGATCACGGTGACGGGCAGCGTCACGAAGGTCGAGTGGGCGAACCCGCACGCACGCTTCTACATCGACGCGAAGGACGAGAAGACCGGCGAGACCGTGAACTGGGATTTCGAGCTCGCGAGCCCGAACGGCCTGATGCGCCGCGGCTGGACTCGCAACTCGATGAAGCTCGGCGACGTCGTGACGGTGACGGGCCACCGCGCGAAGAACAATCCGCACGTCGGCAACGCGAGCACGGTGGTGCTCGCGGACGGCAAGAAGCTGTTCGCCGGCTCGTCGTCCGAGAACGAGCCGCCGACCGCGGCGCCGCAATGATTTCGTGCTCCTGCCAGCACACGCATCGATGACGGCCTGGCTCAAGCGAACGCTCCTCGCGTGCGCGGTTGTTCTCGCTGCTCAACCCGCGTTTGCGCAATGGCCGACGTACACGTCGAAATCCATTCCCCATAAGCGCGACGGCACCGTCAATCTCGACGCGCCGGCGCCGCGCGCGAAGGACGGCCATCCCGACTTGTCGGGATTGTGGGAACGAGTCGGCCCCGGCGGCATCAATCCCGATTTCGCCGCGCTGCAGTCGAAGGACGGCGGCCCGCCGGCCGCGACGTTCTGGAATCTCGGCGCAGGCGTCCAGAATGGCTTGCCGTTCCGCCCGCTCGCCGCGCAGCTGCGCGACGAGCGCATGGCAAACAACCAAAAGAACAACCCCGACGCGCATTGCCTGCCGATGGGATTGATGCAGCTGCATCTGCATCCGCAGCCGCGCAAAGTCGTGCAAACGCCCGCGATCATCGTGATCATGTATGAGGGCAACCAAGGGCTGCGGGAGATCTTCACGGACGGCCGCTCGGTTCCCGAGCTCAACGAAGACCTGCAGCCGTGGTGGTACGGCTATTCGGCCGGTCACTGGGAAGGCGACACGCTCGTCGTCGAGACGGTGGGGTTCCGCGACGACGTGTGGCTCGACGTGCAAGGAAGCCCGCTCACGAGCGCGGCCCGAATGACCGAGCGATTCACGCGGCCGACGTTCGGCCGGCTCCAGATCGACGTCACCATCGACGATCCGAACGCGTACACGAAGCCGTTCACCGTCCGAGTCAACCAGCAAATTCTCGCGGACGAAGAGCTCATCGAGTTCGTCTGCAACGAGAACGAGAAGTCGGCGCGGCATTTCGACCCCTAGCTCCGTTCGGCGGCCATGAAAGGGGCCCGCCCAGCCCGAGCTTCTGGCCCCGATAGCGAGACCTACGGCCCGAGACGAGGGTTGTCCTGTGGCCATCCAGGGCCGGATAACCTATGCTCCGAGGTTCATTTCCGCCTTTCGTTCGAAGGCTCGGGGGGAGCACATGCGACGCGCGGTTTCAGCCGGGGTCCCGTGCCGCTAACGACACGAGCCATGACTCGCGCCGCTCGGGCCGCGTGTCCCGGCGCTTTGGTCGTCGCGCTGCTCGCGCTCGCGGCTTGCCGCGGCGGCGACCCAGCGAATGTCGTACAGACCGACACCGAGTTTCACCCGACCACGATTCTCGACGCGGTGCTCGTGGGCGACCGCGCGGCAGTCGAGCAATTCGTTGCGCGAGGCGCGAACGTCAACGCGACCGAGGCCGACGGCACGACTCTGCTGATGCGCGCAATCCACGGTAGCTTCCCCGAGATCGCCAAGGCGTTGATCGCGTCCGGCGCGGATGTCTCCGCACGGAACAGCTACGGCGTGAGCCCGCTCTACCTCGCGTCGCGCGGCGGAGACTTGGGCACCGTGCGCGAGCTGCTCGCTGCGGGCGCCGACGCGAACACCGCACTGCCCGAGGGAGAGCCCGTGCTCATGACGGCCGCGAAGGCCGGGAACGTCGGCATCGTGCGCGTACTGCTCGCAGGCGTTCGGGGGAGCACCCAGTTCGTGCCAGCACCGGATGGCGGCGACGCGAGCGCAACCACGGGCTACGGCTCGACCGCGATCGTGTCGACCGCGGGCGCGGAGAACCGCGCAGACCCGAACAGCAAGGAAGGGCTATACGGTCAGACGGCCCTGATGTGGGCTGCGGCCGAGGGCCACGCGGACGTCGTGCAGGCGCTGATCGATGCCGGCGCCGATCTCGGCGCGGTCGACGAGCAAGGCTCGAACGCAGTGATGATGGCGGCGATCGGACGCGGCCCCGACCTCGGCGTGATCGCCGTGCTGCAGCTCCTGCTCGACGGCGGCGTCGACGTCAATGCGGTCAACTGGTTAGGCGACACCGCGCTTCACCGCGCGACGCTGCGCGGTTCGACCGCGGTCGTTCAATTCCTCGTCGATCACGGGGCGGATGTCCATGCGCGGGATGGCAACGGCCGAATACCCCTCGACATCGCGCTAGGCGTACCGGAGGAACAGATCCCGTACAACGATGCTACCGCGACGTTGTTGCAGAGGCTGACTCAGACACGGTGAGCCATCCGGGCGGCGCGCCGGCAGGCTGATCGGGCCGCCCGCCTCAACGCGCCGAAATCGTTTTTCGTTGCGCCGACTTGCCGAGCCCGAGCCGCTTCATCAGCTTCTCCTTCACGTACGCCCAGTTCACGCGATCCCGCCACGAGCCCCAGCCGTGGTGGAAACCGTACGTGATCCCGCTGTTCACATAGAACTTGCGCTCCCTGCGGCCATGTACACGGCGCGGACTCAGCACGGGCTTCGGCAGGAGCTTCACGCCCTCGTAGTCCCGCTGATGCCTGTAAAAAAGACCCGTCAGATACCACGGTCCCGTCACCGAGCAAACGTCGGACTGATTCGGCGCGTGCGGCGGGTACCGTTGCAGGTTGTCGAGGACGTCGCGCCACAGCGCATGCTTCGGCACGGACGCGAACACATAGTTCGCGACTTGATTGACGTCGTCGCCATACGCCTCGTCGTACTCGAGCGACAGCACGACGTTCGCGTCACCGTAGTCGAACGGCCGCACGAACTCGTAGTCGAGATCGCAGTAGAGGCCGCCGATGTCGTGCATAAGAACATAGCGAAAAACATCCACGCGCATGATGTGGCGGTTGAATCCCGCGAACACCGGGTAGAAGCGCGGGTGGTTCGCGCGGACGTATTGGTCGATCTGTTCGTCGGTCCAGAGCCGGTACTCCCAGCCCTTGTGGTACCGCTTGACCGAGTGCACCGCCTCCCGCCAGCGGGCCGGAATTTCGTCCGTCTTCCAGAGTTGGTGGACGATGCGTGGAATCTGCATGCTCGAAACGACCTTGCAGCGACGAATCGTGAGTCTCGCCTGTGCCGAGCGACGCAGTCAAACGTGGTCGGCGTCTCTGCCCGCGGTTATAGTAGCGCGCACGCAAGGCGGACCGAACCATGACCAGCCGAACTTACAAGGGCAAGTGTTTCTGCGGCGCCGTCGAGGTCACCGTGACCGGCGGACCCGTCGCGATGGGCTACTGCCACTGCGATTCGTGCCGCAGCTGGTCCGCGTCGCCGGTGAACGCGTTTGCGCTATGGCGCGCGGACAACGTCAAGATCACGGCCGGCGCGGAAAACCTCGGGACCTTCAACAAGACTCCGAAGAGCGCACGCAAGTGGTGCAAGCTTTGCGGCGGGCACGTGCTGACCCAGCATCCGAGCAACGGGTTGATCGACGTCTACCCCGCGCTTCTGCCGGAGCTCGATTTCAAGCCGCGTGAGCACGTGCATTATCAAGAGGCCGTGCTCCACATGGTCGACTCGCTGCCGAAGCACAAGGATCTTCCGAAAGCCGCCGGTGGTTCGGGCGTGCTGCTGCCGTCTTGACGGCGTCCGGCGCGGCTACAGCAAGACGGCTGACGCGAGGCCCAAGAAAATAAGAAACCCCATGCTGTCCGTGATTGCGGTCAGCAGGATGCTGCTGCCCTGCACGGGATCGCGGCCGATCCGCTCCAAGATCAGCGGGCACAGCACTCCGACCGCGGATGCGACGAGCATGTTTAGGACCATCGCGACCGCCATCACGCCAGCGAGTGGCGCGGACCCATAGAGGAGGAAGGTCACGAGCGCCATGACGATTCCCCAGAGTGCGCCATTCATCGCGCCGATCGCGAGCTCTTTGCGCAGAAGGAACTTCATGTTGCCGCGATTCACCTGCGACAGCGCGAGGCCGCGGATCACGAGCGCGACGGTCTGATTGCCGGTATTGCCGCCGATGCTCGCGACGATCGGCATCAGCGCGGCAAGCGACGCGAGCTGCGCGATCGAGCCTTCGAACGTCCCGACGACGCGCGAGGCGATGAACGCCGTGAACAGGTTCAGCCCGAGCCACACCCAGCGCTTGCGGCCGCTCGCGAGAATCGGTGCGAACAGGTCTTCGTCCTCGCTCAACCCGACCTGGCTCAGCGACTGCTTGAAAGAGTCCTGCTTGAGGTGCTCGAGCACCGCATCGACCGGCAACGTGCCCACGACCTGGCGGTGCAGGTTCACGACCGGCGCCGCGATCAGGTCGTAGCGCTCGAAGGCCTCCGCCGCGTCGTCGACCGGATCCGTCGTGAGGAAATACAGCGGCTCCGTATTCATCGCATCGGCGACCGACATCGCTCCGTCATTCACGACCAGCCGGTCGAGCGGCAGCACACCGCGCAGGACGTTCTCCCGGTCGACCACCCAGAGCGCAGTGAGCTGCGGCGGTAGGCTCCCGCGGCGGCGCAGCGAAGTGATCGCACTTTCGAGGGTCTGCTCGGCGCGCACAGTCACCGCATCGAGCTGCATGAGAGCCCCGACACTATCCAAGGGAAACGACAGGACCGTTTGAACCTCGACGCGGTCTCTCGTATCGAGGCGTGCGAGCACGGCATCGACGCGCTCCTTGGGCAAATCTTGGACGAGGTCTGCGAAGTCCTCTGCTTCCATTTGGGCGCCGAGCGCGACGAGCTCGGGCTCCTCGACAAGCGCGACGAGGGTGCTGCGAATCGGCGCCGCTAGCTCGAGCAAGATCGAGCCGCGCCGCTCCGGACGGATCAGCCGCCAGGCGGTGAGCCTTTGGTCCTGCCGAAGGCTCTCGAGAACGAAAGCCGCGTCAGCCGGATGCAGGCTGTTGAGCTTCTTCTCGAGCTCGACGGCATGCTGCCGCTCGACGAGGGACTGAACGAGCGCGTGCTTGCGCGTATCGGTCCGCGCGACGAGTTGGTTCACGAGCGCCTGACGCTCGAGCAGCGTCGTGACCGCGTGCAACGTCGCGTCTAGCGTCTTGAGGTGATCGCTCTCGCTGCGCACGGCGCTCCCTGCACTCGGTTGCCGAACCTAGGCGGACTGCGGCGGCTCGCAGCAACGCCTAGTTGCGCAGACGCTCGATCTCGTCGCGCAGCGCCGCGGGTTTGTCCGTTGCGATTCTCTCGAGCACGCGCACGCGCTCCTCGAGCTTCGCGATCAATGCATCGCGCGACGCCACGGCGGCCTTCAAGTCGTCGATCTCGCGCGGCCGGTGCCCTTCGAGGTCATCCATCCGCCCGAGCCCGCGGCGTCGGCCGCGCCGATGATCGAGCGGATAGCCGTGGCGAGCGCGGATCCACGTCGACAGAACACCGGCGAGAATCGCGGTGATCGGAATCGCGGCCCAAACCCAGCTTTGGTTCATCGTCGTTGCCCTCCCGGCGTGCGGTAGTATCGCACTCCGCGTGCACGAGGTCTTGCGTCGCCGCTCGTTCCACCCAGGGGAAGATCGATCCGCACCCGGCAGCCCGTCACCGCAGCCGAGCCATCAAGTACGCGTCTACGAACACACCGTCGCGAAACGCATAACGGCGCAGCAGCCCTTCCACCTCGAAGCCGAACTTCTTGTAGAGACCGATCGCGCGCTCGTTATCCACGAACGCGGTGAGCTCGAGCCGGCGCAGATTGAGCCAGCGGTCGGCCAGCTCGATCGCGGCCTTCACGAGCGCCGTGCCGATTCCGCGTCCCTGCCACTGGTCGTGGACAGCCATGCCGATTTCACCGACATGGCTCCTGCGCGGGGAGCGTTCGGGCACGACGAGCCCGAGGCTGCCGACGACGTCCTCGCGCACGCATGCCACGAGACCGTAATGGTTGCTCGCACGCTGTTCGAGCCGCTGACGCCACATCTGAGCGGACGGGTACGGCAGCTGCAGCGTGCCGAAGATCGCACGCGGCTGCTCGTGGATGCGCTGCAGCCCGCGGAAGTCTTCGGGCTCGGCACGGCGGATGACGATGCTCTCGACGTTTTGCTCGCTCATAAACGAAAAACCCCGGTGAGGCGGCTGCCTGACCAGGGTTTTCGGGTTCGGCAGTCGCGGTTGCTTGACGACTGCCCTGCTAACGCGACGATCAGGCAGTCCACCTCCAGCGGAGTACGTATTGCATGATGTCGGCGCGTTTGAAATTCATAGGGCGCGCATCCTAGCGCCGGCCCGTTCGGTGGGCAAGCACTTTCGGCGTGCTCGCGTCAATCGACGAGCACGTTCTGAGCGGGCTTCGGTCGCGCCTGCTCGTCGATGATGACGCGCGCGAGATCGCGCGACTCGCGCTGCTTCACGCGCGCGATCAAGAACGTCGCGACGATCACGAGCCCGACGACGAGCCCCCACCAGAGCCCGACGGCGCCATAGCCGAGCCCGAGCCCGAGCCACAGGCTCACGGGCATGCCGATGCACCAGAAGCCGACGATGTTCACGATCACCGGCACGTGCGTGTCGCCGAGGCCGCGAAGCAACCCGATCGACACGACCTGGAGACCGTCGAACACCTGGAACACACCCGCGATCGGCAGCAGCAGGACGGCGAGCGCGAGCACCGCGGGATCGGTCGTGTAGAGGCCCGCGAGCATCCGGGGCGCGCCTGCCAGGAGCAGCGCCATGCACGCCATGAACCCTGCTCCGACGACCAACGCGGACCAGGTCGAGCGGCGCACGGCCGCGACGTCGGCGCGCCCCACGGCGTGCCCCACGATGACGGCGGCGGCGCCCGACACACCTAGCGGCACCATGAACGTGAGCGACGCGAGGTTCAGGACGACCTGATGCGCGGCGACCTGCGCGATGCCGAGCGAGCCCATCAGCAGCGCGACGGCGCCGAATACGCCGACCTCGAGCACCATCTGCGCGCCTATCGGCGAGCCGAGCCGGAGCATCCGCCCGAGCGGCCGCGGGTCGAGCAGATTCGGCGCGCGGCGCTCGAGGTAGCGACGCACGTCGTGCCAACCGAGCACGAGCAGCAAGCCCGCCATGAACCAACGGCTCACCGTCGTCGCCCACGCCGAGCCGAGCACGCCGAGCGCCGGGAAACCAAAATGGCCGAACACCCAGACGTAGTTCAAGCCCGGCGTTCAACAGGTTGGCCGCGACGATGGTGACGACGATCGGCGCCGTGCGGTGGTGTGCCTGGAGGGTCTGGCGCAGCACGACGAAGGCGTAGAACGGCCAGATCGACGGAATGATGCGGTACACGTAACCCGCCGCGTCCGGGATCACCTCCGCCGGTTGGCCAGCGAGCGCGAGCACGGGCTCGACCGACAGCATCAGCAGCGCGATCGGAACCATCAGCACGACGGACAGCACGAGCCCGCGCTGTAACCCGCGCGCGACCGCGAGCTCGTCGCGAGCACCGAGCGCCTGCGCGATGATCGGGTCGAGCGCCATGAGCACGCCCATGCCGAAGACCGTGATCGCGAAGAAGTAGGTGTTGCCGAGCGCCGCAGCCGCGAGCGCCGTCGGCGACACGCGGCCGACCATGATCGTGTCGACGACTCCCATCAGCATGGCGCCGACTTGGATCAGGACCATCGGCGCAGCGAGACGCAGCAGCGCCACGAGATCGGAGCGCGTCGGCCAATGCTCGAGACGGGCGGTGGCCATGAACGCAGCCGGTCCGCAAAAAGGGGTGCGCAGATTACCTGAACGCCCGCGGAAATTCCCGCGTCCGGCGATTCGGCGGAGGATTCAGCCGCGGCGCTGCGCTTCGAGCGCTCCCTGCAACGCGGCGAGCAGTGCTGCGCGTTCGGCGGCCGGCAGACGCGTGTCGGTTTCGGCCAGGTCGGCCGTCCAGATCGGCTGTCCCCAGCGCGGGTCACTCTTGTAGCGCGGCACGATGTGCCAGTGCAGATGCGGCATGAGATTGCCGAGCGACGCGACGTTGACGTGATCCGGCGCGCAAACGGCGGTGACCGCGCGGGCAGCGGAATACAGATCTTCCGACAATACACGCCACTCGCTCGGCGACAGCTGATCGAGCCGCGTCGCATGGCGCGGATCGAAGACGAGCACGCAGTGTCCCCGATAGGTTTGGTTGTGCCGCAGATACAGCGTCGCCGCGCGCAGCGTCGCGACCGCGTCCCAATCGGCGGTCTGCGCGGCGCGCGGCGCGTCGAACGAACAATTCGTGCCTTCGGCGAGCTCGTCCCAAACGCTCATCTGCGCCTCTCCCCTGCTGCTCACTCCCGCGCGGACGCTACGCAATCAGCTCTCGCGCGGTCAAGACCGCGCATAGACTGGCGGCACGTCCAACCCTTGAGACCCGCCGCGCATCTAATCCTCCGAATGAGCGACACTGCCGCGACCTCGGACCCCCAAACCGCTGCCCGACTCGACGAGCGCGCGTTGCTGCGCGACGCGCGCGCGGGCGATGTGCGCGCGTTCGAGGCGCTCTATCGAGCGCTTGCGCCGGGCGTCTACGCTTTGTGCTTGCGTCTCGCCCGCAACGCCGCCGAGGCGCAGGACTGCACCCAAGACACCTTCGTTCGCGCGTGGCAGCGCCTCGCCGAGTTCCGCGGCGAGAGCCGCCTAGGTACGTGGCTGCACCGAATCGCCGTGAACGAGGTGCTCGGCCGGCACCGACACGCCGCGGTGGAGCACCGCCACTTGAGCGCGGTCGATCCAGCGAAACGCTACACGCTCGACGATTCCGCGACCCTGCAGGACCTCGAGCAGGCGATCGCGCGGCTGCCGGATCGCGCGCGCGAAGTGTTCGTGCTGCGCGCGGTCTACGGCCACACTCATGAAGAGATTGCCGCGATGCTCCGCGTCACGGTGAGCACGTCGAAGACGCAGCACCATCGCGCCCGCAAGCTGTTGATCGCGGCCTTACCCGGCCTCGGCGGCGCAGCGGAAGCCCTCGACTCGGACCTGCCTCTCGACACGGCATCCAACGGAGGCGACGAGTGAGCCGCGATCGCGACCCCCCGGGCGCGACCGAGCTCGACGAGCTCGTTCGCCGCCTGCCGAGCACCGTCGAGCCCCCGCCCGAGCTGTGGCCGCGGATCGCTGCCTTGCTCGACGCACCTCGCTCGCTCGAGGCGCGCGCGCGCGAGCTCCCCACGGAGATTCCGCCGCCCGCCGACCTTTGGCCGCAGATCGCCGCGCGCCTGCAAACGGAGCCGCGCAGGCCGTACGTGCGCCCGCGCGTCGCGGCCGCCGTCGCGGCGCTCGCCGCGCTGGGTGCGCTGATCGGGCTCGCCGTGCGCGACGATTCCGCCGAAGTCGGCAGCGCTGACACGGCCCGCGTCGCGCCGGACGGCGCGGGCGCAGATTCCGTACGGAGCACGGCGCTCGGCGCTTATTGGATGCTGCGCTCGCCCGTCGTCTCCGACGAGGTCGCAGCAACGCTCCAGCGCGAGCTCGTGCTCGTCCGCGACGAACGCTTGCAGATCGAAGCTGCGATCGACCGCGAGCCGGACAACGTCGGGCTCCGCGAGCTTTGGGCACACGCTTACGAGGTCGAGCTGCAACTCGCCGACGCGTACGGCCGAACCATCATGGCTTACTCGAGAGGATGATTTCGATGACACGAGGAACTTCGTTCGCGCTCACGATCTTCGCGGCGACGCCGCTCGTCGGCGCGTTCGCCGCGACACCCGTCGACCGCGAGATCGAAGCCGATCCGAGCGGCGGACTCGAGGTTCGCAACATCGCGGGCTCCGTCGAGATCGAGGGCTGGAGCCGCAAGGCCGTGCACGTGTCTGGTACGCTCGCGGACAACGTCGAGCGGCTCGACGTGCGTGCCGTCGGCGAGCAGATCGTGGTCGAAGTCATCCTGCGCGATAACTCGCGCTCGCACGACGCCGGCACGTCGCTCAAGATCAGCGCGCCGCAAGCGCACGACCTCGAAGTCGACACGGTGAGCGCTAACATCTCGGTGCGCGGGATGGAGGGCGAGCAGCGGCTGCGCTCGGTCAGCGGCTCGATCGACACGGCAGGGTTCACGACGGACGTCGAGCTCAACTCCGTGAGCGGCGACGTGACGGCGCGCGGCGGCGGTCGTCAGGCCGTCACGCGTGCGCGCGCGATCAGCGGCACCGTCACGCTCTCCGGAATCGCGGGCCAGGTGGAGGCCGAATCGGTGAGCGGCTCGGTGGACGTGACCGCCGACAAGCTGCAGCGCGCAACGCTGAATTCGATCTCGGGCAGGGTGTCGGTGCACGGCGCGCTGGCGGACGACGCGCGCGTCGAGGTGACGAGCACGAGTGGTCATGTGGAGCTGCGGTTCAAGGGTAATGCGGCCGCCGAGTACGACCTTACGTCGTTCAGCGGCCCTATCAGAAGCTGCTTCGGTCCGCCGGTCGTCGAAGCACCGAACGGCCCGCAGCGAAAGCAGCGCTTTCGCGAAGGCACCTCGAGCGCCCGCGTGCACGCGAACAGCATGAGCGGCAGCATCGACCTTTGCAGGGAGTGAATCGCGAACGGTCGCGCGTGGCATAGAACTTGCTCCCTGTTCGATACCGAGCTTTCGGGAGTAGTGATCATGTCGATGTTGTTGTCCTATCGCAGCCTCGGTAACTACGAGGTCTATGACCGCCGCGGCGACAAGCTCGGCGTAATCGGCGATCTGATGCTCGATATGAACGGCGCGAGAGTTCGCTATGCCGTCCTCGCATCGAAGTCGACGCTCGGCCTCTCCAAAAAGTCGTTCGCCGTTCCACTCGCGGCGTTGCAGCTCGATACGGAGAACGAATGCTTCGTGCTCGATATCGATCACGATGCGCTCGCGCAGTCCCCGGGATTCGACGAGGGCGCGCCGCCCGAGCTACCGGACCCCGTATTCGTGCGCGACGAACGGCGTGTCTAGGCATCGTCCCCGGGCCGCGGCCCACGGGACGCCCATTTGAACTGCCGATTGCCTTTGCGCGCTGCGTCCACGAACGCGAGCGCTCCCAGGAAGATCAGCAGCACCACGGCGATTCCGAGCAATGTGTAGACAGCGATGGTGGCGTTAGGGCTCATAGCCCGATGAGCAGCAAGTTCCGTGCCCGCCGGAAATAGCGGGCGCGCTAGGCCGCGCGGCCGTCCAACCTATAGAGAACGGCGTTGCATTTTCTGCAATCGCCGGCCACTGCGAATCGCGCACCTCACCTGAATCGGCCGGCGTTCACCTGAGCCGGCCGGCGTCGCGGCACGAAAGTTGCTGGTAGTGGTGGCTCGAGCACTGCTCCCGCGGAGACAAGACGAGGATGATGAAAATGGGACTCGGTCCGGTCGATGACGCGGGCGGCAAGAGCCGGATGCGGCGGACCTTCGCGTTGCTTCTCGCGGCAGTATTCTTGGTCCTGTTCCTCGGCATGGTGGCGCCGTTCTTCGAAGCCCTCGTGCTCGCTGCGGTCTTCAGCGGACTGCTGTTCCCGCTTTACGCGACGCTTCGGCGATTGCTGACACAAGCGTGAGGCGCTCGCGGCGCTCGCGACCACCCTCATCGCGTTGCTCGTCGTGGTGTTGCCGCTCAGCGTGCTCGTCGGCGTGTTTGCGAAGGAAGCCGTGCGCGTGAGCGAAGTGGTCGCGCCGCTGGTCGACGGAAAAAACGACCTGCGCGACCTGTCGGGCGTCGTGCCGAACTGGGTCCCGTACCGCACGCAGGTGCTACAGCGCACCAGCGAAGTGGTGAAACAGACCGGCACCTTCGTGGTCGAGCGATTGACACGGGCCACAGAGAGCACCGTGATCTTCCTGCTCAACCTTTTCGTCATGCTCTACGCGATGTTCTCTTTCTTCCTGCGCGGACCGCGATTCCTCGCGTTCCTCAACGAGTACACGCCGCTGTTCGACGACGACAAGCGGGAGATCGCCAAGAAGGGCCTCGAGGTGACGCGCGCGACGCTGAAAAGCATCTTGATCATCGGGACCCTGCAAGGGGTGCTCGGCGGAATCGCATTCGCGGTCGTGGGGATCGAGAGTCCGGTATTCTGGGGCATCGTGATGGCGGTGGCCTCGGCGCTGCCGTCGGTCGGAACCGCGCTGATCTGGGCACCCGCCGCCGCGGTACTGTTCCTACACGGCGACACCGGCCACGCGATCGCGCTCACAGCCTGGTGCGCGCTCGTGGTGAGCAGCCTCGACAACCTCTTGCGGCCCCGCCTCGTCGGCAACGAAGCGCAAATGCCGGATCTCATCGTTCTGCTGAGCACGCTCGGTGGAATCGCGATGTTCGGCGCCACGGGAATCATCATCGGTCCGGTGGTCGCGGGGTTGTTCCTCACGAGCATCGACATTTTTACGGCGACGTTTGGACGCGAGCTGCGCGACGGTACGGGGGCTCCCGCCATCGTCGACGTCGAAGGCGTCGCCGCGCACGCGGGCGTACGCCAGCAACATCAAGATTAGGCGTGTCTCAATGGGATTCGAACAGCGCGACGAGCTCGCGGCGATTCTTCTTGCGAGCGTCGCGAACTCGCAGCTGCGTCGCGAATTGCCGGAGCTCTTCGATCGTCCATCGCGAATAGTCCGGCGGCGGCCGTAGGCCGCGGATCATTCCTTCGAGACCGCTGATCTTTTCCATCGTTCTTGCTCCAGGCTGATTACGTTATCGCTTTCGCGACCGCTGCGCCCCGCACGCGACGGGGCTCGCGGGTCTTCGGGCTGTGGGTCGGGACGCGCGCTCGAATCGCGCTCTGATTCGGACCGCGGCGTATCGGAACCGCAGGCCGTGCAGCCCCGAGCGGTCCCAATACTCCGCGTAATGCGGTGCGACCTCGATCAATACGACGCTGGTGTGCCGCCGGCTTTGCGCGAGCCACGCGCGCTGCTGATCATTCCAGATCGGCTCGTCGCCGGTCGGCCGCGCCACGCATGCGGTACCCGTCACCGAGCAGAAGCGGGCTCCGTCCTGCATGACGACGTTGACATGTGGATCTTGGCTGAGCTCGTCGAGCGAGTCGCCGACGATACCGGAGAGGAGCCACAACCGCCGGGTGTCGTCCGTATTCGCAACGACCGTCGGACGAGAGCGCATTTCCTCGCCGCATCGGCTCACGAGCATGGCGCGATCGAATCCTTGAACCAAGGCCTGCAGAAGCTCGGCGTCAGTGTCGTCCACAGGTTTCTCCTCTTCCGCCTAGATCTCTTTCTGAGTCTGGTCGTCGGACCAACCGTGGTGCTTGTGCACACGGAACCGCACCTTGGCGGGCTCGCTTTGCAGCTGCAGGGTGTCATCGTCGAGCGGGTCGCAACGATGCTCGCGCAGCACCTTCGCGATGGGACGTTTGGACGAGTCGTGTCCGGGTTCCTTCAACATGATCGTGCTCCTAGTGAGTTCGCGCCGAAGTCAGAGGCCGATATCCGTCTTGCGCACCTTGTCGAAGCGCGCCGCGACGTCGGTCCACTCGACGAGGTCCCAAAATGCTTCGAGCCATTCGTTCTTGCGGTTCTGATACTGCAAGTAGTAGGCGTGCTCCCACATGTCGACGACGAGAATCGGCAGCGTTCCATTCCCGACGTTGCCTTGATGATCGAACACCTGCTCGACGACCAGCCGCTTGCCGAGCGGCTCCCACGACAAGGCGCCCCAACCCGATCCCTGGATCGCCGCGGCAGCCGACGTGAGCTGCGCCTTGAACGCGTCGAACGAGCCGAAATGCCGGTCGATCGCTTTCGCGAGCGAGCCGCTGGGCGTTCCGCCGCCATTCGGTGACATGTTCTTCCACAGTATCGAGTGAAGGACGTGGCCCGAAATATTGAACGCGAGGCTCTTCTCGAGTTGCCCGATGTGGTCGAACTCCTTGCTTTCACGCGCTTCGGTCAGCTTGTCGAGCGTCTCGTTCGCCCCTTTCACGTAGGCGGCGTGATGCTTCGAGTGATGCAGCTCGAGGAGCTCTCCGGAGAGGTGCGGCTCGAGCGCATCGTATTGATAGGGCAAGGCGGGCAGCGAATAGTTCGACATCTATTTCTCCTCGGGGCGTTGCCCAGGGTATTCGGCCGGACGCGGCCCGGCTGTGAGCGCCGCGCCTGCCGCGATGCCGCGTTGAAACTGTCGGTATAGGTGCGCGAGCCACAGCAGCGAGGCGCCGGCGCTGCGCAGCCGCAGGCTGAGCCGAGCGGCGAACGTCGCACCGCGCCGCCGCGACGTCGGCCGCACGACCAGCCAGCCGAGCGCGAACAACGCACCGAGAACCCACGGCGACGTCGCAAGGGTACGAATCCGCGCGGTCGCGGCGTGCCGCGACTCGATCCAACGCCGCCGATTGAGCTCCGCACGCTGCGCGAGCCGACTCACGACTACGCGTTGCTTACTAAGATCGGCTGGCGACCAGCGGTCTGCCGTCATTCGCGACGCCTGCTTTGGTAACCAAGGTAGCTCTGAGCTCCGGCCAGGTCAGATTCCAGCTTAGCCTCACCGTGGCTTGCCACAAGTAGTAGGCGAGGGCCGCGTGTCCACCAGCAATGAGCAGCGCCGGGATCGGCCAGCCGAGCGACGATTGCGCGAAAAGAAATAGCGCACACGCGACCAGGAGCACCCATGCCACGACGAGCGCAGCGGCCGCGATCATCACGGACAGGAGCATCGCGAGGCCACTCAGCGCCGCCAGGCGCGCCTCCGCCGCCGCGAGCTCGACGATGTCGCGGGCGCGCTGCGCCGCGGCACGAACGAGCGCCTCGCCTAGTTGGCGAGTCTCGCTCGTGGCCGTGGCGTTCGCGGCGGCGCTCGCGGTTTCCATCGTAGAGCTCGGCTTCTTGAGTTTGGCTTCTATCAGCGCCGAAGCAGCGCGCTGACGACCACTCCGGCCGCGAACGCGATTCCCGCGCTCATCAACGGATTCTCTTCGATGTACGAACGGGCCTTCTTGACGTTCTCGTTCGCGGCGGCCATCGCCTGTTCTTGCATTTCCTTCGCCTGCTCCGCCGCGCGGCTAGCCGCGCCGCGAACTTCCTTCTCGGCGTAGTTGGCAGACTCGGCGACTCGATCGACCGTGTCGTGCGCCATCGCCGCCAATCGGTCTGTTGTCGGGTTACCGTTGCTGTCGCGCGCCGAAGAGCGTGTTTGTGCCATGTCTATATCCTCCGGTTGAGTTAGAAAAAAGATCGCTCGTCGTGTTGCAGGAACCATGCCACGCGGCGCTCAAAGCGGCCCGCCCCTCATCCCCCGCGAGCATGCGCGGAAGCAGTCAGAGTTGGGAACGACTCACAAAGATTGCAGCAGCCTGATGATCGCGCGCGGATCGACCGGCTTCACGAGGTGGTAATCGAAGCCGGACTCGGACGATCGCTTGCGATCCTCGGGCATTCCGAAGCCCGTGACGGCTGCGATCAACGCTTCTTTTCCCCAGCTCTCTTGGCGGAGCTTGCGGCACACTTCGTTGCCGTCGATCAGCGGCATCGAGATGTCGAGAAAGATCGCTTGGGGACGCCAACGGCGCGCGAGCTCGAGTGCCGCCGGGCCGTTATGCGCGGTCCGGACATCGTAGCCGAGCGCCTCGAGGAACATCGCGAGCCCCACGGCCGCGTCCACGTTATCGTCGGCGACGAGCACCTTGGCAGGCGTGGCGACCGGCACGCCGGCCCCGTACCGTGTCAGCAGCAGCCGGATCGGCACCGGCGCCGACGTTGGCGCCGTAAGTCGGGGACCCGGTGGCGACGTGTTCGGTCATTGGTATTAAGACCGGCCGGAGCGGCCGCGCGTGGGCAATCGCTCCGGCGGTCAGCTCGGCCCTAGACCGCCCGTCTACCGAACAACGCGAAGACCACGGCCAAGATCAACCCGACCACGAACAGAATCCAGGCGATGTTGGTCGCGACTCCCGCGATTCCGGTGAAGCCGAGAACGGCTGCCACGAGCGCGACGATGAGAAACGTTGCTGCCCAACCGATCATTTGTCACTCCTCGAAAGATATCTGGCTGTCCCGGTACTGGAAACTGCAAGTCTCATACCACGCCGCCCGGGCCCGCGCCCGCGCTCGTTGGCGCTCTGCGGGCGGCCGCTGGGACACCTTTTCCCCACGATCCTTCCAATTCCTGTACCGAATGATCCCGCATCGAATAATCGCGGGCAGGCAAAAAAGAACGCCGGCAGATGTCCTGCCGGCGCCAGCCGAGGCCGTATCGAAACGTTGAAACGTTGTGCGCTTAACCTGCCCGCTTCGACCACGAGTTGGTTGCGCACCTGCTTGACGTCGCCCGTGTTGCGCGCCAGCTCCTCCGCCAACTGCTTCTCCTCGGTCGAAGCCACTTCGCCGCTGAGCGTCACGACGTCACCGCGCGTGTCGACTTCGATCTTTAGCCCGTTGGTGTTGGCAGTTGGCCAGCAGCTTCGACTTGACCATCGCGGTAGTCGTCGCGTCGTCGACGAATACGCCGAACGGCCGTGTCGTACCTTCGGTCGCTGCGTGAGCCTCATGGCGAGAGTCGGGCTTGAGCGTCAGGTCGTTATCGACCGACACGACGCCTTCGATGCCTTTCGCGAGCTCGCCTGCGAGGTCGCGATCGATGTCGGTCTCGACGTTGCCGGTCAAGTGCACGACACCGTTCGTCGTCTCGGTGTTGATGTCGAACGCGTTGAGATGGCGATTAAGAGCGTAGGTCGCCTCGAGCTTGCCCGTAATCCAACCGTCTTTCGGCGCGCCCTTCTCGGCGCCAAACGCTTGCATGGCGCTGAGCGATAGCGACGCTATCAACGCTGCGGTTGCTAGAGATTTCCTCATAAACCCTCCTCCAGTGAGAGACTTCGCTATTGGTGATCACGGCACGTCCTCAGTTGATCCCGCGAGTCCACTCATCGACGTCGCGCTCGGCCTGATCCCTCTGCTTGCCATAGAGCTCTTGGACCTTGCCCACGAGCTCCTCGCGTTTGCCTTCGATCAGATCCCAGTCGTCGTCCGTGAGCTTCCCCCAGCGTTGCTGGGCTCGGCCCTTGAGTTGCTTCCACTGACCTTCTACTCGATCCCAATTCATGTCTGCTCCTCCGCATCGCAAACTCGCAATCGTCGAGGTAATTGTGCAAAGGACATGCCAGGCCGGAGCCCAATTGCGGCGCGAGGTTGCGAGCGTTCGAGTGCGCAAAAGCGCGATCAGAATTGAGAAATGAGAGGGCCGCGCACGTGCGCCGAGCGCTACGTGCTACGAAGCTAGGTTGGCAAGTCGGGTGGGCGCGCGCGATCGTCCGCGCCGCGAATCAGGGAGGTGCGCCCTTACCTTCGTAAGCGTTCAAGCGGTTGTAGAGCGTGTTGAGGCTGATGCCCAAGGTCTCGGCGGCAGCTTTCTTGTCCCCGTTCAGGTGCTCGAGCGTGCGCATGATGAGCTCGCGCTCGACGTCGCGGATCGAGCGGCCGATCGTGAGACCTTGGCGTGCTTCGGGCTCGCCGAACGGGCTCTCGAAACGATCCGGCAAATCGAGCTCCTCCAAGTCCGGATCCGACATGATCGAGGCGCGCTGCACGACGTGCTTGAGCTCGCGCACGTTGCCCGGCCAGTGATAGGCCTGCATACGCTTGATGCTGATCGCGGAGAACGCGCGCTGCACGCCGGCCGTCGTCCGCGAGTCGCGCAGGAAGTGCTCGACGAGCAACGAAATGTCCGCCGTGCGCTCGCGCAGCGGCGGCAACGCAATCGGAAACACGCTGAGCCGGTAGTACAGATCCTCGCGCAGCGACCTCTCTGCGATCGCCTTCTTCGGATCGCGATTCGTCGCTGCGATGATCCGTGCGTTCACCTGATCTTCCTTCTCGCTGCCCACCGGCAGCACCGTGCCGGTCTCGAGCACGCGCAAGAAATGCGGCTGCAGCTCGAGCGGCATTTCTGCGAGCTCGTCGAGGAACAACGTTCCCGAGTCCGCGCGCTTGAAGAAGCCGAGATGGCGGCGCACGGCGCCCGTAAAGCTTCCCTTCTCGTGGCCGAACAATTCGCTGCCCGCGAGCTCGCGCGACAGCGATCCGCAGTTCACCGCAACGAACTGCCCCGAGCGAGCGCTAGCCCGATGTATCGATTCCGCGACGAGCTCTTTGCCAGTACCGGTCTCACCGAGCACGAGCACGGGGCTCGCCGTGCGCGCGACCTTCTCGATCTGTTGATAGACGGCTTGCATCGGACCCGACTCGCCGATCAACAGCCCGAAATGCTTCGATTGCACCGCGGTCCGTAGGGTCTTCCGGTCGTATATCGGTCTCGACGTCGTGCAGCAGCGCGAGGAGCTCGCGGCTGTCGATCGGTTTCGTGAGGTAAGAGACCGACGGCCCGCTCAAGTTCTTGATGAGCGACTTGATCCCGGGGTGGCCGGTGATGAACACGACGCGCTTTACGGCGCTGTCGCGCAGCTCCTCGAGCAGCTCGAGGCCGTTGCCGTCGGGCAGCATGAGGTCGAGCAACAGCACGTCCGGGACGCTCGTGCTGAGAATGCGGCGCGCATCCTCTAGGCGGGAGGCCGTGTCGACGGTATGGCCATGTAGCTCGACCATCTCGATCGCGGCCGCAACGAAATCGGGCTCGTCATCGACGAGCAATACCTTCGCCATGTGTCGGCAGCTCCAAAGGAAGGTGCAATAAAGGCGTCAATTCTATACCGGGCCGGGCCTATAGCCAGTTGTCGATCCATCCGCTGAGGACTTCGAGCACCCGGTCGGCGGCCGGCCGCTGGCGCCAGTCCTCGAGAATCACGGGTTTCGCGGCCTTGGCGTCGACCAGGAATTGGCTCTCCATACGGGCCGCAAACCCTTGTCCCAGCACTATTGCATTCACTTCGTCGTTGTGCAGGAAGCTTCGATAATCGAGGTTGCTGGACCCGACGGTCGACCAGACCCCGTCGATGACCGCGGTCTTCGCGTGCAGCACCGTACCCTGCGACTCGTAGAGCCGGACACCCTCGCGCAGCAGCTCGCCGTAGCGGCTCCGCGACGCATAAAGGACGACCCCGATGTCGGACACCCCGGGCAGGATGATCCGCACGTCGACGTGGCGGCGGGCGGCACCGCGCAGCGTCTCGATAAAACGCTCGTCGGGCGCGAAGTACGCCTGGGTGATCCAGATGCGCTCCGTCGCGAGCTCCATCGCGCGGAGATAGGCGTGGTAGATCGCCGAAAACTCGCCTTCGCCGCCGCTTGCTTCGAGAATTTGGACGAGCTCGCCGCCGTGCCCGGCGGGTCTCGGGAAAAACGTAGCCTCGTCGGCGAGCTCATGCCCCTGCGCTCGCCAATTCGCGAGAAATAGCCGCTGCAAGCCCGCGACCGCGGGGCCGCGAATCAGAATGTGGGTGTCGCGCCAACCGTCCGCGGCGGGATTGCGCTTCTTCGCGGCACCGCCGGAGCTCCTCGAATAGGTCGACGAAACGTTGATCCCGCCCGTGAAGCCGACACGCCCGTCGACGACCAGGATCTTGCGATGATCACGCGTCGCGAGGCTTGCGACGCTCCGCGGATCGGCGGGGTCGAGCGCGTTGTAGACCTGCACGTCGACGCCCGCGGACTCGAGGCGAGCAAAGAACTCGGGCGCGCTCTCGATGCTTCCAACCGCGTCGTACAGCACGCGCACGGCGACACCGGCGCGGTGCCGCTCGATCAGTGCATCGGCGAACTGCTGCCCCACCGCGTCGCTCGAGAAAATGTAGGTTTCTAGATGAACGTGGTTCTTCGCCGCACGGATGGAATCGAGCATCGCGCGATACGTCGTGGGCCCGTCGATCAACAGCTCGACGCTGTTGTCCTCGTAGAGCGGCTCAGCGCCGAGCTTGCCGATATCGTCGATCAAGGCGCGCACGGCCGTGGGCGACGCACTACGCTCCGCGAACTGGGCGAGAGCTCGTTCAGCGGCCGCGGCGGAGACCTCACCGTGCCGCCCCACGACGACGGGTGCCGCCGCGACGACGGGTGCAGCCGCGCGCGCGTTCACCGGCGGAGGCGAATCCGCGCGGTCCCATGCAAACACGAAAACTCCGACCAGCGCGGCGCCCGCGATCCACCCAGTCCCTCGTCCCCAATCGCTCGCCATGGCTCTTCAGATCGACGCACTCGTCGCCGCGCAGACACTCCGGGCAACGGCTTCCAAGTTTCGTGCCAGCGCATTGTGGTTTGACCCCTCGCAAGCGTGGGGGGCAGAATCCGGTCGATGATTGAGCGGCCCCGACTGCAGCTGCCAGCGTGGATCCGCAGAGTTCCGCTGATCGCCGGCGCGTGCGTGTGCGCGATCGGAATCGCGGTGCTGATCGGCTGGTTTCAGGACGTCGAGATCTTGCGCAGCATTTCGCCGCGCTTCGTCTCGATGAAAGCGAACGCTGCCGTTGCGCTCGTGTGTCTCGGCGCCTCGTTGTTGCTTGCCGCCGCGCGCCCCCGCGGTGGCGGCTTCGCTCGCTCGCTGCTCGAAGCCGTCGCGTTTGCGATCGGCATCGCAACGCTCGTGGAATACGCTGCCGGCATCGATCTCGGCATAGACCAGCTGCTCGTGACGGCCCGCCCGAACGAGTTTCAGACGGCGTCGCCGGGCCGAATGTCAGCGCTCACGGCGACCTGCTTCGTGCTCGCGACCTGCGCGCTGTTCGCCGAGCGCGTCGCCACCGCGCGCGGCCGCACCGTCGCGCGCGTGCTCGCGACCTGCGTCGGAATCATCGGGCTGATCGCACTGCTCGGCTATCTTTATGGCGCACCGCTCCTGTACCGGCCGTTCGCGGCAAGCTCCGCCATCTCCGTGCACGCGGCGATTGCATCGCTACTGCTCGCCGCGGGCATCGTGGCGCTGCATCCGCAATACGGATTGCCGAGCATCGCGACCGGCCACACGCTCGTAGGCACTCACGTTCGCTGGCTGTTCCCGGCCGCTGTCTTGATCCCTCTGCTCATCGGCGCGCTGGCCGTCCAGGCCTATCAGATGTTCGGCGTTGCCCGCGTGGCGATCGCAATAGCCGCGGCCGGCACGACGATTGCGATCGGCCTCGTGATCGCTTTCGCGGCGATGTCGCTGCGGCGCATGGAGGATCGGCTCGAGCTCAGCGACCGGGCGCTCGCGACCACGAAGCAGGGGGTGCTCATAGCGGACGGCGACGAGCCGGGCCGGCCCATCGTCTACGTCAACGACGCCTTCACTCAGCTCACGGGCTACTCACACCGGGAAGCGTTGGGGAAACGGTTCGACTTCCTCGTGAGCAGCACGCCCGACGACCCCGCGGCGCAGCAGCTCGCATCGGCTCTTTCCTTGGGCTCCAATGTCACGGTGACCGTACCGAGCAAGCGGCGCGACGGCACCGTGTTCTCGGGTCGATTGTCGATCAGCGTGGTGCCCAGCAACGATGAAGCGGTCAATATCGTCGGCGTGCTCGAGGACGTCACGGCCGACCAGCTCGCGGCCATGGCGCGGCTCCAACTCCTCGCGGAGGCCTCGCAAGCTCGCAAGGATGCGGAGAGCGCAAATCAGGTCAAAGACGTGTTCTTCGCGACGATCACACACGAGCTCCGTTCGCCGCTCAACGCCTGCACGATGTGGCTCGACGTGCTCGCGCTCGGGCCGCTGTCCGATAAGTCCACGAAGGCGGTAGACGCCATCAAGCGCAATCTGAAGATCCAGACCAGGCTCGTGAACGACCTCATCGACGCGGCGAAAATCTCGTCGGGCGGCATCGAAATCCATCGCGAGCCGCACGAGCTCGCGAAACTGATCGCCAGCAACGCCGAGACTTGGCAGCTCACGGCCGCAGCACGCAACGTCCGGTTCGCGTACCATCCGGCGGAGCGGCGTCACGTGCTCGAGGTCGACCCCGAGCGCCTGACACAAGTGCTGAACAACCTGATCGAAAACGCGTTCGCGAACACTCCGCCCAATGGGCGCGTCGAGCTGACGGTGAAATCCACCGAGGACGGCGTCGCGATCGAGGTCGAGGACACGGGAACGGGCCTGAGTGCCGAGGATTTGCAGCGCGTGTTCACGCCTTTCTGGCGCGCGCAATCGACGAAGCATTCGCACAAGGGGTTGGGACTTGGCTTGGCCATCGCCGAGAACCTGGTCAAGGGTCACGGAGGAACGTTAGGCGCGCGCAGCGAAGGACCGGGGAAAGGCTGCGTGTTCACGGTTCGGCTGCCGAACAGGGAGGCAGCCGCAACGAATGAAACGCCGCGTGCGCAGACGGATCCGCGGATAGGGGGGATAGGATGAGCCAACGCGTTCTCTTGGTCGAAGACGACGGCGATGCTCGCGATGCGCTCGCGTTGCTATTGTCGAGCCAAGGTTACGTTCTCGAGACGGCGCCCGACGGCGACACGGCGATCTCGAAGGCGCCGCAATTTCGCCCCGACGTGCTGATCTGCGACTGGCGGCTCCCCGGCATCGACGGCGTCGACGTCGCGCGGATCATCCAAAGTGGTTCCGGCATCCCTGTGATCTTCCTAACGGCGCACTCGCTGCCCGACCTGCGCAGCCGCACGAAAGACCTCCGCGTGCACGCATATCTCGCGAAACCCATCGACGTCGTGAAGCTCCAGAGCGCGCTCGCCTCGCTGCTGTCCTACGCGTAGAGAAGACCCCCGCCGCGCAGCGGGGTGCTGCGCGCGGGGAGATCCGAAGGACGGCCGTGGTTTGGGTGAGATAAACCGTGGCGGGATGGTCGATCCTTCGGAAGCCTGTTCAACGTGTCCCTGCCTCCGTGCGCTGCGACCCATTGCATGTCCCGAGATTTGCAGGTTTCGTGCCACACGATTGCGGCTTGCGCGCGTCGAGCTCCACGCGGCCGGCGCGCGCATTTGCGCGCCCATCAACCAGAAAAGCCCATTGGCTTTTTGCAAAATGCGGTCGGCGCGATTCCGTCGAGAACACTGCGTCAGTACGGCGACGAGTAGACTGCACGGCAATGAACGCTCGCAGATCCGTCGCACTCGAGCTCGCCGCGATCGCTGCCGCGGCCGCCGTGTTCGTCGCGACGTTCCGCGTGCGCCCGCCGTACGTCGATTTCGTGCTCGCGGCCGCCGCCGTTGCGCTCATCACGCTTAGCGCGCGCCGCAGCACGGCGCTATGGACGGCAGGCGCGCGTGCCGCCGAAGCACGTTCACCACGCGATGCGTGGCTCGCGAGCGCCGCGTTCACGATCGCGGCTCTCGCCGCGCTCGCGGTGCTCGGCGCGTTTGCGGGCGGCAGCGAGCTTCTCGGCGCAAACGCTACGCCCTTCCGCGCACGCCTATCGAATTGGCACGTGTTGATCGCCATCGCGCTGTATTTTCCGTGGGCGCTCCTGCAGCAATACATTTTTCAGCACTACCTGCTCGCTCGCTTGCTGCACCTCGTTCCCCTGCCGCTCGCGATCGGGCTCGCGGCCATTGCATTCTCGAGCGTGCACTTTCCGAGGTGGCCGGTGATGATCGTCGTGTTGATCGCGGGCGCGATGTGGTCGCTCATCTACTACCGCTGGCGAACGCTGCTGCCGCTCGCTTGCTCGCACGCGGTGCTCGGCTCCGCTCTTCACTACTGGGTGTTCGGACGCGACCTGCTCGAGATCTGGCTGCCGTAAGCGTTCTTGGCACGGACATTGCTGCATCCGCTTGGGCACAGGAGGAACAGCAATGATGAAGCGTTACACTCTCGCATTCTTGTTTGGAATTACGCTCGCGGCACAGTTTGGTTGCGCGCCGCTCGTCGCCGGCGTTGCGGGCGCGGCTGTCGGCCACGAAGCCGCGGAGCACAAAGACCATCACGACAACGATCGCGATTGATCGTCCGCGGTTCAGCGTGATGAGCGAGCGCGCGACGCCGCTCGACACCGGCCGCCCGGTCCGCTTCTGACCGGGCGGCTATCTTTTCTACCGCTTCAATTCCAGTACGGCTTGCGCCCGTAGTATCCGTAGATCTCGCGGCCGAGCGTGGGATCCGCAAAGTTCGGCCAATTGTCTTTGTCGAATCCCGGCGCGTTCTCGAGCCGTTCCTTGTCGACGTTGAGCACGAGGCATTTGCGCTCCGTGTCCACGCTCAGCGCTTCCGCCGGCACCGCGAACAACTTGTTGCCGATACCAAGCACTCCGCCGAACGATAGCACCGCATAACGGATGCGCCCGGACTCTACGTCCAGCATGAAGTCTTCGATCTTGCCGAGATTTTCTCCCGCCGCGTTGACTACGGCGTCTCCTGCGAGCGTATCGGCTGACAAAACGACGTTTGACATGACGGTCTCCTTCGATGTGCTGAGTGAATGGCGCGCTACCGCGGCTTCTGCGGTTCCTCCGCCGGTCGGTCGACGTACTCCGGAGTAGGATCGAGCGCTTTGCCGACTTCATCTGCGATGTCGTTCGCGCCGTTCTGTCCCCGCGTGCACCCCAGCAACCCTGCAAGCAACAGCATCGCCGTGCTGAGACTCGACGAAATGAGTTTCGCGTTTCTCATGTATCGCTCCTTTCGCGCGCTCGACTCGGCGCGCGCGCGTAACAGCGAGGGGAGCAAATTGCGTGCCACGCGCTCGCCGCGCACGGGACGTGTCGCATGCCGATCGAAGCTTTCTGCATGCGGCGCCTCGACGGACCGCGCGGACAAACGGATCGCAGAAACAAGAATCCAGGCGCAAAAAGTGCGACCCGACGCGGCAGTGCGCGAGCAGGCGCGAGCGCCAATCGCAACACGGAACCGCCTACCGACGCCGGTGTACAGCGCGGGCGAAGATCGTGGCATGGGAGTTGCACCCGTACTCAGCGACGGACGCGCAAACGTCCGGAGTTCATCACCAAAGGAGAAGGAAATGGGCGAGCAACAGCAACCCGATCGCAGCAAAGAGCACGACCGTCGCAATCAACAACAGCAGGACGAAGAGCGGCGCCGTCGCGAAGGTATTTCGCAGAAGCCCTCGCCTTCCAGAGAAGACGAGAGCGAAAGCAAGTAAGCGCAGCGCGTGTGGGCCGCATCTCGCGGCCCACACGCCCCGCGCTCATGCGCAAAGTCCGATGGATCAGGGAGACTGTATGAAAGTGAACATGAAAATCGTCTACGGCATGATCTTGCTGTTGCCGCTGTGGGCTTGCGAAAAGCAAGGTCCGCTCGAGCGCGCTGGCGAGGAAGTGGACGAAGCCGTCAAAGACGTGCGCAATGGCGGCGAGACCACCGGCCACAAGGTCGACGATGCGGTCGACGACGTGCGCGACGGTGTCAAGGACGCGGGCAAGGAGCTCAAGCGCTAAGCCGCCTCGCGCGCTCAGCCGAACCTCGTTCTCGCGCCGCGTCTCGAGAGGCACGCGGCGCGAGATTCTTTTGGGTCCGTGGTTTAGTATTCCCACGTGCCTCTCGCGAGATCTGATCGAACACGCGGAGGATTGCCCGCAGTCCGTCGGGTGCACGGACGAAGCCACTCGACGAGGTAAAAAAATGAACGAGACATACGACCCCGGCAGCCTCGGGGAAAATCAGTGCGACCGCCGCTCGCTGCTTCTCGGCGCGGGCTCGGCCGCAACCGCGGGAATCGCCGCGGCGCTCGCCGCCGGCACGCCTGCGTCCGCCGCTGCGCAAGGCAGCGCGGGCCAAGAGTGCATGACGATCGTGTACCAAAGCGGCGCCGACGTGCGGTTCGACTTCGGCTATTACGAAAAGACCCACATGCCGAGAATCATGGAGCTTTACGGCAAATCGATCAGCCGTTTCGAGCTACGCCGCGGCGTGCCGGGCCCGGACGGCGCTGCGCCGCCGTACGTCGCGACGATCACGATCTGGATAGCCGACCCGGCTGCATTCGATGCCGCGAACGCGAAGCATCAGCCCGCCCTGCGCGCAGACGTGCCCAAGTTCACCAATGCGACGTTGATCGCGCAGCGCGATCGGATCGTCGCGACCGCGAGCTAACTCATTCCTCCCTGCAGCGCGTCACATCGTGAAACGCGTCGCGCGTTGCGTCGCGCGAATTGTGGGACGCGCCACAGATACCCTGGGCAACGCGCAATACGCTGCGATCGTCGCACGAACGGACGGTCCAGTTGCTTCACGCGAAATCCTCGGTCGATCGGCGCTTGCTGGCCCACTGGTCGGAGTTGCTGCTCTGCAGCCGTTGCTTCACCCGGGGCGTCCGCCGCGCCGTCCCGCAGCTGATCTCGCCGCGCCACAAGCCGCGTGCGTTGTGCCGCAGCTGCGCCCAGCCGCGCGACGTGCACTGAGCGCCCGCGTTCAGCTTCACCCCATCAGAGAAGACCGCCGCGCGAGCGGCTCACGCGAGCAGCCTAGGGAGCTCGCCCATGTGCGAAAACGTCGCGTGCGCGCCCGCGGCGGCGAGTCGCTCGGCCGCGATCAGATCCGCGTAACCGAAGACCGTCATCCCGGCGGCCCGGCCCGCGAGCACCCCGTTGATCGAATCCTCGATCACGGCCGTTCGCTCCGACGGAACGACGCCCATCTGCCGCGCCGCGTGCAGGAACACGTCGGGCGCGGGCTTACCGTGAGCGACCTCCGTCGCGCTGAACAATTTGCCGGAGAACAGCGATAGCAAACCGGTCGCGCCGAGCGTTGCCCGCATCTTCGAATGATCGCCGCTCGAGGCGATGCAGTACGGCACGGCCAAGCTCTCGATCACTTCGCGTACGCCGTCGACGGCCTGCACTTGCTCGCGCAATACGTGATCGCGGCGCTCGCGGTACCGATCGAGGGCCCCTTCGGGCGCCGTGCGCCCCGTGAGCTCGGCGACGATCCGCAGACAATCGGCGAGCGTGCGCCCGAGAAACTGCTCGTTGATCTCGGGTGTCAGAGCGACGCCGAGCTCCGCGATGAAATCGTTGAACACGCCGAGCACGATGCGCTCGCTGTCGACCACGACGCCGTCGCAATCGAAGATGATCAGATCGAAGCGGCTCGTCAAAACTGTGCTACTCGTCGAGCTGGGTTCGCGTTTTTTTCAAGCGGCCGCGGCGGGTCTTGTCATCGAGGCGCCTGAGCTTCGATGCGCGCGTCGGCTTCGTCGGTTTGCGGCGCTTCGGTACGAACAGCGCGCGCTGCACGAGCTCCGCGAGCCGCTCGTAAGCGGCGAGGCGGTTCTGTTCCTGGCTGCGGTGCTGCTGCGCCTTGATCACGACGACGCCGTCCGCCGATACGCGATGGTCGCGCAGCGCGAGCAAGCGCTCCTTCGCCGCGTCCGGCAGCGCGCGCGATGCGCGCACGTCGAAACGCAAATGCACCGCGCTCGACACCTTGTTCACGTTCTGCCCGCCTGCCCCTTGGGCGCGAGTAGCCGTGAGCTCGATCTCCGCCTCCGGGATGACGACGCTCCCGACGCGCAGGCCCTCAGCCCGCGGGCTCGATTCTGAGGATGGCGCCATCGTCCTCGTCCGTGAGTAGATAAAGGAGACCGTCGGGTCCTTGCCGCACATCGCGGATCCGCTGATGCCAGTCGACGAGCAGCATCTCGCGACGCAGCTCTTCCATGTTCTCGTTGAACAGGATGCGCTGCAGGTGGCCGGTGCCCGGAATCTCGCCCATGCGCATCGCGCCGACGAACACGTCGCCCTTCCACTCCGGCAGCTTGTCGCCGGTGTAGAACGCCATGCCCGAAACCGCGATGGCCGGCGTCCAATATACGATCGGATCCTCGAAGCCTTCGCGCGAGAAACCCTGCGACTGCCACGGACCCGGATACGTTCGTCCCAAGCTCACGAGCGGCCACCCGTAGTTCGCGCCGGGCTTGAGCACGTTGATCTCGTCGCCGCCGTTCGGTCCGTTCTCGTTCTCCCACACCGCACCCGTCGCGGGGTGCACCGCGAGGCCGAGGGTGCTGCGATGCCCGAGCGTGAAGATCTCTGGCTTGTAGCCCGCCCTGCCCACGAACGGGTTGTCGTTCGGGACCGTGCCGTCGTCGCGCAGCCGTAGAACCTTGCCTGCGAGGCTGCCGGGGTCCTGCGCGCCGTTGCCGATGCTGCCGAACGTCGACACGTAGAGCATGCCGTCGCGGCCGAACGCGAGCCGCGAAACGCTGCTCGTGTCCGACGTCGTGAAGATGTCGCGGACGTTCTTGAGCTCTCGTCCGTCGAATTCGCCGCGCGCGAGCCCGAGCCCCGCGCGCGGCTCGCCGGGCTTGTTGTAGCTGAGATAGACGAAGTGGTTCTCGGCGAAATTCGGATGCAGCGCGACGTCGAACAGGCCCGAGAGCCCCACCGCCTGCACGGCCGGCACGCCCGCGACGGGCTGCGGATCGAGCTTGCCGCCGCGCACGATGCGTAGCTGCCCGCCGCGCTCGGTCACGAGCATTTCACCGGTCGGCAGGAACGCGAGACTCCACGGGTGCTTGAGCCCGCGCGTGTAGATGGAAACGCGGATGTCTTGACCTTCCGCCGTGTGATAGACGACCGGCGCGTCCGGGAGCGGCGGCACGACGATCCCTGTCGGCGCAACCGGTGTGCCGTTGTTCATCGGCACCTTCTGCTGCGCCGCCGCCGACAGCGCGACGCCGAGCACGGCTAGTGCCGCGCTAGATGCTACGAGACGCATGTGATTACCCCAGGGAAGGACACCGCGCTTGGTTCGCGCATGTTACGCCGCGCGAGCGCCGCTGTCCGCATCGGCGAACGGCCGCCGCCGATGCCGAGACCTGTTTGTTATGGCGCGACGACTTACTTGATACCGCCCCTCCACTACGCTGTCCCCCGTGATCCGCAACGGGAGTGGATCGCCCGGCAGAGGCGCATGCATGGCGCCGCCGGCTGGGGTTTTCTGGAAGTCGACGTGGGCGTCAATGAGCACGGACAGTTCAGCCACCGCGGCGGAGCCGCACGCCAATCGTATCCTCATCGTGGACGACGACGCGGAGTTGCTCGCGTTGATCGGCTTCGCCCTGCGCAATGCGGGCTTCCAAGTCGTCGCCGCGAACGACGGCGCGAGCGCGCTCACGATCTTCGAGCGTGAGCCGTTCGCGCTGATGATTCTCGACATCATGATGCCTGGCGCGGACGGATTCACCGTGTGCGAGTCAGTGCGGATGCGTTCGTCGATGCCCGTAATCATGCTGAGTGCGCGCAACAACGAGCACGACATCGTGCGCGCGCTCGAGATCGGCGCGGACGACTATCTGACGAAGCCGTTCAGCCCACGCACGCTGCTGGCGCGCATCCACGCAGTCCTGCGCCGCATCGAGGTCACTTCGCGAGCAACATTCGAGACCGGCGGTGCGACGCTCGACATCGAGCGACACCTGCTGAGGTTCGAAACGACCGAGACTCAGCTCACGCCGCTCGAGACGCTGCTCCTGCGCGAACTGATGACGACGCCCGGGCGGACCGTGAGCACGGAACGGCTGGTTACCGAGGCATGGGGCCGCAGCGGCGCAGAGGAGCGCCACGCTTTGAAGCAGGTGATCTACCGGCTTAGGCGCAAGCTCGAGACCCGCACCTCGATCGCCGGGCGGTTGTGCACGCTGCGCAACGCGGGATACCGCTGGGAGTCGGGAAGCGAGCCTGCGTCGTTTACTGACGCCTCCTGAGTCCCGCTGCAGCCTACAAGGCGCGGCCTGCCGTGCCGCAACCGAGCCGGCGCGGGCCCGCCGTCATCGCTAACGCGCGCTTTCGCGCGATTCGACCTCCCGACGCTCGCACCGCGCTCCTTGCCGACATTCCCTCGCGAATGCGCACGTCGCATGAAGGTGACATTGCGCACGACGCTACGGCGAATCCGGGCGCGAATCTCACATTCCGGTCGGACGCGAGTAACGCTTCGGTCACATATCGAATCCGGCCTAGGAGATAACGAAAAACGATTTCGAATCCTCCCCTCTCATCGCTACTTTGCGCGCTCTTTTCGAGGTTTCGGGGCTTTGAGTGCAGGCGCGAGACGCCGCGTTATCACAGCAAGGACCAACGATGAAGGACATTTGGTTTGCGATCGTCGTGTTCGCGTTGCTCGACTCGGCCGGCTTCCTGCAAGAGGCGAGCTCGAAAAGCGACAAGGAGCACCTCTAAATTCACGGCCCGCGCGCGCAACGCTCACCACCGACAACGCACGTTACACACGGAGATAACGATGAACAGATGGACGACCATGGCCCTGACCCTCGCGCTTACGCCCGCGCTGACCTTTTCCCAGCCCGCACAAGCGCCGCAAGCCGCTTCGACCGCACCGGCGTTCAAAGCTCACGTGCTCACGCGCGCGGAATTCGACGCGCTGCTCGCGAAGCCGCGGCAATTGCTGATCGTCGATGTGCGCCGGCCCGACGAGCTCGCATCGATAGGCGGCTTTGCCGTGTATCTGAGCGTACAACCCGCGGACATCGAGAAGAGCGTCGCACTGATTCCCCGCGATCGCACGATCGTGACGGTCTCGAATCATGCCGCGCGCGCCGGCCGCGTTGCCGACGCGCTGGCCGCGAAGGGCTTCACGGTAGCGGGCGCCATCGGCGCACAGAACTACGAGGAACAGGGCGGAACCCTGGTCAAGATCGCGCCACCAACTCCTCGGCCCGGCGGCTCCGAGTGACTCAGCGCGCCGGGCGGGCTTCGCCCGGAACGCCACGCACCATCCCATTCGAATAGCGAGACCTTCAATGATCGACCGAAAGGCAGTCATGCGCACCCCTTCATTAATCGCGTTCACCGGGCTGCTCGCGGCGACACCCGCGCTGCAAGCGCAGAACGGTGACGTCGACGCCGTCGACACGGTGGTCGTCCTCGGCACCGCGCGGCAGGACACGACGGCGCTCACGAGCACCGCGCCCGTTGACGTCATCAGTCTCGAGCAACTGCAAGGCACAGGCGCCGTAACGATCAACCAGGCACTGTCGCGCCTGCATCCCTCGTTCAACTTCCCGCAAGGACAGAACGCCGTGAAAGGGCAAGGCGTGCGCGCAGCATCGCTGCGCGGCGTCGGACCCGCCTATACGTTGATTCTCGTGAACGGCAAACGCCGCAACGTGTCCGCGCAGCTCTCGGGAACCGACCCCTGGCCCGCGGCGCAAGTCGTGGATATCAACGTGATCCCGGTCAGCGCTGTGCAGCGTGTCGAGGTGCTACGCGACGGCGCGGCCGCGCAATATGGCTCCGATGCGATCGCGGGTGTCATCAACATCGTGCTGAAAGACACGCCGTCCGGCGGCGAGGTCGTCACCAACGTCGGGCAATACAGCGACGGCGGGGGATTCACGCGCGCGGTGAACGGCTGGACCGGCCTGTCGCTGCGCGACAAAGGATTCGTCGACATCAGCGCCGACTTGCTGAAGAACGACAACGTCGACCGCAGCGAAGCCGATTGGCGGCAGCTGTTCCCCAACGGCGATCCGCGCAACGTCACATTCGACAAGAAATACGGGCAATGGGGCCAGCAGGCGCGCGAACACTTCAGCACGCTCGTCAACGCTGGCTACCAGCTCGGCGACAACGTCGATCTCTACGCGTGGGCCAACTACGCGCACAAGGAGGGGCTGAACTACGTGAATCCCGAGCGCATCGTCAAGGCCGTGACGAGCACCGCGAGCGTAACGGACGGCACGCGGATCTCCGAGACGGCGGTGCTCGGCGTCTATCCCGATATCTATCAGCCGAACATGACCTACACGGCGGAAGATGCGGCCGCCGTGGCAGGCGTGCGCGTCGCGACCGGCGCGGTTGGCTCGCTGGATACAGCCGTGTCGTTCGGCGAGAACGAGACCGGCCGGAATACGTTCAATACCATCAACCCGAGCTGGGGCGAAACGAGCCCGACATCCTTCTATCTCGGCTCGTGGAAGAACAGGACCACGGCGGTTACTTCGGACTACACGCGCGACCTCCGCGCGGCTGCACTCTCGTCGCTCGTGTTCTCGACCGGCGCGCTCTACCGCCACGAAGTCTGGGGCACGGCCGATCTCGGCGATCCGCTCGGCTACGACAGCGGCCCGCTGGGCGGGCGTACGGTCGCGTCGCTGTACGGGGCGGGCGGCATCTATCAGCAGTACGCCGCGCAATTTCCCGGCGTGGACTTCGCCACCGACACCTCGCGGATTCCGGCGACCGGCTCCTCGACCGGCGGGCATTCGGGCAGAGGACGCGGGCTCAATCGAGCGCGACGTCAGGGGCGCCTACGTCGGCATCGACGCGGCCTTTTCCGAGCGGCTCGACTTCGGCGCGACCGCGCGTTACGAGGACTACTCCGACTTCGGCTCGACGAGCAACTACCGGCTCACCGCACGCTACGAGATCACTCCGCAGCTTGCGCTGCGAGGCACCGCGAGCACCGGCTTCCACGCGCCGAGCCTCGCTCAGCTCGGCAATCAATCGAGCGGCTACACGAGCAACTGGAGCAACAGCGGCACCGGCGTGTTCGCGCCCGGCCGAACCCGCGTCTTTCGAACGACGGACCCGGTGGCCGCGGCATTCGGCGCGAAGCCGCTCGATCCGGAGGAATCGACGACGTTGTCCCTCGGCGCGGTCATCCGCCCGGACAACACGAGCTCGGTCACGATCGACGCGTATCGACTGGGCATCGACGAGGTGATTCAAGTTTCCGAGACGCTGCAGGGCCCGACAGTGACAGCCGCGTTCAACGCGGCGGGGCTCGCCGGTTATACGCAAGCCTCGTACTACCTGAACGCTTGGGACTCGACGACCAAGGGCATCGATATCGTCGGCCGCAAGCAGTTTCGGTTGCAGAACGGCGCGCTCGATTTCACGGCGGCCACGAGCTTCCTCGACACCGAGGTCGACAACGTCAATCGCGAGGTGGATGTCGGCGGAACACCGATCGTCGCGATCCGCAACGCCAAAGTGCGCGACGCCGAGACCGGCACGCCGAAGAACAAGATCATCCTGAGCAGCCGCTACACGCTCGAGTCGTGGGCCGTCGACGCAACGATCACGCGTTACAGCAAGTACCGCTACAACGTCGGCGACGTGGCCGACGTCGCCGCAGCAAACGGCAACGTCGATCAGGAGTTCTCGCCGGAAGCGTATCTCGATCTCGGTGTGCGCTATCAGAGCCCGGGCGCGTGGCACGTCGACGCGCTCGTTCTGAACGTGCTGAACGACTACCCGGACGAGTACGTGAATGGTAACCGCGCGAGCGGCATCAACCCCTACTCGTTCATCGCGCCGAACGGCGCCGCCGGCCGCTTCGTGCAGGGCAGCGTCACGTTCAACTTCTGAGACGGAGCCGCGCCGTGACCACACGACGTCGATTCATGGCGGCCGCATTGGCTGTCGCGGCGACCGTGCGACAACACGCGCGAGCTGCTCGCGGCCAAGGGCATCGCCTGACGGTTGTGCCGGCACGCATCGCCACATAGGTCATTCGAGTCATCATTGGAGGAACAGTCATGTCGAGCTCATCGCAAACTTCATCCGCGCTGCCGCGGACCGCGCTCTGGGTGCTGCTCACGAGCGCGACGCTGGTTGCCGCCGTTCCAGCGGCCGCTCATCACGCGTTCGCGGCGGAGTTCGACGCGAACCAACCGCTCGACCTCGATGGCACCGTGACGAAGGTCAAATGGGTCAACCCGCACAGTTGGCTCTATTTCGACGTCGTCGATGCGAGCGGCACCGTGACCAATTGGGGCGTCGAGTTCGGCACGCCGACTGGCCTCGCGCGGCTCGGTCTCACGAAGGCGGACGTCGCGGCCGGTACGCCGGTGCACATCAAAGGCTATCGCTCGAAGAACGGCGGCGCGTTCGGCTATTCGGTCACCGTGACGCTTCCCGACGGGCGCAAGTTCCAAACGGGCGGCGCGCAGGACGCACCTCCGGCCGGTGCGACCGCCAGCGCTCCGTAGCAATCGGGAGAACTATGATATGCGTACGATCCTGTTATTGGCCGCCTTCCTCGCCGCGTCTGCCGTGGACTCTGCCGCGCTCGCGGCCGCCCCCGGGACGAAGATTCCGCGCCTGCCGAGCGGCAAGCCCGATTTCTCGGGCATTTGGCAAACGACGAGCGCAGCAGACTTCGATCTCGAGCCGCATTCGGCGCGCAAAGATGCGCCGCCCGGCCCCGGCATCGTCGAGGGCGACGTGATTCCATACCTACCGGCCGCATTGGAGCGTAAGAGGAAGAACTTCGACAGCCGGCTCACCGCCGATCCGCGGGTCAAGTGCTGGACGCTTGGCACGCCGCGCGGCGTCTACTATCCCGAGCCGTTTCAGATCCTGCAGCGCGACCGTGACCTCACGCTCGTGTTCCAGTTCGGCAATTCCGTGCGCACGATCCACACCAACGGCACGCGGCATCCCGTCGAAACGGACAACGAGTTTTGGCTCGGCGACTCGCGCGGCCGCTGGGAAGGCGACACGCTCGTCGTCGACGTCACCGACTTCAACGACGAGACCTGGCTCGATCGCGCAGGCAACTTCCACAGCACGAAGCTGCACGTCGTCGAGCGTTGGACGTTTCTCGACCCGGACACGCTCGAGTACGCGGCGACGCTCGAGGACCCCGACGTATTCAGCCGCCCGTGGAACATCAACGTGATCTTGAACAGGCACCGCGAGAAGAACTTTCAGCTGATCGAGGACTATTGCTACACGCTCGATTACGACCAGTACTACCCGGAGCCCACCACCAACGCCGCCGAGCCGGAGGCGACCGACCGCGCCGCCGCCGTGCGCTCGGCTTCACCGTGATTTCTCGGAGAACAACACACATGAAGGACAACCACCGCTCCCGCACGAATGCACTGCACGCAGTCGTCGCGTTACTGCCGATCGTGGCCGGAACGTTGGCGCCGGCTTTGGTCTCGGCGCAGACAGCCTCCACTCGCATCTCAGCAGGCACAGGCATCCAGCGTGAGAAGGTCGTCATCCCGATCGCCGAAGGCAAGTGGACCGGACCGCGCACGTCGGACGGCCAGCCTGACATCGCCGGGCACTGGTCGAACCCGATCGCGAATCAAAATAACTGGACCGACCCGCAAGGGGGCGTACCGGGTGATCCCGCGCGTCCCAACGGGCCCGCGGGCAAACGCGAGGACCGCGCGCCAAGCCGCGTGAGCGATCCGCCGGACGGCCAAGTGCCGTTCCAGCCGTGGGCGCGCGCGAAGCAACAGGAGTTTCTCGCGTACTTCCACAATCCCGTGCGCCCCGAGTACATCGAGCCGTTTGCACGTTGCGCGCCGGGCGGCGTGCCGAAATCGTTCGTTTGGCACGGTTACGAGGTCCGCCAGTATCCGGGCTACATCGTGTTCTTGTTCAACTCGGGCACGCGGATCATCCATCTCGACGGCAAGCCGCATCTGCCGGCGAGCATCAAGCTCTGGAATGCGGACTCGCGCGGCCACTGGGAAGGCAACACACTCGTGGTCGACGTGACCAACAACAACGCAAAGGCGCGTTTCGGCAGAACGGGCGAGTTCGCGAGCGAGAACGTGCACATCACGGAGCGCTATGTCTTCTCGCCCGACGGCAAGCGCTATAACTACGTTGCGACCATCGAGGACCCGACGGTGTACACGCGGCCTTGGACGGCGACGATTCCCGCACGCAAGTACACGGAGCGCGACGAGACCGACGGCTGGCACTACGAGGTCTATCCCGCAAACCACGATGGCAACGAGCCGATCGACGAAGCCTACGAGCGCATCTGCGTCGAGAACAACGGCGGGTTCGGCAACGTGGCCGTTACGACCAGCAACGCGCACTAGCTCCGCGCTCTAGCGAAAGCGCGCTTATTGTTCTACTTCGCAAGCGAGATGTTCATACCGCGGTTGAACGAGTTCGCGGAACAGCACCGCTCGATCGACATTCGGTGTCACGTAGTTGCTGCCGTCGTGCCCGCGAGCGGCGCTGTCCGCTGACTTGAGCGATCGCGCACATTGCGCACCGTTGCGCGACGCAACGAACGCACCCTGCTCGCCTAGCGACTGACGCGCGGTCGAAATAGCGCGAGAGGCGCGCGCCTCGCGCGCACGTCATCGAGTCAACGACGCTATCTACGAGCAACTCCCGAACTCCGCGGAGCCGCCCGAGAACGGTTACACGGGCGCCGCGCCGTATCGCGATGTGAGCGGGCTCCCCCTCGCGGGCGCACCGAAGTACAGCTTCAGCCTCGGCGGCGAGTATCGGCGGGCCGTGCTGAACGGCAAGGACTTCCACGCGAGCGTCAACTACTTCTATAGCGACGACTACAACTCCGACAACACGTTGTCCGATTACGGCTGGGTCGACGGCTACGCAATCACAGATCTGTCAGTGGGCATCGGTTACCCGGAGCGCGGCTTCGACGTGAGCCTGATCGTTAAGAACGCCGCTGATACGGCGTATCGAAGTGAAGGTTGGGCGAGCTGGTCGCCGAATGCGCCGCGGTGGGTCGGCGTGGTGCTTCGCGGGCGGCTTTGAGCGGCATGGGTGCTCCCCCTCGCTCGCGGTCAACGTTTCGCCGCCGCGGCGGACGCGGCGCGCGGCGTCGCGAGGGCGTGCCGCTCGTGCCACGACGTTTATCGGCCCTGAAACCTAAGATGCACCCCGGCGCCAGGGATTTGCGAACGGCCGTCTTCAGCGCGCCGCGATCCCTGCGACACGCAGGCCGCGGGGCGGCGCGATCGCACGCGGTTCACTGCGCTCCAACAGCTGCGCCGCAAGACCCGCCGCTTGCGCGCGCAGCTCGGGAACGGCCGTGTGCTCCCAGAAGTGCGGCCGGCATGCGGGGCCGAGCACGAAGAGACCGCGGACCGGACCGGTCGCACTCATGACCGCACCGTTCGTGCCCGTTACGTAGCCGAGGCCGAGCGGATCGGGCAGCAGCAGCCCGCGCTCGAGCAGCTGACGCTCGAACGGCGGGCTCGTGCTTTTCGCGAAGCTCGATCCCGTGCAATTGATCACCCAGCCGTAGCGCTCGCGCACGACCTTGCCGCGCGCGCATCGCGTGTATTCCGCAACGATTGAATCGCCGCAATCGACGGCGCTGCCGAGACGGGCTGCGTGCACCGCGAGGCGGCCGCGAGCGCGCAACGCTGCGATTCGTCCTGCTTGCCCGGGCGGAAGGCGGTGCCGGTGCACGTCCCAGAACGGCCTGAGCCAGCGCACGAAGCGCTGCCGGTCGCGCGCGCAAAGCGCGCCCCAGATTCGCGGCGCCATCGGCCGCAGCGCATCGAATACGGCTTGCCAGCCGACGCCGCGCTGCTCGGCCACGACGGCGACGCGCCGTACCGTCGCCACCATTTCGCGCAGATCGTTGAGCGCGAAACCCGCGCACAACCTGGCCTGCAAATCCGCCGGCAGCGCTTCGCGGCGCGCGCGATGCGCGCGCGGCAGCAAGCCGCGGCGCGAGACTGCGTGAATCGGGCCGCGGTGCCCTCGCTGCTCGAGCTCGAGCACGATGTCGACGGCCGTGAGACCTGTGCCGATCACGAGCACGCTATCGGCGGGCGCAATCGCGGCGATCTCGTCGTGGCGCCAGGGATCCCGCACGTAGCGCGGTGCGGCGCGCAGCGCACCGCCGAACGGATCCGCGGGCGGCGGATGGCCCGTCGCGAGCACGACCGTGTCCGCGAGCAGCGCCCGCCCGTCGGACAGCGACACTGCAAAACCGTCAGCGGAGCGCACGAGGTCCGTCGCCCGCGTCTGCATCTCCACCGTGAGCGGCGCTCGCGATCCCGAGCTGCAGACGGCGAGCAGAGACCGTTCTAGATACTCGCCGTAGTCGCGCCGCAATACGAAATCGGCGGCGTGCGTCGCGCGGCCGCGCGCACGCTGCCAATTCAGAAAGTGCATGGGATCGTCGGCGAATAGGCCCATCTGGTCCGCGCGCGTGTTCAGCTGGTGACTCGCACTCGGCGTGCCGTAGGCGAGCCCGCGGCCGAGACGGTCGCCGCCTTCGACGAGCGTGACATGCAACCCGGCGCCGCCGCGAACGAGCTCCGCCGCGAGCGCCACGCCGCTGAAGCCGCCTCCGATGATGGCTACATGTTCGGGCTCGCGCATCCTTCGCTCCTCTCGTGGCCGCAGGTGATTCGGGCTCCTGACGCCTCGGACCATACCCGCCGAGCGGTCACGCCGTCAGTCGCGTGGAGGTCTGCTCTAGGTCACAGAGCGCGCTAGCGAGTCATCGACGCTCGGTAGCGGGACCAATCCGAGTGCTGCAGCTCCAGCACAGGCCGGTGGCGCTGTAAGTCGCGCGGCCCGCGGGTCTTGCAGTCACGGGCGAAGAACCCTTTAGAGGACTTGTGCGGATGGGCCGTAGTTGTCACGATGCGCGTCAGCCACTACGGCTATCACCAAATCAACCAAACACGGGGTAAACCCATGAACAAAGTACTACTCGGTTGCTTGTTATCCACCGCCCTCGCTCTGCCCGCCTTCGCGGCGCTCAACGCGGGTGATGCGGCTCCCGCGTTCAAAGCGAAAGCGTCGATGGCCGGTAAAGCGTTCGACTACTCGCTCACGGACTCGCTGAAGAAAGGCCCCGTCGTCGTGTACTTCTATCCGTCCGCGTACACGCAGGGTTGCAACATCCAGGCGCACACGTTCGCGGAGAACGTCGAGAAGTTCACCGCGGCCGGCGCGAGCATCATCGGCGTGTCGCTCGACAGCATCGAGCGGCTCAACGATTTCTCGGCGGACCCGCAGTACTGCGCCGGCAAGATCGCCGTCGCGTCCGACGCGACCGGCGCAATCGCGAAGTCGTACAACCTGAATGTCGGCGCCGCGCGCGACGGCGCGAAGGACTCGCGCGGCCAGGACATCGGCCACGGCTTCGCCGAGCGCACGACGTTCATCGTGACGCCGGACGGCAAGGTCGCGGCCACGGTCGGCGGCGTGTCGCCCACCGAGAACGTCGAGAAGGCCCTCGAGCACGTGCAGCACTTGCAGCACGCGGGGCACTAAGCAACATTGCTCTTCGAGAGGGGCGCACGGTGGCGACACCGTGCGCCCTCGTTATTTCCGGCGCTATCGATGCGTGAGGTGAAGCGATGCCGAATTCCAAACCCACTCTGCTCGTGACCGGCGCCGCCGGCCAACTCGGCCGGCGCGTCGTCGAGCTCGCGCTCGCGGCGAACGCAGGCCGCGTGATTGCGGCCACACGCAATCCCGAGAAGCTCGCCGATCTCGCCGCGCGCGGCGCCGACGTGCGGCACGCGGATTTCGCCGACGCGGCGTCGCTGCGCGAGGCATTTGCCGGCGCGCAGCGGATGTTGTTGATCAGCACGGGCTCGTTGTTTCCGCTCGGGCTACGCTTGGGTCAACATCGAGCGGCCGTCGCAGCCGCGGTCGAAGCCGGCGTTCGGCACGTCTGCTACACCTCGGGCCCGGCGCCGTACCCGATCTCCGGCGGCGGCCTCATCGACGATCACTTCTGGACCGAGCAAGCGCTGTTCGCGAGCCCGCTCGAGTGGACGATCCTGCGTCATCAGATCTACGCCGACACGCTCGTGAATGCTATCGCGACCGCGGCGCAGTCCGGCCAGCTGTATTCCTCGGTCGGCACCGCGGGGATGAATTACGTCACGCGCGAAGACTGCGCGCGCGTCGATGCGGCGGCGCTCGTGGCAGACTGGAACGGCCGGCGCATTCTCGACGTGACCGGCCCGAAGCCGGTAACGCAGGACGAAGTCGCGGCGATCGGTGCAGAGCTCACCGGTCGTCCGATTCGTCACGTGACCCTCACGCGCGAAGCGCAACGCGCGGGCATGACGGGCGCGGGCTTGCCGCCATTCCTGATCGACGCGCTGCTGGCTTTCCAGCTCGCCGCGTCCCAGGGCTACCACGCGATCACCTCGCCCGCGATTGTGGACTTGACCGGCAAGCCGCCGATGTCGGTGCGCGACTTCCTGTCAGCGAACCGGGCCGCCCTCACGCCGAAAGGTTGACGCCGGCGTGCGTCCACTCCAGCGAAAAGCCGGGCCTTAGCCGAGCCAGCCGGCGGCGAGTTGCTTGTCGTGCGCCGCAATCGCGTTGCGCATGAACATCGCGACGGTGACGGGACCGACGCCGCCCGGAACGGGCGTCACCCAGCTCGCGACCTCTTTCACGCTGTCGGTATCGACGTCGCCGACGATCATCGGCTGCCCGTCGGGCCCCGTGATCTGATTGATGCCGATGTCGATCACGGCCGCGCCGGGCTTCACCATGTCCGCGCGCAGGAACCTCGGCTTGCCGACCGCGACGAGCACGGCATCGGCGCGGCGCGAATGCGCGGCAACCGAGCGCGTCAGGTGATGGCACACGGTGACGGTCGCTCCCTCCGCCATCAGCATGAACGCGGCCGGCTTACCGACGATCTCCGAGTGGCCGATCATCACGACCTCGAGGCCGTGGAGGTTCAGCCCCGTCTCCTTGATCAGCTCGACTGAAGCCGCCGCGGTGCACGGCGCGAGCGCGAGGTCGTTGTAGACGATGTCGCCGATCGACGCGGGGTTCATGCCCTCGATGTCCTTGAACGGATGGATCGCGGACGCGAGCGAGCGCACGTTGATGTGGCGCGGCACGGGCCGCTGGAGAATCACGCCGAGCACGTCCGCATCGTCGTTCATCGCGACGAGCCTGTGCTTTGCACTCCTCTTGCGTCAGCGCGCTCGGCCAGGTCTGCTCGTCGAAGCGAATGCCGACTTTCTTCGCGGCGTTCGCTTGGCCGCGCACGTAGACGGCGACCGACTTGTTCTCGCCGATGCTGACCGACACCAGCCGGCCGATCGCGATGCGTCGCCGTCGCGGCGCGTACGCGCTCCGCGACTCTCGTCCGAGGATTCGATCGCGCACGGCGCGGCCGTCGAGGAGTCGGTTGTCTTTCATTCTGCCGGTACGAAGAGCTACTTGAACGTATCGCACGCGCCTGGGATCGCCGGTCTGAAGTCCGACGCCAAGCCAACGCTGCCGATCGCGCAGACGACCCGTGCGTGAACGAATCGGGCGTGACGCGCCGTCCCGCGTTGCGCTGCAACCGATCGTCGCCGATCGCCTGCGCGGCCGCGAGGCCCTCGTCGACGTCGCCCGGCTCGAGCACTTGATCGCGCTGGTTCGCGTGATGCGCCCAGACGCCGGCGAAGCAATCGGCCTGCAGCTCCATCGCGACTTGCAGGCGATTCGCCACCGCCTCGCCGCCGCGCTCCTGCGCGCCGCGCACCTGGTCGGCCGTGCCGAGCAGGTTCTGCACGTGATGGCCGACCTCGTGGCCGATCACGTACGCCTGGGCGAAGTCGCCCGGGCCGCCGAGGTTCGCGAGATCGCGGAAGAACGCCGTGTCGAGGTAGACGCGCCGATCCGACGGGCAGTAGAACGGGCCGACAGCCGCGCTCGCGTAACCGCAGGCCGACTGCACGGCACCGTCGAACAACGTGAGCTGCGGCGCGGAATAGCGCGAGCCCGACTGCGCGAAGATCGCGCCCCAGACATCCTCCGTGCTGCCGAGGATCGCGGCGACGAACTGGCTCGCGTCGTCGTTCGACGTGAGCGGGGTGCCCTGGTCGCTGGTCGGCGCGCTCGAGCCGCCGCCGAGCAGCATGTTGACGGCCTCAGGGCCGCCGAAAGATGAACGCGAGGATCAGGATCACGACCGCCGCCGATCCCGCCGCCGCGGCCGCCGAACGATAGCGGTATCCCGGTGCGCATGCCGCCGCCCGATCGCCGCGCACGTCGTTGACGTTGCTGCTGCGTCGCAAATCTTTCCAGCGCATCGCACTCTCCTCGTGTATAGCTCCGTATTCCAGCTTATCGGAAGCCTGCCCCACAGAGAACGCCGCTGCTCGAACGGTGCGCTGGGGAACAGTATTCTGTTCGAGGGCCGCAGGCTCGAGCTTTCCGATCGACGGCGGCTACAATGTCGTCGTGTTCACCGTGATGGGCGCCGTTCTCGGCGTGCTGCAGTGAGCGGAGGAAGCCCCGTTTGAAGCTCGTCGAGGAATACAGCGGCGTCGGCACGTTGCGCTGGCGGGACCAGAAGCTCGGCCGCGTACCGTATCGGATCAGTCGTTTTCAGGGCCTCGTCCGGCTTCCGGCATGCCGATCCCGGGCTTGCATCGCATCGAAGGCTCATCGAGCTGCGCGAGGTTGCCGGACGCGCGCGCCTCATCGGCTCGAGCGTTCACGCTCGAGCTCGAGGACGGCCGCTCGCTGAACCTCACGCTCGCCGACGACGCGGGCCGCGTGCTCGCCGAAGGCCACGGGCCGAAGCACGGCTGCTCCTGCTGCTGAGCGGCCGAGCCCGCGCCGCCCTGCCTGATGCACCATGTCACGGCCGCCGATTTCCAACGCGACTATGACGCAATCCGCGGCGTGCGCTTCGCCGTGTTCGTCGACGAGCAACGCATCGACCGCGCGATCTCGAGATGGACGATCGCGACGCGCAATGCGAGCACGTGCCTCGCCTGGATGAGCGTGGCGAGGCCGTCGGCACGGGTCGGATCGACTTCGGAGCAGGCGGCAAAGTCGGCCGGGTCGCCGTGCTCGCGAGACGCGCGCCGCACCGGCGTCGGCACCGCGTTGATGGAGACGCTGCACGAGCTCGCGCGCAGCTCGCGGCATCGCGGCCGTTTGGTGCAACGCGCAGCTCTCGGCCGTCGCCGTTCTACGCTAGGGCTCGGCTATCGAATCGTCGGCGAGCCGATTCGACGAAGCCGGCATCGACCACGTCCGGATGGAACGCGAGCTTCTGTAGCTCGTCGAGGCGTTGCGCTTCGACCTCGGCGTCGACGCAACATGACCTCGAGAATCACATCGTGTTCAGTCGTATAACTACTGTGTTTACTACGCGACGTTGCAACCGGGCCTCGTATGCGGTGAACACGATCGGCATCCCGGTGAGCCAAGCGTGACCGCCCGCGACGAGCACGACGTACACGACGAAGCCGAGCGTGATCGCGATCGCGTCATTCCACTTCCACGGCGGCGCCAGTCGGGCTCGGACGCACCGGACGGCGTTTCAACGAGATCCGATCGCAAGACGGCCCAGGCGAGCACGGAGCCGAACAGGACGACGTCGGCGAGCGAGCCATTCACGAGCAAGTGCAGCACAGCCCAGAGCTTCACGGCGACGAGCATCGGGTGCTTGAGCACGGTGCGGATCAGGCCCGGGAAATAGGCCGCGAACGGATCGGAAACACGAACGCCATGATCATGACCATGGTGTCGCGGATCCAAAGCGGCGGTACGTAGAGAATGATCGGCGCTGCGCGCGCGCGGCCGTACCCGTAGAAGATCAACGCGAGGCCCGCGAGAGCGACGAGCGAATAGAGAGCGCGCCACGCTACGGGGCCGAGCCGCGCGGCCGTCCGGTCGCGCCACTCGTAGCTCACGATCGAGACCGAGTGCACGCCGAGAAAGATCACGATGCCGGCGATCAGATAGAGCACGCGCTGTTCTCCACGGCGACTGCCGCGATGCGGGCGGACACGCTCGATTGCGGCCGCGCGCAAGCGCGGGCGATTCCGAAGACTCGCAGTGTAGACCGATCGTGTAGACTACGGACCGCAGGATGCCCGGGAGAGGCGTTCAGGAGACGATTCGACCATGATCATGAGAGATTACGAAGATTGCCGCGATCCACTGTTGATGAGCGTGGACGCGCGCACGCGTCGCGGCTCGCGTGCACGTTGCCGCCGCTCGTCGCGATTCCCGCAAAGACAAGCCGTCGGCGACAAGGGTCCGCAGATCCAACAGGACACATCCCAGTACTTCGATGCGATGAAGGCGTTCACCGCGTGCGTGCAGGCCGAGCTCACAGCGGCGGGCGGCGACGCTGCGCAGTCGGTCGCGAAAGCCGTGCTGTGCAACGCAACAACTCGGCCGTCGCCGAAGTCGATGCCGTGCTCAAGGCCTACAACGACAACGTCGGCAGCGCCGCCGCGTGCCGGGCGCCTCGGCCGGGCCGGCTCCGCAGGGCGCCGACCGAAAGCGGGCGCCGCCGCAACCGCTGAGCCCTGATTCCGGCCAGCGCGGACCGCGAAACTCTGTTCGGTCTCAAGGCCGGACTCTCGCGTCCGGCCTTTTTCCATATCTGAGCCCCGCGTTCGAGAGGCTCCGGAGCGAGCCGCGCCGCACCGCCGCGGCCACCCTCAGCCTGCCGTTCAGCCTCGCGGCGATCTAATGCGTCCGTCGGCACGCACGAAGCGCCACGGAGGCTCGAACATGAACGCCGTCACGTTGCCTTCGCTGACCCTCGCAGGTTTCCTGCTCACGCCGGCGCGTATGGCGCCCAAGCGGCGATCGAGCCCGGCACGGACCGCGTGACGCGCTCCGCGGCGCAAGGCTTCGCGCGCGATCACGCACAGGACGAGCTCCGTAGCCCGAGCGCGTTCGAGGAAACGGTGACCCCGAGCGCCGACGTGGTGACGAAGCCGCGCAAGCCGGTGACGAACGGCCCACGATCGCGGCGGTGATGTTCGGCGACTCGTACGTCTACGACGCGGTCGACCGATCTCTTCTCCGACTACGACCGCGACGGCTACTTCCATCACCTGCGCGTGCCGTTCGACGCGGACACGGTGTTCAACACGTCGTGGATCTACGCCAAGGTCTTCGTGAGCGCCGACGGCAACGCGTGGGAACAGGTGTTCGAGACCGCAGACTTCACGATCCACGGCAGCGACCCGAACGACGACTACGAGGTCGAGACGGAGCTCGTGTCCGGCTACTCGACCGGCCTCTACGACGTGCTGATCGAGCTGTACGACGCAGACGACGAGCACGTTCCTCGACGAGTTCGGCCCGAACGAGTCGTCCGACTTCTCGCTGCTGCCGCTCGAGGACTCCGTGCGTGACGGCGACCCGCCGCCGCCCGATCCGGCCCCGGTCGTCGTCGGAGACGGCGGCGGCGGCGCGATCTTCTGGCTCACGCTGCCCTTCCTGCTCGCGTCGCTCGCGTGGCTGCGGCAGCCGACGACGCTCGCGTCGCGTGCTAGCCCATCGAGAGCGGTCAGCATCGCCGCGCGATGGCGCCGAGCGTGCGCCGGCAGAACCCACCAGGCTCTATACTCCGTTGCCAGTTTTTCGGGGAGACTCTGCATTGCGATTCACGACGTTCGTCGCCTCGAGCGCGGCTCTTGTCATGCTCGCGGCCTCGTCGCTCGCCCAGAGCGCCCGCACGGCCGGCGGCGGTCCTCCGCGCATCGCCGACGCGCGAGATCACGCAGATCACGGGGGATCTTTACCGCGCGAACAACGGCAACTGGTACACGATCTTCCTCGTGACGCCGGACGGCATCATCCTCGGCGATCCGATCAACGTCGAGTTCGCCGCAGTGGCTCAAGGGCGAGCTCGACACGCGCTTCGCGGGCAAGCCCGTGCGTTACGTCGTCTACAGCCACAGCCACTTCGATCACGCCGAAGGCGGAGCCGCGTTCGCCGCAACGGCGACGTTCGTCGCGCACGAGAACATGGCTGCGCAACATGGACGGCCGTTACCCGCAGATGCCGGGCGACATGGTCGACCGCAACAACAACGGCGTCATCGATCGCGCGAGAGATCGAGATCCCGACGAACACGCGCCCCGGCGTGTGCGGCATGGGCACCGGGCTTCTTCGACACGTTCGACCGCAACGGCGACGGCACGATGACACCGCAAGAGCTGCAGCGCGTTCATCGTCAAGCCGACGGTGCGTCTACTCCGAGCGCATGCGGATCGAGCTCGGCGGCAAGGTCGTCGAGCTCGTGCATCCGGGCTTGAATCACTCCGACGACGCGACGGTGATGCTGTTCCCCGCGCGAACGCGTGCGTGTTCGCGACGGAGTTCCTCGCCGACGCGCTCGTGACGACCGACATCCACTCGCTGCCGAGCGCGTGCGGACCGTTCGACGGCAGCCCGCTCGCGGAATGGATCAAGTCGTACCGCACGGTCGAGGCGCTCGACTTCGACGTGCGTCGCGGGCGGCCACGGCGCACGTGTTCAGCGAAGTCCGGACGTCACCGAGACGCGCGAGTACTTCGAGGATCTCGTCGCCGACGTGTCGGCGGGCATCGCAGCCGGGAAGTCGCTCGAGCAGCTCAAGGAGAGCGTGACGCTCGAGAAGTACCGCGGCTGGGTGAACTACGAGCGGCTGCGCACGTACAACGTCGAAGCGGCGTACCACAACCTGAAGCTCTACCGCTAGCGCGGCGCCGAGGACTACACGGGTGGCGGGTTACGCTCCGCGAAGCTGCGTTGGTGCCAGTACGGATACGCGAGCGTGGTCGCGCTCGCTTCGTCGAGCTTCGCGATCTGTTCCCGCGTGAGGTTCCACCCGACCGCGCCCAAGTTGTCGCGCAACTGCACCTCGTTACGTGCGCCGAGCACCACGGTCGAGACCGTCGGCCGCTGCAGCAGCCAGTTGAGCGCGACCTGCGGAATCGTCTTACCCGTATCCTTCGCGACCGCGTCGAGCGCGTCCACCACGCGATAGAGGTACTCGTCGTCGACGGGCGGGCCGTACGATGTTCCATGACGACTCCTCGAAACGAGCTCTCCGGCGCGGAGAACCCGCCAGCGCAAAATGAAAGCGCCGGGCGTTTGCCCGGCGTGCGTTACGAACAGTACCGAATAACTACTCGGCTGGCTCGATCCGCAGCAGCACGCCCGGATTCTGATCCGTGAGCACGTAGAGCAGCTCGTCCGGCCCCATCCGCACGTCGCGGATGCGCTGCCGAAGCTCCGCCAAGATCGGCTCGCGCTGGATCGGCTGGCCGTCGTCGCTGAACGTGATGCGGCGGATGTGGCCCGTCCACTTCGTGCGGCCTTCCATCATCGAGCCGACGAACGCGTTGCCCTTCCACGCGGCGAGCTTGTCGCCCGTGTAGAACGTTATCCCAGAGATCGCGATCGACGGCACGAAGAACATGAACGGCGACTCGAGGTCGGGGCGCGTCTGCTGGTCGCTGATCTTCTTGCCGTCGTAGTCGCGCCCGTAGGTCACGAGCGGCCAGCCGTAGTTCTTGCCGGCCTTGACGATGTTGATCTCGTCGCCGCCGAGCGGGCCGTGCTCGTTCTCCCAGAGCTCGCCCGTGACGGGATGGAATACGAGGCCCTGCGGGCTGCGCATGCCGAGCGGAATAGATCTCCGGCAGATAGTCCTTCTTGCCGGCGAACGGATTGTCGGGCGGGGCCGTGCCGTCGTCCTTCAAGCGCAGCACCTTGCCGCCGTGCTCCATCGTGTTTTGCGCGCGCTCGGGCTCCTGGCGCTCGCCGACGGTGAGGTACAACATCCCGTCCTTGCCGAACACCATGCGGCCGCCGAAGTTCGTCGGCGAGTTGCTCCAGTTCTTCGCGACGAAGATGTCCTTCAGCCCCTGGATCTCCTTGCCGACGAGCTTGCCGCGCGCGAGCGCCGTGGTCGAAAGATTGCCCTCGCCGCCCTTCGAGTACGTGAAATAGAGGAGCCCGTTGTCCGCGAACTTCGGATGCGGCAGCACCTCGAGCAAGCCGCCGAGCGTCGTGATCTTCACCTCGGGCGTGCCGGTGATCGGCGCGGGGTCGAGCTTGCCCGCGCGGAACACGCGCAAGCGGCCCGCGCGCTCCGTGATCAACAGATCGCCATTGGGCAACCACGCCATGCTCCACGGATTCGACAGCCCGTCCGCGAGCTCGACGACTCGGATCTTCTGATCCGCGGTCTCGTAGACCTGCGGGAACGTCGGCAGCGTCGGCGAGCGCGGCAGTCTTGCGCGCGCGCGCTGCCGCGCGGTCGCGAACGCCTACCACGGCGGCCGCGGTCGCGATCGCGGCGGCAACGGCGGCGCCGGCCGCAGTACGTGAAAGGCTGAACATCTCGCATCCCCCGGGACGTGATCGATCGCCCGGAAGAATAGCCAGCGCGGCGCTTCGGCCGCCATAGCGGCACGCGGTCTGGCCGCGACAGCGGCGTTTCGCTATGGTGAACACGTCACGCACACGGGGATCTCATCGTGCCGCTCACCGCCCGCCGCACGGCTCGCGCGCTGCGCATGGCCGTCGCCTCGCTCGCCGCGACGCTCATGCTCTTGCTCGGCGCCGCGGACGTTGCCGACGCCGAGAGCTCGTCGCCCGAGGCGCAGTCGTTTTACGAGCAAGCGCGCGCGGCCCTACCCGACCGCGACGCGCTGCAGAGGCTGCTGGACCAAGCGATCGCGCCGATCCCGATTTCGCGGAAGCGTACGCGCTCAAGGCCGAAAACTACGCGGCGGCGATCACCGCCACGGTTGCTCGCACCGACGACGTCGCGGCCGCAAGTGCGCTCGACGGGCTTGCGGTGAGCAACGCGCAAAAGGCCATCGCGCTCGACCCGAAGCTCACCGAGCGCATACACCGCGCTCGGACTCGCGCATCGGCAATTCTGGCGCTGGGGCGAGGCCCTCGACGCTTACGGGCACGCGCTCGAGCTCGAGCCCGAGAGCCCAACGACGCTGTTCAACTGGATCTGGCTCAACTCGTTCGCGCGCCGTCACGACGAGGCGATCGCTGCGGCAAGGCGCGGTGTCGCGCTATACCCGATGTCCGCGAACGCGCATCGCGACCTCGGGCTCGCGCTCGCATACGCGGGCAGTCCGGAGCCCGCGGCGGCCGCGCTCGAACAATGCGCCGAGCTCGATGCACGCGTCACGATCTGTCACATCTACCTCGCGTTGATGCAGGTGCGGCTCGGCAAACCCGACGTCGCAGCAGCCGAGCTCGTCAAGGCAGAGGAGCTCGCGGGCGAGGCGCAACGCCCGCGACGGTGTCGAGCCTCGCGCACGCGTATTACCGTGCGAACCGGCGCGACGACGCCGCGCGCCTCTACGCGCGGCTCGAGCAGCAAGGCCAGAACGGCGTGGTGGGCGCGGGCTCGTGGCCGCTCGGCTATCTCGCGATCGGCGACGAGGAGCGCGCGTTCGGCACGCTCGAGGAAGCGGTCGCGAAGATCGAGCGGCACGAACCCGATGAGGGCTTCTTCAATCTCATGATCATCAAGGCGAACGTCGGCGGGAATCCCGTGCTCGATCAGCCGCGGTTTCGCGCGCTGCGGGACCGTATCGGCGCGCTCTGATCGCCGCCGCGCTCGCGAACGCGGTAAGCGCGGCTCGCCGGTTATTTCGCTAGCAGCGTGAACCGCGAGCTGCCGAGCTCCGCGTCGCCGCGCGAGACGGTAACCGTCACGTTCCAGGTTCCGTTCATCACGAGCGCACCCGTGCCGACGTACCGCCCGGCCCCCTGGTGCTCGAGCGTCGCGGTGCTGTGCATCTCGGGCATGTTCATCGACGGCATCGCGGGCATCCGAAAGGTCGCCGCGACGGTCGCGTCGGTGACCGGCTTGCCGTCCTGCGTCACGACGGCCTCCACCTCGTTGTCGCCCTTGGTCGGAGGATCGATCGACTTGAAGGCGATGGTCAGCGCGCCCGCGCTCGCAGCGCCGGGAGTCGGCGCAGTGGAAGGCGTCGCGGGACCCTGGCCGCACGCCGTTGCGAGCAACAGGATCGCAGCCGACACGGCGATGGACCTCGAGACCGGATGAATTCTCCTGTTCATGACGTTCTCCTCAATGTGGCTTTCCGGACGGGCGGTGCTTCGGCGGCGCCGGCGGCCGCGGGCGCTCCGGAAGAGCCTTCGCAAGATACGCGGCCAGCACCGGCATTTCATCGGCCGGAATCATGGCGCCCGCGCGGTTCATTCGTTTGAGCCGAGACTGCCAGCCCTCCTGCGCTTCCGCCCGAGCGCGCGATCCATTCGAGACCGTGGCAGTGATTGCAGCGCGCATACACGAGCACCTTCGCCGGATCATCGGGCAACACCGCCCCTGGATCGACGACGGCGGCCGCCGCCGGGTCGGGCGGCGCATCGGGCGCCGGCGTCTGGGCCATGGACGGCACGGCGAGCCAGCAATGCAACGGCGACCGGCGGCAGAAACTTCATGCCGCCCTCCGCTGCTTCGCGGCGCGAATGTCTTGCCCGATCGCGAACAGGCACGGAATCATGAACAGCACGTAGATCGTCGAGGTCAGCATGCCGCCGATCGTGGGCGTCGCGATCGGCTTCATGATCTCCATGCCGAGCCCCGTCGAGAACATGATCGGCAGCAACGACAGAACGGTGACCGCCACCGTCATGAGCTTCGGGCGCAGGCGCAGGACGGAGCCGTCGAGCACGGCGTCCATGTAGCTTTCTTCCTCGGTGCGGCGAGCCAGCGCGCGCCGAATGAAGATGATCATGATGATGCCGGTCTGGATCGCGACGGCGAACAGCGCGATGTAGCCGATGATCACGGCCGTCGTCATCGGATAGCCGAGCAGCCACTGTAGGAACACGCCGCCGATCAGGGCGAACGGCACGGACAGCATGATCAGCACGCTGTCCGTGATCGAGCGGAACGCGAGCACGAGCAGCCCGAAGATGATCGCGAGCGTCATCGGAATGACGAACTGCAGCCGCGCACGTGCCTCCATGGAGTTCTGATAGTCGCCCGTCCACTCGAGGGAATAGCCGGCGGGCAACTCGAGGTTGCTCGCGAGGAACTCCCGCGCTCCGCCCACGTAGTCGGTCGCCGTGACGTCGCTGTCGAGATACACGTACACGTAGCCCGCCAGAGTGCCGTTGTCGTTGCGGATCATGTCGGGCATGTTCTTCACCGCGACGTCGGCCACCTCGCCGAGCGTGACGGTCTTGCCGCCGGGCGCCACGAGCGGCGCGTTGCGGATCTTCTCGAGCGTGTCGAGATACTCCGGCGAGTACTGCAGGCTCAGCGGAATCGCCGCGCCGTCTTCACCCTTGATCGTGAGGAAGTTGTCGCCGCCGATCGCGTAGCGCACCACGGGCATCGCTTCCTCGGCCGTGATGCCGGCTGCCGCGAGGCGCTGCGGGTCGAACTCGACGTCGATGAAATAGCCCGACGAGATGCGCTCCGCGATCACGGACTGCGTGCCGGGATAGCCGCGCAGCAGATGCTCCACTTGCTCCGCGATGCTCTCGATCGTCGCGACGTCGAATCCCTTCACCTTGATGCCGGCCGGCGTCTGGATGCCCGTGTCTTGCATCACCGTGCGCGCGTTGATCGGCTGCACCCACGAATTCGCATAGCCGACGATCTGCATGGCCTCGTCCATCTCGGCGACGAGCCGATCCTTGGTCATGCCTGCACGCCATTCCTTCGGGTCCTTGAGCTGGATCGTGCTCTCGATCATCGAGACGGGCGCCGCGTCGGTCGCCGTGTCCGCGCGTCCGAGCTTGCCGAACACGCTCGCCACCTCGGGGAAACGCCGCGAGCTTCTTGTCCATCTGCTGGAGCACCCAGCCGGCTTCCTTGATCGGCACGCCGGGCAACGTCGTCGGCATATAAAGGATCGAGCCTTCCTCCATCTGCGGCATGAAATCCGTTCGGAAACCGCGCAGCAGCACCACGGCCGCGACCAGGAGCACGACGTTGACGGCCAGGAACGGATAGCGGAAGCGCACGACCCATTCCGTAGCGCGGCGGTACGCGCTCACGAACCCGAGCTCCCACCGGCCGTGGGTTTTGATCACTTGCCGCTTGAACACCCAGAGCATCGCGATCGGCAGAAGGAACAAGGTGAGCAGCGTGGAGAACGCCATCGCAAACGTCTTGCTGAAGGCGAGCGGATCGAACATCCGCGCTTCCTTGTCGCTCAAGAAGAACACGGGCAGGAACGACGCGAGGATGATCAGCAGCGAGAACAGGAGCGGCCGCGCGACACCCGCAATCGACTGCAAGATGATCCGGCGCTTCTCCTTCTCGTTTGCGTCGGGGTGCGCGGCGAGCTCGGCGGTGCAGTTCTCGACGATCACGATGGTCGCGTCCACCATCTCGCCGATCGCGATGAAGAGCCCCGCGAGCGAGAACAGATTGATGGTCTGGTCGAACGCCGCAAGCGGCATCGCCGTGAACAGAACGCCGAGCAGCAGGATCGAGACGGGCGCGATCGCGGTGCGCGCGTTGCGCAGAAAGAGCACCGTCACGACGATCACCACTGCGAGCTCGTAGACGAGCGTGACGAAGAAGTGCTTGAGCGTGCCCCAAATGAGCTGCGAGCGATCGTAGGTCGGCCGGATCTCGACGCCTTGCGGCAGCGACGCACCGATCTCCGCGATGCGCTCCTTGAGCGCGTGGGTGATCTCGAGCGCATTCTGCGTCTGCTCCATGATCACGATGCCGCCCACGACCTCGCCCTCGCCGTTCAGGTCGGCGATCCCGCGCCGCTGGTCGTACCCCACCTGAATGTAGCCGACGTCCTTGAGCAGGACCGCCCGGCCGTCGCGGGCATGACCGACGACCAGCGCCTCCAAGTCATCGATGTTGTCGTGATTCACGACGCCGCGGATCTGGTAGTCGCGATTCGTGACTTCGATCGTGCGCCCGCCGGCTTCCTCGAGCGCGCCTCGCAGCGTGTCGATGAGCTGCCGCAGCGAAATGCCGGCGTCCGCGAGCAGCGGCGGGAACACCTTGAGCTGATACTGCTTCTCCAATCCGCCGACGGATGCGACCTCGGCGATGCCGGGCAGCGTCTGCAGCGCGGGCTTGATCTGATTGTCGTTGAGCAGCCGCAGCTCGCGCGGGTCGCGAAGCTGCTCCTGGTCGATGAGCGCGTACTCGTAGATCCAACCGATGCCGCTTGCGTTCGGGCCGACGCTCACGGTGGCGTCGGGCGGCAGCTGCTGGCGAATCGCGTTGAGCCGCTCCGCAACGGCCGCGCGCACGGCGTCGCGCCGCGACGTGTTGCGCAGGATCACGTAAATGAACGAGTAACCCATGTGCGACGTCGCGCGGATCGAGCGAATGTCGGGCGACCCGATCAGCGCCTTGATGACGGGCTCCGTGACCTGCGCTTCCAGAAGCTGCGGGCTGCGCGGCCACTTCGCGTAGATGATCACCTGCGGGTCCGAGATGTCCGGGATCGCGTCGAGCGGCGCGGTGCGGATCGCATAAACGCTGGCCGCGACACCTGCGACGAGCAGAACGCCGATCACGCCTCGGTAGCGGACGATCCTGTCGATGAGCGCGGAGAGCACGGCTATTCCGAATCGCCGGACTTGAGCTTGTTGTCGGCGTCGACGAAAAAGCTGCCGATGGAGACGACCTGGTCGCCCTCCTCGAGGCCGTCCAACACCTGGGTGTAGAGCTCGCCTTCGAGGCCGGTGTGGATCGTGCGCGGCGAGTATTCGCCGCCCGCCTGCTGTACGTAGACGATGCGGCCGCTGCCTTCCTCGATGATCGAGACGTTGGGGACCGAGAGGAACGGGCCCTTCTCGACCACGATTTCCATCAAATAGCGCGCGCCGTCGTTGCGCGCCTCGGTGGCGATCGTCGCTTCGACCAGCGCGCCGCCGGGCTCGCGTGTCACGCGGGTGATCTTCGCTTGGTGCATCTGCGTTCGCGAGCTCACGGAGTAGGTGCGCACGCGCTGGCCCACTTCGCACCCCGTCGGCCTCGGGCGAGCGCAGCCTAGTCGTGAGAATTCTGCCGGTCTCGTCGAGCGCTCCAGCGGTGCGCACCCACGTTTGGATCGGACGCGTTGCGACCGCCGTCAACGTGAGCGTGAGCTCCGAGGCCTGCGCCTCCGTGACGGCCGTGGCGCCTCGGCGAACAAGGCGAGTTTGAGCTCTAACGTCCGAGTGCGCCTGCTCGGCCTCCGGCGCCTGAGCCCGGGCGACCGAGCTTCCACCGCAAGGGCATAGGGTACCGAGCCCGGCGATCGCACTGGCGACAGCCCATTCAACGCGGCGCTGCACGTGACGAAGCGACGAGGCGCGGGAGAGGAAAGGCAAGACTGCCACCGTGATCTCTCGTGAGTAGCTGCACGCGAATACTACACGGTGGGAGGCCTCGGCTCGGGCGGCCTCCCCCTCCGTCGAGCCAGAAGGGTCTCGGCGGAGGGAAGAGGCCGTGGGCGATCCATCGCCGGCATGTCGCTACGGCACGATCAGTGACAGTAGTTGTCCTTGCTGTCCATGATGTGCGTACCCCACGGGAACTGACCCACGTTGGCCACGCGCTCCACCGCTTCGGTCTGACCGTCGATGATGTACACGGAGTTGTCGGTCGCGCTGCCGAGGTACAGCTTCTGGTCGGCCACGTCCGTGGTGGCGGTCTGCAAGAACAGGTTATTGCCGATCTTGATGCGGCCCGCGGGCTTCAGCGTGTTCATGTCGAACACGTAGAGGAAGCCCGTGGTCGAGCTGATCACGAACGCTTTGCCGGCCGCGAAGTTGATGCCGGTCAGATCCGGGCCGGTCTCGTACGTCGCGGCCACCTTGTTCTTCGCGATGTCGATGATGGAGATGGTGCTGTCGCCGTTGTTCGCGGTGATGCCGTACTTGCCGTCGTGGCTCATGTAGAGGCGCCACGGATCCGGCCCCACGCGGATGACCTTCACGACCTTGTCCTCGCGCGTGTCGATCACGCCGACCACGCCGAGATCGCCGTCGGCCGCGTACAGGAACCGCCCGTCGGGCGTCGGCGTCGCGTTGAAGATGCCCTTGATCTCGGTGAGGTACTTCGCCGGATCGAGCTTCGCGACGCCCGGAACGGCGTCGATCTGAATCTTCTTGATCAGCTCGTGCCGGGTGACGTCGACGACGCCCACCCAGTGCGCGCCGTAGTTGCCGATGTACGCCTTCGAGCCGTCCGGCGTGAAGGTGATGTTGAGCGGCTCCGCGAGGCCCTCGATCGTCTTGATCGCCTTCAACGACTGCATGTCGATGACGGTGATCGAGTCGCCTTCCGGGTTGCCCTGGTAGTACCAGCGTCCGTCCGGCGAGAACGCGAGATGCTCGGGCGCGAAACCCACGGGGATCTTCGCGACGAGCTCGAGCGTGCGGCTGTCGATGATGTACGCGATGTTCGAGCGCTGGCCGCCCGTGACGACGTACCGCCCGTCGGGCGACATCATCACCATGTGCGGATTGACGTTGTTGCCGAGGAAGGTGCGGCCCAGGATCTGCTTCGTCTTGATGTCCATGAACGCGATGTCGTTCGAGTCGCGGTCCACGATCATCACGACCGACGTGGGATCGCTCACGATGACTTTCGCGCCCGAGGCCGGGGGCGGCATGTTCGCCATGTTGTGTTGCGCCGGGGCGGCTTGGGCGTGCGAAGCTGCCGGCGCGACCAGCGCCGCGAGCGACGCTGCGAAGCACGCGCTCAGCAGATAGGGATTGACGTTACGCATAGTTGTCTCCGGATTGCGTTCTAAAAGACGACCTGTACCCGCGCGCCCGGCAAGAGATAGCCTTCGCCGGTTGCGGATTCGAGTACGTACTGAAGCATGAACGAGGCTCGCAGGTGCCCGGTGAGATACAGATTGTAGTACCCCTCCGCCAGTTTCTCGCTCGGACCGAGCTCGAAGTCCGTGTGCGAAACGCCCACTCCCCAGAAGTCGTTCGGATGAATCGTGTGCGGCGCGCCGAACTGGACTCCGCCGCTGTAGAAGTATTCCTCTCCGGGAATGTCGGCGACCTCTCCGTCGCCGTAGCGCGCGAACAGCGTGACCGCTGAAGAAATCTTCTGATCGATGCTGATGCCATAAGCGTCGCGCTTCCCCATGCCGCCGCTATTGTCGGACCGTCCCCACAGTCGATAGTGCCCTTCGCCGAGATTGCCGATCTGCACGGTGTATCCGACTTCGGCCAGCGTGAAGGCGGAATCGTGCAGCGACGTTCCCGTCTCGGGATTGCTCTGCTGGTAGCCGACCTTGAAGCTGAGGCTCTTCTTCGGATCGAAATCAGCGACCAAGCCGAAGCCGTTGCTGGAAAGCCCGAGCACCGGGTTGTTGACGAGCGCGTCGCTGATGAACTGCGTCGTTTCGTCGTTGGCGCCGGCGTTGCGGTCGAAATCCGAGGTCAGGTCGATCCGGCCGACCTTCAAACCGAGCTTCTGATGCGCGACCTCCGTCCGGAGCCACGCCTCGCGCACGCTGAGCTGGTTGTTGCTGAGGCGCGCCGTCTGGCCGTTGAGCAGGTTCAGCGCGTCGATCTCCGCCTCGGGCGGCGAGCCGCCGATGCCGACGAGGTCCGCGAAGAACTCGGTGTTGAGGGCGGCCGACGAGCCGCGCGAACGTGATGTCCGCGGCCGACAGGCCGTAGGCGTGTCCGTCCGCGACCGCGTCTGGCCCCTCCGTCTGATGGGCGATTTGGAGCGTCGTCACGTTGTTGACGCCGACTTCGATGCTGTTCGCGCTCTCCTCGGCGAGCGCGTCGCCGATCTCGTCCTCGATCGTCTGGCGCCGATGCGCGAGCTCACGCTGATAGGTGGTCACCTCCTTCGTCCCCGGCATCTCGTGGTCGTACTGGTTGCCGTCCTTGTCCACCCAGACGCGGACCTCCTTGACCAGCACCTTCGGCGCGGACAGCACGGCGGTCGACTCGAGGTCGGACAAGCGCTTTTCGAGCGCGTCGATGCGGTCGAGCAGCGCCTGCCGATCCGCGTCGGCTGAGGCAACGATCACGGCGGGCTGCGGCGGCGCGGCGCCTTGTGCCTGCGCCTGAGCGGTCCAGGGCGCGGCAAGACCCAGGCCGGTCGAGAGCGCGGCAACGGCACCGCAAGCGGGCCACGGCTTAGAACGGTAGAGCTTTGGCATTGACTATTCCTCGTGATGAGAACGGATCCGTTTTTCTTATCGGCGGCTTGCAGCGCTTGAGCGCGCACCGAATGCAGCGGCCGGACACGGCACGGCGCCGAAATGAACGCGATGATGACCGCGCGCGTCGAGGGTGTCCCGCTATTTACTGTTGATGGAACGTTAACGGAGAGTGCTAACCGAATAGCGTGTTATTCGTTAACAATTGGCTCTCCGCCTTGCTTCGCCGGGGAAGCGGCGATGCGGATTCGCCGAGACCACCGTCCTAGAAGCGAACGCGCACGCCCGCCACGAAGCGCGTTTCGTCTTCGTCGCCGCCGGCCGCTCGGATCAGGTCGGCGCTGTCGCCGATCCGGCGCTCGCGCATGAGCCCGACGTACGGCGCCACCTCGCGCCGCAGCTCGTAGCGCAGCCGCAGCCCGGCCTCCGCGCGTCGCGAGGCCCGATGCGAGGTACCGAGCGGGGTCGCCCTGACCGTACCAATTCACCTCGATCAGCGGCTGCAGAATCAGCCGGCGGGTGATCAATAGCTCGTACTCCGCTCGCACGCGCGCCGTCGTGTCGCCGCCTTCTCCCGCGAATGCCGTCGCCTCGATCGCGAAGCCATACGGCGCGAGCCCTTGCACTCCGAACGCGGCGTAGGTCTTTCGACGGGCCGGGCTCGAAATCGGCGCGCGCGCCCGCGACGAGCTCCCACCAGCGCGCGAACGCGTGGGCCCACAGCACCTGCAGCTCGGCGCGCTCGGTGTCGCCGCCGCGCTGCTCGCCCTCCGTGCGGATCGCGATTCGATCGAGGCTGTGCCCGGCCCACGCGCGCACGTCCCACGCGAGCAGGTCGCCGCCGTCCGCGTCCTGCGTCTCGAGCTCGTCGACGACGATCGAACGGTTGAACGGGTCTTCGAGCATGCCGTGCGCGTGCGCGCCGCCGACGTCCGGAAACGCGGCGGCGCGCTCGGCGTCGGTGATCGGCGGCAGCTCCGGCCCGGCCGGTTGAGCGCGAACTGCGCCCGACGACGGCGAATGACGCGACGGCGGCGAGCATCGACGCCCCGCGTCGCGGCCGGCCGCTACTCATGCGCGATGCTCCGCGTGTTCCGCGGCGCCGTGCGCGTGGTCGCCGTTCTCGGGGCTCGGCGCCGCGCCGCCCTCCTCCACGCGCACCTCGCGAAACATCCCGGCTTCCATGTGATAAAGGAGATGACAGTGGAACGCCCAGCGGCCGAGCGCGTCCGCCGTCACACGAAACGCGCGCTTCGTGCCGGGCGGAATGCTCACGGTGTGCTTGCGCAGGTGAAACTCGCCGGCTTCGTTCTCGACGTCGCTCCACATGCCGTGCAAGTGGATCGGATGCTCCATCATCGTGTCGTTGACGAGCACGAAGCGGACGCGCTCGCCGTAGCGCAGCACGAGCGGCTCGGAGCCCGAGAACGGCACGCCGTCGAACGACCACAGAAAGCGCTCCATGTGGCCCGTGAGGTGCAGCTCGATCGTGCGGTCGGGCGCGCGGCCGTCGGGATCCGGGAACGCCGAGCGCAAGTCCGCGTAGGTGAGCACGCGGCGGCCGTTGTCGCGCAGGCCGACGCCCGGATCGTCGAGGCGCGCGGCATGGCGTGGACGCCTGCATGTCGACGCCGGCGTTGCGCGACTCGGTCGAAGGATGCGTCTGCGCAGCGCTCGGCGCGGCGGCATCGGCGTGTGCCGAGTGATCCGCTCGGCCGGCGCGTCGGTTGCGTGCCCCGCGTGCTCGGCGTCGCCGCCACGGGCTCGTGCGTGCTCGGCGTGCGTCGCATGTTCCGCGTGCTGCGCGTCGCCCGTCTGCTCGGCGGCGCCGCGCCGGCTGCCGCGGCGTGCGCGCCGTGCGCACCCGCGGCCGAATGCCCGCCGTGCCCCATGTCCACCATGCCGAGGTAGACGACGGGGTCGAGCGCGGGCACCGCGGCGCCGAGTCCCTCGCGTACCGCGAGCGTCGCGCGCGCATAGCCGCTGCGGTCGAGCGACTGGGCGAAGATCGTGAACGCGTCCGCGCCTTGCGGCTCGACGAGCACGTCGAGCACCTCGGCCGCGGCGATCCGGAACTCATCGACCGTGACGGGACGAACGTAGCGGCCGTCCGCCGCGACGACGGTCATCGCGAGGCCCGGTATGCGCACGTCGAACGTCGACATCGACGAGCCGTTCACGATGCGCAAGCGCACGCGCTCGCCGGGCGCGAAGAGGCCGGTCCAGTTCGCGGCCGGCGGCTTGCCGTTCACGAGATACGTGTACGCATGGCCGCCGACGTCCGCGAGATCGCTCGGCGCCATCCGCATCCGGCCCCATTCGAGCCGATCGTCGAGCGTCGCGCGCAAACCGTCGCGCTTCGCGTCGCGCGTGAAGTCGCCGAGCGTGCGCTGGTTGTAGTTGAAGTAGTCGGAGTGGCGCTTGAGCAGCTTGATAGAGCTCGAGTGGATCGCGATCGGTCCAGTCCGACAGCAGCACGACGTGCTCGCGGTCATAGCTGAACGGCTCGGGCTCGCGCGGATCGATCACGATCGCGCCGTAGACGCCCTCCTGCTCCTGGAAATCGGCGTGCGCGTGATACCAATAGGTGCCGCTCTGTCGAACCGGGAACCGATACGTGAACGTCTCGCCGGGCGGGATGCCGTGGAAGCTCAGGCCCGGCACGCCGTCCATGTTCGCGGGCGTGATCACGCCGTGCCAGTGGATCGCGGTAGCGCGGTCGAGCGCGTTGCGCACGCGAATCGTGACGTCGTCGCCTTCGCGCCAGCGCAGGATCGGACCGGGCAGCGTGCCGTTCGCGAGCGTTGCGTGCGCGGCGCGGCCGGTCAGGTCGACCGAGTGGTCACCGATCGTGAGATCGATCTCGGTGCCGCGCAGCGTCGCAGGACCGCCTTGCGCGAACGCGCGGCGCGTCGCCGACCAGCCGCCGGGCCTGCGAGCACGCCGCCGGCCGCGAGGCCTTGCACGAAGCGACGGCGCGTCGCGACGGTTCGAATGCGCGAATCGTTCATAACTTCACCGTTCGCAACCGCAGCGCGTTGCCGATCACGGAGACCGACGACAGGCTCATCGCGAGGCTCGCGAACGCGGGCGACAACAGCAGCCCGAGCGCCGGATAGAGCACTCCGGCCGCGACCGGCACGCCGAGCGCGTTGTAGCCGAATGCGAACACGAGATTCTGGCGGATGTTGCGCATCGTCGCGCGCGACAGCAGGAGCGCGCGCGCGATGCCGCGCAGGTCGCCCTTCACGAGCGTGACGCCGGCGGACTCGATCGCGACGTCGGTGCCCGTGCCCATCGCGATGCCGACGTCGGCCTGCGCGAGCGCGGGCGCGTCGTTCACGCCGTCGCCGGCCATGGCGACGACCCGCCCTTCGCGCTGCAGCCGCTGCACGACGGCGGCTTTGTCTTGCGGCAACACGTCGGCGACCACCTCGTCGACGCCGAGCGCGGCGCCAACGGCTCGCGCGGTCCGTGCGTCGTCGCCGGTCAGCATGATGATCCGCACGCCCGCGTCCTTGAGCGCGGCGATGGCGTCCGGCGTCGTCGCCTTGATCGCGTCCGCGACGACGAGCAACCCGGCCACACGGCCGTCGACGGCCGCGTAGATCGCCGTCGCACCCTGCGCGCGCCTGCGTCCGCACGCGCTGCGAGCGCGGCGACGTCGACTCCGAGCTGCTGCATGAGCCGCAGATTGCCGACCGACACGCGCTGCGTGCCCGCGCGGCCCGAGACGCCGAGCCCGGGATCCGAGTCGAAGTCCGCGACGTCAGGCAACGCGAAGCCGCGCGCCTTCGCGCCGTCGACGATCGCGCGCGCGAGCGGATGCTCGCTCGCCGCTTCGACGGCCGCGGCGAGCCGCAGCACGTCCGCTTCGTCGAAACCCGGCGCGGCAATCACGCGCTGCAGGCTCGGCTTGCCCTCCGTCAGCGTGCCGGTCTTGTCGACGACGACCGTATTGACCTTCTCGAGCCGCTCGAGCGCGGCCGCGTCCTTGATCAGCACGCCTTCGAGCGCGCCGCGTCCGACGCCGACCATGATCGACATCGGCGTCGCGAGCCCGAGCGCGCACGGGCACGCGATGATCAGCACGGACACCGCGACCACGAGCGCGTGTGCGAGCTGCGGCGGCGGACCGACGAGGCTCCACACAAGCGCGGCGACGACCGCGATCGCGACGACGGCCGGCACGAACCACGCGGACACGCGATCCGCGAGCCGCTGCACGGGCGCGCGCGAGCGCTGCGCCTGCGCGACGAGGTGCACGATCTGCGCGAGCAGCGTCTCGCCGCCGACGCGCTCGGCCCGCATCAGCAGCGAGCCGCTGCCGTTCGTCGTGCCGGCCGAGAGCGGCGCGTCCTTCGTCTTGCGCACGGGCTCCGGCTCGCCCGTGAGCATCGACTCGTCGACGTGGCTCGCGCCATCGAGCACGACGCCGTCGACCGGCACGTTCTCGCCCGGGCGCACACGCAACCGATCGCCGACCGCGACAGCGTCGAGCTCGACGTCTCGTTCCTGACCGTCGGCGTCGACGCGGTGCGCGATCTTCGGCGCGAGCTTCAGCAGCGCGCGGATCGCGCCCGAGGTCTGCGCGCGCGCGCGCAGCTCGAGCACCTGGCCGAGCAGCACGAGCGTCACGATCACGGCGGCGGCCTCGAAGTACAGCGGCGGCGTGCCGCCCTCGCGGAACGCGGCCGGCAAGACGCCGGGCCACACGGTCGCGATCACCGAGAACACCCACGCGGCGCCCGTGCCGAGCGCGATCAGCGTGAACATGTTCGGGCTGCGATTGACGATCGACTGCCAGCCGCGCACGAAGAACGGCCAGCCGCACCAGAACACGACCGGCGTCGCGAGCGCGAGCTGCGCCCACGCGACCGTCGCGTGGCCGAACAGCCGCATCGGATCGATCGCCGGCACGAACTCGCCGAGCATCGCCCAGAGCAGCGGCACCGTGAGCGCGACGCCGATCCAGAAGCGCCGCGTCATGTCGTCGAGCTCGGCGCTTTCGCCCTCCTCCGCCGGCGGCGCGAGCGGCTCGAGCGCCATGCCGCAGATCGGGCACGCTCCCGGCGCGTCGCGGCGGATCTCGGGATGCATCGGGCAGGTCCAGATCGTTCCGGCCGCCGGCGCGCGCGCTTCGGAGCGCGCGCAGCGACTCGAGGCTCAGGAGCGACGTGCGTCGCCGTGCGATCGCTCATCCCGCTCTCCCTTGCGTTCGCCGTTCTCGCTTCCCGGGCTCGCCAGTGCGGCGACGATCGGACAGGTCTCGAGCTCGCCGTGCCCCGGGCATGCGGCGATCAGCGTCTTCAAGCCGCGCGCACGCGCTGCAGCTCGCGGATCTTGCGCTCGACCTGCTCGAGGCGCTCCTCGGCCTTGCGCTTCACGCCGCGCACGTCGTGGCGATTCTGCGACAGCGACAGCAGCTCGGCGATGTCGGCGAGCGAGAAACCGAGCTCCTTCGCGCGGCGGATGAACGAGAGCCGCGCGACGTCGGCCGCGGCGTACTCGCGATAGCCCGAGTCGCGCCGCGCGGCGCGCGGGAGCAAGCCGTGGCGCTCGTAGTAGCGGATCGTGTCGATGTTCACGCCGGCCGTTTTCGCGAGCCGGCCGATCGTCATGGTTTGCAAGCGAGTCTCCACTGCGGTTCGGAGCACCATAAACCCTGGACCATGGTCCAGGGTCAAGGGTTGGACTCGGCATCGGGTCCGGCGGCGGTCGGCGCGATGCGCGATGCCGCAGCCTGGCAGCCTCGCCACTAGTGACATCCAGCGAGGGTTGCCGTACTTTCCTCCGGCCGGCGATGCGGGCCGGCGCATCACGTAACGTCTGCGGGGGTTTCACCAATGCTCAGTCGTCGTGGCTTCGTTCGTAGCTCGCTCGCCGCCGCCGTAGCAGCTTCGCTGCCGGCCGGCCAGGCGTTCTCCGCGATCCTCGGCCCGTCCGCGAAAGTCGATCGCGACATCGACGCCGTGACCGGCACCGGCAAGGCCGTCACGCTCACTCGCGCGATGGTGCAAGAGCTCGGCGACAGCCTCCGCGGCAATCTGCTGCTCGCGGGCCATCCGGCGTACGAGGAAGCGCGCCGCGTCATCAACGCGCAGATGGACAAGCACCCGGCGCTGATCGTGCAGCCGCGCGGCGCGGCCGACGTGAAGCAGGCCGTCGACTTCGCGCGCGCGTCGAACCTGCTCGTCGCGGTGAAATGCGGCGGCCACAGCCCGTCCGGCAAATCGACGTGCGACCGCGGCATGATCATCGACCTGTCGCTGATGCGGAACGTGCGCGTCGACTCGAAGGCCGCGCATCGCGCGCGTCGCGGGCGGCAGCCTGCTCGGCGACATGGACAGCGAGACGATGGCGCAAGGCCTCGTGACGACCGCGGGCACGGTGTCGCACACCGGCGTCGGCGGCCTCACGCTCGGCGGCGGCTTCGGCCGCGTCGCGCGGCGCTTCGGGCTCGCGCTCGACAACGTGAAGCAGCGTCGACATGGTGACGGCGGGCGGCGAGCTCGTGCGCGCGAGCGCGGACGAGAACCCCGAGCTCTACTGGGGCACGCGCGGCGGCGGCGGCAACTTCGGCGTCGTGACGTCGTTCGAGTTCGCGCTGCACCCGATGCAGCGCCAGGTGATCGGCGGGCTCGATCGTGTTCCCGATCAGCGAGGCGAAGCAGGTGCTCACGTTCTATTCGGAATACGAGGGCGTCGCGCCGGAGGAGCTGTACTTGAGCGGCGTGATCGTCAGCAACCCGAAGCTCGCGGGCGTCGGCTTCCAGTTGTGCTACAGCGGCCCGATGAACAAAGCCGACGAGGTCATGAAGAAGATCCGCGGCGCCGGCAGCAAGCCGATCGTCGACACGCGTCGCGCCGATCGACTACGTCGCGCTGCAGCGCTCGGGCGACATCGACGACCCGCGCGCGATCGGCTCGTACACGAAGACCGGCTACGTGAAGAAGATCAAGCCGGAGCTCATCGACGTGATGGTGAACGGGCTCGAGCCGCATCCGGAGCGCTCGACGACGGTCGGCTTCCAGCACTGCGGCGGCGCGATCTCGCGCGTCGCGAACGACGCCACCGCGTTCCCGCATCGCGACATCCATGCGACGTCGCTGCTGCTCGTCGACTGGCCCGCGCAGATCGACCCGACGAAGCACATCGCGTGGCTCAAGCAGTTCTGGGACGCGATCCTGCCGCACACGGACGGCTTCTACACGAACGACGCGATCGACGAGTCGCAGAAGCAGATCGACGAGAACTATCTCGACAACTACCCGCGGCTGCTCGCGCTGAAGAACAAGTACGACCCGACGAACCTGTTCCGGCTCAACGCGAACGTCGTGCCGACCGTCTGACGAGTGCGTCGGCGTGTTCGCGCCGAGCGACGAACGTCACGAAAATCTCGTTGACACGCGCTACGTGCAAGCGTAGATTGCGCGGCCTAATGAATTCGCACACGCACAACCTTGTCACCGACGGCATGACCGCGCAACCGACGATGCTCAGCAAAAGCACGTTCGCGGCCGGCACCGTACCGTCGTGGGGTTGCGCGTCGCTCGAGCGCGAATCGCTGACCTAGCCTTTCGATCAGAACATATCGGAAGGCGCTTTTAGGAGCCTTCCGATGCAGGGACAAAAGCCCCGGTTGGAAACGCTCCACCGGGGCTTTTTTTCGCCCCGAGTTTCTCGCGAGCCGAATGGCGTTGCGAGGCTCTTTAACAACGCGGGTTACTCGAGTTGCGGGCGGCACACGCTGCGCCGCGGGCCATCCCCCTCCCCCCAAATGGCCTGCCGCGCGCCGGAAATCCGGATCGTGTGCCGCCTGCGGCGGCGGCCGCTGCGGTCCCCCCATCGCCGCGGCCATTCTTCGGGCACCGGTACCTCTGGACGGTAGAGCGCCTGACCGAAAATCAGGAGCTCGAAGCTTCAAAACCTTCCCGGTGCGCCGTTTTTTGCCGCCGCGCGACGCGAGTAGTCCGCTAGTGCGCTTGCCTATGAGGCAAGCGGCACGCGAGGTTCGACAAAGAGGAGAGTGTCATGTTCTTCGTTCGCGAGTTCACCGTGCGCAGGCACGAGCGTGGACTGTTGTTCGAGAACGGCGACTTCGTGCGTTTTCTGGCGCCAAGCACGTATCGTTTCTTCGATCCGCGCAAGCGGTTCGAAGTCGAGCGCTACGATCTCTCGCAGCCAGCGTTCGAGCACCGCCTCTTGGACTTCTTCGTGCGTCAGTATCCGGAGGAAATCGAGTCGATGTTCCTGCGCGTCGAAACGGGCGCGCACCAGATCGCCGTGATCTACAAGAACGGCCATCCGTGGACGGTGGTCGCACCGGAGCGCCGCGCGTTGTTCTGGAAGGGCGTGCAGCACATGAAGGCGGAGATCGTGGACATCGCGGAGCGGATCTCGATCGTCCCGCGGATCGTGCAGGCGCTCGCCGCGGAGCTCGGCGCACGCGCGGATGCGGCGCTGCGCTGCGCCGTCTCGCTACGTCCCGCCCCGGAGGCGCACCTCGGATTGATGTACGTGCACGAGGAGCTCGCCATCGACCTGCGTCCGGGCATCAAGATCTGACCGCTCGGTTCGGCGCCCTCGCACGGAGGGCGCCGACATTTTGTCGCCTTGACGGGTCCACGGCGGGCGCGTAGCTTCGAAAACGCTTCGAACGGACCGGGCACTCTCTTGGGGGATTTTTCATGACCTTGCACCGTCGCGATTTCGTCAAGCTCGGCAGCGCCGCATCGTTCATCGCCGCGCTCGGCCTGCCCGCCCTCGGCGAGGATGGCCCGACCGCCGGACTGATCTTCCCCCCGCTGAACTATCCGATTCCGCCCGACGCGAAACGCCTATTCCCGAGCGGAGTGAACTTCATCGGCAACGGGCTAGGCTTCGCCGGCATGACGATCGAGAGCTACGAGGAGGCGATCCCGCGCGCGCTGCCGCGCGCGCAAGACCTCGCGAAGGAAGGCGCGGACCTGATCTCGGTGTTCGGCTCGTCGATCACCTTCTATAAAGGAGCGGCGTTCAACAAGGAGCTCACCGACAAGGTCACCGCGCTCACGGGGCTGCCTGCGACCACGCAGAGCAACGGCCTCGTCGACGGTCTCAAGCACGTCAACGCGAAGCGCGTCGCGGTCGCGACCGCGTATACGGACATCGTGACGGAGCGCCTCAAGATCTTTTTGACCGAGCACGGCTTCGACGTGGTGTCGGCGAAAGGCCTCGGTTACGAGCGCATTCCCGAAGGCGCCGCGACGGAGAAGATCCTCCACGATCTCGGCGTCGAGAGCTATCGGCTGGCCGGCAAGGCCGACGCGCTCGTGATGTCGTGCGGCGGCTTGCGCACGCTCGACGTGATCGTGCCGCTCGAGGACGTGATCGGCGTTCCGGTGGTGTCGTCCACCCCGCACGGCTTGTGGCACTGCGCGCGGATGCTCGGCGTGAAGAAGCCGATCGAAGGCTTCGGCATGGCCATGGCAACGGCGTAGGCCGCCGCCCACCTCACTACTCCGGGCCGCTCTGCTCGAGCGCCGCGACGGCGCCCGCGGTTCAGCGACCGTCGCCGGCGACGCCAAACGCGAGCAGCACGTTGCCCGGCGTACCGCCGAAACGCGGATAGCCCGAGCTCACGAACACTCTGCCGGCGACGACGACCGGGCCCGGGCCGTCGAGCGAGCCGCCCGTCGCCGGCACTCCGTTCACGGTCTCGTAGCTCCGTACGGTGTCGAAGTCCCAGAGCAGCCTGCCGTCGGCCGCCGCGAAGGCGCGGATGTGCCCGTCCATCGAGCCGGAGAACACCGCGCCCGGGATCGCGGTCACGGCCCCCGGTTGGGCCGGGCTGCATCCTGGCCGCGGCGGCGCGCACGGCGTGCTCGGCGCGAACCACACCTTCGCGCCATCCGCGACGCGCAGCGCGGTCAACCCGCCGCCCAGTACCGGATCGAGCTGCGCGCCGCCGATCGGCGCCGCGCCGCTCACGCTCTGCAGCCGCACGACGTCGGACACGGCGGCGTAGACGTTGCGTCCGTCGCTCGCCATGCCCCACTGCACGCCGCCGTTCGTGCCGCCTTTGCCGACGCGCGTCTGCCAAAGCAACGCGCCGTTGTTCGCGGGATCGAGCGCGTACACGACGCCCGACTTTTGGCCGGCGAGCAGCACGTCGCGTCCTTGCGCCGTGCGCACGAGCATCGCGGACGAGCCGAAGTCGTAGTCCGGACCGCTGTCCTCGGGGCAGTTCGGGCCGCGGCTGCCGCACGCCGAGTTGTAGACGTCGCCCGGCAGCGTCTGCTGCGTCCACACGATGCGGCCCGATTTCAAGTCGAGCGCGACGACGGCGTCGCTCGTCGCGGTCGCGGGGTGCGAGTAGTTGTCGCCCGTCGTGACGTAGAGAAGGCCGCGCGCCTCGTCGACGGTGGGCGTCGCCCACACACCGGCGCCCGACGGCCCGAACGTCGCCGTACCGGCCGCGGTCGTGCCGGTCCTCTGCGGCTCATCGACGAGGTAGGTCTTCCAGCGCACGTAGCCGTCGCGGATGCGGACCGCCGTGACGCTGCCGCGGAACGTGCAGCACTCGTACTTGGGATCGATCGAGCGCGTCTCCTCCCACGAAGCGGCCGGGACGAACGCGACGCCGTCGTGCACGGCGATCGAGCCGGTCAACCGCGTCGCCTCGTGCTCCTCGACGCGCATCGTCCAGCGCGCTTTACCGCTCCGCGCGTCGACGGCGTAGACGCCGCCGTTCTGATCCGTGAACACCAGCGTCGTATCGCGGCCGTCCGTCGCAACGCGTCATCGCGGCGCGCACTGGACCGTTCGCTTGGAAGAGCCAATGCACGCAGCCGGTCTTCGCGTCGAGCGCCTGCACGACGCCGCCCGCGCTGCCGACGAACAAGGTGCCGCTCACGACGGTCGGCGCCGCAAACGCCGTGACGTCGCCCGCGAAGCCGTATGCCCATTTGAGCTCGAGTCGGCCGATGTCTTTCGCGTCGAGACTGGCACTGTCTGCGGCTTGAAACCGCGTATTGGCCTGCGACGGCCCCCAGCCCGTCCAACTTTGCCTCGCCGGGCCGGACATGATCGGCTTGCCCGCCGCGCAGAACGCACTCGCGGGCGGCGTCAGATCGTCCGTTCCCGTGCCGAGGAACTGCGCCACCGCCTCGCGCTCGTCGCGGCGGATCGGATACGCGATGCTCATCATGAGTCCGAAGTCCAAGGTGCGCAGGATGCGCGCGGCGGACATCTTCGCGAGCGCATCGCGAGTCGGGATTCGCGCGCCGACTTGGTCGTGACACGCGGCGCAGTGCTCGGCGTACACCCTCTCGCCCGAGGTGTCGGGCCCCTTGCGCTGACGAGTCCATCGCGACCGCTGCGGCGAGCACCGCGGTCATGAGCACAGAGCGACGCATAGACCCCCCGGTTTCCTTCTTAGAGCATCAGTTCCCAGTAGCCGACGTGCACCCAGCGGCCGAGCTTCCAGCCGATCTCTTTGAACTCCGCGATCTTCGCGAAGCCCAGCTTCTCGTGCAGCGCGACGCTCGCGGGATTCGGCAACGCGATGCCGCCGACGACGCAGTGGACGTTGCGAGTCCGCAGATCGTGGATCAAGCCCTGGTACAACCGCGTTCCGATTCCGCGCCGACCGAAATCCGGCGACACGTACACGGTGCTCTCGACCGAGAAGCGGTACGCGGAACGCGTCTTCCACGGCGTGGCATACGCGTAGCCCACGACGGATCCATCTTGTTCCCAGACGAGCCACGGTAGGCGCTGCGTGACGTCGGCGATGCGTTCCGCCATGTCGCGCTCGACGACCGGCGTCTCCTCGAACGTAATGACGGTTCGCTCGACGTAATGGTTATAGATCGCGCAGATTTGCGCCGCGTCGGAGACGTCGCTGGCTCGAATCACGGCGAGGTCATCTCAAGATTCGGTGTACGCGAGGCATCCCCCAACTGAGGACCGATCGTACGCCAAGGGATCGGCGGCCTCCAAAAAAGACACGGCCGGCTCGAGGCCGGCCGTGCATGCGTTTTCGCGGAGACGCTTTTCAGAAGCTCTTCGTGTACTCGATGCCCCAACGCGCCGGCTGGGCCTTCCAGACGAACGGGTAGGAGAACTCGTCGTTGTACTCCTCGTCGAGCGCGTTCTTGCCCCAGAGCGTCGCGGACCAGCTGTCGCCCTGGAAACCGAAGCGCACATCGAGCACATGGACGTCGTCGCGCGGCGCGGTGTCCCACGGCAGAGGCGTGGTCGGCGGGGTCGCCCGGGCCCCACCAGGTCTCGCCGATGATGCGGTAGTCGCCGCGTAGCACGAGATCCGCGCCGCCGAAAATCTGCGTCGGCTTCGTCCAGGTTGCACCGAGGTTCAGCGTGTACTCCGGCGCGAGCGGCACGTGCTTACCCGCGACCTGCGGGATCTGTGCGTCTTGGTCGACCTTATTGTCCGTGAGCGCGACGCCGAAGTTGACGTTCAGAGAGTCCGTGACGAGCGCGTTCACGTCGAACTCGATGCCCTTGTAGCTCACCTTGTCGAGGCTGCCGAGGTTCTGCGTGCTCGATGCAACGAGGAAGATGAAGTAATACGCGCCGTCCATATCAGTGTCGTAGATCGCCGCGTTCAGGTTCACGCGATTGTTCGCGAGCTGCGTCTTGATTCCGAACTCGATCGTGTCCGCGATGTTCTGGTCGAACGTATCGAACACGCCCGCGACGCCGGCCACCTGAACGCCCGACTGGTTGAAACCGCCGCTCCGGAAGCCGCGGCTCAAATCGCCGTAGAGCGTGACGGTCTCGGACGGCCTGTATCGGACGGTGAGCTTCGGCTGCACGGCGTCCCAAGTCTTTTCGCGCTTCTGACCGGTGACGAGATCGGCCGCGAGCGCGGCGGGTATGAACCCGGGCGGCGTCTCGGTGGTCTGCTCGCGCGTGTCCTCGTCGTAACGGAGCGAAAAGGTCGCGTCCCATTTGTCGCTGAAATCGTAGGCCAGCGAGCCGAACACCGCCCAAGCGAAGTTGTCTTGCGAGTCCGACAGATAAGTGACCTGCGGATTCGGGATCGACAAGTCGAACGGGAAGCCGGTGGTCGTGCGCGGATACTTGTACACGCGGCTCACGCCCGATCCGGTGTCGAGCAGGTTGCCGGTGCCGATGAAGCGGTCGGTCGACAGGAAGTACGCACCAGCGATCCAGCGGAATCGATCCGTCTCGTTGGAGGTGAAGCGGAACTCTTGGCTATACGTGCTCACCTCGAGGTACTGGCTCTGGTTCCAGTCGCCGAAGAACGGGCTCGGGGTCAGCGGCGGCGAACGGCGGATTCTGGAATACTCGGGAAGAAGATCTCGTTGAACGATTGGCCCGAGCGGACGGAAATCGAATGCGTCGCCCGTCAGGATCTCGTTCAGGTCGTCGTACGCCGTGATCGACGTGAACGTGCCCTTGTCCCGCGTGACGTCGAACCGCATCGCGAACTCGTCCATCTCCTTGATGCCTTCGCCCGGATTGTTCACGCGGATCGGGACGCCCGTGTAGCTCGGGTTGTTGACATCGGCGGGGGCTACGGTGATGCCGTTCAGCTCATTCGCGTTCGGCACGCCGACGAAGCCGCCGAGGCCCCGGTAGTCGTCGTTGATCACGAAATAGAGCGCGGTCGTGTCGATCTCGGAGCGGGCGTAGCGGAAATCGCCCTTCACGCGGTCGTTCGGCTCCCAGGTGAAACGCACGCGGCCGGAGAGATCCTTGTAAGGGTCCGCCTTGTCGTTCAGGTACTCGTTCTCGAGGAAACCGTCCGTGTCGGTATACGAGAGCGATGCGCGATATTTCCAGGCGTCGCTCTGCCCAGCGGGCCGCTGATCGCACCCTGTGCCATGTAGCCGGGACCCGAGTCGAGCGCCCACTCGAATCTTGCTCTCGAACGTCGTCGGTCGGCTGCTTCGTCACGATCGTGACCGCGCCGCCGATCGCGTTGCGGCCGTAGAGCGCGCCCTGCGGACCCTTCAGCACTTCGATCTGCTCGACGTCGAACAGCTGCTGGTTGAACTGCGCGGGATTGGTCATCACCACGCCGTCGACGACGACGGCCACGGGCATGTCGCTGTTGCGCGCCTGCGAGATGCCGCGAATCGTGATGAAGGAGTTGCCGGGATTCTGCGTCTGCACGATCGTCATGTTCGGCGTGAGCGCGATGAAGTCGTGCGGCTTCTCGATGCCCGCCGCCGCGATCTCCGCGGCCGTGAACGCTTTGATCTGCGCCGGCGCGTCGACCGACGCTTCCGCACGCATGCGTGCGGTGACGATGATCTCCTCGAGACCGCCGCTCGGCTGCGCGAACACGGGCGCGGCAATCAACGGCGACAGCAGCAGCGGGATGCGCGCGAGGGCGCGCGGGTTCCATGCGTTCATAGATTCCCCCAGGAATGAGTTAGTTGTGCGCGCTTAGCTTATTCCCGACGTGATCTGCAAACAACAATGCTGAGATTTCTTCGGCGCTGCTGGCCATTCGCTGTCGCTTGATCACAACGAGCGGAACGCACCGGGTATTATCGATACCAGGCGATGCTCTACTCGTCTGCTGCAACGGGCATCATGCCGCATGGCGTTTCGCGACCGACTCGAACGAGTTACCGATCGGCACTACGTTCTGCCGCAATCTCGACACGGAGAGCGAGCAGCTGATCCAGGCGTCGATGGCCACCCTGCTCGCGGACCGTACCACGTTCGTGATCGCGCATCGGCTGTCGACGATTCGCCGCGCCGACTTGATCCTGCTCCTCGAGGACGGCCGGATCGTCGAGCGCGGCTCGCATGAGACTCTGATGGCGCGGCGCGGCAAGTACTACGACATGGTCGTAAGGCAGATGGCGTCCGCGAGCAAGGACGTGGCGGACGCTTGGCAGTGACGACGCGCTGAATCGCGCGATGGATCAGCGACGCGCACCATCCGCGAGCTTGCGAATATAGGCGCCAAATTCCTCGTCCTCGCCCACCAGGAGCGTCGGCAGCAGTGCGTGAAAGTCTTTTCGTTGGCACCACTCGCGCATGTAGTCCTCCCATGACAACCACCGGCGCAACTGTTTTTTCGCCATTTTCGGTTCGTAGAGCAACAGGTACGCGCGTTCGAATAGCGAGATCAGCATGTTGAAGATGATCAGCATGCGCTCGCGCTGCTCGATGGTGCGCTCCGGCACCTCCTCCGCGGAGAACAAGCGCAGGTCGGGATTGTCGAGCGCGATTCTCAGGAAATCCTGGTAGTTGTCCGAGAGGAGCTGGTAGACCTCCTCTTCGTCGTTGTCGCGTTCCTTCTTCTGCTCGTACAGGAACACGACGATCGCGAGCGGCAGGCCGATCGTCGTGACGATGTAGCTCAGAAGCTCCCAGGTTGTGATGTCCACTGCAGTAGCCTTTTGCGACCTTTACGGATGGCTTCGGCGACGACCAGTGTCCCGTTCACCCAACCGCCGTGCTCGCGGAATTGTATGCCCTCGATCGCGGCTCTGACGTCTCGCTCAACGCCGCGCCAGCATCAGCGCGCCGACCAGACACAGACTGAACCACGCCCCTTCCAGCGCGTTCGTCACACTAGCGGCGAACGGCCCGAGCAGAGCCCCGAGCGGATCGAGATGCAGGCGCGCGTCGGGGAAGCTTTTGGCCAGCAGCGCGAGACTGCCGCCCAGCAGCTGTCCTCCCGCCATGGCAATGAGCAGCCCGGCGAGTGCGCCGATGGCCGCTGCCAGCAGCATATTGCGCTGAATACTCCCGTCTGCGGCGAAGCGTCGGCCGAGATCATCCGCAAGTCCCACCGCCGCACCGAGCAACAGGCCTTCGAGAGCGCCGGTGATGTTGCCGGGCGCCTGGCCGAACAGCAGCAGGAAGGCGTCGTGGCCGATCAGTTTGCCGAAAGCGCCCACGAGCAGACCGCCCACCGCGCCGCCCACGAGCCCCGCGAAAGTGAAGTCGCGCGCCACGAGACGCGCCGCCGCGATACCGCCCACGACGCCGGCCGCGCCGATCAAGGCCAGCAGGGTTGCCAATGCCACCAGCACCAGCAGCGCCGACAACGCCCCGATGCCACTCTGCTGCGCCTGCGCCGCAGCGGCGAAACCGAACGCCAGACCGCCGAGCAGACCGGCCACGCCGCCGCCGGTGGTGCCGGCCCCGAGGGTCAGCCAGCACTGCCGCCAGTCGTAAGCGCCGGAAGTCGCTACCGCCCTTGATGCCAGGGCAAGGTTCCGGTCTTCGGGTGCGGCGTCACTGTCCGCCACGCAGTTCACCGCCGCGATGAAACGATAGCCGTGCTTGGGAATGGTTTCGATCAGATGCGGTTGCGTCGCACTGTCGCCGAGTTGTCGGCGCAAGGTCTTGATGCACTGCGTCAGGACTTCGTCGGTGACCGGAATGCCCTGCCAGACTTCCTGCAGGAACCGCTCCCTGCTGAGCAGCGTGCCGGGGTGCTGCAGCAGCAACAGCAGCGCGTCGAAGTAACGGCTGTTGAGCTCGACCAGCACCTCTCCGGCAAACAGGCGTCGCTCGATAGGGTCGAGGGTGAAACTGTCGAATTGGTAGCGGCGAACGGGCATTCAGCCCTTCCTCAGAGTTTGCTCATGTCATTCAGCGCGAGCGGCGCTAGCTTGAGCCGGCCCATTATCACTGGAGGACAACGCATGACAACCGGACGAGACGAGCCCAAACGATGGAGCACTTGGACCATCGAAATTAAGGTGTGGAAGATCCTCGCCGCGCTGATCATCCTGCCAATCCTGGTGATGTGGTTCAGGGTCGTGCACCAGGACGACGAGATCCTGCTCCTAGTCCGCAACGACGTGGTGACGGAAGCCGCGGGCCAGCGCACCTGGGTGGGTAGCTTCGTCAATACCAACGACAGAACCTTGCGCGACGTGGCCGTGACGGTGGACTTCCTCGACAGCGGGGACCGCACCGTGGCGAAGGCCGAAGCGCAAGCCGCTGAGCTGACGTTCGGCAAGCGACTGGACCTGCAAGCGCCGCTACCACCCGACGCCGTCAGGCTGCGCATCTATTCGGTACAGTGGCGCATGGACCGGACCGCCGCCGACAGATGGCTACGGAGGGCGTCGGCCTCGGCGCTGATGGGGCCTTTCCGCGAACCCTATGAGTTTGGTTACCTGATGGTCGACCCTGCCAAGATCGATCGTTAACGCAAGGTTCCAGAGACGAGATCTCGGGCTAGATGACCTACGACCAGCTCCTGGCGCAGGGTGAGTGCCCACCGCGGTGTATCCTCCGCGGGTCCGCTTCGACCCGAAGGCGACACGATGCGCATTCGTCTCTACATCTGGGGAATCCGTACGAGAAGGTCGATTGGAGAACGTTCGCCCGCTACAGAGCGGACCTTCACGTTCATACTCTTCAAAGTGATGGCTGCCATTCCGTGGACGAGGTGGTTAGGGCCTTCCACGACGCAGGTTTCTCGATCTTGTCGATCACCGATCACGACTTGGTCGCCCCGAATTCCTGCCCGCTACGCGACGCCGCAACACAACGTCAGATCGACTTCGGGGCGTTTGCTACGGAGCGAACGCCCTATCCCGATCCACGGCCGCCGACGTTTCCGGCCGAGACGACGTGGCCCTGGACCGATTACGGCGCACCGTCCGGGGCCCCGACCTTCGATGGCTCGCGTGAATCATGCTAGTTCGCTTCACAAGACTTACGAACGAACGTCATCGGTTCGAGATCGTACGCGACGACAATGTGTCCGAGGCGCGCGAGCTCGAGGCACGCTCGCGCTGTTGCACGATTTGACGCATTACGCGGTTGAGGTCGAAGCGGGACTCACTTCGTCCGACCTTTACGGATTGGCCTCGGTAACGACCAGTTTCCCGTTCACCCAAGCGCCGTGCTCACGGAATTGTATGCCCTCGATCGTGGCACTGTAGTCCATCCGCTCACCGAGCCACTTACCGCGGCCCGTACTGGCGTCGATCGGCACGTCGGGATTCACGGTCTGCACGAAATGTCGCAGGGTTTCCTCAAATGCCGCGAGACCCGCGTCGCCCAGCGGCGGAGAATCGGCGATGTTTCCGCGGAAGCATTCGTCGTCGTATGACGCATGATTGACCGCAGCAGCGGTCGGCCGCGGTCCGCATTCTGGAATCCGCTCGCCGTCCGGTCGCGTGAAAACGAACACGCCGTCGCCCGTCGTCTTCACGCCAAAGCCGCCCTCGTGCAGGAGACGGTGGTGAAAGCCGCAGAGCGTGACTAGGTTCGATAGCTTCGTCTCACCGCCGTCGGCCCAATGCTTCACGTGATGGCCCGCGGTGAAACGCGTGCGGTCGCAGCCTGGGAAACGGCAGCCGCCGTCGCGCGATCGTAGTGCGCGCTCGATCGCGGGCGGGATGCCGCGCGTCTTGCGGCCGATGTTCAGCGGATCGCCATCTGTCCCCTCGACGATGCCGACGAGCGTCGCGTCACAGCTGAGGCGCCTGGCCGTCTCGAGCGCGAGCGCGGGGCCCATGTCGAGCTCGCAGCGGTGCGGCTCGTGGTCGCGCGCTGCTATCTCAGTCGTGAGCACGGCTTGGTCAATATGCACCACGACCTGAAAGCGATCTGAGCTCGAGGTCCCCGCGACCTCCTCCGCCGTGCTCGCGAGAAACGTCTCGGCCATGAGCCGCAGTGCGTCCGCGCGTTTCGCGCCGTGCGAATACTCCTGATACGTCATCTCCGATGTTTCCGCGGAAACATTCGGTTGCGAATCCGATTGTGCTCGTGACTCTTCGCGCAGGATATCGCCGGCCGCTTCGAGCGCCTTCAGAACGAGCGCGCCGACTTCTGGTGGCAACCGCGCGCTGAGAACGAAGTTGTCGTCCTCGTCGTAGAAGTAGTGCACTTGACGACTCGACTGCTGGGACTCCGCGTGCTTCGCCGCGTCGCGACCCTGAGTCCAGCGATAACGCCTGACGAGCTTCTCGACGTGCGAGGCCGTTCCATAGCGCGCGATGTTCACGAGGACGGACTCATTCGCTCGTGTCGCGACGCGGGTCATCGCCCGGACTTTGGAATACGAGATCTCGCCGCTTGCGAACGCAGCGCTGATCTGCGGCAGATTCTCGAGCGCGCGCGCGGCGCGAACCTTTTCGCGCGCCGCGACGCCGCCGATACCGCATTGCCAGTTGAGCCATTGCGCGGTGTTCGTAAGGTTGTGACGTTCGTAAGCCCGCTCACGATCGAACTTCGCGATAAGCACTAGCAGCTTGTACGTCGCAGCATTCAAATGTCCCCAAAGCTCGGTGATTTGAGCTTCGAGACGCTCGAACGTGTCGTTGTAGTGGGTGACGATCAGCGGGGCAGAAAAGTCGACTGCGCCGTCCATGGTGGTGGCTCTCTACAGACTGGTTATATGTACAGTATAGTGGCACGAATGTGCTTTTCGATCAATGGGCTACACGCGGTGCGAAACCTTTGCCCCAGTCGAAAGTTCACATACTTTGAGAACACAATAGACGAGACCGGCGAACACGTGCATCACGGCGGGTTCTCTGCGTACCTTCGAACGGATTCTCGATTCCTCTTCAAAATTCCCGGTGGTTACGAGGAGAAATACGTCGGTCCGCTAATGTGCGCTGGGCTTACGGTGGCTGCGCCACTCTACGAGTTCGCGGGCCACAAGTGGGACCTTGAGGGCAAGCGTGTTGGTGTCGTAGGTATTGGCGGTCTCGGTCACATCGCTATTCAATTCGCGGCCAAGATGGGCGCTGATACGTTCGCTGTATCTCGTGGCAACGGCAAGCGACAATTCTGCGAGGATCTCGGCGCAACAGGATTCATCGATTCGACGGACCGCGAGGACATGGCGGTCTATGCCGGCAAATTCCATTACTTGCTCTTTTGCGTCTCCGGCGGCGTAGTCGACCTCAATGCCTACGTTGGTTTGATGCGCCGTATGGAACTCTCCATTTCGTTGGCGTTCCCGATAAAGTCGAGAACTTCAACGTGCTACCACTATTGTTTGGCCGACTCACTGTGTCGGCGTCGCCTATCGGCTCGAATAGCGAGAATCCGCCAATAGCACCGGACGAACGCGTACCGAATCAGATCCCGAGCAGCTTCACCACGTTGCCGCTCAAGATCGCCTCGATCTGCGCGTCCGAGAGCCCCTTCACCGCGAGCGCGTCGCCGACGGGATCCTGACTTCCGATCGGGAACGGATAGTCGGTGCCGAGCACGAGCCGGTCCGCGCCCACCTGCTCGATGAGGTACGCGAGGTTCTCGGGCGAGTAGACGAGCGTGTCGTAGTAGAGATCCTTCAGGTACGCGCTCGGCGTCTTCGCCATCGTCTTGCAGCCCTGCGGGCTGCGCACGTAGCAGTTGTCCGCGCGGCCGATGTACGACGGCAGGAACCCGCCGCCGTGCGACAGCACGATCTTCGCCTTCGGATGCTTGTCGAGAAAGCCGCTGAAGATCATGTGCGACAGCGCGACGCTCGTGTCGAGCGGCATGCCGATCGTGTTGCCGAGCTGACCCGCTCCCGCGAACCGGTCCGCGCCCCCGGTGAATCCCTCGGGGTGGATGAACACGACGGCGCCAAGCTCCTCGGCCTTGCTCCAGAACGGCGCGAAACGGTCGGCCGAGATCTCCTCGTTGCCGATCATCGTGGTCATCATGATGCCCTTGAGCCCGAGGTTCTTCATTGCATGAGTCACTTGCTCCGCCGCGAGGTCCGGATGCTGGAGCGACACGACGCCGAGCCCGACGAGCTTGTCCTTGTGCGCGTCGACCTGCTCCGCCACTTTCTCGTTCAGCAGCTTTACGTACGCCGTCGCGAGATCGCGTTCGGCCCAATCGTGCTGGTGCTGGAAGTGCAGGCTGATCACTTGGACGTCGATGCCCTGGCGGTCCATCTCGGCGAAGCGCTGCTCGACGCTCGTGAGCCGCGCCGCCATCGGCGACTTCAGGAACGCGCCGATGTCGGTCTCGGCCTGCGGATACTTCTCGATCAGCGGCCACACCTCGGGCACGACGAGGTGCGCGTGCATGTCGATGGTCTTGACGCGTTTGCCTTTGATCAGCGTCGGCCCGCGTTTCGCGCCCGCGGCGGCCGCCGGCGGCTGCGCCTGTGCCCAGCTGCAGCTGTAGAGTCCGATGCCAGCCGATACGGCTGCCGCTAGAAAGTCTCGTCTCGTGTTGTCCATGGATCCCCCTCCAAATTGCCGAAAAGTGTACGACGTCACGGTTGCCGTTGGATATGTCAAAACAACTCGGTTGCGAGAGGGTGCTGAGCCCTTCAAACTACGGGCACTCGCTCGCGGCGCCGTCCGCGCATCTCCAACATCGGTGAAGCCATGAAGAATATCGCTCTGCTCCTATTGCTCGGCATCGCGCCGCTCGCGCATGCGCAAAGCGAAAAAGGCATGTACTTCGGCGCCGGGCTCGGATCGTTCGACTACGACGAGGGGAGCGAAGGCATATCCGATTCCACCTATGCCTACCACCTATTCGGCGGCTACAAGTTTTCGGACAACTTCGCGCTCGAGCTCGCACTCGGTGGATCAGGCGACCTCGAAGAGACCTTCACGGACACGGTGCCCGGGATCGGCATGGTCACGCTCGAGGTGGACGCCGACGCCACCCTCTACTCACTTTCCTTACTCGGGATGCTGCCGTTCGACCGGATGAGCTTGTTCGCCGGCGTGGGCTATTTCAATGCCGGGTTCGAAGGCGACGTGAACGTACCGGGTTTCGGAGGCGGATCGTACGATGGCGGACACGACCACGGCGCGCTGGTGAACGTCGGTATTCAGCACGACTTCGGGCTCGATCTGAAGAGCTTCAGCATCCGCGCCCAATACGACTGGTACGACTTCCCGGACGAGATCGACGCGTCGGGCTTCACCCTCTCCATGCTGTACCGGTTCTAACGCGCCGCGCCCAACGCGCGAGCGCTAGCGGATCGCGATCGGATTGCCGGGCGACCCCGTCGCGCCTTTGAGCTTGAGCGGCGCGAAGAAGAACGCGAACTCGTAGACACCGTCGCGCGCGAGCTCCTCGGTCGCGAGGTTCTCGAAGATGTAGATCCCGTTGCGCGGGATGAACAGCTGATGCACCGGGAACTGCAGCTCGGGATTCGGATTCGGGATCACCTCCGTCGCCCACGTGTCCGATCCGACCATCACGACCTCGCGCTCGACGAAGTAGCGCGCCGCCTCGAGCCCTATTCCCGGCGCCCCCGAGTTGAACTTCGCGTTGTCCTTCAGCCAGAGTGATCCCCAGCCCGTGTGCACGAGCACGACGTCGCCCGCGCGGATCTCCGCCTTCTCGCGCGCGAGCGCTGCTTGGACGTCAGCGAGCGTGATCTCGTAGCCGCCCGCGAGCTGCGCGACGCCCTTCAAGGCCGGGATGTCGAGCAGCACACCGCGCGTCGTGATCGCGCCGACGTTCTCGACGCCGAGCTTCGTAAAACCGTCAGGCTTTCGCAAAGTCGTGCCGGTCGTTGCCGTTATAGAAGAGATCGCCGATGCCGATGTGCCCGAGGCCGTCGAACTGCGTGCCGACCTGGCCGATCTCCGCGCTCACGAGCTCGTCGTGATACATCATTTTGTTCGACCCGAGCGGTCCGAACGTCTGCGGGATCTTCAGGCTGAAGTGCCGCGTGCCGAAGATCGGCATTCCGGCCTCGTAGACTCGGCCGAGCTGGTAGACGGCGCCCTTGGTGATGAGGTTTTTCGCCTCGAGCACCTTGCTCGGCGTGACGCGATTCGCGGCGCCGCGTTGGTCCGCCGCGCCCCAGCGCGACGGGAACCAGTTGTCGGACTGCGCGAGCGTCGCGGTAACCGCGGCGCACGCAACGACGATCACGCCTAGCGTGAGCAGAGATCGAGCACTCATTGTTCCCCCCGGGGATGCGCGGACGATGCGGTAGAACATACCGCCCGCCGCTCCGAGCACGCAACAGCACGCGACGTACGGACACCAGCGCACTCTTGCCTGCGGACCGCGAAATCGCCACCATCCGCCTTCACCGAACGCGCCCGTTCGCCACCGAGCCGCCCACGTGCAACGACCCTTCACCGCCCTCCTCCTCACCGCCGGCTGCCTCGTCACGGGCCACGCGTCCGCGCAACACGCCACCGCCTACGACGTCGAGGACGGCGCACGCGTGTTCTCGTCGATTTGCGCGAACTGTCACGGACCGGACGGCAATCTCATTGCGGGCATCGATCTCGGCCGCGGCCAGTTCCGCCGCGCGTACACGGACAACGAGCTCGCGGCCGTCATTGCGAACGGCATCCCGAACACGGCAATGCCGCCGTCGCCGAATCTCAACGAGGAGCAAGTCGAGCGCGTCGTCGCGTTTCTGCGAGCGAACGCCGAGCCGCGGCCGAGCACTGCGCGCACGGGCGACAGCGAGCGCGGCCGCAAGCTGTTCGAGGGCAAAGGCGAGTGCACGGACTGTCATCGGGTCGGCGACCTCGGCTCGCGCACGGGCCCGGACCTGAGCCGAATCGGCCGCCTGCGCCGCGGGGTCGAGCTCGAGCAATCGCTGCTCGAGCCGGACGCGGAAGTGCAGGCCAACAATCGTTCCTATCGCGTCGTGACGGGCGACGGCACGGAAGTCACGGGCCGGCTGCTGAACCACGACACGTACACGGTGCAGATGCTCGATTGGGACGAGCAGCTGCGCTCGTTCGCGAAAGCGGACTTGCGCGAATTCGGCTTCGACGACACGCCGATGCCCTCCTATCGCAAGAAGCTCAACGCTCAACAGATAGCGGACTTGGTCAGCTATCTGATCTCCCTGCAAGGACCGCAACCCCGATGAAGACGCAGCTTTTCACGCTCGCTTTGGCGTTCGGAGCGATTGCACCGCTCGAGGCGCAAGTCACGTTCGACCGCGTGCTCAACGCCGAGCGCGAGCCGGCCAACTGGCTCAGCTACTCCGGGACGCTGTCGAACCAACGCTACAGCAGGCTCGACGAGATCACGGCCGCGAACGCGAAGGAGCTCGAGCTCAAGTGGGTTTGGCAGGCGCGCTCGCTCGAGAAATTCGAGGCGACGCCGCTCGTCGTCGGCGGCGTGCTCTACACCGTGCAGGCGCCGAACGAGGTCGTCGCGCTCGACGCCGCGACCGGCCGCATCTTCTGGACGTTCCCGTACGAGCCGTCCGCCGACGCGCGCACGTGCTGCGGCCGCGTGAACCGCGGGCTCGCGATCCTAGGGGATACCTTGTTCATGGGCACGATCGACGCTCACCTGCTCGCGATCGACGCGAAGAGCGGCCAGCTGCTCTGGAACACGACCGTCGCGAGCGCGGCCGAACGTTACTCGATCACGATGGCTCCGGTCGTGGTGAAGGACAAGATCATCGTCGGCACGGCCGGCGGCGACTTCGGCATCCGTGGGATCGTCGCGGCGTTCGACGCGCACACCGGCAAGGAGGTATGGCGTGTCCACACCATTCCCGGTCCCGGCGAGACCGGTAGCGACAGTTGGTCCGGCGATTCGTGGAAGGAAGGCGGCGCCGCCGTCTGGAACGCGGGCGCCTACGACCCCGAGACGAACCTCGTGTTCTTCGGCACCGGCAATCCGGCTCCCGATTGGGACGGGCGCGACCGGCTCGGCGACAACCTCTACAGCAACTGCGTGCTCGCGCTCGATGCCGACACGGGCAAGCTCGCGTGGTACTACCAATTCACGCCGCACGACGAGATGGACTACGACTCGACGCAGGTGCCGGTGCTCGCGGACATCACCTGGCGAGGCGCGCCGACCAAGGTAATGCTCTGGGCAAATCGCAACGGCCTGATGTACGTGCTCGACCGCACGAGCGGCAAGTTCCTGCTGGGCAAGCCGTATGTGAAGGTGAATTGGATGAGCGGGTTCGACGCGAACGGCCGACCGATCCGCGTAGCCGGGCATCGTGCCGTCGAAGGAAGGCACCTTGGTGCGGCCGCACGTGCACGGCGCGACGAATTGGGCGCCGCCGTCGTTCAGCCCCAAGACCGGCCTCTTTTACGTGGCGCACTGGGAGAACTCCGGCATCATCGCGCTCGAAGGCCAGTTCCCGCGCTCGGTCGGCATCAACGCACGGCAAACGCAGATGGGCCAGACGAACCTGCTGCCGTTCTTCAACAACGACGATGAGGCGTACGGCGTGATCCGTGCGTACGACCCGAGCACGCTCGAGCCGAAATGGGAGTACCGAATGGCCGACATCACCTGGGGCGGCGTGCTGAGCACTGCCGGCAACGTGGTGTTCGGCGGCGGCAAGGAAGGGTATTTCGTCGCACTCGACGCGACGAGCGGCGAGCTGCTCTGGAAATTGCCGGTCGGCGGACAGGTCAACAGCGCGCCGATGACCTACTCCGCGAACGGGAAGCAGTACGTCGCGATCGCCGCGGGCTCTTCGCTGTTCGCTTTCGCGCTACCTTGAGCCGTGCGAAACCTCTCGGTCCTGCTGCTCTGCGCAATCGCCCTCGCGGGCTGCAACCGCGCTGACGCGCCGGCTTCGTCGCGCGAGCCTTCGTCCCCGAACGCAGCCGACGCGCGCGCCGCAACCGAAACCGCGCGCTTCAACGCGTGGCTCGACGCGCGCTACGAAGAAAAGCTCGCGTTCAGTCCGATCGAGCAGACGATGCTCGGACGCAAGACGAGCTACGACAAGATCGACGAGATGTCGGAAAGCGCGCAGGACGCCGAATTCGCGTGGCAGCGGCAAACCGTGGAGGAGCTGCAGCGCAGCTTCGACTACGCGCGACTCACTCCCGACGGCAAGCTTTCTTACGACGTCTGGGTCTATGGCTTCGAGCGCGCGGCCGCGTCGCTACCGCTGCGCCGGCGCAGCTACGTGTTCTCGCAAATGGACGGCCCGCACACCGACCTGCCGCAATTCCTGATCAACTCGCACCGCGTCGACGACGCGGGCGACATGAATGCGTACGTGGCCCGCATCCGCGAGTCCGCGCGCGCGCTGGATCAGGCGCTCGAGCGCGCACGCCTCAACGCGGGCGAAGGCGTGCGTCCGCCGCGCTTCGCCTACGACGCGATGATCCTTCAGGCACGCGCAGTCGTTGCAGGGGCGCCTTTCCCTGGTTCGGGCGACTCGCCGCTCTGGGCCGACGCACAAAGCAAGATCGCCGCGCTGGCCGCGAACGGCAAGATCGACGCGGCGCAGGCTGCAACGCTGCGCGACTCGGCGCGTGCGGCGCTCACGGAACGGCTCGGGCCTTCCTACAACGCGTTCATCGCGTGGCTCGAAACCGATCGGGCGAGCTCGGACGAGATCGCGGCCGGCGTCTGGAAGCTCCCCGACGGCGCGGCGCTCTACAACGAGCGGCTCGCCGCCGCGACGACGACGACGCTGAGCGCCGACGAGATCCACGCGATCGGATTGCAAGAAGTTGCACGCCTCACGGCCGAGATGGAGGCGGCGAAGGAACGGCTCGGGTTCGCCGGCAGCTTGCAGGAGCTCTTTGCGTTCCTGCGTAGCGATGCGCGGTTTTATTTCCCGAACGACGACTCGGGGCGCGAGGCGTACCTGCAGACGGCGCGCGACGATCTCGACGTCATACGGCGGCGGCTGCCCGACTACTTCGGCCTATTACCGAAAGCGGATCTCATCGTGAAGCGCGTGGAGGCGTTCCGCGAGCAGCCCGGTGCCGCGCAGCACTACTTCCCCGCGGCCGTCGACGGCTCGCGTCCCGGCATCTTCTACGCGCATTTGATCGACATGAACGCGATGCCGAAGCCGCAGCTGCCGGCGATCGCCTATCACGAGGGCATTCCCGGCCATCACTTGCAGATCTCGATCCAACAGGAGCTCAAGGGCGTTCCGACGTTTCGCACGCAGGCGTTCTTCACGGCGTACGTGGAAGGCTGGGCGCTCTATTCCGAGCTGCTCGCGAAGGAGATGGGGGCGTACGAGGACAGTTACGCGGACTTCAGCCGCCTGACGACGGAGATCTGGCGCGCTGTGCGGCTGGTCGTCGATACGGGCTTACACGCGAAACACTGGAGCGAGCAACAGGCCGTTGACTACTTCACGGCTAACTCGGCCGTATCCGAGGGCCAAATACGCTCCGAGGTACGGCGCTACCTCGTGACGCCGGGCCAGGCGACCTCCTACAAGATCGGGATGATCAAGATTCTCGAGCTGCGCACACGAGCGCAGGCCGCGCTCGGAGCGCAGTTCGACATCCGCAGATTTCACGACGTCGTGCTCGGCGGCGGCGCGCTGCCGCTGCCGCTGCTCGAGCGGCGCGTAGACGAGTGGATCGCGGCCGCGAAGGCCGGCCAGTAGCGGCCTTTAGCTTGCCGGCCGCTTCGGCGCCGTGAGATCGCAGCCCGCCTGCGCGCTGCAGAGCGTCTTCAAGAGCTCCGCCGTGTCCTCGAACACCTGGATCGAGGAGCCGCGCTCATGTCCGCCCGCGCGCCCCATGGCCGCGTCGAGCGCGGTTCTACCCTCGGCGTCCGCCAGATCGATCTTCGCGCCGTTGTCGACGAGGAACTTCACGACGTCGTTCCATCCCCAGAATGCGGCGCCGAACAGTGCGGACTGCCCGGGACCCTTGCCGCGCCCGCCTCCGGTCGTCGTGGCGTTGATGTCGGCCCCGGCGTCGATCATCACCCGCAACGCCTCGATCGAGTGCTTCTCGACGTCCTCGGTCGTGTACTGAGGAATTCCGGGACCGGGCCCGCGGATGTCGCATTCGTACGAGCCGTAGCCTGCCGCCGCCATCAGCGGCGTGATCCCGTTCTCGTTCGGCAAGTCGAGCCGCGCGCCGTGCGCGACCAGAAGCTTCATCGAGTCCGCGTCGAAGGTCTTCGCAGCGCGCAGCAGCGCCGTGGCGCCGGTGCTCAACATCGAATCGCAGCCGCGATCCTTGCCGCGCTCGCGCAGCGGCGGCAGCAGCTTGACCTGCAGATTCGGGTTCGCGCCCTTCTCGAGGATCTGCCGCGCGACGTCCAACCCCGTGGCCTTGTCCGTCGACGGCAAATCAGGCCGGCCGCCGGGCTTCAACGTGTGCATGTCGACCGCCGTGTAGAGCGGCGACCGGCCCCACCAGTCCCAAACGTCCAAGCTCGCGCCCGCTTGCACCAAATAGCTCGCGAGGTCGAAGTGGTAGTTGTCGAGCGCCATGATCAGCGGCGTGATGCCGCGGTAACCCGACAGGTCGATGTCCGCACCGCCCTCGACGAGCGATCGTGCGCACTCGACGCAACCCTCGCGCGCCGCGTACAGCAACGCGGTGAGGCCGCCGAACGGCCGGAACAGCCGGCGTTTTTCTCCCGACACTTGACGCTGCCAATTCGTGGGCTCGGAACGCGCATCCGGATTCGCGCCGTGCTCGAGCAGCAGCTTGACCATCTCCGGCTGCTTTTCCGCGGCGGCCCAGATCAAAGCGGTTTGCTCGCGCCACGTTTCCTGTGCATTCACGTCGGCGCCGTGCTCGAGCAGCACGCGCGCCGCGGCGACGCCGTTGCCGCGCGCCATGATCATCAGTGCGGTCTGGCCGTCCTTGCCACGCGCGTCGACTTGCGCCCCTGCGGCCACGAGCTGCTCGACGACGGCAGCGTTGCCGACCACGGCCGCCTCGCTGAGCGGTGTCGCCCCGAACTCGTTGGCGGCGTTCGCGTCGGCGCCGGCCTTGACGAGGCGCTTCACGAGATCGAGGTTGTCGTTGTGCACGGCCCAGTGCAGCGCCGTCGTGCCGTCCGGGGACTTCGTGCTCGCGTCCGCGCCGTTGGCAAGCTCGGCCGAGACCGCCGACGCATCGTTGCGCCGCGCGGCGTCGACGAGGTCGGCGGCCGCGGCGGCGGCGGCGGAGCCTACCGTCGCGCACGCCAGTACCGCGGCGAACAACGGAGCTCGCTCGCCCAAAGTACGCCCAATGCGCCCTCGCATCATGATCAAACCTCCGTGAACTCGGCCTTGCTGTCGCCGATCGACTCGACCGGCACGCCGGCGCGCAGCATCAGCGTGAAGAGCAGATTGGCGAGCGGTGTGTGATCCGGGTAGCGCAGGTGCTGCTGCCCCTTGATGCCGCCGCCGTGGCCGAACACGAGCGTCGGCAACGGGAACGAGTCGTGCTTGTTGCTGTTGCTCATGTTGCTGCCGTACAAGAAGATCGAGTTGTCGAGCACCGAGCCCGCGTCGCCGTCCGGCATCTTCGAGAGCTTGTCGAGGAAACCGGCGAATATCTCGCTGTGATAGCTCTGCACGACGACGAGCTTCTGCATCGCGGCCTTGTTCTCGGCGTGGTGCGACAGCGGATGGAACGCGTCGGGCACACCGATGTGCGGGTACGGCGTATTGCTGACCTCTGACATCATCATGTACGTCGCGATGCGCGTCACATTGGTCTGATAGGCCACGGCGAGCAGGTCGAACATCAGCTTCAGCTGCGCGTCGAGGTCCGGCGCCGCGACTGGAAGCTCCGGCACGTTCACGCCTGTGAGATCGCGCGTCTTCAGCAGCTCCACGCGGCGCTCGATCTCGCGCACACTGTCGAGATAGTCGTTTACGATCGCGCGGTCGTCCGCGCCGACGGCGCGCTTCAGTCCGGAGACCTCGGCCATCACCATGTCGAGCACGCTCGTGTAGTCCTTGGCGATGTCCGTGCGCTCCTCGGCGGTGGTACCGCGGCCGAAGATCTTCGCGAACACTTCGCCGGTGTCCGCCTCCATCGGCATCGGTGTCGTGGGCGTGCGGAACGAGATCGTGCTGCTGTAGGTGCAGCCGTAGGTGCCGTCGCAGCCCGAGGTGCCGCCCCGCCGCTCGGTCGCGATCTCGAGGGACGGCAACGGCGTTTCCTGGCCGATGTGACGTGCCGCGATCTGATCGACCGAGATGCCGGCGCTAGGCGACTGCGACCGCGGCGGCGGCACGCAGCTCAACCACGTGCCCGGGATGATCGCGTGCACCGACGAGCTTTCGGCGGGTTTGTTGCCGAGTCCGCTGACGACCGTCATGTGCTTCTTGAGCGGCGCGAACGGCGCGAGGATCGGCTTGAGATCGAAGTCGCGCCCCACGACGTCGGGCGTCCAGTTGTTCATCTCTTTGCCGAAGCGCGTGTTGTCCATGATCATGCCGTGCGGGAGATAGAAGAACCCGAGCCGCGGCTTCGGCGCGGCCGCAGTCTGCGACAAGGCCGTGCCTGCCGGCACCATCGCCGAAAGCAGCGGCAGACCGATGCTCGCTCCGCCGGCCCGCAGGAAGGTGCGACGCGATAGGTGCTTCTTGGTGATGAACATGTCTCGTCCTCTCTAAGGCGCTATTTCGAACTGCCGCTCTGTGCCGCGACCGTCTCGCCGTCGCGCGCGGCCGGCAAGCTGCGCATGCGGAACGGAGCGCTGGTGGCCACACCTGCAACGATCGACGCGAACGAATAGTCGTTGCGCGCCGCGTCGTGCACGATCGATCGCACCACGGGCATGTCGTAATACTCGACCGTACGCCCGAGCGCATAGGTAAGCAGGTTCTGAGTCACGGTTTGCACGAACTTTTCCGGCTGCGCCGCGAGCACCTGCCGCAACTGCACCGGGCTGTTGACGGGCCGGCCGTCCGCGAGCTCGCCGGTCGGGTCGATGGCGACACCGCTGTCGCGCTCGCGCGTGCGCCACTCGCCGACCGCGTTGTAGTTCTCGAGCGCCTGGCCGAGTGGATCGATGACGCCGTGACAATGGTTGCACGACGACACGGTGCGATGCTGCTTCAGCCGTTCGCGGACCGACTTCGGTTGCTCGAGCGACACCGGAGTCAGGTTCGTTTCGACTCCGGCCGGCGGCGGCGTGGGCGGAGTGCCGAGCAGGTGCTCCATGATCCACGCGCCGCGCAACACGGGTGACGTGCGATCGGGATACGACGTGGCCATCAGCATGCTGCCTTTGCCGAACACGCCCCAACGGTTGGGGTCCGTGAGCTCTACACGCCGGAAGCGCTCGCCGCGCACGCCGCCGATGTCGTAGTGCAGCGCGAGTCGCTCGTTCACGAACGTGTACGGCGCCGTGAGCACCTCGACGACGCTCTTGCTTTGGTCTCGCAAGATGCTGTCGAGAAACAGCGCCATCTCCTCGACGAACGCCTGCCTCAAGTCATCGTCGAAGTTCGGATAGAGCCGCGGGTCGGGCTCGACCGAATCGAGCTGCCGCACGCTGAGCCATTGGAACGCGAAGTTGGTCACGAGCGCCTTCGACCGCGGGTCGGCGAACATCCGCTCGATTTGCGCCGCGTAGATTTTCGGATCGCTGAGCCGCCCGTTCTCCGCGAGCCCGAGCAGCTCCTCGTCGGGCCCCTCGCTCCAGAGGAAAAACGCGAGCCGCGACGCGAGCTCGAGATCGGACACCGTGTAGGCTTCGCCGGTCTTCACGCGAGCCGGCGGAGCCTCGGGCTCCATGCGGTAGAGGAACTTGGTGCTCGACAGCACCGCGAGCAGTCCTTTCTGGATTCCGGTCTCGAACGTGCCGGACTCCCTGCCGGCCGAATAGAAGCGCAGCAAAGGATCCATGTCGGCATCGGTCACGGGACGCCGGAACGCGAGCCGCGCGAGCTTCGTGAGGATGCGCTCCGCGCACGCAGCCTCTTGCTCCTCGGTCTCGGGATAACACACGAAGATCCGCTCGCGCGCCTGCGTCGGCTCGCTAATTCCCGACGGGCCGTACGGTCCGACCAGCTCCACCCCGAGCATCTGCGGCACGTCAGGCACGCCCTCGCCCGGCGTCAGAGCTTGCAGCCGATGATCCGACTCCGCGTAGCTGCGCGCGATGAACGCCGCACCTACGTCGCGGTATCCGGCTTTCACCTGGAGACGTATGTTGTGGAAGCGATCCTTGATCGCGTTCACGGCGGCGATTTGAAAGTGGTCGACGTCGCGCAAGTCCTTCTCGCCGCCGAGCGACGCTTCGAACACCTTCGCACCGTCGATCGTGAGAATCGCCGTGTGCTCGTACTCGAGCCAACCCTGCGGATAAGCGCGCAGCTCGGCGCCGGGCTCCGAAGAGACCTTCAAGTTGAAGACGTATTCACCGTCCGCCGGAAAGTAGTGCCTGACGACGACACCGTCGCGAGTGCCGAGCGGCAGACCCTCGACGGGCACGGTGTGATTCTTCGTTTTCGTAAGGTACTCGGCGCGCGCGGGCGCAGGCTTCGGATTGCCTACGGCCTTGATGCTGATCTCGCGGGCTGCGGCGATGTACTGATCGAGATAGGTCGGCGAGACGCGCAGCACTTGCGCGACATTGTCGAAGCCGTCGCTCGTCACGTCCGCTGGCAGCAGCCGGCTCGCGTCGATGTCGACGCCGAGGAGATCGCGGATCGCCGTCTGGTACTCCACGCGATTCAACCGGTGCATCACGACGCTGCCGGGGGACACTCCTTTCGCATTCGCCGCCGCGTCGAGGCTCGCCTCGAGTGCCGCGACGAATTCCGTCACCTGCTCTGGCTTCGGATGCTTCCCTCCGGGCGGCGGCATCACGCCGCCGCGCAGGCGGCGAACCACGTGTTCCCAGGTCTCCGGGTTGGCCGCGACGACGGCGGGCGTTATGTGCTCGAGGGAAAGGTCGCCCGCGCGCTCGGCATCGCTGTGGCATTCCGTGCAGTATTGATCGAGCATCCCCCAGCGGTCCGCGAGCGCTTCCTCGGGCGGCTTCGAGCAACCGGCGGCGACCAGTAGCATCGACGCAAGCGGAATCGCCGGCGGAAAGAGTTTTGATCTCAGTGTGTTCATCGAGTCCTACGCCACTATTCCCCGGAGCCGGTTCCACCACATCCCTTCATACGCGTTCGATATGAAGAGGGCGGAGTCGCTCCCATACCGCGCGTCGAACTCCTTAGTAATGCGCTCGTCGATCATGTCGTCGACGCCACGCCCTTCCAGTGCGATCGCCTCGATGCGCTCCCGAACGGTCTCGAGCATCTTGAGCTGCAGCTCGAGATCGGTGCGCCGCTGCGCAGGTCCGGAATCCGGAACGATGAGCGTCTCCGGGCCCGCCATCGCGATGAGCTTCTTCGTCGAATCGACCATCCCGCCGATCCAGCCCCCGGTGATGTAGTCCAGCACCGGATATGCGCGAGCGGTCACGGTGCCGCCGGCCACGATCACGTCGTGGCTCGGGAATGATACGTAGATGTCCCCATCCGTGTGCGCCTGGAGCAAATGCCCGTAGACGGCTTTCTCGCCGCCCAAGCTCACGTCTTGCGGCTGCGGATCGGACGAGACGAAGGTCTTATTCGGCAGCGCGACGCGCGGGCGCGGCATGTACCGTCGGTTTTCCCAGTCGACGAAGAACTTCGTGCTCATCCAAAGACGCGTGTTCTCGTGCGACACGACGGCAGTCCCGTCGCGAATCAGCGCGTCGTTGCCGCCCGTATGGTCGAGATGCCAATGCGTGTTGAAAAGAACGCGGAGCGGCGTCGAACCGAACCGGCTGGAAAGAAGGTTCGTCAAATCCGCCGCGCGCTCGGCGGCGCCGCTGTCGACCATCAGCAGCCCGTCGGAGCCGGCCAAGACGACGACGTTGCCGCCCGCGCCGCCGATCTGAATCAAGCCGTCGCGCAACTCGGTGACGGTAAGGGGTTCTGCACCCGTTTGCGCACGCGCGGCGCGCGAGGCACCTCCGAATCCCGCGAGCATTGCACCCGCGCCGCCGAGCGCCTGAAGGAAGCGCCGCCGGCTGCTGACTGTGTCTTGCTGAAGCATTCGACGAATCATGCCCCCAAAGCTCGCCGTGCTCGGGATTTCGAGCACATCAACTATAGAGTGAGACAAAGACGGGCGTCCACGATTCACGATCGACTGTTCGCATCATTTCGCCCCGATCGTCATTAAGTTTCCTGAAGAACGACGTGGAGGAAGTATCAATACTATCCCTGTGAATTCGGCGAAAAGAATGCATGCATCGTGCAGACTCGCCGCGAACGATCGAAAAATCGGTAGCAGCGCACGCTAGAAATTTTCCGATCGTCTGCACCACACAGGAGACCTGCTGCTCATTAGCAGGCGTACACACAACTGGGGGACCTGCAAATGAAAGGCAATGGAGGTAGCGCTCGGCTACCGCGTCACTCGAGCTTCGGCCGCGTCACCGTTCTTGCATCGACCATCTCCGCGCTACTCGGTGGCGCGACGCACGTCGTCCGCGCGCAAGACGTGCCCGACGAGGTGACAGTGACAGGGTCGCGCATCGTCCGCCGCGACCTGACGGCCGCGAGCCCGATCGTGACCGTCGAGGCGCAACAGCTCGAGAACTCGAGCACGATCGGCGTCGAGAGCGTGCTCAACCGGCAGCCGCAGTTCGTACCGGGAGACACGCAGTTCGACACCGCCGGCACCGAGGTCTCGGCGTTCTCCACGCCCGGCATCGCGAGCGTGAACCTGCGCGGACTCGGGTCGAACCGCAACCTGGTGCTCATCGACGGTCGCCGAGCGCAGCCGGCGAACGCCACGCTCGTCGTCGACATCAACACGATTCCATCGGCGGCAATTGCACGTGTCGAAACGATCACCGGTGGAGCGTCCGCCGTGTACGGTCCCGACGCGCTCGCGGGTGTCGTCAATTTCGTTCTCAAGAGCGACTTCGAAGGCGTGGATTTGAATTTTCAGACGGGCATATCCGCGGAGGGCGACGGCGAGGAGTCGCGCTTCAGCAGCTTGATCGGCGTGAACACGGCGGACGGCAACGGGAACGTCTTGCTCGGCGTCGAGATCGCCAACCGCGAGGAAGTGCGGACGCTCGATCGCCCATTCATGACGGCGGGGCTCTACGATCCGAACACACAAGTCGGCGGCACGATTCAGAATGCGGGCTACGCCGCAACGTCGAACCAGCCGAGCCAGGCGGCCATCGACACGCTGTTTGCCCGCTACGGTGTCGCACCCGGCACGATCGCGCGGACGCGCGAATTCAACTTCAATCCCGACGGCACGATCTACGATTTCCAAACCGGCATCGGCTACAACGGCCCGATCGCGCGAACGGAGGTCCTCGGCGACGGCTACACCGGCATCAAGGTCGAGCCGAATGGCGCGCTCGGCCAAGACACGCTATCCGGCAACATCTCCTCGCCGATGGAGCGGCGATCCGCGTTCGGTAGAGCAACCTACGACCTAACCGACAACCTACAGACATTCGTTCAAGCGAACTACACCTCGGTCGAAGTGAATCAAGTGGCGGGATACGTGCCCGCAACGTCGAGCTGGGCGGCACCGGGAATTCCCGTCGACGGCCGCGCGATTCCGGCCGACCTCGCGTTTCTGCTCGCTTCGCGCGCCCAACCGACGGCGACCTGGGTCTTGAATCGCGGTCTCGACTTCCTCGGTAAGGAGCGCACCCGCAACAAGACCGACGCTTACCAAATCATGGCGGGCCTCAAAGGCAATCTCGAGAAGAGGGACTGGACCTGGGAGGCCTACGCCGCGACAGGCGACACCACGGCGCTCGCGCTGGGCCAAGGCTTCGGCTCGCTGCAGAGGTATCGCACCTTGGTCGCCGGCTCGAACTTCGGCAAGGGCGTGTTCACGAACCTCACGCCGCTCACGTCGAATCGGTTCGCGCTCACTTGCCCAACGGGCTTGCCGATCTTCCAGTCGTTCACTCCGGACCCACAGTGCATCGAGGCGATCGAGGCGCAGGTGAAGATCTTGACGGAGCTTTCGCAGGACGTAGCCGAGGCCAACCTGCAAGGCAAGATCATCGACATGGGCGCGGGCGAGCTCCGCTTCGCGGCCGGCGTTGCTTATCGCAAGAACACCTTCCTGTTCCGTCCGCCGGAGATCAACGACAACATCTCGGCCGTCGAGTACCCGATCGGAGTATTCGCGTCGAACGACTCGGCCGGCGAAACCGAGGTCGCCGAAATCTACGGAGAGCTGCTGATTCCGGTCGTCAAAAGCCTCGAGCTCGAGCTCGGCTACCGCTACTCGGACTTTCAGTCGGCGACGACGAAGGCGCCGATAACCTCCAACGACACGAGCGGCGGGTTCGACACGTGGAAAGCCTTGTTCACGTGGTCGCCGAACGCGAAGTTCGGCTTGCGCGGCGGCGTGCAGTTCGCGACGCGCACTCCGAATACGGCGGAGCTGTTCACCGGCCCCACGGTCGACACGGTGACGTTCGCACCGAGCGATCCTTGCTCTTACTCGACCCTCGTGCCGTGGGGCAACGTCGCGGGTAACCCGCGGCGCCTCGAAGTGCAGGAGCTTTGCCGGCAGATCATCGGCAACAACACGTCGACGTTCGACACCGGCCAAGGCGGCCCGAACGCGTTCGCGCGGCCCGGCCAGCCGTTCTTCCCGCTCGAGAACGCGGAGGTGCAAGGCAATCCGAACCTCGGTCCCGAGGAGGCGAAAACGTGGACGTTCGGCGTCGTGCTGAACGGACCCGGCAGTCTCGAGAACTTCGTCGCGTCTCTGGACTTCTACAACGTCGAGATCAATGACGCGATCAATCCTCTCGACTCCGTGTTCGTCTATGAGCAGTGCTTCAACGCCGACGGCTCGAGCAACCCGACGCTACAGAAAGCTGCCAACCCGTTCTGCTCGTTGATCACACGCAACGAGACCACGGGCTTGCGCAGCAGCACGAAAGCGCCGTACTTCAACACGGGGTTGCTCGCCACCGCCGGCGTCGACCTCACGCTGAACTGGACCGTCGACGTCGGGCCGGGCGCGATGAGCATCAACTCCGTCGCGACGTTCCTCGACAAATTCGAGACGCAGCAAAATCCGAACGCGGAGATCTTCGACGCGAAAGGCACGCTCGACCAAGGCGGCCAATTCGACTATCGCCTGCTCACTACGCTCAACTATTCGTTTACGGGCGGCACGTCTGTCGGATTGCAGTGGCGGTACCTGCCGTCCATCGCGGACGAAACGGCGGCGCAGGATCCGGCGACGCGAATCTTGGGTGTCGGGTCGTACAGCGAGTTCGACATGTTCGCGCGCTATCCGATCACGCAGAAACTCGAGCTTCGCGCCGGCATGGACAACGTCTTCGACGAGACCCCGCCGGTCGTCGGCGCGGATCCCGGCACGGCTACGATCACGCGAAACGCGAATCTCGGCAACACGCGCGCGGAGTTCTACGACGTGCTCGGCCGGCGGTTCTATATCGGCGTGAACATGACGTTCTGAAAGCGGCCGGCTGCGATCTATGTGTCGCGCGCGAAGCCGTTCGTTCGCGCATGCGCGACGAGCGCGTCGCGCAGCAAGCCGAGCGAACGCGTTTCACCGCCGCGGCCAATTCGCTCGGGCTCCTCGTTCGCGACGTACTCCGTCGTCGCGATTCTGTACGTCGACCCGGACTGCGGCGGCACGCCGCGCGAGCTCATGCGCGCCGCGAGCTCCGGCGCGAGATCCGCGCCGCGCAGCGAGACGACGGCTAGCTCGTTCCCCCAGCTTTCTGCGACCCAGACGTCGCCCGTCCGGACGGTCCCCGCGCGCAGCCGTCCCGCGACGCTGCCCGACGGGTAGTACGCGACGTCGGCCTGCGCGCGCGCACGCATGGCCGTCTCGAAGAACGCGCGCAAGTCCTCCCCTTCGAGCAGGTCCGGGTTCGCGCCGACGACGTCGCCGAGACTCAGAGGCCGCTCGCCGTCCATCGCGACGTTCAAGAACGCGTGAACGTGCGGCTCGCCGCGGAAATGGAACACGGCCGCCGGACCTTCGAGCCGAAAGATCTGCGACGGCGCGTCGCCCGCCCGACGGCTGAAGCCGCCGAAGTCCGCGTCGTAGTCGGCGAAGCACAGCGCGTCGACGCCGCCGTTGCGCTCGAGGCAGTGCCACGCATACGCGGCGTCTGCGTCCGCATACGTATCGAGGATGCCGGCCACGATCTCGCGCGCGAGACCGCGCTTGGCCGCGGCAAGGTCGGCGACGGGCACGCCATCGAACCGGCCTGCCCTGCCCTGCACGCCGATGTTCACTTGCGCCGGCGCATACGGGACGCGTACGGCGGCGCGCTCCGCCGGCGTCAACGCGCCGATCAGCCGATGCGCCGCCTCCATCTGGTAGCGATACACATTCCCCGGCAAGCCAGCGACCTCGTTGCCGCGTTGGTCGCCGTAGACCTGCGGCCCACCGAACGCGGCGCCGTCGGGGCTCGCGCCGCCAAGACGTAGATTGAGGTGAACTCCGGACAGCACGAGTTGATACGGGCCCGTGCGCGGATCGCCGCAGACGAGCAGCTGCATGAGGTTCACGCCGGCCCAACGGGTCGCGTCTTGATTCGGCAGCCGCGAGCGCCCGACCTCGGAGAGACCGGAGTGCAAGAGGTCGGTGAGCGCGCAGCGCGTGTCCCAATCGAACGAGGCTGCGTTGACGCTGACGCCGCCCATCCCGAGCCCGCGGTTGTGGCATTGCCGCAGAGGGTGATCGTAGCCGACGCACGCCTGCGATCTGACCGTCGGCGGCAAGCGCCTCGAAGATCCGAACGGCGAGCTCGTCGACGCTGTCGAGCCGCTCGCTTCGCGGCGGCGCGATCAGCGCGTATCGGCCGAGAGCGCCGAGACCCGCTGCGGCGCCGACGGCGGCTGCTCCTTTGAGCAGCCTACGGCGATTCATTGCGCTCTCCCCTCTTTCACGTTCTCGTCCGCCGTGCCGTACGCGAACACGTCGTCGAGACCGACACCGAATGCGTTCGCGATTCGAAACGCCACCTCGAGCGACGGCGAGTATTTGCCGAGCTCGATCGCGTTCACGGTTTGACGCGTGACGCCGACGCGGTCCGCGAGCTCCTGCTGCGTCATTTCGCCGCGATCGAAGCGCAGTCTCCGGATCTTGTTCGTGATCGCGGTGCTCATCTTAGAATCCGCGACGGAAGTAGATGATGCGCGTCGCGTAGTTGACGATCTCGGCGATCACGAACGCAAACAGCACGAAGAATCCTACCGCGATTCCGTTCGCGCCGTGGTGCACCGTGAGCACCGCCAGGAACGAGCCGACCACGTACACGTACGCCGCGAGGCGCGTGGCTTTGAGCGCAATCAACTGCTCGCGCTCGTCCTGCGGAGTCCGCGCGTCCTTGGGGTTGCGCAGATAGAGCACGAGGTGCGCCACGACTTCGATCGCGATGAAAGCGCCGATGCAGGCCGCCGCGGCATGTAGCGTCCAGGGAGTCGGATTCGGATCGAGAAGCTCGGGCCCATGCAGGAAGAACAGGACGGATACGAGCAGGATCGCGGTCAACGTGATCCAGGCGCTCTTCTCGCGGAACGACATCGGCCTTCTCCAGGCGGTGGATTCGCGCGCTAGAGTATTGAATTCTTGACTATGTGTCTAGTTTGTTTTACTTCGTGTCCGCTCATTCGGACACTGGTCGAGCGACGTCAGCCGGCTGGTCGTGCGCTTCGTGCGGTCCGCTGGCCAGATAGTGGTCCACGGCCAAGTCCATGGTGAAGAACATGTGCTCTTGCCCGACGGCCTGGCCAAAGGGCGAGCGCCGCACGGCCGCCAGCACGTCCGGTGTGAGGCCGACGAGCCATACCGAGACGCCGCGCTCCTTCATGCGCTCTTGTCCTTCCGCCAACATTTTGAGCGTCGTGTACTCCACGTCGAAGACCGCTCTCATGTCGAGCACGACGACCCGCGGCTCGGTCGCCTCTATCAGCGCGCGCATTTTTTCCCCGACCCGCTGTCCGTTCAGGAAGAACAGCCGGCCGACGGGGCGCAGCATCAGCAGGCCTTTGAACGTCTCGTCGTCTGGATTCTCCGCGGAGAGCGGTCGAAACACGCGCGTGCCGCGTTTACGCCCGAGCTGGTACACGGGCGGATCGGCCACCTGCTGCGCGAGCGCCACGAGGGAAATGACGATCGCCGCGACGATGCCTTTCAGAGTGCCGAGCAGCATGACGCCCGCGAACGCGGCGACTGCCCAAACGAACTCCGTGCGCCGCACCGCGAGGATCGCCCGAAACTCCGGGACCTGAATCAGCCCGACCGAGTAGACGATCACCACGGCGGCGAGGGTCGCCTGCGGCATCAGGCTGATCAACGGCGCGAGGAACAGCAGCGTCAACAGCGTGGCGCCGCCCGTGACGAGGCCCGCGAGTTGGCTCCGCGCGCCCGCGATGCGGTTCACGGCGGTCTGCGAGGTGCCGCCGCCCGCCGACATGCCACCCAATGAGCGCCCCTCCGGCCGTTGCGAGACCGGTGGCCACGAGCTCCTGGTTCGGGCGCAGCGGCGGATCGCCGCTATTGGCGAACGCACGCGCCGCGGCCGCGGTCTCGGTGAAGCTCATCAGGGTAATACCGAGCGCACCGGGCCATAGTTGCGCGACGAGCGACAAATCCGGCAGCGTCAGCGCGGGCAGGCCGCGAGGAATCTCACCGACGGTCTCGACGCCGTAGCCCTCGAGCCCGAGCAGCGCCATGGCGGCAATGCCGGCGGCCACCGTGACGAGAGGCGCGGGCACTCGCGGCGCGAATTTCTTCAAGCCGAGCAGCAACGCGATCATCGCGAGACCCAGCGCGAGCGTGACGACGGACGTATCGGGCAAGCTCTTGAACAGCGAGAGCAGATTCTCCAAGAACGTGCCCTTCGGGAAATGTACGCCGAGCAGCTTCGGTACCTGGTCGAGCACGATCACGATTCCGATGCCCGCTTTGAAGCCGGACAACACGGGCTCCGAGATGAAGTCCGCCAAGAAGCCCACGCGGAGCACGGCCGCAAGAACGAGCATGACGCCGACGATCAACGTCAGCGTCGCCGCGGCGCGCAGCAACAAGTCGGGCTCGCCGCCCGGCACCACCAGCGCAAGGTTGGCCCCCGTGAGGATCGCGATCGTCGTCGTGGTGGTGACGCTCAGCACGCGCGAGCTGCCGAGCGCGGCATAGATCACGAGCGGCAGGAACGCGGTATAGAGACCGGCCTGCACCGGAAGGCCCGCCACGGTCGCGTAGGCCATGGCCTTCGGGATGACAACCGCCGCGGTGATGAACCCGGCGATGATGTCCGGCCGTAACCACTCCTTCCGATAGCCGACCAGCCAATCGAGGATCTTCATATCGTTAGCTCGAGGTTTCGCCGCGGGCACGCCTCGCGGAACGGCGCTCCACTCACTCGGCGTCGAGACTGCGGCGGGCGGCCGCGAGTGCCTTGCGTTTTTCGGGTCCGATGACCGGGTAGTGCAGCTTCAGCCCCGCAATCGCGTCGACCACGGCGCCCGCCACGATCAAGCGCGTGTACCACTTGTTGTCGGCCGGCACGACGTACCAGGGGGAATGCTTCGAGGCCGTGTTCTTGATGGCTTCCTCGTAAGCGTCCTGGTACTCGGACCAATGCTGGCGCTCCGCGACGTCGGAAGCCGAGAACTTCCAGTTCTTCTCCGGCCGATCCAGGCGCTCCATGAACCGCCGCTTCTGCTCGGCCCGGGAGACGTGCAGGAAGAATTTCACGACCAGCACGCCGTTGCGACTCAGGTACTTCTCGTAGTTGCCGATGTCCTCGTAGCGCTGGTCCCAGATCTTCTTGGTCACGAGCGACGGGTGCATCTTCTGCCGGGCCAGCAGCTCCTGATGCACCTTCACGACCAGCAACTCTTCGTAGTACGAGCGATTGAAGATTCCGATCTGGCCGCGCGCCGGCACGTGGCGCATGTAGCGCCACAGGAAATCGTGATCGAGCTCCTCGCTCGACGGCTGCTTGAACGAGACGACTTGGCAGCCCTGCGGATTGATCCCCGAGGTCACGTGCTTGATGGTGCCGTCCTTGCCGGCCGCGTCCATCGCCTGGAACACCAGCAGCACGGCCCAGTGATCCTGGGCATAGAGCATGTCCTGCTGCTCGGCGAGCCATGCGACGCCGTTGCCGAGCATCTCCTTGGCCTCGTCCTTGTCGGCGGACTTCAGGTCAGCGGTGTCTCCGGGATCGATATTCTTGAGGCTAAACCCCTTGCCGCGCGTCACGCGGTACGGTGCGATGAATTGTTCGATACGCTTGAGCTGATTCTTCTTCATTGCATGCTCCGTTCACGTGGGCTCATCAGTGCCGCTCTTGGGCCGCGGCGCGGCGCCCGTCCCGCCGAGCGCCCGCTGCCGATCGAGCCGCTCGATGATCGCTTCCATAATCGATCTCGTTTCGTCCGCGCCGATGCGATCGACTGCCTTGTTGGCGGAGTTGAAGGTGGCCATCAGCAGCTCGCGCAGCTTCCGAAAGCCGATCGGGTTGTTCCGACCGCAAACGGTAGCGTCGTTCTTCAGGATGCGCTCGACGACTCCCGGGTCCTTCAGGTTCACGTCGCAAACGGCTGTCAGACGCAGAAACTCGTCGCCGATCGCGTCGAAATGGCGCGCCCAGGCCGGGTGCTCGGTTTCGCTCATGGCGGACCCTCCTAACGAAGATCACTCTAATTAACACAAGTCAATCGCGACTGAGCATAAGACCTTCGTCGCGTTGAGTCACATGCGCTAAACTGCGCGCCGGCAGAGCCGATCTGCCGGCGTCGCTCGGACGGTTCCGGGCGCTAACGTGAGCACTACACCATGTCCGCATCGCCTGCGAGCAAGCGCCGTTTCGCGCGCATCGACCGCCTCCCGCCCTATGTCTTCGGAATCACTGCCGAGCTGAAGCTCGCCGCGCGTCGCCGCGGCGAAGATGTCATCGACTTCAGCATGGGCAACCCCGACGGGCCCACTCCGCCGCACATCGTCGCCAAGCTCGTCGAGGTCGCGCAGCGCGAGGACACGCACGGGTATTCCGCGTCGAAGGGCATCCCGCGCCTACGCCGAGCGATCTCGCACTGGTACCAGGCCGCTACGGCGTCGAGATCGATCCCGAACGCGAAGCGATCGTGACGATCGGCTCGAAGGAAGGCCTCGCGCACCTGATGCTCGCCACGCTCGACCGCGGCGACACCGTGCTCGTTCCGAATCCGAGCTATCCGATCCACATGTACGGCGCCGTGATCGCGGGAGCCGATATTCGCTCCGTGCCGATCGCGCCCGGCGTCGATTTCTTCGCGGAGGTCGAAGGCACGATCCGCGCGAGCTACCCGAAACCGAAGATGATCGTGCTCGGATTCCCGTCGAATCCGACCACGCAGTGCGTCGAGCTCGACTTCTTCACGCGGCTCGTCGAGCTCGCGCGCAAGCACGACATCCTCGTCGTGCACGACCTCGCGTATGCCGACATCGTGTTCGACGGGTGGAAAGCCCCGTCGATCATGCAGGTACCCGGCGCGAAGGACGTCGCGGTCGAGTTCTTCACGCTCTCGAAGAGCTACAACATGGCCGGCTGGCGCGTCGGCTTCATGGTCGGCAACGCGGAGCTCGTAAATGCGCTCGCACGCATCAAGAGCTATCACGACTACGGAACGTTCACGCCGCTCCAGGTCGCGGCCATCGCCGCACTCGAGGGCGACCAGCAGTGCGTGCAGGACATCGCCGCAACCTATCAGCGCCGCCGCGACGTGCTCGTGAAGGGAATGAACGACGCCGGTTGGCCCGTCGAGGCCCCCAAGGCGTCGATGTTCGTCTGGGCTCGCATTCCGGAGCGCCACCGCGCGCTCGGCTCGCTCGAATTCTCGCGGCAGCTGCTCGACAAGGCGAAAGTGTGTGCGGCGCCCGGCATCGGGTTCGGCGACCTCGGCGACGAGTACGTACGGCTCGCGTTGATCGAGAACGAGAACCGCATCCGCCAGGCCGTGCGCGGCATCCGGGCCATGCTTCGTTCGGAGCGCTAGAACGACGGGTGATTGTCGATTCGGTGCGGACCGCCGCTCGGAGCGTCGGGTAATCGATAGCGCAGCTGCTCGTACGTGATCGACGTCCACGTCGCATGAGCGATCGCGTTCGCGACGAGCTCGGGGTCCGCCGCGATCGGCGCGAGATCCTTCTTCCCGTCGTACCTAAACGTTGCGGGCTCGAGGCCCTTGCGCAGCACCGCGATGTCGCGCCCGAACATATAGCCCTGGGTGTCGCCGTATTGCATGATCGCGCGCCCCGGCCAGTCCGCGAATTCGGGCCGCGTGAGGTCGTGGCCAATCATCGGATGCTCCGACGACACGCCGATCATGGACAACAGTGTCGGCGGCATATCGATTTGGCTTGCGACGGGCTCGTACACCGCGGGCTTTATGCCGCCGCCCAAGATCAGGGCCGGAATGTGGAAGTGCTCGACCGGCACGAGCTCCGCGCCGAAGACGCGCGAGTTGTGGTCCGCGATCACGAGGAACACCGTGTCGTCCCAATACGGGTTTCGTGCGCGCACGGGCGAAAAACTCGCCGAGCGCGTGGTCCGCATACTTCACCGCGTTGTTCACCGTGTTCGGCGTCGCCTCGTAGGGCTCGATGCGCCCGTCGGGATACTCGTACGGCGAGTGGTTCGAAGTCGTGAACACGAGCGAGAAGAACGGACGCGTGCGCGGCTTCGAGAACTCCGCATCGGCACGCGTGAAGAGGTCTTCGTCCGCCACTCCCCAGGAACCGTGGAACACGGGGTTCACGTAGTCGTTCTCGTCCACGACGAAGTCGAAGCCGTTGTTCATGAAGAAGCGCCGCATGTTGTCGAACTGCGCTTCGCCGCCATAGATGAAGCTCGTGTCGTAACCCGCGCTGCGCAGCACGCGCGCAATGCTGAAGAAGTTGCGCTGCGACTTGCCGAGCTTCACTACGCTCTGCGCGGGCGTCGGCGTGAAGCCCGTCGTGAGCGCCTCGAGCCCGCGCACCGAGCGCGTCCCGGTCGCGTAGAGGTTCGTGTACCAGATTCCGTCGCGCGCGAGCGCGTCGAGCCGCGGCGTCGTCTGCACGCCGCCGAGCGAGCCGACGTGCTCCGCGCCTAGGCTCTCCTCGAGGACGATCACGAGATTCTTCGGTTTCGCGCGCGGCGCGGTGGCCGCTTGCCGATGCAGCGTCGGGATTTCGCCCTCGATGAAGTCCTCCGGCGCGATCCGCATCTCGGCGCGTACGCGGTGCAGCGCTTCGACGTCGGACATCGAGCCGTAGCGGAAGCCGCCCTCGGGCTCCGAGGTTCCCTCGGCCACGGCATAGAGCAGCGAGTAGGTGGAGTTGAGCGCGAGGTCGTTCACCATCGGATCGGTCGAAATCGCGACGGTGCTCGGGTTCACGGCGCGATGGTCGAGCGTCGAGCGGGCCGCGAGCACGCACAGCGCGAACAACACCGGTGTCAGCACGAGCACCGCGGCGAAGTGCATCGGCCGCGCTGCGTGCTGCGCACTCGCGCGGAGGCGTCGCGCGAACAGCCACGCCAGCGCGATGACGGCGAGGATCGCCCCCGCGAACTGCCAGGCGTAGCCACCGACCAGCGTGCTCACGACTTCCTTCGGATAGATGAGGTACTCGACGAACAGCCGGTTCGGCCGCGCGTCGTATTGATTGATGAACGACGGCGTCGCGAGCTCCATGAACACGAGCCCCGCGAAGCACGCGACGAGGTAGGCGCGGAGCAGCCAGCTGCCGATCCGCAGCATCGGCCTGGTCGTCGCGAAGAGCCAAAGAAGGAGCACGGGAATGAGGGTGAGGAAGCCCACGAGCACGAGGTCGAACCTCAAGCCTTGCACGAACACGGTGCCGAGCATGTCGGCCGCGCGGACCCGATCGAGGTGCCACAGCACGAAGGCCGCGCGCGCGACGCTGAGAAACGCGAGCGTCGCCGCGGCAAACACTGCTAGCGGACGGAGGTAGTCGAGCGCGTTACGCGCCTCGGAGCGTATGGTCATCTTTCCCGGCCGGCATAGGGGGCACGCTCTCGAGCAAGAGCACGCCGCGCCGGTTTGCAGGGTTAGACGGCCGGGAAATGGGAAATTAGTCGGTGGGGCAGGTCCGCGCCCGGAGTGCGGCGCCGTTGGCGGCCCGGCGGAGGCCGCCCGGCAGCCGGGTTTTCCGCTTGAGACACATGAGAATCTCGGAGGCGGCTGGCAGCGTCGGGGGGAGAACTGACGCCGTGGGGCCCAGCCGCGCTCCGAGGGGGACTTAGCTCGCGATGCCGACCGTGAGCACGGCGTCGTAGCCGCCGGTCGCGGCGTTTGGCGTCATCGTCGGAAGCTGGTACGCGACGCCGTCGGAGAAGATGCCGTCACGCGCCGCGGTGGTGCTGTTCTGCCCGCGCGCGGAATACAGCGGCGTGGTGTAGATGGCCGTCTGCGGCGCGTCCGGGAACGCGAGCTGCGACGTCGCCTGCAAGTCGAGCGCGAGGTACACGCGGAAGTGGATGTGCGTCGCCCGGCCCTGATACCAACCCGGAAAGATCGTGGCGAATTTCACTTGGCCGTTCGTATCGGTGCTCTGCACGCCGCGCAAGAACGTCTGCCCGCGCAGGTCCCTGCCGGAGTTGTTGTAGCCGGAGTAGTACCCGTCCTTGTCGCAATGCCAGACGTACACCATCGCCGTCGTCACGGGCGCGCACGAGTTGTTGACGTTCACGATGTTGAGAATCAGGTTGAGCGGCAACCCGGTCTTGCCTTCCGTGATGTCCTCACGCTGGTAGATCGCCGCGCTGGCGATGTCGTTGAACAGCGGATACGGACCGACGGTTTCCTCGGGGATCAGCACGCACGACAGCGAGCCGTTGGTCGTGCTGCTGCCTGTCGTCGTTCCCGTGGTTGTACCCGTGGTCGTTCCCGTCGTCGTGCCGCCCGTGGTGGTACCTGTCGTTGCGCCCGTCGAGTCGCTGCCGCCCCCGCTGCTGCACGCCGCGAGCGTCACGCCGCCGATGCCGCCGAGCACCGAGCGGCGCGTCCAGCCGCGCTCGAGCAGAAGCTGTCGATAGAGCCAGTCGCCGATCGAAGGCCGATGCGCGGCCGAGGCGTGCCTAGAAGAGATCCTGTTGGGTCATGTCTCATCCCTGTGAGCATTAGAAAAGAGTGAGCGCGTGGGTGATACCCATCGCCACTGCGAGAACAGCGTTGAAGAGCACGGCGCGCCCGTGAGGCGCGCCGCGCAGAGCCGCTACTTTCCGTCCGGGGCGGACTCGTTGCCGTCGGCCGGGGGACCGCGTCGGCCGCCCGGGCCGCCTGACGGCGGCTCCATCAATAGCTTGAGCTTCGTCATCTGCAGCTCGCTGAGCACGTTCTGCAGCTTCCCGAGCGTGTCCTCGCGGACCTGCTCGCGGCGTGATTGCACCTCGGCGAACGACGGCCGTTCACCCGTCGCCTCGTGCGCCTTGCGCTCGGCTTGCATCGTCTCGCGCTGCTCTTTCATCACGCGCTCGACTTCCTGCTTCTGATACGGATCGAGGTCGAGCAGCACGGCGAGCCGCTCGATGTTGCCGGCGGGCGGACCGCCGAAATGACGGCCGCCGAATCCGCCCGGGGCACCGGCACCGTTCGGGCCGCCGGCCGGGGGCTGGGCCAGCGCCGCCGTCGCGGCGAGGCTCAGAGTCGCGATGAGAATTTTGATCGGTTGCATCGAGAGATCCTCCAGTGCGTGTTCCCTGGAGGTCAATCTAGCGTCCGTCTAGCGGCCGAGCTGTAAACAATTGTTACCAACTGTGCGGCGCCGCGAAGCCGCACTGCCGGCGCGCGCATCAGCCTCGGCGACGCGAGCCGCGCGACAACGCCGTGAGCGCGCTCAGCAGGAGCAACAAATCGAAGCCGGCACCGCCGCCGCCACCGCCCGTCGCGGCGGGCGGGCGGAGCGCGGCAGCTGGCGCCGTGATCGTCACCTGTGCGGATCCCGACTTCGTCGGGTCTTCGACCGACGTCGCGGTCACGGTCACGATCGCCGGCGACGGCACCGTCGCGGGTGCCGTGTAAACGCCCGAGGCCGAGATCGTACCGACCGTCGCGTTGCCGCCCGTGACGCCGTCGACGTGCCAGGTGACCGACGTGTTGCTCGCGTTCGCGACCGTCGCGCGTGAACACCTGAGTGCCGCTGCCCGCGACGAGGCTCGCCGACGCGGGCGACGGCGCCACCGTGATCGCGGCGGAGGCGGAATGTCCGCCGGGCAAGCGTTGCTGCCCGCGGCGGCCGGGGCCGCCGTCGTCGTGCTCGTAGAGCTGATGACGATGTCGGCCGAATCCTGCTTGCCTAGCGTCGTCGGTCACGGTCAGACGCACGGTGAACGAGCCCGGCACGGGGGCGTTGACCGACGTGCTCGCCGTGTTGTTCGGGCCCGTGAGCACGCCCGCGCCGCTCACGACTTGCCAGAAATACGTGCTGATCGTGCGGTTGCACGCGCCGGCGCTGCCGGCGCCGGTGAGATTCACGTTCTGCCCCGCGAGAACGGTCGGCGGCGCCGACAGCGCGGCGATCGGGCGCAGCGCGGCGTCCAAGGCGCCGGCCGCATTGGCCATGCCCGCCCCGCACGTGCTCGTCGTGCAGTTGCACTCGCCCGTTTGCACGTCGTTCTGATTCGCCGGGACGTGACACATCGGAATCGTCGGGTCCGGTGACACGGGGAACGGCGTCGTCGCACCCTCGCGCAAACGCGCGAGCAGCTGCGCGCTGCCGAGGTTCCCGTTCGCGCCGGCCATGAGCCCTACGATCCCGGAGACGATCGGCGCCGAGAAGCTCGTGCCGACGTTCACGTTCGTTTGATTCGTATAGGTGAAGGCCCCGGGAGTCGTCGTGCCGGCGTTGGAGGTGGTGTCGATCGAGAACAGGCACGGACCGCCCGTGACGTTCACGCAGTTGCCGCCCGGCGCGCCGATCGCGACCTCTGGGCCCAAGCTCGCGAAGCCGACCTTCGTGCCCGCGTGTCGCAGACCCGTGACGCCCGCGACGCCGACACAGTTCGCCGGCGATCCGACGGGACCGCCCTCGTTGCCGGCGGACGCGACGACGAGCACGCCGCGCGCGGCGAGCTGGCTCACGACGCTGCCATACGCGGCCGTGCAAGGGCCGTTCGCGCCGAGACTCAAGTTCTCGATCTTCGCGGGATACGGGTTGTCCGGCACGCCGTTGACGTGTAGGCCGCCCGCCCATGCCATCGCCTCGAGGATGTCCGAGTCGAAGCCGCCGCACTTGCCGAGCGCGCGCACCGGCAGGATCCACGAGCTCCAGGTCGAGCCCGCGACGCCTTCGGAGTTGTTCGTGAGCGCGCCGATGATTCCGGCGACGCGCGTGCCGTGCCACGAGCTGTTCGAGACGCCGCAGTTCTTGAACTGCCCCTGGTTCGTCTCGGCCTGCGTCACCCAGTCGCCCGCGTCGGTGGCGTCCGCGTCGCGGCCGCCGCCGTCGTTCGCGGCCGCGGCGTTCGACGATGAAGTCGTAGCCCGGCAGAATCCGGCCGCCCACGTTCGCCCGTTTTAGGTCCGGGTGATCGAACAGCACGCCAGTGTCGATGATTGCGATCACGACACCCGCATCGCCGGTGCCCGAATCCCACGCGGCTTCCGCGTGCATCGCGCTCGGCGCGTCGACGCGGTTCTGCAGATACCACTGGCCGGTGTAGAGCGGATCGCTCGGCAATGCGTGCGGGAACCGGCGCCGATCGGGCTCCGCGAATTCGACCTCGGAGTCCGCGCGCACGCGCGCGAGTTGCTCCGCGAACGACTCGCCGGGCAGCGCGCTCGACCTTGAGCAGCGTGCAAACCGGCCGGCAGCGCACGCGCGTCGCGAATCGCAAATCCGCGCGCGGCGAGCTTGCTCACGGCGTCGCCCGCGGCTTGGGCCTGAACGCGTGCCGACGTGCCCGAGCGGAACTTCACGATCATGCCCGGCGTGTCGCCGAGATCGGCCGCCGACAGCGGGCTCGCGCAGCGCCGGATTGTCTTCGCGGTTGCGTGGGGGCTGCGGCGAGCGCGCCCGCGGCGACCGCGAGCGACAACAGAGCCGCAGCGAACGAATTCATGCGCATGAGCCCGTGCTCCCCGAATTGCCGTGAGCGTCACGCTCACGGCGACGACTGGATCTCGCGGCGTTGATCGATATCCACTGCGTCGACCCGTGGGTCGCGCCGCAACCGCTCGATCGCCGCGGTGCACTCGGCTCTCCGAGCCCGCGGCCGTGAGCGCGAACAAATGCAGATTCGAAGTCATGGTGCGCACGAGCTCGAGCTGCGCGCGGCTCACGCGGGCGAGATCGGCGACGAGCGCGTCGTCGGGCGCGGCTTGCAGCGTGACGATCACGCGCACGCTGCACCCGGGCTCGGCGAGCGCGCCATCGTCGCGCGGTTGCGCGCAGGCAGCCGCAGCACACGCCACGAGCAGAAGCAACGAACGCGGCAGACTAACGCTCAACTTCGCAGTTCCTCGAATCGGTCGACATCGTCAGAAGTGCAGTTGGACGCCCCCGCCGGCATCCCATGCTTCGCGGTCGTCGAACACCCCGTACCACTGGACGTAGCCCCGCAGATCCACGAACCCGAGCTTGTAGAGAACTCCGGTGCCGAACAGCAAACCGGATTCATCGTCAACCACCGTTTCGCTTGCGCCGATGTCTAGATTCGCCACGGTGCGGTCGATGTCGCTGCGATAGTAGCCCACTGTGCCGAAAAGCCGCCAATCGCGCCGCCAACTTAGCAACTCCTGCGAGCGGCAAATCGCCGACGGCCTTCACAGTCGATGTATTCCAGCTGCCGCTCGTGTCGAGGCCTGCGACGCTGCTGCCCGCGACACTGTTGAGATCCACGGCTTCGTCGTCGCTCCGTAGCGACACTTCGAGCGACAAGTTGTCGCAAAGTTCGAACCCGCCATAGAAAAAATCCGCGTCTTCGTCGTGGGCGCCGATCCGAGCTGCGGCTCTCGGCGCGTCTTCCGCCGGCGCGCAGACCGACCACCCCGCGGCGACCGCGGCGATTGCGACGAACGTTGCTGCGCGCCTGCGCACGATCACCTTTTCCGGAGCTCTCTGCTGGGTTGTCGTTCGTCGTGATTGAGCTAAGCGCGCCCTGTCACGACACCTTCGCTGCAGCCGCCGAAAAGGTTCCAAGGGAGTCACGCGCGCAACCATCCGGCGTAGATCACAACTTAAAAGACGCTGCGAGGCACAAGCTGTAATGAATTGTTACGAAGTGTGACCTTCGCCGAATCGAGCTGAACGCACAATGAACGCTGGTGCAGACCGTCCCGCGTTGCGCGTCAACGCGGCGGCGTCTTCGGTAGCGTTAGGATCGCCTCGAGGCCGTGCGGCGAGCGGTTGCGCAACGCGAGCGAGCCGCCGTGCGCCTGCGCGATGTCGCGCGCGATGCCGAGCCCCAAACCCGTACCGCCGGTCGCGGAGTTGCGCGAGCTCTCGAGTCGAAAGAATGGCTCGAACACCTGGTCGAGCGAGTCCTCGGGGATGCCGGGGCCTTCGTCCAGGACGCGGAGCACGAGGTCAGTGCCGTCCTCCACCGCGATCGTCGCGCGGCCGCCGTATTTCACCGCGTTCGACACGAGATTGGTGAGGCAGCGCTTGAGCGCCTTCGGCTTCGCGTTCGCGGCTGCGTCGACCGCGCCCGCGATCTCGACCTCACCACCGAGCTCCGCGAATTCGTGCTGGAGCTCCTCGAGCAGCGCGCGGAGCGGAACGTCTTGCAGCGGCTCGTCGTCGTCGAGGCCTTTGAACAGGTTCAGCGCGCTCGTCACCATCGCGATCATCTCGTCGAGATCCGCGCCGAAGCGTTCGCGTTGCGCGGCGTCGTCGAGCGCCTCGACCCGCAGCTTGAGTCGCGTGAGCGGCGTCCGCAGGTCGTGCGACATCGCCGCGAGCACGTGCGTGCGGCTATCGAGGTAGCGGTGCAAACGCTCCTGCATCACGTTGAACGCGTGCGTCGCTTCGCGCAGCTCGCGCGCGCCGGACTCTTGCAACGCGGCGTGACGTTCGCCGCGGCCGACGGCGTCCGCAGCACGCGCGAGGCCGGTGAGCGGCCGCGTGATCGTGCGCGCCACGAGATAGAGGACCGCGGCGAGCGCGAGCGTGAGCAGACCAAGCTCGACGAAAATCCGCCCCGGCAGCGCCGGGCCCGCCCGCGGCACGTCGGTGCGAAATGCCACTTCCCCGCCGTCCGGCAGCGTCACCGTCACGTCGAGCTCGCGGCCAATCGGCGGTCCGCCTCCCAAACGGCCCGCCCGGGCCACCGCGCCCCGGCCGCTCCGGGTTCGCCGCCGCCCATCGGGCCCGCGGCGCTCGCCGGGGCCACCGCCTTCGCGGCGCCCGCCTGGGTCTCCGCCCCCGAACCCGCGCGCCTCGCGCTCGCCCCCGCCCGGCGGCGGAAACCCTTCGCCTCTGCGCTCGAAGCGCGCGGGCTGCGTGCGCACGCGAATGACCTCGGCGGAAGGCGGCCCGGGGCGCGCGGGCCGGATGCTCACGGCGTAACCCGGCGCCGAGGTCGCGCGTGAGGCGCGAGCTGAGCGAGCTCACGGCCGCGACGAACTGGTCACGATCGAACGGCTCGGGCCGCAGGTTGCTGCTGCGCGAGATCGTGATCGGCTCGCCGCGCAGACGCGTGAGCTCGACTGCGCGCGCGTCTGCGTCGAGCGCCGCGAGCGAGATGCTCGTCTCCGCGACGACGTTGGCGATCGCCGCCGCCTCGCCGCCCCAGAACAGAAGGTCGCGGCGCTCGCGCACGATCAGCACGACGATCACGAGCACCGCGACCCCGATCACCGCGAGCAGCGCGCTGATGAGCCGCCCGAACACCGTGTCCGGTAGGAGCCGGCGCTTCATGCGTCGCTTCTCTCGACCGGTACGCCGATCACGTAACCCTCGCCGTACACGGTCTTGATGATCTGCGGCGCGCGCGCATCCTCGCGCAGCGTTTGGCGCAGCCGGCTCACGCGCACGTCGATGCTGCGGTCGAACGGATCGAGGTCGCGGCCGCGCATGAGCTCCATTAGCTGCGCGCGCGTGAGAAGCCGCGGCGAATTCGCGAGCAAGATTGCGAGCAGGCGAAACTCGGCGCCGCCGAGCGCGACGCTCTCACCCGCGGGGCTCGTGAGCGTGCGCGCCGTGGTGTCGAGCTTCCAGCCCGCGAACGCGTAGGCGCGCACGTCGTTCGGGTCCGCGAGCCGCGGCGCCGACTGCGTGCGACGCAGCACCGCGCGGATCCGGCCGAGCAGCTCGCGCGGGCTGAACGGTTTCGCGAGGTAGTCGTCGGCGCCGACCTCGAGACCCACTACGCGGTCCACTTCTTCGCCGAGCGCGGTGAGCATGATGATCGGGATGTCGGAGCTCGTGCGCAGCTCCCGGCAGATCGTTGAGGCCGCTCTCGTGCGGCAGCATGAGGTCGAGCACGATGAGGTCGACGCTTGCCGCGCTCGAGCGCGCGCCGCGTCTCCTGCCCGTCGCCGACCGCGGTCGCGCGAAAACCGTTCTTCTCGAGATAGTCGCGCAGCAAGCCGCGGATCTCGCGATCATCGTCGACGACGAGGATGTGGGCGGCGGTGTCCGTCATGGGATGCGGTACGGCTCGTGCGAACGGCGACGCGGCGCCGGCGGTGCGAAGCAAACGTCGTAACCTCCGATAGGGTCAATCACTATAGAGCCGCGGTGCGGACGCGGTTGTAACGAAATGTTACCCCCGAATGCCGGCGCGGCTTGCGCGCACGGATCGCGTCGCGCAGACTCGTTCGCCATGTCCTCGATCCCGCGCTTCGCTCTGCTCGCTTACGCCGCGTGCGTAGCCGGCGGCGTCGGCGCCCAACCGAACCCTTACCGCACGATCGACGCGTGGCTGCAAGCGCCCGCGGGCCGCACCATCGGCTCCGTGAGCGGCGTCGACACGGCCGCGGACGGCACGGTGTGGATCGCCGAGCGCTGCGCCGCGAACGATTGCTCGACGAGCTCGGACCTCGCGCCGATCTTCCACGCGGATGCGTCGGGTAAAGTCGCTCGGCAGCTTCGGCGCCGGGCGTTTCGCGTTTCCGCACGGCGTGTACGTAGACGCCGAGGGCAATGTCTGGGTGACGGACGCGCGCGCGGGCAACGGCCGCGGCCATCAGGTCACCAAGTTCGGCGCGGACGGCAAAGTGCTGCTGACGCTCGGCGAAGCCGGCGTCGCCGGCAGCGACACCGCGCACTTCGACGGCCCGACGGACGTCGTGGTCGCGCCGAGCGGCGACGTGTTCGTGAGCGACGGGCACGAGGACGCCTCGAACAATCGAATTCTCAAGTTCACTCGCGACGGCAAGTTCCTGAAGCAATGGGGAGGTACGGGCTCCGCCCCCGGACAGTTCCTCGTACCGCACGCGCTCGCGCTCGACTCGCGCGGCCGGTTGTTCGTCGCGGACCGCGACAACAACCGCATCCAGCTGTTCGATCAAGATGGCAAGTTCCTCGAGGAGTGGACGCAGTTCGGCAGACCGAGCGGCCTCTACATCGCGAAGGACGACACGATGTACGTCTCCGACAACCAGTCGAACACGGAGCGCCATCCGGGTTGGCCGCGCGGCATCCGCGTGGGCAGCGCGCGCGACGGCAAATTGACGGCGTTCATTCCGGACCCGGAGTTCGACCCCGCACGCACTCAGGAGACCGGCGCACACGGGCTCGCGGCCGACGCGGCCGGCAACATCTACGGGGCCGAGGTCTATTCGCTGAGCGCGAAGAAATACCTGCGCAAGTGATGCACGCGCTTGCGTCCGTCTAGATCGCGATGCTGTCGCAGTAGCACGCGTCGACTTGACCTCGATAGCGACTCCAAACGGCCGCACGCCGATTGCGGCCGTTCGGCGTGAGAAGCCCGTTCTCGGGAGTGAACGGAGCTTCGGCTCGGATCCAGTCGAGAACACGCGCGTAATCGGGCAACGTGGAGTTGACGGCGTCGACCGCCGCCTGGATCTCGCGCGCCGCGACATGTGGGCCGCTCGGGACTATCACCGCGACGTTCCACGGCCGCGACTCGCCGAACAGCGCAGCCTGCGCGATCGGTAGCGAGCGCGTGAGCTCGGCCTCGACCCAGTCCGGCGACACCTTGCGGCCAAAAGACGTGATGAAGAGGCTCTTGCGCCGGCCCGTGACGTACAGGAAGCCGTCGGCGTCGATGCGGCCGACGTCGCCGGTTGCGACCTCCTCGACCGCGGCGTCGCGATCGCCGACGTAGCGGCTCAATGCCGTACCCGAGACACGAATCTCCGAGCGCTCGTCGATTCGGACCGACGCGTGTGACAACACGCGGCCGACACTTCCCGCGCGGCGCCCCGCGGGCGTGTTCAGCGCGACGACGGACGCACACTCGTTGAGCCCGTAGCACTCGTAGACTGGCAGGCCCAAACGCTCCGCGCGTTCGAGCAGCGACGCGGGCACGCGCGCACCGCCGACGGCCGCGAACCGCAGCGAGTCCGGCAGCGGCGCGCCGGCCTCGATGGCCGCGACGAGCGCCGCGAGAGTCTGCGGAAGGAGAATGATGCTGTGCGGCCGGTGCGCGGCAATGCATTCGACCAAACGGTGCACGTCGAGACCGGCGGGCCCCGCGAGCCCGGCCTCGCGCAGTCCGGGCAACACGATCTCCGCGCCGTTGCGCAACGGCGCGTATACGCCCGCGACGTTCTCGAGCAGCGTCGCGAGCGGCAGCAAGCACAGGTGCTTGGCGAGCTCGAGGTCCGCGGTCGCAGCCCATAGTGACTGCGCGACGCTGTCCATCGCGGGCTGGGCAAGGCACACGCCCCGCGGATTCCCGGTGGTGCCCGCCGTGTAGCTCACTTTCGCCGTCGCGAGCGGTAGCCGCAGCTCGGCGCGCTCGCGCGGCAGCCTCGACAAGAACAACTCGCTCGTCACGCTGAGCGTCGTTGCGGATTCGCCGCCTACGCGGAAGAGCTGCCGCGAGAACGCTCCGTCGGCGAGCACGCCGTCCGCGCCGGTCTCGCGCAGCGCCTGACGCGTCTGTTCCGCCGAAAAGTACGAAGGAAGCGGCACGAGCGTGATCCCCGCAATCTGCGCGGCGAGGTCCGCTGCGACCCACGCAACGTGATTGTCGGCCGCGAGCGCTAGAACTCTAGCTCCTTCACGCTCCAAGGTCCGCGCGATCGCAACGGCGTTGTCGTGCAGCTGGCGATACGTCCACGCCGTGCTCCCGCTGCGGACCGCGACCCGTGCGGGCGCATGCGATGCGTAGTAGTCCACGATCTCGATCGTGCTTCTCATACCGGCTCTCCTTGCCGTCCTCGCACCTTCCGCAACTGCAGCGCCGCAGCGCCGTCGCGCAGCCGGCCGACCATCACTTCCGGGTTGTGATCGTAGTAAGAGCCCCAGTCCTCGCGACCCTCGCCGAGGAGCTCCGGGTTGGCGCGGCACAGCACGGTCGGGGCGAGGTTGATGCGTCGAAAGACGTCCTTCACAGCGTCCGTCCCCGTGAACACGACCCAGGTGAACCCCTCCCCGAGCAAGAACGGAATCAGCGCCTCGACCATCTCGCGGGCCGCGCGCGGCCCGCAGCACGCGAGGCCGCCGATCTCGACGATGGCGTCACGAGCGACCTCCACGCCGGTGCGCCGCGCAATCGACCGTTCGACAGGGTCGCGCATGTACGTTTCGAGAAATAGCGGCTCGGCGGCGGCGCGGCGGCACCCGACCACGGCGTGAACGCGGTCGGCGCGGTCATGCAACGCCAGCAGCTGCGGCATGAAGCGTCTGACGCGAGCTTTGAAATACAGAAAGAACTCGTCGCGAACGAACTCCTCGAGATCGCGCCGGCGCCGCGAATCGTGCGAGTGAGCGACGAGGCGCTTGCGTTCCGCTTCCCCTCGCCGCACGGCGCTCGCGATGCGTGACGGAGCCGCGAAATCGACGAATTCTCCAAGCTCTAGATCCACGTGACGCCCTCCTTGCGCTGCACGACGCGATGTTGGAAAGCGCCGGCACGAAATATGACTCGTTTCGCCGTTTTAGACGGAACGGCGAAACGAGATCGGTCGGAGGTTGCGTCGGATTACGAGAACTTAATGCGGCGCCGCGACCCTTCCTGAGCGGCGCGAGGAAAGCGTCTGCCGGACTCGCCGGCTCGCTGAGCGTCGAGAAGTTCCGCGCCGCCAGGCGGCACGCGCGTCAGTTCTTCTTGAGGTCGTCGGCTGCGTCTTTGACGCCGTCGCTCACGTCGTCGACAGCATCGTCGACCTTCTTGCCGGCCGCCTCGCCGCTTTTCTTGGTGTCTTGGACGGCGCTATCGACTGCTTTGCCGGCGCGTTCGAGCGGCCCTTGTTTTTGGCAGGCAGCGACAAACGGCAACGTCATCAGCAACATTATCGCGAACACTTTCATACGAGCTCCGTCTTTGTCTTGAATAGCGCGCGCGAGAATCGCGAGCGCCAGCGAGCGAACGATCCTACGCGTTAAAGCCGCAGCGCTCTGTACGCTGGCACGCATAGCGTGCGCACGAAAAACCGCGGCACCGCCCAACCCAACGTGCGGTGCCGTACCGACGTATCGCGCGATTCGCGATAGTTTGCCGCTCTAAGTGATTCCGGAGATCGAACGTGACCGTTGGAACAATACTGCTGATAGTTGTCGTCCTGCTCTTGCTGGGCGTTATTCCGCGTTGGCCACACAGCAGAAACTGGGGTTACGCGCCCAGCGGCGTCTTCGGCGTAGTTCTGATCGTACTGCTCGTGCTGGTGATCATGGGTCGAATTTGACCCGACACACCGCACGGCAGACGACGATTTTTTTGGCAATTCGTTACGGGAAGAAGTTTTATGAAGACGAAATTGAGTAATCGCACGCTATTAGCCGCCGCCGTGGCGCTGGCACTGTTGAGCAGCACGCCTGTTACGACGTTCGCGCAAGCCGTTCAAACCTCCGAAGCGATCGCGAGCTCCGACGTAATGAGTCAGATCTCGATGTTCAGCTACAAGGACGGCCCAAAGTCGCAGCTGTTGCTTCGCGGTACCCCGATCGCGGCGGCCGCACAGGGCCACGCACAGGTGGAATACCAGAACGGCAACGCGCAGATCTCGGCCAAAGTCGCGGACCTGCCGAAACCGGCCTCCCTCGGCGCGTACACGACGTACATGTTGTGGGCGCTGACGCCGGACGGCCGCGCCTCCAACAAAGGCGTGCTAGCGGGGCCAAACGGCGGGAAGGGCGAGATCGACACGCAGGACAACGCGTCGCAGTTCGCGCTCATCGTCACGGCCGAGCCGCACTTCGCGGTCACCGTTCCGAGCACGATGATCGTGCTCTACAACGTCGCCGATAACGTCAAAGGCGGCGAGTCGAAGGTCACGACTCTGACGGAACGCGCCGATTACTCGCATCTGTCGGCAATCGCGATCGACGACGAAAAGAATCCGGTCGAGATCGTGCAAGCTCGCTACGCGCTCGCTATCGCTCAAGCCGCCGGTGCGGATCGTTTTGCGACGGCGGCGTTTGCGACGGCCACCGAGAAGTTGGGCGCTGCCGAAAGAGCGCTGACCGGCAAGAGCGCGGAACGTAAAACGGCTCCGGGTCTCGCCCGCGAGGCCGTAACGACCGGCGAGGACGCACGTCGCGCCGCCATGATCGCTTCGGCCGCCGCCAAGGTCGAAGGAGATCGAGTCGCCGCAGCAGCCGCATCGGACGCAGCCGCGAAACAGGCTGCAGCCGTTTCGACCGAAACCGCGCGACAAGCGGCCGTCGCGACGACCGAGGCGGCAAACACCGCGGCGCAAGTCGCGGCCGCCACCACCGTCGCCGCAACCGAAGCCGAGCGCACGCGCAATGAAGCGTCGGCCGCCACCGCTGCTCGCAACGATCTACGCAATCGGCTCAACGCGGCGTTGCCGACGCGTGAATCCAGTCGCGGGCTGATCTCGGAGATCGGCGGCGTCCAGTTCTCGACGGGAGCGGCGGTCCTCAACGAGTCGGCACGCGAGAACCTTGCGAAGTTCTCGGGCATCGTGGCGTCGTACCCGACGATGCGATTCAACGTCGAGGGGCACACGGACAGCACCGGCAGCGTCGCGACCAACAACGCGCTCTCGTTGCAGCGCGCGATGTCCGTCCGCGATTACTTGATCGGGCGAGGCGTTTCGGCGGCGAGCATCGACGTCGCGGGCCTCGGCTCATCTATGCCCATCGTCGACAACGCCACGGTCGATTCGCGCGCGCGCAACCGCCGCGTCGAAATCGTGTTGTCGGGCGGACCGCTCACCGCCGCGAACTAATCCGGCAGTCGGTAGTCAGTTGGAAAGCCGGACGGCGCGGTCGCAAGATCGCGCCGTCCGCATTTGGGCAGTATGGTTCCCGCGAGCTGAGCTTCTAATCTAGAAACGCGACGCGAGTGTCTGCTGGTACTCGCGCAGCTCGCTCGCTTGCACGACGCGCTCGTCTTCGAGCGACTTCGTCTGCGCGGTGAGCTCGCCGTAGCGCTTGCCGAGCTCCGCGGACCGAGACACCATCAACAGGCGTTGCTCCGTCGTCGTGTCGCCCGCGATCATCGACACGCCGATCTGCGTGAGCTCCGCGCGGATGGCCTCCTGCTCACGGTAGTTGCTCGCGATCTGCGAGTCGACGCGCTGCAGCGCCCACTCGAGATCGTGCAGATGACGACCCGTGTTGTACTCGGCGACGAAACCCGCCTCGAGATTCGCGGGGCAGACACCTTGATAGGTCGCGCCGCTGTGTCCCACCTCGAAGCCGTTGCCCGGCTTGCAATAGGTCAGCACGCCGTCGGCGTGACCCGCGCGATACGCCTCGAGGTCGGGCGCCACGCCGTGCTCCGCGCATTGCTTGCGGTAGTTGCCGATCGCCGCTTCGGATCGCCCGAGCGAGCCGTCCTCGAAGCCGACCGTGCGCCAGTCCGACGTAAGGCATGCCTGCTCACTCATTCCGGCACAGCCGGCGAGCGCGAGCAAGATGGCGGCCGCCGCGAGGCCCTTGGCGGAGCTAACGTTGACGCACAACATAATGAGTGCCCTCGGCTAGAATTCGGCGCTCGCAGTATAGGAGGCGCGCCCGGCCGCGCCTGGGACGCGGATCACACGAATGACATCCCTGCCCGATCTCGACATGAGCGCATTTCTCGCCGCCCCGCGCGGCGCGGCCGGCGCACGCTTCGTCGCGGCCCTGCGCGACGCGTGTCACGGTCCGGGGTTCTGCTACCTGTCCGGCCATGGAGTACCGGCGAGCGTCGACGCCGCGATTCAGCGTTCCGCGCGCGAATTCTTCGCGCTGCCCGAATCCGAACGGCGCGCGCTCGCGATCGCGAGCTCGCCGCATTTCCGGGGCTACACGGCGCTCGGTAGCGAGATCACGAGGACCAAACGCGACTGGCGCGAGCAGCTCGACCTCGGACCCGAGGAGACTGCACTCGCAGTGAGCCCGTCCGATCCGCCGTGGCTGCGGCTGCGCGGTCCGAATCAGTGGCCCGCGAGCCTACCGAGCATGCGCGGGGCCGTGCTCGATTGGATGCACGCGATGGACGGCGTCGGCGTCGCGATCTTGCGCGCGCTCGCGCTAGGCCTCGGCCAGCCGCTCGAGCACTTCGACTCGGCGGTGCTTCCGCGCGGCGATCCGCACGCGAAGATCATCCGCTATCCCCCGCAAGAGCCCGCGCGCGCGCGACCCGCGCGGCCGACGATCAGGGCGTCGGCATGCATCACGACTCGGGCCTCGTGTCGTTCGTGCTGCAGGATGACGTCGGCGGCTTGCAGGTGCAGATCGGCGACGAGCTCGTCGATGCGACGCCGAAGCCGGGCACCTACGTGATGAACTTCGGCGAGATGCTCCAGGCCGCGACTGCGGGCTATCTGCGCGCGACGAAGCATCGCGTTGCGAGCCCGCCGCCCGGCCGGGAACGCATCTCGATTGCGTACTTCTTCCATCCGCGGCTCGAGTGCGTGTTCGAGCCGATCGCGCTCCCGCCCGCGCTCGCGGCGGCCACGCGCGGCGGCGAGAACGCGGATCCGAACGATCCCGTGCTCAAGCGCTTCGGCGACAACTACCTGAAAATCCGTCTTCGGTCGCACCCGGACGTCGCGGCGGCGCACTACGCCGACGTTCTGCGGCCGATCGAGCCGCGGCGGCGCTGACGATGCGCACGCGTGACAGCCGCGTTGATGCCTTGGCGGCGCGCTCGGGTCGTGCTTCAGCGCGCTCGCGGTGCGGCCCGCGAACGAGCGATCGCCGTGTCTGCTAGCGAAAGACGGCTGGACGCGTGCCGTGCACGGTGGCGATCCTCGCGCTCGCTCGCGATGTGGGCACCGGCGCTCGCGCGGCTCGTCACGCGGCGCGGTCGACCGCGGGTTCGCGGCACGCCCGCAGCGCACGCTGGGGAATACCGGCGCGCTGCTCGTGGACCACGCCGCGATTGTCGGTGCGTCGGATGTCCGAATCGACGAATCCGGGCGAGATCAACGTGACCGCAATGCCCTCGGGCGCGAGCTCGGCGCGCAGCGACTCCGCGAGCGCACGAACGGCGAACTTGCTCATGCCGTACGCGGACGCGCCCGCCTGCGGCACGTGCCCCGCTACGCTGCCGATGATCGCGAGCTGACCACCGGGGCGCGATAGCGCCGGCAGCACCGCGTAGATCGTGCGCAACACTCCGAATACGTTCGTCTCGAATTGGCGCCGATAGTCCTCGAGCGCGAGCCGCTGCACGGCGCCCGCGACTCCGAAACCCGCGTTCGCGATGACGATGTCGAGCTTCGCGCCCGAGCGCTGCACCTGCGCGACGACTTCGTCGAGCTGGCCGTCGCGGGTCACGTCGCACTCCAAGATCCGCACGTCGCCATGCGGCTCCGGAAGACTCGCGGCGACCTCGCCGAGCTTTTCGAGCCGCCGCGCCGTCAGGACGAGATGCGCGCCCTCGGCGGCGAAACGGCGCGCGAGCGCCGCGCCGATGCCCGACGAAGCGCCGGTGATCAGGACCGTACGGCCTTGGAAACGCATGGATGGGCTGCATCGTGTCGCAAGCGGGACGGCGCGGCAAGCAAGGCGCGGCCGGGCTCTGGCCCGACTCCGCGCGCGCCCGTGAGCGGATCATGTAGACTTCCGCCTCTGCACCGACTAACGACGACAAAAGACCGCGATCCCCGGGACACCCAACGATGCCGCTGCTGCGAATGGAGCACTACCTCGTGCTCTCCGACGACATCGACGAGACCAAGGAGTTCTACTGCGACGCGCTCGGCATGCGCGAGGGGTTCCGGCCGAAGCTCGACTTTCCGGGCTATTGGCTCTACTTGGGCGACACGCCTTGCATCCACATCGCGGAGTGGCAGACCTACGCCGCGTGGACGAAGGAAGTCGGCATCCCGATCTCGACGAAAGCGAACGGCACCGGCCCCGTCGACCACATCGCGTTCAACGCGAGCCGTTTCGCCGAGATGCGCGCGCGGCTCGTCGGCGAGCGGCTTCAAGCTCCAGCGAAAACCTGCTCGACGACATCGGGCTCAGGCAACTCTTCCTTTACGATCCGAACGGCGTCGCGATCGAGCTCAACTTTCGCGATTGACCTCGACTTTGACTGGAGAACTGAAGTGAAACGAACGGACTACGGATTCATCGGCGTCGGCCGAATGGGCGCGCACATGGCGCGGCGTTTGCTCAACGCGGGGTTCAGCCTGACGGTGTTCGACACCTCGAAAGAGGCCACCGACGAGCTCGCGAAGATCGGGCGCGCAGGTCGCGAGCTCGGCGCTCGAGGCGGCGAGCTCGACCGACACGGTGTTCCTGAGCCTACCGACGCCGGACATCGTCCAGAAAGTCTGCTCGGGCCTCACGGCCGCGAAGAGCCTCAAGCATCGTCGCCGACTGCTCGACGACGGGACCGAAGGTCGCGCGCATCGCGCAGGCGCGAGCTCGCGAAAGCCGGCATCGTCTACATGGACGTGCCAGTGAGCGGCGGCATGGCCGGCGCGCGCGACGGCACACTCGCGGTGATGGTGTCCGGCCAGAAGGCCGTCGTACGACAAGCTCGAGCCCGCGCTCAAGAACTTCGGCAAGCTGTTCTACTGGGCGAAGGCGCCGGGCCAGGCGCAAGTCATGAAGCTCGCGAACAACCTGCTCGCGGCGGCGGTGATCGTGCTTGTCGTCCGAAGCGATCACGATGGGCGTGAAGGCGGGCCTCAACCCGCGCCAGATGTGCGACATCATCAACGCGGGCAGCGGCCGCAACAGCGCGACGCAGGACAAGTTCCCGCGCTCCGTGCTGCCCGGCACGTTCGACTTCGGCTTCGCCACGGGTCTCTCATATAAAGATGTGCGCCTCTGCCTCGAGGAAGCCGACGCGCAAGGCGTCCCGATGATCGCGGGCGCAGCCGTGTTCCAGATGCTCGGAGTGACGAAAGCGCGATTCGGCGCGGATTCCGACTTCACGTCGATCGCACGAGTCTACGAGGAATGGGCCGGAGTCGAGCTGCGGGGCTAAGCATGGCGGCAACGAGCAAGCAATCCGCGGAGAAGCGCCGGCCGCTCGGCGTGCGGATGGCGCACGCGGTGGCGGCGCAATCGTGGCGCGACCTCGCGCCCGAGGTCGTCACCAAGGCGAAGCTCTGCCTCCTCGACCTGCTGTCCTCCGCGCTGTCATCGGGCGACTTGCCGTGGAGCCGGCAAGCCATCGGCGTCGCGCGGCGCAATTCGGGCGCGATCTCGAGCGGGCGGCGCCGGCATCATCGGCACGCGTGACGTCGTGTCGGTGCAGGACGCCGCGTTCGCGAACGGCGTGATCGGGCACGGCCTCGTGCGCGACGACATGCACGTCGGCAGCGTGAGCCATCTCGGCACCGTGCTCATCCCCGCGTTGCTCGCGCTCGCAGAGACCACGAAGGTCGGCGGCAAGGACTTCCTCGCCGCGCTCGTCGCGGGCTACGAGGTCGGCGGCAAAATCGGCCGCATGATCCTCGACGTCGACGTGTCGAAGAACTTCCGACCCACCGGCATTACCGGACCGATCGGCGCCGCGGCCGCCGGCGCGAAGCTGCTCGGCCTCGACGCCGACAAGACCGTCGACGGCGCTCGCGCTCGGCGCGAACATGGCCGCGGGCTACAACGAATGGGCCGCGACCGGCGGCAGCGAGATGTTCTTCCACACCGGCCTCGCGGCGCGCGGCGCCGTCATGGCCGTGCAGCTCGCGGCCGACGGCGCGTACGCGTCGCGCACGGCCGTCGACGGCGAGGCCGGGCTGCTCGGCGGCGTTCCACAAGGACCTCGCGCCCGCTGACACCTGAGGTGTTCGGCGACCGTCCGGAGATCCTCGCGGTATTCTTCAAGCCCGTGCCGGCCTGCAACTTCGCGCAGTCCGCGGCGCAGGCGGCGCACACGATCGCGCAGCGCAAGAAGCTGCGCGCCAACGACATCGAGCGCGTCACGGTGCGCGTCACGCGCGCCGCGGCGCTCTATCCCGGCTGCGACGTGAGCGGGCCGTTCGAGCACGTGCTGCAGGCCAAGATGAGCATCCACTACAACGTCGCGGCGGCGCTGCGCTACGGCAACTTCGCCGAGCAGAACTACGTGCCGCAGCAAAACCCCGACGTGCTGACGCATCGCCACGCGCACGCGGCTCGAGGTCGACGACGAGCTCACGAAGGCGTTTCCCGCGAAGCAAGGCGCGGAAGTGATCGTGCAGACGCGCGCCGGCGACGAGCTGCGCGAGCGCGTCGCGGACGTCGCGCCGACGGACGCCGACGGCGTGCGCGCGCGCTTCGCCGCGGCCGCCGCCGCCGCGCTCGGCGCCGCGGGCGCCGCGAGCCTCACGCGGCTCGTCGACGGGCTCGAGCGCGTGGCCGACGCCGCGGAGCTTAGCCGCGCGACGCGGCTCGGACTCGTCGCGGAGAGCGGCGCATCGCCGCCGCTCGTACGGCGCGCCCCGCGTGCGCAACGCGCGGCGGCTCCGCGAGCGAAGCTCACTGCGGCTCGGCGGCGCGTGCGCGCGCAGCGCGCGAGACGGCGCCGCCGCGGCGAGAGCGCAACAGCAAGCGCAAGCGACCGGCGCGCGGCGCGAACGACGCGTCAAAGCGTCGCAGCTGCAAGCACGCGCACGCGAACGACGACGCAACGATGCAGCTAACGCAGAGCGGTTCGGCACCGCGGGAGTCCGTGCGGCGAGTCGCCCTCGCCAGCATGGTCGGTACCTCCGTCGAGTGGTACGACTTCTTCGTCTTCGGGACCGCGTCGGCCCTCGTGTTCGGCCGCCTGTTCTTCCCCACGTTCTCCGAGCTGGCCGGCACGCTCGCCGCGTTCGCCTCGTTCGCGGTCGGGTTCGTCGCGCGGCCCGTCGGCGGCCTCGTGTTCGGCCACTTCGGCGACCGGATCGGTCGCAAGACGACGCTCGTGCTGACGTTGACGATGATGGGCGTCGCAACGTTCCTGATGGGGTTGATGCCCACCTACGCCACCATCGGCGTGTGGGCGCCGATCCTGATGGTCGCGCTGCGCTTCGTGCAGGGCCTCGCGGTCGGCGGCGAGTGGGGCGGCGCGGTGCTGATGGCCACCGAGCACTCGGGCGGCGAGCGGCGAGGCTTCTTCGGCAGCTTCGCCCAGATGGGCAGCGCGGTCGGCGGGCTGATGTCCACCGGCATGTTCCTGCTCGTGCAGCAGCTCCCCGAGGACGACTTCGTGTCTTGGGGCTGGCGCGTGCCGTTCTTGGTCAGCATCGTGCTGGTGTTCGTCGGCTTGTTCATCCGGCTGCGGATCATGGAGTCGCCGATCTTTGCGAAGATCAAGGAGACCCGCCGGCTCGTGAAGATGCCGGCGATCGAGCTGCTGCGCTTCGATGCCCGCAACGTGCTGCTGGCCGCCGGGCTCTACATGGCGCACGGCACGCTGTTCTACGCCATGACCGTCTACACGCTGGCCTATACGACCACGCGCGTACGGCTTGTCACAGAACACGTACCTGATCGGAGTGACCGTCGCGGGCGCCGTCCAGTGCCTCACCATCCCGATGTACGGGGCACTCTCGGACAAGGTGGGCCGGCGCCCGGTGATCATCTTCGGCACGCTGTTCATCGTCGCGTTCGCGATCCCGCTCAACTTCATGATCACATCGCAGGTCCCGGTGCTGACGTGGCTCGCGGTGGTCATCGGCATCTGCGTTGGCCACAACGCGGTGTACTCGCCGACCGCCGCGCTGTACTCGGAAATGTTCCCCGCGCACGTCCGCTACAGCGGCGCCTCCCTCGGCTACCAGCTCGGCGGTGCCATGGCGGGGTTCGTCCCGCTGATCGCGGCTTCCCTGGTGGGCTGCCGCCGGCGGCGCCTACTGGCCGATCCCCGCGCTGATCGCGGGCGGGGGGCTGATCGGCTTCGTCTGCATACTGCTCGTGCGCCCGCCCGCTGACGCACAGCCAAAGCAGAGCACGGCGGACTTGGACCAAGCTCCCGCGAGAGCGTCCTCCGCCTAAGCCGATAGCGCCTGCATGGCCTCGAGATCGAATATGAAGAAGCGCACAACTGCGTCGAGCATCGACGAGTACATCGCGTCGTATCCAGCAGAAGGTCCAAACGCGGCTCGAGAAGATCCGCGCGACGATCCGCAGAGCCGCACCGCAGGCGCGGGAGAAAATCAGTTATCAAATTCCGACGTTCGCGCTGTGCGGCAACCTCGTTCACTTCGCCGCGTACGAGCATCACATCGGGTTCTATCCGGGCGCGTCCGCGGTCAAGCACTTCAAGAGCGAGCTCGACGCCCTACGCGAGCGCGAAGGGTTCGGTGCAGCTCCCGCTCGATCGCCCGGTGCCGCTCGGCCTGATCGCGAAGATCGTGAGATTCAGGGTCCGGGAGAACCTCGCGAAATACGCGACGGCCGGCCGCCGCGCCAAGCCCTCTACTTGACGAGCCGGATCGCGAACGGCACGCGGAACGGTTTGCCGCTCGACCCCGCGGCCGCACCGAGAACGCAGAACAAGAGATGGCAGATGCCGACCACGAACATCACGAGGAAACCGATCAGAATGAACGAGGTAATAACCCCAACGCAGTAGCCGATGATCGCAGTGATCGACCAATTCAGTGCTTCTTTGCTCTGATCGATGACGTAGGGGTCGTCCTTCTTGATCAGATAGACGATCAGCCCTGGGATGAAGCCGAAGAAAATCGTCCCGATCCAAACGAGCAGAGCGACATTGCGCGAGTCTTGCGAGATACCTTCGAGGCCGGTGTCGATTGTCATTGTTGTTCTCCGAGTCGAGCAGCCGTAAGGGACACGCGTCGGATGGACGCGGGCGCCCCGTATCCTAAAGACAATTCGCGCGGACGTCGAACGCGCGCTAGACGGCGCTTCCTCGACCCGACCGTCCGCGTGTTTCGCGAACCTGCCGCGCGGCCGCGGATGCACCGGTTCGTTGTCGCCGAACGGCCACCCGCCGAACTGTGTGCGGCGATAGTCGGCGAACGCCTGCTCGAGCTCGGCACGCGTATTCATCACGAACGGCCCGTATTGCGCGACGGGCTCGGCGATCGGCCGGCCCTGGAGCACCAAGATCTCGGCGGGACCGTCGACGGCCGCGATCGGCACGGGCTGATCTCCTACGACCTCGATCGCGACGGGCTGCGCGACGATCCGGCCGGCCACGTCGAGCTTGCCGCCCGAGAAGAAATACAGGGTGCGCGCGACACGGCGCGTCGCGGGCCGGCGGCACCGTCCACTTGGCACCCGCCTCGAGCACGATCGCCCAGATCGCGACGTCGGCGTCCGCGTTCGCGGCCCACGAGTCGGGCGGCGGCGCGGGCGCCGCGACACCCGCGAGCGTCCCGGCGATCACCGTGACCTCGACGTGCTTGCCGTTCGAGTCCGTAACGCGATGCCGCGGCACGTCCTTGTCCCAGAACATCGTGAAGTACGGGTCCGCGAACTTGCGGCTAGCGGGCAAGTTCACCCAGATCTGAAAAAGCTCGAGCCGGTTTGGCTTGTCCGGGTTCAGCAGCGGGAACATTTCCGAGTGCACGATCCCCGCTCCGGCCGTGAGCCATTGCACGTCGCCGCGGCCGAAGCGCGCGGTCGCGCCGAGCGAGTCGGAATGATCGATGTAGCCTTCGCGGACGAACGTCACGGTCTCGAAGCCACGGTGCGGGTGCTGCGGGAACCCCGGCACTTGGTCGCCGTGGTACATCCGCCAACCGTCCTTGCCCGCGAAGTCCTGGCCGAGATTCCGGCCCTCGAGCGATCCGACGGGACCAAGCTTGTCGTTGCCCCGCGGATAGTTGTCGACGTGATGGACGCAGACCAGGAACGGGTCTTTCGTCTGCCAAGGGAATGCCAGCGGCGCAACGCTGATGATCGGATCGGTGCTCATGTCAGGAATATTAGCGCAACGCCGGCGCCGAGACCCAGCGCAGGCGCTCCATGCTCGAAGCTCCTGCGCCGCGATCGGCCGCGAATCATCCGGCCGACGGCGGCTCGTGCTCGCGGTGGTAGCGGTGAATGGTCCAGAGATAGCTCTCCATCAACGAGTCGCGACCAAGATCGGCGAGAATCGATACGCGCCGGTTCCCGTCGAGCGCCTGCGCAAGCTCGATCTTCGCGCGTGAGAAATGGCCGAGCTGATTTCGGTATTGCCAGAGCAGCTCGCGGGTCGCGAGCTTGTCCTGGTAGAGCTCCCATATTCCGAGCCACACCGGAAGCAAGCCCATGAAGAACATCAGCAGGTCTTTGGTGCTGAATCCGACGTCGAGCAGCCGTCGACTCAGGGGCTCGGCGAATACGAGCAAGACGACGGCGATTACGGCGAGCACGTACAGCAAAGCCGTCTTCAGCCGCTCCAACCGATGATGAGTCGTTTCGAGCTGTCGCACTTTCGCTTTGAAGTACCCGAGCTGGCCCTCGATCCATTTGCTCTGGACCAAACGCAAGCGCACGTTCTCGTGATGCTGCTCGCGGACTCGCCGCACCGTCAGCGGCTTCACGTTCTTTAGCACGGCGGTGATCCAGCGTGAAGCCGGGGAACCGGTCGATGCCGGAGAGCTTCAGCACGTCCTCGGCGTTCACTTCGCGGTCGGCATCGGTGAGCCGCAGGTAGAACTCGATCCGCATCGTCTCGGCCAGGACTCGATACGCCAGGTGCTTGGTGAACCAATGACGGGACTTGGTTGCGTGGAATACGACGAACCCGACCAGCATGGTCACGAGATAGGCGATCAAGAACGGCTTTGCGGCAACGAGCTTGGCGTAGACGAGGAACAACAAGCCCATCGCGGACGCCATGTAGCTGAACCACTTGAACAACCGCAGTGAATGGCGCTGACAGATCACGGCCAAGGCGTCGGCCTTGCGGTACTCGTTGTCGATGCGCTGCAAGTGCGATCGCTCCGCCGCCGGAATGCTTTCCGGCAGATCCGCGGCCAGCGCGTCGGCCGCCGCGAACGCTCCCTGCGACTGCTGCTCTTGGATCTCGGCGTTGTAGCGATCCAGGTCCGTGAGCTGCGTGCGAAGCTCGGGCGGCATGTCGGGATGGCGTCGCAAGACGTTCTCGCCGACGCCCGACAGGTAGCACGGACCAGCACACGGCGCCGCGCGTGCCGCGCTCGCGCGCTCGACGCAGACCCAATAGATGACTTGTTGACCGCACGGTATGTCGTGCGACTCCGTGACGAACGATACGCGCGTCGTGGCGGGTGACCCCGTATGAGCGGCGAGGTACTTGACCACCGTGTCGGCCGTACCGCCGCGTAACGCCGAGAACTCGCCGTCCCACAATGCGATCAAGAGATTGGTCTTGCGGGTCAGTGCGTCGGTCAGATTCGCATACAGCGCATCCCTGTCCGGCGACGATTCGGGAGTTGCGAGCGGGTTCGCGCCTCGGTCGGGCAGCGTGAGCACGACCTTCTGCACGTCAGGACGCTCGAGCAAGCGATGCAGCCGCGCGAGCGCCTCGGCGTTGAAGTCCTTGGCGTATTCCTCGAGCGGCATCGGCAAGACCGCCTCGACGAGCAGGTTGCGCTCGAGAGCCGTCTCGGCGACGAGCATGTCGGCGCCGTCCGCCAACCCGACCATGATTCGAATCGGCGTGTGGGGCAGCAGCTCAGTGAGGCGATCGAGAAAGGCCCCCACTTCCTCTTTCGCCCGCACGACGCAATCCGCGTGAAGGTCGCGATGCCCGGAAACTCCGACGACGAGGGGTGCGAGGTTCTTTGGCGAAGGGCCGGGCAAAAACGAAGGCCTCGATTGATGGGGCGACGCCATTGTGCGGGCACGCCGCCTCGAGAGACAACCCAGTTGAATCGTGTTCATGCGCAACAGCCCCTATACTTCGTCGACACGTCCGGGGGCAGTTCATAGGGGATGACCGCATGAAACACGTAGTGATTCTGACCGGCATGGCGCTGCTCGCGGCCGGTTGCCAACAGGTGCAACCGCCCGCGGCGGATCCGCGCATCGACGCGCTCGCTCGAGCGTCAGGCCATCGACCAGCTCGTCGCCGGGCGACTATCCGCACGCGCTCGACCATCAGGACTGGAAGACCTACGCCAGCTACTTACACCGAGGACGGCGAGTTGCTGCTCGGCGATCAAAAGGCGCAAGGCCGCCAAGGAATCATCGATTTCCTAAGCGCGCTACCTGCGGACGAACGCGTGATTCACGTGATCAGCAACTCGTCGTACGTGATCAAAGGCGACAGCGCGACCGGCGGCGCCTATTGGCAAGACATCGGCGATGGCTGACACGCGGCAGGGCGTCGTAGCCGCCGGTCACTATGAGGACACGCTTCGCAAGGTGGACGGCGCGTGGAAATTCGCCAAGCGCGCGATCGTGATCGAGTTCGTCCCGACGCCGGCTCCCGCACCGACGGGCGCATCGAAATGAAGCCGATGAGCCGCCAAGCCCAGCGGCGAGCCGCTCGGCTCGCTTTCGCGAGCTGCTAAGAAAGCCGCCGTTCGTCTGTCTCGGCGCACACGACGCCGTGACCGCGAAGCTGGCCGAAGCCGCCGGTGCGCCCGCGATCTACGTGAGCGGGTTCGTCGCATCGCGCGGTGGTCGCCGGCCAACCCGACTTCGGCGTGCTCACCCAGACCGAGATGTTCGAGCACATCCGCCGCATCTGCCGCGTGACGAGCGTGCCGGTGTTCGCGGACGCGGACACGGGCTACGGCGGCGTGCTCGACGCGCAGCGCACGATCGAGCTGTGGGAAGAAGCCGGCGCTTCCGTTCTGCACCTCGAAGACCAGGCGATGCCGAAAAAGTGCGGACACTTCGCGGGCAAGCAGCTGATTCCCGCGGAAGAGATGCAGCAGAAGCTGCGCGCGATGCTCGCGGCGCGCCGCGACCCCGACTTCTTCGTCGTCGCGCGGACCGACGCGATGGGCGTCACGGACCTCGACGACGCGATCCGCCGGCTCGAGTCGTACGCTGCGGTCGGCGCCGACGGCCTCTACGTCGACGCGCCGCGCAGCGTCGAGCAGCTGAAGGAAATCGCGCGGCGCTTGAAGCCGCTCGGCTTGCCGCTGCTGTTCAACATGGCGCGCTCGGGCAAGAGCCCCTACCTCACTCTGAAGCAGGTCTACGACCTCGGCTTCGACTACGCGCTGTGCCCCATCGAGCCGCTGCTCGCGATGCACAAGGCGGTGAAGGAGATGATGGAGACCTTCATGCGCGAGGGCTGCACGACGGATGCGATCGCCGATCGGCTCACGCCGTTCGACGAGTTCAACGACTTCATCGGCCTCAAAGACGTGGTCGCCCGCGAGAAGCAGTTCGGCGGTTGACACGCGCGGCGCCCGGATCGATCGCGAGGGCAATGACATGTCGGACGTCCTGATCACGCGTCGCGGCCGCGTCGAAGTGCTCGCGTTGAATCGACCCGAGCACGGCAATCGCCTCACCGCCCCGCTCGCGCGCGAGCTCGCGACGGCGTTGCAAGCCGCGCGTGCCGACGCTTCGGTCGGCGCGTGCGTGCTCACCGGCGCCGGCGACGACTTCTGCCTGGGCGGCGACTATCGCGGCGCCGGCCCGACGAGATCGGGCCGCGAGGAGTACGCGGACGCGCTGCTCGCGATGGACGCCGCAATGGCGCGGCTCGGCAAGCCGCTCGATCGCGGCGGTGAACGGCGACGCGCACGCGGGCGGCTTCAGCGTCGTGATCGGCTGCGACCTGGCCGTCGCCGCCGACGACGCGACGCTCGGCCTGCCCGAAGCGGCGAAGGGGCTTGTTCCCGTTCATCGCACTCGCGATCGTTAGGGACGCGCTGCCGAAGAAAGTGCTGTTCGACTTGATCTACAACGCGCGACTCATGAGCGCCGACGAGGCGCGCTCGCTGCACCTGATCAACGAGGCCGTGCCGCGGCACGCCGTGCTCGAGCGCGCGATCGAGCTCGCGGAGCGCGCGTCGTCGTATCGGCGAGAAGTCGTCACGCTCGGCCGCGATCTCTATTACCGAATGCGCGGCCTCGAGCCGCTCGACGCCGCGGCCGAGCACGAGCCGCGTTGCTCGCCGCCCTCGCGGCGGCGGACGATCACGTGACGAAGGCCTGGAGCTCGAGGAAAGCGCACGCCGCGTAAAGTTCGGCGCCCGCTGCGCCCCCGCTCGGTTTACCATACGCCGCGCGACGCGCCTGTGGCGGCGCCGTTCGGTTTTTTCGGAACTCAGTCAGGGGAAACACCAGTGAATAAAGAAATGTTCGACAAGGGCTTGGCGATCCGCAAATCGGTGATCGGCGCGGAATTCGTCGACAAGGCGCTCGCCAACGCCGACGACTTCAACATGCCGCTCCAGGAGCTCGTCACCGAGTACTGCTGGGGCGCGGTATGGGGCCGCGAAGGCCTGTCGAAGAAGATGCGGAGCCTGCTCAACATCGCGATGCTCGGCACGCTCAACCGGCCGAACGAGCTCAAGGTGCACGTCAAAGGCGCGATCCGCAACGGCGCGACGAAGGAAGAGATCCGCGAGACGCTGATGCAGGTCGCGATCTACGCCGGCGTACCGGCGGCCGTGGACTCGTTCCGCCTCGCGAAGGAAGCGCTCGCGGAGATCGACAAGAAGTAGGCTAGTACTTCGGCGTCACGCCGAGGTTGTACATCACGAACGCGTCGACGTCGGCCGTGGTCTCGAGCTGCTTCGTGAGGCTGCTCGCGCCGTGCCCCGACTTCGTCTCGATCCGGATCAGAACGGGATTTTCGCGGCTCGCGAGCGACTGCAGCGTCGCGGCGTACTTGAACGAGTGCGCCGGCACGACGCGGTCGTCGTGGTCGGCCGTCGTGATCAGCGTGGCGGGATACTTCGCGCCCGGCTTGATGTTGTGCAGCGGCGAGTACGCGTACAGCGCCTTGAACTCGTCCGGCGTCGTCGCTCGAGCCGTAGTCCGCGATCCAGTTCCAGCCGATCGTGAACTTGTGGAAGCGCAGCATGTCCATGACGCCGACTTGCGGAATGCCGACGCGGAACAGCTCCGGACGCTGATTCATCACGGCGCCGACGAGCAGCCCGCCGTTCGATCCGCCCTGGATCGCGAGCTTCGGCGGACGACGTGTACTTCTGCGCGATCGAGCCACTCGGCCGCCGCGATGAAGTCGTCGAACACGTTCTGCTTCTCGAGCTTCATGCCCTGGCGGTGCCAGTTCTCGCCGTACTCGCCGCCGCCGCGCAAATTCGCGGACGCGTACACGAACCCCTGCTCGAGCAGCGCGATGCGCGCGGCGCTGAACGTCGGCGACAGCGACGATGTTGAAGCCGCCGTAGCCGTAGAGCAGCGTCGGGTTGTTGCCGTCGAGCTTCAGGCCCTTGCGGTAGACCAGGAACATCGGGATCCGCGTGCCGTCCTTGCTCGGGTAGAACACCTGCTTCGTCTCGAACTGCGAGGCGTCGTAGCCCGGCACGTTCGGCGCGCGGAACACGATGCTCTTCCGCGCCGCGATGTCGTAGCGGTAGATCGTCGGCGGCACGCTGAGCGAGTTGAACGTGTAGAACACGAACGCGGCGTCGTGCGGGCCGCCGAAGCCGCCCGCCGAGCCCGGACCCGGCAGCGCAATCTCGTTCTCGAGCTTGCCGTCGAGCGAGTAGACGTACGCGCGCGTCGTGACGTCCTTGAGGTAGGTGGCGAATAGCTTGCCGCCGGCCGTCGTTGCGCTCTCGATCGGCTCGGGCCGCTCCGCGAGCACCGTCTGCCAGTTCGCCTCGGCCGGTTTCGCGGGATCGATCGAGCACGACGCGCCAGTTCGGCGCGCCGTGATTCGGTCGAAACGAGGATCTTGTCGCCGACGTTGTCGATCACGTTGAACGTGTCGTTCGTGATCTCCGGGACGAGCGGCGCGAACGCGCTGCCCGGCTTCGTGAGATCGCGCACGAACAGCGCGTTGCCGTCCTTGCCGTTGCCGCGCTCGGACACCTCGAGGATCGCGAAGCGTTCGTCCTCGGTCGTGTCGAGCACGTGGAAGCGCTGCAGATGCGCCGAATCCTCGTAGACGAGCGCGTCCTGCGTCTGCTCGCGTGCCGAGCTTGTGGAAGAACACCTGATGGTTCTCGTTGATCGACGCCTTCTCGTGCCCTTCGGGCGGCTCGGGATAGCGGCTGTAGTAGAACCCGTCGCCGTGCCACGCGACGTTCGACACCTTCGCCCAATCGACCGTGTCGGGCAGCGTCCGTTTCGTCGCGAGCTCCATGACTTTGTATTGCTGCCAGTCCGAGCCGCTGCGCGAGATCCCGTAGACCGCGTGCTTCGCGTCCTTCGACGGCGCGAACGCACTGAGCTGCACGGTCCCATCCGCCGACCACGCGTTCGGATCGATCAGCACCTCGGGCGCGCCGTCGAGGCCCTTTTGGATGAACAACACGCTCTGGTTCTGCAAGCCCTCGTTCTTGGCTGAAGAAGAAGTACTCGCCCTTGCGCGACGGCGCCGAATAGCGCTCGTAGTCGTTGAGCTGCATCACGCGATCGAGCAGCTGCTGCGCGATACGGGATGCGCTCGAGGTACGGGAACGTGACGGCGTTTTGCGCCTCGACCCAGGCGGCCGTCTCGGGCGAGGTCTCGTCCTCGAGCCAGCGGTAGGGGTCGGCGACCTTCGTGCCGTGATAGTCGTCCATGTGCTCGATTGTCCTCGTCGGGAGGTATGCGGGACCTTGCGCGCTCGCGGGCACGCTGAGCCAAGTCGCACCGATGGCCGCGCATACGAAGGGAAGCATCCGCATACCGATGAGCCGCTCCGGAGCCGAGAAACCACGCGTTCGCCGCGATTATGCCACGCGAAAATGTGCTACGGTCTCGCGCATGCCCGCCACCCAACGCGGCAAATCGAGCCGCACCAGCACGTGCCCGCAAAGCGGCGGCGCGCAGGCCAGTGGATTTCGACACCGTTCGCGAGATCGGTCTCGCACTTCCTGACGTCGAGGCGAGCACTGCCTACGGCGCGTTCGCGCTGAAGCTTCGCAAGAAGCTGCTCGCGTGCACCGCGATCAACAAGGCGGCGGAGCCGAGCTCGCTGATGGTGCGTCTCGCCTTCGAAGACCGCGATCGGCTCATCGAACGAGCAGCCGGACGTCTTCTACCTCAAGGAGCACTACGCGCCCTACCCCTGCGTGCTCGTGCGCCTGCCGAGGATCGGACGCGAGGCGTTGCGCGACTTGCTCGGGGACGCGTGGCGATTCGTGATGGAGAGCGTGCCCGCGAACGCGCGCGCAGACGAGGGCGAATAGCTCGGAGCCGCACGTGCGTCGCACACGGCGCTCAGACGGGCCGCCGACCTTAGCGCGAAGCGACGTCAGTGAAGCATCGCGATCAGGATGATGATCGGGATCGGCACGCCAAGAAAGAACAAGAGTATCGAACGCATAAGCGCCTCCAATATTCGACTGAAACGGCGGCTAGAGGTCGCGCTGCCGGCCGCCGAAGGTTGCCATCAGGCTCGCGACGAACGCTCCGACGAGTAGCGACACCACGAGCCACAGCGACGCATACGCCGAAGCCTTGCGCGCGTCGTCCGCCGCGCTCTTGACGGCGTTCTCGGCGTCTCGCAACGTCGTTTGGACGCGCATGAACGTGTCGCGAACGCGCTGCTCCGCTTCGCTTTGGCTCAGATCGGTGCGTTCGGCAATCACACGGCCGACGTAGCGGATGTCGTCTTCGGGCAGTGACCCGGTACGAATCGCGTTGGCGAAAATTCGCGTGACCTCCGCGGCATTCGTCGCGTCTGCTCGGACTCGGCGCGCGCCGCCCTGCGAATTGGCCCGGCGACCCTCCTCCACCTTCCGCAGCCGGCTCTTGAGCCGGCGCCGGGCGCGGACTGCCATTCGACCGGAACAGCGAATCGACGAAGTACGCCATCGGCCCGCCGTTGTCGCGCGGATCCGCCAGGGCATTGCGCGTTGGCGCCGCCGGCCGCCGCCGGCACTGGCAGCCGCCGTCGTAGCCGTCGAGGCGACCTGGCCTGCGACGGTCGCGCCGGCTTGCAGCCCGCCGCTCGCGATCGACCCAACGACCGAGGTCAGCACGGCCGCCGTCCCGAGCGATGCGACACACCACGCCAAGAACCCGTGCGCGGTATCTCGAAAGTAGACCTCGTCGCCGAGCGCGTCGGCCCACTTCGTGCGCAGCCGGCCGGCCAGATAGCCGCCGAGCCCCGATGCCAACAACTGCGTCAGAGTTATCCAAATTATCGCGGTGAATCCAAAAGTCGCGGCACTCATGCCCGCGGAATCCCAAGGAGAGACGGCGGTTAAGCCAAGACCGGCGCCGAGCATCAACAGCACCAGCGACAATGCTGCCGCGGCCGCGCCGCCCGCGATGATCGCGCCCCAGGACACGGCGCTCGCGGGCGCAGGGCCCGCAATATCGACTCTTCTGATCGGATCGAGGATTGTCGTGCTCATGAATTCGTCCTCCCTCAGACGCACCGCTGAAACGCTCTCTTACGCCGCCGCACACAGGCGTACACGAAGGACTAATGCAATGTGCGTGCCATGAAACGAGCACGCACTCGCGGATGAGTGTCCGCCGGCTGGCCCGGCTCGCGGCTGTCTACCGATTCGAAAATGTGTGACGATTTGCGCCCCGACCGCGGCGCCCGGATCCGAATGGCGATCGGCCGCGCGGCTCGCGCTTCAAGAATCACACGGAGCAACGTTTGCGAAAATATCAAATGCTGATCGGCGGAAAGCGCGTGGACGCTGTCTCCGATCAATGGCTCGAATCCTTCAACCCGTACACCGGCAAGCCGTGGGCGTTGATCCCGCGCGCGACGCCGGAAGACGTGAACCGCGCGGTCGCGTCTGCACGGGCCGCGTTCAAGAGCAAGGAGTGGCGCGGTCTCACTGCCACGGCGCGCGGCAAGCTGCTGCTGAAGATCGCGGATCTCATTGCGGCACGCGCAGACGCACTGGGCGCGATCGAGACCACCGACAACGGCAAGCTGATTCTCGAGATGCGCGCGCAAACGCGTTATCTGCCGGAGTGGTTCCGCTACTTCGCCGGCCTCGCCGACAAGCTCGAAGGCCGAGTGATCCCGATCGATCGGCCCGGCTACTTCAACTTCACGCTCGAGGAGCCGCTCGGGGTGATCGCGGCGATCGTTCCGTGGAACTCGCCGCTGATGCTCGCGGGCTGGAAGATGGCGCCCGCGCTCGCCGCCGGCAACACGTTCGTCTGGAAGCCGTCCGAGCACTCGTCCGTGTCCGCGCTCGAGATGGCCGACATCTTCGCGGAAGCCGGGCTGCCGCCCGGCGTCGTGAACATCGTGACCGGCTTCGGCCACGAGATCGGCGACACGCTCGTCGCTCACCCGGACGTCGCGAAAATTGCGTTCACCGGCGGCGACGCGACGGGCGCGCTCGTCTATCAGACGGCCGCGAAGCACATCAAGCCCGTCACGATGGAGCTCGGCGGCAAATCCGCGAACATCGTGTTCGCCGACGCTGCGCTCGACAACGCGGTCAAGGGCGTCGTGTCCGGCATCTTCGCCGCAACCGGTCAGACCTGCGTCGCGGGCTCGCGCGCGTTGATCCACAAGTCGATCCACGACGAATTCGTCGAGCGGTTCCTCAAGCTCGCGCGCACGGCGCGCATGGGCAACCCGCTCGAGGAGACGACGCAAGTCGGGCCCATCACGACCAAACCGCAATACGAGAAGGTGCTCGGGTACATCGACATCGCGAAGCAGCAAGGTGCGAATTGCGTGCTCGGCGGCGGGCCCGCACGCGATCCCAAGCTCGGCGGCGGTTGGTTCGTCGAGCCGACCGTGTTCACCGGCGTCACGCCCGACATGCGGATCGCGCAGGAAGAGGTTTTCGGCCCCGTGCTGTCGATCATTCCGTTCGATAGCGACGACGAGGCGATCGAGATCGCGAACGGTTCGATCTACGGCCTCGCGTCGGGCGTTTGGACAGCGAGCATCAACCGCGCGCTCAAGATGGCCCACGCGCTCGAGGCCGGCACCGTGTGGATCAACACCTATCGCGTCTCGAGCCCGCTGTCGCCGTTCGGCGGCTACAAGCGCTCGGGCTTCGGCCGCGAGAGCGGTTTGCTCGCGATCCGCGAGTTCGTGCAGGAGAAGAGCGTGTGGATCGAAATGACGGGGGCGGACACGCCGAACCCGTTCATCGTCCGCTGATCGCACAAAAGCTTTTCAACGGCGGCCCCTATCGTCCATGATTCCCGCTTTACGATCCTAATGGGGTGGAACCAATGAACGCGAAGAATCTCCTCGGTCCTGCATTGGCAGCGTTGATGGCAAGCGGCACCGCGCTCGCGCAGCCCGCCGCTCCCGCCGCGAACGCGCCGCCGAAGCCGTTCGCCGCCGGCACGCCGCTCAGCGCAACGAACGAAGCCGGCCAAGTGAAGACGATGTCGAGCAACGTGAAGGTCTACGGCAGCTTCCACTTCGCCGAGAGCTGCACGTTCGACCCGGACCGCAACGTGATCGTCGCGATGAATGCGGCCAATCCGCGCAACCCGGGCAGCCCGCCGGCGCTCGAGCCGAACGACGGCTTCGTGTCGCTGATCAACCCGGACGGCTCGGTGCACACGTCGAAGTGGATCGGCGCCACGCGCGACGGGCTCACGCTGGTACATCCGCTCGGCAGCGCGATCCAAGGCGGCACGCTCTACGTCAACGACGGCAACATCATCCGCACGTTCGATCTCAAGACCGGGGCGCCGAAGCAGGCGTTCGAGGTCAAGGAGGCGGTGAACTTGAACGGTATCGGCGTCGCGCCGGACGGCACGATGTACGCGTCGAACACCGGTAACGCCCAGCAGCCGGAGAACAAGCCGCGCATCTACAAGGTGACGGCGGGCGGCCAATCGTCCGTGTTCGTCGACGGCGCGCCGCTCAACCTGCCGAACGGCGTCGCGGTCGACAGCGCAAGGCAACGTCGTCGTCGTGAACATCGGCAGCCAACGACGTGCAGACGTTCGACAAGGCCGGCAAGCTCGTCAAGACCGAGCACGCGAAGGAAGCCGGTAACGACGGCCTCGTGGTGCTGCCCGACGGCACGAAGTACGTCAGCAGCGTGCGCTTCGGCAGCGTGTCGAAGATCGCGCCGGGCAAGGAAGCGGAAGTGATCGCGGAAGGCATCCCGTCCGCCGCCTCGATGTGCTACGACTCGAAGCAGAACCAGCTCGTGATCCCGATGAACCCCAACAACGCGTTGGCGTTCATCAAGCTCGGCCGCTAACGGCGACAGCGCGTTTTGCTTGGGCGCGGCCTCGACCCTGGGGCCGCGCCCGCGCGCAAGCGCCCGTCGCCCTCCCTGACGCGGCAACTCCTCCCGCGTTGCACCAAAGTCCTATTCTCCGGCCGAGCGGCACTCGGGCAGACTGTCTCTGTCCGCACCTCGCGTCCCGCGCTTGCAGCTTGCGAGCGTGGGGAGGCGCCGCATTCGTCGGCTCGTGAAGCAACGGAGAAATAGCCATGAAACTCAAGCTCGTATTGGTCTCGACGATCGCCGCCTTTGGGCTCACCGCGCTCGGCTGCGCGAGCAACAAGCCCGCGGAGCCTTTCGCCAACGAGAGCGTGGAGGAGATATCGGCGACGGTCACGGCCATCGACGTGTCGAAACGTCTGGTGACACTAAAAGGAGAGAAAGGCAACACCGAAACCATCGAGGTCTCGCCGCAGGTTCGCAATCTGGCGCAGGTCAAAGTGGGCGACCAGCTCGTCGTTCGGTACTACTCGGCGGTCGCTGCATCGCTCGTGCCCAAGGGCTCGGGCCCCGTGCCGAACACCACCAATCAGGCGGTCGCGGCGGCGCGCGCGGAACCGGGCGCTCGGCCCGGCGCGGCGGTAGGCAGCGTGACCGCCAAGACCGTCACGATTCAGGACGTGAACAAGTCGCGCAACGAGGTCACGTTCACGGGCGACGACGGAATCTTCCGCAACGTCCAGATCAAGAATCCCGACGCGCAAAAGTTTGCGTCGACGCTGAAGAAAGGCGATCAGGTCGACGTGACGTTCAGCGAAGCGGTCGCGGTCAGCGTCGAACCGGCTAAGTGACGCCGGCGCAGTGACCCCGGCGCAATGACTATGAGCGCCCGCGCGATCTCGCGCGCGGCGCTTTTTCCGCGGGTAGCCGCCGCAGGAAGTCGCGCGTGCGCTCGGCGATCGTCTCGGCCCATGCGACCTGTAGCTTCGTGCCGGTGCGCATGAGATCCACCAGCCACTTCGGAAGCGTCGAGAAGTCGATGTCGAGCGCGCCCCAATCCGGGCGGCGGCCGTCTACGTCGTTGAAGCCGTACTCGCGGCTGAGCCCCCACGAGCTGAACAGCTGGCCCGTGCGCTTCATGATCTGCGGATCGGCCGCGAGCGCCGCGACCGCGCGCCCGACATAAAGCGGCGACTCGGACTCGAGGAAGTTCGGGTCGCTTTTGCCGCCGTCGCGCCAAGTCGTCTCGTCGACGCCGAACCGCTCGAGCATCGTCTCCGAGCGCAAGAACCCCGGCGTGATCGCCACCGCGGCGACGCCGTGCGGAGCGAGCTCGGCGGCCATGTTGAGCGCGAGGATCTTGAGCCCCGCCTTCACGGCTTGAGTGAGCGGATTGCCGCCCGCGGAGAGGATGTCGTTCTCGGTTACCTCGACGATCAAACCGCGCTTGTCGCGAATCATGAGCTGCGCAGCGTGTTTCGCCGTGATCATGTGCGACACGAGGGACTGGCGCAGGATCGCGTCGCAGTTCTCGAAGTCGCATTCCCAGAAATGGCCCCACTGGCCCATCATCGGATCCTCGCCCGCGATGCTGTTCACGACGACGTCGACGCGGCCGTGCTGCGCGTCGACGTCGGCGAATAGCTTCACGACCTCCGCCTCGACCGTGTGGTCGACGCGCACGGCAAACGCGGTTCCGCCGCTCGCCGAAATGAGCTCAGCGGTTTCGTCGATCGTCTCGCGCCGGCCGTAAGCCGATGGGTTGCCGCGCACGCTGCGGCCCGTGCAATACACCGTCGCACCGGCCTCGCCGAGCGCGCGCGCGATGCCGCGGCCGGCGCCGCGCGTGGCGCCCGCGACGATGGCGACGCGGCCCGCGAGCGGGCGCGGCGTCTGAAGCTCGCCGGCGCGCGCGCCGCGGGAGGTTTGTTGGCTCGCTCGCGCCCGACCGGTTTCGCGGCGTACGAGACCCTGGGAGGTGCGTTTGGCCATCGAGGTGACTCCAGCTTGGCGGGCGCGATCGGAACGGTTGGCGGAACAATAGACCGCGAAACCTGACAAGGATTGTCGCCCCGCGCTACGTCCGCGCGTTGCGCCGCTCGGGCTCAGCGAGCCGAAGGCCCCGGAATCCAGCTCGGCGTGCCGTCCTCGAACTGGTCGTCCGTCAGGCGCCGCAAGTCGCTGCCGTCCGCCCGAATCACGAAGATATCGCCGTACGCCTGCGGGTTGTACGGGTGGATCGGCGACTCGTCCTTGAAGCCACCCGCTTCACTCGTGAACGCGAGCCACTCGCCGTCGGGCGACCAAGAGTTGTGCGCATCGTTGCCGGGCCGATTGGTCACGCGCTTCAGGTCCTTGCCGTCCGGCGCAATCGTGTAGACCTCGTAGTCGCCGTCGATGTCGGCCGTGAACGCAATCCGATCGCCGAGCGGCGACCACTTGGGAAAATTCACGTGGGCTTTGCCCTCCAGCAGCGTCGTTACCTTGTGGGTCGCGACGTCGACGATGTAGAGCCCGTTGCGCTCCTCGCTCGCGGCACGATAGACGAGCCGCTTGCCGTCGGGCGACCAGCTCGGGAACCCAAAGTTGCCCCCGCCGCGCGTGAGGAGCTCCGGCTCGCCGTTCCCCGCCGCACCGATCAACGCGATATCGGCGGAAGCGGTGCCTTGCGCCGCCTGGAAGAACTGTCCCACGCCGAACGCGATTCGGTCGCCAGTCGGCGAGAACGCCGGCGCGAGCGCGTTGCGCTCCGGATTGCTGAACACCACCGCGCGTCCGGAACCGTCCGCGTTGAACAGCACTATGCTGTTGCGCAGGCTCGCCGCCTTCTGGTCGTTGACGACGAGCCGTGCGCCGCTTGCGTCGTGCGACGCGAACACGCCCGTGCGGACGAGCCGGAACTGCGGGTCGAGGCTCGGCCACGGACGCACCGGCGGCCATCCCGCGGCGTCGACCTCGCGGTGAAAGACCATGCTCGTGCCATCGGCCGACCAGCTCGGACTCCGAAACTCGCCGCGCGCGCCCGGCGCTCCGCGCTGCAGCGTGCCGTCCGCGACGGTCATGAACTCGAGACCACCGTCGGGCCCGCCGCTCACGTAGCCTACGCGCTCGTTCGCGAACATCCGCGGGGTCCACTTCTCGCCTGCGCCCGTCGTGAGCGTGCGATGCAGACCCGTCGCGATGTCGACACTCGCGATCTGCGTCGTCGCGCGCAGGCGTAACGGGCTCCTGATCTTCTGCACTTCCGCGACGGCGGCTTCGTAATAGAGCAGCGATGCGCCGTCCTTCGACCACTGCGGGCTGCCCGCGAACTCGGCCGTCGCTCGTGACGCGGCGCAGGTCCGAGCCGTCCGGACGGACGACGTAGAGCTCGGTCGAGTGCAGGGTCGCGAAGGTGAACTTGGGATTCGTCGACGTGCGATCCGACGAAAACGCGAGCCACTCGCCGTCGGGCGACCATTGCGGCCGGAAGTCTCCACCGGGCGAGCTCGTAACGTTGCGCAGGTCGCCGGATTTGAGATCCAGCGTCCATATATCGGCCTGGCCGCTGCGGCTCGAGACGAATGCGAGCAGACGCGCGTCGGGCGACAGCACGCCTTGATCGTCGAACGCGGCGCTGTCCGTGAGCTTCTCGAGCTTCGATCCATCGAGGCGTGCGCGGTAGATGTCGGCGTTGCCGCCGCGCGTCGAGGTGAACACGATCCACTTACCGTCCGCGGAGAACGACGCGTTGTAGTCGAGCGCGTCGCGATCGGGTAGGAACGGTCGTGCGTTGCGGCCGTCCGGGTCAGCGACGAATACATCGGAATTCAGCGGTGCGAAGCTCGCGATCGCGAGCGCGTAGCTTTTCGGCGGCACGACCGGCGCCGCCGGCGCCGCCGCGTGCCGCCGGCGGTTCAGCCTGCTGCGCGCTGCGCGCGGCCCCCCCGAGCGTCGGTCCCCGCTGCTGAGCGTCGGCCACTGCGGCGCCGAGAGCGAGGAGCACCACTAGGCCCTGCCGGAATCCCCGCATGGCATCACCCCGTCCGTCCCTGAGTGCACGGATTCTAGCCGCGCGGAGCCGGCGTGAACAACACGTAACCCGACGCCACCGCATCCCACTTTGCTAACATTGCCGCGCCGCGCTCGACCGCGCGGCGTCGCCAGCGGTGAATGAAGATGAGCACGCCCCACTACGAAATTTTTGCGATCAAGTACGCCCAGGTCGGCCGTAAGGCCTGGGGTAACTTCATCGATGGCGACCCACACGAAGACTCCGACATGCCGCTCGACTATTTCGTCTGGGCAGTCGTCGGCGACGGCCGCACCATCGTCGTGGACACGGGCTTCGATGCCACCATGGCGAAGAAGCGCGACCGCAAGATCGTGCATCCCGTGGAGGAAGGGCTCGAGGCCGTCGGCGTTCGGCATTCCGACGTCCGCGACGTGGTCGTAACTCACATGCACTACGACCATTGCGGCAACGGCGACCTATTCCCCAATGCGCGTTTCCACATGCAGGACACCGAGATGGAATACGTCACGGGCCGCTGCATGTGCCATCACCAGATCGCGCACGCGTTCGAACCGGAAGACGTCTCGCGGATGGTTTACCGCGTGTTCGCCGGCAGCGTTCAGTTCCACGACGGTAACGACGAGATCGCGCCCGGCGTCACGGTCCACAAGATCGGCGGCCATACGAAGGGGCTTCAATGCGTGCGCGTCGCGACGAAACGGGGCTACGTCGTGCTCGCGTCCGATGCCACGCACTTCTATCAGCACATCGACACGCGGCGCGTTTTCCGGGTGCTCTACAACTTGGGCGACATGGTCGAGGGTTACAACACGCTCGAACGGCTCGCAGAATCGAAGGCGCACGTGATCCCGGGCCACGACCCTCTCGTGCTTGCGCGCTATCCGTCGGCGTCGAAGCAAACGGCGGGCTGGGTCGCACGAGTCGACCTAGACCCGGTGAAGACGTGACGGCCGCCGGATCGGTCGTCCTCACGGGCGCCGCGAGCGGCATCGGGGCCGCGACCGCGCGGCGCCTCGTGGCGTCGGGACGGCGCGTGGTGCTCGTCGACCGCGACGCCGCGGCGCTTGCTACGCTTCAGTCCGAGCTCGGGTCCGCCGCGACGACGCTCACTCTCGACGTGACCGATTCAGCCGCGGTAGACGCTCTACCGCAGACGATCCCGAGCGCCTTCCACCCCGTCACCGCGCTGATCAACAACGCCGGCCACGACCCCGGCGGCACCACCCGCTTCGATCTCGGCAGCGCCGACGATTGGCAGAGCGCGATCGAAACGAATCTGCTCGGCACGATGCGCGTGACTCGCGCGCTGCTGCCCGGGATGGTCGAGCGCAACGCCGGGGACATCGTGAATATCGGCTCGATCGCGGGGATCAGGTTGATGCCGACCATGGCCGCATACACCACGAGCAAAGTCGGCGTGCACGGCTTTTCCGACTCGCTGCGCGCCGATCTCGCCGAAACCGCGATCCGCGTAACGGAGATCCTGCCGGGTCTCACCAAGACGGATCTGATCCGCAAGCGGTACCGCGGCGATGAGCAACGTGCGGCTCAATACTACGAGCGCTTCAAGATGGCGCTCGAGCCCGACGACGTCGCGTCAGCGATTTTGTTCGCGCTCGATGCGCCGCCGCGCGCGATGCTCGCGCAGATCACTATTCTCCCCGTGAACCGCTGGTGACTTTCCGCCGCGCGACGCGCTACAAGCCATAGCCGGCCACGGTTCGCGACATAACCGCCGCCAATCTGGCAAGGCGCCCGACGTTTTCCATAAACCTTCGTATGCGGAGCACGCCGACCGGAACGCGCCGTCTCCCCGGTCGTCACTGGACGCTCGTCTGGTTTCCAATTGGAATGTGACCCGTCGATTGTCTTGCGAGGAAAAAAACATGAGCTCGCTCTTCTCACGAAAGCAGTTCTCCTTCGATTCCGAAATCGTGACATTGCCGGCCTTTTGCGTCACGGGAAGCGAAGCCGACAGCCTTCAAGCCAAGCGCACGGCGCAGCTCAAATGGATGAAGGACCACGGCGTACGCTACCTCGGCAGCCCCGGCATCAAGAACGATAGGCGCGCGCCACATCTGCCGTCTGCCTCGATCCGCACGCGGAAGGCTGCGCACGAGCTAAGGGCACACGAGCGTCCGGGCGACGCGATCGTTCGGGACTTGGCCAGCAACGGCTGATAGGGTCCACGTAGGTCCGCCTCGCGGGGAGCGGACCTACGCTCATGAGCAGCGGCGCGTCGTCGACGAGCCGTCGGATGCGGCGATACCATACGCGCGTGATGGGCGGCGCACGAATCCTCTCGATCTCCTCCGCACTGTGCGCGCTAGCACTGCTCGCGGCCTGCACGAAAGCTCCGCCGCGCTCGAGCACGCCCCCGCAGGCGCCACCCGCGGTGGCGAGCGGACGGACCGCAGTTCCTGCGCCGATCGAGACGGCGGAGCTCGTCGTACGTGAGCAGCAGTCGGGGCGATACGCCGTCCGCATCAGATCAGGCTTGCCGAGCGGCTGCGCGAAGTTCGAACGTATCGACGTCGCGCGCGACGGCTACGTGGTGAACGTCAGCGTCTGGAACACGATTCCATCCGACGCCACCGTCGCATGCACGATGATCTACGGCATAGCCGAGAACACAGCCGAGCTCGGCGGCGACTTCGTGCGCGGCGAAGCGTACGCGCTCCATGTAAACGGCGAGCCCAAGCTGTCCTTCACGCCGAACTAGCGCGCTTCCGATTGCCCGCGCTCACCATGGGTTGCTCACCGCGGCCGCATGGCACTGCGCTTGCATCACTCGCTGCGATCCGACAAACGAAGGAGCGATGATGACCGGAAAAAACCAAGGCGAGGGCAATCGCGAGGCGGACCGCCGCTATCGCGAGGGCGTGAGCAAGACCGTGCAGGAGACCACCGAAGAGGAACGCGCCGATGAAGCGCGGGACCTTGCAGGCGACGATCTCGAGGAGGCGGAAGAGGCCGAGGAGGAAGGGCGCGGACACGCGCGCCGCTGACGACGCGAGAGAGGCTGCGTCGCGAGCCCGCGGCTCCCGCCGCGGGCTCGTTGCCTCTTTGCAGAAACGCGCGCGATCAAATAATCGCCAGCGTAGTCTGCAGCACGAGTCCCTTCGTGGCTCCGCGTCCGAACATCGCCCCCCATCGCATCGAAACAGATTGCATCAAAACACCCGCGCGCGGAGACGTTGCTCTACGCCCGCGCCCAGCGCTCCCGCGCGCGCCATGCTCGCGAGCTCGCACGTCAGATGCAGCCCGTCGGCGTCGGGCGCCTGCGACACTTCGAGTGCCGGGCTTGGATCGAAGTTGACCGGCGCGAGAGTCGTGGGCAGATCGTCCACGGGCAGCGGCTGGGCTGTTTGCCACTGGACCACCCTCTGCGACCCGAGGGCGGCGATCCGCGGGCGACTCGGGGCGCGCTTCGGGGCTCACCGGGCTGTCAGGCGACAGCAAGTCGCGACAGTCGCCCGCGATCGTGGAAGCGTGCGCGTCACCCGCCGTGCCGACTTGCATCGCACAACCGAATGCTGCGACATCGTGCACGTGTACGCGCGGCGCGATCCGACACGCACGCCGCGCAGAAGCTTGCACGAGCCGGGAATCCGGGCGGCCGCGCGACGGCTCGCGGAAGCGGCGCGCCTGCAGCAGCGGGAATGGATCCACGGCGCCTCTGCCCCAACGGTAGATGCCGAAGTGCAGGTGGGGATCCGTCGTCGCGGCATTGCCGCTGTTGCCGACGTACCCGATCACGTCACCCACGCGTACCCGCTGCCCCGGGCTCACGGTCGCCCGCTCGAGGTGCGCGTAGTAGTACGACATCCCGGGCGTGCTGAGCCACACCGTGTTACCTCCTAGTTGGTTTTCTCGCGGCGTCGCCTGGCCGTCCGCCACGGCTACTACCGGGGTGTAGCGCGGGGCAAAAATGTCGACGCCCTCGTGATGGCGCAGGCCTGAATCGCGCGGCATGCCGAACAGGCTGCGCACGGCATCTTCGGAACGGCCTTTCACCGGAAACGGCAGCGCAGCTTCGAGCTCGACCGACAGTCGATACAAGGCGTCGGTCAGCGGCTCCGGTTCCAACCGCACGACGTAGCTCGCGGTCACGGGAAGCCGGAACCACAAGGACGGCTCGCTGGTGACAAGCTCGGCGAGCAGCGCGTGTGTTTGCTCGCCGCGCTGCGTCTGTTCGAGGAACAGCTCCACACGGATGTTCCCGTCGACGAACAGCGGTGACCCTTGCGCCTCGGAGCGCGCGAGCACGATCTTGACGACCTGACCTTCGGAGCCTTCGAACGCGAACGCTCGGGCACTCGGCTCCGAGCCCAGGAAGCCGCCCGCCTCCGCATACGGCAGTTTTACCGTCGTCGGATGGGCGAGCGCGTCCTCGCCGGCCGCGACCCATGCGCGATCAAGCAGGCGATGCTCCACTTCGCTCGTCTCGAGGGGTGCGAGAGGCGCGAGCGTCTCCGCGGAAACCTGTTGGCCCACGTGAAGTTGTGGCGGACTCGAGGCCAGGCCCGGGCCGCTGCAACGGACGAGCGCGGCGACCGCCGAAGAAACAAGCAGAACAGTTGTGGCTGCGAACCGCATCGCGATCCTCCGCCGCGCTTTGAAACCCCTTCAACGTCGTTCGAACTTGCTCTGCAAGCGCCGTGCCACGCCTTCGCGCACGGACGGCGCCGCTGCTACGTAAACCGCCGATCCTGCGTTGCTTGCGTGACTTGCGCGTGGTGCGCCGACCGTTGCGTTTCTGCCATTCGGCCGCAGTGGCTCAGCAATCGTTTCTCACATTTGAAGCCATTCGCAATTCTCACAATGCGCGAGCCGCGCGGGCACGCGATTGCGCTCGCGACGCCTGACCGTATGCACGGAATGCTTCTTGCACCGCGCAGCAACAATCGGCGACCAGGAGGCGATGGCCGCGTCCGGGGAGCGGACGAGCGGAGCAGAGAAGCATGCGCTATCACGTTTTAGCGACCGACTACGACGGCACGATTGCGACGCGGGGCGCCGTCGATGCCGCGACCGTCGCTGCGTTGCGTAAGTTGCTCGCGACGGGGCGACGGCTCGTGCTCGTCACGGGCCGCGAGCTGCCGGACCTCCAACAGGTGTGCCCCCAGCTCGACCTGTTCGAGCTCGTGGTCGCGGAGAATGGCGGGCTGCTTTATCGGCCTTCGAGCAAGCAACAGACCGTGCTCGCGGAGATGCCCCCCGCCGCGTTCGTCGCCGAGCTAGAGCGGCGCGGCGTCGCGCCGCTCTCGGTGGGCGCCACGATCGTGGCGACGTGGGAACCGCATTCGCAGACCGTGCTCGACGTGATCCGCGAGCTCGGCCTCGAGTTGCAGGTGATCTTCAACAAAGGCGCCGTGATGGTGCTTCCGGCCGGCGTGAACAAAGCGACGGGGTTGACGGCGGCACTGCGCGAGCTGCGCTTGTCGCCGCACAACGTCGTCGGCGTCGGCGACGCGGAAAACGATCACTCGTTCCTCAAGCTCTGCGAGTTCTCCGCAGCGGTCGCGAACGCGCTGCCCGCGATCAAGGAAGCCGCAGATCTAGTAACCGTCGCCGATCACGGCGCCGGCGTCGCGGAGCTCGTTGCCGCGATGATCGAGACCGATCTCACCGGGCCAGGCGCCCGCCCTATACGGCGCCGCCTCGAGTTCGGGACCAGCGACGAGGGCGACGTAGCGCTCGACGCGCACGGCAGCTGCGTGCTGATCTGCGGCGCGTCCGCCAGCGGAAAGTCGACGGTCGCGAAGCGCATTCGTCGAATCGATTCTCGAGCACGGCTACCAGTTCTGCCTCGTCGATCCCGAAGGAGACTATGAAGATCTCGCTGGCGCGGTCGTTATCGGCAAGGCCGATGCATCGCCGACGCTCGACGAAGCGGTGCAACTGCTCGAGGACGTCGGCGTGAATGGTGTCGTCTGTCTCACGGGGATGCCGATCTCCGAGCGGCCGCGCTTCTTCGTCGACCTCTTCTCGAAGGTCTTGCAGATGCGCACTCGGTACGGCAGACCGCATTGGCTCGTGCTCGACGAGGTACATCATTTGATGCCTGCGGAATGGGAGACGCCGAAAGGGCTGCTGCCCGACGAGCTGGAGAGCGTCCTATTGGTGACGGTGCATCCGGAGCTGTTGTCGCGCGAAGTATTGAAACGGGTGACGCACGTGATCGCAGTCGGCGCGACCGCGCCCGACATCCTCGGACGCGTCGCCGAAGTTCGCGGCCTCGACATTCCAGCGTCTCCTCCGCCCGAAAAGCGCGGAGAAGCACTGTTTTGGTCGGCGCACGACGGCCGCGTGCAGCTCGTTCAGACCTTGCAGCCCGTGATGGAGCATCGCCGGCACTCGCGCAAATACGCCGAAGGCAATTTGTCGCCGGACCGCAGCTTCTATTTTCGCGGCACGGAGGGCAAGCTCAACTTGCGCGCGCGGAATTTGCTCCAATTCCTCGAGCTCGCGGACGGCGTGGACGACGACACTTGGGAATACCACTTTCGCGCGGGCGACTACTCACGCTGGTTCCGCGAAGCGATCAAGGACGGCGAGCTCGCGGACGAGGCGGAGCGCCTCGAGCGAACGCGCGGCGCGGCGAAGGCAGAAAGCCTGCCCCTCGTGCGCACGGCGATCGAGCGGCGCTACACCTTACCCGCGGCTGCGCCGACGCCCGTAACGGGTGCACACTAAGAGGAGGTACCCATGGCGAAGTGTGAGACCTGTGGCAACGTTTACGACAAGACCTTCACCGTCACCCTCGGCGTCGACAAGCACGTATTCGACTCGTTCGAGTGTGCCATTCAAGCGCTCGCGCCGACTTGCTCGCGCTGCCGCGTCCGCATCGTAGGGCACGGCGTCGAGGCGTATGGGCAGATCTATTGCTGCGCGAACTGTGCACGCGGGGAAGGCGTCGACCGCGTGACGGACCACGTCTCGTAGCGTGAACCGCCGGGCCAACTTGGGCGCCGCTAGCGGCGCGCGGGCTTCTCCGCGGCTTCGAGAATCGCGCGCAGCGTGGGTACGTCGGCGATCGCCGGCGCGTCGAGCTTGAACGTCCGCACGTACGCGTAGATGTCGCGCACCTCGGCGTCGCTGACCGCCTCGACAGGAAAGTTCGGCATTCGCGTCGACGGCAACAGCGGCGCCTGGTCCGCTCGCAACCGTAGAAACATCGTGAACGTCGCGAGGTCCGCGATGATCGGGCTATTCGTGCCTACGAGATCGCGAGCGCCCGTCTCGCCGTTGAAGCCGTGGCACTGGTAGCAGCCGTGCTTGTAGAACAGCTCCTTGCCGTGGGCGGCGTCGCCGGGTGCGCCCTGCGCGTGCGCACCGCGAAACGCGGGTCCTATCGCGACTACGCACGCAATCGAAACCGCGAGAATCGCGGCAACACGCCCGGCATGCTTGCGCGACATCGCGGTCCCCTCGGTCTCGTTGCAGGAGCACCTCACAAGTCGCTCCGTTAGCGCGGCTGCGTCAGCACGTCGATCATATACGGCTCGCCGCGCTTCACCGACGCGACGCCGCGCGCGAGCGCCGCGCTGAGCTCGCGCGGATCGCTGATCGGGCCTTCGCTCGCCATGCCGTAACCCTCGGCCATCTTTGCGTAGTTGATGTACGGGTCGCGCAGCGTCGTGCCGATGTGCGCGCGGTCCGTGCCGCGGCCGCGCACACCGGCCATGTACTGCAAGAACATGAGCTCTTGGTGCCACGCGCGGTTGTTGTGCATCACCGTGAGCATCGGCAGCTTGTGATGCGCCGCGCTCCAGAGCACGCCCGGCGCATAGTTCATGTCGCCGTCGGTCTGCACGTTCACGACGATGCGGTTGCGTCCACGCGCGGCGAGCGCAGCGCCGCCGCACGCGCCGGCACCGTACCCCATACCGCCGGCGCCCTGCGCGCCGAGATAACTGTACGGCTTATCGTGCGCCCAGAGCTCGCGGTGATGACTTCCCGAGAAGTTGCTCGGGCTCGCCAGGCACCAGTCCTCGTTCATGATCAGCGGCCAGAGCTCCGCGTAGATACGCGCCGTGCTCACCGGGCTCGCATCCCAGCCCTTGCGCTTCACGTCCAACGCTTGCTGCAGCGCTGCGACGTACGCCACCTGATTCGCCTGGGCGTGCTTCGCACTGCGCTCCTCGATCTTGCGGCGCTGCGCGCGCGTCGTTTGCTTGCGCACCTCCGCGATGATTGCTGGCAGGCTCGCCTCCGCATCGATAGCGATCGTCCGCTTGATGCCGTCGGATTGCGCCGCGAAGGGTCCGTCCGCTGGCGCCGTGCCGCGTAGGCCGCCGAGGCCGATGTTCGCCTTGTCCCGCGTGGCCGTGAGCGACGCGACGCGCGGCCCGACCAGCGCAACGTCCGCAGGGCCAACCTCGAGTCCGAGGCGGTAGTCGTAGCTCGCATTCGCGCCGGGGCCGCAAAGGGGATGTCGCTGCGGAAAGCTCATCGGGCCCGCGGTGGCGCGCGTGCTCGTCGCGGCGCCGACGAGCTCAGCAAGCTCGACTGCGAGCTTGACGCCATCGTGCGTCCGGAGCTGCCCGACTTCGATGCGCGGGTTGCTCGCCGCGAGCAGCGCGCCCGCGATCTCGCGCGCGGTCGTCGAGTCGACGCCCGTGATTCGCGGCGGCACGTACTTCGGAACCTGTAGGTCACCGGCCTCGGCTCTTCTGCAGCTCCATGTCGAGCACGACGAGCGTCGGCGCGGTCGGCGGCGTGATCGCCTGCCGGTACGCTTCCTGCAGCGCATCGAGCGAGCCCGCCAGCGTCGTCGGCTGCGCGTCCCACTTCGTGAAGCTGCGCACGAGAGCGGCCATGTCGTTCGCGGTGTGCGCTTGGATGAAGCCGTCGTCGCGGCCCGCGATGATCAGCAGAGGTGTGCCGGAGTGATACGCCTGGTAGATGGCCATGGACGCGTGCTGCAGCCCGATCGTGCCGTGCAGCATCGCGCACATCGGTTTACCCTCGGCCTTGCCGTAGCCGTTCGCCATGTCGACGGACGTCTCTTCGTGCAGCGCCGTGATGAATTCCGGCATCGCATTCGGCGGGCTACCGTAGTTCACGATCGACTCTTGGATGCCCTCGAAGCTCGAGCCGGGATTACCCGCGACGAACTCGATGCCGAGGTCCTTGAGCACTTGCGTCTGGAGATCGGATCCCGCGCGGTGCACCGCGCGCGCGCGGGACGCTCGGCTGCAAGGTGCCCGCATCGCGTTCGACTTGTCGGGCAGTTGGCGCCGGCGCGCCGGCTGCGGTCGCGGCGGCCGAGGCCTGCGCCGCGGCTTCTCGTGCGCTGCCAGCTCGCAGCGAGCGCCGCGGCCCCCGCCGCGCCCTTGAGAAAACTGCGGCGATCGACCGCGTCCGAGCTCTCGTCGTGTTTCGACATACGCCCCCCAACCGGAACATCGAGACCTGATTGCCCCAGACTTGGCCATCTCCCCTGCCGCTGTCAAGGTGGCGCGCGGCGCTGCGCAACGCTCGCCGCGGGCTCGCTCGCGGCCCTCTCTGCTAGTATCGCGAACATCCGCTCACGCCACACCCGATGCCTGCGAAGACGCTCAAGACGATCGACGTGCGCACGCGCGCGCAGTGGCGCAAGTGGCTGCAAGCGCACTACGGCTCGGAACCCGAGGTCTGGCTCGTGTTCCACAAGTTGCATACCGGCGCGAAGTCGATCGACTACGAAGCCGCGGTCGAGGAGGCGCTGTGCTTCGGCTGGGTCGACAGCTTGGTCCGCCGCTTGGACGACGATCGCTACGCGCGCAAGTTCACGCCGCGCAACGCAGATAGCCGCTGGTCCGCGATCAACCGCAGGCGTTACGCGAGCCTCGAGGCACGCGGGCTCCTCGAGCCAGCGGGCCTCGAGCGGCCCCCTACGACACGCAGCTACGCACCGCGAACGTCGATCGGCGACGCGCTACCCGCCTACATCGAAACAGCCCTGAAGGCGAACGCACGCGCGTGGCAAGAGTTCGAGCGGCTCGCGCCATCGTACCGGCGTTCGTACGTGGGCTGGATCGATTCGGCGAAGAAGGCGGAGACCAAGGCGAGGCGCATCGAGGAAGCGATCCGCCGGCTCGCCGCGGGCGAGAAGCTCGGCCTGAAGTAGCGGCGCGGCACGGCCAGCTCGCTGCGTCGACGTGTCGGCAAGTTTCGGCAAATCGCAGCAGCGTCGAACGCGGCCCGCGCTATTTGCCGAACAGCTCCTTTATCCCACCCGCGATCAGGGCCGACACGTCGAGCAGAATGCGCGGCAGCGCGATGCCCCCGGGCGCAACGAGATAGCGCGGCTCCCACTCGGGCTGGAACTTCGCCTTGTAGTGCCGGAGGCCTTCGAAATTGTAGAAGTGCTCACCGTGCCGGAACACGAAGTTGCCGACGCGATGCCACGCGGGCGCGAGCGGGTGCTGCTCGAGCCCGGCCAGCGGCGCCATGCCGAGATTGAACCACTCGTATCCCTGCGCGCGGCCCCACATCATCAGCTCGGCGAACAGGAAGTCCATCGCGCTGCGCGGCGCGTCGGGGCCGAAGCGCATGAGGTCCACGGAAAGCTCGCGCTTCGTGCCGGCGGCCCAGAGGTTCGCGAATGCGACGATCTCCCCTCCGCGCCGCACGAGCGCCATGTCGAAGCTCCGCAAGTACTCCGGCACGAACGCGCCGACCGAGAAGTGCTTCTCGGCCACGGCCTTGTCCTCGAGCCAGGCGTCGGAGACGCGGCTCAGGTCCGGCAATAGCGACTCCACGGCGCTCGCGGGCACGACTTCGAACGTGGCTCCATCGCGCACCGCACGACGATGGTCTTGGCGGAGGTCGCTCCGTGCGCTGCCCTGGAGCGAGAAGTACGCGAGCGGCACGCGCGCCTCCTCGCCGAGCTTGAACGCCGCGAGCCCGAGGTCGACGTATTGCGCGAGGCGCTCACGGCTCGCTTGATAGAACACCGTCCAGCCGCCGTGCCGATCGGACAGCTCGCGGAACCGCCAGACGAGCTCCTCCGTGCGCGCGGCGGGGCCGACGGGATCGCCGAGCGCGATCCAGCTTCGCCCCGCGACCTGATACATCACGAACGCACTCGCGTCGTCGCTGAACATGAGACGCTTGTCGCCCATCAGCGCCGCATTGGCCAGCGTGTGGTCCGAGAGCCCGATCGCGGCGCGCGCCGTCTGCAGCTCCTCGCGGCTCGCGGTTACGGGCTCGGGCCGCGCCGGACGCAGCAGATTGGCGAGGAGCACGGCCGCTCCGGTAACCCCCACGACGAGAGCCGCGCGCAGCATGCGCGGCGCGCCGCTTTCGAAAGCGAAGGTCCACCACAACTCGTGCGAGTAGTCGACGTTGCGATAGGCGAGCATTCCGACCCACGCGGTCGCCGCGATCACACCGACGATGCTCGCGACCCACACCGGCGTGAACCGCTCGGCGAGAATCGACGACGGCCGATAAAACGCACCGCGGCCGAGCACGAGAACGAGGGTGACCAGCGCGAGCAGCAGCGCCTCCTCGATGTCGAGCCCTTTGAGCAACGACGCAGCGATGCCCGCGATGAGCAGCGTGAGCGCGATGTGATACGCCGCGTTCACGCGCCGGCGCAACGAGGCCGCGAGCACGACGAGCGCGAGCCCCACGAGGCTGCCGACGAGGTGCGACACCTCGAGGATCGCGAGCGGCAAGAGCTCGCGGAGCGCCCCCATGCGTGCATCGACGCCGGGCGTCGCGCCCGACAAGAGCAGCACGCCGCCCGCGACGAACGTGAGGGTCGCTGCGACCTGCGGTACCACCGGCGCGACGTACGCCGACGCGAGCGCTTGCGCCCGCGCGAGGTGCTTCCGCTGCGCGCGCAGCTCCTCGCCGGCGAACAAAAGCGCGCCCGTCAGTAGCGGCACGACGTAGTAGACGGCGCGATACGCGAGCAGCGAGCCGAGCAACTCGTCGATCGGCACGTCCGGCAGCATCAGCACCACCGCAGCCTCGAATACGCCGAGCCCGGCCGGCACGGCGCTCAGCATTCCCACGGCGATCCCGGCCGCGTACACCCCCGCGAATGCGGGAAAGCCGATCGCCGCCTCGGGCGGCAGCAACATCCACAGCACGGCGCCCGCGAGCGCAAAATCCGTGATGCCGAGCGCGAGCTGAGCGAGCGCGAGCAGACCGCCGGGTTGGCGTAGCGCCCAGCCGCGGATCTCGAGGGGCTGACGCGCGAACGATGCCCATAGCAAGTACGCCGCGACCACGCCGCACAGAAGCACTCCGGCGAGCACTGCCTGCGCAACGGGGAAGTGCAGCGTCTCCGCGATCGCAGCCGGCTCGAGCAACAGCGACGCCCCCGCGAGCGCCCCTAGGCCGAGCACGGCCGTGAGCGAGCAGAACCCGGATATCGTCGCGATCTCGAGCCCCGTGATCCCGCTCGAGGCGTACATCCGCAACCGCACGGCGGCGCCCGTGAACCCCGCCAGCGTGAGATTGTGGCCGAACGCGTACGCAATGAACGCCGTGAAGACCGCGCGCCCGTAGGAAATCCTCTTCGCGACGTAGCGCAGCGCGAGGACGTCGTAGAAACCGAGCAGCCAATAGCTCGCGGCAGTGAGCAGCAGCGCGGCCCCGAGCGAGCGAGCCGGGATCGCCGACGAGTGTGCGAGCACTTCGCGAAAGTTGAACTGTGCGAGGCCGCGATGCAGCACTACGGCCGCGATGCCGAATACCAGTAATGCCGCGAGTGGTCGCAACCAGCGCGTACGTTCACGCATCGTGCTCGGCGTCGTGCTCATCGACTCACGGCTCGAGGCCGAGCTCCTTCAGCACGATCGCTCCCGTCCCGCTGCTGGCGGTCGCGCGATGACCGCCCTCGTGCGCGACGACACGCATCCCCGCGACGGGGCGCGCGCAAAAGGAATCTTCTTCCTCCGTGCCGCGCACGCAGACCAGCGGGATTCCAGTGAGCTTCTCGATTTCGGGGCGGGTCGGCGAGTCCGTGGGCCGCGCAACGTCGCGCACCAGGTCCTCGAGATGGAATTCGAAGCTCGCGCCCTCGCTCAAACCGATCAGCACGATCTTGCGGACGCGGGCACGCAGCTCCTCGGACCAGCGATTCACCACGAACGGCGCGAGGTCCGCGCCGCGCGAATACCCCACGATGACCACGTCCTTGCGGTTCCAGGCGGCGAGCTGCGCACGCAGGGCGGTTTCGAGCAACGCCGCGCTCTGCTCGGGCGTGCGCGGCTCCGAGAACCATGTGCGGGACTTGAGCCCGAGCACCGGCGCGCCGCGCGCGACTATTGACTGGGCGAGCTCGCGCACGAACGCGGCCCAGTCGCCGTCCCCGCTCATGAGGAGCACGAGCGGACCGTCCGTGCCCGCGGGCGCGGGCACGAGCACGAGTGGATCCTCGCCGGGAGCGGCGGTCACGGCATGCGGCGCGAATGACGCGAGCACCGCGAGCCAGACGCTAGCGAATGCGGCGCGCCCGCTCGCGCGCAGCGCCGCGTCGGCCCAAGCAGAGCTCATGGGAGGGCGCTCCTATGGCGAATCTTGATGGAAAGCGAGCGCGGAAAGGATAGCAGGTCCGCAGTGGCATCACGGCACCGACCCGGGCCGCGAACCACCCGCGGCGCGTCTTGGCGAGGACGAGCTCGTCAGTCGGGGACGAAGTCGTGCATGAGCTTTTCGAGCTCCGCGGGATCGAGCGGCTTGGTGAAATGGCGGTCGAAGCCGGCCTCCGTCGCACGTCGCTTGTCCTCGTCCTGGCCCCAGCCGGTGAGCGCGACGATCATCGTGCCGTTGCTCCACCGCTGCTCACGGATCAATCGCGCCGCGTCATAGCCGTTCAGTCGCGGCATGCCGATGTCGAGCAGGATCACGTCGGGCCGGAACGTGGCAGCCTCCTCCACCGCTTTGAGGCCGTCATGGACGGTACGTACTTCGTTACCCATTAGGCGCAGCAGCATGCCCATGCTTTCGGCGGCGTCGCGATTGTCGTCGGCTACGAGGACGCGGCGCGCGACGGGGCGTCGCCGCGGCGGTGCGCTCTCGAGCGCCGGCGCCTGCGGCGGCGCAGCCGTCACGCGCGGCAGCCGCACGGTGAACTCCGCGCCTTGGCCCGATCCTTGGCTGCGCGCCTCGACCGTGCCGCCGTGCATCTCGACGAGGCGCCTCACGAGCGTGAGTCCGATTCCTAGCCCGCCCTGCGAGCGTTCCAGCGACTCGTCTACCTGAGCGAACATGTCGAAGATCCGTGGCAGCGCGTCTGCCGGGATGCCGATGCCGTTGTCTCGGACCGTGATCTCGACCGTGGCGTCTTGCCGTCGAGCGCTGAGCCAAATGCAGCCGCCCGCCTCGGTGTAGCGAGCCGCGTTGTTCAACAGATTCGCAACCACTTGCGCGAGCCGTATCGGGTCCGCGTCGACGTAGGTTGCGTCGGGCTGCAGATCGAGCACGAGCTCGTGCCGCGCCGCCTCGATCAACGGACGCGAAATATCCACGGCGCTGCGGATGACGTCCGCGATCTCGACGCGCTCCTTGCGCAGCTCGAGCCGGCCCCGTGAAATCCTGCTCACATCGAGCAGGTCGTCGATCAGTCGCACCATCTGTTCGAGCTGGCGCTCGATCATCAGGCGCGCGGCCTGCTCCACCGCCGAGGCGTTGTGGCCGTCGACGCGCATGATCTCGAGCGCGTTGCGGATCGGCGCGAGCGGGTTGCGGAGCTCGTGCGCGAGCGTCGCCAAGAATTCGTCCTTCTTGTGGTCCGTCTCGCGCAACTGGCCAATCAAATGCATGCGTTCGTAGGCCGCCGTCACGTAACGGCACATCGTCTCGAGGAACTCGAGCTCGTCATCGTCGAACACATCCTTCGCCCGGCTGGCAAAGGCGAGCGTGCCGAGCAGGCGACCTTCGGCAATCAATGGGCTGCAGGCATAGGCGCGAAAACCGAGCCGTCGCGCAAACTCCAGCGACGCGTCGGTGGAGGTTTGAATGCTGCCGGCTGCGATCGGCCGGCGTTCCCGGGCCGCCTTCCCGCAGACGTTCTGGCCAAGCTCGAGGCGCCGCAGCGCCGCAGCCTCTGCCTCGCGGATGCCGGCCCAGCTTTCGAGCCGCAACGCTTCGCCCGATTCGTCAGCGATGTAGCTCAAGTACGCGTCGATGCGCAGATACGGCGCGATCTTGTCGAACACGCCGCGGAGCATCGCATCCGGCTTCTGCGTCGTGAGCAGCACGGACGCCGTCTCCCACAGCAAGCGCAGCTGCGTGTCTTGACGCAGCAGCTCGCGATCGACGCGTTTCCGCGCGGAGATGTCGCGTGCCACCTTCGATGCGCCGAGGATCCGCCCGTTGGGGTCGAGCACGGGCGACACCGTGAGCGAGACGGCAACCTCTTGCCCCCCTTTCGCGACGCGCACCGTCTCGAAATGCTCGATGCGCTCGCCACGGCTCAAGCGGCTCAAGATCTGCGCTTCCTCGGCGAGCTTGCTCGTCGGCACGATCAACGTGATCGGTTGTCCCACGGCTTCGGCGGCGGTGTAGCCGAACAAGCGTTCGGCCCCGGAGTTCCACGACCGGATTACGCCGTCGAGTGATTTGCTGACGATCGCGTCGTCGGACGACGCGACGATCGCCGCGTTCAGCGCCGTCGCTTCCTCGGCGCGCTTGCGCGCGCTGATGTCCATCATCGCGCCGACGGCGCGCACTGCGCGCCCGCTCGCGTCACGCAGGATTTGGCCGCGATCGTCTATATATATGTATACGCCGTCCGCGTTCCGGAACCGATACTCCTCGGTCCAGATCGTCGCCGTGCCGTCGAGCGCGGCCCGCAGCGAGGCGATCGTCCGGTCGCGGTCCTCAGGATGCACGCGCGCGGCCCACGCGTCCCCGCTCGCTTCATCGCCGAGCTCCCAGCCATAGGCCGACCGCTTGAGCAGACGGGCCGCAGCATCCACGGCCGTGCAATCGAGGTCCCAGACTGCGTCGTGCGTTGCCTGGGCGGCGAGCTCGAATCGCTCCTCGCTCTGGCGCAGAGCCTCCATCTGGTCGCGCAAGTCATATTGCCGCTGACGCGCACGAACGGCGGTGCGCGCGGCGCTCACGAGCGTCGCGTTGCGCACGGGAAGCTCGAGCACCGCGACGTTCCCGAGCTGCGCGATCCAGCGCGCGGCGACCGGCGACTCCGCACCCGAGCGCGTGAGGAACAAGATCGGCAAATCGGACCACGCTGCCTGATAGCGTAGTGCCTCGGTGAGCTCATGCTGGTCGGGAGAATCGATCGAGCTTTCGGTGAGCACGACAGCGGCGGCGCCATGCTCGCGGAATTCGCGCGCGACCTCGGCGAGCGAGCTGCAAATGGCCGTGTCGATTCCGGCAGCGGTCAGCTCCGGCGTAACAAGCTCCGCAGCCGCCCCGGTCGCCGCAAGCACGAGCACGCGCTGCTCATCACGGATTTCGTTCATCAGGCTCGCTCGAGGTAGCGGCATGCATCGAGCGCTGCCGCCGAGGTCGGAGTGATCGCAAACTAGCCGAATTTCCGCGATCTCTGCGTGACGATCCTTTTTCTGCGGCTATTGCTTAAGCGGTGATGTCAGGTCGAGCTGTCGGCCCCGCAGTTGCAGTTTCCATGGTCACAGCCGCCGCCTGCGGCGCACGCGCTGCTGCAAAATGTCCGTCCGTCCTTGATGAACGCCTTCTCGGGGCCTTCGATCTCGCACGAGCAGCCGTCGTGAGCACACTTCTTGTTTCCTGCCGCCACTTTGGACTCCTTGCCCGCCTTCGACGGGGACGAACTCCGACCGGGCTAGAACGGCATCGCCCCGCCGCGCGGGGCGATGCCACGATCAGCGGGCCGACTAGACGCTCGTTCCCCTGCCCCGGATGAAGAAGACGAGAGCGAGAACCAATCCGATCACGAACAGAATCCACGCGATGTTCGCGGAGATCCCGGCGATGCCCGAGAAGCCGAGCACGCCCGCGATCAGCGCCACCACCAGGAATACCAATGCGTAATACATCATAGAAGAACTCCTAACCGTCAATCCTGTTGCCACCCCATCGAAATTGTCGGCTTCGCGAGAGCGACCCACCGGCGCCGTCATTCCGGTATCGTCGATCAATGCGCCTTGTTCGAGTCGACGACCTCGAGATCCGACGCAAGCTTCTTCGCACGCCGACGCCGCTCCATGATTTCCGCGACCCGAAGCCGCGCTTCGGTCTCGCATTCCATCAGCTCGAGAAACTCATCCAGATCAACCTCAACCAGGAAACCCATCGCGCCGCCCTCCGTCTGTCGCGGCTCACGGCGAGCCGCTTCACTGCATATGGGATTTGCAAAGTCCATGCCACCGACGATCGTCGAGTAGCGGCGGCCCACCGCAAGGCGGGCGTGATTGCAGAATCTCAAATGCCCCCTGCAATCCAGGAATGGCAGACGGCCGCGTGCGGCGCCATCGCGACCTCACTGCAGCGTCGTGGAGGGAGCGCCGGTGGTCGCGGTGGCGGGGCGCTGCACCCCTCCAACCGTCGCATCACGGCAGAGGTCATGCACGAACGTAAGCTTCGCGGCCACTCGTTCCGTGATCGCGAACGGATACGCGTCGCGCATACCCATGCTGCGGGTCAGCTGGTTGAGACACACGGTGAGGGGCGCCCAATCGGCGAGCACCGAGGAGAACGGCCGCGCGTAATCGAGCGGCAGCGGAGAGGACACGGGTCGGCCGCCCAACGCGAGCGCCGATGTGCTCGCCGTCTCGAGCGTGTCGACGATGTGGATGTAATGCGCCCACGTCTCCGAAAAGTCTTCCCAGGGGTGCATGCTGGCGTACGCACTGACGAACGTATGTTGCCAATCCGGGGCGGGCCCAGTCTCGTAGTGGTGCTTCAGCGCCGCCACGTAGTTGGCGCGCTCGTCGCCGAAAAGCTCGCGGAACTGCTGGCGGATCGGCAAGCCGTCGACGAGCAGGTACCAATAGTAGTGGCCGATTTCGTGACGCAGATGGCCGAGCATCGTGCGGTACTGCTCGTTCAGGCGCTTGCGGATGGCTTCGCGCAGCACGTCGTCCGCTTCCACCACGTTCAACGTCAGCCTGCCGTTGTCGTGGCCGATGTAGATCGGCTCCTTCTCGGGGGGCGGATCCACGGCGCCGGTATCGGCCCGTTCGTCGGCGAGCAAACGGAAGCGCAGAGGCTGCTTGTCGCCGAGCCCCAAGAGCGGCAATCCGATCTCGAGCAGCGTGAAAATGAGGCGCCTCTTCGCGCGCTCGGTATCGACTCCAGAGCGCCCGGCGCGCCGCGTCGGTCAAGTCCGGGACCACTTCGTTCAGCGCGCACGCGACGCAGTATCCGCTGGCGTCCGCGCGGGCCGGTGCAAACCAATTGCAAGCCGCGTATTCGGTCCAGTTGCGGCACGGCTGCAGCCCCGCCGAAGCTGCGCTGTCGGTCGTGCACATCGTGAGCTCGTCCGACCGAAACCCGACTTTGCGGCCGCACGCCAGGCACCGGTCGTTCTCGAAATAGAGCGTCGCGCGGCAAGAGTCGCAAGAGAACGTGAGCATAAACGCACCTCGGCAGGGACGGTCAGTGTTCGTGGGGACCTTTGTTCTTGCGGCGCGGGGCGGGCTTTAGCGATTCCTGCGGCGCCAGCTCGCCCTTCGCGTCGTTCTCGATCGCCGCCTTGTCGTTCTTCGCGCAGTCCGTCTTGCCCTCGGAGTTGAGGCACTCGATGTCCTGACCCACGTCGCGCAGCGAGATCGAGCCTTCCAACGAGTGCGCGAACGCCGCCACGAACGCGTTGCGGACGAGATTGACGAACGCCGACGAGAACGCCCGCGCGCGGATTGTCGAGGTTACCCGAGAAAGGAATTCGGGTCGCTACCTGCTTTTCCTCGTGGTTCTCCAGTATCTTGGCCGCGAGCCCCACGATCGCCTCCCAGGCCTTTTGAAAAGGCCCGCTCGTCTCCTCCTTCCTGTCGAAAATCTTCGGATCCTCGAGGATCGGCTTGACGTAGCCTTCGAACCGGCCGTCGGCCGTCGCGAGCTCGGCGTACATCGAGAACGCGCCCTTCTCCGCGTCGACCTTCAGAAACTCGCGCAACCATGGATTCACGTCGACGAGCTTCGCGTCCTCGAGCGACACGTCCACGTCGAACGCGGGGAGCTCCTCGTTTGGATCGATCTGGCCGTCGAGCTTGAACGGCGCGTTTCCCATGATCCGCCCGGTAAGCTCGATGTCGGCGAACGCGGCCTTCTCGTCGTCCCTCTCGTTCGTGAGGTTGCGGAGCACGAGTTGGAAATCGCGCATCGTCAGCGATTCCTCGGTGGAGATGCCTGGCGCTCGGAACGTCACGAGACCGTCTTGCACTCGCACGACGTTGAGCTTGAACGGAAAGAGATCGCGCACCTTCTGCGGCCAGCTGACGCCCGTGCCGAGCTGCGTGTTCGCGTCGGTTTCCGCCTGCACCAGGTTCAACACGGGCGAGAACATCACCGCTTCGCCGACGGCCTCGCCGTGGAACAGCGCGCGCCATTCGATCGTCAGATCCATCTGCGGCATCGCGATGAACGGCGTGTCGCGGACTTCATCCGACGCCGCGACCTTCACGATTTGCAGAGTTGCGCAACGCATAGCCGCCGCGCCAGAGAAAGAGATCTACGTCCGTGACGCTACCGCGATACTCCCCCATTTCGGCAAGCTCGCGATTCACGTAGCGCTCGACCACGCTGGGCGCCGCGACCCGCGCCGCGATCAGCGCGACGGCGAGCAGCGCAACGACGATTGCGAGTTGGGAACGCCGGCGCATCGGCTCGCACGCGCGGCCGTCAGTTCCGAAGGGTCGGGAGGACGGCGAACCGGTGCAAACGCGGCTGCGCTTCGGCGTCGGGCCCCGCGAGGATCTCGAGCTCGGCCTTCAGGATGGCTTGGTAGTCGCGCAGCCGCCAGCGGATGCTGCTCGTCAAGCTGTCCGTGAGCGCACAGAGCTCGGCGCGCGATTGGGTCGAAAAAGTCATCGTCAACCTCCCGTGTCGTTTCGTTTGCAGGGGAGCCAATGCAAGGCATGTGCCACGGCTGCCGCCGCCGTTTCGCACGGGTACGACCGCGGCGCGATTGCGGAATTGGGAATCCACGCAACAATTCCTTCGCAGAGGGCTGGCATGGACCTTGCTCCCATCACGGCGTGGTGACGAAGTTGCGTGGAATCCTTTGGCAGTCGATCGTGCGGACGTACGAGGACAACGCGCTCGAGCTCTGCGCTGCGATCGCTTACTACTCGCTACTGTCGATGGCGCCGCTGCTGCTGATCGCGATCGCAGTGGCGGGCATCTTCTTCGCCGACGGTGCGGTGCACACGGAGCTCATCAGGCAGGTAGAGAGGCTCGTGGGCGCGGAAGGCGCGGCGCTGACTCAGATGGTGATCGAGAGCACGCAAAGCGAAGAACGCAGTCAATGGTCGCTGATCGTCGGCGCCGTCCTGACCTTACTCGGCGCCACTACGGTGTTCGCGCAGCTGCAAACCGCACTGAACCGCGTCTGGCATGTGGAAGCCGCACCGGGGAACGCGCTGTTCGGTTTCATCAAGCACCGCATCCTGTCGTTCGCGCTCGTGCTCGCGATCGGCTTTCTGCTCATGGTGTCGTTGCTGATCAGCGCCTTGCTAGGCGCTTTGCACACGTATCTCGACGACCGGCTATCGGGCGCGACTTTCTTCTGGAGCGCGCTCGATTTGGCTATCACGTTCGCGTTCTCCGCCGTGCTCATCGCCGCGATGTTCAAATACCTACCGGACGCCAAGATCGCGTGGCGCGACAGTTGGCCCGGTGCGTTCGTAACGGCGCTGCTATTCGTGGTCGGCAAGCACCTGATCGGGCTTTACCTCGGCCAAACGACGATCGCGTCGTCGTTCGGCGCGGCGGGCTCGGTCGTAGTTTTCATGGTCTGGGTCTACTACGCCGCGCTGATCCTGTTGTTCGGGGCCGAGATCACTCAAGCCGTGGCCGACCAGCGCGGCGCCGTCGTCTTGCCTAGCGAGCACGCAAATCCGACGCAGGCTTGAGGCTCGGCTCCCGGCGGCGCGCTGCCCGGCTCAGTGAATTCGCGTTTCGACGATTCTGATGAGCCGCTCGATCTCGAGGTCGACCGGCCCAAGCGTCGTCTTGCTCGGCTTGCTCGGGCGCGGATCGTCGATCGGCTTCGGATCGGGGATCGCGGTGGGGTCGCCGCGAGTAATAGGATCTACGGGCTCGCGCGGCGGCCCATCGGGCGGAGTCGTCTCCGGTCCTGTTTGCGCTTTCCTCGGCATTGAGCTCTCCTCTCAAACTCGGTCTTCGTCGAAGCTGCTGCAAGGCATGTGCCACGTCGTTCGGCGCAGCAACTGCACCAGACTGTTCCAATTCCTGGGAATACGGTCACTTCAGGTTGCAATTTGGTGCAGACGCGCAAGTGACCGGCCTGGCGGGCGATGCATCGCTCCGAAGCCGCTCGACGTGCGCTGACCGGTTGCGAAACCGCGACCGCGGGCCGGGATGCGGCCAGCCTCGCGGATTGCCGCTCGGCACCGGCGCAACGACGCGCGCACCAACGCCACTCGACGCCGTACGGACCTCGGAGCGGCGATCCGCCCACGCCCGTTGGCACGAGTGTTGCTTAGTAATTTTCGTCTGCGTCGCTCGCAAGTGCACAGGCTCGCGCACCAAACAACGCGAAGGAAACCAAAACATGAACGTTGCATACGATCTAGAGTTCGACCTCGACGGCTTCTTGAGCTCGCTGGAGAAGGGCCGCGGCGCCCGAGAGCGTGTCGAGGAGTACCAAGACTCGCGCCGCCACAAGGACGAAGGCGCGGGCTACGACGACGGCGACGAATAACCCGCTAAACGCTGGCGCTCGCTGACCTAGCGCCGCGCCGCTCGTAGTTGCTCGAGCACGCGCGACCGGCCACGCCTCGGCGCAAGCGCAGCCCCGCAAGCCACTGCGCGGGAGCCGGCGCACTCGCGAGCTCGAGTCTCGGCAACTGCAGATCTCGAGCCGAACCCATCGATCCACGCAGCTGAAAGTCACCGGCTCGGTCAGGCGCCGTCGGCGTCCAGTGAGCGTCAGGACGGTCCGCCGACTTGCCGACTGCATCGATCAGGTCGCGGGGCCGCGTCAGGGCAGGCGCTGCGCGATCGTCGAGAAATCCGGCCAGGCGGGGCGTTCGAGCTGCGCGACGCGGCGCCGGATGCCCGCGAGACGATAGTGGTCGGCTCCCGTGATCCGCGCCAGCTCTTCCCAGGCGATCGGCACCGCAACCGGCGCGCCGCGCTTCGCACGCGTCGAGTAGTTGGCGATCGCCGTCGCGCCGCGCGCGTTGCGCAGGTAGTCGACGTAGATCTTGCCGTGCCGCGCGTGCTTGTCGGCAGTAGCGATGAACTCCGCCGGCGTATCCGCCTGCATCGCCTCCGCGAGCGAGCGAGCGAACGCACGGACCTCGTCCCACGGGTGCACTGCCGCGAGCGGTGCGACCACGTGCAGCCCTTTGCCGCCCGTCGTCCGAACGAAGCTTTGCAGCCCGCGGCGCTCGAGACGTTCGCGCACCTCGCGGGCGGCGTCGCGCAGTCGCGGCCAACTCACGCCGATACCCGGATCGAGGTCGAGGATCATTTGGTCGGGGCAATCGAGCCGATCGGCGCGCGCGAGCCACGCATGGATCTCGAGCGCGCCGAGTTGGATTAGCTGGACGAGGCCGGCTACCCCTACGGCGATCGCATAGCGGCCAACGCCCGTCGATTCCTCGACGTCGATGCCCTCGAGCCCGACGAGCGACGAGTCGTCGAAGTGCTTCTGGAAAAAGCACTGCCCGCCTTGGCCGCGCGGGCAGCGCACGATAGTGAGTGGGCGCCGGTCGACGGAAGGCAACATGTGCTCGGCGATGTCGCGGTAGTACTCCGCGAGCTCTCGTTTGCTCATGCCGAGATCCGAGTAAACCTGACGCGCCGGATGCGACAGCGTCACGCCTGCAACGCGCGCGCGATCCAAGATGATGTGCGGCTCGTGACTGACTCATTCGGGTTGGCCCTCGCTCAGTGTGTTCGCATCGTTGTGCCCACGCCTCGCGAAGGCGCGCATCCCGGCGACCCTCTTGCAGCATCCATGCCACTCGAAAAATCCCGCGCCGTGCCGCACCTCTGGCCCACGCGCGCTCGCTTTTTTCGAGTCGTAGTTATTCTTTTTGGATTCGGGAAACTCGTAAGCCTCCGGGGCGCTGGCCGGCGATCCGCGACCGAAGGGCCGCGCGCCATCCCGCGCATGGCACCGAACTTGCTTCGGGACGTCATCGATCTCGTGGAGCACCGTCATGACCTCTTCGACGACCCGTTCGACGACCCGGAAAAACAATGGCGCCGCGGTCGCAGTGTGCGCAGCGTGGCTTACGGCGCTCGCCGCGTGCTCGCCTGTCGACGAGCCGTTCGCCAACGACGAGCCGTTCGCCGACTCAGCGGCGCCTGCGGCGCCCCAGCAACCGCTGCCCCAGCAACCGCTTCGAATCGCGGTCGCGGAGCCGCCGGCTGCAGACGTACCGGCACCCGCCGCGGACGCCCCGGTGCAAGACCCCGCCTCGCGAGCGCCGCCGACACCGACTCCCGTCGCGACACTTGCGGCGAAGGCTGACGTGCAAGGGGTGTCCGGCAACGAGGCGCACGGCACGGTCGAGTTCTATCTCGCGCAACCGTCGATCGCGATCAACGTGGACCTCTCGGGCCTCAAGCCCGGCAACCACGGCTTTCATGTGCACGAGAACGGCGACTGCGGCGGCGCGCATGCCTCGGCCGCAGGCACCCACTTGAATCCGCACGACACCCGGCACGGCGGCCCGACCGACACGGACGAGCGGCATCACGCGGGCGACCTCGGAAACGTGCGTGCCGAGGACGACGGCACCGTAAAGCAGTGGCTCCGCACGGAGGATCTGCAGCTGCAGGGTCCGGCGGGCATCGTCGGCAAGGCGATCGTCGTGCACACGAGCGACGACGACCTGAAGTCCCAGCCGTCCGGCGAGTCGGGCGAGCCTATCGCGTGCGGCGTGATCAAAGCCGCCACCTGGTGAGGAGCAGCACAATGACCGAGACACCGAACCCGTTCGGCCCCGGCCCGGCGCCGATCATCGAAGAGCCGCGCCAGAGCCCCGAGCACGTCCCCGAGCTGCCGCCGATGCACGACACGCCGCCGCAACAAGAGGAAGCGCGCGCCTGAACGGCGCGCTACGTCGGCGGCCTAGTTACGCCGCGAAGCGACGCGACGTTAGCCGCGGCGCCGCGGAGCAGCGCTATTTCCGTTTGCGCGTCGCGCGCTTGCCTTTCGTCTTCGGAGCTTTCTTCGCGGCTTTCTTGCTCTTCTTTTTTGCTTTCTTCTTCGCTGCCCGCCCGGCGCGCTTTGCAGGTGCGGCGGCCACGAGCACCGCCTCGAGCTTGTTGCCGTCGAGGTCGCGGACGAACGCGCCGAAGTAATGCGGGCCGTAGTCGGGCCGTGCGCCCGGCGCACCCTCGTCCGTACCGCCTGCCTCGAGCGCCGCACGATGAAACGTTTCGATCACCGCCTTGCTGCGCCCGATGAACCCGACGTGCACGCCGTTGCCGACGCTCGCCGGGTTGCGATCGTGCGGCAGCTGCACCCAGAACACCGGCGTGCTCTCGCCGTAGCCGATGCCGTACGGCATGAACTCCATGACACGCTTGTAGCCGAGAGCACCGAGCACGCTGTCGTAGAACTGCGCCGCACGTGCCACGTCGCGGACGCCGACCGAAACATGATGCAGCATGGGCCGTCTCCGTCGTTGTTGGGATCGCGCAAAGCTTAGCCCAAGCCCCCGACGACCGGTGTCGTATTTCGCGGTGCGGCTCCGAAGATCTGCGCCGTGAGTCGCTCGGCGAACGTGCCGCACTCGGACTCGCGTGCTATCGTGCGGCGGCCCGGCAGGAGGCGCGATGCCCAGCCCTCGAAAGAGTCCACCGCCCGATCCGCAAATCCCGGTCGCGAGACGAGCGATCGTGCGCGCCGGCGCGGCCGCCGCCGCGAGCACGTTGCTCGGAGCGTGGCTCCGCCCGCTGGTCGCTCAGACCGAGCGCGTCCCGCTCCCCGACGCGGTCGACTTGCGCCGTCTCGTGGCCGCCAACCGGATCCTCGCGCACGAGAACGTCGTCGATGCGTTCGGTCACGTGAGCATTCGCGATCCGCGTAACGCACAGCGGTACGTGCTTGCACGCTCGCGCAGTCCCGAGCTCATCGAGCTCGACGATCTCATGGAGTTCGAGCTCGACGGCACGCCGCTCGACGCACGCGGCCGAACGCCGTACGGCGAGCGGATGATCCACGGCGCGGTCTACGAAGCACGCCCCGATGTCCACGCCGTCGTCCACAACCACTCGTATGCCGTGTTGCCGTTCACGATCGGGGAACAGCCGCTGCAGCCGATGATTCACATGGCCGCCGTGATCGGTGCGCAGGTGCCCGTCTGGGACATCCGCGACGACTTCGGCAATACCGACATGCTGGTGCGCAGGATGGACCAGGGCAGGAGTCTCGCGGCGGCACTCGGAACGAACACCTGCGTGCTGATGCGGGGCCACGGTGCCGTCGTCGCGGCGCGCAACGTCAAAGAGGCCGTGATGATCGCGTTCTACCTGCAGGTGAACGCACAGGTGCAGCTGCAGGCGCTCGGCCTCGGCACGGCGAAGCCGCTCAGCGACGCAGAGGTCGAGCTATCGTCCGCGACGCAGTTTTCGCCGCTCGCGCTCGATCGCGCGTGGGAGTATTTCTGCGTGCGTGCCGGCGTCGAGCCGGTCTAAGCCCTGCCGCTGATTATTCCGTCCCTACTCAACGTTAGGAGCCGCCATGCCGACCGCACACGAGATCGACTACGCGATCAAGGGCCACGAGATGCAGTTCGTCGAGATCGAGCTCGATCCGGGCGAGAGCGCCGTGTCCGAAGCCGGCAGCCTCATGTACAAGGATCCCTCGATCGAGATGTCGACCATTTTCGGCGATGGCTCGGGACAGCAGAGCGGAGGCTTCATGGACCTCCTCGTCGGCGCGGGCAAGCGCGTGCTCTCCGGCGAGAGCCTCTTCACGACGGTGTTCACGCACCGCGGCAGCGGCAAGGCGCACGTCGCGTTCGCGGCGCCCTACCCCGGCACGATCCTCGCGCTCGACCTGTCGCAGTTCGGCGGCAAGCTGATTTGCCAAAAGGATTCGTTCCTCGCGGCCGCGAAAGGCGTGTCGATCGGCATCGCATTCCAGAAGCGAATGCTCACGGGCCTCTTCGGCGGGGAAGGCTTCATCATGCAGAAGCTCGAAGGCGACGGCATCGTGTTCGTGCACGCGGGCGGCACGCTGATCGAACGCGAGCTCAAAGCCGGCGAAGAGCTGCACGTCGACACGGGCTGCCTCGTGGGGCTCGCGCAGACCGTCGACTACGACGTCGTGTCGGTCGGCGGCGTGAAGTCGATGATCTTCGGCGGCGAAGGCGTGTTCTTCGCGCGGCTGCGCGGGCCCGGGCACGTTTGGCTCCAGAGCTTGCCGTTCTCGCGGCTCGCGGGCCGGATCATGGCGAACCTCACGCCGATGGGCCGACGAACGGACGAAGGCTCGCTCCTCGGCGCGTTCGGCAACATCATCCAAGGCAAGTAGCCGATGCTCACACGCAAGCGGCGGGCTGATGTCACACGTTCGGCGACACCGGCGACGCGGGCCGCGGCACCGCGAGGCGGTACTCGCGCCACAGGATGATCACGCCCGCCGCGATCACGAGCGGCGCGCCGAGCCATGTCGAGAGATGCGGCAGCTCGCCGAAAAAGTAGTAGCCGTAGAACACCGCGAGCAGCAGGTTCGCGTAGTCGAGCGGCGCGACCGTCGACGCCTCGGCATACCGGTACGAGTAGGTCATCAGCAGCTGGCCGAGCACGCCGAACAATCCGGCGAGCCCGATGAACAGCCACTGTTCACCGGTGGGCATCGGCCAGCCCGCGAGCGCCGTGAACGCAGCGCAGATCATATTCGTGACGGAGAAGTAGAACGTGATCGTGATCGCGTGCTCGCCACCGCTCCCGCTCATGCTGCGCAGCGTCGTCACGGCCACCGCGGAGAACACCGCCGCACCGAGCGCGACCGCGACGCCGACGGAGCTGCCTAACGTGAGCTGCGGACCCACCATGATCAGGACGCCGACGAAACCGATCCCGAGGGCGCTCCAGCGGTAACCGTGGATCCGCTCACCCAAGAAAACCATCGCAAGGATCGTGAGGAACAAGGGCGCCGTGAACGAGATCGCCGTGAAGTCTGCGAGCGGAATCAGCGTGAGCGCCGTGAACCAACAGAACATGCTCGCGGTGCCCGACAGCGAGCGCAGCGCATGCGAGCGCAGGTTCTTGGTTTTCAGCACGTGCAGCCCGCCTTCGACTCGCCACGCGACGAGCGTGAGGACCGCGATCGAGATCAGTCCGCGCACGAAGATCGTCTCGCCGCTCGGGATCGCGCTCCCAAGGTGCTTCACGCAGGCGCCCATGCTCGCCAAGAACAGCACGGACGTGAGCTTGAAGAAGACGCCGAGAACCGGGCGGTGGTGTGACGCGTGCGACGCGGGCAAAGCGGCATTCATGGCTGGCAAGTCCGTCAGGATACCGATTTCTTGTCGAATCCGCCGGGCGGCCAGCCAGCCGCGGCTGCCGACTACCGGCGGCAGATAGGTTATTCTTGAGTAGGCAATTCTTCGGCGCGACGTGCGGCAAGGTCGCAAAGACGATCGACTGTGTTTCGGGGGGATTCTCGGTGATGACTCGCACGTTCGTTCAGGGTCTCGTCGCGGTGCTCGCTTCGCCGTTGCTCGGGGCGAGCGCGCTCGCCCAGGCGCCGGACGGCGAGGCATTGTTCGCGCAGCATTGCGCGACCTGCCACGCGAATCCCGCACCGGGCACGGATATTCCGACGCGAGCCGCGATGAGCACGCTCGGCCCGAATGCGATCGTGCTGTCGCTCACCGAAGGAACCATGCGGATACAAGGACAGCCGCTTTCGCCCGCGCAGCGCGTCGCGGTCGCGGAGCGCATCGCGGGCCGACCGGTCACGGTAGCGGGTAACGCGCCGGCGAGCGGTCTCTGCAGCGCGAGCTCGCCGCTCGGCTCACTGACTGGCGGCCGCGTCGTGGAACGGCTGGGGGCCGGACACGCGCAACACGCGATTTCAACGCGACGGCGGCGGCATAACCGCAGCGAACGTCGCGAGCTTGAAGCTCAAGTGGGCGTTCGGCATTCCGAACGTAACGCAGTCGCGTTCCCAGCCCGCCATCGTCGGCGGCAAGCTGTTCATGGCGAGCCAATCGGGAATGATTTACGCGCTCGATCCGAAGACCGGCTGCACCTATTGGACGTTCAAGGCCGAGTCCGGCGTGCGCACGGCCATCTCGGTCGGACCCGTGCAGCCGTCCGGCAACGCGATCTACTTTTCCGACGCGCAAGCGCGTGCGTACGCACTCGACGCTGAGACCGGCAAGCAGCTCTGGGTCACGAAGGTCGACGACCATCCAGCCGCGCGCGCAACTGGCGCACCGACGCTCCATGACGGCCGTCTATACGTCCCACTCTCCGGCGTCTCGGAGGAGACCGCGGCGTCGATGCCCGACTACGAGTGCTGCAAGTTCCGCGGCAGCATCACCGCGCTCGACGCGTCGACCGGCGCGGTCGTTTGGAAGACCTACACGGTCGACGAGCCGCGGCCGCGCGGCAAGAGCACGACCGGCAAGCAGCTCTGGGGACCGGCCGGCGCGCCGATCTGGAGCGCGCCGACGATCGACGCGAAGCGCGGGCTGATCTACGCCGCGACCGGCAACGCCTACGCAGACCCCGCCCCGCGCACGAGCGACGCAATCGTCGCGTTCGACCTCGCGACCGGCAAGATCCGCTGGGTCAATCAGATCCTGCCCGACGTGTGGATCTTGGGATGCAGCGCGCCGCCGGCCGGCGCTCCTGCAAGCAGCGGGCCGGCCGCCGACAATGCGAGGCTAGGCGACAATCCGAATTGCCCCGACGAAGTCGGTCCGGACTTCGATTTTTCCGCCTCGCCTGCGCTCGTGACGAAGGCCGACGGCACGGACGTGCTCGTCGTAACGCAGAAGTCGGGCGTCGGCTACGCGTTGAATCCCGATCGGCGCGGCAAGAAGCTCTGGGAGTATCGCTGGGGTAAAGGCAGCCCGGTCGGCGGCGTTTGGGGCACGACGACGGACGGTCAGCGCGCGTACTTCGCGGTCGCGGATCAACTCACGCCCGCGCCCGGCGGGCTCCACGCGGTCGATCTCACGACGGGCCAGCGCGTCTGGTACGCCGAGGCGCAGATGCCGGTGTGCGCGGCCGGTCCCGGCTGCAGCGCCGCACAGTCGGCCGCGCTCACGTCGATTCCCGGCGTCGTGTTCTCGGGCTCTGCGGACGGCGCAATGCGCGCTTACGCGAGCGACAGCGGCAAGATTCTCTGGACGTTCGACACGAACCGCGACTTCGCCACCGTGAACGGCGCGAAGGCCGACGGTGGCTCGATGGATGGGCCCGGGCCCGTGGTCGCGGATGGAATGCTCTACGTCACCGCGGGTAACGCGGGATTCGTCGGCACACCGGGCAACGTGCTGCTCGCGTTCGGGCTCGACTGAACGCGCGGGGCGCTGCTCCGGATCGCGCAGACGATCGAGCATGAATTACAGACGAGTGAACATTCCCTGACAACGCCCCGAAGGCCACCATGCGCCACCGCGCAGTACACCGCATGAGCTCTATTGGAGAACGCAACGTGGGCGGCCTGACACTGAAAAAGCTCGACGGATCGAGCCTGAAGCTCGAGAGAACGACGACGGACAGCGCGCTCGGTGGGCAGATCCCGTATCGACTCTTGCATGCGATGAACTTCTCGGCGAATCACCAGGACAAACGGGCGACATAACGTCTCGACGAGGAAGTGGATTCATGGATCGATCACAAACGCTGCGCACGGCGGCATGTTGCGCTCTGCTCGCCGCGTGCGCCGCGCTCGCGGCGTGCGGCTCCGGCGACGGTTTCGAGGCGGTTGGGACCGGTGGGCTGGGGCCGACGTTCGGCTCGATACAGGCGAACGTGTTCACTCCTATCTGCGAGCAGTGCCATTCGGGTGCGGGCGCACCGCAAGGCCTGCGCCTCGACGCCGCGAACTCGTACGCACTGCTCGTCGGCGTGCCTAGCGCCGAGCAATCAGGCGTTTTGCGCGTGAACCCGGGCGACCCGACCAACAGCTACCTGATCCAGAAGCTCGAGGGCAGAGCAGCAAGCGGCGAGCGGATGCCGGCGGGACTTCCGGCCCTCCCGCAAACGGACATCGACGTGATTCGCCAGTGGATCGCAGCAGGCGCGCTGCCGGACAGTCAGTCGACCGCCCCGGTGCGCGTGACCTCGCTCACGCCGGCTCCGGGGTCCTCGGAGCCGACACTGCCGGCGACGATCACCGCGGTCTTCGATCGCGACATCAACGCGCCGAGCGTCGGCGTGACGACTTTCGTGCTGGCTCGCAGCGGCGGCGACGGATCGTTCAACGAAGGCAACGAGGTGTCCATTGCGGCGGCGTCCGTGACGGTGCCGCTCGGCAGCGCGGTCAGCGCCGTGATGAGCTTGACGGGAGTGGCGTCGGTCAACGACACCTACCGCGTCACTCTGCGCGGAGCGGGCCCTGCCGTGATCCTAGATCTCAGCGGCAACGCGCTCGACGGGGAGTTCGGCGGCACCTTTCCCTCCGGCAACGGGACAGCCGGCGGCGACTTTACGGCGACGTTCCAGGTGTCGAGCGTCCAGCCGACGTTGACGTCGATTCAGACGAACGTGTTCTCGCCGACCTGCAGCGGCTGCCACACCGGCGGCGGAACCACGCTGCCCACGAGCATGAACCTGTCGAACGCCAACGCCAGCTTCGCCGCGCTCGTCGGCGTGACGAGCCTCCAAGTACCGTCGCTGCAGCGCGTGACCGCCGGGAACCCGTCCAACAGCTACTTGGTTCACAAGCTCGAGGGCGGACCGAACATCGTGGGCCTGCAGATGCCGCGCAACGCCGCGCCGCTCGACCAACCGACGCTCGCCGCCGTCAGGCAATGGATCAGCAACGGAGCGCCGCAATGAGGACCTTCATCGTAAACAACGCACGTGCGACGGCCATTGCACTCGCTTGCCTGCTGGGCATCGTCGTTCTGCCGGGCGCCGCCACGGCCGAGCCCTACCTCGCGGTCGAGAGCGGCTTGAAGTGCGCGAATTGTCACGTAAACCCCGCCGGTGGCGGCAAACGCACTCAGTTTGGGACGCTGTACGCGCGCACCCAGATCACGGCGAACGCGCTAGGCTCAGGCGGGGGCAAGCCGTGGACCGGCGACCTCGGCAAGTGGTTCGCGGTCGGCGGAGACTTCCGCGGCGGCTACGAGTCGTACGACACCCCGGGAGTCGAGGAGGAATCCTCCACGGACATTTCGCGTACGACCGTGTACGCACTCGTAAAAGCGGTGCCCAACCTGCTCTCGTTCTACGTCGACGAAAAGATTTTGCCGGACGAAACGGAGAATCGCGAGGCGTATGTGCTGTTGACGCCCAAGAATGGCAAATACATCGTGAAAGCGGGGCAAATGTTCCTGCCCTTCGGCCTGCGCATCGAGGACGACGACGCGTTCGTGCGACAGTCGTCGAATATCAACTTCAACACGCCGGCCGACGGCGTCGAGCTCGGGCTCGAGCTTCCGAAGTGGACCGCCCAGGTTGCCGTCACGGAAGGCCCGAGCAGCGACAGCGACTCCACCGATCATCTGAGCCTGTCGGCCGCTTACGTACAGCCGCGCTGGCGCGTCGGCGCGAGCTTCAACTCGATCAGCGACCCGCTCGGCGATCGCAACATGCAGGGCCTGTTTGCGGGATTCAAGACAGGGAAGATCTCTTGGCTCACGGAGATCGATTTCATCTCGGACGAGAGCTCGTCCGGCGATCTGAACTCGTACGCGACCTTGCTCGAAGGCAACTGGCGCCTGCACAAAGGCCACAACCTCAAGGTGACCTACGAGTTCTTGGAGCCGAACACGGATCGCGGCGAGGACCAGCAGGAGAAATACAGCCTGGTCTGGGAGTATTCGCCGATTCAGTTCGTTCAGTCGCGCGTGGGCTTCCGCTCCTACAACGGCATCCCGAACTATCCGCTGAGCAATCGGGAAGAGCTATTCGCGGAGCTGCACGTTTACTTCTGAAGTAATGCTTCTACGGGCGCCGGCCTCGCACACGCGAGGCCGGCTTTCCTTTGGAAGGGCTTGAACGAGCCCGCGGCGCTCAGTCGATCGCGATGCGCTTCGCGATCGGCTCGGCCGCCTTCGGTAGACGAACCGTTAGCACGCCGTCCGCCACGCTGGCAGCGATCGAGTTGCTGTCGATCTTCGTCGATAGCGTGAACGAGCGGACGAAGTTGCCGACGTTGTACTCCGCGTAGATCGGCTCGAGCGTCTCGTAGCGCTTCGAGTCGATATTGCTCGTGATCGTGAGCTGGCTCTTCTCGAGCCGGATGTCGATGTCGGGCTTCGCGACGCCCGGCACTTCCATCGTGACGATCACGGCGTCCTTCGTCTCGTAGATGTCGGTGTACGGGCTGTAGAACTTCGCGGCCTCGGTTCGCTCCTGGGCGGGCGAAAGCTCGCGTTTCTCCTGAAGAGCGACTTCACGTTGCACAGCAGCCATATCTGGCCTCCTTCGAATACTTGATTGCCGCGGTGGCGGCGATTAGTTGATCGTGACCGAGCGGGGCTTCTCGCTCTCCGCACGCGGCAAGCGCAGCGTTAGCACGCCGTCGCGATAATCGGCCGTCACTTTCGCGACGTCGATCTGCGCCGGCAGCGTCAGCGTGCGGTCGAACTCGCCGCCCACGCGCTCGCGCCGATGGACACTTGCATCGTCCGCGTATTCCACGGTCTTCTTGCCGTGCACGCGAACGGTGTCGCCTTTCACCTGGATGTCGAGGTCCTCCTTCTTGACGCCCGGGAGCTCCGCGACGAGGACGAAATCGCCATTCTCTTCGAACACGTTGACGGGGGGATATGCGCCGCGGCCGCCGGTGAGCGTGCCGAACCAATCGCTGCGAGTCGCGTTGTCCATCGCGCGCTGGACTGCGAGCAGTGCAGCGAACGGATCTCTCATTCTAAGGACCATGGTGGCCTCCTCTTCGTGCCTTCCAAAAAACGATGGTCCGATTAGTTGGGCCGGCGCTCGCCCTTTCAAGTGGGGGAGGTCACTCCGGGATCCGGCCGACGTACACGCTCTGCGGCCGAATCAAGCGCCCCACGGCACGCTGCTCGAAACAGTGCGCCGTCCAGCCCGCGACGCGCCCAAGCGCAAACGTCGGCGTGAAGAACGGTGTGTCGATTCCGAGCCCGCACAGCAGTAGCGCGGTGTAGAACTCGACGTTGGTTTTCAAGCGTCGTCCGGGCTTGTGCTCCTCGAGCAGGCGCAACGCCGTCGTCTCGACGGCACGTGCGAGCTCGTAGAGCTGCGCGTCGCCCGCGCGCGCGAACATGCGCGCGGCGGCCGCGCTCAAGATGTCTGCGCGCGGGTCCCTCACCTTGTAAACACGGTGCCCGAATCCCATGAGCCGCTCGCCGCGCTCGAGCTTGCGGCGCAGCACGAGCTCCGCGCGCGACGCGTCACCGATCTCGAACACGGTCTCGAGCGCGGGACCCGGAGCCCCGCCATGGAGCGGGCCCTTGAGCGCGCCGACGGCCCCCGCGATCGCGGAAACGAAGTCGGAGCCCGTCGAGACGATCACCCGTGCCGCGAACGTCGACGCGTTGAGCCCGTGATCCGCGACCGTCGCGAGATAGACGTCGAGCGCGCGGACGAGCTCCGGCTGCGGCTCGGCGCCGGTCAACATGTACAGATAGTTCGCCGCCAGGCCGAGATCGCCGCGCGGCGCGAGCGGCTCGCTGCCGTGGACGAGCCTCGAGTACGCCGCGACGATCGTCGGGAACGAACCGACGAGCAGCCTCGCGGCGTCGGCGTCGGTGCCCGCGGAGAGCGTGCCGGCGGCCATCCGCAAAGCGTCCATCGGGTCGGCCCCTCGGCTCGCCGCGTCGCGCAGCACCACCAGCGTCGCCGGAGCGAGTAGCGCTGCCTTTACTCTCGCGGCTTCGAGCCCCGCCGCGTCCCACAGCAATGCGACGACGCCTTCGAAGTCGTGCTGCGTAAGCTGCTCGAGGCGATGCCCCGCAATCAGCAACTCGCCGCGCTCGCCGTCCACCATGCTGAGACGGGTTTCGGCAGCGACGACCCCTTCGAGTCCGTTGTTCGCTCGTCCTTGCGGTTGCGCATTCATACCCGTCAACGTATGTTGCAATCCACTCTTCGTCAATATTGATTCAATGATCAACATGAGTGCTATCGAATCCCCGTGGCTCGACGCAGAAGAGGCGATCGCGCTTCTCGGCGTGAGCCGCGCGACGCTTTATGCGTACGTGAGCCGGGGACGCGTGCGTTCGGAAGCCGCGGCCGGCAACACGCGTCGCCGCCGCTATTCCCGCGACGACATCGAGCGCCTGCGCGCGCGAACCAAGGAGCGCCGCAACCCGGGAATAGCGGCCGAACAAGCGCTGCACTGGGGGCTGCCGATCCTCGAGTCGTCGATCACGCTGATCGCCGACGGACGGCTTTACTACCGAGGCCGCGACGCGGCCGCGCTCGCACGCACCGCGTCGCTCGCCGAAGTCGCGTCGCTGCTGTGGACGGGCGACACCCATGGTGCGGCGTTCGACGCAGTGCGATCTGTCAAGGGCGGGGTCACGGGCGGTTCCGCGAGCGCGCGCGACGCGCCGTTCGTGGCCCGCGCGCAAGCCGCGCTCGCGCTCGCCGCCACGAAGGACGCGGCCGCCTACGACCTGCGCCCGCACGCGGTCGCGCTCACGGGCTGGCGGATCCTGCAACTGCTCGCGCACGTCGCGGCGGGCGCAGCGAACGGGGCCCGGACGATCGACGAGCGGCTCGCGCTCGCGTGGGAAATCCCCCGCTCTGCCCCGCTGATTCGGGCGGCGCTCATATCGTGCGCCGACCACGAGCTCAACGTGTCCGCGTTCACCGCTCGCTGCGTGGCTTCTGCGGGCGCGGCGCCTTACGGTGTCGTGATAGCGGGACTCGCGGCGCTCGAAGGCACGAAGCACGGCGGAACCACGCCGCGAATCGAGGCTTGGTGGGGCGCGCTACGCCCGCGGCCGCGACTTGCGCGCAGCTTTCGCCGACCGCCTGCGCCGCGGCGAGACGCTCGACGGCTTCGGCCATCCGCTCTACCCCGCCGGCGATCCGCGCGCCGCCGTGCTGCTCGACCTCATGCCCCCGGGCAAGACCGCCACGCTCGCGCGCGAGCTCGTGGCCGCCGCCCGCCATGTGCTCGGCGAGGGACCGAACGTGGACTTCGCGCTCGTGGCGCTCGCGCGCGCGCTCGGGCTACCCAGCGGCTCGGCGCTCACCCTGTTCGCGATCGGCCGCACGATCGGCTGGATCGCGCACGCGCTCGAGCAGTACGGGCAAGACTCGATCATTCGCCCGCGCGCGCGCTACGTCGGCGCTCAACCGGGCGCTCGAGCGTGACGGTCACTCGTAGCGCAACGCGCGAAACGGCTTCGCGCTCGCGGCGCGGGCCGCGATCACGCCGACCGTGAGCCATGCAATCACGAGCGCAACGATCGCGCTCGCAAAGTAGACCCAGAGCGGCATGTCCACGCGATACGCAAAGCTCGACAGCCACCGCTGCATGAGAAAGTACGCGGCGGGCCACGCAACCAGGTTCGCGGCGAGCACGAGCCTGCCGAACTCGCCGCTCAACAGGACGACGACGTCCCAGATGGTGCTACCGAGCACCTTGCGGATGCCGATCTCCTTGGTGCGGCGCTCCGTCGTGAATGACGCGAGCCCTACGAGCCCGAGGCACGCAACGAAGATCGCGAGCAGCGAGAACGTGGCGAGCATGTGCGCCTCGCGTGTCTCCGTCTGATACTGCGCCGCGAAATCCGCGTCCACGAAGTGGCGGCTCACGGGGTCGCCGGGTTGAAGCGCGCCCAGGTCGCGTCGATGAACTCGAGCGTCGCCGCGAGATCCTTGCCGGTGATCTTGACGGAGGCGTTGCGGATCGTGAGCCGAAAGAAATCGTCGGGCGGCACCAAGTAGACGGCCGGCTTGATCGCGCTGCGGATCGATTCCACGTGCACGTCGGCGACCACTCCGACGACGGGCCCGCGGACGCTGCGTTGAAATTGATTGGCGATGCTGATTTCGAGCTGTTTGCCGAGCGCCTCCTCGGGCGACCAGCCGAACTCGCGCGCCGCAAGCTTGCTCAGGACGAACGAACCGGTCGGGTGCGGGTTGTCGGCGGTTGCCTGCTCTGGACGATCCGTGCCGAACTCCTCCGAGAACGTACGCCCCGCGAGCAAGTCGATCCCATACGTCTCGAAGTACCGAAAGTCGACTGGGGCCATCGGCACGCCTCGCTTGCTCTCTCCTTCCACGCGAAAGCTCGTCGCCGCGGGGATCGGCACGCCGCGGGCGTCGCCATGGATGCGGTGACGTCCGTGATCTCCGGATGCGCAAGAAGCTGCTGCTTCAGCGCCTGCCACTGCGCGCCGACGCCGGCGCGTTGCGAGCCCGTCAAGACGACGACGCCTTCCTTCGCGTAGCCCGGCTCGATCCCGTTCGCGAACTTCACCTGCACGTACACGACGGCCGTCGCGATCAGCAGCGCGATCGAGATCGAGAATTGGGTGATCACGAGCGCGTGCCGGAGCACTCCGGCCGCGCGCCCGCGCGTCACGTCGCCCTTGAGCACGCGCGCCGGATCGAAAGACGAGAGGAAGAACGCCGGATAGCTCCCGGCGACGAGACTCACGGCGAGCGCGAGCGCCACGAGCCCGAAGCCGACGCGCGGATCGCCGAGGTAGTCGAGCTCGAGGTCCGCGCCGACGAAGGTGCCGAACGGCGGCAGCAGCACCTCGACGAGCGCAACCGCCAGGACGATCGCGACCGTGGTCGCGAGCACGGACTCGCCGAGAAATTGCGCGATGATCTGGCGGCGATCCGCACCGATAGCCTTGCGCACGCCGACCTCCTTGCCGCGCTGTGCGGAGCGCGCCGTCGCGAGGTTCATGAAGTTGATGCAAGCGATCAGCAGCACGAACAGCGCAATCGCGCCGAACGCATACACGGTCGCGGCGCTGCCCGGCGGCGCCATCTCGCCCTCGCGATTGGAGCGCAGATGGATGTCGGGGAGCGCCGTGAGGCTGAAGCCCGTGAACTTGCTGGAGCCTTCCTGATAAGTGGCGCTCGAAGAACGGGCCCGACTGCGCGGCGATCTTCCCGGCCTCGGCACCGGGCTTCAGGCGCACGTACGTGAAGAACGCGTTGTTGCCCCACGTCTCGAGGAACTCGGGAGGGCGCGGCGCGGCGATCGTCGCGAGCGAGCCGAGCGCGTCGAAACGCAGATGGGTCGCGTCGCTCAAGTCCCGGATCACGCCCGTGACGCGCACGGGCACCTGATCGCCGAGGAGGAGCGTCTCGCCCAACGGGTCCGCCGCACCGAAGAAGCGGCGCGCGACGGTTTCGGTCAGCACGATGGTGTTCGGCTCCGCGAGGGCGGTCGCGGGCTCACCGCGGAGCCAGTCGAATTCGAAGATGTCGAGAATCTCGTTGTCGGCCCAGTAGGTGCGCGGCGAGGACGTCACGTCGCCGCGCTTGAATGCGGCGTCCTCGCGGTACATGCGCGCCGCAGCCTCGATCTCCGGAAAATCCTCGCGCATCAACGAAGCCGCCCGGGGCGCCATCGACGCGAGCTGCAGGTCGAGGTTGCTCTCGCCGCCCGGGAAGAAGTCGCGCGAGACGCGGTAGATTCGGTCGGCGTCGGTCTGCGCCCGATCGAAGCTGAGCTCGTGCTGCACGAACAGCGCGATCAGGATGAAGCACGTGAGCCCGATCGCGAGACCGCCGATGTTGATCAGCGAGTAGAGGCGTTGCGAGAGGAGATGCCTGACGGCGACGGCGATGTAGCTCTTGAGCATGGCGCGCTCCCCTCTTCTACTCGTAGCGCAACGCGTTGATGGGCTTGGTGCTCGCGGCGCGCGCTGCGACGCTGCCGACCGTGAGGCAAGCGATCGCGAAGGCGCCGAGCGCGGCCGCGACGAATACCCACGCGCTCATGTCGATCCGGTACGCGAACGACGCTAGCCAGCGCTGCATCAAGAAATACGCGACGGGCCAGGCGACGAGGTTCGCAACGAGCACGAGCTTGCCGAACTCGCCCGAGATCAGGAGCATCGAAGTCCTGATCGAGGAAATGGCGCGCGATCGGACGATCCGGCACGAACTCGCCACTTCGCGTCGATGTCGGCGAGCGTCTGCGCGAGGTTGCGGCCGTGACGCGCAGCGAACGACGCGAGCGCGAGCCGAGGCAGCGCCGCATGAGCTCGGCGAGGACCGAAGTAGACGTCGCGCTCGGCCGCGCGCGCGTCGGGCGCCGCGGCTCGGCGATCAGGTCGGGGACGACGGCGATCCGAAGGCGCGAGACACGGAGGACGTTGGCGGGGCGAGATACGGGCGCTAATGGGACTCGTAGCGCAGCGCACGAATCGGCTTCGCGCTCGCGGCGCGGGCCGCGATGACCGCGACCGTGAGTCACGCGAGCGCGAGCAACGCGCTGCCGACCATGAAATCGCGAGCGCAACGAGCGCCCGAGCGGACTGTCGGCGCCGAAATACTTCGTCGCGAGGACTCGGTGATGACGATCGAGGTCGGCGCGGTCAGCGCAGTCTTCGGGTGCCGCTGGCGTACACTCGGCCGCCCTTCCGAGGCCACGCCGGCGAACCCGCGGTCATGAGCGCGCGCAGCGGCAGGATCCTGCGTCGTCGACGACGACAGCGGCGTGCTCATCGCGGCGCGTTTGCTGCTCAAGCGGCACTTCGCGGTCGTTCAAACCGAGTCCGACCCGCACAAGCTGCCCGACCTCGTGCGCATCGGGCTTCGACGTCGTGCTGCTCGACATGAACTTCGCGCGCGGCGCGGACAGCGGCGCCGAAGGCCTCGCGTGGCTGCGGAAGATCCTCGAGATCGATCCGAGCCTCGTCGTGGTGCTGATGACCGCCTACGGCGACGTGTCGACGGCGGTGAACGCGATCAAGTCGGGCGCCACCGACTTCGTGCTGAAGCCGTGGCAGAACGAGAAGCTGATCGCGACGGTAACCGCGCGGCCTCACGCTGCGCGATTCGCGCGACGAGGTGGCGCGCCTGCGCACGCGCGAGCGCGAGCTCGTGGACGCGGCGACCGGCGCGCCGCAGCCGGTGATCGGCAACGCGCCAGTCGATGCGCGACGTGTTCGAGCTCGTGCGCCGCGCGGCGCCGACCGACGCGAACGTGCTGATCCTCGGAGAGAGCGGCGTCGGCAAAGAGCTCGTCGCGCGCCTGCTGCACGCGTCAGTCGAAGCGCGCCGGCGAGGTGTTCATGTCCGTGGACCTCGGCGCAGTGAGCCAGACGCTGTTCGAGAGCGAGCTGTTCGGCCATCGCAAAGGCGCGTTCACGGACGCGCGCGAGGATCGCGCGGGCCGCTTCCAGGCCGCGTCGCGCGGCACGCTGTTCCTCGACGAGATCGGCAACCTGCCGCTGCACCTGCAAGGCAAGCTCCTGACCGCGCTCGAGCAGCGCGCCGTGACGCCGCTCGGCAGCGACCGCGCCGTCGCCGTCGACGTGCGCCTCGTATCCGCCACCAACAAGCCGCTCGCCGGAGCTCGCGCGAGCGCGCGAGTTTCGCGAGGATCTGCTGTACCGCATCAACACCGTCGAGATCCGGGTCCCGCCGCTGCGCGCCCGCGCCGAGGACATCGCGCCGCTGTTCGAGCACTTCATCGAGATCTACGCGCGCAAGTACAACCTGCCGCCGAAGCGCCTGTCGCGCGGCGCGCTGAAGCGCCTCGAGGCCTATGCCTGGCCGGGCAACGTGCGCGAGCTGCGCCACGCCGTGGAGCGCGCGCGTCATCATGAGCGACGCGTCCGACGCTCGACGCGAAGGACTTCCTGTCTCGCGCCAGGACACGAGCCCGGCGCGGCGACGCGCTGCAAGCTCGCGGACTACAACCTCGAGACGGTCGAGAACCGCGTGATCCAGGCCGCGCTCGAGAAGAACGCGGGCAACGTGAGCCGCGCGGCGAAGGAGCTCGGCATCACGCGCGCGTCGCTCTACCGGCGCATGGAAAAGTATGGGCTTTAAGCGCTTCGAGCTCGCGGTGGCCGCGCAGGTGGCGCTGATCCTCGCGGTATGCTTCGGCGTGGCCTACGTCGCGCTCACGACGACGTACTACGCCACGCTGCTGCTCCTGCTCGTCGCGCTCGCGCTGCAAGTGACCGCGCTCGTGCGTTACGTGCAGCGCACGAATCGCGAGCTCGACGCGCTTCATGCTCGCGATCCGTCACGGCGACTTCGCGCAGACCTTCACCGCCGCGCCGTCGGGCGGATCGTTCGCCGAGCTCGGCGCCGCGTTCGACGAGATCCTGCGGCGCTTTCGCGCGGCGCGCTCGGCGAAGGAGGAACAGGCGAGCTACCTCGATACGCTCGTGCAGCACGTGCCCGTCGCCGTGATTGCGCTCGACGACACGGGCCGCATCGACCAATTCAACCACGCCGCGCGGCGGCTGTTCGGCGTCGGCGCGCCGCGCAAGCTCCAGGACTTCAGCGGGTTCGGCCAGGAATTCCCGGAGAGGATTCTCGCGCTCGAGCCGGGCCGGGCGGCGCTCCTGCAAGTGACGAAGGACAACGCGCTGCTGCAGCTCAACGTGCTCGCCACGGAGCTCAAGATCGGTGGGCGCAGCTTCAAGATCGTGTCGTTGCAAGACATCCACGGCGAGCTCGAGGCGCGCGAGGTCGAGGCGTGGCAGAACCTGATCCGCGTGCTTACGCACGAGATCATGAACTCGGCGACGCCGATCTCCTCGCTCGCGACGACGGCCGCCGAGCTGCTCGCCGAGGCGCGCGAACGGCCGCCTGCCGAGGGCGCGCGCGATCAAGCGATCGACGACGCGCAGGACGCCGTCGAGACGATCGCCCAGCGCAGCAGCGGCCTCGTGCGCTTCGTCGAGAGCTACCGCCGGCTCACGCGGTTGCCGCAGCCGTCGCTGCGCCAGATCGTGGTAAGCGGCCTGCTCGAGCGCGTCGTGCAGCTCATGAAGCCCGAGCTCGAGCGGCGCGGAATCGCGGTAAGCCAGTCCGTCGCGCCGCGCAATCTCGAGATCGTCGCAGACCCCGATCTGCTCGAGCAGGTGCTGATCAATCTGCTGCGCAACGCGCTCGACGCGGTGGCGGCGGCAACGCGGCCCGAGATTCGCGTACGCGCGGAGATCGACGCCGGAGGCCACGCGGTGATCGCGGTGGAGGACAACGGCCACGGGATGGACGAGCAAGTACGGCAAAACATATTCGTGCCGTTCTTCACGACCAAGCAGAACGGCACCGGCATCGGCCTGAGCCTCGTGCGCCAGATCATGCGCTCGCATCACGGCAGCGTCGGCGTGCAGTCGGCGCCCGGCGCGGGGACGGCGGTCCGCCTGAGCTTCGGCGCACGCTGACTTCGCTGCGGGGCTTGCGTCGCGGGCCGACCGTTGCTCCGCCCCGGCGAGCCGAACAGGCGCCTAAACGACGCGCATCACCACGGCGATGCCGATCATCGCGAAACCCAACGCGAGCTTCGCGGCCGTCCCGAGCGCGAGGCCGATCGCCGCGCCGACGCCCGCCCGCCCGGCAGCTTCGAGATCGCGGCGCACCGTGAGCTCGCCGACGACCGCGCCGATGAACGGCCCAACCAACACGCCGACGATACCGAAAAAGAGTCCCACCACGGCACCGATCGTCGCGCCGAGCACGGCTCGGCTCGAGGCGCCATAGCGGCGTGCGCCAAACGCACCCGCCACGAAGTCCGCGAGAATCGCGAGCGCAGCTAGCACGCCGACCGCAATCAGAGCACCCCTGCCGATGTACGCGAAGTCCTCCGCCCACGCCGCGAGCAGGATTCCACCGAACAGGAGCGGCGCGCCGGGCAGCACCGGCAACACCAGGCCCGCGATACCGCCGGCTATCAGGAGCGCCGCGGCAACCCAGAGCAATATAGTCGTCGCATCCAAGAGCTGCCTCGCACACACTTTCGACCAAGGTTCCGCATACTGAATAATTTACGCCTGCTCGCGAGCGGCGCGCACTCGCTGTTCCTCGAGTTGCCGTGGTCCGATCACTCGTTCGACTTCGTGCACTTCGGCCGCGAGCACGCCCGCGCGCCTACGTCGAGAGTTTTTTGAACGTGACGACCGCGAGCCACGTCGAAGCGCAGCCGGCGGCTGCCGGGATCGAGACCCTGGCCGAACGCGCGCCATTCGCGCACAGTAGCGCGGCGGCGGCCTTTCCTCGGTAGCTGTCACGTGCTCGCGAAGGTCGAAGGAGAATGACGTTGAGGAATCTGCTAGTCCATCTGATCGTGACGGCGCTACTGCTCGCTCTCGTCGACTATTTCATCGACGGCATAGCGATCGAGGGGTTCGGCCATGCGCTGATCGCCGCGCTCGTTCTCGGCATCGTGAACGCGTTGATCCGACCCGTCCTCGTGATCCTCACGCTGCCGATTACGATCATCACGCTCGGCATCTTCCTTCTCGTGATCAACGCCTTGATGATGATGCTCGCCGCCGCGGTCGCGCCGGGCTTCACGGTCACGAGCTTCGGTGCCGCCCTCTTCGGCGCCGTCCTGCTCGCGCTGTTCAATCTCGCCGCAACCGCCGTGCTGCACGGCGACAAGAAGTAGCGAGAAGGCGATGCGCGTAGCAGTCTTCGGTACGGGCGGAGTCGGAGCCTACTTCGGCGCGCGGCTCGCGCAAGTCGGCAACGAAGTCGCATTCATCGCGCGCGGCGCGCACCTCGACGCGATCCGCACGAACGGCTTGAGAGTCGACAGCGTGTTCGGCGACATGCTCGTGAAACCTGCGCTGGCGAGCGACTCGACCGAAGGCATAGGCGCAGTCGACTTCGTGCTACTCGGCGTCAAGACCTGGCAAGTCGCCGACGTTGCGCCCTCACTGAAGCCGCTGCTCGGGCCGGACACCGTGGTGGTGCCGTTGCAAAATGGCGTCGAGACGGCGGACCTGCTCGCGGCGGCCCTCGGCGCGCGCCACGTCGCAGGCGGTGTGTGCGGCGGCTTCTGCTTCATAGTCGGCCCCGGCCACGTGAAGCACATCGGCGGAATCACGTTCATCAAGTTTGGCGAGCTCGACCGCAACAGGTCGGAGCGCTTGGAACGCCTGCGTGCGGAGTTTACGAAGGCAGATGTCGACGCTTCCGTGCCCGACGACATCCACGTGGCACTGTGGGAGAAGCTGATGCTCGTGGTGCCGTTCGGCGGCATCGGTGCCGTTTCGCGCGCGCCGATAGGCGTCATCACCAAGACACCCGAGACGCGCGCGTTGCTCGTCGCCGGCATGCAGGAAATCGGCGCCGTGGCGCGCGCGCACGGCGTGAGGCTTCCCGCGGAGGCGTTCGAGCGCACGCTCGCGTTGCTCGATGCCACGACGCCGACCGGCACGTCCTCGCTGCAGCGCGACATCGCGGCCGGCAAGCCGTCGGAGCTCGACGCATGGACCGGGGCCGTCGTGCGGCTCGGCGCGCGGCACGGCGTGCCGACGCCCGTGCACTCATTCTTATACGGCGCGCTGCTGCCGCTCGAGCGGCGGGCGCGCGGCGCGATCACGTTCTGACGGCGTCTCGCTAGTTCAGATCTGGCGTCTGCAGGTCGGGCGCGTGCCACGCCTTGTTGCGCACGTGCATGCGCGACTTGATGCGCCAGCCCTCGGGCGTGCGCACGTACACGTCCTCGTAACCGCCGTGCCGATCGACGCTGCCGGGTCCGCGCATTCCGAGCTGCACGAGATAAATCCGCCCTTTGGCACCCTCGGGCGTCGCCGTGATCTCGTGATTGAGCATCAGGTGGCTCCAGTCGGTCCAAACGAGCTTCGTCTTACAGCCTTTCGAGCCGCCGCCGACGAGCTCGGCGAGCGCATCCCGGCCCTTCGCGAGCACGCGGCCGCCGGCCGCGTAACCGGAGTCCGAGTTGTTGTCGATGAACTGCCCGTCGCGTAGTGAACACGTTCGCGTAGTCGTAGCCGTTCCCCGCGCAGGTGTCGATGCCGTAGGCGTAGCGGTTGATCAGCTGCGTGATCTCTTGGTAGTCGAGCGCCGTCAACGTGCCCTTCTCGGCCGCGACGGCCGTGCCGCCGCCCAAGACATCGATGCCGCCTCTGCCCGCCACGAATGCGACCGTCGCGAAGGCTCCGATGGCGATGACCGAGAGACTCTTGTTCAACATGACTTCCCCCTGGATGACGATGGTGCGAGCCGCGGACAGGATCTCCGGCCGCGGCTTCCGCGTACTGGGCCGTAGTCTATCGGGCATCGGCGGCGCCCGTGAAGGTCGCGAGCTAGTTCGGCAGGAGCCGCATTGCGCCGCGCGCGACCCGGTCGTCCGTCCATTTGGTCACACGCTCCCATAGCGGAGCCTCGCCACCGCATGCGCGGTTGATCTCGACCTCGAGCGGCAGGCCCTGCGCGGGGGCCGGGCGCGGCGAGGTGCGCGTGATGATGCCGGTCTGCGTTCGGTACACGTAATAGATGTTCGCCGAATCGATATCTTGGTAGGTGGAGCTGCCGTACGTCGCGTCGATCAGGAAATTCCAACGGCCGAGCGCCCCTGCGACGTCCACGATGTCGAGCGCAGTGCCTTCGGCCAAGTCGTGCGCGAGCTTAGGTTGGGTGTTCTGCTCGGCGGTCGACGCGTAACGACCTTCGAGTCGGTCGAGCCGATACTGCGAATCGAGGCCGAACAAGAGGGCCCAGTATTTCCACTTTAGGAACTCGGCGTCGACGCGAAACTGATCGCCGTAGATCGGGAGCTCCCGTTCCTCGCACCGGTCGCCCGTACGCAAGTGCGCGGCGTATTGCCGCTCGCCGCTCCGATCGAAGCGCAGCTCCGCGATCAGAGTCTCGTCGGTGAGCTGGTGAAAGGTGTAAATCGACGCGGACAGCAGCACGACCGCAAGCGCCGCGAGCAGCACGATCAGGAAGGACGACCACTTGAGCATTGCTCGCATGCGGCAGGCTAGCGCGGCGCGGCGTTGGCGCGTGCGACGTGGGTGGTGCTGCTGCCTCGGCAAGTGCTCATGCGTCGTGCGAGAATAACACGAGCCTTTTTCGCAACTTTGGCAGCGAACGAATGCAGGAAGCCGTCCGCAAGATCGTCGAACGTTTCGAGCTTCTCCCGCATCCCGAAGGGGGATACTTCCGCGAGGTCTTTCGCTCCGCCGTCACGTTCGCGCACCCCGGCATCGATCCCGAGCGCGGCACACGCCGCTCCGCCAGCACGCTGATCTACTTCCTACTGGCCGACCGCGACTTCTCCGCGTTTCACCGCGTCCGCTCGAGCGACGAGGTCTGGCACTTGTACGCCGGCGGTCCGCTCGAGCTGCACACCATCGACGCGCGACGGCGCTACGAGAAGCACGTGCTCACGGGCGACCTCGCGAGCGGCGAGCCGGCGCGCGTCGTGCCGGCCGGATGCTGGCAAGCGGCGCGGCTCGCCCCGGACAGCGGTTGGGCGTTCATCGGCTGCACGGTCGCGCCAGGGTTCGACTTCGCCGACTTCGAGATGCCGCCCGGCGACGAGCTCGCGGCAGCGTTTCCTGCGCACGAGCGCATCATTCGCGAGCTCACGAGGCGTTGACACCCGTGTTGAGAATCTGGGGTCGCACCAACTCCGTCAATGTGCAGAAGGTGCTCTGGTGCCTCGCCGAGCTCGGCGTCCCGTACGAACGCATCGACGCCGGGCTCGCGCACGGCAAGAACACCGAGCCGTGGTTCCTCGCGCTGAACCCGAACGGCCGCGTCCCGTTGCTACAGGACGGCGACTTCAGCCTGTGGGAGTCGAACTCGATCGTGCGTTACCTCGCCGCGAAGCACGGTTTGGGCTCCCTCTGCCCCGCGTCGCTCGAGACGCGCGCGCACGCCGAGCGGTGGATGGACTGGCAGCTGTCCGTGCTGATACGCCCCGTCTCGATCGTGTTCTGGAATCTCATCCGCACGCCGGCCTCGGGGCCGGACCTGAAGGCCGTCGCGAGCGCGACCGACGAGGCGAACCGCGCGGCGACCCTGCTCGATGGCCACCTCGCGGCGCACGACTTCGTCGCGGGCCCGACGTTCTCGATGGGCGATATCCCGGTCGGGGCGACGCTGTACCGTTGGCTCGCGCTCGACGGCGTCGAGCGACCGGTGCTCACCCACCTGCGAGCCTGGCAAAGCCGCCTCGCCGCACGGCCCGGCTTCCGTTCCCACGTCATGCTCCCCTTAAGCTGACGCGGCCGAGTTTGACGCCGTTCGAGCACTGCGGTACTTTCGCGCCGCAAGCCAATAGAAACAAAAGAGAAAGGCCACAGACCTCCCCATCGATCTTCGGGCCGCGAGGCCGACCTCTGGCGGGCGTGAACTAGGTCCGGGACGCAGCCTAGGTCGATGGACATAATCCGAAAGTCGCAGCCTTGGCACTCCGTGCCGCACGGCTCAGGGAATGAAAGGGAAGCCATGAACAGAGCGCGCCGCACCTTCGCCGCTGTCTTTGCCGCGGTTGCCGGCCTTCTGCTCGGTGCCGCGACCACGTATGCGCAGGAGAACTTGTTTCCGCGCCCTGCCGAGCTCGAGCCGCAGGTGCAGTTCTGGACTCGCGTCTATACCGAGGTCGACACGCACTCGGGCTTCATCCACGACGACCTCCGGATGGACGTCGTCTACCAAACGATCAAGGTCCAGGACGATTTGAGCCGCGCGAGCGCCGCCGCCGCGTCGAGCGCAGCATCCAAACCTATCGCGACATCGTCGCGAAGCTCGGCACCGGCGCGCGCCAGAATCTGAACGCCGAGGAGCAGCGCGTGCTCGCGATGTTCCCCGACGGCGTGAGCAACGCGGAGCTCAAGGCCGCCGTGGAGCGCGTGCGCTTCCAACTCGGCCAAGCGGATCGCTTCCGCGCGGGGCTGATCCGCTCCGGCACCTGGAAGCCGTACATCTACGAGGCGCTCGACAAGCAGGGTCTGCCCCGCGAGCTCGCGGCGCTGCCGCACGTCGAGTCGTCGTTCGATCCGACCGCGTATTCGAAAGTCGGCGCGGCCGGTATGTGGCAATTCATGCGCTCGACGGGCGTCCGCTACATGCGGATCGATCACATCGTCGATGAGCGCCGTGATCCGTTCCTCGCCACCGACGGCGCCGTACGCCTGCTCGCGGAGAATTACAGCAACGTCGAGACGTGGCCGCTCGCGCTGACGGCCTACAACCATGGCGTCGCTGGCATGCGCCGCGCGGTGTTGCAGCAGAACACCACGGACATCGCGACGATCGTTCGCAAGTACCAGAGCCGTTCGTTCCAGTTCGCGTCGCGCAATTTCTACACGGCGTTCCTCGCGGCGCTCGAGATCGACACTCACCCCGAGAAGTACTTCCCCGGCATCAAGATCAGCGAGCCCTCGAACACGGACGTCGTGGTCGTGCCGGACTTCATGACCACCGAGCACGCTCGCGGACGCACTGAACCTGCGCGAAGGCACGCTGCGCGAGCTCAACCCCGCGCTCACGGACAGCGTGTGGGGCGGCGACAAGCTCGTACCGAAGGGATTCAAGCTCCGCGTCCCGCGCGAAACGTTTGCGGTCGCGGAAGACTTGCTCGCGGCGATCGACGAGAAGGAGCGGTTCGCGCAGCAGCGCCAGGACCAACAGCACCGCGTGCGGCGCGGCGACACGCTGTCCCAGATCGCGACCGAATACCACGTGAGCCTCGCGGCGCTGATGCGCGTGAACGGGCTCGGCGCGAAGGACATGATCCGCGTCGGCCAGCTGATCAACCTGCCGGTCGACGCCCAAGGCAGCGCGGCCGCGCCGACGCTGCTCGCGAGCGACGAGCCCGAGGCGCAGCCGCCGGTGTCGTCCGTCGTGCCGGCCGGCGCGCCGGGCACCTATACGGTTCGAAGCGGCGACAGCATCGCCAAGATTGCGAAGCGGCTCGGCGTCGCTCCAGACGACCTGCTCGCGGCGAACTCGATCAAGAACGGCAATCTCATCGTCGTCGGGCAAACGCTGCGCGTGCCGGGCAACGACGAGCTCGAGCCGGCCGCGGTGCTCGCGGCGAACGACACGCCGGCCGCCGTGGCGATCACGCCGGCCGCGGCCGTCCTCGCGCCGACTGCGGCCGGAGCCGCCGCGAGCGTGATTGGCTCCGACGAGCTCGAAGCGGCCCTCGCGCCGGCCGTCTCGGCCGAAGACGAGCCCGCCGACGCCTCGAGCGAGCTCGCCGATGAGGCCGATGTGAGTGCGATCAACGCCCTTGCGAGCACGCAAGTGGAGCTCGCGGCGGACCCGAGCGACTACTCCGTGACCGCCGCAAATCAAATCCAAGTCCAGGCGCTCGAGACATTGGGACACTATGCGGATTGGCTCGAGCTGCCGACGCAGCGGCTGCGCGACCTGAACGGCATCAAGTATCGCGAGGCGGTCGAGATCGGCCAGATGCTCACGCTCGACTTCTCGCGGATCGACGCGCCGACGTTCGAGCAGCGCCGCGTCGCCTACCAGCAGCAGCGGCAGAACGAGTTCTTCATGGCGTTCCAGATCGCGGACACCGAAAACCACGTGATCAAGCCGGGTGAATCGTTGTGGCTGCTCGCAGAACGCACGTACAAGGTGCCGGTCTGGCTGCTGCGCCAATACAACCCCGACTTGAATCTCGACCGCGTGAACCCCGGCACCGTCGTGAAGTTCCCGCGGCTGCGCGCGATCAATGCACCGCCAGAAGCGGCGACGCCGGCGGCCACGCCAGTGCAAACGGTCGCGGAAAGCGCGAACTGACGCGCGAGCGGAAGGCGAACTGGAATGACGGAACCGTCGGGCGACTTGAACCGAGCGCTCGCTGGACGCGTGATCGCCTTACCCGAGGCCCGCCAGCTCGACGTGCTCGCGAACCTCGTCGAAAAACGCGGCGCGACCGTCCTCCGCTGCCCGCTCGTCGGCATCCACGACGCATCCGACCAGGCGCCGATCGTCGCATGGATCAAGCGGCGCATCGCGATGCCGTCGGACGACCTCATCATCTTCTACACGGGCGAAGGCATCGAGCGGCTCATGGCCGCCGCACGCCGTGCGGGCATCGAGGGCGATTTCCACGGCGCTCTGCGCCGAACGCGCAAGCTCACGCGCGGACCGAAACCGAGACGGGCGCTGCGCAAGCTCGATCTCGAGGCGGAGCTCGAGGCGCTCGAGCCGACGACCGACGGGCTCATCGGCACACTGAAGACGATCGAGATTGCGCAGCGGCGCGTCGCGCTGCAGCTGTACGCAGCGGATCAGGACATGAAGCTCGTCGAGTACCTTCGCGGGCGCAGCATCGAGCCCGACTGCGTCGCACCGTACGTCTACGCCTCGGCCGCCGAGGACGAGCGCGTCGTGGACCTGATCGAGCAACTGACGCAAGGAAAAGTCGACGCGATCGCCTTCACGAGCAAGGCGCAGATCCAGCGCCTCCACAAGCTCGCGCGCGACCGCAATCTCGAGGCGAAGCTGCTCAGGGGGCTCGCGGCTACGCGCGTGGCGGCGATCGGCCCGGTCGTGAGCGCCGAGCTCGAAGCCGCGGGAATCCGCGTGGACACGATGCCCGACGACAACTATTCGATGAAGCCGCTCGTCACGGCGCTCTGCGAGCTGCTCAACCCCTGACGGGCGACGCTACCTTCGCCCGAGCCGCAGCTCGACGGCGGTCTTCCGGCCGTCGCCCGGTCGGCTGATACCAGACGCTGAGAAGTCGGCGATCGCGGTCTGGAATGCCGCGACCGGATCCGGGCTCTGTTGCAGGTCGAACGCGTCGAAGCCCGGTGCGCAGCATGAAGAACAGCTGCTCCATCAGCACGTCGCCGACGGCGCGCAGCTCGCCTTTGAAACCGTAGCGCTCGCGCAGCAGGCGCGCGTACGAGTACGCGCGGCCGTCGCGAAACTTCGGGAACTCGAGCGCGATCAGCGCGAAGCTGCTGCACGTCGGCGGCGATCGAGCTCGGGCGACTGGTCGCTGTGCAAGCGAATGCCGAGCGGCGCGCCGCGCGCGAGCAGCGCGTCGCGCTGCGCCTGCCATTGGTCGAGGCTCACGATCACGGCGCCCGGACGGCGGAATCGCGTCCGCGCCGCTCGCGTCGACGAACGCGTCTTCGACGAGCTTGCCTGCCTTGATCAGCGACATCAGTGCGTCCGCGCTTCGGCGCCGTAGACGGCGCCTTTGAACGGCTCGATGCCGACGCGCCGATACGTATCGATGAACCGCTCTTCGTGCGTGCGCATCTCGAGATACGTGTCCACGATCTTGCGGATCGCGCCCGGCACCTCGGCCTGCGGCAGACCCGGGCCGAGGCGGTCGCCGAGCGACGCGTGCTGGTCCGACGAGCCGCCGAGCGTGAGCTGGAAGAACTCCTCGCCGCGCTTGTCGACACCGAGGATGCCGATGTGGCCCACGTGGTGGTGCCCGCAGGCGTTCATGCAGCCCGAGATGTTGATCGTGAAGTTGCCGATCCTCTGCAGCTCGTCGAGGTCCGTGAACGCGTGGCTGATGTCCTGCGCGATCGGGATCGAGCGCGCGTTCGCGAGCGCGCAATAGTCGAGCCCGGGGCAGCAGATGATGTCGGACAGGAGACCCAGGTTCGGCGTCGCGAGCTCGAGCGCGACGAGCTCGCGCCAGAGCTCGCTGCAGATCGCTCTGCTTCACGTCGACGAGCACGAGATTCTGGCGGTGGCTCACGCGGATCTCGCCGAAGCTGTACCGGTCCGCGAGATCGGCGACCGCGTCCATCTTGTCGGCCGTGATGTCGCCCGGCACGCGGCCGGGCGCCTTCAGCGAGATGTTGACGATCGCGTAGCCCGGCACTTTGTGCTCGATGACGTTACCGCGCATCCAGCGGTCGAACGCGCGGTCCGCCTTGCGCATCCGCCGCGAGCTCCGCGGTAAGGTCCGCGAGCTTCTCGTACTGCGGCGGCGCGAAATACGCGTTGATGCGCGCGAGCTCCGTCGTCCGGAACCTTGAGCGCGCCGTTCTTCGTGAGCTCCCACTCCTTGTCGACGAGCTCGCGATACTTGTCGATGCCCATCTGGTTCACGATGATCTTGATGCGCGCCTTGTGGATGTTGTCGCGCCGGCCGAGCATGTTGTAGACGCGCAGGATCGCCTCGACGTACGACGAGCAGGTGCTCCGGCGCGAGCCACTTGCGAATCGTCTGGCCGATGTACGGCGTGCGGCCCAGCCCGCCGCCGACGAGCACCTCGAACCCGATCTCGCCCTGCTCGTTCTTGTGCATCCGCAGGCCGATGTCGTGCACGGCGACGGCCGCACGGTCGTTCGGCGAGCCCGTCACCGCGATCTTGAACTTGCGCGGCAGGTACGAGAACTCGGGATGCAGGAACGAGTACTGGCGCAGCAGCTCGCAATAGACGCGCGGATCGGCGAGCTCGTCCTTCGCGCAACCCGCGTACTGGTCCGACGTGATGTTGCGGACGCAGTTGCCCGAGGACTGGATCGACGTGATCTCGACGTCGGCGAGATCGCCTGATGATGTCCGGGCGCCTGCTCGAGCTTGATCCAGTTGTATTGAATGTTCTGGCGCGTCGTGAAATGACCGAAGTTGCGGTCGTACTTGCGCGCGATGTGCGCGAAGCGGCGCATCTGCTTCGACGACAGCGTGCCGTACGGCACGTTGACGCGCAGCATGTACGCGTGCAGCTGCAGGTACAGACCGTTCATCAGCCGCAGCGGCCGGAACTGGTCCTCGGTGAGCTCGCCCGCGAGCCGCCGCTTCACCTGGCGACGAAACTGCGCGGCGCGCTCGGCGACGAACTGCTCGTCGAATTCATCGTAGCGATACATCGACTGCCACCTATTCCTTCGTGTTCTTGCGCGCCCGGCTGCCTCGGATCGTCCGAGCCCGCGCCACGGTCGAGCACGGGCTGATCGACGTCGGTCGAGATCCGTGCGCACGGTCGGCCCGAACGCCCGGATCGCCTCGCGAATCTCGATCGGCTTCGGCTGGCCGTTCTCGACCTTCACCTGCGATCAGCGTCGGATCGATGACCGAGACAGCGGGCCTCGTGCTGCTTCGCGACGCCAAGCAGCCGCTGCGCCTCGGCGTCGTCGTCGATCACCGCGCCGGCCGCGATCGCGGTGCTCCAGCTCGTCGCCCGGTGCCAGAAACACGACGACACCGTCGACGCAGGCGGTTCGCGATGATCATCTGCGGCATCGAGGGTCCGGGAGCGCGTCCAAAGAGGCGGTATTCTACACGGCCGCCCTTGGCCTGCGGTTAGACCAAAGCCGACGTTGGATATTCCGACGAGGACCGGTGGAAGGCGTCGCGAGTGCGGCCGGCTCGCGGGCCTCAGGCCGGCTGCCCACGCGTATCGCGCGCCGCGAACGGCACCACACCGCTCGCTTTGCCCGCGCGCCACTGCGCGAGCCACGCGAGGAAGTCGTGGGGCGGCAAGCGGCTTGCCGATGTGGTAGCCCTGCGCGTACTCGCAGCCGAAGCGACGCGAGCCGCTCGAGCGCCTCGACGTTTTCGACGCCCTCGGCCACGACGCTCAAGCCGAGCTGATGCGCGAGGTCGATCGTCGCACGGACGATCGCTTCGTCCTTGCGGTCCTGCATCCCGATCACGAACGACTTGTCGATCTTCAGCTCGTCGACCGGCAATCGCTTCAGCTGCGTGAGCGCGGACTGGCCGGTGCCGAAGTCGTCGATCGAGATCCGGAACCCGAGCTCGTGGATGCACGTGACCACGGCCAGCGATTTGTGGACGTTGTGCATCATCGCGCTCTCGGTGACCTCGAGCGTCACTTGCGCGGGCACCAAGCGGTGCTGCTTCACGAGATCGAGCAGGTAGTACGGCAGGTACTCGTCGACGAGGTCGTCGACGGAGATGTTCACCGCGATCGACACGTGCACGCCCTGGTCGCGCCACGCGGCCGCACGCTTCAGCGACTCGCGCAGCACCCAGCGCGTCAGGTGCGCGATGCCGCCCGTCTGCTCGATCGCCGGCACGAACGCATCGGGCATCAAGAGGCCGAGCTCCGGGTGCTGCCAGCGCACGAGCGCCTCGGCTCCGTACAGCTCGCGTGTACGGCAGTCGACCTTCGGCTGAAACGCGAGCCGCAGCTCGTCCCGCTCGAGCGCGAGCGGAAAGTCTCCGACGATCCGAATCAGCCGCAGCGACTTCTCTTCCTGACCGAGGCGATACACGGCGCTCGTCTCGTGGCGCGCGAGCGCGTCCGCGCGCGCGCTCGACGCTCGCCGACACAGCTCCGCGGGATCGCGGCTGTGCTCGGGGTAGCACGAGATGCCGGCCGTCGCCTGCAACGAAATATTTGCGCCGTCGACCCGCACTCCGGTGCGCAGCCGGTCGGCCTGGATGTCGATCCACTGCGTCGCCTGCTGTGTGTCGAACCCCGGTAGGCCGATCACGAATTCGTGGCCGCCCAGGTGGCCGAGTATCTGGCCCTCGCTCAAGCGCTCGCGCAGCACCCCCGCGGCGAGCTTCACGGCCTCATCGCCTGCGCGATGCCCGAGCGACGACACGATGCCGTCGAGCCGGTCGAGCGCGAAGCTCACGACGCTCATCGTGGTCGCCTTTTCGATCGCGCCGCGCAGTTGGCCGATCAAGAGCTCGCGGTTCGGCAGCCCAGACAGGCTGTCGTGATGGGCCTGGTGATAGATGTGCCGCTCGCGATCGGCGATGGCCTGCTGCATCGCGTTGAAGCTGCCCGCGAGCTCGCCGAGCTCGTCGGATGAGCGCACCGAGATCTCTTCGCTGTACACGCCTTCGCGCATGCGCCGGGCGGCGGCGACGAGGTTCTGCACTGGCCGCGTAACGGTCTTCGCGAGCCAGAACGATCCGCCGATCGCGAGAGCGAGCGACAAGCTCGTGATCACTAGCAGGATGTTCCGAATGTTTCGATAGGACTGCGTCGCCTCTTCCATCGAGAGCTGCAACGCGACGTGCACGTCGCCGCCCGCGCCGCTCAGGAACGGCCGCAGCAACGATAGAAAGCCCGTCTGCGTCGTGCCGGTGCGCTGCGCCTCGTAGCGGCCGGCGTCGAGGCCCGCGAGCGCGGGGCCGTAGTCCTCGCGCGGCAACGTCGAGGCGAGCATCTGCGGCACGGCGCCGTTGAACCGCACGAACGACACCTCGAGCCCAGTGAGGCCCTCGAGGTGCGTCGCGAGCGCGTCGTCGATCGGAAAGCCGAGCATCACCCAAGCGACCGTCACGGGTGCGCGCAACGGCACGGTCACGGTCTGATAGGGCATGCCGCAGAGATAAACGACGCGGTGGCTCACCGTCTCGAGCGACGCACCCTGCGGCAGCGGCGTGAAGCCCGAGGAGCACGCAGCGTTCGCGGCGTCGGTCGAGCTCACGACGACACCGCCGTCGAGGTCTAGCAAGACGGCGACCGTTGCGCCTCGCACGCGGCCCGCGTGATTGATCAGCGCGGAACGAATCGTCGGGTGATCGCCGCCGGCGTAGGCCTGCTTGAAGCCGTAGTCCGACACGATCACGTTGACGGTCGTCAGCAGTTGGTCCGCGCGATTGCGCATGTACTCGTCGAACAGCAAGCCGGCGAGGTGGACGGTCTGCTCGGCACGCTCGTCGACGTCGCGCCTGATCGCGTCGAGGACGGGGAACACGGTAAGGATCTGGCTCGCCAGCACGATCGCGATGGCGAGGATCAGGACCTTGTGCCTGAAGCTGAACTGCCTCATCGGACGCCGTACTCCACCCGCCCGGACGGGCGATCGGCGAAAAGCGCTAACCCGTTCGCGATGTTACGGGTCGAGCCGCACCGGGAGTGTGCGACGGATCACGGTTGAGAGCCTTGCAAGCCTTCTAACATGTTGCTTCGCTTACTTAATTCGCGAGCTCCCAATGACGAGCGCCGATCGCGTGCCCCAGCCGAAGCGCCACGCTACGTGGTTGCTGGCGCTGAGCATCGCGGCGCCCGCGAGCGCCGGCTCGCTGCAACGTCAAGGTGCGTCGACGACCACGGCCAACCGGTTGCGGGCGTCGCAGTCTATGCGGTGCCAGCCGACGCGGGCGCGAGCGCGACAGCCGCGACGCCGCAGGACTCGCCGACGGCGACGATGGATCAAGCGCACAACGCGTTCGTGCCGCACGTACTTGATCGTGCAAGCCGGCACGTCCGTGCTGTTCCCCAACAACGACGTCGTGAGCCATCACGTTTACTCGTTCTCCGATGCGAAGACCTTCGAGTTCCCTCTCTACAAGGGCAACGCGCATCCGCCGCTGTTGTTCGAGAAACCCGGGCTCGTCGTGCTCGGCTGCAACATTCACGACGGCATGCTCGGTTACATTCTCGTCGTCGACACGCCGCACTACGCCGTCACGGACCGCAACGGCGCGCTCGCGCTCGAGTCGCTGCCCGCCGGCGACTACGCGTTGCACGTCTGGACTCCGCGTCTGAAGCCCGGCGATCTCCCCGCCGATCAGACGGTGACGATCGCCACGGCCGGACGACGTCGCCAGGGTCTACCGGCTCGAAGGCAAGCTCCTGCCCGACCACGACCAAGGCAGCTCGAGTCTCACGTGGCAACGGTACTGAATCGCGCCGCGCTCGCGGCCGTGGCGGCGGCGCTCGGCCACGTCGCGTTCGCGGACGACGCGAGCGACCGCCATCAGTGGCAGGTCGAAATCGACGCCGGCTACGTCGCGGCCGACAGCGACCTCGGACCCGTGGACGGAAGGCGGCCTCGGCAAGTTACGCTACGCCGAGTCGAACGACGGCCTGATATCCGCGCGGCTGTTTGCCCAGTATCGCGGCCGGATCTCGCCGACGCTCACGGCCACCGTCATCGGCGACTACCTCGACGACGCGTCGTCGGGCGTCGACTTGAGCGAAGCCTTCATCGACTGGCGTCCGATTCCGAAGTCGAGCAACCAGCAACAAGTTCGCTTCGGCGCTTTCTATCCGCCGCTTCTCGCTCGAGAACACCGATCTCGGCTGGAGCAGCCCGTTCACCTATTCGTACTCCGCGATCAACACCTGGCTCGGCGAGGAGATTCGACCGATCGGCGCCGAATGGTCGCTGCGGCGCCGGCTCGGCTTCGCAGGCTCGCCGCACGAGCTGCGCGTGTTCGCGTCGGCGTTCTATGGCAACGACCCCGCCGGAACCTTGCTGTTCTGGCGCGGCTGGTCCCTGCACGATCGGCAGACGCGCCTCGGCGACCGCTTGCCGATGCCGCCAAAGCCCACCTGGAATTACACCGGCGCAATCGTCGGCTACTCGCGAGCAGTCCGTCGAGCCGATCGAGGAGATCGACAACGAGCCCGGCGCCTATGTCGGCGCCGAATGGCGCTACGCGAAGCGGGTGCTGGTGCAACTCGCGCGCTACGACAACCGCGCGGACCCGACCTCGTTCGCGGGCGGCCACTGGGGCTGGGGCACCGCGTTCACTCACCTTGGCGTGCAGGCGAGCCTGCCGGCGCAGATCGGCTTGATCGCTCAATGGATGAGCGGCACGACCGACTGGATCCAGGGCGCGGGCTCGGATGGCACGATCTCCGCGTTCGCGGAGCTCGTGCGAGACGAGTTCGACTCGCGATTTCTCATGCTCACGCGGCTCGTGCACGGCTCCCATCGCGTGTCCGTGCGGTACGACGAGTTCGAGATGTACCGCGACGGCTCGGCGCCGCGCACGTACTCGGACGACGGGCACGCTTGGACACTCGGCTATCGTTACGAGCGCACGAAGCAGCTCAGCGGCGGCGTCGAATGGCTCGAGATCGACTCGCATCGGGACCTCTGGTCGTTCTACTCTCCCGTCCTCGACGCGACCGAGCGGCAACTGCGCGTGCAAGTCACCTACCGTTTCAACGCGGCCGGCCGCTAGACGTCCGAGCTGCCCCGCACACGATCCGCGTTCCGTTTTGCCCCAGAATACTGTCCACAGAATCTGTGGATAACGCTGTGGAAAACGACTTGAAAGTGTTCGTCCGCCCGAGCAGCAGTCTCGCGCCTTATTGAGTTGGTCAAAAAAGCGTCAAAATTGGCGTACTCGAGTGCAATCAAGCTGTTGCCGAGTCATGCAGCTGCGGTTTGCGAGGATTGAGCGCCAACCACAAGCCGTGACGGTAGAGGGTCCGTCTACCCTGCGCATGATTGTGGACAGCGCCGTGGATGTCGCCGAACGGCGACTGCGTTGCCGCGACCTCGGTGGGTGGGCGTATAGTAAGTCCCGCCCGCGGACCCACGCGCCCACCGAGAGAACAACGATGAACGCTCGCTCGAACGCCTGGTACTCGCTCGTGCTTCCGACCGCCGCCCTGTTTTCCGGTGCCGCCGTCGCCGCCACCGTCGAAAAAACGGCTGACATCGAATACGCGCGCGTCGCCGATACGCCACTCAAGCTCGATCTCTATCAGCTCGCCGGCACCAGCGGCTCGCCGTTGCTCGTCTGGGTGCACGGCGGGGCCTGGGAACGCGGATCCAAAGAACCGATGCCGCTGACCGCGCTCGTCGAGCGCGGCTACGCCATTGCGAGCCTCGACTTCAGCCCGGCGTCCACGGCGCCATTCCCCGGCCAGGTGCACGAGATCAAAGCCGCGGTGCGCTTTCTCCGGTCTCAGGCCGCTCGCTACGGATTCGACGCGACGCGCATCGGCATTCTCGGCGCTTCCTCGGGCGGTCACCTTGCGGCGCTCGTCGGCGTCACGAACGGTCATCCCGCTCTCGAAGGCACGCTCGGCGACCACGACGACACGTCATCGGACGTGCAGGCGATCGTGTCGTATTTCGGTGCGTCGAACCTCACGACGATCTTGAAGCAGTCGACGCCGTTCGGGCTCAACATCCGCGAGCCGTCGCTCAAGACGCTGCTCGGCGCCGCACCGGCGGAGAACGAGACCGTTGCGCGCCTCGCAAGCCCCGTCTTCCAGGTCGACGCCTCGGATCCGCCGTTGCTGCTGCTGCACGGCGACCAAGATCCGCAGATGCCGATCAACCAGTCGCACGAGCTGCAGGGCGCCTATGACGAGCGCGGGCTCGACGCCGCGTTCGTGGTCGTGCACGGCGCGGTGCACGGCGGCGATCAGTTCTACGACGCGAAGCGCACCGAAATCGTCGCCGCATTCCTCGACGAGAACCTGCGCCGCGAGCTCACGAGCGACTCAGCGCAGCGGTAGCTCGTCCGTCGCCCAGGTCGGGCTCGCGAAGCGCCGCTCGTCCGCGGAGATCCTCACGTCGTTGATGCTCGCTTCGCGCCGCCGCATCAAGCCGTTGTCGGCGAACTCCCACAGCTCGTTGCCGTAGGAGCGGTGCCAGTGGCCCGCGCCGTCGTGCCACTCGTACTGGAAACGGACCGCGATTCGACGCTCCGTGAAGGCCCATAACGCCTTGCGCAACCGGTAGTCGAGCTCGCGCGCCCACTTGCGCTCGAGGAAGCGCGTGATCTCGGCGCGGCCGCGAATGAACTCGTCGCGGTTGCGCCAAACCGAGTCGTCGGTGTACGCGCCCGCAACGCGCTCGGGGTCACGTGTATTCCACGCGTCCTCCGCGGCTTTGACCTTGATCTTCGCGGTTTCTTCGGTGAACGGCGGGAACGGCGGGCGGCCCTGTGGCACGCTCATTTCTCGGGTGACTCGTCCGGCGAAACGCCCCACTTCTCGCGGTGAGCCTCTTCGGCCTCGCGCCGCACGTCGGCGTGTCGGTGGCTCAAGAGCAGACTGCCCGGGTCGCAGACGCGGGCCCGGATCAGACCAAGATCGGACGCGGCGTCGAACAGACTCGGATACCACTGCCTCCAGCCCGGCAACAGCTCCTCGACTTGCTCGCGCAAGCTCGCGGCCTGGACCTTCTGCACGACCCGCATGAGCCGAATCTATACGACCAACCGCGGAGCCGCAACGAATCGAGTTCGCACTCGGCACAGAAAAACGGACGGCCCGCGCACGACCCCGCGAGCGTTGACTCGACGCCCGCGCGCGATCGCAAAGCGGCTATTCGCGGGCGCCGCGCAGGCAACGGCGTAGGGCTTCGCCAGAAAACTTCAGCGCTTCGACCCTTGACGCCCCTAGGCCACCTGCTAGCGTAGCGTCGCCTCGTTCGATAATCCTTGGAAGCCGTTCTCCATGCTGTTCGGTGAGATCGTCATCGTCGCGCTGCAGTCGATCCGCGCGAACCTGTTTCGCGCGACGCTCACCATGCTCGGCATCATCATCGGCGTCGGAGCGGTGATCACGATGCTCGCCGCGGGCGCAGGCGCGCAGAAGCGAATCGACGATCAGATCGCGTCGCTCGGGGCGAACATCCTGACCGTCAACGCTTCGAATTTCTTCGCGGGCGGCGTGTCGCGCGACCGGCAGACGCTGATCATCGACGACGCGGATGCGCTGCGCACCGACAGCCACTACCTCGACGCCGTCGTGCCCGAAATGCAGAGCCGCGGGCAGCTCAAGCTCGACAGCCTCAACACCAATGCGCGGCTTACCGGCACGACGTTCGAGTACGCGCAGATCTTCAACTACAAGCTCGCGAAAGGTCGCTTCTTCACGCCTAACGGACGACGAGGAACGCAGGCGCGTGGTCGTGGTCGGCGCGGAGATCCCGGAGCGCCTCGAGACGGACGCGGCCAAGCTGCTCGGCAAGACGCTGTCCGTGAACGGCCAGCCGTTCGAGGTGATCGGCGTCTTCGAGAGCATCGGCGGCGGCTTCGGCAACCAAAGTCCCGACTCGTCCGCGTTCATCCCATTGCGCACGGCGGAGCAGCGAGTGCTCGGCCGTAAGCAGCTCGACAACATCAGCGTGCGCGTCGAGGACGGCGCGTCGCTCGAACGCGCGATGGTCGACATCGAGCGCGTGCTGCGGCGCGAGCACAAGCTCCTACCGGGGAAGCCGAACGACTTCGCGATCGTCGACCGGCGCGAGTTCCTCGCCACGCAGCAGGAAGCCCAGCAAACGTTCACGATGCTCCTCGCGAGCATTGCTGGCGTGAGCCTCATCGTCGGCGGCATCGGCATCATGAACATCATGCTCGTGAGCGTCACGGAGCGGACGCGCGAGATCGGCATCCGAATGGCGCTCGGCGCCACGCGCTTCAGCATCATGCTGCAGTTCCTCGTCGAGTCCGTGACTCTGTGCCTGCTCGGCGGCCTGCTCGGCATAGCGCTCGGCTCGGGCGCGGCGTCGACCCTGTCGAAGTTCGCCGGTTGGGAAGTCTTCGTTTCGCCCGAGTCCGTGGGGCTCGCCGTCGGCTTCAGCGTCGGGGTCGGCTTGTTCTTCGGCATCTGGCCCGCGCGCCGCGCCGCTCGGCTCGATCCGATCGAAGCGCTTCGCTACGAGTGATCGTCGCTGAGCCGCATTCCGACCATCCTCGGGTAGAATGCGCGCCGGGCAAGGACGCGCCGCGAGGCGCATCGTCCGGCATGGACTCGATGAAACGAACGCTGCGCTCGAAAGTCCTCAGCAAAACGGCAGCAGTCGGGCTCGCGCTCGCGTGCGCCGGCTGCGTGTTGCACGTGAACCGCAATCTCGCGCCTCCGCACGGGCTTCGCGTACTCGCCCGGCGCGGCCGCGGATCCGGTGTTTTCGTACGAGCCGTCCGGTTCCGTCCAGCTGTCGGAGCCGATCGATTCCACGCGGACGCACGACATCGTGCGGAATTTCGTTTCCCTCGAGCGGCCGCAACGGCCATCCGCAGAATCTCGTGGAGGGTCAGTACTTCCGCAGCCGGGATTCGGGCGCGAAAAAGCTCGTCGTCGTGATGCCGATCTGGGGCACGAGCAGCTATCCGCCCGCCAAGATCTCGAGCGGCTACGCGCGTCGCGCCGGCAAGGACACACAGGTCATCTGGATCTACGGCACGGCGCCGCTATTCCCGTGGGATGAGCTCAGCACCGTGCAGACCGAGGCCGAGTTCGTGGCGATGGCGCACGACAGCGCGGAACGCTATCGCGCGAGCGTCGTCGACATGCGTAGGTTGATCGACTGGGCCGAGACACGCCCCGAGATCGACGCGTCGCGAATCGGGTTCGTCGGCTTCAGCATGAGCGCGCTCGTGACGGCGACGCTGCTCGGCAACGAGCCGCGCGTGAAAGCCGCGGTGCTCATGATGGGCGCCGCGAACTACGCGGACATATTCGCGACGTGCCACGACCGCGCAGGCGAAGTGAGGGATCACGTGATGCAAGACGTTCGGCTGGTCGCTCGACCAGTACCGCGAGTTCTTCCGCGGTATTTTCGGGCCCGCGGACCCGACGAAGTTCGGCGGGCACTATGCTCCAGAGAAGATTCTGATGATCGACGCGATGTTCGACGACTGCATGCCCGAGTCGTCGCGCGCCGCGCTTTGGGAGGTGACGGGCCACCCGAAGCGAATCACGATGCTCTACAAGCATCGCACGTCGTTCTATTCACTCACTCCTCTCGGCCTGAATTTCACGCGCCGCAAGATCTATCACTTCCTCGACGACGCGTTGGACGAAGAAACGACGGTCGACCGCCCGGCAGGTTGACATAATCTCGCGCTGCAGTTTCTGCGTGCGACGCGCGCGGACTCGTCCCTTGCCGTGACACGGCTTCTGCGAGATAGTCGGACCCGCTGATGAAGGGTAAACCCGGCGAAAGCCGGGGACGCAAAGCTTCCGGTCTACGGGATTCAGGTCCTACGACAGCGGGGTTGCCGGCAAGACGCGACACCATGCGGCGGTGCGGCGCTCCCGTTTTCCGAACCCGTTCCTTGCGAACCGGCGGCAGAAGAGAGTTAGGGAGAACAACCGCAGATGAATACCGCCGTCGCGCGCAAGCGCATCGCATTACCCACCGCAGCCGCCATGGGCCCCGCCGTCACGGTCCAGGCCAACGCCCCGAGCGAGATTCTGCAAGTCCTGCTCGACTGGAAGAACTATCCGTCGCCCGTTCGGCCGATCGGGCTCAGGCAGCTCGACGACGCGTTGCATCACCGCGAACGGCGGAACGCAGCTCGACCTGTCCGCGATGAATCGCGTGCTCAAGATCGAGAAGGACACGGTCACGGTTCAACCCGGAATCTCGCTCCCCGATCTCGCCGAAGTGCTCGCGGAGGAAGGCCTCGAGCTCATCGGCGGTTTCGATCTCGCGAGCCGCACCGTCGGCGGCGCGGTGTGTGCTGCCGGTCTCGAGGCGTCGATGGCCGGCGACGTCGGTCAATTCGCCTCGCATGCCGTGCAGCTCAAGGTCTTGAGCCCGAGCGGCAAGCGGTTCGTCGTAAGCGAACGGACGAAGAGCTTGCTCGCACTGATGCGGCTCAGTTATGGCCTGCTCGGCGTCGATCTATGAGATCACGCTGCGGGTGCGGCCCGTTCAAGGCTTCGCCGTCCAAACGGCCAAAGTAGTCGATTCAAGGATTTCGGGAAGCTCGGCAGCCAAGCTGCTTGTCGGCGTCTGCGGGCGTGAAGCTCTATCTGCTGCCGTTTCGCGACCGGATCTACTTCGAGCTCCGCCAGCCCGCCGCGGAGGGTGATCCGGGCAAGAAATTCGCGTGGCGCCTGAAGGATTGGACGGTCTATTCCGCGCTGCCCGAGGCGGCTCGGTCGCTCGGCCTGGCGCTGCCGATTCGCCAGTTGCGGTATCCGCTGATCGATAGCTTGAGCGAGGTCGCGCAGACGCCTCATGAGCAATACGCTCGTGCGCGCGGGCAGCAACTCCGTCGAGCAGAGCGGCCGCTACCGGCTCGGCGCGAAGGGACGGTTCTCGTACACGACGTGGGCGTTCCCCGCGAACGAGTTCGCGAACACGGCGCTCTCCTACAAGTTGTTCTGCAAGGAACACTACGCGCGCACGGGTTTCCGCTGCGACATGCCGGCCGTGGGCTTCCGGCTCAACCGCGACCGCAGCGCCCTGCTGTCGCCGTCGTTCGACGGGCCGATGTTCACGATCAGCCCGCTGTCGACTCAGACCGAGGGGTGGGACGATTTCGTGTTCGACTTCGCGGAGTTCGCCGCGAACCCACAAAGGCATGCCGTTCTTCAATCAAACGCGCAACGCGTCGGCGGAGATCGTGTCGCAGCGCTTCGGCACGCGGCTCGGGTTCTTCAACAAAGTGCGGCGCGAGCTCGATCCCGACGACCGCATGCTGAATCAGTACTTCGCTACGTACCTGCCGGCCGGATCTCCCGCTCGCTGATCGGCGCGTCAATTGCGCGACGCTCGCGCCGCCACATCGGGCGGCGCGAACGCATTCGCCGTCAACGGATGAAGCCGAGCGCCTCGAGCTTGACGATGATCCGATGCGCCGACATGTCGGGCGTAACCTCGGTCGTGTCGAGCTTCATCTCGGGCTTCTCGGGAACCTCGTACGGATCGTCGATGCCGGTAAACCCTTTGAGGATGCCGGCGCGCGCCTTCGCGTACAGACCCTTGCGGTCGCGCACCTCGCATACCTCGATCGGCGTCGCGACGTGGATCTCGATGAAGCCGCCGAGCGGCTCGATCATCTCGCGCACGATCTTGCGCGTCGCCGCGTACGGCGCGATCGGCGCGCAAATCGCGATGCCGCCGTTCTTCGTGATCTCGCTCGCGACGTAGCCGATCCGCTGGATGTTGAGATCGCGGTGCTCCTTCGAGAAACCGAGCTCGCTCGACAGGTGCTTGCGCACGAGGTCGCCGTCGAGCAGCGTCACGGGCCGCCCGCCCATCTCCATGAGCTTCACCATCAGCGCGTTCGCGACGGTGGACTTGCCGGAGCCCGACAGCCCCGTGAAGAACACCGTGAAACCCTGCTTGTGGCGCGGCGGATGCGTGCGGCGCAGCTCGGCGACCACCGACGGGAACGAGAACCACTCCGGGATGTCGGCGCCTTCCTGAAGCCGACGACGCAGCTCGGTGCCCGAGATGTCGAGCGCGCGCGCGCCCTTCTCGACCTCGTCCTCGGGGAAGTACTGCGCCTTCTCCTCGACGTACACCATGTTCTTGAACGGCACCATGCTGATGTCGAGCTCTTTCTCGTGCTTCTTCATGAGCTCTTGCGCGTCGTACGGACCGTAGAACGGCTTGCCCGTGCTGTCTTTGCCCGGGCCCGCGTGGTCGCGGCCCGACGATGAAGTGCGTGCAGCCGTAGTTCTTGCGGATGATCGCGTGCCACACGGCCTCGCGCGGACCGCCCATGCGCATCGCGAGCGGCAGCAGGCTCAGGCGCGGTCGTCTGCTCGGGATAAGCCTTGACCAGATGCTCGTAGCAGCGCACGCGCGTGAAGTGGTCGACGTCGCCGGGCTTCGTCATGCCGACGACCGGCTGGATCAGCAGGTTCGCCTCGACGTCCTTCGCAGCGCGGAACGTGAGCTCCTGGTGCGCGCGATGCATCGGGTTGCGCGTCTGGAACGCGACGACCTTGCGCCAGCCGAGCTTCTGGAAGCGGTCGCGCATCTCCTTCGGCGTGTCGCGCAGGTGCTTGAAGTCGTAGTGGCTCGGCGCCTCGACACCGCGAAGCTTGCCGCCGAGATAGACGTCGTGGCTGCGCTGCATGAGATAGCTCACGCCGGGATGCGCCGCATCGTTCGTGCCGAACACGGACTTCGCCTCGAGCGCCTTGTCGGGACGATAGATGCTCGAGATCTTCATCGTGGCGATCAGCACGCCTTCGCCGTCGCGCAGCGCGATCTCGTCGCCGACCTTGAGCTTGTCGGCGAAGTCGGGCTTCACGTCGAGCTTGATCGGCATCGGCCAGATCACACCGGACGCGAGCCGCATGTTCGACAGCACCGACTGGTAGTCCTTCTCGTCGAGGAAACCTTCGAGCGGCGAGAACGCGCCGTTGAGCAACATCTCGATGTCGCAGACTTGGCGCATGTTGAGATCCCACGACGGCAGGTCGCGCGCGCGCGCCTTTTCGGCCTTCACGCCGGCATCGTCGAGATACAGATTCTTCAGCTCCCCGCCGTGGGGTTCCTTGAAAGCTCCCATTGTTTTCCTCGCGTTCTCTCGTGTGTGTAAAAAAGTGCGTGCGATGCGCGTCCTACCTCGTGCCGAGGCTATCTCGGGCTACACGGCCCCTGCGCGTTTCGCGGTGAGTTCAGGCTCCGAGCAACATCGCGGCCGTCGCCCGAATAGCGGCGGCGTTGATGGCGGGCAGGTATTGTGCTTCGCGCTCGCGCGCTTTCAAGCATCTCTTGACGATCGTCTCGAGGTTCGGGCGCTTGCCGTCCGGCCCGTCGCCCTTGCCGATGCCGCCGCCAAACTCGATGACCGTGTCGAAGCCCGTGATCCGATGCCGTGTTCATACAGCTCACCCATTGCACGGGGTTGAACAGCTGGAAGAACAACCGCGAGCGGATCGCTTCGGGCGAATTCTCGTGCAACTTGCCGGTGTAGTTGGACAGCACGTCGGTCTGAACGCCCGAAAACTCGGTTTGCTCGAGCACTTGGCGGAATTGCTGCGCCGCGCTCACCATCAAGAACGTGTGAAACGCGCCTTCGGTGTTGAGCCGCACTGCGCGCTTCTTCGCGGCCTCGAGCTCGGCCGCGAGCTTGTCGAGGTCCGCGGTCTCGCCCGCGACGACCACCTGCTCGGGCATATTGTGCGCCGCGATGCCGCAGAAGTGTTTGTCCGCGATCGCCGTGGCCGCGGGCAAGTCGAGCGTGGTTGCAACCATACCGCCGCGCCCGAGCTCGCTCATGAGCTCGCCGCGCCGGCTCACGAGCTTGAGCGCGTTCTCGAACGTTAGTGCGCCGGCGAGCACGAGCGCCGAATACTCGCCGAGGCTGTGGCCGGCCGTGAGTGCGGGGCGAATCGCGCTCGCCGACGAGGCTCGCGAAACGCCTCGAGGCACGCCAACTCGTGAGTCAGCAGTGCGGGCTGAGTGAAGCGCGTGAGGCCCAGCTCCTCGCGCGGATCGCGGAATGAGAGCTCGGTCATGTCGTAGCCGACGACGGCGCTCGCGCGCGCGTACAGGTCGCGGGCTACGGGAAACTGCTCGACGAGGTCGGAGCCCATGCCCCGGTACTGCGATCCCTGGCCCGGAAAAATGTAGAGAATCTTCTTGTCGGACACGTCGTAACTTGGCTCGACCCTTCGAATTAGGGCGGATACGATGCCCGAACCCAGATGGGAAGCCAAGGGGCGTAACGACCGGCGCGCTTCGCAGCCGGGCGGCCATGCAGGGGCGGCACCTGCGCTGCCGGCCTCGCGGAAGCCCATGACTGCGAAGCACTTCTCACGCCGGCGCCGAAGCGCCTCGCTATGCTAGCCGGATCGTAAATCTCCGCATTTTGGCTATGGAGACCGCGACTTGGTCACACCTAGCGAACAGTCGGCACCCCAACGCCGAGGGGCAATCAGCCGCAAACGCGCATTCTTGACCCACCTGAGCATGAGCGCGTTGATCGTCGGCGCGGCGTGCGCGCTGATCTTCCTGCTCTGGTACCCGCATCCGTATTTCCAGGCGGTCGGCGCCTGGAACGTTCTGCGCGTGCTGATCGGAGTCGACCTGGTCGTGGGGCCGCTGCTCACGCTCATCGTTTTCAAGCCCGGCAAGCCTGGGCTCAAATTCGACCTGAGCGTCATCGCGCTCGTGCAGCTTGCGGCTCTGACTTATGGCTTGACGGTGATCTACGACGAGCGGCCGTACTTCACCGTGTTCGCCGTCGATCGCTTCTTCGTGCTCGCGCGGCAAGACGTCGATCTCGCGCAACTCGCAGACGCGCAGGCCGCGGGGCGCCTCGACGACAAGCCGTCCAGGGGCCCGATGCTCGTCGTCGCGACGCGGCCTACCGGCGCAGCGTTCCAGAAGCTGCTCGACGAAACGGTGTTCGGCGGAAAACCCGACATCGAGCGCCGCCCCGAATTCTGGAGCCGCTACGAAGGTGAAGCCGCGCAGGTGACCCGCCGCGCGCAGCCGCTCGCCGCCCTGCAAGCCGCGCGACCGCACGACCGCGCAAAGATTGCCGCGCTCCAGGCCAAGCTCGGGCTTGCCGCCGAGCGCATCGCGTTCGTGCCGATGATCGCGAAGAACCGTGACGTGTCGCTGCTCGTCGACGCGACGACGGGATCGCCGCTCGACGTGGTCGACGTCGACCCATGGATCGCCGCCGCGCACGCCGAAGAGCCGGGGAGCGGCGCGCCGCCCGCTACACGCTGACGCGCGCTCAGGCGTGTGCCCGCGCCTTGCTGCCCTCGCGCTCGTCGACGAACGCCAGCAGGCCAATTCCCGTCAGGAACAACAGGATCACCACCGACACGCCGACACGTTGTGAGCCCGTGATGTCCGTCAGGACGCCCAGTAGGAAAGGGCCGACGAACGCGGTGAGCTTGCCCGAGAACGCGAAGAAGCCGAAGAACTCGTTCTCGCTGTCGTGCGGCACGAAGCGCGCCATCAGCGAGCGGCTCGCGGACTGATTCGGGCCCGCGAAGACGCCGATCAGCACGCCTGCGATCCAGAACGCGGTCGTGGAGGTAGCGAAGACCGCGAGCGCGGCCGCGCCGATCAAGCCGATCAGCGACACGATGATGGTACGTTTGCCGCCGATCCTGTCGTCGAGGTAGCCCATCGCGATCGCGCCCGCGCCGGCGGCCATGTTGATCACGATGCCAAACTGGAGCACCTGTGTGATCGTGAATCCGAACGTCCCCGCCGCGTAGATACCGCCGAACGCGAATACCGTGACGAGCCCGTCGTTGTAGAACAGCCGCGCGATCAAGAAACGGACGGTCTGCCGGTGCTTGCGGAGCTCGGTGAACGTGCGTTTGAGCTGAGCGAACGTGTCGCGAACCACGTGCTGCGCGGGCGACACGCGCGACTTGTCTTCGGGCACCCAGAGCAGCAGCGGCAGGCTGAACACCACCAGCCACACCGCGACGACGAGGTTCGTCGCGCGAATGTTCTCGCCGGCCTCGCGCGTGAAGCCGAACCACGGCACATCGGGCTGCACGAGCGTCACGAGCGCGACGACCAGCGCGAGCAGGCCGCCGACGTAACCGAGCCCCCAGCCGAGCCCCGACACACGGCCAATACGCTCGGGCGACGCGATGTCCGGCAGGAACGCGTTGTAGAACACCTCGCAGAACTCGAACGCGATGTTCGCGACGATCACGAGCGCCAACGCGAGTACCACCTGCCCCGGCAGCACGGTGTACAGCGCCGCGGTCGCGAGCGCGCAGATCGCGATCGCGATCCCGACGAACCGCTTCCGGTAGCCGCCGCGGTCGGCGAACGCGCCGAGCAGTGGCGAGCACACCGCGACGACGATGGCCGTGATCGTGATGGCGCGCGACCACAGCGTCGTGCCGCGCGTCGGATCGGACGCGATGGCCTGGGTGAAATAGGTGGCGTAGATGAAGGTGATGACGAGCGTCGTGAACGAGGAATTCGCGAAGTCGAAGAGTGCCCAGGACCAGACTGCGCGGCGTCCGCCCCGCCCTGTCGTGCCTACCGCATTCATGGAGAAGCGCGCACTTGCGCGCCCCGGGCGGAGGTGGACGAACCCGTGCGCACGGCTATTCGCGGTAGCCGGGGTCGCATTCGTACGGGAACACGAACTCGCCGGGGCGACGCGTCCATGCCATGTAGCGCGCGGCCGTGCCGGCAAACGTTTGGCTGTCGTCGTAGACCTGCGTAGCCCAGAGCGTGCCGCCGTCCGGGCTCAATCGGAACCTCTCCGAGAGGCGCAGCGCATCGCTGTGCGTGAAGCCGTTGTTCATGAAGGTGCCGGACTCGATGTGCGACGTCTCGACCACGAGCGTATCGCCTTCCCAACGGCCCGTGGAGAAGCCGGACTTCGAGTGCGGCGCGCTTTCGGGCGGGTGTGCGCGCCCGTCCAAGAACACGACGCGCATCATGTCCATGTATTCCATTTTGAAGACGACGAGATCGCGGCCCTGGTAGATCTCCATCGGGAACGGCGCCTGCATGTAGAACGCCACCGACGGCGGAACGCAGTTGTTCTCGGGGTCGAGCTCCTTCTTGTAGTCGTAGTTGCGCACCTCTTCGAGCGCGCGCGCTGTGAGCTTCAGCCCGCCGAAGTCGCCCGCGGCGAGCTCGCCCGCGCCCGTGTCGTTGATCAGCACGGCCGCTTTCGGCAGCTCGTCGATCAGCGTCTTGCCCGACGGTACGCGCTCGATCTTCGCAGCCCAGAACCCGTCGAGGTTCGGCTCGGCCGACGACGCGAACGCGACGGCGCAGCACGCAGCGGCGGCGAGCATGCACCATGCCGGCCCGCGAGCCGAAGCCCGGCAAAGCACTCGTGATCGCATGGCGCTCAATCCTTACCCGGCGCGAGGGTCGGATCCGGTCGCTGCCCCACGAGCTCGTGCCCGTCGGGGTAGATCACGCGATAGACGCGCATGAAGTTCGAGCCGTCGCGCGCCGGGTAGCCCTCGACCTGCACCTGGTCGCCGGGCTTGATGGACGTCTCGCTCCAGCCGCGCCGGCGAAGGATGTTCGGCGAGTTCGTCTCGATCTTCCATTCCTGCGGCTTGCCGTCGTCGCCTTGCGCCGTGAGCATCAAGAGCCCGTGCGGGTTGCGGAAGCTGAACTCGTTCACGGTGCCGGCCACGGTGATGAGCTTGTCCGCGACGAAGTGCACCGCGAACGAGTGATGCGCGAGCGCGCGCTGGGCGGCGGCGAGCGCAACGGCGGCGCCCGCGGCGAGCGCCAATAGCTGGCTTGTGGATCTCATGCTTACCTCATATCTGAATCTTCGAGAACGCCCAAGCCCCAAGCATGACGAACGCGGCGGCGAGCACCGCGAGCACCGAGATGTCGAGCATCACTCCCATGTGGGCGAGCCCGATGAACGCGCCGCGCAGCCCGTCGACGCCGTACGTCAGCGGGTCGAGCCGCGTCGCGATCGCGAGCGCCGCCGGCAGATTCGCGAGCGGGAACAACGCGCCGGACAGGAAGAAGATCGGCATGACGAGGAAATTCATGATCAGCTGAAAGCCCTGCATGTCGCGCAGCGTCGAGCCGATCGCCGTACCGAGCGCCGAGAACACGATCGCGATCAGCGCCATGAACAGCAGCGCGAGCGGCACCGCGGCCCAGCTCTGCGGCCTGAAGCCCGCGATCGTGCAGACGACGAGCACGAGCGTGCCTTGGATCATCGCGACCGTCGCGCCGCCGAGCGTGCGGCCCGCCATGATTTGCAGCCGCGGCACGGGCGCGACCAGCGTCTCCTTGAGGAAGCCGAACTGCCGGTCCCACAAGCAGGCCGATCCCCGAGAAGATCGACGTGAAGAGGATTCCCATGCCGATCACGCCGGGGGCAATGAACTGCAGATAGCTGCCCTGCCCCGACTTCTGAAACGACGCCCCGAGGCCGAAACCGAGCACGAGCAGATACAACAGCGGCTGACCGAGCGAAGCGATGATCTGGGGGCGCGAGCGCATATAGCGCTTCACTTCGCGCAGCCACAGCACGAAAATTACGCTCATCGTCTACCCCTGCTCCACATTTTCGCCATCTGCCGCATTTGATCGGCGCTCGTGCTGCTCTCGTCGCGGATCGTCGTACCGGTGAGCTTCAGGAACGCCCCCTCGAGCGAATCCGTGCCGGTTTGCTCGCGGAGCTCCTGCGCGCTGCCCTGCGCGACGATGCGTGCCGTGATCGATGATCGCGACGCGCTGCGCGACGCGCTCCGCCTCGTCCATGTAGTGCGTCGTGAGGAACACGGTGACGTGCTCGGTCTCGTTCAGGTGCTTCACGTGCGTCCAGAGCTGATTGCGGCTCTGCGGATCGAGACCGAGCGTCGGCTCGTCGAGGAACAGGATCTTCGGCGTGTGCAGCAACCCGCGCGCGATCTCGAGCCTGCGGCGCATGCCGCCCGAGAATGTTTTGACGAGCGAAGTGCGCCGGTCCCAGAGCTCGAACAACTTCAGCAGCGTCTCGATGCGCTCGGTTCGCACCTTGCGCGGCACGTGATACAGCACGCCGTGCAGGTCCATGTTCTCGTAGGCCGTGAGCTCCTGGTCGAGGCTCGGGTCCTGGAACACGATGCCGAAGCGCTTGCGCACTTCGAGCGGCCGCGCAACGGGATCGAGCCCGTCGATCGCGATCGTGCCGCTCGTCGGCCGCAGCAGCGTCGTGAGCATCTGAATCGTCGTGGTCTTGCCCGCGCCGTTCGGCCCGAGGAACGCGAAGATCTCGCCGGGCTTCACTTCGAACGTTACGTCGTTGACTGCCTTGACGGCCTTATCGGACTTCGGATCGCCGAACGTTTTGTGGAGTGCTTGGACTTTGATCACGCGTTTCCCCTGGCGGAGCAGGCGCTCCGTTTCATGCGGTCAGGAGGGACTTACCGCCGAAGCGCGCACGCCATTGCTCGACGGCCTCGGCATTGTAAACGTTGTCGGGCAAATCGCCGCGTAGCGCAGCGAGCGTGGCCTGCGTAGCCCACGGGATCGCCGCACCGAGCGTACCGCCCTGGTTCGCCGCGATCATGTGCGGCGACAGAACGACGCGGTCGCCGAAGGTGAAGATGCGCGAGCCGCGAGCCGGCGGCTCCTCCGGTAGCACGTCGAGGGCCGCTCCGGCGAGCGCGCCGGCCGCGAGCGCGTCGCACAAAGCGTCGAGATCGACGACGCGGCCGCGCGCCGTGTTGATCAAGATCGCGCCGCGCTTCATCAGCGCGAGCTGCGCTCGCTCGATGAGCCCGCTCGTCTCGGCGGTAAGGTTGCAATGCAGGGTGACGACGTCGGACTCGCGCAGCAGCGTTTCGAGGTCGGTGCGCTCGACGCCGAGCTGCGCAAACCTCCCGGCCTCGACGTAGGGATCGGACGCGAGCACGCGGGCGCGCCACGGCGCGAGCAGCTCTGCGACGCGTGAGCCGGCGCGCCCCAAGCCCACGATTCCGATCGTGATGCCGGCGTAACCGTCGGACCGTCGCCCGAGATAGGTGCCGTAGAGCGGCGGCTCGCGCCAACCGCCTTCCCGCACGACCCGATCCCGCTCGCGGATGCGCTTGAGCAGCGCGAGCATCATCGCGATCGCGCCTTCCGCGACACCGCCCCAGTTCGCTTCGGTCGGACAATGCGTGACGAGCACGCCGAGCGCGTTCGCGGCGTCGAGGTCGACGTCGTCGACGCCAATCGTGTACTTCGAGACGATCCTCAAGCTCGGGGACAGCGCGAGGAACTCGCGGTCGATCACGCCGCGGAAGGTTGCGCCGAGCAGCGCGCTCGCGCCGCGCGCAAGCGTAGCGAGCTGCGCGCGCCCGGCGTTCGGAGGGGCCACGACGAGGTCGCAGCCGGCGGCCTCGAGAGCGGCGTGCGATTCGCCGCTCTCGTCGACCGGACGGTATATCAGTACGCGCGGCCGGCTCAAGCTAAGTCGATCGCGCGCGGGGCGCGCGGCGCTAGAGCTCGCTCTTCAGCGCGCCGTAGAACTGTTGATAGAAACGTGCCGTCGTGGCGGCGTCCGGCGCCGGCCCGCTCGTGACGAACTTCGGCACGAGGTCGGCGACGGGGTTCGCGGCAGTCACCTGCTCCACCGTCATACCTTGCTTGATGAGGTCGCCGACGCGCTTCTGCGCTTCGATCGTGGCCGTGCGGAACGCGGCCACCTCGGCCTTGGAGACGACGACGCCATGGCCCGGAATGATCTTGGTGTTCGGGCCGGCCATGTCCTCGATCATCTTGAGCGCTGCGATCGTGCCCTTCACCGTGCCGCCATTCCCGCCGTCGACGCCCGGGTAGCCGACGGTGCGGAACACGTCGCCCACGTGGATCACGTCGGCCTTCGGGAAGCGGATATAGATATCGCCGTCGGTGTGCGCGGGCGGGAACTTGCCGACCTCGATGTCCTCGCCGTCGAGGTGCAGCGCCATCTTGTCGCCGAACGTCATGGCCGGCAGCGCGACCGCGGGCGACGGCGCGCCGCCGTTTACGCCTTTCGCGAGCCGGACGCGCACGTTGTCGTGAGCAAGGATGTTGATGCCGAGCTTGCCGACGTTCTCGTTGCCGCCGGTGTGGTCGCCGTGCACGTGCGTATTGACGAGCAGGCGCACGGGCTTCGCCGACAGCTTCTTCACCGCTGCCATGATCTTGTCCGTGAGTGGCGCGAATTGATCGTCGATCATCAGCACGCCGTCGTCGCCGACGAGCACGCCGACGTTGCCGCCCTGCCCCTCGAGGTAGTAGACGTTGCCCGCCACCTGGTGCGGCTTGATCTCGACTTTCGAGAAGTCCGGACCCGCCGGCGCCGCCGCGGGTGCGGGCCCCTGCGCAAACGCGGTCGTCGCTAAGAGACCGATCGGCAGCGAGCAAAGGGACAGCGTGACGAAGCGATTCATGTTGTTCTCCCCTAGGTGCGGCACGGCGCTGCGCGCGCCGCGAATAGCCACGGATCATACACCCCGGGCACGGACGGGACAGCCCCGCCGCTAGTCGCGTTTCGCGAGCGAGCCGAGCAGCGGGAATGCACCGAACGGGTCGGGACGGACGACCGGAATGGCCGGGTGGAGACTGTTGCCGTCGAGCTCGTCGAGCTTGGTGGCGCCGAGGAGCTTCATCCCCACCGTGATCTCGGTTTCGAGCAGCTCGAGCATTCGGACCACACCCTCGCGGCCCGCGGCGCCGAGCGCAAGCGCCTGGAGGCGCCCGAGGCCGACGAGGTCCGCGCCCATCGCGAGCGCCTTCAGGATGTCGGTGCCGCGCATGAAACCGCCGTCGACGATGATCTCGGCCTTGCCGCGAACCGTGCTCATGACCTCGGGAAGCATGTCAATCGCCCCGCGACCGTGGTCGAGCTGCCGGCCGCCGTGATTCGAGACGTACACGACGTCCACGCCATTCTCGAGCGCGAGCGCCGCGTCCTCCGCGGTTGCAATGCCCTTCACGATGAGCGGAACCTTGAGTTTGCGCTTGAGCTTCGCGATGAACGCCCAGTCGACCCGCATCGCGTGCTCCTCGCCGCTGCGCAGCGTTCCGAACGGCCTGCCGGGAAGCGAATGCCTGCGTAGCAGGCTGCGCTCACGGCGCCCGTAGTAGGTGACGTCGACCGTGACGCAGAACGCCTGCACGCCGGCGTCGACCGCGCGCCCCACGCGGTCCGCGACCCAACGGTCGTCGCCGTGCACGTAGAGTTGGTAGATGAGCTGCTTGCCGGCCGACTCCGCGACGACCTCGAGGTCAGGCTCCGTCACGCTGCTCAGCATCATGAGGCAGCCGAACTCGCGCGCAGCTTCTGCGCTCGACAGTGCGCCGGCTTCGTGGAACTCGGTCATGCCGCCGAGCGGCGCGAGCAACACGGGCAGCCGGCGTTTCGCGCCGAACGCCGATCTCGTGACGTCCGTGCCGTCGACGCTGCGCAGCACGCGAGGCCGGAATGCAATCGCGTCGAGTGCGTACCGGTTGCGCAGCACCGTGGTCTCGGTCTCCGCGCCGCCGCAGACGTAATCCCACGCCGTGTCCGACAGATTCTTGCGTGCTTCCGCGACGATCTCCGTGGTCGTGAGAAAGCGCGCGGCGACGCCGGCGTCGTTGGCCATCCGGAACGGATCCCTGGTGTGAAAGTGAAGGCGTCGATTCTATGCCGCCGCGCGCCCGCGGGGCCACCACTTACCGGCCGCCGCTAAAGCGCGGCGACGGACTGCACCGCTCCGATCGTCTCGTCGAAGTCGTGATTGAGCTCGCTGATCGACGTGCGCTTGATCGGTACCGCCTGGACGTGCCAGATGTCGCGGCAATACTCGCGGATCGTACGATCGGAAGAGAACTTTCCGGTTCGCGCCGCGTTCAGGATCGACATCCGCGTCCAGATGTCGCGGTCGCGATAGGCGTCGCTCACGCGCCGTTGGCATTCGACGTAGGCAGCAAAGTCCGCGAACACCAAGTACGGGTCGTAGTGCATGAGCCCGTACAGCAGCGGCTCGAACAGCTCGGGGTCGCCGCGAGAGAAGAAGCCGCTACGAATGAGGTCGACGACGGTCGCGAGCTCGACGTTGCGCCGATACCAGTCGTATGGCCGGTAACCCGAGCGGCGCAAGTCCTCGACCTCGCTCGACGTCGAGCCCGAACAAGAAGAAATTGTCGGCGCCGACTTCCGTGCGCAGCTCGACGTTCGCACCGTCGAGCGTGCCGATCGTGAGCGCGCCGTTCATCGAGAACTTCATGTTGCCGGTGCCGGACGCTTCTTTCCCCGCCGTCGAGATCTGCTCCGACAGATCCGCAGCCGGGTAGATGCGCTGGCCGTTCGTCACGTTGAAGTTCGGCAAGAACACCACGCGCAGCACGTCGCGCGTCTCCGGATCGCGATTGAGCACGGCACCGACCGAGTTGATCAGCTTGATCATCAGTTTCGCGATGTGATAGCCGGGCGCAGCCTTGCCGCCGAAGATGAAGGTGCGGGGCACGATGTCGCCGCCGGTGCCGCTCTTCAGCCGGTGATACAACGCGATTACGTGCAGGATGTTGAGGTGTTGGCGCTTGTATTCGTGGATGCGCTTCACCTGTACGTCGAACATCGAATCCGGGTTGACCGGAGTATCGGAGTGCTGCGCGATCCGCGCCGCCAGCTCTTCCTTGTTTGCGCGCTTGATCGCGCTCCAACGCTCGCGGAATGCCGGATCGTCGACGAACGGCTCGATCGCTCGCAGCTCGTCGAGATCGCGAATCCACTTGTCGCCGATCGTCTCGTTCAGCAGGCTCGTGAGCTGCGGGTTCGCGAGCACGATCCAGCGGCGCGGCGTCACGCCGTTCGTCTTGTTCGAGAAGCGCTGCGGCCAGAGCCGGTAGAAATCCCCGAGTACGTTGCGCTTCAGGAGCTCCGTGTGCAGGGCCGCGACGCCGTTCACTGCGTGGCTGCCGACACACGCGAGGTGCGCCATCCGCACGTAGCGCTCGCCGTTCTCGTCGATCAGCGATAGGGCGGCCACTTTCTGCTCGTCACCGAAGCTATGCAGCCGCACTTCGTCGAGGAAGCGCGCGTTGATCTCGTAAATGATCTCGAGATGACGCGGCAGCACGCGGCCGAACAGCCCTACGGGCCAACACTCGAGCGCCTCGGGCAGCAGGGTGTGATTCGTATAGGCCATCGTGCGGCACGTGATGTCCCAAGCCTTGTCCCACGCCATCGCGTGGACGTCCACGAGCATCCTCATGAGCTCGGCGACGGCGATCGCAGGATGCGTGTCGTTGAGCTGCACGGTGAATTTCTCGTAGAAACGCTCGATCGGGATCCGCTGCACGCCGAGGACACGGAACATGTCCTGCAACGAGCACGACACGAAGAAGTACTGCTGCTCGAGTCGCAGCTCCTTACCGCGCGTCTCCGCGTCGTTTGGATAGAGAACCTTGCTCAGGTTCTCCGAGATGACTTTCTGATTCACGGCGCCGTAGTAGTCACCGCGATTGAACACGGCGAAATCGAACGACTCGGCGGCCTCGGCGCGCCACAAGCGCAACGTGTTCGCGGTCTGGTTCTTGAATCCGAGGATCGGCGTATCGTACGGCACACCGTTCACGAGCTTGCTCGGCACCCAGCGCACGCGGAGCCGCCCCGCGTCGTCTACATATTGCTCGGTGTGTCCACCGAACTTCACCTCGACACCCCACTCGGGACGCGCGATTTCCCACGGGTTGCCGTACGTCAGCCACTTGTCGGTCTTCTCGACCTGCCAGCCGTCGGCGATCTCCTGCTGGAACATGCCGAACTCGTAGCGGATCCCGTACGCGAGCGTCGGGATCTCGAGCGTCGCGAGCGAGTCGATGAAGCACGCCGCAAGGCGCCCGAGGCCGCCATTGCCCAGCCCGGGCTCGGGTTCCTGCGCTAGCAGCGCGTCGAAGTCGAGGCCGAGCTCCTGTACGGCGCCGCGAACCTCGTCGTAGATGCCGAGGTTGATCAGATTGTTGCCGAGATGGGGGCCGAGCAAATATTCGGCGGACAGATAACAGACCGTGCGAGCACGTTGCGTCGTGTACGCGGCCGCCGTGCTCACCCAACGACGCAGCATCATGTCGCGCACCGTGTACGCGAGCGCCATGTAGTAGTCGATCTGGGTGGCGAGCTTCGGAAATTTCCCCTGGATGTAGAACAGCTTGTCGAGAAACGCGCGCTTGACCGCTTCCTTGTCGATACCGACGTCGGCCTGCGGCGAGCGGAGCGCCGTTGCGCTGACCCCCTGATTGGACATCAATGCCTCGCGACGATAGTGGTTCGCGGACGCGGCGCGCGCGCCGTCACTTGAGCTTCTTGATCGTCGCGCCGCTCTTGCGGCGGCTCGACGGCTTCTTGATCGGCGCAGGCTCGGTAATCGCGCCGGCTCCTAGCATTGCGATCTCTCGCTCTGCCGCTAGCCAGTCCTCGAGCTCGTGTCCGGGTACGAAACCGCGCTTCTCAGCCCTGAAGTATGCGCGCTCGGCGATCATCGCGCCGAAATCCGGCTTCGCGATCGCGAGGGCATCAGTGAAACGCCTCGCCATGCAGGTTCCTCCTTGGTGTCTCCCACGTGCTCGCCGCCTGGTCACGCCCGACGGCCGTCGAAACACGCGGTGCAAGAGGTATGCCACGATTGCCGCGGATGCGGGAGCCCGCGCCTGCCGCGTCAGCGCGTCGCTCGAGCCGCGTGGGCGAGCTCTCGTGACAGCGGATATGCCCGCTCGTTGTGCGCCGCGCCCAGCGTGCTGCCCCAAGTTCGAGCAGCGCGCGCGTGCGATACTTGCGACGTGAAGTCGCTCTCAGCGCTCGGCACCGAGCTTCAAGCCACTTGGCATCGGGAAATTCCACTCGCCGCTGCACTCGACGTGCGCGTCGCGAGCTGCGCCTCTACCGAGCTCGTCGTGTGCGCCCCGTTCGCGCCGAATCGCAACGTCCATGGGACGGCGTTCGCGGGCAGCCTATTCTCGGTGTGCGTGTTGACGGGCTGGGGAATGACGTGGCTCGCGCTTCAGCAACGCAACCTCGGCGGCGCGATCGTGGTCGCGGACAGCCGGATCCGTTATCGCAAAGCCGTGACGGGCGAAATCTCGTGCCGCTGCAGCGCCGAATCGTCGACTCTCGACGCAGCGTTCGCAAATTTCGCCGAGACGGGCCGCGCGAAGGTGCCGCTCGTCTGCACGATCGACGCGGGCGACAAGCGCGCGGTGACGTTCGAAGGCGAGTACGTCGTGCGCGCCGACCAGGGACATTAGAGCAGCACTGCGTCAGCGCAGCGCGGCAGAGATCTCGAACGCGCCGTCCCAGATCATCCGCGCGGACACGTAGACAATCACCGCAAGCCCGACATACGCGATCCACGTGTGCTTGTTCAAGACGCGCGCGATCAGCGCGGCCGCGAGCCCCATGAACGCGATCGACAACGCGAGCCCGGCAACCAGCACCCAGAGATGCTCGCGCGCGACGCCCGCGACCGCGAGCACGTTGTCTAGCGACATCGAAACGTCGGCCACTACGATCTGCCAGACCGCCTCGCGCATCGTTTTCGGATGATCGCTCGTGGCGGCGTCCGCCGAGAGCTTCCCCGACCGCAGCTCGCTCCATAGCTTCCAACAGATCCAGAGCAGGAGCAGGCCGCCGACGAGCAGCAAGCCGACGATCTCGAGCAGCTGAACGGTGAACGCGGCGAACACGATTCGCAGCAGCGTCGCACCCGCGATGCCGAGCGCCATGACTCGAAACCGGTTCGCCACGGGCAGACCTGCGACCGCGATGCCGACCACGATCGCGTTGTCCGCAGACAACACGAGATTCACGAACACGACTTCGACGAGCTCGAGGAGCTCGGTCATCGGGACCCAATCCACGTGAAATATCCTTAGGATTCAATCGAGGGGCGCCAAGTGTGCCCCGAAGGCGCCGCCGATTCACGTTCCGCGGGCCGGCGTTGCCGCCTCGCGCCGCATGGGTCATCATACCGGGCTAATAACCCCGCCACGACCAATCGATCTCATGACGACAAATCACCGGCAGCGCTGCCTCGTCCTTTCGTTCGCGCCCCTCTCCTTGCTCCCACTCGCCGCCTCCGCGCAGTCGGACACGGCGCAAAAGGTTCCGCTCGACGAGATCGTCGTTACCGCGACCTTGATCGACCGCACGCTCGACCGCGTGCCCGCGGCCGTGAGCGTCATCACGCAAGACGACATCCAGCTCGGGCGCCAGCAGCTCGCGCTCGACGAGGCGCTCGCGCAAGTCCCCGGTCTGTTCATGCAGAACCGCTACAACTTCGCGCAGGATCTGCGCGTGTCTATTCGCGGTTTCGGTTCGCGCGCGCAATTCGGCATTCGCGGGATCAAAGTGCTCGTCGACGGAATACCGGAGACGCTGCCGGACGGCCAAGGTGCTGTAGACAGCATCGACCTCGGCGCGACGAAGCAGATCGAAGTGATCCGCGGCCCGAGCTCTTCGATGTACGGCAACGCGGCGGGCGGAGTGATCAGCCTCACCACCGAAAGCGCCGGCGCCGACCCGTATGCCGAATTCCGCGTGGCGGGCGGCACCTACGATTACCAGAAGTGGCAATTCAAGACCGGCGGCAACACCGACCGGCTCGATTACATGGTGAGCGTGTCGGACATGGAGATCGACGGCTATCGCGCGCAGAGCCGTGCGGTCAACCGTCAGGCCACCGGCCGCTTCGACCTCGACCTCGGCAAGGACCGCAGCTTTCTCACGGTCGTCAACCTTACCGATCAGCCGCAATCCGACGACGCCGGCGGCGTGACGCGCGCGCAGGCCGAGGCCAACCCGCGCGCCGCATTTCCGAACAACGTCACGTTCCATGCGGGCGAGGACATCGAGCAGCAGCGGCTCGGATTCGTCTACACCGCGCCCGCGGGCGAGCACGGCAGCATCAAGGCTCGCAACTATTACGCGTGGCGCGACTTCGGCAATTTGCTGCCGGTGCAGAACAGCGGCATCGTGGATCTGCAACGCGACTTCGTCGGTGGCGGCTTCAGCTACAACTACGACGGCTTCTGGCTCGACCGGCCGAACCGGCTCGTCAGCGGCATCGATTTCGACGATCAGGACGACGACCGCCGCCGCTACGACAACCTCAATGGCGTCCAGGGCGTCCTGCGCTTCGACCAGAACGAGCACGTCACGAGCCAAGGCGTCTACCTGCAGGACGAGCTGAGCCTTTCGAAGAACGTGCAACTCACGATGGGTGTGCGCTTCGACCAGGTGGAGTTCGAGGTGACGGACCACTATTTCGTCGATGGTCTCAACGATTCCGGCTCGCGCGACTTCGACAACACGAGCCCGATGGTCGGCGTCACGTTCCAAGTCGCGCCGCGCCTCAGCATGTACGCCACGTACTCGACCTCGTTCGAGACGCCCACCACGACGGAGTTCAACAAGCCGGACGGTACCGGCGGCTTCAACCAGGCTCTAGAGCCGCAGGTCGCGGAGAACATCGAAGTGGGTCTACGCGGCGCGCTCGGAGAACGTCAGCGCTACGAGATCGCGGTTTTCACCATCGACGTGAAGGACGAGCTGATTCCGTTCGAAGTGCCGACGTCGCCGGGCCGCAACTATTATCAGAACGCCGGCAAGTCCCAGCACGACGGCATCGAGTTCTCGTGGACGGCGAATCCGACGGACCGCCTGCAATCCACCGTGAGCTACGCGTACTCCGACTTCACGTTCAATAACGGCCTCGTGATTCCGGGCACGGCCGAGAACACGCTGTTCGCCGAGCTCTCGTACACGAATCCGCGCGGCTGGTTCGTAGCAGGCGACGCGCTGTTCATCGACGAGCAGTACGGCGACAACCAAAACAGCGCGGCCGGTCTCGTCGACTCGTACACGGTTGCGAACCTGCGTGCGGGCTACCAGGCCGACTTGGGCAAGTTCGTGTTGTCGCCGTTCGTCGGCGTGAACAACCTGTTCGACGAGACCTACACCGCGAACGTGCGCCTGAACCCGGTCGGCGTGGGCACGGCGGCGGGCCGCTACTTCGAGCAAGCCCCGACGCGCAACGCCTATGCGGGCGTCTCGTTGAACTGGAAGTTCGGCAGCTAAGCCCCGAACGCTTCGTCGTACGGAAAATCGCTGCCGAGCCGGTCGAGCTCGGCGCGCCAGTAGTCGTCGATGCGCCGCTGATCGGCAGCGGAGATCAGCTCTCCCGACGCGCCGCGTTCGCCGCGGCGCATCATCGATCCCGCGCTGGACGCCCACGGCGCACCGTGGGGCTCGAACTTGTGGCCGATCGTCTTCATGTGCGCGAACGTCGACTGCTCGATGACCGCGGCCCGTTGCTCTGCCGTGAGCGCAACGCCCATCAAGGCTGCGATCTTGTCGACCGCCCCCGGCAGGTCCGCTCGCATTTGCTCGTACGTGAGGAACAACACGTTCGGCCGGTCGCGGACTCGCCAGTAGCTATCCAAGTGCTCGGCCCAAGAGCCGAGGGCCGTATCGGGCGACAGATACACGTCGAGCCAGCTCGCTACGGACGGCATCAACCGGCCGACCGTCGACCGCGTGAAGTGATAGCTCGACACGAATACGTCCTTCGGATCGCGCACGACGCAGACATAGCGCGCCGAGGGCGAGTACGGCACGCGACCGAGGGCGAGATGCGTCTTGATCACGCGCAGGCCCGTCGGACAGGACTTACGCGGGCGGTCGTCGCTGGAGCGGCACCGCGAAACCGGCGCGGTCGGGGATTTCCGGCCACGGCACGAGCTCGTGAATGTGCTCGAACTCCGCACGGCCGCGATATGCGACCTGCACGGCGATCTGCATGGTCCAATTGGTTCCGCTCTTGAAGTATGAGCAGATCAGCACGTCGTGCTCGGCCGGTCGACAGTCCTCCGGAAATTTTCCGAGAAAACGCGTCAGACCTCGACTCAGGCCGCGCGGCCAACGCCGCGCGAAGAGCTTCGTCAGCGGCAAGAACACGAGCCAAAGAAACGGCACCGCCACTATCCCCACCCAGGCGGGCCGCTTGCGTTGGCGCCACGGTTTTCCGGACGAGGCAAGCGTCGCCGGTGACGGCGCGACGGAATCGGAAAGACTCATGCGGCGATGATCCCGTGCCGAATCGCGAGGCGAGTGAGCTCGGCGATGGTGCCGACCTGGAGCTTGCTCTTCAGCTGCGTGCTGTAGTTCGCGACGGTCTTGTAGCTCAATGACAACCGCTTCGCGATATCGAACGCGCTCCGTCCTTCGGCGAGCAGGCAAAAGATCTCGAACTCTCTGGTCGAGAGTCCGCCGAGCGGCGTGTCCGCGCCGCGCACCTTCTGGAAGGCGAGCCGCTCGGCGATCTCGGCGTCGAGGTAACGGCCGCCGGCGGCGATCTGCTTCACGGCCGCGACGAGAACCTGCGGCGCACTACGTTTCGTGATGTAGCCGCGTGCACCGGCGGCGAGCGCCTGCTCCACGAACATCGTGTCCTCGTGCATGCTGAACACGAGAATGCGCGCGTGCTCGTCGCGCAGCCGAATGCGCCGAATCGCCTCGAGCCCGCCGATCCCGGGCAAGGACAGATCCATGATCACGACTTCGGGCGCGAGCTCCGCGAAACGCTGGCACGCGGCCTCGCCGGTGTTCGCCTCGCCGGCCACTTCGATCTCGGGCGCGTTTTGCAGCAGCAGCCGGTAGCCGGCGCGAACGACCGCGTGATCGTCGACGAGCAGCACCCGCACACGCCGCGCGCTCGAAGCCATCAACCGGTACCTCTTGCGATCGGGATCGTAATCATAAGGTGAACGCCGCGCCCGCGGCCCGTGGCGAGCTCGAATTTTCCTTGCAGCGCCTCGACGCGCTCGCGCATACCGAGTAGCCCCAGACCTCGCGGCGCGGCGCCAGGCTCGAACCCCTGACCGTCGTCGTCGATCGCTAGCCGCAGAGCGCCATCCTCGGTCCGCCGCACGTCGACACCGACCTCGCTCGCGTGTGCATGCTTCGTCGTATTCGTGAGGCACTCTTGGACGATCCGATAGACGCTGATGTTGACATTGACACGCCGAGCACGAGCAGCAGCAGCGGCCGCGCGTCGTCCCACGATTCCGCGATTTCGTCACCGGGATCCGCGCGCACGACGATCTCTGCCTGGGTGCCGGCCGCGCTCGCGACGCTGCGGCGCAGCTCGGTCGCGGCGGGCTCTACGAGCCGCGCAAACCACTGCGGCGCATCGGCGCGGCGCGCGGGTTCTGCGACCGCGAGCGGCAGCTCGCGATCGCCCTGCGCGCGTTGTGAATCACGAGCAGCGCGCCGAGCACGAGGATCGTCACGAACATGACGGTGATCAGCAGATTCAGCCGGACGCGCAAGCTCATGCGTGCGCCCTACTGCCGAAGACGGCTCGGCGATCTTGCGGCCGCGCGACGACGGGCGTCGAACGACGCCCGCCGGCATGCGGACGACTCGCGCGAGCGCTCAGCGCGGAGCGCGCTCGACGAGCTCGAGCAGCATGTTGTTCGGGTCGCGCACGATCGCGATCTTGAGCCCGGGCGACACTTGGACGGGCGCGCCGCCGGTGCTCACGATCGGGACACCCGCCGCCTTGAGCTTCGCGGTGAGCGCCGTCACGTCGCGCACGACGAGCTGGAGCACCGTGGTGCCGGGGTCCTGAGTGCGGCCGCTCAAGTGCTTGCGTTCGACGTTCTTGAACTCGATCAGCGTGAACGGCACCGAAGTGCCCGGGATCGTCGCGGTGCTCTGCCTGAAGCTCGCACCGGGCGCGCCTGCCGTCGACGCCATCTGCTGGTTGTCGTTGAACGCCGCGCCGAGCTTCATATCGAAGCCGAGCATGTCGCGATAGAACTTCACACTCGTCCTCGCTGTTCGCGACCGTGGCCTCGAACGAGCCGCCGCTCAGCACGAAGCCGGAGGGACTTCCCGCAGGAGGGGTCGCGACGTCGAGCATCTCGACGACGAAGCCGTCCGGGTCCTGCACGAACACCGCGTGCAGCGTGCCGTTTGGCGTCTCGAGCGTGGCGGGCTTGCCGCCCGCCGTCAGGATCTTCACGCCGGGAAACTTCTCGATCTTCGGGAACACCGCATCGAGGCCGTGCACGCGGAACGACATGTTGGCCGCGCCCGGGTCCTTGAAGTGCGGCTTCTGCGGCTCGCGCGCGACGTCCTTGTACTCGATCAGCTCGATACCGAGCGCAAGCCCCGGCACCTTCAGCACGGCGATGCGCGACTGTCCTCCTTCCGTCGCTCCCATCTTCATGATCGCCTCGTTCATCTCGTTCCGTGCGAACGAGGTCGGCTGCACCTGCACCTCGAGCCCGAGCACGTCGCGGTAGAACGCGAGGGAGTTGTCGACGTTCGCGACGATGTGGCCGAAGTTGCCGACGCCGACCACGTCGCCCGCGGGCGCCGGTTGCCGCGGCTGCGCGCCTACCGGCGCGACCGCCGCGGCCGCGAGAATGAGCGTTGTCGCAATGAAGCGAATCATGTGGAATCTCCCCCTGTCGATTTGCGAAGCGAGCAGGCCGCTACGCTACCACGCCCAAGAGGCGCCCACACTCCGGCGCCCGGGCGCGAGACCGGTCACAAGATCCGCGGGCGATTGGGTTGCTCGTTCACGTCCGGCGCGTCGGTGCGCGGAAACTCGCGCACTGCGAGAGCCGTCACCCCGTCGACTGCGAGCAGAGCGCCCTCGTGCCAGCGTTCGTCGCGGAACTCGCGCTCGATCGCGGCGCAGACGTCGTGCCATTCCTCGGGCCGCACGCGCCCTTCGAAGCCGCGGTCGGCGACGATTTCGACGTCGCGATCGGCGAGCAGCATGTAAATCAGCACACCGTTCTGCTCGCGCGTGTCCCAAACGCGCAGCTCGGCGAAAGCCTGAAGCGCGCGCTCGCGAGCCGGCAGCGCGCGCCACAGCGCGCGCACGTCGAGCGCCGACTCGATCGCGAACCTGAGCTCGCCGCGGTGGCGTATTTCGGACGCGGCGACTGCGGCCTCGATCGCGTCGAGCGTCGCGTTCGGGAAGCGCCGCTTGAGCGTCCAATGATTCGACAAGAGATGCCGCAGCCAGCGCATGCGCCTCACCACCGCCCGGAGGCGCCGCCGCCTCCGAAGCCCCCACCGCCGCCGCGAAAGCCGCCGCCCCCGCCCCCACCAAACCCGCCGCGGCCAAAGCCGCCGCCGAAGCCCCCTCGGCCGCCGCCCCAGCCGCCGCCCGACGACCAACGGCCGGGGCCGCCGATAACGCCCGCCAGCGCGAGTAGGAACACGACGCCGCCGAGGCGCAGCCGACAGGAATAGCACGCTACTGATCGAGCCACGCGACGAAGCCCGCGCCCGCACCTATCAACAGCGCACCGGGCAACGCGCCGAAGATGCGCCGCAGAATCGGCGCGACGAACATCGCGAAGAAGAACACGAACGGCAGCGCGCCGAACGCGTCGCACGCCCCTGCCCCGCGGCGAGTCAGCGGGCGGGGGAAGCGCTTCGCCGTCGATCAAACCGATCAACGCATCGACGCCGTCGTTCACGCCGCCTGCGTAGTCATCGTCGTAGAACCGCGGCACGATCCGCTCCGCGATGATGCGCTTCGCGAGCGCGTCCGGCACGGCGCCTTCGAGACCGTAGCCGACCTCGATCCGCAGCTTGCGGTCGTCCTTCGCGACCACGAGCACGATGCCGTCGTCGGTCTTGCCGCGGCCGATCTGCCACGCCTCCGCGACGCGCAGCGAATAGGCCTCGATCGCTTCGCCCGCGGTGGTCGGCACCATCAGCACGGCGAGCTGCGCGCCTTTGCGGCTCTCGAGCGCCGCGAGCTTCTGCTCGAGCGCCGCTCGCTGCGGCGCGGTCAGGGTCGCCGTGAGGTCCGTGACACGCGCGGTGAGCGGCGGGATCGGCTGCTGCGCGTTCGTCGCGAGCGGCGCGAGGCCGGCCCACGAGAGAACCAGCAGGAGCGCGAGCAGCCTGCGCGCGCACGTCGTACGCAGTGGCCTCGGCAGAGCGCGCCGGCGCGACTGCGGGTGCACGCTGACGTGAACCATCATGGCGGGCAGACGGGGGCGCGGGCCAATTACTTTCGTTCGAAGTTGACTTGCGGCGGCTTCGCTATCTCGGCTTCGTTCGCCACCGTGAAGTTCGGCTTTGCGTCGTAGCCGAAGATCATCGCCGTCAAGTTGCTCGGGAAGCGACGCACGGTGACGTTGTACTCCTGCACGGATGCGATATAGCGGTTGCGCGCGACGGTGATCCGGTTTTCGGTGCCTTCGAGCTGCGCCTGCAAGTCGCGGAAGTTCGCGTCCGACTTCAGGTCGGGATAGCGCTCCACGACGACCATGAGCCGCGACAGCGCGCTCGAGAGCTCGCCCTGCGCCGCTTGGAATTGCTGGAACGCCTGCGGGTCATTGATCAGCTCCGGCGTCGCCTGGACGCTGCCCACTTTCGAGCGCGCCTCCGTGACGCCGAGCAGCACGTCGCGCTCTTGCTGCGCGAAGCCCTTCACGGTCTCGACGAGGTTCGGAATCAAGTCAGCGCGTCGCTGATATTGATTGACGACCTCCGACCACGCCGCCTTGATCTGCTCGTCCTGGGTTTGAAATGTGTTGTAGCCGCAACCCGCCAGCTGTGTCGCAACGATTAGAGTCACCAGCCCTAGCCAACGCATAGCAAGCTCCTTATTCGTTCGTGGCTCGCCTAGTCTAGCGCGGCAACGCCGCCGGGGCTGCGAATCGTCTAGAGTTAGCGCGTGGAGTCGTTCACACAGGGGTTCGCGTACGTCGTCAGCACCGTGGCCGCGCTGCTGCCGATCGTCAACCCGTTCTCGACGATCGGCCTGCTGATCAGCATCACGGGGGACCTCACCGAGAGCGAGCGCACGTTGCAGATTCGCCGCGCGTGCATCTACATGTTCGCGATCCTCGTGGCGTTCCTCGTCGCGGGCAGCCTCATCATGAGCTTCTTCGGCATCTCGATCCCGGGACTGCGGATCGCGGGCGGATCGGTCGTGAGCTACCTCGGCTTCCGGATGCTGTTTCCGACACCTACGATCACGGGACAAGAGCGCAACGAGGCGATAGCGAAAGCCGACGTCTCTTTCACGCCGCTTGCGATGCCGGGGCTGAGCGGGCCTGGATCGATCGCAGTCGTGGTCGGCCTCTCCTCCACGCTGCAACAGACCGCGCACGTCGTGATCGGTCACGTGCTCGTCGCGATGGGAATCGCAATCACGGCCTGCATCTCTTATGTCGTCTTGCGGGCCGCGACTCGGCTTCAGCGGATGCTCGGAACCACGGGCATCGATGCCGTCTCGCGCATCATGGGCTTTCTCTTGATCTGCATCGGAGTGCAGTTCGTGATCAATGGCGTGCTCGAGATCGCAGCCGGCGTGCAGAACGCAGCCGCGTAGCCGCGACACGCGCCATCGATCGCCGCGGGGTTCCGTGGGTCGCGGGTGCCCCCGCCGCGAGCCAATCGCGGCGCTGATCGCGAGCAGTAATACCGCGTCGGCGCCCTGCCGTAGGATTGCGGCTAGCCCGGCTTGCGATTGTCCGCGAGTCGTCATAGCGTGAGGACGCACGACAAGAACCAGAGCCAAGGGGAAGAATTGCATGCTTCTGCGTTTCGGTCCGTGCTTACGGACGGTGATCGCTCGCGCGTCGATGTTGGTCGGCGCGCTCGCCATCGCCGGGTGCGGACCGAATCCCGCTCCGCCGGCCGCGACACCGCGCACCGCCCCGAGCGCACCGCCCGCAGCCGCGCCCGCAAACGTCGACGGCGCGCGAATCACGGCCGCGGATGCCGAGCCTGAGAACTGGCTGTCGCACGGACGCACTTACTCCGAGCAGCGCTTCAGCCCACTCGACTCGATCAACGAGAGCAACGTCGCAGAGCTCGGGCTCGCGTGGTACTACGACCTGGGCACGACTCGCGGGGTCGAGGCAACGCCGCTTGTCGTCGACGGAGTGATGTATACGACGAGCGCGTGGAGCATCGTCTACGCGCTCGACGCGAAGACCGGCCGCGAGCTCTGGGTCTACGACCCGCACGTGCCGAAGCGCTGGGGACAATACGCGTGCTGCGATGTCGTGAACCGCGGCGTCGCCGCATGGAATGGCCGCGTCTATGTCGGCACGCTCGACGGGCGGCTCGTCGCGATCGACGCCGCAACGGGCAAGCTCGCGTGGGAGAAGGTCACCGTCGACCAATCGCTGCCGTACACGATCACGGGTGCGCCGCGCGTCGTGAACGGCAAAGTGGTCATCGGTAACGGCGGCGCCGAGTACGGCGTCCGCGGCTATGTCACCGCGTACGACGCCACGACGGGAGACCAAGTCTGGCGGTTCTACACGGTGCCCGGCGACCCGGCGAAAGGGTTCGAGGCGAAAATCCTCGAGATGGCCGCGACGACCTGGAACGGCGAATGGTGGAAGGGCGGCGGCGGCGGCACCGCATGGGACGCCCTCGTGTACGACCCCGAGCTCAACCTCCTTTACGTGGGCACGGGCAACGGCAGCCCATGGGCGCGCGACATCCGCAGCCCCGGCGGCGGCGATAATCTGTTTCTCTCCTCGATCGTCGCGGTCAACGCGGACACGGGCGAATATGTGTGGCACTACCAGACCACGCCGCGCGAGAACTGGGACTACACGGCGACGCAGCCGCTGATCCTCGCGAATATCGAGATCGGGGGCCGCGAGCGGCGCGTGATCATGCAGGCGCCGAAGAACGGCTTCTTCTACGTGCTGGACCGCACGACGGGCGAGCTCCTGTCGGCGGAGAAATTCGTTCCCGCGGTGACCTGGGCGAGCCACGTCGACATGACGACCGGGCGTCCGGTCGAGATCGCGGCGACCACCTACCAAGAGAAAAGCGTGCTCGTGATGCCGAGCCCGCTCGGCGGTCACAGCTGGAACCCGATGTCGTACAGCCCGCTCACCGGGCTCGTCTACATTCCAGCGCACTCGTCCGCTTACCCGTACAGCCGCGACCCGAAGTTCGCCCATGTCGCGGGCCGACCGAACCTCGGCATGAATCCACTCGGCGGAGCACCCGTGAACGCGGGCGACGCCGCGGCGCCGGCCACGATGGCTGCACTCGTCGCGTGGGATCCGCGCACGGCGAGAGAGGCGTGGCGAATCGATTACGCGTCCGCAGGCAGCGGCGGCGTGCTTACGACGGCAGGCAACCTGCTCGTGCAGGGCTTGATAGACGGGCGCTTCGTCGTGTATCGCGCGACGGACGGCAAGTTGCTGTGGGAGACGCCGGCGCAGACCGGGGTCGTCGCGGGCCCGATCACTTACAGCGTCGACGGCGAGCAGTACATCGCGGTGAGCGCCGGCTGGGGCGGCATCAACTCGCTCGTCGGCGTGCGTCCCGAAGGCGGCGCGCCGCTCGCGCAGGGCCGCGTGCTCGCGTTCAAGCTCGGCGCAACCGCGGCGTTGCCGCCGTTGCCGCCGCCCGCGCCGCTCGACCCGCCGCCGCCGCTCTCGGCGTCCAAAGAAGCGATCGCTCGCGGTGAATTCGTGTACACGCAGCACTGCATGATCTGTCACGGCGCGGGGGCGGTCTCTGGCGGCTCGACGCCCGATCTGCGGCACATGTCGAAGGCGACGCACGCCGAGTTCGACGCCGTCGTGCTCGGCGGCGCGCGCGCGGAGCGCGGCATGGTGAGCTTCGCGGACGTCGTCACGCGCGAGGACGCGGACGCCGTGCACGCGTATTTGATCAAACGCGCGCGCGACGATTGGCAGGGAGAGCCGCTCGCGGAACGGTGAGCGCTGCCGCTAGCGCGGCTTCTCGTCGTCGTCCTTGTCGCTCTTCGTGAAGATCAGGTCGGGCGACAGCATCTCGATGGACGCTGTCTCTTCCGCGCGCACGCGCGCTTCGAGATTCGAGTCGCCCGCGGCCGCGCGATCGCCGCGTCCGGGCTTCAGCCCCGCGCTCGTGATCAGAGCGTTGATCGTTTGCGACGAGTCGGAGCTGTCCGAGACTGCGAGCTCGCCGCGCGCTTGCGATCGCCCGCCGCCGCGCGCGAGCTGTTCCTTCATCTGATTGCGGTCGGCCTTGATCCGGTTGAGCTCCGCACGCGTCTCGGACAACAGACGCAGCGTGTCCTCGCCGCCGCTGCCGAGCTCCTTGAGCCTCGTTTGATGACCCGCGAGCTCCTTCAGCGCAGCGTCCATCCGTTGCCGCGCATCGACGAGCTGCTTCGCGTAGCTCTTCTCCATGATCTGGAGCTTGAAGTTCAGCGCGTCGTTGGCCTCGCGCAGCGACGCGGCGTTTTGCCGCTCTTCCGCCACCGTGCGCTCGAGACGCGCGATCGCCGCATCGCGCTCGTCTGGCTGCGGCGGGGCCTCAGCTGCGGGAGCGCCGTCGGGTTTAACGGGTTTTTCGGTGGTCTTGGCTTTGGCCATGGGCGTTACGTCGTCTGCTTGCGGCAAAGCCTAGTCCGAGGGGGCCGTGCCGCACGCGGAAATGGGTCACACGCGGCCCCGATCCTACACCGACGCGGTCACGGCCCGAGCGCGAAGTTGGCCGCAGCCGGCCTCCACGTCCTGGCCGGCCGAGCGGCGAACTTTGGCGAGCACCCCGCGGGCATGCAGGCGCCGGACCAGCGCGGCGGCGCGCTCCGCGGTCGGGCGCCGGAATCCCGATGCCGCGACGCCGGTTTCCCCTACACGCGGTATCTCGATTCCCGTCAAAGGGGCGCCCGCGCCCTCGACGAAGTTGTACGGGATGAGGTTCAGCACCGCGTACTTGCCTTCGAGCAGATCCGCCACGCGGTCCATCTCGTCGTCGCCGTCGTTCACGCCTTCGAGCAGCGTCCATTGGTATTGGATCGGGTAGCCGGTCGCACGCGAGTAGCGGTCGGCGAGCTCCACGAGCTCGGCGGGGTCGATCCGCGGGGCGCGCGGCAGCAGCCGCGCGCGCAGCTCGGGCTTGGTCGTGTGCAGCGACAGCGCGAGAGCGGGCCTGATCGGACCCAAAGGAAGCCGCTCGAACACGCGCCGATCACCGACCGTCGAGAACACGAGGTTCTTCGTGTGCAGGCCGCTCTCGCTGCCGAGCAACTCGATCGCGTCGAGCACCTCGTCCAAGTTGTGCGCGGGCTCGCCCATGCCCATGAAAACCACGCGCCGCACCGGGCGGCGCGCCCGCGCGAGCGCCACCTGAGCGACGATCTCGGCGCTGCCGAGGTGGCGCAGCAGTCCGTCGCGCCCCGTCATGCAGAACACGCACCCGACCGCGCAGCCGACCTGCGTGGATACGCAAACACCCTCGCCGGGCAGCAGCACGCTCTCGATCGTCTGGCCGTCGCGCAACTTCAACAGCAGCCGCGCCGAGCCGTCGGCACCGGCGTGCTCGGAACGCACTGCCGTGAGCTCGCCGAGCGACACCGCGATCGACGGCAACTCCGCGCGCAAGCGCGCGGGGAAGTCCAGCAAATACGCAAACGCGTCGAGCGGCAGACCGCGAACCCAAGCGCGCAGCACGAGCGTTTCGTGGCGGGGTTTCGCGCCGGCGGCGCGCAGCAGCTCACGAACGGCGACGAGGCGCATAGGTTCGGTCATCGGCGGGTGCGCGGTACGGCGCGCGCGGCGCCCTCCGCGCTCGCGGCGCCGAGCTCACCACGCGACAGCTCACCACGTGACGACGGGATTCGTCAGCGTGCCGACGCCGTCGTAAGTGCACGCCATCCGGTCGCCGGCTTTGAGCAGGATCGGCGGATTGCGCGCGGAGCCGACGCCGGGCGGGGTGCCGGTCGCGATCACGTCGCCCGGCCGCAGCGTGATGATGTTGCTCGCATACACGATCTGCTCAGGCACGTTGTGGATCATCTGCGCCGTCGTGCCCGTCTGCAGCACCTCGCCGTTCAGCACGAACGTCATGCCCGTGTTGCCGACGTCCTTCACGAACTCCTTCGGCGTGATGAACGGGCCCATGGGCGCGAACGTGTCGTGGTTCTTGGTGATCAGCCAATCGGAGCCGAAGCGCGTATCGCCGCGGCCGCCCCGGTCCGACATGTCGTTCTCCAGCGTGTAGCCGAACACGTAGTCGAGAGCATCCGCCTGCTTCACGCGGCTAGCGGGCTTTCCGATCACGACGCCGAGCTCGCACTCCCACTCGATTTGCGTGCGTCCCGGCGGTAAGCGCACGTTCTCGCCGTCGGCGACGATCGCGCCCGCGCTCTTCAAGAACATGAACGGGTTCCAGCGAGTGTCTCCCTGCGCGCGCTCCCAGATCCCGGGCGCGCTCTGCGTACCGGGTGGCGCCTCGCCTGCGGTCGGCGCGCCGGCCGCGGTCGAGCTCTGCGGCGCCGTGCCGGGGCGCACGCGCGCCATCTCGATGTCGTGCTCGCGGTAGTTCACGGCCACGTTGAGCATGGTCGTCGGGTAGACGATCGGCGGCAGGATCTTGAGCGCGCTGAGCTCGTAAACGTACGCGGGCCGCGATGCAGCGGGGGCGGCGTTCACGGCGCGCACGATCTCGACGATGCGCGCGCGCAAGCCGCTGTCGTAGCGCGCGATCAGATCCTTCATGTCGCGCGGCGCGGCCGCGTTCGACGCCGGATTGCGCACGGCCGCATGGGCCGCGGCGAAGTCGACGACCTTGGAATCCGGCAGCACGATGCCGACGAACGATTGGCCCTGCCGCTCGAACGTGCCGAGCTTGAACGTCGGCGCCGTTTCCTGCGCGACTACCGGAGCCGCGAGCAGCACGCTCACCAAGCCGATCTTCGTTACCGTAGACATCTTGACCCCCCCTCTTTGTGTTTGCTCGAAGGCCGCCGGGCGGCCGCGCGCCCGCGAAGAGTACCAAACGCGACGGCGTCCCGGGTCATGGAGCGTTCCCGCGCGTGGTACATTCGCGACGGCTCGGCAGCAAAGAGCCCGACACAACCAACAAGAGGCCGCGACCATGAGCTCCTCCCGCTCGCTCACCTTCGCTGCGCTCGCGCTCACAATGCCCGGCGCCTACGCGCACCACAGCCCGGCCGCCTACGACATGGCGGCGCAAGTCACGATCGAGGGCACGGTCGCGAATTTCGAGTGGGCCAATCCGCACGCGTACGTATCGTTGCAGGAGACTACGGGCGAGAAGCGCGTCTGGCAGATCGAGCTGTTATCGCCATCCTCGTTGAAGCGCTACGGCTGGACGGCGACGACGATCGCCTCCGGCGATCGCATCAAGGTGCTCGCGCACCCCGGCAGGGATCCCGCGCGCAACGTCGCGTTCCTGCAAACGCTCGAGCGGTCCGGCACTTTGTTGCTCGACGCGCGACGCGTCATCACGAATACCGTCCCTGCGCCGCAAAGCCCCGGCGCACCGTCGTTCAGCGCGAAGAGCCTCGCCGGTACTTGGGTGACCTTGCCGGGCCCCGCGCTTGGCCAACTGCTCGGCGGCGCGGCCACGTTGCCGATGACTCCGAAAGGAGCAGCTGCGCTGGCGACCTTCAGCGACACGGAGAACCCGGGCCGCGACTGCGGCGAATATACCGCGCCCGTTGTTCACGATCGAGGACCCCGCATACCTCACGACCGCGGTGCAGGGAATGGCGCCGTGGTCGTATCGGCCGGACGTGCCCTTCCAGCCGCTCGAGTGCAACCTCGAGAACGCGCGCCGGTTTCTCAGTGAATGACGGCGCGGCGCGCGCGCTAACGCGCGAGCGCCGCCGCGAACTCGGGTTTGGTCTCGTTGAGGATCTCGAGGATCGCCGTGCGGTCGGCCGAACCGAGCGCGGCGAACGGCTCGCTCGCGTCCTCGCCGCGCAGCACGGCAGCGAACCGCGCGTAGACGGCCTCGCGCGCCGCGCGCGGCAGCGCATCGAACGCCGGCGAGTAGACGAGGTAGCTCAGCGGATAGCGGAACATTCGCGTCTCGAGGTCGAGGTCGCGCAGCGAGCGCCCCTTCGGTCGCGCACTGCGCGGCTCGCGAACTGCTCGACGAACGCGGGCTCGCCGCTCACCGCGTCGGTGAGCTTGCGCCTCGTCGGCGAATAGCATCGTCTGCACGAGCGGCTCGACCGCTGTCGGCGACGACCTTGCGCAACGCCGGCGACAGCGCCGCGAGGGGCTGTCCGTACCCGTCCGCCGCTTTCGCCGCGCCGCGCTCGCGGTCGATCGCCGTGCGCACGTCGTAGTTCACGCGCGTGATCTCGTTCTGCGCGTTCACCTGGTGCTCGAGCACGAGCAGGGCGACGATGTCGCTCTTGTTCGTCGCGTACGGTTTCACGTCGAACAGCGCATCCAAGGTTTCGATGTTGCCGACTCGCAGCTCCTCGAGCCGCTGAAAGTCCGCGGTCGCGCGAATCAGCATGTTGCCGAGATGCACCTGCTTGCCGTGCATGCCGGTGACGTACCAGCCGCCCCAGCGGGATTTCGAGCGGCGTCTCGTCGGTGACGAGTATCCAGCCCTCGTGCGACACGAGCTGGCCGCCGGTGCCGGTGTAGCCCGAGCCGACGATGAAACGCGGCACGCCGTCACCCGAGAGCGAGTAAGAATCGTGGCAGCTCAGGCAGCGCGTGAGCTCGTGCTCGAACTTCGGCGCAGCTGCGGCGGAGGGTTGCGGCGCTCCGGCGGTCGAAGATCCCGGCTGCTCCAGCATGTAGAACACCGGCCCGAGGTTCGGGTCCATCGAGCCGATCTCGAGCGGGCCCTGCTGCACCCACGCGACGTAGACCTCGTCGTTGAAGTAGATCGCGCGCGGCGTCTCGGGTCGGATTCGCCGGCTCTGCAGGCTCGTCTGCGAGAACACGAGCGTCTGGGACGACGGATCGATCTGTAGCGCGGCGAGCAGCGAGTCGAGGTAGCCGCGCGGGCCAGCCGCGAGCTTCGACCTCACCGCGCGCGAGCCGCGCCTGCAGCTTGGTGACGGGATCGCTGCGCTGCGCCGTCGCGTAGTGCATCGTCGGGTACTCGGTGTCGTAGCGCAGCGCTTGGTCGCCCCCGGCGCCTACGGCTTGCGCGACCGCGTCACCGTTGCGCCCGGCGGCAACCCACAGCAGCGCGCCGCCGCAGCCGCTCCGGCAACGAGCACGCCGACCCCGAGCCCGCGGTACACCGAACGTTCTTCCATGCGCGCTAGTCTGCCAAAAACCGGCGCCGCCCGCGCCGGTCATCGTGCGAAGATTTCCCTGCCCGGAGCGCCGAGCACGCGGCGCGCCCATCAGCTGAAGAAGAAGCGCGTCAGGTGGAAAAACACCGGCGCGGCAAAGCACACGGAGTCCAACCGGTCGAGCATGCCGCCGTGGCCCTCGATCATGACTCCCCAGTCCTTGGCCGAAACCGCCGCCGGCGAGGCCTTCGACCGTCTTCGACGGGCTCATCTGTTGGATCGGGAGTAAGAAGGCGAGCCGCGCGGTTTTCTCAGTACGCCTTCGCCCAGACGACGCGCTGCGGGCTCGGCTTGCCCGTGAACGGGCACGTGCCGGGCTCGCTCTTCTCGAGCGGGATGCAGCGCACCGTGACGCGACAGGTCGTCCTTGATCTTCTTCTCGAGCTCGACGTCGCCGCCGAAGTGCGTGAGCGCGAAGCCGCCGTGGATCGGCGTCGGGCTTGCCCTCCTCCTCGCGCTCGCTCGTGAAGTACGCGTAGAACTCGTCGCTGGTGTCGATGCGGCGCGTGTGCTCCTCGCGGAACGCCTTGCGCGCGCGCGAACAAGCCGTCCTGGATCGACTGTCAGCGTCGCGCCGATCGTGCGCGACGAACTCGGCGCGCGGCACGCTCTGCTTGTCCTTCGGCGCGCGGTCGCGGCGCGCCGACGAACACGGAGTCCTTCTCCATGTCGCGCGGCCCGATCTCGAGCCGCAGCGGCACGCCCTTGCGCACCCACTGCCAGACCTTGTCGCCGCCGCGCACGTCGCGCTCGTCGACGAGCACGCGCACGGGCCGCATCGGCGTAGCGCTGCGCGCGCAGCTCCGCCGCCACCTTGCGGCAATACTCGAGCACGCGCGCCTTCTCGTCGTCGCGTGCGGAAGATCGGCATGATCACGACGTGCTGCGGCGCGAGCCGCGGCGGCAGCACGAAGCCGTCGTCGTCGGAGTGCGTCATGATCAGGCCGCCGATCAGCCGCGTCGAGACGCCCCAGCTCGTCGTCCACGCGTGCTGCTGCGCGCCGTTCTGGTCGAGGAACTTGATGCTCGCTCGCCTTGCGCGAAGTTCTGGCCGAGGAAGTGGCTCGTGCCGGCCTGCAGCGCCTTGCGGTCCTGCATCATCGCCTCGATGCGTGAAGGTGCGCACGGCGCCGGGGAAGCGCTCGCCCGCGGTCTTCTCGCCCTTGATCACGGGCATCGCCATCCACTGCTCGGCGAACGTCGGCGTAGACGTCGAGCATCCGCATCGTCTCTTCGACGGCCTCCTCGCGCGTCGCGTGCGCGGTGTGGCCTTCCTGCCAGAGGAACTCGGTGGTGCGCAGGAACAGCCGCGTGCGCATCTCCCAGCGCACGACGTTGGCCCACTGGTTGATGAGGAGCGGCAGGTCGCGATAGCTCTGCACCCAGCGCGCGAACGCGTCGCCGATGATCGTCTCGGACGTCGGCCGCACGATGAGCGGCTCTTCGAGCTCGCCGGCGGGCACGAGCTTGCCGTCCGGCCCCGCTTCGAGCCGATGGTGCGTGACGACCGCGCACTCCTTCGCGAAGCCCTCGACGTGCTCGGCCTCCTTCTCGAGGAAGGACAGCGGGATGAACAGCGGGAAGTAGGCGTTCTCGTGGCCGGTCTCCTTGAACATGTCGTCGAGCGCGCGCTGCATGTTCTCCCAGATCGCGTAGCCCCACGGCTTGATGACCATGCAGCCGCGCACGGGCGAGTTCTCGGCCAGGTCGGCGCCGGCGATCACCTGCTGGTACCACTCGGCGTAGTTCTCCTCGCGGGTCGGGGTGATGGCGGTCTTGGGCTTGCTCATAGATCGGTCGTGCGTCGCTCGTGAGGCCCGGAAGAATAGCCATCTCGTGGTTCGAACGCCACGTTGGCCAAAACGACGCTAGACCGTGAAGCCCTTGATCTCGATGCGGCCGATCGTGGTGGGCTGCTCGGGATCGTCCGCGTCGGTGAGTATCCAACCGCCGCCGAAGCTCTCGTCGACGACGAGCCCTTCGACTTTGCCGCGATACGGCCGGCCGTCGACGTCGACGAGCCGCGTCCAACGCGCGCCGGATGAGTCGATGAGCCCGAGCACCGACCCGACGACTGCACCGTCTGCGATTGCGTCCGCCGTGTCCTCGGCCGCGGCAACGAACATGCATTCCTCGCCGCGCGCGGCCACGGCGTCCGTGATGCCGAGCGAGACCCCGTCGAGCGCGCCGAGCTCGAACGTGCACACGGCACCGACGCGATGCGGCGCCGCACCATCGAGCACGTCGACGCGCAAATCTACGCAGCCACTCGGTGCGCCGCCGACGCCGCGATGGAACAACCGCAACCGCCCGCAACCGATGACCGCGCCTTCGATGTTCGGCCGAACGCCGAGCCCGAGCGCGCCCTGAACATGCTCGTAGAGATCCCGGCGCGCCGACAGCACGACGGTTCCCTCGATCGGATCGATTCGCGCGATCGCGCAGCGCCGCTCGCGTCGAGCCGGAGCCGAGCAGGTGAATCGCGCCATCGCTCGTGCGCGCCGCCGACTCGAAATCGGGCTTGACGGACTTCGCGAGCGCCGTGCCGTCTCCCGCGAGCACGAGCGGCGTGACGCCGAAGGTCGCCGGGTCGATCCACGAGACCCGGAATGCGTCGTCGTGCACGGCGAGCAGGCGAGCGCCGATCTTTCAGCAACGCGGAGCCCGCGGTCACACCGAGCAGCGCGTGCTCCACGACCACGCGCGCCTCGAGCGCAGCGTCCTCGATCGCCGGGATCCGCACGGCGCCGCCGGTTGCTGGCTCGCGCGGCACTAGGCCTTGACGGTGATGTCGCGTACTGCGTCGCGATCCGGCTCGAAGCCGAGGCCAGGCCCCGCGGGGATTGCGACCTTGCCGTCGCGCGCGTCCGGCATGTTCTTATAGATGCGCCGGCACAGGCCCATGAATGGCAGGTGCCACTCGCAGAAGCCGCCGTTCGCAAGCCCCGCGTGCAGGTGCATGTTCTGCAACGCGCCCGCCCCGCCGTTCGCGATCGCGACGTTGAACGCCGCGGCCATGCCCGCGATCTTCTGCACCTGCGTGAAGCCGCCGGTGATCATCACGTTCGGCTGCACGTAGTCGACGGCTCCCGCGATCATCATGTCGCGAAAGCGAAAGGCCATGCCCTCGTTCTGGCCCGCTGCGAGCGTCACGCCCGTGCGGCTGCGTAGATCCGCCATCAAGCGGACGTCGTTCTGCATCAACGGCTCCTCGAAGAACGCGAGCTTGAGCGGCAGGAGCCCGCGCACGAGCCGCTCGGCGCTCGGGTAGTCGAAGTTGCAGTTGCCGTCGACGTAGAGATACGGGCCGTCGCCCACGGCCTCGCGCACCGCGCGCACGCGCGCGATGTCCTCGTCCACCACTTGAGTGAGCGGCCGCGAGTCGCGGCGCTGCAGGGCGCCCGCGCCCACCACCATCTTCAGGTGCTGGAAGCCTTGCGCGACCATCGCCTTCGCGACGGCGACGAGCTCGTCGCGGTTCAGGAACGCGGGGCCGAAGGTCACGTACAACGGCACCTCCTGGCGCGCGCCGCCGAGCAGCGTCGCGATCGGGACTCCCAGCGCCTTGCCTTTGAGGTCCCACAGCGCGATGTCGATCGACGAGATCGAGTGCGTCGCGATGCCGGTCTGGCCGCGCGGCGTGAGCGCCCAGTAGAGCTTGGTCGCGATCGCCTCGTGATTCATCGCGTTCTCGCCGACGACGAGCGGCGCGGCGGACTGATTCGTGAGGTTCGTGACGGACACGGGATCGACGATCGCCGTGATGCCGTGGCCGATGAGGCCGTTCGCCGTCTCGACCTCCACGTAGCCTCCGATCTCTTGGTTCGGCTTGCGCACGCCGCCGTGCGCGAACTCGCCCGGGAAGCTCAGCGCGCGCGCTTCGACGCGGACGATCTTGAGGCCCACGTCGAGCGACGCCTCGGCGGCGCGCGCCTGCGCTGCCGCCGTCCGCGGGAAACCGCCGGATCCGAGCAGAGCGGCGCCGCCGAGAGCGGCGCCCCCGAGCGCCGCCGCGCCGAGAAACCCGCGACGATCGATGCCCTTGCCATTAGAATTGCGCCGCGACATTCGCCACTCCCCCGAACCGACCAAAGTGCGGGCAATTCTAGCCTCACGGCCGCGGTGTCGGTGCGGCGGTCCGAAGGAATAGATCCGTGAACGACATCGAGGCCGTCGTCGCCTCGCCGCCCGCAGCTCAACGCCGCACCCGCGCGTTGGAAGCTGCTCCTCGCGTTCGCCATCGTCTACGTGATCTGGGGCTCGACGTATCTCGCGATCCTGTTCGCGATCGAGACGCTGCCGCCGTTCCTCATGGCCGGCACCCGCTTCTTGGTCGCAGGTGCCGTGCTCTACGCGTGGTCGCGCTTCATCGGCGGCGCCGAGCGGCCGACGCGCGCGAACTGGCGCGCCGCCGGCATCGTCGGCTCGGGCTGCTGCTCGGCGGCAATGGCCTGCTCGTGTGGTCGGAGTTTCGGATTCCGTCGGGCGTCGCGGCGCTGCTCGTCGGCGTCGTGCCGTGCTGCATGGTGCTGATCGAATGGCTGCGGCCCCACGGCACGAAGCCCGGCGCGCAGGTGGTGCTCGGGCTCGTTCTCGGTCTCGCAGGGCTGCTGTTCCTGGTCGGTCCGAGCTCCGCTGCTCGGCGGCGGCCGGATCGACCTCGTGGGCACCTTTGCGGTGATGGTGGCTGCTTCTCGTGGGCCGCGGGATCGATCTACGCTCGCCACGGCGCGCTGCCGCGCTCGCCGTTCCTCGCGACCGCGATGCAGATGCTGGTGGGCGGCTTGTCGCTGACGATCGCCGGCGTGCTGCACGGCGAGCTCGCGGCGCTCGACGCCGCACGGCTTCTCGCTGCTCTCGATCGCGGGGTGGGCTCTACCTCGTGGTGTTCGGCTCGATCGTCGCGTTCACGTCGTACGTGTGGCTCTTGCGCGTGAGCACGCCGGCGCGCGTGAGCACGTACGCCTACGTGAACCCGATCGTCGCGGTGCTGCTCGGTTGGGCGTTCGCGGGCGAGGCGCTCACGCCGCGGATGATGGTCGCGGCCGCGGTGATCGTGAGCGGCGTCGCGCTGATCACGCTCGCGCCGAGGGCGGCGACGCAGCAGTAGAACATCCAGTTGTTTCTATTTCTTCAAATAGTTATAAGACATTTCTAAGATAATAGATTGGATCCCTCCGCGGAGGGATCGCAACCGTTCTGGAAAAGATCGCCCGGCGACTCGCGCTTCAAAATCTCAATCCGTCTGCAGATATTGGGCTACGCGCACGAACCATTGACGCGATCGCAGCTTCAAGTCGCATGGCACGGAATTCGCAATTCCACTCGTGGAGGTCAGCGATGAGCATCGGCACGCCACGACGAGACGGCGAACCGCTTGAAGAGATGATGCGCGGCGGTCCGGCCGTGATCCTCGCAATCTTCGTCGTGCTGCTGTTCGTCGGCGTGCTCCTCCGCATGGCCGCGGAAGCCTGTGGTATGTTGAGGTGCGATCCTGGCGAAGTTTGAACTCATTAGGAGGCACGTCATGCAAGCGAAGCTCGTAGCCGGCTTGAGCGCCGGAATCCTCGGACTTTCCCTCGTGGCGACCCAGGCTCTCGCCCATCACGGGTGGGCCGGCCAAGGCACCGAAGCGTTCACTCTGAAAGGCACCGTCGCGAAAAGCGTGAGCCTGTCCGGCCCGCACGCAACGATGCAGATCAAAGACGAGAAGGGCCAGGTGTGGGACCTCACGCTCGCCCCGCCCCCGCGCACCAAGAACGCCGGGCTCGAGGACGGGATGATCCCCGTCGGCGCCGAAGTCACGATCCTCGGCAAGCGCAATCTCGACCCGAAGAAGTTCGAGGTGAAGACCGAGCGCGTGACCTGGAACGGCAAGAACTACGACGTCTATCCCGATCGGCTCTAGGCCGATCGGTTCTAGACAGTAGCCGCGCTTGGCGCAATCGCAGTCGGGGACGGCTTGCGCGAGTTTCTGACTTGGCTCGAGGCCTCCGGCCTCGGCCAAGCCATGCGTGACGCCGGCGTATGGAGCTATGGCGTCGCGAACCTGATCCACATCCTCGGCGTCGCGACGCTGTTCGGCAGCATCCTCGTTCTCGATCTGCGCTTGCTCGGTCTCTGGATGCGTGCGCCGCTCGCGGCGATCGCGGCACCGACGGTGCCGCTCGCGGCGGCGGGGTTCACGATCGCAGCGCTGAGCGGCGCCTGCCTGATCTCGACCAATGCCTCGGAATACATTGGCAACCCATTCTTATTGATCAAATTTCCCGCCATCGGAATCGGACTATTGAACGCCATTGCGCTGAGCTCCGTCAGCGCGTGGCGGGAACGCCGAGCGCGTGAGCCGCGCCCCGACGAGCGCCGCCGGCTCGCGGTGTTCGGCGGCGTGTCGCTCGCGTCGTGGCTGACGGCGCTCAGCGCCGGACGCTTGATCGGCTATTGGTAGCGGGCGCTCTTTCCGGCACGGATCCCAAGCCGTCGACGCACGCTATCCAGGATCCGTCGGCGCGTCGATGCGCGTCGATGTGGTGCATTCCGTGCCGATTCCAGGCGCTCGAGCCTGCCCCGAGCACGGGCCCGTCGCCGACTCGCTCCTCTTGATACTCCGTGGGCGTGAGCTTCGTGACGGCGAACGCCGAGACACTGCTGCCGTAAATCGGATAGATGTCCTGGGCGAAGCGTACCGGCGTGCCGTCGACCGCGACGACTCTGCCCCCCGGACGCGTGAAATGCCGGTCCTCGCGAATCGGGCTCGAAGGATGCTCGCGCCAAGGGCCCGTTGGCTTGTCCGCGAAATACAGGCGCAGAACAGGATTCGCGGGTTCCGCCCCGGCGTCGGTGAAGAGCCACCACGTGTTGCGATGGAGCAGGATCGACGAGTCTGCGAAACGTGGGCCCTCGAGTAGCGTGCCCACGCGCATCCATCCGTACGGAAACGCTGCGGCGCGATACAGATGCACTCCGCCGCCGCGCGAGCCCTCCGGGATCATGTAGTGAGCGCCTTCCCACTCGAATACGTACGGATACGACAGGTGGAACGACTCGGCGAGGACGATGCGTTCGTAGCGCCACTCGAGCCCGTCTCGGCTTACCGCGAGACCGACCTCACCGTTGCGCGTGAGGTGGTTGACGACCTCGAAAAAGAGATACCACTGATCGCCGTAGTGGCACATGAACGGATCCGCGACGAGCATTGCGGGCACATCGGTGACGTCTTCGTGTGTCAGCACGGGATCGGCACGCGTTCGCGACTGCATCGTGAATGGCGAGTCGCCGATGACGATTCCGATGGAGAATTCCTGCGCATCTCGACGCAGCAGCCGTCGATACAGCGACGGCGCGAGTGCCCAGGCTAGGTGTTTCGCAACTCGTTTGACGTTCATTCCGCTTTCGGTGTGCCGCAGCGGCCGCGGTCAGAATGGCCCCCGGAAGCGTACTGCGGTTCGGCGTCGCGAGCAGCCCCGCGAGCCCGCCGCTCAAGCAGCGTCCCACTCCCGCGCTCGCCTACCACCGGACTGGCCTCTTTGAGCGTGTGCGGCGTGCCGAATCGGGCTGTCGCAGCCGCGAGCGAGCCTCGTCCTTGGCCGGGGACCGCGCGGCGTCCAGCAGGTATTGCGCGATTCGCTCCGGCGCAACGTGCTCGATCGAAATAGGCGGCCGCGGCGCGCCGTGATTCGGCGACGCGCTCCGGATCGGCCAGCAACGCCATCACGGTGTCGGCCATGCGCTCGTAGCAGGCTGGATCATGCAGCGAGTCGTCCATGCCCATGCCGCACCCACAGTCCATGAATTCGCGCCCGGCCTGCAGCGCAACGGGCCACTCAGGATACGGAGCATGGTCGAACTACCGTACACGCGCCCATCGCCAAGTGGTCGATCATTCGCCACGAGACGCCGAGATGTCTGCCCGGGCGTAGGAACGCGAGGCGCGACGCCGAAGTCACGTTCCACAGCTCATCGGCAGTAACCTCGTTCGTCGTGACCGGCACACCCGCGTTCGATAGCCGCTCGAGAAAATGCCGCGGAAAGGGCCGCCCGAGCGGCATGACGGTCGCGCGCAGGTGCGAGCGGATTTTGAGCTTCGCGAGCGTCTCGAACGTTCTCACGACGTGCTCGACGGCGTTCCAAAACGTAGCGCCCGGGTGGCCAGCCCAGAGCTTCGCGATGAACACGAGGTCGAGGTCCGGGCGCTGGTTGCGCAGCCCGATCAATCGGGCGATACGCTCGTGGTTGAGTGCGCCATTGCCGCAGATCAGCGGCCGCGCTTTCGGACCATAGTCCAACGACGGCCAATGACTGGTTTTGAAGTAGACGTCCGACCAATCGTACGCCTCCGGATCGCGGATGCTGCGGTCGTCGTGAGTGTCGACTGCCACGCGCACTGGAGCTTCTCGGTCCGGAAATTGGATCGTGTAGCGCCCGACGAACGTCGCACGCTCGTAGCGCTGGTCGGCGTTGAATTTAGCCGCGAGTCGCCAACCCGAATACGCACCGCGCCAGCCGCGCACTCGCACGGATGCGAGCGTGCGATCGACCAGGCTCGCATAACGGAATTGCACATTCGGAAGCATGCGCAAGCCCATCGCGTAATAGGCCTGGTATTGATTCCAAGCATCGAGCTGGTTTCCGAGGCTCGGATGCAGAACCACTTCTATCCGTTCGTTGTGCTTCATGCTCCGCGGGATCTCGCGCGATCTGATGCTTGTTGTTATTGGCGCGTCTCGTTGTCGGCGCGTCGACCGTCCGTGTCGTCGGGCGCGAAGGAAAGACTACTACCTCGAGCGAGAGCGCGAAGTGCGACGGGACATAACGGAGCGCAGGTTACGACCGGGTTGGATTGACGACGTCGCGAGGGCCGAGTTGAACGATTCGCATTTCAATCGCGTGCGACATAACGCGCGATCCAGCGAAGCGGCAATGGGTCTGTCTCCCATTCGGCGCAGTGAAGGCTTAGTGGCGCTCGCCGGTCAGCGAATAGAGCGGCTCGAACACCCATTCGTAGAGTCGCCTCGACTCGAGTAGCACATCGGCTTCGACCGTCATGCCTGGTCTCAGAGCCCGACGCTCGCCGTAGGCGGTCACGGTTTGACTCTCGAGCGCGACGGTCACCTGAAACACCGGCCCGCCTCCGCCGTCCGGACCGCCGTTCACGTAACGAAACGCCGTGGGAGCCAGTGCGGTTCGCGAGACGGCGCTTACGCTACCTCGATAGTGGCCGAACTTCTGGTATGGATACGCCTCGTAGCGCAGCAACACGTCCTGACCAATCCCGAGGAATCCCGCAGCGCGACTCGGTGCGTAGAGCTCGGCCAGCAGGTCCGAATCCGCGGGCACGATAAACGCGAGCGGCGTACCACTATCAACGGCGTCGCCGACATCCGCAGCAATCCCCGTCGCGACACCGGCGTCCGGCGCCGAGACGACGACCGCACGGCGCGCTTCGTTTTCGGCGACCTGAAGGTCTGTCTCGGCCACGGCGCGCTCGAGCTCGGCGACCTCGTTGTCATGGCGCACAGCGGCCATCGCCAAGCGACTGTTGAGCTCCGCCAACTGGCGCTCGACGTTTTTCTGCTCGCGCTCGAGGGCTAGCAGCCGGCCCCGCTGCTCGAGAAGATCCGCCCGCTTGCCGACGAGTTGCTCCTCGGAAACGAATCCGGACGCGCCGATCCGCTCATAGCGCTCGGCGGTTTGACGGGCAAGATCCGTCCGCGCGGATTGGCTCTCGGTTGCCTCGGCGAGCTTCACAGCTTCCGCGGAGAGCTCCGCGATGCTGTCGTCGATCGAGCCACGCTCCAACCGCGCGAGCGCGTGCACGTTCGCGATTTGCTCGGTGAGACTTCGCCGCCGGCTGTCGAGCTGTGCGCCGACCGCCCGCTGGGTCGCTCCACGGTCGCTGCTGATGCGCTCGCTCGAAACAACGTACAGCACGTCCCCGCGCTCAACGACCTGGCCTTCTGCAACTCGCCGTTCTGCAACGATCCCGAACTGTGGGCTACGCACGTCGATCACGCTCCGCTCCGTCACGAGACGGCCGCGCAACGTGCGATGGTCCGTGTACGTTCCGAAGTACGCAAAACCGCACACGGCGGCAGCGATCGCCGCGAAGCTCGCGCTCAAGACGCCGAACGATGTGGATCCGACGATCGCGATTCGCCCCAGAGAGCTCGTGCGTTGCGCTACTACCGCTTCGGGTCGAAACAGCGGCGTTGCGTCCATCGAGCCTCCTTCGGCCTCTTCCCCGAGCCGCATGCTAGCGCTCGCTGCCAAGCACGCAGCCACGAGTCATTCTCGCGAAACACGCGGGAAAGATTCGCTGCGCGGATTCGCACCCGAATGCTCTAGTGCGCGTTCCGCCGCCGCAGTGGGGTACCGAGTCCGTGACTTCGCTCCGCACCGCTTCACTCTTGCAAACGCGACTCGACGAGTTCGTGGGGCGAGTGCAATCCGAAACCCGCGTACCCGGAATAGGGGTCGCCGTGAGCGTCGCGGGCACGCGCCTCTACGCCTGCGCGGGCACCAGAGCCGTCGGTGAGTCGCTGCCCCTCACGAGCGAAACGCGTTTTCACCTCGGGTGCGCAGGGAAGCTGCTACTCGCAATGACCGCTCTGGAGCTCGAGAACCGCGGAGCGGTCGCCACGACAGCCGCGATCGGCGAATACTTGCCCGAGCTGCGCGGATCCCTGCATGGCGACGCAGTGCGCGTATCGCATCTGCTCTCGCACACTAGCGGCTATCGCGGCACGAACATCCTCGACCCGGAGATGAGATCGCTGACCTGGCAGGGACTCGTCGGATATCTGCGATCGGCTCCGCGCCTTTTCGCGCCGGGCAGCGTGTTCAGCTACGAGCACACCGAGTCGGTGCTGCTGGGGGAGATTCTCCGCCGGTCGACCGGCAAGCCTTACGACCAGCTCATCGACGAGACGATCCTTCAACCGCTCGGGATCACATCGGCTGCGCACGGACCTTCGGCACGGCGCGCGAATGAGGCCGGCCGGCACCGGTTCGACGAACGGGTCAACCGATTCGTCGCGCTCGACGCCGTCGCGGTGCAGCCCTTGTGGCACGCGGCCTTCGCCGAGCGGACGGCGTCGCTCGGAGATCTACTGTCGATCGGCGAAGCCGCGATCGGCGAACGCCGGGGAGCAGCCGGCGGACGGATCGCCTCGGCAGCAACCCGGCGCAATTTGCAACGCACCGTGGTCCGGCTGCCGGCCACCGTGGGCGGCCCGCTTCGCGAGCTGTTACCCGTCGCGTTTGGGCTCGGCACCGCGGAGCTACGCGAAGGTTTTCATGGCAACACTGGAGTCTCCGCGGGCCAATGCCTCGGCATTCGTTTCGACGAGCAGCTGCGGGTGTGCGTCGCTGTCGGGCTCAACGCGATGGTTCCTTATCTCCGTGATTTCGTGCTCGCGGCGGTGTGCAGAGACCTCGCAGACCGGCCGGTTGCCGACGAGCCCGACGAACCTTTCGGGTTCGAGCTCGCGGATCTCGCAGGCGCCTACTTCGGACCCGGCGGCAGCACGGTCGAGGTGCGCTATGACGATGGGCGACTAGTCTGCTCCATAGGCCGAGAGCTCGCGCGCGACCGACTCCGTGTCGAGCTCGCACTCGACGACGAGGGCCGCGCAGTCCTACGGTCCCCTCTGCCGCATCTTTCGCTCGGCTTCTTCCGTGAGCTCGGCGGCGACGTCGGACTCATGCTCGGGCTCGCGGCCTACAAGCGCGGCAGCACGGAACGCCCGTTCCAAAGATAGGAGAACCGTCCGCCGTGCGGCTCCACGAGCTGAATGAATGGAAAGGACTCGATCACCGGCGGCCGCGTGAAGAACGTGTGACCGGCGGCCGGCAATAGCGCGGCCCGTTGTCGCACATCGCGCAGCCGGTCGTGGACGCGAAGCTCGAGTGCGGCGCCGGACTGCGCAAGCTCCACCTCGAATGCGGCCGAGCCATAGCGGTCCAAGTAACGCTCCGGACTCACGACTGCGTCGTGTCTCTGCAGTGGCGGCGTTCGTAGCTCGAACAGCTCGGGGAGCGCAGACCCGAGGAACCGTCCGCTGATCACGGACGCTGCGTGGTCGCGCGAGATCACGACGAGCGCGATTCGCCGCTCCGGATTCACGCGCACCAAGGCCGAGGCTTCCGGCCACGCCGACTGATGCCCGAACCAGCCGTGGCCGTGATACTTCCATCCCAAGCGGATGCCACGCTCGAGCGGATTCCAACCCGGCAGTGGAGTGACACTGAACGACGCGGCTTCGCCCGTGCTCTCCGCGCAGGCAACTGCGCGATCGACCGCCTCGGAGTTTAGGAACCGAAGCCAATCGACGACGCGGAGTGCGAGCCCGGCACCGCTCGCGGGACAGATCGCGGCAGCGCTCGCGCTCGACGCCGCGTCCGTCGCAATTCCGAGCGGACCGAGCAGGCGCTCGCGCAGCAGCTGCGAGAACGGACGGGGCACGACGCGCTCGAGCGCCGCTCCGATCAGCCACGCACCGATGTTGCCATAGCTGTACATGGCGCCCGGCGCCGCCAGCGGCCGCGACCTGGCCACGTCCAGCACGAGCTCACGAACGTCGATGAACCCGCTGCGCACCGGCGGCGGCCCGATCCTCGCGCAGTCGAGCCCGTGGGTGTGCTCGAGCAATTGGCGCAGAGTGATCCGCGCGAGCACCGCGCGCGCTTCGCGCAGATCAAGGAGCTCGGTCACTCGCGTGTGCAGGCCGATCCCGAGCTCCGCCATCATCCGGATCGCGAGCGTCGCCGTCAGCAGCTTGGCGAGGCACCCCACAGGCATCGGTTCGCGCGGCATGTTCGTTCCACCGCGACCACCGTCGGCGACGAACGCGGATGCCCAGTTGCTGCCGCTGGAAAACGCCACGCACGCTCGGCGCCGCGAGACGCCGTCGAACGCCTGCGCGAGGGCCCGCGCCAACCCGGCCGGCTGAGCCAGCTCGGCTACGGCGTCGTCGATTCGATTCATCGGGCGAGACGTTAGCGGATGCGGCTCCGCCCGCGCGCATGCGAATCTCGCGACAGTGCCGAGCTTTCGACATCGCCGAGCGTGCAGCCTCGTCTTAACGTGGACCGATGAATGAATTCGGCATCCGCCACTTCGCGAAAACGAATCCCGACGCAGTCGCGCTGATCGATCCGGAGGGCTGCGCTTGGTCGCGCGCGGACTTACTCGACTTCGTCGATCGCACTGCCCAAGTGTTTTCGACAGCGGGGCTTCGATCAGGAGACGTCGTCGCACTTGTGTCGCCGAACTGCGCGGAGTACATCGGCGTGCATCTCGCGGCGATTGCGGCAGGCCTGTACGTCGTGCCGATCAACTGGCATCTCGCCGATCGCGAAATCGCCTACATTCTCGAGAACTCCGGCGCACGCGCGATTGTCGCGCACGCACGGCTAGGTGTGTCACGGCTAGCAATGCTGGCAAGCGGCGACGGTGAGACTGTCCGAATCTCGATCGGTGCAGCGAAAGGCTTCGCCCCACTCACCGAGTTGATCGCCCGCCACGCACCAGACCCGCTCACCGGCCGCAATCCAGGTCGCCTGATGCCATACACGTCCGCAACCACCGGCCGGCCCAAAGGGGTCCGCCTACCGCTCGCGAGCTCGACCAACGCATTGCGCAAGATCGTCGCCTGGCATCAGACACTTGGTATCGCGCTCGAGGACGGCAACGTCCACCTCTGCTCGTCGATGCTCTACCACTCGGCGCCGCTCGAAGGCGCTACGGTCGCTCTCGAAATGGGGCACACGGTGGTCGTCACCGATCGTTGGGACGCCGAGGCTTTCTTGCGGGCGGTCGATGAGCGTGCCGTCACCACCGCCTTCATGGTTCCGTCGATGTTCGTTCGGCTGCTCAAGCTCCCCGACGATATCCGCAACCGCTATTCCACGACGTCGCTGCGCTTCGTGATCCATGGCGGAGCGCCGTGCGCAGCGGATATCAAGCGACGCATGATCGACTGGTGGGGGCCTATCGTCTGGGAATCGTACGGCGCGTCCGAGGTGCAAGGCGTCGTGACGAGCTCGGCCGAATGGTTGAGCCATCCCGGCACGGTCGGGAAGCCGATAGCCGGGTCGCGGCTCAAAATTCTCGACGACGATGGGCGCGAGCTGCCGCCGGGAACCGTGGGCCTCATCTACTTGACTCCACACACCGGCGATCAGTTCGAGTACTACCGCGACGACGCGAAGACGCGCGCCTGTCGCCGCGGGGAGTTCGTTACCGTCGGGGATCTCGGCTACGTGGACGACGAAGGCTACTTGTTCGTCTGCGGCCGTCGTTCCGAGATGATCATCTCGTCCGGAATGAACATCTATCCGGCCGAAATCGAGCATGTCCTGATCGAGCACGCGAGCGTCGCCGACTGCGCCGTCATCGGCATGGCGGACGAGCTGTTTGGCGAAGTGCCAAGGGCGATCGTTCAGCCCGCGGCGGGCATCGAGCCCGATACGAGCCTCACTGCCGGGATCCTGCGCTTCCTCGGCGAGCGCCTAGCTCCCATGAAGCTGCCTCGACGCATCGATTACGCGGCGATCCTGCCGCGCGATCCGAACGGCAAGCTGCTGCGCCGCCTCCTGCCCGAGGTCAAAGCGGATGGACGGTAGTCGCAAAGCGCGCGCGTATCGCGCCTATGTGCTGGCATTGCTCGTGACCGTCGGAATCGTCGGTTGGGTCGACCGAAATGTATTCGCGGTCCTGCTCCAGTCGGTGAAGGTGGATCTCTCGCTATCCGACACTGAGCTCGGCCTGTTGGGCGGCGTCGCGTTCGGGGTGTTCTACGCGGGAGTCGGGACTACCGGTTGCTTGGCTTGCCGATCGCTTCGCACGCGCCCCGCTGATTGCCGTGGCACTCGGGCTGTGGAGCTTGATGACGGCGGCGTGCGGCCTCGCGGGCGGGTTTACGAGCCTATTCCTCGCACGCGTCGGCGTCGGCATCGGTGAGGCCGGCGGGTCGCCCTCTTCGCAATCGCTCATTGCCGACTACTTTCCGCCGGAACGCCGCGCCCGCGCGCTCGGCGTGCTCTACCTCTATATACCCTGCGGGTTCGTGGTCGGGTACCTGAGCGGAGGCTGGCTCAACGACATCGTCGGCTGGAGGCTCGCGTTCCTGTTGGTCGGGCTCCCGGGGGTCGCGCTCGCGCTCGTCGTCCGGTTCACGCTGCTCGAACCGCCGCGCGGACACGCGGAAGGCGCGTGCGCAGCAGAGCCCGCGCCCAACCTCGCGTCGACGCTGCGCTACTTCTTGAGCCGCCCGGCGCTGCGCCATTTGCCGCTGGCCGGGGCCGTGCATGGTATCGGTGCCTTCGCTGCGGCGCTTTGGCTGCCGGCCTATTTCATCCGCACGTTCGCAGTAACGAGCACCACGGCAGGCGCCTGGATGGCGATCGCGTACGGCTGCGGCGGCACTGTCGGCGTCGTATGCGGCGGCTATTGCGCGGACGCGGTCGTGCGCCGCTCTGGCGACGCCCGCTGGTATGCCTGGGGGTCCGCTGGCGTGATCGCCGCCACGTTACCCTGTTCCCTGCTGATCTATCTCGCCGAGAGCCCTTTCGTCGTTGTGGCTTCTCTCGTCGTTTCGACTCTCCTAGGACACATGTTCCTCGGTCCCGTGGCCGCACTCGTGCAAAACCTCGCCGGCTTGCGCCGACGCGCAACCGCCGCGGCGTTCTATTTGTTTCTCGTCAACCTCGTGTCGATGGGACTCGGGCCCGTTACCGTCGGCATCGCGAGCGACTACTTCAGCGCACGCTTCGCCAACGGGGCGTTGCGCTACGCCCTCTTCTCGGTCGTCGTCACGACTACCGTGCTCGCGTCGATACTATTCGTGCTGGCTGCGCGAACTCTTCGGCGCGACCTCGAGCTCGCGAGGGTCACAACGCCGCATGCGGCTCGTTGACAGCCTCGCACTCGGCCTGCGGGCAAAGCTGCCGGTGCTGTTGCAAACCGAGGCGGCGGAGTGCGGCATCGCGTGTCTCGCGATGATCGCGTCCTTCCACGGACATCGGGTCGACGTCGCGACGCTGCGGCGGCGTTTTGCGGTCTCCGCGAAAGGCACGACGCTGACGTCGTTGATCGATTTCGCCGGGCGGCTCGAGCTCGCGACGCGTGCCGTCCGCCTGGAAATCGGAGATCTAGGCCGGCTCAAGCTGCCCTGCATACTCCATTGGCGTTTCACGCATTTCGTCGTACTCGAGCGCGTCGGCAAACGCTACATCAGGATCCACGATCCTGGCGCCGGCGCGCGTAAGTTGCCGATCGCCGCAGTAGCGGCTGCATTCACTGGCGTAGCGCTCGAGCTTTGGCCGAGGCCACGCTTCGCGCGACGCAGCGCCGAGCCCGCCGTTCGCGTACGAGATCTCATCGGGCGAGTCGATGGGGCCCGCGGAGCAGTCGCACAGGTCCTGTTACTGGCCGCGGCGCTCGAAGTGTTCATCGTCGCCAATCCGTTGTTCCTGCAGTGGGTGATCGATCACGCGCTCGTCACCGCCAACCGCGACCTGCTAGCGTTGCTCGCTGTCGGATTCGGGGCCGTCGTGCTTCTCGAGCAGAGTATCGCGGCACTGCGCGCATGGGTAATCATGCACTTCGGGACGATGCTCAACGTGCAGTGGCAGGCGAACGTTTTCGCACATCTGCTGCGACTGCCGATGCCGTATTTCGAGAAGCGGCACCTCGGCGACATCGTTTCGCGCTTTCGCTCGATCGACGCCGTTCAGCGGACAGTGACGACGGCTTTCATCGAGACGATCGTCGACGGTGGAATGACCCTCGTTATCTGCTTGGTGATGTACCGGTACAGTGCGATGCTCACCTGCATCTGCGCCGCCGCGACTGCCGTGTATGCGCTGAGCCGCCATCTCGCTTACTCAGCGACCCGCGCCGCTGCCGAAGAGCAGATCGCTGGAACCGCGAGGCAGGAGAGTCACTTCCTGGAAACGGTTCGCGGCGTTCGAGCGGTGAAGCTGTTCGAACGTCAGGAGGAGCGCCGCACCGCCTGGCTCGGACTGCTGGTCGACCAGGTGAACGCGGGCCTCCGCGCGCAGAAAATCCAAGTCGCGTTGCGGCTACTGAACGGTACGCTATTCGGCCTCGAAAACATCCTAGTGGTCTACGTCGGCGCGCGCGCGGTGCTGAACGGGCAATTCTCCGTCGGGATGCTGATCGCGTTCGTTTCATATCAGCGGCAGTTCTCCGCGCGCGTCGGGGCATTGATCGACAAGTCGTTCGAACTGAGGCTGCTGCGTCTGCATGCCGAACGCTTGGCCGATATCGTGTTGACGGCGCCAGAAACCCCTGCCGACACGCCCGGCCGACTAGCCTTATCAACCACCGGGGGAGCGGCGACGGTCGAAGTGCGCGCGCTGCGGTTCCGGTATTCCGAGCAGGAACCTTATGTGCTGGACGGCGTCGACCTCACCGTGGCCGCCGGTGAATCGGTCGCCATCGTCGGTGCGTCCGGGTGCGGCAAGAGCACGCTCGTGCACCTGCTGTTGGGAGTGCTGCCCGCGACTGCAGGCGAGGTGCTGATCGGCGGTACACGCGCCACGAACGACGGTCGCGGAGGCCCGCGGTGCATGGTGGCTAGCGTGACGCAGCACGACACCCTGTTTGCGGGCTCGATCGCCGACAACATCAGCTTCTTCGACGGCGATGCCGACCAGGAACGAGTCGAAGAATGCGCGAGACTCGCATCGATCCATGCTGAGATCGCCGCGCTGCCGATGGCCTACAACACCTTCGTCGGCTACCTCGGCTCGATGTTGTCGGCCGGTCAACAACAACGAATCCTGATCGCTCGCGCTCTCTACCGAAGGCCGGCCGTGTTGATCCTCGATGAAGCCACGAGCCACCTCGACGTGAAACGGGAAATCGTCGTGAGCTCCGCTATTCGAGCGCTGCAGGTCACGAGAATCATCGTGGCGCATCGCCCGCAAACCGTCGCAACCGCCGATCGCATCGCGACGCTCGAAGGCGGCCGAATCGTGCGCAACGCTCGCATCTCCGCGAACGCTGCCGCGCTGCGCCGCGCGCGAGTCGATATGTCTTCGGGGGCAACGCTTCCGAACACCGCGACGGAGGGGCAATGAGCGATCAATCGACCGTGGTGCCGCACTGCGGAACCGTCGCCGCTGTCGAGGCCCGCGCTGTCGGCTGCAAGCGGGACGGTACAGCCGCGTTGTGTGGAAGCAGTGGAGCGGAGGGCTCCGGGCGCCCATTGATCGCTAGCCCGATCGACTGTAGCGGCGAGCTGGCGCTAACCGACTTGGCGGCTCTCGATCCGCACGAGGTCGCAATCCTCGCGGCCCTCGGCTGTTGAGCATGGAAGTCGAAACACCTTCCGCGGCGGCGATCGAGAGGACGATCGTCCACTTAATCAGCGCCGCGTGCCGGCTCGAGCCCGCGACGGTCGATTCGTCCACCCGGTTGCTCGATGCGTATGTGGATTCCCTTACGCTGGTGGCGGTGTTGAGTCAGCTCGAGCTCGTGTGCGGAACCACGTTCGACGCGGACACCATCGCCGAGATGCTGCGCGCTTCGCGACGTCGGCGAGCTCGTCGCGGCCGTGACTCGGCGCCTCGAGCGCGCTGGCTGATCCAATCCCCGCGAAATCGCGGGAAACGCAGACTGCGCCGCTTAGGGACTTCGGGTGAAATGCTCTCGGACCAAATCAAGGAGGATTCAGATGGACGGATGGACCACAACGATGCGAGAGCTCACACCGGCCGAGACGGCGCTCGTGAGCGGCGCGTTCAGCTGGGACGCGCTCGGATCCGCGATGCTTGCGGGCGCGATCGTCGGCGGACTCGGAGCCGCGGCAACGGGCGCGGGTATACCGGCGGGTGCGCTCGGCGGAGCGTTGCTCGGCGGAATCGGTTACACGCTGAACGATCTGTTCCTGCACTGCTTCTAGCGAGAAGGCGGCGGCGGCGCGACTCCGCGCCGCCGCCCGACGTTCGACGAGGAGGTACGCGTGAAGCCAAGGTTGCTCAAGGGCGATCCCGTTGTGAACGCGGCAACGCTGATCGTCGCGGGAACGACGGGCGCGATCACGGGCGTCGCGGTCGAAAATCTGCCGCCGCTCGGAAAGCTCGGAGTTGCGATCGCGGTCGGGCTCGCGGTTGGCGGACTCCTGTACGCTGCGATCCGCGCGTTCAAGCGACGCAAGTCGAGCTGACGACGGCCTCCGCAGCGCAGTTCCCGCTCTCTCTGGCACCGTGACATTGTTCGCGGCCGCCGCCCTGCCCCGCAGCGAACCTCGCCGCGGGTAAGCCCACGCCATCGGCCGCAATCGTACCGGTTGACTTTGCAATGCAAAGTACTTGACGATAGCCAGACTCAGAGTCGGCGAGGTCCTCCTCATGTTTCGAACCGGACGGCATTCCCTGCGCCTGCCGAGGGCTATGGCGATCGCGCCCACGCTCGACCCGAACGCGACGCCGGGGCCGCTGCGCCGGCGCTACGCGCTGTTGATCAACCCGTTCTACCGGAAGGATCCCCACGCGAGCTTCGGCAAGCACGTGCTGACACCGTCGCTCGCACTCACGGCCACGGCGGCCGCGACACCCGCTCATTGGCAAGTGAGCTACTGGGACGAGAACCTGCTGCAGGGTCCGCCGCCGCTCGAGCCGTTCCCGGAAGTCGTTGCGATCACCGTGCACCTCACGTTCGCGAAGCGCGCGTACGAGCTCGCGCACTGGTATCGGCAGTGGGGCGCGAAAGTGATTCTGGGCGGGCTACATGTCTTGACCGCGCCCGACGAAGCTGCCGCTCACGCGGATGCGATCGCGCTCGGTGAGGGTGTACAGCTGTGGCCGCGAATTCTCGAGGATGTGGAGGCAGGCACGTTGCAGCCGGTCTACCGCGGTGACTACCGCAAGCCGTACCGGGACGATCCGGCGCCGCGCCGCGATCTACTGCCGCGCGACAGCTTCCTCACGACCTCGAGCGTCATCGCGACGCGCGGGTGCCACAACCGCTGCGGGTTCTGCTATCTCTCGACCGAGGGGCTGCACATGCCCTACCGGCTCCGCGACGTCGAGCAAGTCGTCGCGGAGCTCGCCGCCGACGGTCAGCCGTATGCCGTGTTCATCGACAACAATCTAGGCTCCAGGCCCGACTACTTGCGCGAGCTCTGCCGGGCGCTCAAACCGCTCGAGATCATCTGGAGCGCCGCGCTCACGATCGACGTAACCGACGATCCGACGCTCGTGCGCGAGATGGCGCTCGCCGGTTGTACGGGCGTATTCATAGGCTTCGAATCGCTCAACGTCGGCAACCTCAAGGACGCGCGCAAGCGCTCGCCGGTCCCCGATGACTACGCGCGCCGCGTCGCGATCCTGCACGACAACGGCATTCAGGTGAACGGCAGCTTCGTGCTCGGCTTCGATCACGACGATGCGAGCGTGTTCGAGAAAACCGTCGAATGGATCGAGCAAAATCGGCTCGAGTGCGCCACGTTCCACATCCTCACGCCTTATCCCGGCACGCCGCTATTCGCGGCAGCTCGACCAGGAAAAGCGCATCGTGCATCGCGACTGGCGCCTCTACGATACGGCGCACGTCGTGTTCGAGCCCAAGCACCTGACCGGGGAAGAGCTCATGGCCGGCTACGAGCTCTGCTACCGGCGGCTGTTTTCCCATCGCTCGATCTGGCGCCGGCGCCCGAAGGATTGGCGCGCGGTGTTGTCGTATCTCGCGATGTCGTACCTCTACAAGCGATCGAACCGCTTCTGGCATTTCCTGATCCGCCACCGGCTGACCGCGTTGGTATGGCGACCGCTCGTGGAGCTCAGCCGCCGGCGTCACCTGCGGTTCAGGCGCCGGCTTGCGGACAGGACCGGCGCCGTAAGGCAGGTGCGCACGGTGGTCAGTGCGGGCGTGTAAGGGCGCCGCATCTAGCTCGTGCAGGTGAACGCGGAAGAGAAGAGCGCCTGTGACCTCGCCTGTCCACGGCTAGCCGCATCACGTTTCAAGCCCTGACGTACAATTCCGGTTAGCCGCCCTCCGGAGCCACACCCGTGAAGACAATCAACTTGGCCGCGACGCTCGCAGCTCTACTCGCCGCCGCACCCGCCCTCGCCCACCACTCGCGCGCGAACTTCGACCTCGACAGCACCGTCGAGATCGAGGGCACGGTCACGGAGTTCACCTGGCAGAACCCACACGCGTTCGCGGTCGTCGAAGGCAAGAAGGCCGGCAGCGCCGACGTGCAGAAGTGGACGTTCGAGCTGAACTCCACACCGGTGCTCACGCGCTTCGGCTGGAAGGCCGACACGCTCAAGGCCGGCGACCACGTCGTCGCACGCGGCAACCCCGATCGCAACGTGGACCGTCATTTCGTCTACGCGAACCTGTTCGTCCGCGACGGCAAGGAGATCTGGGCGTGGGGCGGCCCGCAGCTCACGAACCCGGCGCAGCCTTCACCCGAGGCGCTCGCGGCGAAGTCGACCGACTTCACGGGCGTGTGGCGCGTGCGCTTTCGCGGCGACGTGCTCGGCCGCAACGCGGCCGACGAGCGCAAGCTCGAGAACACGCTGCCCGTCACCGCGAAGGGCCAGGCGCAGGTCGACAAGTTCAACCCGGACGAGAACCCCGAGTGGGATTGCCTGCCGCAAACGATGCCCGAGATCTTGGGCTACCCGTACCCGTTCGAGATCACGCGGCCGAACTTAGGAGAGCTCGTGATCCACTACGAGGTGAACGAGCTCGAGCGCATCGTCCACATGAACATGAAGGCGCATCCGGCGGACGCGCCGCGCACGCCGCTCGGCCACTCGATCGGCCGGATCGAGAACGGCGAGCTCGTGATCGAGACCGCGAGCTTCACGCACGTGAAGTGGGGCGCAGGCCGCGGCGTGGATTCGGGCGAGCAGAAATCGACGGTCGAGCGCTACACGCTCGGGGCGGACGGCAAGACGCTCGCGCTCAAGTTCACGATGACGGACCCGGAGTACCTAAAGGAGCCCGTGAGCTCCGAGCAGAACTTCAACCTGAACGCGGGGTACAAGCTCCAGGAGTACCTCTGCGACCCGAAGACCTCGCGACGGCATCTCACGGCGGGCGAGGAATAGGCACTCGGGACCGAAAAATGCTCGCTGCGGCTTGATTTGCCGCGGCCGGGGGCCCACCTTAGCGCGCCTATGGCAAACGACGTCACCACTGCTACGTTCAACCGCGAGGTCCTCGAGGCCTCGAAGACCACCCCCGTCGTGGTCGACTTCTGGGCACCCTGGTGCGGCCCGTGCCGCGCGCTCACGCCCATCATCGAGAAGGTGGCGGCCGAGTTCAAAGGCCGCATCAAGCTCGTGAAGGTGAACTCGGACGACAACCCGGAGCTTTCGCAGGCCTATGGCATCCGCTCGATCCCGAACGTGATCGCGTTCAAGGACGGCCGCCCCGCCGCGCAGTTCGTGGGCGCGCAGCCCGAGCAACAGGTGCGGACGTTCATGGAGAAGCTGCTGCCGTCGCAGATGGAGGAAGCGCTCAAGAACGCCGAGGCGCTGCTCGCGGCCGGCAACCTCGACGATGCGGAGCGCCAGCTCGCCGTGATCAAGCCCGACCTCGTGAACGCGGCGCGCATCGAAGCCGTGCGTCAGGGCATCGCGCTCGCGCGCAGCGGCGAGCAGGGTCCCGCCGAGAACGAGCTCCGCGAGAAGCTCAAAGCGAATCCCGCCGACCACGAGACACGGCTCGCGCTCGCGGGCTTCTACGCGGGCCAGCGCCGCTACCAAGAGGCGATGGACGAGCTGCTCGAGATCTTGAAGCGCGCGAAGGATTGGAAGGAAGGCGAGGCCCGCAAGCAGCTGATCGCGCTGTTCAGCATGGCGGCGAGCCAGCCCGCGCTCGTCGCCGAATACCGCCGCAAGCTCACGAGCGCGCTGTACTGACGAAGCGCGCCGCGCTACTCGGCCTCACGGGAGATTTTCCCGCGCTGCGTGCCCCTCCGTCTCGCGCCGAACACCCGCCGCTACAATCCCCCGGCACGTCCAATCCGGGGGCTCTTCGACGTCATGCAGATTCGCGATCGGCTGAACGTAGCCGCGCTCACGCTTTCCGCAGCGCTCGGCGCCGGCGCTCCCGTGCTCGCCCAAGACGCCGGGGTCACGGACACCATCGACGTGATCGGCACGACGCCGCTCGGCGCCGGCCTCGACGTGGATCGCGTCGCGGGCAACGTCCAAACCGCGACGGCGGCGCAGATCCGCGAGCAAGGCGCGCTCGACCTCGCGGACTTCATGAAGCGCAACCTCGGCAGCGTGTTCGTCAACGACGCGCAGAGCAACCCACTCCAGCCCGACGTGCAGTACCGCGGCTTCGTGGGATCGCCGCTGCTCGGCCTCCCGCAGGGCCTCGCCGTGTATCAGGACGGCGTCCGGATCAACGAACCGTTCGGCGATACCGTGAACTGGGCGCTGATCCCGGAGTCGGCGATCGACACGGTGTATTTGATGCCCGGCTCGAACCCGCTGTTCGGGCTGAACGCGCTCGGCGGCGCGATCTCCATCAACACCAAGAACGGCTTCGACAACCCGGGCACGCGCGCCGAGGCGCTCGCGGGGTCGTGGGGCCGCGTCGGTATTCAGGCGGAAACGGGCGGCTCCGTCGACGACACCTTCAGCTACTTCGTGACGGCGTCGTATCTCGACGAAGACGGCTGGCGGGACTACTCGCCGACGGAAGCGAAGCAGGTGTTCGCGAACCTCGGCACGAAGAACGACGAGCAGTCGCTCGACGTGAGCTTCACGTACGTCGACACGGATCTCGTCGGCAACGGCGCCGCTCCCGAAGCGCTTCTCGAAATCGACCGCGCGGCGATCTTCACGCGTCCGGACCGCACGCAGAACCGCCTGTCCATGGTCGATGTGCGCGGCACGCAAAGAGTGTCGGACACCGTGTCGCTCACCGGCAACGTCTACTTGCGCGACAGCGACGTGAGCACGCTGAACGGCGACGATTCGGACTTCGAAGAATGCGTCGGCACGCCGGGCTTCATCTGCGAGCAAGAAGGCGGCAACGAGGATGTCTTGCTCGACGAGAACGGCGGCCAATCGAAGCGGACGACGACCTCGAAGGCGCCACGGTAAACCGCACGACCACGAAGCAGCAGAGCGTCGGCTTCGATCTGCAAGCGGGCTTCACGGGGAGCTTAAGCGGCCGCGCGAATCAGTTCACGATCGGCCTCGCGCACGACGAGAGCGACGTCGAGTTCGGCTCGAGCACGGAGCTCGGCGCACTCGACACGACACGCTTGGCCGTGCCGGGCGGCGTCTTCGTCGGCGACGCATTCATCGCGCTCGAGGCGTCCACCGAGAGCACCGGGTTCTACCTGACGGATACGTTCTCGCTCGGCGACGGCATCGCGCTCACGCTGTCGGGACGGTACAACCGCACGCAAGTCGTGCTCGAGGACCAGATCGACGACGACTTGAGCGGCGAGCACAACTTCGAGCGCTTCAACCCGGCGATCGGCCTGACCTGGGCGCTCGGCGCTGCCGTCACCCTGTACGCGGGCTACAGCGAGGCGAATCGCGCGCCCTCGCCCGTCGAGCTCACCTGCGCCGACGAGAACGATCCGTGTCGCTTGCCCAACGCGTTCGTCGCGGATCCGCCGCTCGAGCAGGTGGTCGCGAAGACATTCGAGGCGGGTGTACGCGGCCGCTGGGACTCGGGACGCTGGCACGCGGGCGTGTTCCGCACGACCAACGACGACGACATCGTGTTCATCAGCGCGGGCGAGCTCACGAACCAGGGCTTCTTCGACAACGTGGGCGAGACGCGCCGCGACGGGCTCGAGCTCAATCTCTCGGGCGAAGCGACCGAGCGGCTGAGCTGGTTCTTCGACTACACGTGGCTCGACGCGACGTTCCGCGAGGACTTCGAGGTGGCGAGTGCGAACAACCCGGCGGCGCAAGACGGCGAGATCGAGGTCGAGGAAGGCGATCGCTTGCCGCTCGTCCCCGATCAGCTGTTGAAGCTCGGAGTCCGGTTCGCGGCGAGCGAGCGCCTGACGTTCGGCGCGGACGTGATCTCGAGCTCGGGGTCGCCGTTTCGCGGCGACGAAGGCAACCTCGTCGAGGAGCTCGAGGGCTACACGCTGCTGAACCTGCGCGCCGAATACCGGATCGGCGAGCACGCACGTCTGTTCGCGAACATCGACAACGCGCTCGACGAGGAATACGAGACGTTCGGCGTGTTCGGACAGGCTGACGAAGTGCTCGGCGACGACTTCGACGATCCGGAGTTCGTCGGCCCCGGCGCGCCGCGCGCGGCGTGGATCGGCGTTCGCGTCGAGTTCTAGCCGCTCCTCGGAAACGACAACGGCGCGCGGCGATGACTACGCCGCGCGCCGTTGGTCGTGGATCCGCGCCCGCCGCCACGCGGCCCGGCGCACGCGTCAGAAGTGAACCACCGAGCGGATGCTCTTGCCTTCGTGCATGAGATCGAACGCGTGGTTGATCTCCTCGAGCCCCATGGTGTGCGTGATCATCTCGTCGACTTTGATCTCGCCGTCCATGTACTGCTTGACCATGCCCGGTAGCTGCGTGCGGCCCTTCACGCCGCCGAACGCGCTGCCGCGCCACACGCGGCCGGTCACGAGCTGAAACGGACGCGTGCTGATCTCCTGGCCCGACGCCGCGACGCCGATGATGATCGACTCGCCCCAACCGCGGTGGCAGCACTCGAGCGCTGAGCGCATGAGCTGCGTGTTGCCGACGCACTCGAACGAGTAGTCGACGCCCCAGTCCGTGAGGCCGACGATCACTTGTTGGATCGGCTTGTCGAACTTCTTCGGGTTCAGGAAGTCGGTCGCGCCGAGCGCGCGCGCCATCTCTTCTTTACCGTCGTTGATGTCGACCGCGAAGATGCGCTCGGCCTTCGCCATCACGGCCCCTTGGATCACACTCAAGCCCACGCCGCCCAAGCCGAACACCGCGACCGTGGAGCCGGGCTTCACCTTGGCCGTGTGGAGCACGGCACCGATGCCCGTGGTGATGCCGCAGCCTAGCAGGCACACCTTCTCGAGCGGCGCCTTCTTGTTGATCTTTGCGACGGCGATCTCGGGCAGCACGGTGTACTCGGAGAAGGTCGACGTGCCCATGAAATGTAATATTTGCTTCTTGTTCTTCGAGAAGCGGCTCGTGCCATCGGGCATCAACCCCTTCCCCTGTGTCGCGCGAATCGCCACGCACAGGTTCGTTCTACCGGACTTGCAGAACTTGCACTTCTTGCACTCGGGCGTGTAGAGCGGGATCACGTGGTCGCCCACTTTCACGCTCTTCACCTCGGGACCCACCTCTTCGACGATGCCACCGCCCTCGTGGCCCAAGATCGTCGGAAATGCGCCTTCGGGATCGGCGCCCGACAGCGTGTACGCGTCGGTGTGACACACGCCCGTCGCGACGAGCCGAATGAGAACTTCCCCCTTCTTGGGACCCTGGAGATCGACCTCTTCGATGCTCAGCGGTTTGCCGGCTTCCCACGCGACGGCGGCTCTTGTTTTCATTCTTGCGCTCCTCTCGTGCAAGTGTGAGTTGGGCGATTGTAGGGGCTCGTGCAGCCCACGAATAGTCGGCACCCGACTTGCGACGAGGCGCCGGCGCACGAACGCGCTCACACCGATCGCGCTCGCGGGCGGCCCTTCGGCCAAGCCGCGCTTGCATCGGTTCGAACGGCGCGCGTAAGCTCGGCCCGCCTCCCTCGCTAAACGAGCTGCGTTGCCCGACGCTTGCGACAGCTTCGGTCTGGCCGCGAAGTCGCGGCGCTACTTCGCCGACATCGCTGCGATGTCGCCGGCTCCGCAACGCGTATGGTAGACACGGGTACCCGCCACTCGTGCGCAACGTGCGGACAGCCCGTGACGGGGCGCTATTGCACGAGCTGCGGTGAGGAAGTGCTCGACCCCGGCAAGCTCACCGTTCGCCATTTCGTCACGCATTCGCTCGTGCCCGAGCTCGTGAATCTCGACGGCAGGGCGTGGCGCACGCTGCGTTACTTGCTGCTGCGGCCCGGATACCTCTCGCTCGAGTACGCCGCCGGCCGGCGCCGCGCCTACCTGAAGCCGTTCCGCGTATTGCTCGTGGCGATCGTCGTCTACGCGTTCAGCGCCGGAAGCGGCCTAACGTTCACCCTGAACTTCGGCGCGATCACCCTGAGCCTGGCGCCGGCCGGGATACCCCGAGGGCGCCCGATCGAAGGGACGTTCGAGCGAATCGATCGCTTCGGCGTGCTCGAGCGCATGTTCACGGCGAAGCTCGGACCCGTGAGCGAGGCAACCGAGGACCTCAGCCGTCGCTTCAACGAGCTTCTCGGCGACTTCGCAACGCCCGTGTCGTTCGCGACGGTATTCCTGATCGCACTCGTACTTTATTTGGTTTTTCGCCGCCGCCGGCCGCTCTTCGTCGAGCACACGGTATTCGGCATGCACTGCTTCAGCTTCGTGCTGCTCTCGTCCCTTATCAACGTGGCAGTGATCAAGCTCGACCTGATCGGCAGCGTCGTCGCCTTCGCCGCGGTGATGTTCGCTGTGATCGGTTGGCAGGCAGCGTATCTCACGACGGCGCTGCGGCGATTTTACTGGCACCTCGATTCGCGGCGGCTCGCGCCGTGGACGCAGGCAGCGGCGGTGGCGATCCTGCTGTACTTCCTCAACGCCTTCTTTCTCACGGCGGTACAGCTCCTCGGCAGCGCATACGCGATTTGGCGGCTATAGCTCCGACGACGGCACCGCTCACTGACGACACGGCGGCGCAAAGTCAAACACGATCGGACCGTGGCGGGGATTGGCTTCAGTCTTCCGGCGACATCGCGACGCCGGTCGTGGGGCGACGGAGCCGCTCGATTCTCTGCTCTCGCTCCGCGGCCGCTTCGCGCTCTTCCGCGTCCAGCAGATAAGCCGGCTTCGCGCTCACGAACAGGTCACCGCGCGCTTGCGGGCTGACGCAGTTGGTCGCCGGCATATCGACCAGGGCCTGCAAGCTCGGCAGTATGAATAGATTCCCGGTGCCAGTGGTTTCATAACAGTCGTCCGACACCCAGCGCACGGACACGCCGAGAGCGGTGCGCTCTTTGAGTCCGGCCCGGCCTTTCGACGGCGAGTCGAACGCCGTCAGCGGCGCTTGCAACCCCGCCTCGGCGCGACGATGACGCTCGGCTTCGTCGAACGCTTGCTGCTCACCGAGCGTTCCCGGGGAAGATGAATGATCGGTATGACGATTCGACGTCGCGTTCCTTCAACACGGAGTCGATCGCGCGGGCGCGTGCGTCCGACAGATCGAGCGGCGAACGCGGTGCGCCGGGCGCCGTGGAGGATGTCTTCCCATCCTCTGCACGGTCCGATCGATTCGTCGGCGCTACCGGTGTGCTCGCGAAGTCAGGCGGTTTCGTCGTGCGTTGCGCGCGCGCGTCCTCCGGAACCGGCTCTGGCAGCTCCGGCCGCCGTTCCAGCTCCGAAGGTGCCAGCGGCTCCGGCGCTGCCGGCGCAGGCTCGAGCACGGGGAGCGCGCGCTGCGGCACGAGCCAAGCGATTGCGCGTGGCGCCTCGGCTGCAGGTTCCGACGCACGCCAAGCGAAACGGCTGACGCCGAGCGCGACGAGCAGGTGCAGGGTGATCGAAAGGAGACTACCCCGCGGCACTTCGCGCATGGGTCGCGATCCCTAACCTCCCGTATTGCTCCCTCTGGACCAGCCGCCGTAGGACAAGTTCAGCGGGCGAACGCCGAACGAGGGGCTCTCACTCGTTGCGCAGCGCCTCCGCGGGCCTCGTGCGTGCGGCCCGTAATGTCTGGCCCACAACCGCAAGCGACGCGATGACGAGCGTGACCACCAGCGACGCGACGAACGGCCACGGCGTGAGATCGATCGAGCCCGAGAACTGATTGAGGTACGCGCGCGCGGCGAAATAGCCGGCAGGCCACGCGACCAGGTTCGCGACGAGCACGGGCCTCGAGAAGCTCGCGAGCAGCAGCGCGATCATCTGCGAGGTCTTGCCGCCGAGCGTCTTGCGCACGCCGATCTCCTGCCTCCGGCGGCCCGCGACGAACGTCGCCATGCCGAACAACCCAGCCACGCAGATCGCGAATGCCATCACCGCGAGCGTGCTGAACAGCCGATTGGTGCGCACATAGTTGGCGTATGCGCGCTCGAAGATCTCGTCGAGGAAGCGGCGGCTGATCGCGACGCTCGGCGCGAGCTGGCGCCACTCGCCGTCGATTCCTTTGAGCGCGCCGTCGATGTCGGCGGCGGCGACGCGCGCGACCGTGTAGTTGAGGTCGGCGCGCATGGTGTACATCGCCCCGGCGGTGCTGCTCGGGGTCTTGAAGAAACTGAACGCGCGGTCCTCAACGACGCCGATGATGCGCATCGGCGGCGCGGGCGGCGGTCCCGGCGCCGTCGCGTTCGGCGGCCTGTAGGGGTAGACGAGCTTGTCGATCGCGTCTTCGGGCGTCGCGAACCCGAGCCCGGCGACGAAACTGCGGTCGGCGACGATGTTCTGCGGCGGCGGCGGCTCGGCCGGCGCGGAACCGGGCGGCGCCGCGGAACCCGGCGGCGCCGACGGTTGCGCCGCGCCCGGCGCCCCACCCGACGGCGGCGCAGCGCCCGCAGGTCCCCTGCCCGGGCCCCCGCCCTGTGGCGCCGTCGGCGCGCGCGGCATGTCTTCCGCGTGATCTCGGTCGAAGACGCGCCCCGCGATCAACGGCACGTCGAACACGTCGAAGAAGTCGAAGCCGACCGGTCTCGTCACGACCATTTTCATCGCGGCCGTCGGATCGGCCGAGCTGGCGACGGTCGTGATGAACAGCGACTCCCACGGCGTGGACATGATTTCCGTGACGCCCCGAACCTGCGGGACGGTGTCGAGTCGCTCGCGCAGCGTGGTAGAGGCGACCTTCGTGAGATTGGTCGGATTCTCGATCACGATGAGCGGATCCTGGAGCGCGCTGAGAGCGGTGCGCCGCATGTCCGCGTTCTGCAGCGAGATCACCATCACCGCGAGCAACAAGAAGCTCGCGACCGCGAATTGGCTACCCACGAGCAGCGTCGAGAACAGCGGCGAGCCGAGCCGCGCTCGCGCGGCCGCGAGCGCGCTCACCGGACGAACGCGCGACAGCACGAACGCGGGATACGCACCGGCCGCGAGCGTCACGACGGCGACGAGTGCAACGAGCGCCGGCCAAATCGCGAGATCCGAGAAGAAATTCGCACGCAGCTCCGCGCCGAGCAACTGCCGCACGAGCGGCTGCGCGACGGCGAACGCGGCGAGCGCGACCACCAATGCGGCGAGCGCAAGCGCACCCGCCTCGAACAGGCTCTGCAGCGCGATTTGCGCGGGCGACGCACCGAGCGACTTGCGAACACCGATCTCGCGCACGCGCCGCGCGGCGCGCGCGGTCGCGAGGTTGGCGTAGTTCACGCACGCGACGCCGAGCACGAGGCCGCCGAGCAGCAGCAGCACGGCCTCGAACGACAAGCTCGTGTCGAAGAAATCGTCCGTGCCGGTGAGCAGCTTGCCGACCGGCACGAGCCCAAAGCTGTAGTCCTGGTTGCGACGCATGTCCTGCGGAATGTGCCGCGTGGCGAAATCGGGAAGCTGCGCCGCGAGCGCGTCGGCGGAAAGCCCGCCCGCCGCCGGCAGGTACAGGTAGACGATCGTGTTGATGCTGAACCAGGAGGCTTGCGGCGGCGCCGCAAACCCACCGGGGCTCGCCCGGGTGGCGTCGTACACGTCGCGCGACGCGAGCAGGTCGAACGGCAGTGCCGCGTTCGCGGAGCGGCCCATGTGCGAGGGTTCCGGAATGGCGTCGATCACGCCCGTGACCGTCGCGTCGACCGAATTGCCGATCAGGAGATTCTTGCCGATCGCGATGTCGGAGCCGAACAGCTTCGCGGCGTACTCGCGCGTGAGCACCACGCTGCGCGGCGAGGCGAGCGCGGATCGCGCGTCGCCCGCGACGAACGGCAAGTCGAAGATCTCGAGGAACTCCGGGTCGACCGCGACGCCGAACAACCGCTCGGCCCGATCGCCGTACGCGACCATGGTCTTGCGATCGAGCACATTCGCGCGCGCGCTCTTGGCGATCGCGGGGAAGTCGGCCTGCAACGTGTCGCGCGCAATGTCGGGCACCCGAGTGGCGTTTTGGATCCCGTTGCCGAACGAGCTGTCGCGGTTCTGGATCGTGACCGTGAGCACGTAGATGTCGTCGACGTTGCGGAATTGCCGCTCGGCGCCGACCCCAGAAGTTGACGAACGCATAGGCCGTCACGAAGCAGAGCAGCCCGACGGCAAGCGTGACCAGGTTGATGACCGAGGCGAACGGCGCGCCGCGAATGTTCCTCAGGGCTACGGCGACGTAGTGTGCGAACATGACGGCACCCCGCGCTTTCGCGCTGCAAGTTGCTCGTGGCGTGGGCATGATTGTATGGGCTTCGCCACTTTGCGAACAATCGGATGAACGTCTACCTCGGACTCGGCTCGAACCTTGGGAGTAGGCGCGCGAATCTGTCGCGCGCGCTCGCTTCGCTCGCGAGCGGCGGCACGCGGGTGCTCCGCGTCTCCCCCGTCGTCGAGTCGCCCGCGATGCTCCCGGACGACGCGCCGCCCGAATGGAACGTGCCGTTCCTGAACCTCGTCGCGGAATGCCGCACGGATGACCCGCCCGACGCGCTGCTCGACCGGCTCAAAGCGATCGAGCGCGAGCTCGGGCGCGGCGAGCACGCCCGCTGGGCGCCTCGGGAGATCGACCTCGACATCCTGCTCTGGGGCAACGAACAGATCGCGACCGAGCGCCTACGCGTGCCGCATCCCGGCATCACCGAGCGCGCGTTCGTGCTCACGCCGCTCGCGGCGCTCGAGCCGCTGCTCACGATCCCGGGACGCGGCCACAAGACGGTGCTCGAGTGGTCGCGCCTGCCGGGCCGGCACATCCCGCTGTGGATGGGAATCGTGAACGTCACGCCCGACTCGTTCTCGGACGGCGGACGCTTCGTCGACTGGCCCGCCGTGGACGCGCACGTCGACGCGCTGCATGCGCGGCGGCGCAGAGCTCGTCGACGTCGGTGCGGAGTCCACACGGCCGAACGCGACGCCGCTCGACGCAGCGGGCGAGTGGGCGCGCCTCGAGCCCGTGCTCGGCCCGCTGCTCGACAAGCACGCGGGCGCGCTGCTGCGGCCGCGCTTCAGCGTCGATACGTATCACGCCGAGACCGCGCGCCGCGCGCTCGCGCTCGGCGTGGACCTGATCAACGACGTGAGCGGGCTCACGTCGCGCGAGATGGTCGAGCTCGCCGCCGAGAGCGGCAAGGACTTCGTCGCGATGCACAACGTCGGCGTGCCGGCCGATCCGGCGCGTACGATCCCGCCGAGCGAGGACCCGGTCGCGGCCGTCGAGCGCTGGCTCGAAGCGCGCCTCGGCGAATGGCAGAGTGCGGGGCTCGACTTGGCGCGCGTCGTGTTCGATCCCGGCATCGGCTTCGGCAAGAATCCGCTGCAGTCGCTGCGGCTCTTGCGCGGCATCGGGCGTTTCGAGCGCTACGGCCTGCGCTGCCTCGTCGGCCATTCGCGCAAATCGTTCATGCACCGGCTCGCAGCCGAGCGCACGGAGCGCGATCTATTCACGATCGGCGTGTCGCTGAACCTCAGCGCGCAGAGCGTCGAGATCCTGCGCGTCCACGACGTCGGCGCACACGTCGCCGCGTACCGCGGCTGGTCGCACGCGCTAGCCGGCTAGCGCTGGAGAACTTCGCGCTACCGAGCCGTGCCCAACCTCGCGCGTCGCGCCGGCTAGACTCCCGTCAATCAGCATGGTCCAGCGCACCGACGATGACGCATCTTTGGTTCGCGACGTTGGCTGACTTACGAGTCCGAGCATCACGGCACGTGGAGATATCCTGCGACGCTGCGGCCGGTCCTCGGAGCCTAGGTTAGCTGCGCTGCCGTCGACGGCTCGTCACAGCGGCATGAGCAGCACTCATTGGGGACGTGGACGCGAGCGCGCCGCATGCTCTCGGTGATCGTCGCGAATGACAACGCGCGACGCCAGGTCGATTCCACGCGGAGCATCGGAACGGACATCGTCCAGCAGAAGACCTCGGACTCGATCCTCGACCTCCGTGTACGCTCGGCGGTTCTTGTTGCGATGAACGACCGGCACTCGACTCGACTATTCGAAGCTCCGGCTTCCGTCGGAGAACACGCGCCCGCGTTTCGACGTATTCGAAGTAGGCGATCGCAATAGCAGCGCGATCGTCCTCGCGCCACTGTCGAAACGGACGCGCCTGCACACTCTTCGGTCGAATGCACGTTCGCACGAGTCGCTGAGCGAGGTTGATCTTCGGCATCGCGCGTCAGTCGCCTCGACGAGGTCACCCGCGGGAAAGGGAGCTCAGATCGGCAGCTCGTCATCGACGTGGCACGCTCGTGCTCGGGTGCGAGGCGACTGCGCGTTGAACCCGACAAGTCGAATCGTGGCGCATGAGGTGCTATCTACGAAGCGGTCACGTATCATGGGCGCTATCAAGGATTTACGTGGGCGCCGACTACTCGTCACCAGATCGATGTCGGATCGGGCAGGCTGCAGCGACGTTTCGTGGATGTGAGCAGCGATCGAGATTGAAGCCGCCTGGGCTTCTGACGGCGGAAATTCGCGCGCACTCGACGGGCTTCGCGACGCACGAGCTCACGCCTTTCTCGAGCGGCAGCCCACCCTCGCGCCAGGCCTTCATCCCGCCGTCGAGCGCCGTCGCGCGGAGGAATCCCGAGGTCGCGCAGCGTCGCGGCCGCGAGCGTCGAGATCTTGCCGAACTCGCACACGGTGACGATCCGCGCGGTGGGGTCCGGCAGCTCGTCGTTCACGCGCAGCTCGAGTTGCCCGCGCGGCAGGTGGCGCGCGCCGGGGACGTGACCCGCGTTGAACGCGTCGCGCTCGCGCACGTCGAGCACGACGAGGTCGGCGCCCCCGCGCGCGATGCGCGCATCGAGCTCCGCGAGCGACACGAACGGTATCTTCGCGGCCGCCTCTGCGAGGAGCTGCGCGACCGTCTTGCCGCCGGTCATGTTCGTGCGCAGCGCTTCGGTCAAATGCGTCGGCGCGGCGAGGTTCAAGTGGTTCATCATCTCGACGAACTCCGCTCGATCGCGCTTCTGGAGCCGCGGGTTGGTCTCGAGCTCGGCCGCGATCGTGCTCGAGCCCTTCTGCTTGTAGTCGTGCGCGGGAAACACCTTGAGCTCGGGGTCGAGCTTCAAGATCCGGTTGAAGAGGCTGTCGTAGAGCGCCTCGGGATCGCCGGTCGGCAGATCGGTGCGCCCCGTCCCGCCGATCAGCAGCGTGTCGCCGGTGAACAGGCGATCGCCCGTGAGCAAGGCACATCGAGTCGCGCGTGTGGCCCGGCGTGTGGATCGCCTGCATCCGGATGCTGCCGATCACGAGCATGTCGCCGTCTTGCAGGCGCAGGTCCGCAAAGGGCGCCGGGCTGTCGCGAAACATCACGACGGGCACGCCGAGCTTCCTGGCGATCTCGTGCGACGCCGAGAAATGATCGGCGTGCGTGTGCGTGTCGATCACGTAGCGAAGCGTCAAGCCGCCGCGCGCGAGGCTGCCGTGGTAGCGATCGAGCTGCCGGATCTCGGGGTCGATCAGCGCGGCCACGCATGCATCGGGACAGCCGATGAGATAGGACTGGCAGCCGCCCGTTGCGATTTGCTCGAAGATCATCGTCGCTCCCATATCGAGTGAAGCGCGCGCCGTTCAGCGCGCGACGTTGTCGGCCTGCTCGTCGAGGACCGCGAGCATCGCGGCCGCCTTGTCCAAGCTCTCTTGATACTCGGCGTCGACGTCGGAATCCGCGACGACGCCGCCGCCCGCCCAAGCGTAGATCGAATCGCCGTGCTGCACGAGCGTGCGGATCGCGATGTTGAGATCGAGGTTGCCGTCGTAGCCGACGTAGCCGATGCAGCCGCAGTACACGCCGCGGCGCTGCGGCTCGAGCTCCTCGATGATCTGCATCGCGCGCAGCTTCGGCGCGCCGGTGATCGAGCCGCCGGGGAAGCAGCCCTCGAGCAGATCGAGCGCGTGCTTGCCCGGCGCGAGCCGGCCTTCGACCGTGCTCACGAGGTGGTGGACGCTCGCGAAGGTTTCGACGTCGAACAGCTTGCTCACGTGGATCGATCCCGGTGCGCAACTCTTGCCGAGGTCGTTACGCAAGAGGTCCACGATCATCACGTTCTCGGCGCGGTCCTTCGGGCTCGCGCGCAGCTCCTCGGCGAGCGCGCGATCGCGCGCTCGATCCGCGGAGCGCGGCCGCGTGCCCTTGATCGGTTTCGTCTCGACGCGGTCGCCGGTCACGCGCAGGAACAGCTCGGGCGATGAGCTCAGCGACCTTGCCGTCGGGCAGGTCGAGGTAAGCGGCGAACGGCGCGGGATTGATCTCGCGCAGCCGCAAGTAGGCGTGCCACGCATCCCCTTCCGCGCGCGCCTTGAAACGCTGGGTGAGATTGACTTGATAGCAGTCGCCGTCGCGGATGTGACGCTGCACGTTTCTGAAGGCTTCCGCGTATTGAGGACGGCTGAAGCTCGAGCTCGCCCGCGACAGCACCCGGAACGGCGACGCGGGCCGCGTAGCGCGCGGCGACTCGAGCCGCGCGACGAGCTCTTGCCAGCGCTCGAACGTGCGGGGATCGCGCCCGCCTCCCACGAGCCAGGTGCGGCGCGCCTCGTGGTCGACGATCACGGCCCAATCGTAGATGCCCAGCGCGAGATCGGGCATCGCAACGTCCGCGGCCGCGACGGCCGGCAGCCGCTCGAGTCGCCGGCCGAGGTCGTAGCCGAAATAGCCGATCGCGCCGCCGCAGAACGGCAACGCTTCGAGCGGCGCGCAGACCGCGCCAAGGCGCTCGCGCAGCAGCGCGAACGGCGATTCCCGCGAAGACTCGACGCGGCCGTCGCGAGCGGCGATCTCCGTGATCGGGCCGCACGTGCGCAGAGTGACGCTCGGGTCGGCGGCGAGGATGTCGTAGCGCCCGTCCGGCCCGCCGCGCGCCGAGCTGTCGAGCCACACGGGCCACGGGAGATCCGCTAGCGCGCGAAACTTGCAGCGCGACCGCGTCAGAGTGCTCGAGCTCCGCGATTCTCGCCGTCTGCGCCGGGGTCTGGTGAGTCATCGCGAAGGAGTGTACGGTCCGCAGGCGGCGAAAAGAAGAATGAGCTTCGAGTCGTAACGATCGACGCTTGGGGGATTCCGCGATGATGAGTTTCAAGAAGCGCACGCTCACGATCAACGGCATCGAGACGGTCGTTCTGAGTGCCGGACACGGCACGCCGCTCGTGTATTTTCACGGCGCCGGCACCGTCACGCGCTTCGACTTCGCCGAGCCGTGGACGCGCGAGCACGAAGTGGTCATCCCTTATCATCCCGGATTCGGCGAGTCGGCGGACGATCCCGCGGTCACCGAGATCCACGACTACGTCCTTCACTACCTCGAGCTGTTCACCGCGCTCGGCCTCAAGCACGTGCGCCTCGTCGGCCAGTCGCTGGGCGGATACATCGCGGCGAAGCTTGCGACCGAGCACGGCTATCTGATCGAGAAGCTCGTGCTCGTGTGCCCGATCGGCATTCCGACGCCGGACGTCCCGACCGCCGACTTCCTGAAGCTGCCTCCCGAAGAGCTGCCCGCGCTGCTCGGCGTCGATCCGCAGACGGTCATCAAGCACCTTCCGGCGAAGCCGAGCGACGCGTTCATCGCGGAGCGCGTGAAAGAAACGGTCACGGCCACGCGCCTCATCGGCACCGCCTCTTACGACACGAAGCTGCCGCGCTATCTGCATCGCTTGACGATGCCGACGCTGCTCGTCTGGGGAAAACAAGACCAGCTCACTCCGACCGCGCAGCATCGCAGCTGGGCGAAGCTGCTGCCGCGGGCGCAGGTGAAGCTGTTCGACGGCGGTCACCTCGTGCTCGACGAAGCGCCCGCGTCGGTCACGGCGATCAAGGATTTCTTGCGCGGCTAGCTCGAATGCGGCCGCGCCGGCGGCGCCGCGCGAATCGCCTCTCATATATATATGCCGCGCGAGCGGCCGGCGTGACCGCGCGGCCGGGGCGCTACGCGAGGCTGCGCCCGCGAGTCTCGGGAAGCCAAATCCAAGTCGCGGCGCCGATCAGGAGCGCGCCCGCGAGCAGCGCGAACGCGACACCGAATCCCTGCTCCTGCGCCATCGATCCCACCATGAAAGGCGCAGCCGCGCTCGCGAGGCGGCCGACGTTGAAGGTAAATCCCTGCGCGATCGCACGAATCGACGTCGGATAGATCTCAGCCGTCACGACTCCGAAGCCCGAGAAGAATCCCGTGCCGAAGAACGCCACGAGCGGCCCGAGACCGAGCAGCAGCCACGGATCTCTGTCGCGCTGTAGACGAGCGTCAGCGCTGCCGCGCACAGAATGTAGAACACGAACGTCTTGCGGCGCCCGATCGCGTCGGCGATGTAGCCGAACGACACGTATCCGAAGAACGTGCCGACTTGCATCGTGACGACGATGAACGTGGTCCACGCGGTGCCGAGCCCGAGCCCGCCACGCTCCGGCGGCAACGAAAGGAACGCGGGCACCCAAAGGTTCAGGCCCCAGTACGCGAAAATCGTCGACGAGCTCAGAATCGTCAAGAGCGCGGTCGTGCCCGCGAACCGCCCGCGAAACACGTCGCGGACCGACGCGCTCTGCGAGCCGGAAGCGCTACGCTTCGATTGCAGCCAGACCTCGGACTCTTGGACGCCGCGCCGAATCCACAGCACGAGCAGCGCCGGAGCGAGTCCCACGAAGAACACGGCGCGCCAGCCGAAGCTCGGCAGAATCCACGCAGCGAGCAAGCGCCGCCGCCACGTACCCCACGGCCCACGAGCTCTGCATGATCGCGACCGCTTTGCCGCGATGCCGATCGGGCCACGTCTCGGACACCATCGCGGCGCCGCTCGTCCACTCCCCGCCCATGCCTAGCCCGAGCGCGAAACGGAACAACGCGAGCTGCCAGACGTCTGCGCAAACCCGCAGGCCGCCGTGAACACCGAGTACACGAGAATGCTCGCGATCATGGCGGGCCGCGGCCCGCGCGATCCGCGATCCTTCCGAACACCACGCCGCCGACGCCCGAAGCGATCAGCGTCAGCGATCCGAGAAGACCGGCCGTCGTAGTCGTGATCGACAGATCCCGGATCAGCGCGCTGAGCACGAGCGCGTAGAGCATGACGTCGAACGCGTCGAGCGCCCAACCGAGCGACGCCGCCAACAGCGCTCGCCGCGCGGCGGGCGTGCCTTCGCGCAGCCAACCGAGCACTCCGGAGGTGTCCCCCGCGTGAGCCTGCGGTGGATCGACGGCGCTCAAGTCAGTCGAAGAACGCCACGAAACGCGCTTCGACGCTCGCGCGCGGCACGGCGTCGGCCGGCGCAGTGGGATCGTCGAACGCCGTGTGCGCGGCGTTCGAGCGCATCGGGCGCGGCGGAATCGAACGCCTTGAAAACGATGACCTCGTCGCGCGTGAGGCTCGAGAAGTAGTACCACTCGTGCGCGTCGTTGTGCTTGCAGACGCGTGAGACGAACGTGTTGCCCGGCACGTCTTCGGGACCGATCGCGACGTCGAACTCCACCGTGTCGTCGTTCGCGACCGTGCGGCCGTCGCAAAGTGCGAGGGTGTTGTCCTGCGGCGGCTCCGACGTCGCGCGCCAGGTTTGGTAGATCGCGAACCGACGATACGGCTCGGGCGACGCCTTTTCCCAAGTCTTCACGAGGCTCACGAACCGGTGCGCCCATTCGGTCGTGTAGTCGAGGTGGGCGAAGCGCGCGGGCTTCGCGGAGCCCTGCTCCTTGGAGCGCTCGCCGAACCGCAGCAGGAGACCCGTGCGCTGCGGCAGCACGTCGCGCGCTCCCGTGAGCGACCTTCAGCATCTCCTGCATCTCGGCGTGATAGCGCAGACCCAAGCACCTCGAGATCGCGCGAACCCGCGATCGCGCTGCGATGCTGGACGAGGGCGAAACCTTCGCGATCGAGCGAGATCCGATCCTCGATTCCGCGCGCGTCTCGAACCGGCATCTCGTGCGGAGTGAACCGCATGTTCGTTCGCGCGAAGTCGCGGACGTCGATGTGCAGGCGCTCGCGGATCGGCACGCAGTAGTTGATCGTGCCGCGGACCGACCGCAGCGCGGACGAGAGCCGGACCGGCGCCTCGCGCGGCGCGCAGCGGGTTGGTTTTCATGGCCCCCATGAACCAGGATGTCCAGACAAGAATAGCCGATCGTTCTCGGACCAGTCTAACGCGATTTCCTCATATACTCTGCCGCTTGTCGCCCTAGATCGCCAACATGTCCGGATAAGTTGCAAGCCATGCGATTGCTTAGAAGCCTGCTGTTCGCGCCCGCCAATCGGCTGGATCTGCTGCGCAAGTTCCCGCGACTAGACGCGGATGCGTACGTCATCGATCTCGAAGACGGCACTCCCGCCGCTGAAAAGGAACGCGCGCGCGGCAGCTTGAGCGAGATCGTCGCGGAGCTGCGCGCCGCCCGGCTCGCGGCCGCGCTGTTCGTGCGGGTGAACGCCGCGCGCAGCGCCGATGCCGCGCGCGACTTCGCAGCGGCGCTCGACCTACCGATCGACGGCATCGTGGTCCCGAAGCTCGCTGAGCGCGCAGACGTGCGCGCCGCGGAGGCCGCGATCGCTCGCGCGGAAGACCGCACGGGCCGGCGTCTCGGCGCGATCGCGCTGATCGAGACGGCTATCGGCGTCACGAACGTCGACCGGCTCGCGGCTTACTGGCGGTCGCGCCTCGTAGCCCTCGCCTTCGGCGCCGAGGACTTCGTCACCGACATCGGCGGCCGCCGCAGGACCGACAGCCGCGAGGTGCTGTATGCGCGCTCACGCGTCGTGCTATCGGCTCGAGCGAACGGTATCGCGGCGCTCGATCAAGTGTTTCCTTGGATCCAGGACTCGGATGGCTTCGTGGCCGACGCACAGTTCGCACGCGACCTCGGCTATGCGGGCAAGATGTGCATCACGCCGAAGCAGGTGGAGCTCGCGAACGACGCGTTCTCGCCGTCGGTCGACGAAATCGAGCGGAGCCGCCGGCTGATCCGCGCGTACGATGACGCGAAACGTGCGGGCCGCGGCACGATCGAGCTCGACGGGCGCGCTGGTGGACGAGCCGATGTTGCGACGCGCGCACGCTATCGTCGCGTGGGCCGGCGAAGCTAAGCCTTCGAGCGGCGCAGCGTCATCGTGAGCTCGAAGCCGCCTACGGGATAGAGATTGCGCGCGACCTCGCCGATGACGCCCGACGAGAGGCGATAAATGCGCTGCACCTCGATCACGGTTTCGCCGGGCGCCAGGCCGAGAAGCGACGACACGTCGTCCGGAGCTTGCCCCGTCCGCAGCGATTGCTCGACTTCGGCGACGCTTTCGCCGTACAGATCCTCGATCCACAGATAGATCGGACCCGGCCGCCGCCCGATCAAACGCGCGACGCCGGCGAAGTCGCCGTGCACGTAGACTTCCGTCCAGCACACAGGGCGCGGCTCGTCGGCGGCGTAGCGAAAACCTTCGATCCGCAGCCACTTCCAGCCGGGCTGACCGCCGACTCGATCTGCGAGCGCGCGATCGGCGACGACGATTGCGCTCGACCGGACGTCGTACTTCGTAGCGTTCGCGAGATCGATGAGGTCGCTGATCGACGCTACCTCGTGAACGTACGGACGCGGCGAGCCGGGACGCAGCACGGTCGTGCCGAAGCCCTGTCGCGACGCGACGAGGCCGCCCTCGCGCAGCTCCCGCAACGCCTCGCGGATCGTATGGCGGCTCACTTTGAATCGTTGCTGGAGCTCGCCTTCGGGCGGCAGCTGCGAATCGACGGGATAGACGCCGTTCACGATCTCCTGCTTGAGCGTCTGCACGACCTGGCGGTACAGCGGCCCGGCAAGCTGGGCGTCGTGACCTGCTGCGCGGCTCGGCGTGGCGGCGGTGCGTCGCGGCATGGAGGTCTCCGGATCCTACTCGCCGGCTTTCTTGGCCAGCAAAGCCGCGACGTCCTTGTCGAGCTTCTCGGGCGTGTCCACCGGCGCGTAGCGCTTCACGACGTGGCCTTCTGCGTCGACGAGGAACTTCGTGAAGTTCCATTTGATCGCCTCGGTGCCGAGGATGCCGGCGCGCTCGCCCTTGAGCCATCGATAGAGCGGATGCGCGGCGGAACCGTTGACCTCGATCTTGGCGAACATCGGGAACGTGACGTCGTAATTAGTGGAGCAGAACGACTTGATCTCATCCTCGCCGCCCGGCTCCTGATGACCGAACTGATCGCAGGGAAAACCGAGGATCGCGAAGGATTCATCGCGATGCTTGCGCCACAGTGCCTCGAGCCCGGTGTATTGCGGAGTGAACCCGCACTTCGAAGCGACGTTCACGATCAGCAGCGCCTTTCCCGCGAACTCACGAAGCGATCGTTCGCGGCCGTCGATGTCGGTCGCGGTGAAGTCGTATACGGACTGCATTGAGCGATACTCCTCTAAAACTCTTCGACGCCGTGGCCGCGCTTCGGTACGAGGATCGTTCGCTCGTACGCGATCACTACCTTGTCGTCTTGATTCATTCCGCGCGTCTTGACGGTTACGATGCCTTGCGTCGGCCGCGACTGCGACTCGCGTTTCGCGATCACCTCGGATTCGGCATACAGCGTGTCGCCGGCGTAGACGGGCGCCGTGAGCTTGATGTCGTTCCAGCCGAGATTCCCGATCGCCTTGTAGCTCACGTCGGACACGCTCATGCCGACGACGATCGACAACGTCAGACAGCTGTTGACGATCGGCCTTCCGAACTCCGACTTGGCGGCATACACGGCGTCGAAATGCAGCGGATGATTGTTCATCGTGAGCAGCGTGAACCAGGTGTTGTCCGTCTCGCTGAGCGTGCGCCCCGGGCGGTGCTCGTATACGTCGCCCACTTCGAACTCCTCGTAGTAGCGGCCGAAGGTTTCGCGCCAGCGGCGCGAACCGACCTCGTGCGCACCGTGTGTCATACGCTCCTCCCCTCGCGCACGTTCATGATTTTTTTGCCCCGCTTTCCAGCTCGATCAACAACTCGTCGGTGTGCTCACCGAGCAGCGGCTCGCGCAGCGTGGGTATAGCGGGCTCGTCGCGAAACCGTATCGCAGGCGCGAGATGCTGGCGGCCCTCGCCGTCGCGGAGCAGCAACGCGCGCGCTGCCACGTTCGGATCAGCTGTCGCTTCGAGCAGAGTGTTGACCGGAGCGAAGCAGACGTCGAGCTTTGCGAGCCAATCCAGCGATTCCTGGCGCGAGCGGCTCGCGAAGAACGCCGTCAGGCATTCGACGACCGGTCGTTGATGCGGCCCCGGCCCGCGCGCGCAGAATTCGACCAGGTCCGATCGATCGAGCGCGCCGAGCACTTTCTCCACGTATTTCATTTCCTGGCCGGCCAGCGCAATCTGCCGGCCATCGCGAGTGTCGTACAGCCGATAGAACGCCGAGCCGCCCGTCGTCCGCTGCGCCTTCGGATCCGGCTGACGGTGCTCGGCGAACACGGGGCCCATGATGTTGGGCGTCGCGGCGAACAACGAATCGAACATCGCGATCTCGACGTAGTCGCCGCGGCCGGTTCGCTCGCGCTGCAGCAAGCGCCATCAGCACGCCCGAGAGTCCCTGAAGCGCTGCCGCGATGTCCGCCATCGGAATGCCGGGCAGCGCGGGCCTGCCGTCGTCGCCGAGCGTCATGCTGAGAACACCGGTCAACGCCTCGACGGCGAGATCGTGCGCCGGTCGATCGCGATACGGCCCGTGGTTGCCGAATGCGTTGACCGAAGCATAGACGATGCCGGGATTGCGCCGCACGACGTCCTCGTAGCCAACGCCGAGCCTGTCGACGACACCGGGCCGGAACGACTCCACGAATACGTCGGCCGTCGCCGTGAGGCGGAGCAGGCGCTCGCGATCGCGCGCCTCCTTCAGGTTCAGCACGACGCTCTTCTTGCCGCGATTCAGGTTCCGAAAGAACACGGTCGCCGGACCGTCCGCGACCCCGATCTTGCGACCTGGGTCGCCCTCGGGCGGCTCGACCTTGATGACCTCGGCGCCGTGGTCGGCGAGCGCGAGCGTGAGGTAGGGCCCCGGCAGGAACACCGATAGGTCGACGACGCGAATGCCGGCGAGCTTCATCGTCGCTCAAGCTTGGCTGCCGGTACGGCACGACCGAGCAGCGCGTCGTTGTCCGCCCCGAGGACGGGAGCGGCCGTCACCGTCGCGCGCTCGCCGTTGACCTTGATCGGGCTCGTGAGCACTTCGAGGTCGGGCTTCTCGGGATGCGGCACGGTCTGGATCATGCCCGACGCACGCACGAACGGGCTCGACAGCGCCTGCGCGACGTCGTACACGGGCCCGACCGGGAGCACGCCCGAGAGCTTCGCGAGCCACGACGCGGTCGTCGCTCGCCGAAACACCTGATCGAGCGCTGCCGTGAGATCGCGGCGGTGCTGGTGCCGCGTATGGACGTCGGCGAAACGCGGATCCGCCGCCAGAGCCTGCTGGCCGAGCACGTCGAGCAGCTCGAGCCAGAACTTGTCGTTCATGCACATGATGAAGATCCAGCCGTCGGCCGTCGCGAAAGTTTGCACGGGCGACACCGAGAAGTGGCTGCTGCGCTCGAGCCGGCTCGGCGCCTGGCCGGTGTTCAGATACCAGGTACCGGAGTAGTTGAGTTGATGCAGCGCGACGTCGAACAGCGACACGTCGACGTCGCAGCCGCGGCCCGTGCGCTGCGCGGCGAGCAGGCTCGCGAGCAGGCCCACCATCGCCGTGGTGCCCGTCATGAAGTCGATGATCGACGGCCCGAAGCGCGCAGGCGGGCCGTCCGGCTCGCCCGTCAAGCTCATGAGGCCGGCCTCGGCCTGCATGAGAAAGTCGTAGCCGGGCCACGCCGCGCGCTCGTTGTCGCGGCCGTACGCCGAGATGTGCACGCAGACGACGGCCGGATTGATCTCGCCGAGCGCCGAGTAGTCGAGGCCGAGCTTGGCGGGCAGATCGCCGCGAACATTGTTCACGACCGCAGCCGAGGCTCTTCACGAGCTCGAGGAAGTCGCGCCGGCCGTCGTCGGCCTTGAGATCGAGCGTCACGCTGCGCTTGCTCGTGTTCCAGGCCTGGAAGTACTGACTGTCGCCGGCCCCGAGACGATGCGGCCCGACGTAGCGCGCGGGGTCGCCGCCCGTTGCGGGGTTCTCGATCTTGATGACTTCGGCGCCGAGCGCGGCCAGGAGCTGCGTGCCGTACGGCGCGGCGCCCCAGGCTTCGACGCTCAATACGCGGAAACCCTCGAGCGGCCTCACGAGACGGGATTCCTCTTGAGCCATTGCTTCGCGATGATCACGCGCTGGATCTCGTTCGTGCCTTCGCCGATCACGGTGAGCGGCGCGTCGCGATAGAGGCGCTCGATGTCGTACTCCTTCGAGTAGCCGTAGGCGCCGTGAATCCGCATCGACTCGATGCTGTTCTCGAGCGCCGCCTCGGACGAAAAGTATTTCGCCATCCCGGCTTCGAGATCGCAGCGCTCACCGCGGTCGAACGCGGCGGCCGCGTCGAGCGTGAGCAAGCGCGCCGCGCGCGCACGCGTGGCCATCTCGGCGAGCTTGAGCTGGATCGCCTGGTGCTCGCAGATCGGCTTGCCGAACGTCTCGCGCGTCTGCGAGTACTGCGTCGCGAGCTGCAACGCGCCCTCGGCGATGCCGACGCCGCGCGCCGCGACGTTGATGCGGCCGAGCTCGAGCCCGCCGGTCACCTGGTAGAACCCTTGGCCCTCGACGCCGCCGATCAAGTGGTCCGCCGGCACGCGATAGTTCTCGAACACGAGCTCCGCGGAGTCGATCGCCTTGTAGCCGAGCTTGTCGAGCTTCTTGCCGACCGTGAATCCCTGCATCTTCGGCGCGATGAACAAGCTCATGCCCTTGTGGCGGGGCTGCGCGTTCGGGTCGGTCTTCACGAGCAGCGCGACGCACGAGCCTTCGACGCCGTTCGTGATCCAGGTCTTCGTGCCGTCGATCACGTAGTGCGAGCCGTCGCGGCGCGCCGTCATGCGAATGGCCTGCAAGTCCGTGCCCGCGTCGGCCTCGGTCAACGCGAGCCCGCCGCGAATCTCACCCGACGCGAGCTTCGGCAGCCACTCGGCTTTTTGCTCCGGCGTGCCGAACTTCTCCACGGCGAGCGCGAGCATCAGGTGCGAGTTGAAGATGCCGGTGATCGACATCCACACGGACGAGATCCGCATCACGAGCCGCGCATAGGTCTTCGCGGGCAACCCGAGGCCGCCGTACTGCGCGCCGATCGTCGCGCCGAACAACCCGAGCTCCTTCATCTGCTCCACGATGTGGGCGGGGTAGCGGTCGGCGTGGTCGTACTCCTTGACGATCGGCCGTAGATCGCGCTCGACCCAGCGATCGATCGCGTCGAGCAACGCCGCCTCGTCGCTCTCGTCGAAGCGCGTGGCAACTTCGGCGGACATCACGCGAAGGTCGCCGGCGCCGGCGCGCTAACATATCCGGACAAGCTGTGGACTCCTTTGATTCCTGGCTAAGTTGCTCTAGGCTAAACGTCCGGATATCGGATTGACAAGTCCGGCGCCGAGACCGAGCTTGCGAAGCGTCGCGATCGGGGCTGGCGCGGACCGCGGCAGCCCATCACACCGCCGGGCTCGGACCGCAGAGAGAGGAAGGAGGTCTCGATGGCTACAGCTGAGTCAACGCGAGGATCGTTTCGGGCGGACACCGTCGAAGCCACGATCAACTATGTCGGCTCGATGACCGAACGGCCGAAGTTCCACGCGCAGGATCATCGGCGCGACAACCTGCGTTACGACCCGCAGCGCGTGACGATCGAGAACGCGCGCTCGCTGCGCAGCCCGCCTACGCTGGAACGCGAAGGATTGACGCTCGCGCGGCACGCGTCCGCGATTCGCGATTTCCGCGACGCCGACGAGGTGCGCAGGCTTTATCCGCGCGAGCTCGAGAAGCTGATCGTCGAGCTCACGGGAGCCGTGCGAGCGTCGATGCTCGGCGGCGGCGGTCTCGTGCGCTACACGGAGCGCTCGCCGCTCTACAAGACCGGCGTGAACACTCAACCGGCGCGCTTCCCGCACGTCGACTTCACGCCGAACACGGCACCCGGGCTCGTCGACAACGTGTTCGGCAGCACGGCGGAGAAGCTGAAACCCGGGCAGCGGCTGATCGGCTACAACGTCTGGCGCGTCCTGTCGCCGCCGCCTCAGGATGTGCCGCTCGCCGTCTGCGACGCGCGCACGGTCGCGCGCGAGGATCTTCTGCCGGCCGACGGCGTGTACGACGACGGCGACCCGTCGAAGTGGTGGGAGCTCGAGGCCTATCTCGTTCGCCACAATCCGGCCCATCGCTGGATCTACTACCGCGACATGCAGCCCGACGAAGCGCTCGTGTTCCGCGCGTACGACAACGATCCGACGTGGCGGGCGGGAGTGCCTCACAGCGCGTTCGACGACCCGAGCTGTCCGCCCGGCGGAGCGCCGCGCGTCAGCATCGAAGCGCGGATCTTCGCCGTCTACGACTGACGGCTTAAGAGAGCGCAGCAGGCGCCGCCCGTGCTGTGCTCGAGCGGGCCGAGCTCGATCCCCGCGACCTCGCCGAACGCCGCGATCAGGTTCGCCATCGGCGTGGGGTCGGGGTTCGCGATGTGCCTGCCGCCTTTCACTCGCCCACCCGCGCCGCCCGCGAGCATGATCGGGATCTTCGTCTGGTCGTGGATGTTGCCGTTGCCCATCGCGCTGCCGTACATGATCAGCGAGTGATCGAGCAGCGAGCCCGCGCCGTCCGGTGTCGCCTTGAGCCGCTCGACGAAGTCGCCGAAGAGTCCCAGGTGGTAGCCGTTGATCTTCGCGTACTTCTGCATCGCCTCGGGGTTTTCCTGGTGGTGCGACACGATGTGATGCGACTCGGGAACGCCGATCTGCGGATAATTGATCGGGCTCGCCTCGACACCCTTCATGAACGTGAACACGCGCGTGACGTCGGCACGCCACGCGAGCGCCACGAGCTCGTACATGAGCTTGACGTGCTCGTCGTAAGAGGCCGGCACTCCCGTGGGCGCCGCCGGCAGATCGACCGCGGAATCGGCGTTGGCGGCCCGCGAGCTGGATCCTGCGCTCGACCTCACGCACGTTCTCGAGGTACTCGTCGAGCGTCGCGCGGTCTTGCGGGCCGACGTCGGCGCGCAGGCCCTGCGCGGCGGCGAGCACCGAGTCGAGCAAGCTGCTCTTGTCGCTCCAGCGCGCCGCGCGTTGCTCGGGCGTGCCGCTGTCGCCGAACAACCGCTCGAACACGGTTTGCGGATTCAGCTCCATCGGCAGCGGCGCCGTCGGCGTGCGCCACGACAGCGTGTTCATGTAGATGCAGGTGTAGCCGAACGCGCATGATCCGGGCGAGCCGCTCATGTCCTCGACGCCGAGCTCGAGCGACGGCAGCGCGGTGCCTTGCCGATCGCGTCGACGATGTGCTGGTCGATCGTCTGGGCCGACAGCACGTCAGGCCCTTCCGTCTTGCGCACGGACCCTCCGTGCAGCCACAGCGACGTCGCGCTGTGGTGCTCGGACTGCGGCGCCGCGCGCAAGCCCGTCACGATGTTGACGTGCTCGCGCAGCGGCTCGAAGCGCTTGAGCAGCGGCGGCAGCTCGAGCTTCGCGGCCGGCGGCGGCGTCCAAATCTGCGGCCGCACGCCGTTCGGCACGTAGACCGCGCCGAACCGGAATTGCGGAGGCGGCTCCGCGTGCGCGGCCGGCACCATCGCGTCGAGCAACGGCAAGCCGATCGCCGTCCCGACCGCCCCGCGCAACACCGTGCGCCGCGAAACGTGCTTCTTCGTGATGAACATCGTCGTGTGTCCCTCAGTCGCGCGGGCGCGCCCGGCGGCGATCGCTATCGCCGTCGTCGCGCTCGTCCGCGGGTTGCTGCTTCATTTGAAAGGGCACGCTGCGCGCGATGCCGAGCACGAGCGCGCTGAATCGATAGTCGTCTTCGCGGCCGCGCGCACGACACCGCGAACGGCCGGCATGTCCTCGGGCTCGAGACCACGCGCGAGCGCGTACGTCATGAGCTTCTGCGTCACGGTGCCCACGAAGATCTCGGGGCGGCTGATGATCGCCTCGCGCAGCGCGATCGGCCCCGTGATCGGCACGCCGCCCGCGAGCGTTCCGCTCGCGTCGATGGGCCGGCCGCCGTCGGTCTCGCGCCACCGGCCGACGGGATCGAAATTCTCGAGCGCGAAGCCCGGCGGATCCATCGTCAGATGGCAGCCCGCGCAAACGGGGTCCTCGCGATGCCGCTCGAGCCGCTCGCGCACGGTGCGCGGTGCCGCGCCTGCGCCGTTGTCCTCGAGCGCGGGCACGTTCGGCGGCGGCGGGTTCGGCGGCGAGTTGAACACGTTCGTCATGATCCACTTGCCGCGGAACACGGGCGACGTGCGATTGGCGACCGACGTCTCGAACAGCACGCTGCCCTGCCCGAGCAATCCGCGGCGGTTCGGATCCGTGAGCGTGACGCGGCGAAACGCGTCGCCGAACACGCCGTCGATGCCGTAGTGCGCCGCGAGCCGTTCGTTGAGGAACGTGTAGTCGGCGCCGATGAGGTCTAGGACGCTCGCGTCGCCGAGCAGCACGCTCTGGAGGAACAGATCGGTCTCGCGCAGCATGTCCTTGCGCAGGTTGTCGTCCCAGTCCGGGAACTCGAGCAGGTCGGGCGCCTTGGCCGCGATGTTGCGAAGCTGCAGCCACTGCTCCGCGAAGTTCGCGACGAGCGCGTGCGCGCGCGGATCGGCGAGCATCCGCTTCACCTGCGCCTCGAGCACCTTGGGCTCGCCGAGCCGGCGCGCGAGCGCGTCGTCGAGCAGTTCGTCGTCCGGGATGCTGCTCCAGATGAACAGCGCGAGCCGCGACGCGAGCGTCGCGCCGTCGACGCGGTACACCGTGCCCGGCGCCGCGGACGACGCGGGCTCCGCGCCGCGAAACAGGAACTCGGGACCGCTCAAGATCCGCGCGAGCGCGAGCTGAATTCCGCGGTCGAAGTCGCGGCCGCCGCCGCTGCCGCGCGCGTAGAACTGGAGCAGGGTTTTGAGATCCGTTTCGGTCACCGGTCGGCTATAGGCCCGGCGCGCTAGGCGGCCGAGGATTTCTTCCGCGCAGTCGACGTCGCCGATAGACGGGCCGTCGCCGACCGAAGGCTCTGGCCGGCACGTGAAGATGGCGCGACGCACGGGCGTATCGCCGGGGCTCTTGGAATCGTACGGCCCCGTGATCAGCACGCGCGCGATGCGGGGCCAACCGTAGGCGTCGTTGCCTGGCGGCAGGTCGCTCTTGAACGGCTGCAGCACGCGCTGCTCGATCGCGAAGCTCTTCATCACGAACGTGAAGCCGAGCCGGTGCATGCCCGCGCTGACCGGCATTCGCACGCGGATGCGCTCTTGCGCCGAGGCGGTCGCGCTGCCTTGGTCGCGATTCGACAGCGCGTCGTCGTCGCGGCCGCCGAGCTGCGCGCGATGCACGGGCACGCCGTCGAGCAGCATCTCGAACTCGAACGGCGTAGCGAAACCTTCTAGTCCGCGCACGGTGCTCGCGGCCGCCTCCCAGAGCTCGGGACGGAACTCGTATTCCGCGTCGGTCGGGAAGTAGTGGTCGATCACGAGGCCGCCGCGCGTGCCGAGCGGCAGTCCCTCGATCCAGCGGTTTTGCGACAGATCGGCTTTCGGCTCGTACTGCGCCGCGACGCGGCTCCACCGTCGTGTCGCCGACGGCCGTCGCGGCGACGCGCATGCCGACGGTGAGGTAACGCTCGAGCAGCAGCGGCGACGTCTTGAGCACGTCCGAGTTGTCGAAGCCGTGGCTCGAGCTGTCGGCCGGCAAGAGCGAGTCGATGTCGACCGTGAAGCCGAGCAGGTCGCGGATCGCATTGCCGTACTCGACGCGGTTCAAGCGGTGCAGCGGTTGGCGGCCGGGCTGCGGCGCGGCGGCGGCGGCGGAGTCGAGCGCCGTCTCGAGATAGCCGACGAGAGCCGCGGCGGTCTTCGCGTCGGGACGCGGCTCGCCCGGCGGCGGCATCAGGCCGACGTCG
>CAVUKQ010000008.1:0-521968 GCA_963742115.1 uncultured Gammaproteobacteria bacterium
CCTCGAGTTCGGCGAGCGCCTGACGGAGGGACGCCCGACTGACGTCGAGGAGCTCGCACAACTCACGTTCGGGCGGCAGTCGAGTCCCGGGCGCCCAGGCCCCGGACCTGATCCGCGCTTCGGCCCGGTCGGCGATGATCAATGGAGCGTCTGTCTCACGTCGCCTCGTGCTGTGTTCGGCGCGAGCGTACCACATCAAAGGCCTGATTGGTATGTTTTGACGGCGCCGTCCGTGACCTCGAGACCCTCTTCGAATCCCATAGGACCGAACCGGCGATGATAGGGGCGCAGTGCCATCGTCAGATGCATCGCGTGGAGGGCAGGCCGTGCGGATCGCGATCGTGGCGGGACCCGCCGGCCTCACGGCCGCGTACCGACTCCGCGCGGCGGGCCACGATACGACCGTGCTGGAGGCGTCGAACGTCCCCGGGCGGCCGGACCCACACGGAACACTTCGGCCCCGGGCACTGGAGCGACGATGGGGCGGGCTGGCTGGGCACGTTCTACCCCGACACGCTCGCTCTCCTCGACGAGCTCGGTCTGCGCGATCGGCTTCGCGTGCTCCGCTTGCGCGGTGGCGGCGACCTTCTGATCGGTGACCGGCTTGTGGCAAACCCGAACTCCGTGCCGCGGATCCTCACGACCGACCTCCTGTCCCCGACCGAGAAGCTGCGGTTCTTCACCTGGATGGCCCGGCTGTTCCTGACGCAGCGGGACGAATTGCCGGATCGATCGGCGGTTCGACGCGACGAGCGCGTCGGCCGTCTCTCGGTCGGCCGGTGCGGCCGCCGCCGCGCGCGTGGTCCGGCCGTCGTTCGAGGGCCCGTTCTTCTCGCGTCTCGAGGAGCTGTCGGGTGCACTCGTTCGATCGTGGCTGCGCGCCCTGTCCGTCGGGACGTTCTTCCAGGTCGACGGTGGGATGGATGCCCCGTGGCGGGCCCTCGCGGAGCGGCTCTTGGTCCGCACCGGCTCGACCGTGGAACGCGTCGAGCGGCGTGCGGCTGGCGGCGCAGAGATCGTCGTGAACGGCGTGGCGGAGACGTACGACGGGGTCGTCGTCGCGGTCCCAGCGCCGATCGCCGCGCGGATAGTGGTCGGTGACGCGCTCCCGGCAGAGGTCGCACAGGTCGAGTACGCGCCGCACGTCCGGCTGTACGCCGCGCGGCGCGGCGATGGGCCGCCACGCTCGGGATCCATGCGTTCCCGAACGAGACCGTCGCGACCGTGGAGCTCGGCGCGGGCGGCTCCGGGTCGTGGGGTCACGTCCCGGTCGGCTGGGAATGGGCGCTCGTGTGCGCGCCCGCGGCCTCCAGTGGACCGTTGCTCGAGCTGGCCGACGATGAGCTCGCGGCGCGCCTGTGGGAGGCCGGCGCGAAGATCGATGGTCGTCTTTTTCCGCTCGACACGGCGGAGATCGTCCATCCGGTCCGCTGGCGCTACGCGGTCCCGAAGGTCGGTGTGGGCTATTTCGCGCGGATCGATCGGGACCCTTCAGCGCCCTCCGATCGTCTACGCCGGCGACTGGCTCTCCCAGCCGTGCGTCGAGGGTGCCGTCCGATCAGGCAACGCGGCCGCCGCGACGTTCGGGCCGGGCCGACCCGGCTAGGGGAGCCGCGGCGCGACTCGACGTGCGCCGGCGGCAACTCCGGGGCTTTCGTGCGTCCGCGGCCGAGCGTCCGTCGTCGATGAGGTACTGCCAAGCCGAAATCTCAGCCGGCCGCCTCGAGCTCGGTCCATGTCCGGGGTAGGCATCCACGGGTCGTAGACGGCGTGACGGCCCTTGCCGTCGGCCTTCGCCGCGTACATCGCGGCGTCGGCCTGGGTCAGCAGGTCCTCGGCTGTCGCGCCGGGCTCTGTCGCGACAGCAGATCCCGATCGTGCCGCCGACGATGATCGTGTGGGCGCCGAGCACGATCGGACGGCGCAACTCGCCCAGGATGCGGTCGGCCGAGACGATCGCCTCGTCGGCGTCGCGGACACGCGTGAGGAGCACCGCGAACTCGTCTCCGCTCTGGCGGCCGGTGACGTCCTCGGCCCGGACCGCACCGACGAGCCGCTCGGCGACTCGAACGAGGATCTGGTCCCCGGCTGCGTGCCCGTATGAGTCGTTGATCCGCTTGAAGTCGTCGAGATCGCCGACAGGAGGCTCGGTGGGGCAGGACCGCCGCCGGCGGATCGCTCCGCCGTCCTCGGCGACCCTGCTGTCGAGGACCCGGGTGTCGGTGTGGCGGCAGTAGGGACAGTGCATCTCGGCCGCCTCCTCTCACCCTGTTGGGACTCGTCTCGTGCCTCTTAGTTCAACACCTGGCACCGACATTTCCGTCCCGGTTCCAGGGCCTCCGACACGCCTGTTTCGGCATGCCGCGAGGGGCCCGGCTGTGGGTGGATCTGTGGGTAACGTGTTGACAACCAGCAGGTGCACTGTTGAGAACTGACCACTATCTGTGGAGAACTACAGCGCTGTAACTACTAGATGTAGTGGTTACCTTAGGACCGGTCCCCCAGCCACGCAAGCGGAACGCGATTAATCGTCCGAGGAGTTTTCGGGGCTGGGTTAACCCGCAGGTCAGGGGCCTTAAGGGGCCGGATCCGGGTGTGTCGTGGGTCGTCGTACGGCGTGTCGGGGGCCGGTTGTGGGGCGTGTTCCGAGCCGGTTTCGGGGACGGTCGCTGCGAGTCACACCAGTCACAGGGGTTACGCGTCGCGCCCGACCGCGCCGGTTGAGGTGCGAGCGAAGCGAGCCTCGAAACCGGGGTGATCTCGACAAGCTCGATGCAGCCGAGCGGTCGCTCGATCAGCCGAGCGGTCGCCCGACCAGCCGACCACGCCGGTTGAGGTGCGAGCGAAGCGAGCCTCGAAACCGAGTGGGGTAGGCGCCCAGGGCACGGTGGTTTCGAGGCCCTCCTGCGTCGGGCGACTCAACCAGCGCCGGCGGTGGGGGTGACGGGGGTGGTGACGGCCGGCGGCGGGGCGGTCTGCGTGGGCGTAGCGGTCGGCGTCGGGGTGGTGGAGGGGGTCGTCGTGGGGCCGGACGACGGCTGGTCGGTCGCGCGGGCGGACGGCGTGACCACGGAGGTCGGCGCCTGCGACGGGGTGGACGACGTGGAGTGTCGGGTGGTCGGGCTGCTCGGAGCCTGCTGCTTCGAGGAGCTGCCGCCGCCGCCCAGCGAGGTGCGCGCGTTGCCGTCGGTGCCGCCCGTGATGGTCGAGACCGCCCGGCCGGTGATCAGCTCGAAGGACAAGATCACGATCATCGCGATGACGAAGACGATGCCGGCGACGATGCCGATCCACTTCCACGGGAGGCTCCGCATCGCGTCCCGCCAGTTCGTGACGACGGGCTGCGGTGTCTCCTCGCCCGCCGACTCCAGCTCTCGTTCGGCCTCCTGGAGCTCCGCCTCGGCCTCGGCGACCTCGCGTTGCGCACCAGGTTCGTGGGCGCGGGACTCGGCCCATGCGCCGCTCGCGTTCGCGCGGGCCCGGGTCACGTGGGACAGCGCCGCCGCCTGCGCGTCCGCGACCCGCCGTCGACTGGCCTCCAGCGAGTAGCGGTACAGCGCCGTCCCCACCGTCGCGACCACGCTGCCCACCGCGGCGCCGATGATGGTGCCCGCGACGCCGACGGTGGAGAGCAGAACGGCAGACGACACAGCCGCGAGGGCGCTGGCCATCACCTGGACCCAGCTGACCTCGATCTTGTTCTGCTGCCGTTCGGTTCCCTCACTCATCCCTGTACAGAATGGCAACCCGGTGGTGAGGGGCGGCTGTCTGGACCGACGCGGGCTCGCTCGGTGCCCGGGTTGCGAGGTTTCGAGGCTCGCTTCGCTCGCACCTCAACCAGCGGGGAGGTCAGGCGCGGGGCAGGCGGAGGGTGTACGACGTGGTGGGGCTGCGGTCCAGGGAGAGGTGACCGCCGAACGCGGCGGCGGCGTCGCGTGTGGGGGTGAGTCCCGAGGGCACCTCGTCGGGGGCCGGGCCTTCGTCGCGGACCTGCACCCGGATGTGGTCACCGCAGTCCTCGACCAGCAGGGTGACCGCGCCACCGCCATTGGTCATCGCGTTCGCCAGGAGCCCGTCGAGGACCTGCTCGACGGCGCCCGGCGCGAGCCGGACCGGTGCGGGACCCTCGCCGGCGACCGAGACCGCGCGCCCGACGCGCTTGAGGTTCGGTGCCCATCGCGCGACGGTCGCGCTGGCGAGCTCGAGCAGGTCGACGTCGCCGACACGGCGCTCGCGGGTCGCGGCGAGCATCGCGTCCACGGAGGTGCTCAGCCGGTCGAGCTCCCCCATCGAGCGCTGCAGCTGCTCGGCCGCGCCGGGTGAGAGGTCGCCGGCGAACGAGAGGTCCTCCAGCTCGAGCCGCATCGCGGTGATCGGGGTGCGCAGATCGTGCGAGGCGTCGAGCAGGAAGGCGCGGTGCCGGGTCAGGATCTCCTGCACCTGACGGCCGGCGCGCTCGAGGGCGCGGGCGATCTCCTCGGCCTCGGGCACGTTGTACGACGGCAGGTCGATGTCCATGCGGCCCCGACCGAGCGCGCGCGCCTCGTGGGCCAGCTCGGTGAACGGGCCACCCAGCCAGCCCGCGACGCGCAGCCCGAGCAGTGCCGAGAGGGCCACCAGGGCCGCACCGATCAGCACCTGGCCGGCGAGGCTGTGCACGACCGTGATCATCAGGCCGAAGATCACGACCGTCACGAGGGTGGACGCGAGGAACGAGATGACGAGCCGCTCACGCATGCGCGGCGTCGTCCTCGAGCCGGAAGCCGACCCCGCGGACCGTGACCACGCGTGCGGGTGACGCGTGCTCCTCGAGCTTCTGCCGGAGCCGGCCGACGGTGACGTCGAGCGTCTTGGTGGAGCCGAACCAGTTCTCGTCCCACACGTCGTCCATCAGCCGTTCGCGGGTCACGACCGCACCGCGCTGTTCGCACAGCAGCGCGAGCACGTCGTACTCCTTCGACGTCAGCGGCACCTCGCCCTCCCCCACCCAGACCCGGCGCGCACCGGTGTCCAGGCGCAGCCCGGCCGGCGTCGGGGCCGGGGCAGGCGCGGCGGCGGACGACGGGGTCGACGTCGCGGACCGGCGCAGCAGCGCCCGGACCCGCGCGTGCAGCTCGGCGAGCCCGAACGGCTTGGCCATGTAGTCGTCGGCGCCGACGTCGAGCCCGACCACTCGGTCGAGCTCGCCCGCCCCGCGCGGTCAGCATCATCACGGCCACGGTCGATCCTGCGTCCCTGATCCGCCGGCAGACCTCGAGCCCGTCGATGTCGGGTAGTCCAAGATCGAGGAGCACCAGGTCGATCCCGGGTTCGAGGGCTCGCTCGACCCCGGCGACCCCGAGGTCGACGTGGACGACGTCGTAGCCCTCGCGCTCCAGGGTGCGGACCAACGGCGCGGAGATGCCGTCGTCGTCCTCGACGACCAGGACCGTTGCCATGCGGACAGCCTAGGGGCGGGACCACCCGCGGCATCGGCATTCGCGGGCTCGTGCCGGATCGGTGACCAGAGGTCGCGGTCGGTCATCAGAAGTCCCGGTCCGCGGTGCCCGACTCGGTGGCCGCCGTGGTCGAGCAGGCGGTGCCGCCCGGTGTCTTCGCCGACGTCGACGGCGTCCACTTCAGGGTGGTGTTGCCGGCCACCGTGGAGAGCATCCCGCTCGGCGTGCCCAGCGTGATCGTGACGACCGTGGCGGTGACGCCGTTCACGGTCGTGGTCGAGGCGACCATCGTCGAGCCCGGGATCGTGGCGGTCTTGTTCTTCTTGACGAAGCTGCCGCCCAGGTTCACGGAGCCGAGGTTCACCCCGTCGACGCTGAAGGTGTCGTCGTTGGCGGTGAGACCGAGCGAGGCGCCGTCGACGGCCCGCGCGGCAACCGTGGTCGAGGAGCCGTTCCAGCCGGCCAGGAGGGTGGCGAGGTTCACCTGGCCGGTGTAGGTGAGCACGATCTTGTCGCCTGCGGTGAGCCGTCCTGCCGTCCCTGAGTTGATGCTCTGCACGTCGTACGCCTTCAGGGTGCTGTTGTCGACCGTGACCGTGACGGTGGACGACGTGACGGTCCGGGAGGCGGTGTCGGTGACGATGGCGCGGAGGTCGTAGGAGCCGGTGAGCCCGGTGGTGTTCCAGGAGCAGGAGTACGGCGAGCCGGTGTCGACGCAGATGTCGGCGAATGCTGCGGATCCGGTGCGGGCCTGGATCTTGACGTTGGTGACGCCGAGCGTGGAGTACGCGTTGGCAGCGACGGTGACGGTGCCGCTGACGGTCGAGCCGGTGGTCGGGGACTCGACGGACACGGTCGGCAGCACGTTGCCGACGGTCACGTTGGTGATGGTCGCCGAGGTGGTCGTGTTGCCGGCGAAGTCGGTGACGACGGTGCGCAGGTCGTAGGCCCGGTCGGTGACCGTCGTGGTGTCGAAGCGGCAGGACCACGGCGACGCGGACGCGGTGCACGCGGTGACCCACGAGGTGGTGCCGGCGGGTGCGTACTGCACCACCGCGGTGGCGACCCCCGAGTCGGCGTCGGCGGCGCTGGTCACCAGCGAGACGGTGCCGCTGATGTTCGAGTTCTTCGCGGGGCTGGTCACGGCGCCGGTCGGGGCGGTGTTGTCGATGGTGATGCCGGCCGCGAGGTCGGTGTAGGTCTTCCCGGCGACCACGGCGAGGGCCCGGACGTCGTAGTCGTTGGTGAGTGCGGAGGTGTTCCACGTGCAGCTCAGCGTCGCAGAGGACGTGCCCGAGCAGATCGTGGTCCAGCTGTTCGCGTCGGCGATCGAGTACTCCAGGCGGTACGTCGTGATGCTCGCCGACCCGTGGCCGCTCAGTGTCGCGGACAGGCGCCACCGAGCCGCGCAGGTTGTCGCCCGGGTCGGTGAGGTCGAGGGTCGCGTTGTTGAGCACGTTGGTGGTGACGGCGGTGGAGGTCGCTGCGTAGCCGCCGATGTCGGTGGCGGTCCCACGCAGCTGGTAGGCCCCGTCGGCGACCGTCGTGGTGTCCCACGAGCAGGTGTACGGCGAGGTGGTGCGCGCCGTGCAGAGGTTGGTCCAGGTGCCCGAGCCGTTGGCGGCGTACTGCAGCTGCACACTGGCGACGCCGCTTGCGTCGGAGGCGGTGGCCGTGATCGCGGTGGTGCCGGAGATGGTCGTCCCGGGGCTCGTCACGGAGACGGTCGGCGGGGTCCAGTCGGAGGCCGCCTGGACGGTCCCGGTGGCCGTGGACGTCGCGGTGTAGGTCGCCCCGGAGAACCCGGGCATCCCGAACGTCAACGCCGCGAGCGCGAGGCTCGCGACGAGGAGCAGACGGGCTCGGGGCGACATGCGGTCCCTTCCGGGTGGTTTTCGGTCAGTGCGCGGCGACGGGCTGGGCGTCTGCTGCGGGTTCGGGTCGCCGCGGGCGGAGGGCCCGGCCGACCTCGACGAGGCTGAGCAGGGCGATCAGGCCGGCCGGGATGCCGATGACGAGCATCCGGGTGTCCCGGTCGGCGAGGGCCAGGAACGCGTAGCCGGCGTACGGCACCGAGAAGCGCACCTGGGGCTGCACCGAGCTGTCGAGGTGGAAGACCCACGGGTCGCGCTGCGGGTTGGCGTCACCCTTGGTGCGGTAGACGGGGCGGCCGTCGTGCTGCCGGATCGAGACGATGCGGTGCGTCACCAGGTGCGGGACGCCGGAGGCCGGCGGCGGCAGGTAGGTGATCACGTCGCCGACGGCCAGGTCGTGGGTGGGGACCATCTTGTCGAAGACGATCGAGCCGACGTCGTAGGTGCCCGTCATGGAGCCGCTGGTGATCACATAGCGCTGGTAGCCGAGCAGGCTGGGCAGCACGAAAGCGGCGGATCCCAGGAACACGATGGCCAGCAGCAGGTTGCCGGCCACTCCCAAGGTCTTCCTGGTGCGGCTGCGGGTTGCGGTGTTGCTCATGACGGGCACCTCGACGGTTGTCGACCCGGGTGGGGAGCTGGGCCTCCCCACCCGGGTGCGGATGGCGCTGACCAGGGTTACTGCGAGCTGGTCGTGCCGCTCAGCTGCGTCGAGACCCACTGGTAGGTCGCCGAGGCGGTCTTGTTCTGGTCGGTGTTCGGGGTGCCCGGGGCGAGCGACACGGCGAAGTTGTAGACGTGCGAGTCGCCGGGCTGCAGCGTGCCGAGGGCCGTGAGGGTGGCGTCGGGCAGACCACCGAAGTCACCGTCGTACACGGTGGTGCTGGCAGTGGTGTCGGTGATCTTCAGGTGCAGGTTGCTCACGGCCGGGCTGCCCGCGGAGCCGAAGGTGTTGGTCGAGCCGGGCTCCTGCAGGGTGAACGTGGCCGGCAGGCTGCCGGTGTTCTTGATCGTCAGGCCACCGTTCACGACGTCGCCCGGCTTCATGTCGGTGACCGTGAAGATCGCGGCGTTCGCCTTGCTGTTGCTGTGCGTCAGCGTGCCGGAGGTCACGGCGGACGTGGCGTTGTCCGTCGTGGAGGTGAAGGTCGCACCCGAGCCGATCGCGACCGCACCGGCGGCGACGAGAGTAGCGAGGGGAACGAGGACCTTGCGGCCCACGCGCGTCGATGCAGTCATGTCGGTTTCTCCCAAGGTTGTGATCGCCCCGGCCTCCCCGCCGGGTGATCAAGTTGATGACTCAACGTTAGGGAGACGGCCGCCACGGGCAGGCAACGCGAGCTCCACGCGGACTCCACGGTTCGGTAACAGGCGGGCGGGCCCCCGGGTGGGCGGGTTCCGCGCGACGGCGGGGCGCCGATCCGACACAATGACGCTCGTGGCTGTCGGGGTGACGGATCGAGGGACCGTGAACGGAGGGCGGCGCAGGGCCGACAAGCAGCGGACGCCGCTGCGACGGAGGTCGCTCGCGTACGTCGCCCTGCTCGCGCTGGGTGCGCTGGCCGCGGCCGCCGCCTGGTTCTTCCTGGTCCGCGCCGCGATCGACTTCGGGCAGCTGGCCCGCGACGGCAACGGTGCCGCCTGGGCCTTCTGCGCCGGCGCCACCCTCGGCGCCACCCTCTGCCTGCTGCTGGTGTTCGTGCTCGGCGCCCGGATGTGGGCTCGCCTCGGACTCGCCCGGGTGGCCCGCGCCGAACGCCCTCCCCGGCTGCCTGGGGGTCGGCACGGGCGGTAGGGGTTCGGCTGCGCGTTTACCAGGGTATGCAGGAAAACTTGCACTCCCCATGGTGAATTCACCATGGGGAGTGCCAGAAATCCTGCATACCCTGGTAAACATCCACCCCGTCACCCACACCAGGAACGTCAGAAGAGCGTGTAACCCCCATCGGTGACCAGCACCGTCCCGGTGGTGAAGGACGCGGCGTCGCTGGCGAGGTAGACCACGCTGGGTGCGATCTCCTCCGGCGTGGCGTAGCGCTGCATCGGTGCGTCCTCGATCCAGTGCCGGCGGAACCTGGGCTCGTCGACGGGCGCCATCTCGGTCTTCACGTAGCCCGGCGCGATCGCGTTGACCCGGATGCCGTGCGGCGCCCACTCCGCGGCCAGCGACTTGGTGAGCTGGTGCACGGCGGCCTTGGAGGCGTTGTACGCCGGCTGCCACTGCGGCCGGTTCACGATCAGCGCCGAGATCGACCCGACGTTCACGATCGAGCCGCCGCCCGCGGTGATCATGTGCGGCGCGACGGCCCGGCTCATCCGCCACAGCCCGGTCACGTTGACGTCGAACACGTCGAGGAACTCCTCGTCGGGCACCTCCAGCGCCGGCCGGTGGTAGCAGATGCCCGCGTTGTTGACGAGCACGTCGATCCGCCCGTGCGCCGCGATGGCCTCCTCGACGATGCGCCGTACGTCGTCGGCGTCGGTGACGTCACCGGTCACGGCCGTCGTACGACGTCCCGACTGCTCCGCGACCTGCTCGGCTGCCTCACGGTTGAGGTCGGCGCTGCGCCCGACGATCACGACGTCGGCGCCGAAGTCGGCCAGGGCCGCGGCGAACGCCCGGCCGAGACCCCGGTTGGCGCCGGTGACCAGGGCGGTCCTGCCCTCGAGGTCGAACGGGCCGTTCACTCCCCCACCACCACCACGGACTTCATGCTCTCCGGGTCGTCGTCGCTGGTGAGCGCGGCCTCCACGTCGTCGAGCCCGAAGCTGGCGGTGACCAGCGCGTCCAGGTCGACGCGACCGGTCGACGCGAGCGAGATCGCGGTCGGCCAGGTGTCGACGTAGCGGAAGATCCCGGTCAGCGCAGACCTCGCGCACCTGGAGGTCCATCACCGGCAGCGAGACCTCCTCGTCCCCGTGCCCGACCAGCACCGCGGTACCACCGGACCGGACCGCCTTGAGCCCGTCGCGCAGCGCCGGTGTCGCACCCGAGCACTCGAGGAACACGTCGGCCTCGAGCTCGGCCGGGTCGAACCCCTCGCGCGGGTCGACCGCGGTGACGTCCACGATCCCGGAGATCCGCTTGCGGCGGGACTCGAGCAGGTCGGAGACCACGATCTCGGTGGCCCCCATCGCCTGCGCAGCCATCGCGGCCAGCACGCCGATCGGGCCGGCGCCGGTCACGAACACCCGGGAGCCGGCACGGGTGCCGGCCTTCTGGTTGGCCCACAGACCGACCGACAGCGGCTCGCAGAGCGCGACCGCGGCGTCCGACATCGAGTCCGGCACCGGGTGCGCGAAGTCGGCCGGCAGCACGACGTAGTCGCAGAACGCACCGTCGATCGGGGGCGTGGCGAAGAACTGCATGTCCGGGCACAGGTTGAGGTGGCCGGTCTTGCACTGCCGGCAGCGACGGCACGGCAGCTGCGGCTCCAGGGCCACCCGCTGGCCGACCCGGGAGCGGTCGACCGCCCCGCCGGCCGCGACGATGGTGCCGCCGACCTCGTGGCCGAGCACCAACGGGCCCTCGACGACCATCGACCCGATCCGGCCGTGCCGGTAGTAGTGCACGTCCGAGCCGCAGACCCCGACCGAGCCCACCCGCACCAGCACCTCGTCCGGCCCGGGCTCGGGCACCGGTCGTTCCTCGAGCGCGATCGTCGAGGGCCCGGTCAGCACCGAGGCCCGCATGGTCGTGGCTGTGCTCGCCATGATCGTCTCCTCCCTCACCTGTGGGACACGCGTCATCCTGCCCCGCGGCGGCGCGACCCGCGAGCCCGATCGGGCCGCGCTGGACGCCCGGTTCCGCCCCGGAGTGTTCCGGATCCGCACGAGGCGTCGGCCAACCTCACCCGGCGTCGCGGGGCAGCGCCTTCTCGAACCAGTGGTGCGCGTAGCCCTCGTCGTTGAACGCGGGCACCTCGGCGAAGCCGGCCGAGCGGTACAGCGTGATCGCCTCGGTCAGGGACCGGTTCGTCTCCAGGCGCAGGGTGCGTACGTCGTGCGCCGCGGCGTACGCCTCGACCTCGGCCAGCAGCCGTCGACCGACGCCGCAAGATCGTCGCCTGGCATCAGGCACTCGGTATCGCGCTCGAGGACGGCAACGTCCACCTCTGCTCGTCGATGCTCTACCACTCGGCGCCGCTCGAAGGCGCTACGGTCGCTCTCGAAATGGGGCACACGGTGGTCGTCACCGATCGTTGGGACGCCGAGGCTTTCTTGCGGGCGGTCGATGAGCGTGCCGTCACCACCGCCTTCATGGTTCCGTCGATGTTCGTTCGGCTGCTCAAGCTCCCCGACGATATCCGCAACCGCTATTCCACGGCGTCGCTGCGCTTCGTGATCCACGGCGGAGCGCCGTGCGCAGGGGATCTCAAGCGACGCATGATCGACTGGTGGGGGCCTATCGTCTGGGAATCGTACGGCGCGTCCGAGGTGCAGGGCGTCGTGACGAGCTCGGCCGAATGGTTGAGCCATCCCGGCACGGTCGGTAAGCCGATTGCCGGGTCGCGGCTCAAAATTCTCGACGACGATGGGCGCGAGCTGCAGCCGGGAACCGTGGGCCTCATCTACTTGACGCCACACACCGGCGATCAGTTCGAGTACTACCGCGACGACGCGAAGACGCGCGCCTGTCGCCGCGGGGAGTTCGTTACCGTCGGGGATCTCGGCTATGTGGACGACGAAGGCTACTTGTTCGTCTGCGGCCGTCGTTCCGAGATGATCATCTCGTCCGGAATGAACATCTATCCGGCCGAAATCGAGCACGTCCTGATCGAGCACGCGAGCGTCGCCGACTGCGCCGTCATCGGCATGGCGGACGAGCTGTTTGGCGAAGTGCCGAGGGCGATCGTTCAGCCCGCGGCGGGCATCGAGCCCGATACGAGCCTCACTGCCGCGATCCTGCGCTTCCTCGGCGAGCGCCTAGCTCCCATGAAGCTGCCTCGACGCATCGATTACGCGGCGATCCTGCCGCGCGATCCGAACGGCAAGCTGCTGCGCCGCCTCCTGCCCGAGGTCAAAGCGGATGGACGATAGTCGCAAAGCGCGCGCGTATCGCGCTTATGTGCTGGCGGTGCTCGTGACGGTCGGAATCGTCGGTTGGGTCGATCGAAATGTATTCGCGGTCCTGCTGCAGTCGGTGAAGGTGGATCTCTCGCTATCCGACACCGAGCTCGGCCTGTTCGGCGGCGTCGCGTTCGGGGTGTTCTACGCGGGAGTCGGGATTACCGGTTGCTTGGCTTGCGGATCGCTTCGCACGCGCCCCGCTGATCGCCGTGGCACTCGGGCTGTGGAGCTTGATGACGGCGGCCTGCGGCCTCGCGGGCGGGTTTACGAGCCTGTTCCTCGCACGCGTCGGCGTCGGTATCGGTGAGGCCGGCGGGTCGCCCTCTTCGCAATCGCTCATTGCCGACTACTTTCCGCCGGAACGCCGCGCCCGCGCGCTCGGCGTGCTCTACCTCTATATCCCCTGTGGGTTCGTGGTCGGGTACTTGAGCGGAGGCTGGCTCAACGACATCGTCGGCTGGAGGCTCGCGTTCCTGTTGGTCGGGCTCCCGGGGGTCGCGCTCGCGTTCGTCGTCCGGTTCACGCTGCTCGAACCGCCGCGCGGACACGCGGAAGGCGCGTGCGCAGCAGAGCCCGCGCCCAACCTCGCGTCGACGCTGCGCTACTTCTTGAGCCGCCCGGCGCTGCGCCATTTGCCGCTGGCCGGGGCCGTGCATGGTATCGGTGCCTTCGCGGCGGCGCTTTGGCTGCCGGCCTATTTCATCCGCACGTTCGCAGTAACGAGCACCACGGCAGGCGCCTGGATGGCGATCGCGTACGGCTGCGGCGGCACTGTCGGCGTCGTATGCGGCGGCTATTTCGCGGACGCGATCGTGCGCCGCTCGGGCGACGCCCGCTGGTATGCCTGGGGGTCCGCTGGCGTGATCGCCGCCACGCTACCCTGTTCCCTGCTGATCTATCTCGCCGAGAGCCCTTCCGTCGTTGTGGCTTCTCTCGTCGTTTCGACTCTCCTAGGACACATGTTCCTCGGTCCCGTGGCCGCACTCGTGCAAAACCTCGCCGGCTTGCGCCGACGCGCAACCGCCGCGGCGTTCTATTTGTTTCTCGTCAATCTCGTGTCGATGGGACTCGGGCCCGTTACCGTCGGCATCGCGAGCGACTATTTCAGCGCACGCTTCGCCAACGGGGCGTTGCGCTACGCCCTCTTCTCGGTCGTCGTCACGACTACCGTGCTCGCGTCGATACTATTCGTGCTGGCTGCGCGAACTCTTCGGCGCGACCTCGAGCTCGCGAGGGTCACAACGCCGCATGCGGCTCGTTGACAGCCTCGCACTCGGCCTGCGGGCAAAGCTGCCGGTGCTGTTGCAAACCGAGGCGGCGGAGTGCGGCATCGCGTGTCTCGCGATGATCGCGTCCTTCCACGGACATCGAGTCGATGTCGCGACGCTGCGGCGGCGTTTCGCGGTCTCCGCGAAAGGCACGACGCTGACGTCGTTGATCGATTTCGCCGGGCGGCTCGAGCTCGCGACGCGAGCCGTCCGCCTGGAAGTCGGAGATCTAGGCCGGCTCAAGTTGCCCTGCATACTCCATTGGCGTTTCACGCATTTCGTCGTACTCGAGCGCGTCGGCAAACGCTACATCAGGATCCACGATCCTGGCGCCGGCGCGCGTAAGTTGCCGATCGCCGCAGTAGCGGCTGCATTCACTGGCGTAGCGCTCGAGCTTTGGCCGAGGCCACGCTTCGCGCGACGCAGCGCCGAGCCCGCCGTTCGCGTACGAGATCTCATCGGGCGAGTCGATGGGGCCCGCGGAGCAGTCGCACAGGTCCTGTTACTGGCCGCGGCGCTCGAAGTGTTCATCGTCGCCAATCCGTTGTTCCTGCAGTGGGTGATCGATCACGCGCTCGTCACCGCCAACCGCGACCTGCTAGCGTTGCTCGCTGTCGGATTCGGAGTCGTCGTGCTTCTCGAGCAGAGTATCGCGGCACTGCGCGCATGGGTAATCATGCACTTCGGGACGATGCTCAACGTGCAGTGGCACGCGAACGTTTTCGCACATCTGCTGCGACTGCCAATGCCGTATTTCGAGAAGCGGCACCTCGGCGACATCGTTTCGCGCTTTCGCTCGATCGACGCCGTTCAGCGGACAGTGACGACGGCTTTCATCGAGACGATCGTCGACGGCGGAATGACGCTCGTTATCTGCTTGGTGATGTACCGGTACAGCGCGATGCTCACCTGCATCTGCGCCGCCGCGACTGCCGTGTATGCGCTGAGCCGCCATCTCGCTTACTCAGCGACCCGCGCCGCGGCCGAAGAGCAGATCGCTGGAACCGCGAGGCAGGAGAGCCACTTCCTGGAAACGGTTCGCGGCGTGCGAGCGGTGAAGCTGTTCGAACGTCAGGAGGAGCGCCGCACCGCCTGGCTCGCGCTGCTGGTCGACCAGGTGAACGCGGGCCTCCGCACGCAGAAAATCCAAGTCGCGTTGCGGCTACTGAACGGTACGCTATTCGGCCTCGAAAACATCCTAGTGGTCTACATCGGCGCGCGCGCGGTGCTGAACGGGCAATTCTCCGTCGGGATGCTGATCGCGTTCGTTTCATATCAGCGACAGTTCTCCGCGCGCGTCGGTGCATTGATCGACAAGTCGTTCGAACTGAGGCTGCTGCGTCTGCATGCCGAACGCTTGGCCGATATCGTGTTGACGGCGCCAGAAACCCCTGCCGAGACGCCCGGCCGATTAGCCTTATCAACCACCGGGGGAGCGGCGACGGTCGAAGTGCGCGCGCTGCGGTTCCGGTATTCCGAGCAGGAACCTTATGTGCTGGACGGCGTCGACCTCACCGTGGCCGCCGGTGAATCGGTCGCCATCGTCGGTGCGTCCGGGTGCGGCAAGAGCACGCTCGTGCACCTGCTGTTGGGAGTGCTGCCCGCGACTGCAGGCGAGGTGCTGATCGGCGGTACACGCGCCACGAACGACGGTCGCGGAGGCCCGCGGTGCATGGTGGCTAGCGTGACGCAGCACGACACCCTGTTTGCGGGCTCGATCGCCGACAACATCAGCTTCTTCGACGGCGATGCCGACCAGGAACGAGTCGAAGAATGCGCAAGACTCGCGTCGATCCATGCTGAGATCGCCGCGCTGCCGATGGCCTACAACACCTTCGTCGGCTACCTCGGCTCGATGTTGTCGGCCGGTCAACAACAACGAATCCTGATCGCTCGCGCTCTCTACCGTCGGCCGGCCGTGTTGATCCTCGACGAGGCCACGAGCCACCTCGACGTGAAACGGGAAATCGTCGTGAGCTCCGCGATTCGAGCGCTGCACGTCACGAGAATCATCGTGGCGCACCGCCCGCAAACCGTCGCAACCGCCGATCGCATCGCGACGCTCGAAGGCGGCCGAATCGTGCGCAACGCGCGCATCTCCGCGAACGCTGCCGCGCTGCGCCGCGCGCGCGTCGATATGTCTGCGAGTGCACCGCTTCGGAACACCGCGACGGAGGGGCAATGAGCGATCAATCGACCGTGGTGCCGCACGGCGGAACCGTCGCCGACTGTCGAGGTCCGCACCGTCGGCTGCAAGCGGGACGGTACAGCCCCGTTGTGCGGAAGCATTCGAGCGGAGAGCGCCGGGCGCCCATCGATCGCTAACCGCGATCGACTGTGGCGGCGAGCTGGCGCTAACCGACTTGGCGGCACTCGATCCGCACGAGGTCACGATCCTCGCGGCCCTCGGCTGTTGAGCATGGAAGTCGAAACACCTTCCGCGGCGGCGATCGAGAGGCGATCGTCCACGCGATCAGCGCGGCGTGCCGGCTCGAGCCCGGGACGGTCGATTCGTCCACGCGGTTGCTCGATGCGTATCTGGATTCCCTGACGCTGGTCGCGGTGTTGAGTCAGATCGAGCTCGTGTGCGGAACCACGTTCGACGCGGACACCATCGCCGAGATGCTGCGCCTTCGCGACGTCGGCGAGCTCGTCGCGGCGGTGACTCGGCGCCTCGAGCGCGTTGGCTGATCCAATCCCCTCGAAATCGCGGGAAACGCAGACTGCGCCGCGTAGGGACTTCGGGTGAAATGCTCTCGGACCAAATCAAGGAGGATTCAGATGGACGGATGGACCACAACGATGCGAGAGCTCACGCCGGCCGAGACGGCGCTCGTGAGCGGCGCGTTCACCTGGGACGCACTCGGATCCGCGATGCTGGCGGGCGCGATCGTCGGCGGACTCGGAGCCGCGGCAACGGGCGCGGGTATTCCGGCGGGTGCGCTCGGCGGAGCGTTGCTCGGCGGAATCGGTTACACGCTGAACGATCTGTTTCTGCACTGCTTCTAGCGAGAAGGCGGCGGCGGCGCGACTCAGCGCCGCCGCCCGACGTTCGACGAGGAGGTACGCGTGAAACCAAGGTTGCTCAAGGGCGATCCCGTTGTGAACGCGGCATCGCTGATCGTCGCGGGAACGACGGGCGCGATCACGGGCGTCGCGGTCGAAAATCTGCCGACGCTCGGAAAGCTCGGAGTTGCGATCGCGGTCGGGCTCGCCGTCGGCGGACTCTTGTACGCTGCGATCCGCGCGTTCAAGCGACGCAAGTCGAGCTGACGACGGCCTCCGCGCGCAATTCCCGCCCTCCCTGGCAGCGCGACATTGTTCGCGGCCGCCGCCGTGCCCCGCAGCGAACCTCGCTGCGGGTACGCCCACGCATCGGACGCAATCGTACCGGTTGACTTTGCAATGCAAAGTACTTGACGATAGCCAAACTAGAGTTGGCGAGGTCCTCCTCATGTCTCGAACCGGACGGCATTCCCTGCGCCTGCCGAGGCCCATGGCGATCGCGCCCACGCTCGACCCGAACGCGACGCCGGGCCCGCCGCGCCGGCGCTACGCGCTGCTGATCAACCCGTTCTACCCCAAGGACCCGCACGCCAGCTTCGGCAAGCACGTGCTGACGCCGACGCTCGCGCTGACGGCCACGCCGGCGCGACGCCGCGCGGATTGGGAGTGCGCTACTGGGACGAGAACCTGCTGCAGGGTCCGCCGCCGCTCGAGCCATTCCCGCAGGTCGTCGGGATCACCGTGCACCTGACCTTCGCCAAGCGGGCGTACGAGCTGGCGCGCTGGTATCGGCAGCGGGGCGCGAAGGTGATCCTGGGCGGGCTGCACGTCCTTGCCGCCCCGAGGAAGCTGCCCCGCACGCCGACGCGCTCGCGATCGGCGAGGGCGTGCAGCTCTGGCCGCGAATCCTCGGCGACGTCGAGGCGGGCACGCTGCAGCCGGTCTACCGCGGCGACTACCGCCAGCCCTACCGCGACGATCCGCCGCCGCGCCGCGACCTGCTGCCGCGCGACAGCTTCCTGACGACCACGAGCCTGATCGCCACGCGCGGCTGCCACAACCGCTGCGGCTTCTGCTACCTCGCGACCGACGGGCTGCACATGCCCTACCAGGTCCGCGACGTCGAGCAGGTCGTCGCGGAGTTCGCCGCCGACGGCCAGCCCTACGCCGTCTTCGTCGACAACAACCTCGGCTCCGGCCCGACTACCTGCGCGCGCTCTGCCAGGCGCTCCGGCCGCTGGGGAAGATCTGGAGCGCCGCCGTCACGATCGACGTGACCGACGACCCGTCGCTGGTCCGCGAGATGGCGCTGGCCGGCTGCACGGGCGTGTTCGTCGGGTTCGAGTCGCTCACCGACGACAACCTCACCGACGCGCGCAAGAACACGCCGGCACCCGACGACTACGCGCGGCGCGTCGCGCTCCTGCACGACCACGGCATCCAGGTCAACGGCAGCTTCGTGCTCGGCTTCGACCACGACGCGCGACGTCTTCGAGCGGACCGTCGCCTGGATCGAGGAGAACCGGCTGGAGTGCGCCACGTTCCACATCCTGACGCCCTATCCGGGCACGCCGCTGTTCGCGCAGATGGATCCAGGAAAGGCGCCTCCTGCACCGCGACTGGCGCTCTACGACACGGCGCACGTCGTCTTCCGGCCCCGGCACATGACGGCGGAGGAGCTCGTGGCCGGCTACGGCTGGTGCTACGAGCGGCTGTTCTCGCACCGCTCGATCTGGCGGCGGCGCCCGGAGGACTGGCGCGCGGTGCTGCCGTACCTGGCGATGTCGTACCTCTACAAGCGGTCGAACCGGCTCTGGCACTTGCTGATCCGCCACCGGCTGACCGCGCCGGTCTGGCGGCCGCTCGTGGAGCGGACCCGCCGGCGTCACCTGCGGTTCCGGCGCCGGCTTGCGGAAAGGACCGACGCCGTCCGGCAAGTGCGCACCGTGGTCAGCGCCGGCGTGTAAGGGCGCCGCATCGCTCGGCGGGGAACGCGGAAGCGAAGAGCGCTGTGACCTCGCCTGTCCACGGCTAGCCGCTCACGGTTCACGCCCTGACGTACAATTCCGCGTAGCCGCCCTTCGGAGCAATACCCGTGAAGACAATCGATTTGGCCGCGACGCTCGCAGCTCTACTCGCCGTCGCACCCGCCCTCGCCCACCACTCGCGCGCGAACTTCGACCTCGACAACACCGTCGAGATCGAGGGCACGGTCACGGAGTTCACCTGGCAGAACCCGCACGCGTTCGCGGTCGTCGAAGGCAAGAAGGCCGGCAGCGCCGACGTGCAGAAGTGGACGTTCGAGCTGAACTCGACGCCGGTGCTCACGCGCTTCGGCTGGAAGGCCGATACGCTCAAGGCCGGCGACCACGTCGTCGCGCGCGGCAACCCGGATCGCAACGTGGACCGTCATTTCGTCTACGCGAACCTGTTCGTCCGCGACGGCAAGGAGATCTGGGCCTGGGGCGGCCCGCAGCTCACGAACCCGGCGCAACCTTCACCCGAGGCGCTCGCGGCGAAGTCGACCGACTTCACGGGCGTGTGGCGCGTGCGCTTTCGCGGCGACGTGCTCGGCCGCAACGCGCCCGACGAGCGGAAGCTCGTGAACACGCTGCCCGTCACCGCAAAAGGCCAGGCGCAGGTCGACAAGTTCAACCCGGACGAGAACCCCGAGTGGGATTGCCTGCCGCAGACGATGCCCGAGATCTTGGGCTACCCGTACCCGTTCGAGATCACGCGCCCGAACGCCGACACGCTCGTGATCCACTACGAGGTGAACGAGCTCGAGCGCATCGTCCACATGAACATGAAGGCGCATCCGGCGGACGCGCCGCGCACGCCGCTCGGCCACTCGATCGGGCGGATCGAGAACGGCGAGCTCGTGATCGAGACCGCGAGCTTCACGCACGTGAAGTGGGGCGCGGGCCGCGGCGTGGACTCGGGCGAGCAGAAATCGACGGTCGAGCGCTACGCGCTCGGCGCGGACGGCAAGACGCTCGCGCTCAAGTTCACGATGACGGACCCGGAGTACCTCAAGGAGCCCGTGAGCTCCGAGCAGAACTTCAATCTGAACGCGGGGTACAAGCTCCAGGAGTACCTCTGCGACCCGAAGACCTCGCGACGGCATCTCACGGCGGGCGAGGAATAGGCACTCGAGACCGAAAAGCGCTCGCGGCGGCTTGATTTGCCGCGGCCGCGGGCCCACCTTAGCGCGCCTATGGCAAACGACGTCACCACCGCTACGTTCAACCGCGAGGTCCTCGAGGCCTCGAAGACCACCCCCGTCGTCGTCGACTTCTGGGCTCCCTGGTGCGGCCCGTGCAGGGCGCTCACGCCGATCATCGAGAAGGTGGCGGCCGAGTTCAAAGGCCGCATCAAGCTCGTGAAGGTGAACTCGGACGACAACCCGGAGCTGTCGCAGGCCTACGGCATCCGCTCGATCCCGAACGTCATCGCGTTCAAGGACGGCCGCCCCGCCGCGCAGTTCGTCGGCGCGCAGCCCGAGCAACAGGTGCGGACGTTCATGGAGAAGCTGCTGCCGTCGCAGATGGAGGAAGCGCTAAAGAACGCCGAGGCGCTGCTCGCGGCCGGCAACCTCGACGACGCGGAGCGCCAGCTCGCCGTGATCAAGCCCGACCTCGTGAACGCGGCGCGCATCGAAGCCGTGCGTCAGGGCATCGCGTTCGCGCGCAGCGGCGAGCAGGGCCCGGCCGAGAACGAGCTTCGCGAGAAGCTCAAAGCGAATCCCGCCGACCACGAGACGCGGCTCGCGCTCGCGGGCTTCTACGCGGGCCAGCGCCGCTACAAAGAGGCGATGGACGAGCTGCTCGAGATCTTGAAGCGCGCGAAGGATTGGAAGGAAGGCGAAGCCCGCAAGCAGCTGATCGCGCTGTTCAGCATGGCCGCGAGCCAGCCCGCGCTCGTCGCCGAGTACCGCCGCAAGCTCACGAGCGCGCTGTACTGAGGAAGCGCACGCCGGCACGGTCCTCGAGCCACGGGAGATTTTCCTGCGCTGCGCGCGCTTCGGGCTCGCTGCGAATCCGCGCCGCTACAATCCCTCGGCACGTCCAATCCGGGGGCTCTTCGACGTCATGCAGGTCCGCGATCGGCTCAACGCAGCCGCGCTCACGCTATCCGCCGCGCTCGCCACCAGCGCCTCCGTGCACGCCCAAGACGCGAGCGTCACGGACACCATCGACGTGATCGGCACGACGCCGCTCGGCGCGACCTCGACGTCGATCGAGTCGCGGGCAACGTCCAGACCGCGACGGCGGCGCAGATCCGCGAGCAAGGCGCGCTCGACCTCGCGGACTTCATGAAGCGCAACCTCGGCAGCGTGTTCGTCAACGACGCGCAGAGCAACCCGCTCCAGCCCGACGTGCAGTACCGCGGTTTCGTCGGCTCGCCGCTGCTCGGCTTGCCGCAAGGCCTCGCCGTGTACCAAGACGGCGTGCGGATCAACGAGCCGTTCGGCGACACCGTGAACTGGGCGTTGATCCCGGAGTCGCGCGATCGACACGGTGTACCTGATGCCCGGCTCGAATCCGCTGTTCGGGCTGAACGCGCTCGGCGGCGCGATCTCGATCAACACCAAGAACGGCTTCGACAACCCGGGCACGCGCGCCGAGGCGCTCGCGGGCTCGTGGGGCCGCGTCGGCGTCCAGGCGGAAACCGGCGGCTCCGTCGACGACACCTTCAGCTACTTCGTCACGGCGTCGTATCTCGACGAGGACGGCTGGCGCGACTACTCGCCGACGGACGCGAAGCAGGTGTTCGCGAAGCTCGGCACGAAGAACGACGAGCAGTCGCTCGACGTGAGCTTCACGTACGTCGACACGGATCTCGTCGGCAACGGCGCCGCTCCCGAAGAGCTTCTCGAGATCGACCGCGCAGCGATCTTCACGCGTCCGGACCGCACGCAGAACCGCCTGTCCATGGTCGATGTGCGCGGCACGCAAAGAGTGTCGGACACCGTCTCGCTGCACCGGCAACGTCTACGTGCGCGACAGCGACGTGAGCACGCTGAACGGCGACGATTCGGACTTCGACGAATGCGTCGGCACGCCGGGCTTCATCTGCGAGCAGGAAGGCGGCGACGAGGAGGTCGTGCTCGACGAGAACGACGAGCCGATCGGAGCCGACGACGACCTCGAAGGCGCCACGGTAAACCGCACGACCACGAAGCAGCAGAGCGTCGGCTTCGATCTGCAAGCGGGCTTCACGGGCGAGCTTAAGCGGCCGCGAGAATCAGTTCACGATCGGCCTCGCGCACGACGAGAGCGACGTCGAGTTCGGCTCGAGCACGGAGCTCGGCGCGCTCGACACGACACGCTTGGCCGTGCCGCGGCGGCGTCTTCGTCGGCGACGCGTTCATCGCGCTCGAGGCGTCCACGGAGAGCACCGGGTTCTACTTGACGCGACACGTTCTCGCTCGGCGACGGCATCGCGCTCACGCTGTCGGGACGGTACAACCGCACGCAAGTCGTGCTCGAGGACCAGATCGACGACGACTTGAGCGGCGAGCACACGTTCGAGCGCTTCAACCCGGCGGTCGGCCTCACCTGGGCGCTCGGCGCTGCCGTCACGCTGTACGCCGGCTACAGCGAAGCGAATCGCGCGCCCTCGCCCGTCGAGCTCACCTGCGCCGACGAGGACGATCCGTGCCGCTTGCCGAACGCGTTCGTCGCGGACCCGCCGCTCGAGCAGGTGGTCGCGCAAGACCTTCGAGGCGGGCGTACGCGGCCGCTGGAACTCGGGACGCTGGCACGCGGGCGTGTTCCGCACGACCAACGACGACGACATCGTGTTCATCAGCGCGGGCGAGCTCACGAACCAGGGCTTCTTCGACAACGTCGGCGAGACGCGCCGCGACGGGCTCGAGCTCAATCTCTCGGGCGACGCGAGCGAGCGGCTGAGCTGGTTCTTCGACTACACGTGGCTCGACGCGACGTTCCGCGAGGACTTCGAGGTGGCGAGCGCGAACAACCCGGAGGCCGTCAAGACGGCGAGATCGCGGTCGAGGAAGGCGATCGCTTGCCGCTCGTCCCCGATCAGCTGCTGAAGCTCGGAGTCCGGTTCGCGGCGAGCGCGCGCTGACGTTCGGCGCGGACGTGATCTCGAGCTCGGGGTCGCCGTTTCGCGGCGACGAAGGCAACCTCGTCGAGGAGCTCGACGGCTACACGCTGCTGAACCTGCGCGCCGAATACCGGATCGGCGAGCACGCACGTCTGTTCGCGAACATCGACAACGCGCTCGACGAGGAATACGAGACGTTCGGCGTGTTCGGACAGGCGGACGAAGTGCTCGGCGACGACTTCGACGATCCGGAGTTCGTCGGCCCCGGCGCGCCGCGCGCGGCGTGGATCGGCGTTCGCGTCGAGTTCTAGCCGCTCCTCGGAAACGACAACGGCGCGCGGCGATGACTACGCCGCGCGCCGTTGGTGTGGATCCGCGCCCGCCGCCACGCGGCCCAGCGCACGCGTCAGAAGTGAACCACCGAGCGGATGCTCTTGCCTTCGTGCATCAGATCGAACGCGTGGTTGATCTTCTCGAGCCCCATCGTGTGCGTGATCATCTCGTCGACCTTGATCTCGCCGTCCATGTACTGCTTGACCATGCCCGGTAGCTGCGTGCGGCCCTTCACGCCGCCGAACGCGCTGCCGCGCCACACGCGGCCGGTGACGAGCTGGAACGGACGCGTGCTGATCTCCTGGCCCGACGCCGCGACGCCGATGATGATCGACTCGCCCCAACCGCGGTGGCAGCACTCGAGCGCTGAGCGCATGAGCTGCGTGTTGCCGACGCACTCGAACGAGTAGTCGACGCCCCAGTCCGTCAGGCCGACGATCACTTGCTGGATCGGCTTGTCGAACTTCTTCGGGTTCAGGAAGTCGGTCGCGCCGAGCGCGCGCGCCATCTCTTCTTTACCGTCGTTGATGTCGACCGCGATGATGCGCTCGGCCTTCGCCATCACGGCGCCTTGGATCACGCTCAAGCCGACGCCGCCCAAGCCGAACACGGCGACCGTCGAGCCGGGCTTCACCTTGGCCGTGTGGAGCACGGCGCCGATGCCCGTCGTGATGCCGCAGCCGAGCAGGCACACCTTCTCGAGCGGCGCCTTCTTGTTGATCTTCGCGACGGCGATCTCGGGCAGCACGGTGTACTCGGAGAACGTCGACGTGCCCATGAAGTGTAATATTTGCTTGTTGTTCTTCGAGAAGCGGCTCGTGCCGTCGGGCATCAAGCCCTTGCCCTGCGTCGCGCGAATCGCGACGCACAGGTTCGTCCTGCCGGACTTGCAGAACTTGCACTTCTTGCACTCGGGCGTGTAGAGCGGGATCACGTGGTCGCCCACCTTGACGCTCTTCACGCTCGGGCCCACCTCTTCGACGATGCCACCGCCTTCGTGACCCAAGATCGTCGGGAATGCGCCTTCGGGATCCGCGCCCGACAGCGTGTACGCGTCGGTGTGACACACGCCCGTCGCGACGAGCCGGACGAGCACTTCCCCCTTCTTGGGACCCTGGAGATCGACCTCTTCGATGCTCAGCGGTTTGCCGGCTTCCCACGCGACGGCGGCTCTTGTTTTCATTCTTGCGCTCCTCTCGTGCAAGTGTGAGTTGGGCGATTGTAGGGGCTCGTGCAGCCCACGAATAGTCGGCACCCGACTTGCGACGAGGCGCCGGCGCATGAACGCGCTCGCACCGATCGCGCTCGCGGGCAGCCCTTCGGCCAAGCCGCGCTTGCGTCGGTTCGAACGGCGTGCGTAAGCTCGGCCCGCCTCCCTCGCTAAACGAGCTGCGTTGCCCGACGCTTGCGACAGCTTCGGTCTGGCCGCGAAGTCGCGGCGCTGCTTCGCCGACATCGCTGCGATGTCGCCGGCTCCGCAACGCGTATGGTAGACACGGGTACCCGCCACTCGTGCGCAACGTGCGGACAGCCCGTGACCGGGCGCTATTGCACGAGCTGCGGTGAGGAAGTGCTCGACCCCGGCAAGCTCACCGTTCGCCATCGAGCACATTCGCGCGCGCGCTCTTGGCGATCGCGGGGAAGTCGGCCTGCAACGTGTCGCGCGCAATGTCGGGCACCCGAGTGGCGTTTTGGATCCCGTTGCCGAACGAGCTGTCGCGGTTCTGGATCGTGACCGTGAGCACATGGATATCGTCGACGTTGCGGAATTGCCGCTCGGCGCGACCCCAGAAGTTGACGAACGCATAGGCCGTCACGAAGCAGAGCAGCCCGACGGCAAGCGTGACCAGGTTGATGACCGAGGCGAACGGCGCGCCGCGAATGTTCCTCAGGGCTACGGCGACGTAGTGTGCGAACATGACGGCACCCCGCGCTTTCGCGCTGCAAGTTGCTCGTGGCGTGGGCATGATTGTATGGGCTTCGCCACTTTGCGAACAATCGGATGAACGTCTACCTCGGACTCGGCTCGAACCTTGGGAGTAGGCGCGCGAACCTGTCGCGCGCGCTCGCCTCGCTCGCGAGCGGCGGCACGCGGGTGCTCCGCGTCTCCCCCGTCGTCGAGTCGCCCGCGATGCTCCCGGACGACGCGCCGCCCGAATGGAACGTACCGTTCCTGAACCTCGTCGCGGAATGCCGCACGGATGACGCGCCCGACGCGCTGCTCGACCGGCTCAAAGCGATCGAGCGCGAGCTCGGGCGCGGCGACCGCGGCCGCTGGGCGCCTCGGGAGATCGACCTCGACATCCTGCTCTGGGGCAACGAACAGATCGCGACCGAGCGCCTACGCGTGCCGCATCCCGGCATCACCGAGCGCGCGTTCGTGCTCACGCCGCTCGCGGCGCTCGAGCCGCTGCTCACGATCCCGGGACGCGGCCACAAGACGGTGCTCGAGTGGTCGCGCCTGCCGGGCCGGCACATCCCGCTGTGGATGGGAATCGTAAACGTCACGCCCGACTCGTTCTCGGACGGCGGACGCTTCGTCGACTGGCCCGCCGTGGACGCGCACGTCGACGCGCTGCATGCCGGCGGCGCAGAGCTCGTCGACGTCGGTGCGGAGTCCACACGCCCGAACGCGACGCCGCTCGACGCAGCGGACGAGTGGGCACGCCTCGAGCCGGTGCTCGGCCCGCTGCTCGACAAGCACGCGGGCGCGCTGCTGCGGCCGCGCTTCAGCATCGATACCTATCACGCCGAGACCGCACGCCGCGCGCTCGCACTCGGCGTGGACCTGATCAACGACGTGAGCGGGCTCACGTCGCGCGAGATGGTCGAGCTCGCCGCCGAGAGCGGCAAGGACTTCGTCGCGATGCACAACGTCGGCGTGCCGGCCGATCCGGCGCGTACGATCCCGCCGAGCGAGGACCCGGTCGCGGCCGTCGAGCGCTGGCTCGAAGCGCGCCTCGGCGAATGGCAGAGTGCGGGGCTCGACTTGGCGCGCGTCGTGTTCGATCCCGGCATCGGCTTCGGCAAAAATCCGCTGCAGTCGCTGCGGCTCTTGCGCGGCATCGGGCGTTTCGAGCGCTACGGCCTGCGCTGCCTCGTCGGCCATTCACGCAAATCGTTCATGCACCGGCTCGCAGCCGAGCGCACGGAGCGCGATCTATTCACGATCGGCGTGTCGCTGAACCTCAGCGCGCAGAGCGTCGAGATCCTGCGCGTCCACGACGTGGCAGCACACGTCGCCGCGTACCGCGGCTGGTCGCACGCGCTAGCCGGCTAGCAGCTGGAGAACTTCGCGCTACCGAGCCGTGAACCTCGCGGTCCGCCCTAGACTCCCGTAATCAGCATGTCCAGCGCACCGACGATGACGCTTCTTTGGTTCGCGATGTTGGTGACTTCGAGCCCGAGATCCGATTTGGAGATTCCTGCGAGCTGCGGGGTCAGTAGTAGGTAGCTCGTGCCGTCGATGTCGACAAGCGGCATGAGCACACTCATTGGGGTCTTGGACAGCGCCCGTGCTTTGGTGAGTGGAATGACTACGCGCGTCGCCAGGTCATCCAGCAGCTCCGACTGCACGTCCAGCAGAAATGGAATTTCGACCTTCGTTCGCGGGTTCTTGTTGCGATGAACGGCAAACTGACTCACTAAAAGCTCCGGCTTCCGTCGGAGAACACGCCCCGCTTTTCGACGTATTCGTTGTAGGCCGCAATAGCAGCGCGATTGTCCTCGCGCCACTGTCGTTGCTGCACGCGCCGCAACTCTTCGGTCAATGCACGCTCGAGAATCGCTGACAAGTTGATCTTGGATGCGCGAGCCGCCTCGAGGAGGTCACCCCGGACGCTCACATTGGTAGCTCTCTTTGTTGTGGCACGTCGTGCTGGGCGAGGCATGTGGTTGAACCCGACAAGTGAATGTGGCCATTCTATGTAAGCTCACCATGCGTATCAAGTGTGCGCATATCGTACCAGATCGATGTTGGATTGCAGGCTGCAGCCGTTGGGATGTCAGCAGCGATCGAGATTGAAGCCGCTGGGCTTCTGTCGGCGGAAATTCGCGCGCACTCGACGGGGTTCGCGACGACGAGCATCACCCTTGCTCGAGCGGCAGCCCGCCCTCGCGCCAGCCCTTCATCCCTCCGTCGAGCGCCGTCGCGCGGACGAATCCCAAGTCGCGCAGCGTGGCCGCCGCGAGCGTCGAAATCTTGCCGAACTCGCACACGGTGACGATCCGCGCGGTGGGGTCCGGCAGCTCGTCGTTCACGCGCAGCTCGAGTTGCCCGCGCGGCAGGTGGCGCGCGCCGCGGACATGACCCGCGTTGAACGCGTCGCGCTCGCGCACGTCGAGCACGACGAGGTCGGCGCCCCCACGCGCGATTCGCGCATCGAGCTCCGCGAGCGACACGAACGGTATCTTCGCGGCCGCCTCTGCGAGGAGCTGCGCGACCGTCTTGCCGCCGGTCATGTTCGTGCGCAGCGCTTCGGTCAAATGCGTCGGCGCAGTGAGGTTCAAGTGATTCATCATCTCGACGAACTCCGCTCGATCCCGCTTCTGAAGCCGCGGGTTCGTCTCGAGCTCGGCCGCGATCGTGCTCGAGGCCTTCTGCTTGTAGTCGTGCGCGGGGAACACCTTGAACTCGGGGTCGAGCTTCAAGATCCGGTTGAAGAGGCTGTCGTAGAGCGCCTCGGGATCGCCGGTCGGCAGATCAGTGCGCCCCGTCCCGCCGATCAGCAGCGTGTCGCCGGTGAACAGGCGATCGCCCGTGAGCAAGCACATCGAGTCGCGCGTGTGGCCCGGCGTGTGGATCGCCTGCATCCGGATGCTGCCGATCACGAGCATGTCGCCGTCTTGCAGGCGCAAGTCCGCAAAGGGCGCCGGGCTGTCGCGAAACATCACGACGGGCACACCGAGCTTCCTGGCGATCTCGTGCGATGCCGAGAAATGATCGGCATGCGTGTGCGTGTCGATCACGTAGCGAAGCGTCAAGCCCCCGCGCGCGAGGCTGCCGTGGTAGCGGTCGAGCTGCCGGATCTCGGGGTCGATCAGCGCGGCCACGCATGCATCGGGGCAGCCGATGAGATAGGACTGGCAGCCGCCCGTTGCGATTTGCTCGAAGATCATCGTCGCTCCCATATCGAGTGAAGCGCGCGCCGTTCAGCGCGCGACGTTGTCGGCCTGCTCGTCCAGGACCGCGAGCATCGCGGCCGCCTTGTCCAAGCTCTCTTGATACTCGGCGTCGACGTCGGAATCCGCGACGACGCCCCCGCCCGCCCACGCGTAGATCGAATCGCCGTGCTGCACGAGCGTGCGGATCGCGATGTTGAGATCGAGGTTGCCGTCGTAGCCGACGTAGCCGATGCAGCCGCAGTACACGCCGCGGCGCTGCGGCTCGAGCTCCTCGATGATCTGCATCGCGCGCAGCTTCGGCGCGCCCGTGATCGAGCCGCCCGGGAAGCAGCCCTCGAGCAGATCTAGCGCGTGCTTGCCCGGCGCGAGCCGGCCTTCGACCGTGCTCACGAGGTGGTGGACGCTCGCGAAGGTTTCGACGTCGAACAGCTTGCTCACGTGGATCGACCCCGGTGCGCAACTCTTGCCGAGGTCGTTACGCAAGAGGTCCACGATCATCACGTTCTCGGCGCGGTCCTTCGGGCTCGCGCGCAGCTCCTCGGCGAGCGCGCGATCGCGCGCTCGATCCGCGGAGCGCGGCCGCGTGCCCTTGATCGGTTTCGTCTCGACGCGGTCGCCGGTCACGCGCAGAAACAGCTCGGGCGATGAGCTCAGGACCTTGCCATCAGGCAGGTCGAGGTAAGCGGCGAACGGCGCGGGATTGATCTCGCGCAGCCGCAAGTAGGCGTGCCACGCATCCCCTTCCGCGCGCGCCTTGAAACGCTGGGTGAGATTGACTTGATAGCAGTCGCCGTCGCGGATGTGCCGCTGGACGTTTCTGAAGGCTTCCGCGTATTGCGGACGGCTGAAGCTCGAGCTCGCCCGCGACAGCACCCGGAATGGCGATGCCGGCCGCGTAGCGCGCGGCGACTCGAGCCGCGCGACGAGCTCTTGCCAGCGCTCGAACGTGCGGGGATCGCGCCCGCCTCCCACGAGCCAGGTGCGGCGCGCCTCGTGGTCGACGATCACGGCCCAATCGTAGATTCCCAGCGCGAGATCGGGCATCGCAACGTCCGCGGCCGCGACGGCCGGCAGCCGCTCGAGTCGCCGGCCGAGGTCGTAGCCGAAATAGCCGATCGCGCCGCCGCAGAACGGCAACGCTTCGAGCGGCGCGCAGACCGCGCCAAGGCGCTCGCGCAGCAGCGCGAACGGCGATTCCCGCGAAGACTCGACGCGGCCGTCGCGAGCGGCGATCTCCGTGATCGGGCCGCACGTGCGCAGGGTGACGCTCGGGTCGGCGGCGAGGATGTCGTAGCGCCCGTCCGGCCCGCCGCGCGCCGAGCTGTCGAGCCACACGGGCCACGGGAGATCCGCTAGCGCGCGAAACTTGAGGGCGACCGCGTCGGAGTGCTCGAGCTCCGCGATTCTCGCCGTCTGCGCCGGGGTCTGGTGAGTCATCGCGAAGGAGTGTACGGTCCGCAGGCGGCGAAAAGAAGAATGAGCTTCGAGTCGTAACGATCGACGCTTTGGGGGATTCCGCGATGATGAGTTTCAAGAAGCGCACGCTCGCGATCAACGGCATCGAGACGGTCGTGCTGAGTGCCGGACACGGCACGCCGCTCGTGTATTTTCACGGCGCCGGCACCGTCACGCGCTTCGACTTCGCCGAGCCGTGGACGCGCGAGCACGAAGTGGTCATCCCTTATCATCCTGGATTCGGAGAGTCGGCGGACGATCCCGCGGTGACCGAGGTCCACGACTACGTCCTTCACTACCTCGAGCTGTTCACCGCGCTCGGCCTCAAGCACGTGCGCCTCGTCGGCCAGTCGCTGGGCGGCTACATCGCGGCGAAGCTCGCGACCGAGCACGGCTATCTGATCGAGAAGCTCGTGCTCGTGTGCCCGATCGGCATTCCGACGCCGGACTTCCCGACCGCCGACTTCCTGAAGGTGCCTCCCGAAGAGCTGCCCGAGCTGCTCGGCGTCGATCCGCAGACGGTCATCAAGCATCTGCCGGCGAAGCCGAGCGACGCGTTCATCGCGGAGCGCGTGAAAGAAACGGTCACGGCCACGCGCCTCATCGGCACCGCCTCTTACGACACCAAGCTGCCGCGCTATCTGCATCGCTTGACGATGCCGACGTTGCTGGTCTGGGGAAAACAAGACCAGCTCACTCCGACCGCGCAGCATCGCAGCTGGGCGAAGCTGCTGCCGCGGGCGCAGGTGAAGCTGTTCGACGGCGGTCACCTCGTGCTCGACGAGGCGCCTGCGTCGGTCACGGCGATCAAGGATTTCTTGCGCGGCTAGCTGGGATGGACGTGCGGCGGCCCTGGGGCGCGGCGTCGGGCCGAATCGACCGGTCCTCATATATATAGGTTCAAGTGACGCCATCCGGGCCGCGGCACGATCGAGCTCGAGGGCGCGCTGGTGGATGAGCCGATGTTGCGACGCGCGCACGCCATCGTCGCGTGGGCCGGCGAAGCTAAGCCTTCGAGCGGCGCAGCGTCATCGTGAGCTCGAAGCCGCCTACGGGATAGAGATTGCGCGCGACCTCGCCGATGACTCCCGACGAGAGGCGGTAAATGCGCTGCACCTCGATCACGGTTTCGCGAGGCGCCAGGCCGAGAAGCGACGACACGTCGTCCGGAGCTTGCCCCGTCCGCAGCGATTGCTCGACTTCGGCGACGCTTTCGCCGTACAGATCCTCGATCCACAGATAGATCGGGCCCGGCCGCCGCCCGATCAAGCGCGCGACGCCGGCGAAGTCGCCGTGCACGTAGACTTCCGTCCAGCACACGGGGCGCGGCTCGTCGGCGGCGTAGCGAAAACCTTCGATCCGCAGCCACTTCCAGCCGGGCTGACCACCGACTCGATCTGCGAGCGCGCGATCGGCGACGACGATTGCGCTCGACCGGACGTCGTACTTCGTAGCGTTCGCGAGGTCGATGAGGTCGCTGATTGACGCTACCTCGTGAACGTACGGACGCGGCGAGCCGGGACGCAGCACGGTCGTGCCGAAGCCCTGTCGCGACGCGACGAGGCCGCCCTCGCGCAGCTCCCGCAACGCCTCGCGGATCGTATGGCGGCTCACTTTGAATCGCTGCTGGAGCTCGCCTTCGGGCGGCAGCTGCGAATCGACGGGATAGACGCCGTTCACGATCTCCTGCTTGAGCGTCTGCACGACCTGGCGGTACAGCGGCCCGGCAAGCTGGGCCTCATGACCTGCTGCGCGGCTCGGCGTGGCGGCGGTGCGTCGCGGCATGGAGCTCTTCGGATCTTACTCGCCGGCTTTCTTGGCCAGCAAAGCCGCGACGTCCTTGTCGAGCTTCTCGGGCGTGTCCACCGGCGCGTAGCGCTTCACGACGCGGCCTTCTGCGTCGACGAGGAACTTCGTGAAGTTCCATTTGATCGCCTCGGTGCCGAGGATGCCGGCGCGCTCGCCCTTGAGCCATCGATAGAGCGGATGCGCGGCGGAACCGTTGACCTCGATCTTGGCGAACATCGGGAACGTGACGTCGTAATTAGTGGAGCAGAACGACTTGATCTCATCCTCGCCGCCCGGCTCCTGATGACCGAACTGATCGCAGGGAAAGCCGAGGATCGCGAAGGATTCATCGCGATGCTTGCGCCACAGTGCCTCGAGCCCGGTGTATTGCGGAGTGAACCCGCACTTCGAAGCGACGTTCACGATCAGCAGCGCCTTTCCCGCGAACTCACGAAGCGATCGTTCGCGGCCGTCGATGTCGGTCGCGGTGAAGTCGTATACCGACTGCATTGAGCGCTACTCCTCTAAAACTCTTCGACGCCGTGGCCGCGCTTCGGTACGAGGATCGTTCGCTCGTACGCGATCACTAACTTGTCGTCTTGATTCATTCCGCGCGTCTTGACGGTTACGATGCCTTGCGTCGGCCGCGACTGCGACTCGCGTTTCGCGATCACCTCGGATTCGGCATACAGCGTGTCGCCGGCGTAGACGGGCGCCGTGAGCTTGATGTCGTTCCAGCCGAGATTCCCGATCGCCTTGTAGCTCACGTCGGACACGCTCATGCCGACGACGATCGACAACGTCAGACAGCTGTTGACGATCGGCCTTCCGAACTCCGACTTGGCGGCATACACGGCATCGAAATGCAGCGGATGATTGTTCATCGTGAGCAGCGTGAACCAGGTGTTGTCCGTCTCGCTGAGCGTGCGCCCCGGGCGGTGCTCGTATACGTCGCCCACTTCGAACTCCTCGTAGTAGCGGCCGAAGGTTTCGCGCCAGCGGCGCGAACCGACCTCGTGCGCACCGTGTGTCATACGCTCCTCCCCTCGCGCACGTTCATGATTTTTTCGCCCCGCCTTCCAGCTCGATCAACAACTCGTCGGTGTGCTCACCGAGCAGCGGCTCGCGCAGCGTGGGTATAGCGGGCTCGTCGCGAAACCGTATCGCAGGCGCCAGATGCTGGCGGCCCTCGCCGTCGCGGAGCAGCAACGCGCGCGCTGCCACGTTCGGGTCAGCTGTCGCTTCGAGCAGAGTGTTGACCGGAGCGAAGCACACGTCGAGCTTTGCGAGCCAATCCAGCGATTCCTGGCGCGAGCGGCTCGCGAAGAACGCCGTCAGGCATTCGACGACCGGTCGTTGATGCGGCCCCGGCCCGCGCGCGCAGAATTCGATCAGGTCCGATCGATCGAGCGCGCCGAGCACTTTCTCCACGTATTTCATTTCCTGGCCGGCCAGCGCAATCTGCCGGCCATCGCGAGTGTCGTACAGCCGGTAGAACGCCGAGCCGCCCGTCGTCCGCTGCGCCTTCGGATCCGGCTGACGGTGCTCGGCGAACACGGGGCCCATGATGTTGGGCGTCGCGGCGAACAACGAATCGAACATCGCGATCTCGATGTAGTCGCCCCGGCCGGTTCGCTCGCGCTGCAACAACGCCATCAGCACGCCCGAGAGTCCCTGAAGCGCTGCCGCGATATCCGCCATCGGAATGCCGGGCAGCGCGGGCCTGCCGTCGTCGCCGAGCGTCATGCTGAGAACACCGGTCAACGCTTCGACGGCGAGATCGTGCGCCGGTCGATCGCGATACGGCCCGTGGTTGCCGAATGCGTTGACTGAAGCATAGACGATGCCGGGATTGCGCCGCACGACGTCCTCGTAGCCAACACCGAGCCTGTCGACGACACCGGGCCGGAACGACTCCACGAATACGTCGGCCGTCGCCGTGAGGCGGAGCAGGCGCTCGCGATCGCGCGCCTCCTTCAGGTTCAGCACGACGCTCTTCTTGCCGCGATTCAGGCTCCGAAAGAACACGGTCGCCGGACCGTCCGCGAGCCCGATCTTGCGACCTGGGTCGCCCTCGGGCGGCTCGACCTTGATGACCTCGGCGCCGTGGTCGGCGAGCGCGAGCGTGAGGTAGGGCCCCGGCAGGAACACCGATAGGTCGACGACGCGAATGCCGGCGAGCTTCATCGTCGCTCAAGCTTGGCTGCCGGTACGGCACGACCGAGCAGCGCGTCGTTGTCCGCCCCGAGGACGGGAGCGGCCGTCACCGTCGCGCGCTCGCCGTTGACCTTGATGGGACTCGTGAGCACTTCGAGGTCGGGCTTCTCGGGATGCGGCACGGTCTGGATCATGCCCGACGCACGCACGAACGGGCTCGACAGCGCCTGCGCGACGTCGTACACGGGCCCGACCGGGAGCACGCCCGAGAGCTTCGCGAGCCACGACGCGGTCGTCGCTCGCCGAAACACCTGATCGAGCGCTGCCGTGAGATCGCGGCGGTGCTGGTGCCGCGTATGGACGTCGGCGAAACGCGGATCCGCCGCCAAAGCCTGCTGGCCGAGCACGTCGAGCAGCTCGAGCCAGAACTTGTCATTCATGCACATGATGAAGATCCAGCCGTCGGCCGTCGCGAAAGTTTGCACGGGCGACACCGAGAAGTGGCTGCTGCGCTCGAGCCGGCTCGGCGCCTGGCCGGTGTTCAGATACCAGGTACCGGAGTAGTTGAGTTGATGCAGCGCGACGTCGAACAGCGACACGTCGACGTCGCAGCCGCGGCCCGTGCGCTGCGCGGCGAGCAGGCTTGCGAGCAAGCCAACCATCGCCGTGGTGCCCGTCATGAAGTCGATGATCGACGGCCCGAAGCGCGCAGGCGGGCCGTCGGGCTCGCCCGTCAAGCTCATGAGGCCGGCCTCGGCCTGCATGAGAAAATCGTAGCCGGGCCACGCCGCGCGCTCGTTGTCGCGGCCGTACGCGGAGATGTGCACGCAGACGACGGCCGGATTGATCTCGCCTAGCGCCGAGTAGTCGAGGCCGAGCTTGGCCGGCAGATCGCCGCGAACATTGTTCACGACCGCAGCCGAGCTCTTCACGAGCTCGAGGAAGTCGCGCCGGCCGTCGCCGGCCTTGAGATCGAGCGTCACGCTGCGCTTGCTCGTATTCCAGGCCTGGAAGTACTGACTGTCGCCGGCGCCGAGACGATGCGGCCCGACGTAGCGCGCGGGGTCGCCGCCCGTTGCGGGGTTTTCGATCTTGATGACTTCGGCGCCGAGCGCGGCCAGGAGCTGCGTGCCGTACGGCGCGGCGCCCCAGGCTTCGACGCTCAATACGCGGAAACCTTCGAGCGGCCTCACGAGACGGGATTCCTCTTGAGCCATTGCTTCGCGATGATCACGCGCTGGATCTCGTTCGTGCCTTCGCCGATCACGGTGAGCGGCGCGTCGCGATAGAGGCGCTCGATGTCGTACTCCTTCGAGTAACCGTAAGCGCCGTGAATCCGCATCGACTCGATGCTGTTCTCGAGCGCCGCCTCGGACGAAAAGTATTTCGCCATCCCGGCTTCGAGATCGCAGCGCTTTTTCTGCTCCGGCGTGCCGAACTTCTCCACGGCGAGCGCGAGCATCAGGTGCGAGTTGAAGATGCCGGTGATCGACATCCATACCGACGAGATCCGCATCACGAGCCGCGCATAGGTGTTCGCGGGCAACCCGAGGCCGCCGTACTGCGCGCCGATCGTCGCGCCGAACAACCCGAGCTCCTTCATCTGCTCCACGATGTGGGCGGGGTAGCGATCGGCGTGGTCGTACTCCTTGACGATCGGCCGCAGATCGCGCTCGACCCAGCGATCGATCGCGTCGAGCAACGCCGCCTCGTCGCTCTCGTCGAAGCGCGTGGCAACTTCGGCGGACATCACGCGAAGGTCGCCGGCGCCGGCGCGCTCACATATCCGGACAAGCTATGCTCTCCTTTGATTCCTGGCTAACTTGCTCTAGGCTAAACGTCCGGATATCGGATTGACAAGTCCGGCGCCGAGCGAGCGTGCGAAGCGTTGGGGCCGGCGCGCCGCGGCAGCCCTTCACACCGCCGGCTCGGACCGCAGAGAGAGGAAGGAGGTCTCGATGGCTACAGCTGAGTCAACGCGAGGACCGTTTCGGGCGGACACCGTTGAAGCCACGATCAACTATGTCGGCCCGATGACCGCGCGGCCGAAGTTCCACGCGCAGGATCATCGACGCGACAACCTGACTTACGACCCGCAGCGCGTGACGATCGAGAACGCGCGCTCGCTGCGCAGCCCGCCCACGCTGGAACGCGAAGGATTGACGCTCGCTCGGCACGCGTCCGCGATTCGCGATTTCCGCGACGCCGACGAGGTGCGCAGGCTTTATCCGCGCGAGCTCGAGAAGCTGATCGTCGAGCTCACGGGGGCCGTGCGAGCGTCGATGCTCGGCGGCGGCGGTCTCGTGCGCTACACGGAGCGCTCGCCGCTCTACAAGACCGGCGTGAACACCCAACCGGCGCGCTTCCCGCACGTCGACTTCACGCCGAACATGGCACCCGGGCTCGTCAACAACGTGTTCGGCAGCACGGCGGAGAAGCTGAAACCCGGGCAGGGGCTGATCGGCTACAACGTCTGGCGCGTCCTGTCGCCGCCGCCTCAGGATGTGCCGCTCGCCGTCTGCGATGCGCGCACGGTCGAACGTGAGGATCTTCTGCCGGCCGACGGCGTGTACGACGACGGTGACCCGTCGACGTGGTGGGAGCTCGAGGCCTATCTCGTTCGCCACAACCCGGCCCATCGCTGGATTTACTACCGCGACATGCAGCCGGACGAAGCGCTAGTGTTCCGCGCGTACGACAACGACCCGGCGTGGCGGGCGGGAGTGCCTCACAGCGCGTTCGACGACCCGAGCTGTCCGCCCGGCGGAGCGCCGCGGATCAGCATCGAAGCGCGGATCTTCGCCGTCTACGACTGATTAAAGAGCCACGCGCCCCGTGCTGTGCTCGAGCGGGCCGAGCTCGATCCCCGCGACCTCGCCGAACGCCGCGATCAGGTTCGCCATCGGTGTGGGGTCCGGGTTCGCGATGTGCCTGCCGCCTTTCACTCGCCCACCCGCGCCGCCCGCGAGCATGATCGGGATCTTCGTCTGGTCGTGGATGTTGCCGTTGCCCATCGCGCTGCCGTACATGATCAGCGAGTGATCGAGCAGCGAGCCCGCGCCGTCCGGTGTCGCCTTGAGCCGCTCGACGAAGTCGCCGAACAGTCCCAGGTGGTAGCCGTTGATCTTCGCGTACTTCTGCATTGCCTCGGGGTTTTCCTGGTGGTGCGACACGATGTGATGCGACTCGGGAACGCCGATCTGCGGATAATTGATCGGGCTCGCCTCGACGCCCTTCATGAACGTGAACACGCGCGTGACGTCGGCACGCCACGCGAGCGCCACGAGCTCGTACATGAGCTTGACGTGCTCGTCGTAAGAGGCCGGCACTCCCGTGGGCGCCGCCGGCAGATCGAGCGCGGAATCGGCTTGGCGGCCCGCGAGCTGAATCCTGCGCTCGACCTCCCGCACGTTTTCGAGGTACTCGTCGAGCGTCGCGCGGTCTTGCGGACCGACGTCGGCGCGCAGCCCCTGCGCGGCGGCGAGCACCGAGTCGAGCAAGCTGCTCTTGTCGCTCCAGCGCGCCGCGCGCTGCTCGGGCGTGCCGCTGTCGCCGAACAACCGCTCGAACACCGTTTGCGGATTCAGCTCCATCGGCAGCGGCGCCGTCGGCGTGCGCCACGACAGCGTGTTCATGTAGATGCAGGTGTAGCCGAACGCGCATGATCCGGGCGAGCCGCTCATGTCCTCGACGCCGAGCTCGAGCGACGGCAGCGCGGTGTCTTGCCCGATCGCGTCGACGATGTGCTGGTCGATCGTCTGCGCCGACAGCACGTCGGGCCCTTCCGTCTTGCGCACGGACCCACCGTGCAGCCACAGCGACGTCGCGCTGTGGTGCTCGGACTGCGGCGCCGCGCGCAAGCCCGTCACGATGTTGACGTGCTCGCGCAGCGGCTCGAAACGCTTGAGCAGCGGCGGCAGCTCGAGCTTCGAGGCCGGCGGTGGCGTCCAAATCTGCGGCCGCACGCCGTTCGGCACGTAGACCGCGCCGAACCGGAATTGCGGCGGCGGCTCCGCGTGCGCGGCCGGCACCATCGCGTCGAGCAACGGCAAGCCGATCGCCGTCCCGACCGCCCCGCGCAACACCGTGCGCCGCGAAACATGCTTCTTCGTGATGAACATTGTCGTGTGTCCCTCAGTCGCGCGGGCGCGACCCGGCGGCGATCGCCATCGCCGTCGTCGCGGTCTCGTCCGCGGGTTGCTGCTTCATTTGAAACGGCACGCTGTGCACGATGCCGAGCACGAGCGCGCTGAATCGATAGTCGTCTTTCGCGGCAGCTCGCACGACACCGCGAACGGCCGGCATGTCCTCGGGCTCGAGCCCACGTGCGAGCGCGTACGTCATGAGCTTCTGCGTCACGGTGCCCACGAAGATCTCGGGGCGGCGGAGGATTGCCTCGCGCAGCGCGATCGGCCCCGTGATCGGCGCGCCGCCCGCGAGCGTTCCGCTCGCGTCGATGGCCCGGCCGCCGTCGGTCTCGCGCCACCGGCCGACGGGATCGAAATTCTCGAGCGCGAAGCCCGGCGGATCCATCGTGAGATGGCAGCCCGCGCAAACCGGATCCTCCCGATGCTGCTCGAGCCGCTCGCGCACGGTGCGCGGTGCAGCGCCGGCGCCGTTGTCCTCGAGCGCGGGCACGTTCGGCGGCGGCGGGTTCGGCGGCGCGTTGAACACGTTCGTCATGATCCACTTGCCGCGGAACACGGGTGACGTGCGATTGGCGACCGACGTCTCGAACAGCACGCTGCCCTGCCCGAGCAATCCGCGGCGGTTCGGATCCGTGAGCGTGACGCGGCGAAACGCGTCGCCGAACACGCCGTCGATGCCGTAGTGCGCCGCGAGCCGTTCGTTGAGGAACGTATAGTCGGCGCCGATGAGGTCTAGGACGCTCGCGTCGCCGAGCAGCACGCTCTGGAGGAACAGGTCGGTCTCGCGCAGCATGTCCTTGCGCAGGTTGTCGTCCCAGTCCGGAAACTCGAGCAGGTCGGGCGCCTTGGCAGCGATGTTGCGCAGCTGCAGCCACTGCTCCGCGAAGTTCGCGACGAGCGCGTGCGCGCGCGGATCGGCGAGCATTCGCTTCACCTGCGCCTCGAGCACCTTGGGCTCGCCGAGCCGGCCCGCGAGCGCGTCGTCGAGCAGCTCGTCGTCCGGGATGCTGCTCCAGATGAACAGCGCGAGCCGCGACGCGAGCGTTGCGCCGTCGACGCGGTACACCGTGCCCGGCGCCGCAGACGAAGCAGCCTCCGCGCCGCGAAACAGGAACTCGGGTCCGCTCAAGATGCGCGCGAGCGCGAGCTGAATTCCGCGGTCGAAGTCGCGGCCGCCGCCGCTGCCGCGTGCGTAGAACTCGAGCAACGTCTTGAGGTCCGCTTCGGTCACCGGGCGGCCGTAGGCCCGGCGCGCGAGGCGACCGAGGATCTCTTCCGCGCAGTCGACGCCGCCGACAGACGGGCCGTTATCGATCGAAGGCCTGGGCCGGCACGTGAAGATGGCGCGACGGACCGGCGTATCGCCGGAGCTCTTGGAATCGTACGGTCCCGTGATCAGCACGCGCGCGATGCGCGGCCAACCGTAGGCGTCGTTGCCGGGCGGCAGATCGCTGTCGAACGGCTGCAGCACGCGCTGCTCGATCGCGAAGCTCTTCATCACGAACGTGAAGCCGAGCCGGTGCACGCCCGCGCTGACCGGCATCCGCACGCGGATGCGCTCTTGCGCCGAGGCGGTCGCGCTGCCTTGGTCGCGATTCGAGAGCGCGTCGTCGTCGCGCCCGCCGAGCTGCGCGCGATGCACGGGCACTCCGTCGAGCAGCATCTCGAACTCGAACGGCGTGGTGAATCCTTCGAGGCCGCGCACCGTACTAGCTGCCGCCTCCCAGAGCTCGGGACGGAATTCGTATTCCGCGTCGGTCGGGAAATAGTGTTCGACGACGAGGCCGCCGCGCGTGCCGAGCGGCAGTCCCTCGATCCAGCGGTTCTGCGAAAGATCGGCTTTGGGCTCGTACTGCGCCGCACGCGGCTCGACCGTCGTGTCGCCCACGGCAGTAGCCGCGACGCGCATACCGACCGTGAGATAGCGCTCGAGCAGCAGCGGCGAAGTCTTGAGCACGTCCGAGACGTTGTCGAACCCGTGGCTCGAGCTGTCGGCCGGCAACAGCGAGTCGACGTCGATCGTGAATCCGAGCAGGTCGCGGATCGCATTGCCGTACTCGACGCGGTTCAAGCGGTGCAGCGGTTGGCGGCCGGGCTGCGGCGCGGCAGCAGCGGCCGAGTCGAGCGCCGTCTCGAGATAGCCGACGAGAGCCGCGGCGGTCTTCGCGTCGGGACGCGGCTCGCCCGGCGGCGGCATCAGGCCGACGTCGAGCTTGTGGATCACCTTCTCCCACACGGCCGGCTTCGCGGCCGCGTGAACGAGATCGGCGTTCTCGAGCACGAGCTCGCCTTCCTGCTCGGCCGCGCTGTGACACTCCGTGCAGTAGCGCGAGATCACGGCCTTCTGCTCGGCAGCGAGCTCTTCGGGCGAGCGCGCGCACGCGCCGCAGAGCAGCGCGGCGAGCGCGAGTGCGCCGCCGCGCGCGGCGAGGTCGAGCGAGCTCAGGGTCATCGGGCGGCCGTCGCCGCGGCGGCTCCCGCCGCGGCTGGAGCACCTTCGCGCGCGCCGAGCGCGCGCAGCGCCGCGGCGGCCGCGGCGCTCTCGGGCGGCGTGCCGAACATCGCGGGCGAGCGGCCGAGCGCGTAGTCGAGCGGCGTGCGCCCGGTCCGATCCGCGGCGTTCAAGTTCGCGCCGTGGGCGGCCAAGTAGCGCAGCACGTCGACGTAGCCGCGCTTCGCGACCGTGTGCAACGCCGTCACGCCGAACCGGTCGGCCGCGTTGACGTCCACGCCGTGCTCGAGCAGGAACTCGGCGGCCGCGATCGCGTCGGGCTCGGCCGGCCGCTCGCGGTCGACGATCACGAGCGGAGGAATCTCGGGGCCCGACGTCATCGCGATCAGCGTGGTGAGACCGTCCGACTCGGGGAGCTTCGGATCAGCGCCGGCTTCGACGAGTATGCGCATCGCCTCGACGTCCGCGGAGCGCGCGGCTCGAATCAGCGCCGTGTCGACGGGCTTCGTCGGAATCTGGCCGAAGCCCGGGTCGCGGTCGGGCAGCGGCAGCGGCGGCCGGTCCAGCACATCGGCGCCGCGAGCGAGCATCGCGCTCAAGAGCTCGAGCTCGGTCACGGTGCCCGTGGGATGAACGTGCGGACCCAGCAACGGCACACGATTGCGCGCGTCAACGATCGAATAGAGCGCCCCGCCCTTCGTGCTCGCGCCCGCGTCGACGAGCAGCTTCGCGGCGTCGTAGTGCAGGTTGTGGATCGCGACGACGAGCGGCGTGAACCCTTCCGGCGTCGCGGTCTCGATGTTCGCGTGCGCCTCGATCAACACGCGCAGCGCGCCGGTCGCGCCTTGGCGTGCCGCGAGCAGCACGGCGGTCATGCCGCCCGCCGGGAACTCGACGTTGAAGCGCGCCGCCGGCAGGCGCGCCGGCAGGTCGCTCAGGGGTGTCTTCGCGTTCGCGTCGGCGCCGGCCGCGATTAGGGCTCGTGCGACTTCCGCTCGGTCGTGCGCGGCCGCATACATCAGTGGCGTCTGTCCTTGCCAGCGCTCCACGACGTTGACGTTCGCGCCGCGCTCGATCAGGAGCCGCACTGCGGCGACGCCGTTCGTGCGCGCGGCGAGCATCAGCGGCGTCTCGCCCTCGGGCAGCGCGCGATCGACTTCGGCGCCGCCGTCGAGCAGTGCTTGGATGAGCGCAGGATCGGCGACGAGCGCCGCCTCGTGGAGCGGCGCGACGCCATAGCGGTTCGCCGCGTTCGGATCGGCGCCCGCGGCGAGCAGCGCGCGTACCGTCCCGATGTCGGAGAGGTGCGCGGCGTAGAGCAGCGGCGTCGCGCCGTCGACGTCGCGCGCGTCGACGTCCGTTCCCTGGGCGAGCAACGCCCGGATGGCGCTCTCATCGCGCCGCTGCACGGCCTCGAGCAGGGTCGCACCGTGGGCCGCCGTACCGAGCCCCAACCATAGAGACAAACACAGGAATTGTTTGCGCTTCGCCACGACGCTTCTCGTTTGTGATTGGCGAGTCAGTTAACTCCACGACCCCGCGCGTGTCAATCGATCGGCGCCCCTCGAGAGAGTCCGGTCACTCAGCTCCCGAATCGATACGACGCCATTGCGATCCCCATGGCCGTATCTAGGAAATCGCGTCGCCCGACGTCGCCGCCCGCGGCACCGGCGGCGACCATCAGCGGAATGAGGTGATCCTCGCGAGGATGCGCCGACCGCGCGCTCGGGGCCTGCTCCCACGAGGCGAGCTCTCGGTTGCGCGTTTCCACGTCCGGGCTCGCAACGACACGAGTGAGCCATTGCTCGAATACTTGCGATACCTGCGTGCCGCCGCCGCTAAAGCCGCGCATGTTGTGATAACTGAGGCCGCTGCCGACGATCAGCACACCCTCGGTACGCAGCGGCTGTAGCGCCGCGCCCATACGCAGGTGCTCGTGCGGGTCCAGCGTGTTCTTGACCGACAGCTGCACCACGGGAATGTTCGCCTCCGGGTACATCAAGCTGAGCGGCACGAACGTGCCATGGTCGAATCCGCGCGCGGCATCGGTGTGCGTGTCGATACCCGCCGCGGCCAACACGTCCTGGACGCGTCGCGCTACGACGGGCGAGCCCGGCGCCGGATACTTGATCCGATAAGTGTGCTCGGGGAAACCGTAGTAGTCGTACAGCATCGGCGGATGCTCGGCGGTGCCCACGGTGAATTCGGCCGCTTCCCAGTGCCCCGAGACGGATAACACGCATTTTGGTGCGGTGGGCAGCGTCTCTGGCAGGTTGGCCAGCCAACGGGCCGATCCGGCGAACATCGCGCGCATCTCGTCGATGTAAGGCCACGGTCCGCCGCCGTGAGAAATAAAGAAGGTGGGAAGTTTCTGTTCCATTGGCGTGCTCCGCGGACTCTGACTGCGCCGGGTCATCTAGGCGAGGAGATCATACCGCCGTGCCGAAACAACCTCGCGTGTCTGGATTGAGCTGACAGGAATCGAACCATGGCCGCGACCAAAGCCACTTTCAACCGCGACGACCCGCTGTTGCTCGACGCGCAGTTGAGCGACGACGAACGCGCGGTGCGCGACGCCGCACGCGCGTATTGCCAGGGGAAGCTCGCACCGCGCGTGCTCGAAGCGTTCCGCCACGAGAACGTCGACGTCGCGATCTTCCGCGAGATGGGCTCGCTCGGCCTGCTCGGCGCCACGATCCCCGCTCGGTACGGCGGCGCCGCGCTGAGCTACGTCTGCTATGGGCTGATCGCACGCGAGGTCGAAACCGTCGACTCCGGCTACCGCTCGATGATGAGCGTGCAGTCGTCGCTCGTGATGCTGCCGATCAACGAATTCGGCAACGAGGCTACGAGAGAGAAGTACTTGCCGCAAGCTCGCATCGGGCGAGTCGATCGGCTGCTTCGGCCTGACCGAACCGGATCACGGCTCCGATCCCGGCAGCATGACCACGCGCGCGAGGAAGGTCTCGGGCGGCTGGTCGCTGACCGGCTCGAAGACCTGGATCTCGAACAGCCCGATCGCGGACATATTCGTGGTGTGGGCCAAGGACGACGAAGGAGCGATCCGCGGCTTCGTGCTCGAGAAAGGCTGGAAGGGCCTGTCGGCGCCGCCGATCCACGGCAAGATCGGATTGCGGACCAGCATCACGGGCGAGGTGGTGATGGACGGCGTGTTCTGCCCCGACGAGAACGCGTTTCCCGACGTCCGCGGGCTCAAAGGCCCGTTCACGTGTCTCGACAGCGCGCGTTACGGGATCTGCTGGGGCGCGCTCGGCGCGGCCGAGGACTGCTACCGGCGTGCGCGCCAATACGTGCTCGATCGCAAGCAGTTCGGCAAGCCGCTCGCCGCGAATCAACTGATCCAAAAGAAGCTCGCCGACATGCTGACCGAAATCGCTTTAGGGCTGCAGGCGTGCTTGCGCATGGGCCGCATGCGCGACGAAGGCGGCGCCCCGGTCGAGGTGACGAGCATCCTCAAGCGCAACAGCTGCGGCAAGGCGCTCGAGATCGCCCGCACGGCGCGCGACATGTTGGGCGGCAACGGCATCAGCGACGAGTTCGGCGTCGCGCGCCATCTCGTCAACCTCGAGGTGGTCAACACGTACGAGGGCACGCACGACATCCATGCGCTGATCCTCGGGCGCGCGATCACCGGGATCGCCGCGTTCTAGCTGGGGCAAGTAATCGCGGTCGTGCTCGCGCGCGTGTGAGCACCTAGAATGAGCACATCGAACGGGTCAACGTTCGTCTAGCGCGAACAACAAGGGAGCAACGTCATGTACGCAGTCGTCGGCGCCACCGGGAATACCGGACGCGAGGTCGTGAAGGCACTGAAAGGCTTGAACGAGGATCCAACGTGCGTGGTCCGCAATGCGAGCAAGGCGAAAGAAGTGCTCGGAGCGGACACCAAGACAGCCATCGCCGAGCTCGACGATCGCGCCGGCATGGAAAAGGCGCTCGCGGGCTCCAAACGCGTCTTCATCGTTACCGGGCACAACCCGAAGTCGGCCGAGCAGCAGATCAACGTGATCGACGCCGCGAAGGCGGTGGGCGCGGAATACGTCGTCAAGGTCTCGGGCGGCCGGGATGTGACCGGCCCGAACGTCGAGTCGGTCAACGGCCGCGCGCACTATCAGATCGAGGAGCATCTCAAGAAGTGCGGCCTGCGATGGTGCATCTTGAGCCCCGGTCTGTTCATGCAAAACACATTGGCGCAGGCTGCGAACATCAAGAACGGCAGGATCATCCAGCCGTGGCCCAAAGACCTCTCGGTGGCGCTGATCGACGTGCGCGACACCGGCGCGCTCGGCGCGCGCGTGCTGCGGGATCCCGGCAAGCACGCCGGCAAGATCTATTCGTTCACCGGCCACTCCACGACCTATGGCCAGCTCGCCAACGTAATCGCCGAAACGCTGGGCAAGCCCATCACCTACGAGGCGATCACGCTCGAGCAGGCAGAGCAAGGCATGAAGGCGCGCGGGATGCCGGACTGGCTGGTCACGCATCTCGTCACGATCGCACGGGCCGGAGCCGCCGGCGCGTTCTCGAAGGAGAACACCCAGCCGATCCGCGACATCGTCGGCCGCGAGCCGATCACCGCGCGGCAGTTCGTGCAGGACTACAAGGGCGCGTTCAGCTGAGCTCGCTGCCGCGGTTAGCGCTCGCGACGACGTTCGAAGCTACGCCGATGATCGCCGGCGGCGTCGCAGCGGACGCCTTGCACGCGCGGGAGCTAGAGAATCCGATCCGCCCGGTTGTAGACGTTGAATCGGCCGGGCTTCAAGAACCCGACGAGCGTCATCCCGAACTCCTGCGCGAGCTCCACCGCGAGCGACGACGGCGCGCCGACCGCCGCGACGAACGCGCAGCCCGCGATCTTCGCCTTCTGCATGAGCTCGAAGCTCGCGCGGCCGCTCAGAACTAACCCCAAATCCGTCAGCGGCACGCGACCGTCGAGCAGCGCGCGCCCGATCAACTTGTCGAGCGCGTTGTGGCGGCCGACGTCCTCGCGCACAGCGCCGATCTTGCCGGTCGCGTCGAACAACGCCCGACGCATGCAGCCCGCCCGTCTGCTCGAACACCGCCTGCTCTCCCTTGAGCAGCGTAGGCAATGCGCCGAGCAGCTCGGCTCTGATTCGAATGCCCACCGAATGCAAGTCGAAGCGCCCCTGAACCGCGACGGATTCGATCGACGCCTTGCCGCAGATCCCGCAGCTCGACGACGTGTAGAAATGGCGCTCGAGGCGCTTGAAGTCGACCTTGACGCCGGGCGTAAGGTCGACGCGCACGACGTTGACGAGGCCGTTCGGGGCGACCTCGCCGCGCGGGACGACGCCCTGTACGTCGGCGCGATCGTGGATGATGCCTTCCGTGAACAGGAAGCCGACGGCGAGGTCCTCGTCGTAGCCCGGCGTCCGCATCGTGATCGAGACCTCTTCCTCGGCGCGGCTGCCGTCCGCGCGCGAGTAGCCGAGCCGGATCCCGAGCGGCTCCTCGGTAGCGACCACGTCGGTGTCGGCCGCGTCCGTGGCGCCCACGCGCTGCACGGCGAAGCGCCGCACGGATTGCCGCCGCCCTGCTTCGTCCGCTTCGTTCATTCGTTGGCGCTCATCGGTCGGCGTTCGGGGTTCGAAGCTCTTCGAGCGGCTTGCCCACGAAGGTCAGCGCGCGCCGACCTTTTGGATCAGGCTCGAGTCGATGTCGCGCAGGCTCGCGACGCCGAGCAGCGCCATGTCGCGCGCAATCTCGGTCTTCAAGATCTTCAGCGCCTGGGTCACGCCGGCTTCTCCGCCCGCGCCGAGCCCGTAGAGATGCGGACGGCCAGCGGAGCACGCGCGCGCCCCGAGCGCGAGCGCTTTGAGCACGTGCGTGCCACGGCGCACGCCGCCGTCCAGGATCACTTCGAGCCGGTCGCCCGCGGCGTCCACGATTTCCTTGAGCACGTCGAACGGCGCCGGCGAGAAGTCGAGCTGGCGGCCGCCGTGGTTGCTGACCATCACGGCGGTCGCGCCGATGTCGGCCGCGCGCTTCGCGTCGGCGCCGGTCATGATGCCCTTGATCGCGAACGGGCCGCCCCATTCCTTGATCATCCACTCCGCGTCCTTCCAGGTCACGCTGCGGTCGATCTGGGCGTTGAGGTACTGAATGATCCCGCCGAGGTTCTCGCTGCCGGGCGGCGGCCGGTGCGCGACGTTCGCGACCTCGATCTTCGGCATCGTGAGGTGCTTGTAGACCCACGTCGGCTTCATCGCGATGTCGATCAGGCTCATGAGACCGAGGCGCGGCGGCACGGTCATGCCGGTCACGATGTCGCGCTCGCGGTTACCGGACACCGTCACGTCGACCGTGAGCTGCAGCGCGACGTAACCGCATGGCCTTCGCGCGCTGCACGAACTCGCGGCTCAGGCTCCGGTCCTTGAACATGTAGACCTGGAAGACCTTCGGGCCGTCGGTGAACTTCGCGGCGTCCTCGATGTTCGACGACGAGATGCTCGACAGCGAGAAGATCGTGCCGCTCGCGTGCGCCGCGCGCGCGGTGGCGCGCTCGCCCTCGTAGTTGAACAAGCGCTGCAGCGCCGTCGGCGAGCAGAAGAACGGCCAGTCGATCTTTTGCCCGAACAACGTGGTCGACATGTCGATCTTCGACACGTCGACGAGCGCGCGCGGACGGAACTCGTAGCGCGTCGAACGCCGCGGTGTTGCGGCGCAGGGTCCACTCGTCGTCGGCCGCGCCGTCGATGTAGTGAAACATCGGAGCGGGCATGTTCTTACGAGCGAGCTTGCGCAGCTCCGCGATGTTGTAGCAGCGCTCGACACGCTTGCGGGACATGGCGTCTGCCTATTTTGCGGCGGGTTAGAAGCCGCTCGTCGGCATGACGAGCTTCTCGACGGCGCGTGCGGCGACGGGCGACAACTCGACGAGCTTCTTCTTGTGACCCTCGATGATCGCGACGCGCATCGCGGGCGTCCAAAACCGCGTCAGGTGATCGGCGACGACCGCAGCGACCTTGTCTTTATCGGACCCATAGTCGCTGTTCGCGGCGATTTGATTCGCCATCTTGACGAGCTTCTCGACGTCCATCGCGTGGAAGTCAGCCTACGGTCTCGGGCGAGCGCGCGCGGTTCAGGTGATCGAGCTGCTCTTCGGTGAACTTCTCGAAGTTCTGCTGCCACTCCGAGAGCTTCTGGACCTTGTGCGCCTGCACGGCCGTGACCTTGTATTCCGGGCAGTTCGTCGCCCAGTCCGAGTTGTCGGTCGTGACCACGTTCGCGCCGGACTCCGGATGGTGGAACGTCGTGTACACGACGCCGGGCTGCACGCGCTCGCTGAGGTACGCGCGCAGCACGGTCTCGCCCGCGCGGCTGCGCAGGCCTACCCAGTCGCCTTCCTCGATGCCGCGCTGCTCGGCGTCGTGCGGATGGATCTCGAGGACGTCCTCGTCGTGCCACTGCAGGTTCTCCGTGCGGCGCGTCTGCGCGCCGACGTTGTACTGGCTCAGGATTCGGCCGGTCGTGAGCAGCAGCGGGTACATCCGCGTCGTGACCTCGTCGGTCGGCACGTACGGCGTGACTCTGAACAGGCCCTTGCCGCGCACGAACTCGCCGATGTGCATCGTCGGCGTGCCGTTCTCGGCCTTGTCGTTGCACGGCCATTGGATGCTGCCGAGCTCGTCGAGCTTCGCGTAGCTCACGCCCGTGAAGGTCGGCGTGAGGCGCGCGATTTCGTCCATGATCTCGCTCGGGTGCGAGTAGTTCATCGGGTAGCCGAGCGCGTTCGACAGGCGCTGCGTGACTTCCCAGTCCTCGAGGCCCGCGAGCGGCTCCATCACCTTGCGGACCGGCGAGATGCGGCGCTCGGCGTTCGTGAACGTGCCGTTCTTCTCGAGGAACGACGAGCCCGGCAGGAACACGTGCGCGAACTTCGCCGTTTCGTTCAGGAACAGGTCCTGCACGATCATGCACTCGAGCGATGACAGCGCGTTCGTGACGTGATGCGTGTCGGGATCCGATTGGGCGACGTCCTCGCCCTGGACGTACAGGGCCTTGAATTGGCCCGCGACCGCGGCGTCGAACATGTTCGGGATCCGCATGCCGGGATGCGGCTGCAGCTCCACGCCCCACTCCTTGCCGAACAGCGCGCGCACGGCCGGATCCGACACGTGCCGGTAGCCCGGCAGCTCGTGCGGGAACGAGCCCATGTCGCACGAACCTTGCACGTTGTTCTGACCGCGCAGCGGATTCACGCCGACGCCTTCGCGGCCGATGTTGCCGGTGCACATCGCGAGGTTCGCGATCGCGACGACGGTGGTCGAACCCTGGCTGTGCTCGGTGACACCGAGACCGTAGTAGATCGCCGCGTTCGGCACCGACGCGAACAGAGCGCGCGGCACCGCGGACGGCCTCGGGATCGACGCCCGTCTCTTCGGCCACGTGCTCGGGGGAATTCTGCGGATCGAGGATGAACTCGCGCCAGGCCTTGTACGCCTCGACGTCGCAGCGCTCCTCGATGAACTTGGTCTTCTCGAGCCCCTCGGACACGATCGTATGCGCCATCGCGTTGATGATCGCGACGTTCGTGCCGGGGCGCAGCGGCAGGTAGTACGACGCTTCGGTGTGCGGCGTGCGCACGAGGTCGATCTGACGCGGGTCGACGACGATGAGCTTCGCGCCTTCGCGCAGGCGGCGCTTCATCTGCGACGCGAACACGGGGTGCGCGGCGGTCGGGTTCGCGCCGATCACGAGCACGACGTCGGACTTCATCACCGAGTCGAACGCTTGCGTGCCGGCGGATTCGCCGAGCGTCGCCTTGAGGCCGAAGCCCGTGGGCGAGTGGCAGACGCGCGCGCAAGTGTCGACGTTGTTGTTGCCGAACGCGGCGCGCACGAGCTTCTGGACGAGATAGGTCTCTTCGTTCGAGCAGCGCGACGACGTGATGCCGCCGACGGAGTCCTTACCGTACTTCGCCTGAATGCCCTTGATCTTGTTCGCCGTGAACGTGAATGCCTCGTCCCACGATACTTCGCGCCACTGCTCGTGGATCGTCTCGCGGATCATCGGCTTCTTGATCCGGTCCTTGTGGGTCGCGTAGCCGAACGCGAACCGGCCTTTCACGCACGAGTGGCCGTGGTTCGCGTGGCCGTCCTTGTTCGGGACCATGCGCACGACTTCCTGACCCTTCATCTCGGCGCGGAACGAGCAGCCGACGCCGCAGTACGCGCAGGTCGTGACGACCGAATGCTCGGGCATGCCCTTGGCGATCAGCGACGTCTCGGTGAGCGTCGCGGTCGGACACGCCTGCACGCACGCGCCGCACGACACGCATTCGGAATCGAGGAACGGCTGGTTCTGGCTCGGGCTGACCTTCGACTCGAAGCCGCGGCCCTGGATCGTGAGCGCGAACGTGCCCTGCACTTCCTCGCAGGCGCGCACGCAGCGCGAGCAGACGATGCACTTGCTCGGATCGAACGTGAAATACGGGTTGCTCTCGTCCTTCTTCGCGTCGAGGTGGTTCTCGCCGGCGTAACCGTAGCGAACCTCGCGCAGGCCGACCGCGCCCGCCATGTCCTGCAGCTCGCAGTCGCCATTCACGGCGCAGGTGAGGCAGTCGAGCGGGTGATCGGAGATGTAGAGCTCCATGACGTTGCGGCGCACGTCCGCGACGCGCTTGTTCTGCGTCGTGACCTTCATGCCGGCGCGGGCCTCGGTGGTGCACGACGCGGGCAGACCCTTCATGCCTTCGATCTCGACGAGGCACAGGCGGCACGAGCCGAACGGCTCGAGGCTGTCGGTGGCGCAGAGCTTCGGGATGTTGGTGCCGGCGAGCGCGGCGGCGCGCAGGACGGTGGTACCCACGGGAACCGTCACGTCGACGCCGTCGATCGCGAGCGTGATTTGCTCGGTCGATTCGCTCGGCGGCGTTCCTAGGTCTGCCGGGCGTCGATAGGACTCGTAAACCGTGCTCATAGTGCTTGCTCCGTCGCGCGGCGATCCGTTGCCTTACCGGCCGAAGGGGGCTGCGACTTGAGGCCCTCGGGGAAATGCTTCAAGACGCTCAGGACCGGGAATGGCGCCATCCCGCCGAGAGCGCATAGCGACCCGCTGACCATGGTTTCGCACAATTCCTTCAGTAATGCCAAGTTAGAGCTCTCGTTCACGCCGCTTCTAATTCTATCGATGACTTCGACCCCGCGCACGGCCCCAATACGGCAAGGGGTGCATTTTCCGCAGGATTCGATGGCGCAGAACTCCATCGCGAAGCGGGCCATCTCGCCCATGTCCACGGTGTCGTCGAAGACGACGAGGCCGCCGTGGCCCACCATCGCGCCAACGGCCGCGAATTGCTCGTAGTCGAACGGGGTATCGAACTGCGTCGGATGGACATAAGCCCCGAGCGGCCCGCCGGCTTGAACTGCCGCGATCGGCCGACCGGTGGCACTGCCACCCCCATAGTCGTAGAGGATCTCGCGCAACGGTATTCCGAACGGGATCTCGATGAGCCCGCCGCGTTTGATGTTGCCGGCGAGCTGAATCGTGAGCGTGCCGCGCGAGCGCCCCAGGCCGTAGTTCTTGTAGAACTCGGCGCCCTTGTCGAGGATGATCGGCACGCTCGCGAGCGAAATCACGTTGTTGATGATGCTCGGCTTGCCGAACAAGCCCTTGATCGCGGGCAACGGCGGCCGGTAGCGGACCATGCCGCGCTTGCCCTCGAGGCTCTCGAGGAGCGACGTTTCCTCGCCGCAGATGTAGGCGCCCGCCGCCTCGCGTACCTCCAAATGGAAGCTGCCTTTGCCGCCTTGAATTCCGTCGCCTAGGAAGCCGGCCGCCTTCGCGCGCTCGATCGCCTCGCGCATCGTGCGGATGGCCTGCGGGTACTCGCAGCGAATGTAGACATAGCCCCGCGTCGCTCCGACGGCGAGGCCCGCGATCGTCATGCCCTCGATCAGCACGTACGGGTCGCTTTCCATGACCATGCGGTCCGCGAACGTGCCGGAGTCGCCTTCGTCGGCGTTGCAGACCACGTACTTCTGGTCCGCCGGCGCGCCGAGCACGGTCTTCCACTTGATGCCGGTCGGAAACGCGGCGCCGCCGCGGCCGCGCAGACCGGAGTCGAGCACGGCCTGGACGATTTGCTCGCCGCTCATCTTCAGTGCGTTCGCTAGGCCGCGGTAACCGCCGTGCGCGCGATAGTCGTCGAGCGACACGGGATCGATCAGGCCGACGCGCGCGAACGTGAGCCGGGTCTGCTTCGCGAGGTACTCGATTTTCTCGGTCGGACCGAGCGCGAGCCGGTGCCGCGCGGCCTCGAGAAACTTCGCAGCGAACAGATCCGGCACGTCGGCCGGGGTAACGGGGCCGTACGCGTGGCGGACGCCGTCGACCTCGACCTCCAGCAAAGGCTCGAGCCAGTAGAGGCCGCGCGAGCCGTTGCGGACGATCTCGATCGAGACTCCGCGCTTGTTCGCTTCGGCCGCGACGGCCGCGGCGACTTGATCGGCGCCGAGCGAGCGGGCCGTGGTGTCGGACGGAACGAAGACTTTCACTGAAGTGGTGCTCATGGGATCAACCGACGATCTCGTCGATGCGCTCCGGCGTTACGCGCCCGTAGACGGTCTCGTCGACCATCACCGCCGGCGAGCAGGCGCAATTGCCGAGGCAATAGACCGGCTCGAGGCTGAACCTGCCGTCCGCCGTCGTCTCGTGAAAATCCACGCCGAGCTTCTCGCGGACGTACTGCTCGAGCTGGCGGGAGCCCATCGACTGGCACGCCTCGGCACGGCACACGTAGAGCGTGTGCTTGCCGGCCGGATGAGTGCGGAAGAAGTGGTAGAAAGTCACGACGCCGTGAACCTCGGCCCGCGAGAGGTTCAGCACGTCGGCGACGATGCCAACGGCGGTCTCCGGCACGTAGCCGAGCTCGTCCTGGATCGAGTGCAGGATCGGCAGCAGCGCACCGGGCTCGGCGGCCTTTGCCTCGGCGAGGCGGCGGACTTTCGCGTCCTGTTGTGGCTCTGCGCTCTTCACGTGCGGCGCATCCTTCGAATTTCGGGTGAAAGGGGCCGGGAATTATACCCGGTCCAGCGCGGGCCGGGCCGATCGGATCAACGCCTCGGCGTGGGCGCTTTCTGCGGGTTCGCAAACAACTCCGAGTCGTCCTCGTCGCCGCGCGGCGCGAGGCACGTGTAGTCCTTCTCGAGCAGGATCCGCAGGTGGGTGCCGTCACCAATAGCCTGACGGCCCTCGATCGCAACCTGCTCCGGCGCAAGCCAGCGCTCGACCTCGCTCTTTGGGACGATCACGCTTATCAGAGAGCCCTGGAATTTCGCCTCGACCGGGCCAGACTCTTTGACGTCGACGCGGTAGCGCAACGCCGCCGCGGGTGCGAACCGGATCTCGTCTTCGGTCGAGCCAGCTTCGGCGATCTGCGCGAGCTCCAGCTTGGAGACCCTGATTCGAATCGAGTTGCCGCGGATCCTGAGCTTCATGGGGCAGCGTCCTGCGTGAAGGCGCGCATTCTACGCGAACGACCGCGGCATCGCGGCGACGCATTGCACGCCTGGAATTGACAGCCCGTCCACTTTATTGGACAGCTACGCGCTGCCGCCGAACGGCGCGCCGTGCGCGACCCGAATATTCTTCAAAACGCACGTCGAGTGACTCGGCCCGGGAGTCCCCATGCAGATCGTCCCTTGCACCTACGATGCCCACGCGGTTGCGATCCTCGCGATCCTCAACGACGTGATCGCCACCTCGACCGCGCTGTTCGACTACGAGCCGCGGTCACCGGAAAGCATGATCGAGTGGTTCCGCGCGAAGAAGTCGCACACGTATCCGGTTATCGGCGCTTGTGGCGCCGATGGCACCTTGCTCGGCTTCGCGACTTACGGCGCATTTCGCGGCTGGCCCGCCTACAAGTATTCGATCGAGCACTCCGTCTACGTGCATCGCCAACACCGCGGGCGGGGCGTCGGGCGTGCGCTCGTGTCGCGGCTGATCGAGCTAGCAGAGCAGCAGCAGTACCACACGCTGATCGCGGGCATAGACTCGGCCAACTCCGCGAGCATCGCGTTACACGAGAAACTCGGGTTCGTTGAAGCCGGCGCGATCAAGGAAGCGGGATTCAAGTTCGGCCGCTGGCTCGATCTCGTCTTCTATCAACGGCTACTTACGACGCCACACGCACCGATCGACGGTTGAGGCCCATCAGCCTGCGCGCGGCCGCCGCCGCAACTGCGCGGTCCCCGCAACAACCTGAACGGACGCGTTGTTACGACCACATTCTAAACAGGTGATTCGTAAGCATTTGTCATATAATCCCGCGCCGTGGGGAGAGTGTGGCTGAGCACGCAGCGCTGTGCGCGGGCGGGGTAAGCGGAGTTTCGGGAGTTCTATGACCCAGCAAGTTGGTATCAGTGGCTTTGCCATCTACGTGCCGCCTTATCGCGTCGACCTCGAATCTTGGTGCCAATGGACGAATAACGCCTGGGACAAGACCCGTGCCGTCGTAGGTCACAGCTTCCGGATGCGCGGCCCCGCGCAGAGCGTCTACACGATGGCGGCCACCGCCGTCATGCGCCTCATCGAACGCTACGACGTCGACCCGAGCCGAGTCGGATTCCTCGGCCTCGGCACCGAGTCGAGCACCGACAACTCCGCCGGCGCCGTGATCGTCAAAGGCATGCTCGACGAGGGGCTCAAGGCCCGCGGGCTGCCCACGCTGAATCGTCATTGCGAGGTCCCCGAGGTCAAGCATGCGTGCCTCGGCGGCGTCTATGCGTTGAAGCACGCGCTGCGCTACCTCGCGCTCGAGACCGATGACCGCTGCGCCATCGTCGTGAGCGCGGATATCGCCGAATACGCCCGGGGCAGCTCCGGCGAGCCGACCCAAGGGGCCGGCGCGGTCGCGATGCTCGTCGAGCGCAACCCGACGCTGCTCACCGTGCACCTCGAGCACATCGGCAGCGCGTCGTCGTATCGCGCCGTGGACTTCCGCAAGCCCGTCCTGCGCAACATTCTGCGCGGCAAGCTCAATTGCCACTTTCAGGACCTGCCGGTCTTCAACGGCAAATATTCGACGACCTGCTACGTCGACGAGACGTTGCACGCGCTCAACGACATGACGCGCCGGATGGGCCGCGACGCCGCGACGTACTACCGCGAGCTCGCGGCCACGTTCATGCATCGCCCTTATCACCGGATGCCGGAGACCTCGTTCGCGATGAGCTACTTGTTCGCGCTAGCGCAAGACGGCCAGGCCGGTCTCGCGGAGCTCGAGAAGAACTGCGCGCGCGCGAAGCTACCGCTCGCCGACGTGCTCGCGGAGATGCGCTCGAAGCCCGACATTCTGCAATTCGTGAAAGACGGCAATATCGACGCCGAGGCCTATCCGCTCACGATACAAGTGGCCAAGGAATTCCGTGGCAGCCCCGAGTTCGGCGCGCTGGTCGCGGCGAAGATGTCGCTCGGCTCGGAAGCGATGAAAGACATCGGCAACGTCTACTGCGCCGCCCTGCCCGCGTGGATGGCGGCGGGCATGGAAGACGCGTACGAGCGAGGCGTCGACCTGACGGAGGGCAAGGTCCTCGCGATCGGGTATGGCAGCGGCGACGCGGCCGAAGCCATTCCGATGACGGTCGCACCGACGTGGCGGGCGGCGGCGGCGAAGATCGGTTTCCAGGCCGCGCTCGATCCCTATCAGGACCTCACCCAGAGCCAATACGAGAACCTGCACGACACCGGCAGTGCGCACGGTCTGTCGGACCCGGAAGACGGGTTCGTCATCCAGTCGATCGGCAGCAGCGCAAATCCGAATTTCAGCGACGAAGGCGTCGAGTACTACCGCTTCGTGCGCTGACGTCGCGGCCCTACTTCTGCTCGAGCCGGCTCGTCTGCTCGTCGACGTAGCGGATCAAGTCGTCGATCGTGCCCGTTGACAGCACTCGCTGATACTCGGCGCGCTTCAACGCGAGGTCGCTGACGCCGTCCGCGACGATGTTGATGATCCGCCAGGCGCCGTCCTTCTGCTGCAGCAGATACTCGAGCGGGATGTCGGCTTCCCCGGGGCGCACGATCGCCGTTTGCACCTGCGCGCGGCCCGACTCCGGGGCGTTCTCACCGTTCCTCTTGAACGTGTCCGCACCGACTTTCTTGAAGCGGCTCGCATAGGTCATCACGCTGAGCTTCTCGAACGCGGCGACGAATCGAGCGCGGTCGGCCTCGCCCAGCGCCGGCCATTGCCGGCGGAGCGCGAATTCCGCGATGTACGACAAGTCGTGGGTCTTCTCGATCAGCGGCTCGAGCACCCGATAGCGTTCCGCAAGATCGGCGTTGGGCTGCTCGCTCGACAGCGCGACCAGGCCGCGATGCAGCGATTCGATCGTGGCGGCAGGCGTGTCGGTAGCGACCGGGGGCTCGGCGGCGAGCGCGCCGCGTGCGAGCGACAGCGCGAGCACGGCGCCCGCGATGCCGACGAGCGCCGCGGCTCGCTCAATCCACGCGATCGATCGTTCGCTCGACGGTACTTTCATAGGTTCGATTCTTCCATGTAGCTCGCGTGCCCCGCCAGTAGCGCAGCGCCGAGCTCCAAGTCATTACCAGGAACAGCGCACCGGCCGCGGGCAGCGTCAGCGCCCACGGTGCGGCGAGGCGGTAAAACCGTACCGTCGGCCAATACGCCGCGCCCATCGCGAGCCACGCCAGCGCAGCGAGCGTGGCAGCGCTCGGCGGAGCCGCGGCAAACCCCGCGGCGAGCGCCGCGGCCAGCACTAACGGCGGCGCGAGCAGCGCCGCGATCATCAGCACGGTCGTCGCAAGCAGCAGCGCGGTCGAGTACCCGAGCTGAGTGAAGGCGCTGCGGCTCACCATACGCCCGAAATCGCGTAGGCCGTAGCTGCGCAGGCTGCGAACGGAATGACTCATCCCGAGCCAAATCGCCCCTCCGGCGTGCTTCAACGCCGCGGCGAGCGAGCAGTCGTCGATCAGCGCGCCGCGGATCGCGGCGAAGCCGCCGAGCGCGCGGAGCTCTGCGGTGCGGACCAGCATGCAGCCGCCCGCGGCGGCCGCAGTGCGCCGCCGCCGATCGTTCGCGAGCGCGAACGGATAGAGCAGCTTGAAGAAGAACACGAACGGCGGCGCGAGGAGCTTTTCCCAGACCGTCGCGCAATGCAGCTCCGCCATGACTGACACGAGGGCGGCACCGCGCTCTTCGGCGCACCGCCGCAGCGCGGGCACGGTGGCCGGGGCGAGCTCGATGTCGGCATCGAGCAGCAGCGTGAATTTCCGGTCGACGAGCGCGAGGCCCTGCTGCAGCGCCCAGAGCTTGCCCGCCCAGCCCGGGGCGAGCGGCGCGCCCGCGACGACCCGGAGCGCGAGCGCAAAACCCGCCGCGATGCCGGCGGCCTGCTTGCACGCCGCCGCGGTGCCGTCGCTCGATTGGTCGTCGACGACGATCACTTCGAGACCCGCGCCTTGCATCCGCAGCGCGGCGATCGTGCGAGGAATGAGCGCGGCTTCGTCGCGCGCGGGAATCAGAACGCAGACGTCGGAGAGATCGGCGGGAGCGTCGCGGTCGCTTGCGTCATCCGCCTCGAGCCGTTCGCGCGTGCGGTGCGGCTGCCACGGCAGCGCGAGCACCACGACCCACGCCAGCAAGGCGAACGCCGCGACGCCGGTGAGCAACATGACCTACGGCGCCCTGGCCGCGCGGCTGCGGCGCCGCGGCAAGGTCAGTCCTTGCGCTTGAGCCCGCCGATCTGGTCTACGCGGATCGCGACGCCGGGCTGGTGGCCGCCGTGCAGCACGGGCAGCTCCGGAGCCATCTCGCCTTCGAGCCGCGGGCCGAACAAGAACACGTTGAGCGCCGTGAGCGGGCTCGAGATCGTGTGCTCCACGGCCGTGCCTTCGTAGCCGCAGTGCGCCATGCAGTTGTCGCACTTCGGGTTGCGGCCGACACCGTACTTCTCCCACTCGGTGGTTTCCATGAGCTCCTTGAAGCTCTTGGCGTAGCCCTCGTCGACGAGCAGATAGCACGGCTTTTGCCAGCCGAACACGTTGTAGGTGGGATTCGCCCACGGCGTGCATTGATAGGTCTGATTACCGGCCAGAAAGTCGATGAACAAGCTCGATTGGTTGAAGTGCCACTTGCTGCCGCGCTTCTTGCCGACTCTGAAGATATCGCGGAACAACTCCTTCGACTTCTTGCGGCCGAGGAACACGTCCTGGCGCGGCGCATGCTGATAGCTGTAGCCCGGCGACATCATCACGCCTTCGACACCAAGCGTCATCGTGTAGTCGAAGAAGTTAGCGACGTCCTCGGGATCCTCGCCCGCATACAGCGTGCAGTTGGCCGTCACGCGGAAGCCGCGCGCGCGCGCCGCCTTGATCGCGGAGACCGCTTTGTCGAACGTGCCCGGGCGGTCCACTGCATGGTCGTGCCGCTCGCGGTTGCCGTCCAAGTGAATCGAGAAGGTCAGATACGGCGACGGCGTGTACTGGTCGAGCTTCTGCTCGAGCAGCAGCGCGTTCGTGCACAGGTAGACGAATTTCTTGCGGGCGACGATACCCTCGACGATCTTCGGCATGTCCTTGTGGATCAGGGGCTCGCCCCCCGGGATCGAGACGACCGGCGCACCGCACTCGTCGACGGCTTTGAGGGCATCCTCGACGGAAACGCGCTTACGTAAAATTTCGTCCGGGTAGTCGATCTTGCCGCAGCCGGTGCACGCAAGGTTGCATTGGAACAACGGCTCGAGCATCAGCACGAGCGGATAGCGTTTGTTGCCCTTGAGCTTCTGCTCGAGGATGTAGCGCGCGATGCGGTAGGTCTGAACGAGGGGGATACTCATAACTCTCCTGAGTACTGTCAAATCCTGGGCGTTCTTCTAGGGTGCAGGCCCTATCCGTCCGTGCCCGTGCTTGCCAGCATACCATCTAGGAAGTTAGCCCTGATGTGCATCCACTCCATCTTGAACCAGGGCGTGAACGTTTCCGGCGCCGCGGCGAGCTCGCGTTCGAGTGCGTCCACGCCAATGAACCGCCAGTCGGAGATCTCGTTCACGTTCACGTCCACGGGACCGTCGTAGCGCCCGTAATAGACCCAACAAAACTCGTGCTCGGCGCCCACCGCGCCGAACTGAGCCTGGTACTTGAATTTGTAGAGAAACTCGAGCGGGCAGTCGAACCCGAGCTCCTGCACGAGCCGGCGATTGACCGCGTCATCGACCGACTCGCCGCGCCGCGGGTGGGAGCAACAGGTATTGGACCAATAGTTCGGCCACAGCAGCTTCGTCGGGCTGCGCTGCTGGAGCAAGAGCTCGTTGTCGCCGTTGAACACGAAGATCGAGAACGCGCGGTGCAAGACGCCCTTACCCGCGTGGCAGTCACTTTTCGACTTGAAGCCGAGCTCTCGATCCAGGTCGTCGACGAGGATCAGCTGCTCGTTCGCGCTCGAGACGATCTCCTCACGAGCCATTGAGCGGAGCTCCGATCCGTACCGGCATCGCCTGGAAACCGGCCGCGCGAATCGCGCTTACGACAGCCTCGGTATCGCCGTCGCAAATCGCGACGATCGACCCGCCGCCGCCGCCGCCCGTGAGCTTCGCTCCGAGCGCGCCGTTCTCGCGCGCGATGTCGCACAGCTTCTCGAGCTCCGGCGTGGAAACTTGCAAGGCGTTCAGCATGCCCTGACAAATATTCATCAGCTGGCCAAGCGTTGGCAAGTCGTTATCTTGTATGGCTTGGATGCCGCGCAGTGTAAGGGCGTCGATTTGGTCGAAAATGCGCTCGTAGAGCTTCTGGTCCTGCTGCCATGCCTCGCGGACGCGGCCGACGGTCTTGGCCGTTAGGCCTTCGTAGCCGGTCATGCCGATCACGGCCGGAATCGGCTCGCGGATATTGAGCGTCTCGACGAGCGGCGGGTCGCCCGCGCGGAACACGAGCGGCTTGCCGTAGCACGCGAGGGTGTTGTCGAGACCGCTCGGGCTGCCGTGCGCGACCTTTTCCGACTCGAACGCGAGGCTGTTCACCTGAGCGTCGGTCAGCCCGAGCTTGAAGTGCTTGTCGAGCGCGCGGACGATCGCGACCGCCATGGCGGCGGAGCCGCCGAGGCCCATGCTGCGCGGCACTTCGGGAAACACCTCGATCTTCATCGCGCGGCCGCTGAGCCCGAGCTGGTCGAGCATGACGCCGGCGGGCCGCTCGAACGAGCGCCGCTCGTTCGCGTGGCGTGCCAAGCGGTACTCGACACCCCAGCGCGGGATCAGGAGATGGATGCCCTCGTCGCAGTCTTCGACGAGCGCTTTGATCGTGAGGGGGATCGGCGCCGCAATCGCGTGACGGCCGTATACGACGGCGTGCTCGCCGAGCAGGATCACCTTGCCGTAGCCGACACCCATCGCGGCCTCTTGGCTGCGCTGCACTCTGCGGCCCGGCTTGTCGCGCCGCTTCTCCTCTTGGATCTCGGTGACGATTTCCTGCGCCTTCCACACCTTGATCACGCCGCTCTGGATGACGCGGTCGAGCACCTCGTCGAACAGCTCTTTCGGCGCGCCTGCTGCGGTGACCACGCTGCGCGCGTGCAGCGTCATGTGGCCCTTCTGGATGCCTTCGGTGGCAAGCGCGCGGATTGCGGCGAGGTTCTGGGCGAGGCCGCACGCGGCCATCACCTGCGAAAGCTCGCTCGCGGAGTCGACCCCAAGCAGGCGCAGGTTCAGCGCGACGGTCGGGTTCGACTCGAGCGGAGCGCCGACGATGCCGACTTTGATCGGCAGCTCGATGCGCCCGCACAGATTGCCCTCTTCGTCCGCCCACCAATCCGTGAGCGACGAGTACCTGCCGCCGCGCGCGGCGTAGGCGTGCGCGCCGGCCTCGATCGCGCGCCAGTCGTTGCCCGTCGCGATTGCGATCGGGTCGATGCCGTTCATGATGCCTTTGTTATGGGTCGCGGCACGATACGGGTCCACGCGCGCAAAGTCGGCGGCGACGATGATGCCGTCGCGCGCCTGCTCGCCGGTGTAGCCCTTACCCGCGAGATGCGCGACGGGGATCTTGCACGACGCCCGCGCGAGCGAGCGGTCGGTGAGGTTCGACAGAATTCGCAGGAAGACCTCGCCGCCCGTGATCGACTCGACGAGCGGGGCGACGCCTTCGCACATACCGTTCACGAGATTCGCGCCCATCGCATCGCGTGTGTCGACGAGCAGGTGCACGACGAGCATCGTTCTCGCGGTCGAGAGCTGCGGATGCACGAACAGCTCGATATCGCGGGCACCGCCGCCGCGCGCCACCATGTTCGGGTGGAAGCTGTTCGCGAGGTTGACGATCTCGAGCTTGCGCTCGCGCAGCGCCTGCTTGGCCTTCTCCATGTCCGGCAAATTCACGACTTGGATCTGGCCGATCAGGATCGGGTCGGTCGCCTCGGTGCGGAACCCGCCGGTCGCGCGAACCAGCTTGCACGCGGAGCCGAGCGCGGCGATCACGGAAGGCTCCTCGACCACCATGGGCACGACGTACTGCTTGCCGTTGACGACGAGATTCATGCCGAGACCGAGCGGCAGGCCCATCACGCCCACCACGTTCTCGATCATCTTGTCCGCGGCGTCGAGCTCTAGCGTGTGCTTGCCCGAGGCGAGCGCGCGGAAATCCGAATTGTTGATGAGGCCGCGCTCGTGCACGATCCGCACGCGCTCCTCGACGCTGAGCTTGTAGAACTCGGGAATGCGCAGCCGATCGACGGTCACTGGGGCCGCTCCTCGCTATGCTCTTCGACAATGAGGCCCGCTTCGGCCAAACCGAAATCGATCACTCGAAACCCTCGATTACCCACAGACGTTTTGAATGCCTCTAGCGCTTGCGCATCGAGCGCGCACGCGAGACCGAGATCGCCGCCGCCGGCGCCGCTCACCTTGTAGGCCACGCCGAACCGCCGAGCATGCTCGCCGATCTCGCGGTGCTCGGCCGTGACGATATCTGCACCGATAGCCACCCCAAGGTCCTGCAGACCGCGGCCGTAATCCGCGATCGCCTCGATGAACGCTCCCGCTGCGTTCCCCCGCGCAGCCTTGCAACCGGCCTCCGCGGTCGCGCTGAGGCGGCGGTGTATCGCAGCCGCCTCTTTGGGATGAGCCTGCGTCCAAACCCGGTAGTGCGCAACGAATTCCGGAGTGGACGCCGACTTCCCGGCAAAAATACTCGCGAATCCTACACTGTTCGGCAGCTGGACTGAACCAATTCGGGGCATACCTGCCGGTCCCAACGCGAACTCCACGGCGCCCCCGTGAAAGCTAGCCGCGACGTCGATTCCGCTGCCCTTACCGCCTTGAAAACGCCGGTGCAGCGCAATCAGCGCGGGTAGGGTCGGCTCCACGAACCCCACGCCGGCGCGTCGAGCATGGGCGGCCCACGCCCCCGCCCAGGCACAGAGCGCCGCTGCGCTCGAGCCTATGCCGAGCTTGGTCCCGCGGTCGAAGAATGCGGCGGAATCGAGAATGCCGGACCACGCGCCGGCTTCCGCCCCGCCAGACGTGACGACGTCTACGAGCTCGCTGCCGCTCGGCTCGCCCGGTGAGAACGCGCGCTCGGTCGGATCGGGGAACAGGGTCTTCAGATGGCTCAGGGCGTCTTCGCTCGGCGCGATCGTGGCAGCGGCGTAGCGGTCGACCGCGAGGACGAGCGCCGGCGCGCCTTCCAGCACCGCGTACTCACCGAGCGCGACGACCTTGCCCGGCGCGCGTGCGCGGATCGACACTCAGCGCAGCTCCGCGCCGGCGCCGAGCCCGCTCACGAGCACGTCGAGCACTCCCGGGATCGCGCGCAGCGCGGCCTCGACGCGCGGCCGCGCGTCGGGCAAGCAAATCGCCTTCACCTGGGGCCCCGCGTCGATCGTGAAGAAGGCCGGCACGCCGCTCGCGCGCAGCTGCCGCACCGCGTTCAGGCACTCGACCGTCGCGCCGTTCCAATAGAGCAGCGGCGGCACCGCACCCATCGCCGCCGCGTGCATCTTGAGGCAGTTGTGCTCCGCCACCTCCGCGAGCGCCTCGAAGTCGCGGCGACCGATCGCGGCGCGTGCGGCGGCGAGATCGCCGTCTTGGGTTCCAACCCATGCGGCGTAATACGGGGAGGACTTCGCAGAACGCGTCATGCCGCTGCGCGACCCGACTTCCTTTTCACCCTTCGCCGTCACGGCGATCGCAACCTCGAGCGGCCACGCTTCGCCCGCGAGCAGCGGCTCGGCGAAGCTGTCGCTGCCGTCGGGCGCATGACCTGCGTGCATCTCGACGAACCCCCCGAACACCGAGCGCGCGGCGGAGCCCGAGCCCTGGCGCGCGACGATGCTCGCCTCACGCGGCGTGAGGTCGAGATCGAGCGCGCCGGCGGCCGCGGTCACGAGCGCCGCGAACCCCGACGCCGAAGACGCGAGCCCGGCACCGGTCGGAAAGTTGTTCGCGCTCACGACGCGGGCGCGAGTCCGCACGCCCGCCCGCTCGCGCAGGATGTCGAGACACGCGGACACCTTGTCGAGCTGCTCGGCGCGGCGCTGACCGTCGAGCACGAGCTCGTCGGCCGCGAGGCTCGGATCGAGCTCGACGTCGGTGTCGGACCAGAGCGCGTCGAGCGTGATCGAGATCGAGCCGACCGCCGGTACGTTCAGACGCGCGTCGGCTTTGCCCCAGTATTTTATGAGCGCGAAGTTCGCTCGGGCCCGAGCGCTCGCGCGCCGCTTACCGCTTGGCCAAGCCTTTTCGGCGGCCTGCTTGGCTCTAGTGGAAGTAGTCATGGCTCCTGAACCAGTCGATCGCGTCGCCGATCGCGAGTTGCGGATCACGCCAGCGGTAGCCGAGCTCGCGCTCGGCCTTCGCGCTCGAGAAATACATGTGCTTCTTCGCCATCCGCACGCCGTCGAGCGTCACGCGCGGCTCGCGCTTCGTGATCTTCGCGAGACCCTCGGACAGGAGCGCGATCGGATAGACGGCCCAATGCGGCAGCCGCACGTTGCTGCCCGGCTTACCGATATGCTGGCCGACCCGCCGCAGGATCTCTTCGAGGCTCATGTCTTGGCCGCCCAGGATGTAGCGCTCGCCGCGCCGGCCGAACGTTAGCGCCAGCAGATGGCCGCGGGCAACATCGTCGACGTGCACGAGGTTGAGCCCGGTGTCGACGTACGCGGGCATCCGGCCCGCGGCGGCGTCGAGAATCACGCGCCCCGTCGGAGTCGGCTTGATGTCGCCGGGGCCGATCGGCGTCGAAGGATTCACGATCACGACCGGGTAGCCGAGCTCGTCGGCGCGCCGATGCACCGCCTGCTCGGCGAGGAACTTCGAGCGCTTGTAGGTCCCGATCATGTCGTCGAGGGTCACGGGCGTCGTCTCGTCGGCCGGCCTGCGATCGCGATCGATCCCGAGCACGGCGACGCTCGACGTATAGACGAGCCGCTCGGCGCCTGCCGCGGCGGCGGCCTCGAGCACGTTCACGGACCCTTCGACGTTTGCTTTGTACATCGGCAGCGGATCCGCAACCCAGAGCCGATAATCGGCCGCGACGTGGAAAACCGCGTCGCAGCCAGCGGTCGCCGCACGCAGCGACTCGCGGTCGGTCAGGTCCCCCTCGGCGAGCTCGACGTCCAACCCTAAGAGGTTGCGCCGGTCGCTGCCGCGGCGCACGAACGCGCGCACGGCGCGGCCGTCCGCGAGCAGCGCGCGCACGACGGCCGACCCGAGGAATCCATTCGCGCCTGTGACTAGGCTCGGCATCGCAAGGATCGCTCGCGGCTCATGCAGCTGCCGGCGCGCGGCGGTCGGCTCGCTTGAGCCACGCGGGCAGCACGATCAAGGTGAACGCCATGCTCACGGCGAGCCCGAGCGCGAGCAAGATGCCCATGCTCGCGGTGCCCACGTGCGCCGAGAACGCCAAGTTGCCGAAGCTCGCGACCGTGGTGAGCCCGCTCGTGAGAACGGCGCGCATCGTGCTCGTGTCGAACAGCTGCTCGGCCGTGTCCGTGCGCATCCGGTGCACGACGTGGATGCCGTTGTCGACGCCGATTCCGACGAGCAGCGGCAGCGCGATGATGTTCGCGTAGTTGAGCGGCATGTCGATGAAGACGGTCAACGCGGCCGTCACCGTCGTCGCGAGAAGGAGCGGCACGATCACGAGCAACGTATCCTTCAGGTCGCGCAACACCGCCCAGATGATCGCCGTCACCATCACGAACGCGTAGAGCATCGCGAGCGCGAACGCGCGCACGACGGTGCTCGACGCCTCTTGATAGACGACGGGCAAACCCGTCGCCTTCGCGACGACGCCGTGCACCGCCGTGATGAACCGGCGCGCGGCCGCGTTGTCGCTCACGTCCTCGGCCGGCACGATCTCGACGAGCTCGCGTCCTTGCGTGCCGACGAACCGTGCGGCGACGGGTTCCGGCAGCGCCGTCGCGGCCGAACGGCTGCGCGCGCACGCCGGCGGCGAGCCGGCCGAGCTCCGCCGGCAGCCCCGAGGTGAGCGCGCCGTCGAGCTCGCGCAGGCGGCGCTGCGCGTCGGCCGGCGGTTCTGCCGCGAGCGACGTTCGCACGCTCGCGGCAGCGGCATGCAACCCGAGCGCCTCCGGACGACCCGCGGACGCCGTCTCCAGAGTTGCGAGCGAGCCAGCGAGCCGCTGCGGGTCGGGCGGCGCGCGCGTGAGCTCGGCGAACGTCGGACCCATGAGCAGCCCGAGGTCCTCGAGCACCGCGACCTTGTCCTGCTGGTCTTTCGGCACGAGCGACTCGACCGTGATCACGTTGCGCACCTCGGGCAGCTCGCGCAGCCGCGCGGCCCAACCGAGCGCGGTATCGTGATCGGGCGCGACGGCCGCGAGATTCAGCATCTGCGCCTCGCCGTTCGCGGCGAGCTCGAGCAGCGTGGTGACGGATTCGCTGTTTGGGTCGCGCAGGTGGATCGGATTGCTGTCGAAGGTGAGCCAAGGCAGCGACGCGCACGCCGCGACGATCACGACCGCCGTGGCGCCGAGCACGAGGCGGGGCCGCCGGTTGAACGGCACGAAGATCTTCGGATCGATCAGCGTCCGCGCGCTGCGGACCGTGAGCGACGGAGCGAACTGCGCGACGAGCGCGGGCAGCAACGTGACGCTAACGAGCAGCCCAAAGAACACGCCGGTGCCCGCGATCAAGCCGAGCTCCGACACGCCTTGAAACGTCGTCGGAATGAACGAGTAGAAGCCCGCGGCCGTCGTCACGGCGCACAGCACGAGCGATGAGCCGACGCCGCGCAGCGTCTCGATGAGCGCCGGCTCCACGGCATGTCCCTCGGCGAGCAGCTCGCGATGGCGCAACAACACGTGAATCACGTAGTCGCTGCCCAAACCGACGTTCAGCACGACGAACGCGATGGACAAGAGATTCAAATGACCGACCGCGGCGGCCGCGAACGCCGCGGTGAGCGACAGGCCCACGAACAGAGTGAGCACGGAGATCACGAGCAGGCGCCACGAGCGCAGCGCCACGTACAGCACGAGCACGACCATGAACAGTGTCGCGATGCCGGCGAACGTGGCGCCGCGAGTGACGCTCGAGAGCTCCTCGTGCTCCATCGCGACGCTGCCGCTGAGCCGCACGGTCACCGGCGCAGGCTCGGCGGCGTTCAGGCGCGCGACGATCTCGCGAATCCCGGCAATCGCGTCGGTAGCGGGTTGCATTCGCGTGAAGTCGAGTGCCGGCTGCAGCACGACGAGGCGGCGCGAGCTCGGTTCGGGGCCGCTCGCGAGCAGCGCATTCCACGCCAACGGCTCGGGCTCGCCCGCGCGCGCGCCGTCGAGCGTGCGCGCGACGGCGGCATAGAACGGCGCGAGCGCGGCCGCGTCCGTCGCGCCGCCATCGGGCCGCGCTTCGAGCGTGCGCGTCGCGACGTCCAGCACGGCGGCGCCGTCGAAGCGCGCCTTGAGCAGACCGAGTAGCGGCTGCGCGGCGGCGAGCCGGTCGGACAGCTGTTCGAGGCCGGCGAGCGGAAGATAAAGGAGACCGTTGCGCTCGAAGAACTCGCCCTCGCCCTGCAGCAGAATCGAGCGATAGAGACTCGGGATCGCGGCGCAGCTCGGCCAAGAGCTTCGCCGCGAATTGGTCCGCGCGCGCGGGCGACGGCGCGTCGATGACGATCAGCAGGTTGCGGTCGCGCGCGGGGAACGCGTCGCGGTACTCGTTGAAGTCCTGCCGCCACGGCAGCGTGGCCGAAATCATGTTCGCCGTGTCGGTGTTCACGCCGAGGTTGTGCGCCGCGTACCAGAGCGCGAGCGCGGCCGCGGCGAGCGTCGCTGCGATCGTGAGCTTACGCCAGCGCAGCACGACGGCTGCAGCACGTCCGAGATAGTTACCGAGGTCGTCGGCGAGCGCTGACATGGGAGCTGGCGCTAGCTCACGGGGCTCGGAGAAGCAGAAGCCCGCGGGCGCCACTACGGCCGCGAGCCGGTCGAACGTGCCGCACGCCACGCGGTAGCGCCGCGCGAGAGTCCAAAGCTCGCGCCACTGCGCGGGTTGGAAAGCCGCGGCGAACGCAGGCAGCAAGCGGCGCTCGCCGCGCTCGTCGATCCAACGTTCGGCGTCGCCGCGGCAGTGAGTCGTCCGCCGCGTCTACGATCACGCGCAGCGCGACGAACGGCGCGCGGGCGCGTGCCGCGACGGCTGCGATCGCGGCGGACTCCATGTCCACGGCGATCGCACCGCTCGCGCCGGCGGCCTTCTTTTGCTCGGGAGTCGTAAGCGCGGCGGTCACGCTCACGAGGTCCTCGAGCCGCGGGGCGAGGTCCGCGCGCAGCGCCCGAACGAGCGCCGCGTGCCACGCCGGATCCGCATCGAACTTGCTACCGTCAGCCGCGCGCACGCGCCGCGGCAGGACGACCGCACCCGGCGCGAGGTCCGCGGCGAGCCCGCCCGCGAAGCCCCACGATACGAGCGCGTGCGCGCCCGAGGCGAGCGCGGCCGTCGCCGCGCGCGCGGCGCGCTCGGATCCGGGGCCGCTTTGCAGGAGGCCGAGCGGAACTTGGGCGGCGGAGAGCGTCTTCTGCAGACTCGCGCGCTCGATACCGAGAGCGACGATGACGGCGACGGTCGCGGGGGCGGCCGCAGCGGCCGCCGCGCGGCCGTCAGGTGACATCGATACGCCCGCCCGGGAGCGCCGCGACGAAGTCGCCGAGGCGGGTCTCCGCGCGGCTCGCGAGCGGCAGGCCGTCGGCAGCGCGCGCGAAGATCAGGCGCAGTGCGCGGTTGCTCATCAACGTCATGTTGGTCGTGAACACCGTGGCCTTCACGGTGCGCCGCGAAACCTTCACTTCCGCTCCGGAGCGAAACTCCGGGTTGCGGTGGATCTTGCGCAGTGTGAGCACCGCGAGGCCAATGGCCCAGAGGCAGAAGCGCCGGATGCCGACCTCGCGCTTCGGGATCATGCACGTGTACTCGAGCGCGTTGCGCAAGTGCGCGTGACCGAGACCGAGCAGCTCGTCGAGCCCTTGCTTGAACGTCGCCGTCGTGTGCAGCTCCTCGAGGCGCTCGAGCTCGAAGTCGCCGTTCGCGAACACCGAGCGCGGCAACCAGCACGCATTCGCCTGCCTGTCGTCCCAGATGTCCTTCAATATGTTGGTCATCTGCAGACCCTGACCGAACGACACCGCGAGCCGCATCATCGCGTCGCGCTGTTTCTCGATTTCCGGGCAGTGCAGGCAAAAGAGCTCGGTGCACATCTCGCCGACGACGCCCGCGACGAAGTAGCAATACGACGCGAACTCGCTGAGGTTCGCGAGGCCATGCAGGCTCTTGCCGCGCTGAAATGCCGGCATGCCCTTGCACATGATGCCGACGCAGCGCGTGAGCGCCGCTTGCTCGTCGGCGGAGAAGCTGTGCGTTACGCGGATCACGGACGCCACGTTGCGCACGAGCTCGCGCTCCGCCGGCAGAACGCGGCCGGACAAAAGGGGCAGGAGCGCCGCCGCGAACGCTTCGGCCTCCTCGTCGCCCTTCACGACCGCGACGAAGCGCGCGTGAAAAGCCGACTTCTGCGACTGGTCGAGGCCGACGTCGTCCTCGATCGTGTCTGCGAGCCGGCACAGGAGGTAGGCGTTCGTCATCACCTCGGCAAGCCGCTGCGGCAGAACGGGAATCGTGAGTGCAAACGTGCGCGAAACACCCGGGAGGATGTGAGCCTGGAACGCGAGATCTGCGGATGAGGCGCTCAGTATTCGGCTCGATTCGGTGTTCACGAATGCTTGCGCCGGGTGCGCCGTTTCGGTGATACGATGGCTCGGTATGATAGCACGGGCCTCGAAGGACGCATTCGCGCGAGCGCCTCGACCACTACCGTCAAAAAGTCGACTTGAAGCTCGCCGAAATCCTCGGGAGCGACGCACACATCCCAGAACGACTCCGTCGCCGCGATGCAATACTCGGTGCTCGGCGGCGGCAAGCGCGTGCGGCCGCTGCTCGTGTACGCAAGCGGTGAGCTCTGCGGCGTGCGCGAGGACACTCTCGACACGATCGCGGCGGCGGTCGAGCTCGTGCACGCGTACTCGCTCGTGCACGACGATCTGCCCGCGATGGACGACGACGACCTGCGCCGCGGCCGCCCGACGACGCATCGCCAATTCGACGAGGCTACCGCGATCCTCGCGGGCGACGCGCTCCAAGCGCTCGCGTTCGAGATCCTGTGCGCACGGATGCGGCCGCTCGCCGCGCGGCCGCGCGAGCAGATCAAGATCGTCGCGTGGCTCGCGCGCGCCGCGGGCCCGGCGGGCATGGTGGGCGGCCAAGCGCTCGACCTCGAGGCCGAAGGCAAGCGGCTCGACGAGCGTGCGCTCGAGGACATCCACCGCCGCAAGACCGGCCAACTGATTCGTGCGTCGATCATGATGCCGAGCGAGCTCGGCGAGCTGACTGACGGGGAGCGCGCCAACCTCGACGTATTCGCGCGCGACATCGGGCTCGTCTTCCAGATTCGCGACGACCTTGCTCGAGGTCGAGCAGGACACCGCTACTCTCGGCAAGAATGCCGGCAGCGACGCGAACAACGACAAGTCGACCTACCCGTCTACGCTCGGCGTCGACGGCGCACGCCGGCGTGCGGCAGAGACTCAGAAGCGCGCGATCGACGCGCTGCAGACGCTCGGCGACGATTCGCAGGCGCTGCTCTGGTTGTCGGATTTCATTCTGACGCGCTCGCACTAACGGCGGGCGCCCGCCCCGAGCATCGCGGCCGAGCACCGCTTCGTTCAATAGCTGATCAGGCTGATCACTTCGCCTGTCGCCGAGCCGGCTGCGGCCGTTCAGAAACGTGAGCTCGATCAGGAACACGCAGGCCGCGATCTCGCCTCGCTGCGACGCGACCATCTTGGCGACTGCTTCCGCCGTGCCACCGGTCGCGATCACGTCGTCGACGATCAGATAGCGCCCGCCCGGGCGGACCGCATCCGTGTGCATCTCGAGGTGATCGACGCCGTATTCGAGCGCGTACGTCCATGCTCACCGACTTGCGCGGCAACTTACCGCGCTTGCGCACGAGCTGCAGCGGCAAACCGGCGCGCTGCGCGAGCGCAGCGCCGAAGATGAAGCCGCGAGACTCGATCGCGAGGATGCCGTCGGCAGCGAGTGGCGTCGACAAGGTCCGCGAGCTGCGTCGATCGCGGCGCGGAACCCGTTCGCGTCGGCAAGCAGCGGCGTGATGTCCTTGAAGACGATACCGGGCTTCGGGAAATCGGGAACGTCGCGAATGAACGCTTGTATCTCGGAGAGGGTCATTGCTGCGCCAAGGCTCCTTGGGGGACAATCCGCGCCGCGAATACTAGCAAACCCCCGAAGCCCCACCGATGAGCTTTTCCGCGAGCTGCGTGAGCGGCGCCGTCGCGTGCCCTGAACGCAGGCGGCCGAACTCTGCGACGCATCGGCGCCGATCCGCCCTCGCTCGAGATCGATAGCTTGCTCCAGTCCGCGCGCCGGCGCGCCGGCGTGAGCGACTTCGGCGCGTGGCCGATCGACGAGCCGCTCGAGCGGCTGCTGAAGTCTTATCGCGACGAGGCCGAGCTCACGACGCTCGGCCGCATCACCGTGCGCGAGCTCATCGTGAGCCTGCTCGAGAATTTGCTGCTGCTCGAGGCAGAGCGCCGTGCGCATCCCGAGGTCGAGCGGCAGCGCAGTCGCCGACCCCGTGTTCATCATCGGGCTGCCGCGTACGGGCACGACGCACCTGCACGGGCTCGTGAGCGAGGATCCCGGCAACCGCGCGCCGTTCACGTGGGAAGTGATGTACCCGGCCACGCATGGCGAGACGGCCGCGGGGATCGAACGCGTCCGCGCGCGCGCGCAGAGCCGGCTCGATTGGGCGAACCGGCTCGCACCGGAGTTCATGCGCATCCACCCGATCGCGCCTGACCTGCCGCAGGAATGCATCGCGATCCACGCGCAAGTGTTCATGGGCATCCAATTCCACACGACGCACGACGTGCGCTCGTATCGAGAACTGGTTCGAGCGCGACTCGCAGGATCTCGCGTACGACTTCCATCGCCGTTTGCTGCAGCATCTGCAAGCGCAGCGTTCGGGCAAGCGGTGGGTGCTCAAAGCGCCCTGGGCACTTGTTCGCCTCGCCGCGCTGCTGCGCCGCTATCCGAACGCGAAGATCGTCCAGACTCATCGCGACCCGCTGCGCGTGATGGCATCGATGGCGAGCCATGCGACCGTGCTGCGGCGCGCGTTCAGCGACAGCGCGGACCCGCAGCAGATCGCCGCCGACTGGGCGGAGCGCTGGGCGCGCGCGCTCGACGAGTTTCTCGCGGTTCGCGATCGCGCGCCCGCTGCACAATTCCTCGATGTGAGCTACGAGTCGATCGAGCGCGCGCCGCTCGCGACGGTCGAGCGCGTCTACGATTTCCTCGGCTGGCCGCTCACCGACGACGCGCGCGCGGCGATGGCGGGTTTCCTCGCCGCGAATCCGAAGGACAAGCACGGCGCGCATCGCTATACGCTCGAGCAGTTCGGGTTAGAGCGCGCCGCGCAGACGCGGCGCTTCGCTCACTACTGCGAACGGTTCGAGCTCCGCATCGAGAATTGATCGACGACTAGCGATCCCCGCTGTTCGTGAACTCGAAGGTCAGCTCCGAGCAGGGCTGCTTCTCGAACGGCGTATCGGAGAGCAGCACGGTGTCGGAGCCCTGGTACGGGGCGGCGAGATATACGGGGTCTTCAGCCGTGTACTCGCGCTTGAGCGCGAACGTCTTTGCGTCGAGCGTGAAGCGCTCGACCACGTGCAGCCGGTCGCTGTTGCGCGTGGGCGGCGACAGCACGCCCGGCGCGAACCCAACCGTGTCGACGACGAGCGTGTCGTTCTCCCAGTGCCCGATCGAATGGCCGCTGTTGCTCGGCTGAAGGTCCGGCGGATGCTTGTCCGCACCCAAGTGGATCCGGCGAGCGAAGCTGTAGAGGCCGTAGTCGATGTCGATCACCTTCTCGCCGTCGGCGGTCGTCTGCGTGATGCGGTTGACCGGCCAGTCGAACGTCCAGTCGAAGACGACGCTCGTGGGCTTGCATGAAAGCCGCGGATTGTCCTCCGGCGACCACATCCGGAACGCGGTGGCCGCGGCTTGGCCCGCCTCGGTGTAGGTCGGCCGCGCGGGCGCGGGATTGCGTGCGCGAATCTGCTCGAGCGTGATCTTTCCGGCCGCGAAATCCTCACGGAGACTCCGCGGCACGAGGGAGCCGTTGCCGCCGCTCGGCGGAATCGTCAGCACGGCCTGCTCCACGGCCCAGTCGCCCGAAATGTTTGGCTCGCCCGAGGCTAGACGCAGCGGCCGCTTCGAGGTGTCGACGGGTGTCGAGGTCGAGAACTGATCGTTGCGGTCGATGGCGGGCGCGCCGCCGATCGTGACGCTCTCGAGGTAGCAGGAATGCGGATCGTCGCGGTGGGGATGGCCATGGACCTCGACCGGCCGTCCCGGGACGAACTGCTCCACTTTCCAACCCGAGCGTTTGATCAGCGTGGCCGCGCGCATCTCGCATCGCACGGACAATGGTTTGCCGTCGGCGCCGACGGTGTCGAAGTACAGGTATGAATGAGGGTTGACGAGCTCGAACTTGGTCAGCGTGCCGGAGTAGTCGGCAGACTTGTCCATCTGGAAGAGCCCGAAACCGTGATGGGCCAGCGCCGGACCGGCGCAGCAACCAAGCGCGATCGCGGCGGCGAACGAAGTTCTTTCTGTACGTGGGCTCATCTCGAGATCCCTCCGCTTCGGCGAGTGCGTCGTCTCGTCCTACGCGCGGACGAACTAGGGGACAGTATACCGTCGTCGGCGAGGCGAGCCTCAAGGTCACTTGGCCAAGCGGCGCTGCAGTGCGTCGATCGCCGCGAGCATGTCGGTCGACTCAGTGAGCACGGCCGCAAGCGGATCGCCCTTTTCGAGCATCCGCTTGCGCGCGTTGCGGATGTTGAAGCGCTCGAGCTTGAGCCGCCCGTTCACCTCCGGCCACTCGAGCGGCATCGACACCGGCGCCTTCGGCAGCGGCCGCACGCTGAACGGCGCCACGAGCAAGCGGCCGTGGCCGTTCTGAAGATAGTCGAGATATACCTTGCCCTCGCGATCGTCCGGCCGGCGCACGATCGTCGCGATCTCCGGCAACGACTTCGCGGTGAAGCGCGCGAGCAACTCCGCGAGCGTGCGCGAGTGCTCGTAGGTGTAGCGTGCGCCGAGCGGGATCAGCACGTGCAATCCCGTCGAGCCGCTCGTCTTCACGTAGTTCGTGAGCCCCACGTCGTCGCAGAGGTCGTGGATGTGACGAGCGATCGTCACGACGTCCTTGAACGGTGCGCTCTTCGGGTCGAGGTCGAGAATGCACCAATCAGGCCGCTCGAGCGCGGCGACGCGGCTCGACCACACGTGCAGCGGAATCGAGCCCATGTTCGCGACATAGGTAAGCGACTCGATGTCGTCGAGCACGAAGTAGCGGATCTCGCGCTCGGCCTGCTCGCTCCACATCGTCTCGAGCCGCAACCACTTCGGCGCGTACACCGGCGCGTCCTTCTGGAAAAACGACTTGCCCTCGATGCCGTCGGGATAGCGCGTGAGCACGACGGGCCGGTCCTTCAAGTACGGCAGGAACCACTCCGCGATGCTCTGGTAGTAGGCGATCATGTCGCCCTTCGTGTAGCCCTCGGCGGGCCAGAACACCTTGTCGAGGTTCGTGAGGTCGACCGTCCGCTTCTCTGGCTCGGACGCGGCAGGCGCAGGACTCGCCGCGGGCTCGGCTTCCTCGGACTCGGGCTGGGCCGCGCTGGGCCAGGCACATTCCGCAGCGGGTTTGTCGTCGCGCAGTCGCAAGAACGACGGGCTGGCGCAGGGCGCCGTCGGCCGTGCGCTGCTTGAACTTCACCTGCACGACGGGCCCGGGCGCGTGCCACACCGCGGCCTTCTCTTCGGGCGCGGCCGCAGGCGGTTCGGCCGAACGCGAGCTCCGCGAGCCGCGGCTCGATGGCTTTGAAATCGCGCTGCGCGAAACCGCCGCCAACGCGCCCGGCGTAGGTGAGCTCGCCGTCGCGATACTGTGCGAGCAGCAGCGCGCTGAAGCCGACGGCACCGTTCTTCGCCGGCAGGTAGCCGACGACGACGAAGTCGTCCGACTTCGCGGCGTTGACCTTCACCCAATCCTGCGACCGCTTGCTCACGTAAGCCGACGCCGCGCGCTTGCCGACGATGCCCTCTAGCCCCATGCGCTCCGCTTCGACGAACATCGCCTCGCCCTGCTCCGCTACGTGCTCGGAGTAGCGCAGCGGGCCCACGGTCGGCAGCAGCGACTGCAGCGCGTCCTTGCGCGCGAGCAGCGGCAGCGAGCGCAAGTCGAGGCCGCCGAACTCGAGCAAATCGAACGCGTACAGAGTCGCGGGCAGCTCGAGCGCCGCGCGCTCGGCCTCGATCCGGCGCATGATTCGCCCGCGCTTTTGCAGCAGCGCGAAGCTCGGTATCCCGCGAGCGTCGTTGATGATCACCTCGCCGTCGATGATGAAGCTGTCGTATGGCAGCGGCGCGACGAACTCGGCGACGTCCGGAAACGTCAACGTGAAATCGTGTCCCGCGCGCGAGTAGAGGGTGACGCGGCCGTCGGCTTTCTCCGCGAATAGCCGGTAGCCGTCGTACTTGAGCTCGAACACCCAGTCCGGGTCGCGTGAACGCCTTGCCCGGAGTCGCGAGCATCGGCGAGAGATCCTTCGCACGTAGCGGGCGTGCCTTCGCGCCGAGCTTCTTCAGGCGCGCCTCTAACCCGGCGGCGCGATGGTCCTTCGCGGCGACCTGCTCGACGGTGCGGCCCGAGAGCACGGAGTCGTGCGGGTAGTCCTCCGTCGTTCGCTCGTTCGCGTACGCGTCGCGCTCTTTGATCAGCAGCCACTCGTTCTTGCCGCGGCGCGTCTTCACGAGCGTCCACTTGCCGCGCAGCTTGTGGCCACGAAGCTCGAACAACAGCTTGCCGCTCGTCGAGGCCCGTCGCCGAAGTCGTTGAGCGCAATCCACCGTCCGCGGTCCCAGACGATGACGGCACCGGCGCCGTAGTTCCCCGGCGGGATCAGCCCCTCGAAGTTCACGTAGTCGACCGGATGGTCCTCGACGTGCACGGCGAGGCGCTTTTCGGCGGGATTCGGTGAAGGGCCCTTCGGCACGGCCCAAGACTTCAGGACCCCGTCGAACTCGAGGCGAAAATCGTAATGGGTGCGCCGCGCGGCGTGCTGCTGCACGACGAAGCGCGAACCGCCCGCACGCACCGGACTGAACGGCTCCGGGGTTTGATCCGCCTTTCGCTTTGCGCGATAAGTCTCTAACTTGCCGGTATTTTTTGTTGCCACAGCGGGAATCGAGGATATATTATTCGCCAATGCCAGCGCGAGCCATATCGACCGCTACCATTTCGTTCGGCCTCGTCTCGATCCCGGTCAAGCTGTACTCCGCCGCGGAATCGCAGAGCGCCCTCTCGTTCAACCAAATTCACAAGAAGGACGGCTCGCGCGTAAAGCAACAGCTGATCAACTCCCGCAGCGGCGAGGTCGTGCCGCGCGAGGAGATCGTAAAAGGCTACGAGTTCGCGAAGGGTCAATACGTGCTGTTCGAGCCCGAGGAGCTCAAAACGCTCGAGGCGGCCGCGACCCACACGATCGACATCGTCGAGTTCCTGAAGGCCGAGCAGATCGAGCGGCAGTACTTGGACAAGGTGTATTACCTCGGCACGGAGAAGGGCGGCGCACGCGCCTACAAGCTGCTGTCGCAGGCCCTCGTCGAGACGGGCCGCATCGGCATCGGCAAGTACGCGGCACGCGGCAAGCAATACCTCGTGATGGTGCGGCCGATGCAGAACGGGCTCGTGATGGAGCAGCTCCACTATCCCGACGAGTTGCGTGCGTTCTCCGAGGTGCCGATCGAGGATGCCACGGTGAAGCCCGCGGAGCTCAAGCTCGCGACGCAGCTCATCGAGCAGGCCGCGAGCGACAAGTTCGAGCCCGAAAACTATCGCGACGAAGTGCGCGAGCGAATGCTCGAGCTGATCCAGCAAGAAGGTCGAAGGCGAAGACATCACGGTCGCGCCGACGGCGGAGCCGGAGCACAAGATCGTCGACATCATGGAGGCGCTCAAGGCGAGCCTCGCCGCTGGCAGCTCACGCAAACCCGCGCAGCAGGCCGACAAGTCCGAGCAGCAAGCCGACAAGAAAGCTGCGAAGAAGCCCGCCGCCAAGAAGCGCGCCGCTGCCAAGTAACTCCAGCGCCATGAAGGCGTATTCGACGCGCGAGGTAGCCGACCTGCTCGGGATCTCCGAGCAGCGAGTCCGCGGGCTCGTACGGTCAGGGGTCGTCGTGCCGCACGCGGGCGCCGGCGGGCGCTTCACTTTCTCGTTCCAGGATCTCGTGCTGCTGCGGACCGCGAAGGGGCTCGCGGATGCGAAGCTGCCGCCGCGCAGAATCTCGCGAGCCCTCAAAGCGTTGGCGGAGCAACTGCCCGCGGATCGGCCGCTCAGCGCGGTGCGCGTCCAGATCGACGGCGACCGCGTCGTCGTGCGCGACAACAGCACGGCGTGGGAGCCGGAGTCCGGCCAGACGGTGCTCGACTTCTCGGTCCGCGAGATCGGCGAGAAAGTGGCGCCGCTCGCACGCGAATCCGTTCAACAGGCGCTGCAGACGGCGGAGAGCACGGACGAGCTGTTCCAGGCGGCGCTCGAGAGCGAGCAGATCGGCTCGAACGCCGACGCCGAGAGCGCGTATCGCGGAGTTCTCGAGTCCGAGCCGGCGCACGTCGCCGCAACGATCAACCTGGGCCGGCTGCGCCACATCGCGCGCGATCTGCCCGAGGCCGAGCGGCTCTACCGCGGCGCGCTCGAGCTCGAGCCGAACCATCCGACCGCGCGGTTCAATCTCGGCGTCGTGCTCGAGGACCGCGGCGCGACCAGGGACGCGATCGAGCAGTACCTCGAAGCCGTGCGCCTCGACGCGCGCGTGGCGGACGTTCACTTCAATCTCGCGCGGCTCTACCAGCAGGTGGGCGACGAGCAGGCCGCGCTGCGGCACTTTTCGCGCTTCCGGGCGCTTACGCGCGACCGCAAGGACTGATCGCGCACCGCGGCCGCGGCTCGCCGGCTGCGCGCGCTCGCATCGCTCACGAGAATCAGCGGGCGTCCCGCCCAGCGAGCTCCAAGAATTGCTGCGCGAGCTTCGGGCCCGTCGCCGCGTCCTCGTGCTTGAAGAAGACCTGCGCTTCCGTGAGCTTGGCGGCGCGCAGGCGCTCGAGCCAGGTCTCGAGATCCTGGGGCGTGTAGTCGACTCTGCGTAACCGCAGATAGGCCCAGTCCGCCGTCCAGGGCAATGGGTCCTTCAGAGGCTCGCCCTCTTCGCTCTGCACGAGCGCGCAGTTGTGCGATTCGAGAATCGCGAATACCTCGGGCTCGAACCAGCTCGGGTTGCGAAACTCAAAGGCGGCGCGACAGCCTGGCGGCAGCTCCGCGACGAACGCCGCAAGCACCGCCGTGTCTCGTTTCGCGAACGGCGGCAACTGAAACAGGATCGACCCGACGCACGGCTGCATCGCGTTCAGCGCGTCGAGCAGGTAGCGAACCTCCGAGCCGCAATCCCTGAGGCGCTTGACGTGGGAAATCCGGCGCGACGCCTTGACTGCGAAGCGGAACGTGTCCGGCACCTGCGACCGCCAGCCCGCGAGCGCGGCCGCGTTCGGCATCCTGTAGAACGTGTTGTTTATTTCGACGGTGGGCAATCGAGTTGCGTAGTACGCGAGCATCCCCTTCGCGGGCTGCTTCTCGGGATAGAACTCGCCCACCCATTCCTTGTAGGAGAAGCCGCTCGTGCCCGCGAGGATTCTCATTTGGTTCCGCGCGCGTTGGCGCACCGTTCAGGACTCGGTCTAAACGCATCGTGCTCGAGATGATCTGCGCCGATAGGTAGTGTCGACGTCCGGACTTGAACCATCATGCAATTAACCCAGTTGGGCGCGACCCGAAACGGAGCTATGCTGGGGCCGGGAGCGTATAAATCCGACTGTCGCGCGCCGTCGATGCTAGACGCCTCCGCGCGGGAGCCGCAAGTCGTCGAGAAACCGGGAACGCGCCGCATCTGGCCCGCCACCGGATTAGAACAAATCGGCTGACGCCGACGGCCGTGCGCACGGCCGACGATGAAGGTGGGACCGAATGGACCAGTACGCACACATCGAGGCGCAACTGCGCGCCAAGCACGCCGAGCTCACGCACCGGTTGGAGCGGCTGAAGGACAACCTCACGGGCGGCCGCAGCGCGGACTCGCAGGAGCAGGCGCAAGAGCTCGAGAACGCCGAAGTCGTCGACGCGCTCGGCAACGAGGCGCGCAATGAGATCAGCCAGATCGCGAAGGCGCTCGATCAGATCAAGAACGAAACCTATGGGGTCTGCGCCGACTGCGGTGAGACGATTCCGATGGCTCGACTCGCTGCACACCCGTTCGCGGACCGCTGCATCCGCTGTGCAACCGCGGCCGAGTCCGGCCGCCGCCGCCGCTAACCACCTCTAGGCCGCGCTCGCACGGGCGGGGCGCTCGACGCGCGTGGGCGGCGCTTCCCACGCCTCGACGAGCTTTTTCTCGCGCTCGGCCGCCCGCTCTGCCGCAGCCTTCTTGATCGGCCCGTAGCCGCGCACGTCGGCCGGCAGGCGCGCCAGCTCGAGCGCAATGTCGAACCGACGGTCGTCCAGCTCCGCGATGAGCCGCTCGACCAAACGCTCATAGCGTGCGAGCAGCTCGCGCTCGAGGCGCCGATCGGCCGTATAGCCGAACGGATCGAGCTTGGTACCACGCAACCCGCGCAGCTTGGCGAGGAGACGCAGCACCGGCAGGATCCAGGGGCCGAACTCGTATTTCTTCGGACGGCCAGTCGCGGGATCCTTCGCCGCGAATAGCGGCGGGGAGAAGTGAAACGTCGGACGCGCTCTCGCGCCGAAATTACGCCGCAAGCTGTCTAGGAACCCTGTTTCGGTGTGGAGACGCGCGACTTCGTACTCATCCTTGTAAGCGAGCAGCGCAAAGTAGTTGCGCACGACCGCGTCGCGTAGCGAGGTACTGCCCGGCCGAACGCGCTGCTCGGTGGCCGCGACACGATCGACGAGCGTGCGATAGCGCGCGGCATAGGCGCGGTTCTGATAGCCGATCAGGAACTCCTCGCGGCGCCCGATGGCCTCCGCCGGCGACGCGGCCTTGTCCTCGCCGCCTTCCTTGGCCATCGCCAAACGCTCGACTTGCTCGGGGCTCTGCGCCGCGAAGCGCCCCCAATCGAAAGCGAGCTTGTTCTCGTCCACGTTGCGGCCGTAGAGCTCGAGCGCCCGATAGAGCGCCGCGCCCGATACGGGCAGCTGGCCTCTCTGGAACGCGAAGCCGAGCATCAAGACGTTGGCGCCGATGCTGTCGCCGAGCAGCGCGGATGCAAGCCGCGTGGCCTCGAGCGCCGCGACACCATCGACGCGACTCGCAGCGCGCAGCGCCTCGATCAGCTTACGTCCCGGGAAAGCGAAGTCGCGCTCGCGAATGAAGCTCGGCGGCAGCTCCTCGTGCACGTTGACGATCACCGACGAGCGCCGATCCGAGAGCATCGAGAGCGGCTCATGGCCCGCCGCGACGATGAGGTCGGCACCCAGCAAGAGATCGACTTGTCCCGCCGGAATTCGCATGCCGTGCAGCCGCTCGCGATCCGTCGAGATTCGAACGTGCGAGAGCACCGCACCGTACTTCTGCGCGAGGCCGGTCTGGTCGAGCTGCACGACGTGCTTGCCTTCGAGGTGCGCCGCGAGCCCCAGCAAGCCGCTCGCGGTCACGACGCCCGTACCGCCGACGCCCGCGATGAGAATGTTGTGCACGGCACCGTTCTCGGCCCGCCGCGGCTCGGGCAGGCTCGGAAGAACCTCGGTAGCCAGCGGCCGGGGCGGATTGCGTTTCGCACCTTTCAGCGTGACGAAGCTCGGGCAAAAACCTTCGAGACAGCTGAAGTCTTGGTTGCACGACGACTGGTTGATCCTGCGCTTGCGCCCGAACTCCGTCTCGAGCGCCATCACCGAGAGGCAGTTCGACTGCACGTTGCAGTCACCGCAGCCCTCGCACACGAGCTCGTTGACCACCACGCGCTTGTCGGGGGCCTCGATCGTGCCGCGCTTGCGCTTGCGGTGGAGCTCCGCGGCACAGGTTTGATCGTAGATCAGCGCGGAAACGCCGGGGACCGCGCGCAACTCGCGCTGGACCTGATCGAGCGTGCGTCGGTGGTGCACGGTGACGGTGGGCGGCAGAGAGGCGCCGCCCGCGTACTTCTCCGGTTGATCCGTCACGACCATGACTGGCCGCACACCCTCCGCCGCAAGCTGATGCGCGACGCCCGATACCGTGAGGTGCCCTTCGACCGGCTGGCCGCCCGTCATCGCCACAGCGTCGTTGAACAGGATCTTGTAGGTCATGTTCACGCCGGCAGCCACGGCGGCGCGAATCGCGAGGCTGCCGGAATGCGCGTAAGTGCCGTCGCCGAGGTTTTGGAAGACGTGCTTGGTCTCGGTGAACGGTGCCTGGCCGATCCAAGTCGCGCCTTCCCCACCCATCTGCGTGTAAGTGACCGTATCGCGGTCCATCCACCCAGCCATGAAGTGGCAGCCGATGCCGCCGACTGCGCGGCTGCCCTCGGGAACGCGCGTCGACGTGTTGTGCGGGCAGCCCGAGCAGAAGTGTGGTTGGCGCTGAACGTCCGTGGTGAGCTCGGACAGGCGTGACTCCTGCTGCTCGAGGAAGCGCACGCGGTCATCGATGTCCAGGCTCGAGTAGAAACGGCGCATTCGCTTCGCGAGCACCCGCGCGATCAACGCGGGCGTCAGCTCGCCATTCGACGGCAGCAGCCAGTCGCCGTGCTCGTCGCGCTTGCCGATGATCAGCGGGCGCACGCGCGCTTGCCAGTTGTAGAGCTGCTCCTTCAACTGGTTCTCGACGACGCCGCGTTTCTCCTCGACGACGACGATCTCCTCGAGACCTTCCGCGAATTGCCGGATCGCATCTGGCTCGAGAGGCCAGCTCATGCCGACCTTGAACAGCTTGATACCGATGTCGGCCGCGCGCTTCTGATCGATGCCGAGGTCGTCCAGCGCTTGCAGCGTGTCGAGATGCGCCTTGCCGGTCGTGACGATCCCGAACCGCGGGTTGCGGCCCTCGATGATCGTGCGGTTCAGCCGGTTCGCGCGCGCGAACGCGAGCGCAGCACGCAGCTTGTGGCGCTGCAGACGGAACTCTTGATCGTTCGGCGGGTCTGGCCAACGAATGTTGAGGCCGCCCGGCGGCATGTCGAACGGCGGCAACACGATCCTGAGATCTTGCGGCAGCAGCTCGAACGACTGCGTCGCGTCGGCCGTCTCCTGCGTCACCTTGAGCCCGATCCAGCAGCCGCTGAAACGCGAAAGCGCGAAACCGTATAGGCCGAGCTCGACGATCTCGCTCACGTCGGCGGGATTGAGAACCGGAATCATTGCGTCTACGAAGCTGTACTCGCTCTGATGCGGCAGCGAAGACGACTTGCAAGTGTGGTCATCGCCCGCGACCACGAGCACACCGCCGTGCGCGGACGTGCCTGCGGCGTTGCCGTGCTTGAACGCGTCGCCGGAGCGATCGACGCCGGGCCCCTTCCCGTACCACATCGAGAACACGCCGTCGTAGCGCGCTCCGGAGAACAGATTGGTCTGCTGCGCGCCCCAGATCGAGGTCGCCGCGAGGTCCTCGTTCAGCCCGGGCTGGAAGAGAATTCGGCTCGCATCAAGAGACTTCTGCGCGCGCCACAGCTCGCGGTCGAGCCCGCCGAGCGGGGAGCCGCGGTAGCCGGACACGAAGCCCGCCGTGTTGAGGCCGGCACTTCGATCGAGGTGGCTCTGCGCGAGCAACAGCCGCACGAGCGCCTGCAGCCCGGTGATGAACAGCGTGCCGGGGTCGAACCGGTACCACTCGTCCAGCCGTGCTATCTGGCGCAACTGCATACGACGCTAATCGCTCCCCCAACCGAGTCTCGCTACCCCGGCATTATGGTCTATTTCAGGACGGTTAGACGGTAACGCGGGGCGATTCGGTTGCGGCGTGTCATGCGCCCGCGAGGACCGCGAGCGCGCTCGTGAGCATCTGCGGGTCCACGTTGCCGCCCGACAGGATCACGCCGACGCACTTGCGTTCGCGCGGCGGGTGTCGAAGGAGCGCAGCGAGAGCGGCCGCTCCGGATGGCTCGACGACGACTTTCAGGTGCTCGGCCGCGAGCGCCATCGCTTCGCGCACCGTAGCGTCATCGACGGCAACGGCGCCGGCGAGCTCGCGGCGGTTGATCGCGAACGTGATCGCGCCCTGCACCGGCGCACGCAGTCCATCGCAAATCGTCGGCGGATGCGCTGCGAGCATGCGTCGCTCGCCCGCGGCGAGCGACTCCGCCGTGTCGGTGTAGCCCTCGGGCTCCACGGCGTACACCGCACAGCTCGCGAACATGGACTTGATCGCGAGCGCGGAACCCGCGACGAGCCCGCCGCCGCTGCACGGCACGTAGAGAGCGTCGAGCTCGGCATGACGCGCGCGCACCGTTCGGCCGAGCTCGAGCGCGGCCGTGCCCTGCCCCGCAACCACCTGCGCATGATCGAACGGCGGCACGAGCGCCGCGCCGCGCTGCGTCGCGATGTCGCTCGCGATCTGCTCGCGGTTTTCGCGCTCGCGGTCGTAGAGGACGACCTCCGCGCCGTACGAGCGCGTGCCTGCGAGCTTGGTCTGCGGCGCATCGGCAGGCATCACGATCGTCGCGCTGATCCCAAGCCACTGAGCGGCGAGCGCCACCGCCTGTGCATGGTTGCCCGACGAGAACGCGACCACGCCGGCGCTACGTTCCGCGTGGCTGAGCTGCAGGATCCGATTCAGCGCACCGCGGATCTTGAAGCTGCCGGCGTGTTGCAAGCACTCGGCCTTGAACAGCACGCGCGTACCGATGCGCCGGTTCAACGCCTCCGACTCGAGCACCGGTGTTTCGACGACCCAGTCGCGCAAACGCACGTAGGCATCGGCCACGTCGGCGACGGTTGGCAGAACGTTGATCATCCGTTGATCGCTTCCCCGGTACCTCGGCTAGCTCAGGTAAACTCGCGCACGCCATCCGCGAAGGGTTCCAAGTCGACCGCGCAATGAGTATCGCACCGCTAGTCCAGCTCGATCGAGTCGACGTCGATCTCGCCGGCGCGACGGTGCTGCGTGCCATCACGTGGCGCCTCGCGCGCGGCGAGCACTGGGGAATCGTCGGCGCGAACGGCAGCGGCAAGTCTACCTTTCTCGGGCTCATCGGCGGAACGATCTGGCCCGCCCCCGGACGCGGCGAGCGGCACTACGACTTCGGCCGCGGGGAGCTACGCGACGCGGTGCAGGCCCGCGCCGAGATCGTGGTCGTGAGCCACGAGCTCCAGGATCGCTACGCTCGGTGGGGCTGGAATTTCACCGCGCTCGACGTCGTGCTGTCGGGCGCGTATCGGACGGACGTGCCGCGCCGCCGGCCCGAGGCCGCGGAACGCGGCCGCTCGCTCACAATGATGAGCGATCTCGGTGTCGCACACCTTGCGGAGCGGCGGTTCCTCGAGCTCTCGCGCGGCGAGCAGCGGCGCGTGCTCATCGCGCGCGGCGTCGCGTTCAAACCCACGGTGCTGCTCCTCGACGAGCCTGCGAGCGGGCTCGATCGCGACGCACGCATCGAGCTCGATCGGCTGATCGCCCGCATCACGGTCGATCTGACGCTCGTCTGCACCGCACACTCGAAGGACGATCTGCCTGCGGCGATCGAGCATGTCGCGCTGCTCGAGCGCGGCGCGATCGTCTCGGCTGGCCGGCGACTTGGGTTGGCTCTATCGAACGACGACAGAGCGAAGCATGCGCACGGTGCCGGGTTCGCGAGCGAAACCGTTGGTTCGGCAGCGAGCACCGCGCGCCGGGCGGTGCGCCGCGCGAGCGCCGATGTCGTCTCCAAGCGCACCGAGGCGCACGACCATCTGCCGCTCGTCGAGATCCGCGGCGCCGACGTCTGGCTCGGCGCGCGGCACGTGCTGCGGGACCTTTCCTGGCAGCTCCACGCAAATCAGCAGTGGCTCGTGACTGGAGCGAACGGTTCAGGGAAGAGCACATTTCTTCGGCTGCTGCACGGGCAGTTGCGGCCCGCGCTCGGCAGCGAGGTCCGGTGGCCCGCGCTCGGTAACCCGCGCAACGTGTGGACGCTGCGCCGGCAGGTCGCGTGGCTATCGCCCGAGCTGCAAGCGGCTTATCGCTATCCCACTACCGTGCGCGGTTGCATCGCGTCGGGGTTCGAGTCGAGCGTCGGGCTCACGCGTGCGACGAGCGCCGACGAAGCGCACCGAGTCGACGAGCTGGTGGAGGAGTTCGCGCTCGATGCTCTCGCGGAGCGGCCGCTGTCGTCGCTGTCCTACGGGCAGGCGCGGCGCGCGTTGATTGCGCGCGCGCTCGCGAATCGGCCGCGGCTCTTGTTGCTCGATGAGCCGTGGGAAGGACTAGATGCGCCGGGCTCCATCGCGCTCGACGACGCTTTGCGCGCTGTGATCGCCGAGGGCACCCAGCTCGTCTGCGCATCGCATCTCAGCACGCACCGGAATCAGTTTACGCACGAGCTGGTGCTCGATCGTGGACGCGTCGTGCGCGCGGCTGCCCTCGCGGCGAGCGCGGACGGCGGTTGACGACGGCTAGGCGTGCCGGTGAATCCGGCGAACCTCGCGAAAATTCCGCCAGTGCGCGCTGGCGAGCAGCACGCTCGCCGCGACATTGACCGCGACCTCTGTCGACGTGTCCCAGGCGGCGTGGCCCCATAGCGCGACGATGGCGAGGATCGCGACGGCGACCACGCCCGTCAGAACGACGCCGGCCTTAGCGTGGACGCGATAGCCGATCGCGAAGCCGACCGCGCTCGTGGGCACCACGAGCCACAACATCAACGCGTGAAAGTGGCCGTCGTTTCCGGCAGTGAGAGCGGCGATCGGCAACACTGCGATGACGAGCGGCATTGCGAGGCAATGCACGATGCAGATCGTCGACAGCGTGATCGCAATGCGGTCGAGATATCTCGAAACAATCATTTGGCTCTGAGGTCGGCCGGGACGTCGTTTTCGCCGGGTCGGCGAGCATACCCCAGATCGGATTCGAGGGCTCGTTTTCTGGCCAACCTCGGCCTCTGCCGGTAACATTCCGCCGTCATTCGCTCGCGAGGCCCGAAACCAATGCAGATCAGCGGCAAGACGGTTTTGATCACGGGCGCGGGGCGCGGCCTCGGCGCGGCAATGGCGCGCGGGCTCGCTGAACGAGGCGCAGATCTCGCGCTCGTCGACCTCGACGAATCGGGACTGCGGGACGTCGCCGACGCATGCCGCGGCCTCGGACGCCGCGCGGAAACCTACTCCGCGAACGTTGCCGATGAAGCCGACGTCGTGAAACTTTTCGATCGCGTGGCCGCGGACTTTGGCCGCCTCGACTGCGCTATCGCCAATGCCGGAATATTGCGCGACGGTCTGCTCGTCAAGGTGAAGGACGGCGACATCGTCGGCAAGCTTTCGCTCGCCCAATGGCAATCCGTCATCGACGTGAACCTCACCGGCGTGTTCCTGTGCGGGCGCGAGGCTGCGGAGCGGATGATTCGGTTCGGCAACGGCGGCTGCATCATCAATATCTCGAGCCTTTCACGTGCGGGCAATTTCGGCCAGAGCAACTACTCCGCCGCGAAAGCCGGCGTCTCTGCGCTGACCGTGGTATGGGCGAAGGAGCTCGCTCGCTTTCGGATCCGGGTCAACGCGATTGCGCCCGGCTTCATCAAGACCGAAATGGTTGCGAGCATGAAACCGGAGATTCTCGAGAAGATGGCCGCGGGGATCCCGGTACAGCGTCTCGGTGAGCCGCACGAGATCGCCGCTACGGCCGCGTTCATCTTGGAAAACGACTACTGCAACGGCCGCGTGCTGGAGATCGACGGCGGTCAGCGCCTTTAGCGTGCGTTCGATCGTGGTCGCCGCGTTTGCAGGCGCGGTCGCACTTGACGGCCGTTTTGGTGCGCCTCGCTCCTGCCTCCCAGGACTACACGATCCGCCAGCAAGTCGCCGCGGGTGTCGAGCTCGCGAATGCGAAAAAAAACGCGATCGTCGCAGCGTGGGAAGCGGCCGGACACGATTTCGCGAACGTGCACTCCGACTCGACGGGCACCAGCCTCGAGTGACGAAGCAAGTACGTGACGTCGGTCGAGGTAGTCTCCGGCACGACTCACCGACGTGCCTGACGACTACCTGCCGGCTGCTTGCCGCTCACGCTGAGCTCGCGCGTTCCGAAAAGAAAAGGCCGACAACCCTGAGGGTTGTCGGCCAAATGAGAGACGCTATGGAGAAAACGCGATTGGCTTAGCGCTAGGCCGTGTAAGCGCGCTCGCCGTGAGCCGAGATGTCGAGGCCTTCCCGCTCTTCCTCTTCCGTCACGCGCAGCCCAACCGTGAGCTTCACGATCAAGAAGGAGATAGCCGCAACGACCGCAGTCCAGACGACCACGAGCGCGACAGCCTTGAGCTGGATCCAGAACTGGGCGCCGATGCCGCCGTAGGCCTGGGTGAGCCCGATCCACTCTACGTACCCGGGTCCGCCGAGGCTTGGGGCATTGAAGATACCCGTCATCAAGGCGCCGAAGATGCCGCCGAGAGCGTGAACGCCGAAGACGTCGAGCGCGTCATCCGCGCCGATCATCCTCTTGAGCCCCGTGCATCCCCAGAAGCACACGACACCGACCCCGAGCCCGATTACGAACGCACCCTGGATGCCGACGTTGCCGGCGGCAGGTGTGATCGCGACGAGACCTGCGACAGCGCCGGAAGCGGCGCCTAGCATCGATGGCTTACCCTTGAGCAGCCACTCGGCGCCGATCCAGGTCAACACCGCGCACGCCGTGGCGAGGTAGGTGTTCATGAACGCCAATGCCGCGGAGCCGTTCGCTTCCAGCGCGGAACCCGCGTTGAATCCGAACCAGCCGAACCACAGCATCGAAGCGCCGACCATCGTCATCGTCAAGCTATGCGGAGGCATCGCCTCCTTACCGTAGCCTATGCGCTTGCCGATTATGATCGCACCGACGAGGCCCGCGACGCCCGAGTTGATGTGCACGACGGTGCCGCCCGCGAAGTCGAGAGCGCCCCACTGCCAGATGAGGCCCGCAGTGGCCGTCGCCGCGTCCGCAGCAGCCTGATCCGTGTACGCATCGGGACCCGCCCAGAACCACACCATGTGAGCGACCGGGATGTAGCTGAACGTGAACCACAGCACGATGAACAGCAGAATGCCGGAGAACTTGATGCGCTCCACGAGCGAGCCGAGGATCAGACAGCACGTGATCGCCGCGAACGTCGCTTGGAACGCAACGAACACGAGCTCATACATCGGCGTGGCTTTGCTGAACGTGGCGCCGAGCGAGAACACACCGTCAACGAAGGTGCCGTTCAAGAACAGTCGATCAGCACTACCGAAGAACGCATTCCCTGTCGTGAACGCAAACGAGTAGCCGTACACGCACCAGAGGACCGTTATCAGTGAGAAGCTCACGAACACCTGCATGAGCACGGACAGCATGTTCTTGCTGCGGACCAAGCCGCCATAGAACAAGCCGAGTGCCGGCACCGACATCAGCAGCACGAGGGCCGTCGACGTCAACATCCAAGCCGTGTCGCCTTTGTTTGGTACAGGCGCGTCCTGTGCCCAAACGAGGGCCGGAAGGAGCGCCGCAAGCAGCGCGCCGGTCACGGCCGTAGCTCTTCCTAAGATCTTCATCGTTATTGTCCTCCTACCCCTTACAGCGCCGCATCGCCGGTTTCACCGGTACGAATGCGCACTGCGTGATCGAGATCGAATACAAACACTTTGCCGTCGCCGATCGAACCCGTGCCAGCCGCGCTGATGATTGCCTCGACGGCTTGCTCCACCAGCGAATCCGGCACCGCAGCTTCGATCTTGGTCTTCGGCACGAAGTCGACTGAGTACTCCGCGCCCCGATAGAGCTCGGTGTGGCCTTTCTGCCTACCGAACCCCTTGACCTCGGTGACCGTCATGCCCTGAACACCTGCCTCGGCAAGCGCCTGGCGGACGTCCTCGAGCTTGAACGGCTTTATTACGGCCGAAATGAGTTTCATGGTCGTGTCCTCTTGCCTATGCGGTCACTTTCCCACGCCGATGGTCTTCTTGATGCTGAACGTGATCGCGGTATCGCCATCCTCGCCGTCATCCGGGTTGTTGACGTTCAGGTCGTCGCTGTAAACCAGCGCGAACGTGAAATCGACGCCCGCATCTTCAAGGCTGTAGGTATAGCCCGCCTCGAAGTAGTCGCCGTCGAAGTCCTCGCCGAAACTGCCGATCTTGTAGTACGGACCTTTTTCAGGAGCGATCGTGACGGAGGTGAACGTGTAGTCAGCGTCGGCGCCGAAACCGTCCCAAGTACCAATCGCAACGTCGAGCGCGAAGATGCCGTAGCCGATACCGAGATTGACTTCGTTATAGGTGTCGTCGAAATCGTCGGTGTAGAAGTAGCCGGTGTAGCCGACTTTGTAGGTGAACTTGTCGCCGCCCGCGAAACCGAAGTAGAGGTCCGTTTCGATGCCTTGACCGACGTCCGCACCCCAGGTGCCGATATAGAAGCCGTTGTTGTCAGCCGTGTAGTCGATACCCGCGAATGCCGACGAGTCTTCTTGGAAAATGCCGCGATACAGGTATTCGCTTGCCCAACCGATGTTGGCAGCGACTTCGGCCTTCGACGTTGCGGGCAATACCGCCGCGGCCGTAAGTACGAGAGCAGGGATCAGTGTGATTTTCTTCATGGCGCGAGTCCTCCTTGCGCAGAGTCATTGTTTCGACGGCACGCCTTTGCAGCATCCGTGCCATATCGAAGAGATCTTTTAATTCAATGAGTTAGGCCAATTGCGGCGCGCTCTGCACGCGCCGTGGTGCCTCACAATGGTGCGTCAATCGCACCATTGAGGGGCGCTCCAAGTCTGGCTCGTACGTGGAGTTGGTTAGCTGGAGGGCGAGGCTGCGACGACACGCGCAGGCCCCGGGAGGCAAACCGCAAGTTGCCTGGCGATGGAAGCGCGGCTAGCGAAAACGCTGTATCGGGTTATTTGACGGCACAATCGCGACTTTTAGCTGCACGATGGCGCAGGATCGCGTCACGCGATGGGCCAGGATCGAACGGTGCCGGATCGATCGATTGGCTAGCGGCGCCGATCGTAGGGATTGAACCCGCCGCCACTGTCGCGGCCGCCGCCCTGCTCGGCAAGACCGAGCTCGGCGCGCCGACTGCTCCGTTTGTCGACCTTGCCCGGATCGTTGCGGGAGGCAGTGCGTGCACCGTCCAGACGGTTGCCGCCGATGACGGGCACTTTTTGGGTGGGTTCGATGGCCAGGTCTTTGTTCTCGAGGCGCTTCAACAAGATCGACGTGCTGTCGATGACGTCCTTCGCCCAACGCCAAACACTGTTTCCGCGGCTATCGAACTCGACGCGGCCCGCGGGCTGAACGCCCGTGGCTTCCGGCTGATCGACGTCCTTGTCCTTGTGTGCGGCCATTTTCTGTAAAACAAGCGTTGCTCGAGAGCCCCCACACTAGCGAAATTCGTGCGCCGGCGCCGTTACCGCAATCACAAATCGCGTGAGCTGATTGACATAACGCGCAGCGAATCCTCGGCAGCGGTGTCAGCCGGAAGGAGTCCGGGTTGCGAGCGCCGCGAGAGCCATCCCGTGCAACTCGCGGGTCGCGGCGGCAACGACCGATCCGCCGGACATCGGTCGCCGGCCCTGCCAGTCCGTGACGACGCATCCGGCCCCCTCGAGTATCGGAATGAGCGGGACGATGTCGAACGGCTTCAACTGCGATTCGACTACGAGGTCGATGAACCCCGCCGCGAGCATCGCGTAGTTGTAGCAGTCGCCGCCGAAGCGGTGCAGCAGACACCGCCGCGCGAGCGCTTGAAACGCACCGGCGTCGGCGCCGACGAACATGTCCGGGTGAGTGCACGCGAGTACCGCGGTTGCAAGCGATGTGCACTGCCGCGCCCTCAAACGATCGCGCCGCTCCGACTTGATCATCCACGAGCCGCTCGGCCCGCCAAAAAAGATTTCCTCGAGCACGGGCTGACACAACAATCCGAACAGTGGATTGCCGCGATGCGTGAGACCAACCAGAGTGCCCCAGAGCGGCGAGCCCATCATGAAGGCGCGCGTGCCGTCGATGGGATCGATAAACCACGTGTATTCGGAACGCGCCGCGCGCTCACCCTCCTCCTCGGCCACGATTCCGTGGTCCGGGTAGCGCTCGACGATCGCGGCTCGGAGAACCCGCTCGATCGCGCGGTCGGCGCTCGTGACGGGATCGAACGCGTCCACGCCCTTGTTCTCGATCGTGAACGAGCGGCGGAAGTGGGCTTGCGCGATTCCGCCCGCCGTGTGCGCGAGATCGAGCGCGAAGTCCTCTAGCTCGAGGATCGAGGTATCCGTCATGCGGACATTATCGAGGCGCGCGACCGCAATTGCCTAGGCCCAGGCCGACCGTCGCCGGAACGCATCGAGGACGACGCGTCCGACTTCAGTGCGCGAGCGGCTGCGCGACGGCTTGCAGTTCCGACGAGCCGCGATCGTTCTTCAAGAGAGCGCGCATCACCAGCATCACGACCATTGAAACGAACGCGGGAAAGGCGGCGGCCCAGAACAGCTGCTGCGGCGTCCACTGATTGGCCAGCAGCGAGCCGCCGATGAGCGGACCCACGATCGCGCCAATGCGTCCGACGCCGAGGCCCGCGCCCACACCGGTGGAGCGCAGATAGGTCGGGTAATACGACGCGGACAACGTATTCACGCCGGGCTGCGCCCCGACGATGCACCAACCCGCAACGAACACGATGATCGATAGCGGCAAGACCGTGAGTGCCGGATGACCGATGAACGCGATGCTCAAAGTGGCTAATCGCAAACGTCACCGCGAGGGTCGAAGTGAAGCCTCGGCGCCCAATCACCCACGCGAGCGCAAGCGTACCGATCGTGCCGCCCACCTGCAGCAGGGTGCCGACGAACAACGATGTCTGTTCCGTATATCCCATCGAGGTAAAGATCGTCGGCGACCAATTCGAGAGCGAGTAAAGGACCAGAATGTTCGTGAAGTTCACTATCCAAAGGAGAATCGTGAACAGCGCGCGCCCGTCTCTGAACAAGTGGAAGATCGGCACGCCGGCGCGGCTTGACTCGTTGGCGACGAATTGGGTCGACGCGTCTACGAGCAGCTTCGGATCGAGTTGGCGCAGCCAGCGCGCGAGCTGGTCGAAGCGCTGCTTGCGCACCGCGAGAAACTGCAGCGACTCCGGCAGCCCCCAGAGCATCGCAAGAGCGATCACGAACGGCACGGCGCCTCCGAAGAAGAACACGGACCGCCAGCCAAACGCCGGAATCAGCAGAAGAGCAACGAAGCCGCCGATCGCCGCACCGAGCGTGAATCCAACGGTAATGCACATCGTGAGCGCGACGCGGCTTTTCTTCGGGCTGAACTCGCCGACCAATGCGGTGGCGTTCGGGATGATGCAGCCGAGCCCGATCCCGGAGATAAAACGCAGCCACAACAGCTCGTCCATGTTGCGGGCGAAGCCGGTAGCGATCGTGAGCACGGAAAAGAACAGCGTGGCACCGACGAGCACCGGACGCCGGCCGACTTTGTCCGCAAGCATGCCAAACAGCAGCGCGCCTAGCAGAACTCCGAAGTTCGCGGCCGCGAAAACGCGCCCGAGCTCGGGCCCCGGTGCGTTCCAGTCGCGCAGTACCGCCGGACCGACGTAGCCCATGGCCTGAACGTCGAACCCGTCCATGATGAGGCACGCCATGCACAGCATGAAGACGCGGATCTGGAACGGTCCGACGCGGCTATTCTCGAGCAAGTCGGACAGGTGAAGCTTGGCGATAGCGCCAGTACCAGTAGACGTAGTCATTGTTGTTTTCCCCCGGAGTTGGCCGGGGTCGCGCGTGGCAAAGCGCCGAAAACCCGGACCGATCGGAGTATAGCCCGCCGACCCGGGCGATGTCGGGAGAAATCTTAGGCGGGGAAGAAATCGATCGGCTTCGTCGTCGTGATCGACTCGACGTTACGCGGCTCGAATTGGAAGAGCAGGACGCGCTGCACGAGCTTCTGCTCGAGATCGGGATCGTTGAGCTCGGAAGACACGACTTCGCAGAACGTGACTCTGCCGTCCGCTGCGATCGTCAAGCGCAACACGAGCTTGCCTTGGAGCGCGGGGTTCTGCCGAAGCGCGCGGTTATAGAGCGTGTAGATCGCGCCCTTGTTCTGGTCGAACACTCGTTCGATTTCTTCGCGGCTGCGCGACGCCTTGTCGCTCTCCCCGCTGCGTTGCGCCGCGCCGCCCGCGAGCTCGAAGCTTTCGACAGGATTTTCGACCTGCGTTACGGCTCGATCACCCAAACCGCCACCGCCGGTATTGCGGCTCAACGCGGCGGTGTTGATGCCGCCGCTACTCGCGCCGACGCGCGACGTGATCAAGGAACGCTCGGCGAGCGGAGTAGTCCCTTCGACCGCGCCGGAAACTTGCGCGCGATCGAGTCGTTGGGCCGCGGTGTCGTCGCGCAGCGATGCGAGCTGCTGTGCGAACGGCAAGAGTCCCGCAACGGCTGCGCGCTCGCGCGCTTGCTGGGTCCGATCTACCGGCTTCGGCTCGGGTTTCGGCTCGGGTTTCGGCTCCGGCTTCGGCGGCGGTTCCTCGCGAACTTGCCGCTGCTCGACCACCGGCTCGGGTTCGGGCTTGGGCTCCTCGCGGACCACGGGCGGCGGAGGCGGCGGCGCTTCGCGCTCGAGCACGAGGCGTGCGATGCGCCGCGGGACTTCCTCGACCTGCGTCGGGTCGGGCGCCGGCACGGGCAGCACGGAGATGAGCAGCGCGAGCAGCACGACCGCGCCGAGCGCGGTGAGCGCCGACTTGCGAAACTTCTGTTCCTGATCGGCTCCCGTTGACCACGGGAGCTCGTAGATTCGGTAGAGCACGGCCCCGGCGTTAGACGACGACATCGCGTGATCCTTCAGTTCTTCGCGACGCGTACCAGCGCCACGTCGGACGCCTTCTGCAACACCGCGAGCGAGAGCTGGCCGTACTCGGCCGCGGTCGACGTCGCCATCACTTTCTTCAGCAGCTGGTACGGGATCTCTTTGTCCGCCATGATCGTCACTTCACGCGAAGCGATTCGCTCTTCCTCCGACAACCCGGCCGGCACCAACATTCCCTTCGCCTCCGCCTCGAGCTCTGCCTGCAGTGCCGGGATGATGACGCTGCCGCTCGCCATGATCTCGCCGATCTTGCCGACCGACTTGCCGTTGATGATGATCTCTTCCTCGGACACGATCACGGTGACGGCATCGCGCGTCTCTTCGTCCGCGATCGACTCCGGAAGCTGGACGTCTTTCGCGAGCACGTCCACTTCTTCCGTCGAGTACACGAGCAGGAAGAACAAGAGAATCGTGAGCATGTCGATCATCGAGACGAGATTGATTACCGCGTCGCCTTTGTGCCGTTTGTGATGCCGCTGCATTCGCGCGGCGCGACCCATGAATCTCATCGATCGACCCTCTAGTTGCGCACCGGCGCGTCGCCGATCGAGATTTCGGGGAACAGCTCGGTCTTGATGAGGCGGCCGCCGCCGACGTTCTCGTCCCGAGCCTCGGCAACGCGAACGCGATCCATCACGGCAACGAGCACTTCGTACGGCACGTCAGGCTCGAGCAGCAGAGTCGCATCCGATTTCTCGGGGAAGCGCTGTTTGATCTTCGTCAGAAACTCCGTGAGCTCCTTGAAGTCATAAGTCCCGTCCGTCTTTTCGATCCTGTTGAGCAACCCGGTCGTGCGATCGCCGACTTCGATGCTCGAATCGCGCACGGTGATCTCGAGCTGGAATGCGGGGGGCTCCTCGCTCGGAACGGACTGCGAAGCGGGCAAGTTGAGCTCGAGGATCGCCAGCCGAATGAACCCGCCGTGGATCAGCAGGAAGAACACCAAGATCGTCATCATGTCGATCATCGACGTGAGGTTGATCTCGGCGCTGTCGTGCCGCTTGTGATGGCGCGCGATACGCGCGCTGCGTCCTATGACCTGCATCGAACGGTCCCCTCGCTGGAGCGAAGCGTGCCGGCTTGGCCTTGAATCCCGCTAGGAACCGTTACGCCCTACGCGGCAGCGGGTTGCCGTGCGCGACGGGCGTGTCGCCGCCCTTCGCCGGGGCGGGACCCGCGTCACCCGAAGCGCGCTCGGTGATCGCGTTCAAGAACTTCACGGACGCCATCTCGAGGCTGTCGATGATCTCGGTGGTCTTCGTCTGCAGCAGCGAATGGACGAGCACGAGCGGGATCGCGACCATCAAGCCGAACGCCGTGCAGTTCATACCGATGGAAATACTGGCCGACAGCAGCTCCGCCTTCTCGGCGGGGTCGGCATTGGATACGGCGGTGAATGCGTCGATGAGGCCTATGATCGTTCCGAGCAAACCCATGAGCGTCGACATGTTCGCGAATGTCGCGAGGTAGTGCGTGCGCTTTTCGAGACGCGGCATGACCTCCATCAGGCTCTCTTCCATCGCCTGCTCGACGTCCTCACGGCGACGCGCCGAACGCACGCGATTCAAGCCATACGTCATGATCTGGGCGATCGCCGCGGTCGACTTGCTCGTCAATTGCATCGCGCCGGTAAGGTTGCCCGATTTGAGAAAAGGTGTGACCTGATTCCACAACGCCTTGTTCTTCGCCATGGTCATGGTGAGGTAGACCCACCGCTCGACCGCAATCGCTACGCCCAGGGCGAGCACCAGAACGATCGGGTACATGAATGCCCCGCCGTTCTGAAAGAATTTCACGATCGTGGAATAGGCATCCATTCAACTCACTCCTGTTGGCCTTTCTTGCCGTAAAGCGTCTCGTAGTATTCCAAGTGCCGTTCGAACACCTCGGGATCGACCGGTGCGAGCACCTCGTCGAGCAACGTGTTCACTGGACGACCTACGAGATCGCCCAAATCCGATTTCTTCCAAGGGACTATGTACAACACCTTAGGCAATTCCTGATTACCCGTAATTGACGTGGTTCCCAGATCTATAGAATCCAGCGCACGCGAATTTGCCGATTGAGGAGCAGCCTGCACCGTCGCCGAGCTCGGCTGCGAACCCCGAGCCGACACCGCGGGCGTAGTTGGCGGCGTGGCGGCCTGTGCGTGCGGCGCGGCCGGAGTAGCGGCCCGAGGGGCGACAGGCGGTGCAGGGGCCACCGGTGCGGACGCGCCCGCACGCGGCGCGATCGCCACGCGCGTCTCCCCAACGTTCACCGGCTCGAGATCGTCCGGCACCGCGAGCGGCGCGCGCCGCGGAGCGTCCGCCGGTGTCGGGGCCTGCGCGTGGGCACCACACGCGATGAGCAGCGCCAATGGAAGCATCGCCAACCTCATGGTCCGTCCTCCTTGGCAACCTGCGAGCTGCTCGCGCCGGCGCCTACTCTGCGACGCAGGTCGATGAGCCAACCCGCAACCGTCTTGTTGGGCTCGCTGAGCGTGCCTTGATAGGCCTCGTAGTGCTCGATCGCCTCGGCGCCGCGGAGCAAATACACGTCGAGCAGCACGGCCAGGTTGTAATGCGCGAGCGCGTAGCTAGGATCGGTCTCGAGCGCCCGCCGATAGGCGCGTTCGGCTTCGTCGAACTTCCCCTCGCTACGTAGCAAGATTCCGAGCTGATTGTTCGCCGCCGCGTTGCCGGGCGCGGCCCCGAGCGCGCGGTCGAGCGCGGCGCGCGCGTCGGCGCGGCGGCCGTCGTGTAAGTAGACGATCGCAAGGTTCACTTGCGGTCCCGGATAATCGGGATAGTCACTTACGAGCTGCTCGAGCTCGAGCTCGGCCCGCAGCCAATCTTGGGCCCGCAACGCCGCGAGCGCGCGGTCGTAACCTTGCTGCGCGGTCTCCGGAATCGGCTCGAGTGCGGCGGCAGCGGGGTCGGCGCTGGCTGCCTCGGCGGCACGCCGCTCGTCGCGGCGACTGCCGCGCTTGGACTCGGCTGCAGGCTGTGCGGGCGCCTTCGTCGACACGATCGCGGCAGTCTGCGCGGGCGCAGCGACGGCTGGAGCCTGCGTCGCGGCTTGCCGCGGCGTCGACGCGCCGCACGCGGCGACGAGAATCGCCATGCCGGCGACGATGCCGCCGCGCACCGCGCCGCAGGCGCCGATGACTTCAACGAATCGCGTCGACAAGTGTTTCTCCAATTTCGGCTTTCGCGTAACGCACGGGCAGTAGCTCCGCGAGCGCGGCGAGGCTCTTCTGCACCCACTCGTCGTAGATGCCTTCCTTGGTCCGGGCGGCGTTCACCTCGTGCAACGAGATCGACTCCTCTTCGAACGGGAACGCCTGTTCCTCGAGAAGGATGTCGTATTGCTCGAGCTCGTCCTTCGACAGCTCCCTCGGACGCTCCGACGCGAACAAATCCTTGCTGAGCGAGTGATAAAGCTCTGCGATTTCGTAGTTGGCCGCCGTCGTCACCTCGGCGACGCCGTAGTCGGCCGCCTTGTTGTACTCCGCGAGCGCCGCTTTCATCCGCTCTTGCTTCGCCTTGAGGCTCTTGTCGAGCGGGATCACGAGCCGCGTGCCGCGGAACGCGTCGCGCGACGGTTGCGCGAGCACGAGCTGCGCCTTCGCAGCGAGATAACGTGTGCGGTCGGTGCGCTCGGCGCCGGCGCCCGCGTCGGCCGTCACGATGTCCTTGAGCCAGCGCGCGCGCTCGGCCTGATTACCGTTCGTTTCCGCGATCTGCACGAGCTTCTGCCGCGCCTCGACGGCCTCGGTCACCGGCCGCGGATAACGCTCCACGAACTTGCCGTAAGCTGCCGCCGCCTGCACGCTTTGGCCGCTGCCCGCGTAGAGCTCCGCGGAGCGCCACAGCGCTTCGCGCTTCACTTCCACGGAGCCATCGGCGTCGGCGATGCGCTCGAACTCGCCCGCCGCGAGCGCGCTGTTGCCGACCTCGACGTACGCGACCGCGAGCTTCGCGGTGACGTCGGCTGTGAGCTCGTGCTTCGGAAAGTTCGCGCGGAAGTCTTCGAGCACCTTGGTCGCGCGCGGCCAGTCACCCATCTGGATCAGCGCCGCGGCCGCGTCGTATTCGGCCGTGGCACGGATCGGCGACGACGGTGCCGCCTGCCCAACGCGCAGGAAGTGCTGCACCGCGACGTCGTACGTCCCTGCCGTGCGTGCCTGCTCGCCCTGCTTGTAGATCGACGAAGCGATGCGTTCGACGATCTCGCCGCGCTGCGGATCGCCTGCCGGGATCACCGTGCTCAGCTGCACGTAAGCGGTCTCGGCGGCCGCGTAGTCTGCGAGATCGAACTCGGAGTGCGCGAGCACGGTCCACGCCGTTCTCGCGAGCGCGGGCTCGACCGGCGGCGTGTGCGCAACGACGCCCTGCGCGACCTCGCGCGCCCGCGCGTAATCATTGAGCGCGTAGAGCTTCTCGGCGGCGTCGGTCTGCACCGTGAGCGCTTTCTCGTGCGCCGGATAGCCCGCGGCGAAGCGCAGCGCGCTCTCTATTCCGGCTTTGTGCCACTCGGTGAGCGCCGGGCCCTTGAGCTGCGCTTCTTCCTTCCCGTACGCGAGCAGCGCCGCGTAACCCGCCTCGCCGCCATGCTCGTGGAATGGGTACGCATACGCCGTACGCTCGTACTCGAGCGCCGCATCACGGTAGCTGCCGCTCTCGTAGAGCACCTCGGCGAGCAGGAAGTTCGTCTCGGGCGCGTTCTGATCGTCGGGAAACGACTGCAAGTACGTCCGGTACCAACGCGCGGCGGCCTGATACTCCGACGCGTCGTGGTTCTGCTGCGCCTGCGCATGGTGATACGACGCGAGGTCGGTCACGTTGCTCTTCAGGTGCGCGACGACCTCGGGCTGCTGCTCGAACGTGTAGCGCTGCCAATATGGGCTCGTCGGACCGTAGGTTTCGACGAAATTCTGCTTGCCATCGAGCACGAGGTCCGCGAATCCGCCCTGCTTGAACGCTTCGATCACTTCGACTTGCAATAGCGGCGCCTTCGAGTGGTACGGATCGAGATCGACGAACGCGTGGTAGGCGTCCGCAGCGTCCTGAAAGCGCTCCTGCTCGAGGTAAAGGTCGCCGAGGTTCGTGTAGACGATGAAAGCGTACGGGCGCGAGCCGTGGCGGTTGAAGTATTTCGTCACGGACTCGGGGCCGTCGATGTACGAGAAATCGATCGACAGCACGCGGAACGTGTCGTCGACGAGCTCTTGCTCTGCACGGCCCATGGCCGAGTAGATCACCGCGGGGTCGCGGTCGCCGCTTGCAGCGTTGTCGGTCCCGAGCTTCAGGTCCAGCAACGTAAAGAACGACACGAGGCTGTCTTGGTACTGCTGCTCTTTGAACAGCGTCCAGCCGTGCTTGTACAGCGCTTGTTGGTAGAACGCCGAATCGGCGCCGTGCTCGATTACCTCGTTGTAGGCTCTCTCGGCTTCGTCGTAGCGCTTCTCCACGAACAACGTCTCGCCGCGGCGAAACTGCGCCTCGTCGACGTGCACCGTCTGCGGGTACTCCGCGATGAGCTTGTCGAGCGTGGCGAGCGCGTCGTCTAGCCGCCCCTCCGCCTCGTAGGCGCGCGCGAGCTGATAGAGCACGAGGTCATTCTTCTTGTAGTCCGGATACGTCTCGAGCAGCTTCTCGTACATCCCGATCGTGCCGCCGAGGTTGTCACCGAGCGACTGAACGTTGCCTTGCAGCTCGACCGCGTCGGCGTTTTCGAGCTGCAGGTCGGCCAGACGGCGCATCGCTTCGGCGCGTAGCAGCGCATCGTCGGACGCAAGGTCGAGAAACAGACGGTAGCTCTCCATGGCCTTGGCCTCGCCGCCATCGATCGGAGCCGACCGGTCGATCTCGACGACGCCGTGCTCGAGCGTCTTGATGGTGCCCGCGGAATCTCGGTCGTCGCGGTCGCGATGCCCGAACGGCCAGATCGCGGAGATCGCGAGCAGCGCGGCAAGCGGGGAGCTCATCTTGCGCCCTCGGCGAGCACCGAGCCGGCGGCAGCCGGGGCAACCCGTGCGGCCGCGCGATCATAGATCGACGCGAGCGCGAACCGCGCTTGAATCATGTACGTGCTCAACCGCTCGCGCTGCGCCTTGAGCTCGGCGACGGCGACGTCCTGGAGGAACAGCTGCTGCTTCAGAAGCGCCGCTTGCGCCTCACCCTGCATGCCCGCGACGCGCGGCCGGAGCCCTTCGATGCGGGCGGTGAGCTCGACGAACTTCTCGGGCCAATCATTGCGCGCGCTCTCGACTTCGTGATGGCGGCGCTGCGCCTCGCGCAGTTGCCGATCCAGGTCCGCCAGGCTCTTCTTCTCTGCCCAGAGGCGCGCCTTGTAGTCGCGGCGCAGGTCCCACATGAGCAATCCCTTGAGGAAACGCTGCTTCACGCGTATCTCGTCCGACGCAGCATCGTCGGGCAGCCGTGCGATGAGGGGCTCCATCTCCGTGACGGTGCGCCACGTCTCTTGCTCTTTCTCGGTGCCGAGCGCAACGACGTCTTCCGTACGCTCGATCGCTTGCAAGCGGGACTCGAGCTCCACGCGGTGCGCGAGCATCGCGTCGAGGTCGACACTCGAGAGCGAGTCGTCGATCGCAGGCAAGCGTTGCTGGTAGGCGCGCTCGCGCGTGTCGAGAATGTCGTCGAACGCGCCGAGGCTCTCGACCCAATGGTCGAGATTGCGATTGAGATACAGCAGGTCGCGGTAGTTCTTGAGCCCTTCCTGGAACCGGTTGCTCGCCATGAGCTCGTACAGGTAGCGGGTCTCGACGGTATCGGGCACCTTCTCGAGCCGCCAATACCAGCCGGTGGCGTCGTTGGTCGAGTCTGCGTGCTGGCCGAGCAGCTCGGTGATCAGCTCGCCTTTCTCGATCGCCTCGATGGAGCTCGTGAGACGCGCGATCTCGCCGTTGAAAGCCGTGATCGCGTCGTTGTAGTGCTCCGCGGCTTGCGCGTCGGCGCCGAGTTGGGCGAACGCATACGGTACCGCGAGCAGGGACTCCTGCACGGCCGAGTCGAGCAGGCTGCGGTCGCGCAGCTCGAGCCACGGCGCGAGCGCGCCCTCGTAGTTCGACGCTTCCGCGTCCGACCAGCCCACGCCGAGGAGGGCCTTGTTCGAGAACGGCCCCTCGAGACGCACGCGCTGCAACGACGGTTTCGCTTCGACGGGCCGCGACGCCTGCAGCCAGGCGTAGCCGAGCGCGACGTTCGCTTTGTCGCGCAGCGCGGCGAAAGCCGGGTTCTCGAGGTCTAGTTGGCCGACCTCATCGAGCACGCGAGCGCCTTCCTCGACTTGGCCGAGCCGCACGAGGGACACGCCGATGTTGTATTTCGCGTAGCCGATCCACGTGTCGCTCGGACGCTTCCACGCTTCGAGCACCGTCAGCGCTTCCGCGAACCTGCCCTGGTCCATCAGCACCTGGGCGTTGAGCATGTGGCGCTGCGGCTCGATCTCCTCGGGCAACTCGCCGGTGATGCGCGCGAGAGCCGCTTCCGCCTCGGGTAGGTAGCCGCGTTGATACCAGATCTTCGCGAGGAAGAACCACGCGCGATCGTGCAGCGCCGGCTCGACCGATTGCGCGAGCACGCGCTCGAAGATCTCGCCGGCCAGCCGATGCTCGCCGTAGGACAGGTACAAGCCGCCGAGCATGAGCTCGGACTCTGCTGCGTGGTGCGGGATCTCGTTGCGTTGCTGCGCCGCAAGCAGACGAGTCAGCGCGTTGAAATAGTCTTCTTGAAAGAATTCGAACAAGACCTCGCCGTAAGCGAGGTCTTGGACGACGATGCCGCCGTCGTCCTTATCGCGCGCGCCGATCGGCGCCGCGGCGAGTGCCGCTGCAGCCGCCGCCGCAAGTGTGAGGAGGCGAGCCGACACCGACTACTCCCACTCCTTGACGACGAATTCCGGCTGCTGCTTGCTTTCCTTGTCCGAGATCGTGAGCTCGATGTACTTGGGGCCGATCCCCTTCTCGAACTTCAGCGCCGCGCCGCGCCGATAGTCGCGCGTGTGCGTGCCTTCGCCGGAGAACACGGCCACGAGCTCGTGCTCGCCGGCCTTCAGGTTGCCGACGTAGAGGCGCTGCACGCCGCCCTTGATCAGCGCGTCCGCTTCACGTTCGGTGTACAGGTAGTTCGAGACGTCCTTGTTGTCCACCTTGAGCTCGACGGAGTCCAGCGCGAAGAATTCGCCGACGTCCATCGACACGAACACCGCCACTTGCGTGTTCGACGGGAACAGCAGCTCCTCCTCGAGCAGGAACAGATCTCGATTCAAGTCGAGAACCTGTTTCTTCAGATCCTGCACGTCCCCATCGAGCGTGCGGAACTCTCCACGCTGTGCATTTTCCTGCGCCGCAGCTCCGGGCTTCGGAGCGAATTCCGGCGTGGCAGCAGACTCCACGATGATCTCTTCACGGGCGCTCTGCTGCGCCGTCGCAAGTTGGCCGCTGAGCGCCAACCCCACGAACAAGGCCAACACGGATGTGATCCACCTGGCTGCCATCTGTCACTCCAACGTCTGATCCGACCCACTACTCGCGCAACAATGCCTGCACGCGCTCGAGGTACTGCTCCTCGTTCCCGCGCCGATAACCCTCGAACACCTCGCGTACCACGCCGCCGCGATCGATGAGCACCATCACGGGCACTTTGCTCACGTCATAGAGGCGGCCCACGCCGCCCCCAGCGTCGTGCAACACCGGGTAGCTCATGCCGAGCGAAGTGGCCGCTTGTTGAGCCTGCTTCGGACTCTGGTCGAGGCTCACGGCGAGAAGCTCGACGCCGGCATCTTGGTAGCGCGTACGCATGTCGCCCAGCTGTTCGAGCTGGGCGCGACAGTCGCCGCACCACGTAGCCCAGAAGCTCAGCATCACGACCTCGCCGCGGTACTCCGACAGGCGCAGGTTTTCGCCGGCCACGCTCTTCAGCACGAAATCGGGAGCCTCGTTACCGGTCAACTGCGCCGCGGCCGCCGCAACGCCGGCGACGGCGACGCACGCCGCTAGCGCACCCGCCGTCTTCGAGAGTCATCGTGGGTCGCGTCATGGTCGCCGTTCCTTTCGTCAACGCACGCAGAGGCCGAAAACACCGTCCCTAGCAAACACGGCAACCCGCGACCGCTGTTGTGCGGCCGTGACACATTTCTCAGGGGAGACATAATCCCCATGCGGCGTTGCCACCTTATTTCTTCGCCAGCGCACGGGTCTATGAGCCAGGTCTCACTCTTCCGGGCAGGCCGTGGCCCAGCGAGCAGAGCAGGAACCGTGCCAGTCGCTCGCGGTCGGGCTGCGCACCGCGCCGCTACTCGCGGCGCGCGCGGGGCGAGCACTGCGCGCAGCGATTTCACGCGCCGTTCTGTCGGCGCGCGGCTACAGGTTCTGCCGGTTTCCTACGCAAGGCTCGGCCCCGTTGATGCAGCGGGGTCGGCGAACTGCGACATGGCTGACGCGGCGGGTCGCAAACTTCGACATAGAATCGCGTTCGACGAGCACCGAGCCCGGCCGGCGTTTGCACGAAAACTTGCGATCCCGATGTTCTATTTAAAGCAGCTCGTGGCGATTTGGACCGAACCGTTGGCGGTGGTGACGCTGCTCGCGCTGTTCGGGCTGATCTGCCGCCTGATCGGTTGGCGCCGCACCGGCAACATCTCGATCGCGCTCGCTGTCGTAACGGGCTACGCGAGCTCGACGGGCATCGTCAGCGGCGCTCTGATCGGACGACTGGAATCGCAGTACCCCGCGATTCGCGACGACGCGCCATTGCCCGACGTCGGCTTCGTGGTCGTGCTCGGCCACGACTACTTCCCGGACGAGCAACTCCCGATCACGTCGAACATTGCACCCGACGGGCTCGTGCGCATCGTCGAAGGCGTGCGGCTCTTGCGCCGCATGCCGCAAGCGCGTCTCGTGCTCACGGGAGGCAAGATGCCGAAGCGCGGACAGCCATCGGAGGGGAACGCGCTGCTCGCTCGGAGCCTCGGCGTCGCCGAGGAGAACATCGTCGTGTTGCCGGGAGCGCTCGACACTGCGGGCGAGGCGCGCGACGTCCGCAAGTTCCTCGGCGACGCTCCGTTCCTGCTCGCGACGTCAGCATCCGACATGCCGCGCGCGATGCTCCTCATGACACGCGCGGGTGCGAAGCCCATCCCCGCACCGACCGGTCACCGCACTGAACGCCACCCCGAAGGAAACATCACTTGGCGATCGTTCTTACCGGCGGGCGCCAACGTCGTCACCACGAACGTCGCGCTGCACGAGTACCTGGGATTCGCCGCGATCGCGGTATCGCTGGGCGATCCGGCGACGCTCGAGTGACGCCGCGCCAGCTCGCAAGACGGCCGCCGTTCGGCGGCGCGCGCCCGATCAGTCGACCCAGCTTCGCGCGTTGTCGAAAAGGCGCTGCCACGGCGAGCACTCGCCCCAGTCCGCCGGATGCCACGACAGTTGCGTGGTCCGGAACACGCGCTCCGGGTGCGGCATCATGATGGTCACGCGGCCGTCCGCATTGCACAGGCCCGCGATCCCGTGCGGCGAGCCGTTCGGGTTCGCGGGATAGCGTTCGGCCGGCTCACCGCGATTCGAGACGAAGCGCAGCGCCGTGAGCGACGCATCGCAGCGGGCAAGCAAGTCGGGCGACGCGAACGCGGCGCGACCTTCCCCGTGCGCCGTCACGATCGGCAGCCGCGAGCCCTCCATGCCGCGCAACAGCACGGACGCGCTCTCCACCACCTCGACGAGCGAAACGCGCGCTTCGAACTGATCGGAGCGATTGCGCAGAAACTTCGGCCAGAGCTCCGTACCCGGGATCAGCTCCTTGAGCGCCGCGAGCATCTGGCAGCCGTTGCACACCCCGAGCGCGAAGGCGTCGTCGCGCGCGAAGAACGCGGCAAACATCGGCCGCACACGTTCGTGATAGAGGATCGTCTTGGCCCAGCCTTCGCCCGCACCGAGCACGTCGCCATACGAGAAGCCGCCACATGCGATCACGCCGCGATACTCGTCCAGCCCCGTGCGTCCGGACAGAAGATCGCTCATGTGCACGTCATGCGCCTCGAAGCCTGCACGATCGAGCGTCGCGGCCATTTCACGCTGACCGTTCACACCCTGCTCGCGCAGCACGGCGACCTTCGGCCGGCCTGCGCGCGCGCCCGCGCGCCGCTCTTGCGGCAACGGAAACGTGAGCCGAGCGTTGAGGCCAGGATCCTCCGAATCGAGAGTCGCCTCAAACGCCTCGCGCGCGCACTCCGGATCGTCGCGCAGCGCCTGCATTCTGAACGTGAGCTCCGACCACTTGCGCTGCAGCTCGATGCGCGGCGCGCGATAAAGCTCCGTGGCGCCGCTCCGGATGACCACGTCGTCGTGCGGCGCGACCCGCGCCACCACCGCATGCGCGAGCGAGTGGCGCGCGAGAATGCCGCGCACGCGCTCGAGCTCGCCGCTACGCACCTGAATGACGGCGCCGAGCTCCTCGGCGAACAAGAACCCGACCGCGTCGGTCGCAGTCGCGGCGACCTCGACGTCGAGCCCCACGTGCGCCGCGAAGGACATCTCCGCAAGTGTCGCGAACAGGCCGCCGTCGGAGCGATCGTGGTACGCGAGCACGAGCCCTGAGTCGCGCAGCTCGCGTTGCGCCGCGAAAAACGCCTTGAGGGTGGCGGGATCGTCGAGGTCCGGCGGCGCACCGCCGTATTGACCGAAGGTTTGCGCCAAGCACGAGCCGCCGAGCCTCTGCTTGCCCGAAGCGAGGTCGATCAGCACGAGCGCCGAGCCGTGCTCGCGGGCGAGCTCGGGCGTGAGCGTGCGCCGAATGTCGCGCACGGGCGCGAACGCGGACACCACCAGCGATACGGGCGCCGTCACCGCGCGCTGCTTGCCCCCGTCGGTCCAGACGGTACGCATAGATAAGGAGTCCTTGCCCACGGGAATCGCCACGCCGAGCGCCGGGCAAAGCTCCTCGCCCACGGCCCGGACCATGGCGTAGAGCGCGTAGTCGTCGTCGCCGTGCCCAGCCGCAGCCATCCAGTTCGCGGACAAGCGAATGTCGCCGAGCGCCGCGACGTCGGCGGCAGCGATGTTCATGATGGCCTCGCCCACGGCGAGCCGTGCCGAGGCCGGACCGTCGTGAATCGCGACGGGTGTGCGCTCGCCCATCGCGAACGCCTCACCCGTGTAACCTTCGTAGCCCGCCGCCGTGACCGCCACGTCGCTCACCGGCACCTGCCAAGGACCGACGAGCTGATCGCGCACGCACAAGCCGCCGACGGTGCGGTCGCCGATGTGGATGAGGAACGATTTGTCGGCGACGGCCGGGAACGCGAGCACGCGATCGATCGCCGCGCTCAAGCTCACGTGCTCGCGCCGCCACGCGGGCGCGGCAAACGGCGTGCGCGCCGCGCGGCGCGTCATCTTGGGCGGCTTGCCGAACAGCACTTCCATCGGCATGTCGACCGCGTCGCCGCCGAGCTGCGGGTCGCGCACGACGAGGTCGCGCTTCGCCGTGAGCTCGCCGAGCACGGCGTACGGGCAGCGCTCGCGCGCGCAGATCGCCGCGAAGCGCTCGACGTCGCGCGCCTCGATCGTGAGCATGTAACGCTCCTGCGATTCGTTGCACCAGAGCTCCATCGGGCTCATCCCGGGCTCGTCGCTCGGGATCGCGCGTAGATCGATCACGGCGCCGCAATGGCTGTGGTCGACGATCTCGGGTACGGCGTTCGACAGCCCGCCCGCGCCGATGTCGTGAATCGCGGCGATCGGGTTGTCTTCACCCAGTGCCCAGCAGGTGTCGATGACTTCTTGCGCGCGCCGCTGCATCTCGGCGTTGCCGCGCTGCACGGACGCGAAGTCGAGCTCCGCCTCACCAGCGCCGCTCCCCTGCGACGACGCCGCGCCGCCGCCGAGGCCGATCAGCATCGCGGGACCGCCGAGCACGATGAGCTTCGCGCCTGGTCCCGGCACTCCCTTCTCGACGTTCACGCCGCGCACGCTTCCCAAGCCGCCGGCGATCATGATCGGCTTGTGATAGCCGCGCCATGCGCCGTCCGCCTCGAGCAGGCTCGTGCGGAAGTAGCCCGCGAGGTTCGGGCGGCCGAACTCGTTGTTGAAGCTCGCGGCGCCGATCGGGCCGTCGAGCATGATCGACAGCGGCGACGCGATTCGATCCGGCTTGCCGGGCGACCCGCGCTCCCATGGTTGGCGCCAACCTGGAATCTCGAGGTGCGAAACGGTGAAGCCCGTGAGCCCGGCCTTAGGCTTAGCGCCGCGGCCCGTCGCGCCCTCGTCGCGGATCTCGCCGCCCGAGCCCGTCGCTGCCCCCGGGTACGGGGAGATCGCAGTCGGGTGGTTGTGCGTTTCCACCTTCATCACGAGGTGTACGGGTTCGTCGGTGTAGCCGTAGACACCGGTCGCGAGATCGGGCCAAAACCAGGGGCTCGGCGCGCCGTCGACGACCGCCGCGTTGTCCTTGTACGCCGAGAGCACGCCCGCCGGAGCGTGCGCGTGCGTGTTGCGGATCATTGCAAATAGGCTCTTCGGGGCGCGCTCGCCGTCGATGAGCCAATCGGCGTTGAAAACCTTGTGCCGGCAGTGCTCGGAGTTTGCTTGAGCGAACATCATGAGCTCGACGTCGCTCGGGTTACGCCCGAGCGCCGCGAACTGCACCGCGAGGTATTCGATCTCGTCCGCCGAGAGCGCGAGGCCGAGCTCGACGTTGGCTCGCTCGAGCGCGCCGCGCCCGCCGGCGAGCAGGTCGACGACCCGCTTCATTCTCGGCTCGTGCTGGGCGAACAAGACTGCTTCGCGCGGCGGATCGGTGAGCAGCGTCTCGGTCATCCGATCGTGCAGCAGCGGCGCGATCCGCTTGACGTCGCTCGGGGCGAGATCCGCGCCCATCGTGAGATGAAACAAGCGGCCGCGCTCGACGCGGCGCACCGGCAGATCGCAGAGCTTCGCTATGTCGGTGGCTTTGGACGCCCAGGGCGAAATCGTGCCGAGGCGCGGCACGACGTAGAGCCGCTCGCCGTCGGCATCCGGCAAGCTCGCCGCACCCCCGCCGTAGTCGAGCAGCGCTTCGAGCACGCGCCGCTCGCGTTCGGTGAGCGGACGCGCAACGTGCACGAAATGCTCGAACCGCACCGCGACGTCCGCAATCGCGGACGTGAGCGCGCGCAGCTCGGTGCGCAGCTTATCGAGGCGGAAAGCAGTCGCTGCCGGCGGGCCGGCCAACTGCAACATCGTCATGGGTTCGTATTGGAACTGTTCGCGTGAGGCAACGCATCATACCGAATCGCGACCCGCGGTCACAGCGCGCGGCCGGTCAATCGAGCTCGAACCACGCAGTGGGCGCGTCCTGGGTCGCGAGGTGCAGCGGATAGCGCGCCCCCTCGAGCGCGGGACCCATCGCAGCGCGCACCTGATCCGGGGTGTTGTTCCGCTCGCTCAGATGCAAGCCGACGACCCATTGGAGCCGCTCACGGTCGAGGCGGCCGAGCAGGTCCTTCGTCTGCGAGTTGTTCAGGTGTCCGAACTTCGATGCGACGCGATGCTTGAGCGAGTCGGGATACGACCCGCGCTGCAGCGAGTCGAGGTCGTGGTTCGCTTCGACGGCGAGCGCATCGCACGGCGCGAGCCGCTCGAGCATGTGCGGGGTGACGTGGCCCGCGTCCGTGAGCAGCCCGACGCGCTTGCCGCCCGCGCCAAACGTGAATTGACATGGCTCACGCGCGTCGTGGGGCACGGGGTACGGCTGCACGTGGATCGCGCCGATCGTGAGGTCGCGATGCGAGCTCAGCATCTGCACTCGCACCAAGCCGCGGACGGCGCTCGCGGTGCCGGGAGTCATCCACAGCGGCGTGTTGTAGCGGCGCGCGAATTTCGCGACACCTTGAGCATGATCGGTGTGCTCGTGCGTCACGAGCAGCGCGGACACATCGCGCGGCTCGCGGCCGACGAGCCGCAGGCGCTCCTCGACGATCTTGAGGGGCAGGCCGCAATCGACCATGAGCAGCGTCGACTCGAACTCGACGAGCATCGCGTTGCCGCGGCTGCCGCTACCGAGCGACGCGAACCTAAGAGTCATGCAGGAAGGTGCGCTCGAGGGACCGAGCGGCGGCGGTCAGCGATCTTTCGGGCCACCCTTGCTACCTTGTCCGGAGGGCGAGTACAGCGGCATCGGAAACTGCGACACGTTGCCGCCTTCGGCGTTGGTGATCTTGCTCACGCCCTGCTTGTCGACCTCGTCGATCCGCAGCACGTAATGCATCGGCAGGTAGGTCTTCTTCACGCCTGCGAACTCGAGCTGCAAGCGCTCCTCGGCCGGGTCGACGACCACGGACTTGCGCGCGTCGAACACGAGCTCCTCGACTTCGACGAACCCGAATAGCGCGCCCGTTTGACTCACGTGACGCGCGTAAATTTCGTAGACCTTGCCCTGGTTGAGAAAGATGATTTTGTAAATCGGCTTCGAAGGCATTACCGGATCCGCAATTCGAGGCGATTCGAGGCAGGGGGAGCTTAGCACAATGCTTCTGAGAGGTTGGTCACAATAAAAGGACGCGTCGCTTAGCCTCGCAGAGTCGCAGCGCTAGACTCGCGCGCGGGATACTCCGTTTTCCGAGCGGCCCTCAGCCCTCCATTTTCGCAAGGACGGATATGGCACTGCGCCTGCAGATCATCAGTCGTCACCGCCAAAGCCTCGGCGATCGCGGCGTGAAGGACTTCGGCCGCGACGGCGGTACGATCGGCCGCTCGCTCGAGAGCGACTGGGTTCTGCCGGACGGGCAACGCTACATCTCGAGCCGGCACGCGAGCATCGACTTCCGTTCCGGCAGCTACTACATCGTCGACACCTCGACGAACGGCGTCTACGTGAACGACTCCGAGCAACCCGTCGGCCGCGGCAATCCGCAGCGGCTGTTCAGCGGCGATCGAATCCGGCTCGGCGAGTACGAGATGGCGGTCGAGATCGAGGAGATCGACAGCACGAGCCAACAGCTCGCGAACGTCAACCACATCGATCCGGTCGTGAAGGCGCAGCGCGTGCCGCCGCCGGATCCGACCCGCGCGGATATGGTCCAGCCGCACGAGATCACGGCCGTCGGCATCGAAATGCTGATCCAGGAGGAAGCGCAGACCTCGGCGATACGCAAGGCAGAGAGACTCGCGGCACAAAGCCTACGGCTCGAGGAGGATCGGCCCGCGAAGCAAGCGCCCGCCCCGGCCGCGGCGAGCCGTCCGGAGCCGCCGCCCGTGAGCGCCGCGGCGCGCGTGAGCGCGAACCCGGCCACGGCTCCGCAACCCGCCCCGAAAGCCGGCACGGCTCCTGCGAAAGCGCCGGCAGCACCCGCACCCGCCTCCGCGCCGGGCTCGCCGAGCGCGAGCGCCGCCATCGACGCGTTTTTCCGCGGCGCCGGGCTCGCTGCGCAAAAGATCGACGAGCGTGAGGCCGAGCAGATGCTGCATCGGCTCGGCCAACTGATGCGCGAGATGATCGTCGGCCTGAACGAGAACCTGCACTTGCGCGCGGACCAGAAGAGCACGCTGCGAATTCCGAATACGACGATCCAGCCGCAGAACAACAACCCGCTGAAGTTCTCGGCGAGTGTCGACGAAGCATTGACGAACCTGCTGTTCCGCCAGTCGTCGGAGTATCTGCAAGCCGTCGAAGCAGTGCGCGAGGCGTTCACCGACATCAAGCTGCACCAGCAGCTCGTGCTCGCCTCGCTGCGCACCGCGGTCTCGGACTATATCGGCCGACTCGACCCGGACGATCTCGAGAACAAGTTCACGAACGGCAAACGCGGCGGTCTCATGAGCGCCGCCAACAAGCTCAAGTATTGGGACCTCTACAAGGATCTCTATCAAGTCGTTACGCAGGGCCAGCAAGGCCAATTACCGCAGCAATTCCTCGAGGAGATGGCGCGCGCGTACGAGCAGGAAAGCACGCGCGCCGGGGCGGGCTCGGCCACGCGCAAACCGCAAGCCAGGGCCGGCTGAGCGCGCAGCGCTCGACTAACACCGCGAACGCGTCGCCGTCTATTTCGACCGGGGCCGGTAGAGCACGACGGTGAGATCGTCGGGCTTGCAGGGTTGATCGGCAGCACCCTCGCCGCTCATCCGTGCTCGAACTCGCTCCACGAGGCGATCCGCGGCTTCGCGGAGCGGTCCCACGCGAATGCTGTCGACGATCTCGTCGATGAACAGATTGTCGAACAACCCATCGGTCGCGAGCAGAACCGTATCGCGCACGCAGAGCTGCAGCGCAGGCCCGATCTCGACGCGCATGTCGGGTGATCCGATCACGTTGAACAACACGTGCCGCTGATCGTGCTGGACGGCGTCGTTCTCATCGAGCAGACCCGCTTCGACCGCGAAGCCCGTAGGGGAATGCGGGACCACGCGTTGCTTGATGCGGCCGCGCTGCCCAACCGCGAGCAACTCGGAGTCACCGACGTGATAGCAGCGCAAGCTCGCGGCCGTGAGCTGTGCGACGACGAGCGTCGTGGCGGCGCCGCGGGCGAGCCCGAGGACCGCCTTGTTCGCCTCTTCCACCGCATCGAGAATCGCGGGCTTCAGCTGCTGCTCATCGGCACGGACGGACTCCAGCACGCGCGACAGCGTCTGCACGGCCGCGTTCGAAGCCTCGCGCCCCGCGGGCGTACCGCCGACGCCGTCCGCCACGGCGAGCACGAGAGAGTCGGCGCCGACCTGAATGACCGCCGCAGCGTCCTCGTTCGGCGTGCTCTTGTCGGGCGAGCGCACGCTGCGGACACACACCTCGCCGTGCGGTAAAGAGTGGTTGGATTGCTCGCGCTCGTGCTCGCCCAGGAAAAGCTCGACATGCTCGCGTGCGACGCTCATCGGAGCTGGGACGCGCGCCCGCTCATGAGCGCCGACGCGCTCATGAACCAACGGCCTTCGTGCACCACGGACAGAAGTGCCAGAAATCCGTGTCGACGCCCCAACGGCAGTGCGGACAGCGCGTCGCGCTGCCCGGTAGCTTCCATGGACGCTTGGTCTTGGCACGGCACCACGGACAGTAGCGCATGAACGTCATGAGCGGTCCGCGGCATTTCTCATTTTGGCATTTCGCGACGTAGCGCTTGTCCGGGAAGCTGCGCGTCGTCTCGGGCTCGAAGCCTGGGCCGTAGCACGACGGGCAATAGTGCCAATCGAGCTTCACTCCGCGCCGGCAGCGCGGGCACTCCGCGGGATGACGGCTCTCATGGCGATCGAGCGGCGGTGCAGTTCCGCACCACGGGCAGCTCTGCATCACCTCGGAAACCGGTCCCGTGCAGTGACGACATTCGTAGCGAGTGTCGAGCACCTTGCGATACTTGCGCTGGAACTGCCGGAACAGCACGGTCTGCCAGAGCGACGGATCGTCCGCCGAGCTCGCGCGCTTGCGCGAGCGTTTTTTCTTCGCGCCGCCGCCGTTGCGCAGCCGCTTGAACTCGCGGTACATCGCCACTGCGTTCTTGAAGCGATTCTCGGGCCGTACTTGGATCGCGCGGTGCAGCCAGTCGACGAGCTTGGGCTTGAGCCTCTCGCGTACGCGTTTGATGTGCCGCGGCGGCCAGTCGTAAGGCCACTCGGGCAAATAACCGGACAGGAGCTCGTAGATGACGAGCCCGAGCGAGAACACGTCGGATTGGAACTTCGGCCGGCCAAGCGCCTGCTCGGGCGCGATGTACCCGACCGTGCCGGAGCCGGACGCCTTCACCGTGCGCTGCGCGACCTTCGAGAACCCGAAGTCCGTGAGCTTCATCTGGTTGTCCGGAAACAAGATGAAGTTGTCGGGCTTGATGTCGCAGTGAATCACGCTCGCTCGGTGCGCGTGCGCGACCGCCGCAAGCGCTTGCTCGATCAAACGGAACGCAGACTCGGTCGACAACCGCCTGCGCATGCGCCCGCTCAGCGAACGCTCGCCGAGCGGCATCGCGATCACGAAGCGTCCGTCGATGAACGATGCGTCGCGAATCGGCAGGATGTTCGGATGCTCGAGCCGATGCGCGAGCCGCGCCTCGCGCTTGAAGTCCACGAGGAAGTAGTCGGTCATCGAGCTCTCGTGCGGAATCTTGAGCGCGACGCGTGTGCCGTGAATCGTGTCGACGGCCTCGTATACGGCGGCCGCCGAGCCGTCGGATATACGTCTCTCGATACGGTATTTACCGAGTTTTTGTCGAGCCCTGAGCAAGGTCGAACCGCCGGAATGATTTAATGCTTAGCACCGGTTCGGATCCGGCGCTGTTGTCTCTGATGCCCCCAGCGCCATGATCCGACGGGATCACCTGAGCGGTCAAATCAGCGCTTGGTTCGCAAATCGTTCAGGAGGCTGCGTGCTAGAATCCGCCGCGAGCCAGGCGAGCCATGCACGAACACGACCCGCACGCAGCCGATCACACCCAAGCGAGCCATTCTCACGCGGGTCACTCGCACGCGGCGAACGAACGCAGCGTCGCGATCGCGGGGCTACTGACGGGCGTTTTCATGCTCGTGGAGATCGCGGGCGGCGCGCTCTCCGGCTCCCTCGCCCTGCTCGCCGACGCGGGCCACATGCTCACGGACTTCGCTAGCCTGGCGCTTGCGTGGCTCGGCTTCAGGCTCGCGCGCCAGCCGGCAGACTGGCGGCGCACCTACGGTTTCGACCGGTTCTCCGTGCTCGTAGCGTTCGTGAACGGGATTGCGCTATTCGCGATCGCGGCCGGGATCGTGCTCGAAGCGGTCCGGAGGATCTACCAGCCCGTCCAAGTTCTCGGCGGGCTGATGCTGTGGGTCGCGGTAGCGGGCCTCGCCGTGAACATCGGCGTGTTCCTGATCCTGCGCACCGGTGACCACCAGAACCTGAACATTCGCGCGGCCGTGCTGCACGTCATCGGCGATCTTCTCGGCTCCGTCGCCGCCGTGATCGCGTCCCTCGTGATCCTTGCGACGGGCTGGATGCCGATCGACCCGTTGCTGTCCGTGCTGGTTGCCGTGATCATCCTGCGCTCGGCCTGGCACGTCGTCGCGGAGAGCGGGCACATCTTGCTCGAGGGCTCGCCGCCGGGGTTCGACGCGCGTGCCGTCAAGGACGACATCCGCGCGGCGCTGCCATACGTGATCGACGTGCATCACGTGCACGCGTGGTCGATCAGCGAGGAGCGGCCGATGGTCACGCTGCACGCGAACGTCGCAGCCGACACGAATGCGACGGACGCAGTGCGCGACATCAAGCGGATGCTGGCGCAACATTTTCGGATCACGCATGCGACCGTCGAGATCGAATACGGGGCGTGCGTGGACGACCCGAAGGCGCACCCTGCCTGCTAGCGGAGATTCACTCGCTCCCGTTTACGCGCCGCCGCCTCTGCGGAGCATCTTCCCGGGATTCATGATGCCGGCCGGGTCGAGCGCGTTCTTCACAGCACGCATCAGCGCGAGCGCCTCCTTCGACTTGTAGCGCTCGAGCTCGTCTATCTTCAATAGTCCGACGCCGTGCTCGGCGCTGAAGCTGCCGCCCAAGTCCGCCGCAACATCGTGCACGCAGGCGGAGAGCTTGCCGGCCGGCCCTTCGCGGAATACCGCGAGCGTCTGTCCCACCGGCGGCAGCACATTGAAGTGCAAATTGCCGTCGCCGATGTGACCGTATATCGACAGGCGGTGCGGCGCGATGCGCGCGAGCGCGGGCTCCGCACGCGCGATGAGCTCCGGGATCCGCGAAATTCGCACCGACACGTCGTGCTTCACGGATCCGCCATTCCTGCGCTCGGCTTCCGGCACGCGCTCCCGCAGGCGCCAGAGCGCGGCCCGCTGCGCCTCGGACTGTGCGATCACTCCGTCGAGAACGGCGCCTTCGTCGAGCCCCGCGGACAGAATCCGCTCCAGCTTCTCACGCAAAACGTCCTCCGCGTCCGAGGACGCGAGCTCGAGCAGCAAGTAATGTTCGCGCGGCTCGTCGAACGGATCACGCGCGCCTTCGACGTGGCGAAGCACGAGCTCGAGCGAGCGGCGGGACACGTACTCCGCCGACACGACCTGGTCGCCGCTCTCGCGGCGCGCGCTGCCGAGCAACCCGCAGGCGGCGGCGACGTCCTTCACCGCGAGCCACGCCGTCGCGCGCGCACGCGGCTCCGGGAACAGCTTCAGCACCGCAGCCGTGATCACGCCAAGCGTGCCTTCCGCCCCGAGGAACAGGGCCTTCAAGTCGTAGCCCGTGTTGTCCTTGCGAAGGCCCTTGAGGTCGGACAGCACCTCACCGTTCGGCAACACGACTTCGAGCCCGAGCACCAGATCGCGCGTCATGCCGTAACGCAGCACCGCCAGGCCGCCCGCGTTCGTCGAGAGATTGCCGCCGAGCTGCGCGGACCCTTCGGAGCCGATGCTGAGCGGGAACAACAAGCCGCGCTCGCGCGCCGCGGCCTGCGCATTCGCGAGAACGACGCCGGCCTCGGCCGTCATCGTGAACCCGACGGTGTCGATCTCGCGCACGCGGTTCAACCGCGCGAGGGACAGCAAGATCTGGGCGCGTGCGTCGAACGGCGTGGCGCCGCCGCAGTAGCCGGTGTTGCCGCCCTGCGGGACCACCCCGACGCCCGCGGCGCAGCACACGCGCACGACGGCGGCACACTCGTCGACCGAAGCCGGGCGCACGACGAGCGCCGCCGCGCCGCGGTAAAGACCGCGCTCGTCGTTCAACATTCCGGCCGCGTTTTCCGGCGCGACGAGGCCCGCGGGTCCGACGATCTCTGCGATGCGCGCGAGCGCGGTGTCGAGGGTGCTCATCGGCTTCCGTAGCGTGACTGATCGAGTCGCAGTCAGCGTTGCATAGACGTGACGACGGCCGCAACCCGGTGCGCAGCGGCGGTGTTCGCGCTCGGCGTTTCGCGGCACGCACACGCCGCCGTGGAATCGTGAATCCGCAACCCGTTCTTGCAATCGCGACGTCCGCCGATTCCGTGCGCCGCGTTTCGCTCGCGTGGTGCGGAACTTGCACAACGGTCGCTACTCGAGGCAAGCACCAGGAAATATGGCAGCGAATCGCAACTCTTTTCGAACCGCAACTCTCGGCCGCCCGCTCGTATTCGGTGAAGCGTTGTTCGACGAGTTCGAGGACGGCAGTGCGCGCCTCGGCGGCGCACCCCTGAATGTCGCTTGGCATCTGCGCGGCTTCGGGCTCGACCCGCTGCTGGTCACGCGGGTCGGCGAGGACGCGCTCGGCGGGCTCGTGCTCGAGCGCATGCGGGCCGGACTGCTCGACACGCGCGGCGTGCAGATCGACGCGGCGCGCCCGACCGGCCGCGCCGGCGTCACGCTCGGCGACGACGGGCCGCAGTTCACGCTGCCGAACGACCAAGCGTACGACTTCATCGACCGCGACTTGCTGCCGCACCTGCCGCGCGAGCGCTTCGAGATCCTGTACCACGGGTCGCTCGCGGCGCGAAACGAGCAGAGCGCCGCGGCGTTGCGCTCGCTGCGCGAGTTGGGGCTGCCGACGTTCGTCGACGTGAACTTGCGTTCGCCGTGGTGGGAGCGCGGCGCGCTCGAGAGCCTAATCGGCGGCACGCGCTGGCTCAAGGTGAACACGCACGAGCTCGCGCAACTCGAGAATCACTCGCGCGGCCGCACGCTGCTCGATCGCGCGCAACGTTTGCGCGAGCGCTTCGGCCTCGAAGCCGTGATCGTGACGGCGGGTGCCGAAGGGGCGTTCGGCGTCACACGCGACGACGCGATCACGGCCGCCGTCGAGCACGTATCAGATCAGCACGACGGCGTGGGCGCGGGCGACGCGCTGAGCGCCGTCGTGATCCTCGGCATCGTCCGCGGCTGGTCGCTCACGGCGACGCTACGCCGCGCGGTCGAGTTCGCGGCCGCCGTACATGCCGGCGTCGACGACGATGACCCGCTCTATCAGCGGTTCCTCGCTCGCTGGCGGCGCTGAGGCTCCGCGTCCGCCTTAGCCGTTGGCGCGCTTGTACGCCGGTCTCTGCGTGCAGCGCCCGAAGTATTCCTGGAACGCGGGCCGCGGCTCGAGCGACTTCGTTAACGTCCCCCATCCGATCTGGGAGCCGAAGTAGACATCCGCGGCGCTGAAGCGCTCGCCGAGGATCCACGGGCCCGGCGAGATTGCCTTTTCCATCGCGTTGAGCGTGTCCTCGTAGCTGCCGTAGCCGATCATGCCGGGCCGCTCCACCTTCGGCCGCGCGGCCATCTTGTCGACCATCGCAGGCTCGATGCACCCGGCCGCGAAGAACAGCCAGCGGTAGTACGTGCCGCGCGCCGGATCGTTCAACGGAGGCGCGAGCCCGGCCTTCGGGAACGCGTCCGCGAGATACGCGCAGATCGCGGCGGTCTCGGTCACGACCGTGCCGTTGTGGACGATCGCCGGGATCTTGCCCATCGGATTGATCGCGAGGTATTCGGGCGATTTGTGCTCACCCTTGTCGAACGCGATGAGCTTCGTCTCGTACGGCACGCCGACCTCTTCGAGCATCCAGTGCGCGATCCGGCCGCGCGACATCGGGTTGTGGTAGAAAGTGAGCTTGTCCGCCATCGTCGTTCTCCATCAGTGATCGTTCCACGGACTCTAGCGACAGTTCTCGTTCGGCTGCAATCGTGACGATCCAAGCGCCGGCGCCGAAGCCCGCAGCACCCGGCGCAGAGCGGATCCCGCGCGGCGTTTGGGCCCTCGGGATGGTGAGCCTCTTCATGGACGTCTCCTCCGAGATGATCCACGCGCTGCTGCCGGTGTTCCTCGTGAGCGTGCTCGGCGCGAGCGTAACGGCCGTCGGCTTCCTCGAAGGCACGGCCGAGGCGATCGCGTCGATCACGAAGGTGTTCTCCGGCACGCTGAGCGACCGGATCGGCAAGCGCAAGCGGCTCGTCGTGCTCGGCTACGGGCTCGCGGCGGTGACGAAACCTCTGTTTGCGCTTGCGCCTGCGGTGGGCTGGATATTCGCCGCGCGCTTCATCGACCGCGTGGGCAAGGGCATCCGCGGCGCGCCGCGCGACGCCCTGATCGCGGACGTCACGCCTGCGGCGGTGCGCGGCGCGGCGTTCGGCCTGCGCCAGACGCTCGATACGGTCGGTGCGTTCGCGGGCCCGCTGCTCGCCGTGGCGCTCATGGCCGCGACGCACGGCGCATTCCGGACCGTATTCTGGATCGCGGTGATCCCTGCGGCCGTGGCCGTCGCGTTGTTGATCCTATTCGTGCGGGAACCGGAGCGGACGCAAGCAGCGCGCCCCCAGTCGCCACTGCGCACCGCGGGGTCGCTCGGCCCCGCGTATTGGTGGCTCGTGCTCGTCGCGGGCTTGTTCACGCTCGCGCGCTTCAGCGAGGCGTTCTTGATACTGAAGGTCTCGGACGCGGGCCTCGCCGCGGCCTATGTGCCGATGGTGCTGGTCGTGATGAATGTCGCGTACGCCCTCTCGGCCTATCCCGCGGGCTGGCTCTCCGACCGTGCGAGTCGCTGGACCGTGCTCGCCGCGGGCGCAGCGCTGCTGATCGGCGCCGACCTCGTGCTCGCGCGCAGCGTCTCGATCGCGGGCGCGTCGGTCGGCATCGTGCTTTGGGGGCTGCACATGGGGTTCACGCAGGGGCTGTTCGCGGCGCTCGTCGCCGACGCGGCACCCGCCGAGCGGCGCGGCAGCGCGTTCGGCTTTTTCAACCTCGTCTCCGGCGTGGCGCTGCTCGCCGCGAGCGCCGCGGCGGGGATCGTCTGGGACCGGTACGGCGCAGGCGCAACGTTTACCACCGGAGCCGCGCTCACCGCTGCATCGACTATCGTCGCGGCCGCGCTGCTCGCGACCGGCCGCCTCAACCGACGCTGAGCTGAATCAAGCGACTACCTTCGCGCGCTCGCGCAACGCGCGAGCATCACGCTCCGGCGCGCATTTCAAGTCGTGACAGGCCGCTCGCGATTCCGGATACTGCCAGCCCTTCCCATTCTTTGCGGCGAACACTCGATGTTTCGGAGCGTCCGTTTCTATTCGCTCGTGAGCCCGTGGCCCGAGTCCGAGCAGGAGTTGTCCGAGAAGCTGTTCAACGCGGCGTTCAAGCCGTGCGGGCCATACGTCGAGCGCAGCTCGGGGTTCGAGCCCCCGGTCGGTGAGCGGCACGGACTGCTCGCCCGGCGCGTCGGCGGCGCCGACCTGCTGCGTCTGCGCAGCCAAGTCCGCGTGCTGCCCGCCGCGGCGCTCAACGAGGCGCTCGAGGTCCGGCTCGACGAATACCGTGCGCGGATGCAGGAAGAGCCTGGCCGCCGCACCAAGCGCCAGCTCAAGGAACAGACGCGCGACGACCTCCTGCCGAAGGCGCTCGTCAAATCCGAGCGTACGAACGCGCTCGTGATTCTCTCGGAGCGCGTGCTCGCGATCGACACGGCATCCGAGACGCGGGCCGAGCGCTTCCTCGAGCACCTGCGCGCGGCGCTCGGCGGGCTCGAGGTGAAACCGCTCGAGTTCAAGCGGCCGTTCGGCGAGCATTTGACGCAAGTATTCGCGGGCGGCGCCCCGCGCGAGTTCATCCTCGCGCGCGAATGCCGAATGCGCGAGCTCTCCGACGAAAAAGGCACCGTGCGCTGGCAAAACGTGGACCTCGCGCACGCGACCGTGCGCCAGTGCCTCGACGACGGCATGGAGCTCACGCATCTGCAGTTCGAGTTCGGCAACGTGCTGAGTGCCGTGCTCGACGCGAAGGGTGTGCTGACCAAGATGTCCCTGCTCGGCCTCGAGGACGCGCCGAAGGCGGCCACGCCCGAAGAGAAGCTCGCCGAGCAGGACGCGGAGATCGCGCTCCTGAGCGGCACGCTGCGCCAGCTCGTCCTCGGGCTGCGCCAATCACTCGGCGGTGAAGCGGCCGCGGCGGGAGCCGCCGCGCGCCGGCCGTCCGGGCACCAAGTCATCGGCACCGCCGCGAGCCCGGCGCCGCTCGCGCACGACGCGGCGTCGGCCGGCGGTTCGGCGCACGAGCACGGTTCGATCGACGGTTCGATCGACGCTGCAATCGACGCGCAGGACGGTACGGCTACACCGAGCGGCCCGCCGGCAGCGGAGCTTCACACCGGCGCCTGAGGCTCGGCGCGCGCGGCCGCGCGCGCTACACTGCGCGGCTCCGAGCCAACGACGGGACCGGTCAATGACCTCGATCGTCACTCTCGCGTTCCTGCACCACGCGGCCGCGTTCGTGATCGTGGGCGTGCTCACGGCGGAGCTCGTGGTGCTCAGGGGCGAGCTCACGCTCACCGCCGCTCGAAGCCTGCTGCGGGTCGACGCAGCGTACGGGATCGCGGCGGTGGTGTTACTCGTCGTGGGGTTTATCCGCGTGTTCTACACGGAAAAAGGCGCGGCGTACTATTTTCACAGCGGCGCGTTCATCGCGAAGCTCACGCTATTCCTGATCGTGGGGCTGCTGTCGATCTACCCGACGCTGCAGTTCTTGAGTTGGCGTAAAGCGCTCGCGCAAGGGCAAGTGCCGACGCTTGACGTCGCCGTGCGGCGCAAGTTGCGGATGCTCGTGCACATCGAGCTCACGCTGCTGTTCCTCATCATGCTATGCGCCGCGATGATGGCGCGCGGCGTCGGCTTTTTCGGTTGAGCGCCGCGGCTCGCGGGAGGCGGACGACGACATGATTGCAATGCCCGAAGCATTCCACACGGCAACCGACGACCTGCCGTTCGCCGACGACTGGGCAAACACGCCGGGCGTGCGCCTGAAGTTGTTGATGGCCGACATCGAGGGCGCGCGCTTCGCCGTGCGGATCCGCTTCGCGCCCGGCATCCTTCTGCCGCCGCACAAGCACACGGGCGAAGTGCACGCCTTTACGCTGAGCGGCGAATGGTCGTACCTCGAGCATCCGAGCATCGCGCCGAGCCGCGCCGGGTCGTATCTGTTCGAGCCGCCGGGCAGCACGCACACGCTGAAGGTCGCCGATCATGTCGAAGAGGAGACCGACGTCGTGTTCGTCGTGTACGGCGCGATGATCCACCTCGGGCCGAACGGCGAGGTGCTCGCGGTCGGTGACGCGGAGAGCCACCTGCGCGACTGGCCGGCGGCCGTGCGCGCGCAGGGCAAGAAGCTGCCCGCGACGTTCCCGATCGGCGGTTCGATGCGCTATTCGAAGATCTAACGGAAGAACCATGAAGCCGATGACCGTTGCTCGCTTGAGTCTAGTCGCAGCGTTCGCGCTGGCCGCCGCCGGCGCGCTACGGGCGCAAGAGGCACACGAGCTGATCCGCGCGCGCGTCGAGCAGCTGCGCGACACTGGCGTTTTGACGATAGGCGGCGAGTCGATCGCCGCGCGCACGCTGATCCCGAAGCTCTACGAGGCGCGCGCCTTCGAGCCTACCTGGCGCAGCACCCAGCAGATCGACGGCCTCCTCGAGATGATCGACCAAGGCTGGCGCGAGGGGCTCGACCCGAAGGATTACCACGTGGATGCGGTGCGCGCTGCGCGCGCCGCGTTCGAGCGGGTCGACACGCTCACGCCCGACACCCGCGCCGATCTCGACGTGCTGCTCACGGACAGCGTGATCCGCCTGGGCTTTCATCTGCGGCTCGGCAAGAGCGACCCGGTCGCGCTCGATTCGAACTGGAACTTCAGCCGCGAGCTCGTCGGCCAGGACCCCGTCACGACGATCCAGGCCGCGATCGACGCACGCTCGATGCGCGAGTTCGCGAACGACGTGATCCCGCGGAACTTTCTGTACCGGCGCATCAAGGCCGCGCTCGCGGACTATCGCGCGATCGCCGATCGCGGCGGTTGGCAACCCGTCGATCCCGGGCCGACGCTCAAGGACGGAATGACGGACGCGCGCGTTCCGCAATTGATTCGCCGGCTCGAGGTGACTGGAGACTTCGTCGCTCCGGGCTCGGCCACTCCCGCGAGCGCGGGCGCGGGCGCGGGCGCGAAAGCCGCGCGCAACGCGGCGCCCTCGGGTGCCGCGGATGCCGCGAAACCTGATTCGGTGATCGCGGCCGGCATCGCCGTCGCGGCGAGCGACGCGCCGCTCGCGGCGAGCGGCGCCGGCGGCGTCGTTGCCCCCGCGGCCGCAGCCGTCGCGGCCGAGGCGGCGACCCTTGCGGCGCCCTCGCCCGCCGGCGCCGCCGCGGCCGCCGCGGCTCCGGCACTGTATGCCGGCGAGGTGGTCGCCGCGGTGCAGCGCTTTCAGGCCCGCCACGGTCTCGCGCCCGACGGCAGCGTGGGTCCCGCGACGCTCGCGGCGCTCAACGTTCCTGTCGAGCAGCGGATCGACCAGCTGCGCGCGAACCTCGAGCGCGGCCGCTGGGTGATGGGCGATCTCGAGCGCGACTTCATCGTCGTGAACGTTGCGGGCTTCCGCACCTACTTCGTGCAGAACGACAAAGTCGTATGGACCACGCGGTCGCAAGTCGGGAAGCCGTACCGCGCCACGCCGATCTTCAAGGCGAAGATGACGTATGCCGTGATCAACCCGACTTGGACGGTGCCGCCCACGATCTTCCGGCAGGACATCCTGCCGCAGTTGCGCCGCAACCCGGGCTACCTCGCCACGCGCAACATCGACCTCGTCGACTCCGCGCGCGGCATAGTCGATCCCACCACGGTGGACTGGTCGAGCGCGAAGTCGTTTCCTTACACCTTCGTGCAGCGCCCCGGGCCGACGAACTCTCTCGGGCGCATCAAGTTCATGTTCCCGAACGAGCACTTCGTCTATTTGCACGACACGCCGAGCCGCGATCTGTTCGAGCAGACGAGCCGGGCGTTCAGCTCGGGCTGCATTCGGATCGAGAATCCGCTCGAGCTCGCGACGCAGCTGCTCGGCTCGAAGTGGAATCGCGCGCGAATCGACCAGCAGATCGCGAGTGGCCGCACCGAGACCGTCTTTCTCGAGAAGCCGATCACGGTGATGCTGTTGTACTGGACGACCGAGGTGGACGAGCAGGGGCGCGTCGCGTTTTGGCCGGACGTGTACTCGCGCGACGCGCGGCTCATCGCGGAGCTCGGCAAGCCGTTCCGCGCGCCGAGCGCGCTATAGCGCGCGACTAGCCGCTACACACGCGCGAGAACGCAACGCGCTCGCGCGCTCGGCAACGTTACGGCAGGTCGCGCAGGCCGTCGGTCAGCTCGATTAGCGTGCCCCATGGATCGCGCACGAATGCGATGGAGATCTTCAAGTCCGGCACGTTGCGGTACGGCACCGTGAACTCGACGCCCTTCTTCTCGAGCTCCTTGCAGAACGCCTCGAGGTCGCGCACTTCGAAGCCCACGTGGTCGACCGCGCGGCCCGCCGTGCCGACGAGCGGCTCCTCGGGCAGCCAGCTGAAGAAGTTCAACATGTAGCCCACGCCCGGCAGATCGGCTCCGATGAAGAAATCGGTCTGCCCTTCGCGCAGCGTCGCGTTGAATGCCTTCATGTACCACTGCTGCATCTCGACGAACTGCTTGTTCACGAAATGCAGGTGGTGGTGCTTGATCGGCGGCGCGTTCGGCTCGTTGTTGGTCACGAGCTCCACCTTCACGCCGTCGGGGCCGATCAGGTACTCGAACATGCCGTAGGTGCCCGCGGTCGGCGGCGCGGCGGCTTGGCCCGGGCCCGGCTCGCGGCCGACGGTGCGCGTGAATCCGTTCGCGACCGCACGGGCCGCGACCTCGGCGACGTTCGGCACCGCGAAACCGATGTGATCGAACGTCGTGCCGCGCGTCGGACCGGTCGGCGCTTGCTTGCGCAGGAAGATGAACACGCCCGGGAACTCGATCGCGTCGACGCCCTGCGGACCGAACTTGAACGGCTTGCCGCCGAGCGTGTCGACCCAGAACTTCATGTGCTCGTCGATGTTCGACGCGTTCAGGTGATAGTGGCCCGCGATCACCGGCGCGTCCTTGTTGGCGAGCTGCGCCGCTGCCTGCCATCCGGGTGCCGCGATCAGCAGAACGCCAAGCACGATCGCACGCCACGTCGCTTTCATTTCACTCCCCCCGAGCTTTGGACCGACCGCGATCGTATCACTACCGATATCCAACGCGGGCCCGCCGGCGGAGCCGAACTGGGGTATCGTGGACTCGACCGCCAGGAGCGCCTTCGATGCCCATCGTCAAAGTATCGGACCTCGCCTACGCGCGGCTCCAATCGCCGAGCCTCGACGAAGCCGAAGAGTTCCTCACCGCGTTCGGCCTCGTCCGCGCGGAGCGCACGCCCGACCGGCTCTACATGCGCGGCACGGACGCGCCGCACCACATCCACGTCACGCACCTCGGGCCGCCGCGATTCATCGGACTCGCGTTCTACGTCGATGACGAGGAAGAGCTCCGGCGAGCCGCCCAGGCGCCGGGCGCAAGCGCCATCGAGGCCCTAGACGAGCCCGGCGGCGGCAAACGCGTTCGGCTCATCGATCCGCTCGGCTACCCGGTCGAGGTCGTCTGCGGAATGCAGCAGCTCGAGCCGCTGCCGACGCCGAATCTCGTGCTCAACACGGGATCCGACAAGCTACGGCGCAGCGGCGAGTTTCTGCGCCTCGGGGAGCGTCGGCCTTCTCAGGTCAAGCGCATCGCTCACGCGGTGCTGATGGCGCCGAACGCGATCGCGAAGGTCCGTTGGTATCGCGAGACGCTCGGCTTCATCGCATCCGACGATGTCTACGAAGGCTCGACCGACAACATCGTCGCGTCGTTCAACCGCTGCGACCGCGGCGAGCGATTCGTCGACCATCACACGCTGCTCTGCTTCGAATCGCCGACCGCCGGCCTGAACCACATCTCCTTCGAGGTGCAGACGTTCGACGACCTCATGATCGGCCACGAGCATCTCAAGCAGCGCGGCAAGTATCGGCACGTCTGGGGAATCGGCCGGCATCTCCTCGGCAGCCAGATCTTCGACTATTGGGAAGACCCGTGGCGGCGGGTGCACGAGCACTGGACCGACAGCGACGCGCTGAACGCTGCATGCGGAGCCGGGCCTGCACCCGATCGAGCGCGGGCTCAGCAACCAATGGGGCGACCCGCCGCCGCAGGAGTTCGTCAAGCACGCGGTGCGCTAGGCGGCGGCTCGCGAACGCACGCGCGGCCAATGGCAGAGCCTGTTGGAAAAGGCCGGCTTCCGGCTCGTACGCGCGACTCTGCTCGCCGGACTCTCGGGTCTCATCGAGGCCGTAGCGGCGTAAACGCCGCGCGGGTCCGACGACGGGAAGCCCGTACGAAGTACCTGACGATCGCTAGGTCGTGGTGTAGAGCGTGAGCAAGAACAGCGCGAAGCGATAGCCGAGCACCATCGCAGCGATTCCCACCGCGAGGACGGCCACGCGCGCAACTCGACCCGCGCCGCGTGCGTCGTAGACCTTGCCCGTCGCAACGTACATATACACCGCGCACGCGAGCAGCACCGCAATGGCGAGCGCGTTGTCGACCAGTTGCCACTCCGCTTCGAACCCGCTGAACCGAGCGTTGAGCCACGGAACGACGTCCGCGACGCACAGCAGCAGCAACAAGAACGAATAGAGATGGAGCGAGAATGCGGCGTGCACGCCGAACGGCCGGTGACGCCGGCGGAACAGAACCCACGGCAGTACCGCGAACGACAAGGCCATCAGAATGATCAGGGAGCGCGCGTGCAGAGTGAGCGCGCGATCGAACACCGGAGCGTACGCGTCGAGCGTTGTCCCGAGCGCTTCAAGGCGGCGCGGTACGAGCACTCGCGCCCACGCGCTCCACGGCTGCCTGCTGAGGTGAGTCTGGAGCGACGTCGAAAACACGCCCGCGCTGAACAGCGATTCGGCGGCGAAGAACAGCACGTTCGCCGTAAGGAACAGCGGCACCGGTCCGAGGTACGGCTTGCGCCGCCCCTCCAGATACGCGACGGTGAGATCGCCCGGCCGCAGCAGGCCGGCGAAGCTGCGCAACAGCTTCCCGTCGACGCTCGTAAGCGACTCGAAAACCTGCGTCGCGAGGCCCCGCAGCGTGAGCTCGCGCTCGTCGGGCGATCGCTCACCGCAGTTCGGGCAGAAGTGCGAGACGACCGCGGTCCCGCAGGTGGGACACATCCAAGTGCCAACCGTCACCGCAGCGCGGGCTCGCGCTTGTGCCAGTCCGTCGCCTGCTCGTACGCGTTCGCGAGCGCGAGCACGCGCGCCTCGCCGAGCCGCGGGCCGCTGATCTGCAAGCCGATCGGCAGCCCCGCGCGCGTGAAGCCGCACGGCACGCTGATCGTCGGGAGGCCGTACACGTCGAACGGCAGCGTGTTGCGGATCATGATGCTCTCGTCCGGCGGGCTCGCGAGGGATGCCTTGACCGTCGGCGGCGGACGCACGAACGTCGGCGTCACGAGCACGTCGACAGTCTCGAACAACTCGCCGATCGTGTTGCGCGCCGTGATCATGCGCCGCCGCGCCCGAATGTAGTCGTTCGAGGACACGTTCGCGCCGTTCATGATCCGCTGCAGCGTGATCGGGTTGTAGAGCGCGCGGCGCGCCGGATCCGCGACGAGCTCCGCGTGGTACTCGTAGGTCTCCGCGCCGAGCACCGCGAACGAGTCGACGGGCGCAAGCTCGACGTCCGTTACGGCGCGCGTCATCCCGCGAAGCACCTCGAGCGCGCGCGCGACGGCCGCCTCGACCTCGGGATCGAGCGCCCGCGAAGAACGGCGTGCGCGGAGTGCCGATCACGAGGCCTGCGACGTCGTGGCTCAGCACGGCCGGAACCGGCGAGCGCTCGGTCGCGATGCTCACCGGATCGAGCGGATCGAAACCGACGAGCGGGCTCATCAGCAGCGCGCAGTCCTCGACGCTGCGCGCGAGCGGCCCCACGTGGTCGTGCATCTCCGACAGCGGCACGATGCCGCGGATGCTCGCAAGGCCGTGCGTCGCCTTGAGCCCGACGACGCCGCAGCACGCCGCGGGAAAGCGAACGGACGCCGCGGTGTCCGTCCCGAGCGCGCCCGCGCACATGCGCGCGGCAACCGCCGCCGCCGAGCCGCCCGACGACCCGCCCGGCGTGTAGTCGAGATCCCACGGATTGTGGACCGGACCGTAGTGCGTGATCACGCACGTCCCGCCGTACGCGAACTCGTGCATGTTGAGCTTGCCGAGGAACACGGCGCCCGCGTCGCGCAGCTTGGTCACCACGGGCGCGTCCTCGGTCGGCACGCGATCCGCGTACACGGCGCTCGCGGCCGTCGTGAGGATCCCGGCGGTGTCGATGTTGTCCTTGAGACCGATCGGAATGCCGTGCAGCGGCCCGCGGTTGCGGCCGTTCGCAAGCTCGGCGTCGAGCGCGCGGGCCTGAGTTAGCGCCTGCTCGGCAGTCACCGTGATGTAAGCGTTCACGCGCGGATTCAAGCGCTCGATTCGGTCGAGGTACGCGCGCGTGAGATCTACGGACGACAGCTCGCGCGCCGCGATTTGCCGTCCCGCCTCCGCGATCGTGAGCGACGTGACGTCTCGGGGCTGAGCATCGGCGCCCGAGGCCGCAAGCACCGCGCCAGCCGCGGCGGCGCCTGCGATGACCTCGCGGCGCGTGATCGAGTCGGTCGGCATGGTTTCTCCCCTTCCCTCGGCGTCTTCGCGCTTTCGCCGAGGATAATCGCGCACGGTTTTCGATACCATGGCGGGCGATGTTGGCGCTACGGCGGCCGAGTCCGGTGGAGAGCTCATCATGACCTACGTCTGGGTCGCGCTCGGCGGCGCGCTCGGCAGCGTCGCGCGCTACGGTTGCGCAGGATTCGTCGCGCGGCTCGCAGGAACCTCGTTCCCGTGGGGCACGCTGTTCGTCAACGTCGACGGGCTCGTTCGTGATCGGCGTGCTCGCGGCGCTGCTGACGAGCGACGGCCGGCCGCTCGTCGCGGGCGACGCGCGTGCGTTCCTCATGGTCGGCGTGCTCGGCGGGTTCACGACGTTCTCGTCGTTCAGCGTGGAGACGCTGACTCTCGCGCGCGGCGGCGAGTGGGCCGCGGCCGGCGGGAACGTGGTCGCATCGGTGGTGCTGTGTCTCGTCGCCGTGTGGCTCGGCTACGTCGGCGCGGCCGCGTTCAACCGTTGAGGACTTTCGTCGCGGTTTCGTTGCTGGCCCCCATCCGTTGCCGGTAGACTTCGCGGCGGAGAGGTGGCTGAGTGGCCGAAAGCGCTTGACTCGAAATCAAGTGTACGGGTGACCGTACCGTGGGTTCGAATCCCACCCTCTCCGCCACTCTTCACGCGTCTTTCGTCTGAATTCCCTGGGCCTTCGGAGTCGAGGGAATAGGCCCCTACTTTCCGCGACGTGCACGCGCCACGCATCGGGTTGTGGTACACAGAGACTCTGTCGGCTCTCCTTCGCCACGCGTGCGGCACGAAAGTCTCCTATCGCATTGTCGTGTGGCTCAGCGACATCCCCGTCACGCATGAAAATTCGGCGCATGCCGATGGGAAACGCCACAAAAGCGGGGTCCGTGGGGCCGAAGCACTGTGAGAATTTGTGGCAGTTCGCCAGGACGCGCGGTAGCACGCGACGTAGTGACGACTCGGGTGTTGACCCGTCGAGTTACTACTAACCGAAACGAGCGACTCCAATGGGTTCACATCGCGGGGCGGCTGCTTAGCCCCCGCCAAGCTAGCTTTCGGCCCGGCGAAGCCAGGGCAAACAGATCGTAAAAAGCGAGTACGTGCGCGTCCGAAGATCGCGTGCGGCACCGTAACTCGCAAAACGTCTCCCGTTTGATATGGACGTCCGGCAGCGGATGCTACTCTTCAGCACTTTCTAAGCATCCCGATATCGGCAGCAATACTGGATCTTCTCTCAGAGCCTCTGACCTCCAGCTCCAACTACTGAGGAACCGTGCGCGAAAGCACTGACAAACGGATCCGGCTGGCACCGACCGACCTCAGCAACTTTCTGAGCTGCCGGCACCTGTCGCGCCTTGACCTCGAAGCTGCTCGGGGGTCGGTTGAGCGTCCCGTTCGCTACGGGCCCATGTTGGATGAGCTCAAAGCGCGCGGACGCGCGCACGAGCGGCGTATCTAGCTCACCTGGAAGCTAAAGGGCTTTCTATCACTCGTCCGGCCGACGATGAGACGAATGGGCAAGGTCTTGAGAAGACGCTCGCCGCGATACGCGCTGGCGTAGACGTCATCTACCAAGCGACACTCGCGGACGATGCGTGGTCGGGCCGCGCAGATTTCCTGCGCAAGGTCGAGCGCCCTGGCAACATCGGACCATGGTCTTACGAAGTCACCGACACAAAACTAGCGCGTGACACGGCGGCCGGCACGATCCTTCAGCTCTGCGTGTACTCTTACCTCCTGACGAAGCTTCAGGGCGTCCAGCCCGAGTTCATGCACGTCGTCACGCCGGGCAACGAGTTCGAACCGATGCGCCTACCGCGTCGATGACTATGGCGCCTACGTTCGGTTGCTCGAGCGCGGCATCGGCCAGTTTATCGAAGGCCCGACGAGACACCTATCCGGAGCCTGGTCGCTCACTGCGAGCTCTGCGCCTGGTGGAGCGCGTGCGAGAAGCGCCGCCGAGGCGACGATCACCTGTGCTACGTGGCTGGGATTCAAGACCAGCCAAATCGAGAGCCTTCGATCCCTCGGTGTACAGCGACTCGCCGACCTCGCGAATCTCGACAAGATGTCGCGGAGCCGCCCCAAGGTTCGCGCGAAGCGCTCATTCGAGTGCGCGATCAGGCTCGGATGCAGCTGCGCGGCCGCGAGGCAGAGAGCGCCCCGCTACGAGCTGATACAACCCTTCGACGCCGAGCATGGACTTGCCCGTCTTGCCGGAACCGACGGCCGATGACATCTTCCTCGACTTCGAAGGCAATCACTTTGCGGAGCATGGCGTCCAGGAGTACCTCACGGGCTTCCTCGCGCCGCGGCGCAGACGGCAAGACCGTGTATACGCCGCTCTGGGCGCGCACGCTCGACGACGAGCGCGCTCGCCTTCGAGCGGTTCATCGACATCGCGACCGAGACACGACAGCGCAATCCGAGCGCTCACATCTACCATTTCGCCCCCTACGAGCCCGCGGCGCTGAAGCGGCTGATGGGTCGATTCGCGACGCGAGAGGTGCAGCTCGACGAGCTGCTTCGAGGCGAAGCGTTCGTTGATCTGTACGGAGCGTGAAGACATGCGGTGATCGCCAGCGTGGAGCGCTACTCGATCAAGGACCTGGAGCCCTTCTTCGGTTATGCGAGAAAACAGGACCTGGCTGACGCCTCGATGAGCCGACGCATCGTGGAGCATGCGATCGAGGCGGGCGACTTGGATGAGCACTCTGGCCGGCGCACTGGCGCATCGTCGAGGACTACAACCGCGAGGACTGCGAGTCCGCGCAACGCCTCCGCGATTGGCTCGAGCAGCTGCGCAGCGAAGGCGATTGCCGCAGGGCAGCGAGCTGACCCGGCCCGTACCGGCGACGGCAGCGCCTCCGACGAGATTAGCGACCTCGACCGCGAGCTTCAGCGCTTCGCGACAGCCTGTTGGAGGGACGTCCCCGAGGATGCCACGAAACGGTCGGAGGAGCAACACGCCCGCTTCGTCTTGGCACACATGATGGAGTTCCATCGACGCGAGGACAAAGCGGGCTGGTGGGAATACTTCCGCGTGCTCGACCTGGACGAGGAAGAGTACGCGGACGAACGACGGGCGATCGACGGGACTGAGTTCAAGGAAACACTCAGCAGCGACAAAGGCGCCGTTGCAGCGCTACGACTTTCCGCTCCACAGGAGCTCGACGCCCGGCGTAGGGATGATGTCTATGACACCGAAGGGACGAAAATCGGCGCCGTCGAGGACGGTCAACTACGCGCAGCGAACCATCGACATCAAGAAGAAAAAGTCATCTGCAGCGACTGCACCCTTCCAGCATCGTTCTTCTAAACCGAGTGCTCGTCGAGAGCCGTTGCGGAAGTCCTTGATGCGGCTGGGTGAGTCACGTGCTGACGCGAGGGTTTGCAACGGAGCAAGTCCCTTACCGCGCGGCTCTAGACTTCTCTTGCGCCGGCCCTTCGCCTGGTCGGTCGGCTGAACGGCGTCTGCAACGACGATCCGGCGAAAGCACGATCGACGCTGCGTGTCGCCTCGCCTCAGACCTGGACGGCCACGTGCTTGCCATTCAGGGACCGCCCGGCACGGGGAAGACCCGTATGCCGGCGCCCAGATCATCTGCGCGCTGAAGCGCAGCGGCTTGAGAGTCGGAGTCACTGCCGTGAGCCACAAGGTGGCTGAGCACCTCCTCGAAGCGTCGATCAAGGAAGCCCGCGAGCAGGGCCTCGACCTGCGCGCAGTCCACCGCGACGACGGAGAGTACGGGGCGACTTGGGGATCCGGTACGAGAAAGACTACGGAGACGATTCGGCAGCGGTCTCACCGACGGCAGCATCGACGTCCTCGCAGCAACAGCGTGGTGCTGGGTCACGACCGGATTTCGCGCAGAGCGTTGACGTGCTGATCGTGGATGAGGCCGGCCAGATGTCGCTGAGCAATGTTCTCGCGGCTTCGCCCGGCGGCAAAGGCCTGGTTCTTCTCGGCGACCCCCAGCAACTCGAGCAGCCGTTGAAGAGTAGCCATCCGGAGGGCAGCGACGTCTCGGCGCTCTATCACTTGCTTGCCGGCCACGACACGATGCCGCAGGACAAGGGACTCTTTCTGGCAGAGACATTCCGGTTGCATCCGGAGATCGCCGCAGTTCACGTCGGAGACGTACTACGAAGGCAGGGTGACGATCGCGGCCCGGACTGGAGAATCAAGCGATCGTCCCATTCGTCCGGCGAACGCAACGAGTTGCGGGGATCGGGGTTGCGATTCGTACCTGTACCCCACACCGGGAAGCACGGTCCAAGGCCCCGCCAAGAAGTGCAAGCGATCGCCGAGATCGTCAACGATCTACTGGCGAACGCTCGTGGCGAGGACGCGAACGGCGAGTGTTGCGCGCTCACGCCGAACGACATCCTCATCGTCGCGCCGTACAACGCGCAGGTGTCGGCACTTGTCGAAGCTCTGCCGATCCTTCGGGACAGGATCGGGACCGTCGACCGGTTCCAGGGGCAGGAGGCACCGGTTGTCATCTACTCCATGACGTCCTCGAGCCCGGAAGACGCTCCTCGTGGCATGGATTTTCTCTACGACCGGCACCGGTTCAACGTGGCGACGTCGCGCGCAGCGCGCTTTGCATCCTGGTCGGTAGCCCGGCGCTGTTCGAGCCGGAATGCCGAACGCCGCGGCAGATGCGGCGAGCGAACGGGCTTTGCCGATATCTCGAATTGACCACCACGTCGTGAATTACTAGTGGTGCTTCCCAAGCTTTCGTCGGTCAAATCTCACCTCATAAGAGGAGGCAAGCGTTTCAACGTAGCGATAGAATTGCTGCGCACGCACCGCGATCAGCTCGACGGGGTTGCTCCGACCGTCGAAAAAGACCAGGTAAAAATAGTAGCCGCTGCGATGCTCAACCGACTTAGATACTCGATGCTCGTTATCTGAAAGAAAAAAGCGGTGTCCGTCCTCCAGCTTTGCAACAGATTTCACCTCGATGTAGCGCCGGACATCCTTCGAGCTGAACGAGCAAATATCGTGACCGTAACCAGGCCGCTCGCGCCGATCCTCGATCCGGTCGATCAGATGTCTTAGGTCGGCGCCCGAGAGCCTCAGCTCGTCCGTTAGCGCGTAGCCGTAGCTGAACTGCGATATATCCGGTTTCATGGCGTGTTAGCAGCGGAAGTAGCTTGATCCTTCGACGACTACGCCACCGCATCAAACTGTTATGTCTCGGCCTTCGGACGCGAAGCCGATTTCTCGATCAAGCGAATCTTGTCGCCAGAGCAAACCCAGATTCGCTTCGCAGCCGCATCGACAGCAGTCCACTCAGCAGATGTCGAGCCGGGAGCCACTTCAACATCGTCCGGCTCGACTTCATAGACAAACGAACGCTGATCGTTCCTGAGCTGGCGGTACATCAGCGCTGTCACACCGGAGGCATAGATACTGTACTTCGATTTGTCGAGGCCGGGCGTGGAAACGAACGCCGCACCCGTTTCAGCGTAGGCGGACACTTGATAACGGGTACCGTCCTTCGCGGTCACAACGCCAGAATCCAAATCGAAGTCAGATGCGTCGATAATGCGCTCGACGATGAACTTAACTGCCTTACTTCGATTTGCCTTCTGGTTGCCTGTTCCGGGTTTGAGCAAACGCATTGTCACAACGTCTCCTCAGATCCTGACCTCGTAGGAGTCTGCATGCGGCTCGCACACCTTTATCAGCAACTCAGTCACAGTACTTCGACCTGTGGTGCGATAGACTACCGTTACGCGGCATCCCTTGCTTTCATCGCCCTGTCGAGATCGTAGGTAGCCTGAAAATTCATCCAGAGCTTAGCCGACGTTCCTAAGACGTCGGCCAAATCAAGCGCCGCCTCGGCCGTCACGCCACGCTTACCGCGAATCAGCTCATTGAGACGCGCCTTCGTCCAGCCGATCTTCTCCGCAAACGCAGCCTGGCTCATCCCCAATGGCTCGAGAAACTCCTCGAGCAAGATTTCACCCGGGTGAAACGGGTTCTTCGGTTGCTTTGCCATACTTCGCTACTCGTCAGTGATAGTCGACGATCTGCACGTCGAACGCGTTACCACCGCTCCATCGAAAGACCACTCGCCATTGATCGTTGATCCTTATCGAGTGAAACCCCTTAAAGTCGCCTTTCAACCCCTCGAGCCGATTGCCGGGCGGTGATTTGAGGTCTCTCAGATCCGCCGCTTCGTGCACGTACTGCAGCTTCCGCCTCGCGGCCCGGCGGAGCTCCGGTGGAAACGCCTTCGTCGCCTTGCTGTTCTTGTCATCGAACAAGTCCTCAGCCAGAGCGCTTCCAAAGGATTCGATCACGTGCCTATATTATCGGAACTCGATAACGCCGGCAAACCCACCTCCCCCAGCGGCAGACGCTCATCATGCGATCTCCTGTTGTGAGCTGCTCGAGGCAGCGCGAGCGCGGCCCCTTGCGTGCCGCCTATCCGCGTGTTAAATACTGAACCATATGGTTCAATATACCCAGGCCCGCTTCGATGCCTCGTTCGCCGCGCTCTCCGACGCCACCCGACGTGGCGTTCTGGAGCAGCTCGGGCGTGCAGACGCTTCGATCACGAACCTTGCCGAGAAATTCCGCATGACCCTCACGGGCATGAAGAAGCATGTCGGCGTCTTGGAGCAGGCGGGGCTAGTCACCACGGAGAAGGTCGGGCGCGTGCGCACCTGCAAGCTCGGCCCGCGCCGACTGGAGGAGGAAGCTGCATGGATCGAAAGATACCGCCAGCTCTGGGACGCGCGCTTTGACGAGCTGGACAAAGTTGTCGAGGAATTGAAACGGAAGGAGAAGGTCGATGGACGCAAGAAGAGACAGTGAGGTTGCCCCCATGAAGAACCGTACGACGGTGGAGCGGAAGTCCGAGCGTGAGCTCGTCGTCACGCGAACTATCAACAGCCCGGCGCGCCTCGTGTTCGAGGCGTGGACCAAGCCCGAGCTGTTCAGGCAGTGGTGGGTGCCGAAGTCGATGGGAATGTCCCTGCTTTCCTGCGAAATGGATGTTCGCGTCGGGGGCGGGTACCGTTTGGAGTTCGCACACGGGGACTCACAGTTGGCGTTCTTCGGCACGTACAGAGAAGTAACACCGCACTCGCGCCTCGTCTGGACCAATGAGGAAAGTGACGAGGGTTCCGTCACGACGGTGACCTTCGCGGAAAAAGGCGGCAAGACGTTGCTGGTCATGCACGAGCTTTATCCCTCGAAGGAAGCTCTCGACGCCGCCGGCACCGGGGCGGCGGATGCGATGGGAGAGACGTTCGAGCAACTGGACGAGCTTCTCGTCACCCTGGACGCGGCCGTGGGACGGCCATGAAGTCGTCGATCTCGCGTCGGCTGCCACCCTCTCAGCACATTGGCTTTCTGATTCAATGATTTAGGCGGACTTTCAAGTCCGGCCCAACGTCAGCCAACATCCTATCGTTTCCTATGTCGGCCGCTCGAGCTGCATCACCAGCTCGGGCGGCCTCGCCACTACCCGCTACATAGGACTGCGCAAATGACTACCGACACTATCGGAAATCTGCGCGCCCGCGTCGAGCTCAGACGAAGTGGGCGTGAGCTCTCAACTCGATAAAAATTGCGACCAGTACACGTGCGATCTCCACTACCGCGGCCGCAATGCCGAGGATCAGTAGCCACTGTGTTCCGGGCGCGCGGTCGTAACGCCGATCCCCTCGGCGCCGATCTGCGGAGCGCCGATCCCTCTCTTGCAGCTTGGCGTAGTTCATTCAGAGCTGTGGCGATTCGTTCTCGTTCTTCGCCATGCCGCCAGCACTTTGCTACGCGCGACATAATGCCGCCCGGCATGGTTCTATCCGGATTTAGCAAATGTCGTGCCGCCGGCTCTGCTCAGCTACTTGAGAGCCTGTCGGAGTCCATGGAGTTTTGGAAACGGGGCGGGTCTGTATAGAAAGCCGACGTGCTGCGCAAGGACCGTGGCCGCCGTCGAATGTGCCGCCGCGAGGTAGATACGTGAAAAACCTGACGAGTACTGCAGCGAGCAAAGAACATGCGCGGATACTGACGAACGCACGATCCTCGAGCTCATCTACAAATACCTGTCATTCACGAGCCCGGGTGGAATCGCCGTCCTTCTCGCCTTCACGTCAGCGCCGAGCGATTTGCTGCAACGTCGCTCGCCGGCGCCAAACGGTTCTTCAAGTGCGCTGCGAGCCGAGCGGCGAGCGCCACGATGGTCAACGTAGGGTTCGCAAACCCCGCCGTCGGGAATACCGAACCGCCGGCAACGAAAAGATTCTCAACACCGTGCACGCGCGCATCCGCGTCGACGACCCCGAGCTGCGGATCTCGGTGCATCCGTGTAGTGCCAGCATGATGGTGTGCATTGGGATCTGGTCGCCGCTTCGTCTCTACGTGCACTTTTCCGTACTTGGCGGATTCGAGTGCGTCGGCAAATCTGCGACGCGTGTTCTCGAGCTGTCGCTGCTCGGGCTCCGTCCAGGTCCAGTGCAGCTGCGTTTTGCGACTTCCGAGCTCGTCCCGATCCGCTGAGAGCGTGATCCGATTGTGCGGACTGGGTGCTTGCTCGAGATTCAGGAGCAACCGCACGCCGCTGAGCATTTCAGTTCCCGCCGAGCGGCGCGACCAGCCGGCGCCCCCGCGCGGATAAGCGGCGTCGCGACTACCCTGGTTGCGTTTGCGACTCCGGAGGATGCGCAGCAGTGGTGACGGCGTCCGCCAAATCGGCAGCAGCGTCGCAGAAGCCTGCAGCGCGCGAGCTTCGCGAAGCGCGTCAGCCGCGATCGCCAGCCTCCCCATGACGACGCCACCGTGCGCCGCGTCATGCTGGTCGTAGAAGTGAGCCTCGGTCAGGAACGTATCGCGCGCCGGCAGCAGAGTGAGTGCGTAGTCGCGCGGATGCTCCATGAAACAGCGTCCCACCCAACCATGCTCGTTGCCCAACCCTGCAGGCCTCGTATCGTCGGACAGAAGCAGCAGGCGCGCATTCTCGATTCCACCGCAAGCGAGCACGAACACTTGCGCTGTTACGCGGATCGGATCGCGGCGGCCGCGCACGACGACCAACGCCGCGGCGATGCGCTCGGCCAACGGATAGGTCTTAAGCTCGGTCACAGTCGCATGCAGCAAGAGCTGGGCATGGGCGCTGTCGCGAATTGCAGTCGTTTGCGCGTCGACTAAGGCAGCTGCCGTGCCGAACTGATAGATCTTGGTCGTGATGCCCGAGTCCTCGAGCCGCAGCGGCGGCGCGAAACGGTCGTCAATCCAATCGCGTGCGTCATACGCTAACGGCCCTAGACCGCAGATGGCCTGCGCCTTCCGATACCACGGTTCGAGATCAGCCGCGTCGAACGGCCAACCGCTGTGAGGTAACCAGTCGCGGTGCTCAAAGTCGATGACATCGAGCGGCGCGTATTTGGCCGCAATCTCATCGCCGATATAAGTGTTCCAGCTGTTGACCGTGCCACCGAGCTGGCGCCGACGCACGCTACGCAAATCGTCGTACGCCGCGCCGACTACGCCACCCGCGTTCAGGTCTTGGCTGGTCTGTTCGTAGGCATGCCCACCGCTTTCGAGCATCGTCAGCCGTACGCCGGCCGACGCAAGCTCGCGACCAATGACGAGAGCGGCCGGGCCTGCGCCGACAATACATAAGTCGGTCTCGATGTCGTGCAAATTCCGCGGCAAGTCCCGCGCGTCGAGTATCATTCGGCAGTCAAAGGCGACCGGGGGCGCGGCTCGGGTTCGTAACGAGCATGGTGGGATCGTCAGAGTCAGCAGTAACGATCATTATACCCACGCGCGGATTGCCAGCGCGTGCCTCGCACATTTTGCGCGCGATCGATAGCGTCTTGCAGCAGCGGGACGTTACCGCGCTGCCGCTCGTCATCATCAATGGCACCCAAGCCGAGTCGACGCTCGTCCGCACTCTGCGCACGCGAGACGATATTCGGTTGGCGGAGCTACCGGTCGCAAATCTCCCTGCGGCGCTTGCCGCGGGGCGGCGGTTGGTTACGACGCCGTTGTTCGCGGAGCTCGACGACGACGATGTGTTATTGCCGAACGCGTTGGCGTTGCGGTTGCGGCTGCTCGAGGACGACCCGACGTTAGTGGCAGTCGTCTCGAACGGCATCTTGCGCGGCGCCGGCGCAGATCGTCCAGCGATCGAAGACACCGCGCGCGCGGCCGCGGACCCGCTGCTCGCGTTGTGTAGCGAGACCTGGCTCTCGCCCGGCGCCGGGTTGTTTCGCACGGCTAGGGTGCCTGCTGACCTCTTCGATCGCATGCCGCAGTTCCTCGAATGGACGTATCTCGCAGTGCAGCTCGCGAGCACTCGAAGAGTCGCGTTTCTCCCGCAAGCGACGTTCATTCGGCACCTCGACACGCCGCAAGGCGTCTGGAACTCGAGCTGCTTGCATGCTCGGCCTTCCGACGGCGATACAGCAGCTCCTCACGAGTGGTTTACCGCTCGATCTGCACCGGGCCTTCACGCGCCGCTTGGCGGACGCATGCCACGGTGCCGCCGCGGCTCACTTAGACGAAGGCCGGTGGCGCGAGGCGCTCACTTGGCACCTCCGTTGTCTCAGGAGTGGGAGCGGTTGGCGGTACTGGCCATTCATGCGCAACCTGCTGCTCGGGCTCATGCGAGCATGACCGAGGACTCGAGGAGACTTCAGAGGCGCGTCCTTGCGCTCGCGATCGACGGGGGCAACCCCGATCTCATGCAGCGCTGGGCGGCGGTCGGCGCGCTGCCGAACATTGCCCGCCTGATCCGCGCCGGAGTCTCAGGAAGCGGCCGCGGTCTCGATCATTTCTTCGTCGGTTCGACGTGGCCTTCTCTCTACACTGGCACGTCGCCTGCCGAGCACGGCCACCACAGCCTCGTACAGTTGCGCCCGCGGACCTACGAGAGCTTCGAGTTGGCCGACGAATCGCTCGTACACCGCGAACCATTCTGGGACGTGCTCAGCCGCGCGGGTCGTCGAGTCGCGATTCTCGATGTGCCGTTGTCGCAGCCGTCACCCAGCCTCAACGGCATTCAGACCGTAGAGTGGGGCTCGCACGACGCGGTGTACGGATTTCTGTGCTCGAGCCGAGCGTTGGAGCAAGAAATAGTCGCGAGGTTCGGGCTGCACCCGCTAGGGCCGACGTGCGACCAAGCGCACCGCAGCCCCGAGGACTACGAAGCGTTCATCTCGCGGCTCATCGCAGGTACGGAGCGCAAGGCCCAAATTACGCGAGAGTTGCTCCGCAAGGAGCGTTGGGACTTCTGCATCCAAGTCTTCACTGAATCGCATTGTGTGGGCCATCAATGCTGGCATCTGCACGACCCCACGCACCCCGCTCATGACCCACGCACCGTTGCGCTGACCGGCGACCCGCTCGAGCGCGTGTACCGCGCGATCGATTCGGCCATCGGCGAAGTATTGGATGCGGTGGACGACGACGTAACCGTCGCGGTATTTTCCGCACACGGGATGTCGTATTGGTACGGCGCGCAACTGTTGTTGCCCGAGATCCTACTGAACCTCGGTGCGGCGGCGCCGCGTGCGGACGCGCCCCACCGCCCAGGCGCGCTTGCCCCGCTAAGGGAGTTGGCTGCCTTGGGTTGGCGGCGGCTGCCGCTCGCCGTTCGCGAACGTCTTGCGCCACTGCGCGAACAAGTCATGCAGAAGAAACACGAGCCGGCAAGCGCTGTGCCGGCTGGCATCGACGCTGCCCGCAGCCGCTGCTTTCCCGTGTACAACGGGTTGATCGAAGGCGGCATCCGATTGAATCAAAGCGGCCGAGAACCGAGCGGCGTACTTGACCCTGCCGACGCGGAGAGGTTCTGCGCGCAACTGCGCAATGACCTTCTCGCTATTACGGACGAGCGCACTGGTGGACCGCTAATACGCGATCTCGTGCGCACCAAAGACGTCGTGGACGGCGCGCGACTCGATTCGCTACCGGATCTCTTGGTGCTGTGGAGTGACGCGGTGGCCACCGGCAGTCGCGTCGTTGGCAACGGTGCGGCCGCTACGATTCGCGCGCACTCGCCGCGAATTGGCACAGTCGAGGGCACGAACGCGTTCGGTCGCACTGGCGAGCACCGCCCGGACGGCTTTTGTGTTTTCGCGGGACCTGACATCGAGCCCGGGCGGCTGCCCGAGGACTGGTCGATCTACGACTACGCACCCACATTTACCGCGATGCTTGGTGTGACGATGCCTGGCGTTCGGGGGCGCGCGCTCGACGCGATTGTAGGAAAGCGCGCGACCTGAATGACGTTCTCGACTGCCGCAAGCCGACCTGGGCCATATGGCGCGCACTGATCGCAAAGTTGCGGTATCTCAACGGGACGCTCCAGCCAGTAAGGATCGCTCAGGCGCAAAGCGAATGCCGCGCGCCCATTCCGCGGACGCGCGGCACGCTTCGAGCCAAAGACCCGCGGCTTCAGACGGTCTTCAGGTGCTTGAACATGCCTGGACGATAGTTGCCCGCTTCCGCGCGGAACGCGATGTTCAGGCGATTCCAGCCGTTGATGGCGACGACCGCGAGCGTGAGCGATACGAGCTCCTGCTCGGTGAAGCGCTCGCTCACCGTCGCGTACACGTCGTTCGCAACGTGACCGTCGGCGACGCGGGTCACGGCTTCCGTCCACTCGAGCGCCGCGCGCTCGCGCTCGCTATACAGCGGCGCCTCGCGCCACGCGTCGAGCATGTATAACCGCTGCTCGGTCTCGCCCGCCGCCCGCGCGTCCTTGCTGTGCATGTCGAGACAATAAGCGCAGCCGTTGATCTGCGACGCGCGCATCTCTACGAGATGCAGCAGCGCAGGCTCGAGGCCCGAGGCGTCGATCGCCGCCTGCAGGCTGAACATCGATTGCAGCGCCTTCGGCGAGACTCGCGTAAAGTCGATTCGGGATTTCATGAAGGTCCTCCTTGCGTTGAGTTCATCCACTAGACGAACGAGCCAAGGCCGCTGTGACAGCGAATCGTTAGTGCGACTTGTCGATCGCGACGCCGCGCAGCTTCTCGGGATTCAGGACGCTATAGACGCCGAGGATTCGCTCGCTGTCGGTGCGGATCGACAGGATCGAGACCAGATGGCCGCGCACGATGAAGGCAAGGCCCCTTTCGCCGTTCACGACGACGGGGCGGAGCTCGAGCTCCGTCGCAACGGACCTCAGCACGCCGAGCACGAACCGCGCCACGTTCTGTGCGCCTCGAACGACCTTGAGCGCGGCCTTCGCTTTACCGCCGCCGTCGGAGGTCCACGTGGCATCGGCGTCGAAGAGCTCGAGGAGCGCATGCTGGTTCCGCGACTCGATCGCGTCGACGAAGCGCTCGAGCAGACGCGCGCGGCTCGCGGCGCTCACGCGCACGCGCGGCCGCTCGCTGCGGACGCGCCGGCGCGCGCGGCTCACGATCTGCCGGCACGCTGCCTCGCTCTTGCCGAGAGTTCGCGCGATGTCCGAGTAGTCGGACTCGAACACCTCGTGCAGCAGGAACGCCGCGCGCTCCTCCGGAGCGAGGCGCTCGAGCACCGCGAGGAATGCCAGGGACAGGTCGGACGCGAGCTCGGTGGCTTCGTCCGCTGCCGGGGCCTCGCTCACGAGCGGCTCGGGCAGCCACGGCCCCACGTACGCTTCGCGCTCCGCTCGCCGCTGGCGCAGCCGATCGATGCACAGCCGCGTGGTCGTCGTCACGAGCCAGGCTTGCGGCGCGCGGACTTCCTCCGGCGCGGCGCGATGCCAGCGCAGATACGCTTCCTGGACCATGTCGTCCGCGTCGGCGTGCGACCCGAGCATCCGATAGGCGACGCCCCAAAGGCGGTGCCGATGCTGCTCGAACGCGCGGCCCGTCGAGTCGGTTCTGATGTTCACGTTGTATAGACGAACGGTGTACCTCGGTTGTGACACCATTCGCGCGGCGGGGTTCGCCCTCTACACGAACGGCGCGGGCAGCCTCATGCCGATCCCGCATCCAGAGCTATTCCAACCGGCCACGCGTGGCACAATCGGCGCAATGCCCACGCTTCGCACTCGCCTCCGACTGACGCGATCCTCGCAGTGACGAGGCCATCGGTCGCCGTCATCGGGGCCGGGATCGGCGGGCTTGTCCTCGCGCACGCACTGCGCGCCCGCGGCTTCGCGCCGGACCTCTACGAGCAATCTCAAGAGCTGACGGAGATCGGAGCGGCGATCGCGCTGTCGGCCAACGCAACGCGTGAGCTCGACCGGCTAGACCTGCTCGACGAGGTCAGCGCTGCTTCGACGGAGCCCACCGAGCTCATCCACCGCGATGGCCGCACGGGTGCAAGGGTCGCGAGCCACCCCGTCAGGCTTGGCGGAAGCTATCGCGCTCGGTACGGCGCGCCGTACTTCGGCATTCATCGCGCCGACTTGCAGAAGGCTTTGAGCAAAGGGTTGCGTGGCGGGATCCACCTGAGCCATCGCCTCGTCGGCATTGCCGAATCGACGTCGAGTGTCCGCATGACCTTTGCCAACGGCCTCGAACGCGACGTTGATGTGGTCATCGGAGCCGACGGCGTGCGCTCAGCCGTGCGGCGTTTCGTCGCCGGCAAACCGGGCGTGACTTATTCGAAGACGAGCGCGTTCCGCGGCATCGTTCCCGCTCGCCAACTCCAGGCGCTGCCCGACCCGGAAGCTCTGCAGTTCTGGATGGGGCCGCGCGCGCATCTGTTGCATTACGCGATCGGCAAGGCGGCAGAGGACGTCAACTTTTTCGCCGTCGTCGAGGGCCCGGAGGTCTGGCCCAACGCGGAGAAATGGGTTGTCGCCGCGCAGCCTGGCGATGCGACGCGGGCCTTCGCGAATTGGCATCCGGCAGTAACGGAAATGATCGGCGCCGGCTGGGTCGACATGCGCTGGGGCTTGTTCGTCGTTCAACAGCCGCGGCGTTGGCACACGGGTCGGGTAGTGCTCATCGGCGATGCGGCTGCACGGCATGCTGCCGCATCAAGGCCAAGGCGCGAACGCTACGATCGAGGATGCAGTGACATTGGCCGAGCTGCTCGCGAGCCGGTCGCAGCAATCGTTAGTCGATGTCTTTGCGGCTTACGAGCGGTCACGTAAGGCGCGCACGCGCTCGATCCAACGCAGCGCCTGGGCGACCAACACGGCCTTGCACCTTCCCGATGATGCGGCGCTCGATCAGCGCGACTCCGTGCTGAGGAGATTTCCCGATCAGTTCGGTTGGATTCACAGTTTCGACGCGCTGCGGTCGGTGGAGGCAGCCGCGGGCGGTGGCTAGGTTTGCAGCCCCGCGACGGCCTGTCTGCACGCTACCAACGATTGGCCCAGCACCATTCCTCGCCAGACATCGTTATCGGTATAGAACGCCGCACGAAGCTGCGCTTTGATATGCGTCGCCTGCGCCGAGTCGAACACGCCGCGCCGGTGCAACCAGTTGTCTGCCACAAGCGCTTCGAGCACCTGTAAGGGCCCGATGGTTCCGAACTCAATGGCGACGCCTGTGACCGTCGACCCAGCGAGGAGACCTGCTAGGGCACTGATCCAGTCGCCGCCGATTGCTGCCGACACGGACTGACCAATGCTCGAGACTCTCGCGCCGTACCATTCTCGAGCGCGAACGAACGCCGGGCTGCTCAGCGGCTCGGTACTGATGATGTCGCCGTATCCGTTTGGGCCAAGGCCGGAGTGATAGTCGAGCACTCCGATCGATTCCGCATTCGCGAGGCGCTGCCGCACGATCGCGCTTAGTGTGGTGCGGGACCAGCTCGGATGCGTCCCGCCAAAGAACACGCCGTCCGCGTGCGTGTACTGGCCGCCACTCACAGCTTGTACGAAATCCTTCATCCCCTTCGACTTGATGCACGCGCGAACCTGCTCGTCGAAATGTTTTCGCGCTTCGTCGTTCCACTCGTCCGGGCACATCAGGTCGGCTATTTCTGCGTAGCCCGCACCTTTCGGAAGCCCTGCGTCGAAATCGATCCAATTCCGGTTCAGGTCGATATTTTCATGTGTAACGCGGCGCACCCAGGCGAACCCATATGGATTGATTGCATGGACGAGACAAGCTGCTGTTCCGTCGGGAAGGCGCGTGGCTTCGCCTCTTCGCAACCAGTCCACTTGCGCGCCGGACCCGCAGAATCCCTCTACGCCATGAGTGCCCGAAACGGTCATGAGCACACGTTCCGCGTTGTCCGGACCAACCCACGCAACATCGGTTTTTAGCGGTCGTCCATCGGGTCCTGCGTGCGGATGCGTAAACGAATCTACTGCGGCGCCACTCTTTTCGGCCGCGTCTATGAATAGCTCACGGGCGCTGTGGAAATCGCTGGCGAAAGTGGATTGCGACATGTTCATACGTAGCTCCGCGCGGAGTTCCCTGCTCTGCCAAGCAATGCCAGGACCAGCCGGCAGGGCGCGTCCGCGAGCGCACGAGCTCGTGCTCGTGCGTCTCGCGGAAGCTCTGCCCCGGCGCAGGCGCTTAGGGCTCCCGCGCCCTCAGGTCTTTGGTCGCATCGAACGCCGGATCAACAGCACTCCGGCGATCAGCACGACGGCGGCCAACACCACCCATCCCATCGTCGACATCGAGCTCTCCGGCGGCGGCGGCGGGGGCGCCGCGACGACAGCCGGTGCGGGACGCGGTGCCGGTGCGGGCGCTGCTTGGGCGGGTTGCGGCGGCGGCGAGGGGGCCGCTGCCGGCGCGGGCGCTGCTTGCGGCGCCGGCGCTGCGGCCTGCGCGGGCTCCGGAAGCCGTGCCGGAATCGAATCCATCGGGAGCTCTTGAATCGCCGCAGTGGCCGGCGGACCATCGAAGAGGTCGACCGCGAGCCGGGTCTCGGGTATGTAGAAGCTCAGCTGGTCGCCGCGCTTCAGGTCGCGTACGCGCGTGCGCTTGTCGTTGATCGACACGTTCATGTTCTCCGGCGGGCTCACGGTGAAAACGCCGCCGCTCTTGAAGTCGATGGTCAATTGCTGACCACCATCGATCACTCGCACGACCTCGCCCGTGAATTTCACGTACGACTTGCCGTCGCGCTGCAAGACGTCCTGGCAGGCCGAGGCGATCGTCGGATATTTCTGTAACGCGTCCTGCGACCACGTCACCGAGCTGCAAGTCTTCGCGGTCGTAGTGAACGCGGCACCCTGTCCAAACGCCGGCAGGCAAAAGGCAAGTGCAATGGAACCGAGACCGGCCATTTTTCTAGTCTTCATAACGTTGCTCCCCATCGTTGTCGTTTCGTCTCTTTCGATCTTGCTTCTTCTTGACGCCACCACATCTTCGGCGCCCAAGCGTCAGGCACCCTATTGCGCACTCTCAGCGGATGACGGCTGCGCGGCTTGTTGGGCGGCGAACGCCTTGTACGCCGAGTAGTACTTATAAATGTTGCCGACGTAGTCGACGGTCTCGCGGCCGATCTCGCGCGCTGCAATGACCTCGACGTTGCCGAACCACTGATTCGGGTCGAGCCCCACGGCCTTCGCCTTCTGCCGAAGCGACGCGACGCGGGCCGGGCCCGCGTTGTAAGCCGCGAGCGTGAGCAGCCCGCTGTCCAGGGGGTCTAGACCTTGGTCCGCGAAGTAGCGATCTTGCAGGAAGTGCAGGTACTTGATGCCGGCGTGGATGTTGTTCTCGAGCTGGTCCACGTCTTTGATGCCCACGTTGCGATCCGCCGCCGTCGACGGCTTGATCTGCATGACACCCACCGCGCCGGCGGTACTGCGCTTCGATTGGTCGAGCCGCGATTCCTGATATCCCTGCGCGATGACCAACACCCAGTCGGAGCCGTATTGTTTCGAGTAGGCGCGAAAGTGCTGCGCCATGGCCCGATACTTCGCAATCTCGGCCTGGCTCATCGGATTCGCGAGCCGCTCGACGCTTCCCAAGTAACGCTTGAGCAAGACGTTGCCGAAGAGCGTGCCTTCGCGGTGCTTCACGACGAAACCGTCGATGACCTTCTTGATGTTCGGTGTGTTCTTGCGCAGCGCCCAAGCGATCTGTCCGTCAGAACGCAGCGCGACTGCCGAATGCACGACTGTCCCGTCGTACAGCTGCGCCCAGAATTCCGCCACCGGGCGCTTCGTGACGGTCGCCGGAATGATGCCCGCGTCGACCATCTGCAGGATGTCTTCGTCCTCGAGGTGAGCATCGACTTCTTTGATCGAAACCGGGGCAGCTCCGCCGCTCTCGAGACGCTGGTTCAGCGCGACGAGATCCTCGTAGTAACTACTGGCACGGCGCACGTGAATCTCGCGTCCGGCGAGATCGGCCTCCGCGACGACGGCGGGCGAGTCTTTGCCCGTCACGACGACGTCCTCGATGCCCGACATCGTCGGCGCGGAGAAGTCGACGATTTCGCGGCGCAGGTCGGTCACCGTGAAAGCGCCGATCGCCACGTCCCCATAGCCTTCGGCCAACGCGGGAAGCAGACGATCGCGCGTGGTCGGAATGATCACGATTTTCGGCGTTACCTTCGACTGACCGATGCGCGGCAGCCGACTCTCGAGCTCGCGCAGCATCTCGTAGGCGATGCCTTTCTGCTCGGGTCCATCCAAGTAGTACAACGTCCGGCTGAAAGGCACGAGCACACGCAAGAAGCGCCGCTTCTCGAGCTCGTCGTAGTCGCCGGTCCAGCGCTGGTTCAGATCGAGAATGTCTGCCGCGGCCAGATCCTGAAACGGTATGGGGTCCGCCGCGGGTGGTTCCTGCGCAGGTTCGGGCGCGGGAATGCTCCGCGGGCGCCACCTCTTGCGACACCGCTTCGTTGGGTGCGGAGGCCGACGACGATTCCTCGGCTGCGGGGTCGGGCGTTCCTCCCCCGCACGCCGCCAACAGGAACGCGCACGAGCTCACGAGGGTCCGCGCACCTATCGTCCATGTGGAAGTTTTCGTCTGGGCCGCTGCCGTGGAGCTGCAAAAGCGCTGCATAGTGAGTTCCCGAACGCTTCCAGCAGACTCGCACAAAGGCCGGCCCGAAGGCCGGCCTACTAGCCGGACAATCCCCTACGAGCTGTGCTATCGCGCGCTAGAAGCGGAACGCGACAGCCACACTCGCGAACAATGGGTCGACACTAATGTCATCGGCCAGATCCGCGTCAATGCTCGCATCAATGTAGCGTAGCCCAAGTTGGATGCCAAAGGTCTCCCCTAGGCCAAAGACGAGACCCGTCGATACCCCCATCGCGAACATCGAAGCGGTTATTTCGATGCCGTCGTACCGAGTGCGCCGGCCTCCTCGAGCGCCTTCCCGCACGCGTCACCTTCCGCTGTCGCGCGGTCGGCCATCCCGCGCACGAGCAACGAGATTCCACCCGTCAGCACCGCAGCACCGCCCGCGAGGAGCGTGCCCTTCGCGTTCAGGCTCAAGCCGGGCTCCAACAGAGTCCCGGTCATCTTCACGAACGGCGTGACGAACATGTCCGCAGTCAAACCGACGCCCGTGCGCGGCTTCGTGTTGAATTCGATGTCGAGCTTTTCGGTGTGGAGGTCGACTTTGCCGCCGCCAACGATCAGCAATTTCTTTTCCTGCGCGAGCATCGGTTCGAGCGCGCCCACGCCATTGGTGATCTTGAGTCCCACGACCGTGCATTCCCAGTTCGAGTATTTCTCTTCCTTGGCAAACGGATTCAACGCAGTGAAGAGTTGCGCGAGTATGTCGCCCGATGCGAGGCCGACCGCGGCATTGTCGATTAGCCCGGGTCCCTGCGTGAGCACGACGAGGCCGTTTGCCGCCGAAGCGAGCGCTCGGGGCGAGCCGCCATTGGAGCGTAAGCTCGCCGACGCACCGATGAGCGGGATCTTGCTTGGGTCTTCGATGTCGCCGGAGGCGACGTTCAAGCGCAAATCGCTCGCGTTGAAATCGATGCTGAGATCCGCGCTGCTGCCCTGCGTGGCAAGCACCAAGTCGCCTTCGGCCGAGCCGTGCTCGACATCGAAAGTCGTCTTGACCTCCAGCTTGCCGCGTCTCATTTTTCAAACCGAGAACGACATTCTGAATCCGCGCATCCCTACTTCTGACCTCGTCCACGACGAGCTCGGCGTCGACGGACAAGACGGCCAAGAGGTCGAACGGCAGTGGGTCTTCGGTCAGGAGCCACTTGCTCGCCGGCGCCTCTTTGGCAGAGGCGGCGGAGGCAGCCGGCGCGTGACCGTCGGGAGCGCTTGCGTCGGCGGCATTCGCGTCGGCCGGTGCAACCGGCTCTTGAACCGGCGTGAAGTCGAGGAGCTTGGATTTGCCCTTCAGGACCACCGACATCGGCTCGCCGAGAGTCGCGTGCAGCGACCCGGAATAATCGCTTTCGCCGACCTTGATCTCGAATGGATCGAGCGAAACCTCGTCCGCCGACAGCCGCGCCGTTGCCGTGGAGCTCAGCGCGAGCATCGGCAGCTCGGCCCGGAGCGCGTTGAGATTCGGTGCGTTGATCGAGATCTCGAGCTCGGTCGGAGCGTCCCCGCTGCTAGGTACGCGCGCATTGATTCGAGATTCCACGTCGAGCAGCTTCAACGACCCGTCGCGCAGCTCGTACCGGTCGGCGCCGAGCAGCAGCGTTCCCGCCAGCGCGAGATCCGCGGCCGGCAGCCCGGCAACCGCAAACAACTCCCCGACTTTGTCGAGCGGCGCAACGGTGCCCTCGAACTTGACTTGCTTCGCGCTCACGACCGCATCGGCGTGCAGCGTCGTTTCGGCGAGCGACGCCTCGATGCCGACACGGGCTCCGGCATCTCCCTCGGCCGCGATCGTGCCGTCGACGGTGAAGGGAAGCTCGCCGACCGAGCCGGCTCCGTTCGCGACGACGACGCCGCGCTCGTCAGTTCGCAGCGCGAGCGCTACGAGAACGCGGGAATCATCCCGCTCGGGTCTGCGCAACAGAACGTCGCCGTTCTCGAGCGACGCGAACTCGATGACCACGGGTAGACGCGCGCCGCCCGAGTCGGCCGTCGCTTCGGGTTGCGTGCCGGATCCGAAAACCCAGTTCGCCTCGCCCGTCGAGCTCTGCTCGAGCAGGACGGCGACGTCCCGCAGCTCGAGCCGTTTGATTCTGATCGGGCCGGAGATAAGCGACCACAGGTCGACGGCGGCGGACACCTTCCCGATCGTGACCATCGGCGTCGGCGCGCCCCAGTCGGCGTTTGCAAGCGTTACGCCATCTGCGACGACCGAGGGGTTCGGAAGGATCTTGGGCCTGAACTCGCCCGTAATCCGCAAGTCGCGACCGATTAGCGACGAGACGGCCGACTCGACTTCCGGCCGGTAGCGGCTCAGATCGGCAAACGTCAAATACAGCACGGCGGCGCCCACGACGATGAGCAGCAAACCACCTACGAACATGAGCGCGCGCGTCATACTGAACGGCCGACTATGCGGATTGCAGGCTACTCTGGGCAGGAAACGAGAGCTATAAGCACTTCGGGCATGTCTGCGCGGCGCCACGCGCAGCTTGATCCGAAGAGGTGCTATGCAAGTGCGAGCCCGCCGAGCATTACGCTGAGCGCGGTCTTGCCTTTAATAGCTCGGCTATTCATCCGACGGCGGACGCGTCGGCTGGAGCGTCTTCCCGCAGACGACTCGCAACGTTCACGAGGGGCAGCAGGTCGGTTCAGCTCGCGTCGAGCGAGCTCAGATGGCGAGCAATGCCCCTATCTCGGGCCACGACTTCACGCCGTTCGCGCGCATCTCCACCGCGAGCGCCGCAGGCATCCAGGCGACGAACGCGGGCTCGAATGTCGGCCGCGCGCGAACGCGCTCGAACCAGTCCGCGACCCGCGGTAAACGGCCGTCGCGCCACATGCCTTCCATAGCCAGCGCTGCGAGGCGGTTCACATAGGGGGCCATTGCAACGTCCGCCATCGTGAAGTGCCGCCCGACGAGCCAGTCGGACTGCTGCAAAGCGTGCTCCATTTTTCGCAGGTAGCTCGCGTACAGACGAATCTTGTCGGCAGCGCCCGGTGCGGCGATCCCCTGTTGGATCCACTGCCACTTGAGCTCGCGCGCGGCCTTCCCTTCGCCGGCGCCGCGCCGCATGAACTCCTCGAAGTCACCGGCGCCGTTGCGCAGGATCGTGTGCCGGTGCGACACAACGTAGGTGATCGCCGAGCACGCCGGGTGCAACTCCTCGTCGACGGCTTTGGTCCAGACGCGCACGCGCGCTCGCTCCAGCGGTGCGCGCGGAAACAGCGGAGGATTCGGAAAGACTTCCTCGAGATACTCACAGATCACGGTCGATTCCGTGATCACGTTGCCGTCGTCGACGAGCACCGGCACGACGCCCTTCGGGTTGATCGCAAGGAACTCGGGCCGAAACTGCTCGCCGCTCAGGATGTCGACGTAGTGCCCGACCCATTCGAGACCTTTCTCGGCGAGCGCGAAGCGGACCTTGGCCGCGCAAGCGGAAGATCCGTGGTGGTAAAGCTCCAGCATTTCGTCCTCGTCGTGGCGAAATCTCGGACGGGAAGTCCTAGATGCGTGCGGTGAGGCCGGACAGTCTGCTGACGATCACCTTGTCGATCCGCTTCCCGTCGAGATCGACCACTTCCAGCCGCCATCCGTTGACCACCACGACCTCGCCTTCCTCCGGTATGCGTTGCAGGTGCTCGAGCATCAGACCCGCCAACGTCCTGAAAGAGGCGCCCAGAGCTAGCCCTCCAGCGCCGAGCGCTCGCTCGAGGTCTTGCAGCTCGATTTGAGCGTCGACGAGCCACGACCCGTCGTCGCGTCGCACGACTCGAGTTCGCGTGACGGCGTCACCCGCTAGCTCGCCGGCGATGGTCTCGAGCACATCGGCCGGCGTGACGAGCCCCAGCGTCGTGCCGTACTCGTCCGCAATGAGCGCGATGTGCGGCCGCGCACGACGAAACATGGCCATGAGCTCGAGCGCCTTGAGCTCCGGGCTGACTCGCAGCGGCTCACGAATCATCGAGCGCAGATCGAGCGGCGCCTGCGCGAGCAACCGATCGACGATCGTGCGCGTGCGAACATAGCCCAGGCAGTCGTCCAACGTGCCGTCGCAAACGAGAAACCGGCTGTAGCCGTTGTCGCCGATCTTCACCCGAACGTCCTCGACCGTGTCCGCCGCGTCCAACCACACGATGTCGCGCCGGTGAGTCATGATCGTGCGCACTGGCCGATCCGCGAGCTGCAGCACTTCCTCCACCATCTGGCGCTCGGCCGGGTCGATGAGCCCTTGCTGGGTACCCTCGGCGACCAGCGCGTTGATCTCTTCGTCCGTTACGCGGCCTCGCACGTCGGCGCGCACGCCGAGCAGCCGCAGGATCCCCTCAGTGGACAGTTGGAGCACCGTCACCGCCGGATGCGTAAGACGCGCGACCAGATTGATCGTGGGAGCAACGCGACTCGCGATCGCGTCGGGATGCGCCAGTGCAAATCGTTTCGGAACGAGCTCGCCCACCACGACGGAGAGAAACGTGAGAGCGAGCACCACGCCTCCGATAGCGAGGGGCTCCGAGATGTTTTGCGGCAGGCCCCGCGCGATGAGGCCCGCCGCAAGGTGTTGCGCAATCCTCGCTCCGCTGTAGGCACCCGCTAGGATACCTATCAGCGTGATGCCGATTTGCACGGTGGACAGAAACCGCGTCGGATGGTCCGACAGCTCGAGGGCCACGCGCGCGCCATGCGAACCGGCGGCGGCGCGTTGTTGGAGGCGCGCGCGCCGGGCGGAAATGATCGCGAGCTCGGACATCGCGAAAAAGCCGTTCAAGAGCATGAGGCCGAGAACCAGCGCGAGCTGTGCCGGGAGCATGGAGACCACCTGGATAATGGAGCGGTGCGTGCGCTCACAGGATACCAGGACCCACCCCTGGCTCCCCTTTGCGGGGTACGGCCGACCGCGAGCGACCGCGCTCGGCCTGCGACGGCCGCTCGAAACGTGACACGCTTCGCCGCGCGGCCCCGACGCCCTGGGTACGATGCGCACGCGTTCCACCTACAGCCGGCGGATGTCGGCACCCGAAGCAAAGGAGCGCGCTCTTTTGGAGCGGACCGTCATATGACAAAGCCCGGGCTCGCAAACGCCCAACGCGTCGACGCCCTAGTGGTCGACGCCCAAGTGGTCGACGAATTCGCCGAGACGCAGGTGCTGGTGGATAAGTCGCCCCAGCGTCCCGCCGTCGACGACGAAGCGACCGCGCAGTCGGTTTACTCCGAGTATGTGCAAGAGCTCGAGCGCATGCTGAAGGCGGAGACTGCGAAGTAGCAGGCCGCCCCCGGCTCGTATCCGTGCGAGCCGACTCCGCTCGCGGCGAGAGTCGCTAGCTCTTGCGATGCATCGACAAGTCGTCCGGATTGATGAGGTCCGGGGCGGTCCAGCCGTTCAGGTCGTACTCGGCCATGCAGGCCTCGGCGAACCCCTTGAACTTCGCCGCGTTGCCGTTGCCCATCGCGCTGAACAGCGCGTAGCGGCGAATCTCCTCCGTGCTCCCGCCGTAGTTGATCTCGTAGAGCTCGTGCCGCGCCCCGAACTCCGTCCCGATGCAGTCCCACAGCAGCTTCATCAGCTTGATCCGCTGCTCCGCCGTGTAGCCGTTGGACCCCCGCATGTACTTGTCGATGTACGGCCGGATCTCCGGGTTCGCGAAGTCCTTCGCGTGGGAGTTCAAGTAGATCAGCCCTGAGGCCACCGTCTGCTCGATCAGGTACTTCACCTTCGAGTACGCGATCGTCGCGAGGATCTGATACGCGTTGCCCGGGTCCATGTTCGGCAGCAAATAGTCGCCCTTCCACGGCCGCGGGTCCCGCACCATCGCTTCGGTCAAGGCCCAGAACATGTTGCGCCACGCGAGCACTTCGCCCACGTTCGCTTGTACGCCTCGGTAGTCCTTCGTGCCCGAGGCTTCTACGGCTTTGAGCAATAGGCCCGCAATGAAATCGAGCTTCACCGCGAGCCTCGTGCAGCCGTGGATCACGAACCGCGGTAAAAAACCGGTTCTCGGAAAGAAGTTGTTCGCCTTCTCGATGTCCCCGAAGACGAACACGTTCTCCCACGGGATGAACACGTTGTCCATGATGAACACCGCGTCGTTCTCGTCGAGCCGCGACGACAGAGGCTGGTCGAACGGGCTCGACATCACCGTCGCCGTCATCTCGTACGAGGTCCGACACAGGAACTTCACGCCCTCCGCGTTGGTGGGGACCATGAACACCAGCGCGAACTTCTTGTCCTGCAGCGGGATCAGCCCGTGGTGCGCGATGAACGTGTAGTTCGTCAGCACCGAGCCCGTCGCGACCACCTTCGCGCCCGAGACGTAGATCCCGGCGTCGGTCTCCTTCTCCACGTGCACGCACACGTCGGCCACTTGATCCGGCGGCTTGTCTCGGTCCACCGGCGGGTGGATGATCGCGTGGTTCACGAACGGCACACGCTCCTGGCAGAACGTGTACCAGCGCTTCGCGTTCGCCTGAAACGGCTCGTAGAACTCGGCGTTGCCGCCGAGCGTGCCTAAGAACGCCGCCTTGTAGTCCGGCGAGCGGCCCATCCAGCCGTACGTGATCCTCTGCCACTCCGCGATCGCATCCCGTCCCGCGATCGACTCCGCCACCGTCTTCGGCGCCTTGAAGAACGCGTGCGTCATCCCCTTGCCGTCCGTGTCGGTGGGCAACAAGAGCTTGTCCTTGTGCTTCGGGTCGTGCAGCGCATCGAACAGGCGCGCCGTCATCCGCGCCGTGTTGCGAAACGCCGGGTGCGTCGTCACGTCCTTCACCCGCTCCCCGTAGATGTACACCTCGCGCCCGTCGCGCAGCGACTCCAGATACTCCGCACCGTTCTGCGGGCGCTCGCAGCGAACCGCTCCGATGTCCTCCGCGCTCTGTGCTCTCTTTCGATTGGCAACCACTGATCACCCTCCTACGCTTCGCAAATCCCTTGGCCTTATTCGTGATTTCCCGTTCGACGTTCGCGCCGCGGCGACTTCGCTCAGTTGCGCGCGGCCGCGGCTTTGCCGCCCGACGCACCGCCCGCGAGACTGCTGTACACCGCATCGACGAACTGCGCCGTCGTCCAGAATCCGTCGGCGGCGCCGTAGCGGCCGTCGTAGTCGCGCGTCGGCTGCGCGGCCTGTACTTGTTTGAGCGTCATTCCCATCTCGATCATCGAGCGCACGCGGTCGCGAATGATCGTGACCATGTCGCGGTACTCGACCACGTCGGCCTCGTCGGCAAGTCGGCCGTGCCCCGGAATCACCATCGTGCCGCCTTCTTGCTTCTCAGCGGGCACGGTGAGCGCGATGATGTCGTTGAGCGCCGCGATCACGCCGTCGATGCCGCCGCCGTCCTCCGGACGGATCACGGGATACAACGTCGTCGTGAACACGTCGCCTGCGCTGATCACGTCGGAGCGCCGGAAGAACACCATGCTGTCGCCGTCCGTGTGCGCGGCAGGCTCGTGCAAGATCTGGACGGCTTCACCGTTGAAGTAGAAGTCCTTCTCGGACACGAAGAACGTGTCGGTAGGCCACGCGCTGAACGGCGGCGGCGTCGCCTGCCCGCTCATGCGCGCGAGCACGTTCTCGTGCGCGATCACCGCGGCACCGACGCCCGCATCGGCGATCGCGCCCGACACGTTGCCGCCCGCGATCGTGCTGCCGGCCGTTGCGATCTTCTCGTTGCCGCCGACGTGGTCCGGATGCACATGCGTGTTGATCACGTAGCGAATCGGCTTGTCGCTGAGCTGACGGATCGCGGCGAGCAGCTGGTCGCTCGCGGTCGCGAGCTTCGTGTCGACGACGAGAATGCCATCCGACCCGATCTGCACGGTCGTGTTGCCACCGCCGCCTACGAGCATGTAGATGTCGTCGCGCACGCGCCAGACTTCGATCTTCTCGGGAGGCGGCGCGACCGCGCGCGCGCGTTGCTGCGCAAACGACGGCGAGCGCGCAAACGAGCGCCGTCGCAGCAAGCCCAATCGCTGCGAGGGTTCTCACCGGGCACCACATGGCTTGGGGTTCCATTTCCCGCCCGCCGGCTCGCGTTTGAAGTGCGAGCTCGTGACGAAGCGCGTGTTCAAATAGATCGGATCGTCGACGATCGCCGTGACCATCAGCCATTCGTCGCCGTTCGGCGCCTTGAATCGATCGAAGTACTCGGTGAGCGACGCGTTCTCGCTGTATGGCACCCCGTTCCTGCGCAGCCAGCCCGGCGAGAGATTCGTCGTCGTGACCTTGAGGTAGCCGCCCGCACGGCCGGCACCGCCGCCGGCTGCCGACGAGCCCGGGGCCGCCGGGCGCGCGCTTGCGGACGCACCCACTCCGCGCGCGACGCGCCTTGCAGCGAGCGCGGCGCCGTCGCCGCGGCCGGCTTGAAGCTCAGCATGCGCGTCTGCTGGCCCGCGTCGGTCTCGACCTTCAAGGTCTCGTCGCCGTCCCAGCTCACGCGCAAACGCGTCGGCATCCGCATGAGCCCGGCCGCGCCATAGGCTTCGCACGCGCCCGTCCTTCGCGGGCTCCCACGTGTCCGCGACGCGCCGCCCTTCGGCGTTCAGCGGCACGCTCGCGTAGTCGCCTTTCGGCGGCGTCACCATGCGCCAGCGCCAGTCCTCGTTGACGATCGCCACCCACTGGCCCGTGAGATCGAGCGCCGCGGATTGCCGCGCGGGTTGCGGCGCCGGCGGCGGTCCGCGCGGGAGGCGGCTGCGCCGTTGCGACGAACGGCGCAGCCGTGAGGACGAGCAACGCCGCGAGCAGCGCGAAGTGCAACCGCGCGTCATCGCAGCGACTCCAGGAACTCCGGCAGCGCGGTGGCTGCACCGCCCCGTGCCGCCTCGGGCGGCAGCCCGTAGGTTTTCGCGAAGTCGCGCGGTGAACGGGTTCTGGCCCGGCAGGTAGTGCGGAACGGCGCCGGGCGCCCGCACGATCTCGACGACGGGCTCGCACGGATAAGGCGTCATCGTGCCGTTCGGTGACAGCATGAAACCGTTGGTTTTCACGAGCGGCTCGGTGAGATAGACGGGATCGGAAACGATCGACACGTGCGTGAGCACGTCGCCGTAGCGATGAAACCGATCGGTCATCGTTGCTCGGTCGCTGAGCGGCAAGCCGTTGCGGCGAATCCAGCCGGCCTTCAGATGCGTGGTCTCGACGACGAGCACGTCGCCTTCCCAATGGCCCGTGGAAAATCCTTGCCAGGTATGCGGTGCGTACTCGGGCGGATGCGCACGCCCGTCCATCCAGATCTCGCGATGCTGCTCCTGCCACGCGATATGCGTATGAATCGTGACGAGCTGCTGGGTGCTCTCGTCGCGATCCTCCCAGATGCGCAGCACGCCGACGCCGCGAAAGCCGTAGGTGGAGGGATGCGGCTTGCATTGGTGCTCCGGCATCGACAGCAACGACGCGTCCCAGCTCTCGGCGCGCAGCCGTGCGGCCGCGTTGATCGGCAGACCGAGGTAATCCCCGATCGATGGCCCCGGAATGCGCTCGTCAACGTCCTCGTGGAACAGCGGATTCCAGTAGCCGACGAGGTTCAGCTGCGCTGCCGCCGGCGCGATCCAGAGCGCCGCCGCGAGCGCGACGATGCCGAGCGCGTTGCGCGATGAGAAGTTCCGCATCCCGAAGCTCCAGTGCAAACCGCGAACGTTGACGCAATGCTCAATCATCGCGCCATTGTGCCAACTTCGCTCGGCAAATCTCGAGCGTCGTGACGATGTCGCGCTCGACGGTCTTCTTGCTCACGCCGAGCTCCATCGCAATCTGCTCGTAGGTGATGCCGTGACCGAAGTGCCGGACGAAGGCCTGCCGAGGACGCGGTGAGACGTCGCGGAGAATGGTTACGACGATTTCGGCCGCGAGCTGCGAATCGACGATGCGGTCCAACGCCGAATCCTCCGCTTCGAGCTGCAAGTCTTCTAGCGCCACGTGCTGTTGCTCGCAGCGAGCGGTGCGGCGCCGATAGTTGTCGCGCACGAGGTTCGTCGCGGTCCTGAAAAGATAGTTGCGCGCGCGGACCGAATCGGACTCGAGACCGTCGACGCGCAGCAGCCGCAGGTAGGCTTCTTGAGCGATTTCCTCGGCGTCGTCCCTGCTCGACGTGAGGCGCAACAGATACCACAAGAGTTGCCGGCGGTGCCGCTCGAACAGCAGGCCGACGAACTGCCCGCGGTCAACCGACTGGCGGTGCGATACGTGACTCCGCGGCTCGAATAGCGCGCGCGCCTCTGCGACCTCGACGACCATCCCCCCCTCCGAGCTCGTTCTATGTGCCCCGCCTCTCCGGGCGGCGTAAAGCGTCGTACTTTTGACATAGAAGCCCGAAGCCGAACCAATGCTTTCTGGTTACCCGCTATGCCGGCTAGGCATTGCTCCGCGCCCCCGGCGCCGCCGGCCTACCAGAACTCGGGCGGGTCGACGGCCTCGCTGCCGTTCGACGAGTCGACGCGCGCATAGCGGCCGCCATAGAAGAGCAGCGGCCGGCCCGGTGCGGTTTCGAGGTGGGTGAGCCGGCCGATAAACAAGGTGTGGTCGCCGCACTCCGCCGTATTCACCACGGTGGCGGCCAGCGACGCGATCGCGCGCGTGAGCACGGGCGTCGTGCCGAGGAACGTGAACTCCGGCCGGAGCTTGTCGAGCTTGCGCCCGCCGAAATGCGCGGAAAGATGCTGCTGCCACTCGCTCAGGAACGACACGCCGAATTGCCGCGAGCGCATGAGGCGCTCGTGCATCTGGGCCGAGTGGTTGACCGAGATGACGCACAGCATCGGCTCGAGGGAGCCCGCCATGAACGCGTTCGCGGTCATGCCGTAAACCTGATCCTCGATCGTGGTCGTGATCACCGTGACGCCGGTGGCGAATCGCCCCATCACTTGGCGGAACCGCTGCGTGGTGAGCGGCTGCTCTTGGGGCAAGGGCTGCGCGAGATTGGACATTGGGAGCTCCTCGGAGATGGCGCTATTTGCTACCGTCTCGCGCCGACACGCCAATGCTTTTTCGCCGACCGCTATGCGCGGCGGGCATGACGCTACGGAGCTTCCGTCAGGGAAGAGCGAAGACGAACAGCGCGTTGCCGAGGCTCGGGTGTAGCTCCGGCGTAAGGCGGTTCACGCCCATCGCGGTGAGCGACGAGCCCGTGCTGACCGCGACGTATTGCTTGCCGTCCACCGCGAAGCTGATCGGGTAGCCCGAAACGGGCGAGCCGAGATTCACTTCCCACAGTACCTTGCCCGTCGCTTGATCGAGCGCACGGAACCGCCCGTTGGTGTCGCCGCCGAAGATCAGGCCGCCCGCCGTCGACACGAGCGACAGCACGCCCGCGCGTTGGTCGAACGTCCAGAGCGTCTTACCGGTTTCCACCGAGATCGCGTAGATGCTGCCCGCGTTCGTGCCGCCCGGCGCGATGCGTTGATCGGTCTTGATGCCGTAGAGCGAGTCCGGGCTCGGACGGCTCAGCGTCGGCGAAACGGTTGCGCAGGTGTTCTGCAGCGGGAAGAACATCACGTTGCCGAGCGGGCTGTAGGTACCCGACGGCCAGTTCTTGCCGCCGAGCGACGTCGGGCACACGACCCGCTCCTGCCCGATCTCCACGAACAGCGTCTCGGGATTCACGGTCACCTCGCCCGTCGCGCCGTCGATGCTCTTCACGACGTTCTGCGCGACGGTGGGCCTCGCCCACAGGAATTCGCCGGTCGCGCGATCGAGCGTGTACACGAGCCCCGTCTTGCCCGGGATACCCGTGACCACCTTGCGGCGCTCGCCGCTGCGCACGCGCGGATTGATCCAGGTCACGGCGTCGCGATCGGGTGCGACCACGGTGTCGACGAGCAGCCGCTCGAACGGATGATCGAGATCCCAGTGGTCCACGATGTGCTGGTAGTACCAGACGATCTCGCCCGTATCCGCGTTCAGCGCGAGCGTCGAGTTGTGGTAGAGGTACTTGAGCTCGTTGCCCGCGAGCGCGAACTTCGGCGCGGGCGACGTCACGGACGTGCCGGCGAATACCAAGTTCAACGCCGGGTCGTAGCTCGGCACGAGCCAGCTGCCGACGTGCCAGCGGTCCGCGTCGGGCAAGGTCGCCCCACGACTCGCCGTTCGGCTCGCCAGGTGCCGCGATCGTGCGCCGGCGCCAGAGCTCGCGGCCGGTCTGCGCGTCGTGCGCGGTGATCACGCACGCCAACGGGCTGCCCTCGGGCTCGCAACCGCGGCCGGAAATGATTTTGCCGTTCGCGATGATCGGCCCCGACGTCTGCTGCGCGCCGTGCTGATAGTCGAGAATCTTCGTCTGCCACTGCAGCTCGCCGCTGCGAGCGTCGAGCGCGAACACGAAGTCGTCCGAGCTCGTGTCGATGATCGAGTCGCCGTAGATCGCCAAATTGCGATTGATCGACGAGCACGGGGAAATAGGTCGCCAAATCGGCCGGCAGCGTGCGCCGGTATTCCCAGAGCAGGTCGCCGCTCGCGGCGTCGAGCGCCTGGATCACGTCGCTCGGGTTCGGAAAATACATGACGCCGTCGTGCACGAGCGGAGTGCCTTCCTGCATTCCGGGCCCGAGCGCTCGCGTCCAAACCATGCGCAAGCGCGCGACGTTGCTCTTGTCGATCTGCTTCAGCGGGCTGAAGCCCCAGGTGTCGAGCGTGCGCCGCCACATGAGCCAGTCGGCCGGATCGGGGTCTTGCAGCATCGCGTCGGTCACGGAAGCGAACGGTGCGCGCGTCTGCGCGCCCGCGCCCGATGACCACGGCCGCGCCGATCGCGGCAATCGAGATACGGATAATCGGATTCATGCGTGGGTCGAGCTTAGCAGGGATCGAAGGGATGCCGCAGGCCGTCCATGGCCTGCGGCACGGGGGAAAGCCTGACTCCTATTTACCGAAGTGATACGTGAACTGAGCACCGTACCGAGCGCCGCGCTCGCGCGTGTTGCCGAACGCGTCGTACAACGTGGGATCTGACGTCTTGTGCTGGAAGTCGGGCTGACTGCCGACGGTGAGGCGCTCGTCCGTCACGTCGCGACCGTACAGCGCGACCTCCCAATTGCCGTCCATCGGCGACAAGCCGAGCCGCAGGTCCACTCGCTCGAACGAGCCGACCTCGTTGCGCGGATCCTCGTTGTCGGTGAGCCAATAGCCGTCGCTGAAGCGGATGTTCGCACCGAAGTGCAGCTCGTACCTCGTGCCGACCGCCACGCGATAGTCGGGATTGAACGAGAAGGTCCACTCCGGCGCATACGGCAAGCTCACGCCGGAGCGGTCTGCGCGGCACGGCGGCGGAACCGACTTCGCCTCGAGCGAGTTGCACGACGCGCCGTCGTACGCGTCGTACACGGCCTCGGAGCCGAACGCACCGGCGAAACCGAGCGTGAACGAGTCGCTCGCGGCCCAGCGGCCGTCGAACTCGATGCCTTGCGTGTGGGCTTCGGCGGCGTTGGTCGTGATGAACCGGCCGATCGCGCTGATGAACACCGTGACCTGCAGATCCGTGTAGTCGGTCGTGTACGCGGCCGCGTTCAGCTCGACGCGGTTGTCGAATAGCCGGCTCTTGAGTCCGATCTCGTAGCCCTCGGCGAACTCCGGCGCGAAGATGAACGGATCGGGGAGACCGCCGCCGACCGGCGGTGACATCACGAAGCCGCCGTTCTTGAACGCCTCGGCATACTTCACGTACCCCATCACGTTGTCGCTCATGTCCCACTCGACGCCGACCTCCGGCAGGAAGTCGCTGGTGTCCACGGTGCCGACGGCCGGAGTGCCGCCGTTTTGCCCCACGGGGATCGGCGCGAACGGGCTGAAGCTCGTCGCCGTCGGACCGACCAAGAATGCGGCTTCGGCCGGTAGCCGGCCGTCCTTCTTCGCATCCTGGTAGCGGCCGCCGAGATTGAGGCGGAACGCATCCGATAGGTTCCAAGTCGTCGCGAAGAATGCGCTCAGCCACTCGGAATCCTCGGTCAACATGCCGCCGAAGCCGACCGCGCGCGCGCCGGCGGGCTGGTAAGCCGCCGTGCCGAGCAGACGCGGCAGGTAGACGTCGATGCGGCTGTGCAGGTCGTGCTGTTGGTAGTAGAGGCCGACCATCCACGAGAACGTCTGATCGAGCGGCGAGGTCAAGCGAAACTCCTGCGCCGTCTGCTTGAAGTCCTCTAGGCGGTGGTCGTTGAAGACGGCGAACGAGCTGTCGTCCGGATCGAGCCAATCCTCTTTGTCGTACTCGACGAGCGACGTGTTCGACGACAGCATGAGGTTGCCGATCTCCCAGTTCACCGCGCCGAGGAAGATGTCCGCTTGGAAGTCGCGGTCCTCGGGGTAGTTGTACTCGGCGACGGTGTTGAGCCCGTACGCGATCGCCTCTATGCCCGTCACCGCGCCAGGCGTCCCCGGGGCGCCGACCGAGTTATAGCCCCAATAGTTCGCGCTGCCTGGAGCGGCGCCGCTCGCGGCGTTGAGGGCGTCGACTGTCGCGCGCGCGTCGAGCGACCCGCCGGTGCCGCGCTTGCCGTCGAGCACGTTCAAGTTCGAGCCGTTGACGACGACGTCGAGCGCGCACGGCGCCGGGAGACCCGGCGCGATCGTGCCCGTTCGCGCGGCTGAACTGCGGCCGCGTCTCGCAGACGGTGTACTCGCCCGCACTGCCCCGCTGCCACACGTCTTGGTGCTCGTATTTCAGCGTGATGTCGACGTTGTCGGTGGGGCGCCAGACGGCAATGAGACGCTCGGCGGTATTTTCTTTTACGCCCTGCGGAACGTTGCCGACGATCGAGGTGTAGCCCGCGTCGTCGAGATCGTAGTAGCGCGCCGCGAACCGGATACCGAACTTGTCGGTGATCGGCCCGCCGATCGCCACGTCGACCGACGTCTCTTCGTCGTTGCCGTACGCGACCGCCGCGTTGCCGTCCCAGGTTTCGCCGGGCTTGCGGGTGATGACGTTGATCGCACCCGCCGTCGCGCTCTGCCCCGCGAACGTGGGTTGCGGTCCACGCACGACTTCCACGCGCTCGAGGTCGAACACGGCATTCTGGCCGAGGTTGTCGCGGCCGTAGTAGACGCCGTCGGAGAACGATGCCACGGCCTGCTCGAACGCCTCGTTGCCGGTCGAGGTGCCGATGCCGCGCACGATGATCGATTGGCCCGTGAACGCGTCGCGCATGAACAAGTTCGGAACGAAGACCGACATGTCCTCCACGTCGGAGAAACCGCCTTCCTCGATCGCTTCACCCGTCACCGCGGTCACTGAGATCGGTACGTCTTGCAGACTCTGCTCGCGCCGCTGCGCCGTCACGAGGATTTCCTCGAGGCCTTGGCTTTGAGCAAAGACTCGAGTCTCGGGCAACAGCGCCAGCGCGATTGCCGATGCCAACAGGCCCTTGCACTCCCTCTTCATCGCGATTCCCCCCAATTTGTTGTGCAGAAGCACGCGGCAGGCACTGCAGTCCGAGCCTCCCCGACCCGCCCACGTGCACCCCGGAGCGAACGCTCCAAACGATAAATACGCGTCGCGGTGTTTCCAGACGACAAACCCATCTCGTCTCCGAGAGTTCCGGTTTGTCGCCGCTGGCGCGCCGAGTGCGTATACAGCTCGGATCGGCCAGACCGACCGCGTGGCCGAATCGCAACGACGCGGCAACGACGAGGCGATGAGGTCAAACACATGGTTCAAGCGCACTCGGGCTCGACGGCCGCGCTACCCAGCGATGGGATACGGCTTACGAGTGGAAGGCGATCACGCTGCTCGGCGTCGGCTTCGGTCTCGTGGGGCTCGACCGGTGGATCATCGCGCCGCTGTTTCCGTTCATGACCGAGGACCTCGGCCTGAACTACCAAGACCTCGGCAACATCGTCGGCGCGCTCGGGCTCATGTGGGGCGTGTTTGCGATCTTCAGCGGGCGGCTCTCCGACAAGATCGGACATCGCAAGGTGCTGATCCCCGCGATCCTGTTGTTCTCCTTGATGTCGGGCTTATCGGGCCTCGCGAGCTCGATCACCAATCTGATCCTGATCCGCGCGCTCATGGGAATGATGGAAGGTGCCTACTGCCCGACCAGCTTCACGGCCGTCGCCGCGGCCTCGCGCCCCGCGCGGCGCGGGTTCAATCAAGGACTGCAGCAGTCCGGCTTCGCGTTGCTCGGCTTGGGGCTCGGCCCGATCGTCGCAACCCAGCTGCTCGTGGTCGTGCCTTCGTGGCGATGGGTGTTCTGGATCGTCGCGATCCCAGGCTTCATCGTCGGCGCGCTGTTGTTCATCGTCCTACGCGAGCCCCGCGACACGCAGGGCGGCGAGTTGATCGGCGCGGGCCAAGACGGCGGGAAGTGGCTCGCCGTGCTCCAGAGCCGCAACATCGTGCTCTCGATGCTCGCGTTGTTCGGCGCGATGTCGTGCGTGTTCGTGCTGAGCGCGATGGTGCCGAGCTACCTCGTCGACTATCTCAAGCTCAGCGCCGCGCAGACGGGCTTTGTCACGTCGGCGCTCGGCTTCGGCGGATTCTTCGGCCAGTTCGGCGTGCCGGGTCTGTCCGACGTGTTCGGCCGCAAGCTGATCGCGATCTTGGGCTTCGTCGGCTCCGCGATCTCCGTCTGGCTGCTGTCGGGCATCGGCGCCGACGCCACGATGCTGTTCGTCGCGCTGTTCGTCGTCTCGTTTTTCTGCCTCGGCAACGTCGCGTTGATCACGGGACCGATCGCAACGGAAGCTGCGCCCGCCGGGTTGGTGTCCTCGGCGATCGGCATCGTGGTCGGCTCGGGGGAGATCTTCGGCGGCGGCGTCGCACCGTCGATCGCGGGTTACATCGCGCAGAACTACGGCATCGAGAACGTGCTGTTCGTGGCGTTGTCGGGCGTCGTGTTCGGCGCAATCGTCTGTTTGTTCCTCCGGGAAACGGCGCCTCGCCTGCGCGTGGCCGCGGAAACCGGACCGCCGGTTTGAGGGCTTGCCGCTACCGCCGGCGCGCGCCGGCAATCCGGCCTGCGCGTCTCGCATCCTCGCCGTCTTCGAGACCGGCGAACAGCGCCTTCACTTCCCCGATCACGTAATCGCGCGCCGGCGACGGATCGCGCATCTGCCGCTCGGTGAGATGGATCGGGAAGACGATCTGGTCATCGAAGGGCAGCACGCGGAGCAACCCCGCCGAGATCTCGTCTTGCACGACGACGAGCGGCAAAATCGTGACGAGGTCCGACTCCAAGATCAGCTTGCGGATCACCGGCGACAGCGGCTGGACCTCGAACATCGCCTCGGGCGCGGCGACGCCGTGGCGCAGGAAGTAGTTGTCGTAAGTTATCCGGGGCACGGTTCCGGCGGCGGGCAGGATCCACTGCGCGCCGACGAGATCGCCGATCGTAACCTCGGCCCGCTTCGTGAGCGGATGCCCGCCGCGCGCGACCGCGACCGCGGGAAACTCGCGCAGCGGCTGCGTCGTGATGCCCGCGACCTGCCCTTCCATCGGCGGCGGTCCGATGAAAAAATCGAGCCGGCCCGACATGAGCTTCGGCGCGAGCGACTCGTAGTCGCCGACACTCGTCGCCAAACGGATTCCGGGCCGCGTTCGCAATACCCGCTCGATCAGCGGCCCTGCGATCAGCGCCTCGGTGAGCCAGCTCATCCCGAAGGTGATTTGCTCGATGCGGCTGTGGGAGTCGCGGAAGCCGCGAAGCTCCTTCTCGGCGAGCGCGAGATTCGCGTCGATGATGCGCGAATACTTGAGCAGGCGCGTGCCCACCGGCGTGAGCTCCGCGCCGCGCGGCCCACGGTCGACGAGCTTCACGCCAAGCTCCTCCTCCATCGCGCGGATGCTGCGCGACAACGCGGGCTGCGTGATCGCGAGGGATTCAGCGGCCGCTCGAATGCTGCCCTTGTCCGCGACCTCCATGAGTTGACGCAGATGCTTGAGGTCGAGGTGCCGAAGGAGGCTTCTGGCGTCGCTCACGAGGGGTCCGCGTGCCGGAATTGACGACGCAGTATACTCAATGGCACGCAAACCGAGCCGGTCGGCGGACGAAGCATGCGAAACCAGCGGGTCGGCAGCACCGAGTTCGTTACGAAATTCGGATCGCTGCGCCACTACGCGAAGGGAACGATCGAGATCATCAACGATGATCCGAAGAACTATGCATTCTCGAACGTGTTCGAGGTTTGCGCGAGCTCGGCTCCTTACGAGAAGGTAGTCGTCGGTAAGAACCTCCGCTACGTGATCGAGGCGCTGCGGGCGGAAGGCACGTCGGATTGGTTCTACGCGCCGCACGACGAGTTCGCGCTCGTGATGGACGGCGTCGTGCAGATCGAGCTCGTGAAGCTCGACGATGTCGCGAGCGCGGCACCGGCCCAGGCGGAGGGATCGGCGAAGCTCCACGGCCCGCCCGCTGGCAGGAAAATGGGCCGCATGAAGCTCGGTCGCGGCCACCAGGCGCTGCTCCCGCGCGGCGCTGCTTATCGCTTCGACGCGGCTGCCGTCGGCGTAATCCTGTTGCAGACCCTGCTCGGCCCACACTCGGTGCAGAAATGGTCCGAGATCTGCTACACCTGAATCCCATCGCGCGCACGCTGCCGGCTCCGAACGACGCCGGCTATCTCGCGTTCACGCTCGGCCGTTTCACCTTCTTCCGCGACGAGTACTTCGCGCACATCGAGTGGACCGCGAACGGCACGAAGCTCTCGCACAAGATGTCGGCGGACGCGTTCCTGCAGGCGCTGATGCGGGACGTCGCTTGGGAGTTTTTCTACGGCTCCGTGAACTTCGACGACGTGTTCGGCACGCGCAATCTTTACGGCAAGGTCGAGCTCTACGCGGGCCGCCATCACGCCGCGTACAGAGACCAAGGGCTCGACTACGCGGAGAGCTTCGACAGCGATCTCGCGATGCAGACCTGCAAGGCTATCCTGCACGACTGGACGAACACGGGTTACGACCCGTTCGCGGCACCGATGGAGACCGGGCTCGCGTGGATCGGCAAGAAGGTCGGCCACAACACGGCTGCGATCGGCCGGACGCGCGAAGCCTGCAAACGGATGCCCGGACTGACGGGCGACACTCCGCTGCGCAGCGACCGCAACCGCTATCCCGTGAACCGCGCGTTCCTCGATGTGCCGCAGGATGAACCCGAGATTCACGCGGAGCCCGGATTCGAGGCCGAGGTGCACGCGTTCAATTTGTTCGCGTACCTGTCGAGATCCGACGTGACGTGGAATCCCTCGGTGACCTCCGTCTGCGGACACAGCCTGTTCTGCCCGACCACCGAGGAGCACATCATGCCGGTCAAGCACGCGAACGACCGCATCGAGTGGTTCCTCCAGCTCAGCGATCAGATCGAATGGAAGGTGGAGGACCGGCTCACGGGCCTGTCGCGCGCGACGGTGCTAATGCGGCCGGGCGACATCGCGGCGATGCCCGCCGACGTGCGTCATCAGGGCTTCGCACGCAAGCGCGCGATGCTGCTCGTCTGGGAGAACTCCGACCCGAGCCTGCCGAAGCTCTACGATAGCGGCGAGCTGCCGCCGTCGCTCGCCGGCGAGTTCGCGCACGCGCCTGACTGATCCGTTCCCTCGGCCGCGCTTCGCCCGCGCCGGCACGCGTCTTGGCGAGTGCCCAACGACGCCCCGCAACCGTGCGGTGGCCGCCGAGACCGTGACCTTGGTCACGCACCGGCTCGCATCGCGCAACGTAACATTCCCGCCATGGACTCCCGCGGCAAGCGCGAGACGGCGCACGACGATCCCACCGGAAAGGAAGAGGCGCTCGATCCCACTCGAACGGATCACGCCGACGACGGCTATCGCGTGTCGCTCGACTATACGGGCGAGTTTGCGACCGGCAGCGTCGACCACGACGATCGCGGTCAGGCGCGCTGGAAGTGGAATACCGAAACCACTCCCGCGGGCGAGACGGAGCGAACCTTCGACCTGCTGAAAGCGCTGAACAATGACGCATTGAGCATCGAAGGCTCAGTTGCGGAGTCGCCAGCCAAGGAACCGCCCCGACAGTCGGGATACAACCCCTACGACGTCGGCCCGAACCCGAAGAAGCCGAAACCGCGCAAGTAACGCGCGGCGCTACACACTCCGGATGTCTTCGGACGTCACGCTCAAGCGGACGGGTTCGACTCTTTGCGAAGATGGCGGTGACCGCTCGTGAGATAGAACACGGCGTCGATCGCCTCGTTGCTCGAGGGATAGAGCTCGAGGATCTTGCGGAACAGCGCACTCGCTTCGTCAACGGCGCCGCGCTCGTGGGCCGCGTTGCCTTCTTCGCGCATCGCTTGGGCACTGTAGGTAGGCATTACCACGATCCCGTTATTGTTATATTGCGGTCGAGCATAGTGGAGGGCACTCGCCTTGGCGAGTGCGCGAAAATGCCACACAGAGCGATCCGAGCGCGCTAAAAAAGCGGCGGGCCGAAGCCCGCCGCAAGTCGTCCAAATCCAGCCGTTTAGAAGCTAAAGCTCGCGCCGACCCAGAAGCGCTTGCCCAGAATGTCGTAAAAACCCGGCAACGTGTTTGCTCGACGGCACCGCGAAGAATCGCTGCAACCGCCCGCGCCACATTCTCTCTGACGATCGATGCAGTGCTCGCGGCAGCCGATCTCGGCACGCATCTGCGATGCGCCTCGGCGGCCGTGATCGGGCACTCGCTCGGCGCTTGCACGGCCCTCGCGGCGTCGCCGATCCGTCGCGTCTCACGCACGTCCGCGCGTGCCGTGCGACTAGCGGCGAGCGCCACGCAAGCCTCGAGCGCACCGGTCGGTTCGGCTGACGTCTGCCGCGCGGCGTACGAATAGGTATAGTCTTTCGCCAACGCTGCCTCGTTCGCGCGGCGCATTCACTCACTCGGGAGGAGAACCACAACATGTGCGATCAAGATCATTACGACGACGACCTGAAGAAGTTCGTCGACACCAACCTATCGCGGCGCCAACTCGGCACGCTGGCGGCGGGGGTTTCGCTCGCGATGCTGCTGCCGCGCGCAGCCGACGCGCTCGACGTCAAAGAGAACGAGGTCAACATCAAGACTCCGGACGGCACGGCCGACTGCTACTTCGTGCACCCGACGGCCGGCGCACACGCAGCCGTGCTCGTGTGGCCGGACGTCCTTGGGCTGCGCCCCGCGTTCCGGCAGATGGGCAAGCGCCTCGCAGAAGCCGGCTACTCGGTGTTGGTCGTGAATCCGTTCTACCGGAACAAGCGTGCCCCTGTCGTACCGGACGGCGCGACGTTCGACGAGAAGACGCGCGCCATCGTGCTACCGCTCGCGCAGGCGCTGAATGCGACGACGCACACGACCGACGCAAAGGCGTTCATCGCGTGGCTCGACACGCAGCAAGCCGTCGACAAGAACAAGAAGGTAGGCACGACCGGCTATTGCATGGGCGGCCCGATCGTCATGCGCACGGCCGCAGCGGTGCCGGCACGCGTCGGCGCAGCCGGCTCTTTCCACGGCGGCGGATTGGTGACGAATACGCCGGAAAGCCCGCACCTGCTGATCCCGCAGATGAAGGCGCAGTTCCTCGTCGCGATCGCCGAGAACGACGACATGCGCGAGCCGGACTCGAAGACGGTGCTCAAGGACTCGTTCGCGAAAGCGAAGCTGCCCGCCGAAGTCGAGGTCTACGGCGCCATGCACGGCTGGTGCCCGCCCGACTCCGCGGTCTACAGCAAAGACCAGGCGGAGCGCGCGTGGAGCCGCATGATGGTGCTTTTCGAAAAGGCGCTGGCCTAAGTCCGAGAGGCCCTTAGAATGCGGAGACCGGCGCGGTAGTGCCGGTCTCCGTTTCTTTTTCCATCGAGGGAACATCGATGCGTGCCAAACAGATTCTCGCGGCCACTGCCCTGCTCGCATTGGCCGCGACCGCCGCGTGGGCGCAGCTCGCGCTTCGCCCCGGCAAGTACAACGTGACGATGGAGCTCACGCTGCCCGGCGCGCCGATCTCCAATACTCAGGAGGACACGGACTGCTTGAGCCCGGAAGACGCGAAAGATCTCGTGAAGGCAATGATGCGCGAGCTCTCGTCCGAATCGAGCTGCTCGGCGAGCAACGTGAAGACGGCCGGCAACAAGCTCACGTTCGACGCCGCTTGCACCGTCCAGGGCAACGTCGTCTCCGCGAATACCGAGCTCACGCTCAAGAGCGACACGTCGTACGCCGCGGTGATGAAGGTGAACGCCGCCGGCGTAAACACGACGCTTAAGATCGCCGGCGAATGGGCCGGTGCCACCTGCACGGAATAGCGGCGTGCGCCCGTCCCGCGTCTCGCTGCTGCTAGGTACGCTCGCGGCCGGAGCGCTCTCGGCGCAGGAGCCGCCGGCGCTGCTGCAAATCACCGTCGAGACGATCAAGCCCGGTAGCGAGGCGCAGTACGGAGCGATCGAAGAGCGCCTCGCAGAAATGTGCGCTCGGCGCGGCTGTCCGAACGACTATCTCGCGCTCGAGTCGACGACGAGTCCGACGCAAGTCTGGTGGTTCACCATGTACGCGACGCAGGCGGACATCGCTCGCATCGCGCTCGCGTACCAGCGCGATGCCGACTTGCTCCACGAGCTACGCGAGCTGTCGACCCTGAAGAGTGCGCTCACGGACGTCCCCGTGAATCACATAGCGGCGCGCCAACCCGAGCTCGGTGACTCGTCGCCTTGGCGCATCGGCGAGCTGCAATTTGCGGCCGTTGCCGTCACGCCTGCCGGACACGTGCCTGGGCCGCGCATCGGCACCGTGTTCGACGAGCCCGAAGGCAGCTCACGATTCACGGTGATCGGCGCCGCCACCCGCGCCGAGGCGGAGGCCGCCGCAGCGAGCCTTGGCGCGGACGCGCTGGTATTCGAAGTGCGTCCATCGTGGAGCAAGCCCGCGAACGCTTGGGTCGCCGCCAATCCGGAGCTTTGGGCTCGCCGCTGACGCGGCCGCCCGGGATCGTCGCGCTCGCGCCTCGGCGGCTAGCGCGCTCCGGACGAATCCTGCGTATCGGCACCCGTTGTCACGTCGGTGGTCGTCTCGCCTTGTAGCTCGAGATCGGGACGCAGCTCACGCAGTCGAGCCATGCCCTCCTCCGAGATCTTCGTGCGCCAGATGTCGAGGCGGCGCAGCGACCGAATCCCCGCGAGCACGTCGATGCTCGCATCCGTGATGCCTGTGTTCGCGTAGAGGTTCAGCCGCTCGAGATGCGGCATCGACGCGAACGCCGCCACGGTTCGATCGGTGATCTCGTTGCGGCCCAACCGCAGCCGAGTGAGCTCCGTGAACTTCGCGAGATTCGCGAGCTCGTCGTCGTCGAGCCCGGCATCTTGGACGTTGAGCTCGACGATCTGCGGCGCGGCTGCTTCGAGCGCCGCGATGTGCTCCCGCGCCAGACGCGCGCTCGGCGAGTAGATGCTCACGATCAAGCGAGGATCGGTCTGCGACACGGGACGCACGAGAAAGCCGGACTCGTACAGCCGGTCGACGACCGCGGAATCGGCCGAGTACGCGCGACCGTCCGCGCCGGGTTCACTGCCGCCGGCCGTACCCGAGCGAAACGGCGCGTACTGCAGCAAGAAAGTCTCGCCGTGCGTGAGATTGCCGCCGTAGTGCCCGGTGATCGTCACGAGCGCGAGCGCGACGATCCCCGTCATTACATTGACCTTGCGATAGAGATCCGCGCGGCGCGCACAGAGCCACCAGACGAGCACGCTGAAGGCCGCCAGTGTCGTCCCGAAGAACCGATGCGCACTCGCCGACGTACCCGTGAAGCCGCCCTCGGAGAAGTGCATGTAGCCGAGCACCGCCGTGAGCAGCGCGCTGAGCGCGGTGACTGTCCAGAGGAACGGCGCGACACGCGCGAGCGCACGATAGCGCTCGGCGCGCGCAACCCAATCGAGAATCACGGCCACGACCAAGATGCCGATCGGCAAGTGCAGCGCGAGCACGTGAAAGCGGCCGACGAAGTGAATGAAGTCTTGCATCTCGGTCAGACGCCGTGGTTCCGTTGCGACAATGTACCGCAAACCCCGAGTCGAGGGCGCGGCCGCGCCGCGCGAGAGCTACCGGGGCGCGGCCGGCGGAGGTAGCACGTCTGTAATCACGCTTTCGGCTGCCGCTTGCACCGCGAGGTCCGGCCGGCGTTGCTGCAGGCGCGCGATGCCCTGCGCGGTGAGGCCCGTCTGCCACACGTCCAGCTGACGCAGCGACGCGATGCTCGCGAGCGCGTCGACGCTCGCGTCCGTCACGCCGGCATTCGCGTAGACGTTCAGCCGCTCGAGCCGCGGCAGGCGCGCGAGCGCCGCGATCCCGCGGTCGGTGATCTCGTTGCGGCTCAGGCGCAAACGCGCAAGCCCGGTCAGCTTGCCGAGGCTCTCCGCGACCGAATCCCCGAGGCCGGCGTCTTGGAGATTCAGCTCGACGACCTGGTCGCCCGCCGCTGCGAGCGCAGCGACCTGGTCGTCACCGACGCGGGAACCCGGCGAGTAGACGCTCACTGCCAGGCGCGCATCGGTTTGCGATACCTGCCGCACGAGGAACCCCGCGGCGTACAGCTGCTCGACGAGGGCGGGGTCCGCGCTCGCGGGCTGCGCCGTCGCCGCGCTCGCGGGCGCCGCCCCGCCGCCGAGCCCGAGCTCGGCAGCGATCAGCGTCTCGACCGCGGGCTCGACCTTGATCTCGCCGACCGTGACACCGTGCGGCGCCCCGGCATCGATCCACCAGCGCACGATCTCGACCTGCGCGGCGGTCAGCGGCGTCTTGTGCTCCGCCGGCATGAACTCTTCGTCGTCGGGGTCCAAGCTGATCCGGCGGTAGAGCTCGCTCGAATCGGACTTGCCGGGCTGGATCACGCGGCCCGAGTCGCCGCCCTTCGAGCGTCGATTCATACGTGGCCACGCTGAACCCGCTCTCGAGCTTGTCCGAGTTGTGGCAACCGCCGCAGCGGCGCACGAGCATCGGCTGCACGACATCGAGATAGGCGTCGGCCGCCGCCACGCTCGCCGGGGCGGGCCGCCGCTGCTCGACGCCGACGAGCGCGCGCAGCGGACCCGGCGCGTATTCCCAGAGGAACGTCGAGCCGTGCGTGAGGTCGCCGCCGAAGTGGCCGGTGACCGCGACGAGCGCGACGGCCGCGACGCCGGTCACGACGTTCACCCTGCGATAGAGAGCCGGGCGGCGCGACAGCCAATAGATCAGCACGCTCGCGACGGCGACCGTCGTGCCGAAAAAACGGTGCGCGTTCGCGGCTGGCCCGGTGAACGCCCCTTCCGCGAAATGCAGGTAGCCGAGCACGACCGTGACCACGGCGCTCAGCGCTGCTGCACCCCAGAGGAACGGCGCGACCGCGGCGAGCGCGCGATAGCGCTCGCGGCGCGCGACCCAGTCGAGCACGACCGCGACGAGGATGATCCCGATCGGCAGGTGAAGCGCGAGCACATGAAAGCGCCCGAGGAAGTACAGGAAGTCGTGCATCGTGCAATTAGCCGGAGGTTTGGAGCCGACCGCGGTTCGAAAAAAGCTAGGCCAAGATCTGCTGCACGACCTTACCGTGCACGTCGGTCAAGCGATAGTCGCGACCCTGGAAGCGGAACGTGAGCCGCTCGTGATCGAGGCCCAAGATGTGCAGCAGCGTCGCGTTGAGGTCGTGGATGTGCACGGGGTCCTTCACGACGTTGTAGCTGAAGTCGTCCGTCTCGCCGTGGCTGTGCCCGGCTTTGACGCCGCCGCCCGCGAGCCACCAGGTGAAACAGCCGCCGTGGTGATCGCGCCCGACGAGCGGGTTGTCGATTTGCCCCTGCGCGAACGGCGTCCGGCCGAACTCGCTGCCGAACATCACGAGCGTGTCGTCGAGCAGGCCGCGCTGCTTCAAGTCCATCACGAGCGCTGCGCTCGGCTGGTCGATCTCGGCGCAGCGCACGCGGAAAGCTCTGCTTGATCGCGAGATGGTGGTCCCAGCCCATGCCGAACAGCGTCTGGTATTTCACGCCGCGTTCGGCGAGCCGGCGCGCGATCAAGCAATTGCGCGCGAACGTGCCCGGCATCCGGACGTCGGGGCCATACATCTCGCAGCACGTGCTCGGGCTCGTCCGAGATGTCGGCGACCTCGGGAATCGAAGCCTGCATCCGGTACGCCATCTCGTACTGGCTCACGCGCGACAGAATCTCGGGGTCGTTCGACTTCTCGTGCTGCAGCCGCGCGAGCTGCCGCGAGCGAGTCGAGCATCGCGCGCCGGTCCGCACGGTCGACGCCGTCCGGATTGTTGACGTACAAGAACGGGGTCGGTCGCCGCGCGAAACTCGACGCCTTGATGATGCGACGGCAGGAATCCCGAGCCCCAGATCGCGGCGTCCTGCGGAACGCCGACGGACACGCCGGAGTTCATCACGACGAAGTTCGGCAGATCGCGGTTGTCGGAGCCGAGCGCGTAGCTCACCCACGCGCCGGCGGACGGCCGCCCCGCGAGCTGGAACCCGGTGTGCAGGAACTTCGACGCGGGATCGTGATTGACGTGCTCGGTATGCATGCTCTTCACGAAGCACAGCTCGTCGGCGATCGCGCCGGTGTACGGCAGGAAGTCGCTGACCCAGGCACCGCTCTCGCCGTGCTGGCGGAACGGCCGCGAGCGGTCCCACGATCGGGAACGACGATTGGCCGCCGGACATCGTCGACAGCCGCTGCGTCTCGCGCACCGAGGCCGGCAGGTCCTGCCCGTGCATCTTCACGAGCATCGGCTTGTAGTCGAACGTGTCGACGTGCGAGATCGCACCGAGCATGTGCAGCATGATCACGCGCTTCGCGCGCGCAGGAATCTGACCCGCGCCGAGCACACCCGCGTTCATCGCTTCTTCGACGCGCCTGCGCGGACGCGCTCCCCGCGCCGAGGAGATCGAGCAGCGACAGCGCACCGAGCCCCGCTCCGGCGTTCAACAGGAACGAGCGGCGGGCGTGGTCGACGTCACAACATTCGGGTTTCTTCATTGCTGGTCCTCGGCGAAGCGCTCTGCGCTCGCCTTCTCATCTCACGGTTCTCATCGCACCGTATAGGCATCGGGCGAGTTCATGACGAGCGCGGCGACGTTGGTCATCGCCGCGAGCGAAGCGCGATCGATCGCCGCGTCGGGCTTCACGACGCCGACGTCGAGCAGGCTCGCGGTCTTCTGCTCGTTCGCCGCGAACACTCGCCGCTGCTCGGCGTAGAAGCCGCGCGAGCAGGTCGAGCTGCGCCTGCTCCGGCGTGCTGCGCACGGCGAGCCGATACAGCCGAGTGAGCTGCGCGCGCTCGTCGTCGGACGACTTCAACGCCTCCTCGGCCAGCGAACGATAGGCTTCCACGTACTGCGGGTCGTTCTCGAGGAGCAGCGCCTGGAGCGGCGTGTTCGAGCTGCGGCGGCGCGCGACGCTCTCGGTACGGTTCGTGAAGTCGAAGATCTTGAGCGCCGGATGCGGCGCGTTGCGCTTCACGAACGTGTAGAGCGTCCGCCGATGCAGGTCGTCGGCCGGCACGCCGTCCGGCAGCGGGTAGTCGTAGAAGCTGTTGAGCGGATTCCAGATCCCTTGCGGCTGATACGGCTTCACGCTCGCGCCGCCGACCTTCGCGACGAGCAAGCCGCTCGCGGCGAGCGCGCTGTCGCGCACCATCTCGGCCGGCATCCGCCAGCGCGAGCCGCGCGCGTAGAGCTCGTTGCGCGCGTCGCGCGCGAGCAGCTCCGGCGGAGATCTCGGAGCTCTGCCTGTAGGTCGCGGACGTCACGATCAGCCGGTGCAGCGCCTTGACGTCCCAGCCCGATTCGACGAACTGCACGGCGAGCCAATCGAGCAGCGCGGGATGCGTCGGGATCGAGCCTTGCGAGCCGAAGTCCTCGGCGGTCTCGACGATGCCGCGGCCGAAGTGCATCTGCCAGACGCGATTCACGAACACGCGCGCCGTGAGCGGATTGCGCGGATCGAACAACCACTTCGCGAGCCCGAGCCGGTTCTGCGGAAGCGACTCGTCCCACGGCAACACGCTCTCGAGCCCGCGCGGCGTGACCTGCTCGCCCGGAGCGCTGTAGACGCCGCGATTCAGCACGAAGGTCGGAATCGGCTCGGGCGCCTCGCCCATCACGAGCACCTGCGGCACGGCGGTCGCGAGCTCGTTCTCGGCGGCGCGAGCCTCCGTCAGCGCCGCGCGCGCCGCGACGACCTTCGCGTCTGCCGCGGCGAGCAGCTGCGCGAGCTGCGGCTCGAGCTCCGCGGGCTGCGCCGCTGCGGCAGCGTCGTCGTGCAGGAACGCGACTTCGAGCGGAGCAAGGTCGCGCTTGTACACGCGCAGCTCGTCGATGGCGCTGCCGAGCGGCGCCTTCTCGCGGAATCGCGTGCCGAAGGCTAGGCCCAAGAACGGGTCGAACACGTCGCCCGAGCTCCACGGCAGGATGCTGCGCGTGAGGTGGTCGTGCTTCACCTCGGTCGGCGCCGGCTTGCCGTTCAAGTAGAGGCGCATGCCGGCCGCGCGGCTCGAGCCGTCGTAGGTGAGCGCGATGTGCGTCCACGCGCGCACCGGCAGCGCGTCGGTGGTCTGAAGCGCGATCATGTTCGCGGGCGGCGAGTGCGCGAGCGACACCCAGAGCTTGCCGTGGTCGATCGTGAACCGGTAGCCGGTGCGGCCGGAGTTCTGCTCGGCGAGATGGTTCAGCACGGGCACGTTCTCGTAGGCGTCGCCGACGTAGAACCAGAAGTCGATGCTGAACGGGTCCTGGCGGTCGTACCAGCCGACGTCTTTACCCAAGAATCCGCGGTTCGTTCTCGTCGAAGTACAGCGCCTGCCCGCGCACCCCTTCGCGGAACACCGGCGATTGGATCACGGCCGGCGCAACGCCGCGCGTGTCGGAAGGCGACAGCGTGAGCGACTCGGCGTTGTAGTTGCGCGGCACGCGCGCGAACAACGCCGCCTGCTCGCGCTGCCGGCGCTGCTCGGCGGTTTCGTTCGGCCGTAGGCGGCGCACCTCCGAACGGATTGCGCCGGAATTCGGTCAGCGTCGCAGGCGGAATCCGCGCAGGACGCGGCGGCGGCAAGTCCGTGAGGGTCGCGGGGCGCGCCGAGTCGAACGCGTAGTACGCAGCGAGCGCGGAATCGAGCGATGCGCGCAACGATTTCGCGACCGCGTCGCGGCCGGCCGATGCGAGCTTCTGCGCCGCCGCGTCGGCCGCGCCGACGGCGGCAGCGCGCGCCGTATCGTAGTCCGCCGCGCGCGCGGCGACGGCGGCGGTCGACTCCGTGAGCTTCGCCTGAGCCTGCGCAGTCGGGCCACGGCAGCGTCGGCCCGCCCTGAATTCCGCTGAAGCCCGGCGCGTACGCGCCCGGCTCGTCGTTGCTGTTGAAGAACGCGCCGAGCGCGTAGTAGTCGCGCTGCTTGATCGGGTCGTACTTGTGATCGTGACAACGCGCGCAGCCGACCGTGAGGCCCATGAACGCGACACCGAGCGCGTTGTCGGTGCGCTCGGTCATGTATTCGGCTTTGTACTCCGCGTCGATCGCGCCGTTCTCCGTCGTGCGCTTGCCGACGCGCAAGTACGTCGTCGCGAGCACCTGCTCCTTGCTCGCGTTCGGGAGAAGATCGCCCGCGAGCTGCTCCGTGCCGAAGCGGTCGTACGGCATGTCGCTGCGGAACGCCTCGATCACCCAATCGCGCCACGGCCACAGGACGCGATCGTGATGATCGTCGAGGAAGCCGTCGGACTCGCTGAAGCGCGCGAGGTCGAGCCAGTAGTCCGTCATGTGCTCCGCGTAGGCCGGCGACGCGAGCAGGCGGTCGACGAGACGCTCGTACGCGTCGGGCGACGCGTCGTTCACGAACGCGTCGACCTCGTCGAGCTTCGGCGGCAACCCCGTGAGCGTGAGCGACACGCGGTTGATCAACGTCTCTTTGTCGGCCTCGGGCGCGGGGGCGAGCCCTTCGCGCTCGAGACGCTGGAACACGAAGCGATCGATGTCGTTGGCCGCTCTTTGGGCGAAGCGCCGTGGACGGGATCGCGGGACGCTCGGGCTTGATGAACGCCCAATGCGGCCGATACTGCGCACCGTTGTCGATCCACTGACGCAGGATCGCGATCTGCTTCGCGGTCAGCGTCTTGTGCGTTGACTCCGGCGGCATGCGCTCGTCGACGTCGGTCGAGGTGATTCTGCGAACGAGCTCGCTGCGGCCCGGCTCGCCCGGAACGATCGCGAACTTGCCCTTGTCTTCCGGCAGCTCTTGCACCGCGAGCTCGCCGACGTCGAGCCGCAAGCCGGCCTTGCGCGCGGCCGGATCCGGGCCGTGACACTTGAAACAGTTCTCGGAAAGAATCGGCCGCACGTGCCAGTTGTAGTCGATCTCGTCCGCGCGCAGGCCCGCGAGATCGGGATCCGTCTGCGAGCACGCCTGTAGAGCTGCGGCAAGGGACGCGGCGACGAGGACTCGCCGCAGTACCGAGGCCGACGCGAATCGACGCGCGCGGCTGCCCAAGCGGCGCGGCCTCTGTGAAACGTTTTCGGCAGCCACGCGCACCCCTCGGCCTATTGGAAGTTGACCTTCAAGGACACACCGGTTTCACGCGGCCGACCCTACCGACGCGAAATCGATGTCCCACAGCGAGTGGAAGAAACCGGAGTTCAAATAGTACTCGTTAGTCAGGTTCGTACCGAATATCGCGAGCTCCCAAGCGGCCCCGGCCGGCACGTACGCGAACCGCAGATTCACGAGGCCGTAGTCGCCGCCCTCGTCGAACTCCGACGGCAGTCCATAGTATTCCGTTCGAAAGTTCGGTATCTGCGAGCGCCAAAACTGATCGGAGAAGTTGTAGTCGAAGCGCGACGTAAACGTCCCGCCGCCACCGAGTCGCGCCGTGTGTTGTACGCCGATGTTGCCGGTCTTCTCCGGCGCCTGGCTGAACTCGGTGTTCAGCGTGAGCCCCGGTACCGGCGTCTGGATGCCGACGTACTGCGTATCGAGGAGGCCCAGGTTCACGCTGAACAAGAGGCCGTCGGTCGGCGCGATCGTGAGCTCGATCTCGACACCTTCGGCCTCGGCCGACGCGACGTTCTGCGTGCGCAGGTTCGTGCCGACTACGGGCGGGTTGACGCAATCGTCGATCGATTCACCGCTGAGCTGAATGTCGTTCCAATCCGTATGGAACAGCGTGGCGTTCAAGCGCAGCTTTCCGTCCGCCAAATCCGATCGCAAGCCGAGCTCGTAGTTCTTGAGGTCTTCCGGCAGGAATGGCGAGACTCGGCGCTTGCACGACAGCTGCTCGACACCGAAGCCGCCCGAGTTGAAGCCTTCCGAATAGCCGATGTAGCCCATGATCGAGTCGCTGAAGTCGTAGTTCAGCGCAAGGCGGCTCGTGCCCTTGTCGAACGAGGCAGAATCCAAGATGCCGACACGCTGACCCGCAAAGATATCGCCCGGCCCGAACGCCGTGTTCGAGCGCGGCGGCTTCGCCGCCGACACGCCGGGGACCACGGTCATCGACTGGCTCTCGTTGGTTTGATCGTGATGGCGATAGCCGACGGTGAGGTCGAGCGCATCCGTGAGATGGATGACCGCTTCACCGAACACCGCCCAGCCGCGCTGCGCCGCGAAATTCATGTCGTCAGCCTGCTGGCCCAGGATGATTCCGTAGGTCGCTTGGCACGGCAAGAACCCGACGGGAACGTTCGTGCACTGCGGCGATGCGAACACATTCGCGATGCTGAGCTGCCCGGACGTGAACTCCTGAATGCTGTAGCTCGGATTGCGCCCGACGTTCTCCTGGTCCCAGTAGTAGGCGCCGGCCAACCAGTCGAGGCGGCTCGTCTTTCCCGACAACTGGATCTCCTGACTGAACAAGTCGACCTTGTTCGCAAAGATGTCGTTGAAGACCGTGTATTGGGTGTTGTCCCAATCCACGTAGGTGTTGGTCGTCTGATTGGTGCTCGCGGTAAGGAATTGCAGGTTCATCGAGTCGCCGAGCGCCCAATTCACTTCCATCGAAATCTGCTCGTCGGAGATCTCATCGGGCGTCGTGATCTCCGACTTGCTCTCCCACTTACCGACCTGCCCCCCCGGATATCCGGCTTGCTGCGTAAGCGCCGTGATCGGCTGGCCCGCGATCGTGTAGAGCTGAATGATGCCCGCCGCGAGCCGCACCGCGCCGGGCGCCGCGCCGATGCCGAACGTTTGTGACAGCTCCGGGAAAACCGCGGACTGCACGCGGGCCTCGGTCGTCGTGCTGTCGTTGCTCTGGTAGTTGAACCGGAAGCTCAGCTTCTCGGTCGGCAGCCACAACAAGTCGCCGCGCAGCACTTGGTCGTCGATCGCCCCGTACTTCTCATCCACCGTGAGGCTTTGGATGTAGCCGTCACGACTCAAGCTCGCCGCGGTCCATTTACTGCGAAGCTTGTCCGTGAACGGGATGTCGACGGACGCGGTCACGTCGCGTCGATCGAGATTGCCGATCGTCGCGTTGATCTGCCCGCCGAACTCCTCCGACGGTCGCTTCGTCACGAGGCGTATCGCGCCGCCGGTGGAATCGCGGCCATACAGCGTGCCCTGAGGACCGCGTAAGACCTCGACGCGCTCGAGCTCGACCAATTGCCTCGTCAGTAGCCCCGCGCTCCCGACTTGCCAGACGCCGTCGATGTAAGTGCCGACCCGTGGAATCCCGCGTACCGTGAATGACGTCGAGCCGGGACCCGCGAGGCCGCCGATGATGTTGAGGTTCGGCACCGTGGCGCTCAAGTTCTCGACGGAGTCGATTCCGCGCAGCTCCAGGTCGTCCCCCGTGATCGCAATGACCGAGATCGGCACGTCTTGGAGATTCAGCTCGCGGCGAGTCGCCGTTACGACGATTTCCTCGAGCCCGCCCTGCGCCCAGACGGGCGCCCCCGACATTGCGAGCTGGCCCGCAGCGGCCGCGGCGAGCGCGGCATAGATCTGATTGCGCTTCATAGTTCCCCCCTGGTTTTTGAAACTCGCGCTCTCGCGCCCGGCTTATTGTCGAATTGGAACGCCGGAGCGGAACCACTGTACTGCTCTACGTTGACATACGTCAACGCCATTGTTCGGCCGTTTGTTTGATCTATACTGGACAACGTAGACGATCGTTCTGCTTCGATTGACGGTCGATCAGCCGACGTCCAGACAAAGCGCTGCCGACGGAATCGAGGGCAAGGTAGGAGAGAGGCGGAGATGAGCGGCCGCGGCGCCGGAGCCCTACGACGGTTCGATCCTGGTGAGCCAGCCCCGGGGCCTTGCGGCACCGCGCGCGGGCGCCGGGTCAGTGCTGCGCGCGCACCGCGGCCGACAACAGCTCGACCTCGAGGGCCGCGCTGCCGACCATCTGCTTGAGCTGGTCGTTATCTCTCTGCAGTGCGGCGACGTGCTCGTCGGTCGCGGGAATACTCGCATCGCCCGGCGCGGGCCTCGCGGCAGGATGGGCATCCGTCAGCACGCGAAACGCGAGATCGACGAGCGCCTCGATCGTTTTCGACGAACCGATCGGATAGCCGACCTGGAGCTCCACGCCTCGCGGCGAAGCGACGCAGAGCTGGACGATGCCGGTCCAAAACGTCAGCACCTCTTCCGCGGTGTATCTCGTGACGATTCTGAGCCGCACGACTTCCTTGAAGTACGGCAGGGACAGCGTGTCGACCAGGCGCTTGATCATCGGCTTGATGAATCGCGAGTAGCGCTCGCTACCCGCGAGCTGCTCCTGAATCCAAATCTTGCGCAGCTGCGGATTCTGGATCATGTCGGACAACAGCAACCGCAGGTGATTGCGAAACTGCTCGCGCACGTCGCCTTGAGCGTTGAAGCTCAAGCCCCTGCCCGTCTCGATATAGCGCGTGAACAGGTGCTCGACGGTGGCGAGCCAGAGATCGTCCTTGCTGCCGAAGTAGTGCGATATCAATTGAAAAGAAACCCCGGCGTCGTCGGCGATACCGCGAATCGACGTGCCTTCGTAGCCCAAGTCCGCGAACGCCACGGTCGCGGCATTCAGAAGCCTGATGCGATTGCTTTGATCCGTGCCTTCCATCGGCGACTACTTTGCGGCGCGCAGCTTGCCGTGGAGGGCGGCTTTCTGCACGAGGAGCTCCGCGAGAACCTTCTTCAGATCGGCGTTCTCGGCTCGCAGGCGGGCGAGGTCCGCGTCGTGGCGCCCGGCCTCGGGGCCTGCGCGCGCCGCTGCGTCCTCGGTCCCTTCCGGCGTCCCGGTCTCGCTCGCCAGCGCAGTCTCGCTCGCCTCGGCGGCGCCGGGCCTTCCCGCCGCGTCGAGATCGTCGTCGCCCGCGGTCAGCAAGTCGAACAGCAAATCGACCTGACGGTTGATCGACTTCGCGGTACCGGTCTCGGTCCCGAGGGCGATCTCGACCGGGTACGGATAGACGTTATTCAGCTGCAGGACCGCGCCCACGACGATCGAGATCTCTTCAGGGCGGAATTTCTTGACGATGCCGAGCCGGACAACCTCGCGAAAGTAGGGAATAGCGAGATCGGCGAGCAAGGCTTCCTCCTGCTCCATCGTTCGCGCGTGGCGTTCCGAAGCGGCGAAGCATTCCTGCGTCCAGATCTTGTGGATTTGCGGGCGCTGGAGCCTGTCCGTCAGCAGGAGACGGAGGTGATTGCGAAACTGCAGCCGCACGTTTCCCGACACGTCGAAGCCGAGTCCGTTGCCGGTCTCGAGGTAGCGCTCGAACAGATATTCGAGCGTCGATCGCCACAGGTCTTCTTTGTTGCCGAAGTAATGCGAGATCAGCTGATACGAAACGCCCGCGGCGTCCGCGATCGACCGCAGCGACGCGCCTTCGAAGCCGGAATCGGCGAATGCGTCGGCGGCCGCCTTGATGAGGCTGACGCGATTTCCGTCGGTGCTTCGCTGGGGGGCCGTCGTCGCCATGGGCGAGCAGTTATAGCACGCGCGATTGGTTGACGGTCGCGTGTGGCGGCGTAAGGTTCCAAACACGCTCGTGGGGGAAACGATGAAAGACGAAACGCAACGCATCTTGACGACCCATGTCGGCAGCCTCGTGCGGCCCGACGACTTCGCCGCGCTACTCCGCCGGCGCATGAACGACGCGCGCCGGCGACGACGAGTATCTGCCGGCGCTGCAGCGCTCGGTCGGCCGCGTCGTCGCGGATCAGGTCGCCGCCGGTGTCGACATCGTGAGCGACGGGGAGTTCGGCAAGGGCATCGGCTGGGAGCAGTACGTGCTCGAGCGGCTCGCCGGCTTCGGCCCGCGCGTGACGCTTGCGACCGAGGGCGGCGTGTCGTTCGGCGACTTCGCACGGTTCAAGGAGTTCTACGCAGAGCTCTGGCCGAAGGAAGGCTATCTCGAGGGCATCTTCCCGTGCGTCGGCCCGATCGAATACACCGGCCACGCGGCTCTCGAGCGCGACATCGCAAATCTGAAAGCCGCGATCGCCGAGTCCGGCGCGAGCTCGGGGTTCCTTCCAGTCGCGGCTCCCGCGAGTGCGTTCTCGATGTCGCCGAACCAGTATTACAAGACGGACGAGGAATACATGTTCGCCGGCGCCGAGGCGCTGCGCGAGGAATACAAGGCGATCATCGGGTCGGGCTTGTTCGTGCAAATCGACGACGCGCATTTGCCGTTCATGTACGACCGCATGGTGCCGCCCGCGACGAGCGCCGAGTTCAAGAAATGGGCACGCATCCGCGTCGACGCGCTGAATCATGCGCTGCGCGGGCTGCCCGAGGAACGCATCCGCTATCACATCTGCTGGGGCAGCTGGAACGGCCCGCATACTTCCGACGTCCCGCTCAAGGAGGTCGCCGACCTGATCTTGAGCGTGCGCGCGGGCGCGTACTCGATCGAGGCGGCCAACGCGCGGCACGAGCACGAGTGGCAAGTATGGAAGGACGTGAAGCTCCCCGCGGGCAAGAAGCTGATCCCGGGCGTGATCAGCCATCAGACCAACGTCGTCGAGCATCCGGAGCTCGTCGCCGAGCGGATCGTGCGGTTCGCGAGCGTCGTAGGCCGCGACAACGTGATCGCGGGCACCGACTGCGGCTTCGCGCAGGGACCGTTCGTGCGGCGCGTGCATCCCTCGATCCAATGGGCGAAACTCGAATCGCTGGCTGCCGGCGCCCGGCTCGCGACCGCGGCGCTCTGGAAGAGCTGAGGCGGCTCCGAAAAAACCAATCTCCGGGGGAAAGACGATGACAGCGCTCACCTTGCCGCGGCGGACGTTCTTGGCGGGCTCCGGCCTGTCGGTGCTCGGCGCGCTGACGGCTACGCGCGCCGCCTCGGCGCAGCGCAGCGAAGGCGAGACTCGCAACGTCGCGCTCGTCAACGACTTTTGCGCCGCGTGGTCCACGCGCGATCTGCAACGCGTGACCGCCTTGATGGCCGACGACAGCGTCTACCGCATGACCGAGACCACGCCGCCGCTCACGGGCCACGCTGCATTGATCGCGCAAATGCAGCCGTGGGTCGATACGTCGAGCTCCATCGAGTTCAAGATCCTCGAGACGTTCGCGAGCGGCCCGCTCGTGATGAACCACCGCGTCGATCATTTCGCGTCGGCGACGCGGCCGCTGACTTGGGAAGGCGTCGGCGTCTTCTTCGTGAGGGACGGCAAGATCCAGGAGTGGTCGGACTATACGATCGGCGTGAAGCGCGAATAACGGAGGCCGAGCCGCACGCGGCCGCGCCGAGCACGCCACGTCGCGGGTGTCCGCCGGGGGACGCCAAGACACCATCCCTGGGGCTCGGCGGCGCACATCCCTGTGCGCCGACGCCCCCGGCAAACACCCGCGACGTGGCGCGCTCGGCGGGCTCAACGTGTTCGCGTCGTCCGCGTTCGCGCCGGTTGGTGGCTGGTGCTCGCGGGGGGCTGGCTGCTAGGCTGATCTCCCATGGCACCGTCTCGCGCTGCGGCCGATGTGAACAACCGCTCTCGCCTGCTGCTCGCCGCGACCGATTCGTTCGCGGAGTTCGGCTACGAGGGCGCGTCGCTTCGCACGATCGCGGATAACGCGGGCGTATCGTTCCAGCTCATCACCTACTACTTCGGCACGAAGGAAGAGCTCTGGGTCGCGACCGTCGATTATTTGTTCGAGCGGTATCTCGAGACGGGCAAGGGCTTGGGCTTCAACTCCACGGGCAATCTCTACGAGCAGTTCCGGAATCACCTGCGTCTGCTGCTCACGGACATGTTGCAGCGGCCGCAGCTGCGCAAGATCTGGATACAAGAGTACTTGGCGGGCAGCGAGCGCTACACGAACGTGATCCGACCGCGGATCAAGCACCTGCACGACAACCAGGCGTTCCCGTATTACCAAGAGGTGGTGCGGCTCGGGATCGTGAGAAAGTTCACGGCGGCCGAGCTCAGCCTGATTTGGTCTTCGGTGATTCAGAACAACGTCGTGTATCCGTACTACATCGAGCTCACGCTCGGGATCCCGGCAACCTCGCCGAAGTACGTCGAGACCCAAGTCGATCTTCTGTTCGGCGTGCTCACGGCCGAGCCCGACGGCGCGCCTGATGCGCACGCCGACGCAGCGGGCGCGTCGGCCGACAGCGTGCTCGCGCAGGCACCTCTCGCAGAGTCCGTCCCAAGCGCACAATCGACCGTGTACGCGTGGGAAGACGCCAAAGAGCTCTCGCCCGAACGCAACCGCATTGCGCAGCTCGAGCACGAGAACATGAATCTCCGGCAGCTCGTGGGCGGCCTGTCGCTCGACAAGAAGCTGCTGCTCGACCGCATCGGCCTGCTCGAGCGTGGGATCAAGGCGTGAGCACGCCGACGCGCCTTCAGCGCTCGATCATCGCGGCGCTGCTGCTCGCTTGCTCGCTCGGCGGTTCCGCGCTGACGTCAGGCGGCGCGCTTGCGCAGCCGCCGCCCGCCGGCGACGCGATGATCAAACAAGACGCGCGCACGAAGGTCGCGGACCACGTATGGGTGATCCTCGACGAGAACCGGGCGTTCGTCCCGAACGTCGGGCTGGTCGTAGGCACGAAAGCCACGTTAATCATCGACACGGGGCTCGGGCGCGGCAACGGCGAGGTCGTGCTCGGCGAAGCACGCAAGCTCAGCAAGAACACCGAGTTCTATGTCACGGCGACGCACTTCCATCCCGAGCACGACCTCGGCGCCGATGCGTTCCCCGCGAACGCGAAGGTGCTGCGCTGGAAGGGCCAGCAGGTCGAGGCGAACGAGGACGGCGCGACTACGATCGAACGCTTCAAGAGCTTCTCGCCGGCCGTCGCAAAGCTGCTCGAAGGCGCGTCGTTCCGCGCGCCCGACGTTTTGTTCGGCGACGAGATCACGGTGGACCTCGGCGGCGTGCACGTGCGGATCTTCGGCGTGGGCCCGAACCACACGCGCGGCGACACCGCGTTTTTCGTCGTCGAGGACAAGGTGCTGTTCACGGGCGACACCGTGATGCCCGTGTTCCCGGCCGTGAGCGCGCAGACCGGCAGCATCTCGAAGTGGATCGCGAATCTCGCGCTCTACGAGAGCATGCAACCGGTGGCCGTCGTGCCGGCTCACGGCAAGCTGATCGACGTCTCCTACATTCGGCGCTACCGCGGCTACTTGAGCACCGTGCAGATGCGCGTCGCGGCGGCGAAGCGCGACAAGGCGTCGGTCGACGCAACGGTCGCGCTGCTCGCCGACACGATCGGTAAGGAGTTCGCCGACCTCGCCCCGCCCAACGGCGCCGGCGGCCGGATCAACGCGGCCATCCAAGCGGCTTACCGCGAAGCCCCCTAGGGCTCGCGCTTCGATCCGCGGCCGACTCGGCCGCTTGGCCACCCGACCGCCGGGCCAGTCCTTCAACCGCGGCGTTTGCGCGCCGCGCGGATAAGCGCGAAGCTTCGAGCTAGTGGAACCGGCGCAGCCCGAGTCTTCGTCGAAGCTCGAGAAGCTGCGCTCCCGACGACGCAATCCGGAGGGGTGGACGGCGATGCAGCGGCGAACTGCGCAGGCAGCGGGATGGTCCGTCGTGCTGCACGCCGCGTTGGTGGTGGCCGTGCTGCTGATCCGGCCGCACGTGGGCGAAGGCCCAAGCCGAACCTCGATCATCGAAGCGGAGCTCGTGTTCGACGCGGGCGCATGGTCGTCGTCGACGGACGCGGACACGGAGAAGGAAGGCGCGGCGGCCGCACGCGCGACACCCGCCCCCGAAGCTCCCGAGCCCACCGAAACTGACGAACCCGACGAACCCGCGACCAACGCGGCGATCGCAGAGGTGAATCCGCCCGCACCGGCGGAGCAAGCGGCGGACACCACCGCGGAGCCGGCGGGCCCGTTGCGAGAGCCGGAAGCCGCCGCATCGAGCGCCGACGCGGCGAGCGCGCCGACCGAGACGGTGGCGGCGGAGGAGTCTCCGCCGGTCGACGCGGCTGCGGACTCGCAACCGGCTACAAGCGATGCTGCGTCGCAAGCGCCTCCGCCGGGCGCGAGCGAAGTCGCCTCGGCCACCGACACGGCCGCGCAGACCGCGGACGAAACGCTCGCGTCGAGCGCCGCTCCCGCCGCGCCCGCCACCGCCGAGTCGCCCCCGGGCTTGCCGATGGTAAACCGCGAGCGGCAGATGATCGAAAAGCGCTTCGCGTCGTGGAACGGACGCTTCGCGGCCGGGGCAGACGCACCGAGCGTCGATTGGAAACAGGACGGCCAGGCCTACACGGCCGTGTTTCGCGCGCCGTCCACGTCCGATCCGATGGGGCTCGAGCACGTCGTGGTCGACGTGAGCACCGAGCAAGGCGGCAAGAAGATGTCGACGCAGCTAACGATGACGAGGCTCGCGTTCTCGAACTTCGCGCAGTTCGTCGACAAGTGGGATCCCAACGTCCAAATCCACGATGACGTGATCGACGGCCGCTTCCACTCCAACACGCCGATCAACCTGTTCTCGAGCGGCCGCACGAGCCCTAAGTTTCTCGGCAAGGTTACGATCGCGTCGCACGACCTCGAGGCGTACAACTCGATGCCGTTCAACCGCCGCAAGGTGTTCCCTGAAGGCGTCGACACGGGCGTTCGGCGCATCGTGCTGCCGTCGCGTTTCCTGCCGCTCTTGAACGACGCGGCGGGTGGCGAGGAGTCCGTGCAGCGCTTCGAGCGCGACGCGCGCATCACGTTCTACGCGGACGGCACCTACGGCTGGAGCTACGAAGAGCGCGGCGCGCCCGAGGAACGCCGGCGCGTGACCGATCCCGCGCACTATCTCGTGGGGCTCGAGGGCGCCACGCTGCGGATCAAAGGCACTGTCAACGGCAAAGTGCTCGTCTATTCCGCGGAGCGCATCGTGATCGAAGACGACCTGCGCTATGCGGACGCGCGCGGCGCGCGCGACGCCGACGACTACCTCGGCCTCGTGGCGGAGACCGACGTCGAGATCGCTGCGCCCGAGGTCACCGGACCCGGCGACCTCGAGGTCGAAGCGTCGATCTATGCGCACCGCCGTTTTGCCGTGCGCGACTTCCGCAGCCGGCCGAGCGGCACGCTCGTGATCTACGGCAGCGTCACCGCGGGCTCGATTACGGCCACGGAGCCGCGCTTCGCGACCAAGATCGAGTTCGATCGGCGGCTCACGAACGCGCGCCCGCCGAGCTTCCCGCTCACTGACCGCTACGAGCTCGACGCTTGGAACGGCGAATGGCGCGTCGACGAGCCCGAAACGTTCGTCGAAGCCGATGCGGTCGAGCCCGATGCCGCGAGCGGCCGAAGACGTGGGCGAAGGCTTTGCCGAGGTGTCGGACGACGCCGCGCAGCGCTGAGGCGATCGGCCTTCAGTGGGTCATCGCGTAAATGACGTAGTTCACTCCGAACCGATAGGCGGTGCTCGTCATCGCGGCGGGGTAACGCGGATCGTCCGCGTGCTCCCACGCGTCGCCCATGTCGATGTTGTGATTGATCGCCACCATGAGCCTACCGTCATCGTCGTAGATGCCGCGCCAATGCGGCGGGCCCTCCATCCGCATCCCGTAGAGGTGGCGCTCGCCCGGGATCTGAGTGCGCTTGTCGAGATCGAACAGGATGCTCATCAGCATGTCGTTCTCGGGGATGTCCACGATCGAGCGGTTCGGCAGGATGTCGCGCATCGCAGCTTGGAACGATGCCCACTCGTACTCGCCGTGGAAATCGTCGACGACGAGGAACCCGCCGCGCTCCAAGTACTCGCGCAAGCGCTCGAGCTGCGCGCCGTGCGGATGCCAATCGCCGCGACCCGGCTGCTGCAGGAACAGCCACGGGTAGTCGAACAGAGTGTCGTCCTCGAGTGTCACGTGCTTGCTATCGGGCGCGACTTGGATGCGCGTCATGCGCTCGACCGCGGGCAGGAAATGCGCCTCCGCCAGCGGATAGTCGATCGCCCACCACGGGTTGCACCAGCCGCGCGAGCCCGCGCAGCCCACCGCCGAATAGGCCAGCCGGGCCATGTGGAACTCCGCTTGCGGCAACCCGCCCGACTCCGGCTCTGGCGTTTCCCGCCCGAACTGCGCGCTCGCGGCGCCGCCGGCGAGGCACGCGAGCAGCGCAAGGAGCCGCCGCGCGTTCACGCGACGCGGCCCGCCGGGATCGCGTTGAACTTGCCCGCTTCGTAGTCGCGGATCGCCTGCGTGATCTCCTCACGCGTGTTCATCACGAACGGCCCGTACGCGACGACCGGCGCACCGATCGGCTCGCCGTGGCCGAACAGCAGCACCGCGTCGCTCTCGGCCTCGATGTCGACGGAGTCGCCGTCCTCGTTGAGCTCGATCAGATGGTAGTGCGGCGCCTGCTCGCCCGCGATCTTGATCGAGCCGCGCACGACGTACAGGAACACGTTGCGATTCGCGACGCCGGGAAACGACACGGCGCCGCCCGCGGCGAGCTCCACCGTCGACATGAAGAGGTCCATCAGCGGCCGCATCGCGCCGTCGTGGCCGTTCCACTTGCCGGAGACGAGATTCACCGTGACCTTGCCGTCGGCGGACTTGATGGCGGGAATCTCGTCGCGCTGCAGACCGACGTAGCGCGGCTGCGTCATCTTGAGCTGCGGCGGCAGGTTGACCCAGAGCTGGAGAATCTCGAGGGGCCCGCCTTGGCGCTTGAACTCCTCGGGCGAGATCTCCGCGTGCACGAGGCCCGCGCCGGCCGTCATCCACTGAATTCCGCCCTCCTTGATGACGCTCTCGTGACCGGCGCTGTCGCGGTGCGCGAGCTCGCCCGTGAGGATGAACGTGACCGTCTCGAACCCGCGATGCGGGTGCGGGCCGAACGGCAGGCCGCGGTTGCGCGGCGGATAGACCTGCGGGCCGTGGTGGTTCAGGAACAGGAACGGGTCGACTTGCTCGACCTCGGCACCCGGCACGGGCCGGCGAGTGGTGAGGTCCGCGATGTCGTCGCGCATCGCGGGGTGGCGTTTCTTGATCGTTTTCGTAGCCATCGAGCCGGCCTCCTTTGCCGTATTTCACTGCGTCGTCAGCATACGCCACGCATCGCGGGCGCGCGCAACGGGGAGCCCAAGGCGGCCCCGCTTCCTCGTCGCGCAGAATTTTTCCCGGCGGCGCCGCGATTGGCTAGAATCGTTCGCCACGTGCCGCCCGTTTCGCGGCTTCCTTCGTTCTTCCTGGGGGTGTCAGTTGAAGAGATTCGTCGCAGTGCCGGCACTGATCGCCGGCGTCATCGCGGCTCCGGCCGTTTACGCGCATTTCAAGCTCCACGAGCCCGCTTCGTGGATCATGGAGGACGACAAAGGCGATCCGCAGAAGCTCGCGCCGTGCGGCGGCACGCTGCAGAACCCCGGCACGACGACGGGCGCCGTCACGGCGGTGCAAGGCGGCCAGAAGCTCAAGATCGTCGTCGAGGAAACCGTATACCACCCCGGGCATTACCGGATCGCGCTCGCGCGCAAACGTAATCTGCTGCCGGCCGATCCAGTCGCCACGATGCACGACACGGAGAAGGGCCCGCGGTCGGAATCCGCGAAGATCGAGACCAACATTCAGCCGCCGCTGATCGCGGACGGCCTATGGCCGCACAAAGAGAAGCCCACCGCGAATTGGCAAACCGAGATCACGGTTCCGAATATCACCTGCGAGGGTTGCCAACTCCAGGTGATCGAGTTCATGGCCGAGCATCCGGGCGTGCGCGAAGGCGGTTTCTCGTACCACCACTGCGCGGTGCTGAACATTACGGCCGATCCGAGCAAGCCCGCGGAAGACGCGCGCTGGAAGTAGATCGCCTACGGTGCGGCCGCGCAGCGGCCGCTCGTCCGGCTTTTTTCTCGCCGCACCGGCCGCCGGCCCAATCAGTCGCCGCGCAACTCCGTCAGGAGCGCGCGCGCCGCGCCGCCGAGCAGCGTCGTGTCGACGCCCGCGACGATCAACGTGTAGCCCTGCGCGACGTACGGCTTCACGGCCGCGGCGCTGACGCCGAAATAGCCGAGCGGCATCCCGGCCGCGCGGCACGAGTCCGTGACGCGGCGGATCGCCGCGACGACAGCCGGGTCGTCGATCTTGCCCATCTTGCCGAGACTCGCCGAGAGGTCGTACGGCCCTAGCAGCACCGCATCCACTCCGGGCACTCGCACGATCGACTCGATATTCGCGACGGCCGTCGCGTGCTCCGCCTGCACGATCACCGCGATCTCGCGGTTCGCGGAATCGAGGTACTCCTTGAAGCGCTGACCGTACCCGTGCGCGCGCGCGAGCCCGACGCCGCGCGCGCCTTCGGGGGCGTAGCGCGCGAAGCGAACCACGTCCGCGGCCTGCTCGGCGGTGTTGACTTGCGGCACGATGATCCCGTGCGCACCGAGATCGAGGACCTTCTTGATCGCGACCTCGTCGGCGGCCGGCACGCGCACGATGCACGCGACGCGATGGCTCACGGCCTGAAGGATCGCGAGCAGCTCGCGCGTCTCGAGCGGCCCGTGCTCGCCGTCGATGAAAAACCAGTCGAACCCAATCCCCGCAAGCACCTCGGCCGACGAAGCCGACGCAAGCGTCACCATCGTGCCGAGCAAGGTGTCGCCGCGCTTCAGGCGCGCCCGAAATTCGTTCTGCATCGCACGACGTTAGACGAGAACGGCGCCGCGCGTCCAGATCGCACGCGGTCTTCCGCTTACGCCGTGAGCCCGAACGTCTCGGCCAGAATTTCGTAAGACCGCAACCGCGCGGCATGGTCGTAGATCGCGGCCGCGACGATCACTTCGTCCGCCCCCGTGTCCGCGAGGAACCCATTGAGCCCCGCACGAATCGTCGCGGGCGAGCCGACATACGCGCACGCGAGCATCCGCTGCGCTTGCGCCTTCTCGTGCGGCGACCAATACCGCTCGATGTCGTCGATCGGCGGCAGCAGCTGGCCGCGTGCGCCGCGCAAGAGATTCGTGAACGCTTGCTGGGCAGAGGTGAATAGCCGCCGCGCTTCCGCGTCGGTCTCCGCGGCGATCACGTTCGCGCCGACCATCGCGTACGGCCGAGCGAGCTGCGCCGACGGGCGGAAGTTCTCGCGGTAGATCGCGAGCGCGGGGATCAAGTCGTCCGGCGCGAAGTGCGACGCGAACGCGTACGGAAGGCCAAGCGCCGCGGCGAGCTGCGCCCCGAACAGGCTCGAGCCGAGAATCCAGAGCGGCACCTTGAGCCCCGTGCCGGGAACCGCCTGCACGGCTTGGCCCGGCTGCAGGTCGGCGAAATAGCCCTGCAGCTCGAGCACGTCCTGTGGAAACGATTCCGCGGTCATCGGGTCGCGGCGCAGCGCGCGCAGCGTGCGCTGATCGGTGCCTGGCGCGCGGCCGAGCCCTAGATCGATACGGCCCGGGAACAGCGATTCGAGCGTGCCGAACTGCTCCGCGACGACGAGCGGCGAGTGATTCGGCAGCATGATGCCGCCCGCACCGACGCGAATCTTGTTCGTGCCTCCCGCGACGTGCGCGATCACGATCGACGTCGCGGCGCTCGCGATGCCGACCATGTTGTGGTGCTCCGCGAGCCAGAAACGTGTGTAGCCCCAGTCTTCCACGTGCTGCGCCAAGTCGAGCGAGTTGCGCAGCGCATTCGAAGGCGTCGAGCCCGTCGGGACGAACGCGAGATCGAGCACCGAGAATGCGGCCATGTCGATTGCGACCGCGCTCAGTGCGCAGGCGCGTGAGCTTTGATCTGTCCGTCGAGCCAGTCGCGGAACTGCGGCGGATTCGACGCGAAACGGCCGTGCGGAACGGGATACCACTCCTCACCGATTTGCAGCACGAACGCCGGGAAGCCCTGCGCACCGATCTGCGCCATCAGCTGCCGTGACTCCTCGATATGCGCGTCGACGGGCGCGTCGTGCAGCGCCGCCTCGAACGAACCGCGATCGAGGCCGCACTCGACCGCGATGTCGCAAAGCGTGCCCTCCTCGACGACGCGCCGGCCTTGCTCGTAGTGGGCGTGCTGAATCCCCTTGAGCATCGCCAACGCTGTGTCAGGGTCGAGCGCCTGTGCCGCGAGCACGGCCGCGATCGTCGGCCGCGAGTAGAGGACCATCGTCGGGTCGAGCAGCAGACCGTTGTGGTATGGCGCGCCGAACTTCTGCCCGCTCATCTGCGAGATCCGCATGTCGGCCTGCTGGATGTAGCGGCGGGTCTGCTCGGGCAATTGTGTCGGCTGCGGCCAGAGCGCGCCGCCATGCAGCTCGATGTCGAGATCGCGCACGCCGGCGGCCGCCCACGCGAGCGGCTCGGCGCCGTAGCACCAGCCGCACAGCGGATCGTAAATGTAGTGCAACGTGGCGCTCATCTTCGTCCTCGTACTCTGCGCAGCGGGCGCAGCGGGCGCCGCACCCGCTTCTGCGTGCTCGGAAGGGCCGCCATCTAACACCACTCGTCAAACGGCCGCAAGCGCGGGGCCGCGCCGTCACGTTGCCTTTGCGGCGACCGTCGGCCGCCAAGGATGGCGGCCGCGAGCCTACAGGGACGTATTCACGGCGTGTCGCAGCAGAGGCAACGTGACGGCGCGGACGCGCGCTTGCGGCGCTCGCCTCATCGCGCACGCATCGCGGCGTCCCGCGCATCGCGTGCGTCGCGCGAGGCGTTCATCGCTTCGCGGCGCGCGTCGGACGCCTCGCGGAACGCGCTGTCGGCCTGCCGCTCGACCCGTTGCAGATCCAGAGTAAGCCGATCGAGCGTGCGCTCGAGATCGGCCACGCGCGGCTCAAGCGTACCGCCCAATGCGGACGGCACGGCGGAGTCGCGCAGCTGGAAGCGCGTCCCGAGGCTCGCGAGCTCGCGTTCGAGCGCGCCGACGCGCTCGTCGAGCGTCGGCGCACGCTGGCCCTGCGGCGCAGGCTGCGCGGCCGCGAACGTGAGACAGATCAATGCCGCGACGGCGGTCCCCGCCGCGAGGTTTCCGATTCGCATCGTCATGACCAACACCTCGCTATCGAACGTTCGTGGAAGGCTTTGCGACTCGCTCCAGACCGACGCGGCTCACGCTGCCCGTTGCACGCGTCGCGTATGATCGGAGGTCGAGATGAACGCCGCCCCTCCTCCTTCCGACAACGTCGCGTCGCCATGCGTTCGCAACTGCTGTCTCGATGACGACAACGTATGCCTCGGCTGCGGACGCTCGCTCGACGAAATCGTCTCGTGGAGCGCGGCGGACGACGCCGAGAAACGCGCGATCTTGGACCGCAGCCAATTGCGCGCCGCACAACGCGAGCGGAAGTTTCCGAGCGCGTTCTCCTTAAGCTCGTCCCGCGAGAATCCCCGTAAGAAACCTTAGGCCGGGGCCCGAGTCAGTCGCGTCGACGTCCGAAAGTACGCGACCGCGAACAGCACCCCGAGCAGGCCGTGCGGTATCGTGCCGCCCGCGAGTTGCACGTCAGTGAGCCCGCCGCGCAGATAGAGCGTCACGAGTGTGATCACCCAGAGCAGCTTCTCGAGCACGGCGGGGATCATCGCGAGCCGCAGCTCCGCCGGCCGCCACGCGATCATGAGGAACAGGAACTGCCACGCAGCGACTGCGCCGAGCAAACCGTAATACGTGTAAGAGCCCGGCTCCTGGTAGAGCGGGACGAGGAACCCCAGACCGACCAACCCCGCCAGCGCGAACACGACACGGGTAAACATGCGCCCACTGTAGCGCCGCGACGCCGCGCCATCAACTATAAATCGTTACCCGGCAAGTACTTACGGAACACCACGAAAAAAGTTTCGCGGCCGCGTCGATTTCGGCGCCGCTCGTTCGACGTCATGATAAGGGCGAGGCTTCGGAATGAATGACACCGCGGCGCGCTCGAAAAAGTATTCACGGGAGGAGAGACGCGATGCGTTTCATGATCATCGTCAAAGCGACGCCGGACACCGAAGCCGGCGTCATGGCGGAGGAAGAGCTGATCGTCGAGATGGCGGCCTACCACGAAGAGCTCGCGAGAGCCGGCGTCCTGCTCGACGGTAACGGGCTCCAGCCGAGCTCGAAGGGCTTCAGGGTGCGGTATCGCGCCGGCAAGCGTGCCGTGGTCGACGGTCCGTTCGCGGAGAGCAAGGAGCTCGTCGCGGGCTACACCGTGATTCAAGTGAAGTCGCGAGCCGAAGCCGTCGAATGGGCGAAGCGCTTTCCGGCGCCGCACGGCAAGGATCAGGATGCCGAGATCGAGGTTCGTCAGCTTTACGAGCTCGAGGACCTCGGGACGAGCGAGCACCTCGATCGTTTTCGCGAGATCGGAATATCCGGCACGAAATAGGCAGGAGACGGGAGAGTGAAATGAGCACAGTAATTTCGAAAGACGGTACCGCGATCGCGTACGACAAGCTCGGCTCAGGACCGGCGCTGATCCTCGTCGATGGCGCGCTCTGCAGCCGCGGATTCGGGCCGATGCCGAAACTGTCAGCGCTGCTCGCGAAGCACTTCACGGTCTACATGTACGACCGCCGCGGCCGCGGCGAGAGCGGCGACACGCAGCCGTATTCGCGGCAGCGCGAGATCGAGGACCTTGGGGCGCTGATCGAGCTCGCGGGTGGATCGGCCTACGTCGCCGGTGTGTCGTCGGGCGCGGCGCTCGCGCTCGAAGCGGCCGCAGGCGGCCTCGGTGTGCAGAAGGTCGCGGCGTATGAGCCGCCGTTCGTCGCGGCCGACGGCGACCGCAGCCAGGTGGGTCACGAAAATGCGCTGCGGGCGCTGGTCGCCGCGGGCAAACGCGGCGACGCCGTGAAGTACTTCATGCGGATGGTGCGCGTGCCGAGCTTCGCGATCTTCATGATGCAGCTGATGCCGAATGTCTGGCCCAAGCTCAAGGCCGTCGCGCACACGCTCCCGTACGACATGGCTGTGATGGGCGACTTCACTGTGCCGGCCGCACGGATCGCGTCGATCCGCGTGCCGACGCTGGTGATGGACGGCGAGAAGACTCAGGAGCGGCTCCATAGAGCGGTCGACGAGATCGTGCGCGCGCTGCCGGCCGCAAAGCGGCGCACGCTCAAGGGGCAGACCCACAACGTGAGCGCGGCCGTGCTCACGCCCGAGCTCGTGCGATTTTTCGCGGCCTGAGAAACGCCGCGCGGACACTTCTTTCAATCAATTCAACAGGAGATACGAACATGCGATTCATGGTGATGGTGAAAGCTTCCAAGGAAACCGAGGCCGGGGTTCTGCCGAGCAAGCAGATGCTCACCGAAATGGGCAGCTACAACGAGCAGCTCGTGAAGGCGGGCATCATGCAGGCCGGGGAAGGCCTTCACGCGAGCTCGAAGGGCGCGCGCGTCCACTTCTCGGGCAAGAAGCGCACGGTGATCGACGGCCCGTTCTCCGAGACGAAGGAGCTCGTCGCGGGGTTCTGGATCTGGAAAGTCAAGTCGCTCGCCGAGGCAATCGAGTGGGTCAAGAAGTGCCCGAACCCGACCGGCGAGGAATCCGAGATCGAGATCCGCCAGATCTTCGAAGCGGAGGATTTCGGCGAGAACCTCACGCCGGAGCTTCGCGAGCAGGAGCAACGCTTGCGCGCGCAGGGCGCGCGCGCAAATAGCCAGAAGTAGCCGCTACAACCAATCGAGGGTTGCAGTCGCAACGCTGAAGGTGGTGTGATCGGTGGCTGTGACCACGGCCGCCGACACCCACCAAACCATCGACGCAGTCTGGCGGATCGAATCGCCGCGCGTCATCGCAGGCCTCGCCCGCTTGGTGCGCGACGTGGGGCTCGCGGAGGAGCTCGCGCAGGACGCCCTCGTCGCCGCGCTCGAGCAGTGGCCGAGCGAGGGCGTGCCGGACAACCCGGGCGCCTGGCTCATGGCGACGGCCAAACATCGAGCCCTCGACACGCTGCGCCGCCGCAAGCTGCTGAAGGAGAAGCATGCGCAGCTCGAGCGTGAAGCGGAAATCGATCTCGAGGTCTTCGACGCGCAAGCGCACGAGGATCTCGACGACGACATCGGTGACGACTTGCTGCGGTTGATCTTCACTGCCTGCCACCCGGTGCTGTCGACCGAGGCCCGCGTAGCGCTCACGTTGCGGCTGCTCGGCGGTCTCACGACGGACGAGATCGCACGCGCATTCCTCGTGCCCGAGCCTACGATCGCGCAACGGATCGTGCGCGCAAAACGCGCGCTCACGGACGCGAAGGTCGGATTCGAGGCGCCGCGCGGAGAGGATCTCGCGGAACGGCTCGCGTCCGTGCTCGAGGTGATCTACCTGATCTTCAACGAGGGCTATGCCGCGACGGCCGGCGACGACTGGATGCGGCCCGCGCTCTGCGAGGATGCGTTACGGCTCGGCCGCGTGCTCGCGGGCCTGGCGCCGCACGAATCCGAGGTTCACGGCCTCATGGCCCTGCTCGAGATTCAGCAGTCGCGAACGCACGCGCGCACCGACGCGGCGGGCGAGCCCGTGCTGCTGCTCGACCAAGACCGTGGGCGCTGGGACCAGCTCCTGATCCGCCGCGGTCTCGCGGCGCTCGCGCGCGCCGAGGAGCTCGCGGCCGGCGCACCAGGTCCCTACACGCTGCAGGCCGAGATCGCCGCGTGCCACGCGCGGGCACGCACTGCCAACGACACGGATTGGCCGAGGATCGCTGCGCTCTACGGCGTGCTCGCCGTGCTCGTGCCGTCACCCGTCGTGGAGCTGAACCGGGCCGTCGCCGTGTCCATGGACTCGGGTGCCGAAGCCGGGCTCGAGCTCGTCGATCGAATCGCCGCCGAGCCCGCGCTCCGCGAATACCACTTGCTGCCGAGCGTACGCGGCGACCTGCTGCGCCGCCTCGGCCGCTTCGGCGAGGCGGCGCTCGAGTTCGCGCGCGCCGCAGAGCTCACGCGCAACGCGCGCGAGCGCGAGTTGCTGCTCGCGCGCGCGCGCACCTACTCGGCCGCGAGCAGCGACACTCGCTGACAGGCCGAGATGGCGTCGTGCGCGCGCCCTGCTAATGCGGCTGCTTCACTAGACGCAGGTAGGGCTTGACGGTCTTCCAGCCGTTCGGGAACCGCTGCTGCGCTTCCTCGTTGCTGAGCGACGGGACGATGATCACGTCCTCGCCCTGCTGCCAGTTCGCGGGCGTCGCAACCTTGTGCTCGGCCGTGAGCTTGCACGAGTCGAGCAGCCGCAGCACCTCGTTGAAGTTACGGCCCGAGCTCATCGGGTAGACGAGCATCGCCTTGATCAGCTTGTCGGGCCCGATCAGATACACGGTGCGCACGGTCTGATTCGTCGCCGCGGTGCGCCCTTGCGAACTCGTGCCGGCGTCCGCGGGCAGCATGTCGTAGAGCTTCGCGACGGTGAGCTCGCTGTCCCCGATCAACGGATAGTCGACCTTGCCCCCCGTGACCTCCTGGATATCGCTGAGCCAGCGTGTGTGGTCGCTCACGGGATCGACCGACAAGCCGATCACCTTGCAGTCGCGCTCGGCGAACTCGGGCTCGAGCTTTGCGAGCTGGCCGAGCTCCGTCGTGCAAACGGGCGTGAAGTCTTTCGGGTGCGAGAACAGCAGTCCCCAAGACTTGCCCAGCCAGTCGTGAAATCGGATTCGGCCTTTCGTCGTCTCGGCGTCGAAGTCCGGCGCGCGGTCACCGATTCGCAGTGGCATACGTTATCTCCTCGAGTCGTTCTTGTTGAAAACGATCCGGACTTTATCGCCGTTCCTCGGAAATGTGTAGGCCGGTTCACTTTCCCACAACCGGCGCTGGCGACGCGGCGCGCGAAATGAGCTTCCGCAAATCCGCGTGCGCGATGACGACGTCGGGCTCGGACTGCAGATAGACGAGGTATGCCGCCCGAAACTCCGAATTTTCATCGACCAGCTCCGCGACCTCGGCTGCGGCACGCGCGAAGTCCGGACTCCCGACCTGCTCCGCGTCGGCGAGCTCGTCGAACAGTGCGACCGTGCGCGACAACGGGCGCAGCCAGGCGAACAGCGGATCGTGAACCGCGAGCTGCAGCAGCGCTCCGGGTCCATCGACCCGGCCGTGCAGCTTCTCGAAGCTCTTCTGCGTCGCGAGCAGCAACCGGTGGTGTAGTGCACGCAGCGCCGCCGCGAGCTCGCGCAGGGCCGCGCGCGCGTCGTTCATCCCGCGCGCCTCAGCGTGAGATTGACGCGCGCCGTGCCCGCAAATTCGTGGTGCGCTTCCTTCAGCGCCGCGACGCCGTGATAGCGCAACCGCGCGGGTCCACCCCATACGACCACGTCGCCGTGCTCGAGCGGCACCCGCGCGAGCCGATCCTTGCGCTTCAGCCCGCCGAACAAGAAGATCGCGGGCACACCGAGCGACACGGAGACGATCGGCGCACCGAAGTCCCGCTCGTCCTTGTCTTGATGCAGCGTCAGCCGCGCGCCGGGCTCGTAGCGGTTCACGAGGCAAGCGTCGGGCGCGAAGCCGCCGAACCCGGCGGCGTCTGCCGCGCGCTGCGCGAGCGCGGCGAACGCGAGCGGCATTGCGGGCCAGCGGCCGATCGTTGTCTGGGTCGAGCGCGGCGTAGCGATAGCCCGCGGGGCTCGACACCCAACCGAGCGCACCGCAGTTCGTCATCGCAACGGACATCCGAAAGCCGCCCGGCGTCTGCATGTGCCGGAACGGCGCCGCGGCCGCGACGGCCCGGACGCCGGCCGCGAGCGCTCGCTTCGTCGGCACGGGCGAACCCGCGCAGCACGACGGCTCCGTCGCACAGCTCGAAGCGCTGCGCCGGGATCCGCTCCAGCTCTGCAAACAGGTCGCGCGTCATTGTCCCTTCGAGACGACGACGCCCGCTCATAGGAACGAGCGGGCGTCTTTCGGTCGGCGAACTAGGCTTGCGCCGAGCTAGGCCCGCTGCGGCAGCTGCGCCTCGGGCACCCACCAGCCGTGGATCTGGCCGATCGCGCGCATCGGCAGATGCACGACCGCGACTGGCCCGTCGGCGAGATGCTCGGCGTCGAGGATCACGAGATCCGCGCGGCCGCCTTCGCTGTTGCGCGTCGCGACGCCCATCAGGTAACCCGAGCCCTCGGGCGCGTTGCCGCTGCGCGGCGCGAAGCAGCACTCGGCGAGCGAGGTGTCCGTGCCCGCGTTGAACAGCGTCGACGTGCGGTTCTGATGGTCGAAGCGCGCGTAGCAGGCGCCGCCGGCGCCGGGCTTCGCGTTCGGATCAGGGCACGGCAGGAAGCCGTAGCGATACGGCACGGTGTTGTAGCGATCGTCTTGGCGCGGCAGCGCACCCGACGTGCGGATACAGCTGCTCGATGCCGTAGGCCGACGGCTTGCGCTTCGTGAGATCGACCGACAAGCGCGTGATGTGGCTCGAGCCCGCGACCGGATCCCAGCGCGAGCCGTCGCGCTGCGGCATGAACGGGAAACGGATTCGCCATCGACATTTCGACGTCGACGTAGAGCTTGTTGCCGTCGTCGAAGGTGCCCATCACGTGCGTCGCGCTGCGCGTCGGGCCCTGGATCCACTGCACGTCCTTGCCGTCGCCGCCGCGGCGCACGAAACCGAAGTACGTCGGCTTCGAGCCGGTCCCACGACCAGTGGATGCCGCCGTCCGCGATCTGCTTCTCGTCCATCGCAAGCGGGATCACGTAGAGGACGATGTGCTTCTCGGTGACCGCGAAGTCGTGGAGCATGCCGACGTACGGCACCTGGATCTTCGCGTTCCAGACCACCTTGCCCTGCGGCGTGATCTCGAACATCGACACCGTCTTGCTGCCGAAGCCTTCGGCCTCGTAGCCGAACGCCACCATGTTGCCGGTCATCGAGTCGATCTTCGGATGCGCGGTGAACGTCTTGCTCGGCAGCTGATCGTCGAACGTGTAGTTCGGCACGATCGTCTCGAGCGTCAGCAGATCGAGCGCGCGACGGGCGGGCTGTCCTCCTTCAGCGCGAGGATGTAGCTCCTTGTGGTTGATGATGTGCGTGTTCGCCGTGCTGCGGCTCAAGCCCTTGACGCTCGGATCGTCCTGCGACGGATTGCGATAGATCGGGAACAGCTCACGCCCGGCCTTGTCGTTCGCGAGCCAGCGCTCGTTGCGCACCATCCGGCTCTTGTAGTCGACGCGGCCGTTCTTGATCCGGAACATGCTCACGTGACCTTCGCCGTCGAACGGGATGTCGCGCGGGTGCAGCGGATACTGCGGATCGGGGCCGACGCGATAGAACGCGCCGTTGAGATCCGTCGGCATCTTGCCGTCGACCTGGCAATCGCGGACATCGGCTTCGAGCTTGTACAGCGCCGCGGGCCGGCGCATCTCGGGCGGGATCGCACCGGCGCGGACCGCCGGGCGGACCGCTCGCGGGGCGCCTCCGCGGGCGGCTGCGCCTGCGCGCCGTCGGCGAGCAACGCGCCGACGCCGGCGGCGGCACCGAGAGCGCCCGCCACGAAGGAACGACGATCGATCTCGGCTTTCTTGTCAGTTTGGGGTTTGTCGGTCATGGGGAGTCTCCACCCGTTGTTGAGTGCGTGCGGCGCGTCGGACGCGCACGGAATTGGCGAACTATACTCCCGAGTACCGTCACTGTGGTGGCGCCCAAGTTACCGTCTCTCCGGTCACCGGATTCGCGTAGTGAAACGGCGGCAGGAACGGCCGCGGATACATCTCGAACGGATGCGACGGCGGCAAGTCGGGCGGATTCGAGTCCGTGATTCCGGGCGGCGGCCGCGGCTGCACCGACTTCCAGCCCACGGTGTACGGCACGAAGTAGGTGTTGAACACCTGGTCGCGCTTGATCTTCCAGACGCCGTTCTCCTTCACGTAGTCGTTCTCGTAGACGCCGCCCATCCATTGGCTGTAGCGCTCGTACTGACCCATGATGCTGAGCGCGCGCGAGCGCATCTTCGCGCTCTGCCCATCGGGCGCGACGTCGATCACGGGCTGGAACTGCATGTGGTTGTGCTGCAGCCCGAACTGGCTGTCCGTCGCCTTGCCGTAGAGATCGAGATTACGGCGCACGCTCGCGGAGCCCGACGTAGACGCCGCGCATCGCGATCTCGATCGATCCCGGTCGGCGAGAAGATGCCCGTGAGATCGTCCCACTGCAGATGCGCGAGGTAGTAGCCGTAGATCGAGTTCATGCGCTCGAGCTGCGTGACGTCCTCGAGCAGACCGAGCCGGCGATCGAGATCGGCGAGCCCCGCATCGAGGGCATCGACGGTCGCGAACGACGCGGCCGGCGGCGGCTGCGGCGGCGGGGTAAACGGGCTTGCCCGCCACGGGGTTCTCGTAGTGGAACGGCACGACGAACGGCGCGCGGGTACGGCAGCGTACGCGACGCTCGGCGGCCGATCCGGCGGTAGCTCCGCTGACGGCCCGGGATTCGGCAAGGCGGTCTTGCGCCCACCCTTCCTCGTACGGCGTGTACATCGTCGTGTAGAGGTGCAGGCTCTGAATCTTCCAGACGCCGCTCTCTTTCACGTACTCGTTCTCGAGAACGCCGAGCCCCCAGTTCGCGTACTCGCCTGACACGGCCTCTTGCGCGAACATGTGCCAACGGCCCTTGGCCGTGAGCCCGTCGGGGGCGACGTGCACGACGGGCTGGAGCTGCATCTGATCGAACAGCCGGCCCGGCTGCGGGAACTCCGGTCCCGCAAGCTTCAGGAACTCGAGCACGCGCTGCTTGCCCGACATAGACACCGCGCGCCGCCGACTTCGATCGTGCCGTTGGCCGCGAACAGATCGGCCGCTTGCGTCCACATCTGCTTGTCGGAGTAGAACCCGTAGACGCGCTGTAGCTTCTCGATCGCGTTTTCGTCCTCGAGCAAGGTGATGTCGCGCTCGAGCGCCGCCGCGCGCGCACTGAGGCTCGCGAGCGTCGCGGAGCTCCTGCGACAGAGCGCGGGCGGACCGAACCGACGAGCGCTGCCGCGAGCGACCGCGACGGCTGCCGCGGCGCAGACAGACCGGGCGCTCATCGCGCACCTCCCTGCTCGCTCGCGGGCACGTATCTCGCGACCGGATTCGGAAAGCTGAATGGCGGAATGTAGGTCTCGGGCCAGGTCTTGTAGTCGACTGACGGCGGCCGATCCGGCGGCAGCGCGTCCGAAACGAGCTTGCCCTGCGTCGGGTCGGGATTCGTTTGCCAGCCGCCCGCATACGGCACGTAGAGCGCCTGATACCAATGCAGCGCCTTGATCTTCCAGACGCCGGCTTCCTTGACGTATTCGTTCTCGTACGGGCCCTTCGCCCCAGAACGCATCGCGGCCGAAGTCGCCTTCGAGCACGATGCCGCGCCACCGCGCTTTCGCGCGTCGAGCCGTCGGCCGCGAGCGTGATCACCGGCATCACTTGCAGGTGCTCGCTGAGCCGCCCTTCGCGCGAGCCCCGCGTGACCGCCGCCGAGCGCATAGAGGTATTCGCGCACGCGCGCCTTGCCGACGTACACGCCGTCGCGGCGCGACCTCGATCGTGCCGTCCTCGGCGAACAGGTCGCGACCTCGTCCCAAAGACCGCGGTCGAAGTAGTAGCCGAACGCCGCCTGAAGGCGTTCGATGTCGTTCGAGTCGGCGACGAGGGTCTTGCGCTGCTCGAGCGCGGCGATCCGGCCTTGCAGCGCGGACAATGCGGCGCCATCCTCGCTCGGAGCGCGACCGCAGGCGGCGAGCCCGAGCGCCGCGAGCACACAAGACGCGATTCTGGCTTCGGTCATCGTTTCCCCCTTGGTTCGCGGCGCGCAGCGCCGCGTCGAACCGCCGGGTCGCGCTCGGTCTTATTATTTCGACGGCCGGCGTCGAATTGTGACACGCGCGCCCGCGCGGCGAAACGCACGGCGCGCGAAGGCAAGGAGTGCACTGCAATGAGAGCTTTCGAACTTTCGAGTGGCCGCGCCGTGCCGCGGCTCGGCCAGGGTACGTGGCGTATCGGCGAGCAACGCTGCGCGGCGCACAGCGGAAATTGCGGCGCTGCGGGCGGGGCTGGATCTCGGCATAACTCTGATCGACACGGCCGAAATGTACGGCGACGGCCGCTCCGAGGAGCTGATCGCCGACGTCATCGCAGGCCGGCGCGCCGACGTCTTCCTCGTGAGCAAGGTACTGCCCCAGAACGCGACCCGCGCCGGCACGATCGCGGCATGCACACGGAGCCTCAAGCGCCTCAAGACCGATTATCTCGATCTGTACCTGCTGCACTGGCGTCAATCGGTTCCACTCGCCGAGACGCTCGAGGCGTTCACGCGCTTGCAGAAGGAGGGATCGATCCGCGCTTACGGCGTGAGCAACTTCGACCGTGACGATCTCGAGGAGACCGCCGTGCTCCAAGGTGGCGGCGGCGTCGCGGCAAACCAAGTGCTTTACAACCTCGAGCACCGCGGCATCGAGTGGGACCTGCTTCCGTGGTGCCGCGAGCACGACTTGGTCGTGATGGCCTACTCGCCCCTCGGCAGCGACGGCCAGTCGCTGCGCCGGCTGCTCGGCGACCCCGCTCTACGCGCGGTCGCGGAGCGGCACTCGGCGACGGCCGCCCAGATCGCGCTCGCGTGGGTGCTGCGCCAACCGGGCGTCGTCGTTATTCCGAAGGCCGGCAGCGCCGAGCACGTGCGCGAGAACCGGGGCGCGCTCGAGATCGCGCTCGGCGACGACGACATGCGCGAGCTCGACGCGGCGTTTCCGCCGCCGCGGCGCAAGATCGCGCTCGAAATGATCTGACTCGGCGCGCCCGCCTCTAGCAACGAGCTTGACGGTCTATCCTGTGCGCCGTACAGTGTGTGTCACCCAGGTTACGGCCCTCCCGCCAGCGATGCCCTCGGAGCTCATCGACAAATTGCGGCTCGAGCTGCGGCGCGGCTCGCTCACGATCGCGGTCCTCGCGCACCTGCGCTCCGAGCACTACGGCTACACGCTGCGCAAGTCCCTCGCCGAGCACGGCCTTACGATCGACGAAGGCACGCTCTATCCCCTCCTTCGCCGTCTCGAGTCGCAGGGCCTGCTCACGAGCGAGTGGCGCGAGGAAGACAAGCGGCAGAAACGCTTCTACCGCCTGTCGCGCTACGGCAAAGGAATTCTCGATCAATTGTTGGCGGAGTGGCGCGAGCTGAACGCGTCGATCGACCGCATCCTCTAGGAGCACCGTGAGATGAGCAGCGTGGTGGAGCTTTACGTGTTGCAGCTCAAGAGCCTGTTGCCGCGCAAGCAGCGTGACGACATCGCAGCCGAGATCCGCGAGAGCATCGCTTCGGCCGTCGAGGAGCGCGAGCGCGCGCTCGGCCGCAAGCTCGACGATCGCGAGACGAGCGAGATCTTGAAGACCTACGGACACCCGATCGCGGTGGCGGGGCGCTACCTGCCGATGCAGCAGCTAATCGGCCCGAGCGTGTTTCCGCTCTACTGGTACGTGATCCAAGCGGTGCTCGTAGTGATCGCGGCAATCGGCGGCAGCGTCGCCGCAATCGCGCTGTTCACGGAGCCGCGCGCGACGCAAGCCGCGATCCAGGTGCTCGTGCGCTTCTTCTGGATCGCGCTCGACGCCGGCGCGCTCGTGACGGTGGCGTTCGTGCTGCTCGATCGGCGGCACGTGCGCTTCCGCTTCATCGACGACTTCGACTCGCGCAAGCTCGGGCGGGACTTCCTCGGCATGCGCTCCGCACCGCTCGACACGATTCCGCGCTGGGACACCGTGCTCGAGCTCGCGATGATCGCGATCCTGTTGCTGTGGTGGATCGGCTTCCTCGTGTTTCCGACCGTGCAGTTCGGCGTGAAGGTCGAGCTCGGATCGGCAATGGCAAGGCTGCATGTCCCCGTGCTGGTGCTGTGCGTCCTCGACCTTCTCAGGCTCGGCACGGACCTCGCGTACCCGTACCGGACGCTGCCGCGGATCTTGGTCGCCGTCGTCTCGAACGTCGCCTGGCTCGCGCTGCTCGTGCTCGCGTTTGCGAGCCGCGATCTGCTCCAAGCCGCACCGAGCGTCGAGGATCCCGCCGAGATCGCGCGCGTGGTGATGATCGCGGAACGCACGTTTCGCGCCGTGTTGCTCGGGCTCGGCGTGTGGACCGCAGGCTTGCTGGTGACCGACGTGAGACGCCTATTGCGCCACCTGTAAATGGTCACGCGGGCGCGACGAACGCGCGCGCGACGCGTGCCATCTCGTCGAAGACGTCTTCCGTGCTCGTGCGCGCGCGCTTCAGCACGCGATAGCCGTGATCCGCGGTGTCGAGCCAGTGCAGCTCGGCGTTCGCGAGGCTTGCGACGACGCCGCTGAGCAGCGCCGCGTCCGCGAGGTCGTCGCGCGTGCCGGACAAAAACAACATCGGCTTGCGAACTGCCGCGAGGTGCGCCGCGCGGGTGACTGCGGGCTTACCCGGCATGTGCAGCGGAAACGAGCAGAAGACGAGCCCCGCCGGATCGAGCTCGCGGTCGATGACCGCATGCGACGCCATTCGCCCGCCGAACGAGTGACCGCCGAGCCAGATCGGCAGGTCCGTGCGCTCGGCCGCCGCCGCGAACGCGTCGGCGATCCGTGCGGTCGCCACGTCGGGTGCGTCGACACGGCTCTTGCCGGCTTCGATGAACGGGAAATTGAAGCGCAGAGTCGCGATGCCCCGCTTCCCGAACGCGTCCGCGATCGCCTGCATGTGCTTGTGCGTCATTCCGGCCCCTGCGCCGTGCGCGAGCACGAGCGCCGCCACAGCGTCGACCGGGGCCTGCCAGATCACCTTCACGCCGCGGCTCAGTGCACGGCGCACTCGTACGGCAAGAGCCGCACGTTCGGCAGCCACAGCCAGTGCTGCGAGAGCACGACGGGCCGCGTGAAGTTCACGGCATCCGTCACCGTCATCTCGTAGTCGAGGCGGCTCCCGTCGTCGGTCGGCGTGAACCTCTCGACGATGGACACGCTCGGGCTCTGCGGGATGCCGAGTTGGCTGAAGTACGGCCAGTTGATCTTGGTCGTGGTGACGACGAGCGCGCGCCCCTCCCAGCGTCCGACCGAGTAGCCGAGCGGGCTCGCGGCGGTGTCCGACGCTGGCGCGGTCCTGCGCATGTCGATCGGCCGCTCGAGGTCGTACTCCTCGATCTTCAGCAGCACGTCGCCGCCGTCGAGCTGCACGAACTCGATCGGATATGGCGCCTCCATGATCGTCGGCATGCCCTTCGGCACGCAGTTCACGGTCGGGTTGTCGGTCGCACGATTGAACTTCGCGAGCGCAGCGCGCGCAGCCTCGGTCATCGGATACGACTGGATGTCGACTTTGGAATCCACGACTTCCGGGAACAACCGCGGAATCGCGCGCGTATGGCTCCACACGCGGAACAGGCCGAGGCTCGGCCGCGACGGATCGCCCTCGCTCCGCCATCAGCAACGACTCGTCGCCGACCGCGTGCTCGGTCCAGCGCGGCTTGAGCCCGACGTTGAGCAGCAGCTCGCGGCCGTCCGGCAGCAAGACGTTACGCGCGTACATTTCCTTTTTCGGTCCGACCGCCGGGTACCCGGCGAGCTTGATCCGATCGCCGACCTTGATCGTGCCTTCGTCGATGCCCATGCGCTTCAGCACGGTAAGCGAGCTCGTCTCGACGGCCCAATCCGTCACGAGGCCGTTCGCATCACGAGCGCGCAACGTCAGCCCCGCGTGCGGATTACGCCACAACAGGTCGGTGACCTCGCCTTCGATCTCGGCGATCGTCAGCGTGTCGAAACGACCGAAGAAGCTGTGGTGAGCGAACGCCGGCGCGCCGGCGGCGAGCGCCGCGAGCACGACACAGGTGCGCGGCGCGCGAGCATGAGAGCGGGGGCGGAACGCGCTGCCGTTCCGTCGCGCGAGCACACCGCCCACGATCACGGCGCGGCCCGCTTCACTTCGCAGGCTTGCGGAAGATGAAGAACGCCTGATCCGTCGTGCCGCGCTCGCCGGGCGCGAACACCATCACGGAGCGATCGTCCTTCGGGTTCGCGAGCAAGTTGCTGTCGAGCGCGAGCTCGAAGCCCGCGGCGAGCACTTCCTGCTTGATCGTTTCCACGCCCATTCGGTGAATCGTCGCCGCATCGCGCCAACCCGACCCGTCCTCGGCTTTGTGATCGATGATCAAATAGGTTCCGCCGGGCCTCAGCGCGGCGAAGAGCTTGCGATTCAAAGCAGCGGTGTCGACGCCAGCCGGCTTCATGTCGTGGTAATAGAGCACGATGTACACGGCATCGAGATTCTGCGGGAACGTGACGTCGTTGTAGCTCTCTTGGTGGTACGCAGCGTTGTCGTGCTTCGCGTCGAACGCGCGCGACGCCTCCCCCGCGAACCGCTCCGTGTACGGCAGATCGTAGACGTCGATCTTGCCCTGCGGGCCGACGGCCTCGACGAGCATCGTGGTGAAGTACTGGCCGAACCCGGCGATCTCGACGACGTGGTCGCCTTCCTTGATGTTCGCGAGCCTCAAGATCTCGGCCGGCTTGCGGTAGTAATCCCGGATGCGCATCTCGTCGGTGCGCTCCGGTGACTCGACCGCGCGGCGGATGTTCGCGGGCGTGCTCGCGGGAATGACATACGGCGCCGGCGGTGTCGGGGGCGGCGGCGGTTGCGCCGCCGCGCTGCCGATTCCGAGCGCGACGAAAACGAGGCTGAGCAAACGACTGACGGAGCGGCGCATATGTTTCCCCCGAGGCGACTGCGCGGTCATGACACGGTCATTCATAGCACGTACCATCCTGCTCCCGCCACGCCGCGAGATCTACCGTGCCGTCCACTCTCGCTCTGCGCCACGTGCCGTTCGAGGATCTCGGAACCTCGGGCCACTCCTCACGCGGCGCGGCCACACTGTTCGCTATCACGAGGTCCCCGTCGCGAGCCTTGCCGACATCGATCCGCTCGAGCCGGACCTGCTCGTCGTTCTCGGCGGCCCGATAGGCGTCTACGAGACCGACCTCTATCCGTTCCTCGTCCCGGAAATCGAGCTGATCGCTCGGCGGCTGCGCGCCGCGCGTCCGACGCTCGGACTGTGCCTCGGCAGCCAACTCATGGCGAAAGCGCTTGGTGCGCGCGTCTACTCCTCGGGGATCAAGGAGATCGGCTGGACGACGCTCGAGCTCACTGCGGACGGCCGCGCGTCGTGCCTGCGGCACGTCGCCGATACTCCGGTGCTCCATTGGCACGGCGACACGTTCGATCTTCCGGACGACGCCGTGCGGCTCGCCTCCACGCCGGCGTGCAAGAACCAGGCATTCAGCTGGGGCAACGCCGCGCTCGCGCTGCAATTCCACGTCGAGGCCGCCGGCGTGGCGCTCGAGAGCTGGTTCGTCGGCCACGCCGCCGAGATCGCCGCGACGCAACGGAATCAGCGTCCCGCAGCTGCGCGCCGAGACGGCTCGCTACAGCCCGGCAATCGTCGCATCGGGGACTGCCTGTTTGGCTGACTGGCTAACCGCTCAACGCCTCTAAGAACCCCAGCAACGGCGCGGCTTGGAGCGGACTTTCGGCCGCATGATCGAGTTGAGCACCGGTGCGCAATTTCCGCGGCGGAAAAATGCTAGTGTCCGCGGTGAATTTCTCGCGCAAGGGCTCGTTCAGTGCAGATTTCGCGTTCCGCGACCCAGCCGGGGGACACCGGATCGCTCGACGCGGATACGCGTGCCGCAATCGCACGATTCCGGTTTCGCGTATCCGCTCGAGAGACAATTTCAGGACGCTTACCTCGAGCGCAACCTGCCGCGCGCACGCTTTGCGACGGCGATCTACCTCGCGACTCGTGCTCGTCGATGACGGCGATCAACCTGCTCGGCGGCCTCGCGCCGCTCGCCGAGGCCGCGTTGCGAGCCGATCTACATTCTGCGACTCGGAGTGGCGTGTCCGGCGCTCGCGCTGATCCTCGCGGCGACGTATCACCGGGGCTGCAGAAGCGCTATCAGACGATCGCCGCGACGGCCGTCATCATCGCCGGCGTGAGCGTCATGACGATCAGCGGCATCGCAGCCGCATCCGGGCTGCCGCAGTTCCAGATGGGCGACGTGCTCGTTCTCGTCTACGCGACGCTGTTCCTCGGCCTGTTGTTCCGCGTCGTCGTGATCGTCGCGACTGAGCCTCTTGCTCGCGTTCGTGACCGTCGGCGTCGTACTCGGCGTGCCGCACCAGGACCTGGTCTTCGCGGCGTCCGTGTTGATTGCGACGGGGCTGATGGTGGTTCTGTCCGCGGGCCGGGTCGAACGGCTCGTGCGCACGAGTTTCGTGGAGACGCAGCTGCTTGAACGATATCGCGGAGCGCGACGGCTTGAGCGGACTCTACAACCGACGCATGTTCGACACGCTCGACCCGCCGCCTGTGGCAGCAAGCGCAGCGCAATGCGGACTCGCTGCAGAGTCATTCTCGTCGACATCGATCACTTCAAGCGCTTCAACGACCTCTACGGTCATCAGGCCGGCGACGACTGCATCCGTCAGGTCGCGTCGATCATTGCGCGCGCCGCGAAGCGGCCGCTCGATTTCTGCGCGCGCTACGGCGGCGAAGAGTTCGCGCTCGTGTTGTATGCACCGTCGGGCAACGATCCGGGCGCGCTGCCCGAGCAGATACGGCGCGACATCATGCTCGAGGGGCTGCCGCACGCGGACTCCGACGCGGCAAGCGTGATCACCGTGAGCGTCGGCTCCGCGATCGCGGAGCCCGGCACGAAGCGCAGCCTCGCGGGATTGATCCAGACGGCCGACGAAGCGCTCTATCGCGCGAAGCAGATCGGCCGCAATCGCGTGCTGCACATCGACTCGGGAGTCGTCCGAGACGCCGACCGGGGCGTTCAAGGTCTTCGCGGTAAAATAGTACGGCGTCCGTCGCTTCGACGTGCGCTCGCCGATTCCGACGTGAAACGGCCGATGCAGTATAGTCGCCGCTCCTGCGGACCTCGCGCCGGCGCTCCGCGACCAACGAGACCAACGATGAACAGATTCGAAGCAACGCTCGAGCATTGGGTATTTCGCAGCCGCTGGCTGCTCGCGCCGTTCTTCATCGGGCTGCTGCTCGCGATCATCGCGCTGCTCACCAAATTCGTGAAGGCGCTCTGGATGCTCGCGCTCGAGCATGTTCACGCTGACGGGCGAACGAGATGATCGTCGAGATCCTGTCGCTCGTCGACGCCGCGCTGATCGCGTCGTTGCTGCTGATCATCGGCTTCAGCGGGCTATGAGAACTTCGTCTCGAAGATCGGCACCGGCGACCACGAGGATCGCCCGGCGTGGATGGGCAAGGTCGGATTCTCCGATCTCAAGATCAAGCTCATCGGCGCGCATCGTCGCGATCTCGGCCGTCGAGCTCTTGAAGGCGTTCATCAACGTCGATCGAGTTCACGTGGCAGCAGCTCGGCTGGAAGGTCGGGATCCACGTTACGTTCGTCGTGTCCGGCGTGCTGTTCGCGATCACCGACCGCATCACCGAAGGCAAGACCGGCGGGCACTGAGCAGGCCGTCACGATTCCGTCCCGGGCTTCGACCCAGCTTTATGTTGTAAAGTACTTGACATTGCCCTCAGCCACGCTACCTTAGCGCTTCGATGAGCGCCAGCCCGCACCGCCGAATCCCGCCCGTCGAAACCCACGCCGATCGACGCAGGCGCGGTCGAGAATCTCCGCTACATCCGCAACACGATCGAAGCGGCCGGCACGTTCACTACGGTGCCCGGCAAGGGCTGCATCGCGATGGGCGTCACGGCGCTCGCGGCGTCGGCGCTCGAGTCCGTGCCGGCGCTGGCGTCCATCTGGCTGCCGATCTGGGTCGCCGCCGCGATCATGGCCTGTGCGGTCGCGCTGTTCTTCATGGAGGAGAAAGCGAAGGCGCAGGGCTTGAGCTTGCGCCGCGCGGTTGCGCGCCGTTTCTTCATGACGCTCGTGCCCGCGTTCGTCGCGGGCGGCGTGCTCACGGCGGCGCTCGCGGACGAGGTCGGACGCAACTCGATCACGGGAATGTGGCTGCTGCTCTACGGCAGCGGACTCGCCGCGTGCGGCGTGTTCGCGATTCCCGCGGTGCTCGCCGCGGGCCTTGCTTTCATGGCGCTCGGCACGGTCGCGCTCGGACTGCCGGCGGCGTGGTCGCCGGCGATCCTCGGCGCTCGGCTTCGGCGGCCTGCATATCGCACTCGGCGTCGTCATCTTGAGGGACCACGGTGGCTAGACAACAACTCACGAAGCCGGAGAACGCGCCGACGACGGAGCCCGCCAAGCAGCGGCTGCGCGCGGTGGCCGGCTACTTCGCCGACCCCGAGGCCGGCGACACGGATCGGCTCATCTACGAACGCGTGCGGCTCGGCATCATGAGCGCGCTCAGCGTGAATCCGAGCATGAGCTTTGCGGAGCTCAAAGAGCTTCTGAAGACGAGCGACGGCAACTTGAGCATGCACGCGCGCAAGCTCGAGGATGCGGGCTACATCGCCTGCAAGAAGAAGTTCGCGTCCCGCGTGCCGAAGACCGAGTACAGCCTCACCGTCAAGGGCAAGCGGATGTTCGCGCGCCATCTCGAGCACATGGAAGCGTCTGATCCACGCGGCGAAAGGGAAGTAGCTTCGAATGCACGTCGCAATCATCATGGACGGCAACGGCCGTTGGGCGGAGCGGCGCGGGCTTGCCCGCTCGGCGGGTCATCGCGCCGGCGCGCGCGCCGTGCGCGAGATCGTCGAAGCCGCGGCGCGGACGTCGCTCAAGGTGCTCACGCTGTACGCGTTCTCGGCCGACAACTGGTCGCGGCCCGCGCAGGAGGTCGCGAATCTCATGCGGCTCCTCAAGCGCTATCTCGTGAGCGAGACGGCGCGTTGTCTCGACAACGGCGTGCGGCTCACGCGTCATCGGCCGGCGCGATCGATTGAGCGCCGACCTCGTGCGCACGATCGAGAACACCGAGCGAGATCACCGCCGCGGGAACTGGGCTCCAGCTGCGGCTCGCGATCGACTACTCCGCGCGCGAATCGATCACGCGCGCCGCGTCGCTCATGCGCGTACCGAATGCACGCAGAAGGAGTTCGAGCGTTGCCTCGCCGACGCCGTCAATTCCGACGTCGACGCGCCCGTCGACCTCCTGATCCGCACCGGCGGCGAGCGCCGCCTCAGCGACTTCCTGCTCTGGGAAAGCGCCTACGCGGAGCTCGTGTTCGTCGACACGTGCTGGCCCGACTTCGACGAAGCCGCGTTCGACTCCGCTCTGCGCGAATTCACGCGCCGCGACCGCCGCTTCGGCGGCTTGTCGGCCGTCACGACACCGAGCCTCTCGCGAGTCGACTGACCTTCTTCCCGCTGCGATCGGGCGCACACGCCTTGCGCTCGCACGCGTGTGCACTTGTCCGAGCCATGAGCCGCGGGTGGGTCCCCCGCCCCACGCCGTCGTTGGGGCTTCGTCTTGGGGAGGAAGACTACAACTGGTTGCGAGGACGGGAGACCCGCGGAAACGTTCCGACTCGGGTCATTAGATGCGAGAACTCGCCAAACGGTTGCGTCATGTCGCCGCCAGGTGCGCCTGACGACTCCACTGGCGATGCTACCTTGCGACCAAGCGAGCAAGCGCGGGCCAGGCGAGGAGACAGACGAGCACCACCGCGCTCGGCAGACGGTACATCTCGATCCACGCCGACGCGTCCCATCGCACGGCCGCACCGAGCACCTCGACGATCGGACCTAGGGCAAACGCGAGGCCTGCGCTGCCCGCAGCACCGAGTACGATCCCGCGGATCAAGCGCCGCCGATTGCTTGCGCGGACGCGCGCCATCACTGCCGGCGTGAAACCGCCGTCCGGCAGGTCGACCGCCGCGCTCGCGAACAGCCGTACGAAATCGCCGTCGTCCGAAAGCGGATCATCGTCGCTTGCCATGGTCATCTCCGGAGCGCGTGCTCTGCACGGGGCGCTTCCAGGGCGAAGCGCTCGCGAATCTTCGTCTTCGCGCGCTGTAGATGCGACTTCACCGTACCGAGCGGCATGTCGATGACGTCGGAGATCTCGCTGTGACTGAAGCCCTGAGCGTAGCAGAGCACCATCGTCAATCGCTCATCGTCGGAGAGCACGGCGAGCATCTTCGGAAGATCGGGCCACTCGTCGCCGCTCGGCGCCTCCGCCTCGGCCTCGTTGTCCGCCGCGAAGGCCGCTGCGAGTCGGGTGGCGTGCGCTTGCGAGCGCCGCGCCTGGAGAAAAGTGTTGAACGCGGCGCGGGGCGCAGTTATGTCGAAACCACGCGGCGAGCGGGCTAGCCTTCGCCCATAATTTGGCCGTCGGAAGCGCCACGAACAACAACAATGAAGGCCACCGAAGTCCGCGTCCTCCCCGCCCTCGATCCGGGCGAATCGTACGTCGATCCCGTGTTCATGCTCGTCGAAACGGCGCGTGGGGACGACGGCGAGCCCGTCACGACGATCGACCAGATCAGCACCGCTAACGTCGACGGCGCCGAAGGATGGGTGATCACGACGCTCGGCCAGTCGGTGCCGATGTCGCACGCCGCCGCGTGCGAGTGGGCGGTCTCGTTCGCCGCGAGCCGCAACATCCCGCTGGTCTACGAGCGCGACGAGACCGTCGACAGCACCTACGCGGCCGCGCTCAGCGAGCCGCGGGGGATCGCGCCTCGAGCGCATCGAAATAGTCGCGCGCGAGCCGCAGCTGCTCGTGCGCGGATCTCCGCGCGATTGACGACGTCGCGAAACGCAGCGTTCTCCGCCCGATTCTTCGCATACCAACCGAGAGATGCTTGCGTGCAATCCGCACGCCGGCAGGTTCCCCGTAGAACGCGTGCAGCTCGGCGACGTGGGCCAGCAGCACGTCGCGGATCTCGCGCGGCGTGAGCGCGCGCAGCTCCTCGCCGGTCGCGAGGAAGTGCGCGATCTCGCGGAAGATCCACGGCCTGCCCTGCGCGGCCCGACCGATCATCAACGCGTCCGCGCCGGTGCGCGCGAGCACTTGGCGCGCCTTTCGCGGCCGAGTCCACGTCGCCGTTCGCGATCACGGGAATCGTCACGGCCTGCTTGATCGCCGCGATCGTCTCGTACTCCGCCTCACCGGTGTAGAGCATGTCGCGCGTGCGGCCGTGAACCGCGAGCGCTTGAATCCCCGCATCCTCGGCGATGCGCGCCACCGCCACGCCGTTCTTGTGGTCGCGATCCCAGCCGGTGCGGATCTTGAGCGTCACCGGCACGTCCACGGCCGCGACGACCGCGCGCAAGATGCGCGCGACGAGTGTCTCGTCCTGCAGCAGCGCAGAGCCCGACCACGCGTTGCAGACCTTCTTGGCGGGGCAGCCCATGTTGATGTCGATGATCTGTGCGCCGTGCTCGACGTTGTGGCGCGCGGCCGCCGCGAGCGCGTCCGGATCGGCGCCCGCGATCTGCACACCGATCGGGGCGGGCTCGCCCTCGTGATCCATTCGGTGCAGGCTCTTCTTCGTGCGCCAGAGCCTCGGGTCGGCCGTGGTCATTTCCGACACGGCGTAGCCCGCGCCGAGACGTTTGCAGAGCTGCCGAAACGGTTTGTCCGTCACGCCGGCCATTGGCGCGAGAATCAAGGCGGGCTCGATGGTGTAGGAACCGATGCGCATCGCGAGGAAGCGTGGTGAAGCGGGCGCCAGTTTAGCTCAAACGCGAAAACGCTTCGCACGCTGACTACAGGGCGGCTACAACTGTCGCGGTCCGCGACGGTCCAAGCCTCATGATCGGCTCCATGGCGGGTTGTCTAGCGGACACTCACTTACTCCGCCGGCGTGGCGGTGCACGTGCAGCTCAACTGAATAGACCGGACGCTGACGAGATCGACATTCTCGCCTATCGAATGAGACGCCCTCGAACCTCACAGGCTCGCTGTCTTGACGCTGCCAGGATTCGAAGAATTCGAGCGTCTTGAGCTCGCGATTCTCGTCCCTAATCCTGACCGCGAGCTTGTATTCGCCTTGCGACGCTCCGCAGTCCTTGTTTTCGATCGTGCCCTCGACGTTCACGACGGTATCCCGTTGCGAATATCCGAGCTCGATCGACGCAGCGCAATGCGAGGTCTTCGGCGCAGGTATTTCCAACGAGAATGTGATTTCCTGCTCGGTGTGAACGACGACCTGCGTCGGTTCACAACTTGCTTTCGCGCGGGAGGCGCTCGGCAAACAGTCTGGACTGCGCTCGGCACCTCGCGGAGCAATTGGATTCTGAGCCGGGGCTAGCGGCGCGAGGAGGTGAGCAGGAGCAGCACCAGGAGGCGGACGGTCTTGACGCGAGTCGCCACCCTCGAGGTCTCCGGTGGCTCATTGCCTCGCGGCATCGGAGACAACGGGCCGCCCGGCCTAGTCGCGGCGGGAGTCGTGCAGCACTGCCGTCGCCGGTGCCTGCGGACCCGCCGCTCATCAGCCGGTCGACGAGGCGGCTCACGTGCTGCGGCGAGCGCGTCTTGCGCGCGAGGATCGCGTACACGGTCGGCACGGCGAACAGCGTCAGGAACACGGCGACCGTCATGCCGAAGAACACGACGATGCCGATCGGCCGGCGCTGCTCCGAGCCCGCTCCGCGTCGCGAGCATCAGCGGCAGCGCGCCGAACGCCGTGCAGAGGCTCGTCATGAGCACGGGACGCAGACGCGTGACCGCCGCCTGCACGACGGCGTCGATGAACTCGACGCCGCGGTCGCGCAGCTGGTTCGCGAACTCGACGATCAGCACGCCGTTCTTGGCCGCGATGCCGATCAGCATGATCACCGCGATCTGGCTGAAGATGTTCACGGTGAGCCCGAAGAGCTTGAGGCCGAACACCGCGCCGAGCAGCGCGAGCGGCACGGTGACCATGATGATGATCGGGATGCACGAAGCTCTCGAACTGCGCCGCGAGCACGAGATAGACGACCGCGAGCGCGAGCAGGAACGTGAAGTAGAGCTGCTGGCCCGTGCGCGTGAAGTCGCGCGTCTGGCCGTCCCAGTCGAGCGTCGCCTGCGCGGCAGCTCGCTTCGCCACCGTGTCCTGGAACCACTCCACGGCCTCACCCATCGTGTAGCCGTTCGCGAGGTCGGCCGAGATCTTGACCGAGCGCAGCCGGTTGAAGCGCGACAGCTGCATCGTGCCCGACGTCTCCTCGAGCTTCACGACGCTCGACAGCGGGATCAGCTCGTTCGTGCGCGTCGAGCGCACGCGGATGTTCGTGAGGTCCGTGGTCGTCTCGCGCATGTCGTCGCGGCCCTGGAGGATCACGTTGTACTCGCGGCCGCGGTCGATGTACGTCGTCACGATGCGCGAGCCGAGCACGGTCTCGAGCGTGCGGCCGACGGTCTCGAGCGAGACGCCGAGGTCGGCCGCGCGGTCGCGGTCGATCGACACGCGAATCTGCGGCTTGCGCTCCTTGTAGTTGCTCGGACGTTCGCGAGGCCGGGGTTCCGCTGCGCGAGCTGCAGGAGCTTGATCCGACCACACCGCGAGCTGCTCGTAGTCCGGGCCGCCGAGCACGGCGACGACCGGCGACTGCAAGCCGCCGCGGCCGAGGCCGCCGGGCTGGCCGAATTGCACGCGTCACGCCGGGAAGCTTGCGCGCCTCGCGCGAGCACCGGCTCCGCGATCTCGCGCGCCGTGTGCTCGCGGTCGTGCCAGTCTTCAGGATCAGGAAGCCGCGCGCGGTGTTCACGTCGCCGGTGCGCAGGTCCGAGCCGCCTTGGCCCGGCACGCGAATCAGCACGCGCTCGATCTCGCCCTTCTCCATCTCCTTCGTCGACGATCGTCCTCGAGCTGGCGCGCGTAGCCGTCGATGTAGTCGAAGCTCGAGCCTTCGGGCGCCTTCGATGCCGATGAACACGCGGCCGTTGTCCGCCTGCGGCGTGAACTCGGCCGGCACGGAGCGGAACGTCACGACGCCGACGCCGATCAAGCACCGCAAGCACGGCGACGACCGGCGACGGGGTGCGCGCACGCTCACGCCGCAGACAGCGCTCGTAGAACGACGCGAGCCCCTTGAAGAACCGGTCGATCGCGGCCGCGAAGCGGTTCTCGTGCTCGTGCTCGGGCAGCCGCGACGCGAGCATCGGCGTGAGCGTCAGCGCGATCAGCGCCGAGAACACGACGGCAGCCGCAAGCGTGAAGCCGAACTCGCGGAACAAGCCGGCCCAGGTCGCCCGGCAGGAACGAGATCGGCACGAACACCGAGACGAGCGTGAGCGTCGTCGCGATGACCGCGAAGCCGATCTCGCGCGTGCCCGTGATCGCAGCGACGAGCGGCGTCTCGCCGAGCTCCGTGCGCCGGTGGACGTTCTCGAGCACGACGATCGCGTCGTCGACGACGAGGCCGATCGCGAGCACGAGGCCGAGCAGCGTCAGCACGTTGATCGAGTAGCCGAGCGCGTACATCACGGTGAGCGACGCGACGATCGACACCGGGATCGTGACGGCCGGGATCAGCGTGGTGCGCACGTTGCCGAGGAAGAGATAGATCACCGCAGAGCACGGACGTCGAGCGCGAACGCGATCGCGATCAGCACTTCGCGGAGCGCGGCCTCGATCGGCATCGCGTTGTCGACGCTGACGTCGAGCGTCGTGCCCGCGCGGCAGCGTCGGCTTGCATGCGCTCGACCTCGGCGCGCACGCCGCGCGCGATGTCGAGCGTGTTGCCCTTCGACTGCGCCTGCACCTGCAGCATCAGGCCGGGCACGCCGTTCAAGCGGCTGTAGGAGCGCTCGTTCTCCGCCGCGAGCCGCACGTCCGCGACCTCGCCGAGCCGCACGAGGTGGCCGTCCGTCGCCGCGCGCGATCACGAGGTTGCGGAAGTCCTGCTCGGTCTCGAGGCCGACCATCGTGCGCAGCGAGAACTCGCGGGTCCGCGATTCGAGCCGGCCGGCCGGGCAGCTCGACGTTCTCGCGGCGCAGTGCGTCCTCGATGTCGCGTCACGGTGAGTGGCGCGCGGCGAGCGCCTGGCGGTCGATCCAGATGCGCATCGAGTAGCGGCGCCCGCCGACGATGGCCACGCTCGCGACGCCGGGCACGGTCGACAAGCGGTCGACGATGTTGCGCTCCGCGTAGTCCGTGAGGTCGAGCATCGACATCGTGTCGGACGCTGAACGCGAGCGTGACGACGGAGTCGGCGTTCGCGTCGGCCTTCACGATCTGCGGCGGATCGGCTTCGTCGGGCAGCCGCGTCGACGACTCGCGCGACGCGGTCGCGCACGTCGTTCGCGGCCGCGTCGACGTCGCGGTTGACGTCGAACTCGATCCGGACCTGCGAGCGCTCGTCCTCGCTGTCGGATTCGATCTTGAGAATGCCTTCGATGCCCGCGACGGAGTCCTCGATGATCTGCGTGATCTTCGTCTCGATGATCGCGGCGGACGCGCCGCGGTAGGCCGTCGTGATCGAGACGATGGGCCGGTCGATGTCGGGATACTCGCGAACGGACAGCCGCTGCAGCGACACGAGACCGAAGATGACCAGCATCATGCTGATCACGGTCGCGAAGACCGGCCGCCGGACCGACAGCTCCGAGATCTTCATTCGTCAGCTCGCGCCGTGCTCGTGCGCTTTCCGTTCCTGGACGACGCTGCCGTCGCGAACGTTCTGCGTGCCGTCGACGACGACGCGCTCGTGCTCCTGCACGCCCTCGACGATCTCGACGTCGCCGGGCCGGCGCTTGCCGGTGCGTACCTCGCGGCGCTCGACGACGTTGTTGCTCACGACGAAGACGTACGCGTGACCGCGCTCGGGAACGATCGCCTCCTCGGGCACGAGCAACGTCGGCACGACGTCGCCTTGCAGGCTCACCGTCATGAACATGCCCTGCCGCAAGATGCCGTCGGGGTTCGGGAGCTCGGCGCGTACGGTGATCGAGCGCGTGACCGGGTCGACGCGCGAGTCCATGTTGCGTGACGACGCCCGTGAACTTGCGGTCGGGCAGACCCGTCGCGGAGGCCGTGACCGGCAACCCGCGGCGCAGGACAAACAGATACGTCTCGGGCACCGTGAAGTCGAGCTTCATCACGGACGTGTCGTCGAGCGTGGTGATGAGCGTGCCGGGACTCACGAAGCTGCCGACGCTGACATGCCGGAAGCCGGTCCGGCCCATGAACGAAGCGCGAATCACGGTGTCGTCGAGGCGCGACTTGGGCGGCCGCGACGCGCGCCTCATCGGCCTTCAGCGACGCCTCGACTTGCTCGAGGTCCGCCATCGACATCGCTTGGCGCGACTGCAAGTCGCGGCTGCGGTCGTACTGGCTCTTGCTGCGGGCGAGCGCCGCTTGCGCCTCGGCGAGCGCCGCGCGAGCCTGCGACGCGTCCATCTCGACGAGCACGGCGCCGCGCTCGACCTCCTCGCCTTCGTTGAAGCGGATCGCGGTGATCGTGTTCGACGCCTTCGACGTGACTTCCACCGACTCGTTCGCCTGCGTCGTTCCGACGGCCTCGATCTCGATGCCCATCGGCTCCAAGCGCGCGGACGCGGTTACGACCGGGATCGCCGTGGCGACGGCGGCGGCGCCGGGGCCGCGAGTGGTCTCGGCGGCCGGCTTAGTACAGGCGCCGCAGGCGAGTGCGATCGCCGCAACGGCCGACGCGAGCGCCATCCTCGGCGCGCACGTCGGACTCCGATGGATCCGATGCGAGTGTCCGCAATCCCGGCGTGACATGAATCAATGAATCTCGAGCCTCGACGAAGGTCGATTTATAGCACACGCCCCCGCCGGAGACGCCTGAGATGCGGGCTCTCTTCGTTGTCGAACGTCGCATGGCGCACGGCGGGAATGCACGCAGAAGCCGCGATATCCCTCGGCATTCCGGCTCGACGCGCCCGCGCGCGCGTCGTAGCGACGCAAGAAAACTTTGGACACGTTTGCCCCGCGGACCCGATAAACGACGCCTGGCGCGCACAGCGGACCCAAACCGCCTCGGCACCGGGCACACCTCGAAACGGGAGAGCCCACGCGCATTCCATCGCAAAACGGCGATGCGAATGTGGTGAACGTCGGCGGCCATCGACTAGGATGCGAACCTTGCTCGCCAAGCCGGCCCACTCATGGATTCGATCATCCGCATCGCCACCGTCACCGGAGTCGACGTCGAGCTCAAGATCGCCGGGCCGGGCGGCCGCAGCTACGCGTTCATCACGGACTGGCACATCCGCTTTCTCGCGGCGGCCGCGTGGTTCTTCGTCGCCGGTGTGATTTACGCCGGCAGCCTCGCCTTCACGGCCTCGGGCGAAGCAACCGAACCGAATTTCCTGTTCATCGTGGTACTGCCGAGCACGGCTATCTACTTCCTCTACCACCCGCTCCTCGAGCTCGCGATGCAGGGGCAGACGCCGGGCAAGCGAATCGCGGGCGTCCGAGTCGTCGCGCTGGCGCACGGCGGCGCACCGGGTGTCGGCGCGATCCTGATCCGCAACGTGTTTCGGCTCATCGACTCGATGCCGGTCGTTCTACGCGATCGGTCTCGTGACGACGATCGTCACGACCCACCGCGTACGGATCGGCGACATCGCGGCGGGCACCGTGCTCGTCTACGACGAAGTGCCGGGCCGCGAGGTGCTCGACCAGCTCGGCGGCGGCGTGCAGCGTCTCGGGATCGCGCAGGCGCAGCTCGTACGCGAGCTGCTCGACCGCTGGCCGCGTCTCGCGCCGGCCGCGCGCGCGAAGCTCGCGGCCGACCTCCTCGCGAAGCACGGCGCGGCGCCCGAATCGAACGACGATGCCGCGTTGCACGCGAAGCTGCAGGAGCTCATCGCATGAGCGACGCGCGCAAGCCGCACGCCGCGGGTGCGAAGTGGTTCGAGTATCGGCTCGCCGAGTGGCGCACGGCCGCCGAGAAGCTCGAGGCGCTCGAACGCGGCAGGTCCGCCGCACCGGAGACCGTGCTCGACGCCGTGCGTGCGTATCCCGAGATTGCGCGCGACCTCGCGATCGCGCGGCGCGCGGCGCCGAACGGGCCGCTCACGCGCTATCTAGAAGGCGTCTACTTGCAGCTGCATCGCTCGCTGTTCCGCCCACCTACCGCGATCGCTCGCAGCGTTCGGCTGCTGTTCACGCGCGACGCGGCGGCCGTCGCACGCGAGCTCCGCTGGCACATCGCGGCCGTGGTCGCGCTGTTCGTTACCTGCGCCGCCGCCGGCGTCTGGCTCGTGAGCACTTTCCCCGAGCTCGCGACGCTGTTTGCGTCGGAGGAGATGATCGAGGCGGTGCAGCGCGGCGATCTCTGGACCGACAACTTGCTGAACGTGTTTCCTTCGTCGCTGCTGTCGGTGCAGATCTTCACGAACAACATCGTGGTGTCGCTATTCGCGATGGCGCTCGGCGTGCTGTACGGCCTCGGCACGATCTACATCATCGGGATGAATGGCTTCATGCTCGGCGGCGTGTTCGCGTTCACGGCGCAGCACGGCATCGCGAACCGACTGTTCCAGTTCGTGGCGGCGCACGGGTTCGTCGAGCTCAGCGTCGTGTGCATTGCGGGCGCCGTCGGCGCGTCGCTCGGCGAGGCGCTCGCACGGCCCGGCGAGCTCCCACGCGGCGCCGCGTTCCAGGCCGCGGTGGCGCGCGGCATGCAGCTGATGGCGGTGTGCCTCGTGTTTCTCGTAGGCGCGGGCCTGATCGAGGGGTTCATATCGCCCGATCCGCGCTTTTCGCTCGGCGTACGGCTCGCGATCGGGCTTACTTATCTCGCGCTGTTCTTGCTGGTGTTGTCGGGCGCGCTCGGCCGCGTCGGGACCCGCCGGCAGCGGTCGACGGCTTGACCGTAGTAAACCCTAGCGCGACAGGTACGCGTATTTCGCGATCGCGCGGCCGCGCTCGTCGAAGCCCACTGTCCAGAACGCAGGCCTCAGCCGCGCTTCGTAGCGAAACTCTTGCGCGCACTGCGCATCGAGCACCGGCCTATTGAGCCAGGTAGGCGCGTCGAGGCAACCGGACCGTACGGCGTCCGGCTCGCCGAGCGACGAGATCACCTCTGCGGTGGTCGCGCCCTCGGACAAGGCGCGGAAGCGGCGGTCCAGGCTTCGGTCACCGTACGCCGACCACGCGAGATAGGCGCCGAACACGGCAAAGATCCCCGCGATCACCTGCTGCTTTGCGTTCTTGCGAAGTTGCACACCGCAAGCCTGCCGTTCTCCACCCGTCGCCGAGAGAGCCGCGGGCTAGATCCGCCGCTGCGCCCGCAGCTGCCGGTACGTGTCGAGCACCTTGCGGTCGAGCTCGCGTGCACGAGCGGTCATCGCATACGCGCCGAGGTGGCCGAGCCGTGCGATGTTGGCGCCGACGTGCTTCTGATACTCGCGCGCCGCGAAGCTGCGGTACGGATCGAGCCAGTCGTCCGCAACGAGATTCGCGAGCTCGACTACGTCCTCGCTGAGCAGCCCGACGATGATCGGCAGGTGCTTCGGCACGAGCAACCGAGCGCTCTGCGCGAGCGCGCTCGTCGCGCTGCGCTCATAGAGGTCCGTGAGGATCACGACGAGGCAGCGGTGCCGTACGAGGTTGCGTACGTGCAGCGCGGCCGCGAGCACGTCGGACTCGACCGGGCTCGCCGTGAGCTCCGTGAGCGCGTTGCGGATCCGCGTTACGGCCTGGACTCCGCGCCCGGGCCGCAGCGTAACCAGCGGCCGATCGGCGAACGCGATGAGCCCCACCTGATCGTCGTTCCCGATGCAATACTCCGCGAAGCGCGCGGCGAGGTTCGCGTAGTGCCCGAGCTGCTGCATCCCGTCGATCTCGGTGCGGCTCGTGCGGCCCGCGTCGACGAGCACCATCACCTCGAGGTGCTGGTCCTCGCTGAACACGCGCGTGACGAGGCGCGAGGTGCGCGCGGTCGCCTTCCAGTCGATCGTGTGGCGCGGGTCGCCGGCCTGATAATCGCGCAAGTGATGGAGCTCGTGTCCGCCGCCGAGCATCGCTTGCGCGGTCGCGCCCTCGCTCGAGCCCAAGATTGCGCCGTGCGGGCCGAGCGTGTCGGGCAGGACGCGCGTCGCACCATCGGGCGCGAGCCGCCGCGACCACCATGCGAGACGCAACGGACCGCGGATCCGTGCCGGCAGCTGCGGCCAGGCGTGGAGCCCGAGCGCAACCGCGCGCGCCGTGAGCCCCGTCGCGGCTGTTTCGTGCGGAGCAACGCGCAGCGTGCGCGCGCGCACGTCGCCCGCGAGCGCCGCAGGCCAAGCGGGCGCGAACTGCACGGTGACGTGCCGCCGCGTGCGGTTCTCGATCGTAAGCTCGAGCGCTTCCTGCCGGCCGAGATAGAGGGCGGGACGCGGCGTCCAACGCGCGCCGACCGCGAGCCGCTGCGTCACGTATAGCTCGTACGCGAGCCCGACGGCCATGAACGCGAGCACGGCGCGCCAATAGAGGTCCGCGAGCAGCGAGTCACTCCACTGCGCGACGACACCGACGAGCGCGGCGACCGCAAGCGCAAGGATCGCGATGGGCGTGAGGTTCACGACGCGTCGCGCGGCACCGGCACCGCAGCGAGGATCCGCTCGACCTCGGCGCGCGCGGATGCGCCTTCGAGCACGGCGTCCGGCGCGAGCACGAGGCGGTGCGGAATCACCCAGGGCGCGACGCGCTTGACGTCGTCGGGCACGACGAACTCCGCGCCGCGCAGCGCAGCTTCGATCCGCGCGCAGCGCGCGAGCGCGAGCGCAGCGCGGCTCGACAGGCCGAGCCCGACGTTCGACGTCTGGCGGCTCGCCGCGACGATGTCGAGCACGTAGCCCGCGAGCGCGTCCGACATGTGCACCTGGGCAAGCTCCGCGCGCGCCGCGGCGACGACGCCCTTTGCGAGAGTCTGCGACGGCGACGGAATCGCGCGGCGTGCTGCCGGGCAGCCCGTACTCCGCGAGTATCTTCAGCTCGTGCGCCCGGCCCGGGTAGGTCATCTGCACACATATCATGAAGCGATCGAGCTGCGACTCCGGCAGCGGATAGGTGCCCTCGAAGTCGCGCGGATTCTGTGTCGCCACGATCAAGAAGTCCGCCGGCAGCGGGAAGCGCTCGCCGTCGACGGTGACGTAGCGCTCCTCCATCGCCTCGAGCAACGCAGACTGGGTCTTCGGCCCCGCGCGGTTCACCTCGTCCACGAGCACGACGTCCGCGAACAGCGGGCCCTTGCGGAACACGAACGCGCTGCGCTGCGAGTCGAACACGTGCACGCCGGTGAGGTCCGTGGGCATCAAGTCGGCCGTGCCTTGGATGCGCTTGAACTCGCCGCCGAGCGCACGCGCGAAGGTGTTCGACAGCAGTGTCTTGCCCAGGCCCGGCGGGCCTTCGAGCAGCACGTGCCCCGCGCCGATCAGCGCGATCGCGAACGCGTGGATCACCTCGTCGAGGCCATACACCACACTGCCGATCTCACGCTGCAAAAAACTCTCGAGCTCGCGCACCTGCTGCGTCATCCAATCGCCTCTCTTGCTTGCTTCAACACATTGTGTAACCGAACGAGATCGACGGATCCGCCGCGGGCGAGCTGCCGATGGTAGCCGTGCAGCTCCTCGTAGATGCCACGCGCGAGCGTCGGCGTCTTCGTCGAGCTCGGACCAGAGCGCGGCGTCGCGCGGCAGACCCCGCGCGCGCCGTACGTCGTCGAGCCACTCGTCGATCAGCAGCAGCCCCGCGGCGCGCTGTTCGAGGCGGCGCGCCATCAGACCGCCCGCGGCCGCGAGGAACTCGCCTTGGCGCGGCACGGTCTGCTGCGGGCGCGGTGAGCTGAGCCGATTGCTCGAGCCCACGATGTAGACGAGCCACGCCGCAAGCACGAACCAAATCGTGTACCTGAGGCGCTCGTCGCGCAGGAACGCGGACGCGTCGTACAGCGCCGACAACCCTTGATGCATGTCGTCGAAGATTACGGCGCCGCCGGTCCCGAGGTGGTGGCGGATCAGGTTCGCGACGAAACGACGCGCGTCGCCTTCGCCGATGTTGCGGTTCGCGAGCAGCGAGCTGCTCGCCGCGACGATGATCTGGCCGCGGCCGCGCGGCAGCTCCCACATCGCGTCGAGCCCGCTCGATGTCTCGAAGGCGAGCCGCAGCGCAGGGCGGTATTCGTCGGGATGAAGGCCGCGCCAGACCTCGCTCGGCCCGTCCGAGAAGCCGCGCAGCGAGTCCACGCCCGCAAGCAACGGATGCTCGGCCACCGGCTGAAGCTCGATCGCGGATTGCGCCGCGATCGGCGCTTTCGCGAAATCGAATGGACTGACGTCGTCTGCGGTGTCCGCGGAGGAGCCCTCGCCACCGCCCGCACCCGTCTCGCGGGTGTCGTCGCCGGCTTCGGCACTCGCGTCCTGCCGCGCATCGCCGGCGTCGCCAGTCTCGTCGGCCGCGGCGCCCGCGCCCGGAGCGTCGTCGAGCGATCCGCCGCGCGAGGCACGAAACCGCATGCCGGTGAGCGCAGCTAGATCGAGCATGAGTTGATCACCCGTGATCGGCATCCAGTCCGGCGTGTCGTCGAGCGCTGCGAGAATCAGTACCGTGTTGCCCTCGCGAATCCACGACTGCAGCGGCGTGACCTCGGCGATGCGCAGCGGTGTGCGAAACGGCATCGTGATGATGAGAACGTTGCCGCTGTCGCCGAACGAGCTGTCCTCGAGCAGCTGCGTGTAGCGGTCGCGCAGGCTCCGGACGGCGACGCCTTGCTGCGCGAGCCAGTTCCAGAGCCCGAGATAGCCGTTGCGCCCCGCCTCGACGCTGAGCGGCTTCGTCGCCGGCGGCTCGCCGGGGCGCTGGAAAAACAACGCGTAGACGATCGCGAGCGCGAGCAGTGCCCCGAGCAGCGTGACGAGGCGGTCCTTCATCGCGGCTCGCCCCGCTCTGCAGCGACGCGCGGATCGACGACGAGCTCCGCGAGCGACGCGACGAGCGCGCGGCCGCGCGCCACGACCTCGTCCACGTCGCGCTCCGCGGGCTGCCAGTCGCCGAACGTCACGCGCTCCGCGGCACCCGCGACGGCGCGCAGCGCGTCGCTCTGCTCGACGCTCAAGTCGCCCGCGGCGGAGACGAGCTCGCGGTGGGTGAGGCTGTCGCGCAGCGGCACCGCGGCCCGCGCCCTGAGGCGATCGAGCACCAGCAGCAGGAGCACCGCGGGCCGACGCTTGAGCGGCGCGCGCGCGACGTCGTCGAAGTCGCGCACGCGCGCGTCGTCTTCGGATTCACGCCCCGCGAGCGGCGAGTACTTCCGCAGCGCGCCGCCCGCGAGCACGCCCGCGATGCGGAGCTCGTTTGCGACGATCGCGATCGTCGCGACCACGAGCGCGGTACCGAGCCCAATCAGCAGATAGCGCACGAAGCGCTCCGGCAACGACAGGTTGTTGAGCCAATCCTCGATCCAACGGCCCGCACTGGTCTCGCGCGCACCGAAATTCTCGTCGTACCACCGCTGGATGCGATCCCAGACGCTGAGCTCCTGATCCGGCTCGCGCAGCTCGAGCGCGGCGAGCGCGGGATCCAGAGCCTCGATGGCGAGCGGCTGGAGGGCGGGCGCCGGCGGCTGCTCGTAGCGAGCCACGAGCCGCGCGAGCTCTTCGAACGCGTTCGTGCTGAGGTCCTCGGCTCGGATATCAACGAGCGCCTTGCCCCACGCGCCTTCATCGATCGCGGCGGCGAGCTCCGGACAGACGTCACCGAGCAGTGTCGGGCCCGCGGGCTCGTCGCCCGCGGCGCCGAGCCCTCCGATGGGCGGCTCCGCGCGGCGCTGCTGGTCGATTCGCGCGAGGCACTCGTCGACGCCCGCCGGCAGCGTCTGCGAGAAGCTCGTGGTGGCGACACACAGGGTGGCGGCCAGAGCCGCGGCACGCGCTGGCGACAAACGCGAGCGTCGTCTCACGCGGTCCCGGCGATCCGCGCGGCGAGATCGCCGCCTTCGTAGCGCAGCTTCAGGTCATAGAAGATCGCCATGAATAAGGAATACGACAATGGGACGGCGACCGCGGACAGCACCGGGCTCACGACGAATTGGAGCCACCACGGCGATTGACCGGCCGCGATCGCTTCGGGATTGCCGATGGCCGCGACACTCGCGGCGATCGCGATCACCATGTAGATGACGATCAGGATGATCGCGATGATCGTGATCAGCGCCATCGTGCGCCACCAATGGCCGCGCGTTATCGCACGACTGTAGCGAAGGCTCGTGAACGGTCCGAGGCGATCGACGATCGCGGCGTAAGGCCCGAAAATCAGCCAGATCGCGATGATGCTTCCCGGCACGAAGATCAGCAGCGCCGCCAAAGCGGCAACGATTTCGAGCGCAACCCCTGCGGCAAGCCCCGCGGCCGCGAATAAGCACCGGCACGGCCGCGATCGCGATGCCCATGAGGAGGCTCGATACGAACGCCGAGGGCGCGCGCCGCGCGCCGCGCGCGAGCGCATCCGCGGCGGACATCGGCTCGCCGCGCGCGACCGCGTCGACGCGGACGATCATCGCGCTCGTCAAAATCAGCGTGACGATCGTGAGCACGAACCCGCCGCCGATCAGCCCGCCGATCAACGACGGCGAAAACCCGTTGGTCTGGATCACGGGCGCGAGATAGCTCGCCGGCGCCGTGATCAGCGACGTCGCGAACGCGAACAAGAACACTTGCGTGAAACACTCGCGAAACAACGTGAAGCCGCTATCCAAGACCCCGCCCATCGAAAGCGGAGCATTAGGCGCCTGGTACATGAATCTACCTCCCCGAGCCTCCCCCCCGGAGGCCGCACGAGCGGCCATCTTCCATGTTCCTGTCCGGATCGCAAGGCGCGAAAGTCGGGGCTCGCCGACAAGCGGAGCAAGCGATCGAAGCGGGTAAGAACGGCGGGCGATTGGGCGTGTCGCGCAGCATCGACGCAGAGCGTTGTCGTAGACGGCCGCTAGCCTGCAGGCTTTGACCTGGATCGAGCAGTTCCGCGGGGAGCCGGCGTATCGACGTCGGCGTCGCAGCGCCGTCGTGCCAGGGACTGGCGCAGGCAGGATCCGGTCGGCGCGCGCCGAGCTGCATCGGCTCGATCACGAGCCGAAGGCCGCGAACGACGACGGGCGCGCGACCTACGCAGTGGCCGTCCGCGTGGGCGGCCAGAAAGACCCGTCCGCGGCCGCGGAATGGGCGCTCGATCTCAAGCCGCGGGGCCGATCCGCGACGCGGCGCTGCGTCAGGTGACGCGGACTTCTGGGTCGCAATCAGGATTCGGCGAGCCGCGCGCGGCTGGGCGCTACGCCTGCCCACCGGCGGCGACGCGCGACGCGGCGCTCGGTCAGATCTTGGCCGCCACCGGCGCGTACGCCGAAGCGCCCGACGCGGTCGCTGCTCAGCGCGTTCAGCGACGCGCGCGCGCGCGAGCGCGGCGTCGCCGCGCGCGATGTCGGAACGATCGCGGCACGCGATCCGAACGAGGCGCGCGCGCTCATGGATCGCTACGTAGCGCGATCCCGAAGTGCGCAGACAGGCCGAGAACGCGATCGCAGCAGAGCGAGAACGGCGGCCGATTGAGCGTGCCGTTCATCCGCAGAGCAACGCGCTACGTCACTGCTGCGGCGCCACCTCGGGCAGCAAGATCAGGTCCGTGACGCCGTAGTCCTTGCCGCACTGCGACAGCAGCGCCGTCACCTGCCCGCGGTGATGGGTTTGGTGATTGAAGAAGTGCGTGACGCATACCCACAAGTCCTGGACACGCGGTGTGGGGCTGAGAATGCTCGTGTAGCGGAGCTTGCCCTGGAGCTGCTCGTCGGTGAGGCCTTGCGACCAACCCTCGATGTCCTGATCCGTCGAGCCGCGCTCCGCGCGCAGATCGGCGAAGCTCGAGTAGAGCTCCTGATTGAGCGCGGCGACCCTGATCGGCTTGCCGATGAAGCGGCCGAACCAAACGCGGTCCGCGAGCAGGATGTGATTCAGAGTAAGGTGGATCGACTTGAAGAAGGACCGCCGGTCGAGTTTGCGCTCCTCGTCGCTGAGCTCGGCGCACGCGGCGTAGAGCTTGTCGTTCATCCAGCGGTTGTACGCGGCCATCGTCTGCGCCTGTCTTGCGAGCATTAGTCTCTCCCTGTGATATTGGCGAGCTCCTCGAGCGCTTGCTGTTTCCGTTCGGCCGGGTGCCCTTCGTAGTAACGGTCGATCAGGCGCCGCACGACCTCGATCTTCAGGGCTTGCGCCGACTGCGGCAGCTCGACGCCGACCTGGTCGAACGCGAGCACGACCTTGAAGAAGTGCTCGAGGGCGGGCTCCGGCAGCTGCCGGTCCGTCGTGACGAGCGTGTTGACGCGGCCGTACACCCGGCCGGCGTAGCTCGTAGCGAGGTTGCGCGCCGTCTTCACGGCCGTTGCGGTGCCGGACCCGATCACGTCCTCGAGGAACGCGAGCCCCTCGACGAGCTGGGTCAGCCCGTCGGCGGAGCCCAAGTCGGCCTCCGCCTTGGCCAGGCAGCGTCTCGCGCTCGTGAGCTCCTTCGGTTCCGGCATCGCGCCTCCTCCCCCGAACCGTACTGTAATAAATTCCGGGCCAGTTCGTATTACCGCTCGAGACGCGGGATTTCGCGGCTTTGGGGACGCAGCGGATGAGCTCGGAGGTGGCCTTTGCGGAACTCTATCGCACGCACTACCGGCGGGTATTCGGCCTCTGCCGCCAGCTGCTCGGCAAAGCCGAGCGCGCCGAGGACGCGGCGCAGGAGGTGTTCCTCCGCGCCCACAACGCGTTCGCGAGCTACGACATCGACCAACCGTTCGCGGGGTGGATCTTGAGGATCGCGAGCAACTATTGCATCGACACCGCTGCGCCGCCGCCGCAAGGAGCTCGAGCTGTTCGGCACCGAGTCCGACGAGCGGATCGCGGCGGAGGCCGACGACACCGACGTGCTCGGCGACCTGCTGACCGCGGAGCGCGCGGCCGAGGTGAAGGCCGCGGTCGCGGCTTTGCCGGAGCGCTATCGCGTGCCGCTCGTGCTCGCCTACTACAACGACGCGAGCTACGACGACGTCGCGGCGGCGCTCGGCGTCACCCGCACCCACGCCGGAACTCTGATCTGCCGCGCGAAGCAAACGCTGCGGCGCGCATTGCAAAAGGAGACGTCATGACGACGGTTTGCCCTTCGGCGCTCACACGCTCGATGTACGTGGACGGCGAGCTTGCAGCCGCGGACGTCGCCGCGCTCGAAGCGCATCTCGACTCCTGCGCTGCGTGCCGCACGCGGATCGCCGCACTCAGAGGCGAGCGGCTGATGCTGCGCGAGCTGTTCGCGGGCGGCGAGGAGCTCGCGGCGATTCCACCGCTGCGCCGGGGGTTCGGGCGGAAGGAGCTGCTGCTCGGTTTCGCGGGCGTGGCCGCTGTCGGGTGGATCGCCTCCACCGCGTGGACCGCGGTCGACGCGGCGGTGCCTAGCGAATTGCGTTGGTTGAGCCCGCTCGACTCGGGCTCGTTGTTGGATTCCTTCTTCAATCTGGTCGTGTTTCTCACACGTGAGGGTAGCTCCATGTTGACCTCGATTACTCAATTCGCGGCTGCTGCCGTGCTCGTCTCGCTGCTCGGCTGGGGCGGCGCGGCGCTGCTCAAGCGCGGCGCGGGCAACGCGCGTCATGCTGTCCGCCCTGCTGCTCGTACTGGCGTTGCCGCAGCTCGGCCACGCGTTCGAGATCCGGCGCAGCGACGACGTGACGACGCTCGCCGCGGGCGAGACCGTCGAGGACACGCTGCTCGCGGTAGGCCAGACCGTGTCCATCGACGGCGACGTGAACGGCGATCTGCTCGCGTTCGGCCAGCACGTCACCGTGCGCGGCAACATCGCGGGCGACGTGATCAGCGGCGCCGAGACGATCGACATCCAAGGGACCGTGGGCGGCAACGTGTTCGGCGGCGCGCGCGCGGTAACGCTCGCGCAAGCGCGGATCCGCGGCAACTTGTACTCCGGCGCGCGCGAGGTGAGCCTCGCGGCGGACGGCGAGATCAAGGGCAACGCGATCGCGTTCGCCGACAGCGTGAATTTCGCCGGCGGCGTCGGCCTCGATCTCAAGAGCTTCGCGCGCGACCTCGTGGTTCGCGGCAACGTGCAACGCAACGTCGAGGGCTACGGCGCGACGATCACGGTGCTGCCGCCGGCGCGCGTGGGCGGGAACCTCACAGCCCACGTCGACAATCCCGCGGGCGTGCGCGTCACTCCGGGCACGGTGATCGGCACCGTCGACACGCAGGTCGACGACCGCTTCGGCGCGCAACGCGAGAGCCGCAACAAATACCTCACCGCAGGGTTCTACACCTGGCAGGCCATTCGCCTCGGGGCCGCGTTCACGACGGGCTTGCTGCTGCTGTGGCTGTTCCCGGGCTTGCAGACGCTGTCGATCGCGAACGGCGTCGCCGCGCTACGCGCGGCCGGTATCGGCCTCGTCACCGCCGTGACGCTGCCGGCCGTCGTGTTCATCGCGTGCGTCACGGTGATCGGCATCCCGCTCGGCATCATCATCGCGGCGCTATGGGTGCTCGGCCTCTACTTCGCGAAGACGGTGGTAGCACAGATGATCGGCCGGCAGCTGTTCAAGACGCGGGACGGCGCGACGCCGCACTTCGCCGCGACGCTGCTCGCGGGTCTCGTGATCGTGCTGATCGCCGTGAACCTGCCGTGGATCGGCTGGCTCGTGGGCCTCGTGCTCACGCTGATCGGCCTCGGGCTGATCGTCGCATATCTCTCCGAGCGCTCCGGGCGTAGCCTCGCCTGAGTTGTCGGAATTGACGTCCATCGCCGCGGCCGCGCAACGTGCTCTTGCTCCCCAAGGCCAAGAGCAGCGGCCGGGCGGTGGACGTCATCGACGAAGACGGCGCATCGGGCTGGCCCGTGCGGAACAGCAGCGCTGACTCGCGGGGCTCGGGCGCCGGCTAGAGCGGCTTCCAGACGAAGCCGTCGCCTCGCCGGTAGTAGATCGCGACCGCGCGACCGAACAGCTCGCTCTCGTTGATCGTCCCGAAGAACCGTCCGTCGAGGCTGTTGCCGCGGTGATCGCCGATCGCGAGCACCTGACCCGCGGGAATCACCTGGTCGAAGTCCGGGCCGCCGCCGTCGTCGAGGTTCAGCAGTGCCTCACGGCCGCCGAAATGCTCGAGCTCATCGTCGCCGAGCGCTTTGCCGTTGATCGAAAGATGTCCGTCGTGGATCTGGACGCGATCGCCGCCGACGGCGACGATCCGTTTGATGAGGCGAGTGCCGTCCCGCGGCGAATCGAACACCGCGATCTCACCGCGCTCCGGCGTGCGCGCTCCGAACAGATCGATCTTCGTGAGCGGAATTCGAAAACCGTAGGCGGTCTTGTTCACGAATACGCGATCGCCAGGAACCAGCGAGTTCTCCATCGAGCCCGAGGGCACGTAGTAGTGATCGGCGAGCGAGGAGCGCGCGGCCGTCACGGCCGCCAGCACGATCGCGAGCGAGATCGCTTCCTGCTTCAACCAATTCTTCCGGGAACTATTCCCTGAGCTCATCCAGCCGTCTCCTTCGATCGAATCTTGCACCGGACAGTATCATTCACTCACGGATCGGGCAGCACCGTCTCCGCGTCTTTGTCGGGGTCGCGGCTGATCAGCGGCGGGCCTGCGGGATCGCCATACGCAATCGGCTCGACGTGCACCGCGTCCTCGGTGTCGAGCGACGCGAGGTACACGAGCATATCCGTGCACAACACGCGCCAGCCGATCGCGGTCTGCGACGGCGCCGTAGCGTCGATGACCTCGTCGCAGAGGTAACCCGCGTCGAGAATCGCCTGCCGCAGCAGCAGGTTGCGTTCCTCGGGCTCCGCGTTGCGTATCGACGTCGCCGCGCGCTCCGCGCACCCGGACGCGAGCAACGCGGCGCCGCACGACAACGACGCGACGAGCAGTCGATTCAGCACGACGACACCCTGCGCTTGCGGCGCCCGAATCATTCCACGCTCGGACCCCAAAACCCGCGGCGGGTTCACGGAGCGGCTACTTCCAGAACTCCCACCACTGTTTGGCGGGTTGCGGCGCCGCCGTGGCGGGTGCCGCCGCGGCGGCGTCATCGCTCGGGGCCCGGCGCGCGGCGGCCGTACCTTGACCCGTCACGTAGCTCAGGTCCTCGCAGCTTGGCGTTTCGTACGGCAGATCGGCCGCGAGCACGGAATCGGCACCTTTGTACTCACCCGTGAAGTAGAGCGGATCCGTCGCCACGTACTCGCGGCGCAGCGCGTTCTTCTCACGATCGAGCGTGAAGCGCTCGACGACGTGTAGCTCGCCGCTGTGCAGCGTCGAGGTGTCCGCCGACAGCACACCTGGCTTGAAGCCCACGGTGTCGACGATCAGCACGTCGTTTTCCCAGCGGCCGATCGAATGGCCGGCGACGCTCGGCTCGACGCTCGCGGGGTGTGCCCGCTCGTTCAAATGAATCGTCCGATCGATACCTGGCGCGCCGTACTGGATCCGAATCGAGTTCTCGTCCTGCGTGATGCGGTTGGTGAACGTCTCGAACGTCCAGTCGAACAAGATGTTGGTCGGCGCGCAACGCAGCCGCGGGTTGTCGGCCGAAGACGGATCGAAGCCTTCGGCCGCTTTCTTGCCGGCGTCGGTGAGCGCGACGGGGCTCGGCCGCGACCAAGCCGTGTGGATCGCGTCGTCCGCAAGCGATTCGGGAGTGCCGCGCGAGCCCGGAAACGCGCGCACGCCTTGCGGCAGCTCGCCCGGCGCGAGGTTGTCGGCGACGCTGATCGGAACGAGCGCGCCGCTGATGCCGCTGCGGTCGGTCATCACGCGCTGCTCGGCGGCCCAGTCGCCGTTGATATTCGGATCGCCGTTCGCGAGCCGCTCGGGCCGATTCTCCGCGACGACCGCAGCCGCGCGCTCGCGCTGACCATAGCGGTTCATCGTGGTGCCGTCGGCAAACGTGATCGTGCCGAGATAGCAGGTGTTCGGCTCGTGGCGGTCCGGAGAGCCGGTTACCGTCACCTGCGTGCCCGGCGTGAACATCGCTTCGGACCAGCCGGAGCGGCGCAGCACCGTGGCCGCGCGCATCTCGCACTTCCAAACGGCCTTCGCGCCATCTGCACCGCTGACGTTCACGTACAACCACGAATGCGGATTCACGAACGCGAGCTCCACGACCGCGCCCGACAGCGAGATATCCTTGTTGAGATCGAAGTTGGCGATGCCGTGATGCGCGTCGGCGACGCGGGCGAACGCGGCGCCAGCGAGCAACGCACCGAATACCGTCTTCGTTCGAAGCATGAGCGACTCCCCCCGTGAACGCCGCGCTTTGCGGCAAAACCGGCCGTTCGGACCGAACCGGCCCCTAGCCAGCGCCCATATATTAGCGCGGCGCGGCGGGCCGGCTGCGTCTCGTTAGCGAATCAGCGCGGTGCACGGTTGGGATAAGGCGTGAGCTTTCGACACACGCCGTCTCAAGGAGAGAGCGGCGCCGCGTGGAGCCGCGGCGCCGCCTACCGACTTTGGCGAGCTACTGGAGCTGGCCGCGGATCTCGCCCGCGGCGAAGACCACGGTGTGAATGTTCACGTAGACCGCGTCGTTACGGATCGCGTCGACGAGCGCTGCGAAGTCACCGGCTTTGAGGCCTTGGCTTGGCGCAGGCACCCGGCGGGATCACGTTTTCGCTCGTGATCGTGCCCGTGATTTGCCCCGACGTCGGACCGGGACACGCCTGCACCGTCTGGCCGGCTGGAGGGTTGCCGAGATTCGTGCACAGGAACACCGTGATACCGCCGGCCTGGTGATGCGTGCCCAAGTGCAGGTGCGACTGCGTGATCGGGACATCGGAGTACGTGAGCCAGTACTGAATCGTGCCTTCGTCCTCGTCGACGATGGCGCGGAAGAAGCCGCGTCCGGGCGACGACAACGTCAGCGGAGCCTCTTCGTAACCCGTAAGCCACGCGCGGACGATGAGCGGACGGTTCTTGCCATTCGCTCCGCTCGGACCCGCGATCGCTACGAGTGCGAGCGCGCCGAACGCGAGCATCGAGACTCTCTTGAGCAACTTCATGATGTTTCTCCCCACTGTTTTGGTTGTTTGCAGCCGGGCGTTTGGTTGACCCGCCTGCGCCGCGGGCCCAGCCGCGATGCGAGCCGACGCCTAGGCGCTGAGTCCCGCGCGGCGGTAGCGGAGTTCACGGCCGCAGCGGGCCGGGCAAGGTTGTCGCTTTTGCGATATAAAACGTCAGACTATCGACAGAGCGCCGGCCCCGGAGCGGGCTATGGTTCGCTCCGAGCGACCAACGCCGGTAGGAGAACCGCGATGAACCACCTTTCGTACTTCTTGATCTACTGCGACGACGTCGAGCGCGGTAAGCGCTTCTACGAGGCGGTGTTCGGTTGGCACATCGAGCCGTGGGGGCCGCCGGACTACTACCTGATCTTCCCGAAATGGCCGGACAGGTCGATGACCGGCGGGCTCTATCCGCGCAGCGAGCCGCTGACCGGCACCGGCACACGCGGCTTCGAGTGCTAGCTTCAGCGTCGCGGAGCTCGAGCCGATCGCGAACGGCGGTCGTCGCGAACGGCGGCACGATCGACATGCCGGAATACCGCATCGAGGGCGTCGGCAACGTCTTCTATTTCATCGACACCGAAGGCAATCGCGTCGGCGCGATGAAATACGACAAGCGTGCATGACACTCGAGGTCCGCAGCGCCGCGGCCACTTACTACGCCGGCCATCACATCGAGGCGCACTCGCATCCGTGGGGTCAGGTCATCTATGCGGCCGAAGGCGCGATGCGCGTCAAGATCGGCGACCGCCTGTGGATCGTGCCGCCGGCGCGCGCAGTGTGGGCGCCGCCGCAAGTCACTCATGAGATTCACGCGCACGGCACGTTCACGATGCGCACGTTGTACTTGAGCCCGCGTCTCAGCGCGTCACTGGGCAAAGAATGCCACGGCCTCGACGTCGGTCCTCTGCTGCGCGAGCTGATCCTGCACATCGTCACGGCGGGAATGCTCGACAGTGCGAAAGCGGAGCAGCGGCGGCTCATCAGCGTGCTGCTCGATCAGCTCCGCAGCACGACCGCGCTGCCGTTGTCGATTCGCTTGCCCGCGGATCGGCGCGCGCGGCTCGTCGCGGAACGATTGCAGCACAACCCGGCCGACGCGGCGGACGTCGCCGAGCTCGCGAAGCACACGGGCGCGAGCGCGCGCACGCTGCAGCGACTGTTCCGCAGCGAGACCGGGATGCGCTTCGGCGAATGGCGTCAGCGCCTGAGAATGCTGCACGCGGTTGCGCACCTCGGCTCCGGCGCGTCGGTAAGCGCTGCGGCCGAGCACGCGGGTTATGCGACGACGAGCGCCTTCATCGCGGCGTTCCGCAAGCTACTCGGTGCGACGCCGACACGATTTCGACACAAAAAATTCTCCTGAGATCAATTCAACGTTCACGAGCCGCGCCGACACTGGCACGCGCTCGACGACTGAACGTTCTGCACGCATTGGTGCAAGTAATGTCGTTTGCAGAGCTTACGATCTCGCAATAGCGTGACTCTCGTAGTTTCTCAAACATCTCATGGAGGATTGGCAATGTTCACACGGAAAGTCTCTCTTGCCTCGATCACACTCGCATGTGCCTCGGCCTGGTCGTTCGGCGCTGCCGCCGACGCGACCTCGTTCGAGCTAGGCGCGTACGTCAATTGGCCAGGCGGCAAGGAAATCGTTGCAGGCGATTACGCGAGCGCGATCAAAACGGCACGCGCCAACGGTAGCTCGAACAGCATCGACGTGCTCGTCGCGACGACGAACCTGTGCGTGGCGTATACCGCCACGGGCGCGTTCACCGAAGCGCGCGGCGCGTGCGACCACGCGGTCGAGCTCGCGCGGCGCGAGGACGCGATCGACCTGCGCCCGTTCAAGGGCGGGACGGCGACGTCACGCGCCTTGTCGAATCGCGGCGTGCTGCGCGCTCTCTCCGGCGACTCGACCGGCGCCGCGAGCGATCTGCGCGCGGCGGCGAAGCTCAAGGAGGCGTTTCCTGCCGCGGGAAGCAACCTCGCGCACCTCGAGAGCTCGCCGGCGTATCGCGTCGCACTCGCGAGCGGGAACGCCGACTGACGGCAACAAGCGCGCCGGAGCGTCGGGCTCCGGCGCACTTGGAATTCAGTCGACGCCGCGTGCTTCCGCGGCCCGCTCGATTGCCGCACGTCGCGACGAACGGCTAAGCTTGGCCGTCACCGCTGCGGCTCGCGGCGGATTCCAGCTCAGAAGGAAGCGCGAACGTGAGAATGAACGTCTTGGCGATGCTTGCGGTCTCCCTCGGCGCGATCGGCACTTCCGTCGCTCAGGCGCCAGGCGCACGTCGAAGTTCGAAGCCGGCAAGCATTACCAGGTCATCACCCCCGCGCAGCCGACGAGCGGCGACACCGGCAAGATCGAAGTAGCCGAGGTGTTCATGTTCGGCTGTCCGGGTTGCTTCGGGTTCGAGCCGCACCTCCAGGGTTGGCTTCCGAAGCTGCCTGACGACGTGAGCTTCGTCCGAATCCCCGCGCCGTGGAACGCTACCGCGGACCTGCATGCGCGCGCTTACTTCACGGCCCAGGCGCTCGGCAAGACACCCGAGATCGAAGGCCCGTTGTTCAACGAGTTCCACGTCAAGCACAACTACCTCGACAGCGAGGACAAGCTCGCGGCGTTCTTCAAGCAGTTCGGCGTGGACAACACGATCTTCCGCAACACCTTCGAGTCGTTCGCGGTCGACGCGAAGGTGGGCCGCGCGCAGGATCTCGTGAAACGCTATCGCGTCCCGAGCACGCCGAGCGTCGTCGTGAACGGCAAGTACCTCACGAACGGCAACATGGCCGGCAGCTACGAAACGTGGTTCGCGATCATCGAAGAGCTCATCGCCAAAGAGCGCGCGGCGAGCAAGCCCTCGAACTAAGACAGCGGCAGGCTCAGGAACCACGCGCAGAACGCGTGCCACGCCGGCACGCGGTGCAGCGTTAGCACCGAGACGTGATAGATCAATAGCGCGCCGAGCGCGACCGGAAATACATCGGCGCGCTTGTTCGCGCGCCAGTCCCAAAGCGCGAGCGCGACGAGAATCAGATCTGCGAGCACGAAGCCCGCGACCGGCAGGATCGGGCTACCGTCGATGCGCGGCACGAGCCCTACTAGCGACGGCAAGTGCACGCCGATGAGCCGGTCCGTGACCGGCGTGAACAACGGGAACACCGTGCAGAGCATCCAGCGGGCGTGCCGTTGCGAATCGCGGCGGTAATAGATCGCGAGCCCGTAGAACAGCGCGAACGCCACCACGGCGTTTAGCGTGAGCGCGAGGAAGTACAGCACGAAGCCCGGCAGCTGCGCGAGGCTCGGCACCGCGCCGGCCACGCGGAAGTGCACGAAGCTGATCGTGATTGCGATCACCGCCGGGGCGAGCACGTACGACAGCTTCCCGATCTGCTTGTGCAACGCACGCCGCTGCGTCCTGATCAGCTGCGCCTGCAACACGAGCATCACACACCAGAGGGTGAGCGCTATGCCGTGCAGGTGGAAACGGATGTTCGGCTGCTCGAACAACCGCGTGAAGTAGCTCGGCCAAAAAGCCCAGAGCATGAACAGCAAGAACAGCGCGAAGAAACGCGGACTGTTTCTGTGCAAGACGCCGTCCGCGCGCATACCGTGCCTCAATCCTCGAACGGGCAGAAGTACTCGCGGAAACCCCACTCCGCCGCGAGCCCGAAGATGCACTCGCCGTCGCGGTAGGTAGTGCTCTCCTCGAACTCGCGGAGCAACTCGTTCCACTCGTTCGTCACGATACGCTCGGCGTCGGCGCTCACTACCTGGTATGGCCGGCGCCCGGAATCGTAGTTGCTGTTGTCGAAATACGCCCGCACGGTGTCGACGCCGGTACTCGAGAACGAGATGGCCGTAGTAGTCCGCTTCGAGCGCGCGGCGAGTGTCCTCGGGGATTCCGGGCGTCGCGCGCATCGACGCGATCGTGCGCGGCGCGTCCGACTTCCACACGCCGATGATCGCGACTTGTTGCGGCGCTGCGCACCCGTACGCGACGACAACTCCTGCGGCGAGCGCGATGCGGCGCGCCCGTGCGGCAGCGCGCGAAAGCGCGAACGTCGTTGCCGAACGGCGCCAAATCCGCATGCTCGAGGACCACTCTATGGAGACCGGCCGAGACTCTAGCCGTCTCGCGTAGCCTAGGCAACGCGTGCCGAGGCCGTGGCGCGAAAAAACGGTCCGGCCGATTTCCGCGTGTCGCAGCCCGCAGATTCGCGGTCCGCGCGCCGGCCGAGGCGCGCGAACGTGATACATTTCCTCCCCGGCGTCGTGCCAGCGGTGCGAGATTGCGCACGAACGACCGAACCCAGCTCCGATGAACCGCTGCACAGCATTGCTCGCATTTGCGCTCGCCGCCGGCGGCTGCGGCTCGCATTCGGCCGACGAGCAGCAGACCACGTTTCCGATGCCATCGAACCTCGCCGGCGTCTACGGCGGATCGCTCCCGTGCGGCAACTGCAAAGAGATCGCCGCGACGCTCTGGCTGCGCGGCGACGACCGGTTCTTCTGGCGGCAGAGCATCATCCTCGAAACCGGAGCTACGGAGAGCAGCTCGTACTCGTTCGGTCAATGGCGCTGGGACGAGAACGCCGCCGAGATCGTGCTGTCCAGCCGCGGGCCCGAGCGGCGACTCGCACAACTCGACGCGGAGCGTTTACGGCTGCGCACGTCGTCTGCGGCCGAGAACGTGCTCGCACGCGACGCGAGCGCGCCGCCGTTCGCGGACCGCGTGCTGCTCGAAGGCGAGAGCGCAGTCGTCGACAAGGGCGGCGCCACCTTCGTTCAGTGCGATACCGGTCTCGAGTTTCCGATCGCCGAAAGCGGTGCGTACAACGAGCTGCGCAGGCAGCACCGCGTGCTGAATCCTCGGCACAAGGTCGCGCTCACGACGGTCGAGGCGCACCTCGCGAACGTCACGGCCGGTGACGCGACGCGCGAGGTGCTCGTCCTCGACAAGGTCGTGCAGCCGATCAAGCCCGGCCAAGGCTGCTGAGCGTCTACTTCGGTGCGGCCGCGGGGTCGGGCTGCACGAGGAATACCCGCCGCTCGACTCGTCCACCCGGAGGTCCGACCGGGGGCGGCCCCAAGTTCGCGCCTTGCTCGACGCCCGGCTCGAACGACCGCAGCTCGACGTGTGGCGGCGCGAACGCGGGCTCGCTCTGCAGCTCGTAGCCTTGCGGCACGGCGAAGAGATCCGGCGCGGGCTCGCTCCGAACGAGATTCGTGAGCCGGTAAGTCGTCTCGCCGAACCGCGGGTCGACGTTGCGGCGCAGCACCACCGCTTCGATCTCGTTGGAGTACCACTGCTCCGCGACGATATCGATCGCGCGCTCGTTGCCGATCGCACCCGCCGGAATCGTCTGCGTCTCGCGCGTGCCGTGCGTGAGCACGCCCTCGAGCACCTGCTCGCCGAGATCCTCGCTCGCCGTTTGCGCGCCCGGAAACCCGAACGCGCCCATCGCGACCGGCCCGAACGCACGGGTCACGACAGCAGTCTGCGGGCCTCCGCCAGCGACCGCGCCGCGAGTCGCGACGCCGGGCCCCGGCGGCGGCAGCGGCAGCTCGAACGGCACCGGGGGCTCACCCGCGGTCGCGTCCGGCGGCCGCCCAACGAGCACGTCGCTCGTGACCACGCCGTTCTCTACGAGCACCCGCCGGCCCGCGACGGCGCCGGGGCCGGGCTCGCCCGGCGGCGGCGCGGGCACGGCCCGCGTCCAGGTCGCGTTGCCGTCGAGCGCGAGTCGGAACGGTTGGAGCTTGCGCGCCGTGCGGCGCTGCGGGTCCAGAAAAAAGCTCACGTCGGCGACGGGATCGTTGATCGTCACCATCGTGAGCGGCTCGTTCGCCGTTTGCCACACGCCGAGCCCGTTCAGCGTCTGCTCGCGCCGCGTGCGCCCCTGCGAGTCGCGATAAACCCGGGCCTCGTTGCGGTTCACGATGCGGTTGCCGTCCGCGAGCATCTGCGTCGACTCCGTAACCGAGTCCGCGCTATACGGCTTGTCCTTCACGACGCCGCCGATCACGCTGCCTTCGCCACCGAGCACGTCGACCTGCCCGCCGAACGGCGTCACCGCCGCACCGTTCGCGACGAAGAACATGGTGTCTCTTTGCGGCTCGGGTGCGGGGGCCGGCTGGGCCCACGACGCACGCGGCAATGCCCACGAGGAAACGATCGCACCCGCGGCGAGCGCGTATTTCAAGCTCATCATCGACGTTCTCCAATCTCATTCGAAACCGTGGACACGAATAGCGTGTCGGCCCTGTTGAAACGAATACCGCTCGCGAGGCCGTCCTCGCCGACGAGGAGATCGGCCTCGATCGTAGCGTCGGGCGGCGCCGAGTGACCCGGCGTCAATGCCGTCAGAGGAATCCGCACGCGCACGACACTGTACGATTGCGACGCAGACAAGCCCGGCGAGAACGCGAGCGGTTGGAACGCGCCCGCGAGGGCCGGCGCCGGCGCGGCCGTCGACGCGACTTGCGAAGCAGGCGAATCCGCCGGCGCGACATCGCCACCCCGCTCGACGCGCAGCGTGAGCACCGCCGTGACTGCGGCGAGTGCAGCCGCCGCCGCGAGCGCGCGCCACGCGCGCACACGGGCCGCATGCCGCGTTCGAGCCGCAGCGGCCGGCACCTGATCTGGCGGCACGTCCAGCGCGCCCGCGGCGGCGCGGCGCGTCCGCAGCGCCGCGATCAAGGTCCGCTCGTCCGCGCCGGGCGCGTGCAATTCTCGCAGCGTGCTGCGCAGCGCGGCGAGATCTGCAGACAGGCCGCGATCGAGCTCCTGGTCGTCTTTCATGAGCACACCTCACTCGCACTCAGCGCCCCGGAGGGCGCGGACGGCGCATCCGGCGCCCGCTCCGATTCGCGCAGCATCGCAGTCAGCAGCGCGCGGGCGCGATGCAAGCGCGAGCGCACGGTTCCGACCGGACATTCGAGCACCGCCGCGCTCTCCGCGTAGGAGAGCTCTTGAAGCTCGCACAGCACGAGCGCCTCGCGGTACTCGACTGGCAAGCGCGCGATCGCCGCGTGCAAGCGCGCAAGCCGCTGCTGCACGAGCACCCGGTGCTCGTTTTCGCACGCCGTGCCTTCGTCGGGCACGTCGTCCGTCCAGCGTCTCTCCGAGCGCAAGCGATCGAGCACGGCATAGCGCGCGCAGCCGATCAGCCAAGCCCGGACCGAACCCTTCGCCGCGTCGAAGCGCGCCGCGTTCTCGAGCAAGGTTCAAGAACACCTCCTGCGTGACATCCTGGGCGAAGGCTCGCGACTTCGCCATTGCGAACGCAAACCGGTAGACGTCGTCGCGCCGGCGGCGGTACAGCGCGATGAACGCGGCCTCTGCTCGAGCGGCGCCCGCCGCGACGTCCGCGAGCAGCGCGGCGTCGGGCGGGTCGTCGTTGAGCGGAGGTGCGTCGTGCATGTCGAAAGCCTGTGGAGCATATATGCCGGAGCGGCGGCGAGAGTTCCCAGTTCCTCCGACCCGCGCTTCGCCGCGAAGGTCCGGCTCGACGGCGGAAAGCGTAAGAAATCGCCCGGAGCCGCGGCGTCCTTGCTCCGGTCGTTCGCCAAATCGCCTCCTTAATATATGAGTTGCCGAGAGGGGCCGTTCTATCGCGCTGGCCTGCTCGGAGCCGTTGCGGCAAAGTGACGCAGCCCGCCGTTCCGCGCGGGCGCATAGGATGACCAGCGTGATGAGATTGCGAACCGGGTGTCTGATCGGCGCGCTTGCCGCGTGCGCGCTCGCGCCGACGCTGGTCGGGGCGGCGGGCGCGATCCGAGTCGTCGACGCCTGGGCGCGCGCTACGCCGCCCGGGGTCGAGAACGGCGCGGCCTACTTCACGATCGTGAGCTCCGGCGACGCGGATCGCCTGACCAGCGTTCGAACCACGTCGGCGCGCGCAGTCGAGGTTCACGCGACGCGCTCGGCCAACGGCGTCCTCGAGATGCACGGCGTCGACGCACTTCCGGTGCCGGGCGGTGGGACGGTCGAGCTCGCACCGGGCGGAACCCATTTGATGTTGATCGGCATCGCAACGCCGCTCGTGCCCGGCGCGACGGTCGAGCTCACGCTCGTGTTCGAGAAAGCCGGCGAGATCAGCGTCACCGTGCCCGTAGTCGACGCGCGCGCCGCGGGACCCGCACCCGCCGCGCATTCGCATCATGCGAATTGAGCACGCGTCTCGTCCGGCCACTCCGCTCCGCGCGTCGTGGCACGCGTAAGCTCGGCACTCGTTGCCGGCGTGGTTGCGGCGGTTGCGGCGCTGGCGGCAGGAGTCGCGGTGCATTTCTGGACCGCGGGACGGAGCCTGCCGCTTCCCGACATCAACGGATTCGTGCTGCCGGTTGCAACACCCCTCGAAGACGTCGCGCTGGTCGATTCCGCGGGACAGCCTTTCACATCACGCGATTTCACGGGGCATTGGTCGTTTCTTTACTTCGGCTACACCTACTGCCCTGACGTCTGCCCGCTCGCGCTGCTCGAGCTCGGGAGCCTCAAGGAGGCGCTCGCGAAGCAGGCGCCCGGGCTCGCGGCCGAGTACTACTTCGTGTCCGTGGATCCGGGGCGCGACACGCCCGAGCGGCTGCGCGAGTACGTCACCTATTTCGACCCCGCGTTTCGCGGACTGACGGGCGAGCCCGAGCGGCTCGCGTCGTTCGCGCAGGCCGTCGGCGCCATCTACTTCGTCGCGCCCGGCCAAAACGCCGAGGGCTACCTCGTGAGCCACACGTCCAACATCACGCTGCTCGATCCCGAGGGCCGGCTGCACGCGGTTTTCACGGCCCCCCATACCCCGGGGCAGCTCGCGGGCGACTTTGCCAGGATCCTTGCGCGCTACCAATCGCTCGTGGATTGAGCTGCGTCGCGGCGAAAAAGCCCGGCTCCGGGAACCTACCACGGCGTGAAAACTCCAAGGCGGGTGCGTAGACTTAGGATCCGGCGCCCGGTCGGACGATAAATAGAAGATGGACGAAAGCCTGCAAGCACGCCCCGCGAGACCGAGGTTCTCGGACAACGAGTCCGATCTCGCGCTGCTCGCCAGGATCACGAATGGTGATCGGGACGCTCTGCGTGACATCTACACCACGTACTACCATCCCTTGCTGCGCTTCATCTACCGCGTGACCGGTCAGCTCGAGCTCGCGCAGGAAGGCATCAACGACGTCATGCTCGTGGTCTGGCGCAATTCCGAGGCGTTCGGCCACCGCTCTTCGGTTTCCACTTGGATCATGGGCATTGCGTACCGCAAGGCGCTCAAGCTTCTCGAACGGTCGCGCCGCTGGTCGGATCGCTTCGTGGCGGTGGATTTTGACGAATGGATTGAACGTTCGGACCCGCCTGCGGGACCCAGCGAGGACGGCGACTTGCGCGACCTTCTGGACCAAGGGCTGAAGCACCTTTCCGCCGAGCATCGCGCAGTCGTCGAGCTGACCTATTTCTATGGCTGCTCGTATGAGGAGATCGCCGTGATCGCCGGCTGTCCGGTAAACACGGTCAAGACGCGGATGTTCCATGCACGTGCCAAGCTCCGGAAGGTTCTGCCAGTGATCGGCAAGGATCTGCCGTCCCCGTGAGCGAGCTCCCAACGCACGAACGCGCGTTCGAGCTGCTGCCGTGGCTCGTGAACGGCAGCCTCCCCGCAGAGGAGCGCGACCTCGTCGAGCAGCACGTGCGCAATTGCCTCTCGTGCCACCGCGAGCTCAAGGAACAGCAGCGGCTGCGCGCCGCGCTGCGCTCCCAGCCGGCCATCCATGTTTCCGCACAGACCGGGTTCGACCGGCTCACGCGCGACCTCAGCACATCGCCCGAGCGGATTGCGAGCCGAGCGCGGCCGTTCGCCGCGTTCACGCGCTTCGCCGTGGTAGCCGCAGCAGGCGGCGCATTGCTCGGCGCGCTGTTGTGGCTTTTGCCGCTGCGCGACGACCGCTACGCGCCGACGTTCGAGACGTTGGCGACGCAACCCACCGCGACTTCTGTGCCCGCGATCGACGTGATCTTCGTTCAGTCGGTAACGGCCGCCGAGATCCAGCGGCTGCTCGAGGAGATCGACGGAAGCATCGCCGCGGGCCCGACCGACGTCGGTCGCTATACGGTGCGGCTCGACGGCGCGCGCAACGCGGACGTCGACGCGCTGCTCGCGCGTTTGCAAAGGGATCCGCGCGTGCGCTTCGCCGGTGCTTCGCTCGCCGCGGCGCCTGCGCCATGAACCCGCGGTTCCTCGCCTTCGCTGCGCTCGCGCTGCTCGTGCTCACGGGCTGCGCGACGACCGGAGCACCGCGCGCTGCGCGCGAGACGGACCCGGCTGCAAGCGCCCGACGACAGATCCTGCTGACCGTTCACCAACCCGAGTCGGTCGCCGCGGGCCTCACGGGCACGCCGAGCCAACGCTATCTACAGCGCCGCTACGGGGCCACACCGTCCGTCGAACGCATACTGAGCCAGCTCGCACGGGAGCACCGGCTCGACCGCGTCGACGGCTGGCCGATCCAATCGCTCTCCGTGTATTGCGAGGTGTTCGCGTTAAACGACGACCGCCGCGTCGAGGACGTGATCGCCGCGCTCGCTACCGATCCGCGCGTCGACCTCGTGCAACCGATGAACGTGTTCGACACGCAATCGACGCATTACGACGACCCGTACGCGGACCTGCAAACGGGCGCGATCCAGATGGAAGTCGAGCAGGCGCACCAGCTCGCCACGGGCCGCGGCATCTCGATCGCGATCATCGACTCGGCGATCGACGGGTCGCACCCCGACCTGCGCGGGCGCGTGCGCCTCGCGCGCAACCTCGCCGAGCGCCAGCCGATCGCAGGCGACGGCGAAGTGCACGGAACGGCCATCGCGGGGATCATCGCGTCCGCCGTCAACAATCGCGAAGGGATCATCGGTGTGGCGCCCGACGTCAGCATCGCGTCGCTGCGTGCGTGTTGGGCCGTCACCGAGAACAGCCTCGCCGCGCAGTGCTCGAGCTTCTCGCTCGCTCGCGCGCTCGAGATCGCGCTCGACCTGAACCCGAACGTGATCAACATGAGCCTGGCCGGTCCGGCGGATCCACTTCTTTCGCGCCTGCTCGACGAGGCGATCGCGCGCGGCATCATCGTCGTAGCGGCCCAGGCGGAAACGAACGAGAGCGCCCACGCGTTCCCAGCCTCGCACCCGAAGGTGCTGTCCGCGCATTCGTCCGCCGTGGTCCCGCTGACTCCTTCGCTCTATGGGTTGGGCGCCCCCGCCATCGAAGTCCTGACGACGACGCCCGGCGCGAAGTATGCGTTCCTCACCGGGAACTCGCTCGCGGCGGCGAGCATTGCGGGCGTCGTGGCGCTGTTGATGGAGAAGGAACGGAAGCTCGACGTCGACCGCATCGCCGCTCTCCTGACCGACACCACCACCTATTCGGCGGGCGGCGCGTCGATCAACGCGTGTCTCGCGCTCGAGCGCTTGACGGCGACGTCGTTCTGCACGCGCGGGCTCGAGGTCGCGAGATTCTAGGCTTTAGATCCGGGATCTCTTGGGACGCAGCGCATACGACACGCTGAGCACGTAGTGATTCGCGTCGGGATCGCCGAGCCAGCCGATCGATTCGTAACCGCTATCGTAATAGCGCAGGTCCACGACTACGCTCCGCACCAGCTTCGAGACACCGACGTTCCAGTGCGAGTAGTGGGCTTTCGTGCCCGACAGCTCGAAATGACCGGCTGTCGCGCCGACTTCGACATCACCGCGCAGCGGCAACGCGAACGACAGCTCCTGATTCAACGCGGAGTGCTCGCGCCCGTAGTACGCGTCGCTGTAGGACGCGGTATAGAACACGCGGTCGTGAAAACCGACGGTTCCGCTGAGCTCGTCATAGTCGTACGGGATCGCCGTGTCGGGATATAGGTACCGGCCGAGCGTGATCGTCCACGACCAGTCCTCGCCGCGGCCGTGATAGCCGCCGTAGACGTCGCCTTCGAGCCGGCGCGGCTGCTCGTCCGAAAACTCGACCGCGAAGTCGACATTCGCGGCCCAGGCTCCCACGAACCATCCGCTCTGAAGCTGATAGTCGACGCCGGCTTGCACCGAAAGGCCATCGTTGTAAGAGAGGCCGTGGCGCCAGTAGCCGTTGCCGAGCGAGAGATAGCTGTTGAGACCCGCCGCCGCGTCTTGTGCAAGCGCGCGCCCCGCCATGGAAGCGAGCGCAATCAGCACGATCGGTGGCAGCTTCGATCTCACGGGCGAGAGCATTCCAGACGGCAAGGGCTCGATTCTACGCCGGCTCACGGCCCGCGCCAGCGCCCTTTCTGGCCGGAGGCTGCCGCTCGGGGCGCCGCGGACCTGAAACGGCGGCCGGGGACGGCGCGTGGCCTAAGCCCGCCCAGATCCTCGCGCCCAGAGCCCTCCTTCGCTAGGTCATGCGCGGTCAGTCCCCTTTCAGGTTCTCGCCGATCGATTGCGCCTTCGAAAGGTGGTCTTGCAGAGTCGGCAGGGCGTCCTTTGCGAGCTCCGCGACTTCGGGATTGCCGCCGTCGCGCGTCTGCTCCGTGTACTTCGCGATCTCCTGTTGGTGACCCATCACCATGTGGCTTGCGAATACTCGATCGAAATTCTCGCCGGATAGCGTCGCCATCGCTTCGTATTGCTTGATCGCGTCGGCCGAGGGTTCAGTCGGCGGAGTTACGCCGAGAATCTTCGCCAGCGCTGCGGTCTTCTGCAGACCCGCCGTGTGATCCGCCACGAGCGTCTCGCCGAATTCGCGCACATCCTTGGTTTTGCCGCGCTGCTGGGCGAGCTCGCCCATCTTCACCTCGGCAATGTTGCCGCGAATCGCATCCGTCAGGAACTTGGTCGCGGCGGCGTCGGTTTGCGCCAAAGCGGAAGCGAAGAACGCGAGGCCCGCGACGACGCCGAGTGCTCGCAGTGAGTTGCCCGTTGAGTTGCTCATGACCTTCCCTCCTGGATGTCCATCGTGTAAGTGACCTGGCGGACAGCCTCCATGCATCTTTTCTGGGATCCTTGAGCGGATCTTTTGCAAGACGCGTACCAACCAGCCTCCTTTCGATTCGACACCTTCTTCGCTAGTCTTTGCAGGCCGCCCGCGAGGCGGCTGTTTTTTTTCGGTGGAGGAAGTTCGATGAGCTTTGCCCTCGTGTTGAGCGGTGGCGGTACCTCGGGTGTTGCATGGGAAGTCGGCTTGCTCAAGGGACTCCGCGACGCCGGCGTCGATCTCACTCGAGCCGACCTGATCGTGGGCACGTCCGCCGGCGCGATCGTCGGTGCGAACGTCGCGCTCGGCCGCGACCTCGAGGACCTGTTCGCAACGCAGCTGCTGCCGCCCGAAACGACTGCAGCGCGCGACGTGAGTGCGCTGATGCGCGCCCGCGCCGCGCTCGAGCGCGGGGGCGAGGCACAGCGTATCGGGCTCGATCCCGCGATGCTCGTGAAGCTCGGCGAGCTCGCCATTCGTGCGCCGACGGAATCGGAAGAAACCCGTCTCGCGACCGTGCGCTCCTATCTCCCGCCCGCGCCGGCTTGGCCCGAGCGCGACCTCTTGATCACCGCGCTCGACATCGCGACCGGCACGCTCGTGATCTGGAATAGGGACACCGAAGCGTCGCTCGTCGAGGCCGTTGCGTCGAGCTGCGCCGCGCCAATGATCGCTCCGCCAACCACGATCGGGGGCCATCGCTACATGGATGCGGGCCCACGCTCCGGCACCAACGCGCACCTCGCCGGCAAGCACGAGCTGATCGTCGTGCTCGCGGTCGCTCGCCCCGGGCCGCTCGGACCGCTGGACAGCGAGACCACCGACCTTCGTTCCGGCGGCAGCCGCGTCGAGATCGTGGTGCCGGACAGCGAGTCCACCGCCGCGATCTTTCCGAACCTGCTCGATCTCACGAAGCGCGCGGTGTGCGCGGAAGCGGGCGAGACGCAGGGCCGGGCGCTGGCCGCAGTCGCGAGATCCTGGCCGCTCCCCGCGTGAGCGAGCCCCTGAGCTCGAACCCTCTCACCGTCGATCTCGCCGCGCGCGTATCATGCTCCGCGGCCGCAACCCGAGCGGCCGTTGAGGGGGAAACCATGAAATTCTCGGCCACGACCGCCCTGGTCGCGCTGCTCGCGTGCTTCGCATCGAGCCCAGCGCTGCACGCTCAAGACCTCGTCATCAACAACGCGCGGATCATCGTCGGCAACGGCACGGTGATCGAGCGCGGCTCGCTCGTCATTCGCGGCGGCAAGATCGCCGCGGTCGCGGCCGGCGCCGCGAACGCGCCCGGCGTGCAGGCGATCGACGCGAACGGCATGACGGCGTTGCCGGGTTTCATCGACGCCCACCGCCACGTGAATACCGGCCCGAACGAAAGAGAAGAGATGCAGGCTCTGCTCGATGCGGGCTACACGACGATCCTCTCGGGCGGCGGGCCGGCCGAGGGTAACCTCACGCTGCGCGATCACATCGAATCGGGCGCGATCAAGGGCCCGCGGATCATTCCGTCGGGACGACTCGACCTCGCGATGAGCACGCCGGACGAGGTCCGCGCAGAGACGCGGCGCCAGGCGAAGCTCGGCATCAAATGGATTGGCGAGCTGGCGCTCACGCCGAAGCCCGGCCCGACGCCGACCGAGATGGAAAACCTCCGCGCGCTGCTCGACGAAGCGAAGAAGGCCGGTGTCCGCGTGCAGATCCATGCGGTGAGCCCGCAAGCGATGATGGCGGCGGTGGACGCCGGGGTTAAATACCTCGTGCACACGCCGCACTTCGGCTGGCTCGCGTTCGACGACGCAAAGCGCGTCGCGGCGAACGGCGTCAAGCAGCTGTCGACGATCGGGTTCGGCGTGCCGGTGTTCGGCGTGTTCGCGAACGACAACAACCCGCGGTTTCGCGACGGCAAGCCGTGGCCGGAGTCGATCCTGCAAGGCGACGGCCGCGGCCAGGAAGCCGGCTACAAGGCTGTCAACGCACGCACGTCGTGGGACGCGGGCGTGATCTACGGCTACGGCACGGACACGAACTACGACCCAAAGGCGGGGCTCGCGCACGAGCTCAAGAGCCTGAATCTGATGTTCTCGGCGCAGGACATCATCAAGCTCATGGGGCCGAATTCGGCGTCGTACCTCGAGATGAGCAGCGAGCTCGGCACGCTCGAGACGGGCAAGCTCGCCGACGTCGTGATCGTCGGCGGCAATCCGCTCGACGGCTATTGGAACCTGCTGAACACGAAGCTCGTGCTGAAAGGCGGAGTGGTCGTCGCGGACAAGCGCTGAGCCGCAGAGGCCAGCAGCTAGCCGCGCGGCATCGCGCCGCCCGCGCGCGAGGTCTTGGCTCGGAGCCTCGGCCGCACACCGACCTGTGCTAAGTTCTCGGCATCGTCACGCCTGGTTCGGGGTGGCCGGAACGTGAATCAGCTTCGACGGATGCGCAGAGGCGCAGCGGCGACGACGGCCGGTGCTTTCACGGCGCTGTACGCATGGCTCGGCGCCGCCGCAGCCGCGCCCGGCGACGAGCGCGTGGAAGGCCCGCCGACGGCAGAATTCCACTTCGCGCGGCTCGTCTACCGGGATTCGCCGAGCAGCCGCCGGCGCCGTTGGGGCGGCGGGGACGGCGCGTGGACCACCGACTACCCGGATGCCGAGTTTCACGTCATGCAGGGCATCTCGCGCCTGAGCCGTGTCGACTCCGCGCCGGTCGACTCCGACGGTCATGGCGGGCGGTTCATCACGCTCGACGACGACCGGGTGTTCGACTACCCGTGGCTCTACGCGGTCGAAGTCGGCCAGTGGTACTTGAGCGAGCCCGAGGCCGCCGTCTTGCGCGAGTATCTCGACCGTGGCGGCTTTCTGATGGTCGACGACTTCTGGGGCGAGTTCGAGTGGTCGGTGTTCATCGAGTCGATGCGGCGGGTGTTTCCGGACCGGGCGGTCGAGGAGCTCGGCGAGGACCACGAGCTGCTCCACGTGCTTTACGACCTCGATCAGCGCACCCAGATTCCGGGCCGCGGCGGGCAGCGCCCAGGCACGGTTCCGCACTGGCGCGCGATCTTCGATGACGACGGCCGTTTGATGGTCGCAATCAACTTCAACATGGATATGGGCGACGCGTGGGAGCACGCGGACGACCCGTGGTACCCCGAGCCGATGACGACGCTCGCCTATCGATTCGCGGTCAACTATCTGACCTACTCGATGACCCATTAGCGCAGCCGACGCGCGGTAACGCCGCAAACAACCGAGGCCGATCCGATGAGCAACTCCAATTCTCCGTTCGATTCCGGTGTCGACAGCAAATTGCAGCGGCGCGACATGCTCCGAAGTGCCGTCGCGCTTGCCGCCGGCGGCATCGCTCTCACGAGCCGTCATTCGGTCGAGGCGCAGAGCGCGGACGCGGACGCCAAGTGGTTCCCGGGGTTCAAAGCGGAGGACGTGAAGACATCCGACGGCGCCGTGATCCATACCGTGAGGAGCGGCAACGGACCGCCGGTGCTGTTGCTGCACGGCGCGCCGCAGAGCCACGTCTCGTGGCACGCGGTTGCGCGCGACCTCGCGCGCGACCACACCGTGGTCGCCGCCGACCTACGCGGCTACGGCGACAGCAGCAAGATCGAGGGCGGCGGCGATCACCTCGCCTACTCGAAGCGCACGATGGCGAACGACCAAGTCGAGGTCATGCGCCATTTCGGGTTCGAGCGCTTCACGGTGTTCGGCCACGACCGCGGCGCGCGCGTTACGCACCGCATGGCGCTCGACCATCCGGAGCGCGTGGAGCGCGCCGCGGTGCTCGACATCGTGCCAACCCATTATTTGTATTCGCACGTGACGAAGGAATTCGCCGAGAGCGCCTACCACTGGTTTTTCTACTCGCGCCCCGCGCCGTTCCCGGAAGAAGTGATCGCCAAGAGCCTCGAATCGTTCGTTGGCCGCGGCGCCGGCGAGCTCGGACCCGAGTACCTGCGAACGTTCCGGATCCCCGGCACCTTGCACGCGATGTGCGAGGACTACCGCGCGGGCGCCTCGATCGATCTTACGCACGACGAGGCGGACATGCAGAAGAAGATCGCGTGCCCTCTGCTCGTTCTGTGGGGCCAGCAGGGCTCCGTGAACGGCCGGTACGACGCGCTCGCGATCTGGGGCGAGCGCGGCGCGCACGTCACCGGCAAGCTGATGCCGGGCGGGCATTCGTTCCAGGAGTCGCATCCGCAGGAGACGATCGCGGAGCTCCGCGCGTTTCTGCGCGCTTAGCGCCCACGCTGCGGCGTGAGTATCTGCAGCGCTTGTTCCTCCGAGATGAGGAAGAAGCGCCCGAGGCCGCAGCCGACCTCTCGACGGTTTGATTCCTCTCTGTACGGAAAGATCTGATCGATGTCGCAAACGCGGGTGGATCCAACCACGCCGGTCGTTGCTCGTTGTGGCGCGGGCACGAAGTCGCCTTGGCGCTCGAGTCCAACGCAGGTTGCCTCTAGCACGTTCAAGTAGGCTTGCTGGTTGCGCACGAAAAAGATCACGGCGCCGTCGTTCACGACTCCCGTCTTGTGGATCCACGAGCGAATGAGGCAGTCCCTGCTCTCTCCGCCGAGGTATTCGGCGAGCTGCAGATTCACGAGCGGCCCCACCCGCTCGGCGTAGAGATCGGTGACTGCCTTGAGCTCTGCGATCGCGCGGTTGTTTCGCCAAATCAGCACGGACCGTTGGATCTTCGGCGCCGCGTCGCCGCCGGCGGCGGCGAGCTCGGCCTGGACGCAGTCCGTGAACTCGATCAGCGAGTCGGAGTAGCGGCGGACGTCGAGCAACAAGCCCGTGACGTCCTCGGGAATCACGTCGGGAATCGCCGCGAGCGGTGGCCACTCACATGCAGCCGCGCTCGAGCACGCCAAGAGGAAGGCGTAAACGAAGTGGGCTACCTTCATCGGTGGCGCGGCGTGAGCGGGAAGTTCGTCATCGCCGTGCCCGCGGGGCACGCGATGTGGCGCCCGCGAGCCGTCGCCGTCCGGCGTCGCCTGCACTCTTCGGCGTTACGGAGCGTCACGCGTGTCCGCTTCGCCCGACGCGGCGACGGAACCAGGGCGAGGCGTGAGGATCTGCAGCGCCTGTTCTTCCGAGATGGGGAAGAAGCGTCCGAGGCCGCAACTGGACACTCGACGCGCCGAACCCTCCTGGTACGGAAAGATTTGATCCTGATCGCACACACGCGTGGCCAACGGGGCGCCGCGCGAGCCCGGCCCCGCTGGGCCAATCGCGCCCCTGGCCCCGGGGCTGATCCCGCCGATCGTCGCGGCTTGGGCCCCCACGAAGAACGAGCCGTCGCGCTCGAGTCCCGGGCACGTTGCCTCTAGCACGTTCAAGAACGCCTGCCCGCCGCGCAGGAAAAAAATCACCGCGCCGTCGTTCACGACGCCGGTCTTGATGATCGTAGAGCCGAGGAGACAGTCCCTGCTCTCCGCGTCGAGGTACTCCGCGAGCCGCAGGTTCTCGAGCGGACCTACGCGCTCGGCGTAGAGATCGGTGACCGCCTTGTGCTCGGCAACCGCATGGTTGTTCCGCTGAACCAGCACCGCTCTTTGGAACGCAGGCGCCCCATCGCCGCCGGCCGCCGCGAGCTCGGCCTTTATGCAATTCGTATATTCGATGATCGAGTCCGAATAGCGGCGCACGTCTCGCAACAAGCCCGTGACGTCGCCCGGGATCGTCTCGGGAATCGCCACGAGCGCGGGCAGCTCGCACGCCGCCGCGCTCGAGCACACCAAGAGCGGGGCGTAAACGGCGTGGGCGAGCTTCACGGGTGCTCCACTCGGTCGGGCGTCAAACCTCGGACAACAACTCCGGTGCGAGCCGACCCGTGCTGTCGCCGATCGCCGCGACGTCGACGCCGACCTTGTCGAGCATCGTGAGCAGGAGGTTCGTCATCGGCGTGCCGGCGGGGCACGCAATGTGCCGGCCGGCGTCGATCTTGCCGCCGAGCCTGCCGAGCAGCACGCACGGCAGATCCGAGTGGCGATGCAGGTTGCCGTCGCCCATGCCGCCGCCGTACATCAGCAAGCTCTGATCGAGCAGCGAGCCGTCGCCGTCCGGCGTCGCCTGCATCTTTTCCGCGAGATAGGCGAGGAAGGAGATGTGGTACGCGTCGATCTTCGTCTTCTTCTCGATGAGGCCCGGATCGTCGCGGTGGTGCGAGACCGGATGATGCTGGTCCGGCACGCCGATCTGCGGATACGAGCGGTTGCTCACCTCGCGCGCGAGGATCAGGCTGAATACGCGCGTCGTGTCGGTCTGGAACGCGAGCAATTGCAAGTCGAGCATGAGCTTCGTGTGCTCGTCGAACGACGCCGGGATGCCCGTCGGCCGTTCCGGCAGCGCAACTGAATGCTCGTCGCTCGCCTCCGCGCCCTGAATCCGCTGCTCGATCTCGCGCACCGAATCGAGGTACTCGCCGAGCTTGCGTCTGATCGCCGTGACCCATGGATGCGGCCAGGCGCGTCGCCTCCGCACGCACGGAATCGAGGATGCTGCTCGTCTTCCTGTTGCGCGCGAGCCGCTCGGCGCTGCTGCCGCCGTCGCCGAACAACCGCTCGAACACGATGCGCGGATGATTCTCGGTGAGGTTCGGCGTCGTCTCGTTGCGCCATGACACCGTGTTCACGTAGAAGCAGTCGCCGGCATCGCATGCGCTCTGCGTCGCGGTGTCCACCGCGAGCTCGAGCGAGCGCACTGGCGTCGTCTTGCCGAGCACGTCGGCCGCGAGCTGGTCGGCGCTGGTCGCGAGCTTCACCTCGACGCCGGGCCGCGTGCGGTCCCACGCGTGCACTCCCGTGAGCCACGCGGCCGACGAGCGCGGATGATCGCCCGTGCCGTCGCCGAAGTTCTCGGCCTGCTTGTGGTCGAGGCCGCTGATCACGGTGAGGTGGTCGCGCAGGGAGTGGAGCGGCCGCAGCACGGGCGAGAGCTCGAACGCCGGGCCCGTGCTGGTCGGCTTGAAGGTCCGGTGCACGATGCCGTTGCCGACGTAGACGAAGCCGAGCCGCGGGATCGTAGGCGCGAGATCCGCGCCGAACGCGGGCAGCATCGCGTCGAGCAGCGGGAGCGCCATGGTCGCGCCGACGCCGCGCAGGAACGTGCGCCGCGGCAGGGCTTTCTTGGTGATGAACGTCATCGCGTATCCCCCGGGTCAGTCGCTCGTCGAGCCGCACTTAGGCGGACCTGGCGGCTCGTGCCGTTTGCAGTCGCGGCTAGCCATCGACGCTGCCCCTACGATAGCCGAAAAACTGCGTCCGTTCATGGCGGCCGGATCACAACAGCGCCGGACCGAGCCCTACCCGGCTGCAACCTTGGGAAGCCGGGTATGCCAATCGGTCGCCCGTTCGTAGGCATGGGCCAACGCGAGCACGGTCGCCTCCGCAAACGGAGCACCGGCGATCTGCAAACCTATCGGCAGACCAGCTGCGGTAAATCCGCACGGCACGCTGATCGCGGGAAGCCCCGTTACGTCGAATGGCCAAGTATTGCGCGTCCTGCTCGGGTCGAGACCTGCGCTCGCCGCAATCGGCTCGATCGGCGAAGGCGGACCCGCCATCGTGGGCGTGACGAGAAGATCGACGGTGGAGAACGCGTTCTTGATCTCGCGCCGGATCAAATCGCAGTTGCGCCGCGCCTCCACGTAGTCGCGCTGCGTCGCAGCTTCCGCGAGTTGCTTGATCCTGTCGCGAGTTTCGGCCTGGTATTTCTCGGGCGAAGCCGTTAGCCACTGCGCATGATAGGCGTAAGCCTCGGGACCCATGATCTCGCGCAGGCCACTCGCCGCGGGAATGTCCACATCCTTCACGCTGGCGGTGAGCGTGCGGATAACTCCGATAGCGCCATCGACGGCCTCGGCGATCTCGGGGTCGAGATCGGCGAAGAACGGCTCGCGCGGTACGCCGACGCGCAAATTCGCCGTAGGGGCGCCGAGGGCGAGACCGTAGTCCGGAACCGCCACGTCGACGCTGGCCGGATCACGTTCGTCGAACCCCGCGATCGCCTGGAGCAGCAGCGCGGCGTCCTCGACCGTCCGCGACAAAGGACCGACGTGGTCGAGCGTCCAAGACAGCGGAACGACGCCGCGATTGCTAACGCGGCCGTAGGTCGGTTTGAACCCGACGACCCCGCAATATGAAGCGGGGATACGAACGGACCCGGCCGTGTCCGTGCCGAACGCACCAAAGCACAAATCCGCGGCGATCGCGGCCGCCGAACCGCCCGACGAGCCGCCCGGGACGCGATCGAGCGCCCATGGATTTCGGACCGGGCCGAAATAGCTGACCGACGAGCTACCGCCGTAAGCGAACTCGTGAAGATTGGTCTTACCGACGAGAATCGCGCCCGCATCCTGCAACTTCTTCGCAATCGCCGCGTCCTCGGACGGCACTCGGTCCTCGAACAGCTGGCTGGCGGCCGTCGTCCGAATACCCGCCGTGTCCATGTTGTCCTTCAGAGCGATCGGAACGCCGTGCAGCGGACCTCGCCAGTTCCCGCGCTGCAGCTCCGCATCGAGCGCACGAGCGGCAGCGAGCGCCTGTTCGCGCGTGACGGTGATGAACGCGTTCAGCATCGGGTTATACGTCTCGATCCGCTCGAGGCACGCCCGTGTGAGCTCGACGGCCGACGCCGCTTTGGTTCTTACGAGCTCCGACGCACCCTTCAGCGTCGAGCTATCGAGGCGGCGCGCTGACTGACCGAGCGCCGGCTGCAACGCGGCCAAACCCATCGCAGCTCCAACGCCCTGCAAGAACGCGCGGCGCGGCAGCGATTGGGTCAACGGGCTCGGCAAGGCAGTCATCTCTGCTCGTCGCTCGCCGCCACCACGGTTTTCTCTGCCGTCGCAGGACGCGAAGCTCGCATCTGGAACGGAACGCTTTCGACGATTCCCTCGACGATGGCCGAGAACTCGTAGTTCTTCTCCGAGGCAGCGTGCACGACGGCGCGCACTGCCGGCGCGTCGTAGTACTGCACGTTGCGGCCGAGCGCATACATCAGGAGCTTCTCGGTCACCGCGCTCACGAAGAGCTCCGGCTTCCTGAGCAGCAGGGACTGCACACCGGCGAGGCCGTCGATCGCGCTGCCGTCCTGGAGCTCGCTCGCCGCGTCGATCGGCTTGCCTGCGTCATCGTCGCGCCAGCGGCCCACGGCGTCGAAGTGCTCGAGCGCGAAGCCGATCGGGTCCATCTTCGCGTGACAGCTCGCGCAGACGCGGGTTCGCCCGGTGCTTCACCATCGCGTCGCGCATCGTGAGCGGCGGGCCGCCCTCCCCGTCCTCGGTCTTGAGCGCCGGCACGTCGGGCGGCGGCGGCGGGGGCGGCGACGCGAGCAGGTTGTCGAGCACGTATTTGCCGCGCAGCACGGGCGAGGTGCGCGTCGAATACGACGTCACGGTCAGGATGCTGCCTTGCCCGAGCAGACCGCTGCGCGGGCTGTCGTCGCCGAGCTCGACGCGGCGGAAGTAGCTACCCTGGATGTTCGGGATGCCGTAGTGGCGCGCGAGCCGCTCGTTCACGAACGTGTGCTTCGCCGTCAAAAGATCGACGACGCTGCGGCCGCCGCGCAGCACGCTGTCCGACGAACAGCTCGGTTTCGCGCTCGAGCGCGTTGCGCAGGCTGACGTCGTGATCCGGGAACAAGAAGATGTCCGGCTCCTTCGCCACCACGTCGCGCAAGAACAGCCACTGCGCCGCGAAGTTCGTGACCATCGACTCCGAGCGCGGGTCCGCGAGCATGCGCCGCACTTGCGCGCGCAGCACGCCGGCGTCGCGCAGGCGGCCTTCGATCGCGGCTTGCAGCAACTCGTCGTCGGGGATGCTGCTCCACAGGAAGAACGACAAACGCGACGCGAGCTCGACGTCGCTCACGGCAGCCGCCATGCCCGGTAGAGCGTTCGCGGGCTCGCGCTCGATACGATAGAGGAACTGCGGGCTCACGAGCAGCCGTTCGAGCGCGAGCTGAATGCCGGCGTCGAAGCCGGCCTCTGCTTTGCCCGCCACGTAGAACGGCATGAGATCCGCGACGTCGGCGTCGGTCGACGGGCGCCGGTACGCCCGCCGCGCGAGCGTGCTCAGGATTTCGCGCGCACACGGCTCCTCGTCCGCCGCGCCGCTCGGCCGGCAGACGAAGATTCGCTGCCGACTCGGCGTGTCGCCGGGGCCGAGCGCGTCGTACGGCCCGCGAATCGTCGCCATCGCGATCGCGGGCATCGTGCCGCGGCTGCGCATGCGGCGGCGCACGAGCCCCTCGTCGAGCGCTTCGGAATGCTCGACGAACGTGACGCCGACCAGATGCGGGCCCGCCGTTACCGGTGCCCGGAGCGTCACGTGATCGGGCGCGCGCGGTCCGCGGCGGCCCGGCGCCCGCGCCGATGTTCGCGGCGGCCGCGCGCTTGCCGTCGATGCTGACCTCGATCTCGTAGGGGTCGCGGCGTCGGGCTCGCGGTCTCGACGTCGACCGTGTAGTCGGCGTCGAGCGGAAACCAGCTCGTGACCGCAAGCCCGCCGCGCGTGCCGAACGACAGATCGTCGACCCGGTCGTCCTGCGGCAGCTGCTCCGACAGCCGGTGGATGTTCACCATCACCGGCATGCGCATGTCGCCGACTGCGAGACGCGCGATCTTCTGCGCGGCCGCGAGGTAGCGCTCCATCACCACGGGCGACACGAATAGGAGATCGGCGATGTTGTCGAAGCCGCTGCTCGCGTTGTCGGCGGGCAGTAGCAGCTCGAAGTCGAGCTCGCTCGGCATGTGATCGAGCAGCGAGCAGGTCGCGTATCGCGTTGCGGTACTCCGTGCGCGTGAGGCGCCGGAACAGCGGCACGTCGCCGGCTTGCGGGTGCGCGGCGGCGGCCTCGTCGAGCTCCGCTTCCAGATAGCGCCGCGGCGGCGGCATACGCGCTCGGCGGCGGGCCGCGGGTCGTCCGGCGGCATCGACTCCGCGCGCAGCTTGCGCACGACCTTCTCCCAGTGCTCGGCGTGCACGCCGACGCTGTCGAGGCTCTTCGGATCGATCACGAGGTCGGCCGTGAGATCGACCGGGTTGTGGCAATCGACGCAGTAGCGCGCGAGGAGCTGCTGGGTCGCGGCTCGGCCAGCGTCGCGCTGCGTGACCCACCATGCCGCGGCTGCGAGCACGAGGCCCGCGACGCAGACGAGGGAGACGGTAGCGAGTCGACGCTTCAGAACGCTGATCTCGTGGCCGGAAATCGGTGGGTCATTGTATATTGCAGGGCACACCGCGGGGGGAACGCAAGGTGGTACGTGCACTGACGGGATTGGCGACGGCGCTGCTGCTCACAGCCGGCGCTCATTGCGCTGCCGCGGCCGACGCCTCGCCGCTGATCCAGGCGGTGAAACGCCACGACCGCGACGGCCGTGAACGCGCTGCTCGACCAACGCGCGGACGTCAACGCCGTCGAGGGTGACGGCTCTACGGCCCTGCACTGGGCCGCCGAAGGCGACGACCTCGCGATGATCGATCTGCTGCTCGAGGCCGGCGCAGCTCCAGCCGCGCCGAATCGATTCAACGTGACGCCGCTCGAGCTCGCGAGCAACAACGGCAACGCGGCGGCCATCGAGCGTCTAGTCAAGGCGGGCGCCGACCCGAACGCGTTCTCGCGCGAGGGTCAGACGCCGCTGATGACCGCCGCGCGCAACGGCCGCGTCGACGCCGTCGAGGCGCTGCTCGCGCACGGCGCGAAAGTCGACGCGGTCGAGTCGTGGCGCGGTCAAACCGCGCTGATGTGGGCCGCGGGCGAAGGCCACGCCGACGTCGTGCGCACGCTGATCGCGGCCGGAGCGAACGTCACCGCGAAGTCGAAGTCCGGGTTCACGCCGCTGCTGTTCGCGGTGCGCAATGCGCAGATCGAGACGATGCGCGTGCTGCTCGATCACGGCGCGAACGTGAACGACGCGACGAGCGACGGCACGAGCGCACTGAACGTCGCGATCGTGAACGCGTTCTACGAGGCCGCCGCGCGTGCTGCTCGACCACGGCGCGGACCCGAATCTGCCCGACGCGCGCGCGTCTCCTCTGCACACGATCGCGTGGCTGCGTAAGCCGGGCTCGACCGGGCGACGCCGGCGTCGGCGACTTGCCGCCGGCTGCGCCACTGCCGACCGGCAACGTCACGAGCATCGAGCTCGTGAAGAAGCTGCTCGCCCACGGCGCGAACCCGAACGTGCGCGTCGACTGGCAAGAGATGCAAGTTCGACACGGTCGGCGGCATCACGCGCAATCCGCCGGGGCTCGTGCTCGGCCGCCACTTGCTCACCTACAACGGCGCGACGGCGTTCTACGTCGCGGCCAAGAACGGCGACGCGGAGCTCATGCGCGTGCTCGCCGCGGGCGGCGCCGATCCGTCGATCACGAATCGCTTCGGCATCACGCCGCTGATGGTGGCCGCGGGCCTCGACACTTGGGAGGGCGAGACGCCGGGACCCGTTCACGGGCGTGTCGGAGGCTGAGCGGCTCGAAGCCGTGAAGGCCGCGCACGAGCTCGGCAACGACATCAACGCGGTCGCGGACTTCGGCGACTTCAAGATGACCGGTGATCCCTCGTACACGCTGCTCTACTACCCGCACAACATCGGCGACCTGCTCGAGCTCGGCACCGGCGATCCGCGCTGGAGCGGCAGCACCGCGCTGCACGGCGCGATCATCTCGAACCAGCCGTCGATCGTGCAGTACCTCGTCGACCACGGCGCGAAGCTCGATGCGAAGACGGAGACGGGCTGGACGCCGCTCATGATGGCGCGCGGCGTGTTCCTCACGAACACGGGCCGCGAGTTCCCGGTGGCCGAGTCGATTCTCGTGAAGGCGCTCGCAGAACGCGACGCCAAATGATCGCGGGCTGCGAGCCGCCCTTGCCGACCGTCCCGCCGCGATCCTCTTAGGACTGCACAACCGAACAAGAACAGGAGAGGTCCACATGCTGAATCGGCGCCAATTCATTTCCTCTACGGCCGCGGGCGCGGCAACGCTCGCCGCCCCGCGGAGCCTGCTCGCCGCGAACGAGAAGTACGACTTGATCATCAAGGGTGGGCGGGTAATCGACCCGTCCGTGCGGCTCGACGGCGTGCGCGACATCGGAATCTCTGCGGGGCGCATCGCGGCGATCGAGGCGAAGCTCGCGGCCGAGGCCGCGGAGACGGTCGACGCCTCCGGTAAGCTCGTCGTGCCCGGCCTCATCGACATCCACACGCACGCGGCGCGCGGTGCCGACGGCCCGCCGCTCGCGCTGCTCGACGGAGTGACGGCCTGGATCGACGCGGGCTCAGCGGGCGCCGACGCGATCGGCCCGGCCGTCGCGATCGCGAAGGGCTCCCCGCAGATCGGGCGCATCCTCATCAACATCGGTCGCGCGGGAATCATCCCCGAGGGCGACACGATGGACCTCGCGCGCGCCGACGTGGCCGCCGCGCGCGATGCGATCGCGCGCAATCGCGACTTCATCGTCGGCGTGAAAGCGCGGCTCACGAAGAGCGTAGCCGGCGACCACGACTACGAGGTGCTCAAACGCGCCCAAGAAGTCGCGGGAGACCTGCCCGTGATGATTCACATGGGCCAGACCGCCTCGCCGCTTTCGAAACTGTTTCCGCTGCTCAAGCGCGGCGACATCGTCACGCACATGTTCGCGCCGCCGCCGAACGCGATCATCGACGAAAGCGGCAAGATCCTGCCGGAGGTGCTCGAGGCGCGCCGCCGTGGCGTGGTCTTCGACGTCGGTAACGGCGTACGCGATCACATGCGCTGGGACACCATCGACGCAATCATGGGCGCGGGCTTCTTGCCGGACACGTTCTCCACGGATTGGAACGTGATGAGCAAGACGACGGGCGTCGTCGACTTCCCGAACTGCATGTCGAAGTTCTTGGGCTTCGGCATGTCGCTGTCGGAGGTCATCGCAGGGGCGACGGTCGAACGCCGCGCGCACCTTCGCCGCTTTCCGCGGCCGCGGCACGCTCGCCGTCGGCGCGCCGGCCGACGTCGCGATCCTCGAGCTGCGCGAAGGCTCGTTCGAGTTCCTCGACAACTACGAGGGCAAACGCACGGGCAAGCAACGGCTGTTCCCCGGCACGACCGTGCTCGCCGGCAAGCGCGTGCGGCCCGCCTGAGCGGCTCTCGACCCGCAGATCATCCGCATCCAGAAGCTCGAGCGCGTCGAGGTTGGCTAATCGCACGGTGGCGAGGAGCACGCCATGGAATTGCAGTCCGACGAAGGAAGTAGGCTCGCAGACGCGATCGAGGCACGTGCCGCGGCCGACATGTACGCCGCGGCGCCGGCCGCGCTCGAGATTCGCACCGAGGTCGTCGGCGGAGCCACCGTGCTGCTCGCGCCGCGAGTTCCGGTGAGCTATTTCAATCGCGCGATCGGGCTCGGTGTCGACGAGCCGGCGAGCGAGTCCTCACTCGATGAGATCATCGCGAAGTTCGCCTCCGCTCGTGTCGCCGACTATTGGCTGCACCTGAACCCGATCGCACGACCTCGAGAGCTTCCCGACTGGCTTGCGGCGCGCGCTTTCGCGCCGCCGCCACGCCGTACCTGGGCGAAGTTCCTCCGAGGCACGCAGCGCTACGACACCCGCCCGAGCGCCTTTCGCATCCGCCGCGCCGAGGCGCGCGACGCCCCCGCGGTCGCGCAGACGGCCTGCTCCGCATTCGGCTTACCGGCGCTGCTTGCGCCGTGGTTCGCCGCACTCGTCGGCCGGCCGGGCTGGAACTTCGTCGTGGCAGAAACGGACACGGGCGTGGCGGCGACCGGTGCGGTGTTCATCGCGGGTACCACTGCTTGGGTCGGAGTCGGCGCGACGCTCGCGGACCAGCGCAACCGCGGGGCGCAGAGCGCGCTGCTCGCGGCGCGAATCGCGGTCGCTGCGGACGCGGGCTGCACCGTGCTCGCGACCGAGACCGGCGAGAGCATTTCCGGCGAAAAGAATCCGTCGCTCGACAACATTCGGCGCGCGGGATTCGAGCAAGTCTGCTCGCGGCTAAACCTCGCGCCGAAACGTTGAACCGTCGCGGCGCGGGAAGCGCGAGCGCGCGTGGCGCGCCGTCGAATCTGGTATAAGCCATCGGCAACGTTGGTCATCCGAGGAACGCCATGAGTACGCCTTCGCCGCTCGCCGCCCGGCGCGCGCCCCGCATCGCCGACGCGAGGCCGTCGGCCGCTCGGCGTGCCGGAGTGATCGCCCTGCTCACTGTCGCGCTCACGGCGGGTGTGGCGGTTCGAGCCGACGCGCAGCAGCTGCGCGTCTTCGGCAACACGACGACGATCGAGCTTGCGCCGGTACTGCTTGCGGCAAAGGATCTGTCGATCACCGTGAAGAACGGCGGCATCCCGGACCTGTTCGACGAGGACGCCGCGGATCTCGCCACCAACGCGGAAACGCAGGCGTTGCGTCAATCCGTCGAGCATCCCGATCTGCGCATCATCTTCACGGTCTCGGAAGGTTTCTATCGCGTCGTCGCGCGCCGCTCGGCCGGGATCCAAGCGATCGCCGATCTGCGCGGCAAACGAATCGCCACGGCGCCGAACACGTCGTCCGCGTACTACCTGTTCAAGACGCTCGCACTCGCCGGACTGACGATGGACGACGTCACGATCGTGCCCGTAGCGCCGCTCAGCCTGATGCCGGCCGCGCTCGCCAACCGCGAGGTGGACGCCCTCACCATTTGGGAGCCCGAGATCGAGCGGGCGGCCGCGGCCGTCGGCGACGATGCGATCGAGTTTCAGGACCGGCGCGTCTATCGCGAGCTATTCAATCTGAACACCACGGCCGCGAACCTCGCCGATCCCGCGAAACGGCGCGCAATCGTGGCGTTCGTGCGCGCGCTGATCCGTGCATCGGCGCAAGTCCGCGAGCGCCCGCAAGACGCATGGCCGCTCGTCGCGGCGAGCACCGGTTACGACGCCGCCCTGATCGAGAAGGTTTGGCATCACGAGGGCTATCCCGGCACGCTCGTAGCCGACTTGCTCGACGTCATGGTCGCCGAGGACGTGTTCGTCGCGAAGGAGCGCAACCGCACACCGCGAACGCGAGCAGAGCTCGCGAAGCTCATCGACGACAGCGTGCTACGCGACGCGCTGCGCGACTGAGGCGCGCCGTTCGAATCGCGACTGCGCTGTCGATCTTCTCAACCGATGCCGATCGCGTACGACTCGAGCCGCGCCGCGCTCTACACGCCCGAGCGGCGCGAGACTCTGTTCGTGCACGGCCAAACCTACACGCCGCTGCAGCTCGCTATCGAGGCCGCGCGGCTCGCCTATTACCGTATCGAGACTTCGGCACTCGAGCTTCAGCGGCTGACCGAAGCGCTCGCGCGAGTCGGCTTCGGCAAACCGAGCCTGTTCTTGCACGCACCGACCGGCTCCGAAGCTTTCGCGTCGGTGCGGGTCGCGGATGGCACGGCGCTGATCGCGTTCCGCGGAACCCAACCCGGCGCGCTGCGCGACCTATTCACCGACGCGCGCGCCAATCTGACTCCGTGGCCCGAGTCCGCAGGATGCGTGCACGCAGGCTTCGCTGCGGGAGCGCGCGCGCTGCTGCCCGAGATCCGCGAGTGGCTTGGACGGACGGACCACGATGCGAGCCGCACTATCGTCGCGGGCCATAGCCTCGGTGCCGCGCTCGCGACGCTCGCGGCGTCCGTGATCTCGAGCGGTACTCTCGTGACGCTCGGCTCGCCGCGCGTCGGAGACCGCACGTTCGCGGCGACCGTGACGCTGCCGAGCACACACGTCGTCGGCTGTTGCGACGGCGTGACCGAGGTACCCCCGGCGCTGGGCGGCTACGCGCACGTCACGCCGCGCACCTATCTCACGCGCCATGCCGAGCCGCTGACCGATCCGCCCGCACACGTCGTGCGCGCCGACCGCCGGCATGCCCATTGGCAATACACGTTGGAGCACGCCTGGCGCAAAGGCGCCGTGCTGCTGCGCAGCTTCGCGGATCATGCGCCGATCAACTACGCGCGTGCGTTCTGGCCGTAATTGGCAATAGGCGTCGACCGCGCCCGCACGGCGGTCCCCTACCGGCGGCAGCTGCGCTGCCGGCGCGCCCCGTCGGTCTAGCCCTCGAACAGCGAGGGCTGGTATAAGAGCCGCAAACGCAGAATAGTTCCGGGGGGAGCCCAATGCACATTTCGAAATCGCTTACGGTCGCGCTCACGATAACGCTCTCGTGCTCGGCCGCCGGCCCGGCGCGCGCGCAAATCACGAGCAACCCTCTGCCCGCGCCGATCGACAAGCACGGGCTCATGGTCGAGGTCCGCGACGTCGTGCGGCTGCCCGAGACGCGCAACCTGCGCCCGGTCGACCAGGACGTTACGCCGACCGGCTGGGCGCGCGTGAGCTTCGTGCGCGACCTGCCCGACGGCCGCCGCTTCGCGAACGACTCGCGCGGCTTCTTGTATCTCGTCGACGGCGACAAGACGTCGGTGTACGCCGATGTGGCGGCCGCGTTCCCGTTCGCGGTCTACAACCGGCTCGAGAGCGGCTTCATCGGGTTCGACTTTCATCCGGACTTCGCGAACAACGGGCTCTTCTACACGATCCACAGCGAGCGAGCGCAGGACAATCCCGCCACGCCCAATTTCATTCCGCCGGGCTTCACGGCCGCGGACGTGCACTTCCACAACGTGTTCACGGAGTGGCACGCGCGCGATCCGAAAGCCGGCACGTTCGAGGGCACGCGGCGCGAGCTGCTGCGCGTGGGGCACATCGTCGAGACGTTGACGCACCCCTTCGGCAACGTCGAGTTCAATCCCACGGCGCGGCCAGGCTCGGAGGACTACGGCCTGCTGTACACGAGCGGCAGCGATCTCGGCTTCAGCAACGGCGCGGGACCGAACGCGAACAATCCCGGTCAGACGCAGCGTCTGGACTCGGTGATCACCGCGATCTTGCGCTTCGACCCGCGCAGCCCGTCGGTCACGAAGGGCCAGAAGGGGCTCGGCGACTACACCATTCCGATGGCGAACAAATTCGCCGCCGATAACGACCCGAAGACGCTCGGCGAGATCTACGCGTACGGCTTCCGCAACACACACCGGATGTCGTGGGACCTCATGGACGGGACGATGTTCGGCTCCGACATCGGAATGAACCACATCGAGGAGATCAATATCATCCGCAACGGCGGCAACTACGGCTGGATGAAGCGCGAGGGTTACTGGGAGAACGGCATGATCCGGCCCGGCGGCAACCTGAATCAGCTCTATCCGCTGCCCGACGACGTCTTGAACGGCCGCAACAAGGACGAGTTCACGTACCCCGTCGCGATCTACGACCATACCGAAGGCGTCGCCGTGGCCGGCGGGTTCGCGTACCACGGCAAGATCGACGCACTGCGCGGCAAGTTCGTGTTCGGCGACGTGAATCGCGGGCGCGTGTTCGCCGCCGACCTCGACGCGTTGAAGAAAGCCGACGACGGCATCCCGTCGACCGTCGCACCGATCGAGGAGATCCAGCTCTACACGCGCGACGCGTCCGGCGCGCGCAACTACACCTCGTTCAAGGAGCTCGTCGAGAAGACGATGGGCACGTCGCTAACGCGCGCGGACCTGCACCTGAGCCGCAGCCGCGACGGCGAAATCTTCCTGACGTCGCGGCAAGACGGGACGATCCGGATGCTCGTCGCGGACGAGGACTCCGACGGCGCGGGACGATCGAACCGCCGACGCGAGTAACCCGGGGCCGCGAGCCGCGCGCGAACGCGCCGCGCAGTCACGATCACAATCGCAATCGCAATCGCACGAGATCGCTGTCGCGCCGGGTCGCCGCTACGTGGGCATGCCGCGCGACGGCAGCACGATGCGCCGCTTCGGCCGCCCGATCAGATCGAGGAAGTTGTTGAACACGGCGTCGGCCAAGCGCTGCGTATTCGTGATCAACGAAGTCGTTGCCGTGCGGATCGCGTGCTCGTCGCGGCCGCGCGCCGCGAGCTCGTCGCGATACGCAGGGAGCGCGAGCCAACGCTCGATCAGAGCCGCCTCCGCTTCGAGGTGAAACTGAAACCCGTAGGCGCTCGTGCCCCAGCGAAAGGCTTGGTGCTCGCAGGTATTCGTGCGCGCGAGCTGCTCGGCGCCCGAAGGGAGATCGAACGCACGGCCGTGCCACTGAAATACCGGCGCGCCGGTCCCGAGCGCTCCGAGCACGTTGTCATTTCGTCCCGCTTCGGTCATCGCGAGGTCGTACCAGCCGATCTCGGGCTCCTCCAGGCGGCGCACGGGCGCGCCGAGCACGTGCGCGAGCAGCTGCGCGCCGAGGCAGATCCCGAGCACCGGCTTCTGCTGGCGAAGCGCCTCCTCGATCGCGCGCAGCTCGGTCTTCAAGTGCGGACGCCGATCCTGATCCTCGACGTTCATCGGTCCGCCGAGCACGATCAGGCCGCGATAGCGATCGATCGACGGCACGGCGTCCGGGTCGCGCTCGAAGTTGTGGAAGCGGATGCGGTGACCGCGCGCGCGGATCAGCGCGTCGAGCGTGCCGAGCGGCTCCGCGGCGACGTGTTGGAAGACGAGGAGGCGCGGCATGTCCGTCCTACGATAGACACTCGGACCCGGCGGCGTAAATAGCCGTCGTTGCTCGTCCGCCGGCCCGTGCTTCGCGCGCGAGCAGCGGTGTGTTCGCACGCGCCGTCGCCAAATTGCGACGCCCACTGCGTGAAGCACGGCGCGAAATCCGCGATTCGGGGTTGCGGGTCGCGGCGCTCCACCGATAGCATTGCCGGCTTCTCCGCTCAAGGATCAGAGACTTGCCGGCTCAAGGACCGCGGCCTCCTCTCGTATTTTGCGTCATCGCTTGCGTCGTCGCGCTGATCCGCGCCGCGGCCGCGCAGGATGCGCCGCCCGTGCGCGAAATGCCGCGCGAGCCGTGGCCGCTCGCAGCGCAGCAGGAGCTGCCGTTGCCAGACGTCGCTCGCGGAGCCGACTCCCGAGGCCGAGGTCGAGGTCGCAGGCGAGCCAGCTCGACGCCGCCGAGCCGCCGATCCCCGCTGTCGAGATCGACTTCGAGGTCGAGGCGAGCGAGCCCGACGCCGGCCCCGCGATTGGCGACGACACGCAGGCAAACTCAGCGAGCGCCGAACAGCCGAGGCGCAGCTGCCGATCACACGAGCGCAGTCGGCCCGGACCTCGCGGCCGCCGCCCCGCTGCTCGGAAACGCGCCCGCCGGCGTCGGTAACGATGACGTGCGCGCGATGACCGAGGCACAGTTCAGCGAAAACACGATCCTCGCGGCGATTGCGGCGAACGCGACGCGCTTCGACGTGTCGCCGCGCGCACTCGTCGCGCTCAAGGGCGCCGGCGTTTCCGAGAGAGTAATCGAGGCGATGCTCGCCGCGGAAACGGCGAAGAAGCAGTCTGCCGCCGCTCCGCAGGCCTTACCCGTGAGCGAGCCCGCGGCACCGCAACCCTCCGAGGAATTCGCGAAACTGTCCGCGATGATCGACCGGCTCGCGGCGCAGCAGGAGACTGCCGAGGTTGCGCGCCGCGAGCCGGATCCCCCGAAGAGCACCGACTCGAGCCCGCACGCTTGGATTCTGAACTCGGTGGACAAGACGGCGCTCGCGCCGACGATCGCCCAAGTGGCGTTCACGGACGAAAAGACCAGCGTCCGCCTCAAGACGCTGCAAGGCCTCGCCGGCAAAGCGCTCGCGTTCGCGAATCCCGCTGTCAGCGGCATCGCGAGCACGCTCGGAGGATTGTTCCGCTCCGACACCGAGCACCGCACCGCCGTCTGGGCGTTGGCGGGCACATCGGCCTCGCGCGACCTTGCGGGCGAGACAGCGTTCGAGATCGACTATGGGCATACGCCCGGCGTCGATCCTGACGCGTATCACCCGGCGATCGTGCAGCTCGTGCGCACGAGCGACAACTACCGGCTCGTCGCCGCGGCGAAGACCGAAGGCGCCAAGACCGTCGCGACGGCGCAAGACCCGATCGTCGAGGAGCTCGTCCCGACCGAGCTCAACCGAATCGGACGCGGCCACTACCGCGTGCAGACGAAACAGGCGCTCGGCCCCGGCGAGTACGCGCTCGTGCTGCGCCCGATCGTGAAGGCAGAGCGCCGGCGCAAGAGCACCGACGCGTCGCTCGGCGAGCTCTTGGGCGGCACGAGCCAAGTCCTCTATCTCACTTGGGATTTCAGCGTCGCGGCGCCGTAGGCGGGTGCCGCGGGAGCGTCGCCTCGGCTTTGCGCGACTCGAGCGTTCGGCGCCATCACTCGCCGCAAATTTTTTTTCACCGAGCTCCGCCAACGAGCGACCTGCCCGAGCTCTTTTGCGGCAAGATCGCCGCCGTCATCGACCTGCAAACGCACTCGCGTTGGATACGCGAGAAGGACCCGAACAACATCTACCGCTATCCGCGCTGGCTCTACCGGCTCTTTTACTCGCCAGGCCAACCGAATCGAGTTCGGCCCGCCGAGTACCGCCGGTACTTCGAGCAGGCCGGGTGGCGCGACGTCAAGGTACGGACGTCGGCGCGGTTCGATTCGCGCAGGCGCTTCGTCCACAGGGATTTTCGCGGCTGCGAGTCACTCTACGCATGCTCGATCGTGCTCTGCGCGACGCGGGTGTGAGCGGCGACTCGCGGCGGCGACTCGCGGCCGCGGCTCTCACCGATCGCTCCTCATGCGCGACTCGGTGGAACACCTCTCCGGGTGCCCCACTCCCGCCTTTTTTGAAAGTACCATCTCGCGGCATGTCTAAAACCCGGCGTCGGCTCCGACTTGGGCCTGAAGGGCGTCCATTTCGGGCGCCAAAGGAGTAGACCCATGAAATTCATGCTGTTGATGAGCGCCCCGCGCGAAGCATTCGACGAATACATGAGCTGGCCTCAGGAGGCTATCGACGCGCACACGGCGTTCATGCGCCGCTTCGGCGCGAAGCTCAGTGCGCGCGGGCGAGCTAGCGGGCGCCGAAGGTCTCGCGCTCGCGAGCGACGCGAAGCTCGTCCGCGCCGGCCGGAACGGCAAGCCGGTCACCGACGGCGTCTTCCCCGAGTCGAAGGAGTTCCTCGCGGGCTACTGGATCGTCGACGTCGACGGGCCGCAGCGCGCGTACGAGCTCGCGGCGGAGGCGTCCGCGGCGCCGGGCGTTGCGGGCAAACCGCTCAACGCTCCGATCGAGGTGCGCGAAGTCATGAGCGCGCCGCCGGCGGACCTTAGCTGACGCGGTGCGAGCCCCGCCCAACGCAAGAAATTGGGGCCGATGTCGAATCGCCGCCGTCGGCTCCGACTAGACACCGAAGGCAGCCCAAACCCGGGCCGAAGAGACGAATCAGGAAACCAAGGAGTCACGACCATGAAGTACATGCTGATGATGAACACGCCGCGCGGCGGCGACTATGGAATCACCACCTGGCCGAAGAAGGACATCGAAGCTCACATCGGATTCATGATCTCCTTCGCGAAGAAGCTCGGCGCCGCGGGCGAGCTCGTCGGCGCGGAAGGCCTTGCGTCGCCGGCCGAGGCGAAGGTCGTGCGCGCGGGCGCGAACGGCAAGCCGATCACCGACGGCGTGTTCGCGGAATCGAAGGAGTTCCTCGCAGGCTTCTGGATCGTCGAAGTTCCGAACGCGCAGCGCGCCTACGAGATCGCGGCGGAAGCGTCGGCCGCGCCGGGCATCGGCGGTAAGCCGCTGAACCTAGGCATCGAGGTGCGCGAAGTGCCGAGCGGCCCGCCGCGGTGAGCGACGCGCCGGTCGCCGGCCGCATCGAGCAGCTGCTGCGCGACCTCGCGCCGCAGGTGCTCGGTGCGGTCGCGCGCCGCCATCGCGACTTCGCGGCATCGGAGGACGCCGTGCAGGAGGCGCTGATCGCCGCGGCGGATCAGTGGCCGCGCGACGGCGTTCCCGACAACCCGCGCGGCTGGCTGCTCCAGGTCGCGCTGCGGCGCATGACGGATCACATCCGCAGCGAGATCGCGCGGCGCGACCGCGAGAAAGTGGTTGCCGACGATACGCCGATCGTCGTCGCACCGGCCCTCTATAGCGAGCCGCAGATGGATCCACACGACACGCTCGTGCTGCTCTTCATGTGTTGCCATCCGGCGCTCTCTCCCGCTTCGGCCATCGCGCTCACGCTGCGTGCGGTCGGCGGCCTCACTACGGGCGAGATCGCGAACGCTTTCCTCGTGCCCGAGCCGACGATGGCGCAGCGGATCAGCCGCGCGAAGCAGAGCGTGAAGGCGTCGGACATCGCGTTCGAGATGCCCGAGGCGGAGGAGCGCGCGCCGCGCGTCGCGTCGGTGCTGCATGTCCTGTACCTCGTCTTCAACGAGGGCTACACGACGAGCTCGGGGCCGTCGTTGCATCGCACGGATCTCTCGAACGAAGCGATTCGACTGACGCGGCTAGTGCATCAGCTGTTGCCCGACGACACCGAGGTGGCGGGCCTGCTCGCGTTGATGCTGCTCACGGACGCGCGTCGTGCAGCGCGCACCGGCGTGAGCGGCGAGATCATTCCGCTCGACGAGCAGGATCGATCTCTCTGGGACCGAGACGCGATCGCGGAGGGTGTCGCGCTCGTGACCGGGGCTCTGCCGCGCGGGCCCGTCGGCGAGTATCAGCTGCAAGCCGCGATCGCGGCAGTCCACGACGAAGCCGCGAGTGCCGACGCGACCGACTGGCCACAGATTCTCGCGCTCTACGACGTGCTGAAACGGATGACCGACAATCCGATGATCGCGCTGAACCATGCCGTCGCGACGGCCATGGTATCCGGGCCGCGGGCCGGGCTCGAATTGCTCGCGCCGCTCGACGCGGACGAGCGAGTCCGCAACCACCATCGCCTCTACGCGGTTCGCGCCCACCTGCTCGAGCGGGCGGGCCAACCGGACGCGGCGATCGCGCTCTATAATGCCGCCGCCGATAAAACGAGCAGCATTCCCGAGCGCAACTACCTGCTGCTGCGAGCCGCGCGGCTCCGCGATCAATACCACTCCGGGACCAGCATCTCCTCGGGCACGGCCTGGCGGGAGTAGTGCTCGTGGCGCTCTCGCTCCGGGAGCACGATCGGCGCCTTGGGCTTCTCGACGTATGGAAACTGCGTAAGCAAGTGGCGAATGCAGTTCAACCGCGCGCGCTTCTTGTCGACGGCGTGGATCACCCACCACGGCGCCTCGGCTATGTGCGTGCGTTGCAGCATGATTTCCTTCGCGCGCGTGTAGTCCTCCCAACGGCGCCGCGACTCCAAGTCCATTGGGCTCAGCTTCCACTGCTTGAGCGGATCGTGCAGCCGACCGAGGAATCTCAGGTATTGCTCCTCGTCGGTAATCGAGAACCAGTACTTGATCAGACGGATCCCCGAGCGCACGAGCATCCGCTCGAACTCCGGCACCGAACGGAAGAACTCCTCGACCTCCTCCTCGGTGCAGAAACCCATGACGCGCTCGACGCCGGCGCGGTTGTACCAGCTTCGGTCGAAGCACACGATCTCGCCGGCCGCAGGCAGGTGCGTCGCGTAGCGTTGGAAGTACCACTGCGTCTGCTCGCGATCGCTCGGAGCCGGCAGCGCTACGACCCGGCAAATGCGCGGATTCAACCGCTGCGTAATGCGCTTGATCGCGCTGCCCTTGCCGGCCGCGTCGCGCCCTTCGAATAGGATCACGACTTTTTGCCGCGCGTCGACGACCCAGTCTTGGAGCTTCACGAGCTCGGCCTGAAGCCGAAACAATTCGCGAAAATAGCGGCTGCGGTCGTTGCCCTTCATGTCGCCGTCCGCGACGGGCGATCCTGCGGGCAACGGATGGCGATCCTCGATCTCCATCTCGAGCTCTTCGTCGTAGCTGTCCTCGAGATCCGCGCTGATGCGCCGGATCAACTCGTCGTGATCCATCGGGGGAGTCATGTCGATGAGCTCAGAAGAGTTGCGAGAACAGCCAGTAGAGACCGCCGGACAACAGGATCGCCATTGGCAGAGTTAGTATCCATGCCATCAGTAAATTGCGGATCGTGGTCCATTGCAATCCCGAGCGGTTCGCGGCCATCGTTCCCGCCACGCCCGAGGACAGCACGTGCGTGGTGGACACCGGCTCGCCGCGTACACGCCGCCGCCGAGAAGCAGCGTGAGGAACACGGCAATCCTGATCCGAGTAGGCTTGTCGTCGAGGTGCGGTCGTTCCGCACCCGAGCTCTCGGGTGCCGCAGTTGCTGAAATAGCGGCCGTGTTCATGAGCGCCCTCACGATCGTCGCGAAACATACGATCGTGCGTCGCGAGCGTTACAAAGCCGTTTCAACCCGCAGAGCGCTCTGTAAAAACTTGGCGGCGCGGCCGGCCAGCTCTCCCGAAGGCGCGGATGAGGGTCGCGCGCGGGCGGCTGGGACCGCTATCAGCACTAAGACAATGCTTTAGATACTCGTAACAAGCACTTGATGTAATTCAGATTTACGACCTAAGCATGGGCGAGGCCGGCAGCCACTTCCGCCGAGCGCGTAGCAGCAGGTTGTGCTCCTCGTTCGCGAGAAAAAGCTACTGCAGCTGCGGCCGGCGCGGTTACCCGAGCAGGACGCGTGAGCGTTCGAGACCATCGGCTCGGCTCGGCGTCGCCGTGGCGCCGGTGAACGATCGCAGCGCAGCCGCCACTTCGGCGGAGTGCGTGAACAACAGGTTGTGCTCGGCACCGTCGATCTCGATGTGGCGGCACTTCGCTATCAGACCGCAGATTCGCGCAACGTCCGGTGCCGGTATGACCGTATCGTCTTTCGCCGAAATCACCAGCACGTCTCGAGCTAGATCGCGGAGCGCCGCGTAGCGCGCGCTTTGATCGCCGAAGGTGTCCGAGCGAACCATCGACAGCAGCGCTTGCCAGAAACCCGCGTACGACACCTCCTCGATGAAGCGATCGATGAGGTGCGGCTGGCCTATTGCGGCGTATTTCCTTCGCCGGCGCCGCATGAGCAGCGGCACGCCGACGAATCTCATCAGCACCTCACCGATCACCGGCAAGCGGAACCACTCCCCCGCATGCGTGGTCGCGCTGAAATCCAGCATCGGGGCAACCAGCGCGATTCGATCGATCAAGTCGGAACGCGAGGCTGCCACCTGCGCAGCGATCGCCGCGCCGACCGAGTGACCGAGGATCGCCGCGGGGCGCGGAAAGCCGATCGTCTCGACGAGCTCGATGATCTGACGCGCAAAGAGATCGAGCGTGTAGTCGATCGCCGGGCGATCGGAAAGACCATGGCCGAACAGGTCGAAGCGCAGGGTCCGCGCACCGGCCGCATGCAAGTGCGGCACGAGGGCGTCGAAAGCCCAATGCGGAACCGTGGCTCCGTGCACGAGAACAATCGGGGTTCCGCGCTCGGGCCCTTCCGCGTAGAAATGCGTGACGCCGTCGCGCAGGCGCACGTACTCGCCGCCCGAAGCGCGCCGGGCGTCTTCGGTGAAGCGCTGGACTCGAAGCAGCGGAAGCGTCAGCGCAGGTTGCCGTGACCGACGCGGTCGCCCGAGAACGTGCCGATCCAGAACTGCTTGTCGAACGCGAGCACCATCGTCGCGTTGCTGAACGCCGGATTCGCGGGACCTTGCGCGAGCACACTGTCCTTCATCGTCGCGGGGTCGATCGAGTACGCGAAGAACCCGCGCGGACAACTCCCGAGCTTCGCGAGGTCGTGCTGCGGTCCCGGCGCGCCGCCGCATGCCGGCTCGTCGTTCTTCATGCCGGCCGTGAGCAGCTTGCCGTCCGCGCCCATGTGCACGTTGTCGGGCGTGAACGGCAACGGCTGCGTCGTGCGCAGCTGCTTCGTGGGATTCGCGTGCGAAAACGCGACGATCGTCTGAAACCCCGACGACACGACGAAGATCTCGCGGCCGTCGGCCGAGGTCTCGATGCCGTTGTTGCCCGGCAGCTCGCTGCCCTGGATGAGCTCGAAGCCGCTCTTGCCGGGCGACCACTCGAACACCGCGCCCGTCGGCTTGCGCGCGACCGACTCGGCGAACGACTTGCCCGGCATCAGCAGCACCGTGGCCACGAGGCCGCCGTTCGCGAACGACGCGACGCTGTTCGCGGCGAGCCCTTCGGGCATCGGCACGCAGCCCTTCCAGGTGATCGTCGGTTTCGCGCCGCTCGAGTCGACGTCGTAGATTTCAATCGCCTCGCGGGGCCCGTGGCCGACCGCGTAGAGCGTCGACCGGCCGCCGCTCGCCTGCGCGCAGGTTCAGACCGTGCGTGTTCGACTTCGCAAGGTCCGGCGGCGTCGTGCAACTCCCGAACGCGGCGTCGTGCTTCGCCTGCGGCTGCACCGCGCTCCATTTACCGTCGCGCGAGTCGATCAAGTAGAACGCTGCGCCCGCCTGCATACCGCTCGAGATGATCCACTTCGTGCCCGGAACGAGCACGAGGTCCTCGGCATTCTTCGGGCCGCAGACGAACTCGAGGCCGCCGCCGGCCGCGCAATCGTCGGCCGCGCTGGCCGCACCCGCGATGCAGAGGACGGCTAACGCCATTAAGGTTCTAAGCGCGATCATGCGATCTCCTCGTGCGCCACGGGCGCCGCTTCGTTCGTTCTTGGACCGTTAAACCTATGTCCGGCCTACGATAGGGGAACTGCCGCGGAAGGCGCAATCCTTTAGGGGGGCCGCACTTCGCTCGGCTCCGGCTGCGTGCGACCCATTTCATCGACCGGGCCGTGCGACGATTTTCGGTAGCGCCAGAAGGCCGGCAGCAGCGGCACGCAGGCCGCGACGCACACCGTGCAGATGATGCCTCCCCAGAGGATCGAAGGCCCGAGGCCGAACCGCTCCGCCATGTAGCCGGCGCGCGCGTTGCCGAGCAGCGGGCCCGTCATATACGACAGCTGCTCGATCGCGGCCATCCGGCCGCGAATCACGGACGGAATCGTCTCGTTCCAGATCGTCATCCGGAACAGCGCGCTCACCATGTCGGCCGCGCCCGCGAGCATGAGACACGCGACCGCAACCGGCAGCGAATTCGCGAAGCCCAGCGCGACGATCGCGACACCCCATAGCCCCGCGGAAATCACGACGGCCGCGCCGCGCCGCTCGACGCTCGCAGTCCATTTGCTGAACAGTGTGATCAGGAACGCGCCGACGTTCATCGACGAGTACAAGAACCCGACCGCCGACTCGCCGCCCCACTGCTCCGCGAGCGCCGGGAACACGGCCGTCGGCATCGCGAACGTCATCGCGACGATGTCGACGAGGTAGGTGCCGACGAGCTCCGGGCGGCGGGTCGCATAGCGCAAGCCCTTCGACGATGCTCGACAGGCCCGCGCGCGGCGCGTTCGCGGCGGGCGGCATCGCGCGAATCGCCGCGAGTACCGCCAGCGAGAACGCGAACGTCGCGGCGTCGACGCCGAACGTGAACGGCAAACCGAACGCCGCGATGCAAATGCCCGCGAGCGCCGGTCCCGCGATCGCCGAGACGGTGCGGCGCAGAGCGCTCAACGCGGACACGGCGGGCAGTTCCTCGACGGTCACGAGCTTCGGCGTCATCGCCTCGAGCGCGGGGCGATGGAATCCGTTCACCGCGGACATGAAGGCCGCGACGGCGAACAGCACGACGACGCTCGGTTGCTCCGCGAGCGAGTTCCAAACGAGCGCCAGCGAGCCGAGCAGCATCAGCGTCTCACACCAGAGCAAGAGACGCCGGCGATCGATCGCGTCCGCGTACGCGCCGCCCCAGAGCGCGGCAATCGCGAGCGGCACTAGCTGGACGGCGCCGAGGAGTCCCACGAGCGCGGACGACTTCGTGATGTCGTAGATCTGCACGGGCAGCGCGACATAGGTAAAAAAGGTGCCGAAGCCGCTCACGAACTGGCCCGCGAACAGCAGACGGAAGTCGCGGTGCCGGCGCAGCGGCGAAATATCGAGCAGCACGGTGTCGTGGACTAGCGGCGCGAGCTAGCGCGGCGCGAGATCGATTCGTCGGGGGGCGTCACCGGGCGTCCTTGCAGGTCGAAGCATTCGAAGACGGCGGCCGGTGGCGACGTTCGTCGCCACCGGCTCGCCGCGATTCAGTCGTTTCGCTAAATGCTCAGTTGGCCTTCGGGGAGCCGGCTCGAGCCGCACGATCGGTGACGGCTGCCCGGGGAAGATGTTGTCGGTCGCGATGTAGATGAAGCCGTCCGGACCCGTGCGCACGTCACGCGCGCGATACTGGCCCTGCAATAGCGGCTCGCGGTTCGTGACGACGGGGCCATTCAACGAGAAGCGCACGACCTGGCGGTAGTTGGCAGCCATGCCGCCGACGAACGCGTTGCCCTTCCAGTTCGGGAACTTGTCGCCTTCGTAGAACGTGAGGCTCGAGATCGCGATCGACGGCACGAAGAACGCCTTCGGCTGCTCCATCCCTTCCTTGTTCCGGCTCGCGTGAATCTCGGTGCCGAGAGTGTAGTTCGCGCCGTAGCCGATCACGGGCCAGCCGTAGTTCTTGCCCTTCTCGATCAAATTGAGCTCGTCGCCGCCTTGCGGGCCGTGCTCGGTCTCCCAGAGCGTGTTGGTCTCGGGATTCCACGCGAGGCCTTGCGGGTTACGGTGACCGTAGCTCCAGATCTCGGGCAGCTTGCCGGCCTGACCGACGAACGGATTGTCCGCCGGAACCGAGCCGTCGTCGTTGAAGCGCAGGATCTTGCCCTGGTGGCTGCCGAGATTTTGCGCCGGGTGGCCTGCGAGATTCGGGTCCATCGCGCCGTCCGGACGCCGCGGGAACAGGCCCGCCATCCGATCGCCGACCGACAGGAACAGGTGGTTCTGGTTGTCGAACGCCATGCGTGCGCCGAAGTGGCCCGGCGCGTCGTTCCACGCCTTCGCCTCGAAGATCTCTTTCACGTCGGACAGCTTGTCGTTCTCGAACTTCGCTCGCGACAGCGCGGTCGTACCCGTTTTGCCGCCGTCCGGGCCCGGCTTCGCGTAGCTCAGATAGATGTAGTGATTCGTCGCGTATTGCGGGTGAAGCACGACTTCCTGCAGGCCGCCTTGTCCCTGCGCGCGCACCGCCGGCACTCCGGCGACGGGCGTCTCCAGCAACTTGCCGCCGCGGATGATGCGCAGCGTGCCGCCGCGCTCCGTCACGAGCATGTCGCCGTTCGGAAGCCACGCCATGCTCCAGGGATTCTTGAGCCCCTCGACGAACGTGACGACCTTGAAGGTCTCGCCGGGCGGACCCGGCGGTTGCGCGAGGCTCGGGAGCGCGGCGGCGAGCGCCGCGACAGTACCCACCGCGAGCACGGTGCGTGTGAGTGAGATACGAAGTTCGGGTTTCAATGACATGTTATTAGCCCCCAGGGGTTGATCGGTCCTTGCCGGTACGGAAAGGCTGCATTCTACGCAGAAGCGCTCATGAATTCCGCTGCAGCGACGGCGGTGCCGGGCATTCGCCCGGCACCCGAAACAGCCTACTCGACCGCGAAACAGTAGAAGAGGCCCGCACCGCCGGTCGCGACGAGATCCGGTTGGCTGCAGCTGCGGCTGCTATGCACCGAATTCCACGATGCGTTCGGCCCGCCGAGCCGGTCGTGGTGGCCGAGCATCGCGTTGCCCGCGGCGTTGCTCGTCCAGTTGTTGCAGGTGGTGAGCGCCGCGTTGCCGGGCACGAGGCGTCCCGACGAGTCGGAGCCGGTCAGCATGTCGTGCATGTTCGGCGTGCTGCCCGCGCCGTTCACCTCTTCGCCTTTCTCGTTCAGCGCCGTCGGCTTGCGGATGTTGTTGCGGTCTTCGTGCAGGTCGTCGACGTTGGCCGCGATCAGCACGCCCTTTGCGTTGTACCAGGGGCCAGCGCCGATCCGATCGCGCGCGTTGACGGGCCGCTGGCCCGGCGCGGCGGCCGCGCTCATATAGGCGCGCCACTCGGCCTCGCCGCGGCCGACCGCGGCGGCGAGCGCTTCGCAATGCGCATCCGCGCCCGCAAGGCCGCCGAGATTGGCGCCGTCGCCTTTGCCGACGCTCGTGATGAAAAAGGTCATCTTTTCTTGCGGAGCTTGCGGCTGCGCCGGCTGTGCGGGCTGCTGCGCGAACGCGGCGCCGCCGAGCGCGCAGAATGCGAGCGGCAATAGCGCGCGAGTAACGGTGTGCGATTTCATGGTTGACCCCCCGGTCGTTGTTGGACGGATCGCCCCGAGGCCCGGCCTCGCGACGTTGCGAGCGATTGTACCTGCGCGGATCGCGGGACCTCCTGCGGCTCGCGCTCGGGTAGCTTTGTTTATCTAAAGACGCTCACCCCGACCCGCACGGCTACCCAGGTCGCGAACCCGACGCCGCGAGAAGACGCCAAGTGGCAGGCCACTCGAGCGCGCGGTAGCATCCCGCGGCCATTCGTTGCACCGGGGGAGTCGAGCAATGGGATACCGCACGCCGACGCCGTGGCGTCGCTTCGTCATGGTCGTCGGACTCGCGCTAGCGGGACGCTCGCTCGCGCAAGCACCGAGCGGCCCCCCGCCGCCGCTCCCGACTCGTGACGCGCCGCTGACGCTCGAGACGAGCGGCGCGAAGATCCGCGTCGTGCTCGTGACGGACGGGCTTGTCGGCCCCTGGGACATCGCTTTCCTGCCCGATGGGAACCTGCTCGTGACCGAGAGCAACGGCGCGTTACGGATCGTCGAGAAGGGCGTCCTCAATCCGACGCCGGTGTGGAAGGCACCTTCGCCTGAAGGCAACGACGTGCTACACGGGCTGGTGCTGCATCCGGACTTCGCGCGCAATCGCTTCGTCTATGCCTCGTACTTGAAAGACGGCGGCGACAAGGGCCAAACGCTCGCGGTGTCGCGCGGCCGCCTCGACGGCGCGACGCTGAAGGACGTGCGCGAGATCTTCGTCGCGGACGCGTGGATGAACAGTCGCTTGGCCTTCGTCGGCCGAATGCTATTCGGCCCGGACAAGACGCTGTATCTCACCGTCGGCGATCGCGACGCGCTGTGCTGCCAGCCGAAAGACGACAACAGCGTTCGGATGCGCGCGCAGAGTCTCGGCGATCACCTCGGCAAAGTGCTGCGGCTCACGGACGACGGCGGTATACCGAAGGACAACCCGTTCGTCGGCCGCAAGGACGCGCGCGGAGAGATCTACACCTATGGGCACCGCAACGAGTTCGGGCTCGCGTTCCATCCCGAGACTGGCGAGCTCTGGGAGCTCGAGATCGGGCCCATGGGCGGCGACGAGATCAACATCCTGAAGCCCGGTGCGAACTACGGCTGGCCGCTCGTATCGATGGGCCGCAACTACTCGGGCACGCTCGTATCCGATCATCCGTTCGAGCGACCGGGCATGGAAAACCCGCGGATGTTCTGGACGCCCCAGATCAGCCCGTCGGGCTTGCTGTTCTACACGGGCGACAAGTTCCCGCAGTGGAAGGGCAACCTTTTTGTCCCCTCCCTGAGTGGGCAGCAGGTGCAACGCATCCTGTTCGACCAGCCCGGGCCAGGCCGAGCGTCGCGAGCCGCTGCTCACGGAGATGCACTCGCGGTTCCGCGACGTCGAGCAGGGGCCCGACGGCTTCTTGTATTTCGCGACCGAGCTGCGCTACGGCAGCGGCAAGCCCGACGGCACGATCATTCGACTGGAGCCCGCTCAATGATCTTGGCGGATTCCCGTCGACGAGCGGTCGCGGAACGGGACCTCGAACACGTCGTGGACGAAGTAGCGCGCGACGGGCACGCCGAGCAGCATTCCCCAGAGCCCGATCGCGTGATAGCCGACGTACAGGATGATCAGCGTGAGCACGGGGTTCAGCTTCAGGTGCCGGCCGTAGATCATCGGGTTCAAGACGTACGCCTCGATCACGTGAATCAAGATCACGAGCCCGATCGCCGCGAGCGATAGCGAGAACCCGCCCGCGTTCAGCGCCACGAGCACGATCGGCGTGGTCGAGATCAGCACGCCGAGCACGGGCACGAAGCTGCAGACGAACACGACCACCGACAGCATCGCGACGAGCGGAATCTTCAGCAGCAGCAGCCCGATCAGCGTGAGCACCGTGTTCACGAACGCGATCGCGGCCTGAGCCTCGATCGCGCGTCCGAGCAGGATTCCGAACCGGCCGATCGGCGGCGCGGCCTCCTCGTAGAAATCGCCGACTTTCGACGTCTTGAGCCGCCCAATGCCGCGCTTGATGCGCGCGAGGTCGATCAGGATCAGGAAGCTGAACAGCAGGGCGAGCAGGATCGTCGCCGTGGCGCGATACAGCATGTTGATGACCGCGGGCGCGTACTCGCGCACGCGCTGGAACTGCGCCGACATCAGCGCGCTGAGATAGAGCTGGTCCTGGCGGTTGAAGTACTCGCGGAACACGTCCGGCGGCGCAACGGTGCTACCGGCAGCCTCGGCCACACCGGCCTCCGTAAGCCCGAGCCGCGCGCGCTCGCTCGCGAGCTGCACCTCGATCGCGGCCGCGCGATCGTCCGTGAGCGCGCTGCGCAGATAGCCGGCAATCGGCTGCCGCAACGTAGGGTAGCGATCGACGATGCCGTTCTTGATCTCGATGAGGCGCTGCTCGGTCGTCGGCAGATTGCCGATCATGCGATTCACCTCGGACGCGACGCTCGGCACGACGAAGCGCACGAACGACGCGAGCACGACGAGAAACAGCAAGTACACGATCGACAGCGCGAGCCAGTGCGGTAACCGTAGGCGCTTCGTGCCGAACTCCGCGAACGGCGCCGCGATGATCGCGAGCACGAACGACAGGAACACGAGACCGAAGAAGTCCCGGAGAAGCCAGAGCAAGCCGAACAGGATTACCCAAATGACGACGCGCCGATTGCGCTGATAGAACTCGTTGAGGCTAAACGTGGACACGGGCGGCTAGTATAACGGCAGCCAGCGCATCTCTCGCGCGCGAGAGCCTGTTCTACGATACCCCGCGCCGCCATGGCAAAGTCATGCCGGGGGGCCGCTCGTTCCACGAGACGAATCCGCAGGAGACGCTCGCCGAGGTGCGCGCGTTCTTGAAGGCGCAGACGGCGCAAGCGCCTTAGACCGTCGCCCAGCGCCGCAACAGGTTGTGGTAGACGCCGGTCAACGCGACGACCGCGTCGCTGTCGCCCACTTGCTGCCGCAGCCTGATGATTGCCATGTCCATGTCGAACAGCAGCGTGCGCTCCGCATCGTCGCGCACGAGGCTTTGAACCCAAAAGAACGACGCGAGACGCGTGCCGCGGGTCACGGGCGTGACGCGGTGCAGGCTCGTCGCGGGGTATAGAACCATGTGCCCGGCCGGCAGCTTCGCGCTGTGCGGGCCGTACGCGTCGTCCACGATGAGCTCGCCGCCGTCGTATTCGTCGGGCGCCGAAAGAAACAGAGTCGCGGAGATGTCCGTGCGCAGCCGCTGCCCGGTGCCGCGCACTTGTCGAATCGCGTTGTCGACGTGGTTGCCGAACGCCTGGCCGCCTTCATAGCGATTGAACAGCGGCGGGAAAACCTTCGCCGGCAGCGCTGCGGACGCGAACAGCATGCTCTTGTTGAGCGCACCGAGCACGAGCTCGCCGAGCTCGCGAGCGGCTGCCGAACCCTCCGGCAGCTGCATGTTGTTCTTGACGCGCGTCGACTGGAATCCCGCCGTGACCCCGCCGTCGACCCAGTCGGCTGCATCGAGCACGCGGCGGCAGTGCTGCACTTCGGCAGCGGTGAGAACGTCGGGAACGTGCAGCAGCATGCGCGGCAGGCGGTCTAGAGATCGGCCCCGCCCCGCCGTTCGGCGGGCGGGCCGATTCAAGCGTCAAAAATCGAACGTCGCGCTCACGACCGCCGACCTTGCGGCGCCGAGCTGTGCATAGTGATTCTGATACGGCCGCGCGTAGTAGACCTCGTCGGTGAGGTTCTGAACGTTCACCTGCAGATTGACTTTCGAGCCGACGTCGAACGAGGCCATCGCGTCGTAGCGTGTGTATTCGGGAATCCAAATCGTGTTCGCGACGTTGCCGAAGCGCTGGTCGACGTAGGTTGCGCCGCCGCCGATCGTGACCTTGCTCGTGACGGCATAGCTCGTCCAAAGGCTCGCGCTGTTCTTCGGCGTGTTCGGGAACTCATGGCCCTCGTTCGCCGCGACCGGACCGTCGTCGAGGATCTCGCTGTCGAGCACGGAGACGCTGGCGAACATCGTCCAGCGGTTCGTGATGTTGCCGCTCACCCCGATCTCGAAGCCGTCGACACGCTCGTCACCTACGTTCTGCTGGAGCCCGCCGACCACCGTCGCGCGCGCGTTCTCGGTCTCGGTACGGAAGATCGCAGTCGTGAGCGACAGACGATTGCCCGCGAGCGCCCACTTGGTACCGAGTTCGAGCGTCTGATCGCGCTCCGGCTCGAGGTCCGCATTGGTCAGCGCGATATTCTCCGTGCCGTCGCCGAGCGAGTTGCCGACCGGGCTCGAGGACGTGCCGGTCGATAGGTACACGCTGCCGTTGCTCGCCGGCTTGAACACGGCGCCCACTTGGTAGTTCCAAAAGTCGGCTTCGTTACTTAGCACTTGGGGCGTGGTGCCTGTGAAGCCGTTCTGCAGCGTGTCGTAGTCGTCCCAACGCACGCCGAGGTTCAGCGACCACTTGTCGTTGAAACCGAGAGTGTCGAACGCATACACCGAGTGTGTGTCGGTGTCCACGCTGGTCGGCGTCGTCGACTGCGTGATCGTGCCCGTCCACGGATCGTTCGGATTCGGGTTGTCGAGCGTCGTGCAGTTGTACAGCGACGCCGCGCCGACCGCGCCAGGCGCGCTGCACGATGTCGGGAACGCCGTCACTGCGTTGCCGGCGAACGTCGAAGTCACGACGTACGGACGGTTCAGCATTTCTTCCTGGCTCACCTCGACGCCGAACGAGTAGCTGTGCTCGAGGTTGGCGGTGCTCGCCTCGCCGCTCAAGTTCGTGAGGTTCGCTTCCGTGGTCGTGTGTGAGTTGCGGCTCTTGCTGCTCCGATACAGGAAACCGTTCACGATGTTGCCGCGGCCGTCGTCCGGGTTCGTGACGATGTAGTCGTTCGTGGTGCGGCCGTAGCGAGTGACATTCGTGAGCGTGAGCTTGTCGCCGAAGTCGTGGGAGAACTGGAACGTGCGGACGTCGGCTCCGCTCTTTTGGAAGTCGCGATTCAGCAACCCGTAGAAATTTTCGCTGTTCACGTCGACAGGCTCACCCGCTGGCGCGTTATTGGCGGCGTTACGCGAATACGGAATGCTGTAGTCCGGAATGTCGTCCGTCTCGTAGCGATACAGGTCGAGGTTGAAGCGCGTGTCCTCGCCGATGCCGAACGCGAGCGACGGCGCGATGCCCCAGTGCGAGTTCGAGACGCTGTCGCGCCCCGGCACGTCGTAGTCCTGCGCGAGCAGGTTCAACCGAAAACCGACGCTGTCGCCGAACCGATAGTTCGCATCGAGCGCCGCGCGACCGTAGCTGTCCGTGCCGGCGCCGATGCTCGCGTTCATGAACTGCTCGTCGCGCGGCTTCTTTGTAACGAGGTTCACCGAGCCGCCGGTCGATCCGCGGCCGGTGTACGTCGAGCCCGGTCCCTTGATCACCTCGATCTGCTCGAGCGCGAACACGTCGCGCGTCTGCGAGCCCGCGTCGCGCACGCCGTCGATGAACACGTCGGAGCCGGCGTCGAAGCCGCGGATCTTCAAGTTGTCGCCCGCGGGTTGTCCGCCCTCGCCCGCGTTGAACGTGATGCCGGGCACGGTGCGCAGCGCGTCGACGAGCGAGGTCGAGCCGGTCTCCGCGATCAGCGCCTGGGAAATCACCGTGACGGATTTCGGCGTGTCGATCAGGGGCGCGGTGAACTTGCTCGACGTGGGCTCCGGCTGCGTCACCTCACCGGTCACGACGACGTCGGCCTGCGGGCCGAGTTGCTGCGCGAACGCTGCGGTCGAGGTCAGTGCGAGGGCGACGGCGCTCGCGACCAATCCGCGCGCCGGGAGCTCGAGGGCGTTGCTCCGTTGCTTCGAACGAGACATTGGCTGACTTCCCGAATCCTAAATCCCGTTGCGGATGATAATGACTCTCATCTGCAAACGCAATGCGAATGATTCGCGTTACTCAGCTACGGCGCGAAGGACCGCGCAGCCGGCGTTTCCAGGGCCGGCTTCCCGGAGAGCGGCCCGGGGCCGATTGCGACAGCGAAATGGTGTAAACCCGCGGCCCGTTGCGCCGTGGATCGAATGCGCGCGCGAGACCGAAGTCAGCGAGTCGCTGCGCGCGTCACGTCTTGGGCGCGGTCGGACATCCCGTCCTCCCAGCTGCTCCACCCCGAGTTCATGCCGTACGGCACGCGGTCGAGCACGGCTTCGATCTGTCTCAGCTTCCCGTCCTCCACGCGAAACATCTCGGCGATGTACCACGTCCATGGCTGCGCGGGCCCGGCCGTGACTTTGCGTCCGCTCGGCGCCGTGAAATTGCGCGTCTCACCCGCGGAATGATCGAAGAATACGAAGCTGAACACGAGACCCCGTTCTTGGTCGACGGCCACGTAACGCCGATCGCGAATGCGCGTGACGAAATGCAGCAATCCCGATTTGAATTGCTCGAGGCAGCCCCACTCGGCGGAGTAGTTCGAGGCCGTGGCCGGATCGGGCCGTGTCTGACCCGCCGCTGTCGGCCGGTTGGTCGTCTGCATGCCGTTCTCGATGCGGTTGCAGTCAGGCGCGAACGGATAGTCGCCTTTGCCGTCGTTCTGCTGCATGCCCGTGAAGTACATGTTTGCGGTGCGAATCAGATCCGCGCGCGACATCCGCTGATTCGCGGGGATAGCCTGAGTAAACAGCGGGTGGGGCGAACCGAGCGCCGCGACACGATTGGCGGCATCCATATTGCGCGCGACTTCTTGCTCGATCTCGGTGATCTCGTGCGCCCGCGATCCGCAGACGAAGCGCGATCAGTGCGGGCGTGCCCTTCGCGGGATCCGCGTTCTCCTCGTCGAGCGTGCCGATGAACGCGACTTGTCCCGCGTCGACGTCGCTGACGAACAGCCGGTACGTCCCCTTCGCTTTCATGCTGCGCCACAGACCGTCGCCGATGGTCAGGCGCTGGCCGTTCTCCGTGAAGCGCGCGTTCGCCGCGAGCGGCACCGCCTTCGGATCGTGCTTCACGAGCGCATCGAGGTACCGGTCGACGAAACCTTCGAGACATTGGCGATCACATGCGATCGATTGCGCCGACGCGGAATCCCCGGCGCAGACGTGGATAAACAAAACGACCGCGACGAGACCGATGAACGTCTTCATTGTTTTCCCCCGAGGAAGTAAGCGGCCCGCGCGAGCGGCTTGTGGGGTATGGTAATCGAACAGTCGGCCCCGCGCCCTTAGGGCGCGGGATCTCAGACGCCGAACGCGAGCATCAACAAGCGGATATCCACATCGCCGGCGCGGATCAGCCAATCGAACGTGGCCTTGTCCATCGCGAGCGACCCGAGACTCGGCACTCTGTCGAAAAACTGTTCGTCGTTGACGGCTTCCTCGTTGTGCTCCGCGAGGTAGTTCGCGACGGCCACGATCTCCGTCAGCGTCGGCGGCTCCGGAGCGTCGAGCTTGCAGCTCTGGTGATCGCCCACTGCGACTGCCAGATCGGCCGGCAGCTGCCAGAGCTCGCTCACCGCGCGGCCGATACGCGGATGCCACGCCGCAAGCACGGCCTGAAACTCGTTCTCGGACGCGAGGACGTCGAGCTTGTCCTTGGCCCGCATCAATATGTAGAGCTTGCCGACTTCGTGCAGCAAGCCGGCAAGGAATGCCTCGTCGGGATTCTGCTTCGTGCGAACGCGCGCGATCATGTGCGCGAGCGCGGCGACGTGCACGCTGTGCTGCCAAATCTGCGTGAGATAGTTGCGCAACTGTTGGCTACCGTAGCCGATGAACACCTGCTGGGCGGCGAACGACAACGCGACGTTGCGGACCATGCGATGACCTAGCTGCGAGACCGCCGCATGCACGCTCGTGATCGGCTTGCTGCCGCGGTAGAACAACGCGCTGTTCGATGTCTTCAGTATCCGCGCCGCCAGCGCGGGGTCCGAACCGATGAGCCGCGAGATCTCGGCAACGGAGACGTTCTCGTCCGCGAGCGCCTTGCGTATTTTCAGCGCCACCTCGGGCAACGATGGCAGCTCGAGGCTCCGTTCCGCGAGCGAGCGGTCGAGCTCCTCGACCAAGCCGGCGCAGAGCGCGCGGGCTTCGTTGTACTCCGTACCGAGGATAATGGTCGTGTCCGCTGTGCTGGCTGCCTGTTTCATTCCGCTCCCCTTTCCCTGACCGGCGTGCGCGCGCCGGCGTAGGCCGCGGCGCGGCCCCGAACGGGTTATCGGCAGGAAACTGCGCTTCCTTAGCGCTTGGGACGCGGTAAGTGCGCGGCGGCTCCAGTCGGCCGCCGCGCCGGCGTCATGGCCCAGCTGTCATAAGGCGGAGCCGTGCCTCAAGGTTCGATGCCGCTCACTTCGCCGTCAGGATCTGGTACATACCCGTGACGTTGTCGGCACGCCATTGCTGGTAGAACTCCCAGTCCTTGTACTTCGGCATCATTACGCTCTGCTTGAGCTGGTCGAGTGTCTGGCCGGCCGCGATTCCGGCGGCAACGGCCGTACGCAGCTCCTCGCGATATTGACGATGCGCCACGAGCGACGCGCGCGTACCTACGTGACCATGCCCCGGCGCGAAGTGCTCCCACTTCAGCGCCTCGATCTGCTTGATCTGATCGATCTCGCCCGTGAGCGTTCCGAACGGCACGCGGTCGACCAGCGCGAAATCCACGACGAAGACCGAGTCGTCGTCCGGGAACAGCATGATGCTGTTGTCGTCCGCGTGCTCGATCGGCAGGTAGATCATCTCGACGTGCTTGCCGCCGAGCGTGATCGTGGTGCGCTTGGAATACGTCATGTCGGGCGCGCGCACGTCGCTCAATGGGCCGCGCGTGATTTCTGCGCCGCTCAGCGCCCCGTCTTTGTTCGCGTCGTGCAGCGCGAACAACGACTGGAGCTGACCTTTGGCTTCGCCCTGCTCGATCTTGCCGTTCTTGTTCGCGTCCAACGCCGCCGCGCTCTCGGGCAAGGGCGTGTTGGCTGGAGGTAGACCGAGGTAGCGCGGCGTGTTCTCGTGCGCTACGACTTTGGCCGTGTCGGCGAACACTTCGGCGCCCGACGCATGGTCGTAGTCCTTGTGGCTGTAGAGTACGTAGCGCACGGGCGCGTTGAAGCGCTTCGCGAGCTCGCCTTTTAGCCACGTCGAGAAGTCGCGGCTGATCGGATCGGCGACGATGATCCCTTCCGGCGTGACCATGAACACGGACAAGTGCAGATCATTGTCACGCGCCCAATAGACGTCGCCGTTCAACTTCTGGATCTCGCGCGGCGAATTGGGCGGCTGCGCGAACGCGGTCGCAGACGCGACGCAGAGCCCGCACGCGGCGGCGATCGAGGCGATGAGACGATCAATCGACATGGTTCCCCCTTGGTTTCCCGATACTAGAGACGGCGTCGGAGCGCTGCGAACGCCGCGCCCTACCCACCGCCAAAGCCGACGCTCCCCGCGAGCGGGAGTTTCAGCGCAAGCTGCAGAGGATCGACGCCGAACGTAAGTCCGAGCACGTTGATCTCGACACCCTCTTCGACGCCCGCGAGCAGTCCGAACAAGCCGAAGACGCTGAACTGCACGCCAGTACCGCTCGGGGTCTTCGCGAACAGCGCGGTGCCGAGGTAATCCTTGCCGATCGCAGTAGCCGGCAAGTCGACACGCAGCTCCGGCACGTCGCGCAGCACGAACGCTGTAAATGTGTTGGAGTTCGGTCCGGGCCAAACGCGATACGTGCTCGCGTACGGGTAATCCGCCGCAGCTCGCTCGATGCGCGCGATCAACGGCGCGGCGGCATCGCCGCGCAGCTCCGCGAGCAGCTCCGGCGCGGCGCCGAACCAGCGCGAGTCCGGCGCGCGGTTCGTCACCATCACCGCCGTGCCGTTGCGCCGCAAGCGCCAGCCGTTCACCTCGTAGACCGTAAATTCGCGTGCGTCGCGCGGCTTCGCCGCTATCCACGTGTGCACGCCAAAGTAGCCTCGCCAACGGACCGTGCGGGCGGCGTACACCTGCACGACGGGCTCTGGTGTACTCGCCGGATTCGGCGCGAGGCCCATGGGCGTGCGGCTAGCGGTTCGCCAGTCGTCGCTCGGCCCAGACTCGATGCGATCGATGTAGGCGAGCCCGAACAGGACCAGCGGGATCAACAGAAGCCAATGGGCGCTCGGGCGTCGCATCCGCGCCACCTTAGACCGCGCCTCATGGTCGAGCAAGCGCCGCGACCGGCGCCTGCGCGAACCGTTGCGGCTAGTTGGTCTTGTCTTTCTTGAGCTTGTAAACGGAGCTGCCGTAGTAGTCGATCATCGCCTTCTCGAGCGCCCGAATTTGCGGCGCCGAGCGCTTGAAGGCTTCGAGGTCGAGCTCGATGTGCTTGCGCCGGCGGTCCTTGCTGTCGGGGACGAGTTTCAATACGCCGCCGGGCTGCGCCTCGGAAGTGAGCGAGTAAACGATGCGCGACACCGACGTGTACGGAATCCCGAGCCTGCTCGAAAGCGACTTCATCGAGTGCGGCCGTCCGTCGAGATTCGAGTCGATCACTTCGAGCGCGATGAGCACCTCGGCGATCGTGCCGTGACGGCCGGTTTTGTAGATTGCGGTGAGCAACGCGATAGCGGCTTTGCGCGCGCCATGCGAATCGAACCGTTCCTTGGGCGCAGAGCTCTGCCGCGGCTGCTGAATCATCGAGACGTTTTCCCTTCCCACAGTGGCTTCCTTCGGACAAGAAATTTGTGATTGGCGGATCATAGACGCCGCTCTCGTGCGCACCAACACCGCACGGTTCGGTACGGACGCAACATTCGAAAATCAGCATTTCCGAGATCGTCTCGAACGGCCGCCGATGATGTTATGCGGCAGAACGATCCGTACTGGGAAGTGCGCCAGCGGGAGGAACTGCGCGCCGCGAGCTAAAGCGACAGCGCAATCTCTGCGAACAGCCTGAGGTCCTTGCGGCCTTCGACATCCGCGTGGCTCAGCGGTTTGGCGAGCTCGAGCGTACCTGAGAACCGATCGCCCTGCGTAGCGAACCCGAATCCGGTCGTTGCTGCAGACTCGCGGCCGGGTACGTCGTGCTTCCACGCGGCGCCGATATCATAGAACGCATAGAGTGACGCGCGGCCAAGCGACGCAGGTGCATTCAACAACCGGTTCCGGCCTTCCACCTTCGCGCCGAGCCCCTGGTCGCCCGCGATCTCCGCGACTTCGAACCCTCGACCCAACCGGTCGCCGCCGATCTTGAAGCGCTCGCCGTACGGCAGAACGTTCGCAGTCTGCTGACCCAGCACGTCGAGCCGCACGGACCAACGCTCACCCAACCGCGTGAGCCGCGTGAAGCTCAGACGCGTGAGCGCGAAGTCCGCGCGCCGCGGATCGTCGACGAGATCGACGGCGGCGAGCCCGCTGCCGAAACCGTCGAGCCCTTTGACCCACTCGATCGAGCCCGCGTATTGCACCGCGCTGCCGCTGCGCCAATTCCAGCTCGAGCCGACCTTGAGCATCCGCAGCCGCTCATCGCGGAGCCGCTCGCCCGAACGCAAGATCTCGAGGTCGTCGAAGTCGAGCCCCGCCGACAACGCCAACGTCCCGTGTTCGAAGCTCGGAAGCGGACGCGTGAGCCCCGCGGTCAAGCGGTCGCGCAAGTAGAGGTCGTCGCGATCGACGACGGGCTCGTTCGGATCCGAGCGCGATCGGAAGCCCGAGAATGCCATCTGGCCGCCGACCGAGCCGAATCCGACGTTCGCGAGCAAACCGAGCCCGTGGTATTCATCGTAGTCGGTCGCGGCACCGAACAGCACACCGAGATTCGTCTCGCCGCCGAGCAGCCCGTTCGCGACCACTTGCCCGAGCACGAAGTTCGGTCCGGCTTCATCGGTGCCGCGATTGCTCAACCGCACCGAGCCGCTGACAGGCTCGAAGTCCGTGTCCACCTCGAGGCGGTACGCGTTCGGCGCTACGTCGTCACGCGCCGTCGTCGCCGACACGGTCAGCCCCGGCAGCGCGCGCATCTGCTGAAGCGTGGTCAACACGCCTGCCTGCGTAACCGGGCCGTCCGTGCGCAGCTGCGAGCCGAGGGATTCGAGCCGCGCGAGATGCGGCCCCGGGTTGCCGCTGATCTTGACCTCGGAGATGCGCGGCTCGAACACGTCGACGCGCAGCACACCCACCTGAAGAAAGCCGTCGTCGACCTTGAGCTGCGGGCGAGAGTAGCCGTCGCGCTCGTACTTCGCTGCAAGTGCGGTGACGATCGCGCGCGCACCGTCTTGCGTGACGGGCTGGCCGAGCTGCTCGCGATAGACCGCGTAGAGCTGCGACGCGTCGTACACACTCGAGCCGCGGATCACGACCGAAACGAGGTTGGGCGCAGCCGCGAACGCGGGCGCCGTGATTAATTCAAGTACGGCCGTGATTATGCCAAGCAGGGCCACTGCGGTGATGCGGCGCGATCTCAGATCGCGGATGTGCAAACGTTCACCACACCGCACCACGTGCTCGAGCATCACACGCAATTGATTCGACAAACGGGATTGACGCGGATTATGAACAATGTTCCTCGCCGTTGCCGTGATGACCCTCACATCGTCGTCGGGCCGTCATCACTATGATCGTCGCCAACTGACGACATGGAGGTGTCAGCATGCCCGCGACGACAACAAGAGGCGCTTTCATGACGTCTTCGAGCTACTGCGCTGCGATCGGTGCTCGTCTTGCTCGCCGCCGCGACGAGCATCGCGTTCGCGAAAGCTCCGCCACCACGCGAGCGACGACCCGGCACGCATCTCGGTCACTGCAGTCGCGGGCGACGTCGCGGTGACGATGGCCGGCACGGCAACGGACGTTCGAACCGACTCCACGGTGAACCTGCCGGCGCGAATCGTCACGGGCGGCGACGGCATGCTCGGATTGACGCAGGCCGGGACCAACATAACCGTCGCACGCGACACCGACGTCGAGATCCCCGCGGAAGCCGTCGACGGCAATCTGGTCGCGCGCCTCGTACAGCATCGCGGCAACGTGTTCTATGACGTCGCACATCGCGACGTCGGCAAGCTCCGCGTCGAAACACCGTATTTGGTGGCGGTGATAAAGGGCACTCAATTCAACGTCGCCGTTCAGCAGGACAGCACGACGATCTCGCTGTTCGAGGGTCGGCTCGAGATCCGCACACCGGACGGCAGCGAGACTATTCAATTGAACGCTGGCGAGATCGCGATCCGCTCGAGCACAGACGGTGCGATCCGCGTGCTCGGCATGAACGATCAGCGCGTCGCGGCACCACGCGCCGCGGGCCCCGCTCTCGGCAGCGCGGCCGCTACCGTGCGGCCGGATCAGACCCCCGCCGCAACGGCGCGCGTCGGCGGAGTCGCCGGCAACGCGAGCGCGGGCACCACCACGCTCGCGGCTAACCTCGATCTCGCACCGAGCGTGGCGGATCAGAAGAATGATGGCGGCGGCAGCGAACGCCCGACGGTGCACATCGCTTCGGGCCTCGATCTCGCGGTCGATGGCAACGCCGGTCTCGACGCGCAAGCGAGCGTCGACCTCGGAATCGCGAGCGCGGGTCTCGGCGTCGCCGTCGATAGCAGCGGAGTCGACGCGGCCTTGAGCGCGAAAGTGGACCTTGGCGCGCGAACGTGGCCGTCGGCGTCAACGCCGGCGTCGACTTGGCGGTGCTCGGCGCCGACGCCGGCATGACCTCGGCGGCGTCGCGACGGATGTCCAACTCGGCGCGAGCCTCGACCTCGGCGGCGGCACAGCGGCGTCGCGCTCGACACTGCTCGGCGTCGGCGTCGGCACCGGCGCGACGGGCGTCGATCTCGGCGCGGGCGCCGGCATCGACCTCGGCGGCGGCAGTTTGAACGCGGACGTTGGCGGTCGGCCTGGACCTCGGAGGCGTGGTCGCTGACGTGGGCGCGGGCATCGATCTCTCGGGCGGCACGGCGAACCTCGGCGTCGATCTCGGCGGCGCGAGCGTCGGCGTCGGCACCGGCGGGACTCGGAATCGACCTCGGCGCGACCGATAACGTCGTCGCTCTGCCCGTCGCGCCGATCGTGCCCGTGATCGACGCCGGTCTTGCCGCCGGTGCTCGGCGGCGGTGGCGGCGGCCTGCTCGGCGGGCTGCTCGGCCGTCACTAGTCGGTGATCAAGCGACCGCAGCGCGTCTGGCCCGCGGTCGCGCTCGCGATTCTCGGCGTCACCTATTTCCTCCAGTGGAGCGGCCACCTCGCGCGCGTGGAGAACGTGATCGCCGACGCGCGCGCGGAAGTGCTCGCGCGCGAGCGCGCGAGCGACATCGTGATCGTCGGCATCGACGCGCAAACCCTGCGGGCGCTCAGCGAATGGCCGTGGCCGAGACGCCATCACGCGCGGTTGCTGCAGATGCTCCGAGCTGCGGCTCCGAAGAATGTCTTCATCGACATCGACTTCAGCTCGCACTCGAGCGAGGAAGACGACGCGTTGCTCGAGCGCGCGCTCGCGGACTGGAGCGATTCGCCGCCGATCCTCGCGAGCCATTTTCAGGCGTTGAGCGGCGCGGACAGCGAGATAACGGTCACGCGCCCTCTGCCCCGGTTCGCCGAGCACGCACGGCTCGCGTCGGTAGTCCTCGAGCCAGGCGCGGACGGGCTCGTCCGCGAGATGCGGAGCTCGTGGAACATCGGCGGGGACACGCTGCCCTCGGTGTTCGCCTACGAGGCGGCGCTGCCGCCCGAGCTGCCGGTACGCATCGACTATTCGATCAAGAGCTCGTCGTTCGCGTACGTCTCTTTCATCGACGTGCTGAACGGCCGAATCGACCCCGCCGCGCTGCGCGGCAAGACGGTCTACGTAGGCCCTACCGCCGTCGAGCTCGGCGACATCTTGACCGTCCCCGTATATCGCACTCTGCCCGGCGTCGTCGTGCAAGCGTTCGCCACGGAATCGGTTCGCGCAGGACTCCTCCGAACGCCGCCCGAATGGCTCACGCTGGCCGCGCTTGCGGCATGGACGCTCTGCTGTGCACTACTGTTCGGCCTCCGCGGCTGGCGCGTGAATCTCGCGTTCGTCGGCCTGAGCTCGCTCGCGCTCCTCGGCGCCACTCTTTATCTCTATGCAACCGAGCGTTTGGTGCTCGAGATCGTGCCGTTCGAGCTCGTGCTCGTCGCGACGTTTGCGGCAGCCACCATCCGCTCACTCGACCGAGAGACCTGGCGAGCGCTCGCGTACGCGGTCGGCGTCAAGCGCCGAGACGCTCTGTTGAAGAGCGTGGTCGAGTCTTCGACGGATTGCATACTGTGCATCGACGAGCGCGGGGTCATCCGCACGGCAAACCCCGCGACATCGCGGCTGTTCGGCTGCCCGAACGCGGCGCTGCTCGACACGCCGCTCACGGATTTCGTTCCGGGTCTGCTCAACGATCCCGACGTCGGCCTCGCGTCGCTCGCCGGCTCGATGCTCGAGCGGACGGTGCGCACGGCGGCGGGTGCGAAGGTGCCGGTGGAGATCGCGCTCAGCAAGGTCTCAACCGAAGACGGCCTCTACACCGCGATCGTGCGCGACGTGCGGGAACGCCAGGCTCAGCAGCGAGCGCTCGAGCACCAAGCAACGCACGATCCGCTGACCTCTCTCCCGAACCGCACGGCACTGATGAAGCATCTCGGCTCGCTCCTCGCGAAAGCCGCGCCGCACGACCGCGTAGCGCTGCTCATGCTCGACCTGAGCCGCTTCAAGGAAATCAACGATACGCTCGGCCACGATGTCGGCGACGAAGTGCTGCGCGAGGTCGCGCGCCGTTTCTCTGCGCAGCTCAAGGGCGGCGCGATGATCAGCCGGATCGGCGGCGACGAGTTCACCGTGGTGCTCGCGGAGGTCGATGACCGCTCGACCGTGGACGCGCTCGCGCTGCGCGCTATCGACAGCCTGCGCGCCCCGATCGACGCGCGCGGCATCGCCGTCGAGGTCGGCGTGAGCATCGGCGTCGCGCTATCGCCCGATAACTCGCGCGACCCGAAGGAGCTCCTGCGTCACGCGGACGTCGCCATGTACGTCTCGAAACGTCACGGCACGCCGTTCGAGTACTACGATCGCGACGACGACCAGCACACGGTGCGCCGGCTCAGCATGCTGAGCGAGCTGCGCGCCGCGATCGACAACAGCGGCATCAGCCTCCACTACCAGCCGCAAGTGAACCTCAAGACCGGCAAGACGGAGAGCGTCGAAGCCCTCGTTCGCTGGCAGCACGCGATCCACGGCAACGTGGGCCCGGCCGAGTTCGTCACTCTGGCCGAGGCGACCGACCTGATTCGGCCGCTCACCGAATGGACCATCCGGCAAGCGCTCGCCGACAGAGCGGCGTGGAGCAAGCGCGGCGTCGAGCTCCGTGTCGCGATCAACGTCTCGGCGCGCGTCTTACAGGACATCGACTTCCCCGAGCGTCTGAAGGCGATGCTCGAGGAATCCTCGACCAAGCCGCAACAGGTCGAGCTCGAGATCACGGAGAGCGCGATGATGCTCGATCCGGACCGTGCACGCCTGATCGTCAAGAACCTTCGCGCGTTGGGCACGCCGATCTCGATCGACGACTACGGCACGGGATTCTCGTCGCTCGGCTACCTGCGCGACCTGCGCGTGCATTCCCTGAAGCTCGACAAGTCGTTCGTCCTGGACCTGGAGACGCGCGAGCAGAACCGCGTGATCGTCGAGTCGACGGTGCAGATGGCGCACGCGCTCGGCTTGCAGGTCGTGGCCGAGGGCGTCGAATCGGAGTGGACTCGAGACTATCTACAGTCCATCGGCTACGACCTCGGTCAGGGGTACCTGTTCGCGCGGCCGATGTCGGCGGATGACTGCTGCAATTGGGCCCAGCGCTTCAACGCCGACGTGGCGCCGGCCGAGCGCCTCGCGGGTTGATCGCGCCGCGCGCCTCGCGCGCGCACCGCGCGTCGCAGACGACCGTCAGTAGGTGAACTGTATGTCCGCCTGGAGCCGGTTGTAGTCGCGCTCTTCACCCGCGGCCATGCCGCGATCGTTGATGAAATACTTCAAAGCGAGCGTCCAGCGCGTGCGGAACCCGTAGCTGAAGTCGACGATGTGCCCGCGCCCGTCGGTGCCGCCGCCGGCAAAGTCCGAATCCGTGAACGTGCCGATCACGGCGTCCGCCTCGAGCTGTTGATAGGCATAGCCGATCCTCCAGGTGCCGGGTTTCGTGACCTCGCCGTACCAAGCACCGAGCGCGTAACCGGTGTTCTCGTCGTCAGCCTCGACGTTCGTGACGTAATCCGCGAACAGCGAGAGCGGCCGCTCGCCGGCCTTGAAATTGAACTCCGCGAACAGCTCCGCCTCGTTGAAGTCGTTCAAGTAGTTGCCCGCCGCGTCGACGCGGTTGCCCGCGGGCGCGCCGTCCCAAAACGGCGTCTGGTTCTGCGTGTTGAGATAGTCGTAGTAGCTCACACCGGCCGTGAGGCGCTTGCCCCCGGCGAGCGCACGCCGATAAGCCAACTGGCCGCCGACCAGGATCGAGTCGTCCGCGTCGCCGCGCTCCTCGACCCAGAGTCCTGCCAAATTCGCGAACCAACTCGTCCGGTCGTAGCGCAGCGCGAGTCCCTCGGGGTTCAGATCGCCGTCGTAGATCAGATGATGGTTGCCGGGGCGGTAGAAAGGATCCGCCATCTTGCCACCCGTGATGTTCAAGTCGTCCGTGGCGTCCCACGCGAAATACGCGCGGTCGACACCGATGCTCTTGCGGCTGAAACCCGTGTCGAGCGTTTGGTTCGCAGACACGGGGTCATCGTTGCCGGTCGCGAGGGTGAGGCCGACGCGCACGTCGTCGGTCACGTCGGCCGTGACGCCGAAGCGGGCACGGATGCGTTGCCGCTGCCGCTCGGCGGACGCGTCATCGTTGATGGCCTCGTGGCGATAACGCATGTCACCGGAGAACTTCAACACGGCGGAGTCCGCGGCCGGCACGCTTTGCGCAACGGCTACGGCGGGTGCGGGAGCAGGCGGCGCGGCGACACCAGAGCTCTGCGTCTGCTCGAGCCGATCGAGCCGTGCGGTGAGTGCCGTGATCTCCGCTCGGAGCGCCGCGATTTCCGCATTTGCCCCGCCTTGCGCGAGCGCCGCGACCGGGCTGCACAAAATACCAACCAATGTAAAAAGGATCGCATTCCGCATTGATTTCACTCCGATTTCACGTTGGCGCGACGCCGAAAGCCAGCATTTACGCGGCCGCATGATGCTACGGGGCTGTTACAACCGTGTTACAGAACGTCGAAGCGGGCTCACCGACCGAAAGAGCGGATGCCCGTATAATCCCCGGACTTCCGGTCGTTGGAGCGGATTTGCGCGCACTCGTCGCGATCGTCTTGAGCGCCCTGCTCGGCACATGCTCGTCGCCGCCCTCGCTGCTCGACCGGATCGTCCGCGCGGGCGAGCTGACCGTGGTGACGCGCAACACGCCGGCCGCATTCTATTACGGCGCCGACGAGCCACGCGGGATCGAGTACGAGCTCGCTCGCGGCTACGCGGCACGGCTCGGAGTCGGCCTGCGCATCTACACCGCGGATCAGGTCTACCCCGATCTCCTCAACGGCAAGGCGCAGATCGCGGCGGCGAGCCTCACGGTCGCGGACGCGCGCAAGGACGTCGTGACTTTCGGCCCCGCCTATCAAGACATTCAGCCGCAAGTCATCTACCGGCGCGGCACGAAGCGGCCGCAGAGCCTCGCAGACTTGCGCGGCGGGCGGCTCGAGGTGGTGGCCGACTCGTCGCACGCGGCGCTGCTCGCGCAGCTGCGCGCCGAGGAGCCGCTCCTGAGCTGGATCGAAGACTCCACCGGCAGCGCGGAGGAGCTCATGAAGCGCGTCGCGACCGGAGAGATCGCCTACACGATCGCGGATTCCCACCTGTTTGCGCTGCTCCGGCACTTCTACCCGGACCTGCGCGTCGCGTTCAGTCTCGGTAAGCAGAACCAGCTCGCGTGGGCGCTGCCGCGCGGCGCGGATTCGCTCCGGGAGAGCATCTCCGCGTACTTCGCCGAGATCGAGGCGACGGGTGAGCTCGAGCGAATCCTCGACCGCTACTACTTCGCGTCGCGCGAGTTCGATTACGTCGGCTCGCGTGCGTTCATCCGCCACGTGAGCACCCGGCTGCCGCGTTACCGCAGCTATTTCCTCGAAGGTGAGCGCGCGACCGGCACGGATTGGCGGCTGCTCGCGGCGATCGCGTATCAGGAGTCGCATTGGAATCCCGGCGCCGTGTCTCCCACCGGCGTCCGCGGGATGATGATGCTGACCGAGCACACGGCCGAGATGATGGAAGTCGACGATCGTAACGACCCGCGCTCGAGCATCCTCGGGGGCGCTCACTATTTCTCTCGGGTACTGCGCAAGATTCCGCAGCGCATCGCCGAGCCCGACCGCTACTGGCTCGCCGTCGCGGCGTACAACTTGGGATTCGGCCACCTCGAGGATGCACGGATCCTGACGCAGTCGCTCGGCGCGAGCCCCGACAGCTGGGAGCAGGTGCGCGAGCGGCTGCCGCTGCTGGGCGACGAGCAATGGCACCGGCGCGTGCAGCGCGGCTACGCCCCGGGGCAGACTGCCGTGACCTACGTCGACAACGTCCGCCGCTACTACGAGATCCTGATGTGGATCGACAGCCGCGAAACCTTCACGAACCAGCAGGACCTGCCGCTCGACGAGCCGCTGCCGGCCGGCTGAGCCGACGCGCTCCGATCAGCGCCGCTCCGCGAAAAAGCGCCGCAAGAGCTCCGCACTTTCTTCCTGCAGCACTCCGCCCGTCACCGCGATGCGGTGATTGAAGCCGGGGCCCGCCGTTAGATCGAGAACCGACCCGCACGCTCCGGTTTTCGGATCGGCCGCCGCGTACACGAGCCGTGCGATGCGCGCGTGCACGAGCGCACCCACGCACATCGCGCACGGCTCGAGCGTCACGTACAGGGTGCAGCCCGGCAGGCGATAGTTGCGCTGCGCCTGGCCCGCCGCCCGCAGAGCGACTATCTCGGCGTGCGCGGTCGGGTCGTGACTCGCGATCGGCGCGTTCGCCGCCCGCGCCAGAACCTCGCCGTTCGTGTCGACGAGGACCGCGCCGACGGGCACCTCGCCCTGCGCGCCCGCGGCGCGTGCGCAGTCGAGGGCTTGGCGCATCGAAAGGTGGTCGCGATCGCTAGCCACGGCCGACGCGCGTGCGACATTTCTTGATGGAGAACCACACGCGACTATCCTATCCTTTCGTTGGTCTGCGCCAACGCGGACGTTCCAGGCGGCACGCAGCCGATCAATGCTCCGGGGGAGTCAAACGATGAGTCAAATTCGCAAGTCGATTTATATCCTCGGCACGGCGTCCGCGGCGCTCGCATCGGGTGCGGCGCTCGCCCAGGCCAGCCGCCCTGCCCCCGCGCCGGTCGTCCTGCCGCCCGAGCGCACGATTGCCGCCGAGACGACGGCGGCTGCGGTCAAGGATCCGAAGTGGAAGGCGCCGCGCACGTCGTGGGGCGACCCGAGCTTCGAGGGCCAGTGGAGCACGGACGACATGCGCGGCGTACCGACGGTCCGACCGAAGGAGTTCGGGACGCGCGACACGCTCACCAAGGAGGAATTCCTCGAGCGAGCGCAGACTCAGGAGCGCGGCAAGAACCGCGCCGCCAACGAGGAAACCTTCCTCCGCAACGAATGGGGCGTGCGGACGTTCGGCTATAGCTCGCTCATCGTCGCCCCGGCGGACGGCCAATTGCCCGAGATGACGGCCGCGGGCAAGGCGCGCGCGGGGAACAGGGATCGCGGCACGTTCGGCCCCGGCCCGTTCAACTCGTTCGAGGACTTCACGCTCTACGACCGCTGCATGACGCGCGGCGTGATCGGCTCGACGCTGCCCGTAATCTACGGCAACGGCCTGCGCATTACCCAGAACCAGAGCTCCGTCGCGATCAGCTACGAGATGATCCACGACACTCGCGTGATCTATCTCGACGGCCGCGCGGGCATCAGCGGGGACATCCGCCAGTACATGGGCAACTCGCGCGGCCACTGGAACGGCGACACGCTCGTCGTGGAAACCAAGAACTTCACGGACAAGACGAGCATCGGCGGCAACGGCAACGGCACGCGCCACAGCGAGGCACTTACGCTCACCGAGCAGTTCACGCGCGTCGACCCGGAGATGATCTTGTACACGGCGACGATCAACGACCCGGTGACGTACACGGCGCCTTTCACCTACCGGCTCATGATCACGAAGCAGCCGAACTACGAGGTTTACGAATATTCGTGCCACGAGGGCAACGGGGCCGTTGGCCACTCGCTGAGCGGCGAGCGCGCGTTCGAGAAGCAGGTTGCGGAAGCCATAGCCGCGGGCCAGAAGCCGCCGTCGCGCGACGGGAACGTCTACGGCGCGCCGCGCGAGGGCGCCGAGGTTTTCAACATCAACGCGGGCGAGTGATCGCCGCGCGCTTCGTGGCAGCGACGCGAATGAAATGGAAGCGGCCGCGGGGGAGTTACCAATGAGCCATCTTCGGTGGGCGACTTTTCTTTTGACGAGCCTGACTGCAGCACCCATCGCCATCGCGCACCACTCCGTGGTCGCCGAATACGATGTCGATCGCCCAGTCTCGATCAGCGGGACCATCAAGCGCGTCGAGTGGCAGAACCCGCACATCTGGTACTACCTCGAGGTCAAGGAAAAGGACGGCGCGTTGTCGGAATGGGGCGTCTCCGGAGGCGCGCCGGGACAACTGATGCGCCGCGGAATCAACAAGGACGTGCTCCAGATCGGCGCGGTCGTCGCGGTAGAGGGCTTCCAGGCACGGGACGGGTCGAAGAACATGACGGGCCGGCGCGTGACCTTCGCAGACGGCAGAAACGTGTTCACAGCTGGCCCCGAGCAACAACGCTGAGGGGGCGGTATGGAGCGAGCGCAGATGGCCACCCGAGCTGGATTCCTCGCGGCCGCAGCCGCGGTCGCGCTGCTAGCGTCGAGCGCGACCGTCGAGCGCGCCGCGGCTCAAGCGTCGTTCGAGACGCCGCGGACGGCTGAAGGCAGACCGGACTTCAACGGGGTTTACGAGTGGCCGCACGCGTTGCCCGGTGCCGATACTTGCCGCTGCTCGGCCACGATCTTCGACCGCAAGAACTTCGCTCCCTTTCTCGAAGGCGGCGAGCCGTTCCTCGAGCCGCGCACCGGCGATCCGCGTCACGACGAGCCGCGCGCGTTCTGCATGCCCGCGGGCTTCCCATCTGGAATGCTGTCTGCGAACGCGATGCAGTTCGCGCAGACCGGCGACTACCTGATCGTCCTGCACGAGTTCCAGGGTATGAAGCGCATCATCCCGCTCGACGGCCGGCCGCATCGGAAGGACATCGAACCGTCCTACTACGGCGATTCCGTCGGCCATTGGGAAGGCGACACGCTCGTCATCGTGACCAACAATTTCAAGCGCTGGTCCCTCGACGACTACTACTACACCGATCCGAAAGAGTACCGGATGCACAGCGATGCTCTGACCGTGACGGAGCGCCTCAACTGGAAGAGTCCGACGACGCTGCGCTACGTGATGACGCTCGACGACCCGAAGATTTTCAAGACGCCGTGGTCTCAGGAGTTCGAGATCACGGCTCGCCCCGAGTGGAGCGACATCGGCCTGCTCGAATATATCTGCGAGGAGAACAACCGCTGTCCGGGCGGCGTCTGCGCGGCGCCCTGAAAGAACGCGCCTACGCTCGAAGCATCACTCGCGACGACATGAGCTGTGCGCGGTCAGCGTGCGGCCCGACCAGAATCTCGATTTCCCCCGGCTCGAACACCGGCCGCAGATCCAAACCCAAGAAGCGCAGCTCCGTCGCGGGCAGCTGCAACCGCGCCGTTCCGGTCTCGCCGGGGCGCAGGACGATCTTGGTCACGCCTTTGAGCTCGAGCGTCGGGCGCGCGACGCTCGCGACTACATCGCGCACGAACAGGAACACGGTTTCCTCGGCCGCTCGAGCGCCTTCGTTCGTCACATCGACGGTGACTTCGATCGAGTCCTCGCTGCTTGCGGTTTCGGGGCTCACGGTCAGGTTCGTGTAGACGAAACGGCCGTAGGTCAGACCGAAGCCGAAAGGGAACAGCGGCGAGTTCGGCGAGTCGAGATACTTGCTCGTGAAGCGATCCTTCGGGTTGTCGGGCCGGCCCGACGGATCGCTGACTGTAGAACAGCGGAAACTGCCCGAGCGCGCGCGGCCAAGTGATCGGTGTTCGCCCGGACGGCGACACGCGACCCGTCAGCACGTCGGCGATGGCGTTGCCCGGCTTCCCTGCCCGGGAACCACGCGACGAGCAGCGCGTCGGCGCGCTCCGCGAGCCACGGAACGATCAGCGGCCGGCCGCAGAACAGCACGACCACGACCGGTATTCGCGTTCGCGCGTGCGCGCTCGAGCACGGCCTCGGCGAGCGCACGTTGCTCGCCCGGCAGCTCGGGGAATGCGCGCGACGCAGCTTCGCCGCTCATGTCGGCCGCTTCGCCGAGGCACAGAACGACGGCATCGGCATCGGCCCCCAAGAGGTCGACGGCTGCCGCGATGCCCTGAGCGATCCGTCGCCGGTGATCGCTACGCCTTCGGCATGCACGACTGTCCGCGTTCGGCAGCGCTTCGCGCAGGCCGGCGAGCACGGTGATGCTCGGCTCTTCGTAACCCGCGGCGGCCCACGGACCGCGCATTTCGCGCCACGCGTCGGCGAGCGGTCCGATCACGCATACTCGGCGCGGCGCTCTGCGGGAAGCGGCAACGCGTCAGCCGGAATTCTTCACCAACACGAGCGACTTCGCGGCGACGTCGCGCGCGAGGCGCCGGCGAGCGGCGACGGTTTCGGCCGACTCCGCGCTCGACCCGCGGCGATAAGGATCATCGAAGAGTCCGAGACGTTCCTTCAGACGCAGCACCCGGAGCACGCACTCGTCGATCTCGTCCATCGTCACGAGGCCGCGCTCGAGCGCCACGGGCAAGCCCTTGCGATAGGCCTCCGCCATCATGTCGATGTCGACGCCCGCCTTCAGCGCGAGGACGGCCGCGTCGACGATGTCGGCCGCCACGCCGTGATGGATGAGCTCGCGAATCGCGTTGTAGTCGCTCACGAGCACGCCGTCGAAACCGAGCTCTCCGCGCAGGTAGTCGCGCAGCAGCGCCTTGTGCGCCGTCATCGGGATGCCCGCGAGATCGGTGAACGCCGGCATGATCGCCGCGGTGCCGGCGCGAACGGCCGCCGCGAACGCCGGCAGATGCACTTCGCGCAGCGTGCGCTCGGAAATGTCGACCGGCGCGTAGTCGCGCCCGCCGGCCACGGGCCCGTAGGCGCAAAAGTGCTTGGCCGTCGCGGCTACCGATTCGGCAGAGGCCAGATCGGCGCCCTGGAAGCCGCGGACTTTCGCGCGCGCGATCTGCACGGCGAGCCACGGATCTTCGCCCGGACCTTCCACGGTTCGGCCCCAGCGAAGGTCGCGCGAGACGTCGAGCATCGGCGCGAACGTCATCGCGAGGCCGTCTGCCGCCGTCTCCCGAGCGGCTTCGCGTGCCGTGAGCTCCCAGATGTGCGGATCGAACGTCGCGGCCTCCGCGAGCGGTACGGGAAAAACGGTGCGGTGACCGTGGATCACGTCGAGCCCGATCAGCAGCGGAATGCCGAGCCGCGATTCCTCGACGGCGATTCGCTGCATCTCGTGGACATGCTTTGCGCCGACGAGGTTGAGCAGGTTGCCCAGCGTGCCGTTGCGGATCGAGTCGGTGGAATCGCCGGCGATCACGGGCCCGGTGACCGCGTAGCCCGCGGCGGTCATCGTGAGTTGGCCCAGCTTCTCCGCCAGGGTCATGCGACCCATCAGCTTGTCGATCGTGCTCATGGGCGACAATCATGATGCATCCGCACGGAAATCGCAGGCGCCCGCCAGGCGAGACGGGCGCCGCACGAGTGAGCGGCGAGCGCGACGCCGGCCGCAAGGCCCGCGCGCGCCGGGCCACGCAGCGCCTGTGCTGCGCAGCGGTTGGCCCGGCTGCGGCCACGATCGAGCGGCGAGCGCTGCGCTTACTGGATCAGCTTGCTCGCCTCGTTCGACTTCGCGCTCTCGACCCCGCCGGTCGTCACCGCCGACACGGCGAAGTACCAGCGCCCCCCCGCGAGATTGTTTAGCGTCCAAGTGGTCGTGAGCGGACTGTTGATCGCGAGTTGGCTCGAGTAGACGCCGGGCGACGTTCCCCAGTAGACCTTGTAGGCCGATAGATTCGTGAGCGTCGATCCGTCCGTGTTCTGCGTTGGGGGCACCCACGTCAGCGTCGCCGAGCCCGTCGTCGCCGGCGGCGTCGTCGCGGGTGGCGGCGTCGTTGCCGGAGGAGTCGTCGAGAGGCGGCGCGGGTCGTGCGCAGTGCTCGAGCCTCCGGTCAGCTGCACGTTCGAAAATTTCGCGGTCGCGAACTTGCCGTCCCAGTGGCTCGTCACGGCGAGGCCGACGTATACCGCGCTCGCCATCGAGATCGTGACGCTGCCGCCGGCCGCTTGCCGCCAGTTCGCGCCGTCTGACGAGACGTACGCGCTGAATACGTTGCCGACGCGGCGCAAGCGCACCCAGGAGGGGGCCCGCGTCACGAAGTCCGGGCCACCCGATCCCGCCCAGCCGCCGCTCGACGTGCGCCACTCGAAGTCGGCACCGGCGCTGCCGGACACGAGCATGTACGCGTAACGCGAATTCGCCGCGAGCGTCTCGCGGATCATGACGCCCGCCTTCGTCCAGGAGTCGACCGCGTTGAGGCTGTCGATGCGCGCCGTGACCTCGCCGTCGCCCGTCAAGGACGCGTACGTGTAACGGAACTCGTCGCTGGTGTTGTAGATCTCGGCGCCGGATCCCGTGATCGTGTAGACGCCGTTGCTGAAAGAGCTCGAGCCGGTGCCTGCTACCGCGCCGATGTCTTGCGAGCCGGTGAGCGTGGTCGAAGTCGGCGGCGTGGTCGAAGTCGGCGGCGTGGTCGAAGTCGGCGGCGTGTCGAAGTCGGCGGCGGCGTCGAAGTCGGCGGCGTCGTCGAAGGAGGCGGCGTCGTCGCGGGAGGCGGAGTCGTCGCAGGAGGCGGAGCCGACGACCCTCCGGTCAGCTGCACGTTCGAAAATTTCGCGGTCGCGAAGTTGCCGTCCCAATGGCTCGTCACGGCGAGGCCGACGTATACCGCGCTCGCCATCGAGATCGTGACGCTGCCGCCAGCCGCTTGCCGCCAGTTCGCCCCGTCTGACGAGACGTACGCGCTGAACACGTTGCCGACGCGGCGCAAGCGCACCCAGGAGGGGGCCCGCGTCACGAAGTCCGGGCCACCCGATTCCGCCCAGCCGCCGGTCGACGTGCGCCACTCGAAGTCGGTACCGGCGCTGCCGGACACGAGCATGTACGCGTAACGCGAATTCGCCGCGAGCGTCTCGCGGATCATGACGCCTGCCTTCGTCCAGGAGTCGACCGCGTTGAGGCTGTCGATGCGCGCCGTGACCTCTCCGTCGCCCGTCAAGGACGCGTACGTGTAGCGGAACTCGTCGCTGGTGTTGTAGATCTCGGCGCCGGATCCGGTGATCGTGTAGACGCCGTTGCTGAAAGAACTCGAGCCGGCGCCTCCTACCGCGCCGATGTCTTGCGAGGTCGTGAACGTTTGTGCGAGGACGATCGATGGAAACGAAAAAACGAGCGCGAGCAGCGAATTCTTCATTGGAATTCCCTTTTCAATGGATCGAACAACGGTTCGATCCATTGGCTGGCTCGAACCCCCTGCGTGCCTTTATGCGCGTCGGTGAAAAACCGAGCGCTCGTCCGTTTCTTGGGCAGCGTCGCGACGGTGGCTCAACGAGCAGCGCAACGACGATGCGTGAACGTAGGCGAGAGGCTAACGAATAAAATCGTCCAGCGAAAATCGTCTCCAATGTGCGACGCCTCGTTCGCGGCAGTGTCGTCGATCGACGACACGATGCGCGCGAGCGCGTTCGCCGCGCTAACTCATAAATTCGGCAGATGCGGGAGTAAGGTGTCGCTGTCGCGTGATTCGTGCGTCGATGAGCTCAGCTGCGACTACGAGCGTGATCGCACTGCTCGCTGCGTACGCGGCGCTCGCTCGTCGACGCCGCATCGACCTGCTCGCCGGGACGACTTCACGGGCCTCGCGAGGTCATCCGCAAGTGTCGACGTCGAACGCAGCCTCGAGCAGATCGAGACCAATCAGCTTGTCATTCGTGCTCATGGAGACAATCATGGTTGATCCGCGGGAAATCGCGGCGCCTGACAAGCTAGATGGGCGCCGGAAGAGTCAGAGGTTACTTGCTGAAATCTAAAGCGTCCGGAGCGGGCCGGTCAGCCGCAAAAAGTAGCATTTCACGACCTGTGCCGTCGTCACCGAGGGTCACGCGTGCAGGCTCGCGCTACAACCCGCGATCCAGTCGAGGCTCGTAGCGCTGCCGGACGACGCGCTGCTCGAAATCGTGCAGCGCCAGACGTTCCGCTATTTCTGGGAAGGGGCCCATCCCGTCAGCGGTCTGGCCTTCGACCGGCGCACCTCGCGGAAACGGGTGCCGACGACACGGTCGCGGTCGGCGGCTCGGGCTTCGGAGTCATGGCGCTGATCGTCGCCGCGGAGCGCGGCTGGGTCACCCGCGAAAGCGGCTCTCGAGCGCCTCGGCGGCATGCTCGAGTTGCTTTCTGCAGGCGCGCTGTTATCACGGTGCATATCCCCACTTCATGAACGGACGCACGGGCGAGACCATCGCCTTCTGGCGCAAGGACGACGCGGCGGATCTCGTCGAGACGTCCTTTCTGATGATGGGCTTGCTCTGCGCACGTCAGTATTTCGCATCGAGATACGCCGGAGGAAGCGGCGGCGCGATCGCGAATCTCGATTCTGTGGAACGACGTGGAGTGGAACTGGTTTACGCAAGGCGGGCGCGACGTGCTGTACTGGCATTGGAGCCCGTACAACGGCTGGGCCATGGATCACGCGATTCGCGGCTGGAACGAGTGCCTCATCACGTACGTGCTTGCGGCTTCGTCGCCGCGTTATCCGATCGAGCCCGACGGTCTATCACCGCGGGTTCGCGAGCGGGCCCGGATTTCGCAGCGGCAAGTCCTGGTATGACATCGAGCTACCGCTCGGCATGAACTATGGGGGCCCGCTGTTCTTCACCCACTACTCGTTCTGCGGGCTCGATCCCCGCGGGCTCACGGACCGATACGCCGACTACTGGGAGCAGAACGTGCGTCACGTCCGCATCAACCGTGCTCACTGCGTCGCGAATCCGGGCAAATTCGCGGGCTACGGCGAGTCGTGCTGGGGCCTGACGGCCAGCGACGATCCTTCCGGGTACTCGGCGCATGCGCCCGACAATGACAACGGAACGATCACGCCGACGGCGGCGCTCGCGAGCCTGCCGTATGCGCCCGCCGAGGTCATGACCGTGCTACGTCACTTCCTGAAACGGCACGGGAAGCGCCTGTGGCGCGAGTTCGGCTTCGTCGACGCGTTCTGCGAAAGCCAAAACTGGTACGCAGACACTTTCCTCGCCATCGACCAAGGGCCGATCATCGTGATGATCGAGAACCATCGGACGGGGCTCCTGTGGAAGCTTTTCATGGCAGTGCCGGAAGTGCAGGCCGGACTCCGCCGGCTCGGTTTCGTCGAGCCCTCACTTGCAAGCCGCCGAGCGGTGACCGCGCCAGTGACCGACAGCCTCGAGCAATGGCTCGATCGCGAGTACCCACACGCCGCGACCGTGATGCTGACGAGCATCTCCGCCCGCGACATCGTGAAAGAGCGCCCAGGCTTCGGGCAGACCGTGCGGCCCGTCGCAGGCTCGATCGTCGCCTCGCCCGTGCCGGGGGCCTACGACCCGGATCCGGACTACTTCTTTCACTGGTTCCGGGACTCGGCGATCGTCATCGACGCCGTGCGGCTGCTCTACGAAGCGGGACACCTCGGCGCGGCGGCGCTCACGCACTTCGCAGACTTCGTGCGCTTCAGTCTGTCTCTTGCAAGCGCTCGATGGGCGTGCGCTCGTCGCGTCGCCGCACTGGCGACGGAAGGTGACGCCGGCCTTCGAGCAATACCTGCGCGGCGATGACCTATCGACCGTATTCGGCGACGCCGTGTACGCCGACACACGCGTGAATCCGGACGGCACGCTCGACATCTCCCGCTGGGCACGGCCACAGCACGACGGCCCGCCGTTGCGTGCGCTGGTCGTGCTGAGATGGTTACGAACGTTGCGCGGCGACCAGCGTCGCGCGCCTGAAACTCTCTCCGCGGACACGCTGGCCGACGCCGAGCGCCTGCTGCGCATCGACCTCGAGTTCACGGCCGCGCGTTGGCGCGAGCCGTCGCACGACATCTGGGAGGAGGAGCTCGGCCTCCACTACTTCACGTTGCGCGTCTCCGCGGCAGCGCTGAACGAGGGCGCCGAGTGGCTTCGGGCCGCGGGGGAAACGAGCCGTGCAACCGCGCTGCGCGCCGAAGCGCAGGCCATTCGCGCGACGCTCGATCGTTTCTGGCTCGAGGACGCGGGGCTATTACCGGTCCCGCATCATGCCGCCCGGCGTGGTGTCGACCAAAATGCTCGACATCGCGGTGATCCTGAGCGCCGTCCACGCCGCTGACGGCGACGAGGTCCATTCGGTGCGCGATGCTCGAATGCACGCCACGCTGGAAAAGCTCGAGCGGTTGTTCGACAGGCTCTATCCGATCAATCGGCAGCGGCCGCGCGAGCGGGCCCCCGCAATGGGCCGGTACGAAGGCGACATCTACTATTCCGGCGGCGCTTACTACTTCTCGACGCTCGGTGCCGTCGGAGTTCTGCTTCCTGGCCGCCGCGGCCCACGCGCCCGGCAGCGAGGAGCGCACGGCGTGGATCGCACGCGGCGATGGATTTCTCGAAACCGTTCGCGCCTTCACGCCGGCGAGCGGCGATCTTTCCGAACAGTTCGATCAACGCACCGGCGAGCAAACGTCGGCGAAGCATCTCGCGTGGAGCTATGCCGGTTTCATCTCGTGCGTGACGGCGCGCCGGGCGGTGGTTCGCCGTGACTGAAACGCCCGACACGAGCAGCGCGGCGGATCTCGACGAAGCCGCGCAAACCGGCGCCTTCAAGCAGGCCCGCATGATCTACCGCGCGATCTTCGCGTCGCCGGTGGGCCGGCGGCTCGTCGTGCTGTTGATCGCTCTCGTGGTCGCGATTCTCGTGACGAGCTACGGGCAGATCATCCTGAACGAATGGAACCAGCCGTTCTACGATGCGATCACGCGCCGCGACCTGCCGGACTTCCTCTACCAGCTCGGCGTGTACTTCGTGATCGTCGCGAGCCTGCTCGTTCTCGACGTCGCGCAGCGCTGGCTCACCGAGACCCTCAAGTTTCGCGCTGCGCGAAGGTCTGACGCGCGACCTGGTGCAAGCTCTGGATGGCTCCGCGTCGCGCGTTCTGGCTCGCCACCAGCGGCGGCCCGATGGGCGTCAATCCCGACCAGCGCATGAGCGAAGATGCGCACAAGCTCTGCGAGATCTCGACGGATCTCTCGGTCGGGCTGTTCCGTTCGAGCGTGCTGCTCGTGAGCTTCGCGGGCGTGCTCTGGACCATTTCCGAAGGACTTCAGGTTCCGCGTCGGCGGCGTCGACTACGCCGTGCCGGGTTTCATGCTGTGGGCCGCCATTTCATATGCCGTGGTGGGCTCGCTGCTTGAGCTATTTCGTGGGCCGAAGCCTGATCCGGCGCAACGCCGACCGCTACGCGCGCGAGGCGGATCTGCGCTTCTCGCTCGTCCGCATCAACGAGCACGTCGACGGCATTGCGCTCGCGGACGGCGAGGCCGACGAGCGCCGCCGCGTCGAAATGCATCTCGGCAACGTCATGATCGCGATGCGCCGGCTCGTTCGCGGCCTCACCAATCTCACTTGGGTGACGGCTGGATTCGGCTGGATCACGGGCATCGCACCGATCCTCATCGCCGCGCCGCTGTATTTCGGCGGCAAGACCACGTTCGGCGGCATGATGATGGCGGCGGCCGCGTTCACCCAGGCGCAGGGCTCGCTGCGCTGGTTCGTCGACAACTTCAGCGCCATCGCGGACTGGCGAGCCACGCTTCTGCGCGTCGCGAATTTCCGAACTGCGCTGCTCGCCACCGAATCCCAGCAAGACGCCGGCAGCCGGATCGAGTACGCCGAGGGTGCACCCGGCGTGATGGCGTTCGAGGACCTCCAAGTCGATTCGCCCGTGGGGCGCGAGGGGTTCCAGGAGCAACGCGTCGTCATCCGGGCCGGCGAGCACGTGCTGATCTGCGGAGCGCCCGGCGAGGGGAAGACGCCGCTCTTCCGCGCGCTATCGGGCCTCTGGCCCTGGGGCAGCGGTCGCATCGTCCGGCCGCGCGGCGAATCGGTGATGTACGTGCCGCGCGGCACGCCGTACCTGCCCCGCGGCACGCTGCGCGAAGCGCTCGCCTACCCGTTGGTCACGGACCGCTTCGCAGACCGCGCTTACGTGGCAGGCGCTCGAGCGCACGGGCCTCGGGCGATACGTCGCCGAGCCTCGATGCAAACCAGCGATGGGATCGCGAGCTCAGCGAAGACGAGCAGATGGCGTTGGCGCTCGCGCGCGTGGCGTTGCACGCTCCGCCCTGGGTTGTGTTCGACGACACGTTCTCCTCGATGGAGGACGACACGCTCGAGCGCGTCATCGACATGTTTACGCACGACCTCACGACGACGATCATTCACATCGGGCGTAGTACGCAGATGCACTTGCCGCTGTTCGCGCGCGTGCTGCATCTGACGAGGCTCCAGGGCGACGCCGGTGTAGCACGAAGAGTATGTAAACGAACGAGTACTGCGCTCGGCGCCATGAGACCCCTCGCTCCGAAAGTCCTGCTGCTGATTGCGCTAGCCGTGCCGCCGACGCTCGCGACCGCGCAGGATTTCGGCTTCGAGCCCCCCACGAGCGCCGCCGACCCCGCGCTGCCGGCCGCGCTTGCGCGATCTCGCCGAGCGCATCGTGCCCGTTTACAAGGAGGAGGATCCCGATCGCTATCTGTCGAATCTCTCGGCGCTGCAGATGGTGGCCGGCGACCCAGCCGCGGCAAACGACACACGCCGCTCGTTGCAGGAGCGGCTGCAGAGCGAGCAGGACGCGCCGCCAGCCGGCCGCGCCGTGGTCTACGACATCTACACGCAGGCGCGGGCGGCCGAAACGACCGAGCAGGCCTTTCGCGAGCCGCCTATGCGGATGCGTTCCGCGACACGTTGAGTCGCATCGACGATCTCGACGCCTACGAGCTCGAAGACTGGTTCATCGACACCTACCGAGCCGATGCGCGAAACCCTCCAGCACGCGCTCGACGAGCGACGCGGCAAGAGCTCCATCGAGCTCGAAGAAGCACTCGAGCTCGTGCGGGCCTGGTTCGCGTTCGAGGCCTATCGGAGCTTCGGCGGCCGTGGTACGACCGCTCCTCGCGGAAGATAAGGAAAGGCGCTACGTCACCGACCAAGACGTCGCGATCCCGGTTTCGAAGGACGCGACGATCATGGCGACGGTGGTCCGCCCGCGCACGAGCACGAGCGCCGGCATCCTGCCGACACTGCTCGAGTTCACGCTCGATCGCACGAACCGGGATGCGCGCGAAGCCGCCGCGCACGGCTACGTGAGCGTGCTCGCGCTTGCGCGCATCGCGGGCGATCCGAAGTCTCGGCCCCGCGCGCCGTTCGAGTCGGAGGGCGACGACGCGCGCGCCGTCATCGAGTGGATCGCCAAGCAGCCGTGGAGCGACGGCCGCGTCGGCATGCAGGGCAGCGGGCTACGGCGGCTTCGTCGCGTGGTCGGCAGCGAAGCGACTGCCGGCTGCGTTGAAGGCGATCGCGACATCCGACCCGATGGCGCCCGGCATCGACGTGCCGAGTCCGAACCGGATCGTGCTGAACTCCGCCTATCGATGGGTCTACGAGCTGCTGGCTCCGCCCGATGACAAAATGGCGAACGACGCGGCGCGCTGGCGTGCCATCGACGAAGACTGGTTCCGATCCGGCCGCAGCTATCGCGAGCTTGCCCCGATGCCTGATCGGCCCAGCGCGGTTTTCCGTAGCTGGTTGAATCACCCGAGCTACGACCGGTTCTGGCAGAAGTGGCTGCCGTTCGGCGCCGAGTTCGCGAAGATCGATATACCCGTGCTCACCGTCACGGGGTATTACTCGGCCCGCGAAACCGCGGCGTTGTACTACTTCACGCAGCATCATCAGTACGCCGCGAACGCCGATCACGCGTTGCTGATCGGCCCATTCGACGAGCACAGCGTCGAGCACGGCGCTTCGCCCTCGGTTCGCGGCCTCGCACTGGACACGGTGGCGCTCATCGACCCGAACGACGCACGCTACGAGTGGTTCGACTATGCGCTCCAAGGGGCGGAAAGACCGGCGCAGCTCAGCGCCAACGTGAACTACGAGCTCGCCGGCGCGAATGAATGGCGCCACGAGGCTTCGCTCGAAGCGCTCGCGAGCAAGCCCTTGCGCTTCTATCTCGACGGCTCGCCGGGCAAGGCGCCCTACGCGCTCGTGACGAACAAGCCCTCGGCATCGATGTCCCTCACCGCAGACCCTCGATCTTCGGGACCGCACCGACGTCGAATGGCGGCCCGCGCCGGAGCTCGTCCTCAGACGAGCTGCGAGCCGCGCGACGGCGCGCTATTCGTGACGGAGCCGTTCGACGAGGGAGTGGACGTCGCGGGCCAGCTCCGGGGCGTGCTCGACTTCACGATCAACAAGTACGACGTGGACCTGGTCGCGAGGCTGTACGAGCTGCGTTCGAACGGCGAATACGTGAAGCTCTTCGAGCCCGCCTACGCCTTCCGCGCGAGCTACGCTCGAGACCGCGTCCGGCGCCGCCTGCTCATGGCCGGCGTCCGGCAACAGCTGCCGTTTCAGAGCGAGCGAATGGTCGGACACAGGCTGCAACCCGGCAGCCGCTTGGTCTTCACGCTCGGGATCAACAAGCGCGCGGATCAGCAGATCAATTACGGCGCGACCCACGACGTGAGCGAAGAATCGATCGACGATGCGGGCGCTCCGACCCGGATCCGCTGGCACGACGGCAGCTACATCGAAGTTCCGTCGCGGTGAGACGTAGGCACCGCGAGGGACTCGGCCTACCGCTTCCCGACCGAGGTCAACCTTCGACGAGGAAGTGAAGTTACCTCGAATTCGCTGCCGTGACGCGGCGGCTCTAGCCTAAGACGGTTTAAACCCGCTATGTTGCGATGAGCTATCGCAAGATTTGGCAGGTCTCAAGTCATGGGTTCGACATTCTTTGCACGATGCGCCGCGCGCGCCTTCCTCGCGAGCGCCTTGCTCGCCTTTCTCTCGAGCACGCACACCGCGTCCGCTTTCGACTTCGACGATGTCGCCGCGCTCGCGCGGCGCAAGGCGCGAGCGCCGTACAAGCCGCCCGACGGCGCCCAGCCCGCGGAGCTAGAAGCGCTGAATTACGATGAATACCGCGACATTCGTTTCCGGCCCGATCGCGCGATTTGGCGAGCCGAGGATCTCCCATTCGACGTGATGTTCTTCCATCGCGGCAAGCAGAACGAGCGCGTTCGGATGAACGAGGTCGTCGCGGACAAGGCTCGCCACCTCCCCTACGACCGCGCCGACTTCAGCTTCGGCAAGAACACGCTTTCTCCCGAGACGTGGGGCGACCTCGACTACGCGGGTCTTCGCGTGCACTACCATCTGAACGGGCCCCAGTACAAAGACGAGCTCATCGTGTTCTTGGGCACGAGCTACTTCCGCGCGCTCGCGGCCGGAACGCGTTACGGCTTGTCGGCGCGCGGCTTGGCAGTCGACACGGTGGGCGGCCAGGGCGAGGAGTTTCCGAGCTTCATCGAGTTCTGGATGGTGAAGCCCACTCCGGACGCGCGCACGCTGCGCCTATTCGCGCTGCTCGACTCGCCGCGCGTGAGCGGCGCCTATCAGTTCGACGTGGTGCCGGGCGACGAGACCGTGGTGGAGGTGCGCACGCGCCTGTACCTACGCGCGCCCGTCGGCACCCTCGGCATCGCGCCGCTCACGAGCATGTACCAGTTCGGCGAGAACCAGCCGCATCGAATCGACTTCAGGCCCGAGGTGCACGACTCCGACGGCCTGATGGTTGCGACCGGCGCCGGCGAGTGGCTGTGGCGGCCGCTGCTCAATCCGCGCGAGACGCTGACCACCTCGTTCTCGATGCGCGATCTCAAGGGATTCGGCCTGATGCAGCGCGACCGGAGCTTCACGAGCTACGAGGACACCGAGGCGCGCTACGAGCTGCGGCCGAGCGCGTGGGTCGAGCCGACGGGCTCGTGGGGCCCGGGCCGCGTCGAGCTCGTGCAGCTCTATACGCCGGACGAGACGAACGACAACATCGTCGCGTACTGGGTGCCGCGAGCAGCTGCCGGCGCTCGGCGAGCCGCTCGAGCTTCGCTTATCGCCTGCACTGGCAGGGCGCGCGCATCGTGCAGCAGCCGCCCGGAGCGTGGGTCACGCAATCGCGCGTGGGGCGAGGCTATCGCGAGCTCGCGGACGACGAGCAACAGTTCATCGTCGACTTCATGGGCCCGTCCCTCACGGCGTTACCGCCGGGCGCGCCCGTTCGAGCCGTCGTCTCGGCACCCACGAACGGCGAGATCCTCGAGACGAACGCGTACTACGTGGACGTGACGGGAGCGTGGCGCATGCAGGTTCGCGTCAAGCAGCTCGACGTCACGAAAGCCGTTGAGCTCCGCGGGTTTCTCCAGAATGGCACGGACGTCTTGACGGAGACCTGGAGCAATCTCGTTCCGCCGCGCTGATCGACCGTGAGCTGCGAAGCTTGGCGTGTCATCGGCCGCGCGAGCGGAAGCACTGCGCCCAGCGTACGATCGGCGGCATAGGCACTGCGGGAGGGTTCGATGCTTCATAAAACGTCGCGTTCGTGGATCGCTGCCGCGAGCCTAATCGCAGATGCTGCTCGGTGCCGACGTCGGCGCTCAATCGAGCGTCAAGACCGCTGCTGCGCCGGAGCGCGTGCGGCTCTACGTGCTCGACTGCGGACTCATCAACGTCAATCGCGCGGGCACCGAGCGCTACAACGTCACGCCCGAGGAAGTCGGCGAAACGCGCTTCTCGGTCCCCTGCTTCCTGATCGCTCATCCGCGCGGCACGTTGATGTGGGACTTGGGCGTCGTGCCCGACGACACGGTCGAAGCGCGCGCACGCGGCGAGCAGGGCAATCCGACCGCCACGCCCGAGTCGACCACGCCCGTGAAGCGCACGCTCCGAAGCCAGCTCGCTGAGCTCGGCTACGAACCGGAGGGCATTACGTACTTCGCGTTCTCGCACGCGCACGGCGACCACGTCGCCAACGCGAATTCGTTCGCCGCATCCACGTGGCTCGCACGGCCGGCCGAGCGGGCCTTCATGTGGCAGGACGGTAATGCGCGTGTGAATCGCACCTACTTCGACCGGATCGCGATGTCGAAGTCGGTGAGCCTCGAGCAGGACGAGTACGACGTCTTCGGCGACGCGAGCGTCGTGATCAAGTCTGCGCCGGGCCACTCGCCGGGGCACCAAGTGCTCGTGCTCGATCTCGCGTCTTCGGGACGCATCATGCTCGCGGGGGATCTCTATCATTACCCCCAAGAGCGCACGCTCCACCGGCAGCCGCCCGCGACGGAGTTCAGCGTGGAGCAGTCGGCCGCGTCGCGGGCGATGATCGAGGAGTACCTGCGCCGCACCGGAACCGAAATTTGGATCGAGCACGATTTCGTCGCGAACGCGAAGTTGAAGAAGGCCCCCGACTACTATGACTGAGCTCGCTTTCGGGCCGAGGTCCGCGCGATCCCCGGCTACGCGCCGCCGACACGTTCGCGCCGCGCTCGCGTCGTTCGCCCTTACGTCGTTCGCGCTTGCGCTCTCACACGGCGCCGCCGACGCCGCTCCGCGAGTGCCGCCGGTGCCGCAAGGTGAGCGCAGCGCCGAGCAGCAAACGATCGCCGCGAGCTCGACTCGCTCGGCATGCCCAATGCGGTAGGCACCTATCTTCGGCACCCCAAGGCCGCGGCGAACATCCTGCCCTACTTTCGCTACGTCACGACTACAACGACGCTGCCCGCGCGCGAGCGCGAGCTCGTCGCTCTGCGGACGGCTTGGCTCACGCGCTCGGACTACCTATGGGCTCACCGCGCGGTGTCGGCGAGGAAGACGGGGCTCACCGACGAGGAGCTCACGCGGATTGCGGTCGGTCCCGACGCCGCCGGCTGGAAACCGTTCGAGGCGACGTTGCTGCGCGCGGCCGACGAGCTGCATGTCGATTCGTTCGTGAGCGACGCCACGTGGCAGGCGCTGACGCAGCGCTACGATGTGAACCAGATGATCGATCTCGTCTACGGCGTCGGCGACCTCACGATGCACGCAGGCGCGCTGCGCTCGCTCGGAGTCGACATCGAGGCCGGCTTCACGGATCGCCTGCCCGCCGGAATTCCCTACACGGTCGCGGCGCGGCAAACCAACTTGCGGCTGATCGGCAAGGCGCCACGGATCCCGCCGCTGCAACCGCACGAGTGGACGCCCGAGCTGCGCCAACAGCTCGATCCGACCGGCTCCGGACGGCCCGCCGCGAATGTCTTTGCGACGTTCGTCCGCAACCCGCCCGTCGACGCGCTGCGCAACGCGGTTCCGGGGCACATCCGCGCGTCGACGACGTTGTCCGATCGGCAGCGCGAGCTGCTGCTCACGCGGATCGGAGTGCTGTGCCGATCGGAGTACGAGTACGCGGCGCATCTGCGCGCGGGGCGCCGCGTCGGGATCACCGATGCGGACGTCGAGCGCATCACGAAGGGCCCCGACCACGCGAGCGGAGACCCGCTCGACACGGCGCTGCTGCGCGCGACGGACGAGCTCTACCGCGACGATCGCATTTCCGACGCGACGTGGACGGCGCTCGCGGCGAGCCTCGATACGCAGCAGCTGCTCGACGTGCTGATCGCCGTGGGCGGCTATCGAGAAGGGTCGATGGCGATCAGCAGCGCGGGCGTGCAGCTCGACGACAACATGGCGGAGTTCCGCTTTCCGCCCGAGCTGCGCTGACGGACTTCGGCCGGGAGCCGTAGCGAGCCGTGATCGGCAAGCCTTCGAGCGCGGTGTCTCAATGATTCACAACGAGTATTTCGCCGCTTCGTTCGATCCGCGGACCGGAACGATCTCCGTTCACCGGAGCGACGGCACGCCGTTCCTCACGGGCGGCACAGTTTGCGCGAACACGGAGTCCGGGAAACAGTCGACCGCGTCACCCGGCCGCGAGCATTCCGTCGACACGTCCGCGTTCCGCGACCGGCGAGGCTCCGGGCAGCGAATGGTGATCGTCTCGCGGGACCTGCAGAAGCTGCTCGACTTGCGAGTGGAAGTCACGTTGCACGACCGCCGGCCGATGGTCACGATCGAGGCACACTGCACCAACGTCTCGTCGCACGACGTGGTGGTCACGAGCCTCGAACCGATCCGCGTCCTCGCGAGCGAAGGGGGATCGCTCCGCGTCGCCGGCGTCGAGGCGTGCATCACCAACGGGCCGATGTACTACGACGCGGGCCGGATCCACGCTTTCGCCGCCGCTCCGCCGCCGGGCTCCCGTCCGCCCGTCAAGGGCGCGCGTCTTGCGAACGAATCGATCGCTCCGCCCCACGCCACCGTCGCGAGCTGGTGGAACATCGGCCTCTTCAGCGGCTACGACCGCGAGGGCGTGGTGCTCGGGTATCTCGAGAACACGCGGGCGCTCGGTCTCGTCCTGGCGTCGAGGACTGGCGAGAACGACGTCTCGTTCTTGAGCGAATCGGTGTACGCGCCGCCGATCACGCTGCGCCCGGGAAAGTCGCTAGGATCCGATCGCTTCATGCTGAACGTGGGAGCTAGTCCATATGCGGCCCTCGAGGAGTACGCCGATGCCGTCGGGACGGCGCAGAACGCCCGCACTCGCTCGATAGTCAACGGCTGGTGCAGCTGGTTCTATACGCTCGCCGAAGTCTCGGAGGACGAGGTTCTCAGAAATACGGAATTCGCGGCAGAACGCCTCCGGGCGCACGGACTCGAGTACATCCAGATCGACGAGGGTTACCAGCGCTCGCACGGCGACTGGGAAGGTAACGAGCGATTCCCGCACGGAATGAAATGGCTCGCAGAGCGGATCAAGGAGCACGGATTCAAGCCGGGATTGTGGGTCTCGCCCTACGTCATCTCGGAGGCGAGCGACGTGTTCCGGCGACACCCGGAATGGTTGGTCCAACGCCGCGACGGCTCGCTGCAACGCATCGGCAACTGGGAGAACGAGAATTCACCCGAGGCGCGGAGCGAGGTCACCAAGCGCTACTGCCTCGACATCACGCATCCCGAGGCGGCCGATTGGTTGCGCGACCTCTTCGAAACCATCGCGCGACGCTGGGGCTTCGAGATGATCAAGATCGACTTCATGGCGTGGTCGATCCTCGCGGCGGAGCGCTTCCGAGATCCGACGCTATCGTCGGCCGAGGTCTATCGGCAGGGGCTGCGAGATCATGCGTGCCGCGGCCGGCGAGCGCTGTCACATCCTCGAGTGCGGCCCAGGAAACACCACGGTGGGCCTCATCGACAGCATGCGGATCGAAGCGGACATCAACTACGGCTACGCGGCAGCCGCGTGGAAGCAGTATTTCTTGGATCCCGCGAGCAGCGCGGCGGCCGCCGCGAAGCGCTACTACTTTCATCGGCGCACATGGGTCAATGATGTCGACCACGTCTGCCTGGACCTCCTCACGGTCCAGCAGGCGCGAAGCGGCTGCGACCATCATTGCGCTCTCCGGCGGGAACATGATCTCGGGCGACCGGCTCGTCGACCTCGACGCCACGAAGCTCGAAATTCTCAAAAAGATCACGCCGTCTTACGGCGAGGCCGCCGTTCCCGTCGATCTCTTCGATCGCGACGTTCCGACGACGTTCGTGCTGCACATCGAACGGCCGTTCGCCGCATGGTCGCTCGTCGCGTTCTTCAACCCGGAGCTTGGCGTCGCGGTCGAGCGGCGCTTCTCATTGAGCCGGCTAGGGCTCGATCCGGCCAAGACCTATCTCGCGTTCGACTTCTGGAAACAGCGGTTCCTCGGCGAGCTCACGAACGAGCTCGGCGTGAGGGTCGAGCCCGGGAGCGTCACGCTGCTCGCGGTTCACGCTGCGACGGGTACGCCGCAGCTCCTCTCGACGAGCCGGCACGTCGCACAGGGCGCGATCGAGATCGACGACGTGCAGTGGAACGCAACCGAGCGCACCTTGAGCGGAATCTCGACCGGCCCGCCGGGCAGCGCGCACGACGTTTTCGTGTACGTCCCGGGCGACCATCCCTGGACCTGGGGAGCGCGCGTTCGCTTGCGCGATTACGCCGGGTACAGCCTCAAGCTCGTCGACTCGAACGTTGTACGCGTGCACGTGCGGTTCGAGAACGAGGGCCGCACGCCGTGGAAGATCGACGTCGACGATTTCCTCGGATGACCTCGACTAGTGGCGAATCTGTGACGAGATGTCCTCGAGCTCGTACACCTCGCAGTTGCCTCGCTCCGAGAGCAGACCTGCGTCGGGATTCGGGTTGCGCCGGATCGTTCGCGTCGGGAACACATACGGCTCCGCGAGAACTTCCGGATCCTCGACCGTGACGTCGTACAGCATGACATCGCCCTGACGCGTAAACCGCTCGGTGACGCGCATCTGATCGGAGTGGAAGAATCCGCCACGACCTAGCCACGTAAAGTCGTTGAACGAGCTGGCTTCGAGCACGAGCGTGTCGCCTTCCCAGTGTCCGATCGTGTAGCCCAAGTACTTGGTCTCACGCGCCGCCCTCGCGTTACGCTCGCGGCCGTCGGTCGGGATGATCCGATACTCGCCGTATCCGCCGCCGGCATCGCCGCCGAGATAAATGAACGTGATGTCCTTGTCGGTCTGGTAGATGCGGCGCGGTGGGCCCTGTCGCGGGACGCCGAGCGGCTGGCAGGTCATCACGGGGTCGTACTTGTTCGTCCACATGTCGAGCTCCTGAACCTTGTCCCAGTGCTCCGGCTTGTAAACGGGGCGGCCCGTGTTGCCGAACCGCGAGGGGGAGTAGAGCTCGAAGTCGTACGTCTGGTTCACCTGCCGGTTGCAGTCCGACGGCTGCGTGGGCGCGCACCGGCGCCCGCCGCCGGTCATGTAGTTGCCGATCCAGTCGGTAAAGGACCAGTTGCCGCTCAGGTCCGGGTGCTCACCCATGCGCGGCGTGGGCACCGACTTGTCGACGGGAGGCTCGGTCTTCGCCATCACGCCGCGCGGTAGCTCGCCGCGGGGCTTGATCGCGGCCTTCACGCTTGCCGGCACGGGCGCCACGACGTACACGTTGCCCGTCTCGGTCTGCGTGGTCGTCAGGTCGCGGACGACGGCGCCGTTGCGCCGCTCGACCAGCTTGCCGGCGTAAAACACGTCGATCAGGTTCAGCTCGTTGTTCCAGTCCTTATAGTTGCCGTACGTGAACTCCGTGGTCGTCGAGCCCTGCTTGACGCTCACGCGCTCGGTCATGAACTTCGCATCGAGCGTGGCCGTCGCGGTCGCGCCCGAGACGCCCGGGAGCGGGAACGTCAAGACGGGCTTGTCGCCCTCCCACGTTACGGACGTCTGGCCGACCTTCGCAGCGCCGTCGTCGAAGAGCGTGCCGGGGTTCGCGCCGAGCCAGAACGTGTCGGTAGTCCCCGCGATCGCGGCCTTCGCCGCACCCTGCGGACTCGCCCAGATCCGAACTAGCCGCTCTTGCACGGCGCGCCGGCTTCGGGGTGACTTTGCCCTTCGTCTCCGCGATCTCCGCGCCGGGTGTGTCTTCGTCCCAGGCGTAAAACCCGCTCACCACCTCGACGTTCGAGTACGCCTGCCCGTTCGCTCGCGTGCACGCGTACTGAATTCGCTGGCTGAACGACTGGTAGTTGGTGCTCGCACGATACTTCGTGAGCGTGCACGGCTGGCCGTTCACTTGGATCGTGCCGGTGCCCTGATACTCGAGCGTTGCGACCATGTCGCGCTCGTCATGGCCCTTGAGCATGCCCATGTTGCGGGTCCAGTTGAACAGCACGGACTTCAGGTCTTTGGCATCGGGCGCCGGCGTATAAGGCTCGGGGACCTCCTGCGGACCCTGCGCGCCGGCCGTCAACGGCGCTGCGAGCACGAGGACGGCTACGACAGTCCCCCTCATCCAACTCACTCTCTGTCGAACGTCCATCCCGGTCTCCCCCTTATAGAATTGTGCGGATAGAACTGCCTGCGGCGCTGCCGCGAGCGGTCATGATGACGAATCGTACCGCGAGTAGCCGCGTCTTACTCAAGCTCACGGCGTTGCCGCCGGCACGAACTTCTGCGCGCGCCGGTTGTTGACGATCTCCGCCGTGTAGAGGTTTCCTTTCGAGTCGGCCGCCATGTGGTGCACGATGTCGAACTCGCCGGCGTTCGCGCCTTTCGCGCCCACGACGCCGATCTGCGTCATCGTCGGTCGATCGAAAATCACGACGCGCATCGGCCCGGAGTCGACGACGTAGAGGAACTGCTGGTTCCGGTCCGGGCGAGAATGCGAAACCCGCCGGAACCGGTACGACCGTGCTGCCTTCGTTGGTCACGCGCACCTGCTTCAGAAACTTGCCTTCGCGCGTGAACATCTGAATGCGGTTGTTGATTCGATCCGCGAGGTAAACGATTCCGTCGTGCGACACCTTGATCGCGTGCGGCAAGCCAAACTCCGGCGGGCCGTCGGGCGTCGTCTGCGGTTGCGGCACCGGAGCGTTCGGCGCGAACGTCGGCGGCGGCGGGTTGCCGAACGCGCCCCACATTCGCTTGAACTTCCCGGTCTCCGAGTCGAACACGATGACGCGCTTGTTGCCGTAGCCGTCGGCCGCGTAGATCTCCTTCGCCTGCGTGTCGACGAAGACGTCGGTGGCCTGATGCACGTTTTCCGTGTCGAGATTGCCCGTGCTCTGTCCGCTACGCCCGATCTGCATGACGAGCTCGCCCGTCATCGTGAACTTCATGATCATGTCGTCGCTCACACCCGGCGTGGTTGCTCGCGGCCAGCCGGCGCGCCCGCCGATCCACACGAAGTCGTTCGCGTCGACGAAGATGCCGTGCTCGCGTCCGAGCCACTCGGCGCCGTTGCCGGGGCCGCCCCAACTGGTGAGCAGCTTCCCCGCGGTATCGAACTCGAGCACCGGCGGCGCCGCGTTCGCCCGCTGCTCCTCGGGCATCGATTGAGGCACGTGCAGCACCCAGATGTTGTCGTTCCGGTCGACGGAGATCGACGTCACTTCGCCGAGCACCCAGTTGTTCGGGATCGTCGGCCAGGTCGGATCCACTTTGAACGCCGGGCGGGCGCGGACTCGATTGGGCGTGAGCTCCGTAACTCACGCACAGCGAAAGGGACGACATCACGGCCGCGCACAGACGAGGCCACCAGCGAAGCGTCGTTTTCATGGATCGAAATGATACGACGGCTTTGAGATGGGCGCGCGTAGTTGCTGCCGCGCGTCTCTCGGCGTTTCGATCCGCCGCGATTCGAAATGCGGCGCCGCGAAGTAGCGCTACCATCCGCACAGAGCTCGATTCGTCCGGAGAGGGTGCGTGGAACGACGGATGCGCCTGATCGTCACGATCGTGATGCTCAGCACACTGACTTCGATCGTATTCGCCCAACGCGGTTTTCGCCGCGGCTTCGCGCCTGCCCCTGACCAGCCGTTGGTTGGCGAGCCGAAGGAGTGGACGTTCGCGCGGCTCGCGTACGACGGCAGCGGCTTTCGCGGCGGCGGCAGCTGGGCGACCGACTATCCCGGCGCCGAGTACCACTTCTCGCAAGCGGTCGAGCGGTTGACACGCGTCGACGTCTACCCGGACGGCCACGTGGTCAGCCCGAACTCCGACGACCTGTTCGACTACCCATGGTTGTATGCCGTGGAGGTCGGGTCCTGGACGTTCACCGACCCCCAGGCAAGCCGAATGCGTGAGCATCTTCTGCGCGGCGGCTTCCTGATGGTCGATGACTTTCACGGCGAGTACGAGTGGCAGTTCTTCCTGGACGGCATGCGCCGAATTTTCCCGGACCGGCCGATAGAGGACGTCCCGGCGGACCGACGCCGTCTACGCGCTGCCGTATGAAATCAGCGAGCGCCTGCAGGTACCTGGACCAGGCTACATGTACGTCAGGACTGACTTATGAGCGGCGCGATGGCGTCATACCGCACTGGCGCGGCATTCGCGATGACGACGGGCGATGGATGGTCATGATCTCGCACAACATAGATTACGGCGAAGGCTGGGAACAGGCCGACAACCCGGCCTACCCGCAGCCCTTCACGCGTCAAGCCTACGAAGTCGCAGTCAATTATCTGATCTACAGCATGACGCACTAGCTGCCCGGAGTGGCAAGCAGCCGATGGTCTAGTTGCCGGACGCGACCGGAGGCGGTGGAACGTATTCGTCCTTCAGCTTCTTGCGGTATTCCGGATACATCGTCTCCGGACCGCCGAGCACCGCTTCGAGCGGGATGTTGTACTTCTCGGTGACCTCGTTCATCGCCGGATGCTTGCCGGGCAGATAGGCAGGCACGAGCGTCGGGATCCTCGTGCAGGCGCGGCAGCTCCTCGATCGGCTCGCAGGCGGTCAGCGGGAAAGTTGTTGGGATTCGTCGTCAAGCGGAAGATCTCGGTCAGCACGTACGGCTCCGCGAGATACACCGGGTCTTCGAGGATGCCGGTGACGGTCAGGATGTCGCCGTGCCGGTTGAAGCGCATCGTGATCGTCGCCCGGTCGCTGCTGAAGCCGCGATGACGCTTGATGTCGCCGATCTTGAAGTGCGTGGTGACGGTGGTCAGCGTGTCGCCTTCCCACGTCTCCCGTCGTGAAGCCGCCATGCGAATGCGGCGCGTACTGCGACGGATGCGGCCGTCCGTCCATCCAGATCATCGTGACGTCGCGATCGCCCCAGCCGGCGATCTTCCACGCGAGCAGCTTCTGTCGTGACCGGCTCCTGCTCGATCGAGATCTGCAGCGGGAACGGCCCGTCGACCGCGTAGAACGGCGGATACATCTGACACTGCCGCTCGGTGGCCGACAGCGCCGCGATGTCGTAGCTCAGCGCCTTCGCGCGGCCGTCCGCGTTCAGCGGCATTCCGAGCAGATCGATCGGGCTCGACCGCGTCGACGTTGTCCGACTGCCCGCTGCGGACCCACGTGCCGGTGAGATCGACCTGGGCGAACGCGGGAGCCGCCGGCAGAACGACGAGAATGCAGAGTCGATGACGCGCGGCGTTCTCATGCTGAATACGAACTACCATGTCGACGAGCACGGCGTCGGATCCCACTTGGCGCCGTTCGGCTCTTTCTTGAACACCGGCGCGACGAGCCTCGACGTGCGAAGGTACTGCGGATCATCGATCTGACGGTCGTGATCGTCAGCCACTCCTCGCCGTTCGGCCGCTTGTAGAGATCCCAGTGCTCGGTCAGCACGGCGTTCTCGCTGTACGGGACGCCGTTCTTCCGCAGGTACCCGGCACGCAGGTTCGTCGGTGACGACGCGCAGCGATCCGCCGGTCGGGACGACGGGCGGTGCGTCCGGCGGTGCGCTCTGCCGGTCGGAAGATGCAGCGGCACGTTGCGGACGCGGCGTCTGCCACTGCGCGACCGAGACGCCCTGCCACGTCCGCGGCGTGTTCGGCGGGCGTTTTGTCGTCGCCGAAGTGCAAGAGCCGCGTCTGCATGCCCGCGTCCGTCTCGACCTTCAGCGTGTTGTCGTCCTGCCAGGTGATGTGCAGCCGTCCCGGGACGCTCATCAAGGCGGGTGCGCCGTAGGATCGGCACTGCTCGCCGGCGGCTTCGTCCTTCGCCGGATCCCACGCGTCGGCGACGCTTGTGCCTTCGGGCGTCAGCGGCAGGCGCTGGTAATCGCCTTTGCGCAGGCGTCACCATGCGCCAGCGCCAGTCCTGCGTGACGATCGACACCCAGTAGCCGGTGAGGTCGATGGGCGCCGCCGCGCGCGGGGCCGGCGGTGGCGCAGGCGGCGCCGCGGCGCGGGCGGGTTGCGCGTCCACGCGCGCGCCGAGACAGAGCGCGATCACACCGGCGGCGACGACGATCGTGATCTGCGCGCGACTCATGGCCCGTTCTTCTTCGCCGCGAGCTCGTTGTAGACGGTCTCGACGAACATGTCGGTCGTCCACGGGCCGGAATCCGTCCCGTACTGGCTGCGGTAGCCGAGCGTCGGATTCGCGGCCTGGACTTGCGCGAGCGTCATGCCCTGATCGATCAGGTCCTGCACGCGGTCGCGCACGATGGTGATCGCGTCGCGGTACTCGAGCAGATCGAGCTTGTCGTAGACGTGGCCGTGGCCGGGCACGAGGAACGTGCGATCGGGATACCACAGCAGCGGCACGTTGTGGATGCTCAGATCCATCAAGCGGTTCAGCGCGTCGAGCTCGCCCTGCAGCGTACCGCCGCGCGCGACGTCGATGAACGGAAAGCGCGTCGTGTCGATGATGTCGCCGGTCGCAATCACGTCGCCGCGGCGGAAGAACACGATGACGTTGCCGTCGGTGTGCGCGGCGGGCTGGTGGATGATCTGAATGCCTTCGCCGTTCAGGTACATCGAGTACAGGCGGTAGAAGAACGTCTTCGTCGGCTGAAAGACCGACGGGATCGGCGGGTCCGCCGCGGACATCCGCGTGAGCACGTTCTCGTGCGCGAACACGCTCGCGTGGCCGAAATTCGAGAGCACGTCGTCGCCCAACCCCGCGCCGGCCGCAACGGCGCCCGGCAGAATGCTCAAGCCCGCCTTCGAGAGCACCTCGTTGCCGCCGACGTGGTCGGCGTCCATGCTCGTGTTGATGATGTAGCGGATCGGCAGAGGCGTCAGCCGGCGGATCGCGGCCAGCACCTCGTCCGCCATCGCGGTGGAGCCCGAGTCGACGAGGATGACGCCCTCGGGTCCGATCTGCACGACGACGTTGCCGCCCGCGCCGCCGATGACGTAGAAATTCTCGCGCAGCTGGACGACTTCGATACCGCCGCTCGCCGGCGCTGGTTGTGCGGACGCCTTTCGCGCGGACGCCCGTTGCGCGGACGCGCTATCGGTCCACGCGCCGAGCGCGAGCAGCATGACTATCGAGAGCAGCGAGCACGCGGGCGCCAGACGCTCTTGTCCGATCATTCGCGTGCCCGACTAGTGCTGCGCGGCGAGCCGGCCGCCGGCAACGAAAGCCGTAAGAGTCACAGCCGGCATCCTGCCGACAAAGCTCGTCGAGCAGCGCCACTGTCTGCTCGCAGCGGATCCGGACGAGGCTCGGTGATCGCGAGCTCGTAGTCTCCCATGGCCATATCGCGAGAAGTCCTGCCGGTCGCGTCCACTGTCTGCAGACTTTGCGCCGTTCTCCACGAGAAAACGAACCATCTCGTTCCAGCCTTTCTGCGCCGCGCCGTGCAGCGCCGTCCTGCCGCTCGGCGGAAGGTATGCGTAATCGAACGCCATCTGGAAGATGAAACCGAACATCGCCTCGCGGACCTTCGGATCCGTGCGAATCCGGCGCGGGTCGTGTGTGACTTTGTTGACGTCGGCTCCGGCCTCGATCAACAGACGCGCCGCCTCGATGGAGTTCGCTTCGGTTTTTTTCTTGGCCCGACTGGTGTTCGGGCTCACACCCACGCCCGCGGCGGCCATGAGCGGAGTGATCCCCGAAGCGTTCGGGAGATCCACCAATGCTCCATAGCGGAGAAGCAGTTTCAGGGCGGCTACGTCGCTCGCGTGCGCAGCGCGCAGCAGCGGCGTCGCACCGGTCGCCAAGGTGTTGTCTTGCCCGCGCGCCAACCGCACGAACGGCGGACGCCACTGTTTCAGTTGACTGTTCGGGTTGGCACCGCGCTCGAGAAGCAGCTCGGCGAGCTCCAAGCCCGACATCGGCCCCGATATCGACGATCCGGAGTCCCGGCCGCGCGGTGGTGGATAGTCGACCATGTCGATCGCGACATACAGCGGCGTGCGGCCGTAGAGATCCCACTGCCGCGATGTCCGCACCCTTCTCCACTAGGTACGCGGCGAAATCATTCTGGAGATTCAGCGCCGCTACGATCAAAGGAGTGACGCCGTAGGGATCCGCCAGGTCGATGTCGGCTCCGGCATCGAGCAACAGCTCGGCGCATTCGATGCAGCCGGTTCGCGCCGCGAACATGAGCGGCGTGAGGCCGCCCTGAGCCAATTCCTTGGGCCGGGGCTCACTGCTCACCTTGCGGCTCCACTGCCGCACGGTCGAGCGCGCGTTTACCTCCGCGCCATTCGCCAGCAGCAGCTTCACCATCGCGGGCTGCAACTGCGCGCCCGCCCACATCAACGCCGTCTGCCCCGCCCAGCGTTCTTTGGCATTGACGTCGGCGCCGGCATCGATCAACAACTCGGCCGCGCCGAGTTGACCCGTGCGCACCACGAGCATCAATGCCGTTTCGCCTTCCGGATTCGGCGAATCGGGATTCACGCCTGCGGAGAGCAGCTCGCGGATCACGGGCTCCGAGCCGATCAAAGCGGCTTCCGACATCGGCGTCACGCCGAATACGTTCTCGGCCGCGACCTTGGCCCCCGCTCGGATCAAGCGATCGACAACCGCGGCGTCGCCATAGCGTGCCGCCCACATCAAAGGCGTGGTGCCGAGCGGATCGGCCGCGTTCACGTCCGCGCCCTTCTCGATGAGCCGGACGGCCTCTGTGGCCGTTGCCCGCACGAACGGCATCGATGAGTGCGTCCGCCGAGGCGTGGCTGCTCGCTCCCGCCAGCAACGCTGCCGCCAGCGCGACCACTTCTTTCATCGCTATACCTCTGCCAAGTCGCCCGTGCTGTTGCCGACCGATTCGGCCGGAACGGCTGCGCGATCGAGCAGCGTCAACAGAAAGTTGTTGTAGGGCGTGTCTTCCTTGTACACGAGATGCTGATTCCCCTTGATGCGCCCGCCGCCGCGCCCGAGCACCGCGAGCGGCAACGGGCTCGAGTTGTGGAGGTCGCTGTCGCTCATGCCGCTTCCGTACAACAGCACGGAGTTGTCCAAGACCGACGAGCCATCGGCCTCGGGAAAGGTATCGAGCTTCGCGACAAAGCGCGCGATCACCTGGCTGTGGTAGGTCTGAATCCGGATCAGCTTCTCGTAGTTTTCGCGCCTGTGGCCGTGATGGGAAATCGGATGGAACGCGTCCGAGATGCCGAGATTGGTGTAGGTCCTGACGGTTTGTTCCGCGGCGATTCTCAAGGTAGCCACCCTCGTGAGATCCGCTTGATAAGCCAAAGCCAGCAGGTCGAACATGATGTTGATTTGCTCGTCGACCTCGGACGGTATGCCCACGGGCGCATCCGGCACGGCGACGCCGGTGAAATCCTTGGCGATCATGTTCTGAATCTGCCGCTCGACGTCGCGCACCGAAGTCAGATAGTCGTCCATCCGGCCGCGGTCCGCCGGGCCGAGGCCTTGCTGAAATCGCCGCGCCTCGTCCTGGATACGGTCGAGAACGCTGCCGGTGCTCTCGAGAATCGAGGCGCGCTCGCGTAGCGAGTCGCCGGGCCCGAACAATCGGTCGAAGAGCTTGCGCGGGTTGTACTCCATCGGCAGAACCTGGTCGGGCGCTCGGAACGAGTGCCCTCCGGTGTACAGATCGGGCTCCGTCGCGAGCTCGAGACTCGCGAACGAGGTGTCGTGCCCGATCTCGCGAGCGGCGATCTGATCGATCGACATTCCCGCGTTCGGTCCTTCACGAACCTCGACGCCCTTCAGCCAGGCCTGCTCGGAGGATTTGTGGACACCGCCCGCACGATCCTCCTGGCCCCGATTGCGCAATCCCGAGACAACCGTCATCCGATCGCGGAACGGTCGCGAGCGGTTTCAGTACCTGCGAGATCTCGAAGTTGCGTCCCTCGCCCGCCGGCGTCCACGAATTGATCTCGGTCCACTTACCGGTGAACGCGCCATGCGGAAAGTAGAAAAACCCCATGCGCGTTCGGGGCTTCACGGCTGTGTCTGCGAGTGCGACACCGGCTGGGATCATCGCATCGAGAAGCGGCAGCGCGAGCGACGCACCCGCACCCCGCAGAACGGCCCGTCGGGAGATACGCTTCTTGGTCAACAGCACCGTGTCTCCTTCCCGGTCAGTCGCCGCTGCGCGACGAATCGGTGTTCAAGGCTGCCGAGCCGCTCGCCGTGCGAGCCGACAGCTCGCGGGACTCGCCTTCGCCGGCGTCGCGCGTCGTGAACGGAACGCTCTGGACGATGGCAATCACCACCGCCGAAAACCGATAGTCGTCGGCGGCACTCTGGCGAACCACTCGGCGAACGGCCGGCATGTCGTACCACTCGGTCGAGCGCCCGAGTGCGTACGCAAGCAGCTTCTCGACGAACGTCTGCACGAACTGCTCGGGTCGCGCCAGTAGCGCCTCACGCAGCTGCTTAGGCCCGGCGATCTTGGAGCCGTCGGGCAACAACCCGGAGGCATCGATCGGCTTCCCCGATTCCCGATCCACGTCCCGCCACGTGCCGTCGACGTCGAAATTCTCGAGCGCGAATCCCAGCGGGTCCATGAGCCCATGACAGCCGTTGCAACTCGGGTTTTCTCTGTGGCGCGCAAGCCGCTCTCGTACCGTCAGGCTTTCCTCGGGAGCGACACTGTCGAGGTTCGTCTCCACTTCCGGCGGAGGCGGCGGTGGTGGAACACCGATGAGGTTGCGCATGACGTACTCGCCGCGCAGGACGGGCGACGTGCGATTCGGATAGGACGAGGCCAGCAGCAGCGCGCCCTTCCCGAGCAGCCCCCAGCGCTTCGGGTCTTCGAGCTCGACTCGGCGGAAGTGACTGCCTCTGACGCCTTCGATCCCGTAGCGCCACGCCAGAGTCTCGTTGACGAACGTGTGCTTCGCGCGCAGCAAGTCGACCACGCTGCGATCCTCGCGGAACACGCTGTCGACGAACAGTCCGATCTCCCGCAAGAAGTCGGCGCGCGGATCGAGCCGGCCCGCCGTATCCGGAAACTTGGACGGATCGGGCCGGATCGCGTCCATCCGGTTGAGGTGCAGCCATTGGTAGGCGAAATCGACTGCCAGAGTTTCCGCGCGCGCGTCGACCAGCATGCGCCGCACCTGCTGCTCGAGCACTTTCGGATCGGACAGACGACCGGTCTCGGCCGCCAGCAGGAGCTCTTCGTCGGGCAGACTGCTCCAGAGAAAAAACGCGAGCTTCGTAGCCAGCTCGACGTCGTTCAACCGATGAGTCGGTTCGGCGGCGGACTTCGGTCCAGTCGCGGTGCCGATCGCTCGAGAATCAGCCGCTACGTCGTCGGTGCGGAACAAAAAGTGCGGACTCGCGAGAATTCCGACGATCGCCGTGCGAATGCCGTTTTCGAAGCCGTCTTTCTTTGCGGCGTGATAGTAGGCAAGACGTTCCTCCATCTCGCTCTGCGAGAGAGGGCGCCTAAAGGCGCGAGTCGCGAGCGTGCCGACGATCTCTTGCGCGCACGCGTCCTGTTCCTGCGCCGTCTCGGGATAGCAGGTGAACACGCGGCGATTCCGGCTCGCCTTGGTCAACGCAGTGGTGATCTCGAAAGGCCCTCTGATCTCGAAGCCCCGAGGCTTCAGCACCTCCAGGCGAGCGCTCGCACCGACGCCTTCCGCGAACGGCGCCACGAGATCCTCGGACTCCGCGTGCGTTCTGCGCGCAAACAGCACGGCCACCTCGCGCTGCCCGGCCTCGACCCTGAAGCGAATATCCTTTAGCCGACTGTTGATGTCGTCGACGCCGGCCGTCTGTCGTTGATCGATCGTTCGCAAATCCTCGTCGCCGCCGATGCTCGTCTCGTAGACGATCTTGCCGTCGACGGTGACGACGATTCTGTTGCCGTACTGTGCGCCCACGGTGCTGATGGTCTTGACCAAGTCATCGATCGACACCGCGTACTCACCGTCGACCGGAAATGCATGCGCGACCACGAACCCGTCACGCGCACCGAGCGGCAGTGCCGCAGCCTCATAGGGGCGCCCTAAGCGCGTGCCGCGCGACTTTCGATTGTCGGAGGAGTAAACCTCACTGCCTAGCGCAGCCGTGTCGACACCCACCGCGACGTTCGCCACCAGGCGCGCGGCATCGACGAACTGACTGACGAACAACGGCGAAGCCGTGAGCGTGCTCGCGTTGTTGTCGAAACCGGCACTCGCGTCGTCTTGCGGAAGAAAAGCGGCGGGGTCGATCTCTACACCTAAGAGATCTCGGACGGCGTTCGCATACTCTCTGCGGTTCAAGCGCTGCAACCCGACGCGCCCCGACCTCGGCCGCTCCGCAGCCGACTCGTCGAGGTAGTCTTCCAGGGAGGCGACGAATGATTCGACGCGCGCGGCATCGGGTTGCTTGTTGCCGGGCGGAGGCATGAGCCCGCCGCGCAGCTTGCGCACGACGTGCTCGAAGGTCTCGGCCTTGTTCGGCACGTCCGCGGGCGACATGGTCTCGAACGCGATGCCGGCGGTGAAGTCGTCGCGGTTGTGGCAGTCGATGCAGTAGCTCTTGAAGAAGCCCCACTGCTCGCTCGTGCGTTCGGCGGCGGGACGTGGCCAGTGCTGGGCCGCAAACCAACGAGGCGATAACGGCAACCCCAAGCGCCGCGGCGCCTGCAGCGATTCTCATGCTAGGAACTGCCGACCAGGCCAAGAGTGCCCCCCACTCCCAGTGGAACCTGTACCAATCGATTCTAGCGCAGCAAGATCACGCGTCGGGTCCAAAGTGCAGGCCGAACCCCCGAAAAGCCAATCTCAAGAAAAGTTCGGAGTCCCCGAAGCGATCGTCGAACTCTTTGGTCGGCTCGGCCGCAAGCATGTCTTCGGGCTCCAAACCGGCGAAGAACAGCTTCGCCAGTCGGTCGAAGATCGTGACATACATCTGGCGCAGCTTTACGAGGTCGGCTCGCGTCAGGAGGCCGCCATTGCCTGGGACCACGCGCGTGTGATCGTCGGCTACCTCGAGCAACGCGTCGAACGCATCGACTAGCCCGCCGATCCACCCCCCGGTCCACCAATCGAGAAGCGGCCAAGTGCTCGCGGAAATCGCCGCACCCGTCACCAACACGTTTTCCGTCGGGAAGTGGACGTAGATATCGCCGTCGGTGTGGGCCTGCAGCAGATAGCCGTAGCGGATCTTCCGGCCGCTCACCTCCGTGCTGCCCGACTCGTAAAAGGTAGCGTTCGGGCGAGCCTCCGGCGGCAGACGTTTGATCGTGCGGCCGTCCCACGGTCGCGTGACGTCACGGCCGAGCCATAACCGGGTGTTCTCGTGGGCCATGATTCGCGCGCCCGCCGCTCCGAGCTGCTCGTTCGCGCCTGTGCGGTCGGGATGCCAGCAGCTGTTGAACAGCGTGTCGATCCGCGAGATCGACAGCTCGTTCCGGACCAGCGACAAGAGCTCGGCAGACCGCTCTTTCAACCCGCCATCGATCAGAGCGGCCGCATCACTGGAGCCTTTGGCCACCACTACGTTGCAGCCGGCGCCGGCGACGACGAACAGCGCTTCACCGAGCTTCGTAATCTCGAGTGTCCCCGATGCCGCGGGCTGGCTCAGCGCGGCTGAATGGGGAAGACAGAGCGCGCCTACTCCGCCCACCGCCGCGCGAAGAATCGTTCTACGATCGAATTCGCGCTTCATGCTTTGTTCCCCGCTCTGCGGCGCGCGAGCCAAAGCAGTCGACGTTCGCAGCCGCGTGCCGATCGATCTTGAACCTCGGGAACAGCCGCTCGGCGTTACCGCGTAGCACCATCTGCTCGAACCCTTTGGGCAGCGACAGCCCCGGCAGCTCGTTCACCGTGGACTCGATCGGCTCCGGCGAGTAGTCGGTGCCGAAGAGGATCTGGGAATCGGGCATGAAGGCCCGCATCGCGGCCATGGGCCAGGGGAAGCTCGCGTGCGCGATGTCGTAGTACCACTTGCGCAGCTCCGCATAGAGGCCGTTCGGCAGGTACTGCTCCGCGCCCGCCGGCACGCGGTCGTTCATCCGCCCAGCCAGCATCGGCACCGTCCCGCCGGAATGGACGGTAATGAAGCGGATGTCCGGGTAGCGGAACATCACCCCGTTGACCACGATGCTGGCTACGCCGCGCGTGACGTCGAAGTCGTACTCCAGCATCGACGCCGCAGGGCCGTATTTCAGGTTACTGCAACACGGTGGCGCCAGTGGGTGCATGTAGACGATGGCGCGGCGGCGGTTCAGCTCCTGCCATATCGGCTCGAAGTACGGGTCCCCCGGCCAACGCCCCTGGTTGTCGTTGCTGTAGATTCCGATGGCGTCCACGTTCAGCGTGTCGTAGACGTACTCGATCTCCTTGAGGGAGCCGTCGAGGTCGGGTAGCGGCACGCCGCCCATTTGGCCGAACTGCTTCGGGTACTTCTGCACCAGCGCCGCGCCGTAGTCGTTGCCGCGCCGGATCTCGGTGCGCCCCTTCTCAGTGCCGTTGTAGAGGAGGTCGCCGTTCTGCGTCATCGACAGGATGGCGACGCCGATGCCGAACCGCTCCATCTGGTCGAGCGATGCCTGCGGCGACCAGGGGCGCGCGCCAGCGCTCTGGCCTGGAGGCACGAAATGGTGGTGCACGTCGATCGCGCCGCCACGAACGTTGACCTTGTTGATGCGCTCCTGGCCGAAGAGGCTGGCGGAAGGCGCCACGCACGCCGCGCCCGCCGCCACCAACGAACTGAGAAACGTACGTCGGTCTCTCATCGGCTTCGCCTTTCGTCAACAGGTTTTGGTATTGGAGTGCCTGGCGAAAGCGCCACGATTCGCCAAGTGCTCGACAAACCGTAGCATCTTACCTGGAGCGCCGCGACGGTGGCTTCGGCGTTCTGCCTCCGTGTATGGTGTGCACGTGACCACATCGCATCGCAGCTCATGGCCGGCCGTCGGCGCGATCGTGGTCGCGGGCGCCGTCGCCGCCGCGGCACCGGCCGCGGCGCAGAGCGAGTTTACCGTTTACCCAAGCTTCGAGGGCGACGTCGCCGAAGCGCCACTGCCCCCCGATTACCAGGTTCCGGGCGAGCTCGTCGTCGGCCATTTGATGTTCCCCGATAGTGGCTTCGGCCGCGGCGGCGACTGGCGGCGCGGCGGCACTGGTTGGACCGACGACTATCCGAAAGGCGACCGCGCGCTCATCCAGATGCTGCGGCGCTTCACGAACACTGACGTGCGGGCTGTCGAGCAGCCCGTGAATCTCGAGGACGGCGACGACGCTTTTTATTGGCCATTTCTGATCGCCGGGCTGGCAGGCTCGATGGATCTGACCGACCAACAGGCCGGGCAGCTCCGCGAGCATTTGTTACGCGGCGGTTTTCTGTTCTGCGACAGCTTTTTCGGCGAGGGCAACTACGCCACGTTCGTGGAGAGCATGAAGCGCGTGTTTCCGGATCGGCCGATTTTCAATCTCACCGACGCTCATCCGATTTTTCACGTGTTCTACGACTTGCCCGAGATGACGAAGGTCGTCATCCCGAACGCGGGCCAGGTATTTCGGGGCGGTTTCCGAATGAGCCGCGGTCCGCCGCGGTGGCAGGGCATCGAGGACGATAACGGCCGACTCATGGTGCTGATCGCCTACAACAACGACGTGCAGGATGCTTGGCAGTGGGCCGACGATCCGCGCTATCCCAATGAGCTCATCAATCTCGCACTACGACTCGGCGTCAACGTCGCGATGTACGCTTTGACTCACTGAGAACGCTCCTACGCATGACCGACGTCGCACCGCTGTTTCGTCCCTTTCGCATTCGTGGCCTCACGCTCAAGAATCGCATCGTGATGGCGCCCATGACGCGCGCACGTTCGCCCGGCGCGTTTCCCAACGATGACAACGTCGGCTATTACGCACGCCGCGCGGCGGGCGAGGTCGGCCTCATTCTTTCCGAGGGCACGCTCACACGCCGCAGAGGCGCCTCGAATGACGCCAACATTCCGTTGTTCTGGGGAGAACAGCCGCTCGCAGGCTGGAAGCGTGTGATCGATGCCGTGCATGCGGCGGGCGGCAAGATGGGGCCGCAGCTCTGGCATCAGGGTATGAGTCGTAAGCCCGGGACCGGACATTTCCCCGACGCGCCGTCCGATGGACCCTCGGGCATCACGTTGCAGGGAGAGAAAGTCGCCGACGAGCCGAGCGAAGCCGAAGTGCTCGACATGGCGCAGGCGTATGCCGACGCGGCGGGCGATGCGAAGCGTCTCGGCTTCGATTGCGTCGAGCTGCACGGCGCGCACGGCTATCTGATCGACGAATTCTTCTGGGAGCGCACCAACCGACGCACCGACCGTTTCGGCGGCTCGAGTCGAAAAGCGTGCCGAATTCGCCGCCGAAGCGATCCGCCGTTGTCGACTCGCGGTGGGCGAGCTGCCGATCATCATTCGTATCTCGCAGTGGAAGTCTGCCGACTACGCAGCGAAAGTCGGGCGCACTCCGCAGGAGCTCGAGCGCTGGGTCAAGGTCCTCGCCGATGCAGGCGTCGATGCCATTCATTGCTCGCAGCGCCGCATTCTCGAGCCGGAATTTCCAGACATCGATGGGCCGAACGGACTCAACCTCGCAGGCTGGGTAAAGAAACTATCGGGGCTGCCGACGATCAGCGTCGGCTCCGTTGGGCTCAGCTCCGAATTCATCGGCGCATTTCGCGGCGAAGGTTCGAGCGTCGGCAAGCTCGATGAGATAACCGCGCGCCTCGATCGCGGCGAGTTCGACCTCGTCGCCATAGGGCGCGCGGTGTTGCAAGACCCCGAGTGGGTCTTGAAAATCAAAGCCGGCCGTCATCACGAGTTACGAGACTACGACGCGAAATCGCTGCAGACTTACTTCTGAAATCCAGCCAGGGTCTTTCGCACACCCACACAAGGAGATCTCCTCATGCGCACATTCACTCGTCTTTCCCTCGCACTATGTGCCAGCGTCGCTGCTGCCTCGGCAATGGCTCAGGCTCCGGCACCCGCCGCCCCCGGTGCACCGCCACCTGCTCCGCCCCGCGCTCGCGGCCCGGAACTGGCGCTGGCCGTCGAGGCCGCGCAAACCGCCATCGCCGTGTGCCTGGCGAATGGCTACAAGACCACGGCCACCGTGGTCGATTCCGCGGGCGTGCCGGTCGCGATACTGTCCGGCGACGGTGCTGCCGAGCGGACGCAGATGATCGGTCTCACCAAGACTACGGCCACCATCAAGTACAAGGTGCCGAGCGGTGAGATCGCCGATCGCGTCAAGACGGATGCGGCGCTGGATGCGGAAGTGAAGGCCGATCCCAAGATCGGTACCGCCCGTCGCGGCGCGCTACCCATCAAGGTGGGCGGCGAGATCATCGGAGCGTTGTCCGTTTCGGGCGCGCCCGGCGGCGACAAGGATGAGGTCTGCACGCAGGCGGGCCTCGACAAGATCGCATCCCGCCTGAAGTGAGCTTCGACGAGACGATCGCACGCCTCGATCTACGCAGGGGAAACGCATGAAGAGATTGGCCGTCACGCTTGGTCTTCTGGTACTGGCCGTGGGTTCGCCGGCGGTCTTCGCCCAGGGCGGAGGAGAAGCGGCGGCGGCGCCGCGCCGCCGGCGGGCCCGCAGGTCCAGGTCACGGAGAAGATTCTGCCCCTGCGCATCCCCGGCGAGACGCTCGGTGAAACCGAAGGCGTGTCGCTGAACTCGGCGGGCCACCTGTTCGTCTTCTCGCGCACGGGCTGGAGCGGTAGCTCCCGCGGCGGGAATGCCGCGAGGGTGTTCGAATTCGACAAGAACCTCAAGTACGTCAAGGAGTGGATCCCGAACGCGTACGGCCTGTCGTTCGCGCATGGCTTGCGGGTCGACCCGAAGGACAACGTGTGGGTGGTGGACGAAGGCTCGAACATGATCATCAAGGTCGATCCCACCGGCCTCGTCGCGATGGTTCTCGGCCGCAAGCCCGAATCGATCGATTGGTGGGAGGAGCACGTCGAGCGCGGCGTAACCGAGCCCAAAGGTGAGCGTCCGAAGGCGCAGCGGGGCACGTACAACCGCCCGACCGACGTCGCGTGGGGCCCGGACGGCAGCATCTTCATCGCCGACGGCTACAACAACTCCCGCGTCGTGAAGCTCGCGCCGGACGGCACCTGGCTGAAGGAGTACGGCACCTACGGCAGCGGTGACGGACAGTTCAACACCGTGCACTCCATCGCGGCCGGCTACGGCCATGTTTACGTCGCGGATCGCGCCAACCGCCGCATCCAGGTGTTCGACTACGACCTGAACTTCGAGCGTTACATCACCGGAATCGGCATGCCGTGGAGCGTGCAGGTCACGCCGAAATACATCTACAGCGGCGACGGCGACGGAAAGATCTATCGCCTCGACCACGACGGGAAGCTGATCGATTGGGCGCAAACCGGCATGGGCCAGGGCCAGACGGGCTGCATCGTCCACACGCTCCAAGCCGTGAGCGACACGGAGCTCTACAGGGGCTCTTGCACGCTCTGGAACGTCGCGCGGATTACCTTCCCGAACTGAGCGGGCTGCAGAGCTACTTCTGAGGCCGTCTGCTCTCGTCGGCGGCGGCGAAATGAGCTAATTGATCGGCGTGAGCCTTCTTGAACGCGGGGCGGTCGGTCACGCGCGTCACATAGGTATCGGTCGCGGGTCGATCGCCGAAGGCGCGGACCTTCGAGATGCGGAGGACATCTGCCATCAGCAGATCCGCGGCGGTGAAGCGATCGATTGCCCGCCTCCGGCTGGCGGCCGCACCATCGTATTCAACAATCGCTCCACCACGGTTTCGAGATCCCTTGCCGAGCCGGTATGCGCGGGTGACATCTGGATGATCGTGCTACGCGGCGCGACCAGCCAATAAAACCGCTCGCGCTGCGATAGCCGTCCGATCGGCCCCGCCTGCTCGCCTCCAACGCAGATGGTCGGTATGGCCGCGAGATGCGTCTGCACCGACTCGAGATCGACCGTGGGATCGAGCGCGATGAGCCGTCGCTCGTCGAGCTCGATTCTGGCGAGCAGAAGGTCGAGCTTCGGGCACGAGACGATTACACCGACGTTGACGAACTCCGCGCGCTCGACCTTCGGCACGACGCGAACTATCGCGTAGTCATAAGTGACGAGATCGTGCACGGATCGCCTCCTCGAGAAATGCTTGCCGCGACTCGAGACGACTCTTGAGATATTGCCGCGTATACCTGCGGGCTACTTGCCGCGCCTCCCGGCGCGTCATCACTCATCCAAGCATCGGGCAACAATGCCACGACGGCCTCGATCGCCTCTGGAGTAATTCGCTCGGCCATCCGCCGATCCGCGTCTTCGAGCTTCGTGGCGAAAGGCAGCAACACGTGATCCTTGATCATCGGGAAGGGCGTTCGGCTGTGCGCGATGAAAGTCGTCGTCCCAGGCATGATGAAAGTAGAGCGCGGCGCCGTGATCGATGAGCCAGAGCCGCCGATGCCACATCAGCAGATTGGTATTGCGCGCGGTGCGGTCTACGTTCGTGACGAACGCATCGAACCAGACGATGGCAGACGCGAGCTCCGCCGACGGATTCTCCGTCACGGGATCGAACGTTACCGCGCCCGGCAGGTAGTCGATCGCGAAGTTCACGCCCGCGCTCGCGCGGATCAAACTTTGGATCTCGGGGTCGGGCTCCGTGCGCGCGAGATCGGGATCCAATTCCGCCAAGACAATCGTGGGCACCGGCAAGCCCTGCGACGCGCGCTAACTCTCCAGCGAGCAGCTCTGCCGCAAGCGCCTTCGGCCCTTGGCCAGCGCCGCGGAACTTCAGCACATACATGCCGTCGTCGTCGGCTTCGATGATCGCGGGCAGCGATCCGCCTTCGCGCAGCGGCGTCACGTACCTGGTTGCGGCTACGGTTCTCACGACCCGCATTACAGCTCATTCAACTTGCGACGCGCTAGCGCGAGCACCCGCCGCGGCTCAGCGCCAGCCGAGCTCCGGCGCAACGTACTTGAGGATGCTCTCGAGCGCGTGAGCGTTGTACTCGACTCCGAGCTGGTTCGGCACCGTGAGCAACAGCGTGTCGGCAGCCGCTATGGCCTCGTCGGCCGCGAGCTGCTTCACGAGCGCGCCGGGCTCGGCCGCGTACGAGCGGCCGAAGATCGCGCGGGTATTCGCGTCGATGTAGCCGATCTGGTCCTGCTCCTCGCCGCCGCGACCGCCGAAGTACGCGCGATCGCGGTCGTCGACGAGCGCGAAAATACTGCGGCTCACCGACACGCGCGGCTCGCGTTTGTGCCCCGCCTTCTTCCAAGCCTCGCGGTACGCCTCGATCTGCTTGCGCTGCTGCACGTGCAACGGCTCGCCGCTCTCGTCGGTCTTCAGCGTGGAGCTCTGGAGATTCAAGCCAAGTTGGGCGGCCCACTCGGACGTGGCGTTCGAGCTCGAGCCCCACCAGATCCGCTCGCGCAGCCCTTCCGAGTGCGGCTCCACGCGCAAGAGCCCGGGCGGATTCGGGAACATCGGCCGCGGATTCGGTTGCGCGAACCCCTCGCCCTTGAGCACCTCGAGGAACACCTCCGCATGACGGCGCGCCATGTCGGCGTCGGTCTGGCCCTCCTGCGGCGCGTAACCGAAGTAGCGCCAGCCGTCGATCACTTGCTCCGGCGACCCACGGCTGATGCCGAGCTGGAGCCTCCCGCCCGCGATCAGGTCGGCGGCGCCCGCGTCTTCGGCCATGTACAAAGGATTCTCGTAGCGCATGTCGATGACGGCCGTGCCGATCTCGATCTTCTTCGTGCGCGCGCCCACCGCGGCGAGCAGAGGGAACGGCGAGCCGAGCTGACGCGCGAAGTGGTGCACGCGGAAGTACGCGCCGTCGGCGCCGAGCTCCTCGGCGGCGACCGCGAGCTCGATCGACTGCGTCAGCGCGTCGGCCCCCGTGCGAACCTGCGAGTGCGGCGACGGCGTCCAGTGGCCGAACGATAGGAAACCGATTTTCTTCATGACCCGGCCTTGCCTTCAGAACAGGCGCGAAGCGCCATCATCCTCGCCGATAGTAGCAGGCGGCTTCCGCGAGATGTCGTACATAACGCGCGAGATGCCCGGCCATTTACAAGCGAGCTGACTCTCGCGCGCTTCCGTCCTTGACAGACACCGCAGAACCGGCTTTAAATGCTTAACGAATTCGTTAATTGCTGAACAAGACATGACTGCTGATCGCGTTTTCGAAGCACTGTCCTCCTCGGCCCGGCGACAGATCCTTGCATACCTATCGGCCGGTGAGCTGACCGCGGGTCAAATCGCGGAACGGTTTTCGATGACCGCCCCGGCGATCTCACGGCATCTTTCCCTGCTGGAGGCTGCGGGTCTCGTATTCAGCGAGCGGCGCGGCCAGTACGTCATCTACCGCCTCAACAGCGACAACCTCGTCAACACGCTGACGGGTTTCGCCTTCGAGTTGTGTCCCAAAGCGGGTCCACTGAAGCGCGAGTCGCGAAAGCTAGCGAAACGCAAGCCGGCCAGGAGTTGATCATGCCTGCAACCGCCCGTTCGACCGCAAGTTTCCCCACCGCGCGCCTCGCATCGCGCGCAGGCGGCCTGCCCGTGGAAGTGACGCTGATTGCGCAATTGGGCCACGGCGCGGGAGACCGTATTTGCCGCGAATCAGCTGCTCGGCAGCGAGGGCACAGCCGATTTGCCGATGCGCTCGATGAGCCGGCCGCAACCCTGGCCGCGACCGACATCGACAGCGGGGAAACCACGGCGCTGCATTCATTCGCGGTGGGACCGCAGGGCCACCCGTTCCATCGCCACGCGGGACACCGCGTGTTCACGGCAGTGTCGGGCAGCGGCGGCGCGCAGCTGCGTTTCTGCACCGCATCCGACGCGCAGGTGCGCATCGCACCGCGTGCGTTCGTCGAAGCACTGCACTACGTGGAAATTCCACCGGACTGCATGTTCACGGTGCGATTCGGTGGCGGCACGTGGCACCAATTCGCTCCGCTGCGTCCTGCTTGCTCGCACCCGACGCTGTTCGCTCTCTCCTGCCATACGAATGAGCTCGGCGGCATCGGTGACCCTGCGTTGCGCGCTCGGGTCGGCGAGGGCAACGCCAGCATCCACGACCTGACCGAGCTGCTACCGCAAGCCGTGCTCGACTATCTGGGTGCGCATCCCGTGAGTCATGAGGACGTGCCGACGTTGACGCTGTCTTTGAACGAACGGCCGGGCAGCCTTCTCGGCAGGTTGTGTGGCGTGGTGCGCGGCACTGCCGGCAAATTGCGCGGACTGACCGCAGCGTGTCGATGTCGCGTCGCCGGCTTTGTCGGCCGGCGCGGCAATACCGTAGTCGAGTTGCCGCACCCACCGGAGGGTTCGCTGCTCACGCGTCAGTACACCGAACGCTTCGAACACCAGGACACGTTTCTATTGGTGCTGCATGGCGCTAGAGCGAGTGGCAAGCCGGCGGCCGCACTGCTGGCCGACGTGCTGGAAGGGTTCCTGTCGAATCGCCCAATCGGTGTCTCCTGGTTGATGCGGCTGCGTAATCTGCTAGTGATGCCGCTGCGTCTACGCACCTCGCCACTGGGTTGTCCGGCGTCCTCGCTGTTGTCTGCCAATCGCAGCAGGCTGTTCGCGGGCAAATACCCGGTGTTCGAGCAAGCCATCGACCCTCGCGGCCTGGCAGCCGAAGTCCTGCTTGGCGCGGATGATCGCCATCTGCGCTTCCGGTCGAGCGTTGGTCGTACGCTTCGTCGGCAACGACGCTCATGTCACGTTGGGTACGCGCGTGCAGTGCCGCAACCGGTTTGGCCGGTTCTACATTGCCGCCATCGACAGAGTGCATCGCGCTTACGTCTCTCCGATCATGCTCGCCATGGCGGTCGAACACGCGCAGCGGTGCATGGAGTCGGTGGAAGAGTCGACGGCCCTCGCGTTCTGAATCGCCGGCCCTCGCCATAGTCCGGGACCTGCGACTCGCTTTAGTTTTCTGCGTTCGACGGCCGGCGCAGTTGGGAAGGATGGACCGGGGTGTTAGTCTCGCGGCTGCCGTCTCAGGCAGTTAGGGGGAACTACCATGACCTTTAGAAAAGGCGCGACCTTAACGCGTGTCGCACTCGCAGCCGGCCTCGCGACCGTCTTGTCTTTCGTGGCGTATGCGCAGCCAGGCGGAGCCCCGCCGCCGCCGCCATACACGCCCGCGGAAGGCGCCAAAGACCTGAAGTCGGTGCTGTTCAACTGGCCGTGGCACATGGGCATGCTGCGCGGCATCGAGGAGCACGAGCTCGCCGTCACGCTCGAGTATCGCGGTGAAGGAACGATCCAAGTAAACGGTCAGCCCTGTGCGATCACGCCCTACAAGGAAGCGCGGGAAGGCGAGCTCGGCACGTCGGGATACCGCATCAGCAACGCGTACCAATTTGCCGGCAGCCGCACGCAGATCGAATGCACGCTGCCGAATGGTCGGACGTATTCCAACGTCGAGGTCGTGAGCGGCAAGTACGCCTGGGATGAAGACAGACCGGGCGCCGGTCTCGTGCCGGGCGAAGGCACGGCCAAGCCGATGCGCGAGAAGGTCGACGAGCGCCTGATTCGTCTTTGGGCCAGCCCTCAGGGCGCACCCAAAGCAGCCTTGGCGGGCGCCGGAATCGACCCGCTGAAAGTGTTCCGCAATCCCGGCGGGCTGCTCGCGGAAGGCACCTCGAAGATCGGCAACACCTCGGTCACCTGGGACGGGAACACGCCGGTCGTCACGTTTCCGATTCCTGGCGTCGACGGCGCAACGGCGGTTGCCAGGCTCGACGATCGCTTCATGACCGAATCCGTCGTCGTCAAGAACGGGCGCGATACCTACGAGTTCACGTACAGCAACTACAACGACTACAACAATGAGCTGAATCGGATCGAATCCTATATGGCCGGCAGGATGGTCGAGCGCCGCAACGGCCAGGTCGTGCGCGACGTGAACACGGTCGTGACGGAAACGGGCAGTGTCTACGTTGTCGTGCCCGTGCCCCCGAACGTGGGCCCCACGGAGCCCCTGCCGATGTATGGGAGCGACCAGAAAGCGCCGGTGCTCGATTCCACCGCTCCGACGCCGCGCTTAGCCAGCGGCAAACCCGACCTGACCGGTAGCTGGACCGGTAACAACAAGTTCTTCATCTGGCGCTACGGCAACCGCCGGTGCGCACCGACGCAGCTCGACGGCTGTAGCCCGCAGTGGAATCAGACAATCGATTTCGAGTTCGAGGCGGCTTCGCGCTTCGGGCCGAATCGCCCGCTCTACAAGCCCGAGCACTGGGACAAGGTCGTCTATCTCGACATGTGGACGAACCGCGAAGATCCGATCATGACCTGTCAACCGATGGGTAATCCGAGACAAGGAGCGCCCGGGCGCATCTTCCACACCGAAAACGACATCACCTTGATCTATGGTCGCGGCGGCGACGGCGGCGGCGGTTATTCGGACTTCCGCGTGATCGCGACCGACGGCCGCGCGTTCGACGAAAGGGCAATCCTCCAGACCAAGTTCACGGGTCATTCCGTCGGCCACTGGGAAGGCGACACGCTCGTGGTCGAGTCGGTCGGATTTACGCCGGCGACCTGGCTCGCGCGCGGCGGCTTCTTTCACTCCGAGGACATGAAGGTCATCGAGCGCTTCACGCGGAAGGGTGACCAGATGCTCTACGAGGTGACGGTCGAGGACCCGCAAGTGTTGCTCCAGCCATGGAAGCTGAAGGCGCTGCTGCTGACTGCGGGTGGTGGAGGTGGCGGTGGAGGTGGTGGGCCCGGTAATCCCACGTTGATCGGAGCGGAGCGCGGGGACTGCCAGCAAGAAGAGCTCGACGACATCGTGCTGCAGATTCGCCACTGAGATTCGCGCAGTGAGCGCCGGACGTCGACCAGACGTCCGGCGCTCGTGTTCTTCGGCCCAACGGGCAGCGCCGTCGTCGTCCGTCACTCCCACTCGATCGTCGCGGGCGGCTTGCTCGAGATGTCGTAGGTCACGCGCGAGATGCCGGGCACCTCGTTGATGATGCGGCGCGACACGTGGTCGAGGAAGTCGTACGGCAGCCGCGCCCAACGCGCGGTCATGAAATCAACGGTCTCGACGGCGCGCAACGCGACGACGTAGTCGTACTTGCGCGCGTCGCCGAGCACGCCGACGGATTTCACGGGAAGGAACACGGCGAACGCCTGGCTCACGGTGTCGTAGAGGCCTTGCGTCCGAAGCTCCGAGATGAAGATGTCGTCGGCACGCCGCAGCAGATCCGCGTACTCCTTCTTCACGGGACCGAGAATCCGGACGCCGAGGCCGGGCCCCGGGAACGGATGCCGGCCGATGAGCGACGGCGGCATGCCGAGCTCCGCCCCGATCTTGCGCACCTCGTCCTTGAATAGATCGCGCAGCGGCTCGACGAGCTTGAGCTTCATGCGCGCGGGCAGTCCGCCCACGTTGTGATGCGACTTGATCAAGTGCGCCTTGCCGGTCGCCGCGCCTGCCGACTCGATCACGTCGGGATAGATCGTGCCCTGCGCGAGCCAATTCACGTCCTCGAGCTTGCTCGCCTCCTGCTCGAATACGTCGACGAACAGGCGGCCGATGATCTTGCGCTTCTCTTCGGGATCGGCGACGCCTGCGAGCCCCGCGAGAAACGTCGCTTCGGCATTCACGCGGATCACGTTCGCACCGAGGTGCTTTTGGAACACCTCCATCACCTGATCGCCTTCGTGGAGGCGCAGTAGGCCGGTGTCCACGAACACGCACGTGAGCTGATCGCCGATCGCAGCGTGGAGGAGCGCCGCAACGACCGAGGAGTCGACGCCGCCCGAGAGCCCGAGCAGCACGCGGTCCTTGCCCACCTTCGCGCGGATGTTCTCGATGTGCTCCGCGATGATGTTCTTCGGCGTCCAGGTCGGCTCGCAGCCGCAGATCTCGAGCACGAACCGGCGGATGATCTCGATACCTTGCTCGGTGTGCGTGACCTCGGGGTGGAACTGCAGCGCGTAGATGCCGCGCTTCACGTCGGCCATCGCCGCGAGCGGCGAGTTCGCCGACGACGCGATCGCAGCAAATCCGGGCGGCAGCTTCTCGACGCGGTCGCCGTGGCTCATCCAGACCTTGAGAACGGCGCCCGGCTTCGCGAGCCCGTTGAGCAGCGGATCCGTGCCCGCGAGCGCCACTTCCGCGTAGCCGTACTCGCGATGGTCCGCGGTCTCGACTACGCCGCCGAGCTTCGCGGCGAGCGCCTGCATCCCGTAGCAGATGCCGAGCACCGGCGCGTCGACCGAGAGCAGCGCGTCGCTGATCTGCGGAGAGCCCTGCGCGCCTACGGACTCGGGCCCGCCCGAGAGAATGATGCCGGCCGGCGCGACCGCGGCGATCTGCTCGGCCGTCGCGTCGAACGGCAGGATCTCGCTGTAAACACCCACTTCGCGCACGCGGCGCGCGATGAGCTGCGTGTATTGGCCGCCGAAATCGATGACGAGGATTCGTGCGGCGTCGGTGCGGCTTCCATGCTTGCCTTGCGGGTAACGGCTGCGCTCAGAGCTCTGAGCGGTAGTTCGGCGGCTCTTTCGTGATCGTCACGTCGTGCACGTGGCTCTCGCGGCGGCCGGCGCCGGTGATTCGCACGAACTTCGGCTTGCGTGCGCATCTCGGTGATGTTGCGGCAGCCCGTGTACCCCATCGCCGCGCGCAACCCGCCCATCAGCTGATGCACGATCGCGACGAGGCTGCCCTTGTACGGCACTCGGCCTTCGATGCCTTCCGGCACGAGCTTCTCGAGCTCCGCGGACGCGTCTTGGAAATAGCGATCGGACGAGCCGTGGCGCTGCGCCATCGCGCCGAGCGAGCCCATGCCGCGGTACGACTTGTACGACCGCCCTTGGTAGAGCTCCACCTCGCCCGGCGACTCCTCGGTACCGGCGAACAGACCGCCGAGCATCGTCGAGTGCGCGCCGGCCGCGATCGCCTTCGCGATGTCGCCGGAGTAGCGGATGCCGCCGTCCGCGATCGCGCGGAACGCCGGTGCCCTCGAGCGCGTCCGCCACCTCGGCGACGGCCGTGATCTGCGGAATGCCGACGCCCGCGACGATGCGCGTCGTGCAGATCGAACCCGGGCCGACGCCGACCTTCACGCCGTCGACACCGGCGTCGACGAGCGCCTTCGCGGCCTCGGCGGTCACGATGTTGCCGGCGATCAGCTGCAGCTCGGGATACGCGCGCTTGATCGCTCGCACTTTCTCGAGCACGTTCTTCGAGTGGCCGTGCGCGGTATCGACGATCACGACGTCGACGCCGGCCTCGATGAGCCGCGCGACGCGCTCGTCGGTGTCGATGGACGTTCCGACCGCGGCGCCCACGCGCAGCGCGCCGCGCGCGTCTTTGCACGCGTACGGATAGTCGTGCGCCTTCTGGATGTCCTTCACGGTGATCATGCCGCGCAGCTTGAACGCCTTGTCGACGACGAGCACTTTCTCGATGCGGTGGCGATGGAAAAGCCCGAGCACCTCGTCTTTGCCCGCGCCCTCGTTCACGGTGATGAGCCGCTCTTTCGGCGTCATCACCGACGAGACGGCCGCGTCGCGCTGCGTCTCGAACCTAAGATCGCGGTGAGTCACGATGCCGACGAGATCCTCACCCTCCACCACCGGAACGCCCGAGATGTTCTTCGAGCGCGTGAGATCGATGACTTGACGGATCGTCGCATCGGGCGACACGGTGATTGGGTCATGGATCACGCCGCTCTCGAACTTCTTGACTTGATCGACTTGGCGCGCCTGGTCTTTCGGCGGCATGTTCTTGTGGATGATGCCGATGCCGCCTTCCTGCGCGAGCGTGATCGCGAGCCGAGCTTCGGTGACTGTGTCCATCGCGGACGAGACGAGCGGAATGTTCAGCGTGAGGGTGCGCGTGAGTTGAGTCTTGAGCTGGACTTCGCGCGGCAAGAAATCGGAGTAAGCGGGCTCGAGGAGGACGTCGTCGAATGTGAGCGCCTCGTGAATGATCCGCATGGGACCTCCGGCCGGGGAGTTGAGCGCGGCAGTTTACCGATCGAGGCTTGCCGGGTAAATGCCCAGGCTCGGCCGTATACTGCTCCCCGATGCGCAGCGGCGATTCCCTCCAGCTGCCGTTCGAGGAACGGCGGATTCTCTCGGTCTCGGGCCTCAATCGCGAGGCCAAGCTGTTGATCGAGGGCACGCTCGGAGTCGTCTGGGTCGAAGGCGAAGTCTCGAATCTCTCGCGGCCTTCCTCGGGTCATCTCTACTGGTCGCTCAAGGACGCGCAGGCCCAAGTACGCTGCGCGATGTTCCGGATGAGCAACCGCGGCTTGGGGTTCGAGCTCGCGAACGGCCAGCAGATCCTCGTGCGCGGCCGCGTGAGCCTGTACGAGGCGCGCGGCGAGTACCAACTGATCGCGGAGTACGCCGAGGAAGCGGGCGAAGGGGCTCTGCGCAGGCGCTTCGAGGAGCTGAAGCGCAAGCTCGCGGCCGAAGGGCTGTTCGACGGTGCGCGCAAGCGCAAGCCGCCGCGGCTACCGCGCCGCATCGGCGTGATCACCTCGCCGACAGGCGCGGCGCTTCGCGACGTGCTGATCGCGCTGCGGCGGCGCTTTCCAGGCACCGCCGTGCTGATCTATCCGACCTCCGTGCAAGGCGCGGGCGCGGCGGACGAGATCTGCCGCACGCTCAAACTCGCGGACAAACGCGCCGACTGCGACGTGTTGATCCTCACACGCGGCGGCGGCTCTCTCGAGGACCTTTGGGCGTTCAACGAGGAGAGCGTCGCGCGCACGATCGCCGCGCTCGAGCTGCCCATCATCGTCGGCGTCGGGCACGAGATCGACTTCACGATCGCGGACTTCGCAGCGGACTTGCGCGCACCGACGCCGTCGCAGGCGGCGGAGCTCGCGGTGCCGGATCAGACGGAGTGGCTCACCCGCTTCGCGCGGCTCGAGCAGCAGATCGTTTACGGAGCACGGCGGCGGCTCGGGACGGAGCAGCGGCACTTCGCGACGCTCGCGCATCGGCTGTCGCGCTGCCATCCCGGCATTCGGCTGCGCGAGCAGCATCAGCGTCTCGACGAGCTCGAAGCGCGCCTGCGCCGCGCCATCGAGCGCCTGGTAGCGAAGCGCAAGCTGCAGATCGGGCGCCTTGCGATGTCGGTCGCCCACGCCACACCTACGCACCTGCTCGCGAAGGTGCGCGAGCGCGCACGCTGGGCCGCGGAGAGATTGCGGCGCGGGGTGCTGCGCAACCTCGAGCGCGCACGACAACGCGTCGCGCTGGCCGAGCGCTCGCTGACCTCGCTGAGCCCGCTCGCCACGCTGCAGCGCGGCTACGCGATCGTCGCGCGCCGCGACGGGACGCTGATTACGGATGCCGCAACCGTCGCGGCAGGCACCGCGATCGACGTGCGACTCGCGAACGGTGAGCTCGCCGCGACGGTCGACGCGGCGACGCCGCGGAAGAATTAGCCCAAAACGCAGCCAGCGCTTTGGGTGCGCGCTAAGCCTTCGCGCGATGACTCGCGGCGAGCGCCCAAAGCAACAGGCCGGCGAGCAGCGCGAGCTCATAGAGGCCGGCGGAGCCGCCACCTCCCCCACCTTCTGTCGCCGCCTCTACGTTGACCGTGCGAAAGACGGTCGCTGCGCTGTTGCCGGCCCGGTCCGTCACGTCGTAACTGACGCGGTACGCACCGATTATCGCGGTGTTCACCGGGTTCTTCACGACGATGCTCGGGGTCAGATCGCCGGACACCTCGTCGATCGCGGTCGCGCCCGGGTCCACGTACGCGCTCGTCGCTTTGATGCTCACGCTCGCGTCGCCGACGAGCTTGAGCAGGGGCGGCGAGACATCGCCGAGACCGAAACGGCCGATACCGCTATTGCGCAGCACGACCACGTTCGGCGCGGCCGCACCGGCGACGAACAAGTCAGGCACGCCGTCAGCGTCGAGATCCGCGAGCTCGGCGGTCGCCGTCCCGGGGTCAAGCAAGAACTCCGGCTGCAGCAGAAGGCCGGACGTGCGGTCGCCGAAGTACACCTGGTGCACGCCGGTCGCGTTCAGCGCGACCACGTCCGCCAAGCGGTCTGCGTTGACGTCGGCCACGAGGAGCTGTGCCGTCTTCGTGGCCCCGAAGCGCAGCATCGAGGAGAAGGTGCCATTGCGCTCGTTGCGGAGCACGGCGTTCTCGGGCGCATCTGCGCTCCCCGAATCGATCGCGAGCAAGAGATCGGCCGCGTCGTCGCCGCTCACGTCGCCCGCTGCGATCGCGACGACGACACCGAGGCCCGGCAACGTCCGGACGGTAAACGACCCGGAGCCGGTGCTTTCGAGCATTGCAACACCACCGCTGTCGAGCGCGGCCGCGAGGTCTACGCGTCCGTCGCCGTTGAAATCTCCGGCGGCGAGAGCCCTGCCCGCTCGAGCATCGATGATCGTCGGATTGGCGCCGGGCGCGAGGAGCGCGGTACCCGCTGCGCCCGTGACGGCGATCTCGTTCGTCCCGTCGAGGTTCGAGTCGACGACGGCGACCGCGCGCGCGGAGATCGGCGGCAGCGCCGTCCCGGCGGCAAAGCCGCGCGCTCCATCGCCCGCGAAGACACGCCCGGCGGCACCGTCGTTGCGCAGCACGGCGATATCGACGCGCGTATCGCGATTCCAGTCGAGCAACGCGACGACATCGCCCGTGCTCGCCCCGGGCGGACTGACCGGAGTGGGGTCGAACGTCTTCGCCCCCGTGTTGAAAAAGACTCTGACTCGATCGCCGACGGCTACGAGATCGGGCCGCCGGTCCGCATCGAGATCGCCGACGGCGAGGTCCGCGCCGGCGCCGAGCAGGCGTTGGGCTGGATCCTGACTGAAGGTGCCCGCTACGTTCAGGCTCTTGAACGCCTCGTTGTTGCCCGGATTTGCGTCCGCGAGATCCACACGCGCACGCACGGCTTGATCTCCCGTCGCCGCCTGCGTGCTCTGAATCCGCACTACTGCGGCGGCACCGGCTGCCAGTGCCGCGATCCTGCACTGGAGCCGAACGCGCGCAGTGCCGTTGTCGAGGATCGTGCAGTCCGAGGCAGTCGTCAGCGTCACCGGTCCACCGGTGGAGCGCAAGTCCGCAGTCAACACGGTTGCGTCGGATGCGCTCGACGACGAATTGATCGTCTCGATCGACCACTGCGGCGCCGCGGCGACGGTGGCGGGATCGGGGTCCGCGGTGATGCGGACACTCAAGTCCGCGCGCCGCGTGCGAACGGTCAGGGAAAGCTGGACGCCCGCCGAAGCTCCCGCGCGGTCGCGGGCGGTTACGGCAACTCGATACAGCAAGACCTGCGCGTCGATCGCGAGCGGCGTCCCGCTGAGAACGCCCGCAGTGCTGAGCTTCAAGGACCCGCTCGGCGGCAATCCGCTCGCCACGAACGTGAGCGAGTCACCGGTGTCGACGTCGCGGAACAGCGGCGCGAAATCGAACCTGAAGGGCTCGCCCTCGGTGGCGAGCTGGTCGGCCGGCGCCTGCTTCACTACCGGCGAATCGTTGACGGGTTGCACCGTAATGTTGAGCGAAAACTCATTGCTGTCGGCCTGACCATCGTTGACACGCGTCGGGACGCTCAACGTCCCGTTGAAGTCGGCGTCCGGCACCACGGACGTGCCCTGCAGCGAGAAGTTGTCGCCGTCGCGCAAGATCAAGGAGAAGGCACCGGGGTAGGCACTGTCGGAATCTTGGACCGTGAGATCCTGCAGCGTGATCGTCAACCGCGTGTCTTCGGGAGTGCGTGAGCGCCCGCTGCCCGACGATGCGCGGCGCAACGGCGGCGGCCGTAACCGTAATGGTGACCTTCACCTCCGAAGAAGTCCGCGATCCGTCGAACGCACGATAGCGGAACTCGTCGCTCGAGTTCGAAGAGCCGTCGTGCTTGTAAACGAAGGTGCCGTCGGCGCGCAGCGTGAGCGTGCCGCGCGCGGGCTGGCGCGTGAGCTGGGCCGTAAGCGCGTCGCGCTCGCGGTCGGTGTCATTCGCGAGGACACTCGTGCTCCCGCCGTTGAGCACGGTCACCTGCCCGCCGCGAGTGACGGTCGCGGAGTCTGCTACGGCGACCGGGAGCTTGACCGCTCGCGTGCGCGGCGCCGGCAAGCAGAACGGCCATCGAGGCAATGGCAGCGGAAGCCGTGGTTTGAGCCCGCATTCCTGGACGTCCGTGTTGTTATTAGTGGCTACGGGGAATCGCTTCGGCCCCATTGTGGTACCTAATGCAACGTGAAATCAAACCGTCTTAAGTACTTATTTTCGCGACGGTTGATTATGTGAAAAACGACTCACGGCACACGCTGAGGAGGACTGCGGCGAAGGGCTCGCGGACGTTGCAACCGGCACCAAACGCGCCGCGATCCGGACCGGTAAAGCGGCTCGCCTACGGGATTGTCTTCGACGCGACGTTCGAGCGCGTGCTCTCGACGCCCTGCGCGTTCAACGCCGACACCGCGAAGTACCACGTCGCCGGCGACAATTGCTCGACCACGAACGACGACAGGCCCGAGTTGTTGACGGTAATCGAGTTCGACAAGCTCGATTGCGATGTGCCCCAGTAGATGCGGTAACCCGCGAGATTTTGCAGCGTCGACCCGTCGGTGTTATGCGTCGGCGGCGTCCACGACAACGTCGACGATCCGTTGGTTACCGCTGTAACCGTAATCGCAAACGATTGGAGCGATGAGGTCGTGCGGCCGTCGCTCGCGCTGATCACGATGTCGTTGTAAGTGCCGACGTTCGCGCTCGTAGGTGTCCCGGAGATCCGTCCCGTACTCGTGCTGAAGGCCGCCCAACTCGGCAGGTTGCTCACGGCGAACGTCAACGGATCCCCGTCCGGATCGCTGCCGGTCGGTATAAATGAGTAGCTCTGACCCGCGAGAACCGTCGCCGTCGGCGTGCCCGAGATCGACGGGCGCGCGATTCGACGATTGCACGGTGATCCCGAACGCCGCCAGCGACGCGCTCGCCTGGCCGTCGGTCACGCTGATCGTGATGCCGCTGAAGGTGCCGACGCCGGACGCGGTTCCCTCGAGCCGGCCGGTAGTCGTATTGAATGTGGCCCACGAAGGACGGTTCGTGATGCTGAACGTGAGCGAGTTGCCATCCGGGTCGCTCGCGGTCGGCGTGAACGAATAGGCTTGTCCCTGCGTCACCGAACGTGGGTGCGTTGCCCGAGATCGCCGGCGCGCGGTTGACCGATTGGACGTTGATGCTGAACGCGGCGAGCGTCGCGCTCGCCTGCCCGTCGCTCACGGTGATCGTGATCCCGCCATAGGTGCCGACGTTTGCGACAGCCGGCGTGCCGTTGAGTTGGCCGGTGTTCGCGTTGAACGTCGCCCATGCCGGCCGGCCCGTGATGCCGAACGTCAGCGCGTCACCGTCCGGGTCGCTCGCGGAGGGCGCGAACGAGTAGCTCTGCCCGGAGGTCACCGTAGTCGACGGTATGCCGGTGATGGTCGGTGCTCGGTTGGTTGACTGCACGGTGATCGTGAAGGGCGCGAGCGACGCGGTAGCCTGCCCGTCGCTGACGGTGATTGCGATGCTGCCGAAGATGCCGGCGCTCGCGGCGGTCGTCGCGCCCGCGAGCCGACCCGTGCTCGGGTCGAACGTCGCCCACGCGGGGCGATTCGAAACGGCGAACGTCAGCGCGTCACCATCCAAGTCGACCGCCGTCGGCGTAAAGGAGTAGCTCTGCCCCGAGACTACCGTCGTCGGCGGCGTACCGGAGATCACCGGCGGCCGGTTGGTGGCTTGAACCGTGATGCTGAAGGCCGCGAGCGACGCGGACACCTGCCCGTCGCTGACCGCGACAATGATGTTGCCGTACGAACCGACGTTTGCCGGGGACGGCGTACCCGCGAGCCACCCGGTGGCCGACATCGAACGTCGCCCACGACGGCTTGTTGCTGATGGTGAAGGCCAACGAATTGCCGTCAGCGTCGCTCGCGCTCGGCGTAAAGGAATACGCTTGCCCTTGCGTCGTGAATGTCGCGGGATTGCCCGTGATCACGGGCGCGCGATTCCCCAACCGAACCGTGATGCTGAACGGCGCGAGCAACGCGTTCGCTTGACCGTCGCTCACGCGAATTGCGATGTTGCTGTACGTCCCGACGTTGGCCGCCGACGGCGTGCCGCTGATCCGGCCAGTCGACGTATTGAAGGTGGCCCATCCGGGCAGGTTGTTGGCGGTGAAGGTCAGCGAATCGCCGTCGCTGTCGGCCGCGGTCGGCGTGAATGCGTAGGGTTGGTCCGTGGTCACCGCGGCAGACGGGGTGCCCGCGATCGTCGGCAGCGAATTGCTGCTCGTGGCCGAGGCCACGACGATCTTGAACGCCGCGAGCGACGCGCTCGTCCGCCCGTCGCTCACGCTGATCGTGACGTTGTCGTAGGCCCCGACGTGACTCGCCGTCGGCGTACCGTTGATCCCACCGATCGCGACGTTGAAGTGGGCCCAAGGCGGTAGGTTCGCGGCGACGAAGGTCAGCGGGTTGCCATCCGGATCGCTCGCGATCGGTGTGAAGCTGTAAATTTGCCCGACCGTCACCGTGGTCGGCGGGCTGCCCGAAATCACTGGCGGCGCGTTACTCGCTGCGGTGCTCACGACGGTAATCTTGAATGGGGGCAGAGAACCTTCGTTGACTCCGTCGCTCACGCGGATCACGACGTCGGCGAACGTGCCGACGTCCGCGGCGGACGGCGTGCCGCTCAGCTCGCCGGTGCCCGGCGAGAAACTCGCCCAGGCCGGCGGGTTGCCAACGGAGAACGTGAGCGGATCGCCGTCCGTATCGTTGGCTCCCGGTAGGAACGAATAGCGTTGGCCGGCAGCAACCGTCGTCGGCGACGAACCCGTGATCGCTGGTGGCGAGTTCGGCTTCGCCGTGTCCGCGACACGGATCGTGAACGGCGCAAGAGACACGCGATCCTGCCCGTCGCTGACGCTGATGACGATGTCTTCGAACGTTCCGGTTGGCGGCACTCCGTCGAGCTCGCCCGTCGACGTGCTGAACACCGCCCAGGAAGGCAGGTGCGCGACGGTGAACGTCAGCGGATCGTTGTTGGCATCGCTTGCCGCGGGCGCGAAGTGATAAGGCACTCCGCGAGTCGCCGAGGTTTGCGGCGTTCCCGCTATCGTGGGCGGCGCATTCGTAGGCGTCGGACTGGCGGCAGGCGGGTTGGTGACCGCCGGCGGAGGTGACGCGCTCGTCGACTGCACGTCCGCGCCGTCGCCGCAAGCGACGACGAGCGCGGAGCACGTCGCAAGCAGAGCGAAACGGCGCGTTGACAGCAAAGCGCGAGCCATGGGTTGTTGCCTGAAAAACGGAACTTCGTGCTAGGCGTGCGGGGAGGCAACAGAGCTCGTCGCCACGGCGCGCCGGCGTTGTTGGTTGTTTATGTTGAGCGAATTCTGCGCACGGCGCCGAATTAGGGACAACTGCCTGCGAAGCCCGAGGCTCGCTGAACTGGCCGCTCCGAAGCTGGAGTGCAACATAAGGTAACGTGATCAGCTCATTGATCTGAATCAACACACGGTCGCGGAGCCGCCAGGCTGACGCGGACCTCGGCGACGTGCCCGTCGACTGATTCTGTCAAATAACTTTCGCAATCGATCCACCGATTCCGCGCAACTTTTGGACGCATCGCTGCGACGCCGAGCGGCTGTCGGCGCCGGCACACTTCGCTGCAACGCGCGCGTCGACCCCCCGCCTTTTCGCGTAACGAAGGTCCTCTAGTCTTTGCAGCAAACGACGTCGCGATACCGCCTATCATCCGACGCGTTTATGGATATGATGTTCTGGCACGGTTTCGAAAAAGTGCGGCGCCGGGCGGGGAAAACTCAGGCGACCGCACCACACAAAAAATAGCGAGCTATGCACCTTCGTCTATGGCTGTTCGTGGCTACGGCACTCGTTGGTGTGCTGTTCCAGCCGCGTGACGCGCTCGCGCAGCACGCGTGGGAATCCGAGATCCTCGCTTACGAGGCGCAAGACCGCACGAATCCGCCGCCGCTCGGCTCGGTTGTCGTCACCGGCAGCTCGACGATTCAACGCTGGTCGACGATGCGAACGGATCTCGCTCCGCTCGACGTCATCCCGCGCGGTTTCGGCGGCAGCACGACGGACGACCTCGACTATTACCTCGAGCGTGTAGTACTCGTTTATCAGCCGCGCGCCGTCTTCATCTACGAAGGCGACAATGACATTACGAACGGCCGATCGGCGCAATACGTCGCGGACCGCATCGCAGGAATCCTCGCCCGAATCAGCGCTCGACTTCCGGCGGCCCGCGTGTATGTGCTCTCGATCAAGCCGAGCCCTGGCCGTTGGTTTCAGTTCGCCACACAATCCGCGGCGAACCAGTTGCTCGCCGCCATTTGTGCAGCCGACGCTCGCTACACGTTCATCAATGCCGTACCCGCAATGCTCGGCGCCAACGGTCAACCGAAGCCCGAGTACTACGTTGCGGATGGCTTGCACTTGAGCGCGGCAGGCTACCAGGCAGTGACGAACACGATCCGGCCGGTGCTGCTGCCGCAGCAATTGATCCCACTGCCCGTGGACACTGTCCCGCCGACGACACCCACGGGGGTCACCGCGACGACGCAATCGAAGAGCCGCATCGACCTGCGGTGGAACGCGGCCGGCGATTCGGGATCCGGCCTCGCGGGCTACAGCGTCTTCCGCAACGGACTCCGTGTCGGCAGCACGACGACGCTCGGGTACTCCGACACCGGACTGGCCTCGAACACGCTCTATGCGTACACGGTCACGGCGTTCGACCGCATGAGCCCGAATCGCAATGAATCCGCGCAATCGGCCTCCGCGAGCGCGACGACGCTAGTCGATCCGACGGCTCCGCCGACAGTGTCGCTCCAAGCGAGCCCGAGCAGCGTGGCCATCGGCAGTAGCGCGCAACTATCCTGGAGCAGCACCAACGCGAGCTCGTGCACCGCCTCGGGTGGCTGGTCGGGCGCGAAAGGCACGAGCGGCACCGCGAGCAGCGCCAACCTGTTTGCCAACGCCACGTTCACGTTGACCTGCACCGGTACCGGCGGCACCGCGAGCGACAGCAAGTCGGTGAATGTCATACCCGCGCCTACGGTGAGCCTGACCGCGAGCCCATCGAGTATCGCGAGCGGCTCCGCGACTCAGCTTTCTTGGAGCAGCACCAACGCGACCTCGTGCACGGCGTCGGGCAGCTGGTCCGGCACGAAGGCGACGAGCGGCACCGCGGCCAGCGGCAAGATGTCTTCCAATGCCACGTTCACGCTGAGCATGCACGGGTCCGGCGGCACGGCGAGCGACAGCAAGTCGGTGACGATCCTTCCCGCGCCGAAGGTGAGCCTAACGGCGAATCCGTCGAGCGTTGCGCGCGGCTCCACGACTCAGCTTTCCTGGGCCAGCGACAACGCTACGTCGTGCACCGCATCGAGTGGCTGGAGCGGCGCGAAGCCCGGCAGCGGGTCCGAGCGGTCCGCGCCGCTCGCCGCAGGGACGACTTTCACGCTGACTTGCACGGGCCCAGGCGGGGACGCAACCAGCTCGGCCGCGGTGACCGTCATCGTACCGCCCCCGCCCGCGCCGCCAACCGTCAGCCTCAGCGCCGATCCGAAAACGACCATCGCCTATGGCGGCGTCGCGCAGCTCTCCTGGGCTAGCACCAACGCGACTGCCTGTAGCGCGTCGGGCGGCTGGAGCGGAAGTCGCGCCCAATCCGGGGCCGAGTCGACTCCGGCGTTGACGTCGGGCACGACCTTCGCGCTGACCTGTTCGGGGCCGGGCGGTGAAGCGAGCGGGTCGGTCAACATCGCCGTCGCCGCGCCGCCGCCCACCCACGGCGACTCTGACGGCGACTCCGGCCAATGTGGATTTCAACGCGGCCACGCAGCTAGCTTGGAGCAGCAGCAACGCAACCTCGTGCACGGCGTCGGGCGGATGGAGCGGCAGCCGCGGGCTGTCTGGCTCGGAGTCCTCACCATCACTCACGGAGTCGACGGTCTTCGAGCTCGTCTGCTCGGGACCCGGCGGGACGGTCAGCAGCTCGGCGCAAGTGACCGTCACACCGCCCCCGGTACCGAGCGTAACGCTGAGCGCAACGCCCGGTACCGTGACGAATGGTTCGACGGCTCGCCTGAGCTGGTCGACGAAAGACGCCAATGACTGCGCCGCATCGGGCGCCTGGACCGGACAGAAGGCGCCGGCGGGCGACGAGCAGACGAAGGCGCTTGCAACGGAGTCCACCTTCAGCCTCAGCTGCGCAGGACCCGGAGGCAGTGCTTACGCGACCATCACGATCAAAGTCACCGCTGCACCTGGATTCTCGGAAGCGCCCGACGCCCACGGTCACGGCGACGAGCGGCGGCGGCGGCACGCTTAGCTGGTGGGAAGTATCGGGCCTGTTGATGCTCCTGATCCGCAGGCTTCGACGGACGCGGGCCCCGTTAAGCCGGCGAGTTTTCACCTCGGCCGATCGCGAAGTAGTGGATACCGTGTTGGCGCAGTAGCTTCGGATCGTAAAGGTTGCGGCCGTCGAAGATCGCGGGCTCGCGCATTGCCTTTTTCAGCTCGTCGAAATCCGGGCTGCGAAACTCCCGCCACTCCGTCACGATCGCGAGCGCATCGGCGCCGTTCACGGCCTCGGTAACGTTGGAGCACAGCTCGAGATCCGGGCGCTCGCCATAGATACGCTTCGCCTCTTCGGCCGCGACGGGATCGTAAGCCCGCACGCGCGCCCCCGCGGCCCACAACGCCTCCATTAGCACACGGCTCGGCGCCTCGCGCATGTCGTCGGTATTCGGCTTGAACGCAAGCCCCCACACGGCAACGATCTTGCCGCGCAGATCGCCGCCGAAGTAGGCCTTTATCTTCTGGAACAACACCTGCTTCTGCCGGTCGTTCACCGCGTCGACAGCTCCGAGGATCTGCGCCGGACACCCGGCCGCCGCGGCCGCCGCGGCCAAAGCCTTGACGTCTTTCGGGAAGCAAGAGCCCCCATAGCCGCAGCCGGGGTATATGAATGAGTAGCCGATCCGCGGATCCGAGCCGATTCCCACACGCACGTGCTCGATATCCGCGCCGAACTGCTCGGCGAGGTTCGCCAGCTCGTTCATGAAGCTGATCTTCGTCGCGAGCATCGCATTCGCCGCGTACTTCGTGAGCTCGGCCGAGCGCACGTCCATCACGAACAGTCGATCGTGGTTGCGATTGAACGCGTCGTAAAGACTACGCAGCAGCTCTGCGGTGCGCGGGTTGTCCGTGCCGACGATGATTCGGTCCGGTTTCATGAAGTCCTCGACAGCCGCACCCTCTTTCAGAAACTCGGGGTTGGAGACTACGTCGAACTCGAGCACCACGCCGCGTTCGTTCAGCACCGCCTGAATCTCGGCCTTGACGCGGTCGGCCGTACCGACCGGCACGGTCGATTTGTTGACGACGATGCGATAGTCGCTCATGTGTCGGCCGATCGACCGCGCGACCGCTACGACCTGCTTCAGATCCGCCGACCCATCCTCGTCGGGCGGCGTACCGACGGCGATGAATTGAAACAAGCCGTGGGCTACACCCGCGGCGATATCGGTCGTGAAATCCAGCCGGCCGCCCTTGCGCGCGCGCTCCACCACGGCGTCGAGCCCCGGCTCGAAGATCGGAACCTCGCCGCGTTTCAGGCGCGCGATTTTTTCCGCGTCGATATCGACGCACAGCACGTGATTACCGGCATCGGCGAGACATGCGCCACTCACGAGGCCGACGTAACCAGTGCCAAAGACCGTCACACGCATAAACTACTCGTCGCGGAACCAGCGCGTAGGCTACTACACGGGTCCGCCAAAAACAGTGATGGGCTCGGCGTGTTCGTTGCTGTGAAAGCCGTCGACGCAGGCAATCCAAGAGCCGTCTCGCCGCAAATGCGCGTCGACGTGATGCATGCCGTGCCGGTTCCAGAGCGCGGGGCCCGCCGCCAGTATCGGACGATCGCTCAACCGCCGTTCCTCATAGTCCGTCGGCGTGAGATTCGTAATCGCAAAAGCGGAGACGCTGCTCCCGTACACCGGATAGATATCCTGCGCAAAGCGAATCGGCGTGTCGTCGACGACGACGATTCTGCCGGCGGGCCGAGTGAAGTGCGGGTCCTGGCGAACGGGGCTCAACGGGTGCTCCTGCCAAGGCCCGAGCAGGTCGTCCGAAAAGTACAGCCGCAGGACGGGGTTCGTCGGATCGACTCCGGCATCCGTGAACAGCCACCACTTGTCGCGATAGAAAAGTATCGACGAATCAGCGTAGCGTTTTCCCTCGAGTAGATTCCCGACACGCTGCCACTCATGCGGGAACTTGGCAGCGCGATAGAGGCATACAGACCCTCCGCCCGAGCCCTCCGGAATCATGTAGTACGTTCCCTTCCACTCGAAGACATGGGGATAGGACAGGTGGAATGGCTCTACCAGGACGATGCGCTGATATTCCCACGTCATTCCATCGCTGCTGACCGCCAGTCCGATCTCTCCCTTGTGCGTTAGGCCATTGACGACCTCGAAAAAAAGATACCAACGTCCGTTGTCCCGACACATGAAAGGATCGGCAACGAGTGTGGCCGGAACGTCGGTGACGTGATGTCGCGTGAGCACCGGATTCATGACCGAAGCCGGCAGCTGGAGAGCCAAAGGTGAATCCCCGATGGCGATCCCAATGGAGAACTCTTGTTGAGCACGGCGCTGCATGCGCCGGTAGACGGGGCGTGCAAACCGCCACACCAGGTGTTTTGCACCTTTTCTTAGAGTCACGGCTCTCCCGAACCGTTGCGCATCATGCGGATCACGTAGTAGTCGCCACTGCGAAACAGTATCCGCTCCTCCGGCGGATGCTCGAGCGCGAAGCCCTGCGCCCGTCCGCGCGTCAGCAGACCCTGGACCATAGGGTCGTAGGGCTGAAGGTAGCCCGTCTTCCGCCAGACGCCCGGACCGGTGACGAACACGTCGACTCCATACGGAGCGAGCTCCGTGTCCAACGCCTCTATGCTGGTCGCATAGGCCGCCCGCAATGAGGCCTCCACACGAGGTTTGACGCGCGCGAAGTAGATCTTCATCCACGGCATCGACGTCTCGGTCGAGGCGAGCACGCTGCGGCGCGCGCGCAGCGGTATGAAGTCAGCGAGATCCGGATGCGCCGCCACCAGCGTCGTCTTGGGCAAACTCGCGAGGAACGCGTACGTCTGCTCGAGATCCTCGTCCACCGGAGCCAACCCCTTCTCCACGAAGTGCGGCAGCAGCAGTGCAGTACTTGCGACGGCCGCCGCGGCGGCGAACCATCCAGTCGCGAGCTGCCGCTGTTTCGGCGTGCGCCGGTGCAGCACGACCTGCAGCACGCCATAGCCGGCCGCGGCCAGCGCCACGATTCCAAAGGTGCCAATCACCCACCGCGCGTGGCGATTCGGAACATAGAGACCGAACATGAGCTCGTCGGGGAACAGCCGCAGCGCGAGCCACCAACCGAGGCCCACCGCGAGCATCACCCATGCGGCAAAGTGCAGCAGGCGGCGCTGGCCCGTGAGCCAGGCGGCAATCACTGCTGCACCAAAGGCCAGTAGCGTCGACGGCAACCAGCCGAGCCCCATGATCTGATTCCAGGCCCAGTTAGTCGGAGACGGCGTGCTATAGAAGTCGAGTCGTCCGCCAAGACCGAATTCGGGCATGGTCATAGCCTCGGTGAACGTGTATGCCGGCCCCAGCTCATCAGCCTTGGGCATACCGAATACAGCGAGGCCGATGGCTGCGAGTCCGAGCAGTGCATTGAGTCCCCACTGCGCCGGCATGGCCCGCTCGCGGACCAGGTCACGAAGGAATACGCACGCACCGGCCACACCAAGAGTGGGCAAGAGCACGGGATAGAACAGTCCGGAGGCGAGCCACGCTCCGCCGACCCAGGCGTAGCGCCTCGCGATGAGCGCCCACAGACACAACAGCGTGAGGGGCAAAGCGAACGTGCGCTGAAGCGCCATGATCCCCAGCAGATCCGCCCCCGGGTCCCAACCGAGCATTGCGATGAGGCTCGTGACCGCCAGCAAACCACGCAGCTCGCTGTCGGGTTTCGCGATCGCAGACGCCAGCTTCCAGGTCAGCCAGAAGGACAGGAGCAGCAGACCCGCCGCCAATAGCTTGGTGGCGTACGCGACGTCCATCAGTTGGGCCGCGGCCGCGTACACGGCCCGGTAGCCCAGCGGCGCGCTCGTGCGCAGGTAGTCGACGGTAATGTCTCCGGGGAACAGCGCGGCGTCGGAATAGCGGTACAGCCAAAACACATGGTGCGCGGCATCGTCCTCGAAGATGTCCGCGCGAAAGAGCGCCGGTCCCAGATGGAGGCACGTGGCGAGCAGCGCCGCGAGCAGCGCGGCGACAACGTATTGTCTCTCCGCTCTCATGGTCGGAAGACTGAAGACGCCGCGGGGCGTGTCAGCAAGACGACACCCAGCACGATCAATGCCGTGCCCGCTAGCTTCAGGGGACTGAGTGTCTCGCCCAGCGCCAGCGCGGACGCTGCGGCCAAGAAAACCAAGCTCAGGCCGACGACGATCGGATAGGCAACAGAGAGCGCATAGCGCCCGACTAGCAACATACCGAGCACGATACCCAGGCCATAGATAAGGATTCCTGCAGCAAGGGGCACGATATGAACGACGCCGCCCTCGAGCCCGCGCTTGAGCATCACGATCCCCAGCGCGCTGCACACGCTGGTTCCTACCGCCAGCAACAGCCCCCGCCCTGATAGTGTGTCACTCACTAGGAGCACCGTCGACGAAAGTCAGCGCGATTCCACCCGTGATGAGCAGCAGCCCGATGAGCTTTCGCGGCGAGAACCGCTCAGCGTAAAAACGTGCGCCCACGAGGTTGGTGGCAACCACCGTGCAGCCGATCGCGATTGGAAAGACCGTGCTCGCTGCACCGTCCCTCAGCAGCAGCAGCAGCACGGCCAACACGGCAAGGTAGATGAGACCGCCCGTCGAAAACCATCCTAAAGCGGCCAAGCGCGCGGCAGCGTCGAGGCTGCGCATCGAGGCCTTGGCGGCGGCCATCGCAGCAGTGTTCAGCGCAGCGTAAGACAGATAAAGGAGCGCGTGAAAAAGCATGAACCGCAGCGTGGCTCCGTCTCAGGGCTTCCGAACGTGAAAGTGCAGTCCACTCGCACTCCAAGAAACATTCTGCAGGAATCGCGATTCATGATACGCGAGGCGGTTGGCAAATTTGGCCAGCCGGCTCACCAGGGACGGCTTTGCTGCAGGGGACGCGCCCCGGTAGAAGGGGTTTTCCTGGCCGCGCCAGAACTCCTCCATGCGGCGCCCAATGACGGGTGCTTTGAAACTCGCGAAGAACAACGCATCCAGCGTTCCGCCCAAAACGTGGTAGCTGTACGCGAGCTGCACGATACGGAAACGCGATCCGAGCCAGGATTGGAGCTCGTGATGCGTGTACGCATGGTTGTGGTCCTTCGTGTCCCTGTAGATGTTCTTGTCCAGGAGACGAAAGAACCCGTGCGCACCAGGTCCGCCCTCCATCGGCACGAAACCGATGAACGACCCTGCCGGACGAAGCACGCGCCTGATCTCGTCGAGTGAACGCTCGATGCTGTCGACATGCTCGAGCACGTCGCAAGATATCACCGCGTCGAATGTTCCTGTATCGATCGGCAGCGGCGCGTTCGCGTCGACCCGGTGAAACTCGAAGTCCAGGGCGCGATGAGGGTCACGCACGTCCACGCCCACGCGGCGGGCCTGCGGCCTCACCTTGCGGATGAGCTGAAGATACTTGCCCTCTCCCGACCCATAGTCGAGCACAGAGGACGTCTCCGGCGGCAGTTGCTCGACGATCCAGCGCGTCTTCAAACCGATCAGGTCGCGAGCTTCGGGATCGGGCGCGACGTCGCCGTAGACCCAGGACTCTGGATCGCTGGACACTAAAGGATCCCTCTCCGCGCGAAAAGGGCATCGTGCGTCTTCACTTTATTTCACCGCTCCACAGCACACTCGAAACAAAAAGGCTGCCCGCATCGCGAGGAAAAAACAAATCACCCGTTCGCAAGGTCGTCACGCACCGGCACTTTGCGGTCACCGACAAAGTCGCCGACGAACAATATGCCCGGGAGACTCGCCAGACGCGCTACCACGTGCTCGATCAGGGACATGCTCACAGCCACAGCAGGTCCGATACCTACCAGCGCCATCAGCAGCACGTAGCTGGCCTCCTGCACGCCGAAGCCGCCGATCGTGATCGGCAGCATGACTAGGATCCAAAGAATCGGTATGACGAGGAGCAAATCGAGTATCGGGACATCCACGCCGCAGCTGAGCGCAATCGCCTTCGCAAACAAGATGCGGACGAAAAACAGCAACAGCGTTGTCACGATCACCTTGCACAGCGCGCGCCACTGATGACGGTACGCAAGCGACGCTTCCGCGACGGCGGCGACCGTCGCGCGAAACCGCTCTGGGATGCGCGTCAGCACACTCGTGCGCACGAAGCGCCGGACCGGGGGATACAGACACAACGCGCACGCAAGAACACCAACCGCCGTCATGACGAACACGAAGGTGGCCACGTCCGGTGGGATGCGCGTCTGAGCCAAAACGAGCACCATCGCCGAGCCAAACAGCAGCGATGCCAGCACGAGACTCAGCCGGTCCACGAGCGTGGCCGCAACCACGGCGGGCATCGGTTGGCCTGATCGGCACAGCGCCGTAACGCGCAGCGCATCCACACCGATCGAGCTGGGCAAGAATGACCCCGCGAAATTCGCGGCCAGCTGGATTCGGAACAAAAGAGCAAATCCCAACGCGAGGCTCCGTCCCGCCAGCAGCACCTGCCACCGGTAGCTGATGATGAGCCGATCGCAAATCGCCAGCCCCAGCGCAGCCGCTACCCACTTCAGATCGACAGTGCGCAGGACGCTCCATACGGCTTTCCAGTCCGCCAGCGTGATGACCAGGACCAGCAGCACGACGGAAACTAGGATGCGGACGATTCTCGACATGCGAGGATCAGGATGCGAACTGCCGCCGCCATGCTCGCGCGGTCTTGGCGCGGTGGAGACGCTCGCGCACCAAGTCCAAGATAGTCGCGCGGCCTTCGCCAGGAAGCCTGCGCAGGAACTCGTCGCTCAGACGGCTGATGTGAAATGGGGAGTCGCCGCGCCGATTGAGCGGCCGGCCGGCGATGAGCCCCCAATGACACGCCTTGAAGCCGAGCGTGGCGGCGATCCGCACCGCCGCTTCGTTGCCTTGATACATCGGAAACGAAAGGTGCTCGACCATGACTGCCGGCAGTCGAGAAGCAATGGCCGTTCGCGACGCAGCGAGATCGTCGTTCAACGCCAACGCAGGTCGCCGCCGGGCGTTCTCTATCGAGGGCGCACAGCCGGCTAGCGGCGCGGGGCGCGGCCAGTCCGGGACGTAGCGACTCTCGAGTGTGTGCGACTCGAAGTCGACGAGCCCCGAGTCCTGAACCGCCCGGATCTCGCCCCACGTCATCGGCCGAGCCGCGGCGGCATCTTCGGGCCCGGCTTCCGAATGCAATCCGGGCGCGATGAAGGCGACGACTTTGGCCGCGTATTTCTTCAGCAGAGGAAACGCGACGTCGTAGAAATTGCGTGGACCGTCGTCGAAAGTCAGCACGACCGACCGCGGCGGAATGCTCAGTGAGCCCGCGAGATAAGCCACGAGCTCGCCGGCCGCGAGCGTGCGATAACCGTTCCTTCGCAGGAATTCCAAGTCAGCTTCGAGTCGGTCCGCCTCCACCAGGTGATAGCAGAACACCGGCACACCCGCGAGCGGCTCGCGAGCGTGACGCGCTGTGACGAACGCTGGCAGCGCCCCGTTCCACCATCCGACCACGTCTGGAGCATTTTTTCGCCACGCGTCTTTGATAAACGTCTCGACGCCCATTGCTACGCCTTGACTGCCGATGCGTCTGCGTCGATCTCTCGATAGCAACTCAACAGCGTTTCGATGTGACGTTCGAGGGCGAAACGCTCCGCGGCTACCATCGCGTACTGACTGTAAGATTCCCGCAGCTGCCGATCCTCCAACAACGTTACGACCGCCCGAGCAAACGCATTCTGATCACCAGCCGCAACGAGCTTGCCGTCGCGATCATTGCTTACGACCTCTCGCAGACCGCTCACTCCGTACGCCACTACAGGCTTGCCCGCTGCCAGGGCTTCGATCGCAGCCAACCCCAAACCCTCCGATTGCGAAGGCATGACGACCAGATCGGAAGCTGACAGCAACTCCGGAATGTCGGTGCGCTGACCCAAGAATCGCACGTGGTCTTGCACACCGAGTTGCGCTGCGAGCGCTTCGCACGCCTGTCGCTCCGGCCCATCTCCGACAAGCAACAATACCGTCCCGGGGCGCGAGCGCAGGATGCTGGGCATCATTTGTACCATGCCGCGGTGACCTTTCACCGGGTGCATGCGTCCGATCATTGCGATGACATCTGCAGCGTCCGCAACCTGCAACTCCTTGCGCAACGATGAGCGTGCATCCGACGCGACCCTGCGCATCGCATCGATGCGTATCCCGTTATACGCGACTCGGCATCGGTCCGGCGGAACGTGATAGCCGTTGATCGCCACGTCGCGCACCGCTTCCGACACGCAAAGTCCGGTGTCGGTCGAGCGCGAGAACACGCGGTGCAAGGCGCTCACCAAGAGCTTCGGATACAGCAGATCGTGCACGTGTATGATCGCGTTCGCCCCTACCATTCGCGCTACGAGCCGCGCCACCAACGTTGCTTTGATGCCGCAGCCGTGGATGATCCGACAGCCCCGTTCCTTGGCAACGCTCGCCACGCGGGAAACGACGAACGGGTTCAGCGGCGACGCGGAAAGAAACAGCGGCTCGATTCCGGAAGCGCGGAGTGCCGCCGCGGCCGGATGCGGGTCCCGAAGGAAGCAAACGGTGATGTCCACTCCGGCGGCGCTCAACGCCGGCAAGACATTGAGAAAATAGCTCGTCACCCCGTGCATGACTCCTGAGGGATAACCGAAGTGATCACCGAGGAACATGACGGCCGGCACAGGCGCCTTCGCAGCGGCGTCGATCGCAAGACCTGTTGAGCTCGTTATATGGACCATTTCGTAGCGCAGAATTCTAAGGGAACCGAGCAGTCCTGCGATGTGACTCAATCGGACGCTCCAATCCGGCACTTTACGGTATACCTGTCTGCATTGTCGCGCGTGCAGGGTCCGTGCAACCGGCGCGCTTGACAAGCTCCAACGCACACTCAAGGCTATCGTTCATGTCTTCGCGCAATCCACGACGAATTGCTCTGTTCGCGCTCGCGGCGCTGTTGCTGTTCGTCGTCGTCCTGTTGAAGTTACCCCTCGCCGACTTCGTTAGGGCACTCGAAGGTCATGACCTGGCGCGCGCCGTCCTATCCCGAAAGCGCCTCGTCTTCGCGATTGTCGGATCGTTCGCGATCGTCGTTACCGGTTGGCTCGTGTTCCGGCGGCAGTTCAAAGTCTTGCTCGCGTGCGTCATCGCGGGTGTGCTCGCGGCGGTGACCTACGCCGTCTACGAGTTTCAACAGACCTATCCTCGCGCGAACTTCTTCAGCTTGGAGCGCTATGGCGACGATCTTCGTATCTTGCTCGGCAAGGACGCCCTGCTCTCCCGCTACCAGCCCCAAGCGACCCTCGTTCTGAGCCACGAGCAGGTGCAGCGACCCGCGTATCCCGCCATCGACGTTCACTTTCATCTCGAGTCTCTCGAGCCGTCCATGACTCCCGAACGTCTGGTGCAGGCGATGGATGCTGCGGGAATAGCCCAAATCGTGAATCTGGGCGGTTGGCCGCCTGATCGGTTCGCGTACTTTGCAGACGCCTTCGCCGCGAAGTATCCCGGTCGCTTCATCCTGTTCGCGAAACCCGATCCCGACGCCCTGATGCGCGAGAACGGTGTGGCGGAACAGCTGGAATGGATCAAGTCTGCTGCCCGCATGGGCGCCCGGGGACTCAAGGAGAACAAATCGTTCGGCCTCGGCCAACAGGACGCCGCGGGCAAGCTCGTGCGTGTCGACGATCAACGGCTCGCGCCGATTTGGGACCTTGCGGGAACACTCGGCATGCCGGTGCTCATTCACACGGGTGAGCCTGCGTCGTTTTGGAAGCCGGTCGACGTTCACAACGAGCGCTATGGCGAGCTCTTGGAGCACCCGGAGTGGAGTCTGTACGGTCAGGCGGGCGTCCCCACACTCAAGGAGCTCATGGAACAGCGCGAACGGCTGCTGGCACGGCACACCTCGACGAACTTCATCGGCGCCCATCTCGGTATGAATCCCGACGACCTCCAATATGCGGGCTATCTGTTGGACAAGTACCCAAACTACTACGTGGACATGTCCTCCGTGGTCGCAGAGTTAGGGCGGCAACCGCACGCAGCGCGCGAGTTCTTCTTACGCTATCAGGACCGCATCCTGTTCGGCACCGACGGCGGCTATCGGCTCGAATCCTCCGGCGACGGTTGGACTGCGGAACGGATGTTCCGAAGCTACTTTGAGTTCCTCGAGACGAATAACGAGTACACGGACTATCCGCTATCGGACATCACGAAGCAGGGGACGTGGCGCGTGTACGGCATCGATCTTCCGGACGAGGTGCTCAAGAAGATCTACGTGACGAATGCCGAGCGGTTGATCCCGTCCGAAGCCAGCGTTCGCGCTCGACTCGAGCAGCTGGACGATCATCCCGCCTCGAGGGCCGCGCCGCCCTAGGCCGAGGCGCGCGCGAGGACGTACTACAAGTGAGATGTCTGGTTACTGGAGCCACCGGATTCACCGGCGGGCATCTGGCAGCGGCTTTGCTGCTGCGCGGCCACCAGGTGCGCGCACTCGTCCGGCCCGGCAGCCACGCTGCCGATTTGGCGTCCGCCGGGGTCGAGACATTCGAGGGCCAGCTCACTCGCCGCGATGACGTCATCGCGGCGGCCGCGGGCTGCGATCAGATCTATCACATCGCCGCCGTGTTCCGCACCGCGGGTCACCCCGATAGCTACTACCGTGACGTCAACGTGGGTGGAACCGTGAACGTGCTTACCGCCGCAGCGCACCACGGCTGCGAACGCGTCGTTCACTGCTCGACGGGCGGAGTCCACGGGCACGTGGAGAATCCACCGGCGGACGAGACCTACCGCTTCAAGCCCGACGACGTCTATCAGCAATCGAAGCTCGAGGCCGAGATGGAGGCCGCGGCCGCGATTCGCCGTGGAGAACGTGTCACTATTTTTCGGCCCGGCGGAATCTATGGCGAAGGCGATCTGCGTTTCTTGAAGCTGTTCCGCTCGATCCAGCGGCGGCGCTTCGTCATGATCGGGCCCGGCACGACGCGGCTGCACATGGTGCACGTCGACGACTTGGTCGAAGGCATTCTGCTGTGCGGATCTTCCGCGGCTGCGCTCGGCGAAGTCTTCCTGCTCAGCGGGCCCGAAGCGCCGACACTAAACGAGATCGCCGCAACCGCGGCACAGATCGTCGGAGTACCTGAGCCGCGGCTGCACATTCCCGTATGGCCGGTGTACGCCGCCGGCTGGTTGTGCGAGATGCTGTGCGTGCCGCTCGGCATCGATCCGCCGCTGCATCGACGCCGCGTGGGATTCTTCACCCATCATCGCGAATTCGATATCGGCAAAGCGCGGCGTCTACTCGGTTACGCACCGAAAGTGTCGATACGGGCGGGCATCGAGCGCACGATTCGCTGGTACGAGGCGCAAGGCCTGATGAGCAAGGCGCCCTAGCAGCAATCGCGGGCCGGTCAGCCCCAGCCGCGTTGCGTTAGTCGCGCGTCGAGGGCTGCCACCGCGCGGTCGGTGGCGGTTGCATCGTGCTGCCACTCGAGGGCGGCGAGCTCCGCGCAGCGCCGCACCACATCGAGGCCGGGGTGCCCCGTGTCACCGAGACCCAAGCGCCGCAGGACGAGGTCGTCGAGGTCGAGCGCCATTTCCTCCCGGATTGCGTGGACGATTTCCACACCGAGCACGGCGCAGGACGCATGGATGGGCGCGAGAAGCTCGGGGCGTCCGTCAGCGTGCGCGGCCACGTTCGGCCACTCGGTACCGTAACGCTCAGCCAGTCGACCGCCGGCGGCCCTCCCCTTCGATACCGATTGGTCGTCCGTCGGCGGGTCGGCCGCCGGTCCGCCTACCGACACACGGGTAGGCGAGCTCGAGCGCGGCCGTGCCGACGACATGCGTTCGACGCAAGCCAAAACGCGTTCGGACAAAACCGGTGCACTGGTCATTTTCTCGCCAATCACGACGATCAAACCGTCGACGCCCGTCTGCGTGGCGAGGATCGGCGATTTCCGCGGAACCGCATCGCCTGCGGATTGCAACGGCAGCAGACCCCAATGCACTAGCGCGACGTCCGCCGCGGTCACACCGGCCCGCGGCGCGACCGCTGCGATCTCGTCGAGAAATCTCGCGACGGCGCCGGCCGGGGGACCCTGCACGGCGTCCGTCCGATCCGCCACGGAGTGATAGTCGGTACCGACCATCGTCACGCCGCGCCACGGCACGAAGAACAGCTCGCGCGCTGCTCTTCGCAGCACCGCGGAACGATCCGCCGCCCTGGAGCTCGACGTCAGCGCGATAGCCATGTCCGTCTCGAGAGACCGCCGCAGCACGACGTTCATCCCCCCCACCCAGCCGGGCGGTAAGAAATCGGTCGGCAATCCGCTCGCAGCCGACAACGTCCCGGCCCAAGGCCCCGTAGCGTCGATGACCAGGCGCGACCGGACCTCGAGAGCTCGCCCCGACCGGTGATCGGCGGCGGCCACGCCGCCGATCGTGCCGTTGTGGATCAGCAGTGCCTGCGCCTCGACGTGATTGGCAACGACCGCGCCGGCGGCGGCGGCCTTCAGCACCGGCTCCAGCGTGAGCCGGCCCGCGTCGACCACTGCGGCATCCCACCAGAGCGCGCCGGCCACGGGATCCACGTCGGCGAGAGGCGCGATCGCGGAACGACAGCGCTGCGCGCCGGTCAATCGCCCATGCGGCAAACGCGACTGCGGCGCAATTCGCGAGTTTCGATCCCAAGAGATGACGTCGTTCGCCAGCAGTGCGGGGCCGAGCACCCACGGGCTGCGTAGGCCGCCCCGTCGCAGCGGCATCAAGCACGGCAGAGGTTGGACGAGGTGCGGCGCGCCGCGACCGAATTCTCGCCGCGCACGGATCGAGCTGCGCATTCGCCCGAAGTCGAGATGCTGGAGATAGCGAAGCCCGCCGTGCAGGATCTTGAGACTGTTAGCGGACGTGGCTCCGCCGAAATCGTGTTTCTCGATCAGCGCAACGCGATAGCCCTCGCGCGCGGCGCGCCAAGCGATCCATGCGCCGTGGATTCCACCACCAACAACGACGATGTCGAAAACCTGCGCTGCGAGTGCGTCGAGGTCACGGCGCATGAGTCATGCGCTGGCGATCGTCGTATACGCTTCCTGGAGCTTGCGGCGGAATACCGGCAGGGAGTACTCGCGCATCGCGGTTTCTAGCGCCACGGCACCGAGACGCCGGCGCAACTCCGGGTCGGCTGCCAACCGTTCGAGACCGGCGGCCAACGCCGCCGGATTGGGCGCGACCAGCTCCGCACACTCGGAATTCAGCACCTGACTGTGGGAGCGAATGTCCGTCGCGAGGATGGCTTTCCCGGACTGCATATACGAGTACACCTTCATCGGTGTGTTCTGGCCGAGAATCCGCGGCGAGACGAGGATGTCCGCCTGCGCGAGATACGCATTGAGATGGGCGACCGGCCGCGCGCCGATAAACCGCACACGCGTGGCAATCCCGAGGTCGAAGGCCCGCTGGCGGTAGAGCTTGACTCGCGTGATATCGCCGCCGATGACGATCGTCTGCAGATTCGTTTCCGGCGAGACGCGTGCAACGCCCTCGAGAAGCAAGTCGATACCTTGATACCGCTCGAGGTTCCCGACATACAAGGCGATCACCGCATTCGCCGCCTTCATCGAAGTAAATGTGTCGTTTACGTATGATCCCGTACGTTTGCTCGGTTATCGAGAGCTCGGCAGGCGCTGTGCGTGGGCGCAAGGACTCGACGGCCTCAACGGGCACGACATCGGGGATCGGAACATCCGGCAGCACGAAGACGCACCGTTCGTCGATCCACGGGCGGACCTTGACCGCGAGATCTTCGCAAACGGCGAAAACCGCCGTCGAGCGACGCACCGCGAGCCGTTCGAACGATTGAAAAAACCCGTGTAACGGCTTCAGACGCCGCCATTTGTCCGTGAGTTGGTCGGACAGCGAGGAGTCCATGTCGTACACCAGCTTGCGACGACTGAACGCGCTGAACAGCGCGGCGGGGAAGATGGCTTCCTCCACGGCGTGAATGACGTCGTACCGCTGCCGCGCGAGCAACGCCAGCATGCGGACGACGAGCGAGACGTCACAGACGATTTTCTGCCAAGAGATTCCGATGGGAACGTCGCCCACGCCGGGCGGGCGCCAGGCTCGAATCACGCGCAGGCCTGGGAGCGAGACATTGGCGCCCACGTGATAGCACAACAGATCGACCTCGTGGCCGAACTCACACAGCGTTGCCGCGAGCAACCGGACCGCCATCGGTGTGCCGCGTTCCTGATAGAAGGGCTGCGGAGCGACCAGCAAGATCTTCATCTATGAGGCTCGCTCGAGCTGCACTATCACCGGCGATCCTGCGAGGGCCGTCAACCCACCGGCGCGGAACAGCGTTTCCGCACCTCGAAGCAGCGCCGCGCCGCGCGCCATTCGGTGTATGACCATCGGTAGAAAGAACTGCTTCACCTGCCGAACGAGCCGGAACCCGTGCTTTTCGAACTCGGCAGCGAGCTCGCTTCTCGAGAAGCTTCCATAGGTGCGTGTGTTGCCTTCCAAGGACTTCTTGAGCCCGAACAGCAGCGGCGTCAGGGCATTGAGCGCGAAGGTGCTCGGGTAGTCGAGCACTACCGTCCGCCGCGCGACCCTGCACATCTCGGCCACCAGCCGCTTCCAATCCGTCACGTGCGAGATCAAGCGAACCGCAATGACGAGATCGTAGCTGCGATCCGCGGCCGGAAGCGCGAACAGATCACCTTGCACGTAGTCGCAGTCCCGCTTGCCGTGCAAGCCGCGCAGATTCTCCTCGCAGGCGCGATCGGTCCCGTGGATCGTCACCTTCCAGCCGCGCGACTGTAGAAGATCTACCAACTGTCCGTGCCCGCCGCCCACGTCGAGAGCCGCGCCGGGCGACAACCGCGCAAGGATCGCCCCGATCGCGCGCGCCTGCACGTCGAGCAAGTACTTTCCCGCCGGCCCCGCGAAACGACGCGCATAGTCGGCCGACGAAGTCTCGATGTCCGGGGTTTCAGCCACGTACCGCATTGCCTTTCCGCATCCGCAGCTGCACCTGGCTCTTGAGAAACCGCACGGCCCCTTGCAAATGGCCGAAGCGGAATACGTTATCCGCGCTCGCACCCAACAGTCGTTCCCGCAGTGACCGGCTCGGTGCCTCGGCCGTCAAAGAGTCATGCAACCAGAAGCCGAAAGAACCCACGCGCCGCTCTTCCCCGGGCAACGGCAGCGGATCCGTGCCGGACAGAACGGGCCGCCCTTTCGCGTGTGCACCGCCGAACACCGCCGGCTCGGGCCAGAACGACGGCCGTCCGCCATTGTCGCCCACGAACACGGGTTGCGTGCCGGCAGCGACGGCCTCGCCGACCAGGCGACCGCGCAAACCGAGCCACTTGCCGGCGCCCCAGGGAAGAACCACCAGCGCGCCATGTCCGACTGCGGCGGAAATCGTGTCCGCAAGACTCATACCGTCGTCGATACCCGCCGTTGTGGCGAGGGCGAGGACCTCGATCCCCTCCGCAGTCACGATCTGACGCCCCGCGATGATCGTCAAGTCGACACCGGGCTTCGTCGCCGACAGGCTCGCGGGATCGTCAGCCACGGGCTCAATCGACCAACCCGGTGCCTGCGGCGCACGTCGCCGGGTCGACCCAAACCAATCGGTGCCGCGCATTTCCGCGAGCATGAGGACACCCTGCCACGTCTGCGCGCCGATCTCCGTCGCGACGGCCGCAAGGTTGCGCGCAGCGGAATCGAGCAGCGCTCCAGCCTCGGTTCCCGGATGCACGTGCACGTGAGCATCGACCACTGTGACCGCATCTAGCATAGGTGACTCATGCGCGAACTTTCTGCGTGCCGATACCGCGCCCGGAGGCGGGTCGGACCGCGAGGATGGTTACACGCTGTGAGCGGGCATGGCAACTCGCGTGGCGGCTTCTTTGAGCCAGCGCTTTTCGCATGGAATTCGAGCAGACGCGCGTACTTTCGGAAGCGCTGCAATAGGTCCGGGGCGCGACGTCGGGGAGCGACTTCAGGGCGCGATGGCGGCGTACGAGGATCGTGCGTGAGTCATGCGCCTTTACCCGTTTCATTGCCGCGCCAGATGGTGCAGTCGAGATTCGTGCCTCGCCATCCCGACGTATGGACGTACGGCACCAGGCTATGCCGGGTGGACGGCGAGGCTCGCAGCAACCGCTCCATTCGCGCCGGCGTCGTGTAACTCGGCGAGAAGTAGCGGTTGACGAGCTCGCGCACGAGCGGCGGCAGCAGCGGAAAGCCCTTACGCAACGCGCGCCGCACGAACGACGGGCGAGCGTTCTCGGGCACGCTGATTCGCGAGCGTGCGTCCGTAACCGTGAAGAACGCGATCCCGCCCGGGCGTAGCAGCGAGTGCAAGCGACGCAGGAATGCGGCGTCCGCCGGAACGTACTCTCCGACGACGCCGATGCAATAGATCAGATCGAACGTCGACTCGCGCAGCGCTGCGCTGTAAACGTCGCCAACCAAGTACTCGATCGATTTGACGGTGATTTTGTCGGCGAATATGGGGTTGTGCGCTTGGTCGACCATGTGCTCTGAGAGATCGATCGCAACGAGGCGCTCGACGTTGTTCAGCAGATTGAAGTGGCGCCCCGTGCCGCAACCCAAATCGAGCGCAACGATGGGTCGACCGAAAGAGGAGCAGAGCTGCTCGAGAATGGCTCCATAGTGGCGATAGGACCCGCTCTGGTTCGCGACGACTTGCGTGTCCATCTGTTCCCGATAGACACGCGCCCATTCGCCATCGAAGGCCTGCTTTACTCGATCGAGATCGTGCTGTGCGTTCATTCGTAGGTTTTCCGTCAACCGCGCTTGAACATCATCGCGCCGCTCAGTGTCGCCACTGAACAGTTCTGCGGTCAAGCGCGTTCGCGCCCAAGCTATTGAGGAAACTGTACATAACTCAGTTTCTCGAATGTGCAATTCTCTGGCGGCGGCAGTCTGTGAGGCGGCGCTGGCCGGCACGGGCGAACTCTCGAGGAAACGTATACCGTCGCGCTCGAACGATTGAGATAATGCTGAGCCTTCACCAATAAGAAAATGGTCGATATGAGCTGGACACCTCAGGTAGCAGTGATCATTCCGTGCCTCAACGAGGCGGCCGCGATCCGCAAGGTCGTGACCGATTTTCGCGCCGCGCTGCCGGAGGCGTTGATCTTCGTGTACGACAACGGCTCCACCGACAATACGACGGACGTGGCGCACGAGGCAGGGGCAATCGTCCGGCGCGAACCGCTCAAGGGTAAGGGCAACGTCGTGGCACGAATGTTCGCCGACGTCGAAGCCGACGTGTATGTCATGGTGGACGGCGACGACACATACCATGCCGCGAGCGCACCGGCGTTGATCCGGCGTCTGGTCGAAGAGTCCCTCGACATGGTGAACGGCGCGCGTGAAGAAACCTCCGAGCTCTCGTACCGCCGTGGCCACAGGTTCGGCAACCGGGTGTTGACGGGCCTGGTCGCGTGGTTCTTCGGCGAACGATTGGACGACATGCTATCGGGCTACCGCATCATGTCCCGGCGGTTCGTCAAGTCCTTCCCAGCGCTCGCGAGTGGATTCGAGACCGAGACCGAGCTCACCGTGCACGCGCTGCAATTGCGCCTGCCGATCGCCGAGCAAATGACTCCATACCGCGAGCGCCCGCCCGCGTCGGCCAGCAAGTTGCGCACGATTCCGGACGGCATTCGTATTCTGCGGCTGATCACGCGCTTGATACGCGAAGAGAAGCCGCTCGAGTTCTTCTCGACCGTCGCGGTTGCGCTGATACTCGCCGCGGTGGTGCTCGCGGTGCCGGTCCTGACCGAGTATTGGCGCACGGGCCTCGTCCCGCGGCTGCCGACCGCCCTGCTCTCGACCGGCCTAATGCTGCTGGCCTTTCTGAGCCTCATGAGCGGCCTGATTCTCGCAACCGTGACGCGCGGACGCATGGAAGCCAAGCGCCTGCAGTACCTGACGATTCCGATACGTGCCGCGCGGCGTTGAACGTCTTTACCTGTGTCGGGCCGTTGGCGGGGCAGGTCCACGCACGAATACCTGCAGCCGCGGGCACGACGAGAGCTGCGCAGCGCGCGGCGATTGTCTTGACCGCATCCGCGGGGGCACCCACCGGATTGTCGATCTTCTCCTCTTCGAGGATAACGAGCGTTCTTCCGGGCATCGCGAGAACCTGCGCCGTCGATTGCGCCGTACCGATGGCCTGCCTACCCGTGCGTTCGTCGAGGCCGAAGTCCTTCACCCGTCGACGTCTCGAGCACGATGCTCGTGCTCAACTCGTAGTCGTACCGACCGAAGTAATACAGCGCCTTCATCGAGTTCGACGTAACGACGCGATCGGCAGACGACGCTAGCGGCTGCAACGCCGGGACCGCCGAGCTCCAATCGGTCTCGCCGTCGTAGGTCACCGTTTGCTCGGTCGTGAGGCGACCGAGCACGAGTCGCGCCACTTGCTGGCCCTCTTGCGACAGAGCCAGCACGACCGTCGCGACGAGCAAGGCTAACGGCGCCGCGCCGCGGCTACCGAGCGCGGGCGATCGCATCTCGACGCGGCTTGCAAGCGCATACAGTCCCGACAGTGCGCAGCCCCAGATGACGCAGAGGAACGGCAGCACGTAATAGATGTAACGTATCGCTTTAGATGCCGCAGCCGAATGCACCGCAAGCGCGAACAACAACACTACGACGCAGAACGTCGTCATTCGACGGTTGGCGAAATACGCCACGAGAGCCGCGACCGGAGACAACGGCCACAGTAGCGGCGCCGCGCGCCCGAGCTCGATCAAGTAGTACTGCGGGCGGTTGGCTGCCCACGAAGCCCAGAGCGGAACCTCCCCGAACGCGTCGAGGATTCCCATATAGGTCAGCGCAAGCGATCCACCAACGACGGCAACGACTGCCCCACCGACGGTCAAAGCCGGATAACGCCGGACGAAGCGCAACACGACCGTCCAGTGATCGAGCAGGAGCACGGCGCCTACGCCCATCGCCACCGCCCCGAACGCGATCAGCGTCGTGACCTGAAAATGCAGCGCGAGCGCCAGTAACGCGGCGGCCGAACCGCCGAGCCCGACTCGCTGCCCCCGCGTGCGCGCAGGCGCAGCCGATTCGTAAAGCGCGATGGCCATCCCCAGGACGAGCAGCGCGTGAACCGTGTAGAAACGCACGAACACGGCGAGATCGAGAGTCGCCGGCAATAGACAGAGCACCAACGCTGCCGTGACGCCCGCCACGAGGTCGACGCGACGCGTAACCCAAATGGTCATCAGCATGAGCAGTCCGCCGGAAGCCAGCAGCGACGGAACGCGGGCAGCGGCTAGAGAGTCGCCGAGAGTCGTGATCGCGGCCGCCACGAGCCACGTGAACAACTCCGCGCGCTCGTACAATCCATCGGCGATCATCGGCATCCCGTGGTCACGAAGGCCGCGGGCGGCGAGGAAATGCAGCAGCTCGTCGTAGAGCGGCAAGTGATCGAGAACCCGCCGCGCCATCGAGAACAACAGCAAACACCCGAGGGTGCCGGCCAAGACTCCGGCGCCGTAGCTGTGGCTCTGCGGTCGCAAACCTATCGACATAATTACCCGCTGGCGCCCCCCGACAATCAACTCACACCCCTCGCTCTAGGCCGCGGGCGACGTGCTGCAACCTCGCGGCAGCGTGAAAGCTACCAGAGATAAACAACAAAAAGGGGCTACACATTGATTTTTCGAGACATTCATCTCGGGAACCACTGTCTGACAGCCGCCGCACAGGCTATCATTGGCACCCGGTCTCGCTCCGTGTGTACGTATACAGATGACGGACCCCACGGCAGAAGCAGAAAAAGGAAAGGTGTCGTGCCGCCCAGCTCCCCTCATGTCTCGATCATCGTACCGTTCTTCAACGAAGAGGAGAGCATCTCGAGACTGCACGCCGCCGTGGTCAACGCCGTAGCGCCATTGGGAATCCCGTTTGAAATGGTGTTCGTCGACGACGGCAGCACTGATGCCACGGTCGCGATCGGCACGCAGCTCGCCAAGTCGGATTCGCGTGTGCGGATCGTCAAGTTCCGGCGCAACTACGGGCAGACGCCCGCCATGGCCGCTGGCATCGAGCATGCGCGCGGCAGCGTTCTCGTCACGATGGACGGAGACCTACAGAACGACCCCGCGGATATCGCGGATTTCCTTGCCAAGATCGACGAAGGCTTCGACATCGTCGTCGGCTGGCGGCACAACCGGCAGGACAAGCTCTTCTCGCGCAAGATACCGTCGAAAATCGCAAACTGGCTCATCGGCAAAGTCACCGGCGTGCCGATCAAAGACAACGGCTGCTCCTTGAAGGCCTATCGAGCCTCGCTGATCAAGGCGATTCCGCTGTACTCAGAAATGCACCGGTTCATTCCAGCGATGGCGTCGATCGCCGGGCCGCGCATCGCAGAAATCAAGGTTCGCCATCACGCGCGCCAATTCGGCAAGTCGAAGTACGGGCTGTCGCGGGTCTACAAAGTGCTATTGGATCTCTTGGTGATCAAGACTGTTGCGTCTTTCACCTCGCGTCCGCTCTTATGGTTTGCGCTGTTGTCGTTGCCCGCCATGACCATCGCCGCCATTTCTTTCGGCTACACGGCACGCTATTTGCTACGAGCACGGAACGATGCCCCTACCGATTGCGGGCACGGGAGTGATCTTTCTGGCCTCTGCACTCATTTCGGTATCCAGCGGTGCACTGGGTGAGTTGGTCTATAAGCTCGGCGATGTCCGCGAGCACCAGTTCGCCCGACTCACCGAAGTGCCCGATCGGTCCTTCGCCACTTCCCGACAAGGGCGCCTCGATGCTTGAGTCTGCTTCACCCGTCGAGATGTCGGTAGTGATCCCCGTCGGCCGTCGTCAGTCCGACATGGCGGAGCTCTACTCGGAGTACAGCGCCGGTCTCGACAAGGTCGGTGCTTCATACGAAATGATCTTCGTGCTCGACGGGCCACAGCCCGCGGCATACGCGGCCCTGCGCGCCCTGCGCGACCGAGGCGCGCCGGTCACGTTGCTCAATCTTTCCCGCGTCTTCGGCGAGGCAACGGCGTTGGCGGCCGGGTTCGAGCACGCGGCTGGCGCGATCGTGCTGACGCTGCCCGCGTACCACCAGATAGAGGGCAGCGAAATTCCAACGCTCGTTGCGGCCCTCGATGCGTGCCGATATGTCCGTCGGCAGACGTTGGCCGCGCGCCGGCGGACGATTCGAAGTCTTTCGTCGTGCCGCATTCCACCGGATGGTCGGAGCGTTCGTCGGCTCGCGGTTCAGGGATCTCGGCTGCGGGGCGCGTGCGATGCGCAGGCGCGTCGTCGAGGAGATTTCGCTCTACGGGGACCAACACCGGTTCTTGGCGCTGCTGGCCGAACGCCAGGGATTCCGAGTGGTCGAAGTGGACGTTCGGCAGTCCCCGCAAGACCGCAACGCGGGCCGATACCCGCTAAGAGAGTATGCGCACCGCGCCCTGGACATTCTTACAGTTCTGTTTCTGCTGCGATTCACGAAGAAGCCGCTGCGCTTTTTCGGAATGGTCGGCGTATCGACGTTCGTGTTGGGGTCCGTGTTGATCGCGTATCTGGTCGTCGAACGGCTGTTCTTCGATCAGTCGCTCGCTGAGCGGCCGGCTTTGTTGTTGGCGTCACTCCTCGCCGTGCTCGGCCTGCAGCTGTTTGCAATCGGCTTACTCGGTGAACTAATTATATTCACCCATGCCAGAGGCATTAAGGACTACCAAGTCGAGGAAGTGATTGAGTTTTCGGCCGAGAGAGAGCCGGCGGGGGAAGCCAGTCCCGGAATCGTTACCCGCCCGCTGGGATTCAGCGAGTTCAAGGGGTGACTTGTGATAGATTTTTCGGACGGACGGTCAAGCAGATGACTTCGACGGGAGCGCGGATGACGGCCTCTGACACGGCGACGGCCCGGGCATGGGCACTCATGATTTTCGCATTGCTCGCGTTGACCCCAACCGCGGTTACCTGGAGCCAGGCTCTGCCTGGTTACAACCTGCAACCTGGTGACCACATCGAGGTCTCGGTTTACGGCGAGAAAGACCTGGAACGGGCGTTGATGATTCGACCGGACGGCAAGTTCTCGCTTCCGTTAGCGGGCGAGATCGACGCCGCGGGCCGAAGCGTCACCGCGATACAAACCGAATTGACGACCAAGCTCTCCAAATTCATTCCGGAGGCCGTCGTCACCGTTTCCGTGACGGGTATCGAGGGCAATCGTGTATACGTCATCGGGCAAGTCCAGCAGCCCGGTAGCTTCGTGATGAACCCAACCATCAGTGTTCTCCAGGCTCTGAGCTTGGCGGGCGGCACGACGCCATTCGCGGCACTGAATGACATAATCGTTGTTCGGGGCAACGGCACCGCTCAAAAGATATTTCGTTTTCCCTATGACGAGATCAAGCGCGGCAAGGCTTTGGAGCAGAACATCCAGCTCATGAGCGGCGACGTGGTCATCGTTCCGTAACGCTCGATTGCAGCAGGCGAACACCTCCGAGCTAACATATGCACCGCCACCACAATAAGATCTAGATAATGGCTACCGAGACACCCTACACGCTTAGCGACTTCTTCGGTGTGCTGCGCCGCCGGTCGGTTTGGCTGCTCACGTTGCTACCGGCGGCGATGCTAATCGCGGTGTATCTCGCGTTCACGCTCCCGCGGCAGTATCTCTCTTCAGCAACGATTCTCCTGGAACCCTCGTCGATTCCGGCAGACATGATCAAGACGACCGTCACCGCCTTCGCGGATCAACAGATCGAGATCGTTCGCGGCCGCGTCATGACCCGTGAGAGCCTCCTGCGGCTCGTCCAAGAGGTCGATCCGTACCCGAACCGTGACGATCTAAATGCGAACGACAAAGCTGCGGCTGTCGCGGCCAACTCGGAAATCGTGCGTGTCGACCCAATCACTCTCGAACCGCTGCTCGTGTCGAGCGCGTTCTCGGTTCACTACCGCAACCCCGATCCCGACCTCGCGGCCGCGATCGCCAAGCGCCTGGCTCAGATGTTTCTCGACTACAACCGCGAGACGCGAACCCAGCAGGCGACGGAAACGGTCGAATTCCTCCAGGCGCAGTCCACCGAAGCGAGTCAGAAAATCGTCGAGCTCGAGCGCCGCTTGGCCGAATTCAAAGCGCAGTACGGCGATGCACTACCCGAATCCCAGGAACGAAACGAGAACATGCTCGATCGTGCCGGGCGCGATCTCCAATCGTTGGAACAGCAGCTGCTATTGGCGAAAGACCGCCGGTCTACGCTCGAGCTTCAACGAACGCAGATAAACCCCAACCTGTTCGATCCGGCCGGCGACTGGCGAAATCAGCTGAAGACGCTGCAATCCGACCTCGCCGTAGCTCAGAAGAAATACTCCCCGGATCACCCCGAAGTTCGCCGGCTGCGGCGCGCGATCGAGGCGATGAGCGCGCGCACCGATACGAACCCGACCAGCCTCGCGCCGGACAATCCCGAATACAAGCAGGTGGTGAGCCAGCTCGACACCGTCAATCGCGAAATTTCCGCGCTCCAAGCGAGCGCAGATCGGTATCGCGACGAAATCAGACTCTATGAGCGCGGCCTGAAAATGGCGCCCGAAGTGGAACGAGACTACGCCCAGCTACTCCGCGATTACGACATCGCCCAAGAACGTTTCCGTGGGATCGAAGACAGACTCAGGGACGCGGCTCTGGGCCAGGCGCTCGAGACGCAACAACGTGGCGGCCGATTTACCTTGATCCGTGAACCCTACCGCCCGACGAGCCCCGATAGCCCGAACCGGCTCGGTATCATCCTGCTCGGCTTGGTGCTCGGAGGTGGGCTCGGCGTGGGTATGGCGGCTCTGCGCGAGAGCTCCGACCCTTCGGTGCGGAGCATGCGAGATCTGCTGGAAATCACGGATATCAAAGCTCTCGCCGCCGTTCCGGTCATGCGAAATGCCGCGGACAGGAAAAGGCGCATCGTGGCCTGGAGCGCCGCGGGCGCCATTGCCGCGATCGCCGTAGTGTTCGTCGGCATAACCGTCGCGCAGTCGTCCTCTTGATGCCATGAAGGGACGAATCCAAGCGGCACTCGAGAACGCTAAGCGGCGCACGGGCGACCTACCGGACGCGAAAGGGCGCGGAGCGAGCTCGGCTGAGCGACCGACGATTAACCTCGCGATGCGTTCATTCCAACGGGTGCCCTACGACCCGATCGAGTGCGCACAGAATCGAGTGTTGGTCCCAGAGAGTGACCGGGCGCTTCGTGCGACGGGGGCCGCCGCGTATCGCATGTTGCGCACCCGACTCCTGCAACGGTGCCGCTCCAACAACTGGCGCACGATAGGGATCACGAGCCCAGGTCAAGGCGCGGGCAAGTCGCTCACCTCGCTAAACCTCGCGTTGACCATTGCGCGTGAAGGCAACAACAACGTCTTCCTGATCGATCTCGACATGCGCAACCCGAAGATGTGCCAATACCTCGGGGCGACACCGCCGGTCGACATCAACCACTACATGTCGGGCGAAGTGCGCGCAGAGGATTCGTTGTTCTCGGTCGGTATCGACAACCTCACGCTCGGCGGAACGTTGACGAACACCGACCTGGCGTCGGAGTTGCTCGCCAGCGGACGTCTCGAGGAGCTCTTCGCCTACATCTATGCCATCGCACCCGAGCCGCTGATCCTCGTGGACCTCCCGCCCCTATTGTCGACCGACGACGCGATGATCGTGGCGCCGATAGTCGACGCGTGCCTGCTGGTCGTCGCCGAAGGCCTGTCGCGACGAGACGGCACGGCGAAGGCGCTCGAGTTGCTAGCCGAGTACAAGCTCGCGGGGATCGTGCTCAATCGGTCCCACGCGGTCGTCAAGGACTACTACAGCTCCTACGCGTAGCCCGCGGGCGCGGCGTTCCCCATGCAGTATTTGGCGCTATTCATGATCGTGACCGTCACGACCGTCGAATACCTTGCGCACGGAGACAAGTGGGGCAGAGTTCACGTACTACCCGCGCAATTGTCGTTCCTTCCGGAGCTTCTCGGTGCCGTTGCGCTCGTTTGCGTGATCGCGCTCGGCATGCAGAACCGATTCAAGTTCTTGCGCCACGCTTACTGGATCGTCTTCGGTTTGCTGGGCTTCGCACTCGTGGCGGGCGTGATCGTCAACGGCGTCGAGTCCGGGCCGATTTTCGCTGGAATTCGAAATTACTTCAGGGCGATCCCGTGGTTCTTCGTTCCTGCCGTCTTCGCCTTTTCGGAAAAGCAGGTCAGGACACAGCTGCGCGTGCTGTTGGCAATCTGCGTGCTTCAGGTCCCCGTCGCCATAGAGCAGAGAATCTACACGACCAATACGTACTACGGCTTCGAAGCCGTAACGGGAGATTGGACCATAGGAACGTTGAACGACTCGGGAGTACTGTCTATCTTCCTCGTCGCAGCGGCGTGCGTCGTGGTCGCCTTGACCATCAGACAGATTTTGACGAAGTGGCAAGGGCTCCTGCTGTTCCTCTTGTTGCTCGTACCGACGATGATCAACGAGACCAAGGCGACTCTGGTGCTGTTGCCGTTTGGCATCCTGGTGACTTTCCTGTGCGCCTCGCGTCCGGGTGCGCGAATCAAACAGTTAGGGGTCGCGCTCGGACTCAGCGCCGTGTTCTTGGCGCTGTTCGTGCCAACCTATAACAAGCTCAACGAGAAGAGAGAGTACGGCGTAAGTATCGGCGAGTTCTTTCTTCAACAGTGGCAACGCGGAACAGCTATCTGCTCTCGAACGCGGACGTTGGTACGACCGTACTTGTGAATCGCGGCGACGCGATGATCGTCGCGGTGAGGGAGACTCTCAAGGATCCCGTCCGAGCGGCGTTCGGCGTCGGAATGGGCAACGCATCGTTGTCGGCACTGGGAAAGAATTTCGCCGGCCGATTTAGCGAGTTGTACAAGAACTTTCTCGGTCATCGGATTCGCGAGATTCATCCTGGAGCTGGGATTCCTCGGATTCGGGTTGTTGCTAGCCGTCTACTGGTTGATCTTTCAGGATGCCCGCGTCGTATCGAGAAAAGGTAGTGGCAACAAGGCCGCACTGGCCGCGGCCTGGGCGGGGATTACCGTGGTCATGCTGTTAGCGCTGTTTTACACGAGGGTGGAGACATCCGCGCCCGTGTCTATTCTGTTCTGGTACTTCTCGGGACTGATCGCGGCCGAGCGCGCACGGTTGGCTTCACCGCACGCAGCCAGCGAACCGGTTTCCGCTGCGGAATCGGAATCGTTCAGCGCCCGACGCGCCGCGGCTTGACGCCACCTTCGTAGGGAGACGGTTCCGGAGTACGAACGACGCGCGCGGTTTGTGACGCCGCAGATTCCCCGTAGCCGCGGGACAGCAAATACTGCCTATCGATGCTCTTCACTTCGGGTGAATTTCTCTTCCTCTACCTGCCCATCGTGGTGGCAGGCTTCTTCGCGATCGCCAAAACGATGGGGCGAGCCATCGCCGCGGGCTGGCTCGTGCTCGCGTCGATCGTGTTTTACGGATTCTGGCGGCCGGAATACATCGCACTCTTGCTTGTCTCGATCGCGGTCAACTACGTCTTTGGCTACTTCCTGCAGCGCGGCTCCTTCGACCGGCACATCTCTAGGCGGACAGTCCTCGGTTTCGCCATCGCCGTCGATCTCATCGTCCTCTGCTATTACAAATACGCCAACTTCCTGTTGGGCACGCTCGACAGCGTGTTCGCCGCAGATCTGCCGGCGCTAGACATCGTCCTACCGATCGGTATTTCGTTCTTCACGTTCACGCAGATTGCGTACCTGGTCGACTCCTACGCGGGCAAGGTTCAGGAGCGCAATCCGATTCATTACGCGCTGTTCGTCAGCTACTTCCCTCATTTGATCTCCGGTCCGGTGCTCCATCACGCGGACATGATGCCGCAGTTCGCGCGGGCGGAGATCTATTCGCCGCGACTCTTCAACATGTCGATTGGCGCGGCTTTCCTGGCGCTCGGCCTGATCAAGAAAGTATTGCTCGCGGACAGCGCGGCACCGCTAGCCAACGAGCTCTTCGATACGCAGGATCCGAGCGGCCTGTCGACCACGCTCGCGTGGCATGGCACGCTCGCTTACACGCTGCAGATCTATTTCGATTTCTCGGGCTACTCGGATATGGCGGTCGGCCTGTCTCTGCTGATCGGCGTGCGTCTGCCTTACAACTTCAATTCGCCCTACCAGGCGCGAAACATCATCGATTTCTGGCGACGGTGGCACATGACGCTGTCGCGATTCCTGCGCGACTATCTGTACGTTCCATTGGGCGGCAACCGGCTCGGCGTCGGGCGCCGCTATATCAATCTTGCCGTAACGATGCTGCTGGGAGGGCTGTGGCACGGTGCAGCGTGGACGTTCGTCGTCTGGGGCGGACTCCATGGTCTTTACCTCGTAGTCAATCACGGCTGGCGCCACGCCGCGGAGCACGTCCCTGGATACCGCTTTGCAATGGAGAATCCGATCCTGCGTCGACTGGGCGCCGTTGCGGCTACGCTGCTCACGCTAGCCGCCGTGATCGTCGCCTGGACGTTCTTTCGAGCGGAGAGCGTCACACACGCGGTGCGCGTACTCGCCGTAATGTTCGGATCGGGCTCATCGTTCGCGTCGCCGACTGATGCAGGTCTTTCCTCGTGGGCGTGGATTGCAGCCGGCTTCGCGCTCGCCCTATTCTCGCGGAACTCCCAGGAGCTGATCGACGGTGCTTTCAGCCGCAAGCTCGCCGCCGTGGCGAATCGGGACCTGCGCGACGTTGCGATGGCTGCGTCGCTCGGAACGTCGGTGGTGATCATCGTGTTGATGGCGTTCGTGGCCGCGTCCCGCGGTGTCACCGAGTTCATCTATTTCAACTTCTGATGAAAATGCACTTCGCAGCACGTGTGACTCTAGGCTTCGCAGCTGGCTTCGCGCTGTCGACGCTGCTGCTTGAAGCGGCACTGTGGCTGCTGCCGACTTACAACGGCGTCTATGCCGCGGACCCGGACGCCGACTGGCCCGTGCACCACCTGGTGCCGAACGCGAGTTACACGTACTCGACCGGCTGGAATTTCCGCAATGTGCGGCGCGGCGAGATCAACAACATGGGCTACGTTGCGCCGTTCGACTACGCGCCGGGCAGCGAGGCGACGGTGATCTTCGGCGATAGCTACATCGAGGGGCTGATGAACCGCTACGAGGACACGCTGCCGGCACAGCTCGCCACATCGGGCGGGGCCGACTTGGCGCCGTTACTGAACTTCGGCATATCGGGGTCCGCCCTACCCGACTACTTGGGGCTCGGCACGCTGATTCGCGACCGCTTTCGGCCGACCTGGATCATCGTGTTCATTGGCGATGGAGACTTCGTCGAAGGATTCGACGTGCGCCCGGGTCATTTTCGCTGGAGCCCGGACGACGTCGCTTCCGTGGAGCTCATGCCGGACCAGCTTCGTAGCCCGCTCGTGAAGTTCGTGCGACGGTCGGCACTCGTCCGCTACCTTCGCGCGAACCTACGTCTGAACATGCACAGTCTGTTCGATTCGCGTCCCGGCACGGGAGACGGGCCCGAGATGACGTTCTGTCCCGAAACGCACTCGGAACGCACGGACGTCGAGCGCGCGAAATCCTATGTCGCGGAGCTGCCCCTCGCACTCGGTGTGCCGGCGGGCAGAGTCATCTTCCTGAGAGACTCCGAAACGCAGCGCCAGGCGATTTATGCCCCCGAAGCAAAGCGCGAATCCGCGGCGTGCCCGCCGTCTCGCGATGACGAGGCCCTCGAGTCGCTCCTGCGAGAAGCTCAGCGCGTCGGGATCAAAGTCGTGGACACCGTTCCCTTGTTCCGCAAGCACTATGAGGCAACGGGTGAGAGAGTCGATTACTCACCGACGGATTGGCATTGGAACGCCACCGGCCATCGGCTCGCTGCCGACGCTTTGCGCGATCTCATGGAGCCATCGCCCGCGCGATGAACGAACGATTGAGGTTGCCCGTCGTACTGCGATGCTCAGGTGGCTCACGAACGCGGTCTGCAGTGGCGTTCATATCGCTGCCCAGACCAGTGCTACGCAGACACATCCGACTGCCAGGCTGGGCCGATCCTGCACCGCAAACACGACAGGATCGTGATGTAGCTCGCCCCGATACGCCTTCCGCCAAATGCGGCAGATCCAATACAGCAGCATGGGGCAAAGCATCCATAGCGCCTCGGGATGGCGATATAGCTGACCCGTTCCGCCATTCATATACAGCGCCAGCACGAGAACGCTCATTAGACCTGAGGAAGCGCCAAACGAGAGCAGCAAGGAAAGATCATCGGTGAGATAACCGCGTCCCGCTGCTTCGAGCTTTCCGGACGAGAGCGCAGCACGCAATTCGGTGTACCGCTTCGCCATTGCCAGGCTGAGGAACAGAAACATCGAGAAGGCGAGCAGCCAGAAAGAGGGCACTATTAGAACCGCCGCACCGCCCGCAATTACTCTGACGGTGTAGAGCCCCGCGAGCGACAAGACGTCTACCATGGCGATTCGTTTGAGCATCAACGAATACCACAGCGTCCAGATCACATACGTGAGCAAGACGAGCACGAACAGGCCGTTGATGGTGAGTATCGATCCCGCAATCCCCACGGTGAGCAGCATCAGGGCGCCCGCCGCGCCGTTCACTATCGGGATCTCGCCGGACGCGAAGGGTCGCAACCGCTTATGCGCGTGCGCGCGATCGGCTTCCAGATCGAGGAGATCGTTGATGACGTAGGTGGCCGAGGCACATAAGCCAAACCACACAAACGCGAGCACGGCACTGGAAATCACGGCGGGATCCGATGCTTTGTGCGCCGCGAGCGCAGGAACGAAAATCAGCAGATTCTTGATCCACTGATGCAGCCTCAACGCGCGAATCCAGGCCGATACCGATCGCTGATTCGGGTTCGGGAAGATCTTCTGCACTCGCGGTACGTCGGCGATGCGTCTGCGCAGGCGAGCCGTAGGCGAAACGACAATCGCGTGACGCGCGCGGCGCCACACTTCAATGTCTTTCGCCTCATTCCCGGCGTAGTCGAACCCCGACGGGCCGAAAAGCTTTTCAAGCAGGTGCGCCTTTCTCGCACCGGACAGATTCGTGGTCGAATCGCTGGCGATCGTGCTTTCGAAGATTCCGAAGCGCCGAGCGACGAGTCCCGCGATCGCTTCGTTTGCAGCGGTGCAGAGGATCAAGCGACGGCCATTGCCGTGTTGCTCAAGAAGCCATGCGTGGAAATCCGCGTTCACGGGAAACAAGGCGACGTCCAACACCGCATTGCGCGCCACCTGTGCCTTGAGATTCGCGATCCCGCGCAGCAGCCAGAAAAGACTCAACACTGCATACCAAACATTGCGTTTCACGCACCTGATATACCCTTCGACGAGGACGTCAGTGCGGATGAGGGTTCCATCGAGATCGACACAGAGCGGCACGTCCGTGCGTGTGCTGTGAACCTGAGTAGCTGAGTCCATCGGAAATCCATCGCCCTCACGGGGACGCAAGAGGTCTCGCGAAGCGCCTCAAGACCGGGCGACGAAAACAACACCGGCGACGATCAAGGCCGTCCCGGTCAACCTAGCCGCGTTCATAGGCTCGTGCAACGCGAAATGACCGTACACACTCGTGAAAACGAAACCCAAGCTCACGAGCGGGAACGCGAAGCTGAGATCCGCGTTTGCGAGCACGAGCAACCAAAGCGCCGCGCTGGCGCAGTACAGAACCATACCGAGGATGACGGTCGGCGTCGTAGCGGCGCGCGCGAAAAACCCGAAGACACTTCCGGGTGAAGCGCCCCCCCAAGGAGGGACTCCGGAGACGCCCTGCTTGAGGGCGATTTGGCCCGCCGCCGTGAGTAGTACGCACAACAGTGCGAGTGTGAGTACGTTCAAACCTTTCATTGCGGAACCTCGAGCTGTTGGCGAAAAAAGTTGGTCTCGCTGGCAACCACCACGGCGGGGCGAATCATAGCCGCTGGAATATTCTCCATTCGTGGGCGTACCAGTACCGTGCCGCCGAGCCCGAACTGACCTGCGTCATACCCTGCGCAAGCAAGTGTTGCTCGACCCTCGCGATCGGCAGATAGTGAATCCACTCGCGCGCGAGCAGCAAATCATGGATGCGATTGAAGAGCGCTCTCCAGTAAGGACGTTCCGCCATGTCTTTGTACAGCAGGAGCCCACCGGGTCTAACTCGCGCGACTGCTTGAGACAACACCGAGAGTTGCGACTGCACAGGGACGTGGTGTAACACGTCGACCAACGAAACGACATCGAAAGTCTCGCTGGGCCATTCTGCCCGTGCGTCGATCTGCCGGAAGGTGACCACCGCGTTGGCCGATAGATTCTTCGCCATTTGGCGTGCAAGACCGATGGCGCTACCACTCGAATCGAAACCTAGCCCGCTAGAGATTCGACCGCTATCGGCAAGCAGCCCGATGAACAACCCGGCGCCACAGCCGACGTCGAGCACCGCCGCGCCGGCGGGGACGTGCGGTACGATCAGCTCGAACGGACAGATATAGGGTCGCAAGATCTGCAAGCGCGCGCTGAAGCCTCCAGCACCCGCGTAGAGTCGTTTCGCACGAACTGAAAGTGTGGCGGCCGTTTCCATACCTATGAACCCCGACGACATCGATACGCTCGCGTTGCGTCCCGGGACGTGAGTCCCTCGGAACCGTAACGCTGGACGCGGGTGAGTAATCTATCCCGATTACAAGTGGCTCGCCCGCAAAACGACTAACTCCTCGCCTCGGGCAAGTACTGAGCGTTCACGAGCCTGGTTCGACGCGTCGCGTACCGATGAATCGCGGCCCAACCGATGCAAGCCAGAATCGCCCAGGCGAATTCTCCTTGCGAGCGCAGGCGCGACGGTGCGTACGCGACGACTTGAGAGGTAGCAATTACGTACAGCGGCAGGATCAGAAGGAAGGATAAACACCACCGTCGCACGCCCTCCTCCTTAGAAGCCCATAGCGGAGAACCCCGTCGCAACAGCGTGAAATAGGCCACGAGCAAGCCGATGTTGATCAAAGCGAAAGCAAGGGCTCCGAGCAAGCCTGCGGTGATGGTTCCTGGCGCCACTCTCCAACCCGTCTTGAGCATCGCAACGACGCCATGATTCGTTAGCTGAGCGCGCCAACCGGTGACCGGATCCTGCAACTGCAGTCGGGCATCCGCGCCGAATCCGAGCACGTCGACATACAGCCGGCCAATGCCCGAGTCGGCGATCATCGCGAACACGTTCGTAGCGTACAGATTGGCGAAACCTCTCGGATACTGTCGTACGTACCGCAAATACTCGGGCAGCGTCAATCGAGGCGGCAGCCACTCCGGCGCAGTGCCATCCTGTGGTCCAACACCCTCTGCTAGCAGCACCTTTCTAGTGCTATCCGAAAGATTGAGACCCAGATCCTGGTTCGACTTTCCTGGCCCGAAATGCCCCGTGTGCGCAAGGATGAAGACGCCCCACGATACGAACAGCACGAATCCGCTAGCCAAGTAGACCGCGACCGCCGAGGTTCGGACACGACGCCTGTTCGTCATCAATAGCAGCAACGTCGCAACCAACGGAAGCAGAATCAACGCGGGCCGCACCAGTCCGGCGATACCGAAAAACAGACCGCTCGCACACCACCGCGACGTGCATGCGGGGGATTGCAGGGCGCCGAGAAAGCCGGCGGTGCCGAAGATTAGGAACGGGTTCGAGATTGCTTCCGACAACAACTGGTGAGGGAAAGCGATGCTTTGCGGCAGTAAGCCATACGTCAATCCGGCGCAAACTGCGACTGCCGATGAGTTCCACACGCGTCGGCTGATGTACACCACAAGCACGGACGCGGCAATCGCCAGCAACACCTGGAAGGCGATGACTCCCAAGCGGCCGCAAGTTGCGTAAAGGGCCGCATGAATACCGTAGTCACCGATATTTCCCAGACGCACTAGCGCATCGATGAACGACTGGTAACTGTCCGTCGATGCCGTAAGACTTTGGATCGCGTCGAACCGCTGCGCCGCGCGATCGGCTCGGAAAAAAGCCTCCGGACTGCGTACATCGAGAGCGAAGAGAGCGGCATGCACCAGCGCAACGACGCCACCGACCAGCCAGTATTCCGTGGGTATGGATCGCGGTGCCAGCTCAACGGTTGTCGAAGGACGATTCATTCAGCATTTTCGCGCGGCGATAGAATCATTCTTACGATACGGCCCACTCGCCGCACGTGCAACTCACGACCACTCGCTTCGGCTCGCGCTTCCCCGCGATCAACGATTCGTCGATCGACACCACACAGCCCAAGCGAATACCGCCACGCCGGCCTCATCGCCGAGGCCGAAACTCGACTCATCGTGAACTGACTCGCATCGACGAGTTCGCGACACTGCTAGACTGTGCTCCGTGCAGCAAGCACTGTTCGATCGCCCGAATCCACCTTCTCCGAAGTCATGGCGCAAACTGGCCCCAGACTCGGCCTGGGGGTCAGCCGGGACACCTCGAATGGATGTCGTGTGAAAATGCGCCGAGCAGCTCGGAGTAGTTCTGCGCACGCATCCGTCGCAACTTCGAAACGCACAAAAAAACGGAAGTTCATGGCCCTTTACAGTCGCGACAACGCTCGTCGGTCGCTGATCGACACTGTCGCTTACCGGGCGATGTCGCAGCTGGCAACCGTGCTCGGTTACGTCGTCATGGTCCGGGGAATGACCGAGGAAGACTTTGGGGTCTTCAACTTACTCTATGCTTTCATCCCGGTCGTCAGCACATTTGCTTCGCTCGGTCTCGAACAAACACTTCGGCGTTTTCAACCGGAATATTTACGGACCGGCAACACAGCGGCAGCCGCCTGGCTCACCCGGTTCGTAGCTTCTGCCAGATTCGTCACGAACGTCATTCTGCTCAGCCTGATACTACTCACGTGGAATTACTTCGCACCCCTGTTCAAGCTGACTCCCTTCAAGGGTGAGTTCGCATTCTTCACCGCCCTAGTCCTGTTGCACTTTCAAGGCTCCATCCTGCAACTGGCGCTGGCCTCGCACATGCTCCACCGGTTCAGCGTGGGCTCGACGGCCGTCTGGTCCGTCGTGAAACTCGTGGGCTATTCCTTGTTCGTCTGGTTCGATTCCCTCACCTTGGAGAGGGCGATCCTAGTCGACACGATTGCCTACGCATTGTCATACGTTCTCATGCGCGTCGCTTACCGCAAACAGTCGGCCGGCGTACTCGTCGGCCGGGAACTTCCGGACGCCGTCGAGCGAAAACGATTGCTGCGTTATGGACTGCTGAATAACTTCAACGACGTCGGAACGTTGATGCTCAGCTCGAAGGCAGACTTGTTCTTCGTCGCAGCATTTATCAATCCCCTCTCCGTCGGCGTCTACTCCTTCTATACGCGCCTGAACGAGATGCTGACCAATCTGTTGCCCGTGCGCCTGTTCGACAACGTCGTCCAGCCGATGTTTTTTGCGATGCCGCCGGACCAGGCCGACCGGCGTGCGCCACAGTACTTTTCGTTGCTGGTAGATATGAACCTAGTGTTGTGGTGGCCCGTTCTAACCTACGCCACCGCCTATCATGCCGAGCTCGTTCAGGTCGTCTTCGGCGGCAAGTTCATCGAGTACTCCTCGTTGCTGCCGATGGTCCTGCTCTTCGCGGCGCACAACGCGATGGGCACTCCCGCTACGTTTGTAGCGCAGTACGAAGAGAGGGCCGGCATAATCCTGCTGAGCAAGGTATTCGCCATCTATAGCGTCGTCGCGCTGCTGGTACTCGTGCCCATCGCCGGCGTCTACGGAGCCGTGATCGCGAGCGGTTCGGCGCAGGTCTTCAAGACCCTATTTATCTGGTGGCATGTTCGCCACCGCGCGCGATGGCTGCAGGGCGGTCTCGCGTTTGCGAGCGCTCTGGTACTCTGGGGCACGGCGCTGGCGGCTTGCTACCTGCTCAAGACATCGGTGCACGCCCCGGCGCTGGCGCACTTGATGCTGGGTGCGGCGATCTGCGGCGCGGCGGTTCTAGTTCATCTTCGAAGCCCAGCTATTTCCGCGTCCGATCGAGCTTTGCTCGGGTCGGTGCTCAGGGGCAAGGAGAGCCGCGTTCTTCGCATGGTGGGACTGTTGAAGCCAGGCTCCGAAAACGACTCCAGCACGTTACGCGGCGGTAATTGACGGACAGATGGACTCGAGCCCCGACGTTGTAGGCGAAACGCAAACTCAGGCCAACGAGCCGCGTCTACGCCTGTTGATCGTATCGTCAGATACCTATCCCGCCACGCGCGTCGACGTGTCCGTGCTGTTCGGCGAGGAGCTTGCGACTCGAGGGCACGTCATCGACTGGATTCTGCAGAGCGAGCACAAGTGCGCGAAGGCCTATGTGGCCCGCTTGGGGAGTGGCTCCGTCTGGGTGGGGCCGACGGATCTCGGCACTTCGCTCTTGCATCGCGTGCGCAAGCATGTGCTCGGCATCGTTCACGATCTAAGGCTTTTCGCGCTGTTGAGGCGCGGCAACTACGACATCATCGAGGTCAAGGACAAGTTCCTTTCCGGTCTGTTCGCCATCGTGGCCGCTCGACTATTCCGCAAACGGTTCGTGTACTGGCTGTCGTATCCGTTTCCGGAGGCGTATCTCTACGGTGCCAGAGACGGCACGGCACGTTATCCGACGTTGTGGCTGATCCGCGGCGCTACCTTCAGTTTCTTACTCTATCGCGTCTTACTGCGTGCGGCGGACCACGTGTTCGTGCAGAGCGATCAGATGCAGCGCGACGTTGCCGGTCGCGGCGTGCCGTTGGCCAAGCTCACGCCAGTGCCGATGGGGGTCAAGCTCGACAATCTTCCGGCAGGCCCCCGGACCGAGAATCGCGTCATCCCCGAAGGAGATCGTTGCTTCCTCTACCTCGGCGCGATTCAGCCCGTGCGCCGCATCGACTTCTTGATACGTGTACTGGCCAAGGTGCGCGAGCAGGTATCGGACGCGAAGCTGTATCTCGTGGGAGCAGGCGACGATCCGAGCCACGAACAGTCGCTGGTCGACGAGGCGCGCCGGTTAAACGTGCTTGACGCGGTCGTGTTTACCGGACAGTTGCCGAGGGACGAGGCTTTCGAGTATGTCCAAGAGGCTGACGTCTGCGTATCACCGATTTTTCCAAACCCCGTTTTGAACCCGGCTTCGCCAACCAAGCTCGTGGAGTACATGGCGCTCGGCAAGGCCGTCGTCGCAAACGATCATCCGGACCAGCGGATGGTGCTGGAACAGAGTGGCGCCGGAATCTGCGTACCGTGGGATGAAGCAGCCTTCGCGAGCGCGATCGTCAAACTAATGACTTCGCCGCAGCTCGCAACTGCCATGGGAGAGCGTGGAAGAAATTGGGTCGCGAGTAATCGCGCCTACCCTATCATTGCGGATCGTGTGGAGCGCGCGTTCTTGAAGGTATCGGCAGCAGCAACCGGAGATCGGCATGAGCGTCCGTAAGCTACGCCTATGCGTCCTCACTCCGGTGCACTCCTCAACGCTCATGGGCGGAGCCGAGTATCAGATCAACTGCTTGCTGGAAACGTTGGTGCCGACGGACCGCTATGAGATCCACTATCTGGCGGCTTCTGCTTCCACCGACTCTCAGCCACACGGATACCAAATAGTGCCGGTGGGAAACGGCGGTGGGATGCCACGGTTTGGGTTCCTCATGCACGCCAAACCGCTGCTGCGGCTTCTCAAAGAGCTCCGCCCGGATGTCATCTATCAACGCGTAGCCTGCGGGTACACCGGGTTGGCGGCGTTTTACGCGCGCCGGCATGAAACCCGGCTGATCTGGCACGTATCGAGCGACAGCGACGTGACGCCCGGAACCCGCGATATCGGGCGCAATCCCGTGCGTCGGGTCCTCGAGAATCGCAGCATCGAGTACGGAATCCGGCATGCTCGTCACATCGTGACCCAGACCAAGGGCCAGGTACGACTGCTCGAGGAGCACTATGGCCGTACAGCGGATGCCGTGATCCCAAACTTCCATCCGGAGCCCGGCGAAGCTATCGACAAAACGGGACCGATCACCGTCGTCTGGGTGGCCAACCTCAAACCTCTGAAGCAACCAGAGGCCTTCGTGCGCCTCGCGCAGAAGCTCAATGATCTCCCCGGCATCAGGTTCATGATGATCGGCGCGCCGGCGAGCGGCAGTGGAGACCGAGACTGGAGCGAAGCCCTGATGAACAGGATCCGCAGCACTCCCAATCTCGTCTACGTCGGCCGAAAGAGCCAGCAGGAAGTCAACGAGCTCCTGGCCCGAGCCCATGTCTTGGTTAACACGAGCCGATACGAGGGATTCGCCAACACATTCATCCAAGCGTGGCTGCGGGAAGTGCCGGTCGTGAGCTTGAACGTCAATCCGGATGACGTTCTCGATCGTGAGCAGGTCGGGATTCACGCGGGCACCGAGGAAGCACTGAGCGACGCGGTCCGGGGCCTGGTGCTCGACGCTCCGCGCCGAGCCGAATTCGGGGCGCGTGCACGGGTCTACGCGCGAAAGCACCATTCCGTTCGAAACACAGAGCTCCTCGCTCAGTTGATCGACACCGGGCGGGTTGCCGCTAATTCTTGCTCCAGCGAGCAAGAGTCGCGGCAGCCTTGCGACGCCTAATAACGGGCCCGACTATGGCGACGCTTCTTGCAATCAACAACTACTACTACTATCGCGGCGGCGCAGAAACGGTGTTCCTCGAGCACAACCGCATGTTCGAGGCCCTGCACTGGCAAGTCGTTCCGTTCGCGATGCAGCATCCAAAGAACCTCGACTCGCCGTGGTCTCACCAGTTCGTCGACGAGATCGAGCTAGGGGAGCATTACAGCCTGCGGGGCAAACTTACGCGTGCCGCGAAGGTGATTTACTCCTTCGAGGCTAGGGACAAGCTGACGCGGTTGCTCGACACGATCACTCCGGACATCTGCCATGCGCACAACATCTACCACCATCTCTCGCCATCCATCCTCGGCCTTCTCCACAGTCGCGGCATTCCAACGGTCATGACGCTGCATGATTTGAAGATCGCCTGCCCGGCGTACAACATGCTTGCCGCGGACGGAATCTGCGAGCGCTGCAAGGGAGGGCGATTGCACAACGTGCTACTGCATCGCTGCATCAAGCGGTCGGTGAGTCTGAGTGCCGTAGTGATGCTCGAGTCGATGTTGCATCGGCTGCTAGGATCGTATCGAAATCACGTGAGTCGCTTCGTCGTGCCGAGCCGGTTCAATATCGATAAATTCTGCGAGTGGGGATTCCCGCGGACACTCTTCCACCACGTGCCCAATTTCGTGGCTGTTGAACGCTACATGCCGCAATTCTCACCCGGCCGTGACTTCGTCTATTTCGGTAGGGTGTCGCGAGAAAAGGGGCTCGCGACGCTGATTCGTGCGGTCGCGAGTGCCGGCGGCTCGTTGCGCGTCATCGGCACCGGGCCACAGCTCGAGGAGCTGCAGAGTCTCGTCGGGGAGCTTGCTGCAAATGTCACTTTCCTGGGGTACCTGACGGGCGAAGCGCTACACCACGAGGTACGGCGTGCACGAGCGGTTGTCTTGCCGTCGGAATGCTACGAGAACGCTCCGATGACCGTGCTGGAGGCCTATGCGCTCGGGAAGCCCGTGATCGGCGCGCGGATCGGGGGCATACCCGAACAGATTCTCGAAGGGCGCACGGGCGTTACGTTCACGAGTGGCGACCCTATTTCGTTAGCCGCCGCGTTGCGCGCTATGACAGATCGCACCGATGTCGAAGTCGAGGAATTCGGTCGGGCGGGCCGGCAGTGGGTCGAGCAGGAGTTCGGCATCGCTCGCTACCGGGACCGAATGCTCGACATCTATCGGGAGCTCGGCGTAGAGACTCGAGTCGACTCGATGGCGTCGGCAACTACCTAGGGGCCGTTGGTGCGAGTCATGGTGCTGGGTGTTCGGGGTATACCGAACGTCGCGGGTGGCGTGGAAACCCATGCCGAGCAGCTCTATCGGCGACTTGCCGCACTGGGCTGTCACGTCGAGGTGATCGTCCGAACTCCGTTCGTAGCGAAGCAGCACAAGTCGTTCGGACCCATCCGGCTGCGCCGCATCTGGGCGCCGCGGCGCCCCGGCCTCGAAGCATTCGTTCATTCCATTCTCGGTGTGCTCTATGCGGGTCTGACCCGGCCCGACATCTTGCACATTCATGCGATAGGGCCGGCGATCGTCACGCCGATCGCTCGGCTGCTCGGCCTGCGCGTCGTGGTGACGCACCACGGTCCCGACTACGACCGGGACAAGTGGGGCGGCTTCGCACGCTTCGTGCTGCGCACTGGAGAACGCATGGGGATGCGTTACTCGCACGCGCGCATCGTGATCTCCAAAGTCATCCAGACGCTCGTGGAATCCAAGTACGCGCGCGACTCGACGCTGATCCCCAATGGAGTGTTGGTCGCCGAACCCCGCGTCGAAACCAATCACGTCGAGCGCTACGGCCTGGAGCCGGGACGTTATTGCCTACAAGTCAGCCGCATCGTCCCCGAGAAACGGCAGCTGGATCTCATCCGAGCGTTCGCGCTGGCCAAACCAACGGGATGGAAGCTTGCGTTAGTGGGCGGCCTCGGCGGCACGACGTATTCCAACGAGGTCGAAGCTGCTGCAAAGAAGACCGACAACGTAGTCCTCACGGGGTTCTTGAGCGGCGAGCCGCTCGCACAACTCTACTCACACGCCGGCGTATTCGTTCTGCCCTCGTCTCACGAGGGCTTGGCGATCGCAGCGCTCGAAGCGCTGAGCTATGGATTGCCGGTCCTCGCCAGCGACATAGGGGCCAATCTCGAGATCGGTTTGGACCCCTCGAGCTATTTTCCCGTTGGCGACGTAGCGCGTCTCGCAGAGCGCCTCTTGGCATCGTCACGAGTCACAGAAACCCAGGAAGTGCGTCGCGCGCGCCGCCACTGGGTTGAGAAACACTACGACTGGAGCTCGATCGCGGAACAGACGTTGGAGGTCTACCAACAGGTCGTCAAACGGAACTAGCAATCCGACGCATGCGTCCGACGTTCCGGCTCCAGCTGGTCAACCCGCTGCGATGCTTACCCGAATCTCAGCGGATCGACTGCTGGAAACGACGCGCGACTCCTCGCGAACGCTTATTGGCTGCGACAGCCGCTTGTGTACGCCGACGGACAGGCCGTCGAGGCGACGGCGCCATTGATCGATCGAATGAACGGCAGGATTCCTGTCGACCACTGCTGCGCCGCCCCCCCGGACCAGGTGTTCCTGAGCCAGACGAAATACTGCGGGTGAGTCCCGTTGATGCCGACGCTCGCATTGCCCTTCATCGAGTGATCGTAGAGCTGGGCCGGCGTCCAGGTTCCTTCGTGCCCACCGAGCTCCGGTGATTGAATCTCGGCGACGAACGGCAGGATACCGCGGTAATCAGTGCCACCGCCTCCACCCGAAAAGACGCGATTGGCTTGAATGTCTTCGGAAGGAATGACATCGGGACCGCCGACGGCGCACTTCAGAGCGGCGCAGAACTTGATCAGATCGACCGTTTGCGCGTCGCTACCGACGTAGTTCGCGGTGAGACGGATCGAGGTGTTCGGCCAGACTGCCCTGCTCGCGGTGTAGAGCCGTTTGAACTGCGCCAAGAGATTTTCTTGGCTGAAGCCGTCCACCCCCGCGTCAATGGCCACGGAGGTCTCACCAAGGGCGACCATCTCGAAATAAGGATCGCTGTCGAATTGCTTGCCGTACGCCTGCACCTGATCGATCACACGGTCCATCGTCGCCTGCTGCCATACGCGCGCCGTTATGCCGTTGCGCATCGGCGTTGTGCCATATTGCCCGCTCGGATTTTTCCAAATATACGACGGGAAGAACAGCGGACAAGTCGTTGGGAGGGTAGCCGCCGAATTGAACGTGAATGAGCGCTACCATCAGGCGCTTCTTGATAGGAGCCAGCGCAGCCAGATAACTCTGTAGCATCTGCAATGCCGGCGGCGTAGTCTCCCGGGGTATCTCCCTCTAGGGCGGACCACTGCACGTACAGCTGAACCCCCACGATGTTCGGCTCGTTGGCGAGCTCCTCGATCTGGCGCATGTGTTCCGCCATTAGAGTGGAGCGGTTGCTGGCGCGCAGCATTCCGTCCAGCGCAGCGTAATGCCCCGGGTGATACTTGATACCCTGAGTGGACGGCGCGGCGGTTCCCGTGCTCCCGGCGGCGGTTCCCGTCGTCTCGGCGGCGGCGGAGCAGGCCGTCACCCCCGCGCACAAAGTCGGCGGTTTAGGGGCAGCACACCCGACGCCTGGTAAGAGCGCGACCCCAAAAAGAACTAGAACGACTGTTCGGTTCGTCATTTATTTGATTCCATCCATGGTGTATTCGATTGCACATTAGGTTGATCGGCACAAACTGTGACCAACCTCCCAAAAACGGCCGGCCTTCCGTGATGCCGGCAGTTTTTTCATGGGCGCTAGACCAGAATCCTTACATAATACCCTGTGGGCGGTCCGAAGCGAGTGAAGTGACCTCCCCGTCGCGAATGGAGGTACGCACATAACGCGCCGCGCCGATTTGAGCTGCCGCGGCAAGCAGGATACGCTAACGGGCAGAAGAGGAGTCCGCGACCCGTTTGGCGAAAAAAACACGGGACGCCAAGAAACCCCTGACCTAATTCCGCGCGTGGTAGGAAGCTAACGTGACGATCCTTTCCCCGTCTGCAGGTAGCCATGGAAGCGGCTGGCTTGCAGTAATAGGCATTTTCGTGCCGCCCGTGGTCGCGACTGTATCGCTATTTGCGATCGCGAGGCTGTTCGGAATACCCACGGACCAACCGTATTCGGTGCTCGCCACCTTGGGGTTCATCATTACGTTGGTGGTCTACCGCGAGATGGCCGCCGTGTCTCTAACATTTGCGAGGCGCCCCCGAGATTTTCTGCAACGCTCGCTCGGCGCTTGGGCGGTCGTCGTGAGCTGCCTGGCCCTGCTCGGTTTTGCTTTGCAATACGGCGAGGTGTTCTCTCGACGCGTACTACTGACCTGGGCAGTGATCACGCCGTTATCGATCGCGGTGTTTCAGTTCTGGGCATACGTGTTTTTCGTGCAGAATGCCGTGCGCACCCGGAATGCCGTGATCGCGGGCGTGGGGGATTTGAGCCGTCGCCTAGCACAGGCAATTGCGAGCCAACCCAATCTCGGCTTGCAACTCGTCGGTTGGTTCGAGGACAGGAGCGCCGACCGAATCGGCCCCACTGAAAACCGGCCGTTGCTTGGCAAGCTGCTGGACCTACCTGCTTACATCAAGCTTCACCCGGTCGACGTCATTTATATCGCGCTGCCGATCAAGCATGAGGAGCGCACCAGGCTTCTCCTCGACGAGCTGCACGACACGACCGCTTCGATCTACTTCGTCCCGGATATCTTCGTGTTCGACCTGATCCAGTCGCGCGTCGATGTGATCGACGGCATTCCAGTCCTCGCGCTTTGCGAGACACCCTTCTTCGGGGTGAACGGTCTCATCAAGCGCATGAGCGATCTGTGCTTCGCGTCGGTACTCCTATTGCTGGCCGCACCGGCAATGCTGGCCACTGCGGTGGGCGTCGCTCTGACGACTCCGGGATCGATCATCTTCAAGCAGCGGCGGTACGGGCTCGACGGGCGCGAAATCACCGTCTACAAGTTTCGCAGCATGCTGAGCTCCGACGACAGCGCCACGGTGATCCAAGCGCAGCGCAACGACAATCGCATTACACCGTTCGGCCGGTTCATTCGTCGCTATTCGCTCGATGAGCTGCCGCAACTCGTCAACGTCATCCAAGGCCGCATGAGCTTGGTGGGCCCGCGCCCGCACGCGGTCGCGCACAACGAACAGTATCGACGGCTGATCAAGGGCTACATGATCCGGCACAAAGTCGCCCCGGGTATCACCGGGCTCGCGCAAATTCGCGGCTACCGCGGAGAAACCCAGAACATCGAGCAGATGAAGTCGCGCGTCGAATCCGATCTCGAGTACCTGCGCCGCTGGTCGCTCGCGCTCGACGTTAAAATCCTCGCCATTACGATCTTGCGCGTGTTCAGCGATCCGAAGGCGTATTGAGTTCCGCCTGCACTTCGTCGCGCACCGATTGAAGCGACCTTGACGGTTGCTCCGCTCGATCGGCGCCGCATGAGCATTTCGTTTAGTTTCTTGTGTTATGTAGAAAAGCGGTTGCCGCTGTCCCCGTTTCTCGGCATCCTCGGACCCTGACGACAAAGGCAAACCCATCGAAAGATGGGGACGCAAAGCTTCCGGTCTAAAGACGAGGCAGTCTACGACAGCGGGGTTACCGAATCGGGCGCACGATCCACGGCCTTTGGGCCGGCTGCGCTCCCCGCTGCCGATACACCTCCTCCGATCTGGACTAGCCACACTGGGAATGCGGCTGGGGCTTGGTCGTCACTGAGCGTTTCGACAAGGGCAAACCCATCGAAAGGTGGGGACGCAAAGCCGCCAGTCTAACGGCACAACGTGCCTATGACAGTGGGGCCGCCAAACGCGGAGAGGTAGACCAAATACCTCGACTTCGTCCGTTTGTGTGGCTTGCGCCTGAATGCTCCTGGCGAAACACGGTAAGAACCGCGGAACCAGGAGACCGCAATGGAGCATGTCCGACTGTCTGGGGCGCGAGGCCAAACGGCACTCGCCATTGTTTTGACCGCGCTGACGCTGACTGCCTGCAACGACGAACAAGAACGAGCGGCTGGAGCGGCGGCGCACGGAGCCGCGCATACGGGGTCGTCGCACCCCAGTGGCGAGCACACCGCCACCCGCCGCCTCTTCCTCTTCAACTCCCTCGGCACCACAGGTGAGCGGTACGCCGAGAACGCAGGTCGTGGTCAATCAACTCTACGAGTTCATGCCGACGGCGCGAGACCCGAATGGCGATCGGCTCGCGTTCAGCATCGCGCACCGCCCCGCGTGGCTCAAGTTCAGCGTCGCGACGGGCCTGCTCAGCGGGACCCCTACGGTTGCTGACGTCGGTGTTTACCGCGGTATCACGATCGCCGTCACCGACGGAAGTCAGGCCAAGGCACTCCTGCCGTTCGACATCCAGGTCGTCGCGGTAGGGCCGAGCAGCGTCATACTGTCGTGGGCCGCGCCAACGCAAAACGAAGACGGCTCGCCACTCACGGATCTCGCAGGCTACCGGATTCGCTACGGCGAGAGATCGGGGTCGTACTCCAACTACCGTGGCGTTGACCAATCCCGGTCTCGCCAGCCACTTCCTAGACGGACTAGTCCCGAGCACGTACTACTTCGTAATCTCTGCCTATAACGCGCGGGGCGAAGAGAGTCCCTACTCGAACGAAGCTGTCATTACTCTCTAGCCGTCCCCAACGGCCCGTCATCCCGACCGCTGGCCATCCGGCCGACGGCGTATTTCCTTGTGACATAACCTTGCGGGTCGCCTGACCCGATCGAGTCTGTCAGAATCCCATTGATAAGGAATGGCAGCGGGACTCCGCCCGTGGCTGGGCATCGGGACGGCGACGAGCTTCGGCCGACGATAAACGGACGCCGTCCGGTCCGTGCCGCACTGTAGCAAAGGTGTCCAGCCAATGAAAAGCTGCGCGCAGCGCGCGATCCGCGCAGATCGAAGGCCTTCATCTAAGGCCGCACGAGCGGTCAGAGTCGAATTCTTTGTCATGCTGGCATTAGTTTTGCTTCTTTTTTCGGGATCGTGACCCCACCGTGCCGGCGAAGTGAGGCCTTGTGACCACTAAGAAGAAATGCGCTGTCTGGGCGATACTTTTCGTTGCCTTCTTTCGGCGCGTCGGCTTCCGAGCTCAGCTACACGTTCTTGGACTTTCAGCGCCCCGAGAGCACCGTCGACGCGTTCGGCGTCCAAACCCCCGTCCCCGGACAAACCGTGCAAATCAACGCTCTCGATGGCGAGGGTATCGCCGTGGGAGGATCACTTGCGCTCGTGCACGGGCTCTATTTTGGCGGGTCCTACAGGAGCTCCATCGTCGACGTCACGGGCTCCATCACGAGCCCGCTCGTGACTGTCAACGTCACCGACACCTTCGACCTCGTCGCGTCGACCCTTGCGTTCGGATACGCACACGAATTCGGCGACAATTTCGACCTCATTGCCGAGATCTCTTACGACTCCTCGAACTATGACTTCGGGAGCTTTGCCGGCGAGAACTTCGATATCGATGAGTCTGGTGCAGGCGCGCGGCTCGGGTTTCGGTGGAACCCCGCCCCGCCCGTCGAGCTCTACTTGTTCGGCAAATACTCGCCCGTGGCGAAGGCGTTGCTGTCCGAGGGTACGTTCGAAAAAGGCACGTCGGAAATCCTCGGCGTTCGCTGGTACTTCTTCGAAAACCTCGGCGTAGGCATCGAATACGATAGCGGCGACGTCGACACCACAACGATATCGATGCGATTCAGTTTCGGAAATCTGCCGTGGTAATAGAGATGCAAGCTATCGAAAATGTTCGGACCTACCGCTGCCGTAAGCTCGTCACGAGCGCGAGCGCCTGTGGCGCCCTGATTGCAGGCATCTTGAGCCATGCGCCGGCTCGCGCGGAGTGGGAGGTAGTGCCGGATATCGGGCTCAACGCGCATTCGGAAGAGAATCCGCGGCTCAATCCGGACACGCTGGTCACCGACACGTCCGCTGCGACAAGCGCCGTGTTGTCCGCAACCGCAAACATAGCCTCGATCGAGCAGCGCGGTTCGTTCGCCTTCGCGCCAAGCGTGATTTCGTATCAGTATGTCGACGAGAAGGACAGTGAGCTCGAAAGCACCGACTGGTTCCTCAACGGTTCAGGCGAGTACCGGTGGCAGACCGTGAATGCGGGCTTCAGGGCGGACTTCTCCCGCGAGAGGCTGCTCAATTCTGAGGTCGTCAGCGTAGACCCAGACGGCAATCCGGATACCGACGGCCCGGATGCCGCGGATAGCGGCCGATTGGCGTTCATCAGCGGACAGCGCGAACGCTACTGGTTGAATCCTTACCTCGGCTTGACCGTGTCTGAGCGCAACACTCTCCGATTGGAAATTGTCGAGGACCGCATCTCCTTCACTGAGGGTGACCTCGCGGTCCGCACGGGCTACGACAACACGCGTTTCTCCGCTGGAATTCATCGGAATGTCGACGACCGGAATGTGGTGTCCGCCACGATGTCGGTAGAGAGCTTCAAGACTGATCAAGATCTGAACAATACGGACACCGTGACCATCGAGGGAGCATTCGCCCGCCCGGTGACGGAGCTCTGGACGTTCAACTTTGCCGCGGGCGTGCTGCGCAGCGAATTCGAATTCCTCGGCACTAACCAGCAACAGGTCGCGCGCGCCACCACCGACTACACGATGCGGCTGGGACTCAGAAAACGCTCGGAACGCTCGAGAATCAATATGGATCTAACGCGCGAGGTCTATCCGAGCACTAGCGGCTTCTCGGCGATCCGACGCGAGTTCATCGTTTTCTACGATCGCGACCTCAGGCAACGCCTGAACGCGAGTTTCGGAATCAGACTGGACGATTCGGAGTCGCTGGGCGACATCAACGTTCAGGACGATCGAGAATACGCTCGCGCCGAGATCGACTTCACATGGGCAATGAAGCCCGTGTGGTTTCTAGCCGCTGGCTATGCCTACACCGCCCAAGACTTCACCGAGGATCTGATCCAGCAAAAGACCAGCTCCAATTCCGTCTACATCGGCATCAGCTATCGCGGACTGTCCAAGACTAGACGCTAAAACCTGCTGAGACCTGCGCAGCCATCGCGGATCGAACACGGTGCGCGCCCTAGACCATCGAGGGTCACCGGACTGCCCCGTCCGTCGTTAGCCAATTTCCTACCTGAGGCGCCGGCCTACAGAACCCTGTGCATGACGACCTCGGAGTGTTCGCTCTCGACGCCGTCCGAATCGAAGGCCGTGGCAACGAGATAGTACGTCCCCGGTGTCAGGTTCTCGATCACGTGCGTCACTACGCCCGGATGGTTCAGAGTCACGGAGTTCGGATAGTCGCCCAGCGACATGCCCCAGTAGATCTTGTATCCGGTAAGGTCGGTAAGTGGGGATCCGTCCGTCTCCTCCACGGGCGCCAGCCAGCTGATCGTGATCGAGCCCGTCGCAGTGCCCACCACATCCACAGTGAAGGGGTGCAGGCTCGCTGCGTTCGTGCCGTCGGAAACGCTGATCGTGATGTTCCGGTAGGTGCCGACGTCCCCGGCACCGGGCGTGCCGATAAGCCTGCCCGTAGTCGTGCTGAAGGACGCCCACGGTGGCGGATTGGCGACGTGAAACGTCAGCGCACCGCCATCAGGATCATTGGCAGTGGGCAGGAAGCTGTACGTGACGCCGAAAGCGACGGCTGCGAACGGCATTCCGGAGATCGCCGGTGCCTTATTGTCGGCGCGTGCGACCGACGGAGCGGCGCTAACAGGCGGCGGTGCGCTAACAGGCGGCACTGCGCCGACAGGCGCCGCCGTAGGATGCACATCGTGAGAATCTTCGCCGCCGCAAGACGCGACACCCAATGCAACGACGACGAACCCGAACGCAAACCAAACCGAATCTGCACTGCGTAGCGCAGCAATGAATCCCTTCACCATGCCTCCCGCCGGCGGTCTGCATACATGCGTCCTTGCAAGACCGATTGCTTTTTTCGTCCGCTACGCAGGTGAAGCGAAACAGACAGAGCACTTACAATCCGATGACTAGATGACAAGCAACTTTTCTTTGCGCGGCGGAGTGTGCTGACGGATTTCGGATCGCGCAAACTGTCGCGATTGACAGACGCGATGCGCTTCAATCACAACATGTGCGCAATGCGCGCAATGCATCGAACGCAGCACGCGCTCATGGCTCGGCTACACAGGTTGTCGCGTTAACACGCATTCGCGTTGAGCCGAAAATGCATTACTGCTCACGGACTCTGCGACGATCGCCGGCGTCGTCTGTGTCGGTAAACACAGACGACACTCTGTTCGCGCGCAACATCGTCTTGAGTCGTTCAAACTTCTACGAGTCACCGGCGAACTCTTCCTCAGGCGAAATCGGCGCAGTGCTCAATCGCTGCGAATTGCCGCGTTCAGAACACTCCGGATTGGCACGCTTCGCGAGCGGTTGAGTGCCGTCGCGAATCCACTCCTATTCACCCGAGGGAACGGCACCCGCCACCGCGACACGCGAGTCCCCTCCGCCGATAGCGCTGAAAGGCGCCCTAAGCCGACTGCACGGGCGTTATGCCCGAGCGGGCCGACGAGCGTTGCGTGGCCGACCTCGCTAGAAACGGCGCCCGGCGCCGCGTCCTATCGGGGGCGGGATAACATAATCGAAACCGTTCACCCGCACGCCCCAAAATCTGGCAGAATCGCGCCGGACACGGAAGAAAATAACGGCAAGCTCCAGAGCAGCGCGTCGCGAGCCGCGCACCACGGAGCCAGCGAAATGATCTCGACCGCGCGATCGCCAGATTACGCACGTCGTGTCACTGGGCGCTGGGCCGATGAAGTATGACAAGGGATCCAATGCAAGAGCTGCCCCAAGCAGCCGGCGGAGCACCGTTCTTCGAAGCGCGTCGATGGCGCTCGCTTGTCACGGCACTCATCGCGCTAGCATTCAGCTCCGCAGCGTTCGCCCAACTGAACACGCCTCCGCTTTTCACGAGCATTCCCCCAACGAGTGCGACTGAGAATGCCCCCTACAGCTACTCGATCACGACCACTGACCTCAACGTAGGTGATACGCGGACGCTAACAGCGCCGACGAAACCCGCTTGGCTCACGTTCACTCCGGGTGCGAACGGCAGCGGAATCTTGGCGGGAACTCCTACGCAAGCTCAAGTCGGTAGTCACAACGTCGTGCTGAGCGTCTCCGATGGAACGGTTGCGGTCGCGCAAAGCTTCACGATTGTCGTCGCGAACGTCGACGACCAGCCCGTCTTCACGAGCACTCCGGTAACGGCCGCAACCGAGGACGTCCACTACAACTACGCGATCACGGCGACGGATGCCGACGGCGACACGTTGACGATCACATCGCAAGGCACACCGGCATGGCTCACGTTCGCCGCTGGCGCGAACGGCACCGCGACGCTGTCCGGCACGCCGACACAAGCGCAGGTGGGCAACCACAACGTCGCGCTCCGCCTCTCCGACGGATCGGGCGCGCAGGTCCAGCAGAACTTTACGATCGTCGTCGCGAACGTCAACGATCCGCCGGCGTTCACCAGCACACCGGTGACCACTGCGGCTGAGGACGTCCCGTACAGCTATTCGATCACGACCTCCGACCCTGAGAACAATTCGCGCACCGTGACCGCGCCGACGAAGCCGGCCTGGCTCACGTTCACGACGGGTGCGAATGGCGCCGCGACGTTGTCGGGCACTCCTACGCAGGCGCAAGTCGGCAGCCACAACGTCGTGTTGAGCGTCTCGGACGGCTCACTGTCGGCCACTCAGAGCTTCACGATCGTCGTCGCGAACGTCGACGACCAGCCCGTGTTCACGAGCACGCCTGTGACGGCCGCGCCCGAGAATGCCTCATACAGCTACGCGATCACGGCGACGGACGCGGACGGCGATGCGCTGACGATCAGCGCGCCGACGAAGCCCGCATGGCTGACGTTCACTCCAGGCGCGAACGGCCACGCGACGTTGTCCGGCATTCCTGCGCAAGCCCAGGTCGGCAATCACAACGTAGTGCTGAGCGTCTCGGACGGAACGGGGCCGGCGGTCACGCAGAGCTTTACGATCGTCGTGGCGAACATCGACGAGCAGCCCGTTTTCACGAGCACGCCCCTGACGGCCGCGTCGGAGGATGTCCCGTACAGCTACGCGATCGCGGCGACCGACGCCGACGGCGATGCACTGACGATCACGGCGCCGACGAAGCCAGCTTGGCTTACTTTCACTACAAGCGCGAACGGCCACGCGACGTTGTCCGGCACGCCCGCGCAAGCCCAGGTCGGCAATCACAACGTGGTCCTAGGTGTGTCAGACGGAACGGGACCGGCAGTCACGCAGAGCTTCACGATCGTCGTCGCGAATGTCGACGACCAGCCCGTGTTCACGAGCACACCGGTGACCGCCGCAGCCGAGGGAACGGCCTACAACTACGCGATTGCTGCCACCGACGCGGACAACGATCCGCTCACCCTCACTGCGCCCACGAAACCCGCGTGGCTCACGTTCACGCCCGGCGCCGGCGGCTCGGGGACGCTGCACGGCACTCCTACGCAGGCGGAAGTGGGCACGCATAGCGTCGTGCTGAGCGTCTCGGACGGGACGGCGCCGCCCGTCACGCAAAGCTTCCAGATCGTGGTCAGCAATACCGACGATCAGCCTGTGTTCACGAGCACGCCGGTCACCACTGCTTCACAGGGCACCGTCTACAGCTATGCGATCACGGCGACGGATGCCGACGCTGACACGCTGACCTTCGCGGCACCCACGAAACCGGCTTGGCTCACGCTCACGCCGGGCGCGAACGGCACCGCAACGTTGTCCGGTACGCCCGCCCAGGCGCAAGTCGGAAATCAAAACGTCGTCCTCAGCGTCTCCGACGGAACGGGGGCTGCGGTCACACAAAGCTTTACGATCGCTGTAGCAAACGTCGACGATCAACCGATCTTCACGAGCAGTGCGCCGACGACAGCGTCGGAGGGCGCCCCCTACAACTACGCGATCAGGGCGACCGATGACGACGGCGATACGCTGACGATTACGGCGCAAACCAAACCCGCCTGGCTCACGTTCACTACGGGCGCTAACGGCACGGCAACTTTGTCCGGTACTCCGGCCCAAGCCCAGGTCGGCACGCATACCGTCGTGCTCAGCGTCTCTGACGGCACACCACCGGCCGTGACGCAGAGCTTCCAGATCGTCGTCGCGAACGTGAACGACGCGCCCAAATTTACGAGCATCGCGCCGACGACGGCGTCGAAGGGCGTCCTTTACAACTACGCGATCGTCGCGACGGATCAGGACAGCGACCCGCTCACGATCACCGCCACGACGAAGCCGGCTTGGCTCACATTCACGCCCGGCCCGAACGGCACCGCGACGCTATCCGGCACGCCCGGTCAGCCGCAGGTCGGCTCGCCGCAGAACGTGGTGTTGAGCGTCTCCGATGGCACTGCACCGGCCGTAACTCAGACCTTCGCGATAGTCGTCGTGGACGCGGCGCCGGTCATCGGCACGATCCCGCCTCAGACCGCGACCGAAGCGGTGCCCTACACCCTCGATCTCACGAAGTTCGTGACGGACAAGGACACGCCGGCCGGCGATTTGACGTACACGGCGACGAGCGGCTTGCCGCCTGGATTGAACCTCGGCGCTGGAGGCGTGTTGACCGGAACTCCGCTCCTGCAACTCAGCCCGGGAGACTTCACGGTGGCCTTCACGGTGCGCGACGCAGGTCCCGCGGCGGTGCCCGGCACGTTCGCGCTCACAGTGCTTCGCGCCGGCAGAGCCGACCTGGGTCTCACCTCTGTCAGCGCCTCTCCGAACCCCGTCGCGGTGAACACGACGGCCACCTGGACCTTCGCGATCGCGAACAACGCCCCGCAAGTCGACGTCAACGGCGTCGCGCTCGAGGTGACGTTCTCGGGTGAGGTACCGTTCCTGCTCGACACGCTCGCGAATCCCGGCTGCACGGCGTCTTTGTCGGGCAGCGAGACTCGCGTTGCTTGCACGCTCGGCCCGCTCGCGGGCGGCGCCACGACGTCCGTCGCCATCACGGGCCGCGGCAATGCCGCAGGTGACGTGTTCGTCAGCGCGAAGGTATCCATCCCGGGGGGAGTCCCGATCGACGAGACACCCCGCAACGACACCGCGACGAGCGCGCTCAGCATCGCGCAGAGCGTGAGCGCGACCCCCGCGCAACTGATCACGGGCATGAACGTGCTCGGAGCCGCGGCGGGCGACCTCAACAAGGACGGGTACACGGACCTCGCAGTCGTGACGCCGGGAAACACGGCCATCCTTCTGAACATCGTCGATCCCGCGAACCCGGCCAAGCGCATGCTGTCGGCGACGCCGCTCATCATCGGCACTCAGTCCGCCAACGGAATCTCGATCGCCGATATCGACGGCGATGGCGATCTCGACGTGATCACGGCCGCCGGCACCGGCGTGCCGAGCCAGATCTTCGTGAACACCAATTCCGCGTTCACGGCCATGCCCGTCGGCAACGTGAGCGAGAACAGCCGAGCCGTCGTCGCGGGCGACATCAACGGGGATGCGCTTGTCGACCTCGTGTTTGCAAACGGCAGCCCAAGCTTCGTCTACAAGAACCAGGGCTCCGTCGGCAGCTACTCGGCGCAACCGGGCCTCGGTAACGCCGACAGCCGCGGCGTCGTGCTCGTGGACTTGTTCGGCGACGCGCTGCCGGAGCTCGTCTTCGCGAACGGCAACGGTGACGCAGAGATCTACCGGAACACGGCGGGGACCTTCACGCTCGAGACGGATGCTCTGAAAAATATCGGTCCCACGACATCGGTGGCCGCAGCGGATCTCAACAACGACGGCCGCGCGGACCTCGTCTTCGGCCACAGCGCGGGGTCGGGCGCGGCTCCGCCGCGCACGCAGGTTTGGCTCAACACCTCCACCACGGCCGGCACTTTCTTCAAGTCCGCCGAGTTCGGCGCATCCCCGACCATCGCCGTGGCAATCGCAGACATCGATCTCGACGGTGACCTGGACATCTTGACGACCAACGACACCGGCGCGCACCACGTTTACGCGAACGCGGGCACGGGCGGAGCGTTCGCGCTGCAGCCGCAGCAGCTCAACAACGCGGGCGCACTCGGCGCCGTGATCGGCAAGTTCAGCGTCGACGATCGTATCGACGTGGCGTTCTTCGGTAAGAACGGCGGTGCGGTCTTCTACAACGACGGGAAGGGCAACCTCGGCGCTGGCGACACCGCCGCACCGACGATCCAACTGAAGGGCGCGACGTCCGTCACGCTGATCGTCGAGGAAACCTACACGGACGCCGGCGCAACCGCGACGGACAACATGGACGGCGATTTGAGCGCAAAGATAGTCGTCGCGAACAAGGTCAACACGGCGGTGATCGGTTCCTACGTGGTGACGTACAGCGTCACGGACACCTCGGGCAACTCCGCGCAAGCCGAGCGGAATGTGCGCGTGCAGGCGCGCGAAGGCACCGGTGGCGGCGGCGGCGGGGCTGCGGGATTCGAGCTCGTGCTGTTGCTCGCGCTTGCCATCATGGCGGGTAACTGGCAGCGCGCGGCCGCGGTCGCGCGGCGAACGGCGGGACGCGCCTAGCCTCGCGCGATGCTCAGCGGCACGACGTTGCCGCTGCCGAACGTCTCGATCACGGCTTCACCTTGCGCCCATTGTACGATCGGCAAGAACTCGCGCTGCTCGGCGCCGCACCTGTCCGCGGACATCTCGAAGATACCCTGGCCGGTCTCCGCAGCCTCGACGTAGATGTCCGAGTCGCTGACGCGGGTCAGGAACGATATGCCGAGCGAGGCTACGAACTTCTCGAGAGGCTCGTAGACGGGTCTCGCGGTACGCACGCGGTTCGCGAGCACCGCCAAGCGGGTGTTGCGAAAGCGGACCTTGCCGACCAGCAGGAGGTCTTTGATGAAGTTCGCCGTCGCGTGAACATCGATCGAGGACGGCGCCACGGGAATCAAGATCGACTGCGTGCGCGCCAACAAGTCCTGAAGCAACAACCTCGAAGGGCCGGCCGGAGCGTCGATGATCAGCTGCTGCGTCTCACGAGGTATCAGCCGCCTAGCGATCTGTAGTCCTGTGCCGTTGCGCGGCGCGAGATCGGCGCCGTGGATTTTCGCTGCATCGGGCGCGCGTTGCGCCAACCAATTGAGGCTCGAGCCTTGCGGGTCGAAGTCGGCGATGGTCGTCTGGATGCCGCGGGAAGCAAAGTAGCTCGCGAGGTTCGTGGTGATCGTGGTCTTTCCGACGCCGCCCTTGGCGTTGATCACCAACGTCGTGTTCATGCTCATGATCGACTCATGCTTCCGTGCACACGCGGCCCTTTGCCGAGGATCGGCTATTCGCGAGCGCCGCGGAGTGCTACGTGCAGCGACATCGACCGCGACGTCGCAAACGATGCTAGTGACATGGGCGCCGAACCGCTGCGATGCCTATCACAGCGTGACAGTTCACATAAGCAGTCCCGATGACGCTAGCGCACAGGCGGCACCGCAAGCGGGATGCCGAGCGCCGCGTAGACCTTGCCGTCCGCCACTCGATCGGTGAACCAGTTCGGATATGGCGACGTCGGCTTGGTCGCGGCGTCGAGTGCCGAGAGATCGTCGGCCGTGAGCTTCACCTCCGCCGCACCGAGGTTGTCCTGCAGCTGCTTCGCGCTCGAGGCGCCGATCAGCACGGACGACACCGCCGCGCGTGTCAGCAACCACGCGATCGACACTTGCGCCGGCGACGCGCCGTGCTTCGCACCGGTTGCCTCCAGCAGGTCTATGAGCGCATACCCTCGCTCTCGGTCGTACGGCAGGAAATCGAACCCGCCGAGCCGATCGCCGCTCTCTCCTTTCGGCTTCGCACGCGTGTACTTGCCGCTCAGGAATCCTCCTGCGAGCGGGCTCCATGCCATGACGCCGATACCCGCATCCACACAGAACGGCTGCACCTCGTGCTCGAGGTCGCGCCCGAGCAGCGAGTAGTACATCTCGGCGGCCCGGAACGCACTCCAGCCGTTCGCGCGCTGCAAGCCCACGGCCTTTGCCGCCATCCATGCGGGCCAATTCGAGAAGCCGACGTAGCGGACCATGCCTCGGCGCACGAGGTCTTCGAGCGCCTCGATCGTCTCTTCGACCGGCGTGAGGGCGTCGACCTTGTGGACGAGATACACGTCGATGTAGTCCGTGCCGAGCCGCTCGAGGCTTCCCTCCGCGGCCGCGAGAACGTGCCGGCGCGATAGCCCCGATTCGATCAGCGACGACCCCATTCGGTTGCCGACCTTGGTCGCGATCACGACTTCGTGGCGCTTCGGCCCGATTGCTTTGCCGAGCAGCCGCTCCGATTCCCCGCCCGCGTACACGTCCGCCGAGTTGAAGAAGTTGATACCGCCGTCGATCGCGCGCGCTACGAGATCGTTCGCGGCGGCCTGATTTACTTTGTGCACCGCCGCGAAGGGTCCGGAGCCCGATCCGAAAGTCATGCTGCCGAAGGCGAGCTTCGAAACGACGAGGCCGCTGTCACCGAGACGGGCGTATTGCATACCTGCTCCACTTTGCGAGTCTGAATCGAAGTCCCGGATGATCGCATTCTCGGCAACACGGCGCGAGGTCGGTCACATTAGAATTGCGCTCGTCGCGAGCATTGCGCTCGCGCTCTGCTCGCTAGTGTCCGCCGACGCGGCTAAGCGAAGAACCGCGCGATGAGCGGCCGATAGCTATCCATGTCGACGAGGAACGAGTCGTGGCCCTGGAGCGAGTTGAGCGCCACGAAATCGATCTCCCGGCCGGGGCTCGCGAGCCCCTCGGCGAGCTCGCGCTGCTGGTGGATCGGGAACAGGAAGTCGGTCGTCACACCGATGATCAGAGAGCGCTTCACGCGCACTTTGCTCAGGCCCGCCTGCACCGACGAGCCGTGCTCCGCGACGTCGAACAGATCGCTCGCACGCGACAAGTATAGGTAGCAGTTCGGGTCGAATTGCCCGATGAACTTGTTCGCGTGATGCTCGAGGTAAGCCTCCACCTCGAACACCATGCCGAACTGGTCGCCGCTCGTGTCGGTCGACGACGCGCGCTCGCGGCCGAACCGCATGCGCCATTCCTCCGCCGAGCGGTAGGTGATCATGCCGAGCTTGCGCGCGAGCCGCATTCCCGTGAGCGGCACCGAGTCGCGCGCATAATTGCCGCCCTGCCAGCCCGGGTCCTTGCGGATGATCTCGCGCTGCAGTGAGCGCAGGGCAATCGCGAACGGCAAGGACCTCGGCCCCGACGACATGCTGAGAAAGCCTTCCGACAGCCCCGGAAACAGGATCTCGAAGGCGAGCGCCGTCATGCCGCCCATGGACGGGCCCACGGTCGCCTTGAGTCCCTTCACGCCGAGATGCTTGATCACCTCGTAGCCGCCGCGCGCGACGTCCTCGAGCGACAGCACGGGAAACTTGAGCCGATAGATGTCGCCGGTCCGCGGATCGACCGAGCCCGGGCCGGTCGAGCCGAAACAGCTGCCGAGCGAGTTCACGCAGACCACGTAGTACCGGCGCGTATCGATCGGACGCCCGGGGCCGATGATCTCTTCCCACCAGCCCGGCGTCGGATCCTCGGTGCTCGACGCAGCATGTGCCGACGGCGACAGCCCGGTGAAGATCAGGATTGCGTTGTTGCGGTCGTGATTGAGCGCGCCCCAGGTTTCGTACGCGATCGTGGGGCTCACCAGCGTGCCGCCGCGATGCATCGGAAACTCGCCCGCTAAGACGACGGTTCGGCGCGCCTTGGCCACCCGTTAACCCCTGAGCCCCCTTTGAGAAGCGGGCAGTGTAAGACCCGGCCCGGCGCCGGTTTGTAACTAATCGTTATGAGAATATTCGGTCGCGACCGAAAAATCAGTGCCGCTGCTTCTTGGCGTTGCGCAGTTGCCGTTTCTTGGTTTTCGCCTGGCGCGGCGTGAGCTTGTCGCGCTTACCCGCGAACGGATTGGCGCCGCTGCGCAGCTCGACGCGGACCGGTGTGCCGCGCAGCTTCAACACGACGCGAAAGGTGTTCTCCAGATAGCGTTTGTAGTGATCCGGCAAGCGCTCCGCTTGGCCGCCATGAACGACGACGATGGGCGGATAGCGGCCACCTTGGTGCGCGTAGCGCAACCGGGCGGCCCGCCCGCGGATCAGGGGCGGTGGATTCTCGGCCACCGCGTCCTCGAGCACCTTCGTCAAGCGCGGCGTCGCGAACTCGGAGCCCGCGCACTTGTAGGCGACCAGGGCGGCATCGATGATCTCTGCGATCCCACTGCCGTGCAGCGCCGATGCGTAATGCACCGTCGCATACGGCACGAAGTCGAGGCGCCGATCCACGTCGCGCTCCATCTGGCGGCGCTCCCCGCTCGTGAGCCCGTCCCATTTGTTCACGCCGATCACGAGCGCACGCCCGCGCGCGGCGGCGAGGCCAATGAGGTGCAGGTCCTGATCGCTCACTCCGTCGCGCGCATCCAGCAACGCAATCACCGCACCCGCGTCCTCGATTGCCTGCAGGCTCTGTACGATGCTGAACTTCTCGATCACCTCGCTCACGCGTGCGCGGCGGCGAATACCCGCGGTGTCGATGAGCACGAACTTGCGGCCATCGCGCTCGCACGGCACGAGGACGCTGTCACGCGTGGTGCCGGGCTCGGGCGAGGTGATCAACCGATTCGAGCCGAGCAGCCGATTGATCAGCGTCGACTTGCCGACGTTCGGCCTGCCAATCACGGCGACCTTCGGTCCGAGCTCCTCGTCGAGCGGCGCATCGGTGTCCGGAAACGGCGCGAGCACCGCGTCGAGCAACTCCTCGACGCCTTGGCCGTGCAACGCGGCGATGCCAAAAACTTCCGCAAGACCGAGCGCGTGGAACTCCGCTGCGGCGATCTCGCCGAGCACCCCTTCGGCCTTGTTGACGGCGATCATCAACGGCTTCGACTCGCGCCGCAAGCGCTCGGCGATGCGCACGTCCTCCGTGGTGAGACCGGCCCTGTGGTCGACGACCAGCACTACCGCGTTGGCCTCGTCGATCGCGAGATCGACCTGCTCGGCCACGAGCGCCGTCATCGTCCCCTCGTCGCCGGTCGCGAGACCGCCCGTGTCGATCACGATGAAGCGCCGGTCCGCGTGGGTGGCGAAGCCATAGCGCCGATCGCGAGTGAGACCGGGGAAGTCCGCGACGAGCGCGTCGCGCGTGCGCGTTAGCCGGTTGAAAAGAGTGGACTTACCGACGTTGGGGCGGCCGACGAGGGCCACTGCGGGCAGCATGGCAGCACCGTCCGCGGCGCGGCGCTAGGCCGCGTCGGCCCGCACGGTGAACGCGGCGACCGTACCGTCGTCGCCTTGCACGTAGACGTTGTCGCCGATCGCAAGCGGCGCAGCGCAAATCCGATTGCGGGCCGCGCGCTCGCGCGCGATGAAATGCCCGTCCATCGGGTCGAGCCAATGCAGATATCCCTCGAAATCGCCGACGACGATGGCGTTGCCGAAGCGAGTGGGTGCCGTGACGTCGCGCAACCGCAGCGCTTCCTGGCGCCACACCTGCGTGCCCGCGCTCTTCTCGAGCGCGATCACCGCATCGACGTCGCTCGTCACGTAGACGTTCGCGAAATCCGCGCCGAGCCCCGAGTACGACGACATGTCTTGCTGCCACAGCACGACCCCGGTGCCTACGTCGATGCCGACGGCGCGGCCGTGGTAACCCGCGACGTACGCCTCGTTGCCCACCACCTGCAAGCCCGAGCCGACGTCGACGAGCCGTTCGAGCTCGCTGCGGCCCGTCGGGTTGGCGATCGCGACCTCCCAAATTTGCTCGCCGTTGTTGAGCTCGTACGCGCCCACGCGGCCGTTGTTGAAGCCGCTGACGACGACACTGCCCGCGACGCGCGGCGCCGTGTTGCCGCGCAGGGTCAAGGCAGGAAGATTTTGCTCGACGGTCCAGAGCGTGCGCCCGTCCTCGACCGAGAATCCGCGCAACCGTCCGTCGACGGTACGCAGGACAATCACGCGCGCACCGATCGCCGGAGCCGCGAGGACCTCGCTGCCGACGGGCTGCCGCCAGCGCTCCGCGCCGGTTGCGGCGTCGAACGCGATGAGATCGCCGTCCGTCGTACCGAATGCGATCACGCCGTCGCCGTAGCCCGGACCCGCCGCGAGCGGCAGCTTGGTCTTGACCGACCATTGCTTGCGTCCCGTCAGCGCGTCGAACGCCACGACTTTGCCGTCATGCGAGCCCGCGTATACGAGCGCACCGTCAGTCGCTGGCCGCAAACCGAGGCGTAGACGTTCCGCGCCGTCGCCGACTTTACCGCTCCAGACCTTGCGCACGTCGAGCGTCTGCTTGAACTCGACCAGCTTCGCGGGCGGCTCTGTCGTGTCCTTCTTGCTGGCGCAGCCGACGACGGCCAGCATCGCGAGCAACGGGAACACGAATGAACGCGTGCGCGGCTCGGTCACGCGCCCTCTCCCGCTTTCGCGGCCGCCGGCGTGGTCGGAGCCGCGGGGGCTTCCGCTGTCGGCGGGGCCACAGGAGGCGGCGCCGGTGCGGCGCCGGGCAAATCGTTGAGCTTCATCTGCAGGAAATTGCGGTCGAGCAGCTCGGAGCCGTCTGCGACCATTGCAGCGAGGTAGGCTGCGCGCGCCTCCTCGACATGTCCGAGCGCTGCTTGGATGTCGCCTTTCACTTCGCTGAAACGTCCCGCGAACTGCCCGGGGTTCGGCACCGCGAGCAGCTTCAGCGCCTCGTCGTATTGCTCGCGATACGCGAGCACGCGCGCGAGCCGCAAACGCGCGATCATCGCGAGCTCCGGATCGTCGGTGCTGTTCTCCACGACGTGCCGCAGCTCTTCCGCAGCGCGGTCGGGCGCTGCAACGAGCAGCGTGGTCGCAACCAGCAGGCCCGCCTGAGCCGCGTAGGAGCTCGACGGATATTCCGCGCGTAGCTTACCGAGCAGCGTAGTCGCCTCGACCTCGTTCTTGCCTTCGGCGGCTTGCTTCACCGATTGGTAGATCGCGGCGGCCGTCTCAGCCTGCGAGCTCTTGTACTCGCCGTATTGCCTCCACCCGAACAGGATCAAGGCGCCGAGCGCTACGCCACCGAGCACGAACCAACCGTTCTCGCGCCACCAGGCTCTGAGTCGCTCGACTTGCTCGTTGTCCGACAGATACTCGTCCACACTAACCTCCGGGCGCGTGAGCCCGCTATTCTATGCCGAGCGCGGCGCCGGGCCGAGCAGATTGGCGCATTCTTCGACAGACAGAAGCTGCTGTGGTTCGTCGGTTCGGAGCGGTTTGACGCTGACCTTGCCCGCCGCAACCTCGGCCTCACCCACGATCAACGCGAAGCGCGCGCCGCTCTTGTCGGCGCGGCGCAACTGGGCCTTGAAGCCTGCCGCCGGCGAACCGATCGAGAGCCGCGCCCGCGGAATCCGGTCGCGCAGACCCTCCACGAGCCGGAATCCGAAGCGCCGGGCGTCATCGCCCGACGCCACGAGATAGGCGTCGACGGGCTCCTCGGCGGTGTCGCCGCCTTCGGCCCGAACCAGCTCCACGATCCGCTCGAGCCCCAAGGCCCAACCGACCGCCGGCGTGTCGCGCCCGCCGAGCTGTGCGATCAAGCCGTCGTAGCGCCCCCCGGAGCACACGGCGCTTTGCGCGCCGAGCTTGTCGGTCACCCACTCGAACACGGTACGCGTGTAGTAATCGAGGCCGCGCACGAGGCGCGGATTCAACTTGAAACTGACTCCGATGTCGGCGAGCAGCGACTGCACCCGATCGAAGTGCGCGCGCGATTCGTCGTCCAAGTGCCCCGTCAGGAGCGGCGCCTCGGCGATTAGCTCGCGCAGATCCGGATTCTTGCTGTCCAGGATACGCAGCGGATTTCGCTCGAGCCGTCGCAAGCTGTCTTCATCGAGCCGCGTGCGGTACGCCGAGAAATACTCCACGAGCGCCTGCTTGTAGCCCGCCCGCGACTCCAAGGTTCCGAGGGAGTTGAGCTCGAGCGTCGCACTCGTGATTCCGAGGTGTTTCCACAGGCGCGCAGAGAGAGCGATCAGCTCGGCGTCGATCTCGGGCTCGGCATAGCCGAGCGCTTCGACGCTGAGCTGATGAAACTGCCGGTAGCGGCCCTTCTGCGGTTTCTCGCGGCGGAACATCGGGCCGCTGCACCAAAGCTTCTGCTGCTGATTGTGCAGGAGACCGTTGCTCAAGCCTGCGCGCACGACTCCCGCGGTCGCCTCAGGACGCAGCGTGATGCTCTCCCCGTTACGGTCCTCGAAGGTGTACATCTCCTTCTCGACGATATCGGTGAGCTCGCCGATCGAGCGGCTGAAGAGCTCCGTCCGCTCGAGCACCGGCAATCGCACCCTCTGATACCCGTACCCCGCGAACAATGTCGCGCCCGCACTTTCGACGCGATCCCAGAGCGGCGCCTCGCCGGGCAAGACGTCGTTCATACCGCGAACGGGTTGGATCAGCTCGGCCACGTTGCGCTCAATCTCCGGCGACGTTGACGCTGAATCGCGAATAATCGCCGGGGCGGCCGCTGGTCGGAATCGGAAAGTCCTCGCCGTCGATCAGAATCTTCACTCCGGCGGAATTGCCGAGCACGACGTTGAACGGCGGCTCGCCCTCGAGCTTCTCGTTGCGGCCTGCAGCACCGAGGCCGTAGAACAGTCGCGCGCCGTGCGCGTCGTTGATCTCCGCCCAGCTGTCTTGCACGAATGCGACTTGGAGCGCGGCCCTGAACGCTTGGCCGGGACGGTCGCCGGCGGGCACATCGTCGTTCGCGGCCGCGCCGGCCGCCGAAGCGGATTCAGCGGCACCCGGCGCACCGGCCGGGACCGGCGCCGGCAGGCTCGGCGCCGCCCGCGCGCTCGCCGGCGCTTGAGCCGCGGTCGCGGCGACGGGCGCTGCCGCGGGCGGCGCCCGCTCCGGCGCGCCCGCTACGACCGGCGGCGAGGTTTCCGGCTCGGTGCTCGTCGGCGTCGCGGGCCTGACCGCGCCGCCGCTCAACCCGCCGCTCCACCACCAGACTCCGAGCGCGACGACGAGCGCGGCCAAGACGAAGAGCGCGAGAATCCAAACCGTGATTTGCCGCTCGTCCCGTAGCTTGATGGTCTTGCTCGGCTGGATTTGGACGTCCTTGAGCGAGCTCTGCTTGGCGTACTGCGCGAGCAGGTCGCGGGCGTCGAGCCCGAGCCGCGTTCCGTACTGACGCAGGTAGCCTTTGACGAACACGGTCACGCCGATTCGCTCGAAGCGATCTTGCTCGAGTGCTTCGAGTTGCGGCGCCTCGATGCGCAGCTCGGTCGACATCTGCTCGATCGAGAGATCGCGAGCGATGCGCGCCTGCTTCAAAATCTGCCCGACGCTCTGCGACTCCGGCGGTGTGCTCGCCGCCGGCGCAACGCGCTGCTCACTATCGGCCATTGCGCTGCTGCAGCTCCTGTAGTTGCGCGACCTCGGGCGAGCCGGGGAACCCTTCACGCAGCTGCGAGGCGCAGCGATTGGCCGCGTCGCGATTCTGGAGCTGCTGCTCGATGTTGAAGCACATCCACAGGACCTCGGCGGTCGGCGGTCTCGCGTCCATATAACGCTGCAGGAACGCGCGTGCCTGCAGGTAATTCTTGTCTTGGTAAGACATCTCGAGCATGTTCGACAGCGCGTCCGCGTACGTGGGGTTCTTGGTGAGCGCGGCGCGGAAGTTCTCTTCGGCCTTCAGCCGATCGCCCGAGCCCAACGCACACGTGCCCGCGTTCGTGAGCGCTACTTCGGGCGTCTTGTAGCCCGAGTTCTCCGTCGCGACGTGGAAATAGGGCTCCGCGTCGCGCCAGCGGTTTTGGCGACACAGGAATACGGCGTAGCTGTTCGCAGCGTGCCGAATTGGTCGGTTCGAGCTGCGTCGCACGCTTGTAATGGTTCTCCGCGTCGGTGGGGCTACCGAGCTGGTCGTACGCAACCGCGATCGTGCTATGGGCGTCCGCGAGTCGCGGGTTCTGCTCCAGAGCGCGCTGCAAGCGCTCGATCGCAAGCTCCGGGTGGCCCTGACGCAAGTAGCCCGCGCCGAGGTTCATGTTGGCGACGGCAGCGTCCGCTTCCGACGGCGGGGCTCGCCCGCTCTTGGTCTCCGTGACGCACGCCTGCAGCAAACCGAAAGCGGCACACGCCGCGAGTACTTTCAGCACGCTCATGGACTGCTCGCTCCTACGCCTCTGGTCACCCTTGCGCCCAACCGCACCCGTTGCCGATCCAGTACCCGGCCCGCGAGCTGCCCGCACGCGGCCGCGATGTCGTCGCCGCGCGGCCGGCGGATGGTTGCGATCAGGCCGGAGTCGCGCAGCACGCGCCAAAACGCGTCGATCGCCGTCGGCGTCGAGCAGCGGAACTCCGACGCCGGAAACGCGTTGAACGGTATCAGATTCACCTTAGCGGGCCGGCCCTTTAGCAACCGCACGAGCTGCCTCGCTTGCGCGACGGAGTCGTTCACACCGTCGAGCAGCACGTACTCGAACGTGATCTGGCGGCTCGCGATGCGCTGCGCATAATGCCAACACGCGTCGAGGAGCTCCGCGATCGGGTGTACTTTGTTGATCGGCACGAGGCGGTCGCGCAAATCGTCGGTCGGCGCGTGCAGCGATACTGCCAGCGCGACGTTGCAGTCGTCGGCGAGCTCGTTCAACCGCGGCACGATACCGGCGGTGCTGATCGTGACCCGGCGGCGCGATAGGCCAAAAGCCTGGTCATCGATCAGGAGCTGCACGACCGGCAACACGTTCTTGTAGTTCGCGAGCGGCTCGCCCATACCCATGAACACGACGTTCGTGATCGGGATCGGATCGAGCTCGCGGGCCGCGAGCACCACCTGCCCCAGGATCTCGGCGGACGACAAGTTGCGGTTGAAGCCCTGGTGGCCCGTCGCGCAGAAGGCGCAGTCGAGGGCGCAACCCGCCTGCGAGGAGATGCACAGCGTGCCGCGGTTCGGCTCCGGGATGAACACGGTCTCCACGGCCTGACCAGCCCCCACGTTCAGGAGCCACTTGCGCGTGCCATCCGCCGAGTGCTCACGTTCGAGCACGTCCGGCAGCTCAGCGGTTGAGATCTCGGCGAGCTGCTTGCGCAGCTCGGCACTGAGGTCCGTCATCGCGCCGAAATCCGTAACGTGACGTTGGTAGAGCCATTTCATTACCTGCCGCGCACGATAAGGCTTCTCGTCGAGCGTCTCGAACAGCTCGACGAGATTCGCGGCCGGCATCCCGAGTAGCGCGAGCTTGGGCGAGTGCTCGACGGTGGGGGCCTCGACGGCGATTTTTAGCGCGTCCGCGAGCAAATCTCCGCCTCGCTGAAGAAAAATGAAATCTCTACCGGCGCGGTGGCGGGTCCGTCCGACCCGTGCACCACGTTCTCCTCGATCGATGCGGCAAAGTCGGCGCGAATCGTGCCCGGAGCCGCCTGCTTCGGATTCGTGGCGCCCATGAGGTCACGGTTGACCTTGATCGCGTTCTCGCCCTCGAGCACCTGCACTACGACTGGACCCGACGTCATGTACTTGACGAGGTCGGCGTAGAACGGCCGCTCCCGGTGCACGGCGTAGAAGCCTTCAGCTTGATCCTTGCGCAGGCGAATCATCTTGGACGCGATGATCTCGAGCCCGGCCTTCTCGAATCGTCGATAGACCTCACCGATCAGATTCTTCGCGACACCGTCCGGCTTGATGATGGAAAAAGTACGCTCGAGGGCCATTGTTCACCTTGGGATTGAGATTGGAGAAAGGAAACTTGTCGCGCCGTCAGACGGTGAAACTTTCACCGCAACCACACTCGCCTTTCACGTTCGGATTGCGGAACTTGAACGCCTCGTTGAGGCCGTCCTTCACGAAATCGACCTCGGTGCCGTCGATGAGCTCTAGGCTCTCGGTGTCGACGATCACCTTCACGCCTTCCCGATCGAACACGACGTCCTCGGGCTCGACGGAGTCCGCGTAGTCGATCGTATAGGCCCAGCCCGAGCAGCCGCTCTTGCGCACACCGATGCGCAAGCCTACGCCACTGCCGCGCTTCTCGAGGAAACTCTTTACGCGCGTTGCCGCACTTTGTGTCAACGAGATCGTCATGGTTCAGTCGTCCTTCTTCACATCCGTGTCGAGCCTGTCCAGTGCGCGCCGGCACGCGGTCAACGCATCCTCGATCCGCAATAGCTTCCCGAGCTTCTCCACCGGCACACCGAGGTCGTGCTGCAGCGCGCGCACGTCGAGCAGCGCTACATCGCCGACGGACCGGCCCTCGAGCCGCTCAGCCACGAGGCTAGCGGCTGCCACCGTATGCGGGCAGCCGAATGCCGCGAAACGAGCCGCTTGGATGGCGCCGTCGATCACTTGCAGTTGAAAGCGGATCCAGACGTGCAGCGTTCGGTCTTCAGCCTCGCCCGCTACCAGACCAGGCGTCCCGTGCGGCAGTTCCCCGGCATTTCGGGGAGCATCGAAGCGCCGCACGACCTCCGAGCTATATTCCATAGACCGGTCAACAGTTTAGCTGAAAACGATCGACCGAGGCAGGCTTACGCTGCGCACCAACCAGGGGCCAAGGCCGCGAGCGCTCGCAGCCTTGCGACCTCGGCCGCCACTCGCTCCGCCGCACGCTCCGACTTCGGCGGCGGTCGTGAACCGGCCCACGCTGAAGCGCAGCGAGCTCGCGGCGAGCGTGTCGCTGAGCCCCATCCCGGTCAGCACGTGGGACGCTTCGGGGCTGTCCGCGGCGCAGGCCGAGCCGGCGGACACGGCCAAGTCGCGCAGGGCGAGCCGCAAGCTCTCTCCCTCTACGCCCGGGAACGTTACGTTCAACAAGTGCGGGGCGCGCCGCGCGGGATCGCCATTGGCGCGCACGCCCGCGATCGCTTGGAGGCGCTCCCAGAGGTCGTCGCGCAGGGCCGCGAGCCGGGGACCCTCGCGCTCGGGCTCGGCGAGCTCGTAGGCCCGCCCCATGCCCGCGATCTGGTGCGTCGCGAGCGTGCCGGCGCGCAAGCCCCGCTCCTGCTCACCGCCGTGCATCTGCGGCACGAGCGCGACGCCCGGCGCGACGTACAGCGCGCCGACGCCCTTGGGGCCGCAAACCTTGTGGGCCGTGAGCGAGCATAGGTCGATCGGGGCCTTCCCAAGCGCTAGCGGCAGCTTGCCGATACTCTGCGCGGCGTCGACATGCAGCCGGACGCCGCGCTCGCGACACAGCGCACCGATCGCCGGGATGTCCTGGATCACGCCGGTCTCGTTGTTCACGTGCATGATCGACACGAGCACGGTGTCGGCGCGAATGGCCTGCGCGACCGAGCCCGGCGCCACGTGGCCGGCCGGCGTCCGCCTCGACGTAGCTCACGGCGACGCCCGCTTGCTCGAGCGCGCGCGCCGTGTCGAGCACGGACTTGTGCTCGATCCGCGAAGTGACGAGATGCGGCCGCGACCCGCCGCGCGGTGCGAGCATGCCGAGCAAGGCGAGATTGTTGGCCTCGGTCGCGCCCGACGTGAAGACGATATGTTGCGGCGCTGCGCCCACGCGCGCGGCCACCTGCGCACGCGCGGCTTCGACGACGGCGCGCGCGCGCCGGCCGGCCGGGTGCTGCGAGGATGGATTCGCGAACTCCCGCTCGAGGCATTCCCGCATGACGGCCACGACTTCCGGATCGAGCGGCGCAGTCGCAGCGTAGTCGAGATAGATTTCCGCGTTCACGACGACTTCGTGTAGCGCTTGGCCGGCCCGAGCGAGCTCAGCATGCCGCGCAGGATGCTGACCTCGTTCTGATCGAGCGTCGCGCGCTGGAAGATGCGGCGCAGCTTGAGCTTCACCTGCCGCTGATGCTCGGGGTGCAGAAAACCCGATTCCGTGAGCAGCCGCTCGAGATGCTCGTGGAACCCTTCGAGCTCGCTTGCAGTCGCAAGCGGCGCTTCGTTAACGGGACCCACCGGCGCGGGGACATTCGGCGCCGACATCCGGAGCTCGTAGCAGAGCACCTGCACCGACATCGCGAGATTGAGCGAGCTGTAAGCTGGGTTCGTCGGGATGTGCACGAGCTGCTGGCAACGCGCAAGGGCGTCGTTCGTGAGCCCAGACTGCTCGTTGCCGAACAGGAGCGCCGCGCGATTCGCCGGCACCTTCTGCCAAATCAGCGCAGCGCATTCTCGAGGGTTCACGGCGGGGACCACGATCGTGCGCAGCCGCGCGCTGGCGCCTGCCACGAAGCCGCAGTCCGCGATCGCGTCGCCGAGGGACTGCGTGACGCGGGCATTCGCGAGGATCTCGTCTGCGCCAGCTGCCCGCGCGGTCGCCTCGTCGCTCGGGAACGCGGCGCGCGGACTCACGAGCACGAGCTCGCCGAGTCCCATCGTCTTCATCGCGCGCGCGGCGGCGCCGATGTTCCCCGGATGCGACGTCTCAACGAGCACGATGCGGACGGGGATCTGCAAGGGTTCACGCTCTTCGCTGCGGGTCGGATCGTAAGCGAGTGGTTGCGGCCGCGCCGCGACGGGTTTGCCACGGGTCGGCGACTATTCTACGCTGCGCGCCGAAATGCACGGCATGGTCAACATCGCGATTCGCGCCGCCCGACGAGCCGGCGAGCTGATGATTCGTCAGATCAATCAGCTCGAGGCGCTCAAAGTCACCGAAAAGGGGCGGAACGAGTTCGTCACGCAAGTCGACGAGGCCGCCGAGGCCGCGATCATCGAAGTGATCCGCGATCACTACCCCGAGCACTCGATCCTGGCCGAGGAAAGCGGCTCCAGCGGCGAGCACGAGTATCAGTGGGTGATCGACCCGCTCGATGGGACGACCAACTACGTGCACGGCTTCCCTGTGTTCTCGGTGTCGATCGCGGTCATGCGGGCCGGGGAGCTCGAGCACGGCGTCGTTTACGACCCGTTGCGCCAGGAAATCTTCAGCGCGAGCCGCGGCCAGGGCGCGCAACTCGACGGCCGCAAGATCCGCGTGAGCAAGCGCACGCACCTGCAGCAGTCGCTGATCGCGACGGGCTTCCCGTACCGCGCGAACCTGAAGCACATCGACAGCTATCTAGAAATGCTGCGCGCCGTGATGCTCGAGACGGTCGGCATCCGGCGGCCCGGCTCGGCGGCTCTCGACCTCTGCTACGTCGCGGCGGGGCGCGTCGACGGCTTCTGGGAGCTCGGCCTTAGCAAGTGGGACATCGCGGCCGGCGCGCTGATCATTCGCGAAGCCGGCGGCAGGATCAGCGACTTCCGCGGCACCGACGGCTACCTCGATAGCGGCAACGTCGTGACCGGCAATCCGAAGATCTACGCGGCGCTATCGAAGCTCCTCGCGCCGTTCACCAGGGGCCTCGAGAAGTAGCGGAGCTACCGACTCAGCGCGCCGGCGCGGGGTTCGCCGCGACGTTCTTGCGGCCCGCCGATCGACAGCGACTTCAGGTGCGGCCGCCCGCCGTAGACCAGGTTCACGAGCGCGCGCGTCACCGTGATCGCAGTGAACATCGACGTCGCAATGCCGAGCGACAGTGTGACGGCGAAGCCCTTGATCGGGCCCGTGCCGAACATGAACAGCACTATTGCGGCGATCAGGGTGGTGAGGTTCGAGTCGACGATCGTCGAATACGCCTTGTCCCAGCCCGCTCGTATGCTCGCTTGCGGTGACATGCCGTTCGCGAGCTCCTCACGGATGCGCTCGAAGATCAGCACGTTCGCGTCGACGGCCATACCGACCGTGAGCACGATGCCCGCGATGCCGGGCAAAGATAGCTGCGCCTGAATCAGTGACATCAAGGCGATCAGCATCACGACGTTCGCGAGCAGCGCGATGTCCGCGATGATGCCGAACATCCGGTACCAGACGCCGATGAAAATCACGACGAGCAGATAGCCGACGAACGTCGCCTCGATGCCGCGGTCGATATTGTCCTGACCCAAGCTCGGACCGATCGTGCGCTCCTGCACCGGCACGATCGGAGCCGCGAGCGAGCCGGCGCGCAGCAGCAGCGCGAGCTCCTGTGCCTCGAACGGCGCTAGGCCCGTGATCTGGAAGCGGTTCGAGAACACGCCCTGGATCGTCGCGACGTTGATCACGGTCTCTTCGCGATTGGGCTCGCCGATCACCATCTTGCCGTCGCGCTCCACGAGCTGCGGCTTCTCCTCGATGAACAGCACGGCCATCGGGCGGCCGAGGTTCGCCGAGGTGGTGTCGAGCATCCTGCGCGCGCCCTGCGCATTCAGGCGCACGAATACCGCGGGCTGACCCTGCGAATACTGGGAGGTCGCATCCGTGAGCTGGTCGCCGGACGCGATCACCTCGCGGCGGAGCAGATACGGCCTGCCGTCCTTCATCTTCTGGATCTCGAGCCCGAGCGGCGCGCGGCCGCGGCGCTCCGCCTCGGCCGGGTCGTTCTCGGTGTCGACGAGATGGAACTCGAGCGTGGCCGTCGAGCCCAGCACCCGCTTCGCCTCGCCTGGATCCTGCACGCCGGGCAGCTGCGACGAGGATGCGGTCGAGGCCTTGGCGCTGCACGACGGCTTCCGCGACGCCGAGCTCGTTGACGCGGTTGCGCAGCGTGAGGGTGTTCTGCTGGATCGCGAAGTCCTGGCGCTCGCGCAGCGCGGTCTCCGTGAGCTTCACGATGAAGCCCGAGCGCCCTTCCACCTGCGCGGGCTCGATCGTCAAGCCGGCTCGTGAGCTTGCCGAGCTGGATCAGCTGATCGCCGGTGTCGAGCCGGCGAATGATCTCCTCGGCGCGGGCGAGATCGCCGGGCTCGACGATCGATACTTGGAGCGCCGTCGTTCAAGACGCGCAGGTCGTTGCGGATGTTCGCCTCGCGCAGCCCTGTGCGCAGGTCGGACTCGTACGTCGTGAGGTACTGGCGAATCGCGGAAGCGAGGTCGACCTGGTAGAGAAACTGCACTCCGCCGCGCAGGTCGAGGCCGAGCGCCATCGGCTTCAGGCCGACGGCCTGCAGGAACTTCGGCGTACGCGAGGCGAGCGACAACGCCACCACGTTGTTCGGCATCGCTTTCGCAAGAACTTCGTTGCCGCGCAGCTGATCGCCGGTCGTCTCGAAGCGGATCACCGCAGCCTTGTCGTCGAGCGCAGCGCCGATGTACGGCACGTTTCCGTCGGTCAGCGTCTTCGTGATCTGTGCGAGCGTCGCATCATCGACGGCCACGCCGTCCGTTCGCGAGACGTGCACGGCCTCGTCGTCGCCGAACAGGTTCGGCAGCGCGAGCAGCGTCGCGAACGCCACGACGCCGAAAACGAACAGGTTCTTCCAGAGCGGGTAGCGATTCATGCGGGCGCTCGACTCAGACGTTCTTGATGGTGTCTTTCGGCAGCACGGCGGCGATCGAGTGCTTCTGCACCTTCACGTGCACGCCGTTCGCGACCTCGACGGTGACGAACTGCTCGCCGATATCCGTGACCTTGCCGAGCACGCCGCCGCCGGTGACGACCTCGTTCCCCGCGGCGAGCGCCTCGAGCATCGAGCGATGCTCCTTTTGCTTCTTCTGCTGCGGCCTGATCAGCAGGAAATAGAAGACGACGATCAGGAGCACGGGCAGCAGCAGCGTGCTGAGCCCGCCCGCGCCTGCGGAGGGGGCCGCGGACTGCGCCGCTGCCTCGCTAATGAAAAAGCTCAATAGGGAATCCATCGTAGATCCAATATTTTCCGGGCCGGGTGGTCGTTCTCTGCCAGGTCGCCGTCACTCGGCGCCGCCGCGCGGCGTAGCGGGCGCGCCATTATGGCACAAGGCTCAGGCGGCAGGCTCTGCCAGAGTAACGCCAGCCGCAAACGACTCGAACCCGCCAGCCTCGATCGCGGCGCGCATCCGGGCCATCAGCCGCATGTAGTAGTGCAGGTTATGGTGCGTGGCGAGGCGCGCCCCGAGAATCTCGTTGCACTGCTGCAGATGGCGCAGGTACGAGCGCGAATAGTGGCGGCACGCGTAGCAGTCGCACGCGGGATCGATCGGCCCCGTGTCCGCTTGGAACCGGCTGTTGCGGATGTTTAGCGCGCCTTCGCTCGTGAACAGCTGGCCGTTGCGCGCGTGGCGCGTGGGAATCACGCAGTCGAACATGTCTATGCCGCGAGCCACTGCCTTTACGAGATCGACCGGTGTGCCGACGCCCATGAGGTAACGCGGCCGATCCGCGGGCAGCGCCGGCCCGAGCCCGTCGAGCACGGCGAGCCGTTCCTCCTCCGGCTCGCCCACTGCAAGTCCGCCGACCGCATAGCCCGCGAAGCCTATCTCCTCGAGGCCCGCGAGCGACTCGCGCCGCAGGTCGTGATGCACGCCGCCCTGCACGATCCCGAACAGCGCGGCGTCGCCGCCGCGCGACGGTCGTCAGCGCTTCGAACGCGGCGCGGCTGCGTTTCGCCCAGCGCAGCGACAGCTGCATCGATTCGCGAGCCGCGGCATGCTCCGCCGGATACGCCGTGCATTCGTCGAACACCATCACGATGTCGGAGCCGAGCGCGCCGCTGCATCTCGATCGAGCGCTCGGGCGTTAGGTCGACCAGGTCGCCGTTGATGGGTGAGCGGAATTCGACGCCCCGCTCGCTGATCTTGCGCAGCGTCTTGAGACTCCAGACCTGAAAGCCGCCCGAGTCGGTCAGGATCGGCCGCTGCCAATGCATGAAGTCGTGCAGGCCGCCGTGCGCGCGAATCACTTCGATGCCTGGACGCAGCAGCAGGTGAAACGTGTTGCCGAGCACGATCTGCGCGCCAATGCCCTCGAGCTCCTCGGGCGTCATCGCCTTCACGCTGCCGTACGTGCCGACCGGCATGAACGCCGGCGTCTCGATCGTGCCGCGCCGAAACGTCACGCGGCCGCGGCGCGCCGCGCCGTCGTGTGTCAGGAGATCAAAGCGCACGCGGTTCCGACTCCGGCACCACGCGCACGCCGGCCGCGGGCGTGACAAACATCGCGTCCCCATAGCTGAAGAAGCGGTAACGTTCGGCCACTGCATGCCGGTAGGCCGCGAGCGTCGCGTCGTGCCCGGCGAAGGCTGCGACCAGCATCAGCAGCGACGACTCGGGCAAGTGAAAGTTGGTCACCATCGCATCGACGACGCGGAACCGGAATCCGGGCAAGATGAAGAGCCGGCTGTCACCCTCGAACGGCACGAGCGCACCCGCGCGCGCCGCGGTCTCGAGCGCGCGCACGCTCGTCGTACCGACGGCGACGACGCGACCACCGTTGCGGCGGCAGCGTTCCACCGCGGCGCACACTTCCGCCGGTACCCGCAACCATTCCGCATGCAGCTCGTGATCCTCTACGCGCTCCGTGCGCACGGGCGCGAACGTACCCGCCCCGACGTGCAGCGTCAAAAACGCGCGCTCGATTCCGCGCGCGTCGAGCGCTGCGAGCAGCTCGGCGTCGAAGTGCAAGCCCGCGGTCGGCGCCGCTACCGCTCCCGGTGTGCGAGCGAACACTGTCTGGTAGCGGTCGCGATCGCGCCGCGTCGGGCGGGCGATCGATGTAAGGCGGCAACGGCGTCTCGCCGTGCGCAACGAGGAACGGCGCCGCGTCGCGGTCTAGCTCGAGCTCGAATAGCGCGCCGTCGCGGCGCACGACGCGGGCGCGCGCGCCGCCCGGCAGCTCGATGTCGGTGCCGGGCTTCGGCAGATGGCTCGCACGCAACTGCGCGAGCACGCGGCGCGCACCGAGCATGCGCTCGAGCATCACCTCGACACGCCCGCCCGTCGGCTTCGAGCCGATCAGGCGCGCGGGCAGCACACGCGTGTCGTTGCAAACGAGCAGGTCGCCGGGACGAAGAATGTCGACGAGGTCGACGAAGCGGCGGTCGACGATCCTGCCCGAAACGCCGTCGAGCACGAGCAGCCTGCTCGCGCTTCGCGTCGTGAGCGGAGTCTGCGCGATGAGCTCCGAGCGGAAGGTCGTAGTGGAATTCGCTCCGATTCATTCGGGGCGGGATTCTACAGTTCGCGCCCGCCCTCCGGCGGGAGCGTTGCCGCGAACGTGCTATTTCACGGCTGACGAGTCCGCGGGTATCTTGATATCGAGCGTCTGGCGTCGCTGGTTGCGCATGACCGTGACCTTCAGAGGCTCGCCGTCCTCGAAGCTGCCGAGGATCCGCAGGGCATGCTCCGGGGCCGTCGGCTCGCGGCCGCCGATGTCGAGAATTACGTCGCCGTCTTGGATTCCGAGCGCGTCGTTCTGCGGACCGCGCACGACGAGCAACCCTTTGCTCGTGCCGAAATACGCGCCGAGCGCCGGCGTTAGCGTCACGAGCTGCATCTGCGACCACGGACTGGCCCGCGCGAACCACGAACCCGGCCCCTTGTAGGAGAACGCAAAGTCGTTGAAAGGGGCTGCCCAAGTGTGCGGCGAGACGTCGCGCACACGCACGGTGACGTCGCGTTCGACGCCCTGCACATTCCCGACGCGCAGCTCGACGTCCTCGCCCGGGTCCACGTTCGCCATCTGCGCCAGCAGGATTTCCGAAGGAGACTGCTTGCCGCCGCCCGCTGCGCGATTGTCCGCGAGCTCAGCTCCGTCGATCGAGACGATGGTGTCGCCGACTACGAGACCCGCAGCCGCGGCCGGTCCGTTCGGGCTCACGCTCGCGACTCGCACACCGCGGTCGGTGTCTTCGATACCGATCCCGAGCATCGCGCGCTGACCCGCAAAGCGAAACTGGCGCGCCACGTCGGTCACGAACGGAGCCGCGAGCTGGTTCGACAAGCGCGCAACCTCTTGCGCAGCCTTCTGAAGCTCGTCGCGCGCTCGCTGCAGGTCGCTTTCGACCCCCGCGCGTTCGCGTCGGGAATCGGCATCCTGCGCAGCGCGCTGCCTCTCCGCCTCTGCCTGCGCGCGCTCAGCCGCTCGCTCGCTGCCGCACGCTGCTGCTCGGCCTGTCGCTCCGCGCGTTCGCGCGCGAGCTCCGCGTCGTGCTCCGCTTGCTCCCGCTGCGCAGCTAGGTGCTCTGGATCGTTCGCCGGTTGGGCGGCCGCAACCGTCGTCAGCGCACCGAGCAGCGCCGCGACGGCGAGTGAATGGATAGGGTTTCGCATGGCTTCCTCGCGATAGTCTGTAGTCGCGCTCACTTGTTCGTTGATCAAAAGCCCGTGGGCTGCGCCTGTCCGTAGCGCACCTGCACGAGGGCGTTCATGAGATCGACGCGCTCGCCCCAGAGCGCGGCTCGCTCGGGCTGTGGCAGACCGCGCGCGGCGCTGTAGGTGAGTTGCTCGTCGATGAACGCGATCCGGTCTTCGAGACCGACGATCGTGCTGGCCGTCGCACCGCTCATCAGCGGGCGTTGATAGGAGAGTTGCCCGAGCATGCGCTCGAGGCGTGCCGACTCCGCGACGAGCTCCGTATAGGACGCGGGCACGACTCGTCCCCCATACGGGGCACCGCCAGGACCAGCAAAGCGCGCGTCGTCCGGACCGCGAGCCGCCTCGGGTGCCGCGAGAGTGGACGATCCACCGGTAGACGACCCACCGGCGCGACGAACCGCGAGAGCCGGCCGCCGGCGAGCCGAGATAGATGATTGCCGCCGCCGCAACGGCCGCGGCTACGCCCAACCCGGCCGCGCGTTTGATCCAAGACGGGCGGCGATAGCGCGTTTCGTGCTCTATGGCCGCGATTCGCTCCCACGCGCCGGTGGGAGCCTCGAGGTCCGGCAGCTTGCGCAACGCGATTCGCAAGCCGTCCAGGCGCTCCACCTCCTTGGCGCAGCGCGCGTCGGCTGCGATCACCTCGCTAGTGCGCGCATCGAGGGGCTCGCCGTCTCGGACGCTCAACAAGTCTTCAGTACTGGGGTGCATAGCTCTGTCCCGCTCTCCTCGGATCCTCCTTGCAGCAACAGCCGGAGGCGATCGTGGGCGCGCGCGAGCTGCGACTTCGAGAAGCTCGCGGTGCGCCCCATCATCCGGCCAATCTCCTTGTGCGTATGGCCTTCGACGTCGTGTAGCCACACGACGACGCGTGCCGTGTCCGACAACCTGTCGAGCGCGCGCTCGAGCGCGATCTGATCGTCGAGGCCCACGGGGCGGCTCGGCAGCACCGCGAGCGTTTCGTCGCCGTCGCCGCTACGCCGCGAAGTCCAGGCCGAGCGCAGATGCATCAGGCATTTGTTGATCGCAATTCGCTTGATCCAGAAACCGAACTCGGCGTCGCCGCGGTAGTGCCCGACGTTCCGAATCACCTCGACGAACGTATCCTGCAGCACGTCCTCCGCGAGGGCCCGCGAGGCGAGCATGCGGCGCGCGAGCGTGAACACGGCCGTCGCGAACAAGCCATAGATCTCCGCATGGGCGGCCCGATCGCCGCGCTGGGCGCGGACGAGAATTGCGGCGTCGACCTGTGGCAGCGGCTTAGGCATGGGCTCGATGAGTTTAGATGCAGGCGCGCGCGGAAGGGTCGCAGCGGTGGCGCCCGCAGCGCGTTCTTTGGCACACTGTGCGCTCGCCGGCGCCGGCTTTCGAGCGCCGGCTCGCTCGACGCAAAGCCGGGATGGCGGAACTGGTAGACGCGCTGGACTCAAAATCCAGTGGGGCAACCCGTGTCGGTTCGACTCCGACTCTCGGTACCACCTTCGAAACGCGACGTCGCGGCCGGACACCCGGCTGCGACTCGCTACGCGCGCGCCGAGTCCACGCGCTGGCCCAGAAAAACACGAAAGCGGGTTTTTCGAGCGGCGTCTCCCTGGTATTTTCCGGACATGCTCGTCGCAGCAGCAGTCCTATTGGTTTGCGTAGTCGCCATCTGGTTCGTGGCGCGAGCGCAACGCCGGCGCGCCAAGTTCAACGCGGAGGCGACGGCGCGCCTGCGCGCCCGGCGCCGCTGGTCCAACTGGCTCGACACGAGCGAGCCGGAGCCTCCGCACGACGAGACGTGGGTGGAATATCAGGAGCGGAAGCGGCGCTGACGCGCTGACGTCATCCGACCGGAAACAGCCACGCGGGCCGGCTCGCGTCGAGCAAAATCAGCGCGATCAACCCGCCAGCGATCGACACGTTCTTCCAGCCTGTCACGAGTTGCGGGAAGTTGATCGTGCCGCTCTGGACCATGAACCGGAAGTGGTAGATCCAGCTCGCGGGTACGAGGAAGACGAGCCACGCGATCGCGGCGGCCCACACGGCATAATCGAAGATCAGCATCGCCGAGCCCACGATCTCGAGAATCAGCACGAGCGGCAGCACGAGACGCGGCAGCGGCACGCCGAGATGCGCCATCTCCTTGATATTGGCTTCGTAGTGCGCCGCTTTGTGCAGGCCAGCGGCTATCCAGATGCCGCACGTGAGCACGCGAGCCACGAGATACGCGATTTCAGCGCCGCTCATCGATCCCCCCTTACCGCGCCGACTCGAAAACGCACGGCTTCGCCGTCTACGGTTCCTTCTTGCGCAACTGGACCACCGGCTTGCGCGATCCGCGTATGCGAAGGTTCAGCATCTCGACGAGCACCGAGAACGCCATCGCGAAGTAGATGTAGCCCTTCGGAATGTGCACATCGACACCCTCGGCGATCAGCGCGAGACCGATCAGCACGAGGAAGCTCAACGCGAGCATCTTGATCGTCGGATGACCGTCGACGAAGCGGCCAATCGCTCCCGCGGCGAACATCATGACGGCGACCGCGATCATGATCGCGAGAATCATGACAGCGAGGTCGTTCGCAAGACCGACGGCCGTGATCACCGAGTCGAGCGAGAACACGATGTCGATCAGACGCGATCTGGATGATCACGCTGACGAAGCCAGCGTGCTTGACGGTGCCGCCGTCCTCGTCCGTCCGTGCCCTCGAGGCTCTCGTGAATCTCCATCGTCGACTTGGCGATCAAGAACAAGCCGCCGCCGATCAGGATCAGGTCGCGTCCCGAGATTCCGGCGTCGAACGCCGTGAACAACGTTGCCTGGAGCCGCATGATCCAGGTGAGCGCGAGCAGCAGCAGGATCCGCGTGCCCATCGCGAGCCCGAGCCCGACCACGCGACCGCGCTGCCGCTGGTGCTCGGGCAGCCGCGCCGACGAGGATGCTGATGAAGATGATGTTGTCGACGCCGAGGACGATCTCGAGGAGCGTGAGCGTCGCGAGCGCCACCCACGCTTCCGGTGAGCTGATCCACTCCATCGGTTAGCCGACGAGGGCGGAGACTACTGCGCTTGCGCGGCGGCCGCCGATTCGTCGAGGACTTTCGCGAGCGTCGCGGGCGGCAGGTAGCCCCCGAGCAGTTCGCCGCTTTCCGAGAAGACTGCCGGCGTGCCGCGCACGCCGATGCGTTTGCCGAGCGACCAGTGCGACTCGACCGGGGTGTTGCCGCAGGTCGCGTCGGGCACTTCGCCGCCGAGCTTGGCCTTGGTGAGCGCGGTGTTGTGGTCCGCGGCGCACCACACGTGGTCCGCCTTGGTCCACGACTCGGTGTTCGGACCGGTGCGCGGGAAGAACAGGTAGTGGACCTCGATGCCGATCGCCGTGACCTTGTCGATCTCGCGATGGAACTGGCGGCAGTAGCCGCAATCGATGTCCGTGAAGATCGTAACGGTGTGCTTGACGTTCCCATCCTTCGGGCTGAAGACGATCATGCTTTTCGGATCGACGCTTTGCAGCATCGCGACGCGGGCGCGCGAGCGCGTCTCCTCGGTGATGTTCGCGCTCGAGTCGGCGTCGTAAATGTCGCCGCGGAAGATGTATTTGCCGTCGCTCGTGACGTAGGCGACGTTCGCACCCACTGCGACCTGGTAGAGGCCCTGAACCGGCGAATCGCTGATGTCATTCGCCTCGATGCCGTTGAGCTTGCCCGCGAGTTGCTCTTTCGTGAGCGGCTTGTCGTCGGCGAGCGCCGCGCACAGCACTAGGCTCAACGGCAAGGCGATCAGAGCTTTCGGGGTCCAATGTGTTCGCACGGCGGTCTCCTGCTCGGGTCGGAGGCTCGAGGGCAACCTCGAACGATGGGCCGGATTCTACCAATAAAGACCGGTCCGGGAAGACCGACCCCTACCCGCCCGCGAACGTCATCCCCGCGGATGATGGCGGCCGTGAAGCTCCTTCATGCGTTCCCGGGCAACGTGCGTGTAGATTTGGGTGGTCGATACGTCGCTATGGCCGAGCAGCAGCTGCACGACCCGCAGATCCGCGCCGTTGTTGAGCAGATGGGTCGCAAAGGCGTGGCGGACCGTGTGCGGGGACAGCTTCTTCTTGATCCCGGCCTTCTTCGCGTAGCGCTTGATGATGTGCCAGAAGGCCTGGCGCGTCATGCGGTCGCCGCGGCGCGTCGGGAACAAGTATTCGGTCTGGCGCTCGAGCAGAATCTCGATGCGGGGCCCTTGGATGAACTCCTTCACCCAGTCCTGAGCCTCGTCGCCGAGCGGTATCAAGCGCTCGCGGTCGCCCTTGCCGACGATCCGCAGAACACCCTGGTTCAGGTTGATCTGGCTCAGCTTAAGATTTATCAACTCGGAGACTCGCACGCCCGTGGCGTACAGCACCTCGAGCATCGCGCGGTCACGGTGACCGAGCGGCTCGCCGACGACGGGGGCGGCAAGCAGCGCCTCCACTTCCTCTTCCGTCAACGACTGTGGGAGCGCGCGGCCGATCTTCGGCATCGCGATCTGAGCAGTCGGATCTTCGGTGAGCAAAGCTTCGCGCAGCAGGTAGCGATAAAAGCGGCGGAAGCTCGAGAGCTGACGCGCGGTCGAACGCGGCTTCGCACCGGATTCCACGCGCCATGCGATGTAATCGAGAATGTCTGCGCGGCTCGCACGCGCGAGCTCGACGTTGCGCGACGTCAAACGGTGATTGAGTGCGATCAAGTCGGCGCGATAGGCACCGAGCGTGTTTTCGGACAGCCCGCGCTCCATCCAGATCGCGTCGAGAAAGCGATCGATCAGCGCTTTTGGATCGCTGGGGAGCGTGGGACCCGCCTGGGGCGGATTGCTGTGCAAGAAATTATGCGCCATTCCGTTAGAGGATCGCGTCAAGCCAATGAAAAAACGATATGATTCAAAACGTTGTCAAACCAATATCGCGCCACGAGTGAATCGAACGCGATCGAGTATGCGTGACGGGGCCATGGCACTACGTGACCGCCTTCACAAAACCCCGTCAGCATTAACATAAAGAGAAACGTGTCACAGAAAACAGGCGCGGAAGTGTTTCCGATGTCTCCCGGCAGTGACGGCGCCTTTGACATAAACGATGCGCGCATCGCAGCACGCCGGCGCGCCAAGGCATGACAGGCACCGTGCTCAGGTTGCGCGCGCTCGTCCGCTTCCTCGTTCGGGCCACATACGGTGCGTATGCCTGGCTCACCCTCCTTGTCATCGTCGTTCCCACCTGCCTGCTGCTTGCGCTCGCACCGCGGCTCCTGCAGCGCCGCCACATCGCGCGGCAGGGGGCGCGCCTGTTCTTTTGCGCGATCGGGAGTCCCGTGCGCGTCGAGGGTGCCGCCATCGAGATGCACTACCCGTGCGTCGTGGTGGCGAATCACTCGAGCTACCTCGACGGCATCATTTTGACCGCCGCCCTGCCCGCCGGGTTCACCTATCTGATCAAACAGCAGATGGCGGCCATGCCGATCGCCGGGTTCGTGCTGCGCAGGCTCGGCTCGGCGTTCGTGAACCGCGAGGACATGCTCGACCGCAAACGCAGCGCCCGCGCGCTGCTCGGCCTCGCGAAGCAGGGTGATGCGCTCGGTTTCTTCCCCGAGGGGACGTTCGACGCGGCGCCCGGTCTGAAGGCGTTCCAGCTCGGCGCGTTCAGCGCGGCGGCGCGCGCGAGCCTGCCCGTCGTGCCGGTCGTGATCTACGGCGCGCGACGCAAGCTACCCGCTGATCGGTTGCTGCCTGCGCCGGGCCCGCTGCGCGTGCGCATCTGCGAGCCGGTGCCCTCCACGCGGCACGGTTCCGCCCGCGAGCTCATGCACGCGACGCGGCGCGCAATGCTGCTCCACCTCGACGAGCCGGACCTCGCGCCGACGGCACGGCCCCACGCAGCGCCCGACCCGGCCATCGCCGAGCGCAGTTACATCCCGGAGTAGTTCGGCCCGCCGCCGCCCTCGGGCGGCACCCAAGTGATGTTCTGCGCGGGGTCCTTGATGTCGCAAGTCTTGCAGTGGACGCAGTTCGCCGCGTTGATGCGGAACTGCGGCTCGCCCGTCGCGCCGACGACGATCTCGTACACGCCTGCCGGGCAATAACGCTGCGCGGGCTCGTCGAACCGCGGCAGATTCTGCGCAATCGGCACGTTCGGATCCGCGAGCTGCAGATGCACGGGCTGGTTCTCTTCGTGCGCCGTGCTCGACAGGAACACGGACGCGAGGCGATCGAACGTCACGATCCCGTCCGGCTTCGGGTAGACGATCTTGCGCGCGTCGGCCGAGCGCCGCAGCAGCGCATGATCAGGTGTGCGGTTGCGCAGCGTGTACGGGACGCGCCCGCGCAGGAGATTCTGCTCGACGAATGCGAGCGCGCCGCCGACCGCGGTGCCGAGCTTTGCGATGCCCGGCGCGAAATTGCGCGCCTCATGCAGCTCGCTCCAGATCCAAGAATCGCGCACGCGAGCGGCGAAGCCAGCAAGCTCCGCGTCCGCTTCACTCGGCGAAGCGCAGCGCAACGCTGCGTGGATGCACTCCGCCGCGAGCAGGCCGCTCTTGAGCGCAGTGTGCGAGCCTTTGACCTTCGCGGGATTCAGAAATCCGGCTTCGCATCCCACGAGCAGCCCGCCCGGCACGGACAGCGACTCCGGCAGCGATTGGAGCCCGCCCTTGTTCACCGCGCGCGCGCCGAACGAGATGCGCTCGCCGCCCGCGAGCACGTCGCGAATTCGCGGATGTTCCTTCCAGCGCTGGAACTCGGCGTACGGATCGAGATGCGGGTTCGCGTAGCTCAGGCCGACGATGAATCCGACGTATACGCGCTCTGCGACGGCGTGATAGAGGAATCCGCCGCCTTCGGTCGAATCGTCGAGCGGCCAGCCCACCGTGTGCACGACCTCGCCTTCGGCATGCTTCGCGGGATCGATCTGCCAGATCTCCTTCAGCCCCAATCCGTAGTGCTGCGGATCGGCGGAGCCGCGCAGCGCGAAACGCGCCTCGAGCAGGCGGCCGAGGCTTCCGCGGCAACCTTCCGCGAACACGACGTATTTCGCGCGCAGCTCGTAGCCGGGCTGAAAGCCGGGTTTACGCGTGCCGTCGCGCGCGACCCCGAAGTCGCCCGTGACGACGCCCACGACGCGCTCGTTCTCGACGAGCACATCGACGGCCGCGAAACCGGGGAGGACATGGCAACCCAGCGCCTCGGCCTGCTCGCCGAGCCAGCGGCATAGATTGCCGAGGCTCAGCACGCGGTTGCCGTGATTGCGTAAGAGCGCGCGGGACGAACGCTGTTGGCACGACCGTCGAAGCGAACGGTCCACGCAGCCAAAGCATGCGATCCGCGGTCACCGGCGTACCGAGCGGCGCGCCGCGCTCGACGTAGTCGGGGAACAGCTCGGCGAGAGCCCGCGGCTCGAATACGGCGCCGGACACGATGTGCGCGCCGATCGTCGCGCCCTTCTCGATGATGCAGACCGAAGGCTCGCGGCCGTCTTGCCGCGCGAGCTGCGCGAGCCGGCACGCCGCTGCAAGCCCGGACGGCCCCGCGCCCACGACCACGACGTCGAACTCGAGAATCTCGCGCGACACTGGATGAGAACCTGCGGGCGGACGTGAAGCGGTGGCGCATTGTAACATCGGGTTAAACGCCCCCTTGACGACACTCTTGAACGAACCGATCTGGCAGCCTTCGCGGCGGCGAATCGCCTCGAGCAACCTCCAGCGCTTCATCGCGACGCAATGCGCGCACCTGTCGTCGGGCGACTACGGCGCGCTGTACGACTGGAGCGTCGCGGAGCCCGCCCAGTTTTGGGCCGCGGTGTGGCGCTTCTGCGGGATTCAATCGAGCACGGATTACACCACCGTCGTTCGCAACGCGGCGCAAATGCCTGGCGCACGGTGGTTCGAAGGCGCGACGCTGAATTTCGCGGCGAACCTGCTGCACCCCGAACGGAACGGCCCTGCGATCATCTTTGCGAACGAGCGCGGCGAGCGAATCGAGCTCGGCTGGGCCGAGCTCGGGCGACAAGTCGCGAGCGTAGCCGCGGGCCTGCGGCTGCTCGGCGTCGGCCGCGGCGATCGCGTCGCGGGCTTCGTCGCGAACCGCCCCGAGACCGTCGTCGCGATGCTCGCAACCGCGAGCTTGGGGGCGGTATGGTCGTCGTGCTCGCCCGACTTCGGCGCGGATGCTGTGCTCGATCGCTTCGGTCAAATCGAACCGAAAGTATTGTTCGCGACCGACGGTTACTTCTACAACGGCAAGAGCATCGACTCGCTGCCGCTCGTGCGCACGATCGCGGCGCGCTTGCCGGAGTTGCGCGCCGTGGTCGTGATTCCGTATCGCGTCGGCGAGCCGGAGCTCCGCGCTCTGCCGCACGGCATGCTGTTCGCGGACCTCGCGGATCGCTCGGCGGAACCGCAGTTCGAACCCGTACCGTTCGATCATCCGCTCTATATCCTCTATTCGTCCGGCACCACCGGCGTGCCGAAATGCATCGTGCACGGCGCGGGTGGCACGTTGCTTCAGCATCGCAAGGAGCACGTGCTGCACACGGACATCCGCCCCGGCGACGTCGTGTTCTATTTCACGACGACGCGGCTGGATGATGTGGAATTGGCTCGTGTCGGCGCTCGCGTCGGGGGCGACGATCGTGCTGTTCGATGGCGCGCCGTTGCAGCCCGACGCCGGCGTGCTCTGGCGGCTCGCGGAACGCGAGCGCATCAACGTGTTCGGCACGAGCGCGCGCTATCTCATGTCGCTCGAGAAATCGGGTTACGCGCCGAACGCACACTTCGAGCTCGGCGCACTGCGTACGATGCTCTCGACCGGGTCGCCGCTCGCGCCGTCGAGCTTCGACTTCGTCCATCGCAGCGTGAAACAGGACCTGCAGCTATCATCGATCGCGGGCGGCACGGATCTCATCTCGTGCTTCGCGCTCGGTAATCCGTTATTGCCCGTCTACCGCGGCGAGCTCCAATGCCGCGGCCTCGGCATGAAGGTCGAGATCTTCGACGCCGGCGGCCGCTCCGTGTGCGGCGAGAAGGGCGAGCTCGTGTGCACCGCGCCGTTCCCGTCGATGCCGATCGGCTTCTGGAACGACGCCGACAACCGCAAGTACCACGCCGCGTACTTCGAGCGATTTCCGAACGTCTGGTGCCACGGCGACTATGCAGAGCTCACCGAGCGGGGCGGCGTGGTGATCTACGGCCGGTCGGACGCGGTGCTGAACCCCGGCGGCGTGCGGATCGGCACCGCGGAGATCTATCGCATCGTCGAGCAGTTCGACGAGGTGGCGGAAAGCGTCGTCGCGGGGCAGGAGTGGGAGGGCGACACGCGGATCGTTCTATTCCTCCGCATGCAGCCCGGCCAGAAGCTCGACCCCGACCTCGAGCAGCGCATCCGCGCGTCGATCCGCGAGAAGGCGAGCCCGCGCCACGTGCCGGCGAAAGTCCTCACCGTTCCCGACATCCCGCGAACGATGAACGGCAAGATCGTCGAGCTCGCTGTGCGCGACGTGATCCACGGCCGCGACGTCGTCAACCGCGAGGCGCTCGCGAATCCGGAGGCGCTCGATCACTTCCGCGATCGCGTCGAGCTCAAGGAATGACGGGACCGCTCGACCTTTACCGCCGCCGGATCGAGCGCGGCGAGCTGGCGCCCGATCCGGCGCAAGCGGATGCGGTCGAGGCGCTCCAGCGGCTGTACGACGATCTCGTGAAAGTCGGACCCGCGCGCGGTTGGCGCGGGAAGCTCGGGAAGCTCGCGCGCCGAAAAACTGCACCGATCCGCGGCATCTACCTCTGGGGCGGCGTCGGCCGCGGCAAGACCTTCGTGATGGATCTCTTCTACGGTGCGCTGCCGTTCGACGACAAGCTCCGACAACACTTCCACCGCTTCATGGCCTCGGTTCACGACCACCTGAAGGAGCTGCGCGACCGCGAGGATCCGCTCGAGCTCGTCGCAGACCGGATCGCGGCGCAGGCGCGGATCATTTGCTTCGACGAGTTCGCCGTCACCGACATCGCGGATGCCATGATCCTCGGCACGCTGTTCGCGGCCTTGTTCGCGCGCGGCGTCACGCTCGCCGCCACCTCGAACATCGAGCCCGAGCAGTTGTACCGCGATGGGCTGCAGCGCCAACGGTTCGTGCCGACGATCAAGCTGCTGCGCCAGCACACGCACGTCGTGCACGTCGACGGCGCGGTCGACTATCGCCTGCGCGTGCTCGAGCGCGCGGACGTCTATCAAACGCCGAACGGCGCCGTCGCCGATTCGCGGCTCACCGAGTATTTCGAAGCGATCGCGCCCGACGAAGGCGACCAAGGCGGCGCACTCGAGCTCCTGGGACGGCAGTTGAGCTATCGGCGCGCGGCAGACGGCGTGATCTGGTTCGATTTCGAGCAGATCTGCGACGGTCCACGGAGCCAAGACGACTACATCGAGCTGTCGCGCCTCTATCAGACGGTGCTCGTCGCGAACGTGCCGCGCTTCGACGTGACGCTCGAGAACCAAGCCCGCCGCTTCATCGCCCTCGTCGACGAGTTCTACGACAGGAGGGTGAAGCTGATCTTGTCTGCTGAAGTGCCCGCGGCAGAGCTCTACGTGGGCGAGAAGCTGCGCGCTGACTTCGCGCGCACGCGCAGCCGTCTCGAGGAAATGCAGAGCCACGACTACCTCGCAACGGCCCACCGCCCATAGACCAACCGTCGCGGCGCGCGGCGCGCCGGCGGCTGGCGTGTGGGTTGTTCCTCCCGCGCTCTGTCGGCCCAGCGCAAGTGGGCCGCGACTTACGCGCCGGTTCTTCCGAATGGCACGCGGCTTGCGCGCACGATGCAAGATTTGATTGGCACGCCCGGCCCACGCCGGCGAAAGAGCGCGACGCAATTAGGCCGACAGGGCGGTAGCGGGAGGAAGACCCACGCGACGGCCGCTGACGCGCACGCGACGCGAGCGACTCCGTTCAGCCGATCTTCGAGCGGACCTCGATCAGCTCCGGGAAGAACGTGATGTCGAGCGCCTTCTGCAAGAACTTCACACCCGTCGTCCCGCCCGAGCCCGTCTTCGCGCCAATGATGCGCTCCACCGTCTTCATGTGATGGAAGCGCCACGACTGGAAGTTGATCTCGATGTCGACGAGCCTCTCCGATACCTCATACGCGGCCCAGTATTGATCCGGATGCTGGTAGACGATCCGCAGCACCTCGACGACGCCGGGATGATGCTGATACGGCTCCGTCCAATCGCGGTCGACACGCTCGGCCGGAACGCGATGGCCGACTCGATATAGATAGCGCAGGAACTCGTCGTACAAGCTCGGATGCTCGAGCGCGTACTTGAGCTGCCGGTAGTACTCGAGGTGATGGCTGAATCGCGACAGCAGCGCACGATCCTTGTTGCCGAGCTTGAACTCGAGCAATCGATACTGCGGCGACTGGAACCCCGAAGCGGAACCGAGCACATCGCGGAACGCGGAGTACTCCGTCGGCGTGAGCGTAGCGAGCACCGACCACTGGTTGATGAGCTGGTGCTGCACCTGCTTCACGCGATTCAAGATCTTGATGCTGCGCGGCAGCTGATCTTGGCGCAGGCACTCCATTGCAGCGTCGAGCTCGTGCAGGATCAGCTTGAACCACAGCTCCGCGACTTGATGCTGAATGATGAACAGCAGCTCGTCGTGCTCGGGCGTCTTGCTGAGCGGCTGTTGCGCGCTCAACAGCTTGTCGAGCTGCAGGTAGGATTCGTAGCGGACCTGGCCGTTGAGATCGACGACGGGCGTGACCGCCGCGGGGGGTTTGTCCTGGCCGGGTTTTGTCGTCATTCTTCGTATTCCTGAAGTCCGTCATGCCCTTGCCTTCCCGAACTATAACCTAGTTCACATGCCGGTTCGCCAACCGAGACCGCGGTCACTCCCGCATAATCTGAAGGTTAGTCAAGATACGCGAGCGCCTCGGGTCAAACCCGAGGAACCCGACGTCAATGATGCGTAGGCCCGTTGCCGGTACTCTTCGCCACGAGTGGCTCGAGAATCGGCGCTCGCGCGCCAGGAACGGCGCTCAACACCTGGCTTCAAAGGGGAGCTACGCATGACCAGCCCGTCCGCCGCCGACGAGCAGCACGCGCGTCAATGCCGCGTCGAGGCCATCCGCGCAGCGGGTGAGCTCGTCAAGATCGACCTTCCCATCGACCGCGCAAGCTATCTCGCGCACTACTACGCTCAGGCGGATGCCGAAGAGGTCGCGCGCGATCCAGAGATGCTCGCACGGGCGGCGTTCGGCCATCTCGCGTGGGCGCGCTCTCGCAAATCCGGGACCGCGCTCGTTCGCGTGTTCAACCCGACGCGCGAGCGCGACGGCTGGACTTCCGAGCACACGATCGTCGAGACGGTCAACGACGACATGCCGTTTCTCGTCGATTCGCTCGGAATGACTCTGACGGGAATGAATCACCCGATCCACGTGACTATTCACCCTTTACTTCAAGTCGAGCGGTCTGCGAAAGGCGAGCTGCTCGGCGTGCAGTACGCGCGCAACGGCGACACGAACGGCCCGGCGAAGACGGAATCGTTCATTCACTTCGAGATCGTGCGCGAGACGGACGCGGCCATCCTTGCGGCGGTCGAAGCGGGACTCGCAAGCGCGCTGCGTGCAGTTCGTGCCGCCGTCGAAGATTGGCCCGCGATGCTCGAGCGTCTGCGAACGGCCGCGGCCGATTTGCGCGCAACCGGCGGGCTGCCTCAGGACCTGAAGGCGGAATCCGGCGCATTCCTCGAATGGCTCGCGCGCGACCACTTCACGCTGCTCGGCTACCGCGAATTCGATCTCGTCGAAGGTATCGAGTTCGACGAGCTCAAGCAGCGCCCCGGCACCGGGCTTGGCCTGCTTCGCGCCGACGGGACGGACGCCAACGGACGTCTCGCGGCAAGCGCGCGCGACGAAGCGCGCTCGAACAACCCGCTGGTCATCACGAAGGCGAGCGACCGTTCACCTGTCCATCGCCCCGCGCTGCTCGATCACGTCGGCATCAAGGTATTCGACGACGCGGGCAAGCCGATCCGCGAGCGGCGCTTCCTCGGTCTGTTCACGTCGACCGCATACCACCAGAGCCCGCGGACGATCCCGCTGCTGCGCATGAAGATTCGCACGCTGATGGACGAATCGGGGCTCGACCCGCGCGGCCATCGCGGCAAGTCGCTGCAGCACATTTTGGACACGCTGCCGCGCGACGATCTTTTCCAGGCGTCGCTCGACGATCTGCGCGTGATCAGCCGCGGCGTGCTCGGCCTCGAGGACCGCCACAAGCTCAAGCTGTTCGTGCGGCGCGAGACGTTCGGCCGCTTCTACTCATGCCTCGTTTACTTGCCGCGCGATCAATACAACTCGCGCGCGCGGCGCACGATCGAGACGATCCTGCTCACCGGCCTCGGCGGCAACGCCGTCGAAAGCGAGCTCACGATCACCGAATCTTCGCTCGCGCGTCTCGCGGTCACGGTGCGGACCGCGGCCGCGGAGCATGCGCGAGCCCGACATCGCGGCGCTGCAGCGCCAGCTCGAGAACACGGTGCGCACTTGGGCCGACCGCGTGCGCGAGGCGCTGCTCGCGCAGATGCCCGAGGAGCAAGCGCTCGACCTGCTGCACCGCTACGGCGAGCACTTCTCGGCCGCGTATCAAGACGAGGCCGACGCAGCACGTGCCTGCGCGGATATGCAGAAGCTCGCGTTGATCGACGAGCGCGCGAGCGCGCTCGAGATGACACTCGCGCGGTCGGCCACCGATCGCCCCGAGCGGCTGCGGCTCACGACCATCAAGCGCGACGAGCCGATCCAGCTCTATGTCGCGCTGCCGGTGCTGGAGAACATGGGCTTCAAGGTCATCAGCGAACGCGTCTATTGGGTTCGGCGCGATTCCAATCCGCTGTGGATCCAGGACTTCGAGCTCGAGACCGCGAGCCAGAAACCACTCGACCCGGCGACGGTGGACGCGCGTTTCAAACAGACCTTCGCCCTCGTCCTGCACGGCGACGCCGAGAACGACAGTTTCAACGCGTTCGTCGTGAGCGCGGGGCTCGATTGGCGGCAAGCCGTGCTGCTGCGCGCCTTCTGCAAATACGTCCTGCAAACCGGCCTGCGTTACAGCCAAGCCTACATGCAGGGCGTGCTCGCGCGTTATCCCGATTACTGCCGCGCTCTCATCGAAAAATTCGGGAGCTTGTTCGACGTCGACCGGCCGGTCGAGGAGCGCGCCGAGCAGCTCGCCGCAAGCGAAGCGACCCTGAAGCGCGAGCTCGACCGTACCGTGAGCCTCGACGACGACCGAATCCTGCGCACTTACGGCGCCGTCGTGAACGCGATCTTGCGTACGAACTACTACCAATTCGCCAAACCGGCCAAGCCAGACGACGCGGGCGCGGTCACGGACGGCTCGAATAGGCCGAAGCACTACATCTCGTTCAAGCTCGACCCGAGCAAGCTGCCGGATCTGCCCAAGCCGCGGCCCAGGTACGAGATCTTCGTCTATTCGCAGCGCGTCGAGGGCGTGCACCTGCGCAGCTCGAAGATCGCGCGCGGCGGCATCCGCTGGTCGGACCGGCGCGAAGACTTCCGGACCGAGGTGCTCGGCCTCATGAAGGCGCAGCAAGTGAAGAACACCGTCATCGTGCCGAATGGCGCGAAAGGCGGCTTCGTCTGCAAGCAGCTGCCGGCCGGCGATCGCGATGCGATCCAGCGCGAGGTCGTCGCGTGCTACCAAACGTTCATCCGCGGGCTGCTCGACATCACCGACAACATCGTCGACGGCCGGGTCGTGCCGCCGGCGCGCGTGATACGCAAGGACGAGGACGACCCGTATCTCGTCGTGGCGGCCGACAAGGGCACCGCGACGTTCTCCGACATCGCGAACGCGCTGTCGGCGGAATACTCGCACTGGCTCGGCGACGCGTTCGCATCGGGCGGCTCCGCGGGCTACGACCACAAGAAAATGGCGATCACCGCGCGCGGCGCGTGGGAGGCCGTGAAGCGGCACTTCCGCGAGCTCGGCGTGGATCCGCACGCGCAAGACTTCACGGTGATCGGCATCGGCGACATGAGCGGCGACGTGTTCGGCAACGGCATGCTGCTGTCGCCGCACATCAAGCTGGTCGCCGCGTTCGATCATCGCCACATCTTCCTCGACCCGAATCCCGACGCCGAGAAGAGCATCGCGGAGCGGCGGCGCTTGTTCGAGCTGCCGCGCTCGAGCTGGGACGACTACGACCGCAAGGCGATCTCGGAAGGCGGCGGCGTCTACTCGCGCCAGACGAAGTCGATCGAGCTGCATCCCGCCGCCCAGGCTGCGCTGGACCTGCCGAGCGCGACGGTCACGCCGCTCGACCTGATCCGCGCCGTGCTGCGCGCGCGCGTCGACCTCTTCTGGAACGGCGGCATCGGCACCTACGTGAAGGCGAGCACCGAATCGCACCTCGACGCGGGCGACCCCGTCAACGACGCGGTGCGCATCAACGGCGACGAGCTGCGCTGCCGCGTGGTCGCCGAGGGCGGCAACCTGGGATTTACGCAGCGCGGCCGCGTCGAATTCGCGCACGGCGGCGGCAAGATCAACACGGACTTCATCGACAACTCGGGCGGCGTCGACTCGTCGGACCGCGAGGTGAACATCAAGATCCTGCTCGAGGACGCGATCCGGCAGAAGAAGCTGCCGCGCGGCCAGCGCAACGCGCTGCTCGCCGAGATGACGGACCAGATCGCCGCCCTCGTGCTCGGCAACAACTACGCGCAGACGCAGGCTCTCTCGATGATGGACTCGCGCGCCGCCGAGCGGCTCGGCGAGCACGCGCGGCTGATCCGGGTGCTCGAGACGCAAGGCCTGCTCGATCGCGCGCTCGAGTTCCTGCCGACCGAAGCGCAGATCGAGGAACGCCGGGCAGCGGGCCGCGGACTCACGCGTCCCGAGCTCGCGATCATTCTGAGCTACTCGAAGATCGAGCTGCACGGGAGCCTGCTGCAGACCGATATCCCGGAGGATCCGTTCCTCGCCGCGGAGCTCGAGCTCTACTTCCCGCGGCAGCTATCGGAGCGTTTCAAGCCTCTCATTCGCAAGCACCGGCTGCGCCGCGAGATCATCACGATGCTGGTCGGCGGCAGCATGATCAATCGGATGGGCCCGTTCTTCGTGCTGCGCGCCGCAGAGGAGACCGGCGCGAACGTCGCGCAAGTCGCGCGCGCCTACGCGATCGTTCGCGAGGTGTTCGGCGTGCGCAGGCTATGGCGCGACGTCGAGGCGCTCGACCACAAGGTCGACGCGAAAGTGCAGTACGACGCCATCTTCCAGATCAGCCGGATGGTGCGGCGTGCCGTGTACTGGCTGTTGCAAAACTACTCGGGAGAGCTCGACATCGAGTCGGTCGTGAAACGCTTCCAACCGGGCGTCACCGCGGCATTCGCCGCGCTGCCGAAGATCGTCGCAGGCCGCAGCGGCAGCCGCTATGCCGAGGACGCCAAGAAGCTCGAGGGCGTCGGGCTGCCCGCAGCCGATCGCGGAGCACATTGCCGCTCTGAGCCTGATGACCCAGGCGTTCGACACCATCGAGCTCGCGCGCGAGTTCCGCCTGCCCGTGCCCGAGGTCGGCCAGCTCTACTTCGCGCTCGCGAAGGAGCTCAAGCTCGACGTGATCCGCGAGCAGATCGAGGCGCTGCCGGTCGAGGGCCGTTGGCGCGCGATGGCGCGCGCGACGCTGCGCGAGACGCTCGCCAAAGAGCAGCGCTCGTTGCTGCGCAGCGCGCTGAGCGCCGCCGGCGCGAGCGCGAACGCGGGCGCCGCGCTCGCGGCGTGGCTCGAGAAGCGCCGCGCGGAGATCGCGCGCGTGCAACGCGGGCTCGACGACATGCAGATGAGCGGCGCAATGGACTTCGCGACTCTCTCCGTCGCGCTCAAAGAGGTCGGCCGCTTGGTTTGACCGCGCCTCCGCGCGCGGCTCGCGAACCCGCGCATCGCCCATCGCGCATCGCGGGCGCAGCTCGCGTTCTCGATGGGCCTGTCCCGGGGGACGCCAAGACGCCATCCCTGGGGCTCGGCGGCGCACATCCCTGTGCGCCGACGCCCCCGGAACAGGCCCATCGAGAACACGAGCTGCTTTCGAGCGGCTCGCGACGCAGACGCGACGCCGCATGTATAAAATAGCGCGGCATGACGAAAACAAGAACGCGGCCGGCGCCCGGCCAACTCGTGCTCGTCCGCCACGGACAGAGCGACTGGAACCAAAAGAACCTTTTCACCGGCTGGACCGACGTCGACCTCACCGCGCAGGGCCGCGAGGAAGCGCGCGCCGGCGGACGCACGCTCGTAGCGCGAAGGGCTCACTTTCGACATCGCGTTCACGTCGGTGCTCACGCGTGCAGTCCGCACGCTTTGGATCATCCTCGACGAGATGAACCTCATGTGGATCCCGGTCGAGAACCACTGGCGCTTGAACGAGCGCCACTACGGCTCCCTGCAAGGGCTCGACAAGGCCCAGACCACGGCGAAGCACGGCGAGGCCCAAGTGAAGATCTGGCGCCGCAGCTACGACATCCCGCCGCCGCCGCTCGACGCAGAGCGACGAGCGGCATCCGCTCAACGACGCGCGCTACGCGAGGCTCACGCCGTCCGTGCTGCCCGGCACGGAGTCGTTGAAGACCACGCTCGCGCGCGTGCAGCCCTACTGGGAAGACCGTATCGCTCCGGAGCTGCTGCAGGGCCGCAACGTGCTCGTCGCGGCGCACGGCAACAGCCTGCGCGCGCTGATCAAGATGCTCGAGAGCATCTCGGATGACGAGATCACGGAGCTCAACGTGCCGACCGGCATTCCGCGCCGCTACAAGCTCGACGCGCGGCTGAGCCCGACTCGTCGCCGAGTACCTCGGCGATCAGGACGCGATCGCGGCCGCTGCGAAAGCGGTGGCCGACCAAGCGAAAGCGAAGAAGTAGGCCGCGGAGGATCGACGATGCTTTACGATCTCGGCGATCTCCGGGTGCAGACGCTTGGCGACGAGTTCTTCGTCGCGCCGAGCGCCGCCGTCATCGGCCGCGTGTTCCTCGGGCGCGACGCGAGCGTCTGGTTCGGCGCGGTGCTGCGCGGCGACAGCAACGACATTCGGATTGGCGACCGTAGCAACGTCCAGGACACCGCGGTGATCCACGTGGACGGCGACGCAGCGGCAACCGTCGGCCACGACGTCACGATCGGGCACTCGGCGGTGGTGCACGGCTGCACGATCGGCAACTTCACGCCTGATCGGCATTGGCGCGACGATCCTGAGCCACGCCGTGATCGGCAACCACTGCCTCGTCGGCGCGGGCGCATTGATCACGGAGCGCAAGCAGTTTCCGGACGGCTCGCTGATCATCGGCGCGCCCGCGCGGCGCGTCCGCGAGCTCACGGACGCGGAGAGGACGGCGCTCGAGGAAAGCGCCGCGCACTACGTGCGGCAGGGCCAGCGCTATCGGCGCGAGCTCGCGGAACGTCAACCCTAGCGGCTGCGCGGCGGCCGCAACGGCCCCGGTGTGGCGGCGCATCCGCGGCCTCCCGCGCGCCGTCTCAGCGGGGTACGTACTTCGTCCAACTGCAACCCGTCCCGCCCCGCCTCTAGACTCGCCCGGGATGAGCAACGCCGCGGCACGCATACCCCTGCTTCGATTCGGCACGGTGCTGTTCGCGCCGAGCACGGCCATCACGGAAATCGGCGCGAACCCGCCATCGAGCACGGCCGTGTTCTTCGGCGCCGCGATCTGGCTCGGGCTTTGCCCGCCGCTGTTCGCTTACATCGGCACGTCGATGTTCGGCTGGCGGCTCGGCGTCGAGCCGATGTTTCTCGCACCCGCGACTCTGCGTCGCGATCGCCCTCGCCTACTTCGCGCTCCTGCTCGTGCGGGTTTCTCGAGCACGGCGTTCGTCGCGCACTGGATGGCTGCGACCTACGACGCGGACTCGAGCTTCAACCGCAGCCTCGCGCTCGTCACGCTCGTCGGCACGCCGCTCACGGTCGGCAGCGTCGTGCATCTGTACCCGAATGCGTTCCTGAACGTGCTCGTGCTCGTGCCGACGCTGATCTGGAGCATGTACCTGCTCTACCGCGGCTTGCCGATCGCTGCTCAAGACCGAACCGGGGCGCGGAATGCTGATGGCGTCTGCGCTGATCGCTTATCTCTTGGTCGCGTGGGTGACCCTGCTCGGCATCACGGCCGTGCTCTGGAGCCACGGAATCGGCCCGCAAGTCGCGACTTGACGGCGCGGCCACCCGATCAGACGGAGTCGACACGATGACGACGGCACTCGAGCCTAAGCGAAGGACGATCTACGAGGACCGAATCGTCACGGCGTTTACGGCGTGCTCGATCCTGTGGGCGCTGCTCGGCATGGCCGCGGGCGTCTACGTCGGCGGCCGAGCTCGTCTGGCCCGATGCTGAACTTCGGCCTGCCGTGGCTGACCTTCGGCCGGCTGCGAACGGCGCACACGAATCTCGTGCTGTTCGGCTTCGGCGTGTCGGCGCTGATCGGGACGTCGTTCTACAGCGTGCAGCGCACGTCGCATGTGCGGCTGTTTGCGCCGCGCCTCGCCTGGTTCGTGTTCTACGCGTGGCAGGTCGACGATCGTGCTCGGCGCCTGGTCGATTCTCGCCGGCTGGAACGGCGGCAAGGAGTATGCGGAGCTCGAATGGCCGTTCGACATCGCGATCGCCGTCATCTGGGTCGTCTTACGGGGTCGTGTTCTTCGGCACGATCGCGCGGCGCAAGGTCGCGCCCGATCTACATCTCGAACTGGTTCTACGGCGCGCTGATCATCGTCGATCGCGATGCTGCACATCGTGAACAACCTCGCGATGCCCGTGACGCTCGGCAAGTCCTACTCGCTGTTCCCGGGCGCGCAGGACGCGATCGTGCAGTGGTGGTACGGCCACAACGCCGTCGGTTTCCTGCTGACCGGCGGATTCCTCGGCATGCTCTACTACTTCCTGCCGAAGCAGGCCGAGCAGCCGATCTGGAGCTACCGGCTGTCGATCGTCGCGTTCTGGGCGTTCGTCTACAGCTACATCTGGGCCGGCCCGCATCACCTGCACTACAACGCGATTCCGGAGTGGCTGCAGTCGCTCGGCGTCGTCATGAGCCTCATCCTGCTCGCGCCTTCCTGGGCGACGATGATCAACGGCGTCATGACGGTCAGCAACGCGTGGCGGAAGCTGCAGACGGATCCCGCGATTGAAGTTCATCGTGCTGGCGCTTGCGTTCTACGGGCTCGCCACGTTCGAAGGACCGATGATGGCGATCAGCAGCGTGAACGTGATGAGCCATTTCACCGAGTGGACGATCGGCCACGTGCATTCCGGCGCGCTCGGCTGGAACGCGCTGATCACGTTCGGCACGTTCTACTTCCTGGTGCCGAAGCTCGCGGGGCGCCCGCTCCATAGCGCCGCGCTCGCGAACGCGCACTTCTGGCTCGCGCTCGCCGGCATGCTGCTCTACATCCTCTCGATGTGGGGCGCCGGGCTGTCGCAAGTCGCTGCTGTGGCTGAGCCTCGATGACTCGGCGAGGTGCGCTACAGCTTCGTCGAGGTGATGCGCGCGATGGCGCCCTACTACGCTGCTGCGCCTCGTCGGCGGCGCTCTTGTTCCTGGCGGGCACCGTGCTCATGACCGTGAACCTTGCGCGTACCTTCGCCGGCGGGCGCACCGTGGAGGTGACGCCGCCGCTGCCCGCTGCCGCGTCGCACGGCGAGCCCACGCCGAGCGGTGACCGCGTCATGAGCTTCTTGCGTCTGCATAGCGCGATCGAGCGCAACACCGGACTTCTGATCTTCGGCATCCTCGTGGTCGCATCGATCGGCGGGCTCGTACAGGTGCTGCCGACCACGCTCGACGAGGCACTGCCGCATCCCATCGGCGGACGTCGTTCCGTATCCGCCGCTCGAGCTCGTCGGCCGCGACATCTACATTCGCGAATCGTGCTCGACCTGCCATTCGCAGCAGGTCCGCCCGCTGCTCGCCGAGGTGAAACGCTACGGCGCCGTATCGCGGGCTCCGGCGAGTTCGCGTACGACCGGCCGTTCCTGTGGGGCTCGAAGCGCACCGGTCCCGACTTGCTTCGCGTCGGCGGGAACTACAGCGACGCCTGGCACCGCGTGCACATGAACGACCCTCGCGCGGTGGTCGCCGCGTCGATCATGCCCGCGTACCCGTGGCTCGCCGAGCGCACCCGCCGACGCGAGCGGCGACATCCAGGCCCGGCTGCGCGCGCTGCGAACGCTCGGCGATCCTTATTCCGACGAGGTCGTTGCAGGAGCGCCCGCCGCGCTCGAGGGCAAGACGGAGCTCGACGCACTGATCGCGTACCTGCAGTCGCTTGGCCGGCACCCGAGCACGGACGCCGAAGAGCACGCGGGGCATTGAGATGGCGTATCTGATTTTCGGCGGCGACATGCTCGTGACGGCGTTCATGGTCGGCGCTGGTCATCTGGATCTCGGTACGGGAGAACGACGACCGCATCGACGCGGCAGCTCGCATCCCGCTCGAGGACGAGGTGCACGATGGTTAGCGTCGCGCCGGGGTTCTGGGCCGGGTGGATCTCGTCGATCACGATCGTGTCGCTGATCGCGCTCGTCTGGCTCATCGCGAGCGTGTACTTTTCCGCGGACGGTGCGGACGTCACTCACGAAGTCTGGGACGAGACGCTGCGCGAAGGCACGGCGCCCGCGCCGCTCTGGTGGTTCTGGCTGCTGGTCGGTCTACTCATGACCTCTCGGTCGTCTACTTGATCCTGTATCCCGGCCTCGGCACCTACCGCGGCGCGCTGCGGTGGTCGCAGGGCGGGGAGATCGCTGCGAGCCTCGCGAGTTACGACGAGCGATTCGGCCCCGAGCGCGCGCGGCTCGCCGCGGCGCCCGCAGCCGAGTTGCAACAAGACGCGGACGCGATGAACGCGGCCTGGCACGTCTTCAACAACCATTGCACCGCCTGCCACGGACCCGACGCGCGCGGCCAGGCGCAGTTGTTCCCGGACCTCGGCGACGACAGCTGGCAATGGGGCGGCGACGAGCAGCAGCTCACACAGACGATCGCGCAGGGGCGCCAGGCCGTGATGCCGCCTTGGCAGGCCGTGCTCGGCGACGACGGCGTCGCGAAGGTCGCGGACTACGTGCTGGCGCTCGCGAACGGCTCCGCGCCGGCCGAGGGCGACGCCGCGACGCTGTATCGAACCAACTGCAGCGCGTGTCACGGAGCTGACGGCGCCGGCCTCGCCGTCCTCGGCGGACCCGCGCTGAACGATCAGTCGTGGACTTATGGCGGCTCGATCGGCGACGTGCGCGCCTCGATCGCTCTCGGGCGAAACGGCGCGATGCCGGCTTTCGGAGGACGCCTCGACGCGACGCAGATCAAGCTGCTGACCGCGTGGCTCGCAAACGGAGCCGTACCTCTGCGCGGGCAGTGACGGTCGGCGTGATCCTGACCATGCGCCGCGAAGATTCGCGGCGCCCAATCATGGTTTGCTGGGCGACCAGATTCTGATCACGCCTTCTTGCGCCGTCGATGCGACGAGCCGGCCGTCACGCGAGTACAACCTGCCTAGAGCGAGCCCGCGGCCGCCGGAACCGTTCGGGCTCTCCATCGCGTAGAGCAGCCAGTCGTCGACGCGAAACGGACGGTGAAACCACATCGCGTGATCGAGGCTCGCGAGCTGCACGTTGCCTTCGGCGAAGTGCACGCCGTGCGGCATCGTCGCCGTCGCGACGAGCTGATAGTCCGAGACATAGGCGAGGACGTTGCGGTGCAAATCGGGGTCGTCTGGCAGCCTGTCGACCGTCTTGATCCAGATGTGCCGCCGTGGCTCCTCGCGCGGCGGCGAGATGACCTGGATCGGCTCGACCGGCCGAAACTCGAACGGCCGCTCGTGCGTGAGGAAGCGGCGCATCTTCTCGGGCACCTTGTCCAGGATCTCCGCCGGGAGCTCGCGCACGTCGGGGAGTCCCTCGGGGCCCGGCACCTGCGGCATCGGCGCCGCGTGCTCGAGACCCTGCTCGGGCACTTGGAACGACGCGGTCATGTTGAAGATCGGCCGGCCATGCTGGATCGCAACCACGCGGCGGTTGCTGAAGCTCTTGCCGTCGCGCGCCACGTCCACGTCGTAGACGATCGGCGCGTCGACGTCCCCAGGCACGAGGAAATACGCGTGCAGCGAATGCACGTCGCGATCTTCGACGGTATAGCTCGCGGCCGTGAGCGCTTGGCCGAGCACTTGCCCGCCGAACACGCGCTCGCCGCCGAGGTCGCGGCTCTCGCCGCGGAAGATGTGGTCCTCGATCCGCTCGAGCTCGAGGAGCTTCAGCAGATCGGCGAGGATCGGGCGCATCGTGCGAGCCTCGTTCCGCGTCAGCCCTTCTCGTGGCGATTCAACCGCGCGATCAGGCTCGACGTGTCCCAACGCTTCCCGCCCATGCCGACGACGTCGGCGTAGAACTGGTCGATGAGTGCCGCGACCGGCAGCTCCGCGCCGTTGTTGCGAGCTTCTTGCAGGCAGATCCGCAGATCCTTGCGCATCCACTCGACGGCGAATCCGAAGTCGAACTTGCCGTCGTTCATCGTCTTCCAGCGATTCTCCATCTGCCACGACTGCGCGGCGCCCTTCGAGATCACGTCGACCACGGACGCGACGTCGAGGCCCGCCTTGCGCGCGAAGTTCAGCGCCTCGGCGAGGCCTTGCACGACGCCTGCAATCGCGATCTGGTTGACCATCTTCGTGAGCTGCCCCGAGCCCGCGGGCCCGAGCAAACGCACGTTGTGCGCGAACGAGCGAATCACGGGCTCCGCTGTCGCGAACGGCCCGGGCTCGCCGCCGACCATCACGGTGAGCTTGCCGTTCTCCGCTCCCGCCTGTCCGCCCGACACGGGCGCATCGAGGCACTCGACGCCGCGCTCGCGGCCCGCGGCCGCAATCTCGCGCGCGACGCCCGCCGACGCCGTCGTGTGATCCACGTAGATCGCGCCGCGGCGCATGGCTGCGAGCGCGCCGTCGGCGCCGAGCGCGATCGCGCGCAGGTCCGGGTCGTCGCCGACGCAGCTGAACACGATCTCGGCGCTGCGCGCGGCTTCCGCCGGCGTCGCGGCGATCTCGCCCGCGTATTGCCCGCGCCATTTGTCCGCCTTCTCGCGCGAGCGGTTGTACACGGTGACGGCATGGCCCTTGCGGCTCAACCACCCGGCCATCGGGAATCCCATCACGCCTAGACCCAAGAAAGCGACGTTCGCCATATCCGTTCCTGTATCGATAAGTTGTTACGCGACGACTAACTGAGCCGCTCGTCGAGCGCGGCCGCGAGCACGGCGTATGGCTCAGCCGCCGCGACTCGCAGCTCGCCGAGCCGCGCCCAGAAGAATGCCACGAGCCGCACCATCCGGACGATCTTGCCGAGCTCGGCTGAGCGAGACTCGCGGCGGCCCGCCGGCGTAGTACGCGGCGAGCAGCTCGCGGCATTCGTTCTCGCCGTAGTCGTTCATCCCGGCGAGACCGGCAAGATCGAGAGCCGGCGCGGCGCGCACAGCATACTCGAAGTCGACCAGCACGAGATCGCCGTCGTCGAGCACGTTGGCCGCTACTAGATCGTTGTGGCAGAGCGCGCTCGGCAGATACGCGGAGTCGTAGTGGCGCGCGAGCCCGAGCAGCTCGTCGGCCCACTTGCGTGCGCGTACATCGAAGCGCGCGCGCTGCGCGCCGCACGCCGGCCGACAACGCGTCGAGATATTTCCGCGCGATGCGCTCGGCAGCGTATGCAGGTGCATTTGCTTCGACGGCGTGCAGCGCTCGGAGCAAGCCGGCGGCGCGCACGACGTTGCGCGGCGCGCGAGCAGCCGCGGCGGTCCAGGCACGCGCGCCCGAGCGATAGTTCGTGAGCAGCAGTCCGTGCTCGGCGTCGACGGCCGCGACCGCGGGCGCGAGCCCCGCGGCGGCCGCAGCGCGCATCACGTCCGCTTCCGTCGCGACATCGATCAGTCCTTCGGCGCCGGGCGTCGGCAGGCGCAGCACCCACTGGTCGGCGCCGACCGCCACGCGATAGCTTCGCCGGTTGATGCCGCCGGCGAGCGGCTCGAGCGTCGCACGCTGCACCGCGGCCGCGCCGAGCAGGCGCTCGAGCGCCGCTCGTGCCGCGCGCTCGGCGTCGTCGCTGGTCACGCGAGCGCGGCGGCCTGCGCGCGCCAGTCGCGGTGCCAACGGTAGAAGCCGATCACGACCAAGACGAGGTAAACGACGAACAGAGCCGCATAGAGATAGAGCTCGCGCGACCAATAGATGTATAGCGTGAGACCGTCGATCACGAGCCAGTAGACCCAGTTCTCGAGGATCTTCTTCGCGACCATGTAGGTGGTGATCACGGCGCCGACGCTCGTGAAGGAGTCGAGGTAGGGGAACGCCGCGTTCGTGCGGCTCAGCAGCATCCCGAGCACCAGCGCTGCGGCGAGCGTGCACGCGATTGCGGCGACATGGTATTTCACGGGCCAGGTGCTGACGGGCAAGTCGCTCGCGACCGCGTCGCCGGGGCCGCGGCGTCTCCACTGGCGCCAACCGTAAACCGCCATCGCCGCGTAGAACAACTGGAGAGCGGACTCGGGATAGAGCCGCGCCTCGACGAACAGCGCGAGGGACAGCAGCGTCCCGATCAGTGCAGCGAGCCAGCACAGGATGTTCTGTTGGACCGCGAGGACGAGATAGGCGAGCGCGAACGCCACCGACGCCACTTCGAGCGGCGACATCGACGCGAGCAGCGCGGCGACTGCATCCATGCTCTGGTCAGCCCGGCGCCTCGAGCACGGGCGCGTCGCCGATCGGCAGGTCCGCGTTCAAGAATTTCACGACGAGCGCCTGCGGGCCGCCGCCCGTGAAGCTGCGATTGAGCGCCGTGTGCAGCGTTTCCATCACGCTACCGAGCTCGCCGCGCAGCTGCGTGCTCATTTGGTTCACGACGACCTCGAGCCGCGCGTCGCTCTGGATCGTCTCGATGAACGCGAGGATCTTCTCGATCGGGCTGCCTTGCAGCGGATACAGACTCATCTCGACGGTGACGCGCATAGCAGTCTCCTAAAAATCGTAGCTCAGGGTGAGGCCGTAGTGCCGCGGGTCGCCGAGCCGCGTGTACAACGCGTCGGCGAAATCGGGCGGCTCGTTGCCGAAGAAGAAGCCGCGCACGAAGTACTCCTTGTCGAACAAGTTGCGCGCCCAGAGCGAGACGCTCCAAGGTCCCCACTCGCGCCCGACCCGCAGGTTCGTCAGCGCGTACGGCTTCGATTCCTGGTCGTGGCCGTAGTCGAAGAAAAACTCGTCCATGCCGCTCACGTCGACGCGGCCCCACCAGCCCGACGGCGCGCGGTACTCGGCGCCGAGCGAATACGTGTACGCCGGCGCGTGCGCCTGCTCGCGGCCTTCGAGCTCCGGGAACAGCGAGAAACGGTCGATCTTCGTGTGCAGCAATCCCACCGCCGCGGACAGCACGATCCGCTCCGACGCACGCCAGTCGAGCGTCGCTTCGAGCCCGTAATGCTCGCCGCGCTCCGAGTTCGCGGTCACGAGCAGGAACGACGACGGGTCGCCGAGCCGAGCTGGATCGGAATCTTGATCTGCTGGTCGTCGCGGCGCGCGTAGAACACGCCGGCGTCGGCGTGCCAACGGCCATCGGCGGACGACGCACGGTAGCCCGCTTCGACGCTCGTCAGGGACTCGGGGTCGTACGTGATTTCCTCCGGCGTGAGATTGCCGTTGTCGACGTCGCCGAAGTCGACGCCCGCGAGCGCAGACGTTGAAGCCGCCTGCCTTGTAGCCGCGCGCGAAGCGCAAGTAAGTCGAGCGGTGATCGCCGAGCCGCCAGTTGAACGCGAGCTCGCCGCCGACCATGTCGTCGTCGGGATCGAAGCGGTTGCCGGCCGTGTCGTGAAAGCTCGCGCTGCGCTGCTCCGCTCGCAGACCCGCCGTGAGCTCGAGGCTCGCGCCGAGCGCGATTCGCACCTGACCGAACAGCGCGACGTTGGTCGCGTCGTATTCGCTGAACACCGGACTGTTCGTATCGAGCGTACAGACTGGACCGCAGATAGGGTCCTCGTAGACGCCGAGATCGAGATGATCGTTGCTTTCTTCGAGATCGAGCGCGTAGACGCCGACGAGCCAGTCGCCGCGCCCGCCCGCGATCGCGCCGGGCTTCGACAGCACGCGCACCTCCTGGTTGTACGTGCGCCGCTCGCGATCGTTGGTCGTGATGTAGTCGTACACATACGGCGCCCAATACGCGTCGTTGCCCCAGTCCGCGTCGAAGCTGAACGTCGCGTCCGTGTCGGCCACGCCCGAAATGCTCACGATGTCGACGGCCGCGAGCTCGGCTTGCACGCGGATCGAGCCGGCGATCGAGCGCTGCGCGTCGCGGCCCGGCTTGTCCGAGTACGTGCGGAACCCGTTGTCGATCGCCCACGCGTCGTAGCCGTTGTCGACGTCGATGTAGAGGCCCGCGAAATCCACCTCGAGCCGATCGCTCGGCGACCAGTCGAGCTTGCCGCGCGCCGCGAGCTCGTCGCGCGCGTAGGTGTCGTCGCGGCCGAGGAACACGTTGTCGCGGAAGCCGTTGCTCTTGTACTGGTGCAGCGAAGCGCGATAGCCGAGCGCGTCGCCCAACGGGCCGCCGATGGCGGCGCCATAGGCCGTCGTGTCGTCGCTGCCCACGGTCGCTTCGAAGTCCGCCGCGAAAGCGTCCGTCGGATCCGCCGAGCGCATGTAGATCAAGCCGCCGAGCGCGTTCGCACCGTAGCGCGTGCCCTGCGGCCCGCGCAGCACCTCGACGCGGTCGACGTCGAACAGCGTGCCGATGCTACCGAGCCCGGAGAAGTCGATGTCGTCCACGATGAAGCCGATCGACGGGTTCGGCGAGCCCTCGTACTGCTCGAGCTCGCCCACGCCGCGCAGCTGGAAGTAGCGCGCGCGCGAGCCTTCGCCGGAGAGATTGAGGTTCGGAACTTCGCGGATCGCTTCTTCGAAGTGCTCGACGGTCGTCGCGCGCAGCTGCGCGCGGTCGAGCACGCTCACGCTCACGGGCAGCTCGGCGATGCTTGCTTCGCGAAAGTCGGCGGTGACGACGATTTCCTCGAGCACGGGGCTCGCGGCGGATTCCTGAGCCGAGGTGCCGGAAGACCAGAGACCGGCGGCTGCCGCAACGGCGACGCCGAGACGTCGAAAACACTGCACTTCGGATCTCCTCTGTCGACGAGTGAGATCCGGTCTGTCTAGCGATTGGGGAGTATCGGTAAGGCTCCGTCCCTTCGCCGGTACTAACCGGATCAGGTTCAAAGGGTTGATTGACACTTCCGTCAATCTCTCAGGCCTTTTGGGCCACCCCTCGGACTGCGCGAGGATCATAGAGCAATCGCACGGCGTGCGCGACTACTCTTTCAGACGCGGCATCAGCTCGGCGAGGTTGCAGGGCCGCGTGCGATAGTCGAGCTGCGTTGCGATCAGCTTGTCCCAGCCCGTCGTGCACGCGTTCGACGAGCCGGGGAGACAGAAGAGGTAGGTCGCGTTCGCTACTCCGGCGAGGCAGCGGGACTGCAGGCTCGACGGACCGATCTCCTCGTAAGAAATCGTGCGGAACAGCTCGCCGAACCCTTGGATCTCTTTGTCGAGCAGCGGCGCAATCGCCTCGGGCGTGCCGTCGCGGCCCGTGATCCCGGTGCCGCCCGTCGTGATCACGACCTCCACGTTTGGGTCCGCGATCCACTTCGAGACGATGGCCCGAATCGCGTAGACGTCGTCGCGCACGATCGCCTTCTCCGCGAGGCGGTGACCTGCACCCTTCAAGCGGTCTACCAGCACTGCGCCCGATTTGTCGGTGGCCTCGTTGCGCGTGTCCGACACGGTGAGCACCGCGACGTTGAGCGGTTTGAATTCGCGCGGCTCCGTCATGGCGACGCTGCGCGCGAGCTCGGGCTGACGGCAAGGTCGTGCACCATGCGCAGCGCGTCCTCGCGTCCACCGTAGTAGGCAGGCTTGCGGCCGACTTCGCGATAGCCGAGCCGCTCATAGAACAATCGTGCGCCGTCGTTGCTCGCGCGCAGCTCGAGTTGCACGGTGAACGTGCCCGCAACGCGCGCGGAAGACTCGAGCCACTCGATGAGCTGGCGCCCTATTCCGAGCCGCTGATACCCGGGCTGCACGGCGAGCAAGCTCAGGTGCGCATGCTCGTCGTAGAACTCCATGATCGCGAATCCCGCGAGCCGGCGCCGCTCGCGCGCCGCGAGCACGATGCATTCGCGGTTTCTAATGCAGTAGCCGATACGCCCTTCGTTCCACGACCACGGCAGACCGTTCTCGATCAGGCAGCGAGACATGTTCGCGATCGCCGGCGCATCGTCGGCGCGCCCGAGGCTTATGCGGATGTTCGTCACGGCTTCAGTATAGTTGCAACATGGTCGAGCGCGGCAGCACGAGGTCGACCACGTATCGCGTGCGTTCTGCTCGCGGCCGGCGGATCGAGCCGGCTCGGCACGCCGAAGCAGCTCGCGCGGTTGCGGACACGGCCTCTGATTCTAGGCGCGCTCGCGGCCGCTCGCGGCGCCGTCGACGGCGCTGCCATCCTCGTCGTGCTCGGTTCTTCGTCGCAGCGGCTGCGCATGCTGCTGCGCCGCCACGCACCCGACGTTCGCTGCGTGCTCAATCCGCGTTGGGAGACCGGGCTCGCGACGTCGCTGCAAGCGGGGCTGCGCGCCCTCCCGGCACGATACGGACGCCGTCCTCGTGACGCTCGTCGACCAGCCCGACGTCGACGCCGCGGCGCTGCGCCGCCTGCTCGCGGCGTGGCGCCGCCGACCCGGACTTCCGGCCGCCGCGCTCTATTCGGGCGGCCCCGGCGTCCCGGCCGTATTCCCACGCAGCGCTCTGGCCCGCGCTTCACGCCATCCGCGGGGACGCCGGAGCCCGCGCGGTGCTGCGCGCGTCGCAGGCGCTCACGCTCGTCGAAATGCCGGAAGCCTCGTTCGACGTCGATACACCGGCGGACCTCGCGCGGCTCGCGCGCTAGCCGCCGACCTTGGTCGCGCAGTTCACCCAGCCCGACTGGCCGTCGCGATAGTGTTCCTTCTTCCAGATCGGAACGCGGCTCTTCGTCTCGTCGATGATATAGCGGCATGCGTCGAACGCGGCGCCGCGGTGCGCGGCGCTCACGCCGACCCACACCGCACAGTCTCCGATCGCGAGCTTGCCGACGCGATGCTCGCAGCGCGCGGCTTTGATCGCGAAGCGCTCGAGCGCCTCGCGCAGGATTCGCGCGCCTTCTTGCTCAGCGATCCCCGCATGGGCCTCGTACTCGAGCGCGAGCACGGACGCCGGCGCGCCATCATTGTGGTCGCGCACCCAACCTTCGAACGTGACGCAAGCGCCCGCAGCGTCGGCCGCGAGCGCGCGCTTGAGCGCATCGGGATCGATGGTCTGCGCGGTGATCTTGAAGCTCATCGCGAGCTCGCGCGAATCAACCGCCTGCAACCGGCGGAAAGAACAGGACGTCGTCGCCGGCCGTGAGCCGCACGTTCCAATCGGCGAGCTGATCGTTGACGGCGACTTTGCAGCGCGCCATCGAATCCGCGAAGCCGTGCCGGCGCGCGAGCTCGCCGTAGAGCTCGGCCGCCGTGCTCGCGTTCGTGCTCACGGCTTCCTTGTCGCGGCCCGCGCGCTCACGAAAGGCGGCGAAGTAGCGCGCGGTAACCTCGATCATCGCGTTGGCGCCCCGCTTCGCGCGATCACGGCTCGGAGCCGGGCGCGGCTCTCTCGTAGTCGCGCTTCCCGCCGGTCTTCGAGAGCAACGTGATGTCGCGGATCTCTATGCCGTGCGTGAGCGCCTTGCACATGTCGTACACCGTGAGCGCGGCGATGGTCGCGCCCGTGAGCGCCTCCATCTCGACTCCGGTCTTGTGTGTCGCACGCACGGAGCACTCGATGACGGCTTCGTTCGGCGCACCCCATTCGATCTTGATGCTGCAGTTTTCGAGCGGCAGCGAATGGCAAAACGGGATCAGGTCGTGCGTGCGCTTCGCGGCCATCGTGCCCGCAATGATCGCAGTATCGAACACGGGCCCCTTCTTCGTGCGCAGCACCTCGCCCGACCGCAGCATGGCGTCGCCGGGAAACACGACGGTCGCCCGGGCGACGGCGGTGCGCGTCGTGACGGCTTTGTCGCCGACGTCGACCATCGTCGGGCGGTTCGCCTTGTCGACGTGGGTGAGCATCAGCCGCCCATCCGATACATCTCGACGCGCTCGGTCTTGTCGGCCGTCGGCCACCTTGCGCTCGAGGACTCGGCCGCGTACCTCGCTGTAGCGATCGTCGCGGTTGCGCCAAACGTTTTGCAAAAGGCCCACGAGGTCCGCGTCGGTCGCGCCCGCGCGCAGCGGGTTGCGCAGATCCGTGCCGTGCGCCGCGAACAAGCAAGTGTAGACCGTGCCGTCCGCCGACAATCTCGCGCGGTGGCAGTCCCCGCAGAACGGCGCGCTCACCGACGAGATGAAGCCGATCTCGCCCTGCCCGTCCGTTGAACGCATAGCGCTTCGCGACTTCGCCGCGGTAGTTGCTGTCGCGCGGCTCCACGGGCCAGCGGGCCGCGATCCGCCCGAGAAGCTCTTTCGATGGAACGACTTGATCGGGCCGCCAGCCGTTCACGGTGCCCACGTCCATGTACTCGATGAAACGTACGATGGTGCCCGTGCCGCGGAAGCGCTCCACGAGATCGAGCGCCGTGTGGTCGTTCTTGCCGCGCTCGATGACCGCGTTGATCTTGATCGGCTCGAAGCCTGCGCCGCGCGCCGCTTCGATTCCGGCGAGCACGGTCGCGAGGTCACCGCGTCCGCCGTTCATCTCCTTGAAGACTTGCTCGTCGAGGCTGTCGAGACTCACGGTGAGGCGCTTGAGACCCGCGGCCTTGAGCTCGGCCGCGTGCTCGGCGAGCCGCGTGCCGTTGGTCGTGAGCGCGATGTCCTCGATACCCTCGAGGCCCGCGAGCGAGGCCACGATCTCGACGATGTCGCGCCGCAGCAGGGGCTCACCGCCCGTGAGCCGGATTTTCTTGACGCCGAGCTGTGCGAACAGGCTCGCGACGCGCTTGATCTCACCGGCCGTGAGCCAGTGTGAGCGCGGCAGGAACTGGTGATGCTCTCCGTAGAGCTCGGCCGGCATGCAGTACGGACAACGGAAGTTGCAGCGATCGATCACGGAAATCCGTAGATCGCGCAACGGCCGGCTCAGCCGGTCCTTCACGGTCGCTTGCGTTTGCCAGTGTGCTACGGTTTGCGTCATCGAGTCGTCAGCGAGCGGCCCGTGAAGTCGGCCCGCGAGATCGCTGGGTTATGCCGACGGCGAAGCCGAATCGCAGGGCGCTATAGTAACCTAGGCGCGACAACGGGGCCGAACGCGCCGGGAGAAACGGCCCCGGCCCGAGCGCGCACCCAAGACATTCTGGAAAGTCGCGGACTTGCGTGAGGAAGCAGGGACGTTCCCTCACGCGCCCGGTGATGGCACAATTGCCGCGCCGCGGGAGAATAACAACTATGAGCAGAACACGCATCGAACCGCTGGGCGTCCCGGAAACCGAGTACCACGACTACGCGGATTCCGAGCAAGCCCGACGCGAGCCCAAGGGTCTCGACCGCTGGCTCGTGGCCCAAATCACGACGAAGCTTGGGAGCGCTTCTCCGGTCCGACTGGTGCTCTGGGACGAGCCCGACGTCACTCCGCGCGACGGCACGGTCGTAGTCCGGGTCCTGAGCCGTAAGGCCTTGATGCAGCTCGTCGTAAATCCCGACCTGCACTTCGGCGACCTCTACAGCTCGGGCATGATCGACGTCCGCGGCGACCTGCTGATCCTGCTCCAAGAGGCGTATCGCTACACCACCGAGAACACCTCGATCGGCTCCCTGGTCGCGCGTGGGCGACGCATGGCGCCGGATCTCTCGGAGTCGAAGCGCAACATCCATCACCACTACGACATCGGCAACGACTTCTACAAGCTGTGGCTCGACCGCCAAGCGCTGCAGTACACGTGCGCCTACTACGCCGATCCGAGCATGACGATCGAGCAGGCGCAGCAGGCGAAGATGCACCACGTATCGCGCAAATTGCAGCTGAAGCCCGGCGAGCGCGTGGTCGAAGCCGGCGGCGGCTGGGGCGGCTTCGCGATCTTCATGGCGAAGAACTACGGCGTGCACGTGCGCAGCTTCAACATCTCGCACGAGCAGATCGCCCACGCACGGAGCTGGGCCGCGCGCGAAGGATTGATGGACCGCCTCGAGTTCGTCGAGGACGACTACCGCAACGTCACCGGAACCTACGACGCGTTCGTCTCCATCGGCATGCTCGAGCACGTCGGCGTGGGCAACTACCGCGAGCTCGGCGCGCTGATGAGCCGGGTCATCACGCCCACGGGGCGCGGCCTCGTGCACACGATTGGGCGCGACAGGCAGGCGCCGCTCAATCCGTGGATCGACAAGCGGATATTCCCGGGCGCGCAGCCGCCGACGCTTGCGCGAGATGATGGACCTGTTCGAGCCGAACCGTCTGTCCGTGCTCGACGTCGAGAACATCCGCCTGCACTACGCGAAGACTCTGGAGCACTGGCTCGAGCGCTACGAAGAGAACGTCGACGCCGTGCGGTCGCTGTTCGACGAGAAGTTCGTGCGCGCGTGGCGGCTGTATCTGGTCGGCTCGATCGCCGCGTTCCTCGTCGGCAAGCTGCAGCTCTTCCAAGTGCTGTACGCGCGCTCCGGCTCGAAGGAAGTGCCGTGGACGCGCGCGCATGTCTACGCCGACCGCTCCTAGCAGCTACGCCGAGAAGACGGCTCGGCTGACGAGCACCTGGCGAAGCGGCACGGGTCACGTCCGGCTCGCGAAGTCGACGATCTCGAACCTGTTCCGCTACGAGCCGCGCGGCGCCGCCGCGCGGCGCATATCCTTGCGCGACTTCAACCACGTGCTCTCGCTCGACGCAAGCGCGCGCACGGTCGAGGTCGAAGGGCTCACGACGTATGAAACCGTGGTCAAGCACTGCTTGGCCCACGGCTTCCTGCCGCTCGTGGCGCCCGAGCTCAAGCACATCACGGTGGGCGGCGCGACCGTGGGCATCGGCATCGAATCGACGTGCTTCCGCTACGGCTTCGTGCACGACGGGCTGATCGAAGCCGACGTGCTGCTGCCGGACGGCAAGATCGTCACCGCGCGCGCCGACAACGAGTATTCCGATCTCTTTCGACGCGCTGCCGAATTCCTACGGCACGCTCGGCTACATCTTGCGCGCGAAGATCGCGCTGCACGCGGCGGCGCCTTACGTGCACCTGCACGTGGAGCGCTTCGGCAACGCCGGATCGTATCTCGAAGCGATGCGCGCGGCGACCGCGTCGAACGATCTCGCGTTCGTCGAAGGGCTGTACTTCGAGGACCGCCGCTACTTCCTGATGACGGGCCGATTCGTGAAGCAGGCGCCCAATGTCGAGGACATCGTTCGCAAGAACGTGTTCTATCGGCTCGTCGAGCAACGGCGCGACATCTACCTCAGAACCTTCGACTACATCTTCCGCTACGACCCTGATTGGTTCTGGAACGTGCCCGAGACGGGCTTCTACAATCTGTTCCGCCGTTACGCGCCGGAAGACTGGCGCAACAGCGCGTTCTATACGAAGTATGTCGCGACGAAGGCGAAATTGCTGCGCTCGATCGGGATGGCGTCGAACGACGTCGAGCCGCTGATCCAGGACTGGGAAGTGCCTTGGGAGAACGCGCGAAGAGCTGATTCGCTTCAGCGTCGCGGAGGTGAAGCTCGACGGTAAACCGTGGGCCGCCGTTCCGATCAAGACGCCGCGCCAACCGACGATCTATCCGATCACGCCGAATGAGCTCTACTTCAATCTGGGCTGCTACTGCCAGGTACGCAGGCCCGCGGGCAAAGAGCCCTACTACTACACGAAGATCATGGACAGGAAGTGCTTCGACCTCGGCGGGATCAAGATGCTGTACTCGTCGTCGTTCCTCGATCAGACCGAGTTCGATTCGCTCTACAACGGCGCGGGCTATCGAGCGCTGAAGGCCAAGTACGATCCGGCCGGCAACGCCCAAACTCTCTACAAGAAGGTCGCGCTCGCGCCGACCTGAGCGTCACTTGATCGGCAGCCAGATCTCCACGCCGCCGAGGCCGGTGGCGCCGTCGAACTCCTCGCCGTAGCGCTCGAAGGTCGGCGCATCCGCCGCCTCGTACCCGGACTCCGGCAGCCACGTGCTCCAGATCGTGTGCTGCGTGCGCCGAATCGTCGACACGTGCTCCGCGTGCCGAAACACGGCATACCGGTGCTCGGGCACACGCACGCGGTCGAAGCGCGCCGCCAACCCCGTGAACGTGCCGACCTCGACGCCGCAGAGATAGTCGAAGTTGCCGTCGTCGTCGCCGTTGTAGCGCACGCCGTAGGCGACGCGTCCCACTTGCCCGGGCACATGGCCGAAGCTCGGCAAGAATCGCTGCCACTGTGCGGGGATGCCGGCGCTGCTGTCACAGGTGTAGCGCTCGCCGTTGCCGGCGATCAATAGCGCGTCGCCCGTCACGATGCGCGGCGGCGCGAGGTCGTCCAGTTGTCTTTGGTCCATGGTGATTGCCTCCACGAGCTCAATTCCGTCGAGATGACCGTTCGCCCGGATCGCTTCAGGTGTAATCCCGAACTGATCGCGAAACGCACGGGTGAATGCCTCGTGAGAGCCGTACCCGGAATCGAGCGCGACGGCGAGAATGTCCGCCGCGCCGTCCGACAGCGCGCGCGCCGCTTCGGTGAGACGCCGGCCGCGCACGTAGCGCATCAGCGAGAAGCCCGTCACCTCGCCGAACGCGCGCGTCAGATAGAAGCGCGAGGCGCCCGCGTGACGAGCGATCTCGTCGAGCGACAACTCGCTCGCGAAATGCCTCTCGATGTACCACAGCGCGGTGTTGACGGGATTCACTTGAAGCTCTCTCTTCGAGGACGGCTCCAATGTAGGTCCGCGCCGCCCGGCGCGTTTGATCGAAATTGCGGCGCGAGACTCGCGCCGGCCAGCGCTTGCGCTAGTCAGCGTCCGCCGTCTTGTCCGCGGCCGCAAGCGCTTCCTGCTCGATCTTCGCCCACGAATCGCGCAGCGTCACCGTACGGTTGAAGACGGGCTTGCCGGGCTTGGACAGCACGCTGTCGGCTACGAAGTAGCCGTTGCGCTCGAACTGAAAGTGGTCACCGGCCTGCGCATGCGCGAGCGCCGGCTCGAGCGCGGCCTCGCACGACCTTCAACGAATCCGGGTTCAGCTCCTTGCCGAGATCGCCGCTCGGGAACGCCGTCATGAACAGCCGGTCGTAGAGGCGAACCGGCGCGCGGAACGCGTGCTTCGCAGACACCCAGTGAATCGTGCCCTTGACCTTCCGACCCGCATCCTCCGAGCCGCTGCGCGTCGCGGGGTCGTAGCTGCAATGCACTTCGGTTACGTCGCCCGCCGCGTTCTTCACGACGCGCTCGCATTTCACGATGTAGCCGTAGCGCAGCCGCACCTCACCGCCCGGCTTCAACCGATGAAACTTGCTCGGCGCGTTCTCCATGAAGTCCTCGCGCTCGATCAAGACCTCTTTGGAGAACGGCACCTGGCGGTTGCCCATAAGGGGCTTGCTCGGATGGTTCGCGGCGTCGAGCCACTCCTCGTTCTCCGCGGGGTAGTTGTCGATTACGAGCTTCAGTGGATCGAGCACGCCGAAGCGCCGCGGCGCGATTTCGTTCAAGTCGTCGCGGATGCACCCCTCGAGGAGACTGAGCTCGGCGGCCTTCTTCTTCTTCGTCACGCCGATCCGCTGCACGAATTCGACGGATCGACGCGGGCGTGTAGCCGCGCCGTCTGATTCCCGCGAGCGTCGGCATCCGCGGATCGTTCCAGCCCTCGACGTGCCCGTCGTCGACGAGTTGCTTCAGCAAACGTTTGCTCGTGACCATGAACATCACGTTCGCGCGCGAGAACTCGATCTGCCGCGGCCGGCTCGAGCCGTGCCAGAGGTTGTCGAGGAACCAGTCGTAGAGCGGGCGGTGGTCCTGGAACTCGAGCGAGCACAGCGAGTGCGTCGTGCCTTCGATCGCGTCGGACAGCGTGTGCGCGTAGTCGTACATCGGGTAGATGCACCACTCGTCGCCCGTGCGCTGGTGCGGGACTTTGCGGATTCGGTAGAGCGTCGGGTCGCGCAGGTTGATGTTCGGCGACGCCATGTCGATCTTCGCGCGCAGCACGCACTCGCCTTCGTCGAAGTCGCCGCGCTTCATGCCCTCGAGAAGGCGCAGGTTCTCTTCGACCGGGCGGTCGCGGTAGGGACTGTTTCTGCCGGGCTCGGTGAGCGTGCCGCGATGCTCGCGGATCTGCTCGGCCGTCAAATGATCGACGTACGCGAGCCCTTTCTCGATGAGCTCGACGGCGTACTGGTAGATCTGCGGGAAGTAGTCGGACGCGTGACGCAGCCGGTCGTGCCAGTCGAATCCGAGCCAGCGCACGTCGTTCTTGATGCCCTCGACGAACTCCTCGGTCTCACGCTCGGGGTTCGTGTCGTCGAAGCGCAGAAAGCAGGTTCCGCCGAAATCGTCAGCAACTCCGAAGTCGATGCAGATCGCTTTCGCATGGCCGATGTGCAAATAGCCGTTCGGCTCGGGCGGAAAGCGCGTCTGCACGCGCCCGCCGTTCTTCCCGGCCGCGACCTCGTCCGCGACGATCTGGCGAATGAAGTCGGGGCCGCGAGTGGACTCTTCCGTGTCGTTTTCCATGGGCGCGCATTCTCGCCGAATGCCCACGACCTGTCAGTAGCGCCGCCGGCGGCCGCACACCGCTACGGGCGCGGTTGGCGCCGATCGCGGGCGTCCGCGCGTCGCTTCCGGCGCCGTCATCTACAGGCGTCGCCCGGGGGACGCCAAGACGCCATCCCTGGGGCTCGGCGGCGCACATCGCTGTGCGCCGACGCCCCCGGGCAACACCTGTAGATGCCGACACCGGAAGCGACGCCGAGTGCCGGCACGGAAGCGACGCGCGGACGCTAACGATCCGCGCCGGAGCGCGGCGGCCGCCGGCGGCGCTACTGGCAGGTCGTGAGGCTCGCGATCCAGTCGCGAATCAGCGTGACGCCCGCCGTGTCGACGACGTTCGACGCGAGCGGCGGCATCTGATTCGCGTCGCGGCGGTTCATCCGCGCAACCAGCACCGACGCATCGCGGATTTCCCGGGGCGATGATCCGAGCGCTCGCACCGAGGCCGAGATCGCCGGCCGTCGGCGCAACGTCGCACGCGCCAGTGCTCGATAGCAGCACCGAATAGCGCAGGTCGAGCGGCACGGCCGTCGGGCCTCCGGACCGGTGGCACTGCGCGCAGTTGGTGTGCAGGTAGGCCCGCGCGCGGTCGCCGAGCGGCGCCGACGTGTCCGATGGGTTCGCGAGCTTCGGTTGCGCCGCGGGATCCCCGAGCGGCGTCGTGAACATCACGACGTTGTCGAGGGTGCGAAGCTCGTTCGCCGTTCGGCCCGTGCTCGCGTAGTTGAAGTCGTGATTGAGCTGCGCACTCTCGAGTCCGAGCGCAAAGCCCGCGGCCGACGTGTGACAGGTGAGGCAGTCGTTGCCGCTCGGGTAGATCCAGCTCTGCCCGCCGACAGCGACCGTCTTCCCGCCCTGCACGAGCGTCGCGTTGGTCTGCTGGCCGTTCCACTCGTAGGTATAGCCGGCCCAGTCGCCGTCGGGATGGCGCATGAAAAGGCGCGTCTCGATCAAGTTGCCGTTCAGGCGGAAGTGCTTCATCAGCACGGTGCCGTTCGGGAACGTGAAGTCGCCGTCGCTGCCTACGGCGATCGATGTGCCGTTCGGTATCGCGAGCCAACGTTCCTTCGCAGCACCGTCGGACCAGAACCCGGCCGCGACATCGTACGGAACGAGGCCCGAGGCGGGCTGGCTCGGATTCGACGCCGCCACGCAGCCCGTGTCCGACAGCAGCGTCGGCACCGGCTGCGTCGGCGCAGCGCCGCCGCCGTCGACGAGCTTGTACAAGCCGCCGCCTGCGATGTCGACGACATAGAGCTCGCCGTCGTTGCCTTGCCCGAACGACGAGATGCTGAGGTTCGTGTCGAGCAGCTCCTGCGCCGTGAACCCCCCGCTGCCGTTCGACACGAGCCGCCAGATGCGGCCGCTGCCGTAGTCCGCGAACAAGTAGCTGCCCACCAGGGCCGGCAGCGCGCTGCCGCGATACACGAACCCGCCCGTCACCGAAAAACCGAGGCTCCGGCCGTACTGATGGACGGGGTTCGTGAAGCCCGCGCTCGGCAGCGTGCTACAGGCGGGCGATTGCGTGCCGGAAAACGCATCCGCGCCTTCGCGGCAATCCCAGCCGTAGTTCCCGCCGCGCGCCACCCGATCGATTTCCTCGAAAGCGCCTTGACCGACGTCGCCGACCCACAAGTCGCCGTTGGCCCGGTCGAAGCTCCAGCGCCACGGATTACGAAACCCCCACGCATAGATCTCGGGGCAGTTGTGCGACATGTCGGCCCAGTCGGCGCCGCAGACGGGCTGGCTCGCGAAAGGATTGTCCGACGGGATTGCGTATGGCGCGCCGCCGTCCACGTTCACTCGCAAGATGGAGCCGAGCAGGTCGGTCGTGTCTTGCGCGGTGCTGAGCGGATCGCCGCCGTCACCGCCGTCGCCAAATCCGGCATACAGATCGCCGTCGTTCGGGCTGAAGGCGATGTTACCGCCGTTGTGATTCTCGAACGGCTGATTGACGCGCAGGATGTTCTGCCGCGTCGACGCGTCGATCGACGCGCCGCCGGCGGCAATCTGAAAGCGCGCGATCGTCGACACCATTGGCGTGCCTTCCGTGAACGACAAGAACACCTGGCGGTTCGTCGCCCAATTGGGGTGGAACGCCATACCGAGCAAGCCGCCCTCGGAGTTCGCGTTCACGGTGACGGAAGCGAACGTGCTCATCGCGCTCGTGTTCGCGTTGTTCGCGAACACGAGCACGCGTCCCGTGCCGCTTGCTCCACTGCCCTTCTCGAGCACGAACCAGCGCGAGTCGTCGCCCGGCGCTTGGAGCATCGCCAACGGTTGGCTGAAGGTGAGGCTCGGGAATGCACGCGCCAGCGCGATCGTGGCGCCCGCGCTGCCGGAAGTCTTCGCCGGCGCGACGCAACTCGTGTTCGACGGCCGCGCGTCAAGCCCGACGACGACGCCCGGAGGCGGCGGGTTGGCCGGCGCCTGCGTCGTCGCCGTCCGAAGAGGAGTGACACGCCGCGAGCCCGGCGCAGCACGCAATCGTTGCGATGCATCCCAAGAACGTCTTCACGCGAGCTCCATGTACACTGCGCCGTCGCTTCATGCTGCCAGCCCCCGAGCCGAAAACAAGGGATTTCTTGTCGGCCTTCAACGACATGGGACGAGAGCCTCGCACCTAAGTTCAATGCACATCCGGAGGTTTCCCGCTCGGCACGCGTCTTGCTTGACCGAGACTAGTCGCTGACGAAAATGCGAGTCATGAATATGAAGGTATCGAACTGGGTCCTAGCGCCGCTGCTCGCGGCGTTCACGGGCTGCGTGATCAACCCCGTCACCGGCAATCGCGAGCTCGCCCTCGTATCCGCGGACCAAGAGGTCGCGATCGGCGAGCAGCAGTACGCGCCGTCGCGCCAGATGCAGGGCGGCGACTACGCGCTCGACCCAGGGCTCACGACCTACGTCCGCGGCGTTGGCCAAAAGCTCGCTGCCGTCAGCGACCGCGAGCTGCCGTACGAGTTCGTGGTGCTCAATAGCTCGGTGCCGAATGCTTGGGCGTTACCGGGCGGCAAGATCGCCGTGAACCGCGGCCTGCTGACCGAGCTCCACTCGGAAGCCGAGCTCGCGGCGGTCCTCGGCCACGAGATCGTGCACGCGGCCGCGCGCCACGGCGCGCTCGCGATGCAGCGCGGATTGCTGCTGCAGGGCGCGCTGCTCGCGACGGCAGTCATCACGCAGCGCGACCACGATCCCGGCCTCGCCGATCGGCGCCGCGAGCGTTGGCGCGCAGCTGATCACGCAGCGCAACAGCCGAGAAGCCGAGCTCGAGTCCGATCATTACGGCATGACTTACATGTCGCGCGCCGGATACGACCCGCAGGCGGCCGTCACGCTCCAGGAGACGTTCGTGCGGCTTGCGGAGCAGAACGGCGGCGAGGGTGGCAAGCTCGAGGCGCTGTTCGCGAGTCATCCCCCCTCCACCGAGCGCGTCGAGAAGAACCGCGCGATGGTGACGATGCTGCCAACAGGCGGCGACATAGGGCGAGAGCGTTACCAAGCCGCGACCGCGACGCTGCGGCAACGCGCGCCCGGCCTACAAGGCGTACGACGATGCGCGCATGGCTCTCGGCGAGAAGAAACCGGACGAAGCCGAGCGTCTCGCGCAACAAGCCGTGAAGCTCGTGCCGAACGAAGCGCAGTTTCACGCGTTGCTAGGCGATATCGACGTGAGCCGGAAGCGCTACGACGATGCGATCAAGCACTATGGCGACGCGATCGCACGCAACGACAACTTCTTCTACTACCACCTGCAGAAGGGGCTCTCGCACCGGGCAGCTGCGGCAGTGGGACAGCGCGACAACCGAGCTCGAAGCCAGCAACCAGCTGCTCCCGACGGCCGAGGCGGAATACGCGCTCGGCACGATCGCAGAGCAGCGCGGCGATCGCGCGAAGGCACTGGAGCACTATGCGCACGCGGCGCAGTCCGGCAACGAAGCCGGCGCGGCCGCGCAGGACGCGACCGTGCGTCTCGACCTGCCCGCGAATCCCGGCAAGTACCTCGTGGTGCGTGGCGGTCTCGACGAGCGCGGGCAATTGATCGTGGAGCTCGGGAACCCGACGCGCGTGACCGTCGCCGACGTCACGGTCGCCGTGCGCTACGCGGACGCCCAAGGCGCGGTGCGCGAGGTCAACCGGCGCTTCACCGGCGACCTAGCTCCGGGCGCGGGCTCGCGCTGGGTGACAGGGCTCGGGCCGTTCACCAGCACCGACGCGTATCAGGTCGGAGTCGCGGAAGCGCGCGTGGTCACGGAGTAGCGGCAAGCTCGGGCCCGACACCGTCGGATCCGCCGTTCGACTACTCCGCCGCGGCGTTGATCGCATCGAGCCTGAAGATGAAGCTGCGGCAGCCCGGCCGCAACACGCTCTCGTCGGCCCACGTTTGGTAGCGCGAGCGCGCGAGCGCATTCAAGATCGGCTGCCGGAATACCTCGTCGGACAGCTCGATCAGCTCGGGCTGCACGATGTAGCCGTTCGCGTCGACGAAAAAGCACGACACCGCGCGCCCCTGCTTCGCTTCGCGAATCGCCTGGACGGGATAGCGTGGAGTCGCGGTGAGCGACGGGAGAAGCGGCGGCATGTAATGCGTCGACTTTGCCCGTTCGATCGCGGGCGCAGCTCCAAAGTCGGCCGCGCTGCACCACCAGCCGCCGAGCAAGGTGTAAGTGCGCCAGCTCCCGCCGAGTGTCCCGCGAGTGAGATCGGCCTCGAAACGGCGCCCCGAGCGGGGATCCGTGAAAGTCATTACGCCGTCGTCGTCCGTCAGCCAGAAGCTCAGGGCGGTCCACGGAGTGATCTCGTCGCCGTCTTGACGTGCGAGCTGCGAGCCGCCGTTGGCGCCGAAATTCAGCAACACGCGCTCGTCGCCGAACTCCGGGTGGCCGTAGATCACGCAATTCCAGGTGCCGACCGGGTCCACGGCCACGCGACTGCGGCGCGCCGCATCGGCGCGCGGCGCAACGCAAGCGAGAATCGCCGCCGCGACGACGAGAACGACCGACGATTTGCTCGCGGCGTTAACGGTGGTCCTCCATGATCACGCTCGGACGCAGGTTGCGCTCGTTGATCATGCCGCGGATTTGTTCGACCTGCCGAGCGTTCGGACTGATCGAGGCCGCCATCTCGAGATCCGCATGCGCTTGCGCGTACATACCCTTCAAGTAAAACGCGTACGAGCGGTTGCTGTACGCGCGCCAGTTCTTCTCGTTGATCGAAATGGACTCCGTGCAAAAGGTGATCGCGAGATCGGGGTGACCGCTCGCGGCATGCGCGGCGCAGAGATTCGACAAGGCCGCAGCCCTATCGTTGGTCGACGCCGGGCGTTCGAGACCCTGCGTCGTCAAACGAATGCCATCTTCGTATTGACCTGCGCGGATCATCTCGGCACCCGCAGCGAGAAGCTCGTTGCCGACGCCGAGCACGGTGCGGCTGTCCGCTTGCTTCTGCGTGTCGACCGTATCGACCTGAGCCCAGCCGGTGCCTGCCACGAGACAGATGGCGAAGCCGCTGATGAGCACACGGGCCATACTTGCCTCCTCCCGGTTAGTATAGTCCCGCCGGCGAGAGTCGGAATACGAATGTGACAGAGTCTGCCGCGGCACTCCCGCCCGGCGGCCGCGCATCCGTCGAAGCGTCCGGCGGCCGCGGAGGCGGCGTCCCAACCCGCCGCCGAGCTTCGCGGATCTGGATTTCTGGATCTACCGAGTCCGATGAGTCCGATGATAGAAGTCGCCGAAGCCGAAGCCTTGATCCTGGCGAACGTCCCGATGCTGCCCGCGCGCCGCGAGGCTCTCGCGGACTGCGTGGGCCGCGTATTGGCCGAGGACGTCGTCGCCGAGCGCGATCAGCCGCCGTTCGATCGCGTCACGATGGACGGCATCGCGATCGCGTATCGCGACTTCGCGGCCGGGGTTCGCGCGTTCGAGGTCGTGGGCACGCAGGCCGCCGGCGCGGCGCCGCTCGCACTCACGCGCGCGGCGCAATGCGTGCGAGTGATGACCGGTGCGATCCTGCCAGGCGGCGCGGACACGGTGATTCCCGTGGAACGGGTCACGGGCGGCGACGCACGCGCAGAGGTCGAGCAGCGAGCGGCCGTGACCGACAGGCAGTTCGTGCACCCGCGCGGCAGCGACCGCGCGCTAGGCCGCATCGTGCTCGCCGCCGGGACCCGTATCGGTCCGCCCGAAATGGCCGTGCTCGCGAGCTCGGGCAGCGGCACGGTTGCAGTCGCCGCACTGCCCCGGATCGCGGTGATTTCGACCGGCGACGAGCTCGTGGACGTCGACGAGCCGCTGGCCCCGTATCAAATCCGCTCGAGCAACGACCGAGCGATCGAAGCGAGCCTCACGCTGCACCGGCTAGCGCGTGTCACGCGGTCACGCCTGCGCGACGAATCGGCGGCACTCCGCGAGGCGATCGCGCGGCTCGACGCCGACTCGGACGCGCTCGTGCTGAGCGGCGGGGTCTCGATGGGTCAATTCGATCTCGTGCCCGGCGTGTTGGCGGAGCTCGGCGCCCGGCTCGTTTTCCACAAGATCCGGCAACGCCCGGGCAAGCCAATGTGGTTCGGGTCGAGCGCACGCGGCAAGCCGATCTTCGCGCTGCCCGGCAATCCCGTGTCGACGCTCGTATGCGCGACGCGCTACATCGTGCCGGCGTTGCGCGCCGCGGCTGGCCTTGCCCAGCCGCCGCCCGAGCTCGTGACTCTCGCGGCGCCTGCGGAGGCGTCGGCGGAGCTCACGTACTTTCTGCCGGTGCAGCTAACGTGGTCGGAGTCGGGTGCGGCGCTCGCCGCGCCGCGGCCGACGAATACCTCGGGCGACTTCGTCGCGCTCGCGGGGACGGATGGTTTCGTCGAGCTCGCGGCGAAACGCGGCGAGCATGCCGCCGGCACCGTCGTGCGCTTGTTTCGGTGGTAAGAGAGACTAGAACCAGAACGAAACGAAGACCTGGAGCACGTTCGCGTCGAACGAATAGAGCGGCTCCGTGCCGGGGGCCGCGCCGCTGCCGGTGAGATCGCGGAAGTCATCGTAGTCGAACAGGATGTGATCGAAGATCACGTTCACGGTGCCGCGTTCGACGAACCGCCAGCCGCCGCGAACGATGTCGTAGGTCGCGCCGAGCCGCACCGATTGGCTCGCGAAGGTGCTGAGCTCCTTATCGCGAGCGATGAAGTTCTGATACTGCGAGCTCGGGAACAGGTCGCTGTAGAAATCGGCCTTGTCCTGCGAATAGAACCGCAGCTTGCCCTCGAAGATCCAGCCGGGCTCGACCGGATGCGTATAGCCGATCTCGTACGTACCCGATTTGATGTCCCAGGTGTCGGAGTACTGGCGGTATTCGCCGTAGACTGCCGCGCGCCACGGCAAGTAATAGCGTAGGCGCATCGCGCCCGCGTCGCTCGTGCGAGTGCGCGGGTAGATCTCGCGCTCGTAGCTGTAACCCTGTGGGTTGCTCGGGTCGAGGTAACGGACTTGGCGATACGGATTGTTGAGGAAACCTTCGTCGGTGATCGTCTCGAACGAGAGACCGAGCAGCAGGTTCTTCGTGAGGATCTGCGAGACGCCGAGACGGTAGTCCTGGCGCTGCACCGTGTCCTTGAAGGTCGGATCGCCGCGCCGGCCGACTTGATCGTCGCCCTTCGAGTAGCCCAGGGAAATCGTAGTGAGGTCGCCGAAGATGTCTTGGCTGATGCCGAAGCTCATCGTGTCGGCGACGTAGTCGTTCTCCTCGCTGTTCGTGAACCCGACGTTCATCGTCCAGCGATCATGCAGATAATCGAGGCCCACCGAGTATTGCTTGCGTTCTTCCTCGTAGGGGCTCGCGGTCGTGATCACGTCGATCGACGCGCTCTGGACCTTGTCCACGTAGTAGTTTCCCGAGACGGAAAACTTCTGCGCAAACTGCTTGCGCACGAGCAGCGACGGCCCTTGAATCGTGACCCCGCCGCCATCGTAGGAGTGCAGCAGCACGTCGGCACGGTCCTCCGGCAGCACGCCGGCCGCGGCGAATCGCGCGGCCGAGGCGGCGACTAGGACGAATGCGATGCGTCGCAGCAGCACTCCGCGTCGTCCTCAGTTGCAGCCGCAACCGCCGCCCGCGGCGCCGGTCGCGCCGCGCGCGCCTTCACGCGCCTCGTAGACGTGCCCCGTGTACGCGCTCGAGACGGGATCGCGATCGAACGACATCACGGTGTCCGCGAGGTGGTCGCGCTCGTACGGCTTCACCCAAGGCTCCACGTGGCAGCCAGCGAGCGCGGCGCCGAGCGCCGCCGCGAGCAGAGCGCCGCGCAGTGCGGCAAACCTGTGGAGGCGATTTCGGTTCATAGCCATTGCTCACTCTTTCAATAGCGCGCGAACCTGAGTCTGATATTCGCCTTCGACACCCGGCTCGTAGCCGTGGTGGATGTAGCGCATCGTGCCGTCGCGCCCGACGAGCACCGTGCTCGGCATCGTGTTGACCTTATAGAGCTTGCTGACCTGATTCTTCGTGTCGAGCAGGATCGGGAACGTCACCGGCCCGTTATCCTCGAGCCACTTCTTCGCGCCCGCGGGATCGTTCTCGACGTTCACTCCGAGCAGCGTGAAGCCGAGGCTGCTGTAGCGCTGATGAAGCGCCTCGAGGTGCGGCATCTCCTTGCGGCACGGGCCGCACCACGTGGCCCAGAAGTTCACCATCACCACTTGGCCCTTGAGGTCGGCGAGCGAGACCGTCTTACCGTCGCGCGACGGCAGAGTGAAGTTCGGCGCGGGACCCGAGATCGTCGCCGCATACGCGAACGAGGCCACGAGAACGCCTACGACCAGTATCGAAAATGCCCGCAGCATGGGACCTCCGTAACGCGTCAAAAGAAGAACGTCACTCCGACGTGAGCCTCGATGTTGTGGGAGGTCTTCTCCTCGCCCAGCAGGTCGATGTCGAAGACGTGATCTCGAATGTCGGCATGCACGGCCAACCAATCGAGCGGCATCAGCCGAATTCCCATACCTAGGCTCACCGTAAACCGATCGTCGCCGGCGAAGGTCGTCTTCCCGACTCCGCCGATCAAATACGTGGCGCTATTGAGCGAGCGATCTTTGCCGACGAAGCTCTCGCCGGGAAAAATGTTGTAACCCACCGACAGGTCATAGTAGGAGTACTCCCGTTCCGAATCTGTGAGCAACTGCGCAGCCCCGCTCAGCCGCTCGAAGCTCGTGAGCTGCGTATCCGCCCGCCCCACCGATGCCTCCACGAAGAAGCCCTCGGTGATGTGATAGGCGAATTGCGCGCCGACCATCGAGTTGACGCCGAAGTCCTCGACGCTGATCTCGCCCGCGAAGATGCCGACCTCGAAGTCCTCGGTGTCGATCTTGGCCGTCTCGATCTCGCGGCGTTCGACATCGGGCTCGATGACGGGCGGCTGACCATTGTCTTCAGCCACGAGCTTGTCGCGGCCGCAACCCGTCAGGCCGACGAGGACGGCGGCCTGCGCTAGAAGAAGAAGGAGAAACCTGCTTTCCATTCCCGTATTTCCTCGTTGTCGTCGCGGCTCGTGAACACCACGTGGGTTTTGTACTCCGCCCGAAACACGAATCGTCGAGTGAGATAAGTTCGCACGCCGAAGCCCGCGTGCGCCGTCGAATCCGTCCGGTCGATCGTCGATACGAGCGTCGCTTTCGGCGAGGTGTGGATCTCGCCAGCGCCGAGCGTGAAGTACGGCGACGCGCGCCACTCCGGATACATCACGTGCACGATGTTGACGTTCGCGGCCGTGCTGTCGGAGAAGCGGCCGATCACTTGCGTCACCCAGACCTCGCCGCTCAGGTTCGGCGTGAAGCTGTACGACCCGTACGTCGAGATCGCGTTCGCGCCGCCGAAGTCGCCGTACAGCACACCGACTTCCCAGCGCCGCAACGCGTAGTCCTCTACGCCGAGCCCGGGCAGGTCGAACGGATCACCGTCGAGATTGAGCGTGGTCCGCAGCTGAGTTTGGTGGACCCAGCCTTCCTTGCCGCGCTCCGTGCGAATCTTGAACCACTCCGTGCGCCGCTTCAGAAGCGCGATCTGCTCGCCGCGCTCGCCAACGTAAAAGATCGGGTAGCCGCGGCCCGGGCCGGTGTGCATCTCGATGTAGGGGTCGTCGACGACGACCTCCCGATACTGCTCGTGTTCCGGTTCGTCACATAAGCCGGTCGCGCAGAACGCGAGTTGGCACAGAAGTACGAGCAGCGTCAGGCGCATAGTTCAGTCGACCGGGCATCCCGTCATCGCAAAGGGGTTGTTGCAGTACTGCGCGCCGATGTCGAGCCATTCCGCAACGAGCCTGAGCTCGGCGGTGCTCATCCAGCCGGCGTGCGTGCCGCCCGTATCGAAGCGCGAGAAGAACCCGGTCGACGCGCGAGCACCGGCGGAGCTCGCCGGCGATCCGATGGAGACCGGCGCGGTGATCGGATTACCCATCGCGTCCGTTCCGATCACGACCTGCTCGTCGACCAATGCCCCGTTCATGACGACCTGGCGGTTGTCCGCGAACAGGAGCTCGCGGTACGCGTTGAACTGCGTCGCCTCGTCCGCCGACAGGCCGTCCGTGAGGTCGAGCTGTCCGGCCGGAACCATCGGCTGTGCCATCGCGTTCACCGGCGCATGGCAGCCACCCTGCGAGCAGGTGTGGTCCGCGACCACGGCCATCGTCATCGGATCGAGCACTTGGCGCGGCGTGCTCCACAACGGATGGATGATCGCCTCATAGCTGATCACGATCCGGCAATTGGGCGACCACGTTGCGATGCAGTTCGTGTCCACCGGAGCGGGCGTCGTGAGCGCCGTGTAGTCGTACGAGAACGACGCGTCGGGCGCGCGCACCGCTGGATTGGTCCACGCGTCGCAGTAATTGAGGTTGACGCTCGGCTCGAGCGAGCGCTTCGGCGGGCACACGAGCTGGGTCGCGAGCTGAGTATCGGGAATCGCGTCCTCGGTGCGCGTGCGCGTCTCGGCCATCGTGTCGCCGACGTCGGGCGAGTACATCGAACGCGTGTTCGGGAACGGCACGCCCGTGCCGCTCGCGCCTGCGTATGCGGCATCGAACGCTGCGACGCGGCCGTGCGACCGGTTGGTCGACGGGGCGTGACAACCGTGACACTCGAGCTCCTGGCCCGGCATCACTTGGATCCAGTTCTGATGGCGAGCCGAGATGCGCCGGCCGTTCGCGTCGAGCACGCTCACGGCGAGCGCGACCCGCGCCGGCACTTTCACGCGCACGGAGCCATCGGGCTCGATCGGGGCGTACGCGACGATCTCGCGCATGCCTTGCGCGATGTTCGGGCCGAACGCCGTATTGTCGAGATCGACGATGTCTTCGTCCGGTATCGAAACGGCCTTCTCGACGCGCAGAAACCGCGCGGGGCGTTGCGCAGCAGCAGTCGTCTGCGGGTCGGCGACGGCGCCGATGTTCACCGAAGCCACGCCGTCGACGTCGTAGACGCTCTTGATGTTGAGGATGCCGACGCCCGCATTGACGAGATCCGCGTCGAGGTCGACGCCCGCGATCTTGTCGGCGATGTGGTCCGGATTGCTGCGCGGCTGTGCGGCAACGACGTCGCCGATCAGCACGCCTTCCTCGCCGATCACGATCGGCTGCTGGGTCTGCGTCACGGGATCGTACATCCACACGCCATACAACGGCGGCGCGGATACTGCGTTCGGGTCCGCGAGCAGCGCGTCCGTGCACGGCACGAACAGGTCGCGCGTCGGATCGGCCGGATCGGGCTGCGCGAGACGGCAGATCGCCCAGCTCACGAGCACGCGGCCCGAGCCATCCCACAGCGGGAACGCCGAGCTGAAGCGCCCGCCCTTCGAGGGGAGGTCGTCGGTGCGTACCTGATTCGGCGTGGCGGCGGTCTGCGCCGGCCCCGTCATGCCGGGAAACTGCGCGATCGGCTGCGTGTTCTCGACGTACGTCTTGGCGTCGATGATCGTGATGGCGCCGCCGAGCTCGGGATGATCGAACGGCCGAACGATCGCCATGATGCGGCCGTCCTGCATCTCGCGCGCGCCGATGAATTGCACTTGGCCGTTGTTCGTGCCGGTGAGGTGGCTCTCGGCTCCGTACAGCAGCTCGAGGCCCGTACCATCGGGATTCATCTGATAGAGATGAATACCGTTGGTGTTGCCGGCGTGATCCCAGCGGCTGAACATGATCTTGCCGTTGTCGAGCACCACCGGGTCGAAGTCGTCGCTCTGATTGAAAGACACCTGATGAAGATCGGCGGCGTCGCCGGTATCGCTCATCACGTGCAATAGATATGCAGGCTCGTTGCGGTCTTCGTCGAACGCTTCGAACTGCGGCTTGTTCTCGTCGAGCAGGATCGCCTTCGATGTACGTTGGCGCGTCGACGCGAAGATGATCCGGCCGTCCGGCAAGTAGTGCGGCGAGATGTCGTGGCCTGCCTCGAACGTGATGTCCGCGGTAATCAAGCGCCGCAAGGTGTCGGTGGCGATCGTGTATTCCCAGATGCCCCAGTGCGGTTGATCGGGGTCGTCCAGATCCAGCCCCTCGTCGACCGGGCCGCGCATCGCGAACAGGATCTTCTTGCCGTCGTCCGAGATCTCGACGCCTTGCACGTCGCCCAATCCCATGGTCTCGCGGAGCGTGATGTTGCGCTCGACCGCCGTGGGCGATGCGCGATCCCGCATATAGAGATCGGTGCCGACGTTGAAGCGCTGCACGTCGCGCAGATCGGTCCGCGCCTGGAGGTCGTCGTCCTCGTCGAACAGCGGTCCCTTGGTGTACGCGATCGGGAAATCGGGCGCGACCGGATCTGGATCCTGCCCTTGGCCGACCCCTACGCTGCCGTCGCCGCCGCCGCAGCCCGCGAGCACGGCTGCCGCGATACCGAGCAAGCGGCAAACAGAACTGTCTAAGCATAGTGGCCACTCGACCTGTCCATGAGTCCATCGGAAATCCCTCTCGCGTTACTTCGTCCCTGAAGCGAGGGCCGATCCAAACAAAGTTCTGCGCGTGCGTTCGACGGGTTCCGAGCTCAGCGCGTTCGTTGTTGCGCGACGAACGCTCCGTCGACTGCTTGCATAATTCGGCGAGGCATCGAATGTCGATTCGACGTAATCCCGGCGCCCCGTAATCATGGGCATCGACATCTACCTCTTCCGTTAACGCGATCACAGAACTTGTCCAGATCGAACCACTAAAGAAAGTGTGACCAACCTCTCCGCGTCCGCATCACTCGCGAGCGCACAGTCGCAAGTCATTTCACTTAACTGATCGCGATGCTGTCGTTCGACGGCAAAGGATCGACTGCTTCACCGATCCGAGCCTACACGGCGAATACGCCGCTGCCGAAACCGTCGCCGATTACAGACGTCTGTGAATTCCCACATTACGCAGCGATTTTTTTTGTGGTGTAGTGCGGCCCGCACTCGAACTGTGTCATTCAACCAACGGGACGATCGTGATGATTAGCAGGATGCATTCAACGCCCGCGTTCACCCTCTTCAACAGTGATCGTGCGGTGTGGTGGTTGTTCGTCGCGACAACGCTCGTGATGAGCAGCGTGTCGGTTGCTCTCGCAGGTCCGCGCGAGCAAGCGGAGCGCATTCACAACCGTTTGGCCGGCGTTCCGCCGACCGATGCCGTGCTCACGCAGATGGCGAGCGACATTCAAAACGGCGGAGCGAGCGGGCCGATCGTCGCCGCGAACATCGCGATGGACGATCCGCACTTCTACACCGTGACGCTCAAGAACTGGGCGGCGCCGTGGACGAATCGCGATCAGTCGGCGTTCGTGCCGCTGAACGACTACATCACGCTCGTGATGGGCATGGTTCGCGACAACGTGCCGTTCAATCAGATTCTCACGGGCGACATCCTCTACTACGGCAACGAAGGTTTCGACTGCGCCGTCGGCCACGAGCAACCAGCACTACGTCGACCTCGAGCAGGCGATGCGTCAGCCGAACTTCAATCCGATGGCCGAGCTGTCGTCGACGACGCAGTCGGGCACCTACGGCATTCCGTCCGCGGCGACCGCGGGCGCGATCACGACGCGCGCGGCGGCCGAGGCGTTCTTCGTCGCGGGCACCAACCGCGCGATGTTCCGCTTCACGTTGATCAACCACCTGTGCGAGGACATGGAGCAGGTGCACGACACGAGCATCATTCCGGATCGGATCCGGCAGGACGTGTCGCGCAGCCCCGGCGGCGACAGCCGCGTGTTCTTGAACAACTGCATCGGTTGCCACGCCGGCATGGATCCGCTCGCGCAGGCGTTCGCGTACTACGACTACAACGAGACGACGACGCGGATCGAATACACGCCCGGCGTCGTGCAACCGAAGTACTTCAACAACAACGAGACGTTCGCCGACGGATTCGTGACGCCGGACGACTCCTGGAACAACCACTGGCGGCAGGGCCAGAACGCGCTGATCGGCTGGAGCTCGGGATTGCCCGGCTCGGGCAACGGCGCGAAGTCGCTCGGCCAAGAGCTCGCCGAGCACGCACGCGTTCGCGCAGTGCCAGGTCACGAAGGTCTTCAAAGCGGTGTGCTTGCGCGCTCCGGGCGATCAGGCGGACCGCGACGCGGTCGACGCGATGACGTCGAGCTTCACGAACGGCTACGACTTGAAGCCAGTCTTCGCGGAGTCCGCGAAGTACTGCATGGGCAACTAGAGCTCGAGGTTAGGGAGTCAGGACGATGCAGTACTCAATCTCGGTCGCGGCTGACACGAAGTCCGCTCGCACGACCGGTCACGCTTCAGCCACGTCTGCGCGCATTCTCGCCGCAGGGCTCGCGCTCGCGGCCGCGACGGTGCTCACCGCGTGCGGCGGCGGCAGCGGCGCGGCGGTCGAGCAGAACCCCGGCAGCGGCACGGTGAACGTGTCGGGCTACACGGGTCCGGCGCCCAGCACGGACGACGTGCAGTCGTTCAAGATCAATCTGTGGGACAACGTCCGCGCGTCGAATCGCTGCGGCACGTGCCACAGCGTCGAAGGCGGTCAGAATCCGATGTTCGCGCGCAGCGACGACGTGAACCTCGCTTACGCCGCGGCGAACTCGGTCGTGACGCTCACGTCGCCTGAAGACTCGCTGATGGTCACGAAGGTCGGCGGCGGCCACAACTGCTGGCTGTCGAGCAACGCGACCTGCGCGGACATCTTGACCACCTGGATCACGAACTGGGCCGGCGAGCTCGCGAGCTCGGGCGGCCGGCAGATCGAGCTCGAGCCGCCGACTCCGCGCGACCCGGGCTCGAGCAAGAACTTCCCGGCCGACGACGGCGTGCTGTTCTCGACCACCGTGTATCCGGTCCTGTCGAGCCTTCTGCTCGAACTGCCATTCGTCGGGCTCGGCCGTGAAGCAACAGCCGTTCTTCGCGGAAGGTCCGGCCAACGACGCCGACGCGGTGAAGATCGCGTATGAGGCCGCGAAGGCCAAGATGGATCTCGACGACCCGGCGAACTCGCGCTTCGTCTTGCGCTTGCGCAACGAATCGCACAACTGCTGGACCTCGAGCTGCACCACAGGACGCGAACGACATGCAGGCTGCGATCCAGCAGCTCGCCAACAACGTGTCGCCCGACGCTCGTCGACCCGGCGCTGAAGACGAGCAAGGCGCTCACTCTCTATGAAGGCACGATCGCCTCGGGCGGCAACCGCTACGAGAACAGCATGGTCGCGCTGTACGAGTTCAAGAGCGGCACCACCTGCGGCGACTCGATCACCGGCGCGTGCGCGACGGCGTTCGACACGCTCGCGCAAGGCGGCACCGGCGTCGACCTGCACCTCTCGGGCAACGTGAAGTGGGTCGGCGGCTGGGGCTTGAACTTCCAAGGCGGCAAGGCGCAGGCGTCGACGACCGCGAGCTCGAAGCTTGCGAAGTTGATCCAAGCGACGGGCGAGTACTCGATCGAAGCGTGGGTCGCGCCCGGCAATGTCGTGCAGGAAGACATGCGCATCGTGAGCTACTCGGGCGGCCTGATGGCGCGCAACTTCGCGCTCGGCCAGACGATGTACAACTACGACTTCTTCAACCGCAGCAGCAATACGGACGCGAACGGCGAGCCCGGGCTGTCGACGCCGAACGCGGACGAGGTTCTACAGGCCACGCTGCAGCACGTCGTCGCGACGTTCGATCCGGTGGCGGGACGGAAGATCTACGTGAACGGCGAGCTCAAGGCGCAGCTCGACCCGGCTCCGGGCGGCACGCTCGGCGAGTGGGACAACAGCTTCGCCTTCGTGCTCGGTAACGAGGTGTCCGGCAACCGCAACTGGATGGGCGTGATCCGGCTCGTCGCGGTCTTCAATCGCGCGCTGACGCCGGCTCAGATCAAGCAGAACTTCGATGCGGGCGTCGGCGAGAAGTTCTTCCTGATGTTCGACGTGTCGCACCTGACGAACATCGTGCAGAGCTACGTCGTGTACGAAGCCGCGCAGTACGACAGCTACTCGTACCTGTTCCGTAAGCCCTTCTTCATCAGCTTGGACGGCAGCGCGCAACCCGATGGGCCTCGACATCGAGGGCATCCGGATCGGCTTGAACGGCGCGGAGGCCCACGTCGGCCAGTCGTACGCGAATCTGACCAAGCAGATCTCGACGGCCTATACGGCCGCCGCGGGTGAGCGAATCGCCGACCTCGGCGCCGTCGTGCCGCTCGAGAAGGGCCCGGACAGCGACGAGTTCTTCCTCACGTTCGACAAGATCGGCGGGAGCAGCTTCAACCGCCCGCCGCCGGCCACGCCTCCGGCTCCGACGCCGGTGAACCTCGCGCAAGTCGCGTCGGTTGGCGTGCGCACGTTCGACGAGATCAGCGCGACGATGGCGAAGATCACGGGCGTGAGCGAGCTCGATCCTGGCGGTGAAGGCCACGTTCGACACGATCCGGCAATCGCTGCCCGCGACCGAGAAGATCGAAGCGGTGCTCGTCGTCGCACCAGGTGGCGATCGCTCAGCTCGCGATCGAGTATTGCAATGCGTTGATCGAGAATCGCGGCACCATCGCCGCCGCCACGATGTTCCCGGCCTTCAACTTCGGCACCACGCCGGCTGCGGCGTTCGCGAACGAGGACGCGCTGTTCGACCCGCTGTTCGACCGCGTGCTCGGCGTGACGCAGCTCGCGAGCCAGCCGAGCCGCGCCAGCGTCCGGACCGAGCTCGATCACATGATCAACGGCTACCCGGGCGACGTGACCCGGCCCGGCCTGCTCAACAGCGCCGGCGTCACGAACGACGCGACGCGGACGCGCGCGATCTCGAAGGCCGTGTGCGCCTCGATCATCGGCAGTGCGCCGATGCTGGTGCAGTAAGCGACAAGGATTAGCTCAGAGGTACCGCCTATGTTGATCAAAGTGAAACGTAAGCTGCGCCCGATCGACGCCCCGCAACGCCATGAAGACCACGCCGTCTCATGACGCGCCGGCGAACTCATCGGCGCAAGGGTTCCTCGACGGGCGGCGCGTCCCTTCTGACCGGCGGCATCCTGAGCCTGTTCGCGAATCCGCGCGCGGCCTATGCGCGCGCTCGCGAACGACCTGCAGCGGCGCCTCACGGGCGCGCTGCGGCATCAGCAACGGCGCGGGCAAGATTCCGTTCATCTGCTTCGACCTCGCGGGCGGTGCGAACATCGCGGGCTCGAACGTGCTGGTCGGCAAGCGAAGGCGGCCAGCTCGACGTGATCAGCGACGGCGGGCTACAGCAAGCTCGGCTTGCCGGGCGACAGGTCCCCGGCGTCGCCGAGACGACCGCGAGCGCCACGGACAGCAACGGCGATCACACCGAACACGCAGATGGGCCTCGCGTTCCACAGCGACAGCGCGTTCCTACGCGGCATGTAGTCGAGCTTCAAGACGACCGACGATCGGCGCGAACATCAACGGCGCCGTGATTCCGGCACGCTCCGAGAACGACACGGGCAACAATCCGCACAACCCGCTCTACGGCATCCAGAAGGCCGGCGCGGACGGCTCGATCCTCACGCTGATCGGCTCGCAGAACTCGGATCTCGGGCGGCAATTCGATGGCGCCGCAGATGATGATCAATCGCGAAGTTCCGGCCGACGAAGGTCGATCGGCCGAGCGACGTGACGGGCCTCGTCGGCACGAGCGATCAGCTCGAAGCGCTGCTGAGCCATCAGGACGAGGTCGCCGTGCATCGAGTCGATCTATCGGATCAGCCGCGAAGATGGGCATGAACGACCGACGTCAATTTCCCCGATCGTCCAAGTCGCCGCACGCGCGACGACGTCGTCGAAGGATCTCGTGAAGTGCGGCTACCTCGAGGCCGCCGACGTCGCGGAAGCTTCGGCAACGTCGTGCTCGACCCGGCGCAGGATCCGAACATCGTCGGCACGGGCGGCATCTTCACGCGACGCCGAGTTCACCGCGGGCGGCACCGACGGCAACGAGTTCCGCAAGACCGCCTCGGTCATGAAGATGGTCGTCGACGGCTACGCGGGCGCGGGCTGCATCACGATGGGCGGCTACGACTATCACGGCGGCATGCGTCAGGAAGGCGAGACGAAGGACTACCGCGCGGGACGCTGCATGGGCGCGGTCCTCGAGTACGCCGCGCGCAGGAACGTGCCGCTGATGATGTACGTGTTCAGCGACGGCTCGCTGTCGAGCAACGGCGTGATCGACAACTCGGTCGCGGGCCGCGGCAAGGGCGAGTGGACGAGCGACAACCAGGACACGGCGTCGCGCGTTCTTCCTCGTCTACAACCCGCGGCGCGCCGCCCGACGATCTGCTCACGAGCGCCGACGGCTTGACAGCCGCGCAGCACCAGCAGCTCGGCTCGTTCTCGCCGGACGGCAACGTGGTACGCTCGGGCACGCCCGGCGCGAACAACGTGAACCTGCTCGTCGAGATGGTGCTGCTGAACTACATGGCGCTGCACGGCGAGCAAGGCCATGTTCGCGACCACTGTTCCCGAACCACGGTCTCGGGAGCAACCCGCAATATCGATCGGCTCACGGCGTTCGCTCCGATCGTGTAACGGCGTGATCACTGCGCCGATCTGATCGACGGCTTCTCTTCTACGGTTTGCTGAGGTTCGTCGGGAACGGTTGCTCGGCCAAGGATGGCCGAGTAACCGCCCTTCTTGTTTTCGCCGCGTTTCACATAACGTGACGCGTGCACGGGCTCGCAGCGTCGGTTCCGACGCCACGATGCGCCGAAGGCTTCTTTTGCCAAATCGGCCGATCGAACGATTACCGCGCAATCTGCTCGAGCTGCTCGCGTGCCCGCGCTGCGATCAGCCGCTCGCCGCGACCGGCGACGGCCTGCGCTGCGCGGGCTGCCGCGTCGACTTTCCGCGGCTCGACTCGATTCCATGGCTGTTCGCCGAGCCCGGCGCGTCGCTCGGCGAGTGGCGCGGCCGCCTGCATTTCTCGCTGCAACGCACCGACCGGGACGAGAAGCAGCTGCGCGCCGCGCTCGAGCGCCCCGGGCTGCGCGCCGCAACGCGTGCACGCCTCGCACTGCTCGCCGACGCTACCGCGGACCACGGCCGGCGCCTCCGAACCCTGCTCGCCCCGCTCGAGCTCGAGCACTATGCCGCGACGATCGAGACGCACCTCGCGCTGCGCACGCGGTTGCCCGCGGAGCAAGGCCTCACGACGTATTACGCCAACGTCCATCGCGACTGGGCTTGGGGGGAGGAGGAGAACGAAGCGTCGTACGGAATTCTCGAGAACGCGCTCGGCGGTGCTGCACCGGGGCGCGTGCTCGTTCTCGGGGCCGGCGCGGGCCGGCTCGCGTACGACGTGCACGTCCGTGCCGCCGCCAATCTCACCGTCGCGCTCGATTTCAATCCGTTGCTGATGCTTCTCGCGCAACGAGTGGTGCGCGGCGAGCGCGTCGAGCTATTCGAGTTTCCAATCGCGCCGCGCACGACCGCCGACAACGCAGTGCTGCGCTCACTCGCGGCGCCCGCCCCGGCACGCGAAGGATTCGCCTGCGTCCTCGCGGACGCCCATCGACCGCCGTTTCGGCGCGGCGCGTTCGACACCGTGATCACGCCGTGGCTCGTCGACATCCTGCCCGAGCGGTTCGAGGCGCTCAGCGCGCGCATCAACGCGCTGCTCGCGCCCGGAGGCCGGTGGCTGAACTTCGGCTCACTGAGCTTCCACGTTCCGGATGCCGGTGCGCGCTACAGCCTCGAGGAGTGCGTGGCCGTCATCGAGGAGAACGGCTTCGCGGCGCCGACGGTAACGGAGCACGAGATTCCGTACCTCTGCTCGCCCGCGAGCCGGCACGGCCGGCGCGAGCGCGTCGTCGCGTGGAACGCCGCAAAAGCGCGCGACGCGAAGAAGCTGCCGCGCTACGAGGCTTTGCCCGACTGGCTCGTGCGAGGTACGGACCCGGTACCGCTCAGCGAATCGTTCCGCGTGCAGGCGATGTCGACGCAGATCTACGCGTTCATCATGTCGCTGATCGACGGGCGACGGTCGGTGAAAGACATCGCGAAGTCGATCGTCGAGCAGCGCTTGATGAGCGAGCAGGAAGCCGAGCCGGCGATTCGAACGTTTCTGACGAAGATGTACGACGACAGTCGGCGAGGATCGAGCTATTGACGTATAGCCGGGCCGTTTAATTGAGCGCGACCTTGATCCATACTGAACGCGGCACGTTGCCCGTGCCTCCCCCCTCCAATGGGAAAGTACCCGCCGTGCAGGGCAAACCGTTTCATCCAAACTCGAGGTTTGAGCAATCGTATAAGGAGGGGTTGCGAGCGAAGCTCATAACCGGAGATTGGTATGAAGCTCACTGCGCCTATTTTCATTCTCAAGCAACAGGCCAAGGCATTGTCTCGAAAGGAGAAAATGCCGCTGCATCAGGCCTTGGACCGGATCGCGAATCGGGAGGGCTTCAGAGCCTGGAGCCTGCTTTCCGCCAAGGCAGCCGCGGATAAACCAAGCGCGACCTTGCTGGCACAGCTGCGTCCCGGCGACCTCGTGCTCGTCGCGTCACGGCCCGGGCAAGGCAAGACGCTGCTCGGCATCGATCTCGCCATCAAGACGATGCAGCAAGGCAATCGAGCCGCGTTCTTCACGCTGGAATTCACTCGCGCGGACGTCGCTCGGTGCTTCGAGATCATCGGCGAGGATCCGAGCGTTTTCTCCGAGCGTTTTCTGCTCGACGTCTCGGATCGGATTTGCGCCGACTACATCGTTACCCAGCTAGCGTCAGCACCAGCGAGAACGCTCGTGGTCGTCGACTATCTTCAGCTCTTGGACCAGAAGCGCGAGAACGCCGCTCTCATGGACCAAGTCCACAGACTCAAGGGTTTTGCTCGGCAGCGTCAGCTGATCGTTCTATGCCTGTCTCAGATCGACCGGAGCTATGATCCCGCGATTCGGTCATGTCCCGATATCGGAGATGTGCGGCTGCCCAATGCAGTGGACCTTGGCCTGTTCGACAGGACGTGCTTTCTGAGCCAAGGCAGACTGCAATACGCGGCATCGGCGTAGACGATGAACCGGACCCTGGCCGGAAGTCGCGGACGGATCGTGGCAGCTTCCCCGAGGCGAAACCGGCGCCGTAGCCGCTAGTCGACCCAGTGCAGCACGTCGCGGATCACGGACCATCGAGGCACCTTGGGCACGGCGTCTTGGCCAAGGATCCAGTACCGATAGAGCGCGTCGAGCGTACCGTCCTTGCGCTTTAGGTCGAGCCACACGTCCAGGTAGTCCCGCCATCGCGCGTCGTCTTGCGACAGCGGATACGCCAGCGGGATCTTGACGAGCCTGGGCTCGGGTACGACGACCGTGAACTTTGGATAGAGCAGCGTCCAGGTCGAACCACGCTCGGCCGTGCCGATGATCGCGTCCGCGCCGGGGATTCCGCCGGCGAGTAGCGGCTCGATCTCTTCGAACGTCTCGATCCGGGCCGATGGTGCGAGCTCCCGGACCTTGTCTAGATAGTAAGGAACGTTCGGCCCCGCCAGCACGAGGTCCGTCCTCGAACGAATCGTTTCCCAGTCCGCGAACTCGTCTCTGCGATGGTCCGGGACGATGAAGGCCAGCGTTTCATCCATGTACGAGGACGAGAACGCCAGCTGTTCGGCACGCTCCGCGGTCACCGCGATGCCGCCGATGATCAGGTCGGAGCTCCGCGATCGAATCGCTTCCACGAGATGCTCTCTGTCGACAGGGGCGAGCTCGAGCTTTACTCCGAGATCGCGCGCGAGCCGATAGGCGATATCCACGTCGTAGCCGACGAGCTCGTCGCGCCCGTTGAAGAACGCGAACGGCAAGCCGTCCACGACGTAGCCCACGCGCAGCGCGCCGCGCTCGCGGATGCGCTCGAGAGTCGAGCCGGCGCTCTCGGCGGGTGGTGCGGACGATTGAGGTTCGCGCCGAACGGTCGCCTCGACCGGCTCCGCGAGGATCCGCATCGATAGCAGCACATCGCGCTGCTCGTAGCTCTGCTGGAAGACCCCCTCGAAGAGTAATCGCGCGCCGCCGAACGTCGCCGCTACGAGGGCCGCCGTGACGGCTCCGTAGCGCAGCAACCGAGCCGGTTCGAAGCGCAGCGTTCCGGTGACCGCGACGCTCGCGAGCAGAGCCAGGCTCACCGTGTGGACGGCAGCGACGAGGGCCCCGAAATGCGAGTTGATGACGCCGGTAGCGAGAAAGAGCTGAAAGGTATCGACCGGAATCCGGAACACGTCGAGCATGAACGGCACTGCAGCGTTGAGGCTCCCGAAGAACGTCAATATCCCGGCCACCGCAAGGCTCGGATACTGCTCGACCGAAACCGGCGTGTCCGCGAACCAACCAGCGAACAATAGGAACGAGAGCGTGAGCACTTTGCCCGTGGATGGAAAATTGAACGATGCCGACACGATCACGTCGGGGAGCGCCTGGCCGCGCTCTCCCGCAAGCTCGTGGCGCTGCAGAAGGTCTTTGCTCGCTTCGATGAGCATCGGCAGCACGATGAAGAGATCTCCCGCCATGAAGGCAGTCACGAACGCGTCGCGGCAGCGCACCAGCAATTCACGGGACTTGATCGGCGTCAGCGCCGCGACGATGCCTGGCAGCACCCAAAGCGACAATAGAAGCGCCACGGCCATATAGCTCCAGAGATACACCTGCAAGCGGCCGAGCCGCTCGACGTCGAGCGTTCCCGCGGCAGACGCGGCGATGGCGAAGAGACCGTACGGCGTGAGGCGAGTGATGAGCTTCGTCGTACGCGACAGCATGCTCGAGGCGGCTCCGAGAACGTCCAGGAGCGGCGCTTTCTTCTCCATCCCCATGAGCGCCACGCCTAGAAGTATCGAGAACAGGACGACGGCGGGAACGACGTTGTTCGCGAGCGAATAAAAGGGGTTCGACGGGATATACAGCTCGATGAAGTTGAACGGTGTCTTCGGCTCGACGATCGTCGTGCTGAAGAAGCGCGCGCTTTCAACCGTTGGGAACGCAATCGGGAACAGAAACGCGAGCAGAAGTGCGATCCCCCAAAAGCAGAGCAGCACAGCGCCGGCCCGCAGGCCTAGCAGTCGCGCCGTCGCATAGTCGAGGCGCCCGAGGTTGTGCACGATCGACACGGTCATGTAGGGCAGCACCGTGATCTGCAGCAGCTTCACGAAGGCCGTCGCGGCGAACCCGAATGGAGCCGCGCGTTCGCCGAGGAACACTCCCACGACGATTCCGGCGAGCACGCCGACGAGGATACGCTTCGAGAAACTCACCGCTCGGTCACCCCTCGCCCGCCGTGCGCGCCCTCGCCCACCGGTCGATCGGCGACTTGGGCTCGCGAACGGCCGAGCGTTTCAAGAACGATCTGTTAGCGGACGGCACGCGTCTAGGATGTCGTCCTGCCGTTGCTCCGGCGACGAGATGATCGCGAAGAACTCCGTCGAGGTACGCGAGCGCAGCCTGGCGGTGCGATTCTTCGAGAGCTCCGATCTCGGTTTGCACGACGCGTTCGATCGCGCCGCGCCGATCGAGGAAGCGCGCGAACAGCTGCGTCCAGTCGACTTCCGGATGGCAGAACCCGCGGTAGAGCCGTTGCGTCACGCGACGAATTCGGAACTGAGCCGGCGGCGTTGCGTACGGCGCGTTGACGATTCCCGAGAAATCGAAGTCGTACGCGACCGCAGTGACCGCTCCCGCGGGCGTGCGAATATGAGCGACGTTATGGGCCGCCACCGCCGACCAATCGGTGTTCCCGATCATGAACTCGAACAGCTCCAAGGTTGCGAGCTCGTTCGGATCGGCTTCGCGCGGATCGAAATTTTCGGTTGGCCAGAGCTCCGCGCCGTGCCGTGCGGCCAGCGAGTCGAAGTGCTCGGTGAAGAATGCGTAGCGCTCGACCTTGCGATCGCGCCGGCCGGTATCGCGATAGGTCACGCGGGCGAGACGCGTCCGTAAGCTCTTGTCGGTCAGCTCGTTATAGATGCCGTAAGCGAGATGCTCTTTGAGCACATACTGCTCGTACTCGGTGGGCGTATCGCGGCAGTGGGTGGTCAACGGCAGCATCGTTTGGCCGGCGAACAAAGTATCGTCGGTCGCGCCGCTGTCGAAGGTCACCGACAGCGGCGGCACGGTGCAGTTGCCGGACTCGTTACGCCAGCGGCCGCGGGCCCGGACGGTGACACCGATGCCGTGCTCCGTCCCGTCGGCGTCCAGGTACGAGAGCGTCCCGTGTGCGTCCTCGCACTTGGCGCTTCGCTCTCCGCGGCAGAGCGCGCCGAAATCGAGCGCTAGCTCCACGAGCAATGGCTCGCGAGCGGTGAACAGATCGGTCGCCGGCGCCGCCTCCGCGAACGGCGTGGACGCGGCACCGAGGAACGAGAGCGCCGCCAAGACACCGACACGCATTCGAATTCGTGAAGCGCGAATCGACCTCATCGCAGCCCCCTTCGGGCAACCCGGCGCAGCTACCGTCGTAACCATGTTCGCCCTCTTCCAGGCGGAGCCGAGCCGAGCCACACCAATGTCGTCAACGATGGTGCCACGGAACGGGAGTCGCCAAACTTGCCCACTAGTCCTATTTCCTCCCGACCTACTCCGGTACCGCCCTGGCGGCATGAGCGGCTCGCGGACCCGGGATACTATTGCCGCTTGCCGCCGCTCAGCGTCGTCTGCAGCTCCGCGAGAATGGACAAAGCGATCGACTCGGGCGAGTCTGCGCCGAGGTCGAGCCCCACGGGCCCCCGCAACCGCGCGCGTAACGTCACGCCCTGCTCGCCGAGCTCCGCGAGCAAGCGCTCGCGCCGCGCGCGCGGACCAAGTACTCCGAGGTAGCGAGTATTCACTGACGCGAGCTGCGTGAGGTATTTGCGATCCGTCGTGAGGTGATGGCTCATCACCACGATCGCGTCGAACTCCTCGAGCCGCAGCGAGCGAGCGAGCGCCGCCGGATCGACGAGCAGCGTCCGCACCGCATGCTGAAAGCCGTCGCGAGCCACGTACGCGGGCCGATGATCGGCCACCGTGACGAACCAGCCGAGCTCCGCGGCCATCGCGACGAGCGGCACGGCGTCGAGGCCAGCGCCGAGCACGAGCAGCTTCGGGATCGGCTTCAGCAACGCGTGCAGCACGGTCGTCCCGCCGCCCACGGCGAGCTCGGCCGCGCCCGCCGCCATCGCCGCGCGCGTGCGTTGCGCGAGCAGCTCGGCGGCACCCCCGGCAACGTCGAAAGCCAAGTGCGACGAGGCGCGCACGATGACGGTGGCACCCGCCGGCAACGCCGCATCGCGGCTCTCGACGACGGTCGCGACGCCTGCGCGCTCGGTGCCCGCGAGCGCGTCTGCGATCGCGGCGAACGGCTGGTAGCTGCGCGCCGCTTGGAGCGGCTGCAGGAACACGCGCAGCAATCCGTTGCAGCCGACGCCGAGGCCAAAGACCTCGTCGACCTCGTCGCGCAGATCGTAGGTGACGGCCGCGGCCGAGTCGTTCGCGAGCACCGCGCGCGAACGCTCCGCGAGGTCCCCCTCGAGACAGCCGCCGCTCACGAGGCCGCGATAGTCGCCATTCGCGGCGATGAGGATCCGGTGACCCGCCTTGCTATATGTCGAGCCGAGCGTCTCGTACACCGTCGCGAGCACGATCGGCGCGCCGGTAGCGCGCCAGGTCTCGAACGTCTGAATGATGTGGCGAACGCTCATTACCCAACACTCGTTGCCGGCCGTGCTCGATGGCGGCGGCTCAATATGCCAGCGCAGCCCGTTGGTTGCACCACCCCGCGAGGGCACCGTAGACTGCGGAGCCTCGAAGCAGCGGCTTCCGTCCGTTGCCAACTATGGACGAGCCGTGAGCACACCCAAATCGAATCGATCGCCCTCTACCGCCGCCGTCACGAAAACGAAGCGAGCGCCGGCTAAACCCACGCGCGAGAACGCGGAAGCCGCGGTTCGCACGCTGCTGGAATGGATCGGCGACGATCCCGACCGCGAAGGCCTCGTCGGCACGCCGGGCCGGGTCGTGCGCGCGTTCGAAGACTGGTATAGCGGCTATCGCGAAGATCCCGTCGCGTTCCTGCGCAGCACGTTCAAAGAGGTCGACGGCTACGACGAGATGATCGTGCTACGCGATATCAACTTCGAATCGCATTGCGAGCACCACATGGCACCGATCATCGGCAAGGTGCACGTGGGGTATCTGCCGGACCGCAAGGTCGTCGGCATCAGCAAGCTCGCGCGCGTCGTCGAGACGTTCGCGCGGAGGCTGCAAGTGCAGGAATCCCTCACGTCGCAGATCGCACACTGCATCCAAGACGTGCTGAAGCCCCGCGGCGTGGGGGTCGTCATCGAAGGCGTGCACCAGTGCATGACGACGCGCGGAATCCACAAGCAGGGAGTGTCGATGATCACGAGCCAACTGCTCGGACACTTCCGCTCGGATCCGCGCACACGTGCGGAGTTCCTCACGATGATCGGGCGCCCCGCGGCTGCGGGCTGACCCGATCGGAAATCTGCGCGAGCAACGTAGCCCGGAGCGCTAACCGCGGCGGACGGCGCTCGCACGGTGGCGCGCCGCCCGCCACGCACTACACTAACGCGATGGGTGATGAAGAGCGCAGCTGGCTGTTCGACGACGAGCATCCCGCGCTCGCGGAGCTCGATCGCGACGTCGCCGCTCACTACCTCGCCGATGAGAACAGCGCGGTCCGCAAGCTGCTCGCGCACGCTGCGCTCGCACCTGCGCAAGCCGAGCGCGTGCGGCGCGGCGCGCGCGACCTCGTCGTTGCGATCCGGCAGCGGCAGCGCGAGTCGACGGGCGTCGACGCGCTGCTCGGCGAGTACGACCTTTCGTCCAAGGAAGGCGTCGTTCTCATGTGCCTCGCGGAGGCGCTGCTGCGCATCCCGGACGCCGCGACCGCCGACAAGCTGATCGCGGACAAGCTCGGCGCCGCCGACTGGCAAGCGCATCTCGGCGCGAGCGACTCCCTGTTCGTCAATGCGTCGACTTGGGCACTGCTGCTCACCGGCCGGATCGTGCGGCCCGCCGAAGTCGCCGAGGAACCGGCACCGTTCCTGTCGCGGCTGGTCGAGCGGCTCGGCGAGCCCGTCGTGCGCGGTGCGTTGCGTCAAGCGATGAAGATCCTCGGCGCGCAGTTCGTGATGGGCGAGACGATCGAGGCCGCGCTGCGCCGCGCCGCGCGCGCACCGCACTTCGACTACTCCTTCGACATGCTCGGCGAAGCCGCGCTCACGAGCACCGATGCGCTGCGCTATCTCGACGCCTACGATGCGGCAATCACCGCCATCGGCCGTTCACGCACCGACGACCTGAGCGCGCGGGCGCCGAGCATCTCGGTGAAGCTCTCCGCCCTGCACCCGCGCTACGAGCGCGCGCAAGGCGCGAAAGCAATGGAAGCGATCTCGACGGCTCTCTCGAAGCTCGCGCGCACAGCGCGAGCTTCGAACGTCGCGCTCACCGTAGACGCCGAGGAAGCGGATCGGCTCGAGCTGTCGCTCGCGATCTTCGCACGGGTGTTTCGCGACCCCGTGCTGCGCGGCTACGAAAATCTCGGGCTCGCCGTGCAGGCCTACCAGAAACGCGCCCCGTACGTGCTCGCTTGGCTCGAAGAGCTCGGGCGCAGCGCGGGCCGCACGATTCCCGTGCGCTTGGTCAAGGGCGCGTATTGGGACACCGAGATCAAGCGCGCGCAGGAGCAAGGACTCGATGGCTACCCCGTGTTCACGCGCAAGTCGAGCACGGACGTGTCCTATCTCGCGTGCGCGCACGCGTTGTTGCTCGAGCACACGCATCTCGTTCCGCAGTTCGCGACGCACAACGCGAACACCGTCGCGTGGATCCTCGAGGTCGGCGCGGACAGGCCGTTCGAGTTTCAGCGTTTGCACGGCATGGGCGAAGAGCTGTATGCCGCGTTGCTCGACCGGCCCGGCATGGAGCATCGCTGCCGCGTTTATGCGCCCGTCGGAAGCCATCAGCACCTGCTGCCGTATCTCGTGCGGCGACTGCTCGAGAACGGCGCGAATACCTCGTTCGTAAATCGGCTCGTGCATGCGGAGTCGCCGGCCGAAGCGATCGTCGAGGACCCGGTCGAGAGCACGCGAGCGCTCGCGGACGTTGCGCACCCGCGCATCCCGCTGCCGCGGGCGCTGTTCGCCCCGCAGCGGGTAAACTCGCGCGGCTTGAACCTCGCCGACGGCCGCGCGCTCACGACCCTTGCGGCCTCGCTCGCGGCGACGCGTCCCGGGCGATGGCGCGCCGAACCGCGCATCGGCGGACGGGCTGCGCGCGGCAGTGCGCTAGAGAGCCGCGACCCGGCGAACCGGGAGCGCGTCACCGGCACCGTGGTCTACGCGGACTCCGCAGCGGCGGCCGCGGCGCTCGACGAAGCGAGCGCATTCCATCCGCACTGGAACGCCACACCTGCGGCACACCGCTCCGCGCTGCTGCGCGCCGCCGCGGACGGCTACGAGAATGCAACGGGCGAGCTCGTCGCGCGCCTCGTGGCCGAGACGGGCCGGACGATCGCGGACAGCCTTGCCGAAGTGCGCGAGGCGGTGGACCTGCTCCGCTACTATGCGGCGCACTGCGACGCGCTGTTCGCGCGTCCTGAGCTCCTCCCAGGGCCGACGGGCGAGCGCAATGAGCTCAAGCTCACGGGACGCGGCGTGTTCGTATGCATTAGCCCGTGGAACTTCCCGCTCGCGATTTTCACGGGCCAGATCGCCGCCGCGCTCGCGGCGGGCAACACGGCGATCGCGAAGCCCGCCGAGCAAGGAACGCTCGTCGGCGCGTACGCCGTGCAGCTGCTGCACGCGGCGGGGGTTCCGGTCGAAGCGCTCCAATTCCTGCCCGGCGACGGCCGCACGCTCGGCGAGGCGCTGCTGCCCGACCCGCGGGTCGCAGGCGTGGTATTCACGGGCTCGGTCGAGACGGCGCAGGCGATCAATCGCGTTCTCGCCGCGCGAACCGGCCCGCTCGCGACGCTGATCGCCGAGACCGGCGGCCTCAACGCGATGATTGCCGACAGCTCCGCGCTCCCCGAGCAGGTGGTGCGCGACGCCGCGCAGTCCGCGTTCAACAGCGCGGGCCAGCGCTGTTCCGCGCTGCGATTGCTCTGCCTGCAGGACGACACGGCGGACGAGGTGCTGCGCCTCCTGCGCGGCTGGATGGACGAGCTCGTGATCGGGGATCCCGCGTTGCTCGCGACGGATGTCGGCCCGGTAATCGACGCCGACGCGCACGCGCAGCTCACCGCGTACATCGACACACGCCGGGTGCTGCACCAATGCCGGCTGGACGCGACGCACGCACGCGGCCTGTTCGTGCCGCCCACGGTCGTCGCGCTCGACAGCGTCGCAGAGCTCACACGCGAAGTGTTCGGGCCGGTGCTGCACGTAGTCCGCTACGAGTCGTCGCGATCCGGGGAGCTCATCGACGCAATCAACGCGAGCGGCTATGGCCTCACCCTCGGCGTCCACACGCGCATCGACTCGTTCGCGCGCTCGATCGCCGAGCGCGCGCGAGTCGGCAACGTGTACGTGAACCGCAACATGATCGGCGCGCAAGTTGGCGTGCAGCCGTTCGGCGGCATGGGCTTGTCGGGCACCGGGCCGAAGGCCGGCGGCCCGAGCTATCTGCCTCGATTCGCCACGGAACAGACGGTCACGACGAACACGGCGGCGGTAGGCGGCAATGCGACGCTACTTTCGCTCGAAACGGACGAACCGCGACGCTGAGCTCGCTCGCTGGCGAAATCCGCCGCCGCTCCATACATAACGGGTCCTTCGCCCTGCGCAGATCGCGGCAGCAACTGACGTCTCGTGTCAGCGCGACGTGACATAAACTCGACCGGCCTCGCCGCAAGCCGCGCCCGCCCTCAGTGGCATGCCTCTTGCTCTAGAACCCTTAGCGGATGAACGGAAGTTCGTTCGAGCAGAGGAAGCGGAAAATGGACGTACGAGTGATTTGTGCGCTGCCGCCTTGGAATCGCCCCGAGACGGACTACGTTCGTGTGCGTACCTGCCCGGTCGCCGACGACGACACTACGGTGCTCGCGACTATCGAGCGCGTCGTCGACAAGGACGGCGGCGAGCCGGCGGAGCGCTGCGAATTGACCAAACGCGTCAAGACGCTGATCTCTCGCCGCATGACGCCGTTCGCAGCCCTCGTGCTGGCGACGAGCTACGCTGAGCGCAAGAAGATCCCCGTGGTCTACGCGGATCAAGACTAGCCGCAGCGACGAGACACCCGTCACGACTTTCTAAGCCGTACCCCGATGACGAACCAGCCGCGTCACACAACGAGGTTTCACGCTGATCGAGCTGATGATCGTCGTCGCGATCATCGGAATTCTCGCCGCGATAGCGATCCCGGCCTACCAGACGTATTCCATTCGCGCGCAGGTCTCGGAAGGCCTGACCATGGTCTCATGGGGCAAGAGCCTGATCGTCGAGCACTGGATCCACAGCGGCCAAGCGCCCGTCGGCCGGGCCGCGGCCGGCATGAGCGGAATTGCCACCGACACGAGCGGCAAGTACGTGTCGTCGGTCGACGTGACCAACGGCGTGCTCGTCGTCACGTTCGGCAACGAGGTCAATGCGGCGATCAACGGGCTCACGCTCACGATGACTCCTTACGAAGCGCTGGGCTCGGTCGTCTGGCGCTGCGGCTAATGCGCCGCCCCCAGCGGGCTTGAGCGAGCTCGGCACGGCGGGCGGAGGAACGCCGCGATATACATCCCGCCGACGGTGCCCGAACCAGTACATGCCCTCGGCATGCCGGTTCGTGAGAGCCGCTCGCTAGTCCTCGGCCGGCGCGCGGATCCCGGACCAGCGCCGCACGAGCGCCGAGTCGAGATCGAATAGGTCGAGCACCCTTCCCACGGTCTGGTCGACCATTGCGTCGAGGCTGTCGAGCCTCGCGTAAAAAGCCGGCACCGGCGGGAAGATCACGCCGCCCATCTCGGCGATCGTCACCATGTTGCGCAGATGCACGAGGTTGAGCGGCGTCTCGCGCGCGAGCAACACGAGGCGCCGGCGTTCCTTCAGAGTCACGTCGGCCGCGCGCGCAACCAGATTGTCCGTCACACCTGTCGCGATCGCCGCGAGAGTGCGCATGGAGCACGGCGCGATGATCATTCCGTCCGTGCGGAACGAGCCGCTCGCGATGCTCGCGCCGATGTCGCGATCCGAATGGACTACGTCGGCGTAGGCTTCGAGGTCGCGCTTCGCGAAGTCGAGCTCGGCCGCCGCGTTGAGCGCACCGGCTCGGGAGACCACGAGATGAGTCTCGACGCTCCCCGTGCGCCGTAACTCCTCGAGCACGCGCTTTCCGTAAATCGCACCGGTCGCGCCCGTGATCGCGACGACGATCCGTCGTTTCGCTGCTTCGTTCATCCGTTCGAATGGTCCGGCGTGGGCGGCCGCGTGGCGTCGTGCGCGCGAGAATAGCACGCGACTCGCGACAGCCCGGCGCAATTGACAATGCCGCTCGGCGCATGGCTACATGCAGCGCAATCGTAGCGGACGGGGCAGATGTCGGAACTCGAGCTCGGACCGGTTTGGCTCAGCCTCGAGCTTGCGGCCGTCACCGTCGTCGTGCTCTTGATCTTGGCGACACCGCTGGCCTGGTGGCTCGCTTTCACACGGCGCCGCGCGCGCGTCGCGATCGAAGCCATCGTCGCGCTGCCGCTCGTCCTCCCACCCACGGTGCTCGGCTTCTATTTGCTGATCCTCCTCGGACCGGCGGGCGGCATCGGTCGTTTCTGGGTCGAGCTCACGGGCTCCACGCTCACGTTCTCGTTCCTCGGGCTCGTGGTGGCCTCGACGATCTATTCGTTCCCGTTTGCCGTGCAACCGCTGCAGAGCGCGTTCGAAGCGGTGGGCCGCGCGCCGCTCGAAGCGGCCGCGACGCTCGGGGCGAACCGCTTCGACGCGTTCCTCCGCGTAGCGTCGCCGCTCGCGATTCGCGGCTACGTCTCCGCGCTCGTATTGAGCTTCGCGCACACGCTCGGGGAGTTCGGCGTCGTGCTGATGGTGGGCGGCAACATCCCGGGGAAGACCAAGGTGATCTCGATCGCGGTCTACGAGCACGTCGAGACGATCGAGTACGCGCAGGCGCACATCCTCGCGGCGGGCTTGCTCGTGTTCTCGTTCCTCGTGCTGTTGTGCGTCTACGCGCTGAACCGGCGCATGCCGCTGGTCCGCACATGATGTGCACGGGCTCCAGCGTGCGGCGCGACGCATGACCACGCTCGCCCTCGACGTCGAGCTGGACCGCGGGAGCTTCAGGCTCGAAGTGCGGCGCGAGCTAGAGCTCGAAGGAATCACCGCGCTATTCGGACCGAGCGGCTCGGGCAAGACCACGTTGCTGCGAGTGATCGCCGGTCTCGAGGAAGACGCGCGCGGCACGGTGTCGTACGACGGCACGCCGTGGCAACGCGAGGGGCTGCGCGTGCCGACGCATCGGCGCGGCATCGGCTACGTGTTCCAGGACGGTCGGCTGTTCCCGCACCTCGACGTCGAGGGCAACTTGCGCTTCGCGTTGCGGCGTGCCGTGAACCGCGCCGCGAGCACGCCGCCGATCGATTTCACGACGGTCGTCAGCGCTCTCGACCTCGGTCCGCTGCTCCGGCGCCATCCCGCGTCGCTGTCCGGCGGCGAGCAGCAGCGGGTCGCGATCGGTCGCGCGCTCCTTACGAGCCCGCGGCTGCTGCTGATGGATGAGCCGCTGTCGTCCCTCGACCTCGCGCGCAAGCGCGAGATCGTCCCGCATATCGAGCGTCTGCCCAAGACGTTCGGCGTGCCCGTCCTGTACGTGACGCACAACATCGACGAGGTCGCGCGGCTCGCGGCCGACATGCTACTGCTGAGCGCGGGCAAGATCGCCGCCGAAGGCCCGATCGCCTCGGTGCTCGAAAGGCTCGACGTCGCATCGCTCACGGGCGGCCGCGACACGGGTGCCGTGCTGCTGGTGCGCGTCGAGGCGGGAGAGCGCCGGCATCGCGGCGTTGCGTTTGGGCGAGCACGTGCTACAGGTCCCGATGAGCGAGCCGCGCGTGGGCAGCGCTTTGCGGATTCGCGTGCTCGCCCGCGACGTTGCTCTCGCGACCGAGCGCCCGCGCGGCATCAGCATCCGCAACGTGCTGCCCGCACGCATCTTGCGGATCGACTTCGACGGTACGATCAACGCGGAGGTATTGCTCGACGTGCAAGGCCAGCACCTGCGGTCGCGGATCACACGCGACGCGTTCGAGGAGCTGGGCCTTGCACCGGATCAGCAGGTATTCGCGTTGATCAAGAGCGTCGCGCTCGAAAACACGCTGCTGTTCTAACAGAACCAAGAGTTGACAAACGGGGGAGTGGAACGCTCTCATTGCCAATATGAGCAAACAACCTGAAGAATACGAAGACATACCGGGCACGTGGGTGTTCGACGCCGAGCGGGCTCGCCGGGGCTACCATCTCAACACGTTCTTCTATTCGCTGATGAAGGCCGAGAATCGCGAGGAGTTCCTGGCCGACGAACGCAAATATCTCGAGAAGTTTCCGATGACCGAGGCCCAGCGCGAGGCGGTAGTGAGCCGCTCCTGGAACACGCTGCTCGATCTCGGCGCGGTTTCGTACGCGCTCGTCAAGCTCGCGTTCACGGACAAAAGGTCCTATCAGTACATGGCATCGCAAATGGCCGGCGTTCAAGAAAGCGACTACGTGAAGATGATGATGTCGGGCGGGCGCTCCCCCGACGGCTGGCGATCGAAATCCGATAGGAAAAACTGATGGCGAAGATCATCGCCGGGGTCGGCACGTCCCATACTCCCGCGCTCGGCGCCGCAGTGGACAACGGGCGCACGGCCGAGCCGTACTGGACTCCATTGTTCAAGGGTTACGAGCCGGCGAAGAAGTGGATGGCCGAAACCGCGCCGGACGTCGCGATCATCGTCTACAACGATCACGTCAACGCGTTCGACTTCAAAATCATCCCGACGTTCGGGCTCGGGTGCGCAGCGGAGTTCCCGATCGCCGACGAAGGTTGGGGCGCGCGTCCGGTACCGATCGTCAAGGGGTATCCGGAGCTAGCCGCACATATGGTTCAGTCGTTGGTTCTCGACGAGTTCGACATGACGATCGTGAACGAGATGCAGGTCGATCACGGCCTGACCGTGCCGCTGACGCTGCTGTACGGCCAGCCGAAGGCTTGGCCGGTGCGCGTGATCCCACTCGCCGTCAACGTGGTCCAGTATCCCGCGCCGACGGGGAACCGGTGCTACATGCTCGGCAAGGCGATCAAGAAGGCGGTCGAGAGCTGGGACGAGGACCTACGCGTCGTGATCTTCGGCACGGGCGGAATGTCGCACCAGATCCAGGGTCCGCGCGCGGGGCTCATCAACACGCCGTTCGACACCGCGTTCCTCGACGATCTGACGCGCGACCCCGAGCGGCTCGCGCGGATTCCGCCGATCGAATACCTGCGCGACGCAGGGGCCGAGGCGATCGAGCTCGTGATGTGGCTCATCATGCGCGGCGCGCTCGGAGAGCGAGTGCGCGAGGTGTACCGCTTCTATCACGTGCCGGCCTCGTCGACCGGCGTCGGCAACATCATTCTCGAAGCAGCTTAGGGGCATCGCGCGGCGGGTAGCGGGAGGAATGACCGACGGCCTCGCCCCCACGCTCGCCGCAGCGAGACCGACGTAAACCGACCCGCGCGCGAGCGCGCGACGATCTCGTCAGCCAGTGAAGCCGTAGAGCCGGTGCGGATTGTCGATGAGCACCTTGCGCTGCAGCGTCGCGTCCGGCATGAACAACGGGATCAGATCCACGAGATCGCCGTCGTTCGGCATGTGCTTCTTGATGTTCGGATGCGGCCAATCGGTGCCCCACAAGACCCGGTCCGGCGCGAGCTCGAGCAGCGCGTGCGCGAACGGCACGGCGTCGGTGAACGGCGGTCCCATCGACGAGATGCGCTCGGCGCCGCAGATCTTCACCCAGCAGTTGTCCATGCGCACGGCATTGAGCAGCCGCTTGAACGGCTCCTGGTTCAGCCCGTCCTTGGTCGGCACGCGCCCCATATGGTCGATGACGAATGGCACCGGCAGCGTGCGCAGCATGTCGTCGAACTCGAGCAGATCCGCCGCGTCGAAGTGCAGCACGACGTGCCAATCGAATCCGGCCGCGCGCGCGACGAGCCGCTGAAACTCATCCATATCGGGCGTTCCGCCGAGGTGCTGAACGAAGTTGAAACGGATGCCGCGAATCCCGCCTGCGTGCAGCTCCTCGAAATCCTTGTCCGTGAACGATGCGTCGACGTTCGCGACGCCGCGATACTTGCCGCCGCTCTGCTCGATCGCGTCGAGGATCACCGTATTGTCGACGCCGTGGCAGCTCGCGTTGACGAGCACTGCACGCGAGAGCCCCAGGATCTTTTGCAGCTCCTTGAGCTTCGCGAGCGGCGCGTCGGGCGGCGTATAGCTGCGATCGGGGGCGTACGGATATCGATCGCCCGGCCCGAAGATATGGCAATGCGCGTCGCACGCGCCAGGCGGCGCCTGGTATTTCGGCTTCCGTGTGTTCGGGTCCGGCGCCATGCAGACCGGGATGCTAGGCATTGAGCGACTTCTCCAGCCGATCGAGGACCTCCATCGCGGGCAACACCTGCGCGACGCTCGAGCGCGGCTCACGCTTCTCGCGGATCGCCGCGACGAACTCGCGATCCTGAAGCTCGATGCCGTTCATCGAGACGTCGACCTTCGACAGATCGATCTGCTTGTCCTTGCCGTCGAAGAGGTCGTCGTAGCGCGCGATGTACGTACCGTTGTCGCAGATGTAGCGGAAGAACGTACCCTGCGGCCCGTCGTTGTTGAACGACAGCGCGAGCGTGCAGAGCACGCCCGACGGCGTCCGCATCCCGATGCTCATGTCCATCGCTATTTTGAGCTCCGGATGATGCGGCCCTTCGAACGCATGCACCTGCTGCGCGGTCTCACCCGTCTGGTGATGCAACAGGTCCACGGTGTGACACGCGTGATGCCACAACAAGTGATCGGTCCAGCTGCGCGGCTTGCCCTCGAGATTGATGTTCTTCCGGCGGAAGAAGAACGTCTGCACGACGAGGTGCTGGAGCTTGAGCTCGCCCGCCTGGATACGCTTGTGAACCCATTGGTGCGAAGGATTGAAGCGGCGCGTGTGCCCCGCCATCGCGATCTTCCCCGCGGATTTCGCCGCAGCGAGAATCTTCTTGGAGTCCGCAAGCGTGTCCGCGATCGGGATCTCGATCTCGACGTGCTTACCCGCGCGCATCACCTGCTCGGCTTGCGCGGCGTGGACCTGCGTCGGCGAAGTCAGGATTGCGGCCTCGACGCCGGGCTGCGCAAGGGCTTCGTCGAGCTTGGTCGTGTGATGCGGGATGCCGTATTTCTTCGCGACTGCGGCCGTCGATTCGGGGTTGCCGCCGACCAGGCTAGCGACCTCGACTCCGTCGATGTTCTTGAGCCCGTCCAAGTGTTTCTGGCCAAACGCACCTTGGCCGACCATTACGATCTTCATTCAAGCCTCCGACGGTTGCGATCTGCGGCGCCGATTCCCGCTGCGTTGATGCACCGAGCAATCGGTCTTAAGGTCGAGCGTGTTTCCGTTCCGAGAGGCCCGCGGCAGGCCCGTTCGTGTATTATTCGGGCGGTCAAGGTTAGCACAGCGGCTCGAGGCCGCGAACCCGCGCAGACCGCGCGCGGTAAGGCGCCGGCACCCGGCGCGCGAGGCGGCGAACCCGCCCCAAACCCGGAGAGAGAGCGATGGCCAAGCGAGCCGAGAGCGTTGCATTACGAACTGATTTCTCGTTGCTGATCGGGGGCTCCCTCGAGGCGAGCGACCGGCACCTCGACGTGATCAATCCCGCGCTCGGCGAGATATTCGCGCGCTGCCCCGCGGCGACCCGCGACCATCTCGACCGCGCCGTCAAGGCGGCACGCGCGGCGTTTCCCGCGTGGCGCGACAAGTCGTTCGCGGAGCGCGCAGCGCTCATCAAGAAGATGTCCCAGCGCTTGCGCGAGAAGCAGAACGAGCTCGCGGAGCTCCTCACGCGCGAGCAAGGCAAACCGCTGGCGCAGTCGGTCGCCGAGATCGACCGCGGCGCCGCACAGTCCGACGGGATGGTCGGCATCGAGATCCCCGTCGAGACGCTCGTCGACGACAAGGAGCGGCACATCGAGCTGCGTTATAGGCCGCTCGGAGTGGTCGGGATCATCACGCCGTGGAATGCGCCAATGAGCCTCGCGCTCGGCCCACTCGTGTCCGCGCTCTACACGGGCAACACCGTGGTGCTGAAGCCGTCGCCATACACACCGCTTACGACGCTCAAGTTCGCGGAGCTGCTGAACGAGGTGTTTCCCGCCGGCGTCGTGAACGTGCTCGCGGGCGGTGACGACCTCGGCGCGTGGATCACGGAGCACGCCGGTATCGACAAGATCTCGTTCACGGGGTCGGTCGCGACCGGCAAGAAGGTGCTCGCGAGCGCAGCCGCCACGCTCAAGCGCGTCACGCTAGAGCTCGGCGGCAACGATCCCGCGATCGTGATGGACGACGTCGATCCAAAGGCGATAGCGAAGAAGATCTTCTTCGCGTCGTTCGTGAACAGCGGCCAGGTCTGCATGGCGATCAAGCGGATCTACGCACACGAGAAGATCTACGATGCGCTCTGCGACGCGCTCGTCGCAGAGGCGAGGAAGGCCAAGGTAGGCGACGGGCTCGACCCCGCGACCGACCTCGGTCCGATCCAGAACAAGATGCAGTACGACAAGGTCGTGAGCATCATCGAGGACACGAAGAAACGCGGCGCTCGATTCCTCACGGGCGGCGACGTGCCCAACGGCCCGGGCTATTTCCTGCCGCCGATGCTCGTCACTGACATCGACGAGGGGAGCCGGCTCGTGCAAGAGGAGCAGTTCGGCCCGATCGTGCCGATTCTGAAGTTCTCGAATCTCGACGACGCGCTCAGACGCGCGAACGACACGCGCTACGGGCTCAGCGGCTCGGTCTGGACCGGCGACGTCAAGCGCGGCGCAGAGATCGCGGCGAAGCTCGAGGTTGGTACGGCCTGGGTCAACCAGCACCGGGCCACGTCGGCATTCGTGCCGTTCGGCGGAGCCAAGGAGTCGGGCCTGGGGCGGCAATATTCCGCGCTCGGGCTCAAGAGCTACATGGAGCCGGAAGTCGTCAGCATTGCGAAGTAACCGCGCCCGCCGCGCGCCGAATTAAGACAAACGCCGAATCGTCGGAGGAGCTTACGGCGCATAGGTTGATCTTCGCTTTGCACGGCCACGAGGCCGCGCGAACGTCTTCGGCCGTGAGTCAGCGCCGCGACGCCGTCGCGGTGTCCGTTTCTCCGGCCACGGTGGTCCGGTCGCCCTCTGTGCGCAACTTGCGCAGGTCGATCACGGCGTCGTAGGCCCCGGGCGCCGCGGGCGGCCCCGTCCCGGTCACGACTGAATACGCGGACCCGGCTGGGAGCCGATCGGGGAACCTCTCGCGCATCGCGGCCTTGAACATTTCCCGAGAGGCCCAGTCTGCATCCGAAGATAGCGACCCGAACTCGTCGTCGAAGACTTGCTCGGTCGAGCGATCGTCGATACCGGGCCGAATGATGTAGACGTCGGTATCGGCGTCCAGCCGCAGCTGCTCCGCCGCCGTTTGGACGAGCTCCCATTCGCGGTTCTGAGGCACGGCGATCAGCGTGTACGCATTGCGCTCGGCCGAAACCGCCGCGAACGCGAGCAACGCGCCGAACACGGCCTGCTGGAGGCGCGGCCGGATTCGGCCCTCGGCCACCACGCTGCGCAGGGCGAACACGACCAACACCAGCACGAGCCCCGACAGCGGGAACACGGTCCGATAGCCAACCGCCTGCGAGCTCGCGACAAGGCTGACGGCGTGCGCGATGAACGGCAGGCACAGCAAGCAGAACAGCCAGCGCACCTTGTGGGAAGCGTCGCGCGCGCCGAAGAGGAAGCCGAGCGCCAAGATCGTGCCGAAGCTCGCGGCGACTACCCAGAACCACGGCGAAGTGTCGAAGCGATCACGAAGCTCGAACAGCGCGAGTGAGTTCACGAGCGGTTGGCGCACGAACCAGAGCAGCTTGAGCAGTGGATCGGGCTCGAGCTGCATGCGGCTCGCCTCGGCAACCACGCCTTCCGTGAAAAATAGCTGCATCAACGCGAACGCAGCAACGAGGCTCACGAACAACGTCGCGAGATGGGCCGCGACCCAGCGCCCGTGACCGAGCCGCTCGTGCTCGCCGCGCACGAGCAGCAGTGCCGCCAGGGGCACGACCGCGAACATGGCACCTGTTTGATACGTGAGGGCGGCCATGAAGTAGAGGAAACCGCCACCCGCGAGCGCCGCGATTCGAATCGCGCCGGTGCGCTGCAGATGCGACTCGACGACGGAGAAACCGAGCATCGCGAACAGCAGCGCGAGCGCAATCGGCCACGCGATCGCCCAACCGACGGTGATCTGCGCGCCGGGCAGCAACGCGACTCCGAGAGCGACGGCGGCGGATTCCGCGTCGGACCATCCCGCACGACGAAGCTGGCGCCACAGAAGGACCGCGACACCCGCAAACAGAGCGACTGCGACGAGACGCAACCACGGGAGATCGGGCACGTCACGGATCGGCCGCAACGACGCATCGAGCGCCATCCCGTAAATGGGCCGGCCGTTGGAGACCGTGAGCCGGATCACCTTGCCGGGCTCCTCGCGCACCTCGCGCAGCAGCGAGTAGTCGTCGCGGAACCCGAATTCGTGGAAGACCGTCTGCCAATAGACGGCGAACGGCACGAGCAATAATAAGCCGACCCAAAGCGCCCTGCGGGTCATCGCGAGACCGGCTGGTTCGTCATTCGCCCCACACTTCGTCCGCCACCTCGACGATCCGGGCGAGCTTCGCCCATTGGTCGTTCTCCGTCAATGTATTGCCTTCCTCGGTCGACGCGAATCCACATTGCGCTGAAAGGCAGAGCCGATCGAGGTCCGTGAACCGCGCCGCTTCGGCGATCCGGCGTTTGAGCGCGTCTTTGCTCTCAAGGTTCCCGGACTTCGTCGTGAGGATTCCCAATACGACGGATTTGGCCTTCGGCAACAGGCGCAGCGGCTCGAACCCGCCTGAACGAGCGTCGTCGTACTCCATGAAGTAGCCGTCGACGTCGATCGCGCCGAACAGGATCTCCTGAACCGCCTCGTAACCGCCCGTTCCCATGAACGTCGATTTGAAGTTGCCGCGGCACAGGTGCATCGTGATCGTCATATCGTCCGGTGCGTCCGTTACGGCCGTGTTGATGAGGCCGGCATACAGCTCCGCGAGCTTTACGGGATCGTCGCCTCGGGCGGTCATCTGGCCGCGATAGTTCGGGTCGCAGAGCATCGCGATGAACACTTCGTCGAGCTGCAAGTAGCGGCAGCCCGCGTCGGCAAACGCCCCAACCGCGGCACGGTAGGCCCCGCCGAGGTCGGCGAACAGCTCGGCGTTGTCGGGATAAACCTTACGGTCGATCGGGGGCAGGGTCGGGCGGCCGTACAGCGCCGACGGCGCGGGGATCGTGACCTTCGCGGTGCGCTGCGTGCGCGCCTGCAGATACTTGAAGTGCTCCACCATCGGATGACCCGAGAAGCCGATCCTGCCGTCGACGCGCACGCCTTCGCGCCGGCTCTTGGCTCCAGCAAACGCGACGCCTTCGTCGAGAACGTGCTTGCCGACTCCGTCTAGCCCCCAGAGGAAATCGAGATGCCACCACGAGCGCCGGAACTCGCCGTCGGTAATTCCGCGCAGGCCGATCGATTCCTGTTTGGCGATGACGCGCGCGATTTCGCGGTCCTCCACGGCCGCGAGCCCGGCCGCGTCGAGCTCGCCCGCGGCGCGCCTGTGCCGCGCTTCCTTGAGCGCGGCGGGCCGCAGCAGGCTGCCGACATGCTCCGCCCTGAACGGTGGCCGAGTCATCGCGCGCGGCGAGCGGTCAGCGGCCGCCGTCCCACACGGCGCTCGGAATCAGCAACTCGCCGCGAAAAATCAGGCGCGCCGTGCGGAGCAGTCCAGCTTTGAGCACCGAGGGATGCTCGGCCGTGCCTCCGACTTCGAGCGTCACCGAAAACTCTCCCGTCGGGTGCTCGACCGACATCTGCTTGGTCCGACCCTCCGGGACCGTCGCGATGCCGCTCGTCACCGAGCCGGGCAGGATGCACGCCGTAGCGACCGATACTGCGCCGAGCACGCCGATCGCCGCGTGGCAGTCGTGCGGGATGAACGTACGCGTGCAGACGTTGCCGCCCGCGCGCGCGGGCGCGATCAGGCTCATCTTCGGCACGACCTTCTTCGTCACGTCGCCGAGATTCATCTTCGGTCCGATCTCGAGCCGGATGGCCTCGAGCTTCGCCTTGAGCTCCTTGTTCGCGTCGAGCTCCTTCGGCGTCTCGTAGCCCGTGATGCCGAGATCCTTCGCGCGCAGCACGACGACGGGCATGCCGTTGTCGATGCAGGTGACCTCGACGCCGCCGACGACGTCGAGCGCGCGACCGGTCGGCAGCAGGCTGCCGGTCGCCGAGCCCGCGACATCCAAATAGTTGCAAACGATCGGTGCGGCGCTGCCCGGAACGCCGTCGATGCGCGCGTCGCCGTCGTAACGCACGCGCTTGCCCGGCGTCTGCACGAGCAGCTCGCACAGATTGTCGCTGTTGAGCATCCGCACGCGCACCGAGGTTGCGCCGTCACGCGCCGGTACGATGCCGTTGTCGATCGCGAATGGTCCGACACCTGCGAGCATGTTGCCGCAGTTCGGCGTCGTGTCGACGCGGCCCTCGCCGACGACCACTTGCACGAACAAATAGTCCACGTCCGCATCGGGAGACTCCGAGCGACTAACGACCGCAATTTTGCTCGTGAGCGGATGCGCGCCGCCGGCGCCGTCGATTTGGCGCGCGTCCGTCCCCATCGCGGCGACCAGCACACGGTCGCGCAGCGCCTCGTCGGCCGGCAAATCCTCGCGGCGGAAGTACAGTCCCTTCGAGCTGCCGCCGCGCATCAAAGAACAACGTATCGGTGTTTGCATGGCCGGTATATTAAGACGCGGGTTCGGGCGAACAAAGCGTAGACTGGCGCGTCATGCGAAGAGTCATCGGCGACAGCGGCATCGAGGTGAACGCGATCGGCCTGGGCTGCATGCCGTTGTCGATCCAAGGCCGGCCCGACGAACGCACCGCGCTCGCCGTGATCACGGCCTTCGTCGAGAACGGCGGCGACTTCATCGATACCGCAATCAGCTACTGCCTCGACAACGACGATCTCGGCCACAACGAGCGGCTCATCGCGAAAGCGCTCGCGGCGCTCGGCCGGCGCGACGTGGTCGTCGCGACCAAAGGCGGGCTCACGCGGCCGCGCGGCCGCTGGGACGTCGATGCGTCGCCGCAGTGGTTGCGGCGCTGCTGCGAGCAGAGCGCGCGCGATCTCGGCGGGCCGATTTCTCTTTACTATTTGCACGCGGTCGATAGCGCCGTACCGTTCGCGGACTCGCTCGGCGAGCTCGTGAAGCTCAAGGACGAGGGCAAGATCGTGAACATCGGGCTGTCGAATGTGAGCGCGAAGCAGCTCGACGACGGGCTCGAGCTCGCGCCGATCGCCGCCGTGCAGAATCGCTGCAACCTCTTCGAACGACGCGATTTCGACAACGGGCTCGTCGAGCATTGCCGGAAGCTCGGCGTCGCGTACGTACCCTACTCGCCCGTCGGCGGCCATTTCGGTCACCGGCGCGTCGCGCAAGACGCGACGCTCGCGCGCATCGCCGCGAAGCACTCGGCGACTCCGTACGCGATCGCGCTCGCGTGGCTGCTCGCGCGCGGGCCCCACGTGCTGCCGATCCCAGGAGCGACGAAGATCGCGAGCGCCACGGGCAGCCTCGGCGCCGCGCACATCGCGCTCGACGCGCCAGACCTCGGCGCGCTCGACGCTCTCGGCGTCCGGCCGCGCTAACGTCCGGGCGGGCGAGCGGCGGCGCTCAACGTCTCGGCCACGAGAAACGCCATCACGATCGAGCCCGCGAGACCGACGCCTGCGACCGCGAGGCTCGCGACCGCGAGGCTCGCTGCATCGACGAGCACGCCTGCTAGCAACGGCGCGAGGCTGATGCCGACGTCCCCGATCAGGCGCCACAGCCCGAGAAACTGTCCCTGCCGGCCGCTCGCGCGGGCGAGGTCCGCGCCGATGATCATGACTACTCCGGTCCCGATCCCGTTCGCGAAACCGAGCAGCACGGCGGCCGCGAGCAGCGAGTAGAACCCGCTCGCGAGCGGCAGCAGCGCGAGCCCCGCGGAGTACAGCAGCATGCTCGGCACGGCGCTCCACTTGCGGCCATAAACGTCGGCGAGCACGCCGGACGGGTAGAACATCGCGATGTCGACGACGGTACCGAGCGAGTACGCGAGGCCGATCGCGGAAACGTCGAGCCCCGCAGCCTGGCCGAACAGCGGCACGAGCAGCTGGCGCGTCGCGCGCATCAGCTGCAGCACGAGCGCGCTCACGCCCGCGGTCGCGAGCACCCGGCCGTGTGACTGCAGCACGCGCAGCGTCGCGCCGAGGCCGAGATCGCCGTGCGCCTCGTGCGACTCGACGTCGCGCGCGAACAGCAGCACGGTCGCCGCCGCGACGACTGCGCTCGCGGCGCCGACGACGAACGTCGTCGGATAGCCCACGAGCCCCGCGAGCGCGCCGCCCGCAACCGGGCCCAGCAGCGCGCCGCCGCGCTGCAGCCCGGCCATCGCGGCGATCGCGCGCCCGAGCTCGTGCGGCGCGCAGATATCGGCGAGATACGATTGGCGGCCCAGCATCCAGGCCGCGTGACCCGACCCGAGAGCCACGGCTGCCAGTCCGAGCGCCCAAGGGTTCGGAGTGAGACCGAGGGTCAGTAGCCCCGCGAGAATCAGCGCAAGGCCGCCGAGCAGCACGGGTTTGTCGCCGAAGCGCGCGACGAGCATTCCGGCCGGCACGTCGAACAAGAGGATACCGATGCCGCGCAGACCGACGATCAGTGCAGCGAACGCCGGTGTCGCACCGAGCTCGAGCACGTAGAGCGGCAGCAGGATCGTCAGCGCTTCCTGGCTCACGGCCATCAGCAGCGACGGCAAATACACCGGCAGCTAGCAGGCGGTCGTACGGAGACGGAAGTCGCATCGCTCTCACGAGATCGAAACGCGCGCGCGGGCGCACGCGGAGCGCGGATGCGTCGCTCGCGAAAACGCGAAACCGCACGACGACGCGCTTTTCACGCCGCGCATTCTAGCAGCGGTTGAAATCCGGCGAGTGTCTGGCGATCCTTGCTGCCCGCGACTCTTCGATTGCTTGGACGGACCACTCCGGATGGAACCGAACCGCGACCCCTTCGACGCCCCCTCGCCTGCCGCCGCCGAGATCGCGGAAGCAGCCGCCTGCCGTTCGCGCGCGGCGCGGATGCCGATTCCGCGGGCGACGCGTTCGCCACGGGCGACGGCGCCGCGGCACACGCCGAGAGCGGCGACGCCGAGCCCGCACTCGCGCCCGAAGTCGTGCTACAGGACTCCGAGGACACGCTGAGCCCCGCGGTGCGCCGGCTCGTGCGGCAATACGACCTCGACATCACGGGGATTCACGGCACCGGCCCCGCCGGGCGCATCCGCGTCGGCGACGTGATCGGAATGCTCGGCGGACGGGACGGCGCGGGCCGCGCCGGCGATGCGCGCGGCGAGGAAACCGTCGTCGAGGCGCGCCTCGTGGGCGCTCCCTATCGCGGCGCTGCCGGCCGAACGGTCGAGCGCGCTGCCGCTCCGGCACCTCTACCGAGCCCGACCGCGACGACGGTCTACGAGTGCGACCTGAGCCGCGTGCTGATGCACCGCAAGTCGCAACGCAGAAACAACGTCGAGATTCTGATCACGAGCTACTACCTCGTCGCGTGCGCTGAAGCGTTGCGGGCCGTGCCGGAAGTCGTCGGCAACGTCGACGCTGCGGAGGCGCGGCTCGGCGTGCTGCTCACCTCGACCGACGGGGAGGTGCGCACGACCGTCGTCGAAGCCGTCGACACTGTCGTCGACGCAGGACCGCTCGCGTCGTTCGACGACCGCTTGCGCTCGTTCGACCAGGCGCTGCGCGCGATCGGCGACGCGGAGTTGCGCGACGCGAATCTGCTGGTTCATCACTACGGTTTGAGCGGCAGCGTGCTCGCCACTCCGACGCCGCTCGGCACGGGGCACGTCGCGAGCCTGGGATTGGGCCGCGTGCGCCGTCAAATCGTCGTGAAAGACGGCGACGACACACCGCGCGTCGCGGCGATGTGCTACGTCACGCTGACTTTCCTGCCCGAACACCTGCCGCTGAACCGCGCGAACCGTTTCGTCGCGCACGTCGTGCGCGTGCTGGAGCAATGGCCCGATTGAAGGGGCCCGATTCGAATCGACCGGGATAGCGGCGCGCTACCTGCCCGCCCGCGCTCCCGCCCGGACGAACCTAGCGAAGCACCGCCGCGATCGAATCCGCCACGTAGTCCACGTTCGAGTGGTTGATGCCCGCGATATTGATGCGGCTCGACTCGATCATGTAGACGTGGAACTCATCGCGCAGACGAATCACCTGCTCTTTGCTGATCCCGAGGAACGAGAACAAGCCGCGCTGCTTCGCGATGAACGAGAAGTCCATCGGCGTCTTGCGCGCTCCGAGCTTGTCGACGAGCAACTTGCGCAGGCCGTTGAGGCGCCCGCGCATCTCCTCGAGCTCCTTGACCCAGAGCCCGCGAAGCTCCTCGTCATGCAAGATCTTGCCGGCGATCGCGGCACCATGGTCCGGCGGCATCGAGTAGAGACCGCGTGCGACGTTCGCCGCATTCGCGAGTGACAGCTTGCTCTGCTCGGCCGTCGCCGAGACGAAGCTCGCAGCGCCGACGCGCTCGCGGTAGAGACCGAGGTTCTTCGAGCACGACGTGACGACGACCACCTCGGGCAGACGTTCCGCCATGAGCCGCGCGCCGTACGCGTCTTCCTCGAGCCCTTCGGCAAGCCCCTGATACGCGAAGTCGATGAACGGCACGATCCCGCGCTTCTCGAACAGCGCGGTGAGCGTTTGCCACTGCTCTCTCGACAAGTCGGCGCCGCACGGGTTGTGGCAGCAGCCGTGAATCAGCACGAGCTCGCCGGCCTGCACCGTCTCGAGCTTCTTGAGCATCGCTTCGAAGTCGACGCGGTGCTTCTTGAAGTCGTAGTACGGATAGGTTTCGAGCGCGAGGCCCGAGACCTTCAGCAGCGGCAGATGGTTCGGCCACGACGGATCGCTCAAGTACACCTTCGCGTTCGGCTTGGCACGCGACAGCAGGTGGCCAGCGACGCTCAAGCCGCCGCTGCCGCCGGGGGTCTGCACGGTGCAGACGCGGCCGGCTTTGAGCGCGGGATGGCTCGGGCCGTACAAGAGCTCCTCGACGCCCTTGTTGAAGCCGGCGTTGCCCGCGATCGCGACGTACGTTTTCGTGTCTTGCGCGTCGATGATCGCCTTCTCGGCGCGCTTGACGCTCGCGAGCACGGGCGTATGGCCCTGCTCGTCTTGATAGACGCCGACGCTCAAGTCGATTTTGCCGGGGTGCGCGTCCGCGCGGAACAGCGTCATGATCCCGAGGATCGCGTCCGGCGGCAGCGGCTTCAGTGTTTCGAGCACAAAGACCTCACGAGGGGAATCGCAGCGGCCCCAATTCGGAGCGGCGGTATAGTATGTAGATCGACCTGGCACAACAATAGCCGCGCTCGACTTTGCGACAAGTGTCGCGGCGGCGCGACCGGCGCCGCGGCGCGAGACGACCCTCCGCGATGAACGCACAGCTCATGAAAGCGATTCTGCTCGACGGTTTCGGCGGCCCAGAGGTGCTGAAGCTCGGCGACGTGGAGGCACCCGCCGCGGGCCCGGGGCGCGTCCTGATCCGGGTGGCAGCCACGTCCGTGAACCGGCCCGACGTCGTGCAGCGCCAGGGCAACTACCCCCCGCCCCCCGGCGAATCACCGATCCTCGGCCTCGAGGCCGCGGGCACGGTCGCGGCCGCCGGCCCCGGAGTGACGGGGTTCGCCGCGGGCGAACGCGTGTTCGCGCTGCTCGGCGGCGGCGGCTATGCGGAGCTCGCAGCGGCGCACGCGGGCCACGTCATGCGAATTCCCGCGAACGTCTCGTTCGAGGCAGGCCGCGTGCATCTGCGAGACGTACATCACCGCCTACATGAACCTTTTCTCGAACGCACGGCTCGCCGACGGCGAGACCGTGCTGCTGCACGGCGGCGGCGGCGGCGTGACGACGGCCGCGATGCAGATCGTGAAAGCGCTCGCGCCGCGCGCGCGAATCCTCGTGACTGCGTCGCCGGGCAAGCTCGAGCGCGTCGCCGCGCTCGGCGCCGACGTCGTCATCGATTACCGGCACGAAGACTTTGCGGACGCCGTGCTGCGGCACACCGACCGGCGCGGCGCCGACGTGATCCTCGATCACATCGGCGGCTCGTATCTCGCGCAAAACCAAAAGGCGCTCGCCGTTGGCGGGCGGCTGGCACTCATCGGAGTGATGGGCGGCCGCAAGGCGGAGCTCGATCTCGGGCGCGTGCTCACGCAGCGTCAGAGCATCTTGGGATCCGTGCTGCGGCCGCGCACGGTCGAGCAGAAAGCCGAGATCATCCGCGCCTTCGAGCGCGACGTGCTGCCCCACTTCGCGAGCGGACGAATCGCACCGCTGATCCATGAAATCTATCCGCTCGCGCGTGCGGCCGATGCGCATCGCGCAATGGAGTCGAGCAGCCACTTCGGCAAGCTCGTGCTGAGCGTGCCGGGATGAGACCCGCACGCGTGCGCGCCGCACGGAGGTTCAACGGAGGCCGGCCATGACGATCTTGAGGAGCTTGCTGTTCGTGCCGGGCAACAAGTCGAGCATGCTCGAGAAGGCGCTCGGCCTGAGGCCGGATGCCATCGTTCCCGACATGGAGGATTCCGTACCTGCCGCCGAGAAGGGGAACGCGCGCGCGCTCATCCGCGAGTTCCTGCCCCGGCTCGCCGCGACTCGCGTTCCCGTGATCCCGCGCGTCAATTCGCTCGAGACCGACTGGGTCGAGGACGATCTCGCCGCCGTCGTCGGGCCCGAAATCTACGGCGTGTCCGTCGGCAAGGTCCGCACGGCGGGCGACGTGAGCGCACTCTCACAGCTGATTGGCACGCTCGAGCGGCGCGCAGGCGTGGCGCACGGCGGCGTGAAGCTCGTGCCATGGATCGAGACGGCGGAAGCGATCGTGAGCTGCGACGCGATCTGCGCCGCAAGCGAGCGCGTCGTCGCGGTCGCGTTCGGAGGCGAGGACTTCACGAACGAGATGGGCATCGAGCGGCTCGAGGATGAATCGCAGGTAGCGTACGCGCGCCAGAGACTCTGCGTGAGCGCTCGCGCCGCGCACGTGCTCGCGCTCGACACGCCCTATTTCAAGCTGCGCGACCCAGGTGGTCTGAGCGCGAACGCTCTCGCGGCGAAGAACATCGGATTCAAAGGCAAGTTCGCGATCCATCCCGACCAAATCGGCGCGCTCAACGAATGCTTCTCGCCGTCGCCCCAGGAGGTTGCGCACGCGCAGCGCGTCGTCGCCGCGTTCGAGGAGGCGGAATCGCGCGGGCGCGGCTCGACATCGCTCGACGGCTGGGTCATCGACGTGCCGGTCGTGAAGCGCGCGCGTGCCCTGCTCGAGCTCGCGCGTCGCGCGCGCGAAGACGCTTGAGTCAACGGCGCGCGACGAGCAGCAGATGCGGCGTCGAATAGCCGCGCGCGAGCGGTACCGTCTCCTCGATCTCGAAGCCGGCTTCGCGCAGCGCTGCGACGAGCACGGGCCGCGACGCGAAGCCTACGGCGCCGCTCGAGTGCGTTCGGCGCAGAAGGCGCACCATCAGCTGCTCCTGGAGCAGCGCCTTGGTCACGCGCCATGAGCCGTCGTCCTCGGCCTCCTTGAGCACGAGCCGGCCGCCGTCCCGCAGCAACGCGTGGGCGGCCTTGAGGAACGGCTGCCACGCGAGCGCCTCGAGAAGGTAGAGCACGTCGGCGACGAGCACCGTGTCGAACGAACCGGGCCGTTCGGCCGCGAGCGTCCTCGATCGTGCAGGCGCGCAGCTCAACGTTGGGCGCCCGCCCCACCGAGGCGCGCGCCCACTCGATCTTGCGCTCGTCCGGATCGATCCCGACCACTCGACGGCTCGGGAACCCGACGGCCAGAAGGGCCACGAGGACGCCGTGGCCGCAGCCCACGTCGAGCAGGTCCGTGCCTTGCGCCCGGGCGGCGAGCTCCAGCAAGGGCGCCGATGCGAGGCGTCCCCGGATGAACAAGCGCTCCTTGAGCGGCAAAGGCGCGAAAACACTGAGACTTGGATGCGGCAAACACGCGTCCTCTACATATAATGCGACAGGGGCGCGAACGGGCGCCGGGCGGCCGCCCGGCGGCCGGCGAACGCTTCGCGTGAATCGTGGTCCAAACGGAACAGGTTTCGAGGAACGCGCGCCATGATCTCCATCGTCGTACCAGCGTACAACGAAGAACGCAATCTCGACGTGTTGTACGCGCGGCTGCGTGAGCAGCTCGAGTCCCTGCGCATGCACTGGGAGCTCGTCATCGTCGACGACGGTAGCGCGGACGGCACCTGGAACGTAGTAACCGCGCTGAGCGCACGCGACGCACGCGTGCGCGGCGTTCGCTTGTCGCGCAATTTCGGTCATCAGAGCGCGCTGCTTGCAGGGCTCGCGGCCGCGCGCGGCCGTGCCGTCGTCATGATGGACGGCGATCTGCAGCATCCGCCCGAGATCGTGCCGCAGCTCATCGCGCAGTGGCGCGACGGGTTCCAGATCGTCCACGCGGTCCGCCGCGATCCGCCCAGCGTTTCGCGGTTCAAACGGATCACGTCGAAGATCTATTACCGCCTGTTCTCGTACTTGAGCGGCGTCAAGATCGAGCCCGGCGCGGCGGACTTCCGTCTCGTCGACCGGCAGGTGCTCGACGAGATCTTGAGGTTCAAAGAGGAAGGCATGTTCCTGCGCGGCATCGTGCACTGGGTCGGTTACGCGACGACGAGCGTGACCTTCGATTGCCGCGAGCGCCACGCGGGCAAGAGCGGCTATAGCCTGCGCAAGATGATCAGGCTCGCGTGGCACGGCGTGAGCTCGTTTTCGCTCGTGCCGCTGCGGATCGCGATGGCGTTCGGGCTCGTGTCTTCGACGCTTGCGTTTCTCGGCGTGGCCTACGCGATGATAGGCAAGTGGGTCGACAAGGAAGCGATTCCGGGCTGGGCATCCACGGTGGCCATCGTGTCGTTCCTGTTCGGGCTGCTGTTCGTATTCCTCGCGGTGCTCGCCGAGTATATCGGCCGCATCATGGTCGAAGTGCGCGGCCGGCCGCGGTTCCTCGTACGCGAGACTACGCGCGCCGCGCTGGCTGCGACGACCGCCGCCGGCAGTTCGGGCGAAGGGCAGCCGCGCAAACCACGCCGCGCGCGCCCCGACGCGCGCATGGACGCCTGAAGCCTCGAGCTGCATGACCGGCGGCTCTCCCGACGACTCGGCTACGCGTTTCGCGCTCGTAGGCTGCACGAACTTCGTCGTGAGCTTCACCGTGTTCTATCTGAGCTTCAACTATCTGCCGTCCGACACGGTGGCCGCGCTTGCGCGCAGCGTGGGCGCAAGCGAAGCGGCGCTGCACCCGCCCGCCGCGGCCGTCGCGAACGTGCTCGCTTACCTCGCCGGGATGGTGAACAGTTTCCTGCTGAACCGCTCGTGGACGTTCCGCGCTGGCGGCAGCGCTCTGCCGCAGGCGCTGCGGTTCGCGGCCGTGAGCGCTTTCAGCCTCACGATGGGCACGATAGCGTCGTTCGCGCTCGTCGACGTTCTGCACTTTCCTTATCTTGCGGTCTGGGTGCCGGTCACCGTCGTCGTGATGCTCGTGAACTACTTCGGCTGCAAGCACTGGGCGTTCGCTCCGTCCGCGCTCGAGAGCCACGCCCCATGACGCGCGCGGACCGCGGGGCGCGGCTGATCGTGCACGCGGACGACTTCGGACTGTCGGAAGCCGTGAACCGCGCCGTGATCGCGGCTCACGAGAACGGCATCGTCACGGCCGCGTCGCTCATGGCGGGCGGCGACGCGTTCGAGCACGCCGTCGCGCTCGCGAAGGACCATCCGACGCTCGACGTCGGAGTGCACCTCACGCTCACGGAGCAGCACCCCACTGCTCCGGCCGCGGACGTGCCGAGCCTCGTCGGCCCGGACGGGAAGTTCGCGCCGCACGCGTTTCAGTTCGCGAAGCGCTACTTGCGCGGCGACATCGCGCTCACCCACGTCCGTGCCGAGCTCGACGCGCAAATCCGGCGCGTGGTCGACCACGGCTTGGTGCCGAGCCACCTCGATGGCCATCAGCACGTGCACGTGCTGCCCGGCATCGCGCGGATCGTCGCGGAGCTCGCCGGCGCCTACGGCATCCGGGCCGTGCGGTGCCCGGCCGAGCGGCTGCGCGGCTATATGCTGAAGGACCTCGCGCGGGCGAAGCGCGTCGTCGAGCAGCTCGCGCTCGCGGGCTTGAGCGCGCTATCGCCGCTGCGCAAGCTGCGCGGCGTGGACCGCTTCGTGGGATTTTATTTCGGCGGGCGTCTCGACGAGCGCAACCTGCGCACCGTGCTCGCGCACCTGCCCGCGCGCCGCACGATCGAGCTAATGTGTCATCCCGGGTTCGATGACCCGACGAGCCGCTACGGTCACTGGAACTACGCGTGGGCCGCGGAGACCGCGGCCTTGTCGAGCCCGCGAATCCGCGAGATGCTCGACGCGCGCGGCGTGCGCCTGATCGGATATCGGGATATCTGACGGCGCCCGCGGGACGAGAGAAGCAATGGACGAAGCAGAGTTCGACAAATTCGCCGCCGAGTATCGAACGATGCACGCCGCGAACATCAAGCTTTCGGGCGAAGATCCGGAGTACTTCGCGGAGTACAAGATCGTCGACATCGCGAGCGAGACCGCGCGGCTCGCGCCGGGCGTTTCGCACCCGCGCGTGCTCGACTTCGGCGCGGGTGTGGGCTATTCGGTGCCGTTCTTCGCGCGCCATCTGCCCGGGGCGCGCGTGACGTGCCTCGATGTCTCGCAAAAGAGTCTAGAAGTCGGCGCGCGGCGTTATCCCGAGCAGGCGGAGTTCAAGCACTTCGACGGCGCCGCGATCCCCTACGACCCCGCGACGTTCGACGTGGCGCTCGCGTCGTGCGTGTTCCACCACATCCCGGAGGCCGAGCATGTCCCGCTGCTCGGCGAGATACGCCGGGTGCTGAAACCCGGCGGCGTACTGTTCGTCTTCGAGCACAACCCCCTGAACCCGCTCACGCGGCACGCGGTGGACACGTGCCCGTTCGACGAGAACGCCGTGCTGATTCGAGCCGCGTCGATGCTCCGCCGGGTGCGCGGCGCGGGCTTCCCCGACGCGAGCGTGAAATACAGGATCTTCTTCCCGCACATCCTGCGCGCTTTGCGCCCTCTCGAGCGGCGCCTTACCTGGCTGCCGCTCGGAGCCCAGTACTACGTGCTCGGCCGCAAGTAGCCACCGCTAAAGTTTTCGCCCCAACCTGCCGAAACAGTCAGGGGAATCCGCGATCCGTGGGCGCGTCGCGCCGGACGGCGGCGGGCGACTCGGGATCATCGAAGGGCGCGGTGGGACGATGGCGGCGACGATCGGCAGCTTCGGACAAGCGGGCATGAACGACGCCGTCGCGTTCGACCCCGCCGTCGCCGCGAACCGCCGAATACTCCTCGTCGACGACAACGCGCACATCCACGAGGATTTCCGGCGGGTGCTCGAACGGAGGAGCGCGGCGAATGACGAGCTCGCGGCCCTCGGAGCCGAGATCTTCGGGGACGCCGCACCTACCGGCGAGCGCAGCGCCGGCTTCGAGCTCGACTCCGCTTTCCAGGGAGAGGAAGCGCTCGGCAAGGTCGTCGCGTCGCTCGCCGGACAGCGCCCCTACGCGCTCGCGTTCGTCGACGTTCGGATGCCTCCGGGGTGGGACGGCGTCAAAACGACGAGCGAGCTGCTGCGGACCGACCCGAACTTGAGCGTCGTGATCTGCTCGGCTTACTCCGATCACAGCTGGGAGGAGATGAGCGCGGCATTCGGCGACACGGATCGCGTGTTGATCCTCAAGAAGCCGTTCGACACGATCGAGGTCCGCCAGCTCGCGCACGCCCTGCAACGCCGCTGGCAACTCGCGAGCCAGGCTGCGCTCAAGCTGAGCGACCTTGAAGCGCTCGTCGACACGAGGACGCGCAATCTGCAGGCGGCGAACGAGCTCCTGCGGCACGAAGCCGATGTGCGCGCGCGGATGGAAAGCGAGCTCAGGCTCGCGCAGAAGCTCGAGGCCGTGGGCCAGCTCGCAGCGGGCATCGCACACGAGATCAACACGCCGATGCAATACATCGTCGACAACCTCACCTTCGTGCGCGAGGCATGCGGCGATCTCGAACGGCTGCTCGCCGGCCTACGGGCGCGCGGTCGCGGCGCTCGAAAGCGGCCACGAAGCACTCGTCGCGGAGATCGGCGGCCTCGAGCGCGACGTCGACGTCGCCGCACTGCGCCGCGAGCTTCCGCTCGCGGTGCAAGAGATGCTCGACGGCGTGAAGCGCGTGACGGAGATCGTGCTGTCGATGAAGGAGTTCGCGCTGCCGGACAGCAAAGAGAAGATGCTCGTCGATCTCAACAAGATCATCCGCAACACGCTCACGGTCGCGCGCAACGAGTATCGCTACGTTGCGGAAGTGGCAGCCGAGCTCGGCGACTTGCCTCTCGTGAGCTGCCGCGCCGGCGACGTCGGGCAGGTGATCCTGAGCCTCGTGATGAACGCGGCGCACGCGATCGGCGACGTTGCCGCGAACGGCAAGCTCGGCAAGATCACGGTGTCGAGCGAGCTCGACGGCGACTTCGCGCGGATCGCCGTCCGCGACACCGGCGGCGGGATCCCGGACGCTATCCGCGAACGCGTGTTCGATCCGTTCTTCACGACCAAAGAGGTGGGCCGCGGCAAGGGTCAGGGGCTCGCGATCGCGCGCGCCGTCGCAGACAAGCACGGGGGCACGCTCACGTTCGATACCGAGCCGGGCCGCGGCACGGTGT
>CAVUKQ010000009.1:0-619887 GCA_963742115.1 uncultured Gammaproteobacteria bacterium
CTATGGTCGGGCTCTTGTTTCTCTTAGCGCTTGCGAGGTGCCGGCACGTATCATTTGACGCCTGGCCGTGGAAGGGGCTCGCTTTCGGACGCATTCCCCGTTGAACGGAAGGTGACCGGTGCGGTATTGGCCAATTGGAATATCTGCGAGGCTGATTTGGCGTTGGGCGTGGAACTATTCTTCCACGCTCGTCTTGACGGAGCTCCGGCTGTCCGGTGCGATCCGATCTCTGGGCTTTATTGGGGCGGCGGTCTACCGCTTTTGGTCGACCGTCGCAATCCGAATGATCCATGTTGTCTTTCGGTCAAAGTGGAGGGGCTCAAGACGTGTTGCGAGATCGTCTGGCTGTGGATCACGCCGTTGTGCTTAGCGCCTAACAACCGGTTGCAGCGGATGGTGAGGGATAAAGTGCCAAGGCACGTAGGTCAGCGCGCCGCCGCTGAACCGGAACGTTATGCGACGGGAGGTAGCCTGTGAACTCAGAGCCACTCCAGGCCGTTGATGTGCCGGCGCTCAGCCGGAAGACGATCTATCCGGCGCCGTTTTCGGCGCAGGTTGAGGGCCGCATCAAACATCGATTGGGTGATCACTTCACTCTAGCGAATTTTGGGATCAACCTCACGGAACTTGAGCCGGGTGCAGTATCGGCACTCTTTCACCATCACACCAAACAGGACGAGTTCATCTTCGTCGTCTCCGGAAACCCGACCTTAGTCCTGGGGGAGAAGGAATTCGTGCTCAGTGCGGGTGATTGCTGCGGATTCAAAGCCGGAACAGGTGTCGGTCATCAGCTTATCAACAGGTCGCAGGGCAAAGTGCAGTACCTGGAAATCGGCGATCGTACGCCTGGAGACTACGCGGAATATCCGCGGGATGACCTCAAGTTTACCCAGCTAGAAACGGGCGCATGGGTGCTAACGCACAAAGATGGCACTTCGTATTAGGGCGTCGCATAACAACCGGTTGCAGCGGACGGTGATGGATAAAGTGCCAAGGCACATACGGCAGCGCGCCGCCGCTGAACCGGGACGTTAGGCGCCACGTGACGCCCACTCAGTCAGCTCTCTCGAACTTGCGTCAGACGCTCGGTCTTCTCGGCTGGGCGCTAATGACGTTCAGTGCTGCGGCACTGGGCGCATTCGCGACAGCGGACGCTAGCGCGTTCTACGCGGAACTCGCTCGCCCGTCTTGGGCGCCACCTGCTTGGCTGTTCGCCCCCGTCTGGTCCGCGCTGTATGCCTTGATGGCTGCATCCGCCTGGCTAGTGTGGCGGGGCCGTGGCTTCGCCGGCGCCCGAACGGCGCTTGTTCTGTTCATTGTGCAGCTCGCTGCGAATGCACTGTGGAGCTGGCTGTTCTTTGCTTGGCGGCGAGGAGACCTGGCATTCGCCGAAGTTCTGGTTCTTTGGTTCCTCATCGTCGCCACGATTGTTTCGTTTCAGCGCATCAGCATCGTCGCTGCGGTCTTGCTGTACCCGTATTTGGCATGGTCCACGTTCGCTTCGGCGTTGACGTTCACGATTTGGAGGCTTAATCCTGGGGTCCTATGACAGACTCGTGCCAACGGCCTAACAACCGGTTGCAGCGGACGGTGATGGATAAAGTGCCAAGGCACGTGCGGCAGCGCGCCGCCGCTGAACCGGAACGTTCGGCGGATGAAATTAGCGTTGCGCGAAGCGGTCGTCGAAGACACCGAAAGCATCGCCGCCCTCGGCGCGGCGGTCTGGATCAGAACCTACGCGGCAGATGGGATTCGCCGCGATATCGGAAACTATGTTCGAGCTGAGTTCTCCGTTGATCGGATCGCGATGTCGATTGCCGAAGCAAACAGTGATCTCGTGGTAGCCGAACGAGAAGGTCACATTCTGGGATACGCGCACACAACCCTAGATGCGGTATGCCCCCGTCAGTGCAAGCCACCGCGCCGAACTGGTCAAGTTGTATGTCTTGAATACGTTCGGCGGCCGTGGAATCGGGACTCGATTGTTGCGTGCGTCTGAAAGCTTCGCGGAAGCTCGGAGAGAGCGGCTTTGGTTCTCTGTGAACGCGAGCAATGATCCAGCCCTTGCGTCTACGGTCGGCGAGGGTATCGCGATGTTGGCGAGAGCTACTTTGTCCTCGGGCCGGAGCGATATGAGAATCGTGTCTTCGTTCAGCGAACCGCCTGACAAGCAGTTGCAGCGGACCGTGAGAGATAAAGTGCCAAGTTACAGTCGGTGGCGCGCGGCCGCCGCTGCGCCGGAACGTTAGGCGGCACGGCCGGCTCGGCAGTGCCATCGTGCGTGTTTGGTGTTTCGAAACCTTCGCGGCATTGGCGAATGGAGAACAGGATGCCAGACGTGATTCCGTTCTTGACCTATGAGGACGGCATTGCCGCCCTAGAATGGCTGGCCGAGGTGTTTGGATTCACGGAGACAGCTCGCTTCACGTCTTCCGAAGGGAGGCTGTCTCACGGAGAAATGTCGGTTGGGGATGGACTGATCATGTTGGCCAGTCCGTCGCCGGACTATGAAGGCCCCAAGCGACATCGCGACAACTGCGAGATTGCCGCCTCATGGTCCGCTCTGCCATGGGTCATTGATGGTGTTCTCGTCGATGTTGACGACGTCGACGAGCACTATGCTCGGGCCAAGGCCGCGGGAGCGGTTATCTTGTCTGAACCGGAGGATGGGCCGCCAGCGCGACGATATCGAGTTGAGGATCTGGAAGGACATCGCTGGATGTTCATGGCACGAGACTAGCCGCCCCGCTATTCACGATCGCAACGGCACTGCCTTTGTCTGGACAGCGCACGCGTGGCCGCTGAACTGCGGCGTTAAGCGCCACGGTACGGTCGCTAAAGCACGGCGTATCAGATGGGACTTACACAATGTCGGCGAACCTATTCAAGAAGGCGTTCCCTTACCAAAAGGATGTGTTGGCCTTACCGGTCACTGACCTTGATGCTGCCTCGCAGTGGTACTGCGCGCACTTTGGCATGGTCGAGGTTGAACGGCTTCAGCAGCCCGTTCCGACAGTCATTCTTGAGCGCGATGGCACGAGAATCGGCTTTTCCATAAATGGTGGCGACCCATCTCAAGAAGGCGCCGCCGTACTCGTGTCGAATATTCAAGGTCTCAAAGACGAGCTCGAGCAAAACGGAGCAAACATCGGCAACTGGCGAGTCGATGAACAGGGTGGTCAAAGGTATCAAGTATTTTTCGTCGTCGCGCCGGACGGGCTGTGCTATTACTTTCACGAACCCATTGACGGTGCAGCGTGACCTGACAACCGGTTGCAGCGGACCGTGATAGATAAAGTGCCAACGCACATACGGCAGCGCGCGGCCGCTGAACCGCGGCGTTATGCGCGCATAGTCTTGTACTCGCACCTTTTCACGGTGATCGCTTGCTTCGTTGCGGGCGCCTTTCTGTGCCCGTCGTCAACCGCTGCGCAGGCTCTGGAAGAAACCTTCGAACAGCGTCCCGTAAATCTGCCGACGCTCCAGCCTGGCGACGCGTGTCCGATTACGATCGGTCATCGAGGCACGGTGCCCATCCAACGGCACATCTTTGGCGGCGCGCTGTGGTTCGGAGCGGGGCCAGTCTATTTTGCTTTGGCGTGGAAAGCTTCGCCGGGAGACGACGCAACGTTTGCTCTTGAACCGGTGCCTCGCGAAGGGAACGCACATCGTGCGAAGACGCCGTGGGTAGCTGCGCCATCCTATTCGGGGCCTGTTCTGATCAGAGGTCTTGCCCTCGATGCTAGTCGTCGCGCCCTTCACTTCGATGCCACAGGTGCAGGTGCGCGAAGTAGTCTCGAACTAGCAGCTCCCCGAGCGCCCGCTCCGTCGCTGTGGTCGTTTTGGCCCTCATCCATGTGGGTTCCCGGACCTGGCTGCTACGGCGTACAAATCGATACTCTTGTGGCAACGGATGTCGTCGTGTTTGAAGCACAATAACCAAATGCCAAGGTACATTCGGTTTCTCCAATGTTGCTGCAGCGGGGAAATGATGCTCCGGCGAGCGTCGGGAAAGTGGGTGTTTGAAGAATGGCGAGACTCCCACTGTGTTTGACTCGGATCGCGCCGCCGGTGTTGTGCCAAGCGCCTAACAACCCGCGGATGAACCACGCACTGATGCCGGCTACGGTTCGCTATCCGATGCTGAGGGCTGGCGGAGCATTTCTGCTGTTCATCGGCTTGGGTCTTGTCGGCGCGATTGCATTCAGTGGCAGCGCGCTCGTCAACTACAACGTCTTCTACGCGGGCGCGGCCGCTGGAGTCGTGTCGCTATTCTTCGCGAGACGCCTTTCGACCGGTCGCAGGACACGCATCCAGGCATTCGCGTTGGCTGGTGCGATTCTGTTGGAAGTATTGCTGCTTATCCTCATGGGTCGAACTTTGCCACCTGGTACGGAGGAGCATGTTCGATGGCTCTGGGTGTCGGCAATCGTCGGGGTTCATTTCATCCCGATGTCGCTTTGCTTTGGTCCGCGATTCCTTGTGCTCGGTGTCGCATGCATCGCCAACGCTGGGCTGGGACTGTTGGCGGCAGGGATTCCGTACGAGGTCTTCGGTCTCGTCGATGGGATTCTCAAGGTCAGTTTTGGAGTCTGGTCGTTGTGGGGCAGAGGCACTGCCGCATGACAACCGGTTGCAGCGGACGGTGACGGATAGAAGGCCAAGGCACGGAGGTCACCGCGCCGCCGCTGAACCGGGTAGGCGCTCGTTGAAGGATTCGGCATGAGTAGTCGCCAACGAATCACGATAGGCGGTTGCCTTTGCGGAGCCGTGCGACGCGCCGGCGTTGAACCGGGATTATAGGCGCGGGGGATCGCGGTCGCAGCGACAGATCGAGAACACCATTCCGGTCCTGCAGTTCGCGACCTCGATCGGCGCATCGCGTTTTTCAAGGATGTGCTCGGGTTGAGGTGGAGTGGAACGCTGGTCCGTCTGCTCTGTGGGCAGAGATGGGTGCAGTATCATGGTGCAAGGATTCGATGAAGACCCCTCAAGGTACGGTTTGGGTTGGGCTCGATGGCGACTCCATGTTTGCACTGATTCAGAAGTCTGAGCCAAGATCTTGCAGCCGCCCTCAAGCAGACCCTGGGCGTATGAAATGAAGATCGCCGATCCAGGTGGAAACGGTGATTTGGCTCGGTTGTGATCCCAGGGTGTGAGCCCCAAAACTCGTGACGACGGATCGTCCAAGTTCGGTGTGCGGCTTTCGCCTGACATACGGCTACGCGGACGGAGATGGGTAAAGTGCCAGGGTACGCAGGTGGCGAGCCACCGCTTAACCGGAGCGTGAGCCGCTGTCCGCAGCGGACGAGGTTTGAGATGACTGTCGAGACAGAACACGACATCGCCGGCCTAAAACGAGTTGGGCGAGTAGTCGCAGCGGTACTACGCGAAATGCTCGACTGCATCGAAGCAGGCATGACCACGGCAGAACTCGACGATGTTGGCAGATCATTGCTCAATCGACACGGTGCGCGATCGGCACCTCAGGTGGCGTACAACTTCCCCGGAGCGACATGCATCAGCGTCAATGAGGAAGCGGCTCACGGAATCCCTGGCCCAGAGTCATCCGGCCCGGCGACGTAGTGAATGTCGACGTCTCGGCGGAGCTAGACGCATATTTTGCGGACACTGGGGGTACGCGAGTCGTTCCGCCGTCAACGCCGATTAAGGATCGACTATGTCGGGCCACACAGGTCGCTTTGCGGGAGGCCATACTGGAAGCTCGAGCCGGCAACAAAATCAACCGCATCGGCAAGGCAGCTCAGCGAGTCGCCAAGACTCACCAATTCAAGATCATTAAGAACCTCGCTGGCCATGGTGTTGGACGCGGCTTGCACGAAGAACCGCACGATATCGTGGGCTATTTCGAGCCGACAGACACACGGGAGCTACGTGAAGGAATGGTAATCGCGATCGAACCGTTTCTTTCGACGAAGAGCACCTCAGTGAAGGAAGCCGGGGACGGTTGGACGCTCGTCGGCGTCGAGGGCAACTTGTCGGCGCAATACGAACATACATTGATCGTTACGCGCGGTGAGCCGATCATTCTTACCGCACCTTAGGTACGCACCGGTTGCACCGGACGGTGATGGATAAGGTGCCAAGGCACAAGACTCAACGCCGCCGCTGAACCGGGCCGTATGCCGACGAATGAGAGGGTCGCAGTGCGCGAGGCTCAGCTCGGGGATGCCGGGGAGTTGGCCGGCCTGCGCTGGGACTTTCGTGAGGGGAGCCGCTCGAGCCAGTCGCGGAGCGAGTTCGTTTCCGCGTTTGAGCATTGGTTCCGGTCGGTTTACCCATTGGGGCAATGGGTCGTGGTCGTCGCGGAATCGACTCCCGGTAAGCTCTGTGGCTGCATCTTTCTCCAGTGCGTGGAGAAGGTGCCCAGTCCCGGCGCAATCAGTCGGAGTTGGGGTTACGTTACCAACTCCTACGTCGCTTCTGACTTTCGCTCGGCAGGGGTGGGTGGCCAGATGCTTGCCTTGATCGTTACTGCAGCACGGGTGCGTTTGCTCGAGTTCCTGATCGTATGGCCGAGCCCGGCATCCGAATCGTTCTACTTGCGAGCGGGGTTTCTGCCGGTGACTGATCAACATTCAGGCGCGGATGACTCGCCTCCACTAGAGCTACTTCTAACTTGATCGTGCGGCATGACAACCGGTTGCGGCGGACGGTGATGGGACTGCCAAGGCGCCGATGGAAGCGCGCCGCCGCTGAACCGTACGGGAAGCGACAACCTTGACGATCGCATACTCAAGCTCCATCGAACATCTCGGCCAATCGGAGTTGTCGGGGTTTCTCGCGCATTGGGATTTTGAGCCGCCGGCTCGGACATTATTTAAGATTGTTCAGCCGCAGCACCGAGGTGATCCTCGCGCGAGACGTCGAGTCCGCGGTGATCTGCGGGTATCATCGCCGGTTCACTGACCCAGGATACGGCATGCGGCTATATTTCAGGACGCTTGAGCAGGTCCGGCCTGGATGTCGAGCCCGACGAATCGGGACCGCGCCTGTTGGATCAGATGGTCGCTCAGACTGGACGTATTCGGCGATCTATCTGTCTTGCGTTCGCGCTCTGGTTCTGTTTGACGCGGTGCTGGCTTCAAGCCGGGAATCTCGATGGGCAAACGAAAACGGAGTCACGGTGTTCCTTGACGTTGTGCCACGCCGCGGAACGAGCAGACGCAGCCGCATGACGCCCGAGCTCCATCCAGACCGGTTTTCTGCTGAACGTAGACGATCGCATCGTGTCAACGCGCGAGCCCGCCGGCGTTGCCGGCTATGAGAGGCATCACTGTGGACGAGCGGCTGATCTCCGACCGGTTCCCACTCGCCTCGCGTTACCACCCCGAGTGGGTGCTCGCCGGCGTTAGCGGCGCGGCTAACCCGCTGTGGATGACCGAGTGGCTCTCCGAGTCCCTTGACCTCCAGCCCGGCATGCGAGTGCTGGACCTCGGCTGCGGGCGAGCGATGTCATCGGTCTTTCTGCGCCGCGAGTTCGGCGTTCAGGTCTGGGCCACGGACCTGTGGTTCAGCGCGTCCGAAAACCTCCAGCGCATTCGTGATGCTGGGGTCGAGGACGGTGTCTTCCCGATCCATGCCGACGCGCGATCGCTTCCGTTTGCCGCCGAGTTCTTCGATGCCGTCGTTTCCATCGACTCTTTCTTCTATTACGGCACCGACGAGCTGTATCTCAACTACCTCGCCCGGTTCGTCAAGCCGGAAGGCCGGGTCGGGATCGCCGGGGCCGGACTGATGCACGAGATGGACGGCATTCCCGTACACCTTCGGGAGTGGTGGACCGCGGACATGGCGTGCCTGCACTCGGCAGCGTGGTGGGCGCGGCACTGGGGACGGACCGGCATCCTGGACATCGAGGTGACCGACACGCTTCCCGATGGCTGGCGGCTGTGGCTGGACTGGCTGCGACTGGTAGCCCCCGACAACGCCATGGAGATCCGGGCGCTGGAATCCGACGCCGGCAGCCACCTCGGGTACGTTCGAGCGGTGGGCCGTCGCAGAGCCGAGGCTCAACTGTTGGAGCTGCCCGTGTCGGTGCCTACGCACTACGAAAGAAAACCCCTGCTCCGCGGCTAGTGTTGCGGGCCGGGCGACCAGGCAGTGCCTGCCGCCTGACAACCGGTTGCACGGGACGGTTGGGATAAAATACCGAGGTACCTAGGTCAGCAAGCCGCCGCTGAACCGGGACGTTATGCCGCATAGTGCGCTGTCGCCCTGTCCTGGTTGTGGTGCTCTGTTTCCACCACACGACGGACCTACGCATCGATATCTCGGTGCCTCCGCCGGCTGCTGGGCCCTGTTTAGTTGGTCGGCAGTGAGCGGAGCGACTGACGTTGCTGATCTGGTCGCGCAGTCGAGGATTCCAGACAACCTAGTGCCCGTTCCAGCACGCGGCGATGCACTACCGCTCGACTCGCTCTGGGGTGATGCGTATGGCGTGCAGCATCACGGGGGCACCTCACCGCAGGCAGTTCAGTCGGTGGCAGTCCATCTCTTGAATCTACATGGAATCATCAACGGCAAGACGACACGTCCCGGCTGGCCGATCGAACGTGCAATGCGCACACGTGGCGTTTTTCAAAAACTCGATCCTCCGACGCTCGGGAGTGCGCTGACGTTCAGGCATCTGTTCCCCGGCGGGGGAGTTGTCACTCCGGTCACGCGCAGCCAGTATGTTGTTTCGGTCTACGAAGCCTGGATGGCGGTTCATCGTTCCATCGTGGAGCAGTGGTATGAACGCTATGTGGTTCCCGACCAAACTCGCGAAGTACGTCCTCAGCGAACCCGTTGACGATCGGCAGCGCGCCGCCGCTGAACCGGAACGTTCGGCGCCCAAGGGATCGTGGAGCGCGAGGCGCGTGTCGGGCCATCGCTCCAGGGGACACCCTTAGTAGGAGCAGTGTATGGCGAGATCCGTTGAAGTCTTTGCCATCATTCTGTTCGGTGTCATTGGTCTCTCGCACCTCCTGCAGCCCAAGGCCTGGGCGGAGTACTTCATGCTCCTGCGAGGCAAGGGCGAAGCCGGCGCCTTCGTCGACGGGTTCGTGCATCTGCCATTGGCAGGCTTCATCATCGCGTTTCATAACGTATGGTCTGGGATACCGGCCGTGCTCACGCTTTTGGGCTGGTGCTTCCTCATCAAGAGCCTGATTCGCTTCTGCCTACCGAAACTAACGTTGCGGATCATGGCGCGGGTCTCCGTCGAGCGGTCCTGGGAGGTCCAAGCGGCTGGCGCCGCCCTTATGGTCCTCGCCGGACTTCTTGGCTATGGGATTTACGCTGGCTAGCATCACGTCGTCGCGACCTGGGACGGCGACATCTTCTGCCTAGGTCAGGTTTTCTCACTATCTGCCGTCGGTTGCTGGCTGCGAATGAGGTATCCGAGACATCGGCCTGGGTAAGGTTGAGTGCCCGCCGCATCCGCACAAACGAAGGACTGCTCTATGCCCGCATATCTGATCGCCGACATCGAGGTCACTGACCCCGTCGGTTACGAGGAATATAAGAAGCGCGTGCCGACGATCATCGCGGCTCACGGAGGGCGCTATCTGGCTCGCGGCGGAGCCAACGAGGTACTTGAAGGCACATGGCGGCCGAGGCGGAGCGCCATCATCGAGTTTCCGAGCCTCGCGTCGGTGAAGGCCTTCTGGGAATCCCCCGAATATCAGCCACTGCGCGAAATACGAGAGCGGTCTGCGAAATCCAATTTGGTGGCCATCGAGGGTTTGTAGTTAGAGGCGGCTCATGTGTAGATTACTTTTGAGCGCAATCGCAGCGCCTAGCAACCGGTGCATCGAATGGATCGAAAGCGCCAAGTGACGTATGTGGCGCGCTGCCGCTGAAGAGCGGCGCTAGGCGACGAGGAGAGAGCACTGATTTCGTTGTCCGTCAGCGTTGACGTCCCGGATCTCGCAGAAGGCGTTCGTTTCTACACGAACGCCTTTGGCTTTTCTAAGGTTTCCGAGCCTATTCCAGGGATAGCCGTACTGCGGGTTGGTACCTCAGAGCTCTGCCTTCTCGAGAAAGCGCCCGGCTCGAGGCCTTCTAGTCACACAGCGGAACTACGCCACTACGAGCGTCACTGGACGCCCGTGCACATGGACCTTCACGTAGACGACTTGAAGTCAGCTCTGGCCAGGGCCATCGCGGCTGGAGCGAAGCAAGAGGAGCTCTTCGAGAATCCTGAGCACGGATCGGTGGCATTCTGCAGCGACCCATTCGGCCACGGGTTTTGCCTTCTCGAGCGAAAGAAGAAGTAAGTGAGCGCGCCTCGCCCCACAAGCGCATGCAACGGACGCGATCCGTTTAAAGCGCCATTCCAGAACCTTGGCCGCGCGCCGCTGCCGCGGGACGTTAGGCTAACATGCGGACCCTACTGCAATTGGTAGCTGAGTTTCTGTGGCCGGTGCGTGCGATCCCACCTCCTGGGCGCGTCTCGCGGGACGTTTATCTGAGGCCGCTCGTGCTGTTGATCATCGTTCTGCTGGTTGGGCCTGAATTGTTTGCTGTCGTTGAACTGACAACGCTGCTGGATCTGCTGGGCGCGACGATGTTTCTTTTCGCGTTTGCAGTTGCGTACAAGATGCTAGGCGTCGCACTGCTGAAATGGTTGCTTAGAGTTCTGGTGCCGGGTGAGTGCGTTACGTTGATGAAGACGCGTGCGCCTTCTGCAGTCGGCCTCGGTCTGGCGCTTATTTCTGTAAACGGCCTTCTGCTGTGTCTTGGTATGTTTTCTCCCCTATGTGGGGTTTGAGCTCCTGCTGCAGAAACTATGAACCGTTGCTTCGGACGCGCTTGGTGAAGTCGTGACCAAACATGGCCTTGGCATTTAGGGCGTCGCATTCGACGAACCGGGGAGCACAGGGCGAACAGCATGGCCGACGTTCGCGATCGCTGGGCAGCTGCGTCGACTTACGAGCACTTCATGGGCCGGTGGAGCCGCAGCCTCGCGCAGCAGTTCGTGACTTGGCTCCGGATCCCTCGCGCAGCTCGTTGGCTAGACGTCGGGTGTGGCACGGGTTCGCTCGTTCACGCGATCTGCAGCCACGCCGATCCGGCTTCGGTGGTAGGTTGCGATCCGGCCGTCCCGTTCATCGAGTTCGCTCGCGGATGTTCTAGCGATGCCCGTGCATCGTTCGTCGCCGCCGGAATTGGAAGCCTACCGCGGCGCTCTGGCGGCTACGGCAGCGTTACCTCGTTGCTCGCTCTTAATTTCTTTCCCGACTCGCAGGCGGCTCTTCAAGAGTTGTGCTCGGTCGCTGCACCACACGGGACGGTGTCTGCGTGCGTCTGGGACTACAGCGATGGGATGCAGTTCCTGCGCCACTTTTGGGACGCAGCAGCGGCCGTGGATTCGGCCGCCCGAGATCTCGACGAAGGCACCCGGTTCCCTCTGTGTCGACCCGACGCACTGATCGCGCTGTTCCGCGGCGCGGGCCTGGGTGACGTGCGCTGCGCGCCGCTCGAGATCCCTACCGAATTTGCGAGTTTCGACGACTATTGGCAGCCGCTTCTGGGTGGGACCGGGCCCGCTCCGTCGTACGTCGCGTCGCTCGACGCTGGTCGGCGTGCGATGCTCGCACGGAAGGTCGGGGAACGGTTGCCGCAAGAACCCGACGGCAGGATTGTCCTTGTTGCGCGAGCGTGGGCCGTGCGCGGCACGGTAGGAGGGTCATCTTGAGTCCGTTCAAGGTCAGCTTCGAGAAAATGGAGTGGCAGCAGGTCCGCCCCGATGTGCGCCAAAAGATCTATTGCGAAGGGTCGCGACAGATTCGATTGGTCGAGTTCGAGACGAGCGATGGAGCCGAACACTGGTGCGAAACGGGCCACATAGGCTACGTGCTCAAGGGCGCATTGAGCATCAGCTTCGACGGAGAAGTCATCTCGTTCAAAGCAGGAGACGGACTCTTCATTCCATCCGGCGCCGCAAGCAAGCATCGCTCTGTCGCGATTTCTGCCGGCACTCAACTTCTGATGGTAGAGGACCTGTAAAGCTCGTCACTTTGGGAGAGAAACGACATGTATGGCCTGATTGCGAAGATGAAGACGAAACCCGGGCAGCGGGACGCTCTGATCGCAGTTCTGATCGAGGGCACGGCGGCCATGCCGGGTTGCCTGAGCTACATCGTCGCGAAAGATCCTGCAGATTCCGAAGCGATTTGGGTCACGGAAGCTTGGGAGAGTCGGACCAGTCACCAAGCCTCGCTCTCGCTCGCTTCAGTGCAGCAGGCCATGGCGAAGGGCAGGCCGTTGATCGCGGGTTTCGGCGAGCGTTTCGAGACGCAACCAGTTGGAGGTCATGGTCTCGCCGCCGCCTAACCGCTGCGCTGCCGCCAGAGCCGGCCGACGTCGATGGCGAACGACCACACCAACATCGCTAACGCGATCGCGGCTGCCGCCGTGCTCAACGGAATGGGCACGAACGGCGCGAGCGCGAAGCTCAGAACACCCATCTGCACGACCGCCACGGTCTTGCCGCGCATCGTTGGAGTCAGCGGGCCGGCTAACCAAGGCAGCGCCTTACCGGCGGCTGCGAACGCATAACGCATGAGCCCGATGCCGAGAATCCACGGGCCGGCCTTGCCGTGCTGCCACGCGAGTATCGACATCGCGAGCACGAGCACCGAATCCGTCTCCATGTCGAAACGCGCGCCGAACGAGCTGCTCATTCCGCTCGTTCGTGCGAGGCGGCCGTCGAGGCCGTCGAGAAACGCGATCGTTGCGGCGAGCAGGGCTGCGAACAGGGCCGGTCCCGGCATCGGCGCTTCGCCTATCAGTCCTGCGATGAGCGCGACGAGCAAGCCGCGAATCAACGTCACGAGATTGGCGGGCCCATAACGCGGGAACGGGTGGTGGGCCTCCACGAATGCGACGCACAGTACCGTGCCAAGCGCATAGAGCGCAGCCATCTTCGCGAGATACCACGGGCCGAGATCGAATACGGCGTGCACGGTCCGGGCGAGTGCGAGCAGCGCGAGCGCGCCGAGAGCATGGACCGCGAGCACTCGAGCGAGAAGGCCGTATCTGCGTTTGGCCACGATGAGCAACGATGAGGTACCGTTGCCATTGTATGCGCTCCGAAGAAACGTGATCACGCCGGGTTCGATCGGCTTTGTCGTGCCCGGGCGCATCGACCTGCGCACGGGCGGCTATATCTACGATCGCCGCATCGTGGACGGTCTGCGCGAGCGGGGCTGGCGCGTCGAGCTCCGCGAGCTCGACGGCGATTTTCCGTTCCCGTCCGTGACGGCATTGAGCGATGCGCGCCGCGCTCTAGCGTCGTTCGACGATGGCACGATCGTGATCGTCGACAGCCTCGCACTCGGCGCGCTGCCGGACGCCCTCACCAGCGAGAAGGCGCGTCTCCGAATCGTGGGCCTCGTGCATCTGCCGCTTGCGGCCGACATCGGGCTCGACGCGAACGCGGCCGAGCGACTGCTCGTCCACGAGCGGCGCGCGCTCGCCGCGGTGCGCCTCGTCGTCGTGACGGGCGGTGCGACCGTCGGACTTCTCGAGCTGCACGGCGTGCCGCGAGCGAAGATCGTGGTGATCGAGCCCGGTGCCGACCGCGCGCCGCTAGCGCGCGGCTCGGATGGCGCAGTACTGCAGTTGCTCTGCGTCGCGACGCTGAATCGAGGCAAGGGCCACGACGATCCTGTTCCGCGCGCTTGCGCCGCTTCGCACGCGCGCGTGGCACCTCACCTGCGTCGGCAGCGCCGCGCGCGATCCAGCCGCCGCCGCGTCGCTGCGAGCGGCGCTGCGGCATCTCGAGCTCGAGCAACGTGTCGCGCTCGCCGGCGAAGCCGACGCCGCAGGTGTGGCGAGCGCCTACGATCGCGCGGATCTGTTCGTGACGGCGACGTTGCGGGAGACGTTCGGGATGGCGGTGGCCGAGGCACTCGCGCGCGGCCTGCCCGTCATCGGCACGCAGACCGGCGCGATCCCCGAGCTCGTCGGCGACGACGCAGGCATCGTCGTGCCGCCTGGCGACGTGGTTGCGCTATCCGCGGCGCTCGCGCGCGTCCTCGACGACGGCGAGCTGCGCGCGCGGCTTGCGGCGGGCGCTCGGCGTGCGCGCGACCGCTTACCGACATGGGAGCAAGCGATCGGTAGAATGGAAGCCGTCTTGAGCCAGATCGCCCACGGATGACCGTTCCCCTCTCCGATTGGCTCGCACTACGCGAGCCGGCCGACGCCGCCGCGCGTTCGGATTCGCTGACTCGTACGATTGCCGATGTAGTCGCGCCGTGCGATCCCGTGCGGGTGCTCGACCTCGCGACCGGTACCGGCGCCAATCTGCGCTATCTCGTGGAGCGGTTGCCCCCACGCCAGGACTGGCTCGTTACCGACGTCGACACCCACCTGCTCGTGCGGCTGCGCGAGCGCACGTCGAGCTGGGCAGCGACGCGCGGCTACGCCGTCGAGGAGCACCAGGGCGGGCTCATGATCCGCGGTGAGCGTCTCGACTGCCGCGTCGCGGTGCGGCAACTGGACCTCAATACGCTTCCGGCCGAGATTTTCTCGGGCCGCCACCTCGTGACTTCGTCGGCACTGCTCGACCTCGTATCGGAGCCGTGGCTGCGCACGCTCGCGCAACGCTGCCGCGCGGAGCGCGCCGCCGCGTTGTTCGCGCTCAACTACGACGGCCGCTCGGTCTGCTCGCCGGCCGAGCCCGAGGACGAAGTGCTGCGCGACGCGCTGAACCGCCATCAGCTCAACGACAAAGGGCTCGGAGGGCCGGCGGCGGGGCCCGATGCCGACCGTATCGCGTTGCGCGTTTTCGAGGAGGCCGGGTACCGAGCACTGAGCGAAGAGACGAACTGGAACCTCGGCGCGGGCGAAACGGAGTTGCAGCGCCAGTTGATGGAGGGTTGGGCCGAGGCTGCGCTCGAGCTTCAGCCTGCGCTCGCGAGCTCGATCGCGTCATGGCGAGTGCGGCGCTTCGCGCATCTCGCCGCGGGCCGCTCGTCCGTCGTCGTCGGCCACCACGACGTCGCGGCCTGGCTGTATGCGGGCCGAGTGGTGCGATGAACCTCCGCCGCGCTCCCGCCCGCTCTGTCATGAGCCGTTTCGATCGGGCCGTCGGGCTCGCGCGCTCGATCGCGATTTACCAACTAATTCCGCTGCGGCAGCGCCGCTTGCGCCGGCTCTACGGCCAATTCGTCTCGGCGGGCGATCTCGTGTTCGACGTCGGCGCGCACGCGGGCAATCGAACGCGCGCGTTCGCCTCGCTCGGCTGCCGCGTCGTCGCGCTCGAGCCGCAGCCGGACTTCGCGCGCCTGCTGCGCGTGCTGTTCTCGCGCTCGCCGCGCGTGCAGGTGCTGCAGTTGGCCGCAAGCGAGCAGGACGGGCGTATCACGCTCGCCGTGAGCGAGCGCACGCCTACCGTCACTACGCTCGACGATCCGTGGCGCCGGATTCGCAGCCGCGAGCCGGGGTTCGCGGGTGTCGAGTGGAATCAGCAAATCGAGATCGAGAGCGCAAAGCTCGACACGCTCATCGAGCGCTTCGGTGTCCCGGCGTTCGTCAAGATGGACGTCGAGGGGTCGGAGCTGCGCGTGCTGAACGGTCTGAGCCGGCCGCTCGCAGCGCTGTCGTTCGAGTACCTGCCGACGGCTCTGCCCGAAGCGCGTGCCTGTGTCGCGCGTGTCGCCGAGCTCGGCGAGTATCGTTACAACGTGTCGGTCGGCGAGTCTTATCGGCTGATTTCCGAGCAGTGGCTTAGCGCGGCCGAAGCGCTAACCGCGCTCGAGTCGCCGTATGCGCAGACTCGCGCGGGCGACGTCTACGCGCGCCTCGCGACGGCGCGCGCATGAGCGCGTCGCGGTTCAGCGTCGCGGACGTCGCGCGCTACTACGATCGGAGCACTCCGTCGTTCGTCGCGCTGGGGCAGGGCGGCAGCGAAGGCGCGATTCGGCGCGCCGTCTGGGCGCCGGGCGTGAGCGACCGGCGAGAGGCGTTTCACTACGTCGACGAGCGAGTGGCTGAGGTCGTGGCCGCTCTCGGCGGCGCAGCACGAGCCGCCGCACGTCGTCGACCTCGGTTGCGGCGTCGGCGCGAGCTTGTGCTATCTCGCGGGCAAGCTCTCGATGCGCGGCACGGGAATCACGGTGAGCCCGGTGCAAGCCGATCTCGCTGCGCGGCGGGCGCGCGAGGCGGGACTCGAGGATAGGGTCACCTTCTTCGCAGGCGACTATTGCCGGCTCCCGCCGATGGCTCCGGCGGACGTCGCGCTCGCGATCGAGTCGTTCGTGCATGCGCCTTCGGCCGCCGACTTCTTCGCCCAGGCTCGCGCGCTCGTTCGTCCAGGCGGGGCGCTCGTGCTATGCGACGACTTCAGGAGGCGGACCAACGACACTCGGGCCGCGACCGCGATCGAGCGTTTTCGCCGCGGCTGGCACATCAATTCGCTGCTCGGCGCGGACGAGCTTCGGTCGCTTGCTGCCTCCGCGGGGTTCATCCACGAGACGACCGTCGATTTTTCGCCATACCTCGAGCTTCATCGGCCGCGGGATCGTGCGGTGAACGTGTTCCTCGCCCTGTTCGGGTGGCTGCCGTTGGAGCGCACGCGGTTCGGACATCTCGTCGGCGGCAGCGCGCTGCAGGAGTGCCTCACGCGCGGCTGGATCGGCTACGACTTCACGGTGTTTCGCCGGGCGAGCGGCGGGGCGTAATCGGAGCCGGCCGTGCCGCCGGCGCGCCGCGGATAGGCGCCGCGCGCGTGTATTAAAGGAGTCACCGTTGGCGTAGGCTCCGCCGAAGTGTTCCGCAGCCCGTACCCGGACGTCGTCCTGCCTGCTGGGACGCTCACCGAGGTCGTCTTCGGCAGAGCAAGGAATCGCCTTTACCAGGCGGCGCTCGTCGATGCGACGACGGGGCGTGCGCTCACCTACGGCGACCTCCTCGATCGAGTGCGACGCGTGGCGGCGGGACTCGCGGCTCTCGGCATTCGCAAGGGCGACGTCGTGCTGCTCACATCGCCGAACTCGCCCGAGTTCGCCGTCGTCTTCCATGCCGTTGCGATTCTCGGCGCGATCGTCAGTCCGGCGAATCCCGCGAACACGAGCCACGAGATCGCCCATCAGCTGCTCGACGCGGGCGCGACTCTCGCCGTCACCACCGCCGCGCTCGCGGACAAGGTGCGCGCCGCGATCGACGAATCGCGTCTTCCGGTCGAGCTCGTCACGATCGACGATGCGCCCGGCACGCGCTCACTCGCTGCGATCGAGCGCGATGCCGATCCGCCCGCCGTCGCGATCGATCCGGCGCAGGACGTGGTCGTGCTGCCGTACTCGTCCGGAACCACGGGGTTGCCGAAAGGCGTGATGCTCACGCATCGCAACCTCATCGCGAACCTCGTGCAGATCGACGCGGTCGAGCAGACGCGATGGCGCGCGATCGTGGGCGTGCTGCCGTTTTTTCACATCTACGGCATGGTCGTGATCCTGAACCTCGGTCTGATGCGCGGAGCTACCGTCGTCACGCTGCCGCGTTTCGAGCTCGAGCCGTTCTTGAAGGTGCTGCAGGACTGGCGCGATCGAGGTCGCCCACATCGTGCCGCCCGTTGCCGTGGCGCTCGCCAAGCACCCCGCGGTCGACAACTACGACTTGAGCCAACTCAAATGCCTGTTCTCGGGCGCGGCGCCGCTCGGAGCGGAGCTGACGGACGCCGTTTACGAACGGCTACGCGTTACCGTGCGGCAAGGCTACGGAATGACGGAGGCCAGCCCGGCCACGCACTACACGGGCCCGGGTTACGAGCGCGCCGGAAAGACCGGCCGGCTGCTGCCCTGCACCGAATGCCGCGTCGTCGATTCCGGAGACGGGGCGCGATCTCGGTGCCGGCGAGGCGGGCGAGGTGTGGGTCCGCGGTCCGCAGGTGATGAAAGGTTATCTCAACAATCCCGAGGCGACGGCCCGAACCGTGGACACCGACGGCTGGCTGCACACGGGGGACATCGGCGTCGTCGATACCGACGGGCACCTCTCGGTCGTCGATCGCTTGAAGGAGCTGATCAAGGTGAAGGGGTTCCAGGTGGCGCCTGCCGAGCTCGAGGCGATGCTGTTGAAGCACCCGCGAATCGCGGACGTCGCCGTGATCCCGGTGCCGGATGCCGACGCGGGCGAGGTGCCGAAGGCGATCGTCGTCGCGCGCGGCGCGATCACGGCGGACGAGGTGATCGCGTTCGTGCACGCGGAAGTCGCGCACTACAAGCGGATCCGCTACGTCGAGTTCATCGACGCGATTCCGAAGTCCGCGTCCGGCAAGATCCTGCGGCGCGTGCTCGTCGAGCGGGAGCGCGCGGCGCGCGCTTGAAGCCGCCGCGGACTACTGGCTCGCGGCGCGCTGGTAGTCGATCGCGATTCCGCGGCTGCGTAGGTACTCGTCGTACGCGCCGGTGAAGTCGATGAGGCCCTTCGGCGTGAGCTCGATGATGCGCGTCGCGAGCGACGACACGAACTCGCGGTCGTGGCTCACGAAGATCACCGTGCCAGGGTAGTTCTCGAGCGCCAGGTTCAGCGACTCGATCGATTCCATGTCGAGATGGTTCGTCGGCTCGTCCATGATGATGATGTTCGGCCGCTTGAGCATGATCTCGCCGAACAGCATGCGGCCGCGCTCGCCGCCCGACAGTTTCTCGACGGTCTTCTGCATCTCGTCGCGGCTGAACAGGAGGCGTCCGAGCGTCGCGCGGATCGCCTGATCGTCGTCGCGCGGCTTGCCGCGTGCGCGCATCCAATCGAATACCGTGACCGGCTCCGCGAACGCGTCCGCGTGATCCTGCGGCATGTACGCGACGTCGGCGTTCTCGGCCCACTTGACCGTGCCGTGATTCACTTCGAGCTCGCCCATGATGCTGCGCAGCAGCGTGGTCTTGCCGATGCCGTTCGTGCCGACCACGGCGACCCGCTGACCGGCTTCGATGTTGACGCTCACGTCGCGGAATACGTTGGCGTCGCCGTAGCTCTTGCTGAGCTTGTCGGTGCTCACCGCAAGGCGGTGCAGCTTCTTGTCCTGCTCGAAGCGGATGTACGGATTCATGCGGCTCGAGGGCTTCACCTCCTCGAGCACGATCTTCTCGATCTGGCGCGCGCGCGACGTCGCTTGCCGAGACTTCGAAGCGTTCGCGGAGAAGCGGCTCACGAACGCCTGCAGATCGGCGATCTGCGCCTTCTTCTTCGCGTTTTCGGAGTACAAGCGCTCGCGCGCTTGCGTCGCCGCCGTCATGTACTCGTCGTAGTTGCCCGGGAACACGCGCAGCTCGCGGTAGTCGAGGTCCGCCATGTGCGTGCAGACGGTGTTAAGGAAGTGCCGATCGTGCGAGATGATGATCATCGTGCACTTGCGCTCGGTCAGCACGCCCTCGAGCCAGCGGATCGTGTCGATGTCGAGGTTGTTGGTCGGCTCGTCGAGCAGCATGATGTCGGGGTTCGCGAACAGCGCCTGCGCGAGCAGCACGCGGAGCTTCCAGCCCGGCGCGACCGCGCTCATCGGGCCGGTGTGCTGGTCTTCCGGAATGCCGACCGCGAGCAGCAGCTCGCCGGCGGCGGACTCGGCCGTGTAGCCGTCGAGCTGTCGCGAACTCGTTCTCGAGCTCGGCGGCACGCAAGCCTTCTGCTTCGCTCATCGACGGCTGCGAGTAGAGGCGGTCGCGCTCTTGGTAGACCTGCCAGAGCCGCTCGTGACCCATGATCACCGTGTGGATCACGGAGAATTCCTCGAACGCGAACTGGTCCTGGCGCAGCTTGCCGACGCGCGCGTGGGCTTGGACCGAGACGTTGCCGTGCGTCGGCTCGAGCTCTCCGCCGAGCACCTTCATGAACGTGGTCTTACCCGAGCCGTTCGCGCCGATGAGCCCGTAGCGATGGCCGTTTCCGAACTTCACGGAAACGTCCTCGAATAACGGTTTCTCGCCGAACTGTACAGTGACGTTCGCTGCCGAAATCACGGTGCGTTTCCAGTCTGTTGTGGGGGTTCTGCGGGACGCGGCGTCCGTGCGCTCGACCTGCAGAGGGCGCGTAGTATAGGCGCAAAGGGGCCGCAAGCGAAATGCGGCCGGGGCGGTCAGTTATCGAGAATGATCGAGAACCCAGGCGAGCTAAAGGTGATCTCCACCGAGAAGTTCGCGACGTCGCGCTTCGCCTTGTGGATCTTGACGTGCTCGCCGGCGTCGCGGTCCACGGTGTAGTTAGGCGCCGCTGCCTTGCCGAGCGCTTCGGCCAGCGTTTTCGCGATGTCGTTCTCGCTCATGTGCTTTTGGGTCGCGATCGTCGCCTCTAGGGCCGCGCCTTTCTCGGGCGTGATCCGCACGCGCAGATAACCGTCGGCGTGCGCACGGTCGTTCACCGTAATCTTGGCTTCGTCGAAGAACGTTGTTTTCGGCGCGGGAACGTCTTCCGCGGCTATAGAAAATGCGATCGTCGCGAGAACGAGAGCGATTGTCTGGCGCGCCATCTTCATCGGCATCCGGGGTCCTTCCTCGTCGAAACCGGCGGAAAACGGGACGCAGGATAGCCCGCCGGGCGCCGGCGGCCCCGGGCGGCGGTCACAGTTGCTGTCAGTACCCTGATTCCTGAGGAAAATTATGTCGCCGAGTCTGGAAGTGGTGGGCCTTGAACGCGTATCTTTACGCATAGGCCGCGCTCGACCGGAAAGCGTGGGTCTTTGTTCGATCGACAGTCGTGGTTTGGGCTCCGGGGGGAGTAAGCAGAATGCGCGAAGGTACCTTACACGGGCTCAGTCGTCTCGCTCTCGGCGGGCGATGGACCGGAGCGGTTTTAACAATAATCGCCGCGACCGCCAGCCAAACAGCTTCCGCCACCGTTGCAACCGCCGCGCGTGACGCCGATGTCGCCGCGGTGCGCAAGCTGATCGCAGCGGGTTCCGACGTCAACGCTCCCGAGGCCGATGGCACGTCCGCGCTGCTTTGGGCCGCGTACCAATCCTCTCCCGAGCTCGTTTCGCTGTTGCTCGATTCGGGTGCCGACGCGAACGCCGCGAACCACTTCGGAGTCACCCCATTGCTTCAGGCGAGCCGCTACGGCGACGCCGCGACGATCGCGATCCTACTCAAGGGCGGCGCCGACTTCGCGAAGGCGACGCGTGACGGCGAGACCCCGCTCATGGCTGCGGCTCGCGCCGGCAGCGTCGAATCCGTCAAGTTGCTCCTCGAGCGTGGCGCCGACCCCAACGCGGCGGAGTCACTGCAGGATCAAACGGCTCTCATGTGGGCGACCGCCGAAGGCCACCTCGATGTCGTCGATGCGTTGCTCGACGCGGGCGCGGATCCAAACCTCAAGGCACGCCTCTCGGAGCTGAGCAAACGCAGCACGCGAACCGACTTCCCGAGCGGCGGCTTCACCGCGCTCATGTGGGCCGTGCGGGACGGCAACGAGCCGATCGTGCGCCGCTTGCTCGACGGTAAGGCCGACATCAATCTGACCAACGGCGACAACGCGACCGCGATGATGCTCGCGATCGTGAACGACCGCTTCGACATGGCCGCGACGCTGCTCGAGCTCGGCGCCAATCCGAAGAACGACGACTCGCTCTATCAGGCCGTCGAAATGCACGACGCCACCACCGATTGGCGGGCGAAGGACGGCACGCGACTGCGCTCCGATCACCCGAACAAGCTCACGTCGCTCGATCTCATCAAGTCGTTGCTCGATGCGGGTGCGGACCCGAACAAGGCGTTCGGCGGTCAATTGCACTCCGCGTCCATGTGCTGCGACACCAAGGGCAACGGCACGCCGTTCTACCGCGCCGCCGTCGCCGCGGACGTCGAGGCGATGAAGCTCATGATCGCGCACGGTGCCGATCTCGAGTGGGTGCCGAAGCCCACGGAGGCCGGGGATGGCCGTGCTGCGCCGGGGGGCGGCAACATAGGCAAGACGCCGCTCATGGTTGCCATGAGCGGTGGGAAGGGCGTCGGCATGGCCGGCGGCCCCGGCGACATCCGTGAGGGTGCGAAGCCCCCATTTCGTGAGGTCTCCAACCGCGAGCCGGTCGAGGCCGTCAAGTTGCTGCTCGAAGCCGGTGCGAATCCCGACGCGGTGACGCCGGCGGGCGACTCTGCTCTGCACTGGGCCGCGTTCGACGGCAAGCCGGAAATCGTCCGCGCGCTCGCCGCGGGCGGCGCCAATCTGAATCTGAAGGACGGCAGCGGCAAGACCGCGCTGCAGGTCGTCGAGGCGCAACCGCCGCGGCCGCCGCCCGTCACGGCCGGCGCCCAGGCAACCTTCGACCAGCCTGCACAGCCCGCCGAGATCGCGGCAGTGCTGCGCGAGCTCATGAAGGGCGGCGCTCAGGCCAACAATGCAGGGAGCCGGACGAAGTGAGAACTTGGGCTTATGTCGCGGGTGTAGGAGTCGTTGCGGCTGCCGGAGTCGCAGCCTATTTAGGGACGCGCCCTTCGCCCCAAGCGCAGCTCGACGATCAATGGGCCATGCTCGGCCGCTACTGCGAGGATTGCCACAACGACGCGGAGCTCACTGCGGATTTGTCGTTCGAGCGCAGGCACTCCGATAACGTCCACGCCGATCCAGCCGTTTGGGAAAAAGTCGTCCACAAGCTCGCGATTGGCGCCATGCCGCCGCGCGACCAACCGCAACCCGACCCGGAGGCGCGGGAGCGCTTTCTCACGGCGCTCGAGGGGACGCTGGACGCCGCAGCGGCGGCCAAACCGTATGCGGGTGCCACCACCGTGCACCGGCTCAATCGGGCGGAGTACGCGAACACCGTTCGCGATCTGCTCGGAGTCGACGCGGACCTTGCGGAGCTCCTGCCGAGCGATGGCGGCGACTTCGGCTTCGATAACATCGCGGAGGTCCTGACGACCTCGCCGTTCCTGCTCGAGCGTTATCTGACCGTGGCGCTGCGCGTCGCGGACATGGCGATCGGCAACCCGGACGCGGTCGAGACGGCCACGTCTTACCGAATCCCGTTCGAGCTCACGCAGAACCAACACCTCGAAGGACTGCCGCTCGGCACGCGCGGCGGCACGAAGGTCCGGCATATCTTCCCGGCCGACGGCGAGTATGTGCTCTCGGGCAGGCTCGTTCGCGGCGTCGAGGAAGGGCTCTTCGGCGTCGAAGGGCACGACCGGCCGCACGAGTTCTTGATCCTAGTCGACGGGCAGACGGTGTACTCCAGCGAGATTGCCGGCAAGGAGGACCATGAGCTCAGCGTCGCAGAAGGGTTCAACGCCGCGCAATTCTCGATCGACGAGCGATTGACCTCGCCGCCCGTTCCGATCACGGCTGGACCGCACGAGCTGATCTTCACGTGGAAGGAGCGGACCAGTGTCGAGCAAAACTCGTGGGAGCCGGGACTTCGGGCCACGATGGAGATCCACAATCCGTCCGGAATGCCGCGGCTCGAGAACGTCGTCGTCGAAGGTCCCCAGAACGTCACCGGCGTGACCGAGATGGCGACCCGCGAGCGGGTCTTCGTTTGCCGTCCGGCCAGCGCGGCCGAAGAGCCCGCGTGCGCCACGGAGATCTTGTCCAAGCTCGCGAGACGCGCCTTCCGTCGCCCCGTGGGCGCGGAAGACATCGAAGCGTCGCTCGCCTTCTATAGCGAGGCGCGGACCAACGGCGGCGACTTCGACGCCGGCATTCGCGCGGCAGTGGCTCGCACCCTCGTGAGCCCATGGTTCCTGTTCAGGGTCGAAAGCAACTCGCCCGATGTCCCGGCGGGATCCAACTACCGGATCAGCGACGTCGAGCTCGCATCGCGGCTGTCGTTCTTCCTCTGGTCGAGCATCCCCGATGAAGAGCTGCTCGGCCTGGCGGAGCAGGGTCGGCTGCGCGAACCGAAAGTGCTGCAAGCGCAAGTCGACCGGCTGCTCGCCGATTCACGGTCGCAAGCCTTCGTCGAGAATTTCGTCGGCCAGTGGCTGCAGCTGCGCAACCTCGAGACCCGGGTGAAGCCCGACTTCCTCATCTATCCGGATTTCGACGACAACCTGCGCAAGGCATTCCGGCGCGAGACCGAGATGTTGTTCGCGAACGTGCTGCGCGAGGGGCGCCCGGTGCAGGAGCTCATGACGGCGAACTACACGTTCGCCAACGAGCGTCTCGCGCGCCACTATGGGATTCCCGGCGTCTATGGCGACCGGTTCCGCCGCGTCGAGGTCAAGGACCCGAATCGCTGGGGCTTGTTCGGGCACGGCAGCATTCTTGCCCTGACCTCTGCGGCGAGCCGAACGTCGCCGATCATTCGCGGCAAGTTCATCGTCACGGAGTTCTGGAACAACCCGCCTCCGTCCCCGCCCGCCGATGTGCCGGCCCTCGAGGTAAGCGCGCCGAAGGATCGACCGTCGACGGTCCGCGAGCAGCTCGAGCGCCACCGCGCCGATCCGAACTGCGCGTCCTGCCACAACAACATCGATCCGGTCGGCTTCGCGCTCGAGAATTTCGACGCCGACGGCAGCTGGCGCGAGAAGACTCGCGAGGGGCTCGACATCGACTCGGGCGGAATCCTGGCCAACGGTACGCCTGTCGACGGGCCGGTCGCGCTGCGCGCGGCGCTGCTGGCCAAGCCCGAGCTGTTCGCGGGCACGGTCACCGAGAAAATGCTGATTTTCGCGCTCGGCCGAGGCCTGGAGCCCGCCGATATGCCGGTAGTGCGTTCGATCGTGAGGAACGCCGCCGAGCACGACTACAATCTAAGGTCTATAGTATTGGGTATCGTAGATAGCTACCCGTTCCAGATGCGCATGAACGGTTCCGCATCGGGTTCGGCAACGGTCGCACAAGCGAGGGAGTAAGGCATGTTCGTTACGAAGAAGCACTTAGATCGACGGACGTTCTTGCGAGGTGCATTCGGCACGGCAATCGCGCTCCCGTTGCTCGACGCGATGATTCCGGCGGCGACTGCACAGTCGCTCACGGCCGCGGGGCAGCGGTTCCGCTTCGGCGCCATCTACATGCCGAACGGCGTCTATCCAGGAATGTGGCATCCCGAGAAGGCTGGCAAGAACTTCGAGTTCAACAAGATCATGAAGCCGCTCGAGCCGCATCGTGACTATCTGACCACGATCAGCCAGATGAAGGGTCCGGAAGGTCAGAAGAACATGGGCGGCATCCACATGGGTGCGAGCGCGGCCTTCTTGAACGGCACGGGCCCGCTCGGCAAGAACGGCGAGTTCAACCTGATCGAATCGAAGAAGTCGATCGATCAGCACATCGCGGATGCGATTGCCGGCGACACGCCGCTGCGCTCCCTCGAGCTCGGAACGGAAGACATGGGCACCGCGGCCGGCGCTTGCGACGGCTATCCGTGCTTGTTCTTCAACACGATGGCTTGGTACGACGACGACAGTCCGTTGCCGGTGTCCGTGAACCCGCAGGTCACGTTCGAACGGATGTTCGGCGACCCGGGCACTCCGGAGCAACGGCTAGCCCGTCTGCATACGAAGCAGAGCATGCTCGACTCGGTGCTCGGCGAGACGAAGCGTCTGCAGCACGTGATCGGTGCGGGCGACAACGCGCTGCTCGACGAATACCTCACGAACATTCGCCGTGTCGAAGAGCAGCTGCAGAAGATGGAAGCTCGCTCGAGCGCTATCGCGACCGCGACTGGTGCGCCCATCGGCATTCCAGAGGATTTCGACCAGCACATGACGGTCACGTACGACCTGCTGCATCTCGCGTTCCAAGGCGACATCACGCGCGTGTTCAGCTTCATGCTCGGCCACGAGGCCAGCGGCCGAAGCTACGCGCACGTGGGCGTCAAAGAGCCGCACCATTCGACGTCGCACCACAAGAACACGCCGGAGAGCCTCGACCAGTACGCGAGAATCGGCGCGTACCACATGGTGAAGTTGGCGGAGTTCGCCGATAAGCTCAAGGCGACCAAGGACGGCGACGGCACGCTGCTCGATTCCTCGATCATCTACTTCGGGGCCGGCATGAGTAACGGCTTGCTGCACGACCGGCACAACGTGCCCGCCGCGCTGCTCGGCCGCGCCAACGGCCGCCTCGACGGCAATCGGCACATCGTCGCTGCGAAGGACGAGCCGACGTCGAACCTGTTGGTCGCGATGGCGGACAAGTTCGGCGCCCATGTCGAGTCGATCGGCGTGAGCACGGGCTGCCTCTCGATCTAAGCGTCAACCTCGTGATCCGGCCGCCGCTTGAGTAATCAAGCGGCGGCCGTATCGTTTCCGCTACCCGCGCTTCCGCCCGGCCGAGGCCCGCGTCAGGCCGCCTCGAGCATCCCCGCCCGTACGATGAAACGCTCGACGACGTCGAGCCCTTCGCGCTGCTTGAGGTTCGTAAACACCCACGGCCGCTCGCCGCGCATCTTGAGCGTGTCGCGCTTCATGATGTCGAGCGACGCTCCCACCATCGGCGCGAGATCGATCTTGTTGATGATCAAGAGATCGGAACGCGTGATGCCGGGGCCGCCCTTGCGCGGGATCTTGTCGCCGGCGGCTACGTCGATCACGTAGAGCGTGAGGTCGACGAGCTCCGGGCTGAACGTGGCGCTCAAGTTGTCGCCGCCGCTCTCGACGAAGATGAAGTCGAGCGTCGGAAATTTCCCCACCATCTGATCGATCGCGGCGAGGTTCATCGACGCGTCCTCGCGAATCGCCGTGTGCGGGCAGCCGCCGGTCTCGACTCCCATGATGTGGTCTTCCTCGAGCGCTTTCGAGCGGATCAGGATTTGCGCGTCCTCCTGCGTGTAGATGTCGTTCGTCACGACCGCGATGTGCCAACGGTCGCGCATCTGCTTGCAGAGCGCGTCGATGAGGCTCGTCTTGCCCGATCCAACCGGTCCGCCGACGCCGACGCGCAAGATGTCTTTGCTCATAGTGTTACTCATGTAGAGAGCCCCTCAGGACCTAAAGAGACGTGTGTATTGGGTTTCGTGCCGCGCACTCGCGATTGCGAAGCCCGGTAGAGTCGAGCCGATTTCGTCGTCCGCGCACGCGAGCCCGACTGCTACGGCCGCCGCGATCCGGTCGCCGAGCGCGAGCAGCACGCGCTGCCCGGCCGTGTGTCCGAGCGGCACGAGCTTCACGGCCGCGGCGACTTGTGCCTCGCACCACGCCCAGACGTAGCCCGCGCAGGCGTCCTCGAGAGGGATCGACCACTCGACGCTCGCGACCGCAAACGCGCTCGCAAAAGGCAGCGTGCGTTCGGGCAACTCGACGCCGAGGCTCACGAGAAGCTGCGCGAGGGCGCCGCCCATGCCGAGGTCCTCGTGGCGCAGCTCGGAGGTCTCGCGCATCGCGACGAGGTCGCGGCTCCAGCGCCGCACCGCGGCCGCGTCGCGCACGGCCCATGCGTGACGGACGCGGATTAGTATCGGGATGTCGAGACGCGCAATGCCGTGCTCGAGCAGGCCTGCGATCCACTCTCGCACGTCGTGCTCGTCGCGTAGCTCTCCAGAGTCGATCACCCACTCGAGCGCTTGGGAGTAGCTGTAGGCGCCGATCGGCAGCGTCGGGCTGATCAGCTGCCACAGGCGCATGGTCGCGATGCTCACGGCGCCGGCTTGCGGCCGCGGGTGAGCCAATTCGCCGGCCCGAATACGTATAGCGGCTCGCGGCGAGCCTGATCCCGTGCGAGCGGCGCTTCGGCCGCGCCGGCGCCCTTAGCCGCATGCGAATGCGAGTGCCCGCCGTAGGCACCGGCTTCGGGCTCGAACGGCTCGACTTCGTGCGTTACGGGCAAGCCGAGCTGCTCGACCATCGCGTCGAGCACGTGATCCGTGAGGTACCGCACCCAGCCGTCGTCGACCTCGAGCGGGACGTGTCGATTGCCGAGATGGTAGGCCGCGCGCGCGAGCTCCTGGAGGTTGCGGCTATGGACCGTTGAGACGCGCTCGGGCGCGGCGACCACCTCGATCACCGTGCCGTCGGTTCCGCGAAGGCGATCGCCGCCGCGCAGAACCGTGCCGCGCGCGAGTTGGATGCCGATCTCGACGCCGTTCGACAGGCGCGCCCGCAGCCGCGCCTTCTGACGCTGCTCGAACGGCAGCACCAGGTGCGCTCTGACGGGATTGTCGCGCATCGCGCGCATGAGCCGCGTGCGCAACCCCGGCGGCGCGGCGGTGCGCGCGGGCAGATGCTCGCTGAAGATGGCGAGCTCGCTGATTCGAATCTCCGTCATGGTCGCACCTCAGAATAGGAAATAGCGCTGCGCGAGCGGAAGCACGCTCGCCGGCTCGCACGTGAGCAGCGTGCCGTCGGCACGCACCTGATAGGTCTCGGGATCTACCTCGATCTGCGGTCGATAGTCGTTCAACTTCATGTCGGCCTTGCGCACGCGTCGAGTGTTCGCGACGGGGAGCAGCGACTTCGCGATTCCATATCGCTTGCCGACGTCTGCGGCGAGCGCTGCCGCGGAGACGAAGGTCACGGACGTCCGCTCGAGCGCGCGGCCGAACGAGCCGAACATCGGCCGGTAGTGGACGGGCTGCGGCGTCGGGATCGACGCGTTCGGGTCGCCCATCGGCGCGGCCGCGATCATGCCGCACTTGATGATCAGCGACGGCTTCACCGCGAAGAACGCGGGCCTCCAGAGCACGAGATCCGCGAGCTTGCCGACCTCGATCGAGCCCACGTGCTCCGAGACGCCGTGAGTGATCGCGGGGTTGATCGTGTACTTCGCGATGTAGCGCTTCGCGCGAAAATTGTCGTTCCGCGCGCAGTCCTCGGGCAACGCGCCGCGCTGGACCTTCATCTTGTGCGCCGTCTGCCAGGTGCGCACGATCACCTCGCCGACGCGGCCCATCGCTTGGCTGTCGGACGAGATCATCGAGAACGCACCGAGGTCGTGCAGGATGTCCTCGGCCGCTATGGTTTCACGCCGAATCCGCGACTCGGCGAACGCCACGTCCTCGGGGATGCCGGGATCCAAGTGGTGGCACACCATCAGCATGTCGAGGTGCTCGTCCACCGTGTTCACGGTGTATGGGCGCGTCGGGTTGGTCGAGGAGGGGAGCACGTTCGCCTCGCCGCACGCTTTGATGATGTCCGGCGCGTGGCCGCCGCCCGCGCCCTCGGTGTGATAGGTGTGGATCGTGCGGCCCTTGAATGCCGCCAGTGTCGTCTCGACGAAGCCGGATTCGTTCAGGGTGTCGGTATGGATCGCGACCTGCACGTCGTAGTCGTCGGCCACGCTCAGGCAGTTGTCGATCGCGGCCGGCGTCGTGCCCCAGTCCTCGTGCAGCTTCAACCCGATCACGCCCGCTTCGACCTGCTCCGCGAGCGGCGCGGGCAGGCTCGCGTTGCCTTTGCCGAGGAAGCCGAGGTTCATCGCGAAGCCGTCAGCGGCCTGGATCATTCGCTCGATGTTCCACGGTCCCGGCGTGCAGGTGGTCGCGTTGGTGCCGGTCGCGGGTCCCGTGCCGCCGCCGATCATCGTCGTGACGCCCGAGTTCAGCGCCTCCTCGATTTGCTGCGGCGCGATGAAATGGATGTGCGCGTCGATGCCTCCGGCCGTGAGGATCTGGCCTTCACCCGCGATCGCCTCGGTGCCCGGGCCGATCGCGATCGTGACGCCGGGCTGCGTGTCGGGATTACCGGCCTTGCCTATACCTACGATCCTGCCGTTCTTGATGCCGACGTCCGCCTTGACGATGCCCCAGTAGTCCAAGATCAGCGCGTTCGTGATCACGAGGTCGACGGTGTCGGCGGACACGAGCTGGCTCTGCCCCATGCCGTCGCGGATCACCTTGCCGCCGCCGAACTTCACCTCGTCGCCGTACACGGTGTGATCGCGCTCGACCTCGATCACGAGCTCGGTGTCGCCGAGCCGCAGCCGGTCGCCCGTGGTCGGACCGAACATGTCCGCGTAAGCGCGTCGCGAGATCTTCATCGCGTGCCGCGGGGCTTCGTGCGCCGCGTTCCTTTCTTCGCGGTCTTGCGCGGACGCTTACCCGGCGCGAGCTCGCCCATCACCTTGCCGAGGAAACCGTACACGCGGCGCAGGCCCGCATAGTCGACGAGCTCCACCGTGCGCACCTGTCCGGGCTCGAACCGCACGGCGGTGCCGGCCGGGATGTTCAAGCGCGCGCCGAGCGCGGCGGCGCGATCGAACGAGAGCGCCTCGTTGGTCTCGTAGAAGTGGTAGTGCGATCCGACTTGGATCGGGCGGTCGCCGGTGTTCGCGACCTTGATCGTCACGGTCGCGCGGCCGGCGTTGAGCTCGATCTCGCCGTCGTCGATGAAGTACTCGCCAGGAATGATCGACATACGCGCGCTCAGACGATCGGATTGTGAACGGTCACGAGCTTCGTCCCGTCCGGGAACGTCGCCTCGATCTGCACGTCCGTGAGCATCTCGGGAATGCCGTCCATTACGTCGGCGCGTGTGAGGATCGCCGCGCCTTCGCTCATGAGCGCGGCGACGGACTTACCGTCCCGCGCACCCTCGAGAATCGCGGCAGAGATCAGCGCGACGCTCTCCGGATAGTTGAGCTTGACGCCGCGCGCGCGGCGCGCCGTCGCGAGCTGCGCCGCGAGGAATACGAGCAGCTTGTCCTTTTCTCTCGACGTGAGCTCCATCTTCGGCCTCTTCGTTTCGGTTTGGTTCAGGTCTTCCAGATCCGCGGCGCGCGCGGGTCGCGCCCGACCACGGCCGCACGCAGCACGGACCAGAGTCCTTCGAGGGTTGTGCGTAGGTCCTCGGGCTCGCGGGCGAGACAGCGCACGACGAGCAGCTTGCCGAGCAGCGTCGCGCCGTAGCGCGGTGCCGCGGCGTCGCGCACGGCACTGGGCCCGTGCGCAGGTAGCGAGTCGATAGACGGGGCGGCGGCGCCGAGACGTTCCCGCGCGAGCGCAAGGAGTTGGTCATCGGCGGGGTAGGCGTACAAGGCGCCGCACACCCCAAACCCTGCGAGTCCCCACGGCGCGGACAAGAGCGCCTCGCCGGCGCCCCAGCGCAGCCGCTCGAGCAGCAGCGGCTCGGTCCCGACATGGATTCTCGTGCGCTGTTCGAGCGTACCCGATCGATAGGCGTCGCCCGAGAGGGGCCGGCCGAGCACTGTCATCTCCCAGCCGAAAAAACGCGCGCCAGGCTCGAGGTCGGACGTCGGTCGCGATTCGCGCACGGCTGCCGCCGAACAGAATCGTGTCGAGCGGAAGCCACTCGAGCGAAGCGCCGTCGGCCACGCGCAGTGTCTGCTCTTGGATGCTCGGCGCGCCCTCGCTGCGGTAGAACTTCGTCGACGCGGGCGTCGTGAGCAGCACGGCCGCGTTGCGCTCGACTTCGACGTCGAGCAACAGCTCGTCGCCTGCCGCGAGGCCGCCGGGCGGATGCAACAGATACACGTGGCAGGCCCCGTCACCGGGATAGAACGGCTGCTGAACGCAAAACGGCCCTTCGTGGCGCCGGCGCGCGATCACCGTTCGCTCGCGGGACTCGGCGAAGCGCAGCGACAACGCGCCTCGCCAGCCGGAGCCGAGCTCTGCCTCAACCGCCGCCATGGGTGATCTCGATGAACAGCCATGCGCCACTCGCGATCGCGAGGACGCCGATCGCGCCGCGCAAGGCAGCGCTTAGTCTCTCGCCCGACGCGGCTGCGCTCGCGAAGCACCTCGCGAAAACGTGCGCGAATGCGAGCGCGCCGGCGGCGACGCCTGCCGAGAAGAACACGAGATAGACCGCGCTCTCGAGCCCGTTACGAAATTGCGCGAGCGGCAGAAGCGCGAGCACCGCGGCGGACCCTGCGCTCCCGTGCAGCACCCCGAGGCACACTCCGGTGCGGCCCGATCGCGGCGCGTGCGTGTGGGACGCCGTGAGGAAGTGCAGGTGGGGTTGCGCGCGCGTACGCGCAGCGCCGCGGCGCCCGTGAAGGGTGACGAGCGTGCGCAGCGCGTTGCCGCCGATCAGCAGCAGCGCGAGGCAGACGAGGAGCTCGGCGTACGAGGTCCACTCGACGAGCCCGGTGGCGCCGAGGCCGAGCACCGCCGCCGCGATCACGCCGAGCGCCGCGGCGTGGCCGAGCGCCCAACGCAGCGCGTAACCCATGGGCGTCAGCGAGCGATTGGCGGCCGCGAGGCCGCCGATCGTCGCGATGTGGTCGGCGTCGAATGCGTGCAGCAAGCCGAACCAGCCGCCGAGGAGCACGGCCTGCGTCCAGCCCGATGACAGCGGGCTCAGTGTGAATTCCATCGGCTACACCGAGAGATAGGTCTTGACGAGCCCGTCCGTGAGCTCCGGCATTTCGCCAGTGGCTACGATCCGGCCCTTGTCCATGATGCAGAAACGGTCGCAGACGCGGCGCACGAACGGGAGCTTCTGCTCGACGACGAGCACGGTCATCCCGAGCTCCTTGCGGAGCCGATGGAGCACGTCGCCGATCTCCTTCACGATGCTCGGCTGGATGCCCTCGGTCGGCTCGTCGAGGATCAAGAAGGTCGGCTCGAGCACGAGCGCGCGCCCGATTGCGAGCTGCTGCTGTTGTCCGCCGGACAGGTCGCCGCCGCGGCGATTGAGCATCGACTTCAGCACCGGAAACAGCTCGAACACGAGATTTGGAATCGTTTTGCGCCGTGCCGGCGTGCCGCCGGCCGCGGGCCTGCCCGCGCTCGGCAGCCCGACGCGCAAGTTCTCCTCGACGGTGAGCAACGGAAAGATCATTCGGCCTTGCGGCACGAACCCGATGCCGAGCGGCGCCCGCAGCTCGGGGCGCGCTTTGGTCACGTCCTTGCCGTCGAAGGCGATCGTGCCGGACTGCGTTTGAATCAGGCCCATCAGACAGCCGAGCAGGGTGGTCTTGCCCACGCCGTTGCGGCCGATCAGGCTCACGCACGCGCCTTTGGGCACGCGCATCGAGATATCCCAGAGCGTATGGCTCTGTCCGTACGATTGGTTGAGCGCTGCGACCTCGAGCATTGGGGCTGCTTCACTCACCGAGGTACACCTCGATGACTCTCGGATCGGCCTGAATCTGATCCATCCGTCCCTCGGCGAGCACGTGGCCCTGATGCAGCACCGTCACCTTGCTCGCGATCGACCGGACGAACTCCATGTCGTGCTCGACGACCACGACGGAATGCTCGCCCGCGAGCGACGTCAATAGCTCGGCGGTCGTCTCCACCTCCTGTTTGGTCATGCCGGCGACCGGCTCGTCGACGAGCAGCACGCGGGGGTTCTGCATGAGCAGCATGCCGATCTCGAGCCACTGCTTCTGACCGTGGGACAGGGCGCCGGCGGGCCGCGACGCATGGTCGACGAGACCGATCGTCCGCAACGTCGCGTCGATCCGCTCACGGTCGGGGCCCGTCATCTTCTTCACGAGCGTAGGCCAGACACGCTTGTCGCGCAGGCCAGCTAGCTCCAGGTTCTCGAGCACCGTGTGGTTCACGAATACGCTCGGCTTTTGGAACTTGCGGCCGATCCAGCTCGCGATCTCGGGCTCGTTGTGCTTCAACAAGTCGATGCTGCCATTGAAGAACGCTTGGCCTTTGTCGGGCCGTGTCTTGCCCGTGATCACGTCCATCATCGTGGTCTTGCCCGCGCCGTTCGGGCCGATCACGCAGCGCAGCTCGCCGACCTCGATGTAGAGATTCAGGTCGTTCAGGGCGCGGAACCCGTCGAAGCTCACCGAGATCTTGTCGAGATAGAGCACCCACTTGTGCGGGGCATCGATACCGCCGGTGTGGGCCCGTGGATAGTCGGCCTGACGCGTCCGGGCCGCCAACGCCGCCGTGGCCTCGACCGCGGACGGATGCGGCGCGTGGCGAGACGCGTGCCGTGCCGGCTCAAGCATGTCGCAGCCTCCGGAACCGGGAGGCGAAGCCCGCCAGCCCCTTCGGAAGCGCGACGGTCACGAGCACGAACAGCGCGCCGAGCACGAACAACCACGCCTCGGGCAATACGGCCGTGAACGTCGACTTCGCGTAATTCACGACGGCGGCACCGAGCGCCGCGCCGTACAGCGTGCCGCGCCCGCCGACCGCGACCCAGACGACGAGCTCGATCGAGTTCAGCGGCTGGAACTCCGTCGGGTTGATGATTCCGACCTGCGGTACATACAACGCGCCCGCAATTCCGGCGAGCACGGCCGACAACGTGAACACCCAGAGCTTGAACTTGTCCGTGCGGAACCCCGTGAATCGCACGCGATCCTCGGCGTCGCGGATCGCGGCGACCACGCGGCCGAGCTTCGACGTGACCACGTAGCGGCACGCGGCGTAGCCGACGACGAGCGCGAGCGCGGAGATCAGGAACAGCGCGACGCGCACGCGGTCGCTCTGCAGGTCGAAGCCGAGCAGCTCCTTGAAGTCGGTGAGGCCGTTGTTGCCGCCGAAGCCCATCTCGTTGCGGAAGAACGCGAGCATCAGCGCGTAGGTGAGCGCCTGCGTGATGATCGATAGGTACACGCCCGTGACGCGCGAGCGGAACGCGAGCCAGCCGAAGACGAACGCGAGGATTCCCGGCACGACCACGACCATCAGCATCGCGAACCAGAACTGGTCGAAGCCGTACCAGTACCACGGCAGCTTGTCCCAGTTCAGGAACACCATGAAGTCCGGCAGCTCGGCGTTGCCGTATACGCCGCGTGCGCCGATCTGGCGCATCAAGTACATGCCCATCGCGTAGCCGCCGAGCGCGAAGAACGCGCCGTGGCCGAGGCTCAGGATCCCGACGTAGCCCCAGACGAGGTCGAGCGCGATCGCGAGCAGCGCATAGCAGAGGTACTTGCCGAGCAACGTCACCATGAACGTGGAGACGTGCAGCGCCGAGCCCTCCGGCACCAGTAGGTTGAACACCGGCACCACGATCGCGAGCAAGGCGACGACCGCGAGCAACGCGTAGCCGCCGCGCTCGTGGTCGAGCCATCGTCTGCTCCGCGGTAGTGTCGTCGGCATCGTTCAGCCCTCCGCCGCGCGGCCCTTCTGCGGGAACAACCCGCGCGGCCGCTTTTGGATGAAGATGATCAGGAAGATCAGCACGAAGATCTTCGCCATCACGGCGCCGGCCGCGGGCTCGATGAGCTTGCTCGCGACGCCGAGCGAGAGACCGCTCACGAGCGTGCCCCAGAGGCTGCCGACGCCGCCGAACACCACGACCATGAACGAGTCCACGATGTACGACTGGCCGAGATTCGGGCCCACGTTCGTGAGCTGCGACAGCGCGACGCCCGCGAGCCCCGCGATTCCGGAGCCGAGACCGAACGTGAGCGCGTCCACGCGATCCGTGCGGATCCCCATCGCCTTCGCCATCGCCCGGTTCTGCGTGACGGCGCGCATCTCGAGGCCGAGACGCGTCTTGCGCAGCACGAGCAGCAGCGCCCCGAATACCAGCAGGCTGAACACGAGGATGTAGAGCCGGTTGTAAGTGATCGCGAGGCCCGAGGTGATCTCCCACGAGCCGCTCATCCACGGCGGGGTCGTGACGGAGCGATTCAGCGGCGAAAATACCGTGCGCACGCCCTGCTGCAGCACGAGGCTCACGCCGAACGTCGCGAGCAGGGTCTCGAGCGGCCGCCCGTAAAGGAAGCGCACGATGCCGCGCTCGATACCTATACCCACGAGACCTGAGATCACGAATGCGGCCGGCATCGCGATGAACAGTGACGCGCCGATTGCGTTCGGGAACATCTGCTGCACGACGTAGGTGGTATAGGCGCCGAGCATCATGAGCTCGCCGTGAGCCATGTTGATCACGCCCATGATGCCGAAGGTAACGGATAGGCCGATCGCGGCCAGCACGAGGATCGAGCCCAAGCTAAGCCCGAAGAACGCGGTCTGCACGAGGTCGTAGACCTGCACCTTGTTCGCGATGTGCGTGAGCGCGGCGCGCGCGGCGTGGCGCGTGTCCTCGTCGAACGACTCGTTCTCCGCGATGCCGGTGAGCTTGGTGCGTACGTGCGAGCCGGTGTCTTCGCGCACCGTGGCGATTGCCGCGAGCCTCAAGCTCGGGTCCGTGCTATCGAGATTCAGCATTCCGATCGCGGTGTCGATCGCGCCGAGCACGCGGCCGTTCTTCTCCGTGGTCTTGAGCTCCGCGAGCGTCGCGAGCATCGCCGGATCGTCCGATTCGCCGACCGCGAGCACCGCGGCCGCACGCTCGCGCGGATCGTCGTGGCGCAGCTTGAGCGTGGCGAGCAGGGCGCGCAGGGATGCGCGCAGTTGGTTGTTGACGGATACCCGGCTCACGTCGCGCCGGCCCACCGTGCCGAGGGCCTCCGCGGTGACCGCATCCACGATCGCGAATCCGTCGTCGACGGGCGTCGCGATCACGACCTTGCTGTCTTGGCCCACGTACACCTGACCCTCGAGCAGCGCGCTCAGAATCGGTTCGGCACGTGGGTGGCCCGTGGAGCTGAGGGACGTGGCCGCGGCTTCTTTCTCTTGATAGGACTGGGCGGCCGCGAGCGCCGCGAGCGCGAGATCGAAGTCCTCGTCGGCGGCGAGCGCGAATCGGCCGATGCCGGCGCCGACCAATAAAAGCAGAACGGTCTTCACGACCTTCATCACCCGGGGGCTCCTTCGAGGCGCGTCGCTGAAGCCGCGGCTTCTTCCGCGTGCTTGCTGGTTGTCAGTCGAAGGCCGGGCCCCGCGGCTGCGGGACCCGGCTTCGGTCTAGAGACGGACAATTCGGAAACGGTGCACTACTACTCGTAGTTCTGGCCGGAGCACTTACCGGTCTTCACGTTGTAGTTGCCGCATGACAGCGGCGGCGTCCAGTCGGAGGTAATGTCGCGCGAGCCGGGGAGAAAGTCCGACCACGCATCGCCGACGACCGTGCCCGACGTTTGCCAGACGATATCGAACTGACCGTCGTCTTGGATCTCACCGATGAACACGGGCTTCGTGATGTGATGGTTCGGCATCATCGTCGCGGTGCCGCCCGTGAGGTTCGGCACGGATACGCCGATGATCGACTCCTGTACCTTCGTCGGATCGGTGGTGCCGGCTTTCGTGACGGCTTCGACCCACATCTTGAAGCCGATGTAGTGCGCTTCCATCGGGTCGTTCGTCACGCGCTTCGGGTTCTTGATGAAGGTCTTCCAGCTCTTGATGAACGCGTCATTGGTATTCGCCGGGATGCTCATGAAGTAGTTCCAGGCGGCGAGATGGCCCACGAGGGGCGCCGTGTCGATGCCCGACAACTCTTCTTCGCCGACCGAGAACGCGACCACCGGAATGTTTTCGGCCGAGATACCTTGGTTACCGAGCTCCTTGTAGAACGGCACGTTCGCGTCGCCGTTGATCGTCGAGACGACCGCGGTCTTTTTACCGGTAGAGCCGAACTTCTTGATGTCCGCGATGATCGACTGCCAATCGGAGTGACCGAACGGCGTGTAGTTGATCATGATGTCGGCGGCGGCGACGCCCTTGGCTTTGAGATACGCCTCGAGGATCTTGTTGGTCGTGCGCGGATAAACGTAGTCCGTGCCCGCGAGCACCCAACGCTGCACGCCGAGATCTTTCATCAGGTAGTCGACGGCCGGAATGGCCTGTTGGTTCGGCGCGGCTCCGGTGTAGAACACGTTTTTCGACGACTCCTCACCCTCGTACTGCACGGGATAGAAGAGCAGGCTGTTCAGCTCCTCGAACACCGGCAGCACCGACTTGCGCGACACCGAGGTCCAGCAGCCGAAGACGGCCGCCACTTTTTGTACCTCGATGAGCTCGCGTGCCTTCTCGGCGAACAGGGGCCAGTCCGACGCCGGGTCGACCACGACGGGCTCGAGCTTCTTGCCGAGCAGGCCGCCTTTCGCGTTTTGCTCGGCGATCAGCATCAGCATCGTGTCCTTTAGCGTCGTCTCGCTGATCGCCATCGTTCCCGACAACGAGTGCAGGATGCCGACTTTGATCGTGTCCTGCGCTTGCGCGCTGCCGATCGACAGCGCTGCGCCCGCCGTCGCGATGGCCGCGAGCGTGGAGCCCTTGATGAATCGCATTGCTTTCATGATTCGTTTCCCTCCTGGTTTGATGTTCTAGATCTGTATTTGGACGCCGAACGAAAAGGAGTCGGCGTCCGTTCCGGGAGCGCCCGTGAGATTCGCGTCGCCGGTCGTCCAGTTCACATTCATTCGCGCGTTGTGACCCTTGATGATCATGTTGAGTCCGAACTCGCTGAGGTCGCTGTCCGGAATGGTCAGGCTGTCCGGTTCGTTCGACGTGTAGCGGACGTAGGGCTGCCAGCGCACCGTGTTGTCGCCGCCGAAGAGATACGCCACCGTCACGAAGTACGCGTCGCCGTCGAACATGCAGAAGCACGTGGGGTCGGTTGCCGCGAGCGGTGCGACTTCCGCGTCGAGGATCTTGTACTCCGCCTCGACGGTGAAGGCGCCGCCTCCGCTCAATGCGTTCTCCCAGAGCACATCCACGATCTCGGCGCTGAAGTCCGACGGCAGCGCGGCCGTACCGACGCCGTCGCTCTGCTGCTGATACACGAGGCCGACCGTGAAGATGTCGCCGGCGCCGCCGAAGTACGTGCTGCTCGTGTAGTAACCGGGGTTCGACTCCATCGTCAGGAAGTTGTAGGCGAGACGCGCCGAGAGCAGCGGGTTGTCCTTGCTGTTCGGGCCGCCGTCCACGCCGTCGAAGAGGCCGACTGCGTACTGGAACTTGCCGGTCGCGCCCCAAACGGTGACGCCGTCGTCACGTCCGAGAAGACCCGCCTGGCCCGTCTGGTCCGACGGCAATAGCGGCACCGTGTATTGGTTCCAGCTCAAACCGTAATACGGACCGTTCATCTCGATGCGGTCTGCGGGCGTCAGCATTCGGCCGACCCAGACGTTGAACCCGGGCGACAGCTCGAACTGCGCGATCGCGTCGAGCACGTCGATGTCGCCGCCGGAGCCTGCCGCGTCGTTCGAACCGAACACGCAGCCTTTGCACTCGGTGTTGAAGGTGAACTTGACGCTTTCCGCCGCGGCACCGCTCAAGTACAAGCGCGCGCTTTGCAGCGAGAAGTTGTTCGAGTTGTCGCCGCTGCTCGTCGCGTCCTCCGTGCTTCCGTAACCGGCGCGCAGGCCGCCGCCGATGCTGACCGTGAGCCCGTCGCCGATAGCTATCGTGCCGGCCGCTTGCGATCCGGCCGCGAAGCCGAGGCCGCCAAGGAGCGCGAGACACGCGCCTGCCTTGGGTGAAAACATTTTCATCGAGGATCTCCTTTCCCGTTCTGTGATCGTGAGTGCGAGTTGCTGTTGTTGTGTCGACGCGATGCGTTCGCGTCGCGTTAACGCGTAAGCAATGTTTGTGCCACGCGTTTCGCGCGTTGAAATTCAAGAGATGCTATGTGGAATGACGAACGCGTTGCGCAGAGAGCGTGCGAACGGAAGGGTGAAGTGTTCGCAGTTGGTGCGAGCGAGGGTAGGGTGCAGAAATGCTCACGCGATGCATGAGGCGGGCTCATGGTATTCTGCGCGCCGTCGAAATTCGCGTGCGTGAGGGTGATGTGATCGATCTGGCGCTGTCGGTTCGTGAGTCGCGTGCCGCGGTGTACGTGATTGCGGCGGCCGCGATGTTCGCGGCGGCTGCCGCCGCGACCGCCCAGCAGCTCGACATCCCCGTCCTTGCTGCGCCGCCCGAGCTCCGCGATTTCGCCGAGCATGCAACCGTCCGATGCGGTACGTGCGCGCTACGCGGTCGTGTCGGGGTTCACCCAGCGCGCGCCGCAGGACGGCGCGGCGTCCCTGCAACGCACCGACGTCTATCTCGCCTACGACTCGAGCAATCTCTACGCGGTCTTCGTCGCGTTCGACACGGAGCCCGAGAACGTGCGAGCGAACCTCGCGCCGCGGGAGAGCATCGACTACGACGATCGCGTCGGACTCCTGGTCGACACGTTCAACGATCAGCGGACGGGCTACGGGTTCCGTTCGAGTCCCGTCGGCGTGCAGTGGGACGCGCGCTGGTCGGAGGTGAGCAAAGGGGCGAGCTTCGATACGTCCTTTGAAGCCGTGTGGTTTACCGATGCGCAGCGCACCGACGGCGGCTACGTCGTCAAGATGACGATCCCGTTCCGCGCGATGCGTTTTCCCGAAAGCGGCGAGCAGGTATGGCGAATCCAGTTCGAGCGCTGGATCCCGCGCCTGAGCGAGGAGTCGTTCTGGCCCGCGTATTCGCAGACCGTGGACGGCCGCTTGAATCAGGCCGCGACGCTGGCAGGCGTGCGCGACGTCTCTCCCGGCCGCAACATGCAACTGATCCCGTTCGCGTTCGTGCGCAGCTTCGACGTGCTGGACCCCGCTCTGCCGGATGGGCCGGCCTTCGAGCGCGAAACAGAGGACGACGTCGGCCTCGACGCGAAATTCGTGCTGCGCGACAGCTTCGTGCTCGACCTCACCTACAATCCGGACTTCAGCCAAGTCGAATCGGATCAGCCGCAAGTCACGGTAAACCAGCGCTTCGAGGTGCAGTTTCCCGAGCGGCGGCCGTTCTTTCTCGAGAACGCCGACTACTTCACGACCGAGACTCCGCTGGTGTTCACGCGGCGCATCATCGATCCCGAGCTCGGGCTCAAGTTCACGGGGCGGCAGGGGCCGTGGGGCGTCGGCACCATGCTGATCGACGATGAGGCGCCGGGCCGGCTGCTTCCTTCGAGCCATCCGCTGCACGGAGACGCGGCCGACATCGGCGTGCTGCGCGTGTTCCGCGACTTCGGTGACCAGTCGCGGGCGGGCGCACTCTATACGGAACGCGAGTTCGGCGACACTTTCAACCGCGTCGGTGCGGTCGACAGCCGAGTGAAGCTCACCGACAACTGGAGCACCGAGCTCCTAATGGTGAATACGGAAACGCGTACCACGAATGGCACGACATTCTCGGGGCGGCAGACGAATTGGCGCTTCGACCGCAACGGCCGCCACGCCCTCGTGCACGCGCACTGGACGCAGCAGAGCGAGGGGTTCGTGGCTCAGCTCGGAATTTTGGGACGCAACTACCAGCCGGATAGCAGAGGGCTGCACGGCAACGTCGAGTATCGGTTCTGGCAGCCCGAAGGCGCGTGGCTCGACCGGATCGGCCCGCGGCTCTTTTACGCGCACCAGGACGATACGTCGGGCCAGCGGATCTATGCCGAGCTGTCGCCCGCGTTGCTGATGGCGTGGTCGGGCGACAGCAACCTGAGCTTCGGCGTGAACGACATTCGCGAGCTCTTGCGTCCCCGCGATTTCCCGGGGCTGCTCGCGGCGCGCGACTACAAGCAGCAGCGCTGGTACTCGGAGTTCTACACGGAGATGTTCGCGAGGGCCGGGTTCTACATTCGTTACGACGACGGCACGGTGATCAATCTCGTGCCCGCCATTGGGGCGGAGCCCGAGCTCGCGGATCGAAAGTATTTCGAGACCGAGGTTCGGTTTCGGCCGAGCGCGCGGCTGCGCATCGACACGAACTATCTCTTGACGCACCTCGACGACCGCAACGGCGGAGGCGAGATCTTCGAGAACCGGATCTTTCGGAGCCGCTGGAACTATCAGTTCACGAAGGAAATGTCCGTGCGCTTCATCGCGCAGCTCGAGGAGACGGATCCGACAGCGCTCACGCGGCTCCCGCACGATCGCAATCTCAATTTCGACGTGCTGTTCCGCTACGTGCTGAACCCGTGGTCGGCGTTGTACGTGGGCTACAACCAGAACCAGAGCAACTTCCAGCTCGTCGAGCTCGATACACCGAACTCGAGCGGGCAGATGCGGGAGCTCGTGCGGACGGACGACCTTACCCGCGACGCGAGCCAGCTGTTCGTGAAGTTTTCGTATCTACTGCAGCGCTAATGCTGCGGGTCCCGCCGCAGCCTACCGCGCCCAGGGTCTTGCGGCGGCCGGCGCCGCAAGACCCTCGCTGCGAGCGCTCGTTCAGTCGCGCGGCAGCAAATTGATGCCGGGCGAAAGACTACGGGCTCGACGTTACCGAATTATTGCCGGCCCCGCGCACGGGGCCGACCGAACCGGAGCACCGCGAAGGCTCCGACCATGCCGCCGAGATGCGCGAAGTGCGCCACGCCTTGCACCGTTCCGAAAACGCCGTTCGCGAGCTCGATCAACGCGTACGACAGCACGAACAGCCACGCGGGCATCGGGATCGGTGGAAACAGCGGCACGACGGTCCGGCGCGGAAAGAACATGCCGAACGCGAGCAAGATCCCGAACACGCCGCCGGAAGCTCCGACGGTGGGGTAGATCGGTCCGTCGCTCATGCTCACGACGATCAGCTGCGCGACCGAACCCGATAGCACCGCTGCCGTATAGAGGCTCAGGTAGCCGCGCGTTCCGAGGATCGCCTCGATGTCGCGGCCGAACATCCACAGCGCAAGCATGTTCAGCAGCAGGTGCGTGAAACTGCCGTGCAGGAACGCGGACGTGATGAGCTGCCAGAAGTGGAACCCGACCTCGGTTTCCAAACCGGAGACCGGGAATCGGCCTAGCGGCCACAGCGCGAAATTCAAAACGAGGCTGTCGCCTAGCACGTTCTGTAGCGCGAATACGGCCACGTTGGCCGCGATCAAGAGTCGCGTGGCAGGTCCCATTCGAAACTCACTGTTTGTACGGGGCTTTGCGGCAATGTACCGGAAAAAAGAAAACCCGGATGGCAACGCCACCCGGGCTTCCGGTAGTGGACGGGACGATGGAAGTAGTCGATCAGGTAACGATCAATGCTTCGACCGAGATCCGTAGCGTCACCGCCATCTTGAAGCCGAACGCTTTGCCGAAGTCCACGCCGAACTCGTCGCGGTTGATCGTCGCGCTCGCGTCCGCGCCGCAGAACTCTTTGTTCTGCTGCGGGTGGTTCTTGCACGCGAACTGATTGATCTTCAGCGTCACGGGCTTCGAGACGCCGTGCAGCGTGAGCGTGCCTTCCACTTCCGTCGGCGAGCCGTTCTGGAACTTCACGAGCTTGCCGGTGTAGGTCGCGGTCGGAAACTTCGCCGTGTCGAAGATGTCCGGCGTGTTCGCGTGCTTGTTCAGCGCGTCGTTGCCGAAGTCGATCGACGTCATGTCCATCGTGATGTCGACGGCGCCGGTGCTGGCGGCCTTGTCGAGCGTGACGGTGCCCTTCGACGAGTTGATCTTGCCGCGCCAGAACGACATGCCGCCCATGTGGTCCGCTTCGAAGGCCGGGTAGGTGTGAGCGGGGTCGATATTGTACGTGGCGGGTGCTGCGACAGCCGCGCCTGCGAGCGCGCCGAAGGCAAAGGTGAGCAGGGCGGGAGCGAGCTTGGACGTGCTCATCGGACAGTCTCCTCTCTATATAAATGTTAAGCAGGCCTCGGGTGAGACCCAAGATTCTCGAAACACTCCGTGAAGTCGGTGTTACCGGGTGATACGCAGCCCCCGTGGGGCGGCCCGCAAGCCCAGGCACCGGGCGGATCGGACTGGTACGACGACGCGTATCCCCCCGGAACGTGGCAGCGATTGTACCAGCAGGGACGCGGCATGAGGCGCTGCGTGCGGGCGGCGAGACGCTCGCGCAAACGTCCGGCGACGGCGCGCTGATCCGACCGTGCCGTTCGAGCTTGCTCCGGGCGCGCCCCGCCACGGTGCCGCTATATCCGATAAAGCACAACGGAAACAGCATGTTACCCGTTGCGGATACCGTGGAATTGGCCGAGACTTTCCGCTTCGTTTCTCGGGGACTTCCGCCGCGCTCAACGGCTTGCACCGCTTCAGGAGGCTGCAATGTATCGGCTCAATATCAATGGACAAACTCACGAGGTCGGCGACGACGTTGACCCGAAAACACCGCTGCTCTGGGTCCTTCGTGACACGCTCGGCTTGGTCGGCACGAAGTACGGTTGCGGCGTGGGGCAGTGCAGCGCGTGCACCGTTCATTTGAACGGATTCCCGATTCAGTCATGTCAGCTGCCGCTCGACAGCGTGGCCGATCAGAAGATCACCACGATCGAAGGCGTCGCGAAGGACGGCAAGCTCACGGCCGTGCAGCAAGCGTGGATCGAAGAAGACGTCCCGCAATGCGGCTATTGCCAAGCGGGCCAGATCATGCGCGCCACCGCGCTGCTCGCGCGCGTTCCGAAGCCTACGGATGAGCAGATCGACACGGACATGCAGGCGAACATTTGCCGCTGCGGCACGTACACCCGAATCCGCAAGGCGATTCACAACGCCGCGGACAAGATCGCGAAAGCCGGAGGTGCGTCATGAGCACGAACGAGCGTTTCGTCCCGAATCCGTACCTTCCGGAATTCCTCCAAAAGCTCGAGCAGCAGCGCTTCGAGGAGCAGGCGACGCTGAGCCGCCGCAACTTCATCAAGGTGACGGGTCTCGCCGGCGGCGGGCTCGTGCTCGCGCTGTCGCTCGGCACGACCACTCAAAAGGCACTCGCGCAAGCGGCGCCGGCCACGTTCTCCGCGAACCCGTACGTGCAGATCAGGCCGGACGGCACGATCGTCCTGTTCGCCAAGAACCCCGAGGTGGGTCAGGGCGTGAAGACGTCGTTGCCGATGATCGTCGCCGAGGAGCTCGACGCCGATTGGCAGAAGGTGCACGTCGAGCAATCCGTTATCGACGCGAAGCTCTACGGCCCGCAGGTCGCGGGCGGCTCGACGTCGACGCCGACGAACTGGGACAACCTGCGCCGCGCCGGCGCCACGGCGCGCGCGATGCTCGTCACCGCGGCCGCGAAGACTTGGAACGTGCCGGAATCCGAGATCACGACGGCGAATAGCGTCGCGTTCCACCGCGCGAGCAATCGCACGGCGAGCTACGGCGACTTGGCCTCGATGGCCGCGACGCTGCCGGTGCCCGACGCGGCGTCGGTGCCGCTGAAGAAGCGCTCCGAGTACCGTTTGCTCGGCACGCGCGTCACGGGCGTCGACAACGAGAAGATCGTCACCGGCCAGCCGCTGTTCGGCATCGACCAACACGTGCCGGGCATGGTGTACGCGTCGTACACGAAGGCGCCGAAGATCGGGGCCCGGGTCGTGTCCGCGAACCTCGACGAGATCAAGAAGCTGCCGGGCGTGAAGGATGCGTTCATCGTCGGCCACCAGGGCGATCCGATCAACTTCTCGCCGGCCGCGGCCGCCGTCCTGTCGGGCGTAGCGATCACCGCGAATTCGACCTGGGCCGCGTTCCAAGCGAAGAAGCAGCTCAAGATCGTCTGGGACGAGACCGAAGCGTCGAACGACAGCTGGACCGGCGCGATGGCCGAGGCGAAGAAGGTCGCGGCCGGGCCCGCGGGCCAGACGCTCGGCCAAGGCGGCGACGTCGAGGCGGCGTTCAAGGCCGGCAAGACGGTCGAGGCGATGTATACGATCCACTACGTGTCGCACGCGGACCTCGAGCCGCAGAACTGCACGGCCTGGTTCAAGGGCGACAGCATCGAGATCTGGGCCCCGACGCAGACGCCGCAAGCCGCGGTCGACGGCGTCGCGGCGCTGCTCGGTCTGCCGAAGGAGAAGGTGACGTTGCACCAGCTGCGCGGCGGCGGCGGCTTCGGCCGGCGCCTCGGCAACGACAGCGTCTGCGAGGTCGCGGCGGTGTCGAAGCAGGCCGGCGGCATCCCGGTGAAGGTCCAGTGGATGCGCGAAGACGACATGGCTTTCGACTACTACCGGCCGGGCGGCTTCCATTCGCTCAAGGCCTCGGTGGACAAGTCGGGCAAGTTGTCGGCTTGGCAGAACCACTTCATCACGTTCACGCGTGACGGCAAGGGCCCGGTGAGCGCGGGCAACCTCGCCGCGACGGAGTTCCCGGCGCAGGTGGTCGCGAACAACCGCATGCTGCAGTCGATGATGACGTCGAAGATCCCGACGGGTCCTTGGCGCGCGCCCGGCTCGAACACGATCGCGTTCGCGGTGCAGAGCTTCCTGCACGAGTGCGCGGTCGCGGCCGGTCGCGACTACCGCGACTTCCTGCTCGAAGTGATGGGCGAGCCGCGTTACTCGATACCCGACAACCAGCGCTCGCTGCACACGGGGCGGGCCGCCGGCGTGATCAAGCTCGTGACGGAGAAGGCGGGCTGGGGCCGCGAGATGCCGAAGGGCCGCGCGCTCGGGCTCGCGTTCCATTACAGCCACGCGGGCCACTTCGCGGAAGTCGCGGACGTGAGCGTCGAGGGCAAGAAGATCAAGGTCCACAAGATCTGGGTTGCCGCGGACATCGGTCCGGTCGTGAACATGAGCGGCGCCGAGAATCAGTGCCAGGGCTCCGTGATCGACGGCCTCAGCACGGCGATGGGCCTCGCGATCACGTTCGAGGGCGGCAAGGTCGAGCAGAGCAACTTCGACAAGTACCCGATCATCCGGATCGACAAGGCTCCGGAGGTCGAGGTGCATTTCATCCAGTCGGATTACCCGCCGACCGGTTGCGGCGAGCCCGCGTTCCCGACCGGCCGCGCCCGCGATCGCGAACGCGATCTACACGGCGAGCGGCCAGCGCGTACGGACGCTGCCATTCCGGGTCGAGGGCTATACGATCTAGGTTGTTGCCCTCTGCGAAACGAGGGCTGGGCCGCCTGCGCGGTCGCAGCGCCTTTCTTTTGGGGGGTACATGGCGCGACTAGCGGCACTCGAAGCTCGCGGCGTCCTCCGAGTTGCCCGAGCCTTTGTAGTGCGCGTGCTGCGGGTACGGACACAGGGGCCGGCTGCGATTCGGGAACGCCGCGCCCGTCGCGACCACCGAGTCCGGCGCCTTGTCCTTCTCGACCCAGTCGACGATCGCGCTGAGCATGTCGAACCGGTCGAGTGTGGCTGTGCCGCCGCCGCAATGACCCATCCCGGGCACGAGGAACAGGCGGCTCCAATCGCGCACGGCCTGCGCTCCGCCGTTCGCGTCGCCGAGATTCTGGTAGTAGCGGATGGTGTCGAGCGACGAAAACCAAGGGTCACTCACGCCGTGATAAAACAATAGCTTACCGCTATGTCCTGAGAAAGTACTTAGGTTCGTCCACCAGCTCGTATCGCCGAGCGTCGACTGCTCGCTCGCGACTTGCGCCGCTTCTGCGTCGACGTCTTGGGCGGTAGGCGGAACGCGCGGGCCGACGGGGCTCGCAGCGCCGTTCAGCACGCCGGGGATGCCCGCGCCCGTGAACGTGATGCCGGTGTCGTAGAGATAACCCGGATACACCTGCCGGCCGTTCGAGGCCTTCGGGCCCGACAACGCCGTCTGCACCGCGCTCGCTTGCGCGGAGCTCAGGCAAGTGTCGTTCTTGGCGCCCGTGCAGACGAGATCCGTCGGGTCGAAGTCGCACGCAGGTGGGTTGAAGATCATGCCGTCGACGACACCGTCGTCGTCGTCGCAGGTCTTGAGCAGCCCGTCGACGATGAGCTTCTTGTCGGTGTCCGACAGTGCGCTGCCCGGAATCACGTTGCCGCTCGAGTCGCGCGCCGCGGCTTTCGACAGAGCCACGGAAACGGAGCGCATCCCGAGATTCGAGTAGCCCGTGCGCATCGCAGGTGCGCCCGCCACGATGCCGTCGAAGTACGACGGATAACGTTGCGACATGATCATGCCCTCGCGCCCGCCCGTGGAGCAGCCGACGAAGTAGGAGCGATCGGCCGGGCGCCCGTAGTACGCGGCGACGAGCGCCTTCGCGACGACGGCGACCTTGCCGTTCGCGAGCCAGAGGAAATTCAGAGTCGCTTCCTGATCCGCGAAGAAGCTGCCGTCGAAGCCCGATCCTTGGTGGCCGGTGTCCGTCGTGACGACGGCGAAGTTGCGCGCGAGCCCCGGCGTCGCGCCGGCAGCCGCGGCGCCGAGCGGCGGTTGCACGGAGCCGTTCAGGCCGCCGCCGCCCTGGAACAGGAAGCGGCCGTTCCAGTCGTCGGGAAGCGCGAGCGCGAACCGTATGCCGTAGTCCGCGCCGCCGACGCCTTGGCGTTTCTCGATCACACCTTCTACACGGCAGCGCGCGGGCAGCTCGCCCGCGTACCCCGGTCCGCCTGGACCAGGCGGTGCTGGTGATGGTCCGGCCGCGACCTTTTCCGTGCCGGTGATCTCGACGGCGACGCCGGTCAGTGAGATGGACTCGAGCGACTTGCACGCATCCTGCGCGTGCGCGGTCGCGCCGACGGCGGCGCACCCAAAAGTAAGCGCAGCTTAGTGCGACGTGCACCGAGCGCCGAGCGGCGATCGAAGTAGTCGACATGGATCCCCCACGAAGACGATTTCTTACTCATGGAGCATAAATGGCCGCGCGACGCGTGACGAGCCCGGCGCGCTCGCGGAAGGCCGAAGTCAGTGCGGCACTGCGAACGGCCGATAACGATCGAGGAGCCCGAGCGCCTCCGCAACCGCGCGATACGTGACGTCGCCCGCGTGAACATTGATCCCGCGTGCGAAGCCTGCGTCGGCCGCGACGGCAGACAGGCCGCCGCCCGCTAAGCGGCGGATGTACGGCAGCGTCGCCGCCGTGAGCGCGATGGTCGCCGTCCGCGGATAAGCACCGGGCATGTTGGTGACGCAGTAATGGGTCACGCCGGACGCGACGAAGACGGGATCCGAATGTGAGGTCGGCCGCGACGTCTCTACGCAGCCGCCCTGGTCGATGCTCACGTCGACGATTACGGAGCCCGGAGGCATGCCCGCCACCATCTCCTTCGTGATGACGTGCTCGGCTCGCGCTCCCACACGCAATACCGCGCCGACGAGCAGGTCTGCGTCGCGCAGTGCTGCGGCGATGCCCGCGGGGGTCGAGAGCACGTATTTGACGGCCGGATGGCGCTCGAACTCCGGCGCGCGCTCTGGAGTGATGCCGAACACGGTCACGTTTGCGCCGAGCCCGCTCGCGACGTTGCAGGCGTGCCGGCCGACGACGCCGTCGCCGACGATCACGACCTTGCCGTGTGCGAGCCCGAGAACGTTGCCGAGCAGCGTGCCGCGTCCGCCGTTGAATTTCGCGAGGTAGTACGCCCCCATGAGCGGCGCCATGCTTCCGGCGATCGCGCTCATCGGCGCAAGCAACGGCAGCCGGCCGCGTTCGTCCTCGACGGTTTCGTACGCGACCGCCGTCGTGCGGCTCGCGATGAGCGCGCTCGTGAGGGCAGGCGGGGCGCCCGCGAGGTGGAAGTACGCGAACAGGACTTGCCCGCGGAAGTAGCCGTACTCGTGCAGGAGCGGCTCCTTCACCTTGACGACGAGGTCGGCCGCCCATGCGTCGGCCGCACTGCCGAGGCGCGCGCGGCTGAGCTCGTACGCGTCGTCGCCGAACCCGCAGGCGGCACCGGCTCCACGCTCGACGACGACCTCGTGACCGTTCGCCGTCAGGGCGGCGACACCGTCCGGAGTCAACGCCACGCGACTCTCGTTGTCCTTGGTCTCCTTGGGTACTCCGACTCTCACAGGCGGTCCGCCCGCGGTCGGGCGGGCGGTCTGCTGCGCGCTCGCGCTGCGGCCGGACGACTGTCAGCGGTCGTCGTCTTCGTCGTCATCCCAGTCGTCGTCATCATCGTCGTCGTCATCGTCGCCCTCGTCGGCGTCCCAGTCGCGAGGGCGGTCGTCATCGTCGTCGCGTGACGCGCGGCGCTTCGTGTCGCCATCGTCATCCTCGTCGATGTCTTCGTCGTCGTCCGTCCAGCCTTCCGGCGCCTCGGCTGGCTCGAGGTCCATCTCGAACCAACTGCCGGAATCGAGCTCCTCGGCGTCGCCCTCGAACCAGCGGACTTCGATTGCGTCGTTGTCGCCGTCGACTTTGACGACCCTGAATAGATCACCCTTGTCGACCAGTCGGTACCACTTCCCGGCGGCAGGTTCCAAATCGTAGCTCACGTCGTCGCTCCCAAGCCTTCGTTGATCGGTGAGGCCGATCCGTCGCGGACGGCCGAACTCCAGATGCAAAGCGTACTAAAGATACGGGGCGAACAGCCAGGCGGCGCCATCCACCAATTTGGTTGCGAGCGGGCGACCGTCGACGTCGGCCAGCGTCACCGGCAGCGAGCGAGCCCGCACGGCTCCGAAGTGCGCGCTCAAGTCCGCCACGAGCGCCTGATCATAGATCTCGACGTTCATCTCGAAGTTCAACCGCAGGCTCCGGGGGTCGAGGTTCGCGGAGCCGATCTGTGCGTAATGCCGGTCGGTGTAGAACAACTTGCTGTGCACGAACGGCGGGGGCTGATAGTAGACGCGTACGTCGTGCTGCAAGAGCTCCCACAGCATGTGGCGCGTCGCGCGGTGAACGTAGGGCAGGTTGTTGCGCGCCGGCAGGATCACGGCGACGTCGACCCCCTGCAGGGCGGCGGCCGCGAGCGGCGCGATGAGCTCACGCGGCGGTAGGAAATACGGCGTCATGATCGCGACCCGCTCGCGCGCCTTGCCGATCGCGCCGACGAGCAGCTCGGTGAGCCGGTCCATGTCTTCCTCGGGACCGTCCGCTACCGCGCGGCACACGGCGTCCCCGAAGGCCTCGTCCGCCGTTCGGCTCACGGCGTCCGTCTCGCCCGTCATGAACTGCCAGTCGCGCAGGAATATCGCTTCGATCTGCACGACGACGGGTCCGGCGAGCCGGAAGTGCAGGTCGACGATGCGCTTCGTGCTGGCTGGGTCCGCGACGAGGTAGTGCTCGCGAATATTCAGCCCGCCGGTGAAGGCGACCTGCCCGTCGACGGCGAGGATCTTGCGGTGATTGCGTAGGTTCACGCTGAACGAGGGCGGCACGAGGCGCGGCGGCAAAAATCGCGCGACGCGCACGCCGCGGCGCTCGAGCATCGCGTGCGCGCCCGGCCAGGAATAGAGCGCACCGACGCCGTCGATCGCGACCCGCACGTCCACACCGCGCGCCGCCGCGTCGCCGAGCGCCGCGGCGAACTCCTGGCCGACGGGGCCCGAGTCGAAGATGTACGTCGACAGGAACACGCGCTTGTGCGCCGCCCGGATCGCTTCGAGCATCGCGGGGAAAGCGCGGTCGCCGTTGTGGAGCGCGTCGACCGCGTTACCGGAGACGAGCGGCAGCTTCGTCACGGCGAGGCCGAGTTGCGCGAGCGGCTCGAGCCCCGCGGGTGCACTGGCCAAATGGCTCGTCGCGCACGGCCACTCCGGTTGATCGAACCGCAGCTGCTTGGCGCGCACGCGGACGCGGTTGATCCCGAATGTGTAGTAGAGGAGCACGCCGAGGAACGGCACGGCAAACGCGATCGCGATCCACGCGAGCGCGGACTGCGGCTTGCGCTTGTACAGCAGGGCGTGTGCCGCAGACCAGACGCTCAGCACGAGGCCGAGCGCCGCCACGACGGTGCCGATCAGCGTAGTCCCCCCCGGCATGTCCGGTTGTGTACCATACTGGCCGACAGCCGACCATCCGAATCCGCGCGCCGCAGGCACTCTGCCGGGCCGTTCCGGAGGGAGTGGCACCGACCGGATCGTTGAGCCGAGAGGAGACAAGAATGGCAAAAGAAGGATTTCTTGACCGACGTCAAAACCCTGCGCAAGCGGGCGCGCCAGCACATCGAGCGCGGCGCCGTCACCGAGGGGTACAGCGCCGACCGCGAGACCGTGCTAAAGCTGCTGAACGAAGCGCTCGCGACCGAGCTGATCTGCGTGCTGCGCTACAAGCGGCACTACTTCATGGCGAGCGGACTCCAGGCCCAGAGCGTCGCCCAGGAGTTCCTCCAGCACGCGAACGAGGAGCAGGCGCACGCGGATCAGATCGCGGCGCGGATCGTCCAACTCGCGGGCGAGCCGAACTTCTCGCCCGAAGGGCTCGCGACGCGCAGCCATGCCGAGTACGTGGAGGGCGAGAACCTCGTCGACATGATCAAAGAGGACTTGGTCGCCGAGCGGATCGCGATCGACAGCTATCGCGAGATGATCCGCTATTGCGGGAACGACGACCCGACGACCCGCCGGATGCTCGAGGGCATCCTCGCGATGGAGGAGGAGCACGCGGACGACCTCGTGAGCCTGCTGCAAGAGCTAGGGAGCCCTTGAGGGAGCGCGTTTCGTCACCATAGAGCGCGCGGTGAAATTCAAGGACTACTACGAGGTCATGGGTGTCTCGCGCGACGCGTCGCCCGAGGACATCAAGCGTGCCTACCGGCGCCTTGCGCGCAAGTACCACCCCGACGTCAGCAAGGAAAAGGACGCCGAGGAGCGCTTCAAGGAGGTTGGCGAGGCATACGAGGTCCTACGCGATCCCGAGAAGCGTGCCGCGTACGATCAGCTTGGCCAGCGGCCGTCCGGTGAGGAGTTCCGACCGCCACCGGACTGGCAGTTCGAATTCGACGACGGGACGGGTGCGGCCGGGCCTGGCGCCAATGTCCACAGCGACTTCTTCGAGAACCTGTTCGGCGGCCTGGGCGGCCGCGCGGGCCGCGGCGGGTTCCGTTCCCGCGGGATCGACACCGCGGCGCAGGTCGACGTGACGCTCGAAGAGGCGTTTCACGGCACCACGCGAACTCTGTCGCTCCAGCGGCTCGAGCGCGACAAGGACGGCCGTGTAAAGCCCCGCACTCAACAGCTCCAGGTGAAGATCCCGGCGGGCGTGGCCGACGGCCAGCGGATCCGCGTCGCGGCCCAGGGCGAGCCCGGCGCGGGCGGGGAGCCCCCGGGTGACCTGTTTCTGCAGCTCAACGTGCTTCCGCATCGTTGGTTCCGCCTCGAGGGCCGCGACGTGTGGCTCGATCTGCCCGTGACGCCATGGGAGGCGGCGCTCGGCGAGACCGTGCGCGTGCCGACGCTCGCCGGAAGAGTGGACCTCAGGATCCCGAAGGGGTCGCAGACCGATCGGCAGCTGCGCTTGAAGGAGCGCGGGCTACCCGGAAGGCCGCCCGGCGATCAATTCGTCGTGCTCAAGATCGTCGCGCCGGCCGCCGACGACGCGGCGCGCGAAGCGCTGTACAAGCAGATGGCCGCGGCGATGGCGATGAATCCGCGCGAGGCCATGGAGAGCGAGCGATGACCAAGCCGATCGACGTGGACTTGCTCGACGAGACCGTTGAGTTCAGCCTCGACGATCTGTGCCGGATCTGCGGAGTGCGCGAGGCCGTCGTCGTCGAGATCGTGGAGGAAGGCATCGTGGAGCCGCGCAGCGTCGGCGGCGGTTGGCGCTTCACGGGGATCGCCGTCACGCGGATCCAGCGCGTGATCCGGCTGCAGCAGGAGTTCGAGGTCAACCTGCCCGGTGCGGCGCTCGCGCTCGAGCTTCTCGACGAGATCGAGCGCCTGAAGCGGCGGCTACGTTGAGCCGCAGCGCCCCGACGCGCCGCCCACCTCGTCTTTGGAGCGAGCTGAGGAGACCGCGATGAGCTTGGCAGACAATCAGTGCGTTCCGTGCCGCGGCGGCGTGCCGCCGCTGCCGAGAAAGCGGATCGACGAATTGCTGGCGCAACTCGACCAAGGCTGGGCGCTCAACGACGCGGGCCACTTGTTCCGCGCGTACGAATTCCCGGACTTCGTGACTGCGATGGCCTTCGCGAGCCGCATCGGCGACATCGCGGAGGAGCAGGGCCATCACCCGGACCTGCACGTCGGCTGGGGCCGGTGCGGCGTCGAGATCTGGACACACAAGATCCAGGGGCTCACCGACTCCGACTTCTTCCTCGCTGCGAAGACCGATCGCGAGTTTCGCGCGAAGCCCCGCTAAAGCCGGCGCTGCCGTCGCAAGTCACGCGGAGTAAGCGTAGATCGTCGCCATGATTCCGAGCATCGAGGCGAGGAACACGCTGTGCTTCACGGTGAAGCGGAACAGCTTGCCTTCCTCGCTGCGCGCCATGCCCGTCGCGGCCACCGCGACGGCCAAGCTCGTGAGGCTGATCATCTTGCCCATCACGCCGCCGGCGGAGTTCGATGCCGCCATCATCGCGGGGTCTAGCCCGAGGCTGTTCGCAGTCACGACCTGCAGGTTGCCGAACAAAGCGTTCGCCGACGTGTCGCTGCCGGTGAGGAACACGCCGAGCCAACCGAGCAGCGCGCTGAAGAACGGGAAGAGGGACCCGGTCTTCGCGAACGCTTCGCCGAGCGTCACCGTAGCGCCGCTGTAGTTCATCACGTAAGCGAGGCCGAGGACGCACGCGATCGTAAGCAGCGAGAAGGCCATCTGCTTCGCGACCTTCGCGAGCAACACGAGGTAGGTCCCGATCGACACGCGCAGCACGAGCGGCCGTCGCCATGCTCGCGAGCGCGCACGCCGTGCCCGCGGCGGCGAGCCAGTTGAAGTTGAACACGGCGGCGTACGGCGTCGGCGTGGCGACGACCGGCGCGCCGCGCATGATCTGGTTGTGCAGCCCCGGCCATTGGATCGGAATGCTCACGGACTCCAAGATGGCCTTCGTCTTCGGGTAGCCCCAGATCAGCACGAACAGGACGAGGAATAGATACGGCGACCACGCGAGCATCGTGCGCGAGAAGCCGTACGACTTCAGCGCGACCGCCGACTGGTGCTCGCCGGGCATCACGAACGTGTCTTTCGGCTGCCAGACTTTGAACAGCAGGACGAGGCCGACGATCGCGGTCAGCGAGGCCATGATGTCGACGAGCTGCGGGCCGACGAAGTTCGAGACCAGGAACTGGACCGAAGCGAAGCAGACGCCGCAGACGATGGCCGCGGGCAGCACGCCTTTGAGGCCTTTGAACCCGCCCATCACGAGGATCAGATACGCCGGAATGAACAGCGAGATCGGCGCGCACAGGCGGCCGACCCACGCGCTGAGCTCGAGCTCAGGGAGTCCCGTGGTGCCCGCGAGCGTCACGACCGGCACGCCGATCGAGCCGAACGCGACCGGTGCGGTGTTCGCGAGCAGGCAAATGCCGGCGGCGTAGAACGGCGAGAAGCCGAGCCCCATGAGCATGCCGGCCGCGACCGCGACCGGCGTGCCGAACCCGGCCGCGCCTTCGATGAACGCGCCGAACGCGAACGCGATCAGCATCGCTTGCAGGCGTCGATCCGTCGTGAGCCCGCCGATCGAGTCCTTGATGATCTCGAAGTTGCCCGTTTCGAGCGCGAGTCGGTACAAGACGACCGCCCAATAGACGATCCAGCCGATCGGCAGCAACCCGAACGCCGCGCCATTCGTGGCCGAGCTCACCGCGAGACCCGTCGGCATCCCGTAAATGCCGATCGCGACGATCAGCGCGGCCGCGAGGCCCGCGACGCCCGCGACCCAGGCGGGCTTGCGCAGCACGCCGATCAGGAGCAGCAAGACGAAGATCGGAATCGCGGCCGCGACCGTCGACCAGGCGAGGCTATCCATCACGGGCGTGTAATTGTGTTGCCACATATTCTTGTTGGTCTCTTAGTGGATTCCGTAGTCCTTGATGTCGTCGAAGAATCCCGTGACGGTGAGCGTGATCGTCACGGGAAAGTCGTTGTAGTTGAGCCAGTACCAGCCGTGCTCGCCGCCGAACGGTGCGACGAGCGAGCCGGTCACGTTCGAGCCTTCCTGGTCCTCGCGGTAGCGCACGAAGAACTCGCTGCCGGCCTCGGGGTCGTGCCCGTGCAGGTCGCAGTAAATCGCGCCGCGATCGGTCTCCCAGTGATAGACGACGACCTTGCTCTCGCGCAGCACGGTCTTGATCTCCGTTTCGCCGTCGGGCGGCAACGTGATCGTCATCGTGCGCGTCTCGATCGCCCGATCCTCCGATTGGTGGACGGCGGGATTCGGTAACGGCACGGGGTCGTTGAAATCCGGCACCTCGACTTCGCGCACGCCCGCGTTGCCCGCGAGCACATCCTTGACCTCGAATGAGCGCGTGGGCGCGGCGTTGAGCTCCGTGAGCCCGAGCGCGCGGCCGATGCCGGTCGGGTCGATGCCGTATTCGGCAGGTAGAACGGCGGTGACGAGGATCACCGCCGCGACGACGAGCGCGATGACGACGCTGCGTGCGATGCGCTTGCCGGAGGGCGCTGGGCTTGACCGGGCCCGTGGAAGACATCCGCGTGCCCCGCCTATTTGAACGCGAGGTGCGCCGAAAAGAACGGCAGCACCTTCGTCTCGAGCCGTTGGTCGATGCGGTTCACGTGATCGCCGGGATAGATCTCGGCGACATGCTTCACGCCGTAGTCCGTGAGGATCTTGTCGAGCGTGCGCACGGTCTCGGCGATCCCGCGGTCGTCGTCGCCCGCGTCGACGGCTAGACCGGAGTATTCACGCAGCTGCGGTATGTACTGGTGCACCATCGTGAGCGGCGCGTTCGCGGCCCAGCGCGCGACGACGTCGGGCACGGGCTTGCCGTCGGCGATCGGCAGGTCGATGTACAGCGGCGGATTTTTCGGATTCGCGGACCACGCCGCGGCAGACGCTAGCATCGCTTTCGTGCCGAAGTCCGCTGCGGCCACGTCGGCGTCCGTCTTGACCTGCAGCGCGCGCGCCATTTGCTCGGGCGGCGGGCTCAGATTCGCGGCCATGCAGCACGGGCTCAGGCTGTACAAGCTCGAGAACACCTGCGGGTACTTCATCCCGATGCGTACCGTGCCGTAGCCGCCCATCGAGTGGCCGGCGAGCCCGCGGGCCTCGCGCTTCGGAAGCGTGCGGTAGTGGCCGTCGACATAGGCAACGAGGTCCTTCGCGACGAACGCCTCCCAGTCACCGGTGGCCGCCGAGCTCGAGTACATGCTGCCCTGGTATTTCGTGAACGCATTCGGCATCACGATGATGAGCTCGTGAGCGCCGGCCGCGGTGGCACGATCGACGGCGCCGGGCACGTTCACGAAATGCTGGCGGCCCGTGAAGCCGAACCAGTTCGAGTCGGTGTCGGTGAAGCCGTGCAGGAGATAGAGCACGGGATAGCGCCGATTGCTCTCCGTCGCGTAGCTCCGCGGCAAGTAGACGGCGACTTCGCGGTCGGCCGAGTCCCCCGAAAGATTACCCTCGAGCGATTTGCCGTGAACCGTGACGTGCTCGAGCTTGCCGGCGAGAGTCGCCGGGATCGGGACGGTCGGGAACTGCGGTTGGGCGAAGAGGGCGGACGAAGACATCGTCAGCGCGGTGCCGATCAGTGCCGTGCGGATCGTCTGCATCATGGGCTCGGTCGTCCTCACTTGGACTGCGAGTCGTGCCAAGTCGGGTCCGCGTAGTGATCCGCGCGTCCCGACACCGGGTTTCGATAGTGGAACGGCGGCACGAACGCCGACGGATACGGCGAGTACGGCACCGACTGCGGTCGATCGGGCGGCAGGCGGTCGTAGGGCGCGAAGATCGCGGACGCCTTCTTCGCCCAGCCGTCCTCGTAGTTCGTATAGAACGTCTGATAGCCGTGCAGATACGCGAGCTTCCAGACGCCGTTTTCCTTGACCGCGACGTTCTCGTAGATTCCGTCGCCCCATTGCGCATTCGCGCGCTCCGGGTTCGCGGCGTTGGCGATTCCGAACATTACGAACAGCCGCGAGCGCGTGTACGCGGTCTTGCCGTCGGGCGCGACGTCGATGACGGGCTGCAGGTGCATGTGGTTGAACAGCGCACCGTCGCGCGGGCCAACCGAGCCCGGGCTAAGATTTCGCATGTATTCGCGCACGCGAGTCTCGCCGATGAACACTCCGCGCCCGAGGATCTCGACGACGCCGTCGGGGGCGAACAGATCGGCGACGTCGTCGTGGCGCGACTTGTCGACGTAGTGGCCGTAGATGCCCGCGAGATTCTCGAGCTCGTCGATGTCCTTCAGGCGCTGGACTTCCTTCTTCGCGACGGCGACGGCGTTCTCGAGGTCGGCAATCGCGGCTTTGACTTCGCCGTCATCGGGCGACGGCGTCGGGCTGCACGCGGCGCAGCCGAGCGCGAGCGCAGCGACGATCGCTGCGCAGAACGGCTTGTGATTCATCGCGCTCACCGGCCGCTCACGGGGTTCTTGTAGTGGAACGGCGGGACGTAGACGCCGGGAAACGGCGCGTACGCCTCCGTCGGCGGGCGGTCGGGCTCGACGCCTTTGCCCATGGCGTAGTCCTCGACGGCCTTTGCGCTCGTGTGGAGCCAGCCGCCTTCGTACGGTGCGATGAAGGTCGCGTACCAATGCAGCTTGCTGATCTTCCAGCGGCCGTCCTGCTTCACGTACTCGTTCTCGTACGTCCCTTCGCCCCAGTTGCCGCCGGATCCCGAGCCGGAGACGCCGGTGAGCAGGAACAAGCGCCAGCGGGCCTTGGCGGACGCGCCGTCGGCGGCGACGGTCACGATCGGCTGGAGCTGGAAATGGTCGTTGAGCACGCCTTCGAGCGGGCCCTGCTTGCCGCCGCTCAAGCTGTAAAGGTAGCGGCGGATGCTGTCCTTGCCGACGTAGACGCCGCTCGGTCCGATCTCGAGCGTGCCGTCGTCGGCGAACAGGTCGAGCACCTCGTCCCAGAGCATCTTGTCGGTGTAGTAGCCGTAGCTGCCTTGCAGGTTTTCGATCTCGTCGACGTCGTCGACGCGGGCCGCGCGTGTTTGCACGCTCGCGAGACGCTCGCGCAACGCCGCGACGCGCGCCGCGGGCTCGGCGACAGACTGCGCGGATACGCCGCCCGCGAAAGTCGCCGCGAGCAGTGCGCACGTGCCGAGCGCGATGCGCGCTCGTGCCGATGAGCAGACTACCGCGCATCGCACACCTTAGGCTCGCAGCGGCCCGACACGGGGTTCTTGTAGTGGTAAGGCACTTGGAACGCCGACGGATACGATTGGTACGCGGTGCTGGACGGTCGGTCGGGCGGGAAGTCCGCCATCGGCGGATCCATCGGCTGCGCCGACTTGTGCCAGCCCGGCGAGTAGGGCGCGCTGAACGTTTGGTACCAGTGAACCTTGGCGAACTTCCAGACGCCGTTCTCCTTCACGTACTCGTTCTCGTACGGACCCTCGGCCCAGACTGCGCTCTTGCTCGTGCTCGCCGATCTGAATCAGCGCGCGCCAACGGCCTTTTGCGGTGCGGCCGTCGTCCGCGACGTGCACGACGCCCTGCAGGATCATGTGATTGAACAGCTGACCGGGCTTCAAGCCCTCGCCGCCGATCACGCGGTCGTAGTACTCGGCGATGCGCGCCTTGCCGACGTAGACGCCGGAGCCCCCGAGCTCGGCCGTCGTCTCGGGCGCATCCGCGAACAACGCGCCGATCTCGCGGCTCAGCTTCTTGTCGACGTAATAGCCGTAGGCGCGCTGCAGCCGCTTGATCGCCTTGGTGTCCTCGAGCAATTGGATGTCGTGCTCGAGGCCCGTGAGCTCCGTCTCGAGCGCCGAGAGCCGGGACAGATCGGCCGCCGGTGCCTGTGCGCCTAGCGAGCCCGCGAACAGCAACGCCGCGCTTAGCACGGCGACGCTCACGACCCCGAAGACTTCAGTCGACGACATGCGGAATGTTCCCCCGAGTCTGCCGCGGCGGTCCGCGCCACGTTCCGGCCTCTTGTCGGGCTCGGTACTTGCTGCCGCTCGTATTACACCTGAGCGCACGCCGTATTAGAAGCGCGGCGTGCGGCTGCTCGCGGCGAAGGTGCCGCGTGCAGGTCTCGCTCGCCGTAGTTACCGCGGGGGAGAGGGCGCAAGTGCTAGGCGGGTTGGGCCGTATAGGCCTGGAGCTGGCGCGCGAAGTCGCCGAGCGCGCGAATTCCGCTCGCCTCGGCTTCAGCGCACCACACTTGCAGCCGTTTTAGGCGGTCGCCTTCGCCGCGTGTCGACTGGTTCGACAGCGCCTTGAGCTGCAGCATGAAGTGGTACACGGTGCGCAGCTTCTGATTGCGCTGGAGCGCGGCATCGAGCCACTGCCGCGTGCGAGGATCCTCGCGCATCGCCGCGTCCTCGCGGATCATGAGCTTGCGCACGCGCGCGAGCTGCGCGCGCGGGAAGCCGAGCTCGCCCTCGGAATTGCCGTGCAACACGGGCGCGATCACGCGCCGGCCGTAGAGCTTGATCACGTGGAAGCGGTTGGCCACGATCGCGCGCACGGTTTCGCTGTCGATCGTGCTTTTGCCGGGAGCGAACGCGGTTCGCGGCGAAACGCGCTTGACGCTCGCGAGCCGGCAGATCTCGAGCAGCCGGATATACACCCAGCCCATGTCGAGCTCCCACCACTTGTTCGCGAGCTTCGCGGAATACGGGTACGCGTGGTGATTGTTGTGAAACTCTTCGCCGCCGATCAGAACGCCGAGAGGAACGATGTTCCGCGACGCATCCTGAGTCTCGAAGTTGCGGTAACCGAGATAGTGGCCCACGCCGTTGATCACACCGGCGGCCCAGAACGGGATCCAAACCATCTGCACGGCGAACACGACGAGGCCGAGCACACCGAACAACACGAGGTCGATGGCGAGCATGATGCCGAGGCCTCTGAACCGGTAGCGGCTGTAGAGGTTCCGCTCGAGCCAGTCGTTTGGCGCGCCGCGGCCGTAGGTTTCGACCATCTCCGCGATCGGACGCCGCGGTCCGATAAAGACCGACGCCGCCGAGCAGCACTCGCCAGAATCCCCAGACCTGCGGGCTGTGCGGGTCGCCTTCGGTCTCACACTTCGCGTGATGCTTGCGGTGCACCGCGACCCATTCGCGCGTGACCATGCCGGTCGTGATCCAGAGCCAGAAGCGGAAGAAGTGGCTCGCGATCGGATGCAGCGTCAACGCGCGGTGCGCCTGGTGACGGTGCAGGAAGATCGTGACGCTCGCGATCGTGACGTGGGTCAACGCCAACGTGACGCCGACGTAGCCCCAGAACGAGAGATTCAGCAGACCGTCGATCATATGCAGATGCACCCTCCGGTGCGCAGACTTTCCCCGTACCGGAGTACCGGAAAGCACTCAAGCAAGCTTGAGGCCGCGCCCCCTGTTTCGTTGTCTTATTTTGTCGCGCCTCGTCGTCGAGGCAGGGCTACGTTTCGCCACGAAATCGCGGGTACGCAGACGTCACGAAATCACAGGCTCCCGCACTATGGTTGCCGTACCGCGGCATTTGCAAGGCTCTGCGTCTCGGTGCGCGTTGGCGGCTAGTGTGGCGCCGCTACCGCACCGGCTGCCGCGCCTTGCGCTGCAGCGCTTGCAGGCGTTGCATTCATGCCCATCAGCTCGCGCAGGACCGACGCCGTGCCTTCACGGACGACTCCTTCGCCGCCCGTGAAACCGAACCCGCCCGCGCGCCCGAGCGCGGTGTCGAGCGGCGTGAAGCCCTTCTTGTCTTTCGCTTGCAGATCGGCGCCGTGCGCGGCGAGGTACCGAATGACGTCGTCGTAGCCCTGCAAGGCCGCGCCGTGTACGGCCGTGCGGCCGTCGGTCGCGACAGCGTTCACGTCGGCGCCGCGGTCGAGCAGCAGTTGGATCGCTTCGATCGCCTGCGCCTGCGTCTTGTAGCGGCCCGTCGTGTCCGCCTCGGAGGTGCCGACGCCTGCGGCGGCCATGAGCGGAGTGATGCCGCTGCGCGTCGGGCCGAGCGTCGGATCCGCGCCGTGCTCGAGCAAAAGGCGCATCGCGGGCAAATCGCCCGCCTTCGCGGCGCGCAGGAACGGCGTCGTGCCCGCTCCGAGCATCACGTCGTCGCCGCGGTCGAGCTTCGCGCGATACGGCGATTGCTTCTCGAGCCGCACGTTCGGGTCGGCGCCGCGCTCGAGCAGCATCCGCGCAACGTCGAGCGCCGAGAGCTTCTGCTCGATGACGTTAGGCGCGGGACGGTTCGAGCTCGGCATCGTGTTGAAGTCGATCGCCGCATAGAGCGCGCCCCGGCCGACGTAGTCGAGCAGGTTCGGATCGGTGCCTGCTTCTACGAGCGCGCCCGCGACGTCGTAGTGCCCGTTGATCAGCGCGAGGATCGTGGCGCTGATGCCGTTCGGCGTCGTCGCGTTGAAATCGGCGCCGGCTTCCTCGAGCACCGGTAGGCAGTCGAGGCAGCCCTCGCGGGCAGCGAACAACAGCGGCGTGAGCCCGCCGGGCGGGAGCCACTTGTCGCGCGGCTCGGCCGTGATCTGCCGCTCCCATTCGTCGACGCTCGAGCGCGCGTTCACGTCGGCGCCGTGGGCGATGAGCTCGCGCAGCATCGGCGCGTGGCCTTGCGCGGCGGCCCACATGAGCGCCGTCTGGCCGTGCCACTGCTCGCGCGCATCGATCGACGGCGCCGTGCGCGAACAGAACTTTCGCCGCGTCGACATGGCCGCCGTGGGCGACCGTCATCAACGGCGTCTCACCGTCGGCCCCGACCTCGTTCGGATCTGCGCCGGCCTTGAGCAGACGCTCGATCACGCCGGCGCTGCCGTTGATCGCGGCGAGGTGCAACGGCGTCACGCCGTAGCGGTTCGCCGCCTTCGGGTCCGCGCCCGTCTTCAGCAACCGATCGACGAGCTCGAGATCGTCCTGCCGCACGGCCCAATGCAGCGCCGTCGTGCCGTCGGCTTCGGCCGCGAGCGCGGAAGTCTTCTGACGCGCTAGCGTGAGCGCCGTCGCGCGGTCGCCGGATTTCAACGCTTGAACGAGCGGCGGCGTCTTCGCGAGCGCGACGGAGCCAGCGGCCAGCGCGGCCGCGGCAGCCGTCGCGAGGAACCAGTGGCGAGCAGCTTTCATGCTAGACCCTCGTGTGCGGCCCAGGTGCCGCCCGTCAATCAAATACCGGAGATCGTGCCCGTGCTGTCGCCGAGCGTCTCGACCGGCGCGTCGGCCTTCGCGAGCAGCGTGACGAGCAGGTTCGTCATCGGCGTGTGCTCCTCGGCCATGATGTGCTGGCCGCCCTTGAGCCGGCCGCGCCCGCCGCCGACAGTGACGACCGGCAGCGGATAGTGATCGTGCGCGTTGCTGTTGCTCATGTTGCTGCCGTACATGAGGATCGTGTTGTCGAGCAGCGAGCCGTCGCCGTCGGGCGTCGCATCGAGCTTCGCGAGGAACTCGGCGAACAGGCCGAGGTGATAAGTCTGGATCCGTGCGCACCACTCGAGCTTCTCGGGCCGATTCTGGTGATGCGACACGGCGTGGTGGCCTTCGGTGACGCCGACTTGCGTATAGGTCCGGTTGCTGACCTCGCGCGCCATCATGAACGTGAACACGCGCGTGATGTCCGCTCGATACGCGAGCGTCAACAGGTCGAACATCGTGCGTACGTGATCCTCGTACTCGAACGGGATGCCGGCCGGCGCCTCCGGGATCACGAGATCGGCGTTCTGATCGATCTGGGTCTCTGCGCGGCTCAGGCGCCGCTCGATTTCGCGCACGCCCTCGAGGTAGTTGTCGACGGTTTGGCGGTCGTGGGCGCCGAGATCGCGCTGCAAATCGGCAGCTTGGCCGGTCACCGCGTCGAGGATGCTGCGATCCTCACTGCGGCGCTTCAGGCGCGTTTCGACTTTGTCGCCCTGGCCGAACATGCGCTCGAACACCTTGCGCGGGTTGATCTCCATCGGCATCGGCGTCGTCGGCGTACGCCACGACAGCGTATTCATATAGATGCAGCCGTAGTCCCGGTCGCATGCGCCGATCAAGCCCGATTGGTCCTCGGTCGCGATCTCCATCGACGGCAGCAGCGTGTCTTGGCCGATGGCCTGGGCCGCGATTTGATCCGCGGTGACGCCCGCGAACGCGTCGACGCCCTGGGTTGGCTTCGGACGCACGCCGCTGAGCCAGGTGGTCGGGCTCAAGGAGTGGACGGCGGTGGAGTCCGCCGCGCGATGATGCAAGCGGCTCACGATGTTGAGCCGGTTGCGATAGGGCTCGAGCGGCTTCGCGATGTCTTTGAGCTCGAATCCGGCGCCGACCGCGTCCGGCGTGAACCGGCTCATGACCATGCCGTGCGGCACGTATACGAACCCGAGACGCGGGCTCTGTTTCACGTTGCTCGCGAACGCGGGAACCATCGCGTCGAGTAGCGGCAGTGCGACCGTCGCGCCGAGCCCGCGCAGGAACGTGCGGCGTCCGAGGTGCTTCTGGGTGATGAACATCGTCGCTTGTCTCCGTGAGATTTCGTTCGCCTCAGTGCGGGCTCTCGACCGAGGCAGTGGTCGTCGCCGCCGCGGCGGCGTCCTGTGCAACCTTCATGCGGAACGCGGGGCTGTTCGCGATCCCGAGCACGACGGCCGAGAAGCGGTAGTCGTGCTGCGCGGCGTCGCGCACGATCGCGCGCACGGTCGGCATATCGTACGCCTCGAGCCCTCGGCCGAGTGCGTAGGTGAGCAGCTTCTCGGTCACGATGCCGACGAAATGCTCGGGCGCTGTCGTCAGTGCCGCGCGCAGCGACTCCGGGCCGTTGACCGGCGTGCCGTTCGCCATTTGTCCCGACGAGTCGATCGCGCCGCCGGGCTCCTTCGTCCGCCAGGCGCCGACCGCGTCGAAGTTCTCGAGCGCGAAGCCGATCGGGTCCATGACGTTGTGGCAGGTGGCGCAGACCGGATTGTTGCGGTGCTGCTCGAGCCGCGCGCGCACCGATTTCGGCGCCGCGCCCGGAAGGTTTTCCTCGAGCGCCGGCACGTTCGGCGGCGGCGCCGGCGGCGGCGTGCCGAGGATGTTCGTCAGGATGTACTTGCCGCGCAGGACGGGCGAGGTGCGGTTCGGGTACGACGTGACCGTGTGAATGCTGGCCTGGCCGAGCAGGCCGATGCGCGTCGAGTCCTCGACGGTGATGCGGCGGAACTGGCTACCGTAGACGTTCGGTATTCCGTAGTGCTCGGCGAGTCGCTGGTTGACGAACGTGTAGTTCGCCGTGAGCAGCTCGACCACGCTGCGGTCCTCGCGCATGATGCTCTCGAAGAACAGCTCGGTCTCCTTGCGCATCGCCTCGCGTAGGTTCTCGTCGAAGTTCGGATACTCCTGAACGTCGGGCCGCGCGCTCTGCAAGTTGCGCAAGTACAGCCACTGGCCCGCGAAGTTGGACACGAGCGCCGTCGAGCGCGGGTCGGCGAGCATGCGGCGCACTTGCGCGTCGTAGACTTTCGGATCCGCGAGCTTGCCGCGCTCGGCGAGCTGCAGCAGCTCGTCGTCGGGCAGGCTGCTCCACAGGAAGAACGAGAGACGCGACGCGAGCGCGAGGTCGTTGACCGCGTAGATCGCGCCGGGCGCGGCGTCTTGCGGGTCGGGCTCGCTGCGGAACAGGAAGTCCGGGCTCGTGAGGAGCACGCGCAGCGCGCTGCGTATCCCTGAATCGAAGCCGCCGTTCTCTCGGCCCGAATGGTAGAAGCCGAGCAGCAGCTCGAGATCCTTCTGAGTCACCGGGCGCCGATACGCCGTGTGCGCGAGCTTCGTGAGGATGCGCGTCGCGCAGGGTTCCTCTTCACGGGCGCTTTCGGGGCGGCAGATGAAGATCTTGTCGCGGCTCGGCGTATCGCCGAGACCTTTCGCGTCGAACGGACCTGCGACGAGCGCATAGTCGACGTTCGGCAGGCCGTTCATGTCTTGAAGGTCGAGGTTGCGCGTATGCAGCTCGAGCGGCTCCTGGGTTTCCGCGCGGCTCCGCTCGAGGAACGCGATGCTTACTTCGTGCGGGCCGGCCGGAATGAACGCGCGCGTGCGCAGCCGCTCGTCGATCGCGTTCGCGGCCGCCGACATGTTGGCATCCGATGCCGCGTTGTCTTCTGGTCCGCCCACCTGGGCGACGAAGACGCGCTGGCCGTCGACGCTGATCTCGAGCTCGTGCGGCCACTCGAGACCCGTCATGTAGCCCACGATGTTGCGGCGCAGGAAGACCGCGAAGTCGTAGCTCGCATCGAGCGGGAAGTTGTGCTTGATGAGGAGGCCGCCGCGCGTGCCGAGCGGCATTCCTTCGACGTGCTCGCCCTGTGCGAGATCGGGAGGAGCGCGGAACGGCGTGATGATCGCAGGGGTTTCCGGGTCGCCGACCGCGAGGCTCGCGACCTTGGCCGACGCCGACAGGTACTGCTCGAGCAGTGACGGCGACACGCGCAGCACGTCCGCGATGTTGTCGAAGCCGTAGCCTTCGTCGTCGGCCGGTAGGAACTCGGACGCGTCGATCTCGAGGCCGAGCAGGTCGCGGATCGCGTTGCCGTACTCGGAGCGATTCAGCCGATGGATCGACGAGCGGCCGGGATTTGGATGCGTCGCGCATCGCGGCGTCGAGCGACGTCGTGAGCCAGTCGACCATGCTCTTGTAGACGTCGGGCTCGGGCCGCAGCATGCCGCGCGGCGGCATCGCGCCGGCGTTGAGCTTGCGCACCACGCGCTCCCAGATGTCGGCGTCGGCCGGAATGTGCTCGAAGTCGCGCGTGTCGAGCACCATGTCCGCGATCTTCGCGTATTGGTTGTGGCAGGTGACGCAGTACTGCGTGAAGAAGCCCTTCGCGGTCTCGGGGGTGAAGCCGCCCGGGGGCACGCTGCATCGTCGCGGGCGCCGCGGCGGTCGGACGGCCGCGTCGTTGCGTCGGTTTGTGCGTGCGCCGCGCCTGCGAACGCGAGCGCGATAATCGCGGCGATGAAAAGTCGATGCAACGACATGCCGGGGCGCCCCTCCGAGAACTGGAACCACCTTAAATAAGTGGTTGAAAACTGAGACGAATATTAGAACAGAACTGCAGTCTGATCGACAACGCGAAATCGCGCGCAAAGCGCGTCGCGGTGCGACGCTAGCGGCGGCATTTTATGTCGTAGCCGCGAGTTTTTAGAGATCGACCTGGCGCGCGAGGTTCCGGAGCCCGGGCAATGCGGCCCGCCGCCGTCGCGCGATCGGCGCCGCACACACGCGCTGCGCGGCAAGCTCGATTTTTCTCAAGCGGCGCGTTTAGCACACTCGTCAAACGCGATTCCCGCGACGCGGCGCAGAACTCGCTCGCGCCTCTCTGAAGTCGCGCGCCCAGCGCGTCTTCGCCGCGATTTTGCTGCGCGTGCTCCGCGTGCGGAGCTTCACGTCTGCATTCCCCAGCGGCGCACCGTGCGCTTCTCGATGCCGCGGAAGATCACGTTCTCCACGAACAGCCCGAACAGGATCACCGTCAGCAGTCCCGCGAACACCTCCGGGATCCGGAGCTGGTTCTTGTTCTCGAAGATGTACCAGCCGAGGCCGCCGGAGCCCGAGCTCACGCCGAACACGAGCTCCGCGGCGATCAGCGTGCGCCACGCGAACGCCCAGCCGACCTTGAGGCCCGTGAGGATGCTCGGGAACGCGCCCGGAATCAGGATCCGCACGACGTAGCTCGCGCCCGAGAGGCCGTAGTTCTGGCCGACCATCTTCAGCGTCGGGCTCAACGCCTTGAAGCCCGAGAACGTGTTGAGCGCGACGGCCCAGAGCACGGCGTGCACGAGGACGAAGATCACGCTGCCGTCGCCGAGCCCGAACCAGATCAGCGCGAGCGGCAGCAGCGCGATCGACGGCAGCGGGTTGAACATCGCGGTGAGCGTCTCGAGCAGGTCCGCGCCGATCCGCGACACGCTCGCGAACGCGGTCAATAGCGCGGCGATCGCGAGCCCGCGTCATGTAGCCCTTGAGCAGCAGCGACAGCGTGTAGGCGCCCGCGCGCGGTATCGCGCCCGACGCGAGCGACGTGAGCAGCGCCCCGACGGTGGAGCTGAACGTCGGGAATAGCAGCGGATTGTCGAGCACGCGCGCGTAGATTTCCCATGCGGCCGCGAGCAGCACGAGCAGCACGGACTTGCGCAGCCCCGCGTTCGCGTAGAGCCGCGCCCAAGTCCCGAGCGGCCGAGCCGCGACTCGTAGCCCGCTCGCGTCGTGCGCGGCCGAGTCGTGAATGATGTCGGGGCGCGGCACGCGTCACGGCATCGACGACGGCTCCCTCGCGCTCGAACAGTAGCCGCTGGATGCGCGTCGACAGGAGCTCGCCGCCGGAGTCGCGCGTGTCGCTGCCCGCTGCAGTCGATCTCGGCCTTCGCGCGGCCCGGATGCGGCGTGAGCAGCAGGATGCGGTTGCCGATCCGGATCGCCTCGGGGATCGAGTGCGTGACGAACAGCACCGTGAACTTCGTGTCTTCCCAAAGCCGCAGGAGCTCTTCCTGCATCCTGCCGCGCGTCAGCGCGTCGAGCGCCGCGAACGGCTCGTCCATCAAGCAGGATCTGCGGCTCCATCGCCAGCGCGCGCGCGATCGCGACACGCTGCTTCATCCCGCCCGAGAGCGTGTGCGGATAGCTGTCGGCGAACTCGGTCAGCCCCACCTTGGCGATGAAGTGCAGCGCCTTCTCGGCCGCTTCGCGGCGCGCGAGCTTGCCGCTCGCCGTGAGCGCGAACACGATGTTGTCGCGCACCGTCTTCCACGGCAGCAGCTGGTCGAATTCCTGGAACACGAAGCCGCGGTCGGGGCCCGGTTTCGCGACGCGCGCGCCGTTCAAGCAGGATCTGTCCCTCGACGGGCTTGAGATAGCCGCCGACGGCTTTGAGCAGCGTCGACTTGCCGCAGCCCGAGGGGCCGAGCAGCACGAAGCGATCCGAGCGCAGCACGTCGAAGCTCACGCGATAGGTTGCCGTGACGAGCTTGTCCTCGGTCCGATATTGCAGCGTCACGCCGCTCACGCTGAGCAGCCGGCGAGGTATGCGCGGCCGGGTCGAAGCCTCAGCTGCCGGGGCTGGCATGGATCTCCGGGAAGAACAGGTCGCGCCACGAGTCCGGCAGATGCTCGATCGAGCCGATCTCGTGCATGAACGCGGCGTATTTCTGCGTGTTCGCGGGCGTCGTCGTGAAATCGATCGCGGGATCGCGCAGCACTTCGACGAGCTCTTCCACCGAGAAGCCCGCCGTCGCCTCGGCGGCGAACAGGATCTCCGCCGCCGTCTTCGGATCGGAGCGGATCAGTTCGTTCGCATCGTCGAGCGCCGCGAGCACGGCCCCGTACAGCGCGGGGTTCTGCTCGCGGAACTTCGCGGTCGTCGACAGCATCGTGAAGGTCGTCGCGCCGTGCATGATCGCGTCCGTGTCGAGCACCGTGTGAACGCGCGGGTCCTTGATCTCGCGCTGATGAAACGGCGGCGACGTGAAGTGCGCGTCGATCTGGTTGCCGCCCGACAGCATCGCGACGACGGCGTCCGCGTGAGTCATCGTGACGGTGTAGCGGTCGAACCTGTACGCCTCGGCCGTCCCGTACTTCTCCGCCGCGTACATCTGCATGTTGATCGACGGGAATCGACACCTTGACCGACGTCACCGCGATCTTGTCCTGCGCCGTGAGGTCTTCGAGCGTCTTGATGTGCTCGGCCGTCGTGTTGAGGTACATCGGCAGCGACGACATCGCGGCGACGCCGCGGATGTCCACGGAGTCGCGCGTCCGGTCCCAGAGCGTGATGAACGCCGGCGGCCCTGCGGCGATGAAGTCGACGGAGCCCGACAGCAGCGCGTCGTTCATGCACGGCGGGCCCGCCGAGCTCTATCCAGCGGACGACGAGGTCGGGCACGCCGGCGGCCGCGGCGTGTTTCTCGATGAGGCCGCGTTCCTTCATCACGAGCAGCGGCAGGAATCCGACGCCGCCCGCGCCGAGCGGAATCCTGATCTCGTGGCCCGTCCGCTCCCCCGCCGCCGCAACCGGCAACCGCCGCAGCAACGCGGCTGCGAGCAGCGCGGTCCGGCGGCTCAGCCGTGCGAGTCGCGGTGAGTCACGGCGCTCGTCACTCGGGCGCGCGAACGAGCCGCGCCGGCGCGGCGCCGGTGCGCGTCGGGCTCGTCGCGCGCGCGAGGTCGCCCGCGTCGGCGAGCTCGTCGACGCGCCAGCTCTGCTCGACGACGGCGTCGACTTGCTCGCGCGGCAGCGCGAGCACGGCCTGGTCGACGAACTTCTCGGTGATCTGCTCGTTGCTGAGCGGCCGGTGCACGTTGCCGAGCGACTGCTCGACGAATTTCACGAGCTTCCTGCCGTCCTTCAAGGTCACCTCGATGTGTACCTGGTCCTCGGTGATCGCGGGATCCGCGACGGCGGTCGTGACACTGCGCACGTGCTGGAGCTCAGGGTCGGCGATCGCCGCGTCGGTGAACTCCTGCAAGCCGCCCTTGCCGCGCACGAGCCCGATCGCGGCGGCATGATAGATGGAGTACTTGCTCTCGAGCGCACGCCTCAGGTCCCGCTTGTTGCAGAGGTCGAGCACGAGCGGCGCGACGCGCACGCGCACCGCGGCGATCGACTCGGGCGCGGGATGGAATTCGCGCTGCAGCTGACTGCAGCCGTCGATCGCGGGGTGCACGACGAGCCCGCACGCGTACGGCTTGTAGGCGTTCTCCCGCAGGTCGAAGTCGACGCCGAGCTTTGCCGTCACTTTGCCGAGGTCGTACTGCGCCGCCGTGACCGCCGCGAAGCCGCGCGGACTCTCGAGCGCTCGCTCGCCGGCCGTGAAGTCGGCGCGGCCGAGCAGCGCGGCCGTGTAGCCGTTCTGCGCGGCGCGGCCCGGCTGAAACGACTTCGCCATCGAGCCGAACATCTCGCGGAGCCCGGCGGCTTGGGTCGCAGCGAGGCCGAAGGCCCAGACCATCTGCCGCACGTCGAGCTTCAGCAGCTTGCCGATCGCGGCCGCCGCGCCGAACACTCCGGTCGTCGACGTGATGTGCCAGCCGGCCGTGTAGTGCGCCGGGTAGACGGCGTTGCCGATTCGCGATTCGACCTCGAAGCCCAAGATGAACGCGTGCACGAAATCGCGGCCCGACACCGGGTTCGCGCTCGCGTACGCGAACAGGGCGGAGGCGACCGGCACGCTCGGATGGATGTAGTTCTTCGGCAGAGTGTCGTCGTATTCGTGGACGTGCGAGCCGATGCCGTTCAGGAGCGCCGCATGCAGCGCGTCGAAGCGCTCGCTGCGGCCGAGCACGCTCGCGTTGCGCTCGCCCGAGAACGGGCTCAGCGTTCGGATCGCGACGTCGAGCGCGGGCTCGATGCTCCCGCCGAGCGCGCAGCCGAGATAATTGACGATCGCGCGCTTCGCCTCGACGCGCACGTCGCGTGGAACGCCATCGAAGGTGCTGCCGACGACATACGCCGCCAACGCCTCGGTGACGCCGGTGTCAGACGATTGGGACAAGCGTTCCCCCTTTACCGAACCTACTCACGGGGCACCGCGGCCTACGCGGCCGAGTGCCGGTCAATTCGCAAATCGCACGCAGTAGATCGGCGGCAGAGAGCTGCTGAGCTGATGCCAATGATCGCCCTGGTCTTCGCTGAGCCAGAGGTTTCCTGTGGTGCTGCCGAACGCGAGTGTAGCGCCGTCGGCATCGATGTCGAGCCCGTGCCGGTAGACGAGGTCGTACGCGTGCCGCTGCGGCAAGCCGTCGCGCAGCACGTCGAAGCTCTGTGCGCCGTCGCGCGTGCGCGTCACGACCACCGCGCCGTCGACGGGATAGCGCTTCTCGTCCTTTACGCCGGGGACGAACCAAGCGGTTCGCGGATCCTCGGGGTGCACGGCGACGGCGAAGCCGAAGCTCGACGGCTGCGCAGTTTCGATCTCGCGGCAGCTCACGGCCGCCGTCGGTGCTGTGGAAGATGCCGTTGTGGTGCTGAATCCAGAGGTGATCGGGCGCGCTCGCGCACTGCACGATGCGGTGTGGATCCTGGATCAGCGGATTGAATGCCTGGTCCGGCGGCATGAAGGCCGCGCGCATACCTTGGCCTTGGCATTGCCACGACGCGCCCGCGTCGCGGCTGATCCAGAGGCCGCCGCACGACACGCCGATGCGCACGACGTCCGGATCGCGCGGATCGACGAGCACCGAATGGATGCCGGGATAGTCGGCCCCGCCGCCAAACCACGCCTTGCGGTCCGGGTGGTTCCAGAGGCCGTCGACGATTTGCCACGAGTCGCCGCCGTCGGCCGAGCGGAACAGCGCGCCCGGGATCGTTCCGCACCAAAGCTCGCCGTCGCGCGGCGACGCCTCGAGTGCCCAGACGCGTTTCAGGTCCCAAGGCACGGGCGTGCGGCGCGTCGGGTCGACATCCTCCTCGCCCTCGGGCTTCGGCGGGTATTTCGGGACGGGCCGATCCTCCCAAGTGGCGCCGCCGTCGCGCGAGCGCTTCAGCTTCACTCCGAAGTGGCCGAGGTCCTGCGCGACGTGCAGCGTTCCGTCGGGCTCGCCGAGCACCATGCTCACCGGGTCGCCGAGTAGCGCCGCGTGGTCGATGCGCCATTCCTTGCCGTGCCGTCCGAGCAGGAACACGCCTTTGCGCGTGCCGACGATCACCGAGCGTGCCATCTCAACCTCCCGACAGGGCCTGAAATACGAACACCTCGCTGTTCGCCGCGAGCGCGTCGCTCAAGCGCCGGCGGTCGCGCAGATTGCGCCCGTCGACGAGCACTTTGATGTGCTTGCGGACTTCTCCCTGGTCGTCGAGCACGAAGCCGCGCACGTTCGGCCGCTGCTCGAAATAGCGGTCGAGCAGCTCCGCGACGGTGGCCGCCGCGAGATTCGCGGCCGGACAATCGATGTGCCGCGCGAGATTCGGGGTGAAGTGGACGGTCGCCACGGATCGAGCGCTCAGGCCGCCGATCGCGCCGAGCACGTGGTACGGAGCGAGGTCGGGATTGCGGGCGTTCGCGAGCGGAATGATCACCGTCGTCACGAGCGCATGTTGACCCGTGAGCACCGAGTGGCTGATGCCGTCGGTGAATACCATCCACGCGGATAGCGGCGGGAAGTGGATTTCCTGATAGCCCTCGCGGCTGTCGCGGAACGCGGGGTTTTCTTTCATGTAGTTGTGGATGCGGCGCATCGAGCGGTCGTACGGGCTCGAGTCGATGACCTGCACGATCGGATAGACCTTGCTCACGGCGCGAACGAGCCCGCTATAGAGGCGGTCGAACGGCCCCTTGGCGAGCGCGACTCGCTCGTGGCCGGCTTTGGCCGCGTCCCAGAGCTCGCGGTGCCGGTCCATCAATGCGTTGAAGCTGCCCTTGGTGCCCCAAACGCGGTTGCGACTCGGATGAATGTTGACGAAGAACCGCAGGATCCGTGCGCCGTTGGTCGCGCCGTAGGCGCCGGCGTCGACGTGCACGAGCTCGTTGCTCGAGCGCGGCTTGAGATTGCGACCCTGCTCCTCGATCGAACGAAAGCTCGTCGTGCCGAGCGTCCATCCGGGCACGAAATCGGGCGTGGAGCGGCGCAGGAACGCTTCGACGCGCTGGCCGTGGGTCCGCAAGATTTGCTCGACTCGCTGCTTCACTTCGGGCGCCGCTTCGAAGCGAGGAATGTTATCGGATTCAGGGTGATAGCTGATGTTCTTAACCTGAAGCTCACGCGGTAATCCGCTCCGCAGGAATTCGAGATCGGCCTCGTTCGGGAGCTCGACGGGGGAGCGCTCGAAGAATACGACCTCGGCGCGCTCCATGGCGTCCTCGATCTCTACGGGGCCCGCTTCATCGAAGCTTCTGAGCGTGTATCGGTCCATGGCGGTCTCCTCTCGGCGCAGGTCTCGCGCTCAGACGAGCGGTGCGATCCCGCGCTCGGCAAACGCGAGGTCGAGCTTGGCGGTCACGTCGGGCACGGTGATCAGGCTCATCGCTTCGGGATCGCGTACGCGCTGACCCCAACGCAGCGTGTCGATGGGCCGGCCGAACTCGCGCTGCACGGCCTCCGGGTACTTGTCGACCACGAGGTGCTGGCTGAAATACGGGCCGGTCCGCAGGCGATTCGACGTGGCGTAGAGCCCGACGACGGGCGTGCGGACGGCCGTCGCCATATGCGCGGGCCCCGAGTCGGGACACAGCACGACGGTCGAGCGCTGCAAGATCGCGAGCAACTGTTTCAACGACGTTTGACCGATCAGGTTCGTGGGGCGGGATTTGCAGGCCGCGAGGATGCCTTTGCCGTAGCTTCGCTCGATCTCGGTCGAGCCCCCGGTGAGCAGAACCCGCGCTCCGTAACGCGTCTCGGCATAATCGGCGATCTCGGCGTACCAGTCCACCCGCCAGTTGCGGTAGTTGCGGAAGCGCTGGCCGGTGCACGGGCTGATGACGAGCGTTGGCGAGTCCTTGGCGACCTGCGCGGCGGCGTACTCGACGTCGCGGTCGTCTATCGGGATGTTCCAGTGCGGGTCGCCGTATGGCACACCGAGCGCGTCCAAGAACTCGAACAGGCCATCCATCACGTGCCGCTGCGGCCGCGCGGGTAAACGCCGATTGGTGAAGAGCCATTGCTGGTCGCGTGCGCGGGCGCGGTCGAAGCCGAGGCGGATCGGCGCCGACACCAGCAGGCTCACGAGGTTCGCGCGCGCCGACGCGTGCATGTGCAGCAGCGCGTCGAAGCGGCGACCGCCGAGCGCGCGGCGCACGTCGAGGTAGCCGCGCCAGCCGCGCGACTTGTCGAGGACCACGAGCTCCACGCCGTGCAGGCCGCGCATCAGCGAGTGCTCGGTCTTGCCGATGATCCAAGTGATCCGCGTCGCGGGCCAAGCCTTTTGGATCGCGCGGACGACCGGCACCGTGTGGCACGTATCCCCGATCGCCGAGAGCCGGACAAGGCACAGCGCAGCCGGGGGCTTCTCGAAGGGCAGCGAAGGAAGCGAAGCCATGCCGAGGATTTCGAGGTGACGCGGGAACCGACCTGCGGGAAGAGCGCCATCGTACACGATCGTTCCTGGACCGCCCCGTGGGATGCGCGCTCGGAACCGTCGCTTGAAGCAGATTTCATTCGAAAAATGACGGTTGATCGTCTCATGAATCTGGTTCAAAATTCGCGTTCGCCGGGAGATTCCAGTGGGCACGAAAGAACGTCGTCAACGCGAAGTTGCCGAGCGGGAACAGCTTTTCATCGACAAGGCCAGGGAGCTGGTCTGCGAGGAAGGGCTGCTCCAGCTGCAGATGGCCCGGCTCGCCGAAGAGTGCGACTACGCCACCGGCACGCTCTATCAGCACTTCGGGTCCAAGGAAGACCTCGTTGTCGCGCTGCTGACCGACCGCGTCGACGAGCGCACCGAGCTGTTCCGGCGCGCAGCCGAGTGGGACGCACGGCCGCGCGATCGGATGTTCGCCGTTGCCGCCGCAGAGACGCTGTTCGTGCAGCGCAATCCCGATTACTTCCGCATCGCGCAGCTGGCGCTCACCGAGATCGTCTGGAGCGCGGCTTCCGTCGAAAGGCGTCATGAATATCTCGCCAAAATGAAACCCATCGGCGACATCGTGGTGGGCATCGTCAAGCAAGGCGTCGAGGCGGGCGATCTCGAGCTCGAAGGCGACGCGACGGTGGAGGAAGCGGCGCTCGGCGTTTGGACGCTCGTCTGCGGAACCCACAACCTCGTACACGCCGAAGGTTTCCTCGAGTCGTTCGAGGTGCGCGAGCCGTATCGGTTGATGGGCCGCAACATCCATCGGCTGCTGAACGGTCTCGACTGGCAGCCGTTGTTCGACGTGGGCGATGTCGAGGCCTACGACCGTTATTTGGAACGGCTCAGCAGCGAGCTGTTCGGGGCAGGGGACGAGCGCGCCGGGCGTAGTCGAGCCGGCGCAGTGTTAGGGAAGGCGTAAGGGAAAGGCGTTGTTATGAATTTGCGAATGCTCAGCATGCTCGCGGCGACCGCACTCGTGTTCGGTGGGGTCTTCGGTTTCAAGTGGTTCGGCAACCGGATGATGAACCAGTACTTCGACAACATGCCGGTGCCTGCCGTCACCGTCTCGACCGCGACCGCGTTCAAGGACAAGTGGGACATCACGCTGACGGCCGTGGGCACGATCGAAGCGCAGATGGGCACCGAAGTCACGACCGAGGCTTCGGGCATCGTCGACGCGATCAAGTTCGAGTCTGGCGATTCCGTTGCGGCCGGCGCCGTGCTCGTCACGCTCGATCGCACGACGGACAACGCGGAGCTCGCGGCGCTGGTCTCGGCCGGCGAGCTCGCGGACCTCGAGCTCGGCCGCGCGCGCAATCTCATCAACCGCAGCGCCGTAGCGGAAGCCGAGCTCGATCGGCGGGCGTCCACGGCGTCCGCCTCGAAGGCGCAAGTCGACGCGCAGCGCGCGCGGATTGCGCAAAAGGTGATCCGCGCGCCGTTCGCGGGCGAGCTCGGAATTCGCAAGGTGGATCTCGGCGATCACTTGTCGCCGGGCACGGGCATCGTGACTCTCCAATCGCTCGACCCGATCCTCGTGAACTTCATGCTGCCGCAGCAGCGGCTCGGCGACGTGCGCGCCGGAATGCCGATCAAGATCGGCGTCGAGGCGTTCGACGATCGCGATTTTCACGGCACGATTACGGCGCTCGAGCCGCGGGTCGACAAGGCTACGCGCAGCTTCGAGGTGCAGGCGACGCTTGCGAACCCCGAGAAGATGCTGCGCCCCGGCATGTTCGTGCAGGTCGAGGTCGAGCTCGGGGCGAGCGAAGAGGTCACGGTGGTGCCGCAGACCTCGGTGAGCTACAACCCGTACGGCGACTCCGTCTGGGTGCTCGTGGGCGGCAGCGTCGAGCGGCGCCTCGTGCAGCTGGGGCGCCGGCGCGGCGATCTCGTGCAAGTGGTGAGCGGCCTCGAGCCGGGCGATGAAATCGCGACATCGGGTCTACTGAAGCTGCGCAACGGCGCGCAGATCGAAGTCAACAACGACATCCAACCCGGCGCGGAGTCCGCACCGCGGCCGCCGAACAGCTGATCGGCCGAGCACGCCATGAAATTCACCGACATCTTCATCCAGAAGCCGGTGCTCGCGACCGTCGTGAGCCTGCTGATCTTTCTCGTCGGTTTGCGCTCGGCCGTCGAGCTCAACGTGCGCCAGTATCCGGAGCTGCAGAACGCGGTGATCACCGTGTCGACCGTGTACGTCGGCGCGGACGCGGATCTCGTGCAGGGTTTCGTGACGACTCCGCTCGAGCGCGAGATCGCGAGCGCAGAAGGCATCGATTACATTCAGTCCACGAGCCTCCTGGGCGTGTCGAGCATTCAAGCGTACGTGCGGCTGGGCTCGGACCCGAGCGAAGTGCTGACGCAGGTCTCCGCGAAGGTCAACAAGCTGCGGAGCCAGCTGCCGGAGAACAGCGAGGATCCGGTCATCGAGCTCGCGGTCGGCGAGAGCACGGCCGCGATGTACATGTCGTTCTACAGCTCGGTGCTCGACAACGGCCAGATCACCGACTACCTCACGCGCGTCGTGGAGCCAAAGCTCGCGACGGTGCCCGGCGTGCAACGCGCGCCGATCATCGGCAACCGCACGTTCGCGATGCGGATCTGGCTCGACCCGCAGCGGATGACGGCGCTCGGCGTCACGGCGAGCGACGTCAACGACGCGCTCCGGAACAACAACGTGTTGTCCGCCGTCGGTGCGACGAAGGGCTCGATGGTGAGCGTGGACCTCACGGCCGCCACCGATCTCACGACGCCCGAGGAGTTTCGTGCGCTCGTGGTGCGCTCCGAGCACGACGCGATCGTGCGCCTCGGCGACGTCGCTGACGTCGTGCTCGGCGCCGAGGACTACAACACATCGGTCAGCTTCAACGGCGACAACGCCACGTTCATGTCCGTCGAGGTAGCGCCCGACGCGAACTCGCTCGAAGTGATCGACGCCGCCCGCAAAGTGTGGGACGAGGAGATCATTCCGCAGCTCCCCGAGGGACTCGAGGCGCGCATTCCGTACGACCTCACCGAATATATCCGCAGCGCGATCAACGATGTGATCCAGACGCTCGTCGAAGCCGTCGTGATCGTGATCGTCGTGATCTTCTTGTTCCTCGGCTCCTTGCGCAGCGTGCTGATCCCGGCCGTCGCGGTGCCTTTGTCGCTCGTCGGCGCATTGTTTCCGATGTTGCTCATGGGGTTCTCGATCAACCTACTCACGCTGCTCGCGATGATTCTCGCGATCGGCATCGTGGTTGACGACGCGATCATCGTGCTCGAGAACATCCACCGGCACATCGAGGAGGGTATGACGCCGAAGGACGCCGCGATCAAGGGCGCGCGCGAGCTCGCGTGGCCGGTCGTCGCGATGACGACGACGCTCGTCGCCGTGTATCTGCCGATCGGCTTTCTTGGCGGGCTCACCGGCACGCTGTTCATCGAATTCGCGTTCACGCTTGCGGGCGCCGTGCTGCTGTCCGGCGTGATCGCGCTCACGCTGTCGCCGATGATGGCCTCGAAGCTCTTGCGGCCCGCAGGCCATACGCGCAGCGATCGGCTCGCGGCTTGGCTCGACGCACGGTTCGAGGCGCTGCGGCACCGTTATCAGCGCATGCTGCACGGCGCGTTGAACGACCGGCACGTGATCGCGCTGTTCGGCGCGATCGTGCTCGTGTCCTGTTACTTCTTGTTCGTCTCGAGCTCGTCGGAGCTCGCACCGCAGGAAGACCAGGGCGCAATACTTGCGCAGGCCGAGTCCGACCCCTACACGACGCTCGATTACCTCCAGAAGTACACGAGCCAGATCGAGAGAGTGGGCCTCGCGGTGCCCGAGATCGACAACGTGTTCCTGCTGAACGGCATCGGTACGAGCGCGGCGGTTAGCTCCAATACCGCTATCGCGTTTTTCGTGCTCGATCCGTGGGATCAGCGCAAGCGTTCGAGCGGCGAAGTGCTCGTGTCCGATCTCCAGGGGCCGCTATCGAAGATCGCGGGGATCAACGTGAGCGCGTTCGAGCTGCCGTCGCTGCCGACGGCCGGTGGTTTCTTGCCGGTCGAGTTCGTGATCGGCACGACCGATACCGTCGAGAATCTGCAGGAGGTGTCGCAGGCGGTTCTCGAGCGAGCCAACGCGAGCGGACGGTTCATCTTCGTGAACACCGATCTGAAGATCGACAAGCCGCGTGAGAACGTGGTGATCGATCGGGACAAGGCCGCGCTGCTCGGCATCGACATGCAGACGTTGAGCGACGATCTGTCGGCGCTGCTGTCGTCAGGTTTCGTCAATCGCTTCGAGCTCGCCGATCGTTCCTACAAGGTCATCCCGCAGATTCAGCGGTCCGATCGCTTGAACCCCGATCAGCTGTCCGGCTATTACACCCGTACCGGCAACGGCGACCTCGTGCCGCTGTCGACGCTCGTGAGGCTCGACGAGAGCGTGCAGCCGCAGCAGTTGAACCGCTTCCAGCAGCTCAACAGCGTCAAGATCACGGGCGTGCCGAGGCCCGGCGTGACGCTCGGCGCGGCGCTCGACGTGCTCGACAGCGCCGCAAAAGACATCCTGCCGTCGGGCTACAGCGTCGACTACGCGGGCCAGTCGCGGCAATTCAAGACGGAAGGGCAGCAGCTCATCGTCGCGTTCTTCTTCGCGCTGATCGTGATCTATCTCGTGCTCGCCGCCCAGTTCGAGAGCTTCCGGGATCCGATCGTGATGCTCGTGACGGTGCCGATGTCGATCTGCGGTGCGATGTTGTTCGTCTCGCTCGGGCTCACGACGCTGAACATCTATACGCAGGTCGGGCTCGTGACGCTGATCGGGGTCATATCCAAGCACGGCATTCTCATCGTCGAGTTCGCGAACCGCCTGCGCGAGCAGGGGCGCTCGAAGCGCGATGCGATCGAGGAGGCCGCCGCGATCCGCCTCCGGCCCGTGCTCATGACGACGGCGGCGCTGGTCATGGCGATGGTGCCGCTGCTGATCTCGAGCGGTCCCGGCGCGGCCGCGCGGTTCTCCATGGGCCTCGTGATCGCGGCCGGCATGACGATCGGCACCGCGTTCACGTTGTTCGTCGTGCCTGCGATGTATCTGTATCTGAGCCACGGCGAAGCGCCGGTCCGAGCGCCGGAGCCGGCTCCCGCGCACTAAACGGGCGCGCCGCGGTGCGGCGCGCCGTTTCCACGGCACTCACGTGGTGCGCGAGCGGTGCGCGCCGCAGCTCGATCCCGCGATTCTCGCGTGCTCCTGTGGGCTGGCACGATCCGTGCTTAACCAATTTCGAATGCCGACGCGACCTTGGCATTCGAAGCGAAGAACGAATCCAACACAGGAAGCGAACCGATGGCCGTCAGCCACCGCCGTACCCACGCAAGGGATCTCGAGAAGCGCACTCTCGCGGTGGTGATGGCGGGCGGCAGCGGCACGCGGCTCGGCGAGCTCACGCGCTGGGACTGCAAGCCTGCGCTGCCGTTCGGCGGTCAATACCGCAACATCGATTTTCCACTCTCCAACTGCATGAACTCCGGCATTCGGAGGATGGCGGTGCTCACCCAGTACAAGGCGCATTCGCTGATCCAGCACGTCACTCAGGGCTGGAATTTTCTTCGCCGCGAGCTCGACGAGTATGTCGAGCTCTGGCCCGCGCAACAGCGCAAAGGTCAGCGCTGGTACGACGGCACCGCCGACGCGGTGTATCAGAACATCGATTTGATCATGGAACGCGCGCCGTCCTACGTACTAGTGCTCGCGGGCGACCACGTTTATCAGATGGACTATCGACCGATGCTCGAAGCGCACGCCGAGAGCGGCGCGGACGCGACGGTCGGCTGTGTCGAAGTTCCGGTCGCGGAGGCCGGAGCGTTTGGTGTGATGGGTGTAGATGCTCACGGCTGGGTGGAGGAGTTTCAAGAGAAGCCCGAAAGTCCCAAGGCTGTGCCAGGTAGAGCTAATGTTGCGTTGGGCTCGATGGGCATCTATGTGTTCAACCGTGACTTTCTCTTCGAGGCGCTGATTGACGATGCCAGCAATCCGTCCTCCAGTCACGATTTCGGGAAGAACCTACTGCCGGCGATGGTGCGCGCGGATCGCGTGCTCGCGCATTCGTTTTGCGACCAGGCCAGCGGGCGGCAAGCGTATTGGCGTGACGTCGGCACGATCGACAGTTATTGGCAGGCCAACATGGATCTGCTCCAGGATCGCGCCGAGCTCGAGCTTTACGATCAAAGCTGGCCGATTTGGACGCATCAGCCGCTGCGCAGCCCGTGCCGTTTCACGGGCGAAGGCAGTGCGAGCCGCTCGATCGTGGCCGCTGGTAGCGTGGTCGCGGGCCGCGTCGAGCGTTCCGTGCTGTTCGCCGAGAGCGCCGTGGGCGCGGAGTCGTTCGTAGCGGGCTCGCTCGTGCTGCCGAAAGCGCGCGTTGGCCGCAACTGCCGGCTGCAAAACACGATCGTCGACAGCGGCTGCGAGGTACCCGATGGAACGGTGATCGGCTTCGACTCGATCGACGACGCGGTCGCGTACGACGTGACGGCGAGCGGAGTCGTGCTCGTGACCGCGCAGCGGATGCGGCGCAACCGCAATGGGGCCGCGTTGCCGGAACGGGATCTGGTCGCCGCCTAGCCGTCTCGAGCGCCTTCGTCTCGCGCGATCTCGTCTCGAGCGAGTTGCGCCCGCCCACGGTTCCCGGTATCACTTCCGGACCTTCCTCGGTCCGGAATCCCCTCCATGGCTGCTGACTACTCCGACATCCGCGACGCCGTCGCCCGCCTGTGTGAAGACTTTCCGGGCTCTTACTGGCGCGACCTCGATCGGCGGCGAGCGTACCCGAGCGAGTTCGTGAGCGCGCTCGCGGCAGCGGGCTACCTTTCCATCCTGATCCCGGAGCAGTACGGCGGATCCGGGCTCGGTGTGAGCGCAGCGAGCGCCGTGCTCGAGGAAATCCAGCGCAGCGGCGGCAACGGCGCGGCGTGTCACGCGCAGATGTACACGATGGGAACGTTGTTGCGCCACGGCAGCGAGGCGCAGAAAGCGCAGTACCTGCCCAAGATCGCAACCGGCGAGTTGCGCCTGCAAGCGTTCGGAGTCACGGAGCCGACGAGCGGCACGGACACCACGAGAATTCGCACGACGGCGCAGCGCGCCGGCGGCGTCTATCGCGTCACGGGGCAGAAGGTCTTCATCTCGCGCGCCGAGCATTCCGACTTGCTGCTGTTGCTCGTGCGCACGACCCCGCGTGAGCAGGCTGCGAAACCTACGGACGGCCTCTCGGTCCTGCTCGTCGACTTGCGCACGGCGGTCGGCCGCGGCTTAACGATCAAGCCGATCGCGACGATGATGAATCATGCGACGACGGAGCTCTATTTCGACGGGCTCGAGGTACCGGTGGAGAATCTGATCGGCGTCGAAGGCAAGGGTTTCGGCTACATCCTCGACAGCATGAATGCCGAGCGGATATTGATCGCTGCGGAATGCGTTGGCGACGCGCGTTGGTTCGTCGCGAAGGCGTCGGCGTACGCGACCCAGCGGGAGGTCTTCGGCCGCCCGATCGGTCAGAACCAAGGCGTGCAATTCCCGATCGCGCGCGCGCACGTGCAGACGGAGGCCGCTGCGCTGATGGTGGCGAAGGCCGCCGCCTTGTTCGATGCAGGCGAGAAGTGCGGCGCGGAAGCGAACATGTCCAAGCTGCTCGCGTCGGAGGCGTCGACGGCCGCGGGCGAGGTTTGCATCCAGACTCACGGCGGCTACGGCTTCGCCGAAGAGTACGACATCGAGCGCAAGTACCGAGAGACGCGCCTTTACCAAGTCGCCCCGATCTCGACGAACCTCATCTTGTCCTACGTCGCGACCCACGTCCTCGCGATGCCCAAATCCTTCTAGGCAACGTTCCTCGCCGCCGTGCGTCGACGGCGGCTGGGCGGCGACCGAAACGCGGACGTTAGCTGGCGGAGCAGGGGACGGGCGTGCGCTTGGACGCGTCGGGCTCGCGCTTGAACTGCAGCGTGCGCACGAAGTGCCGATTGAGATAGCGCGAATCCTCGACGAAGGTCTGGATCACGAGATATTGGTTGCCGTCTTCCTCGACGATCAAGTTGTAGTACTCGGTCATGAACGCGTCTTCGCTGAACGGCACGCCGTTCTTGCGCAGATACCCGGCGCGCAGATTGCTCGTGTCGACGTGCAAGCTCCCTTGGCGCTTGACTGCGCCGAGCGAGGTGTTCGTGCCGCCGAATGTCGGCTGACGATCCGTGTTACCCGGAGATCTCCCAGCGCGCGTACGACCAGCCTTGCCAGCTGCGCGCGCCTTGCGCGTCCTTTTGGCCGAAGTGGAACAGCCGCGTCTGCATCCCGTTGTCGATGTCGAGCTTCAGCGTGTTCTCGTCCTGCCACGAGATCTGCACGCGACTCGGCAGGCGCATGATCGCGGGCGCGGCGTAGCCTTTGCATTCCTCGCCTGCCGCCTTGTCGCGTGCAGGGTCCCAAGTGTCGGCGACGCGCCGACCTTCCGGGTTCAGCGGCACGTACTGATAGTCCCCCTTGGCGGGCGTGATCATTCGGTAGACCCAGTCGTCCGAGACCAGAGACACCCAGTTGCCGGTGATGTCGATCGGCGCGCCCGCCTTGCCGTTGGCAGGCGGGGGAGGAGCCGCCGCTCGCCCTTGCGCGAAGGCATTGGTCGAGAGAGCAGCTCCGAGCACGAGCGCCACGAGCGCAGGCGCCACTCGCTTAGCGCGACCGACGAGTCGGACCGAATGTACGAAGTTCATTCTGTGTCTCCGGCGAAACCGCCCCGAAGCTCACGGACCGTCGCCGCGACGCTGCGAGGCAGAGGATTGGATCCTCGGGGTCGACGTCTCAATCGAAAGTCTCGCCCTTCTGGCCCCAGCCGAACCCGTCCGACGGCCGCAGCAGCGTGCGCATGCGCACGCGGTGGTCGATCGGGTTGCGTCCCGGGTTGCCGGTGATCACGACCTCGTCACCGGGCTTGAGCGAATCGCGTGTCACGCCTTGGCCCGTGAGCGCGCCCGCGCCGCCCCATTCCACGCCCCAGCGCTGCATTTCGCCCTTGTCGTCGGGCGCCATCACGTGCACCCACGCGTGCGGGTTGCGGAACATGAACTGCACGAGCGTGCCTTTTATCTCGATGGTCTTGTTCTCGTCGTACGTTGCCGTGAACGAATGATGCGCGTAGGCGCTCAAGCCCGTGAGCATCAATCCCGCGGCGACCGCGAGTAACGCCTTGTACTTCACAACTGCCTCCTGAGACGAAACGCTTTCAACCCTGTTCTTCAAGCTTCGATACACGGCTTCGATGAACATCTTCGTGGTCCACGCGCCGGTCTCGGAACCGAAGCGTCCTTCGTACCCGAAAGTGGGACGCGCGGCGACGACTTGGTCCAACGTCATGCCCTGATCGACCAGCGCCTGAACTTGGTCGCGAATGATCGTGAGCATGTCGCGGTAGTAGCCGACGTCGGCGGAATCAGCGAGCCGCCCGTGGCCCGGAATCACCATCGTGCCGCCTTCGGTACGGAACTCCGGGATCGCGAGCTTCAGAACGTCGTTGAGTCCCGTCAGCACGCCGTTGATGCTGCCGCCTTTCTCGACGTCGATGATCGGGAAGCTGTCCATGTTGAACAGGTCGCCGGTCGCGATCACGTCGGCAGAGCGGAAATACACCATCGCGTCGCCGTCGGTCGACGCCGCCGGGATGTGGATGATCTGGATGCCCTCGTCGTTGAAGAACGTGCTGAGCTTGTAGTCCGGAGTAAAGAAGGTCTCCGTTGGAAGCGACGCGAACGGCAGGTCCGCCTGCACCATTCGGTTCAGAACGTTCTCGTGCGCGAGTATCGCGGCGCCTTCCGCGGAGTCCGCGATCGTGCCGGCGACGTTGCCGCCCGTGTAGGTGATGCCGCTCTTCGCGAGCGCCTCGTTGCCGCCGACGCTCGTGCGGCAGCACGTTCGTATCGATGATGTAGCGAATCGGCTTCGGCGGTGGATGAGTGTTCACCGGGAAGCGGGAGCGCGTCTCCGATCCGCCTTTTTCCGCGGTGCGGACGTCGAGGAAGCCGAACGCGTTGAGCTGCGCTTGCAGCTCCTGGATCGCCGTGAGCACGCGGGCGCTCGAGCGCGCGTCGCCGGCGTTCACGAGAAACACGCCGTCCGGTCCCACGGAAGCGGTGATGTTCGCGCCCGCTCCGACGAGCATCCAGATGTTCTTGCGTACCGGCCACCAGTGCACTTCCGGTGCGGTTTCCGCGCGCGCCGCGGAAGCTCGCCGCTGCTGCTGCTGGGCGCCTGCGCCGCTCGTCCACGCGCTCGCCGCGAGCGCCGCGGCAGCGGCGGCCGCGAGCGACAGCGTTCTCCAGGCCCTGGGTGCTCGCACCGTCGTAGTCATCACCGCGCCCTCAATTTCGCGGCGCCGCAGCCCGCGCCTTCTCGAGCTTGAAGCGGTACTCGGGATACATCGTCTCCGCGCCGTCGAAATAGAGCGTGCGTGGCAGGCCGTATGCGTCCGAGAAGCTGTAGATCTGATCGTTCTTGCCGGGCAGCCAATTCGGCACGTAGCCGTCGGGCCGCACGACCTCCGTCACGATCGTGCAGGGATACGGCGGAACGCGCTGCGCGAGGTCGAGCCGGTATTCGGTGCTGCGGATCAGCGGCTCGGTGAGGTACACGGGGTCGTACGCGACGACGACCCAGGTCAAGTAGTCTTCGTTGTTGAAGCGGCGCCGCATGATGTATTCGGTGAGCGTGGCCTTGTCGCTCTGCGGCACGCCGTTGCGGCGGTAGTAGTCCTCTTTCAGATGCGTGGTTTTCACGCGCAGCCGATCCCCTTCCCAGGTGCCGGTCGAAAATCCGCCCCAGGTGTGCGCGGCATACTCGGGCGGGTGAGGGCGGCCGTCCATGTATACCGGCGTGTTCGTCGAGCGCAGCCATTCGAATTGGAACGCGACGAGCGCGCGCGACGCGGGATCGATCTCCTTCCACACGCGCAGGTTCGACGGACCGCGCTTGATGTACACGCCCGAGTGCGGGCGGCACTGCCACTCTGGCAGCGACTGGATCGACGCGTCCCAGACCTCGGCGCGGCGGATCGCCTCCTGGCTCAACGGGATCCCGACGTACTCGCCGAGATGCGGGTTATCGATGTTGTCCTGCGCGGGAACGACGGGCCATTCGCCGGAGAAATCGTTTTGCGCCGACACGGGCGCGGCCGCGAGCAGCGCGGTTACCAACCCGACACCGATGATCGGAGCGCGATTGCTGTTCATTTCGTTCTCCCCAAACGCAAAGACTCCGCGGTGACGTCAGTCGCGAAGTCGAGGTGCTTGCGAATTGTTCCCCTCGAGCAGTGACCGGTTGGCGCGACGCTCGCAGAAGAAATCGTCGCGGCCGTCATGGTAGCCGTGCCACCTCGCACCAGCAAGCGAGCGCTGCCGTGCGCAACAGCGGCGCTCGAGCGCCGCAGCACGCTAATCGACGCGGCGAATTCGCGAGCGAAGCGTGGGAAGGGCTGCCGCCGAACCGGGCGGTCGGTTGTGAACACACCGCGCGTTACGCGCGAACCCAAACTTCTCCGGCGGTTCGTTTCGTGCCGCGCGTTTCGCTCTATATATATGAGTGCGTAGCGCCCCGGATGCCGCATCGCGCTATAACGGCCAAAAAAAAGGCGGCCCGAAGGCCGCCATTGAAATCGGAAGGCTCGGGGCTCGGCAGCGCGCGCGCCGCGTTCGCCCCGTCGCCGTTCTTAGAACGTGAAGCTCAGGCCAACACCGACTTCACGCGAGCGTCCCACGACCGAGAAGTCGTAGCCCCAGGTGTCGCGGGTGTCGAAGCCGCCGTTGACATACAACTCGTCGAGCAGGTTCTTGCCCCAGAGCTCGACGCTGTAGTTGCGGGCCGCCGGCTCGTACACGAAGCGCGTGTTGAGGATGCCGTAGGAGGGTTCGAGCACCGGGTTGCCTTGCGCATCGATCTGAGTGCGTTGGTACGCTGCGTCGCGCGCGTAGTCGCCGATGTAGCCGTAGTTGCCGACGAGCATGATTCGCGCGCCGTTCGCGAGTCGGGATCTCGTACTGCGCCCCAACGGTCCCGCTCTCTTCCGCCGCGTACGCGAACGGCGCGCCGGGGTAGTTGCCCGTGACGCCGTCGAACACGCCCGACTGGATGTAGTTCGTGTCGATCAAACCGAGACCGAAGTTCAACGTCAGCCGATCGGTTGGCACGCAAGACCACTTCGAACTCCCAGCCGCTCGCGGTGCCCTTGCCGTCACCCGAGGTGTACGGGAACGGTTGCGTGTTGCCCGCTGCATCCGTCGGCAGCAGCGTGGACGCGCATACCGTCCCAATTCGAGTCGAAGTACGTCGCGTTGAACCGCAGCCGGCCGTCGAGCCAGTCGGAGCGGAAACCGATCTCCGTGTTGTCGATGATTTCGGCCGGGAGACAGCAGCGCGCCTGTGTCGGGCTGATGCGCTCGGCGCAAGCCGTGCGGGCATCGACGGACGGAGTTCGCGCCGATCGTGACGATCGGATCGCTCGCCGATGTGAAGCCTTCGGCATACGTCACGTAGACCATCATCGAGTCGGTGGGCCGGTACGCCACCGAGAACTTGTACGTGTCGATCTTCGGCTTGTCCGGATCGACGACGTCGTAGCGACGTGCTGTAAGCGAACGGATCGCCCTGCGGCCGGACCGCCGGATCGGGCGTCCGGAACGCGTCGATCGGCGACGTACCGGAAATCTCCACCCGTCTTGTCGCTGATGGCGCGCGCCGACCGTGAGATCGAGCTTCTGGGTCACACTGAAAGTGACCTCGCCGAAGAACGCGCTGTCCTCGTCCCAAGCGTTGGTCAGCGCGTCGTCGCTGATGTTCGTCAAGCTCCACGGGTAGCGGCTCCGGCCGGCCGTGACGCACGTTGCCGCCCGTGAACCCGTTCCACGATTGAGCAGGAACGGCCGGTCCTGGCGGACGATACTCCGTTGTAGGCGGCAGCGTGCGGTCTGGCGCACGTAATCCGCGGTCGCGGTGATTCATCGGTGGCAACGCCGTTGACGAGCCGTGTTCGGAACGCGAACTCCCACATGCCCCAACGGTAGAAGCGCTGGGTCAGGCTCTCGTCGAGCGAGTAGTAGCCGGCGATCCAGTTGATCCGGTCGTTCGAGCGCCGAGCCCGACAGATGGAGCTCTATCGTCTCGTTCTCGCGCTGCTGCGGGATGTCGTCGGTCGTGATCAGGAACTCCGTGCCGTCGAAGTCGATGACTTGACGTTGAAACTGCTCCCAGTTCGAGAAGATCGCCTGGAATTGCAGGTTGTCGGTGATGTTCCAGTCGGCCGTTAGCGTGTGTGTACTCGAGATCCGCCGTGATGCCGTCTTCCATGGAGTCGGACTTCGTCTGCCACTTGCCGACCTGGCCAGGTCCGAAATCGTATCGGGCATCCGCGCCGTTCGGTAGTTGCTGCGTCGGCGCGTCCTGGAAATTCTCCGGGTAATTCGTCGTATGCGTGGCTGGCGTATACGACGTCGGCTTCGTGCCGGTGTACCGCGTCCCGAATGAATTGGCGGGTGGCGCGACTCCAGACACCGGCGGTGCAGGTCGGCAGTGCCGACTCCGGTCGGTGTGCCGGTAGCGTGGCGGTCCAGGTCCGCTAGCAGTCGGCGGCACACGCCGCGTTGGCCTGCGTTTGAAACGCGCCGAGCATGATGTTGTAGGCGTAGATCTTCGAGTTGTCGTAGCGCGTGGAGCGGTGGATCTTCGGATCCGTGCCGCGCTTCTGCTCGTCGTTGTAAGTGACGCGCAACGAGAACGCGTCGGTCGGCTTCCACAGCATGTCCGCCCGGAGGATCGTGTCGTCTTGCGACCCGAAGTCCCACGGTGTCGTGAGGCCCTCGATGAAGCCGTCGTTCTTGACGGTCGCGGCCATGAACTTCGTCTTCAGCGTGTCGGTGATCGGCAGGTCGACGGCCAACGACGCATCGCGCCGGTTGAAGTCGCCGACGTCGAGCTTGACGCGCGCGCCGAACTCGTCGGCGGGTTTCTTGGTCGTCATGTTGACCGCGCCGCCGTTCGTATTGCGGCCGAACAGCGTGCCTTGCGGGCCGCGCAACACCTCGATGCGCTCCATCTCCGTGAAATTCATCTGCTGGAAGCCGAAGCCGTCCTGCCATACGCCGTCGACGTACAGCCCGACGCCCGGCAGGCCGCGAATGACGAATTGGGATTGAGCGCCGCCGGTACCCGGATTCAACACGACGTTCGGCACCATGATGCCGAGGTCGCGGCCGTTGGTGATGCCGCTCAGCTCGAGTTGCTCGGCGGTGAACGCCTGGATCGAGAGCGGCGTGTCTTGCAAGTTGGTCTCGCGGCGCGTGGCCGTGACGAGAATCTCTTCGAGCTGAGCAGAAGCGGCATAAGGCAGGCACGCGGCGACGGCCGAAGCCAAAGTCGTCGCGCGCAGAATCGCGTTTCTCATGATCCCCCCCGGGTCGTTCTTAAGAAAAACTAAGGCGCGTTGTACTTATACCTCTACCTGGTGCCATTGCCAATACGCACCTGCTCTGCTAAACGCGCCAATCACCTTCGATTGGTTGCCGGTCCGCAACATAATTGCAGCGCTCGAACGTCGGCCCAAGTGAGGACTTCGCCGGGAGGCGAACCGAACCGTGCGGGGTGGACAGGCCAAGCTTGTGACGCATCCGCGCGGCCGATAAAGTCGAGCCGTCGGCCGCCGCGAGCCAAGACCGAGACCGAACGAGTCGCGGCGACTGCGCAGCCAAAGCGGTTGGGGGAGGGGGCGTTGGGTCACTTGAGTGTCGCCGTCGACATCGGCGGCACGTTCACCGATCTCGTCGCGTTCGACGAGAACACCGGCCGCAGTCACTCAGAGCAAGTCGCTCACGACGCCGCGCGATCTGCCGCAAGGCGTCTGGGACTGTCTGCGCAAGGGCGCGATCGAGCCTGCCGAGGCGGCCAACGTCGTTCACGGCTCGACGATCGCGATCAACATCGCGATCGAGGAGAAGGGCGCGAAGACCGCGCTCGTCGTCACGCGCGGTACGCGCGACGTCTACAAGATCGGCCGCCAGAATCGGCCGCGAGGCGTACAACTTCGGTTTCAAGCGGCCCGTGCCGCTCGTGCCGCGCTCGCGCACGTTCGAAGTGAACGAGCGTCTAGGCGCGCGCGGCGAGATGCTGACGTCGCGCTCGACCGCGAGCGACGCGCAATCCGTGGCGGCCGCGGTGCGCGAGTCGGGCGCCGAGGCCGTCGCCGTCTGCTTCCTGCATTCGTACGCAGACCCCGTGCACGAGATCGAGATGGGCCGCGTGTTGCGCGACGCGCTGCGCAGGCGCGTACGTGTCGCTCTCGCACGAGATCGTGCGCGAATACCGCGAGTACGAGCGGACGTCCACGACCGTGATGAACGCCTACATCGGCCCGAAGACGAGCAGCTACGTCGGCAGCATGCGGGAGCGGCTGCGAAGCGGACGCGTTCGCCGGCCGCTTCCTGATCATGCAGTCGAACGGCGGCGTGATGTCGCCGGACACGGCGAGGACGCTGCCGGTCGCGATGATGGAGTCCGGCCCCGTGGGCGGCGTGATCGCGGCGGCGCGAGATCGGCGCGGCGGCTCGGTTACGCGAATCTCATCACGTTCGACATGGGCGGCACGACGGCGAAGACGAGCCTCATCAAGGACGGCGAGATCTCGATCGCGCAGGGCTATCACATCGGCGGCTATGCGAGCGGCCATCCCGTGATGTTCCCGGTCGTCGACATCGTGGAGGTCGGCGCGGGCGGCGGCAGCGTGGCGTGGATCGACGAGGTGGGCGCCCTGAAGCTCGGGCCCGCGAGCGCGGGCTCCGACCCGGGCCCGATCTGCTACCGGCGCGGCGGCGACCAGCCCACGGTGACGGACGCGAACGTGGTGCTCGGGTCGAATCGGCGCCGACAGTTTTCTCGGCGGCGAGATGCCGCTCGACGCCGAGGCCGCGCGCCGCGGCCTCGATGCGGTGCTCGGCGCGGCGCTGCAGATGGACGCGATCGAGGTCGCGCTCGGCGTGGTCAAGATCGCCGTCGCGAAGATGTCGCTCGCAGTGCGCGGCGTGTCCGTCGAGCGCGGCTACGACCCGCGCGACTTCGCGCTCGTCGCGATCGGCGGCGCGGGTCCGCTGCACGCGGTCGAGATCGCGCGCGACTTGCAGATTCCGACCGTGATCGTGCCGAACCTGCCCGCTCACTTCTCGGCGCTCGGCATGCTGATGGCCGACGTGCGGCAGGATTACGTGCGGACCTACTACCGTCGGCTGCGCGACGCGGACTACGCGGAGCTCGCGTCGATCTACGCCGAGCTCGCCGTTGCCGGTAACGCGACGCTCGATCGCGCCGGCGTCGAGGCGAGCGAGCGGAGCTTCCAGTACTCGATGGATCTGCGCTACGTCGGTCAAGAGTTCTGGCTGCAAGTGCCGGTAACGCAAGCGCAGATCCGCGACGCCGACACGGAGGCGATCCACGGCCGCTTCACCGAGATCCACGACCATCGCTTCGGTCATGCCGCGCCCGACGAGCCGCTCGAGCTCGTCAACGTGCGGCTCACGGCGATCGGCGCGCGCCCCAAGATTCGCTTCCCGCCGCGTCGCGACCGACGGCGCCGGCGCGCTGCGCGGACGCCGCCCGATTCATCTCGATGACGCGGCGCGCACGACGATCCTGCGCGGTCTATCGGCGCGAGCTCCTCGCTCCGGGCACCGAGATCGACGGCCCCGCGGTCATCGAGGAATACGCGTCGACGACCGTGCTGTTCGCGGGCGATCGGTTGCGCGTCGCGGACACGGGCGAGCTGATCGTCGACGGTCGGCCGAAGCGAGGCCCCGTGAGCGCGGGTCCGAGCAAGGTAACGCAGCGCCGCGCGCACCGGCTCGATCCCGTGACGCTCGAGGTCATCCGCAACGCGCTGCCCGCGATCTCCGACGAGATGAGCGTCGATCTGCAGCGCACCTCGTACAACATGATGATCTACGAGGTCCGCGACTACTGCACGGCGCTGCTCGATCCCGACGGCGCGCTCATCTCGCAGAACATCGGGGGCGTTTCGCACTTCGTCGCAGATCTCGGCGTCGTCATCAAGGACGCGGTGGCGCGCTACGGCCGCGACGGTTTCGCGCCGGGCGACGTGCTGCTGCACAACCATCAGGCGACCGCGGGCCAGCACCTCAACAACGTCGTCGTCTACGCGCCGATCTTCCACGCGAACGATCTCGTCGCGTTCGCGATGGTGCGCGCGCATTGGGTGGACGTCGGCGGCCTGTCGACCGGGTTCGGCGCCGGCAATCGCGCCTACGATCCGTGGAGCGAAGGGCTGCAGTTCAATCAGCTCAAGATCTACGAAGGCGGCGTCGTCGACGGGAAGCTGCTCGCGTTCATCCGCGACAACATCCGCTTCCCCGACAACGCGATGGGCGACATGCGCTCGCAGCTCGCGGCGTGCCGGCTCGGGGAGCGGCGTTTCGTCGAGCTGCTCGATCGCTACGGCAAGGAAGTCGTGCTCGAGGCGATCCGCGTGTTCTACGCCGAGACCGAGGCGAAGTGCCGCGCGGCGGTGGCGAAGATTCCGGACGGCGTCTACGAAGCCGCGAGCTACATCGACTGGCGCGGTCAGGGGTACGACATCAAGGTCAAAGTGATCGTGAGCGGCAGCGACATGACGATCGACCTCTCCGGTTGCTCGCCCGAGCGCGAAGGCGGCGCGAACTCGCGCACGTTCGCCGGCGCCTACATCGCATACAAGGCGCTCACGACGCCGCTCGAGCCGCTGAACGAAGGCGCGTTCGCGGCGCTGAAAGTGATCATCCCGGAAGGCAACATGATGATGGCGCGCTTCCCCGCATTCATGGCCGGTTGGAGCATGCCCTTGCCGACCGTCGTCGACACGATCTTGCTCGCGCTCAGCGACGCGCTGCCGGAGATTCCCGCGGCGCACAGCGGCTCGCTCGGCGCCGCGTTGTCGTTCTCGGGCCGCCATCAACAACGCGACTTCGTGATCATGAGCATCGAGTCGGGCGGTTGGGGCGGGCGCCGCGGCGCCGACGGCGAGGACGTGTCGATGTCGGTGTGCCAGGGCGACGTGCGCAACGCGCCGATCGAGAACATGGAGCTCAAGGGACCGGTGCTGATCGTCGGAGCGGGCGCTGCGGCCGGATTCGGGCGGGCACGGCCAGTTTCGCGGCGGGCTCGGCGTGCAGACACGCTTGAAGAGCCTCGCGCCCGGCCGGCTCAACGTCGCAAGCGGCGACGGCGGCCGCCTCACGTGTCCGCCGTGGGGATTGCGCGGCGGCGGCAGCGGCCGCGTGGCCGGCACGCTCGTGAAGGGCCCCGGCGAGGAATCGTTTCGCGCGCCGGGCAATTCGCCGCCCTCGTGGCCGGCGGGTACCGAGGTGCTGTACCAGACGGCGGGCGGCGGCGGCTGGGGCGACCCGCTCGAGCGCGAGCCTGGCCGCGTGCTCGCCGACGTGCGCGAAGGCTACGTCTCGGCGCGCAGCGCGCGCGAGGACTACGGCGTCGTGCTCACGGCCGAAGGCGAGGTCGACGACGCGGCGACCTCGGCCCTGCGGCGGCAGCTGTGCAGCGAACGCGGCGAGCACGACGAGAGTCGCGCGTCATGACCGCAAACCTCGACCCGACCGATGCAGTGGTCCGCGCGCGCAGCCTCGAGCGGCGGCATGCCGCGATGCGCGCGTGGCTAGGCGACAACGGCGCCGACGCGCTCGTCGCCTACGGCTCGGGGCTGCACGCATTCACGGGCACGAACCCCGCGTGGTACCTGTCCGCGTTCAAGCAGATCGGTCCGCACGCCGCCGTCCTGCTCCCGCTCGACGGGGAGCCGCTGCTCGTGATCACGCCGGAATGGGATGCCGCGCGTTACCGCGAGCGCGCGACGATGGAGCTCGTCGCCGTTCCACCCGCGCAATTCCTCGAAACCGTTGGCGCCGAGCTGCGCAAGCGCGCTCTGCACGGCAAGCGGATCGCGGTCGCGGGCGGTCAGTTGCAGCCGCGCGAGACGAGCGATGCCTGGGCCGCCGTGACCGGCAGCTCGCCGTTGAACGCGGAGAAGCTCATCAGCGACACGGCCAAGATCCGTGACGAGTGGTCGCTCAACTGCACGCGGCGCGCGGTCGCGATCGCCGAGCGTGGCTACGACAACCTGCTCGCGACCACTCGGCCCGGGATGCGCGAGTACGAGCTCGCGGCGAATCTCGAGATCTCGATGCGCGCGCAAGGCGGCGAGGACAACTTCCTGCTGTTGTCCGCGTCGCAGCACAACCAGGCGGGCCACTTCCCCACGGACCGCGTGCTGCAAACCGGCGACCTGATCCTCGCGGAGATCACGCCGGCCGTGGAAGGCGAATTCATTCAGATATGTCGAAGCGCCGTGATCGGCGGACCTAGTGACCTGCAGCTCGAGAAGTTCGCTTTGCTGCGCGGCGCGCTCGAGAGCGGAATGCGCGCGGCGAAACCGGGCACGTCCGTCACCGAGATCGTCGAGGTCATCAACCGGCCGATCGCGGCGGCGGGATACGAGCGCTACACCAAGCCGCCGTACATGCGCACGCGCGGGCACAGCATGGGGCTCGGCTCGATGGAGCCCGAGGTCGCGCCGGGCTACGAGCACTACATGCAGCGCGACATGGTGTTCGTGATGCATCCCAATCAGTACATCCCGGAGACCGGCTACATCATGTGCGGGGAGCCGGTGATCATCACCGACGCGGGCGCCGTCGCGCTTACGAGCCGCATGGGCGAGCTCGGCTCGATATAGAAGGAGACGCGCGTGATCAGCATGGAACCGGTCCTCAAGCGCGGCTACGCCTCGTGGGATCGCGACGTGCTGCCGTCCGACGAGTTCGCGGCGCGCATCGAGGCCGTGCGCGCGGAGCTGCGCGCGCAGGGGCTTGCGGCGCTCGTCGTAGTGAATCACAGCCTGCTCGGCGTGATGGTGGACTACGCCGCGATGGCTTACCTCACGGGACTGCAGTCGGGCGGCGTGTTGCTGATCGCCGCCGACGGCGAGCCCGTGTACATCAGCTTCGGCGGCGGCCGCGAGCTGTCGTTCATGCGAACGCAGACCTGGGTGAGCGAGATCGTGCCGGGCGGGCGCGAGGCATTCAACGTGCTGCGCGAGCAACTGACCGCGCGCAAGATCGACGGCGGTGCTCTCGGCACCGTGGGTGTCGACGCGCTCGCTCCGAATCCGCGCGCGCGACTCGATACCGCGCTGGCCGGCTACGAGCTGCGCTCGTTCGACGCGGCGCTCGAGCGGCAGCGCGCCGCGAAGCGTCCGCGCGAGGTGCTCGCGATTCGGCTCACGCAGAGCATCGTGCAGGATGCCGTCGAATCGGCGCTTGCGGAATTCGCCGCGGGCGGCGACAACACCGCCGCGCTGATCGAGGCGGAGCGTACCGCGCGTGCGCGCAAGGCTCGCGACGTGCGCGTGCTCGCGAGCATGGGTGGCGCGGACTTACGGCCGTTCGAAGGCCGGCTCGAGGGGCGGCACGCGCCGCTGCGCATCTGGGTCGCCGCGCAGTATCAAGGCTATTGGGCCGAGGCGGCGGCGACCTGGCCCGCGCCTGCACCGAACCGCGCGGCCGACGCGGTGCGCGCGATGCAGTCCGCGGCGGTTCCCGGCGCGTTGGCGCGCGACGTCGCCGCGGCGGGCCTCGCGGTGCTGCCGCGCGAAGCCGCCGAGTCCGCGCTCGCGTACGGTCTCGGCGGAACGATCGGGCTCGCGCTCGGCGAAGGCGTACCGATCGCGCCGGGCAATGCGCGGTCCCTCGACGCCGGCGCGCTGCTCGCACTGCGCTGCGTTGCGCACGGCGTGGAGCCGAGCATCGCGAGCCGCGTCGTGAGCGTTGCGGCCGGCGGTGCGCGCGCGGTCGAACCGCTACGGCTCACCTGATCCGCACGGGCGGCGCGCGGCGCAGAGATGGCAGTCGAGGTCCCCGCGGTTTCACAAGGCGCGCTGCCCTCGCTCGCCGCAACCCTTGCAAACCTGTCCATCGATTCGGCGGGAGCCGCGGTCGCAACGGCTGCGCGGCAGCGCTTGTTCGACACGCTCGGTGCCGCCTGCGTCGGGCTCGCAACTTCGGAGGGGCGGCAAGCGCGCTCCATCGACGAGCAACTGCAGCCCCTCGGCGGCGCGCGTCATGCGCTCGATCGCTGCCGCTGGCTCGCCAGCGCGGTGCGCAGCACCGAGATCGACGACATCGACATCGTTGGGTGCACGACGGTCGGCGCGGTGGTCGTGCCCGCGGCGGTGGCGCTCGCGGCGGCTGCGCCGCCCGCGGACGGACGCGCGCTGCTCGCGAGCGTCGCCGCGGGCTACGAAGCGATGATCCGGCTCGGGCGCGCCATCGGCGGCGCGACGCTGCTCTATCGCGGCGTGTGGCCGACGTACGTGACGGCTGCGTTCGGCGCCGCGGCCGCGGCGGCGCGCTGGCTCGGCCTCGACGCCGAGCAGACCGCGCGCGCGCTCGCGCTCGCGCTCGCGCGCACGGACGTGCCGCCGCCGAAAGCGCTCGCGCAGCCCGGATTCCGCTGTTTCGCGCTCGGCGGTGCAGCAGTGGAGGGTTGCATCGCGGCATTGGCGGCGCGCGCGGGCGTCGCGGCGGACACGATTGACCTCGCGGCCTTCGGCCAACGGATCGGAGCGCAGGTCGACGAGGCGGAGCTCATTGCGGGTTTGGGAGCCGAGTGGCGCATCGGCGCGGTCGACACGAAGATGTTTCCAAGCTCGCGCCAGGCGCTCGCGAGCGTCGAGGCGTTTCTCGCGCTCGCGCCGCTGCCCCATCCGATCGCCGATCTCGAGCGCGTCGTCGTGGCGGTGCCGAGTGCGTATCGCGACATGATCGATCGAGCTAGGCCGCCCGCAAATCGGATCGAGTCGTTGCTCGGAGTGCAGTATCAGGTCGCGCTCGCCGCGCTCGAGCCCGCGGCGCTCTACGACGCGCTGCGCCCGACGCTCCGCCACGACGAGCGCACGGCCGGCTTCATGGCGCGCGTCGAGGTTCGCGCCGATGCGGAGCTCAGCCGGCAGTTTCCTCATACCTGGGGCAGCGCCGTCACGCTGCATTGGCGATCCGGCGGCGAGACGCGCGCCGAGGTGCGCGAGCCGAGCGGCAGCGGGCGCTCCGCGGTCAGCTGGACGGCGCTGCGCGGCAAGCTCGAGCGAATCCTGGCCGCGAGCGGCCTCGAGCGGCACGGTTTCGCTGCGCAACTCCAGACGCGCTGCGAGTCGATTGGCGTTACCGCCGGCGCGCGGGCCAACGACGCGGCCGCGTTGCTCGAGCCGCTCGAGGCGTTGGCCGCCCGAGCCGAGCCGGCGCACAAGACACCGAGCCGGCGGAGCGAGCGCTCATGACGCAACCCCGCACCTTCGACGTGAACGGCTTCCTCGACGAGCAGCGCGTCGGCCCAACCCACGTGCTGATCGTCGCGCTGCTGATTCTCACGATGGCGGTCGACGGTTACGACATCTTCCTGATCGGCATCATCTTGCCCGCTCTCGCCGAGGGTCTGCGCGTCGAGCCCGAGACGCTCACGGTCGTGTTCGTGATGCAGCAGCTCGGCCTGCTGATCGGCAACTTTCTCGTCGGCACCGTTGCGGATCGCATCGGCCGGCGCGTGACGCTGCTCTGGTGCTTGTTGATCTTCGGCTCGTTGACGCTCGCGACGATGTACGCGACGACCATCCCGCAGCTCGTCGTCCTGCGATTCGTCGCGGGAATTTTCTTCAGCGGCGTGATCCCGAACTCGATCTCTCTGGTGTCGGAGATCATGCCTAAGCGGCTGCGCGCGGGGGCGGTTTCGGTCGCGTTCTCAGGCTACACCGGCGGGATTCTGATCGGCTCGACCGTGCAAGCGTGGCTGCTGCCGTTCGGCTGGCAAGCGGCGTTCGTGGTCGGCGGCACTCTGCCGCTTGTCCTCGTGGTGGTGCTTTATTTCAGTCTGCCCGAATCGCTGCGCTACCTCGCGAACCGGCGGCCGCGCGATCCGCGCATCCCGCGACTGCTGCGGCGCATCGACCCGAAGCTCGTGTTCGACGGCAGCGAGCAGTTCGTGATTCGCGAGGAAAAGGTCGTAGCGGAGAAGATGCCGGTGCTCGAGCTGTTCCGGCCCGGCCGCGTGGCGACCACGCTGCTGCTCTGGGTTGGGTTCCACATGGCGTTCGTCGTGAGCAATCTGTTCGGCGCGTGGAAGACGACGGTGCTCCATGATTTCGGCGGGCTGGCGTTCACGAGGATTGCGCTGTTGATGGCAGTGCAGTCCGTCGCGGGCATCGCGGGCACGATTACGAGCGGTTTCGTGATGGACCGTTACGGACCGACGCGCGTCCTGCCCGTGTATCTCGCGGCCGCGTCCCTCGCCACGGCTGCCGTCGCGTTCACGGACTTGAGCTCCGCTTGGACGCTCGCCGCGTTCGTCGCGTTCGGCTACTTCTCGAACGGCGGGTTGAGCGGCATCAACGCGCTCGCGTCGATCAGCTATCCCTCGCGAATTCGTGCGACCGGCATCAGCTGGGCGCATGGCGCCGGTCGTGCCGGCGCGATGATCGGTCCCGCGCTCGGCGGCGCGCTGATCGCGCGCGACGTTGGAGTGGCGGGCGTATTTTTGATCACCGCGATTCCACAAATGCTGGCGGCCATCGCGATCTTCGCGCTCTGGCGGCTCGGCGCGCGCGGTGGCGATCGCCCGCTGTCGGCAGCGGCACCGCCCGCCGCGGCTACCTGAACTTTACTGAAGTACGGACCGTAACCGCTGACGCTCCCGGGCTCGCCGCGCGTCTGCGGCGCGATGACGTGCGCACGTTTGCGCCAGACCAGCTGGTTCGCACTCGACACGCCCCGGTATCGCGTTGCGCGAAACGAACATATGAGCTGCAAACCATGAACGGCGCGGTACGCAGCTGTTTGCGAAATGGCAAACGACTACGCCATACTCGCCGCTCTTTTTTCCGGCACACACGAAAATAGCCCAAACACGGAGTACACGGATGCGCTTCACTTCCCTCTTTTCACGAGTCATCGCACCGGGCGTCGTCGCCGCGTTGCCGTTCGCCGTGCACGCCCAGCTCGAGGAAATCCTCGTGACCGCGCAGCGGCGAGAGACGAACCTCCAGCAGACACCGATTTCGATTTCCGCTTTCACCGCCGAGGAGCTCGAGCTCAGCGGCATCGCCGCCGGTCGCGATCTCGGAATCATGGTGCCGAACTTGGTGGCCAATCCGCAGGGCGGTGGCGTCGGCCAACCGACGTTCTACATCCGCGGGCTGCCGGGCGTCGGCATCTACATCGACGGCATCTGGCAGTCGTCGTACGGGTTTCTCGAGTCGAACTTCACCGAGGTCGAGCGCGTCGAGGTGCTGCGCGGGCCGCAGGGCACGCTGTTCGGACGTAACACCAACGGCGGCGCGATCAACATCACGACGCGCAAGCCCGCCGACGAGTTCGGCATGCGCATGAACTTCGAGGTCGGCTCGTTCAATCGGCGCAACGCGACGTTCGCCGTCGACGTGCCGCTCACCGACACGCTGAAGGCGAAGTTCATGCTGTCGAGCTTGCAGAACGACGGGTACCTCGAGAGCCTGACGGTGCCGCGCTCCCTCGGCGGACAGGATGACCAGCTGTTCCGCTTCGATCTCCTTTGGGAGCCAACCGAAAACTTCAACATGCGGCTCACGGCGAACGAAGAGGACAAGCGGAGCACCGAGGCGCGCATCATCCGGATCACGAATCCGGCCAACGTCCGCTACATCCAGTACAACGTGCTGGCCGGAAATCCGGACTACGTGAACATTCCGGGCTTCACCGTCGTCAACTGGGGGTTCCCGTCGAACGCGTTCACGCCGCGTACTCACATGCCGGGATATCCGGGCGGCGAGGTCGACAAGTGGCAGACGAAGTCGGATACGCCCGATAACGGCATCACTCGCGATCTCGAGTACTACACGCTGACGGCGAACTGGAACATCACCGACAACCTGTCGTTCCAGTCGATCACCTCCACGTGGGAGCTGCAGCGCCGCCAGTCGGTCGACTTCGACGGCTCCGAGTTCGTGATTACGACCGACGAGAACCGCGCGCGCGACAACAATTTCACGCAGGAATTCCACTTGACCGGGTCGAATTTCAACGACCGCGTGAACTGGATCGCGGGCCTGTACGGGTTGAGCGAGCGGACGCGTGTCCGGACGTACCGCTGGCCGATGCTCGACATTCCGCGCTCGCCGACCAACATCAACGCGTTCCGCGCGGACGTCGTCACGTACCTGAACAACTGGTGGGTCGCCGCGGGCCGGCCCGCGTTCCAGGGTGCCAACTCGATCAGCGCGAACCCCGCCGCGTTCACCGACACGCTGAACAAGAACGAAGGCGATCAGAAGGCGTTCTTCGGCGAGGTCACCGTGGGGCTAACGAAGAAGCTCGATCTCACGCTCGGCGTGCGCGTCACGGACGACGAGGGTCGTTCGATCGTGCACACGCCGACCGACGGCTTCCGCCCGCTCGTGCCGGGCGACGAGCCGCGCGGCGACATCTTCGAGGGCTACCGCACGGCGGTGAACGAGAACCCGGATCTCGGCAACAACACGACCAACAAGTATGGCCTGCAGTACCAGCTCACGGACGACATCATGCTGTACGGCAGCTGGAGCGAGGGTTTCACCGAAACGGCCATCCAGAATCCGAACCTGCCGACGAGCGTGAACGGCGTCTGTCCCTCGGTGCTCGTCGCGACGCCCGTGCAGTTGCGGCGCGAGGTCATCACCAACCGCGAGATCGGCCTTCGATCGGACTGGCTCGACAACTCGCTGCGCTTCAACGCGACGTACTTCGACGCGGATTGGGACGGCATGCGCGTGAACAACCTGCCGATCGATCCGTGCACGGGCGCGCCGTCGCCGAACCCGTATCTCTCGGCGGACGGCGGCGGTGTCGCGGACGGCTACGAGTTCGAGCTCGTCTACGCGCCGACGGAACGCTTACGCTTCAACGCGAACCTCGGGATGATCGACACGGCCTACACCGCGCGCGGCTTCTTCGACGGCACGAACGGCATCGGCCCCAACACGCCGTTCGCGTACGCGCCCGAAAACAGCGCCGCGATCGGCGTTCAGTACGAGCTGCCGACCGCCGGCGGGGCGCAGTGGACGTTCGTCGGCAACTACGGCTGGTCGGACAAGTACACGCGTGACAACGCGAACCAACGGACGCCGGTCGACGCGAACGGCAACTACATCTACGAGCCTGCGTACGGGATCTTCAACTCGCGCGTCACGTACACGCCTGCGGCGGGCAACTGGACCGCGACGCTGTGGGGCACCAACCTGACCGACGAGCAGTACGTCAACGGCGGATTCGACACGCGTTTCGTCTGGGGCTATGACTTCTCGGTCATCGGCCGGGCGCGCGAGGTCGGCGCCGGGTTGAGCGTCCGCTTCTAGCAGCGACACGCGGCGGCGCTGCGCAAGCGAAAGGAGAAGGGCAGCCCATCGGCTGCCCTTTTTTTCGCCGGCGGGAAATCGGCTCGCGCCGCATCGGCCGACCGGGTGGTAGTGCGGGTGCTCGTTGGGACCCTGCCCACTATCGATCGAGCGGTCGAAGATGGGCAGAACGGATTGACAATCCGCAAGCGGACGGCGTATGGTAGCGCCCGCTCAAAAGAACAACAGTTCAGCCTTTCGCCCGGGGGCGTCCGAAAGTTGCAGCAAAACACCGCAGACTCCCTTTTGGGGGAAATCGAATCGTTTTGCCGGCAGACGGGGATCGCTGAATCGACGTTCGGGCGGCAGGTGGTGAATGACGGCAAGCTGTGCGTTCGCTTGCGCAACGGCAAGGACGTCACCCTCGACACGGCCGCAAGAATTCGGATCTACATCAGCGCGCACCAGCCCGCTTCCGGGAGTACTTCTGAAAACGGCACGGCGCAGCCTGAGCAAACAACCAAGGGTAGGATAATAATGAGCGGTAAGACCTCGAAGCAGAAAACCTCCCCGGCCCCCAAGGCCTCCAAAAGCAAGGCGGCAGCCGCCGTCAACGGTTCGGGCGACCGCCCGTTCCGCTTCTACGACAACCGTCAGAAGTACCTCGCGTTCGTGAACACCACGAACGAGAAGTGGAAAGTCGCCGAACGTGCGACGCGCGAGCTCGCGCTGCTGAGGCCGAAACCCCCGGCGCTGCGTCTGTTCGACGCGGGCATGGGCGATGCGACGGTGCTGTCGCACTTGATGCGAGCGATGCATCGCCGCTTCCCGATCATGCCGTTCTTCATCGTCGGCAAGGAAATCAGCCTCGAGGACGTGCGCCTGTCGCTCGAGAAGCTCCCGGACCGCTTCATCGAGCATCCCGCGAGCGTGATCGTGATCACCAACCTCTACTACGCCGAAGCTCCGTGGCTGCGGCCGCGCGACGTGAAGCACGCGGCGGCGCTGAACTGGCGCGAGGTCGGCCTCGAGGGCGGTTCCGCCCAAGAGTACGGCGAGCAGCTCCGCGGCCTCGATCCGTTCCTCGTCGACGGCTGGCAGGTGAAGGCGAGCGAGAAGACCGGCAACCCGATGTACGTGCGGCCGTCGGTGCTCGTGATCTACCGCAAGGATCACTCGTTCCTGCTCGACAGCGTCATTCCGAAGCCCGGCCAGGTGGGCGGCGACTACGACCTCGTGGTGGCCTCACAGCCGTGGCGCGCGCGCATGAGCGCGGAGTTCAAGGTCAAGAAGGTCATTGCGCCGCTCGTCCGGAGCCTGCGCCAATCGGGCCGGCTGCTGGCCGTGCAATCGTGCGGCGACGACCCGGCCCTCGAGATGGTGAACGAGATTTGGCCCGGTGAGGAGCCGTTCAAAGTGAACCGGCACGAGCTCATCAGGGTCCTGCGCGAGGAGCTCGCGCGCGAAGCGCGCGACTACAACTTCATCGCGGGCTCCGACGCGAAGTCGATTTTCAAGTACGAGATGCACACGCTGCCGAGCGAAGTCCAGGAGAGCATCGGTACGTCGACGCTGTTCGCCGCCTGGAACGCCTCGGTGTACGTGAGCCAGATCGAGGACGAGCGTCTCGAGCCGGCGATCGTTTCGGGCAACTACCTGCAGGCTACGTCGAAGGTGCTGAAGAAGCATAAAGGCCTCTGGTTCAACGACGAGAGCTTCGTCGTGACCCGCAAGCCATAATCCACAGCCATAATCCACGAGCTACTCACACTCACCGGCAAGAATGGCGATGTTGAACAACGACGAGCTCAGCAAGGCGATAGTCGCGTTCCTAACGGACTATTCGATCGAGATTACGCCGCACGACGAAGGCAAGCTCGACGAGATTCGCAACGTCCTGAGCCCTGGGACGGCGGTGTACATCGCGCATCCGCCGAACTCGCCGATCGACGACGTGGTCAAGGTCGCGGGCAAGGTGCAGAAGCTCGGGTTTCGCGCCACGCCGCACATCATCGCGCGCAAGCTCGAAAGCCGCGGCCAGCTGGAGCAGGCGCTCGCGGCGTTGCAGGGGCTCGGCGTCGATCATGCGCTCGCGGTGGCGGGCGACATCACGGCGGCGCAGCCCGCATTCGACAGCAGCCTCGAAGTGCTGCAGACGGGCCTGTTCAGTAAATACGGGTTCCGCGAGGTCGGCGTTGCCGGCCACCCGGAAGGCAGCAAGGCGATCGGCGACGAGCGAGTCGAGAAGGCACTCCGCGGCAAGGCCGCGTTCGCCGCGACGGCCGACTTCAAGGTATATTTCGCGACCCAATTCGGCTTCGATCCGACGGCGTTCACCGATTGGGAAGCAGCCACCACGGCCAAGGGCATCACGCTGCCGATCCACGTCGGCATGCCGGGTCCCGCATCGCTCCGCCAGCTCGCGAAGTTCGCGATGCTGTGCGGCGTCGGGGCGTCGATGCGGATGCTCACGCAGCCGTACGAGCGCGATGGCGAACCTGCTCAGCACGCAGGCGCCGGACGAGATGGTCACGAGTCTTGCGCGACACCGGGCGGCGCACCCGGATTCGCGTTTGAAGAAGGTTCACTTCTTTGCTTTCGGCGGTGTCGTGAAGACGGCGCGTTGGGCGAATGCGGTGGTCTCAGGGCGGTTCGTCTTGAACAAAGACGCAACTGGCTTCCGGGTTGAAGACGTCAACTAACTTTTTTACGAAAAACAGTAGGTAGAGGAACCATGAGCAAGTCATATCTGTTTACGTCGGAGTCCGTGTCGGAAGGACATCCGGACAAGATTGCCGATCAGGTCTCGGACGCGATCCTCGATGCGATCCTCGCGCAAGAGCCGAAGAGCCGTGTCGCCTGCGAGACGATGACGAAGACCGGTATGGTAATCGTGGCCGGCGAGATCACGACGAACGCCGTGATCGAAGTCGAGCACATCGTGCGCAAGACGATCCTGAAGATCGGCTACGACCACTCGGACAAAGGCTTCGACGGCAACACGTGCGCCGTGCTGAACGGCCTCGGCAAACAGTCGCAAGATATCGCGCAGGGCGTCGATCGCAAGGCCCCCGAAGAGCAGGGCGCCGGCGACCAGGGCCTGATGTTCGGCTACGCGACGAACGAGACCGACAGCTACATGCCCGCGCCGATCATCTACTCGCACCGCCTCGTCGAGAAGCAGGCGCAAGTCCGCAAGAACGGCAAGCTGCCGTGGCTGCGCCCGGACGCGAAGAGCCAGTGCACGTTCCGCTACGAGGACGACAAGCCCGTCGGCATCGACGCGGTCGTTCTGTCCACGCAGCACAGCCCGGACATCAAGCTGAAGGCCCTCCAAGAAGCGATCATGGAAGAGGTCATCAAGCCGGTGCTGCCGAAGAAGTGGATCACCAAGAAGACCAAGTACCACATCAACCCAACCGGTCGGTTCGTGATCGGCGGTCCGATGGGCGACTGCGGTCTCACGGGCCGTAAGATCATCGTCGACAGCTACGGCGGCTTCGCCCGTCACGGCGGCGGCGCGTTCTCGGGCAAGGATCCGTCGAAGGTCGACCGCTCGGCCGCGTATGCCGCTCGCTACGTCGCGAAGAACGTCGTTGCGGCCGGTTTGGCCGACCGCTGCGAGGTTCAGGTGTCGTACGCCATCGGCGTCGCGAAGCCCACTTCGGTGACGGTCGAGACGTTCGGCACGAACCACGTGCCCGAGCAGAAGATCATCGACGCCGTCGGCGAGGTGTTCGACCTGCGTCCGTACGGCATCATCAAGATGCTCGACCTCTTGAAGCCGATCTACGAGAAGACGGCGTCCTACGGCCACTTCGGCCGCGACGGCTTCAGCTGGGAGAAGACCGACAAGGTTGCCGCGCTCAAGGCGGCCGCCAAGTAAGCAACTCGCGTACGGCGCTTCGCTTTAGGCGAAGCGCCGTTTCGCGTTGCGGCCGCTCACGCGTTCGCTGACGCACATCGAGATAGAAGATGACGGCGCTAATTTGTGGATCCGCGGCCTATGACAACATCATGGTGTTCGAGGATTCGTTCAAGAATCACATTCTCCCGGACAAGATCCACATCTTGAACGTCGCTTTCCTCGTGCCGAAGCTCAGGCGCGAGTTCGGCGGATGCGCCACGAATATCGCCTACAACCTCAAGCTGCTAGGGGAGATGCCGCTCCCGATGGCTACGGTGGGCCAGGACTTCGAGCCGTACCGCAAGTGGCTCAAGAAGCACAAGATTCGCCAGGACCACATCCGCAAGCTCGACGACGTGTTCACCGCGCAGGCATTCATCACGACGGACCTGTCCTCGAACCAGATCATCGCGTTCCATCCGGGCGCAATGAACTTCTCCGAGAGGAACAAAGTCTCGGACGCGAAGGGTGTGAAGATCGGCATGGTCTCGCCCGACGGCCGCACGGGGATGATCAAGCACGCAGAGCAATTCGCGAAGAAGAAGATCCCTTTCATCTTCGATCCGGGTCAGGGCATGCCGATGTTCAACGGCGACGACCTGCGCAAGTTCATCGAGCTCGCCACCTGGGTCACGGTGAACGATTATGAATGGGAGTTGCTGAAGGACCGCACCGGGTGGGACGTCGAGGACATCACCGCGCGGGTCGACGCACTGATCATCACGCTCGGCGGCAAAGGCTCGCAGATTCACACGAAAACCAAGAGCTACGAGATTCCGGCCGTGGAGCCGAAGTCGATCGAGGACCCGACGGGTTGCGGCGACGCGTATCGCGCCGGCCTGCTCTATGGCCTGCTCAACGAGCTCGATTGGGAAACCACGGGCCGTATCGCGAGTCTCATGGGTGCGATCAAGATCGAGCACCAGGGCCCGCAGAACCACACTTTCACGCTCGAACAGTTCAAGAAACGTTACAAGGCCGCATTCGGCCGAAAATTGAAATAGGACACAGGAGATAGAACATGGCAGCCGTCAAGAAGGCGAAGAGCGCAAGCTCGGCAAACAAGGACTACTTGGTCAAGGACATCGGCCTCGCCGAATTCGGCCGCAAGGAGATCGAGCTCGCAGAGTTCGAAATGCCGGGCCTGATGGCGACGCGTGCAGAGTTCGGTCCGAAGCAGCCGCTGAAAGGCGCGCGCATCACCGGCTCGCTGCATATGACGATCCAGACCGCCGTGCTGATCGAGACGCTGCAAGCGCTCGGTGCGAAGGTGCGTTGGGCGAGCTGCAACGTGTTCTCGACGCAAGACCACGCGGCCGCGGCGATCGCGGTGCGCGGCACGCCGGTATTCGCCTACAAGGGCGAGTCACTCGAGGAGTACTGGGAGTACATCGACCGTACGCTCGATTGGGGCGATAGCGAAGGCCCGAACATGATCTTGGACGACGGCGGCGACGCCACGTTGTTCGTGCACCTGGGCTACCAGGCGAGCTCGGACCCGTCGATCCTCGACAAGAAGCCGGGCAGCGAGGAGGAGCGCATCCTCCTGGCGCAGCTCAAGAAATCGATGAAGAAGGACCCGAAGCGCTTCAAGAACATGCCCGGCGAGATCAGAGGCGTGTCCGAGGAGACGACCACGGGCGTCCATCGTCTCTATCAGATGCACAAGGCCGGCAAGCTCCTGTTCCCGGCGATCAACGTGAACGACTCCGTCACGAAGTCGAAGTTCGACAACCTCTACGGCTGCCGTCACTCGCTCGTCGACGCGATCAACCGCGCGACGGACGTGATGCTGGCCGGCAAGATCGCGGTGGTTGCGGGCTACGGTGACGTCGGCAAGGGCTCGGCGCAGTCGCTGCGTGCTCAGTCGGCGCGCGTGATCATCACGGAAGTCGACCCCATCTGCGCGCTCCAGGCCGCGATGGAAGGCTACACGGTGATGCCGATGGACGAGGCCGTGAAGATCGGCGACGTGTTCGTGACCACCACGGGCTGCGTCGACGTGATCACCGAGAAGCACGTGAAGCAGATGAAGCACAACGCGATCGTCTGCAACATCGGCCACTTCGACAACGAGATCCAGGTCGAGAAGCTCAAGAAGTACGAGTGGGTCGAGGTCAAGCCGCAGGTGCACATCATCAAGATGCCGGGCGGCAAGAGCATCATCTTGTTGGCCGAAGGCCGGCTCGTGAACTTGGGCTGCGCCACGGGCCACCCGAGCTTCGTGATGTCGAGCAGCTTCACGAACCAGACGCTGGCGCAGATCGAGCTGTACGGCAACACCAAGAAGTACCCGCTCGGCGTGTACGTGCTGCCGAAGCATCTCGACGAGAAGGTCGCGCGTTTGCACCTCGACAAGCTCGGCGTGAAGCTCGATACGCTCTCGAAGGCGCAAGCCGACTACTTGAGCGTGCCGGTGTCGGGCCCGTACAAGGCCGATCACTATCGTTATTGATCCGTCAGACGAACCCCGGCCGCGTACGCAGCGCGGCCGGGTCTTCTTCCCTCGAATTCGCGCGGTGAGTTGAACCATGAAAGACGATATCGCCATTGCTCGCGGCGTGAAGCTGCGAAAAATCGTAGAGCTCGCGAAAGAACGCCTCGGCATCGATGCCGACGATCTCGAGCCGTATGGCCACTACAAAGCCAAGCTGTCGTCTGGGCTGATCGAGCGTTTGAAGTCGCGCAAGGACGGCAAGCTCATCCTCGTCACCGCGATCTCCCCGACACCCGCGGGCGAAGGCAAGACCACGACGACCGTCGGCCTTGGCGATGCGCTGAACGCGATCGGCAAGAAGGCCATGATCTGCGTGCGAGAGCCATCGCTCGGGCCGTGCTTCGGTGTGAAGGGCGGCGGCGCGGGCGGCGGTCATTCGCAGGTTGCGCCAATGGAGGACATCAACCTCCATTTCACCGGCGACTTCCACGCGGTGAGCATCGCGCACAACCTGCTCGCGGCGCTCGTCGACAACCACATTTACTTCGGCAATCAGCTCGGCTTCGACATCCGCCGCCCGACATGGCGCCGTGTGCTCGACATGAACGACCGCAGCTTGCGGCACATCGTGAACGGCCTTGGCGGCACGGGTAACGGCTTCCCGCGCGAGACGGGCTACGACATCGTGGCCGCGTCGGAGATCATGGCGATCCTGTGCCTGTCGACGTCGCTCGACGACATGCGCAACCGCTTCAAGCAGATCATCGTCGGCTATAGCCGCGACAACAAGCCGATCCGCGCCGAGGCGCTCAACGCGCAGGGCGCCATGACGGTGCTCATGAAGGAAGCGATCAAGCCGAACCTCGTGCAATCGCTCGAGCACACGCCCACGCTCGTGCACGGCGGGCCCTTCGCCAACATCGCCCACGGCTGCAACTCCGCGATCGCGACGAAGACGGCGCTCAAGCTTGCCGACTACGTCGTCACGGAGGCCGGCTTCGGGGCGGACCTCGGCGCTGAGAAGTTCGTCGACATCAAGTGCCGCAAGACGGGCCTGCGCCCGTCGGCCGCGGTGCTCGTCGGCACGGCGCGCGCGCTCAAGTACTCGGGCGGCGCGAAGATCGAAGACGTCAACAACGAGGACACGAAATCGCTGATGCAGGGCCTGGCGAACATGGATCGCCACGTCAACAACATCCGCGAAAACTACGGGCTCCCCGTGATCGTCGCGCTGAACCGCTTCGGCAGCGACACCGACCGCGAGTTCGATTTGATCAAGAAGCATCTCGGCGAGCAGGGCGTCGAGGCGATCGTGTGCGAGCACTTCGCCAAGGGCTCGAAGGGTGCGCTGGACCTTGCGAAGTCGATGGTCAAGCTCATCGACACGAAGCCGGGCTCGCTCAAGTTCGTCTACGAGGACGCCGACCCGCTCTGGAAGAAGATCGGCAAGGTCGCGAAGAGCATCTACCATGCGAGCGAGGTCGTCGCCGACACCGCCATCCGGAAGAAGATCGAGAAGTTTCAAGAGGACGGCTTCGGCGAATTGCCCATCTGCATCGCGAAGACGCAGTACTCGTTCTCGACGGATCCGCAGCTGCGCGGCGCGCCCGAAGGCCACGTGTTCAACGTGCGCGACGTCTATTTGAACGCCGGCGCGGGGTTCATGGTCGTGCTGTCGGGCGAGATCATGACGATGCCGGGCCTGCCGAAGAAGCCGGCGTCGGACAATATCGACATCGATGCGAACGGCGAGATCGTCGGTCTCGCGTAAACTTTTTCTCGCGCTCGCCGCCGGTGCGCTGCTCGCGCAGCACGCCGGCGTCGTTCGCGCCGCGTCCGACTCCGAGACTGCTGGCGACGTCCTGCGCGTCGCGATCCCCGCGGCGGCGTTTGCGCTCACGGTGAAGCGCGACGATCGCGACGGGCGGATGCAGTTCTACAAGTCGTTTGGCGCGACCGTCGTCGGCACCTGGGCGCTCAAGGAAACCGTCGAGAAGGAACGTCCCGACGGCACGGGCGACGACGCCTTTCCGTCCGGGCACGCCGCTCTGGCGTTTCAGGGAGCCGCTTTCATCCACCGTCGCTACGGTATTCGCGAAGCGTGGCTCCCGTACGTGCTAGCAACGTACACGGCATGGACGCGTGTGGATGCGGACGAGCACGACACCACGGACGTTCTAGCCGGCGCCGCCGTGGGCATCGCGAGCTCGTTCATCCTCGCGAAACGGCGCAACGTGGACGTCACGGCACTCGTGGAGCCCAGCACCCGCAGTTACGGGCTGCAGATCGTCGGCCGATTCTGACCGCGGCGCGCAGTCGCGCGGCGCACTTTCGCTACACGTCTCGAGATTCCCGCACAAAAGAAAACGCGGGCCGGTGTCGCCACCGGCCCGCGTGATTTTCGCTTGCACCCGCTGCCGGGTGCGTCGTCGGGATAGGCCTACCGAGCCTACTTGCCGTTGACTTCCTTGCGGACGATGTTCGCGCCCTCGACCAGGGAGCGGAGCTTCATCTGCGAGACCATGCGCGCGAGCGGCTTCATGCCGCAGTCCGTGCTGAGCGTGACCTTCTCGGCCGGCACGTGCTTGATCGTGCGGCGGATGCGGTCGGCGATCGTCTCGGGGTTCTCGATGGCCGCCGTGCGGATGTCGAGCACACCGATCTGCACGCCCTGGTTCGCCGGGAGCTTCTTCAAGAAGTCCACGCCGTCCATGTCGCGGTTCGCGTAGTCGAGCACGAACTCGTCGATGCCCGCGGTGCCGAAGAAGTACGGCAGCACCGTCTGGTAGCCCTGCGGGTAGTTGGCGCTCAGGATGTCGTTGCCCCAAGCGTTACCGAAGCAGAAGTGCCAGCCGATCTTCGCGTCCACGCCGTCGCAGCACATCTCGACGGACTCGCGGACCCACTTGTAGTCGTCCTTGTTGTTCGTGAACAGCGGCATCCAGGCGCCGAGGTCCTCGAACTGCAAGTACGTGGCGCCCGCCTTCACGAGCTCCTTCATTTCCTTGTTGAAGATCGGGGCGAGCGCGAAGCTCAATTCCTTCGCGTTCTTGTAGTGCTCGAAGTAGACGTGCCACGCGAGGTTCGCTGGGCCGGCGCCGACGGACACTTTGACCGGGCGGTCGGAGTGTTTCTTCGCGATCTTGTAGAGGTCCGGCAGCCGGATCGGGCCGTGCGTCACGGGGCCGTTGTTGATCACGCCGCCCCAGTCGTCCATCACTTCTTTGCCCTGGCTCGGGCCCGCGCTCACGTAGCTCGGATGCGGGTTGCGCGCGGGGTCGAAGCCGCCGATGCGCTCGTACATGTACCAGCAGAACGAGCCGATGACGCCGACGTAGTCGTCGTACCACATGTTGCCGTCGGTCACGATGTCGAGACCGGCTTCGGTTTGATCGCGGATCACGGTAGCAACCGCGTCGTTGTAGGCCTCTTCGTGAGCGACTTCTTTGAACGCGACGCGGATGTCGCGGCCGAGAAGCTGTTGCTTGAACCAGGCCGGGCGGGGATAGGATCCGACCATGGTCGTCGGGAGTAGCTTGTCTACAATTTTCTTGGTCATTCTCTTGTTCTCCTGCAAAAAAATCGCGCCAGGTTCCCCGCGCTGGGGCCCCTCGTAGGGGCTCGGAGTATACGCCAACGCGCCGCGCGCGCGGTAGGCCGAAGGCGCGCCGAACCGAGCAGTGCGATCGCATCGCAAGCCGCGGCGGCGGGGTAGTTTTCGCACTACCGTGGCGTGCTTTTTCGCACGCCCGAAACGTTCGCTCAAAAAGAGAAAGCCCCGGGGCGTTTCCACCCCGAGGCTCCTGCGATTGCGCTCCCGAGCGCGCCCAGCGTTGCGTCTAATGCTTGGCCGGGTTCATCAGGAAAGGCGGCGGATAGTGCCGGCCGCCGCGCTCGAGCGTGATCCAGCGCATCTCGGTGAATTGGTCGATCCCAGCCTTGCCGCCGTGGCGCCCGAGGCCGCTCCAGCGTACGCCGCCGAACGGCACGTGCGGCTCGTCGTTCACCGAGCTGTCGTTGATGTGCGCCATGCCGGTGTGCAAGCGGCGCGCGATCGCGAGGCCGCGCTCTTCGTTGCGCGTGATGATGCCGGCGGACAATCCGTACTCCGAGTCGTTCGCGACCTCGATCGCCTCGTCGACGCTGCCGACCGTGATCACCGGCGCGATCGGCCCGAAGGTCTCCTCGCGCATCACCTTCATGTCGCGTGTGATGCCCGTCAGGATCGTGGGCTCGAAGAACAGCCCGCTGTGCTTGCCGCCGCAGAGAATTTTGGCGCCTTTCGCAACCGCGTCGTCGACCTGATCGCGAATCTTGTCGAGCTGCTTCTGGTTGATGATCGGGCCGATGCAATTGGCCATCTCGCGCGGATTGCCGACCTTGAGCTTCTTCGTGTTCTGCACGAACTTCTCTGTGAATTCAGCCGCAACGTCCTTGTGGACGATCACGCGCTCCACCGACATGCAGATCTGACCCTGGTGCATGAACGAGCCGAAGGTCGCCGCGTTCACGGCGTGCTCGATGTCGGCATCGTCGAGGACGATCAACGCGTCCTTGCCGCCGAGCTCCACGCAGCACTTCTTGAGAAGCCCGCCGGCCTTCGCGGCCACTTGCTGACCGACCGTCGTCGAGCCCGTGAAGCTGATGCCGCGCACGGCCGGGTTCGAGATCAGCTCGTCGCCGACTTCGGCGACGTTGTTGCGCGAGCACGTGATGACGTTGAACACGCCTTTCGGAATGCCGGCTTCCTCCAGCACCTCCGCGATCAGAAGGCCGCCCGCTACCGGCGTCTCCTCGGACGGCTTCAGCACGATCGCATTGCCGACGGCGAGCGCAACGGAGAAGCCGCGCGACGACAGGATCAGCGGGAAATTCCACGGCGAGATCACCGAAACGACGCCGAGCGGCTCGCGCGTGACGAGGCTCAGCTTGCCGTGGTCGGACGGCAGGATCTCGCCATTCACTTGGTAGGCGGCGGCGGCGGCGGCTCGATAGACCCCGATGCTATAGCCCGTCTCGAACATCGTCTTGCCGATCCACGAGCCGCCTTCGTCGACGAGAGTCTCCTGGAATTCCTTCTGCCGGGCGGTCAACACGTCGGCGACCTTCGACAACAGCCGCGCACGCTCCGAGTGCGGGAGTGCGGCCCACGCGGGCTGCGCTGCGGCAGCCGCCTCGATCGCCGCGGCGGCGTCGCTGCGGCTCGCGTCTGCGACTTTCGACCAGACTTCGCCGGTCGACGGGTTGTAGACGGGAAACGTTGCCTTGTTCTTGGCGGCGACCCATTGACCGTTGATGAAGAGGTCCCGTTTACCAGCCATGAAATTCTCCTTCGGAAAATCACCTTGCCCGCGGGCGCGGACGGCATGAATGATCTCGTGTATTCGTGTGTGGGTGCTTGCGTCGCGCGTTGTTGTTTTCCCCTCGATGCTACTCGCGCTAGGCTTCGCCACGGTAGTATAAGCAACACGATGATGCATTGGCAGGTCCGCGGGGCGCGATCCTCCGGCTGGAATTGCGTCGCTTGAACTTCGCAACAGGGAGAGTTCACATACTTCCGCAAGCCGGTGGCGCATCGAACTTCGCGCGCGGGGATTGCCGTCGAAATTCGGCCGAGGCGCGTCCGGCGTGAGGTGGTGGGTCTGCGGCGTCTGGGCGGCGGTGGCCGTCTTGCTAAACGCGTGTGCGGTGCTTCCCGACCGGCCCCCGCTCGCCCCTGACCACGCGTTGCCGCCGGCCGAGAGCGGTACGTTGCACGACTACGCGCAGCGCATCGAGGCCGCGTTGGGGCCGATGGAAACCGCGCATTGGCTGCTCGACCGCAACGACCTCGCCCTGACCGCGCGGCTCGCGTTGGCGGACGAGGCGGCCAGCACGCTCGACGTCCAATACTTCATCTGGCAGAACGACGCGAGCGGTCAGCTGCTTGCTTCGCGTCTACTCGCGGCCGCCAACCGCGGCGTGAAGATTCGGATATTGCTCGACGACTTCAGCGCGTCGAGCAACGCGGGCGTCATCGTGCAGCTCGATTCGCACCCCAACGTGGAAGTTCGCGTATTCAATCCTTGGGCTACACGCGGCACGCGTTTCGGCAGCTCGATGGAATTTCTTTCGCGCGCGAAGCAGCTCAATCGCCGGATGCACAACAAGACCTACATCGCGGACAACCGCTTCGCCGTGATCGGGGGGCGCAACATCGGCGATCGCTACTTCGGCTTGTACGCTCCGTTCGTGCAAAACGACCTCGACGTGTTGTTGGCGGGCGAGCTGGTTGGCGACGTCACGGCGAGCTTCGACCTCTATTGGAACAGCGTCCACACGTATCCAGTGGCCATATTTCGGATCACGCGCAAGGATTTGCTGGATATCGCGACGACCGAGGCTGACGTGACGGCAACCCTGCAGCGCAACGCTACGCTGCTCGGATCGTTTCCCGTGCACGGCGCGGACTGGAGCGAGTTTCTGGAGGGTCTGGTCGGGACGTTCGCGGCGGGCCGCGCGGAGCTCTACCTAGACTCGCCGGACATCTGGAACCCGAACCAGGTCAGACTCTATCCGCGCTTCAAGGAGTTGGTTGCGGGCGCACAGCGCGAGGTTCTGATCAGCTCTCCTTATTTCATACCCGATCTCGAGTTCCTCGAGATCATCCGTACGCTCAGGGCGCGCGGCGTTCGAATCGCGATCCTGACGAACTCACTGGCCACCAACAACCATGTCGTGGCGCATACCGGCTACAAGCGTTGGCGGCGCGTCGTGTTGGGGTACGGCGTGGAGGTCTACGAGTTGCGCTCGGATGCCGCAGTGCTTCCTCTCTACATGACGCCGCCCGCGACGACGCAGATCCTCGGCCTGCATACCAAGGCGCTCGTCGTCGACGGCCAGCGAGCGTTCGTTGGCTCGCCGAACATCGATCCGCGCTCGATGGTCTTCAACACGGAGATCGGACTGGTCGCGGACGGCGACGACGTCTCGGACCGCGTGGCGGCGCTGATCACACGCGACATGTCGCCCGAGAACGCGTGGCGCGTGACGATGGACGAAGAGGGCTGGCTGACTTGGTCGAGCGGCTTGGGCTCAGTGCAGCGCCAGCCGGCGAAGAGCTTTCGTCAGCGCGCCGTCGAGTTCTTGCTGAACCTCCTGCCCCTCAAGAAGCAGGCGTAGCCCGGACTAACGCTCCAGCAGCTTTAGCTTGTCTTTGACTTCCTTCCAGTCGTCCGCGTCCTCGGGAGCGGCCTTCGCCTTCGTGATCACGGGCCAGCTCTTCGCCAGCTCGGCGTTGAGCTTCAGGAAGTGCTCCTGACCGGCCGGCACGTCGTCCTCGGAAACGATCGCGTCCACGGGACACTCGGGCTCGCAGAGAGTGCAGTCGATGCACTCCTCGGGATCGATCGTGAGCATGTTCGGGCCTTCGTGGAAGCAGTCGACCGGGCACACCTCGACGCAATCGGTGTACTTACACTTGATGCAGGCCTCGGTCACGACGAAGGTCATTTCACTAACCCCGCGGGGTAGGTTGGAAGGTGGCGAATTTTGCTACAAAACGCAGCGCACTTCCAAGTTTTGCCGCGCGCCCGCGTGCTAGCCCGCGGCTAGTCAGATCTGCTCGTCGGCGACCCGGACCACGAGGCCGTCGAGATCGTTCTTGAGAACGATCTGGCAGCTCAGCCGACTGTTCGCCCGCCGGTCGAGCACGCAGTCGAGCATGCCGTCCTCCTGGCCGTCGCGAGGCGGAAGCTTGTCGATCCAGGACGGATCGACGTACACGTGGCATGTGGCGCACGAGCACGCGCCGCCGCACTCGGCGACGATGCCCGCGACATCGTTGTCGACGGCCGCTTCCATGACCGTCGTGCCCGCCGGGGCTTCGACGACCTTTGTTTGTCCATCGGGCTGGATATAGGTGACCTTAGGCATGGCTAGGCGCTGACTCGATCTGAGCCGCTGAAATATGCTTATGCACTTGAATTGTCTGAATCTTCGGCCGGATGGCTATAATACCCGCTCACTTGCTCCTTGGGGCTTTTTCGAACCAGCCGCTTTGGATTTCGGGCGCGGTCGGTTGGTCGGCTCACGCAATGCATTCGGAGCATGGTTTGCTTCCGTTGCGTGCATTTCCGGGGTCCGATGTCGGGGCGCCGCGGATTACAAGCAAGCGGATTTCTCGTTGAATTGAGCAGCTGCGGCGAGCCGCGGCATGCGGGATGAGCAGCAGCATGGAATCGCAGTCAGTAGTGATCCGTTTCGCCGGCGACTCCGGCGACGGCGTCCAGTTGATGGGAACCCAGTTCGTCGCGGCGACCGCGCTCCTCGGCAACGATTTCTCGACGTTCCCCGACTTCCCCGCGGAGATCCGCGCGCCGGTCGGCACCACATTCGGCGTCTCGGCATATCAGATTCACCTCGGGGCGCGGCCGATCACGACGGCCGGCGACGCACCGCACGTGCTCGTCGCGTTCAACCCGGCCGCGCTCAAGGTCAATCTGCCGTTGATTGCCGACGGTGCATTGATCATCCTCAACATCGACAGCTTCACCGCCCGCGGCCTCGCGAAAGCGGGCTATCAAACCGACCCGCGCCAGAGCGGCGTGCTCGACGGCTACCAGGTCGTCGAGGTCGACATCACGAAGCTCACGATGGACGCTACGGCGTCGTTTGGTCTCAGCAAGAGCGACGCCGGCCGCTGCAAGAACCTCTGGGCCCTCGGGCTCGTGCAGTGGATGTTCAATCGTGAGGTTGCGACGATCGCGGATTGGATCGGCAAGAAGTTCGCGAAGGACCCCACGATCCGCGACGCGAACCTCGCGGCGCTGCGCGCGGGGCACGCCTACGGTGAGACCGCAGAGCTCAGCGCGGCCGTGCCGCACGTCGGCACCGGAATCGCACAGTTCCCGCCTGGCGAGTATCGCGGCGTGCGCGGCAGCGAGGCGCTCGCGCTCGGATTGGCCGCCGCCGGCGAGCTCGCTGATCGCAAGATCATCTTCTGCTCCTATCCGATCACGCCCGCGTCGCCGCTGCTGCATCAGCTCGCGCGCTACGGCCACCTTGGTGTCGGAGTGTTCCAGGCCGAGGACGAGATCGCCGCGGTATGCGCCGCGATCGGCGCGTCGTACGGCGGCGCGATCGGCATCACGTCGAGCTCGGGTCCGGGCATCGCGCTCAAGACCGAGGCCATTGGTTTGGCGATCAACGCCGAGCTGCCGCTCGTCATCGTCAATTCGCAGCGCGGAGGCCCGTCGACCGGGTTGCCGACGAAGACCGAGCAGTCGGATCTCTACCAAGCCGTCTACGGCCGCAATGCCGATGCGCCGATTCCCGTCATCGCGTCCCGCAGCCCGAGCGACTGCTTCGAGGTCGCGATCGAGGCCGTGCGGATCGCGCTGCGTCACATGACGCCCGTGATGCTGCTCACCGACGGCTACCTCGCGAATGCCGCCGAGCCGTGGCGCATCCCGAACGTCGACGACATCCCGCGGATCGCTACCAATGCTCCGGGTCCGCGCAACGTCGGTCAAGACATCAGCTCCGTGATCTTCAATCGCGATCCCGAATCGCTCGGACGTCCGTGGGTGACGCCCGGCACGCCGGATCTCATGCATCGGATCGGCGGCCTCGAGAAGGACCTGCGCACTGGCAACATTTCCTACGAGGCGGAGAATCATCAGGCGATGACCAATCTGCGAGCCGACAAGGTCGCTGCCGTCGCGAAGTTCATCCCGCCGCAGAAGGTGGAGATCGGACCCGAGCACGGTAGGCTCGCGGTGGTCGGATGGGGCTCGACGTACGGCGCGATCTATCAGGCCGTCCGCGCGATTCCCGCTCATGAGCACGTGAGCCACATCCACATTCGCTACCTGAGCCCGCTGCCCGACAACCTCGGCGAGCTGCTCAAGGGCTTCGACCGAATTCTCGTTCCCGAGATGAACATGGGGCAGCTCGCGACCTTGCTGCGCGACAAGCTCGGCGTCGAAACCGTTCAGTTCAACAAAGTCACGGGCCAGCCGTTCCTGATCTCGGAGCTCGTGCAGAAGATCCGCGGCCTGCTCGCGACGAACGCCGCGCGCACGGCGCCCAAGGCCGTGAGAGGAGAGAGGGCATGAGCGCTCAATTGGCCGCGAAGGATTTTGCGTCGTCGCAAGAGGTACGTTGGTGCCCCGGCTGCGGCGACTATGCCGTGCTGAAGTCCGTGACGCGTGCGCTCGCCGAAGTCGGCGCGGAGCCGGCGAAGACCGTGTTCGTGTCGGGAATCGGTTGCGCGGCGCGGTTCCCGTACTACATCGAAACCTACGGCTTCCACACGATCCACGGCCGCGCGCCGGCGGTCGCGACGGGGCTCAAGCTCGCGAATCCCGATCTCGACGTGTGGGTCGTCACCGGCGACGGCGACGGCTTGTCGATCGGGGGCAATCACTTGATGCACGCGCTGCGGCGCAACGTCGGCTTCAAGATCCTGTTGTTCAACAACGAAGTCTACGGCCTCACGAAAGGCCAGTACTCGCCGACCTCGCGAATCGGCACGCGCACGCCTTCGAGTCCGAACGGCTCGTTCGACTCGCCGCTCCTGCCAGGCACGTTCGCGCTCGGCGCAGGTGCGAAGTTCATCGCGCGCGCCGTCGACGTGGACAAGGTGGGGCTCGGCGGCGTGCTCGAAGCCGCGCACGGCTTCGACGGCACGGCGTTCGTCGAGATCTATCAGAACTGCATCGTCTACAACGACGGCGTGTACAACTCGTTCACCGATCGCGACAAAGCGGCCGACGCGCAGATCCACGTGAAGCACGGCGAGCCTTTGACGTTCGGAGAAAACGGCGCGAAGGGCCTGAGCTTCGACGCGAAGTCGATGGCGCTCAAGGTCGTCGACGCGCAAGCAAATCGGGATGCCGTGCTCGTCCACGACGAGACGAACCGCACGCTCGCCGGGTTGCTGCTCGCGATGGCGCCGCCGGAGTTTCCGGTCGCGCTCGGCGTGGTGCTGCGTCAGCCCGGGCAGAGCTTCGAGAAGGCTTACTACGCGAATCAGCCGACGAAGCTCGCGCGCACCGGCCGGATCGCGGACGTGCTGCGCCAGACGAGCACGTGGCACGTGGCGGCGAAGTAGCGACTCGCGACCGCTGCGACCGGACGCGCCGCTATTGTGCGGCTCTCGCGGTCTAAGCTTCCGACCTACCGGCCCGCGGCGAGCTCGGCGGCGACGCGCTCGGTCGCGCGCCACACGCGGATCAAGTTGCCGCTCCAGATCTTTGCGATGTCCGCCTGGCTGTAGCCGCGCGCCGCGAGCTCGGTTGTGACGTTGCGCGTCTCCGAGGCGTCCTGCCAGCCGACGATACCGCCGCCGCCGCCGAAGTCCGAGCTGATGCCCACGTGATCGACGCCGATCAGCCGCACGGCGTAATCGATGTGATCGACGAGGTCGCGCACCGTCGACGGCGGCCAGCGCGATTGGATGTCTTTCAGTCCCTCGTCGTATTTCGCCCGGAGCTCCGGCGTCAGCGCGGCGAGTCCGCCCGCACCCGTGAGGCCGACGCTCTCGCGTAGCGTGCGCAGGGCGCCGACCTGCTCGTCGGGCTGGTGCTTCAGATAGGAATCGTACGCGACGATCTGAATCACTCCGTCGTCGTCGCGCAGCGCGAGCAGCGTCTCGTCGTCCATGTTGCGCGCGTGCGCGGCGACGCCTCCGACGCTGGAGTGCGATGCGATCACCGGTGCGCGAGATAGGCGCATGGCGTCGAGCGCCGTCTGCTTCGAGCCGTGCGAGACGTCGACCATGATACCGAGCCGGTTCATCCGCTCGATCGCTCGCGCGCCGAGCGCGGTAACGCCGGTGTCTGCAGTGCCGTCGCCGAGCTCGGGTCTCGGCTGGGCAGAGCGCGCGAGGTCGTTGTCGCCGTTGTGCACGAGCGTCACGTAGCGGGCTCCGAGCTCGTAGTCGCGGTCGAGCAGCTCGAGGTCTTTGCCGAGCACGTAGCCGTTCTCGATGCCGATCGCGGCGACGAGCTTGCCGCTCGCGGCGATCCGCGCAACGTCGTCGGCGCGATACGCGATCGCGATCCGGTCGGGATGCAGCTCCTCGGCCATCCGATGAATCGCGGTGAACTTGGTCAGCGCTTCCGCCTGCGCCTGCGCGTAGTTCGCGTCCGTGCGAGCGGTTTGCGCGACGTAGACGATGAAGAACGCGGCGTCGAGCCCGCCGCTCGTCATTTTTTGCAGGCTGTTCTGGAGGTCCGCGTCGAGCGGATCGACACCTGCGGTCGCGAAGTCGAGCGGAATGTCGGAGTGCGTGTCGAGCGTGACGACGCCGGCTGCAGCCGTCGGTTCCCGGACGGCAGCTGGAGTGGGCGCGGGTTGGTCGCGCGAGCATCCGGCGAGCGCGGCCATTGCCGCGACGGTGAGCGTGGCGACGAAGCCGCGGGCCACGCGCCGCAAATGAAGCGTCCTCGACCGCGTCGGCGCAGTCATCGCGCGTCCGCCGCTTGGCGCTCCGGCATCCGGTGCCTGGGGTCGACGGGTCGCATCAACGCGTTCGCGACCAGCGCGATCGCGAGCAAAGCGGCCATCAAGTACATCGTGAAGTTGTAGAGGCTCGGCGTCGGATCCACGGTGCCCGGCGGCGCGATCTCCATGAGCTTCGCGATCGTCACCGTCTGCTGCGAGATGAGCGTGTCGAGTTGGTCGAGCCCCGCTCCGAAGGCCTGCCGGAAGCGGTCGGGATCGACGCGTGCGGCGAGGTCGTGCAGCGCGGAGTCGATCGATCGTGCGCGTAGCGACGTGATCGCGACCGGGCCCAAGTATCCTGCCAGGCTCCAGGCCGTGAGCAGGCGGCCGTGGATGCCGCCGACGTAGCGAGTTCCGAACATGTCTGCGAGGTAGGCGGGGATCGTTGCGAAGCCGCCGCCGTACATCGTGAAGATGATCATCGTCGCGCAATAGAAGTATACGAGCCAGACGACGGACGGCGTCACGCTCACGCTGCGTGCGACGAACGGAATCGATAGATAGAGCACGATGCCGAGCGCGAAAAAGATCCAATACGTGTTGCGGCGGCCGATGTAGTCCGAGGAGCTCGCCCAGAAGAAGCGGCCGAGCATGTTGAACACGCTGATCATGACGACGTAAGTCGCCGCGAAGCCTCCGTCGACGATGCCCGGCAGCGTGGTTCCGAAGATCTCGGTCATCATCGTTTGCGCGACGCTCAGCACGCCTATGCCCGCTGTAACGTTGAAGCACAGCACGATCCACAGCTGATAGAACTGGCGCGTCTTCAGAGCTTCGTCGATGTGGACGTCATGCGTGCTGATCATTCGCTTCGCGCGATGCGCCGCATCGGGCGGCGTCCAGCCCGTCGGCCTCCAATCCGCGGCGGGCAGCCGGTAAGAGAACGCCGCGGCCAGCATCACGACGAAATAGATGAGCCCGAGGGTGACGAAGGTGCCCGCGACACCGACGTCGCCCGTGCCCACGACGTACACACCTTCTGCGCCGCGCACGATCATCCCTGCGACGTCGTTCGCACCCACCACCACGACTTCGCGCATCTGGCCGCCGACTTCGGCGAACCGGCGGCCGGCTTCGGTGACGAGGTTCACTTGGTCGACGGTGCCGAGGTAATCCGGCTGCTCGTAGAAGTGGCGGATGAAGTAGCGCTTGAGCGGTGCGCCGATGATCGCGCCGCCGCCGAATCCCATGATCGCCATTCCGGTTGCCATTCCGCGCCGGTCCGGGAACCAGCGGATCAGCGTGCTCACGGGCGAAACGTAGCCGAGGCCGAGGCCGCAGCCGCCGATTACGCCGTACCCGAGATAGACGAGCGGGAGCTGATGCCACACGATGCCGAGCCCGCCGATCAGATACCCGCCGCCCCAGCAGAGCGCCGCGACCGTGCCGACCTTGCGCGGTCCGACGTCCTCGAGCCATCTGCCGGCGATCGCTGCGGACAGGCCGAGGAAGATGATCGCGACGGTGAAGATCCAGACGACGTCGGAAAGCCGCCAGTCGTCGGCCGCAGGGGTGACGACTCCGAACACGCGTATCAGCGCGGGGTTGTAGATGCTCCAGGCGTAGACGGAGCCGATGCACAGATGAATCGCGATCGACGCGGGTGGCACGAACCAGCGATTGAAAGTCGGCCCCGCAACGATCCGCTCTTTGGAAAGTAGACCCGCCATTCAGAAGTGCCCCCAGTACGCCGGCCGCGTCGTATCTTATTGGACACGGGGGCGTCTGTGGCGAGTTTTCGCGCACGCTCCGGCGAGCTGCAGCGCTAACGCGCGCAGCGGCGTCGAAGGGTGCGATCGGAACGAGCTAGGGCGTCAGGGGTTGTCGAAACGGTTCGGCAGGTAGTAGCGCACGCCGACCTTGAACGCATTCTCGTCGCCCGCGAACTGCACGGAGGTCGTGACTTTCATGCGTTTCGTGGCGCGAAACATCAGTCCCATGCTGACCGTCGTATCCCCAGAGTCCGCGTCGTTGAACTCGATGTGCTCGGCGCTCAAGGTGAACTCCATCTTGCCCGACTTGTTCGCTTCGCGGTAACCGAGCTCGTACGCGTAGCCATCGTCGTCGGCGCTGATCGTGGTGCCGCCGGCGTCAATCGTCAGCGCCCCGAGGGTGAAGTAGATGCTGCTGAGCGCCTTGGGTGAGAAGTGCACGCCCGCGCCAGCCTCGATCAGCGTGAGGTCGCCGGGGACGTCGTCGAATTCCGTGTATTTGGTGCCCGCGTACACGTTCAGAAAACGAAGGAGGTCGTACGAGAACCGACCTTCGAAGCCCTTACCGTCTTCATCGTCGCTCACCGAGGTGTCGGTGCTGTTGTCGAAAACCGCCCCCTCGAGATAGCTGTAGCTCAAGTCCGCGTACGCCGCGGGCGTCGCAGCCAACAGGCAAACCGTGGAGGCGGCGAGAAACGGGCGCAGCATGAGGAGTCTCCATGATCGACGAACGCTGCAAGTTAGAGTATTTCGTAAAACCGGGCCGTGAAGGGCGTCACGTCCATCGCGCGGACTAGCGGCGGCCGCTGATCCAGAGCACGAAAAGCGCGAGGAAAATCGCGAGTACGCCGGGGAGGAAGTGTTGGTTGATGATCTGATAGACACCGTAGAGCGAGATGAACACGGCGAACGCGTAACGAGTGAACGTCGACATGCCAGGAACTGCCCAATAACGGTTGAGGCATTGTCCCATGGGCGGAAAGGGTTCGCGAGGAGTTTTTGCCTACGGGATGATGCTTACAGGCGGAGAGAATTCCGAGTGTGCCGCAGCGTGCAGCGTGTGTCTCGAAAACCTGCGCGGCCGCGCTGACGCGCGGCCGCGAGGTGCAACAGAGCCGGGGCTTCCCGACTCAGAGACGCGCGACGTCCTCGCGCACGTCCTGGATCGTCACGATCCCGCGGCGCGGGGCCGCGCGAGCGGCCGCCAAAGGAGATTCCGACGACACGGCGGAAAGCACGAGGCCGTTCACGCGACCGGCCGCGTCGGTCTGGAAGCTCACGATGACGCCGTCGTCAACGCTCGCAAACGTGCGTGCGTCGAGCCTCACGAGCGTCGTCGGCGAAGCGGAGTCGGACACCTCGAGCGTCAGCGAGTCGCCGTCGCGGCTCACGAACATCGCCGCACCCGCGGCAGTGTCGTAACGGCCTTCGAGGTCGTCGAGAGCGATCGCCTCCGTCACGATCGCGGTGCGAACGCTGCCGGCGTCGGCGCGTGCAATGACCTGGCGAACCTGAGCTCCCGTCGAAATGGATTCCTCGGCAAACGTGCTCGCGCCGAAGGCGAGGGCGGCGACGAGTCCAATGCGACCAACGAGTTTCATCGAACGACTCCGTAAGTGTGTGTGGAAAACGAGAGTCCCATAGCAAGGAGCGTGCCTGCCGCGAAAAAACCGCGTAATAGATTGATTGGATTGATGCAAGTCGCGCATGAGTGGCTTGCGAGCGCCGCAAGCAGTTAGCGAAATACGCCGACGATTGCGTAACCGCGTCGCACGGCTAAGGAATTCGTCATCCCCAGCGTTCTGCTGGCCGCGAGTCGCACCGCGACGCAGCACGAGTGGGATGGTTGCTCGTCGGCCGCGCGCGGTTTATACAGACGCGAGCTCGCAGAGGAGTACGCGCAGATGAATCGCAGCTGGTCGCGCCGGGAAATGCTCAAACGCGCCGCCGCAGTCGGCGCCGTCACGGCCGTGCCGAGCAGCGTGCTCGGTCAGCCCAATGCGGCCGCGGAGTCGTACGCGAACTTGAACGCCGCCGAAGCTCGGACGCTCGAAGCGATCGTCGCGCGTCTCATCCCGAGCGATGCGAACGGCCCCGGTGCGCTCGAAGCAGGTGCGGCACGTTACATCGATCGCGCGCTCGGCGACGCGCTCGCCGCGTGGCGCGCTGCATACGCGAATGGTCTCGCCGCGGTCGACGCTCATGCACGTAAGTCGAACGGCAAGATCTTCGCCGAGCTGCAGCCGACCGAGCAGGACGCGGTGCTCCGCGATCTCGAGCGGAATGTCGCGACGGGGTTTGCGCCGAGCGCAGCGACCTTCTTCGAGCTCGTGCTAGGCCACACGCTCGAAGGAACGTTCAGCGATCCGCATTACGGCGGCAATCGGGATTTCGCCGGCTGGGAGATGCTCGGCTACCCGGGCCTCCGTCTCGCCGTTACGGCGGAGCAGCAGCGCATGACGGCGCAGCCGGAAATGACGCGCCTTTCGGCTTACGACTTGCCGATGTTCGAGGGCGGTGCGCACGACGCCGGAGACGACCATGGCCGTTAGGCTCGACAAGACGGACGTCGTCGTGATCGGGCTTGGCGGCGCGGGCGGCGTCGCGGTCGAGCCGCTTACCGCGGCTGGTCTCGATGTCGTCGGGCTCGAAGCGGGCACGTGGCTCGCGCCGAAGGACTTCGCGCCCGATGAGCTGCGCAACAACTATCGGGGCTGGCCGCAAGCCGCGCAGAAGGCGAACCGCGAGATCCCGGTGCACCGGCCGAACGCCGGCGCGCCGGATTCGCCGCGTGCGTTGATCCATCCGATGATGAACGGCGTCGGCGGGACGACGCTGCATTACTGGGCGCAAAGCTGGCGCCTGAACCCATGGGACTTTCGCGTCGTCGCCGAGACCAGGCGGCGCTACGGCGCTGCGCGTGTTCCCGCGGGCTCGACCGTCGAGGATTGGCCGTTCGGTTTAGACGAACTGGAGTCCTACTACGACAAGGTCGAGTACGCGCTCGGCGTGTCCGGTCAGGCTGGCAATGTCAACGGTACTCTCGATCCGCGCGGCAACGTCTTCGAAGGTCCGCGCTCGCGCGCTTACCCGATGCCGCCGCTGCGCGGCACCGAGTTCACGGACTCGATGGGCGAGGCCGCCCGCCGGCTCGGCTGGCGCCCGTTTCCCGGCCCCGCCGCGATCAATTCCGAGCTGTACCAGAACCGCAGCCCCTGTCTCTATCACGGCTTCTGCAGCCGCGGCGGATGTCACGTGTCGGCGAAGGGCTCGACCGCGGTGTCGACGATCCCGCGCGCTCAAGCGACAGGGCATCTCGACGTCGTGACCGAAGCGCACGTGACGCGTATCGACGTCGACGCCGATGGGCGCGCCGCCGGCGTGCAATACCTGAAGAACGGCGAGACCTACGTCCAACCGGCCGGGGCCGTGCTGCTCGCGTGCTACACGTACGAGAACTCGAGGCTCTTGCTGCTGTCGTCGTCGGATGCCTTTCCGCGCGGCCTCGCGAACAATCGCGGTCAGGTGGGCAAGCACTACATGAGCCACAACCAGGGCGGCGCGGTGCTCGCGCTGTTCCCGCACAAGCTCAATCGCTGGTATGGGCTTCCCGCGCAGGGCGTCGCGGTCGACGAGTGGGCGGACGACAATTTCGATCACGCAGAGCTCGACTTCATCGGCGGCGGGAATCTCTGGGTGTATTCGGACCAGCGCCCGATCGCCGCGGCGAGCATGCCGACGTTCGGGCGCGCGCCGCGTTGGGGCTCCGAGTGGAAAGCGTTCGTGATGGCGAACGCGGACCGCTGGGTCAATTCCTATCTACAGAAGACGACGCTGCCCTACGAGGACAACTACCTCGATCTGCATCCGACGGTGAAAGATCCGCTCGGCTTTCCCGTATGCCGCGTCACAGCGGACTACAAGGACAACGAGAAGCGAGTCGCCGTGTTCGCGCAAGACAAGATGGAGCAGTGGTTCCGCGAGGCCGGCGCGATCGCAACAATCCGCGCGCCGATCGGCACGATGGGCGTCACGACGCACGCTTACGGCGGAACGCGGATGGGCGACGATCCCGCGACGAACGTCGTCGACCGCTGGGGTTTCGCTCACGAGGTGCCGAACCTCGGCGTGCTCGGCGCGTCCGTCATGGGCACGAGCGGCGCGCGCAATCCGACGCTGACCGCGCAAGCGCTCGCATGGCGTACCGCCGAGCATCTCGCTACGAACTGGTCTGCGATCGCCAGCTGAATCGCGAACGCAGCCGCCCTACAAACCGCCGTAGAGTCAGCAGCTTAAAGAGCTTTGTTAATGGTCTTGGTCAGGATGAACCGATGGCGCCCCCACCAGGAGTCAACTGAAAGAGTAAGCCTTTGATTGTCGAGTAGTCCCGCCGCGGTTGCGCTTGCCATTACCCGCAATTCACCCCACACGATGCCGGCAGTGCAGCCGAGTTACGCTGCCGGAGCGGTACAGACAAGGGCGACCCGTCCAAATGGTTGATAGCGCCCGCCTTCACTGCGCGGTGCGCGGCGTCCTGAGACCAGGAGAGGACTAAACCGTACTAGGCAGCACGGCCTCCAGCGCGGAGTACCTGAAGCTGCACGCACTTTCACAGCTCGCGGCCGTCGTCCTCGAGGTTGAGGCGCGGCACCACGACGCGCTGCTGTTCGTCGATCTCGCGGGCTCAATCGTCGTCCAGCGGGGCACAGAAGCGAGCCGCCGCCCCGGAGCGGCCGGCGTCGAAGGACATTCGCCTGACCTGGGCACGGCGCACGGGAGCGGGGAGAGGAGGCGGCGCCGACGGTGTCGCATGGGGCGCGAGCGCCGCCGCAGGGGGCGTTGCTCTGATTCGGCTGATCCTCGACGGGCTCGTGTTGTTGGGCGCGAGCGGCGGGCAGCGCTGCGCGCGGCGAGGCCGGAGAAAGTCAGCGGCAGCGTCAACGAGTAGAAGCTCCACGGTGACGTGGGGTGGGAGGCCGATTCGACGCCGCGATCAGCAGGCGGCTTTGACACCATGGCTGTTACGCTCACCGCTGCCCGCGGAGCAGGGGTGCTTCAACGTTCCTATCCGCGGCGCCACCAATAGCCGAGGGCCTCCGCGAAAAGCGCGGTGCAGCCGGGGTAGGGCTTGGCTGTGCGACGAGGAACTCGGCGCCCCGGAGCATCCTTTGCTCCGGGGAACGCACGAGCGTTACGTTATGGAACGAAGTCGTCGAGCAGGATCAGGCCAAACGGGTCGCCGCCGCCGATCGGGTCCCGGGCAGCAGCCGTGTAAACGTTCCCGTCCATCAACGTGAGCGTGGCTGGGCCGATGGCCGCGTTCTTAGTACCCGCGATCGTCACCGTTACAGCGTAGGACCCGCCGGCGAGGCTCACGTAGCCCGTTTCAGCGAGGAATGGCACGTTGCTAAACGCTGGCAGCACATTCGCGATGCTGGCGCCTGGTGCGGTGACGTAGATGTCGACCGAGCCGGCACTCGGCGCCGTATGCACGATTCGAACCTTCGCGGCCGTTGCAACCGGACGGTTATCGTCGGCCAGCAGGTAGGGTGAGATCGAACCCGCTGCTAGCGTGCCTGTGGCATACACGGAGGAGCGCGTGCCGGCGGTTAGGATCACGTCCTGGTCGATGACTATCGCGCCGGCGTTGTCGTTCGGTGTCACCTTGAGATTGTAGGCACCGGGCGGCACCGCCAAGTAGCCGCTCACCGTGCGGAACGGCACGTCCCTTAGTACCGGGTTGGCGAAGTCGTTATTGACGATGACGTTGACGAGGCCCGCGTCCGGCGAAGCGTGAATCACGCGCAGCTCGGCCGGAGTAGCGGCATCAAGAATTTCGAAGCTGCCGCGTCCGTCCGCGACCAAGAGGCTGATCGGCGCCGCTCCGGGACCGGTGTTCTCGACGGCCACCACGAGTAGATCTGCACTGGCCGGCAATGCCACCGTGCCCGAATCGAACACGACCGCGCCAGGGTTGCCGGGCGAAGCTGCCGGCAGCGTGACTCGGATCTGGTAGTCGCCGGCCGGAACGGTGACCGGGCCGAGGTCCGCACCGAAAGCGACACTGCCCAGGGGGCTCGACTGAGCCAGCGACGCGCCAGGCGCCGTCACATAAACGTCGACCGGCGGTGCGTTGGGCGCGGCATGCACGACCTGCGCGCGGACCGAGCCAATGGGCACGGCCGAAAACGGTTCGGCAAGGACCAAAACGTCGATGGCCATGGCCTCACTGAGTGCGATGACGCTGTAAGCGGTATTCGCCGCGAGCGGCAGGTCCACGGGCCCGATCACGGTTGCCGTGCCACTCGGCACGATACCGTCGACGCGGACGTTGAGTGTGCCGGCGTTGTAGGTCTGAAATGCGCTAGCCTCTTTGAAACTCAGGTCGCCGACGAGCGTGCCGAGTTGCCCGGCGACGTTCACGTTCGGCGCGTCCGGGGAAGCGTGTATGAAGCGCACATCCGCGGTCGCAACTGGTGCAGGCGGTGGTACTGAGACGGCGCCACCAGTACCGCTGTTATTGCTATCGCAACCAGCGAGTAGTCCAACGGTAACGAGCAGGCCAGTGAAAATGGGCGTTCTGGACATGACGAATAACTCCTCGAGGAAAAAACACACTCGAGCCTGTGTTCGCCGTGGTCGTGAAAACGGATTCAACCGAATTCTGGCGATGCCGGTTACGACCGCCGTCGCACAGCCTTGGGTAGAACCACACCTTGGCCGGCGTCCTGATCCACTCGCAGCCCCCGCGTCAACGACTCCTCAGTAACGAATCCAACGCGTGACCGCCAACGAATTCTGGTGGTAGACGGATCTGGAGACCGCCGAATGCCAGCATCAGTTTGGAAGCGTCGCATCGAGGCGCGACCGCTCGTGCAAATCGTCGTCGCGACCGGCCGGGTCGTCACACCCTCGCGCATCCAAATTGGCAGTGAGATTACGGCGGTCGTCCTCGAGCGCCGAGTACAGGAAGGCGATTTCGTGGCGGCTGGTGCTGTCCGCGCCGTCCTGCGTGCCGACGACCTTGTGGCACGCGTTCGCGAAGCCGAGGCAAGTATCGAACAGCTCAATCGTGCCGCGCGCCCGCAGGCCGAAGCCGCTCTCCGCGAAGCCCAAGCGCAGCTAATGCAGGCGGCGCGTGAGTCGCGGCGGCGTGGAGAGTTGCTCGAACGACAGCTCATCGCGCGCGAGTCGCTGGAGCAAGCCGAGGAGAGCGAGCTCGTGGCGCGTGCAGCCGCGGACACCGCACAAGTGCGGTTGGCTCGCCTTGCGCTCAGCGACGCCGACGAAACCGTGCTGCGGGAACGTCTGGCAGTCGCGCAGGCGGCGTAACGATCGAGCTTGTCGATGGGCGTATCGTCAACGATATGCGGCGATGATGCGCGTTATCGTGCGCGCTCATCGAAGGGATCATCGAGTGGATCGGGCGTTCGCTTGCGGAAGACTCGCCTGCAGAAGTAGATAGCCGGCGACTGCCGACAGAAGGGAACCTAGGAGAATTCCTGGCCGGTCGCCAGTTAAAAAAAGTCGCCGCTTCCATGTTCGAATGCGACGAAACGAAGCGCAACAGCTGCGCCAACGAACAAAAGAATTCCCACGGGTTTGCGGAGCAGGTCGTGCTCCAGTTGATGCCGCAGGTCTTTGTCCGGCAAGCGATTGCCGTCCGGCATTATCCACGTGATCGACGCCGCCATTCTGCCCGAGGAAACCCCTGCTCCTGCAGAGTTGTCGTGGGGTGGCTGTAATTGGAAGCCGCTCTTTCTCTCCTCCGTTGTAGCGGTTGCAGCGCCTTGAATCCAAATCGGGTAAGTCGGCGAATAGCACAAGTATGAACCGATTCACCCGCAATGCGCTCAGTTGGACCGAGCTCGGACTGGTGCCAGATGTCGCCATTCGTGCGGGCATTCGCCGGTTGCTGGCGGAACGGCTCGAGGAAATCGACGCGCACGATGCGGAAGGAGCGGGGCTCCGGCTACGGGCGTTCATCGCCGAGATGCGCACGGCGGTAATCGCACCGTTGCCGAAAGCGGCCAATGAACAGCACTACGAATTGCCCGCAGCATTCTTCAGCAAAGTTTTGGGCGCTCATCGCAAGTACAGCAGCTGTTATTGGCCCGAGAGCGTCGCTTCCTTGGACGAGGCTGAGGCAGAAGCCCTCTCAGTAACCTGTGCGCGGGCTGAAATAGTGAACGGCGCATCCGTCCTGGATCTCGGTTGTGGTTGGGGTTCACTCAGCCTTTGGATAGCCGAGCACTATCCCGACTGTCGGATTACTTCGGTATCCAATTCTCATGGCCAGCGGGAGTACATCGTCGCCGAGGCGAAACGCCGCAGCCTTCACAACATCGAAGTGCTGACCTGCGACATGAACGATTTCGAAGCGCCGGCCAGGTATGACCGGATCGTGTCGGTCGAGATGCTCGAACACATGCGTAATTACGAAGCGCTGTTCGGCCTTATCGACAGCTGGTTGAAGCCCGGCGGCCGCTTCTTCATGCATGTCTTTTGTCATCGTCACTGCGCGTATGCGTTCGAAGACAAAGGCCCGTCTGACTGGATGAGCCGCCATTTCTTTACTGGCGGATTCATGCCGAGCGCAGATCTGCCGTTGCATTTTCAGAGGGACTTGGTCTTGCGGGATCGCTGGATCTGGGACGGCCGGCACTACGAGAAGACTGCCAATGCGTGGCTTGCAAACATGGATGCGCGTAAGGACGCGGTCATGACGATCGTTCGGGAGGTCTATGGCCCAGAGCGGGCGGGGCAATGGTTCATGCGCTGGCGAATGTTCTTCATGGCTTGTGCCGAGTTGTTCGGGCATGCGCGCGGTCAGGAGTGGTATGTCGGCCACTATCTCTTCTCACGTCGAAGCAACGCATGACCCGGCTAGCACTTAATCTGGCGGCTGCGGCCATCTTTGGAATCGCATTCGACTCGGCACTGGTCGGCAGCGGTTGGTTGATCTACGAAAACGGCAGCCTCTGGACCGGAACGGCACCCTATTGGATTGTCGCGATGTGGTTGTTATTCGCCACAACGCTCAATGTCTCGTTGCGCTGGTTGCGCGCACGCGCTTGTACAGCAGCACTCTTTGGCGCCATTGGCGGACCTATTAGTTACGTTGCGGGCGCGCAGCTCGGTGCCGTGGAGTTAGTCAGTCGAGGCGCAGCGCTCGCGGCGCTGTCCCTGGGCTGGGCTTTTGTGGTGCCCGTTCTCATTGCGCTGTCGCGGCATTTCGATGGCATGCAAGCCGACGCCCAAGTGGTGAACGGGCCGACCGCGGAGCGCGCGCATGTTTGATATACGCGCTTACCTCGCCGGACTTGTCGTGTTGCTCGGTGCAGCCGTGCTGACGTGGCTAGTAAGCCTGCGCAAGCGTGACGTCAGCATCGTCGACAGCCTCTGGGGCGTGATGTTCGCGTTTGCGGCCGTGACCTACGCCTGGCCGCTCCACAACGTCGAGCCGCGTGCCGCGCTCGTGCTCGCGCTCGTGGCGGCCTGGGCGCTGCGGCTCACGATCTACATCACCTCGCGGAATTGGGGCGAGGGGGAAGACCACCGTTACCGCGAGATCCGTCGCCGCAACGAGCCCTCGTTCGCCAGCAAGAGCCTTTATCTCGTGTTCGGTTTGCAGGCCGTCCTCGCGTGGCTCATTTCGCTGCCGTTGCTTGCCGCGGCACGCAGTGACTTGCCGCTCGGCACGCTCGATGCACTGGGTGTCGCGCTCGCGCTCGGCGGAATCGTGTTCGAGAGCGTCGCCGATTGGCAGCTCGCGCGTTTCAAGCGCGATCCAGCGAACCGGGGGTGCGTGCTCGATCGTGGGCTTTGGCGCTATTCGCGGCATCCCAACTATTTCGGCGAATGCTGCGTATGGTGGGGTTTCGGCGCCCTTGGTCTCGCGGCCGGCGGCTGGTGGTCGATCGTCTCGCCGCTGCTGATGACATGGTTGTTGCTGAGAGTGTCCGGCGTGTCGCTGCTCGAGAAGAGCATCGCCGACCGCCGTCCCGCATACGTCGACTACGTGCGCCGCACGAGCGCATTCGTGCCTTGGCCGCGCAAGTCGCAGCCGACCGGTGCCGCGGCCGAGTTGCAGAGATAAGGCCATGGCGTTGACCACCGACATGCGCCACCGGCGCTGGCGCAGCCCACACGTATTGCTTGCGGCGCTGTTTGCGTCGGGCTGCGCGCAACCGACGCCGATCGAAACCGTGCCACGCGTCGACATCGAGCGCTTCATAGGTCGGTGGTACGTCGTTGCCAGCATTCCGACGTTCCTCGAGCGCGGCGCGCACAACGCCGTTGAAACCTACCAACGTGACGCCGATGGCAGCATCGCGACCACATTTTCGTTCCGCCGCGACTCGTTCGACGGCCCACTCGTCGAGTACCGGCCGCGCGGCTACGTGCGCGACGAATCGGCGGCCATCTGGGGAATGCGCTTCGTTTGGCCGTTCGAGGCCGAATACCGGATCGTGTACCTCGCAAGCGACTACTCGCTCACGGTGATCGGCCGTACCAAGCGCGACTACGTATGGGTCATGGCGCGTGCTCCGGAGATTCCGGCCGCGGACTACGCACGTGTCGTGACGCTCGTTCGCGAGTTCGGTTACGACATCACGGAGCTCGAGATGGTGCCGCAGCGATGGTGAGGACTGCGCCTAGTCTCGAGGTTGCGTGGTGGCGACAACTGCTCGCGTGGTTCGACAACGCGGCCGGGGTGCCTGACGATGCTCCCGACCGCATCGATTGGTTGCGCGTCGTCCCGTTCGTCGGCCTGCACGTGGCGTGCATCGGCGTGTGGTGGGCGGGGGTGAGCACGGTGGCCGTCGGTACGGCGATCGTGCTTTATGCGCTGCGGATGTTCGCGGTGACGGCGTTCTACCACCGCTACTTCTCGCACCGCGCATTCAAGACCTCGCGCGCCCTGCAGCTCGTGTTCGCGCTGCTCGGCGCGTCGGCCGTGCAGCGTGGGCCGCTGTGGTGGGCCGCGCATCATCGCCATCATCACGCGCATTCGGACCGCCCCGGTGACCCGCACTCGCCTCACCAGCACGGGTTCCTCTGGAGTCACATGGGGTGGTTCCTAGCGCGCGCCAACTTTCCGACCAAAGTGCAACTCGTGCGCGATCTCGCGCGTTATCCAGAGCTCGCATTGCTCGATCGCTTCGACGCCGTCGTGCCCGCGCTGCTCGCCGCTGGGTTGTATGCGGCCGGCGCCGCGCTCGAGCGCTTCGTTCCCGCGCTTGGCACGAGCGGCGCGCAACTCTTCGTGTGGGGATTCGCCGTGTCGACGGTGGCCGTGTGGCACGCGACGTTCACGATCAATTCTTTGGCCCACAAGGTCGGCCGGCGTCGTTACGCGACGCGCGACGGCAGCCGCAATAGCCTGGCGCTGGCGCTGCTTACGTTCGGAGAGGGTTGGCACAACAACCACCATCGTTACCCGGCCGCGGCGCGGCAGGGCTTTCGTTGGTGGGAAGTCGATCTCACGTACTACCTGCTGCGCGGGCTGGCGCTGACGGGGCTCATCTGGAGCCTGCGCTCTGTGCCGGCGGCGATTCGGAGCGGCTCGAAGGAGCGGCAGTCGTGAAAATCGCGATCGTCGGCGCCGGCATCGCGGGCAACACTGCTGCGTACCGTCTGCGGCGTGAGCACGAGGTTACGGTGTTCGAGGCGGTAGACCATGTCGGTGGCCATACCCACACCGTCGACGTCGAGCGCAACGGCGAGCGCTACGCCGTGGATACCGGGTTCATTGTCTTCAACGACTGGACCTATCCGAACTTCATCGCCTTGCTCGATGAGCTCGGCGTAGCCTCGCAGCCCACGTCGATGAGCTTCAGCGTCAGCTGCGAGCGCACGGGGCTCGAGTACAACGGCACCTCGTTGGCAGCACTGTTCGCGGACCGGCGTAATCTCTTGCGGCCGCGGTTCTACCGAATGCTTGCAGACATCGTGCGTTTCGGCCGCGACGCGCGCGAGTTCCTCGCGAGCGGTAACGACACCGCGACGCTGGCCGACTTCTTGGCCGCTAACCGATATTCGCCCGAGCTCGCCACGCACTACGTCGTGCCGATGACGGCCGCAATCTGGTCCGCTGCTCCGGGCAGCGTGGGTACGATACCCGCACGGTTCCTGCTGAGTTTTTTCGCCAACCACGGCATGTTGTCGATCGACGACCGGCCGCAGTGGCGGACGATTCGCGGTGGCTCGGCGCGTTACGTTGACAGGCTCGTCGCCGGGCATCGCGAGCGCATTCGAACGCGTTGCCCAGTCACTGCGATCGCCCGGCGCGCAACCGGGGTAGTCGTTCGCACGCGCGATGGCGGGCCTGAGCTTTTCGATGCCGTGTTTCTTGCGTGCCATAGCGATCAGGCGCTGGCGCTGCTCACCGATGCGAGCCTGCGTGAGCGCGAGGTGCTCGGTGCAATTCGCTACCAGAGCAACGAAGCCGTGCTTCATACGGACGAACGCCTGTTGCCCCGCCGTCGCCGCGCGTGGGCTAGCTGGAACTACCGAGTCGTCGGCCCTTCCGAAGCTCCGCCACTCGTCACCTATCACATGAATACGCTACAGCGCCTCACGGCCCCGGTGCAGTTCTGCGTCACGCTGAACGACGCGGGACGCGTAGCGCCGGAGCGCGTGCTCGCGCGCTATCGCTACGAGCACCCGCTGTTCGATTCGGCCGCCGTCGCCGCCCAAGGGCGGCATGCCGCGATCGACGGGGAGCGGAACACGTATTTTTGCGGCGCTTACTGGCGCAACGGTTTTCACGAGGACGGCGTCGTGAGCGCGCTCACGGCCGTCGAGCATTTCAACGAACGGGTGAGGAATGCAGAGCTGCATCTACGAAGGGCAGGTTAGTCATTCGCGCCGGACGCCCGTGGTCCACGCGTTTAACTACCGATTGTTCATGCTGTATCTCGATCTCTCCGAGCTGCCGCGCGTGTTCGCTGAGCGGTGGCTCTGGTCGGTGACGCGGCCAGCACTGGCATGGTTGCGGCGCGCGGATTACCTAGGTGACCCGCGGGAACCGCTCGACGAGAGCGTGCGCAAGCTCGTGGAGAGCAAGACGGGGCGCCGACCGCAAGGGCCAATCGGCTTGCTCACGCATCTGCGCTACTTCGGCTATGGCTTCAATCCCGTGAGTTTCTATTACTGCTTCGACGTGACCGGCGCCGTGGTCGAGACGATCGTGGCCGAAGTCAGCAACACGCCGTGGGGGGAGCGCCATTGTTACGTGCTCGATGCGGGCGGTGCGCCAGCGCGCCGGTTCACGACGGACAAGGCGTTGCACGTCTCGCCGTTCATGCCGATGGACGTGAGCTACGACTGGGCGTTTTCCCCGCCCACTCGGCGTCTCGGCGTGACGATGAGCTGCACGCGGGACGGCGCGAAAGTGTTCTCGGCCGTACTCGACCTTCGGCGTCGCGAAATTACCGGTCGGCGGCTCGCGTGCACGCTGGCGGTCTACCCGTTCATGACGCTCAAAGTGATTGCGAGCATCTATTGGCAGGCGCTGCTTCTCTGGCTGCGCGGCTGCCGCACGCATGTGCATCCGAACAAGCGTCTCCCTGCGAGGTAGTGATGAGCTCCGAAGTAGTGACGATCTCCAATCCGCCGACGACGCCCGGCAGGTCGGGCCCATTCGACGCACTGGCACGCCGCGCCGTACTCGAGCGCCTCGGCCGAATGTCGGTCGGTAGGCTCGATGTCAGAGAAGGCCGCGAGTCTTGGCGCTTCGGCGCGGACGCGCCGGGCGAGCCCAATGCTAGCGTCGCTATCAACGATGGACGCATGTTTGCGGAGTTTGCGTTCGGCGGCTCGATCGGCGCAGCCGAGGCTTACATGCTCGGCTACTGGGACGCGGACGACTTGACGAGCGTCCTGCGTGTGCTGCTGCGCAATCGTGCCGTGCTGGACGATCTGGAGACCGGTGTCGCGCGCCTAAAGGCGCCGCTGCAGCGCGTATTGCACTGGCTGAACCGCAACACGCGGGATGGGAGCCGCCGTAACATCGCGGCTCACTACGATCTCGGCAACGAGTTCTTCGCACTGTGGCTCGATGCGTCGATGATGTATTCGGCCGCGATTTTTCCAGGCGTCACGAGCAGCCTCGAAGAGGCTTCGGCGGCGAAGAACGAGCGAATCTGCGAAAAGCTCGCGTTGAGGCCCTCGGACCGCCTGCTCGAGATTGGCACCGGCTGGGGCGGCTTCGCCTTACACGCCGCGGGGCGTTTTGGTTGCACAGTCACGTCCGTGACCATCTCGCGCCGGCAGTACGAGCTCGCGTGCCGGCGCGTGGCCGAGGCGGGCCTCGGCGAGCGCATCAACGTGTTGCTCACGGATTACCGCGAGCTCGACCCGGCTGTGCACGGCCATTTCGACAAGCTCGTCTCGATCGAGATGATCGAGGCCGTCGGCCACGAGTATCAGCCCATATTCTTCGACAAGTGTGCCGAGATGCTGGAGTCCGACGGCGCCATGCTGCTCCAGGCGATCACGATCGCGGATCAGCAGTACGACCGTGCGCGCCGTTCCGTCGACTTCATTCAGCGCCACATATTTCCCGGCAGTTGCCTTACGTCGGTGACGAACATGAGCGCAGTGCTCACGCGACGTACGGATCTGCGCATCGTGCATCTCGAGGACATCGGCCTGCACTATGCAACGACGCTCGCGCATTGGCGCGCGCGCTTCCGCGCCAAGCGCGCGGAGATCCGGGCGCTCGGGCTCCCGGACACGTTCATTCGAATGTGGGAATACTACTTCTCCTACTGCGAAGCCGGGTTCCTCGAGCGTGCGATCGGTGACGTGCAGCTGCTCTGCGTGAAGCCACAGTGCCGGCTCGTGTATCCCTAGTCGCGGTGCGGTAGCACGACACCCGGAGAGAATTGCCCGATGAAGCGCACTGCCGGTGCGCTTGTGTGGTTCCGGCGCGATCTGCGCGTCACTGACCATGCGGCGTTGCACTGCGCGCTGCGTGCGGCTGATGCGGTGTGGTGCGTGTTCGTCTTCGACCGTAGCATCCTCGAGCCGCTGCCGCGCGCGGACCGCCGCGTGGAGTTCATCCGCGAGAGTCTTGTCGCGCTAGATGCGGAGATCGTGCAGCGCGGTGGCGGGCTCGTTGTGCTGCACGGCGATCCGGTGGAGGAGATTCCGAAACTGGCGCGGGAGCTCGGCGTAGCAGCCGTTTACGCGAACCACGACGACGATCCGTACGCGCGAGCGCGCGATGCGCAGGTCGGCGCTGCCCTCAACCAGTCTCGTATCGATTTTCGCACGCGGAAGGACCACGTGGTGTTCGAACGCAGCGAGGTGCTCACGCTGAGCGGCACGCCCTTCAGCGTCTTCACGCCCTACAGGAACGCATGGCTCAGGAAGCTAACGCCAGACGATCTCGCGTCGCATGCTACCGAGCGCTGTGGCAAACGGTTCGCGCCCCCGCCAGCAGTGCGACGCGGCGTGCCGGGCCTCGCGCAGCTCGGGTTCGTCCCTACCGACATCGGCGAGCTCGTCGTGCCTGGCACTCGCGGTGCCAAGCTTCAGCTCGCCGAGTTTCTCGACCGTATCGATGGCTACGCCGACGCGCGCGACTTCCCAGCGGTACGCGGACCGAGCTATCTCAGCGTGCATCTGCGCTTCGGCACCATCTCGATTCGTGCGCTCGCACACGCCGCATGCGAACGAGCGCTGGCCGGCTCCCGCGGTGCAGAAGTGTGGCTCTCCGAGCTCATCTGGCGCGACTTCTATCACCAGGTGCTCCATCACCACCCGCACGTCGTCGAGCGGTCCTTTCGCCAGGAGTGTGACGCTGTGCAGTGGGAGCACGGAGTACGCGCAGAGGTGTTATTCACGGCGTGGTGCGAGGGTCGGACAGGTTACCCACTCGTCGATGCCGGGATGCGACAGCTCAATCGAACGGGCTACATGCATAACCGATTGCGGATGATCGTGGCGAGTTTCCTCACCAAGGATCTCGGTCTCGATTGGCGCTGGGGTGAGCGCCATTTTGCGCAGCAACTGACTGATTTCGATCTCGCGGCGAACAATGGCGGCTGGCAATGGGCCGCATCGACCGGCTGCGACGCACAGCCGTACTTTCGCATCTTCAATCCGCTGAGCCAGAGCCGGAAGTTCGACGCGCGTGGCGAGTTCATCCGCCGCTACGTGCCGGAGCTAGCGAGGTTATCCGACACAGCGATTCATGCGCCGTGGCTGACGAACGCGCATGCGCTGGCAGAGGCAGGCGTCGAGCTCGATCGGAACTATCCTCGGCCGGTGGTCGAACATGATTCGGCACGAAGACGCACGCTCGAACGGTATGCGACTGTCAAACGCGCACGCTGACACGCTGCGGTGACGCGCATCCGAAAGCGCCCGGGTGTCACGGAAGCCCCGTTCCAAACGAGAAACGTTCCGGTCTGCTCCGGGGTCGTGGTAGCTAGGATCACGAGCAGCTGTCGCACGGCGAGTTTGCGGCGCGCGCAGTTGCCTAGGAAGGGGCGAGAGATGAGCATCGGCGGGGCGCCGACAGGTCGCGTGACTCGGTCGTGTGAACGAAGCTGCCGGCTCGAGCCCGAGCGGACCAATGCCGTACGAGAAAAAAAAAAAGGGCGCGGTAAATCCGCGCCCGAGGGCTCCGCCTGAGTAAGGGGGGTTACTGAGGCAGAATGACGCTGTCGATGACGTGAATAATGCCGTTGCTCGCGACTATGTCAGCCGCCACAACGTTGGCCGACTCGACCATCGCGCTGTTGCCGTGCACAACGATATGGACGGACTGGCCGTTGACCGTTTGCACCGAACCGAGTTTCACGACCTGCTCTGCGCGAACCGCGCCGGGCACGACGTGATACGTGAGAATAGCTTTCAGTTTGTCGATGTTCTCCGGTCGAAGCAGGTCGGCGATCACACCGTCGGGGAGCTTGGCGAACGCTTCGTCGGTAGGCGCGAACACCGTGAACGGGCCTTCGCCTTTGAGCGTGTCGACCAAGTCCGCGGCCGCAAGTGCCGCCGCCAACGTCTTGAAGGTGCCCGCCTTAACGGCCGTGTCGACGATGTCGGCCGTTGCGTTCTCGGACCTGGCTACACCGACACCGAGCAGGGTCGAGCCAATTACGAGGGCAGCGATTGTTCCTTGAGCTCTATTCACAACATTTCTCCGTGGATGATGACTGACAACGCTATGTTCGAGGCATTCGGCCGTCTGGATTCATGGGTGCGTTCGGTATCAAATCGAGGACCACCTCGTTGCGACGCAGGAACGGGAGCGTGAACGGCCCGTTGTAGACGGCGAACTCCGGCTCGCCGCGAACGCGGCGGCCGTCCCGATCGAGGGCCGCTTGCAGGGTGGCGAGGTTCCGACGGTGGTTGCCCTCCGTGGCGCGGCCCGAGTATCGCCGTACGGCCATCGTTCGCGCCTCGATCTCGCGGATCGTTATGCGCTGATCCTTCGGCGGGGGCAGAGTGGCCGCCGTGTACTGCCGTTCGATGACGAAACGATAGATATAGCGACCGTTGCCGACCTCACTCTTGTCGACGGTGACGACGCTCAACTGAGCGCGATCGTGAACCGGCGTGATGGATACGGGAACCGTCATCGCCATCGTGAGGCTGTCCGCGTTGTTGCCGAAGATGTAGGCAGCGAGAATCCTGAAGGCGGCACTGCCTGCGGCTTCGTACTCGCCCTCGACGGCGACTTCCGCCACGAGGTGCGCCTCATAAGCGCGAATCTCGTAGGCGTCGGTCGAATCGATTACCGCAAAACGTGGTTCCTCGTAGGCCATACTCGCTCTAGCGCTCGCCATGGCTGCCCCGCCGACTAGCAGTGCAACCGTCAAGGTGTGGCTCGCGTAACTGACGTTGTGTTTCATGACCATCCTTTCGTCAGTTGCGTGCAATTGGATTCAACGAAGATTCAAATGGATGCCTGGCATCCACGTGTGGTTAGACCTGCGACAGCAACACGCGGTCGATCAGCCACACGGCGCCAGCGCCACGGCAGGCCTGTAGTAGACTCGCCGCGTGGCGTTAGTCATTCCGTACCGGCCAGCAAGTGTCTAACAGTCTTCTTGAACGGATTTCTGCCGGCGATCAGGCAGCCGTCAAAGAGTGCATGGACGTCTATGGGGGCCTCGTGTGGTCGTTGGCCCGTCGATTCAACTACAACGTCGCGGATGCCGAGGACGCAACCCAAGAGATCTTCCTGGAAATCTGGAAGTCGGCTTCGCGTTACAACGCAGAGATGGGCTCGGAGCCCGTCTTCGTCGCGACCATCGCGCGGCGGCGGCTCATCGATCGGATGCGGGCCGACAAGCGTCGCCCGCGCACCGAGGAGTTCGACGAAGAGCTCACGATCAGTGACGCGTTCGAGGCCCCGGATTCAGGAGCGCTCGCCGTCGAGACGGCCATCGCGGCACGCGCGCTGGCACAACTCGGTGAGGGCGAGCGCGAAGTGCTGCTCATGGGCATCGTGGACGGCATGACGCACTCCGAAATCGCCACTGCCACGGGCAAGGCACTCGGCACCGTCAAGACGCAACTGCGACGTGGCCTGATCAAGGTTCGCGAGCTGCTCAAGAGCGATATCAAGCCGATGGGGAGCGATTGACGTGCGCACCGACTTTGGGCGAAGACTCGACGAATTGCTGCTCGCTCGCGTGATCGACGGGCTGAGCGGCGCTGAGGCGCGCGAACTCGAGCAGTTGCTCGCCGCTCAACCCGATGTGGATGCCGGCGCTTACGAACGCGCAGCCGCGGCGGTTTGCCTCGCGACGCTCGGTGCCAGCGGCCCGATGCCGAGCCGACTACGCTCGTCGCTGGAGAAATGCGCGGCCGAGTTTACGACGAGCAACACACGCGAAGGCGGAGCCTGAGCGTACGCGATACGCTGCCTCAATGTGGCGTGCGCAGCAACGCGTTCCCGAGCGAAACGGCCACGTCGACCGTCGGAGAAAACTCATCCGCGCCTAGTTGCTTCCAGAGGTCGGGCGCGTCGTCGAATGCGGGTCCACCCACGAGAATCTTCAGGTGGGGTGCGATGCGTCGAATGGTTTCGATCGCCTCACCGAGCGGCTTGAGCTGAGTCGCCAGCGTTGCATTCAGCACTACGAGGTCGACGCCAAATGTGCCCGCTGCGCGAGCTATTTCCTCGGCCGGGACATTGGCACCGAGAAACAAGCAGCGCCATCCGGCGATGCGAAAGAGATCGGCGACGACGCGCAATCCGATGTCATGTGTGTTGCCGGTAACGGAAGCCGCGATCAGCGTCCGACCCGTGGTTAGTTCGGGAGCGTACTTCGCTGCGATCAACGCCATGAGCTCGCGGGTCGTCTCGCTCACGAGCCGCTCCTCGGCGATACTGACTTCGCCGACGTGCCACAGATGCCCCACCTCCCGCTGCGCCGCGACCAGCACTTCCGAGTAGACCGTCGCCGGCGATAGGCCGCGCTCCATCTCGTTCATGACGAGGCGTATCGCCCGTGACAGATCACCTTCCAAACACGCAGCGAGATACCGCAGCGCCAATTGGTCGCTCGGCTTGGTGCTATCGAGTGCGATCGACTCTGGTTTGAGCGGTTCGTCCAGCGCGGCTACTGCGAGATCGAGCGCTGGCGCGATCATCGGTCGCAAGTTCTCCGGAATCTCGGCCTGCAAGGCGCTGCGCAAGCTCAGCAGGGCGTAGCGTAGATGAGCCTCGTCCGTGCCCCGGGCGACAAATGCGCGACGCAGCCAGGTGATGCGCCGAGCGAATAGCGCCGGCTCATTGACGCGCACGGCGGCTGCGAGCTCCAGCACCCGCTGCTCGAGGTGGGACTTCCACGTAGTGCCGTCGCTGCCGGCAGGGGTGGCCATGGGCGAGCGTTGCAGCAAGGCGTTGGCGGCAGCGGCATAGCCGACGGCGCTGGCTTCGAGCATCGCTGCGGCTACGTTGTGCAAGGCGTTCATCTTGAGTCTCCGAGTCCGAATTAGCCGTGCCGTTCGACGTGCTGTCAAGACCCAAACGCAGTCCCAAGCTAAGTTCGTCGAATCGCCGCGATCGGATTCAGCTGCCGCGTTGAATCCAACTGGGGGCCCGCGGCGAACTGGCTGTAACAGCAGTTCCAACGAGAAGGAGAGACCATGATGCAACACTCATCACCCACCGCCGTCGCTGCGACAAGGATCGGGCTCGATCGAACCCCGCCAGATGTCGCGCTTCGGGCTGAGGCCATTGCGGTGCATGATGCGCTCGTTAAGCGTGGACTCGAGACACCTATGCTCGACAACCGCGCGAGCGCTGAAGACCAGCGGCAGCGCATTCAAACGCACTTCACGGAGATCATGCGGGTGCTCGGCCTAGACTTGAGCGACGATAGTCTCGTCGACACGCCGCGGCGTGTGGCCAAGCTGTACGTGGACGAGATCTTCGCCGGCCTCAACTACTGCCACTTTCCGAAGCTCACGGTGATCGAGAACAAGATGGGCTGCGACGAGATGATCCGGGTCCGGGGTATCAGCGTATCGTCCACTTGCGAGCACCACTTCGTCACCATCGACGGTGGCGCCACGGTGGCCTACCTGCCCAAGGCGAAGGTGGTGGGTCTTTCCAAGATAAACCGGATCGTGGCGTTTTTTGCGCAGCGCCCACAGATCCAGGAGCGCCTAACGGAGCAAGTCCTGGTGGCCTTGCAGACGTTGCTCGAAACGGAAGACGTTGCAGTGAGCATCACGGCCGTGCATTTTTGCGTGCGAGCGAGGGGCGTGATGGACTCGAACAGTGAGACGACGACGACCGCCCTCGGGGGCGCATTCAAGCTGAGCCCCGAGACAAGGCGCGAGTTTTTGGCGGCTGTGTAACGCTTCCGCCGCCGCTCACCTTTCTCGTTGGCTGCGCTGGTGCTGCCACCGCGGGTACAGATGAAGCGACAAGTCGGCAATGTGCGGATACACGAAGCTTTCGAGCATCCGCTCGGCCTTGGTCATCGTGGCTTCCGAGAGCGGCGCGCGTGCGCTTTGCGGCTGTATGCGTTGCGCCAGGTAGTCGCACGCGGCGATTTTGAACGCGTTGCCGCGACGCGCTTTCTCCTCTTTTCGTCGTTCGCTGGGGTTGATGCCGGCGGCGAGGAGCTTCCGCGCCTCATCACGCTTCTCACGCGCGAGCGCAAGCGTGGTGTCTGGATACTGTCCGAGTGACAGATTGCCGTCGCGTCCGTCGAACTGGTAACGGAAACGCCAAAGCTTCGCGCCATTGTTCTGCACGAGCAGAGTCAGGCCGCGACCGTCGTTCAGACGGTACGTGTGTGCGCGCGCTCTTGCGTGTTTGATCGCCGTTTCGGCTAGGGGCATCGCGTTGGGTAGGGGTTGGGTGCTGAAAGCATCCTACCCAGGATCCTACCCAGGTCAAAACGTGGCTGCCCCGGGACGTTCTCGGACGTCGATGGCGCTAACTAATTGAAATATTGAAATTTGATTTTTTCTGCGGACGTCGTTGGACATCTAGAAGTGGCCTGATGGTGCCCAGGAGAGGCATTGAAAAGCGCACGCAAGATACTGAGGCAGAGAACAATCGTCTGGCGAGATGCTACGCTCTACCCAACTCGCTACCACCGGCTGTTCTCGCTTGGGGTTTCGATCCTGATCCTGCGCAACGGTGCCGGTAGCTTCGAGTTAATGCGGCCGACCGAAGCTTGCCTTTCGCTCAACACTTCAGGTAACGACATGCAGAAGTCACGACAGCGAGTCTTTGCGGCCCTATTCATCGGCGTACTGCTGACGCTCGCATGGCCGACTGCCCGGGCCATCGCCGCTAGCCCCCCGAAAGCCGGGCAAACGTTCACGGAATGCCGCAACTGCTCCGAGATGATCGTCATGCCGCCGGGCACGTTTACGATGGGATCGCCGCCCGACGAGCCCCTACGCCGCGAGAACGAGCCGCAGATGAGCGTCACGATCGCACGCGCGTTCGCCATGTCGCGCACGCCGGTCACGTGGGACCAGTGGGAGGCGTGCGTGCGCGACACGTGGTGCGACGGCAGTGGTGTCGACACGGCGCTGAGGACCGGACCCAACGGCGCGCCGAATCCCGACTACAAAGACTACGGCCGTGGAACCCGGCCGGTAGTCGGCGTCAGTTGGTACGACGCGCAGGCCTTCGTCGGCTGGCTGAACGCCAAGACCGGAGAGGACGATGCGTATCGCCTACCATCGGAGGCGGAGTTCGAGTACGCGGCGCGCGCGGGCACGACGACGGCGTTTCCGTGGGGGGCTGAGCTCGACCACAACTACGGAAACTTCGGCGCCGACGGTCATGATCTCGGCGGCAAGGCCGAGGGGCGCGACGTGTGGGTGAACGAGACGGCACCCGTCGCGTCATTTCCGCCGAACGCGTTCGGTCTTTACGACATGCACGGCAATATTTTCGAATGGACTGAGGACTGCTACGAAGCGGAGCGGACGCACACGCCGGCGGACGGTTCCGCGAACAAGGAAGGCAATTGCGCAAATCGTGTCTTCCGCAGCGGGACTTTCATGAGCAACCCCTACATGCAACGCTCGGCGCGGCGCGGCGCTCCGTATCCCGCGACGACGCGCGGCCGTAACTATCTGGGATTCCGTGTCGCCAAGACGCTCGGGACTACTCCCCGCCGATAGGCGCCGGAGACGACCGTCGCGCCAGAGCTCCTCCATAGCCATCGGATTCCAAGGCACCTTTCTCAACGAGAAGTTCCTCTGGGCTTAGCAGTTCGTTCTTCTCCAGATCGTAAGGCAGAACGTACAAGACTTCTTCATCCTGCCGATACCAAAAAGAGGGCAGGGGATTCTGGAAGCTGTTCGTCCGCGGATAGATCAGGATTACGCGTTCGGGCAAAACTGGGGCAAGGATTTGAAGCTCGGCCGGCCCGTGTAACCCAGCCTCTGAGACCTTGCGAGTGTCTACTTTTTTCCGATCAGCGGCCGTTGCTCTGTCACAAGCGGCGAACGTCTCAAAACGACCCGTTCCGGTCGTTCGGGCGCTAAGATCGATCCAAACCTCCGGTCGGCGTGAGAACAACGAATGACGAAGATCAATGTCGGCCAGACGATTCAGATACTCGCCAACCTCGGTGTGATAGTGGGCATTGTGTTCCTGGTGATCGAGTTGCGACAAAATAACGCTGTGCTTGGCGCTCAGGCCAGAGCCAGTCGAACGCAGGTGCGACTCGACGGGCTCCAAGCGACGGCGAACAATCCAGAGCTATTGCGTGCTTACTTGAAGCTGCGTGACGGCGAAGCGCTCACGGCGATGGATCAGATGTTGATTGAGGTGGATACGGCGCGGATTCTTACTACGATGCAGTACGTATACGGTGAATTTCAGGCAGGGCTGATCGACGAAGCTGATATCCCCGTCGAGAATTGGCGTTACGTCGTCTCCACGAGATCGCCATTGAAAGACGCCGTGGAGAACGCTGGGCGCGTCGGATTGCGTCCCGACTTCGCTAAATGGATGAAGGAAAACGTCGTCAGCAGTCCTGTCGAGGCGAAGGTCAGCGCGCCGCCGCTGAACTAACGATGCTACGACCGCAGTTGGCCGAATACGCCCGACGAATCGTGAGTGTTCGGATCTGCGCGAGCGGCTCAAATGCGATCGGAAGGCAGTCATTCACGCCGTGATCCCAAGGAATGACAACAACAGGCCGCAACCGACCCGAAGCGGACATTCGCGTGTTCGTAGCGCCGCTCCGGAGCGGCGAGCGAAATCCGCAAAGGGCAACAGCACATGCGCGATCTCGGGCAGCGTTGATCTGGCCGTTCATCACGACCATGGCTCCCTTTTTGATCGCCTCGGGTGATGCCGCGACGCGAATGGCATCGAAGAGTACGCGAACGGAAAGCCGGCCTTCGATCGGCTCGTGCGACGGTCACGGCTCCGAAAACCGATCACCATCGACCACGCCGCGAAGACGACACCCGCCGCGATCGCGGCGTTCGATCTGCTTGAGCTCGAGCCGAGACGTACGCTCGCTACCCCTGCTTGAGCGCAAGACGCTTCTTGAGCACGTGCTGGGAAAGTGTGGCCAGAAGCGTATTTTCCCGGCGACTTACGGGGGGCTCAACGGGGTCGCGCTATTCGACGCAGCAGATCAGGCTGAACTCGAGGAGATCGTGGCGAAGCGGGTGGACTCGCCATACCGCCGCGGTCGATCCCGTGATTGGCTCAAGCTCAAAACGAAACACGGGCGGGCGATTGACGAAGAGCAGTCGAGCTGGAATGACCGGTAATTGCGCAGTCTGCCGACATAAAGTGTTGACGTATCGAACTCCGAATGCATTATCGGAGGGCATTCGGCTGAGAGAATCGTATGGATGACGGTGAGTCGAACCGAGCCCGCAATCGAGCGCGCGGAGGCTTGATCCTGGTTGCCAGCGGTATCATCTCGATCGCGATTTTGATCGCGATCTTCTGAGCCTCGGCTAGCGACAGATCGAGACGAGGAAGGCGCGAAGCGGCACGAGCCTTAGTTGCGCTATCGCGATACTGATTTTCAGATGGGGCCTGTGAACATCCCGGAGCTTTACGAACTGGCGACGCTGCTCTCCGCGTCACCCGACTTCGTAGTGCGTCGCATCCTGCAGCGCATCGAACGCGGTGAGCTGTCGGTTGAGCAGGCGATCGACCTGCTGTCGCGAGCCGAGTGATGACCACGCACGCGTAGGCGGCGAACGGCTAACTCGCTACTTCGATGGTTCGACGCTCGTGAACGTGTAGTCGCAGTGGAGACCGAGAGTCGCCCCCGTCAGACGAAAGAGACCGCGGTAGCGGCGGCCGTTCACAGTGAACGCGATGGTCTCCTCGGCAGCCATGGTGACGAAGACTGGTGCACCGTCGGGCACTCGTATTCTGAGTGCCACGCACAAGCCTTCGGGCGGGTAGGGATCGCAGGAAATATCGACGTCAGCGAGAATAACGTCGCCGACAGCAATGGACGCCAAGAAGCCTCCGCGCGCCTGATTTGCAATAGTGATTTCTTCACTAGCTCGCGAGCCTGTCGAGGGTCCTGGGCCTCCGTCAATGCGTCCGTGCGGTCAGGGAGAGACGCGAGCAAGCGGACCGACGCTGCTGAACCGGTAACGGCAAGGGCCGGGGCCCGGCGTGAACGCCGTCATTCGGAAGATGCCGTTATAGACCGAGCCATCCACCTCGAAACCGAGGCGTACTTCGTGTCGCGGCGGCGGCGCGTTCGCGCCGTGATGGAGCACGGCGCTGGTGCGGAATCTAATCGAGACGTACGCGCCTTCTCGTGGCCTGGGGGCGCAGACGAATCCCTCAACGTCTATTCCAATGCCATCGACAAGATGGATGCCATTGTTCGTCCCTCGGCCCAGAAGCGAACAAACTCATTTTGGCCGCTCCTTGCGGTCTTTCTCTCGGAAGAGCCGGATTAGCCGTGCGCGGGTCTTGAACATCTCCCAGCGCGCGAGTTCGAGCGCCTCGTAATCGACGTTTTCGCGAAGCCGGCTGCGGCTCTTTGCTTGGAGGGCCCGGAACTTGGCTCTCGCGGCCTCGTATATCGCGACTGCTTCATCGAACTCGTCGCTGCTTGGCATTCGTTAGCCGCTCACTCCTGCATCGATAGTCGGCAGCAACATCCATGCCAGAAAAGAAACCCAGCCGAAGCCGGGTCTTTGCTGCTCTGTAAAAGAATTGGAACGCTATCGCAATGCTTCGATCGCTCATGCCGCCGACTTTTTGTCCTCCGGCGACGCGGCACGAACTCGGTCAGCCGGCAACGGGATCGCGAGTCGCAGTTCCGACAAACGTGAGTTCTCGGTTGTCGCCTTGGGCCGTGGATGCGGCGCCTCAGCTTCATCCGATTACCGCGCCAGAGAAGACCGTCATGCTTGAAGCGGATTACAACAGCCTGCTCGAATGTTAGAAAATCAGTATCGCGATTTGAGGAGAGGACGTGCAGCGTGATCGAAACGCCGTCGCCCGGCGCCGGTGAGCAGCGCACCGCGGCCACTTCGACGATCACGTCGTCGATGCCTAAGGTAGCCAAGTTTTCCCCCGAAAATCCGCGGCGTCGTTGCGCCGTCTTCTATTTCGGTGAGGTTACAGAACAATCGTTCCCACGGTGAGGATAGTAACGAGAGCGTGTCAGACGGCGACGAATCTTCGGGCAGGAAATGCCCCGATTGTCGGGTCGCTCAGGGGCGTTTGTGCCGCGAAAGCCGTTCGCGAGCGTAGAGCAGATTAACGCGCGCGAGTTATTCTTTGTTCAACTCAGACACCCGGACGAACTTGCGCACCCTGAGCTCTTCGCGAATGACCCGTTGAAGGGCTTCGAACTCCGCTTTCGCCTGCTCGTACATGGCGAGTGCTTCATCGAAAAGCGCAGGGGTTTCGTCGAATTCATCACGCGTTGGCATGAGTGCGCCCGAATTCTCAATTTTCGGAAGGCTAGACCATGGCCAGGCGTCGGGGCTATTGGCCTCAGGTCTTACAATCAATAAACCCGATCGCCTTTCGGATGAGCCCGGTACAGTTCTGCGAAGTCGCGGATGGTGACGCTGGAGCGCAGGAGGGAGCGGGCTGCGGCGGCTCGCAGTCAACGAGCGCTTCCGGATAGCGCCTTCTATGAGCGGTTACGCTCCCGGTAGGTCTGGTAAGAATCACCTTCCTCGGACGCAGAGCCGTCGAGAAGGCCATCCCACTTTCGCTTTAATGCACGATGGCGCGTCGTATTTTCTAGGCGCTGTTTTTCGCGCGCGACGGAGGACATCACGCCGTACCCGGTAGCAGCGATAACCAGCACTGCCAAGATGAAGTACCACATGACCTAACTCCGCATCCGGGGGTCGAACGCACTGTCCGGTCACTTCGGTTTCGTGACGGGTGCCGTATTGCGAGGATCGAAGTCGGCTTCTGACAGCGCAAACGCTTTCATCGTTCGCGTCTCCTCTTCCTCGATATCGTTTTCGAGGTCTTTCACGGAGTCGAAGGCCCCGGTTGCTTGACCTGGCGAAGCCGAGATCCGCTTCGAGTTCCGGTGAGGATCTCCTGCTCTCCTCGTGAGCAACATTGCCTCATCTCGCTTTCGATACGGAGGATGCGAAATCGAGCAGTGCCATCGACCTGATCCGTCGTGCCGTCGGAGTCGAGGCCTGTAAATTCGGCTGTGGGATCGTTTTCAGTGGGCCTCGCGGGCATGCGTCACATTGAGCGAGAGGGCCAGCGGCGATCAGTGACGCCCGTCACATTTCGGGGCCGATAGTGCGCCACCAGCTGAGAGGGAGACCGGAGGGAAACCCCGGCCGAAGCGGGTACGCTTAGAGCGTTTGTGCGCGAGAGCCGGTCACGAGCATCGAACAGACCGATCCAGCAAGTTCTTCCCTGTTCAAGTCCGACGACCGGAACGCTACCTTGCCTGGCACGCGCTGTTCGTGAATGACTAATTGAAGGGCCTCGAACTCTGCTCTCGCCACCTCGTACGCTGCGACTGCTTCATCGAAAAGCGCGCGGGCTTCGTCAAATTCGTCACGGGCGGGCATAACTACGAGTCCATAGGTCGGCTGTTTGGTAAATCTACTCGGCGAGAAAGAACCTAGCGCGAGGACGCGGATCGCGCGGTTACGGGAACATCGAGAATCGCCCCGACACTCGAGAACTCGTAATTGCATTGGCCCGGGCTTATCGAGGAGCCGGCGAGGCGGAAACTACCGTGGTATACCGATTCCCCGAGCGAGAACGTAAGCCTCACGTATCTTGTTTCCGGGTGCAGATCGAGAGTTATGACCGTTTGGAACCTAACTGCAACGTCCACGCCCTGCGGCGGCATCGGGTCGCATGTCAAGCCAACAACCTCAACGGATCGGCTGTCGATAAAACCGAGGACGTGCTTGGATTCATGCGCTGAGGGCGATCGTGACGAAAGGGGGAATCAGGGGGCCGCCCTCCGCCGAGGAGCTGGCCGTGCCGACGCGGCCCCGCCCTAACGAGGACTTCAGCGCATCGGCACAGCCGCACGAGTCGTACGCAGCAGACCGGCGATTTCATGTTCCGTGTGGCCCGCCGCATGAAGTTCCTTGATCCAACCTAGTGCTCTGCGGGAGTAATCCAGGCCGTTTCCGTCGCGCAGGCGTGTCGTCGCCTTCCATGCGCAGTTGTCGGAGCCGTAAGGCTTTCCGTTGTCGATACGAACAAGCTTCGTGCCTCCGGGCCGTGTGCCCATATCGGCGCAGAACCTCTCAAACCACGCCCAGCGTTCGCAGATCTCGGCCGCTCCACTGAATCGACGCTTAAGAGCTACCCACGCCTCATACGTCATAGCGTGCGTCGGTGTTCCTCCCTGGCGGCGGGTTCCGTCCGCCGGTCCGTAGAGAAGGGAGCAACCTTCATGCCAAAAACAAAAGACCCCGGCGCGAAGCCGGGTCTGTGCGGGGACCAATAGGTTTTTTGGACGAAGAATTTGGAAACTCTATCGCAACAACGCCTCGATCGCCCGCGGGTCAGCCCGGAACAGTTCGGCGCAGTCCCGAACCGTAAGCCCGATCGCGAGTAAGGGCAGGCGGAACTCGAACTTGACCCGAAAGCGCCGAGAGTTAGACCCGGTGGGGTCCTGTTCTCAAATACCCATTAACAAACAATTTACGAGAGGCGGACCACCCATGCTGAAACAATGGCACTTGTCTGTCGTGCTGCTATCGTCGGATTCTACTCATCCGCTGATGCCGCCATTCTGTGCGCGAATCCGAGCGGCGCGGTGTTCGTTCGAAGCGATGCCTGCCGGAGTGGTGAGACACAGCTCGATCCCGTCGCATTGGAATTAACCGGACCCCCGGGTGAGCCAGGTGCTCCGGTGTCTCTGGAATACGAGTTGGTATCAGCTACGTTCAGCATGACACCGGGTGCCTTTATTGAGGGGCGAGCTTTTTGCCCCGCAGGCAAGAGAGAAATGAAGCATTATTGGGAGAGTCGAAGCGTCTTGGAGGGCTCCTCGCGCGAGGAGGACGATGTGCGCGCGCCCGCGTTGACGGCGGCTGTCGGCGCGCGCAGAGTTCGTTACGCAGCCACGGGGACTCACATGGATCGGCGCGACTTCTTGCAGACGGCTACCGTCGGTGGTGCGGCGCTCGGCGCCGACGCGCACAGTCTGGCGCAGCACACCGCCGAGGACGAACACCAGGCGGTGCCGTCGGATCTGACGTTGCGCGTCAAGGCGCTCGAATCGCTGCTCGTCGAGAAAGGGCTGGTCGATCCGGCGGCTCTCGACGTGCTCATCGAGACGATCGAGCGCAAGGTCGGGCCGCACAACGGCGCGCGCCTCGTCGCGCGCGCATGGGTGGATCCGGCGTACAAGACGGCGGTTGCTCGCGAACGCCCCCGCCGCGATCGCCGAGCTCGGGTACACGAGCGGTGAGGCGGAGCACATGATCGCCCTCGAGAACACTGCGCGGGTCCACAACCTCGTCGTCTGCACGCTGTGCTCGTGCTATCCGTGGACGTTCCTCGGGTTGCCGCCGACGTGGTACAAGTCGAACGCGTACCGGTCACGCGCCGTGATCGATCCGCGGGGCGTCCTGCGCGAGTTCGGCACCGAGCTCGAAGACGACGTCGAAATCCGCGTATGGGACAGCACCGCCGAGTTGCGTTATCTCGTGATCCCGGAGCGCCCTGTGGGAACCGAGCAGCTGACGGAGCAGGAACTCGCAGCGCTCGTGACGCGTGACGCGATCGTCGGCGTCGCGCGGCCGGCGCTACCGGGTGCGGAGGCGCCCGCGTGAACGGTGTGCACGACATCGGCGGCATGCAGGGCATGGGGCCGATCCGCTACGAGAAGGATGAGCCGGTATTCCATGAGCCGTGGGAAGGCCGCGTTTGGGCGATGAACCGCGCGCTCAGAGCCTGGCGCTTGTGGACGATCGACGGCGACCGGCACGCGATCGAGCGGTTGCCGCAGGACGACTATCTGCGCATGAGCTATTACGAACGATGGTTTGTCGCGACCGTCGTCGGCCAACCCTTGACGCACGCGATGATCACCGAGGAGGAGCTCCGCACGGGTCGCGCAGCGTCGGGCTCGGCTCGCGCAACGCCTGCAATGGACCCGGCGAGAGCAGCGCGCGTCCTCAACGGTGGAATCCGCTCTGCCGACGAGCCGGCGGTGAAACCGAAGTTCAGCGTCGGTCAGCAGGTGCGCACGCTCAACATGAACCCGCTTGGGCACACGCGTCTACCGCGGTATGCGCGTGCGAAGCGAGGCGTCATCGTGCGCGATCACGGCGTCTATAACTTCCCGGATACGACCGCGCACGGGCTCGGCGAAAAGCGCCAGCACGTCTACTCGGTGCGTTTCGCGGCGCGTGAGCTCTGGGGCGAAGCGGCATCGGCGCGTGACTCAGTGCACCTCGATCTCTTCGACGACTACCTTGAGCGTGCGTGACCGGAAAAGCGCTGCGGCGTTCGCCGAACCCTGGCAAGCGCAGGCCTTTGCGCTTGCTGTTCGGCTCTCGGAGGCAGGCCACTTCACGTGGCGCGAGTGGACTGCCGCGCTAGGGGCGCAGCTTCAGGCCGCGGCTGATCGCGGCGAGCCCGACGATGGATCTCGCTACTATGAGCACTGGCTGGCCGCGCTCGAGCAGCTGGTCACGAGCAAAGGGCTCACCGACACGCAAGCGCTCGCCACGCGCAAGGACGAGTGGGCGGAGGCCTATCGCGAGACGCCGCATGGCCGGCCTGTCGAGCTGCGCGCGCAGGAACCCGGCCGAGGGACTCACCGATCGAAGTAGCGTTTCAAGCTCGACCGGGTCTCGCGTTTTCGACGACAGGCTGACGATCAGGCCGCTGAACGGCAGGCACGACGAAAAGGGTGATCCGGACATGAGCTTCACGAGGCGTGATTTCATGAGGGACGGGAGCCGGCGCCGGTGTGCTCGGATGGGCGGGATTTTTCGTCCCGCCTCGCGGCCGCCGTCTTTCGCTTTTTCTGCAGGAGGCAGACGACTAACTTTGCGGAAGGCTCATTTAGGGAGAGTCAACGAACCCGGAGTTGGTAGCGGCGTGGGCTCGCGTCCTGACGACGCACATCAGAACGGGCTCAACCAATCAAAAGGCTCCGTATGGAGAGGGCGACGAAGAACCCGTAGAAGAGTGCCATCCCCACCAGACCAGCGCGCCGCCACGCCGGCGGACGCAGGTGTCTCGGCAAGAGGCGAGTGTTGATGTACAGCAAGTGCATCGACGAGACGACGAATACGACGCCCGCCACGTTTGCCGTTATCTGCAGCAGCACGATCGGTTGAGCTAACCGCAAAGCAATCGTGCCCCACACGACCAAAACCGCGAGTATCCCGTAGTAGACGGCACGGACATCACCTCCGCGCCAGGCACGCACTCGGCCGCTGCCCGTCCACAAGATGTCCGTAACCGCGCGGACCATCCCCTCGAGGTTGTCGAGCTGCGTCTTGAAAAGGATCCATGCCCCGAGAAACGCAATCGCGCCGGCGAGTAACGGTCCCGCCGCAGCGCCAACGTGCGATGCAAGCGCGGCGCTGATGCCGAGGCCCCGGATATCAGTACCGAGGGGGATGAACGTTACGTATAGCAGCGCGGGAAGGGCCATCCCAAGGAGCGCGCCAATAAAGAACACGCCCCACTGATCGGCCCGCACGATACGCCACCAGCCGCGCCACCGCAGCATCGCCTCTGGACTTGAGGCGAAGATGAAGCCGGTATGAGCGAGGTTCACCCGCTGACCGCCGAATGCGGCAGGGATGTAACCCGCGCGTTCTCCCATGCCGTAGCCCTTATCGCGTGCCCAGTTCGAGAGGACAATGTTGCCGACGCCCCCGGCTCCGGAGAACGCTACTAAGGCCGCAAGCAAAATAAAGTCCGTTCCGACGGGCAGTAGGTTGAACCCGCCGGTAGTCGTGTCGAACCCAGCGAACCCCACCGCTGCCGCCAGCCATGTGCCGACTGGGACGTAGACCACGGCCAGGACGAGGAAGCTGCCTAGGATGCACGTCACGAGCACCCAGTTGAGCAGCTCCAGCGTGCGCTCGATACGTCGTCCGAAAAGTAGCACGGCGGCGCATGCAAGGAACGTCCCCACGCCGATGTAGTACACCGACGCGGTGTCCCCCGCCGCAGGGAGTCGTCCCGTGACGAGGAAAAAGATTGCCCCGGCGGCGGTCGCCGCGAATGCGGGCCATCCGAACTGAAGGAAATAGAGGATGGAGTAGAACCACGCCCATACCGTCGCCGAGGGCCTGGTGCGCATGAAACCGGTGAAGACAGGTTCGCCCGTCGCGAGCGTGTAGCGCATGAGCTCGGTGTTGAAGACGGTTTGGAACCAGATCGCGATGCCCGTCACCCATAGAAGCGACAGCCCGTGCCGCACGAACGTCGCCGGCCCCAGGAGAAACTCGCCGCCCCCGATCGAGGCACCGAGCACGATTACGCCGGGGCCGACCACGGCAAGCCAGCCGAGCCCCCTAGGCGTCGGCGGACTTGGCAGCTCTGCGCGCGTCCACGGGTCGAGACCCGAGCGCGCTTCCGGTGCGCTTGCGACCGTAAGGACATCTTCAGCAACCGACATTCGATTCAGTGTGAGTAATCGTGTGTCATGACGCTGAGTCGGCCGTTAACTATTCGCGCGACAGAGAGCCGGTAGCCGAAGCCTGCTTAGTGAGAATGTCTGCGAGGACCTCAGCGACAAGATAGGCAGGTCGTGATGTGTTGTAGGACGGGATCTCCGGGAACACAGAAGTGTCGCAGACCCTCAGACCTTCGACGCCGATAACCTGGAGTTGCGAGTTCACGACCGCCATCGCATCGGTCGGCTTCCCCATCTTGGCGGTGCCACTGATGTGGTGCCCGAAGCTCGAATACACCCGCAGGTAGTCTTTAATTTGGTCAAATGTCTTGACGCTTGGACCCGGAAGCACTTCTTCCGGGCCGTACTGCTTCATCGTCGGGTGGCTCATGATCTTGCGAACCAACTCGACCCCTTTGGCGACGCGCGAGAGGTCTGCATCGGCCTCGTGGAGTCGCGCGTCGACGATTGGGGGGTCGGTCGGATCCGCCGACTGCAATACGATCCGTCCCTGAGTTAGACCAGGGTTCATGCATTCAATCAAGAATGTATGAAATGCTTTAGGTGCGGCCGCGTTCACCTGCGAGAGGAACTGATCGAGGTAGGACGCTCGAAGCGGATCCTCGTGAATGAATGAATCGGGATTGAGATTGAAATCCCTGAAGAAGACGTTGATCAAGTGGATGTGCAGATCGGGATGCAGCGCATTTGGGGCGTCATGACCGCTGAACCAATCGATCACCAACGGGATGTAGTTCTCCGTCAAAGACGCTGGGTCGGCGTGCGCAGCGTATTGCGGGCCCGCCTCCGCCATGAAGGTGTTCTGCCACCGGAACAGCTTGTCGGGCAGGTTCGTCATTTCGAAGACGTGACCGACTTCCATGTGGTCCTGCATGTGCTCGCCGACGCCCGCGAGGTCTGTCAAAACTTCGACGCCATGCTTTTCGAGCTGCTCCCTGGGACCGATGCCGGAAAGCATGAGAATTTGCGGCGTGTTGATGGCACCACCGCAGAGGATGACTTCTTTCCTCGCTCTGATGGTTAACCGTCCAGCCCTTCTGCTTTCTGCTTGATACGCAGCATCTGCCTTATACGCTCGGGCGGCGTCGATCACTTCCACGCCCACGGCGCGAAGCTTTTCGAACAATACTTTGCTGACGAGCTTGTCGGTCAAGACTTGCAGATTGTTCGAGCCCTTGTTCGATTTCACGAGGATCGGCAGCAGAAGATCAACTGCGCCGTTGGAGCGCCGACCGTCGTTATGCACCTGCATGTCGGACCAGCCAATGCCTGCGGCGTTGGCGGGGTTGTCGTAGAAATCGTGGCGAAAGGGCATGCCGAAGTCCTGCATCGCCACCGCGACGAACTCCGGGTGAAATCCCTTCTCGAGTTTCGCGCGCTTCAGATGCAGCCACCCGGAGTTGCCGTGCACGCGCTGATCCACGTGCGGAATATCCGAGAAGTTCTCCATCTTCATAAAGTACGGGAGTAGGCGCTCATACGACCACCGTTCGTCGCCGGTCTGGCTTGCCCACTGGGCGTAAATCAGAGGGCTGCCTCGACCGTCGACACACGCGTGATGATTCGTGGACCCGCCGAGGCCCGTGCCCCGCGGATAGCCATATTTCTTGCCGTCGTTATGCTGGGTGGTAAAGCCCCAATGTGACGGCGACGGGTGCGGTCCCACAGCAGCGGGCATGTCGTATAGGAATGCAAATTTCGCGGCCGAGGCGATCGTAGGATCGCTGGTGTTATCGGGCCCGGCCTCAAGCAGTATCACAGAGCGCTTGCCGTCTTCGGCGAGCCGCGCGGCGAGGACCGATCCGGACGCACCTGCACCGACCACAATGTAGTCTGCTTCGTAGTTCATTAGCCAATTTCTCCCGCGTGTATTCAATAGATCGGTCCAGACTAGATGCCGGACGTCAATCAGCCGTCTAACTTGCCGTCGAACATCGCGTCAAATTGCCCTCAACCTCGACTGGGAGTCGTCAAAGTCGTAAGTTCTGGACAGAGGAGACCAAAAAGGGGGGGCATGAGCACGAATTCAGAAAGCGGGATCGACACGGCTGCGCGGTGGAAGCTGAATTTGCTCGGCGGGTTTGAGCTGCGGGCAATGGCTGGCGATGAGCGGGTCGTGGTGCCCGGCCGACGCGAAAGGCTGTTGCTTTCGTACCTCGCACTGAGCCCGAATGGCCGGCGGCCGCGGTCGAAGTTAGCCCTAGTGCTGTGGGGCGATACTGCTGCCCGCGAAACCATGCTCGACAACTTGCGCACTTGTCTTTGGGCATTGCGCAAAGCGATTGGGGACGTCAAGCACGATGTGATCGCATCCGACGGCGAGGATATCGTCCTCAATCTGTCTGCTTTCGAAGTCGACGCGTTGACGTTTTGCACCTTAGCTACGCGTGAATCGGCCGGCGACCTCGAGGTCGCCGCTAACCTATATCGTGGAGAGCTCCTCGGTGGGCTTGAGATCGAAAGCGAGGAATTCGAATCTTGGCTGCGGACAGAACGGACGGCCTACCACGAACAAATCAAGGATGTACTGCTGCGCCTCATGGCGAAGCTCGACGAAGCCCGGGAGACGAAACGCGCGATCGACAGCGGTCTGCGAATGCTGCAGCTCGACCCTTTGCATGAGGCCGCGGCTCGCAGCCTGATGAGGTTGTACGCCGGCAGCGACCGACGCACCGCTGCAATCCAGGTCTATCGAGAGGTTGCTGAGCGGCTACGAAAGGATCTCGACGTGGAGCCGCAAGCCGAGACCCATCGCGTTTACGAAGAGGTTCGCGGCTCAAGTGAGACAGTTCGACAGCCCTCCGTCGTGCCACCGCGCGCGATGCACCCCGTGCCAAATGCGTATGTTCGGCCGAGGAGGGCGCCGTTGCCAGACGGGAAGTCGGTCCGGCGACGTACCGCGGCCACCGTGCTCGCCGTTGCTCTGCTAACGGTTTGTGTTAGCGGCGCGTATTGGTATTGGCTACAGATTCCGCGCCCGGCGAGTACGTACGCCCCGGCGCATGCGATATCAATCGTGGTGCTGCCGCTCGCTAATCTCTCGGGCGACCCAGCCCAGGAATTCTTCTCCGACGGAATGACGGAAGAGATCACCGCCGCATTGGTTAAGGTGCCAAATCTGCGTGTCGTTGCGCGCACATCGGCTTTTCAGTTTAAAGGCCAAGGCCGCGACATCCGCGGGGTTGCGCACTCGCTAGGCGCAACCCACGTCATCGAAGGTTCCGTCCGCAAAGACGGTACACGCGTGCGAATCAGCGCGCAGCTCATTCTTGCCGACACGGGCACCCACCTGTGGACGGAAAGCTACGATCGCGAGTTAACCGATCTCTTTGCCGTTCAGTATGAGATCGCGCACGCCATCGCGGTCGCCCTGCAGATACCGCTTGGTTTGCCGCCGGAGCAATCGTTGGTGGCTACGGGCTTCGACGACGCGCAGCTGTACGAGCAATACTTGCGGGCCCGAACGCTCGTGCACGCGCGGGGTCACCGGGAGCTGATGACCGCAGCGGCTTTGCTCGAGCAAGTTGTGGCGGAAGTGCCTGGTTATGCGGCCGCGTGGGCAACGCTTGCGTATGCCTACAACTTCATTCCCAACTTCGATCCTTCTTGGTTCAGCGGCGATGTGGAGGGTATACGACGAGCCGCTGATGTCGCGCTTCCGAAAGCGGAGGCGGCGGCGCGGCGCGCTATCGAGCTCGATCCGAATCTCGCTGACGGCTACGCGCAACTCGCACTCGCGCTCGAGGGGCGTGGGCAGCTGGCGGAAGCTGAAGATTTATATGCCAAGTCGCTCGCTCTCGATCCGAACAACCCCGACGCTCTACATTTGTACAGCCGACTGCTGGCGGAGGTCGGACAGCTGAAGCAGTCGCTCACGATGCGTCAACATCTACGTACGCTGGATCCCTTCGTTCCCGTCTACAACTCGGTCACCGCGTGGCTGCTCTGGCTCAACGGCGAGACCGAGACCGCCATCGCGCTGCACCAGCCGATCCCGAGTTTGCACCGTGGCTATGGCCTGCCAAGGTTGCTCGCGGCTGAAGGCCGCTATCAGGAAGCCGCAGACGTCGTGCGCACCATCCCAGAGGGCACCTTTCTGCCTGGCACCGTCGAAGAAGCTGAGCGGCTGTTGCGCACCGCGCCAGCTAAGGTCGCGTCACCCGAGTCTCTCCCCCGTCTAGGCTTGCTCGATTTCGTGTATCTTCATGTCGGGGCTCCAGACCGCATACTAGATTTCTACGAAGCTGGCGCTGACGCCGGCTACACGGTTTCCATTCTCTACGCATTCCTGTGGCACCCCTCGTATGCTTTTCTTCGCGATACGGAACGCTTCAAGAAGCTGATGCAAGATATCGGCGCTGTGGACTACTGGCGGGCCCGTGGTTGGACTGACCTGTGCCAGCCGCGCGAAGACGAAGACTTCATGTGTCGGTGACCGGTCCGAGCGCACGTGCTCGACCTGCAAAGGTGAACTATCCCGAGAAAGGAGGCGGCCTCAATGGGTCAGCGCAACACTGGCCTGAAGTTTATCGGCTGGGGTCTGGAATCCCAGTGTTTCTCGCGGCCGTTGATTCAAGCGCAGAGCAATCTTGTCGAGTTCTGACTGCGAGTAGCGCGACAAGTCAGTTCCCGCGCGGGAAGTACTGCCGCAGTAGCCGATTCGTGTTTTCGTTCGTTCCGCGCTGCCAGGGGCTGTGAGGATCGCAGAAGTAGACGTTCACGTTCGTGGCGACGGTGAAGGCCTTGTGCTTCGCCATCTCGTGGCCTCGGTCCCAGGTTAAGGAGCGGCGTAGCGATGCCGGCAGCTTGCGGATCTGCCGAGTCAGCGCCGCCACCACGGTCGCGGTCTCTTTGTTCGGCACCTTGATGAGCGAGGTGAATCGGGAGTGGCGCTCGACGAGCGTGACGATGTGACTGTTCTTCGAGCCGCTGAGCAGATCGCCTTCCCAATGACCTGGAACGGCTCGGTCTTCGACATCCGCTGGACGCTGCCGAATCGAGACGGCATCGGCGATCTTTCCGCGCTGCTCCCTCTGCGTATCGGTCTTGACCGCGCGCCGGAGACACCGACCAGAGCGAAGGTGCTGCATCAGCTCTTTCTTCAGCACACCGCGTGCTTGAATGAAGAGACTTCGATAGATCGTCTCGTGAGACACCCGCAGGCTCGCGTCGTCAGGGAACTCACTCTTCAGCCAACCGGAGATCTGCTCCGGCGACCACTCTAATGCCAGTCTACCCGCGACGATGTCGCACAGCGTCCGATTGCGCGCGAGCAAGCACTGCTTGGGACGCAGCGCCGACTGCCAGGCGCGATCGTCCGCTCGAGTGGCGCGATATCGATTGCGCGCTCCATGCCGTGCGACCTCTCGGCTCACGGTCGACGGAGCTCGGCCGAGCCGCGCAGCGATCGACCGGAAAGTCGCACCAGCGGCGATACCCCTGGAGATGTCTTCGCGTTCGGCTAAGGTCAGCGCCGACCCGGCTCGCTTACGTACCGGCGGAGCAATTCCGCCTCGCTGAACCAACAGCGAGCGAATCGACCCGTGATCGAAACCCAGTGCTCGTCCAATATCCCTCACGCCGTGGCCAGACTTCCAACGACGCCATGTCTCGGCTCTCTGCTCAGCGGAGAGTCCAGGAGGTCCTGGTCGCGACATACACACCACCTCTTATCGAAACGCTTAGAGTAGATGTGTTGCAGCGACCCATTGAGCTCGCCGCTCTTTTCGGGAGAGCCGGCGAAGAGCGTGTTCACGGGCAACATTTGATCCCCGCTGCTCTCATGGCTTATGGCCCGTCGTCTCAGCCTACAAGCATCTGGAGGCCTAGGCTGCCTGCGTGCGGTTGCACGCTCGGTGGGCTGCTCTATTGATCGGCTGCCACACTTCTTAGTACTTGCTCGCGGAGCAGGTGAAAATCAGCCCTCCACTGCAATTGCATGTTGAGGATGTGCTCGCCACACACGAACTCGTTGAGTTCCTGATCGGGCGCCAGATCCCAAACCATTCTGATGGTCCAAGTCCTCGCTAGCGCGCCGGGATCCTCTACGGCGATCTCTACATCCATGTGGCCGAAGTCACGCCGATGATAACGCTCGGTAAGGTGTAACTGCTCTGTGTGCGGCGCGATCCCTATCACGGAGCTCGTGTTGAATCCGACGGAGTCCACCACGAGCACGTCGCCCTCCCACCGACCGACTGAGTGCCCTTGCCAACTCGGCAGGAGCTCGTTGGAGTGCCGTCGACCATCGAGAAAGATCTGACGGAAGCCGAGCACATCGTCCTCGTTCAGAACGACCAGCAACTCTGGCGTGTGCACGAACTTCCAAAAGAATGGACCGAGCGGTAGCACGCCCGCGGGCAAGCACTGGCCGCGCGGCAGGTCCTTGAGATCGGCCGCGAGTCGGTTCTGGACGACCATCGCAGCCCACGGCAACAGCGCGGGTTCCTCCGGAAAAAGATCGTCTTTGCCGAACCAAACACCGGAGAGATCCGGGTGCCCGTCTGCGGTTCGGCGCGCCGGACCGGTGAGCGTGGCCGCGGACTCGCGCAAATCCAATAAATAGGTGTAGGGATCGTCGCCCAGTGTGTCGAGGTTGCCGATTGCAAGCTCGATGTCGGCGCGCTGCTCATCGGTCGGTTCAGCAACGACGACCGATCGAACGAATGGCAAATACTTGAAACCTGGCATTCGAACGGAGAGGGTATATGTCGCCGTGGGCAAGCCTTCGAGACTGTAGTCCCCGTCGGCATCGCTGAAGGTTCGGACTGTCACGCCTGAAGCGACGTTTTTGGCTTGCACGGGCGCACCGGCAATGCCGGTGCCTCCCGACCGCACCGTTCCCCGGATGCTGCCTTGAGCCAAGGCGGGACTCGTGCAGAGGATCGCGACCAATGCACAGAGCGATGCCGAAAATTCCCGTGACTTCCCCGATCGCATAGCGATGTTCCTCGTGACGCTTCGTAGGAGACGCTAGCGATTGCGTCCGCTCGCCGCATCGCGGAAACGGTGCAGACGTCGCGAGGGGAACCTTGTAGATAAAGGGGGCGGCCGGCGCGCTGTCGGCGGGACCAGGACGTCTTACCGAGCGGTGGTCGTGTACCCGTGGCGCAGTGCATACAAGGCCGCATCGACACGACCGCGTGCACCAATCTTGGCGTAGAGATTGGCGAGATGGCGGTCGACGGTGGCCACGGAAATGTCGAGCTCTTTCGCGATCTCTTTAGTCGTCAGCCCCGTGGCAATGCGCGCGAGCACGTCGGTCTCCCTGTTCGTAAGCACCGCGACTGTCGGCCGCGGACGCGGCGAGGGAGCGGCAATCGAAGCAGGAGAAGATGCCACCCTCCCGTTCCGCAGAAACGCATCAATCGCTTGCACCATCCGCTCGTGCTCGGTGCCGGCCAGCGACTTGTCGCCCACCACAATGAACTGGGAGCCGGCGATCCCTTTAGCGACTTGTTGACAAAGCTCGAGAGAGCCGAAGGGGAAGGTCGGTTGATGGATGATCAGTGTCGGAACGCGCAATTTATGGATGTAGTCCGACAGATCGATCTTGGCAGATGTCCGAAAGTATTCCGCCAACCCCTCGGCCGTCGTAGCCGTCCGCATCGACTCGGCGAGGTCTCTGGCGCGCTCTGGATCCTCGAACGTCGTCGCGATATTGGCGAGCACGGTGGTGAACACCTGCCACTCGCGCTCGCCGTCGGTCATCGCCCGCGCCGCCACTCTGAGATGCGGCAGATCGAACATCTCGGCCCCGGAAACCCACGGGCTAACGAGCACGAGTCGATGCACGCGTTGGGGGTGCCGGACGGTATAGGCGACGGCCGTTGCCGCGCCGAGGTCGAGGGCCGCGAGCGTGAATCGCTCGAGGCTGAGGCGGTCGGTGACGGCTTCCAAGTCCTTGGCTCTCGCCTCAAGGCTCCAATCGACCGGCGGGCGATCCGAGGAGCCCATCCCGCGAACGTCGTACCGCACGACTTGCCAGCCGCGTGCCACCAGACCGTCCGTGACCCCACGACCATGGTGCCAAGCGAGGGTTCGGTAGTCGTGTGCTTCGCCGAAGATATTCGAGGCGCAAACGATTGCCGGACCCTCGCCGAAAACCATAAAGGCAATGTTCACGCCATCACTGGTTTTCGCGTATTGCAGGGGTGGGCTGAAGCGTTCGTTCATGACCAATATCTAGCTCGTTCCGCGGAGCGTTCGATGGTCGCATCCGGCCAGCGGATAGTACGCCTAGACGGCCTTATGAAAAGGGCGCGCCGCAGCGCTGAAATTCGACGCCGCCGGCGGCGCGCGGCGAGTGACTGCATCAGCGTTCGGAAAAGCGGTGCCGCAACTTGAGTAGGGCGACTATCGGAGCACCGGCGACTGCGAAGCTCGCGCTCATCCTCAGCCGGCCGCGCAGAGCACGGCTTTACCTAATTCGCCGGGGAAGAGACCTGCTCGAGAGATATGCTCCGGACGGTTACTCGACCGGCCGCAACCGACCCAAGTGCGTCATTCGCGTGTCTTATCGCGGTTCGGCCAGGCGGATGGAGTCCTACATCGACACTCACGACCGGCAGAGTTCTCCCTGCCATTGCGTGATCTCAGCAGGTCCGGCACTGTGATGTCCCCGATAAGCGGCAGATGCATCGTGACGAGTGTGCGTGTTCTGGGAGCTCTCGGAATCGTGTGGATGCTCGGCCACGCGGCAGCGGGGCATTCGCAGACCTATACCATCGCGTTCAAGAGCTTCCCGCCGTCCAACACGGATGTCTTCGTAGCCGCAGCCGATGGCAGCGGCGCGCGTGCGCTCGTAGCCGATCCGGCGCTCGACTACAACGCGTCGTTTTCCCGGGATGGCGAGTGGGTCGTGTTCACATCGAATCGATCAGGCTCGGGCGATCTGTATCGCGTTCGCACAGACGGGTCGGGTCTTGAGCGCCTCACGAGCCACGCGGCGCTCGATGATCAGGGCGTCTTGTCTCCCGACGGAAGCCAGCTCGCGTTCGTGTCGACGCGAACCGGCCAGGCAGACATCTGGATTCGCGACCTCGCGAATGGCACTGAACGCAGCTTGGTCTCGGCGCCGTCCGGCGAGTTCCGACCCGCATGGTCACCCAACGGGCGCTGGATTGGCTTCTCCTCCGACCGCGACCCACCGATCGCGGCCTGCCCGAACACCACCGAACCCGGACCCGGCCCGTTCATCAAGCCGCAGTACACCGGCGTGTTCGTCGTGCGCTCCGACGGCTCCGCGTTGCGCAAACTCAGCCTGCAGAACGAGCTTGCAGGAAGCCCACGCTGGTCAGCCGACGGGGAGCGCGTCCTGTTCTACAGCGCGGCCGTGGAGGAGGTGTGCAGGGGCGGCCTAATGTACGCGACGGGCACTAGCCAAATCGTCTCAGTTGGGCTCGCCGATGGCCAACGCGGAACCGTTACGGCCGGCGAGGGCTTGAAAGTGTTCCCGCATGAGACGGACTCGGGCGTGCTCGCGTACTCCACCCGCACCGGTCTCCGGTTCGCCGATTCGAGCGCCGAGATCGCCGGCGAGTTCGGTCGACCCGACATATCGCCGCGCCGCGATCTGATCGTCTTTCATCGCGAAGTCGATCTGCGCGCAGAGCGCGATCGTGATTTCGTCGTACGCGCGAGTCCGGACCCGGAGTTCGGTTTGCTCGCGATGCCGGGCCACACGTCATTCGCTTCGTCTGGCGACCGCTTGGTCTTCTTGAGCTCGAACTACGTCGGCGCGTCTAGAAATGGCGTCCTAGTGGTCGCTGATGCGGGTGGCGCACGGCGCCGCATCGTGTACGAAGGCCCCGTGACGGATGACCTTTCGGGGCCCGCGTGGTCGCCGCGTGGCGACGTGATTGCGTTCGGACTGGGAGGGTTCTTTCAACGGGCGCAAATCAGAACCGCTCGCCTGATGACCATGCGGCCCGATGGGACCGGTCTGGTCGATCTTACCGCCGGCATCACCAACGACGCGATGCCGAGCTGGTCGCCGACCAGCAATGAGATGGTTTTTAGAGTCGCGAGCGGCACAGCGCGCGGGCTCTACATCATCGACGTCGCGACTGGCACCCGACGTAAGCTCGAAACTGGGTCGGAGTACGACACGTTTCCTACGTGGTCACCCGGCGGTGATTGGATTGCGTTCACGAGCAAGCGCGATGGCGATTATGAAATCTACCGCATCCGGTCCGACGGCAGCGGGCTTGAGCGGCTCACACGCGTGCCGGGTCCGGACGCCCATCCGGCCTTTTCGCCCGACGGCGATTGGATCGCGTTCGCGACGGGACGGCAGGGCTTCAAAGACGAAGCGATCGGGCTCTCGATCGGCGTGCTGCCGCCGCCATTTCAACCCTACGGCGAGATTGCGGTAATGCGCGCAGATGGCTCGGACGTGCATGTGCTCACCGACAACTCGATCGAGGAAGGAACACCTTCCTGGGCGCCGCGTCGCCTTCAATCGGCGCGCCCTACGCCCTCGCAAGACTCGGTCGACTGAAGGGTATGGCCGTCCCGAGACATTCACGTTGACTGTGATTATCGGGACTGAACGCCCGCAATCAGAGTAAACAGACGGGCGCCGCGCGCTCGCCGGAACGGACTTTCCCATTGAGGCCGCCGTCATTTATGGGAGAGTCTCGTAAGGCAAATCCCTGAGGCGATTTGTGCTGTCCCTACGCTGCCGCAGCGCGTGCGTCTAAAGTAGGTCAGGTCAGTCGCGCAAGAACCGCGTCGCGATCTCCGTGTCGCACTGCTGCCCCGTCGGCTCTAAGTCAGGTCGGAACGCCCATTGAAGGCTTGCGCGTGACGGGCTCGGTCAGCGACAGCGGATCCTCGACCGTGAACTCGTAGGTCAGCGTCGCGCGGTCGGCGTCGAGCGTGAGGCGCTCGATCAAGTGCTTGCTCGCGCCGGAAGGGATGCCGAAGCCGGCGCCCTCGCGGTGCGGAGTGAAGCCGACGGTGTCGATCACAAGCGCCGCACCGTCCCAGCGTCCGATCGAATGTCCCTGCAGGCTCGGCGCAACACCGGCAGGGTGTTCCTTGAGATCCAGGTGGACGGTCCGCAGGCCGTTCATCCAGTCGAAGCGCAGCGTAATCGTGTTGGCGCTGACTTCGATCGTGCGCATCACCCCCAGCGCCATCAGCAGCGGGGCCGGCCACGGCGAGCACTCGGACTGCGACGCCAGCTGGCTCTTGACGTCCGCGATGCCTTCGCGGCCCACGTCGGTCAGCGGCCAAGTGCGTGCACCTTGCACGAGTCCTTGCAATCCCGCCGGCAGCGGCACCCATTGCCCGGCGAGTCCGTCCGCTTTCTGCGCAGCCGGCGCTGGGCGTGCGCGGCCGAACACGTGCAGCGGATAGACGGTGCCGTCGCTCGTCGTCACGTCCAAGCCCACGACCGTGTGACCGGGTCCGGCGCGATTCGGATTAGCGCGCACTGTCACGCGGTCGCCCGTGGCAAGAGCGTCCTGGGTCAGGCCGAGCGGTCGCAGCGAGGAGAGTGGGCCAACCTCGACCTCCTGAGTCACGGGCTGCCCGGCCGGGCCCGCGACCTCGAGCGTCAGATAGACGTGAGGATTCGCCCACACCACGTTCTTCACGACCCCCTCAATGGTGACTTCGACCGTTGTGTCGAACGCCGCGCGGCTGTGATGCGCACTCGCCGGAGTGATGAACGCGCACGCCGCGACGGCGATCGCGACTCGAATTCCATGTCCGGGGGAAACCAAGGGCGAACCTCCTGGTCCACGGTGCGGGCGGAATGGGCGTGCAGATAGTACGGTTAGCACCGTCTCTTGTCATGGGCGCCAGCAGAAGGCTTCGAGTGACGCGATTTGCGCTGTCCCTACGCTGCCGCAGCGCGTTCGGCTGAGGTAGGACGGCGGAATCAGCGCACGCGAACTATGACCGCGCCCTCGATGTGCGAAATCGCCGAAACGTTCTCCGTAGATCGCGGCTTGCGCCGCGCGACATGTATTGATGCGAACGCTCTGCCGATCGTCCGCTATCATCCGGGCATGTCGAAACTCCTGCTGAACTTGCGCGACGTGCCTGACGACGAGGCCGATGACGTGCGCAGTTTCCTCGACGCCGGCAGGATCGGCTACTACGAAACCCGACCCAGCCGGTGGGGCATTTCCGCCGGCGCCATCTGGATCCGCGATGACGGCGATGTCGCGGAGGCGAAGCGGCTGATAGCCAAGTACCAGCGTGAACGCCAGGCGCGCGCACGCGTAGAGCGAGTCGAAGCGAAGCGCAACGGCACCGCGGAGACCTTCGCCGACGTGTTGCGCACCCAACCGTTGCGGGTCGCGCTGACCGTGATCACGATCGCGCTGCTGCTGGGGCTGGTGGCGTTACCCGCGTTGCTGCTGTGGCGATAGTGGCGTGAGGGGCCGAATTGCTCAGTCCCACGCTGCCGCAGCGCGTGCGGTTGAAATAGGGCGGGGGGCCACTCCGATTAGCTCACACACCGTTCGTGCCGCGTTTCCGCGGCGACGAGGCACAAAGCGTCCCGATTCCCATTGCAGGTCGTGACCGTCGGCCACCGTGTCCGGAAGTCACTTCGTTGCGGTGACCTTCTTGTAACCGGCAGGCACTTCGAAGGTCGATGCGGGTATCGCGTCACCGCGAATCGCCGTTGTCTCCGTCTGCACGCGGAATAGGCGGATCATCCCTGCATCCGTCGAAGCGGCGGCGGCCTCGGTCTTCGGCTGCGCCGTTTCCTTCTTGTGCAACTTGCTCATCATCGACGAGCCGAACTTGCTCGCAAACCCGCCCACGGCAGAGCCCGCGACTGACCCCGCGGCACCACCGCCCACCTTCTCGACCGCGGCCTGCGTGACGGCCGAAGCGGCCTCACCGGCTGCCGTGCCAACGCCGGCTTCGATCCCGGCTTCGACGGCGTCCGCGAACACCGGGTCGGACGCGACCTGCGTACCGTCGTCCGTAGTGCACTCCGGGCCACCCATCGACATCTGCATCGTAGACTTGAGCGGATAACCCTGGAACGAGCTCGCCTTCTGCATGAGATCGGTCCAGGTGTCTTTGTATTGCGAGAACGCATTCTGCATCCGGCTCTGCATCGCCTGCAGGCTACTGGCGTCGAGGCCGAGCTGCTTCGCATAGTTCAGCGCGAACGCTCTGGATTCGTCCATTCCGGGCGCCTGCGCTGTGAGCCACTCCTCGATCGACCAGACCATGTCGCACGACTTCATCGTCTTGGGGTCTTTGCAAGTCTGCTTGAGCGACACGATCTGTCGGCTCGTTTGATAGCCCGCGATCGTCGCCTGCTCGCCCGTCTGCCTCGACTCGACGACGGGAGACGAGCACTGAGATTCGTCGGCGCTGATTGGCAGCTGTTGCTGTGGCTGCTGCGCCTGCGTCTGCTGCGAGGCGGCTTCCATTTGCTGCATGGCTTTCTCCATTGCAGCGCGTGCGTCGACGAAGCTCCTCTCGGTATACGTCTTGTCCTTCGGCTGCACTTCGTAAATGAACCCCTTGTCGAGCCGAACGATTTGGGACGTGTTTCCGGATTTGCCCGCGAAGGTGCTGAGCAGCTTGGATTTGAACTGCACGTTGGAATCCGTGCGCGACTTGTCGGCGCTCAGGCTCCTCGTCGTGGTGCCCTGCATGGCGAGCATCGAGAATCCGGCCACGCCGTCGGTGTTCATCGACTCCTCGATGACGACATCGGCGCGCGCCGCGATGGCTGCGAGCACGAGCGGAACGAGCAGAAAGGAAGCGAGCTTAGGTGTTGGTGAGGTCCGCGGCATTGTTCTTACCCCTGCGTTTGGACGAACCGGCGTGCAGGATATTAGCACCGCGCCGCAGCGGCCGCTGCCGCATTAAGGCTCCTAAGCGTTGACCTAAAGCGGCTTCGGCGCCGGTCGGCGAGCTTCTCGTAGGCAGCGTGCCAGCTTGTTGAACAGATGCTTTTGATAGCGCGCGCCGGGCTTCCGGCTATCCCATGGGTTGGCTTCGTGCGCGGCGGATTCTTGAGTGATGTCGTCTAGCGCTGGTCCGGTCCAGAGCGCATCTTGCGGAGGCGCTCCTAGTTGCGAGAAGCGAGGGTCAATTCGCGAGCCGGAGAGTTCTCGGTGAGGCGCGACGCGGGGTTCCGGGTGTAACTTCGCGTCTTTCTCAGGTTCGCATATAGATAAGGTGTAATCGCGCCGGTTAGTTAGCCTTAGCCACCAACGGATCTCCTAATTCACTGGTCGCACGTTCGACTCCAGCACGGCCCACTTCCGCCGGGAAGGGCAGCTCCGAAGCCCTAGTTGCTGAGCGCCTAGGCGGATTGTGCGCGGGAAAACTGAATCCAAATCCTACCCCCGCTACCACTTTTCGCGCTTCAGATGCGTAGCCGTTCCCAGCAGTAAGAGATCCCGGCTACGTGCGATCGCGCGTCGGCCGAGCAATCGCCGGTCAACGCACTCGCAACAGCGTGAGCCCTTCACCGACCGTTAGCATCGCCTCGTCCACGCGCTCGTCTTTGCACGCGAGCTCGTTGAACGCCAGCATCGCCTGGGCGTGTGTGGAGCGGGAGCCCAGCTCGATGATCGGCGCTCCCGATAGCGCCAGGGTGTTGTCCACGGCGATCAGGCCGCCACGGCGCACGAGTTTCAACAGCCGCTCGTAGTAGACGGGGTAGTTGGGCTTATCGGCGTCAATGAACGCGAAGTCGAAGCGGCCCGCTTCACCCGCCGCGAGCAGCGCGTCGAGCGTCTCGAGTCCGGGCCCGATTCTCAAGTCGATGCGATCTGCGACTCCCGCCTTGCGCCAAAAGGGTTGGCCGACGGCAGTCCACTCGGTGCTCACATCGCAAGCGATCACCGTGCCATCGGTCGGCAGCGCGAGCGCCACGGCGAGCGCAGAGTAGCCCGTGTAGGTGCCGAGCTCGATGCAGCGCTTCGCGCCGATCAGCTTCACGAGCAGCGCCATCAATGCGCCCTGGTCTGCGCCGATCTGCATGACGTTGTGCGGCACTTTCGAAGTGGCCGCGCGCAGCTCCGCGAGCACCTCTGGCTCGCGCGTTTGGCGCAGCACGTAGGCGTAGACGTTCGCGGGCAGAAGGTTGGTTCGGGTGCTCATAGGGCAGTTCAGTCGACGGGTTTGCTGCCGTCGTATTGTAGCTGCGTACGCTCGGGCCTGGCGGGGAACAGGAAGACAGGCGCCGATGGGGCGTTCGAAATTCGTATGCTGGGATCGCACGCCTGCCATGCGCCAGCGTCGGCAAACCGCGTTATCCTTCGGCGCTGAATTGCCGGTCAGCGTCATGTTGGGGGATCGATAACATGCGAAAACAATCTCGCTCGCTCCTTCTTGTATCGACATTGGGCCTCGTCGGCGCACTTGCCGTCGTAGGTGCTCAGGAGGGAAGGGCTCAGACGGCCAAGCCGACGAACTGGTCCAATCCTGACAGCTGGCCGAATCACAAGGTGCCGGTCGCGGGCGACAAGCCCACCATTGGCAGAGACAAGGAAGTGATCCTCGACGTGAGTCCGCCCGCGCTGGCCGGGCTGTCCATCGACGGCAAGCTCACTTTCTCGAACGATGCCGATCTTGAGCTCACCACCGAGTGGATCATGTTGCACGGGGAGCTGGCGATTGGCAGCGAAGCGAGCCCCCACACGCACAAGGCGACGATCACGCTCACCAATACCGTCAAGAACGAAGACGTGATGGCCGGCATGGGGGATCGCGGGATCATGATCTCGGGCGGAACCCTCAACCTGCACGGTGATCGGACCCACACCTGGACCAAGCTCGCGAGCACGGCTAAGGCGGGCAGCACCTCGATACAGGTCCTGGACGCCGCGGGCTGGCGGGTGGGCGACGAGATCGTCCTCGCGTCGACGGATTTCGATCCCCGGCAGGCCGAGCGGCGCACCATCTCCGCGATCAGCGGCAACAAGATCGCGCTCGACAAGAAGCTCGAGTACATGCACTTCGGCAAGATCACCTTCGACGTGGATGAGCGCGGCGAAGTCGGTCTGCTCACGCGCAACATCAAGATCCAGGCATCGGCCGACGCGGAGGAGTCGTTCCTCGGCGGTCACATCATGGCGATGCCCTCGAGCCACATGTACGTCGAGGGCGTCGAGCTGCAGCGGATGGGCCAGCACATGACGCTGGCGCGGTATCCGATCCATTGGCACCTGGTCGGCGATGCGCAGGGCCAGTACATCAAGAACGCCTCCATCCACGACACCTACAACCGCTGCGTGACGGTGCACGGCACGAACTTCCTGCGCGTCGAGAACAACGTGACCTACAACATCGTCGGTCACTGCTTCTTCCTGGAAGACGGCATCGAGCACGGTAACGAGTTCGTCAGGAACCTCGCCATCCAGATCAAGTGCCATCCCACCAAGGAATGCGTCCCGTCCAATCTCGCCCCAAACGGAGAGATCAGCGAGAATCGCCAGACCATCAGGCAAGCCAGCATGTCCGGCAAGGACACCCTGCTGCCTTCGGACAACACGGTGGCGGCTTACTGGATCACCAATCCCGACAACACCTTTATCGACAATGTGGCCGCCGGTTCCGATGAGAATGGTTTCTGGTTGTCGTTGCCGGAGCACCCGCAAGGCCAGTTCCTGGGCACGGACATCGCCAAGAACATCTGGCCACGCCGCACCAAGTTCCGCGAATTCAGGAACAACACGGCCCACTCCAACTTCGACGGGTTCATGTTCGACCGGAACATCAATGTGGAAAACGTCTTCGGGTTGGCCGGCCCCTCGTACATGCCCAAGGAAAACCCTGCTGACCCGAACAGCAAGAGCGTGGATGCGCTGTTCGAGAATCTCACCAGCTACAAGAACCGCAACGGCGGCGTCTGGGGCCGAGGCGAGCGGCACGTCTTCAGGAACCTGAAGTCGGCGGACAATGCCATTGGTTTCACGAGTTCAACCGGTTCCTTCGGCGATGACTTATTTACCTCACTGGTGGTTGATTCGCTGTTCGTGGGCGAAACCGACAACATCGGCAACCCCGTAACTCCGGAGGAAAAGGCCTACGGCCGCAGCCTGCCGAAGCGCCTGATTCCGGATTACCCGATCCACGCCTACGAGTACTACGACTACCGCCATGACATAGTGAACACGACCTTCGTGAACTACCAGGACAACAAACAGCGCGGATCAGGAGCGCTTTCATGGCTGTTGTTTACGGGCGCCGGGGTTACCACCGAAAACACCGTCAAGGGTGCGAAGTTCGTCAATGCCAAGCCCGTGTACTTTCCGAAAATCGACCCCAGGTTCGATAGTGACAACCGGAGTGGTTCCGCCTACCGGACCTTGGCGATCCACGATCTGGACGGCTCGACGACCGGCATCCCTGACTCCTATGTCCTGATCCACGACGGCGAGAACGACAGCGTCGCCACGGACAACACCTGCAAGATTCATCCCACCTGGAACGCCGCCGTGTGCGCGGGTGATATCGGACGCCTGCAGTTCAGCATCAGGAGGCCCGGACCCACAAGGGGTGCTGGTCTTGCGCTGAAAGATGTTGCTGTGCGGTCAGCTGCGCCGGCTGCGCCTGCGCCGGCGGCTGCTCCTGCGCGGGCGGCTGTTCCTCAACAGCCAATTGTCCTGAGCCGCAATGGCAAGGACTTCAAGATCACGGCCAACCAGAGCACTGTGCGCGCCGGTACCGAGATCCGTGTGAAGACCGAAAGACCGGAAGTTGCCATCAGTTTGAGTGAAATGGCCAAAGACTCATGGGTCGTGTTCGAGCTGCCGGGTTTCGCCAACGCGGCCTCCGGGAAGCAGCAGGACAGCATCGACGCCCTGCGTAAGGCGACCGAGACTTCGTATTTCAAGGGTCCCGATGCCGTCTGGGTGAAACTGGTAATCCCGACCGCCCCCAAGGGCGTTGGCAGGGATCAGTTTGGCCCGTTGGACACTCAAACCAGCATTACGGTAAGCCGATAAGCAAAACCGGACCATCGCCACGGACGGCAATGATTCGGAACTTCCGGCGCGTCGGGCATGGGTGGGGCTCCAATCGTGTTGCTCCGGAATTTACGCGAGGACTGGGGGGCACGCCATTGGTCCGCCTAGCCGAGAGAGCGGGTCGCCCAACACGAGATCCAAAGGGCCGCTCGGCTACGCCGCAGCCCGCAAGTTGGCCGTGTGCGATCTAACAAAGCCTCCCCCCGCTACCACAATTTCTTGCCGGTGCCTTCGGCGCGCAGGAATGCCGCTTCCAGGGCACCGTCTTAACCCTCAGGCCGGATCTCATCAGGGCGACACCTTCGCGGGCATTGCGCCGACGAGCGTCGCGGCGTTCGTACTAGCCCACGTGTCAACGCACTAGCTAGAGCTCCAGTCCTTTTTCCGCGATGCCGAGCGACTGCGGCGCGTGATGGCTGCCGAGTTTCAGCCTGCAGAAGCGACTCGAGCACCTTTTCCATCACGTCCTGCAGCCAGGCATGTTCCTCACGTTCTGGTCGCCACGCCCCGCCGCGCAATTCGGCGAGCGCCCTGCGCATGGCAATGGTTCGAAAGTCTGTCGGGATTGCGCCCTCCGCAGGTAGGCATTGGAGGTGGCGAAGCACGATCCGATACACCTGCTTCACGACAATCTCCATGAAGATATCGCGCAGTTTGCGCCCTGCCTCCTGCTGCGGTAGAACTGGCTCAGGAACGCTGGTGACCACATTCTCGGATGGGACTTCTTCACCCTCGACTAACGTCCCCGTCTGCCCGGCTGTAAGCTGGTCAATGTAGTCTGCCCATTCCTGCATCAACTCGCGGCGTTCTTGCAGCCGCTCGCTGCGGTTGTAAATTAGCCTTACTTCGTTTTGGTCCTTGTGAGCCAGTTGCAGCTCGATCACCTGCGACGGCTTGCCAAGCTCGTGCAGCATCGAACTGGTGGAAGAGCGGAAGCCGTGGGCGCAGTGCTGCTTTTGCGTGTCGTAGCCGAGCGAACGCAGCGCCATGTTGAGAGTGTTTTCCGACAAGGGACGGCCCGGGCGCAAGCTCGGAAAGACTATCGCTTGGTGACCCGTCAGCTCGTGTAGCTCTTCGAGCAACGAAACGGACTGACGAGCAAGTGGCACGATATGGTCCCGACGCATTTTCATCCGCGCCGCTGGTATGACCCACTGCGCGTTGCGCAGGTCAAACTCTCGCCACAGCGCATGCCTAAGCTCCCCAGGCCGAGGGAAGGTAAGCGCGAGCAGCCGTAGCGCTTCCCTTGTGATCCGCTGGCCAGGATAGGCGTTTATCGCGCGCAGCAGCGCACCGAAGCCATCGGGGCTGGTGATCGCGGGGCGATGCTGCACCTTGACCGGCACCAGAATGTCCCGGGGCAAGTCTTGAGTTACATCGTGCGCCTCGCGCCCCGTTGCGACCGCGTAGCGAAGGACCGTGCTTATTCGCTGTCGTGCTCGGTGCGCTGTCTCACGCAATCCCTTGGCTTCGATACGACGCAAAACACGCAGAGCGTCCAGTGCGCCGATACTCTTGACCGGCTTTGGCCCAAGTTCGGGGTAAATGTGCTCATCGAGAATCCAGCGCGTCTTGTCTACCGTTTTCCGCGAGAACGCCGGCTTGTGCTGCCGTTCAAACCATTCTTCGCCGACCTCTCGAAACGTGGAGCGCAGTTCAGCCTCTTCTCGCTGGCGCTCTTGGGCTGGGTCCTTCCCGACAGCGATCAGCTTGCGAAGTGCGTCGCGGTGCGCGCGAGCTTCGGCAAGCGAGACCTCCGGATAGCGGCCAAGACTTAAGCTGTTTTCGCTGCCGGCAAAGCGGTATCGAAAGCGCCAAAACTTGGCGCCGTTGGGATTGACTAGCAGTGTCATGCCGAAGCCATCAGCGAGCTTGTAAGTCTTCGCTCGCGGCTTGGCGTTTCGGATTTGCATGTCGTTGAGTTTCACGGTCCCTCCGTCGTTACCCACAGGCGAACCTTGCTACCCGCAGGTTGACCCACACAACCGCGCGGCTGCCTGCGGACGCTCACGAATGAACGCGGACGCGATCTGTCGAGTGATCAAGCAGTTATCTGCGCAAACTGGACGTGCACGAACGTGCGCGAACATCGACGGAAGGGTATCTGGCGCCCCCACCAGGAATCGAACCTGGATTTCAGTCTTAGGAGGACCGCGTTCTATCCATTGAACTACAGGGGCAGTGCGGCGAATGATACTGGAAAGGCGTCGCGTCGGATGTCCGGAACGAGCGGTCGCTCGGCTACGATCCCGGCCCGTCGCCCCAGCCCGACACCGGTTGACCGTTGCCGCGGAAGAACGCGTGGATGTGTCGGATCAAGCCATCCTGCACCTTGAAGACCTCGAACACTACCGAACCATTGTTGTTCGGGTACTCGGCCGGCGTCATGAAGTTGCCGACCGCAAGCACCACGCCGCGCTCGACGTCCGCGACGTAGAACCGCCGGTTCTCGACGTTCCATTTCACCGACGGTATCTGGAACTCGCCCCCGCAGCTGCCGGGAGAACGCTCGGAGTTCACCGTGAACACGCCGAGCTCGATTCGTTGGCACTCCGGATGCCACGGTACGTCGTGATAATCGATCCGGTGCGAGACCGCGTCGAAATACTTGTTCGCGATGTCGAACAGCTCCGCGCGTGACACGCGCTCCGACTGCGGCAGCCACGCGTCGAAGATCCGATCGGGAAGACTAAGCGTCGCGGGATCGGCGCCGAACCCACCCTTCGGCGGGTCGTACGACACCTCTTCAACCTCGGTGATCCGCCGCTGCTCGATCTTGAGGCGCGCGACGTAGAACCACGAATGGTCGGGCGCGGCTTCGCCTTCCGCGCGCGCCCCGGTCCGATTCGGGCGGACCACGTTCGTGACGACGCCGTAGAACACGGCGGCGCCCGTGACCGGGTCCACGAACGTCTGCCGGTATGACAAGCGCCGCGCCGGCCCCCACGCTTGCCCCTTGCCGAGCTCCACTACGGCGCCATTGCTCGTCACGCGGACCGTCGGTGCGACCGCGAGCCGCGCGACGTTGTTGTCCGTCAGTGCCTCGGTGTATTCGGTTAGGAACGCGAGAAGACAACGCCGGTCGCAGTCGCCGGCGCGTTGCGCGTGCGTGATGCCGGTCGCGGCCGTCAACGCGACGAGCACCGTCCACGCCCAGATTCGTCGGATCCGCATCGAGCTTTCCCCGCTTTGAGCCGCGCCAAGGCGGTTCGTGAAGCGCGCGCGTCGTTACGGCGCGAAGTCGTCGACCAATGTGATCGTGGCCGTCGCTGCGTCGGGGCCATTGGTCGCAAGAACCCCGAAGATTCCGGCCGCGGTCATCGTGACCGGGACTGGACCGGCGACGATCGTCGTCGTAAGGAACTGCCGCAGCCAAATGTTGTAGTCGCCGGGCGGATAGTTCGCGGGCAAGCCGATCGTGCCCGGAGAAAGGGTCGCGACCGCTCCCGCGGCGGTGGGATCGACGTCTGCCGGGATCACGAGAAAATCGAGTGCCGCGAACTGGCTCGCGGCGTTATAAGAGCGCAGCTGCGCCCCCTTCACGAGCCGGCGATCGTCGTCCGTTATGTACGCAGCAGTGAGCGTACCGGTCGGGCCGCTGACGAGCATCGTGTGCTTGCGCGTCGCGGTTAGGTTGATCTTTTGGTCCACCTCGAGCACGCCCGGATTACCCGCGGGCGTGACGTTGACTTGCACCTCCGTGCCCGGAGCACGCTGCGCATAGGCCGTCGGCGCCGCGGATGGCACGGCGGAGAACAGCGGCGGGCTGAATTCACCGCCGAACGCGACGTCGCGCGGGGCGCCGTCGTCCGCGCCGTTGATCACACGGACCGCCGCCTGCGCGTTGGCATTGCTCAGCACGCCTCCGCCCGAGTTGAGGCCCACGACGCTGATGGGTGCGATACCTTCGCCGCCCAAGGGCGCAATCACGAACGCGGTCGACTCGGGGGCGCCCAGCCCGAACGCGCCCGATCGCAGCAGCACGTTGGCGCGATTGCCCGCTTCGGTGACTGTGATCTCGTAGTCGCCCGGCGGGACGGTGCGCGGGGGTAGCGTGCCGAGGAAGCTGACGGTGCCCCACGGCACCGCGCCGAGGATGTCGGTGCCCGGCGCCTCGAAGAAGATGTCGAGCGCGGGCACTCCCTCGGCTGCGTGCAGCGCATACACCTGCGTGCTCGTCGAGTTCTGGGCCGGCGGATCGGCCGCGAGGATCACCGGTTGAACTTCCGATCCGACCTGCACGAGCACGAATGTGTACACGGTGCCGCCGACGATCTCCTTCCTGAACGACCATTTGTTGGCCAGGATGCGTCCGGTCGCTAGGTCGCGCTCGTCGACGTAGAAGTCGTACGTGTCCTCGTCGTACACCTCGCGCGCGGCGCTCTGGAACGTGAGCCCCCCCTGCGGGTCGTAGCTCGTCTGCTCGCGCCGGAAGAAGAGCTCGGGGTAGCCCGGTGCGACGTTTAGGACGCGCACTGCTACATCGGGCGGATTCTGGCGGCCCTCATCGCAACCGGTTGCGGCGAACGCCGCGAGGGCGAGCAGCCAGAGTCTCGAAACTGTCATGCTGGGTGTACTACTGTTGGACGCTGAGGGTCGAGAAGGGCGTACATGTTACAGGCTCGATGCGGCCGAGCGAAACGTCGGGCAGCGGTGGAGACCCGCGAGCAAAGCTGTTTACAATGCCGCGCCAGATTCCTACCTTGCCGGCATTTTGAAACGAACGCATGACACCCTGAGACCGCAGCCGCGACGGAAAGATTCCGTCGTGGCCGGCCGCCCGGGATTGCGGTGAGGCTTGCGATCCTCGGAATCGTGCTGGCAGCCTTGGCGCGACCGGCTGCGGCACAGCTGTCCGAGCCGCTCGACATCCGGAATCTGAACCCGTTGGTCGCGATCTTCGGGCTGCCGGCCTGGGACACGGTGAGCACGGGCAGTCGCTTCGGCGCCACGCTCGACGTCGCGAATCACTATCGGCTTTCGCAGCGCGTCGGCGAGCTCATGGTCCTCGACGGCGAAACGGTGCGCACGACTTTCTCGTACACGCACGGTTTCGCCAACGGCTGGTCGGTTGGCGCCGAGCTGCCGTACTTCAATATCAGCGGCGGCGTGCTCGATGATCTCATCGACGGCTGGCATTCGGCGTTTCACCTTCCCGACGGCGGCAGAAACAACCGTCCGGAGGGCGCACTGCTATTCGTGCTGGGCGATCAGGACGGCCGATTTTTTCGGCTCTCCGAGCCGCAGTCGGGAATCGGTGACGCACAAATCAAGATTGCTCGCACGCTCGGGCCGGACGACGGTTTCGTCGTCCAGGCGGCGGTCAAGCTCGCGACCGGCGACGAATCGATGCTGGCCGGCAGCGGCTCCACCGACTACTCGTTGACGTTGCTGCGCGCGAAGTCGTTGCCGGCGCGCCGCCGCGCCGCGGGCTATTACTGGGGCATAGGCCTCATACGGGCCGGCGAGCCCGACCTCATCGAGTTCCATTCCGAGCAATGGGTCTACACCGCGATCCTCGGCGGGAGCTGGCAGCCATGGCGTCGATTCGGCCTCAAGGCGCAGCTCGATTATCACAGCCCGTTCTACAACTCGCCGCTCGAAGAAATTGGTGAGGACGCGTATCAGGCGACGTTCGGAGCGTGGATGCAGCGGAACGAGCGTTCGTCGCTCGAGTTCGCGCTCGTCGAGGACCTCGAAGTCAGCACTGCGCCCGATGTCGTCATCCAGGTCGCGGCGCATTGGCAGTGGTGACACCCCGGCCGCTACAGGTTGTCGGGGTGCTCGCGCTCGCGCTGCTCGGCGCATGCGAGACGTCGAGCCCGCCGGCTGGAGACGCCGGGCTCACCAGCCGCACCGGGGGCCGCAGCGCCGGAATCCCACGCCGCGGTCGAAGCGCCGGCGCCGCCGGCCGCCGCGCCTTTCGACGTGGGTGAGATCAAGACCGCCGCCGAGTACCTTCAGGATCCGGAGCTCGCGGGCGCGGACCTCGCGCGCGGCGAGCTGCTGAGCCTAGCTTGCGCCGCCTGCCACACGTTCCGTGCCGGGCAGAAGGCGATCGTCGGGCCGAATCTGCATGGCGTATTCGGCCGTCCCGCGGCCGCTGTCGCGGATTTCGGCTATTCCCCCGCGCTGCGCGCGGCGAATCTTGTTTGGACGCCCCGAGCGCTCGAGGCGTGGCTCGCCGATCCTGCGCGCTTCGTGGCGGGTACGACGATGACATTCACGGGTTATCGCTCACCGGCCGACCGGCGCGACCTGATCGCATACCTGTTGCACGCGACCGAGTGAGGTCGAGGTTGCTTCGGGACCCGCTGCGCATCATCCTGGCGCACACGGGGCGGCCATTCGTCGGATTCCTTTACGCTTTAGTGTGACGCAGGGCCCGAACGGGCCGGAAACCCGGTCTAAGCCCTGCCGCGGCGCGGGCGGGCCTGCTTCTTGCATTTCTCCAGCTACGAGGCCGGCAACGGATTGCGCTGGTCTGTATCGGAGAAACATGCACGACGCGACGACAGCAGAGGGTACGGGGCAGATGCGTGAGCGCCGCCAAGCCGGAAACGACCGCAGGCGCACGACTCTGCGAACCTTCCTTCAGAGCGGCTTCACGCCTCGTCGGCGCTCGGGCCGGCGGGCCGACGAGCAGAACCTGCTGGTCGATTGGCACGAGCCGTACCTGTTGGTTGTCGCGCTCACGATCCTGCTGCTGAACGTCGCCGATGCGTTCCTCACGCTCACGCTGCTCACGGCTGGAGCGCGTGAGGCGAATCCCATCGTCGCGTTCGTGCTGGACGAGTACCCGAGACTGTTCGCCGTCACCAAGATGGGTCTCACGGGCGTCGGAGTCCTGGTGCTCGTCGCGGTCGCGAGAGCCCGTTTGTTCAACGTGCTGCGCGTGGTGAGCCTGCTGCACGCGGTGCTCGTCGGCTACACCGCTTTGATCGTCTACGAATGGTGGCTGCTGCGCTCGGTCTTGTGATCATTCTTGTGACTTCGCGCGTTTGAACTTAATCCTCGTTTGGCTACACTACGCCCGCCTTTCGTCTCGGGGGGTGCGAAACCTTTTGCACGCTCTCCCGCCCGGCGGCGCTCATGAGCACAGTATTCAAGGATCAGTACGAATCGTCGCACCTGCAGGGAGCCAATGCGACCTATGTCGAGTGGCTCTATGAGCAGTTCCTTGCCGATCCCGCCAGCGTGCCCGGCGAGTGGCGGCAATTCTTCGGCTCCCTCGCGGCGGATGGCGCCGAGACGCCGCACGGCCCGATCGTTCAGGCGGTAGGGCGCAGGCTGCAACGCGCCGGCGCGCCGGGAGCTCCCGCCGCCGCGGCGACCGAGGCTGCTCCGGCGAGCGAAAAGCAGGCCGCCGTGTCGCGGCTGATCCAGGTCTACAGCCTTCGCGGCCACCAGATCGCGGATCTCGATCCGTTGGGTCTGTGGGAGCGGCCGGTCCCGGCCGTTCTGAGCTTCGATTTCCTCGGGCTCGACCAGTCCGATATGGCGCGCGAGTTCTATACCGGCGGTCTCGCGGGCACCGGCACCGCGCGGATGAAGCTCCAGGACATCCTCGCGCTGCTGAAGCGCATCTACTGCGGCAAATTCGCGGCGGAGTTCGCGCACATTTCGCGCGCGCGTGAGCGCCTGTGGCTGCGCGAGCAGTTCGAGACGTGCCGCGTGCATTGGGAATTCTCGGCTGCCGAGCAAAACACGGTTCTCGATAGCCTCACGCGCGCCGAGGGCATCGAGCGCTATCTCAATACGCGCTTCGTGGGTCAAAAGCGTTTCTCGCTCGAAGGCAGCGAGACGCTTATTCCGCTGCTCGACGACATGATTCAGCGCGCAGGCGAGCAGGGCGTGCAGGAGCTCGTGATCGGCATGGCGCACCGCGGCCGACTCAACGTGCTCGTGAACGTGCTCGGCAAGTCGCCGCAGGATCTGTTCTCCGAGTTCGAAGGCTCTTACGACCTTGCGCGGCTCAAAGGCTCGGGCGACGTCAAATATCACAAAGGCTACTCGGCCGACGTGCGGACGCCGGGCGGCAACGTGCACATCGCGCTCGCGTTCAATCCGTCGCACCTCGAGATCGTGAATCCCGTGGTCGAGGGATCCGTGCGCGCGCGCCAAGACCGGCGCGGCGATTCGCTCGGCGAGCAAGTGATGCCCGTGCTCATTCACGGCGATGCGGCATTTGCTGGCCAGGGCGTAGTCGCCGAGACGTTCCAGCTGTCGCAGACGCGGGCGTTCTACACGGGCGGCACGATCCACCTCGTGATCAACAACCAGATCGGCTTCACGATGAGCGATCCGCGCGACAGTCGTTCGACGAGCTACTGCTCGGACATCGCGAAGATGATCGAGGCGCCCGTGCTGCACGTGAACGGCGACGATCCCGAAGCGGCAGTGGCTGCGATCCGGCTCGCGCTGCGCTACCGCCAGACATTCCACAAGGACGTCGTGATCGATCTCGTCGGTTACCGCCGGCTCGGACACAACGAAGCGGACGAGCCCTCCGCGACGCAGCCCGTCATGTACAACGCGATTCGCGAGCACCCGAGCACGCGCACGCTGTACGGCCGCAAGCTCGTCGAAGTCGGCACGGTGACGCAGGAAGCGATCGATCAGCTCGCGGAAGGCTATCGCAACGCGCTCGACGAGGGCCGCAACCCGAATCAAGCCGCGCTCGGCATGATCGGCAACCAGTACACGGTCGACTGGAGCCGCTACACCCAAGCGTCGCTCGCCGATTCGATCGCAACGGGCTTGCCCGAGGCGGAGATCGCGCGCTTGGCGGCCGTCGTGAACACGGTGCCCGCGGAGCACAAGCTGCACCCGCGCGTGCAGCGGATCATGGACGACCGCCGCCGCATGGCCGCGGGCGAGATCGGCTGCGATTGGGGCTTCGCCGAGACGCTCGCCTATGCGTCGCTGTTGGCGGCCAATTTCCACGTGCGGCTGATCGGCCAAGACAGCCGGCGCGGCACGTTCTTCCACCGCCACGCGGCGTTGATCGACCAGACCACGGGCGATGCGTTCGTGCCGCTCGCGCACGTCTCGTCGGACCCGCGCGCGCTCACGATCACGGACTCGCTGTTGTCCGAGGAAGCCGTGCTCGGCTTCGAGTACGGCTACAGCACCACGTCGCCCGACACGCTCGCGATCTGGGAAGCTCAGTTCGGCGACTTCGTGAACGGTGCGCAGGTCGTGATCGATCAGTTCATCAGCTCCGGCGAAGCGAAGTGGGGCCGGCTCTCGGGCCTCACGATGTTCCTGCCGCACGGCTACGAGGGCCAAGGCCCGGAGCATTCGTCCGCGCGGCTCGAGCGCTTCCTGCAGCTGTGCGCCGAGCACAACATGCAGGTGGTCGTGCCGTCGACTCCGGCGCAGATGTTCCACATGCTGCGCCGGCAAATGATTCGTCAAGTCCGCAAGCCGCTCGTCGTGCTCACGCCGAAGAGCCTCCTGCGCCACAAGCTGTCGGTGTCGGCGCTCGCGGATTTCTCGCGCGGCCGCTTTCATCCGATGATCGAGGAAGTCGAGCCGATGGCCGACGAGTCGGTGGCGCGTGTCGTGTTCTGCAGCGGCAAGGTCTATTTCGACCTCGCCGAGCTGCGCCGCAACGAGAACCTATCCGGCGTGGCGATCGTGCGGATCGAGGAGCTATATCCGTTCCCGATCGAAGAGTATGCTCGCGTGATCGCGCGCTACAAGAACGCGAAAGAGATCGTCTGGTGCCAAGAAGAGCCGCAGAATCAGGGCGCTTGGTATCAGATCCGGCATCGCCTCCAAGAGCCTCTTTCGCCGTTGCATCAGTTGTTCTACGCCGGACGGCCCGGTGCCGCGGCGCCGGCGTCAGGCATCCACGCGTTGCACGTGCGCCAGCAACAAGCTTTGGTTTCTGCCGCGCTGGTGTCTTCGACCCGCGAGCGCGCGGGACTCTCGACGGTCGGCAAGCGCGCATAAGAGCGCGGCCGCGTCGGTAAAGAGGTAATCGCCAGTGAGCATCGAGGTCAAAGTTCCGCAGCTTCCCGAGTCCGTGGCCGACGCCACGCTCGTCGCTTGGCACAAGAAACCCGGCGAGCCCGTGCGCCGCGACGAGAACCTCGTCGATCTCGAGACGGACAAGGTCGTGCTCGAGGTGCCCGCGCCCGCCGACGGCGTGCTGAAGCAAATCGTCGCGGCCGACGGCGCGGTCGTCACGAGCGGGCAGTTGCTCGCCGTGCTCGAGCCCGGCGAGATCGGCGCAGCGGCGCCCGCCGCGAGCGCCGCTGCGGCACCGAGAGCCGCCGTCTCTCCGGCTCCGAAGCCCGCTCCCTCGCCGCCGCGGCCTGCGCCCGCTGCTGCGAGCGTGGCGCCGCCGAAGCCCGCACCCGTTGCCCCGCCGCCGCGACCTGTCTCGGCACCGCGCGGCCGCCGCGCCGCGCGCGAGCGACGGGGCCGCGTCCCCCGGACGATCCGCGGACAAGATGGGGCCCGCCGTCCGCAAGCTCGTCGAAGAGCACGACCTCGATCCCACATCGATCGCGGGCTCCGGCCGCGAAGGCCGGATCACGAAGGGCGACGTCCTCGACTACATCGCCGACCACCAGGCAACGACCGTCGGCATCGATCACGAAGTGCTCGGCCGAGCGGGCCTGCCGCCGCAGCCTCAGCCGAGCGCGGGTCCGGCACGACCCGAGCAACGCGTCGCGATGACGCGGCTGCGCGCGCGCATCGCGGAGCGCCTGCTGCAGGCGCAGAGCTCCGCCGCGATGCTCACCACGTTCAACGAGTGCGACATGAGCTCGGTCATGGCGCTGCGGCAGAAGTACCAGGAGCAGTTCCAGGCGAAGCACGGCATCAAGCTCGGCTTCATGTCGTTCTTCGTGAAGGCGTGCATCGAAGGGCTGCGTCAGTTCCCGCTGCTCAACGCATCGGTGGACGGCAACGACATCGTGTACCACGAGTTTTTCGACGTCGGCGTCGCAGTGTCGACCGATCGCGGCCTCATCGTCCCGGTGCTGCGCAACGCCGAGCAGCTCGGGCTCGGCGAGATCGAGAGCACGATCCGCGACTTCGGCGAGCGCGCCCGCACCGGCGGTTTGACGATGGACGAGCTCACGGGCGGAACGTTCACGATCACGAACGGCGGCATCTTCGGCTCGCTGATGTCGACGCCGATCTTGAACCCGCCGCAAAGCGGCATTCTCGGCATGCACAAGATCCAGCAGCGCCCGGTCGTCGTGGACGGCAAGATCGAGGCGCGGCCGATGATGTATCTCGCGCTCACCTATGATCACCGGATCGTCGACGGCCGCGAGGCCGTGCAGTTCCTCGTGGCCGTGAAGGATCACATCGAGGATCCCGCGCGGCTCTTGCTTCAAATCTAATCACCCTCATCTGACGGGTTCTCTATGAACGACAAGAAATACGACGTCGTCGTGATCGGCGGCGGCCCCGGCGGCTACCCCGCGGCGATCCGCGCGGCGCAACTCGGGCTCTCGGCCGTCTGCGTCGACGATTGGAAGAACGAAGAGGGCGTGCGCCTGTTCGGCGGCACGTGCTTGAACGTCGGCTGCATCCCGTCGAAGGCGCTGCTCGAATCTACCGAGCTATATCACCGCGCGGCGACCGAGTTCTCGCAGCACGGCATCACGGTCGGCAGCCTCGGGCTCGATCTTGCCACGATGCAGAGCCGCAAGGCCGGCATCGTGAAGCAGCTCACCGCGGGTATCGAGACGATGTTCAAAGCCGCGGGCGTACTGGGCCTCAAGGGCCGCGGCAAGCTGCTGACGGGCAACCGCGTCGAGGTGACGACGGACGCGGGCGTGCAGACGCTTGCGGCGAATCATGTCGTGCTCGCGACGGGCTCGGTGCCGGTCGAATTGCCGATCGCGAAGTTCGACGGCAAGCGAATCGTCGACTCGACGGGTGCGCTTGCGTTCACCTCGGTGCCGAAGCGGCTCGGAGTGATCGGCGCGGGCGTGATCGGCCTCGAGCTCGGCAGCGTCTGGCGCAGGCTCGGCTCCGAGGTCGTGATGCTCGAAGCGCTCGACACCTTCTTATATATGGCGGACCAGCAGATCGCCAAGGAAGCGCTGCGCCACCTCAAGAAGCAGGGGCTCGACATTCGCCTCGGCGCGAAGGTCACGGGCGCGGCGGTGCAGGGCGACGTCGTGAAGGTCAGCTACGAGATGGGCGGGCAGGTTCAGCAGATCGAGGTCGACGCCTTGGTCGTCGCCGTCGGCCGCCGGCCGATGACCGCGGGTGCGCTCGCGCCGGACGCGGGCGTCACGCTCGACAAGCGCGGCTTCATCGAGGTCGACGAGAAGTGCCGCACCTCCGTGCCGAACGTCTGGGCCGTCGGCGACGTAGTTCGCGGCCCGATGCTTGCGCACAAGGGTATGGAAGAAGGCGTGATGGTGGCCGAGCTGATCGCGGGTCACGTCGCCGAGATGAACTACAAGACGATCCCGTCGGTGATCTACACGGCTCCCGAGATCGCGTGGGTCGGCCAGACGGAGGCCGAGGTTCAGAAGGCCGGCAGGCCGTACAAAGTCGGCACGTTCTCGTTCGCGGCGAACGGCCGTGCGAAGGGCATGCAGCAGGCGATCGGCCTCGTGAAGCTGATCGCCGATCAGGAGCACGACGACATCCTCGGCGTGCACATCGTAGGCCCGGTCGCGGGCGAGCTGATCGCCGAGGCCGTGCTCGCGATGGAGTTCTCGGCGTCCGCGGAGGACCTGCAACGGACCATCCACGCGCACCCGACCCTGAGCGAGGCGCTGCACGAGGCGTCGCTCGCCGCCGACAAGCGCTCGATCCACGGCATCAACCGCTAATACCCGCGCCGGCAAACCGAGACACGCCGCAGGTCTGCCGCTATCATAGGCCGCGGTGGTTTGGGACCACCGTCGGAGTTACGTGAGTTTCGGGAGCCTTTCGGACGACCCCTGTGGGGGCCGCCCGGAATGCATTGGTCGATGCGATCGGGAGCGCAGCGACATGGCGGGCCATTTGCGACTACGGGAGCCGGCGTGAGCAGGCGGGTCGAGAGCCCCGTTCCGTTGCCTTCCCTCGATAGAGCCCCTCGCAGTGTGCGCATCCTCGGCATCGACCCGGGGTCACAAATCACGGGTTACGGCATCGTCGACGTTACGGGCGGCCGCGCGGTTCCGGTCGAGTGGGGCAGCATCCGCAGCGACGGCGAGCATAGCGAGCGCCTCCGCAACATCTTCGTCGCGCTCGGCCGCGTGGTGCGCGAGTTCAAGCCCGTCGAGATCGCGATCGAGCGCGTGTTTTTGCACCGCAACGCAGATAGCGCGCTCAAGCTTGGGCAGGCGCGCGCGGCCGCGATCTGTGCCACGTTCGAAGCAGACGTGCCGATCTACGAGTACAGCGCGCGGCACATCAAGAAATCCGTCGTCGGCCGCGGCGGCGCGGAGAAAGAGCAGGTGCAGCGAATGGTGCAGATGATTCTCGGCGTGACCGATGCGCTGCAGCCCGACGCGGCGGACGCGCTCGCGGCCGCCATTTGCCACGCCCACGAGCGCAACACGCGCGAGCTGCTGCGCGAAGCGGCCGTGAAGATCTGAGCGAGCGGAAAGACTGAAGCATGATCGGTAGCCTCAGAGGAACGTTGATCAGCAAACGCCCGCCGTGGCTGATGCTCGACGTCGGCGGCGTGGGCTACGAGCTCGAGGCGCCGATGTCGACGTTCTACCGGCTGCCCGACACGGGACGCGAGCTCATGCTCGTCACGCATCTCGCGATTCGCGAGGACGCGCACGTGCTGTACGGATTCTTCACGGAAGCGGAGCGAGCTCTGTTCCGCAATTTGCTCAAGATTTCGGGCGTCGGGCCGCGGATCGCGCTCGGAGTGTTGTCGGGCATGAGCGTCGAGGGCTTCTATCAGTGCATTCGCGACAAGAACGTCGCGAGCCTCGTGAAGATCCCGGGCGTCGGCCAGAAGACGGCGGACTTGCTGATGCTGAAGATGAAGGATCGCTTGCCGGAAGCGATGGAAACGGAGCGTGCCGCATTGCCGGCGCGCTCGACCGCCGAAGGCGAGGCGAGCGGCGCGCTGATCGCGCTCGGCTACAAGCCGGGCGAAGTGCTGAAGATGCTGAAGGATCTCGACAGCGTGAAGCTCAGCACGGAAGAGATGATCCGCGAGGCGCTGCGACGCGTGCACCGAGTGGCGGAGCGATGAGGGACCGGCTGAGGACCAATGGCTGACGAGCTGCGCGTAGTCACACCGATTCCCATTCCAGAGGACGAAGCGTTCGACCGCGCCGTGCGCCCGCGCCGGCTCGACGAGTACATCGGCCAGCCGCGCGTGAAGGCGCAGATGCAGATCTTCATTGCGGCGGCGCGGCAACGAGGCGAGGCGCTCGACCACACGCTGCTGTTCGGCCCGCCGGGCCTCGGCAAGACCACGCTCGCGCACATCATCGCGAACGAGCTCGGCGTGAACATGCGCCAAACCTCGGGCCCCGTGCTCGAGCGGCCGGGCGATCTCGCCGCGCTGCTCACGAACCTCGAAGAGAACGACGTGCTGTTCGTCGACGAGATTCACCGCTTGAGCCCGGTGGTCGAGGAAGTGCTGTATCCCGCGCTCGAGGATTTCCAGCTCGACATCATGATCGGCGAGGGACCCGGCGCGCGCTCGATCAAGCTGCCGCTCAAGCCCTTCACGCTCGTCGGCGCGACCACGCGCGCGGGCCTGCTCACGTCGCCGCTGCGCGACCGTTTCGGTATCACCCAGCATCTAGAGTTCTATGCGCACTCCGAGCTCACGCAGATCGTTCTGCGCACGGCGGGAATCCTCGATCTGCCGATCGACGGCGCGGGCGCGCGCGAGATCGCGGCGCGCTCACGCGGCACGCCGCGGATCGCGAACCGGCTGCTGCGCCGCGTGCGCGACTACGCACAGGTGAAAGGCGACGGCACGGTGGACCAAACAGTTGCGAACGCCGCGATGGACCTGCTCGAGGTGGACCCGCACGGCTTCGACACGATGGATCGCAGGCTCTTGCTCACGGTGATCGAGAAGTTCGACGGCGGCCCGGTGGGCGTGGATAGCCTGGCCGCGGCGATCGGCGAGGAGCGCGGCACGCTCGAGGATGTCGTCGAGCCGTATCTCATCCAAGAGGGCTTCCTGCAACGCACGTCGCGCGGGCGCATCGCGACGCGGGCCGCGTACGAGCATTTCAACCTGTCGCAGCCCGCGTCGCGTGATCGCCCGGACGCGCCGACGTTGTTCGACTAGCGGGGCCCGATGTTGCATCCACAGCACACCGCAGCCGTCAAGCCGAAATCGCTGCAACTATCCAATGGCGGCGCCGTCTTAAGCGCGCATGGGCACTGCATGAAGGAGCTTGTGTTGCCTATACGCGTGTATCTCGAAGACACCGACGCCCAAGGCGTCGTGTACAACGCGAGCTACTTCCGCTTCATGGAGCGCGCGCGCACGGAGCTGCTGCGTGCACACGGCATCGACCACGACGAGCTGCGCGAGGAGCACGGCGTCGTGCTCGTGCTCGCGGCGGTCGAGGCGCGGTTCCGCGCGCCCGCGCGCCTGAGCGACATGCTGTACGTGTCCGCGAGCGTCGCGGAAGCGCACGGCGCGCGCATCCGGTTCGCCCAGAACGTTCGTCGCACCGAGCCCGGCGGCGAAGTGGTCTGCGAAGGGCTCGCGGAAGTCGCTTGCATGGACGCGCGCAAAGGCCGGCCCCGACGTTTTCCACCCACGCTCGCAACCGAGTTGAACACATGAATTCAGATCTTTCGATTCTGCGCCTGATTCTCGACGCGAGCCCGCTCGTGCAGGCCGTCATGGCGGCGCTGCTGATCGCGTCGGTCGCGTCGTGGGCGATCATCTTCGAGAAGAAGCGCCTGATGAAGCAGGCGCTCAGGGCCGCCACCGAGTTCGAAGCCGCGTTCTGGTCGGGCGGGGATTTGAACAGCCTGTACCGCGACATCGCGCGGGCCGAAGCCACGCCGCTCGGCATGGCCGGCATCTTCGAGGCGGGATTCCGCGAGTTCGGCCGCCTCAAGACGGAGTCGGGACTGAGCGCCGACCAGCTCATCGAGGGCGCGCGCCGCGCGATGCGCGTCTCGCAGCTGCGCGAGATGGATCGGCTCGAGCACAACCTCGCGTCGCTCGCGACGATCAGCAACACGAGCCCGTACGTCGGATTGTTCGGCACGGTGTGGGGCATCATGAGCTCGTTCCACGCGCTCGGCGGCGTGCAGAGCGCGACGATCGCGATGGTCGCGCCCGGCATCTCCGAGGCGCTGATCGCCACCGCGATGGGCTTGTTCGCCGCGATTCCGGCCGGCATCGCTTACAACCGCTATGCGGACAAGGTGAGCCGCCTCGAGGTGCGCTACGACACGTTCAGCGAAGAGCTGTCCGCGATCTTCCAGCGCAACGCGGCGCGGCGCGAGCCGTCGGCGGCCGATACGCCGATGGCGAGCGGCTTGCGCACGAGCGCGCGACCCGCCTAAGGAGAGCACCCCATGGCCCGCACGAAGAAACACCGTCTGATGAGCGAGATCAACGTCGTACCGTACATCGACGTGATGCTCGTGCTGCTCATCATCTTCATGATCACGGCGCCGCTGCTCACGCAGGGCATCACCGTCGACCTGCCGAAGGCGCCCGCCGAGGCGCTCGATCCCGAGCTGCTGAAGAATAACGAGCCGCTCGTGCTGAGCATCGACCGCGACGGCAACTTCTATCTCAACATCGGCGACAACGTCGACAAGCCCGTGGCTGATGCCGACGTGCAGCAACGCGTGTCGGCGATCATTCGGCAAAACCCGCAGACCCCGGTGGTCGTGAAAGGCGACCAGGCGGTGCCGTACGGCCGCGTCGTGATCGGCGCCGCATTGCTGCAGCAGGCCGGCGCCACGAAGATCGGCTTCCTCACGGATCCCGCCGCCGTCGAGAAGCCGCGAGGCCGCTGAGAGCGCTGCGATGACCGGCGAGCCCAAACAGCACCGCGGAACCGTCATCATGTCGGTCGGGCTGCATGTCGTGGTCGTCGCCGTGCTCACGGCGGGCTTCAAGCTGCCGCCGCGCCCGGTGTTCCTGGTCACGGCCGCGCCGATTCAGGGCGTGATCTTGGATCAGTCGGTGATCACGAAGGAGCAGCAACGCCGCGAGCAGGTCGCGAAAGAGGAGCAGCAGCGCAAGCAGCGCGAGGAACGCCAGGCCCGCGAGCGAGTCGAGCAACAGCGCCGCGACAAGCAAGCGGCCGACCAGCGCGAGCGCGACCGCGTCGCCGAGCAGCAGCGCAAAGAGGACGCCGAGCGTGAGCGCGTCGCGAAGGAAGCGAAAGACGCGAAGGAGCGCGAGGCCACCGCGAAGAAAGAAGCGGAGCGCGTTGCGCAGGAGAAGGCGCTGAAGGAGCAGCAGGATCGCGAGGAAGCCGCGCGCAAGCAGAAAGAAGCTGCGCTTGCGAAACAGCGCGCGCAAGCCGAGTCGGAGCTCCAGCAGCAGCTCGCGGCCGAGGCCGAGCAGCAGAATGCCATCGCGTCCGGCTTGCAGGATCAGTACATCCGGCTGATCGCGGACAAGATCGAGCGCAACTGGAACAAGCCGCTCAGCGCGAAGCCCGGCCTCGAGTGCGTCGTGAACGTCGTGCAAATCCCGGGCGGCGACGTGGTTGACGTGAAGGTCTCGCGCTGCAACGGCGACGACGCCGTGGCGCGCTCGATCGAGGACGCGGTGAGGAAGGCGTCGCCGCTGCCGCCGCCGCCGACGCAGGCCGTGTTTCAACGTAATTTGATCGTGACGTTCAAGCCCGACGCCTGAGCCGAACGCACGCAGCATTCGTCATGCAACTGAAGAAACGTAGTCGATAGGAGTCGTGATGCTCGGAGTCTTGAAAGCAGCAGCCCGTTACTCGCGCCCGCGCGGAGCCTCGATGGCGAGGTCGGCGGCGGTCGCTTTGCTCGCCCTGACGTTCGTCGGTAGTGCGGGTGCGCAGCTCAATATCACCGTAGTAAAGGGTGTCACTCGCCCGGTGCCGATGGCGATCGTGCCGTTCGGCTGGTCCGGGACCGGCCCCGCCGCCTATGACCTCGCCGGCGTCGTAACTTCGGACCTAGGGGGCTCGGGACGGTTCGCGCCGATCCCGGTCAGCGACATGGTGTCCAAGCCGACGACGCCCGCGCAGGTGAACTACACGGATTGGCGGCTGCTGAAAGTCGACTACGTCGTCGTGGGCACGCTGACGGAGGACACGCCGGATCGCTTCACCGCCGTGTTCCAGCTGATGGACGTGAACAGGGGCGAGCAAATCCTCGGCTTCCGCTTGAACGCGGGCCGCGCCGACTTGCGCGCCACGGGGCACCGCATCGCGGACATGATTTTCGAGAAGCTCGTCGGCGTGCCCGGAGTGTTCGGCACGCAGATCGCGTACGTGAGCGAGGAGAAGCGGCCCGACGGCAGCAAGCGCTTTCGCTTGATCGTCTCGGACGCCGACGGCGAGAACGCGAAGATCGTCGCCGACTCGCCGCAGCCCTTGATGTCGCCCTCGTGGTCGCCCGACGCGCGCCGGCTCGCGTACGTGTCGTTCGAAGGCGATGCGTCGCAGGTGTTCGTGCAGACGCTGCGCACCGGTACGCGCGAGCGCGTCTCGGCGCGCGCCGGCGTCAACGGCTCGCCCGCGTTCTCGCCGGACGGGCGGCTGCTCGCGCTCACGCTGTCGCAGAACCAAGGCAACCTCGACATCTTCACGCTCGACCTTACGACGCAGGTGCTGCGCCAGCTCACGACGGACGCCGCGATCGACACCGAGGCCGCCTGGTCGCCGGACGGCCGGCAAATCTACTTCTTGTCCGACCGTTCGGGCGGCCCGCAGATCTACCGCGTAGGCGCGGAGCCCGGCGCTCGTGCGGAGCGCGTGACCTACGAAGGCGTCTACAACGCGCGGCCGCGCATCTCGCCGGACGGCAAGCAGATCGCCGTGGTGTACGGGCAGAACAACACCTACCGGATCGGCGTCGTCACCGCGTCGAGCGGCGTGCTCGACGTGCTCACCACCGGCCGGCTCGACGAATCGCCGAGTTACGCCCCGAACGGCGCGCAGCTCATTTACGCGACGCGCGACGGCGGACGCGGCGTGCTCGCGTCCGTCACGACCGACGGCAGCGGCATTCAGCAGGAGATCGCATCTGTCGGCGGCGACGTCCGCGAACCCGTCTGGGGCCCGTACCCGCGGCCCTGACCCCGAGTGATTGCGTTGACGTATTCTTGTGACCATTGTTTCTTTCAGGTTTCTATTTTGAGGACTACCCCCCATGAACAGCGCCCTTAAGGTCTTGCTCGTAGCGACGGTGTTTACGATCTCCGGATGCCACAAAGGAGACACGTTGCCGGACGCGGCCGCGACCGAGACCGTGTCGAGCGACACGGGAGCGTCGACGAGCGGTTCCGCCAACAACACCGGCATCACGGTGTCGCCGCTCGAGGAAGAGCGGCGGCGTATGCTCCAGAATCTCGTCGTGTACTTCGACTACGACCAGGCCGAGATCCGGCCCGAGTTCAACGCGCTGCTCCAGGCGCACGGCCAGAACCTCGCGATGAACCCGAACGCGCAAATTCGACTCGAAGGGCACACGGACGAGCGCGGCAGCCGCGAGTACAACATCGGCCTCGGCGAGCGCCGCGCGCAAGCCGTGCGCCGCGTGCTGATGCTGCAAGGCGCGACCGCGAACCAGCTCAGCACCGTGAGCTACGGTGAAGAGCGCCCGGCCGCGACCGGCAGCGACGAGGAAGCGTGGCGTTTGAACCGGCGCGTCGAGCTCGCCTATCGCTGATCTCGATCCGCCTTGCGTGAACGAACGGCGGGCGCGACGCCCGCCGCCTTGATCGAGCCGCAGAGGAGCAAACAAATGGAGTTCCCGGTGAAAAGTCTGATTACTCCGATCGCCATTGCACTCGCTGCCATCGGCTGCAGCACGGCGTTTGCGGCCGAGGATCCGATGAAGCTGAAGATGGTGGATCTCGAGGCCCGCCTGATCCGGATCGAGCGAGTCATCGAGAACCAGAGTCTCATCCAGCTCGCGGCCGAGGTCGACATGCTGCGTTCCGAATCCATGCAGCTGCGCGGCGAGATCGAGACGCTGCGCTACGAGACCGAGAACAGCAACAAACGGCAGCGCGATCTGTACGTCGACGTCGATCGCCGGCTCCAGGCGATCGAGCAAGGCCAGCAGCGCGGATTCGCCCCGACACCGGCGCCGCCGCCGGCCGCCGCGCCGCAAGCCACGCCCCCGCCACCTGAGCGTGCCGCGCAGCCGCCCGCGGGCGAGGCCCCGCGCGTCGCGGCCGCACCGGCGCGCCCGGCCGGCACGGACCAGCAGAACTACCAGGCCGCGTTCGAGCTCATGCAGGGCCGCAAGTACGAGGAAGCCGGGCGCAGCGTTCGGGCAGTTCCTCGTCGCATTCCCGCAGAGCCCGCTCGCGGACAACGCGCAGTACTGGCTCGCCGAAACGCAGTACGTGCGCGGGCAATACCAGCCCGCGCTCGCGGAGTTCCAAAAGGTCCTCGATCACTATCCGCAGTCGGCGAAGCTGCCCGACGCGCTGCTCAAGGTCGGCTACTGTCAGGCCGAGCTCGGCAACCGCGAGGCCGCGCGCACCGCGCTCCAGCAAGTGATGCGGTCAGTTCCCCGACACCACGGCCGCGCGGCTCGCGTCGCAGCGGCTCGAGCGTCTCTCGCAATAGCGACCGCGAATAGCGAGCCCATTCCAATGGCGGCCGCGGCAGAGCAAGAGGTCGCGAGCCCGAGGCTCAAGATCACCGAGATCTTCTTCTCGATCCAGGGCGAGGCCGCGTTCAGCGGCTGGCCGACGGTGTTCGTGCGCCTCACGGGTTGCCCGCTGCGTTGCCAGTATTGCGACACGGCGTACGCCTTCACGGGCGGCGAGTGGCGCTCGTTCGACGAGATCGAAGCCGAGATCCGCAAGCACGGCACGCGCTACGTTTGCGTGACGGGCGGCGAGCCGCTCGCGCAGCCGCGCTGCGCAGCGCTGCTCACCGCGCTCTGCGACCAAGGGTTCGACGTGTCGCTCGAGACGAGCGGTGCGCACGACATCGGGCCCGTCGACACGCGCGTCTGCCGCGTCGTCGACGTGAAGACGCCGGGCTCGCGCGAGGCGCACCGCAATCGCTGGGAGAATCTCGCGCTGCTGACTCCGCACGACGCGCTCAAGTTCGTGATCTGCGATCGCGCGGATTACGACTGGTCGCGCGGCGTGCTTGCAGAGCGTTTCGCGCACGGAGCCGCGCCGTGTCCGGTGTTCTTCTCGCCGAGCTATGAGCAGGTGCCGGCGGGCGAGCTCGCGGACTGGATCCTCGCGGATCGGTTGCCCGTGCGCTTGCAAGTGCAGCTGCACAAGGTGCTCTGGGGAAACGCGCCGGGCGCTAGCTCGGCCGGCCGTATCCGAGCCTGTTACACATATATATGACGCGCTCGGTGGTGCTCCTTTCCGGCGGGCTCGATTCGGCAACCGCGCTCGGCATCGCGCGTGCACGCGGCGACGAGTGCCATACGCTCGCGCTCGACTACGGCCAGCGCCACCGCGCGGAGCTCGCCGCCGCGCGGCGGGTGTCCGACAGCGCTCGGCGCGCGCGAGCATCGCGAGCTGTGTGTGTCGATCGGTGATCTCGGCGGGTCGGCGCTCACGGATCTCGAGCATCGCAGTGCCCGAGCACGGCGGCGAGGGTATTCCGATCACCTACGTGCCCGCGCGCAACACGGTGTTCCTGAGCCTTGCGCTCGCGTGGGCGGAGGTGCTCGGCGCGGCAAAGATCGTGATCGGCGTCAATGCGATCGACTACAGCGGGTATCCGGATTGCCGGCCCGAGTTCATCGCCGCGTTCGAGAAGCTCGCGCGGCTCGCGACGAAAGCGGGTGTCGAGGGCGGGGAGCTCGCCGTCGACGCGCCGCTGATCACGATGAGCAAGGCGCAGATCATTCGCCGCGGCCTCGACCTCGGCGTCGACTACGCGCTCACGGTGTCGTGCTACCAGGCCGACGAGCACGGCCGCGCCTGCGGGCGCTGCGACTCGTGCCGGCTGCGGCGCGACGGGTTCGCCGCGGCACGCGTCGCCGACCCGACTCGCTATCGAAAGTGAGCACGATTGCTCGTGATGGCCGCGGCTGCGCGGCGGTAAGCTAGAGGTTCCGGTCTAACCAACGAGACGCTGGGGGTAGTAGCGTGATTCGAGGCGGCAGTGGCCATCTAACGCGGCGCGACGCGTGCGGGTTGCTCGCGGCTTGCGCGCTTCCGCTGGTCGTGCCCCGCGCAGCGAGCGCACAACGGGCGCCGCTGCCGGTCAACGCCACCGATTTGGACCACTTCGGCATCACCGTGCGCGATTCCGTGAAAACGGCGGAGTTCTTCGCGCGCGCGTTCGACCCACAGCTGTTTCGCGAAATGGACTCGCCGACGCGGCTCTACGTGAAGCTCGCGACCGCGCACATGGCGATCGGCGATCGCGCGTACTGGACGCGCGACGACGTCGAGCTACCCGTGCTCGATCACATTTGCGCGCGCGTCCAGGATTACAAAGAGATGGAGACGCAGCAGGCGCTCGCGGCTGCGGGAATCGAGCTCGGTGCGGGACGGAACTTTCCGGTCGACCCGGACGGCTTGTTCCTCCAGCTCGGCAGCGCCCCCGGCGGGATGTCGCGGACGATCATTCCGGCCGGCCGCGTCACTCACGAGGACGCGATCGTGCAGGTCATGGGGCTCGATCACATCATGGTCGGCGCGACGGATCCCGAGCGCTCCGACAAGTTCTACGGCTTGATCTTCGGCAAGGCGTCCGCGCGCACAGCGAATCCCGCGCGATTCTGGTATGACGTGGGTGGGCACACGAAGCTCGGCGTCGAGAAGGTCGCGTCGGGCGAGAAGCCCAGCTTCCAGCATTTCGCGCTGCGCGTGGCCGGATTCGACCGCAACAGGGCTGCCGAGCGCCTCGCGGCGATAGGGGCGCAGATCGTGCCGTCGAACGACGAGAAGCTGCTGCGCTTCCGCGACCCCAATGGAATTCTCGTCGAGTTGAAACCGGGTTAAAGAGGAATGGAATGAACTTCAAGCTCACGGTCGTCGGCTTCGTCGTTGCACTGCTGCTCGTCGCGGCGGCGTCTTCGCAGGAGCGCGCGATGGGCGTGCGGCAGAAGCCGGACGCCGTGTTCTCGCAGCCGGTCGAGGCGCTGGTGCCGGAGCTCGCGGGTGCCACTGCGACCGACGAGAACGGCCGCGTCGGCGCAGAGCTCGTGTTTTGGGGCTATCGACTCGGCGACGGCCGCACCGCGTTCCTGTTCGCGTGCGCGCCGAGCGAAGCCGTGAACTGCGACGAGCGCGTGCAGTTGATCTGCTTGGACGGGACCAACGTGATCCGCAACTCCACGGCCGATGGCACGGTCACGCGGCGCAAGTGCACCAACGTCGGCGTGGCGGCGCCGGGCGAGCTGCGCCCGGGCTGCAGGGACAACGAAAAGGCGGCCCCGCTGGCCGTGGGGCTCGTGAGCTGCGGCTGAGACCCGCCGGTTCGGCGCTCGCGGGCGCCGCGCGGGTTATTATTCACCTCCTGCGAAGGGGGACGTCATGGCGCTCGATCTCAAGGTGAACGGCACCGCGTATTCCGTGGACGCGGACCCACAGACGCCGCTGCTCTGGGTGATCCGCGATCACATCGGGCTCACCGGCACGAAGTTCAGCTGCGGCATCGCGCAGTGCGGCGCATGCACCGTGCACGTCGACGGGCAGCCGATGCGCTCGTGCAGCTTCCCGGTGTCGCTCGCGGTCGGCAAAGCGATCAAGACGATCGAAGGCGTCTCGCGCGACGGCAACCATCCGATTCAGGTCGCGTGGAAGGAGCTCGACGCGCCGCAGTGCGGCTACTGCCAGTCCGGCATGATCATGAGCGCGCTCGCGCTGCTCGCAGAAGAATTCCGAACCCGACGGACGCCGACATCGACGCGGCCGTGACGAACGCGTGCCGCTGCAGCAGCTATCACCGCGTGCGCAAGGCGATCCATCGCGCGGCCGAGCTCATGAAGGCGGGAAGCGATGAGCGCAAAGCCGCCGCGATTTCCGCGACTTCATCTGCCGGGCCGGCGCGTTCGTGCTCGGCTTCTGGCTGCCGCCGCGCGCGGCGATGGCGGCCGAGAACGCGCTGCAGACGCACGGTGCGGCTCTGGTACGAGGATCCCGCGACGCCGGAGGTGAACGCGTGGATCGCGATCGCGCCCGACGACACCGTGACCGTGCGCATCGCGCAGACCGAGCTCGGCCAGGGCGTGTGGACGTCGAACGCGATGATCGTGTGCGAGGAGCTGCAGTGCGACTGGAGCAAGGTCCGGCCGCAATACGCGTCCGCGAATCGCGACGCGACGCGAGATGGCGCCGGACTGGACGCTCAACGTGCCGGGCAACGGCGGCACGGACCCGAACGGCGGCGGCGAGCCGACGCTTCGGCAATCGCGGCGCGCACCGGCGTGCACGGCATTCCCGACAGCGTCTACCGGCGCATGCGGACGAACGCCGCGTCGTCCGTGAAGGACGGCCGCTACTACTTGCAGCTCGCGGGCGCCGAAGCGCGCGAGCGCCTGCTGCTCGCGGCGGCGAACGACTGGGGCGTGCCGGTCGGCGAGCTCGCCGCGAAGGACGGCGTGATCACGCACGCGAAGAGCGGCCGCACGACGACCTACGGCAAGGTCGCGCGCGCTCGCCGCGCACACGCCGCATCCGAATCCCGACAAGCGATCACGATCAAGCCGCCCGATCAGTGGACGCTGATGGGCACCGAGCAGAAGAACCTCGACGTGCCGATGAAGGTGACGGGCGAGACCGTCTACGCGATCGACGTGCAGCTGCCCGGCATGAAGTGGGCGGCCGTGAGGTCGTGCCCGGTGTATGGCGGCGACGTGAAGAGCTACGACTTCGACGCGGTCCGCAGCATGCCCGGCGTGCGCTCGGCCGTCCGATTCCCGATCCCCGATCCCGAAGCTCACGCGCGGCCGCGTGTTCAGCGGCGGCGTCGGCCGTGATCGCGGATCATTGGTATCAAGCGAAGACCGCGCTCGACAAAGATGCCGATCGAGTGGGACATCCCGGCGCGGCAAGCGCGCGTTCAACACGGCGAACATGCGCGCGGCGCTCGCTCGCCGCGCTCGACGAGCCGGGCAACGTGCGCGTGAACATCGGCGATTTCGATGCCGCCTTCGCGCGCGCGGCAGAAGATCGTCGAAGCGACGTACTCGACGCCGTATCTGCCGCGCGCGCGCATGGAGCCCGGCAACGCGACCGTGCTCGTCACGGACGATCGCGTCGACATCTGGATCGGCGACCAGAGCCCGCAGGAGACTCGCTTCAGCGCGGCGCAGATCACCGGCATCCCCGAGCAGAACGTGTATCTGCACATGTGCCATCTCGGCGGCGGCTTCGGCCGCAACGGCAACGGTCCGCAGGCCGAGCAGGCGATCATGATCGCGAACGCGAATCGCGGCACGCCGATTCACCTGCTCTGGACGCGCGAGGAAGACTTCATCGGCACGACCTATCGCGCGATGGGCATGGCGCGCCTGCGCGCGGCGCTCGACACGGACGGCTGGCCGATCGCGCTCGAGGTGCGCACCGCGATGCAGAAAGACGGCTTCGGCCCGGACGCGTCGTTCGACGTCGCGTCGCGCTACTACGTGCCGAACTACCGCTTCTCGAATCACACGACGGATTTCCACGTGCCGGTCGGCACGCGTCGCGGCGTCGGCCAGGCCGCGCACGAGTTCTATCGCGAGAGCTTCATGGACGAGCTCGCGCGCGCCGCGGGCAAAGATCCGTATCTCTACCGGCGCGAGCTGCTGTCGCGCACCGAGCTGCCGTTCAAGAACGACATGATCAAGGCGCTCGACATGGCGGCCGAGATGTCGGGCTGGGGCAAGCCGCTGCCGAAGGGCACGGCGCGCGCGATCGCGCTCGAGGAGCGCGGCGCGGAAACGGGCGGCTCGGCGACGATCAGCGCGATGGTGCACACGGTGTCCGTGAGCCGCGACGGCAAGGTGAAGCTCGAGCGCGTCGACGTCGCGCACGACGAAGGCTTCGGGCTCGTGAACCCGCTATCGGTGAAGAAGCAGATCGAGGGCCAGATCACCTGGTTCTACAACGACGCGGTGCACCAGGCGTGCAACGTCGAGGCGGCGCGATCGTCGAGAACAACTTCCACCGTTCTCGCTGTCGCGCATCGACGAGGATCCGCTCGAGATCAACATCCAGTTCTTCCCGACCGCGCATTGGCTCATCGGCATGGGGCACGACCGCGGCACGTCGGTGCAAGCCGCGATCGGCGATGCGGTGTTCCAGATCACCGGCAAGCGTATTCGCGACTTGCCGTTCGGCCAGCACGACTTGAGCTGGAGCTGATGCGCGTTTCGCCGCCGAATCTCCCGTTTCCGCGCTGGTGTGGCGCGCGAATCGGCGCGTACATTCGAACCGGCACTTCGACCGACGGATCTGCAACATGAACGCGACGACCGCAGAACGAGCGCCTGTTCATCGACTGTCACGGACGCAGCTGCGCAAGCGCTGGCTGCAGATGATCGACGATCCATTGATCGCAGCGATCCCATACAAAGTCGAGTTGAACGAGAAAGGCTCGATCGAAGTGAGTCCGCCAAGCAGTCGACACGCGTTCCTACAAGCGTTCGTCGCGCGCGAGCTGCACAGATTCCGTCCCGAGGGGTCGACGTTCACGGAGCTCGGCGTCGAGACGCAGATTGGTGTGCGATTGCCCGACGTCGCGTGGGCTTCGCCGGACTTCATCGCCCGACACGGCATGCCGACGCCCTTCCCGTGCGCGCCGGAGATCTGCGTAGAGGTTCTGTCGCCGTCGAACACCGCGCCTGAAACGAACGAGAAGGTCGCCGCCTATCTCGAGGCGGGTGCCATCGAGGTTTGGCTCGTGCGCGAAGACGGCGCTGTAGAAATTGTCACGAAAGGCGGGCCGCGCCCATCGAGCGCGTTCGGCATAGATCTCGTGCTGCCGCCGTAGGCGAAGCACGCTCCAGTTTGTTTCCGCGGAAGCGCCGCGGGTTCGCCAGAAGTTGAGTCAGACGGTCACGAACTGGCCGAAACGGCTGTTCGCTCGGTGATTCCGCGGAATCGCCTGGTGCTGTGCCGGCAGCGGATGATTCCGCGGAATCGTCAAGCGCGCGACGGGCCGTTCATCCAGTGATTCGCGAGCCACGAAGCGACCGTGTAGTCCGCGACCGAGCTCGCGGCCGTGAGGATGTCGTCGGCCGTCTCGACCTTCAGGTCGTAATAGAGCTTGTTGCCGGCCTGCATGCCGCGCTGCGCGCGCACGGTTTTCACCCATTGGCGCGGGATCTCGGCGACCTTGCCGGCGCCCGCAACGCCGCGGCGCGCGACCGTGAGCAGCCGATCGTCTAGCGTCACTCGGTACTCGGCGAATCAGAGGTGTAATGCCCACCAGATGAAGATCGCGTCGAAGCCTGCGAACGCGAGCGCGAGGATCACGGGCGCGTCGGCCAAGAATAGGAACACGGCGGACGCGTCGATAATCGTGGTGATCAAGGTGAGCATTGCCGCGCCCCCTTTGTGCTGCGCGCGCTTGAACGTCCACGGCTCGCCGCCTTGCTGCGGATCGCGCCGTCGGCCCAGTCTGCCCGCCAGCGCCACGGGTCGCCGGGATACCGCGCCGCGCGCTCGCGTTCTTGCGCGGTATTCTTGAAGGCGTAGCGGGCGCCGAGCAGCAACCCGAAGCCCACGCAGCCGAAGACGAGACCGAACCCGAGCTCGAGCGCGAGCAATCCCCACCGAAGGTCGCGATTCAGCGTCGCGGAGGAGGGTTCTGCGGGATCGACGTATGCCGTGCCCGCGTTCCCAGCGCTGCTCAATCGCGCGTAGAGATCCTGGTGGAAGGAGCCGATGTTGTCGGCCATGCCGCTGATCGCAACGCGGTCGCCGCTGAAGTCTTGGCCGCCGAACGAATAGCGGTAGGTTGCGCGGACTTTGTACGTGGTGGAGTCGTCGCCTTGGTGTTCCTCGAGGTCGAGCGACTGAATCTGCGCGGGAACTTCGACCCAGCTCTGCATCCGCGTCCACGTCCAGAGCGTGGAAAGATGCGAGGTACAGACCGAACACGCCGACCGCCGCGAACGGCAGCGCGAACAGCGCGAGACAGCCCGCGGCGGCGCGGTCACCCTTCATGGCGGCCATGGCCCGAGTCCTCCCGCGTGTATTAGCGGGGATCGGAAACCGCTCGGCCAGGGCGCGGTTCTCAGTCTATAATGCGGGCGCGCGCCGCAGCCGCGAGCGCGCGTCGCAGCACTGATCGGGCCGTTAGCTCAGTTGGTAGAGCACTGGACTTTTAATCCATTGGTCGCTGGTTCGAGCCCAGCACGGCCCACCAATTCCACCAGAGTCCATTCCGGAGACTGAGTAACGGTTTATACCGGAGACATGGGTAACACTCTCGCCTCGAAGGGGTTGATAGCACTTTCGACCCGACATGCCTCGTCGTCGAAGAACCTTAAGTCATGGTCCATAAAGCTCACAGCCAGATCTGATCGCTGACCTGTTTCACGCCGACGTTCTGTCCGGCGAACACTTTACTCAAGTTGACGTTCTGACGACCGAAGCAGATGCGGCCGCAGCGCGTGACCGTGATCGTCTCGTCATGGAAGGGGTACTCGCGTTCGATAAGGCCTTGGTAGGGGCGAGGTGAGGGCTGATCGAGCTCGGCCGGGTATTTCATGTTCAGTGCTTGATGTCGTCGCTCACGGTTGTAGCAGTCGATGAAGTCGTCGAACTTCGCCTGCTGTTGAAGGAAGTTCTTGGCGGCGGGATTGGTATCTACCCGATGACTCGACGCGTTACTTGGTGGGGCTATTGCTCTTTATCATCTGCTCGAGCTCTTGCACAGACAGCGTGCGCACCTGCTGCGTGTCGTCGCTCTCGCCCACGAGTTCCGGAGGCTGCGGCTGCTCCAATGTCTCCGCGAGCTCGTCGACTTTCTTCGGTTCGTCCATGTATTCCCCGTTAGCGTTCCTGACATTCGCGAATCTATTCGATCGCGCCGTTCGGGCGGAGGAGAGACGTCACGGTCGGACATAAGCGACGGCCGCGACTCGCAATTGTAGGCCGTCGTGAGCGGAACGAGCGTCACGATCGACGAGCCGACCGGTTCCAAGTATTTTTCTAGTCGTGTCCGAAAGAAGCGACTGATCGCCGAGCAGCGGCGCGATATTCCACGTACCGTGCCCGACTATCTTGCAGCTCGCTAGACGCGACATAAAAAGGAACGGGGCGCGCGACTGCTTTGTGGCTGGATGGCACTCGCCGTTTTTGACTCTGGGTGTGATCGGCTTCGTAGCGAGCGGCGGTGAAGAGGCACTAGCATGCGGCTCCCCAAGTTGGCCTTTGTGAGAGAGCGTTTTTCCGCCGCGACTTTCGAGTTATTTGCTATGCATCGAGAAGTTCAACGAGGTTTTACCCTAATCGAGATGATGGTCACGATCGTGATCCTCGGAGTTCTCGTTTCTATCGCTGTTCCGAGCTACCAGCAATACATCATTCGCGGCAAGCGTTCCGCCGCACAGTCAGCGATGTTGGATATCGCCAATCGCGAGCAGCAGTTCTTTCTCGCGAATCGCGCCTACGCCGACCAGGACGAGCTCGCAGCGAACGGTTACTCGCTGCCGTCCGAGGTGAGCGAAAACTACGTATGGACCGTCGCCGTAGCAGGGCCCGTGCCCTCCTTCCTGATCACGTTCACCGGTACCGGAACGCAAGCCGACGACAACCTGCCGGACCCACTCACGCTGAGCAGCACGGGTGAGAAGGCGCCGATTGCTAAATGGAAACGATAAGCGCGTTTCACTGGCGCTCGCAGCGTGGCACGAGCTTGATTGAATTGCTCGTGACGATAGTCATCGTGGCGTTCGGCTTGGTTGGCGTGGCGGGTCTGCAATCACGTATGCAGTTGTCCGAGGTAGAAGCATACCAGCGCACGCAGGCACTGATCCTGTTGAACGACATGGCGAACCGAATCACTGTCAATCGAAGCTTGGCCGCTGAGTACGTCACCGGCGAGCTCGGTGCCGGAATGGCGTGCCCGATAAGTCCGGCGACGCGACCCGAGATCGACGCTCTTGAGTGGTGCAACGCACTGCAAGGTGCAGCGGAAGTCACTTCTGCGGGCGACAGCGCCGGTGCGATGTTGGGTGGCCGAGGTTGTGTTCAGGCCCTGCCCAACAACGAATACATGGTGACCGTTGCATGGCAGGGCATGGCCCCGGTGTCCGCGCCGCCTGCCAGCGTTACGTGCGGATTCGGCGAATACGACGGCGCCGCGGAGACAGGCTGCATAGGCGATCGCTGCCGACGGGTCGTCACCACTATCGTCCGCATTGCGGCGCTAGATTGACCGCCATGAACCACGAGCAAACGACCAATCGGCGCGTGCACGGCGTGTCCAGCTCGGCAGCTGGTTTCACACTCATCGAATTGATGATCTCGATGACTATTTCCGTGCTGATGTTGACGGCGATGGTCGGTTCATTGGTTAGCACATCCCGTAACAACGTCGAGATGCAAAAGACGAACGGATTGATCGAAAACGGCCGCTTCACTCTGCAGCTATTACAGAACGACCTCGTCCATGCGGGTTTCTGGGGCGGCTATGTTCCTCAGTTCGACGACCTCAGCTTCCCGGCCGCGCCGAGCGATGTGCCGACGGTGGTTCCAGACTTGTGTCAGCCATACGCGAATTGGAACAGCCCGTATCGGAGCGCCCTCGTCGGCATCGCAGTACAGAGCGCCGAAGCGTTGCCGGCGGGGCTTGGCTGCATCGCGCCGCTTTCCCAACGACCCGGCACTGACGTGCTTGCGGTCCGCCATGTCGAGACGTGCGTGCCCGGGGAGGGCACCTGCGAAGCCGACGTCGCCGGCCGGCTCTATTTTCAATCCTCCCGTTGCAAGGCGGAGCGGAATGCCGGTACTGCCCTAACGGCTACAAGCAACACGTTGACGCTTTCTGGTTCCGCGTCCGGCGCCAACGGACGTTACGTCGGCTTGACGATTCGCACTGTGAGTGGCGTTGGTGCCGCTCAAACGAACTCCGTCGCGGCCTACAACGGGAGTACTCACGTTGCCACGCTGAGCGTGCCATGGGTCACGATGCCTGACAGCACGACTACGTATGGTTTCGAATACGTCCTCGGCACGAGCGTGTTTCCGCTCTACCAACGGGATTGTGTCGGAACGGGATCGCCTGCGACTTTGCCGATTACGGCAGGCACCGCCGCCGCTAAGCGCTTATTCGTTTCCAACATCTATTACATCCACGATTTTCCGCACCCCGATCGGCCCGGTGAAACGATACCCACGTTAGTACGGTCGCAGTTCGGTGTCGCCGGAGGCTTGCTTGCGCACCAAGCGCCGGTTGCTCTGATCGAAGGCATCGAAGCTTTCAGAGTGGAATTGGGCATCGATAATGTCAGCGATTCGGGTGATGCGGTTGATTATACGGACGCCATTGATTGGGCCGATGCCGATAAGACGTCACCTACAAACCGCGGCGACGGCGAGCCCGACGAGTTCATTCGGTGTACCACAGCAACGCCATGCACTGCGGCGCAGTTGACGAATGTCGTGGCTGTGAAGCTCTACGCGCTCGTTCGTAGTCGCGACGCGACCCCAGGGCATACGGACGATCGCACGTACTGTCTCGGCGGATACGACTCCGATGGATCATGTCCCGCCGCGAACACGATTGCAGCAGCGAATGACAGCTACAAGCGGCACGTGTTTACGACCAGTGTGCGCCTCACCAACGTTTCCGGCAGGAGGGAGACGCCATGAATCATCCCGTATCGGTCCATGCGCAGCGTGGCGCGACGCTCGTGGTGGGTTTGATCCTCCTGGTGCTGATGACCGTAATGGTAACCAGCGCCTTCAAGCTGAGCACCATCGATATCGTATCGGTCGGCAACATGCAGTTCCGGGACGAAGCGATTGCCGCCGCAAACAAAGCCACGGAGCAGGTGTTGAGCTCGCCGTTCACCGACGCCCCGGCCGGTCAGTCCATCAACGTCGACATCAACAACGACGACGTAACCGACTACGAAGCCGTGTTTGCCGCGCCGACCTGCGTGAGCGACTCGGATATCGTCATCAGCAGCGCTCCACCGAGCAGCATCTCGCTCGGATCCGGTTTCTCTGTGCTCGGAAGCACGTTCTACCAAACAGTATGGGATCTCGATGCGACTGTAGCCGATACAAGTGTCAGCGGCGCTTCCGTGCGAGTTCGGCAGGGAGTCCGCGTGTTGTTGACGCAGGCCCAGTACAACGCCGTTTGCCTCTAAGGTCAGGAAATAAAAGATGAAATCGTCAGCGAAAAGAAGCCTCGCAGCCGCAGCGCTGGTGCTTTGCCACGGATCGCTTCGCGCCGAAGACATCGATCTGTTCGCGGGCAGTCCCGCGGGCGCAAACGATTTGCCGAATGTGCTATTCATCATCGACAACACGGCAAACTGGACGGCGGCATTTTCAAACGAGGTCGCCGCCTTGCAGGCCACCTTCGATAACTTGCCGGCCAACGCAGACCAGTCGGCAAAGTTCAATATCGGCATCATGTTTGCGGCAGAAACGAGCAACAGCGACAGCAACACGTCGGGCGGCTACGTGCGGGCTGCGATTCGTCCAATGACTTCCGATAACAAAGCGAAATACGCGGCGATGCTCGCTGCGCTCGACGTTGGCAAGGACAAAGGTAACGGCGGTGCTGCGAGTCTCGTGATGGCGGAAGCCTACCGTTACTTCTCCGGCGGAGCCCCATATGCGGGCAATAACAAGGCGAAAACCGATTACACCGGCAATACCGGTGCCGACTGGTCACCCAGCGCAACGACGCCGGCATCGCTCGCGGCAATGCGCGAAATTTACCGTCTGCCCGGCAATGCGCTGCGGTCCAAAGGCGATACTACTTATAGGCCGGCAGGATCTGCATGCGGTAAGAACTACATCATCTTCATCAGTAACGGGCCCGCACAAGACAACAACACGTACACAGCCCAGTCGAACTTCGCGCTCGCCGCTGCGGGCGGGAGTACGGTCCAGATCCCGTTGTCGCCCACCGGCTCGCAGTCGAACGTGAGCGACGAATGGGCTCGTTTCATGAAGCAGAGCATGTTGGACGTGACGACGTACGCTATCGAAGTGAACCCGAGTACCACTGGCCAAGGACCGGGTTGGTCGAAGCTTTTGCGCAGCATGGCTGAGGGAGTCGGGGGCGGGAAATACATGGCGGTCAACTCGAGCGCAGACGGCGGCGCCCAGATCAGCACTGCGGTGAATAAGGCGCTCTCAGAAGTCCAAGCCGTAAATAGTGTATTCGCCTCGGTGAGTTTGCCGGTGAGCGCCAACACGCAGGGGACCTATTCCAATCAAGTCTATATCGGCATGTTTCGGCCGGACTCCGGCGCGTACCCGCGCTGGACGGGCAATCTAAAGCAGTACCGGTTGGGTTACGTCAACAGCGCGCTACACCTTGTGGATGCGGATGCCCAGGGCGCGGTTAATGGTCTAACGGGCTTCATCACGGAATGCGCGCGCAGCTTCTGGACGCCGTCAATTGACGCCACCGACGATTACTGGGCTTTTCGGCCGGCTGGAGAATGCATTCCGCCGACCGGATCGGCCGCAAATCTGTATCGGAATTCGAACTCACCGGATGGAAATATCGTGGAGAAGGGCGCGCAGGCGTACACGCTCCGTAATGCCACTGCCCGCACGCTGAAGACTTGCTCGCCGGCGTCATGCACCACTTTGACCGACTTCAATACAGCCAACGCGCAGATCACGCAGGCCGACTTGGGAGCAGCGAGCGTCGCTGAAAGAAACGCGTTGATCAATTGGACTCGGGGCGTGGACCTCGATGATGAGAATGGCGACACACAAACGACGACAATGCGGGCTTCCGCACATGGCGACGTCGTGCACTCGCGTCCCGTCGCGATGGATTTTGGCACGGCGGCCGCTCCGCAGGTCGTGGTGTTCTATGGCGGCAACGACGGCGTCTTCCGCGCCGTGAACGGCAATCAGACCGAGTACATCGGTTCGGTCGCGCCCGGGGCCGAGCTCTGGGCATTCATGCCTCCGAATTTTTACGGCCAGATCAAGCGGATTCGGGACAACACGACCCAGATCAATTTCCCGAACATCACAACACCGGGCGCGCTGCCCAAGCCGTATGGTGTGGACGGACCGATCACCGCATACCGGGGTGGCAGCGCTACGACGGTCTTTGCCACGATGAGACGCGGGGGTCGCACGCTCTACGCGTTCAATGTACCCAACGATAACCCCGCCAACATCAGCCTGAAGTGGAGAATTGGCTGCCTGACTGACACGACGTGCAGCCCCGGTTTCGCCGATATCGGCCAAACGTGGTCCGCTCCGAAAGTCTTGAAGGCGGAGTACGATTCCGGCGCCGTTCCCTTGCTCGTCATGGGTGGCGGATATGACCCGTGCGAAGACTCTGATCCGAATACTTGCACGTCTTCGAGCAACGGTAGCCAGATCTATGTGCTCAACGCGGATACCGGCGCGCTGCTGAAGACGCTCGAGACCGACCGTGGCGTCATTGCCGATGTGGTCGTCGTTCCCGATAGCACCACGGGTCTCGCTAAATTCGCTTATGCCGCAGATCTCGGCGGAAACATTTATCGCGTGAACATCGGCGGCGATGCGCCAGCGGGTTGGACAATCACCAAAATTGCTTCACTAGGTTGCAGCACCCCCGCAAGCTGCTCACAGAACCGGAAGTTCGTGTTCGCGCCGGACGTAGTCCAAGAGAATGGCGACTATGTGCTGCTAATCGGTTCGGGCGACCGTGAAAAGCCGCTGCTGTCTTATTCGGCCGCCGCCAGCGTGAGCAACTACTTTTTCTCGCTGCGTGACCGTCCCACGGATAGCGCTTGGTTGCAGTCGGAGCTTGGCAACTGCAGCGCCGCGCTGATCTGCCTCGACTCGCTGCTCGGAATCTCGACTGCGGCCAACCCAGCGGACGCCGATCTCGCCCTAAAGAAGGGTTGGTATCTCGGCCTCAGAAGCACTGAGCAGGTTGTCACATCAGCCATTACGATTTTCGGCGTCGTGACTTTCAGCACTCACACACCTGATGTGCCTGAGCCAGGCGCCTGCACGTCGAGACTTGGAACGGCGCGCGTGTACAACGTCGCTTATTTGAACGCCGCTGCCGAGAACGGCACGCCTGACCGTTCTCAGGAGCTGCCGCCCGACACGGGTCTGCCGCCCTCGCCTGTGGCCGGAATGGTGGAGCTCAACGATGATTCTGTGGCGTTTTGTATCGGCTGCGGGCCGACGTCCTCAATAGAAGGCGAAGAGGCAGAGGTTCCGCCAAGTGTCGTCCCGGGCCAGCCGAAGGGACGAGTCTACTGGTACATCCAGCGGTAGGGACAACGACATGCGTTCGAGACGAGACGTGCACGGTTTCACACTGATTGAAGCGATGATCGCCGTCACCTTGATGGCGCTGCTCGCGATGCTTGCCTTGCCATCGTTCAATGCCGCGGCGCTGAGCAGCCAGCTGCGAGCCTCGGCAAACAATCTCGTCGCGAGCGCCCATTTGGCGCGCAGCGAGGGCATCAAGCGCAATTCAGTCGTCACGCTGTGCGCGTCCTCGAATGGCACAAGCTGCACTGCAGGCGGTTGGGAGCAGGGCTGGGTGGTGCTGAGCGGGACGACAGTACTGGAACGGCAGCTCGGCGCGCCCGAGGGCTGGAAGATTTCTGCAGGCGGTATCACGAGCTTGAGCTTTCAACCAACGGGCGCAGGCGCCACGGCGTCCACTTTCACGGTGTGTCGAGCGACGCCGTCCGTCGGTAGCGAAGAACGCGTCGTCACGATCGACGCGACGGGACGACCTTGGGTGCGGAGGACAACTGCCGCGTCCTGTTCATAGCCATAGACGGAGTACCGCGCCCCGACGCTTCGTACTTCGTCATCTTCTGAGGCTCTGAAAAACCTTCTTGCGCGGGTTCCAACATACAGCCTCGAACGCGACTACGACGTCACGCTTCGTGACGAGCTCGAAATCGTTGTCCCACTTGTACGAGCCGCCGAGATTCACGGCTTTCAGGTTCTTGAGGCCCGTGTCATCGGCAGACAACGCGACGTTACCTTCCGCATGAAACGTGTAGCGAAGTTTCGTGCGCACGATCTCCGTCACGAGGAAGTGGTCGTTCTGGGCGAGCGTCAGGGCCTGCGCGGAAGTGGGCCAGCTCGGATCGGTTGTGAGGCGAGAGAACAGCTCGATCTGATCGTCCACGAAAAACTTGACGGGGTTACCGAGCGAAAGCTTGACCGTCCTCGCCCTTTTTACCGTCGACCCTACGGCCCCCCCGCCGATCAGCTCGGCTCCGGCTTCCACGTTGAGTTCATGCACGCGCGAGAATTCCATGAGCCCCAAGTCCGCGGGCCCGAGCACCGTGAGCTTTGCGCCCTTGAACTTGTCGATGCTTCCTTTGAGGTTTACGTCGCGAGCCCGCCGGCGCTCAATGATGACGCCGGGTGCGATGGAAGTGTCGAATGAGAACAACAGATGAAGGCCTTGCTGGAGAAATTGTTTCTGCAATGTCCTGAGTGGTTTTGCCATAGCGCACCTCGTTGCTTGATGAAGGTCCGGCGCTCACTCGCCGACGATGACGATCTCGGCGTTCAGGCCGAGGCAACCCGCAAATGCCGCGAGGCCTCCCGCAGTCGCCAATGCCCGCTGCCCCGCCACTGCGATCACGCGCGCGCTGTGCGGCGGCGTCTCGGTCAGCTCCCGTCGGCTGCCCGCAAGGACCAACGTCGTCACGCCGGACGCGATCGCGCGTGGCAAGCTGTTCGTCGCATCAGGCGCACCGGCCAGCCGCGTGATCACAGCAGGCGACGCCTCACCGAGTTTGTCCGCTGGGCCGGCATCGCCGAAGACGGCGAAGACGCCGCGATTGCCTTGCGCGATCATTGCTAGGTCGCCGAGACGGATTCCATGCTGGGAGCCGAACGGTCCGCTCTCGCCGGCGGGTAGCACGAAATGCGGCACGCTGCGCGCGTCGAGGTAGCGCCGTGGATCGGTCGCCTCGAATGCCGGATCGAATAGCGAGGTAGTGCTGACGAAAAAATCTGTCGGCGCGCCGCTCGCGTCCGTCGCAAACGGCGGCACTCCACACTCGGCGGCGCGGTTCGGTCCACAAGATCTGGGCGGCGCAAAGAATCCAAAGATGCGTAGACACTCGCCGCCGTCGCACGACGGGAAGCCTCGCTGCTGCAGTGCGAAGACGTCCGCCTTGCAGTCGGCCGAGGCGCCAGGAGCCGAGATGTTCGGATAGCGGTCGACCATGCGGCCGTTCGCGGAGCGCTCGAGTACTGCCACGCCATTGCAAATGTGGAGCAACCCGGGATCGCGCGTCGTTGCCCCGAGCACGCGGTGATAGGCGTTCGGCGCGCCGTCGGCATTCACTGCCAGTCCCGAGGTAAAAGCGACGGCGCCGGTCGAGTTAGATAGCGTCTGGAAGTTGCCGGTGCGTCCCGGCGTGAGCGCGCACCCCTGTGAGATGGCTTCGCTCGACACGAGCACGAGGAGGATGAGAGCGGCGGGTCTCAAGGCACCACCTCTTCGTCGGTATTTTGCGTTAGCCGCGACAACTATCCACTTTCGGGAAGGTCTGTGCAACTGAGCTGTCGTCATGGGGTGCCCATCGAGGCAGTGTGCCAAGCCCGGTCGCGATCATGCTGACCCCGGAACTCCGTCGGACCGAGCAGTCGGACGAGCTCGGGGGGTCGCCGTTGCGTCCAGCCGAGGTTCAATCGGCGCCATATTCGGCGCCACGCGAGGCCGAGCGTTGCATCTCCATCGCGCCCTATAGAGAATGTGCCGATCGAAGCGCGGAGTTCCGTAATGAAGCCACACGCCCGGACTGCCCTGATCGGCGGACTGCTCTCGCTCGGGTCTGCGTTTTCCGTATTCGCGCATCATTCGTTCGCCGCGGTGTACGACCTCGAGCAAAAGATCACCGTTCACGGCGTGATCGCGCAAGTACGTCTCACGAATCCGCACTCCTGGTTCTATCTCGACGTAAAGAACGACAAAGGCGAGGTCGAGCGTTGGGCGTTCGAGGCCGGCACACCGAGCGGGATGATTCGCAATGGCTACAAGCCGAGCGTCATCAAAACCGGCGCCGAGGTGACGATCAGTGGTTTTCGCGCTCGCGACGCGACACAGAACATGGGCATGCTGCGCGAGCTCACCACGGCCGACGGAACGGTGTACGGGCTATTTGGCCCGCAGCAGGGGCCGCAATGAAACGCATCGAACTTCGTTCCGCCATCCCGGTGGTCGGCGCGCTGCTCACGCTTCTGTGGTTCGCGCCAAACGGAGTGCATGTCGCGATGGCGCAAGAGGCAACCGCGCCCACAACGCCCGCTGCGAGCGCACCGATTCCGCGCCTCTCCGACGGTCACCCCGATCTCTCCGGTGTTTGGTGGGGTGGCGGCGACATCGGCGCGCGCGGCGGCGGCGCGCTGCGACGGCCGGGCGGCACACCGCCGCCGTCGTTCACGAGCCTCTATCAACCATGGGCTGCGCAGAAAGCCGCTTCTCTGAGCGATAAGGACGACCCGACGCTGAAGTGCGCGCCGGTGGCTTTCGGCACGCTCGGCGTGCGGCTCTGGAGCGTCGGTGCGGTAGGGCAGATCGTGGCGACGCCGAAAACGGTCGTGCTGCTGACCGAGACGTTTCGCGACTTCCAACTCGTGCCCACGGACGGGCGGGCGCACCGCGACGACCAGCCGCCTACCTATCGTGGCGACGCCGTCGGTCATTGGGAAGGCGATACGTTGGTCGTCGACGTCACGAATTTCACCGACGACACCTGGATCTATGCGGAAGGCCGCGTGTCGTTTCATTCCGACGCGCTGCACATCGTCGAGCGCTACCGGCGCGTGGACGCCAACACGCTCGAGATCGAAGCCACGCTCGAAGACCCGAAAGTGCTGACGGGGCCTTGGACGGCGCCCAAGCAAACACTGCGGCTCGCGCCGTTCGACCAGCTTCTCACATTGAACTGCTCGAGCGTGGAAGCGGACGCGATGATTCAGAGCGCGAGCCAACCGAAGCCGTAGCTTCGCCGCTCACGCACCGAGAATGGCGCTATCCGCCCGTCAGACCGGTATGGCTCATCCAGCATGGCCCCGCTCGACGCTGAAGCTTGGCGCCGAGGCAATTGCCCCGAGACCTTCGCTCTGAAAACTGCACCCGCCGGCTGACGGATGCTGGTTTATAAGTCCAACTTCTTGTCCAACACAAAGACTTTGACGGTGTCCCGCTTCACACCATCGGCCTTCATTGCATCCACTGTCGCTTTGGATTCGAGAACCTGGAAGTATTTGGCCTGGTCGGTCGCGTCCGTGCAGACCGCGATCTCGTTGTCATCCGATACTGCATAGCGAACAGCCGTTGCGGTCATACTCTTGAATAGATCACGATGCGTCCGGAACCCGTCTTCCCATTCCTTCGAGTCTTCCACCTGTGCCGTGACGAGGATGCTAACCATCTCTGAGTCTCCTTGTTAGATTTCGACTTGGACCAGTTGGTGTTGCACGTGGATGCTACTCTCATTGCGGTCTAAGGGTTCAAGTTCGCTAAAGACGATTCCAAAGATCGCCGTTCATTTCTCGACCGCCTTCCAGCCGTAGCCCAAGCACGTAGTTGACGAATTCGTCGTGTTATGAGACAAATGTCTCATAAGGGTACGACAGTCGCAATAAACCGGGAGGCGAAGATGAGTATGACCCGTGAAGATATGGACCGCGCGGTGAACGAACATTTCGGTTTCGAGGCAGCCGACAATCTTGACGGGGTGATGGCGAGCCTCGCAGGCGAGGTCGAGCACGAGATCGTGCCTTCGCCCGTCGGCGTTCAGCACGACAAAGCGAACGTGCATGCTTACTACAGCATGCTGTTCAAAGCGGTGAAGGGAGAGAGCGTGACGCCGCTGCAGCGCTACTACGGGAATGATTTCGTCGTCGACGAGACGCTGTGGCACGGCGAGATCTTGGACGGTAGCGTGTTCCTATGCGATGGCAAGAAGGGCAAGGTCAGCTTCCGCCTCTTGCACATCTTCGAGTTCGAGGAGGGTAAGATTGCGCGCGAGCAAGCGTGGTGCGATCTTGCGGCGCTTCAACGACAGCTCGGTGTGAAGCTAAGCTAAATGGCGGCGCATCACGACCCTCGCGCCAATCAAAAGGAACGGACTCGTGCTGCTATCGTCGAGGCTGCGACGCGGATCTTGCGAAGCGGCGCGACGCCGAGCGTCGCTGCTGCCGCGGAAGCCGCCAAGGTGTCGCGTGCGACGGCGTATCGCTACTTTCCGACGCCCGAGGCGTTGCATATCGAAGTCGCAGGCATCACGCCCACCTTTGCGCCCGTAGAGCAGTTGGTGCAGGCGCTCGACGGCGAGGATATCGAAGCGCGCATGTCGGCGTTCTCGAAGACTTTCAACGAAATTACCTTCGCCAACGAAGCCCAGATGCGCATGGCGCTCAAGGTCTATCTCGACACTTGGCTCGGCGGGCGCGACGGCGCGGCGACACCGCCGGTACGCGAAGGCCGGCGCATGCGCTGGCTCGAGGCCGTGCTTCAACCAGCGAAACGAGGCAGCACCAAGAAGCAGTGGCGGCGCCTGCAGGCCGCATTGGCTTTGACCGTAGGCACGGACGCCATGGTCATCATGAAGGATGTCTGCCGGATGGACGACGAAGAAGCGCAGGAGGTTTTGCTCTGGGCCGCGCAAACGCTCCTGCGTGGCGGGCTTCAACCTGTGGGCGCAAAAACAGCGCGGTCGAAGGCCGCGGCGCCAAAGAAGGTGAAGGCGGATTGACAGAGGCCCGCGTCCCGTCGCAGCCGCGCGCCTGCCGCGGAATCGGCGCGGACAGCGTCAGCGCAGAGCGCTGACGCGATCGAGGCAATCGGCCATGGACGAGTCCGGGGCCTGTCCCCGAGCCGCGGCCTTACTTCGGCACGCTGTCCTTATACCTGCGCGCGACGTCCTTATCGCAGCCTTCCGTGTCCTGCGAGAACTCGAGGTCGGGGCGGTGGTCCCACTGCTGCGTCAACGTGGCCGGCGCCGTGAGATACGTCGGGTCTTCGACGGTGATCTCATAGCGCAGGCGCGTCTTATCCTCCGTGAGCGTCAGCCGCTCGACCATGTGCTTGCCCGGGCTCGACGGCACGTTCATGCCGAGGCCGGACGGGTCGGGCTCGAAGCGCGATCGTGTCGATCACGAGCGTCTCGCCGTCCCACCGGCCGATGGAGTGCCCTTGGAGCGAGGGTTGAACGTCGGCCGGATGCTGCGGCGGTCATATGGACGATGCGGTCGACATGGTCGCCCGTGTTATCGAACCGCATCACGACCTCGTCTTTGCCGATCTCGATCGTGCGCAGCTCGTCGAGCACCGCGAGGAACGGAATGGGCTCGACGTAGCAGAGCCCATCGGCGACTAGCTTCGTCTGAGCGGCACGGCCCTCCGGCGTGACCGGCCAGCGCGCCATGGCCCCGAACGCCGCGCCGAGCGCCGCCCGGTGGGCGCCCAGTGACCCGCGAGGCTCTCGGCCGGCGTCAGCGTGCGCGTCCGAGTGTTGGCCGCATAGAACGGGTGAATCTCGCCGTCCTGGGTCGTGACGTCGAGGATGCGAACCTGCTTGCCCCAGCCGCCGCGATTGGGATTGGCGCGCATGACGACCGGCGTGCCGGGCTTGAGCGCGTCGCGATCGAGGCCGTCGACCAGCGCCTGCGTGATCCCGAGGCCTTCGCCTTCTACCAGCGCCGGCTTGACCGTCGGGACCTTTGGTGTTGACGACCATGTACATGTGCGGGTTCACCCAGTCGAACCGCGCGACCGTCCCCTCGACCAGGATCTCCTTCGTCGTGTCGAACATGGCCTGGCTGTGGTGGGCGAAAGCGGGTGCGGCGAACGTCGTGATCGCGGCGAGCGTGTAGATGGCGGTGGGCAGGCGTCGCATGGCAGAACCTCGAATCGAAAACATGCGCCATATTAATGAGATCCAAGGTAAGGAACCACATCGTGTTCCATCCCGTCCCCGACGCTTCGCCAATCGAATTGCCATAACGCCTCCGAACGGGCCGGCCAGATGCTTGCTCCGCGTCGTGCGTGGCGCCAGCGGCGCGAAGGCGCCGCCCGAACGTGCGCTTGAGATCGTGCGCCGTCGGAGCGAGCCGATGTTATCCCTTTGTAACCCCGATAAGACTGCTGCCGTGACTGACGGTTAGCTAGCATGCGCCGCTTCAACATCGGTCGATGGCGATAGTGCCGGGATCGGTGCGCGGTTTTTAGGGAGATGGGATTCATGTCAGCTCGTTCTTCATTGATAGCGGTTGCGGTGGCAGCCGCTGTAGCCCCAACGGCGCTTCCGGCGTTTGCTCAGCAAGGTATCGAAGTGGCTAATGGCGTCGAAGTCGTTTCGGTGACCGGCGCGCGCCGCCGCGAAGAGGCAGCGCAGGACGTGCCGATTCCGATCTCATCGATTAGCGGCGATCTACTCATGGACACGGGGACGTTCAATGTAGGCCGCCTTCAGAACATCGTGCCGACGGTTCAGTTTTTTTCGACTAACCCGCGCAACACGTTTGTGAACATTCGCGGCCTCGGTCAGCCCTATGGTCTCACCAACGACGGCATCGAGCCCGGTGTCGGCTTCTACGTGGACGGAGTCTTGCAAGCGCGGCCCGCCGCGACGACATTCGACTTCATCGACGTCGAGAGGATTGAGGTACTGCGGGGTCCGCAAAGTACGCTGTTCGGCAAGAACACGACTGCTGGCGCGGTAGTCGTTACGACGCGCAAGCCGAGCTTCACGCCCGGCCTCAACTTCGAGCTGAGCTACGGTGACGACAACTACACCCAGGCGAAAGCCTCTGTGACAGGCCCGCTCGGCGAAAAAGTGGCGGGGCGCTTGTCGTTCTCCGGCACTCAACGTGACGGCACGCTCTACAACGTCGTTTCGCAGGAGCGAGTCAACGATCTCAACAACGTCGGCCTACGCGGCCAGTTGCTGTTCACGCCGTCGGATGAGACCGACATCACTTTTGCGATTGACTACACGCGCCAACGACCCGTGGGCTACGCGCAAGTACTTGCCGGCGCGGTGCCGACGCTACGCGCTCCTGCGCGACAGTTCTGGCAGATCATTAACGACTTGGGCTACGTGCCGGCCAACGCCGACCCCGCCACGCAAACGATCCGCCCATTCGATCGCGTGATTGACACTCTCACGCCTTGGAGGTCCGGTAATGAGACCGGCGGCGTTTCGTTCAACCTCGACAAGGAGGTTGGCGCGGGCACATTGACGGTGACAACGGCATGGCGCAACTGGATCTGGGACCCGTCGAACGACCGTGACTATCTTGAGCTTGAAGTTGCCACCTTGTCGCAGGCACCCTCGAAGCACGAGCAGTTGACACAGGAAGTGCGCTGGGCCGGGGATTTCTCGGACAGAGTGAGCGCGGTGTTCGGCTTCTTCGCGTTCGACCAGCAACTCAACACGGATCCGGTCCACAGCGAGGCGACCGGCGATGACTATTGGCGCTTCGTATGGACTCCGCCCACGGCCAGTGCGCCCAATGGAACGCCCAACACCGCGCTTTACGGTCCGGGAGGTTCGATCGTCGACAACTACTACAGCGGGCAAGAGAGCGCGATCACGTCCCAGCTCGATACGGTGAGCGCCGCTTTGTTCGCTCAACTGGACTTTACGATCGGCGAGCGCCTGCACCTGATACCGGGATTGCGCTACAACTACGACAAGAAGGAAGTCGATTGGAAACAGCAGGCGCTCAACATTCCGGTGATCCCCGCCGGCTCGCCTAGCCCGCCCGCACCGGTGTATACGAATGCTGCGGCCGTCGTGGAAGACGACGATACGAACCTATCCGGTCAGCTGACACTGGCGTTCGATGCAAGTGACAGGATCAACTACTACGCAACGTATGCAACCGCGTTCAAGTCGATCGGTGTCAACCTCGGTCCGCCGCCTCCGGGTGGAGCATTCATTGAAATTCCGCCGGAGGATCTGACCCACATCGAGCTCGGCTTGAAGAGCACTCTGAGGGCCGGCACGACCCTAAACCTCTCGCTCTTCAACACGACGATCGAGGACTTCCAGACGCAGACGCTGGTTCCCGGCGTCAACCGCCCGGTCATCGCGAGCGCGGAAGAGGTTCGCGTGCGTGGGGCCGAGTTCGACGTTAACGCCCGCATCGGCAACGCGTTCTCGCTCTACGGTGCGGTCGCTTACAACGACGGCGAGTACATTTCGTTCGCGAACGCGCCACCCCCGCTCGAGCTGACGGGGTTGCCGGTGCCTGCGGGCGCAGCAGCAGCGTTCGTTGACGCGTCGGGCGGTCGGTTGCCCGGTATCTCGAAGTGGGCGGCTTCGTTCGGCGGCGAGTATCGAGCGCAGGTCAACTTCCTCGGCAGCCATGGAGAATTGTTCACGGGATTCGATACGTTCTGGCGCGACGAGTTCTCATCGAGCGCGACACCGTCGCAATACCTGAACATTGACGCCTACGCGCTGCTCAACTTACGTGTCGGCTTTCGCTCGGACGACAAATGGTCCGGCTACTTCTGGGTGCGCAACGCCGCGGACGAGGAATACTTCGAGCTCTTGCAACCCGCTCCGGGAGGCCAGGGTGCCGGTCACTACGGTGCCCAGCTTGGCGATCCACGAACCTATGGTCTAACCCTGACGTTCCAGTTCTAAGTTATCGGCCGCCGGCACGTTACCGCGTGACTTTTCGCTGCGCGTTCGAGTTCGTGCACACACATGTACGAGCTCGAACGCGCGCACTCACGTCTCGACGAACGTGACATATGGATCCTTTACTGATCGCCGACAGTGACGACGTGCTGCTGAATGTGATCGGCTTCGCGCTGCGCAGCGCCGGCTTCGAGGTGGTCGCCGCATACGACGGCACGGAGGCGATCGCCCGACTCGAACGCGATTCATTCTCGCTCGTCGTTCTCGACGTCGAAATGCGAGGTCCAGACGGCTTCGACGTGTGGACACGGCTACAGGAGCGCTCGCGTGTGCCGGTCATCCTGCTAAGCGAGCCCAGCGCGGAGAGCGACGCGCTGCGCGGGCTGGAGATGGGCGCCGACGATTACCTGATCAAGCCATTTGACACGCGCGCGTTGGTGGCGCGCGTGCATGCGCTCTTGCGGCGATCGGGTTTGAGCCCGACCGCCTTGGCGGGCAACGCTGTGCTGGATCGCGAGGGCCTACGGCTCGATGTCGCAGGCGCTCAGTTTCAGCTCTCGCCACTGGAAGCGGCGGTGCTCGGCGTGCTGATGACGAGCGCTGGCCGCTATGTCGACACCCGGACCCTCATGTCGGAGATTTGGGGGCAGAGCGGGACCCAGGAGCGGAAGGCCCTCAAGCAAGTCATCCATCGTTTGCGCCGCAAGCTCAATCGGAACGCAACCGCCTCGGTGTTGCTGGAGACGTCGCGAGGTATGGGCTACTGCTGGCAAATCGTCGGCGGCGAGCCCGCGATTGAGACGCCGCTGGCGCGGGGATAATTCGTCAAGTACCGCACGACGTCTAAGGCTACGCGTTCGACGTAGCCCGGAAACCTGTGCTGCTCCTGCAGGACGACGTAACTGAGCAGCCCCTTGCCCGGCGATTGATCAGCCGATATCAAGGATGTAATGTTCATATCAGGTCGCAACGAACATTACAGATGCCGGAGACACCGTTTCGAGAATGGCTGCTGCTCGCCGCGAGCCTTCCCGGGAAGGACGCAAGCACGGCGCGCGTCAGGCTGTGGCGGGCGCTGAAAGACACGGGCGCCGTCAATCTGCGAGATGGCGTGACGCTGGTTCCGGCATCGGAGGCGACGCGCGCGCGCTTCGCGGAGATCGAGAAGGATGTCGAGGCGGAGGGCGGCTCCGTGTGGATTTTCGCTCTCCCGCCTCAGTCGCCGGCCATAGAGACAAAGCTGAGAGCGATGTTCGACCGGACCGCGGCCTACGACGAGCTCGCGCCGGCAGCCGCGGCGCTGCGGAAGGAGATCTCGAGCATCGACGAAGCGACGGCGAGGCTCCGTCTGCGCCAAGTCGAGCGCGAGTTCCAGGTCATCGCGGAGCTCGATTTCTTTCCGGGCGCACCTCAGAAGCGGCTGCGCGAGAGCCTGGAGAAACTACACGCGTCAATCAATCGTCGCTTCTCGCCGGAAGAGCCGACGAACGCGGCGGGCGGTATCCCGCGCCGTGATGCGCGCGATTTCCGCGGAGCGCGTTGGGCCACTCGCAAGCGACTCTGGGTCGATCGGGTGGCGAGCGCCTGGCTCATCAAAGGCTTCATTGATCCGCGAGCGAAGTTCGCGTGGCTCGACAAGCCCGCCGACTGTCCGAAGGATGCTTACGGCTTCGACTTCGATGGCGCGACGTTCACTCACGTGGAGAGTCTCGTCACCTTCGAGGTCTTGCTCGCGAGCTTCAATCTGCTCGACGACGCCGGATTGGCGGGGCTCGCGCGGCTCGTTCACTACCTCGATGTCGGCGGGGACGTGATCGCCGAAGCCGCCGGTTTCGAGGCGGTGCTCGCCGGGTTGCGCGATGGTTGCGCCGACGATGACGCGCTGCTGAAGGCGACGACGCCGGTGCTGGATGCCCTTTATCAACATTTTTCGCACGCACGGACCTAGATCGAAACGATTGCGGAACGAGATTTGCAAGTCGCCTGATATGGCGAGAGCGCAGAGAGGAGTCATATGAGCTCGAAGCGGACAGCAAAGATCACGATCATGAGCGCGGCCATTCTGGCCGTCTTATTCGGCGGCCTGTATGCGCTCGTTATGTGGGAGGGCTCGAGTACGCGTGCAGACGCACCGGCTATCGAAGTCGGCGTCGCGCGATGGCTGCTGCGCCATACCGTTCCGAGCGAGATCCGGGCGACGAAGAATCCCCTGGACGCCGCGGCCGAGAGCCCGGATGTGTTCGCCGGCCAAGAGGTATACCGCGACAAGTGCGAGCTCTGCCACGGCTATGACGGCTCTGGCAAAACGACGATCGGCAGCGGCCAATATCCGCGGCCGCCCGATCTGCAAAAGCGCGGCCGTTCAGGGGATGAGTGATGGCCAGATCTTCTATCACATCAAGAACGGCATCCGTCACACCGGAATGCCCGCGTGGGAAATGCCGGACCGGCAGCTCTGGCAGCTCACCGCGTATCTGCGCAATCTGCCGAGAGTCGCGGCGGCTCCTTTGACCGCGAGCGCCGAACCGCCAGCGGCCGCTTCCTCCGCGCACTATGTGGGGTCGGCCGCGTGCAAGGACTGCCACGCCGAAATCTACGATCGCTGGAAAGACACGCGCATGGCGAAAGTCGTGCAGGACCCTCGCGAACATCCCGAAGCGATCATCCCGGACTTGTCGAAGCCGGACCCGCTGCTCACGTTCACGAAGGACGACATCGCATTCACCTATGGCAGCAAGTGGAAGCAGCGCTACTTCAAGAAGATCGGCGACGATTACTTTCCACTCCCCGCGCAATGGGACGTGATGCACGAGGTTTGGCGGCAGTATTTCGTTCGCGATAACACGGATTGGTGGACTCCGTTCTATCCGCCCGACAATCTTCAGCGCCCGACGGGTCCGCTGTGCGACGGCTGCCATTCGGTCAACTACGACGTTGCGACCAAGACGCCGACGGAATGGAACGTGGGCTGCGAGAAGTGTCACGGCCCCGGAAGCGACCATGTCGCGACCCAAGGCCGTCCAAACATCGTCAATCCGGCGAAGCTCGATTACGTCCAGGCGAACGACGTGTGCATTCAATGCCACTCGCAGGGCCAACCCCTCACCAACCCGATCGAGGGCCGTTACTACGATTGGCCAGTGGGCTTTCACGTGGGCAAGAAGCTGTCCGACTTCTGGAAGCTCGAGGAATTCAAGCTTGGCGAGACGACGTTCACGCACTTTGCCGACGGGACTGCGCACAAAAACCGCATGCAAGGTAACGACTACGTTCAAAGCCTGATGTACACCCGCGGCGTTACCTGCTCGAGCTGTCACGACGCGCATGGGACAACCAACGACGCAATGCTGTGGAAGCCCGTGGAGTCGATCTGTCTGAGTTGCCATGGACCCAACTCACAAAACGGTCCGCATGCGCCGAGCATCGAGGCGCACACGCATCACCAGGCCGGTAGCGCCGGCAATGAATGCGTTGGCTGCCATATGCCCAAGATCGAGCAGACGATCGGGGACGTGAATGTGCGCGCCCATACGTTCCGCTTCATCACGCCGGCGACTAGCGATGCGCTCAAGATCCCGAACGCCTGCAACGTTTGCCACACCGACAAGACGACGAGCTGGACGGCGGACACTTTGAAAACGTGGAACGACCACGCGCCGTGGCGCATGGCCCAATAGTCGAGTCCGCAACCCTGGAGCTCTAGGAGGTTCCGATGCGCATCAAACTTCTTGCCGCTGCCGTGTCAGCGATGGCGTTCGCTGCCGCGCTCAATGCCCAAGAAACCGACTGGCAGAAGGTCGACGCCGCGATTGGCCGGAGCGCCGCCGTCTCGGGTGATGTCCACCGCTATGGTTTTCCGCGCAGCGATCTACAGGTGAGCCTCGACGGTGTCACGCTGCGACCGAGCTTCGCGCTGGGCGGGTGGGCCGCTTTCAAGCCGATGGGTAACGAAGCGATGGTGATGGGCGACCTCGTCTTGCTCGGCACGGAAATCAATCCGGTCATGAGCAAGCTCTTGGAAGGCGGGCTCGAGATCACGGGAATTCACAATCACCTGCTGCGGGCCGAACCTGCGACGTTCTACATGCACATCGGCGGACACGGCGATCCGGTGAAGTTAGCTACTGCGATCCGCGCAGCTTTGGGCGAGAGCAAGACGCCGCTCACCGCCCCGGCAGTCGGGACGCCGCCGCCCGTCGACCTCGATACGGCGCAGCTCGAGCAGATCCTTCGTGCGAAAGGGCAGGCCAACGGGGGCGTCTATCAGTTCGGCGTGCCGCGCCGCGAACCGATCACCGAGAACGGGATGCAAATCACGCCGCCCGGACCGATGGGCGCCGCCACCGCCATCAATTTCCAGCCGACCGGTTCGGGCAAGGCCGCCATCACCGGCGATTTCGTCCTGATTGCGGCGGAGGTCAATCCGGTCGTCAAGGCGTTGCGTGCGAACGGGATCGAAGTGTCGGCGATCCATATTCACATGCTCACGGAGCAACCTCGCCTGATCTTTCTGCACTTCTGGGCGAATGACGATGCGGTGAGACTGGCCCGTGGACTGAGCGCCGCGCTGGACGCGACGGCAAGCACCCGAAACTGACGCGCGCGGCTCTTCTTGCAGCAGCGCTACGTCGCCAATCCGACTAATGAGGCTCGCGATGAACACAATCGCCTGGGAACATGGAGCCTTAAGCGTATGCCGATTCTCACTGTTGGTCCGCCAGTGAAAACGATTGCATTTGCCTTGATGTTCTTGCCTGGTGCCGCGTTTGCAGAGGCGACTGACTTTGAGGACTCGGAAGTCGGCGCTTTTCCAGCCGGCTGGATGTCTTCAATGACTCACAAGGGCGGAGATCCACTCTGGCAGATTGCTCGCGACCAAAGTTCACCTGCGGGCGAGAAGGTGCTCGCGCAGCTTTCCACGGATCGGACGCGCGACCGATTTCCGCTAGCGATCTACTCCAGCACGGAAGTCGTTGACGGTTCGATAACCGTACGATTCAAACCCGTGTCCGGACGCGTAGACCAGGCGGCCGGAATCGTTTGGCGTTACAGAGACGAGAACAACTACTACCTTGTTAGGGCGAACGCGCTCGAGGGCAACGTGATCCTCTTCAAGGTGGAAAATGGCGAACGCAGCCAAATCGCTTATCTCGGCGCTCTCAACCCACAACAAAATTCTTTTGCAGAGCTCCCAGTGCCGTCGCAACGTTGGAGCACGCTCGGGATAGATTTCGTGGGACCGACATTCACCGTCTCGTTCGACGGCAAGAAGCTCTTCGAAACTCGAGACGGGACTTTCGACGGACCCGGTAAGGTGGGACTGTGGACGAAAGCCGATAGCGTCACCTATTTCGATCAGTTCGAGATGACTCCGGGAGGTGAGCGGCGTTGAGGTCCGGGTGTGGCCACGTTCGGCGGGGTCGCGACCAACGTACTGGGCACTGTGCTGTCGTGCTTCGGCGCCGAGGCATTCGCATTCCCGCCGTACCACACGACCGATGCAGAGACCGCAGGACGCGACGCGATTGAATGGCGTCTTGGTCTGCTGGAGATCGAGAGGACCGATTCGGTAAGCGAACGGCTGGCGCCGCTGTCACATCTGAATTTCGGGTTGGGCGATCACTACGAAATCTCCTCCGAGCTCGAGTACTCCCCGGACGATGGGCGTCTTCACGACGGCGCTCTCGGGTTCAAGTGGGCGGGGACACAAAACCCCTTGAGTTTTGGAGTCGAAACGCTCGCGCTCCTGCCGGTGCAGTCGAATCAGAGTGGGTCCGGCATCGAATCGCAGTTCTTGGCCACCCTGAGGCGCGACCTGTGGCGCATGCATGTCAACGCGGGTCTTTCTCATGATGCTCGGGGAGAGGAAGTCGAGAAGGGCTGGCGGGGGAGTGTGCTCGTGGAACTTCCTCGCGAGCGGATGACGCCTGGCTTCGAGCTATTCGCAACAGAAAATCGCGGTGAAAACACGAAGCTGCAGGCGGGTTTCGGAATAATCGCTAGCTTCGAGCGCGTCGAGCTGCGCACCGGTGTGCACGTTGGTCTCAACGATGCAGCGCCAGATCTAGAGGCGAGTGTGTGGTTGTCTTGGAAGTGGCAATTGGAACGAGATCGCTAGGCGCGACGCGTTCGGGGCGATTTTCAGGTCCAGCCGTGCGATCAGCCGGCCGCGCCAGCGGCCTGCGCGCTCTCGCGCGACGAGCTCGCGCGCGGATCGCCGCCTCAGAATAAGGCCGCAAATCGCAGGCAGCACGAACAGCGTCAACGCGGTGGAGGTGACCAGGCCGCCGATGACGACGGTGGCCAGCGGCTTTTGCACTTCTGCGCCGGCGCGTGTCGCGAGCGCCATGGGGACGAATCCGAGCGACGCGACCAGAGCCGTCATCAGCACCGGGCGCACGCGCTCCATCGATCCTTCGACGATCGCGGTGCCCGCGTCGATCGCCGTGTCGAGCTTGCGGCGGATCGACGACATCAGCACGAGCCCGTTCAGCACCGCGACTCCGGACACGGCGATGAAGCCGACGGCCGCCGAAACCGAAAACGGAATGCCGCGGAGCGCAAGCGTGAACACGCCGCCGGCCACCGCCAGGGGAACGGCGGTAAACACGACCAGCGCCAGCGCGGCGCTGCGCAGCGACATATAGAGCGTCGCGAAAATCAGGATCAGACAGACGGGAATGACCACTTCGAGGCGGTCTTTGGCCGCCTGGAGATTTTGGAACTGCCCGCCCCATTCGAGCCAAGAGCCCGCGGGAATCTTGACGTCCCGATCGATCAGCGCTTGCGCTTCGCTGACAAACGAGCCGATATCGCGGCCCCGTACATTCGCTTCGACGTAGACGCGGCGCTTGCCGTTGTCGCGGCTGATCTCGTTCAGCCCTTCGGAGGTCTGAAAGCTCGCGACCTGGCGCAACGGGATCGAGCCGCGCGCGTGGCCTTCCACCGGCGGGAGCATCACGGGCAATGCGCCGATCGAGTCGACGTCGTTCCGCTGGGCGTTCGCGGCGCGAACGACAATTTGGAAACGGCGATCGCCCGGAGAACAATAGCCCGGCGGGCGGCCGCCGAGCGCCGCCTCGACGGTGGCGGCCACGGCCTCCATGGTCAGGCCGAAGCGCGCGATCGCCTCGCGGTCGAACTTGATATCGAAGGTCGGAAAGCCGTGGGTCTGCGCGACGCGCAAATCCGCCACGCCCCGGACTTTCCCCAGCTGCGCCGCGATTTGCCCGGCCGTCGCCGTCATCTGATCCAGGTCGTCGCCGTAGACCTTGACGGCGACGTCACTGCGCACGCCGCCGATCAGCTCATTGAACCGCATCTCGATCGGCTGGGTGACGTCGTAGGCGTTGCCGACGATGGAAGCGGTCTTCTCTTCGATGCGTGCAATCACTTCGTCCTTCGTGCGCACATCCGCAGGCCACTGGCTCTTCGGCTTGAGCATCACGTAGTTGTCGGACGCGTTCGGCGGCATCGGGTCGGCCGCGAGGTTCGCCGTGCCCGTCTTGGAGAAGACGAGATTCACTTCGGGCAGTTGAAGAATCTGACGCTCGAGCGGCAAGTCCATCGTCACCGACTGCTCGATGGAGGTCGAGGGAATGCGGACGGACGACAGGTTGAAGTTCTGCTCGTCCAGCGTCGGCATGAATTCCTGGCCGAGGAACAGAAACGTGACCGCGGCCGCTGCGAAGATCGCCGCTGCGCCGGCGATGACGGGGAAGGGTTGGTCGATCACCTGGCGTAAGCGCGGGTTCGTAAAAGCGCTTGAACTTCGCGATGAGCGGCACTTCAGTCTCGGCAACGTGTCCGCGAATCAGTAGGGCGGCCAACGCGGGCACGAAAGTCAGCGAGAGCACGAAGGCGGAGGCCAGCGCCAACATCAACGTGAGCACCATCGGGGAAAACATCTTTCCTTCGACGCCCTGGAAGGTGAGGCACGGCACGAAGACCAGGAAAATCACGATCTGTCCGTAGATCGTCGGCCGGATCATCTCCTGCGAGGATGCGACGACTTCCGTCAGCCGTTCGGCGCCGGCGAGCGTCCGCCCTTCGCGGCGCTGCCGTTCCGCGATCCGCCGCAGCGTGTTTTCAACGACGATCACCGCGCCGTCGATGATCAGGCCGAAATCGAGCGCACCCAAGCTCATCAAATTGCCGGAGATCTTGAGCGAGTTCATTCCAATCGCGCTCATGAGCATGGAGAGCGGAATGACGAGAGTGGCGATGATGGCGGCGCGGACATTGCCGAGGATCAGGAACAGCGTCGCGATCACCAGCAGCGCGCCGATGGCGAGGTTCTCCCCAACGGTGGTGATCGTGGCGACGACCAGCTCCGAACGATCGAGCGCCACGTTCGCGACAATGCCGGTGGGCAGGGTCTTCTTGATTTCGTCGAGCTTGGCGCCGACCGCTCGGGCGACGGTGCGGCTGTTCTCGCCGACTAGCATGAGCGTCGTGCCGATCACGACTTCGTAGCCGTTCTTGCTGGCGGCCCCGGTACGCAGCTCGCCGCCGATGCGCACGGTTGCGATGTCGCGCACGGTGACCGGGACGCCGCCGCGGGTCGCGATGACGGCGCGCTCGATTTCATCCATCGAGCGTATGCGGGCGTCGGCCCGCACGAGATATGACTCGCCCGCGCGCTGAATGTAGTTCGCGCCGACCGAGAGATTGGCGGCTTCGAGCGACTCCGCGAGCTCGGCGTACGAAATCCCATACGCGGCCAGCTTCGTGGCGTCGGGCTCGACGGCATACTGTTTTTCGTAGCCGCCGAGCGAGTCGATATCCGCGACGCCGCGCACGATGCGGAGCTGCGGCCGCAAGATCCAATCCTGAACGGTGCGCAGGTACGCGAGCCGGGCGATCTCGTCGGTCAGACGCTCGCCGTCATCGGTCAGAAACGAGCCGTCCGTCTGCCAACCGGGCATGCCGTCCTGGACGGGTGCTCCCTTTCCGTCAGGGTTCGCATACTCGACGGTGTACATGAAGATTTCGCCGAGACCCGTGGAGACCGGGCCCATCTGCGGCTCCGCGCCGTCGGGGAGGTTGGGCTTCGCTTGCGACAGCCTCTCCGTGACTTGCTGCCGCATGAAATACAGATCGGCACTCTCATCGAAAATCGCCGTGACCTGGCTGAACCCATTGCGCGAAAACGACCGCGTGCTCTCCACGCCGGCGAGCCCCGACAGCGCGGTTTCGATCGCGAACGTCACGCGCTTCTCGACTTCCTCCGGGCCCAAAGTCGGCGCGGTCGTGTTGATCTGCACCTGCTTGTTGGTGATGTCGGGCAGCGCGTCGATCGGAAGTACGGAGATTTCCCAAAGACCGTAACCGGCCACGACGGCGGTCAGAAACACGACCAGCCAGCGCGCCCGAACGGCGAACGACAGGACTTGGTCGATCACTCTTCTTCCTCGGCGCCGCCTTTGCCGATTTCCGCTTTCAGCAGAAAAGCGTTCCTCGTCGCGATGACGTCGCCCGCGCGCACGCCCGAAAGGATCGACGCGCGTCCACCGCTGCGCGCGCCCACGACCACAGGCGCGACGCGGAATCCATCGCCTGCTCGCACGAACACCGCGTCGCGACCCTCGACGCTCTGCACGGCGTCGTCCGGTACGACAAAGGCGTCGGTCGCAACAACGGTCTTGGCGCTGATCCGGACCTGCACGAACTCGCCCGGCGCGGGGACGGATTGCTCGGATGCGAGCGACAAGGTCGCGGTGGCCGAGCGCGTCTGCTCGTTCAGTGTTGGAGTCACCGAAATAACCGTAGCGTCGAGGCTCGCGCCGGACCCGGTAGTCACGACGGCGCGATCGCCCGCAGCGATCCGCCTGGCATCCGCTGCCGGAACGGATGCCTCGATCGACACGAACCGCGGATCCGCGACGCGGAAGAGCTCCATGTCCGGCTCCACGTAAGCGCCGAGGGCAACGTTGGCGGAGGTGATGCGCCCTGCGATCGGGCTGACCAGTGCGAGCGAGCGCCCGTCGCTCGTCAGCCCGGCGGCGGCGGCGTTGGATCTTGCGCGTGCCGCTTCCGCTTCCGCAGCCGCGAGCGAAGCCTGCGCGGTTTCGAAATCTTGTCGCGGCGTAACCTTCTGCTCGTAGAGGCTTTGCTCGCGCTTGAGGATGGAGCGCGCGAGCTCGACTTTCGATTCCGCCGTCGCGCGTTCCGCCGCCATGGCGGCCGCATCGCGGCTTTCCACGAGGGCCAGAACTTCTCCGGCGGCAACCTCATCACCGAGCCGCTTGTTGAGCCGCGCCAACGTTCCGGAGGCACGCGCGGTAACGACGGCCTGGCCGTTCGGCGCGGCCGACACGACGGCAGGTGCCTGGATTTCGGCGCCGAGATTGCCGGGCGTGACAGTTTCGAGCGCGATTCCCATCGTCTCGAGAAAGGAGTCGGGAATCGCTAATGCAGCAGCCGGCGACGCGGGCGCGGCCGGCGACGCTGTGGTTTGCTGCGCGTTGTCCGATCGGCCGGTGAGCTTCGCTAGCGCGTATCCGAGCCCGCCTGCCACAACCACCGTGCACGCAACCAAGATCAGCCGACCGCTTTTGTTCGTATCTTGCATGCTCGCCTACTCGATGAAAGGAATGCGACCGGCCAGCCGGGCGAGGGAGGCTTCGGCACTTACGCGCGCAAATCGGGCATCGAGCGAACGCAGCTGCGCGTCTGTCAGCGCGTGCCGCGTGCTCAACAACTCGAAAAGCGGCGTGCGACCGGCGTCGTAGCCGATGCGGGCGAGACGATAGGCTTCGCGAGCGGATCGCTCGCTTTGATCGGAAGCCGTCAGCCGCGCGTTAGCGGCGCTGGCTTGCGCTGTTGCGACTCGCCACTCTGCTTCAGCATCGAGGCGCGCCGCCGCAAGGTGGGCATCAGCCGCGTTCAATTCGGCGCGCGCGCCGGCGATACCGCCGCGATTACGATCGAAGATGGGCAGCGGTATGGAGACGCCTGCCACCCAGGCGTGGGCGTCGCTACCTTCGAAGCGCCGGTGACCGAGCGAAAATGACGGCATCGCGACGGCGCGTTTTTCCGCGACGGTCACGTGTCGTTCCGCGCTGACGCGCTCGGCTTCCGCCGTTACGATACTTAGCGCAGCGGGTATCTGCCCAGCGCCCTGCGAAGCGGGCAGGGTATGCGCCGCAACGAGTAACGAGGGTTCGACCCCGGAATAGGGTTCGGGAACGCCCACCAGGGCCGAAAGATGAGTGAGCGCAGCGACCGCATCGGCGCGCGCCGCTTCAAGGTCGGCTTCCGCCGCCGACGCGGCCGCCTCCGCCTGCACGGCGCGCAACTCGCCTTCCTTACCGGCCTCGACCAAAGCGCGCGCAGACCGGACGTCTTCGCGCGAGCGGCTCAGATCCTCCGTGAGCAAATCTATTCGCGTTTGAGTGGCTTCCGCCGCGGCATAGGCGATCGCCAGGTCATGGCCGAATTCAGCCCGCGATTGCGCCTGCCGGGCCTGGGCCATCGTGACCGCCGCGTCGCCCGCGGCAATCCGTGCGCGCCGCTGTGCGCCGAAGTCCAACGGTTGGTTGATCGAAATGGTGGTCTGCGCCAGAGACGAGCCTTGATATACGCCGCTGCCCCCGAAATCCTCGCGCTCCACGTTGAGGGAGGGGATCGGCCACGCAGTAGCCTGCTGCGCGTAGCCCTGCGCCGCACGAATGTTCGCGTCCAACTCGCTGAGGCGCGGCGAAAGCCGTTCCGCCTGGATCATGACATCCGAGAATGACGGTGCCCGTTCCGCGACGGCAACGGTGCTTAGACACCCGGCGATGATCGCCAGACTGATTCTCACGCGCCCCCCAGCGCTGCGACGGTTCAGCAGCGGTAACGTTTATCGGTCAAGGTACTTGGTGATCTTCTTGAACTCGTCGATCGAATCGCGCGCCGCGCGCCCGGTGTTCGCGACCGAGTGTTCAAGGCAGTGATCGATATGATCGTGGATCAAGGTCGTCTTTGCTTTGCCAATCGCTTTTTCGACGGCATGAAGCTGCTGCGCGAGATCCAGGCATTCGCGTCCCTGCTCGATCATCTCGATGACGCTCCCTAGATGACCCTCGGCACGCTTCAGACGCTTGACGATTTCGGCGTGAGTCTGATGCACGTGTTCTTTGGCCATGGGAGTGAGCGTACCCTATCCTGGGGGAGAGGACGAGGACGGAGCGAATTCCACGAGGCAGCCATCGAGACGCGGACGAGATGCTTTACACGATATTGAAGTTTGCGGTCACGGCGGCGTTGATCGTGTCGATATCCGAGATCGGAAAACGAAACTCGCTCGCGGCGGCTATTCTTGCGTCGGTCCCGCTCGTTTCAGTAATGGCCATGATTTGGCTATATCTGGAGACGCGCGACGCGGCCAAGGTGGCTTCGCTCGCACGAAGCATCGCGTGGCTTGTGGTGCCGTCGCTCGCACTTTTTTTGTCGCTGCCGGTAATGCTAGCCCGCGGCTACAACTTCTACGTCAGCCTCGGCGTTTCGATTGCCCTTACCGTCGCAAGTTACGCTCTGATGATCGTCCTGATGCGGCATTTGGGGTAGCGCACGGGGCTTCGCCGCACGCACTCGCGCCTTCCTCCGCACTGCGCTTTCAGGCGCCTGCGGGTGGCAGCAGGTAGAGCGTCATCGCGAAAATCAGATACATCATCAACACCATCACGCCGACGAACCACGCGGAGCGTCCGCTGCTCGTGACCAACGAGGTCGTGATAGTCGCGATCAACATCATGGCCACCGCGCCCGGCCAGAACTGCAGGTCCATCGGCGCCGGCCCGACGAAGTAGCTCACGAACACGAGTACGGGTGCAATGAAAAGCGCGATCTGGGAGGCGCTGCCGAGCGCGATGCCGACGCTCAGATCCAGCCGGTTCTTGCGGGCCCCAGAAAATGCCGTGGGCATCGCCGACGCACCGCCGACCAGTGCGACGATGATGAAGCCGACGAACGCAGGGGTCATGCCGAAGGCTTCCGCCGCCTTCTGCACGGACTCGACGAAGATCTCGCTGACCACGGCGACCAGCACGGTGACTACCGCGAGCGTCGCCAGCGCGAGACCCAGCGGCCAAGGCTTTTCGGCGCTGGCTTCCGAGTGTTTGGCGCTGCTAAGAAAGTCGCGGTGCGTCTTGAGCGAGAACAACATCCCGAGTCCATAGGTGACGATCAGAATCACCGCTAAACCCAAGCTCAATTCCTGGCTGAAAACCGTCTGAGCGGGGGAGTCCACGTGCACGATCGTCGACGGAATCAGCAGCGCGACTGTCGCCAGGAAAAGCAGTCCTGCTTGCACGCGGGCGCTCGCCCGATTGTATTCCTGCGTGTGATGTTTGAGGCCACCGAGCAGAAACGACGCTCCCAGGATAAACAGCGAGTTGGTGACAATCGGACCGGCAATCGACGCCTTCACCAGCATGTATTGCCCGGCGCGCAATGCAGACAGAGCGATGATCAGCTCCGCCAGATTTCCGAGCGTCGCGTTCAGCAGGCCGCCGACTGAATCGCCGGTCTTGGCGGCGACGGATTCGGTCGCGTGACTCAGCAGCACGGTCAGCGGGACGATAGCCAGTACCGACAACACGAAGAGCAGCGTCTGCGCCTCGGGCTTGAGTCTCGCCGCAATGAAAACCACCGGCACGAACACCAGCAGCCAGAGCAACGGATTGTCACGAACGTCTTTGACTAGAGGGTTCATGGCTGTTGGCACCAGCCCGCAGTCGACGTTGCCACGAGGGATCGGTATTGGGGTCCTATGATTCCTCGCGCCTTACCGGTTGCCGAAATCCACGTTCATGTACAGCAACCACCCGCTGTAGCCCCAGTCGAGCGCACCGCGGAATCCATTGCCGCCCTCGCTGGCCTCGATGTTCATTCCCACGTCGTTGTAGGCAAGACCGACGGCGAACCGCTTGCCGAAGCCATAGTCGGCCGCGATATTGAAGTCGTCCAAGTGACCCGATACATCGCCGGTATCGATTCCGAACACTTCGAGCGAGCCGCGCAGCTTGATTCGATCGGTAATGGCGTATTGGCCACGTACGCCGATCACGGGAAGTGGCGCCGTCAAATCTTCCGACTGGAATTTCCCGAGCGTCGCCTGGCTCAGGCTCAGCTTTGTTTGCGCGACGTACAGTCCGGCCGTGAGACCGACATACCCTCGGTCCTTGATGACCGGCGCAAACGTGTACGCGGCCTTTGCGATGTCGAGATCCTGCGTGGAATTCACGACCGTGTTGATCGCGAACGTCTGATCGTCGAAGTTGATCGTCTTGTCGATCGTCCGCGCACCGTCGCGGCTGAAGCTGAACAGCGAGAAGTCCATGCGATTCCGTCGGCTGATCCACCAATGGCCGTCGAGGCGCGCGATGGTCGTGGAGCTCTGGAGGCCGAGGTCGTCCTCGAAATTGATATCGGTGCCTTGGCCCGGAATCGCTGTCGACGCGCGCCTCGGTTGCGGGCCTGCTGATGAACGCACCTAACGAGATGGCGGCGCGCTCTCGGTTCTCCGGCTCTTGCGCGAGCAGCGTCGCCGACACCGACAGCGAGCCAAGTCCGACCGCCCACATAATCGTCCGCGCTGCAATCGTCGTCATCATGTTTCATCGTTCCTTTGTCAGTTGGGCGGCTCTCGCGTGCGCTCGGGCCTTACGATGTGGCTGTGCGGCCTCGATGACGTCCGACGGCATGGAGGATACGTTGCCACTTCCACTGCACTGTACTCGGAGCTCACAGCTCCTGGGAATTTATCAGTGTGGATTGGCGTGATATGTGCGGTAGCGAACATGGTGGTTCCGCGCCGGGGGGAGCAAACGCGACGCGACGCGACGACGACGCCCTAGCGCGGCGCCGCAAACACCTGGGTCCAATAGATTGGCGGATTCTTGCCGGGTGCGAGCGCGTAGGCCACGCCCATCTCGGTGAACTGCGGCCCCATCAAGGTCGCGCAGTGCCCCGGGCTGTCGAGCCAAGCGGCGACGACGGCATCCGCGTCGCGGAGACCAGCGGCGATATTCTCGCCGGCCGCACGCCACGTGTAGCCCGCGCGCGTGACGCGCTCGGCGGATGTGCTGCCGTCCGAGCCCGGGTGGCCGAGCGAGCCGCGCTGCGCCATGTCGCGCGAGTGCGCAATCGCGGCTGCCGTAAGGAAGGGGGACAGCACCACGGGTCCGGTCGCGTCCAACTGGTCACGCCCGCAACGGCGCGCTTGCGCCCGCGCCGCGTTCACGAGCGCGAGCACGCGGGCCTCGACGGTTGCGGCCTCCAACGCAAGCGGTACTTTACGCACGGCGAGCACGATCCACGTCTCGTTGCCGCGCTGGAACGCGCCGGTGTCCTCGTAACGTGGATCGTTGATCTCCGCGCAGTAACGCTCTCCGAGCACCTGCTGGATCGCTTCGTCGGTGTGTGAGCCGCGCACGTGAAAAAAAGTGGAGCTCATTGCGTCATACCCGGCGCGCCCGAGCGCAACCTCCAAACGGCCGTCGCGCGTGAGCTCGCGCGCCGCGTTGTCGAGTGAGCCGTCGTGGCGCACCGGTGGCGCGGGCGAGCTGCCGCGCGCGCAGCCTTCCGCACGCATCGCGTTGATCACGTCGACCGGATCGGCGCGGGTCGCCGCGGCGGCCAGCGTCGTTACGACGCCGACGACCGTGAGTGCGATCGCGAGCGGCATGCGGGGCGAGTGACACCGCGGGAACGCGAAGGTGTGGTTGGGCATGCGCGAGCTCCGGCACCGCCCGGCGCAAGAGTCGGCCGGGTGACGGGCCAGCTCGAAGCGTGCGGCACGGCCGGGACGCGGTCAATCCGACCGGGTCGAAGGCGGCGCAACCGCAGCAATTCCACCGCTGGTTCGCGGTGTGGTAGCTTCGGCGAAGCAACGAAGGGGGGCACCATGAACCGAGCGTTGGCCTGCGCCGCGGCGGCGCTGATCTGTGCGTCCTGCGAAAGCCGCTCTCCCGAGCCGGTGGAGTCGAGCCCCGAGCCTTCCGCATCCGCGGACGCCCGAGCAGGCTGGCCGGTCCACGGCGGCACGACGAGCGAGCAGCGGTTCTCGCCGCTCGCGCAAATCAACAAGGATACGATCGCGGACTTGAAGCCCGCGTGGTACGTCGAGTTCGACACGAACCGCGGCCAAGAGGCGACGCCGATCGTCGTCGACGGCGTGCTCTATACGACCACGGCGTGGAGCAAGGTCTACGCCGTCGACGCCAAGACCGGCGAGCGCGTTTGGTACTACGACCCGAAGGTGCCGGGAATCGCGGGCTACAAGGCGTGCTGCGACGTGAACAGCCGCGGCCTCGCGGTCGCCGGCGGCAAGGTGTTCGTCGCGACGCTCGACGGCCGCCTGATCGCTCTCGACCAGAAGACCGGCGCTCTGCTCTGGAGCACCGTCACCGTCGACCAAACGCAGTCCTACACGATCACGGGCGCGCCGCGCGTGATCAAGAACAAGGTGCTGATCGGTAACTCGGGCGCCGAGCTCGGAGTGCGCGGCTACGTGAGCGCCTACGACATGGAGAGCGGCGAGCTCTCGTGGCGCTTCTACGTCGTGCCGGGCGATCCCGGCGAAGGGACCCGACGGCGCCGCGTCCGACGAGGCGCTCGAGAAGCTCGCTCGACCGACCTGGTTCGGCGACAAGTACTACGAGTACGGCGGCGGCGGCACGCCGTGGGACGCGATCGTCTACGACGAGGAGCTCGATCAGGTCTACGTCGGCACGGGCAACGGCTCGCCGTGGAGCCGCCGGCAGCGCTCCGAAGGCAAGGGCGACAACTTGTTCCTCTCGACGGTGCTCGCGCTGAACCCCGACACCGGCGCTTACATTTGGCACTACCAGGAATCGCCCGGCGAGTCGTGGGACTACACGTCGGTGCAGCCGATGATGCTCGTCGACCTCACGATCGCGGGCGCGCCGCGCAAGGCGCTGCTGCACGCGCCGAAGAACGGCTTCTTCTACGTGCTCGACCGCCACACGGGCAAGGTGATCTCGGCGAACAACTTCGTGCCCGTGAACTGGGCGACCTCCGTCGACGTCGCGACGGGGCGGCCGGCGATCACGGCGAACGCGTTCTACGACGACGGCCCGTTCTTCGCGACGCCGACCGGCAGCGGCGCGCACAACTGGTCGCCGTGGTCGTTCAGCCCGCGCACCGGCCTCGTCTATTTCCAGGCGCAGGAGACGTCGTTGCGCTACGACGACCTCCCGGATTGGAAGTACGTGCCGGGCGGCTACAACCTCGGCCAGGACCGGCGGCCGGAAGTCGTGCGCGACGACGCGAAGAGCTTACCGCCCGCGAAGTTCTACGTGCTCGCCTGGGATCCCGTCGAGAACAAGGAACGCTTCCGAGTCGATGCGCGCGGCGGCGGCGTGCTCGCGACGGGGGCCGATCTCGTCTTCCAGGGCCGCGGCATCATCGACGGCGAGCTCGTCGCGATCGATGCGGCGAGCGGCCAGCAGGTTTGGAGCTATCCGATGCCGAACGCCGCGGCCGCGGCGCCGATCTCGTATAGCGTCGACGGCGAGCAATACATCGCGATCAACACCGGCGCGCGCGCGACGGGCAACCAGCTCGGCGCGCTCGACACGCAGGCGCGCGCGCGGCAACCGGGACGGCTCGTCGCGTTCAAGCTCGGCGGCACGGCTACGCTGCCGCCGCCCCCCGGTCCCGCTCCGCCGCCGAACCCGCCGACTGAAACCTTCGCGGACGACGTGGTCCGTGCGGGCGAGCTGTTGTACGCCGATTACTGCGGCCGTTGCCACGGCAACGCGACGCGCAGCATCAACGTCATTCCTGACCTGCGACGCTCGCCGGCGCTCACGAGCAAGGAGCTGTGGCACTCGATCGTGATCGACGGCGCGCTCACGGATCTCGGAATGATCGGCTGGACGCAGCTCATCAGCGCGACGCAAGCCGAGAGCATCCGCGCGTACGTCGGCCGCCAAGCCGTCGTGCTTCGCGACGAGCTCGCGGCCGCGCCGCCGAACGCGGCGGCCGGCGCGGCGGAGCTGCGCTGAGATCGCGGCGCGTAGGCTCAGCATGATTCCCCTCGGGACGTGGGCGCGACATAGGATGAGCGGGAGTCCATTGGAATTCTTAAGCACTATCACTCGGGCGGACCGGCGAGGTCATCATTGGAGTCCGGGCCCCGCTGCTACGCGCTTGCGGTTGTCCGTTTTTTTCGATGGCTAGTGATGGCACTCGTGCCGATCACAACTTTGCGGAGGCACAAATGATTAGACGAGCTTTGGGATGTGTCGTCGTGTTCGGGGGTCTGATGGCCGGTGCGTCGGTCCAGGCGCATCACTCCACCGCCGGCGTCTATGACCCGGCGAAGGAGGGGGAAGTCACGGGCACGCTGGCCAAGCTCCAGTTCGTGAATCCGCACGGATCGATCACGGTTACGGTGAAGAACGCCGACGGCACGACGACCGACTGGACGTTCACGACCGGTTCGGCTACGGCGCTCGCCGCTCGCGGGATCACCAAAGTCGGCCCGAACGCGCTCAAGATCGGCGAAGAGTTGACCGTGACGTTCACCCCGGCACGGAACGGGAGTCCGTTGGGAGGCCTCAAGACGATCAAGCGGGCGGACGGCACGGTCGTAGGCAACGCAAGGCGGCAATTAGTAACCGCGCCCTCGGGGGGAGATCACTATGGCTTCTCGAAAAAGAATGATGTGGACGACGTGTCGCGATCGTCGCGACTCTGATGATCAGCGTGCCGTCCCTGTCTAGCGCTCAAGACGACAAAGCTCAGCGCCGGCAGCCGGCGCCCAAATAAGCGCAGCGGCGCCAACCGGCGCACAAGGTCGCCGCCGCGGCGGAGGCGAGCCGGAGTACACCCCCGCAGCCGACGCAAAGGACCTGAAGTCAGTCCTGTTCAACTGGGCTTGGTACACGGGCATGCTGCGGAGCACTGAGGAACGAGATCTGATCATGACGCTCGTCTATGAGGGCAAGGGCACCATCCAAGTGGACGGACAGCCCTGCAACGTGACGATGTACCGAGCCGACATCAGCTACCGGGCGTCCGGCGAGCGGATCCGGATCACCGGCACTCGGCCCAATGGTCAGAGTTGCTCCACTATCGAAGTCGTCAGCGGAGCCTATGCCTGGAACGAAGACATTCAGGGTGCCGAGCTCGTCCCGGGCCAAGGCAAAGCCACTCCGATGCCGGCAACCGTAGAGGAGCGGATGATTCGCCTGTGGGCGGGCCCGCAGGGTGCGTGGAAGGCCGCAATGGCCGGCACTCAGGACCCAAACCCGCCGCAAATGGCGGCGAGACCGCAACGGGTGCCAGCCGATGTGATGACGGCAGGTAAAACGTCAGTCAAATGGGAAGGCAACAAGCCGGTGCTGACGTTCCCGATCCCGGGCGTCCCCAATGCAACGGCGACCGCCACACTCGACGCAAAATTCATGGCCGAGAGCGTCGTGGTGAAGAACGGCGCGGACACGTACGAGTTCACTTACGGCAACTATAAGGATTGGAACAATCCGCTCAACCCGGCCGAGGTGTTCTATGCCGGCAAGATGACGGAGAAGAAGAACGGCACCGTCGTGCGCGACATCACCACGACACAGACGGAAACGGGACAGATGTATGTCGTGGTGCCCGTGCCGGCGAGCGTCAAGGCGGCGATCAAGCCAACGCATCAGCCTCCGAACTGGACGCTGTCGGCCGACGCACCCGCGACGAATGCGCCGCCCGCGACGAAGACTGCAGCCGTCGCGACGCCGCGCCGCGCCGATGGGAAGCCGGACCTGACCGGAAACTGGGGTCGCGCGCCTAATCCAATCGCGGGCAATGGCAACCGCCGATGTGGTCCAACGCAGGTGAAGGGCGGAGGAATCAACCCCGAGAACGGCTGCACGGGCGGGCAAGACAACTTCTGGGTGGAATACGAGTGGATCTCGCCTTCGCGGTTTGGAGTGTTAGGTCTTCCCACTTACAAACCCGAGTTCTGGGACAAGATTCAGGAGCTCGATCAGTGGACGAACAAGTACGATCCAGTCATGACGTGCAAGCCGCTCGGACTTCCGCGGCACGGCACGCCGACGCGGATCATCCAAACCGACAAAGACGTCGTCTTCTTCTATCCGATCAATTCCGATTACGGTGGCGGAAACAACGAATACCGCGTCATCCCGACGGATGGTCGCACGCCGAGCGCTGAGGCGTTGAGCATCGCAACGTTCTATGGGCAGAGCATAGGAACGTGGCAAGGGGATACGCTCGTCATCGACTCCACGAGTTTCGACGATTCGACGTGGTTGGGGCGAGGGGGCTTCTTCCACTCCGGCAGCATGCATATCATCGAGAAAATCACACGCGTCGGAAACGAGCTCCGCTACGACATGACGATCGAAGATCCAGAGGTGCTTCTCGAGCCGTGGGTGATGCCGACCCGCGTGCTGCCTCTGGCCCAAGGAGCGGCTGGCGGCGGAATCCTGACAGAGCGCGCGAATTGCGAAGTGTACGAAGAGGACAACGTCACGAGTCAGGTTCGACACTAAGAGCTGACCGAGCAGTAATAACGAAGGGACAGGGAGCAACCGCTCTCTGTCCCTTTTTTTGTATCCAGCGAAGCAAGAAAGCCAGTTCACGCCCGTCGGCGAGAGGCTCGCCGCACTCGCGGCAACCGTGTCGACGCCCTACACGTTCCCGCTGCTGACGACGCTGGCCGGAACTGTGGTCGCGATCTTCGTGCCGTCCAGCGGCGGGCAGTGGGCCATTCAAGGCTTGTTGTTCGCCGCGCTGTGGTTCGTGATCGGCGTGTTCTCGTTTACGTTGTTGCCTGCTTGATTTCGATACCGCGGTTCGAGCGCCGCGGCCACGCGTAAGTAACCGAAAGTTATTGGAAAAGTCCGCAGTACTGGACGTATGATCAGTGCTCGGCTTCCAACCCTTTCGGAGACGTCCATGACCGCACAAACCACGCGCGGCGCCGTCGCTTTCGCCGCTTCCGAGGACCTCTCGGTCGACGATCTCGACCGCGCCATCACGCAACTCGCGCAGCACATGAACGCCGAGACGTATCGCATGCTCGTGCTCGTGCGCGAGTTCGACGAGCGTTTCGGTTGGGCAAAGTGGGGCTGCGCGAGCTGCGCCGAGTGGCTCGCGTGGCGCTGCGGGATTTCGCCGGGCGCGGCGCGCGAGAAGGTGCGCACGGCGAACGCGCTACGCGAGTTGCCTGCGATCTCGGCCGCGTTCGCCGACGGCAAGCTCTCGTACTCGAAGGTGCGAGCGCTCACGCGCGTCGCCGCAAGCCACGACGAAGACTTGCTGCTCGCGTACGCGCTCGACGCGACCGCGGCGCAGGTCGAGGACCGGTGCCGGCAAATCCGCAACACGGAGCCGGACTCCGTGCACGGCGCGCGGCACGTGTGGGAGCGGCGGTCGCTCACGTTGTTCCGCGATCGTGCGCGCAATTGCGTGCGGATCGTCGTCGAGTTGCCGGCGGAAGAGGGCGAGCTCGTCGGCCGGGCAGTCGACAGCGCGGTCGCGGCGGGGGAGGCGGCGCTCGGCGTCGAGTTCGCGAGCGAGCGTTCGGGCGAGAGTTGGAAGGCGCAGCAGGCCGACGCGTTCGTCGCGATCATGAAGACTTATCTCGGCGGCGGCGCCGGCAGCGGCGCGGACGGAGACGCGGCGCACGTCGCGCTCGGCTCCTGCGGCCGATCACTATCAGGTCGTGGTGCACGTCGACGAGAGAGCCCTCCGCGGAGAAGCTGGGCGCTCGGATCTACCGATCGAGACCGTGCGCCGGCTCGCGTGCGACGGCAGCGTCGTCACGATCGTCGAGGACGAGCGCGGCACGCCGCTCGACGTGGGCCGCAAGCAGCGTACGGTGTCGACGGCGCTCAGGCGCGCGCTCTGGTCGCGCGACCGCGGCTGCACGTTCCCGGGCTGCAGCCGCGCGCACTACGTCGACGCGCATCACATCCGGCACTGGATCGACGGCGGCGGCACGAGCCTCGACAACACCACGCTGCTCTGCACGCATCACCACAAGCTGCTGCACGAAGGCGGGTTCACGATTCATCGCGACGAAAGCGGCGGCATCTATTTCCGGCGGCCGGACGGGCGCGTGATCCCGCGCGCCGGCTATCGCGCGGTCGACATGATCGACGACGGCATCGGCGCCGACGGCGCGGATCTCGATCGCGTTTCCGCGGAAACGCGGATGAGCGCGATCGTCCGCGGCGTCGTCCTCGACGAGATCGACGACATGGACGTTCCCGCGGGAACGTGGCGGCACGGAAGTGGTGCGGAAGATCCCTCCGCGGTGCGGGAAGAGAGGGGCGTCTATCGAGCTCGTCGCGGGCAGCTCAGCATGGAACCCTCTTGTATGCGCGCATGCTCGTAGGCCGCGCGCAGGCCGCGCGTGGACAGCGGCGACCGAGTGACTCGCAAAAGATTGCTTGAGCGTAATTGACGGTTTGTCAAATTATCAATAGTCTCCACCCTAGCGGCTCGATGCGTCGTTCGTGCCCGTCCCGGGACTGTGGGCGAATGCGGCCGGTACGCTGATTCGGTGCGAGACGCTCAACGTTCGAAGCTCGTATCTCGACTTGGGGGAAACGTGAAAACGTCGGCTCGAATCGGTGCTTTCGCAACACTCGTTCTTGTATCGCTGACCGCTTCGGCGACGCCCGAGCAAGACGCGAAACTGTTGGCGGCGGCTCAGCGAGCCAGTGCTGCTGAGGTCCGTACGCTGCTCACGTCGGGAGCCGACGCGAACGCGAGAGCAGGCGACGGCTCAACCCCAATGCTCTACGCCGCCCATTTCGGCGACGCCGCGCAGCGTGCAAGCGCTGCTCGCCGCGAAAGGCGATCCCAATCTCACCAACCGCTACGGCTTCGCCCCGATGCACGAAGCCGCTCTTCGCGCCGACGCCGCGACTGCTCCGCACGCTCCTCGACGCCGGCGCCCAACGTCGATCTCGCGCTGCCGCAAGGCGAGACGCCGCTCATGCTCGCGTCCCGCACGAGCGGCGTAGAGGCCGTCCGGCTGCTCATCGAGCACGGCGCCAACGTCAACGTCGTCGAGCAGTGGCAAGGCCAGACGCCCCTGATGTACGCGGCCGCGGCCGATCGCGGCGAGGTCGCCGCCGCGTTGATCGCGGCGGGCGCAGACGTCAACGCCAGAACTCCGATCAACGATCTGCCGGAGCGCAAGCCGGCCGTTCGCTACTTCGTCGAGATCCCGTTGGCCGGTTTTACGCCGGTGATGTTTGCGGCGCGCAGCGGCGCGGTCGATGCGATGCAAAGCGCTGATCGAAGGCAAGGCCGATCTCAACGCGAAGACGCCGGAAGGTTTCTCGCCGCTCGTCATCGCGCTCGACAACCTGCACTTCGACGCGGCCAAGGTGCTGGTGGAGGCCGGCGCAAGCGCGGACGACGGCGGGCTCTTCGCCGTGGTCGAGGCGCGCAATCGCGTGAACTACGTCGGCGAGTTCCAAGTGCCGACGGGCGCCGAGAGCTCGCTCGAGGTGCTCAAGTTGATGCTCGCGAGTGGCGCCGATCTCACGAGCCGCCTGCCGGACCAGCTGCTCGATCGCGACGCGCGCTTCCTGCCGCCGCCGCCGAAGCTCACCGACCTGGCGCTGATTCGCGCCGCGCGCTCGTCCGACGTCGAAGCGATGCGCGTGCTCGTCGAGGCCGGCGCCGATCCTTCGCTGCGCGACGAGAAGCGCGGCGGCATCACTCCGCTCGTTGCGGTGATGATCGGGCCCCGAGCTTCCGCAGCTCATCGAGGCCGAGCGCCAGCCGACCGAGGAGAAGGCGATCGCCGCGATCGACTTTCTCCTGGATCACGGTGCGAACCCGAGCATCGGCAACGCACGTCGGCACCACGGCTCTGCACATCGGCCGCGTTGCGCGACTATCCGGCCGTCATCAAGCACATGGCCGAGCGCGGCGTGAACCTCAACGTCGCGGATCAGCGAAGGCTTCACGCCGCTCGACTACGCGCGTCGGCCACTTGCCGTCGAAGGTCCGCGCGAAGCCGCCGGGCCGGAGTCACCGCCGCGGCCAACGCGCTGCGCGAGCTCGGCGCGCGCGGGAAGGAAGAGCAAAGGACGGCCGCGCGATGAGCGCGACTCTCGTTGCAACGCTGCGCGCTGCTCGTCGATCGCGGCCATCGCCGCAGCGTCGCTCGCTTCGTGCGCGAAGCAGCCGTCGCCGCAGGAACTGGCCGCCGAGCACGGCGCCGTCGTCAGCAAGTACTGCACGGATTGCCACAGCCAGGCGGAGCAAGAGGGCGGGCTCGTGCTCGAGAACCCGAACCTCGCGGATCCCGCCGCGCAGCGCGCGAAATGGGAGAAGGTGATCCACAAGCTCAACGCGGGGCTCATGCCGCCGCCCGGCGAGCCGCGGCCGAGCAACGAAGCCGTCGCGAGCCTCGTGTCCTATCTCGAGACGACATCTCGACGCGAGTGCACCCACGCCGGCCGGCGCGCCGGTGCGCCGGCTGAACGCGCGCGGCGTACGGCAATGCGGTGCGCGACTTGCTCGGCTTCCCGGTGGACGTCGAATCGCTGCTGCCCGCGGACATCTCGAGCGACGGGTTCGACAACGTCTCGGACACGCTGAAGACGTCGCCGCTGCTGCTCGAGCGCTATCTCACGGTCGGGCTGCGCGTCGCGGCGATGGCCGTCGGCGACACCAAGCTCGCGCCGCGCGGCACGGAGTACCGGCCGCGGCTCGATCTCTCGCAGAACGACTGGATCGAAGGGTTGCCGTATCGGAACGCGCGGCGGGCTCGTCGTCGATCACTACTTCCCGACCGATGCCGAGTACGAGATCCGCCCGGAGCTCTGGCGGGCGACGGGCAGCACGGTCCGCGGAGTCGAGGGGTTCAAGACGCCGTTCGAGCTGCAGATCCTGCTCGACGACGACGTCGTTCATTCCGCCGAGTTCGGCGGCGTGGACGACGACGCGCTGTCGAACGGCGACATCGGCAGCGCGGTGACGCAGGTGGGCGAGCGGCTGCCGGTGCGCTTGACGGTGAGCGCCGGGCTGCATCGCGTCGGCGTCACCTTCGTCGGCGAAGAGCTTCGCGCTCGAGCAGAAGCTCCTCGATCCGCGACAAAGCGGACTTGCCGATCGGCAACGACGGCTACGGCTGGCCGATCGTCACGCGCGCGCTCGTCGCGGGACCGTACGAGTCGACCGGCCCCGGCGACACGCCGACGCGCAGAGCCATCTTCACGTGCCGACCGAGCGACTCCGTGAGCGACACCGCGTGCGCCGACGAGATCCTGGGCCGCCTCGCGCTGCGCGCCTACGGCCGGCCGTTGGACGATCAGGATCGCAAAACGCTGCGCGAGCTCTACGCGAGCGGCAGCGACAACGGCCGCGACTTCGAGGCCGGCATCGAAGTCGGGCTCGCGCGGATCCTGAGCGGCCCCGAGTTCCTGCTGTATCACGGCGTGACCGAGGAGGACGGCGCGGTCTCCGGCGCCGAGCGAGCCAAGACGACGGCGCCACGCTCGCCTCGCGGCTCGCGCTGTTCCTCTGGAACAGCATTCCGGACGACGCGCTGCGCGATGACGCGATCGCCGGCCGGCTCGCCGACCCGAAGGCGCTCGAAGCGCAAGTGCGCAGGATGCTCGCCGATCCGCGCGCCGACACGCTCGTCACCGACTTCGCGGAGCAGTGGCTGCAGCTCCGGCTCGTCAATACGAAGTCGCCCGACGCAGCGCACGTTCCCGACCTTCGACGACAACCTGCGCCGCGACATGCTGCACGAGACCGAGCTGTTCCTGCGCTCCGTGCTGCTCGAGGACGCGAGCGTGCTCGATCTTGATCCGCGCCGACTACACGTTCGTCAACGAGCGGCTCGCGAAGCACTACGGCGTCGACGGCGTGTTCGGCGACGCGTTCCGCCGAGTGGCGCTGCAAGACCCGAATCGCCGCGGGCTGCTGGGGCAGGGCAGCATCCTGTTCCAGACGCTCCGTCGCGACCCGCACGTCGCCGGTGTTCCGCGGCAAGTGGATCCTGACGAACTTCTTCAACTCGCCGCCGCCGCCGCCGCCGCGCGAACGTGCCGGCGCTCGAGCAAAGCATCGCGGAGCAACACGCCGCACAGCGTGCGCGAGCGCCTCGAGCAGCATCGCAAGGATCCGGTTTGCGCCGGTTGTCACGCGATCATCGATCCGCCGGGGCTCGCGCTCGAGAATTTCGATCCGATCGGCCGCTGGCGCGACACGGACGCGGGCCAGCCGATCGACGCGAGCGACCACGCTGCCGGGCGGCATCGCCGATTTCGGGTCCGACGCGGTTTGCGCGACGCGCTGCTGAGCCGCCCCGAGCTCTTCGTCTCGACGTTCACGGAGAAGCTCATGGTGTACGCGCTCGGGCGCCGCCTCGAGGCCGAGGACATGCCGACGGTGCGCCGCATCGTGCGCGAAGCCGCGAAGCGACGATTACCGGTTCAGCGCGCATCGTGCTCGGCATCGTGCGCAGCCCACAGTTTCAGCAGAAGGCTCGGTTCACGCCGAGCGCCACGCAGACGGTCGCCGACACGCGCGCGTCCGCTACCTCGACAGGAGAGTCGAAGTAATGTTCATCACGAAGAAGCATCTTTCGCGCCGCACCGTGCTGCGCGGCGCGCGTCGGCGCCGCGATCAGCTTGCCGTTGCTCGACGCGATGGTGCCCGCCGCGAGCGCCGCGCCGCCGGCGCAGCTGCGGTTCGGCGCGGTCTACGTGCCGAACGGCATTCGGCCGGAGATCTTCACGCCGCCGTCCGCCGGCAAGCTCGAGCTGCCGCCGCTGCTCGAGCGGTTCGCGCCGCTGCGCGAGCACATCAACGTCGTGACGGGGCTGCGCGCACCCGACCCGTTCGGACATCACGTCATCGGCTCGCTGTGGTTGAGCGGCGGTACCGCGAAACCGACGCAGGGCTCGGACGTGCAAGCGGGTCAGACCATCGATCAGCACATCGCCGACGCGATCGGCCGCGACACGCCGCTGCGCTCGCTCGAGCTCGGCATCGAGGACATCAACAGCTCGTCGAACTCGTGCCAATTCGGTTGGAGCTGCCTGTACCTGAACACGTTGTCTTGGCAGACGGCGACGCATGCCTCTGCCGAACGAGCAGAACCCGCAGAGCGCGTTCGAGCGAATGTTCGGCGACATCGGCTCGGCCGAGGAGCGCGCGGCGCGCTTCAAGAGCAAGGCCAGCATTCTCGATTCGGTGATCGCGTCTGCGAACCGCTTGAACAGCCAGCTCGCGCCGCAGGACCGCTCGACCGTCGACGAGTATCTGGCAAACATCCGCGAGGTCGAAAGCCGGATCCAGTCGTCCGGACAGCGAGCCGATGCGGCGGGCGACACGCCCGACGCGCCCGCCGGTATCCCGGGCTCGTACGACGAGCACGTGCGCGTGATGTACGACCTGATCGCGCTCGCGTGGCGAGCCGACATCACTCGCGTGAGCCACGTTCATGAAAGGTGTCGAAGCGAGCAGCATCGGTTATCCGCAGATCGGCGTGCCCGAGTCGCATCACATCGTCTCGCACCACGGCGACGTCGCCCGACACCATCGCCAAGTACGCGAAGATCAATGCGTACCATCTCTCGCTGTTCGCCGACTTCGTGGAGAAGTTGCGAAGCCACGCCGGACGGCGACGGCTCGCTGCTCGATCATTCGCTCGTCATGTACGGCTCGGGCATGGGCAACGGCGACAAGCACGATCAGAACATGGTCCCGATCGTGCTCGCGGGATCGGCGGCGGGCCGGCTCAAGGGCGGCCGACACATCGCCGTACCCGAATCCGACGCCCGTTCGCGAACCTCATCGGCGGGCTCGGACAAGTCGCGGGGCTCGATCTCGGCAAGCTCGAGAACTGCCACCGGCATCGTGGAGCTTTAGGGTAGTCGATGGCCGTGCCAGCGAAATTGGCGGCTCGTCCTCAGCGACGCGCGGACGGAGCGCGGCCGGCACCGAAGCTCGGCGGCAAGCGCGAGCGCACGCGCAAGAAGATTCTCGAAGCCGCGTTCGGGCTGATCGGCAACGAGAAGGGCCTCACCGTGCGGATCGAAGAGATCTGCGCCGCTGCGCAGATCTCGCGCGGAACCTTCTACAACTACTTCACGAGCCTCGAGCAGCTGTTCGAGATCCTCGCCGATCGAGCTCAGTCACGACTTGAACCGCGCGCTCGTTGCGACGTGGGACGAAACTCTGAGCCACGCCGAGGGTGCCAACGCCGCCATCCAGCATTACCTCAACTACGCCCGCCGCGATCCCGCGTGGGCGTGGGCGATGGTGCACTTGAGCGCGTTCGGACCGACCTTCGGCTCCGAAGCGTGGGAGGCGTGCCATCGCGCGATCGCGAAGGGCATCGAGGCGGGGGAGTTCGACGTGCCGAATGCGACGGTCGGCCGCGATCTGATGACGGGCACGGTGCTCGCGACCGTGCGCACGACGCTGCGCTCGCGGCGGCCGATCGCAGCCGCGAGTCGATCGCGCACCATTTGCTGCGCGCGCTCGGAGTGCCCGACGCGCGCGCGAGGGAAATCGCCGATAGTCCGCTGCCGGACATCGTCGTGCCGAAGTAGGCGTGGCGTTCCAGGGTTCGCCGCGAACGTCGAAAAAACCTTCGCCGTCGCGAACGCCGCACCGACGTTTGCACAAGGGCCTGTCGAGGCCCGCGCTCGCTCGCGCGGCTGGAGAGTGCTCTTCTGCGAGGCGACGGCGTGGACGGGGCGCACTGTATTCACGAGCTGTGGACGCGCGACGACGTCATCCACGACATCGAGTCCGAGCTCGAGCGTCTATGGCGACATGCGGCGGCCACTGTCCCCGAGTGGTTGCCCATGAACTACGTGAGCTGGTTGCCCACCGCGTACGAGGTTGCCGCGCGTTTCCGGCCGAGCACGCGCGGGCGCTCCAACGTTTATCTGATTCTTCTCGACTACTCCGATCGTCGCGGAGATTCCCACGGGGTTTACGTGGGCATGAGCCGCTACAGTCCCGCGCAACGGTTCGACCAGCACAAGGCGGGCATTCGCGCGGCCGGCAGCGTTCTCAAGCGCGGTCTCGAGGTGCTCGCGGGACCGACTCTGCATCTGCAACGCGTCGCACGGCACGAAGCCAAGGTCGTGGAAGCCGAGTTGGCTCGCGCTCTGGCCGACGCGGGAATCCGCGTCGAGGGCGGTCACTAGATCCTCTCGCCAGACCAAGACAAAGTCGCCTATCCTCACGTCTGTTGTGTTGTCGGGGGCTCGAGATGCTTCTGAACGCTGCCACGGGACGGATGCCGTGAGCTGGGGACCGAGCTCGGCCCTCGCCGCGGGGCGACGGTCGATCCACGACTTTCGCGTCGTCGCCGCGAACCTCGACCATCCGGAGTGCGTGAACCTCGGACCCGACGGCAACCTCTACGCCGGGAGCGAAGACGGGCGCATGTTCCGCATCGATCCCGCCAGCGGCGACGACCGCAGTCGCCGGCACGGTGACGGGCGGCATCGGCGGCATCTGCCTCGACGCCGGCGGGGCGATGTACGAGTGCAACTACGGCCAGCCGGTGGTGAACCGCATCGCGGCCGACGGCACGGCGTCGGTACGCTCGCGCGGGCCAGCGGATGCACCCGCGATCCTGCCGAACTACCCGTGCTTCGACGCGCACGGCAACTTGTGGTTCAGCGATTCCGGCAGCTTCTACAAGCCGAACGGACGGCTCATGGTCGTGCGTCCCGACGGCCGAACCGAGCTCGCCTCGGGCAGCCAGCTCCAGTTTCCCAACGGCCTCGCGCTCGACGAGAGCGGGCGCTGGCTGTACGTGGCGATGAGCAACGCTTCGTCGATCGCGCGCTTCCCCGTCGACGGCGACCGCCTCGGCGAGCCGGAGATCTGGGTCACGCTGCCCGGCGCGGTGCCGGATGGCCTCGCGTTCTCGGCGTCGGGCAACCTCTACGTCGCGTGCTACGTGCCCGACGCGATCCTGGTCGTCGATCCCGGACGGCGCGTCTCGGTGCTGGCGCACGACGCTTGCGCGGACGTGCTCAACCGGCCGACCAACTGCTGCTTCGGCCGCGACACGACGCTCTACGTCTCCAACCTCGGCGGGTTCACGGTGATGGCGGTCGACGTCGGCGAGAAAGGCCTGCCGCTGCGCTACCCGAGGTTGCCCGCATGAAGGTGACATCGCTCGAGACGACGATCGTCAGCGTTCCGTACCGCCACCGCGAGACGAGCTGGCGCGTGCGCCGCGACGGCGTCACCGACGTGCTGGTCAAGATCGGCACCGACACCGGGTTGGTCGGCTGGGGCGAGAGCTGCAGCGGCGCCGACGTCGTGTCGGTCGAGGCGGCGGTGAAGGCGATGGCGCCGATGGTGGTCGGCCGCGACCCTTTCGCGCACGAGGCGATCGCCGACGACGTCTACACGTTAGGCCTGTGGGACTTCCGGCCGATGACCGCGAACTTCGCGTTCTCCGGCATCGACATGGCGCTGTGGGATCTGTGCGGCAAGGAATGCGGGCAGCCGCTCTACAACTTGTTCGGCGGCCTGCGCCGCGAGAGCGTCGACTACTTCTGCTACTTATCGGTCGGCGAGCCCGCCGACGTCGCCGCGCAATGCCGCGCCGGCGTCGAGCGCGGCTACACGCGTGTTCTACATCAAGGTCGGCATCGATTTCGCGGCCGAGCTTGAAGATGGTCGAGACGATCCGCAAGACGATCGGGCCCGAGCGCAAGATCCGCGTCGACGCCAACGGCCGCTGGTCGGTGAACGAGGCGCTGCGCAACCTCGCCGAGCTCGACCGCTTCCGCATCGACTTCGCGGAACAGCCCGTTCCGCCCGATCCGGTGCGCAACATGGCCGAGCTGCGCGCGCGCACGCCGGTGGCGCTGTGCTCGAACGAGGGCCTGTGGCGCGTCGGCGATTGCTGGGAAGTGATCCGCAACCGCGCCGCCGACGTGCTCTGCTTCAGCTCCACCTGGGTCGGCTCGCTCGCGCACTTCGCGCGACTGTCGCACGCCGCGCACGTCGAGGGCCTGAAGGTCTGCAAGCACACGCATGGTGAGCTCGGCATCGCGGCTGCCGCGCACCAGCACGTGCTGCTCACGCTGCCGAACATCGTCGACGGCCACCAGCAAACCGCGGCGATGATGGAGGACGACGTGCTCGCCGAGCCGCTGCCGATCGCCGACGGCCCGAGCCTGGGGCGTGCCCGCAGGCGACGGCCTCGGCATTCGCGTCGACGAGGCGAAGGTGCGGAAATACCACGAGCAGTATCGCGCGCATGGGCAGTTCCTTCCCTACCAGCCGAGCGACATTGGTAATCGGGGCAAGTAAGGACTCGTAAGCACGCAGCGTGGCTCGCCTAGCCCGCAAAGGACAAAGTAGCGATCGTCACCGGCGCCGGCTCAGGCATAGGCCGCGCCGGCGCGCAGCTCTTCGCGCGCGAGGGCGCGCGCGTCGTGGTCGCCGAGCTCGACCCGACGCGCGGTGAGGCGGTCGCCGCCGGCATCCGCGACGCGGGCGGCGAGGCGCTCTACGTGCCGTGCGACGTGCGCGACTCGGCGAGCGTGCAGGCGATGGTCGCCGCGACGCGTCGAGCGCTGGGGCCGGCTCGACGTGCTCTACCACAACGCGATCGACGTCGCGTTCGTCAACCGCGAGGACCGCTGCATCGTCGACCTGCCCGAGGCCGTGTGGGACGAGATGCAGCGCATCGCGCTCACCGGTGCGTTCCTCTGCGCCAAGTACGCGGCGATCGCGATGCGCACCCGCAAGCGCGGCTCGATCGTGCTGACCGCAACGGTCGACGCGCTGATCGGCCAGGCCAACCTCGATGCCTACACCGCAGCGAAGGGCGGCGTGGTGGCGATGACGCGCTCGATGGCCGCGGGTCTCGCGCGCGACGGCATCCGCGTCAACACGCTATGTCCCGGCTTCGTCGCGACCGAGAGCCAGATGGCCTGGCTCGGCGACGAGACCGCGCGCCGATCGATCGAGCAGCTGCACCTGCTGCCGTTGCCGACGCCGGAGGACATCGCACCGTTCGCGCTGTTCCTCGCGTCCGACGAGGCTCGCTGCGTCACCGGCGGGATCTTCCCGGTCGACGCCGGCTACAGCTGCTTCAAAGGCGGGCCGAACGTGATGGACGCGATCAAGGACGGCTACGGCTCTTGAGCGTGTTGCGCAAGTGTGGCCGCCGCGGCGGGCGACTAGCGAAGGCCGAGGCGCTATCCATGGAAGTCCCTGGCTCGCGTCGCAATGCCGGTTGCTCTCCGACGCAGCCCGGAAGTCGCCGTACATGTTCATGACCGGCACATCGCAAAGGCATCGTTCTGAAGCTCCCGCGCTCCTCGCGCTGGATTGGGGCACGTCAACTCTGCGCGCCTACCTCATGACCGCGACGGGTGCCGTGCTCGACATGCGCCACGCCCCGCGAGGGATCCTCCACTTGCCGGTGCCCCGTGATGCAGGAGGATTCGAGCAGGCCTTCGCCGAAATCGCCGGCGACTGGCTCGGAGAGCTATCCGACGCTGCGCGTCGTCGCCGGCGGCATGGTCGGAAGCGCGCAGGGCTGGATCGAAGCGCCTTACGCGCGGGCGCCGGCCGACGTACGGACGCTCGCGGCGCACGGCGTGCGCGTGCCGAGCGGTCTCGGGCCGGACGTCCTCATCGCTCCGGGCGTGATCTTCGACGCGCCGGATCGATCGCCCGACGTCATGCGAGGTGAAGAGATCCAGATCGCGGGAGCTCGTCGCTGCCGAGCCGTCGCTCGCGGAGCGCACGTGCTTCGTCCTGCCGGGCACGCATTCCAAATGGGTGCTCGTGGAGGAACAACGGATCGTGAGCTTCGCGACGCACATGACCGGCGAGCTCTACGCCGTCCTGCGCGAGCATTCGATTCTCGGTCGACTCATGTCGACAGAGCCCGACGGATCCGGACGCCTCGGCGCTCGCGTTCGACGCAAGGTCTCGACGCCGCGCGCGAAAGCTCGCCGGGCGACCTTCCTCATCAGCTTTTTGCTGACGCGCGCGCTCGGACTTACCAAGCGCCTGCCTGGGAATGCGCTCGCCGATTACCTGTCCGGATTGCTCGTCGGACACGAGCTCGTCTCCGGACTCGCGGCATCGCGAACGGCACGTGAGTCCGGCGCGCCACTCGTGCTCATCGGCGATGCCGCACTCTGCCGGCGCTACGCGCGCGCTCTGGAGACTTTCGACACTGCCGTGCATGCTCAGCTCGAGAACACCGCGCCGCGCGGACTATGGGAGTTCGCTCGCGCGGCAGGGCTCGTCGTCTAGCAAGCGCAGCACGCTCCGGAGATCGATTCATGCCCGAAACGTCCGCTCACGCTCGCCTCGACACTGCGTTGCGCACCCTGCCGTTGATCGCGATTCTGCGTGGCATCAAGCCGATCGAATCGGAGGCGGTCGCCGCCGCATTGCATGCGGCCGGGTTCCGCGTGATCGAAATTCCGCTGAACTCGCCCGACCCGTTCGACAGCATTGCGCGAGTCAGGCGGTCACTGCCTTCCGACGTGGTGGTCGGCGCGGGCACGGTCCTGCGCACCGACGACGTCGAACGCCTCCAGGCAGCTGGCGGTGAGCTGAGTCGTGATGCCGCATGCGGATCAGGCTGTGATCAGGGCCGCCAAGGCGGCGGGGCTCGCGTGCGTGCCTGGCGTGGCGACTCCGACCGAAGCGTTCGCTGCGCTGGATGCGGGTGCGGATGCCCTCAAGCTGTTTCCAGCGGAGCTGATTTCGCCGTCGGTGCTGAAGGCGATGCGGGCGGTGCTTCCCAAGGCGTCGCAGCTCTTTCCCGTCGGCGGCATCACGCCGGACACGATGGCCGCATACGTGCGCGCCGGCGCGAACGGATTCGGGCTGGGCTCGGCGCTCTATACCCCGGGGGCATCCGCCGATCACGTGGGTGAGCGTGCGCGACGCTTCGCTGATACGTGGCGGGCGATCGCGACGTCGTAACCCTTCTCGCGGCTCGCGCATCTGAGCTGCTGTAGGGTCAACGCAAGGAGCGTATGTTTCGACACTATCTCACCGTTGCCGTGCGGAGCTTCCGGCGCGGACCCTTGGCCGCGTCCATCAACATCTTCGCACTCGCGCTCGGGCTCACCGCTTTCGTGATTGCGTACGGCGTCGTGAATTACTGGGAGCGCAGCGAGCGGCACTTTGCGAACGCCGATCGAACCTACGTCGTGACCGCGACGTTTCAAGGACGTGACGGCCAGGGCCGGGCGACGCCCGTGCCGTTCACGAATCGCCTCTACGCAGACTACTTGCGAGCGGACTTTCCGGAGTTCGAAACAGTCGCGCGCGCGCAGGTCATGTACGAGGAAACCGGCGTCGCGGCCGGCGACGTGTACAAGGCGATGTTCGTCGCCGGCGTCGAAAGCGAGTTCCTCGAGATCTTCGATTTGCCGTTCGTCGCGGGCGACGCGAAGGCGTTGAGCCAGCCGAACAGTGCCGTGTTGACCGAGGAGACGGCCGCGCTGCTATTCGGCGACGCGGATCCGATCGGCCAAACGATCACGCTCGCGAACGTTCTCGACGTCACGGTGACCGGCGTCGTCGCGCCGGTGCCGGAGCCGTCGCATCTCGGCCGAGCCAAATCCGCGTCGTTGCGTTTCGACGTGCTCGCGTCGTGGGACACGCTCGACGGGGTGCAAGCCGCGGCCCGCACGCGGGCCGCTGCGAGCGATCCGGCTGCTGCGGCGCGGAACCAGCCGCCGCCGAACGCGCCGCCGCAGCCCGAGAACTGGCTCGGCGGCTACTGCTGCACGACCTACGTGATGCTCTCTCGCGGTAGCACTCTCACCACGGAAACGTTGAATGGACGCCTCAAAGCGTTCGGCGAAGCGCACATACCGCTCGCTCAGAAGGAGCTCGCCACGCTCACGATCGGCGCAGTGCCCATCACGGGCCTGATGACGGCCCAGCTGAACTCGCAGCTTCTGTCCGGCGCTCCGATCTCGATCACGACACTGCTGCTCGTGCTCGGCACGCTCGTGCTCGTCGTCGCGTGCGTGAACTACGCGAACCTCGCGACCGCTCAGGCCGCGCGCCGCGCTCGGGAAGTGGGGCTGCGCAAGGCGCTCGGCGCGAACCGGCACCGCGTGATGCTCCAGTATCTCGCCGAGTCGGCCGTCTTGACGGCCGCCGCCGCCCTGCTGTCGCTCGTCGCCGTGCGGGTCGTGATACCCGTGCTGCGCGACGCCGTGGGCATCGACCTCGGTCTCTCGCTCTTCGACGGCGCCTCCTTCTGGCTATTTCTGGCCGCTCTGCTCGGCGCCGTGACCTTGCTCGGCGGGGCGTACCCCGCGCTCGTGCTGTCGCGCGTTGCACCCGTCGAGGCGCTGCGCATAGGTCGCTCGCGGATCGGCCCGCGCTTTGCGGGCACGATTCTCGTCGGCGTTCAGTTCGCTGCAGCGAGCTTCCTGCTGATCGTCGTGCTCGTGATGCACGCGCAAAACGACGAGCTCGAGCGCACGGGGCTCGGTAGCGTGACGGATCCGCTGGTCGTGATCTCGAACGCGCCGCAATTCAGCGGGATCGACAACAATCTATTGCGGACCGAGCTCGAACGCTTGCCGCAAGTCCGCGGCGTCACTGAAGTCTCGACTCCGCCGTGGTCTGCGTCGGTCAACCTCATCGGTTTCGCGCGCACGCCCGACGCGGATACCACCGCGGTCACGACGTACATCAACATCGTCGGTCACGATTTCTTCCCGACGCTCGGTTTCACGGTGCTCGCAGGGCGCGGCTTCGACCGCGACCATGGCGAAGATGCGTTCCGAGGATTCAACATCGCGCAGCTCAACGACGGGAGGCCGATCAACGCCGTGATCGACGCGTCACTCGCAGGTCAGCTCGGCTTCGAGTCTCCGGACGCGGCCGTCGATCAGACAATCTACATTCCCGACAGCTTCTCGCGCGCGTTCGGCGGGAAGGCGGTGCCGCTGCGCGTCATCGGTGTCGTCGCCGACAGGCCTCTGCATCTGCGCGGCGGCACCGCAACGTCGAACGTCTACTGGCACCAGCCGGGTCTCAATTTCCAGGTCGTGCGAATCGCCGCGAACGACGTCGCGGGCGGGCTCACAGCGATCGACGCGGTCTGGAACCGGCTGTCGCCGAAAATTACGATCAATCGCGACTTCATGGACCAGCTATTCGACGAGAACTACGAGAACTTCGCGCGGATCAATCAAGTATTCGGCGGGCTCGCGCTCGTCGCGGTCGTGATCGCGCTGATCGGGCTGTTCGGAATGGCGGTCCATGTCGCGAGCCGGCGCGTGCGCGAAATCGGCGTGCGCAAGTCGATCGGGGCGCGGACGAGCCAGGTCGTCGTAATGCTGATTCGCGACTTCTCGAAACCGGTGCTGATCGCGAATCTCGTGGCGTGGCCGCTCGCGTACTTCGCCGCCCAACAGTACCTGAGCGTCTTCATGCACCGCGTCCCGCTGACGCTGGTGCCTTTCGTGCTGAGCCTCGTGCTCGCATTGGCGATTGCGTGGATCGCAGTCGGCGGTCAGGCGCTGCGCTCGGCGCGAGTCAATCCGGCCAACGTGCTGCGCGCCGAGTAATCGCAGTGACGCAACGAGAATGGCATGATGTTACGATCGTCCCTTACTCGGAATCGGCAAATGAGCTTACGAGAATTCGCATTGGCTCTGGCTGCCGTCGCGACGGCAGGACTCCACGCGTCTGTCACCTTGGCTCAGAGCCGGGCTGCGGCGGAGGGAAAACCGACGTTCAAAGTCTCGCGAACGTCGTGGGGCGACCCGGACCTACAGGGCATCTGGGACTACCGCACGATCACCCCGCTCGAGCGTCGGCCCGAGATGGGCGAGCGCAAGTTCTATACGGATGAGGAGATCGCGCAACTCGAGGGCCGCGCCGCAAAGCGCCTCGATGACACTCCCGACACGACGGTGCAGACGAATCTCGTGCACGCCGACTATCTGACCGACCCGGGACGGCATGTCGACGAGTCGCGGCGCACGTCACTGATCGCCGAGCCGGAGAACGGCCGGATTCCACCTTTGACGCCGGAGGCGCAGCAGCGGCAGGCCGAAACCGCCCGAGCGGCCAGTGCCGCACCCGGCGGCGGTCGCGTCGACTCGTATCTCGATCGGCCCCTGTACGAGCGCTGCATCACGCAGGGGCTTCCCCATCGCGATTCTGCCGACCCTCTATAACAACAACATCCGAATCTTGCAGTCGCCGGGGTACGTCGCGATCGTCCACGAGATGATCCACGAGACGCGTGTCGTACCGCTCGACGGAAGCGCCTTCACTCACATCCGCTCCTACATGGGTGAGTCGCGCGGCCACTGGGACGGCGATACGCTCGTCGTAGAGACCCGTAACCTCAACGGCCGGCCCAGATTTCGCGGCGCCGGCGAGAACCTCGTGACGATCGAGCGCTACACGAAGGTCGCTCCCGACAAGATCGACTTCAAGCTCACGCTCGAGGACGACACGCAGTGGACGCAGCCCTGGACCGTTGCCTACTACATGCGTCCTGCCGAGGGCGAGCTCTACGAGTATGCGTGCCACGAAGGCAACTACGGTTTGCGCAACATTCTGGAAGAGGCGCGCGATGCCGAGAAGGCAGGCGCGGCAGCGCCGTAGCATTCAAGAGGACCACTCGATGAGATCGCACGCCCTCGTTGCACTGATCGCGAGCGCGCCGCTCTGTCTCGCGGGCCCGGTAGCAGCCCATCACTCGTTCGCCGCGGAATTCGATGCGAACAAACCGGTGACGTTGCACGGGACGATCACGAAGCTCGAGTGGATCAATCCGCATTCCTGGCTGCACGTGAACGTGAAAAACGCAGACGGCACGACGACCGAATGGATGGTGGAGGGTGCAACGCCGAACACGTTGCTGCGTCGTGGATTCACGCGCGACACCGTGAAAGCGGGCACTGAAATCACGATCGTCGGCTATCAGGCGAAAAGCGGGGCGCATCGCGCCAACGGTCGCGATCTGGTCTTGGCAGACGGCTCGCGTCTGTTCATGGGGTCTTCTGCCACTGGAGCGCCGGGCGACGGTCCGGATACGCCGCCGGAGCAGTAAGGCTTGCAGTCTGACAAGCGGCTAACAACCGATGGTGACGCGCATGCTGACATTCGAGATCTCTCTTGCCCACTCGGAGATAACCGTTCACGGGGATGTCGCGTCGATACGCAGTCTCGCCAAGCGCCTCGAACGGGCGGCGGCCGAAGCCGAGTCGCAAACGGAATCGCATGTCCATCTCTTCTCCGACTTGTGGGAGGATGGCGGCGATTTGACGAAGACTCACGTCGGTCCGAAGACGCTGCACGCTAAGGCCGCTGACCACGTAAAAATCTACTGCTGGGATACATCCAAAGTTGATGTTGTGCCGGGCACCTGACGGATGAGACTTCCGATGCTGGCAGTGGCCGCCGCGCGAGTCTGCGTCGCAGCAACCCTGGGTGCGCTTTCCTGTTCGATGGCAGCCGCCCAGCCGCGAACCGACTACTCGAAGCTCGAGATCAAGACGACGGACCTTGGGGCTGGGGTCTATCTGCTCGGCTGGCAGGGCGGCGACTCCCTGATCCTGGTCGGGGATGACGGCGTCCTACTGGTCGATACTTCCGTCGCACCGATGGGCGACAAGATCAAGGCCGCTATCGCCAAGGTGAGCGATAAGCCGATCAAGTTGATCATCAACACTCATGCGCACGCCGACCACTTCGGCGCCAACGAAGCGCTGGCGAAAGGCGGCGCTACGATCGTTGGCCACGCCAACCTGCGTGAGCGGATGGAGAAGGGCCAATACCTCGCCGCGTTCAACCAGACGATTCCGCCCTCGCTGCCGGCCGCGTTGCCGACGGTCACCTATGCCGACTCGATGACCCTGCATTTCGGCGGCGAGACGGTCCAGCTGTTCCACCCGCCCAACGCGCACACCGATAACGACACACTGGTGCATTTCAAGCGGGCCAACGTCATCCACGCCAGCGGCACCATCGGCGGCGACGGAGGCTATCCGTTCTTCGATATGTCCTCGGGCGGGTCGCTCGCCGGGATGATCGTCGCGGAGGACAAGATGCTCTCGCTAGCGGACGACAAGACCAGGATCGTCGCCGACGAAGGCGTGCCGGCGAGCACCGAGACACTCAAGGCGTCCCGCGACATGCTCGTCGCGCTCCGCGCGCGCGTGCAGAAACTGATCGACGAGGGCAAGAACGAAGACGAGGCGGTGGCCGCCAAGCCGACCAAAGACTTCGACGCCCGGTGGGTGCATCAGGGTAACTTCGTCACCGGGGACACGATGACGCGGCTGGCGTATCAATCCCTCAAGGGCGTCAGACCGGCCACAACTCCATAGATCGTCGCCCGCTGATGTCGCGTGCCGCCCACGGAGCGAACGTTCGGGCTTCGCGGCGAAAGTGTTATCCATGGTTCCGGTATAACCGCTTACCTATGTACCGGGAATGGACCTTGTTTAGTATCGCTGTGCACTCTGTACCTGGGGCAATACGAACGAAACGACGGAGCCTCTACTCACGTTGTTTTTAGACTACACATTTAGGGGGATTCGGCATGGCGATCAGACAATCGGGCGCACGTGTTCGCTCTACTCAGTTTCTTGCCTCACTCGAACGCAAACGGCTCGCCGTGGCGGTTGCGGCGGTGCTCACCATTCCTGTCATCGGCGCTCGTACGGCCAGCGCCCAGGAGCCGACTGAGCAGCGACAGCAACCGGAAGAAATCACCGTCACGGGCTCGCGCATCGTGCGGCGCGATTACGATGCGAATAGCCCGATTCAGACCATCGACAGGAGCGCGTTCGAGTCGCAGAACTCGATCGCGCTCGAAACCGCGCTGAACGAGTTGCCGCAGTTCGTCCCCGCGGCTCAGGGCATGACGCAGCTGCAGGATCAGAGCCAGATCACCGATAACTTCGCGACGCTCACGGCAGGCGCATCCACGATCAGCTTGCGCGGTCTCGGTGCAAACCGAAATCTCGTGCTGCTCGACGGCTATCGAGCCGTGCCGGTAAACGCGACGATGGCCGTCGACGTGAACTCGATTCCTGCTGCCGCGATCGAGCGCGTCGAAGTCATCACGGGTGGCGCGTCGTCCGTGTATGGCGCCGACGCTGTCGCCGGTGTGGTCAACTTCATCCTGAAAAAGGACTTCGAGGGTCTCGACCTCGACCTTCAGACGGGCTCGATGCAGAACGGCGAAGGTGTGGAGTCGCGCGCATCAGCATTGTTCGGCGTCTCGAGCGGAGACAACCGCGCCAACATCATGGTGGGCCTGGAGATGGCCAAACGCGACCCGATACACGCGGACGACACCGACTTCTGGAGTCACGCGTTGCGCGACGGGACGACCTACCCCACGCAGCTCATTTACACGGGCCCGTATCTCAGCACCGACGCGGCCAACGCGCCGAGCCGGGCCGCCGTCGATGCGATCTTCAACGCGCCTGGTGCGGTCGGTGTCGTGGGCGGGAACGGGGCCCCCGGTCGAATAGGCGGGCGCAAATATCTTCTGGAACGAGGACGGCACGGTGTACACGGGCGGTGCATCGTTCAGCAACAACACGACCCCCGCCGGTCCAGCGCAGCACCGCGGGTGTGTACCGCTACCACGACCCGACCTATACGTCGCGGACCAACGCGAACGTTGCCGGTGACTATCCGTTCCGCTATGTCAACAACGAAGGCCAGCTGATCCAGCACATTTTGCCGTTCGAAGCCAACATTCCGCTCGATCGCAGCTCCGTGTTCGGCCGGGCCACCTACGATATTTCAGACAGCATCGAGGTGTACGCCCAGCTGTTGAACGTCACATCGGAGACGAGACGGTATTTCACGGATTCCCCGGCGGTCGCCGGCTGGGGCAACATCGCGGTGCACGGTAACGGCATCTACGCGCCGTCGTTGAACGCTGACGGGAGCACGAACCTCGCCTATCGCCCCGGGGGTCAGTACGGCTTGAACTGCGCCCCGACCGGCGGTTGCACGAAGTCCCAGGCGTTCCCGGTTTCGCCTGAGCTCGCGTCTCTGCTCGACTCGCGGCCCAATCCCGAAGCGGACTGGAGCTTGAACTACGGCATGGACTTCGGCGACTTCGGCGCGCCGGGCAATCTGTATCGCTCGGTCTTCAGCGAAACGCGGACCAACCAAATGTCGTTTGGGCTCAAGGGTCAGATCGAGGGCATCGACGGTACCTGGGACGTCATCCTGTCGCAGGGCGAGGCCAAGCTGGACATCCGCCTCGAGGGCTACGCGTCGCTGACGCGCGTTCGAACGCTCTTGGCGTCGCCGAACTTCGGCAAAGGATTCTTTGCGCAAGGCAACTCCGGGGCTCCCGGCTTCGGCTTCTCGGGCGGTATCGCACAGTGCACCAGCGGCGTGCCCGTCTTCGGCGATCACAGCAATATCAGCCAGGACTGCCTCAACGTGATGTACGTCACGCTGAACCACCAGTCGAAGATGGATCAGAAGTTCATCGAAGGCAACGTGCAGGGCCGCTTGTTCAATATGCCCGCGGGTGAAGCTCGTTTCTCTGCCGGTGTCCATTCGCGCACGAACTCGTACTACTACATCTTCGATCCTCTGCAGACGGAGAACTCGTTCAACGACAACCCGGAAGGGTTCCCGGCCGACAATACGCAGGGCGAGACCTCGGTCGACGAGGTGTACGGCGAGATGCTGTTGCCGGTGTGGAAAGGTAATTCCGCCGGGAAGCACCTGAATCTCGAGCTCGGCTATCGCTACTCGGATTACGAGTTGCAGGGCGGTGTGGATACCTACAAGGCCCTGATCGACTGGGGCATCACCGACACGCTGCGCTTCCGCGGCGGCAGCCAGCTCGCGACCCGAGCCCCGAACATCGCGGAGCTGTTCCAGTCGAACACGCAATCGTGGTCGGTCCAGTTCGGCGGCGAGCCGTGCGCGCTCAATAGCTCGTTCTCCTACGGCGCCAATCCGGCAAGCAATCCGGCGAACGCCGCGGCCGTGCAGGCGCTGTGCTCCCAGATCATCGGCTCGGTGGCGCCTGTCTACTATTCGGCTGGCCAGCAAGCGCAGATCAACGCGTTCGTGTGGTTGCCGTTCGTGGACGCGACGGGCAATCCGAAAGTCAACCCGGAAGAAGCGAATACGCTGACGGCGGGCTTTGTCTGGCGCTCCCGAGAAGGTGAGCGGGCTCAACCTCAGCGTGGACTACTACGACATCAAGATCGACGACATGATCTCGGTCGAGGGGGCGCTCACGGTGTACGAGAAGTGTCTCAGTGCCGGGTCCAACCCGACGTTCGACCCGCTCAATCCGTCGTGTCGCCAGATCCATCGCAACCCGGTGAACGGAACCGCCACGACCACGACCGTCTCGTACGTCAACGCGGCGTTCGCGGAAGTGTCGGGAGTCGACGTCACTGCGGACTGGCGAATGGACCTCGCGGGCGGCAACTTCGGCGTGAACTTCATGATCTCGTCGCTGCTGACGGAAGAGACGCAGGACACCGTGAAGGCACCCGTGATCGACTGGAAGGGCAGCCTTGGACCATCCGCGACCACCTCGCTGAACAACGGCGCGTATGACTACCGGACCTTCACGACGTTCAACTACGGCCGCAACGACTGGAACCTCGCGCTGCGCTGGCGCCATTTGCCGACCGCGATCGACGCCGCCCAGGCCGTCATCAACTCCAACATCGAGGCTGGCCTGGCCCCGGCGAACACCCCACCGTCCACGGGGCTCGGTGCGCAGAGCTCGTACGACGTGTTCGACCTGTCCGGCAGTTACAACATGGGTCAGAAGACGGAGCTCCGCTACGGAGTGGACAATCTGTTCGACACGGACGCGGTCTGTACGGGTGGGCGGAGTGCCGCAGATGCGCATCCGAGCCCGTGCGGCGGCCAGACCGAGGCCGGCTTCTACGACATCCTGGGTCGAAGCTTCTACGTTGGTGTGAACGTAACCTTCTAGGCGCGTCTTTTGGCGTGTGTTCTGGTGCGACGGCGAGCCTTTTTTGGCTCGCCGTCGCCCTTCCAGGGATTCCGCCAAGCTTGCAACGCTGGACGCCGGGGCCGATTGGTCCCACTGCGGGCGCTACGCCATAATCGAGCAGATCTTTTGCAGGCAGGACGAAGCCCTTCTCGAGAATGGCAACGCAACACCCGTCCCGCGGGCCGCAACCGCTAACCTCGGACGTCCAGCAAGCCGAGCAGTGTGATGCCGCCGGTGCGCACGGCGACGCGATCACGCATCTGGCCGCCGGAGCGCGCAAACACAATGTCGAGGCGCTGACGCGGCTCGGCAAACGGCTGCTCGTGGGGGATCGGGCACCGTGCCTGCCGAAGGACGGAGCCGGTCTCATTGCCGAAGCGAGCACGCGCGGCGGGGCGGAGGCGGCCGCGGTGCTGGCGGTGCTGTACGCCGTCGGCGCTCACCGGGGGCACGGAGTGCAAACGGCGTTGGATAGCCTGATCGTGGCGGCCGAGCGAGGCTGGCCGCAGGCTCAGGCGCAGCTGCGCGTGCTCGCCGCCGAGGCCGGCAGCGACGAGGGCGCCGCGCGCTTCGACGCAGCGAGCGCCGCACTTCCTGTTGACTGGCGAGCGGTCGGGCAACGCATCGATCTCGCCGCCTGGCAAACAGCTCCGGCTGCCACGGATCTCAACGGCAGCCCGCTTATCCGCTCTTATCCGAAGTTTGCGAGCCCGCACGTGTGCCGCTGGCTCATCGACCGATCTCGCGGCCGCTTGTCGCGCGCACTGGTCTATGAAGCCCTCAGCCGAGAGGTCATGGCGAAGCCCACGCGCACGAACACGGCCGCGGTTTTCAATCTCACGGACACAGACCTCGTTTTCGTGCTGGTGCAGCTGCGGATGTCCGCATGCCTCGGCGTGCCGCTCCGGCATTTCGAAGCGGTGACCGTGCTGCACTACGACATGGGCGAGGAAATCACCGATCACTACGACTTCATCGACCCCAACATCCCGAACTACGCACAGGAGATCGCGCAGCAGGGCGAGCGCGTCGTCACCTTCCTGGTTTACTTGAACGACGAGTATGCGAACGGGGAGACAGCTTTCCCACGGCTCGGCATCGAGCACAAAGGGAGCCGTGGAGAAGGGCTGTTTTTCGTCAACGCGGTAGACGCCAAGCCGGACACGCGCGCGCTGCACGCGGGTAGAAGCCCGGTTAGCGGCGAGAAGTGGATCGTTTCTCAGTTCGTCCGGGATCGGCCGCTGCTGTGATTCAGGGCCTCTTGCAGTGCCCCTTGAGCTGCTGCAACGCCGCCTCGAGCCCCGAAACGTCGAACGCCGCGTCGTAGCTCTTGCCGTAGCCTCCAGAGATGCGCATCTTCACCTCACTCGCGTCGCGCAGCCTTTTCGCCAACGCGGACGCGCGATGCGTCGTGACGCCTTCGAGCGACGCGTCGCGGGTCATGTCCCACGCCTCGCTGTAGTCGGGCTTACCGTCGACGCGAACCTGCATGCGAATGTCGTCGACGACGACGCCGCGCGACCTAGTGCTGTCGATCTTCGTTTCGACGATCGCGAACCAATGGATGCGCCAGTACGGCTGGCCGCCGGCCTCGTCACAGCGAAGCTGGATGAAGGGATGGTGCTCCTTGCCGTCCGCCCCTTTGACGGCGATGGAACTGTCGGCCTGGAGTAGATACGCCGTCGTGCCGGCGACGTCGTCCTTGATCTCCTCGTAGCGCCACGCGGCGCCTGCCTGAGCTGACGCGAGGAGGGCGGCAATGCAGATCACTGCACGAATCATTGATAGCTCCGGTGATGGCACTGACGGCGCCGACTCTACCGCAGGCGGCGAAACCCGCGTGGAACACAAACGAGAGCGGGCCGTCTCCCCATCGATAGGCGCATTTGACAAAAAAACGTCACGTTTGTCGGTGTACTTTACAGCTCGTTCTGACGACCGCGTTTTCCAACGCTCGATCCTTTGGGGTGCCGACAATTACACTTCATGGCATGGCCGTTGCATTCCGACAAAAACTCGAACGTGAGCGCACGCGGACATCCTCTTTTCGTTGGATACCTTATGAAAAAACGTCCTCGAAGGATTGGGCTTCTCCTTGCTCTGCTCATCATCGGCGGCGCAGCGACTGTTTTGCTGGTTCCCCAGTTGCGTTGGCGGGTGCAGGTGATCGTACTGCACCTAGCTGGGAAGCTTCCGGACATCGAGCTGCTCGAGGTGGTTCAGTTCATGCTTCCAAGCTCCGATCAATCGATGGCTTTCCTGATCGAGCAGCGAAACCCTTATGCCGTCGTTCGAAACAAAAGGACGTCGGCCCCAGACATCGAGGCCGGCGGAGCGCTGTACCAAACTCACTGCATTGGGTGCCACGGGGCGGGCGCGGCTGGCTCGCATGTTGGCCCCGCTCTCGTCGGTCGTCCCCTGACGCACGGCGATAGCGACTGGGCGATCTATCGTACGATTCGACTCGGATTGCCGAATACGGCCATGCAGTCGCGTGCGAATGACACCGACCGAACGCTGGCAATTAATTTCCTACGTTCGATCGCTCGACAAACCGGGAACGCAGGCGGCGTCAACCGCAGCGCCGCAACGCGCGTACGAAGCGGTCACATTCGAAGACCTGGTCCACGCTGAGCAACGCCCGCAAGATTGGCTCACCTTCTCCGGTTCCTACTCCTCCGTGCGTCATAGCGCGCTCGCGCAGGTCGATCGCACGAACGTCGGCCAGCTCACCACCAAGTGGCTTCGCCAAATCGAGGGAACGGGCGCCTCGATTGAAGTCAGCCCGCTTGTCCACAACGGAATAATGTATCTGGCGCTCGCGCCGTGTGTCGTTCTCGCTTTGGATGCGAAAACCGGTGAAACACTGTGGACGTACGTTTGTACTCTAAACAACGACGAGCCGAGCGAGTTCACCGTCGTGAGCTATCGCGGCGTCGCGATACTGGACGACAAAATATTCTTCGCTACGTGGGACATGCAGCTAATCGCTATCTCCGCAACGACGGGTCAGGAGATCTGGCACACGACGGTCGACGAGGATGACTACGTGTATCACGTGGACTCCGCCCCTCTGGCGTTCGGGGACCAGGTTGCTGTGGGAGTGGCCTCGCGTTTAGGGGGCCGAGGCCACCTCGTCGTTTTCGACGCGGCAACCGGCAAGGAGCGTTGGCGGTTCAACGCGATTCCAGGGCCAGGTGAGCCCGGGAACGAAACGTGGGAGGGCGACTCTTGGAAAATCGGCGGAGGTTCGATGTGGCTGTCGGGCTCTTACGACCCAGCCACCGATCTCCTGTACTGGCCGGTCGGCAATCCCAAACCGGACTACAAGGTGAGCGAACGGCTTGGCGACAACTTGTACACCGACTCGATGGTCGCGCTTCGCGGCTCGACAGGGGAGCTCGTATGGCATTTCCAAGCAACGCCAGGCGACAACCGAGATTGGGACGCCAGTCAGATGCCCACGCTGGTGGACCTTCCCATGCAGGGCGGCACGAGAAAGGCCCTGCTATGGGCGAACCGCAATGGGTTCTATTACGTGCTCGACCGAATAACCGGCGAGCTGTTGGTCGGCACGCCGTTTGCGGAGCAAAACTGGGCAGAAGGCCTCGACGAGAAAGGGAGACCGATCCGCAAGCCGCTCAGCGGCGGCCTACAAGGGGATCTGGTTTATCCCGGCAATGTCGGGGCGACGAACTGGTGGCCGCCCACCTATGATCCAAAGCGACAGCTCATGATCGTTCCGGTACTCGAGCAAGGCCAGGTGTTCTTCTCGTCTTTCAACAGCCCACCACTCGACACTGGCAAGCCGTTTTACACCGCGGTACGTGCGCTCGACGCGTCCACAGGGAAGCTCGTCTGGGAAAGCCGCCACGCGCCGCGCTTGATAGACAACGGCACCTCTGGGCTTCTGTCAACCGATGGCGGTTTGGTGTTCGGAGGCGATCTCGCGGAATTCTCTGCTTACGACATCGACTCAGGCGAGGTGTTGTGGTCGCTCGAAACGGGCGGCAGGATTATCGCCGCGCCGATGACGTACGCGGTGGACGGCGAGCAGATGATCGCGCTGGTTGCGGGTCGCGTGCTTTTCGTCTTCGGCTTACCGAAAGCCCATCCGAATTTCGACCCTTCGTCCTCGGCCGCCGGGTCCGGGGGCCTTTGAACGCGTCTCCGAGTCTGCGCCTATCGCCGCTCTGGCGGTTTTCGCTGATCCTCAAGGTTCGATCGGCATCTCGACGTCAACCCGCGTACCCGCGCCGGGCTCCGAGCGGATGTGGAAGCTGCCGCCGCGCGCGCGGGCGCGCTCCTGCATCCCGACGATACCCAGATGTCGCGCGGCAGTCCCGGCGAGCGTAGCGGTGTCGAATCCGCAACCATCGTCGACGATCGATATCGAAATCGCGCTCGGCCGACGGACCGCGCTCACGCGGATCCGCTGCGGAGACGCGTGGCGGAGCGCGTTCGTGAGCGACTCCTGTACTACTCGGAAGCAGGAGATTTCCCGGTCGGGATCGAGCCGGCGCCCATCCGCCTCGTCGGCGGCGAGCTCGATCGGGACTCCGGAGAGCGCGCTCTGGGCGTCGACGTAGACCCGGAGCGCGGGAAACAGGCCGACTTCGTCGAGGAGCGGCGGTCGCAGGTCGCTCGAGATCTTGCGGATGCGTTCGATCATCCCGTCGATGAGCGCAAACGTCTCGCGGGTTTCGTCGCTCGTCATGCGCGTACCGTCGCGAGCGGCGCGCATCGACAGGCGAAGCTTGACCACGGTTAGCATCTGCCCGAGCTCGTCGTGCAGCTCATGGGCGATGAACCGCCGCTCGTCCTCCTTCGCGGTGTCGAAGCGTTCGTTGAGCAACGCGAGACGCTCGTAGGCGGTTCGCAGATCGATCAGCGCGTCGGCGGCGGCACGCGAGCTGTGCTCGACGTGACGGATGACCAAATCGATCGCGGTCGTAAGCAGCACGGTGAGGAACGCGAAGGTGACGCCGATCCGCGTCCAATTCTGCATCCGGGATGGGTCGAGGTCGGCGGCGTCGATCGGGACCACGCCACGCGAGATCAAGGTTCCCGTCGCGAGATAGGCGCCCAGCGATAACCCGATGAGTAGAAAGCCGGGACGTGCGACCCAGAAAGATCACGGCAAAAATGCTGGCGCCCGCGAGGACGATCCCGGGCCCCGAGGTGAAGCCGAATGTCAGCAGCGTGCCCACGCCGGTGACGAAGGAGAGAGTGATCGCCAGCGAGGCCCGCACGGTCACGGATAACCCGGGTGCCAGGCGAAGCAGCGGGAATGCCAGCGCCGCCCCGATCAGCGCCAGAGTGCGCGCCATGGAAAGCGGTTCGGATCGCAGACCGAGCGAGGCCGCGATGATCACGGGCGAGACGATCGCCCCGACAGTCAACATCCCGCGCAGAACTTTGTCGCGCCACGACTCGAGCGCGCTCAGCTGCGCCGCTGGCGATGACTTGCCGGCTCTCTTCTCCGTGTCTGTTGCCATGATCGGAAATGCTATCCGACCTAGCGGCCGGCGTCGCTTTGCGGCTTACAGTAGCTCGCCGAAGCGCGGATCGCGGCGCAATCCATCGAGTCTTGGATCGACATTCAACCACCCGATAAAAAACGGACGCTGCTCGACAGCCTTGGATAGCCACGTGAATGCTTGATCGGTCTCATCGAGTCCCGCATAGATCACGGCGATGTCATACGCGGAGACGTAATCGCGCTCGGACTTCTCGAGCAGCTCTGCCAAAACTCGCCGCGTCTCGGCGTGGTTGCCCGACAAGGCATACAGGTGCCCAAGGTCAGCCAGCGCCATGGTCGAAGCATAGTTCTCCGGCATGGCGCTCGCCTTCTCGAACTGGCGAAGCGCCAATTCGAGCATTCCCGTTTGTTCGTAAACCAGGCCCAGCTCCCGTTGGGTTTGAATGAAGTCGGGTGCCAGTTCGATCAGCTTCTGATACTCGACAATCGCTTCATCGTACCGACGCGCCAGAAACAAAACGTAGGGCAGACGCTTTCTCGTCTGAATCGAGAGTGGATCGAGGGCGATTGCCCGGTTGGCCTCCACCAGCGCTTGCTCAAAGCGGCCGGTTTCCGCAAGGACTCTGGAATAGTCGAAATGCGCGGTGGCGGAGTTTGGGTTGAGCTCGAGCGCCAGCTCGAGCTCGCTTTCCGCACCGGGTTGGTCGAGGTCGTGGATCCATTTCAGAAAACCGAGCTCGGCGTGCGCCTCGGCAAGAGTGTTGTCGATGCCGATTGCCTGAGTCACGGCGTTTTTCGCTTCCTGCAACAAGGTTCCCGGCCCTTCCTCGGCGCTTTGGAGCTCGAAGCAGGTCGCGAGATTGACGTAGGCCAGCGCAAATCGAGGGTCCTTTGCGATGGCCTGCTCGTAGTAGTCGATAGCTTTTCGAATACCTTGCTTGGTTGGCTTGCTCGAAAGGAAGAGCCCCTGCAAATACAGCTGATACGCCTCCGGGTTGTCCGTGTAACGCTTCGTAAGCTGCCTTTGTTCGTCACCGCTGAGCCTCAGGCTCAGATTATCGACTATCTGAATTCCGATGGCTTCTTGCACGGCCAGAAGGCCGGACGACGCACGTTCGTAACGCTCGCCCCATAGCTGTCTTCCCGTCGCGGTGTCGACCATCTCGACTTGCACATTGAGGACGCCGTCGCGTAAGGCGACTCGGCCCGTGACCACGGTACCAACGTTCAGTTGCCTGCCGATCCGAAGCGGATCAGTTGCCGTGTCCTTGAAGCTGAACGCGATCGATCTCGCCGTAACGCGCAGACTGGCAAGGCGCGATAGGTTGTTGATTAGATTTTCGGTCAGGCCGTCTGCGAGATATTCCGTCGGCAGATCCGAACGAAAAGGCAAAACGGCGAGCGACTGTGGGCTCGGCGTCGAATCGAGCCCCGAATAAACGCCAATCCCGGCGAGAACCGCCAACAGCGCAAGAGCCTCCACGATCAGGTGTAGTCGCCTGCGCGGGTGGACAGCAGAAGCGACCTCGATGCGCGGCAATGCGCGAGCATCGTCGGCTTTGCCGTCCAGGACCGTCCTTGCTTCGATGGCCGTCCGCGGTGCGAACACCGGGACGTAACCGCCCCGCGGTAGCGCAATGAGCACGGGGTCCAGCGTGCCCTCTTTCGCATAGTAGAGGTCCAGGCGATTACGCAATCGCGACGCCTCTACGCGAGCAATCGAATCGGTGCGAGGATCGAACGAAGCCTTGCGACCCAGCGCGTCGACGCCGATCGAAAACTCTTTGAGAGTCGACGCGTGTCCAGCGAGCGTTTGTTCGACCAGATACTGAAGCAAGCGGATCGCGCGACGAGCACCTTGAAAAGTGGCGCTCGAGACGATTCTCGCCAGCTGAGATCGAATGGCTTCGTTCGCTAACGTCGTCGTTTCCATTGATGATGCCGCCAACAGAGCGCCGCTAACCATCTGATCTTACAACGTACGTACGGCTCGGTAACGGTCGGCGGCTTGCGTAGCGCAGCTTCTCAGGCGGAAATGCGCGTCAAGGGTGCTCTATTGGAGATATCTATGACCTTCAAGCAACGCGCAGCGGTACTCGGTGCCGTTCTATCGCTGCTCGTGACGGCGGTTGCGCTAGCGCAAGGTGATCCGCAAACCCGAAGTCCGGGGAACATCGCGTTGATCAACGGCCAATGGTTCGACGGTCGGTCGTTTGAACGCAAGCTGGTGTACAGCGTCGACGGACGCTTCACGTTCGAGAAGCCCCCACGTATCGATCGAACCGTCGATTTGGGTAGCGCCTGGATCGTTCCGCCGTTTGCGGACGCGCACAGCCATTCGTTCGGCCAGGGAATCGCGGGCGCCGACTCGGCACTTGCCCGCGGCTATCTCGAAGCTGGCGTGTTCTACGTTCAGAGCCAGGGCAATCTGCCGATGACCGCCGGCAGAGAGAGCCGCGCTTCGGCTCAACACGCCTGGCGGCGTCGACGTCGCGTTTTCCAACGCAACCCTGACCTCGCACGACAGCGCGCTGCACGCGTTCTTCAGCACCATGATCCTGCCGCGCGGCATCTTCAAAGGTTACACGCTCGAGACGTTGAACAACGTCCGCTATTTCGAGATCGACACCATCGAAGAACTGCAGGCCAAATGGCCGTCGATCGTCGCGCAAAAGGACGACTTCATCAAAACCTATCTCTGGCTCACCGACAACGCGCCCTTCACGGGACCGACGCCGCTCATGGGGAAGCACGCGCTGAGTCCCGAAGTATTTCGTGACATCGTCCGGCGCGCGCATTCCGACGGGTTGCGCGTCTCGGTTCACGTTATCAGCGCCGGCGATTTCCAGGTCGCGGTCGAAGGCGGTGCGGACGAGATCGCACATATGGCGTCGTTCGGGGCCATCACACCCGAACTCGCGAAGCTGGCCGCGAGCCGCGGCGTGGCGGTGGTGACCACCATGGCACAGGCGGCGGCCGAGCCGGCGTCGTTGCCGCCTCCCATGCGAGAAGCGGCGGCCGTGATGCGCGTCGGGGCGATCACCAACCTGAAGACGCTGATCGCCAACGGCGTGACCATCGTCATCGGTGCCGATACACCTGCGGATACCACAGCGGCTGAAGCAGCGTATCTCCAGAGCCTTGGAGTGTTCGACAACGCGGCGATGCTTCGCATGTGGGGTACGGCAACCCCAGCGGCGATTTTCCCGAACCGGAAGATCGGTGTGCTCGGCGAGGGCTACGAAGCGAGCTTTCTGGCTCTCGACGCGGATCCGTTGGCCGACTGGGACGCGACACGGAAAATTCGCATGAGGTTCAAGCAGGGTCTGTTACTGGACCCGATGGGCCAGTAGCGAACGGCGGCGGATACTACCTGCCACGTGCCGCGCGGCGGCAGGAATCACTTGCCGCGACCCGCCAGATCCTTGAGCAGCAAATACCAGAAATCGAGGTTCTTGTAGAAGCCAGCGACCGGAACGCGTTCGTTGAGACCGTGCGAGAAATCGTCCTTGCGGCGTATGAAAGTCCCGTCGACGCCGTAGGTCGGAATGCCGGCGGCACGGAATACCACGCCGTCGGTGGCCCCCGAAGCCTGGCTGGGTATGGTCTCAACTCCGGGATACAGCTTGAGGACGGCGCGGGATACGGCCCCCATGACGTCGGAACGCAGCGGCGACGGGTCGCTCGCCATGGCCTCGCCGACTTGCTTGATCTCCACTCCACTGCCCACGAGTCGCTGCAGCGTGTCGCGCACCGCGTCCACCTTCACGCCCGGGAATATTCGGCAGTTGACATTGGCGCTGGCCGTCTGCGGCAGCGCGTTGAGGGCATGACCACCGGCAAGCTCCGTCGCGACGCAGGTGGTCCTCGTCGAACCGATGTACTCCGGGCTTGCGGCGATGACGGCCGCGGCGGCGGCGTCCTCGGGATTATCAGCGAACTTCGTCATCGCCGCGCCGAGCTCTCCCGGCGTGGTTTTACCGGTCGCGCGGAAACTCGCGATCGTGATTTCGTTGGACATCACGGGGAAGCTGAAACCCTGCACCTTGGTGAGCGCGGCGGCCAGCTCATAGATGGCGTTGTCGGCGCGCGGCATCGAGCTGTGTCCGCCGGGATTGCGCACCGTGAGCGAGAAATCCGCGTAGGTCTTCTCGGCGGCCTGCAGAGTGTAGAAGAGCGGCTCGCCGCTGTCGTCATCGAGCGTGCCGCCGCCGGCGTCTGAATTCAACGCGAATTCGGCGTCGATCAGGTCGCGGTGATCGCGCACCATCTCCACCGTCGTGCGCTGTGACGTTTCCTCGTCGCCGCTGAAATATACGATGAGGTCGCGTTTCGGCTTGAAGCCTTCGGCCTTGAGGCGCAAGACCGTCGCGACGATCGCGGCGAGGCCCGCCTTGTTGTCGTAGCTGCCGCGACCGAAAAAGAAACCACCTTCCTCGATCAGTTGGTATGGATCGCGTTCCCACTCCTCGCGTTTCGCGGTCACCACGTCCATGTGCGCCATGAGCAGGATGGGTTTGCCGCCACGGCCATCGCCGCGGTAGCGCACCACCAAAGTTGCCGTCCGGTCGTCCGGAAACGTGAACGGCACGACCTTCACGTCATCGGCGGGGATTCCAGCGGCGCGGAACTCTCCGGCAAGGTACTCGGCCATCTCCGGCACCTTGTCATTGCCGATCTGCGTCGGCATGGAGACCACTTTGCTCAGGATCTCGCGCGCCTTGCGATCGGACGGACGCGTGCCGATCGGGTCGGCGGCCATTGCGGCGAAGGAAATGCAGAGAGCGGCTGCGCCCGCGACGATGAGGCTCTTTTTCATGGATGCCCCGAAAGGAGTTGGGGCCAATCTTACGCTAGTCGGGGTGCCGAACGTCTTATGCCTGCCGCGGCGCATTCTGCGTACGATCGGTAACGTGATGGCCAGCCGGCCGGAGGTGACACAACATGTACAGACACCGCACGTGTGCAGGTCTGCTCGCGCTCGCGGCGTGGCTGCCGATCGCGGCGACGGCGCAGAGCAACCTCAAGGTACCCGACGACGTGAAGAGCGCTGCGACGATGGCCGTGCCGATCGATCCCGCGACGCGCGTCGATCCCGGGCGCATGCCGCGCGATCTCGGACGCCAGGCCCTGGCGTCGCTGGGCTTGAGCTCCGAGCAAATCGCGGCGGAGCGCTCCGCGAAGTATTCCGCCACTCGTCTAGAAGACGGCGCCGGCCAGTTGGCCGTGTTCTACACGAGCCTCGTGAAGCAAGGCGAGCGGTGGGTGTTTTTCAGCGAGGACTTGTCGAAAGGGACGGTGCGGACCGCAGGCGAAGCCCAAGTCTCGCTCGCTACCACGCAAGGCGCACGCTATCTCGTGGACTTCGTGATGGATTCCGCGGCTCAGGAATTCGCCGTGGTCTCCGGCGACACTCGCACGACGCAGACGCCGATCGCGGGCCATCTCGTGCTCGTCGTCACGGGCAGCGGCAAGCGGCACAAGGTTCGCGTCGTGCCGCTCGGAGACTCGCAGTACCAAGCGCGCAGCTTCACGCTGTTCGAAGTCAACGTTACGCCCTTGAAGTGACGCCGAGAGCGTGGGTGGCGCGATCTAGAGCGAGGGCCGCGAGCCTCGGCGTCGCCGTGTGCGCCGCGACGCTCGCGTTCGGCTACCCGGTTTACGCCGCGGAGCCCGAGTCGGAGCAAGAGACACCATCGAAGTTCCGCGATTCCGAGGACGGCAAGTTCGACATCAGCGCGTTCCTCACCACGGCCTACGGCTTCATTCCGCTGCTCGTGCCGATCACCGATCCTGCCGTCGGATACGGCGCCGTGGCCGCGGCCGTGTTCGTGCACGGCGAGCCGCCCGCGGAGGGCGAGCCGTTCGTGCGCCCGACGATCAGCGTGATCGGCGCGCTCAAGACCGAGAACGACACGCGCGGCTGGTTCGGCGCGAACCTCGGCACGTGGCGCGGCGGGCGTGTGCGCACGATCGCCGCGCTCACGGACCTCGACGTGAACCTCGAGTTCTTCGGCTTCGGCGGCGATGCCGCGACGGCGACCGAGGGTCTCGGCTACTCGGTGAAGGCTCGCGGCGGCGTCGCGGGCGGCAATTACCGGCTCGGCGACACGCAGGTCTGGATCGGGCTGCGCTACACCTCGGTCAACACGTCCGTCTCGCTCGCGCCGCCCGCGTCCGACCTCCCGAACGTGTCTGCGGAAGACTACGACTTGCGCCTCGGCGCGCTCACGCCGTCGCTCACGCTCGATCGACGCGACAACTTCTTCACGCCGATTCGCGGCTGGTACGTCGATCTCTCGGTGCCGGTGTTTCGCGAGTCCCTCGGCGGCGATCGCGACTTCGAAACCGCAAATCTCACCGCGATGTACTTCCGGCCGCTCGGCGAGTCGCTGTTCCTCGGCGTGCGCGCGAGCGGCAAGTACAGCTCGGACGGTACGCCGTTTTTCTTGCGGCCGTACGTGTCGCTGCGCGGCGTGCAGGCGCTTCAGTATCAAGGCGAGCGATCGGCTGAGCTCGAGGCGGAGCTTCGCTGGCAGTTTCGCCCGCGCTGGAGCGTCGTGGGTTTCGCCGGCGCGGGCGAAGCCCGAAGCTCGATCGCAGCACGAGAGCCAGAGGCGAGCCCGTCGACGGCCGGAGCGGGGTTTCGCTACTTGGTCGCGCGCCGCCACGGCCTGCAGCTCGGTCTGGACATAGCGGGCGGACCCGACGACACGATCTTCTACGTCGTGTTCGGCAACGCGTGGCTGCGCCCGTAGCGAAGATCGAGGAGTCCTGCACGTGGCGATAGTCAAAGCTGACGCGCTCGTCAAGCGCTACCCGAAGCCGGGCGGCAAGGGCGGGCATCTCGTCGCCGTCGACGGCGTCTCGCTCGCGATCGAACCCGGCGAGGTTTTCGGAATTCTGGGCCCGAACGGCGCCGGCAAGACGACGACGCTCGAGATGCTCGAAGGTCTCACGGACATCGACGGCGGCGAGGCCTGGATCGCCGGCATCGACGTCAAGGCCGAGCCGCACAAGGTCAAAGAGATCATCGGCGTGCAGCTGCAGGCGAACGAGTATTTCGATCACCTGACGTTGTCGGACCTGCTCAGGCTCTTTAGCCGCTTGTTTCACCGCGACAACGATCCGATGGAGCTGCTTGAGACGCGTGCAGCTCGAGGACAAGGCGGACGCCAAGCCCGCAGCCCTGTCGGGCGGACAAAAGCAGCGCTTCTCGATCGCGAGCGCACTCGTCAACGAGCCCAGGGTGCTGTTCATGGACGAGCCGACGACGGGGCTCGATCCGCAGGCCAAACGCAATCTATGGAAGCTCGTCGAGGGCCTGAACGAAACGGGAATGACGATCGTAATGACCACGCACAACATGGAGGAAGCCGAGCACCTTTGCGGGCGCATCGCGATCATGGATCACGGCAAGATCATCGCTGAAGGCTCGCCTCGGAATCTGATCATGCAGTACGCGCCCGAGCCGCCCGCCCAGCGCACCTCGGGCAACCTCGAGGACGTCTTCTTGACTCTCACCGGTCACGCCCTGAGGGAGTAAGCGCATGGGATCGGCATGGGTCATGGCCGGGACGTTTCTGAAGATCTTCTCGCGGGATCGTCAGTCGATCTTCTTCACGCTGTTCTTTCCGATCACGTTCATGGCGATCTTCGGCTTCATCAGCACGGGCCGTGAGGACCCGATGAAGATCGGTGTCGTCGACGGTGCCGCTAGCGCCTTCAGCGCCGAGTTCATCACGGCGCTCAGAGCCAATCCGCTCTTCGACGTGACGGTCGGCGACGAGGAGACGCTCAAAGCCCAAGTCGTCGAGGGCGAGCTGTCGTTCGTCCTGGTCTTGCCGCCACAGTTTCGCGCCGACGATGAAGCGGACGAGGTGACGCTGCTCGTCGATGCAGCCCAGGCCCGCCAGACCGCGATGCTCAAGCCGTTGGTCGAGCAGACGCTGCTCGATATCGAGCGCAAGGTGCGCGGCATCGAGCCCCTGTTCCCGCTGACCGTCGTCGACGTCAAGGCACGCTCGCAGCGTTACATCGACTTCCTGATTCCCGGTCTGCTTGCGCTCACGATCATGCAGATCAGCATCGGGGGCAGCGGCTACAACATCGTCGAGTACCGGCGAAAGGGGATTCTCAAGCGGCTGTTCGTCACGCCGATCCGGCCGCGCGATTTCATCACCGGCATCGTGCTCGCCCGGCTCGTCATCACGGTCATTCAAGTGGCCTTCCTGCTGGCCGTCGCCGTATTTCTGCTCGAGGTGCCCGTCGTCGGCAACGTGCTCGAGTTGTTGATCCTGATCTTCGTGGGCTCCGCGATCTTCCTGAGTCTCGGCTTTTGCATGGGTAGCATCGCGAAGACGCAGCAGGCCATCATGTTGCTCGGCAACTTGATCACGCTGCCGCAGATATTTCTCTCGGGCGTATTCTTCTCGGTCGACTCGATGCCCGGCGTCTTACAGCCGCTCGCGAGGGTGCTGCCGCTGACGTTCGTCGTCTCGGGCTTGCGCGAGGTCATCGTCAACGGGCTCTCGCTGGCGGAGCAGATCCCGACCGTGCTCGGGCTCGCGATCTGGCTCGCGATTGGCCTGTCGCTCGCGATACGGTTGTTCCGCTGGAAGGAGGTCGCGGCTTAGACGGGATCGCTGGCCCCGGGGCGCGACCTGACCAATGAATGGGGCCGTTGGGAAACTGATCTACGATCATTCCGACCCGCACGGGTCATGTTTTTAGACTTCGAGCAAACACTGAGATAACGACCATAAGCTATTGGGGGAAAAGACAAATGAACCACTTCGCGAAGCTAGGCGCTTCGGCAGCGCTTCTGTTGATCGACAAGTGGTTGATCGAGAAACGGGACGTCGCGCCGACGGCAGATTAGGCCCGGCCGACACGCAACGGACGAACTGGTTGCCGTCGCCGGCCGGCGGCTAATTACTTGTTTGCTTCGGTGCGCAGCTTGGTGTTCTGCTTGACCATCGCGTCGAGGGCCTTCACAACGTTCTTCTGCGTCTTCTCTTTCTTATCGTTGATCGAGATAGGCGTCGACGAGGCGCGCCAAACGAGCTCCTTCTTCGCCGGGTCCACGATATCGACGACGAGCGTGCCCTCCTGGTATTCGACGACGCGCGTGGTCGTCGACACGGGCCCCGCGGCGCCGTAGCCGTACATTCCCCAGCCGCCCATCCCGTAGCCGCCGAAGCCGTACCCGTACGAATCGGACTGTAGCTGCACCTTGTTCTCGATCGAGCCATGATAGGTGACCCAGACATCGGGCATAGCGCCGGCAGCCGCTTTCGCGAGCCCTGACGCCGTGAGCCGTTTCTCGATCTCGTCCTGAATGAACTTGTGCATGAACGGATCGCTTTGGGCGAGCGACGGCGACTGGGGGTCTTGCCACGCATACGTCTTGACGCGCGTGAAATCGTAGTCCTTGTTCCATTGGATGTTCGGCTTCGCCGCGAATGCGGCTGGCGCCGCGATCAGCGCAGCCAGCAAGACAGTCGTTACCCTCAAGGAAATGGCCATGTCCGTTGCTCCCTCTCGTTATTAAATCGTTGGCCGACTACGGCGAGGAGAAGCATAGGCAATCGAACCGCAGACGGATAGGGGGCTAGCGGAAAACACGGACTGCATCCGCACCGCGAAGGTTCGGCCGCCGACAACCTGGGCCGACCGCCGCTGCAATGGCAACCGGGAGCGGTCGAAGGTACGGGCTCCGGGTAGAATAGCCGCCGAGTCGCGGCGCATCCGAAAAATTTGGAGTAGATGAGCATGGTGAAGAATCTCGAGGAGGCGATCCGGCAGGCCGGCAGCCCGGTCAAGCTGCTGTGGGAATCGAAGACTCCTCCGGCCGTCGTGCCGCGCGTGGTGCAGGAATTCACGAATTGGCGCGACGAGCAGATGGCCTGGCGCCGCACCGCGGTTCTGTTCGACCAGTCGCACCACATGGCCGACCTCAACATCAAAGGCCCCGATGCGCTCAAGCTGATCAGCAAGCTCGCCGTCAACAGCGTCGCGAATTTTCCGGTCGACATGGCCAAGCAGTTCGTGGCCGTGAACCATGACGGCTACGTCATCGGCGACAACATCCTCTTCCACCTCGAGCAGGACGAGTATCAGGCCGTCGGTATCCCGCCATCGATCAACTGGCTGAACTTTCACGCCGTCACGGGCGGCTACGACGTGCGCGTCTGGCGCGACGACAACTCCTGGTATCGCAAGGGCGATCCCAAGCTGTACCGCTACCAAGTCCAGGGTCCGGGCGCCATGGACGTGATCCGCGCGGCGACGGGCGAGGACCCGCCGAAGCTGCGCTTCTTCCACATGACGCGCTTGAAGATTGCAGGCAAGCAAGTTCGTGCGCTGCGCCACGGCATGGCAGGCGAGCCCGGCCTCGAGATGTGGGGTCCGTGGGCGGACAACGACGCAATTCATGCGGCACTGCTCGAGGCCGGCGAGAAGCACGGCATGGTTCAGGTCGGCGGCCGCGCCTACCACACCAACGCGCTGGAATCGGGCTGGCTGCCGCGGCCGCTGCCCGCGATCTACTCGGGCGAAAAGCTGAAGCCCTATCGCGAATGGCTGACCGAGAACGCCTACGAGACGACCGCTCCGCTCGGCGGCAGCTTCCACTCGGACAACATCGAGGACTACTACTTCACGCCTTACGAGCTCGACTACGGCCGCATCATCGGCTTCGATCACGACTTCATCGGCCGCGCGGCTCTCGAGAAGATGGTTGCCGACGGCACGACCGGGCGGCGCAAGAAGGTGACCTTCGTGTGGAACGGCGACGACTGCGCCGCCGCCTACGGCTCGATATTCCACAAGGCTCCGGGCGCGAAGTTCATCAACCTGCCGATGTCCCTCTACGACACGTTCCACGCCGACCGCGTCGAGTCGAACGGCAAGGTCGTCGGGATTTCGACGTGGACCGGCTACTCCGCCAACGAGCGCGCGATCTTGTCGCTGGGCACGATCGACGCCGCGTTCGCCAAGCCGGGCACCGAAGTGACGCTCGTCTGGGGCGAAGACAAGCCGTCCAGCAAGGTGCAGGTCGAGGAGCACGTGCCGGTCGAGATCCGCGCGACGGTCATGCCCGCACCGCTGGTCGAGCAGGCCCGCACGGTCTATCGCTCGGATGCCAATCTGAAATAGGCTAGGACTCGCGCAAGCTTATCGAGGGGATTAGCAGCGATGAACAAATGGGCTATTCGGTTGGTCGCTTTGGGCGGATTCCTGATGTTCGGCGCCGAGCTGCAGGCGCATCACGCCGTGGCGAGCGCGTACGACCTGAACAAGGAGATCGTCCTGCAGGGCACGCTCCTGAAGTTGAACTTCACGAATCCGCACTCGAATCTCCATCTCGCGGTTCAGAATCCCGACGGCACGACGACGGAGTGGGTGCTGACCACCGCCTCGATCCAGGTGCTGACCCAGACGGGCCTCAACAAGACGTCGATCAAGCCTGGCGAAAGTCTCAAGATCACGGCCCTTCCAGCAAGGAACGGGAACCCGGCGGGATTCATCAGGAAGCTCGAGGTCGGCGACAAGGAGTTCAAACTGTTCCAGGGAGACGGTACGGACTGAACCGTTGCGCTGAGGGGGGAGAGTGATGTCTTTTCGACGATCCGTCGCGACGGGCGCGTTCGTTGCCGTCGTCGCGTTGAGCAGTGCGCTGCCGGCCGGCGCGCAGGGTTTCGGAGGCGGGCCGCCGCCGTATTCCCCCGAGCCCGGCGCCAAGGACCTGAAGTCGGTCCTCTACAACTGGACGTGGCACATGGGGATGCTGCGCGGCCAGGCCGAGCCCGAGCTCGTGGGCACGCTCGACTACCAGGGTGAAGGAACCGTTCAGGTGAACGGGCAACCGTGCACGCTGACGAAGTTTCGCATCAGCGCCAACTACCAGGCCCCGGGATACCGCAACCAGATCGAGTGCAAGCGCTCGAACGGCCAGACGTACTCGAACATCGAAACGATGAACGGGCCGTACGCGTGGGACGAGGACATTCCGGGCGCGGAAATCATCGCCGGTCAAGGCAAGGCGACGCCCCGGTCCGCCGCGCTCCAGGAGCGGATGATCCGTCTGTGGGCCAGCCCTCATGGCGCGCCGAAAGCCGCGATCGCGGCCGCCGCGGGCGTGTCGCTCACGGAGTCGTTCGCCCAGAATCCCGCCACCTTGCTCGACCGTCAGGCCGCGGCCGGAGTGAAAGGGACGACGACGCTGTCATGGGAAGGGAACAAGGCCGTGCTCACGTATCCGATGCCCGGAATTCCCGGGGCGATGGCGACGACGACACTCGGCGAGGACTTCCTGCCCGAACGCGTCGTGGTGAAGATACGGTAAGGACACGACGGAGTTCGTGTACGGCGATTTCCAGGACTTCAACAACCCGCTGCACAGGATCGAGGCCCTCTACGCCGGCACGATCGTCGAGCGCCGTAACGGCACGGTCGTCCGCGACCTGAAGACCACGCTCACCGAAATCGGACAGGTGTACGTAGTCCTGCCCGTTCCGTGCGAGCGTGCGCAAGGGTGGCCCGGCGCAACCGGCGAGTGGCATGCCGCCTCCGCCGAGCGCCTTTGCGCCGCCGTTCCCGGTTCCGCCCGCGACGGCGAGCCACTGAGACGCCGCGGCTACCGAGCGGGAAGCCGGACCTGACGGGCTCCTGGCAGCAGGCCGGCGGCGGTCAGCGAGGCGTCGCCGGGCGGAATGTTCCGCCGCTGCACGCCGTTTCAGCCCGTTTGCATGGAGTGGACGAATCAGAGCCAGGACTTCGTGTTCATGGCGCCGTCGCGGCTCGATCCGAATCGGCCGCTGTACAAGCCCGAGTACTGGGACAAGGTGATCGCGCTCGACCAGTGGACGAACCGTGACGATCCGGTCATGACCTGCTTGCCGCTCGGCATCCCGCGGCATGGCGCGCCCGCGCGGATCTTCCACAGCGACCAAGACATCACGATGTTCTACAGGGGCGGAGTCGACGGCGGCGGCGGGTATCCGGACTTCCGCATGATCCCGCTCGACGGCAAGCCGCACGATCCGAAGCGCGCGCTTCAGTACACCTACATGGGGTACACCGTCGGTCGCTGGGAAGGCGACACGCTGGTCCTCGACTCCATCGGGTTCACCGACGAGACGTGGTTCGGGCGCGGCGGCTTGTTTCATTCCGACCAGATGCACGTCGTGGAGAAGTTCACCCGCAAAGGGAACGAGATGCTCTACGAAGTGACCATCGAGGATCCGGAGGTGCTCGCCGAGCCGTGGGTGATGAATCCGCGGACGCTGCGGATCGCCAACAACCCGGCGATCATCGCCGAGCGCGGCAGTTGCACGGATGGGGAGCGGGAAGAGGTCAGCACGCAGATTCGACACTAGCTGCCGAGCGCAGCGCGCCGTTAGAAGAACAACCCGCCGATCCACCACGCGAGCGCGGCGATCACCGCGGACGCCGGAATGGTGACGATCCACGCGATCACGATGTTACCCGCCACGCCCCAGCGCACGGCCGACGAGCCCTTCGTGGTCCCGACGCCGATGATCGCGCCCGTAATCGTGTGCGTCGTGGACACGGGGATGCCGAAGTGGGTGGCCATGAACAACGTGATCGAGCCGGCGCACTCGGCGGCGAATCCTCCGACCGGCTTCAGCTTCGTGATGCGCTGGCCCATCGTTTTGACGATGCGCCAGCCGCCGAACATCGTGCCGATGCCGATCGCGACGAAGCAGCTCATCACCACCCACGTGGGTAGGTGATCTTCGGTGGTGACGCCGTTAGCAATGAGCAATAGCCAGATGATGCCCATGGTCTTCTGCGCGTCGTTGCCGCCGTGCCCCATGCTGTAGGCAGCCGAGGAAACGAGTTGCAGCCGCCGAAACCACCGGTCGACGCGCCGCGGCGATTGCCTGAAGCAGATCCACGACACGACCAGCATGATCAGCGCGCCAAGCAGCAGGCCGAGCAGCGGTGCGACGAAGATGAACGCTGCGGTTTTCAGGATCCCCGGCCAGAGCAGTGGTGCGGCACCGGCCTTCGTCAGAGCGGAGCCGATCAAGCCACCGATGAGCGCGTGCGACGAGCTCGAAGGGATGCCGTAATACCAGGTGATCAAGTTCCACCAAATCGCGCCGATGAGCGCACCGAAAATCACGCGATTGTCGACGAAGGCCGGATCGACGATGCCCTTGCCGACCGTCGCGGCCACGGACAGGTGAAAGAGCGCCCACGCGAGGACATTGAAGAACGCGGCCCAGAGCACTGCCTGCCACGGCTTGAGCACACTGGTGGATACGACGGTGGCAATGGAGTTTGCCGCGTCGTGGAAGCCGTTCATGAAATCGAAGGCCAGCGCGAGCAGAACGAGCAGCGCCAGCGTCATGGAGACTTGTCCGAGATCCATGCGTCGAGAATCCGGCCGGCGTCAGGCGTTCTCGAGCACGAAGCTTTCGATGATGTCCGCGACGTCCTTGCACTTGTCGGTGGCCGACTCGAGCGCCTCATACACCGCCTTGAGCTTGATGAGCTGGCGCACGTCGGTCTCGTCGCGGAACAGCCGCGAAATGGCGCCGCGCACCACCTTGTCGGCTTCGGATTCGAGCTTGTCGATCTCTTCGCAGATCGCGAGCATTGCGGGACCTTCGGCCATCGACGCCATGAGCTTCACGGCGGACTGCACGCGCTCGGCGCAGCGAAGCACCAACTCCGCGAGCTGCGTCGCTTCGGGCGTCACCTTCTGAATGTCATAGAGAACGAGCGATTCCGCGGTGTCCTGGATGAGATCTAGCACGTCGTCCATGCGAGAAATGAGCCGGTGAATGTCGTCGCGATCGAAGGGTGTGACGAAGGTGGTGTGCAGCAGCTGCACCGTCTCATGCGTGATGTGGTCGGCAGCGTGCTCGGCGTCCTCGATGAGCTTGATGCCTGCCGCGCGATCCTTCTCGACCTCGTAGTCGCGCAACACGGCAACGAGCGCCAGAGCGCCGTCTACGATGAGCTTCGCGTGGCTATCGAACAGGCTAAAGAAATGCCCCTCGCGAGGCATGAGACGGGAGATGAAGTTCATTCTTTTTTTGGGCCGGCCCCCTCCGCTCCGAGCGCGGAGTGTAGTGGGTCCAGGGGCGCGCTGTCACAAAATGTGTCGCTCCGCGGTGGCGAGGGCCGCCTGGTTTTGTCTGACTTGCGGGGGTGCCCACTCGGCGCGGAGTTGTCGCCCTCAGCGTTTTTCTTACTCCAGCGATTCGAGCGCTGCGCGCTGTTCCCGCAGACGCGCGACGCGCTCACTGGCGAAGCGCTTGACGCCTGCGAAGACCGAGTCAGGATCGAGGTGCGCTTCGGCGATCACGTCGGCCTCGAGGCCGCCGGTGAGCCACTGGTTGTCCCAGTCGGCCGTCAACGAGTAACCGTCGGCCTGCGCGCCGACGTTGCTGATCGGCCAGACGCGTCGCGTGCCGCCCGTGACGAACATCATGTCCTGCTTCGCCCCCGGCGGCAGAACGGAGCGACGATAGGCCTCCGGTTGGCGGTCGAACAGCTCTTCGCTGACGGCGGAAATGACTTTGACGTTGACGCCGGCCTGCGCGAGCTTCGGCAGGATCTTGACGGTGTTGAACGTCGCGAACGCGCCCTGGCAAACGACGTAGCCGTGCCGCGGGCCCGGCGCGAAGTCGCGAATCACGTACAGGCCCTTCGCGGCCGCGCGCACGTCCGTGTCCGCGAACGTGCTCCGATCCGCGACGGGCAAGTCCGGCCTCGCGACCTCGATCGCGATGATGCCGACCTTCTTCTCGCGCGCGGCGATCTCGGCCGCGGCGAAATAGCCGGGCGCGACGTCGTTGTAGTCCCAGAAGCTCAGATTGATGATTTGGCCGCGCGGGAACAGCTTCCACACCTGCGGCGAGAAAATGCCGAAGTGCGTGCGCGCGTCGGCCGCGGTCTCGGGACCGGAATGCGCCGCGAGAATGTGCAGGACGCCGGTCTTGAACTTGCTGTCCTGGTTCTGCTGGCTCCAGACGCGCGCCGGCAGATACATCAGCGGCGTGAACGCGCCGTACGTGCCGCTGAACGCCCAGACGCCCGCAAACTTGTCGGGATCGACCGAGGCGTTCTGGCTCACGAGCCCGATCGCCGTCGACACGTTGCCCGCTTCTTGAATCGCCGCCTTGAGACGCGTGCCGAGCGGGTTCTGCTCGGGATCGTAGTGGCCCCAGATGGCGCCGTGCTCGAGGTTGACCGACTCCGAGAGATCCGCGGCCGCGGTCAGCACGCGGTTGTCGGTGACATAATTCAGCCACTTGATGATCTCGGAGATCGCGCGCCGCGCACCGGCAGCTTCGCCGGTCTTGCGGAAGAGCGCGACTTTGACCGTCTTGCTCGCTCCCGACACGGCGTTCTTGACGTTGAGCTCCTGCGGCTCGGCGGGAAGGTTCGCGACCTTCAGCCGGTCGTCGAGGAACGGATCGCGCGTGACGTCGACCCGCAGCGGAATCTTGTCGACGACGCGATCGCCGATCTCGACGAGACGATCCGCAAGCCAGTCGCCGAGGCCGTTCTTGTCGAGCACGGACATCGCAACGTCGATGTTCGTCTTGAACTGCAGCAGTCGCTCGCGCATGTCGGCGACCGGACCCGCCGACATCCCCTCGAACTGGACGCCGTAGCGCGCCTCGTACGTCTTCGCCAGCCCGACGATGTAGTCGGAGTTCATCTTGAAACCGAACGGATGGCTCGCGTAGCCGACGATCTGCTTCGGGACCACCGCCGGCCAATAGCCCTTCGTCGTCTTGCCGATGACGATCATCGGCCGGCGATCGGCCGGATCCCAGTCTTCCATCTTCTTCAGCACGTCGACGATCTGCGTGTAGTCGTGACCGTCGGGGAGCGTGAAGACGTTCCATCCGTACGACGTCCACTGATCGCGCAGCACGTAGCCGTCGGCGAATTTGCTCGGCACCACGCCGCCGATGAGCGCGTCGTCGATGCCGGCGTTGTTGTCCGAGAAGAAGATACGGAGCCGCTTGCCGGCCTGTACGGCCATCGCCTGCGTCTTCAGCTCCTGAGCGTGCCCGGCGCACATCGCGAACTCGCCTTCGAAGGCGATGATCTTGGGCGAGTCGATGTCGGCGCCGAGGAAGTCCCAGAACGCGGCTTTGCCGGCGGCGGTTGCGAGGCCGACGCCCGAGGGGCCGCCGTTGACGTCGTTGGTGACGTCGGTCGATTCGATGTGGCCGGACAGCGCGCGGATCCCGCGCCCCTTGGCCTGAGCGAACAGCGGATGATCGGCGAGGCCGTTGTCTTTGAGCAGCGTCGCGAGCGCGCCGGCGCCGCGCCGGAAGCCGAGCGCGTCGACCGGCAGCATCGCCACGTCGGGAGCGACGTAATAGCGGCGATCGCCCGTGGCTTTGTACTTCCGGTCGAGCGCTTCGCCCATGATCATCCACAACGCGTAGCAGGTCGGCGCGCAGTGGCCCGCGGCCAGCATGAACTTGTCGCAGTACGGATGCTTCGGACGTCGATAGTCGTAGTGCAGTCCGCCGCGATCACGACCGGCGAGGTGCGTGACGACGTTGAACGGCGTATAGGCCAGGGGCCCGCCGAAGTGTCCGGTCTGCGCATAGTTGCCGAGCAGCACCAGCGTCATGCACGTCATGAAGCCGACGTCCTCGAGCTGCTGTTGGTCGGGAAGGCTGAGCCGATCGATGGATCGAGCTGGAGTGGTCGCTGGGTTTACGCTCATAGTTGGACTGAGATTCTACACTAGCGATTAATCGACTTCGCTCGCGGGGCCGGTCCGACCGTCCAAACCTGCTGATAGACTTGTGCCAGAGCTTCGGCAACGTGCTGTGGTCGGAGCGCTTCGCCGAACGGCCGCCGGTCGTCGTCCTCGGCGACTGAGACACAAGCGCCGGCAAGGGATGCAAATGCGACCACTTCTATCGACGCTTTTACTGCTGACGCCGCTCGTCTGGGCGGCGCCGGCCTCGGCACACCACTCGTTCGCTGCGGAGTTCGACGTGGCGAAGCCCATCCAGTTGCGCGGCGTCGTCGCGGAAGTGGAGTTCCTGAATCCGCACTCGTGGATTCACATCGACGTGAAGAAAGACGACGGCACCGTCGAGCGCTGGTCGATCGAAGGCGGCACGCCGAACACGCTGTTCCGGGCGGGCGTCAACCGCAACACGCTGCCGGTGGGCACCGAGATCATCGTCGACGGCTATCAGGCGCGCGACGGGTCGCATCGCGCGAGCGGCCGGGACGTCACGCTGACGGACGGCAAGAAAGTATTCCTCGGCGGCTCCGCGCCGCCCAAATAGCGATCGACGCCGAGACGCCATTGCTCATGACAACGAGACCAACGAACAACCGCCCGTCGCGCGTGCGCGCGCTGCTACTGAGATTCGCTGCGGCCGCGACGCTGCTCGCAGCGGGTGCCGTCGCCGCTCAACCGCCCGCAGGCGCGAAGCCGAATTTGAGCGGTATCTGGCAGGCGCTCAATACGGCGAACTGGGAGCTCGAGGCGCACGGCGCCGAGCCCGGTCCCGTCGGCTCGCTCGGCGCGCTGTTCGCCGTTCCGCCGGGTCCCGGCGTCGTGGCCGGCGGCGCGATCCCGTATCTCCCGGCGGCGCTCGAGCAGCGCCGCAAGAATCGCGAGCTCCGCTGGAGCGCCGATCCCGAGCGCAAGTGCTACATGCCCGGCGTCCCGCGCGCGAACTATCTGCCGTACCCGTTCCAGATCGTGCAGGGGACGGACGCGATCCTGATGACTTACGAGTTCGCCGATGCGGTGCGGACCGTCTACATGACGGATCCCGGTCCCGCGCCCGATTACAGCTGGATGGGCTGGAACGTCGGCCGCTGGGACGGTAACACCCTGGTCGTCGACGTCACGTTCCAGCGCGACGACACGTGGCTCGACCGCTCGGGCAACTACCACAGCAAAGACCTGCACGTGGTCGAACGCTACACGCTGCGATCGCCCGACGTGCTGATGTACGAAGCGGTGATCGAGGACCCGAAAGTGTTCTCGCGGCCGTGGACTCTTCGCATGCCGCTGCATCGGGACGTCGCGGACAACGCGCAGCTCATGGATTTCAAGTGCATTCCGTTCGTCGAAGACCTGTTGTACGGCGAGATCGGGCGATGACTCGCCGAGGAGCCAGCATGCTTCACATCAATAGTCGTTCGTATCGTTCGGTGGTCGGCGCCGCGGTAGCGGTGTTGCTCGCGACGGGCAGCGCGCTCGCGCAGCAGAGCTCGGTCGGCGCCGCAGCCGCGAAGCTCGCGCCGAAGGGCTGGACCGTGCCGCGGCTCGCGAACGGCCACCCGGACCTGAACGGCATCTGGACGAACAAATCGATCACGCCGTTCGAGCGCCCTGCGGAGCTCGGCGACAAAGAGTATTTCACGGCGGACGAGGCCAAGGCCTTCGTGGAGAACCTGCAAGAGCGCGGTGACCGCGACAATCGCACCGGCGACGTGCGCGACGTGCTGAACGCCTACAACGAGTTCTGGTGGGATTCCGGCTCCAAGCTGCTGCCGACGATGCGAACGTCGGTCGTGACCGATCCGCCCAACGGGCGCCTTCCGGCGCTCACGCCGCAGCGGCGTGCGGCGCTCGACGCAGAGCGCGCGGCGACCGAGAAGCGCTGCGCGAAACCCGGCTGTGCGATCTCGAACAGCGGTACGCCGGCACCCGCCGACGAGCCGCAGGCGCTCGACCTGATGACGCGCTGCATCTCGTTCGGTACGACGATCCCGATGCTGCCGACGGCCTATAACAACAACTACCAGTTCGTGCAGTCTGACGACTCCGTCGGCATCGTCACGGAGATGGTGCATCAGGCGCGGCGCATTCCGACGAGCGGCAACGCGCCGCCGCTGCCGCCGAACGTCAAGCAGTGGTTCGGCGATTCGCGCGGGCGCTGGGACGGGGATACGCTCGTCGTCGAGACTGCGAACTTCAAAGGCGAGTTTTTCGGCCGCATGGCGGCGGCCGACGAAAACCTGCGCGTCGTCGAGCGGTTCACGCGCGTCGCGCCCGACGTGGTGCTCTATCAATTCACCGTGAACGATTCGACGGCGTGGACGGCGCCGTGGAGTGGGGAGATTCCGCTCACGCGGTCCGACGGCCTGCTCTACGAGTACGCGTGCCACGAGGGCAACCGCGGCATGCAGAACATCTTGCGCGCGGCGCGCCAGGAAGTTCGGGACGCCGGCGCGAAGTAGACGGCGCCCGCGCCGAGCGGCGAGGGCTTCCTGTGGGGGGGCGAATGAGAGTCTCGTGGAAGGCAGCGTGCGCGGCAGCCGTGGCGTTTTTCGTGTCGCCGGCCGGAGCGCAGACCGTGGTCAGCGTCGGCCGTGGCGCTCCGCTCTTGAAAGAGCTGCCGCACCCGATGGGAACCAACACCCAGCTCGGCGAATACTTCGCCGAGTATCCGATCGTCGGCCCTTTTCGGATCAAGCTCGACGGCAAGATCGTCGAAGTCGGCACCGCGTTCGACGGCGCCGCGCCGCCCGGCGTGACGCCATTGCCGATCGATCTCTTCACGAGCAAAGACTTCTATAAGGACCGCGCGCTCTGGAGCGACCCGCGCTACTTCCGCTGCAACAGCAGCCTCGCGCTCGACCAGCAGCGCGGTGCGAGCAACTTCAGCATCACCACGATCCATGGCGGGCCGGAGACCGCGGCGTGGGGCCATTGCGACCGGGACTACCCGCGCGCCGCGATCGTGAGCCCGTATCCGTTCAAGACGGCGGCGGAGCACTACGGCGCGCTGCTCGAAGAGACGCAAGCGCACGGCGGCCCCACGAAGCAAACGCGCGCCACGCTGCCGCTCGAATGGAACGGCCGCTATCGGCACGTCGCACCTCGCGATCAACACGTGGTACGGCATGCTCTGGAACCAGATCCCGACGATCCTTTCGCTGCTCACGCCCGAATACCAAATGCACATGGTTCAGCAGGTGTACCACGAGGGAAACACGAACGCCTCGCAGTGGCCCGGCATGTACTGCTGGCCCGAGGGCTTCATGCGCCGCTTCCACTTCGCGGGCACGGGCGTGCATCAGATCATGGTGACGCCGGAGATCGTGCAGATCATGACGTCCTCGTCGGGCAACTACGTCACGCAGATCCACATCGGCCGGCAATTCAACATGGACGGCGTCGTGCCGCACATCGGCGCCGAGGTGCCGCGCTGGTACGGCGAGACGATCGGCTTCTGGGACGACGACGCGCTCATCACCTGGACGTCGAACATCCAGGGCTGGGCGTCGCACGGCGTGTTCGAATTCTCGAGCCGCATGCAGACCGTCGAGATCTACACGCCGAACCGCGACGCGAGCGGCACGCTCGCGGGCTTTCGTCACGAGGCGGTGTTCTACGACCCCGAGGCGCTCGTCGAGCCGATCCGCATCGTGCGCGACTTCGTGAAGCTCAGCGATCTCGACGAGGGCGATCCGTACGTGTTCACGCAGTGTTTGCAGACGATCTACCCGCAAAACGGACGCGCGACGCCGGTCGCGCCGCCGGCCACGATCTCCTACGACGTGCTCGACATGTACGACCGGCCGTGGGCCCAGATCTGGGAGAAGTATTGGGAGCAGGGCATGAGCAGGCCCGAGCCCGAGGATATTTTCACCTTCAAGTGACCGGCGCCCACTTCGCGCGCGATCCGATACCGTTCGCTTCCCTACAACAACACAGCGAGGTGTTCCAATGAGCACGCCACCTACCTTGACCGAGCTAAAGCTGTCGCCGGAGATGAAGACCGCCGTCAATACGGCGCTTGCGAGCGGCCGCGCGATCGTCGTCGGCTACGTCGACGAGGACGGTGCGCCGCAGCTGTCTTACCGCGGCAGCACGCAGGCGTACAGCGACACGCAGCTCGCGATCTGGGTGCGCAATCCACAGGGCCGGATATTGAGCGCGACGAGCAAGAATCCCGCGGTTTGCTTGCTCTACGGCAATTTCGATCCGACGGCGCGCGGTTTCATGACGTTTCGCGGCCGAGCGCGGATCGACGAAGGCGCCGAAGCGCGGCGCCGAGTCTACGAGCAGGCGCCCGAGGGCGAGCGCAACCTCGACAAGGAGCGCAAAGGCATTCCGCTGATCATCGATCTCGACAGCGTCGACGGGTTCTTCGGCGGCGCGGCGCTCAAGATGCGGCGCGCGAATTGACCGCGTTGCATTTCGATTTTCCGTGCCGCCCGGATGTCAGTCGACGATGGCCTGATAGACCAAAGTCTCGAACTCGTCCGACATTCCGCCGGCGCCGGGTCCCTGGCGCTGGATCATGAAGACGGCGGTCAGCTGTTCCTTCCGGTCGACGAAGAAGTGAGTGCCGGCCGCGCCGGACCAGCCGAACGTTCCGGCTGAGGTGAGGTTGCCGGCTTTTGCCGGATCGATCACCACGCGCACGCCGAGGCCGTAGCCTTCGCCCGAGGCTTCTCCGCCACCCGCGCTGCCGCGCGCGACGCCGTCGGGCAAATGGTTCGTCGCCATGAGGTCGACTGTCCTCGGACTCAAAATGCGCGCGCCGTCGAGCTCGCCGGAGTTCACGAGCATTTGCGCGAAGCGCGCGTAGTCCATCACGGGCCCGGCGAGGCTCGTGCCTCCGAACGGCGGCGTGTTGTAGGTGGTCTTCTCCGGTGTGTCGCTCGCGATTAGCTTGCCGGCGTCGTTCGGGCTGTAAGTGTTCGCGAACTTACCGGCGAGCTTCGGCGGCAGGCCGAACACGACGTCATTCATCCCGAGCGGCTGGAAGATGTGCTTGCGTACGTATTCGTCGAACGGCATCCCGGAGAGCACCTCCACGAGGCGCGCTTGGATGTCGTGCGAGAACGAGTACACCCAGCGCGTGCCGGGTTGATAGATCAGCGGGGCGTTGGCAAGCCGATGGGCAAGCGCTTCGAGCGAAGGCTCGGCGTAAGGGCTCGGCGTGAGCAGCTTCTGCACCGGCTCCGGCCCCGCACCGTAGCTGAAGCCCGCGGTGTGGCGGAACACGTCGTGCAGTGTCGGCGCGCGGACGGCATCCTCGGTGATCAGCGCGCCTTGCTTGTCGACGCCGGCGAACACCTTGATGTCTTTGAACTCGGGAAGGTAACGAGCGAGCGGATCGTCGAGCTGGAATTTGCCTTCCTCATAAAGAGTGAGGAGTGCGACGCTCGTGACCGGCTTGGTCATCGAAAACAAGCGGAAGTAGGTGTCCTTCGTCATCGGCTCGTTGTGCTCGACGTCGGCCATGCCGTACGCGTCGACGTGCACCACCTTGCCGCGCCGCGCGACGAGTGTGACCACACCCGCGATGCGGCCTTGGTCCACCCAGCCGTGCATCACGGCGTCGAGCCGGCCGAGCCGCTCGGTCGACATGCCCACGCTCTCCGGCTTCGCGCTCGGTAAGTCCGCCGCGAGCGCGGCGCCCGACGCGATCAGCGCGGCGCACAGGCCGGTGAGCACCGGCGACCACGAACCTGTTTGTCGTCTCATGCGTTTTCCCCTCGATATTTTCGTGCCGGCGGTCCGAAGCGCTCAGCGGATCGGGAGCCGGTTCTGCCGCCGATTCTCAGCCTAAGAACGCGAAGACGCTAGGCCCGCGTGGTCTCGCTCGAGGCATCCGCCGCTCGACGAGTACGGCGCCGATCGGTTCTTCGAGAGACACGATGGGGGCGGTAAACGACCCGGCGTTGCGACCTTTGCAGCCGAGCCGTAGTCTAGGCGCTCGCATCGCGTCTAACGGGGGAAAAACCATGCGCCGCCTGTTGCTCGCACTACTGTTCGTCACTGCGTTCGCCGCTCCGGCGTCTGCGGCCACGGTCGACGGGCTAAAGATTCACTCGTCGTCGGTCGGCTCCGGTCCGGCGATCGTTTTCGTGCACGGTTGGACCTGCGACAGCTCCTCGTGGGAGCAGCAGGTGCCGGCGTTCTCGAAGAAGTACCAAGTCATCACGCTCGACTTGCCGGGCCACGGCCAGAGCGCGTTGCCGAAGGACGGCAAGCTGTCGATGGATCTGTTCGCGCGCGCCGTCGAGGCCGTGCGCGCAGAGGCCAAGGCCGACAAGATCGTGCTCGTCGGGCACAGCATGGGCGCGCCGGTGATCCGGCAATACGCGCACATGTTCCCGAGCCATGTCGCCGGGCTCGTTGCGGTCGACGGGCCGCTCGACATGCGCGGTTTCCCGCCGCCGAATTTCAGCGCGCCGCCGCCGCTCGCGGGTGCCGAGGGGCTCAAGACTCGCGAGACGATGATCCGCAGCATGTTCGTGCCGACGACGTCGCCGGCGATCCAGGACCACGTCCTAAAGATGATGCTCGGTGCGCCGGAGGCGACGGCGTCCGGCGCGATGGCCGCGATGTTCGATCCCGCGATTCGCTGGAGCGACCCGATCAAGGCGCCGGCCTTCGCCGTCGTTGCCGGCACCGGTCAGGTTCCGGACGTTCACAAGACGCGCGAGGTGCTGCCGACCTTCGAAGCGACGCAGGTCGCAGGCACGGGCCACTTCCTGATGCTGGAGAAGCCCGCGGAGTTCAATCAGCAGCTCACGGCGTTCCTCGACAAGATCAAGTTCTGATCGCCACAAGCGCGATCCCGCGGCGTGAGTCGTGGATCGGCTCGCTGCGAGCTCGTATTCGCGTGGACTTCTTCGCTGACACGCGCTCGAAGCTCTATCCGTGATCGATCCACTTCCGTCTCCTTGATCGCCCTAGGAGCTCGGCGAATTTTCGTCGCTGGGCTTTGCTCTTGAACGGCATAACTACCTAGCTCACTACACTAGCACGGGGGCTCTCGGGCACGCGCCAGCGACGGGGCGCGTACCCCGCGGTGCGGGTACCGCGCCGCGCAACGTTTTGCTACGCTCCGAACTCTCGCAATATCGATACTAAAAACGCGAGCGGTGCGATGGGGGGGAACACCTATGAGGTTGATTCCGCTGATTCTCGTTGCCCTGATGGCCGCGGCGCCCGCGCCGGCGCAGGACTGGAAGACGGTGACCGTCATCGAGGACGGCTTCCGCTCGAACTATCCCGGTGATCCCACCGTCGAAAGCATCTCTTACGACACCGAGTTCCGCTTGAGCCTGCCGGGCCGCGTTTACCGCGCGGCCGACGACCTCGGCCGCTACTCGACGACCGTCGTTGACTATCGCGATGCCGAGCGACTGCACGGTGAGCGTTCGGCGAAGTGTCTGACGGCGAAGGGTGCCAATCAGCAGGACGGCGACACCTGCCAAAACGACTTCGTCATGGAAGTCGCCGGCGCGATGGATCATGCCGTCGCACTCTTCCTCGAGCGCGACGGGGTGAAGGTCACGCAGTACGGGACGTACTTCCTCGATATGGTGTCAGGCCGACTGTTGCAGCTCACGAATGCCGATCGGTCGCGCACTTCCGTCGCCGTCCACCAGCACGCCGGTCGGCTGTACATCCAGGAGGCCACGGTGCCCGCCGGAATGCCGGAGCCGATCCTGTTCCTGCAGTCGCTCGCGTGGGTGAACGACGAAGGTCAGGCGATCCGCTACCGGACGCTCTACACGGAAGGCTACACCGATTGGAAATTCCCTCAGCCCGCGGCTCCGCCGCACACGGTGCGCGACCTCGAGATTTCGCGCGAGCAGCCGCCCCGGCCGCCGCGCTAGAGGAGTTGGGTGATGTCTACGAGATTTCGTGTCGTCGCATCCCTATCGCATCTTGGGACTGGCGGCTCCCGTCACTCGCGCATCACTCGCACGCGAATTACGACATCACGACGTGGCTCCTGCTCGAAGGCACGGTCAAGCGGGTCGTCTTCATCGCGCCGCACTCTCTCATCTATCTCGACGTCAAAGACGAGCACGGCGACACGGCGACCTGGGCGCTCGAAGCGACGGCCCCGGCGGGCATCTTCGGCAACGGGGTAAAACGCGAGGACGTGCTCGCCGGGGACAAGATCAAAGCCCGCTGCCACATCCTCAGGGACGGCGGGAACGGCTGTCTGCTCGGGTTCGTCACGCCTGCTGCACGGCGACGCCGCGCGAGGCGACGGCGTGGAGCGGGAGTGGGATTGAGCGTCCGAGAGGTCCGGATCGCGGATCCAACGGCCGACGACGAGTGCGCCACAGTCGGCATCGCGCCGTAACGTCGCGGCCTTACAATCGCGCGGGGCAGCAAGGAGGCTTTGCCGTGGCGCGTATCCGCTATCCGGATCCTTCCGAGTTCGAACGTGAGCCGCTCGCCGAGCGCATCAAGCGCGAGCGGGGCGGGAAGGTCCTCAACCTGTACAGGATGTTGTTCCACAGCCCGCCGGTTGCGGAGGGCTGGCTCGCGTTCTTCACATCGATCCGCCAGAAGGCGGCGCTCGCGGGCCGTTATCGCGAGCTCGCGATCCTACGCGTCGCGGTGCTCAACGGCGCCGACTACGAATTCGATGTCCATGTTCCGTTCGCGCTGAAGGAGGGCGTCTCGCCGTCGGTCATCGACGCTCTGCGTGCGAAGCGCGTGCAGGATGGATTGGATGGCGCGGATCGTGCGGTCATCGCATACGCGGACTCGATGACGCGCGAGATCCACGTACCGGACGACGTGTTCGCCGAGGTGCGTGAGCACTTCGCCGAGCGCCAAGTCGTCGAGCTCACCGCGACGATCGCCGGCTACAACTGCGTGTCGCGGTTCCTCGAGGCGCTGCGCGTCGACGCGGAGCCGGAACGCGGGTGAGCGGCGGCGCCGCGAGCGGCGCTAGACAAACTCCGGTGCTGCATGGCACGGTCATGCAGGTGACCATGAGACCCGTCGAATCGCCGCACTTGCGCGACCTCGCGCGGCTGCGCCGCGTTCGCGACCGCATCGACCGCGAGTACGCGCAGCCGCTCGACGTCGAGGCGCTCGCGCGCGGTGCGAACATGTCGGCGGGGCACTTGAGCCGCCAGTTCCGGCTCGCGTACGGCGAGTCGCCCTACAGCTACCTGATGACGCGGCGCATCGAGCGCGCGATGGCGCTGCTGCGTCGCGGCGACTTGAGCGTCACCGAGATCTGCTTCGAAGTCGGCTGCTCGTCGCTCGGCACCTTCAGCACGCGCTTCACCGAGTTGGTCGGCGTGTCGCCGAGCGTCTATCGGCGCGACGCGGCCGCGACGGCGGGGATCCCGTCGTGCGTGGCGAAACAGGTGACGAGACCGATCAGGAATCGAGAAGCGCCGGTTACCGAGCCGCAACTAGACTGACAACCATGGATCATCATTCACTTGGAGTGACCGCCATGGACATCACCATTCACGCGAGCTTTCTCCCGCACACCGACCCGGACGCCTCGCTGGCCTTCTATCGCGACACCCTCGGCTTCGAGGTCCGCAACGACGTCGGCTACAAGGGCATGCGCTGGATCACGGTCGGCCCCGCCGACCAGCCCGGCACGTCCATCGTTCTGGCGCCGCCGGCCGCCGGCCCCGGCATCACCGACGACGAGCGCCGGACCATCGCCGAGATGATGGCCAAGGGCACCTACGCCATGCTGCTCCTGGCCACGCGCGACCTCGACGGCACCTTCGAGCGGCTACAGGCGAGCGGCGCCGGCGGCGAGGTCGTCCAGGAGCCGACCGAGCAGCCCTACGGCGTGCGCGACTGCGCCGTCCGCGATCCCGCGGGCAACTTGATCCGCATCCAAGAGTTGCGCTGAGCCGTGCACGTCGCCGACAGTCACGGCGTGATTCGCGTGCACGGCGCGCGCGAGAACAACCTCAAGGACATCAGCGTCGAGATCCCGAAGCGACGGTTGACCGTGTTCACAGGCGTCTCAGGCTCGGGCAAGAGCTCGCTGGTGTTCGACACCATCGCCGCCGAGTCGCAGCGGATGATCAACGAGACCTACAGCGCGTTCCTGCAGGGATTCATGCCGACGCTGGCCCGACCCGATGTCGACGTGCTCGACGGACTGACGACCGCGATCATCGTCGACCAGGAGCGGATGGGCGCGAACCCGCGCTCCACGGTCGGCACCGCCACGGACGCGAACGCGATGCTGCGCATTCTGTTCAGCAGGCTTGGGCTACCGCATATCGGCTCGCCGAGCGCGTTCGCCTTCAACGTCCCCTCGGTGAAGGCGAGCGGTGCGATGACCGTCGAGCGCGGCCCCGGCAAGACGAAGGCCGAGAAGGTGACCTTCAACCGTCTCGGCGGCATGTGCTCGCGCTGCGAGGGCATGGGCTCGGTCACCGACTTCGACCTGTCCGCGCTGTACGACGACGCCAAGTCGCTCGACGAGGGCGCGCTCACTATCCCCGGCTACAGCATGGACGGCTGGTTCGGCCGCATCTTCCGCGGTTCCGAATTCTTCGACATGGACAAGCCGATCCGCAAGTACACCAAGAAGGAGCTGCACGACCTGCTCTACAAGGAGCCGACCAAGATCAAGGTCGCCGGGATCAACCTCACGTACGAGGGGCTGATCCCGAAGATTCAGAAGTCGATGTTGTCCAAAGACGTCGACTCACTGCAGCCGCACATCCGCGCCTTCGTGGAGCGCGCGGTGACGTTCTCCACATGCCCCGAGTGCGGCGGCACTCGACTCAGCAAGGAGGCCCGGTCGTCGAAGATCAAGGGCAAGAACATCGCCGACGTCTGCTCGATGCAGATCAGCGACCTGGCCGACTGGGTCCGGGACCTCGACGATTCGTCGGTGGCACCGCTCCTCACCGGGCTGCAACACCTGCTCGACTCGTTCGCGGGGATCGGGTTGGGATACCTCTCGCTCGACCGGCCGTCGGGCACGCTCTCGGGCGGCGAGGCGCAGCGCACGAAGATGATCCGCCACCTCGGCTCCTCGCTCACCGACGTCACCTACGTCTTCGACGAGCCCACGATCGGCCTGCACCCGCATGACATCGAGCGGATGAACGACCTCCTGCTGCAGCTGCGGGACAAGGGCAACACGGTGCTCGTCGTCGAGCACAAGCCCGAGACGATCGTGCTCGCCGACCACGTCGTCGATCTCGGTCCCCACGCCGGCACCGCCGGCGGCGAGGTGGTGTTCGAGGGGACCGTCGAGGGCTTGAGGGCCAGCGGCACGCTGACCGGGCGGCATCTCGACGACCGCACCGCGTTGAAGCCCTCGGTGCGGACACCATCTGGGGTGCTCGAGGTGCGCGGCGCGAACGCGCACAACCTGAAGGACGTCGACGTCGACATACCGCTCGGCGTGCTGGTGGTGGTGACCGGCGTGGCCGGGTCGGGAAAGAGCTCGCTGATTCACGGGTCGGTGTCGGGGCGCGACGGAGTGGTGGCGATCGACCAGACCGCGATCGGTGCCTCGCGGCGCAGCAACCCGGCGACGTACACCGGAATGCTCGACCCGATCCGCAACGCGTTCGCGAAGGCGAACGGTGTGAAGCCCGCGCTGTTCAGCGCCAACTCCGAAGGCGCGTGCCCGAGCTGCAACGGCGCCGGCGTGATCTACACCGACCTCGCGATGATGGCCGGCGTCGCCAGCACCTGCGAGGAGTGCGAAGGGAAGCGTTTCCAGGCAGCGGTGCTGAAATACCACCTCGGCGGCCGCGACATCAGCGAGGTGCTCGCGCTGTCCGTGACCGAGGCGAAGGAGTTCTTCGGCGCAGGCAAGGCGCGCACGCCGGCCGCGCATGCCGTCCTCGAGCGACTAGCCGACGTCGGCTTGGGCTACCTCAGCCTCGGCCAGCCGCTCACGACGCTGTCCGGCGGCGAGCGGCAGCGGCTGAAGCTTGCCACGCACATGGGCGAGAAGGGCGACGTTTACGTGCTCGACGAGCCGACTACCGGGCTCCACCTCGCCGACGTCGAGCAGTTGCTCGGCTTGCTCGACCGGCTCGTCGACTCCGGCAAGTCGGTGATCGTCATATCGCACCACCAGGCGCTCATGGCGCGCGGCGACTGGATCATCGACCTTGGGCCGGGCGCTGGACATGACGGTGGGCGGATCGTGTTCGAGGGCACGCCTGCCGAGCTTGTCGCCGGCCGGTCCACACTCACGGGCGAGCACCTGGCGGAGTACGTCGGCAGCTGATCGAGGGTCTTGCGAACACCGTGAACAGGAAGACATCGCTATCTCGAAAGCGAGGTAACGAGCTCTTACGAAGTGGCGAGTCGGTTGCGATTCAGGTGACGGCTATCCTCGCACGAACCAGCGACGGCCTCCAAGAGTCGTCGCCCGAGCGCGTAAGTAACCGAAAGTTATTGGGAATTCCAGAGTACTGGACGTATGATCAGTACTCGGCTTCAAACCCATTCCGGAGACGCTCATGACCGCACAACCCGCGCGCGGCGCCGTCGCTTTCGCCGCATCCGACGATCCCTCCATCGACGACCTCGACCGCGCGATCGCGAAGCTCGCACGCCAAATGAACGCCGAGACGTATCGAATGCTCGTGCTCGTGCGCGCGTTCGACGAGCGCTACGGCTGGGCGAAATGGGGCTGCGCGAACTGCTCCGAGTGGCTCGCGTGGCGCTGCGGCTTGTCGGTATCTGCCGCGCGCGAGAAGGTGCGCACCGCGAACGCGCTGCGCGAGCTGCCCGCGATCTCGGCCGCGTTCGCGGACGGCAGGCTCTCGTACTCGAAGGTGCGTGCGCTCACGCGCGTCGCGACGACGTACGACGAGGACCTGCTGCTCGCGTATGCGCTCGACGCGACCGCGTCGCAGGTCGAAGACCGCTGTCGGCAGATCCGCAACGCGGAGCCCGAGTCCGTGCACGGCGCTCGGCACGTGTGGGAGCGGCGGTCACTCACGCTGTTCCGCGATCGCGCGCGCAACTGCGTGCGCATCGTCATCGAGCTGCCGGCGGAAGACGGCGAGCTCGTCGGCCACGCGGTCGACAGCGCCGTCGCGGCGGGCGAGGCAGCGCTCGGCGTCGAGTTCGCGACAGACCGTGCGGGCGAGAGCTGGCGCGCGCAGCAGGCAGACGCGCTCGTCGCAATCGCGAAGGCGTATCTCGGCGGCAGCGTCGGGTGCGGGTGCCGGCGGCGCGACGACGAACGAACGCTCCGTTCCCGCGGCCGACCACTACCAAGTCGTCGTGCACGTCGACGAGAAATCCCTCCGCGGAGGGCCGGGACGCTCGGATCTACCGATCGAGACCGTGCGGCGCCTCGCGTGCGACGGCAGCCTCGTCACGATCGTCGAGGACGAGCGCGGCACGCCGCTCGACGTTGGCCGCAAGCAGCGCACGGTTTCGACGGCGCTCAAGCGCGCGCTCTACTCGCGCGACCGCGGCTGCACGTTCCCGGGCTGTGTGCGCGCGCACTACGTCGACGCGCACCACATCCGCCACTGGGCGGATGGCGGCGATACGAGCCTCGAGAACACCACGTTGCTCTGCACGCATCACCACAGACTGTTGCATGAAGGCGGATTCACGATTCATCGGGACGAGGGCGGCGACATCTACTTCCGGCGGCCGGACGGGCGCGTGATCCCGCGCGGTGGCTATCGCGTTGAGGACATGATCGACGACGGCATCGGTGCGGACGGTGCGGATCTCGACCGCGCTTCCGCAGAGGGGCGGATGGTCTGCGATCGTACGCGGAGTCGCGTACGACGAGCGCGACGACGCAAATCCCTCCGCGGAGGGATGGATGCACGGAAGTAGTGCGGAAAATCCCTCCGCGGAGGTGCGGGAGGCGGCGGGCGTTTACAGCATTCGCAAGCGATCGGTTCCGCAGCGATTCTTACGCGATCCCGACTAGCTGCTCGCTCGAGTCAGACCCCGTGCCGTAGCTCGGCTAATCCGCGTCACGGCGGTCGGCTTCATTCCGGCGTTCCGCTTTGATGAACATCGCGGCGCTGAGTCCCGCGTTTCCCCAACGCCGATCGTCCGTGCGTCGGTCCGAAAGCTTCGCGAACGTACAATCGCAGCGCGTTTGCGTGCAACCGACGAGCGGCAACGCCGGGGACTGGCTCGCTAGGAAACGCTGCCCGTCCAGCGCGCGAGCCGCGTGGCACGCGCCGTTGCGCCGTCGAATCTCCACGGAAGCAAACCGTTCCGGCGCACGCGCCTTGCGAGACGGTATGTCGCGGGTGGGTGAGCGGTGTGACCACCACCAATAGCCGGCGGCGGCGAAGAGAGCAATTGCGACTAGGACAGCGATCAGAGTCATGCCGCCGGTTCTTCTTGCGATTCTCTTTCGGAATACCAACAGGCTAGAGCAAAGCTACCCGCACGCGCACCGGCGCTCGTCACAGTTCGCGGTGCGCGAACCGCTTATGTCGAGGCGGTCGAGTGCGCCCGCAATTGATAGCGACGGTTGCTGGTGTCCGCTTACGCCGATGGCGCGCGTGTGCCGAGCGCAGCCGCCTCCTCGAGACTGATCCCCTCGACGAGCGGATCGGCATGCCGGTGCACGAGCTCCCATCCAGTTCCATCGCGGCGATAGACCAACGTGACGCGCAGCGCCCAGTCCTGAGCCGGCAAGCCTCCGACCTCCACGTTCGTGCGCTCGATCAGAGCGAGCGCCACCATGTCGGCCGAGCCGTAGGCTTGCACCACCTCGACGTCGAGGCGGCCGTTCGCGAAGAAGCGTCCGATCTCCTCCCAACGCGCTCTCGTGTACTCGGTGCCGTGCGAAGGCTTTCCGCCGAACGGCGACATCAGCGTGAAGTCGCGCGAGACCGAGAGCAGATCGAGGTACGTCTGTGATGTCGCCGCGCAGCAGCGCGGCGTTCGATTCCTCCGACAGGCGGATGAGATCGGCCACGTGCGGATCCGAGCGGGGCGCGGCGTGAGCCAAAGTCGAAAGGCCGGTCGCGCCGCCGATCTCGAGCGAGGCGGCGAGAACTGATCGTCGTGAGAGTGTCATGGAAGTATCTCCTGTCGTGGATTCCATCCGGGGCGAGCGACACCCGCCGCTCGCTCGCCGCGCAGATTGCGGCGAGTCATCTGCTGAATCCAGTGATATGATTTCAGTAATATGCTGAAGGAAATTGACCTCGCTCGAGCCGATCTCAACCTTCTGGTGCTCTTCGAGGTAGTGCTCGAAGAACGGCACGTCGGCCGCGCGGCCGAGCGGATGCATCTCACGCCGTCCGCGATCAGCCACGGGCTGGGACGGTTGCGCCGGTTACTCAATGATCCGCTGTTCTTGAGGACACCGAAGGGCGTGATCCCAACGGCCCGCGCCACGGAGCTCGCGACGCCGATCACTGAGGTCCTCGCGCGCGCGCGAAGCGTCGTCGCGACGGCGGCGCCGTTCGATCCGGCCACGTCCACGCGGCGCTTCGCGATCGGCGCTCCGGACGGCGCATCCGCGGTGTTCCTGCCGCCGCTGCTCGCGGAGTTGCGAGCCACGGCACCAGGGATCGACATCGGCGTGCGTCAGCTGTTACCCGTCCCGGGCGAGACGTCACCGGAGCGCGCGTGGCGATCGGCGCTCGCCGACCTCGAGGCGCGTGCGATGGACATCGCGATCCTCCCGTCCGACGCCATCCCGGTTCGCTTCTTCAGGCAGAAGCTTTACGAGGAGGACTTCGTCATCGCGATGCGCGCCGGACATCCGTTCGCGGCCGACACGAGTCTGGATCGCTATTGCGAGATGCAGCACGTCGTGGTGTCGCTCACGGGCGATGCCTCCGGCTTCGTCGATCGCGTGCTCGCGGAGCGTGGTCGCTCCCGGCGGATCGCGCTCACGGTGCCGAACTTCATGTTCGCGCTGGCGGTGATCGCGGAAACCGATTTGATCAGCGCACTGCCGCGGCGATTCGTTGCGCTGCACGCGGCGCGCTTCGGATTGATCGGGATCGACGCACCCATACCGCTGGGGAGCTTTCGGCTCAATGCAACGGCGCCCGAAGTTGCGATGATGGACAAAGGTCTCGCGTGGCTCTTCGGCGTGCTCGCGAGAACGGAGTTGCCGGTGTCGCAGCGCTCGAAACGTCAATCGATGCGGAGGAAGCAGAAGTGAAAGACAAAGTCTGCGTCATCACCGGTGGAACGGATGGCATCGGCAAGGCGGCCGCGTACGGTCTCGCGGTGCAAGGAGCGAAGTTGCTGGTTCACGGGCGCGATCCGGACAAAGGGGCGCGCGCGGTCGCGGAGCTCAAAACGCGTAGCGGGAATCCGGCGATCGAATTTCTGCAAGCGGATTTCAGCTCGCTTGACGATGTGCGGCGGCTCGCTGCGACGGTCATGGAGCACACGCCGCGCGTCGACGTGCTCGTCAACAACGCGGGCGGCATCTTCGGGAAGCGAGCCTTATCGAAAGACGGGTATGAGATGACCTTCGCGGTCAATCACCTTGCCCCTTTCCTGCTCACGCACTTGCTCCTCGACACGCTGAAAAGCGGAACGCCGTCGCGCATCGTCACGACCGCCTCGCATGCGCATCGCGGAGCCAAGATCCCGTTCGATGACTTGCAGGCCACCCGCAAGTACTCCGCGATGAGCGCTTACGGCAGCTCGAAGCTCGCGAACATCCTGTTCACACGCGCTCTCGCGAAGCGCCTCCAAGGCACCGCGGTGACCGCTACGTGCCTGCATCCCGGCTTCGTCCGGACGAGTTTTGGACGCAACGTCGAGATGGCTCACCTTTTCAAGCTCATCTTCGGGTTGGTGGCGCGTTTCGCTCGCACGCCGGAAAAAGGCGCGGAGACCGTGGTCTATCTCGCAGCCTCCCCGCAGGTTCAAGGAGCATCCGGTGGCTACTACTTCGATTGCAAGCTGACGGCTCCGTCGTCGGCCGGTCAGGATGACGGCGCGGCAGAACGCCTGTGGCGAGTGAGCGAGCAGCTCGTCGGGATCGCGCAAACCTAGATCAACGAGCCGCAGGTGCCGCGCAATCGTTCGTGCTAGCGTTCGCGAACCTTCTCGCCGGAAACGTCGCCGCGTTGGACCCGATCACGCACACCTTCACGGGCGCCGCGCTCGCCGCGGCCGGGCTGCGCCGCGCGACGCCGCTCGCGACGGCCGCGTTGCTCCTCGGTGCGAATGCGCCCGATGTCGATGGGCTGTCCTATTTTGCGGGCGGCTTCGAGTCGCTTGCGTTCCGGCGCGGTTGGACGCACGGCGTGCTCGCGCTGCCGCTCTGGCCGTTCGCGCTGACCGGACTGCTGCTGCTTTGGGATCGCTGGGTGCGGCGCCGGCGTAACCGCGACGCGGCGCCCGCGCGCGCGGGCCCGCTGCTCGCGGTGGCGGCGCTCGCAGTGCTCACGCATCCGGTGCTCGACTGGCTCAACAACTACGGCATGCGCTGGCTCATGCCGTTCGACGGCAAGTGGTTCTACGGCGACGCGCTGTTCATCATCGACCCGTGGATTTGGCTCACGCTCGGCGGCGTACTGTTCGTGAGGTATTCGAACCGCCGCTCGTCGCTGGCGCGATGGGGCGCGTTCTGGGCCTTGAGCTCGCTCGCGGTGCTCACCGCGCCCCCGGCGCTCGTTGCCTGGCCCGTGCGCGCGCTCTGGGTCGCCGCGCTCGTGAGTGTCGTCGCGATCCGATGGCGGCGCGACAAGATCGTGAAGAGCGACGCGGCGCTCGACCGCGCAGCGGCCGCCGCGCTTGCGATCGTGGCGGTGTACATCGGCGCGATGGTCGGCGCGAGCGCCGCTGCGCGGTCACAGGCACGCGTGGAGCTCGCGGCCCGCGGTATCGCGGGCGTCGAGCGCGTGATGGTGGCGCCGGCGGCCGGGAACCCGTTCGCGGGAGAGGTCGTGGCTACGACGGCGGACACCTACTATCTGGGCCGGTGGCGATGGCTTGCGGAGCCGCGCCTCGAGCTCGCGCCCGAATCGTTTCCGCGCCCGCGCGGCGCGGTGTTCGAGGCCGCGGCGCGCTCGCGGGATGCGCAGCAGTACTTGTCGTGGGCGAGATTCCCGATCGTGGACGTGGAGCGCTCGGAAACGGGCAGCGCGGGAGCGGACGATGGCTACGTCGTCCGCTTCTCCGATGCTCGCTATCGTGCGCAGGACCGCATCCCCGGGCCGACCGTCCGCCTCGACCGCAACCTACAGCTCGAGTGACGGCGGCGATGTCGAGCCCGGGACGCATTCCGCTAGCGCTAATGACGGCCATGGCCGCGCTCGTGACGTCTCCCGTCTCGCGCGCGAGCGACGACTTGCTGAACGCCGCCTACTACGGCGATCTGCCGAAAGTGCGGACGCTGCTGGCGCGAGGCGCCGACATCGACTTCTCCGACGGTACCGGGCACACGGCGCTCACCTACGCGACGCAGCAGGGGCAAGAGAGCGTAGTGGAGGAGCTACTGCGGCGCGGTGCGGCGGTCAATGTTCTGCGGGTCGACGGGCAAACACCGCTGCATTTCGCGGCAGCGAGTGGCGAGCTCAAGATCGTCGAGGCGCTCGTCGCGGCGCACGCGGACTTCGATCTTCAATCCGCGTCCGGATTCACTCCGCTCATGCTGGCTTCGGCAAACGGGCACACGGCCGTCGTCCGGTCGCTGCTGGCGGCCGGCGCGGCGCTCGAGCGCGAAACGGATCTCGGTGAAACGGCGTGCTTGCTGGCCGCGCAGAAAGGATACGAAGCGATCGTCAGAGTGCTCCTCTCGGCAGGAGCGGATGCGAATCACCGGCGCGGTGACGGCGTTAGCGCTCTGCATCTGGCCGCCGAAAACCAGCACATCGGAACAGCACAGCTTCTCTTGGCGGCGGGGGCCAGCATCGGTCCCTAGCCTGAAGCGTGGTGTGGATTAGTTTCGCTCATCTTGGTTGCCGTCGCGGCGCGGGTGACTCATGGGCATCTTCTCCCGAGGTGGTGCCGCCCACACCTTGGCGGTCGCCGGTGCTGACCATTTCGCGATCGGCGATATCGAGAAATTCGCGCTTCACGCCCTTACCCAGCAGCATCAGTTCCTTTCGAAGGGCCGGGGACCGTGACTCTGGCAGGACCTCCATCAGGTGCTCCAGCATGGCCGAAAGTCGGCGAGGGACCTGGATACTGCTTATGCCGTAGAGCCGGATCTCGCTAACGGCAAGGCTGACAAAGTCTTCCCACACCGGCACCGGGATGATGAGTCGCAGCTCGTCGTCGGCATCGTAGATCATGCCGTGATCGAGCTGCCGGCAGCCGAGGTCGCGCAAGAGGCGCTCGAGCTGATCGATTGCGAGCACCGCGGTCGTCGGATCGTTGATCGCCGGTGACAGCGCCCGGATCGCGATGTCCACGATGATACGGAAAGCGAAGACCGGGTCCTGCTCCAGGGTCCGTTCAGGTCCAATGGCGACCATCCCATGCAAAATCCGCGCATCGATTGACCGTTCCGGCGGAAAGGTTTGGAAGAGCGGATCGCCATGCGATACGAAATTGCCTACCTGCCTTAGCAGCTCCACAGTGCACCCCGCCGCGTGGGCGGCCTTGACCAGGTCAGCGGCACCAAATGCCAACAGGACGCCGGACGGGCCGTCGTAGGTAATCACCCGCGCTTCTTCCCGCAGCAGCTTCTGCGGCACGCGATCGGCCTTTTCCGATGCCGCTGTGTCGTACGCGCGGGGATAGAGGGTCTCGACGGCAGATCGTCCTCCCTCCGCGATACGGCGCATCAGGGATATTGGCCGGAGACTCATCCCTAGATGCGGGATGAACCTTAGGAACAGGATGATGCAGACCAAGACGCTGATGACCCCGACTTTGATCCCGATAAGGGGCACGTGGCCATCCTCGATCCGACCGAGTATCGCTGTCCCGAACAGAAACGAGAACAAAAGCGTACAGGTCATGATCTTTGCCTGTATGTCGGAGAACGTGATCGCCATGATTCGCGGCGTCAACTGAGCGCTGGCTAGCTGCACGACCATGATCAGCGACGATAGTACGAAGACCAGAAAGGTCAGCATCGACGCCGAAAAGCTGCTCACGACGATCCTTGCCTTCTCGGCAGAGAGATCCGTCCAGAGGAAACCAAAGCCGAAACCGTTCGCTTGAAGCCAGTCGACAGCCGGCAGTGCGACGAAGAGTGTTATCAGGATGACGACGAATGGCCAGAACCAGAACGAGGTTTTCAGAAATCGCAGCAGGCGGTAGTGTTGCAGCCAGGTCATGCTTGCTTGTCCGGCGTTTTTTTTGGGTCGCGGTCGCGCTCTATGGTGCTACGAGACAGTCGGCACGTCCAACGGCGATCCGCAGTCCGCCGCGCCGAGCGCGCCTTCCGGACGACTATTCCCGGATCGAAGTGTTAGGCTTCTCGCGGACGGAGACCGGCTGCGGTCTCGTACCCCAATCAACTCTTACACAAGCAGTAACAATGGCAAACATTCATCTGATCGGCGGAGAAAAAGGCGGCGTCGGCAAGTCGGTGGTCGCACGCGTGCTGGCTCAATACATGATCGACAAGGGGATTCCGTTTCTCGGGTTCGACACGGATCGCTCGCATGGCTCACTCCTGCGTTTCTATGCCGATTTCGCCTCGCCGGTCGTCGTGGACCGTTACGAGAGCCTCGACGCGGTCGTTGAGGCGGCGAGCGAGAACCGCGAGAAGCGCGTGCTCGTCGACCTCGCGGCGCAGACGCACGAGGCCCTCGTGACCTGGATGGACGAGTCCGGCGTGCTCGAAGCGCTCGGCGAAAACGGCCTCTCGCTGAGCTATTGGCACGTCATGGATTCGGGACGGGACTCAGTGGACCTGCTGAAGAAACTCCTCGATCGCTTCAGCTCGAGGCTCAACTACGTGCTCGTGCTCAATCACGTGCGCGGCGAAAACTTCGACATCCTCGACAAGTCCGGAGAGAAGCAGAGGGCGCTGAGCCTGCATGCCAAGGTCGTCACGCTCAAGCGCCTGCACGAAGCGGTGATCAGGAAGATCGACGCCGGCAGCACGAGCTTCTGGGCGGCGAAGAACAAGAGCGAGACCGACGTCAAAGGGCTCGGCCTGCTCGAGCGGCAGCGCGTGAAGGTTTGGCTCAAAAACGCTTACGAGCAGATCGACAGCGTGATGATCTGAGGGCTTCCGGCCGAATAGGTAACGCCGTATTCCGGAGGCATCGGTAACACGCAGGAGGGCAAGCCCGTGCTGCTCGAGTTCATCACGATGCGCGAGAAGACGTTCTCGACCTGACGCAAGGCCTTAGTGCGCGCGCGACTTGTCGGCGCTCGCGCGCCATGCCGTGACCTTCTCGGCGCTTTGCTGGTCGTATGGAATGTAGATCACTAGCCGCAGAGTCGGTGTGCCTTCGGGCACGTAGGAAGAGTGCTCGAAGCTCACTCCGCCGAGGTGCGGATAGTGCGCGACGCCTTCCGAGCGGCTCATGACCTCCGCGGTCTCCCAGAGCCGGCGGAAGACCGCGCAGTGCTTCGTGAGCTCCGCGATCAGCTCCTCGAACTCCGAGTTCGCCGGCGTCTGGCTATAGTCGACGCGGAATTTCGACAGGACGCGTCGCGCCATCGCTTCGTACTGCACGGGGTCGCGCTGATAGGTCTCGTCCTCGATCAGCAGAATTCGCAGTAGGTTGCGCTTCTCCGGAGGCAGCTCGTCGTAATCGCGAAAGATCTTGGTCAGATCGTTCCAGGCGATGACGTCCCAGCGCGACGTCATCACGAGCGCGGGCACTGCAAGCCCGTTCAGCATCCGTGCGAGCGACGGGCTCACCTCTTCGAAACGAGTCGCGGTCGGCGGCGCCGGCCGATGTTGGACGAGCGCGAACAGGTATTCGCGCTCTTCCGGCGCCATGCGCAGCGTCGCGCAGATGCGTTCGAGAACGTCGGCCGACACCTGGATGTCGCGGCCTTGCTCGAGCCAGGTGTACCAGGTCACGCTCACGCCCGCGAGCGCGGCGACGTCTTCGCGGCGCAAGCCCGGCGTTCGGCGCCGATTGGTGTCGGGCAAGCCGACGTCCGTGGGCGACAGGCGCCCGCGGCAACCTTTGAGGAAGTCGATCAACTGGCGGCGTTGTTGTGTGCTCATTACTTCAGGAGACTCCCGGCTTTCGCGATGCCGGTTCTCGCGCACTCGTCGTCGGCCGTCGGACTCGAACCGGAGCTTCCGACGCCACCGAGGATCTCGTCGGCCACGATGATCGGCACGCCGCCGCCGAGTGCGAGCACGCCCGGCACATCGCGCTGCGCGGCCCGCGCCGGGTCGCTCGCCGTGCCTCGTTGAAACTCAATCGTCGAGTCCCGAAACAGCACGGCCGTGTACGCCTTTCGTCGGGCCATGTCGACCGTCACAGGATGAGCAAGCTCGTTGCGCAGAACCACAAGAAGCTCGCCCGATCGGTCAACGACCACGACGGCCGTGCGAAATCCACGCGACGAGCACTCTGCAAGCGCACCTTCGGCAATCGCCCTGGCGGCCGCGAGGGACAAGATGCGTTGCGTAACGACACCCTGGGGATAGGAAGCGACCGAGCTCGCGAGCGCAGCCCCGAGGATCGCGAGTCGAATGACGAGTCTCATCTTTCGCTCCTAGAGCTCAATGCGCGCCCGCGCGCTCGGCACCGAGGCCGGTATTCGCGCGCACGCTGAGCTCCGTGAACTTCCGCTCCGCCTCCGGCTCGCGGCGTCAGCAGCGTTCCGAGCACCGCGCCGATGAAACCGAGCGGAATGCTCACGATGCCCGGGTTCTCGAGCGGGAAGATCGGCGTCGGCTTTCATGATGCTCGGGCTGATCACGATCAGCACCAGCGACGATACGAGCCCGGTCGCCAAGCCGCAGACGGCGCCCGCCGTGTTGAAGCGGCGCCAGAAGAGCGACAGCACGATCACCGGCAGGTTCGCCGACGCGGCGACCGCGAACGCGAGCGCGACCAGGAACGCGACGTTGGCATTCGGCCCGAGCACGATCGCGATCGCGATCGAGATGGCGCCGACGACGAAGGCCGTGATTCGCGCCACGCGCACCTCTTCGCCCTCGCGGCGCTCGCGGCCGTGGTGCAGCACGTTGGTCCAGAAATCGTGCGCGAACGACGTCGACGCGCAGATCGTGAGGCCGGCGACCACGGCGAGGATCGTCGCGAACGCGATCGCCGATATGAACGCGAAGAAGAGGTCGCCGGCCAACGCTTGCGCGAGCAGCGGCGCGCTCATGTTCGTGCCGCCGTGGCTCGGCGATGAAATCGCGGCCGACGATCGTCGCGGCGCCGAAGCCCAAGAACGTCGTCATGATGTAGAAGGTGCCGATGATCAGCATCGCCCAGACGACGCTGTTGCGAGCCGTCTTCGCGTCGGGCACGGTGTAGAAGCGGACGAGGATGTGCGGCAGACCCGCCGTCCCGAAGATCAGCGCCATGCCGAGCGAGATCAGATCGAGCGCGCCCGTACGGCGGCGCGTACCGGAGGCCGGGCGTCAGAAAGTCCTGCGTCACGCGGTTGCCCTGCGCGTCGGTATGCGTGACGTTGCGCGATCGCGTCGAAGAACGCGCCGAGGCTGAAGTCGAAGTGCGCAGCACGAGGAAGCTCAGGAGTATCGTGCCGCCCATCAGCAGCATCGCCTTGACGATCTGCACCCAGGTCGTCGCGAGCATGCCGCCGAACACGACGTAGACGATCATCAGGATGCCGACGCCGATCACGGCCGTGTGATAGTCGATGCCGGTGTCCTTGAGCAGCAGCGAAACCAGCGCGCCCGCGCCGACCATCTGCGCGATCATGTAGAACGTGCTCACGGTGAGCGTCGACAGCGCGCCCATCGCGCGGACCGGCCGCGGGCTCAAGCCGATACGCCAGCACGTCGGCCATCGTGTACTTGCCGGCGTTGCGCAGCGGCTCCGCGACGATCAGCAGCACGGTGAGGTACGCCACCAGCCAGCCGACGGAGTACATGAAGCCGTCGTAGCCCTGGAACGCGATGATGCCCGCGATGCCGAGGAACGACGCGGCGCTCATGTAATCGCCCGCGACGGCGATGCCGTTCTGCCAGCCGGTGAGCGACCGTCCGGCGGCGAAGTAGGCGCTCGAGCCGCTGCTCCTGCGTGCAGCCCACCACGTGATCCACAGCGTGATCGCGATGAACCCGAGAAACATCGTGAGCGACGGCGACATCAGCGGCCCCCCGGCTGGAAACGCGCGACGATCGCGCGCGCCATCGCATCGAAGCGGCCGGCCGCGCGCACGTAGAGCAGCGCGACGATCCACGCCATGAAGAACTGCGACAGCGCGAACAGGTACGCGACGTTCACCGCGCCGAGCACCTTCGTCGCCATCCACTGCGGCGCGTAGCCGACCAGCACGGGCAGCGCGAAGTAGTACGACGATGAAGAACACCGTGGCGGGAACGATGAATTTTCGCTTCGCGGCGAGCAGCGTCTTGAACTCCTCGAGCGCTGCGATTCGGTCCCAGTCGACGACGTCCGCGCTCTTCGTCGGCCGTGAGCTCGTGCGCGGGCTTGCTGGCGTGGCGCCCGAGCGGCGCGACGTCGGTCGCCGCTCCCGCAACGGACGTAAGGTCCGAGTCAACCGAAGGTGGTACGCGCGTCATTGCTCCGGGATCTCCACCGAGCTCGCGATCTCCTTGACGGCGTCGCGCACGTTCTCGAGCGCGGCGGTCTCGCCCCGTGCCGCGAGGCGAACGTAGCGCCCGCCCGGGAGCACGCGAGTGAATTGCAGAAGCGTGAGATTTCCGGCAACGGCCGAGATGAAGTAGCCCTGACCTCCGGCGAACGTCGCCGGCGCCTGCTCGGAGATCTGAGCGTTGTTGAATCCGGCGAGCCCGCGCAGGAGCCGTTCGCTGACCTGCGGAGTCTCCGCCGGGCCCGCGGTAGTGCCGGCTCGGTTGATCATGATGGACGGCTTCGCGTCGGACGGGCCCGTCTTGTCGACGATGCCGAGCAGCGCGGTGCCGCTCTCGGCTTCCACGGTTTGAAAGGGTGCGACCGCGCGAAACTTGAACGTGAGCCGCGCGACCTTCTCGTCCAAAGTCAGCACGCGGCCGAGCGCGACGGAGCGCAGTGCTGCCTCCACGTCGCTTTGGCTCAGTGGGTCCGCACGGGTGAGGCTGAAGGTGATCAGCGTGGTTTTCGTGCTGCTTTGCGGACCGCCCATGACCGCGATGTATTTCCTGATCTCGCGGCCGTTTTCCGCCTGACCGCCGACCGCGAGCGGCACCTGTGCGGCGCCGATCGTTAGAGGCTCGATCCGGGTGAAGCGAATGCCTTGCGAGGCGTAGCGGGTCGAGGCGGTTTTCGGCGAGGCGAACACTGCGACGGTCTCCGCAAAGGATTCCTGCGGCAGCTCCGCGATCAACGATGCTCGATCCGGTCTCGGCATTCGCGAGCCCGGGCGGCTCGCGCGAGGGCTTGAATCCCGGAGGTGCCGCCATCGCGACCGAAGTCCCCGGAATGCGTACCATCTGCGCGGTCGCGGGCGACACGATCGCGAGGCTCGCGACTCCGCACGCGAGCAGAGCGAAGAACGCAGGGGCAGACCGCATCGGCTCAGCTCCGCTCGACGTGCTTGTCGAGCCAGCCGATGATCAGGTCGGCGAGCTGCAAGCTGTTCTTGTCCTGCATGAGCATGTGGCTGTTGCCTTTGATGCCCATCTTCGGGAGGTGCATCATCTCGGCGTCGCCGCCGGCCGCTTTCACCTTCGCGACGAATGCGTCGCACGTCTCGAGCGCGTTCTGCCAGCTCACGAGCGGGCTCTGCGCGTCGCCCAGGTGATCGCCGAACATCATGAGCGTCGGGATCTTCGCGAGCGCCGCGATTTGCGCCGCCGTGAGGTCCGTGGGGCACGGCTGCTCGATCGAGATCATCCCGCGGATCCCGGACGGATCGATGAGTGCCGCCTGCTCGGGGAAGAAGCCCGACTCCGAGTGGCCCATCAGCACCGCGCCATTGAGCTGCTTCGCGAGCGCGGCCATGTTCGTCCACGTCGGGTTCGGCGTCGGCAACAGCGCGTTCAAGTCAGGAATCATCTGCTTGTAGAGCTCGGCGACGGACTCGATCGGGAACTGGCCGTCGGGAAACGCCGTGCCGAACGTCGGGCCGAAGCGAAATACGATCCAGCCGATCTCGTGGGTCGCCGAGATGATGCTCGGCAGCGTGCTCGGTGCCGCGGCACCGGATTTCACGGCCGCGATGCTCGTCGGGTCGAAGCCCGAGCGCGCGCGCGACACCTGGTCGGCCAAGTACACGGAGCGGTCCTTGCGGACGAAGTATTCGTCCCAGCCCATCCGGCCGTCGGGCGTCGTCTCCCATGTCTTGCTGCTCAAGCAGCAGCCGTGAACCATGACGACGGGCACGTGCCTGCGCCCAACCTGCGGAATTTGGTACTGGACGTACATCTGGTTCACGGTGATCTCGCCCGCAGCGGTCGGCGGCGCGCCGGGCGGAGCCTCGACCTTCTTGAGCTCGCCGCCGACGAAGAAGCTGCCCTGGCTCGCGATCGTCAACGGCTTCTGCGAGTCGTTCTGGCGTTGCGCGTGCGTCGAGCCGAAGGCGCTGGCCCCGATTGCGGCGCACAGCGCGATTCTGATGCAGCGATTCATTGAAATCCCCCCAAAGGATCGAACCAGTAGCGGAGCCGCGAAGCAGGGCTCGGAATATAGCATTGCGCGGGTTGGTTCCCTCCCGTCAGCGCGTCGTCGTCCAAAAGACGCGCGCCTTCCGGCTCCGGCACTCGCGGCAACGCAAGCGCTTTTCGAGATCCGCGAGCCGCGCGAGCGCGCCGAGCTCGGTGATGAGCTTCTGCAAGTCGAGATCCACGGTCTTCCGGCAGTTCCGGCACGACGCATACAGCCGGCCGCCGCGTCCGCGCACATGCGTGAGCAAGGGGTCGCGGTCGATCGGGGAGGCCATGGCTCATTACTGTACGGAACAACAGTGGTCGTTGGCTAGGCGTTCGAGGACGATGGAGATAGATATGAGGAGCGCCACCCGATGACCGACCGAAATGGCACCCGATTGGGCGGCTGCCGCTGCGGCCAAGTGCGCTTCGCGCTCAGCGCGCCGCCGCTGATCACGATGGCGTGCCACTGCACGGGCTGTCAGCGGATGACCGGCAGCGCTTTCTCGCTCAGCGTCGCGATCCCGAGCCAAGGCTTCTCGGTCACGCACGGCGACCCCGCGATCGGCGGCTTGCACGGCCCGACGCGTCATTACTTTTGTCCGCATTGCATGAGCTGGCTGTTCACGCGACCCGAGGGGTTCGACGCGTTCGTGAACGTGCGCGCGACGATGCTCGACGACCCGAGCGACTTCGTGCCGTTCGTCGAGACGATGACGAGCGAGAAGCTGCCGTGGGCGACGACGCCCGCGGTTCATAGCTTCGCGAATTTTCCGCCGCTCGACCGCTACCAAAGCCTCGCCGAGCAATACGCTGCGTGGGCGAAGACGACGGCGGCGAAGTGGTAACATCCGCCGACTAAGCAGCGTTCGGGGGGACTCTGTGACCAGCCAAATCGGGGACGTGCGTCCGCGCCGCGCGACGGTGTGCGACGCGCTCATCTGTATCGTCATGTCGCTCTGCGCGGCGGGCGGAGCGCAAGCCCAAACCCACGCCGGCCAATACGAGCAGCCGGACATCGAGTACGGCGCGCGGCTGTACGCCAGCAACTGCATTACCTGTCACGGCGAGCGCGGCGAATCGATCCCGGGCGTGAGCTTGGGCAGCAACAAGTTCAAGCGCGCCGCGTCCGATCGCGACCTCGTCGGGATCATCCAGAACGGTATTGCGGGCACCGCGATGCCGCCGAATAGCTACGCCGATCCCGAGATCGCGGCGATCGTCGCGTACCTGCGCAACATGACGCGCTACGACCCCAGCGGTACCGCCGTCGGCGATGCGGCGCGCGGCCGCGAGATCTTTTTCGGGAAAGGGGATTGCGCCCGCTGTCATCGTGCCGGAGGGTCCGGCCCGCGCTACGCGCCGGACTTGAGCAGCATCGGGACCATGCGCACCGCCGCAACACTGCAGCGCGCGCTGCGCGATCCGACGGACGCGCTCATTCCGATCAACCGTCCGGTTCGCGCGGTGCTGCGCGACGGCAAAGTCGTCACCGGCCGGCGGCTCAACGAGGACACGCACACGGTGCAGCTCATCGACGAGCACGAGCAGCTCGTGACGCTCGAGAAGGCGTCGCTGCGCGAATATTCGGTGACGACGGCCGCGCAGATGCCGTCGTACGCGAACGTTCTGAACGACGCGGAGCGCGCGGATCTCGTCGCGTATCTGCTTTCGCTGAAGGGGATCGACTGATGTTGCGGAGAATTTCGGCGGCGGCGCTCGCGGCGCTGCTGCTCTCGTTCGCGGTGCAGGCGCAGGTCACGTTCGAGCGGTTGCTCAACGCTTCCGCCGAGCCGCAGAACTGGCTCAGCTACTCGGGCAGCTATCTGAGCCAGCGCCACAGCGCGCTCAAGCAGATTCGGCCGAGCAACGTCGGCGAGCTCGAGCTCAAGTGGGTATTCCAAGCGCAATCGCTCGAGAGCTTCGAGACGACGCCGCTCGTCGTCGACGGCGTGATGTACCTCACCGAGGCCCCCGACACGGCCGTGGCGCTCGATGCCGGCGACGGGCCGGGTCTACTGGCGCTACCAACACAATCCCGACGCGGCCGCGCGGCCGTGCTGCGGGCGCGTGAATCGCGGGCTCGCGATCTTGGGCGACCGGGTGTTCATGGCCACGATCGACGCGAAGCTCATCGCGCTCGACGTGAAGACCGGCCAGCCCGCGTGGCAGGTCGACGTCGCGGACGCGAGCAAAGGCTACGCGATGACGCTCGCGCCGCTCGTGATCAAGAACAAGGTGATCGTCGGCGTCGCGGGCGGCGAGTACGGCGTCCGCGGGTTCATCGCGGCGTACGATGCCGCGACCGGCGACGAGGCCTGGCGCTTCTACACGATTCCGGGTCCGGGCGAGCCGGGCCACGAGACCTGGGCCGACGGCGGCGACGCGTGGCAGCACGGCGGCGCGTCGGTGTGGGTGACGGGCTCGTACGATCCCGCGCTCGATCTCACGTACTGGGGCATCGGCAATCCGGGTCCCGATTGGAACCCGACGCAGCGCCCCGGCGACAACCTCTACTCCGATAGCGTCGTCGCGCTCGATCCCGACACGGGCGAGCTCAAGTGGCACTTCCAGTTCACGCCGAACGACGACTACGACTACGACGCGGTGCAAGTACCGGTGCTCGTCGACTTGCGGACGAGCGATGCCAACAGCGGCAAGTTGATGCTATGGGGCAACCGCAACGGGTTCTTCTACGTGCTCGACCGGACGACGGGCGAGTTCGTTCGCGGCAACCCGTTCGTGAACGTGAACTGGGCGAGCGGCCTCGACGAGCGCGGCCGGCCGATCGAGACGCCGCAAGGCCCGGACAAGATCACCTACCCGGGCGTGCAGGGCGGCACGAATTGGTATTCGCCGTCGTACAGCCCGAGCACCGAGCTCTTTTATGTATCCGCGTGGGAGAACTACGGCTCGGTGTTCAAGCCCGAGGACACGGAGTATCTCGAAGGGGTCCGCTTCGTCGGCGGGTTTCCGGGGAGCCCGATCCCGGGTATCGCGAATCTGCCGGGCGTTCGCCGTGGGCCGATCAACAATTGGACGGAAGCGCTCGGCAACGGCGCGGTGATCGCGATCGATCCGAAGACCGGCAAGCAGCGCTGGCGCTTCCCGACCACGGACGTGTCGAGCAGCGGCATTCTCACGACCGCGTCCGACTTGCTGTTCACCGGCAGCCGCGAAGGCTATTTCTACGCGCTCGACGCGCGCACCGGTACGCAGCTCTGGCGCGCAAGCCTCGGCGGGCAGGGCGCAAACGGACCGATGTCCTATGCCGTCGGCGGGGCGCAGCACGTGGCCGTCGCCTCGGGCAGCGGGCTGTTCGTCTTCGGTCTGCGTAAGTAGGCCTAAGCGCGGGCCAGGAGAAGATTGCGGCACGACCCCGCGGCGGGATCGTCGCGCTAGACCGGGTGTTCTCAGCTCGCGAGGAAAGTTCCACCGCGTGAACTACGTCATGCTCCAGTTGATTTGGAGTGAGAAGTATTCACCACGCACAACTGTAACGCACCGACTATTCTCCTCTTCGCGCCGCTACGGTTCGTCGTAGAGGGCTCGCGGTTTCACGTACCGCGAGCCGCCGGAATGGACTCCACACGCCGAATCGAGCGCCGCATGGGGCGGGGTTCAAGCGGAATCGTCGATGGGCGCGAGCAAGAAAGCCGTGGCCAAACGCGCTGTGCGGAGTCCCAAAGCAGCGCAAACGCCGCAGCACGCCGAAGAGCGGCTGCAATGCGTCGTGGAGTTGTGCGCCGACTTCTACTGGGAGCAGGACGGCGAGTACCGGTTCACGGTATACCGCCCGAGCGGCTCTCCGGACGAGGATCTACGCGACATCTGCGGCAAGACGAGCTGGGAGCTGTGCTCCCGTCCGCCCGTCGGCAGCGACAGCTGGGAACGTCATCGGTCGGCGCTCGCCGATCACACTCCGTTTCGCGACGTCGTGCATCCGCTCGGCACGGAGCGCGGCGTCCGCTACTTGAGCTTCAGCGGGCAGCCCGCTTTCGATCAGCGCGGCCGCTTCAAGGGCTATCGCGGCATCGCGCAAGACGTGAGCGCGCGGATGCGCGCCGAGCATTTGGCGCACCTCGAGCGCCTCGTCGCGCGCGCGCTCGCGGAGACCGACGACTTCGCCGCCGGCGTACGCACGGCGCTGCTCGCGATGTGCAAGTCCGAGCAATGGACCGCCGGCAATCTGTGGATCGTCGACGAGCGCACGCGCGCGTTGCGGCACCTCGTCGGCTCGGGCGATGCGCCCAATGAGCACCGCTCCGTGCTCGAGGAAGGGGACAAGCTGCCTAGCTGGTTGCACGGCGGCCCCGTGTGGATCGGCGACGTCGCGCGCGACGCGCGTACGGCGCAGGTCGAGCGTGTCGGCGGCAACGGCTGGAACACGGGCCTCGTGGTCCCGCTGAAGTCGGGTACGACGACGATCGGAGTGTTGGATTTCTACGCGCCGCGAATTGCGGCGCCGGAGCCGCAGTTCCTGCGCGTGCTGCGCATCGCGAGCGCGGAGATCGGTCACTTCTATCAACGGGCGGTCGCGATCGAGCGCCTGCGCGAAAGCGAGGAACGTTTCTCCTCCACGATGGCGCTCGCGGCCATCGGGATCGCACATGTGGACGACAAGGGGCGCTTCATCTACGCGAACCCGCAGCTCTGCGAGATGCTCGATTACACGGAGGAGCAGCTGCTCGCGCTGACGGTGAGGCAGGTTTCCCATCCCGGCGACGTGAGCATCACCGACGAGCTTCGGTTGAAGCTGCGCGCGGGCGAGATCAAGTCCTTCAAGGTCGAGAAGCGTTACCTGCGCAAGGACGGTGCGGCCGTCTGGGTGGGCCTCACCATCGCTTCGAAGCGCGACGGCACGGGCAAGACCGTCTACGACATCTCGATCGTCGAGGACATCTCGGCGCGCAAGCGCGCGGAGGAGCGGATCCAGTATCTCGCGACGCACGACGGCCTCACCGGGTTGCCGAACCGTGCGATGTTCGGCCAGTTGCTGAATCTCGCGATCGAAACGGCGCGCCGCTACGACCGCAAGCTCGCCGTGCTGTTCATCGACCTCGATCGTTTCAAAGTGATCAACGACACGCTGGGCCACGATGCCGGCGACGTGCTGCTGCGCGAGATGGGCGCGCGGCTGAAGGAGTGCCTGCGCGCGAGCGACGTCGTGGCGCGGCTCGGCGGCGACGAGTTCGTCGTGCTGATCCAGGAGGTCGCCGATGTTTCGCAGGTCACTACGGTGGCGCGCAACATTCTGTCCACGCGTCATGAAGCCCGTGATGATCCTCGGTCAGGAGTGCCGCGTGACCGCGAGCATCGGCATCTGCATGCACCCAGAGGAAGGGCAAGACGATCAAGCCGTGATGAAGAACGCCGACATGGCGATGTATCTCGCGAAGGAAGAAGGCAAGAACAACTATCAGTTCTTCAGCAGCCGGATGCGCTCGCACTCGATCGAACGGCTGGCGCTCGAGACGAACTTGCGGCGCGCGCTCGAGCAGGACGAGTTTTCGCTCCACTATCAGGCGAAGGTGAACTTCCGCACCGGCGCGATCACGGGCGTCGAGGCTTTGCTGCGCTGGCAGAGTCCGGCGCTCGGCTCCGTGTCGCCGGCACAATTCATTCCGCTCGCCGAGGAGACGGGCGTGATCGTGCCGATCGGCAAGTGGGTCCTGCGCACCGCGTGCGAGCAAAACGTCGAGTGGCAGAGGCAGGGTCTGCCGCGCGTGGGCGTCTCGGTCAATCTCTCGTTGCGGCAGCTGAACGACGAGGGTCTCGTTCGCGAGATCGAGTCCGTGCTTCGCGATACGGGGATGGCCCCGGAGCTGCTCGAGCTCGAGGTCACGGAGAGCATGATCATGCACAACGCCGAGCGCGCCGTGAAAGTGCTCAGCGCGATCAAGGATCTCGGCGTGCGGCTCGCGATCGACGATTTCGGCACCGGCTATTCGTCGCTCGCGCACCTGAAGCGTTTTCCGATCGACACGCTCAAGGTGGACAGATCGTTCATCCGCGAGGTGCCGAACGACGCGGAGGATCGCGCGATCGCCGAGGCGATCATCGCGATGGGCAAGACGCTGAGCCTCACGGTCGTCGCGGAAGGCGTGGAGACGCCCGAGCAGCAGGCATTCCTGAGCGAGCGCGCCTGCGACGAGATGCAAGGGTTCTTGTTCAGCACGCCGGTCGCGGCGCAGGACTTTGCTCTGCTTCTACGTGAACATTTGCCGCGACCGCTGAGCTGAGTTGCGGTAGCCGCCGCATCGCGCGTCCTCGTCGCGAGGCGCTCGCACCTGCCGGCCTCTTCGCTACACCAACGAGCACTCCCGCCCAAGTCTTGTCGATGCGGGGGTAAATATGATTCCCTGCGGTCATGCGAATCGCTCGCGCGCCTGCTGCCGTGCTCTCTCTGGTCATCGTCATCGTCGGTTCCGCGTTCGGCGCGGAGCGCGACGCCGACCGGCCGTGGATGAACACCGCGCTGTCGCCGGATCAGCGCGCGGCCCTGCTCGAAGATGCGATGACGCTCACCGAGAAGATCGGCCTCCTGCACAGCCGGGTTGGAACGCCGTTTCGCGGCGAGCCGCTGCCCGACGGCGCGGTCGGCTCCGCGGGCTTCGTCGCGGGCATCCCGCGGCTCGGCGTGCCCGCGCTCCAGGAAAGCGACGCGAGCCTCGGCATCACGAATCCCGGCGACGTGCGCCCCGGCGACGGCGCGACCGCATTGCCTGCGACCCTCGGCCTCGCCGCCACGTGGAGTCTCGATCTCGCTTATCGCAGCGGCGTGGTGATCGGCACGGAAGCGCGCCGCAAGGGCGTCAACGTGATGCTCGCGGGCGGCATGAATCTCGTGCGCGACCCGCGCAACGGACGCAACTTCGAGTACTTCAGCGAGGATCCGTTGCTGACCGGCACGCTGGCGGGCGAGGCGGTGCGCGGCATTCAGAGCCAGAACGTCATCTCGACCGTCAAGCACTTCGGGCTGAACAACCAGGAGACGGGACGGATGGTGCTCGACGCGCGCATCGCGGAGGGCGCTCTGCGCGAATCCGATCTGCTCGCGTTTCAGATCGCGATCGAGCGCGGCCGGCCAGGCTCCGTAATGTGCGCATACAACCAAATGAACGGCGCACTACGCGTGCGGCAACGATTGGCTCCTGAATCGCGTGCTGAAAGGCGATTGGAAATACCCCGGGTGGGTGATGTCGGACTGGGGCGCAGTGAAGGGCGTCGATTTCGCGCTCCGGGGCCTCGATCAGCAGTCTGGCGAGCAGATCGACGCGGAAGTCTATTTCGACGAGCCGCTCGCCGCCGCCGTCGCGAACGGCACGGTTCCGCAGGCGCGGATCTCCGACATGGTCCGCCGAGTGCTGCGCTCGATGTTCGCGGTCGGCGTGTTCGACGCGGCCTTGCGGCGTAGGTCCGATCGACTTCGAGCCGCACGCGGACGAGGCGCAGCGCGTCGCGGAAGAGTCGATCGTGATTCTGCGCAACGAGCGGGACGTCCTGCCGCTCGGCGGCGACGTGAAGACCATCGCCGTGATCGGCGGCAACGCGATTCTCGGTGTGATCTCCGGCGGCGGCTCGTCGCAGGTGACGCCGGCCGGCGGTCGGGCGAACGTGATTCCGCTCGGCGGCGAAGGGTGGCTCGAATCGGTGCGCAGGATCACGATGCATCCGTCGCCGCCGCTGCGCGCGATTCGCGCGCTCGTGCCCGACGGCGCCGTCGAGTTCGACGACGGCCGTTATCCGAGCTCGGCCGCGCAGCTCGCGGCGAAGTCCGACGTCGCGATCGTGTTCGCAACGCAATGGATGTCGGAGAACTTCGACGCGCCCGACCTCTCCCTGCCGAGCGGCCAGGACGAGCTGATCCGCGCGGTGACCGCGGCCAATCCGCGGACCGATCGTGGTGCTCGAGACGGGCGGAGCGGTGCTCATGCCGTGGCTCGATCGAACGGCCGCCGTCGTCGCGGCGTGGTACCCGGGGCAGCGCGGCGGCGACGCGATCGCGAGCGTGCTGTTCGGTCTGGCCGAGCCCGGCGGGCGGCTGCCGGTGACGTTCCCCGGCTCGGTCGAGCAGCTGCCAAACCCGCAGCTTGCGGGTTGGGGCCTGGCGGCCGACGAGTCGTTCGTCGTCGACTATCACGAGGGCGCCGCCGTCGGCTATCGCTGGTTCGCGCGCCGCGGCTTGAAGCCGCTGTTCCCGTTCGGCTTTGGCCTCGGCTACACGACGTTCAGCTACGGCGACCTCGCGGTGAGCGGCACGCGCGACGTGCGCGTCTCGTTCGAGGTCACGAATACCGGCAAGCGCGCGGGGTACGCCGTGCCGCAGGTGTACCTCACGGCGGCTCGCGGCTCGCCCGAGAAGCGCCTGCTCGGCTGGAGCAAGGCGCTGCTCGCCCCGGGCGAGACGAAGCGTTTCACCGTGCCGGTCGATCCGCGCCTGCTCGCGGACTTCTCGGCGGCTGCGAGCCGTTGGGAGATCGCAGCGGGCGCGTACGAGATCGCGCTCGGCGCGTCGGCCGACGATCTCGTCGCGCGCACCTCGCACTCGCTACGCGCCCGCTCGTTGTCACCCTGACTCATACGGCGCGGCGCCGCTGATTCGCCCCCATGCGGGCCAGCCCGCGAGCCCGGTGCTCGCGTTGCAATTAGCAAGATAGCTAACTATTATAGTTAGCGAATCGGCTAATAAAAGAGAGGTCTCGCCATGCACACCTCGCTCTGTGTTTATCGCGTGAAACGCGGCTCCGAAGCGGCTTTCCGCGCTCTGCTCGCCAAGCACTGGCCGACGTTGAAGCGCGCCGGTCTCGGCGCGGACACGCCGTCCACGATCTATGAGGGTTCGGAGGAGGGCGGCGGGCCGCTGTTCGTCGAGCTGCTGCATTGGAAGGACGCGGAAGGCCCAAATCGTGCTCACGAGCTTCCCGCAGTCATGCAGGTCTGGGAGCCGATGGGCAAGGCGTGCGAAGCACGCGGCGGCCGTCCACCGATGGAGTTCACCGGTGTCGAACCCCTCGACGTCAAGTTCGAGAAATAGCGTCGGGCTCGCCGACTACGACGCGGTGTTCGCCGCGGTCGACAGTGCGGCGCGCAGGCAGATCCTGCTGATCCTGCACTTTCGCGGTGACCAGATGACGTCGGGCGAGATTGCGGATCGCTTCTCGTGTGCGTGGGCCACGACCTCGCGGCATCTGCGTAAGCTCGAGAGCTCGGGGCTCGTGACGGTGGAACGCAGCGGTCGCGAGTGGATCTACCGGCTCAACCGCGAGCGCTTGGGCGTAGTCGCCGACTGGCTCGCGTGGTTCTCGCGTCCCGCGGCCGACGCGGCGAGCGGCACAGGCAGCGACGCTGCGGCCGCGCCCGCGCGCGCGGCCCAGCAGCCGCAACGACGGCGACCGCGGCGAGGACGGGCGCGTTCGGCGGCGCGCTGATATGGCGCTCTCGGCGAAGAAGGATCTGCAGCGCCGTCAGCGGCGCTGGGCAGAAAGCGCAGGCATCGAGATCGACGCGCGCGGCTACCTGCGCGATCACGCCGCGAACTTCCGCGTGCCGCTGTCCGGCCCGACCCTCGCCGCGTTCGAGCGCGGCTCGGAGCTCGAGCCGCGGCGCACCCAACCCGCCCGGATCGCGGCGTTGCATTCGTCTGCGGCGCTCGTCGCCAACGTGTTCGACCATTGGTCCGCGCGCGACGCGTCGCCGCTCGCCGCGGCACTCGGCGGCGCGCGGGAGCCCGTGGCGGTCTCGTTCGAGGAGCCGTTCGCCACGGGTGTCGAGGGCGACCCGCCGCTCGTGGACGTCTTGCTGCGCGGCGCGTCCGGGCGTTGCGTCGCGATCGAAAGCAAGTTTTGCGAGTGGCTCACGCGCCGGCCGCCGAACAAGGCGCAGTTCAAGCCGAAGTACTTCCCTGGGCGCGCGCTCTGGGCCGCCGAGGGGTTGCCGCGCTGTCAACGTCTCGCGGACGAGCTCCAGTCCGGCGCACAGCGGTTCAAGTATCTGCACGCGGCGCAGCTCCTGAAGCATGCATTGGGACTTGCGCGGGTCGCGCCCGCGAAGTTCGAGCTGCGTTACCTCTATTACGACTGGCCCGGCGGCCAGAGCGTCAGTCACCGCGACGAGATTGCGCGGTTCGCGGCGAGCGTCGCGTCCGAGATCGCATTCGACGCATCGACCTACCAGCAGCTCTACGCCGCGCTGCAGTCCGACGCCGGCGTCGACGCGGGCTATCTCGAATACCTGCGGTCGCGCTACTTCTCGGACATGCGCGCCGGCTGATACGATTGCGCAGCTGCGCCGTTCCTCGCTACCCCACGACCGACAACAATTCCGAGATCCGTCCGCGATGCTTTACGAGTGTGGTTCACGAACGGTCGAGATCCCGAACCCTCGTAGCGAGCGGCGGGCGGCGAGCGCGTGCCGGGTTCCGCGCTGAACGCGCTTCATCGTCTTTACGTCACCGTGCCCGCGGGCGCCGCCGATCTCGCGGCCGCGGAGCTCGAGTCGTTCGGTGCGAGCGACACGAAAGTGTCGCGCGGCGGCGTCGCGTGCGCAGGCACGCTCGAGCAAGCGTATCGCGCGTGCCTGTGGTCGCGCGTCGCGAACCGCGTGTTGCTGCCCATCGCAGAGTTTCCCGCGGCGACACCGGAAGCCCTCTACGACGGCGCGCGCGCGGTCGATTGGAGCGCGCACCTCGGCGCGGACGGCACGCTTGCCGTCGACTGCACGAGCAGCCGGTCCGCGATCACGCACACGCAATTCGCCGCGCTGAAGGTGAAGGACGCGATCGTCGACCGCTTCCGCGACGAGACAGGCACGCGGCCGTCGATCGACGTCGCGGCGCCGGACGTGCAAGTCAACCTACACATCGACCGCGACGTCGCGACGCTCGCGATCGACCTGTCGGGCGAGAGCCTGCATCGGCGCGGCTACCGCGGCCCGCAGGGCGCCGCGCCGCTGAAGGAGAATCTCGCGGCCGCGATTCTGCTGCGCGCGGGCTGGCCGGCGCTCGTCGCGGCGGCGGCGGCCGACGGCGAGCCGCTCGGCTTCGTCGATCCGATGTGCGGGTCGGGCACGCTCTGCATCGAGGCCGCGTCGATCGCGGCCGACGCCGCACCGGGATTTGGGCGCGAGTATTTCGGATTCCTGCGTTGGCGCGGTCACGATGCGGCGCTCTGGAGCCGCTTGCTCGACGAGGCGCGCGACCGGCGCGCGGCGGCGCGCACGGAGCATCTCGCGATCCGCGGCTACGATCGCGACGCCGGCGCGGTCCGCGCCGCGCAGGCGAACGCCGCGGCGGCGGGCTTCGAGCGCCTCGTCGTCGTCGAGCGCTGCGAGCTCACGGCGCTGCCCGATGCGCCGGCCGCGCGCGGGCTCGTCGCCGTGAATCCGCCCTATGGCGAGCGGCTCGGCGAGCAGCGCGAGCTCGCCGAAGTGTACGCGGATCTCGGCCGGGCGCTGCGCGAGCGCCACCTCGGCTGGGCCGCGGCCGTGCTCACGGGGAATCCGCCGCTAGGCCGCGAGCTCGGTCTCAAGGCGAGGCGCACGCACACGCTATTCAACGGCCCGATCGAATGCCGTTTGCTGCGGTTCGACATCGACGCGAAGCACTTCGAGACGAAGCGCGAGCCAGGCGCGCTGCCGAAGTTCGACGAGGCGGCCGCGCGCGCGCGGCCCGGCGCCGCGATGTTCGCGAACCGTCTGCGCAAGAACTTCAAGGCGCTCGGCTCGTGGGCGCGCGGCGCGGGCGTCGCGTGCTTCCGCGTGTACGACGCGGACATGCCCGAGTACGCGTTCTCGATCGACCTCTATCAAGACGATGCGGCCGCGGCGCGCGGATCAATCCGGCCGCTGGGTCTACGTGCAGGAGTACGCGCCGCCCGCGACGATCGACGAGGCGAAGGCGCGGGCGCGCCGGGAGGAAGCGTTCGCGATGATTCCCGAGGTGCTCGGTGTCCCGCGCGAGCGCGTGTATCTGCGCGTGCGGCGCAAGCAAAAGGGCGGGTCGCAGTACGAGAAGCTCGCGGAGCGCGGCGAATTCCGCGCGGTGACCGAAGGCGGCCTGAAGTTGCTCGTGAACTTCACGGACTACCTCGACACCGGTCTGTTCCTCGACCATCGGCCCACGCGCGCGCGGATCGGCGAGCTCGCGAAGTCCAAGCGGTTCCTGAACCTGTTCGCATACACCTGCACAGCGAGCGTGTTCGCGGCGGCGGGCGGCGCCGTCGCGACCACGAGCATCGACTTGTCGCGCACCTATCTCGACTGGGCGCGCCGCAATTTCGAGCTCAATGGTTTTCGCGACTCGAGTAGGCATCGGCTGCTGCAAGAGGACGTCGTCGAGTGGCTCGAGGCGCCGACGCGCGAGCGCTACGACCTCGTGTTCCTCGATCCGCCGACGTTGTCGCGGTCGAAGCGCATGGACGGCGAGCTCGACGTGCAGCGCGACCACGTCAAGCTCATCTGGTCGACGCTGCGGCGGCTCGCACCGGGCGGTCTGCTGATCTTCTCGACGAACTTCCGCAAGTTCAAGTTGGATGCGCCCGCGCTCGCGGAGCTCGACGTGAAGGACGTCACGGCCGCGACGATCCCGAAGGACTACGCGCGCGACCAGAAGATCCACCAGTGCTTCGAGATTCGCGTGCGTTCCGCCGCGGCGGGCGGTTAGCCGCGCGCGGGCGAGGCGAAGGAGCGGCTAGCCGCGGCCGGCTAACGGTCCGGCAGGAATCGCCAGCAGAAGAACAGCGCCGCCTCGAACAGCGCGTACATCGGCAGCGCGAGCAGCGTCTGCGAGAACACGTCGGGCGGCGTGAGGATCATGCCGACGACGAACGCGCCGAGGAACACGTAAGGCCTCGACTGCGAGAGCGTCTTGCGCGATACGAGCCCGATCCACACCACGATGATGATCGCGATCGGCACTTGGAACGCGAAGCCGAACGCGAGCAGCATCCCGATCGTGAAGTCGAGATAGGCGTTGATGTCCGTCATCACGGTCACGCCTTTCGGGGCGACGGTCGTGAAGAAGTTGAACGCCATCGGCAGCACGAGGAAGAAAGCGAACGCGACGCCGACGTAGAACAGGATCGCGCTCGCCGCTATGAACGACGGCGCGATGCGGCGCTTGGAATCGGGCAGCCACCCGTCGATGAGCCGCCATACTTGGTACAGGATGATCGGCATCGCGAGGAACACCGACAACCACAGTGTCGCCTTGAGCGGCGTGAGGAACGGCGAGGCGACGTCCTTCGCAATCATCTTCGCGTCTGCAGGTAGGCGCGCCATCATCGGCTCGGCGATCAGCTTGAACACCCGCTCGGAGAACGGCGTGAGCGCGAGAGCGATTGCGCCGAGCGCGAGCAACATCTTCACGCCGCGCGAGCGAGCCTCGAGAACGCCGTCGAGCAGGCTGCGGCCGATTCGGCGCGCGTTGGGATCGATCTGGAAGTCGTTCACGGAAGGGGCGGTGGAGGCGCGTGCATGACCGCGTATGTTAGTCGAAGATGCAGCACAGTAGACTCGGAAAACATACGAAAGGTCCAAGAGGCGCGAAATCGATGTCCACGATCCTCGGAATCTCCGGCAGCTTGCGCTCGGGCTCGTTCAATTCCGCGCTGTTGCGCGCGGCGGCGGCCGAGACGCCTGCCGGCGCGACGCTCGAGATCGGCACGATCAAGGGAATCCCGCTCTACGACGGGGACGTCGAGGCAGCGAGCGGCGTGCCTGCAGCCGTGGCGAAGCTCAAGGAGCAGGTCGTCGCGGCCGACGGGCTGCTGCTCGTGACGCCCGAGTACAACAACTCGATCCCGGGCGTGTTCAAGAACGCAATCGACTGGTTGTCGCGGCCGTCAGCGGATATCCCGCGCGTGTTCGGCGGCCGCAAGGTCGCGGTGATCGGCGCATCGCCGGGCGGATTCGGCACGCTGCTGTCGCAGACGGCGTGGCTGCCGGTGCTGAAGACGCTCGGAACGAACGCGTGGTTCGGCGGGCGCTTGCAGGTCTCGCGCGCCGGCGACGTGTTCGACAAGGACGGTAAGCTCGTCGACGAGCGCGTGCGCGACCAGCTGCGCAAGTTCCTCGCGGGGTTCGCGGAGTTCGTGGGCCGGTAGCTCGCCGCGGATGCGCCAACGCGCGTGAGGCCGCGCCGCCCGTCGTGGGCGCCGGCGCCCGCTCGGATGAGGTCGCGCCTGTAGTACCATGCCCGAGCCGCGCGGGTTGTGCGGTAAGCCTTTCGCCGGAGACATTCTCGACATGAACAAGCAAAACTACTTGGCCCTCGGGGGATTCTTGGCCGCCTCGTTCGCAATGCCGTACGCGCACGCGCAATTCGGCAACGAGCCCGCGAAGCTCTCGCTCGTGAAGGTCCAAGACGACGTCTACGTGATCCACAACGACTACGTGCCGGGCAACGTGACGGCGCTGATCACGAACGAAGGCGTCATCCTCGTCGACGACAAGTTCGAGATCGACCACGACAACATCATGAAGATGTTGAAGACCGTGACGAATCAACCGGTCAAGTACGTCATCAATACCCACTTCCACGGCGACCACAGCGGCGGCAACGCGAAGCTCCAGGTCGAAGGCACGCTCGCGGTCGCCTCCGTGAACGCGCGCGCGCGCATGGTCGAGACGAAAATGACGGGCCTGCCGAACATCACCGTGCAGCCGCGCGGCAGCATTTGGCTCGGCGGCAAGTCCGCGGAGATCTACTGGTTCGGACGTGCACACACCGACGGCGACATCGTCGTGCTGTTCCCGCAGAACAGGGTGCTCGCGGCCGGCGACATGTACACGAACGGCGAAGGCACGCCGGAGCTCATCGACTACTCGGGCGGCGGCAGTGCGAAGGAGTGGACGGCCACGGTCGAGCAAGCGACCAAGCTCGACTTCGACACCGTCGTGCCGGGGCACGGCAACGTCGCGAAGAAGGCCGACCTCCTGGCCTATCGCGACAGCACCAAACGCCTCACGGACCTCATCACGCAGATGGTGAAGCAGGGCAAGTCGAAAGCCGACGTCGAGAAGACCATGCGGATGGAGTTCGGCTGGCAAGACTTCCACGTGCAGATGGCGCTCGACGGCCTCATCAACGAAATGAAGTGAGCGCGCGCGGCGTGAAGCCGTATTCGCTAGCGGCCATCGCGGGCTCGCGGCGCTGCTCGGCGCGAGCCTCGCCTACGCGCAGTTTTCGGCCGGCGCTACTACATGCCGGAAGACAACCCGAACGTCCCCGCGACCGAGGTGATCCTGCAGCGCTGGCACTTCGGCACGAACGGCGCGATAGGCCACATGGGCTGGTCGCACAACTATCCCGAGTCCGAGGTTCACCTGAACGAGTTCATCGACCGCACCACGCGCGTCGACGTCGAGCCCGACTCCTATCGGCTGCTCGAGCTCAGCAGCGAGGAGATCTTCAAGTACCCGTTCGCATACATCTCCGAGCCCGGCGAGATGGAGATGACGGAGGCCGAGGTCGCCAACCTGCGCGAGTACATCGACCGAGGCGGGTTCATCCTGATCGACGACTTCGACACGTGGCACATGGACAATCTGCGCGAGGAAATGCGGCGCGTATTTCCGGACCGGCAATTCGTGCGGCTCACGATCAACAACCCGATCTTCGACCTCGTGTTCAAGGTCGAGGACCTCGACAGCATGGCGCCGTACGTGCAAGGCGACGATCCCGTGTACTACGGATTCAGCAACGACCAGGACCAGATCGCGATCGTCGCGCTGCACAACAACGACCTCGCGAACTTCTGGGAGTGGTACGGACTCCCGCAATACCCGCTGAAGCCCGCCACCGATGCGTTTCGGCTCGGGACGAACTTCATCGTTCATGCGATGACGCACTGATCGGCGGCTGCGGCGCCGCACAGACCTGCGCAGTGGCCCGCCGGAGCGGCGCGCCGCCCGCGTGCCGCTGCCGCGGCGAAGCTGCTAAGCTTTCGTGGCGTCGAACCGAAGGAGCCACGTCCATGAGCGACCAACGCACGATCAACCGGCGAAGCTTCCTGGTCACCGCTTCCGCGGCAGCGGCGGCGCTCGGTGCGGGTGGCGTCCCGACCTTCAGCGCGTTCGCGCAGGGCGATGCCGCAGCGGCGCATCCCGAGCACCGGCGAGATGCTCCCGGTGATTGGGCTCGGGTCGAGCAAGGTGGTGTCGGAGATCGGCGCGAAGGGCGAGGCGCCGCTCGCGGGCGTGCTACGGACGCTCGTCGAGCACGGCGGCAAGCTCGTCGACACGTGGCCGCGCGACGCCGACAACGACGCGGGCTTCGGCCGCGTCGCGAGCGCTCCGGAGCTTCGCGACAAGCTGTTCGTCACGACCAAGATCGATCAAGTCGGCAAAGAGGCCGGCATCGCGCAATTCCGCCAGACGCAGCGCAACTATCAGCGTCAAAAGCTCGATCTCGTGCAGATTTTCAGCTTGACGGATCTCGACGTTCATTGGCCGAGCCTCAAGGAGTGGAAGGCCGCGGGCGACGCGCGCTACATCGGCGTTACTGTCGCGGAGACCGGTCTCTACGAGCAGCTCGAACGTTTTCTGCAGCGCGAGAAGCCGGACTTCGTGCAGATGAACTACTCGATCACGGAGCGCGGCACGGAGACTCGGCTGCTGCCGCTCGCGGCGGATCGCGGCGCCGCCGTGCTGATCAATCGACCGTTCATGAACGGCGCGTACTTCGGCAAGCTCGAGGGCCGGCCGCTGCCGGCCTGGGCGGCGGAGTTCGAGTGCAAGACGTGGGCGCAGTTCTCGCTCAAGTACATCCTCGCGAACTCGGCCGTCACGTGCGTGCTGACCGAGACGAGCGATCCCAAGCACATGGCGGAGAACGCTCTGACCGCGATCGGTCCGTTGCCCGACGGGACGGCCCGCCAACGCATGCGGGAATTCATCGACGCAGTTTGAGAACGACGTCGTCGCGCACGGTGCGATCAAGCTCTGAGCGTCAGCAGCGACAGTAGCTGATTTGGTCGAGGCGCCCCCTGCGTTCGCAAGCGAGCGGCGCCCCGGACGCGCACTCGTAGCGATCGAGCACCTTGGTCGGCAGCTCGCGCAACGTCGGTCCCGTCAGATACACCTTCGAAGGGTCGGCGTACGGCGGCGGACGACCGCCGAAAATTTGCGCGCTAGGTGTGCAGGGACGCTTCGGCCGCGCACAGCGACGGTGCTCGCTGCTCGCGGGATCGAGAACCGCGTCACGTCGTAGCTCGCGCTAGTCGGAGCGGTGAGTGCGATCCTCGGGGCGAAGGTAACGCTTGAAGTAGCCGGAGCTCGCCTCGAAGCCGAGCTCCTCGTAGAACTCCGTCGCGGCGCGCGTCGCGAGGCCCACGAGCCTGCATCGTCCGCCCGCGGCCCAGTTCTCGAACTCGGCCATCAGCGCGCGGCCGACGCCGCGCCGCCGCTCGTTCGCGACGACGAGAATCTCGTCGACCCAGGCGATTTTGCCGCCCGCGTAAAACGTCTCGTGCGCGTCGCCCGCGATGTAGCCGACGAGCAGCGCGTCGATCTGCGCTACCGCGACGAACGCGTCGGCGTCTTTGAGCTTCAGGCGCAGCGATTGCGCGAACGCTTCGGAGCTCGGCGCCGTCGGCGTGGGGAACTGCTTCACGAGCGAGAATAGCGCAAGCTCGTCTGCGATCCGCGCGCGGCGAATTTGCAGCAGGCCGCTCATGTTCGTCGTCGCGAGCGCACGGTTTGCCGCGGCGCGCTACTGCGCCGGCTCGATCCGCAGCACCGCGCCGTTGTCATCGTCGGTCAGTAAATAGAGGAGCTCGTCCGGGCCTTGCTTCACGTCGCGGATACGCTGCCGCAAGTCGACGAGCAGCATCTCGCGTCGCAACTCTTCCATGTTCTCGTTGAACAGCACGCGTTCGAGGTGGCCGGTGCCGGGGATCTCGCCCATGCGCATCCCGCCGACGAACAGATCGCCTTTCCACTTCGGCAGCTTGCTGCCCGTGTAGAACGCCATGCCCGAGATCGCGATCGCCGGCGTCCAGTACACGATCGGGTCGATGAAGCCCTCGTGCGAGAACCCTTTCGACTGCCACGGCCCCGGATACGTGCGCCCCAGGCTCACGAGCGGCCAGCCGTAGTTGCCGCCCGCTTGGAGCACGTTGACCTCGTCGCCGCCGTTCGGGCCGTTCTCGTTCTCCCAGATCTGACCCGTGCCGGGATGCACCGCGATTCCCATGCCGTTGCGATGCCCGAGCGTGAACACCTCCGGCGCGCCGCCCTTGCCGGCGAACGGATTGCCGGGCGCGGCCGTGCCGTCGTCGCGCAGCCGCAGCACCTTGCCGGCGTGGGTCGCGGGGTCCTGCGTCGTGTCGTCGTTGCCGCCGGACGTCATGTAGAGGAAGCCGTCGGGTCCGAACACGAGACGTGCCGCTTCGCCGCTGCCTTCGCCCGGCGACGAAGAGCTCCTTCACGTCGACGAGCGCCTTGCCGTCCCAACGGCCGCGCGCGAGCGCGAGAGTCGCGGTGTTCGCGTCTGCAGGTCTCGTATATGAGAGATAGACGTAGTGGTTGTCCGCGAATTTCGGATGCAACGCGATGTCCATGAGGCCGCCGAGGCCGTTCGCGCGCACGCTCGGCGGCGCGCCGACCGAGTTCGGATCGAGCACGCCGTTGCGGATCACGCGCACCTGTCCGCCGCGCTCCGTCACGAGCATCACGCCGTCGGGGAGGAACGCCTGGCTCCACGGCCGCTTCAAGCCGCGCGCGTAGACGACGACGCGGATGTCCTGGCCTTCGGCCGTGTGGTAGACGACCGGCTTGTCCGGCAGCGGCGGGATCGCAATGCCACTCGGCGCGATCGGGATGCCGTTCCTGAACTCCACGCGTTGCTGCGCGGCGGCAGGAAACGCGGCGAGCAGCGCGAGGCCGATGGCTAACGAAATCGAACGCATGTCAGTCCCCCTAATAGAACACGTTCCTGCAGATCGTCATGCGCGTGCGGCGGACCGCCACGTCGCACGAGCATTTGCGCGTCAGTGTGCGCGAGCCCCTAACCGCGCGACGATCTCTCGAGGCACCGAGTAGAACTTGACGACGTAGTCGGGATCGCGGAGCCCGTGCGACTCACGCTGAATGATGACCGCGAGAAGCCGGTCGGCCGCGCGTGCGACGAGCCTGTTGCGAGTCGCTCCGGTCGCGTCGGTTTGGCTCGTGGTGCTCGCGTCGTAGTCGCGCAGCTCGCGCAGCGCAGTCTCGAGCCGCCGCCCCGCGAGCCCGAGCGACTCGGCTTTTTCTTGCGCGATCTCGTGGTCGATCGCCTCGGTGCCTTTCGTGCTCATCGCGCTGCTTTATCGAGCTAAATGGCCGCGATGTCAACGAGCGCGGGCACGCGGTGTGAGTTCGGGCGGCGGCATGCTAGCGGGTGGGCACGAAGCGTTGCACGCGCTTGCCCGTGTCGACCTCGCCCGTGTAGAGATTGCCGAGCGAGTCCGACGCCGCGACGTGCACCCAGTGGAAACCGCCGCCGCTGTGTCCCATGAACCCGATCTCGCCGAGCGGCTCGCCGGTCTTGCGGTCGAGGATCCAGACCACGTTGTTCATGATGTCGGTGACGAACATGTGTTGCTGCGCAGGCGGGCGCGAGAACGTGATCGAGCCGGCGGCGCCGCGATCGAGAGTCCACGGCGCCACGAAGAACTCCTCGCGGAACTGGCCCTGCTTCGTGAACACCTGGATCCGGTTACCCTGGCGATCCGAGACGTAGACGAGCCCGTCCGCCGAGATCCGCACCGCGTGCACCGAGCCTTGGAAGTCGCGGCGCGGCGGCGCCGACGGATCGTACGGAGGCGACACGTCGTTGCTGATCTCCGCGAGCGGCTTACCGTACGCGCCCCAGCCGCGCTTGAAGGCACCCGTCGCAATGTCGTACACGAGCACGCGGCGGTTCAGGTAGCCGTCCGCGATGTAGATCTCGCCCGCGTCTTCATCGAGCTCCGCGGCCGCGACGCCGCGCAGCAATAGATTCGTCTGCTGGTTGTCCTGCTTCTGCTCGCGCGCGCTCACGGCGGGGCCGCGATGGCCGAAGTCGCCGAGCAGCTCGCCGTCCTTCGTGAACTTCAACAGCGTGTCACCGGGCGTCGCACCGCCGATCCAGACGTGGCCCGCGCGGTCGACGAGGATCGTGTGCTCGGAGCCGGGCCAGCCGGGCACCTTGGCCGGGTCGCCCCAGGCGTGCACGAGGTTGCCCGCGGCGTCGAACGCGAGCACGGCCGGCGGCTTCTTGCAGCAGCGCGCGCTCGGTTTCTCGATGCCGGCGTAATTCTCCGTCGCGTCGGCGTCGAAATCCCGCGGGCGGTTCAGCACCCACACCACGTCGTCGGCGTCGACGAAGATTCCCGTGATGCCCTCGAACGTCCACCCGTTCGGCAGAGGCAGCTTCGGCCAGGTCGGGTCGTAGCGGTAACGAGGCACGTCGGCGTTCGGGGCGCGCCCGGGCGCGGCTGGGCTCGAGGGCACGGCACCGGTCGGCGGTTGGGCGCTCGGCTGGGACTGCGCGTGCGCTGTCGGCGCGGCGAGCAACGCCGTCAGTGCGGCAGCGCGAAGCGCTGCGATCGCCCCGACGCGCGGCGCCGCGAGGCCGCGTGCCCGCGAGATCGGTCGCTGGTCGTCGTGCATCTGTCCCCCCTCGGCCCCGATGTTAGTGCGGTTCGCGCCGCGTTTCGAGCGCGGCCTCCGGCGCCTGGTCCCGATATCCGTGCAGGCGCGGCGCGGCCTGTGCGCGGGTTCCTCGACCCGGACGATTCTTATACGATCGGAGCGGCCGCACGCTCGGGGGGAGCTCCATGCCGAATCGTACGCGTTCCGCCGTCACCTGGTCGGCGGCGCTGCTCGGATCCGTTGCCGCATTTCATGCGCTCGCGCAGCCTGCGGGCCCGCAGGAAAAGGGCGGGCAAGACACGTTCGGCCCGTATGACGTCGTGGCCGACTGGCCGAAGCCATTGTCGACGTTGCCGGGACACGCCGCGTGGACCTACGGCGCCGGCCAGGCCGTGTTCGCCGAGAGCCCGAATCGCGTGTTCATGCTGCAACGCGGCGAGCTGCCCGTCGTTGCACGGCCCGCAACGCGCAGCCTGCCCGACGCCGGCCCGAGCCTGCAGTTTCCGGTGTTCCGCTTGCCGGTGCGCGACGCGACCGTCGCGAGCCCGCCGGGCGGCGGCGCCGCGGGAACGATGCCGGCGGATGGGCTCAAGGCGTGGGAGGAGGCGGGCGGGCGCATCGGCGTCGACGCGCGTTGGGAGCACTGCATCCTCGTGTTCGACGCAGCAGGCAACATCACCGAGACGTGGACTCAGTGGGACTCGATGCTCGCGCGGCCGCACTTCGTCGCGGAGAGCCCGTACGATCCCGACAAGCACGTCTGGATCGTCGACGACTATCGGCACGCGATCTTCAAGTTCACGAACGACGGCAAGAAGCTCGTGCAGACGATTGGCACGTATAACGAATACGGCGCCGACGCCGCGCATTTCTTCCGGCCCACGTTCATCGCGTGGCTGCCTGACGGCACGTTCTTCGTCGCGGACGGCTACGAGAACACGCGCGTCGTGAAGTTCGACGCGAACGGCAAATACCTCGCGGCCTGGGGCGAGAAGGGGACGCCCCCGAGCGACGCGCGGCCCGGCTTCATGAACAACGTGCACGGCATCGCAGTGGACCCGACCACGCGGCGCGTGTTCGTGAACGACCGCGGCAATCATCGCGTGCAGGTGTTCGACGAGAACGGCAAGTTTCTCGACCAATGGCGCTTCGGTGATCCGCCGTCCGACATTCACTTGCTGCTGATCACGCCGGACCGCTACCTTTGGGCGGCCGACCGCGGCACGAACAAGATTCTGAAATACGACCTCGACGGCCGTTTCCTTTATTCGTGGGGCACCTGGGGAGATTTCCCGGGAGGATTTTGGGGCGTGCACGGAATGAGCGTCGACTCGGATGGCAACTTCTACGTCGCGGAGGTCGACAACGGACGCGTGCAAAAATTTCGGCCACGCGTGGGGGCGGATCCCGCGCGGTTAGTCGGCGGCCGGTAGCTCGTTTGCGTGCGGTGCGCCGGTCTCGTCCGCCGCGCGACAATTGAATCGCGCAGCGCTCCGACATGCCGGCCCGCCCGATCTGGACGGTCCTTCGGCCGCTAATGCACTTGTTGCGAGTCGTTGAGATAGTAGCGAACGACGATCGGTGAGCCGTCGGCGACACGGCCGGCAGTCAACCTCGGCCGGAATGTGCTGCGGTCGATCATTCGGACGAGATTCTTCTTGGCAGCGTCCGTCGCATTGTCCGTGCTGCCGATGATCTCGACCCCCTCGCTCTTCCCGTACTTACTGATCTCGAACGCAACGTCGATAAAGCCCAGTGACTCCGGTGTCTGCGCGGACGCCAAAGGATTCGCGAGAAACGTGGGGAGCACGACGGGCGTCTTGGGAGAGAACGTGGCTTCGATCGAGGCGTGCGAGCTTCCAGCTTTTTCGAGCTCTTGGTACGCCGCCTCATAGGTCTCTAGCACGGCGTCGTGCTCGCTGCGGCCATTCGCGAACATGAGGTCCCAGTCGGCCATTCGCACGAGCGACTCGACCCGAGTCTCCCACGGGGCAGCGTTCGCCACCTCGTAGGTCAGGAGGCGGCGCAGGCTCGCTTTGCCGACGCCAGGGTCGTGGCCGTAGAGATAGCTCGTGCGAACGAGCTCGATCTCGAGGTTGCGAAGCTCGTCGCTCGAGTAGAGCTCGTTGCGCCGCATCACTTGAATCGCGTCCCAGTAATAGCGCTGCGCCTCCCAGAGGATCGCTTGTATCACGACGCGCCGACTGCCGGCGGAGCAGTGCCGCTGCCCGCTCGGTATGGAGCCGTCGTTGCGCGCCGGGTCGTAGTAACAGCCGAGAAAAATCTGCGGCGGAAACGCTCCTTTGACGTACCGTCTGAGGAGCTCCATTCGCTTGTCGCCTAGCTCGCGGAAAACGGCGACCGCGCGCAAATCGTCCGGGTTTCTGTAGGCAAGCGCGAGCAGCGCGTGCTCGAGGTCCCAGGCCGTCTGGAAATCGCGCATCGTTTCCGCGTTCTTGATCCACTGCAGGATCAGCGGCGCTTGGTCGAGCGTGCGGAGGCCGTAGTTGGCTCGCTGCACTTGTAACGCTCGCTCGATGGCCGCGATTGCGAGAGCGCGATCGCCGCTCTCCTGATAGAGAAAGCTCAAAGCCTTCAAAGGCTCGACCAACGCCGCGGAGTACACGCCGTTCAGTGCTTGCTCCTCGCGGATACGGTCGACGACGTCAGCTTGCCGGCCATCGCGCGCGACGGGCTCGAACAGCGGTTGAGAACAAACGAGGGGCGCGACGGCAAGAGCGGCGAGGAACAGGATGCTTGCCGATATTTTCTGCGTGCTTGGCACTACGAATGAGGCCATCGGATCAATCGGATCGATTCACGCTCCGCCCGAACGGTGAAAGATCAAAGATCGACGAGTGGGAGTGTAGCACCGAGAAACACCGCCGGATCAAGCTCGCCGAAGGGGGTAGAGCGGGCGGCGCGTTGTGCGGCTAGCGGCTAGGAGTGGACGTTGCGAAGCCGTCGGCCGCAACCATTCGCAGCCGGGTGCCCGGAAATCCGTTTGCGGCCGGCGGCCGGGATCAGGGGACGCGAAAGACGTGGATGAAGCCGTTCACTCCGTCGGCTTGGAGTCGTGTGCCGAACCGGGTCTGGTAGATCCGCACCTTTTGGCCGACACGCAGTGGGTAACGGTCCGCGCCCCGTTGTTGCCAGACTTCGCCGCTGTCGAGCGTGATCACATATTGGTTCGGCTCGCGTTGGCGCAGCGCCGTGACGCTGCCGACCCATTCGCTTTGGCCCGGTGCGTCTGCAGGAGCGCCTTCCCCCGGCAGGCTCGCAACTTCCACCGTCGGTATCGATTGTTGCGAGCTCGGCGCCGGAGCCACGGCGGTCGCCGCGGTCGCCGGAGCCGCCGCGGTCGCCGGTGCCGCTGCGGTCGCCGGAGTCGGTGACCCGCGGCTTTGGGCTTCGCCCACCTGCGCCTCGAAGCACGCGAGCCGCTCGTCCGCCGCCTCGAGCTCGAGGCAACGACGCGCGTCGATCGTGACTCGATCTTGCTCCTGAGCAAGCGTCACTTCGAGGTAAGCAAGGCTGCAGACGGCTTGTGCTACGACGCATGCAGTGACGCCGCGCTGGCGCGTGCGCTGTGGATTGGGGTTTTGCGTCATGCCGTTTGGTCGCGGTGATTGCCGTGGTGGGCTCGGTCCGGAAGCCTACCGCTGTTGGCGTGGTGTACTCAACGGCTTGCGTTCGGGACGCGCGGTGCGCAGGTCGGTCGTGTCGTGCGCGGAATGTCAAATTGGATTTCGCGATGCGCGCCGTCGGCTCTCTCGACGAATTCGCGCCGTCGTCGCCGCCGCCGGCTTCGTCGCAATCCGCCGCACTCTTCGCAGCGCAAGCGGGACGGGCCGGCCCGGTTGCAAGACGATCTCGAGTCGGTTTTCTGATTATCCGATCACGTTGCGAATTGGCAACGTCCATCGCGACATTTCCTGTTGCGCGCCTGTTTAAGACGGTGTTAGCCTCGGTACAAACTGGGCGTCCGAAGCAACAGTCGGCGCTCGGTGGGGATTGCGGAGCAAATTGGGTCGCTTCGCGAGCGGTGTGAAAAACGCCTTGGGGAGGAATCATGAAGTCCACTAACGTCGCGGGCGTTCGTCCGCGAGTCGCGCTTTTGTCTCTTGAAATCAACAAAATGCTGCGCCGCAAGGCTGCGGCTCGTCGGCGTGCCGGGACGCCGTGGGTGCTCGCCGCTTCGGCTCTGGCAGTTTCGTTCGCCGTTCCGGCGAGCGCTCAAGAAGCAGCTTCGGGCGCCGCCCCGCAGGTCGACGAGATACTCGTCACCGGTTCGCGAATATTGCGGCGCGACTTCGAGTCGAACAGCCCGATCGTGACCGTCAACAGTGAGGACTTCGAGACGCAGACCGGCCTCAACGTCGAGGCGTATCTGAATCAGATGCCGCAATACAACCCGGCGACGTCACCCGTCACGAGCGACGGCGACGTGCAAATCACGCCCGTCAACTCCGTCGGCATCGCTTCGATCTCGCTGCGCGGCTTCGGCGCGAACCGCAGCCTCGTCCTCGTGGACGGCAAGCGCATGGTGCCGATCAATCCCCTGATGGTCACCGACATCAACGGCATCCCGTCGGCGCTCATCGAGCGCGTCGAGACGATCACGGGCGGCGCGTCGGCCGTGTACGGCGCCGACGCCGTCGGCGGCGTGACGAATTTCATCTTGAAGGACGACTTCGAAGGCTTCGATGTCGACCTGCAAACCGGCATGACCGCGGAAGGCGACAGCGAGGAATCACGGGTTGCCGCGATCTTGGGCAGCAATTTCAGCGACGGACGCGGCAACGTCACCGTCGGTTTCGAGACTTACAACCGCGAGCAGGCCCTCGAGAAAGACCATGACATCTACCAAGAGTGGTACGCGTCGCCAGACACGCCGGGGTTTTTCGACCCGACCTTGCAGGGCGTCAACGGCTATGTCGTGCAATGGTCCCGAGTGTCCGCCCATCAACACGATCAACTCTTTGTTCAGTGACCGACCCGCGGGCAGCAACGTCTTCAGCCCGGCCGGTGCGCAGAACGGTGTTGCGCGCGGTTTCCTCTTCAATCCCGACGGCAGCACGGTCTTCGTCAACAGCAGAGGAGGCATGATCCGGGGCAACGGGGCGCTCCGCTACAACGGCCCGGTCGATGGTCAGGAATATACGATGCGGAACATGCTCGACACCAACGTTGCCACGGGAGCGCTACCCGTGGCGTATCAGAACGTGAAGTGGCACTTACCAGGACGCCACCATCAGCGCGCCGCAAGATCGGTATTCGTTCTTCGCCTCCGGCAACTACGACGTGACCGACACGGTGCGCCTGAAAGCACGCGCGACGTTCGCGGAAAGCGACACGGCGACGCGGCTGTTCGGCACGAGCGTGATCACCGGCTGGGAAACCACGGTCCCCTACAACCCACTGACGGACAGCCCGGTGAATCCGGCGCTGAATTACCAGGATCCCGCCATCGTCGCGCAGGTTAGTGCCAATCCGGCAGCGTTCGCGAACCCGGGCTTCATTGCCACGGGAGCGGCCGGCGCGCAACATCCGGTTCCCACTCAGCTGGCTATTCTGCTGAACAGCCGGAACCCGTCGACCTACTGCCAACGCGGCAGCACCATTCCGGGCGGCGCACCTAACCTCGGCGGCTACGCCGCATGGGGCTCGGCGGGCCTGCCGTGCGGCACTTGGGGCTCGAATACCACGGCCACCGACAATCCCGCCCTCTACGGGGCGAATGGAATGGGCACGGCCGGGAGCGGGGCCGCAGGCTCCTTGGCAGCCACAGTGGAATCCCAACTACAGCCTTCCGCCGCGCCAGACGCATAACACCAACTCGGTTTGGCAGGTCGACGTGGGCTTGGATTTCGACATCGGCGACGATTGGACCGGCGAGTTCTACTTGTCGCACGGCGAATCCGCGACCTATAACGTGGCCGGCGGCAATCTGTCGCTGGAACGTTACCGGCAGCTCGCCCAGACTGCCGGACTACGGCCGCAACGCGAAAGTCTCCGGCAACGAGCCGCCCAACAGCTCGCGCCCGTTCTTCGGCGCGGCCGACGTGACCTGTACGTCCGGCTTCTACAACACGTACTTCCAGGGCGACCAGTCGCTCTCGGACGACTGCTTCCAGGCGATCAACGCGACGCTGCAGACGCGCACGCACAACGTGCAGAACATCGTCGAGCTGAACTTCCAGGGACCGGTGTTCGAGCTGCCCGCGGGTGAAGTGCGCATGGCGGCGGGCTATCAGAGCCGCCGCAACGACGGCCAGTTCAACCCGGACATTCTGCAATCGCAGCAATCGTTCACCGACCAAGTGGTCGGCGTGTATCCGACGGGCTACTTGGATGCCGACACCTCGGTCGACGACTACTACGTCGAGGGCTCTCATCCCCGTTCTGAACGACAAGCCCGCCTTCCAGAGGCTCGAGCTCGAGCTCGGCGCGCGCTATTCCGATTACGAGCATACGGACGCGGAGAACACCTATAAGATGCTGATCAATTGGCAGGTCAACGATCTGTCTGCGGTTCCGCGGCGGCTTCAACCGCGCCACGCGCGCTCCCAATCTCGGCGAGCTGTTCCTGAACACGCAGGAGATCTTCACGGGCGCCGGCGCGTACGGCGAGCCGTGCGGCGTGCGCTCGAACTCGCCCTACGGCGCCGGCGGTACCGGACCTGATCCGGTGATCGGTCCTGGCGAGCCGCCGACCACCTCGATCGCGGTCGGCCAAACGGCGGCGGGCGCGCAAAGCACGCGTCTGATCTGCGAGGCGTTGATGGGCGGCGCGGGCAGCGGGGCCGTGAATCAGTACTACAACCTCAACAACGCGCCAGTCGCGACCGGCGGCGGGTTCGCGTGGGTCTTGCAGCAGGGCAACCCGAACTTGACGTCGGAAACGGCCGACACGTGGACGTGGGGCCTGGTCGTCAACATGAAGAACAACATGACGTGGTCGTTCGATTGGTACAAGGTCGATATCGAAGACGCCATCATGCTGCAATCGGTGACCTACGCGGGCTACAACTGCTTCGGCACCAAGATCGTGACCAACGCCGCGGAGGCCGCTGAACAGGCCGCAACCCCAGGCTGTCAGCTGGTTCCGAGGGACCTCAACAGCGGTGTCGCGTTAACTGCTCTCGTGTCCTACGGCAACCAGGCCACGATCAACACGTCGGGCATGGACGTCGCGTGGAACTGGAACAAGCCCGTCGGTGCAGCCAACCTCAACTTCAACCTGCAGGCCACAATTCTCGACTACTACAAGACCAAGCAGTCGCCTGCACCGTTCGACGTCGAAACCGATTGGGCAGGCACGTTGGGCCCGGCCGCGAGCCTCACTGGCACCAACGCCGGCGCGTACGACTATCGGCTGTTCGGCTCGGTCAACTACGCGCGACCCAACTGGAACGTAGCCCTGCGGATGCGGTATCTGCCCAGCGTGTTGAGTGCCGCACAGGGAACCGAGAACGCGATCAAGAAGAACAACGCCGAAGTAGCTGCCGGTGGAGCGGGCCTCATGCTGAGCTACACACCGAGGACGGAGGTCGAGTCCAACGACTACACCATCTTCGATTTGTCGTTCGGGTTGAGCGTCAACGACAAGATCGCGCTGCGCGGAGGTATCACGAACCTGTTCGATACCGAGCCCGAGATGGTGGGCTACCAGACCGGCTACCCGACAACCACCCAGTTGGCGGACAACCCTGCGACGGGGGCGCTCGGAGTCTGCAGTACTCTCGGGGGTGGAACCGCGCCGCCGGGCTGCACGAACCCGTTCCTCTACAGCCTGCCGACCTACGTGACGCTGGAACCCTGGCTACTACGACACGCTCGGCCGTCGGTTCTTCCTGGGTGTGAGCGTTCAGTTCTAGACCGACAGGTTCTTCAATCTTGTCGCGGCGAGCTCGAAAGGGCTCGCCGCTTTTTTTCGGCGGCCCGCGTGCGTTGCGGGCGAGTGGATATTGCTCGCAGCCGTCCAGTCTCGTAGCGAGCTAGTTGCCTTCGAACTGCTGGATATTTTCCTCGTAGCCCTCGAAGTTCACGTTGTCCTTGCACGCGTGCTCTTCGATCTGCCAATCGGTGCGCATCAAGAATCGTTGACTGACCCAGGGCTCCGCGAGCGCGACCGGGTCCTCGATCCGGATGTCGATCTGCAGGTTGTCCGCGTCGACGAGATGGAAGCGTTCCTCGACGTGCAGCTGGTCGCTGTGCGGCACGCCGCGCCGATCGAGCCAGCCCTTGTCGTTGAAGTTCGTGGTGTCCACGACGAGGGTGTCGCCTTCCCAGCGGCCGATCGAATCGCCCATCCACATCGGCGCGAGATCCGTGCGGTGCTCGCGGCCGTCGGTGTAGACCTGGCGGATCAGGTGGTCGTATTCGAACACCATGAGCACGCGGCCCGGTGTCTCGATGAGCTCGACGGGAAACGGATGCAGGTAGACCCGAGGTGTCCCGGGCGGAAAGCACTCGTAGACGGGATCGTTGGTCTCGCCGACCGCGACGCCGCGGTCGCCGAACGTAGGCTTCGATTGCTCGTAACGCTCGCGTCCCCAGGCGGTCAACGCGGGCGGTTCCGCGCTGAACGAGAAGTTCTGGAATGCGCGCGTGCTCTCGGGCGGGTTGTTGGTCCACACGCCGCCAAGGCCCGATACCGGCGAGTCCGACTTCGCGGCGCTCGAATCGCGGGCCGTCGTGGCCCCGTTCGGTTCGCCCGCGCCGGGCGGCGACGCCGACTCGCACGCCGCGAGGGCCGTGAGCAGCAGGGCGAGCGGCGCGAGCCGCGCGGTGCACGAGACGCTGATCGGGCGTGAGCCCATCAAGCGCGTCTCACGGCTCGCCGCCGATCAATGCTTTGCCGGTGCCGTCGACGACCTTCGTGAGGTACAGCGCGGGCGCGCCGTTGCGCGCGGGGTTGCCCGTGAGCGTGATCTTGTCGCCCGGGTGCAGGAGATCCTTGTGCCACTTCACGTCGCCGAGTGACAGGCGCGCGAGCCGATTCGGGCTCGTGAGCTCGCCGGCCCACTCGACGGTCTTGCCGTCCGTCTGAGGTACCGCGACGTGAATCAGCACGTGAGGATTGACGAACTCGAATCGCGTGACGGCGCCGCTCACGCTGATGGTCTTTTCGCGGTCGTAGGCCGCCTGACCGTGATGCGCTTGGAGCGGCGCGGCGGCTAACGCTGCGCCGACGAGGGCAATCCACAACGGCAGGCGTTTCGTCACGCGCCGGATTATGCGTTTCCGCTGCACGGCGGGTCAACGCGGTGGCACAATCGGCGCGGGGAATCGCGTCGTTTTTCGAGGGGGGAACCGATGAAAACGATCATAGGCTCGTGGCTCATCGCCGCGCTCGCGCTCTCGTGCTCCAATTTCGCCGCCGCGCAGCGGCAGCTTCCGCCGATGAAGATCGAGCAGCTCACGAAGAGCGTCTATCGCTACGGCGGGCTCACGAACGGCGCGTTCGTCGTCGGCAAGGACGCGATCGCCGTCATCGACGGCCAGATCTGCGGATCGAATGGCACGCAATGGCTCAAGGACGAGCTCAAGAAACGCTACCCCGGCATTCCCGTCAAATACACGATCCTGAGCCACGATCACGAGATGCACATCTGTGGGCTCGAGGTGTTCAGCGATACGGCGATCGCGATCTCGCACGTGAACGCGAAGTCGCACATCATCCGCGAGCATCGCCGTACCGTGATCCCGACCGTGACGTTCGACACGCAAATGGAGATCGACGTCGGCGGCGTCGCGATCGATCTCATTTATCTCGGGCCGACGCACGGTGACAATTTGATCCAGGTTCACATTCCGTCGGAGAAGGTGCTGATCGCAGTCGACTTCGTTCGCACGGGCAAGAGCCTCGCGATGCCGGAGCTGCGCGATCTGAACATCGACAACTCGATCCGCGCGCTCGGAATCCTCGGCAGGATGGAGAACGTCGACATCGTCGTGCCGGGTCATGGCGGAGTAACGAACCAGCAGGCGTTCATCTACGTCCGCGACTATCTCGTCGCGCTCAAGGAGCGCGTGCTCGAGCAGATGGTCGCCGGCAAGGGGATCGAGGAAATTCTAGAGACCGTCACGATGGACGACTTCAGCGACTACGGCTGGTTCAAGCAGTGGCGGCGCGCGAACGTGATCACGATGTGGGAACAGATGTATCACTATCGCGAGCCGACGGACGGTGCGCCGAACAGCGACGGTTACGAAGAGAACTTTCCGCCCGGATTTCCCGTCGGCAACACGGATAAGTTCAACGGGCCTTGACGCCTTCGACACTCATAGGCGCTCGCAGATTGCGGGCCCGCGATCCGCGGCGAGTCAGTGAATGGCAGGCCCGTTGCCGACCATGCTGAGCGCAACGAGCTTCGCGAGGATCTCGGGTTCGTAGTGCGAATCGAGCTGGACCGTTCGCATGCCGTAATTCGGATGGTGTACTTTGAGCACTGCGCCGGGTTCGCAGGCCCACGTGAACATGAGTCCCTGAATCACGACTCTGCCGATGAGCGGCAGATGATCTTCCTCGGTTGGCACCAGCGCATCTATCACGGGTGGGCTCCTCGGCGGATGCCGAACGCTTGGTTGTTGATTGGGTACCCGGAACACGTGGTCGGTATCTCGACGTCTGCAGTCTGAGGGTGGGGCCGTAGGGAGCGCCATTGGCCCTTCGGCGTAGGCCGGGGCGCCGGCTCGTCGTGCGCGCTCGTGCCCGGTCGATGTCTCCGTGTGGCAGCGCGCGCATTGTGACGCGAGCGCACGGCCGCTCGCGGGGGGCCTGAACGCTCGCGGTCGCTGGCGCTTGAACGGGGAGCCAACCGCTGTCCGGTGTCATGGAGCTTACTGGCGGCTAGACTACAGCCATCCGTCTTCGTTCTTGACGGCAGTGATCGATTCCCGCTACTCCGTTGTCGAAGGCGACGGGCTAACGAACCTGCTGCTGGGGCTCCGGCGCGGCGACGGCCGCTGGGACTTCGCGCTCTTGATGAGGAACATGCTCGACGTCGACTTCTTCCGGCAACGCGCCGTTCGCTCGACGGGTTGGATCGCGGCCGTACCGAGCGACCACCGTTCGATGGGCCTCGCGTTCAGGGACCGATACTGAAGTGTTTGGAGCCCGGATCTCAGGTCTGCTTTGCGGTGCGCTGCTCGTGCTGCTCGCGGACGTCGCCGCCGCGCAGCCGAAGCAAGTCCTGGTGTTGCTGCAGGGCTCGGGCGACAAGGGTGTCACCTCCTTGAACAACGCCCTCGAGGCGGAGCTGCGGCGCTCGCCCGACGGCGTCGAAATATTCGTCGAGGAGCTCGACCCCGCTCGCTTTCCCGAGGCCGGGCAGGATGCCACGCTGGCGCGATTCCTTCGCGAGAAATACGCGTCGCGAACGGTCGACCTCACGATCGGCATCGGGCCCGCGGCTCTCGGCTTCCTCGCACGGTACGGCAAAGAATTGTTCCCAGGCGCGCCGCTGGTATTCGGCTCCGTCCGGCTGTCGAGCGTCCCCGCGGAAGAGTTGCCGCCCAACGCACAAGGCGTCGTGAGCGACTTCGATCTCGTTCGAACGCTCGACCTGGCGCTTGCTCTGCAGCCCAACGCCAAGCACCTTGCCGTAGTGACCGGAGTCGCTCCGCTCGATCTGGGCTGGAACGCTTTGGCGCGCGAGCGCTTGACCGGCTATGCCGATCGCCTCGACGTGACGTACTTCGAGGGCTTACCGGTCGCGGAGTTGTCGGCGAAGCTCGCCGAGCTGCCGCGCGACTCCATCGTGCTGTTCCTCACCATGCTCGAAGATCGGGACGGCGCGAGTTTCATCCCGGTCGCGAATCTCGTCCGTCGCATCACGGCGGCATCCAACGCGCCCGTGTACGGCGTCTACGACGTCATCGTCGGTGACGGGATCGTGGGCGGGTACGCGGAGCCGCTCGAAGCGATCGGCGCCGACACGGGGCGAGTCGCGCTCGAGGTCCTCTCCGGAGAGCACACCGACAATGCGCCGATCCGCGTCGCCGCAACGCCGGCGTTCATCGTCGACGCGCGCCAGCTGCGCCGCTGGGGCCTCGATGAATCGCGGTTGCCGGCGGACACGGTCGTGAAATTTCGCGAGCCGTCGATCTGGAACCAATATCGGACGCTGATACTCGGCGCCGTCGCATTCATGGTCTTTCAGACGATGCTGATCATCGTGCTAGTGCTGCGCTCGCGCGAGCGGCGTGCCGAGCACGCGCTGCAGGAGACGGAGGAGCGTTATCGACAGGTGGTCGAGGCGCAAACGGATCTGATTTGCCGCTACTTGCCGGACACGACGCTCACGTTCGTGAACGATGCTTACTGCCGCTATTTCGAGCGCACGCGCGAGGAGCTCGTCGGAAAAAGATTCGTGGATTTCATTCCCGAAGCCGAACGCGACGCCGCCGTCCAGCACCTCCAGTCGCTGCTCGCCAACCCGCGGACGGAAAGCAATACGCATCGTGTCGTGCGACCCGACGGCACTTTCGGTTGGCAGCAGTGGGTCGACCACGTGATCGTCGACGCGACCGGCAAAGGCCAAGTCGAAATCCAGGGTATCGGGCGCGACATCACTCAACTCAGGCTGGCCGAGATCGATGCACGGCAGCAGCGCGAGCAACTGACGCACCTCACGCGCGTAGCGATCCTCGGCGAGCTGTCGGGAGCCATGGCGCACGAGCTGAACCAACCGCTCACGGCCATCCTCAGCAATGCCCAAGCCGCGGAGCGCCTGCTCGCAGGCGGGTTGACCGACGTCACGGAGCTCCGCGAAATTCTCAAGGACATCGTGACGGACGACATCCGCGCCGGCGAGGTCATCAGCCGCTTGCGCGCTCTGTTGAAACGAGGCGCGAGGAAGCTCGAGCCGCTGCGCGTCGACGAGGTAGTCGGCGAAGCACTCGCGTTGGCGCACTCGCAGTTGCTCGAACGGCACGTCACGGTGATCGAGGATCACGATCAGGATCTGCCTCCCGTGCTGGGCGATCGCGTGCAGATGCAGCAGGTATTGCTGAACGTAATAATGAATGCGAGCGAAGCCCTGAGCGCCAACGAGCCGATGGATCGTGCGTTGAGCGTGTCTACCACTCGCGCCGACGGCGGTGTGCGTGTCGTCGTCGCGGACAACGGGCCGGGCTTCTCGCCTGATGTGGTCGATCGCCTGTTCGAGCCGTTCGTCACGACCAAGCCGAACGGGTTGGGGCTCGGCCTCTCTATCTGCAGGTCGATCGTCGGTGCCCATGGCGGACGGTTGGTCGCGCGAAACAGCCAATATCGCGGCGCGATATTCGAGATCGCGTTGCCCGTGACCGGTACCTAACCGTCGGCGAGCCGCGCTCGCATTGCCGCACGCGTGCGCGGACCGGCGATGTGCCGAGCGCTGGTCTACGAAGTGCCGCCGCGCTGCGCCACGACGGCGTTTTGCTGCGCCCGAAGCGCTCAGCGTGCGCCCGATCCGCGTGCTAAGGTGCCGACCACGACGGGCGGCACGTTGCTGAGCAGGGAGCGCGGTCGTAACGCCGCGTCGCGGATTCCCGGTGCGCGTTAGGCGCTGCGAGCCGACCCGAAGGTCCAACTAGCCCGCGTACCACAACGAACTTAGCCTAGCGCGGTTTTACCCGAGCCCTCTTGGAGAGAATAGATGAGCACAATCAGTACTTTTGCACGTCGAGCGATGGGGTGGGCTGCCGCGCTCGGCTGTCTGTCGATGTCGACCACGCTGCTCGCGCAAGAGCCGTTGGGCCGCGAGCGCGGCGCCATCTCGTTCGGCGCGTTCGTCAGCCGCGCCCGCGACCTCGGCGCGAGTCGACTCCGATGACGGGAACGGCACGGACGTCGATTTCGAGGACGACCTAGGGCTCGACAGCTCGACGACGATTTTGCGCCTCGGTGGGTACTGGTGGATGAGCCGGCGCAACCGTCTGGACTTCTCGGTGTTCAGTTTCAGCCGCGAGGGCAACCGGAAGATCGACGAAACGATCAACTTCGGCGACACGACTTTCAACATCAACACGGTCGTGACCAGTACGCAGGACATCGACATCGTGAAGGCCGCGTACACCTTCGCGCCGATCGTCAAGGACCGGGGTTATCTCGGCGTTACGGCCGGATTGTATGTCGCGCAGAGCCAGCTCAGCTTGAGCGAGCCCACTCTCGGTAGGGCAGAGTCGGAGGATTTGACGGCGCCGCTTCCGGTCATCGGCGTGCGCGGCGACTACGAGATCACCGACCGGCTCACGTTCCGTGGCGCGCTCGAAGTCTTCGGAATCGACACCGGCGACGTGTCAGGACATTTGAACGACTTCTACGTCGCGACGGATTATTGTTTCGGCGACCGGTTCGCCGTCGGCGTCGCGTACAACGACGTGTCGATGGACATCGGCGCAGACGAAGGGCGACGATGGATTCCGCGGCGCGCTCGACTGGGGTTACGACGGCTGGCTGCTCTACTTCAACGTGGACTTCGGCAAGAAGAACTAGTGGCCGGCCCGGCGCCTCCCGCCGGCTAACGAGCGTCAGTGCGCGAGGCTTTCTCGAGCGGTGCGGAGCGTGAGACCGAAGCCGTGCGCATTGCCCGCGCCTTCGTCGCGTAGATTCAATCGCGTCCACTGCCGCCAGCGTGCATCATTCGCTCGAGGACCAATGGCCGCTTCACGCCGTTGGATCTGTCATGATCGGCGGTATTGATTCGACACACGGCTTACCGGGGGCGGGTGGGCCGAAAAAAACGGAGTTGAGACCATGCGCGAACCGATTCGACGTTCCTACCCCCTAGCGGCCGCTTTGCTTGCTGCGTTGCCGGCTTTGCTGCCGGCTCGCAGCGAGGCGGCCGGCGAGATCTACTGGTTCAGCTTGTTGACCGAGGACGCGGCCGCGGCGAGCGACTTCTACGCGGGGCTGTTCGGCTGGGCCATTCGGCCTAGCCCCACCGGCGCGCTGATGGCGGTGCGCGACGGAGTTCCGTTCGCGGGCATCAGCCAGATCGAAGACCGAATCCCGAACACTTCGGAGGCGATGTGGCTCGCGGCGATCACGGTCGCCGATCTCCCAAAGTCGGTCGCCGCGGCCAAGGCGCTCGGCGGTACGGTGCGCGAGGACATCAAGCACTTGGACGGGTGGGGTAGCTTCGCGCTGATCCAGGATCCCGCCGGTGCGCCCCTCTCGTTGGTCGATCCCGAGCGTGCCTCGCTCGGCGGCACGAGCGGCTACAGCGGCTGGCGCTGGGCCGAGCTGTGGACGCACGACACGGACGGCGCCACGGACTTCTACAAGAAGGTGGTCGGCTACGATCGCGAGGACGTGCCTCTCGGCGATGAGCACTACACCGTGTTCAGCTCGGCCGGCAAACGTGATGCGGGACTGATCAAGCTCGAGCTACCCGAGGTCGCGTCGCGTTGGATGCCGTACGTCGGCGTCTCGGACTTGCGCGCAATTCTCGTGCGCGTATGGCAACTCAAAGGCAGGGTTTTGCGCGAGCCGGCCGAGCTCGACTTTGCGGCCGCGGGCAAGAACCGCGTCGCACTGATCGCAGATCCGACGGGGGGCACGATGTTCCTCTACCAACTCGATGAGCGGGCTTCCGCCGATCCTATCCTCGTCTCGCAGAATGCGGCCGCCGCCAACGCGCCGCGGCAGACCGAATCGACCGATAGCTCGGGCCCGAACATCAATTTCAGCATGTCGGTGAATTACGGCTACGGGTTCGGCCCGAGCTGGGGTGGCATGTATCCGGCGCTGCCTTACCGGGGCTTCGGCCCCGTGTATTAGGGTGAGCTAACGGCGGGGCCGCGCCGCTGCGCCGCGTTCGCTTAGAGCGTCGTTCCGTCGACGCGCTGTAGTGGAGGAAAAAAAACACCGCGCCACCAAGCGCTCGGGAGGGGGGTGTCCTGAGCTGCTCGAGTCGTGGCGCGGTGCGAGCACCTTCGGCCGCGAACGCGAACCTGGATCTACTTCGCGCCCGCCGTGGCTAACGGGCCCCCCGATAGCACGATCTCGACGCGACGGTTGCGCGCACGACCCTCGGCCGTGGTGTTGTCCGCGATCGGCTTCGCCGGGCCGAATCCTGCGACGTCGATCGCCGAGGCGGGGATTTTTTGCCCGATCAGGTAATCGCGCACGGTGATCGCCCGGTTCATCGAGAGTAGGTTGTTGGTCGCGGCGGTACCGGTATTGTCGGTGTGGCCTTCGACGTTGAATCGCAGCCCGGGGTACGACGCCACGATGCCCGCGAATCGCGCCAAGCCTTCACGCGCGGACGCATTGATGTTCGCCGTCCCGGTGGCGAACTGCACACCGCCGATCTCCGAGACCAAGCCGCGATCCGTCTCGCGCGTCGGCAACGCGGCGTTCAAGCGGCTAAGCAGATCGGCGCGAGCGGCTACGGCTGCTGCTGCTGCCGATCGCTGCCGTTCGGTCTCGGCCGCCGCGGCTGCCGCAGTTTGGCGCTCGGCCTCGGCGGCTGCTTCTGCCGTGCCGATCAGCGCTGCGCGGCGTGCGTCTTCACCCGCGATCACCGCCTCGCGGGCTAGCCCCGGAGCGGTTTTTTGCGCGGAGTTCTTACCGGTGAGCGCGGTTTGGGCGGCGCCGAGTTTTTGGTTCGCGGTTGAGTACGCGGCCGGCGCGTATTTCTCTGCGCCGGCAGCCGCTGCGATCGCTACTGAGTAGCGCGCCTGCACCACCTCTGGCGGCGTCTTCTTGTCGATTGGGATCCGCGCGATCTTCGAGTAGTCGGAACGCTCCACCAACGTCGAGACCTTGGTCTCGTCGCCTTTCACGTTCTCGGCCACGTTGTACAGCGCGATCATGCTGCTCGGCACAGTGACCGCAAAGTGCGGCTCCGCCGTGATGATCAGTGCGAACTGCGACGCGCTGTACTGCGTGTCGACCTCGCCCTTGCCGCCCTCGTAGTCCCCGATCACGCCTTGGTTCACGGCGCGGCCGTCGGGCGTCAGGGCCCAGAGCACGTAGGTGGTGTAGGGTCCGAGTGTGGTCGGTTCCGGCAGGTCCCCGACTTTCACGGAGATTCGGGCGTTGCCGCCCTGATATTCGACTTGGCCCTTGCCGAAAGCGTTCGCCGCGATCGGCGTGCCGCGGAACACGAGATCCGACTTTGGACCCTCTTTATAGTTGAACATCGAGATCTGACTCAATACGTCCGAGCTCGCGATCGATTCGCGCGAGGGTTGAGCCCACGTTGACGCAGACAGCCCGCCGGCGAGGACGCAGGCTGCCAGCGTAGCGATCGTTTGGCGGTGCATGAAAGTTCTCCGTTGGATCATTTGTCTCATGAGTGTGATCCAACGAAGCCGAGGCCGCCATCGGACTTTAGTCGCACCTTTCCGGCGGCGAGAAGGTTTTACTGGGCGGCGGCTTTCACGATATAGCGTTGGGGTGCGCTGCCGACGAAGTAGAAGGGGTAGCACGTTACGAGCGTTAGCGTCGCTTCGCTCGTCGGCTCGAGTACGTACACGTCATCGGGCTCGACGATCAGGATTTCTGTCACGGAGTAGCGGACGTCGCCGGCATGCGACTGGACCTCGATAGCGTCGCCCACGACGATGTCCTTCAAGCCCCTGAAGAAGCCGTCGCGGTGCCCCGCTATGCCGACGTTCCCGGCTGCGCCGACCGCGGCGGTGCCCTCGATGCGCCCGACACCGCGGTTCAGCGTGACGTCGTCGGTTCCCTCGAAGATCGGGACCCGCAACGCGATTTTGGGAATCGCCAACACCCCGGACGGCGCTCCGATTTGCGTCTCGAAGCTCGCGCGGTAGGCCTCGATCCTGGTCTTGCCCCAGAGCGATTGATCGGGCTCGGCGCTCGTCGAAAGATCCGGCTGCTGTTGCGCCGGGGCATCGCCGTCGGCGGGCGGAGTGCCGGTAGCGGCTGCTCGTTCTTCGTCGAATTCACGCAGCGCTTGAGCGCTCGCGACGGTGCCGTGGATACGAGCGGCTCCATAAAATGCGAGCAGCGCGATGCCCGCCACCATCAGCGGCGTCTCGATCAGGCGCAGAAAACGCGCGAGCCGTTGACGAACCATGCTCTTGCGGAGTGGGCGCTCGATCCCCGGCGGCCGACGGCGCGGCTTCCGGGGAGCGAGCGACCCTGGAGGATGATGACTCTAGGCGGCTCGTTCGAGCTTGCGCCGCAGGCCACGTGCGCCTGCGCCGAACGCGGCGATTAGACCTCCGAGCAAGGCGAGCAGCGGCAGCGGGCTTCCCGTGCGCGGGAGCTGCGGCGTCGGTTCCTGCAATGGAATCGTCGTCACTGCCGGTGCAGCCGCGAACGTTTGCGTGGGATCTTGCGGTATCACGATCTCCCATCGATCGGGCGGCAGATAGACGTCCAGCTCCTGCCCGCGGCTCAAGTCGCGGATGCGGTAGGTGGTGCCCGCAATTCGCGCACGTGCGTCGGGGTCCGGAGTGAAAGTGACCGGCCGGCTGTAGGTGCCGTCGGGCAGCTTGAACTCCGCCGAAACTTTGCTGCCGCTAACCCCGGTGATGCGCGCTTTGAAGTGCGCGAAGTCCTTGCCCTCGCGCGTCGCGACGTCGAGGCACGCAAGCCGCGCGTTCGGGAAGCGGCTGCTGATGTCGCCGGAAAACACGATGTTGCCGCAGTTGCCTTGCGCCATGGTCGCTTGCGACCAACCCACGGCCAGCAGCGCCGTGGCGACCCCAATGATGCCGATACGATGATTCATTTTCTTGATCTCCCTGGTGATGCCGAAACTTGACGGTGCTCGTCGAGCGTACGCAAAGCTAGCAAAAGCGCTTGGTCCGCTGAATACGACCAAAGTCCCCTTTCAGGCGTTCTGGACGGTCTTGGGAGCGGTATTAGCGCGTTGGTCGACCAGACTGCGGATCGAATCGATCAGCAAGCTGCCCTCGATCGGCTTGCGCAAATAGTGCGCGGCGCCGAGGGCCAGGCATCGCTCGGCCGCCTCGGGCTCGTCATGAGCCGTGATGATGATGACCGGGAGGTGCCTATTCGATCGCAACAGGTGTTCCTGAAGCTCGAGCCCCGTCATCGTCGGCATTTGGAGGTCGAGCACCAAGCAATCGGGCGTATGTTCTGACAGGGACTCGATGAAATCCGCCGCGGAGCAGAACGCCTCTGCCCGGAAGTTGGCAGAGCGCAGCAACCGCAGCATTGCGCGGCAAATCGAGACCTCGTCGTCCACGATTGCGACGAATGCCGGGGAGGACGCCATGCTCGCATTCGGCGCGCTTCAGCCGAAGCGCGCTATGGGACCTTCGTGCAGGGTGTGCCGGGCGAGCGGCAGGCGCCGGCCGCTCAACGCGTGGGTAGCGGTATCCCGATGCGTTCCGCAACGCGCGCAAGGCCCGCGACCGACTTGACGGACATCTTGCGCATGACGCGGGCACGGTGGACCTTGACGGTTTTTTCGGCGATCCCGAGGCTGGCGGCGATTTGCTTGTTCAAGTTCCCGGCCACCACGAGCTCGAACACGCTGCGCTCGCGTTGCGTCAGAGATTTGAACCGCTTTTGAAATCCGGCGAGCTCGCCCTGGAGCGCGCGCGCCGCTCGACCGCGCGCAAGGGCGCGGTTCACGGCGTCGAGCAGATCGTTCTGTTCTACGGGTTTCGAGAGGAAATCGACCGCGCCCGCACGCATAGCGCTGACGGATGAGCGAATGTCGCCGGCGCCCGTGACGAACACGATGGGAAACTCGAGCTCGAGGTCGGCGAGGGACCGCTGTAGGTCGAGCCCGTTGAGTCCCGGCATCGCCAGGTCGGCGATCACGCAGTCGGGTGGTGTCGTCGCGATCTCGGACAGCAGGGATTCGGCGGAATCGTAGCCCTTGGCAGCGAAGCCATGCGTTGTAAGGAGTCGGGTGAGGCTCCGCCGAACGGACGCGTCGTCGTCAACGACGACGACGGAAGACTTGTATTCGGGTACCGGTTCTTTTTCCATCTAGAGACTTGCGGCGCCGGCTCGAGCTCTCCGAAGCAGTTACTTCCAGTGATAGGCACCGCGCATGGGGGTGCTGAAAAAGCTACTCAATGGCTCTTTTTCTGTAGCTTCCGAACATTTCTACCCTAAGGAGACTGGGTTGTCGAGTTGCTTTTATGCCCACCCGTATCGGCGGCCGATCTCAAAACGAGCCAACGAGCACCAGGCTGGGCCCCCCGTAGCTCGACTTGATGTGCCCTCCGAAGTCGCCCTCGTCGGAGTCGACCGATAGCCGGTTGAGCACGTATCCGATCCCGAGCTCCGCGTGCTCGAAGGTGTGATGCATGACCGCCAGTCGCGCAAAGACCTGATTGCCGGAATGGCGATCGGCGTCGAGCATGAACCATCGCAGGTCCGCCTGCGCCGAGAGCTTGTTGACAAACCGTGCCGTGGCCGCAACGCCTAGGACGGGGAGGGGCGCCGTCGAGCGCGCGTCCCGCTCGCCGGACCCCGGCTCGGCCATCAAGGACAATTCGTTCACGTGCAAGCCCGCGAGCAAGGTCACCTCCTTTCTGCGCGTCGCGAATCAGGTCGAATCCGTAAGCGACCTGCAGGTCGCGCACGGTGAGCTCCGACGCGGTGGATCCGTCCGAACGCTCGTGCAGCGCACGAAAGAAGCCAACGTCGATGCGATGCCGCCCCGCGAGCGTCACGCGCGCGTCGAGGTTGACGAGCGTGGCCTCCGTGCTGAAGTCGCCAGCCGGGCCGGCCGGATCATCGGGCGGCGGCTCGATCGTCGTGTCGGCGTCGACGCTGGCCAGCGTGAGTGCGAGCGACGTCGCCCACGTTCGCCCGTGCGCGAAAGCCGGCTCTGCAAGCTCGTCGAACAGAGTGCCGTCGTACGCAAACTGCAACGACAGCGAGCGCCGCTTGCTCGTGTCGACGATGGGGCTGTCGGTAATCCCCGAGCCGAGATGCTCGACGCTGTATTTGCCCGTGACGAGCCACTTCGGCTTGACTCGGTACCCCCAAGCGACACCGAGCGACGCTCCGTCGGCGCTCGTCCCGGCGTAGGTTGCGCGGTCCGCTCTGGTTGCAGGGGCGGGGACGCCGAAATAGTAATCGACGTAGCTCGAGCTGTAGTAGTTGAGCCCGAGCTCCGGCGTGACATAGCCGCGCTGAAACACGAAGGACTTCGAAACGCGCAGCAGCTGATTCGTCCCGGTGTGATTGCGGAACAGGTCGACGAACGCCGTCCAATCGATGTTGACGGGCCAGCGCCGCCAACCGAGCGTCGGTGCGACTTCGACGGTCCAGCCGCGATCCTCGAGTCCGTCGAGCTGCGGCGACCCATTGGCGCCGAATCCCAGCGTCTGCATCCTGGCCAGCCCGCCAATCTCCCAACCCGCGTCGGCGAGCCAACGTACGCCGTAGCCGCGTGCGCGCACGAACAGAACGCCGGTGTCGAAATCCTCGGGCGAGAATTTCGTGACGTACGGGTACACCCAGCTCGAAGCGTCGTCGCCGACGTAGACGGAATCGCCGTAGGACACACCGAGCCCGATGGCATAGTCGTTGATGTCGATCGCGCTGAGCTCGTCCAGTAATCCGGCTTGCAGCGCGGCACTCGCGCTGAGCAGAGGCGAGCCCAGCGAGGGCGCGTGCAGTCTTCGTCACGATCGCGATTCCGTCCTTTCGTTGGAGCACCGGGGCTACGCGACTTTGGGGCAGGTGGGGGGCCGCCGCCAATGGGCCCTTGGACCAGTCCGAGCTCGTACGGATGGGTACGCGTAGTTCTAAATACGGAGCAATGCCGTCGGCAAGCAGGCTGCGGCTTTGGCATCTCTCACTATAGCCGGTGTATAGTTTTCGCCCTTCGCTCGAATCGAAAAACTGTCACGGCATGACTAGAAGATGGCAGCGAGCACGAGCGGGTTCCGTTAGACCAGTTTTCCGGCAGACCAGCCGCAGCAGTTACGTGCAGAGGTCCAATCGATGGAGCAGGTGAGGCACGGCGCAGTCGCGGCGGAGTGGCGCGCACCGTTTGCTCTTGCGCCTGCCGGCCGCTTGAGCATCAGGCGGGCGGCAGCGGCGTTCTTGGTCTACGCGGTCGCCTTCTACTTCGCGTTCCACTACGGCATGTCGTTCAGCCAGGTCTCGGCTTCGCCGTTCTGGTTCCCCGATTCGATCTTGCTGTGCGCGCTCTTGCTCGTGCCAATGCGTTGGTGGTGGGTATTCGTGCTCGGCGCGCTGCCGATCCGATTGGCGGTCGGCGGTCCCGACGTTCCGGTCGAGTTCGCCTTGACGACGTTTGTCATCGATTCGACCAAGTGTGCGCTCTCGGCCGCGGGACTTCGCTATCTGCTTGCCGATCCGCTGCGTCTGCGAACCGTGCGCGAGTACGCGCTGTACTGTCTCGTCGCAGTCCTGTTGGTTCCCGCCTTAGGGGCTTTCGCCGGTGCGAGTGCACGTTCGGCATTGGGGTACGACTACTGGGTATCGTGGCAGCAATGGTTCCTCGGCAACGTCGTCACGCACCTCGTCGTGACGCCGGCGATCCTGTACGGAATTCCCGGCGCCGCGAAAGCATTCGCGTCGCCGCGCTCGAGTCGCTGGGTCGAAGGCTTGCTCGTCGCGGTCGGCGTATTGGTGACGAGCTACGCTGCGTTTCGCGTCGCACCGGGCAGCGACAGTATCTCGGATCTCCAGTATTACGCACCGGTGCCGTTCCTCTTCTGGGCGGCGCTTCGCTTCGGCATCCTCGGGGCGTCGGGTGCCGTGGTGCTCATCTCCGTCGTTTCCGTCGAGGCGGCGCTCGGCGGCCGCGGCCCGTTCGCCGGCGGCTCGCCCAACGACATTGCGCTTGCTCTCCAACAGTTCCTGCTGCTCCGGGCTGCCCCGCTGTATCTCGTCGCGATCTTGAGCGAGCAGAAAGATGCCGCGGAGGAAGAGCTCATCGCGAGTGAGCGGCGCTACCGCGACGTGGTGGAGAGCCAGGCGGACTTGGTGTGCCGCTTTCTGCCCGACGGCACGCTGTCCTTCGTGAACGAGGCGTTCTGCCGCGCTTTTCGCCAAAGCCGCGAGGCGCTCGTAGGCACGGACTTGATGGCGCTGCTGCCCGAGGCCGTGCGCGCGCTCGCGCGTGCCGAAATCGAGCGTTGCGGGCGGCAGCAGGGAGGGCGTGGCGAGTGGGAATGTCAGGCGCTGCTGCCCGGCTCGGACACCCAGTGGCAGCATTGGTTGTGTCATGCCGTTGACGATACGCGCTTACACGTGGAGGAGTTCCAGGCGATTTGCCAGGACATCACGGACCGCAAGCGAGCAGAGGAGGCCGACCGCAAGCTGACGCATGCGTCGCGAATGGCCGTGATGGGCGAGCTCACCGCGATGGTCGCGCACGAGATCAAGCAGCCGCTCACGGCGATCTTGACCAACGCCGATGCCGCCGAGATCTTGCTCCGCTCGACGAATCCATCGCTCCAAGAGCTTCGCGAGATTTTCGCGGACATTCGCGCGAGCGACTTGCAAGCCAACGATGCGATCCGTCGAGTCCGGGCGTTGGTGCAGAAGCAGGAGATCTGCTTGCAGCCCATGGACCTGAACGCAAACATCTCCGAGGTGTTGCGACTCAGCGCCGGCGACCTCCTGCGCTCGCGAGTGGTCGTTCGCAACGAGCTCGCTCCATCGTTGCCCTTGGTGTCTGCCGACCGCATTCACTTGCAGCACGTCGTTCTGAACCTCGTCGTGAACGCGATGGACGCGATGAAAGATACGCCGGCGCCGAATCGGTTCCTCACGGTGCGCACGAGCTACGACGGCGGAGACGAGGTCGAGGTTGTGGTAGCAGATCGCGGGCACGGAATCGCGCTGGACAAGCTCGCGGGCGTTTTCGATTCCTTTTTCACGACGAAGAGCGAGGGGATGGGCCTCGGCCTCTCGATTGCGCGCTCGATCGTGCGATCGCATCGAGGGCGCATCTGGGCCGACAACCAGGCCGACGGCGGCGCGTCGTTGCACTTCACGCTCAAGGTGCACGGCGTCGCCGCATGAGTGCGTCGCGCACGAGCACCAGCATGACGAAGCGAGCGAAGCCCACGCGGTTTTCAGCCGCGGTTCAATGAGCCGTTTCGTAGTGACGTTTCAGTAGATCGTCGCCGAAGTCCCCGCTGCGGCTGCGCCACACCTCGTGGACATGGTTGCCGTTGCCCTGAACATTGTCGAACTCGAACACGAAGTCCGGACCTTGCAGGCGGTAATAGTGCGGCTGCTTCGGCTCGAGTGAGCCGATCCACGCAAAGCTGAGGTCGTCGAGCTTTACCGTGCTCCAGTACTTCGCCGCGAGCGCGGGCCGGTAGACGCCTAGAATCTCGTCGAGCAACGCGCCGACGAGCGCGCGCTGCTCAGGCGCTAGGCTCGCGACCTTGATCCCGTCGGGGCGCAGGATCTCGCGCCATTCTTCCCAGCGCTTCGGGTCCTTCATGATGTTGCTCGCCACGAGGTCCCAGGGCGCGTTGTTCTCGTAGACGAAGCCGAACTTCGCGACGTCGGCGTTGAACTTCGGGTCGCCGAGCAAGATCGCTTGCGCGCGTTGGGGCGGGCTCAACGAGGTGACGAGCGCGCGCCCGATGTCTTCCTCCGCGCGCATGACACGCAAGCCCGCGAGCGGACCGACCGCGACCTCCGCGGGGTCCGCGCCAAGGAAGGTTGGCGTCACGGAGATTCCGACACCAGGGACGATCAACACGTTGAGCGATACGTGATGACCCTCGAATCGCCAGGCCCACGGTGCCGTGGTGGAAGGCTCGCTGAACAGCGTGATCGTGTATTCCTCTATGCCGCGCGGGAAGCCGGTCGTGGAAGCCGGTTGCAGCACGTACTCGAGCTGCATGATGTTCAGCACCTTGTGATAGCCGCCAGCGCTGAGCGCGGTCCAGAGCAGGTCTTGGAGCAGCGCGCGGTGCTTCGCGTGCATCAGGTCGATCTTCAAGCCTGCACGCTCGCGCGGCCAGTACGACCAATCGCGGCGCGCCGGATCGTCGAGCGGCAATAGCAGCTCGTCCTCCATGGAGAACTGTCGCAGAGCCTCGTTGAACTCCGGGTCGCCGCGCACCGAGCCGAGCAGCTTCGTCGCCGCGGCAAACATTGCGTCGGCCACAGCCGCGTCGGCCGTGAGCGCTGCGCCGCGGCCCGATGCCGCGCGTGGGTCGGGATCGGTGCCGGGCCGATTGCGCGTCTGCGCCTGCACGGTGAGCGAGATGGCGCACGCGATGCACAGTAGCCAGGTCTTCGACATCTAGATTTCCCCCGATGCAGTTATAGATAGATCAGTAAGTTATTCCGATTTCATCGAGTAAAGCCTGAGCATGGTAGACCTTGGTCAGCGCCTCGCGAATGATCGTCGTGTCGACCGCGACCGCGCGGTTCTTTTCGGCATCGAACCAATACGCCCCCGAGATCGAGTGGATGTTGCCGTCGAAGATGAGGCCTACGATTTTGCCCGCCGCGTTGATCAGCGGGCTCCCCGAGTTGCCGCCCACGATGTCGCTGTTGGTCGAGAGATTGAACGGCGTGTCGAGGTCGAGCGTCGCGCGCGCACGCTGCCACGTGTCGGGCACGGCGAACGGCGCCTGACCTGTGGCGCGCTCGAAAAGCCGGCTCAGGCGCGTAAATGGCTCGATGGCGGTGCCGTTCTCGCTCCAGCCTTGGACCGTGCCGTAGTTCAGACGCAGGGTGAAAGTAGCGTCGGGATAGGCTGTCGTGCCGAGCGCCGCGAACCGCACCTTGGCGATCGCCTCGCCGCCGACCTCGTTCACCGCGTCCACTTCGCTTTCCTGGCGGCTGCGTAGCGCACGCGCCTCCGCGTCGATGTCGCGCGCGAGCGCGATCATCGGATCCCGCGATGCTTCGACGGCTGCCTGTCCGCCGTTCCATAGCGCCATGCGTACGGCCGGGTCCGCGAGCTTCGAGCCGTCGACGAGCGCCGCAGCGAGCGAGTCCGGCGATTCGGTCGAGAGTAGGCGGCGCACGACCGGATGATCCGGTCCGAGCCATTCACGCATCCGCTCGAGCGAATAGGACAGCGTCAGCCGCTCGAGCTCGGGATAGATCGGCACCTGCGCGCCGAGTTGCTGCTCGATGCGCGGCAGCGACGCGTCGGTGTACTCGCGCAGCCGGTCCGTGTTCGATTTCGGCCGTTCGGCGGCGGCGCGGACGAGCAGCCGGGCATAGCGGAACAGTCGGCTGTTGAAACCCGCGGCGTCCTCGAGATAGCCGTACGGCAGCAGGATCGCCGCCTGTGCATCCTGAGCTGCTTCGATCCGAGCCCACGGATCGTCGTTGGCAGGGAGCTGGCCGCGATGGGTCGCGACGAACTCGCGCAACCTTTGCTCTTCGTCGCGCTTGCGCTGCATCTGCCGGTCGTCCAGCAGCGCATCGAGCAGCTTCCGCTGGACCTTGAGGCTGTTCTCGAGGCCGTTCAGCGGATCGCGAACGATCCGCTCAGCCTCGGGGCTCGTCTTCGCGAACTGCGAGTAGCGGCCGCGAAGCTCGGACGTGCGCAATAGTGCCGGGGGCAGCACGCCGTCCCGCATAGTCTGCAGCTGCGCGACCGTAAGCTGCCGGTCCGTGGAACCAGGATGGCCCGCGACGAATACGAGCTCACCGGCCTTCGGTCCGTCGAAGTCGATCGCGAAATGGTTCGGGGTGTCGACCGGCTTACCGTCCGAGTAGGCGCGTAGCAGCGCCATATCGAGACCCCAGCGCGGGAACTGGAAGTTGTCGGGATCGCCGCCGAACGCCGCGATGCCGCCTTCCGGGGTGAATACGAGCCGCACGTCGGTATAGCGCCGGTACTTGTACAACCAGTATTGACCGCCGCCGTAGAGCGTTACAGATTCACATTTCAATGGGTTACGAGATGTTTCTGAAGTATCTTCGCAGCGTTGCTCGAGCGTCGTGAGCGTCTGGCGGCGCCGCTCCTTCGCCTGCCGGTCGTCGAGCTCGCGCGTTGCGATTGCGACCGCCGGGGTGATGTCCTCGAGCTCGACGAGCACGTCCGCGATTTGCGTCGCGCAGCGAAACTCCTCGTCGCGGCTCTTGGCGAAGACGCCGCTCTCGATGAGGCTTTTTTCGCGGGACGAGTGCTGGGCCAGGCAGCCTTCGATGCAGTGGTGGTTCGTGAGCATCAGCCCGCGATCGGAGACGAACGAAGCCGTGCAACCGGCGAGCCGGACGACCGAGAGCCGCACGCGTTCGAGCCACGCCGGCCCGATGTCGACGCCGTGCACCTTCGCGACGGCGGCGCTCGGAAAGTTGTCGAAGGTCCACATCCCTTCATCGGCAGCGGCAGGACCGGCGGCGCAGGCGGCGGCGATTAGGGCTGCGGCGAAGCGGCGATCACTCATTCGTTCGATCTCATGTTCAGCGGCTGCGGTTCGCAGGATATTATGCTGAAAGTGTTCGCCGGCGCCGCTGCGCCAATGGAGTCCGGCCATGAAGAACCACGCCTTCGCCAAGCACTCTGCGGTCGTTCTGCTCGCCCTGCTATTGGGCGCGCTAGAGCTCGGCAGCGCCGCGCAGGCGCCGGCGCCAACGGCCGCCCCGGCGGCCGGCGAGCAAGCCGAGATCGCGGCGCTCAAGGCGGAGATCGAGCTCCTCAAAGGCATGTTGCCGAGCCAGTCTCATACGATGATCGACGTCGAGTACCACTTCGCGAACCTGTGGTTCGCCGCCCAGAACCGCAATTGGCCGCTCGCGACGTTCTATCTCAACGAGACGCGCGGCCACTTGAACTGGGCCGTCCGCGTGCGGGCCGTCCGTAAGCTTGCCGACGGACGCGAGCTCGACCTGCGGCCGATTCTGAAAGGGATCGAGGAGTCTTCGTTGGCGCAGCTCAAGACGGCGGTCGACAAGCAAGACTCTCCGGCCTTCGAGTCGGCCTATCGGCAGATGCTCACGCAATGCCACGCGTGTCACCAAGCGGCGGAGAAGCCGTTTCTGCGACCGCAGGTCCCGGTGACCCCGCCGGCGGTGATCATCGACATGCAGCCGAAAGAATAGGGCGAAGCGGATCCGACGGGCTCGCCTTGCACTGGAAGCCGCCTCGCGTATCGGCGACAAAGACGCGGATGCTCGGTGACGACGACAGTCACTAGCGCGCGGAATCGGTAGGCTGAGCCGCCGTGGTCGCGTAACCAAACTGCTCGATCACGTGCGTCGCGCCGGACGTGCGTAGAAAGCTTAAGAAAGCCTGCGCGGCGGCGTTGCCGCTGCCGTGCTTGAGCAGCACGGCATCCTGGCGGATCGGCTCGTAGAGATCCGGCGGCACCTCGAAGTGCGCGGCCGGTCGACCGTAAGCGATGACTTGCGACAGCGCGACGAACGCGAGATCCGCGTTGCGCGTCTCGGCCATCGCGAACGTCTGAGCGATGCTTTGACCGCGAACGAGCCGGCTTTGCAGCGGCTCCCATAGGCCGAGCTTGCGTAGTGTTTGTTCGGCCGCGAGGCCATAGGGCGCGAGCTCTGGATTGGCGATTGCGAGCCAGCGATAGTCGCTGCGCGACAGCGCGGTCAGAGACAGCGGCTCGAACTTTTCGACGTCGCGCGTCCAGAGCGCAAGCTTGCCGATCGCGTAGGTGAAATGCTGCTTGCCGTCGCCGAGGCCCGCGGCAACGAGCATGTCCACGTGCTCTCGATCCGCCGAGAGCAGCAGGTCGAACGGCGCGCCGTTCGTGATCTGCGCATACAGCTGACCGGTCGCGCCCGACGTGATCACGAGGCGATGCTCGCCGTCCCCCTCGAACAGTTTCTGCAGCGCTTCGACCGGCGCCGTGAAATTCGCCGCGACGGCGATCGTCGCGGATTCCGCCCACGCCGCGCCCGTAGCGAACGGGACGAGGGCCAGCGCGAGGGCCCGAAGCAGGACGCGTTTGCGCATCGCTATGTCTCCACGGTCATAGCGGCAGCTTAACGAAATTTCTGGATAGGGTCGCCGGGGAAGCGAGGGTGGGCCTCTCCTCTATATATAGGTGATATCCGCGTGCCCGCGTGCGGATCGCCGAGCCGGCGCGGTTACGCGGGGGAGGGTGAGGTGGCGATGCCCGACCGAGCTCGCCGTTACCGGAACACGGCCGAGCCGTTTCCGGAATCGAGCTCCAAGACGAGCTCGCCGCGCGAGGTGAACCGGTAGCCGGTGGTTTGCTCGAGCAGGCGCGTAAACGAGCCCTCTTGCGCGCCCTCGCAGAACATTCGCGTAGCAAAGAAACCGCTGAACGTCAGTCGACCATCCGCTGCCGTGTACGTTCCGCCGACGCGATTGCAGTCGGTGGTGGCGGTGAGCTTGCCGTCGGCGCCGAAGCTCAGGGTAAAAGCGTCCGCTCGGGTTGGGCGAAGGTCTCGACCGTCGTCGGCGCGAGCGCTGATCCAAACCCAAGTTTTCATGCCCAGCGTCATCACCGTGGGGTCTGCTTCGCCTTCGAAGTTGTTTACCAGCTCGCCGAATCGCAACGTTTCGGTATCGAGCCGGAGCCGCAGCGTCTCGTCGTGCGATGGCGGTACGGCAAAGCTCTCGTCCGGCGCTCGGTCCGCGTAGGTCACGGTCACGACCTTGTCCGCCCCGATCTCCGTCGTTTGCGGCGCGACGCGGTCGCCGAGCAGCAGACCTTCCGAGCCTACGAATCCCGCCTCGGTCGCGAGCGCGGCAACCACGTAGTAGAACTTTCCGCTTCCGCCCGTCTCTTGCGTGAGCAGGAACACGATGTCTTGTCTGCCGTCGCCGTCGAGGTCGGCTCGGGCTTCGTTGCCGAAGTAACGCGTGACGATTTTCGATGCGGCGCCGGGGGCTGCCGCGACCTCGGAGACGCCGTGGACGAGCTGGATGCGCCGCCCGGCAAGGACGTACTCGGCATCCTTGTGATCCGCTGCGACGGGGATTCGCTGCTCGTGAGAGGTGCAGCCCTGCAGTGCCGCAGCTGCCGCGATCAACGCCCCGATGATTCGGGCCAAGGCGCGGCTGGTACTTTCGATGTGCGGCACGTTGGACGCGCCGGCGCGAAGCGCGAGTAACGCTTACGCGTTACTCGCGCGCACCACCGAAGTTACGCGGTCAGAATCTCCAGGCAAACTCGACGCGGGTGAGGTTCAACGAAGCGTCTTCGCCACGCTCGGTGTCCACTTCGACCGGGCCGTAGCTCGCGCGAACGACGAACTCGTCCGCGATCTCCCAGCGTAAGCCTACGCCGTAGCTGTACGAAGTTCTGGTCTCGCTATAGGTGTCGTAGAACGACGTGCAGATGTAGCCCCACCACGGATCCCACCAGCAGCCGGTGGTCGGCGGGCCGCTAGCGAGGTTCGAATCGATGCTCGTCCAGCCGGCGCCGGCTTCGACGTACGGCGCGAGCGCGCCCTCCGTGAAATAGAACGTGCCCTTGAGGTGGATCGTCCAGACGTCGAGCGAAGCGCTGACCTTGTCGACCACGTTCGTGCCATCGACTACACGAGTCGCTTGATAGTCTGGGCTGCTGAAGTCCAGACCTCCGCCGACTGCGAAACGGTTGGTGAGGTTGTAGTTCACCTCGAACCCGAAGCCCAGGTCGTTGTCGATGCTCAGTGCGGAGCCTCCGCCACCGTCGATGTCCTCGCCGCCGAAATCCGCCAGCGAAACCCCGAACTCCCAGGTGCCGGCGCGATCGCTGCTTTGAGCGGACGCTGCGCCGGAAAACACGCAGAGTGACAAGAACAGAACCCCGGTACGAGTAGCCATATCCGCAAACCTCTTTTCGACTGTGGTAACGATCCAACGACGCCGCGCGATGGACCAAAGCACGACACGCAAGGCCAAAGTTGTGGAGCGAGGATAGTGGTTTCCTCGCTCCGAGAAACTAAGCCTTTGGTCCTACGCTGTGCGAAAAAGCCACGCGGCCGCGGCGTGCCGTGGTTGGCATGTTCACCGCATGGTGCTACGGAGGTCAATGAGTAGTTGATCGGCCTTGTCGATACGGATCAACCCGAGGCGTGGAAATTCGAGGTCGATGATCACGTAGAAAGTGAGCGATACCGTCGTCGCGAGGATCAGTACGTGGAACCACGTTCGGGATTTGGTCTGGGAGGTTGCGTAGCCGACCAACAGCGCGCTGATGAGATTCAACGCGGCGAGCAACGCGAAAACGACCGGAGGCGGGTGATTCTGCGTTGCTGCGACTACGGTCGTCGTAATGTCGATCATGTCGTTCAACGCCGAAAGCGACAGCGTCGCCGCGTACGTGGGCGACTCAGGCCGGCGAAACGCGTCTACCGCGGTCTCCCAAATCTTGCCCTGCAACGCTGCTGCCTTGGAGAGCTTCGTTTGTACTTCGGCCAGGTCTGCCGACGTTCGGTACGTTTCGATTCGCGTATCCAGATAGTCACGAAAGAGTTGCCGCATTGCCGGTTGCGCGTCGCTGGGAAGCAAGTCGACCCGCAGATAGGCGGTTCCGATCGCGTTGGCTTCATCGGCGACCAACTGTCGCCGAGCTTCGAAGCGGGTTGCCGCACCGGAAAACGTGAATGCCAGGAGCAACCCCAGCAAGCCAAGAATAGCGGCTTCTACCGGACCGGCTCCCTTTGCCGCGGCGTCGGGATCACGCGCAAGTTGCGCGATGCCGATCTTCCTTCCGAGGTCGAGCAGGACCAGCACGCCGACGAACAAACCGGCAGCGGCCAGCAAAGCGGCAAGCCCGAAAATCATATCCCCCCGCCGTCCGCTGCTGCGCACAAGCGAGCCAAGGGTCGACGCTCGCGGTGTTCGGCGCGCCCATTCGCGAGTAAGCGGACGATTGAAAAACGCCGCGCGAACGGACCAAATCGCGGCGCGAAACGCCAAAGTTGCAGGGACGAGGATAGATGTTTCCTCCCTCGGAACAACTAAGCCTTTGGTCCTACGCTACGAGTCTGTCTTCGAGCGATATCCTTCCATCGGCGCGGTGTATAGATGCGTTCGAACACACCGACGGGACGTGTTAGTGTCGAAAAAAAGCCGCGACGGCGGCCCACGGAGAGCTCGAATGAAACGCACGTTAGTTGCTGCCGCCGGTCTCATGGTCAGCGGCGTTGCATTCGCGGACAACCTGCAGGGTATCGATCGGCTGCTCTGCGCCGTCGGTCAGGTCGTCGCATGCGTCGAGGAAGCCGACTGCTATCCGATCCCTCCGTCGGAAGTCGACGTGCCCGAGTTCGTCATCATCGATGTCAAAGGCAAGTTGCTCTCGACGACCAAGGCAAGCGAGCGAAATCGACAGACGGCCGTGCAAACCGTGCGCAGGGCGGACGGGTTTATTTATCTACAAGGTATCGATCTCGGGCGTGCGTTCAGCTTCGTGATCGATGAGGCAACCGGTCACGTGACGGTTGCGGTGTCGCGCGACGGTGTGTCCGTGACGGTGTTCGGCGTCTGCACGAACGCAGCCGTGGAATGAGCGTTCGCCCCTAGACGGCCTGACACAAGGCGCTGCGGGCGGCCGCCGACACGGCAGCGCTTAGAACTTCACCATGTACTTCTTCGACTCGAGGCAGACGCTGAACGCCTTCTTGAAGTTGGTGATTTGCTCGGCTGTCGCCGCGCCCTTGGACGCTCCGGTCTGCTGAGCCGACGCTTGGGCTTGGTCACTGCGCGCGTCCGCTTTACGCCGGTTGTGGACGGCACCCAGCGCGGCTCCCCAGGCGGCGGCCTCGCTCCTGTCCGTGTCCGCGATTTCACCGATCAGGGCGCCGGCCGCGGCGCCGCCCACGGCGCCCCTCGCGCCCGCACCCTTGGTAGAGTTTTGCGCCTGCTGCGCCTGCTGTTGTGCCTGCTGCTGATCCGACGCCGCTTGTTTCTGGAGCTCGAAGGGATCGGTGCCCGTATTCATCGTGGCCCAGTTGTAGCACTCGCCTTCGTCCTTCGCCTGCTGCGACGCGGCCTGGCCATTGTTGGGGAACACGTAGACGTTAATGGTAGCGGCGAGAGTCTTGCCCGAAGGCGCGGACTGGGCGTGGGCACCGCTTACGATGAGGGATAGACCGATTACTGCGAGGCATTGTGCTTTCATCGGAGGCCTCCAGAGCGAGCACGGGCTCGCGACGATGAATCGAATGTAGTCGTGACTAATGCGTTTCGCAAGACGCGTGCCGGACGCAACTTCGAGGCTCTCGACCTTGTACGCTCGTTGTCGTCGTCGTCGCGTATTACCCGTTACTAAGAACCGGCCTTCGCGGCTTTCGCACGCAGTTTCTTGCTCTGCGCCGCCATCTCTTTGATGATTTTCACGACCTGGCTCTCAGCCTTGTCCACGTCTTCCGAGAACACCCGCGTGGCCGCGCCGCGCCAGATCAGCGTTTTCGTCGAGGCGGCCCAGATGTCGACGACGAGCGTGCCCTCGTCGTATTCGACGACGCGCGTCGTCGTCGATACGGGACCCGCGTAGCCGTAGCCGTAGCCGTAATGGCCCCAACCCGCGGTGCCGTATCCGCCGAAGCCGTAGCCGTACGAGTCGGACTCCAATCGCACTTTGTTTTCCGTCGACGTGTGGTAGGTGACGAAGACATCGGGATTCGATTGCACCTCGGTCAGCCCCGTTGCGGTGAGCTCGTACTCGATCGCAGCGACGACGCGAGAGTGCATGAACGGGTTGCGCTTCTCGAGCGCCGAGTCGGTGGGCTCCCATTGGAACGTCTTGATGGTCGTGAAATCGTAGGCCTGATCCCACTGAATCTGGGGCTTTGCAGCGTAGGCCGGCAGCGCGAGCAACGCGGTCAGCGCAACAGCCCAGCGGAAAGTTCGCATCGTCTAGCTCCCGGAGCAGGAATACTTGAAGATAGGAGCACGGAAACGTACAAGCGCGGCAACGAAACGGACAATGGTACGAACGTCTTATGGCGAAGGTGGAGAATGGGGCTTATGCCTAGCACTGTTCGCCGGCTGCCCAGCGTGTTTTGACCTCGGGGTGTTCTGAAGATGCTCGTACTCGCTCGAGGTCTAGCGCTACTCGCGGCAGCGCTTTGTGTCGCGCGATGGGCGCGTGCCGTCGAACCAGTCGAGGCGGCTGCGACGGGCACAGCCGCGAACGCTGAGGCGGGAGAGGAGCCAAAACCCGAGGGCGGCTTCTTCAGCCGATTCATCGACCCGGTGGACGGCCGACTCGACATGACTGCGGGCGGGGAGAGCGGCACGAGCGGTTTCGTACCGCTCATCATCCCGGGCAACGATCCGGCATTGGGAGCCGGATTGCTAGCCGCGATGGTGTACTTTCATCCGACCAAGCTGACGCCGGAGCAGGCGGCCGAGAATCCGCCGACGATGACGGGCGGCGGCGTCGCCGCAACCGACAATGACAGCTGGGTAGTCGCGGGACTTCACTCCGCGGTTTGGAGCGGCGGCCGAGTACGCTACCTCGCGGTGCTCGGCGAAGCGTCCTTGAACCTCGACTACTACGGCAGCGAAAAGGTCGACTTGAGCGAAAATCCGCTGCACTTCAACTTGGAAGGCACGCTGCTCGTGCAGCAAGCGCAATTTCGGCTCGGTGACTCGCGCCTATTCGCAGGCATGCGCTACATGTTCTTTGCGACCGACCTCGGCTTCGACCTCTCGCCTCCCGTTCCCGAGTTCGGTAGAACCCAGGATGCGGGCCTTTCGCTCTTGCTCGACTACGACGCGCGCGACAACACGTTTACACCGAACAAGGGCCGGAGCACTTCGCTCGCGGTTTCCTATTTCGCCGAGTCGCTCGGCGGAGATTTCGACTATGCCAAGGTCCAGGCTAGCGACTTCGAGTACTGGCAGATGTTCAAGCAACGCATGACGTTTGGGCTGCGCTTGGAGTATTCGTACGCAGACGACGGCGCCCCGTTCTACTCGCAGCCGTGGGTGTCGCTACGCGGGATTCCGCTGCTGCGGTATCTCGGACACCATGTAGTGACGGCCGAAGTCGAGCCGCGCTGGAAAATCGACGAACGTTGGAGCGTGCTCGGTTTCGCCGGTGTCGGTCGCGCCGCGGACGAGTTCGACGAGCTGAGCAGTGCGGCAAGGGCCTACAGCTACGGCGGGGGCTTCCGCTATCTGCTCTCGAGGAAGCTGGGACTGGCGGGCGGCTTCGATCTCGCGCGCGGCCCGGAGGAAACGGTGCTCTATCTGACTTTCGGCAACGCCTGGGGAATGTAAGGCTCGCGCGACCGGTGCCGCCAAGGCCCAGATCGAGCCCAGCGACAATTTGCGGTCACGGATTTCGCTCTCGCAAAGGCAGCGCATGCGAGCACTCCGTGCAGAACCGGTCAGTCGGTCTTTGGGGCTGCACGCGCGGCGGCCCATCGACGTTGCCAAATCACGGAGAGGGTATCGAAGTCGGTGCCGGTTCTCGTCGAGACGCCGGTGCTCGCGCTCACTTTCAATGCCTGAAGACGGTTCAGCGGAAAACCGAGTGTGATTCCGAAGCGTGAGTTCGCCTGCAAGTCGGGGCCGACGATTCCGTTTACGGTCGAACGCCCGCCGCGGTAATAGGTCGCGTCTGCGGCAAGCCATCGGCCGGTCTGAAACACGTGGACGATGTGTCCTTGCAGCGAGTAGATCGGATCCTGTTCCTTCTTAGCGTTCACGAAATCGGCATTGGCGGTGTAGAACGCGGCACCCGCGGCCATTTCCACGTTCAGGTGCTTCCACGCTTTCGAAAGGCCAATCTCTGGCTTTATCGACCAGCGGTTGGTGCCGATGTTGACGACGCGGTCGTCGTCGTACTGCCCGGCGGGAGCGACGACTTGCACGCTTGCGCCGACAATCAGATCTTGCTGGTAACCCGCGAATTCCTGCGGGCTCAACGCGGGGGCGCCGCGGAAATTCACGGATAGCCGGAATCTCGGATCGGCGAAGCCGCATACATCGCGGCTCACGACTTGACCCGCGAGCGTTGCCGAGCCCGATACGCAGGCATACGGCACCGCGATGTCGAGCTTTGCCGACTTGTGCCAAAGACCGAGCGACCTGACGTAGCCAACCGCCGGGGCGTCGACTTCGAGGTGGGCATTTTCGAGCGGCACGGACGGATCGAACAAAGCGCCGCCGCGCGATGCGCCGTATCCGATCCCGAGAAAGTTCAGGCCAGTCGGCGCGCTCGTATAGAGTCGCGGCTCGAGCTCCTGCGAGTGCGCGCGGCAAGCTGCCAGCGACGCGAGCGCTGCGGCGATCGAGAGAAGGCGGCGTTCAAGCATGCGCAACACCGGATTCCCGCTTGCGGGTAGTATCGCCATCATGAACTGTATAACCCGCTGTGCGTTCGTGATTTCGCTCGCCGCCGCTTACACGGCGAGCGCGCAAGCTCCAAGTGATCCCGCGTCCGACTCTGCCGATCCGCAACCGTGGTCGTTCTCGATCACGCCGTATCTCTGGGCCGCCGGGCTCGACGGCGATACCGCGGCCGAGGGGACCGGCTCCGAAATCGACACGGGATACAGCTTCTTCTCGCTCGACAACCTCGATTTCGTGATTGCGACGGGGGTCGAGGCGCGCAAGGGTAAGTGGACGGTGCTGCTCGACGGGATGTACGTCGACTTCAGCGACACCCGCGCTGGCAGCCTGATCGCGACCGACGCCGAAGTCTCCGGCGGCTTCATCGAGGCATCCGCTGCGCACCGGGCTGCGAACATCCCGGGGCTCGACCTGATATTCGGGCTTCGGTACGTCACGCTCGAAGCGAGCGTGCAGTTGACGCCGGGACCGTCCGGCGAGAGCCGCAAGGGCTGGCTCGATCCATTGGTGGGTGCGCGTTTCACTCACGACTTCAACGACCGCTGGTCGGTAGTGTTGCGCGGGGACGTGGGCGGCTTCGGCGTATCGTCCGAGCTCGCCACCAACGTCGCGGCGATCGTGGGTTTCCAGATCACCGATGCGATGGCTCTGCGTTTTGGCTATCGCGCGCTGCAAATGGATTTCGAAGATGATCAGTTCGTGCTCGACGCCATCCTGCAAGGCTATGTCGTTGGCTTGACCTTCGACCTCTAGGCGGCCAACCGCCCGCGAATGTTCCATGATCCGAGTCGGTCCGTAGGAGTCTATGGACCAAAGTCCAATTGGCGCTACACTCTCTCCTCCGGACACTCTCGCGCGATGTCGCGGGGAGCTCCCGCCTGGATCAACCTGGAGAACGAAAAAATGCGCGCAGAAATCCGCTCAATGCTCGCTGCGGCCGGCCTCGCGATAGCCGGCTATTCGATCGTCGCCGGCGCGGCGCCGCGCGTGCAGACGGGCCCGAACGCGGAGGTCACTCACGACGGGCTCACGCGCGTCGACAAGTCGGTGATGGACGTGGCCTACGTCAAGGCCGACCTCGACCTTCGTCCATACAAGAAGCTCTGGTTGGTCGGCGCCGACATTCAGTACCGAGTAGTCGACGACAAGGGTAAGCACTACCGGCCGGGCAGAGACGACCAGACCGAGTTTCCTATTTCCGACGAAGGCAAGGCGATGCTGAAAGAGGTCGTCACCGAAGCCTTCCGCGAAGAGCTCGCGAAGTCGAAACGCTATCAGCTCACGGACCACGCAGCTCCCGACACGCTGCTCTTGATCGGAACCCTGATCGACGTCGTCTCCAAGGCTCCGCCCGATGATGCGCCGGGACGCTACGAGGTGTATCTGAGCTCCGTGGGCGAGGCCACGCTGGCCTTTGAGCTACGCGACTCCGTCAGCAACGAAGTACTGGCGCGCGTCGCCGACCGCCGAGCCGCGGAGCAGGAGGGATTCGCGACCCCGGCCAACTCCGTCACGGTTTGGAGCGAGGTTCGGCAGCTGGCACGAAGCTGGGCGTCATTGCTCAGAAAACGGCTAGACACGGTCACTAGCGTCGGCGAGATGTAGGCGACGGTCGTCGTTGCAGCGCAAGCGAGCGATTTCGCGGTACGTTCGTTCGCGTAGCGATGCCGGCGAAATCGACCTTGGAGCCGGCGCAGCCAAGCTCGCGCGGGCTCATCTATCCTGTCCGATCCCGGCGATCTCGTCGTCGAGCAAATCCTCGATCGCCGACTCCGGCTCCGGCTCCGACTCCGACTCCGACGTCGAGAGCGGTGAGGTGGGGAGCTCGGAAGTACCGTCGTCTCGGGTCTTCAAGAACTGCTCGACGATCGCGACCATCTCGCCCACGAGCCGCGCAACATTCCGCTCGAGCTCCGCGACGGGCAGCGCCGCCACGTTCGCGGCGCGTTGCTTGCTCACCCAGTTCGCGACGTACTCACGGATTTGCGCGGCTGCGAGGTAAGACCGAGCCAGCGCGAGCCCGCGCTCGGAGACAACGGTTTTTCGGCGCTGTGTGCGAATTCGTTTCTGCAACCATTGCGAGCGCTTTTCGATTCGGCCGACGAGCTTCGCGAGCGCGGACAGGTCGTCGCTCTCGCGCTTGGCGCAGCTTTCGAGCTCTTTGATTCGTTGGCTCAAGATGAAGGAGCTCAAGAAGTCTGGCACGGCGTTCCACTCGGACACGACCAGCGGCCATGCTATGAGCAGCCACCGACCGCGTCCAATGCCTGGTCCTCATCCAACCTATACGGAGGCTGCATCGTGCTCAATCTGACTCAATTACGGCACGCGGCCGCTCTCGGGCGTGAGCAAAACTTCGCGCGAGCCGCCGCCGAGCTCGAGCTGAGCCAGCCCGCGCTCACGCGCAGCATTCAGTCGCTCGAGCGCGAGCTCGGCGTGAAGCTCTTCGACCGCCAGCCGCGGCAAACGGTGCCGACCGCGTTCGGGGCGCTCGTGCTGAAGCATGCGGACGAGATGCTGCGCCGCGCCGCGCAACTGAAGCGGGACATCGACAAGATGGCCGCTCTCGAGATCGGGGAGCTCCGAGTGGGCTCGGGCCCGTACCCCGCTCGAACGATCCTCGGACCCGCGCTCGCCGAGCTCTGTGCGAAGAGCTCGCGCTTCCGGGTCTTCGTCACCGTCGACAGCGCCGACCGCCTCAAGGATTTGCTGCTGAAGGGCGAAATCGATTTGTTCGTCGGCGACCACGTTGCCGAGGACGATCGTCGTCTCGACGTGATCCGGCTCAAGGAGCGTCCAACGGTCCTCTATTGCCGCTCCGGTCATCCGCTGACGAGAAAGGAGGGGACGTTGCGCACGGCGGACATCCTCCGCTATCCGCTCGGTTATCCGAACCCGAGACCCGACCAGCAAGAGGCAGCACGAGTGTTGATTCAGGAGGAGGGAATGGAGTCGGCGCGCAGAACGACGGTCATCGCTGACGATATCGCGCTGCTGCTCTCGGTGGTGCGGAGCAGCGACTGCGTAGCGTTCGCGACGCCCGATGCGATCATCGACGAAGTACGTCAGGGCCATGTGGCGATTCTTCCGTACCCGCTTCCCACCGTGTTCGGGTCGATGGCGAGCGTAGTGAGGTTGCAGGATTCCACGCCGTCGCCGCTCGTACGCGTCTTCGTCACCGCGATCCGGCAGCACGACGCGAGCGCGTTCATTCTCGAGCACGGCGCGATGTTCGCGGCGCGCCGGTGAAAGGGTGAGATGAGATCATGAAATCGGAGCCTAAAGATGGCAGCTGATACGCCTGAGCGGCACGACGAGCGATTCCAAGTCAGAGTAACCGCGGACAGCCACCTTGCGTGGTTCAGGACGCGCTTGGCGCTCGAGCGGACGATGATGGCTTGGATACGAACATCGGTCGCACTCATCGGATTCGGTTTCACGATCGTGCAATTCTTCGAGCGGCTGAACTCGATGCAAGGGGTGGCACCGGCCCCTCACCCGTTCGCTGCGCGTTACGTAGGCCTGATCTTGATCGGAGCCGGCATATTCGCGCTCGTCACGTCGCTGTGGCAGTACCACTCGGTCGTGAAGTACTTGTGGCACGGCGACTTCGCCCAGATCGCGGGCGTCCGCAAGACGCCCGGGCACACGCCGGTCTATGGGATCTCGATCGTCATGATGTTCATCGGCGTGTTCGCGTTCCTCGTCGTCGTCGTGCGAGCCGTCTGACGGAACAGGCCGTCCGCAATCGCACGAACGACGCTTGGACCAAGGTCCAATGACGGTGGCGAGCTTGGACGATCACAGTTAATAATGGAGCGGGTGAGATCCGGAGGAGCTCGGATGTGTGGTGGCCGTCTCGTTCACGTTCGCGCGCTGCGCTCGCGGTTCTTGGCTAGGCCGCGACGGGGGTCGATCTCGAGCGCGCTCACAACACTGTTGCTCGCGCTGTCGCCGCTCGCGCTCTGGGCTCAAGAGCCTGCTCCCGCGCAGCAACCCACGTTCAAGCCCGAAGAGCTCGAGCAGTTCGTCGCGCCGATCGCGTTGTATCCCGATTCGTTGCTCGCGCAGGTGCTGATGGCTTCGACGTACCCGCTCGAGGTCGTGGAAGCGGCGCGCTGGGCCAAGGACAACCCCTCCGTGACCGGCGAGGCGCTCGAGGACGCGATGGTTGGTCAGAAGTGGGATCCGAGCGTCAAATCACTCGTCGCGTTCCCGGACGTCATCGCGATGATGAACGAGAAGCTCGACTGGACTCAAAAGCTCGGCGACGCGTTTCTCGCGCAGCAAGCCGAGGTGATGGACGCGGTGCAGCGGTTGCGCGCGAAGGCCAAGAGCGAAGGCAACCTAAAGTCCTCGAAAGAGCAGACGGTAACGACCGAGCCCGCGCCGGCCGATGCCACGACCACGACGACGACCATCATCAAGGTCGAGCCCGCGGACCCCCAAGTGGTGTACGTGCCGACCTACAACCCGACGGTCGTGTACGGGGCTTGGCCGTACCCCGCATATCCGCCGTACTACTACTACCCGCCGTACTACGCCCCTGGAGCCGCGTTTTTCTCGTTCACGGTCGGTGTCGCGGTCGGCTCGGCGCTCTGGGGCAACTGCAACTGGGGCCACGGTGACGTCGACATCAACGTCAACAACTACAACAACTTCAACAGAACGGACATCAACAACGACATCAATAGGGGAAACGGCGACAGAGCGAACGCTGGCAACACTGCCGCGGGCGACAGAGCGGGCGCGAGCAACACCGCGGCCGGCGACCGGGCGGGCGCCAGCAACAACGCGGCCGGCAACCGGGCGGGCGCGAGCAACACCGCCGCGAGCGGCAAGTGGCAGCACGACTCGAGCCATCGCAAAGGCGTGCAGTATCGCGATACGGCTTCGCAGCAGAAATACGGCAAGGGCCGTGACCAGGCTGCGGTCCAATCGCGCGAGGCTTTCCGCGGGCACGCCGATCAGGGCCGCCAGCAAATATCGCAAGGTGGCGCAACGCGCGACCTCGCCGGCAATAGCATCTCCACGCAGAATCGCCCGGCGGCCGGCGGGGCCGGCTCGCAGCCGCGCGCTACCACCGGCGCCGGCGGCGGCGCGGGCACTCAGCCGCGCGCCACCACCGGCGCCACCGGCGGTGCCGCCACGCGGGACGCCGGCCAAGGCGGCGCGGCGCGCGCGGCCCCGACGACTTCCTCGCCAAGGTCATCGAGCAGCGGGCCGGAAGCCTATCGCGGCGCCGGCGGCAGCGGCAGCACGACCCGGATGGAGAGCAGTCGCGGCTCGGCGAGCCGGTCGTCAGCCGGCATGTCTCGGCCAAGCGGCGGGGGCGGGGGCGGGGGGCGACGCCGATGACGGCGCAGCGGCACTCGTGGGCTACGGTCGCGGCGATCCTCGCCGCTGCGCAACTGCTCGCAGCATGCGATCTGCTGAGTAACGATCAACGAACCTATTCCACACCCGAGCAAGCGGTCGACGCGTTGATATCCGCGGTCAGATCTGGGGAATCGAGCGCGCTGCTGCGCGTGCTCGGCGCGGACGTGAAGGACGTAGTCGAGTCCGGCGACACCGTTCAAGACGCGAACGCCCGAGACGTTTTCGCGAGCCGCTTCGATTCGAGCCGCAATCTCGTCAACGAAGGTTCCGACCGAGCCGTGTTGGTCGTCGGCGAGGACGAATGGCCGTTCCCGTTTCCGTTGGTCAAGGAAGACGGAGCTTGGCGTTTCGATTCGAGCGGCGGAGTCGACGAGATCATCAATCGCCGGGTCGGCACCAATGAGCTCAGCACGATTCAGTCGTGCCTCGCTTACGTGGATGCACAGTCCGAGTACTACCTTGGCAATCCCGAAGGCGGCGAGATCCTGCACTACGCGCGCAACCTGATCAGCACCGACGGGAAGAAGGATGGTTTGTTTTGGGAGACGGTCGAGGGTGAGCCCGAGAGCCCGCTCGGCGCCGAGTTCGCAAACGCGCGCGCCGAAGGCTACGTGGGGGAAGGCACGCCGAACACCTCGCCTTACCACGGTTACTTCTACCGGGTGCTCGAGGCGCAGGGACCGGCCGCCGCCGGTGGCGCCTATGACTACGTGGTGCACGACCTGATGATCGGCGGTTTCGCGCTGCTCGCGTACCCGGCCGAGTACGGGTCGAGCGGAGTGATGACGTTCATCGTCAACCACGACGGTGTCGTGTTCTCGAAGGATCTCGGTGCGGATACGGCAGCGCTCGCTGCCAAGATCGTCGCGTTCGATCCAGACGGCTGGACCCGCGAGGACGCGGACTGATTCAGGCCGATTCTCGCCGGCCGGTTCTCGTGCGAAGGTGGCCCGCAAGCAACTCCAAAAATACGAACTCGCGGCGAGCAGCCGCGACAGAAAGCCCGTGAAGGCGAGGAATGGCACGACATGAATATCGCTAGCGAATCCGCGGGCGTCGACCGCGTGCCGCAAGGTCCCGCCGCGGGACCGGCGCCAGACCCCGATATGCGCTGGGTGCCCGCGGCGGCGTTCGTGATGGGCTCGGACCATCACTATCCGGAAGAAGCCCCGGCGCACGGCGTGGCGGTCGACGGCTTCTGGATGGATCGCTACACGGTCACCAATCGCGAGTTCCGCGAGTTCGTCGAAGCGACGGGTTACGTCACGCTCGCCGAGCGGCCCGCGGACCCCGCGAACTATCCCGGCGCGAAGCCCGAGTTGCTCGTGCCGTCATCGGTGGTGTTCGCGAAACCGGAGCAGAGCGTCGACCTGCGCAATATCTACAACTGGTGGTCGTACATCCCCGGTGCGAGCTGGCGGTGCCCGCGCGGACCGCGGAGCTCGTTGCAGGGTTTGTGGAATCACCCCGTCGTGCACGTCGCGTTCGAGGACGCGGAAGCGTATGCAAAGTGGGCGGGGAAGGATCTGCCGACCGAAGCGGAGTGGGAGCTCGCGGCCCGCGGCGGGCTCGACGGCGCCGAGTACGTGTGGGGCGACGAGCTCATGCCGAATGGCGAGCCGCTGGCGAACACCTGGCAGGGCGAGTTCCCATGGCAGAACTTGAAGGAGGACGGTTACGAGTGGACCGCCCCGGTCGGCTCGTTTCCCGCGAATGGCTACGGCCTCTACGAGATGGCGGGGAACGTGTGGGAGTGGACCACCGACTGGTACCAGGGGCATGACAAACGAACGTCGACGTGTTGCGCGCCGGTGAATCCGCGGGGCGGTACGCCCGAGGATAGCGTTGACACGGCTCAGCCGGGCATTCGAATTCCGCGCAAAGTGATGAAGGGTGGCTCGTATTTGTGCGCGCCGAACTACTGTCGCCGCTATCGGCCGGCGGCGCGCATGGCGCAGGCCGTCGACACGTCGACCTGTCACCTTGGCTTTCGCTGCATCGTGCGGCCGGGGCGATCCTAGTCCAATGCGTGGTCATGCGGCCCAAGGGTTAGATGAATGGAAGAGCTGCTCAAAGTCCTCGCCAGTCATGTCGCGCTCGCGGTGGAGACGGCGGCCGTACTGATCGTCGCGTTCGGCGCAGTTCAAGCGCTCGTGCGCACCCTCTCACCGTTGATCCGGAAACCCGCCGATCCGAAGTGGCTGAAGCACCTCTGGGTGCACTTCGGCAGTTGGTTGCTGCTCGGGCTGCAATTCGCGCTCGCGGCTGACATCGTGCGCAGCGCTATCTCCCCTACTTGGGAGCAGATCGGGCAACTGGCGGCGATTGCCGTGATTCGAACGTTCCTGAGTTTTTTCCTCGAACGAGACCTCATGGAGCTCGCGGCCGGCAAAGAAGCGGGTCGGACCGACGCTGCGGCTTGAGGTCGCGCGCGGCGTCAGGCGTCAGTCCACGACGACCGTGATCGTCGGCAAGACCTCGCAGCTGAACGGCGCGCTGTCCGTCGTCGTGTGCGGTTTTGAGTCGCGACCGATCGCTGTAATGGCTAAGCGGGCGTCCCTACGTTACCGTCCGCGGCGGTAACCTTCGCGATGACGGAAAGCAGCACGCCGCTTTCGACGGGTTTGCGAAGATACGCGGACGCGCCGGCCGCGATGCAGCGCTCGCGCGAGCCGGGCTCGTCGTGAGCCGTGATGATGATTATCGGCACACGCAGATCGGGATGAGAAACGCGCAGATGGCGCTGCAGCTCGAGCCCGGTCATATCCGGCATTTGCAGATCGAGCACGATGCAGTCGATCGGCAAACCCGTGAAAGCATCGAGAAACGCGCGTGCGGACGGGAACGCCAGGCCCGCAAGGTTCGCAGAGCGCAGCAACCGAATCAGGGCCTTGCGAACGGATTCATCGTCGTCGACGACGGCGATCAGGCGGTCTGTGACCATCCGTCGATGTTCAAGGCCGGGGCCGGCCGTCGCAATGGGACTCTAGGCGTAGGCCTTTCGTCTAATGGAGAGGCTGATCGAGCTTAGATTCGCTGGCTGCCGGCACGTCGACATGGAAGGTCGTTCCACCGCCGCGGTTGCTCTCCGCCCATATTCGGCCGGCGTGGGCGTCGACGATCGACTTCGAGATCGACAGGCCCAACCCCAACCCATTGCGCTTGGTCGTAAAAAACGGCTGGAACAGCCGCTCACGATCGTGCTCCGAAAGGCCCCCGCCACAATCGGTAACCGAGATACGGCTCCAACCCGTCTTGGTGCGTGATACCGAAATGGCGAGCTGGCGCGCGCTCGGTTCGACGTCCCTCATTGCGTCGGTTGCGTTGTTGACGAGATTGAGCAAGACCTGCTGCAGCTGGATGCTATCTCCGAGAATCGGCTCCGGCTGAGAGGCCACGGTGCGGGTCACCGTGATGCGCCGCTCGACGAGCTCACCGCGAAGCAAATGGAGGACCTCGTCGACGATCGATTCGACCCGTATCCGCTCGAAATCCCCGTCACCGCGGCGCAAAAGGTTGCGGAGCTTCTGGATGACTTCCCCCGCGCGTCGTCCGTCGTTTTCGATATCGAGCATGATCTCATTGACTTCGCGCGGATCGACGTGCGGTCTCTTGAACAACTGCCGCGCCGTCTGGGCGTTGGTAAGAATGGCGGTCAGCGGTTGGTTGATCTCGTGCGCGAGGGCCACCGACAATGCTCCAACCGTCGCCGCGCGGGAAAGGTGGGCGAGCTCGGCTTGCTTCTCTTGGAGCGCCTCTTGCGCCGCCATCCGCTCGTCCTCGCTGCGCTTGCGCTCGGTGATGTCGATGGACGTGCCGACCATTCGCGTCCGTCGGCTGTCATGCATCTGCTGGGCCTGGCCGCGTGACAAGAACCAACGGACGTTCTTGTGCCTGTCGACCATCCGATGCTGGATTTCGAAATAGGGTGTACGCCGGTGGATGTGATCGTGCGCGGCCTGGACGAGCTTCGGCAGATCCTCGCCGTAGATGTGGGTGCGCCAGTCTGCGATCTTCGGGTCGTCGTACTCGGCGTCATAGCCGAGCAGGTTACGCAAATGCGGCTCGATGATCATTCGGTCCGCATCGAGATCCCACTCCCACACACCCACCTGGCCGGCGAGCCCCGCGAGCCGAAACCGCTGAGTGGTTTCCGTGAGCGCCATTCGGTCTTGACGACGCTTAACGGATTGAATCAACAGAGCGACGATCAAGGCGAACTGCAACGCGACCAATACGAGCAGCGTAATGATCCAACCCTGATAGAGCTTCCAAAGCGATGACGGAGTAAATGCCAGGCTCGTTTCGGCGGTTGGCTGTGTCTGCGCGAGACTCCGCGGCTCCGGCGCGAGCCCGTCGCTGGGCGGGAGGTCGCGGAGCGCATCCTCGCCGGCGGAAGTCTCGCGCACGAGCCCGATAGGATCTTCGCCCGACCCGCCGCTCGTCTCCGAGACTGCAAGGGCGTCGCCGCGGCCGTCATTCTCAGGAGTAGTGCAGGTCGTTTCGAGTGACCCGATGGCGCAGGGCGACTCGTCGGCACCGATTGGGCCTGCGACCGGCAACGCGAAGATAAGTGTCGAGATGGCTCGCGACGCTAGCGAGCGACGGAAATACGTCGTTTGTCGGTCCAGGACGCTGCGCATGTTTGCCGCGCTCTAATCAATGCAGGACGTTGGCTAGTGCCCTCATCCTGCTCGGCGTCTGAGACTAACATAATTCCCGAGAGCGGGAGCAGAATGCTAATTCCGTTTTTCGAGTCGACGCAGCGGAGCGTGAGCCTAATTTGACGCATCAATCGATTGTGAGAACGCCTGGGGCGTGGATAACCGTGCCGCATTGGCTCCTCGTGCTGGGTCTCGACGTCCACGGCAGTTTTACTCGAGGCTCAGCAGCAGCCTTGCCGCCACGTAGAGCAGGATCAACACGGAGCCCAACGCGATCAAGAGCGCCACGGTCCACCTACGGACATGGACTTTTTCGCTGTCCGACGCGCGGGGCATGAAGCAGGCCTCAACTACGAAAATCCGTGACCTGAACTTCGCTCCACAGAGCCAGCGTGGCCAGTTGGACCTTCGTCCCACCAGCGTAAGCCCTTTAGGCACTAGGCGGCCTCAAGCGACGTTGTTACCGTCTGCGCGGGAACGAAGAGCGATCGCCACGGCGGCGGGGGCTTGGCACCACGTCCTTGAGCGGACGGGAAGCAAGCCGCCACGCGCGCCCGCGATTCAACGTGCCCGGCAGCGGGCGCGGTCGCATGGGAACCCTTAATCACGGGAAGTGGCGTGAATATGGACGATACCTGGCTGCGCATCGTCGATGACATGGCTGGTCGGGTCAGCGGGCCGATGAGGTTCAGGCTCCTTCTTCAGCCGACGATGGCCGCGATCTTCGCGATTACTTCAGGCCTCAAGGACGCTAAGGCCGGCAAGTCGCCGTATTTCTGGGGGCTCCTGAGCGACGCGGGTCATCGCATCGAGAGGATCAAGGATGGCTGGACGAGTGTCGGCAAGATCTTCGTGCTCGCGATGGTCTCGACGTCGCGTATCAAATCATCGTGTCGCGTTTCGTATACGTGGGCGAGGTGATCGTCGTGGCGTTCCTGCTCGCGATCGTGCCATACGTGCTCCTGCGCGGATTCGTCACGCGTCTCGCGCGCTGAAGTCGGAGCGCGGAGCTACCGGATGGGCCGACCGACGGTAAGCTAGCGTCCATCGCTGCGTAGCGCGAGCATCCGCATACCACCTCGATTTGCAGGACCCACCCTATGTCTCATGACACTCGAACGACGATCAAGCTGATGACGAGCTCGGCGACGGCGCCCGACGGCTACACGAGCTTCGACGTGGACGACGTGTTGGCGCGGGTTCGCGCAGACGAGAACGTGTGGATCCATGTCGACTCCTTGCACGATACGGCGGCGGTGACGAGGATCCTCGAGCATTTCGGGCTGCCGGCGGCTCTCGCCCAGCAGATCGACAGCTCAGTCCCGCTGGAGAGCGAGACGCGCTCCGATCGGTACGTGTTCAAGAAATTCCGCTTTCTCGCCCCCGCGTCGGGCGAAAATGCCGACGTGCCGAAGCGGAAAGGGTCTCGGGTGTTGATCAGAGAAGCTCGAGTCGACGCGTTGCGCGAGGCCGGCGGCGTCGCGATCCTCGGCGAGAAATTCCTGCTGTCGTTCGACGACCGGCGCGCGTCGCAGCTTTTCGACGCCGCGAGGGTCGAGATTCGCAGCAGAAACGAGATTCACCGCGGCATCGACTACGTGTTCTATCGGTTGTTGAAAATCCTCGTCGTCGACAACTACGCTGCGCTATTCAGGCAGTTCGCGGACCGGATTCAAGACACGGAAGATATCTTGCTCGAGGGTACGGCCGAGCCGCAGGTTTACCAGGAAGCCGTTCGTCTGCGCCGTGAGCTCAATCCGTTCGGGATGAGCTTGCTCTATGCCCACGAATTCGCGCGACTGCTGGTTCGGGAAAAACCTGCAGTGCTCAGTGAAGCGAGCTTGATCTTTTTTTCCGAGAATCTCGTCGCCGACGCTGCGGCGCTAGAGGAAGAATATTCGCTGCTGCGCGGTCGGACTTCCGAGCTGATGCAAATGCACCGCGACAACGCGAACACACAACTCAACAACATCATGCGCACGCTGACGGTGATCTCCACGGTGTTCTTGCCGTTGAGCTTCATTACGTCCTTCTACGGGATGAACTTCCCGAACATGCCCGCGTTGAAGTGGAACGGCAGCTTTCCGATCATGCTCGGCGTCATGGCAGCGATGAGTTGGGGCATCCTGTACTACGCACGAAAGCACAGGTGGCTCTAGTGGACGCTCCGATGAAAGAGCTCGTGATCGACGTCCTCAAGATCGTCGGACCGCTCTCGGTGGCCCTCGTCGTGTTTGCGCAGGCACTCGGCATCTCGCTGCGCGACGTCGTAAGTTGTTTCAAGGACCGGCGCTGGATAATGTTGCGGTGTCTGTTCGCGGTGCTCGTGCTGGTTCCAGCCGCCGCGGTGCTGCTGATCAAGATCCTGGCGCCCGCGCCGGAAGTCGGCGTCGGATTGGCGATCCTCGCGGCGTGTCCTCCCGCGCCGCTCATGCTCAAAGCCGCTCCAAAATCGGGCGGAGCCAGCCCGGTGCTCATGGCGAGCTTGCGTCTCACGCTTGCGGCGTTCGCTTTCGTCACCGTGCCCATCATTATCGATCTAGTGTCGATACCTCTGGGCTTTCAAGCCGACGTCGGCGTGCCCGGAATGATTTCGATTTTGGCCAAGACCATCCTGATCCCGATCGCGCTGGGGCTCGCCGTTCGTGCGATGTTTCCCAAGTTTGCCGACCGCGCCGCGGGAGCTCTGGACAAAGTCGGTTCGGTGGGGTTGGTTATCGTGCTGCTGATCGTCCTCGGGGCGTTGTACCCCGCACTGCTGCAAATGGATGCGTGGTCCTACGCCGTCATCGCGACGCTTGCGGCCGCGGCTTTGGCGCTAGGTCACTCGTTCGGTCCCCCAAATCCTCACGAGAAGACCGCGCTCGCGGTCGAATGCACCGTGCGCCACCCGGCGCTCGCGATCACCATCGCGGCCGCGAACTTCAGCCCACAGAAGGCGCTGCCCGTGCTGCTGCCGTGCGTGCTCACGACCATCGCGGTCGCGACGATCTATTTACTCTGGCGCAGCCGGAGCCAGCACGCCTAGAAGCGCGTGGTCGCGGTCACGTAGTAGTAGGTCGGGTCACCGCCGACCGAGACTCCGGTCTGATCAGCAAACCGGCCGAAATTCAGATGCGCGAGGCCGCCTTCGAGCGTGAGGCGGTCGGGGATCGCGGTCCAGGTGGCGGAGCCTTCGAGCTGCCTCCCGAGCGAGCCTCCTGCGCGGCCGGTGGGGTCGCGGGCGCCGATCCCTACCCAGGCGTCGCGCTCCTGCGCGAGACGAAAGGAGCTGTAGTGCACCATGCTCTGCCAGCGTTTGCCCGGAGTGAACGTGAGGCGCAACGCTTGCGACTGCAAGTTGCTGCGGTTGAACGGTCCGTAGATGCCCGTGGGACCGAATTCGAAGCGCCGATCGCCGAACAACGTGTTGAAGCGCTCGTTGCCGTCGTCGAGCGGGCTGTGGTCGCCGCTCGCGTCGTCGTACTGAAAAATCAGATTCGGTGCCCACGACACGTCGAACTGGTAGCCCACCTCGAAGTGCAGCATGTGCGCGCGGTGATCCAAGTCGCGCCGCGGTACGCCCGCGACGATCCCGCCGGCCTCGCCGGTCTGCAGAATCGCTTCCACCTCGTAGTTCCAGTGCGCGCGCGCGGGCGCGCGGAACACGCGCGCGCCGACGGACACGATGTCGAACACGGTGGTCGGGTCGGTGGGTGTTCCGTGCGCGTCGTAGTCGAATGCGTAGACCTCCACGACGTCTGAGTGCGGGCCTTTCGGAAACTGGTAGTAACCGCCCCAGAGCGTGCTGTCTCTCAGGCCGCGGTCGAGCTCGAAGTCGTCGTCGACTAGGCTCTCGGTGTCGGTCGGAAGGATCCTCATCGGGACCAAGTAAACCACTCGGGCGTTGCGTCCGTCCGCGCCTTGTCCACTGCCAGTCAACGCCCGTGAACGTGCTGACGGTGTTGCGGAACCGGTTGCGAGACACGATGCGGCGCGTGCCCACGTTGAGCGTCAATCGCCCGACGCGCAGCGTGCTCTCGCTGCCCGGTTGCACGGCGTCCTTGAACGTCCACGCGACGTAGGTCTGGATCGGCTCGAGCGTATTGACGAGGAAAGTGCCGACCGAGGAAAACTCGTCGTTCAGCTCGCCGCGCGAATCCATGATCTCCGCGAACAATTGCAGCTTCTCGAGCTTGTAGTCGAAGAACAGACTCGTTTGCAGCGCGAGCACGTGGTCTTCCCCGCTCAAGCCGCCGCCGAATTGCTCGTCGATCGTCTCGAAGCGCGAGCGTTGGACGCCGCTGAACTCGAACCGCTCGTTCTCGGCGGGAGATGCCGTCGCGACGAGCAGGCTCGCAAGCGCGAACGCGACGGCCGCTAATAAGGTCCGATACAGCAACGAGTCGCCTCCGAAATCGACGCGAGGCAAAGTGTAGAGGGATTGAGCGATTTTCGTATGGCATGATGCCGCGATGCCGATGACCCCGCCGGATTCCGCTCACGCCGTGCCCGTGGCGCACGATCGCGCGCGGCAGCTGCTGCGCGAGGTATTCGGCTACGAGTCGTTCCGCGACCAGCAGCGCGCGATCATTGCGTCGGCCGAGGCGGGCCGGGACACGCTCGTGCTGATGCCGACGGGCGGCGGCAAGTCGCTCTGCTATCAGATACCCGCGCTGCTGCGCGGCGGCGTAGGAATCGTCGTGTCGCCGCTGATCGCGCTGATGGAAGATCAGGTCGGCGCGCTGCGCGACGCGGGCGTCCGCGCGGCGTTCCTGAACTCCGCGCTCACGCGCGCGGAGCAGCAGCGCGTGATCGCGGATCTCGAGCAGCGGCGCCTGCAGCTCCTATACGTCGCGCCCGAGCGGCTCGTGCAGCCGCAGACGCAGGAGCTGCTTCGCCGCCAGCGAGTTTCGCTCGTCGCAATCGACGAGGCGCATTGCGTCTCGCAGTGGGGTCACGACTTCCGCCAGGACTATCTCGCGCTGAACGAGCTCAAGCGTTGGTTCCCCGGCGTGCCCCGGATGGCGCTGACCGCGACCGCCACGCCGCCGACGCGCCGCGAGATCGTCGAGCGGCTCGAGCTCGACGTCGCCGGAAGTCTTCGTCAGCAGCTTCGACCGGCCGAACATTCGTTATCGGGTGCAGGCCAAGAGCGACGCGCGCCGGCAGCTCGCGCACTTCCTCGAGGCGCATCGCGGCGAGGCGGGCATCGTCTACTGTCTCTCGCGCAAGAAGACGGAGGCGATCGCCGGGTGGCTCAGCGGCGAAGGCTTCGACGCGCTGCCGTATCACGCCGGGCTGCCGGCCGAAGCGCGCGCCGCGAATCAGCGTCGGTTTCTCGCCGAAGACGGGGTGATCATCGTCGCGACGATCGCGTTCGGCATGGGCATCGACAAGCCCGACGTGCGATTCGTCGCGCATCTCGATCTGCCGAAGAGCGTCGAGTCGTATTACCAGGAGACGGGGCGAGCGGGGCGCGACGGCGAGCCCGCGGACGCTTGGATGGTCTACGGCCTACAAGACGTCGTGCAGCTGCGCCAGCTCGTCGACCAGTCCGAGGCCGACGAGCAGCACAAGCAGCGCGAGCGCCACAAGCTCGACGCGCTGCTCGGCTGGTGCGAGGCGACGGAGTGCCGCCGGCGGCCGCTCTTGTCGTACTTCGGCGAAGAGCGCGGCGAGCCGTGCGGCAACTGCGACAACTGCCTCGTCCCGCCCGCGACCTGGGACGGCACCGAAGCCGCTCGCAAGCTGTTGTCGTGCGTGTATCGGACCGGGCAATCGTTCGGCGCGGCGCACGTCGTCGACGTGCTGCTCGGTAACGCGACGGAGAAAGTCACGCGCCATCGGCACGAGCGGTTGTCGGTGTTCAACATCGGCACCGAGCTCGACGGCGTCGGCTTGGCGCTCGTTGATTCGCCAGGTCATCGTGCAGGGCTTCCTGCGAGGTCGACCACGCGGGCTACGGCGCGCTCAAGCTCACCGAGCGAGCCGGCCGCTGCTGCGCGGCGAGGGCGTGTTGCGCGTGCGCGAGGACGCCGAAGGAGCCCGCGCCGCGCAAGAAGTCGCGCGCGCCGGCCGGCGACATCCCCGATCGGGATCGCGATTTGTGGGAAGCGCTGCGCGAGTGCCGGCGGCAGCTCGCGGCCGAGCAAAACCTGCCTCCGTATGTGATCTTTCACGACGCGACGCTGCGGCAGATGCTCGCCGAGCGGCCGGCGGACCGCGAGGCCCTGCTGCAAGATCAGCGGCATCGGACAAGCGAAGCTCGAGCGTTACGGCGAGCGTTTCCTGAGCGTGCTGCACGGCACGGCGTGACGCGGCACATTCGCGGCCGACCGGGCCGCCCCACGCGGCGGCGGATATTCGCATTCGCGCTGCGCCGTTTGTGTCGCCGCGGCTCAAGAATGCTCGCGGGCGATCGGCGCGGCCGTTGACGCTCGCGCGCGCGCGCCCCTATGCTCCTCGGCCATCGCCGGCAGGGGCGCCGCGTGGACCGACGCTGCGCATCACCAATCGCAACGCCCCCGCCGGGCGCCGTCATCGCCGAGGAGCCTCGATGCACAATCCGAAGATCGTCTCCAAGCTGAGCGGCGCGCTGCTCGGCTTGTGTTTCACCGCAACGGCGGCTCTCGCCGCCGATCCTCCGGACTTCACCGGTGTCTGGGGAACCTATCGCGAGCCCGGGGCCGCCGCTCCGCAGCGTCGGCGCGCCGCAACCGGCGCTCCCGCTGAAGCCCGAAGCGCAGAAGAAAGTCGACGCGTATCGCGCGCTCGTCGCGCCGAATCAGGAGACGCCGGGCGGATTCTGCCTGGGCACCGGCATGCCGGGCGACATGCTTGGATCGGGCGGCTATCCGATGGAGATCGTGCAGCACAAGGATCTGTTGGTCGTCGTGTTCGAGGCGCACGCCGAGATCCGGCGGATCTATCTCACCGCACGCGCGAAGGAAGAGGACCTCTTCCCGGATCGCAACGGCTACTCGATCGGGCATTGGGACGGCGACAAGCTGGTCGTCGAGACGACCCATCTCAAGGAGGCGGTCGACCAGCAGCGCTATCCGCACAGCGAGCACGCGAAGATCGTCGAGGAATACCGTCTCGCACGAACGCCGACGGCACGCAAGGTCCTCACGTCGAACATGACTCTCACGGATCCCGCGTTTCTACACCGAGCCGATCAAGGCCGAGAAGAAGTGGCAGTTCCAGCCCGGGAATACGTTTGCTGCCGTATGAGTGCAACGAGCCCCTTGGGAGGAGCACTGGAGCAGCTGCGCCAGCAGAAAGCGCGGGCGACAAGACCGGAGGCTGGCGTGCGTGCTCGCGCCGTGCGAGCCGACATTCGGAGATCATCATGCGTAAGTCGAGTCATCGCGAAGGCGGTCGTCGGGGTCGTGTCGTCGTGTTGTTCGCGGCGCCGTTCGCTGCGCGGGCGCATCACTCCGCAGCGCGCTTCGATCTCACGATCCGCGACCACTACGTCACCGGCATCGTGAAGGAATTCAAGGCCGCGAATCCGCACACGAAGATCGTGCTCGAGATCACCGACGAGAAGGGCACCCGCGACGTGGAGTTCGAGGGCCACAGTCTCGAATAACTACTATCGCGGCGGGTGGCGCGAAGGCCTGATCAAGGTCGGCGACAAGATCACGCTGCAGTCCGCACCGACGAAAGACGGTACCGACGGCGGCTACGCGCTTGGCGTGACCGCAGCCGACGGCACGAAGTTCTGAGCGATGGATCCGTCCGTCAACGTATTCGGTGAGGACACTCGCAGGGCTGCAACGACAACCCGTTGGCGGGTTTCTTCCGCGATGGCTGTTGCAACACCAGCGACGACGACGTGGGCTCGCACACCGTGTGCGTCGAGGTCACGAAGGATTTCCTCGAGTTCTCACGCTTCCGCGGCAACGATCTGTCGACGCCGCGGCCGGAGTTTCAGTTCGCGGGGCTCAAGCCCGGCGACCGCTGGTGCCTCTGCGCGGCGCGCTGGCTCGAAGCTCACCAGCAAGGCATGGCGCCGCGTGTGTTGCTCAAAGGCACGCATTCAGCGCGCGCTCGAGATCGTGCCGCTCGCACTTCTGAAGAAGTTTGCCGTCGACCTGAACTAGCACGCACGCTCGGTACACATTCTATTAGCGCGGACGAAGAAGCCGCGCGCGACAGTGGGGGAAGGCTCGTGAATCTCGGTCAGCGAACTTGGATCGTCGCTCGCCGCCGCGGCTGTCAGCGCCGCGCTCGGCCCTGCGGCGCTCGGCCAGAACGCGCCGGCCGCCGCCGCGCCGCAAGGCGCGCTCGTCGAATGGCCCGTCTACGGCGGCAGCTTGTCGTCGCAGTTCTATTCGCCGCTCGACCAGATCAACGCGCGCAACGTGAAGGATCTCAAGGTCGCGTGGACTTGGTACGCGGGCAACTTCGGCCCGAATCCCGAGATGAAGAGCGAGACCACGCCGCTGATGATCGACGGCGTGCTGTACGCGACCGCCGGCGCGACCCGCAACGTCGCCGCGATCGACGCCGCGAGCGGTGAGACGCTGTGGGTGTGGCGGCCGAACGAGCCCGATCGTTTCAAGCAGGCGCCGCGCAAGATGGCCGGCCGCGGCGTCTCGTTTTGGAGCGATGGCGCGGACGACAAGCGAATCTTCGTCGTGACGCCTGGCTTCTTCCTGTGGTCGCTCGACGCGAGCACCGGGCTGCCGAAGCGCGAGTTCGGCGAGGCCGGCTTCGTCGATCTGCGGCGCGGGTTGCGCGGGCCGATGGACAACGTCGAGGCAGGCTCTTCGTCGCCGTCGATCGTCGTCGGCGACGTCGTGATCGTCGGTCCCGCCGGCGGCATCGGCGCGCGGCCGAACGCGAAGACGCAGGTGAAGCTCGACGTTCGCGGCTTCGACGTGCGCACGGGCACGCTGCTCTGGACGTTCCACACGATTCCAGAGAAGGGCGAGTTCGGCTACGACACCTGGCTCACGCCGGGCTCGGCCGAGTACACGGGCAACGCGGGAGTTTGGGCACCGATGGCGGCGGATCCCGGAGCTCGGCATCGTGTATCTGCCGGTCGAGGGCCGACGAGCGACCTCTACGGCGGCGAGCGGCCCGGCAACAACCTGTTCGGCAACACGCTCGTCGCGCTCGACGCGAAGACCGGCCAGCGCGTGTGGCATCAGCAGCTGATCCATCACGACATCTGGGATTACGACAACCCGACGTCGCCGATCCTGCTCGACGTGACGGTCGGCGGGAACCGCGTGAAGGCCGTCGTGCAGCTCACGAAGCAGGCATTCGCGTACGCGTTCAACCGCGAGACCGGCGAGCCGCTCTGGCCGATCGAGGAGCGGCCGGTGCCGACCTCCGACGTGCCGGGCGAGTGGACCGCGGCGACGCAGCCGTTCCCGACGAAGCCGAAGGCGTACGACCGCCAGGGCGTGACCGAGGCCGATCTCGTCGATTTCACGCCCGCAGATCAAGGCCGCCGCGCTCGACGCCGTGAAGGATCTGCAGGATGGGGCCGATGTTCACGACGTCGTCGTTGATCGACGCGCCCGACGGCACGCGCGGCGCGCTCGTGCTGCCGCACTTCGGCGGCGGCACGAACTGGGAGGGCGGCGCGGCGGATCCCGAAACGGGGATGCTGTACGTCGCGTCGCAGACCACGATGAATGTCTTTGCGGTGAACCTCGCGAACGATCGTTCCGACATTCGTTATCTGTTCGTGAACGGCGACGCGCCGCATCCGCTCGGCCTCCCGCTGATCAAGCCGCCGTACGGCCGGATCACGGCGATCGACATGAACACGGGCGAGCATCGCTGGATGGTGCCGAACGGCGACACGCCCGACGACATCAAGAACAATCGCGGCGCTGCGCGGCGTGAACCTGCCGCCGACCGGCAAGCCGAGCAAGGCGCTGTTGCTCGTGACGAAGACGCTGCTGTTCGCGGCCGAGGGCTACGGCGGCGGGCCGATCCTGCGCGCGTACGACAAAGCGAGCGGCAAGGTGGTCGCCGAGCTGCCGCTGCCGTCGATCGCGAGCGGCAAACCGATGACGTACCTGTTGAACGGCAAGCAATACATCGTGCTCGCGGTCGGCAAAGAGCGGCCGGCGGGCCTCGTTGCACTCGCGTTGAATTAGCACGCTCGCGCTGAGCTAGAAGGAGACAAACATGCGCGTAACGACGTGTTTTTGGCTCGACGACAATCGTGCTGCTGTGCGCCGTCGCGGTCACCGCATCCGCGCAGCCGCCGGCTCCGTCCGCGAAGGCCACGCCGCTGCTGACGAAGCCGCTCGCGGGCATAGACGGCAAGGAAGGCGTGATGCTCACGGTCGAGTATCCGCCCGGCGTCGCGTCGGCTTCGCACCGCCATAACGCGAACACGTTCGTGTACGTGCTCGAAGGCTCGGTCGTCATGCAGGTCGCGGGCGGTCCGGAAATGACCCTGACGGCGGGCCAGACGTTCTACGAGTCGCCGTCCGATATCCACAGCGTGTCGCGCAACGCGAGCGACACGCGACCCGCCAAGATTCTCGTGATGTTCGTGAAGGACATCGGCGCGCCGCCGACCGTTCCGGCCGGCTGACGACCGTGAAAGCAAGGGCCCGCTGAGATTTCCGCAAGGCGTCCGGCACGTGTACGAGCCGAAGACGCACGCGCCGATTCCGCGGTATCGTTTCATCAGGCGTGTGCTGCGGCACGCGGTCGCCGCAACCGCGTTGCTGGTGCTGTCGCTCGCGCTCGGTATCGCGGGTTACGAGTACTTCGAGCATCTGCCGTGGCGCGATGCATTCTTGAATGCGGCGATGCTCATGGGCGGCATGGGTCCGGTCGACCCGCCGCGGACGGATGGCGGCAAAGTGTTCGCGGGCCTATACGCGCTGTACGCGGGTCTCGTATTCCTGGTCGCCTCGGGTCTCGTGTTCGCGCCGATCGTCCATCGTGTGCTGCACCGCTTTCATTGGGAGCAAGACAAGTAGGACGGGGGGCGGGGCCGGCCGCGTTTACCTGCTCGACGCTAGACCTACTGCTGATAGCCCGGTTTGCACGCGTACGGCTCCGGATCGCGCGGGCTACGCACGAATCGCTCCGTCTGCGTCACGGGCTCTTTGAAGTAGGCGGGGTCGTCGATCGTCCACGTGATCATCAGATCGCCGGTCGCGGGATCGACCTCGAGCTTCTCCGTTAGCTTGAGATTTTCGGTGTGCAATACGCCGAAGCGCGGCTCGAGCGTCGCGGCGACGAAATGATCGGACGTCGCGACGAGCGTCTTGCCGTCGAAACGCCCGACCGAGTAACCCATCGTGCTGCGCGCGACGTCTGCGGCGGGCGGACGCCCGTCGAGATGAATGACGCGCCGGCTGTCCATGAAGCGGTGGTCGATGACGACGCTGTCGCCATCGCGCTTGATCTCGAACGGCTCGTTGACGTTCACCCAGAAGCGCACGGGGCTCGCCGGATCGCAATAGATCGCCGGGTCGTCCTTGATTGGATCGAACGCGGCGCGGGCTTTTTCTCCGGCGGCGGTAAGCTGTCCTTCGTACGTCGACACCACGAAGCGTTTCATCGTCCAGACGCCGACGATCGACGTCGGATCTGCGGGCGCCTCTGCCGCTGGGGCCACGGTCGGCGCGAACAACGCGGTGCTTTGCAGAACGTGGCCGTCGGCGAAGTGAGCAACGCGAAACGCACAACCCGTCGGATTGTGGCGCGCAGCGACGCCTTCGATCGTGATCGGGTCTCCGGGCTTGAACGACTCCGGCGTGAGGCCGTTGCGCGACAGCACCGACCGCGACGCCATCTCGCAGCTCCAAATCTCCTTCGCGCCCGCCGCGTCGGTTGTCTCGACGTAGACGAACGAGTGCGGGTTGATGAACTCGAACCGCGACACGACGCCCTTGATGGTCACGGGCTTGGTCACGTCGTAATGCGGCGCGACGCCGTGGTGGGCAACGCCGGGCGCGGCGAAAACGAGCGCCGCGAGGCCCGCGATGAGGCTGGTTCGTCTCACAGCGCTTCCCCCTCCGACGCGCCGTCGATGTCCGACAGTATGAACCAGACGAGTCGCCGGAGGCTATGCGGTGGCAGCGCCGTGGGCTACAGTCTTGACGGCGCAATTCGGCGGCTCGCCGAAGGGGAGGGGCAGAATGAAGACATTCGCAGCGCTCGCGGCCTCGCTTCTGTTCGTCTGCGCGCCGTACGCGCGAGCGGCCGCGCCCGCGATCGATTACCCGAGCGTTGCGGCGGCGCTCGACGCTCTGCACGCCGACCCCGCCACGCAGTTCGAATCGCAAGACGGATGGGTGATCGCTGCGGCAAGCGAGCGCGGCAATCCCGTGCTGTGGTCGTTCACGCCCGAGGGCCATCCTGCGCATCCCGCCGTAGTGAAACGTACTGCGCTCGAGAGGAAAGGCACGGGCTACGTCGAGCTCGACACGTTGTGCCAGGGACCGGAAGCCGAGTGCGTCCGATTGCTCGAGCAGTTCAAGCAGATCAATCAACAAATCGCGCAAAGCAATCTCGCGAAGCGAATCCTGCTCGACGTCGGCATCGCGCAGAACGATCACGACCGCGTCCGCGTGAAGCGGTTGCTCGCGGAGGAGGGCAAAGCGGCCGAGATTCGGATGGACGACTTGCTGAAAGTCGTGATCGTGCCGTCGTGGGACGCGCTCCGCGGAGTGATGCTCTGGACGGCCATGTACGAGTTCGACGGCCGCGACTTTCGCTTGTCCGCGCAGCCGACGCTCGCGGCGCCGGGCGCGGGCACGGCGCGGATCGACGTTTCGGCGTTGTCGGGCGATACGTTCCGGTTCTCGATAACGCCGCTTCTAGCCGCAGCGGATGCGGGACTTTGACGGGACGTCTTGTTAGGGTGAGTGAGTTGGTTTGACGATCATTCGAGGGCTCATCATGACGGTCATCAAACTCTGTATCCCGGGACTCGTGCTCGCGGGTCTCGCATCGACACCGGTGCTCGCGCAAGGAATCGGCGATGGTCCGGGGGCGCCGCCCTCGAAGGAACGGTCCGTCCCCGCCGAGACGACCGCCGCCGCGTCCAAGAACCCGAAGTGGCGCGCGCCGCGTACGTCCTGGGGCGATCCGAGCCTCGAGGGGCAGTGGAGCGTCGATGACATGCGCGGCATTCCGCGCGATCGGCCCGAGGCGATGGGAACGCGCGAGTCGCTCAACACGGAAGAGTTCTTGCAGCGCGCGAGCCAGCAACAAGGGGGCTCCAACCGGTCGAGGCAAGAGGAGACCTTCTTGCGCAACGAGTGGGGTACCCGCACGTTCGGGTACTCGTCGCTCGTCGTCGATCCGCCGAACGGGCGCGTGCCCGCGCTCACCGACGCCGGCAAAGCGCGTGCGGACGCGACCGCTCGAGTCGGCACGTTCGGGCCGGGCCCATTCGACAAGTTCGAGGACTTCTCGCTGTACGATCGCTGCATCACGCGCGGGATCTTCGGCTCGGTGCTGCCGTCGATCTACGGCAACGGTATCCGCATCGCGCAGAGCCCGACGGAAGTGTCGGTGACGTACGAGATGATCCACGACACGCGAATCATCCCGCTCGACAATCGTCCGCACATCGACGGTTCCGTGCAGCAGTACATGGGCAACGCGCGCGGCCACTGGGAGGGGGACACGCTCGTCGTCGAGAGCACGAACTTCACGGACAAGACGGGTGCCGGCGCTCGCGGCCCGACGAGCACGCAGCTCAAGGTGACCGAACGCTATCGGCGCGTCGATCCCGGGATGATCGAGTACCGGGCGACGATCGACGATCCCGCGACGTTCACGGCGCCGTTCACCTACCGGGTGATGATTACGTCACAGCCGAACTACGAGGTATACGAATACTCTTGTCACGAGGGCAACGGCGCCGTGGGTCACGCGCTGAGCGGCGAGCGCGCTTTCGACCGCCAGGTGGAAGAGGCGAAAGCGAAGGGTCTGCCGGTTCCGAAGCGCTCCGACGGTCTCACGATCTATCGCGCGCCGGCGGAAGGGTCGGAAGTGTTCAACATCAACTCCGGAGAGTAGCCGGGGGAACTGCGCAGGGTGGGCCGCCGGCTCACCCGAGGTGCCTATGACGACGCTGATATACGTCCTGCTCGCGGTGGCGCTCGTCGTGTTCGTCATGGTCATGGTCCGTGCCGCTGGCGGGCGGCGGCGCAAGCGCAGACTTTTTAACGCTCAATCCGCGGGCGCCGACGACTCGCCGACGGGTTACGTGCAAGGGGTCTGGCTGCTCGGCGGCGCCGACTCGGCGACGCCGCACGGCGGCGATCATCATCGCCGGGTCATCGACCGGGCGACAACGGCCACCACGGCTCGAGCCATCGACGGCGCGGGCAGTCACGCGTCGCATGGCGGCGGCGATGCGAGCGACGGCGGCGGCGGATCGGACTGAGCCGTCGCTCCGGCGTCGCGCAGCAGCAGCGTTCCATGCCGCCATTCGGCGTGAGGGCGCCCCGTCCAACGTTTGACAGAATCGTTTTTTTCCGCGCCCACCCCTACTTCCCCGGGGCGCCGCGTGCTACATAGGGAGCACGCCCGCCGTTCGGCGCTGCGAACCAGGATCAGAGATGGAACCCATCACCGTTGCGCAGTTGTTGATGCTGTTGATCGTCGGGCTGCTCCTGTTTCGCACCCAGAGCGGTCCGACGCGGCGCGGCTGGCGCGGATTTCGCCGCGACCCGAGCATTTTCCCCGTGTTCTCGGGCGAGGACGCGCAGCGTCGCGAATCCGATTGGCTGCGTGAGCGCTCGAAGCGGTTCCCGTTGTGGCTGATCGGCGCGATCTTCCTGCTCGTCGGTGCGCTCAATTGGTGGCTCAGTCGCTGATCGTGAACGCTCGAAGTTGGGCCGTTTCGCTGCTGCTGGCGGCCGCGCCCGCCTCTGCGCATCACAGCTCCGCACTGTTCGACACGACCAAGCAGGTCACTCTCGACGGCGTGATCACGAAGTACGACTGGCGCAATCCGCACGTATATATGGCGATCCGCGTCACGGGCGCCGACGGCGGCGCAGTCGACCAGCAGATCGAGGCGGGCGCGAGCTCGGTGCTGCTGCCGCTCGGCCTCACGCCCGACGCGGTCGCGATCGGCGAGCGCGTGACCGTGCGCGGCAACCCATCGCGCAGCGGTCCGGGACACATGGTTCTCGGCCGCGAGCTCGTGAAGGCCGACGGCTCCGTGCTGCCGCTCAACATCAACTCGGCCGCGAGCCGCGTCGCGCCGCCGAACGTAACCGCGACGTCGATCGCGGGCACTTGGTTCCCGCCGCGCGAGAATTTCTTCGCGTTCAACGGCACGCGGCGCAGCTGGTCGCTCACGGACCTCGGCCAGAAGGCCTCGGCCGCGTTCAGCGGCCGCGAGACCGCGCATCAGGACTGCATTCCGGTGACCGCACCGACGCTGATGCTTTATCCCGTCACGAGCGTGATCGAAGTGGCGGCCGATGTCGTGAAGATGCACGTCGACTGGATGGCCTCCGAGCGAGTCGTCTACCTCGACGGCCGCGGTCACCCCGCGAACGGCGTGGCGACACTGCACGGGCACTCGATCGGGCATTGGGAAGGAGCGGTGCTGGTCGTCGACACGGCGCAGTTCGCGCCTCACAAAGAGGGCAACGCGATGGGCCTGCCGTCGGGCTCGCGTAAGCATCTCGTCGAGCGCTTCTCGGTCAGCGGCGACGGCAAGCACCTGCAATACGACGTCGTGCTCGAGGACCCCGACTATCTCGCCGCGCCCGTGACCTACTCGTCGCAGTGGAACTATCGGCCCGACCTCGTGCCGACGGGGCTCGCGTGCGACCTCGACGTCGCGCGCCGTTTCCTGACGCAGGATTAGCCGCCGGCGGCGCGCGCGTGGGCGCGCCATGCCCACGTCACGAGCACCGCGAGCACGACGAGCACTAGGCCCGTGAGCACGGTCGACGCGATGTCGACGCCATGGGCAAACGCTGCGAGGAGGCTAGGGTCGGCGCCGGGCTCGACGGCGGCGAGCGATGGCGGGTAGCCTGCCGCTCCCATCGTGAGCGTGACGATCACCGTGCCGAACGCGATCCCGACGACGTTGCCCGAGTTCCTGCACAGGCTCACGAATCCCGCGGCAACGCCATGCGAGCTCGGCTCGACCGTGTTCAAGATCGACGCCGAATTCGCCGCGCTGAAGAACGACATCCCGAGCGACATCATCATGAGCCCCGCGACGACGGTCGGGATCGGTGTCGCGACGTGCAGCGCGGTGAATGCCGCGAAGCCGAGCGCCGTGAGCGCCATGCCGATGTTCGCGAACAGCCGCACGCCCCAACGGTCCGCGAAGCGGCCCGCGAATGGCGCCGCGATCGCCGTGACGACGGCCGCGGGCACGATCAACAACCCGACGTGTGCGGCCGACAGTCCCTTGACGGTTTGCAAGAAAAACGGCACGAGGAAGCGAGTCGACGCGATCCCCATGAACGTGACGAGCGCCGCGAGCGCGCCGAGCGCGAACTCGGCGTTGCGAAATAACCCGAGATCCATCATCGGCGCCGCGTGGCGCCGCTCGATGAGCACGAACATCGCGAGCAGCACGACCGCGCCGACGCCGCCTGCGAGCGTCGACAGCGCGAGCCAGCCGACGACGGGGCCCAGCGTGAGCGTGAGCAACAGGCTCACGAGAAACGTGGAGAACGCGAGTGCGCCCCAATAGTCGAACGGCTCGTCGACTTTCGGCCGCTGCGCGCGCCGCCGCAGCGTTCGCTGCGCAACGATCGAGATCGCGAGCATCGCGGCGGCCGTGATTGCGAACAGCATCCGCCATCCCACCGTGCCGGTTAGGAATCCGCCGAGCGACGGTCCCACGATCGAGCCCAAGCCGACGAAGCCGAGCTGCAGCCCGAGCATCTTGGCCCGCTGGTTCGCTTCGAAGCTGGTCACGAGGATCGCCATGGCGGTTCCCTGCGTCATTGCGGAACCGATGCCGACGAACACGCGCGCGCCGATGAGGCCGTAGATCGTGGTCGAAAACGCGGCGAACAGCGCGCCGAGCGCGAAGAACAGCGCGCCGACGACGTAGATCCGCTTGCGACCGATGAGATCGGAGATCCGCCCGACGGGCACGAGCAGGGCCGCGATCGTGAGGCCGTTGCCGATGATCACCCATTGCGCGGTCGGCAAGTCCGTGCCGAACTCGCGCGCGATCGTCGGCAGAGCGACGATCGACGAGCTCGTGTCGAACACCGTGATGAAGATGCCGATCACGCACACTATGAAGACGGCGTACTTGTGCTCGAGACGGGTCAGTGACATTGGGCGGGGACCGGCTTGCTTTCGGGACGCGCCATGGTAGGTCCGGCACTCGGACGGAACCAGTGCGGTGCGCAGCGGAATTCGTGCTGCCGCGACGGTACACTGCCCGTAAGCTTCGGTAAGGCACCGCGGCTTGCGGCGGACGAACAGCGGCAACGGTAGGGGGAGAGAAATGGGTTTCGTGAAGGTCGAGCGCGTTGTCGCGGCCCTCGTCGGACGCGCCGCGCTCGTCGGCGGCGCGCTACTTTCGAGCGTAGCCCTGCTCCCGTCGCGGGCGAGCGCTCATCACAGCGTATCTGCGTGGTTCGACACGACGAGCGATCTGACCGAGCTCGAAGGCGAGGTGACGCAGATGCGCTGGCAGAACCCGCACGTCGTGTTCACGATGAGCGTCGCGAGCGCAGGCGGACGGACCGAGACCTGGGAAATAGAGACGCTGTCGATCAGCGGCATTCAGCGCTGGGGTATCACCCAAGATCTGTTCGGCGTCGGCGACCAGCTCAAGGTCGCGGGCAACCCGTCGCGCCGCAACTCCAATAACCTGTTCGTGCGCAACATCCTGCTGCCGGGCGGTCGCGAGATCGTGCTCGGCGGCGCGGCACGATGGTCGGAGCAAACGCTACGCGCGTCGGAGGTGCTGCAGGCGCAGGAAGGCGATTCGTCCAGGCCCGAGATCGGCCTGTTCCGTACCTGGAGCAGCGGCTCGGGAGGCGGATTCCTGTTCCCCGAAGCGCTCGCCGCAAAGTTCGATTTCGGACGCTACCCGCTGACCGCTACCGCCAAGGCCGCGCTCGCGGCATTCGATTTCGCGGCCGACGATCCCACCAACGATTGCTCGCCCAAAGGCATGCCGACGATCATGGAGCAGCCGTATCCGCTCGAATTCAAAGACCAGGGCGCCCGCATCGAGGTCCGGATGGAGGAGTACGACACCCTGCGCACGATCCACATGGATGCAGCGGGCGTTGCGGGCGAACGCGCCGCAGCACCGTCGCTCAACGGGTACTCGGTCGGGCGGTGGGACGGCGGCACGCTCGTCGTGACGACCACGAAGTCGAGCTGGGGGCATTTCGACAGCGTCGGGATTCCGCTTAGCGCAGCGGCGGTGATGGTCGAGCGCTTCACGCCGTCGGACGACGGCGCGCGGCTCGACTACTCGCTCACCGTAACGGATGCCGCGACGTTCACCGCTCCCGTCGAGATGAAGAAATTCTGGATTTGGCGCCCGGAGATCGAGATCGAGCGCTACTCCTGCGTCCCGGTCGGCTAGCTCGTTCGCCGATCTCGCCGGTCTCGTCGATTTAGGGCTTCGCGTCCGCGACGAAGCCGGCTTGCTCGATGCCGAACGCGCACACGGCTTCGTCCTCGTCGCCGGTGCCGCCGCTCGCGCCTGCGGAGCCGACGATCGCGCCAGCCGCGTCGCGGATCAGCACGCCGCCGGTCTGCGGCAGGAACTTGCCGTGGGCGGTGGCCGCCAGCGTCACGAAGAAGTTCGGGTTGTCCTTCGCGCGGCCCGCGAGCGCGCGGCTCGACGCGCCCATCGCGACCGCGGCCCAGGCCTTCCCGGTCGCGACGTCGAACCGGAACATGCTCGCGCCGTCCTCGCGCTGCATCGCCTTGAGGTGGCCGCCTTCGTCGAGCACGACGACGCTGACCGGCTTGATCTTCATCTCGCGCGCCTTCTCGAGCGCCTTCGCGATGATCTTGTTCGCTTGTGCGAGGCTCAACGTCGACATCTCTCTCTCCTGGCTGATACGTCGAAAGGCGAGCAGCATAGCCGTCCGGATCGGATTCGCAAGCGCGCATGCCTTGGGTCCGGTGGCGCGTGCGATCTAGAATGCGCGAGTCGCGGCCTCCGGTCGCGCGAGGATCGAAGGCGCATGAGCTCTCCGTGCATCATCACCGTGGCCATCACCGGCTCGGTGCCGACCAAGAAAGACAATCCCGCGGTCCCGATCACGGTCGCCGAGCAGATCGAATCGACGCAAGCCGCGTACGAGGCCGGCGCGGCGCTCGTGCACGTGCACGTGCGCAACGACGACGGCACGACGACCTCGGATCCCGAGCGGTTCGGCCGTTTCCTCGCGGGCATCCGCAAGCATTGCCCCGACATGATCGTGCAGTTCTCGACCGGCGGCCGCAGCGGCTCCGGCGTCGAGCGCGGCGGCATGCTGTTCCATGGACCCGATATGGCTTCGCTCGCGACGGGCTCGGTGAACTTCAAGACGATGATTTATGAGAACCATCCGAAGCTCATCGTCGATCTCGCCCAGCGGATGCTCGAGCACGACGTGAAGGCCGAGGTCGAGATCTTCGACCTCGCGATGCTCTATAACGCCGCGCAGCTCGTCGCGGACGGGCTCCTGAAGCCGCCCGTGCACGTGCAGTTCGTGCTCGGCATCCCGAACTCGCTCCCCGCCGACCGCCAGGTGCTCGAGTTCGAGATCGCGCAACTCGAGCGCGTTCTGCCGGGCGCCACGTGGACCGCGGCCGGCGTCGGGCGCTACCAGCTGATCGTGAACGAGTGGACGCTCGAGCTCGGCGGGCACTGCCGCACGGGGCTCGAGGACAACGTCAGGTTCGACAAGAGCCGGCTCGCCGCGAGCAACGCGGAGCTCGTCGCGCGCGTCGCGGCGCTCACGCGGAAGTTCGGGCGCACGGTCGCGACGCCGGCCGAAGCCCGCAAGATTCTCGCATTGCGGGCGGCCTGAGGGAGGTCATCATGGAGCTAGTGTTCGCTGTGATTCTGCTGGCTTTGGTCGAGTACATCGTGTTCACGGGGCTCGTCGGCCGGGCGCGCGGCAAGTACAAGGTGCCCGCGCCCGCGATGACCGGACATCCGGACTTCGAGCGCGCGAACCGCGTTCACCAGAACACGCTCGAGAGCCTCATCGTTTTCATCCCCGCCCTCTGGATCTTCGGGTTGTACTTGAGTCCGTTCTGGGGCGCCGCGCTCGGGGTGTTGTTCATCATCGCGCGCGCGATCTATGCGGTCGGCTATCTGCGCGCGGCCGAGAAGCGCGGACCCGGTGCCGGCCTGACCGGCCTCGTGAACATCGCGCTCGTGGTCGGCGCTCTGGTCGGCGTCGTGCGCGCTCTCGTCTAGACCGTCCCGCTCGAACCAGTCCCGCGCGCGGAACGCGAGAGTCGAATCCGGTCTCGGGCGTGACGGTGTCAAGAATGGTGAAGCCCGCTTGTCGCGCGCGCCGCAATCCGCGCGGCAGACCAAACGCTAACGGCGTTAACGGCGCGGAACATAACGGTTATTTAACGCTGCGTTCAGGATATCCGGGTATAGGATAGCGCGTCGCCAAAGGTCTGGCGGTCGTTCAGGAGTAGACGTAATGCGGCGCGTGACACTCGGATTGGCTTTGCTCGGCGGCGTTCTGATCGCGGGCTTCGCGGTCGCGCACAGCGCCGTCTGCACGTGCTTCGACAACGGCGATCAGACGGTGACGTGCGAAGGCGGTTTCTCGGACGGCAGCTCGGCGACGGGCGTCTCGATCCGCGTATTCGACGCGCACGACAAGGTGCTCTCCGAAGGGAAGATGGACGGCAAAGGCACGTTTACCTTCAAGAAGCCCGAAGTGGACTATCACGTCATCTTCGACGCGGGTCAGGGCCACGTGGTGACGATCGACGGCGGCGACATCACGGAATAGCAAGGACGCTGCGATGACCACTCTCGACCCGGCCGTGCCGGAGGGCACTACCCGCGCCCGCATGCTGGCCGCCGCCCGTTGCGGATTCGCGGCAGCGCAGCGCTCGCCGCCGCAGGCGCGGCGCAGGCCCACTTCCAACTGCTCTACACGCCTGAAACGGCGCTCTCGGGCGCACAGGCATTGCATTTCGTGATGGTGTTCTCGCACCCCGCGCATGGCGGCCCGACGATGCAGATGGGCGCGCCGGAGGCGTTCTTCGTCGTGAGCCAGCGCGGCGACGACAGCGAGCCCGTGAAGACCGACCTCAAGAGCTCGTTGAAGCCGATCGAGTGGCAGAGCAAGGACGGTCCCGTCCACGCCTACGAGGCGAGCCTGCCGCGCAACGCGACTCGCTCGCTGGGCGACTACGTGTTCGTGTTCCAGCCGGCACCGTACCTCGAAAAGCAGGAAGACAAGTTCATTCAGCAGTTCACCAAGACCGTGGTGAACGTGGGCGGCGTGCCGGGCAACTGGGCGGAACCGGTCGGATTACCGACCGAGATCGTGCCGCTCGACAAGCCGTACGCGAACTGGACAGGCGGCGTGTTCCGCGGCGTCGTGTTGTCGGACGGCAAGCCCGTACCGAACGCCGAGCTCGAGGTCGAGTACGTGAACTACCCGCTCGACATCGACGTGCACCGTTTCGCCGCCGACGCGCAGGTGGCGTTTCCGCAGGGCTCGTTCGGAACCATGGGCATCCACGCGAATGACCGCGGGGAGTTCACGGTCGGGCTCGCGCGCGCGGGTTGGTGGGGCGTCTGCGCCCTCAACGTCGGTCCGAAGAAAGAGCATGAAGGCAAGCCGCTGTCGCAGGACGCGGTGATCTGGGTTCAAGTGCGGGACATGAAGTAGAAGCCCATGGCCACCACCGCCGCCGCAACCGGATTGATGATCGTGCCGCCGCGCAGCGGCAAGCTCGAGGCGGCGCTCGTGGCGCTGACCGTCGTCGTGATCCTCGCGGTCGGCGGCGCGCTCATCAAGGCGACGCAGGTCGACAACTTCGAGCCGCGGCTCTTCGGCTGGCAGATCAGCTCGTTCTACGATCTGAATCCCACCGACCAGGCGATCTACAACGCGCTCGTCACGGCGAGCGACGAGCTCTGGTGGATCTGGGGCGGCCGCATCGAGTTTCCCGCGCCGGGCGAGGAGGACGAGCCGTGGCCAAGCGTCGACTCGCTCGATCAGCAGTACAACCTGCCGCCGTTCGTGAAGGACGTGCAGTGGGAGCAGACCGGCAGGGTCAAGTGGCAGCGGATCCAGGCGTTCGCGAACACGGGCAACCAGGACGGCAACTCCTCGTACTTCGGCATCGGGCGGCACGGTGCCGGGTCAGGCCGGCGCATACTTGCTCGTGCTCACGCACATACACAAGGGTGCAAGCTATGCCGACGGCGCGCAGATGTGGGTCCACAAGGATCCGAACGTGCCGATCCCGAAGCTCACCAAGACGGATTCCCTGATCGCTAACGGCTGGAAGGAAATCATCCCGTACAACGGGGCCGTGGAACTGGAGCGCCTCAAAGGTATCAAGTGATATGCGCAGCTTTTTACACCTCGTAAGTGCTCTGCTCGTCTTCGCGTTGTCCGCCCACGCGGCATCCGCCGCGGACGCGCACAAGCTCAAGATCGGCATCACGCTGCATCCCTACTACAGCTTCGTGGCCAACATCGTGGGCGACAAAGCCGATGTGGTGGGCCTCATCGACTCGCACGCCAACCCGCACAACTACACGCCGCAGCCCGACGACATGAAGCGCGTGATGACGATGGACGTGCTCGTGGTGAACGGCATCGGCCACGACGAGTGGGCGTTCGACATCGTCAAGGCGGCCGGCCGCGAGAAGAGCTTGAAGCTCATCTACGCGAATGCGGAGGTGGCGCTGATCCCGATCGCGGCCGACGACGGCCAGGCGAAGGTCGTGAATCCGCACACCTTCGTGTCGACCACCGCGGCGATCCAGCAGATTTTCACGATTGCGAAGGAGCTCGGCGAGATCGATAAGCCGAACGCCAAGTTCTACCGCGACAACGCTCGCGCCTACGCGCAGCGCATCCGCACGATGAAGACCCAGTTCAGCGCCCAGCTGGCCGACGTCGACGTCGCGAGCTTCCGCTGCGCGACGATGCACGCGGGCTACGGGTATCTCATGCAGGAGTTCGGGCTGCAGGTCGCTGCCGTCATCGAGCCGCGCCACGGCGTCGAGCCCACGGCGCGGCAGCTCGCCGAAACGATCGATCGGATCAAGGCCGCGAACGTCCAGGTGCTGTTCGCGGAGAAATATTTCGCGAGCAAGCTCGCCGATACCATCAAGGATGCCACCGGCGTGCAGATGTATTCCTTCTCGCACATGTCCGACGGCGACTATTCCCCCGAGCTCTACGAGCGTGAGATGCGGCTGAACCTCGAGACGCTCGTTCAGGCAATGCACGACGTGTCGAAGAAAGCGAAATAGATCTCTCCATGCGCGGTCCTTCGATTCGGTTCGACAACGTCGGCCTCGCCCTCGGCGGCGCGCAGATTTTGCAGGACGTGAGTTTCTCCATCGCTCCGGGAGAGATTCACTGCGTAATCGGTCCGAACGGCGGCGGCAAGACGTCGCTGATCCGGAGCCTCCTGGGCCAGATGCCGCACACCGGCACCATCGCGGTGAATTGGGGCGACACCCGCACGATCGGCTACGTGCCCCAGGCGCTGGACTTCGACAAGACGTTGCCCGTGACGGTCGACGACTTCATGGCGATGGTGTGTCAGAAGCGCCGGCCGGCGTTCATCGGGCTCAGCAAGGCGAACCGGCCGCGGGCCGAGGCGGCGCTAGCGCGCGTGGGCCTCGTCGGCAAGAACAAGCGCAAGCTCGGCAGCTTGTCGGGCGGCGAACGCCAGCGCATCTTGGTCGCGCAGGCCTTGATCCCCGAGCCCGCGATGCTCGTGCTCGACGAGCCGATGACGAGCATGGACGAGATCGGCGCCGAGCGTTTCGTGCAGGTGATTCAAGAGCTCTCGGGCGAAGGCGTCACGGTCATCTGGATCGCGCACGACCTTGCGCAGGTGCGCGCGCTCGCGGCGAACGTCACGTGCATCAACCGCACCGTGCTGTTCACGGGACCCCCGAAGCGAGGTGCTCGCGAACTTCAACGCGGAAGAGCTGTTCACCCAGGTGCTGCAGGTTGCGGCCGAGCCCGTGAGAGCGGCCAAGGCGGGTGCGGCATGAGCGAGCTCTACATGTGGATCCGCGATTACCTCATGGCGCTCGCGTTCGACGGCAAGCTGCCGCTGTCGTTCCAGTACGGTTTCGTCATCAATGCGCTGCTGTGCGCCCTGTTCATCGGCCCGGTGCTCGGCGGCGTCGGCACGATGGTCGTCACGAAGCGGATGGCGTTCTTCTCGCAGGCGATCGGCAACGCGGCGATGACCGGAGTCGCGATCGGCGTGCTGCTCGGCGAGTCGTACACCGAGCCGTACGTGTCGATGTTCGGCTTCTGCGTGCTGTTCGGCCTCGTGCTGCAGTACACCAAGGGGCGTACGCAGATCTCGTCCGATACGCTGATCGGCGTGTTCCTGTCGATCTCGCTCGCGGTCGGCGCTTCGTTGCTCCTGTTCGTTTCCGCACGCGTCAACACGCACATCCTCGAGGCCGTGCTGTTCGGCTCGGTGCTCACCGTGAGCGACACGGACATGAACGTGCTGTTGGTCACGACCGCGGCGGTGATCGCCGTCGCGATCCCGCTGTTCAACCCGCTCGTGCTCGCGAGCTTCAACCCGAACCTCGCGAAGGTTCGCGGCGTGAAGGTTCAGCTCGTCGAGTACGTGTTCGTGCTGATGATCACGCTGCTCACGGTCGCGTGCCTCAAGATCGTGGGCGCGGTGCTCGTCGAGGCGCTGCTGCTGATCCCGGCCGCGGCGGCCCGCAATTTGATCCGCTCGATGCGCGGGTTCGTGTTCCTGAGCATGATCATCTCGACGATCAGCTGCATCGCCGGTGTGATGATTCCGATGCAGTTCGATCTGCCGGTTCCGTCGGGCGGCGCGATCATCATGGTCGCAACCGCGATCTTCGTGCTGACGATGATCATTCGAATCACTGTCTCGCGATTCCGCGAAGCGGAGGTGTGAGTCATGTTGCACGCTAAGGGTTTGGGTGTTCTCGGTGCCCTATGCCTCGCCGTCGCGGCGGGGGGCGCACGTGCCGACGAGCCCGCCGGCAATACGGTGGTGCTGACGGCGCTGCCGGTAACGTACTCGATTGCGTCGGCGCTCGCGGCCGGCACGCACGTGACCGTGCAGAACATACCGGACAACGGCCGGCGCATGAACGCGCAGCAGAATTACTTCACGCTCCAGGCTCCGAAGCTCGCCGATCAGTTCGCGCACGCGTCGGCCGTGATCACGATCGGCAAGCTTTGGCAGGACGATCCGCTGTTCGTCGCCGCGCGCGCGGCCAACATCCGCGTGATCGACATCGATGCGACCAAGCCTTACTCCGACACGCTCGAAGGCATATCCGTCGCATTCGAGCCCGAGACCGATGCGCCCTGGTCGCAGTCCGATTCCGAGGCCGCGCCGGTGCCGTCCGTGTACTTCTGGCTCAGCGCCTCGAACGTTGCGCGCGCGGCCGACATCGTGGGCCAGGACTTGATGCGCCTCGCGCCGGCGGACGCGCCGAAGATCGCCGCAAATCTCGGGAAGTTCGAGCGCGAGGTGCTCGACATCAAGCGTGAGTACGAGGCGAAGCTCGCGGCGCTGCCCGACGTCACGGTCTATGGGCTCGGCTCCGGGCTCGTCTATCTGCTCACGGACATGAGCGTCTTCGTGGACGGGTATTTTCTGAAACAGGACATCAACTGGACGCCGGACGATCTCTCGAGTTTCTCAAGATATCTCAAGGAGCACGGCATCAAGGTCGTCGTGCACCAGTGGGAGCCGTCCGAGGGGATCAAGAGTGCGATCACGTCGGCCGGAGCGAAGCTCGTGGTGCTCGACCTCGGCGATGGTGGGATCGTCGAGGAGGGACACCTCGTGCCCGATGGCTACACGCGGTTGCTGCGCTCGAACCTCGACGCGCTCTACCAGGCCTTGCACGCGGCCAACGGCTGAGCGAGCCGGCGCGTCGGCCGGGCGCGCTCCAAAGGGGTCTTTGCGCCGCCCCTAGCGCGGCGAGCCGTCCAGCGGGTACCGCCTAGGCCTCCGTTGCCGCGACTCTCGCTCGACGCTGCTCGTTCGCTAGAATGGCCCCTCGCGCCTCGGGCCATGCCCGCGGCGCTTCAACGGGGGAGAGCATGATCGATTACCTCTACCGCGCGCGGCGCCGCGCAGGCCTGAACGTTGCCGGCACTTTGCTGCTCGCCGCAGTTTCTCCGTGGCCGGCGCTGGCGCAGCAGCATCCGAGTTTTGCCGGCGTGTGGAGCGGCGTCTTCACGACCCAAGACAACCCGTTCTGGCAGGTCGAAGACTTCAGCTGCTTCGCCGGGTGCACGAAGAAGGCCTACGCGTTCCTGCAGGGGCTGCTCGACGACAAGGCAAACGACGAGAAGCCGCTCGAAGCGCTCCAGGGCCAGTTCTTCGGGTTCCACCGCACGGAGCTCAAGGACAAGCTCACCGAAGCGGGCTTAGCGGTTCAGGACGGTCAGAACGAGGCGAACGATCCGACGCTGCTTTGTCAGCCATACGGGTGGTTCCGCGAATCCACCAATCCACTGCCGATCCAAATTCGTGAGGAGGGCGGCAACCTCGTGATCCAGTACGAGGAGTGGGAGAAGACGCGCACCATCTACATGGATGGCCGCGGTCACCCGAAGACGCTCACGCTGACCGACATGGGTCACTCGATCGGGCGCTACGAGGGCGACGCGCTAGTCGTCGACACGGTCGGTCTCAAAGGCGACATTTTTTTCTCGTTCCTGAGCGGCGGCGGCTACGCCGATCAGGCGCGTGGCCATGAACGCTACACGATTCTCGACAGCCCGCGCCGGATGCACCTCGAGATCACGGTCGAGGATCCGGTAAATCTCGAGGAGCCCTATACGTCCACGAAGACTTGGCTCTACACACCCGACGTGCAGCTCGTCGTCGACAGTTGCGGCGACACTCCGGCGAAGCCGTGAGGGAACCGACATGAAATCGCTATCGATCGTTGTCGCGCTGGTCGGAGCCTCGGTTGCGCTCGCGGTGCAGGCCCATCACTCGGCCGCCGTGTATTACCAGCTCGACAAGGAAATCACCGTGGAGGGCGCGGTCACGAAGTTCACGCTAGGCAATCCGCACGCTCGCATCTACCTTACGGTGAAAGGCGCGGACGGGAAGGACCAGGAGTGGATGGCTGAAGGCGGCTCGCGCACGGTGCTGCTGCGCAAGGGTTGGACCGGCGAGGAGGTCAAGCCCGGGGACGTCGTGAAGATCGTCGGCCATCCTTCGCGCGACGGCTCGAACGTCGTGCACTGGCAAACGCTGTTTCTCGCCGACGGCAAGCAACTCTGGGGCGAGGACTTTCCCGAGCCGAGCAGCCTCGAGGCTCTCCGCAAGCGCCGGGAGCCGAGCGCTCCGCAATGACTGGCGCCCGTCGCGATGACCGCGCAGTCACCGTCCATACGCCGGACGGGATCGTTTCCGCGTAGAGGCCCGAGAAGCCTCGCGAGCGAGCGCGTCGGCGCGGCCGAGAGTTCTTGAGCTGGCAGCCGGGGACCTGCGGCCGTTAGTTGTATATAGTCCTGAGAGCGAGACAACTCGAGAGGGAAGTGCGTGAAGGGCAACGACGTAAAACTCGTGTTGATTGGGGCCGCCGCCGCTCTCGCGGCCGGCTGCCAACCCTCGCGCGAAGAAACCGTCGCGGCGCACCAACAGACGATCAGCCACTACTGCCTCGATTGTCATAACTACGCCGAGCAAGTCGCCGACCTCTCGCTCGAGCCCGTGAAGCTCGACGGCGTCGCGGCCGATCCCGAGAAATGGGAGAAGGTCGTGCGCAAGCTCCGGGCTGGAATGATGCCGCCGTCCGGCAATCCGCGCCCCGAGCACGAGACCTACAAGACGCTCGCGAGCTGGATCGAGAGCGAGCTCGATCGTGATCCGAAGGAGATCTTGCCGCCGCCCGGGCTTGCACCGCATGAACCGCGCCGAGTACGGCAATGCGATTCGCGATCTGCTCGCGCTCGACATCGATTCCGGCACGTTCCTGCCGGCCGACGACTCGAGCCGCGGCTTCGACAATCAAGCCGGCACGCTGGGCTTGTCCCCGGCGCTGCTCGAGGCGTACCTGAGCGCCGCGAGCAAGATCAGCCGGCTCGCCCTCGGCGACGTCGCGGCTCCGAGCCAATCGATGTACCGGGTCGCGACCGACGCGACGCAGAACTATCACGTCGAGGGCCTGCCGTTCGGTACGCGCGGCGGCCTCGTGTTCGAGCACGAGTTCCCGGCCGACGCCGCGTACAACATCAAGGTGTATTCGGTGAACCTCGGCAACATGGGCAACTTTCGCCCGTTCGGCGAGGTGCGCGGCGAGAAGCTCGAGGTTCTCGTCGACGGCGAGCGCGTGCAGCTGATCGATTGGGACGAGGCGTTCCAGTTGAACCGCGGCGGCTTCGGCGGCGGCAGCGGCCAGCTCAAGACGATCGACGTGCGCGTGCCGGTCGCGCGCGGGGCCGCACAACGTCGGCGTCACGTTCCTCGCGACGAACTATGCGCCGGGTCTCGACATGAATCGCGCGTTCGAGCGCAGCACGATCGAGACGGGCGGGCTGCCGGGCTACACGTTCTATCCGCACATCGGCAGCGTCCGGATCGACGGTCCATACGACGTGAAGGGCGCCGGCGACACACCGAGCCGCCGCCACATCTTGAGCTGCACCCCCGAGACTGCCGCGGACGAGCGGCCGTGCGCCGAGAAGATCCTCGGCACGCTCGCGCGCCACGCGTTCCGCGGCACGCAGACACCGAAGGACACGGAGACGCTGCTCGCGTTCTACGACCAAGGTCGCGCCGCGGGCAAGTTCGAGGACGGTATCGAGATGGCCGTCGAGCGGCTGCTCGCCGATCCGAAGTTCATCTACCGCATCGAGCAGGAGCCCGCGGGCGTCGCGGAGAACGAGAACTACCGAATCAACGATCTCGAGCTCGCGTCGCGGCTGTCGTTCTTCCTCTGGAGCAGCATCCCGGACGACGAGCTGCTCACGCTCGCGGAGCAGGGGAAGCTCAAGGATGCCGCGGTGCTCGAGAAGCAAGTGCGCCGCATGATTGCGGACCCGCGCTCCGAAGCGCTCACGGCGAACTTCGCGGGCCAGTGGTTGAACCTGCGCGCGCTCGAGGGCCACGTTCCGGTCGCGTCGTTGTTCCCGGATTTCGACGACAACCTGCGCCAAGCGTTCCGGCGCGAGACCGAGCTCCTGTTCGACAGTTTGGTTCGCGAGAACCGCCCGATCACGGAGCTGCTCACTGCCGACTACACGTTCGTCAACGAGCGCCTTGCGAAGCATTACGGCATCCCGGGCATCTACGGCAGCCGCTTTCAACGCGTGACGCTCGGCCCCGAGCTCGACGCGCGCCGCGGGCTGCTCGGCAAAGGCAGCCTGCTCGCGACGTCGTCGCAGCCGATCCGCACTTCGCCCGTGATCCGCGGTTATTGGGTTCTGCAGAATCTGCTCGGCGTTCCGCCGCCGCCGCCGCCGCCGAACGTTCCCGATCTCAAGGACCAAAAGACCGACGCGGCCGGCAACGCGGCCATCCCGTCGATGCGCGAGCAGATGGAGCGGCATCGCGCGGACCCCGCGTGCGCGGGCTGCCACACGTTGATGGACCCGATCGGCTTCGCGCTCGAGCAGTTCGACGGCATCGGCACGTGGCGCACGACCGACGGCCCGAACGTGATCGACGCGTCGAGCGTCATGTACGACGGCACGAAGATCAACGGCCCCGCGGATCTAAGGAACTTTCTGCTGAGCTATTCCGACCAATTCACGAGAACGGTCACCGAGAAGCTGCTCACGTATGCGGTGGGCCGGGGCGTCGAGTACTACGACATGCCCGTCGTCCGCAAGATCGTGCGCGACGCGGAGAAGGACGGCTACCGGTTCGACACGCTGATCCTCGAGGTCGTGAAGAGCGACCCATTCCAGATGAACAGCAAGTCGGGGCCGCATACGTCGACCAGCAGCGACGCCGGGTCGTCGTCCGTGACGGCTGCCGTCCGCGACTGACGCACCTTCTTAAGGAGAAGAGGGCGATGGGTTTCATTACCAACAAGACGTTGCACCGGCGCACGTTCCTGCGCGGCGTCGGCGCGACCGTCGCGCTGCCGCTGCTCGAGTCGATGCTGCCCGCGGTCGGCTCCGTCGCGCGCGCGGCCCAGCTGTCGCCGACGCGGTTCACCGGTATCTTCGTGCCGCACGGCGCCGCGCCGGGTTACTGGGTTCCGAGCGGCGAGCGCAACTTCGAGCTGCCGTTCATCTACAAGCCGCTCGAGAAGGTTCGCAACCAAGTCGTGATCACGAGCGGGCTCTGGGCAAAGTCGTCCGAGAATCCGCCCGGTGTGACGGGCGCCGACCACTTCGTTGCCGCGGCGTACCTCTGCGGCGCGAAGCCGCGCAAGACGACCGGCGCCGACATCGAGTGCGGCACCACACTCGATCAAGTCATCGCGCAGCAGATCGGTCAGGAGACGCTGTTGCCGTCGCTGCAGCTCGCGGTGGAGGACCCTGGCGCGAACGCGAGCAACTGCGGCGAGGGGTACAGCTGCGTCTACACGAACTCGATTTCCTGGGCGACGCCGGTGCGTGCGCTGCCGATGCAGGTGAACCCGCAGGTCGTGTTCGAGCGCCTGTTCGGCGACGGCGGCACGGCCGAGGAACGGACCGCGCGGCGAGTGCAGCAGCGCAGCATTCTCGACTCCGTCACGGGCTCGCTCGCGAGCCTCGAAGGCAAGCTCGGCGCGTCCGACCGCGTGCGGATCGATCAATACCTCGAGGACGTCCGCGAGATCGAGCGGCGCTTGCAGATCGCGACCAAAGCGTCCACCGACGCGCCCGCGATTGCGATGCCGTACGGCGTGCCGGAATCGTTCGACGAGCACATCAAGCTGCAGTTCGATCTGCTCGCGCTCGCGTTCCAGGGCGACATCAGCCGCGTCGGCACGCTGCTCTATGCGCGTGACCTCACGGGCCGCGTGTATCCCGACAGCGGCACGGACATCAGCTTCCACGGCGGCTCACACCACGCGGAGGACCCGGGCCGCGTGGCTCAGTACGCGCGTCTCAATCAGTACCACGTGAAGACGATCGCGTACTTCGCGGAAAAGTTGAAGTCGATTCCGGACGGCGACGGCACGCTGCTCGATCATTCGCTCACCCTGTACGGATCGAACATGGGCAACTCGAATCAGCACCTGCATTACGACGTGCCGCACGTGCTGATCGGCGGCGCCTCGGGCCAGCTCAAGGGCAACCGCCATCTCGCGTTCCCGAGCCGCACGGTGCCGACCAGCAACTTGCTGCTCAGCATTCTCGATATGTACGGCGTGCACCAAGACTCGTTCGGCGACAGCACGGGCCGAATCGAGAGCTTGTGATTGGGAGCTGCCGAACGGCGGCCGCGAAGCGAGACGGGTTGTCGTCCAGGGGCGCACCGGCGTTTTTTGCTCCGCGGAGCGTGCGCGGCGCACTAGCTGTAGCGTTGCTGTCGGGTTTGAGCGCCGCGCACGCGGCGAGCCAAGTCGCCGACGCCGTGATGCACGGCGATGCTGCGGGGTTGAAGCAGCTGCTTGGAGCTCACGCCGACGTGAACGGAGCGCAGGCCGACGGCGCGACGGCTCTGCACTGGGCCGCGTATCGCAACGACATCGCGGCTGCAAAAATTTTGATCGCGGCAAACGCGAACGTGAAGGCTGCGAACCGCGAGGGCGCGACTCCGCTGTCGCTTGCCTGCGCGACGGGCGACGCCGCGCTCATCGAAGTCTTGCTCGACGCCGGCGCCGATGCGAACGAGCGCCTGCCGAACGGCGAGACCCCCCTCATGATGGCCGCGCGCACCGGGAATCCGGATGCGCTCGAGCTGCTGATTCGACGCGGCGCCGACGTGAACGCGGCGGAGGCGCTGCGCGGCACGACGCCGCTGATGTGGGCCGTCGCGAACCAACATCCCGCGGCCGCCGGCGTGCTGATCAAGCACGGTGCCGACGTGAGCGCGCGGTCGAAGACTGCACCGGGCGGCCGACGCCCGTATCTCGCCGACACGACGCGCGCGCGCATCGCGGATTTTCACAAGGGCGTCGGACAGGCCGGGCGCGCGATCCCCGTCGATCTCGGCAAGAGTGGGGCCGAGGCGCGCCGCTACAGCGATGAGGACCTGTTCGGCGAAGGCCCGTCGGACGCGCGGCAACCGCGCGCCAGCCCGAGAATCCGAATGCTCCGGTGGCCGAGATCGGCCGCGCCGCTCCGGCCGCCGAGACCGCGCCGCCGCAACCACAACGCGAGTCGGACGAGGATCCGGACAACGCGGGGCGCGGTGCGCCCGAGGTCTGGGGCGGCCTCACGCCGCTCGTGTTCGCGGCCCGCCAGGGCGACGTCGAGTCCGCGAAGCTGCTGCTCGCGGCCGGCGCCGGCGTCAACGAGGTCACGGAGTTCGGCTGGTCGCCGCTGCTCACCGCGATCCACAACCGCTACTACAGGCTCGCGTCGTTCCTCCTCGACAACGGTGCGGACCCGAACCTCGCGACCAAGGGCGGTTGGAGCCCGCTCTACATTGCCACCGACAATCGCAACATCGAGGGGGGCGACTATCCGACGCGCAAGCCCGACCTGGATCACCTCGATATCATCAAGCAGCTGCTCGCGCGCGGCGCCGACGTCAACGCGCGGATGAAGTCGAGCACCGAGACGCGCACGATCTTTACGCACCAATGGCTGCACGAGGAGGGCGCGACGCCGTTCCTACGCGCGGCTCAATCGGGTGACATGGTCCTGCTCGAGTTGCTCCTAGAGCACGGCGCGGATCCGAAAATCGCGACGCAGGACAACACCACGCCGCTGATGGTGGCTTCCGGCATCGGCTGGGTCGAGGGTGTCACTTACGAGTGGTCGCCGGCGCAGACGCTCGCGGCCGTCAATTTGATCGCCGGGCTCGGGCTCGACGTGAACGCCCGAAATCTCGACGGCCAGACGGCGCTCATGGGCGCGGCGCACAAGGGCCGCAACGACGTCGTCGAGGCGCTGGTTGCGCACGGGGCAGATCTCGCTATCCGTGACATCGGTAGCCGCGACACGATCCACGTGCTCGCGGGCCTCACCTGGCAAGCAATCGACTATGCGGATGGGCTCGTGCGTGTCGGCGTGCAGTCGGCGATCCCGCATCCGGAGACTGCCGCGCTGCTGCGCAAGCTCATGATGGAGCGCGGAATGAAAGTGCCGCCGGAAGGCCGCACGCTAGACTCGATCTGCGTCACGGACCTCTGCAAGCCGGGCGTGGCGTACTAGTACGCGCGCTGCCTCAGCGCGCGCACGTTTCTACACAGCGAGTTTCTTGGACGGCGCCGAGCCAGGACCCGTCTGGGCGGTCAGCCGCCGCCCGTGCCGAGGTACGGGAGCAAACGGCCGAGCGACAACACGCTGAACCAGAAGAACAGCGATGCCGCGCCGACGGCTCTCGCAAGCGCCGGCGTCGGCTCGTTCGGGCCGAGGCGCAGCAGCGACGGCTCGACCTTCGTGTAGTACACCAAGAAATTCAGGCCCGCGAGCACGATGCAGATCATCTTCGCCCAGAAAGCCCAGTTGGCGGTGTAGGTGCGCGGGTCGCCGAACAGGAACCCGAATCCGGAGAGCAGGTTGATCGCGAACGACCCGATCGCGACCGGCATCAACGCGTGCACCGCTTTGAGCGGGATGATCCGCTGAAAGCCGATCAGGCGCAGGTCCATGATCAGCAGCGAGCCCATCAGCAAGCACAGCGCCAGGAAGTGCGCCGACTCGAGCGTCGGCCAGCTCCAGGCATAGCCGATCACGACGTGGTTGATCCACGTGCTCACCATCCAGTCTTGAATTGCGTCACCCATTTTGCGTACCTAGCTAATGCCAAACAGCTGGCTAAAGGTTATATCGAGGTAAGCGGTCAAGCGTCCGAGGATGATCGCAGTCACCCAGAACACCATGGACACGACAGCGATCGAGCGCACCGCTAGAGGAGGCGTCGCCACGTCCCATTTCGCAGAGTCGTGATTGACGTGGTTTTGCAGAATAGCGGCCGTAATCGCGCCGAGGACTACCAGCGCCATCTTCGACATGTAGACAACGTCGGTGATGTACGACGTCGCCTGCGCGGCGAACAGGCACGATCCCGAGACGAAATTGATGCCGAAACCGATCCACGCGAGGCTGAGGAAGCGCTGGAGAGCGGGATACGGGATTCCCGGCGAACCGGCCGAGCAGCCGCATGTCGAGCAAGAGTGCGAGCCCGACCATGATCGCCATGCCGAACGCATGCAGCGTGATCATCATCGGATAGCCGAGCGTCGACATCCGGACCCAGTCGGCAAGCGAGCTCGCCTCAAGCCAGATCAAGAAACCCACAGGCAGACCCCCAAGAAGGACGTTGTTGTAGTGATTATAGGGCGGCGCAGGGTAGCTTGCGCTCAGTTAGCTGTCTACCCAAGAAACCTTGTGCAAGTGTGCTCCGCGGCTTAACAAAGCGAGGCGATTGACGGTAGCCGGCGGTAAGCTTCGACGGTGGATCAGCAGCCGGGCGAGCGGTCGGTACGCAGCCGATTTATCGCGAGCGCTTGCGCGCGATTATTGTCCGCGTTCGCGGTTGCATGGGCGATGGACGGAGTGGCGGAAGTAACCTTCGAGCAAGTGGCCCGGCAGCCGGTCGCGTCGCGCGGCGAACGCTTCGACTACGGCAGCGAGGCGCCTTTTCAGTTCGGCATTCTGCGCGTGCCCGCGGGAGACGGGCCGTTTGCAGTTGCTGCGATAGTGCACGGCGGCTGCTGGCTCGCGGACTACGACTATCGGCACGTGGAGCGGATGGCCGAGGTGCTCACCGCGCGCGGCCTCGCGACCTGGGTGATCGAATACCGGCGCATCGGTCACGCGGGCGGCGGCTGGCCCGGCACGTTCCGCGACGTCGCGAGCGGGCTCGATCATCTTCGTGTGCTCGCAGCCGGGCACCGTCTCGATCTCGCGCGCGTCGTCGTCGTCGGCCACTCGGCCGGCGGACAGCTCGCGCTCTGGCTCGCCGCTCGGCCGAAGGTCGCCGCAGGCAGCGATCTATACGTCGCGGATCCGCTGTCCGTCGCGGGCGTCGTCGCGCTCGCGGGCATCACGGACCTTCGCAGCTACGCGCTCGGCAGCGGCTCGTGCAACGCCGCGGTACCCGATCTCATGGGCGGGCTAGCGCGCAGCGTCGGCAACCGTTACGACGAGGCGAGCCCGCTCGAGCTCGTGCCGCTCGGAGTTGCGGTGCGTCTCGTGCACGGTGCGGTCGATGCGATCGTGCCGATCGAGCAGAGCCGTAGATTCGTGGACGCAGAGCGCCGCGGGAAAGGCGATGTCGCGCTCGACGTGATCCCGCGCGCCGGGCACTTCGACTTGGTTGCGCCGTTCGCCCCCGCGTGGTCGACGGTCGAGAAGCGGATCATCGAGCTCGTCGCGCGTGCGGAGCGCGTGCCGCGTTGAGGACGCCGCGGCCGAGACGGCAGCTCGCGCCGCGCCGGGTCGCGGCTGACGCCGCTCCGAGGCGGGGCCGCCGCACGCCGCGCTGAGGCGCCGCGCGCGGCATCTGCTATATTCGCCGCCCGATGCCGGCACAGCACAATCCCGCCGACAACTCGATGCTCGCGCGCATCGGCCTCAGGCTTTCCGACTGGTTCGAGAAGTGGTTCCCCGACGCGTTCGTGTTGGCGCTCGCGGCCGTCGCCGTCGTATTCGTCGCGTGCCTGCTCGCCGGCAGCTCCGTGCTGCAGACCTCGCAGCGATTCGGCGCGGGATTCTGGGACCTCGTCGCGTTCACGATCCAGATGTCGATGATCGTGATCACGGGCTATGCCGTGGCTACTTCGCCGCCGGTGTACGGCGTGATTCACAGGCTCGCCGCGATTCCGCGCACCGGCAGGGGAGCGGCCGCGTACGTCGCGTTGTTCTCGATGCTCGCGTCGCTCGTGTCGTGGAGCTTCAGCCTGATCTTCAGCGCGCTGCTCGCGCGCGAGGTCGCGCAGCGCGTGAAGGGCTCGGACTATCGCGCGATCGGTGCGGCAGCGTACCTCGGCGTCGGCAGCGTCTGGGCGCTCGGCCTGTCGTCGTCCGCTGCGCTGATCATGGCCGCGCCGGCGTCGCTGCCGGACGCGATCGAGAACATCAGTGGCGTGATTCCGTTGGGTCAGACGATTGGGCTGTGGCAGAGCCTGGCCGTGGCGGCGGCGCTCATCGTCGTGTCGATGTGCGTCTCGTTCTTCTCCGCACCGAGCGGCGGGCATGCGCGCTCGATGACCGACATGGGCGTCGCGTACTCGCCCGCGACGAACGACATCGGCAAGCGGCAGACGCCGGGCGAGTGGCTCGAATACAGCCCGCTTCTCACGATCGTCGCGTGTGTGCTCGGCTTCGGCTATCTCGCGCTCGAGGTCCGCGACAAGGGTGCGGGCGTGGTGCTGGATCTAAATCACTACGTCTTCTTGTTCCTGATGGTCGGCATGTTGCTGCACTGGCGGCCGAAGTCCTTCGTGCAGGCGATCGCTGCGTCCGTCACGCCGGTCGGCGGCGTGCTGATCCAGTATCCGATGTACGCGGGTATCGTGCGGATGCTCACGGAGTCGGGGCTCGCGACTGCAGATCTCGGACTTCTTCGTCTCGGTTTCGACGCAGCACACGTTCCCCGTGATGGTCGGGATCTACTCCGCATTCCTCGGGCTGTTCATTCCGTCGGCGGGCGGCAAATGGCTCATCGAGGCGCCGTACCTACTCGAGGCCGGCAAGTCGCTCGGTGTGCACCTAGGTTGGGTGGTGCAGACCTACAACGCGACCGAGGCGCTCGCCAATCTGATCCACCCATTCTGGATGTTGCCGCTCGTCGGCATCTTGGGTCTCAAGCCGCGCGATATCGTCGGCTACTCGATGCTGCAATTCGTCGTGCACGTGCCGCTCGTGCTGCTGCTCGTCTGGGTTTTGAACTACACGCTGACGGCCTGATCGCGAGGGTGAGGCGCCGCGCTGCCGGGTACGGATAGGCACCTTGGTTAGCGCGCAAGCATCCGGCAAACTCGGGTCCTCGCGTGCGCGTTTCCAGCCCTGTTCGCTACGAGCCCGGAGCGCAGCCCGCGACGATTGCAAGGGGGGTGATCGTGACAAGAACGTACCGCCGTCATCGTGTGGCGCGAGCGATCGAAGCGCTCGCGGTCCCGTTGTTCCTCGTGCTCGCGGCGTTTCCGTATCCCGTCGTCCGCCGCCACGGTGCTGATTACCGGTGCGAACTCGGGCCTCGGCCTCGAATTCGCGAAGCAGTACGCGGCCAAGGGGTGGAGCGTCATCGCGACGCACCGGCGTTCGGGGGTGCCCGAGTCGCTCGCCGCGATCACCGCCAAGTTCGACAACGTGCGCGTCGAGCACCTCGACGTGACGAGCGCCGAGGACGTGAGCGCGCTCGCGGCGAAGCTGAAAGACGTGCCGATCGACTTGTTGATCAACAACGCAGGCGTCTACAACGACCGGAGTGCCTGTCGCGACGACGACTGCATCGGCGACTGGAGCACGCAGAACTTCGGCGACCTCCACTACGAGCTGCTCGACACGATCATGGCCGTAAACGTGAAGGGGCCGTTGATGGTGTCGGAGGCGCTGGTCGGCAACGTCAAGGCGAGCACGCAGAAGAAGATCATCGCGATCAGCTCCACGAACGGGTCTCTGACCGATCAGCTCGCGGGCTCGGGCGCGATCTTCTATCGCGCGAGCAAAGCCGCGCTGAATCGCGCGATGCAGCTCGTCGCGACGAAGGAGAAGCCCGACGGGGTCACGGTCGTGATGCTGCATCCGGGCGCGGTCGTCACGGAGCGGCAGGCGTATCTCGAGGGCTTCAAGGGCATGATCGAGATGCCGTTCAGCGTGCAGCACATGATCGAGACGATCGACAAGCTCACGATCGAGGATTCGGGCCGCTTTCTGAACTACGACGGCACGACGGCGCCATGGTGAGCACGGCGTCCGCGGAGGATTCACGAATGAGAACGCCCTTCGTCATCGCGGCAGTCGTTGTCGCGCTCCTCGCGGGCTGCGGACCTACGTCGCAACGTCCGACGGTCGAGGAGGACATCGCGGCGATCACGGCGTTCAACGAGCGCTACTTGGGCTCGATCAACGACGAGAACATCGCGACGCTATCGAGCCTCACGACCGAGCACCACATGATGATCGCGCCGGGCCGCCCGCCGATCGTCGGCAAGGCGGCGAACGACGCGATGAACGGCCGCGCGTTCGAGCAGTTCACGTTCGACGAGACGTGGAACCCGACGGAGACCGTCGTCTCGGGCGACCTCGCATTTCAGAGCGGCAGCTACACGACGATCGCGACGCCGCGGGGCGCCGGCGAAGCGCGTTCCGTGAAAGGGACGTTCCTGCGGATCTATCAGCGCCAGCCGAACGGCGAGTGGCGGATGACGCGCGACACGTTCAACAGCGAGACCGCTGCGCCCACGATCTCGACGCCGTAGCGAAGCCGGCCGCGTTTCAAGCCTGCCGCTTTCGCGGCCGAGCGAATGTCTCCAACGTGAACGCGGCCGAGCTACGAGACGAAGCGCTGAATCCTCTGCGCCGCGTTCTCGGCGTCGTCCCACAGGAGCAGGTGTCCGGCACGCTCGACGATCTCGAGCCGGGCGTTCGGGATGCGTCTTGCGAGCAGCTCGGCGTTCGCGACCGGCACGAGCGGATCCTCGTCGCCGCTGATCACGAGCGTCTCGTGCGGGATGTCGGGCAGGAACGGCCAGCTCGACCAGCCCATCCCGCCGAGCAACTGCATCGCGTAGCCGTAGGCCGACGGCGGAAGCCGGTGACGGGCGTCGCTGTTGACGAGCCGCCGCGACTCGTCGCGCGCCGTCGCGCCGCCGTAGACGGCCGCAGCGGTACGCTCGAAAAAAGCGGGCGAGTAGAAGCGCAGAGGCGTCGCGAGCGCGGCCATCGCCGCAGCCGAGCCCCAGATCGCGCCGATGCCGCACGTAGTCGCTGCGAGAACGAGGCGCTTCACGCGCTCCGGGTGGTCGTGTGCAAGTTGCTGCGCGACGGCGCCGCCATACGAGAAGCCGACGGTGTCTGCGCAGGCGACGCCGCGATCGTCGAGAACGGCGACGGCAAGTGCCGCGAGCGCTGCGACGGATACGGGGAAGAATGGCGTCGTCGAGCGCCCGGTGCCGGGCGCGTCGAACGTGATCAGCCGACGATTCGGAAACTGCGCCATGAACGGCGCCCACATGTCGGCGTTATTGCCGAGGCCGGGTACGAGGAATAGCGGCTCGCCTTCGCCTTGTTCCGTGATGCAGACGCGCTGGCCGCGCCACTCGAGAAACTCACGATCGCTCACCCGGACACTCCCCCCGAACCGAGAAACTCGACGGTCCGCTTCCACAGCGCGGCGGCCGCACGACCCGCGACGATGCCGACGTGCCCGCCCTGCAATCTCATCACCTCGGCCTGCGGCACGATCTTCACGATCGCGTCGACGCCCGCGGGCGGCGAGATCGTGTCCTTCTCCGCGGAGACCGCGAGCACCGGCATCGAGACGGCGGCGAAGTCTAGCACCCGGTCGCCGATCGTCGCCGTGCCCGCCATCAAACCATTGCGCCCCGGACCGAATTTCTTGTAAAGCTCCGCCAGCAGGCGGCCCGGTGCGGGCACCACGTCGTCGACCCAAGTCGCCATCGTGCGCACGTCGCGGAGCCTCTCGGGCGCGTCGTCGAGCCGGTCCCAGAGATCGCTCACGCGGCTCGTGAGGCTGTTGCTGCCGGGCGAGAGCATCTCGAACCAACTCTTCACCTCGACGGCCGGAACGAGTCGCGGCTCGTCGTAGCTCTCGCCCGCGAGACCCATCTTGTGCGCGACCCAAGAAATCCCGCCTTCGACGTCGCCGTCGACCGTCGTCGTGAGCAGCACCAAGCGCTTCACGGTGTCGGGATAGAGCGCTGCGTAGAGCAGCGACAACGTACCGCCGAGGCAGTAGCCCACAATGTTTACGCGCGACTCCCCCGTCAGCGCGCACACGGTTCGGACGGAGCGGCGCACGAGCCCGTCGACGTAGTACTCGAGATCGGCGAAGCGATCCTCGCGGCTCGGCGTGCCGAAGTCCGCGATGTAGACGTCGAACCCAGCCGCGCCGACGTGGCCTGCGAACGAGCGCCCCGGCAGCAGGTCGAGGATGAAATAGCGGCTCACGGGGGCCGGTACGAACAACACCGGCGGACCGCTGCGGGGCTTGCCGGACTCGTCGAGCAGACGCAGCAACCTGAGCTTGTTCTCGCGGTAGACGACCGCCGTCGGCGACGCGCCCGTGCCGTAGTGGCCGGGCGTCGTGAGGATCTCGTGGAGGCGCTCGAGCTTCGCGCGGCCGCGGCGCGAAAGCGCGAGCAGCGCCTCGAGCTCGCGATCGCGCTCTGGCTCGGTCTCGCTCACTCCCGGTCCTTACGCTTCCCGGACTTGCCTTTCTTCTTCGTCTTTGCGTGCGCGCAGCTCGTCGAGAGTCAACCGCAGGTCCTCGATCTGACCCTCGATCTTGTGCAGCGTGAACAGCACTTGATCCAGGCGATCGTCGGCTTGCGTCTGGGGAGAAGCCGCGCCGGGCGGTGGCTGCGTGGGGTAGGGTTTGCCCGCGAGCAGCGAGCCGCGCATCGCGTTGCCGAGGTGGACGAGGAAATCGTCGTTCTTCGCGAGCGAGTCGATGTACGTCGCTACGGTTCGCTGCCACTGCTGTTGTTCGGCGAGCCAGCGCTCTACGACCGTGGGATCGGGGGAGGGCGTCTCTTCGGCCACGGTCTCAAGCTTCCTTCTCGTCGCGCGCGAAGCGAACGTGCGGCTGCACGTTTGCGCAACGAAGTATGGTACTCAGTCGCCGCGGCGCGGGACAGGTACGGCGGCCGCGGTTGGGGGGGATGCCGCGGCCGCCGTTTCGAACGAGCTTCGATTACTTGGTCGCGGGCGTCGCCGTCGCGAGCAGCTTATCGACGAAGGTCTTCTGCTGTTTCACGAGCTTCTGCACGAACGCGAAGTTCGCTTCCGCGACGTCGGATGCCGTCGGAATCGGGAAGTCGAACGCCGGTGTCGGGGCCGCCGTCTTCGCCGCCTTGACGCGCTCGGCGCCGGCCGACACGGTCTTCAAGAAATTCTCCTGGAACTCGGTGAGGGCGGTCAGATACTTGTCGCCAGCTTCGGCGGCCAACTTCACATAACTAGCCATGGTGGTGGTCCTGTTTGGGGTTGAGGGGTTTGCTGCTCAGAACGTGTGCGTAGTATGCAACGCATACGCGGCGCATGTCAAGCGTCTGCGAAGTAAGCTACGCATCAGCCGCGCTGCGGGCGCAAGACGCGGCTACTCGAGCTGCGCCAACCGTGGCCGCCGTGCCCGCCGCCGCGCGTGCTAGGCCACGTGCTGCGCCGGACCGGGCGACGGCTGCTTCGTTGCGTCGGCTAGGAAAGCGGCGAGGGCGGAACGCACTCGATTCGCGTGTTCCGTAATCGCGCCGCTCGTCGCGTCGGCGCTGCCGGTCCTAAGCGCGTTCGTGAGCCCCTTGTGATCGTCGAACACCTCGCGGATCGTCGGCGGCGCGACGATGAGCACGCGGCGCATGAGCTCGGGTACGTCCATTGCGTTGTAGACGTCGAACAGCCACGGGTTTCTGAGCAAGCTCAGGAAGATCCGATGGAACGCGTCGTCGGCGCGGATGTAGCGCGCGACGTGCGCCGCCGACGCGCCACGCACGAGCGGCGTGAACGCGCGCAAGCGCGCGACGAGCGCGTCGCGTTCTGCCTCGATGGACAGGGCATTGCCGAGCGATTGCGTGATGCCGATCTCGAGGGCTGCACGTGCGTCGAGCGCCAGCACGAGGGCGTCGACGTCGGCCGCGAGATTCTCCTGTTCCTTCGCGACTGCGAGAGACAGGTCTTCGACGATGCCGCCGGGCCGCAGCTCGTCGCGGAGCGTCGTCTCGTCGCCGGCCAACGCGCGGCGTACGCCGGTCGTCGACTGCTTACCCCATGACAGGATCGCTTTGAGCGCGCCGGCCGCGTCGCCGGCTGCGAGCGAGTCCGTCAAGTACTCGTGGAAATAGACGACGTGCTCGGCGGCGACGGGCGTGGACTTGAGTGCCGCAGCGAACAGCTCGCGCAGGCGCAACCGGCGGAAGCCCATCGACAAGTGCTCGTTCTGCGCCAGATCGACCACCGCCGCGTGATAAGACTCGTTCGCCGCGAGGAACGCGTCGCGGTCGAGGAACACGGCGCCGTCGCCGAGTTGGCCGAGCATGAGGCGCAGCCGCTCGTAGAGCGCCGCCGACGTCGACAGCGGAATGCGCCCGCGGCTCAAGCGCAACCACGTTGCTCCGGCTTCGAGCACCGCGCGCGCTTCGACGGCTGCCCGAAGCTGCGGGTACGACACGTCGCCGAGCTCGGCTTGCACGGGAATCGCGCTCGAACGCACCGTCGGCTGCAAGAGCCGGCGCATGATCTTGCCGCTCGTCGTCTTTGGCAGCTCGTCCATGATCTCGACGACTCGCGGATACTTGTACGCGGCCATCCGCTCGCGCGCGAACGCGCGTATCTCGTCGGCAGTCACCGACTGTCCGGGCTTCAGGCTGATGACGGCCTTGATGGTCTCGCCGCGATACGCGTCCGGGATTCCGACCACCGCCGCTTCGCGCACGGCGGGGTGCTGATAGAGCACTTCTTCGACCTCGCGTGGCCATACCTTGAAGCCCGACGCGACGATCATGTCCTTCGAGCGGTCCACGAGATAGAACCAGCCGCGCTCGTCCATGAACCCGACGTCGCCCGTCTTCAGGCCCGCCGCGCTCAGAGATTTCGAGGTCTCTTCGGGTTTCTGCCAGTACCCCGGGACGATCTGCGGGCCCGCGATCACGAATTCGCCGATCTCGCCCGGCAGTGCGTCGTGGCCCGCATCGGTCACGACGGTGACGTGCGTGTTGAACACCGGCACGCCCACTGCCATGGCTCCCGTGTGCGGATCGATCGGCGGGATCACGCCGAACGGTGTCATGTGGGTCGGCGACGTCGCCTCGGTGAGGCCGTACATCGGCTGGATTCGTACGCCGGTGCGTGCATGCCAATCGGTCGAGCACGGTCGGCGGTGTCGGCGCGCCGCCCGTGTAGATCTTCTTGAGCGAAGACAGATCGTGCTTCGCCATCGCGTCGCTGTTCAACATCGCGATGAACGCGGTGATCGCGGACACGGTGAACGTCGCGCGATGAGCCGCGACCAGGCGGCACGCCTCGTCGACGTCGAACCGATAGAACAGGACGAGGGGGCTCGCGGTAAGCATCGCGAGCGTCACGTGACCGATCAGGCCCGTGACGTGGAACAAGGGCGCGAGCCCGAGGATCGCATCCTTTGGTCCGAGCCCGATCCAGCTCTCGTAGACGGACGTCGCGAACACGACGTTGCGGTGCGTGTTCATCGCACCTTTCGGATTGCCCGTCGTTCCCGATGTGTACACCAGGAATGCGACGTCATCGCCCGTGAGCTCGACCGGTTTCGGCTCGCGCCCCTGGTTTGCACGCACGAGATCGAGCATGTCGGGCACGATCGCGTCGCGCGAGCGGCTCATGCCGGTGAGCACGGCCGGACGTGACGCGTCGGGATCGAGGAACTCGAGTGGGGAGGTCGTGATCGTGTGTTGCACGGCCGTCGCGGGCACGGCCGCACGGCCGGCTTCGGCGTAGAGGTCCTCCTGGCACAACAGGACGCGGCAGCCGGAGCCCGACAAGATCTTCACGACCTCGCGCTCGCGCAGCATTGGATTGCACGGGACCACGACGGCTCCGCACTTCCACGCCGCGAGCACCGCGACCAGCACCTGCGGGATGTTCTGCATCCAGACCGCGATGCGGTCGCCGGATTCGACGCCGCGCTCCTGCAGCGCGACCGCGAGCGCGTCGGACATGCGGTCGAATTCGTCGAACGTCAGCGCTCGATCGAAGTAGTGCACGAGCGGCGCCGCACGATCGCGCCGCGCCGTCGCGCGGAACATCTCGAGAGCAGTGTCGCTGTCCGGCGAGATCGTCGGAGGCACGTCGCGATAGAGCTCGAGCCAAGGGCGAGGTGAGGGTTCCTGCATGGGAGCTCCTAGAGTCTGCTCGCGGGCGGAGGCGCTGGTTCGACGCGTCGGTCGAATGCGCGCGACGCCGTACGCGTCAGCTCTTCTTCTCGGACGTGCCGATCGCCTTGCCGAGCTCTTCCATGAACCGACTCTGGTCGGCGAGGAGCTTGGCCGCGAATGCGTAGGACGCTTCCGCGACTTCGGTGGGGCTCGGCAACATGTCGAGCGCGGGCGGCTTCGGCCACGCGGGTGGCGGTGAGCCTTTCGCAGCACTCTCTCGCCACGCTTTGATCGCGGCCAGGAAGGCCTCTTGCTGCGCGCGCAGCATTTCGCGCGCTTGGTTCTGGAAGTCTTTCGTATTGTCGCTCGCCATCGCCGTTCCCCCTTCGTTCTTCTAGGAGGCCCGAGCCCGTCCGAGCCGCGAGCCTAGCGGCGAGCGTGGCGCAGTGCGGCCGTCGATGTCAACGCGCTCAAGGCTCCGCGACGAACGACTTGTAGATGCGCAGCAGCGCTTCCTTCTGAGCCGCGTCGAGCTTCGGGTCGAGCTGGATCGCTTGCTCGACGCTTGGCAACGGGTGGCCTTCCTCGTCGTCGCCGAAGCCGAGCATCGCATAGAGCTGCTTCGGGTCGAGCCCGAACGCCTGCGCGAGAGCTTTGACGACCTGCGGCGACGGCCGGTAATTGCCGCGCTCGAGTTGACTCAGGTAGGAATCGGATACGCCCGACATGCGCGCGAGGTTGCGCTGCGACACCTGTGCAAGCCGGCGCTGGGCGCGGACGAATTCGCCGAACGCGGCGAGCTGATCGTCGTCTTGTTGCATGGGTACGTTGTCCGGCCAAGTTCGCGTCGCCGTTTCGACACGAACGTTCGGCCGATTATGAGCCCGAGCCGTGCGTCGTCAAGCGGCGGCCGGAGCGCGCTCCTTGAGTTTCGCTAACAGCTGCGAACGATTTCGGGCAAGATGAAACACGCGTGAGCGTAGTCGCTGTCCTGCTTCGATCGAGGGGGGAGTTGTGGCAACCGGAAGAACAATACTCAAGAACGGCTGTGTTCTCACGATGGATCGGAAGATCGGCAACTTCCGCCGCGCGGACGTCCTGATCGACGGCACGAAGATCGTCGCGGTCGGTCCCGACCTGCAGGTCGGCGAGGCCGAGGTCATCGACGCGTCGACGATGATCGTAATGCCGGGATTCATCGACACTCATCGCCACATCTGGGAAGGCATCCTGCGCAACATCGCCGCGGATGCGCTTCTCGATGAATACTTCACCGACATCCTGGGCGTGCTCGCGCCGGCCTACCGTCCGCAGGATGGGTACGCGGGCAATCTCGTGAGCGCGCTCGGAGCGATCGAGGCCGGCATCACGACGCTGCTCGACTGGTCGCACATCCAGAACACTCCCGAGCACACCGACGCGGTGATCAGCGCCGTGCACGAGAGCGGCATCCGCTGCGTATTCGCATACGGTACACCGAACCTCGACATGCCGGCGTGGTGGCACGACAGCAAGCTCAAGCATCCGCACGACGTGCGGCGCGTCGCGAAGCAGTACTTCTCGTCGCGCGATCAACTGGTCACGCTCGCGCTCGCGCCGCGCGGGCCGGAGTTCACGACGTTCGAGGTCGCCGAGCACGACTGGGCGCTCGCGCGCGAGGTCGGTGTGCGGATCAGCGTGCATGTCGGCGTCGCGGGAGCCGGCAAGCTCGGTAAGCTCGGGGCGATGGGCAAGGCGGGCCTGCTCGGGCACGACACCACTTACATCCACTGCTGCACGCTCAGTCGACGACGAGCTCAAGATGATCCGCGATACGGGCGGCACCGTGTCGATCGCGTGCCCGATCGAGATGCAGATGGGTCACGGCGCGCCGCCGATCCAGCGTTGCCTCGATCTCGGCATCCGGCCGAGCTTGAGCGTCGACGTCGAGACGACGATGTGCGGCGATCTGTTCGCACAGATGCGCTCGGTCGTAACGGTGCAGCGCGCCGGCATCAACGAACGGCGCTTGGCGGGCGAGGAGAATCTCCCGCCGGTGCTGTCCAGCCAAGACGTGCTCGAGTTCGCCACGATCGAAGGCGCGATCGCGAACGGCATCGACCACAAGGTCGGCTCGCTGCGGCCCGGCAAGGAAGCGGACATCATCATGCTCGCGACGGATCGCGTGAACGTGATGCCGATCAACGATCCCGTGGGCGTGGTGGTGCGCGGTATGGATGCGTCCAACGTCGACTCGGTGTTCATCGCGGGCAAGGCCATGAAACGCGGCGGCAAGCTGCTCGACGTGGACCTCGCACGCGTGAAGAAGCTCGTGTACGAGTCGCGCGATTACGTCGTGCAGAAGTCGGGTTTCAAGCTGCCGGCGATCTGAGCGGTTCGGCTTGCGCTCGTTCGCGCGCCGGGTCCAGAATCGGCGTGCCCCGGGGGACGTTCGGAATCCAACCATGAAAACAACGAAGGGTTCTTGCCTTTCTTTGCTCGCCTTGATCGCCGGAGCCGTTCCGGTGGTGAGCTACTCGCAGTCGGCGTCGCCGCAAGCGCCGGCCGCGCCGGCGGCTTCGCCGCAGATCGCGAAGGATCTCGCATGGGCGTACGCGATCACGCCGGGGCCCGCTCCCGCGGCGGCCGTCGACGACGGCACGAAGCTCACGCTGCCGGGCAGCGACAAGACGTTCACGCTCGACCAGGTTCGCAACCGCATGGGGCCCGCGGATTGGTTCCCGGGCGACCACCCGAGCATGCCGTCGGTCGTCGCGAAGGGCCGCGAGGCGGCGGGCATTTGGGCGTGCGGTCTTTGCCACTACCCGAACGGTAAGGGCCGTCCCGAGAACGCGGGCGTCGCGGGCCTGAACAAAGACTACTTCGTCCAGCAGCTCTACGACTTCAAACACGGTATGCGGCTGAGCGCCGAGCCGCAGAAGCCGAACACGCCGATCATGGCGGGCTTCGCGGTTGCGATGACGGACGAAGAGATTCAGCAGTCGGCCGAGTACTTCGCGTCGATCAAGTGGACGCCGTGGATCGAGGTCGTCGAGGCGGCGACGGTTCCGAAGACGCGGCCGGCGGGCGGCATGTGGCTCAGGCTCGAGGGCGCCGAGGCCGGCACGGAGCCGATCGGCAATCGGATCATCGAGACGCCGAAGAACACCGAATACACGGAGAAGCTCCGCAATCCGCGCTCGGGCTTCACTGCGTATGTGCCGCCGGGCTCGATCAAGAAGGGCGAAGCGCTCGCGAACGGCAGCAAGACGACGAAGTGCGGCGCGTGCCACGGCGAGAGTCTCGACGGGCTCGCGGTGGTGCCGACGCTGCGCGGGCGCAGCCCGAGCTACCTGGCGCGGCAGCTCGCCGACCTGAAGCAAGGCACGAGGCACGGTCTCTGGTCGCCGCTGATGGCGCCGGTGGTTGCGAGCCTCACGGCCGACGACATCTTGAACCTATCGGCGTATCTCTCGTCGCTGCCGCCGGCGAAGTAACTCGCGCTTAGCACGGCTCGGCAGCCAGCGGTCGCAGCGGCTTCCTGGGCAGCGTGCGGAGAGGTGAAACCAATGTCCCGCGGAAACGTGGCGGCTGCCGGAGTCTGCGTTCTCTGTGTGGCAGCGACTGCGCACGCGCATCACAGCCGAGCGCTCTACGACATGACGACGGAAGTCGTCTTCGACGGAACCGTCGCGAAGCTCGAGTGGAGAAACCCGCACATCTCCATGACCGTGGAGACCAAGGGCGCGGACGGCGCGCCGATGCTGCATGAGATCGAGGTGATGTCCGTTTCCGAGGCGAGAGCAATGGGACTTCGCCAAGATGCCATCGCAGCGGGCTCGCACGTCGTGGTCCGTGCACATCCCGGCCGAAGCGGTCCCGCGGCCAGAGCTGTCGGTCTGGACGTCAGGACGAGCGATGGTGCGCTGCTACCGCTCAACACCGACGCAGGCTTCCAAGTCGCTCCGTCGGTCGTCGTCGAGGCGCAAGGGCTCGCGGGCCGCTGGGCGCCGCAACTCACGGATTTCCAGACGGCGTTCAACACAACGCGCAACTGGCCCTTCACCGATGCCGGGCGCGCGGGCTTGGCGACGGCGTTCACGGAGCCAAGCGCCGTGCTTGGGATTTGTGCGGACTATCCGCCGCCCGTGCTCTCGTTTTTCCCGGACCTCCGTGAAATCGAGATCGCCGCTTCGACCGTCGTGATGCGCTTCGAGGCGCAAGGCCAAAACCTCGCGCGAGTCGTTCACCTCGATCAGACCTCGCACCCGGCCGATGTCGCGCCATCGTTGGCGGGACATTCGATCGGGCGGTGGGAAGGGCAGACGTTGATCGTCGACACCGTCGCGTTCGAGCCGCACGCGGTAGGTGTGATGATCGGCGTGCCCTCGGGTCCCAATAAACACCTCGTGGAGCGGTTCACGCTCGCGGAGGATCGGCGCCATCTCCGCTACGACGTGACGCTCGAGGATCCTTCGGCGCTCACTGCGCCGGCCTCGCTGAGTGTGCAGTGGGAGTACCGGCCCGACCTGGCGCCTTCGGGCGTCGCGTGCGATCCCGAGGCGGCGCGCAAGGTTCTCCAACGCTAACTACGATGAGGGCGTTGCTCGAATCGAGCTCTCCTACCAGTTCGGATCACTTGCGGCTACGCTAACGGCGGCAAAGACAGTCGCGTGGGGCACGGGGGACGATCCATGAAGCGCACATACGTCGCAGTCACTTTCGTCATCGCGACCTTGGTCGCGGCATTCGGCGGAGCAGCGAATGCGCAACCGTCGATAGCGCGAATCGACGCTGCACTGCGCGGCGCCGTCGAACACGGCGACGTGCCCGGCGTCGTCGCGTTCGTGACCAATCGCGAGGGCGTCGTCTATCGCGGTGCGTTCGGTGTCACCGACGTCGCGAGCAAGCGGCCGATGGCCGTCGACTCGATGTTCCGCATCGCTTCGATGACGAAAGCGATCAGCTCGCTGGCCCTCATGCAGCTCGTCGAGCAAGGCAAGCTCGGCCTCGAGGATCCCGTCGACAAGTATCTGCCCGAGATGCGCAAGCTGCCGGTGTTCGAATCGTTCGACGCCGCCACCGGCGAGTATCGCGTCCGGCCGTCGACCCGGCCGATGACGGTACGCCACGTCCTCACTCACACGTCGGGGCTCGGCTATCCGTTCACGAGCGCGACCTTGCGCGACTTCAAGCCGCGTGCCGGCGAGACCTACGCGGACGGCCCGCTGCTGTTCGAGCCCGGCGAGCGCTGGCACTACGGTACCAGCACGGACGTCGTCGGGCGGCTCGTCGAGAAGATCTCCGGGGAGAAGCTCGAGGATTACTTCCTGCGCCACATCCTCGGGCCGCTGAAGATGACCGACACTTCCTACAACATCCCGGAGGCGAAGGCGGCGCGCGTCGTCGCCGCGCAGCAGCGCGACGGCGAGCGGATGGACGGCAAGATCGTCCTGCAGTCGCCCCAGCCGGCGCTCACCGTTCCGATGCCCATCGGCGGCGGCGGATTGACCTCGACGGCCGACGACTATGGGCGCTTCGTGCGCATGCTGCTCAATGGCGGCGAGCTCGACGGGGTGCGTGTGCTCAAGGCGGAAACCGTCGCGCTAATGGGGCAGAACGCCATCGGCAACGTGTCGGTGCCGGCGCTCAAGAGCGCGCTGCCGCGCAGCGCCGACTTCACCTTCATCGCCGACGGCCGAGACAAATGGGGGCTCGGGTTCCTGATCACCGTCGATCACGTGCCGGGCAAACGTTCCGCGGGTAGCCTGAGCTGGGGCGGCATCAACAACACGTATTACTGGATCGATCCGAGCCGCGGCATCGCGGGCGTGATCATGATGCAGTACCTGCCGTTCGCCGACGCCAAAGCCCTCGCGGTCTACGATGCGTTCGAGCGCGCGGTCTATGAGACTGTGGACGCGGCGCCAAAGCACTGACGAGTCCGCCGAAGAACGCCGAGCGCGCCGCGGCGCGAACTTCAACCGATGCGAAAGGTGCCGCGGCCGTCGACACCGAGCTCGCGCGCGAGCCAGGGTAGTGCGGCGTTCAGCTCCTCGTCGACCTTCCACGGCGGGTTCACGACGAGCATGCCGCTGCCCGTGAGACCGCGCGCGGGGCCGTCGGGCAATACGCACAGCTCGTAAAGCGCCAACCGTTCGATGCCGGTTGCGCGCACCGCGCGCTCGAGCCGCTGCACCCAGCGCCGCTCGAGCACCGGGTACCAGATCGCGTACGTGCCGGTTGCGAAGCGCCGGTGCGCCTTGGTCAGGGCTTCGAGCACGGCGGCGTGCTCGTCCTTCACCTCGTACGATGGATCGATCAACACGAGCCCACGCCGCTCTGGCGGCGGGACGAGGCCGATGCAGCCTTCGAGTCCGTTCTGGCGCAGCACGGTCACGCGCCGGTCCGAGCCGAGCTTTTGCTCGAGCGCACGCTGCTCCGCAGGATGGAGCTCGAACAGATACAAGCTGTCGATGGGCCGCAAGACTTCACGCGCAAACCACGGCGAGCCCGGATAACGAACGAGCTTGTCCGTACCGTCGCCGTAGCGGCGGGCGAGCTCGAGCCAACGTGCGACGGCCGGCGGTGCGTCGGTCGCGTTCCAGATCCGACCGATGCCGCCGCGGTATTCTCGATTCTTCTGGGCCGCGGCGGACCGCAGGTCGTAGCCGCCGGCACCCGCATGCGTGTCGATGAATCGTAGCGGCTTCTCCTTGGCCGTGAGCTGGCTGAGCAGAGCGACGAGCACGACGTGCTTCAGCACGTCGGCATGATTGCCCGCGTGGTAACCGTGTAGGTAGCTCAGCATGATGTCGTCCGTGGCGTGCTCGGCGCCGCTCGAGGCAACGCGCGGCTCGGCATCCTTATATACTGCGCGGCACGCACCTGCTGCCAACTTAGCATGTCCTCGATTCACCGCAACGCCGAACGACCAGCGCCCGATCGTCTGCTCACGGAGATCGCGGATTACGTTCTCGAGTACCGCGCGGACGGTGCGGAGGCGCGCCGGATCGCACGCTATTGCCTGATGGACACGCTCGGTTGCGGCATCCTCGCGCTCGGCTACCCGGCGTGCACGAAGCTACTCGGCCCGGTAGTGCCCGGTGCGGGCTTGAGCGGCGGGGCGCGCGTGCCGGGAACGGCGTTCGAGCTCGATCCCGTGACGGCCGCGTTCAACATCGGAACGCTGATCCGTTGGCTCGATTTCAACGACACCTGGCTCGCGGCCGAGTGGGGCCATCCGTCCGACAATCTCGGCGCGATTCTCGCGGTGGCGGACTACCGGAGCCGCGACAACGTCGCCGCACGGCGCGCCCCGCTGCCGATGCGCGATGTGCTCACCGCGATGATCAAGGCGCACGAGATCCAAGGCGTGCTCGCGCTGAACCACAGCTTCAACCGCGTGGGTCTGGACCACGTGCTGCTCGTGCGCATCGCGAGCACGGCGGTCGCGACGCAGATGCTTGGCGGCACGCGCGCGCAGATCATCGACGCGGTCTCGAACGCATGGCTCGACGGCGGCGCGTTGCGCACCTATAGGCACGCGCCGAACACCGGCTCGCGCAAGAGTTGGGCCGCCGGCGACGCGACGAGCAGGGCGGTTCGTCACGCGCTCACGGCGTTGCGGGGCGAGATGGGCTACCCGTCGGCGCTCACCGCCAAGAACTGGGGCTTCCAGGATGTGTTGTTCAAAGGTCGGCCGATCGAGCTCGAGCGGCCGCTCCGCTCGTACGTCATGGAGAACGTGCTGTTCAAGATTGCGTTTCCCGCGGAGTTCCATGCCCAGACGGCCGTCGAGGCGGCGCTGCGGCTGCACCCGGTCGTCGCGCAGCGCTTGAACGAGATCGCGGAGATCAGGATCGAGACGCAAGAGGCCGGCGTGCGGATCATCGACAAAACGGGGCCGCTCGCGAACCCCGCCGACCGCGACCACTGTTTGCAGTACATGATCGCCGTGCCCCTGATCTTCGGGCGGCTCACGGCCGACGACTACGAAGACGAGGTCGCGCGCGATCCGCGCATCGACGCACTCCGCGCCAAGATGACCGTCAGCGAAAGCGCGACGTTCAGCCGCGACTACCTCGACCCCGACAAGCGCGCGATCGGCAACTCGGTCCAGATCTCTTTCACGGACGGCTCGAAGACCGAACGGATCGCGGTGGACTATCCGATCGGGCATCGCCGGCGGCGCGAGGAAGGCATCCCGAAGCTCCTCGAAAAGTTCCGTGCGAGCCTCGCAACTCACTTCGACGCACAGCGCTGCGCACGTATCGAGGCGGCCTGCGCGGATCAAGCCGCGCTCGAGTCGCTGCCGGTTTCGGATTTCATGGCGCTCTGGGTGAAAGCGTGAGTCAGGGGCATAAATTCCGCGCGGCCGTCGCGAACCATGCGCCGCTCCAGATCCCGGGCGCGATCAACGCGTACTGCGCGCTGCTGGTCGAGCAAGCCGGGTTCGAGGCCGTGTATCTCTCGGGCGCCGGCGTCGCGAACGCCTCGTTCGGGTTACCCGATCTCGGTGTCACGGCGCTCGCGGACGTGGCCGAGGACGCCCGCCGCATCACGGCCGTCACGGAGCTGCCGCTGCTCGTGGACGTGGATACCGGTTGGGGCAGCGCATTCAACATCGCACGTACCGTCCGCGAAATGGAGCGCGCGGGCGTGGCCGCGCTGCACATCGAGGACCAAGAGCAGGCGAAGCGCTGCGGCCACCGGCCGAACAAGGCGACGGTCTCGACCGAGGAGATGTGCGATCGCTTGAAGGCGGCCGTGGATGCGCGCCGCGACGCGCAGCTCGTCATCATGGCGCGCACGGATGCGTACGCGCACGAGGGCAAGCAGGCGTCGCTCGACCGCGTCGCGGCGTATGTGGAGTCGGGCGCGGATATGATCTTCGCGGAAGCGCTCTATACGCTCGACGACTATCGTGCGTTCACGCGGGCGGTCGACGTACCCGTGCTCGCGAATTTGACGGAGTTCGGTCTCACTCCGCTGTTCACGGTTCGCGAGCTCGGCGCGGCGGGGGTGAAGCTGATCCTGTACCCGCTGTCGGCGTTTCGCGCAATGAGCAACGCGGCGCTCGCGGTGTATCGTGCTGTGCGCGACGAGGGCACGCAGAAATCGGTGGTCGCGACGATGCAGACGCGCGAGGAGCTGTACGCCGTGCTCGGTTACCACGCGTACGAGCGTAAGCTCGACGAGCTCTACGCCACGCGGGGCGGCGCCAGGTCGAAAACAACCCAGCCGAAGGCGGGCAAGAAAAGGAAGAAGTCATGAGCACGGACGGCAAAGCCGCGGGACTCCGCGGGATATCGGCAGGAGAGACCTCGATCTCGACCGTCGGCGACGGCCACGGGTTGCGCTACCGCGGCTACGACGTCGTCGATCTCGCCGCGCAATCGACGTTCGAGGAGGTCGCCTGGCTCCTGCTGCGGGGCGCTTTGCCGACGGCGCGCGAGCTCGCTGGGTTTCGCGACGGCCTGCGTGGGGCGCGCGAGCTTCCGCCCGCGCTTTGCGACGTGCTCGAGCGAATCCCGCCGACCGCACACCCGATGGACGTGTTGCGCACGGGCTGCTCGATGCTCGGCACGCTCGAGCCCGAGCACGACTTCAGCCGGCAGCTCGCTGTCGCCGAGCGGCTGATCGCGGCGTTCCCGGGCATGCTGCTCTATTGGCACCACTTCGCGAGAGCGGGCAAGCGCATCGCGACGACCACGGACGCGCAGAGCACGGCGGGGCATTTCCTACAGCTTCTCCACGGCGTGCCGCCGAGTGCGCTGCACGAGCGCGCGATGGACGCGTCGTTGATCCTCTACGCGGAGCACGAGTTCAACGCATCGACATTCACGGCCCGCGTCTGCGCCGCTACGTTGTCGGACATCTACTCAGCCGTGACCGGTGCAATAGGCAGCCTCCGTGGACCGCTGCACGGCGGCGCGAACGAGGCCGCGATGGAGCTCATCGAGCGCTTCGATTCGCCGCGCGCCGCCACCGCCGGCGTGAGCGAGATGCTCGCGCGCAAGGTCAAGATCATGGGCTTCGGCCACGCCGTCTATCGCACGTCCGACCCGCGCAATGCCGTGATCAAGGCGTGGGCGCAGAAGCTCGGGCTAGCCGCGGGCGATCGCGTGCTGTATCCGGTCTCCGAGGCGATCGAGAAGGTGCTCTGGGACGAGAAGAAGCTGTTCCCGAATCTCGATTTTTACAGCGCGTCGGCCTACCACTTCATGGGCATTCCGACGCCGCTGTTCACTCCGATCTTCGTCTGCTCGCGGGTGGCGGGTTGGGCCGCGCACGTCGTCGAGCAGCGCGCGAACAACAAGCTGATCCGGCCGACGGCGGATTACGTTGGACCGGCCGCACGCGACTACGTGGCCGTGACGGCGCGCGGCTCGTGACGGGTTAGGGCGGCAGCAGCTAGGGGGCGGCGCGATGCGGGCGGGACCAGTGCGATTCGCCGACGTCTACGCCGCCGCGCAGCGGGATCCCGAATCGTTTCTGGGCCGAGGCCGCGGCCGCGATCGAGTGGACGCGCCCGTGGCGGCGCGTGCTCGACCGCTCGCGGCCGCCGTTCTATCGCTGGTTCGAGGGCGCCGAGCTCAACACCTGTTACAACGCCGTCGATCGCCACGTCGCGGCCGGGCGCGGCGCGCGACGCCGCGCTGATCTACGACAGCCCCGTCACGGGCGTACTGCGCGCGCTACACGTTCGCGGAGCTGCACGCGGAAGTTGCGCGGCTCGCGGGCGCGCTGCACGCGCTCGGGGTTGCGTCGCGGCGACACCGTAGTGATCTACATGCCGATGGTGCCGCAGGCGGTATTCGCGATGCTCGCGTGCGCGCGACTCGGCGCGATCCATTCCGTGGTGTTCGGCGGCTTCGCGGCGGCCGAGCTCGCGGCGCGCATCGACGACTGCGGTCCGAAAGTGGTGTTGTCGGCGTCCTGCGGCGTCGAGGTGGGCCGGCTCGTGGCCTACAAGCCGCTGCTCGACAAAGCGCTCGAGATCGCGGCGCACGCGCCGCGCCGCTGCGTGATCTTGCAGCGCCCGCAACAACGCGCGGCACTCGTCGCGGGCCGCGATGTCGACTGGGACGACGCTCTCGCATCGGCTGTGCCGCACGAGTGTGTCGCAGTGGCTGCGACCGACCCGCTGTACATCCTCTACACGTCCGGCACGACGGGGCGTCCCAAGGGCGTCGTGCGCGACAACGGCGGCCACGCGGTCGCGCTCGCGTGGAGCATGCGCAACGTCTACGGCGCGCTGCCCGGGGAGACGTTCTGGGCGGCGTCCGACATCGGTTGGGTGGTCGGGCACTCGTACATCGTTTACGGGCCGCTGTTGAACGGCAACACGACCGTGCTCTACGAGGGTAAGCCCGTCGGCACGCCGGATCCCGGCGCGTTCTGGCGGGTTGCCGAGCAGCACCGCGTGCGCACGCTGTTTACGGCGCCGACCGCGCTGCGCGCAATCAAGCGCGAGGATCCCGCTGGCGAGCACGTGCGCCGCTACGACTTGTCCGCGCTGCGCACGTTGTTCCTCGCCGGCGAACGCACGGACCCGGTAACGCTGCGCTGGGCGCGCGCGCAGTTGCACGTTCCCGTTGTCGACCACTGGTGGCAGACCGAGACCGGCTGGGCGATCACGGCGAGCTGCCGCGGCGTCGAGCAGCTTGCCGTTCGCGGACGGCGCGGCCGGGCAACCCGTCCCCGGCTTCGACGTGCAAGCGCTCGGCGAGGACGGTCACGCGCTGCCGGCCGGTGCGGTGGGCGCGCTCGCGCTGAAGCTGCCGCTGCCGCCCGGCACGTTTCTCGGCCTGTGGAACGCCGAAGCGCATTGCGTCGCGTCGTACTACACGAGCTTTCCCGGGCTGGTACGGCACGGCGGACGCGGGCTATGTCGACGCCGACGGCTATGTTTTCGTGATGGCGCGAACCGACGACGTGATCAACGTCGCGGGCCATCGGCTCTCGACCGGCGCGATGGAGGAGGTGCTCGCGGCTCAGCCCGACGTCGCGGAGTGCGCCGTGTGCGGGCGTGCACGACGACCTCAAAGGCGAGGTGCCGATCGGTTTCCTCGTGCGTGAACGCGGCCTGCCGAAGGCCGGCCGAGGAGATCGTCGCCGAGGCGGTCGCCGCGGTGCGCGAGCGTATCGGACCCGTGGCCGCGTTCAAGACGGCCGCGGTCGTGAAGCGATTGCCGAAGACGCGGTCGGGCAAGGTCTTGCGCGGCGTGATGCGCCGGATCGCGAACGCCGAGCCCTGGACGACACCGGCGACGATCGACGATCCCGCGATTCTCGACGAGATCGCGGCTGCGCTGCAGACGCTCGGGTACCCGCGTAAGCCGGCGTGAATCGCGCGCTCGCGCGGGAGCCTAGCGCGTGCTCGCCGTCTTGCGTTTGCCGTCGTTGGACGGTGGGGCGTCGTCGATCAGCTCGAGCGGCGCGTCGCGGCCGAGGCCGAGAAAGTCGAACGGATCCTGCTCTTCGTCGAACGCGCGCTCCGCGGCCGTTCGCGCTTCCGGCTGCGGAGCCGGCTGTCGCTTTCTCCGGAACGCTCGAAGCGCCGGTCTCGGCCCCGCTCGTTTCGGACCAACCCGACGACGCGAGCGCCGCGCTCAGCATGTCGAGGTCGGATTCCCCGAACAGGGTCTCGGCCATCGAGTTGCTGATGTCGTCGATCGATTTCGCAGCGGCGAGCGCGCGAACGGTCTGCGTCTGGTGGAGTACGTCTTCCTCGGAGACTTCGGGCACGGCCTGCGTCGTGGATGCGGGTTTCGGTGCGGGCGGAGCGACCGGCTTTTGCGGTGCGCTCACGACGGGCGCGGGTGGGACGGCGCGCGAGCTCGGCGTGGGCGCGGCGCTCGGCGCGACGACCGCGATGCGCGCAGCGGGCGGTGACGGATCGGGCCGCGCATACGCCATTTCGGCCCGGCCGCGCGGCCGCTCGACGCGAGCCCGGGGCTCGACTGCATCCGTGAGCACCGGCAGGTCAGGCATTTGCACGTCCGGGCTGTCCGTCAACGTGTCTGCGAACGAGTCGATCTCGCTCGGCGGCCATTCGGTTCGGCCGGCCGGCGCACTTGCCTGGCTGCGTGCGAAAGGCGACGGATTCGCGAGCAGCGGCGCCGGGATCGGACGCGCAGGGCGCTCCGCCGCCGGCTTTGTCGGGCTTGGGTCGGTCGATCGCGGCGCGATGGGTGCGGCGACCGCTCGTGGTATCGGCGTGCTCGCCTTCTGCACCGGCGCACCGACGCCAGTCGCGGCGGGCGGAGCGGCCGCACGCGTCACGAGGGGCGTTGCAACCGGTGCGGCGGCAGGTTTCGGTGCATGCGCGGCGATTGGGCTGACCGCGGCCACGGACGATGGCGGAACGGGCGCGACGGGCGGCGGCGGACCGACCGCGACGGGCGCAGGGCTCTCGCTGCGCGCGGCCGGTAGGCGCGTAAGTCGGCGCGCTCGGCGGTGCGAGCGCCACGGACGGCGAGCTCGTGAACGAAACGGAGACGGCGGGCGCTGGCACGACGGGGTCGGGACCGGCGCCGGGATATCGAGTGCCACGGGAACCAAGGCCGGAGCGAGACCGGGGACTGCGGATGCGGGAGCCGGGGCGGCGTCCGCACTCATCGGCGCCTCGATTCCGAACATCGCCACGGCGATTCTCGTCAGTTGCTCGGAGGTCAGCAGGATTTCCTGCGCTGAAGCGGCGAGCGTCAATGCCGTTTCGCACAGGTTATTGGCGATCCGCGGGATGCCGCCGGACAGCTGGTGCAGCGTCGCGACCGCGTTCGGCGCGAATACCTTGTCGAGCTGGCCGCCGGCGCGCGTCGCCTGATGCGCGAGGTACCCGCGCGAGCTCGTCCACGGTGAGCGGCTCGAGCCGTTCGCGCAGACGAATTCGTTGGCGGAGCGATTCGAGCACAGGTGCTTTGAGATGGTCGAGCAGTGCAGGCTGACCGAGCAGCACGAGGTTCGCGCCGGGGCCGCCGTTCGGGTCCGCTGCCGTGAGCGAGTCGAGCGCGCGTAGGACCTCGTGGTTCAAGTCGTCGGCACGCTCGACGATCACGAACACGCGCGATTCGGTCGCGCTCATTTCGTTGAGGAACTGCCGCCACATCTGCATGCGCTCGACGCGTCCGACGCGGTGAGCGTCGAAGCCGAGCTCGACGAGAAGCAGCTCGAGCAACTCGGCGCTGTTGAGCGGGCGCGCCTGTAACCCAGCCGAGCGCGAGCTTGGTGCTCGTCGCACGTAGCGCGGAGGCCATGAGCGTGGTCTTGCCGACGCCCGCCGTGCCGGTCAGCACGACCGCCGAGTCCAGCGTAGTCAGCGCTACTTTGGCGTTCGCGATTATCCGCTCGTGCTGCGGAGCGAGGAAAACCGCCGCGTCCTGCGCGACGCCGTTCTCGAACAGAGCTCTCTTGAGGCCGAAGTGTGCTTGGTACATCGCGCTGCCTTGCGGCCGATCTCGTAGATCGGGGTCCGCTGAGTTTGCCGATCTCTGGCAGGCGTTTCCTGAAACCAGGTCACAACTTATGCAAAACGGCCGGGAATGGAGCTGGCGGCGGGCGCAGCCGGCGGCGTCGCTATGCGGGCACTGCTTCTCCGGGTTCGCCTCCGAGCGGCGCGGACCATGGATCGTAGGAGAACACCCACGAGCCGCGCTCCTTCGAGAGGTCGCGTGTCGCGAAGCCCTGCCGCAGCTCCTGCTCGGTGCGCAGGTGATAGAGCTTGCCGAGGTCGTTCGAGCCGCGCTGGACGCGCGCGGTGCGCTCGTAGCGGCTGCGCTGATAGAGATCGAGGGCCGCGCTCGTCGAGCTCGCCTGCTCGAGGGCGCGCGCGAGGATCGCGCCGTCCTCGATCGCGAGCGCGGCACCCTGTGCCATGAACGGCAACGTCGGGTGCGCGGCGTCGCCGAGCAGCGTCGCGCGCGCGCTGCTCCAACCCGTGACCGGCGGCCGGTTATACATCGCCCAGCGGTAACACTGATCCTTGTCCATCGCGTCGATCAGGAGCTGTACGTTCGGATGCCACGGCGCGAAGTCGGCCTTGAGGTTCGCCCACGGAGACTTCACGGTCCACGATTCGTCGCGCCAGCTCTCATCCTCGACGAGCCCCACGAAGTTCAACAGCTCGCCGCGCCGCAAGTAGTACACGATGACGTGCGCATTCGGTCCAACCCAGTTCGTGCAGACGCGCTCCATGAAGTCCGGTGGCAGACGCGAGCTCGGCACGATCGCTCGCCACGACACGTACCCGGTGAACTCGGCTTGAGTCGCCCCGACGATCTGCGCGCGGATCGCGGACTTGATCCCGTCGGCCCCGATCAAGAGATCGCCGCTCGCGGTCGCCCCGCTCGCGAACTGCACGGTGACCGAGTCGCGCGTTTCGCTGAAGCGCCGGGCTGCGGCGTCGAGCACGATCGCGCGCGGATCGAGCTCGCGCACGGTGGCGGCGAGCGCAGCGTGCAAATCGGCGCGATGAAGGTGGTAGTACTTGGCGCCGTAGGCGCTCTCGTGGACGGAACCGAGCGGCATCTCTTGAAGGAGCTCGCCGGTGCTGTAGAGCCGGTATTGAAACGCCGTCGGCGTCACGGCCACGCTCGAGAGGGCGCGCTCGAGGCCGAGCTTATGGAGCACGCGGGACGCGTTTGCGCTGATCTGTATGCCCGCGCCGATTTCCGCGAGGGCCGGGGCCTGCTCGTAGACGCGCACACGGTGGCCGCGCTGTAAAAGCACGGCGGCGGCCGAAAGGCCGCCGATACCTGCGCCGATGATCACGATGTCGCTCGTCATGGGTGCGCTAGCTTAGCGCTTCACGATGCGGGGCCGAGCACCTAGAATGAATCCAATCAAAGTGGCGCGGAAGGTCCGCGCCGGAAGGGGATTCGAGATGGCCGTACGCCCGATTCTCAGGCTCGGCGACCCGCGGCTTCGCGAGGTCGCTGCCCCGGTGACGTTGTTCGACACGGCGGAGCTTCACGAGCTCGTTCGCGACCTGGTCGAGACGATGGAGGCCGCGAACGGTGCTGGTCTCGCCGCGGTGCAGATCGGAGTTGCGCAGCGGGTCGTGATCTTCGGCGTCGAGTACAACCCGCGCTATCCGGGTGCGGAGCCCGTGCCGTTCACGGTCCTTGTGAATCCCGCGATCGAGCCGCTCGATGACGAGCGCGAGTCGGGCTGGGAGGGCTGCCTTAGCGTTCCGGGCATGCGGGGGCTCGTGCCGCGCCATAGGCGAATTCGTTACCGAGGTTGGGATGCATTCGGCCGGCCGATCGACCGGACGGTGGACGGTTTCCATGCCCGCGTCGTCCAGCACGAGTGCGACCATTTGGACGGGGTTCTCTACCCGCAGCGAATCGAGGACATGCGGTCGTTCGGTTTCACCGAGGAGTTGCTCGCGAGCGGGGCATTGCCCTGGTCCGAAAGCTCGGAAAAGCCGGGCTCCGACGAGGGCTTAGGGCAGCCCGCCGCTGCGGGTTGAAGGACGGCTCGAGGCCCGTGGTGCGAGGCGGGTGCCGGCACTACCCTGAGGCTTGCTCTGGTGACTTAAGCCTGCTAAAAGTTTTGGCCGATTTGTGACTCCCCAGTCACTCTGGGGCGTGCGTGCTTTGGGGACCTATGAGAAGACTCGCCGTGTTCGATCGTGCGACGGCTGCCGCCGCCGTTGCAGTGGGTTTCTTCGGTGTGGCGGGGACAGCGAGCGCGCAGACGCCGTCGGCGCCGCATTCGTTCCTCGAGAGCACCTGCTACAAGTGCCATAGCGAGGACGCCGAGAGCGCGAGCGCGCTGTTCTCCGGGTTCTACCTCGACCGCCTGAACGTCGACCAAATCGCTGCTGCGCCGGAGCAGTGGGAGAAGGTCGTGCGCAAGCTCCGGACGGGCATGATGCCGCCGTCGAGCGAACCGCGGCCGGACCAAGAGAAGGAGCAGCAATTCATCGCGTACCTCGAGACCGAGCTCGATCGGCTCGCCGCACGCACGCCGAATCCCGGCCGGCCCTCGCTGCACAGGCTGAACCGCACGGAATACGCGAATGCCGTCCGCGATTTGCTCGCGCTCGACGTCGACGCGAAGGAGCTTCTGCCCGGCGACGACTCGAGCTTCGGGTTCGACAACGTCGCCGGCTCGCTCGGAATCTCGCCCGTGCTGATCGAGCGCTACGCGAACGCGGCGGCGACGATCAGCCGCCTCGCCGTCGGCGATACGCAGATGACCGCCGAGCTGAAGACGCACTACGTGCCGAACTTCCTGATGCAGTCCGAGCACATCGATGGCTTGCCATATGGCACTCGCGGCGGGCTCCGGGTCGAGCACTTCTTTCCGGTCGACGCGGAATACGCGATCGCGATCGACCTCATGAGCGCGGTCAACGGGATTCATATCGGTAACGGCGTGCCGAACGAGCAGCTCGAGCTGAGTCTGGACGGCAAGCGCATCGCGTTGTTCGATATCTCGAAGCCGATCAAAGCGCCGCCCGCGCCGGGCGACGAGCAGAAGGCCGATGATGCCGCTGCCGCGGAGCAGCCGAGGCCCGTGGCGCCCAATGGCAGTGCGGCGCCGGCCGGCGCCAAGGAGGCCGTTGCTGCAGCCGGCGCCGACGCGCCGAAACCGCCGCAAAATCCCGAGGATCAGGAGAAGGAGGGCGAGAAGTGGGAGGCGCGGATTCCCGTCTCGGCCGGACCGCACGTCCTCATGGCCGCGTTCATCAAGAAGAATCACGCGCCGATCGAAGACATCGTGCAGCAGCCGAGCAACACGCTGCTCGACCCGTTGTTCAACGGCACCCCCGAGGTCACGCTGATCGCGCACATCGGCAGCATCACCGTCGACGGTCCCTACGCGACCACGGGTCGTGGTACGACGCCGAGCCGGCAGAAGGTATTCACGTGCGAGCCGACTCGGCCGAGTGAAGAAGCCGCGTGCGCGCGCGCGATTCTCTCGAACATCGCGCATCGCGCTTACCGGCAAGCGCCGACGACCGAGCACATGTCGATCCTCATGGACTTCTACGAGCAGGGCCGCGCCGACGGCGGCGACTTCGACAAAGGCATCGAGGTGGCCCTGCAGCGAATCCTCTCGAGCCCGCAATTCGTGTTCCGGTTCGAGCGTGATCCGGCGGGCGCGTCGCCCGAGAAGCCTTACCGGATCAGCGACACGGAGCTCGCGTCGCGTCTCGCGTTCTTTCTCTGGAGCAGTCTGCCCGACGACGAGCTGCTCGATCTCGCCAGCCGCGCCAGGCTGAGCCGCCCCGCGGTGCTCGCGCAGCAAGTCCAGCGGATGCTGACGGATCCGCGTGCCTCGGCGCTCACGAAGAACTTCGCGGGTCAGTGGCTGTATTTGCGAAACCTCGAGATCAAGGATGCGTCGACGTACGAGTTTCCGGATTTCGACGACAACCTTCGCAACGCCTTTCGTACCGAAACGGAAATGCTGTTCGACTACATCGTGCGTAACGACCGCAGCGTGCTGGAGCTCCTGACGGCGGACTACACGTTCGTCGACGAGCGGCTCGCGAAGCACTACGGGATCGAGGGTGTCTACGGCAGCAACTTCAGGAGGGTGCCGGTCACCGATCCGCGCCGCCAGGGGATCCTCGGCCACGGCAGTATTCTGCTCGTCACTTCGCAACCGAACCGGACCTCGCCCGTGACTCGCGGCGTGTGGATCCTGGAGAACGTGCTCGGGGCGCATGTGCCGGCGCCCCCGCCGGTGAACATCCCGCCGCTCGAGCAGGCAGCAGGCGACGTCGACTTCGAGAGCCTGTCCGTGCGTCAGCTGATGGAGCTGCACCGCGGCAAGCCGTTCTGCGAGGGTTGCCACAAGATCATGGACCCGGTCGGCCTTGCGATGGAGAACTACGACGTGATCGGCCGATGGCGCACCGAAGATCACGGCGCGCCGATCGACTCTTCGTCGAAGCTCGTCGACGGCACGCACATCGAGGGCCCAGTCGAGCTCAAGAACGCGCTGCTCAAATACAAAGAGCAGATCGTGCGCAACATGACGGAGAAGCTCATGACGTACGCTCTCGGGCGCGGCATCGCGTACTACGACCAGCCGGTCGTCCGCTCGATCGTGCGCGACGCGGCGGCCGATGATTACCGCTTTTCTTCCATCGTGATGGGAATTGTCAACAGCGCGTCGTTCCAGATGCGTGCGTCTGAGAGCTTGGCCGACGGCACGACTACGGCCGATCTGCACGACTAGTTGAGGCCGAAGGAGAGGACGACGATGTTCATCAGCAAGAAATCCATGGCGCGCCGGACGTTCTTGCGCGGCGCCGGAGCCGCGATCGCGCTGCCGCTGCTCGATGCGATGTTGCCGGCCGGCACCGCGTTGGCCAGCACGGCCGCGAAGCCGCAGACGCGTTATGCGTTCCTGCATTTGCCGCATGGCGCGATCATGGGTCAGTTCACGCCGAAGACCGTCGGCAAGGACTTCGAGATTTCTCCGATCCTGAAGCCGTTCGAGCCGTACAAGAGTTATATGACGGTGATCAGCAACCTCGATCACCGGATGGCGACATCGCAATCCCCCGAGGAAGCGGCGGGCGATCACGACCGCACGGCGTCGGTGTTCCTGAGCGGCTCACACATCAAAAAGACGATGGGCCAGGACATCTACGCCGGCGTCACGATCGACCAGTTGCTCGCCCAGCGCATGGGTCAGGACACGCCGCTGCCGTCGCTCGAGATGTGCATCGAGGATGTCGGTGCGCTAGGCGTCTGCGGGGCGGGGTACAGCTGCTCGTACTCGAACACGATTTCGTGGTCGTCGCCGACTTCGCCGCTGCCGATGGAGCGCAACCCGCAGGTGATCTTCGAGCGTCTGTTCGGCACCGGCAGCACGCAAGAAGAACGGCAACGCCGCCGCTCGCTCCAGGCGAGCATCCTGGACTCCGTCGTCGCGGAAGTCGCGGCGCTCGAGCGCGGGCTCGGCGCGAGCGACCGAGCGCGCCTCGACGACTATCTTGCCGATATCCGTGAGATCGAGCGCCGCATCGCGCTCGCGCAAGAGCGAGCCGGCGTCGCGACCGGTCAGCGGCCCGAGATCGCCGAGCTGCCATTCGACGAGCACACCGACCTGATGTTCGACTTGCAGGTGATGGCGTTCAGGACGGATATCACGCGTGTCTCGACGATGATGCTGTCGCGCGATTTGAGCGGCGCCGTGTATCCCGCGAGCGGCGTGCCCGACGGTTATCATGCGATCTCGCATCATCAGGACAACCCGACGCGGATGGAGCGCTACGCGAAGCTCAACGCCTACCACATGGGCGTCGTGAGCAAATTCGTCGGCAAGCTCGCCTCGACGGACGACGGTGACGGTAAGCTGCTGGACCACATGCTGATGTTGTACGGCAGCCCGATGGCCAACTCGAACGCGCACGATCATTATCCGTTGCCGGTCGTCGTCTTCGGTCACGCCTCGGGACGCTATCAGGGCAACACGCACATCATGGCGAAGCCGCGCACGCCGATGTCCAACCTGTTCATGGCCATCGCCGCAAAGGAAGACATCAAGGTCGACCGCTTCGGCGACAGCAACGGAGTGCTCGAGATCTAGTTTCAGCCGGCGCTGCCGCGAGTGCGGCACGTGCACGGTTGCCATCCACTGCCGCGAAACCCAATCCATGCCGTCATCTGCACTGAGGATCAATCGCCTCGCCGGGAGCGTCACGCTGCTCGGTGCCTGCGCGCTCGGCGCGTGGACCGCGCTGGCTCAGGCGCCGGCTCCGCGCACCGTCCGCGACGGCGTGTTTTCGGCGGCGCAAGTCGAGAGAGGCAAGCACGAGTTCAACGCGATTTGCATGAACTGCCACGAGATCGAGGAGTTCACCGGGCCCGGTGCGTACTTCGAAGAGGCCGAAGGCAAGACGGTCTGGGAATTGTTCGAGTACATCTGGGCGGAGATGCCCGAGGACGAGCCCGCCTCGCTCGATCCGAACGACTATGCCGCGATATTGGCGTACACGTTGAGCGCCTACGGGCTACCGACCGGCGACACCGCTATGCCGATCGACCGCAAGTCGCTCGAGGCTATCAAGATCACGCGCCCGGAGCTGCCTGCCGGCCGATGAGCTGACGGTACGCCGACCGGTCGGGCGCCTCAGTCGGGGAGCGCGAACACGAATAGCTTGTTCGGGCTATCGTCCGGGACGGCTTCCGGCGTGAGCCGCGCGAGCGAGCCCGTGAGATTGGACCGTCCCGTGCTCACCGCGACGTACTGCTTCCCGGCGGCGGCAAAAGTGATCGGATGGCCGGTCACTTGCGCGCCGAGGTCGGTTTCCCAGAGGACCTTGCCCGACGCGGCGTCGAACGCGCGGAACTTGCCGCCGACATCGCCGCCGAAGATCAAATCGCCGCCTGTGGCAACCAGCGCCGTGACGCCCGTGCGTTGGTCGTATTGCCACTTCTTCTTGCCCGTCTCGACGTCGAAAGCCTGCACCGTGCCGACATCGTCGGTGCCTGGCGTGATCACGACTTGGGTGCTCAGCGCATAGATGAGCTCCGGCGTCGCGACCGCGGCCACCGATTTCGCGGTCATGCACGTGTTCTGCATCGGGAAGTACATCGTCTTCGTACGCGGGCTATAGGCGCCGGCCGGCCAGTTCTTGCCGCCGTGCGTCGTCGGGCACACGAAGCGCTCTTGCTCCGGCCCCGTGAACAACGTGTCCGGGTTGATCGTGACCTTCCCGTCCCCCGAGATCGAGCTGATCACGTTTTGCATGATCGTGGGCCGCGCCCACAGGAATTCGCCTGTCGCGCGGTCGAGCGTGTAAACGAGCCCCGTCTTGCCGGGGATCCCGGTCATGACTTTCCGAACCTCGCCGCTGCGGACGCGCGGGTTGATCCAGGGCACTTCGTCGGCGCTCGGAGCTACTGCAACGTCCACGAGTATCCGCTCGAACGGATGATCGAGGTCCCAGTGATCGACCGCGTGCTGGTAGTACCAGACCGTCTCGCCGGTTTCCGGGCGCAGCGCGAGCGTGGAGTTGTGGTACAGGTACTGCTTGTCGTTGCCCGCGATCATGAACTTCGGTGCGGGCGCCGTGACCGAGGTGCCGATGTAGACGAGGTCGAGCTCCGGGTCGTAGCTCGGGATCATCCAGGCGCCGACGTGCCAGCGCCGCTCGTCCGGAACGTCGCCCCAGCTGTCGCCGCCGGGCTCGCCGGGCTTAGGAATCGTGCGCTTGCGCCAGAGCTCCTTGCCGGTACGCGCATCGTGCCCGGTGATTACGCAACTCTCGGGACCCCCTTGCGGTTGGCAGTTGCGTCCGGAGATCAGCACGCCATGAGCGACGAACGGCGCCGATCCCTGTTTCGCGCGGCGGGCACGGAAATCGTAGATCTTCGTTTCCCAGGCAGGCTTGCCGGTTCGTGCGTCGAGCGCGTACACGAACGAGTCCGCGCCGTTGTCGATGATCAGATTTCCATAGATCGCGAGGTTGCGGTTCGTCTGCGGAAAAGGAACGAACTTGCCGAGATCGTCGGGTAACGGGCGCCTATATTCCCAGATCTTTCGACCTGTCGCGGCGTCCATCGCGTAGGTCACGTCCGAGCGGTCCGGGGAAGTACATGACGCCGTCATGGACGAGCGGAATCCCTTCTTGAGACGGGCCGGCATCGAGATCCATCGACCAGGCCAGCTTGAGGTCGCCGACGTTGCTGCGATCGATGTCGGCGAGCGGGCTGTACCCCCAGCTGTCTTGAGTACGACGCCACATGAGCCAGTCCGCCGGGTCCGGCTTCTCGAGCAACGCGTCCGTCACGGGCACGAACGAACGGTCCGCCGCGACGGCGGCGAGGCTCGCCAGGCATAGCGAGAATGAAACGAGTACGGTCGAGCGGCGGGTCACGGCGATGTCCCCCTTTCGTGCGGCGCGTCGCTTGCAATAGCGCGGGTGCTCGGCATTGTCCCTCATGCGTCCCGCAAAGTCTCAGCCCGCGCGGTCCGCGCCGCGGTGTTCTCGCCAGACGCCGAGTTTGCGCTGCACGGCTTCGTCGGAGGCGCTGAACAGGACGGATTCCTCGTCGGCGCGCAGCGTCAGCGGCTGCCAGCTCGGCACGGCGAGTAGATCGCGCGGACCATAGCGAAGCTCGCGGGCATCAGTCCCGCTGCCGATCGTGGCCACACCGGCGCCCGCGACGACGGAGACAACGGAGCTCGAGGTGGCAACGTAGGGCTCGGTCGCAAAGCCTTGCGGCACGAGTTGCAGGAACGTCGAGATGGTCGGAATCGCGGGGCCGCCCGTGGTCGGATCGATGTACTCCATTTTCAGAGCGTGACAAGGATCCCATTCGCCCGCCGCCTTCAAATGCTCGAGCGCCTCGACGCGCTCGCTCGTACGGGTAGCTGAACAACGGCGACGCGGCGGACTCGCGTCGATAGCCGACGGGGAGAAGATTCCTGCCGAAACGGTATTGGCTATCTGCCGGCGGCGCCTTCGTCGGGAACTCCGGTTGCGAGTAGTGCTCGGAGAAACCCGCGCCGAGAAAGCGGATCAGGGGCACGTCGAGCACGTCGAGCCAGATCGTGGGCGAGCCGCTCTCGTTGCGGTGCTCGTGCCAAGCCCATGACGGAGTGACGATGAAGTCGCCGGGCTCCATGTACGCCTTCTCGCCTGCGACGGCCGTGTACGTGTCGCTGCCCTCGATGATGAAGCGCAGCGCGGCGGCCGTGTGCCTATGCGCGCGCGCGAACTCGCCCGGCATGATCAGCTGAATACCGGCGTACAAGGAATCGGTAGCGAGGTGGCCGCCGGGCAGGCCGGGGTTCTCGAGCGAGAGCACGCGTCTCTCTGCGTCGGTGGTCGAGATGACGTCCGCGGACGCCATGATCAGGGGCCGCAATTCGTCGAAGCGCCAGACGTGCGGGACGGCGGAGACGCGCGGCTCCGCGGAGAACCAAGTCTTTGAAGAACGTCCAGAGCGGCGAGAGCCCTGCAGCCGCTGCGCGCTCGTTGTAGCGTTCGGCGTCGGTCTTCGGTTCGATTCCGCGCGACGTTTTCATCGACCCCCCCCGCATTCGCGAGCACGCAAGAGTGTACCAAGCATGTCCGCATAGGCCAGTCGCCCGGAGACTCTCGGTGCGTGTCATCGAGCTCGGCGCGGCATGCGGCTCGAGGGATGACGTCGTATGATACGGCGGGCTTCGCGCGCCTTCGCGCGGCTCGGAGCGGTTCGACGGGCGGGGAGACAGTTCGCATGACCAGCCGCAGGGAGTTTCTGCAGATCGGCCTCGCTGCGGCGTCGGCTTGGCCGCTCGCGAGTCAGGTAACGCAGGCCTCGAACGTCGCGGTTCAAGGCGCGCCAACGCTGCCGCTCTACAAGGTGATCTACGACGTGCGGTTTTCCGCGAGCGTGTCGTTCGCGCAGCGCGCCGAGCAGATCGGTGTGGCGGCGCATGCAATCGAAGGCGATATGACGAGCCTTTGGTACGACGACATCTACCACCGGTGGAAGCAGGGTGCCGTCGCTATCGCGGGGCTCACGGCGCACGGACCGTTGTTCTGCTTCGAGCAGCTCGCGATCGACCAGAGGATGCGCGTGGTGTTCCGTGCTGAGCATCGACCCGCTGCGGCGGGCTGCGTGGATCATGAGATCTTCGGTCCCGTGGGGATGCTTGGCGATGCACGCGAAGCAATCCGCCGCGCGGACTGGGCCGCGCGCATGGCGGATCTCGTGATGCGATGTCCCAGCGGCCGCACCGAGATCGTCTCCGCCGTGGGCCGCACGGCTGCGGGCGACACGCCAATCCATGCCGAGTCGCTGTATTCGTGGGTAATAGCCCCGGCCGTTCGCGCATAAGCAGGAAGGCCAATGCAAACGCCGATCGTCAGCATCGAGGCCGTGTCACCGCCTGTCGCTCGAGCCCGCGCCCGGGCGCTGCCGTCGTGTCTTGTGGCCGTCCTCGCTGTCGTGCTCGCGCCGGCGGTGTTTGCGCAAGACGTAACCGTCGAGCGCGGCAAGCAGGTGTTTCAGAATTGGTGCGCGCCTTGCCATGCGCCTGGACCTCGGCACCCCGGAACACAAGCACTCGACGTTCTCTATAAGGGAGCGAAGCCTGGAGCGCTCGAGGAAAGGACCGATCTCGTTCCGACGCTGACACAGACTTTCGTTCGTACCGGCGTGTCGGTGATGCCGCCGTTTCGCAAGACCGAGATCGGCGACGCGGACTTGGCGGCGCTCGCGGCCTATCTCGCGCCCGGCGCTCGCCGCTAGCTCGCGCGCACAACGCTGGCCGGAGCTCCGTGCTGCCAATGTCGCGCAGGCGATCCAATCTCCGTCGTCCGCGGGCTGGCCGCGCGTGCGCTTACGTGATGGCGGAAGGTAGCGCCGGACGCACGCTGCCGATTTATTTAAGTATCACATCATGAATACCATATAACTAAATGATTAAAATGAACATAGGCGGCGTGCCGGAGCACTTCAATTTGCCGTGGCACCTCGCGCTCGAGGCCGGAGAGCCCGCGCGTCTGGGGCTAGACGCGCGCTGGCAGGACTTCCCGGACGGCTCCGGTGCGATGGCCGCTGCGCTGCGCGATGAGCGGCTCGATGTTGCAATGTTGTTGACCGAAGGCGCGGTCGCTGGCGCCGCGAGCGGCGGTCTGAAGATCGTGAGCCTGTTCACCGAGTCGCCGCTGATTTGGGGCATCCACGTGCCAGCCACTTCGAGCTTGCACGCGGTGTCCGACATTCAAGGGGCGCGCTATGCGATCAGCCGCCACGGCTCCGGCTCGCACCTGATGTCGTTCGTGCACGCGCGCGATCAGGGATGGGCGCCGGCGGACATCGACTTCGTCGTCGTGCGCAACTTGCAAGGCGCGATCGACGCGTTCGCGTCGGGATCGGCCGACGTGTTCTTCTGGGAGAAGTTCATGACGAAGCCGCTCGTCGACGCGGGGCGCTTCCGGCGCGTCGGTGAGTTCATCGCCCCGTGGCCGGCGTTCGTCGTGTGCGCGTCGCTCGGCGCGGTCGCGACGAAGGCACCTGCGATCGCGGCGTTGCTGCGGGTGGTGCTCACGGCCGCTGGCCGGCTTGCGGCGAGCGCGGACGGCGCAGCGCTGATCGCGTCGCGCCACGGTCTCGAGGTGCCGGACGTACGCGATTGGCTCGTCACGACGCGCTGGGCGTCGCGCCCGGGAATCAGCGTCGCCGACGTGACGCCGGCCGTCGACGCACTGCGGACGCTCGAGCTCGTCGACGGCAGCCTCGAATCTGACGGTTTGCTCGCGCCGCTGCCGACTTAGTGCGGATCAGGCCGCGATCGCTCGAACGGGCAGCTTCACGGGCCCGTGGCCGATAGTCGTCATCCACGGCTCGGGCGTGCCCGCGGCCTCGAAGCGTTCCACCTTCGGCAACAACGCGCCGAGCATCGCGTCGGCTTCGAGTTGCGCGAGCGTCCGGCCGACGCACGCGTGCACGCCGTGGCCCCAGCCGACGTGCCCCTTGAGGTTGCGACGGATGTCGAAGCGTTCCGGCGCGTCCCACTTTCGAGGGTCGCGATTGGCCGCGGCGAACAGCAATCCGCAGCGAGTTCCTTCGGGGATCACGCAGCCCTCGACTTCGACGTCGCGGGTCGCGATCCGTCCCGCAAGCCGCGACGGTGAGTCCCAGCGCAGACTCTCGTCGAACGCGGCCCTGAGCAGGCTCGGGTCGGAACGCAGGAGCGCGTATTGATCCGGGAACTCGCAGAACGCGCGGATCGCGGTGCTCAACGTCATCACCGTCGTGTCGGCCGCGGCGGACAAGAGAATCTGCACGAGCAGCTTCGCCTCGTCCTGATTGATCTCACCGCGATCCGCGGCTTCGAACATTCGCATCCCGAGCCCGTTCGGGTCGAGGTTCGAGCGGTCGCAGCAGGCGTTGACCCACTCGAGCACGGGTCCCGCGCCGGCCATCGCTTCGCGGAACAATTCGTTTTCCGGGCCGAGCGTAGCCCAGACCATGTGTCCGAATGCCGTCATGTTTGCACGACCCCACTCGGGTAGGCCCATGAGGTCGGGGAGCACCTTGTAGACGAACTTGCGGCTGATGAGATCGACGGCGTCGATTACCTCACCGTCGTGCGCAAGGATGTTCGCGACGACGGCATCCGCCTCCGCTTTGAACGCACCGGTGAGCGAGCTCAGCATGCGCGGCGACAACACCTTCGCGATGACGAGCCGCACTTCCGTGTGGCGCGGCGGATCGTCGACCAGCAAGATCTCGGGCCGAACCGAGCTCGGATCGTGCCACGGACGCGATCGGCTCGAGAACGTTTGCCAGTCGGCGAGGCCTTTGGAGACGTGCTCGAAGCGGCCGAGCACGACGATATTTTCGCGTGCAAGTCGCACTGCAGGGGCAAGCTCGCGGACCTCATCGTCCACGGCACGAGCGTTGCGGACGGCGCTGCTGCCGAACATGTCGAGGTCGATCGTCGGAATCGTGCCGCTCATGTACTGCTCGCTCGTTGGTTCGTCGGGCCGCCAAAGCCTAGCGCGGCCGCTGCACGGTGCCTAGCGCGGCCCACCGCCACAGGGCTCGCGAATCTTGGGTAAGAAGGGGCGGCGTCAATTTGATGCTGGGCTGTTCCGTAGCTATGATCGCTGCCGTGCTGATCGCACGCTAAGCAGCAAAACTTCAGTGCGATCGGGGTCTGGCGCGGGCAACCGTGTCGAGTAGGGGATCCAAAGCGCAGCTTGTCGTTGATTCGTGCAGGTCGCATGCGACTCTGCGCCGCTCCTGTGTGGCCGAGCGAACCGCCGGCGCGTGGGTGCGACGCGAGTCGGCGAATCGGTGGTCCGAGGAGTCGAAGATGAATGAGTCTACCGTGTTGAAGATTGGTCGTTGGCTGGTGCTAGCGTCGGCGCTGCTCGCGGGCCCGGTCTTCGCGCAATCGAATTTCGCAGGTGTCTGGAACGCGGGTTACTTCGAGGACTGGCCTGACCGCTTTCCCGGACCCGAGCTCGGCGATTACGCCGGGTTGCCGCTCAACGCCAACGATCGCATGCGCGCGATGAGCTGGAGCGCGTCGATTCTTTCGCTTCCTGATTATCAGTGCCGCGTGCACCCGGCCGACTACGCGAATAGCTTCGCCGACATTAGGATGTGGCACGAGATCAACACGGACACGCAAGAGCTCGTCGCGATCCACTTGCAGCATTTCGCTTGGCAGACGCAGCGCACGTTTTGGATGGACGGCCGGGCACATCCGCCGGACTACGCTGAGCATACTTCGATGGGCTTCTCGACGGGCGAGTGGGTCGGGAACACGCTGAAGGTCACGACCACGCATCTGAAGGAAGGCTGGCTACGGCGCAACGGCGTCGCGCGCAGCGATAGCGCGACCGTGACGGAGCATTTCATCCGGCACGGCAACAACCTCACCTGGAACGTGTTCGTCCAGGACCCGAAGTATCTCGAGGAACCGTTCTTCCGCAATCGCGACTACACGCTGGCCGAGACCGGCTCGATCGGCGCTTATCCTTGCGAAAGCGTGGTCGAGGTGCTGCTGCCCGAGCACTACTTCCCGCATTACTTGCCGGGCCAGAACCCGTTTCTAATCGAGTACGCGCGCAATCATCACATTCCGTCCGAGGCTGCCATGGGCGGTGCCGCGACGATGTATCCCGAGTACCGCAAGAAGATGGCGACGCTGCCGCAACCTTAAGTGTTGGAGTCAACGATGAAAAAGCAGGTTTGCGCCGCGCTCTGGACGATGCTGTGCGGCGTCGGCTGCGGCGGCGTCGTGCACGCGCAGCAGCAGAATTTCGACGCCGTCGAGGTTCACTCGCTGAAAGTGCGCGATGACATCTACATGCTCGTCGGCGCCGGCGGCAACATCACGATGCAGATTGGCGACGACGGCATCCTTCTCGTCGACACGCAGTACGCGCCGCTGTCCCAGAAGATACTCGCCGAGATTCGCAAGATCTCCGACAAGCCGATCCACTACATCATCAACACGCATCACCACGGCGACCACACGGGCGGCAACGTAAACCTGCGGGCGGCCGGGACGACCGTCACGGGCGGCAACGTCGCGGGCACGATCGCTGATTCGGCGGTCGGCGCGTTGATCATCGCGCACGAGAACGTGCTGAACCATTTGACGGCTGCCACCGGCGCACAGGCGCTGCCGTCCTCGGGCTGGCCGACGAACACCTATTTCGGCGAGAAGAAGGAGATGTTCTATAACGGCGAGGGCATCGAGATTCTGCACATGCCGGCCGCGCACACCGACGGCGACAGTGCCGTGTTCTTCCGCCGCTCCGACGTGATCTCGGCCGGTGACGTGTTCGTGACGACGAGTTATCCGGTGATCGATCTTGCGAACGGCGGCAGCTATGTCGGCATCGTGAACGCCCTCGACCGGCTCGTGGACATCATCATTCCGGTGTACGGCCAAGATGGTGGCACGCTCGTTATTCCGGGACACGGCCGCCTTTCGAACCTCGGCGACGTGTTGAACTTTCGCGAGATGGTGATAGTGATCCGCGATCGCTTCCGCGAAATGATCGATAAGGGCATGACGCTCGAGCAGGTAAAGGCCGCCAAGCCGACGTTGGATTACGACCCCGTGTATGGGTCGACGACGGGATTCTGGACGACGGATCGTTTCATCGAGGCTGCTTACAAGAGTCTCAGCGAAACGCCGAAGGACGCACAATGAACATTCTTCGTCATTCCGCGCTCGCCGCGGTGCTCGTCGGTGGCAGCGCGCTGTTTGCCGTTACGCCGTCGACCGCGCAGCCGCCGCGTCCCGCACAGCCGCCGCGCACTGCGAAGCAGGCGGCACCGATCGACTTCACCGGGCAATGGGTCTCGATCGTGACCGAGGATTGGCGCTTTCGGATGGTGACACCGCCGAAGGGCGACTACCCCGGTGCGCAACTGTCGCCCGCCGGCGAAGCGATCGCTTCCGGGTGGGATCCTGCGAAGGACGAAGCCGAGGGCAATCAATGCAAGGCGTATGGAGCGGCCGGGATCATGCGCGTGCCGGGACGTTTGCGGATCACCTGGGCCGACGACGAGACCTTGCAAATCGAGACCGATTCGGGCCGCCAGACGCGGCTCCTGCACTTCGGCAAAGTCGCGGATCCGGCCGAGGCCACCTGGCAAGGCGTGTCGCGCGCGGAGTGGATCCCGCACGGCGGCCGCGGCCGCCCGCCGACCAATGGGAGCCTCAAGGTGGTTACCACTCACATGAAGGAAGGCTACCTGCGCAAAAACGGCGTGCCGTACAGCGGGAGTACCGTCCTCACGGAATACTTGGACATTCTCCAAGAGCCGGATGGTTCGCAGTGGCTCGTAGTGAAGAGCATCGTCGACGACGAGGACTACCACACGGCGCCGCCGATCACGAGCACGAACTTCCGCAAGCAGAACGACCGCAGCGGCTGGGATCCGCAACCCTGCACCTCCCGCTGAGAGGCGCTTGATCCGCTGACCTCGCCGCCGCTTTCGGGCGGCCGCGACCGTCTCGGGCCCGTCCTTTTCGGCCATCTGCCGCTGCGCCGCGTCATCGCGCCTTCATGCTAAGCGCGCTGCTCCGCTAGACTCCGTCGAAGTAACGGAAGCGGAGCTCGCGGCCATGGCGGAACTCTTCAACGCGCAGCGGTTTGCCGAGATCGGTGCGGCGATCTACGAGTGGCTGCTGCAGAACGTCTTCGTGCTCGGCAACGCCGTGCAGCTCCTCGTCATTCTCGTGGCACTCGGCGCGGCGCGCATGCTCGCGAGGCGGCTCTTGCCGCTGGTCGACAAGCTTCGAACGCAGCCGGTGCTCTCGGGGCCGTTCGGAGTCGTGCGGCCGCTCGTGCTGGCGTTGATCTGGCTCGCGCTGCTGTGGCTCACGATTCTCGCTGCCGATCTCGCGCCGTGGCCGCATCATCTGATTCAAATCGCAGCGAGCCTGCTGACGGCTTGGGTCGTGATCCGGCTAGTCTCGCAGCTCGCGCCGAGCCCATCTTGGGCGAAGCTCATCACCTGGGCCGTATGGTCGGTCGCCGCGCTCAGCATCCTGAATCTGCTGGAGCCGACTATCGCACTCCTCGACGCCGCGGCGCTCGAGACGCCGCGGTTCCGAATTTCTCTGTACACGGTGATCAAGTCGGCGATCGCGCTCGCCGTCCTTCTGTCGATCGCCGTGTACATCACGCGACTGCTCGAGGTGAGAATACGAGCGAGCCGGACGCTCTCACCATCGGTCCAGGTGCTGTTCACGAAGGCTCTAAAGGCGTCGCTGATCGAGCCTTGCGATCCTCATCGGCATCCACAGTCTCGGCATCGACCTCACGGCGCTGGCGGTCGTCGGCGGCGCGCTCGGTCTCGGCGCCGGTTTCGGTTTGCAGAAAATCATCAGCAACATGGTGAGCGGCGTCGTGCTGCTGTTCGACCAATCGATTCGTCCCGGCGACGTGATCTCGGTATCTGGGACGTACGGCTGGGTGACGGCGCTCGGCGGGCGCTACGTGTCGGTCGTGACGCGGGACGGCGTGGAGCACCTGATTCCGAACGAAACGCTGATCTCCGAGCGCGTCGAGAACTGGACTCATACCAACAGCCACACGCGTTTGAAGATACCGGTCCGTGTTCATTACGAAACGGACGTGCACCGGGCGATCGAAGTTTGCGAGCGCGCCGCGTGCCAGACGGAGCGCGTGCTCGGCGAGCCCGAGTGCAAGTGTTTGCTGGTCGCGTTCGGCGAAAACGGCCTCGAGCTGGAAGTCCGAATCTGGATCGGAGACGCCCACAACGGCGTGCAGAACGTGAAGAGCGCCGTGCTGCTGCGGATTTGGGAGATGTTTCGCGAGGCTGGCATTCGCGTGCCTTTCCCGCAGCGCGACGTTACGGTGCGCTCTGTCTCCGGCGACGGTCCGGTCGAAGCGACGGAGTAGGCGCAGCGCAAAAAAAAGCCCGAGCTACTGCTCGGGCTACGTTCCTGTTCGAACCCGGCGCGACGGTCTCGCGCTCGTCGGGCTACTTGATCGCGAAGCCGGCGCGGGGATCGAATTCCTTCCCGTCGCCGCGCGTTGCTTTGATCCATGCCGCCGCGGGACGGCCGTCGCGCATCGGATGACCCGTGATCGTGATCGCCGTGCCCGGCATGAAGTCGCTCTTGCGGATGCCGGCGCGCGTCAGAGTGCTCGGCCCTTCGGCCTCGAAGCCCCAGGTCGTCACGCTGCCGTCGTCGTTCTTCACGTCGACGAGCAACCATGAGTGCGGATTGGTGTACTGGAATTCCTTGATCGTCCCAGTGACCGTGACCTCTTTCGCGTCATCGAACATCACCGCGGAGTGGTGAGCGAAGCTCGGTGCCGCCGCCAGCACCATGACGCCGATCGCGCAACCCACGATTCTCCTCATTGCGATCTCCTCACTTGTCGTCTTTTTGGGTAAACGTAAAGTTCGAGAAGTCTGACGTGCCTTGATCCGTCTTTTCAACGGTGTTGTTCTGGTTCTCGCCGCAGTTCCAGTAACGGATCCGTAAGCTCTTGTCTTCGTTCGACAATCGCTTGTATGTCTGTTTAGTGTACCAGGGTTCCACGAGGGCCGGCGGGTCGTAGGACCACACGTCGACCGCCATCGTGTCGGGCGCGGTCTTTTGCCAAATCTCGACCGTCTCGACCTGCTCCGTGTAGGACGGCTGAATCCGCTGGTACTGTCCCGCCCGCATCTGGCTCGTGTGAATCACGAGCTTGTCGCCGTTCCAGAACCCGATCGAATCACCCTCCCAGAGAGGATACGCGTCCGCTTGGCTCGGGTGATCGCGTCCGTCCGTATACACGCGACGGATCTCGTTTTGCATCTCGTTTACGAGATAGGTCTGCTGCGGAGTGACTATCCACTCTCGCAAGAAGGGCTCGACCATCCAGCGCGGCATGCCCGCGGGCTCGCAGTTACTGAGCGGGTCGAACTCGATCCCGCGGTTCACGCGGTCGAGTTTCTCGCGCAGCTCCTTCTCGAAGGGCGGCGTGAGCTTCGCGGTCGGTAGCGCAGTCGGCGAACCCTGATCGGGGTCCCAGAAGAATGGGCTCGCCTCACGCGTCCAGATCCCAGTCCAATCCGGGACGCTGCGCCACGTGAGCGGTTGGCCGCCGTTGGCCTGTTGCTTCAGGTATTGAAAAAGCCCGGCCGCGGTTTTCTGGTCGATGCCGAGCTTGGTCATGCGTTGCTTCTCGGCGGACGGTGCGGGCGCCGCAGTCTGCTGCGCCGTCGAGGCACACGCGATACTCGCGGCCAAGACGAGCATTGCGAGACGCCAGCCGCGCGCCGTCGTACTGCGTTGGGTCATCCTGTTCTCCATGGACGGTCTTCGAATGTCTTGGCGGATCGTTCGGACGGGAAGCAGTGCGGGCATTGCAGCGTCTCGGTTGGACTGTCGACCCGTTGGGCCGTTCCAGCGGTTGGCCGCGACTCCCGGAAAAATCCCGGCGCATGTGGCGGCACCGCGACGGCCGTAGTTATCGCATGATCCGATTTTTCGAGCAATCGGTGCCCCTAGCGCGCGCCGAAATTGTATGGACTCGGCGTTCACGAGCCCTGCCATCGTCGGGAGTCGCACGGGGCGGGGAGACCTGCCGAAGAGGGCAAAACGTAGCGCGACCTTAAGAAAAGTTATGCTTGTCCGCGGATGAGATCCCTTAACGCTGCGGGCTTGCGTGGCACCATCGTTGAGTGCGCGCCGGGGGGAGCCGGAGCGTTTCGATGCTGCCGACGTGCTTGCTCACGTCGATTGCCGGTTGCTCCCCCGGACGAACGGCTCGCTCGCGAGCCTTGAGGAGCAGTCGATGGCCCGCTTACCGCTCGTTGCAGCACTGTTGCTCGCCACGCTCGCCATGTCGGGCGCGGCGCGCGCTCATCACTCCGGCGCGATGTTCGATCGCTCGAAGGAAGTCTCGATCGAAGGCGAGGTCTCGGAGTGGCGCTGGAGCAATCCACATTCCTGGCTGCAAATCCACGCGCCTCACAACGGCCAGCCCGAAGCCTTGTGGAGCTTCGAATCAACCAGCACTCAGATCTTGGTGAAGCAGGGCTGGCGGCGCACGTCGCTGAAGCCCGGCGACAAAGTCACCGTCGCCTACAACCCGTTCAAGGACGGCGCGGCGGGCGGTAACCTCGTTCGCGTGACGATGCCCGACGGCACCGTGTTCGGACCGCCGCCAAAGGTGGCCGAGGTCGCGCGCTAGCGTCCGAGAGGGGGAGTCAATGAGTCGAAGAAGAAGCTCGCGGGCCGGGGTGTTGCTCGGCGCCGCGATATTGCTTGGTGTGTTCGTGTCGGGATCGCGTGCGCAGCAGTGGGACAATTTCGATGGTCATCCGGGCGCACTCGCTCCCGCGAACCTCAAACAGCAGCGTCCCGCGGCGCCGTTCGATCTGACCGGCACCTGGTACATCAACAGCGAGTTTCGCTTCCTGCCGATGCCGAAGCTCAAACCCGAGGCGCAGCGGCTGAACGACCTTGCGGCGCAAGCGGCCCAGCAGGGGAAGGCCTTCAATAACGCGACGGGTAAGTGCTGGCCGCCCGGCATGCCGATCGTCATGACGCGCGTCTGGCCCATCCACATGATCCAGTTGCCGACGTCGATCGTGATGATCAGCAACTTCGAGGATCAGGTTCGCTGGGTCTTCCTGGACGGGCGTACGCACACCGATCCGGACATCTATGCGCCGAGCTACAACGGCGAGTCGATCGGCCGCTGGGAAGGCGACACGCTCGTCGTTGAAACGAAGAACTTCGAGACGAAGAATCACTTTGTCGACAACGTTCCGGTTAGTGAGGAGTTCCGGATCGTCGAGCGCATTCGGATGATCAACGACGGCGAAGGTCTAGAGATCGTCTATACGATGACGGACCCCGAGAACTGGGAAGGCGAGTGGATCTCGACGAAGCGCTACAAGCGCGAGCACAAGGTGGACTTCCTCGAGGTGCACTGCTTGCCCGATCTCAACGACGGCATTCTCGGCACGTCGGACAAGTACAGCACCCTGCCGGAGACGCCCAAATAGCCCAAATGGCCGCGGCGACATCGTTGCCGATAAACAACAATAGGAAAGCTAGACACCTCGGGCCGATTAGGTAGACTGTTGCGAAAATCTAAAGCGCCAATGGGCCCGTTCACTGGGACAAGCGATTGGATCTGCGAGCCATGAATGCCGATGCGATCCAGTTGCACTAAATGCTCAGCGGCGGGGGATCGCTCGCGATGAATGCGGATTGGGGGGGTAGCGCGCACGGGCCCGAGAGGGCTCGAGTTCTAGTAGGGGTGTGCTACGGGAAAGGCCGGGGCCTCACAGCCCCGGCTTTTTTCTTTTCTGCGCCGCGCGCGTCGTACTCGTGGCTCAGCAATCGCCGTAGCGCGTGCTGTTCAACGACGACACCGCAAGAATACAGAGCGCGGGGCTGCATGGCGCAGCCTCGAGCGATTCCGACATTAATTGGTCCAAAGGGGGGTCAGAATGAGTCACGGTAGCCATCGACAAGTAGCTGCTGCTGTCGCAGCAATCTTGGCAGGAGTTTCCGGCGCGAGCTTCGCGCAAAGTCTCGACGAAATCGTAGTCACGGCGGAGCGCCGTGAAACGTCACTTCAGCAGACACCGATTTCGATCGCGGCATTCTCAGCGGAAACGATGGAGGTCAAGGGTCTCGAAACACTCGAGGACGTCGCGGCATTTACACCGAACCTCGACATCAAGGGTGGCCGCACAGGCGGAAATATTTCGCCGACCTATCAGATTCGTGGCCTTACCGGCGGCGGCGGTGCAGGCGGCGAGCGGTCGAGCGCCATGTACATCGACGGCGTTTTCATGCCGCGGACGACAGGTCCATTCCTGAACGTGCTCGACGTCGAACGAATCGAAGTACTGCGCGGCCCGCAAGGCACGCTGTTCGGGCGCAATAGCACCGGCGGCGCGATACGCGTATTCACCAAGCAGCCGGGACCGGACCAAGAGGCGTACGTCAAATTGACGGCCGGCAATTTTAGCCGCGCGGACTTGAGCGCGATGATCAACGTGCCGATCAGCGACAAAGTATTCTTCCGCGCGCAGGGCGGCTCACTGAGCCAGGACGGCTATGTGACCCGGGGCACTCAGGAGCTCGGCGGAACAGAGGACGTCATTGGGCGCCTGCAGCTTGCACTGCAGCCAAACGACGACCTACGTATCACGTTCGGTCTTAGCTCCACGGACTCGGAATCGGACGGAACGCCGTCGGATCTCGCGACGTTCGACATGTCGCCGGATCTCAATTTCCAAGGCAACAACGCGGACTGGATTTCCGACTTTCTACAGGCGGCGGGACAACCGCGGCTCGAGATCAACGACCCGCGCGTCGTCAATGACGATTTCACGTTGCCGGATTGGTGCTTCATCGACGACGCAGACCCTGACTGGGACGCTGCTTGCGAGCAGAGTAACGACTCCAACTACTCTCAGTTCGACGTCAACGTTCAGTGGCAACTGAACGACGTATGGTCGCTGACTTCCATCACGGGAATCTCTGATTTCGAAAGCGCCGGAATCAGCGACTCGATCGGCTTGGGGTCGCAGGCGGCGCCAACCAACGTCGAATCGGATGTCGTCTATCAAGAGGTGCAGCTCAATGCCTCCTTCGCGGATGGACGGCTAGAGCTCGTTACCGGTGTGTCGTACTTCCAGGAAGACTCGAAGTCGTTCGGTTCGAGCCTGCAGCGGCAAGGCACGAGCGTGTTCGCTACTCAAGCCGCCAACGGCAACACCTCCGCGGTGGGCCTCGGCCCGAACGGTACTTTTCGAACCGGCGACAACGTATTCGAGCAGGATGCGCAATCCTATGGTCTGTTCACGAACCTGACCTGGAATATCACGGACCGACTCGGTTTGACGCCCGGCGTGCGTTGGGGCTTCGATGAGAAGCAGGTCACGGATACGGCGTTCGCATCGAATGGCTTTACTCCTGCTCCGGGCACGCCGTCGACGACGATCACGACGTCCAAGGATTGGGACGACGTCGACTGGCGACTTACGATCGACTATGAGATCACCGACGACATCATGGTCTACGCGACGTCGTCCAAGGCGTATCGCTCGGGGTCGTACAGCTACACGATTCCGTCGTGGACCGCAGCGAACAACGCCACGAGCGAAAACCTTACGGCGGGATTGATTCCCAATCCACCGTTCGTATCGCCGGAATCCGTCCAGAATGCCGAGCTCGGGTTCCGCACCGAGTGGATGGACGGCCGGCTTCGCATCAATCTCACGTACTTCGACATGGACTACACCGATCGCCAAGCCGCGGTCGCGATGACGGTGCCCATCACGCAAGCGGCGACGGGTTTCATCATCGTGACGCAGAACTCGGGTGATGTGGCACTCGACGGCCTCGAGCTCGAGGGCCAGTTTGCGGCGACCGACAATCTCATGTTCGACTTCTCCGCGGGCAAGCTCAACTCGGAGCTCGCCAACGTTTGCGCAAACAACGGCGACTTCCTGTTCCCGGGGCCCGCGGACGATAGCTATTCGGTCGGTGCACGGTGGACCAAGCCGTTGCGTGCGGGAAGCGATCTGCTGTTTTCGCTGAATTACGGTTGGACCGGCAAGCAGCAAACGCATCCGGGCGGAGTCGCGGACCCCGTGGCGCATGGTTGCGCCGTGTCGACGACGTACTTTTACGACTCGCGCTATGAGCTTCCAGGCTACGGATTGTTGAACGGGCGCGTGCGCTATACGAGCGGCGACGGCAAGTGGGCGCTCACGTTGTTCGGCAACAATCTGACGGACGAGGTCTACGGCAACTACGCGAGCCGTTTCGGCGGCGGATTCTGGGACGCCACGGTGCTCGCAATCCCGCCATTGAATACGGCGACGCTGGCTATTGCGACACCGCAACGCTCCGCCCTCGGGGTCACGAGAGGCCGGCCGCGCGAGTACGGGATCACGTTCCAATTCAATTTTGGGGGCAATACCGCACGAGCCCAGTAGGGGACGCGAGAGTACGCGTACTAAGAGACGGCCGGGGTGTCACAACCCCGGCCGTTCTTTTTGGTTCGCCGCTCGCCGGGGGAATTACTTGCCGAGTGCCTGGCGTTGCCGATCGCGAATGTCACGCAGCTGCGGCACATCGTTGATCTCGGGCGCATCGGTTTGGATCGTGCGGATATAGGCCCAGATATCTGCGAGGTCTTGTGCGGGGACGTCCGGAAACCGCGGCATCTGCGGTAACGGCGAGTTCTGGACGAACGTGATGAAGCCGTCCTGCGTGTAGTTCATCGGCACGAGGCGCCGCTCACCGGACTGCGCGTCGAATCCGTGGCACGCGTAGCAGTTGTATTTGTCCGAGAACAGCGGCGCGCCGCGTTGGGCGTCGCCGACCACGCTAGCGGCCGGTGCAACTGCGGGCGCCGGTTGCGCAGCCAGTCGGCCGAGCGCAGTGGCGCCTGCGACCGCGAGGGCTGCGAGCACGATGCGATTGCGTGCGAGTCTCATGGTGATCTCGATTCAGCGCGGTTGCGAGACGACGTCGACGAGCGCCGGTTCGCCGGCGCGCACCCGCGCGAGCGCGCGCTCGAAGGCTGGCGCGAGCATGTTCGGATCGCTGATCGGCCCTTCGGAGTAGACGCCGTAGCCCTTCGCGATCATCGCGTAGTCCGGCGCGGGGTCGCGGATCACGTTGCCGATGTCGATCGCGCCGGTGCCGCGGCCGCGCCGCGCCGCCGTGCGCTGCACGAGCATCACTTCCGCGTGATACGCGCGGTTGTTGTGGATCACGAGCAGCAGCGGGATCTTGCTGTGTGCGGCGCTCCAGAGCGCGCCTGCGCCGACGAAGTTGAAGTCGCCGTCGCCCACGATCGCGATCGGTAGCCGGCCGTGCTCGCGGTGCGCGAGCGCACCGCCGACCGACGCCGGCGTGTCGTAGCCGATGCCGAAGCCGCCGCAGTCGCCGTTGTAGCGATAGTACTTGTCGTGATTCATGAGCCGGCGCTGCCACGTGCCGGTGAACTGATGACCAGAGACGATCGCCCAGTCGTCGTTCTGCACCTGGCGCGCGAGCTCGGCGATCATTCGCGGCACGCTCACGGGGTTCGAGTTCCAGCCGTAGCGGGCGCCATCGAGCTCCTGCTCGCGGACCGTCTTGTGCGCCGCGGCGAGCTGGACGCCGCGCGCTTGCCGCACGCGCGATGCGTCTTTGCCCGACGCGCGGCGGATCTCTTCGATCAGCTGCGGCAGCGTCGCTTCGCCGTCGCCTGCGATCGCGAGGTCGACCTCTTGGTAGCCCGCGAAGTCGTGGATATTGTGGCCCTGGAAAAGATATTCGGAGCAGATGCTGATCGTCTTGCCGCCCGAAGCGTGCATGGCGCGCACCGACGGCGGCCATATCGTTGAGCTCGAGACCGAGGATCACATCGGGCTTGTAGTCCGGGCCGCCCGAGCCGTAAAGCTTGTGCCACGACGGGAAGTCTTGCCACGACCCGTAGGTGCCGACGTCGACGGGCGCCTGGAGTAGCTCCGCGAGCTCGATCGCGAGGTCCCAGCCGGCCGGGGTGCGGCCGAGCTTACCCAGGCGAATCAACGGGCGCTGCGCAGCGGCAAGCCAACGCGCGGCTTCGTGCACTGCATTCGCGTCCCCTTGCGGTGGCGCGGGCATCGTGAGCGACGTGGGCACGCGCAGCTTCGAGGGATCGGGGATCGCGGACTCTTGAAGCTCGGAAGAGATCACGAGCAGCGTCGGCCCCATCGGCGGAGTCCGTCCGATCGTGTAGAGCCGCAGCGCCGACTCCGCGAAATGCTCGAGGTCGCTCGGCTCGTCGTCCATCTTCACGAAGTCGCGGACGATGGACCCCATGTCTTGCGCGCTGTGCGGTCGATTCACCGTGCTGTTCGGATTTTTCGCATGCGCGACGGTCGCGAACACGGGTACGCGATCGGCCCACGCTTGAAACAGGCCCATCGAGGCGTGCAGCAGTCCGACGGTACCGTGCATTAGCGTCATCATCGGCTTGCCCGCCGCCTTCGCGTAGCCGTGTGACATCGCTGCGCCCGCTTCCTCGTGGAGGACGGTGATGATCTCGGGCTTTTTGTTGCCGCCGTGGTTGATGATGGACTCGTGCATGCCCTCGAACGCGGATCCAGGGTTCACTGCGACGTAGTCGAAGTTGAGCAGCTTGAGCACGTCGAGCATGTGGTCCGAGCCCGGCGTCTCGATGATCGACGCGCCGGGCCTCGGCTCCGGCGGGACGAAGTCTGCGCGCGCGTCGGCTTCGGTGGGCCGCGCCACGTTTGAGCGTGCGGCGGTGGGCGTTGCTTGCTGAGCTACGGCCGCGCCGGTAGCGAGCGCGCTGGCCGCGCCGGCGGCGGCGCCCTTCAGGAAGTTTCGGCGACCGACGGACTTGGTCGTTTCATCATCGTGCTTGGTCACAGGTATTCCCCCTCTGCAAGCTGCGGCCGCGCGACGGCGAAGGCCGAACGCGGCTTTTGGCCGGATGATACCCGAATCGACGGGGGAGGGTGCGGCGCGCACCTGCAGACGAGAACCGGTCAGTTCGTCATCCGGACGCGGTTGCGTCCGCCGGCTTTGGATTGCAGCAAGGCCTGGTCGGCGCGCTCGAGCAGTTCTTCGACGGGCGACGGATCTTGCGGCGGGCGAACCGTGCACCCGACGCTTACGCTCATCGTCATCGAGCCATCGCGCGTCGGTACCGCGCGTGTCCGTGACAGCGCGGCGAACTGCGCTCCGCGATGTGTTGTGCGGCACGCGCGTCCGTTTCGGTCATGAGGATCAAGAACTCGTCGCCGCCGATGCGGCAGACCATGTCGTTACCGCGGACGGCGCTGATCAACCGGCTCGCGACCTTTCGCAGCACCTCGTCCCCGATCTGGTGGCCGTAGCTGTCGTTTACGCGCTTGAAGTTGTCGAGATCGAGCAGCGCAAGCGTGAGTGGTGTGCCACGTTGATCCGCGCGACGCGAAAGCGGACTTCAACAGCACGGAGGCGCCGCGCCGATTCCAGAGACGCGTCAGCGGGTCCATCATCGCTTCGCGGCGTGCGACACTGAGCTTGGTGGTTAGCTCGGAGTGCGCGTCGCTGAGCCGATCCGACAGCATCTCTCGTTGCGTCATCGCGGCGAGATCAGCCATCGTCTGGCGATCGGCGGCGTTGAACTCGCGCGGCTTCAGATCGAATACGCAGAATGTTCCGGCGACGTTCCCGTGCTCGTCCGCGAGCGGGTGGCCTGCATAGGAGCGAAAACGCGGTGCACTCACGACGATCGGGCTCTGTGCCGTCCGTGAGTCGTTGAATGTGTCGCTGATGGTGAGAAGTCGGTTCTCTTCGACGGTGAACCTGCAGATCCCGTGCTCGCGCGGCAGCTCGGAAATGCCCCAGCCCGCAGCCGACTTGAACCATTGCTTCTCTTCGTTCAACAGCGTGATTGCCGCGACGGGTACCTGGAGCGCGCGGCGCGCGATGCGTGTGATCCGCTCGAAGCGCTCTTCGAGCGGCGTGTAGAAAAGATCGAGCGAATGAATGTTCGCGATCTTGAGCGTCGCGGTGCTCGCGATCGTTCTGCTGAGTTTGGTATCGGTCAAACGCTTCTCCGGCCGCCGTCTCGTGCGGCTAAGCGTCTGCGTAGCTTACCGGCCGGCCCCCTGTAGGCATGTGAGAGAGGTCTCGGTACGTGTGCGCAGCCACCGGGGCGTCCGGCGACTAGCGGCGCGCGGATGCGGCCATTCGACCATTCGTTGGGCGGCAAATTGTGACGGCCTTCCCGATCTGGCTGCTCGTTTGTACTAACCTAACCCAATCAAGTACTTCGGCATATTTCGCCGTGCTCCCAGAGTTTGGGAGAGTCATGCGACCACAACCTAGTCGAACCGACTCCGCGGATCTAACCGCAATCGAGTGGCCCCTCCTCGAGAACAGCACGATCGTTGCGGCGATCATTGTGTCTGCGGAAGGCGCGTTGCTCGGTGCGAATGCGCGGATGCGCCGCCTGCTCGGCCTTGCCGCCCCGGCGGACGTCGTTGGCAGAACGTTGCAAGAGTTCCTCGTTGAGCGCGACGACTGGGCCGTGTGGCAGCAGGCGCTCGGCGCGAGCGCGTCCGTCTCGCTGCGACTCCGTTCGACGACGGGCGGTGTGCTCGCCGCGCGAGGCGACATCCGTCCCGTGAAATTGTCCGGCACGCGTGCACTGTGCGGCGTGTTCGTCGATGCGGGCGACGAGCAGCAGCTGCGGGCGGCAGTGCAGCAAAGCGCGAGAATGGAAGCAGTCGGCAGTCTTACGGCGGGCATCGCGCACGACTTCAATAATCTGCTGACGGTGCTGGTCGGTAACCTGTATCTCGTCGCGGAAGAGTTGCGCGATCGGCCGAAGGTGTTCGAAAAGCTGAAGGCTGCGCGTGACGCGGGCAAGCGCGGAGCCGACCTCATCAAGCAACTGCTCACGTTCGCCCGCCGCGAAGAGATCGAGGCGGGTGCGATCGATCCCTGTAAGGTCGTGACCGACGTCGTGCCGCTGCTGCGGCGCGCGCTCGGTTCGCGCATCTCGCTGCAGACGGATCTCGGCACGGACGTAGGACGGATTCGCGCGAGCACCGCCCAGCTCGAAAGCGTCATCGTCAATCTAGCGATCAACGCACGGGACGCGATCACAGGGAAAGGCAACGTCAGGATCTCGGTGCAGCGGGTTCAACTCTCCCATAGCGACGCCGCCAAGCGTGGGCTCGCCAGGGGCGGCGACTACGTTGTCGTGAGCGTCGCGGACAATGGGAGCGGGATTCCGGAAGACACGATCGGCCGCGTGTTCGAGCCGTTCTTCTCCACGAAGCGGGAGCGTGGCGGCACCGGCCTAGGCCTGAGCATGGTGCGCTGGTTTGCAGAGCAAGCCGGCGGACGGATTCAGCTGACCAGCGTGGTGGGTCAGGGGACCACGATCGCTTTGTTCTTGCCGTGCTCGACCGACCTCGTGCAGGAAGCGTCCGAAGGGACGATGCCGCTGTCGACCTTGCCAACCGGTACGGAGCGTGTCGTCGTGCTCGCACCGGACGAAGCAATGCGTTCGACGATTCGCCAGATCCTCGAGGTGCTCGGCTACGCCGTGACGTTCACGGCGGGAGACGATGAGATGCTCGCAGCGCTTCGTACCGAGCGCGCGCAGCTGCTGATCGTGGACGGCCCGGGCTATGAGGATCCCGACTTGTTTGCACGTGCCAAGGCGGTTCGCCCGGAGCTCAAGGTAATCGTGACGACGGAGGGTGCGCGCTTCGGCGAGTCAGGTTCGACGAAAGGCGTCGCGGTTCTCGCGAAGCCGTTTACGCTGGCCGACCTCGCCGGCACCGTACGCCGGGTTCTCGACGCAGGCGGCGATGGCGCGACCCACTAATTCGCGACTGGGCCGTCCAGAATAACGGTGAGCCTCTCGAGTGCGACTGCGAGGCTACGCATCGCGGAAAGCTGGTCGGGCGTGAGCTCGCCCAGAGCGCCCGCGAAATGCTGTAGCCTGAGCTGCTGCGCCCGTAGATAGGCTCTTCGTCCCTTCGGCGTGGCGCTTACGAGCACGCCGCGACCATCGTTCTTGTCTTCGCTGCGCTTCACGAGCCCTTCGTCCACCAGCGCCGAAACCATTCGCGACATCGTTGCGGGCCTGACCATCTCTTTGTCCGCGAGGGCGGTCACGGAAATGGGGCCGCGTTTGTCGATCACGGTTAGGGCACTAAGGCGTTCAGGCGTCATGCCTTGCGGCAGCTCCATGTTGCGCAATTGGCGCGTCAGTCGCGAGAACTGGTCGTGCAGCAAAGACGCAATCTCCGTGCACGGGTCGCCCTCGGCTTGCCTATTTGCAGACATCTAGACAACTACCTCTTGTTATTCATCACAGCAAACGATCGATCAGACACCGACCCAGCTTGGAATGTTGTGTGCCTATACAGGTAACAGACCAGCCGAAACGATCTTACGCCACAAATCCCAGCAACCGTCCAGCTAATCTTGGGTTTTGGGACGGCATTCCCTGCCGCCGCTCAGTCGAACGACAGAGTGAATCGGAAGTAAGCCATGCGTTCCGGCATGATGCTCGGGTTCTCCGGGTCGAGATCCTGGAACCGAAACTCTTCGTCCAGCAGGTTATCGACGTTGAGCGACAGCACGCCCCGGCGGTTCGGCAACCGGTACCCGAGCGATAAGTCGACGATCCAGAAATCGTCCTCACCGGCCTCGAGCGCGCCGCCTTCCGGGCCCGACCACAAACTCGCCCTGCTGATGGAACCACGACGTACGGATTCCAGCGCTGAATCCGTTCGCGTTGAAGTAGCGGGCTTCGAGCGGTAGTCGCTGCGTTCGCAGGAAAGTGACGCGGAGCGGCCCGTTCTCGTCGCTCGATAGGTGATCGTTTTGGTATTGCGCGCTGAAGCTGACGTCTTGGCGGGGCGTCCAGTAGAGATAAGTCCGGGTGCCTTCTTCCGTCGCCTCGGTGGCAACTGGATTTCGCGCGAGATCGTTAACGGAGCTCTCGACGTCTCGCCCCGTGAGCTCGACGCCGAGGAATAGCTTGCTCGAAACCTTGCCGTCGATTGCGAAACCGCTGACGGTCGCCTCATCTCCATTCGCAGCCAATGGAAACTGGTTGAAGCCCGCCACCTGAAACGGCTCCAGGCGCGGCTGCGGATTCTGCTTCGACGTCGTGAGGGTGCCGTGCAGGGTCTTGAACGACGCCGCGCGGACGGTGAGTTTCTCAGTTGGCATCCAGGTCACACCGACCTTTGGATTGATGCGATCCTTCGATACGTCTCCTTCCTCGACTCCATCCGCAGAGGCGCCCAGAGTCAAAATCAACGACTGCACCAAGCCAATGTTCGCGTACGCGTAGGCGGACTCCTGGCTCGCGTCGACGGGCCCGCTCTCAATGGTATCGACGAGGCGAGTGACATCGAATTCGTCCTTTTGCGCCCAGAGCACGCCGCTCCGCAGATTCCATCGTGCAGCTTCGTGAATGTGCTGAACGTCTACGTTGTTGGCGTCGGCGTTCACGTTGGATGAGTAGAATTCCGTTTCGATGCTACCGGAGCTGTCGATCCAACTCGCGGTAGCGAGCAACGTGTCGTGGATGCCGAGTTGGCGGCGCACGCCAAGACGCAGGGTATCGGCGTCCTCGACGAACCGGAAGTCGGTGATGACTCGAGTGGGATCGAAGTATCGCAGGAGATCGCCGTGCTCGACTTCGCTCGATCTGAGCTCCGCGAGCAGGCTCGTAACCTCGTTCGGGTTGAACTGCACGAATGCGTTCGCAATGGTTTGGTCGAAGTCGTTGTTTTCCCGAAACCCCTGTGTCGAGTAGTGGAACTGCCCGAAGCTATACGAGACCCGATCCCGCAGACCCGCGAGAGCGATGTCCTCGCCGCGTGTCTCGTTGGCGCCGACGACGGTCGACGCCTGAAACCGCAGGCCGTTTGCGGTGACGAGCGGCGTGAGGCCGCTGAACGCAAGCTCGCTTGGGCCCGCGCGACTTACGAGCAGGGGGCTCGCCTGGCCGAGCTGCGGCGAGATCGGCGTGAGATTGGCGGGTTGCAGCAGCTGCGACGTAAGCAGTGCGCTGGAGCGAGAAATCTCGAGTCCAGGCCGCGCCGAGTAGACGTCGGCGAGAAGGCGTGGGGCGGCGTAGTCCGTTGGATCGATGGCCGTCGCGGCCCACCCTCGAACGAGGGCGAGTTGCTCGAAGCCGAGCTCGCGCAGCACGCGGCCCGTGCCCGCGCTGCGCGTCGCGAGGTCCGCGTCCATCGCGAGCCGCGATCGAAATAGTGCGCGGTTGTCGTTGCGGCTGATCGCGTCGATCAGCTCTCTCAGGGCGCCGACCGGTTGATTGCGATTCAGCTTCACGAGGGCTTCGTAGAGCCACGGCGTCGGGTCGTTCGGAGCGAAGCGTTTCGCGAGCGCGAGTTGGGTTCCCGGCAGCTTGGTGCGGTTTTCCGCGTCGTAGGTCTTGCCCATGTAGCTGCGCGTAAGTGCGTTCGCCGGGTCGAGCGCGACTGCGATCTCGAGTTGCTCGCGCCCGGGCACGAGGTCGCCGCGCTGCATCAGCGCGAGCGCGAGCCCGAGATGTGGCAGCGGTGCGCCGCGATCCAGTGTCGCCCCTTCCCCGAAGGCCGCGATCGCTTCCGCTACGTTGCCCCCGCTCAACTCGATGAATCCAAGCACGGTGCGCGCGTATCCGAGCTGTGGGTCCAGGGCGATCGCGCGTAGGGCGCTCGCGTGGCTGTCGCTCCAGCGCCTGAGGCCGAGCTCGATCTCGGCCCGGCGCGCCCAATGCGACCGCGTTGGCGGGATCGAGAGAGATAGCCGAGGCGACCTGCGCGAGCGCTCCCGCAAGATCACCGTCGGACTGGAGCACGTACGACATCGCGATGAATGCCGCCGGCGTCGGCGGAGTGGCGCCTACAGCGGCACGTGCGCGATCGCGCGCCGACGGGAAGTCGTTCCGCCCGAGTGCTGCGATCGCCTGCAGCGCGAGCGCGTCGGCGTTGCTCGGAGCCAGCCTCAACGAGGAAGCGATGTCCGCGTCCGCGGTTTCGAGCTGGCCGCGGCGGAGCCGCGCCGCGGCGCGCGCCGCGTAAAACGCTGCGTCGTCGATTTCGGACGCTCGTGGTTCCTGCTCCGGTCCGGGCAGATCTGCGGCGAAAATCTCGGGGAAGTACGAGGCCCAGCGCATCAGCTCGATCGGCTCGAGGATGGCGCGCATGACCGGTTCCTCGCCGTCGCGCGCCTCCGCCACGAAATTGCTCGGTACTTCGATCCGCCCCATCGGATTCGTCACGACGACGGTGCCTTCGAGTACCGCGATCTCGGTCTTGCGCTCTTCGTCGTTCACTCGGATGTCGAATTCAGTGCCTTCGAGACCCGCGTTCGCATACGGTGTCGTGAACTGCAGCGAGCGCGGGTCGCGGCTGATGATGTGGATCACGCCGCGAATGAGATCGATCAGCGAGCCGATTCCATCGTTCGTCGCCCTGAGCGTCAACATGGAGCGCTCGTCGAGCCGAACGGCGGTTTGATCCCGCAAGCGAACCATCACGCGACTGAAGGCCTGCACTCGCACGGAATCGCCGAAGCAAAGTACCTCGCTCTCCGCCGCCCGAGTCCACGCATCACTGCGAGCGCGCTGCACTTCCACGATGCCCTCGACCGCGATGAGCTCCGCGCGCCAATCGTCGCAGGCGAGGGGCAGCGAAGGTTGAGCTACAGCACTGCCGGCCGCGAAGGCCAGCAGCGCGACGCAGCACGCGGCCGTCACGGGGACGTTGCGTGGGCGGGTGATGCGCGGGCTGTCGGGTTTGGTCTCGGGCGGTGGCGAGCGGGCCATCAACGACCTTTGTTGTTTGGGCCGGAACCCGGGTGACTGGTTCGGGCGTCCCCAAAACGCGCTATATTTCAAAGTTATGTAAGGCTAACGATCAGTCTAAATGCAGGGGGTTGGGTGTCAAGCGCACGGGAGCAGAAACGGGGCCGTCGCGAGGGGGATCACGCGCCACTCGGCACGGATTCGTCGTGCTTAGGGCGCTCGCGACGCGGCGTCTGAGGTTCGCCGGCACGCTACGGCTCGTTCCTAGGCGTGGGCGGTTTGTTGCTGAGCCTCGCGCCGGTGCTCCTGCGGCTCGACGAGACGATCGGGCTGGGGATGCTGTTCGCGGCCCGCGGAGCCGTTCCTGCGCCAACCGACGTCGTGCTCGTCAACATCTCCCGGGACTCGGCGGAAGGAGTCGGACAGACCGCGGAAGTCGACGAATGGCCACGCCGCCTCCACGCGTCATTGATCGACACGTTGTCCGCCGCGGGCGCCGCCGGGATCGCGTTCGACATCATGTTCGAAGAGCCGCGCGACGACGATCCCATTCTCGCCGCTGCGATCGCCGCCGCGGGCAACGTGATTCTCGCGGAGCGCGTCGTCGATCCCACGCCTCTCGCGAGCGGCGGGGGCGTCGTCGTCCTCGAGCGCGTTCCGCCCACGGGGCAACTCAAAGACGCGGCGTTGGCGACGGCGCCGTTCACGCTTCCCAAGGTGCCGATACGGGTGAGTCAGTTTTGGACGTTCGGTCCGGGGGCTGACGTTCCCTCGCTACCCGTGAGCGCGCTGCAAGTCTTTCTCTTGCCGTACTACGAGGATTTCATCGCGTTGCTGGGCAGCTCGAGTCCTGCGCTGCTCGACGAGATTCCGACTTCAAGGCGCGAGGTCGCGGCGACGCGCGATTTTGGCGCGGCGATGCGCAGGATCAGGATCGAGTTTCAAAGGGATCCCCAGCTTGCTCCGTCCCTCCACGCCAAATTGCGGCGGCAGCCGCACGGGCCGCGCTCGGACGCGTTGCGCCTACTGGTCGACATCTACGACGGGAGCGACAGCCGGTACCTGAATTACTACGGCCCTCCACAGACGATTCAAACGATCCCCTACGATGTCGCTCGAGACGCGCCTCCTGAAAAGCTCGCCGTTGCGGGAAAAATGGTCTTCGTTGGGTTCGCTGAGCTGAGGCAGTCCGAGCAGGACGACGATTTCTTTTCCGTTTTCTCGCAGAGCAGCGGCGACAACCTCAGCGGGGCCGAGATCGGCGCGAGCGCGTTTGCGAATCTGCTCGGCGAGACGTTCGTGGTGCCGCTTACGATGCCGCTGCACTTGCTCCTCGTGCTCGGATGGGGTTTCTTGCTCGGCGCCATCGTGATCGGCTCCTCGACGCGAATGGCGCTTGGCCTCGCCGCGAGCGCGGCCGCGCTTTACGCGGCGGTCGGCTACTGGAGTTTCGCGCAGCACGAATTGTGGATTCCCGTTCTCGTCCCGCTTTTTATCCAAGTACCCGCTGCCGCGCTCGTTGCGGTGTTCCTGAACTACCGGCAACTGATGAGCCATCGGGAACGCGTCCAGGTTGCGCTCGGCTATTACGTGCCGGCCGCCGTCGTCACCCGGCTGGCTGAGCAGAGCGTGAGCGCGGCGGCGGACAAACAACTGTTGTATGGCACGTGCTTGTTTACCGACGCCGAGGAGTACACGACGGTATCGGAGGCCCTCGGCCCCGACGATCTCGCGGCGCTGATGAACGATTACTATCGGGTGATGTTCCGCGTCGTCGAACGGTACGGCGGGATAGTGTCCGACACATCGGGGGATTCGATGGTGGCGGTATGGACGGCCGCGAGCCCGGATGCTTCGCTGCGCGCCAAGGCGTGCCACGCCGCGCCGGCGATCCTCGAGGCCGTCGCCGAGTTCAATCGCGGCCGCGGCGGATTGCAGCTGCCGACGCGAGTGGGTCTGGAATCGGGGCGAGTGCTGCTCGGCAACATCGGCGCCGAGCAGCGTTTCGAATATCGCGCGATCGGCGACATCGTGAATACGGCGTCGCGTCTCCAGGGCTTGAACCGGCTGCTCAAGACGCGCGTGCTGATGTCGGAAGCCACCATCGCGGGTGTTCCCGATATCCCCACGCGCGACGTCGGCATGTTCCTACTGCGCGGCAAGAAAACGCCGATCCGTGTTCACGAGCCCCTGATTTTCGACGACCACCCGGGCGAGCACGCACCAATGCTTGCCGCGTTCGCGGCCGCGTTGGAGCAATTCGAGCTACAGCGCTGGGCCGACGCGCAACGGGCGTTCACCGACATAGTGACACGCTACCCGGCGGACGGACCGAGCGCGTTCTACGTCGGGCTCAGCGCCGAGTATCAACGTGAGCCGCGCCCTTGGTCCGGTGCCATCAGCATCGCGGTCAAATAAGCCGTCGGAGGCGGCTTGATCCGATGCTATGAGACCCGCGCTTTCAGGTTCGCCACGTGACTATCGTAGCGACTCACTAGGCCGCGGAATTCCGTAGACATCGACGCGTTACGCTCGAGGTATTCGATCACTTCGTCGATTCCCGCATGGCACTCGTGCTTCGATGCGGGCACCTGAGCGAGTAACTCGCGCAACATCTGCTGCGTCCGATCTTGAACGCTGAACGGAACGAGCGACAACAAGTCCACGATGCGGAAAATCTTGTCTTGGTCCTCGCGCGGCAGCCGCTCCACCGTGCGCACAAGCCTTAGAACGTCCTCTGAAACCGCCATATCGAGCTCCCTTCGTCGAGATCAGCAGTCATTTCTTAACAGATCGCCTGCGACGAATCTGTCATGCAGCTGACACAGCGGAGAAAAGCGCGACTAGTGTCGGGTCGCTGACAGTATGGGTTCGCAAATGCTGCGACTCTCGGTGCCTGAAGCGTTGGGCAAGGTGCCCGCGCGGAAACCACTGGGGAACACGAATGGCAAAGCTCCGAACTCTGCTCGTGACCGCGTTATTGACTCTTCCCGTGCTGACGTTTTCGTCCGCGCAAGCCGCGACCAATGGCGGCGCACCGGGGACCCGCCTCGAGACGCAATCGGCGACCGGTTGCTGCTACATCTACTTCATGGGCAGGTGGGTTTGCGTCCCGTGCTGAAGCGCGAAGGTTTCATGGCGAACCGCTAGCGCGTCGCCTCCGCGATCATTAGGCGTAGCGCCTCGACGTTCCTGATCACGATCTGGGAACGTCCGAGCTCTACCCACTCGTGCCGCCGCCACTCGCTCAGGTGCTGGTTGACGATCTGGCGCGAGATGCCTAGGAAACGGGCGAGCTCCGCCTGGGAAATGCGGAGCTCGAGCCTGCCTATTCCCGTCGCGCGGCCGTGCAGCGATGCGAGGATCAGCAGCCGTTTCGCGAGGCGTGCCGGTCCCGTCAGGAACGCCGACTCCTCGACGAGCTCGCTCGTCCAGCGCAAGCGCTCGCACAGCAGCTTGAGGAGGTGAATCGCGAGTTGCGGCTCGCGCTCGAGCAGTTGCAGAAAATCGGCGCGTTTGATGGTGACCAATGTCGCGTGATCGAGCGCCGTCGCGCCCGCCGTTCGCGGCAGGCCGTCCATCACGGCGATTTCGCCGAACGTGTCGCCGGGCTCCATGATGTTCAGGAACACCTCCTGACCTCCCGCGCCGCTCGCGCTGATGCGCACACGGCCCGCGACCACGCCAAACAGCGCATCGCCGCGCTCCCCTTGGGCGAAAATCACTGCGCCTTTCTGGTAGCTGCGGCGCGAGGCGAGGCTCGCGATGCGCTCGAGCGCGGAATCCGGCAATCCGCGAAAAAGATAATTCCGCTGCAGCACCGCTTTCGCGGTAAGGCTGCTCATTGGAGCGGTTTCGCTACTTGAGCCTGATGGCTTTATTGGTCGGCGCATTCGGTCTACCGAGCGGGTGGCAAGCCGCGCCGGTAGTTTGTCGCTCTAGCTTTCTCGCAGTATGGTGCGCCGGGACTTGAATGCCAAGGTCTCGAACCGGCGCGCGCGACCGGCTGCGCCGCGTTGCACTAGAATGAGGACCGACTCTTCGTCCGATACCGAACCACCGAAGGAATCGACTGATGGCCGCGGGCCGAGTGCCTTGGAGTCTCGCTGGACGCCTGCTTGCGCGCGACTGGCGTTCGGGCGAAGTGCTCGTGCTGCTCGCCGCGCTTACGATCGCCGTCGCCGCGATGAGCGCCGTGACGTTCTTCACCGACCGCGTACGCCAGGCCGTATCGCAGCAGGCGGGCGAGGCGCTCGCGGCGGATCTGCGTGTCAGCTCCGTCATTGCGCTCCCGGAATCGCTACAAACCGTCGCTGGGCGGCATGGGATTGCGACCGCGGCCGTCGTGAGCTTCCGCAGCGTGGTGCTGGCAGGTGAAACCTCGTCGTTGGCCGATATCCGCGGTGTGACCGATCTGTATCCGTTGCGCGGCGCCGTGCAGATCGCTGACGCGTTATCGGCTCCACCGCGGGACGCCGTCGGTATCCCGCGGCGGGGTGAAGTGTGGGCCGAGCCGAGCCTGCTCGCGCGGCTAGGTGCCGCCGTGGGCGACGAGCTCGACGTCGGCGGCTTGCGCTTGCGAGTCACCGAGAGCCTCGAGTTCCGGCCCGACGAGGGTTGGCGCTTCATGGAAATCGCGCCGACGGTGCTATTGAATCTCGAGGATATTTACGCCTCGGGATTGCTCGCGCCAGGCAGCATCGCCCAGTACGACGCGCTGTTTGCCGGCGACGGCGACGCGCTCGCCGCATTTCGCGAGGACCTCGCGCCGCTCTTGCGTCCGGAAGACGAGCTCGCGCGACTTCCGCGACGGGCGCCCCGAAGTGCGTGCCGCCGTCGGCAACGCTGAACGGTTCCTCGTCCTCGCGGCCCTCGTCAGCGTGCTGCTCGGCGGCGTCGCGGTCGCGATGGCAGCGCGGCGCTTCGTCGCGCGCCGTTTCGATAGCGTTGCTCTGATGAAATGCCTCGGGGCGCGACACCGTGACGTGCTGCGCCTGAATCTGCTGCAGCTGCTGATGCTCGTGATCGCCGCCGCGGCGGTGGGCTGCGTCTTAGGTCTGCTCGCGCAATTCGGGCTCACGGCGCTGCTTGCTGACTTCATCGAGGCGCAACTGCCGCCGCCGAGCGCCAGCGGCGCCGTGCTCGGTCCCGTTACCGCTCTCGCCGTGGCGCTCGGCTGCGCGCTGCCGCCGCTGCTGCAGCTCGGTGGAGTGCCGCCCGCGCGAGTCCTGCGCAGCGACCTCGATCCGCCGCCGCTCCGTTATCTCACGATCTACGGTATCGCGACCGTCGCCGTGACCGCGCATGCTCTACATCCTGTTCGGGGACTTCGAGCTGATCGCGTATTTGCTGGTCGGGACCGTCGCGACGTTCGCCGTTCTATACGGCGCTGGCCGGCTGCTCGTGCTGCTGCTCCAGCGCGTTCGCGGCCGCGTCGGCGTCGCCTGGCGCTACGGGATCGCGAACGTCGCGCGCCGCGGGCGCGAGAGCAGCGTGCAGGTAGTCGCGTTCGGGATCGGCCTGATGGTTTTGCTGCTACTCACGTCCGTACGAACCGAGCTCATGACGGAGTGGCAGGCCACGCTGCCACCGTTCGCGCCGAATCACTTCGTGATCAACATCCAACCGGCCGAACGCGAGGCCATCGGCGCGGCGCTCGCGGCGGACGGAATCGAGGCGCCGGAGTTCACGCCGCTCGTGCGCGCGCGAATGACGCACGTGAACGGCATGCCGGTAGACGGCTATCCGGCCCGCACGGAGCGCGGCCGCAACGAGCTCGATGACGAGGTCAACCTGACTTGGGCGGATACGCTGCGCGCCGACAACGAGATCGTCGCGGGCAAGTGGCACGGAGCCGCCGCCGCGGACATGCCCGAGCTGTCGCTCGAAGAGGAGCTGCGCCAGGCGATCGGGCTGCAGATCGGCGACGAGATCACCTATTCCATCGGCGGCGAGCCCTTCACCGCGCGCCTCACGAGCTCGAGGACCGTGCATTGGGACTCGTTCCGGCCGAATTTTTTCATGGTGCTGAGCCCGGGCGCCGTGGACCAATTCGCCCACACCTACATCACGAGCTTCTTCGTCGGTCCCGAGCAGCGCTCGCTTACCGTGGACATCGTCCGCCGTTTCCCGAGCGTCTCGGTGATCGACATCGGTGCGGTGCTCGACCAAGTACGCCGCGCGATGGATCGCGCAGCGCTCGCCGTGCAATACGTATTCCTGTTCACCCTCGCAGCCGGCATCACGGTGCTGCTCGCGGCGATCCAGGCTACGCGCGACGAGCGGATGTTCGAAAGCGCGGTGCTCCGCACGCTCGGCGCGCGCCGCAGCGTGGTGCTGCAAGGCGTCGCGGCCGAGTTCACGGCGCTGGGTTTGCTCGCAGGCACGCTCGCGGCCTGCGGTGCCGCCGCGATCGGTTACGTGATCGCAACGCGGCTGTTCGAGCTCGATTACGTGCCGGGCGCCGGGCTATGGATCAGCGGCCTGCTCGCGGGGGCCGCGGTGGTCGGGATCAGCGGCACGCTCGCGGTGCGCTCGGTCGTGAACCAGTCGCCCGTCGCGACACTGCGCGGCGCCTGACGCGCCGCGTGGCGCGCGAGCTGCCGTCTATAGTGCGTTCAGCTTTGCGGTCTCGGCCAGATCCTCGCGATACCTGCGCGCACCGAGGAAGTAGTGGAGGGCGGCCCAGATGTTCACGACTCCGATGATCGCCATTCCGTAGCCGAGCGCGTGCTGGCCGCGCGTCGGCGCGAGGTATACCGAGATCAGCCCTACGACGTACGGCCCCGCCGTCAAACCGATGATCGTCTGAATGAACAGCAGCACCGATGCGGACATCGCGCGCATGCGGACGGTTGCGACGGATTGCGCGACGGCGAACGATGGACCGAAAAACATCGATGCGAGCACGAACATCAGCGAGAACGTGATCGGCACGACCACGGTGAGATCCGGCGACAGATATGCGATGAACTGCACCGGCACCATCGCTATGCAGGCTATTCCCGGCACCCACATGTACCAGCGCTTGTCGTTTTTCTTGACGCTGATCTTGTCGGCTAGGAAACCGCCGGCGAAGCTCCCAATCGCGCCGATCAGCGAGAAGATCGCGATGTAGTTGCCGGCTTGGCCGGAGTTCAGCTCGTGCGAGCGCTGCAGGAACGTATTGTTCCAGTTCGTTCCGGAATACCAGACGACCGAGTGCAACGCCGCCGCGAGCGACATGTGCATGAACGAGTTGCGCGTCAGCAAGAACTTGAAGACGTCGAGGAACGGCGGGGTCGCGGCGCGCGGCTTCGACGTCGGGCCGTCCGCGTAACCGCGCGGCGGCTCGCGCACCGTGAGCCAGACGAGCAGCGCGACCAATACGCCGGGGAGCCCGATGATCACGAACGTCCAGCGCCAGCCGAACAGCACGTTCGCGTTGCCGGCAGTGAAGTTGCCGAGCGCGGTGCCGAACGGCACGGACATCGCGTACACGGCCAGAGCCGTTGCGCGATTCGACAGCGGGAAGTAATCCGAGATCAGCGAGTGCGACGGCGGTGACCCGCCGGCCTCGCCCGTCGCAGTGGCGGCGCGCGCCAAGAACAGCGTCGCGAAGCCGATCGCTGCGCCGCAGGTCGCTGTGGCAACGCTCCAAACCGCGATCGACAGCACGAGCACGTTGACGCGGCTCCAGCGGTCGGCGAGCCGCGCGATCGGAATGCCCATCGTCGAGTAGAACAGCGAGAACGCGAGGCCGCCTACGAGGCCCATCAAGTCGTCTCTGATGTGTAGCTCGTTCTGGATCGATTGCAGGACGGAGCCGAACACGCCGCGGTCGGCGACGTTGATCACGTAGCCGACCACCAACATGATCAGCACGTAGTATTTATAGGTCGGGTTGCCGAGCGCCGTATCCACGGCTGCTGCGCCGGCCGGCAATCGATTCGATGTCGTGCTCAACTGTGTGTTCCCCTCAGGAATCTCGAGCGGCGGGTCTAGTGCCCGCCTTCATCCATTGATTCGTTCAGTCGGTGCGCTCCAGGTTGTCGTATAGACGTCTCTGCAGCTCGCCCATGTTCACCGCGTGCACGGCGCCGTCTGCCGCAAGATCGAGTGCGTGCGCCGCGGCCGTGCCCATCGCGATGCACGGGCCCATCACCCGGATAGCCGACAGTGCGTACGTGTCCGCGTCCACGCAGCGTCCGACTGCCACGATGTTGTCGGCCTCGTTCGGAACCATACAGCTCAGCGGGATGTAATAGACGTGTCCGTCCGGGAAACGCTCCCAGTGCACGAGACTTTCCGAGTCGTGCAGCTCGACCCACCATGCGCAGCGCGCCACTGCGTCGGGCGGCCGCTTGCCGGCGCGGATGTCGTCGAGCGTGAGCTGTCGCCGGCCGACGATCCAGCGCGTTTGCCGAATGCCGGGGTTGCCGTAGGTGCGTACCTCGACGTTCGCGAACATCTCCGGAAACTCGGCGCGTAGGAATCGAACGACGGCATCCGCTTGCCGACGCCCTTCGAACACCATGTCGCCTTGGCGCAGCGGATCGAGCGGCGTCTCGAAGTGGGTGATGTTTGCGAGCGCCGTCCCTTTGCCCGGGAACGCGAACAGGAAGCCGTCGTGCCGCACGAGCCCGTAATCCGCGCCGCGTTCCTTGAGCCGCTTATAGATCAGCTCGTGGTCGATGTTGGCGACTCGCTGCTCATCGTAGCCGGCCATGATGAAGTTGAGCGAGCCGTACACCGGGGCGTCGGGCTCACGCACCGCGAGGCCAGTCTCCCAACTCAAGACGGCGTCGCCCGAGGCGTCGACGAACCCAGTCGCGTTCACGCGCACCGTGCCGAAGCGCGTCGCGAAGGTGAGGCTCCGGAGCCTTCGGTCAGCGAGCTCGGCGTTGGTGAGGGTTGCGCCGATCAGAGTTTGCACGCCCGCGTCGTGTATCTTTTGCTCGACCCAGCGGCCGAGGGGCACCACGTCGTATTGGAAAGTGACCGTTCCAGTGCGCGTGCTGTGACGGCGCGACAGCGCGCCGGCCGCCGTGAGCTCCGCGATCAGCTCGTCTGCGAGACCGTGCGTTATCTGGTGCGCGTCCTTGCCGTGCGAGTAGAGTCCGATGATCGTGCCGATGATCGACCCCACGGCTTGGCCGCCGAGTGCCGGTGCCGCGTCGACGAGGATGGTGCGCCGACCGAGCCGCGCGGCCTCGATTGCGGCGGCGACTCCGGAGATGCCCGAGCCGAGGACGCAAATGTCCGTGTCGACCGTGACGGCCGCCGTCGCATCGCGACGGCGCGTGATGGTGCCGATCGTCTTGCTCATCGCCCCCTCTGACGGCTCGCTGCGCTCACGATCGTCGATCGTCTTCAACGTGAGAGCAAATCGAGCAGTTTGGTAAGATAACAGATGCTCACCGGCCATACATTTCTTTCAATGGTCCCCTCGCATCGGCTTCTTTCTCGGAGATAGTCGGGTGATGAAACGTGCGCTGCGCAGCAATTTCGAGCCGGGCTCTACGCGCGAATCCGTTCGGCGAGCACAGTGGAAGGCACTGGGGCTCAGCGACGCTGACCTGCTAAAGCCGAAGATCGCCGTCGTGAACAGCTCGTCGGAGCTCGCGATTTGCTTCAGCCATCTCGACGGCGTTGCGAAAGTCGTGAAGGAGGCGGTTCGGGCGGCGGGGGGCTTGCCGTTCGAGGTGCGCACGGCCGCGCCGAGCGACTTCATCATCTCGGCCGGCGGCTCCGGCTACATCCTCGCGAGCCGAGATCTCGTCGTGAACGATATGGAGGTTCAGGTTCAGGGTGCCCAGCTCGACGGCATGATCTGCCTGACGTCCTGCGACAAGACGCCTCCGGCTCACCTGATGGCTGCGGGCCGTTTCAATATTCCAACGATCATCGTCATCTGCGGCTACCAGCGCAGCGGCGAGTATCGCGGCAAGCACGTGGACATCGAGGACGTGTTCATGGGCTCCGTCCAAGCGCAGTTCGGTAAGCTCGATAAGAGCGAGCTGCTCGAGATGAGCAACAACGCGATTCGCGGTCCGGGCGTGTGCTCGGGGATGGCCACCGCGAACTCGATGCACGTCGTCGTCGAGGCGCTCGGGATGAGCCTGCCAGGCAGCGCGCCCGTCGCGGCGAACAGCGAAGCTATGTTCGAATTTGCGCGCCGTTCGGGCGAGCGCATCGTGCAGATGGTGTGGGACGACCTGAAACCGCGCACGATCGTCACGGCGGGAGCGATCCGCAATGCGGTGGCGGCGGTCCTCGCCGTCAGCGGCTCGATCAACTGCATCAAGCATCTGCAGGCAACGGCCGTCGAGAGCGGCGTCGATGTCGACGTGTTCGCGCTGTTCAACGAGCTCGGGAAGAAGATTCCCGTGCTGAGCGCCGTCCGGCCGAACGGCGACGACAGCATCGAGGCGTTCGACGCGGCCGGCGGCGCGCGCGCCATCATGAAACAGCTCGAGGGCTCGCTCGACCTCGACGTGATGACGGTCACTGGCAAGAGTCTGCGCGAGAATCTCGCAGGATTCGCGGTCAAGGACGAAAACGTGATCCGTTCCGTCTCGCGGCCGTTCTCCGACAAGCCGCCGATCGTCGTGCTCCGCGGCTCGCTAGCGCCGGACAGTGCGATCGTGAAGCTCGGCCTGCGCGATCCAAACCGCAAGGACAAGTTCGTGGGTCCCGCGATCGTTTTCGACGACGGTTTCGAGGCCATCGGCGCTATTCGCGACGGCGTCGTGAACCCGGGTCACGTGCTCGTCGTGCGCGGCATGGGCCCCAAGGGCGGTCCCGGCATGGCGGGCCCCGCGTCGATGGTGGTATTTGCGCTGTATTCGGCGAACCTGCAGAACGAAGTGGCTTTCGTCTCCGACGGCCAGCTTTCGGGGCTCTGCAACAAAGGGCTCACGGTGGCCGAAGTATCGCCCGAGGCGGCCACCGGCGGGCCGCTCGCGCTCGTGGAAACGGGCGATACGATTTCGATCGACGTTGACGGGCAGCGGCTCGACCTCGACGTCGCCGAGAGCACGCTCGCGGCGCGGCGCTCGAAGCTCGGAACCCCGGCCCTCAAGAAGTCGACGGGTTGGTTGTCCATCTACCAACAGCAAGTGCAGCCGATGTCGAAGGGCGTCGTGCTCGTCCGCGACCTCTGAGCGCATGAATCTCACGACGACAAAACTTCACCCGCTGTTCGGCGCCGAAATCGACGGCGCGGATCTGCACCGGGCGCCCGATTCCGAGCTGGTGCAGGCCATCGAAAGCGCGATGGCCGAGCATGCCGTCGTCGTGCTGCGTGATCAGCAGATCAGCGACGAGGAACAGATTCGCTTCAGCCGCGCATTCGGGCCGCTCGAGCTGCCGCCGCACATGGGCCTCCAGTTTCAGCAGCGCGGCGTTTTGCAGCGGCGGATTCGGTCAGAAATGTATGACGTTTCGAACATCGACGCGAACGGCGACTTCTTGCCGTACGAATCGCTCAAGATGGCATCGAATCGCGCGAACGAGGAGTTTCATACCGACAGCTCGTTCAATGCGTTGCCGACGAAATGGTCGTTCCTGTCGGCCCGCATCGTGCCGCCCGCCGGCGCGGACACGTTGTATGCGGACACGCGCGCGGCCTACGACGCGCTGCCCGCTGATCTGAAGACGAGGGCGGAGCATGCGATCGCCGAGCACTACTTCTGGAAGACGCGCGGCCGTGCGGGCTTCGACACGATCACCGACGACATGCGGCGCGCGATGCCGCCGGCGCCCCAAGCGCTCGTGCGCACGATTCCGGAATCGGGGCGCAAGGCTCTCTTGATCGGCAACCACGCGACGCACGTGCTCGGTTGGCCGGCCGAGGAGGGCGAGCGCTTTCTCGACGAGCTCAACGCGTTCGCGACCCAGGAGCGTTTCGTCTACGCGCACAAGTGGCGCGCGGGCGACCTCGTGATCTGGGACAACCGCTGCACGCTGCATCGCGCGACCCCGTACGAGATCTTCAAGTACAAGCGCGACCTGCGCCGCACGACGATCAACGAGAGCGGGCCCGAGACATCGTCGACCGACGCGCTCGGGATCGCGCAAACGGCATGACTCGAGATTAGGAGGCGCGCTTCACCGCCGCGCGCTTCCGGACCTCGACGGTGCCCGTGTCGCCGTTCACGACGACCCAGTCGCCCGTCTCGATCACGTCGAGCGGGTCGCGATCGAGATCCGTGACCGACGGTACGCGCATCACGACGGCGCCGAGCGCGACCTTGGTCGTCATCTCGTTGAACACCATCGCTTTCGGCGCGGTCCCGGCGAGCCGCGCCGTGTGAAATACCACGGACCACCCGGAGGAGCCCTTCGCGCCCGGGAACACGAGCACTTTGTCCTTGAAGCTCTGCCCGCGTAGCTCGTGACGCGTCTCGATGACCGTGCCCTGCATCGGGTTTACGCCGCCCCAACCCGAGATCGTGTCGCGCGTCACGAGTGCCTCGCCTTCCGCGATGCCGCCGACGACTTTGCGGCCGCGCAGCACGATGATCTTCTCGCTCATCGGAGCTCTCCGTTCCAACGGCCCGTAAGTGCCGCGTCGATGCAATCGGCAGTCGTGCCGAACCACGCTTGGATGCCCATGATCGCGGGCAGGTAGTGCACCTGCTTCGCGGAGTCGAGCGCGGCGACCTTCGTGCCCGGTGGCAGCGCTTGGCCGATCGCGGAGCAGGTGTCAGTGAGCACGTGACCGCCCGCGTCGAGGATCGCTTTCGTGAAGCCTCTCTGATCCGCCTGCAGCTTCACGGCGCGCGAGGTGAAGATCCACAACCGTGTGTTGCCGCTGATCTTGCGGCCCGCGAGCAGCCGGCAGGCCTCCTCGATCTGGTCGAGCGCCGCGTGCGGGCAGCCAAGCATCACGTAGTCGACGTTCGGGTCGCGGGCATTCGCGTTCAGATTCTCGTAAGTCTTGCGGCGCTCGGCCGCGCCGTAGCGGAACGTTTCCCGCGGCGTGTTACCGCCGAACGCCGCCTGCTCCGTCGGCGCCTCGGGAGTGACGCCGACGATGTGATACATCTCGACGCCGCCGGACGACGCGGCCGCCGCTCCGAAATGCTTGTAGCGGATCAGATCGGGCTGCGACATTCGGCCCTTGAGCACCGGAATGTGCTCTTGCACTTCGTCGCCGATGTAGTAGCCGAGCATCCCCCAGTCCATGAGGCTCTCGATCGGCGTATCGACTTCGATCAGGTGAGTGCCGCGGCGGTGCTCGTCGCGATGAAAGCCGAAGTCCGGAATCTTGCCCGTGAGCATCGCGGCGCTCGTGCTTTCGCGTCCCTCCGTGTTGGTGCGAGCGCCGAGCACGGAGTTGCAGTAGACGACGGCGGAGGATTCCATCCACGCGCAGTGCTCGCCCATCTTCGGCACGTTGCCGACGAGATAGGGTGTGCAGGTCTTCAATATCTTGATGCCGCGGTCGACCGCGTAGCCCTCGCTCTCGCGACTGATCCGGGCGGCCTCGGGCGACGCGCCGAGCAGCTTCCAGTTGTCGGGATCGTAGCCGCCCTGGAGGTGGCACGAATGCGTGACGACTTGCGGCACGTCGACGAGCTCGTCGCTGTCGAGGTCGAACAGCGAGAAGATCGCGTCGCGGCCGCCGCCCGGCGAGCCGGCCTTGACGTCCTTGTAATAAGTCTCGAGAAACACGCTCGACTGGCCGGGCACGCCCGCGACGTTCGTCGTGTTCACGAAGCGCTCGACGCCGAGCGCCTCGCCGTAGCGGACGAGCAGCTCCATCGCCTTCTGCTTCGCTTTGCCTTCGCGGCCGTCGAGCATCGCGTGTTCGTCGTCGGTGAGCTTCATCGCTTCGATCCTCCGAGAGGCGTCAGTCTGTGCGCTCCAGGTTGTCACTCAAGGCCCGCTGCAGTGCGTGCATGTCCACGGCGTGCACGGCGCTCGTGCCGGCAAGGCAGAGCGCGTGCGCCGCTGCCATTCCCATGGCGATGCATGGCCCCATCACGCGGATCGCCGAAAGCGCCTGGGTGTCCGCATCGACGCAGCGACCCGCCGCGACGATGTTGTCCGCTTCCTTCGGCACCATGCAGCTCAACGGGATGTAGTAGACGTGGCCGTCCTTGAATTTCTCCCAGTAGACCGTCTCGACCGAGTCGTGCAGCTCGACCCACCACGCGCAGCGCGCGACGGCGTCCGTCGGCACGTCCGTCCGCCGGATGTCGGCCAGCGTGAGCTGCCTTCGGCTCACGATCCAGCGAGTCTGCCGGATGCCCGGGTTGCCATAGGCGCGCACCTTCGCGTTCGCGAAGATGCTCGGAAACTCGGCGCGCAGAAATGCGATGACGCCGTCGGCCTGCCGCCGGCCGTCGAACACCATCTGCGCGCCGCCAAGCGGATCGAGCGGCGTGCGAATGTGGTTGATGTTCGCGAGCATGAAGTGCTTACCCGGGAACGGGATCAGCCAGCCGTCGTGGCGCACGAGCCCGTACTTTGCGCCTACATCTTGCAGCCGCGCGCGCACGTCTTCTATCGCGAGCCCTTTGACGGCGACCGGGTCGTAGTCTTCGATGAGGAAATTCAGCGAGCCGTAGACGGGAGTCTCGGGCTCGCGGACCTCGAGCCCAGCGCCGTAAGTGATCGTCGCGTCGCCGGAGGAATCGACGTAGCCGTTCGCCCGCACGCGCACGGCGCCGAAGCGCGTCGCGAAGTCGAGGTGCCGCACGCGCCGCTCGCCGAACGAGACGTCGGTGAGCACTGCGCCGAGCAGGGTCCGGACCCCGGCCGCGTCCACGCTCGTCTCCATCCAGCGCGCGAGCCGCACCTCGTCGTATTGGAACATCACCGTCGAGCTGTGCGACCGCGATAGCGAGCCCTCCGCGCCGAGGTCCGCGAGCAGGTCGTCGGCGATCCCGTGGGTGAGCTGATACGGTTTCGGTCCGTGACTGTACAGACCGATGATCGTACCGATGATCGAGCCGACCGCTTGGCCGCCGAGCGAAGGCGCTCCGTCGACGAGCACGACCTTGCAGCCTAGCTTCGCGGCTTCGAGCGCCGCGGCGACGCCGGAGATACCGGCGCCGAGCACGCAGATGTCGGCGTCGATCGTTTGCAACGCGCGCGTTGCGGTGCGGCGAACGGTTCGAGTTGGGATGGGTTCCGTCATCGCGACATCAGTGTAGCGCGAAGGCTCGGACGTAGGGATTCGGCGCGGCGACGAGGTATCATGCAGGGCCGTTGGTTTCGGAGGCCAGGATGATCGAGCTCTTCACCGCTGCTACGCCGAACGGCTGGAAAGCCTCCATAACACTCGAGGAGCTCGGCCTCCCGTACACGCGTGCGCAAGATCTCTTTCGACAAGAAAGAGCAGAAGGAGCCGTGGTACCTGAAGATCAATCCGAACGGCCGAATTCCCACGATCGTCGATCACGACAACGACGATTTCGCGGTGTTCGAGTCGGGCGCCTTGATGATCTATCTCGCCGAGAAGGCCGGGAAGCTCCTGCCGACGGACGTGAAGGGCCGCTCGCTCGTGATCCAGTGGCTGATGTTCCAGATGGGCGGCATCGGCCCGATGATGGGCCAGGCCAACGTGTTCTATCGCTACGCGCCCGAGAAGCTGCCGTACGCGATCGAGCGTTATCAGCGCGAGTGCCGCCGCCTCTTCGAGGTGCTCGACAACCAGCTCGAAGGATCACGAGTACCTCGCGGGCGACTACTCGATCGCCGACATCGCGAACTGGTCGTGGGTGCACAGCTACAAATGGTCCGGCGTGAGCATCGACGGGCTCGATCACCTCGCGCGCTGGATCGACAAGGTGGGAGCGCGTCCGGCCGTGAAGCGCGGCAAGGACATTCCCGAGCCCACCGACTTCGACGAAATGATCCGCAAGGCGGATCAGGCCGTCGCCAAAGCCCAGAAGATGCTCGTCTGATGAATGCGAACGGACCGGTCCGGAAGGGCCTCGATCTCGACGCGCTCGTCGCGATCGACGTGCACGCGCACGCGGAGATCTCGCTGCGCGATCCGCAACCGCCGACCGTCTTCCAGGAAGGCGCGAAGAAGTACTTCAAGCACGATCACGGCAGTGCGCCCACGATCCCGCGAGATCGCGGCCTACTATCGCGAGCGCAAGATGGCGTGCGTGATTTTCTCGGTCGACGGCGAGCGCGCGCGCGGCATCAAGCCGGTGTCGAACGAGGAGGTCGCGGAGCTCGCGGCCGAGAACTCCGACGTGATGATCCCGTTCGCGAGCATCGATCCCGCGCGCGGCGCGGAGGGCGTGCGCGAGGCGCGCCGCTTGATCGAGCACTACGGCGTCCGCGGCTTCAAGTTCCATCCGCAGTTCCAGGAGTTCTTCCCGAACGATCGATCCGCGTATCCGCTCTACGAGGTCGATCGCGGAGGCCGAGCTGCCGGCGCTGTTCCACACGGGGCACTCGGGCATGGGCACGGGCCTGCCCGGCGGCGGCGGGATCAGGCTCAAGTACGGCAATCCGATGGACGTCGACGACGTCGCGGTGGATTTTCCGACGATGCCGATCGTGCTCGCGCATCCGTCGTGGCCGTGGCAGGACGAGGCGCTGTCGATCTGCCTGCACAAGCCGCAGGTCTACATCGATCTTTCGGGCTGGTCGCCGAAGTACTTTCCGCCGCAACTCGTGCAGTACGCGAACACGCAGCTGAAGAAGAAAGTGCTGTTCGGTACCGACTATCCGTTGATCACACCGGACCGCTGGCTCGCCGACTTCGAGAAGATCGACATCCGTCACGAAGTCCGCCCGCTGATTCTCAAGGAAAACGCGATCGATCTGCTCAAGCTTCGGCGCTTGAACAAACTTTAGATCGCGGCTCGAACCTCGCCGCCATTTGGCTTGCCCGCGGTGACCTGCGGGGTTCTACACTCGATACGGTCTCGCGCGTGGGGATGGATCCGAGAAAACAACAGTCGGCAGGACAGCTGACAATGCGCAGACGGCCGCTGCACCCAGTGGCGGCAGCAGATTCAGAGAGCGGGGAAATCATGAGCGTCGCGATCGCCACCCAACCAGCGCCCTCGGCGGGCGTTGCATCCTTCCTGCGTCGACCAGGCCGGCTCCTGATCGGCGGCGAGTGGGTGGAGTCCGAAGTCGAGCGTGCGCATTCCCGTGATCGACCCGGCGACGGGCGCGGAGATCGCGACGGTCGCTGACGCGAACGAAGGCCGATGTCGACAAAGCCGTGGCCGCGGCGCGCGCCGCGTTCGAGAACGGCCCGTGGTCCACGATGCTGCCGGCCGCGCCGCGAGGCGCTGCTCTGGCGGCTCTGCCGATCTGATCGACCAGAACGCCGACGAGCTCGCGGAGCTCGAGAGCCTCGACAACGGCAAGACGAAGTTCATGGCGAGCGTGGTCGACGTGCCCGGCGCGCGCAACTATTTCCGCTACATGGCCGGCTGGGCCACGAAGATCGAAGGCTCGACGATCGAGGTGTCGATCGGCGCGCCCGAAGGGCGGCCGCGTCAACGCGTACACGCGCCGCGAGCCCGTCGGCGTCGTCGCGCAGATCATCCCGTGGAACTTCCCGCTCGTGATGGCCGCGTGGAAGCTCGGGCCGGCGCTCGCGGCCGGTTGCACGTGCATTTTGAAGCCCGCGGAGCAGACGCCGCTCACGGCGCTGCGGCTCGGCGAGCTCATCATCGAGGCCGGCTTCCCGCCCGGCGTCGTCAACATTCTCACGGGCTACGGCGAGACGACCGGCGCCGCGCTCGTGAAGCACCCGGGCGTCGACAAGATCGCGTTCACGGGCTCGACCGCGGTCGGCAAGCTCATCAACAAAGCGGCCACCGACACGCTGAAGCGCGTGTCGCTCGAGCTCGGCGGCAAGTCGCCGGTCATCGTGCTGCCGGACGCCGATCGCGAACACCGTGATCGGCGGCGCCGCCGGCGCGATCTTCTTCAATGCGGGCCAGGTGTGCGCAGCGGGCTCGCGCCTGTACGTGCACCGCAAGATCTTCGACCAGGTCGTCGAGGGCGTCGGCGGTGCCGCGCAACGGCATCCGGCTCGGCCCGGGTCTCGATCCGAACACGCAGATGGGGCCGCTCGTGTCGCGCGAGCAGCAAGAGCGCGTGCATGGAGTACATCGAGTCCGGGCGCGAGCGAGGGCGCGTCGATCGTCGCGGGCGGCGATACGCCGTCGCATCCCGGCTACTACGTGAAGCCGACGGTGATCGCCGACGTGAAGCGCTCGATGCGCGTCGTGCAAGAAGAGATTTTCGGGCCGGTGCTCGTCGCGCAGCGCTTCGACGACATCGACGAGGTCGCGGCGCTCGCGAACGACACGCAGTACGGGCTCAGCGCGAGCATCTGGTCGAACGATCTCACAGCGGTTCATCGGCTCGTGCCGAAGATCCGCGCCGGTACGTGTGGGTGAACGGCCACGGTCCGGTCGACGCGAACATGCCGTTCGGCGGTTTCAAGCACTCCGGCCTCGGCCGCGAGCACGGACGCGTCGGCATCGAGATGTATACGGAGCTGAAGTCCGTGTGCATGTTCGTCTGAGCGCGGTGACAAGGGATATCAGGAGGATCGATGAGCTCTGTCGCAGCCCGAACTCAAAGAATCGCTTCGCCGCCGCGCCGACGAACGACGAAGGCGGCGGCACGCGCACCGTCGCGGCGCTGGTCCGGTCGCTCGCGAAGCGCGGAGCCGAAGCCGAAGGCCAAAGAGCAGGAGGTGCTCGACGTCGCAACCGAGTATTTCCTGAAGCACGGCTATCAAGGCGCGAGCATCAACGCGATGGCGCGCAGCTCCGGCATCTCGAAGGAGTCGATCTACCGCTACTTCAGCAGCAAGAAGCAGCTGTTCGAGGCCGTGATCGGCCGCGAGCTCGTGGAGTACCAGAGCAGCCTCCGCCGGCTGTCGGCGACCGACCAGACGATGGATCTGCGCGAGGCGCTGATCACGATCGCCGAGACGGTGCTCGGCGTCGTCACCACGGATCGCACGATGGCGCTGCGCCGGCTCATCTTCGACGAAGCGCGCCGTTCACCCGACGTCGGTCAGCACTACTACAAGATCGGCCCGGAGCACGCGTTCGCCGCGTTCGAGGACATCTTCAAGTCGCACACGACGCGACAGCGATTTCGATCCCGCCGTGTTGAGCGGCCATTTCATTGCGATGATTTCGTGGCGCGTGATGCTCGAGCGCGAGTGCGCCGTGCTCGCCGTGCCCACGGAACAAGAGATGCGCCGATGGGTGGAATCGGTCGTAGAGGATTTCATGAAGGCGTTCCTGCGACCCGAGTGAACGGGGCGCTCGGCAGGCGCGATTTTTTAGGCGGGGCGCTCGCAATGGGCGCGTTGGGCGCGGCGGTCCCGCTACGGCTCGCACGCTCGCAGGCACGCGTGACGCAACCTACCGAGTTCGTGATCCGCAACGCGTACGTCCTCACGATGGACGGCGCGCTCGGCGACTTGCCGAACGCCGACGTGCACGTGCGCAACGGCGCGATCGCGGCCGTGGGCCGCGCGCTTCAAGCGCCGGGTGCCGAGCGGATCGACGGCGCCGGGATGCTCGTGCTGCCAGGCCTCGTCGAGACGCACTGGCACATCTGGGGCACGCTTCTCCGGAGCCTGTCCGGCGACCGGCAAGAGCACGGCTATTTCCCGACGTCGCGCACCGTCGGCACGTTCTATACCGCGAAGGACATGTACGTTGCGGCGCGGCTCGCCGCGGCCGAGGCAGTCAATTCCGGGATCACGTTCGTGCACGATTGGTGTCACAACGTGCGCAGCCCCGAGTTCGCGGAAAGCGACCTGCGCGCGCTCGCCGAAGCCGGCATCCGCGCGCGGTTTTCCTACGGCTCGCCGACCGGCGCAAGCAACGACGCACCGATCGACCTCGCCGACCTCGCGCGCCTGCAGACGCCGCTGGAAGGATTACGCGAACGGCGGCCTGCTCACGCTCGGGCTCGCGTGGCGCGGCGCGGCGAGCGAGGCGTCGCTGCGCGACCGCACGCGCGCCGTCGAGCTTGGGCTGCCGATCTCGGTGCACGCGAACAACTTCAAGACGAGCGCCGGCGGCATCGCGGCGCTCGCGAAGGCAAACCTTCTCGACTCGCGCACGCAGGTGATTCACGCGATCTGGTCGACGCCGGAGGAGATCCGCGCGCTCGCGGACAGCGGGTCGAGCGTGAGCGTCTCGCCGTACACGGAGCTGCGGATCGGCTTCGGCATGCCGATCGTCGCGGACTTCCGTGCGGCCGGCATCGAGGTGGGATTGTCCGTCGACACGCCCGCGCTGTCGGGCAACGCGGACATGTTCGCGATCATGAAGGCGATCCAGAACATCGAGAACGGCCGCGCGACGGACGAGTTCAAGATGACTGCGCGCCGCGTGCTCGAGCTCGGGACGATCGGCGGTGCGCGCTCCATGGGCCTCGGCGACAGCATCGGCTCGCTCGTGCCCGGCAAGCGCGCCGACCTGATCATGGTCAACACGCGCATGGTGAATCTCGCGGTGGTGAGCGAGCCTGCGCATCTGCTCGTCGAGGCCGCGCAGCCCGCGAACGTCGACACCGTGGTCGTCGACGGCAAGATACTCAAGCGCGGCGGGGCGCTCACGCAGGTCGACGTCGGCGCGATTGTCGACGAGGCTGCGGTTGCCTACGCGGCGTTGCACAAGCGGTCGGGCTGGACCTGGCCCGAAAGCCCGGGCTGACGCACGCCGCACTTCCTTCGCGCGGCGCGTAGGCGCCGTACTTCGCGTCTGCGTTGCTGGCACCGCGCGCGGCAGACCTTCCCGGGGGACGCCAAGACGCGATCCTGGGGCTCGGCGGCGCACATCCATGTGCGCCGACGCCCCCGGAACGCTGCCGCGCGCGCACCAAACGCCCCAGCGCGACGGGTTGCCGGTTAGCGAATCGGTAATCGATTATTCGAGCACGGCGCGGAGTTGCTCGACGAGCCAGTCGAGCTCGGCGCGCTCGACGACGAGCGGCGGCGCGAGGCGGATCACTTGCGCGTGCGTGTCCTTCGCGAGCACGCCGCGCTCGAGCAGCGCTTCGCAGTACTTGCGCGCCGTGCCGGCGGCAGCGGCGATCTCGATGCCGATCAGCAGGCCGCGGCCGCGGATGTCGGCGATCTTCTCCGAGCGCAGCTTCGCGAGCGCGGCGCGCAGATAGCGCGCCGAGCTCGGCCGCGCGCTCGGTGAGGTCGCTCGTCCACGAGCACGTCGAGCGCGGCGTCGCCGACGGCCGCCGCGAGCGGATTGCCGCCGAACGTGCTGCCGTGGTCGCCGGGCTTGAGCAGCGTCATGATCGCGCGGCTCGCGAGCACGGCCGACACCGGATAGACGCCGCCGCCGAGCGCCTTGCCGAGCACGAGCAGGTCGGGCTCGGCGTTCGCGCTCGTGCTGATACGCGAACATCTTGCCGGTGCGCGCGAGGCCCGTCTGGATCTCGTCGAGCACGAACAGCACGTTGGCGTCGCGGCAGATCTCGCGCGCCGCGGCGAGGTAGCCGTCGGGCGGCACGATGATGCCGGCCTCGGCTTGAATCGGCTCGACGAGGAAGGCGACGGTGTTCGGCCCGATCGCGGCGCGCAGCTGCTCGGCGTCGCCGAAGTCGATGAGCTTGAAGCCCGCGGAGTAGGGCCCGAAGTCCTCGCGGTACTGCGCCTCCGACGAGAAGCCGACGATCGTCGTCGTGCGGCCGTGGAAGTTGTCGCGGCACACGACGATCTCGGCGCGGTCCTGCGGTACGCGCTTCACGCGGTAGCCCCACTTGCGCGCGAGCTTGATCGCGGTCTCGACGGCTTCGGCGCCCGTGTTCATCGGCAGCGCCATGTCGAGGTTCGCGAGCTTGCAGAGCTTCGCGAGGAACGGTCCCATGCGGTCGTTGTGCACGGCGCGCGACGTGAGCGTGAGGCGCCCGGCCTGCTCGACGAGCGCGCGCACGATGCGCGGATGGCGGTGGCCTTGGTTCAGCGACGAGTACGCGCTCACGCAGTCGAGGATACTTTCGGCCCGTCGACGTCCCAGGCCCAGACGCCCTCGGCGCGGCGATCACGACGGGCAGCGGCGCGTAGTTCGGCGCGCTCACGCGCTCCGTCTGCGCGATGAGCGCCGGCCGTCGTTCGTCGGGTGATTCTTCGGTGCGTCGTTCATGTGCTCGAGCTCAGAGGCTGTACTTGCCCGGAACTGCCGCTCGCGCGATTCAGGATCTCTTCGCCGAACAGGCTCTCGACGAGCTCGACGCACAGCTCGGCCGTGCGATTGCCCTCGTCGAACGCGGGATTCAGCTCCATGATGTCGAGCGAGCTCATCAGACCGGAGTCGTGGATCATTTCCATGCAGAGCTGCGCCTCGCGGTAGGTCGGGCCGCCGGGCACGGTCGAGGGCACTCCGGGCGCGATCGACGGATCGAGGAAGTCGACGTCGAAGCTCACGTGCAGATGCGCGCCGCGCGTCGCCGACGTACGCGAGCGCCTGTTCCATGACCGTTCGCATCCGCAGCTCGTCGATGCGCCGCATGTCGTAGACGACGAGGCCGCTCTGCACGACGAGACGCTTCTCGATCTCGTCGACGGAGCGGATGCCGATCTGCACGATCCGGTCCGCCGGCAGCATCGGCGTCCGCGTCGCCGAGGCCCGTGAGCTCCGCAGGCCCGTGCCCGCAGATCACGCCGACCGGCATGCCGTGCACGTTGCCCGACGGCGAGGACGACGCGACGTTGAAGTCGGAGTGCGCGTCGAGCCAGAACATCGCGAGCGGTGTTGCCGCGCTCTTCGCAGAATCGCGACACCGCCGCGACGGAGCCGATCGCGAGGCTGTGATCGCCGCCCATGAGAATCGGCAACTCGCCGGCCACGAGGCTCGCGTAGACGGCGTCGCGAACATTGCGGCACCAAACGGCGACCTCGGCGAGGTGGCGGTAGCCGCCGACGCGCTGACCTTCGGGGTTGATCGGGCCCGTCGACGTTGCCGCGATCGACGCACCGTCGCAGCCGAGCCGGCGCAGCGACTTGTCGAGCCCGGCGACGCGCAGCGCCTCCGGGCCCATCGACGCGCCGCGCCGGCCCGCGCCGACGTCCGTCGGCGCGCCGATCAGCGCGACGGTCGCGGTGGGTCGCGCTCAACGCAGGTCGCGCGCCTCCTTGCTCTTGTCGATGTCGCCGGGCTTGCGCAGCATCTTGTCGATCTCGTCGATGTGCGCCTCTTCCTGCTCGATCAGGTGCGCGCGTACTCCTCGAGCGCGACGTTCTTGCCGGCGACGAGCGCCGAGCAGCTTCGTGTAGAGGCCGAGCGCGACGTGCTCGGCCTGCAGCGTCTCGCGCAGGATCTCGCCGATGTCGTGCTCGTGCGTCTCGAGCAGCGGCCCGATCGCGAGCGACGGGTGGCCGCCGAGCCGCGTGACCATCTCGCCGGCTTTCTGCGCGTGCGCGAGCGACTCGGTCGCTTCGTCTTGGAACCACGAGACGATCGGAATGCGGCTGTAGCCGAAGATCATCATCGAGTAGTGCGTGTAGCGGACGACGCCCGCGAGCTCGCACTCGAGGATCCTGATTCAACTGGTCGATGACCTTCTTGCTTGTTGATGGCAGCCACGTGATCTCTCCTTGGTGAGCCCGGCGCGGTCCGCTGGGGCATTCGACGTCGCCAGGAGTTTGGCACGCGATCTCCGCGAAAGGAACTCGCGCGCTCGCGAATGCAAGTCGCCGCCGCGCCGCGGGTTAGAATGCGATCCCATTCGCAGTGAGCAACGGGTGCCGATGGCGCGACCTTCGCAAAGATCGTCCTGAAGCACGGGCGCGAGAAGTCGCTGCTGCGCCGAGCACCCGTGGGTCTTCTCCGGCGCGATCGAGCGCGTGGACGGCGACGCCGCGAGCCCGGCGATACCGTGGACATCGTCGACTCGGCGGGCAAGTTCGTCGCGCGCGCCGCGTTCTCGCCGTCGTCGCAGATTCGCGCGCGCGTGTGGACGTTCGACGCCGCCGAGCCGATCGACGCGGCGTTTCTTCGCCGCCGCCTCGCGCGAGCCGATCGACTCGCGCCGCAAGCTCGGGATGCTCGGTGCCGACGCCGCTTGCCGGCTCGTGTTTGCGGAGTCGGACGGCCTGCCGGGGCTGATCGTCGACCGTTACGCGGACTTCGTCGTCTGCCAATTCCTCTCGGCCGGTGCGGAGCGCTGGCGCGCGGAGATCGCGGATGCTGCTCGATGGAGCTCATGCGCGCCGCGCGGGCATCTACGAGCGCTCCGAGGCGAGCGCGCGCCGCAAGGAAGGCCTCACGTCGCGACGCGGCATGCTGCGCGGCGAGCGAGCCGCCGGCGGAGATCGAGGTCGATGTCGGCGCGACGCGTTGGCTCGTCGACATCGCGAACGGGCAGAAGACCGGTGCGTATCTCGATCAGCAGCGGAATCGCGCCCGCGTCGCCGAGTTCGCGGCCGGAGGCGAGGTGCTCGACGCGTTCTCGTACACGGGCGGGTTTGCGATCACGGCGCTGCTGCGCGGCGCCGCGACCGCGACGCTCGTCGAGTCCTCGGCGGAGGCGCTGCGGATCGCGGAGCGCGAAGCGGCTGCGAACGGCGTCGCGGACCGCTGCAGGTTCGTCGCCGCGAGCGTGTTCGACGAGCTCCGCGAGCAGCGCGAGGCCGGCCGCCGTTACGACCTCGTCGTGCTCGATCCGCCGAAGTTCGTGCATTCGGCCGATCAGGTCAACGCGGGCAGCCGCGGCTACAAGGACGTCAACATGCTCGGGCTGCAGCTCGTGCGGCCGGGCGGGGTGCTCGCGACGTTCTCGTGCTCGGGGCATGTCGACGCCGCGCTGTTCCAGAAGATCGTCGCGGGCGCGGCGCTCGACGCGCGGCGCGACGCTCAGATCATCGAGCGGCTGTCGCAGCCGGCCGACCACCCGATCGCGATCGAGTTTCCCGAGGCCGAGTACCTCAAGGGCCTGATCTTGCGCGTGCACTGAGCGATGGCGCACCGATCCGCCGAGTCGCGCGCGGCCCGAGCAGGGCGATCTCGGCCGCTGGCGTCACGACCATGTGTTCGGCCAGGACCGGCGCCGGCCGGGCGAGACCCGGACACTGATCGTGATCGCGATCACGGCGACGATGATGGTCGTCGAGAGTTGCCGCGGGCGCGCTATTCGGCTCGATGGCGCTGCTCGCGGACGGCCTGCACATGGCCTCGCACGCGGCGGCGCTCGGGATCAACGCGTTCGCGTACGTCTACGCGCGCCGCCACGCGCGCGACGACTCGTTCAGCTTCGGCACGGGCAAGATCAACACGCTCGGCGGGTTCACGGGCGCCGTGCTGCTTGCGGGCTTCGCGTCTGCTGATGGTGTCGGAGAGCGTCCAGCGCCTCGTGTCGCCCGTGCCGATCGATTTCGACCACGCGATCCTCGTCGCGGTGCTCGGGCTGGTCGTGAACGGCGCGTCGATGCTGATCCTCGGCCGGCACGACCATCACGACCACGACCACGATCACGACCACGACCACGATCACGACCACGATCACGATCATGCCGAGGAGGGGCACCACGATCACAATCTCGCATCCGCTTACCTGCACGTGCTGGCCGACGCGTTGACGTCGGTGCTCGCGATCGCCGCGCTGCTCGCGGCGCAAGCTTTTCGGCCTGACGTTCATGGACCCGGTGATGGGCATCGTGGGCGCGGCGTTGGTCGCGCGCTGGTCCTGGGGTCTGCTTCGCGCGACGGCGGCGGTGCTGCTCGACCGCGCCGCGCCCCCGGCGGTGCTCGCAGCGATCCGCGAAAGTCTCGAGCGGGATCGACGGGACGAGCGTGGTGGATCTGCACGTTTGGCGCATCGGCTCCGGACCAGTTTTCGGCCCAGATCGCGATCGTCGCCGTCCACCCGCAGCCGCCGGAGCACTACAAGGCCTTGCTGCCGTCCGGGCTAGGCTTGGTCCACGTGGCGGTCGAGATTCACGAGCCGTCCCGGCCGTCGTAGCCCCGACCTCCCTTATTGAATGTATGTCGCGCGGCGCCATCCGCTCGCTCCGCGCCCATATGCGTCTGTACGAAAACATATAACGGTGTATGCTCAAGCCGTGAAACCTCGGCCGTCAGCGCATCGCAAAGCCGCCGCGCCGGTCAGCCCGCGCGTCGCGCGGCGCCGCGAGCGTATGAAGGAGTCACTGCTCGCGGCCGGCGCCCGCCAGTTCGCGAGCCGCGGCATCGGCACCGTGAGCGTCGAGGAGTTGATCGCCGAGGCCGACGTCTCTCGGGCGACTTTCTACGGTTTTTTTTCTAGCAAATATAGCCTCTTAGAGCATATTCTTAATCCAGTATTCGAACGTGCGACCGCCGCCGTTCGCGCGCTGGCCGCCAAGCCGCCCGCCGAAGCGATCGACGGTCTCATCGACGTCTACCTCGAGCTCTGGAGCGCGCACCGCGACGGCCTGCTGCTGATCCCCGCGATCGATCACAAGACGTTCCGGCATTTCGAGGCGCAGCACCGCGCGCTCAACGACGCGCTGCTCGATCTGCTCGCGCCGCCGAGCGGGCCGACCTGCTGCGCAACGGCAGCGCTCAGTACTCCCTCAAGGTGATTGCGCGCACGGCGATTCCGCTGCTGCGCGTCTACGACGGCCATCCCGCCGTCGAGCGCCCTGTTCCGCGATGCGGTCCGGGGCCTGCTGATCCGAGCCCACTAGTGCCGACCGCCGGCCTTCGCCCGATTCTCGCGATCCTGTTCGCCGGCGTGCTCGTCGCGGCGCTCGACATCGCGATCGTCGGCCCGGCGCTGCCGGAGATCCAAGCGACGTTCGGCGTCGACAGCCGCGCGCTGTCGTGGGTGTATCAGCGTCTACGTGCTGTTCTACGTCGTCGGCGCGCCGCTGCTCGCGAAGCTGTCCGACCGCACCGGCCGGCGCGCGGTCTATGCGCAGAGCCTCGCGTTGTTCGCGGTCGGCTCGCTGCTCGTCGCGGCGGCGCCGAGCTTCGAGGTGCTGCTCGCTCGGGCGCGCGATCCAGGCGTTCGGCGCGGGCGGCATCTTCCCGGTCGCGAGCGCCGTGATCGCCGAGACCGTGCCCGCCGAGAGGCGCGGCCGCACGCTGGGCCTGATCGGCGCGGTGTTCGGGCTCGCGTTCCTGATCGGCCCGCTGCTCGGCGGCGTGCTGCTGCGCTGGAGCTGGCGCTGGCTGTTCCTCGATCAACGTGCCGATCGGCGCCGTTCTGATCGCGCTCGGCCTGCGCTGTTCTGCCGTCCGCGGCGGCCGCGCAACCGCGCCGCTTCGACGTGCTCGGTGCCGCGCTGCTCGCGCTCGCGCTCGCGGGCGCGGTGTGGTGCTTGAGCCAGCTCGACGCTGCGAACCTGCCCGCGAGCCTCGCGTCCGTGCGCGTTTGGCCGAGCCTGCTGCTCGCGCTCGTCGCCGGGCTCGCGTTCTGGAGCGTCGAGAAGCGCGCGGCCGATCCGGTGCTGCACCCGGAGCTGTTTCGCTCGCTGCAGCTGCGCGTCGTCGGCGTCCATCGCGCTCGCGGCCGGCCTCGTCGAGGCCGGCATGGTGTTCCTGCCGAAGATCGCCGTGCTCGGCTTCGGCGTCGCAGCGTCGTCCGCGAGCCTCATGATGCTGCCGCTCGTGCTGACGCTCGCCGTCGGAGCGCCGCTCGCGGGCTAGCTGCTCGATCGCAGCGGGCGCACGCGTCGTGATCCAGGTCGGCTTGGCGCTCACGATCGTCGGGCTCGCGCTGTTCGCGTGGCTGCCGCTCAACGCGGCGAGCTTCTACGCGGCGGGCGCGGCAGTCGGCTTCGGCTTGTCCGGCGCTGCTCGGCGCGCCGCTGCGCTACGTCACGCTGCAGGAAGCGGGCGACGAGCGGCGCGGCGCGGGCCAGGGGCTGCTGACGCTGTGCGTGAGCATCGGGCAGCTCGCTCGGCGCCGCGATCGTCGGCGGCATCGTCGGGTCGAGCGCGAGCGAGCTCGGCGGCTACCGCCACGCGTTGCTCACGCTGGCCGTCGCGTGCGCGGTCGCGCTGATGCTGAGCGCGTCGTTGCGCGGTAGAGTGAGCGCCGGCCGCGCGGCCGGACGGCTTGAGGCGCTAGCGGAGGACTGCGTAGACATGCGGAACGAGCACAGGCGAGATCACTGGATTGCACCGTCGATCTTGTCGGCCGATTTCGCGCGGCTCGGCGAGGAGGTCGACGCCGTGCTCGCCGCGGGCGCGGATCTCATCCACTTCGACGTGATGGACAACCACTACGTGCCGAACCTCACGATCGGTCCGCTCGTGTGCGAGGCGCTGCGCAAGCACGGCGTCAAGGCGCCGATCGACGTGCACCTCATGGTGAAGCCCGTGGACCGGATCATCCCGGACTTCGCCGCCGCGGGCGCGACCTACATCAGCATCCATCCGGAGGCGACCGAGCACGTCGATCGCACGCTGCAGCTGATCCGCGAGCACGGCTGCAAGAGCGGGCTCGTGTTCAATCCCGCGACGCCGCTCGACTGGCTCGATCACGTGCTCGACCGGGTCGATCTCGTGCTCGTGATGTCCGTGAATCCGGGGTTCGGCGGCCAGCAGTTCATCGAGGCGGCGCTCGCCGAAGATCGCGGCCGTGCGCGAGCATCATCGATCGCGCCGGGCGACCGATCCGGCTCGAGGTCGACGGCGGCGTCAAGGTCGCGAACATCGGGCGCATCGCGGCCGCCGGCGCCGACACGTTCGTCGCGGGCTCGGCGATCTTCGGCTCGAAGGACTACAAGGCGACGATCGCGGCGATGCGGCGCGAGATCGCATCGCCGTCTGAGCCACGCGGACGCCGCTCCGCTGCGCGAGCCCGTTCCTGCGGCGCGCGCACTCGATTCCGCATCCCATTCTGCTATGCTCGCGACCGCCGAAAACCGCTGGATACCTCGTTTCCGCAGCGCTGAGCCCTAGAGAGTCGAATCATGGCCTGGACCGTCCACAAGTTTGGCGGCACGAGCGTCGCCGACGCGACCTGCGTGCGCCGCGTCGCGGGCATCATCGGAGGCATGCCCGACAACCTCGGCGTCGTCGTGTCGGCGATGAAGGGCGTGACGGACGATCTGCTCGGCCTCGTCGACAAGGCGGCGCGGCGCGAGCCCGTCGAGGCCGCGCTCAAGGCGCTACGCGAGCGGCACGAGCGCTCGGCGATCGAGCTGCTCGGCGCGGCGGGCGCGAAGCCCGTGCTCGCGCGAGTTCGAGCAAGGAGCTCGACGGACATCCAGAGCATCCTGAAGGCGCTGTCGCTCGTCCGCGCCGCCTCGCAGCGCAGCCGCGATCTGATCTCGGGCTTCGGCGAGGTCTGGTCGGCGCGGCAGATCGCCGCGTTCTTCAAGCAGGAGCTGCGGCAAGACGCGCGACGTCGTCTTCGTCGACGCACGCGAAGTGCTCGTGATCGACAAAGGCGAGATGGGCCCGGTCGTGGCCTGGGACGCGTCGCGGCCGCGGCTGCAACGCAGTCGCTGCCGCCGGGCTTCAAGGGCATCGCCGTGATCACGGGCTTCGTCGGCTCGGACCGCGACGGCTTGCCGACGACGCTCGGGCCGCAACGGCAGCGACTACTCGGCGTCGATCTTCGGCGCGCTGCTCGACGCGACCGAGGTCCACATCTGGACCGACGTCGACGGCGTGATGAGCGGCGACCCGCGCCGCGTGCCGGAAGCGAAGATCATCGACGAGATGTCGTACAGCGAGGCGATGGAGCTCGCGTACTTCGGCGCGAAGGTGATTCATCCGCAGACGATGGCGCCGGCGGTCGGCCGCGGCATCCCGATCTGGATCCGCAACACGTTCAACGCGACGCATCCGGGCACGAAGATCTCGGCGTCGACGTCGCATCGCGACGCGGCCGTCAAGGGCATCAGCGGCATCGACAACGTCGCGCTCGTGAACCTCGAGGGCGCGGGCATGATCGGCGTGCCGGGCACCGCGGATCGGCTGTTCGGCGCGCTGCGCGAGGCCGGCGTGTCGGTGATGATGATCTCGCAGGGCAGCTCGGAGCACTCGATCTGCTTCGCCGTGCCGGAGAACGCGGCCGAGCAGGTGCGCAACGTCGTCGAGCGCGCGTTCGCGGTGGAGCTCGCGCAAGGCCAGGTGCAGCGCGTCGAGCGTGACGAAGGGCTGCGCGATCATCGCGGTCGTCGGCGACGACATGGCCGGCATGCCGGGCAGCGCAGGTAAGTTCTTCGGCACGCTCGGCAACGCCGGCATCAACGTGCGGGCGATCGCGCAGGGCGCGTCGGAGCGCAACATCTCGGCGGTGATCGACGCCAAGGACAGCACGCGCGCGATCCGCGCCGTGCACAGCAGCTTCTATCTCGTCGGCCAAGACGGTGTCGATCGGCGTGCTCGGCCCGGGATCGGTCGGCGGCGCGCTGCTCGATCAGATCGCGCGCGCGGCGCCGGGCTTGCGCGCGAAGTTCAATCTCGACCTGCGCGTGCGCGCGATCGGCGGCACGCAAGAAGATGCTGCTCGACGAGCGCGCCATCGACCTCAAGCACTGGCGCGACACGCTCGCAGGCGGCGCCGCGCTCGACGAGCGACAAGCTCGTCGACCACGTGCAGACCGACTACCTGCCGCACTCGGTGCTGATCGACTGCACCGCGAGCCAGGAGGTCGCCGACCGCTACGCGGAGTGGCTCAAGCGCGGCATCCACGTGATCACGCCGAACAAGCGCGCGCACAGCGGCCCGATCGCCTACTACCAGGACCTGAAGCGCCTGAGCCGCGCGTCGCGCACGCATTTCCTCTACGAGGCGACGGTCGGCGCGGGCTTGCCCGTGATTCAGACGCTCAAGGACCTCGTCGAGACCGGCGACGAGATCCGCAGCATCAGCGGCATCTTCTCGGGCACGCTCGCGTACCTGTTCAACCTGTTCGACGGCACGCGCGCGTTCTCCGAGATCGTGCGCGAGGCGAAGGCTCGCGGCTACACCGAGCCCGACCCGCGCGACGACCTGTCGGGCATGGACGTCGCGCGCAAGGCCGTGATCCTCGCGCGCGAGGCGGGGCTCAATCTCGAGCTCGCCGACATCGCCGTCGAGAGCCTCGTGCCGGCGGCGCTCGCCAAGGCGTCCGTCGACGAGTTCCTGAAGCGCCTGCCCGACTTCGACGCGCCGATGGCCGAGCGCGTGCGGCAGGCGAAGACGAGCGGCCAAGTGCTGCGCTACGTCGCGGACATCGACGTGCGCGCCGGCAACGGCGGCCGTGCGCTCTGCAGAGCTTCGCGCCGAATCATCCGTTCGCGAACATCAGCCTCACGGACAACATCGTGCAGTTCGTGACGGGCCGCTATTGCGACAATCCGTTGATCGTCCGCGGTCCGGGCGCCGGTCCGGCCGTGACGGCGGCCGGCATCTTCGCGGATCTTGTTGCGCCTCTGCAGCATGCTCGAGCGGCCAGCAAGGCTGAGCCGCGCCGAAGACAGCAGGGAAGGCGGCACGCACATGCGATACCTCAGCACCCGCGGCGGCGAAGAAGTCGGCTTGATCGACGCGGTGCTGCGCGGTCTCGCGACGGACGGCGGCCTGTTCGTGCCCGACGAGCTGCCGCGGTTCGCGCCGGGCGACTTCAAGGGTGACACGCTCGCCGAGATCGCGACGCGAGCTGCTCGCGCCGTTCTTCGCGGGCTCGGGCCTCGAGCGCCAACTCGGTGCGATTTGCAGCGACGCGTTCAACTTCCCGTTGCCGCTGCGCACGCTGATCGACGCGCACGGCGAGCTTTCGGTGCTCGAGCTCTTTCACGGGCCGACGGCGGCGTTCAAGGACGTCGGCGCGCGTTTCCTCGCGGCGCTGATGGAGCGTGCGCTGCCGCTCGCGGGTCCCGACCCGCGGCCGCTCACGATTCTCGTCGCGACGTCCGGCGACACCGGCGGAGCGGTCGCGGCCGCGTTCCACGGCCGGAGGAATATTCGCGTCGGAGTGCTGTTCCCGAAAGGGCAGGTGTCGCCGCGCCAGCAGCATCAGCTCACGTGTTGGGGCGACAACGTGCGCGCGTTCGAGGTCGACGGCGTGTTCGACGACTGCCAGGCGCTCGTGAAGGCCGCGTTCACCGACCCGGACTTGCAGCGCCGCCATCGTCTTAGCGCGGCCAACAGCATCAACATCGGCCGGCTGCTGCCACAGGTGGCGTATCACGCGGCTGCGAGCCTCTGGCATTGGCGCAGCTACGGTACGACCGCAGGCTCGATCGTGCCGACCGGCAACCTCGGCAACGGCGTGGCGTGCGTCTGGGCACGCGCGCTCGGGCTGCCGATCCGCGACATCGTGCTCGCCGTGAACGCGAACCGCACGATTCCCGACTTTCTGTCGACCGGCCAGTGGCAGCCGCGCGCGAGCCAACCGACGCTCGCGTCCGCGATGGACGTCGGCAATCCGAGCAACATGGAGCGCCTGCGGAGCTTGCTGCCGGATTTCCCGACGCTGCGCGAGGCGGTCGAGGCGTACCCCGTTGACGACGAGTCGATCCGCAGCCAGATTGCCAAGGACTATCAGCGTTACGGCGAGATTTGGTGCCCGCACACGGCCACGGCATTCTGGGTCTACGATCAGCTGCCGGCAGCGCGCAAATCGGCGCGTCCGTGGATCGTGAGCGCGACCGCGCATCCGGCCAAGTTCGAAGCCGTGGTCGAGCCGTTGATCGGCAGGGAGGTGCTCGTGCCCGAGTCGCTGCGCGCCCTGCTCGAACGCCCGACGAGCCAGATCGCGATCCGCGCCGCAGCTTGCGCAGCTCGCTACGGAGCTCGAGAAGTGGTAAAACGAGCCAATTAAAACAATAGACTAAAAGCCATTTTGAAAGTGACCACCTGACTACTGGATCCTGCTCGGCGCGATCGTCGCGGCGGCTCTCGCCGTGTTCGTGCTCGTGCGCGTCTGGCTCCGGCGACGCGGTCCGAAGCTGGGCCAGGCACTCGCTGATGTCTCGATCGATCGGCTCCAGAACGTGCTCGTGCCCGACGGCATGGGCGGCCAGATTCAAGTCGAGCACGTGCTGCTGACGGCGCACGGGCTCGTTGTCATCGACGTGAAGGCGTTCGAGGGGACGATCTTCGCGAGCGACCGGATGGCGGAGTGGACGGTGATCGGCGCGCAGGGCCGGTTCACGTTCCCGAATCCGCTCGGTACGCTCTATGACCGCGTCGCGGCGCTGCGCCAGCTCGTCCGCGACGTGCCCGTCGTCGGGATTCGTGCTGTTCGCCGCGGGCGCGGACTTCACGAAGGGCCGGCCGAAGGACGTCGTGCTGCCCGCCAGAGCTCGTCGACCAATACCGTAAGCCCGACGCGGCGGACCTCGAGCGCCTGCTCGTCGCGTTCGCTCCGCATTGGGAGCGCGTCAAGTCGGCGATCGAGCCGGTGACGGCCGGCGCGCGCGCGAAGTTGCGCTGATCCACGAGCGGCCTCGCGCGGCTCGCGTGCCGCACGAATCCCGCCAGACGGCTCGCCGCACCGGCGGCGCGCGCCGTTAGCTCAACCGAAACAATCGCTCCGCATTCTCCGTCGTCGCGCGCGCGACGACCTCTACGGGCTTTTGCATGAGCGCCGCGACGCGCTCGAGCACGTGCGGCAGGAACGCGGGCTCGTTGCGCCGAGCGGCGGGCTTCGGCAGCAGATCGCGCGGCAGGAGATACGGAGCGTCGGTCTCGACGAGCAAGCGCTCGAGCGGGATGCGCGGCACGGCGGCGCGCAACGCCGGCGCCGCGCCGCTCGTCGCACACCCAGCCCGTCACGCCGATGTAGAGGCCGAGATCGAGATACGCCTCGAGCTCGGCGACTCCGTCCGTGAAGCAATGCGCGACGCCGCCGCGCGGAAATCTTCGGCAGCCACTCGACGAGCGCCGCGACGAAATCGGCGTGCGCGTCGCGCTGATGCAGGAACACGGGCTTGCCGCTGTCGACGGCGAGCTCGAGCTGCGCGCGGAACGCGCGCTGCTGCGCGTCGCGCGGCGACAGGTCGCGAAAGTAGTCGAGTCCGCATTCGCCGACCGCGACGACGTTGGGGCTCCGCAACAGCGCGGCGAGCGCCGCGGCCGTGTGCGCGTCGAATTCCGCCGCGTGGTGCGGGTGCACCCCGGCAGTCGCGAACAGAATCCCGGGATGCGCCTCGCTGAGGGCTAGGGCTTGCACGCTGCCGGTGACCGAGGCGCCGGTCACGATCGCGCGGCGCACGCCCGCCGCGGCCGCCCGCGCGAGCACGTCCGCGCGGTCGCGATCGAAGCTGTCGTGCGTGAGATTGGCGCCGATGTCGACGATATTGAGCATCGGCGCGGATTGTGACGACCGGCGGAGAGGTCGGCAACGCATCTCGCTAAAATCTCGGCTCATGGCTTTGACAAAATTCGTCTTAGCAGCACTGGTCGGCGCAAGTTGCTGCGCGGCGCCAGCGGTCGCCGACCCTTCGGCCGAGCTTGCGGACCTCGCGGGGCGAATCGACTACGGCTTCTACGTCGAGGACGCGCGCGCGATCGAAGCTGCGCAGCAAGTGCTCGGTCGGATGGACGACGACGACCCCGTCCGTTCGCTACTACCGCGCGTTCGCGGCGTTCAGGCGCGCGCAGCTGAGCGCGCAGCACGGAGCGCCGGCCGACAAGCTTCTCGCCGACTGCATTACGAGCGCGACGCCCGAGGACAGCACCGAGCGGCTGCCGCGCGCGGAGGCGGAGGCGAGAGCGAAGGCGTCCGCGGAGTCGTGGATCCTCGTCGCGGCCTGCGCGGGCTTCGCGGGTCATGCCGGACCTCGCGAAGGGCCTCACGCGCGACCGGCGCGGCGAGCAGGCGCTCGCGAAGGCGCGCGAGCTCGACGCCGGCAACCCGCGGATCGCGCTGCTCGACGCATGGCTCGTGAGCCGGCGACCCGCGCTCGCGGAGCCCGAGGTGCGTGATGCCGCTGTCGAGCAGCTGCGAGCGGCGATCGCCGCGTTCGCGGGCTGGTCGGCGCGACCCGGTGCGTCCGGACTGGGGCGAAGCTGAAGCGCTCGCGGCCCTCGGCGAGTTGTACCTCGCGCGCGCAGAGGTGCGCGGCGCGCGGGATCTCATCGAGCGCGCGCTCTTGCTCGCGCCGGACTACCGTTTCGCGGCCGAGCTGCGTGCGCAGGTCGCGGGCGGACGCTCCGCACGCTGAGCGTGTGATTGCCGCCGCTCGGCGTTCGCGCGCCCGACTCTGTTGCGTTCCAGCGCGTCCTGGTATTCGATACACGCACGGTTACAGCGCGGCACGTGGATGGCGGAACAGTTGGGTCTCTTCGATAGCCGATGGGCGCGCGTGCCCGTGAGCCCGACACGCGCGACTCAGTCGCCGGCGCCCGCGCTGCCCGCGGTTGTCGCGCCGCCGCCCGCACGCGCTCCACTGCACGTTCGCGAAAGCCGGCGCGCTCGCCGCCTCACGCTGCGCATGCTGCCGCCGCACACGCTCGAGCTCGTGGTCCCGCGCGGAACGCGGCCCGCGGACGTCGCGGCGTTCGTGCGCGAGCACCGGAATTGGATCGAGAGCGCGCGCGGTGAGCTCGCCGCGCATTATTCGGCGGGTGACGCCGCGCTGCCGGAGCGAGTGGCAGCTCGCGGCCGTCGGCGAGAGCTGGCCCGTCCGCTACGAGCACGAGCCGCGCGCGCGGCCGATCTGCCGGATCGCCGGCGACACGCTGCTCGTGCGGACGCGCGACTCGGAGCGCGGCAATGCCGACGGACTGCTGCGCGACTGGTTGATCGAGCAGGCGCGCTTTCACTTGCGCCCGTGGCTGCTTCGAGAAGCGCACGCCGCAGGGCTCAAGCCGAAGACGGTGCAGATCCGGCTGCAGCGCACGCGCTGGGGAAGCTGCTCGAGCTCGGGCAGCATCAGCTTGAATGCCGGCGCGATGTTCCTCGCGCCGCCGCTCGTGCGTTATCTCATGGTCCACGAGCTCTGCCACATGGTCGCGCTGAATCACTCGCGGCGGTTCTGGCGTGCGGTCGAGCGTCTCGAGCCCGACTACCTCGCGCTCGACCGCAAGCTCGGCGAGTCGTGGGCGCGAGGTTCCGCTCTGGGCTCACGATCGGCCGAAGCCCGGCGAGCGCGCGTTCGACATTCCTTAGCGCGGTGGATCTGCGCCCGCTCCGAAGCTCCACGCTCCTCGTCGTTGCGGCGACGTACGGGATTCTGCTGCAAATCGCGTCGCAAGCCGGCTTCTTCGGTTTCATGTTGTGGATCATGGTGACGCTGTCTCTGTACCGCTACGGCTATGCGGTGCTGCGCGACATCGCGCGCGGCCGCTACAACTTCCCGCCGCCGGGGCCGGAGACGATGAATCCATGGGGAGAGTGGGCGCTCGCGACGCACTTCATGTTCTTCGCCGCGCTCGCGTATCTCTGCGCCACGACGCCGTTGCTCGGGAGCGGGTGGCTCGCCGCGGCCGTGCACTATCTCGGGCTCGGCGCCGTGCTGGCGGTGTTTCCGGCGTCCGCGGCCGTGATGGGGCTCACCAGCAACCTCGGCGCGGCTCTGAGCCCGAAGTCGTTCGGCACGGTCATCGTGGTGCTCAAGACGCGTTACGCCGCGCTGCTCGGCATGTGCGTGCTGCTCGCGGTCGCCGTCGGGGTGACGGAAACGGTCGTGGTTCCATGGGCCGGCTTCCTCGCGCCGGTGCTCGGCCAAATGGTCTCGGCGTGGTCGACTCTCGCCCTGTTCGCATTGATCGGAGCCGCGATACATGCGCAGCGGGCGGACTTCGACCTGCCGGCCGAGCTCGACGTGCGCGAAGAGCGGGATCGGCAGGATCGCGAGCGCGTCTGGAAGAGCGCGCTCGATCGTGCGTATGCGTCGATCCGCAGCGGCTTCGTCGAGCGAGGCTACGGTACGGTCAAAGAGCTCATCGCGTCCGAGCGCGAGAGCCTCGAGATCTACCAGTGGGTGTTCAACCGGATGCTCGACTGGGAGCAGCCGCAGCACGCGCTCGAGCTCGGCCGGCGGTTCGTCGCGCGGCTCGTTGCCGACGGACGGCGGCAGAATGCGCTCGCGCTGATCGATCAATGCCGGCAGCTGTCGCCGAGCTTCGCGATTCCGCCGGAGGCGGCCGCGCTCAGTGACTTCGCGCGCGCGATGGGCCGACCGCGCCTTGCCGCCGAGCTCGCCGCGCTCGCGCCGCAGGCCGACGTTAGTCAGCGTGCTCCGAGCCCGTGATCAGCCGCGCGCCGCGACCATACGTGATGTACTCCCAGAACCAGCGGATCGAGACGAACAACGGGCTCGGCACGCCGACCAAGAAGTAGATGTGCGCGATGCCCCAGATCCACCACGCGGGCCAGCCGCGCAGCGTGAACAACGGAAATTCGATTACCGCGCACTTGCGGCCGATCGTCGCGAGGTTGCCGGGGTTGCGATACGAGAACGCGGGCGGGACGGACTTTCCTGCGACTCGGCTCGCGATCACGCCCGCCACGTAGGTGCCTTGCTGCTTCGCGGCCGGCGCGACGCCGGGCACGCGCTTGCCGTCCGCCGTCTCGACGAGCGCCGCGTCGCCGACCACGAAGATCGTAGGGTCGGATTCGATCGACAGATCGGCGCGCACGCGGCACGCGCCCGGCGCGATCGGTCGCGACACCGAGCCACCTGCCAACGGGTGAAGCCGCGACGCCCGCGGCCCACAGCACGGTCGCGCACTCGATGCGCTCTGTTCCGAGCGCGACGCCGCGCTCGTCGCACTCGGTGACCGCTGCGTTTACGCGCACTTCCACGCCGAGCTGTTCGAGCGCGCGTTGCGCATAGGCCGACTGGGGCTCGCGAAACGCGGCGAGCACCCGCGGGCCCGCTTCGATCAGGATCACCTTCGCCGCGCCAGGGTCGATGCGCCGAAAATCCGCGAGCAACGTGCGATGCGCGAGCTCGGCTATCGTACCCGCCAGCTCGACCCCCGTCGGTCCGGCGCCCACGATCACGAACCTGAGCAGCGGCTCGCGCTTGGCCGGGTCGTTCTCCATCTCGGCGGCCTCGAACGCGCTCAGGATCCGGCGGCGGATCAGCGTCGCATCGTCGATGCTCTTGAGCCCCGGCGCGATCGAGCGCCACTGCTCGTGGCCGAAGTACGAATGCGTCGATCCGGTCGCGACGACGAGGTAGTCGAACGGGATCGCGCGGTCGCGCAACTCGACGACGCGTCGTTCGCCGGTCGATGCCCAGTACCTCGGCGAGCAGCACGCGCGCGTTCCGCTGGCGGCGCAGGATCGAGCGGATCGGCCACGCGATGTCCGACGGCGGCAACCCCGCGGTCGCGACCTGATAGAGCAGGGGCTGGAACAGGTGGTAGTTGTGCCGGTCGATGATCGTCACGTCGGCGTCGGCCTTCGCGAGCGCCTGCGCGGCGAACAACCCGCCGAAGCCGGCGCCGACGATGACTACTTGCGGGCGTGCCGAGCTCATTGCGGGTCGGTCATGGCGGGGTCGAAGCGCGTTCGTGAAGAGCCCCGCGATTGTTACACGCGCCGCGCGCGCTCGGCTATTCTTGCCAACCGAGACGGCTCGCGCATTCGCGCGGCATGGGACGCAAGACGATGAAGCACAACGATTCGACTTGGATTGCGGGCGCGAGCGTGCTCGCGGTGATTGCATGCGGCGCGGTCGCGCTCGTGGAGCCGGCGAGGGCGGCGCCTGGCGATTCGATCAAGGCCGGCGAGCTCGTCGTCGAACCGCCGACGCTGATCTCGCTCGGCTTCGAGTGGACCGTCGACGGCGACGCGAATCGCAACGCGGCCGCGGCTCTGACGTATCGGCGCAAAGGCGACACGCAGTGGCGCACCGGCTTGCCGCTGCTGCGTCTGCAGAACGAGCGCACCGCGTACGCGAATACGCTCGACTACACCGCGCCGAACATGTTCTCCGGTAGCCTGTTCGACCTCGCCGAGAACACCGAGTACGAGATTCGACTCACCCTCAGCGACCCCGACGGCGCGGGGGGCGAAGTCGATCGCATCGTGACGGCGCGCACGCGGGCCGAGCCGCAGCCGTTCGCCGGCGGCCGCACGTTCCACGTCTATCCGTTCGATTTCAAGGGCGAGCGACAGCAGCCGGCATTCTCCGGACTGCTCGCGGCGTACTACATGGACTCGCTCGGCGGCGACTGGAGCCGTGCATCGCCGCCGCGCGTCCAACCCGGCGACACGGTGGTCGTGCACGCCGGCGTATACAAGGACTTCAACCGCCACAGCTATAGCCACGAGATCGATTCGCGGGGCACGACGTGCTGCGGCACGCCGTGGGACGGTACGTTCTTTCTCACGCAGGGCGGTACGCCGGAGCGGCCGATCGCGATCAAGGCGGCGGGCGACGGCGAGGTGGTGTTCGACGGCGACGGCAACAACGTGCTGTTCAACGTGATGGGTGCCGACAACATCTACTTCGAGGGCATCACGTTTCGCAACACCAACCTGGCGATCGAGGCGGGGCAGAAACGCATCGCGGGCGCGCAAGGGCTCACGGTGAAGCGCTCGCACTTCACGGACGTCGGCGTCGCGGTGCACAGCGATTGGTCGGGCTCGAAGAACTTCTACATCGCGGACAACGTGATCAACGGGCGCAACGATCCGAACGCGTTGGCGGGCTGGCTCCGGCAATGGCCGTGGGCCGCACGCGCGGACTTCGAACAGAAGCGGCTCATGAAGTCGTATTACGCGATCTCGATTTACGGCAGTGGCCACGTCGTCGCCTACAACCGCGTGACGAACTTCCATGACGGCATCGACCACGCGACCTACGGTATGCCGGACGGTTACCCCGACACGCCGCGCGACCGGATGCCGGTGTCGATCGACTTCTACAACAACGACATTTCCAACGTGCACGACAACTGCTTCGAGTCCGACGGCGCAATGCGCAACATCCGGATCTTCCGCAACCGATGCTTCAATACGGCGACCGGCGGCATGAGCCCGCAGCCGATCTTCGGCGGGCCGGTCTATTTCGTTCGCAACGTCGTCTACAACGCGGTCTACGGCCCGCTGAAGATCCAAGCCGATCCGGCCGGGATCTTGGTCTACCAGAACACCTACATCGGCGAGGTCGCGCAGCTCACGCCCGCGTCGAACATGCACTTCAGGAACAATCTGATCGTGGGGCAGAACGCGCGCGGCGCGGTGTTTGCGATCGACACGCACACGCCCTGGAGCTCGTCCGACTACAACGGCTTCTTCGTGAACGGTGGTCCGATCGCGGACACGGGCAAGCCGGCGGAGTACGCGTTCCAGTGGAACTCGCCGCCGGCAGGTGCCGCGGTCGACTACAAGTCCCCGCGCGAGATGCGGCGCTTCAAGACGCTTGCGGAGTACTCGAAGGCCACGGGCCAGGACACGCACAGCCGCGCGGTCGACTATTCGGTATTCGTGAAGGCCGCAGCGCCCGACTTCGCGGATCCGACGCACGTGTACAAGCCCGACGACGTGGACCTTCGGCTCGCTCCGCGCTCGAAAGCGATCGACGCGGGTGTCGCGCTGCCGGGGATCACGGACGGGTTCGCGGGGAAGGCGCCGGATCTCGGCGCCTACGAGCTCGGAGCGGAGCTGCCGCAGTACGGCCCGCGTCCCGCGAAATAGCGTCTGGGTCGGCGGCGCGCTGCGCCGCTGCGCCGCGTCGTACCGCACCGGGTGTCTTGCCGGCGACTCGCTTGAACGCGCGATTGAATGCGGCCTCGGAGTCGTAGCCGAGCCGGCTCGCGAGCGTCGCGATGGGCGCGTCGTTCTCGCGCAGCCACAGGATCGCGGTGTTGATCTTCCAGCGAGTCGCGTAGCGCATCGCGGGCTCGCCTACGAGCTCGGTAAAACGCGCCGAGAACGCGGAGCGCGACAGACCGACCTCTCGCGCGAGCGATTCGACGGTCCACATCTCGGTCGGGCTGCGATGGATCAGCGCGATCGCGCGGCCGATCTCGCGGTTGCGCAGAGCACCGAGCCAGCCAGTTTGGGCGGCCGGGTCTTGGGCGAGCCAGGAGCGAATCGACTGGATCACGAGAATGTCCGCGAGACGCGTGATGACCGTTTCGCCTCCCGCACGCAGCTCGCGTGCCTCGGCCGCGATGAAACGCAGCGTGCTCTGGATCCACTCCGTTTCCGGCGAGCTCCATGCGTCCACTTTGATTCGGCGCGGCAGCAAGCGCAAAAGCTGCTCCGCAGCCGGATGGTCGAAACGCACTACGCCGCAGATCACCGTCGCGGCGTCGCCGCCGCCGCCGTGTCGCAGCACTTCATAGCGGTCGCTGATCAGCTCGCGCGGTAAGTCGAACAGCTGTTCCGGATGAGCATCCTCGTCGCTCACGAGCCGATGGCCTGCGCCGTGCGGAACGAGCGCGAGGTCGCCGGGGCGCAGTTGGCAGCGTTCGGCGCCGTCGACTTCGAGCCAGCACTGCCCCGCGGTCACGACGTGAAACATCATGCTCGACGGAAACGGCGGCAGCGCGAGTCCCCACGGCGCGGTGAACTCGGAGCGGCAATAGAACACCCCGGTCATCCTCAGGAAGTGCAGCGCTTCGCCGAGCGGGTCGACCGGTTTCCACGGGTTGCTCATCGCAGCGCAGTATCGGCGCCGAATCGCCATGCGTCCAATCGGCTGGACAAAAGAGCAAGAAATGAGGACGGAGAGCCATTGTTGGTCCTACTTCGAGAAAGGATAGTGGACTCAGAGGGCGGCGCAGGTCGCGCGGTCCACGATCCAGAGGAGCACAACGATGACCAGCACGATCTTGGTGACCGGCGCGACCGGCAAAACGGGCCGACGAATCGTCGAGCGGCTCGCGGGCAGCGAGCATCGCGTAAGGCTCGGATCGCGATCCGCGAGCCCGAAGTTCGATTGGGCCGAGCGCGCGACGTGGGCGCACGCGCTGGAAGGCGCCGACGCGGCGTACATCTCCTATTTCCCCGACGTCGCCGCGCCGGGCGCCGCCAACGTCATCCAATCGTTCGTCGATCTCGCGGTGTCGTCGGGCGTTCGGCGGCTCGTGCTGCTCTCGGGTCGCGGCGAGGAGGAGGCGCAGCGCTGCGAGGAGGTCGTGCGCGCCGCGGGTGTCGCAGCTACGGTCCTCCGCGCGAGCTGGTTCGCGCAGAATTTCAGCGAGGGGTACTTCCTGGACCCCGTGCTAGCGGGCGAGGTGGTCTTGCCTGTGGGCGATGTCGGCGAGCCGTTCGTCGATGCCGATGACATCGCGGAAGTCGCCGTCGCCGCGTTGACGGAGGAGGGGCATGAAGGTGAGCTCTACGAGCTCACGGGACCGCGGCTGTGGACGTTTGCGGAGGCGGTGGCCGAGATCGGCAGAGCGGCCGGTCGCAACATTCGCTATGTCGAGGCGCCGCTCCCGGAATACGCCGCGGCGCTCGCGCAATCGGGGCTGCCGAGCGAGCTCGTCGACCTGATCAGCTATCTGTTCTCCGAGGTTCTCGACGGCCGCAACGAGTCGGTCGCGGACGGCGTGCAGCGCGCGCTCGGCCGCGCGCCGGCGGAGTTCGGCGCGTATGCGCGGGCGACCGCGGCAGCGGGCGTCTGGAGGCCGCAATGAAAATGGTCGCGGTCCGCTTCCCGAGCTACGCCTTGCGCAGGTGCTTCGGCCAGATACCGTAGCGGCCCGCCGACAGCACGCCGTTCGGGTCCACCGCGTCCTTGATGGTCTCGTGCAGCTTGCGCAGCGAGTGATCGTTGAACGCGTACGCGTCGGCGCATTCGTCCATGAACGCCGTGTGCGTTCGATACTCGCCCCAGCCGTGCTCTGCCGCGACCTTGACGAGGCGGCCGAACACCTCGCGCGTGCGCCGGTTGATCGCGACGTCGTGCATCACGTTGAACATGATGAGAATCACGAACGTGCGCGGATGGTACGACTGCGGGAAACACGTTCAGCGCCACGGCGCGCCCGGACTCGCGGGCGTACTCCTGCAGGATCGTCTCGAACACCCGTTGCGATTCGATCACGGCCTCGCCGGTCATCGGAATCACCGGCGAGAAGCCGACGTGACCGTAAGTCGCGGGCGAGAAGTTCGAGCGGGCGCCGATCGAGAACGTCGACAACGTCGGGATACCGAAGTCCTGCTCGTCACGCAGGGTGAGAATCTGCTCGTCGGTCAGCGGGAATTTGTAGAACGGGCCGTCGACGAACTGCGCGCCCGGGATCGCGCTCATGCGCTTCTTTGCGTAGGCCCACTGCGCGCGCACGACCTCCTCGGGTCCGTAGAACTTGAACCAGTTCGAGTAGAACGGGATTTTCCGTTCGGCCGCGAACGCGTTCAGACGCTCGATCGACGCCGAGTCGCTCTTCGTGAGCAGCGTCCGGAGCTCGGGGTCCGCGCCGACGGCGAACCGGATCGGCGACTGTAGATTGGTGCCGCAGTTCTGCAGCCCGGTGTTCATCAGGTACTTCATGTGCTCGACGAGCGGAATGATGTCGTCGTGCTTGAATACGAGCGCCTGGCCTTCGATGTACGCCTCGGGCTCCGGCATCAACCACACGCCCATCTTCGTGACGACCCCGAAGTTCGACTGCGAGAACATGCCGTCGATGTGCGGGCCGAAGCCGTACTTGAAGTGCTGCCAGGTTTTCGAGCCCGGCAGCGCACCCATGCCGGTGCGCACGAGCTCGCCGCCGCCGGTGACCACTTCGAGGCCGCAGTGTCCGTCCCAGTGATCGCGGTACGGGTTCATCGTGTAGCCGACGCCGTGATCGAGCGCGTTACCGATCACGCTGCCCCAACCGGGGTCCGGGCAGTCGATCCAGAGCTTGAGCTTGCGCTCCTGGATGTGACGGTAGAGATCGAAGTAGCTCACGCCGGGCTCGACGAGCGCGTAGGCGTTGCGCTCGTCGACCTCGAGGATCTTGTTCATGCGCTTGAGGTCGATCACCACACTGCCGGACAGTGCGGGCGCGGCGCCGCCGTAGCCCAAGTTGCGGCCCGTCGAGATAGGGTAGAGCGGTACGCGATACTCGTTCGCGATCCGCACGATCTCCTGCACTTGCTCGGCGGAGATCGGCGCGACGGCGGCCGACGCGACCTTCTCGGCTTCCTCGCTCCACAGCGGCGAGTACGCGTCTTTGTACAACGCGACGTCCTCGTCGCTCGTGAACACCCACTCGTTGCCGACGGCGGACTTGAAGCGGTCGAGCGCGCGTTGGAAATCCCGCTCGCTGACGCCCGGGGGGACGGTCATCGTGGTGCTCCTTCGGAGGCGATTCTTGGCTACGGACGATGCAGACCGAGACGAGTTTACGGCCTTCCCGCGGCGCAGGCAGCCCCCGCCGCGCCGCGGTTCACGGCACGATCGGACTGCTCCGGTCCACGCTCGAGCGCGCGCCGCCGACCATGAGCTCGGACGCGTAGTTCGCCTGCTGGCAGACGTACTCGAACAGCTCCGTGCCTTTGTCCCAACCGAGCGCAAAGCTGCCCGTGAACGGCGCGGTGTAGGCGCCCGGATCGTGAATGTCGATCTCGTACTCGATCGTCTCCGCGTTCGTGCGCTTGAACCGCTCGACCGTGTGCAGCTGCGTCGTGTGCGGGAGGCCGCGCCGGTCGAGCCAGAAGCTCTCGTTGAATCCCAAGCTGTCGACGACGAGCGTGTCGCCCTCCCACCAGCCGATCGAGTGGCCGTAGTAGCTCGGCTGCAGATCGTGCGGATGCGAACGGCCGTCCATGTAGACCGTGCGGAAGGTGTGCGGCCCGCCGATGTCGAAGATGAACACGCGCTCGAGCTCCGGCAGCTCGACGAACTCGACGCCGTAGGGGGTCAAGAATTGGCGCGCAATCCCGGACGCCTTGCAGCGCGTGTGCGGCTCGAGCTCGCTGGTCTGGCGCGCGTCGTAGACGGCCTTCGCCCACGGTTGAAATGGCACGGTGTCGTACGGCGCGATCGGGTCCGTGATCCCGAACATCGGCGTCCAAACGCCTTTGTCCGCGGGCGTCGCGCCTCCGAGCAGCACACGACCCGCGGCCGAGCGCGGAGCGGGACCCGCGGGAGGCAGCTTCGGGTCGCGCGCGCGCCGCTGCGCGAGCGCCGAGTCCGCGAGCGTGAGCGTCGCCGCGACGGCGGCGAGCGCAAGCAGCGCTGCAAGCGCCCGACGTTTCATCGCGAGATCCTCACTGCGGGGGCTTGGCCGCGGGCTCGTCGCGGCTCGAGGAGCCCGCGTCGAGCGTCTCGCCGGGCCGCCCACCGGTAGAGGCCAGCGTCACCGTCCGGGCGTTCACGCGTTTCTCGCCGTTGCGCGCGAGAAAGCCGTCGACCGTGATCTGCTCGCCGATCTTGAGCGTCTCGCGCCGCCAGCCGCTGCGCTGCAATCCGTGCGGCGGCCCCATCTCGGCGCCCCAATTCGCGACCGCACCCGTTTCGTCCTTGACGTTGATCCACAGCCACACGTGCGGGTTCGTCCAGTCCACCTTCGTGACGATGCCGCTAATGGTGATCGGCTTCGCGGCGTCGAACTCGGCGGAAAAGGAGTGATGTGCCGAGGCGTTGCCGACGACCGCGACCAATCCCGCCAAGACTACGGTGGCGAGCATGCGTACCTTAGTTGTCACAGCGTTCTCCTCTCTCGAGAGCTCGGGATTCGAGCGCTCACGACCGGTTGTCCTGACAGAAATGCGCGGGCAGCTCCTCGCCCCCGACCCAGCGCAGGTCCCAATGGGCCGACCACGGTTTCGTATAGGCGCCCGGGTCGTCGATGGTCACTTCGTAGTGCAGAGTGTCGAAGTCGGGCCGCGAGAACCGCTCGGTCAAACGCAGCTGATTCGTGTGCGGCAGCCCGCCGTTCGTGAACCAGAAGTCCTCGTTGAAGCCGCTCGTCTCGACGACGAGCGTGTCGCCTTCCCACTTGCCGACGCCGCGGCCGTAGTACAGAGGGTTGTCGTCGTCGCCGCGAACCTGGCCTTCGGCCTCGCGGCCGTCGAGATAGAGGATTCGATAGTTGTGGTTCCCGCCGCCGATCAACACGAAGATCCGCTTGCGCTCATTGTCTTCGAGCAGCTGGAGCCCGTACTCGGATTGCAGGTAACGCACGCCGCCCGGCGGCTTGCAGTTCAAATAGGTCGGATCGTCGCGCAGATGCCGTTGCTGTCTGCGCTGATAGAGGCCGAGCGCCCACGGCTGGAAGGGTGCCACGCGCGCTGCGTCGTTCACGTTGGCGAGCAGGCCGTGAGCGCCGATCGCGACGGTGCCGCCGTCTTGTTGGAGCGTCGTCGCGGTGGGATAACCCCAATAGCCGCCCTCGGTGTCCACGGCGCCGAGTCGCGGCTTGCCGTCGGCGCCGCGCGGCGCGGGTCGCGGACTTTTCGGAGCAACCGGTGTCGTGTCGACCGCGTAGAGCACCTTGCGGTGCGTGGCCGACTCCGTCAGCATCTCGCCCCAGATCTGCCGCGTGCCGTCGCGCGCCGCGATACCCGCAACCGTCAACGCGTCGCCCGCGTGGACGGTGTCGTGGCGCCAGCCGCTCTTCTCGAGCGCGATCGTGCTTTCCAGCTCCACGGCCCAGTTCGAGACACCCGCGTCCGTCGTCACGTTGATGAAGACGTGCACGTGCGGATTGCGCCAGTCGACGTGCGGTCACGATGCCGTTCAGGGTCTCATGCTTGGTCTCATCGAATTTCGCGGTGATCTCGTGATGCGCGCGCGCGGGTGTGGCCGTCAGCGCGATCGCTATCGCGATGGCCATGGACATGGCGCCTGCGCAGTGCGGTCCGCGGCGACGCGCGGAGCTCACTGCCGGCTCGCCTCGAAAGCGCCGCGGCCTTTCTGGCTACGCCACGTTCCGATCAGCGATCGATTCGGCAGCTCGAGGTTTTCGATATGCGCCTCGATGACGTAGTGCAGCGCCGCGCCGGCCTTGTCTTTCGCGTCGGCCTCGATCGTCACCATCCAACCCTTGGGCTCGAGCGTCGCCTTCGCGACCGGAATGTTGTCGGTTCCCGGATTGATCATTCCGGTGATGTTCTTGCCGTCCCAATCGAGGATCAGGATGAGATCGTCGCCGAGCGCCGCGTTGTCCTTCCACGTTCCGAGCCACGAGCCTTTGAGCGGATGGCCCTCCTGCGCGGCGGCCGGCGGCGACGCGATCGTCGCGAGCACCCAGAGCGCGGTGACAACGGTGCCTAGCAAGAAGGGGCTCGTCCGGAAGCGGGCGTAAGCGAACGTGGTCATTTTCGATTCTTTTTCCATGTTCTCTACGGTGGTCGCGGCTGGCGAAATGGCGGGGCGCGGCCGCTGCATCACGCTAGTCCACGCGGCATGGTAGCGCGATCGATGTCCGGCTCGCGAGCCGGTTGCGCGAGGCTCCAAGGGCCGACGCGTCAGAACGTGCGCCGGGCCCCGACGACGAACCGCTGTCCGAGCACGTCGTAGAGCCCCGAGTTGATGTCGTTCGTTCCCGCGCGCCCGAGCGCCTGCGCGGTGACGCGGGGTTCCTCGTCGAACACGTTGTTGACGTTGCCGAAGATCTCCCAGGCGTCGTCACGGCCGAACGAATAGCGAATGCCGAGATCCGTGTAATACGTCGACTCGATCGTGTTGTCGTCGATCGTGACACCTTCGATGAGGGTGCGGTCGAGCACGCCGCCGTCGATATAGCGCTCTTGAACGAACACCGAGAACGCGCCGCGCGTAAACGTCAGGTTGCTCGTGATCTTGAGCTCCGGGAACCCGCCGATGGCGCGGGCGTGCCGATGTCGCCGGCCCGATCATCGACGGGACCGCCGGGGTTCTGCGTGGAGTTCTCCAGCAGGCGCGAAGCGAACAGCCGCCAATTGAGGGCGTCGGTGAACCGAAAATTGAGCTCGAGATCGACGCCTTCGATCAGCAACGTCTGCAGATTGATGAACAAGTTGTCGACGCGCGTGATCTGATTGGCCGCGTCGCGATGGACGTACTGGCACAGGGTCAAGTCGGGGGGTGCCGAGACGCCAAAACAATTGTTGACGATCGTCTGCGCCGTCAATTGTGCGATCGCGTCGCTGATGTCGATCTTGTACCAATCCACCGAGATGGAAAGGCGGTCGATCTTGCGCGGCTGGAACACGACGCCGGCCGTCGTCGTGTCGGCGTTCTCGGGCTGCACCTCCGGGTTGCCGCCCGAGAAGCTCGCGGTCGAGATGGAGGTGGGTTGGCCGGCCGGCGTCAAGTTCGCCGGATCGTTGACGGTGACACCGCCACGCGTCTGGTCGAAACGCTCGCGCAGCGTCGCGGCCCGGACGTCGCGCGACTGCGTCGCGCGGAACCGGACCGCGTCCGTGATCTGCCAATTCGTGCCGAGCTTCCAGGCCCAGACCTCGCCGCTGCCGGAATAATCGGCCCAACGCACGGCGGTGCTGACCTCGAAGCTGTTCGCCCAACCCTTGTCCGCGACGATCGGGATGTTGAGCTCGCCGAACACCTCCTTGGTGTCGTAGCCGCCCTCGATCGCGCGGAGGCTGCTGAAGGTGACCGAGCTCGAGTTCGCGTCGCCGGTGAAGCCGACGGGCACGTTGCGCACGCCGGGAATCCCTCCCGGCTGACCCTGCGGAATCAGGCCGCGCACGCCGGCGGGCAGCGGCGTGATGCTCGAGAGCAATACGCCGCTCGGCGTGGCGGGATACTCGTCCGTGGGATCGGGGGTGCTTTGCTCGAGCTCCTCATTGCGATACGACGTGCCGAAAGCGCCCGAGATCGCTCCGGCACCGAAGCCTTCCCAAACGTCGCCGGTCATCACGAACTCGAGGAAGTCTTGGCGCGTGTCTTGAATCGCGTGCTTGTAGTCGTCGACGATGTAGCGGGCGGCCTCGGGGGTGACCTTCCCCAGGCCGCCGAAGATGTTCATCGGCACGCAATCGCCGAACACCGACGGGTTCACCAAGGCCGAATAGCACGCGATCTGGCCGTTGGCAGGGTTCACGACGGCGTCGAGCGCGAGAGGGATCCGGTCAACGCGGAGGCCGTTGTCGGTGTCGAACGATTGTTCGTTCTTGCCGTATTGGTAGTAGGCGTCGTAGTGCCAGCCATCGAAGAAGCCGTCGCGGTTCAGGTCGCCTTTGAACCCCACGGTGCCCGAGAACAGCTCGTTCTTCGTGATCTGACGCGCGTCGCCGAGTGGCGTGTCAGGTCCGTTGATGCTGAACTCCGCGAAGCCGACGGACGGTGCGAAGTTGGTGTTCGCGTTGCCCGGGGTCGCGTTGCCCGGCACCAGCATCTGGTCGCGAATGCTCTGCGGCAGATACGCGTTGTCCGCGAAGATGCGCGGCGCCCACGTGAGAACGAACGAGATGCTCTCGCGACGATCGGTGACGTCGTTTTTGCCGGCCAGGCCCTGTGCGAAGAACGTCAGGTTGTCGCTCAACGCGTTCTCGTAGTACATGAACGCGTTGGTGCGCTTGTTGCCGGCCGCGACCTCGTCGTCGATGTCGCCGCCATAGGATTGCGTCGGCTCGGCCTGGCAGTTGCAGCCCCCGTTCAGCTGGCCGACCCCGCTGAACGGCAGCGGCGAAACCGTGCCGTCCGGGTGGAACACGAGCTTGTCGAGCGTCGAGCGCGGCCGCCCCGTTGTCCCGCCCCCGGGCTCGTTGATGATGCCGGTCTGGTTCCAGTTGGTCGGGCTCACGTAAGGTCGCACTAGCTCGCGCGGGCCGCCGGCGGGGTTGAGGAGCCCGCGCCCGTCGGGCGTGAGGCCGCCGAACGTCGGGTTCGTGACTCGGCCCCACTGCTTGAAGAAATCCCGATCGTGCAGCGAATCGAACGTGCTGATCGCGTCGACGTTGTACGTCTCGATCGACGCGAGGATGTGGCCGTTCGCGCCGGCCTTCGTGCCGATCGCGACGCCGGCTTCGTACGTCTCGCCGTCGCCGTAGTGCGTCTGGCCCATTTGCGCGTGGCCTTTGACGCCCTCGAAATTGGTGTCGAGGAGGAAGTTGACGACACCTGCGACCGCGTCCGTGCCGTAGCTCGCCGACGCGCCTCCGGTCACCGTCTCGACGCTGCGCAGCAGCTCTTCGGGGAACATGCCGACGTCGACGGCGCCGAACCGGTTGGTCGGGACCACGCGGCGGCCGTCGAGCAGAACGAGGGTGCGGTTCAAGCCGGCGCCGCGCAGGTTGAGGTTCGAGCCGCCCGAATTCTGACCGCCGTTGACCTGGTCCGGCGTTTGGTTCGCAAAGAACGGCGGCAGCTGAATCAGCGCGTCGATCAGCGTGCCGGCAGACATGCTTTGCAAGCTCCGAGGCCTGCACCGCCGTGACCGGCGTCGGCGTGACCATCCCCGAGCGCACGATCCGCGTTCCCGTGACGGTGATTTCCTCGGGGCCGTTGTCTTGCGCCCACGCGACCGCCGTGCTCGCGAGCGACGCGCCGATGCAACACGCGAGCAGCGTGCGACGGATAGGGGGAGGGTCGGAATAGCCGAGGTGCTTGGCCTCGGCCTGACTTGCATGCGGGAACGGCAATGACGGACGTGACCTGTGAGAACCGAGCCGCTTGTTGGCCGACATGGATAGCCCCCCGAAGTGGTTCCACCGTAGCTTTTTATGCAGCGCGCACAGCACGAAAATAGGTCTCGAGCGAAGATCTTGTCAAGCCGATCGTCGTGCGAGTGCAACGAACTTTCGGCTGCGTTATCTGTGCAACAAGTTACTTTCGACTGCGCGTCACACGATTCCGAAGTAAGCTTCCGCGATGCGAACGGACCAGAAGCCAACCGGTGTTTGGGCGACGGTGCTAGCGTGTGCGGCCGGAGCATCTACGGCGGTCGCCGCGGAGAGCTACAGCACGCCGCGCACCTCGTGGGGCGATCCCGATCTGCACGGCGTCTACTCGAACGACGACGAGACCGGCACGCCGATGGAGCGCCCGAAAGAATACGAAGGGCTCACGCTCGCCGACGTCACGCCGGCGAAGGTCCGAGAGATCGTCGCCAAGCGCAACGAAGCGTTCAACGAGCTCGTGAACGGCGAACGTTGGCGCAACAGCATCAGCCCGCCGCCGCATTTGATCTTCGATACGTTCGATCGCAACAACAAGCGGCCGTGGCTCGTCACCGATCCGGCGGACGGCCAGATCCCGGCCCTAACGGAAGCTGCGAAAGCGCGGCCGCGGCCCGCCGGCGGCGTGAGCACGAATGCGAACCCGAATGGCCCGTTCAATAGCTATCTCGACATGGGCCTCTACGACCGCTGCATCACGCGCGGCATTCCGGCGTCGATGATGCCGGCGGGTTACGGCAGCCGCTACGAGATCGTGCAGGCGCCCGACAGCGTCGCGATCCGCTACGAGATGATCCACGAGGCGCGTGTGATCCCGCTCGACCGCCGCGCGCACGTCGCACGCAGCGTCGAGCAGTACCTCGGCGACGCGCGCGGTTGGTGGGACGGCGACACGCTCGTGGTCGAAACGACGAACTTCCGGGCGGACAGCGCGCCGCAACGAGCGAGCGCCGCGGTGAAGATGATCGAGCGCTTCGCGCGTACCGCGGCGGATACGGTCGAGTGGACGGTGACGTTCGAGGACCCGACCACTTGGACTCGCCCGTGGACCTATTCGATGCCGCTCACGCAGGTCGACTACACGCAGCAGATCTACGAGTACGCGTGCCACGAAGGCAACCTCGCGATGCGCCACATTCTGAGCGGCGCACGCGCGGCAGAGGCGGCGGCCGGCGCTCCGCCCGCGAAACCGTCGGCACCGACCGCGCAAGACTGAATTTTTGTCGGGCGGTCCGCCTCGGACAGCCGAACCGCGCGGTCGAATCTGGACTAAGTCTGGTACGCGAACTACCCTGGTCGGCCAGATGACTCCGACCGTGGAAAACCGCCGTGATTTCCTGCGCCTCGCGCTAGCGGTTTCGGCGTCCGCCTCGCTGCTGGGTCGCGCGCCTGCGGCCGCGGCACAAGGCGCAGCGCTGCGCACCACACAGATTCGCGACGGCCTCGTGATGATCGAGAGTGATCCGGCGAACGTACTGTTGCTCGCCACACCCGCCGGCGGCGTGCTCGTCGACAGCGGCGCGCCGGAGCAGGGCGCGGCGTTGGCGAAGCTCGTCGCCGAGCAGCTCGCCGGAGCGCCTCTCGCGGCGATATTCAATACGCATTGGCATCTCGATCACACGGGCGGGAACGATGTGTTCGGCAAGACGGGCACGAAGATCGTCGCGCACGAGAATACGCGGCTCTGGATGAGCACCGAGTACTACGTCGACTGGCAGGACACGACGTACGAGCCGCGTTCCGCCGAGGCCCTGCCGAACGACACCTTTTTCGCTTCCGATCCGCAGCCGCGCTCGATCGACCTCGGCGGCGAGCGGATCGAGTACGGCCACCTGCGCGAGGCTCATACCGACGGCGACATCTACGTCCTGTTCCGCGAGCGCAACGTGCTCGCGGCGGGCGGCGCCGTCGGGGGCGGCAACTATCCGATCATCGACTACGCGACGGGCGGCTGGATCGGAGGCCTGATCGACGCGAACAAGAAGCTGCTCGACCTCGCGAACGACAAGACGCTGATCGTCGGTCACGCGGGCGCCGTGCAGACCCGCGCGCAGCTCGTTGCGCAGCACGAGATGCTCAAGACGATGCGCGAACGTGTCGAAGGGCTCATGCGCAAGGGCAAGAGCGCGGCAGAGATGATCGCGGGCGGCGTGACCCACGACTTCGACGGGCGCTACGGCACCGACGGCGCGCTATTTATAAGGAATGTGTATGAAGGCTTGTGGTGGGCGGGACGGCTCACTAACTCTTTGTAGGGGCCGGCGCGGCCGCGCTGGGCTCTCCGAGCTGCGAGCGGTCTGCGTCGCGCTCGGGCTTGCGCTCGTGCTGAGCGCCTGCGAGCGCGCGCCCGAGGAAGCGGTCGCTGCGCGCTGGGGCATCTTCAACCGCTATTGCACGGATTGCCACAACGACGCCGAGCTTGCGGGCGAGCGCTCGTTCGAGCATGTGCAAGTCGGCGATGTCGCGGCCAAGCCCGAGCTATGGGAGAAGGTGGTTCGCAAGCTCCGCGGACACCTGATGCCGCCGCCGGGCGAGCCGAGGCCGGACGCAAAAGAGGTCGACGAGCTCGTCGCGTCGCTCGAGGGCTATCTCGACGAGGCCGCCGCCAAGCGCGGTCCCGCGCCGGGCCGCGAGGCCGTGCATCGGTTGAATCGCACGGAGTACGCGACCGCGGTCCGCGATCTGCTCGGCGTGGAAATCGACGCGCGCGCGATGTTGCCGGCCGACCTCGCGAGCGACGGATTCGACAACATCGCGGACGTGCTCCAAGTATCGCCGACCCACCTCGACCAATACCTCGGCGCGGCCCGCGACATCAGCATCCGCGCCGTGGGCAACGCGGAGCCCGAGCCCGCGCGCGCAGACTACCGCTCGGACGTGCGCAACCACACCGTGCATGTCGACGGCCTGCCGCTCGGCACGCGCGACGGCCTCGCCGTGGAGCACTACTTCTCGGCGGACGGCAAGTATCAGTTCGATCTGAACTTAGGGTCGGAGCAGGGCGACGAGCTGCGCGGCTATCCGAACGGTTGGATGGAGTATCAGCACACTGTCGTGCTCACGATCGACGGCGTGCCGGTATTCAAGGACGACATCGGCGGCACCGAGGACTCGATCGCGCTCGACCAGCGCCAGATCACCGCCGTCGAGGAGATCAAGAACCGCTTCCGCAACATCAAGCTCGACGTCAAAGCCGGCGTGCACGAGGTCGCGGCGGCGTTCGTCGCGCGTAGCCGCGCCGAGTCGGACTATCTGTTGCAGTCGCTGATCCAAGGCGAAGGCGTGCCGGATGTGCCGCGCCTGCACGGCATCCAGATCATCGGCCCGTACGACGCGCGCGGCATCGGCGGTACGACCGCGAGCCGCGACCGCGTGTTCATTTGCCGGCCGCAGAGCGCAAGCGAGAGCGACGAGCTCGCATGCGCGACGCAGATCTTGGGGCACCTCGCTCGCCAGGCGTTTCGCCGCCCGGTCGGCGGTGACGACCTCGAGCCGCTGCTTGCGTTCTACACCAAAGGCCGCGAGGCCGGCGGCTTCGAGGCGGGCGTGCAGAAAGGGCTCATGGCGATCCTCGCGAGCACCAAGTTCCTCTATCGCGCGGAACCCGGCGGCACGCCGGCCAACCTCAAGGCCGGCGATGCGTATGCGGTGAGTGACCTCGAGCTCGCGTGGCGGCTCGCGTTCTTCCTCTGGAGCGAAGGCCCTGACGAGGCGCTGCTCGCGCTCGCGGAGACCGGCAAGCTGCACGAGCCGGCGGTGTACGACGCGCAAGTGAAACGCATGCTTGCGGATCCGCGCTCGGAATCGCTCGTCACGAATTTCGCGTTTCAGTGGCTCGGAGTGCGGCGCCTCGACGCGCTGGACCCCGATCCGCGCCTCTACCCGACGTTCGACGAGGACCTGCGCAGCGCTTTCATCACGGAGATGCGGCTGTTCCTCGACAGCGTGCTGCGCGATGACAAGGCAAGCGTGCTCGACCTCTTCTCCGCCGACTACACGTTCGCGAACGAGCGGCTCGCTCGCCACTACGGAATCCCGAGCGTGCGCGGCGCGCAGTTCCGCAGAGTGCATCTCGACGACGAGCGCCGCTGGGGCCTGTTCGGCAAGGGCAGCGTCCTCATGGTTTCGTCGTACCCGGACCGCACCTCGCCCGTGCTGCGGGGCGCGTGGATCATGGACCAAATCGTCGGCGCGCCGCCGCAGCCGCCGCCCCCCGGAGTCGAGACGAATCTTCCGCAGCTCGATACCGGCGTGGCGCTGTCGGTTCGCGACCGGCTCGCGCGGCACCGCACGAAACCGTCGTGCAACCAGTGCCACGGCGTGATCGACCCGCTCGGTCAGGCGCTCGAGCATTTCGACGCGATCGGCGAATGGCGAGCCGTCGAGCGCCAGAACGGCGCGAAGATCGATTCGTCGGGTCAGCTCGCGGGTGGCGGCGAAGTGAACGGCCCCGAGGACCTGCGCAAGGCGCTGCTGAAGGACCCCGATCATCTCGTGCAGGTGATCACCGAGAAGCTCATGACGTATGCCCTCGGGCGCAGCCTCGAGTACTACGACATGCCCGTCGTGCGCGGGATCGTGCGCGACGCGAAGCGTGACGATTACCGCTTTTCGACGATCGTGATGGGGATCGCGAGCAGCGCACCGTTTAGAATGCGTAGCGTGCCCGAGCCGGGTGCGGACGAAGGCACCGTAGCCGAAGCGCGCGCCGAGTGATCGGCAGGAGCTGACATGTTCATCACGAAAAAGCACTTGTCGCGACGCACGATGCTCAAGGCGGGCGGCGCTGCGATCGGCCTGCCACTCCTGAACGCGATGATCCCGGCGGCGACCGCGCTCGCGCAGACCGCCGCCGCGCCGAAGCCGCGGATGGGGTTCTTCTACCTGCCGCACGGCGCGATCATGAACAACACGAGCCACGGCGCCGAGATGAATCGCTGGACGCCGGACATGAAGGGCCGCGACTTCGACTTGAAGCCGATCCTCGAGCCGTTCAAGCCGCTGCAGAAGTACATGACGGTCGTCAGCGGCCTCGGCAACAAGCCGGGCGAGAGCTCAGCCGTGCACGCAATCGTGCCCGCGACTTGGCTGTCGGCGGTGCATCCGCGCCAGAGCCACGCGCCGTTCGGCGGCGTCACGATCGACCAGGTCGCCGCGCGCCACATCGGCCAGGACACACCCCTGCCGTCGCTCGAAGTGGCGACCGAAGAGGAGGGCGGCGGCGCCGCGTGTGACGGTACTTACGGCTGCAGCTACGGCCGCACGATCTCGTTCCGCACGCCGACCACGCCGCTGCCGATGGAGTTCGATCCGCGCAAGGCGTTCGAGAAGATCTTCGGCCGCGGCAACAATGCGGATCAGCGCAAAGCCGTCGCGAACGATTACCTGAGCCTGCTGGACATGGTGAACGGCGAAGCGAATTCGCTGAAGAAAACGCTCGGTGCCGAGGACCGCGTGCTCGTGAGCGACTATCTCGACAGCGTGCGCGAGATCGAGCGGCGCGTGTCGCTGCTCGGCCAGCGCGACCTGTCGAAGGTGGACCTTCCCGAGGTGCCGGTCGCGCTGCCGAATTTCGACCAACACCTGCGCTTGATGTTCGACCTGATCGTCGCGGCATTCCAGGCCGACATGACGCGGATCGCGTCGTACATGATGGCGGCCGAGGTCAGCAACCAGTCATACGCGCACGTCGGCATCCCCGACGCGTTCCATCCGCTGTCGCATCACGCGGAAAGCAAAGCTGCGATGGAAAAGCTCGTCATCGTCCAGAAGTACCATACCCAGGTGTTCTGCGAGTTCATGCAGAAGCTCGAGAAGATCCCCGACGGCGACGGCTCCGTGCTCGACAATTCGATCTTCTTGTACGGCGGCAACATGAGCAACAGCAACGCGCACAACCAGTTCCCGTTGCCGACGCTCGTGTTCGGCCACGGCGTGAACAAGATCAAAGGCAACCAGCACCTGGTCTATCCGGACCACACGCCGCTCGCTAACCTGCTGTTCACGTTGCTGCTGCGCGCCGGTGTGCCGGTCGACAAGGTCGGCGACAGCCTCGGCGAGCTGACCGAGGTCTAAGGATGCCGCGTACGGGCTCCCTCGCGGCCGTCCTTGCGCTGCTCGCGGCGGCCGGCGCCGCGCACGCGCAAAGCGCGCTGCTCGACGCGGCCAGGGCCAACGACACGGCGCGCGCGCTCACCGCGATCGACGAAGGCGCGGACGTGCGGCAGCGCGCGGCGGACGGGACCACGGCGCTGCACTACGCCGTCTACAACGACAACGTGCCGCTGATCGAGCGGCTGATTGCGAAGGGCGCCGACGTCACGGTTGCCAATGATTTCGGCTCGACGCCGATGGCCGAGGCCGCGACCGTCGCCAACGCGGCGGTGCTCGCGAAGCTGCTCGATGCCGGTGCCGACGTCGAGTCGCCGGGTGCGGACGGCCAGACCGCGCTGATGATCGTCGCGCGCAGCAGCAACGTCGCGGCTGCGAAGGTGCTGCTCGACCGCGGCGCGAACGTCAACGCGTCGGAGCTCTGGCGGCAGCAGACCGCGCTGATGTGGGCCGCCGCGCAGGCGCAGCCCGCGATGGTGAAGCTCTTGATCGAGCACGGGGCGGAGGTCGACGCGCGCTCCGTGGAGAACAAGTGGCCGCGACAGGTGACGGGTGAGCCGCGCCGGATGTACCGGCCGATGGGCGGGCTCACGCCGCTGTTGTTCGCCGCGCGCGAAGGCTGTCTCGAGTGCGTGCGCGCGCTCGTCGAGTCCGGCGCGAACGTCGACCTCACCGACCCGAAGAACATCACGCCGCTGTTCCTCGCGGTCGACAACTTCCACTTCGACGTCGCGAAGTACCTGATCGAGAAGGGAGCGAACGTCAACAAGTGGGACTGGTGGGGCCGCACGCCGCTGTACTCGGCGGTGGACCTGAACACGCTGCCGCACGGCGGCCGAGCCGATCGGCTTTCGACCGATGAGACCTCGAGCCTCGAGATCATCCAATTGCTGCTCGAGAAGGGCGCGAACCCGAACGTGCAGCTGAAGCTCGGGGTCGCGCCGTATCGGCACATCGGCGACGACCGCGGCTGCGACAACATGCTCACGATCGGCGCGACACCGCTGCTGCGCGCCGCGAAGACCTTCGACGTGCCCGCGATGAAGCTGCTGGTCGCGCACAAGGCGCGGCTCGACTTGCCGAACCTGTCGGGCATCTCACCCGTGATGGCGGCGGCGGGCTACGGCTCGGTCGAATGCGACCCGCGCGGCTACGGCCCGGGGATTCCGCACTACGTGACGCCGGACGTCGAGCAGAAGTCGATCGAGGCGCTCACCGTGCTGCTCGACGCGGGCGCCGACGTGAATCAACGCACGACCGCCGAGCGCGGGCGCGACAACGGCCGCGGGCAGACGGCGTTGTTCGGCGCCGCGTTCTGGGGCTGGAACGACGTCGTGAAATTCCTCGTCGAGCGCGGCGCGAAGATCGACGCGGCCGACACTCGCGGGCTCACTGCGGTCGACGCCGCGCTGGGCAAGGCCGGCGGCCACGGCCGCGGGCAGACGGTCGAGGTGTACAAGGACACGGCCGATCTCATCGTCGAGATTTGCAAGCAGCAGAGCGGCTGCGATCTCGCGATGCCGGACGGTCCGCCGAACCCGTAGAGCTGCGTCGCCGCCGCGGCATGCGCTTCGCACCGTCGACGCGTGCCGAAGCGTTGCTACTCGCTGCGCAGCGCCGACACGGGATCCACGCTCGCGGCGCGGCGCGCCGGCACCCAGCTTGCGACCGACGTAACGACTATGAGCAGCACGGCCACCGCGGCGAACGTCGCAGGGTCCATCGGGCTCACGCCGAACAGGAACGAGCTCAAGAAACGTGTGACTCCGAGCGCGCCCGCGAGGCCGAGCGCGATACCGATCGCAGCGAGCCCGAGCGCACTGCGGAGCACGCCGCGCACGACGGTGCGCGGTCTGCGCGCCGAGCGCCATCCGAAGGCCGATCTCGGCCGTGCGCTGCGCGACCGTGTAGGACAGCACGCCGTAGAGGCCCACGGCCGCGAGCAGCAGCGCGAGCGCCGCGAAGCCCCCGACCAGCGTCATCTGCGTGTTGCGGCTCGTGAGCTCCGAATCGAGCACCTCGCGCATCGAGCGCACGCTCGCCACGGGCTGATCCGCGTCGACTTCCCAAACCGCGCCGCGTATCGCGGCCGCGAGCGTCATGGGGTCGACCTTGGTGCGCACGAGCAGGTGCCTCGGCCAGAAAAACTCGCCGTTCAGCACCGGCTGATTCGCCGCAGACAGCGTGAATTCGGGGTCGGGCTCCACGTCGAGCCCCATCTGCCGCACGTCGCCGACGACGCCGATCACCGTGACCCAGGGGAGCGCGTTCTCGGCGTTGCCGATCTTGACGCGCGCACCGAGCGGATCCGTGTCGGGCCAGAACCGCCGTGCCATCGATTCGTTGATGATCGCCGTCGGCGCGGCGTCCGGTCCGTCGCGGCTGTCGAACAGCCGGCCTCGCAGGAGCGGCACGCCGAGCGTCTCGAAATAGCCCGCGCCTGCGACGCGGTCCGCGACGATGTTGCGCGAGAACTGCTCGCGCGCCGGCGGCGGCTGACCCTCGATCGATACGTACGCGCGGCCGCCTTTGAACACGAGCGGCGCGAGGTTCACGTAGCCCGCGCTCTCGACGCCCGGCAGCGCGCTCACGCGCTCGAGCACGCGGCGGTAGAGCTCGGTCCGGTCCGCGAGCTCGCGGTATTTCGAGGGTGCGAGCGCGGTCTCCGCGACGAGCAGGTTGTCCGCCCGAAACCCCGGGTCGACCGCGAGCACGGCGGCGTAGCTGCGCAGCAGCAATCCCGCGGCCGCGAGCAGCACGACCGTGAACGTGATCTCGGCCACGACGAGCGCGTTGCGCAGCCGGCCGCTGCGCGGCGCCGCGTTCGCGCCGACGCCTTTCTTGAGCGTCTCGTTGAACCCGCGGCGCGCGGCGGCGAGCGCGGGTCCGGCGCCGAACAAGAGGACCGTCAGCACGGTGAGGCCCACGGTGAACGACAGCACGCGCCAATCGAGGCCGGGCGCCGAGCCTCCGGGGAACGTGCCCGGAATCAAGCGCGCGAGGTAGCCGAACGACAGCGTCGACAACGCGACGCCGAGCACGACGCCGCCCGCGGCGAGCACGGCGCTTTCGGTGAGCAGTTGGCGCAGCACGCGCCCGTTACCCGCACCGATGGCTTTGCGCACCGCGAGCTCCTTTTGGCGGCGCGCGGCGCGCGCGAGCAGCAGGTTGGCGACGTTCGCGCACGTGATCAGCAGGATCGTGCCGACCGCGGCGAGCAGCACGTAGAGCGTCGGCCGCGCGTCGAGAGACAAGTACTCTTGAAGACCGGTGACCAGGGCCTGCGCCTGCCCGGTGTCGCCCTGCAGATCGCGCTGTATCGCGAGCGCGGTCGCGTCGATCTCTGCTTGCGCACCGGCCAGCGTCACGCCAGGAGCTAGCCGCGCGAGCACGTAGTAGTTGTAGGCGTTGCGCTCCGCGAGCTCCTCCGGGGAGTACTGGGCCGGCAGCCACAGCGAGACTTCCTTGCTCGGATAGCGGAAATGCGGCGGTACGATGCCGATGACGGTGCGCTGCAGACCGTCGAGATCGATCGTGCGGCCGATCAGGCTCGGGTCCGCTCCGAAGCGCCGCGTCCAGAGTCCTTCGCTGATCACCACCACCGGGGTTGCGCCGGGGCCCTCGTCGTCCGGCATGAACGTTCGGCCGAGCAGCGGCTGCATGCCGAGGACCGAGAACAGGTTCGTGTCGGTCCGCACGCCCATGAGCCGCTCAGGCTCGCCGCGGCCCGTGAGGTTGAACGTGCGCGCATCGAACATGGCCATGTCTTCGAACGAGCGGCTCCGGGCCTTCCACTCGACGTAGGTCGCCGCCGCCGGATTGACTCTCGGGGGGCCGCCCGCCGCCGTGAAATTCTCCCAGAGCAGTACGAGCCGGTCGGGCTCCGGAAACGGCAGCGGCTTCAGCAGCACCGCGCTCACGAGGCTGAAGATCGCCGTGTTCGCGCCGATGCCGAGCGCCAAGATGAGAACCGCGACGGCCGTGAAGCCCGGGCTGGCGCGCAGCGTGCGAAGCGCGTAGCGGACGTCTTGAGCGATGCCGTCGAACGTGGGGAGGCGGAGCGGAGGACGGGCCCGCTCGTCGCGTTGCGTCGTGTGCATGGACCTTCGATGCAACGACTGGACCAAGGGTCGCAAAGTCTGCAAACCCGCGGGCGTCCGGGAGGCTGTGAGGGGGCGGCGTCCCGGAATCGGACAACGCGTCCCGCTTCGGGGACCTTGGCATAGGCGTTGCAGCTCGAGCGCATGGCATCCACGCCGCTCGAGGACTACGCGCTGATCGGCAACATGGTCACGGCCGCGCTCGTCGGCCGCGACGGCTCGATCGACTGGCTCTGCCTGCCGCGCTTCGACTCGGCGGCCTGTTTCGCCGCGCTGCTCGGCGGGCGCGAGAACGGCCGCTGGCGTATCGCGCCAGAGAACGTCCGCAGCACCAAGCGCGCGTACCTGCCCGGCACCGCCGTGCTCGAAACGCGCTTCACGACCGATGGCGGCGAGGCGGCGCTCGTCGACTTCATGCCGCTCACGGACGACGAGGAGAAAGTGGACGTAGTCCGGATCGTGCGCGGCGTGCGCGGCGAGGTCGAGCTGCGCATGGAGCTGATCCTGCGCTTCAACTACGGCCAGGCGGTGCCGTGGGTGCGGCGCCGCGACTACGGGCTCAGCGCGATCGCGGGGCCGGACGCGGTCGAGCTGCACACCGATGTGCCGCTCGTCGGCCGCGACATGACGACGTGCGCAACGTTCACGGTGCGCGAAGGCGACAGCGTGCCGTTCACGCTGTCGTATCACCTGTCCCACAAGATGCCGCACTTCGTGCCGGATCGGCAGGAGAGCCTCGATCGTACGGTGTCGGCTTGGTGCGAGTGGACGAAGCGCTGCCGGTTCGGCTGCGACAACGACCGCTGGAACGACGCCGTCGTGCGCTCGCTGATCACTCTGAAGCTGCTCACGTTCGAGCCGACCGGCGGAATCGTCGCGGCGCCGACCACGTCGTTACCCGAGAAGCTCGGCGGCTCGCGAAACTGGGACTACCGCTACTGCTGGATCCGCGATTCCACGCTTACTCTCTATGCGCTCTTGAATGCCGGCTATCGCGACGAGGCCGAGGCGTGGCGGCGTTGGCTGCTGCGCGCGGCTGCGGGCCATCCCGAGCAGCTGCACATCATGTACGGCATCTCGGGCGAGCGTTGGCTGCCGGAGCACGAGCTGCCGTGGCTCGCGGGCTACGAGGGGAGCGCGCCGGTGCGGATCGGCAACCTCGCCGTGGAGCAGCGCCAGCTCGACGTCTATGGCGAGCTCATGGACGTGCTGCACGCGGCGCGCGAGGCGGAGCTCGCGGCGCTCGACGAGGCGTGGCGCATGCAGAAAGTGCTGCTTGCGCACTTGGAGAGGGTCTGGCGCGAGCCCGATCACGGTATTTGGGAGACCCGCGGCGACGCGCTCGCGTTCACGCACTCGCGGCTCATGAGCTGGGTGGCGTTCGACCGCGGCGTGAAATCGTGCGAGCGTTTCGGGCTCGAGGGCCCAGTCGAGCGCTGGCGCGCGCTGCGCGCCGAGATCCACGACGACGTCTGCGCGAACGCGTTCGACGCGAAGCGCAACACGTTCGTTCAGCACTACGGCGGCGGCGAGCTCGACGCGGCTTTGCTGCTGATCCCGCAGACGGGCTTCCTGCCGGCCGACGACCCGCGTATCGCAGGCACCGTCGCCGCAGTGGAGCGGGAGCTCAAGCGCGGCAACCTCGTGCTGCGCTACTCGAAGGACGCCGCGGACCCCGAGCGCGAAGGGGCGTTCATTGCGTGCTCGTTCTGGCTCGCGGACGTGTACGTCATGCAGGGCCGTGTCGACGAGGCGACCGAGCTCTTCGACGGCATGCTCGACCTGCGCAACGACGTCGGGCTCTTGTCGGAGGAGTACGATCTCGGTGCCAAGCGGCTCATCGGCAACTTTCCTCAGGGGTTCTCGCACATCGGCGTCATCAATACCGCGTTCAATCTCGTGAAGGCGCACGGGCCGGCGCAGCAGCGCGCCGAACGGGTCGCGCCGACGGACGGAAACGACCGCGCAAACGGACGTGCCGGCGGCCCGGAACGCACTCGGCCCGTCGCCGGTCGAACGGAAGCAGATTCACACAAACGCGACTGAAGGAGGCGACCTATGACTCACTCACCACTGCACGATCTCGCCGTCGAGGGCCAGAGCGTTTGGATCGACTACCTTTCGCGCCATCTCGTCCGCTGTGGCGAGCTCGAGCGCCTCGTGGCCGAGGACGCCGTCGTCGGGGTGACCTCGAACCCGACGATCTTCCAGAAGGCGATCAGTGCGGAGCACGACTACGACGAGCAGTTGCGCCGCGAGCTCGCAGAGACCGAGGACCCGCACGAGGCGTTCCTGCGGCTCGCCGAACGCGACATCCGCGGCGCCTGCGACGTGCTTCGGCCCGTGTTCGACCGCGGCGGGACGCCGCACGGCGGTGAAGCGACCGCGAATCGCGACGGCTTCGTCTCCCTCGAGGTGGACCCGGCTCTCGCGTACGACACGCATGCCACCGTCGAGGCCGCCGCAAAGCTGCGCTCGCGGATCGACCGCGCGAACCTGCTCATCAAGATTCCGGCCACGCCGCCCGGATTGCCGGCGATCGAGGAGCTGACCGCCCGGGGCATGTCGATCAACGTCACGTTGATCTTTTCGCTGCAGCGCTACGCAGACGTGGTTGAAGCCTACCTTCGTGGTCTCGAGCAGCTGGTCGCCGCCGGCGGCGATCCGTCGACCGTGTCGTCGGTCGCGAGCTTCTTCGTGTCGCGCGTGGACACCGAGGCGGACCGCCGGCTCGACGAGCTCGGCGGCCACGACGGCCTCAAGGGCAAGCTCGCGGTCGCGAACGCGAAGCTCGCGTACCGGTGCTATCGGCAGCTGTTCTCGGGGCCGCGCTGGCAGGAGCTCGCCGACAGGGGCGCCACGACCCAGCGTTGCCTGTGGGCATCTACGTCGACGAAGGATCGGGCCTATTCCGACGTGAAGTACGTCGAGGAGCTGATCGGCCCCGACACCGTGAACACGATGCCCGAGAACACGCTCCGCGCATTCCGCGAGCACGGCCGGGTGCGCAGGACGATCGACCTCGGCGTGGACGAGGCGCAACGCGTGCTCGAGCGGTTCGCGAAGGCGGGCGTCGACTACGACGACGTCACGCAGACGCTCGAGCGCGAGGGCGTGCGCGGCTTCGAGAAGTCGTTCGACGAGCTGCTTGCGGGCATCGAGGAGCGCAACGCGGCCTGAACGCCGCGGGCGAATGCGCGCGGCTCTGGCAATCGGGCGCCGACAGGAGAACAATCGCGTAAGCCAAGCTTAAAAGACTGATCGAAGCTTTCTATCAACCAACGCGTTTCAGGAGGGGGAAGCGATGAGTGGCGATAGAGTCGACGCGTCGAGCACGATCGAGCGGCGCGAGTTTCTGCAGTTGGCCGGGGCCGCGTTGGCGGCGGGTGCGGTGGGGTTGCCGGGCGCTTCGAGCGCCGCCAACGCGCCTTTCACACCGGGGCAGAGCACCACCGCGTACGACAAGATGTACGTCGCGAGCGTGACGCCGTACAAGCCCGGCACCGAAGACATCGACGAAACCGCGTTCCGCACCTTCATGCGCTACTGGGCGCAGCCGAAGTTCGTCGCGGCGAACGGCGCGGTGCTCGTGTCGCCCGAGGCCGGGGAGGCGTTCTATCTCACGCAGCGCGAGAAGCTCAGGCTCGCGGAGATCGCGCTCGAGGAGCTCGGCGACAAGACGCTCGTGTTCTCGGGCGTGATGCAGACCACGACGCGCGCGTGCGTCGAGGAAGCCAAAGCGCTCAAGAAAACCGGCGTGCACGGCCTGTTTCTGATGCCGCCGATCGGCACGATCGACGTCGTCGCCGCGTGGGACCCGAACAAGAATCCGGAGGTCTGGATCGACCAGCTCCGCACGATCGCGGACGCCGTGAATCTGCCTGTGCTGATCCACCCGACCGGCGGCAAGTTCTTCGCGATGCCGCTCACGGCCGGAATGAAGATCGTCGATTCCGTGCCGCAAATCGTCGGCTACAAGATGATCACCGACGACTTCGACGCGATGGCGAAGGCGCTGCGCGCGTACACCAAGCGGCATGTCGCGATCCTTCCGGCGGGCGCCGGCGCGATGCACGGCGCGATCATGAACGGTTATTTCGACGGCACCGTGAGCGGCTCCTGGAACTATGCGATGGAGCCGATGATCGACGCGATCGTCGCGGCGCGCGACGAGAAGAATCCCGCGAAGGGCGAGGCGATTTGGAAGGACGGGCTACTCGACCTGCACCGCATCGTGTCGGACTCGACGCTCGGCTATCGGCTGCACGCGGCGTACAAGCTCACGACTTGGCTGCGCGGCTTGATTCCGGATCCGTTCCTGCGTGCACCGCAGCGCAAGCTGCCGGTGGAGCAAATGGTCGAGCTCCGCGATGCGCTCAAGAAAGCGCATCTCGAGGTCATCTCGGACAGCGCGATCCGCAAGGCGTATCCGCAGCTGACCTAGCGCGCTGGTGGGCGTTGGGCGTTCGCCGGCATCGGCGGCGTGCAAGCGCGCCGACACGAGGACCGAGGAGACTATTGCCGCGCGGCGTACTTCGTGATGCCGCGCAACGTGTTTTCCGCGGCGTAGAGATTCCCGGCGCCGTCGGTCACGACGCCTTCGCCGGCCGCGCCAGCAGGATCGCTCGTCTGATGGCCGGGCACGTACGCCGTGACCTTGCCGTCCTTCGCGCTGCCGATCCAGATGCCTTTCCGCCAGCCCGCGGTGTTGCTCGCGGCAGTCGAGTCCGCGTCGATCGCGAACAGCCGGTCCGTGCCGTCGATGTACAGCCCGCTCGGGCGCCCGAACTGCGTCCACTGCGCTAGGAACTTGCCGTCTTGATCGAAGATCTGGATGCGCGAGTTGCCGCGGTCTGCGACGAACAGTCGCCCCTGCGAATCGAACGCGAGCGCATGCGGATTCTTGAACTCGCCGGGTCCCGTGCCGAGCTTGCCCCACGACTTGATGAACTTGCCGTCCTTCGAGAACTTCATGATCCGCGTGACGTAGTCGGCCGGCGCGTCGGCGCGCCCCAGGTGCGTCCGTCGGGGAGATTGCCCCATTGCGGAGTCGGTCGCGGCGTAGGGATTCGGCAGGCCCGCGCGCGGCTGCGAGCCGGATTGCGCGAGCGTCGGGTGCGGCTACGATGAGGCCGGCGAGGCCGGCGGCGAGCAAGACGAAAGCCGCGAAGTCTCATGGTCCCCCGAAAACGTTGCGCACTCGAGGTTGTATACGAAGGAACGGACCCGCGAGGCAAGTCACAGCGGCCGCGAGCCGAGCAGCAGGCGCTGCCGGCCACCGGATTCCGCGGGCGCCGCGTCGATCGATGCGCGGTTGCAGAGGAACAGATCCGCGATCCCGTCGCCGTCGAAGTCCGCGACCTCGACGTCGAAGCCGTTGCCAACGGCGGTGGTCGGCAGAATCGTGCCGGGCCCCGGTTCCGAGAAGCGACCCGAGCCGTCGTTCAGCAGCACGAGGTAGTCGCCGAACGCGTTCACCTCGGTGACGCTCCGAGCGAACACCGTCGAGGGCGCGAGCACGTCCGAGTCGCCGTCGTGGTCGAGGTCGGCGGCTTGAATGGTGAAGTGGCTGCGTCCGGCTCCCGGTAGGCGCGCGGTGTCCGCTGTGGTGAAGACGCCGGAGCCGTCGTTGAGCAGCAGGTAATTCTGCGCGGGCTCGTTCGTGATGAAGCGCACGTTCGCGACGACGAGGTCCAAGTCGCGATCGCCGTCCACGTCGACTGCTTTGATCTTGCGAGTTTCGTCGTCGCGGACGGGCAGGCTGCGGGCCGTAGCGTCGACGAGCCGGCCGTTGTCGTTCAGGAACAATTGGTCCTGCCCCTCGTTACCGACGATCACGTCGAGGTCGCCGTCTCCGTCGACATCCGCGAGCTCGAGGTCCTGGGTGCGCGATGTGCCGTCCTGCGGCCAACGCTCCGCGGTTTCGTCGCGGAAGTTGCCGCGGCCGTCGCTGATCAGCGCGCGGTCGGTGCCGATGTTGCCCGTGAGGACGTCGGGCGCGCCGTCGCCGTTCAAGTCGAGCACGGCGAGCGCGTTCGAGACGTCGTCGGTCGCGAGCCGCTCGCTCGCGTCGGCGAAGCGGCCCTTGCCGTCGTTGATGTAGAGCTCGTCCTTGCGGTCGTCTTCGCTCACGAGCACGAGGTCGAGATCGCCGTCGCGGTCGAAGTCGGCGAACGCGACGTCCTCACTGTCGTGCGCGGTGCGGGGCAAGCGCTCCGAGCCGTTGGTGAACCGGCCCTTGCCGTCATTGAGCAGCAAGATGTTCGGCTCGAACTCCATCGCCAAAGCGAGATCGAGATCGCCGTCGCCGTCGGCATCGCCGGAAGCCGCGTTCATGCAGCCGCCGGCGAGGCGGGCGGGCAGGTGAGTGTCGGTGACGTCCCGATACGGCGGTACTTGAGCGGTGACGGTGCCAGCCGCGCACGCGGCACCGACGATGAGGACTCTCGTCGCTGCGGCTGCGTTCATCTCGGACCTCCTCGTACTTCGAGACGGGGTGTTCGGGACTTCGGGTGCGATGTTACGACGTCGACACGCTGGCGGTGATTACGGCTGGGCGCCGTCGACGCCAGTTCGTTCCTACGCTAAAACTCGAGAATAATCACATAAGCCTATGATAAAGAATAAATAGATTTGCCTGACGGATGGGTAGCGAAACGCCTCGGGCGTGCAACCGGACGCTGCAATTCCACGGCGCCTGTGGTGGGCGCCGGTGCGCGCACGACCGGGAGGAGCCGGACAATCCGCGGTCCTGCCTGCTATCGTCGGGCGGTCGCGTGAAGGGGGACCGAACGTGAAGCGTCTTGTTGCGATGAATCTAAGAGCCGCCGGCTTGACCGCCGTGCTGGCCTTTGGAGTTGCGAGCATCGGTTGGGCCCAAGCGCCGCCGCCGCTCGCGGGGCAGCGCGGACAGAGTGCGGCGCCGGCGGCGCAGACGAACGCGGGCGCTGCGCAGGCCGCGGCGTCGGCGAACCTGCCGGCGACCCCGGTCGTGAGCCCGCTCGCGGCGATCTCCGCGGAGGTCAAATCCCCGGGCACGATGTTCCCCGCGCTGTTCTCGATGCCGAAGGGCGACGACTTCGACCACTTCGGTTACGAGGCGCACGAGTATTTCGTCACCGGCACGGCGAACGGCCAGCCGTACGAGACGCGGATCGTGATCCGCAAGCCGAAGGACGATCGCCGCTACAGCGGCCTGATTCTCGCCGAGTCGATGCATCCGAGCGGCAACGCTTGGATGTTCCATTTCACGCACCGCTACACGATGGATTCGGGTCACATCGGCGTCGAGATCGTGACGAGTGGTCTGCCGCTGTTCCTCGACCACAACGAAGCGCGCTACAAGCGCATGAAAGTGGAGCCCGCGCAGGTCAACGAGATCATTGCGCAGGTCGGCGCGCTGCTCAAATCGAAGGACGCGTCGAATCCGCTGCGTGCGCTGCCCACGCGGAAGATGGTGCTCGGCGGTACATCTGCGTCGGCAGCGGCGCTCGTCCGGTATCTACCGGCGCACATGGTGTACCGGCTCGCAGACATGAAACCGATCTACGACGGCTTCCTCCCGACGAGCACGGCAGCGGAGATCCAGAAGGTCGACGTGCCGATGATCGAGGTGCCGACGATGACGGAGGTGGGCAGCGGCCAGCTCGTCGTGCGCCAAGACGGCGACGCGCCTTCAGATCAGTTTCGCGTGTACGAGCTCGCGGGCATCGCCCACCTCGACACGCGCGACGTCGAGCCGTTCCGGCCGAACCCGTGCGCGAATCCGATCAGTCTGCATCCGATCGGCACGGGATTCTCGCTGGCGTTGAGCTACCTGCTGCAATGGGTCGACAAAGGTCAGGCGCCGCCGCACGCGGCACGCATCCTCGTCGATCGCGACATGACGAACGACGGGTCGATGATGGCGCTCGACGAGCACGGCAACGCGCGCGGCGGCGTGCCGAGCGTGTACGTGAACGTGCCCGTCGCGCAGTACGCCGTGCGCAACGAAGCGGCGAAACCGTATCCCTCGAATCTGCATCCGTGGGCGGACCGCGGCGAGGCAGGCGTGCAGGCGTTGTGCCGGCTCACGGCCTACCAGCGAGACTTCACGCGCGACCAGCTCGCGACGCTGTACGGCACGAAGGCCGCGTATCGCGCCAAAGTCGCCGAGAGCTTCGACGCGTTGTCCCGCGCGGGATGGGTATTGCCCGTGTACAAGGACGTCGTGCTCGCGGATGCCGACAAGGTCGAGTTCTAGCGCGCTCGTCTGCGAATTCGGCTGGGCGGATCAGATCGCTCGAAACCGCAAGACTTGTCGCTCGCGTCATTTCCTGCGACAAGGCCCTGGTTCTCTCGAACCGGAGGCTCGCGATGACTGACAACTGACCGGGATCGGCTGGCGCTCTGCTGGTGCTGAGCGGACCGCCCGGGTCCGGCAAGACACGATCGCGCGGGCGCTCGCCGATGCGCCGCGAGATCGACCGTGCACCTCGCGACCGATCTTTCTACGTCGCGATTCGTAAGGGATTCGTCCAGCCGTTTCTGCCCGACGCCGCCAAACAAAACGAAGTCGTGCTCGGCGTGATCGGCGAGGCGATGCTCGGTTACGCGAAAGGCGGATACGACGTTATCGTCGACGGCATCGTCGGGCCGTGGTCGCTGCCGGTGTTCGAAGGAGTTGCGCGTCGCGCCGGCCTGGATCTGTCGTTCGTCGTGCTGCGCCCGAGCTTCGAAGAGACGTTCGCGCGCGCGGTTGCGCGGGAAGGGAAGGAGCTCAAGGCGTCCGGACCGCTCAAGGGCTTGTACGGAGCGTTCGCGAAGCTCGGCCCTCTCGAGCGGCACGTGATCGATACGACCGGCGACAATGTCGACGCCACCGCGCGCCGCGTTCGTGAGGGAGTGGCGGCGGGTGCGTTCGCGCTCGCGGCGAGGTAGCCGGCGCGAGGCTCGGCCCAAGCGCCGCGCTCGGTTCGCTACTCGCCGCGAATTAGTCCAAGCTGTCGCCCCAGCGACGAGTCGACGCGCAACTCGATTCAAATCGACGGAGGGCCGATGCCAAAGCAACCGAACTACAAGCAAGACAAGAAGCGCCGAGAAGAGGCGCAGAAGAAGAGAAACGCAGACGAGCAGGCCCGTCAGGCCGCTCGCAAGAAGGGCGTGCCGCCGGTCCCTGCCGGGCAGTGAGCTCCTCGCCCGGCGCCCAGAGGCCGGAAACCGCAACCGCCGAACGAGTGATCGCCGCCACTCGCGAGTGGTTGCAGAAGGCGGTCATAGGGCTTGGGCTGTGTCCGTTCGCCGAGCATGCGTACAGCCGCGAGCGGATTCGCTATCGCGTGAGCGAGCAGCGCAGCGCGGCCGACCTTGTCAGCGAGCTCGCGGAGGAGCTGCGCTATCTTCACGGCGCGGACCCCGCGCTCTGGGAAACCACGTTGCTGATTCATCCGCACGTGCTGAACGACTTCGGCGACTACAACGAGTTCTTGGACGAGGCCGATGCCACCGTGGCCGCGCTCGATCTCGAGGGCGAGCTGCAAATCGCGAGCTTTCATCCTGAGTATCAGTTTGCGGGCACCGAGCCCGACGACGTTCAGAACTGCACCAACCGGTCGCCGTACCCGATGCTCCACCTGCTGCGCGAGGCAAGCGTCACGCACGCCGTGGAGACGTTTCCGAACGTGCACGAGATCGGCGACAAGAACATGGCGACGTTGAGCGCGCTCGGCGCGGATGGTTGGCGCGCGCTCTGGAGTCGGCGCGAGTAGCTCAGTTGCGCATGATCACGCCGCCCGGAAGGACGACGACACCGGACTGCTCGGCTGGTGCGTCGAGCATGTTCTGAGCCTGGGTGCGCAAGGCGGGGCTCGAGATGTGCTCCCGAACGAGGCGGCGTGCCTCGTCGCGATCGTTGCGGGCGACCGTGTAGATCACCTGCATGATCGCTTGCTGCTTCGTCTCCTGCGAGCTGAACAACGATAGCAGTGATGCTTCGGGAACCGTGTCGCGGTATGTGCTGCCGATGAAGCCGCGCAGCGCGGAGTCGCGAACGGGTCCTTCGACCAACCCTCGGAGCCACACGCGCGTGGCTTGCTCGTCTCGTACCGCCCAGCCTCTCGCCACCGTCTCGGCCGCGACTTGCGCGTTGCGACCGCCGTCCGTCAACGAGCCCACGAGGTTTGCGGCCAAGGCTGGGTCGTACGACACCGCTTGCTGCACGATAGCTGCGACGCCCGACGCATATTCCGGCTGGTCACGAAACTGGCCGAGCCACACCAAGGCGCCTTGCGGATCGAGTCGTGCATAGTTTTGCGCGACATTGGCAACCCATACTTCCCGCAACGCGGCGGGAACGCGCTGCGTATAGCTGGCCGCCAAGATCGGGTCCGTGCGCGCGAGGTTGCTGACGAGCTCGCTGGCGTTGCCGGGCGGCAAGTTGGGATCGGTGAGGATCCAATCGAATGCGTTCCGAGGGTCGGTTCGCATCCAACGGTCCATGAGCACGCGCAACGTATTGCTCCGCTCGTTTCGATCGCGCAAAGCGAGCACGCGAGAGATCAGGTCAGGGACCGGGATGTCGCCCGCCGTCATTGCGTTGTTGATCACGGCGCTCAACATTTCGAACCGCCAGCGATTGAAGTTGTAGCCGTTCGCGTCGGCAGGCTCGTCGCGCGCCGCGAGCTCGAGCGCCCGCTTCACGTCGACCTGTGCGATTCCCGCGATCACGCTCGCGGACAGGTCCGATGCAATCGGCCCGGTGGACTGGAGCCACGCCAATGCGGCGTCGGGGTTCTGGCGCCCATAGCCGGTCGCAATGGCGTGCAGCAGCTGCTGCCGCTCTTCACGTGAGGGGCATCGTCTGCGCGTACGAGAACGCCGCGGTGGGATCCTGCTCGGCCCAGCTCTGGAACGCCGCTCCGCGGGCGGATCGGCCAACGTTGCCGTCGAGCTGCTCGGCCCAACTCAGCGCTTCCCTCGGCTCCATGAGCCGCAGCTGCTCGACGACCGGCTGCGTGAACGAACTTTCGTACTGCGGGAACGAGTTGACGTAGGAGATCATCGCGGCCGGATCGGTTTCGGCCAGGCGGCGCACGATCGCATACCTGAACGATCGACCGATGTTGTCGTCCTTCAGCAGATCGGCTTCCGCTTGAGCGCCGGTGAGATCGTGTTCCGCCCAAACCGCCGCGACTCGTGCCGCGGCGCTCGCTCTGAGCTGCCGGTCGCCGACGGCGAGCGCCTCTTGGAAAGCTTGCTCCGGGTTCTTCTCGGCCCAGTGCGCGAGCGCTTCGATGCGGAACCGGCGCTGCTCGTCCGGCGGCAACGCCGCGACGACTCGCTCGACGCTCTCGCTGCTAGGACCGAGTGCGTCGAACAACGCGAGCGCGAGCTCCTTCGCGTGCCGTGAATCGAGCGGTAGCTGGCGAATCACGTCGAGCGCCGTTTCCGGAGCAACCTCCGCGGCACGCATCGACAGCGCCTCGATCAACATGCCTCTCGATGCCGAATCCGGAAGGTCGCTCGCACTTTGCAGCATCGACTGCAGCCCCGACTCATCGGCCCGTGCGGCGGCTTGATAGATCGCCGCGCGTTTCGCGATCACGGACGGCTGCTCGACGAGCGTCTCGACATTTGCTGCGGCGCTCGCGCCGGACGATTCGGGTTCGAGCACGCCGGCTGGGTCGAGGACGATGTAGCTCGTGCCGGCTGGGCGCACATACCAATAGGTCGCAGCGGCTCCGGCTGCGATGGACAAGCCCGCGACCATTACGATCCGAGTCGTCATCGAGAGCTCCCGGCAACGGGTCCGGCAAGACGATAGAGCGTCCCTTGGTGCGCCGCAACTCGTTGGCGGGCGTTAGGGCTTCGGCGTAGTCAGCCTGCGCGGTCGCGCGCATCGCGAAGAATGGCTATTCTTGCGACATGGCCGTCGTTTCTGCGAGCACGATCCCCGACCATCTCGATTTCCTCGTCATGCAACCGGACGAGGAGCACGCCGTCGTGCGCGACCTCGTTTTCGCCGTGTTGGCGTTCAACAAGCACAGCCAAGGCGAGCCGCTGCAGATCAGCTTCCCGCTCTATACCGACGCGAAAGTCAGCGCCCGCAGCGCACTCGGCCCTTGCGTGCGGATTACGGGGCCGGCGGAGAAGCTCTACGTGCTCACGCTGCGCTACGAGGTGTCGGGACATCTGCGCGGCGGGCGGCTCATGACGCTCGTTCGCGATCGTCCCGTGATCGAAGCCAGCCGCAACGAGCGCTTCGCGCTCGTGGCATCGGCCGCACCGGCCGCGAAAGCGCCGATCAAGCTCGCACGCGCGCGGCCGCTCGTCCTCGCGGGTCATTCGCGCTTGATCGAAACCGCCGGCCAGCTCGGCGTCGCGGTCCGGGACGAGGCTGCGTTCGTCGCGCGCGGCGAGAGCCCGATCGCCACCGACGGCGAAGTCGATTTGTTGGGCTTCTCGGAGCGCAAGACGCTGCCCGTTCTGAAGTGAGGCATCAGGCCGCCATCCTCGGCAGCAGCTCCGGCGGCGGCAGCGGTCGCGGCGATCCTGCCACCGAGCTCGCGTGGCAGCGGGCGATGGACATGGCCCAGCAGAGCGGCCGTACCTTCCCGACAGTACGTCGCCGTCGGTGGGCGCCTTACGCCTTAGCCGGTCGATGCGCTCGCAAGAACGAGCGAATCTGCCGCACCGCGATCGGAATCCGCTCCGGCGGCTCCTTCCACGGGTAGATGCTCGTCTCGGACTTCGGCGCGAGCATCACGGCTTCCATCGCTACGGCGTACGGGTGTGCCGGGATGTCGTCGGGCAGGATTAGAACCGGCGTTTGGCACGAGCGCACGAACTCGCGCGTGACGGTAAAGACGAAATCGGCGTTGGTCCGATACATCTTCGTCAGGAACCCCTCGACCATTTCCATCGTGACCTCCGGCCGGCGTTCGACGAGCGGCGGCCCCCAACCCGTGATGTTGTTCTGATAGAAGAGGTCGGGCATCTCCTTGCGAAAACCGCTCGGCTGCGCGAGCACGCCCGCGACGACGCGCTCGGGCGCGCGCCGCAGCAAGTTCCAGATGAACGGGCCGCCGATGCAGAACCCGAGCACCATGAACTTGTCGATGCGGAGGTGATCCATGAGTCCGAGGTGATCGTCCGTATACGCGTCCCACGGCCGGTCGATCTCGACCGGGCCCGTCGACTGGCCGTTGTTCGAGTTGCGCAGGTCGCTGATGACGCAGCGATAGTCGTTGCTGAATTCAGCGACCGCATCGAACGGCGCGGCGCTGCTGATCGCCGAGTTCAACCCGCCGCCCGGAATGATCAGTAGCGGGAAGCCCTTCCCGGCCTCGCGGTAGTGAATCCGGACTTTGCCCTTCTCGTAGAACTTGCCGTCGGCCGCGGGTTGCTCCCGAGCGGTCTGCCCGAAGGCGCGTTGCGCGGCGGCTGCGGCCGCCACGGCAGCGCTCGTGGTCAACAGCGTGCGTCTCGTCGTGTCCATTCGTGGGTTCCTTCTTCAGCACAACGGAAGGGCAGCGAGATCGTACGTCGGGGGCGCGACCGTGGAAAGCGGCCGCGCGCGCTGGGAGCGACAGCGGCACTGCGCAATGGCTACGATAAGGCCCCGATGATCGGCGACTACCTCTCGCTTGCTCTGCGCAACGTCGCGCGCACCAAGCTCTACGCCGCGATCAGCGTCACGGGGCTCGCGATCGGCTTCGCGGCGTTGCGGGGCTTTGCGAAACGCGTCGAGCTCGACTGGTGGCTGTTCGTGGGAGCTGCGTGCGTGACCTTGGGCGTAGCCGTCGCGGCCGTGCTCGTGCACACCTGGGGGATGGCGGGTACGAGGCCGGTGGCGGCGCTGCGGTATGAGTAATTCGATTCCGGGAGAAACCTGATCATGAAACCGCTCACGTGGTGGCTGCGAATCGTTGGGGTTCTCTACCTGCTCGAAGGGGGCGGCTTGACGCTCATGGCGCTGTTCGCCGCCGATCAGTTCGCGGCTACCTGGGCTTCGGCGCCGGTGGGTTCGCTCGACGACGTCGCCGTCCGCGGAATACGCGTCGCGGGACTGCCCGGCGTTCTTACCTGGGTGCTGCTCGGGGTCATGATGCTGATCTTCTCGCGTGTGCCGGCGAGGGCGAGTCTGCTCGTCGTCACCGTTGCGGCGTGGGAGCTGCTGGTCTGGTTGCCCGCCGATCTCGTCGGGATTTTCAGCGGATTCGCCACTGCGAGAGCGATCAGCCTAATAACCTTCCACGTCGTCGTCGGCGTCTCGGGACTGCTGCTGCTTCGCCGGTCACGGACCGCCGCCGCACAGGCCTAGACGCTGCGTTCCGGAGTAGACTCCGGGAGCCGTCTGCTAGGGCTGAACAACTGACGTCGTCGCGCGGGGGTGCGTAATGGGAATCCGATTGTCCGTTTTGTTGCTGGCCGGTCTGCCGGTCGTGGTGATGGCGCAGACGCCGGCCCAAGCGCCGCTGCCGCCGGACATCAATCCGGTGACGCTGTCGCGGCTGCCGCCGGTCACGCCGCAAGACCTCGACGAAGAAGGTCAGCGCCTGCTCGCCGCGCGGAGCAACTTCACGCCCGGGCCGGGCCCGACACACATCACGGTCTACAGCCCCAGGGAGCGCAGCCTCGGCATTCCGACGGGAGCGGACAGCCCGGTCGGCCCCAGGCTGTTTCAGCTCGCCGTTCTGATCACCGCGCGCGAGATCGACCAGCAGTACGAATGGTCCGCACACGAGCCGGCCGGCCGGCGGCAAGGCCTCGAGCAGTCGGTCATCGACGTCGTGAAGTACGATCGCGACGTCGCGGGGCTGGCCGACAAGGACGCAACGGTGATCACCTTCGGCCGCACGTTGCTGCGCGAGCACCGAGTGAGCAGCGAGCTCTGGGCGAAGATGGTGGGCTATTTCGGGCGGCAGCACACCGTCGACATCATGTCGATCATGGGCGACTACTTCAGGGTCGGCATGATGCTGAACGCCGTCGATCAGCACCTGCCGCCCGGTCGCGAGGCGCTGCTGCCGCCGTTGGAGTGACGACTCCGGCTGAAGTCGCGCGCGTCGCCTACTTGATCTGTGCGATCACGACGCCTTCTGTGATCACGGGCGGACCCACGCCGGTGTTCGGCACGTTCTTCTTGATCCAGTCGGCCGCGAGCCGAACGCTCTCGTCGATGCCCGCTTTGTCTTCACACAGGGTCACGGACACGCCGCCGTCGCCGGTGTCGATCAGCACGTAGGCCTTCAGACCTTTGACCGGTTTGAGCAGACTCTCGACGGACGTCTTGTTCTTCTTGAGCTCGGCGAACAGTTTCTTCGCGCCAGGACCGCTATACGTTCTCGTGACGGCGTGCATGATGACCTCGCTTTTTTCTACGGATGGAGCGTGCAGGTGCACGGCGCACCGACGATCCGCTAAACTGCTGCGCCTTGCAAGCTTTCTTGATTTCGACCGGCGTCGTCGCGCTCGCGGAGATCGGCGACAAAACCCAGCTGCTCGCGCTGTTGCTCGCGACACGCTTCCGCAAACCCGTTCCGATCGTGCTCGGCATCCTCGTCGCGACCGTCGCGAACCACGCCTTCGCGGGCGCTGTTGGCACGTGGCTCACGACGCAGATCGGTCCCGCCACTCTGCGCTGGATCCTCGGGGTGTCGTTCGTTGCGATGGGCGTGTGGGCGCTGATTCCGGATAAAGACCCGGATCAGACCGAGCAAGCTCCGCGTTTCGGCGTGTTCGTTACGACGGTCGTCGCGTTTTTTCTCGTCGAGATGGGCGACAAGACGCAGATCGCGACGGTGGCGCTCGCGGCACGATTCGAATCGCTCATCCCCGTCGTGATAGGGACGACGCTCGGCATGATGATCGCGAACGTGCCGGCCGTGCTCCTGGGTGACGCCGCGACGAAACGCCTGCCCCTCAGGCTGATTCGCGGGATCGCTGCGGCACTGTTCGTCACGCTCGGCGCCTACGTATTGCTGCTCGGCTGATGGCGGCCGCGTTCCCGTGGAATCCACGAGCTCGAGACACCTGGATCGGCCGCCGGGCTTGTGTAAATAATGTGACTGACGGCACGGCCGCCATGCGCTAGAAACCGACGATGACGGCGAAACACAACCGAGCGGCCGGAAGCAAATCGCCCCCTGGAGCGCGGCCGCCGCCGCCGAAGGCCACGCGCGAGATGACGGTCGTCGCGCAAGACCCGAGCGTGACCATCGGCGCTCGCGGCAAGCGCAAAGGCTCCCGGATCTTGATGTCCAAGGTAACCGTGCCGGCCGAGATTCTCGCCGCCGGCCCGCGCGGTTATCGCGTTCACGTGGTCGACTACGACGCGACGACCGGCCGCTACCATGGCGCCCACGAGCTCCCGCAGGATTACGCGCACGAGGAAGCGTACTGGCAGGCCGGCTCGCCCAAGATCCTCTCGGACTATCGCTTTCACGCGCAGAACGTGTACGCGCTCGTCATGAAGACGCTCGCGCGTTTCGAGTTTGCGCTCGGCAGGCGAGTCGGTTGGTCGTTCGATTCGCACCAGTTGAACGTTGCGCCGCACGCGATGTTCGACGCCAACGCCTTCTACTCCGCCGAAGATCAGGGCCTGATGTTCGGCTACTTCTCGGACGCGTCGGGCGATCCGGTCTACACGTGTTTGTCGCACGACGTGGTCGTTCACGAGACCACGCATGCGCTGCTCGACGGCCTGCGCGAGAAATACATGATCCCGTCGTCGCCCGACCAAGCCGCGTTCCATGAGGGCTACTCGGACGTGATTGCGTTGCTGTCGGTGTTCAGCCAGCGCGAGCTCGTCGAGGAGCTGCTGTGCGCGAGCGACCGCGCGGCGCGCAAGAGTCGCACGCTCGCGCCGTCGGCGGTCAGAGCGGAGAGCCTCAGGAAGTCGGCGCTGCTTGGGCTCGCGGAGCAGATGGGGCCGGAAGTCAGCAATGCGCGCGGTGACGCCTTGCGGCGCAGCGTCGAGATCGAGCCGTCCGACGGGCTGCTCGAGCAGCCGGAGTTCTCCGAGCCGCATCGCCGCGGTGAAGTATTCGCCGCCGCCGTGCTCAACGCGTTCGTCGGCGCGTGGTTCGATCGAATCGTGGGTGTCGGGAAGGGCGACGGGCTAGGCACGCTCCCGAACGGGCGCTACAGCGTCCGGCGCGTGGCGGAGGAGGGTGCGGCGATCGCCGACTATTTGCTGACGATGCTGATTCGCGGCCTCGACTACATGCCGCCCGTCCACGTGACGTTCGGCGACGTGTTGTCGGCAATGTTGACGGCCGACGTCGAGATCCGTCCCGACGACTCGCGCTACCTGCTCCGCGATCGGCTCATCGAGCGGTTCGCAGCCTATGGAATTCGTCCCGCGTCGGATCGTAAGGACGTGCCCGGGATTTGGTGCGCCGTGCCGGACGAGGACTTGTCCTACGACCGCGTGCACTTCGAGTCGATGCGCAGCGACCCCGACGAAGTGTTTCGCTTTCTCTGGGAGAACCGTGAGACGCTCGAGCTGCGGGAGCTGCCGTACACGCGCGTGATCTCCGTCCGGCCGTGCATGCGCGTAGGCATCGACGGTTTTACGCTTCGTGAAACCGTAGCGGAGTACTACCAGGTGGCCAACCTCACGCTCGAAGAGCTCGAGGAATTCCACATCGACGTTCCGCCTTCGCTCGAGGAGCTCCTGATGGGCGATCCGCCGAAGCCGGGCACCGGCGACGACGATGACGATCGTGCGGATCACGCCGAAGCGGTTGCCGCCACGGACGACGCCGGCGACATCGACTCGCGAACGCTCACGCTCTACGGCGGCGGGACGTTGATCTTCGACGAGTACGGCCGCCTGAAGTACCACGTGTCGAACGACGTGCTGCATCCGAAGCGCCAGTCCGAGCGGCTCGCGGATCTCGTGCGATTCGGAGACTTTCGCGTGTCGCGGCAAGGCTCGCTCGCGGCCAAGGGCTTGAGCTTGTCGGCGATTCACCGGCTCCGGAGCCTCGACGGTTCGCGGCTTCCGGGCGAGGGATGGTAGCGATGGCGAGTTCCCCGACGTCCTTGACCATCAGGAGCTACCAAGTCGGTTTCGGCGACTGCTTCTTGCTGCAATTCCACTACGCGGGCGGCGACGATCGCAACATGCTGATCGACTTCGGGACGACCGGCGTGCCGAAGCTCATGAAGACGACGCCGAGCGTGCTGATGCCGTTCGTGGCGACGCAGATCGCGAAGCATTGCGGACGAGACGATGCGACCAATAAGCCGGGCAAGCTTCACGTGCTCGTCGCGACGCACCGCCACCAGGATCACATCAGCGGTTTCGCCACCGACGACTCCAACGGCGGTTCGGGAAAGACCATAGCCGCGCTCATGCCCGACGTGGTGATCCAACCGTGGACCGAAGACCCGACTGCGGCGCGCACGGCGAAGCAGGCGAAATCACCGGTTCAAAAGAAGATCGCGGGCTTTCGGAGCGGGCTCGAAGCCATGCACGGCGTTGCGGAGGCGGTGTCCGCGTTCGCGAATCGCGAGCTCGCTAAAGCCGCGGCCGGCAAGCCTGCCGCGCTGTCGAAACGCTCGCTCGAGAAGCTGCGGTTCGTCGGCGAGGACAACATCAAGAACCCGTCGGCCGTGAAGAGCCTCATCGACATGGGCCACCGCAGCGGCGCGCAAGCCGTGTACGTGAACTACGGGATGAAGCTCGACGCGATCCTGAAGAACGCGCTCCCTGGCGTCGCGGTGACCGTTCTCGGGCCTCCGAATCTCGCGCAGACGGATTCCATCAAGACGATGGCGCGGCGCGACGAAATCGAATTCTGGCACCTGATTTCGGGCCCGGCGAAGGTCGCGGCGGGCCTCCCGCTTGCGAACGGGCTGCCGAAGCGCACGCCGCGCGGCGCGAAGGTGGGGGCGGACGCGCACGAGCTTCCGGCCCAGGCCCGCTGGTTCGCTCGGCGACTCACGGCGCTGCGCGCCGCCCAGGTCTTCGAGATCGTGAGATCGCTCGACGATCAAATGAACAATACGAGCGTGATCCTGCTCATCGAGTTCGGCGGGCGGAAGCTCCTGTTCCCCGGCGACGCGCAGCTCGAGAACTGGCGCTACGCTTTGAAAGAGGTCGGCAACGGCGTCGAGGCGAAGAAGAACGTGGAGCGTCTCGCCGACATCGACCTGTACAAGGTCGGCCACCACGGCAGCCTGAACGCCACACCGAAGAAGATGCTGTGGGGCGAGCTGAAGAAGCGCGGCGCTGCGGGCCCGGGTCGGTTGCTCACGATCCTGTCAACGATGCCCGGAAAGCACCCGGGCGGGGCGAGCGGAGGCGGTGAAGTGCCGCGTGGGAAGCTGCTCGATGCGCTCGAGGCCGACACCGACCTTGCGAGCACGGACGCGTTGAAGAAGAGCGCGAAGTTCGAGAACGCCGCGTGGTTCAACACGGTCGAGATCTAGGCTCGCTCGCTCTCCAACGCCTCCGCAGGATCCACGAAAAAGCCGATCACGACTCGGATGCGTGCTTCCCCGCGATGAACCCCTGGCATATGCAGCGCGCGAGGCCGTGCATGGAAAAACCGCCGGCCGATTCGCCGCCGCAATATAGGCCCGCGATCACGGCGCCGTTCAGATCGACGACCTGGCACTCGGCGTTGATTCGGAGGCCCGCGCGCGTGTCGTGGATCACGGGCGTGGACCACGCGGCGTAGAACGGCGGCCTCGCGATCTTGTACGGCGGCTTTGGCCGGCCGAAGTCCTCGTCCGTGCCGGAGTCGACGAACGAATTGAAGCGCGCGATCGTGGCCACGAGGTTTTCCGGCGGCATCGGCACGCGCTGATGCTTCATCACGATCTTCTCGGCGAGGCCCGCGAGGGTATCGGCGCTGAAGAAAAAACCTCGCTCGCTATCGACATTGGGCGGCGCGGGGCTCCACTCCTCGCGCTGCACCGCGTCGGCATCGAAAATCGCCCAAATGGGTCCGCCGCCGTTGTGGCCGTCGCCGATCCCGGCGAGCGCGGCCGCGACCCAACCGTTGGGGTTGTACTCGGTGCGCTTCGCGTTCAGGTAGCTGTTGGCAACATAGGGATCGAGCCGGCGGTAGCTGTTCGACGTGTATTGGCCCGCCGTCTCGTCGTAGAAACGCTGGCCGAGCATGTTGACGAGAACTACGTTCTGCCAGTCCCCTACGGCCAAGCCGCTCGCGCCCGCCTTGTCGAACACTTCCGAGCCCGGCATCCAGCGCAAGTTGCGGTAACCGTATTGCGCGCCGAGCGTGCCGGGCTTGGTCAGCGTCTCGCCGAATTCGCCCGTCTGGTTATACGCGCCCCAGAGCGATGCGCCGATCGCCAGCGCGGCGAGCTCGCCGCTCGCGTCTTGGTTGGACCAGGGCATGCCGGCGAGACCGCAATACTCCTCCGTCAGCCGCGGATCGAACATGCGGCGAAAGTTGACGTTGCCGGTGGACCCGCCGGTCGCGACGATCACGGCCTTGCGCGCACGTATGTCGAGCGTTGCGCCCGCGTGCTCCACCGCGACACCTAGCACGCGCCTCGAGCCCGCTTCCTCGCGGTAGATGGCCGTCATCCGATGCTGCAGGAGGATCTGCACTCCGGCTGTCTTGGCCGCCGCTTCGAGCGGCCGCATCAAGCCGTTGCCGGAGCTCGACGTCATGCGCCGTTCCGGCTCGACGGGCTTGCCCGTCTGCACCAACGGATAGTCCAAGTTGACCGGATGCGTCTCGCGCGGCGCCGAGTTGCCGATCGAGCTGCCGCCGAGGTTGTCGGGAGCCTTGTCGAGGAAGACGACGCCGTGCGCGCGCAGCCACTCGAACGTCGCCGTGCAATGGTCGGCGAAGGCGCGAATGAGCTCGCGGTCGTTGTACCGATAGTCGGGAAAGCCATTCGGCTGAACGATCGACCAATCGGTCAAATCGCGGAATACGAGATCGGGAGAGTCCTCGATTCCGTACTTCTTTTGCTGGCTCGTGCCGCCGCCGAGCGGCAGGTTGCCGCCGCTGCAGATGGCGTGCCCGCCAATGTGATTCTCGGCTTCGAGCAGCATGACGTCCGCGCCCGATTCCCTCGCGACGATCGCCGCCGGAAGCCCTGTCGCCCCGGAGCCGATCACGATGACGTCGGTCTCTCGATCCCAGTGCCGAGGTGGACGCGTTTCCGCGCCGTGCGCGCCGAGCGCCGTGGCCGCGCCGGCGGCGCCGACCGCCTTGACCCACTCGCGCCGTGAAATTTTGCGTTGCGCCATCGCTGCCCCCAAGCGTGTGCGGCGCAGAATACCACTGTGCGAGCGTCCCGCTTCCGCACAGCGTGTCCCACACGCGGGACGGACGGGTGCCTCATCCGCAATGAATCGCGCCGCCACAGCGCGTGGCACGACCGTTGCTTATTCCGCCCACGATGACGCCGCTCTCGCCATCGATTCGTGATGCCGCGCGCAGCTTGCGGCGGCGCCCCGGCTACGCGGGCGTCGTCATGCTCGTGCTCTCGCTCGGCCTCGGCGCGACGATTGCGGTCTTCACCGTGCTCGACGCGCTCGTGCTGCGCCCGTTGCCGCTGCGCGAGCCGGGTCAGCTCGTCTCCGTTTGGATCAAGCCGCCGCCCGACGCTCAGTGGGACAAGGAGACCGTCGGCATCGAGCTCGTCGATCTCTGGCGGGCGCGCGCAACCTCTTTCGCCGGCCTCGCGGCCTTCGTACCCCGCGATTCCGCTTGGCTTCCTCCCCAAGGCCCCGAGCGTGTCGCGTCGGGCCGCGTGGTCGGCGATCTCTTTTCCGTTGCTCGGCGTGCGCATGGTGTTTGGCCGCGGGTTCGCGCGCGGGCGAACCGCGCGGCGGTGATCCCGCTGGCGGTGACGCGATCGGCGGCAACACCACCGCCGCCGAGCCCGCAGTGCTGAGCCACGCGTTCTGGCAACGCGCATTCGCAGGCCGCGCGGACGTGCTCGGCGAGTCGCTCGTGCTCGACGGCGTTGCGCGCACGACGCGGCGTGCTGCCGCCCGACGTCCGGCCGCGGCGCTCGACGGGAGCCGCGTCTAGTGCCTGGCGCTCGCGAGATGGCTCGAGCGAACGGCATCGCGTCGCGGCGTCGTCGGCGCGAGCTGCGCAGCGTCGCGCGCTCGATCGCAGGCGGCTGTCGAGCGCTAGCTGGCTCGCGGCGTGCGGTCGACCGAGGTCGGGCTCGACGGCGTGCTCGACAGCGTGTCGTCGCTGCAGCACGGCCGTGCCGAGGTCGGCGCTGCGGATCGCGCTGATCGTCGGCGCGACGGCCGGCTGCGGATCGTGGCGGGGCCATGCGGGAACGGCGTACTGCTCGCGGGCTTCGGCGACGGCGGTTCGGTGCCGTCGCAGCATTCGTCATCGCGCGGGTTTGCCGCAGATCTACTCTACGAGGTCGAGCATGTCACGGCGATCGTCGTCGTCGCGTGCGTGGCAGTCCTGATGGTGGCAGCCGGCGTGTTGGCGGCGTACGCGCCGGCGCGCCGCACGGCGAGGTTGAGCCCGCACGCTGGCGATTCGCGAGGGCGGCGACAGTTAGTCGCTCGGTTCAGCGCAGATTACGCCGACAAGTAGTTAACGTAAACGGTACTGTGTAGACGACTAACGTGAAGGTGTTTAGAGGACCCCTCCGCGGAGGGATAGCCGCGACCCTTAGTGACCCGCGCTCTTGTCCGTGCAATTGAAGGGCATCACACGCTCGGCTGGCCGCCGCGAGCGACGGGCCTCGAGCCGAACGATGCTCAGGGCTGGCGCTCGTACTTCCAGTCACCGGAGACGTGCCGCTCCACGACGTAGCTGATCGCGGTGCCGTCGCCGCCGAACGTGTAGGTGAGGCCGTCGGTGGACATGAAGAAAGTGTCGGAGTGCGGAATCAATCGCACCGGCTCACCGACGAGGCCATTCACGTACAGCGCGTCATCCTCCAGCGTGACGTGCACGGTGCGTAAGACGGTTCCCCACAGTCCGCGGTACACGGCGACGTACTTGGCAAGGATGGCGGGCGCAACCGTTACGGCACCGCTGTCGTTGTCGGACACCGTGCCGACCCAGTGCTCCTGATGCGCCTCGCAGACGGCTTCGATCATTTCGGTGTCGGGCCGAAACTCCAGTGGATAAGAAGCCGTTTGCGGCGCGGTGAACGTGCCGGGATCCGTGACGGTGAGATCCACCTGCATTCGACCTACCGTTTCGCGGCGATACCGCTCCGTCATGCGAAGTGCTTCGGTGTGCGGCATGCCGCGAGCATCGAGCCACGTGCGGTCGTTGAATCCGAAGCTATCGACCACGAGCGTATCGCCCTCCCAGCGACCGACCGAGTAACCCATCCAAGTTCGCTCGGGATCGGCCTCGAGCTTCCGGCCATCCAGGAAAATCTGGCGATAGGCGAGATCCTCGTAGAGGATCGTGATCAGCGTCGGCGTTTGGGTGATCCGTTTCCAGCCGGCGACCACTTCCGGCCCGCTCGGCCTGCACTGAAAGCTCGGTCGCTCCCGAAAGTAGTTCTCCTTACGCTCGCGGAGGAGCTTTTGTGCAGCGGGCGTCAGGGAACCCTCCGGCGCCGCAAAGTGGATGGCGCGACCCTGCCAGTTTCCGGAGAGGTCTGGATGACCGTCGGCCGTGCGCGGCGGTGGCGCGGTCAGATCCGGTTGTCCGTCGGCGGTCCTGGGAATATTCGGTGTCGGCTGGTTCAGCCACTGCGCGTTGCAGGGAGCCGCAAACGCGACGAGGAGCGCAACAAAGGCCGCGACACTCTGCTTCATACGGCACCGATCCTGTCTTGGATTCGAGGACGAGCTCGACGTGACGAGCCGCGTGGTGCGAAGGGAGGATGCGCTGCCGATTCTAGCGCCTTCTCGGTACTTGACACACTGTAGAGTAGCCCGTCAGCGGCCTTGCGCCGCACGTAGCGGTACGGTAAATCACACCGTCGCACGCGCATCCCGAGAGTCTTCACAATGCAGCAGGCGTTCCCGGCTCCAGCACCCATCGTGCCCTCGATGCCTACGGCGCGCCGCGCGAGCGTGGGCAGATGGTTTTTCGTAGGGTTGGCGTCCGTAATGGTAGCGACGGTCGCCACGGGTTTCGCGCCGAGCCTCTACCTGCGCGGGTTCGGAACCGAGGGACTGCCTCCGACCCTGCAGACGTTGCCTGCGTACGCCTATCTGCACGGCATCGCGTTGACCGGTTGGTTCCTACTCTACTTCGCTCAGACGCTGCTCGTGGCATCGGGTCGGACGCCGGTTCACCGACGGCTCGGCGTTGCGGCCGCGGTGTTCGGACTGGGCGTCGTCGTCACGACCTTGCTCATGGTGCAACGTGCGCTCGACGAACCTCTCCGCGGCTCGTTGCGCGATTTCCCGCTCGGATTTTTCGGCAATGTCGGATCGGTCGTGCAATTCTCTGTGCTCCTCGGCGCCGCGCTCTATTTTCGAGGCCGGCCCGAAACGCACAAGCGGCTGATGGTCTTGGCGAACGTTCCGCTCCTCGGCGCCGCCATTTCGCGCCTGCCTGGAGTCATTCAGCATCCGTCCATCCTTCTCGGTGCGCCGATGCTTTTGCTACTTGCTCTGATCGTGCGCGACCTGACGCTGAACCGTCGATTGCACCCGGCCACGATCTGGGGCGGGATCGTGTTCTTGACCGCCGCCACGGTGCTGATCGGTATGTTTGGGCAGAGCGGTTTGGCGGCCACGATCGTTCAAGCGCTCTGACGACCTGGCCGCCTCGCGTCTCAGGGGAACGAAAACAACGATGACCCGCTCAGTACCCGCCGCATCGAAAGTCGCGCTCGCCGCCAAGCTCGTGCTGCTCGCGCTGTGCGCGACATCCTGCGGCGGAGGCGCGGGGAACGAGGCGGGCGCCCCATCGACCGAATCGCCAGCGACGACGGCAACCGGCGCGGAACGCTCCGACGCCGGCCTCGATTGGCCCGCAACCGGCCGCGACTATTCAGAGCAACGTTTCTCGCCTCTGCGGCAGATCGACGTCACCAACGTCGGCACGCTAGGCCTCGCGTGGGAAGGCGACCTCGACTCCAATCGCGGCATCGAGGCGACGCCGATCATGGTCGACGGCACGATCTACGTGACCTCGACTTGGAGCCGCGTAATGGCGTTCGACGCCGTCACCGGCAGAAGCGTGGACCTACGATCCGCAGGTCCCGCGCGGCATGCGCGCCTCTTCTGTTGCGACGTCGTCAACCGCGGGCCGCGTCGCGAACGGCAAGGTGTATGTCGGCACGCTCGACGGCCGGCTCGTCGCGCTCGACGCGAAGAGCGGCGTGCCCGTCTGGACCGTCGACACGATCACCGACAAGTCGAAGCCCTACAGCATCACCGGCGCGCCGCGCGTCGTGAAGAACATGGTGCTGATCGGCAATGGCGGCGCCGATCGCGGCGTGCGCGGTTACCTCACGGCCTACGATGCGGAAACGGGCAAGGAGCTCTGGCGCTTTTGGGTCGTGCCGAAGGGGCCGAAGGCGCCGCCCGAGAACGAGGACGTGCGACGCGCCGCGCACACTTGGCCCGACGACGACGTCTGGACCGACGTCGGCGGCGGCACGCCTTGGGACGCGATGGCATACGATCCCGAGCTCGATTTGATCTACGTCGGCACTGGCAACGGCGGCGGGTGGAAGCGCAGGCGTCCCGACGATCGAACCGACAATCTCTACGTGGCGAGCATCGTCGCGCTGCGCGCAGACACCGGCCGCGTCGCGTGGCACTACCAGGTCGTGCCGGGCGACAAGTGGGACTATACCGCGACGAACTCGATCATCCTCGCGGACATCGAGATGGGCGGAACGCCGCGCAAGGTGCTTTTTCAAGCGCCGAAGAACGGCTTCTTCTACGTGCTCGATCGCCAAACCGGCGAATTGCTCGGCGCGGACAAGTACGGCGCCGCGAATTGGGCGAGCCACGTCGACACGGCGACGGGCCGCCCGGTGTTGACGCCGCAGTCCGACTTCACGAAGGAAGATCAGCTCATTTACCCGAACCCGAACGGCGCGCACGACTGGCATTCGATGTCGTTCAATCCCGCGACGGGCCTCGCGTACATCCCGGCGTTCGACGTTCCGTGGGTCTACAGCACGAAACCTGGGTTCCGCTATTTCTACGACATCGGCGTTCCGGCCGCGGACCTCGCGCGGATGACGGCCGGGCAGCCCGACGTGGAGAAGGGCGGATACCTCCGTGCGTGGGACGTCGCGAATCGCCGCCTCAAGTGGCAGGTGAAGCTGCCGTCGACGTGGAACGGCGGCACGTTGAGCACGGCGGGCGGCCTGGTGCTTCAAGGTGCGGGCGATGGCTACTTCAGCGCGTACGACGCGGCGACGGGCTCGAGGCTGCTGCACCTCTTCACGGGCACGAGCATGATGGCCGCGCCGATCACCTATTCGCTCGACGGCAAGCAGTACGTCGCGGTCGCGGCCGGCTACGGCGGCTCCGGCATGCTTTCGATCGGCGACGCCGCGGCGGTCAAGAACTACGAGAACAACGGACGCTACTCGTGTTCACGCTCGGCGGCGGCGCTGTTCCGCCTTCCGCGCAAACGCGAAGTCCCGCTCGGCCCGCCGGTGGTCGACAACACCGGCGTGCCGCCGATCGACCCGGCGCGAATGGCGCGCGGTAGGGAGCTCTATCTGCAGTGCGCGGGTTGCCACGGCACCGCCGGCTCGACCGCTATGTTGCCGAATCTCGGCCGCGTTAGAGACCTCGGCAAAGAGGGGCTCGCCGCGATACTGCAAGGCGCCTGGAGCCGAACGGTATGCCCAACTTCTCCGGGTCGCTTACCGGTGAAGACGTCGACGTCCTCTATGACTACGTGTCACGCGGACTGCACTCGCGAGCACATCGATCTCGAGCGAGATCGATCAAGGGCAGCAGGACGCGTGGACGGCGTCGATCTGCACGATATCGTCAGGGCAAAGGAGAACCGCGCGCTCGCGCAGATCTCGGCACCGCTCGATCAGCCTCCGGCGTGATCCGCGAACGTGCTCGAGCAGCTCGATGACCGTGCGGTCCGGCGGCGAGCAGACTCCACGACGTCGGACATCAGCAACGCCGCGTCGAAGTTGATGAACGCGCGCGCGTCGCCGAGCACCGACGCGATGCCGAGCTCGTTGAATGCAAAGTGGATCACGCTCGCCGTCGCGGTCTTGTCGTCCGTGACGTGCGCTGCGTTGGCCGCGCCGGACCGGAACAGTTTCTATCCTTTTACGCCGGTCGTGCGGCAAGGTTCTGCCGTCCAAGTTCAGTGGATTGCGGACAAGAGGACAGAGCCATGCGTCGACGAGATTTTTGGGCGGTTGCTCTTTGCATTGCGGCGGCGGCGCCCGCTGCCGTCAGCGTGGCCGACGATTGTCGGCCCGAGACGGTCATTGCGCTCGAGCGCGCCGCGCTCGATAGATGGGGTAAAGGCGACCCGTCCGGTTATCTCGAGATCTACGCCCCTGGGATCACGTACTTCGATCCGGGCCAAGAGCGGCGCGTCGACGGAATCGAGGCGATGACCGCGCTGCTCGCGCCGCTCAAAGGCCTGATCAAGCTCGATCGGTTCGAGATCGTCTCGCCGGACGTGTACCGTAACGGCGACGTCGCGGTCCTTTCCTACAATCTCGTGACCTACGGAAAGTTCGCGGACGGACCTCAGACCGTAACCCGCGGAACACGACGGCGGCGTATGCGCTCCTCGGCGGACAGTGGAAGATCGTCCACCACCACTTCTCGATCACGAAGCCGGAGTCGAAGTAGCGGCGATCGCTGCTATTTGGCCTTGTCGCCGGCAGCTTCCTCGGCGCGCAAGGCCGAGAGCATGCCGCGCAGGCTGTAGTTGCCTTCGTGGCAAGCGTATTCGTAGATGGGCCCGCCGCTTTTCTTCCAGTAGATCGCGGCGGTCCACGGCCGTGTCCAAACGGTGGGATCCTCCACGGTGAACTCGTAGCGCAACGTGTCGTCGCTCACGCGCGTGAACCGCTCCGTGAGCCGCAGGTTCTCGTCCGAGAAGCGGAAGTAGCCGCCCATCGGGCTGCCGGAAGGTTGGAAGTTCGTCGTGTCGACGACGAGCGTGTCGCCGTCCCAGTGGCCTCGTGAGTCGCCGAGATACTGGCGAATCGTCGGCGACACGTGCGGCCGGCCATCGAGCGGAATCACGCGCACGTCGTGGATCTTCTCCATCTGAATCACGACGTCGTTGGGCGTCTGGATGACCCGATACACGCTCATGTATGCGGCGAAGAGATCGGGAATCCCGTACGTGATGCAGCGGTCGGTGATTGCGAGATCGCTGGCGCTGCGCGCGCGAGCCGGCTGCGCGGCGGCTCGCGCCGCGCGCCGCTGCGTGGCCTCCGGCGTGAGCGGCGGCAGCCGTCCGTCGGCGGGATCCTCGATCAGCGACGTGCGGCGCTCGAAGTAGCGATTCGGCACCCAGTTCTGGCTGTACGTACCGGTCGCGCCGAGCTGGCGTGGACGGTTCTCGTCGAGCAACGCGAGGTAGAGCGAGTCGCCGAACACCGCGTCCGCTTCGGCGTTGAAGATCTCAGCGGCCCGTGCCTTCAGCGCGGACAACTCGTCCTCGGACAGCAGCGGCTTACCCGCGAGCTCGGGCGGCCGCTCGAGCGGTGTGGCGCTGTTGTTCTCCCAGGTGCCTTGCAGATCGGGCTTGCCGTTCGCCGTCGAGCAACGCGAGGTAGAGCGAGTCGCCGAACACCGCGTCCGCCTCCGCGTTGAAGATCTCAGCGGCCCGCGCCTTGAGCGCCGCCAACTCGTCCTCGGACAGCAGCGGCTTACCCGCGAGCTCAGGCGGGCGCTCGAGCGGCGTCGCGCTGTTGTTCTCCCAGGTGCCTTGCAGATCGGGCTTGCCGTTCGGCAGCCTCGGCACGGCCCACGGCGTCTGGGCGATGGCCTGAGTGCCGCAGCACGTCGCGAGAATGAGGGCCAGGAATGATCCGCGCATGGTGGAACTCTACTGCAGACCGCCGCGCACGGACGTGATGCGCTGCGTGTTGAATCCGAGCCAATGCATGCGGCCGACGTAGCGCGCGTGCTCGACCTTGATGCAGCGATCCATGACGACGGAGAGGCCGCCTTCTTCGGCGATGCGCGCGCCTTCCTCGTTGATCACGCCGAACTGGCACCAGAGATTCTTCGCGCGGATCGCAACGGCGTCTCGCGCGATGCCCGGCAGCGCGTCGGGGGCTCGGAACACGTTGACGATGTCGACGGGCACCGGAACGTCGCGCAGGCTCGGGTAGCTCTTCTCGCCCAAGATCTGGGACTCGCGCGGATTCACGGGGATGACGCGATAGCCGTGCCGCTTCAGATAGAACCCGACGAAGTGGCTCGCGCGCAGCGTGTTGCTCGACAGCCCGACGATCGCGATGGTTTTCGCCTCGCGCAGCACGCGCTGGATCGTGAGCGGATCTTGGTACGGGCCGAGGTCGAATGGCGCGCTCATCGCGCCGCTCCCGCAGGAGCCGCCGCGCGCGCGCACGCGAAGCCCTGCTCGAGATCCCAGATCAGGTCGTCGACGTCCTCGATGCCGACCGACAATCGAATCGTGCCCGCGCGCACGCCTGCCGCCACGAGCTCTGCTTCCTCGAGCTGCCGGTGCGTCGTGCTGGCCGGATGAATCACGAGGCTCTTCACGTCGCCGACGTTGGCGAGATGCGACCACAACGTCACGCCGCGGATGAACTCCTGGCCCGCTTCGCGGCCGCCGCGGATGTCGAACGTGAATATCGAGCCTACGCCGCGCGGCAAGTACTTCTCGACGAGCGGCCGATAGCGGCTCGCGGGAAACCCGGAGTAGGTGACGTTCGAAACGAAGTCGTGCTTCTCGAGGTAGCGCGCGATCGCCGCGGCGTTCGTCACGTGCCGCTCCATTCGCAACGACAGCGTCTCGAGACCTTGCAGGAACAGGAACGCGTTGAACGGGCTCAGGCATGCGCCGAGGTCGCGCAGCGTCTCCGCGCGCAGCTTCATGAGATAGCCGTAGGTGCCGAACGTCTCGTGGAACTCCAAGCCGTGGTAGGCGGGCGAGGGCTCCGCGATCACGGGGAACCGGCCGTTCGACCAGTTGAACGTGCCCGAGTCGACGACCACTCCGCCGATGCTCGTGCCGTGACCGCCGATGAACTTGGTCGCCGAGTGCAGCACGATGTCCGCGCCCCATTCGATCGGCCTGCACAGATACGGCGTCGCGAACGTGTTGTCGACGAGCAGCGGGATCCCGTGGTCGTGCGCGATCTTCGCGATGCCCTCGATGTCGAGCACGTTGCCGCCCGGGTTGCCGATCGTCTCGCCGAAGAAGGCCTTCGTGTTGTCGCGCACGGCTTTGCGCCACGCGCCGAGGTCGTCGGGGTCGACCCACGTGATCTCCACGGACATCTTGCGCAGCACGTGCTTGAGCTGATTCACCGTGCCGCCGTAGAGCGCGGCGGAAGACACCACGTGGTCGCCCGGCGAGAGCAGCGTGAACAACGCTGCGGCCTGAGCCGCGAGGCCGCTCGCGAACGCGACCGCGCCGCAGCCGCCTTCGAGGCTCGCCATGCGCTCCTCGAACACCGCTACCGTCGGATTCATGATCCGCGTGTAGGTGTTGCCGTATTCCTGGAGATTGAAGTACGCGGCCGCGGACTCGGGGTCCTCGAACACGTAGCTCGTGGTCTGATAGATGGGTACCGCGCGCGCCCCGGTATTCGGATCGGGGCGCTGACCGCCGTGGACTTGGCGGGTGTCGAAGCCGAACGGACGTGATTCTTCCATCGACGCTCCTGCGAGTTTCTAGCGCGCGAGAAACTCCCGGATCATAGGTGTCTGGCGAGCCTCTTCCAACAGGAAACAGTCGTGCCCGTACGGCGCATCGATGATTTCGAGCTGCACCTGCTTGCCCGCGGCGCGCAACGCGGCGGCGAGCTCCTCCGAGTCTTGGGGTGGGTAGAGCCAGTCGGAGCTGAACGCAATTAGCAGCGTGCGCGCGGAAACGGCGCGCAGCGCGTCGACGAGCGTGCCGCGGCCGTATTGGCGCGCGAGATCGAAGTAGGAGAGGGCGCGCGAGGTGTAAAGATACGTGTTCGCGTCGAAGCGCTTCACGAAGCTCTCGGCTTGATGTCGTAGATAGTTCTCGATCTCGAACTCGGGCTCGGTGAGCACGTAGCGAATGTCGTCCGAGAATTGCAGCCGCCGGCCGAACTTGCGCCCGAGTGCGAACGCCGAGAGATACGTCATGTGCCCCAACATCCGCGCGACGCCCATACCGTGGGTCGGCGCGCGGCCGGTGCCGTAGTAGTCGCCGCCCTGCCAGTCCGGATCGGCCGTGATCGCGTTGCGCGCGATCGCGTTCCAAGCGACGCCCTGCGGCCGCAACGCGTGCGTGCTCGCGATCGGAATGATCGCGTCGACGTCCTCGCCGTAGAGCACCGCCCACTCGAGCGCCTGCATGCCGCCGAGCGAGCCGCCTGCGACGGCCGCGAGCCGCGCGATGCCGAGCTCCTGCAAGAACGCGCGTTGCGCGCGGACCATGTCGGCGACGGTGATCACCGGGAAGCTGCCGCCGTACGGCCGGCCGGTCGCGGGATTCGTGCTCGACGGCCCCGTCGTGCCGCGGCAGCCGCCGAGCAAGTTCGTGCTCACGACGAAGAACCGCTCGGTGTCGAAGGCCTTGCCGGGCCCGATCATGCCGTCCCACCAGCCGAGGCTGCGGCCGCGGTCCGCGTCGCGCTCCTCGGCGGCGAAACCGTCGCGCGTGCTCGCGGCTGGAGCGGCGCTCGCGTAGCCGGCCGCGTGCGCGTCGCCGCTCAGCGCATGGCAGACGAGGATCGCGTTATCACGCGAAGGAGCGAGCGTTCCGTAGGTCTCGTAGGCGATCCGCACGGGATGGAGGTCTTGCCCGCAGTCGAGCCGTAGCGGCTCCGGCAGATCGAGGAATTGCGTGTCGACCGTGCCGACGGAGCCCTCGGTGCTGTCGCTCGAGCGCGCGCGCATCACGCGAGTGTATACGTGACGCGCGCGCGGCGCTTAGACACGGGCCGGCGCCGCGGCGTATGATCCGGCGTCTCCGCGACGGCGGCTGACACGACGACTCGACGACCAGAAATCTGACGACAATATCAAGGAGCAGACGATGGCTCAGGCGGCGGGAAAGAAGGTCAACAACGGCGTCAACGTAGGGGCTTTGCTCGAGGCGCGCGAAGCGCTCCGCAAGGCGCCCGAGGCGGCGAAATTCACCTGGCGGGCTTCGTGCAAGTGGAAGAACGGCACGCACAGCCGTACGCAAGTGGCTGGGTTTCACGGGCTCGGCGCCGAGCAGAAACATAAAACCGAGTTCATGTTCGAAGCGGATCATCCGGAAATCTTCGCGTCCGAGGACATGGGCGCGACGCCGGTTGAGTACGTGCTCGTCGGCCTCGCGAGCTGCCTCACGGCGGGCGTCGCGGCAGTCGCGCAGAACCGCGGGATCCAGATCCGATCGATCGAGGCGAAGCTCGAAGGGTCGATGGACATCCAAGGCATCCTCGGCATCGACAGCGACGTGCGCAACGGCTACGACGACATCAAGGTGACGTTCGACATCGACGCGGACGCGACGCAGAAAGAGATCGAGGCGCTCGTCGCCCAGTCGCAGAAGCGCTCGGCCGTGTTCGACATCGTAGCGAACCCGACCGACGTGACGGTCGAGGTCCACAAGCACTGACCGCAGCCGGACCGCGCCAGGCTGTCGATCGAACGGACGGCGTCCCACCGACCCCGGAGCTTCCGATCGAACGAATCACGACCGTCGTCATCGGCGCGGGGCACTGCGGGCTCGCGACGAGCCGGCTGCTGACCGAGCGCTCGATCGAGCACGTGTTGCTCGAGCGCGGCGAGGTCGCGAACTCTTGGCGTCGCGAGCGCTGGGATTCGCTGCGTCTGCTCACGCCGAACCGGCAGAGCCGGTTGCCCGGCTACGCCTACGACGGCACGGACCCGGACGGCTACATGACGATGCCCGAGGTCGTCGCGTTCATCGCGGGCTACGCAGAGAAATCCGCGGCACCGATTCGCACGCACACTGAAGTGACCGCGGTTCGGCCGGCGGACGACGGCTACGACGTCGTGACGAGCCGCGGCGAGCTGCGTTGCCGCAGCCTCGTGATCGCGAGCGGCGCGTGCAACGTGGCCGTCGTGCCGGCCGTTCGCGCGGCCGTGCCCCCATCGATCCAAAACGTCACGCCGTTCGACTACGGTAACCCGAGCCGTCTGCCCGAAGGCGGCGTGCTCGTCGTCGGGGCGTCCGCCACCGGCGTGCAGCTCGCGGACGAGATCCGCCGCTCGGGGCGCCGCGTGATCGTCGCGGTGGGCGAGCACGTGCGGCTGCCCCGCACCTATCGCGGCCGCGACGTGCTCTGGTGGATGGAGGCCTGCGGCGTCTGGAACGAGCGCTACGACGAGATCGACGACATCGCACGCGCTCGCAAGCTGCCGTCGCCGCAGCTCGTCGGCTCGCCGCAGCGCACGACGCTCGATCTCAACACGCTCCGCGCGTCGGGCGTCGAGCTCGTCGGGCGGCTCGCGGCGATTCGCGATGGCCGCGCGTTGTTCTCGGGCGGGCTCCGCAATCAGTTCGCGCTCGCGGACTTGAAGATGAATCGCTTGCTCGACACGTTCGACGAGTGGGCACGGACGCGCCGGCGACCTCGACGCCGGTCCGCCCGAGCGCTTCGAGCCGACGCGCGCGCCCGTTTCGCCGCGGCTCGACCTCGATCTCGCGAGCGGCGAGATCCGCTCGATCGTCTGGGCTACCGGATTCCGGCCCGACTATCGCTGGCTCGACGTCCCGGTGCTCGACACTAAGGGCCGGCTGCGCCACGACGGCGGCGTCGTGGACGCGCCGCGGATGTACGCGATCGGCTTGCCGGTGCTGCGCCGTCGCAAGTCGACGTTCATCCACGGCGCCGAGGACGACGCGCGGGACATCGTCGAGCATCTCGCGCGGTCGCTCTAGGTGGCGGCGTGCGTATTAGATCGCTGGCACCGTCAACACATATCTGCAATTAAAACAATAGGTTACATGAATAAGTTGAAGATCTTTGGAGGACCCCTCCGCGGAGGGATTGGCCGCCGGCCCTAAGGCCGCGCGAGATCGGCATTCGGATTGCGCTCGGCGCATCGCGCCGCGCTTGAGCGGGATGGCCTGCGAGCGGTGAGTCCGTCAGCCCTTCAAGCCGCTACTTCGACGTAGTCGACGCGGCTAGTCGGCTGCGGAATCGGGATCCCGTCTTCGCGCATGCCGTCGAGATGAAATCGAATCGCCTCGCGTATCGCTTGTTCCGTTTCCTCGACGGTAGGTCCCGTAGCTACGCAGCCGGGCAGGTCGGGCACGTACGCCGAAAAGTTCGCCTCGGCGCTCTCAATTACTACGGCGTATCGCACGGCAATCACCTATTCTTCAAGCCCGCTTGTTTGAGAATACTGTTGAGCGTGCCTGGCGCCAAGTCGTCGTTTGGCTTGCCGGGGACTGTTACGCGCCCGGGCCTCGTGGCGGCGTGCGATCTCGGAGTTATCGAGCATCCCATGTCAGACACGCTGTCCCGCAGGAGGGGGCAGTCAGTTAGCGCCGCGCCGGGCCAGCTCCACGGGATCGGCTCCCTCCCACCGGCCCGACGTTCGGAGCACGCGAAATCGTGTGAAGGACGTGCGATCCGCGAGGTTGTCGCGCTTGTGCCGCTCGAGCTGGGTGCGATGGACGCCCGGCTTGTACATCGTGCCGATCATGACCGCGTCGCTGCGCCATACCGACATCGTGACGCCGTCGTCCCCGACGGTATGCGGGGTAAAGACCTGACTCGCGACCCGTCCGTCCATGCCCTTGAGCCACGCGTGAATCAGGTCGACGTGCCTGCGAAAGTCGATCACTCTCGCCATATCGAGCTGTGGCCCAAGGTTGTACCCCGCGGTGGTCAGGACGACGAGCGGTCCGCCGGGATCTCGAGAATCGATTTCGAAGATCTCGCCGGGCTTTGCGCGGTCGAGGTGGTTGCACTCGCCGCGATGAGCAATCGGCAGCAGCAGCGCATGCCAGTGCTCGACGGTGTTCGCGAGTGACGGAAGGTAGCGCTCGTTGGTCTCGAACGCGTCTTCGGCAGCCTCACGATCGCGAAACAGCGCGACTCCGCACCAGACATTGCTCGGCAACCGATAGCCGTCGGTGCCCACCGGCCCGTCCGGCCCGATCTTCCAGCTCACGCATCCCTGCGGCTGAGCCGAGAACGAGAGCTGATCCGGCGTTACCACGTTCGGGAACCGCAGCCAATGTACGGCGGCGAATCGAGCCAAGTGAGGCGTCATACGACCCAAACCCTCGAACGATTGCCGGCGATAGTGCCCGCGACTACCTTCGGCTCGGGCGGACTCTCGCGTCAATAGGAACGTAAGAAGCTCCGCTCGCGCGCGCAATCTCGGCGTCGTCCCACTCGCGGGTCACACGGTCCCAGCGTTGGGACGTGCTCGGTACGGTTCTCTCGCCCCGACGTCTTGCACGCCTCGCGCATCCAAGCAACAGCAACGAGTCGTTCGCGGTCCGCTACTTGGCACGCCCGTCGCATAGGGACGGCTGACGCAGCCCGCCTTAGTAACGCGCCGCCCGGAGCACGATCGCATGAACCTCCTCGATTCCCTGGGTCGCGACCTGCGCTACGCGCTGCGCGGCCTGCCGCGGCGACCCGCGTTCACGTTCGCCGCCGTGCTCACGCTCGCGCTCGGCATCGGCGCGACCACCGCGATCTTCAGCGTCGTCTACTCGGTGCTGATCAAGCCGTTGCCGTATCCGAACGCCGACGAGCTCGTGCGAATCAGGCATCGCAGCATCGCTGCCGCCGATCAGCCCGCAAGCTCGAACATGTACCTCACGTACCGGGACGAGAACCGGACGTTGGCGAGCATCGGCCTGTGGGAGGCGAGCTCCGTGACGCTGACCGAAGGCGGTGAGGCGGAGCGGGTGCGCGCGCTCCGAGTCACGGACGGCACGCTTCAGGCGCTCGGCGTGCAGCCGATGCGCGGACGTTGGTTTACGGAGCAGGAGCACGGACCCGCGGCCGAGGCGCGCGCGGTCATTCTCTCGCATGCGTTCTGGCAACGGCGATTCGGCGGTGACGAAGCGGTGGTCGGTCGCGAGCTCTCGCTCGAGGCGCCGGGCGGCAACGGGACGCTGCGCTGGACGGGTCCCTCGCAGGTGGTCGGGATCATGCCGCCCGACTTCAGATTCCTCGACATGACGCCGCAGCCCGACGTGATCGTCGCGGTGCGCCTCGACCCCGCGCGGCAGGCCCACGGCATCTACTATTGGCAAATGCTGGCCCGGCTCAAGCCAGGCGTCACTGGCGCTCGGGGCGCGTCCGCGGCCTATGCGGCCGCGCTCGGCGTTACCATCGCGGCCGCCGCGCTCGCGAGCTATCTGCCCGCGCGTCGCGCGGCAACGATCGACCCGATCGAGACGCTCAAAGCGGAATGACTCGCCGGAAAGCGCGCCCGCCGTCGGGCGGGCGCGCAGTGGGGCTCAATGCCAGTAAGGCTTGGTCCCGTAGTGCGTGAAGGCTCGGTCGCGGAACGCGCGGCCGTCGTCCTTCGTCAATGCCTCGATCGAGTCCGCCGGCGCATTCTTCAGCTGCTCGGCCGTGAACGAGACGACGTACCCGCCTTGATTCGGATCGTAGTCGAGCTCGCCCCACGGCACCGGGTGGAATTTCTCGCCCATGCCGAGCACGCCGCCGAAGCTCACGACGGCAAACAAAATATTGTTGGAAGTTTTCTCGAGAACGATGTCCTTCACCTCACCGATCTTCTTGCCGGTGCGGTCGTACACGTTCGTGCCGATGGCTTTGCCGGCCCGGATTGCGGTGGTGTGCCCTGTTACTGTCGTCATAGTGATGGCCTCCTTGTTGAGTGTCCGCGTTTCAATGCACGAAGGATGCCAATCACGCTGACGCCGACGACGCGCGAGCGCCGACCATCCAGCACGCAGCGTTGAAACGAACGTCGGCTCCGTGCACGTAGGGAGCGAACGCGGGGCGAATCTTCGCGACGCACCTGCGCGCGCGTGCGGTCGTCGGCCTCCTGCAGGATCCGGCCGACGGGACCGATCTGGGTGACGTAGCGGACCAAGTCCGCCTCGGGCACGGAGCACGCAACGTCGATCGGCCGGATGTCGATGGCGGTCCAGCCGCTTTTTTCGAGGATGCCGTGGACCCGGTCCCGATCCGCGAACGCGAACTGCCCCGGAGCGTCCGGATCGCGCGCGGGGATGTTCGGCAGGAGCGGTGCCGCGGCGCGCTCGGCCGTCGTCATGAACGGATTGTCCGCGGCGCTGCGCCAAGCGACGAACCGCAACTCGGCGTCGTCGCTCGCGGCGCGCCGCAGGTTCGCGAAGGCTCGGACCGAGTCTGCGAAGAACATCACGCCGAAGCGCGACACGATCATGTCGAAGGTCGCGGGATCGAACGCGTGGGTCTGCGCGTCGGCACAGATGAAGGTGGCCGGCGTGCTCTCCCGTTTTGCGCGGTCTCGGGCGAGGGCGAGCATGGGCTCCGAAATGTCGACGCCGACGCCGCGGCCCTTGGCTCCGAGCAGCCGCGCGACGGCGAGCGTGGTGCTGCCCGTGCCGCAGCCGACGTCGAGCACCCGGCCGCCGCGTGCGGCGGAAACCTCTGCGACGAGCAGGTCTTCGAAGGGCCGGAGTATCTGGTCGAGCGCGGTCTGAGCGTCGACCCAGCCGCGTCCGGCGCTGCCGTTCCAAGACTTCACCTGCTCGTCGTTGGCTTGTCGCGTGGCATTCATCGTCGTCTCCTTTGCTTGTGCTCGAGTGGCGGGAGCAGCAGTATGCAAATTCAAGTCAACTTGAGGTCAAGTGCGTGAGAGACCTGGACATCAGCGAGGTGGCGCAACGGTCCGGCGTTCCGGCTTCGGCGCTGCGGTTCTACGAGGAGAAGGGGCTGATCAAGTCGGTCGGCAGGCGCGGCTTGAAACGCTTGTTCGACGCGAGCGTGCTCGAGCGGCTCGCGATGATCGCGCTCGGTCGCGCGTCCGGGTTTTCGCTCGACGAGATCGCGAGCATGTTCGCGCCGGACGGGCGGCCGCGCATCGACCGGCAGATGCTCGCGGCGAAGGCGGACGAGCTCGACAACACGATCCGCCAACTGAGCGCGATGCGAGACGGCCTGCGGCACGCGGTTGCGTGCCGCGCGCCGAGCCATGCGGAATGCCCCAAGTTCCGCCGCTTGCTGCGCGCCGCGGCATCCGGCGCCGCAAGAACGCGACCGGCGCGAAAATCTCCGCAGCGGCCTCCGACGCGTTGACTCTCTCGCGCGCGGGACGGCGGGTTGCGTTATCGGGACGATCGAAACGGGCGATGCCGGGCAGTTGGGCGAGTCCTCTCCGGCAAATCAATCGGTTAGCCGGCCCCACGTGGTTGGCAAGATCGATGCATTGCTGCAGCCGAAGTGCGCGCGCGCGTTAGACGCGCACGCATCGCGACCGGCACAGGAGGAAGAATGTCGTCGAATCTCTGGCTGGATATTCGCCAGGCCGCGCGCCGGCTGCTCAGCACTCCGGGCTTCACGGCTGCGGCTCTGATCACGATCGCGCTCGGCGTCGGCGCGAACGCGGCGATCTTCGGCGTCGCGAAGTCGTTGCTTCTGGACTCGCTTCCGTATGCCGATGCCGACGGCTTGGTGCGCGTCTATGGGCGCCTGCTCGACGGCTCACGGGATCGCGGACCGCTCACCGCGGCCGGCGTTAGCGACATCGCCGAGAGGCAGCAGTCGTTCGCAAGCTTGGCCGCGTTCAACGGCTTGGTCGGCGACGCGGTGCTCGGAACCGGGGACGGTCCGCGCGTCGTGAAAGTCGCGTGGGTCGAGCCGGGGTTGTTCGACACTCTCGGCGTTGCGCCCGCGCAAGGGCGCATGTTTCGATCCGACGAGGCCGCGAGCGGGCTCGTGCCGCTGAGCGGCGGTCAGGAGGGCGACGACACCGCGAGCGCCGTCGTGATATCAAACGCCGCGTGGCAGCGGATTTTCGGCGGAGATCCCAACGCGCTTGGCCGGAGCGTGCTCGTGTCGGGTATAGCGCGGACCGTGGTGGGCGTGCTGCCCGCGGACTTCGTCGGCATGGCGGGCGAGGCGGACTTCTACTTCGCGTTCGATATCGCGCCGGTCGTCGCGCATCCGATCTTCGCGAGGCGATCGGGTTGGCTCGGGCTCGTTGGCCGGCTAAAGCCCGGCGTCAGCTACGCAGCCGCGCAAGCCGAGATCGCGACTCTCTGGCAACAGATCGCCGCCGAGCATCCGGCGGACTACGGCACTCAAAGTGTGACGACGCTGTCGATGCGCGACGCGGTGGTCGGCGACACGCGCACGCCGCTCCTGATCCTGCTCGCGAGCGGCGCTTTGGTGCTGCTCGTCGCGTGCGCGAACTTGGCCGGCGTGATGTTGTCGCGCGCGCTCTCGCGGCGCCGCGAGTTTGCGGTTCGGGTCGCGCTCGGCGCCGGACGCTCGCGTCTCGTGCGGCAGCAGCTGTCGGAGAGCGTGCTGCTCGGCTTGGCCGGCGGCGCTGCGGGACTTCTGCTCGCAACTCTCGCACTGTTCGCGCTGCGCGGGCTGCTCGCGCAATCGCTGCCGAGCAACGCGGCGCTGTCGCTCGACGGCGGCGCCATCCTGGTTACCGCGTTGGTCGCGGTGCTGGCTGGTCTCGCGTTCGGCTCGATACCCGCGTTCGCCACCGCGAGCGCGGACCCGCAGTCGGTGCTGCGGGAGGAAGCGCGCGGCACGAGCGAGACGCGCCGCTCCCGCACGCTGCGCGGCACGCTCGTGGCTTGCCAGCTCGCGCTCTCGATCAGTCTGCTCGTGGGCGCAGGCCTGCTCGGCCGCAGCTTGTTCGCAATGAGCAGCGCACCGCTCGGCTTTGCGCCCGAAGGGGTGCTGACAGCGACGGTGCGCTTGCCGCCTCGCGAGTACGCGACGCCCGAGGCGCGCGAGGCGTTCTATGAGCAGTTCTCGGAGCGGCTGCGCGGTCTCGCGGGCGTGCAGGCGGTTGCGACGGCTTCGTCGTTGCCGACGGCCGTGGGGCAGCGCGCGGGACTCGCGGTCGAAGGCGCGCGCGCGGACGAAGCCGAGCCATTCGTTCTCGTGAGTCTCGTCTCGGACGACTATTTCCGCTTGCTGCAGATCCCGCTGAAGCAGGGCAGGACCTTCGACGCGCGCGATCGCCGCACGCCCGAAGCCGCGCCGATGGCGATCATCAGCGAGAGCGCGGCACGGCGCTTCTGGCCCAACGGCGACGCGCTCGGCGCTCGGTTTCGCTTCGGGCCCAACCGCGAAGCGCCGCTCGCCGAAGTGGTCGGCATCGTGGGCGACGTCCGCAACGACACCGCCCGGCCCGACGCGGAGCCGATGATGTACTTGTCGACGCGCGGGCCTGCGCCCGCGATCGCGAGGTTTCTGATCCGATCGGACGGCGATCCGCTCGCGCTCGCGCGATCCGCCGAGCGCGAGCTCGGCGCGTTGGACGGCGGCGTGGTGTTCGACCGCGCGACTGCTGTTGCGCGACGTCGTCGACCAGTCCCTCGTGGGCCGGCAGCTCCCGACGCTGCTGATCGCGGCGTTCGGCGCGTTGGCCTTGCTCCTGTCCTCGGTCGGCGTCTACGCGATGTTCGCAAGCATGGTGGCGGCGCGCGAAGGAGAGATCGCCGTGCGCGTCGCTCTCGGCTCGGGGCCTGCGGCCATCGCGCGGCTGGTGCTGCGGCAAGGCGCCGGCTGGATGGCGGCGGGGCTCATGAGCGGCATGCTCGGTGTCGTCTACGTCGCGCGGCTGCTGCGCGACTTGCTCTACGGCGTGTCGCCGTTCGATCCGCTCGTGCTCGGTGCGGCGATCGCGACGCTCGCGGCTTGTGCGACGGTGGCGTTGCTGCTGCCGCTAAGGCGTGCGATGCGGGTCGAGCCTGCGGACGTGCTGCGGGCGCAGTAGGCGAGAGCTCACTCGTACTTTCGTCGTTCCCAGACTTCTCGCTGGTAAACGCCGCCGTCCGGCCGACGATACTTCGCTACGTTTGCTTTGCTCTTCGCACTGATTCCCTGAGCATCCAACGAGACGTCGATCTCCGATTCCCAGTGCTCTCTCTTGAACGGGATAATTTGTGCGTACGGCGTTCCGGCAGGAAGAATTCCACGAACGCCCTTGAGCATGAAGAACGGCATCGTGCCAGGTAGGTGCACTTTGTCGTTGTCGACGATCCCGCTCGTAGTCAAGAACGGCAGCTCGAATCGATTGAGCGGGTGAGTATAGAGAGCGCTGTAGCCTTCAGGGAGCTCTACTGCCCAGTCGGCCCACCACGCGAAGTGCTTCATGTGATAGCCCCGCGGGTGAAAGAACTGGGGCATCGGCTCGCGGTCTTGCAGAAAGTTTCGATGCTGGGCATCCAGCACTCTGCCGTGAATGTTGCCCGCTGGATCCTCTCCAAACTCGATATCACACGGCGTCTTGTACGTGTAGCCCGTGCCCAGGATGTCGAGCACCGCGGGGCAAGCTTTCCACGTCGGCATCTTGCCGCCGCCATCGGGCGCTTCCGCTGGTTTCCCTGTCGCCGGGTCCGGGACGAACCATTCCGCTTTGCGGTACCAATCGGGGAGCGTCTTGATTATCGGTCCCGGCTTGGAAGGGCTGTTCTCATTTAGCCAGGGTTTGTTCGCTACGAATCTGATCTTCTTGGTGTCCACTGACCGCGTCGCCCTCTACTTCATCCGCCTGCAGCGCTGAGAGGATACACCGCGAATGCTCGAACAACCGAAACCCCGATTCGCGAACGATTCCGCGGCCGGGGCATCGGCGCCGACCTGCGTATGGCCGGCGATGAGCGTGCGAGTCGAGTGCTGCGCTCACCCCGGGATCTCGGGCTCCGCGAGCATCGCGAGCTGCGTCAGCGACTCCTGCCAGCCGAGATAGCACGCCTCGGCCGGAATCGCGTCGGGCACGCCTTCCTGCGTCACGTTGAGCTCCGTGCCGACGGACACCTTCTTCAACACGATCGTCGTCATCATCTCGCCGGGCATCTTCGGGTCGTCGAACGCGTCGGTGTAGCGCAGGCGCTCGTTCGGCACGAGCTCGACGTACTTGCCGCCGAACGAATGGCTCGTGCCGGAGCTGAAGTTCGTGAACGACATCTTGTACGTGCCGCCGACCTTGGCGTCCATGTGATGAACCTTGCACGGTGAAGCCGTTCGGCGGCAGCCACTTGGCCATCGCGTCGGGGTTGAGGAACGCGCGATAGACGCGCTCGGGCGTGGCACGGAGCACGCGGTGCAGTCGGATTGTGCTGGGCATGGCAAATCTCCTTCTTGTTTCCAGGCAGGCCGAAATGGCCCGCTATAACCTTACGTCGAACGAGCTCGGCGGAAATCGACATCGCGGTCGAGCGCTATTGCGCGCGAGAGCGGGCTACCTACGTCGCATGACGACGACACTCTCCCGACGCGCGCGGTTTCTCCTCGGCGCGCATGTCCCGCTGTCGGTGCTGATACTCGCGATCGCTCTGGGTGCCTGCGATCGTCCCGCACCCGGTCCCGCCGCCGGAGGAACGGCGGCGGCGAAAGCCACGGTAACGCGCGCTGCGTCTGGTGCGCTGCCGGATGGGACCGCGGTCGAGTCGTTCGCGCTCACGAATGCATCGGGCGCGTCGGTCACCGTGCTCGATTACGGCGGCCTGATCGTGTCGATCAGCGTTCCGGATCGCAGCGGTAAGCTCGCCGACGTCGTGCTGGGCTACGACAGGCTCGACGGTTATCTCGGGGACAACTCGCACTACGGCGCCATCGTTGGCCGCTACGCCAATCGCATCGGCGGCGCGCGATTCGCGCTCGATGGACGAACGTACGAGCTGGCTGCCAACAACGGCCCGAGCTCGTTGCACGGAGGTCGCAACGGATTCGATCGGACCGTGTGGCACGCCGAGCCCTTCGAGCGCGACGGGACCGCAGGCGTCGTTCTGACGCACGCGAGCCCGGACGGCGACGAAGGTTTTCCGGGAGCCCTGTCGGTCAGCGTGACGTATGCGTTCAACGACCGCGGCGAGCTAGCGATCGACTACCGGGCCACCACCGACAAGGCCACGGTGCTGAATCTAACCAACCACAGCTATTTCAACGTCGGGGGCGACGGATCGGGAGACGTGCTGGGGCACCGATTGACCCTCAATGCGGATCGCTATACTCGTTTCCGACCACGACGTTGCGGCCCGGCGAGACCTTCAAGTCGCGAACGGTGTACGCCTTCAGCGTGCATTAATCAGCCGCGGTGCCAAATGGCGCTCGTCGTCGGCCGATGGAGACGGATCGAGCGCGGTTGAGGCTGCAACGACAGCGGCGCCGGCGTTATTCTGGCAGCATTCGGAGATGAGATTTCGCGTCGTCGCAGGGAGCCCGATGATTGGTCGCGTACAGTATGTTGCGTAGCGCAATCGCGCTGTGTTGCCTCGCCGCAGCAGGCTGCGTCGCGGTGAAGAGCGCGCCAACGGAGGAACCGGTCCCGTCCGCCGCACCTGCGCAAGCCTCGACGCCTGCTCCGACCGCGCCGCCGGCCGCCGCGTCTGCACCGGCGCCCGCGTCTGCGCCTGCCACCGCGCCGCCCACCGCGTCCGCGCCTGCGACTGCGCCGGCTCCCGCGTCTGCGCCCGCGCCGGCTCCCGCGCCGACTCCCGCACCCGCGCCGGCGCGTGCGCCTACGACCGCGGCCGCCCCGGCGCCCGCTCCGGCCCCCTCGAAGTCGGACCAACCGGCTGTGGCGGCTGCGCCGAAGACGCAGACAACGCCGACCGCGCCGACACCGCGCGACGCCGACTCCGCCGCGCACGGCGCCGACGGCACCAGCCCCACAGGCAACCGCATCGAACCCGCCGCCCGCCGTCCCCGCGGAGCCGACCAAGCAAGCACCACAGGCCGTGCCGAAGGCGCCGGTTCCGCCGCCGGTCGCCTCGGCGCCGTCCGCGGCAACGCTGGACTTCAATTCCCTCATCACGCGACTTCGCGAGACGAAGGCCATCGGCGTAATGACGAAGCTTTCGGTCAAGAACCAGTCGGACGACCTACTGGACAAGTTTCGCGCGTACCACAAGCACCAGGGGGCCGCGACGCTTGCCGAGTTGCGCCGCTCCTACGACATGCTGTTCCTCAAGCTGCTTTCGCTGCTGCAGGACGGCGATCCGCCGCTGGCCAAGGACATCGACCGGTCGCGCAGCGCGATCTGGGACATCCTCGCTGATCCGCGGAAATTCATTGAATCCAATCTGATGGCAGGAGCTACACCGTGAGCAGACTCGAACAATCGCTGGTCCTCGTCGTTGCCGCCGCGCTGGCGCACTCGGGTGTGTCGCTCGCCGCGGACGAGGAGATTAGTGACGCAGATGATCTGACCGCCGTAATCGCGCTGCAGGGCAAGCCCTGCGGCAAAGTCGTGAGCGCCGCCAAGAGGGGCGAGGACGACTACGTCGCCACGTGCCAGGACGGCAATCGTTATCGGGTGTTCGTCAAAGACGGGCGGGTGAACGTGGAGAAAGTCGGCTAGGGGCGCAGCGCTATTTTAAGACTCGATGGTTTCCGGGCTGCCGGCTCTCGCGCGTGATCGTTCGGCCTGGGCTGCATCGAAGTGCTCCGGCGCGGGTGCGACCTCGTGTGGCTACTCGGGTTTCCCGGATGCCGATGCCGGTTCGTAGATCGGGGTAACGCCGGTAAACAGAGCATTGCCGCCGCCATCCGCGACGGTAAGCGCATAAGCAATGGTCGGAAAGTTGCGTGCGCGCGCACCCGTCACCTTGACGACGTCGCCGGGCTTCAGCGAGTCCCGCTTCCATCCTCTGCGCATCAAGGTGTTCGGGCTCGGCAGCTCGAAGTTCCAGGTTGTCGGTTTCACCGTTCTTGTCGGTCACGTCGACGTAAAGCCGGGCGTGCGGGCTTTTCCATTCGAGCGTGGTGACCTTGCCCTCGATAGCCACTTTCAGCTCGAAATCGAATTCCGACTGCGAGTGATGGGCCCGGGCAGCAGGCGTCAGCACGAGACTGATGCCGGCAAGGACCGGCAGGAGAGACAAACACGTCTGCATCGAGCGTACGACTCCTGAAGTGCTCCGTTCATTCGCAGCGGCTCAACTCGGATCACTGGCCTATCGGTACAGCTTCACGTCTTGCTCGTCGTCCAGGCAAATCTCTTCGAGCATCGTCGTGTCCGCCTGGAACGCCATTTCGATCGTGACCGACCAAGGCTTGGTGTAGGCCTTTGGATCATTCACCGCAATCTCGACCTGCATGATGCCGAAGTTGATGCGTTTCAGCCGCTCGGTGACGCGTGCCGATTCCGTGATCGGACTACCCTGAATATCGAGCCACATGTCGTCACGAATCCCGTTGGTCTCGATGACCAACGTGTCCCCGTCCCAATGCCCGGTCGAGTAGCCGTTCCAGGTGGGGTTCGGGTTGTCGGGCAGCGGCCGGCCGTCGAGGAACACGTCTCGGTAGGCCGCGTTGAATTCATGCAGCATCACCATCTCTCCGGGCGTCTGCACGATCTTGATGTACTGCGGCAGCGTCCAGGCGCGCGGAAAATTCGGCGGCTTGCAGTAGGTATGCGGATCTTCCCTGCCGCCGTTGGCTCGCCTCGTCACCATCTGTTCCTTGGACCACTCGGTGTAGGGCAGGCCGTCCGGCAGCTTGATGCCTAAGTTGATCTGCTCGCGCGCCATGCGCTCTTCCTGGACGCAGTCCTTTTCCTTGCAGTAGTCCTTGGCGGGCACATTCGCAAACCAGATGCCGGAAAAATCGGGCTTGCCTTCACGGGTACGCGGCGCAGGGGCTTTCAGATCGGGCTCACCGCTGGCAGTGCGCGGTATTCCCGGCGTGGGATAGTCCAGCCACTGAGCTAGGGCCACGGCGGGAATTGCACCCAGCACTAGGAGGGCAAGCGCAGACCGGGTAGCGCCGGCAGTCAAAAGCGCGCGCATCAGCGCACCGGGCCGAGGTAGCGATCGAACCAATCGGTCACGTTACGCGCCACCATGTTGCGGCTGTAGGCGAAATGTCCCCCGTCGTAAACGATGTGCGCCTTCGCCGAATTCTCGCTGCCGAGCAGATCGAACAGCGGCTTCTGGGACGTCGCGTAAGGGGAGATGTGATCCATTCGGCCGTTGATCATCAGCACGGGCTTCGTGATGCGCGGCGCGTAGTTCATGAGGTCCGCCATCGGATCGAGCTGGTTGATGCGGTCTACTCCGCCCGAAATCAGCACGGCCGCCTCGAGTCGCGGCTCGACGGCGAGAACGATGCCTTGGCCCACGGCTCCGATGCTAATACCCAAGAACCCCGCGTGTGAAGCGTCGATGTCGCTTCGCGTCTCGAGATAGTCCAGCGCGATGCCGGCGTCTCGCCGCCATGCAAGCGCCGACTCTCGTTGTTGGCCGATTCTTACGTTTGCGTCGCCGATGAGCCGGGTAAATCGCTCATAGCTGCCGGACCAGATGAGTATGACCAGAGCCCGGCCACCGTCCACGACGAAGCCCGCTTCGTTCAACTGTTCCAGTGCGTCGCGATTCGGCCTTTTGAGTACGCAGCAGTTGGCCGGTGGTGCGTAGATGATCGGCTGCAACGGTTTGGTATGCGCCCGCGGCTTGACGACGTACAAGGTCGCGGACTCCGCGTCCGGGAATGTCAGGACCACTTCCTCGGCGGTCCACTGCGGCGTCTCCTCTACGATCGATGAAGACACCTCGAGCGGTTCTACGCGCATCTGCTCGAACTGCAGCCGCATCGCCGCAAACACCTCGGGCGAGACGGGCGTGATTGGACGCAACGCGTCGTCATGCTGGCGGTGGATCGGTTCCTGCAAACGGCTCATCAGTGCGGCGTCGGCGGGGTTCTGCATGAGCCGCACACCGTTGACGGGCGATCGGTCCATCGGCGGCGAGCTGTACGTGCCCCAATTCTCGAGCATGTAATCCGACCAACCGCCCCCGAGCGCCATCGCGAGGCCGTGTCGGTAAGGTTCAGCGCCCACTCCCGCACGTTGCCGGCCATATTGAACGTGCCCCAGGGCCCGAGGCCGATTTCACGGTCCGCCGGGACGGGACCGGAAGCGGAGAATTGACTGGCGACCGCGACCATCGGCGCAACGTTGAAGCGCGGGTCCAACGGACCGAACGCGGCCCGCGCCCAATGATGAATGGTCGGCAGCGTCTGTCCGCGAAAGCGTGCGTAGGCCGCGGCCTCGTACCAGCTGATGCCGCCCACCGGATACGAATCTCGTCCGGCAGGGTAGGCGCTGAGCTGCCATTCGGCGGGTCCCGGGCGCCCCGTCGAATCGACGAATTTCGCGCGCGCTTCCTCCCATGACAGCGCTCGTCCGCCATCCTCGAACGCGAATCCCTCCCAATAGACGGGATTGTCGTAGCCGCTTGCGTCGATGAACTCCTTGAACTGCTGGTTGGTGACCTCGCTGCGTGCAATCAGGAAGGCCGGAATCTCTTGCCGGAAGCTGCCCGCTCTGCTGGTGGACCAACCGTAAACGAACACCGGGACGTCGGTGCGCGGGACGAGCACCATGTCGTCGGGCGCGCTGCCGGCTGCGACGAGCGGTAACGGAATCGTTTCGATGTTGTTCCTGTTGAGGAACGGGTCGGCGGGCTCGCTCACGACGGACGGTCCCGGATTCGCGACCGCGAAGTATCCCGTGCGAAAACCCGGCTTGGTTACCTTGATCCGCAAGGTCCCTCGCGGGGCGTCCACTGGGTGCTCGATCGGCGTGACGCCGGCCTCGATCCACGGGCCTTCCGAATCCGAGTAGCCCTTGAAGTACACCGTGGCTCCGGCTTCGGCTACGAGCGGCCTCATCGGCAGCACGATCTGACGCCACGCTTCTCTCAGCGCGGCGTCGCGTTCCAGGCGCCCGTCCTTCACGAGCGGCAACGCCAATTGGAACGCTTCGCCGTACTGATCGCTCTGTGTAAGCGCAGTGATTTGCGCCGCGGTTCGATCCTGCTCCGCTCGCCGATCGCTCGTGCCGAGCGCGGTCCACGCCGCTGCTGCGGCGACCGCGAGCGCGGCCACCGCCGCGGCCGCAATCCTCCAGCGCTTCGCGACCGCTCCGGAGCCAGCGGATCGATCGGGAGCCGGGGCAGGCATCGGCGCTGCTAGCAGCGTGAGTCGATAGCCAACGCGCGAGATAGTGTCGACAGCGAAACCGCCGTGCGTCTGTGCGAGACGCCGCAGGCGCGCGACGCAGCGTTGAACCGCGTCGTCCGAAACGGCCCTGCCGGCCCAGCATCGGGCGATGAGCTCCTCGCGGGAAAGCACCTCGCCTTGCTGCTGCGCTAGCGCGACGAGAACCTGCATGACGCGCGGCTCGAGCGTCTCGGTGCCCGCCGCTCCCTCGACTTCGCGTGCCGCGGGCCGGACCCGCAGGCCGGCGAGCTCGAAGTCTCTTTCCCGCGCCAGGTCGATCGGCAACGGGTTTGGGGCAGCGGTCATCGGCAATCCATCGGCGATTTATCGGCCAGGGATCGGTACGGAGAGCTGCTAAACGCTCAGCATCAAGCTTAGCCCGAAACACGAGCACCGCGAACGGGCGTGGCGGGGGGTCAACGGCGTTCTGGCTTTGAAGGCTCGGAGGCTCGAGGAGGTCGAATGAAAATCTCTGGGTGGACGCGAGCCGCTGCGCGCCGGCTCGTCTGTATCGCGGGGTTGTGCGGCGCGATGGGCGCCGAAGCGCATCACTCCTACACGGAGTTCGACGCGACGCAAACCGTCGAAATCGAAGGTACTTTGCTCGCGCTGGCCTGGCAAAACCCGCATACGCGGTTGGAAGTTCGCGTCCAGAGCTCCGGCAACGACGCGGCCGTCTGGGACATCGAGACGGGCTCCGTCAACAGCATCCGGCGGCAGGGCGCGCCGCTGGACGTTTTCAAGGTGGGCGACGTCGTGAAGATCGCCGGCTGGCCGTCGAAGCGCACGACGGATCGAATGTACGCCACGAACCTGCTCGGGGGCGGCCGCGAGTTGATGTTCCAGACCGCAACGCAGCGCTGGCCAGGCGCCGCGACTTACCGGGAGGGATTCAACACGGCGTCGTCCAAGTTGGCCGCGGCCAGCAGCACTCCAACGCTTTTTCGCGTCTGGGTCAGCGATCCGATCGTCGATCCGGAAACGCGCCCCGGCTTTCTGAGCAGGGTGCAAGTGTCGCTGACCGACGCGGCGCAAAAGGCGGTCGCGTCATTCGATCCGGTGACGCAAACGATCACGCCCGGTTGCACTCCGAAGGGAATGCCGGTGGTGATGGGCCAGCCGTTTCCGATCGAGCTCGTGGATCACCGCGACACCATCCTGCTCGGCATCGAGGAATACGACACCGTTCGCACGATCCACATGGGCGAAACCGCGCCGCCCGGTTCGCACCCAAGCGCGCTGCTCGGCTACTCGGTGGGGCGATGGGACGGCAACGCGCTCGTCGTCGAAACGGACCAGATCGACTTTCCTTACTTCAGCTCCGCAGGTATTCCGCTGAGTCGATCGGCACGCACGCTCGAGCGTTTTACGGTGAGCGACGACGGCCGCCGCTTGAGCTACACGTTGACGGTCACGGATCCAGAAACGTTCACCGAGCCCGTACGAGCCACACGCGCGTGGCTCGCCAAAGACGGGGAGCACCTGCTGCCGTACGACTGCAAAGCGCCGCGCTACTAGAGCGAGATGAAAACCCGCATGCGGCTGGTGACGTTGTGTCTATTGGTTGGCCTCGGAGCGCTGTCGAGCAGCGCGAGCGCCCATCATTCCTACGCCATGTTCGATCAAGCGCGGCGGCTCTCCATCGAGGGCACCGTGAGAGCGGTCGAATGGACGAATCCGCACGTCTGGGTGTGGGTAGACGTCGACGACGGAAAGGGCGGCGTCGTGACGTACGGATTCGAAGCGCAAGCGCCGAGCGAGCTACAGCGGTTCTTCGGCTGGACGAAGACGAGCTTGAAGAGCGGCGATCGCGTCACCGTGCACTATGCGCCGCTGCGCAGCGGCAAGAACGGCGGTGCCCTGCGAACACTCGAGATGGCGGACGGCCGTGAGCTACTGACCGGGCGATCGAATCCTCCTCCCGCGGCTCGTCCCGAGGCCGCGCAGCCGGGAGCCCCGCAATGAGTCCCGCGAACCGCGCGCCGTTCGCACGCATCGTGGGTCTGTGCGTTGCCGTGCTCGCGTCGACGGAAGGCGCGGTGCGCGCAAACGCCGGCCGGACCACAAGGTGACGACTACGAATCCATCGCCCGAGCTTCCCGGACTGGTCCGGCGTCTGGGTTCTGCCGTGGGCAGCGTTCGCGGAGGAGAACGTTCGCGTTCGGCAACCCGGCGATCCGCGCGCGCCTCGATTCGCGGGCGAGGCCGCCGCCGCACAAGCCGCAAGGCGAACCCAGGTGACCACGGGCCGGCCGGCCGATGGAGCGAGCGTTGCTCCGGCAGAACGCGGAGCTCTGTTTGCCGATCGGAATGCCGAACGTCATGCGCTATGCGTTCGGCATCGAGTTCCTGTTCACGCCGGGACGCGTCACGATCTTGCTCGAGCAGGACGGGGCCACGAGGCGCGTCCACACGGACGGCCGCAGGCACGACCCGGAAGCAGAGCCGTCCTACCTCGGCGACTCGATCGGCTATTGGGACAACGGCACGCTCGTCGATCGACACGACGTCGATCAGCGCCAAGGCGGAATTGCTCGCCGGCATCCGGTCTTCGGGTGGCGCGCACGTCGTCGAGAAGATTCGCCTCGACGAGCACGGCAACCTGCGGATCGACGCGGTGACCGAAGACCCAATCGCGCTCTCGGCGCCCTGGCACATCACGAGAACCTACGAACGCTCGAGCGTCGGGATCTCCGAGCGCGCGTGCCTCGACAACAATCGCGATATCGGCGACGGCGATCCGGACCTCACGCCGCCGCCGGGCTGAAGCGTCCGCCGCAGTCATCACGCTCGAGGAGGACGACATGCACGACCTGCACGAGTCGATCGATATTCCGTCCGGCCGGAGTCGCGCGGTTCTGCGGTGGCTCGCCTTCTGCGCGGTTCTCGGCGTGTTCGCCGGGACGCCGGCCTCCGCACATCACTCCCTCGCCATCTATTCGACCGAGACGACCGTCGTCGAGGGCGAGATCGTCGACGTTCTGTGGGCGAACCCGCATGTGAGGATCACGCTCCGTGCCGGAGCGACAGGCGCCGAGCAAGTTTGGAGTCTCGAGAGCGGCTCGCTCATGACCTTGCAGCGCGCAGGCATCACCCGAGACCTTCTGCGCAAGGGCGATCGCGTCAAAGCCGCGGTGCGGGTATCGAGGCGCGATCCGCTACTCGCGGGCGCGATGACACTGCTGCTGCCGGACGGCCGTGAGCTGCAGCTGTTGACCGGCGCCCCCGCCTATTTCACGAGCGACGCTGCACTCGTCCACGCCGCCGAGCGCGTGAGCGGGGATCCGGCGAGCGAGAACCGCGGCATCTTCCGAGTGTGGAGCATCCCGAACCCGAATCCCGCGGGTGCGGAAGCGCTGCGCCGCCTCCCGTTCAAACCGGCAGCCGTCGAAGCGCGCAGCCGGTTCGATCTCTATGACAACTTCGCGACGCGCTGCGAGCCGGAGGGCATGCCGCGGATCATGTTCAACCCGCACCCGTTCGAATTCGTGGACCGCGGCGCGACCATCACGTTACGCACGGAGCTCTACGACACGGAGCGCACGATCCATATGGATCGCGTCGCCGCGCCGGCGGGCGAGCCGGCGACGCGTCTCGGCTACTCTGTGGGCAAATGGGAGGAGGGGACGCTGATCGTGACCACGTCGCTCGTGAGCTGGCCGTACTTCGACAACATCGGCACTCCGCAGAGCGGCGACGTCCGGATCGTCGAGAGATATACGCTCAGCGAGGATCAGGGCCGCCTCGATTTCGAGGTCACGGTGACGGACCCTGCGACGTTCACCGAGCCCGCCGTGATCAAAAGCCGTTGGCTCGCGCTCCGCGAAACGATTCCTCGTTACGACTGCCACGCGGCTCGCTGAACGCCGCGTTACGTCGGTTGCGTCGTGAGCTGCGCCGGCTCCGCCCCGGTCGCGCGGACCGCATCGAACAGCGCGCGCGACATGCGCTCTTCGACCTCGCCCGCGCGCTGCAGCGGCACGGGATAACGAACGAGCGCGTCGATCGAGCCGGCCGAGAACCGCAACTGCACGTGCGCCTGCGCCTTCCCGGCGCCGCTCGACGACGATGTTCTCTGCAGCTCGCGCGTCTGCCGATCGAGCTCGTCGCCGGTACTTCTCCAGCACGCGATTGGCGGCGCTCAGCAACCGCTCCTTGATGGCGGCGTAGTCGCCGTCGGCCGGTATCGTGAGGCTGACCTCGCGCCACGCGAGGCTTACGCCGGGGATCTGCTTGAAGATGCCGCCCGACGCTTGGAACACCACCGAGTTGGCGAGGGCTACGACGCGGCCGGTCGGGCCGTCCTGCGGGCCGAGCTCCATCAAATGCAGGCGTACGATACCTAAGTCGAGCACTTCGCCGGTGACGTTCGCCGATCTGAACGTGATCGCCGACGCGCAGGCCGTATTTGCCGACGAGGAAGAAGTAACCGACGATCGACACGAGCACGCTCTGCATCGCGACGGCGACGCCGGCGGTCAGCAGGCCGGCGAACGTTGCGAACGAGCTCGCTTCGGTGGCGAACGCGACGCCGATGATCGCAAGCGCGACCGCCCACATCACGATTCGGCGCACGAGCAGTAGTTGACCGCGTCGCCGGGCCTCTTGCACGTACTTGAATACGGCATGCTTCCACAGCTCGCCGGCAGCGAACACGCGCGGCCAGCAGCAGCAGCAGAAGCCCCGCGCGAACCGCGAGCGTCTTCAGCGCCGATCGATACTGCGTCCGCGTAGCGTCGCGCCAGCTGTCGAGATTGTTGCGGTACTGCTCCAGCAGCACGCCGGCCTTGGTCAAGGGCACGAGAATCGAGGACGTTTGCTGAAAGAGCCACGCGATCGTGTCGTACTCGTCGCGCGCGGTCTTGAGCTCGGCTGCGGCGCTCGCGGCCGGCCGCGCTCCGAGCGCATCGCCGCGTGCGGACAGCATGGCGATCTGCTGCTCGGGGGCCACGCGAGTCTGGGTGAACGTCTGCTGGAGCTCTTCCGTACGGCGGTCGATCTCGTCGATCGTCGCGACCTTGCTCTGGAGCCTGAGCACATTGGTGGCGAGGTCCCAGATGCCGAACCTGCGCGCGCCGACTTGCTCGGTGGCGGACGGCGGCGCCGCGCCGCCGGTCCCAGCCGCGCCGGTCTGGGCTTCGGCCGCGCCGATCTCCGGCATGGCGCCCGAGGCCGCGGGGATCGATGCCGCGATGGCGTTGATGTGCTCCTTGAGGGTGCTCACGCCGGAGCCGTTCGCGTCGGTCTCATGCGCGAAATCGACCATGTTGTGCAGTAGATTCCGCCGCGCGTCGAGGAGGTCGAGCTCGCTTTGCAGCTCCGCGACTCTCGCTTGGAGCGCGCCACGCTCGGCCGTTTCCGCAGCGGCGAGCTGCCGTTGCGTGGCTGCGATCTCGGTCTGGATCGCGGTGCGGCGCGCGTCCAGGTTTCGCTGGTCTCTCTGCAGCACCTGCGGTGAGCTCGGCGCGTCGGAGTCGGGCGCGTCCGCTTGCTCCATCTCCGCTTGGCTGCTCAGGAGCTCGGCGTTCGCGCGCGCAAGCTCGAACGCGAGCGCGACGACGCGGTCCGCGGTCTGCCGGTTGGCATAGAGGATGAGCAAGTCGCTCGGCTGCGTGGCGGACTGCTGCTGAACGCCGAGCATGCGGTACCAGTCCACGGTCTCGTCGAGGATCCGGACGACCTGGTCGCCGCTCATGACCGCGCGCGACGTGATCTGCGGCTCCGCGGCCGCCGGGTCCGCATCCTGCGCATGGCCCCACGTCGCGAGCGTGGCGGAAAGACAGATCGGTGCGAATCGCTTCAGCATGGTGGCAGCGGCCTTGGCTCAAAGCGCCAATGGTACCCGCTGGCACGCCGACACTGTCACCCGGTGCGGCAAACGGTGGCTTTTACGCCGTTCGACGGTTAGCGTTCGAGATTAGACAGCCGCCTTATCGTCGTCGGGAGCCAACTGAGTGCCAAGGAAGACCAAGCTTGCCGTAGTGTCGGAGCCACCCGCTGATGCGAGCGTGCTTCACCTCGAGAACGCTCCTTTTCTCAAGGGGCGCGAGAGTGAGAACCTGGTTTGCGGGAGCTGCGGCCTCGTGATCTGCAAAGGAGTCAGCGCCGAAAGCTGCATAGCGAAGTTTTCGGCACCGGCCCAGTTTCTCGTTAGGTGTCCAAAGTGCGGCACTCACAATTTGCTCAACGCAAAGGTCGGCGACTGAATCGCGTTCGGTCGTGAGCTCCAAGATGTTTCCCGCCTCGAGTCGCGCGCTCGCGTCGCGGTGTAGACTCGTGCTCCGCAACAACAAACAAGTATCGTCATCATGGGCGGAGAACAGAAACTGACGGGTCCCGATTTGGCCGAGGGCGTGGCGCTCGACGCGCTTCGCGACGGCGAGATGCTGGTCGGCCACGCGCGGGGCGAGGCCGTGTTGCTCGCGCGCCGCGGCGACGAGATCTTCGCGGTGGGCGCGACCTGCACGCACTACTCGGGGCCGCTCGGCGAAGGTCTGCTCGTGGACGGCACCGTGCGCTGCCCGTGGCATCACGCGTGCTTCGACTTGCGTACGGGCGCGGCGCTGCGCGCGCCGGCGTTGAATCCGATCGCGTGCTACGACGTCGAGACGAAGGATGGACGCGTGCGCGTCGGCGCCCGCAAGCCCGAGGTGCGACCGCCGTCGATCGAGGCCGAAGCGGTCTGCATCGTGATCGTCGGCGCGGGCGCTGCGGGCCATGCGGCCGCGGAGACGCTGCGCCGCGAAGGCTATCGCGGCAAGCTGATCATGGTCGGCGCCGATTCGGCTCCGCCCGTCGACCGGCCGAATCTCTCGAAAGACTATCTGGCCGGTAACGCGCCCGAAGAGTGGATGCCGCTGCGCCCGCCGGAATTCTTCGCCGAGCACCAGATCGAGCTGATCCTCGGCATGCGCGTGACCGCGCTCGACACGAAGCGCAAGCAGATCGTCCTCGCTGACGGACGCACGCAAAGCTACGACAAGCTGCTGCTCGCGACCGGCGCGGAGCCGATCAAGCTCGACCTGCGCGGCGCCGATCTGCCGCACGTCCACTACCTGCGCACGCTCGCGGACAGCCGCGCGATCATTGCGGCGGCCGCGAGTGCGCGGCGAGCGGTCGTGATCGGCTCGAGCTTCATCGGTCTCGAGGTCGCTGCGTCGCTGCGCGCGCGCAAGCTCGAGGTCCACGTCGTCGCGCCCGACAGCGTGCCGCTCGGCAAGGTGATGGGCCCGGAGCTCGGCGGATTCATCCGCAAGGTACACGAGGAGCACGGCGTCACGTTCCATCTCGGCACCAAGCCCAAGTCGATCGACGCTCAGTCGGTGACGCTCGAGAGCGGCGAGCAATTGGCGGCGGATCTCGTCGTGATCGGCGTCGGCGTGCGGCCGACCGTGGACCTCGCAGAGAAGGCCGGGCTCGCGCTCGATCGGGGCGTCGTCGTGAACGAGTTTCTCGAGACGAGCGCGCCCGACGTGTTCGCCGCGGGTGACATCGCGCGCTGGCCCGATCCTCACTCCGGCGAGCGGATCCGCGTCGAGCATTGGGTGGTCGCAGAGCGGCAGGGTCAAGCCGCCGCGCGCAATATGCTCGGGCTGCGCGAGAAGTTCGATGCGGTGCCGTTCTTCTGGAGCGCGCACTACGACGTCGGAATCAACTACGTCGGTCACGCAAGCGCGTGGGAGCGCACGGAGGCCGAAGGCAGCTTCGACGACCGCAACGCGGCCGTGCGCTTCATCGCGGGCGGCAAGACGGTCGCGCTCGCGACGATCTACAAAGACCGCGAGAGCCTGGAGTTCGAGCGCGAGCTCGAACGGCGCTAGACGGGGCGTAGCTGAAGAAGTCATCGGAAAGGCGTCCGGCACTTGACATCGAGCGCGCTCACGCAGGCCGTATCGACCGCGACCTGAGCGCCGGCTCGTCCCGGCTGCACCGGAGTGACGTAAAACCCTTCCGCTGGTCGGCCGTCCCGCACGCGGGACACGCTGTGCGGATTCGGGACACATTTGCGCCCGTGACCTCGGGCACGGAACGGCGCATCCGCTCCAAATCAACAAGTTATGCGCGTCCCGAGCTTTGGTGCGCTTGTTGCAACTGACGCTCGTCGCAACGAGGTGTCCGCGGGAGGCCGCCGCATGAGCGTCATCGGTTTCATCGATTCAGTCGGGCGGGACGTGCGCCACGCGCTGCGCACGCTGCCGCGGCGCCCCGCATTCACGTTCGCCACGGTTCTCACGCTCGCGCTCGGCATCGGCGCGACCACGGCGATCTTCAGCGTCGTGTATTCGGTGCTCATCAAGCCTCTGCCGTATCCGAGCTCGGACGAGCTCGTGCGGATCAGGCACAGCGCTCTCGCGCTCGATACCGCCGACCTGCAGTCGGCGTCGTCGATGTACCTCACCTACCGCAAAGAGAACCGGACGTTCGCGGACATCGGCTTCTTCTCGAACGGCGGCGAGACGCTCACCAGCCCCGAAGGAACGGAGCGCGTGCGCTCGCTGCGCGTCACGTACGGCGTGCTTCAGGCGCTCGGCGTGCAGCCGCTGCGCGGACGGTGGTTCACGGAGCAGGAGCACGGACCCGGCGGCCGAAGGTCCGGATCCGGTGATCCTCTCGTATGGGTTTGCGCAGAGCCGATTCGGCGGCGATGCGGCGCGCGCTCGGGCGCGAGGCCGTGATCAACGGGCGGCCGTCGCAAGTCGTCGGCATCATGCCGTCCGATTTCGTATTCCTGAACATGACGCCGCAGCCCGACGTGATCGTCGCGGTGCGGCTCGACCCTGCCCGTGAAGCCATCGGCGGCTTCGGCTTCGACGCGCTCGCGCGCCTCAAGCCCGGCGTCACCGCGGGCGAGGCCAGCGCCGACATCGCGCGCATGTTGCCGATTTGGCTGCACGCGTGGCCGATGGTGCCCGGGTTCAGCGTGACCCGCGAGGCGATGGAGAACTGGCGGATCACGCCCGTCGTGCGATCGCTGAAGGACGACCTCGTCGGCGGCGTCGCGAGCGCGCTCTGGGTGCTCATGGGCGCGATCGGCGCGGTGCTTCTGGTGGCGTGCGCCAACATCGCGAACCTCATGCTCGTGCGCGCCGATGCGCGGCGGCACGAGCTCGCAGTGCGCGCCGCGCTCGGCGCCGGGCGGGGACGCTTGGCTCGAGAGCTGCTCGTCGAGAGCCTCGTGATCGGCGTGATCGGCGGTGCGCTCGGCTTGCTGCTCGCGTACGCGGGACTGGAGGTCCTCGTCGCCATCGGCCCGAGCAACCTGCCGCGGCTCGACGAGATCTCCATTTACCCGCCGGTGCTGGCGTTCACCGTGGCCGTGTCTCTCGTGTCGACGCTCGTGTTCGGATCGATCACGGCGCTCAAGCACGCGCTGCACGTGGACGCATCCGCGTTCGCCGGCGCGCGCGGCTCGACCGCCGGCCGCGAGCGCAACGCGACGCGCAGTGCCCTGGTCATCGTGCAGGTGGCGCTCGCGCTCGTTCTCGTTGTGAGCGCGGTGCTCATGATCCGAACGTTTCAGGCGTTGCGCGACGTGCATCCCGGGTTCGCGGATGCCGCATCCATCCAAACGGTGCGGACTTGGGCTCCGAACGAGATCATCCGCGACCCGACGCAATACACGCGCGTGCAGCACGAGATCCTCGACGCGATTGCGGCGCTTCCGGGCGTCGCGTCCGCCGCGTTTACGAGCGGGTTGCCGATGGAAGGCGCGCCGTTCATCTTCAACGCGCCGATTGTGGTCGAAGGTCGAACGCTCGCGGCCGGCGACAGTCCGCCGCCGCGCAGACTCAAGCTCGTCTCGCCGGGATTCTTCGCAACCATGGGTACGCGAATCATCTCCGGACGCGACATCACGTGGAGCGACATCGAAGCGGGCGGCGGCGTCGCGCTCGTCTCGGAGGACTTCGCTCGCGAGCTCGGGGGCGAGCCCGCGGATGCGCTCGGGAAACGCATTCGAACACCCGTCGACACCGACGCATGGCGCGAGGTGATCGGTGTGGTGCAGAACGTGAAGGACGATTCGCTCGACGCGGGAGCGCCGAGCCTCGTGTACTTTCCGGCGTTCATGGAGAACGCGTTTGGCGGGCCGAAGTTCGGAGCGCCGACCGTGGCGTTCGTGGTCCACAGCGAGCGCACCGGCACGGCAAGCCTCGTCAACGAGATCCGGCAAGCCGTGTGGTCGGTGAACGGGAATGTTCCGGTCGCGCTCCAGCGCACGATGCAGGACCTCTACGCGGGCTCGCTCGCCCGAACGTCGTTCGCGCTCGTGATGCTTGCGATCGCGGGCTCGATGGCGCTCGCGCTCAGCATCATCGGGATCTACGGCGTGATCGCATACGTCGTGTCGCAACGGGCGCGAGAGATCGGGATCCGGATGGCGCTAGGCGCCCAACGCCGCGACGTTCGAACGATGTTCCTGCGGCACGGCCTCGCGCTCAGCGGCGTTGGATTGGGCGTAGGCCTCGTGGCCGCGCTCGCGCTGACGCGCCTCATGTCTTCGCTGCTGTTCGGGATCAAACCGACGGATGTCGCGACCTATGTCGCGGCGCTCGGCGTCATTCTCGCGGCGGCGGCGCTCGCGAGCTACTTGCCGGCGCGGCGCGCGTCGGCGATCGATCCGGTGGAGACGCTGAAAGCCGAGTAGACGTCGGAGCAGCGCGCGAGGCCTCGGTCTATCGTTACTTGATCTTCGCGAGCCCCTCCGTGAGCTCGATGTTCGTGCCCCAGGGATCCTTGATGAACGCAATGGAGATCCCGAGAGCCGGCACCTGGCGGTAAGCGACCGTGAGCGGAATCCCGTCGGCCGCGAGCTTCTTCGTGAACGCCTCGAGGCCCTCGACCTCGAACCCGATGTGGTCGAGCGCCCGGCCTTCCGTAGCAACGGTGGGCGTCGGCGAAGGCGAGAAGCTCAAGATGACTCCGGGCAGGTTAGCCATCACGAAAGCCTGGCCCGCTCCTTGCGGCTGCACCGCGGCGCCGAAGGTCTTGGCGTACCACGCCTGCATTTCCGTGTTTTGCTGGCCGAAGAAATGGATGTGGTGCAGCTGAATCGGCGCCTGCTGGCCTTTCACTTCGACGATCTCGATCTTGATGTCCTCGGGGCCGAGCGCGAAGGCGATGTTCGTGGTCGGATTCGCGGCGGCGATGTCGTCCGTCACCTTCACGGTTGGGGCCACGGACTCGCTCGTGATCATCTTGAAGCCGTTCGCCTTGATCTTCGCGACCAAGGGTTTCAGGTCCGGCGCCGAGAAGCCGACGTGGTTGACCGTGCTCCCGATCGTCCCGCCTGTCGGCTTCTGCATCGGCCGGAAGAACAGGAACACGTTCGGAAACTCGATGACTTCCAGGTTGTTCGTGCCGATCGTGGCGAGCTTGCCGCCGAGCGTGTCGACGAAGAACCGCTTCTGAGCGGCCATGTCCGTGGTGTTGAAATGATGGTGACCGTAGACGACCGGGCCTTTGACCGCGATCGTCTGCGCCGAGATGCTCGAGGTCGCTGCGGCCGCGATCAGTGCGAGGCCTGCGGCGACGATGGAGAGAGTGGTGCGTGGCATAGGAGTCCTCGGATAAGGGGGGTAGCACTTCGCGTCACGCGCTGCGGTCTTCGGGCCGCTCCGGCTGCGAACGCGCCTCAGTCTAGCGAAACGAGGGCGTGGGTCAAAACTAGCACCATGAGCTCGACGATGCGATTGACGCCCGGCCCGAATGGTTTCTCCCTTTGCGGGCGTCTCACACTCGCGGTTCGCTGAACCGGTTCAGTTTACGTTCAGCGCGAACGTGCGGAGATAGCCCCAGCGTCATTGAGTGGATTGGATCGTGACCACACAGGAACCCCGAGAATGATTGGCCGCGCGGCGAACCTGAAGCTTGGGCTCATCGCGCTGTGGTGCGTCGCTGGAGCGGGCTGCGGCGACGTTAGGAACGACCCGACCGAGCACGCGGTGACGGCTGAGCCTGTGCCGACGTCCGCGTCAGCGCCCGCGCCGGCGGCGCCGGTCGCGCCGGTTGCGCCCGTTGCGCCCGTTGCGCGGGTTGCGCCCGCGCCCGCGACGATGGCCGCTTCCGGTGCTGAGCCTTCCGCGACCGCTCCTTCGGCTATCGCCGCAGCGCCCGCGGTCAGCGCACCCGATTCGATCGATGAAACCTCCGTCGCGCCCGGGCCGCCGCCCGCGTTGCCGCCGGCCCCTGCGGCAGAGGTGGCGGTGGCAGCCGCCGAGCCGCCGGTCGTCGCACCGGCGGCGCAGGTCACTCAGGTATCCGAGGCTCCGAGTGTCAGTCCGTCGTCGGTTGCTTTATCGCGCTCAGCCGAGACGCTCGATTTCAAATCGCTCGTGACGCGCCTTCGAAAAACCAAGGCGATCAATTTGCGGGCAAAGGTTGCCGTCAAGCAGCAGTCGGACGACTTGTTGGAAAGGTTCCGCGCGTATCACACGCAGCACGGGACAACGACGCTCGCCGACCTACGACGCTCCTACGACTTGCTGTTCCACGACTTGCAGTCGCTGCTCCAAGACGCCGATCCGCCGCTCGCCCGTGACATCGACCGGTCGCGCGCCGCGATCTGGGACGTCCTCGCCGACCCGAGAAAGTTCAGCACGTCGGTGTTGATGGCAGGAGCTTGATCGTGGCTGGCCTCTACCGCGCTGGCTCGCAGGCGCGAGCGGCGTAGCGCCTGGCCTGACGTTGTCGTTGTGCACTGGAATGACGTCGCGACGAACAACGAGCGATCCCGCCAGGATGTCCTGACGGGATCGTCGTTGCTCGCCGTGGTTACGGCGGTTACGCGTTATTCGTCGAGTAGCGGCGCGAAGCCGCCCCAGAACATACGTTTGCCGTCGAACGGCGCTTCGCCTGGGCCGGGCTGCATGCGCGGGTCCTTCATGACCTGCTTCCAGCCTTCGTCGCGGGTGGCTTTGTCGGGCCATTCCACGAAGGAGAAGACGACGCTTTCGTCTGCGGTGGCCTTCACGGCCCGCTTGAAGTCGGTGACCTTGCCGTCGGGAACGTCGTCGCCCCAGGCTTCGACGACTCGCGTCGCGCCGTACTCCTTGAACACGTCCGCGGACTTGGCCGCGATCGCGCGATACGCTTCTTTCTTGCCGCTAGGCACCGGCACCACGTAGCCGTCGGCGTAGCCCGGCGTCCCGGTCCCGGTTTCATCGACGATGGATTGAAAGCCACCGAAGATCATGCGCTTGCCGTCGAACGGCATGTCCGCACCGAACTGTTTCATGCGCGGATCCTTCATCATCTTCTCGTTGGCTGCGTCGCGCGCGGATTTCGACGGATATTCCCACCAGCCGATCACGACGACCTCGCCGTTCTCGGCGTTCACGGCGCGCTTGAAGTCCGTGACCTTGCCGTCCGGGATGTCGTCGCCCCAGGCCTCGACGACGCGCGTGGCGCCGTACTCCTTGAACATCGGGGCGCCCTTGGCGGCGAGGTTTCTATACGCGTCTTTGTTACTGGCCGGGACTGCAGCTACGAAGCCTTGAATGTAAGTCATTGATTCGCTCCTTTTCTGATGGCATTTGGCTCCGATTGGCGCGACGTCGGAGCCCGATTCCCTGTGTGCGAACGGTTGCGCCTCACTTACACGTCGATCGAGGACAAGCGAATTCGACAAGCGGGATGGGTTTTTTCTTCCGTCGTGGCCTCGTAACGACGCCGCCAAGATCCGCGCGTCGAACGAAAGGAGTGCCGTGTAGTCGGCGCCGTTCGCTTCGGTTAACGTGTGTGAGAGCGGGCGCACGTTCGGCAAGCGAACGCAGCAAGACCGCTGCACTCACACGACAACGAGGGGGCACATCATGGCGAAGAACAAGACCGTGCTTTTGGCTCTCGGGTTGCTGCTCGCCGGGTCCGCGGCCGCACAGGACGCGCGCACGGTTCTGCAGGCGGCGGCCGATGCGATGGGCGCTCGAAACGTCCGATCGATCGAGTACACCGGCAGCGGCTGGGTCGCGGCCGTCGGCCAGAGCTTCACGCCGGACGAGGACTGGCCGCGGTTCGAGGTGGTCAACTACTCGCGGACCATCGACTACCAGAACCGCTCGTCGCGAGAAGAGTATGTTCGCCGGCAAGGTGAATACGCGCCGCGCGGCGGCGGTGGCACTCCGCTGCAAGGCGAGCAGCCGCAGCGCTTCTTCACGAGCGGCAACGCGAGCTGGAACATGAACGGCGCGCAGCCCGCGCCCGAGCCGGCCGCCGCTGAAGCGCGCCTGCTCGACATCTGGCTGTCGCCGCACGGCTTCATCAAGGCCGCTCTCGAGGCGGACGACGCAACGGCCGCGGAGCTCACGCTCGAAGGCAAGAAGCGGACGATCGTCTCGTTCACGGCGCTCGACAAGTACCGCGTGAACGGCACGATCACCGAGGACAACCTCGTCGAGCGCACGCAAACGTGGATCGCGAATCCCGTGCTCGGCGACGTGGTCTTCGATCACCGCTACTCGGACTACAAGGACTTCGGCGGCGTGAAGTTCCCGACGGTCCTGCACTCGCACCAGGGCGATCCGCGCCTGAACGCCGGACACAACTGGAAGGAGGTCCGCGTCACCGCAGCGCGAGCGAACATCGATGTACCGCGCCTAACGGTGCCCGACAACGTGCGCTCGGCGAAGGTGCCGCCCGTCACCGTGGAGTCGAACGAGCTCGCGCGCGGAGTATGGCGCATCGCCGGCGGGTCGCATCACAGCGTGGCCGTCGAGTTTCGCGACTTCGTCGCGGTCGTCGAAGCGCCGCTCGACGAGGCGCGCTCGCTGGCCGTGATCGCGGAGACGAAGCGGCTGATCCCCAACAAGCCGATCCGCTACGTCGTGAACACTCATCACCACTTCGACCATTCGGGCGGCTTGCGCACGTTCGTCGCGCAGAGTGCGACGGTGGTTACGCACGAGGGCAACCGCGAGTTCTACGACGATGTGGTCTTCCACCCGGGCGCGCGCACGGTAGAAGCCTGACCTCTTGTCGAGCCGTTTGCCGTGGTTCGCAGGTAATCGCGTGCCGGCTTTCGAGACGGTGAGCAATAAATACGTGATCAGCGACGGTCAGCGGACACTCGATCTCTACGCGCTCACGGGCGTGCCGCATTCCGGCACGATGCTCGTCGCGTATCTGCCGACCGAGAAGATCCTGATCAACGCGGACCTCTATTCGCCGCCCGCGCCGGGCGCTCAGCCGCCGGCCGCGAACGCGAACATCCGCGCGCTGAACGAGAACGTCCGGCGGCTCGGTCTCGACGTCGAGCGGCATGTAGGCATCCACGGGCAGGTGGCGCCGCACGCGGACTTCCTGCGAATCGTTAGCGGCAGCTGACCCTGAAGGACGCGCGTAAGTAACCGAAAGTTATTGGGAAACCGAGAGTACTGGACGTATAATCAGTACTCGGATCGAACCCCACTTTCGGAGACGCTCATGACCGCACGACTGATGCGCGGCGCCGTCCCTATCGCCGCATCCAACGATCTTTCCGTCGACGACTCTTCAATAGACGAGCTCGACCTCGAGATCCGCACGCTCACGCGCCAAATGAACGCCGAGACGTATCGGATGCTGATGTTGGTCCGCGCGTTCGACGACCGCTTCGGCTTCGCGAAATGGGGCCAGCGCAATTGCGCCGAGTGGCTCGCGTGGCGCTGCGGATTGTCGCTCTCCGCAGCCCGCGAGAAGGTGCGCACGGCGCAGGCGCTGCGCTCGCTGCCCACGATCTCGGCCGCGTTCGCGGACGGGCAGCTGTCGTACTCGAAGGTGCGGGCGCTCACGCGCGTCGCCGCGAATCACGACGAAGACTTGTTGCTCGCGTACGCGCTCGACGCGACGGCGAGCCAAGTGGAGGAGCGCTGCCGGCAGCTGCGCAACGCCGAGCCCGAATCCGTGCACGGCGCGCGGCACGTGTGGGAGCGGCGCTCGCTCGCGGTGTTTCGCGACCGCGCGCGCGGCTGCGTGCGGATCACGGTCGAGTTGCCCGAAGCCGACGGCGAGCTCGTCGCGCGCGCAGTCGAGCATGCGGTCGCGGCCGGCGACGCCGCGTTCGGCGTCGAGTTCGCGTCTACGCCCGAGCACTCGGCGGACGCGTGGTGCGCGCAGCAGGCGGACGCGCTCGTCGCGATCGCGAAGGCTTACCTCGGCGTCGGCGTGCGGCGTGCGCGCGGTCGGGAGGGTGGGCGGCGAGGAGGGCGAGCCCTCCGCGGAGGGCGATCACGCCGGGCCGTCGCGGCCGCGATCGGCGGCGGCCGCCGACCACTATCAGGTCGTCGTGCACGTCGACCGCTCCGCTCTCGAAGGAAAATCCCTCCGCGGAGGGGCGGGGCGATCCGATCTCCCGATCGAGACGGTGAGGCGCCTCTCGTGCGACGGCAGCGTCGTGACCGTCGTCGAGGACGAGCACGGCAGGCCGCTCGACGTCGGGCGTAAGCAGCGCACGGTCGGAACGGCGCTGCGGCGTGCGCTATGGGCGCGCGACCGCGGCTGTACGTTCCCGGGGTGCCACAACACGCGCTACGTCGACGCGCATCACATCCATCACTGGGCGAACGGCGGCGAGACGAGCCTCGACAACACGACGCTGCTCTGCACGTATCACCACACGCTCGTGCACGAGGGCGGCGTCACGATGCATCGCGATGAGTGCGACACGATTTACTTCCGGCGCGCGGATGGGCGGGTGATTCCGCGCGGCGGGTATCGCGCCGAGGACATGATCGACGATGCGATCGGTGCGGACGGTGCCGAGTTCGCTCCGGCGTCGGCGAACGGGCGAATGATCGCGATCATGCACGGCGTCGAGTACTGCGAGCACGACGGCCCAGAGCCCTCCGCGGAGGGCTGGATGCACGAAGGCAGTGCAAGAAATCCCTCCGCGGAGGTGCGGGAGACGCGGGGGGTGTACTCAGTGGGTCCGCATTGATCCCACACCTACTAGGCCGAAAGCTGCGCGCGCCAGCGGTGCGATCGGCTTTTGCATGCCACACGGCCGGCGCCGTCGGGCGCATCGGTACGAGCAGAAGTTTTCTCTCGGCTGCTTGCAGTCGTCCCGGCGCGCGGGCGACGATGCTGCGCACGACACTTCGTTCAGGGGAAGACGCCATGCTAAAGCCGACCGTACTCACCGCCAGCGCTCTCGTGCTGCTCGCGATCGCCGATCCCGGCCGCGCCCAGGCACCCTTTGCCAACGTGACGCCGGACATGATCCGCACTTCGTTGCCGGTCGAAGGCGCGCCGCTCGCCGAGAAGGGCGCGTACGAAGTCACTTCCGAGCCCACGTTCGGCGCGCCGGGCCACGTGATCGTTCGTCCGGCGAATCTCGACGCGTTCCCGAAGAAGGACACGTTGCCGGTCATCGCGTGGGGCAACGGCGGCTGCGCGATCGACAGCAAGAGCTTCATGGGCTTCATGCAGACGGTGGCGTCGCACGGCTTCCTCGTGATCGGCACGGCGCCGATCGAAGGTGCGGCGCAGCGGCGAGCGAACGTCGACGACCTGCGCACCGCGATCGATTGGGCGGTCAAGGAGAATTCGCGCGACGGGTCGCCGCTCAAGGGCAAGATCGCGCTGGACAAAGTGGCCGCGATGGGCAGCTCGTGCGGCGGCTTTCTCTCGATCGAGGTGGGCGCCGACCCGCGCGTCAAGACGATCGGCGTGTTCAACTCGGGCGCGATGCACCTCGACCCGAAGAATCCGCCGCCGTTTCCGATCCCGGACGTCGCAGCGCTTGCGAAGCTGCACGGACCCGTGCTGCTCGTGAACGGCCACGACACCGACTTCATGATGGAGACGTCGAAGGCCACCTACGGTTCGCTCGAGAAGAAGGCCGCGTTCTACGGCTCGCGCCACGGTGCGGGGCACAGCGCGACGTTCTTTCACCCGGGCGGCGGCGAGTTCGCGAACGTCGCCTGGAGCTGGGCGGCATGGCAGCTCAAGGGCGACAAGAAGGCGGGCTCGATGTTCGTCGGGAAGGACTGCGGGCTCTGCAAGAATTCGAACTGGGACGTGGAGTCGAAGGGTCTCAAGTAGCGGACCGAGTGCCGCCTAGCCTAGAGAACAGAGCGCCGGACGTCTCGTCGACGTCCGGCGCCCGCAGACACGGCAGATCCTAGTGGCGAATCTGCGACGCGATGTCCTCTAGCTCATAGACTTCGCAGTTACCGCGCTCCACACCGATCAGGCCCGGGCGGCCGAAGCCGGCAGGGGCGGCGGCGCCCGTACGCAGCAGCATCGGGTTGAGCGTCCATGGCTGGAGCAGCACGTCGGGATCCTCCACCGTGACCTCGTAGAGCAGCTGATCGCCCTGCCGCTTGAAGCGTTCGGTGACCTTCATCTTCTCGGAGTGAAAGAAGCCGCCGCGCGCCAGCCAGGTTGCCGGCGTAAAGCCGAGCGATTCGATCACGAGCGTGTCGCCGTCCCAGCGGCCGAAGGAATGACCCGTGTACTTCACCTGTTGGAGCTGCTGTTCGTTCGGCTGGACGCCGTCGGTCGCGATCACGCGCATATCCGAGTAACCGCCGCCGCCATCGCCGCCGTTGCCATAGAGGAGGGTGACGTCGGCGTCGGTCTGGAAGATACGGCCGGGCGGTCCTTGCCGCGGAACTCCCATCGGCTGACAGGTCATGATCGGATCTTCGCGGTTCGTCCACATATCCTTAAAGACGACCTCGTCCCAGTGCTCGGGCTTGTAGAGCGGACGATTCGGCCCGTAGCGCGAAGCCGCCTCGAACTCGAAATCGAGCGTCTGATTCCACGCCGGGCTGCAGCCTTCGAGCTGTTCCGGTGCGCAGCGGCGGTTGCCATAGCGCCAGATGAAGAACTTGTTGCCGCCGCTCCAGGCACCGGTGAGGTCGGGTTTACCGTTGGCCAACCGCGGCGTCGCGGCGGTCGAATCGAGCACGGGCGCCTTCTGGTCGGTGCCGTACATCTCCACCGGCTCCGGATCACGGCCGCTCACGCTCTTCGGCACGGGCAGCACGACGTAGACACTGCCCGTCTCCGTCTGCTTCGTGGTGAGCTCGCGCGTGACTTTGCCGTTCTTGCTCTCCGTCATCTTGCCGGCCATCAAGACTTCGACTCTGTTGAGCTCATTGTTGTAGTCGTTGTAGTCGCTGTAAGTGAACTCGTAGGTATCGCGTCCGTACGTGACGCGAACGGATTTGGTCATGAAGCGCTCGTCGAGCTCGGCAACGGCCTTTGCGCCTTCGACGCCGGGAATCGGGAACGTGATGATCGGCGTACTGCCCTCCCAGACCACCGACGTCTCACCGATCTTCGCGGTTCCCGCCTCGAGCAGCTCGCCGGGATTGCGCCACACTTTTCGCAGGGGGATACCGGCGCCCGCCAGTGCGGCCTTGGGTGCGCCCTGTGGGCTGGCCCAGAGGCGGATCAAACGCTCGGCAACGGCGTTCGGCATCGGCTTGGCCGTGCCTTTGCCCGGCTCGAGACCGGCGCCCCGCGTGTCCTCATCCCACGCGTACTTGCCGCTCACGACCTCGATATTGGAATACGTCTGACCGTTCGGCAGCGCGCATTTGATCTCGTTGCGGTAGCCGGGTTGTTGGTAACTCGCGTCGTAGCGGTATCCCGCCGTGCCGAGCTCGCCCTCCCTGCTGCCCTCCTTGAACGGCACGAGCGCGCAGGCCCGGCCGTTTACCTGGATCGTGCCTTCAGCCCGGTACTGGAGCGAGACCTGGAGCTCGTGCTCCTCGATGCCGCGCAGCATGCCCATGTGCCACGGCCAGTTGAACAGCACCGACTTCAAGTCTTTGGCGTCGGCATCGGGCGTATAGAGCACGGGCGGCGGGCCGCCAAACTGGGCGATTGCCGCGAACGATACCGTGATAGCAAGGGCTATCCCGATAGCGATCGACTTCTTAATCAGTGCCCTTGTCGAAGGTCATGATCATCTCCCCCAAGTCCGATTCCTGCTCGAGCTCAATCGTGGCCGATATGGGAAGAATTGCCAATCCTTTGGAGCCGGCAATCGGTCATGCCAGCGTTAGTTTCGTCCGCCTCGAGTAGCGGACCGCTCAGGCCGTGCTAATGTCATTGCGCATCAGGAGGGGGGTGACATATGAGAGCTTGGCCTATTCTCGTCGCGCTGCTGCTGACGGCGACGTCCGCCCTAGCGCACCACAGCAACTCGGCGTTCGACCCGGAGAAGGTGGTCGTGCTCAAGGGCACGGTCACGCAATGGCTGTGGACGAACCCGCACGTGTGGATTCATCTGGCGGTCGACGACGGCAATGGCGGCAAGACGGAGTGGCAGATCGAGGGCCGTCCCCCTGGCGTATTGGCTCGTTCCGGCTGGTCGAAGACGATCTTCAAGCCCGGTGACACGATCACCGTGGATTTCAGTCCGGCGCGGGACGGCAGCCACACGGGTCTCGCCACGCGCGTCACGCTCGCCGACGGCACCGTGCTCGGACAGGCCTCCCCGCAATAACTCGCGGGCGAGGGGGAGGACATCATGTCGAAGACCGCAGGGCTGTTTTCCGTCGCGCTCGTGTATCTGCTGCTTGGATCGACGCCATCGGTTCGCGCGCAGGAGACGCCGGCTCGTCCGGACTTTTCGGGCGTGTATTTCCCGTTCAACCCAAACGCGGCGCCCTGCCGCACCGCGCGGGGCGGGCACGCCGCCGCGACCCGTGGCGGTGATCGACGGGCGTGCGGGCCGGCCGGACACCGCACCCAAGCTCAAGCCCGAATACTTGGCCAAGTGGGAGGAGATGCGGAAGTCGCGAATGGCGGGATCGTCGGAGACCGATCCGAATGCCAACTGCCTCTCCGCCGGCATGCCCGGGATGATGTCGATGACCTACGGCATGGAGATCAACCACAGCAGGGACAAGATCACCATCTACGGCGAGCTCAACGACGTGTATCGACGGATTTATCTCGACGGCCGCAAGCCGCAACCGCGAACACTCGACGATCCGACGTTCGCCGGGTATTCCGTGGGGCATTGGGAAGGGGACACGCTCGTCGTGGAAACGCAAGCGATACGCGAGGACACGCTGCTCGACCTGTTCTCGCCGCACAGCGATCAGCTCAGCGTGCAGGAGCGGATCAGATTTACGGAGCCTGGCGTCCTCGAGGACCGTCTTACGGCAAGCGACCCGAAGGCGTTGACCGAACCCTTCACGCAGATTCGTACGTATCGGAAAGCATCGCCGCCGAACGACGAGCTGCGCGAGTTCTCGTGTGCGGAGGGGCTTTCGTTGGTGAAGTAGGGCCGCTCGAGTGAGCGCTCACTGCCGCTCCCCCATTTCCGAAGGTCGAACCACCCACCCGGTAGGATCTGCGACCGGCACGTACCGCAGCCAGGTAGCAGTCATTGGTTGCTGCGAGACTCCAAGCTGGGTCCAATCGCACACGCCCTGCGGGAAAATGCGGGTGAGCCGCGCCCGTTCGGCCGTCGTGAACTTGACCGCGTAGTCGCTCATGGTCACGCGCTTGAGTCGACACTTCAGGATGTCGCCGGCGATCGGCCCCCCTGCAGCGATGCGCGGATTCGCGTGTACAGGAAAAAGCGTATCGCAGACTCCGGAACCCGTGCTCGCGGATTGCTCGTGCATGACCGCGCTTTCGTCCCAGCACGCGCTCGTCACCGATGCCGGCTTGTTGCGGATGACCTTCACCGGATACGGATCATCCGATCGATCGGCCGCCACGTTCTCGAGCCACTCGTTCTGCGCGATGAGCGCCATTCGCATGAAATTCACTTTACCGTCCGCGGGCATCGTCCAGCGCACTAGGTTGTCCGCGGTGCCATTCGTCTTCTCGAGGCGCGCGATCATCGCGGACGTGCGGTGCGAGGTGTGAATGTCGTTCGCGAAGTCTACGTAGTTGCGGTACTGGATGATGGGAAGGGTCAAGTTCGCGCCATCGTTGACGCGGCCCGTCTTATAAGCCAGTGTCGATCGCCTCGAGGTCGCCGGCACTCCGGTCCGGTACGAAGTCGCCATCGACGTCGAGTCCGCCGATTTTCTCGTTGAGATCGAGAAACTCCGCTGTCGTGATTTCTCCGGCGTTCAGCGCTCGCAGCCCGTATTGCACGCCAACGTTGTCGTACGGCCGGCGGGCGAAACCCGTAGCCGGATCGACTCCGACGACGTTCACCATGCCGTCGTGAAGCGTGCCGCGCGCACCACTTCGATTTGTAGTCCGGTCATAGCGAGCTTCCATCGGCACAGCTGGGTCGAAGAAACCATTGGGCATTACCGCAACGCGGCCGGTTTCGTTCGACCCGTTGCAGCTCGTGCGCCCTTGGGGATCCGCTGCATGACCGTCGACTGCCGACCTCTTGGACCCAGGCCATGCCGCAGGATCGGTGACGCCATCGAAATAGTTGATGAGCAACCCGCAGTCGATGACGTCCGTCAAGACAGTGAGAACATCGGGGAAGGAACGAACAGGGACGATGCCGTCCAGCAGTCCAGGGTAATTGTGCGCAATCAGGTGTTGCTGCATCGCGGCCCCGGAGCTGCCGAGTCCAATCGTGAACTTCGGCACGCCGTACTGCTCGACGAAGCGCTCTTTGATCATCATGACGGTCTCGGCCGAGATGACGTCGTCGCAACCGGTGCCAGTCCGATTCCGAGTGCCAAACGCGACAGCGAATCCGAGTTTCAGCGGCTCGTCTCGAACCGAAACCGTGTCGGCGATGTTGAGCGCATCCGTTGCGAGGTTGCGGCCCGACCGGAAGCCGGGCCGACATCCGCCGAGGAAGTGGTAGAACAGCTTTCCATTCCATCCAGGTCCCGGTCTCGTGCCGCCGGCCGACCAGGGATTGGAGATCGGATGAGCGGGATCGTCGATGATCGCGATGCGATAAATCGATTCGTCGATCACACCCGACTCAACACGCACGATGTAGTCGACCTCGCGTCCATCGAGAGTAGTCGTCTGAGCGACGTCGGCCGGGCGGGATTCTGTGCTCGGTAGTGGCTGAAACGTTCCGGTCGTCGTGCGGTAAAACCACTCGTATCGCACGGGCGCCGCGCACGGCCCTTCGGCGGGCGGCGGCCCCAAACCCGATGCTTCCGTCTCGCAGATCCAAGGCCGTTGATGGGGACCCGCGAAGATCGGCCCATGGAGTGGCCAGTTCTGCACGAGTGCCTTACCGAGAACTTCACCTGAGTCGGTCGTCGCGACGATGAAGTTCGCCCCGACGACGAGCTCGCTCACCAGCCCTTGCAGCGTCCGTGAGTCGACAACGACGAGAGCTTGCGTCACGTCGGTACCGTTACGCGAAACCGCAACCCGCTCGACCGCCACGGCGGGCGGAACGCGCACTTGGATTACGGCGTCACCGCCGCTCACGGAATCCGGTCGCGTCGACAGCACCGTCACAGCGGATTGCGCAAATGCACATTGGCACATGAAGCTGAGCGCCGCAGCTGCAAGCCCACGCGGCACAGAGGTAGTCGCAAGTACGGGCTGAGCCGGCTGTCTAAACGGGTTCTTGTTCATTGCTCCCGCGCGACATTGAGCCGGATGGATATTGTGTGTCAATGAGCTCACTTGGCCGGACCGAGACCTTGCGTATACTGGCGCGCGACAGCCAGGAGACTTCGATATGCTGAACGCCGCGAAGCTCCTCGACCGTTGGCGCCGCCTCGCGCCGCTGCCTTGCGGGCCGTGGCTCTTCTCCAAGCTCTTCGGATACGCCGTGCCTTACTCGGGCTCCGTCCGCCCGCGCATCCGCGTGCTCGAGCCGGGGCATGCCGAGATCGAGATCCCCGACCGCCGCTCGAACCGCAACCACTTGGGCTCAGTGCACGCGATCGCGCTCATGAACTTGGCGGAGATGACGAGCGGTCTCGCGATGTTGGCCGGGCTGCCGCCGACGGTGCGCGGCATCGTCACGACGCTTTCGATGACGTACCACAAGAAGGCGCGCGGCACGATCCGCGGCGTCGCACGCGTCGTCGTGCCGACGGTCACCGAGGACCGCGACTTCGACGTCATGGCCGAATGCTTCGACCGCGAGGGCACTCTCGTCGCGACCGGCAACGTGCGCTGGCGGCTCGGTCCCGTCCGACCCAAGGCCGGCTGACCGATGGAAACGGCGTTCACGCGGCATGCCGGCGTGCGAGTCCCGCTGATCTGCGGGCCGATGTATCCCTGCTCCAACCCCGAGCTCGTCGCAGCGGTCAGTGAAGCGGGCGGGCTCGGCGTGGTGCAGCCGATATCGCTGACCTACGTGCATGGCCACGAATTCCGCGCCGGGCTGCGTTACATCCGCTCGCTGACGGGGAAACCGATCGGTTTCAACGCGCTCATCGAGGGGGGCAACAAGGCCTACCTCGACCGGATGCGCCGGTGGATCGACGGCGCGCTCGAGGAGGGCGTGCGCTTCTTCATCACCTCGCTCGGAAACCCGAAGTGGGTGTGCGAGCGCGTGCACGCGGTGGGTGGCGTGGTTTACCACGACGTGACCGAGCGGAAGTGGGCGCAGAAGGGCGTCGACGGCGGCGTCGACGGCCTCATCGCCGTCAACGCGCGCGCCGGCGGACACGCGGGGCCGCTCTCACCCGAAGCGCTCTTCGAGGAGCTCGCGCCCTTCGGCAAGCCCATCGTGAGCGCGGGCGGCGTCGGCACGCCGCAAGAGTTCGCGCGGCACCTGCGCCTCGGTTACGCCGCGGTGCAGCTCGGCACGCGCTTCATTGCGACGCACGAGTGCAAAGCCAGCGACGCGTACAAGCAGGCGATCGTGGACTCGGGCGAGGACGACATCGTCCTCACCGAGCGCCTCACGGGCGTTCCGGTCGCCGTCATTCGCAACGCCTATGTCGAGCGGCTCGGCACGAAGGCGGGCGCGTTCGCGCGCTGGATGCTCAAAGGACGCAAGACGAAGCACTGGATGCGCACGTGGTATGCGCTCAACTCGATCCGGCGACTCAAGAAGTCGCTCATGACCGAAGACACGAGCAGCGAGTATTGGCAGGCGGGCAAGTCGGTCGCGGGGATTCACGAGGTCAAGCCGGCCGCGCAGATCGTGCGAGAGTTCGCTTCGGCGCTGGACTGACCTTCGTCGACGCCATCTGAATCTTTCCGAGAGGGCTAAGAGAATAGGACGGTTGCGATGCACGCAAAAATACCAGTCCGCTGTGTAATCTGGTTATGCCCACTGCTATTAGTCGGCGCTGCCGCGGGACAGTTCTCTTCAAACCCGCGTGAAGTACCAGTGCCGGAGGACGTCATTGTTTCGAATCCAGAAACGACTCCGCAGTGGGAAGGCGTTTGGACGTTGTTGTTCGTCAGCACAGTCGTGGCCGACGAAGGATCGCCAGGCTCGGGAGTGTCGGCTTTGAAGGCGCAGTTCAACCTAGACGATCGGACGGCCGCCACACTCTTCCGGCGCATACAGTCCGCGCTCGAAACGCGTCGACGCGTTGCATCCGCTGCCCGCGACGACGTATGCAATCGCCGCGAGCAAATAGTTTCGAGAGAGGACCTCGTGAAGGAGGTAGGTAAGATCAGGAAAGCAAGCGACGACGTCCGGGCCGAGGCTGTTGCGCAGGTAGAATCGATTGTCGGCGTGGACGCTTACAAGCGAATCGTTGAGGCTAGCGACATGGTTCGGTCCTCGATGCTAAGTGTTGATAAGGACCTCCCGAAAGCGCTCGCGCGGGAACCTCTAGGCGCGGTTGCGGAACGGACGGAGCGCATGTGTGGTGCGCGTTAGAACGACCGGCGTCTGTTCTTTAACGCCGCAAGGCGTCGTTTGCCTCAGAGGCCTAGTCGCCAAAGGTGGCGTTGAGGTTCGGTGACGATCCGGCAGGCGACAGCCCGTTGAACGTGCCCTGCTCGGTGATTTCATTCACGGCCTTCGCGAACGCGACCCACGCAGATCTGGCGAGCGCCCCGCCGACGCTGATGCGCCGCACACCCAACTCGGCCGCTTCCGCCACGGTCATCCAATTCCCGGTTATCAAAAGATTGACGGGCTTCGGCGCTACGGCCTTCACGACTGCTGCGATGTCGCCCTTCGACTTGATGCCGGGCGCATAAAGCACGTCTGCGCCCGCCGCCGAATACGCCTCGAGCCGCCGAATGGTCTCTCTCAAATCCGCGCGGCCAACCAAGAACCCTTCCGACCGCCCCGTCAGCAGCACACCGGCGTTCGCGTTGTCGATCGCCGCACGCGCTGCCTTGATGCGCTCCACCGCCAGATCGAACGCATGAAGTGGCTCACCACCGCCGCGCGTTGAATCCTCGATCGAAAGACCGGCGATGCCCGTCGCAACCGCGCGCGTGACGTTCGCCGCGACCTTTTCGGGCTCGGCCGCGAACCCGTCCTCGAAGTCGGCATTGAGTGGGATGTCGACCGCGTGCGCTATGTCTTCGAGATGTCCCAGAACCGCATCGGCGGTGATCTTGTTGTCTGGCCGACCGATGGACCAGGCAAAGCCCGCGCTCGTGCTTGCCAGCGCCTTGAAGCCCGCCTTCTGAAGAAAGATTGCGCTGCCGCGATCCCACGGATTGGGGATTACGAAACAACCGCTCTCGTGTAGACGCCGAAACGCGGCGATTTTCGAAGACGACATGGGAACCCTCGCTTAAACCCAGAGCGCGCCGAGATCGAGCTCGATCGCGTCGAACGGCGCCGCGGCGAATGTTGGCACCGCCTTCGTGGCTCGCAGTGAGCCTGAACACTCCGCGCGCGAGGGACAACACCTCGAGCGTACGCAGGATGGGATTCACGAGCCACACGTGTGTCACGCCTTCGCGTGCATAGATTCTGAGCTTCTTGCCGCGATCCAACTCTTCGGTCGACGCGGAGAGCACTTCGCAAACCCAATCGGGCGCGCTTGTCTGATACGCGGCCGAAGGAACGACCGCTACGCGCTCCCGGCGCCAGCCCGCGAGATCCGGGACCAGCACGTCGTTGCCAAAGTGTAGCTCCGGCTCGACCACGATGGCCCAGCCGCCTGGGCCGTTTTGGCCGAGATGGAATGGGCCGCCGAGCAGGAAAGCCACCACCGAGGCGGCATGCGCGTGCGGGTAAGCGGGTCGCGGCGACGCATACAGCTCGCCGTCGAACATCTCGGCGACGAAGTTGTCGGGAACGTCGCGCAGATCGTCGTACGTCGCATGCTTCTTTAGCGGCTTGGCTGTCATCGCATGGACCGAGCCAGTGGTCTCACGAGTGTAACGCTCGCCGCTTTCGGCGAGTCAAGGCTGAAATGAGCCCAAGCGCCGAGACGTTGCGTTATAGAATTTCTCGATCCATCCAACGTAAGCGCGTCGAAAACGCGTGCTCAACTAAGCCATGCATCCGGTCGAAACCTTCGAGCTGATCCTCGCCCTGCTCGCAACCGTGGTCGCCCTGCATTGGGTGGCGGCGCGGATCGGGCTTCCACCTTCGGCGACGCTCCTTGTCGGCGGAGGCGCTCTCGCTTTCGTCCCGGGGCTGCCGTCGGTCACCCTCGATCCCGAGCTCGCGCTGGTCCTGTTCCTGCCGCCGCTCCTGATGGACGGCGCCTACTACACAGCCTTTGGCCGGGCGCGCCGCCATCTCCCTGGCATCCTGTCGTTGGCCGTCGGTGCGGTGTTGTTCACGACGCTGGCGGTCGGTGTCGTTACGCACTGGCTGGTTCCGCAACTGCCATGGGCCGCGTGTTTCGCGCTCGGTGCGGTCGTGTCCCCGCCGGATGCGATTGCGGCCCGCGCCGTGCTGCAACGGGTCAAGCTGCCGCGCCGGCTCCACGCCCTGCTCGAAGGCGAGAGCCTGCTCAACGACGCGACGGGCCTCGTCCTCTTTCGCTTCGCCGTGGCGGCGACGCTGACCGGGGCGTTCGACATGGGTAGCTGCGATCGGCAGCTTCGCACTCCTCGGGCTCGGCGGCGTTGCGATTGGCTTGGTGGTTGGATCCGCTTGGATGTTCGTGCTCCGGCGCTTGACGGACGAGACCCTCAACGTCGCTGCCGGCACGCTCCTGTGCTGGGCCGCCTATTTTGCGGGAGAGCTGCTCCACGTGTCGGGCGTCATTGCAACGGTGACAGCCGGTATCGTCTTCGGTTGGTCGCAGCACGTGATCCTGCCCGCTCGCATCCGGCTGCAGGGGACCGCCTTCTGGCGCACGCTCGTCTTCGCCCTCGAAGCGCTGGCGTTCATCCTGATGGGCTTCTCGCTGCGCGGCGTGCTCGACCGGGTCGGAGGAATCCGCGATGTATTCACGGGGCTGGCTGAGCCCATCCTCGGCGTGGTGGCGGCGGTGATCATCGGCCGGTTCGTCTGGGTCTTCGGCATCGACGCTTTGCTGACCGGTCTACGCAAGACGGGCCTCCGGTTCGCGCGGCCGCTCGGCTGGCGGCAGGCGAGCGTGCTGAGTTGGGCGGGCATGCGGGGCGTCGTGACGCTGGCGATCGCACTGACCCTCCCGCAAGCCATGCCGGGACGCGACCTGATGCTCGTCGCGGCGTTCGCCGTGATCCTGGTCACCGTCGTCGTGCAAGGGGCCAGCCTCGGGTGGGTCATCGAGCTTGTGCGCCCGGTGGACGAGGAGCCGCCTGCTCCCGTCGGTCTCGCCGCCGCGGAAGCAGCCGTTGCGCGCGCCAAGCTCGCGATAGCGGAGCGGCACGCCTACGCGCCGGACGGAAGTCTCATCCACCCCCAACTTCTCGACATGTATCGAAAACGGGCCAACGCGACCGAGCGCTACGCCGATGAGCCAGACGCGTTCATGGAAAATATCCGTCCCCATTTCGACGTGATCCTCGCCGCCATCGCGGCAGGGCGCGCTGAACTGATCCGCCTGCAACGCGAAGGGCGGATCGAGGACGACGTGCTGCACGACCTTGAGCGCGACCTAGACTTGGAAGAGCTGGGCATCATCTTTCAGCGCGGCGACTGACGCGACGCAACGAGCTTGGTAGCCGCGATCGGGCTCTAGCGCTGCCGGCGGCCCGACCATGAGCAGTGACCCGTCGCGGGCAGCGATCTCAAACAGGTGGGGCTAGCGCCTTCGCGATCGCATGCTTCGACCACTTAAGGTCTTCCGCCAAGGTTCTACCGCACGAGCGCTCCTCCGGTTCAGTGCCAGCTCGGTACGCCAGATAGCTAATAGCGCAAGCTGCGTTGTAGAGGAGAACGCGGTCACGCCGGATGGAGCAACCGACGACCGCTTCGTAGACTGAAGTCGCTGCGTCTAGCATTTCGTACCGATCGAGCGCGAACACTAGATATCGGAAATCGTGGTGGCGATCGGCCCAAGCAGCCCCGTCGTAGTCAAAGATTCCATGGACAGCAAACGATTTTGGATCGATTCCTAGGTTGTGGAAACCAACGTCTGTATGCACCAAAGCGCGATCGATCTCTTCTAACGAAACACTTTCGTACGCTTCCATGACGTGGCTAGCGCGTGCGATTAAATCGGCGTCATCCACAACGCTGGGGAGGCGTTCGCTAATCCAGTCTCGCGGTTCCGGCCAGGCTGGCGTCGCGGGGAGCCATTCGCTAACGTCACTGGCGCTGATTCGGGAATGTTGCTCGGCAAGGATCGCGCCTATTGCAGTGCCCAGTTGGATGGAGCGCCTACTATCGTCTCGGACTTCGGCGTAGACCGCCCACGCATCGCTTGTTCCGGCGACCATCGTCCGAACATCGAACTCCTCGTCTCGGCTTTCGAATAGCACTCGCGGAGCACCAAACGAGCAACGTGCTTCGAGAAGACGCAGCACGCGACGTTCGGCACGGAGCCGCTGAAGACCACTCGAAGAGGCAGCGAACCACGCCAGACGTTGGCCAGGAAGTCGCACGAGCCACCGTTCTTCACGTGCCTCGATCTGGACGTCCGAAGGTGGGCAACGGAATCCCGCAGCGGCGAGCGATTCGCTGACATGGGCGGGACTGAGCGTCTTGTGAGGCACGGCCGTTAGCCTTCCTAGTGAAACGCCGTAACGTGGCAGTTTTCCGCTTTGGGTGGACGTTCGAGTTGCCGTGGATCATAGCGAGATCGCGCCGCAAACGACCGCAGTAGAACTCATTCTCTCCTGGCTTAGGACCGGCGATCAGTCCGTCGTTCAGCGGCCAGGAGCGGCCGCTGATTCATTACCCGGAATACGCGCTTACCATGACGTAATACCCATCTGGGTCTCGAACGGCAAACTCTAAAGCGCCAGTATTTGGATTCATGTGCGGCTCCTCGGCCAATTCGCCCACGAGCTTTCGTGCCCGCTCAAGTGCTGACTCGAAATCATCGACCAGAAAGAACAAAAGCAGGCCGTTGCCAGGCTGAGTCTCGTCGGGGCTCCTCAACGGCGGGTGGTCGTGCGCAGTCCATTCATGAAGGCAAACCAACACGGTTCCATCCGAGTCCACAATTTGTCCGAAGTAGCTATGCGCGGGTGTCGACTGCGGTAAGCCGAGCAGCGACTGATACCACTCACAGCTTCGAGCCACGTCTCGGGTTCCAACGATTGTCCAAAGGCGTCGCATGTGCTGTTGCCCTTTGCGGATTTCGCTCGCCGCTCCGGAGCGGCGCTACGAACACGCGAATGTTCGCTTCGGGTCGATACCGGACCTTCGTCTAGTCTGAAAATTAGCACGGGAACGACCGCTTTGGGGACCGAAGCGGACGTTCATGTGCGGCTCGCTTTCTCACCTTGGGCTCTTGTCGGGAGAGACCGAAGTTGCGATGCCGTTTGCTCATCGCAAGGCGCTGCTGGTCCTTGCAAACCTCGCCTCGCTCATCACTTCCGGGCCGGTTCCATCCCGTTCTTGCGGATCGCCGCCGTGGCGCGCTCCGAGGAGAGGAACGCGATCAGCTGCTTCGAGGCCTCGACCTCGTTCGATCCCTTGACTACCGCAGCGCAAAACATCTGGATCAGCTGCAGCTCATCGGCAATGACGCCGACATACTGGATCCCCGGCACGCTCATCAGCTCGCTCGCGGGCTGTACCACGATATCGGCCTCGCCAGTCGCCACCAGGTTTGCTGCCTGCGAGCCGCGCTCCGTCGCCTTGATCCTGCTGCGATCGATGCCGAGCAAGGGGAGGACCTTTTCGAGGAGGAAGATGCCACTCGTGCTTTGAGGCACGGCAATGGTTTTCGCGCTCAGAAGAGCGCGCTTCAAGCCTTCGACGGTACCGATCTCGGGCTTCGGCACCCCCGCGCGCACCGCGACGCCGATTGCCGCAGTGGCGAGATCGACGTCTGATCCCGGCAGGATCCGGCCCGCGGCCTTCAAGTTCTCGAGACCTTCCCTCGACATGATCACCACGTCGAACGCCTCGCCGCGCTCGAGCTGCGAGGCGATGGTCAGCGGCCCCTCGCCCTGCGACGCGCCCGAGCCGGTGGTGACCTTGATGCCGGTCGACTCCTCGAATTCCGGCAGGACCTGGCGATAGGCGGTGGAAAAGCCGCCGGAGATGATCACTTTCACTTGAGCCATGGCGGGGCTCGTGCAAAGGAGCGATGCGGCTGCAATCAGGAGTCTGGTCATCATGCGCATCGTAAGGACAAACGGCGCTTAATGCGATTCTGACATCAGGGTCGAATTGCCTCCGCGACACGGCTGAAGGTCGGCATGTACTTGGTCGGTCGGCCGACTGGCGTAGTAATCACGAAGGTTCAGCTGACTCCGCAGGTTCGACAAAAACGTCGTCCTGCGTCAGCAGCCGGCGACCTGCGCCCATTGCTGCATACAGCGCATCAAGAAAGCTCGTCTTTCCGACGTTATTCGCGCCCACAAGAATCGTGATGTCGTCGAGTGTGACAGCCGCCTCTTTTAGAGACCGGCAGTTGCCTACTCGGACCTCAAGAATTCGGACGTTGCAGTCGGCCATTTGCACTCCTCAGCAGTGCGCCAGCAGATTCCCGCGATGAACCCAAGCTTGAGCAATGTGAGCGTCAAGCGCGCCCGTTATACAGAGGTCGGTTAAGGGAAACTATCGAATCCGGGTAGAGTTGTGATGTGCGGCACGAAGAGCTAGAGGTCCGTGCGGGAAGCTAGCACGGCTAACGAGAGAGAGCCGTGTGGTATGTGGACGGTGGCGCTAGTCGGTCAAGACAAAGTCTCGAGTTTTCACGGGGGCGACCCGTCGAGGCACTCTTAGCCTCGCTCTAGCAGTTCTCTGAGATCAATCACCGCGGAGTGGGCGCGCGACAGATACGACGCGAGCACCAGCGAGTGATTCGCAAACATCCCAAACCCCTGCCCATTCATGATCATCGGACTCCCGATCGGCGCCAGTGCCTCCTCGAGCTCGCGAATGATCTGGCGGAGCGACACGACCGCGTTCTTATCTTCTAGCGTGCGCTCGAAGTCGAACTGCGCGGCGCGCAGGAACAGCAGCAGCGCCCAGGCCGTGCCGCGCGCCTCGTAGAACACGTCGTCGATCTCGAGCCACGGCGTCTTGTCGACGACTTCGCTGTCGACGGGCCGCGCGGAGTCGCCCGCCGGCGCGCCGCCGAGGGCGGTGTTCACGCGAACCTGGCCGACGCTCGCCGCCAAGCGCTGCGACAAGCTCCCGAGCCGTCCTTCGACGACACGAGCCACTGCGCGAAGTTGTCCGCGCGCGCGTAGAACTGGCCGTCGGCCGGGTCGTCGTCGATCAGCCGCGCCTTGTACGAGTTGCAGCGCGTCGAGCGCCTCTTGATACTTGCCTTCGGTCGACGGGATCAGCCAGCGGTCGTTCGTGTAGTTGAGCGCCGGCTCCGCGACGATCAGGTCGCCGTCCTCGACGCTCTGCGACTGCGAGCGGCTGTAGTCGTTGCGCAGATTCGCGTGAGGTCGCGGACCTGCACCAGCACGCCGAACTCGAAGCTCGGCTGGTTGTCGAGGAACACGCTCGGCGGCGTGACGTCGTTGCTCAAGTAGCCGCCGGGCTTGTCGAGCATCCAGTCGATGCACGCGCGTGAGCGTGTCGGCGGTCGAGTAGCCGACGACCGGGCGCGCCGTCCGGCGTCTTGTCGTTCACGCAGAAGACTGCGGGCTCGCGCGACCACCAGTAGCAGAGCACCCACACGCCGATCAGCGCGATCAGGACGACGACCGCGCCGACGCCGCTCCAACCGCGCCGCCAGTTTCGCGCGCGCCGCGCCGCCGCGTTCGACGCGGCGGCATCCGGCGCCAAGCTCAACCCGCCCGGGTCGAGCTTGTCCCGGTTTCCTTCTGCTCCTTCGCCCGCGCCGCCGCCCGTTCCGCCCCGATGGCTGCGGGATCGGGCGGCTTGCAGCCGAACGAGCTCACGCGGCCTGCTTGCCGGACGCGAGTTGCCGCAGCACGTACTGCAGGATGCCGCCGTGGATGAAGTAGTCCTGCTCCTTCGGCGTGTCGATGCGCACGACGGCGGTGAACGCTTCTTCTTGCCGTCGGCCGCAGTCGCGGTGACTTTCACTTCGCGCGAGCGCTCGAGCCGCGAGGCCCACGATGTCGAACGTCTCGTTGCCCGTGAGGCCGAGCATCGTCGGCCGCTTTCGCCGTCGCGGAACTGCAGCGGCACGACGCCCATGCCGATCAGGTTCGAGCGGTGGATGCGCTCGTAGCTCTCCGCGATGACGGCGCGCACGCCGAGCAACGCGGTGCCCTTCGCGGCCCAGTCGCGCGACGAGCCGGCGCCGTACTCTTTGCCGGCGAGCATGATCAGCGGCGTGCTTCGCGGCCTGGTACTTCATCGACGCGTCGTAGATCGACATCTTCTCGCCGCTCGGCATGTGCATCGTCCAGTCGCCTTCGGTGCCGGGCACGAGCTTGTTCTTCAGCCGAATGTTCGCGAACGTGCCGCGCACCATCACCTCGTGATTGCCGCGCCGCGCGCCGTAGCTGTTGAAGTCCTTCTTCTGCACGCCGAGGCTCTCGAGGTACTTGCCCGCCGGGCTGTCCGCCGCGATGTTGCCGGCCGGCGAGATGTGGTCCGTCGTCACGGAGTCGCCGAGCAACGCGAGCACGCGCGCGCCCTTGATGTCCGTCGGCGTGCCGGTCTTCAGCGTCATGCCTTCGAAGTAGGGCGGGTTCTTCACGTAGGTCGAGTCGTCGTCCCAGGTGAAGGTCTCGCCGGTCGGCGACGCGATGCCTTGCCAGTTCGCTGTCGCCGTCGAACACGCTTGCGTAGCTCGACTTGAACATGCTTCGACGTCACGTGCTTCGCGATGAGGTCGTGGATCTCCTTCGGCGTCGGCCAGATGTCCTTCAAGTAGACGGGCTTGCCGTCCTTGCCGATGCCGAGCGGCTCCTTCGTGAGGTCGATCTTCATGTTGCCCGCGAGCGCGTACGCGACGACGAGCGGCGGCGACGCGAGGAAGTTCATCTTCACCTGCGGGTGGATGCGGCCTTCGAAGTTGCGGTTGCCCGAGAGCACGGAGCACGCGACGACGTCGCTCTTCTGCGAGCGCGTCGGCGATCTCGTCGGGCAGCGGGCCGGAGTTGCCGATGCAGGTCGTGCAGCCGTAGCCGACCAGGTTGAAGCCGATGCGTGTCGAGGTCCTTGTCGAGCAGGTCGCAGGCCTTCAGGTAGTCCGTGACGACCTTCGAGCCCGGCGCCAAGCTCGTCTTCACCCACGGCTTGCGCGTGAGGCCCTTCGCCGCGGCGTTACGCGCGAGCAGGCCCGGCGCCGACCATCACGGCCGGATTCGACGTGTTCGTGCAGCTCGTGATCGCCGCGATCACGACGGCGCCGTCCTCGAGCTCGAACGTCTGCTTGCCCGGCGCGACGGGCGCCTTCGTGCCTTTGCCGGCGGTCTTCAGCAGCGCCGCCGACCTGCGCGCCGGCGCACCTTCAGCGCGATGCGATCCTGCGGGCGCTTCGGGCCCGCGATGCTCGGCTCGACGGCGCCAGGTCGAGCACCAGCGCGTCGGTGTAGCGCGCGCGCTGGTCGGTGCGCCAGAGGCCCTGCGCCTTCGCGTACGCCTCGACGAGCGCGATCGTCTCGCTTCGAGCGGCCCGAGAGCTCGAGGTAGCGCAGCGTCTCGGCGTCGATCGGGAACACGGCGCAGGTGCTGCCGAACTCGGGCGACATGTTGCCGATCGTCGCGCGGTCCGCGAGCGGCAGGTCGTCGAGGCCGTCGCCGAAGAACTCGACGAACTTACCGACGACGCCGTTCTTGCGCAGCATCTCGGTCACCGTCAGCACGAGGTCCGTGGCCGTCGCGCCTTCGGCGAGCTTGCCCGTGAGCTCGAAGCCGACGACCTGCGGGATCAGCATCGTGATCGGCTGGCCGAGCATCGCGGCTTCGGCCTCGATGCCGCCGACGCCCCAGCCGAAGATGCCGAGGCCGTTGATCATCGTCGTGTGCGAGTCCGTGCCGACGAGCGTGTCGGGATAGGCGACGTGTCGTTGCCGTCCTTCTCGCTCGAACACGACGCGGCTCAGGTACTCGAGGTTCACCTGGTGCACGATGCCGGTGTTCGGCGGCACGACGCGGAAGTTCTCGAACGCGTTCTGGCCCCAGCGCAGGAACGCAGTAGCGCTCGTGGTTGCGCTCGAACTCGATCGCGTTGTTCTGCGCGAGCGACTGCGCGCGTGCCGAAGTCGTCGACCTGCACCGAGTGATCGATCACGAGCTCGGCCGGGGACAGCGGGTTGATCATCGACGCCTTGCCGCCGAGCTTGACGACGGCGTCGCGCATCGCCGCGAGGTCGACGACCGCCGGCACGCCCGTGAAGTCCTGCAGCACCACGCGCGCCGGCGTGAACGCGATCTCGCGGTCGGGCTCGGCCTTCGGGTCCCAGTTCGCGAGCGCCGTGATGTCGTCCGCCGTGATGTTCGCGCCGTCCTCGAAGCCGCAGCAGGTTCTCGAGCAGGATCTTCAGCGTGTACGGCAGGGTGTCGACGGCGCCTTTGACGGCGTCCAGGCGGTAGATCTGATAGGTCTGCGGCGCCGACCGAGCGTCTTGCGGGCGCCGAAACTGTCGGTCATTGGAACCTCGAGGGCGAAGTCGATGGGAACGGCGCGGATTATAAGCGGCGAACCCGCGTCGCGGCGGCGAGCTAGACCGCGGCGCGCAGCTCGCGAGGTGCCGCCGCGCGCTCGATCGTGGCGCCGCCCAGGCAACGGTCGCCGTCGTAGAGCACGACGAACTGGCCCGGCGTCGGCGAGCGCTGCGGCTGATCGAACCTCACCTCGAACGCCGCTCGCCGGTGCGCACGACCGTGCAGGCCTGATCGGCCTGCCGGTAGCGAATCTTCGCCGCGCAGCGGAACGGCGGGCCGCGCCGTCCCAGCCGTCGCGGCGGCGCGCCGATCCAGTGCACGTCGGTCGCGACGAGCGAGTCCTCGAGCAGCAGCGGATGCTCGTGGCCCTGCACGACGACGAGCTCGTTGCGCTCGGCGTCCTTGCGCTGCCACGTACCACGCGTTCTCGGCCGGTCGGCGACGCCGCCGATGTGCAGGCCGTGGCGCTGGCCGAGCGTGTAGTAGGCGAGGCCGTCGTGCCGGCCGCGCTCGCGGCCGAGGTCGTCGACGATCGACGCCCGGGCGACGCCGGCAGGTACTGGCGCAGGAACTCGGCGAACGGCCGCTCGCCGATGAAGCAGATGCCGGTGCTGTCCTTCTTCTCCGCGACCGGCAGGCCGGCCTTGCGCGCGATCTCGCGGACTTCGGACTTGAGCAGGTCGCCGAGCGGCAACAGCACGTCGCGAGATCCTCGGCGGCGACGGCGTGCAGGAAGTAGCTCTGGTCCTTGGCCGGGTCGCGCGCCTTGAGCAGTTGCGGGACGCCGTCGGACCGTGTCGGCGTGGCACGCGGCGTAGTGGCCGGTCGCGATCGCGTCGCGCCGAGCCGCTGCGCGTAGCGGCGCATGACGCCGAACTTGATCTCGCGGTTGCAGAGCACGTCGGGGTTCGGCGTGCGGCCCGCGCGGTACTCGGCGAGGAAGTGCGGCGAACACCTGCTCGCGATACTCGCGCGCGAAGTTGACGCGGTGCAGCGGCAGGCCGAGCTCGAGGCAGACGCGGCGCGCGTCCTGAAAGTCGCGCGCGTTGTCGCAGTAGCCGTCGTCCTCCCAGTTGCTCATGTGCAGGCACTGGACGTCGTGACCCGCGTCGCGCAGCAGCAGCGCGGCGACGGCGGAATCGACGCCGCCCGACAGGGCGACGACGGTCGGGCTTGAGGTGCGACGACGGCATGCCGGCGCGATTTCTAGCAGGTCCGCGCGAGCGCGAGCCAAGAAGGTCCGCGGTCAGCTGCGACGTGGCCAAGTTGACGCCGTTGTCGACGCGACGGTAGCCATCGCCGCGTGCGGCGAGCTGCGCTCGGCACGACGCGCGTCGCGACTGAGCGCAGGCACGCCTCGAGGCGGAGATCGAGCGGGTGGCGCCGCCCGCGAGGTAGTCGTCGACGCAGCGCAGCACCATCGGGCTGCGCAGGTCGCGCTGCGCGGCCGAGGAGCTGCGCGCGCGTGAGCCAGTGCGACGCGACGATGCCGTCGTCGAGCGCGCACGGCACGCCGGCCGGCGGCGCGTGTGGCGCCGCAGAACGCGACGCGCAGGAACGTCGTGCCGCTCTCGCTCTGCCAGAGATAGATGCCGACGACGTGCGTCGGCTCGAACCGGTGGCCCGTCTCCTCGAGCGTCTCGCGGACGACGGCTGCGAGCAGCGATTCGCCGGCTCGAGATGGCCGGCCGGCTGGTTCAGCACGAGGCGGCCGCCGGCGCGCTCCTCGACCAGGAGGAAGCGGCCGCCGCTCTCGATGATCGCCGCGACGGTGACGTCGATACCTGGTCATGGAAGAAGCATCTGAAATCGCCGGACGGGGGGCATCGGCCTTTTGGACTATATTTGAATCTGCCGGAGCTCGGGCTCGATTTCGCAGGCGTTCCACAGCGTCTCGAACTTGCTCAGATAGATGCGGGCCACGGCGGGCTCGTAGGTGTCCGACATGCCTTCCCAGCTCTCGGCGCGCGCGCGATAGACGAGCGCGTGCTCGTCGGCGATGAAGAACGCCTCCGGATGGCCGGTACTCGGGCTTCACGTTCCGAAACTCGATGTAGCTGTTCAACCGCCGGCCCATCGTGACGAAGCGGCTGCCGGTCTGATCACGCGGCTCGGGTCGAGGATCAGCACGCGCACGCGCGCGAAGGTCCGTGCGAGGATGAACTTCTTCAGCGTCTCCAGGAAGTCGTCGTGATCGTAGATCTCCGGCTCGAGGTCGTGCGTGAGGATCGACAGCGTCCGGTTCGCAAGCCGGTGACCTCGACGACGGCCGCGCGCACCTCGTCGACGGTCGACAGCACCTGCGAACGCCGCGGGTTTTGACTTGTTCGGTCGGTGTCGGGCATGGCGTTTGATCGATTGCGGACGAGTTTACTTAACAGTTGTGCATCGCTGTGCCGGAAGTCACGTTTTTCGTGACCGGCCTCGCGGCGAGAGCGCCGTGTGCCGCTGCGGCCACGGCTAGCTGCGCCTCGCGCAGCTGGACCGCGCGATCTGCAGCGTAACCGCACCGTCGAGCGGTCCGGCCGCGCGCGCCGCGTCAGACCTCGCGGGCGAGCCGGCGGCGAGGCCCGTATAAGAGGAGGGGTCGAGCTCGAGCAGCCGCGCACGCTCGTCGGCCGGAATGTCGAGCCGCCGATGAACTCGCGCAGCGTTTCGCGTCGATCGAACGACCGCGCGTGAGCTCCTTGAGCTGCTCGTACGCGTTCGGGAGGCCGTAGCGGCGCATGACGGTCTGCACGGCTTCGGCGAGCACTTCCCAGCGGTCCTCGAGGTCGGCGGCGATCGCCGAGATCGGCGTCGAGCTTGCCCAGGCCCTTGCACGCCGCTTCGAGCGCGATCAGCGAGTGGCCGAGCGCGACCGAGCGTTGCGCAGCACGGTCGAGTCGGTGAGGTCGCGCTGCCAGCGCGAGACCGGCAGCTTCGTGGCGAGGAACCCGAGCAGCTCGTTCGCGAGGCCGAGGTTGCCTTCGGCGTTCTCGAAGTCGATCGGGTTGACCTTGTGCGGCATCGTCGACGAGCCGACCTCGCCGGCGACCGGGCGCGAGCGAAAGTAGCCCAAGCTGATGTAGCCCCAGAAGTCGCGGCAGAGATCGATCGCGACGGTGTTGAAGCGCGCCAATGCCTGGCAGTACTCGGCGATCCAGTCGTGCGGCTCGATCTGCGTCGTGTAGCGCGTGCGGCTGCAGCCCGAGCGACTCGAGGAAGCCGATCCGTGATCGCGATCCAGTCCGCGTTCGGATACGCGGCGACGTGCGCGTTGAGGTTGCCGACGGCGCCGTTGAACTTGCCGCAGATCGCGACGGCCGCGAAGAGCTCGGTCTGACGCTGCAACCGATGCACGAAGTTCGCGATCTCCTTGCCGAGCGTCGTGGGCGTCGCGGGCTGGCCGTGCGTGCGCGCGAGCATCGGCACGTCCGCGAGCCGGTGCGCGAGCTCGCGCAAGTCGGTCGTGAGCTGCGCATCGGCGGCAACAGCACGCGTTGGCGCGCGTCGCGCAGCATCAGCGCGTAGGAGAGGTTGTTGATGTCTTCCGACGTGCACGCGAAGTGAATGAAGGCGATCAGAGTTCTGGACGCGACGGCGACGCCGTCGAGCTTCTGCGCAGGTAGTACTCGACGGCTTTGACGTCGTGATTCGTCTTCGCTTCGAGCGCCTTGATGCGCTTCGCGTCGTCGACACTGAACTCATCGACGATCTCGTTCAGCACGTCCTTGATCGGCGACTCGAGCGACTCGAGCTCCGCGATGCTCGGCTCGTCGGCGAGATGCTGCAGCCAGCGCACTTCGATCAGCGTGCGATAGCGGATCAGCGCGTATTCCGACAGGTACTCTCGCAGCGGCGCTGCTTTGCGCGCGTAACGGCCGTCGAGCGGCGAGAGTGCGAGGAGCGAGGTTGCGTCCAACGTGCGGCCGAAGCCTATACAAGCCTTTTCGGAGTGCGCATCATACACGCGAGTCCGCGCTGTGCGGACTTCTTGATGCATTCGAGGAGTATGCATGCCGGCCGATTTTCGTGTCGAGCGCGACAGCATGGGCGAGCTCGAAGGTGCCCGCGTCGGCGCTGTGGGGCGCGCAGACGCAGCGCGCAGTCAACAATTTTCCGATCAGCGGCTTGCGAATGCCGCCGTCGTTCATCCGCGCGCTGGCGCTCATCAAGTGGGCCGCTGCCGCACGAACCGAAGCTTCGGTCTGTTGCCGGAGGCGATCGCGAAGGCGATCGAGGGCGGCGCGCTCGAGGTCGCGAACGGCATGCACGCCGATCAGTTCCCGATCGACGTGTTCCAAACGGGCTCGGGCACGAGCTCGAACATGAACGCGAACGAGGTCATCGCGCGGCTTGCGACGCAGTCGCTCGGCTCGCCGGTGCACCCGAACGATCACGTCAACATGAGCCAGAGCAGCAACGACTCGATCCCGTCGGCGATTCACGTCGAGCGCGGCGCTCGAGCTCAGCAGCAAGCTGCTGCCGGCGCTCGAGCACCTCGCAGCGACGATCGAAGCGAAAGCGCGCGAGGTCGCCGGCGTCGTCAAGACGGGGCGCACGCATTTGATGGACGCGATGCCGGTGCGGCTCGATCAAGAGCTCGGCGGCTGGGCGGCGCAGGTGCGAGCGACATTCGGCTCAAGGCCGTGCTGCCGCGGCTCACGGGTCTCGCGCAGGGCGGCACCGCCGTCGGCACCGGCATCAACGCGCATCCGAAGTTCGGCGCCGAGTTCGCGGCGGCGCTCGCGAAGCAGACGGGCGTCGATTTCCACCCGCCGACAATTTCTTCGAGGCGCTGAGCAGCCAGGACACGGCCGTCGAGGTGTCGGGCCAGCTCAAGACGACGGCCGTCAGCATCATGAAGATCGCGAACGATCTGCGCTGGATGAACAGCGGGCCGCTCGCGGGCCTCGCGGAGATCGCATTGCCGGACCTTCAGCCGGGCAGCAGCATCATGCCGGGCAAGGTGAACCCCGTGATCCCGGAGGCGGCCGCGATGGTCGCGGCGCAGGTCATCGGCAACGACGCGACGGTCACGATCGCGGGCCAGTCGGGCAACTTCCAGTTGAACGTCATGCTGCCGGTCGTCGCGCTGAATCTGCTGCAAAGCATCGAGCTTCTCGCGAACGTGTCGCGGCGCTGGCGGATGCCGCGATCAAAGGCTTCAAGGTGAACCAGAAGAAGCTCGACGACGCGCTCGACCGTAATCCGATCCTCGTGACGGCGCTGAACTCCGTCATCGGCTACGACAAGGGCGCGGCGATCGCGAAGCAGGCGTACAAGGAAGGGCGGCGATCCGCGACGTCGCGGCGGAGCAGACCAGCCTCGCCGGAGCGAGCTGGCGAGCTGCTCGATCCGCTCGAGCTCACGAAGGGTGGAATCAAAGGGAGGCGGCTACGCGGTTAAGACGCTCGACGTCATCCGCCCGCCTCGCGTGCCGCGCCCCCCGCGCGATCCGCGCGCGCGGCTGCGCGCGATCATCGAGGGGCCTATCTCGCCCGCGTTGCGCGAGATCCTCGAGCGGCCGTCACGGCCGGCGTCGGTGCTGCTCGCGCTGCTCGAGCGTGCGAAGGGCCCACCGTCCTGTTCACCGAGCGCGCGGCGCACCTCAAGGACCACGCGGGCCAGGTCAGCTTGCCCGGCGGCCGTATCGCCGGCGGCGAGAGCCCGGCCGAGGCCGCGCTTCGCGAGGCGCACGAGGAAGTCGGCCTCGAGCCCAGCCCGTCGACGTCATCGGCTCGCTCGACGAGTTCCTCACGGGCACCGGGTTCTCCGTGACGCCCGTCGTCGGCGTCGTCGCCGACAGCGAGTTCGTCGCGACGCCCGATCCGCGCGAGGTCGCGGGCGTGTTCGAGGTGCCGCTCGGCGTCATTCTCGACCGCACCGCAACATGGCGCGGCTATTTCGAGCGGCACGGCTCGCGCCTCCTGACCTATGAGCTCAACTACGGCGGCCGTCGCATCTGGGGTGCGACGGCTGCGGTGCTCCGCAACTTTCAGGACGTGATACTCGATGACGGCGAAAAGTGATCCGGCCCGCTGTCCGAGCTGCTCGACATCATGGCGCGGCTTCGCGATCCGCGAGCGCGGCTGCCCGTGGGACGTCGAGCAAACGTTCGCGACGATCGCCCCGTACACGATCGAAGAGGCGTACGAGGTTGCGGATGCGATCGAGCGCAACGATCTCGACGACTCGAAGGACGAGCTCGGCGACCTGCTTTTCAAGTCGTGTTCCACGCGCGCATGGCGGAGGAGGCGGGCGCCTTCGCGTTCGGCGACGTCGCGCGCGCGATCTGCGACAAGATGCTGCGCCGCCATCCGCACGTGTTCGGCGGCGAGCCAAGTCGCGGACAGCGCCGAGCAGACGAATCTGGGAAGAGATCAAGCGTGAGGAGCGCGGCTGCGTCGCGCGAGCGGGCGTGCTCGACGACGTGCCGGTCGGCCTGCCGGCGCTGACGCGCGCCGTGAAGCTCGGCAAGCGCGCGGCGACTGTCGGCTTCGACTGGCCCGACGTCACCGGCGTGCGCGCCAAGGTCGACGAGGAGCTCGCCGAGCTCGACGCGGCGCTCGCGTGCGGCGCACCGCACTCGCGACGCGGAAAAGGCGGCGGCGCGGCGCGGCGACGCTGCGGTCGCCGCGGAGGTCGGCGATCTGATGTTCACGGTCGCGAATTTTTGCCGCCATCTCGACCTCGATCCCGAGGCCTGCGTGCGCGGCGCGAACGCGCGTTTCGAGCGGCGGTTCGCCCACGTCGAGGCGCAAGTGCGCGCGCCGGCGGCGATTGGTCACAGCACGACGCGGCGGCGCTCGAGCGATTCTGGCGAAGACGCGAAGTCGGCGACGCGCTGACCGCTGACCCGCGTACCCGCCTCCGCGCCCCCGCAAACCCGCGCCGCGCCTGCGTTTCTGCGTTCAGGTTTGATTCAGCGCCCCGCCCGTAATCTGCGCCCCACGATCCCAAGGGACGGGGTCGGATCGGAACAAGGAGACAGTTTCATGGGTGCGAGGATTTCAGCGACTGCAGCGGTGTTGGGTGCGATCGCGAGCATTGCGGTCACGGCTCCGGCTCTCGCCGACCACGGCCGCGGCAATGCGTACGGTCATCGAGCGAGCTCGACCGCGTACGTGTATGCGCGCGTCTCGTCGAGTGTCGATCCCATGGTGCGCTACGTCACGGTGAACCGTCCGCACGAGCAGTGCTGGGACGAGGTGCAGCGCCAGCGCTCGCCGGCGTTCGGCGTCGCGGGTCAGACCGCAGCGGGCGGTGTGATCGGCGCGGCGATCGGGCGCCAGTTTGGCGGCGGCCACGGCCAAGACCTCGCTACGCTGGCGGGTGCGGCGGCGGGTGCGGTGATCGCGCGTGAGCGTGCGATTCGCACCGGCGCGGGCAGCTATGAAGTGCGTGACGTGCCGGTGTGGCAGCGCTGCGAGGTCGTGAACGAGCGCGTGACCGAGGAGCGTATCGACGGGTATCTCGTCACGTA
>CAVUKQ010000010.1:0-146770 GCA_963742115.1 uncultured Gammaproteobacteria bacterium
AGCGGCATGGGCGCGCGCAACGGCGTGGCCGCGGCCACGATGATCCAAGCCGGCTTCACCGGTGTCGCGGACGCGCTCGACGCGGAGCCGAACGTATTTCGCGCGCACTCGCCTGCGCCCGACCCCGAGGAGATCGTCGCGGACCTCGGGCTCCGGTTCTACGTCGAGGAGACTGCGATCAAGACGTTTCCGGTCGGCTATCCGATCCAGTCGCCGCTCGACGCGTTTTTGAGCCTGCGCGAGCAGCACGGGCTGACGCCCGACAACGTCGCGCGCGTCGTGCTGCGCCTGCCGGCCGACGGCGCGGGCATCGTGGACAACCGCGCGATGCCCGACGTGAACATCCAGCACATCGTCGCACTCGCGCTCGTCGATGGCGGCATCACGTTCGAGAACAGCCACTCGTATGAGCGTTTGAGGGATCCGCGCGTGCTCGCCGTGCGTGAGCGCATCGAGCTCGTGGCCGATCCGAAGCTCGTGAGCGTCGACGCTCCGCGCAGCGGTCTCGTCGAGGTGACGCTCGCGGACGGCCGGCGCGTGGAGAAGTTCGTGAGCCATGCACCCGGCACGCCCGAGAACCCGCTCGACACGAACGGTGTGAACGACAAGGCGCGCAGCCTGATGACGCCGGTGCTCGGCGCGGACAAGGCCCGCGCGTTGATCGAACGGATCGGTGCGCTCGAGAGCCTCGCGAACGTGCGCGACCTGCGCGCGCTGCTCACGCTTTAGTGCGCGTCAGCTCGCGATGTACATCTGCAGCTGGGTGATCGTGAACTGTTGATCGTCGATCGTTGCTTTCACGAGGTCGCCGATCGAAACGATTCCCACGACGCGCTTGTGATCCACCACCGGCAGATGGCGCAGGCGCTTGTTGGTCATCAGCGCCATGCATTCGTCGACCGAGCGCTCGGGTGCCACGCACACGACGTGCGCCGTCATGACCTCTTTGACCTGCGATTCCTTCGAGGACCTGCCGGCGAGGACGACCTTGCGCGCGTAGTCGCGCTCGGTCAGCACGCCGACGAGCTTGCCCTCGTCCATCACGAGCACGGCGCCGATATCGTGCTCGGCCATCACGCCGAGTGCTGCTAGCACCGTGTCCGTGGACTTCACGCCCCAGACGGCGCGGCCTTTGTCTTTGAGGATGTCTTTAACGGTTTGCATCGATGTTCTCCCCCCGAAGTGGATACTGGCCTCAGCAATACACGCTGCCAGTCTACGACCGCGTGGCCACGACGCACACCTCTTGGCGGTTGAAGGCGAGCTGACGGGCACGCACGCGGGGGTAGCCCCACGAGCGGATCCTCTTGTTGTACAACGGCAATTCGTCGGACTGGGCGGCCGGGTCCGCGAGCTTCAGCGTGAGCACGAGGCCCTCGATCGCGGCTTGCGGTGCGCCCACGATCGCCTCCACGGCGTCGAGGGTGTAGTTCGGCGGCAGGTTGATGTCCGACGTGAGCCAGCGGCAGCCGCGAAAGACGCTGCGGTCCACGTCCTTGACGCGCGAGCGCACGTGCGTGAAGCGCTGGTGCGCGAGCACCGCGGGATCCATCTCGGCCGGGTCGATCCCGACCACGACGCAGCCGCGCTCGAGCAGCGCTTTGCACGAGCCGCCCGGAGCGCTGCCGATCTCGACGCACTGGTCGCCCGCGCGGACCGGCAGCTCGGCCCAGAGCAGCGCCTCGAGGAGCTTCAGATACGCGCGCGAGATCATGCCGGTCGGCGGCTGCAGACCTGGCACGCCGCCGGGCCAGCACGTCTCGGGCGCTCGCGCGCGATGCCAGCCGAGCCACCACTCGTTCGGCTCGACGAGCACACAGTCGAGCACGAGGTCGCCGGGCTCGGCGTGCAAGTTGATCGACGGCACGCCGACTCCGCGGTGCCGCATGATCACGTGGCCCGCGTCCCTTGCTTCCGTCGCCCGCGCAGCCTCGAACCCCGTATCGCCGGGCAGCTCGCGATCGCGCGGCCAGACGTGCAGATGCCGGAACTGCGCGAGAGGATCGGCGCCGTAAGCCTCGAGCACGGTCTTCCAGAACGCGCGCGCCGTCTGGTCGGCGTCGGTGCCGGCGACCTTGCCGGTCGAGAAGCCCCAGGTGCGCGCGAATGCGGCGCGAAAATCGAGCGGCGAGCTTGCTCCTGTCTCGACCGCCAGTTCGTCGGGCATGCGAAACGTGACGAACCCCGGGCGCGAGAAGGCGAACCGCAGGTCCGGATGTTTCCGACCAACCTCGTGCTTGAGAGCGGCTTCGAAGCCGATTTGGCAGACAGCGAACACGAATTTGGCAGGCGTCATGCCGCCGGATCGTACCGGAGTTGCGCGCCCGGCCGTGACGGCCGCGAAAATGCTCGGTCAGCGCGTCGCGGCGGGGGGCGGGAGCATGTTGCGGATCGCGGCGATCTTCCAGCCGCTCGGCTCGCGCCGCAGCACCATCGACGTGAGCATGTGCTGGTCCGTGCCGTCCGCGCGGCCGAGGCTGTCGTAGCGGCCGTCGGCAATCGCGACGTCGGCGCTCACGAAACGCACCGTGTCGACGGAGATCGTCCGCGTGCCGCCCGTTTCGCGTTGCGTCGAGAGCGATCCTGAGACGACGGCGTCGCGGCCGGAGCGCATGACGCCCGACGTCTGCTGCTGATCGACGTCCGGCGTCAGCAGCGCGCCGAGCCCCGCCGTGTCGTTCTTCTCGCGCGTGTCGAGGAACGCCTGGATCACGGCTTTGACTGCGGCTTCGTCTGCGGCGCGGTTCGGCGTCGATGCTTGCGCGTCGGCGCGTTCGTGGCCGGCGAGACCGAGAGCCGCGATCAGGACCAAACCCGCGAACAACCTAGTCGTCGAGACACGCATAAGATTCCCCCGTAGGCCTTTCGCCGTCACAGATGTTGACCCAATGATTACGCGACGTCGATAGCGGCGGCGACACGCCCGGCAGCGGTTCGCCGGCGGCCGCCACGCGTCGGCGCCGCGTGTCCGGAGCGAGCGGCGCGCGTATCATCGGGCCAGCGAGGCTCGCGTTCTTAAGCGCGTGCCAAAGGGGGGACGATGACCATGAGGATGAGCCCGGCGCGTCTCGCGCCGTGGGTTTTGATCGCCCTTGCGGCGGCGGCCGTGCTCGACGGCGCGAGCTACGGCCAGGCCGCCGCGCCGAGCGGCGGCAGCGCGCAGAGCAACGCCCGCAACGCGAAGGTGCCGCTGTTCGAGCCCGACCCCCTGTGGTCACAAGCGCTCCCGAACAACTGGGCGACCGGCGCCGTCGGCGGCGTCGCGGTCGATTCGCACGACAACGTCTGGGTGTTCCAACGCCCCGCGAGCATCCCGGAAGGCGAGAAGGCCGCGTCGCTGAATCCGCCGCAGGCCGAGTGCTGCATCCCCGCGCCGCCGGTGCTCGAGTTCGCGCCGGACGGCAAGTTCCTACAGGCGTGGGGCGGCCCGGGCGAAGGCTACGAGTGGTTTACCACCGAGCACGGCATCTTCATCGACGATCAAGACAACGTTTGGCTCAGCGGCAGCGCGAAAGAAGACAACCAGATCCTGAAATTCACGCGCACCGGCAAGTTCGTCATGCAAATCGGGCACGCCGGCAAGAACTCAGGCAGCAACGACCGCGAGAATCTCGGCGGTCCGGCCGGTTTGTTCGTGCTGCGCAAGACCAACGAGCTGTTCGTCGCGGACGGCTACTTCAACCATCGCGTGATCGTGTTCGACGCGACGACGGGCGCGTACAAGCGTCACTGGGGCGCCTACGGCAACAAACCGGTGGACGACTACGCGTTCCCGCCGCGCGCGCAGCTCGTGCAGGGGACGCCGCCCTCGCAGTTCAACAACCCGGTGCACGCGGTGCTCGTGTCGAACGACGATCTCGTTTACGTCGCCGACCGGACCAACAACCGCCTCCAGGTGTTCCGAATCGACGGCACGTTCGTGAAGGAAGCGTTCGTCGCACGCGGCACGCTGCAAGCCGAGGGCACCGTGCATCACTTCGCGTTCTCGCCGGACAAGGAGCAGCGCTACCTTTACGTCGTCGACGGCTCGAACAAGGCCGTGCGAGTGCTCGAGCGCCAGACGCTCGAGATCGTCGCGAAAGTCGGCGGGCGCGCGGGGCACAACGCGCGCGAGTTCTTCCACATCCACAGCGCCGCCGTCGACTCGAAGGGAAATCTGTTTCTCGGCGAGGTCAACAACGGCCAGCGCTACTATCGGTGGGCATACAAAGGGATGGGGCCAGCGGCGCCATGAGGTTTCCACAATAGGGTAGGGGGTTCTATGCGTGGGTTCGAACGGTCTCGTCGCGATTTCATCAAGCAAGGCTCGCTGCTCGCGGCGTTGTCCGGCAGCGGCGCGCTGCTCGGACGCGCGCGTGCGCAGACGCCCAACGTCGAAGCCGACACGACGTTCGGCCGAGTGCGCGGCGTGGATGCCGCCGGCATCAAGACGTTCAAGGGCATTCCGTACGGCGCGAGCACCGCGGGCAAGAACCGCTTCATGCCGCCTGTCGATCCCGCGAAGTGGACCGGCGTGCGCGATGCGCTCGCCTACGGCTCGAGCGCGCCGCAGCGCGATCCTGCGGCACCCGCACCGGCCGGTGACGGCGCCGGCCTTTCGGTCGCGGCCGCGGGCCTGCCGGCCGAGGGCGAGGACTGCCTCGTGCTCAACGTGTGGACGCCCGCGGTCGGCGACGGCGGCAAGCGCCCCGTGATGGTTTGGTGCCACGGCGGCGGTTTCGCCACGGGCTCGGGCTCGTCGCCCGTGACGGACGGCACGAACCTCGCGCGCCGCGGCGACGTGGTGGTCGTGTCGATCAATCACCGCTTGAACGTGCTCGGCTTCACTTACTTGGGCGAGGCCGGCGGCGCTGCGTTCGCGCAGTCGGGCGACGTCGGCATGCTCGACATCGTGCACGCGCTGCAATGGGTCCGCGCGAACATCGCGCAATTCGGCGGCGATCCGGGCAAGGTCACGGTGTTCGGCCAGTCGGGCGGCGGCCGCAAGGTGGCGACGCTGCTCGCGATGCCGAGCGCGAAGGGCCTCTTTCATCGGGCGATCATCGAAAGCGGTGCGACGCTCAAGCTCGTGGAGCGCGATCAAGGCGCGCTCGCGGCTCGCGAGCTCATGACGAAGGCCGGCCTCAAGCCAAGTGAGGTGCGCGAGCTGCAAGCGTTGCCGCTCGATCGCGTGATGCGCGCGTATTTCGAGACCGTCCGCAGCATGAACGTGGATCAGATGACGATGGGCTTCTCGCCGACCGTCGACGGCACGGCGGTGCCGCGCCATCCGTTCCATCCGACGGCCGCGGACGTGTCGGCGGACGTGCCGCTGATGCTCGGCTCGACGCGCACGGAGCTCACGCTGCAATCGGACGACGCCGCGTTCTCGCTCGACGATGCGGGGATGCGCGCTCGCGTGCAGGAGCTGTTCGGCGCGTCGAGCGGCGCGATCCTCGACGTTTACCGGAAGGTGAATCCGTCCGCGACTCCTGCGGAGCTGTATTTCCTGATCGCGAGCGATCACCGCTACAGCGCGCCCGTGATGAAGATCGCGGAGCGCCGCGCCGCGCTCGGCAAGGGCGCGGTGTATCTCTACTACTTCCGCTGGGAGACCCCGCTCGACGGCGGGCGCCTGAAGTCGCCGCACACGATCGAGATCCCGTTCGCTTTCCACAACCTCGAGGCCTCACGGCTCACGCGCGGTGCGCCCGACGCGCCCGCGCTCGCGGACAAAGTCAGCGACGCGTGGCTCGCGTTCGCGCGCACGGGCGATCCGAACACGCCGAAGCTGCCGCATTGGCCCGCGTTCGACGCGGCGAAGCGGCCGACGATGGTGTTCAACAACGACAGCAAGGTCGAGAACGATCCGCTCGGGGTGCAGCGGCTCGCGTTGTGGAGCGCGATGGGGCTCGCGACCTGAGCCGCGCGCACGATGTGCGCCGGGGTGGCCGCCGAGTCGCGGTGCTGCTCCGGTCCTCGGCCGGGCGCGCGCGACGCGCGCGGCGGTCTTGTCACGGTGACTCGCTGTCGCTCGGCACGGGCTCACCCGCTTCGCGCAGCGCCGCGCGCAACGCCGGGTCCGGTATCGTAAAGCCGCGACGCTCGAGCCGGTCGAAGATCGGCCGAACCTCGTCGACGAGACGAGCGCGCTTCGCCGCGAGCACGACGTCGACGAGGCCGCTCACCTCGAGGCCGAGCGCGGCAGCCTGCTCGCGACCTTGCACGTCGTCCATCAGCAAGAGCGCGTTGGCGCGCTCACGCGCGAGCGCGATCGTGCTCGCTTCGCCCGAGTCGATCGCCGTGAACCTCCACGTGTCGAGCGGCGCGGGCGCCACTCTGATCCAGCCCGCACGCATCGCGGCCACGACCTCCGCGGCGCCCGGCAGGTGGGCGCGGCCGGTGATCTCGTCTTTGACGATCTGCGTGATCGTGACCGTGCCGTAGAGCGCGCGCAGCAGCTCGAGTGCGCCCGCGGTCGCGAGGCCGATCAGGGGGCTCGCGTCGGCAGTGACGAAACGGGTCGGGGGGGTCGGCACGGCGCACGGGGCCAGGGTAATCGTGCGGCGCGCCGCCATTCCAGTTTTGGCTAGTGGCGCTTGAAAAATTGCACTTCGCGCTCGTGCTGCTCGGCTGCCGCGCGGCTCGCGAACGTGCCGAGGTTCCGGCGCTTGCCGGTGCGGGGGTCCGTCTTGCGCGAGTACAGGCGATATTCGCCGGAGGCCAGCTTCCGAATCATGGCCCCACGCTGCAAGGTGCGTGCCGATCCGGGGTGCCGCTGGCACGCGCATTGCAGCGTCTCCGACAGAATCCGAGGAGGGCAAGTCATGAAACGCACGAACCAGCTGAAGGTGCTCATTGCGGCCATTGGAGCCATTGCGGCCACGTTCGCCGCAGCGGTGCGCGCGGCGGACGACGCCGATTCGAAGTTCTTGCAGGAAGCAATTCAAACCGATATCGCCGAGGTCAAGATGAGCGAGCTTGCGCTGCAGCGCTCGAACGACAGCGGCGTCCGCGAGTTGGCGCACCGCCTGCAGACCGATCACTCGACGTCGATGCAGCAGACCGCGGCGGTCGCGAAGACGCTCGGCGTAACGCCTCCGCCGCAAGCGAACGCGCAGGCGCTGGAGCTCTACGCGCAGCTCTCCAAGCTGTCGGGCCAGGAGTTCGACGCGGCGTTCGTGACCCACATGGTCGCGGGTCATCGCGAGGCCGTCGGCAAGTTCGGCGAGCAGACGCACGCCAATCCGAACGCGGCCATCGCGGATCTCGCGGCCAAGACGCTGCCTACTCTCAAGGAGCACCTCGCGATGGCGGAATCGCTGCTCGGTGCGGGAGTGCACCCCTCGGCCGAAGCGCACGGCGGGCACTCGCAGCCACCCACGGACTTCGGCGCGGTTGAGCCGCAGGCGTCGCCGTCGCCGGACGTCGGATCGCCTGTGCCGCAGCGGTCATCGCCGCCGCGCTAGGCTGCGGCTGTCCTGCGCCGTCGTCGCGGAGGCTGCGGGCGCCGCCGCTCTAGGTTCCGTCGCGCCCACGCGCGACTTCGCTTACGGCTTCCAGGTGTCCCAGGTCCGCAAGATCTGGCCCGCGATCTTGTCGGGGTCCGTCCCGGGGATCGGCTCGAATTTCTGCACGCGGCCCGCGAAGCAGTCCGCGATGTACAAGTCGCCGAGCTGATCGGTGGTGATGCCGTGCGAGCACCCTAAGCGTCCGGGCTGCGGGCCGGGCGCGCCCCAGCTGTAGAGGAAGTTGCCGTCGAGGTCGAATTTCAAGATCCGGTTCGTGAATGCGTCGCCGGCCCAGATGAAGCCCTTGTCGTCGATGAAGTGATTGGTTACGAGCGTCCCTTGCGACGCCGGCCAATGCGGCGAGCGCAGCGGGAACATGATAGAGGAAATTGCCGTCGACGTCGAACACCTGCATGCGTTGATGGCCGCGGTCGACGACGAACAGGCGCTGGTCTTTGCTGATCGCGATGCTGTGCACGGTGTTGAACTCGTTCGGCCCCGGGTTCTGCGGGTCCTTCGGCGGTCCGCCCCAGTCCTTCACGAAGTTGTCGTTCTTGTCGTACTTCGCGACGCGCGTGCCGCCGTAGCCGTCGGTGATGAAGTAGGTGCCGTCGGGCAGCCACGCGACGTCGGTCGGGCGGTCGAACGTGTTCGGCCCGCGGCCACGTAGCCCGAGCTCGCCTTTGCTCATCTCGAGCTTACCGTCGTACGTGAAGCGGTAAATCATGTGGAGCTGATCGTCGATGATCCACACGTGCTTCTCGGGGTCGTATGGGCTGATCTTGATCTGATGCGGCCCGCGCCCGCACGGCCCCGCGCTGAACAGCTTCTCGAGCTCGGGCCACTCGTCGACTAGCTCACCGGCGCGATTGACGACAATGATCGAATGCTCGAAGCGCCGCTCCCAGCCGCGCTTCGGCTCGTCGCCGCAGGTCGCGGTGATGCCGTCGCCGTTGCCGGTCGAGTTGCCGCGCGACGGAGTCAGCGCGGCGTACGGCGTCCACGGCGCCGCGCCGGCCGGGAGCGGCAGCTCGCCGCGCATCGCGATCCAGATCCGATCCGGCGATTCGGCGTAGACGCCGCCGAACGAGCCCCAGGTCCAGCCGTCGTGCGAATGGCGCGTATCGGGCAGCGGCTTCGGCCAGTTCTCCGCGACCTTGTAGGGCCCGGTCGGCCAGTCCTGATAGCTCCAGCGCTCGGAGCGCGCCGCGCTCGCGGCGGGCGCCGCTGGTCCGGCGTTCTGAGCCGCGCTCGAGGACGGTTGCGAATCGCCGCGCTCGCACGCGGCGAGCAGGATCGCGACGACGGTCGCCGACGCGATCGACGCTCTGGTCGTGGAAGACTTGCTGCGCATGGCACCCCCGCACGCAATGACGCCCGAGGTCGCCATGGTGCGCTGAACCGGTTGGCGGCGTCGAGAAGTCGGCGCGGACGAGTCGGAGCGGAGGTGGTGGCGGCGAGCGACGGCCGGGGCAGGCCTTTGGGGGGAGGGGGGTGCGCCCGGCGTCGCCCGTCACCGAGAGCGAATTCTCCTCGACGACGGGCGACATTTTCGTAGCATTTGGGTGACGGTCGGGTTACACGCTGCGGCCTAGGCGGCGGCGCCGATTCGCCCTACTATCGCGCTCACAACGAGGAACGTCGGCCGCTCCGGCGAAGTGAGACCACCATGAACATCCGAATCGGGCCACGCGTCTGCGGCGTTGCCGCCGCGATTGTCGTCGCGGTAGCAATCCCCGAAGCGCCCGCGCTCGCGGCCACTGCCTGCGCCGACCTCGCGAACGTGAAGCTGCCCGACACCCGGATCACGGCTGCCGAGCGCGTCGCGGCCGGCAAATTCACCGTGCCCGGGCCGACGCAAGGACCCGGTGCTGCCCCGCCGCTCGACGTGCCCGCGCTGTGCCGCGTTACGGGCGTGATTGCGCCGGCCATCAAGTTCGAGGTGTGGCTGCCCGAAGGCAGCGCGTGGAACGGCCGGTTCCAAATGGTCGGCGGCGGCGGGCTCGCGGGCATCATCAGCTACCCCGCGATGGCCGAGGCCGTGCGCCGCGGCTACGCGTCGACGTCGACGGACACGGGCCACGAGTCGACCGACTCGGCGTGGCTTTACGACCGGCAGCGCGTGATCGACTACGGCTCCCGTGCGATCCACGAGACGACGGTGAAGGCGAAGTCGCTGATCGAAGCGCACTACGGCAAGCCGCAGGACTTCGCGTACTTCAACGGCTGCTCGACCGGCGGCCGCCAGGGCCTGATGGAGGCGCAGCGCTATCCCGACGACTACGACGGCATCGTGTCCGGCGCGCCGGTGAACACGTTCACGCGCCTGCACATGAGTCAGCTCTGGACCGCGCACGCGACGCTCAAGACGCCGGGCGCGGCGCTCGCGGCGAACGACTTCGCGCTCGTGAGCAAGACGGTGCTCGAGCAGTGCGACGCGAACGACGGCGTGAAGGACGGCATCCTGACCGACCCGCGCACCTGCCGGTTCGACCCGAACGTGCTGCAGTGCCAATCGGGCCGCACGAGCGAGTGCCTCGCGCCCGCGCAAGTCGACGCGCTGAAGAAGATCTACCAAGGCCCGCGCAATCCGCGCACGGGCGAGCAGCTCTATCAGGGTCTCGAGCCCGGCGGCGAGATCGCGCAGCCGCGTAACCCCGGGTGGGCGATGCTCATGAACGGCAAGGAGCCGTTCTTCATCGACACGCCCGTGCTCGGCGGGATGGGCTTCGGCAATCCGAAGTGGGATTGGCGCTCGTTCGACTTCGATCGCGACGTCGAGCTCGTCGACGCGAAGCTCTACGGCGTGCTGAACGCCGTGGATCCCGACCTGCGCCCGTTCAAGACGAGCGGCGGCAAGCTGATCGTCTACCACGGCTGGAACGACCCGGGCGTGATGCCGAAGCAGACGCTGCACTTCTACGACAGCATCGTCGAATACGCGGGCAAGGCGACGGGCGGCGACGGCAAGGCCGCGACCGACGACTACCTGCGCCTGTTCATGATGCCGGGCATGGGCCACTGCGCGGGCGGCACCGGGCCCGACCAGGCCGACTGGATGAGCTCGATCGCGGGTTGGGTCGAGCGCGGCGAGGCGCCGACGCGGATCGTCGCGCGCAAGCAGGACGCCGGCAAGGTCGTGATGACGCGGCCGCTGTGCCCGCACCCGCAAGTCGCGGTCTACAAGGGCAAAGGGGACACGAACGACGAGCGCAATTTCGAATGCGCCGTGCCGAAGTAGCGGCGCGGCGTCGCGGCCGTCGAGAGTGCGGTTCCAGATCGATTAGGAGAAACACCAATGACAATTACAAAGTACGGCGTGTTGATCGGTAGCTTCGCGATCTTGGTCGTGCAGGGCGCGAGCGCCCAGCTCGACGTCGGCAACAACGTCGACGCTTGCACGCAGATCGACGGCCTGCGCAAGGCCAACAAGCTCTCGGAAGCCCGCGACGCGGCGCGGACGTGCCTCGACGCCCTCGAGCAGGAAGTGAATGGCGCCGCCGGGAAGTTCTTCTTGCCCGAGGTCGCGGGCTGGAAGAAAACGAACATCGACCAGAGCCAGGCGCTCGGGTTCACGAACATCTCCGCGACGTATGCCAAGGGCGAAAAGACCGCGACCGTGTCCCTCACCGGAGGCAGCGGCGGGGGCGGCGCGCTCGGCGGATTGCTCGGCGGATTTGCGAAGCTCGGCGTGCAATCGTCGGGCAAGCAAGTGAAGGTCGCGGGGTTGCCGGCCAACGTGGGGCCCGACGGCGCAATCACCGTGACGCTGAAAGACGGCTCGTTCTTGGGTTTCTCGTCGCCGGACTTCCGCGATCCGGATGCCGCTCTCGCGGGCATCGGTGACCTCGTGAATGCGTTCCCGGTGGCGGAGATCAACAAAACGCTGCAGTAAGCGGCCGCCGAGGAGCGCGAGCTGCGCGACGTCGCGCGCCGCGCCCGTCTGGCGCGTCGGTCGGGCGAGCTCGTTCTAAGGCCGCCGGAAACGCTTCTTCAAGCCTTGCCAGTGCAGGTAGTAATCCTGCTCGCGCAGCTCGCTCTCGAGCGCGAAGCGTGTCGGGCCGGATCGGCAGCTGCGTCTCGAAGATGACGGTCATCGTGTCCGCGAGATACGTCGGCTCGTCGGCGGCGGCGGTGCCGTGCTCGAACGCCGCGCTGTCCGGGCCGTGCCCCGACATGCAGTTGTGCAGGCTCGCGCAGCCGGGCTCGAAGCCGCCGCGCTTGCCGATGTACTCGCCGCGGATCAGGCCCACGAACTCGCTGCAGACGTTGCGGTGAAACGGCGGCGGCCGGAACGTGTGCCGAGCGACGTTCCAGCGGTCCGCGATCAACCCGAATTCGATGTTCGACGTGCCCGCGACGGCCGACGGCGCCGCGAGCACGCAGTAGATCGACGGATCCGGGTGATCGTACGTGACCGTGTTGATCGTGTTGAACCGCGCGAGGTCGTACTTGTACGGCGTGTAGGTGCCGTGCCATGCGACGACGTCGAGCGGCGAGTGGTCGATCTCGGCCTCCCAGAGCCCGCCGAGGAATTTCGCGACGACGCGAAAGTCGCCGTCGCGTTCTTCGAACGCGGCCACGGGCGCCAAGAAGTCGCGCGAGTTCGCCAAGCCATTCGTGCCAATCACGCCGAGCTCCGGGAGCCGGAACGGCGGGCCGTAGTTCTCGCACAGGTAGCCGCGCGCGCTACCGTCCGGAAGCTCGACGCGGAACTTGATCCCGCGCGGGATCACGCAGATCTCGCCCGGCGTGACGCGCAGGATGCCGAGCTCGGTTCGGACCACGAGGCCGCCGAGCTGCGGCACGATCAGGAGCTCACCGTCGGCGTCGTAGAAGAAGCGGTCGGTCATCGACGCGCTCGCGGCGTACATGTGCAGCGCCGCGCCGTACTGCTGCGCTGGATCGCCGTTGGCGCCGAACGTGACGATGCCCTGCACGAAATCGACGGGCGTTGTCGGGATCGGCAGCGGCTGCCAGCGCAGCTGATTCGGCGGCGCGGGGGCCTCGTCGAACGGCGCGCTGCGCAGCAGGCCGCCGTCGATTTGCCGAAAAGGCTTATGCGCCGCCGACGGACGGATGCGGTAGGTCCATGAGCGGCGGTTCTGGCCGCGCGGCGCGGTGAACGCGGTGCCGTTGATCTCTTCGGTGTAGAGGCCGAGCGGCGGGGTCTGCGGATTGCTCTGGCCGATCGGCAACGCGCCCGGCAACGCCTCGGTCGCGAATTCGTTGCCGAAGCCGAGCTGGTAGTCGAGGTCCTTGGGCATGGCGGCCGACCGTAACACGGCGATTTTTCGCCGGCAAACACGCTCGCCGGTGCGGCTCGTTCGGCCGTCCGATTTCGTGGCGGGCAGCGGCCGCCCCCGCGCCGCGCACGATGCTCCTTGCACGTTATAGTGGCGCTCGAACGGAGGATCTCAAGTGAAGGCAGTTCGAGTGCATGCGTGCGGCGGCGTGGACGCGCTGCGCTACGAGGATGTAGCGGTGCCGTCGCCGGGCCGCGGCGAAGCGTTGGTCAAGATCGCCGCGGCCGGCGTGAACTTCATCGACGTGCAGCACCGCACGGGCCGTTATCCGCCGCCCGCGTTGCCGTTCACGCTCGGCTCGGAAGGCGCGGGCACCGTGACGGCCGTCGGCAGCGATGTCGCCGAGGTGCAGGTCGGCGACCGCGTCGCATACGCGATGGTGACGGGCTCGTATGCCGAGCTCGCAGTCGTGCCGGCGCGCAAGCTCGCGAAGGTGCCCGCGGACGTCCCGCTCGACTCCGCGGCCGCGATCATGCTGCAGGGCATGACGGCGCACTACCTGACGCACAGCACCTACGCGCTGCGCGCGGGCGAGAGCGTGCTCGTGCACGCCGCGGCCGGCGGTGCGGGCCAGATGGTCACGCAGATCGCGCGGCTGCTCGGCGCAACCGTCTACGGCACGGTCGGCAGTGCGGCCAAAGCCGAGATCGCACGCGCGGCCGGCGCGCACGAGACGATCGACTACACGCGGCAGGACTTCGAGGCCGAGATCAAGCGGCTGACGAACGGCCGCGGCGTCGACGTCGTGTACGACTCCGTCGGCAAGGACACGTTCGCGAAGAGCCTCAATGTCCTCCGGCCGCGCGGGATGCTCGCGTTGTTCGGATTCTCTAGCGGGCCGGTCGCGCCGTTCGATCCCGCGGTGCTCGGCGCGAAGGGCTCGCTGTTTCTCACGCGGCCGGGGCTCAACCAATACATCGCGACGCGCGAGGAGCTGCTGCAGCGCTGCGCGGACTTGTTTCGCTGGGTCGCGGCGGGGCAGATCACGCCGCGGATCGATCGCGTGTGGCCGCTCGCCCAAGCGGGCGCGGCGCACGAGGCGCTCGAGGCGCGCCGCAGCACCGGCAAGCTGCTGCTGAAACCTAGCGCGCCTTGATCGTGTCGCCGGTCTGCACGCCGCGATACAGCAGCGATTCCTCCATCCCGCCCGCGAGGCTCCATTCCGCGAACGCGTCGGGCGTCTGCTCGAATTCACCCGCGACCCAGTTCTCGTCGACGACGTCCGAGTCGAAGTCGTACTCCGCGCCGCCGCCGCACGGATTCAAGAAATACCAGAAGTAGCACGACGAGATCGGGTGGCGCCCCGGCCCGAGCATCGTCTTCCAGCCGTTGCGCGTCATGTTGAGCCCGCCGCCGAACAGCTCGTGGATATTCGCCATCTCGAACGCGAGGTGGTGGAAGCCGAATTTCTCGCCTTTGCCGCCCGGGTTCAGCAAGAACAGATTGTGGTGGTTGGTCGACGCGCCGCCGCGCAGGAAGTAGCCGCGGCCGGGGTAGCTGTCGCTCGCCTTGAACCCGAGCCGGCCGACGTAGAATTCGACCTCGACCTCGGTGTTCGGGACCATGAAGACGACGTGCGTCATCTCCATCGGGTGCGCGTCCTTGTAGAGCTTCGCGCGTGCGTTCAAACGACCCACGCGTCCGGGCATGTTGAACTGCGGCTCGGGCGCGATGACCTTCTTGCAGCGCGAGACGCGGAACGCGATGCCGATTCCGAGCGGATCGAGCGCGTGGATGGTGCCGTCCGCGTCGACGCGCACGTCGCGGTCTTTCGACAGCTCGGCCGCGAGCGCGTCGACGTCCGCCTGCGTCTGCACGCCGAACGTCGCCTCGCGGACGCCGGGCCCGGTCTCGATCGGCGGCGGCAACGAAGGATCGCTCGCGAGCTTCACCTCGACCGTCGAGTCGTCGAGCGAGCTGAACAAGAGCCGGCGATCGCTCTCCGCGACGAGCGCGAGGCCGAAATCCGTCCAGAAGCGCTTGGCCGTGCCGAGGTCCGGCACGCCGTAGGTCACCGAGTCGATGGTCGTGACTTTCACGCTTCCTCCGGCGAGCACGCCGCGCTCGCCGCCGGGCTGCGCAGCGTGCGGCGTTGCGCGGCGTCCGGCTCGCGCATCTAGCGCGCCGGCAGCAACGCGGGCCGATCGGGCGGCAAGTGCTGGTCGATCGCGGTGAGCACCATGCCCGCCATCACATAGTCGCCCATCACGGTCGCGAGCTCGACGGTGCCTTTCTTGCCGAAAATCTTCACGGACTCGGCGAACAGCTCCGAGTCGAGCTTGTGCTCGCGCATGAGCTGGCGGCCGAACTTGATGATCAGCGTCTCCTCCGGGCTCAGGCCCTTCGGCTCGCGGTCGAACTTGATCGTGTCGATGACCGCCTGCGGTGCGCCGTAGCGCAGCGCCGCGGGCTCGTGCGCGGAGTACTCGTACTGCTGCTGGATTTCCCAGGCTGCGACGCAGATGGCCACTTCCGTATGGCGCGGGCTCAGGTCGCCGTTGTAGCGCAGGTAGCCGTTCAAGTCGTTGAACGCTTGCGCGACCTTCGGGCTGTAGAGCGTCACGGCCACCGGCCCCGTCTTCGGCTGCGGGCCGTCTTTGACGATCCGGTCGTAGGTCGCTTGACCCTCCGCATCGAGCTCCGCGCGCGTGAGCGCGGGCAAGCGCGACAACGAGCCGGGATCGATGTCTTTCGGCAGCGACGCCGCGCCGCTCGGCTGCGCGATCGCAGCCGACGCGCAGCAGATGGCCAAACCGGCCGCCGCAGCAGTAATGATGGACTTGAGCATGGCTGAACCCCCTTCTTGATGTTTTGACGCGGGCCCTTCGTTTGCGCCCAGAGGCCCACATTGTGCGTGACGTCATGCGGAATATGCAGGGGGTCGCCGGCCTCGCGCACGACGAGCCCGGCCCGCGGTCGCCACGCCGGGCGTCGAAGCGCCCGGCCGTTAGCCGCCGAAGAAAGCCTCGATCTCGTCCGCGAGCAGCGCGGGCGCTTCCTCGGGAATGTAGTGCCCGGTGGGCGTGGGCCGGCCCGTTACCTCGCCCGCGCACTTTTCGCGCCAGTCCTGAAGCGGCGTGAACAAGCGATGCACGACGCCGCGCTCGCCCCAAAGGACGCGGGTCGGGCACTGAATGCGCTTGTCCGCGTCGGCCCGGTCGTGCTCGAGATCGATCGTGGCCGCCGCCCGATAGTCCTCGCACATCGCGTGGATCGCGGGCGCAGTGAAGCAGCGCTCGTATTCGGCGAGCGCTTGGCTGTCGAACGGCGCCGCGCCGCCGGAGCTTAAGCCACCGACCTTGGTCCGCAAGTACAGCTCCGGCGCGGCGCCGATCAGCCGCTCCGGGAGCGGAGCCGGCTGTATCAGGAAGAACCAGTGGTAGTACAGACGCGCGAACTCCATCGTCGTGCGTTCGTACATCGTCAATGTCGGCGAGATGTCGAGCAACATCAGCCGCCGGACGGCGTGCGGATGGTCGAGCGCCAAGCGGTGCGCAACGCGCGCGCCGCGGTCGTGGCCGCAAACGAAGAAGCTCTCGAAGCCGAGCCCGCGCATGAGCTCGAGCGCATCGAGCGCCATCGTGCGCTTGCTGTAGGCCGAGTGATCCGCCGGGCCGTCGGGCTTCTCGGAGTCGCCGTAGCCCCGCAGGTCGGGCAACACGAGCACAAAACGCCGGCGCAGCCGTTCCGCGACGCGATGCCACATCGCGTGAGTCTGCGGAAAGCCGTGCAGCAGCAGCAGCGGGAGTCGGGTGGCGCCCGGCGCGGCGTCGTAACGCACGTTCACCATGACGCCGTTGGCGCGGCGGCGTTCGAGCCTGAGATCGGCGGCAAACAGCTCGGGCATTGCGTCCGCTCGTGACGAACCGCGATGCTAGCATCACATGGACGCGCTATCCGAGGTTCTGAAGGCGATTCGACTCGACGGGGCCGTATACCTCACTGCGGAGTTCACCGCGCCGTGGTGCACGGAGACCAAGTTCGGGCTGCACACCGCCGCTCAGCGCCTGCCGGCAACCGAGCATGTGGTCTTCTTTCACGTGCTCACGAGCGGCCGCTGCGGCGTGCGGCTTGCGGACGGCGCCGAGACGATCGAAGCCAGTGCCGGCGACGTGCTGCTGTTCCCGCACGACGACCTGCACGTGATCGGCAGCGATGTCACGCTCGCCCCAACCGCGCGCGAGCGCGTGGAGCCGCTGCCGGGCAGCTTGATCCACCTGCGTCACGGCGGCGGCGGCGAGCTCACGCGGTTCGTTTGCGGTTATCTCGCGTGCGACCGCCGCGTCTGCCGTCCGCTGCTCACGTCGTTGCCGCGCTTGGTGCGAGTGCCGCTCGGCAACGACGCCAACAGCGCGTGGCTGCTCCAGCTTCTTAACGTCGGCGTGCAGGAGTCGACGAGCGAGAATCCGGGCGGCACTTCGATGCTCGCGAAGCTCTCGGAGCTCATGTTCGTCGAGGCGCTGCGCCGTTACGCCGCGTCGCTGCCGCCGGCGCAGAAAGGCTGGCTCGCGGGCTTGCGCGATCCGCAGATCGGCCGCGCGCTCGCGATGCTGCACGCGCGACCCGCGCACCCGTGGACGGTCGACGGGCTCGCGCGCGAGGTCGCGATGTCGCGCTCCGTGCTCGCGGAGCGGTTCGCGGATCTGATCGGCGAGCCGCCGATGCAATACCTCACCGGCTGGCGGCTCGCGCTCGCGGCTCAGGCGCTGCGCACCGGCATCGAGTCGATCGCGCGCATCGCCGAGCGCTGCGGCTACGAATCGGAGTCGGCGTTCAACCGCGCTTTCAAGCGGGAATTCGCGATGCCTCCGGCAGCGTGGCGAAAGGAGCGCGCCGCCGACACGCGGCTCGGAGCGTGAGCTCGAACAGCTCGCGCTGCAGCAGGCTGCCCCCCATCCGCTCGATCGTCGCACGCAGGTGACTCTCGGCGGCCGCGAAGCCGCCGCGCACGAATGCTTCGAGCGCCGCGAGCGCCGGCAGCGTGAGCCCGCGCGCGGCCCGCTGTGCACAACGCCGCGGGTGCGGCCCGTCAGCGAGGTTGCGCTGCAATGCATCTGCGTGCTCCGAGCGCCCCGCTTTGAAGTACGCGATGCCCGCGAGTAGATCGTCGGGCGCCCAGAACCCGGGCGAGTGATGAAGCGACCATGCGTCCGCCAATCGTTCCCAGGCCGCGCGGACGTCGGCACCCGCAAGCTCGAGGCGCCATGCGAGATCCGTTGCGTCGCCGGCCGCGCTCGGGCCCAACGCCGCGAGCGGCGCGAGCTCGGTGTCGAGCGTCATCCGTGCCGCGGCGAGGTCGCCGATCTCGACTTCGGCCGCCGCCAAGTGCCACGCGATGTGCGAGTCGAGCCGCCCGCCGACGCGCCAGTCCGCTGAGCGCGCCTCGAGCAGCCGCACGACCGCGCCCGGCCGCCGCTGCGCGCCGAGCGCGTGCGCGAGCGCGTGGATCGCAAACGGGTTGCGCGGCTCGATCTCGAGCGCGCGGCTCGCGAGCGTCGCGGCGCGCGCCGCGTTGCCCGCCTCGTCGCAGCCGAACGCCGTCAGCGCGAGCATGATGTCGTACCCCGTGTCGCGCGGCGACCAGGCCTTCAGCGCACGCTCGGCGACCGCGTGCACCTTCGCGCGCCGGGCCAGGAAGAACCAGCACGACTGCGCGAGCCGCAGCGCGAGCAGGTCGAACGGGTCGTTCGCGCTGATCGTGGAGTAGAGATGCGCCGCGAGCAGCGGCCGGTGCGCGAGCCACGCGCTCGCGGCCGCAACGTGCTGTCGTTCGCGCTCGCCCGCGAGCTCGACGTGCGGCTGCGCTGCAGAGAGCGCGCGCTCGAGCCGGGCGAACGCGCGGACGTCCTTCGCGGCCACCGCTTTGGCGATCTTCAGCAGGTGCGCCGCAACGAGGTCGGGACGCTCCTCGAGAAGCGCGTCGAGCGCTGCGGGCGAGTCCGCCGCGGAGCCGCGCAGGAACGCGTCGCGCAGCTCGTCGGCCGAGCACGGCGCGGCAGGTCGCGGATTTTCGAGTTGAGCGTTCACGCGGCGCAGTATTCGCCGCGGGTGCGCGCCCGAACATGACTGGCACGCCGCGTCTCTTGACCGAGACGCCGGACTGCGCCGCTACTTCAGACGTCGGACGCTGGACGCTTCTCGAATCGCTTAAGCGTCAGATCCTGAGCAACCCGCCCGCCGGCGCGGGCCGCGCGCGCTGGTTGTAGAGCAGCTTGCGGAGCCGCGCCATCTCTTCGGGCGGCAGCTTCGAGAAGTCCTGGACGAGGTCGGCGCCGACGGCTAGCCCGCGTTGCACTGCGGGTCGTGCGCCGAGCTCGTCGAACCAGCGCTTGAAGTACGGAAACTCCTCGATGTCCTGACCTTGCGCCTGCCAATTGACCGTCCACGGATAGCAGATCATGTCCGCGATCGTGTAGTCGCTGCCCGCGAGATAGCGCTGGTCGTACAACGCGTTGTTCAGCACGCCGTACAGACGGTTGACCTCGTCGGTGAAGCGGCGCACCGCGTACGACTGATCGCCCTGTTCGGGGCCGAGCCGGCGGAAGTGGCCGCATTCGCCGGTCTTCGGCCCTTGGTTCGCCATCTGCCACATGACCCACTGCGCGACGTCGTAGCGCTCGCGCGGCGACTGCGGCCAGAACCTCCCGGCCTTCTCGGCGACGTACATCATGATCGCGCCCGATTCGAACAGCGCGATCGGCGCTCCGCCGCCGAGCGGCTCGTCGTCGACGAGCGCAGGCATCCGATTGTTCGGATTGATTTTCAAGAACTCGGGCTTGAATTGGTCGCCGCGGCCGATGTTGCACGGCACGATCCGGTACGGCATCCCGCACTCCTCGAGCAGGATCGTGACCTTCTTGCCGTTCGGCGTCGGCCAGTAGTGCAGGTCGATCATCGTGCGCTAATGGAGCAGAAGCCGACTAATCAAGTCCCGAGGTCCGTGTTGGGCAGGGACGCACCCATCTCATTGGGACCGTCTCCCCAGTTTTGCGCGTCGTTGTGCCCGAGTTGGCCGTCGTCGTTGTAGCCCCAGCAATTGAGCGTGTCGTCGGTGTTCCATACGCAGGTATGGAACCCACCGGCAGTCAGCTCTTCCACCGCGGGAGTCTTCAAGGCCGTCGTGGCGAGCGCAGCCATTTCGCCCGCTTGGTCGCCGATGATCACGTTGTTGCCGGAGGTGTCGCCCAAACCGAGCACCCCGCCGTCGTTCGCACCCCAGCATTTCAGCTGACCGTTGGTCAGCAGTGCGCAGTTGTGGCGGTAGCCGATCGAGAGGCGCGCGGTGGTGCCGGCGGCGATGGCGGCTGGCAGCGCGTCGCCCATCTCGCCGGCGGCGTCACCCATGCAGTCGAAGGCTCCGCCGGTGCAGACCAGCGGGTTGGCCGGATTGCTGTTCGCCACGTTCAAGCCCACCTGACCGAAGGTGTTGAGACCCCAGCACTTCACGGCCGCGTTGTCGAGAACGGCGCAATTGTGACCGCCCGTTGCGAGCACGGAGGCAGCTTTCAACCCCGCCCCGAGATCGACGTCCGTCAGAGCGTCCCCCATTTCGCCGGCGCCGTCGCCGAGATTCGCGGTGTTACCCTTCCCGAGCTGGCCCCATTGATTGTCTCCCCAACACTTCACGTGATTGCTGCCCGCGGCGTCCTTCAGGAGCGCGCATGCATGGTGATGTCCCAACGAAATCGAAGTCGGCGTCAGGCCGGCCCCGAGATCGATGGCCGCGGCCGCAGCGATGTCGCCGGCCGCTACGCCCAACGGCGCGGTGTTACCCTGCCCCAATTCACCGCTGCCGTTGACCCCCCAACACTTCACCGTGGCGTTATCGAGCCGCGCGCACGTGACATCCTGACCGGCGGTGATCTCGACCGCGGTGCGGCCCGCCCCGAGGTTGATGGCCTGCAGCGCAGCCATCTCGCCCGCGTTGTCGCCGAGACTGGCCGTGCTGCCCTGTCCCAACGACCCGCTGACATTGTGGCCCCAGCACTTGGCGTCGCCGTTGTCGAGAATCGCGCAGGTGTGGTCGTCGCCTGCCGTGAGCGCGACTGCTGTGCGGCCGTCGCCCAGGTTCACGGCCGCGAGCGTGCTCGTATTGGGACCGACACCGTCGGCTCGGGTCTGCGTGTCGTCATAGCCGAGCTGACCGTACTCGTTTCTGCCCCAACATTTGACGCGACCGTCGGCGAGCCGCGCGCAGGTGTGGCTGAAGCCGATCGCGATCTTCTTGCCCGTGTTGAACGCCCAAACCACATTGGCTGCGAGCGGGTTGTTGGAGGGATCGGTCACCGCCGTCGTGAGCGTGACCGTGTAGCGCTCGTCGAACGCGAGCGTCGCAGGCACCGCCACCGAGCCCGGCGTGAAGACGACCTGGGTGTTGCCGTTCGCAAAGGTGATCTCGCCGCTCACTGGACCCGACGAACCCTGCACGGTGAAGGAAGACGTGTTGACGGACATTGGGTTTACGGGCTCCGAGAACGTCGCTGTAACGACGCTCCCCTGAACCTTGCTCCCGACGACGTTCGGCAACGGCGTACGTCCCGTCACCGTCGGGGCAATCTGATCGACGCTGACGCAATTGACTGCCACATTCGTAACGTTGGCCGACACCGTCCCGCTGCCGTTCGTGACCGTGCAGGTCTGCGCCGGGCTGGCAGGCTGCGTCAGCACGGTCACCGCATAGGCGCCGCCGCTGCTGATCGCACTCGCAAACGAGAAGGCGCCGTTCGCGTTCACCGTGAGGTCGGAGCCGCCATTGTTCTGCAGCACGACGCTGCCGCCGCTAACGAGGCCCGTCAGTGACCCGCCCACGGTGAAGCTCGTCGGAGTCACCGTTGGCGGAGGCGTCGTCGTGGGAGGAGGCGTCGTCGTGGGAGGGGGTGACGAGTCGCCTCCGCCACCTCCGCCGCAACCGGCGATGAAAGCCGCACAAGCGACGAGCCTGCCGAACCGAAATACGCGCGACGATCTGATGCGCGCTAGGTTTTTCGAGTGCAAGGGGACTCTCGTCGGAATCGCGAGCTCGGCGTCCATGCGGGATCCTTTGTGCGAGATTTCGGTCGACGAGAATTAGTACAACCACGGGCGTCGCTCAAGGGGTTATCGCGCGCGTTCGAGCAGGTCCTTGATCCGATAGGCGAAATCCTTCGGTGCGAGGACCGGGCAGACGGGCAGTTGCCGGCCTTGGTCGCTATCGAGAGCGGAGCCCCAAGTGCTCGGCCGCGAGCCGGAAAATCTCCGTCTGCGGCACCATCGCGGGCAGCGCGCGGCCGCGTAGGCCGCTCACGAGCAACGGCACTTCGACGCCCGTGTGCTCTTCCTGCAGCGTCGAGTCGTTGGTCGCGTAGTTCACGCCCATGATGCCGCCTTCCGGCGTGCGGAGCCGCGCGAAGTGGCCGGGGCTCGCGACGTTCAGCGTCACGTACGCGCTGGTTTCAACCGCGAGCTGCGCGGCTTGGCCGTGGTCCGCCGTGATGAGCACGAGCGTTTCGGGATGCGCGCGCGTGTAGTCGAGCACGACACCGAGCGTTTCCTCGAGCTGCGCGACTTCGCCGATTTGCCCGCATGGCCGGCGCTCATGCGACTGCTTGTCGATCGACGCCGATTCGATCATCAGCATGAACGAGCGGCCGTCGTCCAAGCGGCGCAGCGCAGCACTCGCCATCTCCGCGAGCCGCGGCATGCCGGCGAACCCGGGGTTCGGCTCGCACGCGAACGGCTCGGGCAGCTGCACGCGGCCGTCGGGCGCGCGTTTGACGAGCTCAGCGGCCGCGTCGCCCGCGCCGCGCCACTGCACGGGCATCGTGCTCGGCGCGAACAGGCCGAGCAGCTTGCCGCCGGCCGGCGCGCCCGCGAGCGCCTGCGCCGTGCCGACGACGCGATAACCGTTCGCCGCGGCGAGGTCGCTCACGGTCCGCGCCGCTTCTCCTTCGGCCGTTTGCGCGAAGAATCGCGCGCCGCCGCCGAGCACCACGTCCAGTTGCGATGCCGCGATCTGCTCCGCGATCGAGCCACGTCCGCCGTTCGACTTGAGGTCGGCCGAGCAGTCCGTCGAGAGCCACGGAAAGCGCTCGTTGGTCTGCAGCATGTTCGTCGGCCCCTCGCAGAGGCGTTCGTTGACGTGCGCGATGAACGACGCCGGCGTCGCGTCCGTGACGCTCGACGTCGTCACGAGGCCGGTGCCGAAGCCCGCGCCGATCGCGAGCTCCATGATCGTGGTGATGTCGCGATCGGCCTTCGCCGTGGTCGCGATTCGGCCCGCGCTCGTCAAAACGCCGCTCGCCATCGAGGTCGCACTATTCGCCGAGTCGGCGACGTAGACGGGCACCGCGGGATCATCCTCGCTCAGCGTCTGCACTTGCACGGCGCTGCGTACGGGCATGTCGTCGAGCCGCAATCGGCCGTTGAAGCCGACGAGGTAGTCGCGCGCGATCGTGATCTGGTTGTCGTCCATGCCGTCGCCGATGAGCAAGATCACTTTCGGCGCGCCGCCGCCGGCCGCGGAGGGGATTTGCGCGGCGCAGCCGCACAGCGCGGCGCACGCGGCGGCCGCAATCGCCGCGAGCCCGCTCGACGCGGACGCGCGCGGCTGAATCAGCGGTCTCCGAACAACCCTTTTCGATTCGACGACGATGTCGTTACGCATGCGGCTTCCCCGATTTGGCGCAACAGTCTATTTAAAACTGCGGCGCCGTGTGCTCGGGGCGACAAAAAGTTCACGGGCGCGCTCTCTGGGAAACGATGGGTCCGCGCGCGGCGTTTTGCGGATAGCGCGCGAGCGGCGGCGGGCGGTCGCTGAGGGGGTTAGCGGTTGCGACTAACCATGCGGCGGTCGTTCAGGCCGTCCACGACGTCTTCCACGTCGCGTTGCACGACCAGCAGCGTTCCGCGCCGATAGCCGGTGACCACGTCCTTGCCCACGCCGATCTGGTACTTGAACCAATCGGTTTCGTCGGCGCCGCCCGGCGCGGCTGCACGTTCGATCGACAGCACGCGGTACGCGTCGCTGACGACGTTGTGGGCCGGCAAGATTCGGCTGACGCTGGCCGAACGGATCTTGGAGGTCACGAAGCTGCGGGCTGCGCGCACGAGCGCCGCGTGGACCGCCATCAAGCGGCCGTCGTATTCGGAAAAATTCAGCCCGTTCATCGCATGCCGAGCTTGCTCGACCGTCTTCATCTCGATGGAGCCGCGCCGCATTCTGCTCGTGGCGAGATCCTGCGACAGGCTCACCGAGACCACGGTCCCGAATCGGCCGAACTTGCCGGCGAGCGACTCTTCGGTCGCGGAGGACGGGCAGATTGCTGACGTACAGGGTGGTGCTCACGGCCATACCGTCAGAGCTGCGAGTCCGCGACGCAGCCGTCGGAATTTTTCCGGTAGCGCTCGTTGCATGCCCAATCGTTTCCCGAGAAGTCGATGTGCGCGTTGCTCGGAACGCGAAGCGGCACACAGGCGCGGCCGTCGTTGCTGAAACCGCGCTCGCAGCGCCAAGTCATGCCCGTGGAATCGAGATAAGCATCGGCCGGAACCAGTACGCGAACGCAAGCGTCTGCGCTTTGTACGAACCCGCGGTTGCATTTCCACCGATCGCCGCCGACTTCGACCAGCGCGTTCGCCGGGACGACCAGCGCGAGACAGCTGTGGCCGGCTTCGCGAAAGCCGCGTTCGCAGCGCCACCCTTGGCCGTACGACGAGTCCACCGCGAACGCGTTCGCCGGCACTTGGACGGCGACGCATGCGGTGCCGCCGGTTTCCAGATAGCCCTGCTCGCAGTGCCAGCCGCGCCCGTAGGCGCTGTCGTCCGCGAACGCGTGCTCGGGAATCACCAGCGCCTCGCAACGGTTGTCGCGCTTGCGATAAAGGCGCTGGCATTCGAAATCGTTGCCGAATGCGCTCAGGTGCGCGTTCGCGGGCACGACGACCGCCGTGCAGGTATTACCGGTTTGGCGATAGCCGCGGTCGCAGGTCCAACCGCCGCCGTAGCGCCGCGCGATCGCGTTGTCGGGGACCGTGGCGCTCGTTTGTGCGGCCGCGGGCGGCGTAACGAGCGAGAATGCTAGCAGCGCGGCGCTGCACGCGAGCAATGCGCGGGACGCACGAGAGCGTTGAACAGGGTGCGCGGTGGCGCGGCGATTCAAGAGTCTTCCGCTGCGGCGCGCCGCCGCGGCGGGTGCCGCTGCGGGACGATTCGGCCTGAGGCTCGTCCGGCTGCGGTGGTGCTTGCGGCGCTCGTTCAGCGCATCGACGATTTTTTCGACATCGGCTTTCACGCCGGCCGCGTCGCCGCGCCGATAGCCCGTGATCATGTTGATGCCCTGGGCGATCCGATACATGTGCCAGTCGCGCCCGACGCTGCCGCTCGGCGCGTCCGCGCGGTGGATCGAGACGATGCGATAGGCCTCGTCGAGGGGGTCGGCCGCACCGGCCGCGGGCCCGCTGCCGCCGGCCGCGCGCGCGATCAAGTGCGCACCGCGGCGGGAGTCACGGCTCTGATCACCGACATCAATCGTCCGTCGAAGTCCGCGAAGTTCAGACCGTTGAGGGCCGTCTGAGCGTCGAAATCGGTTCTCATCTCCACGAAGCCGCAGCGCTCGCTATAGCCGGTGACGGCGTTGCGATTGAGCTTGACGGAAATGACCGTCCCGAACTTGCCGAATTTCGCCAGCAACATGTCCTCCGTGGCCGTGAAAGGCAGATTGCTCACGTAAAGCGTCGTGCTCACGCGGGGAGTCCTCTGGTGGGGATGCGCCAGCGGATCTGGCTAGTGCGCCAGTGTATAGGAGTTGGCCTTTGGGCGTCCGACTATCGCTGGAGCCCGCGCAGAGCCTCGCGATCAAGGAGCCTTCTGCAGTAGCGGCCGCAGCATGCGTACGCTATCGAACGCATCGATAGCGAGCGTCGCGTCGATCAACTTCTGTGTTTGCGGCGCACCGAGCACCGGCGCGATCAGGTCGCGAGCCTTCGCGACGACCTCGTCTTGCGCCATCGGATTGCGCACGGTGCCGCGCACGGCCTCGACTCGTTCCTCGAGCCGCGTTCCGTCATTCAGCACGATCTCCACGATCGCGACACGCACCGGCAGCAGCTTGGCGAGCCCGTCGTCCGGCGCGTACTTCACCTTGGCCCGCTGGCGCAGCACTTCGGCGTCGCGCATGCGCGCGGCGTCATGCGCCGCGCGAAACGAGGCCGTCGCGTCGATCAGCATCACCGCGACCATGTGCTGCAGGCAGATGTCCGGGATGTCGCGGTTGTCGACGACGGCGCCGACGGTCGGAGCGAGCCGCACCACGACACTCGCGACGTCGTCCGCGGCGAACGGATGCTTGGCGCGCAAGCTCTCGATGGCGTCGAGCGGCGCCTGGATCGGTGTGCCGACGGTCCACTTCTTGATGTCGGTGTTGACGATCTCGTAGCGCTCGCCGAGCCCCGCGACGAGCACTCCCGGGTCGCCGTCGGGTGAGTTGACCGCGAAGAAGTTGTCCTCGCCCGCGAACACGTCGTCGACGCCGCTCCAGCCGGCTTTGACGAGCAGCGCGGCCGTGACGCCGTTGCGCGCCGGCATGCCGCCGAACACGAACGCCTTCTCGATGTGGTCCGTGTCGCGGCCCCAGACTTGATAGCCCGACGCTTGCTGCGACGCGTAGTCGAGCAGCCAACGCATTTGCTGCGCGTCGAGGCGCGCGCCGCAGCCCGCCGCGGCCGCGGCGCCGAACGTGCCGGCGAACGCGTGCGTGCTGCGGCGCGTGTCGTTGCGGAACTCGACGGCGCCGAGCGCCATCGTGAGCCGCGTGCCGACGTCGTAGCCGAGCACGACGGCGCGCAAGAAGTGTGCTCCCGACAGGTCGAGCTCCTCGCCGAGCGCGAGCGCCGCGGGAACGATCGACGCGCCGGGATGCGATTGCGATTCGCCGTGCGAGTCGTCCGTCTCGTCGGAGTGCGCGAGCACGCCGTTGACGAGCGCGGCGTCGGTGGCGCTCGCGAGCAGCGTCGAGCCCGCGATCGTCGCAGCCGCGCGCGCCGCCCGCTTGCGCGCGCGCGAACGCGAGCGCGGCGCGGCCCGGCGCGAGCTCCGAGCCCGAGATCATCGCGGCGAAAGTGTCGAGCACGTGCTGCTTGGCTTTCGCGGCCGCTTCGAGCGGCAGCGGACGCGCGAGCGCCGCGGCCATGTAGCGGCTCAACGCGTCCATCGCGGGGCTGATCGTTTGCGCGCGAGCGCGGCGCGAAGCGAGCGCCGCGCCCGCGACGAGGAGGACGCTACTGCCTAGGAAGTCGCGACGTGTGGGACGGCCGCGCGCATCCGCGGCGCTCACCAAGCCGGCGGAAGCGAGCCGCCTTCGCTCGCCGCGTCGAGCTGTGCGACGTCGTCGCGGCCGAGCTCGAGGTCGGCGAAAGCGGCGAGCTCGTCGAGCTGCGCCGCGCTCGTCGCGCTCGCGATCGGCGCCGTGATCCCGTGCGCGCGCAGCCACGCGAGCGCGACCTGCGCGGGCGTCGCGTCGTGCTCCGCCGCGACCGAGTCGAGCGCGGCGAGAATCCTAAGGCCGCGCTCGTTGAGCATCTCTTTCACGCGATACGCGCGGGCGCTGCCTTCGGTGTCTTTCACCGAGCGGTACTTGCCCGTCAGGAAGCCACTCGCAAGGCCGAAGTAGGGGATCACGCCGAGCCGCTCGCGCCGGCACAGGTCGGCGAGCGGGCCCTCGAACTGCACGCGATCGTAGAGGTTGTACCAAGGCTGCAGCGTCTCGAAACGCGGCAGCCCGTGCGCGGCGCTCACCTCGAGCGCGGCCGCGAGCCGGTCCGGCTCGTAGTTCGACGCGCCGATCACACGGACCTTGCCTGCTTCGATCAATTCGGCGAAGGCGCCGAGCGTTTCCTCGAGCGGCGTGTTCGTGTCGTCTTTGTGCGCTTGGTACAGGTCGATGTAGTCGGTCTTCAGACGCTGCAGCGAGCGATCGACGGCCTTGAAGATGTAGGCGCGCGAGAGGCCCTTGTCGCCGGGGCCCATCTCCATCCCGACCTTCGTCGCGATCACGACGTCGTCGCGCCGGCCGCGGCGCTCGAGCCAGCGCCCGATCATGCTCTCGGACTCGCCGCCGATGTGGCCCTTGATCCAACTCGAATAGACGTCGGCCGTGTCGATCAAGTTGAAGCCGGCCGCGACGAACGCGTCGAGAACCTCGAACGAGCGCTTTTCGTCGGCGGTCCAGCCGAACACGTTGCCGCCGAGCGCGAGGGGTCCGACTTCGAGCGAGGATTGGCCGAGGCGTTCCTTTTTCATTCCGCCATTGTAGGCGGCGGGCCCGGTCTCGTGGGAGTGCCACTCGGTCTTCGTCGCGCGCCCGCCGCCGGACCGATTCGAGCTTGCGTCGGCCGACCGTTCCCGAGTAGAACGGCTCGCTTCCCCCGACAAGGCCAACGGCATGCAGCACGCACGCGTGATCGAGATCGGCCGGCTCATCGACGAGGGCCCGTTCAGCCGCTACCAGTTGCTCGTCGCACTGCTGTGCGGCGCGATCGTGTTCATGGACGGCTTCGACGCGCAGTCGATGGGGTTCGTCGCGCCCGCGCTCGCGGCCGACCTCGGCATCGCGCGAACCGCGATGGGGCCGCTCTTGTCGAGCGGCTTGGCCGGCATGATGTTCGGCGCGCTCGGGCTCGGCCTGCTCGCCGATCGCTGGGGACGCAAGCCGGTGCTGATCGTGGCGACGCTCGTGTTCGGCGTCGGCTCGCTCGTCTGCGCGACGGCCGAGTCGTACGAAGCGCTGCTCGCTTATCGGTTCGTCACTGGGCTCGGGCTCGGGGGCGCGATGCCGAACACGATCGCGCTCACCGCCGAGTACACGCCGAAGCGGTTTCGCGCGACCGCGGTGATGCTGATGTTCTGCGGCGTGTCGCTCGGCGCCGCCGTCGGCGGCTTCGTTGCGGCCGCACTCATCGAGGAGTTCGGCTGGCGTTCGATCTTCGTGGTCGGCGGCCTACTGCCGATCTGTGCCGCCGCGCTCGCGGCCGTGCTGCTGCCCGAATCGATCCGGTTTCTCGTGCTCAAAGGCGCGGGCGCGCCCGACGTCACGCGGTACGTCGCGAAGCTCGTCGCGAGGATCGCGCCGACGCTGCCGCTCGCCGACGCCTCGTTCGACGTGGCCGAGAAGCCGGCCGCGGGATCGCAGGTGCGCGAGCTGTTCGCGGAGCGGCGCCTCGGCGTGACCGTTCTGCTGTGGGCGATCTTCTTCATGAGCCTGCTCGATCTCTATTTCCTCAACAACTGGCTGCCCACGATCATGAACGAGGCCGGCATCACCCTGTCGACGGCGGCCGCGATCACCGCGCTGTTCCAGCTCGGCGGTACGGCCGGCGCGATCGTGCTCGGGCGGTGGATGGATCGTTACCTGTCGTTCAAGTTGCTCGCGGCGATCTACGCCGCCGCGTGCGTCGCGGTGGTCGCGATCGGGACGGCCGGGGTCGGGCTCCTGTCGCTGAGCCTCACGATTTTCGTCGCGGGATTCTGCGTGATCGGCGGGCAGACCGCGTCGAACGCGCTCGCGGCGGAGTTCTATCCGACTGCGATTCGTTCGACCGGCGTCGGGTGGGCGCTCGGGATCGGCAGGATCGGGTCGATCATCGGGCCGTTCATCGGCGGCTGGCTGCTCTTGTCCGTGAGCGACATCCGGCACGTGTTCTGGGCGGCCGCGATACCGCCCGTGCTCGCCGCGTGCGCGGCGCTCGGTGCGGCGGCGATCGACGCACGGCGGCGAGCTCTGCTCGGCCGCTGAGGTCGATGCGCCGCGAGCCGCAGGCGATCACGAGAAATCGCTGCCGAGCATTCCGAGCACCGCGACGAGGCTCCGCTCGACGCTGCGCATCTCGTCCTCGGTCAAGCGCGTGAGCGGTCCCTCGATCAACCGCCGGCGATCGAGCGTCCGCGGCTGCTCCGGCATCACCTGGCACGCTTGCGCGAGACCGTCGCGCGCTCGAATGGTGACGTGAAGAGGTTCCTTCGACGCGCGGACCTGGGTCGTGAGCGGCAGCACGACGATCGTCGGGTCGCCTTGCGCGATCAGAAAGTCCGCTTGGATGACCAGCACGGGACGCACCTTGCCGACTTCCGCGCCGCGGTTCGGGTTCAGGTTGCCGAGCCAAATCTCGCCGCGCCGCATCAGCGTTTCTTGTTCTTCGTCCTGCGGGTGCGCTTCTTCTTTGCTGCGCCGTACTTCGTGCTTGGCTCGCGGACGCCTTCGCCAATTGCGAGCGACTCGTTGTCGAGCGTCAGCGCTTCCTCGGCCGTAGCGAGCGTATCGGCACCGTCGCGATCCCGCGCGGCGCGCGCAATCTCCGTGAGGAACCTATTGCGCTCGGTGCGCTGCAGGTAGTCGACGATTGCGTCGCGCGCGATCTCCGATTTCGGACGCTGGGTGCGCTCGGCCTCGCGTGTAAGTCGCGCTTCGACATCGTCGGGCAGGCGGATGCTGACGAGTGACATGACGCCTTGTCATACGAAACGTATTACGTTTTATCCTACGCTCGAAGGCTCGCGCACTCAAGCGGGCCGCCCCGTGGCTCAAAGCCAGCGCCGGACGCGCGCCTTGTAGGCTCTGTACGCGTCGCCGAGCGCACGCTCCACGCTGCGCTCTTCGTATGGAATGATCACGAAATTGTCGAGCACGAAGAGCACGACCGGCACGAGCCACATCAGCCACGTGCCCGCGAGCAGCGCGGCGCCGACGCCGATCACGATGAGGCCGAGATACATCGGATTGCGCGAAAAGCGAAACGGACCGGACGTGACGAGCGTGGGGTGGCTTTCGGCCGCCGGGATGATCTGCGCGCGCTGCACGCTGAACTCCCGGCGCGCCCAGTGCGGAGAATGCCACGCCGAAGCCGATAAGCACGCCGCCGAGCGGCCGGTGCTGCACGACGGCCGGAAGTTGGAGCGGCAGGTCGACGAGGAGCGCGACGACGATCAAGCCGATCAGCCCATAGCGGCGACGGGATGCGGACGATCAACGACGGCTTCACAGGGCGTCCGCGTTGCCGTGCACGACCTTGCCGCCGACCAGCGTGAGCACGGAGTGCAGCTTCTTGAGCGCGTCGTCGGAGACGGCCTTCGCGTCGAAGTAGTCGGCGCTAGAGCACCGCGAGATCGGCGTACTTGCCGGGCTCGATCGTGCCGAGCAGCTTCTCTTCGTTCAGGAACCAGCCGTTCGCGGCCGTATAGAGGCGGATGCCTTCGGCGCGCGTGAGGGTTTGGCCCGCGTTGATGAGCTCGCCGCGCGCGTTCTTGCCCGTGACGACGTAGTACAAGCCGATCCACGGATTCATCGGCGAGATCTGCATGCCGTCGGAGCTCATGCCCATCGGAATGCCGCTGTCCATCAGCATCCGAAACGGCGGCCCGTTCTGCTGCGCCGTGCCGCTGACGTAGCGCCAGCCGCCGAGCACGCTCACGCCGCCGCCGAGCGCCTTGAGCTTGTCCGCGTACTCGCGCGTGATGAACGGCACGTGCGCGACGACCCAACGCAGCTCGCGCAGCTGCGGCACGGCTCGCGCGTCGTCTGCTCCCAGTCGTCGATGATCACCTTGTAGTCGGCCGGCGTGAGCGAGTGGTTCTCGTTGCGCCAACCGGCCGCCGCGACGCGCCGCGTGCCGTTGATCCACGGCTCGCTCGGCGCGGCGATGATCGGGCTCGCGCCGGCCGTGAACTCGCCGATGCCGACCATCTTTGAGCATGTCGCCGCCGAAATCCGGGAAGACGTTCGCGAGCCGCGCCGCGAGCTGCGGCGTCGCGGGATCGGTCTCCATGTGTAGGAAGTTCACGCGCACGCGGTTCGTCAGCTTGCCTTCCCGGTTCAGCGCGAGCAGCGCGTCGTAGCAGTGGTACACGTCGCAATGCGCCGCGCCGTCGGCCGCCGTGCCCGCCGCGGGGAAGCCTCCTTCGTCGAGGTGGGTCGTTAACCCCAAGCTCGCCGCGTAGCGCAGCGCGTCCAAAGTGCCGCGCTTCTGGTCGTCGAGCGTCTGCAGCTTGCGCAGCTCGAACAACGCTTGCGTCGTCGGGTTCGGCGTCTGGAAGCCGCCCGCGATCGAGCCGTCCGCACCCACCGCGATTCCTTTGCCCTCGAAGAAACGCTTGCCGAGAGTGTTCGTCACGCTCGGGCCCGCGAACGATTGCTGGATGTAGACCGGGTGCTGCGGGCTCACCGAGTCGAGCTCGGCGAGCGTCGGGAAGCGCGGCGCGCCGGGCGGCGGCACGAATTGGTTGATGTCGAAGCCGCCGATCGACGTGATCCAGTCCCCTGCCGGCAGGTCCGCCGTCCGCGCCTTGAGCAGCGCGAGAACGTCGTCGATCGAGGCCGCCGACTCTAGGCGAGTGTCGTGGCCCGGCCGAAGCCCGAGCAGAACGACGTGGTTGTGGTTGTCGATGAGACCCGGGACGACGGTGCGGCCATGCACGTCGATCGTCTGCGTGCAGCGCGTCGCGCCGAGCCGGCCGTCGCCGACCGCGGCGATGCGGTCGTCGATGATGCGCACGGACTTCACGATCCGGTCCGCAGCGTCCATCGTGTGGATCGCGCCGTTGGTGATCAGCACGTCGCGGACGGCGGGGCAGTCCTGAGCTTGCGCGAGCGCAGGAGCGAGCAGCAGCAGCGCGAGAACGCCTAAGGCCGAGCGGATCGGCGAGTGCGTGGAACGCATCGGTCAAGCCCCCGAGTGGACGGATCGTGCTGGATCGTACGCCCCGGTTGGTTCGGGTTCCAGGATGAGCGGGATGACGTCGAGATTCGCCACGTCGCCGTCCTTGTCGGGCGGGTTCGGCCGCTGGGCGTAGTAGGCCAGGTTGCGCGTGTCCACCGCGAGGTACAGCGAGCCGTCGTTCACGTCGACGCCGCGGTCGATGAGCCGCTTCGCGAGCGTGTAGTGGCCGTTCACGATCGCGAGCTGCAGCGAGGTGAGCTGATACATCGGCTCGGCGGCGTCAGCGCTGGCGCCCGCGTCGAGCAGCTTCTCGGCGGCAGCGAGCGAACCGTTGCGCGCCGCGAATTGCAGGGCCGTGAGACCGCCGAGGTCGCGCGTCTTCGGCACGTTGCCTTGGCTGTAGTCGATCTTGATCCAATCGTGCTTGGTCGAAGCGCGGTCGACTTCGGCGCCGGCGTGCGATCAGCTGCGCGACCACATCCGCGTGGTCCTCGATCGCGGCCCACATGAGCGCGGTCTGCCCGTGCCAACGCTCGACGTGATCGACTTCGCGCGCCGTGCGCGAGCAACGTGCGCACCGCGTCCGCGTTGCCCGAGCGCGCAGCCGTCATCAGCACGGTCTCGCCGTCGCCGAACTCGGCGTTCGCGTTGCCGCCGGCTTCGAGCATGAGCTTCGAGCATCGCGGCGTCGCCGACCGTGGCCGCCTCGTGCAGCGGCGTGACGCCGAAACGGTTCGCGAGGTTCGGCTCCGCACCCGCTTTGAGCAGCAGCTTCGCGGCCTCGAGGTCGTTCCAATGCGCGGCCCAGTGCAGCGCGGAAGCGGATTCCGCGTCCTGCACGTTCACGCCGACGCGCTCCGCGGCGAGCGCGCGCACGGTCGCGAGGTCGCGATGCTTCATCGCGGCGACGAGGCGCGGGTCACCGGAGTCGGTGGAGGACGGTGCATAGCCCGACGAAGACGAGCGCTTGCGCGACGCGCTGCCTGCCACGCGGCGAGCAGCGCGGCGAGATGCCAGTCGGCGTTGGCGCCGGCGCAGTGGTCTTCACGTGCAAACCTCGGCGCGCTCAGACGAGCTCGACGTTGCCGTTGCTGGCGCACTGCGCCACGCCGTAACTCTCCGACTCGATGCCGAACAACTGCTGGATGCTGACCATCAGGTTCGCCATCGGCATCATCTTCTCGAACTTCGGAATCCACCGGAACCGTGCGCTTCTCCGCGAGCGTGGCCCACCTGGATGTGGTGGCCGCCCGTGATGCTGCCCGCCCGCGTTGCCCGCGACGAGCACCGGCAGGTTCAGATGGTTGTGGACGTTACCGTCGCTCATGCCGCTGCCGTAGACGAACAGCGAGTTCTCGAGCAGGTTGCTGTCGCCATCCGGCGTGTTCTTCAGGCGCTGCAGGAAGGCCGCGAACAAGCTCAGGTTGTACGTGTCCACCTTCGCCTTCTTGCTCCATCTGCTTGACGTCGTAATTGTTGTGCGAGATCGGGTGGTGGCCGTCGCTGATGCCGATCTGCGGGTAGCTCAAGCCGCTGAGCTCGCGGCCCATCATGAACGACGTCACCCGGGTGAGGTCGCCCTGGAACGCGAGCGCCTGCAGCTCGAACATGAGTTTTACGTGCTCGTCGTACGACTCGGGGATGCCGCTCGGTGTTTCGGGCGCTTCGAGGTGGCGCTGCGCGCGCTGCGTCTCGGCCTGCGTGATGCGCCGCTCGACCTCCCGAACGTTCGCGAGGTATTCGTCGAGCCGTGCGCGATCGCTGGGTCAGGCCCTTCGCCAGGCCGCTGACGTCAGCGACCACGGCGTCGAGGATGCTGGTGCTCTGGTCGAGCCGCGCCCGGCGCGCCTCGGCGCTCGCGCCGTCGCCGCCGAACATGCGCTCGAACACCACGCGCGGGTTCAGCTCCATCGGCAGCGGCTGGGTCGGCGTGCGCCACGAGATCGTGTCCATGTAGGTGCAGAGGAAGTCGCCGGCACACGTGCCGAAAATGTTCGAGCTGTCCTCGATCGCGAGCTCCATGGACGGGAACGTGGTGCCTTGGCCGATCTTCTGCGCGATGACTTGATCGATCGACGTATTGAGCTTGATCAGGTTGCCGCGCGGCGCATGCGCGCATGCGGAGAAGAAGCCGGGGCAGGCCGAGTGTGCGTTCGCGCCTTCGCGTGTAGAGGCCGCTGATCACGTTGAAGTGCTCGCGCAGGCGCTGAGCGGCTGCAGGATGAGCGGGAGCTCGAAGTTCTTGCCGACCGTCTTCGGCATCCAGCTCGTCCATGATCACGCCGTGCGGCACGTAGACCGTGCCGAAGCGCAGCGTGGGCGCCGCGGCGGTCTGCGCGAGCGCCGTGCCGCGCTGGCACCATCGCGTCGAGCAGCGGCAGCGCGACGGACGGCACCGAGACCGCGTAATACGGTGCGGCGTGAGAGATGTTTCTTGCTGATGAACATGACCTGGCTCCCCTACTCGAAGCAGACGCCTTACTGGATGAATCTAACGCAACCGTGGCGCCCGTGTCTGTGCCCGCGATGCGCAATTGGAACGGCTCGCTCGTGACGACGCCGAGTACGAGCGCCGAGAACCGGTAGTCGTCCTGCGGCGGCGCTCGCACGATCGCGCGGGCAGTCGGCATGTCGCTGACCGTTAGACCGCGACCGAGCGCATACGTCATGAGCTTCTCCGCGGCCGTGCGGACGAACCGGTCGGGCTGGCTCAAGATGGCGTTGCGCAAGTCGACCGGCGTGTTGATGACGCCGAAATCGCGCAGCACGTGGACCATTCCGCCGTGTCCGGTCGGTCGGTTGGCCGCTGTCCTCGGTCGCGCCAGCGGCCGATGCCGTCGTAGCTCTCGAGGATGAGGCCGATCGGGTCCATGAGCTGGTGGCAGCCGGCGCAGGCCGGAGCCGCGCGGTGCCGCTCCATGCGCTGGCGCATCGACAACTTCTCGCCCGTGAGCTCCGGCAGCGCGGGCACGTCGGGCGGCGGCTCGGCGGCGGGGTGCCGAGGATGTTCTTCAGCACGTAGGCGCCGCGGTTCACGGGCGACGTGCGATTCGGGTACGAGCGTCAGCGTGAGGATGCTGGCCTGGCCGAGCAGGCCCTTGCGGCGCTCGTCGGTCACGCTCACGCGGCGGAACTGGTCGCCGTAGATGCCCGGCACGCCGTAGTGCTTCGCGAGCCGCTCGTTCAGGAACGTGTAGTCGGCGGAGAGCAGCTCCGGCAGCGGCCGGTCCTCGCGGATCACGGTCTCGAATAGGAGCTCCGTCTCGCGAATCGCGCTCTGCCGCAGGTTGTCGTCGAAGTCCGGGAACACGTACATGTCCGGTGCGGACGCGCGCAGATTGCGCAGGTACAGCCATTGGCCCGCGAAATCTTGCGCGAGCGTGTTTGCGCGCTCGTCGGCGAGCATTCGGCGCACTTGCCTCTCGAGCACGGCGGGCTTGCCGAGCTCGCCCGCGACGGCCAAGTCAACGAGCTCGTCGTCGGGCAGGCTGCTCCACAGGAAGAAGGAGAGCCGCGACGCGAGCTCGAGATCGCTGATCCGATAGAGGCTGCCCGGTGCGGCGCCGGCCGGATCCTGCTCCACGCGGAACAGGAACTGCGGCGACACGAGCACGTACGCGAGCGCGGTCTGCACGCCGGCTTCGAAGTCGCGCCCCTTGTCGCGCTCGCGCGCGTAGAGGCCCAGCAAGCGCTCGCGCTCCTCGCCGGTGATCGGGCGCCGGTACGCGCGCCGCGCGAGCGTCGTGAGAATCCGTTCCGCGCAGGGCGCCGCGTCGGCGTCGTTGCGCAGGCCGGCACGAGAAGATCCGCTCGCGGCTCGGCGAGCTGCCGGGGCCCGCGATCGTCAGCGGTCCTTCGATCACCACTTGATCGAGCTCGGGGATGCCGACGTCCATGCGCGGGTCGTGCTTCTCGCGCTGGAACGGCTGCAGCACCTCTTGGCGCGACGCCGAGCTCTTCTTCGCGAACGTCACACCGACGTCGTGCCGCCGGCCTTCACCGGGAAGCGGAGCTCGAGGCGACGGTCGATCGCATCGGCCGTCTGGCCGGGGAACATTTGCGCCTCGCGCTCCTCCTCGGGACCGCCGAAGCGCGTAAGCGAGACGCGCGCGCCGTCGAGGCTGATCTCCAAGTCGTGCGTCGTCTCGGTGCCGCGCACCACGTCGACGGTGTTGCGCCAGAGCTTGGGTCGACCACGTACTCGCCGTCGACCGGGAAGTAGTGGCTCACGAGCACGCCGCCGCGCGTGCCGAACGGCAGCCCTTCGACGTGATCGGTTTGCGAGCGGTCCGGCGGTACGCGATAGGTGCTCACGGCAGGCGCCATGCTCACGTCGCCGATCGCGGCGCTCGTCACTTCTACCGGAGGCGATCCTCCGGCATCGGCTTGTCCATCTCGAACACGGACTCGACGCTCGTGTAGTCCTTGTAGCCCAAGCGGGCGATCGGCCGGATCTTGAGCACGTCGACGCGGCCGTCCGGCGCGAGCGCGGCATCGTCGATGTGCACGGCGACGACGCGGCCGATCACCACGTGATGATCCGACCGCGGAGTCCGGCCGGGCAGCTTCACGATCTCGTGCAACCGGCACTCGAAGTGCACGGGCGAGCCTTGCACGCGCGGCGCGCGCACGAGGCGCGAGGGTAAGGCTTCGAGTCCCGCGGCGCGCAGTTCGTCCACGCCGTGCTCGACGATCAGCGACGTGCGATTCATTGCGTCTCTCTGCGCCCAAGTGGCCATGTTGTAGACGAACTCGCGCGTTGCCTCGATGTTCACGACCGTGTCCTTCTTGCCGCCGTCGCGCTCGTGCGCGCCGGCCGAGAACAGCACGAACGGCGGGTCGTAACACAGCACGTTGAAGAAGCTGAACGGCGCCAAGTTCACGACACCGGCGACGCTCAGGGTGCTGATCCAGCCGATCGGCCGCGGCACGACGCACGCCTTCAACGGGTTGTGGCGCAGGCCGTGGTCGTTCTTGTCCGTTTCGTAGTACATGCGCCTGGCTCGGGTGGATGCGCAGCGCTCTACGCGCGCGCCGCGGCGCCGCCGACTGCCTTCGCTTCGAAAGGCGTGAGCGGCGGGGACTCGTGGGCGGCGGATGGCGGAATCGCATTCGGGTCGAACATCTTTTCGCGAATGAACAAACCCGGGACGAGCGCGCAGATCGCGTACGCGACGCCGAGCAGCGCGATGCCGAGGCCGATCGAATAGCTGGAAGCCGCGAGGCCGATCAAGAGCGGCGATACCGTCGCGCCGATGCGCCCAAGGTTGTACGACAACGCGACTGCGGTGCCGCGAATGCCGTCCGGGAAGCTCTCCGCGAGGTAAGTGGAATTGACGGCGTACGGAGCGGCGTACAGGAAGCCGTATATGAGGAGCAGGTATGGCACGTTCGCAGGCGTGGCCGCGTAGACGAGGAACGGCAGATACAACGCCGTCAGCACGCCCGTGCCCACCCAGATGGCGCGGCGCCCGAAGATATCGCCGAGCCAGCCGCACACGACTTTGCCGACGATGGTCATCGCGTAGGTGCTCGCGACGAACCAGCCCATGCTCTGCGTGTTCACTCCGAGATCGCTCACGAGATAGCTCGGCAGCCACGTGTTCGCGCCGTAGTAGCCGAATTGCAGCGCGATCGACGCGAGCGTCCACAGCAAGAACGTGCGCCGCACGGATCGATCGCGCCACAGCGTGGCGAACGGGCGCGCGGCATCGGCCGCGGTGCGAGCGCCGCGCCGCGCCGCGACCCAACTCGGCGGCTCGGGCACATTCCACAATAACGCGAGCGCGACGACGCCCGGAACGACGGCGCACGCGAACAGGGGGCGCCAGCCGAATGTCGGGATCAGGTAGCCGGCGAGCAGTGCCGCGGCTACGAATCCGACCGCCCAGCCGGCCTGGAGCGCGCCGAGCACGGTGGTTCGCACCCGCGTCGGCACGTATTCGGCTGCGAGCAACGTGCCGATCGTGTACACCGCGCCGATCCCGAATCCCGAGACGAGGCGCATCGCCGCGATTTGCCAATACGTGTGGCACAACGCGATGACGCCCGTGAACGCGGTGAAGACGAGGACGGACCACCAGACGACGCGCACCCGTCCGACGCGATCCGCGAGCCAGCCCGATAGCCCGCCGCCGAGGCCCATGCCGAGCAGCGTGTAGGTGCCGAGTGCGCCCGCGCTGACGCGCGATAGCTGAAATTCGGAGGAGATGCTCGGCAGCGAAAGTGCGAGCATTTGCAGGTCCATGCCGTCGACGACGAGCGCGACGAACACGGCTATAGCGACCACCATCCGTGTGCGGCCGAGCGAATCCGAGGTGGGCACTGCGGGCGAGTGTACAACGGTCTCCAGGAAAGACGACGCAAATCCGCGAGCCGGTGATCGTGCCGCACGCCCACCCGTGCTGCAGATCCTCGGAGAGGAGCAGGGCGCAATTTTGCTGCTACGCGGGCTGCCACGATCATTGCATCCCACAGTTCCAGGGAAGCGCGGACGCCGACAGCTGCGCTCCGAAATCGTTGCGCGGCGACGGGTGCTGGGCGAGGATTGGCGCGCGGGAGAAGAGTGTCGCGGCGGCGGAGCGTTTCCGGGGACTGCCGGCCGCGGCTAGAAGAATTCACGGTCAGTTGGGGGCTCAAATGATCCATCGCACTCGTTCGCTTGGCGGCGTTCTCGGTCTTGTCGCGTGCGGATCACGCTAGCGGCAACGGCCGCCGAGCCGCCGATGACACTGACGCAGCAGGACTACACCGAAATCGAGCAGCTCAACGCGCGCTACGTGTATGCCGTGGATGAGTGCACGAGCTCCGGTTACGACTACGCCGACCTGTACACCGCCGACGGCACCTTCGGCGTCTCGAAGGCGTGGGGCGCGCCCGGCGTGGTGTTTGCGCAGGGGCGTGAGGCGCTCGCGCGCGCCGGAGGCGGCGGCAAGGATGGCTGCGTAACGCGCGCTCCGTCGTCGCCGGTCTTCGGTATCCACCACGTTGCGAGCAGCCTCGTCATCACGCCGACGGCCACGGGCGCGCACGGCCGCTCGACGCTGCTCGCGATCGGCGTGGGCCACGACCCCACGGCGATCGAGTGGCAGGGCGGCTACGAGGATACCTACGTCAAGACCGACAAGGGCTGGCGCATCCAAACGCGCTGGCACGTGTGGATCGATATGGAGAGCTCGGTCCAGTACAAGTCCATGATCGCGGCCGGCATCAAGTTCCCCACGGGAACGCCGGCGGCGCCCGCCACCGAACCGAAGCCATAGGAAAGCGACATGCGAATGCGAGGCTCTCGATTTTCTTATCTGCTCGCTGGCATCGCCGGGTTGTCTGCGACAGCGGTGTGCGCGCAGCCCGCCGCACCGGCGCCGACGATGCGCGGCGACGGCCCCGCGCCTGCCGCGAAACCGTTCAACATCACGCGCATGGATCCGGCGCTCGATGCGCTCGTCGCGCCCAACGCCAAGGCTGAGTTGGTCGCGAGCGGCTTCGGGCTCAATGAAGGGCCGGTGTGGGTGCGCGACGGCAGGTCCGGCTACCTGCTCGTGGGCGGATTGCTCGACAACGTGATCTATAAGGTCACGGACGACAAGAAAGTCTCCGTGTTCATGGAGAAGGCCGGCTACACCGGAACGGACGTCGATCACGTCGGCGCACAAACGCGCAGCGGCCGCTCGCACGTGCTGCTGATCGGACCGAGCTGCGCAAGCTTGGACTCGCAAGGCCGGCTCATTTGGTGTGCCGACAACGACCGCACGGTGATGCGTCTCGAGAAGGACGGCTCGCGCACGGTGCTGTCAGCCGGTCTGAACGGCAAGCGCTTCAGCGGCCCGAACGACATCGTCGTCGCGCGCGACGACGCCGTCTATCTGACGGACAACGACTTCGGTTTGCGTGACGCGGGTAGAAGCCCCGACAAGCAGATGCCGAACGGGATCTGGCGAATCAAAGACGGGCAGTCGACGCTGGTCTTGGATGCGGCCACGCTCGGCGGGATCCCGAACGGCATCGCGCTGTCGCCGGACGAGCGCTACCTCTACGCGACGGCACTGCAGAAGATGATGCGCTACGAAGTGAAGCCCGACGGCTCACTCGGTGCGGGCATGCTGTTCACCGAAGGTCCCGGCATCGGCGACGGGATCAAGGTCGACGTGCAGGGCAACGTCTACTCCACGAGCGGTGCGGGGCCCGGGATCATTCGGATCACGGCGCCCAGCGGCACGCTGCTCGGCTACCTGAATCTGCCGATCTACGGCGACGAGCCAAAGCGGCAAATCTGCGCGACGAACGCCGCGTTCGGCGACTCGGACGGCAAGAGTCTGTACATCACGGCATGCGACGCGGTGTACCGGATTCGCCTGAAGGCGGTGGGCTTGATGCCGGGGCCGAAGGGTTAAATGCCCGGCGCGCCGCGGGCGCGCTCGAACACGCGGCGACCGCGAAACACGCGCTGCGCGCGACGCGATCAACGGTCGCGCCGGCTTGGCGCCGCGAGCGATTTGACATAGCTCAACGCGTTGTAATTTCGCGACCATCGCGAAAGTTGTGAACTCCTGCGCGTTTGCTCCCGTATGCGCGGGCTTAGCATGCGCCGCGTGTACTCACCCTGGGAGATTGGAACATGAATCGTGCAGCACTCATCGGCACGTTGATGGCGGCGCTGCTGCCGAGCGCGTCGTTCGCCGAGATGAACTACAGCAAAGTCGAATTGCAGTTCATCGACGTTGAGTTGGATGGCCCGTTCGCGAACGTCGATGGCGACGGTTTCGCGATCTCGGGCGCCTACGAGCTCAACGACAAGCTGTTCTTGCTCGGCGAATGGCAGGACCAGAACTTCGACTTCGGTATCGACGGCACGCAGTACGAGCTCGGAGCCGGGCTGCGCCACGCGATCAACTCGACCATCGATTTCGTCGGGACGCTGTCGTACATCGACAGCGAGGTTGAAACCGCGGGCTTTAGCGCGAGCGACGATGGCCTTGGGCTTGGCGCCGGCATCCGTTCGCGGATCGGCGACTCGTTCGAGTTCGACGCTGCGCTGAAGTACGTCGACTTCGATGAAGCCGGTAGCGACACGGGCGTCACGCTTGGTGGTCGCTGGTACTTCACGAAGACGATGGCGCTCAGCTTCGGCACCGACAGCACGGACAACGTGGACGCGTTCCACCTGGGCTTCCGCGCGGAGTTCTAAGCTCGGTCGAGTGAAGGATGTCCGTCGATATCCGTGATCGACGTAAGGTAGGGGGCGGCGCAATGCCGCCCCCGTTCTTTTAGCGTCGTTGTTAGGCGGCTTCGGCCAGACGAGCTTTCGAGATCTGCACCGTCGCATCGTTGAACGATGCTTCGTGACGAACGACGAGCGCTTCGAACGCGAGATCCCCGAGCCCGAGCTCGCGCAGAGCGACGAACGCGGCCGCTTCGGGCGGACGACTCACGGCCCTCTGGATTGCTTCGATGATTCCGTGGCTCTTGACCACTTGCCAGGTCTTGGTCGCGCGCGTCTTCTTGCCGTTCTTGCGAGTCAACAGCGCTTCGTACGCGTACAGCGCGGCGAAAGCTTCAGCCTCGACCGGCGACTGCGTTTCGTGCGTCGCGGCCAGTAAATCGACGGCTTTGCGCTGGGCTTCCAGCGCAAGGTCGGGGCGCTTTCCGGCTATGGCGTTTTTGACGAAGCTCGCGCATTCAGCGGGCGTGCGTAGACGTTCGACTCGATAGTCCATTGGGGGGCTCCTCCGTGCTGTGCGACAAGTGTGGGCGCATCGGGAGAGGTTGTCGAATCGCGGCGATTCGGACGCACCGGGGGCGTCGGAGGTGCGGGTGAGGCGGAGCGCCGGCGCCGCCGAGTGTCACGTTTTGCGACTGCGCCCTGCTTCAATGCCTCATCGACATCCTGAGGGCCGCCGCCATGTTCCAAGCACTCCTTATATATGCTTTCCCAGCGTTCGCCCTCGGCTTCGCGGCCGCCTGGGCCCTCGGCGGGAAGACGCGCGAGCAATTGGCCGAGACGAAGGCGCGCGCCGACGAACAGCTGCGCGCGGCAGCCGACAAGCTCGATCTGGCCGCGACGACGAAGAGCGAGCTCGCGAACGCGTTCAGGGCGCTGTCCGCCGAAGCGCTGAGCACGAGCAACCAAAGCTTCCTGCAGCTCGCGACCGCGTCGCTCGAGAAGTTCCAGGAACGCGCGTACGGCGACCTCGAGGCGCGCGAGAAAGCAGTCGACGCGCTCGTGCAGCCGATTCGTGAATCGCTCACGAAAGTCGACGGCAAGCTCGGCGAGATGGAGCGCACGCGCGAGCACGCGTACTCGGCGCTCAACGAGCAGCTCCGCGGCCTCGTCGAGACGCACTTGCCGCGGCTGCACGGCGAGACGTCGAACCTCGTGAAAGCGCTGCGCCAACCCACCGTGCGCGGCCGCTGGGGAGAGATGCAGCTGCGGCGCGTCGTCGAGATGGCCGGCATGCTCGAGCATTGCGACTTCGTCGAGCAGCCGAGCGCCGCGGGCGAGGAGGGCCGCTTGCGCCCCGATCTCATCGTGAAGCTGCCCGGCGGCAAGCAGGTGGTCATCGACGCGAAGACGCCGATCGCGGCGTATCTCGAAGCGGCGGAAGCGGCGAACGACGACGAGCGCGCTGCGCACTTGAAGCGCCACGCGCAGCTCGTCCGCTCGCACATGACCGCGCTCGGCCGCAAGGCGTACTGGGACACGTTCAGCCCGAGTCCCGAGCTCGTGATCATGTTTCTCCCGGGCGAGATGCTGTTCAGCGCCGCGCTGCAGAGCGACCCGTCGCTGATCGAGCTCGGCGTGAACGAGAAGGTGGTGCTCGCGACGCCGACCACGCTGATCGCGCTGCTGCGCACCGTGGCCTACGCGTGGACGCAGGAGGCGCTCGCGCTCAACGCGCAGGAAGTCGCGCAGCTCGGCAAGCAGCTCTACGAGCGGATCGCGTCCCTCGCCTCGCATTGGAGCGACGTGGGCGACAAGCTCGAGAAAGCCGTGGGCTCGTACAACAAGAGCGTCGGCACGCTCGAGACCCGCGTGCTCGTGACGGCCAGGAAGTTCGTGGATCTGAAGGCCGCGCCCGACGACGGCGAGCTCGCGTCACCGCAGCCGGTGGATACGCTGCCGAGGAGAATTGCGGCGATCAGCGCGGCAAGGTCGTAGCGCCGCCACTCATCAAAGCTGCTCGTGCAGCAGGTACGCGAAACGCTCGTATGCGCGGTCGAACACGGGGCGCCGTTGCCATTCCTCGAGCTTGAGCTCGTGGCAGTGGCGCAAGTCCTGCTTGAACGCGGCCTTGAGCTCCGCCGCGATGCCGGCATCGAGGATGCCGACGCCGACCTCCTCGTTCAGCGCGAGCGAGCGCGCGTCGAAATTGGTGGAGCCGACGTGCGACCAGACTTCGTCCACGACGACGATCTTCTGGTGCAAAAGCGTCGGCTCGAACTCGTACAGCCGAACACCCGCTTCGAGCAGCTGGGCATAGAGGTTGCACCCCGCGCGCCGCACGAACGGGCTATCCGTGTGCTCGCCCGGCAGCATCAGGTGCACCTTGACGCCGCGGCGCACCATCATCGCGAATAGCTCCACCACGCCGTCGTTCGGCGCGAAGTACGGGTTCTGGATCAGCACCTCGCGCCGTGCCATCGCGATCGCCACGGTGTAGAGCATCGCAACCGAAGAGACGGCATCCGCCGACGCGCTACTCACGACGTGCGCCGAGATTTCTCCGGCGGGCTCGAGCACCGGGAAACACTCCGCCACGGCCGGCAGGCAATGCGTCTCTTCGACCCAATTCTGCGCGAACACCGATTGCAGCCCGTGCACGACGGGCCCCTCGAGCCGCACGCCGGTGTCGCGCCAGTGCTCGGGATCGGTGCCGTTGCCGAGCCATTGGTCCGCGACGCCGTGGCCGAACGTGTAGCCGATGCGGCCGTCGACTACGAGCAGCTTGCGGTGCGTGCGGTGATTGAACCGGCCCATATTCCACCAGTTCGGCCGGCAGTAGCTCGAGAGCTTCGCGCCGCTCTGCTTCAACCGCTCGAGCTCCGGCTCGCTCGCCTTCGAAGCGCCGAGACAATCGATGAGCACGCGTACATTGACGCCGGCTCGCGCCCGCTCGCTCAGCGCGTCGACGAATTGGGTCTCGAGCTTACCCGCGGACCACACGAACGTCTCGAGATGCACGCTGTGCTTTGCGGCAGCGATGTCCGCGAGCATCGCGGGGAAGATCGCGCCGTTCTGTAGCACCGCCGCGGCATTTCCTTCGTGGACGGAGCTCTCGGTGAGGCCGCTGATCAGCGGCAGCGCGTCTTTGATCTCCGGGTATTCGTCCGGCTCGAGCTTCAGAAAGGGCGTGCCGCGTGCCCGCGTGAGCAGGAAGAGCAGCGCACACACGAGCCCAGTGGTGACCGAGGACAGGACGATCCAAGCGACGGTGGACATAGCGCGTTTACCCGTGACGTGACGATGCGTCGCCGCGTGGACGAGGTGCGCGCTGGCGACTGCTTGCGGGGTGGTGCAATAAACGCGCCAGCGGACGCAGCTAGCCGATCACGACCGAGCGGGGCGTTTCCGAGTTGGATGTGCCACGCGCAGCCCGCCGGACCTGCCTCTGCATCGACGGCGACGTGCGCAAAAAGGCCGTCGTGTTTCGCAACAGTTGGAACGCATACGCACGCTTTGCGGCAAGTGATGGTCGCGTCGACGCGAGTGCGCGGCATGGGACGCGTGGCGCCGAGACTCCGACGGCGGGTGCGTGGAACGCCGCACGGATTCGTTCGAGGGCACGCTACTTGCAAAGTCCGCTCGACCCGGCAATGCGCCGGCCGTGTTGACTCGATGTTTTTAACTCGATTTTTAAGGAGTGCGTGATGAATTTCATTCTCTGGTTAGTCGTCGGCGGGCTGCTGGGCTGGGTAGCGAGCATGGTCATGGGGACGAATGACCGGCAGGGCATGGTCCTCAACATCGTCGTGGGAATCGTGGGCGCGTTCCTGGGCGGCCTGCTCCTTGCGCCGTTGTTCGCGACCGGCACCATCAACCAGGGGGATTTCAGCATCGGCTCCCTGATGGTCTCGTTCGTTGGGGCCCTATTGTTGCTCGCTATCGTCAATTTCTTTCGCAGACGGCGTCATGCGTGAAACCTTGGGGCGCGTCATCAGGCCGCGACGATGAAATAGGCCGGCGCGGGCTAGACTGTCGTCCATGCCCGCGCCGCGCCCCCGTTTGCGCCGCTTCCTCATCTATACGCTGATCGCCGTGCCGCTTGCGGCGGCCGGCTACGGCGTGTGGGTGTGGTGGCGCATCACGACCGAGTTCGACCAGCGCGCTTGGAACGTGCCCGCGCAGGTGTACGCCGCGCCGCTCGATTTGTATGCCGGCCGCGGGCTCTCGACGAACGTGCTCGTGGAGGAGTTGCGGCGGCTCGGCTACGGGCCGGTGACGGGCGAGGTAGGCCCCGGGCTCTATCGGCGCACCGGCAACGTGATCGACGTCCGGCGACGCGCATTCTTCCACGAAGGCGCGACGGTGCCCGAGCAGACGCTGCACGTCGACATCCGCAACGCGCGCATCGCGAAGCTCGAGGACGGTGAGCGCCACGCGTTGGGAGTGGCGCAGCTCGAGCCGCTGCTGATCGGCAGCGTGTTCCCGACCCACGGCGAGGATCGCCTGATCGTCGGTCCCGACGAGGTGCCGAAGCTGCTGACGGAGTCGCTGAAAGCAGTCGAGGATCGGCGCTTCGACACGCACTTAGGGATTGATGCGCGCGCGATGCTGCGCGCTGCGCTCGCGAACGCGCGCTCCGGCGAGATCAGCCAAGGCGGCAGCACGCTCACGATGCAGCTCGTGCGCAGCTTCTTCTTGAGCAACCGCCAAACCTACACGCGCAAGATCCGTGAAGCGTTGATGTCGCTCGTGCTCGAGCTCGTGCACAGCAAGGACGAGATCATGCTCGCGTACGTCAACGAGATTTATCTCGGCCAGGACGGTGCGCGTGCCGTGCACGGCTTCGGGCTTGCGAGCCGCTTCTATTTCGGCAAGCCGCTGAACGACCTCGACGTGCACGAGATCGCGCTGCTCGTGACGATCGTGCGCGGGCCGTCGTATTACGATCCGCGCCGCAACCCGGAGCGCGCGCTGGCGCGCCGCGCGCTAGTGCTCGAGCAGATGCGCGACGCAGGGCTCATCGACGACGCGACTTACGCGCGCAGCACGGCCCGCGAGCTCGGCGTCGTCACGAGCAAAAGCAGGCGCGCGGCGTACTACCCGGCGTTCATGGACCTCGTGCGCCGCCAGCTGCGCGGGGAGTACGCGGAAAAGGACCTCGAGACGGGCGGCCTCGCGATCTACACCACGCTCGATCCGCTGATCCAAGCCGCGGCGGAAGAAGCGCTCGTCGAGGAGCTCGAGCGCTTGCAGGGCAAGCGCGCCGAGCTCGAGGGCGCCGTGGTCGTCACGAGCCCGCAAAGCGCGGAGGTGCGCGCGCTCGTGGGCGGCAAGCGCGTCGGCTTCGACGGCTTCAACCGCGCGCTCGACGCGCACCGCCAAGTGGGATCGCTGATCAAGCCGGTCGTGTATCTCGCCGCGCTCGAATCCGGGCGTCACACGCTCGCCACGCAGGTCGCGGACGAGCCGGTCACGATCGATCTCGGCAACGGCCAAACCTGGACGCCGAAGAACTTCACGGACGAAACGCACGGCGAGGTCACGGCCGTGCGCGCGCTCGCGGAATCGCTGAATCTCGCCACCGTGAGTCTCGGCATGGACGTGGGACTCGACCGAGTCGCGCGCGAGCTCGAGCGTTTGGGAGTCGAGCGGCCGCAGCCGTTGTATCCGTCGCTGCTGCTCGGCGCCGTGGAGCTCACGCCGTATCAGATGGCGCAGCTCTACAACACGATCGCGAACGGCGGCTTCCGCGCGCCGCTGCGCGCCGTGCGTGCGATCGTCGACACGCAAGGCCGCACGCTGCAGCGCTATTCGCTCGCGATCGAGCAAGTCGCGGACCCCGTCGCGGTGTACGCGCTGAACCAAGGCCTCGTGCAGGTGATGGAGCGCGGCACCGGTGCGCCCGCGCGGCGTCTGCTGCCGGCAGGCCTCACGACGGCGGGCAAGACCGGCACCTCCGACGACTTGCGCGACAGCTGGTTCGCGGGCTTCAGCAACGATCTGCTCGCCGTCACGTGGGTGGGCAACGACGACAACGCGAGCATAGGGCTCACGGGCGGGATGGGAGCCGCCCAAGTCTGGGCGCGCGTGCTGCGCAGCGTGGATACCGCGTCGTACTCGCTGCCGCCGCCGGAAGGAGCCGAGGCGCTATGGATCGACTACAACACGGGGCTCGCGACCGACGAGCGCTGCCCCGACGCCGTATATCTCGCGATGACCACGCGCGAGGTGCCGCCGAAGGCCGTGTCGTGCGGCAGCACACGCACGCGCGTGGGCGGGCGGCTGTTGCAGTGGCTCAAGAATCGGCTCGGGGACTGAGCGCTCGAACGAGCGAACGCTCTGAGCACGAACGGCAGGCTCAGCACGAGCAGCGCGAGCGACACGCTCAGAGCACGAACGGCACGAGCATCTTCGAGCGCTTCTTGTACGCCGGATACGCGTCCGGGAACTGCTGATGCATGTCGTGCTCCTCGCGGCGCGCACTGAACAGGAAGTACGGAAGAACGATCAAGGACGGCACCGCGGCGAGCGGATAGACGAGGGCTGTTCCGATGAGCATCGCGAGGACGCCCGTGTAAATCGGGTGGCGCACATAGGCGTACGGTCCGGAGGTGACGAGCTCGGGTGCGTCGTGTAGCGTCATCGGCATTCCCCAGTTCCGCCCGAGAGTCACGCGCGCCCAAATAGCGAACGCGACGCCGACGACGCAGAGCGCAGAGCCGACCGCCGCGACCTCGGCCGTGAGGTGCCCGAACACCGTCGCGGGGACGCGGTCGCCGTAGCGCAGCGAGAGCACGAAAGCGATCACGAGCAACAAGCGCAGCGCGCTGCGGCCAGGCGAATATTGGCGTCTGCCGCGCACGCCGGCGATGGACAGGGCGACCCAGACCGCGAAAAACGCGATCCAGCAGCCGCCGATGATTTGGTCGTAGATTCTCATGAGCGATCGTCGCGCGTACGCCACTCGCATCAGGGTGGTGGCCGAGAGATTGTCAGGTCACCCAGACGTTCTACCGATGACTGACAGGCGCCCTTACAACGTGCGCGAGCGCAATCATCGCGCTCCCCCGCAGGGCTTCGCAACGACTCTCGGTGACACCCCTGCGCTGAGCTTCCGTTACTATTCGGTCAATGGACGATCACGACTTCTTGTCCGGCGGCGGCGAGATGGGAGCGCTGATCCGCGCCCACGACTGGGCCGCGAGCCCCCTCGGTGAGCCCGGCTCGTGGCCGCAAGGCTTGAAGACGTCGGTGCGGGTGCTGCTCTCCACGGGTCATCCGATGTTCATCTGGTGGGGTCCCGAGCTCATCCAGTTCTACAACGATGCGTACCGGCGCTCGATCGGCCCGGAGCGGCATCCGAGCGCGGTCGGTCAGCCGGGCGCGCGAGTGCTGGGCCGAGATCTGGGACATCATCGGGCCGCAGATCGAGCAGGTGATGGCGGGCCGCGGCTACACATGGCACGAGAACCAGCTCGTGCCGATCACGCGCTACGGCAAACGCGAAGACGTCTACTGGACGTACAGCTACGGCCCGATCGACGAGCCGACCGCACCGCACGGTGTCGGCGGCGTGCTCGTGGTGTGCACGGAAACCACCGAGCAGGTGTTCGCGGAGCAGCGCCTCAAGGCCGCGGAGGCGCGGTGGCGCGCGCTGTTCGAGCAGACCCCCGGATTCGTTGCGATCTTGGGCGGCCCGCGGCACGTGTTCGAGTTCGCGAATCCGAACTACTTCAAGCTCATCGGCGGCCGCCACCTACTCGGCAAGAGCCTTCGCGAGGCGCTGCCGGACGTGGCGGCGCAAGGCTTCGTCGAGCTGCTCGACGAGGTCTATCGGAGCGGCGAGCCGCACGTGGGCGTCGCGACGCCGGTGTTTCTCGAGCACGGGCCGAACGAAGGCCGCGAGCGCCGGTATCTCGATTTCGTGTACCAGCCCGTGCACGATGCGGCCGGTGCCGTGACCGGAATCTTCGTGAACGGCTACGACGTGACCGAGCGCGTGCTCGCGAGCGACTCCCTGCGCGACGAAGACCGGCGCAAGGACGAGTTCCTCGCGATGCTCGGCCACGAGCTGCGTAACCCGCTCTCGGCGATCCAGAACGCGAGCGAGCTGCTCGTGCGCAACGCGGCGTCGGACGCGTCGACGAGAATGGTCGGCGAGCTGCTTGCGCGCCAGGTCACGCAGCTCGGCAAGCTGGTCGACGATCTGCTCGACCTCTCGCGCATCTCGCAGGGCCGTATCGAGCTGCAACGAGAGCCCGTGGAGCTCGGCAGCGCGATTGCGCTCGCACTCGAGTCCGTGGAGCCGCTCGTGCGTACGAAGCGGCACGAGGTGTTGAACGCGGGCAGCACGGTCCCGCTGTACGTGAATGGCGATCCATCGCGAATCGTGCAAGCGATCTCGAACGTGATCACGAATGCCGCGAAGTACACGGAAGCGGGCGGCCGAATCGAAGTGACGCTCGAGCAGGAAGGTCAGAGCGCCGTCATCGCGATCGCGGACAACGGCGTCGGCATGTCGCCAGAGCTGTTGCCGAACGTCTTCGATCTGTTCGTGCAGGGCAGCCGAACGGCCGAACGATCGGAAGGCGGGCTCGGTATCGGACTATCGCTAGTCCGCCGGCTCGTGGAAATGCACGGCGGCCACGTAGCGGCGGCGAGCGACGGCGTCGGCCACGGCTCGACGTTCCAGATACGGTTGCCGTTGTCGAGCGCGCCGGCGCAAAGCGTCGCGGCCTGGTCCGGCGAGCGGCGGATCGATCTGCGCCGTGTGCTCGTCGTCGACGACAACGCGGACGCGGCCGATTCGCTCGCCGCGCTGCTGCGCATCAGCGGCCACGACGCCGAGACGGCGTACACCGGCCGCGACGCGCTCGAGCGGATGCGCAGGTCGCACGCCGACGTGGTGCTGCTCGACATCGGGCTACCCGAGATGGACGGCTACGAAGTGGCCAGGCGAATCCGCGCGGAGCACGGCGCGCTCGTGCTCGTGGCGGTGACGGGTTACGGCCAAGCCGCGGACGTGCGGCGCGCCGAAGACGCCGGCTTCGACGCGCACATCACGAAGCCGGTCGCGTTCGAGGAGTTGCAGCGGGTGCTCGCGGAGCTCTAGCGGTGCGCCGCCGTCAAGCCGCCCGCTTGCCGGCCGTTCAGACGCGCTCGGCCGCCTTCACGAGCTTCATGACTCCCGCAACGAGCAGCGCGATCCCGTCGACGAGCATCCTCACGGACAGCAGGCACGCGACGCGAATCATCTGGCCGAGCGGCAGCTCGAGAAAACCGTTGGTCCGGTCGAGGTAGCCTGCGAGCGTAGCGTTGCGCCGCAGAGTGCTTTCGAACGCCGGGGACAGCCTGGCAGCGACCGTGGCTGCAACGGCAAGGAACAACAGTCCTGGAATGAGCGGCAGGAGCAAACCAATGGCGCCGAGCGCGAGGCACGCGACGATCACCGCGCAGGCGATGAGCTTTGCGGTAACGTCGTCGAGCGTGCGTGTTTCCGATTGCATGGTGCGGGTCCCTCGAGAGTACTGTCGCGGTCCATTGCGAATCTCGTGCCAAGGCCGCGCCCCATAGCTGTCAGTCACTTACGAACGCCGGCGGTGCGGATCTAGACGCCGGCCTGTCGTCGCTCACCAACCATTGGCGAATTACGCCTCGTGCGCGCGAGCGGGGAAGCGGGCCTGATATGCTCAATCGCGACGCGGTTGTCGCGCGCGAGAGACCGGCGGCGCGCCGACGTCCCAACAAGAACGGACACGGGGAGCAATCCGGTGACTACGACGCAGTATCCCAAAGAGCAGATGCACCGCTTCGCTTACACGAAGCTCACGGAGCGGCAGATCGGCGACAAGCTCGCCGCGGCCGCCGCAGGTCCGAAGAGCGCGTCGCCCCTATCGCAAGCGCTCGCGGGCACGACCCTCACGATCGTCACCGACTCGGGGCCGACGTTGAGCTACCAGTTCGCGAGCGGCAACGAGCTGTCCGTCGCCGAGAACGGCGGCAAGCGCGTCGACGCGGGCTACGGTGCGCTCGTGCTCGGTCGCGTCGCGCTGTTCTCGCACCTCGTGCCGGGCACGCAGCGCGGCTATCACGTCGTCGTCGATCAAAGCACTGGACTCGCGACGGTGTTCGAGACCTGGTTCAGCGGCTTCTCCGACAACCGCGAGGTGCAGCGCGAGATCTACCAAGGCTACGTGCAGCAGGCCGGCAAACCGGCGCCCACTGCGCGCCATGCGCTCACGAATCGCGTCGAAGGCAAGGGCTTCTACTGGAAGCAAGACACCGGCGTGGAGACGCTCGAGTTCTATCCGTCGACGATCTACTCGAATTTCGTCGAGCTCACGCGGCTCGGCGGCGAGCTCGGTTTCTGCGCGCCGACGGACTACGTGAAGATCGACGACGACCTCTATATCTACCAGCGCACCGAGTGCGAGCTCTCCGGCGTGATGACGCTCTACGTGCTCGACTTGAACCGCGTCGAGCAGATCGGCGTGCGGCTCGGCTTCGACGCGAGCGACGCGCTCGAGTACTACGTGTTCACGGGCAAGGGCGAGTGGCTCGGCCAGATCGCGCAATTCGAGCGGTTCGGCGACCTCGAGCCCGCGTTCGGCACGGCGCCCGCTCCGGGCAGCGCGCCCGCACCGGGCAGCGCGCCCGCGCAGAAGGGCGCGCGCCGCGTCTACCGGCCGATGCGCAACAACTGGACGCTCTCGAAGGAGCAGGCCGCGGCCGCAGTCGCGAAGAGCACGAGCGCGTTCCCGGCGCGCAGCCCGATGGCCGGCAACGCGGCGCCCGCGAGCAACTTTCTCGCGGGCAAGATCGCTGACGCTGCGCTTCGACGACGGCCCGGTCATCGAGTACCGCTTCGACGATTCGCAAACGCTCCACTGGCGGCGCGAAGGCGAGCAGCCGTGGAAGGACGAGCGTTACGAGGCGTGGGAGTCCGCACCCGGCGTGATCATGTTCGGGCACTTCTTGGGCGGGGCGCCCGCGCACGACAAGCTCACCGTGGTCGCCGACTTCGATGCGGCGCTCGCGACTTGCATCCACGGCACCGTCGGCACGCCGTACATCGCGAACGAGACGGCCGCCAAGACCCGGTTCGGCGTGATCGAGATGCAAGGCCTCACGCCGCCGAAATACCGCCGCCACGAATATACCGACGAGCTCGTCGGCCGAGCGATCACCTACAACTATTCGCCGGGCCTCACCTCGATGCACCTGTACACCACGCCGCACTCGCTGTCGTGGATCATCTTCGGCGAGAGCGGCGCGGGCGGAATGGAGTGGAGCGGCCCCGCTTCGTACGTGAAGATCCGCGATCAGCTCTACCTCGCGTATTGGCTCGAGGAGGCGTGCAACGGCACGCTCGGCACGATCTTGATCAACCTGCGCACGATGCACGATTGCGGCACGGGTTATCACTGCGGCGCGGACGGCTTGCGCTTGAGCACCGTCGGCGCGCACGCGCGTCACGCGGGCCGGTTCGACAGCGCGAAATTCTTCGCTACCAAGGCGTGAGGACGGAACGATGAAGACCAATGACGTCGCCACGCGCCGCCGCTTCTTTTTCGGGGCGGGCGCCGCCGCGCTCGCGGCACCGCCGATCGCGTTCGCACTCGCGGCTCCTGGCGAATCGGCGAGCGACCACGAAGACCGCGACGCGCTCGCGGCGCGCGTCGCCGCGTTCGAGGACGCGAACGCGATTCGCGAGCTGCAGCGCGCCTATGCGAAGCACCTCAACGCACACGCGCAGGCGGCCGCCGCCGAGCTGTTCGCCGATCCCGCGCACGCACGGTTCGACGCCACGATCCGCGAGCTCGCCGCCGACGCCGCCGGCGCAGACGGCAGCATCGAGATCGCGCCTGATCGAGCAACGGCCACGGCGCGCCAGTCTTGCATCGTCCGAATCGAGGCGCCGATCGAGGCGCCCGGCTGCGCGCTCGTGGACATGGCACGCGCGCAGGGCGAAGGCGTGCTGCGTTACCACGAGCGCCGCAGCCTCGAGCAGACCTTCGTTCGCCGGGGCGGCGTCTGGAAGATCGAGCAGTCCGCGGTTCGCGAGCCGAGCTGAGCGCCGGTGCGTTGATCGGGCGGTGCGAGGTGATGCGAGCCCGGCATTTTTGTGCATGGCTCACGTGCTGCTCGCTGGCGGCGTGCGTGGTCGACCCGCGCGTGCAAACTTCATCGAACGAAACGGACGAGGCGCGGATCGAGGCCGACGTCGTCGTGATGCCCGACGGCGAGCGGTTGCCGTGGCGCGCATGGCTGCCCGAGGGTGCTGCGCCGCGCGCCGTGATCGCGGCCGTGCATGGGCTCGGCGACTACGCCGAGTCCTTCGAGAGCGTCGGTCCGTTTCTCACGGCGAAGGGATTCGCGGTGTACGCGTTCGATCAGCGCGGCTTCGGGCGCACGGCGCAACGCGGAATCTGGGCCGGCGGCGACCGGATGGCCGACGACGTTCACGAGGTCGCGCGCTTGCTGCGGCTTCGTCATCCCGGCGTGCCGCTCTACGGCCTCGGCGAAAGCATGGGCGGGGCCGTGCTGCTCCGCGCGCTGCAGCGCCACCCGCCGGGCTGGATCGACGGTGCCGCGCTGATGGCTCCGGCAGTTTGGGGTCGCGCCGAGATGCCGTGGTACGCGCGCGCGCCGCTCCGAGTGTTGGCGCACAGCTGGCGCGGCATGAAGGTGTCCGGGCGAGTGACGGCGCGGTCCCCGACGGACTACGAGCAAGCTCTGCGGCAGCGGCGCGCGGATCCGCTCGTGATCCATCGAATGCGCGTGGACGTGCTCTGGGGACTCGCGGACCTCATGGACGCAGCCACGGCGGAGCCCGCCCCGACCGCGGTGCCGTTGCTCGTTCTTTATGGAGCGCACGACGAGATCGTGCCGCCGGAGCCCACTTGCGCGTGGGTAGCGAGCCAGGCCCCGGACGACCACCGGACGCTCGCGTTCTACCCGGACGGTTGGCACATGCTCACGCGCGATCGCAACGCGCAGACCGTGCTGACCGACTTGGCGGCGTGGTTCGAGCGGCCCGGAGCGAGCAAAATGCCGTCCGGCGCGGATACCGGCGCGCCGGTCGAGCGGCTGTGCGCGCTTGCGGGGTCTGGCCCGAACGATCGCGCCGCGGTGAACTGACACGCGCAAGACGCGGTTCGGCCGATTCTCCACGCGTCCGCTGCCGTGCTGGACAGCGATCGGCGCAGCGGCTCGCATCGGCCGGCCGGACCGGAGAGACTACGGGGCGCAGTGGACAAGTTCGACCGCATCTTTCAGCTCCACGCGATTCTGTCGTCGCGCCGCACGGCCATTCCGCTCGAGGATCTGATGGCGCGGCTCGAGTGCTCGAAGAGCACGCTGCATCGGGCCATCAACGCGCTCAAGGACCAGCTCAACGCGCCCGTGGTCTTCGACGCCGAGGCCGGCGGCTACAAATACGGCGGGTCCGACCACGGGAAGGGCGAAGGCGGGGCGTACGAGTTGCCGGGGCTGTGGTTCACGGCGAACGAGCTCCAGGCGCTCGCGATCATGCAGCGCCTGCTCAAGGACGCGGGCGGCGGGCTCCTCGAACAGCACTTGGGCCCGCTCGCGCGGCGCCTCGACGAGCTTACGCGCCACCAGCGGCTGAACCTCGGCGAGGCGGCGAGCCGTCTGCGGTTCCCCGCGATCGGCGGGCGCCCCGCGGGCGCGGCGTTCGACACGGTGGCGTCGGCGACGCTGCAGCGGCGCAAGTGCTGGATCGAATATCACGCGCGCAGCACCGACGAGCGCAGCGAGCGCACGGTGTCGCCGCAGCGGATCACGCATTATCGCGAGGTGTGGTATCTCGACGCGTGGGACGAGAAGCGCGACGCGTTACGGAGCTTTTCGATCGATCGAATCGCGAGCGCGACCGTGCTCGAAGACGCGGCCTTCGACGTGCCGGAGGCCGAGCTCGACGAGCATTACGCGAGCGCGTACGGAATCTTCGGCGGCAAGGCGGACAAGGTGGCCGTGCTGCGTTTCACCGCGGAACGCGCGCGCTGGGTCGCGGACGAGCAGTGGCATCCGCAGCAACAGGGCAGGTGGCTCGACGACGGCTCGTACGAGCTCCGGATTCCGTATCGCGAGCCGCGCGAGCTCGTGATGGACGTGATGCGCCAGGGTGCGAGCGTCGAAGTCGTCTCGCCGCCGGAGCTCCGCGATCGCGTCGCGGACGAGTTGCGAGCGGGGGCGAGCCGCTATCGGTAGCCGCTTCGGTATCCGTTGCGTAGCCGTGCCTCTTGCACGAGCCTAGCGGCGCGTAGTACAGAAGCCCGAACGCGGAGCACACCATGCGAAAAAACCTGCACGCTTCATTTATCGTTGCGACCGCGCTCGCGGCGGTCGCGCTGGCGGGGAACGCGCAGGCGCAGAGCTCGCCGGCACGGACCTCGGCGCCTAGCTCGCCCGCGCAGGGCTCGTCCGCTGCCGCATCGTGTAGCCTCGCGGCCGCGCCGGGCGTGGCCGAGCAGCAGCTGACGTCGGGCGGCCGACCGCGAACCTATCGGCTGTTCGTGCCGCCGCGCTACGACGGCCGCACACCGCTACCCCTCGTGCTCGACCTGCATGGCAGCGGCGGGACGTCGGCGGGCCAGGCGAGCAACAGCCGCTTCGAGGCGCTGGCCGCGCGCGAAGGTGTTCTCGTCGCCACGCTGCAAGCGGAGAGCAGCCGCTGGAACGTGCCCGTGTCCGACGGCCGTCCCGACGATGTCGCATACGTCTCCGACGTGATCGATCACGTCGCGGCGCGTGTGTGCACGGACGCCGCGCGCGTCTACGCGACGGGATTCTCGGGCGGCGCACGCATGTCGTCGTTGCTCGCCTGCCGCTTGAGCGACCGCATCGCGGCGATCGCGCCGATGGCCGGGCTGCGGTGGCCCGATGGGTGCGACGCGCGGCCCGTCCCGGTGCTCACCCTGCACGGCCTGGCCGACCCGCAAAATACCTACGACGGGCACGCGGAGGGGCGCGGGGCCGAGTGGGTCGAAAGCGTGCCCGATGCGCTCGCAGCTTGGGCGCGCCACAACGGTTGCGATGCCAACGTCGTGCTGGAGGATCCGCCGGGTCCGTTGTCGACGATGCGCTACGAGGGTTGCGACGGCGGTGCCGAGGTACGGCTCATTCGGATCGACGGGCTCGGCCACGCGTGGGTGCGCGAGCAGGTCGACGCGACGGCGGCGATGTGGGAGTTCTTCCGGAAACACACACTCTAGCGACGCCAAGAGCACGCAATGGGGGGCGCTCATATGAGACGCAGGACAGGGCGGGCGATCCGAGGGTGGGCCGCGGTCATCGCGCTGGGCGCCGTGCACGCGTCATTCGGCCAAACGAACGGCCAGCCGCCGCCCGCGGTCCGCGAAGACGCGCCCCTATTCGTCCTCGCGCCGAAAGCCGCGCCGGGCGGCTGGACCGGAGTGCATCGGCCGCACACGACGCCTGCGCGACGTGCTCGCGCGTCACGAGGGTCGAGTCGGACTGGGTGGAGACCGTCGTCGACGACGAGAGCCTGTTCGCGCAGTGGATCTCGATGGGCCCGGGGCAAAAGACGCCGCGCCAGATGAACGGCGACACGCGCGAGTGGTGGATCGTGCAGTCGGGCGCGTTGCAGTTCACGGTGGAAGGGCGCGAGCCCGTGATCGCGACGAAGGGTTTCATGGTGCAGGTGCCGTATCGCACGCTCTATCAGATCGAGAACGTCGGCACCGAGGCTGCGCTGCGCTTCGAGGTGAACGTCACGCGCGCGCGCAAGCTCTATCCGCTCGACGAGACGCCGAAGCCGTTGCCCGGGTTCGAGTTCGTTCCGACCCGCGTGACGGGCGGTCGCGGCACGCTCGATGCGGAGAACCGGCCCGTGCTCGATTTCAACGAAGTGGTTGCGGGCAAGGAGCGCGCCGGGACGTTCGTGAGCGACGACCGCAGCTTCGCGAACATCATCATCGGCAACTACCAGGCGCCGCAGCCCGGCAATAAAGGGCACTTCCACGAGGAGGGCTCCGAGTTCTGGCTGATCATGCTCGGCAAGGTCCGCTACGACGATCGAAGGATTGCCCGAGTTCGAGGCCGAGCCCGGCGACGTCGTTTATGCGCCGCGTCAGACCTGGCACCTCGCGAGCTTCGGCGGGCGCGAGGGGCTGCGTTCGTGCCGGCTCGCAATGAACGGCTTTCCGTATCAGGCGCACATGTTCGAGTCCGGACTGACGGCTCGGAGCGCGACGGCGGACATCGCCGTGGGGAGCCGTCCGACGGTCCGGTTTACACTGCGCGCGTGATTCAGATCCGCAAACACTCCGATGCGCGCGCTTTTCTCGACCGCGCGGAGCAGTGGTTGCTGCGAGCCGAGCAGCGCTACGGATTGCTGCTCGGCGTCGCGTACCAAGTGCTCGGCGGCGCGCATCGATTTCGCAAGCCGATCTACTGGGCAACGATCGAGGAAGATTTTTTGGGGGACGCCTCGCTCGTCGGCTGTGTCTTTCGCACTCCGCCGCATCAAGTCGGCGTCACGGAGTTGCCCGCGGCGGCCATCGAGCCGCTCGTCGCGAGCCTGCGCGAGGACTATTTGAATCTGCCGGGTGTGGGCGGACACGAACCTACGGCGACCGCGTTCGCGGACGCTTGGACGGCGCGATTCGGCGGCCAATGGTGGGTCGAGCATCGCCAACGGCTGCATTCGCTCGACCGCGTGATTTTTCCGAGCGAGCCCGCGCCCGGCGTTCTGCGGCAAGCGCTCGCGCCCGACGTCCCGGTCGCGCGCGCATGGATGGCCGGCTTCATCCGCGAGACGGGAGTGCGACACGTGGGCGCCGATACGGCCGAGAGGCTCATCGAGCAACGGCGGCTGCACTTTTGGGTGGATGGCGAGCCGCGCTGCATGGTCGGCGCGGTGCGCGACACTCCGAACACGGCCGGAGTGGCGGCCGTGTACACGCCGCCGCCGTTTCGCAACCGCGGCTACGCGAGCATCGCCGTGGCGACGTTGAGCCAGCAGCTGCTCGACGCCGGGCGGCGGAGCTGCTTCCTCTATACCGATCTCGCGAACCCGGTGTCGAACGCGGTGTACGCCCGCGTCGGCTATGAGCCGATCGACGACGTCGTCGAGATCAAGATCCTCTGAGACGCGGCTCGCTCAGGGCGGTTCAGTCATCTGGGCTCCGCTGGTAGGCGTGGGTGAACTGGCGAACGGATGACCGAGCGTCGACGCGCCCGAACGTGAGTAGGCACGCGAAATACGCTGCGGCGGTGACGTCGAACGCGAGGCAGAACGCGGGCCACCACTTGGGTGCGCTCGCGTCCGCCGCGACTGCGGCGTGGAAACTGTCGAATACGCCGTGTGCGGCCAGGCCCACGACCACGATCCAGAGATTGCGGCGGCTGCCCCATACCGCGATTGCAAGGAAGACCGCCATGACGCCGGCCTCCGTCCAAACAGCGCTCACCGAGCCGCCCATCGCGGCGAACAACACGTAATACGAAGCGACGACCGCGAGTACCGTCGGATAGAAGCTGCGGTCGCGGTCGAATCTGCCGGCCGCGCCGAGCAGCGCAATGCCGACTGCCGCTGAGATGCCGATCAAGTAGCTCACACGTCTCTCCTGGTGGCTGGGCACGAAGTGGGGTCTACATCCGTACGATGAGACGAGTGTGGCAGGCCTGGGCGGCGCGCACTTGAACAACGGGGCTGAGGTTCGGCTCGGACCGCGGTTTAAGATGGTTTTGACTTGAGACCAACAGGCACTCGATGACTCAACCCGTCGGCAGCGCTCAATACTTCCCGTGGGACGGCGGTTCCATCTTCGTCGGAATGTCCGGCGAGTTCCCCGCGCACGTCCATCAGGCGATCCAGATCTGCTTCCTGTTCGACGGCCGCGTCCGGCTACGAGCTGAGGACGACGAGCCGTGGCGCGAGTACGAGATCGCGATCGTCCCGTCGCAGCAACCGCACGGAATGGACGGCACCAAGGTGCGCTACGGCGCGGTGCTGTTCGTCGAGCCCGAGACCCGGGAAGGCCGAATGCTGACGGAACGCTACGCGCGCGAGGGGATCGCGGACGTGGAACGGACCAACGTCGCCGCGGTTCTGCCGGAGCTCCTGGCCGCCGTCGTGGAGCAGCGCGGCCGAGCCGCGATCGTTCAGGCGGCGCGGCGGCTCGTGCAGAGTCTGACGCAGGGCACGGAGCCGTCGGTGATCAGTGACGCGCGGATCTTGCGCGCGGTGGAGTACATCAACAGCCATTTGACGACGTCGATAACGCTCGACGAAGTTGCGGCGGTGGCCTGTCTGTCGCCGAGCCGTTTCCGGCACCTCTTCGCCGAGCAGACCGGCACGGGGCTCCGGCCGTACATTCTGTGGCGGCGCTTCGTCAGCGTTTGGGAGCACACGATGCGAGGCGCGTCTCTCTCGACTGCCGCTCACGCCGCGGGTTTCGCGGACTCGGCCCATCTCACGCGAACGTGCCGCCGCATGATGGGCATCCCCCCTTCGTTGTTCGACGTTTCCGGCGCGCTGCCGCCCCCGGCCTCCGTTGCGCACGAATAGCCCCTTCGTTCAATTCCTATGAGGCGCGGGCGCCTAGCCTGTGCTCGAGTCATCAAGCAATCCCATAGGAGAACGTCATGAACGAAGCCAAACCCGAACGGTGCCGTTGCGGCGCTTGCCAAGGATCGAAGTGCACCTGCGGTTGTCAGCGTGCAGTCTCGAGCAGGACCTGCGACTACGGTTCGCAATGCCGCTGCGCCGAAGCGTATACGAGCGGTAGCTATCTCCCATGAGCGCGTGTGCACGTTCGCCGTACCCGGCAACGGCCGCCGCGCACACGCTCTATATGCGGCCGCTGCCGGCGTCTCTCGCGGAACTCGACTCGGCGGAAGGGCGCGCCGTGTTCAAGCGGGCGCTGCTCGAGGGAACGCTCGAAGGCTATTTCAAGCTCGCCCAGCAGTTCCACACGCAGGCGGATCCGGCCTTCTGCGGTCTAGGGTCGCTGGTCTGCGCGCTCAACGCGCTGCGAATCGACCCCGGCCGCCGTTGGCAAGGATCGTGGCGCTGGTTCAGCGAGGAGCTGCTCGACTGCTGCAAGTCCCTCGACGACGTGCGGCGTTCCGGGATCACGCTCGACGATGCGGCCTGTCTTGCGCGCTGCAGCGGCGCGGCGGTCACCGTGCAGCACGCGGCGCAGCCGGACGCCGGCGCGTTTCGCAAGCACGTGCTCGAGGCGGCCGCCGCGAACGACGGGGCGGTGCTGATCGCAAACTATTCGCGCAGCGCGGTAGGGCAGACCGGTACCGGCCACTTCTCACCGATCGGCGGCTATGACGCCGCGACGGACCAAGCGCTCGTGCTCGATACCGCGCGTTTCAAATATCCGCCGCATTGGATGCCGGTCGAGCTGCTGTTCGCGGCGATGCAAGAGCAGGATCCGGACACCGGCCGCCCGCGCGGCTGGCTGCTGCTGCGGAAACCTTGCGATGCGTAGACACCGGCGGCGCGATTTCGCGCCGCCGGCGATTCGACTATGACGCGCCGCGGCGAGCGTCGGCCGCGAGCTCGCGTTCTGACGCTCCGCCGGCTCCTCGGCGCGCAACGACGTCCCGAGCACCGCGGCAAGCTCGCGCAGCAGGCGCGCGCCGTCGCCGCGCCAGGCGCTGCCGTGCATGCACGCGAGCGTCGTCGGCGCCTCGCGCGCGAGACGCTCGAGCGTGGCCCGCGTCTGCGGCGCGTGCGCGTAGTAGTCCATCGGCTTACGGAACGCTTCGCTCGGCCCGAGGATGTCGGCCTCGGTGAGGGCCACCTCGCCGGCGCCGCCTTGGGTGAAGAGATCGCCGCAGAAGAACGTGCGCGTCGTCACGTCGAGCATGAGGCCGCATTCCCAGGCATGGGGCACGTGCGGGGTGTCGTACCAACGAATCGTGCGCGAGCCGAGCGTGAGCTCCTCGCCGTCTGCGAGCCCACGCGGCGCGCGGTCGGCGAAGTCGCCGACCGAGACCATCGCGGCCAGCTGGCTGCAGACCGGGACGGCATTCGGCGCCGCGGCGAGGAACGAATTGAGCGCGCCGCACTCGTCGGCCTCGAAGTGCGATAACCCGACGTACTTGAGCCGCTCGAGCGGCATCACGGCGCGGATCGCCTCGCTGACGAGCGGGAAAAGCTGCCGCATGCCGGTGTGGAACAGCATCGGCGCGTCGTCGACGATCAGGTACTGGTTGAAGTTGAATCCGATCTCGCCCGGCAGCGCCACGGGCGTGTTGATGCGAAAGATCCCGGCTGCGATTTCGGCGACGTTCGTGCCGGACTGCGTGTTCGTGATCATGAGTAGCCTCCCAGGTTGAAGTGCAAAGGGAGTGTGACGACTCGGCGGGTCGTTACACGTCCAATCGCGACCGCTTTGAGCCGCCATCGACCTTGCCACCAAAGGACGGCCCGGTGTACGACCCGCCGCGGGAGGATCGCACCGTCGACGCTATTGTTTCAGAACCGTTACGAAGACTGCGCTCGCCTGGCAGATTAGCCGCCCCCAGTAACAGGGTGCCACTGGGTGCCTGCCCACCCTGGCCAAAAGGCCAATGGCCGAAGACGCGCGGTCTCCCCTACACTGCGAGCCTAAGTGCGAGCCTCACTCAACACGGCCTCCAGAGCCTCGAGTCGCCCCGACCCAGCGCCGCTCGAGCGAGAGCGAAGGACGCGCGTGGCGACTCCCGGAATTCGGATCCTATTCGTCACGAAGTACGTCGACCATATCCTCTTTTTCTTTCTGCGCGAGCTGGTTCGGCACGCCGATGTCCTCGTGTTGGTCGAGGCCGAAAACGACTGGACTCGCGCATTGTCGCGATCATCGGTGTCAGCGCCGTACGAGCCGTGCCACGCTCGCGGTTCGACCATCGATTTCAGATGGAGGTCGAACGCCTGTACCGTGCGTGGCCGTGGGACGTCATCCAAAGTTTCCACGGCAACGCACAACTCGCGAATCTGATCCAGTGGAACACGCGAAGAGTGCCGTTGGTGGGTTACCGCGCGTACATTGGCCACCTCAAATTCTGGGAGAACCCTTCGACCTACTGGAGCGTACGCAACCCCAGTCTCGCCGCGACCGCGGCGGTGAGCGGTGCGGTCAAAGACTATCTCGAAGGCTTCAGGATCTTGCAGCCGCAGAACGTGCACGTGATATCGCATGGAATCAATCGAGCGTGGGTCGACGAGCAGAAGACCGATCCGCGCGACTTGCGGGCTCATCTCGGGTTGGCCGATGACGCTTTCATCGTGCTCAGCATGGCGTCCTTGAGGCCGTACAAACACTTCGAGGTCGTCGTCAACGCCGCAAAGCTGCTCGAAGGCTATCCGATCCACTTCGTCCACGCCGGTAACGCAAAGCAGTGGGTAGACAAGGCGTCGGCCAACATCCACTTCTTGGGGCACGAGACCAAGCCGTTTCCGATACTCGCCGCCACGGACATTTTCGCGTCGACGAGTCACAACGAAGCTTTCGGCCGTTCAAATCTCGAAGCAATGGCGTGCGGAAAACCTCTCATCGGCTCGCGCACCGGCGGATTGCTCGATCTGATCGAGGACGGCGTCAACGGACGTTTCTTCGAGTCGTGCGACGCTCGCGACTTCGCCGACAAAGTATTGTTCTACTATCGCGATCGCGAAGCGGTCAAAGCCCATGGCGCGGCTTCGCTCGAGCGCGTCGCGAAGCGGTTCGCGACAGAGGTGATGGTGCGGCACTACGTCGACCTTTATCGGCTGGTGCGCTCTCGTCCGCGCCGGCAGACCTGGTGGGAAAGACAGCGAGGCGTGCCACTGGCCGAGCCGCCGGACGGGGCTGCGGCGCGCTGACCGAGAACGTTTGCGCGTCTAAACGTGCGAGTGCGCAGGCGCCCGCGTGCGCTCCGTGGGCTAGGCCCTCTTGTTGGCCGTCAGCGCGAGCATCCACATACTTTCGCTCTCGAGCCGCCGGGCCGCCGCACGCGCCGCGAGATCACTAGGCCAGTTCGCGATCTCTTTCGGAGGAGGCGGGCACTTCGGTAAGGGCTCGTGATCGTAGCGCCACTTCTCGAATCAGCACGTCCGTCCAGAGCGTCTCGTCGAACGCAGCCGCGGATGCGCCCGAGATCGCCGAGCACGAACATTTCGTGGCCGTGCAGATGAATCGGCGCATCGAAATAGATCGAGCCCCCGCGCTTGAGCACGCGCCAAATCTCCTTGAGGCAGCTGCGCATAGGTGAGACCGTCGGGTAGGCTCGGCTGCTTCTCCTCCCAGTGCTCGATCGACTGAATCCCGAACACTAGGTCGAACGTGGCGTCCGGAAACGGTATGTGGCCTGCGTGACCGTAGCCTCCCTTGCCGATCGCCGGGGTCCTACCCGAGGTTGGCTCGAGTCCAGTCCAGGATCCGCCGCTCTGCACGACGACCTCTCGGGCCAGGGAGCGGCTACCGTAACCGAGCTCCAGCGTCTTCATGCCTCGTGTCGCGTGCAAATGCGCCTCGAGCGAGGCCGCGACGCATTTACGCAGCGGCTTGCCGAACGGCACGCTGCAGCGCTGGCCCTCGCTCGTCGAATTTGGGGCAGAGGCGGCAAGCGACTCACTCGGCCGTCTGCATCGTCGCGCCAATAGGGCTTGCTCCAGTCCCCGCGTGCCAGGCGCCAGCGCGTGGAGCGTCGATACCATTCCTTGCGCACCGTTTCCGTGAAGCTCATGCGAGGGACTATATCGCCTCGCTGACGAGCGGGAGAAGCTGCCGCGGCGCGGACGAGCTTTGGGCGAAAGTGCGGAGCAGGGTGTAACGAGCCGGCGAGTCGTGACACCCCCATGCATGTTGTCGATCGAGGCCGTCAGTTCGTATCCTTCGCGCATGAGCCTCTCGGTCGCAGACGCGGATGACGACGACGCAGCTCTCGCGCGGCGGATAATCGATTGCGCGCCGGAGCGCGATACGTACGCGGAGGCGGAGATTTGCCGGCGCTTGGGCCCCCGGATCCGGCTCTATGGGCTCAGGCACCTGCGCAACGAGGCCGCGGCCGCGGATCTCATGCAAGACGTGCTGGTCATGATGCTGCAGAAGCTGCGCGACGGGGCCGTTCGCGAGCCCGAGCGGCTCGCGTCGTTCGTGCTCGGCACGGCACGCCAGATGGTGATCGACGGGCGGCGCAGCGGCAAGCGGCGCGTTCGGATACTCGAAGCGTTTCCCGTCGACCTCATCCCGCCGGACGAGGAGGCGCCCGAGCCGTTCGACACGGCGCGGCTCGGGTCTTGCCTCGGAGCGTTGCCCGAGCGCGAGCGGGCCGTCCTCGTCATGACGTTCTACGACGATCGCACCGCCGACGCGGTCGCGGCGGAGCTCGGGCTCTCGGCCGGCAATGTCAGGGTGATCCGGCACCGCGGCCTCGAGCGGTTGCGCGGTTGCATGGACGCTTCGGGAGGAACGACATGACGCGCGCCTCGTGCACGACCTCGCCGCAGGACCTGTTGGGCTACTGGCTCGGAGAGCTCGACGCTGCGCACGAGTCGCGCTTGGACGAGCACCTGCTCGCGTGCTCCGCGTGCAGCGAGCGCCTGCGCACGATCGTCGACCTCGGTGCCGCGATCCGCCGCGAGCTCCTGCGCGGCAGCTTCGGCTTCGTGCTGCCGGCTCCGTTCGTCCGCAGAATCAAGGATGCGGGCTTGAGCGTGCGCGAGTACAGCCTCGAGCCCGGCGGCAGCGTGAGCTGCACCGTGACTCCTGAGGACGATCTCGTCGTCGCGTATCTGCACGCGCCGCTCCGCGATGTGCGCCGGCTCGACCTCGTGATCCACGACGCGACGGCCGGAACGATCCGCGTGAGCGACGTGGCGTTCGATCCCGAGGCGGACAGCGTGACCATGGTGCCGAGCGTCGCGTACCTCCGCACGCTAGGCCACAACCAACAGCGCGCCCAGCTCGTGGCCGTCGAAGGCGTGAACGAGCGCGTGATCGCGGACTACACGTTCAATCACTCGCCGTCTTAGTACGGTCGGCCACGGAGCGACTTTTCATCGAGCGTGACCGCGCAGCCGCGCCCGACGTCCGAACGTGCCGCACACGCGAGGCCGGCTTTCTTTACTATGCGCGCCATGAACACAACGACGCTCGCCGCCGGTACCGAGCATGCCGTGCGCAACCGCCTCGTCATCAATTTGCTGCTCGTCTCGTCCTTCGTCGTGATCCTGAACGAGACGATCATGGGCGTCGCGATCCCGCGCCTGATGGCCAGCCTCGGCGTGACGGCCAGTGCTGCGCAATGGCTCACGACGGCGTTCCTGCTCACGATGGCGGTCGTCATTCCGATGACGGGCTTCCTGCTCCAGCGCCTGCACACGCGCGCGATCTTCATCCTCGCGATGTCGCTGTTCTCGACCGGCACGCTGGCGGCCGCGCTCGCGCCCGGCCTCGAGCTGCTCGTCGTCGCGCGCGTGATCCAGGCGTCGGGAACGGCGATCATGCTGCCGCTTCTCATGACGACCGTCATGACGCTCGTGCCGCCCGAGACGCGCGGCAAGACGATGGGCAACATCACGACCGTAATCTCGGTCGCGCCTGCGATCGGCCCGACGCTCTCGGGGTTGATCCTGAATTACCTGCACTGGCGCTGGCTGTTCGCGCTCGTGCTGCCGATCGCGCTCGCGTCGTTGTGGCTCGGGTGGCGGCGCATCGAGAACGTGACGACGCCGCGCGAGGCGCCGCTCGATATCCTGTCCGTGGTTCTCTCCGTGCTCGCGTTCGGCGGCGCCGTGTGGGGCTTGAGCCTGCTTGGCGTGCCGCGGCAGCCTGGTACTCCGCCGGCGTGGATCCCGCTCGTCGTGGGCGGCGTCGCGATGACCGTGTTCGTACGCCGGCAGCTAAAGCTGCAGCGGACGAATTCCGCGCTGCTCGACCTGCGGACATTCCGCTCGCGGAACTTCACCGTCGCGCTGCTGCTCTTCGCGATCCTGATGCTCGTGCTGCTCGGGACGATCATCGTCCTGCCGATCTACCTGCAGAACGTGCTCGGGCTCAGCACGCTGAAAACGGGATTGCTGCTGTTGCCGGGCGGGTTGCTGATGGGCCTCCTGGGCCCGTCGGTCGGCCGGCAATACGACCGCAGCGGCCCCGCGAAGCTCGTGATCACCGGCATCATCATCGTCACGGCCGTGCTCTGGGCCATGACGCTGCTCGGCACGCAGAGCCGTGTCGAGTTCATCCTGATCGGCCACGTCGTGATGAGCGTCGGGTTCGCGCTGCTGTTCACGCCGCTGTTCACCGTGAGCCTGTCGTCGGTGCGGCCCGAGCTCTACTCGCACGGCAGCGCCGTGTTGGGCTCGCTGCAGCAAGTGGCCGGCGCGGCCGGTGTCGCGTTGTTCGTGGCGCTGATGTCGGGGCAGACGGCGCGGCTCGCGGCGGCCGGCGCGGCGCCGATCGAGGCGCTGGCCGGCGGCATCCGCGCGGCGTTCCTGTGCGGCGCCGTCGGCGCGCTGCTTGCCGTCGCGTGCGCCTTCTTGGTCCGCAAACCCGACGCGAGCGGGACCGTCGCTCACTGATCTCATAAGAACATAGTTAGATTCTTGGCCAACAGCACGCTTTGGTCGAGGATGATCTTGCGCCGCGCGATCTTGAGTGCCCCATGAAACCTCGTCAGCGTGTCCTCGCGCCGGCCCACGAGAAAATCTGTTTCAGACTCGAGGCGGTTTCGGTAGACGATGAATCGACATTTCGTCGTCGCTTTCGCGCCCTCGTCGAGCGCCGATATCGCGTCCGTGAGTCGAATGTTGGTGATCACGTGCGACACACGCGAAATCGGCTCATCGGCCCAATGAATGCCGGTCTGGATCTGCTTGACGCGTTTTCTCAGCGTATCTCTTGTCGTCGTGGAACCAGGCGATGTCATTTTCGGCCGTGATGTCCATGTCCCTATTTGCGTAAGACACGTTCTTTCGCATCGGCATCCAGTAGACGACATCCTCTGTGAGCAGATCCAGCCATTTGTCGTATTCGCGCTCGTCGAGAAGGTCGGCTTCGTTGTGGAAGAAGTCCTCGATCTCCCGCATGAGGCTGAGATAGGCGAGGCGTTCTGGCACCAGTTGAGGCTCGATCATGACGCGTCCATTCAAGACTTGGCCGTCTGGGCATCCAGCAACTCGCCCCAGCTGTCCATGTCCATGTATTCCGCCCAGCGCTTGTAGAAGGCCCGCGGATTCTGTTCGCTCGTAATGGGCTGTTCCGTCACGACGCCGGGGATTACGCGGTGCGGGCCGCCGGCGCCGAGGCCGGCCTTGTAGTGATAGGGGCGCCGCCGCGCGATCGTGCCGCCGCTAGCCGCATGCGCATAGTTCCAGTTCTCCATGTCGTCCTGCTCGGTCATTCCCGCCTGGGCCGGAATAGCGCATGTAGTACTCGCGCAGGAATTGCTTGATTTCCTCCGGCGCGCCCCGGTCGACGAAGTACGTTCGCCACATTTCAGTTTCGTTGGGACCCGTGGGATGCGAGACGAGCAGCGTGCGCGGCTGTTGTGCGTGAAAGGACATGTTGGGGAAAATTGTTCCGACGAGGGGGCAAGTCCCGGCGAGCTCGCCTCTGTTCTTGAGACGCTGCTCCCAGCATTGCTGAAAATATTCGGACGTCACAGGAGACATGGCGTATTCGGATCGCTTCTCCTCGTTCGGATAGACGCTGTACAAGATCCCGTGGCCCTGTGGATAGGCGGTGACCATCAGCTGCCCGAAATCGTCCCGGCGACCTGTGTTGCCGCTCGGGCCGAGACGCACCATGTCGACCGACCTGTGGCTCACGCCGTGTAGCCAATCGCCGGCGAAATTCTCCGCGACGAATTTCCAGTTGCAGGGGACCTTCCACTTTTGGACGCTGCCCAAGAGCTCCGTGCCGCCATCGCCTCCGTCCCACGCGCAGAGCCCTTGGTCGAAAGCGAAGCGTGCGTCGCCGAGGTACTCCTCGAACGGCGGCGCGTCTTTGTCCCACGTGGCCCAAATGGTGCCCATGTAGTTGGCCAGCTGCGCCACTTCGACGAGTCCCCACTTGGGACTTGTCGAACGGCGGCCGATAGGCATTCTCGTAATCCTGCACGCCGATCAGCGTGCCATCCGTCTTGTAGGTCCATGCGTGGTACGGACACCTGAAAGCGCTGGTATTGCCTTCGTCGTAGCGGCAGACCCGCATGCCGCGATGGGCGCAGCTGTTTAGAAAGACATGGATCTTCCCGACGAAGTCGCGCGTCAGGATGACGGACTCCGCGCCCATCTTGGAGACGAAGAAATCGCCGCGATTCTTGATCTGGCTCTCGTGGCCGACGCAGAGCCAAGCGCGGCTGAAGATCCGCACTTTCTCTTCCTCGTAGATGTCCTCATTCACGAAGATCTCGCGACTGATCTCGCCGGCGGCCGTGTCGACCATTTCGCGCGCTGAAAAGCGGGTACTCCTCATGTCAGTCTCGCTCGCGTTTTCGCCTAGGGAACGATCTTGTCCAGCAGCTGCTGCGCCAATCCTGCGCCGGGCACCGAGATGCCCAACTCGCGCGCCAGTTTCAGGCCGAGGTTCAGATCTTTGTAGAAGACCTGCCGGGAGTGAGGCCCGAATGAGAGCTCGGACCACTCGTCGGCGATCCAGCTCTGCGCGAGTCCGTCATGGATGACTTTCTCCAAGATTTTCGGGTCGAGACCGGATTCGACGCCGACTTTCATGCCTTCGTAGGCGGCCATCATGTTGACGGTGATGATGATCTGATGGGCGAGCTTGGCACGAACGCCTGCGCGAGCTTGCCGACGTGCTGGATCTTCCGCCCCGACGTTTCGAACAGCGGGCGGCATTTCTCGAGCGCCTCTGCGGAACCTCCGACCATGTAAGACATGGTCTTGGCTTTCGCGCCCTTCTCGCTGCCGCTCACCGGCGCGTCGATGATGTCGACGTTCTTCTGCGCGACCAGCCGCGCAGTTTGTCGATGGTTGCGGGCTCGATCGTGCTGTGGATCACGACGATCGTGCCGGGAGCGGCCGTCTCCAACAGGCCGCTCGGCCCAGCCACCACCGTTTCGACTTGGGCGTCGTCGAGAACGCAGACCTGAACGACCTCCGCGTGCCGAGCTACTTCCGCGTTGGACCGCGCGATCTTGGCGCCCGCTGCAGCCAACTCGCGGAGCGGTTCCGCGCGAGTGTCGTACACCATCAGATCGTGGCCCGCCGCAGCGAGATTGATGGCCATGTACTTGCCCTGCATGCCAAGGCCAATGAAGCCCACTTTCATTACATGTCGTCCTCAGAAGTCGAAGTTGATGGTTGCGAAGTACTCGCGCGGCCGCGCGTACGCGATCTCGGCGTAGCCCGAGCCGGTGGAGAGCGACGAGTTGCCGGCGATCGGATACGTCTCGTCCGTAGCATTGTTCACGCCGATGGTGACGCGCCAACTGCCCTGCGACGCCGCGAGCACGACCGACGCGTTCACGACGGTCACGTCGTCGAGCTGTGCGATCTCGCGAGTATTCGTGGCGTCGAAGAACTGCGGGTCGGTGTACGACACGTCGACGCGCGGCGTGATCGTGAGGTTGCCCGCGTGCGCATCGTACGCCAGGCCGAAGTGGGCTTGGCTGTCCGGCGCGAACGGCAGCGCGTTGCCCGCGCGTAGATCCGGCGGCAGCACGGCGAGCGGGATGTTGTCGAGGCTGTCGATGGTCGCGTCGAGGATGCCGAGGCTGGCTTCGATCGTGAGCGCGGATGTCGCGAGCCACGTGAGCTCGAGCTCGGCGCCGTCGATGCTCGCTTTGCCCGCGTTCGTGAGGAAAGGGGCGACGCCGTTCGGCGCCGGACCGCGGTACGTGACCTGCATGTCCGTGTAGTCGGAGCTGAAGATCGCGGCGTTCAGGCGCAACGTGTTGTCCGCAAGGTCGAGCTTCGCCCCGATCTCGAGCGTCTCGGCCTCTTCCGGCCGGAACGGATGCAGCGCGGCTTGCTGCTCGGGCGTGAGCACGGCGTTGAAATGGCTGTTCCAACCGCCGCCCTTGAAGCCCTGGGCATAGCTCACGTACCACATGCCGCTCGCCGACCAACGGTTCGCGAGCGAGACGGAAGGCGTGAAATCGCTGAACGTGTCCTCGTACCACTGCGCGGGCACTTGCTTCACCGTCGGCGCGGCGAAGTCGAACTGGTCCGGAAACGCGCGCTTCGTCTCCTCGGTGTAGCGGCCGCCGCCCGTGAGGCTCCACTGCTCGTTGAAGTCGTACGTCCACTGCGTGAACAGGGCCCAGCTGTCGTTGTCGACGGCGTTGTTGTCGCTGTCGCGCTGCACGCCGGGCGGCGGCGGATTGAGCTCCACGGTGACGATGTCGTCCGATTCCTGCTCGAAGTAGTAGGCGCCCACGACGCCGGTCAGCGAGTCGCGCTGCATCGTGAGCTGCAGCTCCTGGCTCCACTGCGACGCATCTACGTCGTAGATCGTGTGCAGGATCGTGAGCGGGGTGTTGTCTGCGTCGCGCACGCCGGACCAGTCTAGATTACGGTAGGACGTGATGGACTCGAGCGTCAGCGCGTCGCTCAAGTCCCACGCGAGAGTTGCCGACGCGCCGGAGTTCTCGAGCTTGCTCTCGAGCGGGAACGTGCCGTTGTTGCTGTAGGGGCCGCGGGCCTGTAAATCGTTCGCGCAGCGATCGTCCGGGATCATCGGCACCTGCGGTTGATCGGGCAAGCCGGGCGGCGGCACGGCGCCGTCGCTGAGCCCCGGGCAGCCGGCGTCGAGGCTCGCGACGCGCGGAAACGTAGCGGTCTCGTTGATCGCGGCGAACACGAGCGGCGAGCCGTTCTCGTCGGCCTTCGTATAGTCGAGCGCGAACGTCGCGCGGAACGCGTCGCTCGGTTCCACCGCGAGCTTGGCCGTCGCCGTCCACGTGTTCGTGTCGCCGAGATCGATGCCGTCTGAGCGCGTGACGTAGCCGTCTTGCTGCCGCTTGCCCAACGAAAAGCGCGATTTCACGGAGTCGCCGAACGGCACGTCGAACGCCGCGAATGCGTCGAGCAGGCTGTCGCTGCCGAATCCTCCGCGGAACGTGCCGCCGAATTCGTCGCCCGGTTTCACGGTGGTGACGAGGATCGCGCCGCCGATCGTGTTGCGCCCGAACAGCGTGCCTTGCGGGCCGCGCAGAACTTGAATCGAGCCGATGTCGCGCAGCGCCATCGTGCCGCCCACCGCGTTGCCGATGTAGACGTTGTCGATGTAGAGGCCGACGCCCGGGTCCACCGTGGACGTCGGGTCCGTCTGGCCGATGCCGCGGATGAATACCTGCGACGAGGAGTTGTTGCCTGCGAGCGGTGCGTTGTTCGCGAATTGCAGGTTCGGCACGACTTGATCGAGCGCCGTGGTCTCGAACACCTGGCGATCGGCGAGCTCATCGCCCGTGAACACGGACACCGCGAGTGGCGTGTCTTGGAGGCTCTCCTCGACGCGGCGCGCGGTGACGATGATCTGCTCGAGCGTGCCGCTTTGCGGCGGCTGCGCCGAGAGCTGCATCGGAAACGCGGAGGCGAGCGCGCACACCCCGAGCCCGCCGAACGTAAGCCCACCCGGTCGACTCGTGCGCGGAAGCTGTCGATGCAAGCGCATGTCTTCCCTCCTCTTGTCGATGAAAGGGGCGTAGGCCCCGCGGGCGCGTGGTGCCACCGCACACTGTGGGGCGCTTGCGGCGCTCGGAACATGGAGGAAGCCGTCAGACACTTGGACTTTTCTCACCGCGGCGTACCATGAGCGCTTGTTGCGGCGATGCCACCGTGGCAAACCCGCAGGGGGCGGAGGCGAGAGCGTGACGACGGCACTAGTCCCGAGCCGGATACCGAGCTTTTTTCTCTACGGGGAAGCTCCTCGTAAGAGCGATGGCCGGATGCTGCACGTCGAGACCATCGAGTTTCGCAGCTCGCGCAATCACTGGAAGATTCGCCCGCACGTGCATCGCACGCTGCATCAGCTGGTGTTCGTCATGCACGGCCCCGGCGTGGCGTTCACGGAAGGGGCCATGGTGGCGTATTCGCCGCCGGCCGTTGTCGTGGTGCCCGCGGGCACGGTGCACGGTTTCGACTTCGAGCCCGGCACGCACGGCTTCGTCGTGTCGATGACGGATGACTTCCCGCGCGAGATCGCACAGCGCGAGCCTGGCGTCAGCGCGTTGTTAGAGCAACCCGTCACACTCGAGCTTCGCAACGATGCGCTCCGCGCCACGGAGCTCGCGCAGAGCTTCAAGATGCTGACGCGCGAGTTCAACCGCACGCTGCCCGGTCACGCGCTCGCACTCGAAGGCTTGCTCACGGTGATTCTCGCCAACGTGCTGCGAGTGTCGCACCCATCCGCGGAGTCCGCCGACGCCGTCGCCGTGGGCCGATATCGCCAGGTCGTAGCGCGGTTCCGGGAGGTGATCGAGGGCGCGTTCCGCGACGGCTGGTCGCTCGCAGAGTATGCGTCGGCGCTGAACGTTTCGGAATCGCGCCTGCGCAACGCGTGCTTGCGCGTTACGGAGCAGTCGCCGATGCAGCTCGTGAACGCCCGCGTCCTGCTCGAGGCGAAGCGCCAACTGCGCTACACGAGCATGTCGGTGAGCGAGATCGCCTATGCCCTCGGCTTCGACGACCCGGCCTATTTCACGCGTTTCTTCTCGCAACGTACGGGGAGATCGCCCCGCACGTTTCGCCTCGGCTAACGCGGCCGACGGGCTCGCCGTTCGCTCAACCTCATGAGGTAACGACATGCAGCAGCCACGACATCGAGTCATTGCGGCACTTTCGACCGGCGCTCTGTTGGCGCTCTCATGGCCAACCGCCCGAGCTGTCGCGGCCAGCCCGCCGAAAGCCGGACAAACGTTCAAGGAGTGCCGCAATTGCCCCGAGATGACCGTTCTGCCGCCGGGCACGTTCACGATGGGGTCGCCGCCCGACGAGCCGCTGCGCCGCGAGAACGAACCGCAGATGAGCGTCACGATCGCGCGCGCGTTCGCCATATCGAGCACGCCGGTCACGTGGGATCAGTGGGAGGCTTGCGTGCGCGACACGTGGTGCGACGGCAGCGCCGTCGACACGGCGCTCCGGACCGGACCGAACGGCGCGCCGAATCCCGACTACAAAGACTACGGACGCGGAACCCGGCCGGTCGTGGGCGTCAGCTGGTACGACGCGCAGGCCTTCGTCGGCTGGCTGAACTCGAAGACCGGAGAGGACGACGCGTATCGCTTACCATCGGAAGCGGAGTTCGAATACGCGGCGCGCGCGGGCACGACGACGGCGTTCCCGTGGGGGACGGAGCTCGACCACGACTATGGAAACTTCGGCGCCGACGGTCACGAGCTCGGCGGCAAAGCCGAGAAGCGCGACGTGTGGGTGGACGAGACGGCGCCCGTCGCGTCGTTTCCGCCGAACGCGTTCGGCCTCTACGACATGCACGGCAATATTTTCGAATGGACCGAAGATTGTTATGAAGCGGACCGAGCACACACGCCGACGGACGGCTCCGCGAACAAGGAAGGCAATTGCGCAAACCGCGTCTTCCGCAGCGGCACGTTCATGAGCAACCCGTACATGCAACGCTCGGCGCGGCGCGGCGCTCCGTATCCCGCGACGACGCGCGGCCGCAACTATCTGGGATTCCGCGTCGCGAAGACGCTTGCGACTACTTCCAGCCGAGGGGGAACGCCATGACCATCCGCCTGCCAATCGCGGCGCTGCTCGCCGCTATCAGCTTCGAGATCGGCCGCGACTGCGCCGAAGCGCGGCGCCTGTCGATGAACTGATCCCTCCGACGACAGCCCCTTCTTTCGACCGCTAGCGTCCTCGGCCGCGCTTCTTCGCCGGTGTGCGAGTGGGCCGCGCTGCGACGACGTCGTCGTAGCCCGACGCGAGCCGAAACACGCGAGTGAGGTTTTCCACGAACTGCGCCTGGCCCATGAAGATCGGGCCGGGCCGATTGATCATCGTGTTGTTGATGGTTCCGAGAGTGACCTGCACCGCGAAGCGCACGTTGGTTTCTTCGTGCTCGGTCAGGGCTCGGTTCGCCCGCGAGCTCATCCTCGCGACGAAGGAGTCTCCGAGCTCGTGGCTGAGCTTGCGCAGGGGCTTCCAGAAGTCGGGATCGCGGATGCTGCGAAATAGTGCCGCGCGCCAGAAGCGCCGCCGCCCCCAGAAGTAGTCGACCAGTCCCTGTACCACTTCGTGGACCAGAGCGTCATCGGGCTCGGTCGCGAACTGCCGTTCCCGCGTGGTCGTGCGCTGCTCTATGTGCCGCATCACGAGCGCGTCGAACAGCTCGTTCTTGCTCTTGAAGCGCGCGTAGAACGCGCCGACCGAGTACCCGGCCTTCTGCGCGAGATCGGCGATCGAGATGTCGTCGAACTCGCGTTCCTCGAGCAGCTCGAAGGCCGTGTCGATCAATGCGTCATAAGTCTTCTGGCCGCGCTTCTGCTTGATTCTCTGGCTGGACGCGATCGCGGTGTTGACCGAGCTCATAGTGTCGGAGCTTGACTAAGAATTGAGAATCGCTATTCTGACAACGTCAGGGGAAAAATTACACATCCAACACGGTGCGACGCGACATCGACGTCGACGCGAGCTTCGCCTACAACTTCGATTTGGGGGCCAAACGGGCCTGCAGCGTCGTACTGCGTTGAGGCGTGCGGTCGGCTCCGGCGCTGCGTTCTAGCGTGCCGGGTACGAGCCGATCGCCGACCGGCGTCAAGCTCAAGATTCTATGAGACGGCGCATTCGCGCTAGCGCGCGGGGATCTGCTTTGCCCGCCGGGCTGCTATTGTGTCGGCTGCCGCGCCCGCGCCGCCGATACGAGAACAATGAGAACAAGGACGATCGCCTCGCTACCCGCCCTGTTTGCCGCGTTGTGCGCCGGTTGCAGCAAGCCCGCGCCGCCGCCGCAGGCGCTGCCGGCGGTCGAGGTGGCGACACCGCTTGTGGAGCGCGTGGCGGAATGGGATGACTATTCGGGCCGCTTCGAGCCGGTGGATGCCGTCGAGGTGCGCCCGCGGGTAACGGGTGCGATCGAGTCCGTCCACTTCGAAGACGGGCAGGTGGTGCAGCAGGGCGCGCTGCTGTTCGTCATCGACCCGCGGCCCTATGCCGCGCTGCTCGCGCACGCGAACGCGCAGCTGGCGGGCGCGCGCGCGCAGCTCGCCAACGCCGACGCGGAGTTGAAGCGCGCGAACGCGCTGGTCGGTTCCAAGCTCGTCAGCGAGGCCGACGCCGAGGTCCGCGTCGCGGCGCAGCTGCAGGCCGCGGCGAATCTCGCGGCGGCCGAAGCCTCCGTGCAGACGCAGGAGCTGAACCTCTCGTTCACGCGCGTGACGGCGCCGCTCACGGGCCGCGCGTCGTACCGGCGTCTCGCGCCGGGCAACATCGTGACCGCGGACACGACGGTGCTGACGACGATCGTCACCGAGAATCCGATCCGTTTCTTGTTCGACGCGCCGGAGTCCGCGCTGCTCAAGTACAAGCGCGAGGCGGGCGGCGCGCGCGCGAGCCGCGTCGACATCCGCCTGCAGGACGAGACCGAATATCGCTGGAAAGGCCGAGTCGACTTCCTCGACAACGCGCTCGACCGCGGCTCGGGCACGATCCGTCTGCGCGCGGTGGTCGACAACCCCGATGGCTTCATCTCGCCCGGGATGTTCGGCCAGCTGCGTCTGTACGCGACGCAGCCGTTCGACGCGTTGCTCGTGCCGGATCAGGCCATCGTCACCGACCAGATGCGCCAGGTGGTGTACGTGGTGAACGCGCGAGGGCGTGGTCGGCCAGAAGGTCGTGCGTCCGGGGCGGCTGCTCGACGGCTTGCGCGTGATCCACGAAGGTCTCGCGCCTGAGGACCGCGTCGTCATCAGCGGCGTGCAGCGCGCGCGCCCGGGCCGCAGAGGTGACGGTGACGGAAGGCGCAGGTCACGGCGTTCCCGACGGGCGTCTCGCGCGGCGAGAACAGCACGCTGTCGCTGCCCGGCGATCCGAGCGGCGATCCGAGCGGCGCCGCCGCGCCCAGGCGGGCGCCGAGCGGCGCCTCGAACGGCGACCCGAGCGGCGCGCCCAACGGCGCGCGCTGAGGCACGCACGCCATGCGCTTCTCGCACTTCTTCATCGACCGGCCGATCTTCGCGGCCGCCGTGTCGGTGGTGATCACGCTGACCGGCCTGATCGCCTACCTGACGCTGCCGGTCGACCAGTATCCGCAGATCGCGCCGCCCACGGTCTCGGTGAACGCGCTCTATCCGGGCGCGACGGCCGAGGAGATCGCGGACACGCGTGGCCGCGCCGCTCGAGCAGCAGATCAACGGCATCGCCGACATGCTCTACATGTCCTCCTCGTCGACGAGCGAAGGGCGCGTGTCGATCACGGTGACGTTCAAGAACGGCACCAACATCGACATCGCGCAGGTGGACGTGCAGAACCGCATCCAGTCGGTTCTGCCGCAGCTGCCGCAGGACGGTGCGCGACCTCGGCATCACGGTGCGCAAGGGCTCGACGGACATCCTGCTGATCGTGCACATGTTCGCCACCGACGCGAGCGTGGACCGCAAGTACATCGCGAACTACGCGAACCTGCAGGTGCGCGAGCGTCTGCTTGCGCACGCCCGGCGTCGGCGACGTGAACATCAACGCGGCGCGCGACTACGCGATGCGCGTGTGGATCGATCCGGACCGCGCCGCGGCGCGCGACCTCACGGTGGACGAAATCGTCGCGGCGCTGCGCAACAACAACCTGCAGGTCGCGGGCGGCGCCGTCGGCGCGCCGCCGTTCAACGACAACCCGGCCGCGTACCAGCTCAGCATCCGCGCGCAGGGCCGGCTCGACACGCCCGAGGAGTTCGCGGACGCGATCATCAAGCGCGACGCGCAAGGGCGCGTCACGCGCATCGGCGACGTCGCGCGCGTGGAGCTCGGCGCGCAGAACTACGCGGTCAATGCGTACAAGAGCCTCGAGCCCGCCGTGTCGCTCAGCGTGCAGCAGGCGCCGAACACCAACGCGCTCGAGACCTGGGACAACATCCGCGACACGATGGAGGAGCTCGAAGACGGAGTTCCCGCCGGGCGTCGCCTACGAGATCATCTTCAACCCGGTGTCGTTCACGCGCGCCGCGGTGGAGGCGGTGCAGGACACGCTGCTCGAGGCGATGATTCTCGCGGTGATCGTCGTCGTGCTGTTCCTGCAGCGCTGGCGCACGGCGATCATCCCGCTGCTCGCGATCCCGGTGTCGCTGATCGGCACGCTCGCGGTGATGTCCGTCGTTCGGCTTCTCGCTGAACAACCTGTCGATGTTCGGGCTCGTGCTGTCGATCGGCATCGTCGTGGACGACGCGATCGTCGTGGTCGAGAACGCGGAGCGGCACTTGCGCGCCGGCATGGCGCCGCGCGACGCCGCGCACCTCACGATGGACGAGGTCGGCGGCGCGCTGATCGGCATCGCGCTCGTGCTCGTGGCGGTGTTCGTGCCGACGGCGTTCATCGGGCGGCATCGCCGGGCAGTTCTACAAGCAGTTCGCGTTGACGATCGCGTCGGCCACGGTCATCTCGCTGCGTCGTTTCGCTCACGCTGTCGCCGGCGCTCGCGGCCGTGATCTTGAAGCCGCACGACGCGACGCGCGCACGCACGGCGCTCGGCGCGCGGCTGCACGCGCTCGGCGAGCGCGCCAACGGCTGGCTCGAGCGGCTCTGAGCGGCGGCTACGCGCGTTTCACGGCCGTAGCTGCTGCGCCGCGGCGCGCTGCTGTGCGTGCTCTACGCGGGCCTGCTCGTGCTCACCGGCTGGCGCGTGCTCGACACGCCGCGCGGCTTCATCCCCGCGCAGGACCAGAACAACGTTGCGATCTCGCGTCACGATGCCGCCGGGCACGAGCCTCGCGCGCACGGACGCGGTCGTGCAGCAGGTGATTCCGATCGTGCTCGGCACGCCGGGCGTGTCGTCCGCGTCCGTGTACGCCGGCATGGACGGCATCACCTTCAGCAACGCGACGAACTCGGGCCAGATCTGGGCGATCTTCGACGCCGTTCGAGGAGCGCCTGCCGAAGGGGCTCACGGCGACGGTGATCGCCGCGGACCTGCGCAAGCGGCTCGCCGGCGTCACGGCCGCCGAGATCCGCGTCGCGAATCCCGCCTCGGTGCGCGGCATGGGCAACAACGGCGGCTTTCAGATGATGGTGGAGGATCGCGGCGGGCTCGGCTACCGCGCGCTCGAGGAGGCGGTGCAGCAGCTCACGGAGGCGGCGACCGCGGACCCGGCGATCGCGCTCGCGTTCAGCAACTTCAACACGCGCAACCCGACGCTCGACGCGGTCGTCGACCGCGACAAGGCCGAGATGCTCGGCGTGCCGGTGCGCAACGTGTTCGCGACGCTGCAGACCTATCTCGCCGGCACCTACGTCAACAACATCAACCTGCTCGGCCACACGTTCCAGGTGATCGCGCAGGGCGACGCGGGCTATCGCCAGGACGAGGAGTGGGTCGGGCAGCTCAAGACGCGCTCGGCGTCCGGGGCGATGGTGCCGCTCAACGCGATCGCGACGCTGCAGCCCGCGACCGCGCCGTACCGCGTGCTGCGCTACAACCTCTATCCGGCCGCCGACATCCAGGGCGACACCGCGCCCGGGCTTTTCGTCCGGCCAGGCGATCGCCGCGATGGAGCGCCTCGCGCGCGACACGCTGCCCACGGGCATGGCTTTCGAATGGACGGACCTTGCGTACCAGCAGCGGACGTCGGGCGACTCCGGCGCGCTCGCGTTCGTGCTCGGCGTGGTGTTCGTGTTCATCTTCCTGGCCGCGCTCTACGAGAGCCTGACGCTGCCGCTCGCGGTGATCCTGATCGTGCCGATGTGCCTGCTCGCCGCGATACTCGGCGTGAATCTCGCGCGGCCTCGACAACAACATCCTCACGCAGATCGGCATGGTGGTGCTGATCGGCCTCGCGGCGAAGAACGCGATCCTGATCGTCGAGTTCGCGCGCCAGGGCGAGGAGCACGGGATGTCGGCCGTCGACGCCGCAATCGCGGCCGCGAAGACGCGCTTGCGGCCGATCCTCATGACGTCCGCCGCCTTCATCTTCGGAGTGATCCCGCTCGCGTTCGGCAGCGGGCCCGGCGCGGAGCTGCGCCAGGCGCTCGGCGTCGCGGTGTTCTTCGGCATGCTCGGCGTGACCGCGTTCGGGCTCGTGTTCACGCCGTTGTTCTACGTGCTGTGCCGCAAGCTCGCGGGGCGATTTGCCGCGCGGGTGCCGCGCGTGCGAATCGTGCAGGCGGGCGCGCCGGACGCGGCGCCGTCCCCGACGCGAGCCTAGCGGCGCGGGTTTCTCGCAGCCGGCGACGATTTTGCGTAGGCTACCCCCTCGCGGCGAACGGGTTCGGGGGGATTCGATATGCGCTTGTCACTCATCGAATCCACGAACACTCGCCGGGCGGTCAAGTTGGGCGTCGCGATCGCGTGTTGCGCCAACTTGTTGGCCGGCTGCGGCGGCGGGGCGGAGCCCGGGGCGCGCGCCGGGCTCGAGCGCCGCGTCTCCCGCGCAAGCGCCGGCGCCTGCGCAGAAAGCGCCAGCCGTCGCCGCCGGCGACTGGCCGACGTACAACCGAACGCTCGCGGGCGACCGGTTCTCGCCGCTCGCCGAGATCGACCGCGGCAACGTCGCTCAGCTGCGCGTCGTGTGCACCTACGTATTGCCCGAGGTGTCGGCGTTGCAGGCCGGCCCGATCGTCATCGGCGGCACGATGTACCTCACGACGGAGCACAACTCGTACTCGATCGACGCGGCCACGTGCGCGGAGAAATGGCGTGTCGAGCAGCAGAGCTCGCGCGCGTCGGCGCTCGGCGTGCAGCGCGGCTTCGCCTTTCTCGACGGGCGGCTCTTCAGGGGCACGTCCGACGCGCACGTGATCGCGCTCGACGCGGCCGACGGCCACACACTCTGGGATCGCGCGATGGACGTGTCCGCGACGCCGGGCGTCTCGATGCCGATGGCCCCGATCGCCTTCGACGGCAAGGTCTTCATCGGCAACGCGGGCGGCGACCAAACCGGCGTGACGGGCCACGTGTACGCGCTCGACGCGCAAGACGGCCACGTCGTTTGGCAGTTCGACGTGGTGCCCGACGAGCCGGCGGTGCGCGCGACATGGCCGAACGCGAGCACTTACCCGATCACGGGCGGCGCGTTCTGGACGTCGTTCGCGCTCGACGCGGAGCGCGGCGTGCTCTATGTGCCGGCGGGCAATCCCGCGCCCGACTTCGACGTCGAAGCCCGCGGCGGCGACAACTTGTACACGAACTCGCTGATCGCGCTCGACGCGGCGACCGGCAAGATCGTCGGCTACAACCAGCTCGTCCCACAAGACGCGCACGACTGGGACGTGAACAGCCCGCCGGCCCTCGCGACCACGCGCGCGGGCAAGCCGATCGTCGCGTCCGCGAACAAGGACGGGCTCTTGTCCGTGCTCGACCGCAGCGCGCTCGCGTCGAGCTCGCCGCCGCCCGCCACCGCTGCGCTCGGAACGCGGCTGCCGACGATCTTTCAATCGGCCACGACGACTCGCGAAAACGCCGACGTGCCGTTGTCGCGCACGGCGCCCGTGCGCTTCTGCCCCGGCATTCAGGGCGGCAACGAGTGGAACGGCGCCGCGTTCCATCCGACGCTGAACACGTTGTACACGGGCGCCGTCGACTGGTGCGCGAACGTGCAGCTCGCGGAACGCCCGGCCGTGCCGTCCGCCGGCGCGATCTGGTTCGGCTCCGCGATCGGGGACATCCAGGGACCGTCGAGCGAGGCCAAGGGTTGGATCACCGCCTTCGACGCGGACACCGGCGCGGTGCGCTGGAAGTTCGCGGCGCCGGCCCCCGTGGTGGCGGGCGTCACGCCGACGGCCGGCGGCCTCGTGTTCACCGCGGACCTCACCGGCGCCTTGCGCGCGTTCGACGCCGAGAGCGGCGCGGTGCTGTTCGAGCTCGACACGGGCCAGTCGATCGGCGGCGGCATCGTCAGCTATTCGGCCGCGGGTAAGCAGAGGATCGGCGTCGCGTCCGGCATGAAATCCCGCATCTGGTCCGGCTCGGCGACCGAGAGCCGGATCCAGGTCTTCGGGCTGCCGTAGCGGTGTTCGGTCTAGACTCCCGCGGCGGCCGAGCGCCGCACGCCGCTTCTCAACCACGTCATGAGAGTCACACCATGCTCACGCGAGTGCTTCGCACGCTACTCTGCTTCTCTGCGCCGCTGTTGCCGAGCCTCGTGCTCGCGCAAACGACTCCCGTCGTGCGGCTCCAGAACCTCGCGCACGCGGTCACGAGCCTCGACAAGACGCTGCCGTTCTATCGCGATGCGCTCGGTTTTACGGTGAACGGCGACCCGCTCGCGCGGCAACCGCAGGCGCTCGACGAGCAGATGTCGAAGTTCACCGGCACGAGCGGCATGAGCTTCCGCGCCGCCACGTTCAAGATTCCGAACGCGGAGTTCGGCTTCGAGCTCACCGAGTTCACGGGCGGCGCGCGTGCGGCCGGCACGCCGAACGTTCAAGACATCGGTGCGGCGATGCTGGTGCTGCGCGTGCGCGACACCCAGGCGATGCTCGCCAAAGCGCTCGCGGCGGGCGGCAAGGTGGCTTCCGCGGGCGGCGGGCCCGTGGGGAATGCCGTCGTGCTGCGCGACCCCGACGGGTTCTTCGTCGAGCTCCAGCAGCCCGCGACGCCGCCGGCCGATGTCACGGGCGACATCCTCGGCGCCTCGATCAACCTGTCGGTCGCCGACGCGGACAAGTCGGTCGCATTCTTGAGCAGAGCCATCGGCTTCGACGCACGTCCGGCTTCGCCGGTGACGTCGAATCCCACCGTGCTGAAGCTCATCGGCCTCGAATCGGCGGAATGGCGCATCGCGCATGGCCATATCCCGGGGACGACGGCCGATTTCGGGCTCATCGAGTACCGCGGCCTGGCCCGCGTGAAGTTCTCGCCCGGCGCAAAGGATCCGGGCTCGCCCGCGTTCACGATGGTGGTCGGCGACATCGCGAGCGCCACCGATCAGTGGGTGAAGTCGGGCGGTGTCGTCTCGTCCACGGGCGGCAAGCCGATTGTTCAGCCGAACGGCGCGGGGAACGTCTTCGTGAAGGACGTCGACGGGTTCACGTGGGAGCTGATCCAGCACGCCTCGCCCCGCTAAACGATTGCACCGTTGCGAGCGAGGGAGTAGATATGGGCGTGCTGAGCGCCGGAATCCGGCCGCCGGCCGTAACCACAACGCAAATTGGTAGATAACACGGGGTAAGGGGAGAGCTATGTCAGTGTCATTCGTAATACGCCGCCAAGGCGTCGCCGCAGCGCTGTTGCTGCTCGCGGGAGCCGCGTTCGCGCAGGCGCCCGCGCAGGAAGAGCCGAAGAACCTCAAGGTGCTGCCGAAAGACTTCAAGCGCCCGCAGGTCATCCAAGTGATGCAGAACTTCACGGCCGCGCTCGGCGTGGGCTGCGACTATTGCCACGTGCAAACGCCGGGCACGCCGCCCGACTTCGCGTCCGACGACAAAGAGGAGAAAGACCTCGCGCGCGCGATGATGAAGATCACGCAGGACCTGAACGCTCGGCTGCCGATGGATTTCGGCAAGCCGGCGAACGAGCTCACGCGCGTGGGCTGCATCACGTGCCATCGCGGCGTGCCCGAGCCGAAGCAGCTCGCCGAGATCCTCGCGAAGACGTCCGCGGAAAAAGGCTTCCCCGCGGCGTCGGCGCAGTACGACGACCTCAAGAAGAAGTACTACGGCGCGCAGGCATATGACTTCAGCGAGACCGGCTTGATCGCGACTGCGACCCCGCTGATCCAGATGCGGACCGACGAGGCGATTCAGTTCCTGCAGATGAACTTGAAGCTGTTCCCGCAGTCGGCCCGCAGCTACGTCTCGCTCGCAACGGCGCAGCAGGTGAAGAAAGACAACCCGGCTGCCATTGCGAGCCTCGAGAAGGCGCTCGCGATCGACCCGAAGAACGCGCAGGCGACGCGCATGCTGGCGGAGCTGAAGAAGTAGCAGCCGCTCGTTTTCGCATTTCGACCCGCACGGGGGCGGCCTCTCGTCAGGCCGCCCCCGATCTTGCGGCCGTCACGCCTTGCCGATCAGCTCGAGCCAGCCGTCCTCGTCGATCACCCGAACGCCGAGCGTCTGCGCCTGCTTGAGCTTCGAGCCGGCACCCGGCCCCGCGACGACGAGGTCCGTCTTCGCCGACACCGAGCCCGCGACCTTCGCACCGAGCGACTCCGCACGCGCCTTCGCCTCGTTGCGCGTCACCTTCTCGAGCGTGCCCGTGAACACGATGGTTTTGCCCGACACCGGCGAGTCGGCCTTCACGCGCTCGAGCGGGACCGTCTTCACGGCCTTCATGAGACGCATGACGACCTCGCGGTTGTGCGGCTCGCCGAAGAACTCGACGATCTCTTTCGCGAGCGTCTCGCCGATGCCGCCGATCGCGTCGAGATCGGCGAGCGCGTGCTCGCTCTCCATCGACGTGACGAGCTCCTCGAGCGTGGCGAAGTTGCGCGCGAGCAGCCGCGCGGTCGTCTCGCCGACGTGGCGGATGCCGAGCGCGAAGATGAACCGGTCCAGCGCGATCTCGCGGCGCGCGTCGATCGCGGCCATCAGGTTCTTGAGCAGCTTGCCTTCGTCCTTGGCGTTGCTCTTCTTCTGCGCCGCGGCGGTCTCCTTGCCGGCGGCTTGCGCGCGCGTAATTCGCTCAGCTCCGGCGGCGCTTCTTGAGCACGCGGTCGACCTCGTCCGCGCTCTCGGGCAAGCGAAAGATGTCCGACGGATCCTTCAGCAACCCTTTCTCGTGCAGCGTCTCGATGTAGGTGCCGCCCAGGCCTTCGATGTCGAACGCGTGGCGCGATACGAAATGCTTGAGGCGCTCGACCGCCTGCGCGGGGCAGATCAGCCCGCCCGTGCAGCGGCGGGCCGCTTCGAGCTTGCCGGTCGTCTCGTTCTGCTCGCGCACGGCGCGGCTCCCGCACGCGGGGCAGACTTCCGGAAACTCATAGGGCTTGGCGTTGCGCGGCCGGCGCTCCGTGATCACGCGCACGATCTGCGGAATCACGTCGCCCGCGCGCTGCACCACCACGGAGTCGCCGATCCGCACGTCCTTGCGCGCGATCTCCTCCTCGTTGTGCAACGTCGCGTTCGAGACGACGACGCCGCCGACCGTGATCGGCTTGAGCTTCGCGACGGGGGTGAGCACGCCCGTCCGGCCGACCTGGATGTCGACGTCCCGAGCACGGTCTCGGCTTGCTGCGGCGGAAACTTGTGCGCGATCGCCCAGCGCGGCGCGCGCGACACGAAGCCGAGCCGCTCCTGCCAGTCGAGCCTGTCCACTTTGTAGACGACGCCGTCGATGTCGTAGCCGAGGTCGACGCGCTGCCGCTCGATCTCGTGGTAGAACGCGAGCAGGCCGTCGGCCGTGTCGCAGGTTTGCCAGAGCGGGTTGGTCGGGAAGCCCCAGCTCCTGAGCGCGGTGTAGACCTCGCTCTGGCGCTGGCCCGGTAGCTCCGAAACCTCGCCCCACGTATAGGCGAAGAAGCGCAGCGGGCGCTCCTTGGTGATGGACGGGTCGAGTTGGCGCAACGAGCCGGCCGCCGCGTTGCGCGGGTTCGCGAACGGCGGACGGCCCGCCGCGATCTGGCGCTCGTTCATCGCGGCGAAGTCCGCGTGGCTCATGTACACCTCGCCGCGCACCTCGAACACCGCGGGCATGCCGCGCACGTGCTTCGGGATGTCGTCGAGCGTCATGAGATTGCGCGTGACGTTCTCGCCTTCGAATCCGTCGCCGCGCGTGGCGCCGAGCACGAAGCGGCCGCGCTCGTAGCGCAGCGACGACGATAGCCCGTCGATCTTCGGCTCCGCCGTCATCGCGACATGCTCTTCCGCCGGCAGGCCCAGGAAGCGCCGGATGCGCTCGACGAAGCCCGCGATGTCGTCGTCCTCGAACGCGTTGTCGAGCGACAGCATCGGCACGCGATGGCGAACCTTCTCGAATTTCTCGGACGGCGCGGCGCCGAGCCGTTGCGACGGGCTGTCGGCTCGAACCAGGCCCGGAAAACGCTCCTCGATCGCGGCGTTGCGTTGGCGCAGCGCGTCGTAGTCCGCGTCGGAGATCGTGGGGGCGTCTTCCTGGTGATACGCGATGTCGTGCTTTGCGATCTCCGCGGCGAGGCGCTCGAGCTCGGCGGCGGCTTTGCGCTCGGTGAGCTTCTCGACGGGTGTCGGCGCACGGGCGCTCGCCGCTTTCTTGCGCGTCATTCGCTCCTCGAGCGTCCGAGCATGCTGCGTCTCCCCGAAGGTTGGATCAGACGCAGAATATCACCGTCGCGGCGCGGTTCGCCCCGGATGAAATCCACGATCGCAACGCCGCTCTCGGCGCGGTCACTTCTCCGTGAGCGCGGCAATGAGCTTCAGCGCGGCGGCCGTGCTGTTCACGCCGCCGAACAGCATGATTTGAAAGTGGCCGACGTCTTTGTCGTAGATCGTGTCGACCCGCAGCGCGTCCTCGCCGATCCGATCGGGGCGTGCAAACGCTTCGAGCGATGCGGCGAGCTGGCTCGAGTCCTGGGCGCTGATCGCGTCGATGCGAACCACGCACGAGGCACCCACCTCGCGTTGCCGCCGAGCGCGCTCGTTATCGGTGAGCGGCAGCGGGAAGCCCGTGAAGGTTTCCACGTCGGCGCGCGAGATGCGGTATTGCTTGCCGATGCGCACGGCTTTCAAACGGCCGTCGCGCACGTAATTGCGGACCGTTTTGACGTGCAGCTTGAGGCGCTTCGCGATCTCGAAGATCGAGAGCAGTTCTTGGGGTTGGTGCATGGAAGGTCGCCGTCTGGTGGTGCCGAGTTGGCCAGGAGGCGCACTCTAATATCCCTATTGTCATTTATCAATAGGGAACAATAGGGAAGGATAGGGCGCTTGTCGCCCTATGCTCCCGATCCAGACGGCGCCCGCTAGTTGCGCGCCGTGAGCCGGAACAGCCGGCCCTGGCCGCCGCGGCCGTCGCGCTCGTCCTCGAGCATCCAGATCGCGCCGTCCGGTCCCTGCTCGAGCGCGCGCACGCGCATGCCCATCGCGATACGCTGCGCTTCGCGCGCGTTCTCGCCGTCGAACTCGATTCGCACGATCGACTGCGACGACAGTCCGCCGATGAACGCGTCGCCCTGCCACTGCGGGAACTCGCTGCCGCTGTAGAACATCAGGCTCGAAGGCGAGATCACGGGATTCCAGAACGCCGCGGGCGCCTTGAACTCGGGGCGCGTCGGATGATCGGGGATCACCTTGCCGTCGTAGTGATCGCCGTTGGAGACGATCGGGTACCCGTAGTTCGCGCCGCGCTCAACGTGATTGAGCTCGTCGCCGCCCATCGGCCCCATCTCGACGTTCCAGAGCCTGCCCGCGGAATCGAACGCGAGCCCGAGCGGATTGCGGTGGCCGAGCGTCCAGATCTGCGCCGTGACGCCGCCGCGATCCACGAACGGATTGTCGGCCGGCACCGAGCCGTCGTCGTTGAGCCGCACGATCTTGCCGAGGTTCATGCTCATGTCTTGCGCGGGATCGAACTTCTGGCGCTCGCCCGAGCTGATCCAGAGTTTCCCGTCGGCACCGAACGCGATGCGATGGCCGTAGTGGCCGCCGCCTTCGACTTTCGGCGACTGCCGCCAGATCACCTCGAGGTCGCGGAGCTCGCCGCCGTGGCGCCAGTGGCGTCGAGCACGAGCTTCGCGCGCGCGACGGCGGCGCCGCGCGTGTCGCGCTGGCCCGCCTCGGCGTAACTCATATATACGAGGTTGTTCGCCGCGAAGTTCGGGTGCAGCACGATCTCGCTGAACCCGCCTTGACCGCCGTAGCTCACCGCGGGGACGCCCGTGATCGAGGCGATCGTTCCGTTCGCGGAGCGGAGCTTCAACGCGCCTTTTTGCTCGGTGACGAGCAAGCGTCCGTCGGGCAGGAACGCCATCGACCACGGTACTTCGAAGTTCGCGAGCTCCGTGATCGTAAATGGCGCGCTCTGGGTCTGAGCCTGGTTCTGGGCGACCGCCGTTTGATTTACAGCGCCGCAAGCCGCCACCGCCGCCGCACAAGCCAAGGTCTTCGCGTGTCCTAGCATGCTGCGTCTCCCGATCGAGGTTGGATCGCTCGGAGAATATCACCGCGCCGCTATGGCGGAGCTCCCGTCGCCGCGTGATCCGCCAACGGTTGTGAATTCTTGAGGACGCTCAGTTTTGTGGCGCGAGCGACTCTCGGCCCGGCTTGCGCGAGCGCTTCCGCGCGTAGTACAGATGCCGCGAGGCGGTTTTTCGGGGAGACACATGGCCAGGTTCGTTCACGTGCACGTGGTCACGCGGCAACGATTGCTGGCTCGCACCGCAGCGCTGGTGCTTTCGATTGGGCTTGCGTCGCTGGCCGATGGGAAGACGCGCGCGGATTGCGAGAAGCAGTACACGCCGCAGCGCGGCCAAGACGGCAAGGACGTCATCTGGGTTCCGATCGAAGACAGCGTGGTCCAGCCAATGTTGGTGATGGCCGGAGTGACGCCCGCCGACAGGGTTTACGACCTCGGTGCTGGAGACGGCAAGATCTCGATTGCTGCGGCCAAGGGCTTCGGCGCGACGTCCGTCGGCGTCGAGTATGACCCGGATCTCGTAAAACACGCCCAATGCCTTGTCGAGGCCGAAGGTCTTCAGAAGCGCGTCAAGATCATTCGGGGAGACATCTTCGAGACCGACTTCAGCACAGCGACCGTGGTCACGCTCTACCTGCTGCCCGACTTGAACAAGCGGCTGCGACCGACGCTGCTCGAGATGAAACCAGGTACGCGCGTGGCGTCGTATTCCTTCGGGATGGGCGACTGGAGTCCCGATGCCCAGGTCGAGACGGATGGAGGTGTGGCGTATCTCTGGGTCGTGCCGGCGAAGGTCGGCGGCGCGTGGACGTTCCGCTCGCAGAACGGCAACGAGCCGTTCGATGTCACGCTCGAGCAGACGTTCCAGAATGTGCGGGGCTCCGCGGGCGGCGCGGCCGTGACCGGGAAGCTCAACGGCGCGCAGATCCATTTTGTGTTCATGGATGGCGACGAGCCTACGAGCTTTACCGGCATCGTCGACGGCAACCGCATCAGCGGCACGATCACGCGCGGACTCGACTCCAAGGACTGCACTGGAATGCGCAACTGACGCGATACTAGACAGTCGTTAATCGTGCTTTACCGTCCAGGTGACATTTGAAAAACTTCGCGAAGTTTTGGGACAGAATCGCGCCGAGCTACTCGAAGCGGCCGGTGGCTGACGAAGCCGCCTACCAGCACAAGCTCGAAAAGACGCGCGAATACCTAACGCCCGAGATGTCGGTTTTCGAATTCGGCTGCGGCACCGGCACCACGGGCATCCACCACGCGCCTTACGTCAAGAGCGTTCGGGCCATCGACGTGTCGAAGAACATGATCGACATTGCTCGCGGCAAAGCGGCGGCCAAGAACATCGGCAACGTGGAGTTCGAAGTTGCAGGCATCGAAGAGTCGAGCCTTCGAGACAACGAATACGATGTCGTGATGGCTCACAGCATTCTGCATTTGTTGACCGACATCGAGCCCGTGCTCGCCAAGGTTCATCGAACGCTCAAACCCGACGGCGTTTTCGTCAGCAGCACTATCTGTGTAGGTGACTCGATCGTGGGAAAGGTCATCGGTACCGTGATCTCATCGGTCTCACCGACCGGTTGGGTGCCGTACATCAACGCGTTTTCGACCAAGAGATTGATGGCTTACATCGAAGGCGCGGGCTTTCGCATCGATCACCAATGGCGCCCGCGCAAGAACTCCGCGTTGTTTCTCGTCGCAAAGAAAATCTAGGTCGGGGCCAGGCGGCGGATGACGCACGGGACGCCGCAGCAGCTCACTGAGAGAGGGTCCATGCGCACATCTCCTCGTCGATTGTCAGGTTACTCAACGTTCTACCGAGTTTCGGTAATCCGCTTGTCAATGCGGCGGCCACACACTGTGCGCGCCGACCGGCGCGGTCGATTGCGAGCGAACGATGACGAAGTGCGCTGCACGGTCTTTGAGAGAGGCGCGCTTCCTTTACGCGATCGTCGAGACCGGAGACTGCCTGCGCGCTGCGCACAGCTTCGCCCACGAGCCGGCGTTGCGCCTCGACCGCCGCTCGGAGCTGCTTGCGGCTGTCGACAAGTCGGGGGGGCCGACATTTTCGGATCTGGGCGCGCGCTGCGCGTCAGAGGCAAGCGGCGCGCGAGATGGTTCTCGCGGCCGAAGCGGCGGGGGACGTCGAGCTCTTCACGGATTCCCGACGATCGCCGGTCGATCCAAGTCGCGTTGACAGCGTCGGGTCGGCTCAAGTTACAGAGGCGGCGTCTTCCGCCGAGCGACTGGACCTTTGACTTGCTCGGAGGTGTCCTTAGCGAATCGATGCGTACGCGGCGCACGTGCTCGGCGTCATACGGGAGCGGTTGCGCCGCTACGAGAAGGAGCTGAGCTGACGGCAGTTGTTAGCGACCGGTCGGGCGGTGTGACCTACGACGCCGCCGACCGGAGCGCCGCCAGCACGCGTTCTTTGCGGAACGGCGCCCGACGCAGCCGAACGCCGGTGGCGTCGTAAATCGCATTCGAGACCGCCGCGATCACGGGCTTGTGACTCGTCTCGCCCGCGCCGTAGTGCGGCAGATCGGGACGATTCGGGTTCGGGTCGCCGTTGACCAAAACGATGTCGATGGTTTCCGGCGTGTCGGAATGCCGGAGGCTCGGGTGCGACGCCCAGTCGACGCTCGTGACCTTCTCGGTATCGAACTGCACCTCTTCCCACAGCGCCCGGCTCAAGCCGTGCAGCATGCCGCACTCGACGGTTTGACGAAGCCCCAACGGGTTGATGGCCAGTCCGCAGTCGTGCGCGCACACGAAACGTTTGACCCAGACGCCGCCGGTGTCGCGATTCACTTCGACCTCGGCGATCAACGCGACGACGGTATTGCCGCGGTAGGTGTAGGCGATGCCGCGCCCGCTGGCGATCGGGCCCGCGCTGCGCGGTTTCGGCGAAGGCCGCTTATCCCAGCCAAACTTCTCGACCGCCGCGTGGACCACCGCGAGTGAGCGAGCTTTGCGAAAGACGTTGTCCTCGGTGCTCGCGCTGATCATGTCGAGCCGGAACTCACGCGGCGTCGGTGCGAGCGGCCGCCGCGAGCTCATCGATGAACGACTCGAACGCGAACGTGACCTGCGGACCGTTCGGATCGCGCAGGTTGCCGGTGCGCAGCGGCGTCTCCCAGATCAGCGGCAGAGCCACGACGTGCGCGGTCATGCGTTGATTCGGGATCGCGTACTGGACGGAAGGTGTTTCGGCGCCGCCTTGAGCCGGCTTCTCGCGCCGCTTGCCCATGAGCTGCGCGATCAACACGGTGTCCGCCTCGTTATAGCCGAGGTGGTTGTGGTCGACGGCGCGCGCGTCGTACTCGAGCGCCGTCAGCTTGCCCTTCGCGTCGAGCCCGCCGCGGAGCTTGAAGTTGTAGGCCGGCCCCTTGGTGTCCCAGGCCGTCTCCTCGTGCCGCATCCACTGCACGCGGACGGGCCGGCCGAGCTCACGCGCGAGAAACGCGGCCTCGAAGCCGACGTCGTCGGCCGCCGTGCGGCCGTAGACCTGCGGTCCGGGCATGTAGACCACGCGCACGCGCTCGCGCGGCATGTCGAGGAACTGCGCGACGCCGGTGCGCAAGCCGTACGACTTCATGTCGTTCGTGTAGATCGTCATTTGGCCGTCGGACGGGTCGGCCAGCGCGTGCGCCGGGCCGATCGCGGTATGACCTTGGAACGGGACCTCGTACTCGGCCTCGATCACGCGGTCGGCGCTGGCGAGGGCCGCGGCGGGGTCGCCCGTGACGCTCGGCTCGTCGCTCGACGTCGGCGTCGCGCCGCGGATGTAGTTGAAGAGGTCGGCGGATGCCGGGAACGGTGCCTTCGCGGGCGGCGTCCACTCGGCCTTCAATTGCCGCGACGCGCGCGATGGCCTGCTCCTCGCGTTCGCAGATCACGGCCACGTAGTTGCCGCGGCTCACGACCCGCACGAATCCGGGAAGGTTGGCCACCGACGATTCGTCGATGCTGCGCAGCGTCGCGCCCGCGAGCGGCGGCCGCACGTTGCGCGCGTGGAGCATGCCGGGCAGCTTCATGTCGACCGCCCAGGTCAACGACCCGTCGACCTTGGCCGGAATGTCGTAGCGTTGCACCGGCTGACCGACGACGCGCAGCTCCTGCACGGGCTTCACGGCGGCCGTGCCGGTCGTGGCGTCGACGTTGCGTCCCGTGAGCGCGACGTCGAAGCGCTTCCCGCCCACGAGCTCGGCGTAGGTCACCGACTTCGACGGGTTCGATTTGGCCGAGATCGTGCCGTTGCTCACCGCGAGCTCGGCGACCGGCGTGCCCAAGCGCTCGGAGCCGAGCTCGAGCAACACGCGCCGCGCTTCGGCGGCCACCCGGCGCATCGGCCAACCGTCGCGCTCGATCGCGTCGGAGCCGCCCGAGCCGCCCTGATCGGGAGTGATGTCGGTGCTGCCCATGACGAGGCTCGTCTTGTCGTAGGCGATGTCGAGCTCGTCGCACATCATTTGCCGGAACGCCGTGCCGGTGCCTTGGCCGCCGTCCGTCTTGCCGACGAAGAACGTGGCGGTGTTGTCCGGATGGATCACGATCCAGGTGTCGAGCTGCCGGAAATCGGGATCGGGATACGGGCCCGCGCCGACGGCCTGTGCGAGCACGCGGCCGCTCGGGATCGCGTCGAGCCCCAAGCTCAAGACCAACGCGCCGGATGCCGGAGGAAGCTCCGGCGCGAAGTCGACGGGTTGATGCTTCGAAGTGCGTCCTCGATGGCTTTCGGAAGCTGAAGTGTGGTGCTCATCAGACTGCTTCCTCGGCCGCGCTTTCGACCGCTCTGTCGGCGCTCGCAGTCGCCGGCCGTGGACCACGCGCTTGATCGCCGCCTGAATCCGGTAATAGGTCATGCACCGGCACAACGCGCCTTCCATGCCCTCACGGATTTCGGCGTCGGTCGGTTTCGGGTTCCGGTCGAGCAGCGCCTTGGCCGTCATGATCTGGCCGTTCTGGCAATAACCGCACTGCGGCACCTGCTCGTCGATCCACGCCTGCTGCAGCGGATGCAGCTTGCCGTTCTTCGCGAGACCTTCGAGCGTGGTGATCTCGCCGGTCGCCGCCGAAACTGGCGTGATGCACGAGCGCATCGCGACGCCATCGATGATGACGGTGCAGGCGCCGCACTGCGCGAGCCCGCAGCCGAAGCGCGGGCCGCGTAGGTCGAGGTCGTTGCGCAGTACATATAGAAGAGGGGTGGCGGCGTCGACGTCCACTTCGTGGGTCGCGCCGTTGACGCGCAGTGAAACGACACTCATGGGATGCCCTCCGGGCGCTACGGTCCGCGATTCCAGGATAGACCCTAGAACAACGCCGGCGTGAATCAAAGGGGGTGTTAGCTCAAGATTGCGCGAGCACCCCGGCTAGTACAGCAACTTGGGCTCAGTGCGCGGGGACGAGCTCGACGTGCACTCCCGAGTGAAAGCCGTTGATGCCGATGCGCGTGGACATCCCGCTGCCGCCGAACGTCGGCCGATGGAACCGGCCGGCCGGCACGTAGACCACGTCGCCCTCGTCAGCCGTGAAGAACGGGACGCCTTCGATCAAATAGTCCGTCTTGCCCTCGAGGATCAGCCAGAGCTCGCCGTAGTCGAGGTGCATGTGGCCCCGATCCGTGTCCGGCGGGCGCGGCATGCCTTGGCCGCGAATCAGCACGGCCATCAGGCGGTCGTCGCGCACGAACATGCCGGGCCGGCGGCCGCCGCGCACCACGTCGCCGAGAAAGTCGAGGTACGGCCGAGTGTTCTCGTCGTACTGGCCGCGCCCCGGCATCGTGACCTCGATGAATTCCTTGCCCGCGACCGGCACCGGCGTCTCGCCGCGCGGATAGAGCGTGCTCGCGCCCGCGACCATGACTTCGAGGCGCAGCGACGGTGCGTCGCCGACGGTCTCGAGCTGATACGGCGTGCGGTAGGGCACCTGGACCAAGAAGCCCTTCGACGCGACGAACGGCGCTTGTCCTTCGATCGTGAACCGAATCTGCCCGCGCTCCACGACCCAAAAGCTGCGCGTGTCGGGATGCAGACGGCGCGGCGTTCGCTCGCCGGGCGCCATCGAGACGTACTTCGCGAGCACTTGGGCGTCGTCGACGAGCGTCTCGCTCCAGCTCGCGCTAGCACCGTGCTGCGCGAGGAGCTCCGCGAGCTTCCAGTGCGGGCGGTGCACGCCGACGTACGGCGGTAGCTCGAGCGGCTTCGGCGCCCACGCCGTGATCCGGAACTCGCTGTCGCTCTGCGGGGCCGGCTGCGCGTGCGCAATGCCGCAGCACGCGGCCGCGAGCACGACTAGCGCGCAGAACCGACTAGCTCGCGTCGACATCGGCGCCACGCGGCTCAACGCTTGCTCGGGAGCGCGTACACCTCGATCCACGAGACGTTGGTGCATCCGGCCGTACCGTGTCCGCCGCCGGGCATCAGATCGGTGTAGCCGATCTCGTCCACACGGCTCAGGTCCGGATTGTTGACCTCGAGCTTCACGACGACCTTCTCCGGATCGAGCTCGAACCAGCGCTGATCGTCGAACGTCACCTCGGACACCACGAAATCGCCCGTGAACCCCTTCGCTCCCGTCATCCGGCGCTGCGGGCTCTCGAAGGTCTGGCTGCCGACGAGCAGCGTGCCGTCCGCGAGCTTCACGACCGGATGCAGCACGTGCAAATTCTCCGTGCGCGTTCTCCAACGCATCCGCGTGAGGCCCGGTCAGATCGAGGTAGGCGCCCTTGTGCTTGAGCGTCAACGCGACGGGCGAGGTCGTGAAGCCGTTCCACAGGTCGGGGACCCCGTTGTGCGACGTCACCTGGATGTTGGCCGCGTCCGTGCCGTAGAGCTTGAGCTCGAGGTCCGGGTTGGTCAGGGCCTGCGGCGTGATCCGGCGATTCTCGTCGGTGAGCGGCCCCGTATGGGGCGGCTGCTGCCAGACCTCGCGGAACAACAGCGGCGGCGTCACCGCGTCGTGCTCCAAGAAGAAGGGATCCGTGCCTTTTGGCTGCGCGAGCGCGTTACGCCCGCCGCACGCGAGCAGCACGATCGCGCCCGCGATCGCCCACGCACGCGCACTGAAGCACGCATTGAAGCACCTAGGGGTGCCGAAGAAGTCGAATCATGGTGCCCTCCCCCGAAGCGACCCGTTCAGGTCGTCGCAGGATCGTACGTCAGGGCCGGGCGGGGCGGCTACCGGGAGCCGATCGCGCGGATGGTCGTACGTGAAATCGGGTGGGGGGACGGCCGCGAATTGCGTCCTGATCAATAGGCAGTCCCACAGCGGAGAGTCAGCGATGCGCAGCTCGTCTTGCCACACCCACCACCAACAGGTCATCCAACCGCGCGCGAACTTCGCCGTGCTGCGTGCGCGGCACCTGATGCTTGCCGTGCTCGCCGCCGCCGCTCTGTCGAGCATAGGCGTGACCCGCAACGCCTCGGCCCAATTCAAGCTCGAGGAAGCGACGATCGGCGGAATCCACGACGCGATCAAGAGCGGCGCGCTCACCTGCAAAGGACTGGTGCAGGCGTACCTCGAACGCGCGAGCGCCTACAACGGCGTCTGCACGCAGCTCGTGACGAGCGACGGCAAATCGAGTCCTGCCGCGACCGGCACCACCCGGGCCGGTGCGCCGTTGCGCTTTCCGACCAAGACCGACGGCTGCGTCGAGCCTGTTGCCGAGCCTCGACGAATACGACGGCCCGCCGCTCGAGTTCGGCAGATTGGAGGCGACGGTTTCGGATCCGAGCGTGAAGCAGCAGTACGGCATGGTCGTCGGCGTTCCGAATGCCGGGCAACTCAGCGCGTTCGAAACGCTGAACATCCGCGGCGAACGCTCGGTCACGTGCAAAGGCGAGTTCGACGCGCCGCCCGGGACGCCCTTGCCGAAAGGCGCGCCGCCCGAATGCGAAAAATTCCGGCAGCAGCCCGACGCGCTCGAACGCGCCGCCGAGCTCGACGCGCTGTACGGGCGCAACCCGGACCTCGACAAGATGCCGATGTACTGCGCGGCGATCACGGTCAAGAACTGGTACGACGCGAAGGACATGCGCTCGACCGGCGGCAACGACGTGAACTACGCGATGGACGCGCCGCCGCAGGACATGACCGTCGTTGCGCAGCTGCGCGACAAAGGCGCGATCATCTACGGGATCACGATCGCGTCCGAGGTCAACTTCAACAAGAGCGGCGACATCAAGCCGAAGACCGCGTTCGTCGGCGGCAACGCCATCCGCAGCAGCTGGGGTGGGGTTTCCTGCAATCCTTACGACACCGAGCGCACGTCCGGCGGCAGCAGCGGCGGCGCCGGCGCGTCGGTGGCGGCCAACCTCGCGACCTGCTCGATCTGCGAGACGACGGGCGGCTCTTGCCGGATACCCGCGAACGCGAACTCGGTGGCGAGCTTCGTCACCACCAAGGGCCTCACGTCCGAGTCCGGCAGCGCGACCGCCGACTTCATCAACCATCGCCCGGGCGTGTTGTGCCGCACGCTCGGCGACGCGGCGCGCGTGATCGACGCGATGAAAGACCCCGAGGACGGCTACTTCGACTCGCGCGACATCTTCACCGCGCAGCCGCGCGCGCTCGGGGCGGACAAGCCGTTCGCAAGCTATCTCGTCGAGAAGGTGGGTGCCAACGACAAGCCGCTCGCGGGCCTGCGGGTGGGCATCGTGCGCGAGTACATGGTCAAGCACTCGCCGAACGACGCCGCGATCAGCGACCGCGTGGACAAGGAGCTCAAGGCCGTGCTCCGCGACCGCTTGGGTGCCGAGCTCGTCGAAACCGTGGACCCGGGCTATCCAGACGACCCGCAGGTGCCGAACACGACGTACACGTTCGCGAACGCGTTCGCGGAGATTTTGCCGGCCGCCGCGCCCGAGTACTTCTTCCAGAAGACCGACGAGGGCGAGCTCGCGTTCGCGGTCCCCGGCTACGACGTGACGACGCGCGACTACCTCGTGCAGCTCTCGCTGCTCCGCGCGCCGCTATCGCCGAAGATCAACCTGCGGAGCATCTCGCGCGGGCTCGACAACACCGACCGCAACGCGTTCATGATCGCGAGATACCTCGCGGCGCGCGGCGACACGCGCATCACGGACATGGCGATCTACGCGGCGAACTCGAAGTGGCGCTCCGAGCAGCAGGCCGTCGGCGCGCGCAACTTCGCGGCCGCGAACGTTCAGGACTTGCGCGCGACGGAGGGCGTCGACCGCGTCAAGATGCACACGATGTTCCGCTACGCGATGATGAAGGTCATGCGCGAGAACGACATCGACGTGTTCGTGCATCCGAACGTGGGCTTGCCGCTCGGCAAGATCGGCCGCGCGCAGGACCCCAATGTCGACGGCCGCGGCGGCAGCGGCTTCGGCATCACGGACCTGCTCGGCGCGCCGGAGATCATCGTGCCGGCCGGCTTCAACGACGTGGTCTACGAGCCGCAGTTCGTTCTCGCCGAAGACAAGAAGAGCTACACGTCCGTGGCCGGCACGACGGCGTCGAAGGTGTCGCAGCCGCTGCCGTTCAGCATCGAGTTCTGGGGCGCGCCCGGCGACGAGCCCGTGATGCTGAAGATCGCGTCGGCGTACGAGGCGGCGACGCATCACCGCAAGGCGCCGGCTGCGTTTCCGGCGTTGAAAGGCGAGCCCTGAGGTAGCTCGCCGCTACCGATCCCAACTCCTCGAGGGTTGACCATCGTCCAGTATTTCGGGAAACTCCGAAATATGGACGCAGAGGTATTCGCCGCACTCGCTTCCGACATTCGGCTCAAGGTGTTTCGGCTGCTCGTTGGCAAAGCGCCCGAAGGCCTGCCGGCGGGCCAAATCGCGTTGCGGTTGGAGGTCCCGGCCTCCACGCTCAGCTCTCACTTGGCTCAGCTCGAGCGCGCTGGCCTTCTGCGGTCGTGGCGGGAAAAACAGCGCATTCTCTACGCCGTCGATACAGACGGCACCCGGAATCTGGTGGGTTTTCTCGTCAACGATTGCTGCGGCGGGCAGCCTGAATTGTGCGGGATGGTCACCAAGGATCGGCCGAGCAAACGGAACCGCAAGTCGTGACCGAAAAAACCTATGGCGTGCTATTCCTGTGCACGGGCAATTCCGCTCGAAGCATTCTCGCGGAGTGCGTACTGAATCGATTGGGACGCGGAAAGTTTCGTGCGTACAGCGCCGGAAGTTTTCCCAAAGGCGAGGTGCACCCACTGGCGCTAGAGCTGTTGCGGCGCCAGGGCTACTCAGTCGATCAGCTGCGTTCGAAGAGCTGGGATGAATTTGCCGTTGCCGGAGCGCCAGAGCTCGATTTCGTGTTCACCGTATGCGACAACGCCGCGAATGAAATGTGCCCTATCTGGCCGGGGCAGCCGATGACCGCGCATTGGGGGCTGCCAGACCCGGCCGCGGCAGAGGGTAACGAAGCGGAGCGGCGATTGGCCTTCGTAGAGACGCTCCGTATGTTGAACAATCGGATCGGCACCTTCGTCAATCTACCGATCAAGTCCCTCGACAAGCTGAGTCTGCAAAAGCGCTTGCACGAAATCGGCCGCGACCTAGCCGCCAGCGCGTGAGCGCTCGCAAGATTGCCGCCGAGGCCATCGGCACCGCCTGACTGCTCGCCGCTGTTGTGGGTTCGGGAATCATGGCGGAACAGCTGGCCGGCGGTAATGCCGGTGTTCGGAGCGATCGTCGGTGTGATGTGTGCGCACGCGATGTTCGAGCAATCGATCCTACAAATTTCCGGCACTGCGCGCTCGGGTCCAGCGCAGTGGTTCTCGGAATTGGTGGCGACGTTCGGCCTCATCGGGACAATCTTGGGAGTATCGAAAGCTCGACCCGGCGCCATGGCCTACGCGGAGTCCGAGGCTCAACGTTGCCTCGTCGTCGACTTCACGGGGTCGTTGGTCGTTGGTGAGGTAGATCATGCACGTCAATGCACCGGTCTCACGATTCTTCTTCAGGATCGAGAAACCGTGACGGTAATTTTGGCGAATCTCTCGCCGGTCGAGCCCGAAACCGTGCCCGTCTTGAAGGTTCGCGAGCTCGCCGGTCGAGACGTAAGTCACCACGACGCGCATGTCGTTGAACTCGACCGTCGGTTTGATGAGCTCTCCACCCAACGCCACCGGCCCGGCGACTAGCGCCAGTGGAAGCATGCCCAAGTGGAGTGTCGGCCTCATCCGGGGCTAGAATCGGCCGCTCCTCCGTAATGCGCTTTGTCGAGGCTCTGGACCTTTCTGGACGTTTCTGCCGAAAGATGACTTCGTCTGCGCAGCTCGCTTATCGGTTCAACGGGTTTCGCGTCGACCCCGTCCGGCGGCTCTTGTTCGGAGCCGACGAGGAGCCGATCCCACTGAAGCCGAAGGTGTTCGACACGCTGCTCTCTAGGGAGCGCCCCGGCGTAACATCGGGTCGAGTGGCTTCCTGGCCGCTGCGGCCGTGCAGCAGCTCGCATTGGCTGCGATCGGCGTCTACTGGCTCGCCGGCGAGCGGAGTCCGACTGAGATCGCCGCGCGAGCGCGCCGAATGCTGCGGGCGCGAGCGTCAGCCGAGTCCGCGCAGATCATCCCAGACGTCGGAGCCGGTGGCTGACACCGGAGGTCCGCGGTTCGCCGCGGGCGATTCGGCGGATTCACTCGAGTGCGCGTGCCGCACCAATCCGAAAGCTCGTACCTGGAAGACCGGCTCGTCGCGTGACGGCACATGCGGCACCGAGGTCGAGCAGGCGCGCGACTAGACGTTCAAAGAACATGGGCTCGACCGAGTGCCGCAACTCGACGGCGGTGCTCTCGACCCGGAACGACGTGGACGAACATCGCGCGGCGGCGAGGAAGAAGCCGTCAAACTCGACCCGGGAGCAGTCGGCATCGCTCACACGCTCGGTTGGTCGTTGGCGACCGCTGGCAAGTTCGGAGTTCGCGCGCGAACTTTCGACGCGATGCGCGCGGCGGACCGAATGCGACGGTCCACCGTTTTCTCGCTTTCGTCCTGACGCGGGGCTCGGCGACGGAGCTCCAGGAAGCCCGCGCCATCACGATCGCAGATCCCCTTAACGCCGCAATGCTGGCGAACCTCGACGCGCCCGAGAAGGCGCGCGCGGAGCTGCGCAGCGCGTTTAGCGCAACCGTCGACGGCAATCCGAACCGCCGCCGCGACATCGGTCTCTGGGCCGGCCATTTCGGCGACCCGATGCTCGCCCTGGACGCGATGCGTGCGGCGATCGACGAGCAGGGCAGCCAGACCGTGTACCTCTGGCTTCCGCAGCTTGCGCCCATGCGCCGGCTACCGGAGTTCAAGACCTTTATGCGGGATATCGGTATGGTCGAGTACTGGCAGGAATACGGCTTGCCAAGCTTCTGCCGGCAGGCCGATGGCAACGACTTCGTCTGCAACTGAGACGGATAGGCGCGCGGTCGTGCAGCTCCTGCAAACCACACGCGATCCATGTTTCAGTGAGCGGCTGCTTCTTGGCCGAAAGCGGGACATCAGCCCCAGGGGCGTTTTGAACTACGGCCGTAGCCTAAAAAGCTGACATTCCCGAGTCACTAAAACGCCGCTCGGTCCAACGGGTTGTTTTCTTCGCCCGGATATATCTATACCCCGCAGGACGAAACATTAAATTAAACGTAAGTGACTGAAACTTATTTGGAAGTACCGAAGTACTGGCTATAATAACAGTACCAAATCAGGCCGAATCCAGGAGCTCTACGATGCATGCCCAAGCGCACTACGCGGCGTGGGATTCCGCGCCCGTCGCCGATCGCTACGACGACCGCCCCTCCGTCGGCGACAGCCGTTCGATCGATGACCTCGACCACGCGATCTGCACGCTCGCGCGTCAGATGAACGCCGAAACGTATCGAATGCTCATGCTCGTGCGCGAGTTCGACGAGCGCCTCGGTTGGCAGAAGTGGGGGCTGCCGAGCTGCGCCGAGTGGCTCGCGTGGCGCTGCGGCCTGTCGCTGTCGGCCGCGCGCGAGAAGGTCCGCACTGCGCACGCGCTGCGCGAGATGCCCGCGGTCGCGGCCGCGTTCGAGGACGGTCGGCTGTCCTATTCGAAGGTGCGCGCGCTCACGCGCGTCGTCGAGTACGGCGGCGAGGAAACATTGCTCGCGTATGCGCTCGACGTCACGGCCGCACAAGTCGATGAGCGCTGCCGCGAGATCCGCAACGCGAATCCGGACGACTCGACCGCCGGCGCGTTCCGCGCCTGGGAGCATCGCTCGCTCACGGTCTATCGCGATCGCGCGCGCGGCATGATGAAGATCACGGTCGACGTTCCGATCGGGGACGGCGAGGTGATCGCGCAGGCGATCGAGCGCGCCGCTGAAGTCTGCGACGCGGCCAACGGACTCGAGTTCGCAGCCGCCCGGAAGTTCGTCGGCGTGCGCGACGCGTCCGAAGCAGCGCCGAACGGGTGGTGCGCGCAGCAGTGCGATGCGCTGCTCGCGATCGCGAAGGCGTCGCTTGCGGGAGCGAGCGCGCGACTCGCGGGAGCGAAAGATTCGCTCGCCGGCGCGAATCCCTCCGCGGAGGGATCGGCTGACCAAAATGCGAGTGCCGATAGTTCGGGAGCGACTTGCGGACGTCGTCGCCGGCGGGAGTCGCGGATCACTATCAAGTCGTCGTCCACGTGGACGGTTCGGCCCTCCGCGGAGGGACCGGCCGTTCCGATCTGCCGATCGAGACAGTGCGTCGGCTCGTTTGCGACGGCAGCACGGTCACGGTGCTCGAGGACGAGCGCGGCACGCCGCTCGACGTCGGCCGCAAGCAGCGCACGGTGTCAACGCCGCTCAAGCGCGCGCTCTGGGCACGCGACCGCGGCTGCCGATTCCCGGGCTGTCATCGCACGCGCTTCGTCGACGCGCACCACATCCGCCACTGGGCCGACGGCGGAGAAACGAGCCTCTACAACCTCGTGCTGCTCTGCACGCATCACCATCGTCTGCTACATGAGGGCGGCTTCGCGATCCGCCGCGACGCGCAGGGCGAGCTCTATTTCCGGCGGCCGGACGGCCGCGTGATTCCGCGTGGCGGATATCGGCTCGAGGATCGCGTCGACGAGACGGCGGGCGCGATCGACTCGGATGCGGATGCGCGCGCGGAATGGTCCGCAAATCCCTCCGCGGAGGGATTTTGCACCGACGCGGTGCGCGAGGCGCGAGGGGTCTATCTGATCAACTGAGCGGTCGCGCTAACGGCCTACGCGCGCGGTGATTGAGCCGCCTCGCGGCGTGCGAGCGACGAGCGACGTCCTAGCTGTCCGGAAGAACAACCAGATCGGGGCACATCAAGCTCAACACTCCAGCGGCCACACGGGGCAGCCCAACAATCTTCACATCGCGCCCCGCACCCAAGACTTCGGTGAGGATGTCCTTGGTAATGGCAACCCATCCGCCTGACGTCTTATAGCTGACGAACGAACTCGCCCTCCAGCCGACCGTGCAAGAGATGCGTCTGGTCATAAGAATCAGCCTGGTGCGCAGCCACGATCTGCATGTCTGACGATCGGATATATTGCACCGGAAGATCCGGAATCAGCGACACCTTCGAATCAGCCTGCTGAGATCATCTCCGGGCAGGATGAATAGGCGACCGGTTTGAACAGCAGCGTTCGCCTCGCCATCGGAAACGCGTCTGCGCAGCGCATGCTCGATCCGATCGAACATGTCTTCGGCGAACTGCTGGGGGTACTCGAACAGCTTTGCCATTTCCGCGTTTGATGTGCGGTAACTTTCGCCAGCCGCTCACCCACGCGAGCTTGTCGGCGCTCTCCCCATCGGCAAAGACATCTTCCAGACTGAAGTGTGTCACGGCATCGGGCTGTAAGGTCTTGAGCGCCATGTGCTCGAAGAGATTGGATGAGAACCCATAAAGGACCGCCGTATGGAGAATAGGCGCCGTCAACCGGCCTGAAATGCTGGCAATCGTCATACAACGGCTTCGACAAGCGACTGATCCGTGCTTCGTATTCCTGGAGCAGCTGAACGTGTCGCTGTCCCATGGGCGTATAGACAACGTGCCCATCGCGATCCGTCGTGATGAAGAGATGCTCGATCATGCTGTAAGGACCCAGCAAGTCGAGACGATTCAGAAACAACTCCGGATCCGGAGAAATGCCCTGACAAATGGCGGCTGCCAATTCGAGCCTCTGCTGGCCGTCGCCACCTGTGCATGGCGTGTTCGTAAGCCTCGAGGAGCGGCACGAGACCTTGAATCAGCAGGGCGAGATCAAGCGCATTGGACTTGCGGGTGCTCAGAACCAGGCTGTTCTCGTCAAGAGACACACCCTTCTGCATGGAGACGTGGCGAAGCTGTGAACGCAGGTGCCCGCCAGCCATTCGAACGCCGGCTTTGTGGATTTCAATCCGGTCCTCTTCCGAAAGGGTCTCTGCGATTTGTTCCGCGACTTCGAAATACCCCGCCAGTTCATCGGTCGTGGGGCTCTGTGCCAGCGGGAATCAGCCATCGCGCATCTCGCACGAGCACCGGCTGATCGGCCGGCGTGGTTCTCCATAGCTGGTCGAGCACGCCTTGAACTTGCGAGAGCCGGTCTCGCCGGTCGCTGCTCGCGATCCGGCATCCCACAGGCGCATAATCAGCAGCGCAAGCCGCCGTATCACATACAAGTTGAACAGAGTGTGCGCGTAGCGAACGCGACCATTGCGACCCGGCCAACGAGTCTGCTGCCACAAACGAAAGCCGCGGCTCATCATCTCCGCCGGATCGACCAGGTCGTTATGCAGTCCCGGAGTCTCACGAGGCTTGAATCCACTTGCCCAATGCGCTTCTTCCAATTGACGTCTAAGGCGAGATTGGTCGTGGGTGACGCCGGCGAGTGTGAAGAAGCAATCTTCAAAGTGACGAGACAGAAGGCGACGAGTCTTGCAGGTATTGGATCGGCTTTCGTTGGGCGTTCAGCAGCGCCTTGTATTCTCTCGACGATTTCATCGCGATGGGCCAGGAACAATTGGAGAAGTTCGACATGCGCGTGAAACGGCACCTGGCCAGGACGTTGTGCGGCTGGCCTCTCTTCCGGCGCCGAGAACGGTTGCGAATTTCGCCCATCACAATGCGTGTTTGATTCTCACACCGCGGCGTAGGCCAGCGTGTTTGAGTATCGCACGCAGCGTGCCGAGCGGCACGTCCGCGCGGCGGGCGTGAACGCGCGCTGCGGCTCTAGCGCGTGCCGCGCGGGTCGGCGCTCACGTCGAGGTAGTGCGTGTCCGTGGGACCGTAGCCCGAGATGTAGAGCGTGACCGGCTCGGCGCCGGTGCGCGCGAAGTGCGCCACGCCCGCGGGCTCGGAGTAGAAGCTGCCGGGACCGAGAGCCTTCTCGAGGGCGCGCTCGGCCTTCTGACCATAGCCGAAGTTCCACGTGCCGGACACGACGACCGCGGTGCGGTCGTCGCGATGCGTGTGCGCCTGAATCTGCGTGTTCGCCGGAACGCGTAGCGCGATGGTGTACGGGCCGGCTGCCGTGGGATCGCCGCTCAACGTCCGCGTCTCGATGCCGCTGACGCCCGACGTCCCCGCGCTCGCGCCGCCCGCAGGTAGCGAGCCGATATCTGCGGGCGTGAGGCGAACCTCGGCGGGCTTCTGCTGCGCGAGCGCGAAGCCCGTCAGCGCGGCGAGCAGCAAGGCGGCGGAGACGATCAGCTTACGCGTGCGCATTTCAGTGGCCCTCCAGGAACTCGCGGACGAGCTTCACGGTTGCGACGGGGTTCTCTTCCATGATCCAGTGACCCGAGTCCGGCACGACGCCTTCGGTGACGTTCGATGCAGCGGCTCGCATCACCGCAGCCATCGTCGAGCCGAACGATTTCTCGCCGCCGAGCGCGAGCACCGGCATCGCAAGCTTGCCGCCCGCGGCGAGCCAGGCGCGATTGTCCGCAGCGTCCTGATCGAACGCTGCGAATTGAGCGAACCCCGAGTGCATTGCGCCCGGCAGCGCGTAGAGCGCCGCGTAGTGCTCGCGCGCGGCTTCCGTGAACCGAGCGGGTGTCGCCGAGAACTCGTTCCAGAAGCGGTCGAGGTAGATGCGCTCGCGGCCCGCGACCAGCCGTTCCATGTCCGGCCCGCCGAACCGAAAGTGCCACAGCAGCGGGTTCTTGAGGATCTCGTCCCACGGACCCACGCCGGGCACGGGCGCGTCGATCAGTACGAGACGAGTCACGCCGCTCGGGTGCTCCGCCGCGTAGGCGAATGCCACCATGTTGCCGATGTCGTGTGCGACGAGATCGATGGCGTCGACCTTCAGGCTCGCGAGCATCCCTTCGAGATCCTTGGCCTGGTTCTTCTTGTCGAAGCCGCCCGCGGGCTTCGAAGAGAGGCCCATGCCGCGCAGATCCGGCACGATGACCGTGTGGTCGCGCACGAGCTCGCGCGCCATCGCGACCCACATGTCGCCCGTTTCCCCGTAGCCGTGCAGCAGCACCACGGCGGGACCCTGGCCGCCGACGCGGACGTGAATCGTCGTGCCGTTGGTCGCGACGTCTTGCGTGCGGAATTCCTTCGGGAAGTCGAACGACTGCGCGAGCGCGGGCGTCGCGATGCAAAACAGGAACGCGAGAATGAGCGAATGTCGCATTGAGAAGTCCTAGGAATCGAGCGCGGTTGGAGGGAAGCCTTCGGCGGAATGCGGCTCGCATCGCGGCCGCTGGGGTGTTCGAGTATGCGCCCTTGACGGCCCGAATTGGGGCCGCAGCAGCTACCAACACAGGGTGGACCCAAGGCAACGGCTGGCATATAAAGCAGCCAGCCGAAAAAAAACTCCCGCAAGGAAAGAACATGAAAGTAGCAACGCACGCACGTCTCGTTTCACTGGCGCTGGCCGCCGCGGTCTCGCAGGTGCTCGCAGCCGCGCCCGCCGAGATCGTGATCCCGGGTGAGCGGCTCGCGACCGAGAGCCTCACGTCCACGAGGGACGGAACTGTCTACGTCGGCAGCGTCGGCACGGGCCAGATCTTCCGCGCGAAGCCTGACGCAGCCAAGGCCGAGCCGTTCATCCAGCCGAAGACCAACGGTATCGGCGCCGTGTTCGGCGTGTTCGCCGACGAGAAGGCGAACGTGCTCTGGGCCTGTTCCGGCTCGTTTCCCCCGGGCCCCCCGCAAGCCGGCGCTCCGGCGCCACCGCCGTCCGCGCTCTATGCGTTCGATCTCAAGAGCGGCATGCCGAAGGGCAAGTGGAACATGCCGACCGCCGGTGCGTTCTGCAACGACATCGCGGTCGGCAGCGACGGCACCGCGTACGCGAGCGACACGCAGAACATGCAGGTTGCGCGGCTCAAGCCCGGCGCGCAGTCGCTCGAAGTGTGGGCCGGTGCGGATGGTGCCTTCGGGCCCACGGGCGGTGTGCTCGACGGCATCGCCGTGCTCGGCGATACGTTGCTCGTGAACGCGCTGCGCACGAACAAGATCTTCAGCGTGGCCATCGGCAAGGACGGCAAGCCCGGCAAGGTCAACGAGGTGAAGCTCGACACCGCCGTCGAGGGACCTGACGGGATGCGCTCGTTCGGCGCGAATGCGCTGCTCGTCGCGGAAGGCGGCGGAGACGGCAGGGTGAGCAAGATCGTGCTCAACGGCGCGAAGACCGAGGGCAAGCGCACCGTGCTCAAGTCCGGCTTCCCGGACGGCCCGGTGGCGGTGACCGTGGTCGGCGAGAACGCGTACGTGCTCGAGGGTCAGCTCGCGGCGCTGTTCGCACCGCCGGGATCGCCGCCTCCGCCCGTCAAGCCTTACAAAGCGACGGCGGTGCCGGTCGGCAAGCCCTGATCTGATCGAACGTCTGCGGAGCTTCGTCGCCGCGCCACGCGCTGTCCTGCATGACGGCGACGCATCGCATCAGCCGTGTGGATGCTTGTGGATCGGGTCGACCCAGTACACGGCCTCGGGCTGCTCGACGGGCGTGATGTCGAGGTTCACGACGACCGCTTCGTTGTCGCTGCGCACCAGGACGCATTCGAGCGGCTCCGATCGGCTCGCGTTGATCTCCTGGTGGGGTACATAGGGCGGCACGAAGATAAAGTCACCCGGGTCTGGCCTCCGCGACATACTCGAGCCGCTCACCCCAACGCATGCGCGCGCGTCCTTTAAGGACGTAGATGACGCTCTCGAGCGCGCCGTGATGGTGCGCGCCGGTCTTCGCGTTGGGGTGGATGGTGACGGTGCCGGCCCAGATCTTCTGAGCACCGACCCGGGCGAAGTTGATCGCCGCGTCGCGACTCATTCCGGGCGTTTGCGGGTGTTCGGGTCGAGCGAGTTGCCGGGGATGACCCGCACACCGTGGGTCCGCCAATCGTGCGTGTCGTCGGTCAAGGTGCCTTCCTTCAGGGGCTGCTGGGCCGTTGGACGGATCGTACGTCAGCGCCGGGGAGGGCGGCTATCGCGCGCGGACTCAACTGCGTTTCGAGGGTGTTGATCCGCCTCGTTCGTTCCGCGGTGCGAAGCCGGTGCGCACACCAGGGAGCGGCCTCAGCCGTGTAGAGTAGCGAGACGCGCCGCGTCGGCTTTCCGCGCGACTCTGTGCGAAGGCGCCGAGGAGGGGACTTGATTAAGAGCGTGATCACGGGCGCGTCGGCGCGTAAGTTTGCGACCTCGCTCGCGTCGGCGTTCGCGTTGACGAGCTCACTGCTGCTCGCGCCAGCGCTGCCGGCGCAGGTGACGCCCGAGCTGCAGAAGACCATCGAGGCGCAGCGGCCGCCGCCGGGCATCGAGCCGCTGCCGGTGGATCTCTTCACGACGAAGGATTTCTACTCGATACCGGAGCGTTGGGCGGATCCGCGCTACACGCGCTGCAACACACCGAGGCGGATCGACCAGATGTGGGTGCGCGGTGTCGTCGGCGAATGGGGCGACTGCAAAGAGGGCCGTCGCTGCAAGAGCTGAAGAGCCGCTATCCGTACAAGACGGCCGAGGAACACTACGACGCGCTGCTCGCGGAAGCGAAGGCGAACGGCGGGCCGACGATTTACGATCGCGGACCATCCGCCGCCGGACTGGGACGGCTACTACAACTCGCGCACGCTTGCAACAGCAGCAGTGGAGCTTCGGCAACAACGTCCAATCGGCAGCGTTGATGCAAGTGCTGACGCCGGAATACCAGCGGCGGTTCGCGCAGTCGCTCTATCACGTCGGCGGTCAGCAACTCGGCGCAGTGGGTGTCGTCGACGTGCTATCCCGAAGGCATGATCCGCTGGTGGGCGCAAGGCATTCGCGACATCCAGGTCACCGTGACGCCTCATCAGGTGCAGCTACTGTCCGGCACCGCGCTCAACATCCTGCGGCAGATCCTCATCGGCCAGAAGCACGTGACGAAGATCTCGCAGTGGTACGGCGAGACCGTCGGCTTCTGGAACGGCGAGACGCTCGTCGCGTGGACGGACAACGTGCAAGGCTGGTCGATGTCGCACGCGCTGCCCGAGTTCAGCAACGAGCTCGAGGTCGATCGAGGTCTTCACGCGCGACGCGAGCGCAACATCCACCTCGAGATCACGATCTACGACCCGCTCGCGTTCGCCGTGCCGCTGCATCTCGAGGCGCATCTACACCTATCTCGACGGGCCCGGACTCCGAGCAGCGCTACCAGTGGAAGGAGTGTCAGCAAGCACCTCTGGAACGTGAACGGCCGGCTCCAGCCCGTTGCGCCCGGCACGGTCATCCAGTACCGCATTCCCGACTGGTACGACCGGCCGTGGGCGCGGATCTGGGAGGAATATTTCGAGCAGGGAATGCAGCGCCCCGCGGCGGACGAAAGCATCTTCGATTTCACGGATCCCGCGGAGAAGCGAGCGGTGATGGCGCCGGTCGCGACGGCGCGGTCCCGCGCGCCCGTTGCGTCCCGCGCGCTGCGGCATCACGCAGAACCGAGCGCCGCGAGCACGCGAGCCGGCGTCAGCGGATACTGCCGGAGCCGCACGCCGGTCGCGTCGAAGAACGCATTGCCGATCGCGGCGACGACCGCCGGTAACACTTCCTCGCCCGCGCCGCTGCTGCGTTCGTGCACGCGCTGGACCACGATCGGCGTCACGGCCGGGTGATCGCCGAAACGCATCGTCGGATACGAGGCCCAGTCGACGCTCGTGACGTGCGTCTCGTCGAACCGCACTTCCTCGTGCAGCGCGAGGCTCGCGCCATGCACGCACATTCCGACGATCTGGCTCTCGACTATCCCTGGGTTGATCGCGAGACCGCAGTCCATCGCGCCGTAGACGTGCTTCGCGACGACGACGCCCGTGTCCTTGTTCACCTCGACGTCCACGACTGCGGCCGCGAAGGTGAGACGATCGCCCTGGTTCTGAGGCAGATGGTGCGTGCCGACGCCGATGCCGCGGCCCGTGACGACGCGCGCGCTCGACACGCTCGACGCCGCGACGCGCGGCGTCCAGCTCGCCGCGTCGGTCGCGGCCTTGAGCACTCCGAGCCAACGCGCGTGCGAGATGTTCCTCTTGCGAAACTCGTATGGATCGAGCCGCGCCGCATGCGCGAGCTCGTCGAGTGTTCCTTCCAACGCGAAAAACGTGGACGGATCCATCGGCGCGCGCAGCGCACCGGTGCGCAGATACCCGGCGCCGGTGACCGGTGGTTGACGATCCGGCGGTTCGGCACGTCGTACATGTCGGTCTGCGACAGGTGCACCGAGAACAGGCCCGCACCGCCGGGCCCCGGCACAAAGCCGGAGCCGGCCGCGCTTGCCGGGCCGGCGCCGAAGCCCCCGGTCGGCGGCGGGAGCCCAAGCGCGAGCTGTGACGCCGTCTCGAACCATGCCGTGGCGTGCGACCACGCCCGATAGTCGAGCGCTACGAGCTTGCCGTTCGCATCCGCCGCCGCTCGCACGTCCGAGAGCAGCGCGGGCCCGTAGTTGTCCCAGCCGTGCTCATCCTCGCGGCTGAGCTGCACTCGCACGGGCTTGCCGACTTCCTTCGAGAGCACGGCGGCCGCGTTCGCGGACTCGCCGTAGCAGCTGTTGCCGTAGGTGTTCGAGGCCGCGTAGTACTGCACTCGGATCTTGTCGGGCGGGAGACCGAGCACCTGCGCGAGCGCGAAGCGTTGCGCGTAGATGTTCTGACTCGAGCACATGATCAGCGCCGCGTCCGCCTTCACGTCGGCCACCGCGCAGCTCGGCGCGAGCGCACCGTGCGATTGGTACGGCCCTCGGTACGTGGACGTGACCACGTGAGCGGCGCGTGCGAGCGCGCGCGTCCACGTCGCCCGTGTCGGTGTCGATCAAGTCCTCGGTCTTGGCGGACCTGAAGACGTCGAACAAGCGCTCGTGGCCCGGCAGCGCCTTCGCGAACGCAGCCCACGTGACCTTCAGTTGCGCGCGCGGCGCGGACCGCGTCCCACTCGCGCTCGGCTACGACGCCGACGAAGTTGTTGCGCCGAACGACCTGTGCGGGGATGCCGGCGATCGACGCGTCGTCGACGGCGACGACGGTGGGATTGGTGACGCCATGCGCGCCTTGTCCGCGCGGCCACACGACGCGCCCGTGCAGCATCCCGGGCAGGCGCACGTGCTGCACGAATCGATAAGTGCCGCGCACCTTCTCGGCGATGTCCGGCCGCGGCACGCGCGTGCCGACGATCCGATACGCGTCGCGCGGCTTGGGTACCGCGTGGTCACCGGCTTTCCGCGGCAGCTCGATGCCGCCGTTGTAGGCGAACTGCTCGAACGTTCGATCGAAAGACTTCCCCGCCACGAGGTCGGCATAGCTGACGGAGCGGTGCGCGTCTTCGCCGACACTCACGATACCCTTGGTCACCGTGAGATCGCCGACGGCCGCGTCCAGCCGCTCGGCCGCGAGCGCGAGCAGCACGCGGCGCGCCTCGGCCGCGGCGGCTCGAGTCTCGGTGCCGCCGATCCCGGCCGTCCGGCTCGCGGCGGTAAAACCATTCGACGACACGAACGTGTCGACCGTGACGGTCTTCACTTGCGCGAATTCGAGGTCGAGCTCCTCGGCCGCGATTTGCACGAGCGCCGTGGGGCCGCCTTGGCCGAGCTCGACGTAGCCCGTGTAGAGCGTCGCGGTGTTGTCCGCGTTGATGGCGATGTAGGAGTCGACCGCGTTCGGATCGGGCGGGCCCGACACGAGGCCGCGCGTCGGCGCCGCTTTACCGACCTTGGGCTGCGCGCGCCCGCGACCCGCAACGCTGAACGCGACGACGACGACACCCGTCGCCTTCAAGAACGCGCGGCGATCTACGCCGCCGATGTCGTTAGAGATGTCGTTGGGTTCACGCATGGGTCGGCTCCTCGCGCGCCGCGACGGCCGCGACCCGGTGCGCCGCCATGGCTTTAGCCGCGCGCTGAATCGCCGCGAGGATCCGCGGGTACGTCCCGCAGCGGCAGAGGTGGCCGTTCATCGCGGCGCGGATCTGCGCCTCGGTGGGCTCCGGGTTCTGCTGCAACAGCTCGGCGCCCTTGATGATCTGGCCGTTGTAGCAATAGCCGCATTGCGCCGCTTGCTCGGCGATCATCGCCTCCTGAAGCGGATGCAGCTCCGGCGCCGGCGCCACCTTCATGCGCCGCGCGTAGTACGCGGGCAGGCCTTCGAGCGTCGTCACGGATTTTCCGACGACCGCCGCGGTCGGCGTGATGCACGACCGCATCTCCACGCCGTCGACGAGCACGGAGCAGGCGCCGCACTGGCCGAGGCCGCAGCCGAAGCGGGGCCCGAGCAGCCCGAGGTCGTTCGTCAGCACGTATAGAAGAGGTGTGTCCGGCGGCGCCGTGACGGTCGACCGCTGCGCGTTCACCTCGAGCACGAGCTCGTCTGCCATTGGCCTTTCTCCCCCGGAAGTCGGCGCTATTGCTGGTACCCCGGCTTGCAGTTGTGGGGCTCGGGATCGAGCCGTGCTGCGAACGAACAGCCTCAGGTCGTCGGGTGGATCGTACGTCAGCCGCGGCGCACGCAATAGGGTGGTACCGGAGACCGTCAAGTTCCCAACGGTCTACCGCGAAGGACGGGCGGGCTACGAGCGCGCAGGGCAGCGTCATCGGTGAAGCCGCGCGGCCGATGCGGAAGATCAACGCGCCGCGTTCACGGACCGTCTTGTGCAATGCGCCACAAGACCCCGGAAGGGTCGACGAGAACGAAGTCGCGCATCTTCCACGGCCGCAGTTCGGGCGGTTCAGCGTGCACGCCGTATTTCTCGGGGATCTTCTTGTCTTGGACGTTTGCCCACCAGGCATCCACGTCCTTTACGAGCAGGTGCATCTGAAGGTTCTCGGCGAATTCCTTCACGTAGAAGCGCTGCAGGAGGAAGCCGGCTTTGCCGTGGCTACCATGATCGCCCCAGTGCAGATAGGCCAAGTCTCCTTCGGTCCCCCAGCACAACGTGAAACCCAGGTCCTGATAGAACTGCTTCGAGAGCTCGAAGTCTTTAGCCGGGACGTGTGCCTTTCAGTTCTCAGCCGACTCGCGGCGGCGCGCGCGCGCGAGTGCGCATGTCGATCCGAGGGACGCGCGCGAGGAGTTCTATTACTTGTCGAAGTTGAACAAGTCCTCGTTCACTTCCGGCTTGCTCATGCCTTGCTCGAAGTTCTCTTCCCAGATCTTCGCCCACGGCCGGTTGTACATATCCGGCATCTCGTACTCGACCTTGGTGCCCGGAGTGAGCGGCGAGTTGTGGCCGTCGACGTTGAAGATCGTTTGCACGCATTCGATGAACGCGTACGGAGTCTGATCGGCGTCGGTGTAGTTATTGATCTTGCGGAAGTTGCGCACGATCCGAACCGGCTCGGCCAGTGCGTCGGCGTCGTAGAGGATCGTTTCGTGGTTCAGGCCGACGAACTTGCCGTTCTCGCGCATCGGCGTGTAGATCTCGACCGACTGCAGCTTGTTCGAGAACTCGAACTCCGAGTGCGACTTCCAACCCTGGATGTTGCTCGTCCAAGTGATGAGCACGTCCTTGTCCCAGAAGCCGACCGTTTCGCCGTACCAGCGCGGCACCGCGGCACCGAGCCGGGGAACGCCGCCTTTCGCCACGTCGTCCATGTTGAATTTGCGGCCGACGTAGATGTCTTGGAGGAAGTTGCGCGCGACGCCGGCCTGCACGTGCACGAGGTCGGGCGTGGCGATCACGTAGTGCTCCCACACGGCCGCCGGATACCAGCGTCGCATGAAGCCTTCCGGCCAGCAGAACGTCGACGGCCAGAGCGCGTTGCCGCGCATCTGGTGGTAGGCCTCCTGCACCATGCGCTGCTGGTACTCGGGAGTCAGCACCGAGAGCACCGTCGGAATCTGCGTGTTCCTGCCCCAGTACCAGTTGTTCTGAGTGGCCCCGCCGCGGGCCGGGCGCTCGTAGACGCCGTTCCACTCGGCGTTCGGGAAGTTCGCGTACGTGTAGACGCTCGGGCCGCCGCGGCCTTGCGTCTCTTTCATCAGCGCCTCGTAGTGCTCCTGCGCCGTCTTGAAACCGTAGGGGCTCACGATCGCTTCGCGCGGAAGCCCGAGCTCGCAATGTCCCCACGGGGAGTCTTTGTCCTCTTTGACGTTCAATGCCGGCTGGGACAGGATCCCGCGTTGGTACTCCGTCGCTTGCGGGCTGTTGCAGCGGTAGTAGCGCGGATCCATCCAGAGCGCCTTGTCGGCGTAGAAGTCCGGGCTCGTGAAGATGTCGCGCTCCAAGGGCTTGTAGTTTTTCGGCAGTGCATTCGGCGCGTAGCCGTTCAGCGGGAAGGGCTTGGCCGGGTCGTAGCGCTGACCGAACTCGCGGACCCAATTGGGTCCGACTTCCCCCTTCTGGTCGTACACGCTCGCGGCGAGCGGCCGGCCGCGGCCGACGCTCTTGAAGCCGATGTCCGGCATGACCTGCGCCATGGCGGGCGCAGCAGCGAGTAGAACGGCGCCGAGCGCGAGCGACTTTGAGCGAGCCGATCTTCATGTTTCGGTTCCTTGATGGCCCGGTCACCGGGCCAGTGCGTTGACGTCCTGATGGCCGGGGTACCCGATTCGCGTCGGACACCGGCAGGTTGGTATCCAGGCGCCACGATAATCGGGTTTGTCGTGGAGTGCGGTACTCGGCGGCGACATTAATGTCTCAAGAAGTCTTTGCGGCCGTGATCTCGCGCGGCGGCGCCCGGCCGAGGCGCGTGCACATGCCGTTCCCCCCGATTGACAGGTTACTTGACGTTCTACGGCGTTTCGGTAACCAGCCTGTCGATCTTGCCGGGGGGATGCTCCGCGACCGACGGATCCGACCGGAGCGGCGCTACGGCGCGAGCAATGCGATGTCGGCTATCCGCGGCGGCTTCGGCCGCGACTCGACGTACGCGTAGATGTCCGCGAGACTCCCCTTGCGCCTCGTGCCCGGCGACGGACCGAGGCCGAGGAAATAAACCGCGTTGACGCCGGAAATACCGCGGGTCTAAAGTCCATCGCGTGATGAGCCGTATCGCTATCGTCGCCGGCATTCTCGCCATCGCGTGCATCGCGGCGCCGGCCGCGTGGCCCCAGACCGGCCCATCCGGCCAATCGCCCGCGTCCCCCTCGAAGCCGTACACGGTGCCGAAGAACTCGTTCGGCCAGCCCGATCTCGCGGGCACCTGGACGAACAACAACGCCACGCCGCTGCAGCGTCCGGCGCAATGGGCCGACAAGGCGCTGCTCTCGGACGCCGAGCTCGAGGCCGTGAAGGGCGCCGCGCGGGAGCTCGAGGCGGACGGCGACGCATTGTTCGGCGACGAGCTGATCCTCGACGCCGTCGGCGGCAAGGAGAAGTCGGAGTCGCACGACACCGAGACCGGCAACTACAACGGGTTCTGGCTGCCGCCCCGCGACTTCGAGCGGCGGACGTCGCTCATCATCGATCCGCCGAACGGCCGTATTCCGCCCATGACGCCGGAAGCGCAGGCGAGGCGAGCGGCGGCGGCCGAGCAGCGGCGGTTGCATCCCGCCGACGGACCGTCGAGCCGCGGCCTGGGAGAACGCTGCATCACGTTCGGCGTGCCGCGGCTCACCGCCGCGTACAGCAGCGTGTTTCAGGTCGTGCAGTCGCCGAACGAAGTGGTCTTCGTCATGGAGACGATTCACAACGCACGCGTGATTTCGCTCGACGGGCGGCCGCATCTTTCGTCCGGCATTCCGCAATGGGACGGCAACTCGCGCGGGCACTGGGAAGGCGACACGCTCGTCGTCGACACGATCGGCTTCTCGCCGAAGAGCGACATGCAGGGATCGTCGAGCGGACTGCACCTCGTGGAGCGCTTCACCCGCATCGCGCCGGATGTCTTGCAGTACGACGCGACCATGAGCGACCCGGCGACGTGGACGCAGCCGTGGACCGTGCGGATTCCTTTGAAGCAGATCGACGAGCCGCTGATCGAATACGCGTGCCACGAAGGCAACTACGGGATGTTCGGGATTCTCGCGGGGGCACGGAAGCAAGAGGCGGACGCCCGCGCGAAGAACTAGGCCGTTCCCGCAAGCTCAGCGCTTCGCGAGATCGCGCGGCGTCTTCCCGTCTTTGTTCTTGAGCTCGGCGGACGCGCCGGATTGCTCGAGCAGCGCCACGATCTCGCCGGCCCCGCGCATCGACGCGTAGTGCAGCGCCGTGTAGCCGCCGCCGTCGGCGGCGTTCACGTCCGCGCCGCGCGCGATCAGGGCGCGGATCGCGTCGAGGCGCTTCGCACTTGCGAGCTCCGCCGCCGCGGGTGGCGGGCCTTTGCGTACGTAGCCCGATAGCAGCATCAACGGCGTCGTGCCGTCGTTGTCGGCGACTTTGGGATTCGCGCCGTGCGCGAGCAGCAAGTCGATGACCTCCGAGTCGCCGGCCACGGCCGCGCGGTCGAGCGGCGTCGCGCCGGGCGGCACTTCGATTTCGCCGGCCACCGTGCGCTCGGGGATGCCCTTCGTGTATGGCGCGTTCGCGTCCGCGCCGCGGTCGAGCAGGGCCTTGATCGCGTCGAGGTTGGTGACGGTGCCGTCCTTGTCGGGCGGGTTCGGGCGCTGCGCGTAGAAGCCCAAGTTGCGCGTGTCGACGGCGAGGTACAGCGAGCCGTCGTCGACCCCGACGCCGCGGTCGATGAGCTTCTTCGCGAGCGTGTAGTGCCCGTTCACGACCGCGAGCTGGAGTGAGGTGAGCTGATACATCGGCTCGGCGAGCTCGGGATTGGCGCCGGCCGCGAGCAACGCGTCGACCGCCGCGAGCGCGCCGCTGCGCGCGGCGAACTGCAGGGCCGTGAGGCCGCCCAAGTCGCGCGTCTTCGGCACGTTGCCTTGGCTGTAGTCGATCGTGATCCAGTCGTGCTTCGTCGAAGTGCGATCCACCTCGGCGCCGGCGGCGATGAGTTGCTTCACGACGTCCGCGTGATCCTCGATCGCGGCCCACATCAGCGCCGTTTGGCCGTGCCAGCGCTCGACGTGGTCGACCTCGGCGCCGTGCGCGAGCAGCTCGCGCACCGAGTCCGCGTCGCCCGAGCGCGCGGCCGTCATGAGCACCGTCTCGCCTTCGCCGAACTCGGCGTTCGCGTTGCCGCCCGCGTCGAGCATGAGCTTCAGCATCGCGGCGTCGCCGACGGTGGCGGCCTCGTGCAGCGGCGTGACGCCGAAGCGGTTCGCAAAGTTCGGATCGGCGCCGGCCGCGAGCAGCAGCTTGGCGGCGTCGAGGTCATTCCAGTGCGCGGCCCAGTGCAGCGCGGTCGCGGATTCGGAGTCTTGCGCGTTCACGCCGACGCGCTCGGCCGCGAGCTCGCGCACCGTCGCCAAGTCGCGCCGCTTCATCGCGGCCACGAGCCGCGTGTCGGCGGAGGCGGCCGAAGCGCCCGCGGCGGCGGGTGCGTAGCCGGACGACGACGAATGCTGCGCGAACGCTGCCTGTGGCACGGCCGCGAGCAGTGCCGCGAGCGCCGCGCCGGCTACCGGCGCCACGATGGCCAATTTCACGCTGTCTCCCCCTCGAACGCCGCGCTCAGGCGAGCGTGACGTTGCCGTTGCTCGCGCACTGCGCGACGCCGTAGCTCTCGCTGTCGATGTCGAACAGCTGCTGCACGCTGACCATGAGGTTCGCGATCGGCATCATCTTCTCGAAGTACGGCACGGCCGGCACTTTGCGCTTCTCCGCGAGCTGGCCCACTTGGATGTGGTGGCCGCCCGTGATCTGGCCGCCCGCGTGGCCCGCGACGAGCACGGGCAGGTTCAGGTGGTTGTGCACGTTGCCGTCGCTCATGCCGCTGCCGTAGACGATCAGCGAGCGGTCGAGCAGGTTGCTGTCGCCTTCCGGCGTGCTCTTCAGGCGCTGCAAGAATCCGGCGAGCAGGCTCAGGTGATACGCGTCGACCTTCGCCTTCTTGCCCATCTGCTTGATGTCGTAGTTGTTGTGCGAGATCGGGTGATGGCCGTCGCTGATGCCGATCTGCGGATAGCTCAAGCCCGAAAGCTCGCGGCCCATCATGAAGGACGTCACGCGCGTGAGGTCGCCCTGGAACGCGAGCGCCTGGAGCTCGAACATCAGCTTCACGTGCTCGTCGTAGGATTCCGGCACGCCGCTTGGCGTCTCGGGCGCTTCGAGGTTGCGTTGCGTGCGCTGCGCCTCGGCTTGCGTGATGCGGCGCTCCACCTCGCGCACGTTCGAGAGGTACTCGTCGAGCCGGCTGCGATCGCGCGCGTCCAAGCTCTTCTCGAGGCCCTGCACGTCCGCGGCCACGGCGTCCAAGATGCTCGTGCTCTGGTCGAGGCGCGCGCGGCGCGCCTCGGCGCTCGCGCCGTCGCCGCCGAACATGCGCTCGAACACGACGCGTGGGTTGATCTCCATCGGCAGCGGCTGCGTCGGCGTGCGCCACGAGATCGTGTCCATGTACGTGCACAGGAAGTCGGCGGCGCAGGTGCCGAAGATGTTCGAGCTGTCTTCGATCGCGAGCTCCATCGACGGGAACGTGGTGCCCTGACCGATCTTCTGCGCGATCACTTGGTCGATCGACGTGTTGAGCTGGATCAGGTTGCCGCGCGGCGCGTGCGCGCACGCGGAATAGAAGCCCGGGCACGCGGAGTGCGCGTTCGCGCCCTCGCTGTAGAGCCCCGTGATCACGTTGAAGTGCTCGCGCAAGCCCGCAAGCGGCTGCAGGATCGTCGGCATCTCGTAATTCGTGCCGACGGTCTTCGGCATCCAGGCTTCCATGATCACGCCGTGCGGCACGTAGATGAGCGAGAAGCGCTGCGTGGGAGCCGCGGCCGTCTGCGCGAGCGCCGTGTGCGCGGGCACCATCGCGTCGAGCAGCGGCAGCGCGACCGACGCGCTCAAGCCGCGCAGAACCGCGCGGCGGGATAGATGCTTCTTGCTGATGAACATAACCTTGTCGTCCTATATTTCCGGGCCTTACTTCGAGGCCGTGGCCTCGCCAAGCGCCGTTCGATGACTCTGGGGATGAATTTACCGCAACTCGTCGTGCCCGTGTCTGTGCCCGCCTGCCGCATCTGGAACGGCTCGCTCTCGACGATGCCGAGCACGAGCGCCGAGAACCGGTAGTCCTGCTGCGCGGCGGACCGCACGATCGCGCGCACCGTCGGCGGATCGCTCGGCGTGAGGCCGCGCCCCAAGGCGTAGGTCATGAGCTTCTCGGTGGCCGTGCGGACGAACCGCTCGGGCTGGCTGAGAATGGCTTGGCGCAAGTCCATCGGCGTGTTCAGCACGCCGGAATCGCGCAGCACGTGCACCATGCCGCCGTTCTGGTCGACGGGCTGGCCCATGTCTTCGGTGCGCCAGCGGCCGGTGCCGTCGTAGCTCTCGAGGATGAGGCCGATCGGGTCCATGAGCTGGTGGCAGCCCGCGCAGGCCGGGGCCGCGCGATGCTTCTCCATGCGCTGGCGCATCGAGAGCTTCTCGCCCGACAGCTCGGGCAGCGCCGGCACGTCGGGCGGCGGCTCGGGCGGCGGCGTGCCCAGGATGTTCTTGAGCACGTACGCGCCGCGGTTCACCGGCGACGTGCGGTTCGGATACGAGCTCAGCGTGAGGATGCTCGCGTGGCCGAGCAGGCCTTTGCGGCGCTCGTCCGTGACGCTCACGCGGCGCATCTGATCGCCGTAGATGCCGGGCACGCCATAGTGCTTCGCGAGCCGCTCGTTCAGGAACGTGTAGTCGGCGGACAAGAGCTCCGGCAGCGGGCGATCTTCGCGGATCACCGTCTCGAACAGGAGCTCGGTCTCGCGCACCGCGCTCTGCCGCAGGTTGTCGTCGAAATCCGGGAACACATACGGATCGGGCGACGCCGCGCGCAAGTTGCGCAAGTAGAGCCACTGGCCCGCGAAGTCCTGCGCGAACTTGCCCGCGCGCTCGTCGGCGAGCATGCGGCGCACTTGCTGCTCGAGCACCGAGCGCTCGTGCAACTTGCCCGCGAGCGCCGCGTCGACGAGCTCGTCGTCCGGCAGGCTGCTCCACAAGAAGAACGAGAGCCGCGACGCGAGCTCGAGATCGCTGATGCGATAGAAGCGTTCCGGGTGCCGCGCTCTGCGGGTCTTGCTCCACGCGGAACAGGAACTGCGGTGACACGAGCACGTAGGCGAGCGCGGTCTGCACGCCGGCCTCGAAGCCGCGGCCCTTGTCGCGCTCTCCCTTATATAAGGTGTCGAGGCGGCGGCGCTCCTCGTCGGTGAGCGGCCGGCGGAATGCGCGGCGCGCGAGCGTGCTCAGGATCTGCTCGGCGCAGGCCGTGGCGCTCGCGTCGTTCGTTTCGTTGGCCGCGGGGTAGCACGAGAAGATGCGCTCGCGGCTCGGCGACTGGCCCGCGCCCGAGATCTCGATCGGCCCCTCGATCACGACTTGGTCGAGCTCGGGGATGCCGACGTCCATGCGCGCGTCGTGCTTCTCGCGCTGGAACGGTTGCAGCACCTCTTGGCGCGTGGCGGAGCTCTTCTTCGCGAACGTGACGCCGACGTCGTGCCGGCCGGCCGGCACCGGCAGGCGCACTTCGAGGCGCTTGTCGATCGCGTCCGCCGTTTGGCCCGGGAACATCTGCGCTTCGCGCTCCTCTTCGGGCCCGCCGAAGCGCACGAGCGCGACGCGCGCGCCGTCGATGCTGATCTCGAGGTCGTGCGGCGTCTCGGTGCCGCGGACTACGTCCACGGTGTTTCGCCAGAGCTTCGGCTTGATCACGTACTCGCCGTCGACGGGGAAGTGGTGGCTCACGAGCGTGCCGCCGCGCGTGCCGAACGGCAGGCCTTCGACGTGATCCGTCTGCGAGCGATCCGGCGGCACGCGATAGGTGCTCACCGCGGACGTCATGCTCGTGTCGCCGATCGCGGCACTCGTGACCTTCCAGGCCGCCGACAGATACCGGTCCATGAGCGACGGGTCCGTGCCGAGCACGTCCGCGATGTTGTCGAAGCCGTACGCCTCGGTGTCGTTCGGCAACAGCGCCGCGGGGTTGATCTCGAGCGCGAGCAGATCGCGGATCGCGTTGCCGTACTCAGTACGGTTCAGCCGGTGCAGAGATTTCCGGCCCGGGTTCGGGTGCTCGGCCGCGGCGCGGTCGAGCTGCGACTCTACGTAAGAGGCGAGCGCGTCCGTGGTCGCGGCGTCGGGGATCAGCGCGTCGGCCGGCGGCATCATGCGGCCGCGCAGCTTGAGCGCGACTTGCTCCCACATCTCGGCGTGATTCGGGACGTCGTCGAGCTTCACGCGCTCGAGCGAGAGGTCGCCGGTGCGTTCGGCGTCGTTGTGGCAGTCGGTGCAGTACTTGTCGATCGTGGCGCGGGCGGTGGCGGTTTGCTCGGCGTCGCTCGGGCCGGAGGTGCAGGCGGCGAGCGCGAGCGCGGCGGCGACGGCCATGCCGACGGGCGCGAGAACGCGGGCGCGGCTTGGTGTGCGCTGCGTGGAAACGGGGATGACGGTCGCAGAACCCATCGTCGATTTGCCTCGATGCCCCCTTCGGGCGGATCTACTGGCCGAAGTTACAGTAGGACTGGTGCCAACGGTGATACGTTCGGCCGAGCCGGAGCGAATCGTAGCCCGGCAGGGCGCCCGCGCTAAGGGCCTGGCGGAGGCGGGGATCGTGAGATTTGTTAGGACGGACGCGAGCCGCGGCCGGTAACGCCACACCCTTTCTGCAGTGCCCGAGGAGCTATTGCGACGTGTCCTGCGCCCCGAATAACCGTTTGCCATCCGGCAGCGAGACCGATGTCGACGGCGGCTTTGAGGCTGCCGTCGGCGGGCTCTGCGAGCCCGCGACCGTCACCGTCGCGCAGTCGGCACTGCATCCGCGGCGAGTCAGATCCAACCTAGTCCCCGCCAGGCCGCGAACAACGCGAGCGTGATGACGATTAGCATTATGGCGGCGGCTCGGAAGTCGGCGGACTGATCTCGCAGCTGAACTGCCAGCCCACGGAAGAGAGTTTCGTTTTCGCGCTTGGACCTCTTGCCGCAGAGTGCGAACTTCCGCGTTGGCGCGTATGAGGTCCGCGCGCAGCGTGGCAATTTCGGCATCGATCGAGCGATGTTCGGATCCATTTCGGTGTCGCCACGATCGGAGCCCGATTCTCACACGGGCGCTCAAGCGCGAGTCAAGAGCTAGGCAGAGCCCGATGATGGACGAACGCGCGCGGCGAACCGCGCTATGCGGGCGTTAGATCCAACCGAAGCCGCGCGCCATCGTGCCGAAAATTGCGGCTGCGAGCGCGCCGCACGCCCCCAGCGCCCAGAAAAGGGTGCTCGAGATTTTCGCGTCGAGCTTCGCGCCAAGGCTATCGATCTTCACGTCGAGCTTCGCGCCAAGGCCGTCGATCTTCGCGTCGAGCTTCGCGCCAAGGCCGTCGATTTTCGCGTCGAGCTTCGCGCCAAGGCCGTCGATCTTCGTGTCGAGCCTCACTCCAAGGCCGTCGATCTTTTCGTCGAGCCGCGTCCCGAGCGCATCGATCTTCGCGTCGAGGCGGACCGCGTGTCCGTCCACCTTGTCGCGCAACGCGCGCACGTCCGTCTTGATGTCGGCCACGTCCGAGCGCAGGTGCGCGACGTCAGACTCCAGTCGAGCGATGCGGGCTTCCATGGGTGCCTCCGCCGGTGCCGGTCCCGCGTTCAATTCTATGTCCTCGCGCTTTGGCGATGTCCAGCGATTTAGCTGATTCTTCATTCTGCGCGGTCGGTGGGGCAACGCGTGTTTCCGGACGTCGCCGGAAGTTTCGCGACCTGGACGCTGGACGCGTGCCGCCGGAGCCGCTGCCCCGGCGCAAGCCCGTTCGCCAGCCAGGTAGAATGCCGGCGAACACTCGAACGCCGTCGCACGCAAGTTCCCCCCATGACGGAGTCAATCCACGCGCATAACGAGGTGCACCGCGGACGCGGCACCCGCGGCGTCGCTTTGGATTCGCACAAGAGCGCGAGCACGCAAGTGCCGCTCGAGCCCGCGCCTCTACCGAGCGAGGTGATCCTGCCGTTGGAAGGCGGGTTGTCCGCGCGCGATCTGCGCCCGGCGGTCGAGAGCGGGCAGCGCGTGCTGCGCGGGCAGCCGCTCGTGCAGGGCGGCGGACCGCTGTCCACCTGGACGCACGCCAGCACGTCGGGCGTCGTGCGGTCGCTCGAAAGGCGGCGGATCGCGCACCCGCGCCGTCGCGAGGCTCTGTGCGCCGTGATCGAGGTCGACGGCAAGGATGAAGGTTCGCCCGAGCTCGCGCGGCCCGATCCGACGCAGTGGGACACGCCGGACAAGCTCGCCGTAGCACTGTCGCGAGCAGGTCTGGCCGGGCTCGGCGGCGCCGTGTTCCCGACGGGCCTCAAGCTCGCCGCGGCGGCACGCCATCGGATGCGCCTCGTCATCGTCAACGGCGTGGAGTGCGAACCGTACATCAGCTGCGACGACATGCTGATGCGAACGGCACCGCGAGACGTATTGGCAGGCGCGCTCGTGCTCGTGGAGCTCAGCCGGTGCGGACCGAGGCGTCGTCGTGGTGGAAGAGGACAAACCGGAAGCCCTCGAGGCGCTGCAACTCGCTCTACCGACGCTCGACACTCAGCAGCGACTCTCCGTCGTGACCGTGCCGGCGATGTATCCCGCCGGCGGCGAGCGTCAGCTCATCCAGGCGCTCACGGGACACGAGGTGCCGTCGCTCGCCAAGCCGACCGACATCGGTTACCTCTGCCAAAACGTGGGCACCGCGGCCGCGCTCTATCGCTATCTCGAGCGCGGCGAACCCGTCACGAGCCGCATCACGACCGTGACGGGGGATGCGATCGCGCGACCGCGCAATCTCGAAGTGCGCCTCGGCACGCGCATCGCGGATTTGGTCGAGGCGTGCGGAGGGTACACGGGCGAGGTCGCCCGGCTGATCATGGGCGGCAGCATGATGGGCGTCGCGCTCGAGGACGACTCGGTCGCGGTCGGCCGCGCCACCAACTGCATCGTTGCGGTCGCCGCCCGAGAGTTGCGCGAGGAGGGCGAGCTGGCCTGTATCCGCTGTGGCAACTGCTCGAACGTGTGCCCTGCGTATCTGATGCCGCAGGATCTCCATGCCGCCGCCACGCACGGCGAGCTCGACCTCTCTCGAGAATCTGGGGCTCTTCGATTGCATCGAATGCGGGTGCTGCGACGTCGTGTGCCCGAGCAACATTCGGCTCGTCGAGACTTTCCGGGTCGGCAAGCGCAGAGTCGCGCAAGCCATGGAGCCCGCCGCCCGCGTCCGCTGGCTCGACGCCCGCGAGCAGCTGCGGCGCCAACGAGTCGAGAGCTGGGACCGCGAGCACAGCGAAAGCGCCGGCAAAGAGCAGGCGCCACTGCAAAAGCGGCTCGAAGCCGTGGTAGAAATAGTCGACCGTGTAAGCCGCTCGTCGACGGCTGGTTCAACATCCGGGGGGATGAATGCATAGCATCCGCGACATCGTGCGCGAGAAGGGCGCGACGGTTCGGTCCATCGATCCGAGCGTGACGGTGTTCGACGCGCTCCAGCAGATGGCCGACCACGGGATCGGCGCTCTGCTCGTGCTCGAGAACAACAAACCCGTCGGCCTCTTCTCCGAGCGCGACTACGCGCGCAAGCTCGCGCTGCGCGGGTTGCGCTCGAGGGACACGCCGGTCAGCGCCATCATGAGCAGCCCGGTGCTCACCATTCGCCCGGACGCGTCCGTGCAGGACGGGCTGGAGGTGATGACCGAGAAATACATCCGACATTTGCCGGTGGTGGACGGCTCGGGCGTCATCGGCATGGTGTCGATTGGGGATCTCGTCAAAGCGGTGATTCAGGATCAGCAGGCGTTGATCGAGCAGTTGGAGAGCTATCTCGCGCGCTGAGAGCCGGGTTCGGCGCTTGAGGTCGCGACGCAAGACGCGCTGCGCGGCGTCGAGCCGATCACCACCGACGCGACGCGAGTACCTCTTCCGCGGCGCGTTCGCCGCTCGCTAACGCGCCCGCGACGGTGCCCGCCTCGCCGCCGGTAGCGGCTGCCTCTCCGGCGAAGAACAGGGTGCCGCGCAGCGGCTCCGCGAGCCGTTCGCGCGCGGAGCGGCCGCCGACCGTCACGTAGCTGTACGCGCCGCGCGCGAACGGATCCGATTGCCAATCGTGAACGTGCGCGGCGCGCAGGCGCCGGGCGACCGCGGCGCGTGCGCCGAACACCGAGCGCAGGCCCGCGAGCGCGGCGCGCACGATGGCGGTTTTCCCGGCGCCGGAGAGCCGCGCGGCGTTCGGGCCCGCGCACCATGCCGTGAGGAGCGGCGCACGCACGGGCAACATCGACCAGAACGTCGGGAACTGTGCGCGCGGCGCGTGGAAGAACGCAGCGTCGCGGTAGCGCCCGCCGTCGAGCGTTTCCCAGAACGCGTCGCCGAACTCGAGGATCACCTTGAGCACGGCGCCGCTCGCGAGCCCCGCGAGCGCCGTGCGCTTCGCATCGAGAGCGGGCGCGAAGCCGACGGCGCCGGCCGCACGCCGCGGCTGCGCGAGCACACCGAGGGGTAACGTGACGATCGCGGCCCGCGAGCGCACCTCGTGGCGGCGGCCCTGCTGGAGCGCGTCGATTGCGACCGCGCCGCGCCGCCAGCGAATCTCGCCGGCCACGGTCTCGAGCTTGAGATCCGCACGCCGGTCGAGCGCCGCCACGAGCGCGTCGACGAGCGCGCCGTAGCCATCGCGCAGCCGAAAGGTCGGCGCTTCGGCCGATGCGGAGCCGGTCCACTCGTCGAGCGTCGCGAGCGTGCTCACGCGCGCCGCATCGGCCGCGTCGAACCCCTCGACGAGCATCCGCGCGAGCTCGCGCGTAGCGGGCGTGAGATGGCGGCGCGCGGCACCGTCGAGGAACTCGGCGAACGCAAGGTCCTTGCGCGGCCTGCGCGCGGCGGCGAGACCCTGCATCATCCGCTCGAACAGATCGTCGGCGGGCTCGAGCTTGCGGCCGCGGACGATCCAGCGCTGCTCGGAGAGGTCGACGAGCGGCGACCGTGCCTTCGCGGCCCAGGCGAGCGTGGCGGCCGGCCGGCCGTGCACGAGCTCCGCGCCGAGCTCGACCGGCACGTCGAGCCGCGGATCGCGGCGCGTGAGAATCCTGCCGCCGACGCGGTCGCGCGCCTCGAGCACGCAGACGGAGCGCCCCGCGCGCACGAGGTAGGCCGCCGCGGCGAGGCCGGCCGCTCCCGCGCCGACGATCGCGACGTCGCAGTCGGTGACGGTTGTAGGCTTGCCTACCATGCCTGACGCTTCGGTCCGCGGTTGCGTCGCGAACGATTCCTGGCACGATTTCTCGAAATCCAATCGCGAATCACCAAACACCTCGCCGCGATCGCAGCGCCGAATGATGCCATGGCGTCGGCCCGCGTCTTGCATTCGGATCGGGGGCTACGTATTCCAACCACTCTTAGGAGCGACGCGATGGGCATCAAGAAGCAAGACGAGTCCGACAAGATTGCGGGCGACAAATACGAATCGACGGTCGATCGAGCCGCTACGGGCGGCGCCGGCCGCAAGCCTGGGCAAGCCGAGCCCGAGGCTGATGAATCCGACGAGCTCGAGATCGACGAGGGCGAGGACGAAGGCGAGGACTCGGACGAGGAGTAGCTCTAGCCCTCGAGCAGCTCCGGCAAGAGCACGCTCGCCCGAAGTTGCGACTCGGCGCTTGTCGGTTCGGTGAATCGCGAACGCAAGAGTCGCCGCTTCGGGGTTTCTAACCGCGCTCGCGCGCCCCGCCGCGGCGATGGCATGCGCGGTGCATGTATTGCGAACCAACGAAGGAGCGAACCAAGGCATGGATTCCATCAATCGCAACCAGCCGGAGCACAACCGGCAGCACCTGCTCGGTCCCGACGCGATCGAGCGCATCGAAGACACCGTGAAGAAAGCGCAGACGTGTTTCTTCTGCACGCGCACCGCCGCGGGCGAATCGGGCGGCGTGCGTCCGATGGCTGTGCGTGAAGTCGACGAGGCGGGAAACCTCTGGTTCCTGAGCGCGAACGACAGCCACAAGAATCGCGAGATCGAGGCAGACGCGGAGGTGTCGTTGTTCTTCCAGGGATCGCCGCATTCGGACTTCCTGCATCTCACCGGCACCGCCACCATTTCGCGCGATCAGATGAGGATCCATGACCTCTGGTCGCCGCTGATCAAGACTTGGTTCACCGCAGGCGTCGACGATCCGCGGATCACCGCGATCAAGGTGACGCCGACCGACGGCTACTACTGGGACAACAAGCACGGCAACGCGATCGCCGGCGCGAAGATGCTCGTCGGCGCGGCGCTAGGCAAGACGCTGGACGACTCGGTCGAGGGAAAAGTGCAGCCGTGACCTAGAGCGGTTTGCGGCGGAGTCAGATCGTTCGAGAGTCGAACGCCGTAGTGCCCGAGAGTGGTCACTAGTCCCGCTCGAGGGAACAGTGCCACGTCCGACGGAGATCGAGACAGGACGGCCGGGCGCGCCGCAAGGAGCGGTGCCCGAAACCGCGCCGCAAGTAGAGACGCTGACGAGCGCGTAGCGCGCGAACACCGTCGTCACGGATGCGCCACCGACAGGATCCGGTAGCAGCTATCCAGCGTCGGCATCGGCACGCCTGCCGCGCGGCTCTTCTCGAGCGCATACCCCACCGTCTCCGCGGATTCGAGCCTGCTGCCGCGCAGCACGTCCTGCTGCGCGGACATTCGATGCTCCGGCGACTTCTCGAAGAAAGTCTTCCCGACGCCGCGGACGATCTCGATCGCCCGTTCTTCGCTCGCATTCACGATGCTCGGGACGGGCAGCGGCGACATGTCCACGAGCTCGATCTGCAGCGCCGCCGCGAGGGCCGCCGTCTCGCGCACGATGCGCACGACGACGACCGCGGTCTGCGGGTCCGTCAGGAACTTCCACGTGATCTGCCGAGTGAGCACGGCGAGCAGGAACATCGGGATCCAGCCGGCGAACTTCGACCATTCGCGCGTGCGAATGTCGGGTGTCGCCTCGCAGCGCACGCCGGCGGCGTCGACGAGCTTCGCGATCTCTTCGGCGCGGGCGCTCGTTCCGCCCACCGCAGCCTCTCCCAAGTACAGACCGGCGTTGCGCGTGAACTTCACCTCGCCGCTCGCGAGGAGCTCGCCGGAGAAGTCCGCCATCGCGCCGAGCATGCGCGACGGACCGAACACCCGCGCGAGCAATTCGTCCTTGATCACGCCATTCTGCAAGGAGAGAGCGTCTTGCAGCCGCACGTGCGCGATGCTCGCGAGCGTCTCCGCAGTGTCGATGGCCTTCGTGGCGACGACGAGCGTATCGGTCTCGCCGACGTTTTTCGGATCGTCGATCACCGCCGGCCGCGCCTCGATACTCGACAGCCCCGAGACGACGAGCCCCTGCCGCCGGATGGCACGCGCGCGGTCGCCGCGCGCGATCATCGCTACGTCGTGCCCCGCTCGCGACAGGTGCGCACCTAGGATCGTGCCCAGCGCACCCGCACCGAGGATGGCGAATCTCATAGGGTCGCTTCTACCCGCATGGGGTGGCGCGGGAGATTGTTGCGAACGTCGACTTTGATCTCTGCCACGTCGGTGCGAAGGTGTGCGACGTCCGCCTCGAGTCGCGCGATGCGCGCTTCCATGGGGCCTCCCTCGACGCCGGTCCTGCGGCCAATTCTAGGTCCTCGACTTGTGCTGATGTCCAGTGCTCGTTTCGGGACGATTCAAACTCGAGCAGCACGGGGCGCAACGATCGTTTCTCGGCCGCTGGCGCCTGAAATTCCCCCGTCCGCGAGAAAAGCGGCGTGTCACTGCCACAGCGCGGCCGTCATCTCGGGGTGCTCGTTGCATACCTTCCCGCGCGATTGTCAGGTTACTTGTCGTTCTACCGTCGATTGACAACCAGCCTTACGATCGCGCCGCGGACCCGTCGAATCAGAGCGTCGGCGTCGCCGCGGGGCGCTTTCACGCACGTCGCGCGGCGGCGCGTCTTGCGGTACGGCTCGACGATGTTCGCCCGCAGCTTGCGAAGCAGCGGTCGCGGCCGATCGTGCCGTGCAGGTGGAGCACGGCGCTTGACGCGACGCCGGCGCGCTCGAGCAGGTCGTCGACGTTCTGCGTGATCTCGACGAGCTCTGGGTGCTTGGCCAGTGCGACGTGCGCCGCGTTCGGCTGCGCGCTCGCGAGCTTCGCGCGGCGCCAGTTGTATCACTCGATGACGCGCGCGGGGTTGTCGAGGAAGCCGTCGACGGACGCGAGCTCCAGCGGGTTGAACTGAGACCAGAGCGAGTCCGGTTCGTTGCCGCGGAAGGTGGCGATGCCCGATTCGGCGCTCAGGCCCGCGCCGGAGAAAACCGCGGTTCGGCGTGCGGCGGCGAGGGCGCGGCGTGCTGCGGTGAACGCGGTTCGAGTCATCCGGCGCAAATTAGCGCATTCGCCGTTCGCGTTGGTCATCGAGGACCGGAGCGCGTTCGCGTCGCCGCGGTCAGAGCCAACCGAAGGCGCGCGCCATGGTTCCGAAGGTGCCGGCCGCCAGCGCGCCGTAGAGCACGATGGTGCGGTTTGGGTTTGCCGTCGAGACCGCACGGCGCGGTGGATGACGCTCGCCGCTGCGCTACGGCTCGGCCAGGAACACGTTCCTGCGTAGCAGGTCGAGTGTCGCGCGCAGCTCCTCGACGCGTGACGCGCCGATTCGATCGGCGAGCTCCGCCTCCATGCGCCGCGAAAATGCCCGAACGGCGCGTCCGTAGGCGCGGCCCTGGGATGTGAGCCGCACGCGCGTGGCGCGCGCGTCGTCGGGATCCTCGACGCGCTCCACGTAACCGGCCGCCTCGAGCTCCGACACCAACGTGCTCATGGATTGCTTGGTCATGCGCGATGCGCGTGCAAGCTCCGTGATCCGCGCGCCCTCGGAGCGCTCCCACAGCGGCTGTATGGCGGCGGAGTGCGCGGGCTGCACGCCCTCGAATTTCGACTCGGCGATCCAGCTCGAGAACCGCTCGTTCATGAACTGCGACGCGACGCGAAGCAGCGAGCCCAGCATGGGCATGGGGCCGTGGGCGGAGTCCGGACTTGACATGATGGTCAGCTAACCTGACTATATTGGTCAGTTTTCAGAACCAAAGGCTAACCGATGATTCACCACGTGTCGATCCCGGCGCGCAACCCGGAGCACGTCGCCCGCGTGCTGGCCGAGCTGCTCGGCGGCTACGCCGGTCCGTTCGTCGGACCGATGCACGGCGCCTGGGCGGTCTACGAAGAGGACGGGTTTGGGACCGGTATCGAGGTGTACGACGAACGCACGCTGCTCATGCCGGGAGACGCCGACGAGGCGGGCAGCGTGCGGTTGGGCGATGCGCCTCGCGCGGTCGCGTTTCACGCGCTGCTCTCCGTAAAGGCCAGCCGCGCCGAGATCGAGGCGATCGGGGCGCGCGAGGGTTGGCGGACGCGGCACTTCTGGCGTGGGCCACCGGGTGTGCGCCTGTTCGAGCTCTACGAGCTGTGGGTCGAGAACCGAGTGCTACTCGAAGTGGCCACCGAAGACATGCTGCCGGCGTACCTCAAAGTCGCGACTGCGGCCGCGCAGCGCGAGTTGCTCGCGGCGATGCCTTCGAAGGCGCGCTAGATCGGCTTTCACGGCCACGTCGTGCCCCGCTCGGGACAGGTGCGCACCTAGGATCGTGCCAGCGCACCCGCACCGAGGATGGCGAATCTCATCGGCCGCCGCGTCAGAGCCACCCGAAGGCACGCGCCATCGTTCCGAACGTACCGGCCGCCAGCGTGCCGCCGAGCACGAGCGCCCAGACTTTCGCGTCGGCAATTCGGTCGTTGGTGGCCGCGAGGCCATCCTTGAGCGCAACGTTCGTGGCGGCGATCTCGCCCCTCAACGCGTCGAATTTCGCATCGAAGCGCTCGGTCATCGTGTCCATCTTGTCGCGCAGAGTCCGCACGTCGGCTTTGATGTCTCCGACATCGGATCGCAAGTGTGCGACATCTGCCTCGAGCCGCGCGACGCGCGCTTCCATGGGTTTCTCCATCGACGCTGGTCCTGCGGCCAATTCTATGTCCTCGACTTGTGCTGAAGTCCAGTGCTCGTTTCGCGACGATTCAATGGCGGGCATGCAGGGGGAAGATGGGTCTGCGAGAATTTCGCCCCAAACAGCACTGATTCCCCGAGCGCCGCACCGGCGAATCGAGGCAACATCGGAGCTTGCGAACGAATCGCCAGGATCGTCCGATTAGCGACACGAAGACACGCTCGTTGCCGGTCGATAGCAAGATTCTTCTGATCCGAGGGCAGAAGGTCATGCTCAGCGTTCGCGGGTCACCTGGCCGAGATCTACGAAGTCCAACCCCGCGCCCTCGTACAGGCCGTCAAGCGAAATGTTGAGCGATTCCCTGCGGATTTCATGTTCCAACTGAGCCGCGAGGAATTCGAAAACTTGAAATCACAGATTGTGATTTCAAGTTGGGGCGGAATTCGCCGCGCGGCGCCGTACGCGTTCACGGAACAGGGCGTCGCCATGCTCTCGACGGTTCTCCGCAGCCCGCGGGCCATTCTGGTCAACATCGAGATCATGCGAGCGTTCGTGCGCTTGCGACAGATGATGGCGCGGAACGCCGCCCTCGCGCACAAGCTGGCCGAGCTCGAGAAGAAATACGACAAGCAGTTCAAGGTAGTGTTCGATGCCATCCGTGAGCTCATGCAGCCCCCGAACACCAAGGGTAAAAGGCCGATCGGGTTCGTTCGGGAAGATGGTGAATAACTCCAGCACCTAAGATGGCCGCGAAGCGGCTCGACGAGCTCGCTACCCGTCGGCTTTCGCGTTCGAGCTCCGCTTTCAGCTCGGAAGCTCCGGGGCGCTTCCCGTGATGGACACCGCCGGATAAGTGGCAGACCATGCCAGCCGGGGGTGCGCCATGAAATACGCCGTGTGGTTCGTGCGTCTCGTATTCGCGGCATGGATGATTCCGGCGGGGCTGAATCACTTCGTTACGCTGTTCCCGCAGCCCTTGGGCAGCCAGCCTCTCAGCCAGGAATTGTTTTTGGCTTTGTTCGACAGCCACCTGTTCGACCTCGTCAAAGCGGTCGAGCTGGTCGCCGGTATCGGCGTGCTGTTGGGCTTCTACGTGCCGCTGTCCCTCGTGATTTGCATGCCCGTCTCGTTCTGCGTGTGGTACTGGGACACGCCGCTCGAAGGATGGGGCTCGGTCGCTTCGATCTTCGGCACCGCGGTCCTGGTGTGCAACGTGCTGCTGTGCCTGGCGTACATCGGGAGCTATCGCTCGATGTTCGCCGTGCGCTCGACGCCGAGGATCTTGGGCGGCTCTGACGGGAGTGGAGCCGGCAAGCACCTTGCCCTGGCTGGGCGGCTGATCTTCGGCGCCTGGATGCTCGTCAGCGGGATCAATTACTTTTTCGTGTCGCTGTATCCCATGCCGACCGGGCACGAGCCGCTCGCCATGCAGCTGATGAGCGCCCTCGCTCACAGCCGTCTCCTCGACTTGGTCATGGCGATCCAGCTGGTCACCGGGGCGCTGATCCTCGTCGGCGTCTTCGTCCCCTTGGCGCTCTGCGTGGTGATGCCGATTTCGGTGTGCGCGGCCTTCTGGGAGGTACTCGATCACGAGCCCGTCGGAGTCCTGCTAGGACTCGCCGCCGTCGCGCTCAATGGTCTGCTGATGCTCGCCTACATCGAGTACTACAAGGGTGTCTTGCAGCGGCACGCGCTCGCAATCGGCGAAGCCTGAGGAGGACGCGATGAATTACGACACCCTATTCGTGAACCCGGCGGGGCGCACCGCGCGCAGCGAGTTCATCGGCGCGCTGATCACCGTGCTCGCGGTGTTCGCCTTCTACTATTTCCTCGTCCCGGGCCGCAACAGCCAGTGGGTCCAACTGGTGCTGCTGTTCCCGGCCATCGTGCTGCACGCCCGGCGCCTGCACGACATGGGTTGGGCTGCTTGGCCGGTGCTCGTTCCAGCCGCCCTGATCGTGGCGACCGCGTGGCTCCATTTTTTCGTTCCCGAAGCGCAGGCAAAAGGGATCGTGACCGTGGCTGCGGTCGTCGTCTCCGCCGGCTTCATCGTCTGGGGTCTCATCGGCAGGGGTCAGGCCGAGGCCAATCGATTCGGGACGCCCGCGGCTTAGAAGCTCTCAGGTTGCTACTTCGCGGGCCCGCCGGCCACGGCGTCCCCCCCTCACGATAGGTGGTTGCGCGTAGGCCAGCGGGCGAAGCACGATCTCTCGTCTCGCAAACAACCGAACAAAGGAGCGCGGCCATGGCCAGACCCGCAGGCAGCTTCATCTGGTACGAGCTGATGACGCCCGACGCGACCGCGGCGGCGAAGTTCTACGGCGCGGTGGTGGGCTGGAAGATCGCCGAGCGCGGCGACACGGAAGCGAGCGGCGGCCAGGACTACCGAATGATCGCGACGAGCGACGGCGGCAGCGCGGGCGGCGTGCTCCAGCTCACGCCGGACATGCTGAAGCATGACGCGCGCCCGACGTGGCTCGGCTATCTGCACGTAAAGAACGTCGACGCCGCGGTCGCCGCGATCGAGGCCGACGGCGGCAAGACGCTGATGCCGAAGCGCGCGCTGCCCGTCGGCGACATCGCGATGATGGCGGACCCGATGGGCACGCCGATCTACGTGATGGATCCTAAGCCGCCGCCGGGCAGGCCCGACGCCGAAAGCGACGTCTTCGACGCGAAGAAGGCCGAGCACGTGCACTGGAACGAGCTCCAGAGCCCGGACCTCGCGCGTGCCAAGGCGTTCTACGCAAAGCACTTCGCGTTCGAGTTCAAGGACGTGATGTCGATGGGACCGGCGGGCGACTATTGCTTCTTCGAGCACGCCGGCGTGCGGCTCGGCGCGATCATGCAAAAGCCGCCGCAAGGCGGGATCAGCAGCTGGGTCTTCTACTTCGGAGTGCGCTCGGTCGCGGCGTCGAAGCGCGCGATCGAGAAGGGCGGCGGAAAAATCGTGAGCGACATCCACGAGGTGCCGGGCGGCGACTGGATCGTCGTGGCGAACGATCCGCACGGCGCGGCGTTCGGCGTCGTCGGCCCGAAGGGCCAGTAACAGGCGGCGTTGCCGCGTTCGTGAACCGTTCGGGCAGATTCGCGGTTGACTCGCGAAAAGCCGCGGGCGTTACACTCGCACGACGACACAGTCGAACAACGACGACGGCACCGGAGCGGTCATGAAGCCACTGAAGAAGGACGCGACGTACGACGACCTATGCGACGTCCCCGACCACTTCGTGGCCGAGATGTTCGACGGCGAGCTGTACGCGTCGCCGCGGCCCGCGTCGCCACACGCGCGTGCAGCGAGCATTCTCGGCGGCAAGCTCGGCGATCTGTTCGACTGGGGAGAGAGCGGGCCGGGCGGCTGGGTGATCTTGGACGAGCCGGAGCTGCATTTCGGCAACGACGTGCTCGTTCCCGACATCGCCGGTTGGCGCCGCGAGCGGCTGCCCGCCGTGCCGTCGGTGGCGTACTTCACGCTCGCGCCCGATTGGATCTGCGAAGTGCTGTCGCCATCCACCGAGGCACTCGATCGCGGCAAGAAGCTCATGCGCTATGCACGCGCCGGTGTCGCGCATGCGTGGCTGCTGAACCCGATTGCTCAAACGCTCGAGGTGCTGTCGCTCGAAAGCGGAAAGTGGGCCGTGCTCGACCGCTTCGCGGGCCGGACGAAAGCTCGCGCGCGTCCGTTCGACGCGATCGAGCTCGAGCTGGGCAAGCTCTGGATCTGACGTCATTCGGCGACTACTGATCCGCCGCCTCGGCCCCGCTACTTCGCCGGCCAGTCGTTCTCCCGCCTAGAGCCACCCGAAGCCGCGCGCCATCGCGCCCAGTATTCCCGCGGCGAGCGCGATGTAAAGAAGCAGCGCCCAAATCTGTGCGCGGAATACGGTTTGCGTGAGCGCGTCGATTTTTGTGTCGAGCTTGGACTCGAGGCGGTCAATCCGCGTGTCCACTCTGTCGAACCGAGTTCGAAGATCTGCTTTGATGTCGCTGACGTCCGTGCGCAGGTGTCCTACGTCCGACTCGATGCGGGCGATGCGCGCTTCCATGGGTGCCTCTATCGACGCTGGTCCTGCGGCCAATTCTATGTCCTCCACTTGTGCCGATGTCCAGAGTTCTCGACGGCGATTCAAGCGCCGGCAGGCTCGGCGCTCAACGGCTGTTTCTCGGCGCCGCGTGCCGAATAGCGGCCTAGCGGGGATTCTCTGCGCTTCGATGACGATCGAAGGAGCGCCACTCGCGAGGGGGTGTGCCGAGAGATCGTCAAGTTACTCAACGTTCTACCGCCGATTGACAGTCTCCCTTACAAACGCGCGGGACGGGTCTCGACGTGAGCACCCCGGCGTAGAAGAAACCTCCGGCGACAATCATCAACCGAGCTTTCGCAGCAAGAAGACGGGAAAGTCTTCCGGGGCCAGCTGAAGTCGCCGCGTCAGCCAGCGAGCAACGACAACACGCGCTACTTCGCCGGCCAGTTGCCGTCGAACGGCGGCCAGTTCGGCAGCATCGCGTCGGCGGTGGGGTAGAACATCGCGGCGTAGATCGTGCGGATCTTGCCCGCGTCCACGTAGAACCACTCGGCGAGCAGGTTGCGCCGCATGTCGACGCCCGGGTAGCGCTGGAAGAGTGCGAGACCGAGCACGGCGCCGGCTTGCTCGTCGACGACGGGATAGCGGCGCGCCGTGACGGCGTAGATGTTCCTCATCGCGCCTTCGGCCGTGCAGTCCGATTCGCCGCCCGTCGGAATCGGGCGCTGCGTGGTGAGCGCGCCGTTCTCGACGCGCACGCAGCCCGGGTGCGCCATCATGATCTTGCCGTCGTGCGCCGAGAGGCTGTCGAAGTAGCTGTTCGCGATCGCGACGAGCTCGCTGCGCGTGTGGCGCTCGCCCTTCGGCACGACGCGCTCCGCGGGAGCGTGCGCGAGCAAGTACTCGGGATCGTAGAACGCGGCGTTCGCCTGGCCGCCGCCGAGCGGGCCCAAGCCCGGGTCGCCTTTGCGATTGATGACCCATTCGGCTTCCGTGATCTTGCGGTCTTCGACCTTGAGACGCAGCGTGACGATCGCGGGGCCTGCGGCTTCCTCGAGCGTGCCGAAGTAGCCGGCTTGCTCGGTGGTGGTGTCGAAGTAGCGGCGTTGGAGCTTGCCGAGCGCGGTCGTGGATTCCCAGAGGCCGGTGCCCGGGTTGCGGACCACGGCGTTTTCGGTTTGGCGGAAGGCGATGCCGAGCGGGGCCGCCGTGGGGGCGTGCTTGACGAGCGCCGTGAGGTATTGGTCGAGCGTGGTTTCGAGGCACGCGCGGTCGCAGGTGGCGGCGAAGGCGTTTGTGGTGGTGAGCGCGAGGGCGGCGAGGAATAGTGGTTTGATCATGGTGCGGGCGGTCGAGTGTGGAGACTCGCAGTATCGGACAATCGCGGTGTTGCGGACAGGGCGCATCGGCTGATCGCGCCTCTAGCTCGGCGGCAAACGCGACACCCGAGCGCCAGCGGGTGTGACTACGACGAACGATCCGGGTAGCTCTTCGCGAAGTGCGGCAACGAGGTCCACGACGGCTTTCGGCAATCGCGATCGAACTGCCGGCGGGTAGCGCAGGAGGATTACCGCAACCGCCGGGGCGCCGGCGAACACTAGCGCGCCAAAGTCTTTGTCTTTGGTAATCAGCACGCGTTGCTCGGTCAGCGCGATTTCGAGAACCGCTTGGTCGGTTGATCCAGCCGAAAGCTCAGCAACGAAAGCTACGTCGTGACCAGCCTCGCGGAGACCACGGACGACGGCAGCGTCACAGCTCTCGTCGGCCAAGAAACGCACGACGACTGAACGGCGACTAAGCCCGGTTCTTTAGCGGTGCCCTTTGCTCGCGAGCTATCGTTTCGGCCGCGTACCCGATCGCAGCTTTGATGTCTTCAGCCGTGAGATGCGGATACTGCTCGAGAAGGTCTGCCTCCGTGGCGCCGTCTGCGAGCTCGCGCAAAAGGAGCTCGACGGTCACGCGAGTGCCGCGTATGACCGGCTTGCCGAGCATGATCTCGGGGTTGATTTCGATTCGATCCGAGGTTGTCATGGCAGCTTCTAGGTGCATGAAAGTATACGCCTCGTATTCGCGTCTCGAGACGACGCCGAGGATGGAATGCGGCTAGGGGCTACTGCCTCACTCGCACTCGCCCCGGCTGCACGATCCACAGCCTTTGCGTCGCGGGCTCCGTGTGGAAGAGCTCAACGGCACCTCGCAAGACGGCTAGAGTGTCTTCGACGCTCTGAGTCGCGGGGCGAAGCACCCAAATCCCAGGCTGGTCCTGCGGCGGGTAAGTGCGTACGTCGGCGAAGTCGAGGTCGAGCGTGACCAAGATCCGCTGTTCCGCGCGGCAAGCATGGAGCAGGTCGGAATCGTGACTGCCTCCGAGCTCTTGTTCGGTTGCCGTTGCTGACGTCGTGACCCGCTGTGCGCAACTCGACCTGGATATCGCGTGCGAGGTTTTCATCAAGCTTGAACCGAGCGCTCACTCGCGGCGCTGCGGCTCGGTCGGGACCGAAACGACGCGCTCCCGCGCAAGCTCGGCCGCATAGGACATAGCTGCGGTGATGTGCTCAGAGCCCAACGAAGGGTACTGATCGAGGATCCGCTCTGGACTCTCGCCGACGGCGAGATTATCGAGGACGACGGACACAGGGATCCGCGTGCCGCGAAAGCACACTGCGCCGTGCATGACGGCGCTGTCCGCGATGATGAACGCCTTCCAGTCCATGCCGGCTCGAAGTATTGCAGAAGTGCTCATGGCGCTGAACCGGTTTGATGGCGGATGCCCAGACTAGTCGCCATCCCCGCGGGATTACGATACTGAAATCAGCGGGGTCCGCCGAGAAAATAGGCGGATCACTGCCACGCGTGACGGTACTCGCAGACTTCCAGTGTCCGCGCGCGGTCAGGATTTATCGCGTGAAATTTCCCCGCCGTGTTGTTTGCGCGACCGGTGGCGAGTATGGCGCTCGCAGTATCAGACAGTCGCGGCCTCGCGGGCGCACCGCAAGACCGCCAGCAGCTTCAGCCGCGCTCCTGGCGGCGGCGCGATAGAAGCTCGCGCAGGGCGTCATTCACGGCCTTCGAATCGGGGAAAGCGGCTGCGAGCTCAGGCTCGATGACGACGGTCGTGCCTGCCGCGTACCTCTCTCGATACTTGCCGCGCACGCCTCCTTGGAGACGATCGAGATCGTACTCGGGGCGCAGTTCAGGGCGCTCGGCATGCCGCGTCAAGCTGAGTCGATAGAGCGCTCGTTCGATCGCGAACTGAGTGAGCACGAGGTCGAAGGTCTGGCCTTTCTGCTGTGCGACGTTCAGCAACCTCGCGCGCACCGACGCTCCTGTATTCCTGCGCTCCCTAGCCATTGGCGGTGAGTGCTTCGAGGTAGGGGCGTATGACGCCGGCGACTCCGCCGCGTTCGGCATGACGCGCGATCTCACTTGGCGTGGCCTTTCGTTGCCGGAGGGCTTCCTGGAGACCCTCGATGGCGACCGACAGACCGACGGCACGCCGGTGCCGAAAGCAATCCGCGATCGTCTTGACCACTCCGAACACTTTGACCGGTACGCCTTCGATGGTATGCGTTTCGACGCCGTCCGTGAGCAGGGACTCGGTGAATCGCACGATTCGGATCGGCGGGCGATCGGTTTTCGGTGCCCAGTCTTTGTTGCCGATCGCCAGCCATACTCTTCGAGGAAGCTGATCGGTCAGCCCGTGATAGGCAAGTGCCGAAACGAGGCAAACGACGCCCTTCGGAACACGCTTTGCGGCTTCCGCCAGGCTGTGGTGTGCGTGAAGCGGCGCATCGGTGAGCTGATAGAGTCCGCGTGCGAGACGCACAATGTCGCCGTCGCGTTCCATCCGGCTTACGGTAGCGGCGGTTATTCCCGCGGCGCGCAGCTCGCGGAGCCGAGCGATGCCGCGCGTGGCGAGAAGCTTTTTCGCTTGCTGACGCTGGGTGAGGCGGGTAGCCATTGATACGAATACTCGGTCTTTGTCAGGTATGTTCCGAGGATTTGTATCACATATTCGGCACCGTTGAGTAGGCCGCTCGCGTCGGACGCCCATTCCGTATGATCTCAAGCGACCGATAGGGGGAAACATGCGGCTGATCGCCGGACTGATGCTGAGCGTCGCGCTCGCCACGCCCTTCGCCGCCCTGACGCCGGCGCATGCCCAGCCGCAGCCGCAGAACAACGCAGCGCGCACCCAACCCAACATCGTCGTGATCCTCGCCGACGATCTCGGCTACGGCGACCTCGGCAGCTTCGGCGCGCCGAACGCGCGCACGCCGCGCCTCGATGCGATGGCGGCCGAAGGGCAGAAGTGGACGAGCTTCTACGTCCAGCCCGTGTGCTCGCCGAGCCGTGCGGCGCTGCTCACCGGCAGGCTCCCGGTGCGCAACGGCATGTTCGGCGCGCCGCGCGGAACGGCGCCGGGCGTGTTTCGCGACAACGCCGCGGCAGGCCTGCCGCTCGACGAGATCACGGTGGCCGAGCTGCTCAAGCGAGCGGGCTATCGCACGGGCATGGTCGGCAAGTGGCATCTCGGGCAGTTGCCGCAGTTCCTGCCGAACCAGCAGGGTTTCGATTCGTGGTTCGGGCTGCCGTACTCGCACGACATGCGGATGACCGTGCCGCGCGACCAAGGTTTCGCGACCGCCGCGTACTACGATCCGAAGCCGGAGTACTGGGACGTGCCGCTCATGCGCGACGGCGAAGTCATCGAGCGGCCCGTGGACCACCGCACGCTCACCAAGCGCTACACGGAGGAGGCGGTGCGGTTCATCGCCGCGAGCGGCAACGAGCCGTTCTTTCTCTACCTCGCGCACTCGCTGCCGCACATCCCGCTCGCGAGGTCGGACGAGTTCGTTCACCACAGCGACGGCGGCGTCTACGGCGACGTGATCGAAGAGATCGACTGGAGCGTCGGGCAAATCATCGACGCACTCCGCAGCCGAGGTGTTGATCGCAACACGCTCGTGCTGTTCACGAGCGACAACGGGCCGTGGCTGCCGTTCGGCGCGCACGGCGGCTCCGCCGGTCCGCTCAAAGAGGGCAAGGGAACGACCTGGGAAGGCGGAGTGCGGACGCCGGCGATCTTCTGGTGGCCCGGAACGATCCGGCCCGGCGTCGTCACGGGAATCGGGTCGGGGCTCGATCTGCTCGCGACGGCCGCGGCGCTCGCCGGCGCCAAAGTGCCGGCGGATCGCACGCTCGACAGCGTCGACCTGACGCCTGCGCTAAAGGGAACCGGGCCGAGCCCGCGCAACGAGCTCTACTACTACTGGGACAGCGAGCTGCGGGCGGTGCGCAGCGGGAAGTACAAGGCGCACTTCGTGACGAGCGGGGCGTACGGGCTCGGCGAGGCGCGGACGGAGCATGATCCGCCGTTGCTGTTTGATCTGTCGGTGGATCCGGGGGAGCGGGTCGATGTCGCGGGCGAGCATCCGGATGTTGTCGCGGCGCTGGTCGAAGTTGCGGCCGCGCATCGGCGTACGGTGGAAGCGACGGAGCCGCTGTTCGACGCGCTTCTGCCTGCGCCCGACGGGGATAGCCGCGCCCGCTCACGCTGTTCCTCGACGCGCTCGCGTCTGCCGCGCGGAGGGGGATCGTCTTCTTTGGTCAATCGATGCCGAGCGTTGTTTTGCCAGCTGCTTTGGCCCGGTGTCAGCTAAGAGCGGTAGGGGTGATTTCCCAGAGGCAGTTCACTTAGCAAGGTTGTGCTGGAGGTGATCCCCGTGACACCTGCGGACAGCGCTTCGGAGCGCAATCCGTGCGCAGCTCGGAAGCTGCAAAAAATGAAGAATGGAATCTTCGAGTTCAATAGCCGAACTCTTTTCGCTAGGTCGATTCCTGCCTTGTCGCCCTCGCGTCGCCCCATGTCGGAGATCACGATGTCGTATTGTCGTGCGCGGAATTTGTCCATCGCTTCATCGGTGTCAAGTGCGATGTCTACGGCGACGCCTTGCTCCTGAAGGAGAGCGACTAGATAGGAGTTGTTCCTTGGATGATCATCGACCCATAGAATTGATTTGGAAATTCGGTCGGCCTCTGAGACTGTTCAAGATCAGGCTCTGGGCCGATTGATTTCACGGGATGGCAACGCTGAATGGGTATTTGTATGTAATCGGCGGATTGGACGATACCGCCACGGCTCAAGCGACGGTTTATAAAGCGCAAACCAACGCGAACGGAACAATCGGGAGTTGGTCCGCGACAACGGCACTCCCAGTGGCACTTTCAGATGTGGCGGTGGTGATTTTCAATGGCAGCATTTATGTGCTGGGTGGACAAGATGACACTGGTGTGTCGCAGAACACCGTTTACCATGCAACGCCGGGAGGATCGGGAGCCATCTCTAGCTGGAGTACCGGCACAGCTCTCACAAGCGAAGTCTCACGCCACGCGGCGGGTTCTTCCAGCTCGGCGATCTATTACGCCGGGGGCACGAAATTTACAGAGGAAACGTCATCCTTTTTTCCCGAAGTCTATCGCGGCACAGGTACGGGAGGTTGGACGTCAGATGTTCCAGTGCCGGTCAATCTGGTGTACGCGTCGGGAATTGTGTACAGTGGTGTCTTTTATTTAGCAGGCGGAGCATTTAATAATGGCTCATCCCTCGAGAGCAACATTCGCACCAATTTGATCAATCTGGATGGCTCGCTCGTCACAAACGGTTGGCTTTCAAGTGACGTACTATCGAGCCCACGGCAACGTACATGCGGCGATGGTCAGCGATGATGGTTGGATTTATGTCATCCAGGGTCAAAGCGGCAACTTGAACACCGGAGGGACACCGCTGTCGACAATTGATTATGGTCCGTCTGTAGCCGCAGGAGCAACGAATTTTGCGCCAAGCGGAGTGTATACATCCGAAGTTATTGATCTGGGTACGAACCGCGACTTACAGTCGCTGGTCTTTAATTCGAGTCGTGATGCCAGCACGGCATTGAGCTTTGAGTATCGAGCCAGCAACTTGTCCGATTTTAACGATACAACATATCAAACTGCCGGGACTCCGGATGCCGGTACGGATATCACAACGACGAAAATCTTGTCCGGCTCTAAGCGTTATGTCAGATTTCGAGTCACGTTTACCGCAAACAACCTGAATAGCAAGACTCCAATTTTGAACAAAGTAATTCTCAACTACGATGTACCGGCAACCCCAACACCGACCAGAACGGTGACAAATACGCCAAGTAATACACCAACACTAGGTGCTTCCAGTACACCGACAAAGACATCAACTCCAACGGCGACAAGCACCGGGATAATTACTCAAACCTTTACGCCGACCCGCACACGAACCTCGACGGGCACGCCGGTAAGTGCGACACCGTGCTCGGGGAAACCGGGGAAGCCAAATATGGTGTCTCCAAATAATAGTGCGACCCTGCAGGTGAGGTCTGTCCCTCTAGCCTGGGATAAGGTCGCATGCGCGGACAAATACAAGGTGCTTGTCAAACAAGACTCGAAAACAGGTCCTCGAGCTTTCAAGAGAAAAACTGCAGCGACCCAGGTTGTGACCAGCCCTCTACCAAAAAACCACACGTTACTATTGGAAGGTCAAGTCATGTAAGGTAGATGTTGGCTGTAGCAAATGGGCTACTTGGCTCAAGTTCAAGGTCTCCAAGAAGGCTTCGCTAAAGGATCAACCGGGTAACGAATGAACGTGAATGATTCTTTGCCCAACCAGGCTGCAACCTGAGAAAAGGACCGAAAAAATACCAAGACTCACTACCCAAGCGCTGGAACGCTCAGTACCCGCTTGGGTAGCGTTTTATGCCCAGATTGCAAAAATCCCGCAATTTCTCGTTGACAGGCGCGTGTGACCTTTGACCTGTTGTAATTCGAAACAACAGGAACTAATATTGAGGTCAATACTCAAAAAAAGCACGACCCGGAGGCAATGAATGCGGCGTGGCGGACGTATCTTTATCATTCTCGGTGTAGTGCTTGCCCTAATCGCCGGGGTGGGTGTTTTTTACGTTTTGGCTACTGCACAGCCGCCGGCGGTTGAAGCGCCCAAAGTACCCCTTGTGGTTGCTGTGCAGCAGATTCCAAATCGCAGTGAAGTATCAGCCGACCGGATTCAGTCTGTTGACTGGCCGGCAACGATTCCAACACCGATCGGTGGGTTCTCAAATCCTGCCGAGGTGGTAGGTCAACTCTCGTTGGTTCCCATCTATCCGGGGCAGCCCATTGTCGACGAAATGATCATTTCCAAAGATGATGTAGAAGCTCGTCACAGCAATGCTGCTCTCATCTTGGAAAAGGGAATGGTTGCCGTATCCTTCGCGGTGACCCTGAATTCGGATGTGGCTCAAGCAATTCAAGCCGGAGACCGGGTGGACCTCTTGGTGACCCTTGCACCTACCCTTCCAAATGCTCCGACCACCGGTGGTCCAATCGAGGTTTCTCAAAAGACGCTAGAGAATATGCTTATTCTTCAAGTGGGACCTTGGCCCTCGGAGGTTGACGGCCAGGCAAGTGATGAGGGGGGTGCGCGCTCCGTCGGGATTGTCACTTTGCAATTGACCGAGCAGGACGCACTTGCCCTAAAGCACATGGAGTTGACTGCTTCGTCCTACGCATTTGTGCTCCGTGCGGCGAACGACGAAGAAATTTTTACGACTGAGCCGGTCACACTGGAATACCTTAACAAGCGATTTAATTTTAATCTACCGGGCTTGGGTCGCTGAGTCTGGTTCTCCCTTTCGGGGGGTGTATGTCAGTACGCGTGAAAACAAAAAAATTCGGGTCCTGATTGTCGACGACATCTCCGGAGACACGGGACAACCTCAAAAAACTCTTGTATTTCGAGGATGACATCGAAATCATCGGTTCGGCGTCGAATGGGCGCGAAGGCGTTGAACAAGCCGCTGCGCTGCATCCCGACATTGTGCTGATGGACATTAATATGCCGGGGATGGATGGGATTCAAGCGAGCGAATTGATTTCACAGCAGGACCCAAACATTCAGGTCGTGATGATGTCGGTGCAAGGCGAGGCGGACTATTTGCGCCGTTCGATGTTGGCGGCGCACGTGAATTTCTCATCAAACCGTTTTCGAGCGAAGAAGCTTGCCAATACGTCTGCGCCGCGTGCAACCAGCTCGCCGCTCACTCGCCGCGCCATGCTGCCCAAGCAGGCTCCTGTTGCGCCGCCGCAAGACAGCGATTACGAGCCGCGGTACTCCCAGACGACCCGCGGCGCAAAGATCATTTCGCTTTATTCGCCCAAAGGCGGCGTTGGTGTCACGACGATCGCCGTCAATCTCGCCATTGCGCTGCGCGACGAAACGCATGGTCGGGTATGCCATCATGGATGTGTCATTTCAATTCGGCGATGTCGGCGTGCTTTTGAACTTGCCGTCGAACCGAACAATCGCCGATGTGGTCGAAGCGAAACATGACCCCGACGAAGATTTGCTGAACGGGATACTTGCGTCACACAGTTCCGGCGTCAAGGTTCTGGTTGCGCCACCCCGTCCCGAACAGGCAGAGTTGGTCACTCCGGACCATGTGCGCAAGATGCTCGGAACTGATGAAAAAGATGTTTGATTACATTGTCGTGGATACCGGCAAGGGCATTAACGATCCCCTGCTCGCGATTTTTGATACGGCGGAACAGATTATTTTGCTCTCGACGGCTGATATCAGCTCGTCGAAGGATGCCAAACTTTTCTTTGAAGTGACGCAACAGCTCGAATATCCGCCCGTCCAAGACGCTGTTGGTTTTGAACAATACGACGGCAAGACGGGCATCAATGCGCGCGATGTGGAAGGCAATATCAAACATCCCGTCACCGGAGTGATCGCGCGTGACGACAAAGCGACCAATCTGGCATTGACCCGCGGCATTCCGGTCATCATTACGCAAAAGGAATTTCATTCAGCCAATCCATTATTGCCATGGCGCGCATGCTAAGCGCGACGAGAACCGACACCGGTGCCTGCGCCTGCCCCGAAGCCGGCCTGCGACAAATGGCAATTCCGCCAAGGCAAAGCGCCGAACGATGCAGCCCGTCGAAACCCAAACGCCGATTTTTGATTTTTGGCAAGAGTTCCTAATCTCAACTGGAAGCGCACGTGGGCTCAGAGGAAAGGTGAACTATTATGTCTTTGTTAAAACGTATCGAGAAAAATGAAACGCCCGCCACAGCGGAGGCACGCCGCCACCGCCGTCCAACGGCGGAATGGAAATGGCTCTGCACCGCCGCCCGTCGCCGAACCGGTCGCGCCAGCGACAAACGCCCGCGCCGCCGCAATGACAAATTGGTCGACCTGCGCGGGCGGCTCTTGACCAAAATCATTGCCGATCTCGATCCCGAAGCTGGACATGGGACATCCCGAGGAATTGCGACGCGGCATCGAAGATACTTTTAACCGCGTTTCTCGCCGAAGAGCCGGATGTGGTTCTCGGTCGCATCGAACGACAGCGGCTGCTCGAACAGACTCACCGCAGAAATTATGGGTTTTGGTCCGCTCGAGCCCCTGCTCCGCGACAACACCATTGACGAAATTATGGTCAACGGACCCGCGCATGATCTATATCGAGCGCGACGGCAAAATCGAACGCGTGCCGCGCGCGTTTGACAGCGAGATGCATGTCTATCGCATCATTGACCGCATTGTTGCGCCGCTCGGTCGCCGTGTGGATGAAGGGCAACCGTTTGTCGATGCGCGCCTGCCCGATGGTTCACGCGTGAACGTCATTATTCCTACCGCTCGCGCTGAACGGTCCAACGATTACGATTCGAAAATTTGCCAAGACGCCATTGACTGCAGAGGACCTGATCAAGCGCACGGCGTTCACGGACGAGTTTATCGAATTTATCAAGGCATGCGTCAAGGCACGACTCAATATCGTAGTCATCGGGCGGCACCGGCACCGGCAAGACGACCATGCTCAATGTGTTTTCGAGTTATATTCCCAACGACGAGCGCATCATCACGATCGAGGATGCCGCCGAGTTGCAGCTGCGCCAGGAGCATGTCATCACGCTGGAATCTCGCCCCAAGAACATTGAAGGGCAAGGGCGAAATTACCCGCGGCGACCTCGTCATCAATGCGCTGCGTATGCGCCCCGACCGCATTATCGTCGGCGAGTGTCGTTCCTCCGAAGCGCTGGACATGCTTCAGGCAATGAATACCGGGTCACGAAGGTTCGATGACCACGGTGCATGCCAACTCGCCCGCGTGACGCGCTGCATCGTCTGGAAACAATGGTCTTGATGGCGGGCTTTGACCTGCCGCTCAAGGCGATTCGCGAACAGATTTCGAGCGCGCTCGATGTGGTTGTGCAGTTGGAACGCATGCGCGACGGCACACGCAAGTGGTCGAACGTTTCCGAAGTGCAAGGCATGGAAGGCGATGTGATCATTACGCAAGAAGTGTTCAAGTGGGAAGGTGCCGGAATCAAAGACGGCAAAGTGTTGGGCTTTTTGAAATCCACGGGCATTCGTCCCAAATTCATTGAACGGATCGAAGCGACTCGGCATCTATCTTGCCGCCCAGCGTTTTTGGTCTGGATCCGCGCTTTTATCAATAATGGACGCTCACTCGTTGTCTTGACTGCCGACGGTTATCGCTTGCCTGCTCTCTGCTGTGGCGCTGCTCGTCCTCTTTGTTCGGCTTGGACCATGTCGTGTGCGGATCGCATCTCCGTCATTGACACGCGCCTCGACCGCTATGCGGGACGCCAGGCTGACCCGAGTCCGGCCAGACGCGGCACGGGCAGCGGACGTTTTGACGGGCTCGTCAACGAACAAGCGCGGTCCGTCGATTGCGCACCGAGTTGGCACGCGCCGACGTCAGACTCACCCCGGGGAGTATGTTGCCATCAATCTGGCGACGATTCTCGCCGGCGCATTTCTTGGCTGATCTTTCTGCCCAGTCCCGCGAATTTTGTCTTTGCGCTGATTGGCGGGGTGATTGGCTTTTATGTTCCGCGCTTTTATGTGCGCTTTTTGCAGGGCCGTCGGCTGAACGCCTTCAACAATCAACTGGGTGATACGATTGTCCTGCTTTCGAATGCGCTGCGTTCCGGCTACAGTTTGCTCCAATCCATGGAGACTGCGTCCAAAGAACTGTCGACACCGATGTCGGGCGAACTGGCACGCGTGACACGCGAAGTGGGGCTCGGCTTGACGCATGCAGGAAGCGTTGGCGAATATGCTGCGCCGGATGCCGAGTGATGACCTGGACTTGTTGATTACGGCAATCAACGTGCAGCACGAGGTCGGCGGCAACCTGGCGGAAATTTTGGACAATATCGCGCACACGATTCGCGAGCGCATCCGCATCCTCGGCGAAATTCGGACCATCACCGCGCAACAGCGCTTGAGCGGTTATTATTCTCACCGCGCTGCCCATTCCTTGGCCTTTGTCATGTATCTCTTGAATCCGGAATATATTTCGCGCATGTGGCAAGATCTTGTGCGGCTTGCTGATGTTGTTCACCGGTGGGGTCATGATGCTGATGGGCTATTTCGTCATTCGGCGCATCACGGATATCGAGGTCTAAGATGCCATTACCTTTAATGGTTGCAGGGATAGCGGGGATTGCGATTGTCCTTCTGTTCTTTGGGCTGGCGAGCCAAAGAAGCCAACCT
>CAVUKQ010000011.1:0-22788 GCA_963742115.1 uncultured Gammaproteobacteria bacterium
GTGCCGACGGCGCGGATCCGCTTGCCGAGCGCACGGGTGGAACAAGGACCGATCTGTTCGAGTCCGTCACCCACGGCAGCATACGATTCACGAGCACGCGAATGTCGTCGAGGCACGGCGCACCGACCAGCGACAGCGTTGCGAAGCCGTCCGCGATCGTGCCGCCGAACAGCATTTGCTCGCGCGCTTCGAGATCGACGTGCACGATTGGTGATCGAGCGTAACGTCGGCGATCGATTCACACGTTCTTGGTCGACAAGGAACCAATCGGACACGCCGAGCCGTTCGCCGACTCGGGCGGAGAGCTCCTCACGCGTGACGGTTTGAGCCATGGTCGCGACTTTCCGTGTCGAAGCGCCTGTGTTTGCTCGGCGGGTCGGGCACCACTCTCGCAGGCGCCGGTTCAGGGGCCTCGGGCCGCGCCGCCCGTCTCCATGCCCGCTGAGATCGATTGTGGTCGTTGGCGCAGCCGAGGTAGAGCCGCTCGGCGGCGGCCAGCGCCATCCGAAATGCACGACGCGTCGAACCGGCCGCGAGCGCGGGAGATGTGGAATTTCGAGTTGCCTTTTGGGTCCGCGCGTGGCGCAATAGCGCCCCCGCGCCCGCCGCGAGCACCCCCGTGGCTCAAGTGACCTCTCCGAAACCCAAGAGCACCGCTCCCAAGATCGGCTTCGTGAGCCTCGGCTGTCCGAAGGCGCTCGTCGATTCGGAGCGGATCCTGAGCCAGCTGCGTGCCGAAGGATACGAGACCGCGGCCGACTATTCGGGCGCGGACATCGTCGTCGTCAACACGTGCGGCTTCCTCGACAGCGCGCGCGAGGAATCGCTCGACGCGATCGGCGAGGCGCTAGCGGAGAACGGCCGCGTGATCGTGACCGGTTGCCTCGGAGCAGAACCGGAGACGATCCGTGCCGCGCATCCGAACGTGATCGCGATCACCGGACCACACCAATACGAAGCGGTAATGGGCGCGGTGCACGAAGTGCTGCCGCCGCCGCACGATCCGTTCGTCGACCTCGTGCCGCCCCAAGGCGTGAAGCTCACGCCGCGCCACTACGCTTACTTGAAAATCTCCGAAGGCTGCAATCACCGTTGCAGCTTCTGCATCATCCCGCGGCTGCGCGGCGATCTCGCTAGCCGGCCGGCTGCCGACGTGTTGCGCGAGGCGGAGCGGCTCGTGAAAGCCGGTGTGAAGGAGCTCCTCGTGATCTCGCAGGACACGAGCGCATACGGCGTCGACCTACGCTATGCAGAGTCTGAGTGGCGAGGCCGCAAGGTCGCCGCACGGATCACCGATCTGTCCGCCGCGCTCGGCGAGCTCGGCGCGTGGGTGCGGCTCCACTACGTGTATCCGTATCCGCACGTCGACGATCTCATTCCGCTGATGGCCGACGGCAAGGTGCTGCCTTACCTCGACGTGCCGTTCCAGCACGCGAGCCCGAAGATCCTGAAGGCAATGAAGCGTCCCGCAGCGGAAGCGAAGACGCTGCAGCGCATCCGCGAGTGGCGCAGCGCGGTGCCGGAGCTCACGATCCGCTCGACGTTCATCGTCGGCTTCCCGGGCGAAACCGAGCAGGATTTTCAGATGTTGCTCGACTGGCTCGAGGAGGCGAATCTCGACCGCGTGGGCTGCTTCCGGAGACGCCCGTGCGCGACGCGGCGGCGAACGCGCTACCGAACGCCGTGCCCGAGGAAGTCAAAGAGGAGCGCTGGCACCGCTTCATGGCGGCACAGCAGAAGATCAGCGCGCGCCGCTTGCAGCAGCGCGTGGGCACCGAGATCGACGTGATCGTCGACGAGCGCGACGGCGATCAGGCGCTCGGCCGCTCGATGGCCGATGCGCCCGAGATCGACGGGCGCGTATATCTGCCGGGCGGCAAGGGAACGAAGAAGCTTGAGCCCGGCAGCGTGATCAGTGCGCGCGTCACCGCGGCCGACGAATACGACCTCTGGGCGGAGCCCACCTAGCACCGCAGCGCACCTCTAAAGCAGAGCGGCCGCGCGGCCGGGAAGCGGTGATCGGCCGCGTAGAGGCAACGAGACTCAGGTTGCCGGCAACAGCGCTTCCGGCCCTACTTCGTCGCACCACACGGTGAAGCGCTCGAGGCGGCTCGAGCCGAACGACGTCAGCAACGCGACGTCGGCGGCGTCCCGCCCCCGTGCCATCAAGATGCGCCCCACGCGCGGCACGTTGTGCCTCGCGTCCATCGTGTGCCACGCGTCGCCGAGATACACCTCGAACCAAGCGCTGAAATCCATCGGCGCCGGCACCTGCGGCACGCGAATGTCGCCGAGATATCCGGTGCAATACCTCGCCGGCACGTTCAAGCAGCGGCACAGCGTGACCGCGAGATGCGCGAAGTCGCGGCACACCCCGACTCGCTCTTGATGAGCTTCGTACGCCGTGCGCGTGCTGCGCGCCTGGAGGTAGTCGAAGCGCAGGTGGTTGTGCACGTAGTCGCACACCGCTTGCACGCGGGGCCAGCCGGCGGGGACCGCGCCGAATAGCTGCCACGCAATCTCCATCATCCGATCCACCTCGCAGTAGCGGCTCGCGAGCAGGAACTCGATCGCGTCGTACGGCAGATCTTGGATGGCTCGTTGCACGGCCGCGGGACGCTGCGGATCGGGCTCGCCGCTGTCCTCGAGCACCGCGTCGTTCCACAGGCGAAGGCGGCCGGCGGGCGACGTGAGCCGCCCGCAACGATTGCCGAAACCGTCCACGTAGTCGCTGATCGGCGTCTGCGGATCGACGAGCAGGTATTCGTTGCGGCGAATCGTGGGCTGCCGGCTCGGATGCAGATAGAGCATCGCGACGATCGGTGTGGCCACCGGATGATCGAAAATGATGTCGTAGCCCACTCGGATCAACACTTTGCGAGAGCTCCTGCGCGAGGCGAACGTCGGCTGCGTTATGTACGCGCTAGACGGATGGGTCGGCCCGGGCTAGCCCTCACTATGACTCAAAACTCTCGGGCCAAGCGCGAAATAAACACGCGCGTCGCCGCTTGAGCATAGACTGTAACCGTGATGAGTTCACAGATCGCACCGTTGCTCGCGTCGGGCCATCCCGCCGCCGAGTGGCAAAGCCGCCAGATGGTAGTCACTCCGGAGCAACTCGGAATGCGCAGCGTGGGCGATTGCCGCCACCGCGCGGAGCAGCTTGGGCTCACGGCGATGCCGACGCTGCCTTACAAACAAGAATACTGGCGTCTCGATGCGCTGCTTCGCTGGTCGCGCGGCAACGGCTTCGAATTTCTGCCGATGCTCGGCGTCGGCATGGCCGCGAGCCGCAAGTAGAGCTCGCGGCGCACCCGTCGCGGGTGCCTAACGCGTACGCTGTAACGCACGCGTCGGCACCCCTCGAGCGGTGGGAGTGGAAACGACTAGCCGAGAAGAGCCTGTTTGCGCCGGCGCATGAAGCCGAGGCACGCAAGACCGGCACCCAGCAGAGCGATTGAAGCGGGCTCCGGAACGGTCGTCGTGCCGCCTTCGGTTCTAGCGACGTGGCTGATCACGCCGATGTTCGTAAGCGAAACGTCGGGGCCGAACATGCTCAGATTGAGATAGGCCCACTGGAGCGAATCGTTGTTCGTGAACAGGAAGTGCGTGTCGATCGTGCCCGTACCGCCCCCACCTCCGACCTTGACGAGGTAGTAAAGCGGCTCGATACCGGCCCCGAAATCGAACGCGTAGTCGCCAGCAGCGCCGCCAACGACTCCTTGCCACGCGCTGCCGCCGCTGTTCAACAGTTTCGTGTACGTAACACCCAAGCCGAGCTTGGATTCGATCCAGGCCTCTTCGGAGGCGTCGCCGCTGTTGATGCTCTCGTGCGCGAACAGATTATCGATCGTGCCGACGGTTGCGATCGGAATGGCCGACGCGCTGGCGGCAAACCCCAGCAGCGCGGCCGTGGTGAGGGACTTGAACATATCCTTGTACTCCGTACCTAGTTTCCGTGAATGGACAGGTACGTAGTGCAAGGACGGGGCCAGACTTACAACCTATTGTTAATCCTATAATTCTCTCCGCGACACAGCGTTTGACGGTCAATTATTCCGACGTCCCGACCAGGCCCGGCGGGCCCTCACTCGCCCTTGTTGATATTGAAGGACCGCGCGCCTTCTTCAGGCACGCCGTTCCTGATCTGATCGTGCTCCACGGCCCGCGCCGGGATCGGCAGGCCCCGCGCCTTCGCCTCGGCCACCTGCTGCTCGTAGACCCGCTCGCCGCTCAGCGCGTTGGCCACGGCGCCGTTGCCCTCGTGGCACGAGTACTCGTACATCTCGTAGCCCGGCCGCGACGTGATCATCAGCCGCATCGTGAACGGCGCGGTGTACGCGCCGGGATCGTTCACCGTTACGCGGTACTCGATCATCTCCGGGTCCACGCGAGTGAAGCGCTCCGTGAGCTTCAGCTGCTCGCTATTGGGCGGGCCGCCGCCGTTCACGCCGATGCTCGTCCGGTCGGTGAAGTTCGCCGTCTCGACGACGAGCGTGTCGCCTTCCCAATGCCCGCGCGGGATGCCCATGTATTGGCGCACACCCGCGTCTACCGGCGGGCGCGCGGACAGCGGAATGATCCGCGTGTCGTGGATCATTTCGTAGCTGATCGCGACGGAGTCCGGATTCTGTGCGATGCGCAGGCCATTGCCGTAGATCACGGGCAACAGCGAGCCGAGCACGCCGCGCGTGATGCAGCGGTCGTAGAGCGTGAAGTCTTGAAACCCATTGAAGGGCCCGGGGCCGAACGTGCCGCGCACCCGCGTCGCCGCGAGCGCCTCGCCGGCCGGCGTGAGCTTGGGCATCTGACCGTTGGGCGGATCGACGATCAGCGACGAATAGCCGAAGCTCCGGATGCCGAACTCGTGGCGCAGGAACGTGCCGACGTTTACCGCGAAGTCGCGGCCGGTCTCGTCGGTGCTCGCACGCGCGAGGAACTCTTCCTGCGTCAGCGTCTCGCGGAGCCCGATCTTCTCAGGCCGGTTCATCGGCACGCCGCGCAGGTCGTCCGTGCTCCAGACCCCTTCGAGGCTCGGATGGCCCCAGGAGGTCCGCGGCGCCTTCCAATTCTTGTCGACGTACGCCGCGACCGTCGTCTCGGCGGGCACGGAGCGCAGCGCGCTCGGAGCTACCTTCGGATCGTTCGGACCGGGCTGTGCGAATGCGAAGACCGGGGCAAACGCGGCGGCGAGGACCGCGAGCGAGACCTGCGACAGCGGCGCGTGTTTCATGGTGCCCCCCCTACGTCGACTCTGCCGCCGACTATAGTCGACCGATGCTGCCGAGAGCCAACTGAGCCTGGCCGAAGTCGCGCGGCACGCGGCCACCACGACCACGGAGTCTCGCTGACACTCGCCGGGCGACTGCGATTACACTCGCGACGGTCGTCGCGTTTCTCGGAGCTCGTGCAATGAACCAGTGGTCCGGTCTACGGGGCCGAACGAAGGCCTCGACGGCGTCGCTCACGGTCGCCGTCCTGGGTCTAGTCCTCTCGCCTGCACCGATCTTCGCGCAGTGGATCGACACCCCGACCCCAGGCGTCCCGCTCAAAGCGGATGGATCGCCCGACCTTGGCGCGCCCGCACCGCGCACGGCCGCCGGGAAGCCGGATCTCTCGGGGATCTGGTTCTCCATCGAGTTCGTCCCGGAATGCAGCGCCGCGGAGTGTATTCCGCAGGGTGTGGGGCTGCCCCTCGACGCAACGAACATCGGCCGCACCCTGCCCGACGGCTTACCGTATCAGCCGTGGGCAGCCGCGCTCGTCGCCACACGAACGGCCAATCGAGCGCAAGACGATCCGCACGCGCACTGCCTGCCGCCGAATTTCCCGCGCGCGTTCTCGTTCCCGCAATACTTCAAGATCCTGACGACGCCGCAGGTGACCGTGATCCTGCACGAGTTCAACGCGACTTATCGGCAGATCTTCACCGACGGCCGCGCGCTGCCGGTGGACCCGAACCCTTATTGGCAGGGCTACTCGTCGGGGCGCTGGGACGGCGACACGTTGGTGGTCGAGACGATCGGCTTCCGCGACGACCTGTGGCTCGATCTTTCCGGCAGCCCGCTGACGAGCGCGGCGCACGTCACGGAACGCTTCAAGCGCGTCGACTACGGCCATCTCCAAATCGAGCTGACCGTGAACGACCCGAAGGCGTACACGCGGCCGTGGACCGTGACGCTGACGAAAAGCATCGTGCTCGACACCGATCTCGTCGAGGAGATCTGCTTGGAGAACGAGCAGGACACGCGTCTGTTCGACGCCAAATGATCAGCCGCCTCAGCGACTCGTAGGAAGCAACGTCATGAAACGTTCGACGACAGCGATCTCTCTGCTCGGCTTGCTGCTTGCGATTCCGGCCGCCGCTCACCACTCGGGCGCGGCCTTCGACCGGGAGCTACCCGTGAAGGTCAGCGGCACCGTCGCGGAAGTTCAATGGGCGAGCCCGCATGCGCGTCTGCTCGTCGCCGTGACGGACGAGGCGGGCGCAAAGGTGACCTGGGATTTCGAGCTCCCGAGTCCCGTGTCGCTGATGCGCCGGGGCTGGTCGCGCAACTCGCTCAAGCTCGGAGATTCGGTCACGGTCACGGGGATTCGCGCCCGCGACTATCCGCACATCGCGATCGCGACGGGCGTCATCAGTCCGGACGGGACGCGGTTGTTCTCGGGCACGGCAGCCCCCGGCGAGTAGCCAGTCAGCGGCGCGCGCGCCACTCCTCGCGCGTCTGCCCCCAAACGTCGATGATCACGGCCTCGTACGGCGCGGGCAGCTGGCCGCGCCCGCGGTTGCGCGAGCCGAGCTTGCGCGCGACGGCTTGCGACGCCGCGTTCCCGACATCTATGACGTGAATGACTTCGCTCCAGCCGAGCGCGTCGAACGCCCAGTCGATCGCGGTTGTCGCGGCCTCGGTTGCATAGCCGAGCCCGCAGCGATCGCGTGCGATGCCCCACCCGACTTCCGTGCCGGGCCAACCTTCCGGCTGCCACGGGCCGACGCGCCCGACCCAGGCGCCGCTCGCCTTCTCTATCACCGAGAACATCGCGAACCCCTGCATCGCCCAAGCGCCCGCCATCGCGAGGAACGTCCGCCATGCGACCGCGCGCGGCTGCGGCCCGCCGAGATGGCGCGTCGATTCCGCGTCGGCCAAGAACGCAGCAAACGCGGCGAAATCCTCGCGGCGAATCGGGCGCAGCACGAGCCGGTCCGTCTCGAGCTGCAGCGTATCGGCAGGACTCATCCCGGCATCCTAACCACCTCGCGCGGCGTTGCGAGCACCCGCCCGCAGCCTGGTATAGTCGCGCGGTTCCGGTCGGTCCGGAACTTTCTCACCGCAACAAGAAGGGGACTTCCGTATGAGAATACTCGCTAGCGCCGTCGCGCTCCTCGCCGTTTCGACCATCGCCTATGCCGCGGAGCCCGTCGTGGCCCTGTCCGCTAAGGACCAGCAGGCGCTGCTCGCGAGCAGCGACCCGAAGCTCGCCGCGAACAAGAAGCTCGTCTGGGACATGTGGCGCACGTTCCTGAGCGCCCATCACATCGACGAAGCCGATAAATATCTCGCGCCCGAGTATCACCAGCACAATCCGAACGCGGAGACGGGCCTCGCGGGCGTGAAGGCGTACTTCAGCGCGCAGAAGCTCGAGGTATTGCCGGTCCCCGACCACATCGAGGGGCTCGTCTCGATCGTCGCGGAGCGCGACCTCGTCACCTTGGCCCTCGTGCGCAACGGCAAGGACAAGGACGGCAAGGCGTACACCACGACGTGGTTCGACATGTTCCGCGTCGCGAACGGCAAGATCGTCGAGCACTGGGATACCGCAACGAAACCCTGAAACGCAATCCGACGCGCGATATTGGCGGTGGGGAAATTGGCGCCCAGTTGAGGCGCTCTTCCCCGCCGCCGGCGCGTCACGACGCGCACGGCCGACCTCAACGGCGAGCGTAGACCTCGGACCACACCTTCTCGATCTCGCCGAGCGCCTGGCTGAACGCGTCGCGCTCGGCGCGCAACCGCGACGCTTCGATCGCGTCGCCGGTGCTCCAGGTATTTGCTCGCTGCTCCTCGGTCGCCGATGATTCCGCGAGGCCGTAGACGTAGCCTGTGCGCACGTCGATCAAAACGGCTGCACACGTCGAATGTACGACGGCGTTGTGCTTCTTCAAGAAACCCAAACTCACGACTTGCAGCGGCCCGAAAGTGTCGGACTCAGTCCGGAACGACGTGTCGAGCGTATAGAGGAGCACCGTGTCACCGTGAAGCTCAGCGGCCGCGGAGCGCACGTCGTCGAGCCCTAGGTTGCCGGGCAGCAGCAAGCGGTTGAGCCGGGCTACGCCGGCGACACCCGGCATGACGCCGAGCCGCGCGAAGTCCGCATCGGTCTCGATGTCGCGGCTTGTCACCACGCTGAATTGGCCGCGCCCGTAACCCGCGCTCGAAGCCGACGCGTAGCCAGCAGCCTGGATACGCACGACGACTAGCTGAGCCGGGAAACGCGCGCGCGGCGTGCGCGCGAAGGCCGCGCTGATGGCGTCTCCCGGCGCTGTGGCCGACGACTCGCCTGCGATGCTCGCGGGCTGCGCGCCGAGATCGAGCGCCGTCATCGAGGCGGGACCACCCGGCGTGGTGTACGTGGCGCAGCCCGCGAGCAGCGCGGCGAGCATCGAGATTGCAATCGCGGTCTGGGCGGTCATTCGGGGCCTCACTCTGGTTCAGTCGATACCTCTGTAGCGCGAGAGGGCACAAAGGTTCACGGCGGGACCGTGCGGGTCGAGCGCCGGCAGCGCCGCTGTATACTCCCGGCGGCTCCCGGCGGCCGCTCCGTCGGGCCGTGCTTTCCGGGGGGACGCAATGAAGACACTCGGTATCGGTCTCGCGGCGCTCGCGTTGGCCGGCTTCGCACACGCCCAACGCAGCGCGCCGGCGGGTGAGTGGCACAGCTATTCGGGCGACGCCGCAAGCACCAAGTACTCACCGCTCGATCAGATCGACGCGACCAACGTGGCGAAGCTCGCGATCGCATGGCGCCGTCCGTCGCTCGACGCCGCAGTCCTCGCGCAGGCACCGCAGATGCGCGCCGCCAAGCAGTTCCGCGGAACGCCGCTCAAGATCGGCGACGTGCTGTACGCGCCGAACGGCGTCGGCTACGTCGAGGCGTTCGATCCCGGCACCGGCAAGACGCTCTGGGTCGAGCCGCCGCTCGAGACCGGCGCGAACGCGTACCGCGGCGCGTCGACGCGCGGCATCGGCTATTGGAGCGGCTCGGGCGCCGCGCCGCGCCTCCTCGTTCAGCACACGGAATATCTGCTCGCGCTCGATCCCAAAACCGGCAAGCCGATCCAGAGCTTCGGCGCGAACGGCCGCGTTTACCTGTCCGAAGGCATGGGCCCGGACATGCGCTACACGTGGACCGGTGCGCCGCTCGTGATCGGCGACGTCGTCGTTCTCGGCATGTCGCCGTTCGACGAGTTCGCGAACAAGGAAGCGACGCGCAGCGACGTGCGCGCCTACGACGTGCGCACCGGCAAGCTGCGCTGGCAATTCCACGTGATCCCGCAGGAAGGCGAATTCGGGGTCGAGACTTGGGAGAACGGCTCGTGGGAATACACGGGTCACTCGCCCGTGTGGTCGACGTTCAGCGCGGACACCGAGCTCGGGTACCTGTACATGCCCGTCACGGCACCGACGAGCGACATGTACGGCGGCCATCGGCTCGGCGACAATCTGTACAGCCAGAGCATCGTCTGCGTCGAGGCCGCTACGGGTAAGCGCGTGTGGCACTTTCAAACCGTGCACCACGATCTCTGGGATTATGACCCGCCCGCGGCACCGATCCTCATGGACATTACGGTCGACGGTAAACCCATCAAGGCCGTCGCGCTGCTCACGAAGCAGGCGTACGCGTACGTGCTCGACCGCGTGACGGGAGAGCCCGTGTGGCCGATCGTCGAGCAGCCCGTGCCGCAGTCGAACGTGCCCGGCGAGCGCACGTCGCCGACGCAGCCGATCCCGACCAAGCCGCCCGCGTTCGATCTCCAAGGCGCGACCGAGGAGAACCTCATCGACTACACGCCCGAGCTGCGTGCGGAGGCGCTCGAGATCTTCAAGCGCTACACGACCGGGCCGCTGTTCACGCCGCCGTCGATTCGCGACGACCGGCCCGGCGGCAACCTCGGCACGATCGAGCTGCCCGGCTCGGCCGGCGCCGCGAGCTGGACCGGCGGTGCGTTCGATCCCGAGACGCAAACGCTCTACGTGCCGTCGTCGTACGCGCCGTTCGTCGCGGACCTCGAGCTTGGCGACCCGTCGCGCACCAATCTGCGCTACGTGAAAGGCAAGCGCTTGTGGGGCCCCGCGGGCCCGCGCGGCTTGCCGCTGTTCAAGCCGCCGTACGGCCGCATCAGCGCGATCGACATGAGCAAGGGCGAGATTGTCTGGCAAGTCGCGAACGGCGACGGACCGCGCGACAACCCCGCGATTGCACATCTCAAGCTCGGGCCGCTGGGCAACACGGGGCACTCGGCACCGCTCGTCACGAAGACGCTGCTGTTCGTCGGCGAGGGCTCGAGCGCGATGGTCGTCGGCTCACGCGTGCCGCCCGAGATGCCGTTCGACACCGCTCCGAACTACGGCGAGCCATGGCTCCGCGCGTACGACAAGGCCACCGGCAAGGTGCTCGCCGAGATCAAACTGCCGGCCGGCATGACGGGCGCGTCGATGACCTACCTGCATCGCGGCAAGCAGTACATCGTGGTGCCCGTGGGCGGGCGCGACGAAGACACCGAGTGGGTGGCGCTCCGCCTGCCGAACTAGAGAGTGCTCGCGCCGGTTATCGGCAGTTCGTCACGACAACCTTACCGCCGACGATCGTAGGCGACCTCAGGCCGCGAAAATTGCCCGAAGATCGAGTACGGCCTCGGGAAGCGCCAACGGCGATGCCTCGGCCGGACGCGACTCCGAGAACTGGTCCTGGTAGGCGCCGTCGACAAGCTTGCGATAGAACAGCACTCGTTCGCCGTTGAGGTCCACGAGCCAGACTTCTGGTACCTCGTGGCGCGCGTAAAGAGGAACTTTGACGTCGCGGTCATAGCGCAGCGACGTATCGCTCACTTCGATGACGAGAAGCGTGTTCGGGCCCGTCGGATGTTCGTGTCGATAGAAGTCCGGCCGCAACCTGAGCAGTGCGACGTCGGGCTGCGGCTCCGAGCTGCTGCTCAAGCGCACCGCGCCTTGGACTCGCACGATGGCCCTGCCCGTTACCGCTTGGACAATCAGCTGCGTCAGCTGATCGACAACACTACCGTGATCGCTGCCGATGGGCGGCATGTCGATGATCTCTCCCTCGATCAACTCGACGCGTGCATCGGGCGCCAGCAGGCCGATCTCGGCCATCCGGTGATACTCGTCGACCGTGATGCGGTGCTTGCGCGGGCCGCTTTCCATGGGAGTGCTCATCGACCCTCTCTGATCAACCGAGTGTACAAGGTGAGCAAACGTCGCTGTCCAGTACTACGCGCTGCGCCAAGCAGGCGAAAGGATCCGCCAAAGACACGCGGCTGGCTCGCACAGAATCTCGCGTCTATCCGTGAAAACCGGAAATGCGAGTTGCCTTGGGCCACACGAGCGCCCGCACCCTATAATCGCGCTCCTATGACCACTCTCGTTCGCCCGTTCCATGCGCTGCGGCCGGAGGCTGCGCGCGCCGACGACGTCATCGCACCGCCGTACGACGTCGTGAGCACCGAAGAAGCCCGCGCGCTCGCGGCCGGGCGGCCCAGCTCGTTCCTCCACATCTCGCGCCCCGAGATCGACCTCGCGCCCGGCACGTCGCCCTACTCCGACGAGGCTTACGCGCGCGGCGCCGCGAATCTCGCGGCGCTCGTGGACGGCGGCGTCCTCGTGCGCGATGCGGAACCGTCGTACTACGTCTATCGCATGCAGATGGCCGGGCGCACGCAGACCGGCGTGGCGTTCGTGGCGTCGGTCGCCGCGTACGAGGCGAACGTCATCAAGCGCCACGAGCTCACGCGGCCCGACAAAGAGAACGACCGCGTGCGCAACATCGACGCGCTGAACGCGCAGACCGGACCCGTGCTGCTCGCGTACCGCTCCGACGTCGCGATCCGCGAGCTCGTGCGGACGGCCTCGAACGCCCCGGCGCTGTTCAAGGTCGCAGGACCGAACGACACCGTGCACACGGTGTGGCGTGTGTCGGCGCGTGAGCAGGTCGCCGCGTTCTCCAGCGCGTTCGACGCGCTCGGCGCGCTCTACATCGCGGACGGCCACCACCGCTCCGCCGCCGCAATGCGCGTGGCGCGGGAGCGGCGCGACGAAGCGCGCGCGGAAGCCGTCGCCGTATCGCTCGGCAGCGCGTTGTCGCATCCGGCCGGCGCGAGCCACGAGTACTTCTTGGGCGTAGCGTTCCCGCACGACGAGATGCGGATCCTCGACTACAACCGCGTCGTGCGCGACCTGAACGCGCTGTCGGTCGAGCAGCTGCTCGCGCGGATCCGCGAGTCGTTCGACGTCGAGCCGAGCGGAGGCCAAGCGAAACCCGCGCAGCCCGAGACGTTCGGCATGTTCGTCGCGGGGCGCTGGTACCGGCTCAAGATCCGGCCCGCGCTCGTGCCGCGAACGGACCCGGTCGCAAGCCTCGACGTGAGCCTGCTGCAAGACAAGCTGCTCGGACCGATCCTCGGAATCGGCGACCCGCGGACCGACGCACGGATCGACTTCGTCGGCGGCGTCCGCGGGCTCGACGAGCTCGAGCGCCGTGTCGCCAGCGGCAGCGCTGCGGTCGCGTTCGCGCTGCACGCAACGCGAATGGAGCAGCTCATGGCCGTCGCGGACGCGGGCCGGCTGATGCCGCCGAAGTCGACGTGGTTCGAGCCGAAGCTAGCGGACGGGCTGCTGTCGCACCTGCTCGACTGAGCAGCCCGTCCTTCCGCGCTCTAGAAATCCATCCGGATACCCAAGCGGTACGCCCGGCCGAGCGTGTCGAAGAATACGGCGTTGGTCCCGCCGTTCACGTTGCCGCCGAACCCGCTGCCGGCCGCGATCGGCGGGTCCTTGTCGAACAGGTTGTCGACGGTCGCGAACAGCTGCGTCTGCATTCCGCGGCCTTTGAACGCATACGAGCCCGACAGGTTATATACGCTGTAGCTCGGCACATGGTTCGCGCTCATCGTGACGAGCGGCGGCGCCGCGGTCGAGTACCCGGGATCGCCGGGAGTGATTCCGTAGTAGTTCATCTCGCCCGAAGCCACGTAGCGCCATTGGCCCGTGACGCTCATCGGTCCGCGGCTGTAGGTGCTCGACAGGTTGGTCAGCCACTCCGCGGTCGGCTGATTGTCGGAGAGGAACGAGTTGCTGGTACCCGTCTGGCCCACGATGTCGACGAATGGCTGCCCGGGCGTCGGCTGGAACTGCTGCTCGAACATGCGCGTCGCGAGCAGCCGAATGTTCAAGCTCGCGTCGTGTTGCAGCGCGACCTTGTAGTTGCCCGTGAGGTCGACGCCCTCGTACGTGTAGCCGCTGCCGTTGAACGACAGCGCGCGGAGGCTCTGGACTCCACTGTTGGTCGCGGGATCGTATGCGAAGCTGCCGGAAGTGTCCGGAACCAGCAACGAGCAGAACTCCGGAAGACCGCTGATCTGGCAGCCGTCGAGAACCTGGCGCACGTTCGCCTGCTGGATCGCGTCCGCGATCTTGATGCGGAAGTAGTCGGCCGCGAAGTCGAGGCCGGTCAACCGCTCGATCGGGGTGAACACGAGCCCGAACGTCGTCGTGTCGGCCTGCTCGGGCTTCAGATCGACGTTGCCCTCGAGGCTCCAGTCGCACGGGTCGGCTTGGAAGCTGCCGGCCGGTCCGCAAAAGCCGAACGCGCCGCCCGCGTGGATTTTCTGCCCGTAGTAGAGCTCGCGGAAGTTCGCCGCGCGCATGTCGTGCGATCGCGTCGCGCGCACGCGCAGCCAGTCTAGCGGATCGTAGATGCCGCTCACCTTCCAGGTCGTGAAGGAATGGGTGCGCGTCTCGCCGGTGGTACCTTCGAGACCTTCGTTGCGGTAGCTCGATTCGCGCAGCGCGCTGTTGAATTCGAGCCGCTTCACGCCGGGCTTGTCCTTCACGAGCGGCGTGTTGAGCTCGACGAAGCCTTCGGTCACGCCGACCTTACCGGAGAACGACTCGCCGTATTGGATCAAATAGTCCGTGCGCACGTAGTCCGGCGCGCCGTTCTGCGAGCCGATGTTGTGGCCGATCTCGTCGCGGTACTCCGCACCTGCGGCGAGCTGGAACGGGCCCGCGCCCATGCCCTTCCAGATGTCGCCCGACACGTCGAACGCGGCGACGTTCTGCTTGTAGGTCAAGTCCTCGTCGAGGAAGCCGAACGCGTAGGCGCGCGCGTCCGCGGGGATAGCCTGGCTGCCGAACGGATTCAGCGGCACGCAGCCCTGCGCGATCGACGGATCCGCGAGCGCGTACGCGGGGCTCGCCGCGGCGGCCGCGGCAAAGCCGTCGCGCGTCACGCGGCAGATCGGATTGCCGTTCGCGTCGAGCACCGAATCGACCGCCATGAGATACGCATTGAGGTGGCGGTTGTCTGCCACGAGCTGGTCGCGCTCGGTCTCGCCGTACTGATAGTAGGCGTTCCAACTCCACGACGAATCGGCGAACGCACCGTCGAAGCTCACGACGGCGCGCTTCACGTCCGTCGTGAACGTCGAATGCGAATCGAGCTGGCTCGTCCAGTCCTTGTTCAGCGAAGCGCCGAGCACGGGATCGACCGCGGCCGCGAGCCCCGGGTTCAGGCTCACGAACGCGTTGTCCGGATGAATCGCGTCGAGGTTGTCGTTCAGCGCGCCCGTTACGTTGGTGGTCTTCACCTTGCCGTAGGAAACGTCGATGTTCATGTTCAACGCGTCGGTGAGCGGGATGCTCAGAAGCCCCGTCGCGAGATCCCGGTCCGTCGGCGCGCGCAGGTTCGTGTACCGATAGATCGAAGCACCGTCGCCGCCCACGACGTTGTTGAATGGCACCGTGCTAGCGCCCTGCCCGATGTTGAACGGAACGAGCGCCGTGCCGGCCGCGTCCGCCTGCTGCGCCGTCGCAGCGCCGGGGGCGAAGTTGTTGAACACTCCCGTGTAGCTCGTTTGGTTGAAGCGGGCGTTCGACGCGAGAACGTTCGATGGGTCGCCCGCGCCGCCCGTGATGAAACCGACGCCGTTGCGGCACCACTCGCGGTCGAGGCATACGACGGGGTCCGTCGTTTGGTGCTCGAGCCCTAGGACGAGCTTCGCTCCGTCGCTGAATCCATGCCCCCACGCGACGCCGGCGTGCGTGTCGTTGCCGTCGCCGCCGTGGCCGGTCTCATAGCCGTCGACGTCGATCCGCACGCCGTCGAGCTTGCGGTCGAGGAAGATGTTCTGCACGCCCGAGATCGCGCCGGAGCCGTAGGCGGCGGACGCGCCGCCGGTCACGACGTCGATGCGGTCGATCAGCACCGACGGGATGAAGTTCAGGTCGACGCCATCGCCCTGATTCGTCGGCACGAAGCGATGATTGTCGACGAGCGTCAGCGTGCGGCTGCCGAAGAACGGATTCAGGCCGCGCAGGTTCGCGATCGTGGATCCCGCGAAGAAGTTCGCGTTGCCCGTTGTGTTCGGGGTGTTGTTCGAGACGTTCGAGGGCAGCTGCGCGACGGCCTCGCCGACGTTGACGATGCCGAGATTCTTCAGGAATGCGTCGTCGACCACGGTCGTCGGGTTCGGTGTCGTGAAGTCCGTCGTGCGCCGGATCCGCGAGCCCGTCACCGTAATCTCCTCGAGCGAAGCCGGCGGCTGTGCGTTCGCGCCGGTCGCGGTGGTGGATTGCTGCGCGTGCGCGGCGCCGCCGAGCGCCGCGAGCAGAGTCGCGCTCGACAACGCGAGCGTGGTTCCTTGACGTGACATGAGTGTTCCCTCCGTTGGACTGCGTTGTTCGCATGCGACATGCGAGGACGAAGTGCACGGAATAGACGCAGGGAAGCGTTGGATTATTCCGACCGGTCGGGGTCCGTGAGAACGTGCGTTCTATCGAAGCGGGGCGAAGGGTATTTCATTTCAACCGGGCAAACCGACGCCGAGCTCGCATCGAGCGCCGGTGAACCATGTGAAGACTAGGTCGGACCGCATCGCTCACTCGGCGCCTAGCCGCCCGCAGTATTCGCTTGCGAGTGTCGCGTGCTATGTTCGTTTTCTGCCACGTTGCACGTGGCCGCATCCAGGGGTACGGCCGAGAATGATCGAGGCACTGTGGCAAGCAAGAGCGAATGACGAACTGCCATTCGCCGGCACCCGGCCTAATGAGCCATCCGCGTTCTCGCTCCGCACGGTTCTCTGGATTCTGGCCGGCAGCGCTTGCTACTACCTAGCGACGCGAATCGCCTGGGTGCTGTGCTTCCCCGACAGCAAGGTATCCCTGTTCTTTCCTCCGCACGCGATCCTCGTTTCAATTCTGTTGCTCGCGCCCACCCGGCACTGGTGGGCCTACACGCTGGCTGCCGTCAGCAGTCACTACTTCGCCACGCAGCAGGAGCATTGGCCGCCTCTCTATGCACTGCACTGCGAGGCTTTCGATGCCGTGCAAAATATTTTGACCGCCGCCGGAATTCGCATTTTTGTCAAATCGCCGTTCCGTCTCATCAGCCTGCGCGAAGCCCTCATCTTTGTCCTGATCGCGGTGATCATCGTTCCTGTCGGGACTGCGTTCTGGGGGGCCGCATTCACCCTCTCCAATCACTTCGGCACCGACTACTGGGTCGAATGGCGCAACCTCAGCGTCTCGAATGGAGTGACAGCGATCGTGCTGGTGCCGGTCATTCTGATTGGCGCCCAACAGCCATTCGCAAAAATGTTCAAAGCGTTACCCGCGCGCATCCTGGAAGCATCCTTGCTTACCGCGGGCCTTGTCGCAGTCGGATTCCTCGCCTTCGATCACTTGCCCGCGGGGCCTGACACTTCGCCCGCGCTCCTCTATGCACCCGTTCCGCTGCTCATCTGGGCAGCCCTCCGCTTCGGGCTCGGGGGTATCAGCGCATCGATGGTGGTCATCACGAGTTTCGCGATCTGGGGAACGATGCAGGGACGCGGCCCGTTCCTGACGCAAACCCCCACGGAAAACGCACTCGCTCTGCAGTTGTTCCTGCTGGTGGTAGCCGCTCCGCTGATGTTGCTCGCCGTCGCCATCCAAGACGAACGACGATCGAAGGAGGCGTTGCGGGTCAGCGAGGAGCGCATGAGCCTCGCGGCGGAGAGCGCGCAATTGGCGATGTGGGATTGGGACGTGACGAACGACGAGGTCTGGATGACGGACGAGGGACGGAAGTTCTTCGGCTTCGAGCCAGGCGTACCTGTTCATTTCTCCAACCTGGCCACGCTGGCCGGACGCGTCCATCCCGACGATCGCGCCTTGCGTGCGAGCGCGATCCAGGGCGCAATGGAGACTTTGAGCTCTATCGAGGCGGAGTATCGCATCGTCCTGCCCGATGGCTCGGTGCGATGGATCGCCACGCGCGGTCGTCTAGGCCCCGCCGCCAAGGACGCCCCTCCGCGAATGCTCGGCGTCTCGATGGACATCACGCGCCAAAAGCAAGCGGGTGCGGAGGCGCGACTGCAGCGGGAGGAGCTCGCGCACCTTTCTCGCGTGGCCACCGTGAGCGCGTTGTCGGGCTCCCTCGCGCACGAGTTGGGCCAGCCGCTCACCAGCATTCTCATGCATGCAGAGGTGGGCCAGCGCCTCATGGCGCGAGACCGGCCCGACCTCGTCGAGATTCGCGCCATCTTCGGGGACATCGTCAACGCGGGTGACCGCGCCAGGGAGATCATCGAGCGCCTGCGCACGATGCTGCGCCGCGGCGAGGTCACCGTCCAACCAGTGAGCGTGAAGGAGAGTCTCGAAGAACTGCTACGCCTCACCCGCAGCGATCTCATCGCGCGCGGTGTCTCCGTCTCGACTCTCACGGCCGGCGACCTTCCGCCGGCGATGACGGATCGCGTGCAACTCCAGCAGATCCTTCTCAACCTGATCGTGAACGCGTGCGATGCCATGGAATCGAATCCACCGGGAGAGCGCAAGCTCACGCTCACGACTTTCATCGCGCAAGACCAGATGCGCATCGGCGTGCTGGACTGCGGAGTCGGGTTGCCGAACGACCTCGAGACTATGTTTCAGCCGTTCCACAGCACCAAGGATGGCGGCTTGGGCATGGGTCTTTCGATCTGCCGCACGCTGGTGACCTCGCTCGGCGGGAGGCTGTGGGCGGAGCGCAGGCCCGAGCGCGGCGCGGCATTCTATGTCGCGCTGCCTCTAGCCAAGGACGCGTGACCGACGCGTCCCACTTCACCAAAGTTCTACGCAAACACACGGGGCAGACACCGCTGCAGATGCGGCGAGCCAGGGCCGCTAGCGGCCGATGCCAGATGCCGAGCGCGCGCCGAAACCCATGTAGGAAAGCGATAGATCCTTGCTCTTCGCGAGCACGAAGGTATCCCCCAGTTGGCCGAAGCTGATCCGGCCGAGCTTCAAGCGGACCAAGGCCGCGAGTGCGACGAACGGATTCACGGCCGGCGACAGACCCGCGAACTCATGCAACGCGAGGCCGTGTCGCTCGAGGCTTGCAGCCAATTCGTGCGGACGAATGAACTGCTCCCATACGTGCACGTTGCGGGGGACCAGGCGCGTCACCGCACAGTCCTGCGCCAACTTGATCGCGAGCAACCGACTCTGCCACGTGCGGTTGATGGTGTCGAAGAAGAACACGCCGGTTGGCTTCAGCACGCGCACGATCTCGACGATCACGCGGTCTACGTCCTCGACATGCTCGAGCACGTCGCAACAACAGACGACGTCGAACTGCTGGACGTCGAACGGCAACGCCGCCGCATCGCCTTGTTCGTAGCGAATCATGAGCTGCATTAGCCGCGCGTGGTCCCGCGCCGCGTCGAGCGTCGGTAGTGAGCGGTCGACGCCGGTCACGATGCAGCCCATCTCGGCGAACCGTTCCGCCAGCAACCCGCCGCCGCAGCCGACGTCCAGCACGGACAGCGAGGACGGGTCCCTGCCGAATCTCCGTACGAGGGTGTCGCGAAAATACGCGAAGCGCGGTGGGTTGACGGCGTTGCGTAGCAGAGCCATGAACGAGTCGTCGCTCCACCAATCGTTTGGAATGCGGTCGTAGATTGCGTTGTCGACGGTTGCCATCGGATCGCCTCCGTTGGGTGAGCTCAGCGCGCCACGCCCTTTCGAGCCTTAGCGATAGCCGCGCTTTCCTTCTTGAGCCGACTACCAACGGGACAAAACGTGGCGATGCAGTTATGCAAAGTGCCGAGCAAGTTGTCGTCGGCGAGGCTGTAGTGCACGAATTGGCCGCGTTTCTCGCTTTTGATGAGGCCAGCGTGCTCGAGAAGCTTCAGGTGCTTCGACAACGACGGCTTGGTCATGTCGAACCGCTCGGCGATCTCGCCGGCAGTGAGCGACGTCTCAGCCAAATACGCGAGGATCCTACGACGCGGGGTCGAAGCGAGGGCGGCGAAGACGTTTTCGACATTCATCTACGGTTAGCTAATTAGCTAAATAGGATGTACAGTAACAGCGAGTTGCCCGAAACGCCAGCGGCGCGATGAATGGAGGAATCCTCATGAAAAGCTCATCGGCAGTGGAGGATATTTGGCTCGTCTACGATGACGAATGCCCGGTCTGCAGGACCTACTGCAAATATGTACGCATTCGCGACACCGTCGGACGCCTGCACCTAGTCGATGCGCGGCAACCCGGCGAACTGATGGACGAGATCACCGCTGCGGGTCTCGACATCGATCAGGGCATGGTGCTCAAGTTCAGGCAAGTGAAGTACTACGGTGCCGATGCCATACACATGCTGACTCTGCTCAGCACGCGTGTGGGATGGCTCAACCGGCTCTGCTTCGCGTTCTTCGGCTCACGCTGGGGCGCGCGCGTTTTCTATCCCGTAGGCAAGGCGTTTCGCAACGTCGTGCTCAAGGTGTTGGGCATTTCCTATATCGGCAATCTGAAGTCGCCAACCACCCGGCAGACGTATTGAGGCGCGGTCACCTGCTCACACCCGTCCGCCGGCCGCGAGCTCGCGCTCCTCGTCCGGATCGAGCTCGTTCGCGATGAAGCCGCCAGACTGGTGCCGCCAGAGCTTTTCGTAGTGACCGCCGTGGCGCAGCAGCTCCGCGTGCGTGCCCTGCTCCACGATCCGGCCGTGCTCGAGCACGACGAGGCGGTCCATCCGCGCGATCGTCGACAAGCGGTGCGCGATCGCGATCACCGTCTTGCCCTCCATCAGATTCAGGAGCTGCTCCTGGATCGCGAGCTCGACCTCGCTATCGAGCGCCGAGGTCGCCTCGTCGAGCACGAGAATCGGCGCATCCTTCAAGATCACGCGCGCAAGCGCGATCCGTTGGCGCTGGCCGCCGGATAGCTTCACGCCGCGCTCGCCGACGTGCGCGTCGTAGCCCGTGCGGCCGTTCCAGTCGCGCAGGCCGCCGATGAACTCGTGTGCCTGCGCCTTGTGAGCGGCTTCGACGACGTGCTCGTCCGTCTCGGCCGGCCGTCCGTAGCGAATGTTCGCCGCAATCGAGCGGTGCAGCAGCGACGTGTCCTGCGTGACCATCCCGATCGCGCCGCGCAGCGACTCCTGGGTCACGTGCGCGATGTCTTGTCCGTCGATCAGGATCCGGCCGCCCTCGGGGTCGTGGAAACGCAGCAGCAGGTTCACGAGCGTGGACTTACCCGCGCCCGAGCGGCCCACGATGCCGACGCGCTCGCCGGGCCGGATGGTGAGGTCGAGCTTGTTCACGACGGGCGTCGTGTCCTTGCGACCGTAACCGAACGTCAAGTGATCGAAGCGGATCTCACCGCGCGGGACTTCGAGCGGCTTCGCGCCGGGGCGATCGACGCCCGAGTGCGGAACGGCGATCGATTGCATGCCTTCCTGCACGACGCCGACGTTCTCGAAGATCGCGGTGACTTCCCAGCTCACCCAGCCCGCCGCGTTCGCGGTCTGCCACGCGAGCGGCAGTGCCGTCGCGACGATCGCGGCGCTCACGGTGCCGTCCATCCAGAGCGCGAGACCAATAGCGGCGGTGCCCACGAGCAGCGCCGCGTTGAGCACCGTGAGCCAGATCAAGAAGCGCGTGATCATCCGCGTGTGCGCGGCCATGAGGTCTTGATGCTGGTCGATCGAGTCGCGCACGTACGCGTCTTCCTCCGCGAGCCGCGCGAATAGCTTCACCGTGAGGATGTTCGTGTAGCTGTCGACGACTCGGCCCATCACGAGCGAGCGCCCTTCGGAGTTCGCGCGCGCGAGCTCGCGCAAGCGGGGCACGAAGAAGCGCAGGCCGATCACGTAGCCGATCACCCAGACGAAGATCGGCACGCCGAGCCGCCAGTCGTCCGAGGTCATCAGAGCGAACGCGGTCACGCCGTACACGCCGATGTACCAGACGGCGCGGATGCTCGACATCGCGCTCTCGCGCAGGGACCCGCCGGTTTGCATCACGCGATTCGCGATTCGGCCCGCGAAATCGTTCTGGAAGAACGTCAGGCTCTGCCGCACGACGTGCCAGTGGCTCTGCCAGCGGATCAAGCTCGTCGCGCCCGGCACGAGCACGTTCTGCCGGATCACGATGTCCGTCAGGATCGCGGCTGGCCGCGCGAGCAGCACGAGCGCCGCCATCGCCATGAGGGTCGGCCGCTGCGCGGCGACCGCGGCCGCCCGGTCCACGGCCTCCATCAACGCCACGAGGTGGCCGATGATGAGCGGAATCACGGTGTCGAGCAGCGCGACGCAGAGGCTCGCGACGAACATCGCCGCGTACCAGCCCTTCGTCTGGCGGATGAAATGCCAATAGAACGCGACGAGCGTCTGCGGCGGAGCGCCGGGGCCCGGGCTCGCAGTCGCCGGAATCTTGAAGCGCTGTTTCTTCAAAGGAACATCGGCCGGCGGAGTTGCACCGCAGCGGTCGCCCTGGGAGTGCCGGCGGTCTGCCGGCCCGCGCAAAGATATCAGAGTCGCGACCGGAACGCCGCATTCGGCGCCGCGAGCTAGCCCTCGTCGGCGCGGCGGCGCGGAGGTGCCTCGAGCGGACGAATGCCGCGCCAAGTCGCCGCGAGCCAGACCGCCGCGAGCACGGCGCCCGCGACATACGGATGGTCGTATAACAGCGCGCCGACGATCGCTCCGTAGACGACGGTTGCCGCAAGCCACATCGCAAGCGGCAGATGGCGCTCACGAAACGGCAGGACCGCGAGAATCGATTTTAGGCTCGCCGGCGTGCTCATGACGGTTCTACCGCGGCGCGCGCTTGAACGTGAGCGATTGCGCGATCTCGACGTCGCCGGACGGCGCGCGACGTTCGCGGCCGCGGCATAGATCAGGGCCGCCGTGAGCGCGGCGCACGCGATCAGTCCCACCCAGGGCACCGAGCTGGCGAAGGAGTACGAACGCGCGCTCATCACGGCGTATAGCCCGACGCCGCGCGGCACCAGCATCTCGACCATCCCGATCACGACGGCCACGAGGCAGCCGAGCAGCAGTGAGCGCGATGACGGAGCTCCGCGAGCCCGATGGCCGCGCGGGCGGCGAGCTGTGCTATCGCGCGGCCATGAAGTCAAGCGGGCGGATTGTCGAGCCGGCAGCAACACGAGCGGGCGCGCTTGCGGCATGTGCGCCGCGCGCTAGGTCGCGGGCGCAGAGAGCTCGCTAGACGTCGAGCAGCGGGAATGCGCT
>CAVUKQ010000012.1:0-21285 GCA_963742115.1 uncultured Gammaproteobacteria bacterium
TCGACGGCGACGTACAGCGCCGTGCGGCCCCACCAGTCCCAGACGTGCGGATTCGCGCCTTGATCGAGCAAGAGGCGCGCGGTGTCGTAGTGGAAGTTGTCGATGGCGACCATGAGCGGCGTGACGCCGTCCGGGTTCGGCTGGTTGATGTCGGCGCCGGCCTCGAGCATCGCGCGCACGCAGCGGCTGCAGCCGGAGCGAGCAGCGTAGAGCAGAGCCGAGCCCGCCCGTCGGGCGGTACTGCGCGCGCGGCTCGGAGGTGATTTGCGCCTGCCAGTCGTTCGCGGCCGCGCGCACGCGCACGTCCGCGCCCTTCGAAATCAGCAGCAGCGCGAGCTCGGGAAAATTGCCGTCGGCGGCCCACATGAGCGGCGTCTGGCCGCGCCACGACTCTTTCGCGTTCACGTTCGCACCGTGCGAGACGAGCGTGGTCGCGACGTCGAGCGCGCCAGCACGGGCCGCGAGCATCAGCGCCGTCTGGCCGTCTTGATTCGGCGACTCGACGTCGGCGCCCGCGTCGAGCAACCGGTCGACGAGGTCCGCCTCGCCGAGCTTCACGGCTTCGGCGAGCGGGCTCGATCCGTAGTCGTTCACGACGTTCGCCGTCGCGCCGCGCTTCAGTAGCTGCGCGACGAGCTCGGCGTCCACTTTGTAGACCGCCCAATGCAGCGGCGTGGTGCCGTCGCCTTGCGCCGCGTTCACGTCCGCTCCCGCGCGAATCGCGGCGAGTGCGGCGCCGCGATCACCTGCTTGGATCAGGTCCGCCAATCCGTCCGCAGCAGTCGCACTGCCGGCCGCCGCGAGCGAGACGACGAAGCACCCAAGGAGCGCAAGTCGTGGGATGGACATTGGATCAGCCGAAAAAATCAATCGAGCCAGTAGCCTAGCGCCGCGACGAGGTCCAGGCAACGCGTTGCCGGAAGGGGTCGGGTCCAACCGGGTTTTCGCCGTGGAAAATGCCTCGGGCGGAGTCTATGCTCCTCGGCGCTTCGCGCCGTTCTGAACCGTGTGCTTAAGGCATGCCCGCTCGGCGGGCCCGCGAACGATGACCGCAGTCTCCAACACCGAATCGCGATATCGACTCCATGACGAATGGGCTAGCGCTGGCCGCCGAGCACGACGCGGCGGGGCGGCACGACGATGCCGTCGACGCGCTCGCCCGTGCGACGCAGCGTGGCGACCTCGACGCGACCGTTGCGCTTGGGCAAGCGCCTGCTCGTGGGCGACCGCGCGCCGTGTCTGCCGAACGATGCGGCCTCCCTGCTGTTCGACGCGCTGAAGGCCGGACACGCGGAGGCGGCGCTGCGCCTCGCGCCGCTCGCGGCGCTCGGTGCGTACGCACGGCAGAGCTTGGAGCGACGCGCTCGGAATGCTCGTGCTCGCGGCAGAGCGCGGCTCCGAGAATGCGCAGGGGCAGCTGCGCGCGCTCGGCGCGCCGGCGGCCCAGGCTAGCGCGCCGAATTGGCGCCGGCTCGGGGAGACCGTCGATGTCGACTCGTGGCTTCGCGCGTCCAGCCGGCGAAACGCTGCACGATCGCCCGCTCGTGCGCTGCTTCGCGGAGCTTGCGACGCGACCCCGTGTGCGATTGGCTCGAAAGCCGCGCCCGCGGCAGGCTGCGCCGGGCGTTGATCTACGATCCGGCGCAAGGGGGCACGGTCGCGGATCACATGCGCAAGCAACAGCATCGTCGACCTTCGATCTCGCTGATCTCGACGTCGTGCAGGTCGTGCTGCAGCAGCGCATGGCCGCCGCGTGCGGAGTGCCGGTGCAGAACGCGGAGGGTCCGACGATTCTGCACTACTCCGTCGGCGAGCAAATCACGAATCACGTCGACTTCTTGAATCCAGGGATCGCGGACTACGAGCGCCTCATCCACGAGCGCGGCGAGCGGATCATCACGTTCCTGCTCTATTTGAACGACGACTACGACGGCGGCGAGACGGATTTCCCGCGCATCGGCGTGCGGCACAGAGGCCGTCGCCGCGGCGGATTGTTCTTCACGAACGCTTTGCCGAACGGCAAACCCGACGTGCGCATGGTGCACGCCGGTCTGCCGCCGACGCGCGGCGAGAAATGGATCGTCTCGCAATTCTTCCGGAGCCGCGTGGCGCTCAATGCGCGCGCCGAGAACGTGGGCTGACCGAAACGTTCGGTTCGATTTTACGCCCATAAAAATTCCGACGTTGCAAACATCGCAACGGTAGCACTGCGGATACTATCAACAGCGAATACCTAGTTTGATCCCCAAGCGTGATGCAGACTCGCGCGTGACGAGCTCCCTGGACATCAGCGGGCGCGTTACAGGGGTGCAATCGAAAGTCTTTTCTGCAACAGAGCTTTCCTTGCTGCAGAAGTATCAGATCGCATTTTCGTTACGTTAAAAGTTTTTCCCGGGGAAAACCATGCTGACAGCCAAGTTGGGGACGCCAAACCGACAACAACTCACCGTGCTCGCGTCGACGATCTCGACGCTGATGGCCGCACAAGCGATGAAGGCGCAGGCACAGGAGTCCGACCGAGGAAATCCTCGTCACGGGTTCGCGCATCGTGCGGCGCGACCTCGATGCCACGAGCCCGATCGTCACCGTCGATGCGCAACGACTCGAGAACTCGAGCACGATCAGCATCGAGAGCGTGCTGAACCAAATGCCGCAGTTCGTGCCCGAGGGCACGCAGTTCGATTCCGCCAACGCGTCCTCGGGCGCCGTGACGCTCGGTATCGCGAGCGTGAACCTGCGGGGCATCGGCGCGAACCGCACCCTCGTGCTCGTCGACGGCCGCCGCGCGCAGCCGGCGAACGCTTCACTCGTCGTCGACTTGAACACGATCCCGTCCGCGGCGATCGAGCGTGTCGAGACGATCACGGGCGGCGCTTCCGCCGTGTACGGCGCCGACGCTCTCGCGGGCGTCGTCAACTTCGTGCTCAAGAAGGACTTCGAAGGCGTCGACATGGACCTCCAGACCAGCATGACGCAGGAGGGTGACGGCGAGGAGACGCGATTCTCGAGCTTGCTCGGCGTCAACGGCGAGGGCGGCAACAGCAACGTGATGCTCGGTGTCGAGTGGTACCAGCGCGAAGCGGTGCTTCAGAAGGATCGCGATTTCTTCGTCAACGGCTGGGCCGATCCGGGCAACGAGTCCGGCGGCTTCCTGAACGCCACCGGTTATTCGCCGGGCCTCGTCCCGGCCGGTTACACCACGCCGGCCGTCCCCGGTATCGCTCGGCCGACGCAGGCGGCCGTCGACGCGTTGTTTGCGCCCTACGGCTTCGCCCCGGGGACGGTCCGCAACAACAACGAGATCTACTTCCAGACGGACGGTAGACCGTTCACGTTGACGGGCGTGAACTACACCGGCCCGATGCAGAGCCTCGAGAACAACGGCGACGGTTTCGAGGGCGTCCGGCGCCAACCGAACGGCACTCTGGCGCAAAACCCGATGACCAGCTTTTGCGTCCACGCCGTCCGAGCGGCGTTCCGTGTTCGGCCGTGCGCACGTCGATCTCAACGACAATCTGACGGCGTTCGCGCAGGCGACCTACAGCAACATCTCCGTGAAGACCGGCGGCGGCTATTCGCCCGCGATCACGGTATGGCAGGCGCCCATCCCGAACGATGGCCTGCGGCCGCTGCCGCCGGGTCTGCAAGCATTGCTCGACTCGCGCACGTTCGATCCGGACGGCGCCGGCCCTCTGTTGCCGGGTGATCCTACGGGCGCGTCCGCCGCCAGCACGCCTTGGAACCTGTTCCGCGGCATCGACTTCATGGGCCCGATCCGGGTGACGAACGAGACCGAACGCGTATCAGGTCATGGCGGGCGTGGAGGGCACGTTCGCGAACCGCGACTGGACGTGGGAAGCCTACGTATCGACCGGCGATACGAGCATCACGGCCACGTACGCCAACATACCTTCGCTGCAGCGCTATCAATACGTCGCGACTAGGCCGAACTGGGGCGTCACGGCGCCAGGTCAGACGTTCACTACCGGCCGCAACTATACGTTGTCCTGTCCAACCGGCTTGCCGTTGTTCTCGACTGTCGATCCGGACCCGCTCTGCAACGAGGCCATCACGGCGAAGATGCGGCCGACCTGGGACCTCACCCAGAAAATCGTCGAGGCGAACCTGCAGGGCAAGATCGCCGACATGAAGTCCGGCGAGCTGCGGTTCGCCGCGGGCGTCACCCAACGCAAGAACAGCTTCAGCTACGACCCGAGCGAGATCAACGACAACGTGTCGCTCGTCGAGCAACCGATGAGCCTGTTCGTGTCGAACAACACGGCGGGCTCGACCGAGGTCAAGGAGATCTACGGCGAGCTGCTGGTTCCGGTCGCCGCGCGCCTGAACCTCGAGCTCGGCTACCGCTACTCGGATTACGACACGGCCGGCGGAGTCAGCACCTACAAGACCTTGTTCGACTGGTCCGCGACGGACAAAATGCGTTTCCGCGGCGGCTATCAGGTCGCCAACCGGGCGCCGAACACCGAGGAGCTGTTCGCCGGTGCGCGCTTGAACACGGTCACGGACTTCATCTACGGCGATCCGTGCCAGGTCTCGACCACGGCGACTTGGGGTAACCGTCCGCCCAACCAGTGGGGGGCCGCTGCCAACCCGAACTACTTGCAGGTGCAGGCCCTGTGCCGTCAGATCATCAACCGGAGCGACGCGAACCCGGCGAACGACGGCTTGTCGGCCTTCGACACGAACCTGGGGCAGCCGCCGACCTACCTCGGCACGGGCCCGAACGGCTTCGTGAGGCCCGGCGCGCCGTTCTTCGCGCTCGAGAACGAGGTGCCGCACGGCAACGTCAACCTCGGCGTCGAGGAGGCGGAGACCTGGACGCTCGGTGTCGTGTTCACGGGGCCGGGTAGCCTCGAGAACCTTACGGCTTCCGTCGATTTCTACAGCATCGACATCTCCGACGCGATCGCGACGGTCGACTCGACGTTCGTTTACGGCAAGTGCTTGAACGCGGACGGTGTGAGCAACCCGACGTACAGCCTGAAGGATCCGGGCGGTTATTGCGATTTCATCACTCGCGAAGTGAACACCGGCGAGCGGTCGCTCTCGGACGCGCCGTATAAAAACTCGGGCGCTCTCACGACGAAAGGCCTCGACATCTCGGTGAACTGGACGGGGGACATCGGTGGCGGCGGCGTCGTTCTACATCAACTCCTTGCTCACGTACCTGGACGAGTTCTTGATCCAGGACGCCGCGGGTGAACCGTCGCTGGACGTGCGCGACACGCTGAGCACGAGCTATTACGGTGCCCAGTACAAGTACAAGCTCAACAGCACGTTCGGCTACAACTTCGGCGGCGGCAAAGCGAGCCTTGGACTGAACTGGCGCTATCTGCCGGAGATCAAGTCCGAGACCGCGACGCGCAATCCCGCGACGACGCAACACGGCGCGGACTCGTATCAGGTGTTCAGCCTGTTCACGCGCTACTCGATCAACGAGCGGCTCGAATTCCGCGGCGGCATCGACAACCTGCTCGACGAGGATCCCGTTATCGTGGAGGCGCGCCCGATCGCACCCGGCTTTGCGGGCGACACGAACTCCGACGTCACGCGAGCCGACTACTACGACACCCTCGGTCGCCGCGCGTATATCGGTTTGAAGATGAGCTTCTAGTCTCGTTAGGTACTTCGAATAGAGAACGGCGGGCGCCCTTGGCCCGCCGTTTTTTTTCGTCGCGGGTCTAGGTGGTCGGTGCCCTTCGGAAGAAGTCGATGTCGGCCGTATCGTGCACGCGCTGATAGCCGATGCTGCCGACGATGCGGCTCACGGCGATGTTCTCGGGGTCCGCGAAGACGTAGCAACCTTTGGTGCCGCCTGCGAACACGAGGTTGCTCAACGCCGCGACGGTCGCCGTGCCGTAACCTCGCCCGCGCAGCTCGGGCGGCGTGAACAAGACGCCGATCGCGCGCGCCTGCGGCGTTTGTCTGATCGCTGCCGCCAAGCAGCGGGTTCCGCCGTGATCCCAAAGGTACACGTGTTGGGCCTTGATCAACGCGGTGAAGAAGCTCGCAGTCAGGTGCTCGACCCGCGCCTCGCGCGCGAACGCCTGTCCCCATGTCCCGACGAGCGATGCGTCGGTTTCGGTCGCCAGCCGTAGAGCGCCGCCCGGCGGCCGAGGCGGCGGAATCAGTACACGCAGCACATACAAGCGGTGGCGGGCGCCGACCTTGGCCGTGGTGCCGTGGAGCCGGCACCACGCAGCCGCAACGGCCCGTGCGGTCGGCTCCGGTCCGCTGACTCCGGAGAGGCTTGCATAAACGCTCATCACGTCCGCGAGAAGCGCCGCGATCGCAGTCTCGCCGAGCGCCGTGACGCCGAGACGATACGGCGGAGTGCAGAATGCGCAGCCTACGATGCGGTCGTCGTCTTCAATCGTCGCCCAATAAACGGGTCTCTGATAGTTCGAGTCGTCGACGCGTGCGGTGCGCGCACTCGTGAGCGCGACGCCGTTCTCCATCTCGGCGCCGGTGAGCCAAGACTCCGCGCGCTCGAGGAATGCGCGTGCATCGGTGTGGCGAACGACCTGCATAGGGCGGAGTCTCGTGAGCGTGAACGACGCGAGTTTCGGTCGCAAAGAATAAGAGCCGCGTTGCCACGGCGTCCACTTCGATCTGCACACTCCGCGTCCGCGAGCGAACGCGAGCTATACTGTCGCGGCGGTCAAAGAGGGGAACGTCCATGCGTGCTCACAGCGTCGTCGCCGTCATGATTCTCGCCGGCACGTTATCCTCGAGCGCGTTCGCCCAAGCGCCGCAGCCCGGCGCCGCAGGGCCCGCGCCGGCGCGTCCCACGCGGCCGCCGCTGTTCATCAAGGAGCCATGGAAACAGATCCCGGGCGGCGGCGAGCATCCGGTCACTCCCGCGAGCCTTACGAACCCGAGCGTCGCCATGAAGCTCTATGGCGCGTCGAGCGCGGAGATACAGCTCACCGGCAACGACGGCGACGAGAACAATCCGACGCACGTGTGGACCGGCATGTGCACCACGCCATGCGGTCTCGCGCTGCGCGACGCCGCGCGCTACGTGGACCTCACGGGTCTCGCGCGGATCAAATGGAACGTGAAGACGTCGGGATTCCACGAAGTGCGGCCGATCGTGAAGCTCGCGGACGGCACGTGGCTCGTCGGCGACCACACCGACGCGGCGCCGCTCGACTGGCTCACGACGGAGTTCTCGATCGCGAGCGTCCGCTGGCTCAAGCTCGATCCCGAGCGCCTCGTCACGACGGGCAACATCGTCGACAAGCCGGACCTGAGCAAGGTCGACGAGGTCGGCTTCGTCGATCTGCTGCCGTCGAGCGGTCACGGCCCCGGCGGCTGGTCGGACGTGGCGCAGATCGAGGTCTACGGCAACGCGGTGCCGCGCAAGTAGGCGGGGTTCGACGCGGCGTAGGTCGCGGGGCGCGCTTCCAGTCGGCTTTCGTTGCGAGTAGCTCCACGGTGCAGAACGCACAAGCTGTCGCGGCGCGCTACACGATGTCCGGCGACAGCGTGTTGTGGTGCGCCCACATCCCCTTGTGAGCCGCTCGCACGAACTTTTGCGGGTCGGCCCACGCGCGCCCAGTGACGTCCATGACACCCGCCGCGAGCACGTCTTCCGCACTGTCGCCTTTGCGGACGAGCTCGACGAAGCTCTCGAAGAGCCTGAGCATCATGTCGTATTCCTTCTGCACTGCCGCGCGATCGACGACGGGACCGTAGCTCGGCACGATCCGCGTCTGCGCGTCGCCGAGGCCGAGCAACAGCTTCAGCGAATCCACGCGCCCGCCGAGCCAGCCGCCACCGAACCAGTCGAGCTCGGGGTCGCGCTCCGGCGAGACCGCATCGCCGACCGCGAGCACGTTCGAGTCGCGGAAGAATATGTAGACGTCGCCATCGGTGTGCGCCTCGAGCAAATAGCCGTACTCGATCCGCTCCCGGCCGATCTTCGTTTCGCCGGTTGTGTAGATGCTCTCGGTCGGCTGCGCTTCCTTCGGCGCGGGCGGTTGATACCGGTCCTCGGCCGGCAGGTAGTAGCCCGTCGCGAGATGCAGCCGGGTTTTTTCATGAGCGACGATCGCGGCCCCGGCCCGGCCGAGCACGGCGTTCGAGCCGACCTGGTCGAGATGCCAATGCGTGTTGAACAACGTGCGGACGCGCGCGCCGCCCGGCAGCCCGCCGAGCGCCGCGAGCAACGCGTCGCTCGCGGCGGCGGCGCCGCTGTCGACGAGCACGCCGCCGTCGCCCGTGTCGAGCGCAAGCACGTTGCCGCCCGCGCCCGAGACCAGCGCGACGCGGTCCGCGACTTTCGTGACGGCCGGGACGTCCGCCGCGAACGTGCGGCTCGCGAGCACCGGCAGCGACAAACCGGCGAACGCGCCGAGCGCGCCTTTCAGCAAGGTTCGACGGTGCGCCATGCGCGTGCGCGTCAGACGCCGGCGATCTCGCCGGTGCTATCCGCGAAGCTCTTGAGCTCTAGGCCCACCTTGTTCAGCACGGTGAGGTGCAGATTGGTGAGCGTCGTGTGCTCGGGTAGGTCGATGTGCTGGCCGCCCATCTTGAGCGCGCCGGCGCCGCCGCCCACGAGGATGTTGGGCAGCGGATAGTTGTTGTGGCGGTCGCTGTTGCTCATGTTCGAGCCGTACATGAACAGCGAGTGGTCGAGCAGCGTGCCGTCGCCGTCGGGAGTGGCCGCCATCTTCGCGACGAAGTCCGCGAACCGTTCCATGTGGTAGCGCTGGATCTTCACGAGCTTGAGCAGCCGCTCCTTGTCGTTCGCGTGATGCGACAGCGGGTGGAACGCGTCCGACACACCGATGTGGTTGTACGTGCGGTTCGTGCCTTCGGCCACCATGATGTACGACGCGACGCGCGTGAGGTTCGCCTGGTAGGCGAGCGCCACGAGGTCGAACATGAGCTTCACCTGCTCGTCGAACTTGTCCAGCTCGCCGATCGGCGCCTCGGGCAGCGTGACGCCCGAGAGATCGCGCTGCTCCGCTTTCTGCACGCGGCGCTCGATCTCGCGGACAGTGTCGAGGTACTCGCCGAGCACCACGCGATCGCTTGCGCTGAGATTGCTCTGGAGCGCCGTCGTCCGGTCGGAGATGAGGTCAAGGATGCTGCGCGTCTGGCGGTTGATCGCGTCGCGCTCTTCCGGCGTGTCGCCTTCGCCGAACAGCTGCGTAAACACCTTGCGCGGGTTGAACTCCATCGGCAGCGGCGACGTCGCGTTGCGGAACGACAGCGTCGTGCTGTAGTAGCAGCCGCCCCCGGCCGGGCAGGCGGCGACTTGTGTCGTGGTCTCGGACGCGACCTCGAGCGAGGGCAGCGCGGTCTCTTGACCGATCTTGCTCGCGATCATCTGGTCGATCGTCGTCGCCATGCTCGCACCGGTGGCGCTGCTGTCGGGGCGCACGCCGCTCAACCACGTGGCCGGCACGATCGCGTGCACGGAGTTCTGGTTCGCCTTGTTCTCGAGGTTGCCGAAGGACGTGACGTAGCGTTTGAACTTCTCGAGCGGCTCCATGATCGGGCTGAGCTTGAAGTCCGCGTTGGAGCCGCTCGGCGTCCAGTGGTCCATCTCCTTGCCGTGCGAGGTGTTCCACATGATCGCGCCGTGCGGGATGTAGAAGAACCCGGCCCGGAGCTTCGGCGCGGCTGCGGTTTGTGCGAGGGCGGTGGCGGCCGGGATCATCGCATCGAGCAGCGGGAGCGCGACAGCTACCCCTGCGCCCTTGAGGACGGCCCTGCGAGACAGATGCTTTTTCGTCAGATACACGCCGATGCTCCTGCGGGTCGGCGGCGAGACGTCGGAGGCCGCCAACTGCAGGAACGAGAATACTACGCGACGCCTGGGGCGGGTAGATTTCGCGCCGCCGCCTCGAGTCTGCCGAGCAATCTTCAGGTCGCGGCGCAGCGCGCTCGGCCGCTCCGGATACTACTTTATGCTCAGTTTATGCAGCGATCCGATGTTGCCTTTGACGAAAACGTTGAAAGCCAAACACCATCGCTCCTCGTCGGACTCATTCGGGTCAGCGGAATGCATCACGACGGACGGGAACAAGCAGATGTCGTTCTTCTTGGGCCTGTAACCCCAACTCTTGCAGTTGTAGATATTGAATGAGTCGACATCGAGATCGAGCGAAGGCGGAAACGGAACCAAGCTCAGAATATCTCGATGAAAGACGAGATCTCCACTCGTTTCCGTAACCTGCAAATACAGCACGCCGGAAATCAACGAATTGTTGTGTACGTGTGACCCGGCCGAGTGACCGCGTCCGTGCACGTTGACCCACGAGTTCGTTACGTAGAACTCAATACTGTTGCTGACGCTAAGGATCTCCCGAGCGTAAAGATTGACTTCCTTCATCACGATGTCGTGGATGCCCTTGAACTCCGGGCGATCAAGGACGTTCTTATCAACCGAGCTCAGAAAGTTGTAGGACCCTCCGGTGGGCATCGTGGACGAGTAGTCCAAAGACCTTAGATTCGGACTCTCGAAATCCCCTACGTTGTTGATGTACACCGGGGTGGAGAACAATGGAAATATCATTCGTTCGCTCATGCTCTTGGTCCGCAGACCCGCCGATGTCGTGATCTTACATTGGCAAACAGCCCCGAGGCGGAAGATGGCGTCGGGCGCAAACGCTCGCAACCATGAGCCTAGGCTCGGGCGTTTTCCGGGCGCATAATCCAGGCGCGACGCTTACGCAATACCGGGGGGAAACGTCATGCTGCATCGGCTCGTGCTCGCAACTCTATTACTGACCGCTGCGCCGCTTTGCGCGCAGCAGACTGCTCAAACCTCGGCGCCCTCCGGCGCGTCAGCGGCGACGGCGCTCGATTTCGAGTTCTTCAAGGCGAAGGTGCAGCCGATCCTCACCACGAAGCGCGACGGCAACGCGCGCTGCATTTCTTGTCACGGCTCGGGCACGCCAATGCGGTTGCAGCCGCTTCCCGATGGCGCGGCGACCTGGAACGACGCCGACGCGCGGAAGAATTTCGAGCAGATGAGCGCGCGCATCGTGCCGGGCAAGCCCGACGACAGCCGGTTGCTGCGCCATCCTCTCGCCGAGGAGGCCGGCGGCGATCCGCATCACGACGGCGGCAAGCACTGGACGTCGAAGAACGATCCCGAATGGCAGACCCTCGCGGCATGGGCAAACGGCGCGACCCTGCAGAGCGTCGCAAAGCCGCTCACGCTGCATCCACGAATCGTTCAGACGAATAGCGCGGGCGACGATGTGCACATCATCGATCCGGCGTCCAACAAGGTGGTCGGCAGGATCGTCGGCGTCGAGGTCGGGCACGGCGCGGCAGCGGCGCCGGATGGCAGCAGGATCTACGTGAGCAACGAGGCGAACAGCACGCTAGACGCCGTCGACGCGCGCACGCTGCGTGTGATCGCGAACATTCCGCTGACGGGACACCCGAACAACATCTCGATCAGCAAGGACGGCAAGCGGGTGTACGTGGCGATCCGGGAGGAGAAGGGCGCCGTCGACGTGATCGACACGCAGACGCTCACGCGTGCGAAAAGCGTTCCGGTGCCGGGCGCCACGCACAACACATACGTGACGCCGGACGGCCGCTACGTGATCGCCGGATCAGTCGCGGGGAAGAACTTCACGGTGATCGACCAGAAAACCGAAGAGGCCGTGTGGACCATGAACTTCGACCTCGGCGTGCGGCCGATGGCGTTCGAGCAGAACAAGGACGGCTCGACGAAGACGGCCTTCGTGCAGCTCACGGACTTCAACGGCTTCGCGGTCGTCGACTTCGCGACGCACAAGGAGCTGAAGCGCATCGAGCTGCCGAAGATCGCCGCGGGCAAGAAGCCGGTCCTCGAGGGCGGCAACACGTCGCACGGCATGGCCGTGACCGCGGACAACTCGCGGCTCGTCGTCGACAGCCGGCTCAACAGCGCTGTCTACGTGTACTCGCTGCCCGACCTGAAGCTGCTCGGCGAAGTGGGCGTCGGCATCGCGCCCGACTGGGTGACCCTCACGCCCGACGGCAAGACGGCCTACGTAGCGAACGCAGGCTCGAACAACGTGTCCGTCGTCGACATCTTCGGGATGAAGGAAGTTACGCGCATCACGGTGGGACAGGTTCCGAAGCGCAACATCACCGCGATGTTGCCGTAGCAGCGGAGACGGCCCTCAACGCGCGGCGGCCTGCGCGCTCGTGAGCTCCTTGTCGGGCTCCGGTGCTTGGCGGCGGAACGCGTCGCTCGTCACGATACCCGCGACGATCGCCGCAAGCCGATAGTCGTCGTCCGCGGCCGCGCGCACGATCGCGCGTACCTGCGGCATGTCGCGATACTCGAGCTCGCGGCCGACCGCGTACATCATGAGCTTCTGCGTGAAGGCTTGGACGAACTGATCGCCGCGTGCAAGTAGCGCTTCACGCAGTTGCACGGGGCCCGCGACTTTGGCGCCGCTCGGCAGCGTCGTGCTGGCGTCGATTGGGGCCTCGGCAAGCTTGTCGAACTCGCGCCATTGGCCCGTAACCGTGAAGTTCTCCAGCGAGAGGCCGTACGGGTCGATCACGCCATGGCAGCCGTTGCAGGTCTGGTTCACGCGGTGCTGCTCTAGCCGCGCCCGGATGGTCTTCGGCTTCTGGCCCGCCGGGGTCGTGAGATCCGTGACGACGTTCGGCGGAGGCGGAGTGGGCGGCGTGCCCATGAGCTTATCGAGCACCCACGCGCCGCGCAGAACGGGCGACGTGCGATCGCCGTATGAGGTTCGCAGCAGTACGGCGCCCTTGCCGAGCAGACCGAAACGCGTGGGATCCTCGAGCGTTACGCGCCGAAACTGCGGGCCGCGTACCGACGCGATGCCGTAGTGGCGGGCGAGCCGCTCGTTCAAGAACGTTTGGTCGGAGGTCACCAGCTCCCGTACATCCTGTTCGTCGAGCAGGATGCTCTTCAAGAACAGCGACATCTCGGTCGCGAAGTCCGTGCGGAGCTCGTCGCTGAATTCGGGGAAAAGGCGCTCGTCCGGATCGACTGAGTCGAGCTCGTCGACGTTGAGCCACTTGAGCGCGAAGTTGCTGACGAGCGCGCCCGCCCGCGGATCGGCGAGCATGCGCTGCGCCTGCGCTTCGAGCTGCTTGTCTTCGTGCAGCTTGCCGCTCGAAGCGAGCTCGAGGAGCTCGTCGTCGGGGCCCTGACTCCAGAGGAAGAACGATAGCCGCGAGGCGAGCTCGAGGTCGGCGAGCTCGAACGGCTCCGCACCCGCGGCTTGGTGCGGGGCGATCGCGCGATACAGGAAATCGGGGCTCGCGAGCACGGCCGTCACCATCTGCTCGACGCCGGAATCGAATGCGGCGCCGTCTCGGCGTCCGGCTTCGTAGAATTGCATGAGGCGCTCGACATCCGCTTTCGTCACGGGCCGGCGGTAGGCGCGCCTTGCGAGGTTCTCGGTGATCCGCTCGGCACAGGCCGTTTCCCTGTCGGCCGTTTCCGGCTCGCAGACGAACAGCTTCGCGCGGCTCACGGTGCGTGATACGCCCGTCGGGTCGAATGGGCCTTTGACCTCGATACCGCCGATCACTCGCGGCACGCGCATCTGTCCCGTGAAGCTAAAGCCACCGTACGGCGTGAAGCCGGCGATCGGCTCGTCGGTCGATGCGCGCGCGCGCTCGATGAACGTGACGATCACCTCGTGCACGCCGGCCGTAACGCGCACCGGAATGCTCGCGAACCGCTGCATGATCTCCGCGCGTGCGGGCGCGCCGCCGTGGTCGACGAGCGCGAGGTCCTCTCTGCCGCCGAGCTTCGCGCGGAACACCTCCTTGCGGTCGAGCAGCATCACGAGCGTCTGCTCGGTTTCGAGCGCGCGCGGATAGAGTCCGACGTCGAGATCCGTGATCGTGAAGCGGTACTCGCCATCCGACGGGAACGGGTGCTTGAACGCGGTGCCGCCGCGTGTGCCTAGCGGCATTCCGTCGATGTAGTTGTCCTGATTACCGGGCGGCGGCGGGAAGTACGCGCTCTGCAGCTTTGGTGTCGCCTCGCCGACCGCGAGTCGCGCCACCTTGCGCGCCACTCCAATGTACTGCTCGAGGAACGCGGGCGACACGCTGAGCGCGGCCGCGATGTTGTCGAAGCCGTCGACCTCGATCTCGTTCGGCAGGTATTGCTTCGCGTCGATCTCGACGCCGAGCAGCGCCTTGACGCTTGCCGCATATTCCGTGCGGTTCAACCGTTGCGCCGGCACGTGCCCCGCACCGTGTGCCGGGGCGCCGCGGTCGATCGCGCGCTCCGTTGCCGTGATGAACTCTTCGATCTGCGCTTGGTCGGGCCGCGGATTTCCCGGCGGCGGCATCAGGCCGCCGCGCAGCTTGCGCACCGCCGCCTCGAAGACTTTAGGCTTGCCCGGGATCGCGGAGGCGGGAACACCTTCGAGCACCACGTCGCCTGCCGCTTCGGCGGCGCTGTGACAATCGATGCAGAAGCCCTTGAGCGTGCTCCATTGCTGTTCCGTGAGCTGCGGCTCGTGGCGGAAAAGCGTCGTGTGGTGCGTCACGAAGATCGCGGCGGCAGCCGCTACCACGATTGCCGCGGCCGACGCGCCGATGATGAAGGGCCGGCGTTGCATAGCGGGCATTTATAGCAGAATAGCCTTGGGGGCGGGCGCGCCCGAATCTCAGGAACTCGCAAGGATCGCGGATGATCGATTGCACCATGCATAACCGCCTGATTCGCCTTTGCTGCTCGAGCGCTGCGCCTACCGCGGCCGGTACCCGATGAGCTGGCAGCGGCGCGTCCGGCGGATCGCGCGGCTCGGGAGCCGCTTCCCGTGGCTGCTGCCGTTGACGAGCTTCCTCGCGGGCTGGATCGGGTTCGTCATGGTGCAGCGCGGCGCGAACGCCGCGCGGTTGATCGCGCTGCTCGCGTTGCTCGGCTGGCCGTGGCTGTTGATCGAGCCCGTGCTGCGGCGCGCGCTCGAGAAACGCAAGCCGCGGCTCGGCAACTTCGTCGTGAACTTCGTGAGCCAGTCCTTGCAACAGGAGCTGCTGTTCTTCAGCTTGCCGCTCTTGATCGGCGCGACTCAGGGCGACGCTGGGCAGATCGCGTTCACGGGGCTCGCTGCAAGCGCCGCATTGGTCAGCACCATCGACCCGATCTACGAACGCTACGTGGCGACGCGCGCGCCGCGGCGCCTGTTGTTCCACGCTTACTGCAGTTGGCTCGCGGCGCTCGTGGTGCTGCCGATGGTCCTCCGGCTGCCGCTCGAGCGCGCGTTGCCGGTCTCGCTCGCCGGAGTAGCGGTGTGGCTCGTGCTCACGCTGCCGCTGTCTTTGTATTCGCTGAAGAGCCGCAAGCTCAAGGTCGCCTGGGTGCTCGGCGTGCTCGCCGTCCCGTCGTTGCTTTGGGCCGCGCGCGCGCAAGTACCGGCCGCCGGGCTCGCCGTGACCGAAGCACGCATCACGCAGTCCATCGAGGAGCTCACGCCCGGCGTCCCGGTGCGCACCCTCGCGCGCGGTGATCTCGAGCGCGGCGTGATCGCGTTTGCCGCGATTCGCGCGCCTGCGGGGCTCGCCCAGACCGTGATCTTTCAGTGGCGGCACGAGCGCGAGTCGGAGGACATCGTCGAGGAGATTCACGGCGGCAATGAGGCTGGCTTCCGCACCTACTCTCGCAAGCACGTGTTTCCGGAAGACTCGGGTGGCGCGTGGACCGTGGACCTGCTGACGCCCCAGGGGCAGCTGCTCAAGCGACTCCGGTTCTTCGTCGTCGACGAACAGCAATCAAACACCAGCGGCGGGCACACCAGCAGCGGGTAGCCGCTGCGTATGAGCTTGCCGCTGCTGCGGGCGCGGAATACCATCGGTTCCCCGCGGCTCGCGGCCTTCCGGCCGCGACGCGCCTTGAGAACAATACAAATGACAGCCAACGGTACCGCAGACAAGCTCATCGACGATTTGCACGCCGTGATCCGCGATGCAGAGACCCTGCTCCGGGCCACCGCCGCGCAGACTGGCGAGAAGATCGAGGAGGCGCGCACGCGCGCCGAGGAAAGCGTGCGGCAAGCGAAGCAGAGGCTGGCCGGCATCGAAGACGAGGCGCTCGAGCGCGCCCGCGTCCTCGCCGGGGAAGCCGACGTCTACGTGCGCGCGAATCCGTGGCAAGCCATCGGCATCGTGGCTGGCGTCGCACTCGTGCTCGGGCTGCTGCTCGGCCGCCGTTGACGCGGGCGAGCGCCGCTTGACCGACGACGCCGATTCGCCCGAAGAGCCGGGCAACGCAGGACCCGTTGGCGGGCTGTTCAAGTCGCTCGCGAACCTGCTCGCGACCGTCGTCACGATCGCGCAGACGCGCATCGAGCTGCTCACGACGGAGCTCCAAGAGGAGATCCACCGCGGCGTTGAGATCCTGATCTGGACCCTAGTCGCGTTGCTCGCGGCGGCCATGGGGCTGTTCGTGACTACCCTCGTGATCATTTTCATGTTCTGGGACACGCACCGGGTGCTCGCTTCGGTGCTCGTCGCAAGCTCGTTCTTCGCGCTCGCGCTCGCGGCGCTCGTGGTGCTGCGCGCCAAGGTGCGCGATCGCCCGCGTTTGCTCGAAGGCACGTTCGCGGAGCTCGCGAAGGATCGCGCTCAGCTCACGAGGCGCCGATCGTGACGATGGCGCCCGCTTCGAGAGCAGCGGCGTGAGCGACCGAGCGCGCGCGCTCGCGGAACGAAACGCGACGCTGCGCCTGCGTTGTGCGGTTCAACGGCGTGCCGTCGCGGACGGCGTGCAGGCGGTCGAAGCGCGGCTGCAATCCGTGGACCGGATCGTGACGATGGCGCGCGGCGTGGTGTTGCATCCCGCCGTGATCGCGGTCGGCGTAGTCGGGCTCGCGTTGATCGGCCGCGCGCGCGGGGCAGGGGCGCTGCGGCTCATCAGCCGCGGGATGCTGCTCGTGGCCGCGGCGCGGCGCGTGCTGCGGTTGGCCAAGAGACTCTAGGGCGAAAATGGGGGAATGATCATGCGACTTTTACACTTCACTGCGGCGGTCGCGTTAGGTTTCGCAAGTCAGCTCGCGAGCGCGCAGACCACGCCTCTGCATGTGCTTGCGTCGAACGGCATGAGAGCCGTGATCGACGAGCTCAAGCCGCAGCTCGAGCGCGATCTCGGACGTCCGCTCGCAATCGAGTTCAACACGACGGCCGCGATTCGCCAACGGATCGACGCGGGTGAGGCGTTCGACGTCGCGGTGCTCACCGCGGAAGTGATCGACGCGCTCGCGAAGTCCGGCAAGATCGCGCCGGGCTCGGTCGGTGCGCTCGGCCGCTCCGGCGTCGGCGTCGGCGTGCGCGCCGGCGCAGCGAAGCCCGACGTCGCGACGCCCGATGCTTTCAAGCGCGCGTTGCTCGCGACCAAATCGGTGACGTGGGTCGGCGTCGGGGCCTCGAAGCCCTATATCGAGCAGGCGCTCGACAAGCTCGGTATTGCCGCGGAAATGAAGCCGAAGATCGTGATCGCTAAGAGCGTCGACGAGTCGGTCGAGACCGTGGCGGCCGGGAAGGTCGAGATGGTGCTCACGCTGATCAGCGAGATCCTGCCGGCACACGGCGTGCAGTTCGTGGCGCCGTTCCCGAAAGAGCTCCAGGGCTACGTGTCGTTTGCGGGCGGCGCCAGCGCGAGCTCGGCCGCGCACGCGGACGGCACGAAGCTCGTCGCTGCGCTGCGTGCCCCGGGCGCGGCACGGACGTACGAGGCGAAGGGTATGGAGCTCACGCGCTGACCGTGAGCCGATCGCGGCTCGCCGCAGCGGTCCAAACGAAAAATCGCGGCGCCGTTCTTCGGGGTGAGGAGGTTTCGCGAGTCGCGGCGGCAGGCGGTCACGCGTCTCGGTGCTTTTCGAATCTCCACACGAGGCCATCGTCGCGGTCGACGACCTCGCCGACGTGGGCGAAGCCGCACTTCGTGAGTATTCGCTGCGAGGCCTGCGACTCCGGAAGCGTGTGAGCCACCACGACGCGAACGTTCGCGGCCGCGAAGGCGTAAGCAACGAGCGCCGCCGCCGCTTCGGTCGCGTATCCTTTGCCTTGATGCTCGGGATCGATGCCATACGCGATTTCGACGGCGCCCGCCGCCGTCGGCGGACCTTTGTAGCCGCACGTGCCGACGACGGCACCGGTCTCGCGGTGCACCACGGAAAATCCGTGGACCCACGGATCTGCCGACGGTGCGGCAGCGAACAGCGCCAGCCAATCCGCAGACAGTTGTGCCTTCATCGCGGGATCCATCGCCGCGATCGCTTCCAGAACTCGCTCGGTCGTCTGGAGCACGAGCTCGAGGGTCGGGGTTTGAAGTTGTGGTTTGGACATCGCTACCAGGCCCTATGCAGGGCGTGCTCGTTCCCCGCTTAGTTGGATCCGCCCACGGTGCCGAAAGTCGCACTCAAGACAGATGCGCCCGTTTCCGTAGCCGACCATCCTAGTACGCCGCAATTCAGCACGACCGTGATCCAGAAGATGATCTGGAACTCCACCTTCCTCGATTTGTGGCGAAACATTTGCTGCCCCACAAGAGCGCCTGGCCAGCCGCCCAATGCGCTCAGCAGATGCAACGTTCCTTCTCGCGTTCGCCAGCGGCCTTTCATCGCGGCTGACTTGTCGAATCCGTAAACCATGAAGGTAATACCGCTCGCGATCATATATATGAACGGCACGAGGACCGGCGTCCTTCCGAGAAATGCCAACGCAACGACCACACAGCCGAAGAGCGTGATCAACGATGCGACGGCGGCATATCGGGGAGTCGCCTGTTTTCGTGGCTGATTCGATTGACCGGGATATCTGATTTCTTCGGCTCTGAGGCGATTCCTCGGGTCCCGTACGATGGCGTAGGTGATCACATCGCCCACGACGGGACGGCGGCGTTTGCTTGAAAACGCTGTGATGTGCACGAAGGCCTTATCGCCGCCACCGTTTGGCGTGACAAATCCGTATCCCTTGTCGTCGTTCCAGCTGGTAACTTTTCCTTGGTAACGCATACGTCGCCAATCGCGCTAGCGTTTGGTTCTTGCCGGGCAGCTAGGGTGACTGGCGGCTTCGCGTACGGCTGCTCGCTGCGAGGTACGCCGCAAGCGCCGCGATATCCTCGGGAGGATAGCCATTGTCGAAACCTTTAGTTTTCTATAATGGTGGCTGTCGTCGGTGCGGCTTACTTAGTCCGACCCGCAAGGCATGCTGCGGCGCTTCGAACCAGCGGCGCAAACGCTACCTCGGCATTTCCGCAACTTACCCGCGCGGCGGCTGCTCGTCGAGCTCGCCGGCCGTGCCAAGACTCCGGCTTCCGGGCGCGGTTACCGCGCGCATTATGGTGTGGTTTTTAGCGGACTCTGTTATGGCGCATTACTTACTTTGCAGTTATTCTGATTCAAATTCGGCGAGGGGCCGCGGGCAAGTCCCGAGCGCTTCTTCGCCGAGCTCAGGCAAGAGTGCTCGCGTCGTAGGGGGTATCAGGATGCGCACGCCAAAGAAGCTGGGTATTCGCGGTCAGGCCGCAATCGGTTCGTCGTTGCTCCTGGCCGCGCTGTGCACGGCGCCCGCCTTCGCAGCCGATAGTCCGATAGCGAAAGCCGCACGATCCGACGATCTCGCCACGGTCAAGCAACTCATCGGCTCGCGCGCCGATGTGAACCTGCCCGCGACCGACGGCTCCACCGCGCTGCTTTGGGCCGCGTACAACTCCGACCTCGAGATGGTGAAGACGCTCACCGCGGCCCACGCAAACGCGAACGTCGCGAACAAGTACGGCGTCACGCCGCTTATTCAGGCGAGCCGCACGGGCGACGCTGCGATCGTCAAGGCGCTTCTGGACGGCGGCGCCGATGTCGCGCTCGCGCACCCGGAGGGCGAGACGCCGCTGATGGCGGCTGCGCAGGCCGGCAACGTCGAGGCGGTGGAATTGCTGCTCGCGAGCGGCGCGAAGCCGAATGCCCAGGAGTCGTTTCAACAGCAGACCGCACTGATGTGGGCCGCCGCAGAGGGCCACACGGCCGTGGTCGACGCACTGTTGAAGTCAGGCGCAGATCCGAACCTCCAGGCGCACGTCAACCTCCTCAAGGATCGCAAGAACGCCGACTATCCGTCCGGCGGGTTCACCGCGTTGATGTGGGCGGCCCGCAACGGCCACGAGGACATCGTGCGGCGGCTCGCCGCGGCTGGCGCCGACTTCAACGCGCGCAACGGCGATGGCGCCACCGCGATGATGATCACGGTCGTGAACGACCGGTTCGATCTCGCGGCCACGCTGCTCGAGCTCGGCGCTGACGCGAACGACGGCTCGCTCTACCACGCGGTCGAGATGCGCGACGCGACGACGGATTGGTACGCGCACGACGGCTCGAAGCTGCGCAACAACTTTGCGAACCAGCGCACCGCCCTCGACCTGATCGCGTTGTTCCTCGACAAGGGCGCTGATCCGAACAGGCCGTTCGTCGGCCAGATGCACTCGGCGGCGATGTGCTGCGACCCATTCGCGAACGCGTCGCCGTTCTATCGCGCGGCCGTGGCCGCCGACGTCGAGGCGCTCAAGCTTTTGATCGCGCACGGTGCGAACCTCGAATGGACGCCGACGAACGCCGAAAACAGCGGACCGGGCGCGAACGCCAACGTCGGCAAGACTGCGCTCCTGGTCGCAATCAACGGCGGCAAGGGTGTGCCGTTGTCCGCCGGTCCGGGCTACTCGCGCGTCGGTCCGCCGCCGTTCCGCGAGCTGTCGAATCGCACACCGGCCGACGCCGCGCGCCTACTGATCGCTTCCGGGGCGAACGTCAACGCCGTCGACCCCGATGGTGCCACGGCGCTGCACAAGGCCGTCGATCTGCGCAACCTCGACACGCTGCGCGCGCTCACGGAAGGCGGCGCGGACCTCAAGGCCAAGAATGGCGACGGGCTCACCGCGCTCCAGCTCGCGGAGAAGCTCGAACCGTACGATCCGGCGGCGAATCCGTTCGGCCCGCAGAAGGGTAAGGACGGCGCCGCGCCGGAAGAAGTGGTCGCGTTGCTGCGCGCTGCGGCGAAGGGGCCGGCCGTCGAGTCCCACGCGGCCGCGGACACCCACGGGGCCCGATGAAGCGCTCGACTTACGTTGCGGGCGGTTGCGCCGCCGCGGCGATCGCGGTGGGCGTCGGCGCGTACGTGTTGTCGAAGCCCGCGCCCGAGGCCGTGCTCCAAGAGCGCTGGGCGATGCTCGACAAGTATTGCGTCGGCTGCCACAACGACGCCGAGCTCACCGGTGATCTCTCGCTCGAGCACCGCAAGCCCGATGGCGTCGTG
>CAVUKQ010000013.1:0-7148 GCA_963742115.1 uncultured Gammaproteobacteria bacterium
CGCGTCACGAACGGCATCCGCGCAGCCTCGGAATGCCGACCTATCCCCGCGTGGGGGTCTCCGCTCTTTCGGACGGATCCAACGCCGGCGCGCCGGCGGTTAAGCAACCGTGATTAACTCGCGCATCCTAACCCGGCTTTCGCATCATGGCTGTATGAGCGCAGCGGCGAGTGGACGGTCGAGGCTCCGGGATACCGCGGCCGGCTACGGCTGGATCTCGATCGCGCTCCACTGGATCACGGGCGTCGCCGTGCTCGTACTGCTGTTCGTCGGCAGCTCGATTGCGAGCGCGGAAGACCGGGACGGCATGGTGCTGCTGCACACGTCGATCGCGCTGTCGAGCTACGCGTTCCTGTGGGCCCGGATCGTCTGGCGCGTCCGCACTGGTCACCCGGGCCCGCTGCCGAACCAGCGGCGCTCGTTCTTCCTCGTCGGCGGCGTGTACAAGCACGCGGCGTTCGATCAGGACGGTACGTTCGGGAAGATGCTCGTCGCCGCGAAGCCCGGCGAGCAGGCGCCGGCGGCGAAATCCGCGATCGATCGCGCCGCCGCCGACCTAGGGGGCCAGTGAGAACATCACCTCGGCACGGGTGTCCGGGTCGTGTATGTCTTCGCTGTTGAGGGTCACCTCCGTCCATGCGAGCGCGAACCCGTTGCGCCACGATTTGATCGCCGGAATCAGCGAGCCCGTCGGGTTCGTCGTGATCCGCCGCGCTTCGCCGAGCGGCGCGCCGCTCTCCGCGAAGGACTGGAAGTAGACCTCGTGCGCGCCGACGGTATCGTCGGACCACGCTAGTCCGACGCGCGCGTGGTTCCAGGCGACGTAAGCGCCGATCGAGTGACCGGGGGTGCTCGTCACGCGCCGCGCATGATCGAATGTCTCCGCGCGCATATCCACCTTCAAGAATCCCTGCGCGAGATACACCTCTTCGTTACCGTCGCGCTCATCGAACCACGTGATCGCGAACTGCGATCCCGCAATTGCTACGTCGGGAAACGTCGAAGCGAACCCATCGTCGGCCGTCAGGCGAGTGACCTTCGCGCCGTCCGCCGAGATCTCCGCTAGATACAGCTCAGCCGCGTCGGTGTCGAGGCGCGCGTTGTACACCACGAAGAGCGTGTCGTGCGGACCGAGCGCGGCGTTCAGGTTCCAAGTCATGTCGCTCACGCGGCCCACGACGATCGGCATGCCGAGCAACGAACCATCGAAGCCAAACCGCGCGGCCCGTACCTCCTCTTGGCCCGATGGGAGGCGCTCGATCCAAGCGGCGAACAGCCCGTCGGCGCCCGCGCGGACGACGGGATTGCGGCTCTCCCCGTTGGGGTCGCCGAGCGCGATCGACCAGCGAGGCTCGAGGTCGGCGCTCCAGACGCCGAGATGCGCATGCAGCGCATCATTCTCGCTCTTCTCGTACCACGCGATCGCGATGCCGTCGGCAAGCGCCGCGATCTCCGGTTCGTAGGACTGATCGCCCGTGCTTGTAAGCCGACGGTCGGAGCCGACCGGGCGCCCCGCATCGTCGAGGTAGCGAACGTAGACCTCGGCGTTACCGTCGCGCGTGTCGTACCACGCGACCACGAAGCCGTCGGCGCGAGTCGCCAGACTCACTTCGTACGCGCCGAAACCGCTATCGCTGATCTGCCGCGGCTCATCGCACGCGCTCAACGCGAACACCGCGAGCACCGCTGCCAGCGGCGCGCGTACGCTTCCATTACGGTTGCTGACGGCGCGCATCGTCATACGTTCTGCACCAAATAGCCCCGGAGCTCAGCCTCGTCAACCGTCGCCTCAGAAGCGGAGTCTGACGCCGGCGTATGCTTCGCGGCCGGCCGTGTTGTAGCCGGTCGCTTCCCGGTACTCCTCATCCGTAGCGTTCTGGACGCGACCATACAGCTCGAACGTCTTCTTGAACGAGTAGGCCGCCGACAGGTCGAGCAGCTCGTAATCGTCGAGTGGGACTCCGCCGAAATCAATCGCATCTTGCGATAACCGGTAATTGGCGACAAACCGGAACGCATCGTTCATCGACGCGAATTCGACGCCGAGGTTGCCGAGGTTCTCGGGCCGGCTCAACCGCGGCTGGCCCGTCACCGTCTTCGTATCGTTGTTCGTCCAGTTGGCGAGGAACGCCCAACGTTCGCCGATCGGCGCACGGACGCCGAGCTCGACGCCCTTGGACGTGCTCGTGCCTTGTGACTGCAGGTAGCCGTCGTCGAAGGTCACCGAATCGAACGAGTATACGATCGCGTCTTCGACGTCTTGATCGAAGTACGTAACCTCGAAGTGCAGTCCGTTCGCGGAGTTGTATTCGATGCCGACGTCGTAGCCTTGGCTCGTTTCCTCTTGCAGCGAGGTGGCGGCCGCACCGGGCAGCACGCCGAACGGCCGCTCGTTGTACGAGACCTCGAACAGGCTCGGCGCCCTGAAGCCGGTGCCGACGCTCGCGCGATATTTCAGCGAGTTGCCGCCACCGAGCTCCTGCACGTACGCACCGCTTACTCGCGCGCTCGTGTGCGTGCCGAAGTCATCGTTGTCGTCGTAGCGCGCGCCGGCTGTCAAGAAGAAGCTGTCGTTGAAGCTGCCCTGATACTCGACGTAGTAGCCGTCCTGACTTCGATCGTGCGTCTCGCCATTCGAAGTCACGTCCTCGCCTTCCAGATCGAGCCCATAGACGAGCGTCGTGGCAGCCGAAGCTTCGTAACTGCCAGTGTACTCAAAACGGCTTATGCTCCCTTCCGTCGCGAACGCGCTCAGGCCCTGCGTCCGGTTGTCTCGAGCGATATCGACGTCGCTGTAGCCGAGCGCGTTGGTGAAACCGCCGCTGTGGTGCTCCGCCGATATCTTGTAGGTCGTCTGCTCCGTGGTCACGACGCAATCGTGTAGAGGCCCCGCGAATGTGATCGGGTCATAGCAGCTGTCGTACATGCTCGACGCATCGATGTCACGCGCGACGAGCTGTAGTCGTAGGTTCTCCGACACGTTCCAGCCGAGCTTTGCATGCAGCGTCGTGTTGTCCGCGCCGTCGTCGTCACGCAGCACCGTATCGGCGGTCGTCGCGTTGAACCCGTCGGTCTGAAGATCGGTTGCCGAGACATAGAAGTCTCCGGTGTCGTTGCCGCCGGACAGACTGCCCGAGAGCTTTTGCGTAGCGAACTCGCCACCCTCGACACCGAATTGAGCGCCGAAGCCGTCCGCCCCCTTTCCCGTGATTATGCTGACGACGCCGCCCGCGTCGGCTCCGTACATGAACCCTTGCGGTCCGCGTAAGACCTCTATTCGTTCCATGTCGCCGGTTGTGAGTAGGCTGTCGAAGTCGGGTGCTACTTGCGGCGCGCTCGGGTCCATGGCCTTGACGCCGTCGATCATCAGCATCGTTCGGTAGCCCTCCTCGCCGCGAATCCGCAACGTGGTCGATTTCCCGGGGCCTCCGCTGTTGGTGACGCCTATTCCCGTCTGAGTACGCAGCACGTCCGCGAGGCCCTCGTAGCCGCGCAGTTGGATGTCGGTTCCTTCGATCACCGACACAGCCGTGCCGATCTGCCGGCGCGGCATGGGGATGATGCTCGACGTAACGACGATCTCCTCGGGACGCACCTCTGCCACCGACTGGGCGTGGCCGACGCTCGGCAAGGCCGTCAAAGCGGTGCACGCGGCACCGGCGACGAACGCGGCTGTCGCGCCCGTCGGCTGCTTCCGCTGGGTCATAGGATCCTCATTCCCTTATCGTGTTATCCGCGCCCCTCGTGTCGTCGAGCGAACGGTAACGCGCGGCGCATCGTACAGAGTGAGCCCCGACAGTTTGCGTCATTAACCGTTATCGTTACGTTGATGCGGCGCGCCGCGTTCGCGAGCCAGAAGGACCGCAAGGCGATACGGCGTGGCCGGTGACGGCTCAACGCAGCCGGCAACGCCGTTAACGCTTGGCGGCGACGGCGCCTTACCGGGATCTCGCTTACCTTCTTGCTCCGTTACCGCCGTGCCGTGCCGAGCGCGTGCGGCCAGAAGCGTGCGAACATAACACGATGGACGAGCCGCTGCTCTACCGCCTCGCGATCGCGCTCGGCATCGGCTTGATCGTCGGTCTCGAGCGCGGCTGGACGGCGCGCGACAAGAATAGCGGCGAGCGGTTCGCCGGCATTCGCACCTTCTCCGTCGCGGGACTGCTCGGCGGCGTGCTCGCGGCGGCCGTGCCGCTCGGCGGAGGCTTCCCACTGCTCGCCGCCGGCGTGCTTGCCGTGGGCGCGCTGATCGTGGCGGGCTATCTGGGCACGGCCCGTGAGACGCGCCAGTACGGCATGACGACCGAGCTCGCGCTCCTAGCAGTCTTCGGTCTCGGGGCGCTCGCCGTGCTCGGCGCGCCGCTCGAAGCGGCCGCGGCCGCGGCCGTCATGGCGCTCCTGCTCGGGTTCAAGACGGAGGTTCACCTCATCGTCGAGAAACTCGAGCGTCAAGAGTTGCTCGCGACGCTGCAACTCGTCGCGATCGCGATCGTGCTTCTGCCGCTGTTACCCGATCGCGGCCTCGGACCGTGGGGCGCGATCAACCCGCGCGTGATCGGGCTGCTCGTGCTGTTGATCGCCGGGGTCTCGTACATCGGCTATTTTGCGGTTCGAGTGCTCGGGGCGCGCCTCGGGTTGCTGCTGACGGCCCTGCTCGGTGGGGTCAGTTCTTCGACGGCCGTCGCGGTTGCGTTCGCACGCCGCGCACGCACGGAGACCGCCAATCGAGTGTTGCTCGGGGCCGGGATTGCGCTCGCCGCCGCGGCAATGGCGCCGCGAGTCGCGATCGAGATCGCGGCCGTCAACCGTTCGATACTCGCGGAGCTCTGGCCCACGCTAGCCGCGGTCGCGGTCGTACCCGCGCTCGGCGCAATCGCGGTCACACTGCGGGCTTCACGCGGCACCGAGGCGAAGGTGGAGCTCAATAACCCGCTGCAGCTGAAGGCCGCGCTCGTGTTCGGCGCGCTCCTGTCCACGCTGTTCATCGTGGCCGAAGGGCTGCAGCGCACGCTCGGAACGAGCGGCGTCTACGCGATGGCGACGATAGCGGGCCTGTTCGACGTGGATGCGGTGAGCATCGCGATGGCCGAGAGCGCCGCGCGCACAACCTTGCCCGAGGCCGCGGCGGCCCGCGGAATCGCGCTCGCCGTGCTCGTGAACACCGCCTCGAAGGCGGCGCTCGCGGCTTCGCTCGGCGGAATTCCGATGCTGAAGTCCGCTTCGGTGATCCTCGCCGCAGCGCTCGCCGCCGGCGCGGTCACCGCGGTTCTTACGCTGCCGTAGCGGCGGACGCGGCGCGACGGCTCGCCCGGTCGGCACGGCTCGGTTCCCGCTCGTAAATCAGCGTAAGTGCGCTGCCTTTACCGCTAGCACATCGGCGCTCACGCTATGCAAGACGCGTTCGGCCGTACTGCCGATCAGCCAGTCCTTGATCCGGCCGCGCGTTGAACATGCGCCATCGTTACGCGGTCACCGGGCAGCCGCCATCCGCACTAATACGTACGAATTGTTCAGTGGGCCTGTACGCGTCGATCGCAACGAGCGAGCGCTACGTACTACTACTTAGTTACGAGTCGGATGGCCGTGCCTACAGTCTGCGACACCGAAAGCGGAGCGAACATGAAAACCATCCATACGATTCTTAGAGAAGACTTCGGCCTGCTCGATCGAAACCTCGTGCGCTCGGAGCTGTTGACGGAAAACGGCGTCGCGGCTGTCTCATTCGAGGCGGCGCGCAACGGTCTGTCGATAGAGTACGACCCGGCCCTCATCGACGACTCCAAGCTCCTCGAGATCATGTGCCGCTACGGCGTATTTCCCGAGGGGGTCGCGGCACAGCCCGATGGACAAGTCGCCGACGGCTGATTGCTGCGTGTCGCGTCAGCGCGCGTCGACTTCATTGAGCGGCGGCGGCGCCCTTCGAACGCGTCTCGTCCGCTTCGTTGATCTTGCCGATGGCGCTCACGAGCTCGGCGAGCGAGCGCATCTCGAGCTTGTGCATCACTCGAGCGCGGTGCAGCTCGACGGTGCGTTGACTCACTCCGAGATCCATTGCGATCACCTTGTTGGCCTGTCCGCGGACGACCCGCTGCATGACCTCCGCCTCGCGCGGAGTCAACAGCGCGATGCGGTCGCGGATAACTCTCTCCTCGGCACGCCACTTCCGCGCTTCCTGGTCACGAGCGAGCGCGTTGTGGATCCGATCGATGAGGTCTTGATCGCGAAACGGCTTCTGAATGAAATCCGCTGCGCCCGACTTCATCGCATTGACCGCCATCGGTACATCGCCGTGGCCGGTAATGAAGATCACCGGAATTTCCGCGCGCTGCTCGTTGAGGCGCTGCTGCAATTCAAGGCCGCTCAGCCCCGGCATTCTTATGTCCGTGACGAGACAGGAATGCCGATTCCGATCGTAGGCGTCGAGAAACGCGAGCCCAGAAGCGAACACCGCGTGCTCGAGGCCGACGGACTGCAGCAATAGTGCCAGCGAATCGCGGATCGCTTCGTCGTCGTCGACGAGATAAACGAGCGGGTTATCGTTCTGCGGTGGGTTCTTGTTGCTCAAGGACTTCTTCCTTCACGGCCGGCAGCTCCACGCCAAAGATCGCGCCGCCGGCCGGGTTGTCTCGGTACGCCAAGGTGCCGCCGCACGACTGGACGATGCTACGGCTGATCGCCAGCCCGACTCCGAGGCCGTCGCGCTTGGTCGTTACGAACGGATGAAAGATGTGCTCGCCGAGATTGAGGAGCACCTGCTGCATTTGAATCGCGTTGCAGCGGACAGGGGCGAGGCCTTCCGCATACGTCGTGGTAACGCGGATGCCGTCGGCACGCGCGTCCGCGTCGACAAGGTTCATCACGTCCTTCACCGCTGCGTTCACGTCGACGGCTTCGGTCCGCACGTCCTGCTTGCGGATGAATCTGCGCAGATTCTCGATGACCCGGCCGGCGCGTCCTGAGCGAGCCGGGCCTCGAGCGACCGAGCACGCTGCTCCGCGGCTCTCTGTGCTGAAAGATCGCGGATGATCCCGACGAAGCGTCGATCATTGGCTCCGCGAGCCTCTCCTACCGAGAGCGCGATTGGAAACGTCTCCCCGTCCGCGCGTCGGCCGATGACGTCGCGCCCGATGCCGATGATCCGATGGGCC
>CAVUKQ010000014.1:0-642133 GCA_963742115.1 uncultured Gammaproteobacteria bacterium
GTCGGGGTGATAGGATTTGAACCTACGGCCCCTGCGTCCCGAACGCAGTGCTCTACCAGGCTGAGCTACACCCCGAGGGCGCGTATTGTGGCACAACGCGATTCGGTTCCGCACGGTTCGTACCTCGATGGCGTGAAGCGGCATAATTCCGCCTCCAATCGCGGAACTTGAGCTTGTCCACGCTTAGCCTCACTCGGCTTCGACGATTTCTTCTCGAACCAGCTCGCGGCGTTCGACGGCTCGGGCTGGGTGCCCGCGCGCGTGAGCGCCGAAGGGCAGAGCAGCTTCCACGTCGCGGGGTGCCGCGCGCCGCTCGCGGACTGAGCGGCAAGCTGCGCGAGGCGCGCGACAAGCTAGAGCGGCCCGTCGTCGGTGATTGGGTCGCCGTGATCGACGGCGTGGACCGCGCGTCGATCCAACGCGTGTTCGAGCGGCGCACCGCGCTCTTGCGTCGTGCCGCTGGCACGACCGGCGAAGCGCAGGTGGTTGCGGTCAACGTCGACATATTCTTCGTGGTGACGGCCGTGAACCGCGACTTCAACGAGCGTCGCCTCGAGCGCTTCGTGGCGGCCGTGTGGAGCAGCGGTGCGGAACCCGTGGTCGTGCTCAACAAGATCGACCTCGGCTCGGATCTCGACCCGATGCTCGAGGCGATCGAGCGCGTCGCGATCGGCGTGCCCCTCGTGCGCGTGAGCGCCGCTTCCGGCGCCGGTCTCGACGAGCTCCGCAGCCACATTCGTCCGGGGCGCACGTTCGGGTTCATCGGCTCTTCGGGCGTAGGCAAGTCGTCGCTCACGAATCGGCTGATCGGCAAAGACGTGCAAGCCGTCGCGGGGTTGCGCAACGATGACCGTGGGCGCCATACGACCAGCGCGCGGCAGCTCATCGAGCTTGCGGAGGGCGGGCTGCTGATCGACACGCCGGGTTTGCGCGAGCTCGGGCTGCTCGACGATGCGGGTGGCGTCGAAGCGAGCTTCGCGGATGTCGAGGCGTTCGCGCAGCGCTGTCGCTTCCGCGACTGCAAGCACGAACGGGAGCCTGGCTGCGCGGTCGCGGCCGCGATCGCTTCGGGCGAGCTCCCGGCCGAACGTCTCGCGAGCTATCGCAAGTTGCTGCGCGAGGTTGCTGCCACCGAGCGCAAGACCGACCCGATCCTCGCGGGGCGCACGAAGGCGCGTTGGAAGGAAATTCACCGCGCGATGCGCGCGCGCTCGAAGGTCGATCCGAAGCTCAAGCGCTGATTGCAACTGTCGGAAGAAGGCGCGATCACTCTCGCGCGTGCCTAGCGTCGATCAGTCCTTGCGCGCCGGGACGAGCATCTTCCCGAACGTGCCGTCCTGATTGAACGCCGCGTGCTTGTAGACGCCGCCGAGGTGCAGGACGGTGCCGATGATGATCACGCGCGAGCACCACACGTGGATCGAATGCATCGTGTCGAACAGCCCCATGTTCGTGGCAAACGGTGGAGCGATCGCGAACCAGTTCCACACGTGGATCGCGTCGCCTCGCGCCCACGCCATCGCGGGGCCCGACAGCAGCATTGCGCCGATCGCCACGAGCATTCCGAGGTGACAGTATTTCCCGATCGTGTAGAAGACGCCCGTCTGCCCGGGCAGCGGGCCGGGATGTCCCACCTTGAACCGCCAAATGATGCGGATCCAGAGCAGCGCGTACGCACTGATCGCGATCGACGTGTGCAGTCGCAGTGTGCTCTCGGTGGTCGCGGGGTCCGCGTGAATGGAGCTGCCGATGAACCAGATCGTCAGGACGACAATCGCGGTGATCCAGTGCAGAGCGATCGAAATCCAGCCGTAACCCGTCCGTGTGTCGCTCGTCCGCATGAGGAAGCGGATGATACCTGCATTCGCCGGACCGCAAAGACTTGATATTTCTAAAGGCGGGGCGCGAAAAAATCGGCGGCCGACCCGTGGGGGGTGGATCGAGCCGGCCGCCTAGGGCGTCACTTGTGCTTCGCGTACTCCTGCGAGCTCAACTTGCCATCGTGGTTCTTGTCGAGCGTCGCAAATTGCTTGCTGAGCGCCGGCGACGCGTCGGCCTCACTACGGCTGACGTAGCCGTCGTTGTTCTTGTCCGCTTCTTTCAGGGGTATCACCTTCTCGTGCTTGGGCGCCGCGGTCGTCGCGGGTTGCTTCGCCGTCGCCGCGAACGTCGGCGCGGAACACACGATCAGAACCGCTGCCAATCCAGCACACAACGTCTTCATGACGAGAATCCTCCAGTCGTCACTCGCTGCTTTCCCCGGCGACTCTTGCCGGGACCTAACACCGCATCTCTCGCGAGTTGCGGCCTCATGCACTATTGACGCGGCGGGGGCGGAAGTTATTCCGCAAACGTGCGGATCAGATCGAGGGATCGCTCGGGCCGGACTCGGTGGAGCTGCCGGTGGCGAAATCTTGCACGGCGTCCGCGAGCGTGCGCAGCGACGCGGCCGAGTGCGTGCCGCCGACGCCGAACCGATGCTCGCCGTCGGACCACTCGAGGAGCTTGAGCTCGCCGTGCTGGTGCATGTGCTGCTCGCCGTCGTCGTCCGGTGCCGAGCGCAGCACCGCGAGTCCTAGCACGGGCTTGTTCACACCTGCATACACGACGTAAGTGACCGGTCCCGCGGCGGTCTCGATCAGCCGCGCGCCCTGCGGCGCGTAGCCCTGCTCGGAGAGGTCGGGTACTACCACGAGCTCATCGTCGACGAGCGCGGCGAGCGACTTGCCGAGCGCCGCGGGAGAAGACGCGCGCGCGTCGAGCAGCGGCGTGCGATTCGCGTCGAGCGCGGCGAGATACGATTCGTGAAACACAAGAGCGTGCTGCTGCCAGCCGTCCACGCCGGCGTCTCGCCCGAGCAGCAGCACCGTGAGCAGCGCGCCCGCGAGCGCGGCGACGAACGATGCGGCAATTCCCCAAACGACCGGGCGCGAGAAGGTCCGCGACGGCTCCGCTGCCGGAGCGCGCTCGCTGCGAGCGTCGTTCGGGCCCGCGCGCGACGCGCTGCCGGTGCGCGTGTGCGTGGCGGCGCTCGCTTGCGAATCCGCGGGTGGTGTCGCGTGTGCGGCGGTGCGCACGAGGTCCGTTACGCGCTGCAACGCCGCGAGCCGGTCGCGCAGCGCTCGATCGCTCGAAAGCCGCTCCTCGATCCGTGCGACGGCGTCCGCGTCGAGCTCGCCGTCGACGTACGCGCCCAAGACTTCTTCCGCTACGTGGTCCTTACGCATCTCGTTCTCCGAATACGGCGACGAGCTGCTGGCGCGCCCGCGCGAGGCGGCTCATCACCGTGCCGACCGGCACGCCGAGCACTTCGGCTGTTTCCTTGTAGGACAAGCCCTCGCTCACGACGAGCAATAGCACTTCGCGCTGGCCGTCTGGTAGCCGCAGGATCTCGGTGCGCACCTGATCGAGATACAGCGTTGCCTCCGCGCCGCGCTCGCCGTCTTCCGCGAGCTCGATCGGCGTCGCCCCGAAACCCGCGCGCACGTTTCGGTAGCGACGCTCGTCGCGCCACGCGTTGACCAAGATCTTCAGGAGCCAATGCTCGAGCGTGCCGTCGCCGTTCCACTGCTGCCAGCGCTGCAGCGCCCGCTCGCACGTGAGCTGCACGGCGTCGTCGGCATCCGCCGCGGTCCCGCAGTACGGGCGAGCGAAGCTGCGCAGCCGCGGCAACGCCTGCACGAGCTCGCGCTGGAAGTGCGCGAACCGTGGATTTTCTACACTGCGGAGTTGGCTCATTGGCCTCGTGGTTCTCCGGGCGGCCTTGCCGCGGAGCGAGACGAATTATCCGCCCGCACGCAAACCACGGGCAACGAGAATCGTTGGGAATAAAGGTGCCCGCAGGCGCGTCCGTCGGCGCGTTGCGGCTCGCGGCCGCACGCTCGCTGTGCGCAGGCGCTGCCCGCCGCGCTTTAGCGCAGCAGGAACGTGAGCAGGAACAGCGCGAGCTTGAAATTGACGAGCTTGAGTCCCTTGCGGGCCTCGGCGGGCGTTAGGCGAGCGGTCATCGGCATCGCGCCGAACACTTTCCCTTTGATCAGCAGCTCTTTGCCGCTGCGTTCGAGTCGCTCGATCTCCATGAGCTTCGAGTTGTCGGGGGAGTAGAGCGTGATCATCCGCGGCTCACCTTGCCGAAGTCGAGCTTGAGATCCTCGAACGCGCGCATCGCGGCCGCGCGGCCGGCGCCGAACACGCCCCCGCCCGGATGCTGGAACGGCCCCACGAGGTAAAGACGCTCGCAGCCCGGCACGACGTTGTTGCCGAGGTCGGGCGTCGGCCGGTGGGCGCCGTACTGATACGTCGTCGCTGCGACGCCGTGCAGATCACCGCGCCGGAAGCTCGACGACGTGCGCTCCATGTCGACGGGGCTGTCGCTGTGATACGCGATCACGTTGTCCGCGACGTTGTCGAGGAAGTTCTCCATGTGGCTCAGCATCCGCTTCACATAGTGATGCTTCGTGTCGTCCCAATCGCGGCCGTCGGCGCGCTGATAGGGGACGTAGTCCCACGCGTGCATCGTCGCCTGGCCCGCGGGCGCGCGCGACGGATCGAACATCGTGAGCGAGCCCAAGCCGACGAGGGGATAGCTCGAGAATTCGCCGTAGCGCAGGCTGTCGAACGACTTCCGGATCGTGTCGTACTTGTTCGGCAGAAGCTCGATCATCACCGCTTTCACGTGCGCGCCCGCGCGAAATTTCAACGGCGCTTTGAGAGACGCGTGCACGGTGATGCAGCCGATCTCGGAGATCTGCGTTGCATTCGCGGCTTTCACGACTTCCGGCGCGAGGCCCTCGACCATGCGGCCCAGGTCGTGCGGGTGCAGCGCCGCGATCACGCCGTCCTTCGCGGCGAACTCGCGGCCGTCGCTGGTCACGACACCGGTCGCGCGTCCGTTCTTCACTCGGATTGCGGTCACGTCCGTGTCGGCGAGCACCTCGCCGCCGTGCGAGCGGATGCTCGCGATCAGCGCGTCCGTGAGCTTGCCGGAGCCCCCGACCGGCACGCCGATGCCGGTTGCTTCGAGGAACGCGACGAACACGAACGTGCCGAGGCCCGTGGCCTTTTCGTCGGGCGACACGAGGTTCTCGCCCGCGACGCGCGCGAAGTGCATCCGCACTTTGTCGTGCTCGAAGACGCTGCAGAGGAAATCGTGCGAGCTCATCTGCATGAACCGCCAGAGCTCGCGGCCTTCGCGGCTCTGATCCATGAACGCGTAGCTCGCTCCGAGCGGGGCGGGCGGCGCGTAGAGCGACGCGGCGATCATGGGTAAGTAGCCGGCTGCCTTGTCCGCAAGCCAGCGATAGGCTTCCGCGTCCTTCTTCGAGAACTTCGCGATCTCCGCGCAGGTGCGCTCCCGGTCGCGATAGATGCCGATCGTGGTGCCGTCCTCGAACACCGACATCATCGGCAGCTCGGGGAACACGTACTTCAAACCATGCTTGGCCTTGAGCCCGAGCTCGTCGTTCTTCAGCAGCGGATTCGCCTGAATGAAGATGTGCGCCATCGAGTGCTGATCGTGCAGGAAGCCGGGTTTGGTCAGCTCGCGCGTCACTACGCCGCCCCCGAACCAGGCGTTGCGCTCGAGCACGAGCACTTTCTTGCCGCCGGCCGCGAGATACGCGGCGGCGACGAGGCCGTTGTGGCCGGAACCGACCGTGACGATGTCGTAAGTGGTCATAGCATCTTCAGCTGCTTGAGGATGTAGTGCGAGTCCATGTATTCGCGCAGCGCGTAGATCTTGTCGTCGCGGATCTCGACGATCCACGCGTAGCGGTTGTGATATTCGTTGCCGTTGCTCAACATTCCGACCGCTTCGGTTTCGGCCGCGACCCACTCGCCCTTCGAGAAAATCCGCAAGATCACGACCTTTGGATCGCCGGGCTCGAACAAGCCGCGCACGGGCGCGAGGAACTCGTCGATGATCTTGTCGCGGCCGCGCGTGACGCCGGCGCCGGGGATCGACTGGCTCGTGGCCTCCCAGCTGCCGTCTTCGTGCAGCAACGGTCGGAGCGCTTCGAGGTCGCCGGTGCTCAAGGTTTCGAAGAATTCGCGCACCAAGAACTCGTTGCGCGCCTCGCCGGTCGTGGCCGTCATCGTTGTTGTTCTCGCACCCTAGCGACAGTTCGGTCTTAGCATAGCCGCTCGCGCGGGGTTGCAGAAAGCTGCGAGGCTCCGGTATACACGTGTTGGGCGAAGCATACCTATACCAACACGCCCGCTCGCGGACAGCCGACGGCCGCCCGCGACGACCAACGACAATACGCGCTGACGTTCGGGGGGATTCGATCATGCAGCAAGCCAATGGCGGCCCGGCCGCGCCCGGGCCCTGGGATACGTCGTACGAGTGGAAGGCCGTCACGCTGCTCGGCATTGGATTCGGGCTCGTAGGGCTCGACCGCTGGATCATCGCTTCGCTGTTGCCGCTCGGGATGGCTGCGGACTTGGGGCTCAGCGTGCAGGACGGCGGCAACATCGTCGGCGCGCTCGGCCTCGCCTGGGGCGTGTTCGCGATCTTCAGCGGCCGAATCTCCGACAAGATCGGGCATCGTAAGGTGCTGATTCCCGGCGATCCTCTTGTTCTCGCTGCTGTCTGGCTTGTCGGGCATGGCCTCGGGGCTCATGGGCTTGATAGTGATCCGCGCGCTGATGGGCGCGATGGAAGGCTCGTATTGCCCGACGAGCTTCACGGCCGTCGCCGCCGCCTCGCGCCCCGAGCGCCGCGGTTTCAATCAAGGGCTGCAGCAGAGCGGTTTCGCGCTGCTCGGGCTCGGCGTGGGTCCGATCATCGCGACGCAGTTGATGCGCGTAGTGCCCTCGTGGCATTGGGTGTTCTGGATCGTCGCGCTTCCGGGCTTCGTGATCGGCTTGCTGCTGTTCCTCGTGCTGCGCGAGCCGGCGCAGACGCAAGGCGGCAAGCTGATCGGCGCGACGCAGGCGTCCGGCAATTGGCTCGACGTGCTCAAGAGCCGCAACATCGTGTTGTGCATGCTCGCGTTGTTTTGCGCGATGTCGTGCGTGTTCGTGCTGAGCGCGCTCGTGCCGACGTATCTCGTGAGCTATCTCGCCTTGAGTCCCACGCAGATGGGCGTCGTCACGTCCGCCCTCGGCTTCGGCGGGTTCTTCGGTCAATTCGGCGTTCCGGGCTTATCCGACGTGTTCGGCCGCAAGCTCATGGCGATCGTCGGATTCATCGGCGCGGCCGTGTCGCTCTGGGCCTTCGCGCACACCGGCGCGGACCCCGTCGCGCTGTTCGTCGGACTATTCGTCGTGTCGTTCTTCTGCCTCGGCAATGTCGCGTTGATCACCGGGCCGATCGCGACCGAGGCTGCACCGGCCGGATTGATCTCGTCCGCGATCGGCATGGTCGTGGGCGCGGGCGAAATTTTCGGCGGCGGCGTGGCGCCGTCGATCGCCGGCTTCATCGGCAACAACTACGGTATCGAGAACACTCTGTACGTAGCGCTCACGGGCGTTACGCTCGGTGTGCTCGTGAGCCTCGGTCTCAAGGAGACGGCGCCGCGCAAGCGCGCGGCCGCGAACCTCGCGCGCTGAGGTTCGCTCCGGCGCTCCTAGGCATCGGGGCCGGCCGGGTTACGGCGACGCTTCGAACTCCGCCTGCGCCATCTGCCATACCGCGATGAAGAAGGCCGCAATGATCGGCCCGATCACGATACCCGCGAGCCCAAACCCCGCGAGCCCGCCGAGCGTCGACAGCATGATGAGGTAGTCGGGCATCCGAGTGTCTCGGCCAACCAGGATCGGGCGCAGCAGGTTGTCGACGAGCCCGATCACGAGCACGCCGACCAGGATCAGAGCGATCCCTGCGCCGATGCGACCAGTGATGAGCAAGAAGATCGCGGTCGGCAGCCATATGAGTGCCGGGCCGACGGCGGGGATGATGCTCACCAACGACATCATCGCGCCCCAGAGTACGGGCGCCCCGAGGCCGAGGATCGCAAAAGCGATGCCGCCGATCGCGCCTTGGACGATCCCTACGACGATCGTGCCTTTGATCGTCGCGCGCGAGACCTCGGCGAAGCGCTCCATGAGTAGCCGTTCGCGCTCGTCGCCGAGCGGCAGCGCGCGCACGAGCCCCTCGAGCAGGCGCTGGCCGTCGCGCAGAAAGAAGAACAAGAGATAGAGCATCAGGAAAAAGAACACGGTCACGCGTACCGTGTCTTGGCCGATCCCCACCGCGCGTGATGCGATGAACTGGCTTGCGGTGATGGCGGCGGAGGAGACCTGCGCTCGCAGGCGCTCGGGATCGATGCCGACGCGATCGAGGAGCGCGACTGCGCGCGGCATGTTCTCCTGCGCCTGGCGGATGATCCCTTCGAACCCGACCGAGCCCGTGTCGAGCCTCTGGTACAGCCCGCTCGCTTCGCGCGCGACCGCGGCGGCCACGCCAAGCAGCGGCAAGATCACGACGATCACGACGAGCACGATGCTCGTGATCGCCGCGAGCGCTTCGCGGCCGCGAAGCTTGCGCAGGATCCACAGATGAACCGGGATACACGACGATGCCGAGCGCGATCGCCCAAAAAATCGGCTGGATAAATCCGCGGATCAGCCAAAAGAACGCAGCCGTCACGACCAGCAGCAGGGCGAACAAGAAGGTGCGCTGTACGTTGCTATCGGTCACGGCGAAGTCCTCGAAAACAGGCGTCGTTGTGGTTCTGGATCGCCGCGAAGTCAGCGCGGTTCGCTCTTACGCTTCGCCCACCATGCGAGCCTTTCGGCGAGCGTCTTCTCGAAGCCCGCATCGGTGGGCTCGTACCATTTCGCGCCGCGCAACGCATCCGGCAGGTATTCCTGGCCCGCAGCGTGCCCGCCTTCGGAGTGGTCGTAGCGGTAGCCTTCGCCGTAGCCGATGTCCTTCATCAGCCGTGTCGGCGCGTTGCGTATATGCAGGGGCACGGGCGCAGCCGGATGATCACGGGCGGCCTGTTGCGCCGCGCCCCAAGCGCCGTACACCTTGTTCGACTTCGGTGCCGCCGCGAGGTACACGATCGCCTCGGCGATCGCGAGCTCACCCTCCGGGGAGCCGAGAAAGTCGAAGGCGTCCTTGGCAGCGAGCGTGATCTGCAGCGCGCGCGGATCTGCGAGCCCGATGTCCTCGACTGCCATGCGCACGACGCGCCGCGCAATGTAGAGGACGTCCTCGCCGCCCTCGACCATGCGCGCAAACCAATAGAGCGCGCCCTCGACGTCACTGCCGCGCACGGCTTTGTGCAACGCGGAGATCAGGTTGTAGTGCTGCTCGCCCGATTTGTCGTACTGCGCGATGCGCCGCTCGAGCACGCGTGTGACCTCGGCGGCGTCGACGGCCGCGCTCGGCGCGCCGCCCCGCTGTTTGCGCGCGACGTGCTGGAGCAGCGCCTCGGTCGCGTTCAACGCGCGGCGCGCGTCGCCGTCGGCGTGGCGCACGAGCAGGTCGAGGGCGTCCTCGGCGAGCGGCGGAACGAGTGTGCCCGTCTCTTGCCCGAGCGCTTGCCAGCCGCGGGCCACGATCGTGCGCATCGCGTCGGGCGCGAGGGGCTGGAGCACGAACACGCGGAGGCGGGACAGAAGCGCGGAGTTGAGCTCGAACGACGGGTTCTCGGTCGTCGCGCCGATCAGCGTGATCACGCCTTCTTCTACCGACGGCAGGAACGCATCCTGCTGCGCTTTGTTGAAACGGTGGATCTCATCGCAAAAGAGGATCGTGCCGCGGCCGGCGAGGCGGCGGCGCTGCTCGGCCTCGCGGATGATCTCGCGCACGCGCGGCACGCCTTCGGTCACGGCACTGAACGTGACGAATTCCCCGTCGGTGTAGCGCGCCAGCAGACGCGCGAGCGTGGTCTTGCCGCAGCCGGGCGGTCCCCAGAGCACCATGCTGCCGATCGCGCCGTGCTCGATAGCCTCGCGCAACGGTTTCCCCGGGCCGAGCAGCTGCTCGTGGCCGACGAACTCTTCGAATGTCTCGGGACGCAGACGATGGGCGAGCGGCGCCGCGGCCTGCGCGGCCGGCTCGTTCGGAGGCTCGGTGGAAAAGAGCGATAGCTCGGTGGTCAAGTTCAGCTGACCTCGGGGCGACCCGCGGCGTTCCCCTCATTCTACCGGCGAACGGCGCGCAGGCTGCACGATTTCAAGGATCTCCCTCGCCGCGAAAGACGTGAACCTCGCACGGGCGTCGGGGCGCAGTCACGGTGCTACACTCGGCCGATGGTCACGACACCTGCCTCGACGCGCTATCGCCGGCCGGTCCGGCGGCTTGCCGCGCTCCTATTCCTCGGCGCCTTGGTCTTCCAGGATCCACTCGCGGCGCAGGAAGCGCGCGAGACGATCAAGCCGACTCTGCACGGCAAGCACTGGGTGGCGATCACCGGCAAGCCGCTCGCGGCGACCGCGGGCGCGCTCACGTTTGCGAACGGCGGTAACGCGGTCGACGCGGCGTGCACGATGCTGGCCGCGGCCGCGACGATGTGGGACACGCTCTCCTGGGGCGGCGAGACCCAGGCGCTGATCTTCGATCCGCGCTCAGGCAAGGTGCGTGCGATCAACGCGCTCGGCGTCGCGCCGACCGGAGCGACGCCCGAGTTCTTCCGCGAGCGCGGCATGCACGGCCCGCCGGACTTCGGTCCGCTCGCGGCCGTCACGCCCGGCACGCCGGGCGGGCTGCTTACGATGCTCGCCGAGTTCGGCACGATGAGCCTCGAGCAGGTGCTCGGCCCGGCGCTGCAGATGGCCGCCGGCTACCCCATGGAGCAGACCCAGGCCGTCAACATCGAGGGCAACAAGGACCTGTTGGTGCGCTGGGAGGCATCGCGGCGCGTGCTCTTGCCGCACTACGACCCTGCACGTCCGCAGCAATGGTCCGCGCCGCTGCCGGGCGAGGTGTTCAAGCAGCCGGAGCTGCTCGCAACGCTCAACAAGCTCGTCGACGCCGAGCGCCGCGCGCTCAAGGCCGGCAAGAACCGCAAGGAAGCGATCATGGCGGCCTACGAGCTGTTCTACCGCGGCGAGATCGGCCGCGAGCTCGTCGCGGCGACGCAAGCGGCCGGCGGCCTCATCACGATGGAGGATCTCGACCGCTATAAGGTGTACGTCGAGGATCCGGCCGTCACCAACTACAAGGGCATCGACGTCTACAAGCTCAATCACTGGGTGCAGGGGCCGGTGATGCTGCAGACGTTGAACATCCTCGAGAACGTCGACTTGAAGTCGATGGGCTACAACAGCGCGAAATACATTCACACGCTGTATCAGGCGATGAACCTCGCGTTCGCCGACCGCGATTTCTACTACGGCGACCCGTACGTTCCGCCCGTCGAGCCGATCAAGGGGTTGTTGTCGAAGGAGTACGCGCTCGAGCGGTTCGGCGAGATCAACTGGGAGCACAACGCTCCGTTCGTGAAGCCCGGCGATCCGTATCCTTTTCAGGGCCAGACGAATCCGTACCGAGAGCTCGTCGAGCACTGGAAGCCCCGGCTCACGGAGCGCCGCCGCGCGGCGCTCGACGAAGAGCACACCCTCACCGACGACCAGGCGTTCCTCGCGGGCACCACGTCGATCCAGGCCGCGGACGAGCAAGGCTGGGTCGTCTCGATCACGCCGAGCGGCGGCTGGGTGCCGGCGTTCATCGCGGGAAGCACGGGCTTCGGCTTGTCGCAGCGGATGCAGAGCTTCGTGATGGACGAGTCGACGAATCCGTTCAACGTGCTTGCGCCGGGCAAGCGACCGCGCGCGACGTTGAGCCCGAGCATGGCGCTGAAGGACGGCAAGCCGTTCCTGTCGTTCGCGGTGCAGGGCGGCGACGCGCAGGATCAGAATCTCCTGCAGTTCTTCCTGAACGTCGTCGAGTTCAACATGTCGGTGCAGCAGGCGGCCGAGGCCGCGAACATCAACAGCTATCAAATGCTGGAATCGTTTGGCGCGCATACGTCGGAGCCCGGGCGTTTGGTCGTGCGCAACGACACTCCGTCGTGGGTCCGCGCCGAGCTCGAGCGAATGGGCTACCGAATCGAGGGGTGGGCGAAGACCTCCGGTCCGATCAACGCGATCTACATCGACCGGCCGCACGGCACGCTCTGGGGCGGCTCGAGCGACTTCGGCGAGGACTACGGCATCGCCTGGTAGAAAAATGACGCTGCGGAGTCCCACCGCGCGCGTACTAAAGGTTACCGAACTACCTCGGGACGATCCTTTCTGTACAATCCCGCGCGACCGAGCGCTGGGAGCAAGAGCAATGGGCTTCTTGGAGTCGCTGCAAGACACGTGGGTCGCGCACCTCGTGGCGGAGTCCCTCTGGGGCTACCCGACGCTCGAGACGATTCACACCGTGGGCATGGCGCTCCTGATCGGCTCCCTCGGATTGATCAACCTCCGGATCCTCGGCTTCAAGCCCGAGCTGCCGATTCTCGAAACCCGGAAGCTCTTGCCGCTCGCGTGGCTCGGTTTCACTCTGAATGCGATCAGCGGCACGCTGCTGTTCACGTCGGACGCCACGATGTTTTACGAGAGCTATACGTTCCGCCTGAAGATCTTTCTGATCATTCTCGGCGGCATCAACGCTGGGCTCCTCGGCAGCAAGGTTTTTCAGAACGCGCCTGTGGGCGTGCCAGTCACGCCGACGACCGGCGCGAAGTGGCTGGCCGGAACGTCGCTCGTGTTCTGGTTCGGCGCGATCATCTGCGGCCGCTTGATCGCGTATACGCCATGAAGGGCGCCATGACGAAGCGCCCGCTCACGACGTTGCGAGGTTGCCATCGATGTTAGAGCTCTTCCGTTGGTTGCAACACACGTTCATCGCCGACGCGATCCGAGACTCGCGCTGGATGTATCCCGCAATCGAGACGGGACACTACATCGGCTTGTCGCTCCTCGTCGGCGGCATCATGCTCATCGACCTGCGCGTGCTCGGCTTCGCGCGCACGCTGCCGCTGCGCAGCATGATCGGGCTCCTGCCGTTCGTCTGGGTGGGGTTCATCATCAACGTGCTGACGGGCTCGCTGCTGTTCATCTACGGTGCAAGCAATTTCGGCGTGAACCACGCGTTTTGGTTGAAGATGACGTTCATGGTGCTCGCGGGCCTCAACGCGTTCGCGTTCGACCTCTCCGTGCACTCGCTCGAAGGTCGACTGGGTCGCGGCCGACCGGCCGCCGACGTACGTGAAAACTTTCGCGACGCTGTCGTTCGCGCTGTGGATCTGCGTCGTGACGACGGGCCGGTGGATGGCGTATCTGTAACGGCGCGGCGCAACCGGCGCGCGCCGACCGATGCGGAACAACGCGAATGAGCCGCACGCCGCGCTATGCCGTCCACGACGGCTTCCTGATGCCTCTCGGATTCCCCGTCGAAGGCTTCGACTCGGGGCAGCGCTACGCTGCGCAGCCCGGCGATATCTTCGTCGCCACGTATCCGAAGTGCGGCACGACGTGGACTCAGTACATCGTCTATCTGCTGCTGCACGGCGGTGAGTCGCTGCCGGCGGGAAAGACCATCAACGACGTGTTCCCGCATCTCGAGGAGGTGGGCGAAGCCGTCGTGCGCGCGTTGCCGGAGCCCCGGCTCGTGAAAACGCACCTGCCGTTCGCGCGGACGCCGTGGCACTCGACGGCGCGCTACATCTACGTCGCGCGAAATCCGTTCGATTGCGCTGTGTCGTTCTATCACCATACGCGCGGCTTCATTAAGCACTACGATTTCGCGGACGGCACGTTCGACGAGTTCTTCGAGTGTTTCGTGCGCGGCGCAGTCGACTTCGGCGACTACTTCGACAACCTGTTGTCTTGGTTGCCGCGCAGATCCGAGCCCAACGTGCTTTGGCTCACCTACGAGGACATGCTGGCGGATCCGGGAGCCGCCGTCGGCGCTATCGGCGAATTCCTCGGCGGCGAGGCGGCGCTCGCTGCGGCGAGCCCCGCGCAGGTCGCGAGGATCGTTCGCGCGAGCAGCTTCGACCAGATGCGCGTCGATCAGAAGCGCTGGTCGAGCCAGCGGCCTGCGAACATGCCAGAATTCGTGCGTAAGGGCGTCGTCGGCGATTGGGCGAATCACTTCAGCGCCGAGCAGGCGCGGCGGCTCGCCGACAGGTTCGCGGAGCGCACCCGCGGCACGGCCGCCGAGCACTTATGGAGCGAGCTCGTCACGGGCGCGCGCGCGGGCTGATCCTGGAGAGCCCGTGCTGCAGACTCGGCGAGCGCGAGCGCAACGAGAGGGAAACATGAAAGCCAGTAGCAACAGGAAGCGCGGGGCCGCGAAGAGCGCCGGCCGGAAGAAAAGTGCACAGCCCAAATCACGAGCGAAGCCGCGCGTACGCGCGGCGAAGTCGAAGCTGAGCGGAGCGGGCGAGGGGCGCAGCGTCAGGTCGGCGAAGGCCGCCACGCGCGCGTTATCGCAGGCGCCCGCCCCGGCGAGCAGCGAGGTCGAGCTCGAGGCGGCCGTGCTGCGTCGTCTGTTGCGGCACTTCGACGAACGCAAGGACGTGCAGAACATCGAGCTGATGATCCTTGCGGGGTTCTGCCGCAACTGCCTCAGCAAGTGGTTCGTCGAGGCGGCGCAGGAGCGCGGCATGACGTTCGATCTCGATGCTGCGCGCGAGAAGATCTACGGCATGCCCTATGGCGAGTGGAAGGACCGCCATCAGCAGCCCGCCACCGAGGATCAGCTTCGGCGCTTCGGCGAAGCCGAGCGGCGTGAGCAGGGGGCGGATGCGCCCGAGACGAAGGGCGGTAGGACGAGTTAGTAGCGGCGGCGAATCGCGAACTGCGCAAGCTCTGCGAGCGCGTCGCGATACTTCGACGGCGGCAGGGGCGCGAGCGCCTTGATCGCGACCTCGACTTCCTCGCGCGCGCGCTCGGCCGTATACCGCAACCCGCCGGACGTCTCGATCGCGAGCTGGATCGATGTGAGGTTGCGAGTGCCGCCGGTCTCGATTGCTTCGCGGATCATGTGCCGCTCGGCCGCGCTGCCGTGGGCCATCGCGTAGATGAGCGGCAGCGTCGGCTTGCCTTCGGCCAAGTCGTCGCCGATGTTCTTGCCGAACTCCTCGGGTGTCGCGTCGTAGTCGAGCGCGTCGTCGACGAGCTGGAATGCCTGGCCGAGGTGCCGGCCGTAGCTCACGAGCGCCTGCTCGAGCGTGTCGTTTTGGCCCGCGAGGATTGCGCCGAGCCGAGTGCCGGCTTCGAACAGCTTGGCGGTCTTGCGGTAGATGACCTCCATGTAGTCGGCTTCCGACGTATCGGGGTTGTTGCAGTTCATGAGCTGCAACACCTCGCCCTCGGCGATCGTGTTGGTCGCGTTCGCGAGCACGTCGAGGATCCTGAGCTCCTTGAGCTCCACCATCATTTGGAACGCGCGCGAGTAGAGGAAGTCTCCGACCAGCACGCTCGCTTGGTTGCCGAACAGGGCATTGGCCGTCTGTTGGCCGCGCCGCAGGCCCGAGCCGTCGACGACGTCGTCGTGGAGCAGCGTTGCGGTGTGGATGAACTCGATGATCGCGGCGGCCGCGACATGATTCGGGCCGTGGCAGCCGCAGGCGCGCGCGGCGAGCAGCACGGCGAGCGGCCGGAGGCGTTTGCCCCCATTGTGAATGATGTGGTGCGCGACCTGATTGACGAGGGCGACGTCGCTGCCGAGCCTGCGGACGATGGTCCTGTTGACGTCGGCCCAGTCCTCGGCGACGGCAGAGCGCATGGCATCCAGGGACGGGGCGGGCGGCAGCGTTTCGGCGAGAGACATCGGCGCAAATGATACACCCGTCCCACCCCCCGGGCGCGGTCGAGCCCGGGCGCGTTGACCGAACCCGCAGAAAACTCTAGAATTTCGGCCCTTCCGCGGGTCCCGCCCGCCGAGCCTCGTTTCTCCAGGAGTAGCCTCATCGTGTATGCCGTTTTTCGCACCGGCGGTAAGCAATACCGCGCCCGCCAGGGAGAGCGTGTTCGCGTCGAGAAAGTCGAGGCCGAGGTCGGCGCGACGATCGAGTTCGACCAGGTCCTGATGGTCGGCGAAGGCGCAGACGTGAAGGTCGGCAAGCCGCTCGTATCGGGCGGCAAGGTCAGCGGTAAGGTCACCGCCCAGGGCCGTGCCGACAAGATCACGATCATCAAATTCCGCCGCCGCAAGCATTACCAGCGCAAGCAGGGTCACCGGCAGCTTTACACCGAGGTGGAAATCACCTCGATCGCCGGCTGAAGCCGGCCGAGGAGAGTCACTCATGGCACACAAAAAGGCAGGCGGCAGCACTAGGAACGGCCGCGACTCGGAGTCGAAGCGACTCGGCGTCAAACGTTTCGGCGGCGAGCAAGTGATCGCCGGCAACATCATCATCCGGCAGCGCGGCACGCAGTATCACGCCGGCGCGAACGTGCGGATGGGCCGCGACCACACGCTCTATGCGGGCACCGCCGGCCGCGTCGCGTTCGCGGTAAAAGGGCCGAAGAGCCGCCGCATGGTCAGCGTCGTGACTGCCGACTGATTCGAGGCGCGCGCCGAGCCCAACGTCAAAGCCCCGCCTCGCGGGGCTTTTTCGTCTCAAGGGCCGCCGCGCCACGCCGCTTCCCCGAAACCGCAAATATGAAATTCGTCGACGAAGCAGACGTTCGCGTGGAGGCCGGCAGCGGCGGGGACGGCTGCGTGAGCTTTCGGCGTGAGAAATTCGTGCCGCGCGGCGGCCCGGATGGCGGCGACGGCGGGGCGGGCGGCAGCATCTATCTCGTCGCGCGCGAGGGCGTGAACACGCTCGCAGACTTCCGCGTGCGGCGCCGTTTCCGCGCGCAGAGCGGTCGGCGCGGCGGGGGACAGGACATGACCGGTGCTTCGGGCGAGGATCTCGTGGTCGAGGTGCCGAAAGGCACCGAGGTCCACGACGTCGACACGGGCGAGGCGCTCGGCGACCTCTCGCACGACGGGGATCGGTTGCTCGTAGCGAAAGGGGGCGACGGCGGCCGCGGCAACACGCGTTTCAAGACCAGCGTGAACCGTGCACCTCGTCAGTTCGGCCGCGGCGGTGCGGGAGAGACGCGCCACCTGATGCTCGCGCTGAAGCTGCTCGCGGACGTCGGGTTGCTCGGCGCGCCGAATGCGGGCAAGTCGACGCTCACGCGCGCGCTATCGGCCGCGCGTCCGAAAGTGGCGGACTATCCGTTCACGACATTGCACCCGCAGCTCGGCGTCGTCCGCGTGGGCACGGACCGCAGCTTCGTGCTCGCGGACATTCCGGGCCTCATCGAAGGCGCGTCCGCGGGCGCCGGCTTGGGCGTCCGGTTCTTGAAGCACCTCGAGCGCACGCGGCTGTTGCTGCACGTGGTGGATGCGTGCGCGGATCTTACCGGGGGGGATGCCGTGGAGCTGCATCGCGCCGTGGAGGGCGAAGTCGGTCTCTACTCCGATACGCTCGCGCTGCGTCCGCGCTGGCTCGTGCTGAACAAGCTCGACCTATTGCCGCCGGAGCAGCGCGCGGCCCGCACGCAGGAGCTCGTTGCGAAGCTCGGCTGGCAAGGCCCGGTCTACGGGATCAGCGCGCTAACGGCCGACGGCACGAAGCGCCTTGCGCAAGACGTGATGGCGTATCTGGAGAAGCAGAGGGAAGAAGCGGCAGCCGAGCCCGGGGGGCGGCAGGGCTCAGGGCATGGCGCGTAGCTTGGCGTTCAGTTGGCTCTTGTAGTGCGCCGCGCGGTTCTTGCGCAGGATGCCCTTGGTGGCCATCCGATCGATCTCGGGCACGAACCGCGGCGTAGCTCGCCTTCGCGCCTTCTTTGTCGCCGGCAGAGACGGCCTTCATCACTTTCCGGATCGCGTTGCGGACGCGCGAGCGCATTGCGACGTTGTGCGCACGGCGTTTGATGGCCTGACGAGCACGCTTCTTAGCTGATTTGATGTTGGCCAATGGATCGTCCTGATTGAACGCCGATGGGGCGCCGGAAAAGGGCGCTATTATTCGGAGCGCTCCCGGGCAAGTCAAGCAATTAGGCCTGCTAACACAGCGCCATTCGAGATGAGTTTGGACCCGAGCCAGGACCCGCAGCGCGCCGCTCCCGACCGTTTGTTGAAGTCCACGTCCGTCGTGGCTGCGTTCACGTTTCTGTCCAGACTCACGGGGCTTGCGCGCGACATCGCGTTCTCGAACTGGTTCGGCGCCGGCGTATTGATGGACGCGTTCGTGGTGGCGTTCAGGATTCCGAACCTGCTGCGGCGCTTCTTCGGCGAAGGCGCGTTCTCGCAGGCGTTCGTGCCCGTGATCTCCGAATACCGGACGACGCGTTCGCTGGCCGAGACGCGCGACCTCGTCGACCGCGTGGCCGGCACGCTCGGGCTCGTTCTGCTCGCTGTCACCGTGGTCGGCGTGATCGCGGCGCCCGTCGTGATCCTGGCATTCGCGTGGGGCTGGCTGTTCGAGGAGCGCGACAAGCTCGATCTCGCCGTCGCGATGCTGCGCTGGACGTTCCCGTACGTGCTGCTCGTCTCCCTGACGGCGTTCGCAGGGAGCGTTCTGAACTCGTATCGGCGGTTCGCCGTAGCGGCGTTCACGCCCGTGATCTTGAACGTCGTGATGATTCTGTTCGCGGGTTGGGTAGAGCCGCGCCTGCCGTGGCAAGGCATCGGGCTCGCGGCCGGCGTATTCGCGGCCGGCGTCGTGCAGCTCGTGTTCCAGGTCCCTTTCCTGCGGCGGCTCGGGCTGCTGCCGCGGCCGCGCTGGGATCTCGCGCACGAGGGCGTGCGGCGAATCTTCAGGCTGATGCTGCCCGCGCTGTTCGGCTCGTCGGTCGCGCAGATCAGCATCCTGCTCGACACGCTCGTCGCGTCGTTCCTCCTCGCCGGCAGCATCAGCTGGCTCTACTACTCGGACCGGTTGATCGAGTTTCCGCTCGGGGTGTTCGGCGTCGCGCTCGGCACGGTGATCTTGCCGCGGCTGTCGGAGCAGCACGCGACGTCGTCGCCCGAGCGCTTCTCTGCGACGCTCGATTGGGCGTTGCGCCTCGTGCTCGTCATCGCTCTGCCTGCCGCTCTCGGAATCGCGCTGCTGGCCGAGCCGTTGCTCGCTACACTGTTCCAGCACGGCGACTTCGGCGAGCGCGACGCGTTGATGACCGCCGCGAGCGTGCGCGCCTATGCGCCCGGGATCGTCGGCTTCATCCTCGTAAAGGTGCTCGCGCCCGGCTATTTCGCGAGGCAGGATACTCGCACGCCGATGAGGATCGGGGTGCAGGCGCTGGCGTTGAGCATGGGGTTGAACATCGTGTTCGTGTTGCTGTTGCTGAGAATGCCGTGGGGCATCCCGGCGCACGCAGGCATCGCGGCGTCGTCTGCCTGTGCGGGTTTGTTCAATGCCGCCTACCTGTTCGCTGGCCTCGAGAAGGCCGGTATCTATCGCGCCGGCGACGGCTGGAGCCGCCTTTGGATTCAGGTGCTCGCGGGGAACGCGGCGATGACGCTCGCGCTGCTCGCCGCGTTGCGGCGGCTCGGCGATTGGTTTGCGATGAGCGGGCTCGAGCGGGTCGGCGGCGCTCCTGCTGCTCGTCGCGGGCGGTGCCGCCGTCTACTTCGCGGTCGCGTGGGCTTGCGGCATGCGGCCGCGCGCGCTGCGCGCGCGCGTGGCCTGACGTTCCGTTTCGCGATGCGCCTCTATCGAAAACTGTCAGCCGTGCCGACCGAATCCGCGGAGCGGGTCGTGACGATCGGGGTGTTCGACGGCTTGCACGCAGGTCACGAGGCGATACTCACGCGCGCGATGCGCGAAGCGAGCGCAACGGGGCGAAACACGCTCGTGTTCACGTTCGAACCTACGCCGAAGGAGTTCTTTGCGCCGACGAATCCGCCGCCGCGCCTCACGCGGTTTCGCGAACGGTTCGAACGGCTCGAAGCGCTCGGCATCGACGAGCTGTTTTGTCCGAGCTTCGGCGCGATCCGGGACCTCCACGCCGACACTTTCATCGATGCGCTGCTCGTAGGCCGGCTCAACGCAAAGCACGTCGTCGTCGGCGACGATTTCCGCTTCGGCGTCGGGCGCGGTGGCACGCTCGCGGACCTGCGCGCGGCTGGTGCGCGCCACGGCTTCGCCGTCAGCGAGGTCCCGCCCGTTTATTGGCAGGGGCAGCGCGTCAGCAGCACCGCGATCCGCCACGCGCTGAAAGTCGGCGACCTGCATACGGCGCGCGGCATGCTCGGACGCGACTACTCGATGTCGGGCCGCGTCGTGCGCGGCTTGGGGCTCGGGCGCAAGCTCGGATTCCCGACGGCGAACGTCAACTTGAAGCGCCTGCACGCGCCCGTCGACGGAATTTTTGCCGCGCGTGTGAGCGGACTGGGTAACCGAGCGCTCGACGGCGTCGCGAGCGTCGGCACGCGCCCGACGATCGGCGGCAGCCACGCTCTGCTCGAAGTACTGATTTTCGACTTCGATCGCGATATCTACGGCGAGTACATCACCGTGCAGTTCGTCGAGCGTCTTCGGGAGGAGCGGCACTTCGCGGATCTGCCTGCAATGCAGCGCCAGATGCACCTCGACGTCGACGCTGCCCGGGCTGCGCTAAGCGCTTGAAATCGCGTACACTTACGGCCTGTTCGCACTCCCTTCGCTCAAGCCAAGAATGTTCGAACCGGTAGGTGCCCGCTACGACGGGCCCGAGCTCGAGAAGGCGACCCTCGAGCTCTGGCGCCGTGAAAACGTATTCGGCCGAATCATGGCTGACGGTGCCGCGCGCCCGCAGTTCACGTTCTACGAAGGGCCGCCGACCGCGAACGGCCGCCCGGGTATCCACCACGTGCTCGCGCGCACGTTCAAGGACCTGTACCCGCGCTACAAGACGATGCGCGGCTTCCACTGCCCGCGCAAAGCCGGCTGGGACACGCATGGCCTGCCGGTCGAGCACGAGATCGAGAAAGAGCTCGGCATCTTCGACAAGAAGCGCATCGAACAAGAGGTCGGCATCGCGGAGTTCACGGCGAAGTGCCGCAGCTCCGTGATGCGTCATGTCGCCGAGTGGGAGGCCATGACCGAGCGCATGGGCTTCTGGGTCGACTTCAAGGACGCGTACTTCACGCTGCACAACGACTTCATCGAGAGCGTCTGGCACCTGTTGAAGCAGATCTGGGACAAGGGGCTCATCTACCAGGGCTACAAGGTCGTGCCTTACGACCCGCGGATCGGCGCGACGCTGTCCTCGCACGAGGTCGCGCAAGGTTATCGCGAGGTCGAGGACCCGTCCGTCTTCGTGCGCTTCAAGGCGCTGGGCGAGGAGGACACGTTCTTCCTGGTCTGGACGACGACGCCGTGGACCTTGCCGTCGAATCTCTTGCTCGCGGTGCATCCCGACGTGGACTACGCGTGGGTGAAGCGCGACAACGAAACGCTGATCCTCGCGAAGAGCCTCGTCCCGGCGGTGCTCAAAGACGAGCCGCACGAGATCGTGAGGATCGCGCGCGGCACGGCGCTCGACGGCCTGCGCTACGAGCGGTTGTTCGATTACTTACCCGTGACGGGCGACGTGTGCCGCGTGCGGCCGGCGGAGTTCGTCACCACAGAGGACGGCACGGGGATCGTGCACATCGCTCCCGCCTACGGCGAGGATGACCTGAAGCTCGGCCAGAAGCACGGCCTGCCGGTGCTGCACGGCGTCGGCGAGGACGGCTATTTCCTGCCCGACGTGACGCCGGTCGCGGGCAAGTTCTTCAAGGAAGCGGACCCGACGATCATCGAGATCTTGAAGAAGCGCGGGCTGCTGTTCCGGTCGCAGAAGTATCTGCACAACTATCCGTTCGGCTGGCGCACGGGCGATCCGCTGATCTACTACGCGAAAAACGCGTGGTACATCCGCACGACGGAATACCGGCGCCGGATGGTCGAGCTCAACGCGGGCATCAAGTGGGTGCCCGAGCACATCCGCGACGGCCGCTTCGGCAACTGGCTCGAGAACAACATCGACTGGGCGCTATCGCGCGAGCGGTTCTGGGGCACGCCGCTGCCGCTGTGGACGGACGGCGACGGCGACTACGTCTGCATCGGTTCGGTCGCCGAGCTCGAGGAGCGCTCGGGCCGCAAGCTGCGCGACCTCGACCTGCACCGTCCGGCCGTGGACGGCGTGACGTTCGAGCACGAGGGCCGCACGTACCGGCGCGTGCCCGAGGTGATCGACTGCTGGTTCGACTCGGGCTCGATGCCGTACGCGCAGTGGCATTACCCGTTCGAGAATCGCGACGTGTTCGCGAAGAGCTTCCCCGCGGACTACATCTGCGAGGCGATCGATCAGACTCGCGGCTGGTTCTACACGCTGCACGCGATCGCGACGATGATCTCCGACGACGTCGCCTATCGAAACGTGATCTGTCTGGGGCTCCTCGTCGACGCCGACGGCAAGAAGATGTCGAAGTCGCTCGGCAATATCATCAGTCCGTACGACGTGTTCGATTCGGTCGGCGCGGACGCGCTGCGCTGGCACTTCACGGCGCGCGTGGCGCCCGACGGGCCGAAGCGCGTGTCCGTCGAGATCATCGCGGACGTCGCGAGCAGCTTCATCAACACGTTCTGGAACACCTACGCGTTCTTCGTGATGTACGCACGGCTCGACGCGGTGGATCTCGGGAAGGACATCCCGTACCGCGAACGGCCCGAGATCGACCGCTGGATCCTGTCGCTGCTCGAGGAGACGATCGCGACGACCACGGCCGCGCTCGACGACTACGACGCGCTGACCGCGGGCGTTGCGATCGAGCGCTTCGTCGACCAGCTCAGCAACTGGTACGTGCGGCGCAACCGCCGGCGGTTCTGGAAGGCCGCGAGCGGCGACGACAAGCAGGCCGCGTATCTCACGCTGTACGAATGCCTCGAGGTCGTGACTCGCTTGATGGCGCCGTTCGTGCCGTTCATCACGGAAGAGGTGTATCAGAACCTCGTGCGCGCGATCTCTCCGCAGGCGCCCGTGAGCGTGCACATGGCGACCTGGCCCGCCGCGGCGCCCGCGCGTCTCGATCGGACGCTGATCGCCGAGACGGACGTCGTGCAGCGCGTGGTCGGACTCGGCCGCGCGGCCCGCAACTCTTCGAAGCTCAAGGTCCGCCAGCCGCTCTCGAGGCTGCTCGTGCGCGTTCCGGACGATGCGGCCGCTGCGGCCGTGCGCCGGCACGAGGATCAGATCCTCGAGGAGCTCAACGTCAAGAAGCTCGAGCTCATCGCGCGCGACGCGACACTGGTGAGCTATCGGATCAAGCCGAACCTGCCCGTGATCGGCCGACGTTACGGCAAGCTGATCCCGGCGATCCGCCAGTATCTGGCCACGGCCGACGGGGCCGCGATCGCATCCGCGGTGGCGCGCGGCGAGACGCAAGCCTTCGCGATCGACGGGCAAACGCTCGCGATCGAGCCTGCGGACTTGCTCGTCGAGAGCGCGTCGGCCGAAGGGTTCGCGTGCGCGGAGGAAAGCGGCTACCTCGTGGGGCTCGACACCACGCTCGACGATCAGCTGCGCCGCGAGGGGCTGGCGCGCGAGCTCGTGCGCGCCGTGCAGGACGCGCGCAAGCAAGCGGGTCTCGAGGTCTCCGACCGCATCGAGCTCATCGTCGAGGGCGACGAGCACGTGGGTGCGGCGATCCGCGACTACCGCGACTACATGATGAGCGAGACGCTCGCGAGCAAATGGCGCTCTCCTGAGGGCGGGGACGTTTTCGTCGCGCGCCAAGACCAGGGCGAAGCGCGCTGGGTCATCCGTCTAGCGCGCGACGCGGACGGCCCATGAGCGACCGCCGCTGGTTCGGGTTGAGCGCGGGAGCGTCGAATTGGCTCTGGCTTTCGGTCGTGGTGATTGCGGTGGACCAGTGGACGAAGTACGTCATCATGGACACGTTCGAAGAATTCGGCGGTTTCGTGCTGCTGCCCGTGCTCGAGATAATTCGACTCCACAACGAAGGCGCGGCGTTCAGCTTCTTGAGCGGCGCGTCGGGGTGGCAGCGTTGGATGTTCATGGCGCTCGGGCTCGTCGTGAGCGTGGTGATCCTGCTGTGGCTCCGGCGCCTGCCGAGCTCGGGGAAGAACCTGCTGGCGGCGGGGCTCGCGCTCGTGCTCGGGGGCGCGCTCGGCAATGTGATCGACCGCGTGCTCTGGGGGCACGTGATCGATTTCATCCGCGTGCACTACGATCCGTGGAATTTCAACTTCCCGGCGTTCAACGTCGCGGATTCGGCGATCACCGCGGGGGCGATCCTGCTGATCCTCGAGAACTTGCTCGATCACGCAAGCTCGAAGAGCGCCGCGCGCGACGGCTAGTCGAAGTCAGGCTCGCCGGTGCGGCTGGCTACCAGCAGCGTTGATTCGGATCCGGCGTCGCCGTGCGCACGCCCTGCGCCGTAATCGAAAACGTTTGGCATTCCGTATCGGTCGACTGATCGAACGACCCACCGGCCGTCACGGTGGCCGTCGCAGTGAATGTGTCGGCGTTTGCGGTCGGGACCGTGATCGCATACGCACCCTTCTCGCTCAGCGCCGCGGCGAAGCCGAGAGCGGGGAGGTCGGCCGTGCCGCCGTAGCGGCGGTTCTGCAGATAGAAGCGCTCCTGGTTGGTCGCGAGCCGCAAGAGGGCGGTCTTCGCGTCCGTGCGCTGCGACCGTATCGAATACTGGCGGTAGCTCGGCAAGGCGATGATCGCGAGGATTCCGATGATCGTCACGACGGTCAGGAGCTCGATCAGCGAGAAGCCCGCGACCCTCGTCCAAGGCTTGGGCGATCGACGCCAGTTCGTTAGAGATCGTGTGTCGCTCATTCGCTCAACTCCACCGTTCGCGGACGACCGGCTAGGATTCCTCCTAGTGCCATGAAGTGATCGGCTCCCCCGCGTGTACGAGGGAGCCGAGCACACGTCAATCGATGGCCCTTTCGCTCCAGAACGTCCTGACCGGATTGTTGGCGAAACCCGGCGGGAAGCAGAAGAGGTCGACGCAAGCGATCGGCGGCGGAGTGCACTGGTCGCCAACGCAGTTGGTCGGATCGTCCGGCGACGGGAAGATGAACACCACCTCGCTCGCCAGCGAGCCGTTGAATATGCGATAGCGATCCGTGTCCGTCAGCGGGCCGCTCGTCGAGGCGTCGAGGTTGTTCACGGGAGCGCCGTTGAACAGGCTCACCGTGTACAGCCGGTTCGTCCCGAGGGCGGGCTTGCAATTCGTCGTGTCGCCCACGCCGGCGCCCGGAGTGAACGACGTGAAGAACACCTGGTTGTTGAACGTCCGCGCTTCTGCGAGCACCTTCTCGCCGCTGTGCACCATCGGTGAGCTTCCACCCTGGGCTTCCCGCCGGCATTACGTGCGCGGTGTCGTTCGTTATGTCCTCGAGCTGCGAGTCGGTCACAGGCGTGATCGTGTCGTACTGCGTCTGGGTGAGCTTGGTGAACGTGTTGTAATCGCGCAGCGCGTAGAAGCGGTCGGTGTTGAACGTGCTGTTCGGGCGCTCGCGATGCCCCGAGCCGATGCCGATGTGGATGAACGGCTGGTCCGCCGTCACGAGCGCGACGTCCGGCGAGTAGTAGAACCGGCGCGTGTCCGTGATAGCGGGCGCAGCCGACGGTGCGCCGCCTAGCTGGGCGATCACGCCGCCCGTCACGAGGCTGCTCGGCGCTTGGCCGTTGAACACGTCGAACCGCCATACCTGGCCGCCCATGTCGGCCGCGTACATGCGGTCCGCGAATCCGTCGGTATTCAGGTCGACGACCTTGATGTCGCTCGGTATCGAGTAATTCATGTTCGCGAAGGTCGCGTTCACCGTGCCGGTCGCCCCGGCGTTCGCGCCCCTCCAAAGCACGTTGCCCGTCTCGGAGTCGACGATGAAGATACCCTTGCCCGAGTTGTCGACGCCGACCATGTTGTAGTCGTCGTTCTTGACGTCGTAGCCTGCGCCGAAGACGAGCACGAGCTTGCTCGCGCTTTGGCTCCCGGTCTGGATGTCCATCCGTGCCGGCACCGGGTTCGACCACGACTGACCGTTACCGTCCAAAGCCTGCGCGCCCGCACCGGGTAGGCGCCACATGACCTGCGGGTCGTTCGGATCGGTCACGTCGAGACCGTAGTAGAAATCGCCGCCGCGGCGCATGCCGAAGAAAAGGAATACCTTCTCGCCGTTGGTGGCTTCGACGATGCCGTCGTTGTCCGAGATCATTTGCACGCGCGGGCTGCCGTCGATGCCGTAATGGCGCGTTTCGGCGGTCTCGTTGCGGTACAGGTCGACTTGGTCGTCGAGGAACTCGCGCGGGACGAACGCCCAGTCCTCGACACCGTCGGTAGTGTCGATCGCATGCAGGTAGCCGTCGTTGGTCGCGAAATAGATCAGCGTCTTGCCGGAGTCGTAGGTAACCGACGCGGGCTGAGCGTGTAGCGGGTCGCCCATTTCGTAGCGCGGCGACGTGCCGGTTTTGTCGAGGCCCCGCATGAAGTCGATGATCTCGTCGTGCGTCGGGCCGCCGGGTTGGCCGGTGTTCAACGTCACGTCGGTGATCGCCGAGTTGCCCCTCACGACCGCGTTCGACACGGCGTTCAGATCGCCGCCCGAGACGTTCGTGTAGACCTTGCGGGCCGCGGGCGGCGGCAGATTGCTGGCCGCGCCGCCCAGCGCGACGCTGTCTTCGTCCACCGTCGCGGACCAGATGCTCTGCGTGCCCTTTGCGAAGAACCCGGTCGCGGGATCCACCGCGTCCGCGCCGTTCGCGTCGAGAATCGCGCCATCGCTCGCGCGCAACTTGTATTTCTTCAAGTTGCCGGGCCAATGTGCGTCGCCCGTCGCAGTGAACACGCTGATGAACAGGTCGTTCAAGTTGCGCGTGCGGTTGAAGTTGTTCACCGAAACGGCGGGCGCCGTGAACGTCGACGATTCGGACAGGATGTCGAACAGGATCGAGGTCAATGCCGTCGCCAGCGACGAAGCGTTGTTCGCCTCGAAGTAGGTGCCGCCGCTGCGTGTCGCCGACTGCTCGAGGATGGGCACGTTCTTGTCGAAGCCGATCGTGTAGGTCGTGACGCGCTGGTCGCCGGTCACGGTCGTGTTCACGTCGTTGCCGTACGGGGTGGTTCCCATGTATTCGGCGAGGTCGTCGAGACAGTAGCCGTCACCCGCGGTTCCGTCGCAAGTGCGGCCGATCAGCGACTCGATATCGCCGTTCGAGCTCTGGTCCTCGGTGGGCAACCCGTCGCTGAGATAGACGATGAAGTTCTTCTGGCAACCTTCCTCGAGCGGGGACATGTAGGTGCTGCCGCCGCCGCCGGCGCGCGATGCGGGAACGCTCACGATCGGACCGACGTCGCCGTACACGAGGCTCCTGCCGCTCAGGTACCGGTACGCTTCGTAGAGGGTTTCCGAGAGCGGGGTGAATCCCCCGGGTTGCAAAGCGTCAACCTGGGCAATCATGTTGGCGCGCGCGGTCGCGACGTCCTCGAGCGCGTAATCGACGTGCCCGCCCTGGCGTTCGTTGTAAGTCATCAGTCCGACGTTCACGCCGTTGATCGAGTTCAGCATGTTCTTCGCGACGGCCTTCACGATATCGATCTTGCGTTGGCTGGTGGTCGGCCCGTAGTACCAGTTCAAGTAATTACTGTCCCACAGCGTCGTTCGCGTGTTCGTCCAGCTGATCTCCTGGGTCGCGTCGCCATAGGAGTCCGCAGCCGCATCGCGCGCGTAGAGCTTCGGATCCGTGCCGTCGCTGTGAATGCCGGCGTCGTTCTGGCATTCGACGATTCGGCTCTTTTCGGTCGCGCTGATGGCGCGCCATTTGTGATCGCTCGTTGCTCCCGTGGGATCGTATTGCTCGAGCCGCCCACCAAACTTCTCTGCGCCCGCAGCAAACTGATCGGTCGCCGCCTTGCATTTGAGCGCCGACCGGTCGAACCACGTGTCTTCCGTGCAATTGGGCAACGGCGGGTTCGTGCCGCCGCTCGTCGTCCAATAGACGCGATTCGTGCCGCAGCTCGCGGCTGCCGGGTACGTGGTCGCCGGCTCATAGGGGGTCTGGGACTCGACCTGCTCGTCCATGCTGCCGGAGTTGTCGAAGATGAACAGGATGTTCGGCTGCGTGGTGATGTTCGCCGGGTCCACGAAGAAGATCTCCGTGTCGTCGGCGAGGGCGGGCGCTCCCGAGGCGATCGCCCAACCGATACCCACGGCGAGCCACGCGGCGCGTTGTTTGGAAATGGCCATGATGGAGTCCCTCGAATATCCGGAGGAAGAGTTGCGTCCTTGCAAGAGAGCTAGCGCGACTTGAGCGAAACCCTGTTCACGCGCTGAGACTCGATGTCGTAGTACACGCCGACGAAAGTCGGCGCGCTGGTCTTGCGCCGCGCTTCGACCGTCTTCAGGAAGTCCTCGTAGGCAACCGGCTGGTTATTGACTAGAAAGACCGTCGTCGGCGTCGTGGCATGGGCGGTGCGCGGGCACGTGTCGCATGGAGTGACGGTGATCGAGCCGAGCGCGCCGCCGGGGAATGACACGTCGCTCAAGTCGAGCTCGTAGGACTTCTCGATCGGCTTGATGGTGCGCGGCACCTGTGCGCCGGCGCTGCCAACGCAAGCGAGCAGCGCGGCGGCGATCATCCATGTCGTCCGAGTCATAGGTCTGTCTCCTTACGAAACCTTGCGAGCTAGGGACCGCCCGGTCCCACGACGTAGAAGCTCTGATTGTGAGTCGCCGTTGCGTTCCGTGAGCCGCGGCCGACGGAGACGATGTCGAAGTGGTATGCCTGGATGGTGCCCGCGCTCGTGCCCATGCTGAACGCGATGTCGGGGACCGGAGTCGCTATGGCGAAGGTCGTCACGGCCTGGCGGTCGTAGGCTGGGTCGTTGAGCCACGGCACCGTGGTCGGCGCGACCGTAGAGAAGTCGCGCGTTGCGAGCACGATGTCGATGCCGTCCTCGGCCATCTGGAACGCATCCTCTCGGTACTGCGTGTTGCCGGCCATCGTGATCTCCATCGTCGCGGTGTTCATGCCCGAAACGCCGAGAACGGTGAGCACCAGCAACAGCACGAGCCCCACGACCAGCGTGGCGCCCGTCTGGCGCGAACGCAGTGTCTTTCTTAGACGATCGTTCATGTGTGTCCTCGGTGTGGCTCAGGTGGCGGGTCGTGCGTTGCGCACGTAGATGGTTTTCGAAACGACGATCCGGCGGAAACCGTCGTTGAAGGGTCCCACGTTGCGGTCCGCATACTGATACGCTCGCCGTGTCCGTGAATCCGTTCTCGGTGCGTTCCGCGCGAATCCGCAGCCAAATCCGGACCGCCAAGATCTCCGCGTCGGCTATGAACGCGGCATCCAGCGGGTCGAGAATGGGATCGTTCGCATTGACGTAACGGTCGATCGAGCCGCGGTTCGCCTGTCCGACCAGGTCGGTGTCCACGCCGAGCTGGATCTGCATGTCTTCGACGCCAGGCAGCACCTCTTCCTCCTGAATCGTGCCGTTGTCCCGCAATGTTTTCCGTCGCAGCGACGGAAACGTGTTGCCGAGCGAGGAGGCCGTGCTGACGAAGTATCCGTTCACGACCAACGCGTGCGTCTGGCTGCCGTCGGCCGCCGTGAATCCCGCAGGCAACGCGCCATTGTTGAAGATCAGGCCATCCTGGAAGCGCGCGGATTGCACGTACATCTTGAGTGCAAGGAGCGGCAGGGGCGCCACGTCCTCGGCGGCGCGCCGCACGACGAGCGTGTCCGCGCCCGCCATGGCTGCACCCGTCGTAGGCGCGCAGGCGAACCCATAGCCGCCATTCATCGCCTCGATCGCGGCTTCGACGTTGATCAGCCAGTTGACGCCGCAGGTGTCAGCCCCGATGCCGTTAGGGTCGGTCGGGGACGCGCGGTTCGCGATGCGCGCGGCGCGGGTAGTGAGTCCCCAGAACCGCGCCATCCGGATGTCCGGCTCGAGAGCGTCGATCGCGAAGCGGCCGTTCTCTTGGAGTCGCGACACGGATTCCGTTATGCGGAACGTGGTCCGGCCCTGCATGAAGACGGTGATCGCGCCGATCATCAGGAATGCGCCGATTGCGAGCGCGACCATGAGCTCGATCAGTGTCACGCCGGCTTCGCCGCGAAGCGTGGGGTTGCGGTTATGAATCCTTCGCTGCATGTGAGGTGTCCGCGGTTAGAGATTCGGAACGCGTACGACGACGGTATGCGTGACGGTGTTGAGCCCAACTTCTTGCCAGCTCACGTTGATCGTGAAGGTCGGCGGAGTGCCGGCCGCGAACAGAACGGTGCCGGCGCCGCTCGGTAACGCTTGCGCCACCGACTGTTGCCACTGCAACAGGTCATGGGCGGCCATTTGAGCGGGCGCGCAGCTCACGCCGCCGCCGCCTGACGGGTCGCAGTTGTTGTTCGCCCCGGCGCCGCCGTAGGCGTTGGCGCCGAGGCGGTTCACGCGGATACGATCGGCCATGTCCGCGGCGAGGTTGACGGCTTCGGTGCGGTACAGCGCCGTCCGCCCGGCACCGAGTCCCTGGCCGTATAGCGACGCGATTCCGATCATTCCGACGGACAGCACGATGAGCGTGACCATCGCCTCGACCAGGTTGAAGCCGCGTTGCGGACGCGCCGAACGAGGAAGGCATGTGTTCATGATGTTGCTCACGGGCACGTGGCCGCGGCACCCGGTGGGCTTGCGCGGATCTGGTTCACCGCGTTGGTGATATCGGCGGTGTCTTGCAACACGAGCCCGCGACCCGTGAAGTCGATGCGCACTACACGAGCCGTCGACAGCTGTCCCGACGTGACGCGGTTGCCTCGCTCGTCGCAAAGGAGGATCCAGCCGGCGGATGGCAGGCCCGCGGCTGCGACATTGCGGCGAAAACCGTTCGGGCCGTAGGCGACGTAACCCGAATCTGCCCAGACGCTCATCGTCCGGCCCGGCGCCGCGACCTGCATCAGGATCGGCTCGTTCAAGTCGACGACCGCGTTGTTGTCCGACGCGTCATCGAGCTTCGGCGCGCCGTTCGCATCGACATTGCCGTTCTCGTCGGCCCAAACGATGAACCCGCCGTTCGTGCCCGCGCCGTCGGGACTGCACGTCGGCGCTGCGTCCGTCGGGTTGGGGCTCGCGCAGAGCACCACGGGCACTTGGCGCTTCACGGCCTCCGCCCGCGCCGCGAGTACCCCGGTGACGAGCTGGTTCGCCGCCGCTGTCACGAGCCCGTTACGCTGGAGCTCCATCATGTTCGGCACGCCGACGCCGAACAGGATGCCGGCAACGACCAGTGTTATTAGGAGCTCCCAAAGGGTGAAGCCGGATTGCGGGTGCGCTTTCATGGACCGGAAATCTACAAGGGCTCCGGCCTCGGTTCCGCGATCGGCCGACGACCGGTCGCGGCCGGCGGACGAGCGGCATTTCGAGCCGGCCCGTTATGGCAAGCCCGCGCATCGCAGGGCCTCGCCGCCCGGTCCAACGGAATCGACGCGCGGCCGGCCCGTGTAGCTCACGATCACCGCGCGCGCGGCGCTCGATCCGCGCGCGTCGCAGAACACCGCGGTCCCGTTGGTGCTGCGCTGTTGGTGAAACGGCCAGAACTCGAACGCGTCGCGATTGGCGACGATGGTGCCGGTGATCTCGGGGTCATGAACGTAGAGCAAGGGTTCCGCCGCTGAGCGCTGCGGTGGGCGGACGTTGTCCTCGTTCACGAACACTATCCAGCCGGCGTCGTACCGGACCCTCGGGCTCGTGCAGCGGAGCCCATCAGCAGACGCACAGACCGCGACCGACCGGCCGCGCTTGGCGGCTTCGTTGCGCGCGAGCTGCACCGCGAGCACGAAAGCGTTGACGTCGGCCGTGCGGCGCGAGTCGAGCAGGAAAGTCCTGATGCTCGGCACGCCGAGTCCGAGCACGATGCTCGCGATCAGCAGCGTGCAAAGCAGGTCCCACAGCGTAAAGCCCGCGGCATCTCGCAAGGTCGGCCCTCCGAGCAAAAATCGCTGCCGGCAAGCCGGCATGGAGGGTCCACGCTAGCGGGGCGGAGCATCGCCGACGACTCGAGAAACCTGGGACTTAGGCGGAAAACGCGTGGCGCGGCGGCGGGGGCTGCAAGCGGTGGCGAACCGCTATCGAGCCGTTAGAATGGGTCTTGGAAATTCGACGTATGCGCGGGTATAGTCCGCAAGCCTCTGATTTTTCTGTAGGTAGCTTATGGCCGCCAGAGAAGATATCTCGCAGCTGCTCAGCGAACGCGGCGTGTTTCCGACCGCGCAGCGCGTCGACGTAGCGCTCGTGATCCTCGCGAAGCCGCAGCACTTGTCCGCCGAGCAAATCATCGCCGGTATTCGCGCCATGGGTTCGCGCGTCTCGAAAGCAACCGTTTACAACACTCTCAACTTGTTCTGCGAGCGTGGCTTGCTGCGAACGGTCGAAGTGGACCCCACGCGGCAGTATTACGACTCGACCATAGATGCGCACCATCATTTCTATAATGTCGATACCGGCGAGCTCACGGACATTCCGGTAGGCGCGATCACGCTGAACGTGAACACGACGCTGCCGCCCGGCACGGAGCAGACAGGCGTCGACGTCGTGATTCGTGTGCGCGGCGGCCGGCGCAGCTGATCGCCCAGGGCTCCACCGGTCGGTCTCGCGAACCCAGACATGCGCTCGGCGGCGCGCTGAGGCACAATACCGCGCTCGACACCTGCCGGTGTAGCTCAGTTGGTAGAGCATCCGCTTCGTAAGCGGGGGGTCGGGGGTTCAAATCCCTCCACCGGCACCATCAGTTATATACACGCGCCCAGTCAACCTGGGGCGTACACCGCGTCCCCGTCATCGACGATCATCACGTCGCGGCTCGAGAGCAACCCACGAACCGCCGCCCTCGCGTTCTCGCGCCAATAATCTTGCAAAGGAGGAAGCTCCGATGACCATCACCATTACCGCGTTTGAACGGTCACCCGATGGCGGCAGGGGGCTGGCGCGCGATACGCGTGTTCGCTGGGCGCTTGAAGAAGTGGGGCAGCCCTACGAGGTTCGTCTTGTTTCGTTCAAAGCGATGAAGGAACCCGCGCATCTGGCGCTGCACCCCTTCGGCCAGATTCCGACCTACGAGGAAGGCGATCTCGCCTTGTTCGAGACAGGGTCGATCGTCTTCCATATCGCCGAGCGCCATGCGGGCCTGCTGCCGGACGATGCCGATGCGCGGGCGCGCGCGATCACATGGATGTTTGCCGCGCTCAACACGGTGGAGCCGGCGATCCTCGAGCTCGCAACCGCCAAGGTTCTGGAGGGCGATAAGCCCTGGACTAAGGAGCGCCTGCCTCTGGTCGAGGAACGCGTCCGCGACCGGTTGAAGAAACTTTTGGCGCGCCTTGGCAGTGCCGACTGGCTCGATGGTGGGTTCAGCGCGGGCGACCTGCTGATGGTGTCGGTGCTGCTCAGGTTGAAACCTTCGGGCATGCTCGACGAATACCCGAACCTGGCCGCCTATGTCGCGCGCGGCGAGGCGCGGCCCGCCTACAAGCGTGCTTTCGCCGCTCAATTGGCGGTTAACACCGGCAAGCCACCGGCCGGCTGATTGAGGTCGTCGCGTGGCGTTCCTCGCGGCCCGCGGCTATTCTTCGGCCGTCCAACAAAACAACGACCAACCGGGGGACTGACCATCATGGATATCACTCGTGCCTTGCTCGCGGGCGTTGCGTCGCTCGCTTTCGTTCACTCCGCAGCCGCCGCCGACGATCACTCGCTCGCGCAGGAGATGCAGGACCGCGCGGCCATCGACGCTCTGATGTGGAAGTACGTGCGTGCGCTCGACACGCTCGATGCGAAGGCCTATGCCGCCGTATACACGCCCGATGGCCAATTCGGTTCGGGCACGAACGCTGAAAAAGGCACTGCGGCGCTCGAGAAAATGATCACCGACCTCAAGGACGGCCGTGCGAAGCGAGAGGCTGCTGGCGCGGCGCCAACACCCGCGATGTACCACGTGATCTTCAACCACACGCTCGAATTCATCGACCGCGATCACGCACGTTATGACGCTTATTGGTCGACGATGTTCGCGTCGAGCGGCCAGGACCAGCCGCCGCGCGTTGCAGCAGTCGGCCGCAGCGTGGACATGCTCGTGCGCGTGAACGGTAAATGGTTGATCCAGACACGCGACGTCGCGCCGAAGTAGCGCCGGAGCCGCCGCCCGTCGTTCTGCGTTACTTCGACGCTCGCGGCCGTGCGCAACACGTCCGCAACTATTTCGCCTGCCGCGAGATTGCGTACGCGGACGAGCGCGTCGCGCTCTCGCCCGGGTTCGAAGCGTGGCAGGCGATCCGCGGCGATCGCGCCGTTGCGGGCCCGTTCCACAAGCTCCCGGTGCTGCATTGGGGCGACCAGATCGTCGCGGAAACGTCCGTGATCTACGCGTTTCTGCACCGCTCGACGGGCGACGAAGCGCTGCTGTCGGAAGGAGAGAATCTTCGGCACGCAATGCTGTTCTCGAGCCTTTATATCGACGTCATGATGCCGATCGGCATTCTGATCTGGGCGGACCTCATGTTCCGGGGCCTCGACGTCGCCGCGTACGCGAAAGCCGCGCTCGCCCGAATACGCGGGCACTTCGGCACGCTCGACCGCACGCTCGAGGAATGGCAATGGGGGCGCAACGCCGAGAAGCGGCCCGTGATGCTCGTGGACTGCACGCTCTGGGAAGAGATCGACATCGTGCGGCACGTGTTCGGTGAGCATCTGCGCCTGCACGAGTTCGCAACACTTTCGCGCATCTATCACGAAGCCCCGGGACGAGCGGTGTTCGAGCGGCTGATCGCGACGCACCCCGCGTCGGTCACGGGCCGGGGGCTCGCGAGCGAGGGCGAGACGCTCGCGAAGATCCGCGAGCTCATCGCGGCTTAGCGGCTCGATCGAACGTCAGCGGATGCGCTTCGCGCGCGCTTCGCCCGCCGCGAATCGCACTACGAAACCCCGTGCCGATTCGTCTGCATCGATCTCGAACACGATATTTGCGTCGAGCTCCTTGACGAAGAATTCGTTCTCACCAGTGGGCAGCAGCTCCTGGCGCGGCGTATTCGCCGCGTCGGCGAACAGGCGGTCGCCCTCGAGTTTGACGGCGACGGTCACGGTGCCGTCGATCCAATAGATCCCCTCGTAGCGTCGCAGAGTTGCGGGTTCGACGTCGATTACGTCTCGTTCGATCCGAGTGGGCGCAGGGCGTGCGTGCGACGCGGGCAGCGGCGGCGGGGGGGCGGTGCGAAGCGTGAGCCACGCCACGCTGATCAGCACCGAGCCGAGGAGGAAGGCCGCGGGGTGAATAGTGAGTCTCACGTTGATCTTGCCTCGAGCGGTTTCCGCGGACCGGTGTTACGTTGCCGCGCGCACGCCCGGCTCGGCGCGGCACAGCATCCAGTCGAGTTTGAGCCAGCGGCGCTCGGCGAGGCGCCTGAACAGCAACGCTGCGGCGCCCAGCGCGGCCCCGAGCGCGACGAGCTCGAGTGTCGGCGTCGCAGAGGCCGTGACGTAGGCAGCCGCCTTCATCAGCGACAGCATCGTCGCTGCCGCGAGCACGGCCTGTCCCCAGCCGAGCGTCGCCGTGACCATCAAGCCGAGGTACGTGCTGAGCGTGGTGCCGAGCGCGAGCAGCCCGAGACCGAAGGCGAGAGTCCGCGTCGGCAGCGCGTAGTAGTCGCCGAGCGCGACGAGCATCAAGAGCAGCACGCCGAGCGTGTAGCAGTTGTAACGCCAAAAGGCGCCTTCGACGCGTACGAAGAGCTCAGCACGCGTCCAATGAGCTCGGAGCCAGAGTGCGCGGCTGCGGGTCGCGGCGAAGCTCGCGATCGCGCCGGAGATCGCGCTCAGAATCGTCAAGAAGGAGAGCCATGGCGTCGACGCGGAGGGTGCGATGGCAGTCACGAATCCACCGAGGAAATACGTTCCGAGCAGAATCGGCGCGATCTGACCGAGCGCAAGAGACCACGGATTTGCCGTGCCCAGGACGAAATCCGCTCCACGTCGGACACGATGTGCGATGAAAAGACGACAGAGCGCCGCCCGTCCGCCGCGACCTCGATGATTTGCTCGAGGAACTGTCGCCGCGCGATCGGGTCGAGACTGGCAACCGGCTCATCGAGGATCAGAAGGTCGGGCCGATGGCCGAGCGCGAGTAGGATCGAGAGCTTCTGCCGCTGGCCTACCGACATTCCCTTGATCCGTTCGCGCAAGTCGACTTCCCACGAACGGCTCAGGCGGGTGATGAGCTCGTCGTCCCAGCGCGGATAGAACGACGCGATCACCCCGATCTGATCGGCCGCGCTGAGCTGAGTGACGAGCTCGTCCGACTGAGGAACGAATCCTACGCGCGCCTTCGCGGCCCCCGGCAGCCGGAAGCTGTCGTGGCCGAATAGCTGCACCGAGCCCGCGCTCGCGGGCGTGAACCCCAACATGAGCTCGAGCAACGTCGTCTTGCCGGCGCCGTTCTTGCCGAGGACGCCGACGATGTCGCCCGGCTCGACCGCGAACGAGACGTCGTCGAGGACCAGTTTGCCGGAGAACGATTTACCGAGATGGTGTGCGACGGCGTACGGTACGCTCATCCGTCTTCTCCCAAGTGTTGCGTAATGCTTTCACGACGTCGCTTTCGACGAGCTCGAGCTGACGCGCGGCAAGCACAACCTGCTCGAGGTGCGGCTCGAGTTGTTGCATGCGCTTCGACGGCGGCGCTTGGGAGCGCTCTGGCTTTGCGACCGTCATGGGCTTGCCGCGATTGCGCTCGAGCACGCCTTCGGCTTCGAGCAGGCTGTATACCTTCGACACCGTCATCGGATTGATCGCGTGCTGCAACGCGAGGTCGCGGATCGACGGCAGCTCGGTGCCGGGCGGCAGTAGCCCGCTCGCGGCCATTCGCCGGATTTGCTCGGAAAGCTGCCGGTAAATCGGAACGCCGGAATGCGGTTTGAGTATGAACACGAGCTGGCGCCAGGTGTATTAGTGAAATAATGCACATGGGCGATGAGGTAGTCAATGCAGCGTCCGCTGCAGTCTTCTGATTTTGCGAACCGAGTCACGCGCGGGCGCAGCGCGTTCACCTCCGGCTGCTGATCCCGCGGGGAGCTGCGGGCGACATCTGCCGCTCGACGCACCGAAGCCGAGAGCCCGTACCGGAGGTCGGCGGTGCACGCGACCCTGGTTCTCTCCGCCGCGACGGATGATAGAGTTAGCGAGCCGGGGCTGCTAAGCTCGGACGCTGAAAATATGTGGACGATCGAAGGCCTTCCGCGCGAGGGCCGGGGTCTTCTGCATCGTGCGCATCGAGGATCGGAGGGGATCTCCAATGCTGCGGACGGTCGGTTTCTTTATCGGGACGGCGGTCGGCCTAGCGGCTTGCTCGCAGGGCCCGGAGTCGGCGGGCGGGGCGGCCGCGTCCGCAGACGCCTCTGACTGGGTCACCCTGTTCGACGGTAAGAGTCTTGACGGTTGGACGAGGGAAGGCGACGCGAACTGGCAGCTTGCCGACAACGCGGTGAAGGCGGACGGCGGCACGGGTTTCCTCCTTACGGGCAAGAGCTATGGCGATTTCGACCTCCAGCTCGAGTTCTTCGTGAGCCCGAATGCGAATAGCGGTGTGTTCCTGCGTTGCTCAAAACCGAAGGAGATCGGTGCCGCGACTTGCTACGAGGTCAACATCTTCGATCAGCGTCCCGATCCGACATACCGCACGGGCGCGATCGTCGACGTCGCGAAGCCGAGCGTGATGCTCGAGACAGGCGGAAAATGGAATGACTACGAGATCTCCGCCCACGGGAAGCACCTCGTCGTGAAGCTCAACGGCCAGACCACGGTCGACGTCGAAGACGATAAGTTCGCCGCCGGACCGATTGCGTTGCAGTACGGCGCCGGCCACGTGATGTTCCGCAACGTGCGCATTCGCGCCAACTGAAAGCTCGTTTCTTGCGAGCCCGGCTGTTCGTTTCGGTCGCAACCAAAAGGTAGTTAATGTCGACTCCTGAGCTGCAGCAACATACGTCGGAAGACTTCGGCCGTTTCATCAGGAGTTGGATCCAGAACCCACTCGCGATCGGTGCTCTTGCCCCAAGCGGACGGTTACTCGCGAAGCGCATGGCTAGGGGGCTCGATGAGAACGCGCGCGTCATCGAGCTCGGCGCCGGCACCGGTACGGTGACGCAGGCACTGCTCGACGCGGGTGTGAAGCCCGAGAATCTCTACCTCGTGGAGCGCGACCAGCATTTCCTCGGGATCTTGGCGCGCCGGTTTCCGAATTGCCCGCTGGTCGCGGCCGATGCCCTGCATCTCGCGAAGCACTTCGGCAACGAGCTCGGGTCATTCGATTTCGTGATCAGCGGACTGCCGCTATTATTGTTTACTCCTCAGCAGCGTCGGCGCCTCATCGGGCAGGTGTTCGACGTGCTCAAGCCTACTGGCGTTCTGCACCAATTCACCTACGGGGCCCGCTGTCCGCTTGACCGCGATCTGCGTGAGCACCTCGGCATCGAACGGTCGTTGATCGGGTTCGCCGCGCTCAACCTGCCTCCGGCCTTCGTCTATCGATTCGCGCGCGTATAGTTTGGCCATGGGCTCGCGTTCCATTCTTCGGCATGCCGGAGGATCGTGCTCCGTCCTGTGGCTAGGGCTCGTCGTGACCGCGTGTCAACGAAGCCCCGATGCCGCCGTGTCCGAACCTACGCCCGCCAGCGGGATCGGGCAGCTGCGCGCGGTGGCCGTTCCGGCAGGAGCCGAAAGCTCCGAGCCGCGCCTCGCTGCGGGCGGCGACGGTACGCTCGTATTGAGCTGGGTGGAGCCCGTCGGCGACGCGTTCGACAATCAACTCAAGTATTCGCTCTGGACCGGCAGCGAGTGGGGCGCTCCGTCGGTCGCCGCGCGCGGCGCGGATTGGTTCGTGAATGCGTCGGACGTGCCGGCGGTTCAGCCGATAGGAACGCGTCTCTGGGCGGCGCATTGGCGAACCACCGCGGCGAGCGACTTCGCCTACGACATCATGATTTCCGTCTCGCCGGATGCGGGTGCGACCTGGACCGCGCCGCGGCTCCTGAACGATGACGGCACCGCGACGGAGCACGGTTTCGTGAGCCTGTTCGCGTGGAACGGCGATCTCGGTGCAATCTGGCTCGACGGCCGCAACACCGCGAGCGAGGAGAGTGCCGACTCGAGTGGCGCTCCACTCGGCACGACCTTGCGCTACGCCCGCATCGGGACGGACGGCGCATTTGCCGCGCAGGGCGTTCTCGACGAGCTCGTGTGCGACTGCTGCACCACCGGCATTGCGGCAACCGCCGACGGCCTTGCGCTCGTCTACCGCGATCGCACGCCCGACGAGATCCGCGACATCGTCGTGCGCCGCGAGCGGGCCGGCGTTTGGTCGGAGCCCGTCCAGGCTGGGCCTGATCACTGGAAGATCGAAGGCTGCCCGGTCAATGGGCCGGCCATCGATGCGCGCGGCGCGAACGTGGCCGTGGCGTGGTTCACCGCGCCCGACAACCGCTCGCGCGTGCGTTTCGCCGCGTCGACGGACGGCGCCGCGAGTTTCGCACCCGCGATAGAAGTGGACAGCGAAGCTCCGATCGGCCACGTGGGCATCGCGCTCGTGGACGATCGAACCGCTTTCGTGAGCTGGTGGCGGCCGAGCCCGAGTGGTGGCGCGCAACTTGCAATGCGTCGAGTAGGGTTCAATGGCTTGCTGGGACCGTTGCAGGTGGTCGCCGAGAGTGCATCGAGCCATCCCGACGACGTTCCTCAGATCGCGCGGGTTGGCGACAAGCTGCTGGTCGCCTGGACGGATTCCAACGACGTGCAGACGGTGAGGGCTGCGGTCGCAGACATCGGAGGTCTTTGACGTGCGTGTTGCGGTTCCCATCGTGCTGACGGTTCTCGCCGGTTGCGTCATGCACGTTCCGCTATCCGGCGACTACCACGGCCCGCGCTCTCTCCCACCCGCCATCCTCGCCGAGGTCCCGGACGACGCGACCGTGCAGGTGCTCGTGCAACTAGAGCGCGAGGTCAGGGACGCACCCCATTTCGATCTGCGCCGCGTGACGGTGCCGTCCAACGTTGAGGCGGGTGCATCGATCGAGTTCGACTACTACGACGTGGACCGCGCCGGACGCACGCCGGTGATCGTGTTGCTGCCGATCTTCAACGGCCAGCTCGGCATCACCCGCTATTTCGCACGCTACTTCGCGAACCAGGGATGGGCGGCGATTGTCGTCGTGCGCGAGCGCGATGCGCTCGACGGGATGTTCGACCCGGAGGAGGCAATCCGCGCGAACCTCATGGAATATCGCCGCGTGCTCGATTGGGTCGAGCAGCAGCCCGAGATCGACCCCGGCCGGATCGGGTTGTTCGGAGTCAGCTTCGGTGCGATGGACGCCGTGATGCTCACGGCCCTCGACGACCGCGTGGACGCGCTCGTGGTGGCGATGGCCGGCGGCGACCTTGCGTCCCTGATGATGAGCACGAACTACCGACGGATCGTGCGCCGTGTCGACGGGATGCTCGAGGATTCTGGGATGAGCCGCGAGGGTTTCCAAGAAACGCTCGCGCGGCGCATTACGACCGACCCGCTCGCGCTCGCGCCCTACGTCGATGCCGATCGCGTGCTGATGATCATGACGCGCACCGACGCTATCGTGCCGCTTGCGACGCAGGAGGCGCTGCGCGCCAAGATGGGCGCACCCGAGACATTGTATTTGCCGACCGGCCACCGGCCGTCGATCGTGTATTTCCCAAAGGTTCGCAGCGCCGCGTTCGAGTTTTACTCGCGCCAATTCGCGCAGAGCCAGATCGCGTTCGCAGTCAACTGATCCCTCAGCGCCGCGCGACCGCGCTCCAGCGATCAGCGTGCGCCGACGAGCCCGGCGACATGCGCGCCTAGCGCAAGTGATGCCGTCAGTCCTGGCGATTCGATCCCGAAAAGGTGCACGACCTGCGGGAAGCCGTCGTCGGTCAGCGCGCGAATCGTGAAGTCGGCGGCCGCCTCACCGGGGCCGTTGATCTTCGGGCGAATCCCGGAATACGAGGGCGTGAGCCCGCCGTCCGGCAGACCGGGCCAATACGTACGGATCGCCGTATAGAACGCGTCGCCAAGCCTGGGGTCGACGCCGTAGTCGAGGTCCGCGGCGCGCGTACCTGCCGCGAGCCATTCGACGTTCGGTCCGAACCGCGCGCGGCCAGCAAGGTCGAGCGTCGCGTGCACGCCGAGGCCCCCGTCCTCGGGCAGCGGATAAACGAGGTGTGTGAACGGGCTCTTGCCGGTGTACACGAAATAGTTGCCTTTCGCGTAGCGGGGCGTCGGTATCTCCGCACCGGGTAGGCCGCCGAACGAGCGCGCGACGTCGACCGCGTGTAAGCCCGCGGAATTGACGACCGTGCGGGCTCGAAGCTCCATCGATTCGCCGTCCGCCTCGCAGACGAGCCGTAGATGATTGCGGTCGCGCATGCCTTCGCGGCAGCGCGACAGCACGGCCACGGAGCCGCCTGCGCTCTCGAGGTCGCCGCGCAGAGCAAGCATCAAGGCATGGCTATCGACGATCCCCGTCGACGGCGACCAGAGACCGCCGGCTCCGCGCACCTCGGGCTCGAGGGTGTGCAGTTCGCTTGCGTCGAGCAACTCGAGGTCCATGACTCCGTTCCGCTCGGCGGAGCGCCGAACCTCGTCGAGCTTTGCGCGCAGTGCTTGGTGCGTGGCGACGATCAGCTTGCCGCAACGCCGGTGCTCGATACCTTTCGACTCGCAATAGGCGTAGAGGAGTTGCTTGCCTTCTACGCATAGCTTCGCCTTGAGACTGCCTGCCGCGTAGTAGAGGCCCGCGTGGATCACCTCGGAATTGCGCGACGACGTCTCTTCCCCGATGTTGCGGTTCTTCTCGAGCACGACGACCTCGCGGCCGGCGAGCGCGAGTGCACGCGCAATCGCGAGTCCGACGACGCCTGCGCCGATGACCACGGTGTCGACCGAATCACTCATCGACAGGGAGCGTACCAAGCGGCGCCGCCGATCGTCTGCAAATCGGTGCGGGTTCGTTCATGCTAAGGTGGCGCCCTCGCGGCGGCCGGACAGAGCATGGCAGAGCACCTCTCGTATACGACCGAAGATTTCGCAGCGGTGCTGCGCGCCCGGCGCTCGATCGATTTGTTCGAGCCCGAACCGGTCGGTTCGGCGGTGCTGCTCGAAGCGATCGAAGTAGGACGCTGGGCGCCGAACCACCGCCTCACGGAGCCGTGGCGCTTCTACGTCATCGGCCCCGCAACGCGCGCGCGCAATCATCGAGCTCGCGGCCGAGCTCGACACGGCGACGAAGGGCGAGCGGGCCGGCGCGGCGCGGCGCGAACGCCTCAAAGGGATTCCGGCTTTTTTCGTGCTGACGAGCCGACGCAGCGAAGACGCGTTGCTCGATCGCGAGGATTACGCGGCCTGCTGCTGTGCTGCGCAGAATCTTATGTTGTATCTTTGGCAGCGCGGCGTCGGCGTCAAATGGACGAGCGGCGGCTTGACGCGGCATCCACGCTTTTACGACCTTCTAGGGGTCGATGCGAGCAAGGAAGTCGTGGTAGGTTTTTTCTGGTACGGTATTCCGAGAATCGTGCCGAGCCAGGCACGCAAGAGCGTTGCCGAGATAGTGACGGAACGACCATAGAGACAAAAGGAGCTTGTTCAAGTGACGACTGACGTCGGCGTAGCCTCCAGCGCTCAAACCGCCGAGCCCCAATCCGCCCGCGGGCGCGCGCGTCTCGCGCGAATGTTAGCGGCTGCCACCGAGCTGTTCCTCCGCGACGGATACGAGCAGACCTCGATCGATGCGATCCTCGTCCGCTCGGGCGGCTCGAAGGCGACGCTATATGCGTACTTCCCGACGAAAGAGGATTTGTTCCGCGCCGTGATCGACGGCGTCGCGGTCAACAATCAGCAACCGAAGCTGGATCTCGCCCGCGACACGCGCGCCGTGCTCACGGAGTTCGCAGTCGATCGGCTGCACGTGATCTTCTCGACTCGTCATCGCGCGATCCTGCGGCTCATCATCGCGGAGCGCGAACGCTTCCCCGATCTCGCGCAGCTCTACTACGAGCGCGGACCGCAGCGCAGTCACCTGCTGCTCGTCGACTATCTCACCGCCCTGAAGCGCAGCGAATCGTTGGACGTCGACGATCCCGACGAAGCGGCCGAGTTCTTCGTCGGCATGCTGATGCACAAGTGGTACAAGGAGCTGCTATTTCTCGCCGCTCCGACGCCGAGCGACGTAGCGCTACAGCAGCGGGCCGAGCACGTGGTGGGGCGCTTCCTGGAAGCATTCCATCGCAAGACGCACTGACCGCGACTTCAGAGCGGCACGCCGGGCGTCGCGCTGCCCTCGAGCCACGCCGCGCCCTCCGCGTATAGTTTCGCGACCTCGGGTCCGCGCAGCTGCGGCAAGCCGAGCCTCACCTTGAAGCCGGCCTTCGTCTGCAAATAACCGAGGTGTCGATAGCCTTCGGGGAAGCTCGCGAGCAGCGCAGGGTCGAGCGCGAGCTTCGCGCCAGGTTCCACAGGATCGAGCCGATCCTTCTCGTAGATCGGCTGTCGCCGCACGATCGCCCAACGGCCCGCGCGCTGCTCGAAGAAATCGTAAAACCGGCCAGTGCAGACGGCATCGACGATCACGTCGTCGACGGCGGCACGTTGGCTAATCGTCATCTTCGTCTGCGCGATCGCTCGTTTGCCGGACACGTCGATGCTCGTGCCGCCGAGAAAATGAATGATGCTCACGCCGCGCTCGAACCCCGCTCGCCGCGCTTTCTGGAACTCCGACGCAGGGCCTTGGAACCAGGTAGACGTCATCCACGCGTCGTCGTGCCAAACGCTCGCGAAGCCTTCCCAATTCCCGGAATCGCTGAACACGACCCAGTCGTTCACGACTTCCTGAATCGCGCGTTTAGCCGCGAGCGTGTCGTCCATGGCGCTGCGCTCTAGCGCTAGCGCAGGCCGCGGCCGCCCGGCCCGCCTAGGCCGCCGGGCGGAGCGGATCCGGGGACGATGATCGACGAGGCCTGCTCACGACGCAGCTCTTCGAGCCGCTTCATCGTGCGCGCGAGCGCCTGCTTCGCGAGCTCGCCGAACTTCGCGACGGCATCGTCGAGGGACGCGGCCTGGATCTCGAAGCTCAGCGGCAAGGCACCGGCAGGCGTGAGGACCTGAGTCTGTCCGACGTACAGCACCGGCCTCGTGGCGTCGGTCGCGCCCGAAGCCATGACCGGAGTCAGGCGTTGCAGTGTGCCGACGCGCCGGTCCGTGAAGGTCTCCTCGCGATAAAGGGCCGTGCCATCCATCGCGATGTCGGCGTCGTTGAGCTCGTCTGCTGCTGCCATGGTCGAATCCTCATTGTCGAAATTGACCGCGGCGCCGCCGCGGCGAGATAGGCTAGCACTTCTGGCGCTAGGCGACGCGCCGCAGCACGTGGCTCACGACGGTGGCGCCCGTGCCGCCGATGTTCTGCACGAGCGCGAGCTCGGCGTTGCGCACCTGATTCGCGCCCCCGGAGCCCGTGAGCTGCAGGTACGCTTCGACGAGCTGATAGCAGCCCGTGGCCCCGACCGGATGACCGCGGGCCTTGAGGCCTCCGAACGTCGCGATCGGCAGGTCGCCGTCGAGTGCGAGGCGGCCGTCGGCCGCGAGGCTCGCGCCCGTACCGGGTTTCGCGAATCCCGCCGACTCGAGCGTCAGCACGGACATGATCGTGTAGGCGTCATGCAGCTCGAACAGATCGAGCTCTGTGCGCGCGACACGCGCTTGCTCGAGAGCGCGGTTCGTCGACGCCTCGACGGCATCGAGCTTGAGCGGATCGCTGCGGCGCGCGAGCGCGAGCGGCGCCGTCGCGGCCGCAGACGCGGCGATCCGCACGCGCGCCGATCCGCCGAGCGCCGCGGCCGCCTCGGCCGAAGCGAGCACGAGAGCGGCCGAGCCGTCGCAGATCGGCGAGGCGTCGAACAGGCGCACGGGATCCGACACTACGCGCGACGCCAAATAGCCCCCGACGTCGATCTCCTTGCGTAGGAGCGCGTTCGGATTCGTCACGGCGTTGTGATGGGCCGTGACCGCAAAGGGCGCGAAGTCTTCCGACCGCGCGCCGTACTTCGTCATATAGATGCGCATGAGCTGCGCGTTGAGCGAGAGGAACGATTCCCCGTCGCCACCCTCGAGCTCCTGATCGGCCGCGGTCGCGAGAGCGCGCGTTACGGTGTCGCGGTCGACATGGGTCATCCGCTCGAGACCGCAGACGACGACGATATCGTGCACTCCGCCCGCGACCGTGAGATAGCCGATTCGCGCCGCCGCCCCGCCGGACGCACATGCGGCTTCGATCGCGATCGCTTCGACGCCGCGCAGGCCCGCGTAGTCGGCGACCAGCCCGCCGAGCTGGCTCTGATTACCGAGCATGCCCGACATCATGTTGCCGATGTACAGCGCGCCGACGCGCACCGGGTCGACGCCCGCGTCCGCGAGGGCCGCAGTCACTGCGGCGGCACCGAGGTAGCGGCCGCGCACCGGGGCCTCTTTGTTGACCGGCGTTTGGCCTACGCCGACGATGTAGACGTCTCTCAAGCCGACTCCAGCCATACCTGGCGCGCGTCGTTGGCGCGCATGATCGCAGACGCGCCGCGCGAACGCTATGCGCCGGAAGCGGAAGGCGTACGCGCTCTTCATTGCCGGCCACGACCCGTCGGCCGATTGATTGATATCATCGCGCGATACGTTTGCCGGGAGTGGCGGTGGGAAACGACGGCGAAGTCTTGCTGATCGGGTTCGGGAACATGGGGCAGGCGCTGGTTCGCGGTTGGCTCGCGAAGGGTATCGCGCCGCACGCGATCCGCGTGGTCGACCCCGCGCCCGCAGCACGCGCCGTGGCCGCGGAGCTCGGGGTCGCCGCGAGCGAGCGGGTCGAGCCGCTCGCGACGCGTCCCGGCGTCGTCGTGCTTGCAGTGAAGCCGAATCAGCTCGCGGCGGCGCTCGCCGCGTCCCGGTCGAACGCCGCGGGCGGGACCGTGCACCTCTCGATCGCCGCGGGTAAGACGCTGGCGCAGCTCGAAGCGGGCCTCGGGGCTGGTGCGGCCGTCGTGCGCGCGATGCCGAATACACCCGCCGCGATCGGCAAGGGAATGACTGTGCTCGTCGCGAACTCCGCCACTAGCGCAGCGCAGCGTGCGGTCTGCGCGGACCTTCTCGCGGCCGTGGGCTCTGTGGCGTGGGTCGACGACGAGCGCGACATGGACGCCGTCACCGCGGTTTCGGGCAGCGGCCCTGCGTATGTCTTCCTGTTGATCGAATGTCTCGAGCAAGCCGGCGTCGGCGCGGGCCTCGCGGCCGGGCTTGCGCGGCAACTTGCACTCGCGACGGTCGCTGGTGCGGGCGCGTACGCCGAGAGCGCAGGCGAGCCGGCGGCCGAGCTCCGGCGACGCGTGACGAGCCCCGGCGGGACGACGCAGGCCGCTCTCGCCGTGCTCGGAGCGGAGCACGGTCTCGCAGAGCTCGTCGAGCGCGCGGTACGCGCCGCAGCGGCGCGCAGCCGCGAGCTGTCCGCGGTCTAGCGTTCGCGGTCGAGAGCGCTGCGGCGCACGCGGGAGAATGGCGATGGGCTACTACTTGGACGAACTCGAAGTGGGGCGCGTGTTTCGGCACGCGATCCGACGCACCGTCACCGAGACGGACAACCTGCTGTTCAGCACGATGACGCACAACCCCGCGCCGCTGCACATCGATCACGAGTACATGCGAACGCAGTCGGAATTCGGCCAACCGCTCGTCAATAGCTTCTTCACGCTCGGCTTGATCGTCGGCCTATCGATCCACGAGACGACGCTCGGCACGACCGTGGCGAATCTCGGTCTCGAGGACGTGCGGTTTCCTGCGCCATTGTTCGTGGGCGACACAGTGCACGTCGAAACGCAGGTGATCGCGTCGCGGCCGAGCCGCTCGCGCCCCACTCAGGGAATCCTCACCCTCGAGCATCGCGGGTTCAATCAGGACGACGTCCTGATCGCAACGTGCCGGCGCAACGTGCTGATGCTGCGGGCGCCCGCCGATGCGAGCGTCGCGAAAGCGCCGCGCGCCGGCTCGCGACCACGCCGCAAGCGACGCTCGCCGCGTTGAGCGGGTCAGTGCTCGCGGCGCGTCGTAACAACCGCGAACAAGAAAAAGCCCCCGCGCAAGCGGGGGCTCGTCGAAGGTCGCTACGCAGACCGCTCGGTGATTACTCGGCGAAGTGAACCGAGACTCGGTTCGCGTGCAGCGTATCGCTGCCTTCGTCGTAACTGCCGTACGCGGTCATCGCGATTGCAGCGTCGCCGGCTCCGAGCCGCGCGCTGAGCTCGGTCACGAACTCGGAGAAGGTCTCGAACAGCTCGACGTGGCCGGGATCGGAGATTCCGAACAGCGTGCGGCCGCCTGCCGGCGCGATCGTCGGACCCGCGCCGAGCATCGTGAGATCGATTCGCCGCATTCCGACGTTCAGGAAGTGGCGCTCGCCGATGTCAGCGTTGTGGACGTCGAGCACGAGGCCCGTCGGCTCCATGCTCAAGAAAGGCGCGTGCGTGCCGCCGCTGCCCCAGCCGATGCCGAGCACCGCGGGCAAGTCGCGCCGGTCGATTACCGTGCGCCCGCTGAAGTCCGGCGGCGCGCTACCGAACGGAGTGACGAACCCGAGCACCTTCGCGGCCTCGTTCGGCGCAATCCGTGCGAGCGACAGCGTGCCGGTGAGCACCTCGTAGTCGTTCGGGTTCGCGTCGCTCGCCGCGGTCACGCCGGTCCCTGCGAAGTCGAACATCTCGATGCCGAGGCGGTCGATCGCGCGCAGCTGCAGATTGAGCTGCCCGGCGACGACGCTCGTGACGCTGCCGTGCAGCTCGGTCACGAGCATACGGACGCGGCCCGCGGTCGCGTCGAGCGTCGGCGGAGTCGTCGTCGACGCGGGCTCGCTCAACGTGCCGATCGCGACGATGCTTTGGCCGACGGAGATCGCGCTGCCGTCGAGCCGCTCCATGCTCCCGTTTTTCAGCACTCTCGTGTTCGGCCCGATTTGCACGACTACGGTGCGGCGGAAGTCCGCGCGGTGATCGCGGCGGACGGCGAATGCGCCTTTCACCGTAAGCTGGTCGCCGCTGCGCGAGACCACGTTGCCGTGCACGGCGTCGAGACCTTCGCCGCTGACGCTCGTGCCCCCGTGGACGATCTCCGCGGTGAAATCGCGGTTGGTCGTACTTAGCGTGCCGAACGCTACCGTCAGCGTGCCGGCTGGTTTCTGCGCAAGCGCCGTGAGGCCCGCGGCGCCCATCGACACGCTGCCGTCTATCTCGAAGCTCGTCTGCGCGGTCGTGTGGACGGTGACTCGGCCGAGATTGCCGTCGCCCTTGTGCCATGGACGCACGTCGATCGTGTACGAGCTCGCGCTGGTGTCCACTGCCACGAGCGCGCCGCGCACACGCAGGTCCTTTTCCTCGACGGGCTGAACTTCCGCGACGATGTATGGGCGAGCTGTCACGACGGGCGGAGACTGCGTCGTGTCGACTTCGTGCGACGCCGCGAGGTCGAAGTCCACGGCGAGGAATGCGGCGCGGCCGCGCGTGATCACGAGTTGGTCGCGATTCGCGAGCCGGACCTCGAGGTCCGTTATGCCGAGCGGCTCGCCGTTCTCGTCGACGACCTTGGCCTGAACGATCTCGCCGTTCTTCTCGACGAACACCTCGGCGTTCGTGTAGTCGATGCGGATCTTGCCGCTGACGAAGTTTCCGGGCGCGACGTTCGTGACGCTCAATAGATCCGAGAGCTCGGTCAGTTGCGCGAAATCGATCCGCGTCGTTGCCGGCAGCGTTTCGACCGAAGCACCGTTCGGCCGCTGCAGCGTGATCGACAGAACATCCACGGAATAGCTCACGAAGTCGCCCTCGGCGTCCGTGAGCCCTACGAGTAGCGTGCCGCAGTCGCCGCCGGCGCATCCACCATTCGAGAGAGCGCCGTTCGATCCGCCGTTCGCGGCATTCGAATCGCCTGATCCTCCCGATCCGCCGCAGCCCGCGAGCACAAGCACGAGTCCCGCGAGCCCGATGAGCGACCACGAGCGATGCGCGGTGCGTCTGTGCATTTCCATAATCCTCTCCTTGGCGAAGAAACCGTTCCTCGGGGGCATGCAACGCGCCGCGTCTCGCGTGGTTGACGGTGGGTGCTCGTTAGTCGGTGTTTCGCGGCCCGCGACCGCGAAATCAGTGAAAAGTTGCTTGTATTCTTGTTTATTACTGTCAAAATGGTTTTGGTCTCGGGGGGATAGTGAGACCGATCAAGAGGTTACGCGACGAAATGATTGCCCGGATTCAAGATGCGGCGGGCGCAGAAGGGGTTGACGACGGCGCCGAGCTGGGCATCGATCGACCGCGGCGCCGACCGCCCAAGGCAGTTCACGAAGCAGGGCTCGATCTCACCTGCACTAAAGTCGCGGTCGACTTTCAGAGTATCTCGCTCAACAACGCCGAAGAACGGATCACAGCGGGGCTGCAATCGCTAACCGACGCGTGCGGTGCCGACGCCGTATTCGTGGCGCTCCTCGATAAAGACGCGACCGCGTTCGACAAGGTTTACGCCGGTCGTTCGACGTTCTCCGCCTGCAACCCGGACGTGCTGAAGGGCCGCGAGCTCTCGGACTTTCCGTGGATCAAGAGCCGGCTCGATCACTTACGTTTGCTCGAGATACGAGATACGGCGAAGGCACCTATCGCGCAAGCGCGCGACGCGGAGCACCTCGCGAGCCTGAACGTGGGTGCCTTGCTCGTCGTCGGCTTCAGTATCCGCGGGCGACTCGGCGGCATGCTCGGCGTTTGCAGCTCCAGTCCGTCGCCAGACTGGGGCGCGGACCTACATCTCGCGTTGAAGCTCGTCGGCGTGAGCGTCGCGAGCGGTCTCGATCGCATCCAGCTCCACGAAGACCTGCTCACCGTCCAGGAGCGCGATCGCCTCGTCACGCACACCGCAAACGACGGCCTCTGGGACTACGACGTCCGCGACAACTCGATGTATTTCTCGCCGCGGTGGCGCGCGATGCTCGGCTACGGCGACAGCGTCGAGGTTCCCGAGTGGCGGCTCCTCGTGCATCCGGACGACATGGCTCAGGTGCAGGCGCAGCTGCGCGAGCATCTCGAGGGCCGAACCGATCTGTTCGAGAGCGTGCACCGGATGCAGCACGCGAGCGGGGAATGGCGCTGGATTCAGAGCCGCGTGAAAGGGCGCGTCGACGAGAACGGCCGCCTAAAGCGGCTCGTCGGTGTCGAGACGGACATCACGGAGCGCAAGCTGTATGAGGAGGCGCTTTTCCGCGAGAAGGAGAGCGCGCAGATCACGCTGCAGTCGATCGGCGACGGCGTGGTGACGACCGACGCGAATGCGCGCGTGCAGTATTTGAATCCCGTGGCTTCGGAGCTCACGGGCTGGAAGCTCGACGACGCGGTGGGCCGCGCCATCGACGAGATCTTTCGCGGGTTCCACGAGGAGACGTGCGAGCCGATCGAGAACCCGGTCGCCATCGCGATGCGCCGCAACCGACCGATCAAGTCGGTGCGGCCCGCGCTCCTGATCCGGCGCGACGGCAACGAGCTCTACATCGAAAGCACGGCAGCTCCGATTCGCGATCCCGTCGCGAACGTAACGGGCGGCGTGCTCGTGTTCCACGACGTGAGTGAATCGCGCGAGCTGAATCGACGCCTGAGCTATGCGGCGAGCCACGACATCCTTACGGAGCTCGTGAACCGGCGCGAGTTCGAGGGCCGGCTCGAGCGCGCGCTCAAGAGCGCGAAGGCGCGCGAGACGTCATACGCCGTGCTGTACCTCGATCTCGATCAATTCAAGATCGTGAACGACGCCTGCGGCCACAACGCGGGCGACGCACTGCTGAAGCAGATCGGTGCGTTGCTGAAATCCAAGATCCGCTGGCGCGACACGCTCGCGCGGCTAGGCGGCGACGAGTTCGGTGTGCTGCTCGAGAGCTGCACGATGGACGAAGCGCTGCGCACCGCCGAGAACCTGCGCGAGATCATCAGCGAGTTCCGGTTCGTTTGGGACGAGCGAACATTCCGGCTCGGTGTGAGCGTCGGCGTCGTGCCGATCACGCCGCAGACGGACGACGTCGCGTCGCTGCTCTCGGCAGCTGACAGCGCGTGCGCGGCCGCGAAGGACGCGGGGCGAAATCGCGTTTACAACTACCAAGAAAACGACATCGATTTGATGAAGCGGCGCAAGGAGATGCAGTGGGCCGCGCGCATCAGCAACGCGCTCGACGAGAACCGCTTCGAGCTGTTCCGCCAGACGATCCAACCGCTACAGAACATGAACGATCAGGGCGCGCACTACGAGCTCCTGATCCGAATGCGCGACGAGCAGGGCGCGCTGATAGCGCCGGGCCTGTTCATCGCGGCAGCCGAGCGCTATGGGCTCATGACCTCGATCGACCGCTGGGTCATCGCGCAGGCGTTCCGCTGGCTCGTATCCGAAGCTGACGAACGCGAGCGGCTGTCGCTGTGCTCGATCAACCTGTCCGGCCAGAGCCTCGCAGACGAGAAGTTTCTGCCGTTCGTCGTCGATCAGTTCCAGAAGAGCGGCTTGAGCGGAGCGTGCATCTGCTTCGAGATCACGGAGACGGCCGCGATCGCGAGCTACTCGCAGGCGAATCGCTTCATTCACGCGCTCAAGGAGATCGGCTGCCGGTTCGCGCTCGACGATTTCGGCACGGGCCTTTCGTCGTTCGGCTACCTCAAGCACTTCCCGGTCGACTACCTCAAGATCGACGGGAGCTTCGTGAAAGAGATCCTGCACGACCCGATCGACCGAGAAATGGTGCGATCGATCAACGAGATCGGGCATTTGACGGGCAAGCAGACGATCGCGGAGTTCGCCGAGAACGCCGAGATCATCACGATGCTGCGTGGGATGGGGATCGACTTCGCCCAGGGCTACGGCGTTTCCGAGCCGAAGCGACTGATGCAGGCGGCCGTCGCCTAGCGTCGCGTTCGTTCGCGTTTTCTTGCGCAGGGGCGCGCTCCCGCCGCGCATACCACTCGCCCGCGCCCCGCAACTCGCCCGCTTCGCGGGTTCCCTCGCCGACACGTTCGCCCACGGGCTCGCCTGAGGCGACATCCTGTCGCCCAGGCGAGTGCTCGCATCCTGCTCGCACCCGCGCGCTACGCGCGCGGGCTGTTTCCGCGGGCGAACGCGTCGGCTCGGCGAGTCGCTAATCGGCGCGGGCGAGTGGTATGCGCGGCGGGAGCGCTTGCGCTGGAAAAGACGCGCTCAGGGTGGCTAGGTGAAGCGCATCGAGAAGTCGATCGCGCGGACGTGCTTCGTGAGCGCGCCGATCGAAATGAAGTCCACGCCGGTTGCCGCGATGCTGCGCACGGTGTCAGCGTTCACGCTGCCGCTCGCTTCGAGCTCCTTGCGCTTGCCGGTGTGGGCGTTGCGCAGCGCGACGCCGCGGCCCATGTCGGCGAGGGAGAAGTCGTCGAGCATGATGCGGTCCGCTTGCGTTTCCAGCGCCTCGCCGAGCTCCGCGAGGTTCTCGACTTCGACCTCGAGCGGCACGTTTGGCGAGCGACGTTTCGCTTCGCGTACGGCCGCCCGCACGCTGCCTGCCGCCGCGATGTGGTTTTCCTTGATCAGGATGGCGTCGAAGAGACCGATCCGGTGGTTCTCGCCGCCGCCGCAGCGCACGGCGTACTTCTGCGCGCGGCGCAGGCCGGGCAGAGTCTTGCGAGTGTCGAGCACGCGCGTGGGAGTGCCCGCGAGCAAGTCCGCGAACACGCGCGTCGCGGTGGCGGTCCCCGACAGGGTTTGGAGAAAGTTCAGCGCGGTGCGCTCGCCGGTCACGATGCTGCGCGCGGGTCCTTGGATATCGCACACCACCGCGTCGGTCGCGACGCGGTCGGAATCATGCGCCCGCCAAGCGACGGTCACGGAGCGGTCGATCTGCCGGAACGTCTCGTCGAACCACGCGCACCCGCACAGGGTCGCGGGCTCGCGCACGACGACGTGAGCCGTGGCGCGCGTCGCCGCGTCGATCAGCTTCGCGGTCAGGTCGCCGTCGCCGAGGTCCTCCGCGAGCGCTATCGCGACGACGTTCGCAATGTCGGCGGGTAGAGGAGGGCGTGACATGGGTCGAGTGGGCGGCACCAATGAAAAGGACCCGGAAGCGCAAGCCTTGCCGGGTCCCAGTGTGAGCGTCGACGGCCTAGAGGAAGAAGCCGCCGTGACCGAACCCGACCATGCTCATGAGCATCGGGATCGACAGCATCGTGTTCGTTCGCGAAGCAAGGAACGCCACGCGGCGCGCCTTCGCGATCTGCTCCGCCGTGGCTTCGACGAGGCCGAGCACCTTCTTTTGATTCGGCCAGATCAGCACCCAGACGTTGAACGCCATGATCGTGCCGAGCCACGCACCGACGCCGATGATGAACGCGGTGGCCGGCGCATTGGCGCGCATTCCGAGCGTAAAGGCATCGACGAACAGGCCCGTGTGGCCGAGGTAGGCCGCGCCCGTGAGCCAGGTGAACACCGCACCCCAGCGGAACCAGAGCAGCGCGCGCGGGGCGACATATTTACTGATTCCCGCACCGCCCGGGCCGCCTTGGTCGGCCGCGGCCGCGGCGAGCGCCGGCACCTGCACGAAGTTGAAGTAGTACAGGAGCCCGATCCAGGTGATGCCTGATAGCACGTGCAGCCAGATGATCAGGCTCGGCACGTTGAGGCCGATACCCATGGAGATGAGCGCGATCACGATCGCGAGCACGACTCCGGCACTGATCGTGCCTTTGATGGTGGCTAGTGGGTTCATTCGGCCTCCCGGCGCGAGACGCTGGCTTGTTGTTCTAGGTTGGCGGTGTCGTGTTTCTTCGAGTCGGCGGGCGGGGCTTGCCCCCGTCCGAAGACCAGAGAAGAATAGGTGAGACACCGATGCAGTTCAACGAGTCGCCGCGCAAAACTCGGCTTGACTTTGTGTGCTGAACGGCCGGAATCGTACAACGGAGGACCGTAAGCCAATGGATGTCAACGAACGGATCAAGAAGCAGCTCGAATCGCACCCGGTGCTGCTCTATATGAAAGGAACACCGGATTTCCCCCAATGCGGGTTCTCGGCGAAAACGGTCAGCGTGTTGCGCGCCACGGGCGCGAAGTTTGCGTACATCAATATCTTCGAAGATCCCGAAATACGGGAAGGCTTGAAGGCGTATTCGAACTGGCCGACGTTCCCGCAGCTGTACGTGAACGGCGAGCTGATCGGGGGTTGCGATATCGCGGTTGAGCTCTACCAGTCGGGCGAGCTCCAGCAGCTCGTCGACTCGGTCGCGGCGCCGCAGACCGCGCAGTAGTTTCCCGCCGCGGGCGTCGGCCCGCGGCGCTCTCCTCAGCTCTCGTAGATCGGCCGGAAGCGATTCACGACCGTGCAGAAGAGCTTGCCCGTCATCTCCGCGTCGTAGAGCGCCGAGTGCGCTTGGTCGTCGTGCCACTCGAAGCCGGCCGCCTTGACGGCGCGGCCTAGCACCGTTTGCCCGAACGCGATGCCCGCCGAGCGTCGCCGTGTCGAAGCTCGAGAACGGGTGAAACGGATTGCGCTTGATGCCGGTGCGTTCCACCGCGGCGTTCAAGAACTGCAAATCGAAGAACGAGTTGTGGCCGACGAGGATCGCGCGATTGCAGCTTTGCTCCTTGATCTCCTTGCGGATCTCTTGGAACAGACCGCGCAACGCTTCGGCCTCGTCGACGGCGGGGCGAAGCGGATGAAAGGGATCGATGCCCGTGATCTGCAGCGACGCCGGGTCGAGACGCGATCCGGGAAACGGTTTGACGATATAGCGGTGCCGCTCGGCGAGCTCGAGGTCGCCGTCCGCGTTGAGGCGAACGAGGATGGCCGCGATCTCCAGCAACGCGTCCGTCTGCGAGTTGAACCCGCCGGTCTCGACGTCGACGATTACGGGGAGAAAGCCGCGGAACCGTCCCGCGATTCCCGTGACGGGGCGTTCCTCGGACGGGGCGGCGATCGGCGGCGGAGAAGTGGGATCGCTCGCGCTCATGTGGACAGCCGTTGGGTGAGCTGCGTCAGGTCAGGCGCTTGCGCGAGGAGCAGCTCGACGGTGAGCCGCACGCCGAACCCCGTGATCTCCGACGGCACGTGCGCGAGCCCGCCCTTGTGCTGTCCCGAGCTCAGGTCGACGTGGATCCAAGGAATGTCGCTCGGAACGAAGCGCTGCAAGAAGCGCGCGGCGAGGATGTGGTCGCCCTGCGTCTCGACGGAGCATTGCTTGACGTCGGCCACGTCGCTCTTGATGAGCTCGTCGAAATCGTCGTCCATCGGAAACGGCCACACGCGCTCGCCGCTCGCGACGCCGGCATCGATCAGCAGTCGTATTCGCCGCGGCGCGATTGGAGAACACGCCCGAATACCGTTCCGTGAGCGCGTTCGACGCACGCGCCCGTGAGCGTGGCGTAGTCGACGATGAGCGCAGGGCGCTCGCGGCCGGCGAGCGCCAGCGTGTCGGCGAGCACCATACGGCCTTCCGCGTCGGTGTGGATCACTTGGATGCTCGTGCCGTTCGCCGCGTACACGATGTCCTGCGACTTGTAAGCCGTGGGAGCGATCCGGTTCTCCGTGATCGCGAGCCATGCGTCCACCGCGAACGGTGCCTCGAGCTGTGCGAGCGCAAGCAGCGAGCCGAGCGCGACTGCGCTGCCTTGCATGTCGGTGTGCATATCCAACATGCCTTTGAAAGGTTTGAGATTGATTCCGCCGGTGTCGAACAGGATTCCCTTGCCCACGAGCGCGACGCCTGGTTTGGCCGCGCCTGCGGGACGATAACTCACGTGCATGATGCCTGCATCGCGCTCCGGGTTGCCTTGCGCGACCGCGAGGAACGCACCGGCGCCGAGCTCGCGGAGCTCCTTCTCGCCGATGAAGCGGCATTGCAGCGAGCGCGCGGCAGCGATCCCTTCGATCGCTCCGCGATAGGCCGGCGTGGTGAGCACGTTCGGGGGCAGCGCCGTGAGCCAGCGCGCGACATTGTTGCCGAGCGCTTGCGCGAGGGTCGTCTCGAGCGCCACGCGCGGGACGCCGAGCAGCCGTAGAGAGCGCAGTCGGGAGGCGGGCGGCGTGCCCGATTTGAACGTGGGCAGGTCGAACGCGGCCGCCGCGGCCGCCGCGACGAGCGCGGTCGCCGCCGTGCGGACGCCGTCCGGCGTGAGATCGACAAGCGCGATGCCGAGCGACGCCGGTTTGTCGCGCAGACACTCAGCCACGATCTTGCGCGCCCATGTGAGCGTCGCAAAGGCCGAGCCCGAAACGTACTGCGCGATCGTGATCCCGGTGCCCCGGGTATTCGGTGCGCGCGTGCCAACGCTGTCGTCGCCGCGCCGTATCGCGCGAGCGTGGAGCGCCGCGAGCTGCCGTCCTTGCGGCAGCTTCGGCAGCTCGCGTCCTCGCGCACTCTTCGGCGCGACGATCAAGACGTGATCGAGCGAGTCGAATGCGGCGGAGGTGACGGCACGTGAGCTCTGCGTCACGCGCAGCGGTGCAAAGTCGGGTAACTCGAGCATCGAGATGAGCGTGACCTTACGTATGTGCCTTGCCTTGACCGGCTTTCTGCTAACCCCGATCATAGCGCCGCTGGTAACATGCCGAGTCGGCAGCGGGCGTTGGCTGGGCCCGCATCCTAGCAGGAATTCGACCCTTTTCTCTCGTTGCAGTCTCGGGTCGAGTTCGCCCGTTGCGTAATGGAGTACCGTGTCGTATGGCGAGCGCTAGACCACTGCCGTTGTTTGCTCTCCGAGGTGACGACGCCGATCCTGAGGAAACGCAAGACTGGCTCGAGTCGATCGATTCCGTGTTGCGTGTCCACGGCGCCGAGCGCGCGCACTTTCTGCTCGAGTGCATGATCGATCACGCGCGCCGTTCCGGCGCGTACCTGCCGTATAGCCCTAACACCGCTTACCTCAACACGATTCCAGTCGGCCAGCAGCCCGAGTACCCCGGCGATCGCGCGATCGAACGGCGGATCGAGGCCTATATCCGCTGGAATGCGATGGCGATGGTCGTCCACGCGAACCGCAAGAGCTCCGAGTACGGCGGCCACATCGCGAGCTACGCTTCGTCGGCCACGCTCTACGAAGTCGGGTTCAACCATTTTTGGCGCGCCGCGACGGCCGAGCACGGCGGCGATCTCGTGTTCTTCCAGGGCCACTCGTCGCCCGGCATCTACGCGCGCGCGTTCCTCGAAGGACGGCTCAGCGAGGAGAACCTCGATCACTTCCGCCAGGAGATCGTGGGACCGGGACTGTCGTCGTATCCGCATCCGTGGTTGATGCCGGAATTTTGGCAGTTCCCGACCGTGTCGATGGGCCTCGGCCCGATGATGGCGATCTACCAGGCCCGCTTCATGCGCTATCTCGAGAACCGCGGCATCTTGCCGGCGCAGGACCGCAAGATTTGGTGTTTCCTCGGCGACGGCGAGACGGATGAGCCCGAGTCGATGGGCGCGATCACGATGCCGGTGCGCGAGAAGCTCGACAACCTGATCTTCGTGATCAACTGCAACCTGCAGCGCCTCGACGGGCCGGTGCGCGGCAACGGCAAGATCATCCAGGAGCTCGAGGCCGCGTATCAGGGCGCGGGCTGGAACGTCATCAAGGTCGTTTGGGGCTCGCGCTGGGATCCGCTGCTCGCGCGCGACGAGCAGGGGCTGCTGCGCAAGACGATGGAAGAGTGCGTCGACGGCGAGTATCAGGCGTTCAAGGCGAAGGGCGGCGCGTACACGCGCGAGCATTTCTTCGGCCGCTATCCCGAGCTCAAGGCCATGGTCGCGCACTTGTCCGACGAGGACATCTGGCATTTGAACCGCGGCGGGCATGATGCCGTGAAGGTGTACGCGGCCTACCACCAGGCCGTGAACCACACGGGCCGGCCGACGGTAATCCTCGCGAAGACGGTCAAGGGCTACGGCATGGGTGATGCGGGGGAGGCCCAGAACATCACGCACCAGAAGAAGAAGCTCGACGACGACGACCTGAAAAGCGTCCGCGATCGCTTTCACATTCCGATCTCGGACGAGAACCTCGCGAAGCTGGCCTACTACAAGCCCGCGGAAGACAGCGAGGAGATGCAATATTTGCGGAGCCGCCGCGAGAAGCTCGGCGGCTCGTATCCGAAGCGCCGCATGCGCGTCGAGCCGCTGCCCGTCCCCGATCTCGAGTTCTTCAAGAGCCAGCTCGAAGGCAGCGGCGACCGCGAGTTCTCGACGACGATGTCGTTCGTGCGAATTCTCACGGCTCTGCTGCGCGACAAGAGCATCGGTCAACGCGTCGTGCCGATCGTGCCCGACGAAGCGCGTACGTTCGGCATGGAAGGTCTGTTTCGGCAGATCGGGATCTATTCTTCGGTGGGCCAGCTCTACACACCGCAAGATTCCGACCAGCTCACGTTCTACCGCGAGGACAAGCAAGGGCAGATGCTCGAAGAAGGCATCAACGAAGGCGGATCGTACTGCTCTTGGATCGCCGCCGGCACGTCGTACTCGAACCACGGCGTGCAGATGATTCCTTTCTATATCTACTACTCGATGTTCGGCTTTCAGCGGATCGGCGATTTCGCATGGGCCGGCGGCGACATGCGCTCGCGCGGCTTCCTGATCGGCGGAACTTCGGGGCGTACCACGCTCGCGGGCGAGGGGTTGCAGCACCAAGACGGCCAGAGCCAGCTGCTCGCGACGACGATTCCGAATTGCCGCGCGTACGACCCGTGCTACAGCTACGAGCTCGCCGTCATCATCCAGGACGGTCTGCGGCGAATGTGCGCCGAGCAGGAAGACATCTTCTATTACATCAGCGTGATGAACGAGAACTACGCTCATCCGGCGCTGCCGGCGGGCGCCGAGGAAGGCATCCTGCGCGGCATTTACCCACTGAAGGCGGGCGGGAAAGGCAAGGTTCGCGTGCAGCTGCTCGGCTCGGGCACGATCCTGCGCGAGGTGCTCGCCGCGGCCGACCTGCTCCAGGAGCGGTTCGGCGTCCCGGCCGACGTCTGGAGCGTTACGAGCTTCAGCGAGCTCCGACGCGAGGCGCTCGACGTCGAGCGTTGGAACGCGCGCCATCCGACGTCGCCGGCGCGCACGAGCTACGTCGCGAAAGCTCTTGCGGACAGGCAGGGGCCATTCGTCGCGGCCACGGACAACATGAAGATCGTGTCCGATCAGATCCGTCAGTGGGTGCCGGGTCGCTACGTCGTGCTCGGCACGGACGGTTTCGGGCGCAGCGACGGCCGCGAGGCGCTGCGCGCGCACTTCGAGGTCGACCGCAGGTCGATCGCCGTCGCGGCGCTCAAGGCGCTCGCCGACGACGGCGGAGTCGATCAGAAGACGGTCGCGGACGCGATCACGCAGCTCGGCATCGATCCCGAAAAACGCAATCCGCTCACCGTTTAGCTTCTTTTTGGCAACATCGCGCTGTGGAAGTCGTCGTACCTGATCTTGGTGATTTCGCGGACGTAGAGATCATCGAGATCCTCGTGAAGCCCGGCGACGACGTCGTGGCGGAGCAGGGTCTCGTGACGCTCGAGACCGAGAAGGCGACGATGGACGTGCCGTCGCCGGCTGCCGGTCGCGTAGCCAAGCTCAACGTGAAAGTGGGCGACCGAGTGTCGACGGGCGACGTGATCTTGTCGCTCGGCGAGCGAACGCGGCTGCGGCCGCGGCCGCACCGGTCGCAGGTCCGCCAGCAGCGCATGCCGATGACGACAAGACCGTGCTCCAGCCGAAAGTGGTGCGGCCGGCGGACGATCTCACGGTGCGCCAGCCGGCGCCGCGCCGGCGGCGCCCAGACGGTCGTGGTGCCGGACCTCGGCGACTTCGCGGAAGTGGAGATCATCGAGATCCTCGTGCAAGCCCGGCGACGAGGTTGCCGCGGAGCAGGGTCTCGTCACGCTCGAGACCGAGAAGGCGAGCATGGACGTGCCCGCACCCGCGGCCGGCAAGATCATCGAGCTCAAGGTGAAGGTCGGCGGGCGGGTGTCCGCCGGCGACGCGCTGCTGGTCCTGCAGCCGAGCGGGGCTGCCGCCGTTCCCGCCAAGGCGGCACAGGCCGTTGCCGCCGCGGCGGCACAGGCCGCTCCCGCCACGCGGGGCGGACCGGCGCCGAAGGCGGCGCCCGCGCGCGAGGCCGCCAACGCCGCGCCGCGCCGCGCCGCGGGTCCGTCCGCGATCTCGACCTCGCCGACGACCTTCGGCGAAGCTCATGCGAGCCCGTCGGTCCGCAAGCTCGCGCGCGAGCTCGGCGTGGATCTCGGGCGCGTGCGCGGCTCGGGCCACAAGAGCCGCGTCACGGCCGAGGACGTCAAGGCGTTCGTCAAGGAAATCATGCTCGGCGGCGGTGCGAGTGGCGGCAGCGCGCTGCCCGCGCTGCCGACGGTCGACTTCGCGAAGTACGGCGCGATCGAGACGGAGCCGCTGTCCCGTATCCAGAAGATCTCGGGCCCGCGGCTGCACGCGAGCTGGGTGAACATCCCGCACGTCACGCAGCACGACGATGCCGACATCACGGAGCTCGAGGAGCGCCGCGCCGCGCTCAAGGAGCAAGCGCAGCAACGCGGCATCAAGCTCACGCCGCTCGCGTTCATCATCCGCGCGTGCGCGCTCGCGCTCGCGGAAATGCCGCTGTTCAAGTCGTCGCTCGGCGCGGACGGCGAGAGCCTGGTCGTCAAACACTACACGCACATCGGGTTCGCGGCGGACACGCCGAACGGCTTGGTCGTGCCGGTGATCCGCGATGCGGACAAGAAAGACGTCTACGAGCTCGCGAAGTCGCTCGCGACGCTCAGCGAGCGCGCGCGCACCGGCAAGCTTCAAGCAGACGACATTCAAGGCGGCGTGTTCACCGTATCGAGCTTGGGCGGGATCGGCGGGCGCTACTTCACGCCGATCATCAACGCGCCCGAGGTGGCGATTCTCGGCGTCTCGACGAGCGCGTGGCAGCCGGTGTATCGCGACATGGCGTTCGTGCCGCGGCTGATCCTGCCGCTGTCGCTCGCCTACGATCATCGCGTGATCGACGGCGCGAAGGCCGTGCGCTTCACGACGCGTCTCGGCGAGATCCTCGCGGATGCGGGACGCCTCGTCGAGGCCATCCCGTGACGAGGTCCCCATGAGCGACGTCGAGGTCCGCGTCCCCGACATCGGCGACTTCGACAGCGTCGACGTGATCGACGTCCACGTGAAGCCCGGCGATTCGCTCGCAGCCGAGGACCCGCTGATCACGCTCGAGACCGACAAGGCGACGATGGACGTGCCGGCGCCGCGCGCGGGCACGGTCGTTTCGGTCGCGCTGCGGGTCGGCGCGAAGGCGAAGGCCGGCGACTTGATCCTCACGCTGACGCCCGCCGCCGCGGCGGCGGGCGAGGCGACGGCGAAACCCGCAGGCGCGGCTGCGACGACGACGCGACGGCGAGCGCGGCGAGCGCGGCGCGGCCGCAGTCAGCTCCGGAGCCCGCGTCGCGCGCAGCGGCGCCGCAGCCGCGCGCCCGCGCCCCGCGTCGCCGGCCGGCGGCGCTTCAGAGCCGCGCGCGACGGAGTCCGCAGCACCCGCGCCGAGCATCCCGGGCCCGAAGCTCGTCGTGATCGGTGCCGGGCCCGGTGGGTACACGGCCGCGTTCCGTGCCGCGGACCTCGGCCTCGAGGTCACGCTCGTCGAACGCTGGCCGACGCTCGGCGGCGTCTGCTTGAACGTCGGCTGCATCCCTTCGAAGGCGCTGCTGCATGCCGCGCGCGTGATCGAGGAGGCGCACGACATGGGCGCCCACGGCATCGCGTTCGGTCAGCCGCAAGTCGACACCGTGAAGCTGCGCGATTGGAAGAACAACGTCGTGCGTCAGCTCACGGGCGGCCTCGACACGCTCGCGAAGCAGCGCAAGGTCCGCGTGATTCGCGGCACCGCGCGCTTCGCATCGCCGAAGCAACTCGAGGTGGACCGCGACGGCACCCGCGAGCTCGTGGATTTCGATCAGTGCATCATCGCGGCCGGCAGCGAGCCGACCGTGCTGCCGAACTTGCCGGCCGACCCGCGCATCATCGATTCGACCGGCGCGCTCGAGCTCGCGAGCCTGCCGGAGCGGATGCTCGTGATCGGCGGCGGCATCATCGGGCTCGAGATGGCCACCGTGTACGACGCGCTCGGCGTGAAGGTGTCGGTCGTCGAGCTCACGAAGACGCTCATACCGGGCTGCGACCGCGATCTCGTGAAGCCGCTCGAGAAGCGAATCGCGGCGCGCTACGAGCGGATCATGCTCGGCACGAAGGTCGTCCGGATCGAGCCGGGCGACGCGGGGATTACCGTGCATTTCGAGGGCGACAACGCGCCCGACGGGCCGCAGGTATACGGCCTCGTGCTCGTCGCGGTGGGCCGCAGCGCCAACGGCCGCAGGATCGCCGCGGAGCGCGCCGGAGTCACGGTCAACGAGCGCGGCCTGATTCCGGTCGACAAGCAGATGCGGACGAATGTCGCGCACATTTTCGCGATCGGCGACATCGTCGGCCAGCCGATGCTCGCGCACAAAGCGAGCCACGAGGGTAAGGTCGCGGCGGAAGTCGCGGCGGGCAGGAAGAGCTTCTTCGACGCGCGCGTGGTGCCTGCGGTCGCGTACACGGATCCCGAGGTCGCGTGGGTGGGCCTCACCGAGGACGAAGCGAAGGCGCGCGGCTTCGACGTACGAGAAGGGCTCGTTTCCGTGGGTCGCGAGCGCGCGCTCGTTGACGCTCGGCCGTTCCGACGGGCTCACGAAGCTTCTATTCGACAAGGCCACGGGCCGGGCTGCTCGGCGCCGGCATCGTCGGCACGAACGCGGGCGACCTGATCGCCGAGGCCGCGCTCGCGATCGAGATGGGCTGTGACGCGCAGGACCTGGCCTCACGGTGCATCCGCACCCGACGTTGTCGGAGACGCTGTCGTTCGCGGCGGAAGCCGCCGAGGGCACGATCACCGATCTCTACATCCCGAAGAAGCGCCACTGACGGTTCCGTCCGTCGACCGCCGTCCCTCGAGCACCGCCGTCACGCGCAGCGCCGCCCCGCGCCACGCAACTCGCCGGCTTCGCCGGTCCCCGAGCCGGCACCTTCGGCCGCGGGCTCGCCCTATGGCACATCCATGTGCACGGGCGAGTGCTCGCTCCGCTCGCACCCCGCGCGAAGACGCGCGGGGCCGAATCCGCGGCCGAAGGCGCCGGCTCGGCGAGTTGCTATCGGCGCCGGGCGGCGCTGCGTGTGACGGCGGCGCTCGAGGGACGGCGGTGCTCGAGCGATCGACGACGGGTCAGGCCGGCGGCGTCTTTTCGGGATACTCGCAGAGATCCGCGATGATGCAGACCGGGCACGCCGGCTTGCGCGCTTTGCAGACGTAGCGCCCGTGCAAGATCAGCCAATGATGAGCGTTGCGCGCGAACTCTGTCGGGAGTCACCTTCACGAGCTCGTCCTCGACTTCGCGCACCGTGCCGCCGCGCGCGAGCCCGATGCGATTCGCGACGCGAAAGATGTGCGTGTCGACGGCGATCGTGGCCTCGCCGAACGCTGTGTTCAGGATGACGTTCGCCGTCTTGCGGCCGACGCCCGGCAGCGCCTCGAGAGCGTCGCGCTCGCGCGGCACGACGCCGGCGTGCTCGGTCACGAGCGCACGGCAGGTCGCGATGAGGTTCTTGGCCTTGCTGTTGAAGAGCCCGATCGTCTTGATGTAGTCCTTGAGCCCGGTCTCACCGAGGTCGAGCATTGCCTGCGGAGTGTTCGCGACTTTGAATAGCTCGACCGTGGCTTTGTTCACGCTCAAGTCGGTGGCCTGTGCGGACAGCACCACGGCCACGAGCAATTCGAACGGCGTCGTGTAGCGCAGCTCCGTGGTGGGGTTCGGATTGGCTCGCGCCAGACGCTCGTAGATCTGGCGGCGCTTGGCCGGCTTCACTGCGCGGTTTCCGCCGCTGCGGGCAGCGGCGCGGGCGCCGGCTGCACGTTCACGAGCCGGTTGCGCAGCGCGAGCAGCGCGGCCATGCCGAAGAATGCTCCGGGCGGAAGGATCGCGACGAGCATGCCGTCGAACGGCAGCTTCAGCTGCAGCCACGCGCTGCCTTCGCCGGCGAGCATCGGCAGGCCGGCGAACAGCGTGCCGTGACCGACGAGCTCTCGCAGGGCGCCGAGCGCGACGAGCACCGCGAGAAATCCACAACCCGTAGCGAGGCCCGTGAGCAGCGCTTCGCCGACGGGCTTGCGGCTCGCGACCGTCTCGGCCTGCGCGAGCACTGCGCAGTTCGTTACGATCAGCGGGATGAACAAGCCGAGTATCTGGTGCAGGTCGTCGAGCAACGGCGTTGGTGAGCAGGTCGATGCAAGTGACGAGGGCCGCGATGATCAGCACGAACAGCGGAATCCGTACGAACGGGATCAGCGCGCGCCGCATCATCGAGATGACGGTGTTCGTGAGCGTGAGCACGCCGGCGGTCGCGAGCCCGAGCGCGAGGCCGTTCACGACGGACGTGGTGACCGCGAGCAGCGGACACAGACCGAGCATCTGCACGAGCGCCATGTTGTTGCGCCAGAAGCCGGCCGTTACGACGGTGCGCAGATCGTTAGGGGGATGCATCGGTGCGATTGGCGTTCGCGGCTGACCGCGCTGGCAAAGACTTCGTCACGGTGCTGCTCGAAGTATAGCAGCGTGTTCTTCACGCCTTGCACGACCGCGCGCGACGTGACCGTAGCGCCCGTTATCGTGTCGAATTGGCCGTCGTCCTTGTCGACGGCCCACTGCGGCAGCGGCGGCATCGCGAGCGACAACCCCGCGAATTGCAGTATCCATTTCGATTTGTCGGCATCGATCGCGTCGCCGAGCCCGGGCGTCTCGCGGTGGCGCACGACGCGCACACCCGTGAGCGCGCCGGCCGGTGAGACGCCGATCAGCATGCGAATCGGGGCGTTGTAGCCGTGCGGGGCGACACTCGCAAACACGACGGCGGCGGGCGTGCCGGCATCCATGGCCACGAACACGTCGACGGGCTCGCCCGTGCCGAGCAACTCCCGATCCGTGACGTTCAGGCGCACGGTGCTCAAGTCGTGGCTTCGCAGGGTCGGATCGAGCACGCTGTTCAAGCTCGCGATGAGCCGCGCGCGCTCGTTCGCCGCGATCCGTTCCTTGCTGAACTCGTGGCTCGCGCTGACCATGAACGCGGCGGCCGCGGCGACGATGCCGACGAGCAGCAGGGTGCGGATCGGTCCTCCTCGTGCCTCGTCCATCGGCTGGTTCGCTTGCTCCGGGTCCATCCCTGTTCGCGTAGTCAACTCTGGCCGAAGATACGCGGCCGCGTGTAGCGGTCGATCAGCGGCACCGCACCGTTCATGAGCAGCACCGCGAACGCGACGCCGTCGGGATAGCCGCCCCACGTGCGGATCATGTAGGTGAGCAGTCCGATGCCTGCTCCGTAAATCAGCCTTCCACGGTTCGTGGCGGCGGCCGATACGGGATCGGTCGCGATGAAGAACGCGGCGAGCATGCTCGCGCCGCTGAAGAGATGGAAGCCCGGCGCCGCGTAGCGGCTCGGGTCGACCAGGTAGAAGCCCGTTGCGGGCACCAGGAGCCCCGCGAGCAGCGCCACGGGGATCTGCCAGCGGATCGTGCCGGTATACAAGAGATAGAGGCCCCCGACGGCGATCAGATTCGCGACCCATTCCCAGCCTCTGCCGCCGAAGTCCCCGAACAGCGAACCGGCTCGCAACTCGTCGAAGGTACGTGCCGAGCGCAGGCCTTCTTTTACGAGATCGAGCGGCGTCGCGCGCGTGAGCGTGTCGATGTCGAGCGCGGCCGGTAGGCGGCCCGTGAATGCGTAGTTCAGGTTGGCCACCGCGCTCAGATGCTGGTAGTCGATGTCGCCCATGCGCGGCGGAATCCACTGCGTCATCTCGACCGGGAAGGACACCAGCAGAAACACGTAGCCAACCATCGCCGGGTTGAACAGGTTCTTGCCCAGTCCTCCGTAGAGCTGCTTGGCGAGCATGATCGCTACGACGCTGCCGAGCGCCGGAATCCACGCGGGCACGAGTGGCGGTAACGCGAACGACAGCAGCGCCGCGGTCACGAACGCACTGCCGTCGCGCAGCGCGTGGCGTGTGCCGCGGCCGCGCAGGCGTAGGACGGCCGCCTCGGTGAGCAGCGCGGCCGCGGTCGCGACGGCGAAGTTGATCAAGAGCCCGTAGCCGAAGAACCAGATGTAGCACAGGGCCGCGGGCACGAGCGCATACAGCACTCGCCGCATCACGAGGGGCACGCCGACCAACGCGCGTGCGTGAGGAGCTGGTGCGACTTCGAACCGCATGATTACTCCGGGTCTGCGCTGCCGTCGCGTCGCTGCTTCGCGCGCTCGACTGCGGCGCGGATCGCGGCTTCGCGCGCGTCCGGGTCGGTGGCCTCGCCTTTGAGTCGATCGATCAACGAAGCGCTGCGGCCGCGCTGCTCTTCGATGCGGCGCTCGCGCCGCTCGAAGCGCTGCTCGGATTCGTCGGCGAGCTTCAGCTGCCGGTCGTGCATCGCGAGCGAGCGCTTGGCCTGGCGGAAGCGCTCGGTGAGAGAGATGTGGCTCGGGCATGCGACGTCGCAGCAGCCGCATTCGATGCAGTCCTGCAAGCCGAATAGGTTCAGCGCCTCGAAGTCGGCCGTATGCGCCGCGACGAGCAGCTCCTGCGGCAATAGCCGCGGCGGGCAGACGACCGCGCAATCGCCGCAACGGATGCACGGCCATTCGGTCGGGTCGATGCGCACCTCGGCCTCGGTCGCTGCGATGATGCAGTTGCTCGCTTTGCCGATCGGCACCTCGTCGTCGGGGAGCGCGCAGCCCATCATGCTGCCGCCGGCGATCAACCGCAGTACGCCTTCGTTGTAGCCGCCGCACAGCTCGACGAGCTCCGCGATCGGCGTGCCGAGGAGCGTCTCGACGTTCTGCGGCTCGCGAATCCCCGCGCCCGTGACGGTGACGATACGGCTCAGCAGGGGTTCGCCGTCGCGCACGAGCTTCAGCAACGCGAACGCCGTGCCCACATTTTGGCAAACGTAACCGATCTCGCTCGGATAATGGCCGCCCGGCACTTCGTCGCCCGTCAGCAGCTCGACGAGCTGGCGTTCGCCGCCCGCGGGGTAGATGGTCGGGACCTCCGCGAGTTTCAGGCGCGGATCGTTGACGGCTTTCGCGGCCTCCTCGATCGCTTCCTCCGCGCGCTGCTTGTCCCGCTCGATGGCGATGATGCACAGCGGTGCCGCGAGCAGGTCGGTGAGCAGCAGCGCGCCGGCGACCACGTCGGCCGCGCGCTCGCGCATCAACATGTCGTCGCAGCTGATATACGGCTCGCACTCGGCGCCGTTGACGATGAGAGTCTTGCAAGGCACCGGGGTTGCGAGCTTCTCCGCCGTTGGAAACACGGCGCCGCCGAGCCCGACGAGCCCCGCCGAGCGGATCCGCTCGAGTTGGGCCGCGCGCTCGGCGGGCCACGGCGCCGGCGGCGGCTCGCGCTCGTCGCGGCCGTCGGTCTCGATCACGATGCACAGCGACGGCTGCACGCCGTCGCCCGCGAGCACGAGCCGATCCTCGATCGCGCGCACCCAGCCCGACGTCGAAGCGTGCACGGCGGCGGATGGCGGCGGGCCAGCGCGTGCGATGAGCTCGCCCCGCAGGACGCGGTCGCCGACGTGCACGATGGCTTCCGCGGGCGAGCCGCGATGCTGCCGCAGCGGCAGCACGAGCTTGGTCGGGAATGAAGCCGCGGCGGATCGGTTGCGCCGTCGAAGTGTCCTTATTCGCGGGGATGTGGATGCCGCCGCTCAGGTGCCTTTCGAAGACGTAATCAACCACGGCGCGCCACCATGCGGATGCAGTCGACGGGGCAGGGCGCGAGGCAGAGCTCGCAGCCCGTGCAATGCGCCGCGATTACCGCGTGCATCGCTTGTGGGATTCCGACGATGGCATCGACTGGGCACGCGCGCGCGCACAAGTTGCAGCCGATGCATTCCGCTTCGTCGATTCGTGCGACGCGCTGCAGACTGGCGCTACCACGGCTTGCGTCGAGCGCCAGCTCGTCGCGGCCGAGCAGCTCCGCGAGCTTCGCAATGGTATGTGCGCCGCCGGGCGGGCAGCGGTTGATCTCGGCGCCGTCGTGGACGAGCGCCGCGGCGTACGCTCTACAACCTGGATAGCCGCACTGCGCGCACTGAATGCGCGGCAACACCCTCTCCACGGCCTCGACCGCGCCGTCGTCGCCGCTCGGCACCAACCGCGCAGCAGCGATCAAGAGCGTGGTCAGAGCCAAGGCCAGACCTGCAAGAATGACGACGGCGGAAAGCATTTCAGAGTCGGGCGAAGCCCGCGAAGTCCGAGAAACGCGAGAGACAGGATCCCCGCAGTGACGAATGCGATGGCCGCGCCGCGAAACGCGATGGGCACGTCCGTGTGCGCGAGCCGCTCGCGCAGGCCCGCGAGCAGCGCGAGCGCCAACGCGAAGCCGAGCCGCGGCGCCGGCACCGTAGAACAGCGCGGCCACGAAGCTCCGGCTCGCCGCCGAGTTCAGCAGCGCGACGCCTAGCACCGCGCAATTGCTCGCGATCAGCGGAATGTAGATGCCGAGCAAGCGATGCAGCAGGGGCGAGAAACGGCGAATCAGAATGTCCGTCAGCTGCACGGCGACGCCGATCACGAGAATGAACGACAGGATCCGTAGGTACTGCAGATCGTACGGTTGTAGCAGGAAGCGGTCGACGAGGAAGCTCAGCCCCGACGCCGTCGTGAGAACCAGACCCGTCGCGAGTCCCATCCCGACCGCGCCCTCGATGCGGCGCGACGCGCCCATGAACGGGCAGAGCCCGAGGAACTGGACGAGCACGAAGTTGTTGACGAGCGCGGCGGCGAGCACGATCAGCAGGAGCTCGGACATCGCTAGCTCACTTTCATCCCGGGCTTGCGCGCCGCTGTCCGGGCTCAGCAGGAACGGTCCGCCGTCCTTGCCGCTCGCCGCGAGGACCATGCCTTCGGACACGCCGAATCTCATCTTGCGCGGCTTGAGGTTCGCGACCAGTACCACGAGCTTGCCGACGAGCGCGGCCGGATCGTAGCCGCTGCGAATCCCGGCGAACACAGTGCGCTGCGCGCCGCCGATGTCGAGCGTGAGACGCAGGAGCTTGTCGGCACCGTCGACGAAGCTCGCGGCGACGACGCGCGCGACACGCAGGTCGGTCTTCGCGAACTGGTCGATTTCGATCTCCGCCGATTTCGGCGGCTCGGCCGAGGACGAGGCGCCGGCAACCGCAGCCTGCGCCGGTTCCGGGCTCGCTACGGGCGCAGTCGCGGCCGTTGCCGCCGGCAGCGCGGGTTGCGGCCGATCTTGCGGCCGCTTGCTCACGCGCTTCAGCCACGATCTTCTCGATCGCGGCAGGGTCGACGCGCTGCAGCAACGGCTCGAAGCGCGCGATCTTGCAGCCGAGCAGCGGCAGCGCGGCATCGGTCCACTGCAGCTCGCCGGCCGCGAGCAGACGCTCCGCGCGCTCGGTGACGCGCCGGCAATATCGGCTTGAGATAGATCATCAGCGTGCGGAACAGGTTGATTCCGAGCGTGCAGATGCCGACGACCTCGGCCGTAGAGTTCGGCTGCTTCGCGAGCAGCCATGGCTTGCGCTCGTCGATGTACTGATTCGCGCGGTCCGCGAGCGCCATGATGCGGCGCACCGCGCGCGAGTACTCGCGTTGCTCGTAGTCCTCGGCGAGAGCGATCGCATTGTCCGCGAACTCGGCGAACAGCGCGTCGTCGGGCAGGCGATCCGCGAGCTTGCCGCCGTTCAGGCGCTCGATGAAGGCCGCGCAGCGGCTCGCGATGTTCACGAGCTTGCCGACGAGGTCCGAGTTCACCTTCGCGACGAAGTCGGCGAAGTTCAGATCGATGTCGTCGATCGCCGAGCTCAGCTTCGTCGCGTAGTAGTAGCGCAAATAGTCCGGGTCGAGGTGCTTCGCGTAGGTCGCGGCCGGGATGAACGTGCCGCGGCGTTTCGACATCTTCTGTCCGTCGACGGTCAGGTGGCCGTGCACGAACAGGGCGCTCGGCCTTCGATAGCCTGCGCCCGATAGCATGGCCGGCCAGAACAACGCGTGGAAATACGGAATGTCCTTGCCGATGAAGTGGTAGAGCTCGGTCTGGCTGCCTTCGTCCCAGAACTCGCCGAAGTCGAGGTTCTCGCGCCGGCACAGATTCAGGAAGCTCGCCATGTAGCCGATCGGCGCGTCGAACCATACGTAGAAGAACTTGTCGCGCTCGCCGGGAATGCGGAAGCCGAAGTAGGGCGGGTCGCGCGAGATGTCCCAGTCCCTGAGGCCGGCTTTGAACCATTCGTCGAGCTTGCGCGCGAGCGCGGCGTCCACGTGCTTCGGTACCCACGCTCGCAGCTCGTCTTGGAAGCGATCGAGGCGCAGGAACAGGTGCTCGGACTCGCGCGCCGCGGGTTTCGTGCCGGAGAGCGTCGAGACGGCGTCCTTGAGGTCGAGCGGCGAGTACGTTGGCCGCAGTTCTCGCACGAGTCGCCGTACTGATCGGGCGCGCCGCAGTGCGGGCACGTGCCGCGCACGTAGCGGTCCGGCAGGAACATCTGCCGCTCGAGCGTCGTACGCCTGCTTGATGACCTTGCGCACGATGAAGTCGCGCGCGGCGAGCCGACGGTACAGCTCGGTCGTGAGCTCCTCGTTCTCGGGATCGTGCGTGGTGATGTAGTTGTCCACGCTGATGCGAAACGTCGCGAAGTCGCGCTTGTGTTCGGCGCTCACGCGCTTGATCAGCTCCTCCGGCGCGATGCCCTCCTGCTCGGCGCGCAGCATCGTCGGCGTGCCGTGTGCGTCGCTCGCGCACACGTACCAGCAACGCTCGCCGCGCAACCGCTGGTAGCGCACCCAGATGTCGGTTTGCACGTACTCGACGACGTGACCGATATGCAACGAGTTGTTCGCGTACGGCAACGCGCTCGTGACGAGGATTGTGCGCTTGGAGGTCAACTGGAGGCTCCGCAACCCGAGAGGTCGGCGCCGGATCGGGTCGCCGAACGACGGACATTATGCCAGTCTGGCGCGGGCTCAGGAATTGTCTTTGAGCTGCTCGAACTTCGCCTTGTCGAAAGCCTGCAGGTAGGCTTCCTCGCCCGAGATCGATGCCTTCGTCGAGCAGCTTCTTGAGCGAGCCGTCCATCGTGCACATGCCTTCGCGGGCGCTCGACTGCATGACGTTCTCGAGCTGCTCGAGCTTGCCCTGGCGGATCAGGTTGGCGGCGGCCGAGGTGTTGATCAGGATCTCGAGCGCGGCGACGCGGCCCGTGCCGTCCTTCCGCTTGAGCAGCTGCTGCGATACGACTCCGCGCAGCGACGTCGACAGCATGTTGCGGACGTGGTCCTGCTTGTCGGAAGGGAAGATGTTGACGACGCGGTCGATGGTCGCCGCTGCACCGTTCGTGTGCAGTGTGCCCATCACGAGCACGCCCATCTCGGCGGCCGTCATCGCGATGCTCATCGTCTCGAGGTCGCGGAGCTCGCCGACGAGGATCGCGTCGGGGTCCTCGCGCAAGGCGGAGTGCAGCGCGTCCGCGAACGACGGGCTGTGCACGCCGACTTCGCGTTGGCTCATCAAGCACAGCTTGCGCTGATGCACGAACTCGATCGGGTCCTCGATCGTGAGGATGTGGCCTTTCAACTTGCTGTTGATCGCGTCGATGACGCCTGCGAGCGTCGTCGACTTGCCGGAGCCGGTTTTGCCCGTGACGAGGATCAGGCCGCGCGTCGCCGTCGCGAGCTCGTGCAAGACTTTCGGCATCTTGAGCTCGTCGAGCGTGAGCGCCTTCGAGGGGATGCCTCGGAACACTGCGCCGATGCCGTTGAGGTGTCGGAAGACGTTCACGCGAAAGCGCGCGACGTCGGCGATCGCGTGCGCGAAGTCGGCGGAGTCGTGCACGTCGAACTGATGAAGCGCTGCCTCGCTCATGATGCCGAAGAGCTCGGCCTTCAGCTCCTCGGGATCGAGGCGGTTGTTGTCGAGCGTGATCAAGTCTCCGTGCACGCGCATACGCGGCGGATCGCCCGCGATCACGTGGAGGTCGGAGCCCTTGCGCATGTGCATGCTTCGCAGGAAATCGTCGATCAATGACATCGCAACAACCTTTCGTCAGCCGACGCCGGCGCTACTCGGGAGCACGGTCGTGTCGGTGACGAATCGTTCGAACTTCTTGCGGTCGTTCGCGTAGCGGTACGCGTCGTCGGGATCGACGAGCTTCTTGCTGATCGCGTCGAGCAGCGCTTGATCCATCAGCTGCATGCCCGGCGTCTTTGCCGGTTTGCAGCTGCGCGGGAATCTGGTGCGTCTGCTCGGTCATGATGAGCTTGGCGATCGCGCGGTTCATGACCATGACCTCGACGATCGGCGCGCCGGCCGCGGTTGTCGGGCGTTTTCACGAGATTCTGCGTGATCACGGCGTGCAGGCTGTGGGCGAGGAAGCTCTTGGTTTGCTCGCGCTGGTCGGCCGGCAAAGCGTCGATGATGCGGTCGATCGACTTCACGGCGCTCGTGGTATGCAGCGTGCCGAGCACGAGGTGGCCCGTCTCTGCGGCGGTCATCGCCATGCTGATCGTCTCGCCGTCGCGCAGCTCTCCGACGAGGATCACGTCGGGGTCTTCGCGCAAGCTGGCGCGCACGCCTTCCGCGAAGCTCGGGATGTGCGTGCCGAGCTCGCGCTGGATGATCTGCGAGCGCTTGCTGCTGTGCACGAACTCGATCGGGTCCTCGAGGCTGATGATGTTGGAAGTTGCTCGTGGTGTTGATGTGGTCGATCATCGCCGCGAGCGTCGTCGACTTACCCGTGCCCGTCGAGCCCGTGACGAGCACCATGCCCTGATGCAGATCGCAGAACTTCGGATGATCGGCGGCAAGCGCGAGGCTGTCGAGCGTCGGCGATCTGGCTCGGGATGTTCCGGAAGGTCGCGCCGATGCCGGTGGCCTTGCGGAACACGTTCACGCGGAAACGCCCGCCCTCGCCGCTCACGTACGAGAAGTCGAGGTCCTGGCCTTTGTGGAAGCGCTCCTTCTGCGAGGTGCTCAGGATCTCGTCGACGTAGCCCTCGAGCTCGGTGTCGCCGAGGTCGCGGAACTTGATCGGCATCAAGTCGCCGTGCAGTCGCAGCATCGGCGGTATGCCGACGGCGAGGTGGATGTCGGAGCAGCCCTGGGCGAGGCCGAGCTTCAGGAACGCGTCGATACGGGCCATCGCTGCCTCACTCGATGCTTGCGGCCGCTCGTCGACGAGGGCGGCGCGCAGCTCTTCCATCGACGCGTAGCGCTTCGCCTTGTCGACTTGCATGGTCTTGCTCGACGACGTCGCTGAGCTCGCGCGGAATCGACGCGTTCGCGTCGTGGAGCGGCTGCGCTTTGCCTTGCACGTGCTGATACATCACCGACATGTGGTCGCCGCGGCTATACGGCGGCGTGCCGGCGAGCATCTCGTACATGATCACGCCGAGGCTGTAGATGTCGGCGCGCTCGTCGACTTTCTTGCCGAGGATCTGCTCCGGGCGCCATGTACTTCGGCGAGCCGATCACGTAGCCCGTCTTCGTGAGCTGCGTGTCGCCGCTCTTCGCGGCGGCTGCGACGCCGAAGTCCACGATCTTCAGGAGGCCCGTGTCGTTGATCAGGATGTTCGCCGGCTTCAAGTCGCGATGAATGATGCCCTGCTGGTGCGCGACGCTCATGCCGATGCAGATGTCGCACCGCATAGCGCGACGGCCTTCTCGGGCCGCATCGGCTTCTCGTTCGCGATCTCCGCGCCGAGCGTGTGCGATGGAAAGTACTCCATCGAGATCGCGTAGCTGCCGCCGACGTACAGGAAGTCGTAAATGCGGATGACGTTCTTGTGCGTGATGCGGCGCGAGTAGCGCAGCTCGTGCACGAAGCGCTTCAGCATCTCCTCGTCGGAGGCCACGTTCGCAGTTCAAGAACTTCAAGATCAGGCGTTCCTCGACGACCGTGTCCTCGACGAGCACCACGGTGCCGAACGCGCCTTTGCCGATCTTCTGAATGTACTTGTAGCGGCCTTCGATCATGTCGCCGGCGTTGCAGCGCGTTGAGGTCGAACGACGGCGCTTCGGGCGGCGGCGGCTCGACGCGCTTCGGCTTCGGGGCCTTCGACGAGCAGCGTGCGTGCGGTCGACGTCGCGCCGGCGGACGCCGGCGGGGGAGGCTGCCGATCGGCGGCGGAGCCGCGCTCGCTCGCGCGGACTGCGCGCGCGCTGTCGGCGACATCGGAGTCGAGGTCGGCGTGGCGGTCGCGACGTCGAACCCGGCGGCTCGCCGTGGACGTGAAACGGCCGCTCGGCGAGACGCGGCCGTCGAGCTTCTGCAGCGCCTTCGTTGACCGCGCGCAACACCGTTTCCTCGGCGCCGACCGCGGCCTGCTGAATGTACGGCCGTACCGCTTCGCCCTGCTGCTCGCCGGCGAGTTGCGCGACGGCGCCGATCGCGGCGATCGCGCACCTCTTTCTCGGGCCGCTGCAGGTACGGGAGGATCTTGTCGAGGACCTTGAACGTGCCGAGCTTGCCGACCGCCGCGAGCGCGACGGGCAGCGAGCGGTTGTTGCGCGCGACCATCTCGAGCAGCGCGGGCAGCGCCTTCGCGTCGCCGATCTCCGCCAGCGCGTCGGCGGCACGTTCGCTGACCCACCAATCCTGGTCCTTCGTCGCCTCGATGAGCTTGTCGACGGCGCGCTTGTCGCGGCACGTGTTCGAGGATCTCGATCGCGGCGCGCCGGATGTTCTCGTCCTTGTCCTTGATGAGCTCGAGCACGGCGTCCACGACGCGCGGGCCGCCGATGCGCGCGAGCGCGTCGGAAGCGCGCGAGCGTACCCACCAATCCTCGTCGGAGATCGCTTCGAGCAGGTACTTGATGCTGTGCGTCGTGCCGATCTCGTTCAGGATCTCGACCGCGGCTCGGCGGCTGAACTCGTTCTCGGCCTTCAGCGCCGCGATCAGGTACTTCGCCGTCTCCGGGTCGTTCGCGCTGGACGATGACGTCGACGGCCTTGTTCATGACGTCGAGGTCGGGATCGAGCAACAAGCCCGAGATCATCTGCGATGTCGACAGCGGACTTCGAGCGTGCGATGCCCGCGAGCGCGGCCTGGCGCACGAGCTTGTTCGGAGTCCCGCAGCTGCCTCCTGCAGCGCCTTGCTCACGTCGGGTCGAGTCGAAGCGAGCGAGCACGTTGATCAGGTGCATCTTGACGACCGGGTCCTTGCCGTCCATGCGGGTCATCAGGTCCGGGACCATCTCCTCGGTCGTGATTTCGTCGATGAGCTTGAATACCGCCGCCTTCTCGCTCGGCTGCAGGTAGTAGATCTGGCCGAGCAGCTGGCGGACGTTGAGGCGGTCCTTGTGCGCCGTTGAGCACCTCGATGAGCGCCGGCCTTCGAGTACTCGTCCTCGCCGAGAAGGTCGACGAGCCGGTTGACGTTGTACGTCTTGTTGGTCGATAGCGCCCAGGCGGTCCCGGAGACGATGCGCGGGTCGTCGTCGGCGAGGCCGCGCGTGATCAGCGGGCAGCGTCTTGTCGCTGATCAGGCTGCTCAGCAGCTCGACGTATTCGACGGTCTGGCGCTTGTCCGCGGAGGCCGAGGGCCTCGAGGATCTTCGGCACGGCCCCGTTGCCGAGCTTGCCGAGCTTCTCGAAAGCTTTTTTCGCGGTCGGGCGAGGTCGGGTCGGCTTCCTCACGAATCTGCGAGATCAGCCGATCAGCTTGGAATGTGGTTAGGAAATTCATCGGCCTCGGGAAACGATCCGGAAGCGTTGCCTCGTAGCGGAAAGAGGTACCCAACGAATCCAGCGTCTCGGCGGCATCGAGCAGCCGAGGATCGAACATAATGGAACTCCGACTGGCGGCAATTATGCCACACGGTTTTCGCGAAAACGTAACGCAGATCACAGGTTTGTAGCGCCCGCGCGCCGGCTCGCGCGGGGCAGGCGGGCGCACTCGCGTTAGGTTACAATCCCGGCCTCTCTTGAGCCCCCCAAGAACATGCCCGAGCTCACGACGCGCTGCTCACAGAGCACCTCGCGCAAGTTCGTCGTTCCCCAAACGGGCCGACCGCTCGGTACGGCCGGTACCGGCGCTCGCCGTCGACGCCGGCGGGAGCGGGCGGCTGGCGGGTCTCGGTCACCTGCGGCTACCCGATGGCGCAAAGCGCGGCCGATTTCGTCGACGCGCTCACGACGCACTGTGCGCGAGCCTGCCGGGCGGCGCCGCTCGTGGAGTTCGAAGTCGACAGCGCGATCGTCGCGCACGCCGTCCAGCACGGCCTGAAGCCGCTGCCCGGAGTCCACAACCTGATCGCGGTTGCGTCGGGCAAGGGCGGCGTCGGCAAGTCGACCGTCGCGGTGAACATCGCGCTCGCGCTCGCGCAGGAAGGCGCGCGCGTCGGCATGCTCGACGCGGACATCTACGGCCCGAGCCAGCCGCGGATGCTCGGGCTCATCGGGCGAGCGCCCCGAGACGCGCGACGGCAAGACGCTCGAGCCGCTGCGACGCGCACGGCCTCGAGGCGATGTCGATCGGGTTCCTCGTCGACGAGCAGCAGCCGATGGCGTGGCGCGGTCCGATGGTCACGTCGGCCTGAACCAGCTGCTCACGCAGACGCACTGGGGCGACCTCGACTATCTGATCGTCGACATGCCGCCCGGCACCGGCGACATCCAGCTCACGCTGGCGCAGCGCGTGCCCGTGAGCGGTGCCGTGATCGTCACGACGCCGCAGGACATCGCGCTCGCGGACGCGCGCAAGGGCCTCGAGATGTTCCAGAAGGTCCACGTCCCGGTGCTCGGCGTCGTCGAGAACATGAGCATCCACGTCTGCACGAATTGCGGCCACGAGGAGCACATCTTCGGCGAGCACGGCGGCCGCGAGTTGAGCGAGCAGTACGGCGTGCCGCTGCTCGGCGCGTTGCCGCTCGACAAGCGCATCCGGCAGGAGACGGACGAAGGCAAGCCGACCGTCGCCGCGGATCCGCGACGGCCCGCTCGCGCTGCGCGTTCCGGGAAGTCGCGCTGCGCGCCGCGGGCGAGCTCGCGGCGCGCACGAAGGACTACAGCCGGCTGTTCCCGAACATCACGGTCGAGGAGGATTGATGAGCGTCAAGTCGGACCGCTGGATCCGGCGCATGGTCGCCGAAGCACAAGATGATCGAGCCGTTCGAGCCCGATCAGGTGCGTCAGCGTCGACGGCACCGGGTGATCTCGTACGGCACGTCGAGCTACGGCTACGACGTGCGCTGCGCGCCGGAGTTCAAGATCTTCACGAACATCAATTCCGCGATCGTCGACCCGAAGAGAGTTCGACGAGTCGAGCTTCGTCGACATGACGGCGGACGTCTGCATCATCCCGCCGAACTCGTTCGCGCTCGCGCGCACGGTCGAGTATTTCCGGATCCCGCGCCAGGTGCTCACGATCTGCGTCGGCAAGTCGACGTACGCGCGCTGCGGCATCATCGTGAACGTGACGCCGCTCGAGCCCGAGTGGGAGGGCCACGTGACGCTCGAGTTCTCGAACACGACGACGCTGCCCGCGAAGATCTACGCGAACGAAGGCATCGCCCAGATGATCTTCTTCGAGTCCGACGAGGTGTGCGCGACGAGCTACGCGGATCGCGGCGGCAAGTACCAGGGGCAGCGCGGCGTGACGCTGCCGAAGACCTGAGAGCGCGCGCGCTACCGTTCTTTCCGAGCCCCGTCGCGACGTGAGACTGAACGCGGTCTGAACCTCGCCTTCCTTGCTTTGCTCGATGCGTACCGGGCAGGTAGCTCAGCTCCGGCGCGAACCAGAAACACGGTGCTCCGCGACGAGCCCTCGCGATGCGATCGTGAGCAGCGCGTGGTCGAGCGGGCCGATGCCCGTGGTCGTTGTCGTTTCGCCGTTGTCGGTGAACGCCGTAGCCTTGGCTCGCGTCCTCGTCCGCGAGCCGGTAGTCGCCCGGGTGTTGCGAGACGATCATGTCGCGCATCAGCGCGACCTGCATGCTGCCGCGGTCGAGCGAGCGATCGTCGAGCGCAACTTCGCGGCGCGCGCCGTCCCGTCGCTCACGATCGCGACGCTGCGATGCCAATCGAACTCGATGTGCCGGTTGTCTTCGCCCTTCCGGCTGCCGTCCTCTGACCAGAATTCGATCGGCCGGATACGGCCGTCCACGAGGCGGAAGTGGCTGCGCTCGACGACGGGATTCGGCCTTGCGAGCTTTCAGGAGCCCTTTGGCGAGGGTGTTCGACGTGAATTCGTAGGTGTCGCTCGCCGCGTCGTAGGTCACCTTGAACTCGCACGTGCCGAGACTCTTGCCCTTGTATTCGACTTCGTAAACGGCGGAGTAGGTCGGGATCGACGCATCTGCCGCCGTCGCGCTGCCGCTCGCGGCGAAGGTCATGAGGCTCGCGGCGGCGTACTGCATCCAACCCTTCGTAGTCTTGCCTCGCGAATTCATGCGTCGCCCTCCAAGATCACCGGTTTTGGCAGCGGTTTGCCGTCCAGCATGACCGCTCCGCGCTCGAGCCTCAAGCGGCCGGTCGCGAACCAATCGACGGCGCGCGGCAGGATTATGTGCTCTCCCGTGTGAACGCGCGCAGCGAGGGAGTCCGGCGTGCTCTCCGGGGCGCACTGCGATCCGATACTGGATCACCGCGCGGCCCCGCATCGAGATCCGCCGTGACGAAGTGCACGGTCGCGCCGTGGGTGCGTTCGCCGTTCGTCGAGCACGCGCCGGTGCGTGTCGAGGCCCGGGTATTTCGGCAGCAGCGACGGATGGATGTTGAGCATCCGCCCGGCGAAGCGTGCGACGAGCTGCGGCGTGAAGATGCGCATGAACCCCGCGAGCACGACGAGGTCGGGCGAGTGCTTGGCGAGCTCGATCGCGAGCGCCTCGTCGTAGACGGAGCGCTCGGCGCCGCGCTGCGCTGGCAGATGCACGGCTGGAATGCCGGCACTTCGCGCGCGCTCGAGTCCGCGCGCCGGCGCCGCGGTTGCTCACGACGACCACGATCTCCGCCGCGATCGCGCGCGCGCGGCGTCGCGTCGATCAGGGCCTGGAGATTGCTCCCTTCGCCCGAGATGAGCACGGCGACACGGGTCCGCGTCGCTCAAACGACTCGTCGACCGCGGCGCCCGCGTCGAGATCGACACCGCCAGCTTCGTACGTGAATCGTTCCGTGGTAGCCATCGATGAATTGCCGCCGCGGTGGCGAGCGCTCGAGGACGGGAGTTGCCGGTATAATAAGCGACCTCCAGCGATCGTAGACAGGGAACGGGCGATGACGTCAAAGATGCTCCGGGCGTTGGTACTGCGTGAGCAGCCGGTCGTTGGCGCTCGTGCTCGCTCCGCTGCTGTGCGCCGGCACGGCGCTTGCCGCGACCTTCCCGAATCTGTACTCGCGTCACCGTGCCGCCCGACGCTGCGGCGCCCGACCAGCGCGCCGCCGCGGAGAAGGCCGCCTTCGCCGCGGCTGCTCGTGCGGGTCACCGGCAATCGCGACGCAGCCACCGATCCCGCAGCTGCTCCCGCTGATCGGGGATGCGCGCAGCTACGAGAGCTCGTACGGGCTCGACCGACAGGGGCGACCGCAAGTGGGATTCTTCCCGGCGCGCGTCGACCAGGCGCTCACGACGCTGAATTACCCCGTCTGCGGCGCCGGAGCGGCCGCTCACGCTCGTCTGGATCGCCGTCGACGACGGCGCCGGGCGGGCGCGGTATGCTCCCGGCGAACGAGCTCGCCACCGGTCTCGACTCCCGCGACCGTCGAGCTGCTGACCGATGATCCGCACCGAGCTCACCGCGGTGTCCGACGAGCGGGGCCTGCCGCTCGCGCTGCCGCTGCTCGATCTCGAAGACTTGAACGCCGTCACCTTCACGGACGTTTGGGGCGGATTCGACGATCCGTATCGGACTCGCGTCGGCTCGTTATCGCGCCGACGCCGTGTTGATCGGCCGCGTTCGGCCAGGCGTACATCGGTCACGACGTGGAATGGTTGCTGCTCAGGGACGGCGTTCGGCAGTCGCTCCCCGGAACCGGGCTGCGCGACGGAATCGATTCGGTGGCCGACCTGTTCGCCACGGAGCTCTGCACGGTCGGCGGCGCGAGCTTGACGCGCCTCACCGTGCTCGACGTCGTCGACGCTCGGCGGACTACGGCCGCGTGCTGAGCTACCTCGAGACGCTGAGCGTGCTGCAAAGCGTCGACGTCGATAGCCTCGAAGGCGGCGTCTTGAGCTTGCGCGTCGCGGCGCGCGGCGATGCGCGCGTCATCGAACGCGTGCTTGCCCTTGGCGGCGTCCTGAAGCCCGGACGGCGGCCCAGCGCCCGCGGCCGGCGGTGCCCCGCTCGTGTTCCGGATCTCGCGCAGCGGCACGTCGCGATGAGCTGGCGGTGGTTGCCGAATGCGATCTGCATCGCTCGGATGCTGTTGGTCGCTCCGCTCGTGATGCTCCTAGTCGTGAAGAGCTACACGGCTGCGCTCGCGCTGCTCGTCGTCGCGGGATTGTCGGACGGGCTCGACGGCTATCCTCGCGAAGACTTTCGATTGGCGTACGCGGCTCGGCGGGTTGCTCGATCCCGCAGCGGACAAGCTGCTGCTGGTCAGCGTGTTCGCCGCGTTGACCTACAGCGGGATCGTGCCGCTCGCGCTCACCGGCGTCGTGATCGGCCGCGACGTCGTCATCGTTCTCGGCGCGATCGGCTATCAACTGCTGATCGCACCGGTCACGGGCGAGCCTTCCGCGATCAGCAAGCTCAATACCGCGTGCCAGCTCGGGTTCGTCTTCTTCACCATGACCAACGCTGCGTTCGGCGCGCCGCCGAGGATCTCGCTGCTCGTTCTCGGCGCGGCCGTGGTGTTCACGAGCATCGTGAGCGGCCTCAACTACGTGCTGCGCTGGGGCACGCGCGCGTGGCGCGTCGCGCACGGCGCGTCGTAGGCGCCCGCGATGGGGCAGCTGCCGCTCGCGCTCCGGCTTGCAGATCACGCGCGCTTCGAGACCTACGTCGCGGGCAGCAACGCGGCCGCGGTAGCGCACATCCGCGCAGTCGCGGACGAGGGCGCCGACGCGCTCTGGATTTCGGGTCCCGCGGCCACCGGGAAAACGCATCTGCTCCAGGCCGCGTGCCGCAGCGCGGCGCTCGCCGGCAGGCGAGCGATCTACGTGCCGCTCGATGACCAGGTTGCGGAGCCCGCGCTGCTCGCCGGCCTCGAGAGCGTGGACCTAGTCGCGCTCGATTGCGTGGAGCGGGTCGCGGGCGACGTCGCGTGGGAGCGGCAGCTGTTCCTGCTGTTCAACGAGGTCGCGGCGCACCGCGGCGGTTTGCTACTCGCTGCGCGTCCGGTCGCCGGCGCGGCCGGAATCGCGATGCCCGATCTTGCGTCGCGCGCAGCCGGCGCGGTGAGCTACCGGCTGCAGCCGCTCGCCGATGAGGACCGCCTAGAGGCGCTGCTAGCGCACGCGGCGGCACGTGGTCTCGAGCTCGAGCGCAGCGCCGCGGAGTATCTGCTCCATCGGGTCGACCGCGACCTCGCGGGGTTGAGCCGCTGGCTGGATCGGCTCGATCGGGCTTCGCTGATCGAGCAGCGCAAGCTCACGATTCCGTTCATTCGCGGGTTGCTCGCCGCGGAGTCTGGGAGCGGCGAATGATGGTGAGCACTACGCCGAGCTCGAGCACTGCCGCCAAGAGAGCGACGCTCGCAAGGTGGGCGGAGCCGAGGGTCGCAACGACTTCGACGCTCGCCGCGCCCGCGTAGAGGACGAGGAGCAACGCGACCCATGGCCGAGCCCGCGCCGACGCCGCAAGCCCGCGCAGCGTGGCGAGCAGTGGCGCGGCGGCGAGTAGCGCGAGCAACGCGCCCGCTGCAGGGGAGTTCGCGGCGGAAAACGCGAGTGCTGCGACCGCGAGCGCGAGCACTACCTGGCAGGCGAGAGCGACCGTTTCGAGCGGCGAACGCTGAGGCGAAGTCAGCACGGCGCGGGCGTCAACGCCCGGCCGCGAGCTGCAGCGCAATCCTGGCGATCCGTGCGCCGAGAGCCTTCGCGATCTGCGTCTCGTCCTTCGAGAGTGCCGTGTTCCACGACGTCGCGAGATGCGTCGCGCCGTACGGCGAGCCGCCAGTGCGGGTCTCGAACAGCGCCGTCTCGGTGTACGGGACGCCGACCAGCAGCATCCCGTGGTGTAGCAGCGGCACCGTCATGCTCAGTAGCGTGCTTTCTTGACCGCCATGGGCGGAGGAAGACGCCGTGAACACGCCGGCGGGTTTGTCGACGAGCTTGCCCGCGAGCCACAGCTCGCTCGTCCCGTCGAGAAAGTGCTTCAGAGGCGCCGCCATGTTGCCGAACCGCGTCGGGCTCCCGAGCAGCAGGCCGTCGGTCTCGACGAGATCGGCCAGCTCGGCATAGGGCGGTCCTTCGGCGGGCACCGGTGCCTCGCCCGGCGGTACGCTCGAAGCGGTCATCGGGACGACGGGCGGTACTGTGCGGATCCGAGCGATCGCGCCTGCGCTTTCGACGCCGCGCGCGGCTTGACGGGCAAGAGCGGCGGTACGGCCGCCGCGCGAGTAGTACAGCACTAGGATCGTCGCGGAGGTCACAGGAGCTCGAGCACGCGTTCCGGTGGTCGGCCGATGACGGCATGGTCGCCGATCTCGAAGATCGGCCGCTGCAGCAGGCGCGGCTGAGCAACGAGAAGGTCGATCAGCTCGTCGTCGCTCGTGCCGCAGCCGGCGTCGACGGCTGCCCTATACTCCGGCTCGTCCGTGCGCACGATCGCGAGCGCCGGCAGCGCGAGCTTGCGGAGCAGGCCAACGAGGTCTGCACGCGATGGCGGAGAGCGGAGATACTCGACGACTTCGACCTGAGTGCCGCGCTCGGTCAGCAGCGCAAGCGCGCTGCGCGACTTGCTGCACTTGGGGTTGTGGTAAATTCTAGATTTCATTGGTAAGTGACTGTGATAATTGATTTTATGATGGCCTCGCGGCGCTCGCTCGCGCGCGCCGCTCGGGCCCAGTGTAGGAACGTCGCGCGCTGTGTGCCAGACGCGTGGCGCTCGCTCGACCTCGCCTTGACGCCTCGTCGCGACCCTTGTTACGGTTCGCGCCATTCCGGACCCGACAATAACAAGAGATTCCCCGTGCTCTGTGTCCGTTCGTTGCTCGTCGCTCTCGCGGCTCTCGCAGCGGTGTCCGCCTGCGTCACCTCACCGCCGGTCCAAGAGATGAGCGATGCGCGTCAAGCCATCAACGCGGCCGTCGAGGCTGATGCGTCCCGTTTCGCGCCCGAGTCGCTCGGCGACGCTCGGCGTTTTCTCGAGGAGGCCGAGCAGCAAATTCAGCAGGAGGCCTACGGGCCCGCGCGGATGAATGCCGTGCGGGCGAAGAACCGCGCGTCGCAGGCCTTGCGCTCGAGCCAGGCCGCCGCGGAACCCGACCGACGTTGACCACGCTGTCGAGCTCGCGCCGCCTCGCCATCCGCTGCGTGGTCTCGGGCCGCGTCCAAGGCGTCTACTACCGAGCGGCGACCGTCGAGCGCGCCAGCCGACTCGCGCTGCGCGGTTGGGTCCGAAATCTACCGGATGGGCGCGTCGAGGCCGTCGCGGCGGGACCGGTCGAGGCGCTTACGGAGCTCGCATCGTGGCTCTGGGAAGGGCCGCCGGCGGCGCGCGTCGACAGCGTTCAGGTAGAGGAGTGGACCGGCGCAGTGCCCGAGGGGTTCGCGGCGCAGCGTTGACGGCTACGCCCGGTACCATTTCGTCCGCAGGCGCTCGATTACTTTGTCCGAGTAAACGCGCCGGCCGACGCTGCCGTTGTAACGGGCGAGGCCTTTGACGAGGTCGCCGCGCTCCATGTCGAGGTAATACTTGAGGATCTCGCAACCGAGCAGGATGTTCGTGTCGATCTTGAACAGGTCGTTCTTGTCCTTATAGCCGAGCTGCGGCACCCAAAACGGCATCACCTGCATGAGGCCGAGCGCGCTCGCCGTCGAGATCGCGAAGCGGTCGAAGTTGCTTTCGATGTCGATCACCGCGAGCACGAGCTCGGGTGCGACCTTTGCGTGCGTCGCATGGCGGTGCACGGTCTTCAAAATCTCGAGCCGCTCGTTCGCGTCCGGTACCTGACGCGCGAGCCGCCGCGACATGTCCGTGAGCCACACCTCGGCGTCGAAACGGTCCTCGAAGCTGTCGGCGTCCTTGATCGCGGTGAGCAAAATCTCGCGGAGCTCCGGATCGGGGCCTTCGCGCGCGTCGCGCGGACGGCCCGCGGCGTGCGCCGCCATGACGAATGCGGCGGCGAGCAGCATCAGCAGTAGAGCTCGCGTGCCCCGTTTCATCGGCAGCAGCGGTGATATGGGTGCTCGGCATGACGTGCCTAGCATGCGGGCGAGCGCGCCCTGCGGCCGCGACGGCGGTCACACGCAACCGAGCGCGCCTCGGGTTGACACGACGTGCGACGATGCGGGACGAAGGATGGCGTGGGTGCGCCGAGGCCGAGCGGGGAGTCGAGCTGCGGGTTCATCCAATCCCCAAGCCGGTACGACGCCGCGATTGTAGTCGCGGCATGCGCCGGGAGCCAACGGCGGCCTGATTCGGGGTTTATTTGCGTCAGCAGCGGGTATTCCCGCAGCATTTCACGGGTTCGAGAGGGATCGTTTCATAGTGGACGCCGGCCGGCCGACCAACACGCGACGCAAGGGGATCTACCTCTTGCCGAATCTGCTCACGACGGGTGCGTTGTTCGCGGGCTTCTATTCGATCGTTGCGGCCATCGACGGCAACTTTCCCTCGGCCGCGTGGGCGATCTTCGCGGCGATGTTCCTCGACGGCCTCGACGGCCGCGTCGCGCGGCTCACGAGCACCTCGAGCGAATTCGGCAAGGAGTACGACAGTCTCTCGGACATGGTGTCGTTCGGGTTGGCGCCCGCGATCGTGACTTACCAATGGGGTGTCGAGCGGCTCGCCGAGTACGGTGCCGTTTGGGGCCGGCTCGGATGGCTCGCGGCATTCCTCTATTGTGCCGCCGCGGCGTTCCGACTCGCGCGCTTCAACACCAACGTCGGGCAGGACCGGCGATTCTTCCAAGGCCTGCCGAGCCCGCCCGCGGCGGCGGGTGTTGCCTCCATGGTTTGGCTCGCCACGCACTACCAAATCGAAGGGCTCATCGCGCTCGTTGCCGGCATCACGGTCACTGCCGTCGCGGGCTTGCTCATGACGTCGCGGTTCGCCTATGTGAGCTTCAAGGACGTCAGCGCGGGGAAACGAGTGCGCTTCGCGAATTTGCTGTTGATCCCGCTCGTCATCATCGTGATCGCGATCGAGCCGCAGGTGACGATTTTCATCTTGTTCCTGATTTACGCGTCGTCGGGCCCGGTCGCCTGGTTGTGGCATCGACGGCGTAACAAGCGTGCGGATACGCCTCCGCAGCATGAGCGCTCGCCAGCAACGCTACCTCGCCGAGCTCGGCATCACCGGTCTACGAAATCCGAGGCGCACCGGACGCCGCCGTTGCGCGTCAGCCGGAGCCGCGAGCTTTGGCCGTCGAATCGGCGTCGCTCGTCGCGCAACCGAGCATCGCTGCCGGAGCCGACGACGTCTGGGAGAGCCTCGCGGCCCAGGTGCGTGCGTGCACGCGCTGCGGCCTGCATCGCAGCCGTACGCAAACGGTGTTCGGCGTGGGCAAACGCGACGCCGAGCTATTCGTGATCGGCGAGGCGCCGGGCGCCGACGAGGATCGGCAGGGCGAGCCGTTCGTCGGACGAGCGGGGCAGCTCCTGAACGAGATGCTGCGCGCGATCGGCCTGCCGCGCTCGGAGGTTTACATTGCAAACATTCTCAAGTGCAGGCCTCCCGGGAATCGCGACCCCCAGCCGGAGGAGGCGAGCTCGTGCACGCCTTATCTGGCGCGGCAGATTGGGCTCGTGCGGCCGCGCGTCATCCTCGCAGTCGGCCGTATCGCTGCGCAGTGGTTGTTGCAGACGGATTCCCCCATCGGTAGGCTGCGGGGTCGAGTTTTCCAGTACGGCGAGGCAGCGACTCCGCTGCTCGTGACGTATCACCCGGCCTATCTCTTGCGTAGCCCGCTCGAGAAAGCCAAGGCTTGGACGGACCTGTGCATGGTCAAGGATCTCTTGCTTAAATCCCCATGAGCGCCGCAGTCGATCCGCGCACCGAGATACGCTTGATGCAGCCGTCTGACCTCAAGTCGGTGGCCGCCGTCGAGCGCTCCGCCTACGCGTATCCCTGGAGCCTCGGGATCTTTCGCGACTGTTTGCTCGCGGGCTACTACTGCCTCGTGCTCGACGTCGGCCACAGTGTGACGGGCTACGGGATCATGTCGATCGCGGCAGCCGAGGCACATCTGTTGAATCTGTGCGTCCATCCGGACGCGCAGCACTTGGGCTACGGCCGGCGCCTGCTGAACGCGCTGCTCGTCAAAGCCGGAGATGCGGACGTCGACAAGGTGTTTCTCGAAGTGCGGCCGTCGAACGAGATCGCGCTGCGCCTCTACTACTCAGTCGGATTCGAGCAAATCGGAATCCGTCCGGCCTACTACCAAGCCGAGCGCGGCCGTGAAGACGCGGTGATCCTCGCTGCCAGTCTCAGTTCGTCGCGCTGACGAGCTCACTGTCCCCCGATGAACGAGCACCTGAAAAGGCGAACGTTTGCGATCATTTCGCATCCGGACGCGGGTAAGACGACGCTGACGGAGAAGCTGCTCTTGTTCGGCGGCGCGATCCAGATGGCGGGCACGGTCAAGGGCCGCAAGGCGACCCGGCACGCGACGTCCGACTGGATGCGGCTCGAGCAAGAGCGCGGTATCTCGGTGACGTCGTCGGTGATGCAGTTCCCGTACGGCGGCGCGCTCATCAATTTGCTCGACACTCCGGGTCACGAGGACTTCTCCGAGGACACGTATCGGACGCTCACGGCGGTCGACAGTGCGTTGATGGTGATCGACGCCGCGAAAGGCGTCGAGGCCCGGACGATCAAGCTCATGGAAGTGTGCCGACTGCGCACCACGCCGATCATCAGCTTCGTGAACAAGCTCGACCGCGACGGCCGCGAGCCAATCGAGTTGCTCGACGACATCGAGAGCGTGCTGAACATCGTGTGCACGCCGATGACGTGGCCGATCGGAATGGGGCGCGAGTTTCGCGGCATCTACCATCTCGCCGAGGACTGCGCTTATCTGTACCAGAATCGCGACGGCAGCCGGCTGCCCGACGTGAGGCGCGTGCCGGGCCTCGCGGGTGCGGAGCTCGCGACCGCGCTCGGCGACACCGCGATCGCGGCGCTTCGCGAGTCAATCGAGCTCGTCCGCGGCGCCACGCCGGAGTTCGACCACGCGCTGTATCTCGAAGGCAAGCAGACGCCGGTGTACTTCGGCGCCGCGATTCACAACTACGGCATCAAGGAGCTGCTCGACGCGTTCGTGGCCTTCGCACCGCCGCCGCAGCCGCGTTCCACCGACGCACGCGTCGTCTCTCCGGACGAGGATCCATTCAGCGGCTTCGTCTTCAAGATCCAGGCGAACATGGATCCGGCTCACCGCGACCGCATCGCTTTCATGCGCGTCTGCTCCGGCGCGTATACGCCCGGAATGCGGCTATATCACACGCGCTTGAAGCGCGAAGTCCGCGTCGGCGACGCCATTACGTTCATGGCGGCGGATCGCCAGCACGTGGATGAGGCTTATGCTGGCGACATCATCGGCCTGCACAACCACGGCACGATCAACATCGGCGATAGCTTCACGCAGGGCGAGGGGCTCGTGTTCACGGGCATACCGAGCTTCGCGCCCGAGCTGTTTCGGCGCGCCGTGCTCAGGGACCCGCTCAAGCTCAAGGCGCTCCATAAGGGACTCGCCCAGCTGTGCGAAGAAGGTGCGACGCAGCTCTTCCGCCCGCAGCTCGGCAACGATCTGATCCTCGGGGCGATCGGGCCGCTGCAGTTCGAGGTCGCCTCGTTCCGGCTACGCGATGAATACGGAGTCGACTGTGCGTTCGAAACCGTCGGAATCGTCGCGGCGCGGTGGGTTCGCAGCGAGGATCGGACACAGCTCGACGACTTCGTGCGGAAGCTCGCGGCGAACGTCGCGAAGGATCATTCGGGCGAGCTCGTGTACTTGGCGCCGAGCACCGTCAGCCTCACGCTTACCGAAGAGCGGTGGCCGAAGATTCAGTTTTTCGCGACCCGCGAGCACGCGAGCGCGGCGTGAGCGTGGGAGGCCGATGCGAAATGCGCGGCGCTGCGTCCGTTACGCGCGAGCGGGCCGGAACTGCGCGACCCGCGCCTTGAGCTCCGCGAGCGCCGCGCGATCGTCGTCCGGCTCATAACGAGCGCGCAGATAGGCGGCGGTGATCGCGCCGATCTCGGCCGCGGCTTGCGGTAGTCTGTCCCGCGCTCGCGCCGCGTATGCCAGCGGCGCCTCGCCGGTCACGGGATGCGCGACGGCGTGCTTTGCGAGCCGCCGCGCGAAGACCGCGAATGCGCGCGACGCCGAATCGAGCGGGGTTCTGCGCCGCTGGCGCCAGGCGAGATAAAGACTCAGCGCGAGCGAGGCCGCGAGTGTCGCGCTTACCGACAGAGCGAGGAGCTTCGCCCAACGATCGGTGCGCCGCGCATCGTCGAGGCCGAGCGTGTCGAGGAGCGCGCGTTGCAGGTCGGGCCCGTAACCCACGATCCAATCGTTCCAATAGGTCGCCGCCGCGTCCCACGCGAGCAGCGCGCGGCGCACCCATGCAATTCGACCGAGTGCGCCGCCCGGAAGCCGGTCGCCCTCGAGGGACGCTCCGCCACGAGCCGAGCGCAACACGCTCCGGCGCGACTGCGGAGACGGGGTCGACGCGCACCCAGCCCTCGTCCGCGAGCCACACTTCGGTCCATGCGTGGGCATCGGACTGGCGAATGATGTAGTACGAGGCAAGCGTGTTGAGCTCGCCGCCCTGGTAGCCCGTCACGACCCGGGCCGGAATTCCCGCCGCGCGCATCATGACGGTGAAAGCGGACGCGTAGTGCTCGCAGAACCCTTCGCGCGTCTCGAACAGGAACTCGTCGACGGGTTGTGCGCCGAGCGGCGGCGGCGTCAGCGTATAGAAGAACGGCTGGGATCGAAGGTAGTCCATCGCGCGCTCGATCACGTGCCGCGGCGCTGGATCTTCGGCTGTCCAGCCGCGCACGAGCTCGCGCGTGCGCGGGCTGCTCTCGGGCGGGAGCTCGCGGAAGGTCTCGCGCTGGCTATGCGTCAATGGCTCACGCGCGCTGAACTGCGTGTACGACGTGACCCGGTACTCGACTCGACCCGCCCGCGCCCGATCGCCGAACAACCTGAGTTGGTAGTCGCTGCTCATCCCGAGCGTGCGCTCGGGGGACCAGCTCTGCGGCATGTCGAGTGCGAATGCCCAATTGCGGCCGCGCGGCTCGAGCATCACGCGATACTCGGTCGGTTCCCCACTGAACTGCGTCGTGCTCGCGACTCGCGCTCCCCGTTGTTCTCCGGCAAGCCGCGACCACGTGCGGCCGTTGAACGTTGCCATCGACGGGCCGCGCCAGTACAGGTCGCGGGCGGGCGGTACTCGCGATTCGAACTCGACGCGGAACGCGATCTCGTCGGAGAGCGCGAGGTTCGTGATGTCGCCGGGGCTCACCGTGTCCGAAAGACCGGTCGCGCCGCTGCTCGTGCTGCCCGGGACAGCCCAGAGCGGCCCGGGCAGACGCGGGAACAGCACGAACAGCACGATCATCAGCGGCAGCGATTGCACTAGCAGCCTGCCGGCAAGCGCCGCCGTCGGGCGCAGGCCGAGCAGCGGACCGCGGCGGCTGAGCTGCAGCAGCCCGATCGTCGTGAACCAGATCAGGAGCAGCAGATACGCCGCTGTCAGTAGGCCGCTCGCGGTGAGCAAGCTCGCGAATAGCAGGAAGTAGGAGATCATGATCAACACGAGCCGATCGCGATGGCCGTTCGACTCGAGGAACTTCAGCGCGATCATCACGACGAGCAGTGCGCTGCCGGCGGAGACGCCATTGATCGTCCGATACTCGAACAGCACTGCGCAGAACGCGGCGAACGCGAGCAGCAGGCGCAGCAGCCGCAGCGGCACCGGCCAGGCGAACACCGCGATCGCGAGGCGCCAAGCGATGGCCATTGCGAGCAGCACTGGCACCCATCCCGGCAGCGCGGACCAATGCGGTAACGTCGCGCCGATCACGATCCCCGCCGTCCAAAACAGGCGGCGAGTCTCGACCTCGAGCGTTGCGGGCGCGGGCGTGGCGAGTCTCATGGTCCGGGTGCCTCGAACAACGCGAGCGCGCTCGAGGCACACGCCGAGGTGCTGCGGTCCTGTGCCGAGCGGCAGCGCGGCGCCCGGAAGGCGGAGCCCGAAGCTGCGCGATTCGCCCGCGGCGTCGAGACACCAGCGCGCGAGCTGCGACAGCCGCGTCTCCGCGTCGAGGCCCGGCAGCGCGTCCCAATCGAGCATGCACGGCTCGCGATCACCGCCCGCGAACTGCTTCAACAACAGCATGTCGGTGCGTGCGTATGCCTTCCACGCGATGCGTTGTGGCGGGTCGCCGGGTGCGGCCGACCGCAGCCCCGCAAAGTCGGAGTCGCCGTGATCCGGTTTCCCGCCGAGGCCGGCGCCCGTGCTCGGCGGAAGGGCTCGGCCCGGAGGCGCCGGGCTCGGGATAGACGAGGCAGCGCCGGCGTCCATGTGCACCCAGGTCCACGCGCGGAACAGCCCGCCGGGATGGCGCGTAACGACCGCGAAGCGGTCGAGCGCCAACCAGCCGCGTTTCTGAGTCGGCACGGTGATTCGCAAGATCTCATCGCGGCCAGGAGCGACGTCGACGGGACCTGCACCGTGGGCGTAATGCGTGAGCTCGATCTCGAACCGCGGCGTGCTGCCTTCGTTGCCGATGGCCATGCGGAATTCGGCGCGCTCGCCCGCGAAAACCGGGTGAGCCCCGACGAACTTCAGCTCGGTGCCGAGCAGGTTGTTGTGGCAGTGGTGCATCAGCACGACGCCGAGGCCCGCGAGCAGAAACGTCAGCATGAATCCGAGGCTCGCGCCGTAGTTCAGCGAGCCGAGCAACATCGCGAACACCATCACCGCGAATATCGTGCCGAAGCGCGTCGGCAGGATGTAGATGCGCCGGCGTTTCAGGACGACCGTGTGCGGATCCGCGCCTTGCCGTCGACGCGCCCACGAAGCGGCCCAGCGCTCGAGCCGACGAGTGGCTGCGAGCTGCATCGCTAGGGTGCCGCGCGCGGCGCCGAGCCGGCGGCGAGCGGAGACGGGAACGGAGTGGAGGCGGCTGCGCGCCGTGGCATTAGGGCAACGGCACGGCCGCGAGAATCGCCGTGGCGAGATCGGCATCGTGCTCGATCGAGCTGCCGTGCGCGGGTTGCAGACGGTGCGCGACGATCGCACCGAGCACTGCCTGCACGTCTTCCGGATGTACGCCGGCGTGGCCGCTCATGAGCGCCCACGCCTGCGACGCGCGCACGAGCGCGATTCCTGCGCGCGGCGAGAGACCTGCGACGAATTCCCCGGAGTTGCGCGTGTACGCAATCAACGCCTGCACGTAGTCGAGCAGCGGCTCCGAAACGTGCACCTTCGGCACCTGCTCCTGCAAGCGCAGCAGCGCATCGAGCGACAGGACGGCCTGAAGCTGATCGGCCAGCGCGCGGCGCTCGCCGCCCGCGAGCAGCTGGCGCTCGTCGCTTCGGCTCGGGATAGCCGAGCTCGATCTGCATCAGGAAGCGGTCGAGCTGCGACTCGGGCAGCGGGAACGTACCGATCTGGTGAACGGGATTGCGCGTCGCGACCACGAAGAATGGCGCGGGCAAGATGTAGGTCGTGCCGTCGGCCGTCACCTGCCGCTCTTCCATTGCCTCGAGCAGCGCGCTCTGCGCCTTCGGAGTCGCACGGTTGATCTCGTCTGCGAGCACGAGCTGCGCGAAGATCGGGCCCTTGTGGAACTCGAAGCGGCCCGTGTCGCGATGGAACACCGATACGCCGAGCACGTCGGCCGGCAACAGGTCGCTCGTGAACTGAATGCGTTGGTACGAGAGTCCGAGCGCGCGCGCGAGCGCGTGGGCGAGCGTGGTCTTGCCGACGCCTGGCAGATCCTCGATCAACAGGTGCCCGCGCGCGAGCAGGCAAGCGACGCCGAGCTTCAGCTGCCGGCTCTTGCCGACGATGATTCGGCCCGAGCGCATCGAGAACCGGCTGGATGACTGCGGTGTGGTCCGTCGCCGCGCCGCGCGTGGTGAGCAATGTCGGTGTGGCCATGACTCGAATGGTGGCGTAAAAAAGCACGCCGGGACACCCCGGCGGGATTCATTTGTGAACCAGTCGGCACGTCCGGGCGCTCGGCGCGGCCGGATCGCCGCAGTCGAGCCGATTCGCCCCTGCGGTCAGCCTATCTCGGCAAGGCGTGCGAGCTGCTGCTCGAGCTGCGCCGCGCGTTGCTCGAGCTCGGCTATCCGCGCGTTCTCCTTCGCGACGATCTCGGCGGGTGCGTTCGCGACGAAGCTCTGGTTGTCGAGCTTGCGCCGGCTCTTCGCGGCGTCGTCGCGCGTCTTCGCGAGCTGCTTACCGAGGCGGTCGCGCTCGCTCGCGACGTCGATCAGGCCCGCGAGCGGCACGAGGATTCGCATGGCTCCGAGCAGGGCCGTCGCCGCGCCTTTGACGGACGCGCCGGGCGTGCACGAAATCGATACGCTCGAGACCGGCGAGCTTCCTGCAGATGCGCGCTGTGTCGCGCTCGCGCGTTCCTGTCGAGATCCGTCGCGTCCGCGAGCTGCACGGCGAGGGCGGTCGAGCGCGGCAGGTTCGAGTCGCCGCGGATCTGGCGGATGCCGACGACGAACGTCTTGAGCCAGTCGATCTCTTCCTCGGCTCCCGCGTCGTGCGCGAAGTCGCCGGGTTCGGGCATCCGCTCGAGCATGACCGTGGGGCTCGCTACCGCGGTCCGCCGGCACAGCTCGAGCCAGAGTTCCTCGGTGACGAACGGGATCAACGGATGCAACAGCTTCAGCAGCGCGCCGAGCATGTCGACGAGCGTGCGCTGCGCGCCTCTGCGCAGCGCGGGATCTGCGTTGCGTGTCGGTGAGCACGGCCTTCGTGAGCTCGAGGTACCAGTCGCAGAGCTCGTGCCACGCGAAGTCGTAGAGCGTCTGCGCTACGAGGTCGAGCCGGTAGCTCGCGAACCCTGCGTGCACCTCGCGGATCGCGTGATCGAGGCGCGAACGAATCCAGCGGTCGGCGAGACCGAGCTCCGCGGCGCCCGCAGGCGCTCCGTCGAGCTGGCTCAGCACGTACGCCGACGCGTTCCAAAGCTTGTTGCAGAAGCGGTGGTAGCCTTCGGCGCGGCTCAGGTCGAAGCGCGCGTCGCGGCCCGTCGTCGCGAGCGACGCGAACGTGAAGCGCAGCGCGTCGGTGCCGACGCCCTCGATGCCGTTCGGAAACTCCTTGCGCGTCGCTTTCTCGATGTTCGCTTGCAGATGCGTCTGCATGAGGCCATCGGTGCGCTTCTTGAGCAGCGTTTCGAGGTCGACGCCGTCGATGAGGTCGAGCGGGTCGAGGATGTTGCCCTTCGACTTCGACATCTTCTGGCCTTCGTGATCGCGCACGAGGGCGTGGATGTAGACCTCGCGGAACGGCACGTCGCCCATGAACTTGAGCCCCATCATGATCATCCGGGCGACCCAGAAGAAAATGATGTCGAAGCTCGTGACGAGCACGTTGGTCGGGTAGAAGGTCGTGAGCGCCGGCAGTCTCGTCCGGCCAGCCCATCGTCGCGAACGGCCAGAGCGCGGACGAGAACCACGTGTCGAGCACGTCGTCGTCCTGCCGCAGCGGCACGCTTTCGGCCCGAGTGCGTGCTTGCGCCGCACTTCGGCCTCGTCGCGCCCGACGTAGACGTTGCCCGCGTCGTCGTACCACGCGGGAATCCGGTGACCCCACCAGAGTTGGCGCGAGATGCACCAGTCCTGGATGTTGTGCATCCAGTCGAAGTACGTCTTCGCCCAGTTCTCGGGTACGAAGCGGATTCGTCCTTGCTCGACGACCTCGATCGCCGGCTGCCGCGAGCGGCTTCGTCCGCACGTACCACTGATCCGTGAGCATCGGCTCTACGACGACGCCACTGCGATCGCCGCGCGGAATCATCGACGTATGCTCGGTGACGCCCGCGAGCAGGCCCGCGGCGTCGAGGTCTGCGACCACGCGCTCGCGGGCCGCGAACGCGATCGAGGCCGCGGTAACGGGTCGGCGCGTTGTCGTTGAGCACGGCGTTGGCGTCGAACACGCTGATCAGCGGCAGGTTGTGGCGAAGGCCGACCTCGTAGTCGTTGAAGTCGTGCGCCGGCGTGATCTTCACGCAGCCGGTGCCGAACTCGGGATCGACGTACTCGTCTGCGATGATCGGGATCAGCCGGTCCGTGAGCGGCAGCGCGATGGTCTTGCCGATCAAATGGCGATAGCGTTCGTCGGCGGGATGCACGGCGACGGCCGTGTCGCCGAGCATCGTCTCGGGGCGCGTGGTTGCGACGACGAGCTCGCCGCCGCCCTGGACGGGGTAGCGCAGGTGCCACAGCTTGCCGCGTTCCTCGGTGCTCAGCACCTCGAGGTCCGAGAGGGCCGTGTGCAACACCGGATCCCAGTTCACTAGGCGTTTGCCGCGGTAGATCAATCCCTCGTCGTGGAGCCGCACGAATACTTCGATCACCGCGCGCGATAGTGCGGGGTCCATCGTGAACGCGTCGCGGGACCAGTCGACCGACGCCCCGAGGCGGCGCATTTGCTGCGAGATCGTGTTGCCCGAGCGCTCCTTCCACTCCCACACGCGTTCGAGAAACTTCTCGCGCCCGAGCTCCGTACGGCTCGTGCCTGCGCGATTCAGCTGCCTCTCGACCACCATCTGGGTCGCGATGCCGGCATGGTCGGTGCCGGGTTGCCACAACGCCTTGCGGCCGCGCATCCGGTGATAGCGCGTGAGCGCATCCATGATCGTGTCTTGGAGCGCGTGCCCCATGTGCAGCGTGCCCGTGACATTGGGCGGCGGAATCACGATGCAGTAGGGGGCGCCGCGAGCCTGATGGCGCGAAGTAGCCCGCGGCCTCCCAGCGCGCGTAGTGTTGCGATTCGATTTCCTTCGGTCGGTATTCCTTGTTCACGGTAGCGTCCTAGCTGAGATCCTCGCCCCCGAGATGCTCGCGCAGAGTGGCATCGATGAGCTCCGGGAGCTCGCGGCGAAGCTTCGCAGTGATTTGCTCGAGCAGCGTAGCCTCCATGCCCGCGAGGGCGCCGCGCAACAGCTGTTCCGTAAGCGCGAACGCCCGCGACGCGAGCGCCGTCTGCAGCTCTGCGACGAGAGCGTCCCGCGCGGCGGCGAGCTCATCGCGGTTCGCCAACGGCGGTAGAGTCGGGCCCGCGGCGATGATCACGTCGGTCAACACCGGGATGTGAGGTTCGATGGGCCGCTGTGTCATTTGCGGACTCAGACCTGGTGAGTATTGAGCTTGTAGCCTCGGTCGCGATAGAAGCGATAGCGCTCACGGCTCTGCTCGCGCCGCGCAGCGTTGCCATCGACCACTTCCGCTACTCGCTCGTAGCGGCTGAAAAAATCCGGTACCTCGGCGGCGAGGTTGACCAGCACGTCCCAGCGATCGCCCGCGGGAGCCTGGCTCAGCCCGATGACCACCGGCTCACGCGGCGCCGCGTCGGCGGCTTGCCGCACGACCTTGTGCGGGATGAAGCTGCCCTGCGAGAAGGTCCAAAGAAGCTCGTCGAGCTTCTGCGCCTCGCTATCCGACGATGAATTGATGAAGACGTGCTGATCCTGCTGCGTCGCCTTGTCCACGATCCGACAGGCGAGCCGCAGGCGCGCATCCTCGGAGTCGCTCTCTAGTATGTAGAAATCGACCTGCGTCACTGCTGCGTCGCGCCGAGCAGGAAGTCGACGAGCAGAGGCACGGGCCGGCCGGTCGCGCCTTTGTTCGAGTTCGCGCGCCATGCGACGCCCGCGATGTCGAGATGTGCCCACGGCACGCCCTCGACGAATCGCGACAGGAAGTTCGCGGCGACACTCGCGCCGCCGTCGCGCGTGCCAGCGTTCGCGAAGTCCGCGAAGTTGCTGCGCAGCGAGTCGCCGTATTCCTCGTGAAGCGGCAGGCGCCAGACCAAGTCGAGCGATCGATCGCCCGCGGCACTGATGGCTGCTGCGAGCGGCTCGTCGTTGCTGAACAAGCCCGTATAGATGTGGCCTAGCGCGACGACGCATGCGCCCGTGAGCGTCGCGACGTCGACGACGCAGCGCGGCTTGAACTGTTGGCGCGCGTACGTGATCGCGTCGCACAGGATCAAGCGGCCTTCCGCGTCGGTGTTGAGTATCTCGACGGTTTGGCCCGACATGGTCGTCACGATGTCGCTCGGGCGTGTGGCGTTGCCACCCGGCATGTTCTCGCAAGCGGGGATCACCGCGACGACGTTCGTCGGGGGCTCCAGCTCGCCGAGCGCGGCCATCGCGCCGAGCACGCCGCCCGCGCCGCACATGTCGAACTTCATCTCGTCCATCTTCGGGGGCGGCTTCAGCGAGATCCCGCCGGTGTCGAACGTGACGCCTTTCCCGCAGAGCGCGATCGGCGCGACCTTCGGTCCTGCACCGCGATACTGCACGACAATCAAGCGGGCCGGCTCGTCGGCACCTTGAGTCACGCCGAGCAGCGCGCCCATTCCGAGCCGGCGCATGTCGGGCTCGCCGAGTACCTTCACTTCGAGCTTGCGGTATTTCTTGGCTAGATCGCGGGCGGCTTCGGCCAGATGCGTGGGCGTGCAGACGTTCGGCGGCCGGTTGCCGAGGTCGCGTGCGAGGTCGCTGCCGTTCGCGATCGCGGTGCCGACCTTGATGCCGCGCCGCGCTTCGCGCAGATCGGCGCCGCGCGGCAACCCGACGCCGAGGCGGCTCAGCTTGCTACCCGGTTCTTTGTGACTCTTGAGCTCGTCAAAGCGGTACAGCTGTGCTCGCGTCACCTCGACGGTCATGGCGAGCGGCTTGTTCGATGCCGACTTTGCTCGTCGACGACGAGCCGGCGGAATAGGCGAGGTAGCTGATCGCTTCCTTCGTGCCGGTGCCGCGCAGTGCCGCGACGGCCGCGGCCAGCGCGGCCGTGAGCCGCTTGGCGCCGAAGTCGGCGTGCTTGCCGCAGCCGACGAGCAGCCAGCGCGTCGCCGCGGTGCCTTGCGTGCGATGAATCAAAGTCGTGCTGCCGAGGCGGCCTGTCGCGTCGCCTGCGCGCACGAATTGCTTGATCAAACCTCGCGCCGCCGTATCGATTTCTTTGGTCGCGCCGCGCAATTGCCCATCGTCGAACACCGGTAAGATCGCGCACTCGGTGCGCTGACTGGCCGGGGCTCCGGTCTTGACCGGAAACTCCATCTGCGAATCTCCTGCCGCTGCGCCGCTCGGGCGGTGCTCGCGACATCATACGTAGCGCGGCGCCATCGCCGCGTTGTGCTATCGTGTTGGAATACCGTGGAAAAATGCAGTGTAGTGCATTCGATAAGCTGAAGGTACTGGCAACGGATGTCGACTGAGTGAGCCTGATCACCCGCTACATTTTGCGCGAGGTTTTCGGTGCTTGGCTGATCGTCATCGCGGTTCTCTTCGTGATCCTCATGACCAACCAGTTCGCCGAGATCCTCGGCGATGCGGCCGCCGATCGCCTGCCGCGCGACGCGGTGTTTGCGATCTTCTCGCTCACTTCATTGCGCTTCGCGACGCTGCTCTCGCCGATCGCACTGTTTCTTGGCGTGATGCTCGCGCTCGCGCGTCTGAACCGCGACTGCGAGATGGCCGCGCTGTCTGCGTGCGGCGTCGGGCCCGGCCGCCTGCTGGTGCCCGTGCTCACGCTCACCGGTGTTCTCGCGGCGGCGCTGGCGTGGCTCGCATTGTTCCTGACGCCTACGGCGAGCTGGCCGAATCGAGGAGATCAAGTTCCGCGCAGAGCAGGATATGCAGCTCGGCGCGCTCGAGGCGGGCACGTTCATGAGCCCGGACTCCGGCAGCACGGTGCTCTATGCGCGTGAGGTGGTCGGCGACGAGCTGCACGATGTGTTCGTGCAGCACCAGGAAGGCGACCGGGTCGTGGCAACGCTGGCCGATCGGGGCGAGCGCGTGGTCGACCCCGCGACGGGCCTGATCTCGTTCGTGCTGCATGACGGCCGCCGTTATGAAGGAGTGCCGGGCGCCAACGAGTTCCTCGTGGTCGAGTTCGAGGAAGGCCAAATCCCTATGCGGCCTAAAGAGACGGAAGAGTTCGTGGAGATCGCGGCTTCGAAGTCCATGGGCTCGTTGCTCGCGTCACAGCGCCCCGAGGATCGAGCCGAGCTCGAGTGGCGGATCTCGGTGCCGATATCCGTGCTCGTTCTCGCGCTGCTCGCAGTTCCGTTGAGCCGCTCGTCGCCGCGCGAAGGGCGCTATGCGCGGCTCGGCATCGGGCTCCTTTGCTACATCGTTTACGCGAACATGCTGGCGATCGCGCGAATCCAAGTGGAGCACGAGGCCGTTCCGGAATGGCTCGGGTTGTGGTGGGTGCACGCCGCAGCGCTCGCCGTCGCCGTAGTGTTGCTCGTGCGTCAATCGGGTGTCTTGGCGCGCAGCCCATTGGTTGGCAGCGAAGCGCCGACATGACGCTGCTTCGCGGTTACATCATGTTCGCGCTGTTTCGTGGCGTCGCCACGGCCCTCGCGGTGCTCGTCGGCGTGTTTGCGTGCATCGAGTTCGTCGGGCAATTGAACGACGTAGGTACCGGCGACTATGGGCTCACGCAGGCGCTTGATCTACGTCTTGCTCCGTTTGCCGCGGAAGATCTTGGAAGCGCTGCCCGCGGCTGCGCTAATGGGCTCGCTTCTGAGTCTCGGCAACCTGGCCGTGCACCGCGAGCTCGTCGTGATGCGCGCGAGCGGCATCTCGCCCTTGCAGCTTCTCAGTGCCGTCGGCCTCGCGGGCTTCGGCCTCGCCGTGATCATGGGCCTGCTCAGTGAGTCCCTCGCGCCGTCGTTGAGTGCCTACGCAAGCGAGATGCGCACGCAGTTGCTGAGAAAGGAGACGGCCGGAGCCGCGCCGGGTCAGGCGACTTGGCTTCGCGACGGCGATCGAATCCTGAGCCTGCGTCGCCAAGCCGGCGACTTGGGCTACGGCGGTGGCGTGCTGTTGTTCGAGATGGGGCCCGATCAGATGCTCAAGCAGATCGCTCGCGCGGATTCGGCGGACATCGACGCGGAGAGCCGCTGGGTGCTGTCGAACTACGCCGAGACTTCCTTCCTCGCCAATGGAGTGGACACGAGTAGCGCCCGCGAAGCGACGCAGACGTACACACTGAATCCGAATCTGCTGGTATCCGTCGTTCGTGAGGACATGCTCGATACGCCGGCGCTGCAGCGCTACATCCGCTACTTGAAGGAGAACTCGCTCGATGCGCGCCGTTACGAGATCGCGTACTGGACGCGGATGTCGAGCATCGCTTCGGTGGTGCTGATGACCATACTCGCGCTGCCGTTCGTGTTCGGCGGATTGCGGTCCGCCAGTACGGGTGGGCGGCTGCTCGTCGGACTTCTGATTGGGCTGAGCTACTACGTGATCGGCGAGGTGCTCGTACGCGGCGGTGAGGTGTTCGATCTCGATCCGATTGTCGTCGCGTGGGCGCCGAGCGCGATGCTGCTGCTCGTGACGCTCGTCGCACTCAGTCGCGCGCGTTAGACGCGCGCGGCGGCACGCGCACCACGCGCGTGCCGGAGAGCGTGTCGTGCCAGCAGCGGCGGCGTGAGTCGAACAGCGCCCACCAATAACCGAGCCCGAAGCGGGAGCGCTGCCAACCAGCCCGCGAAGAAGCGCCCACAAGCGCGCGGCCAGGTGATCGGGCCGCCGTCCGCCGCGATCAACCGTATGCGCCATGCCCGCATGCCGAGCGTTTGCCCGCCGCGCGTCCAGAAGCCGGCGCAGAACAAGAGTGCGACGGCCACGAGGCTTGCCTCGAACCAAAGAGTCCCCGGGCCGATCTCGCGGCCGCCGCGCAGCACGATGGCTGCCAGCGTGAATACGAACAGCAGCGCGAACAGCAGCAGCGCGTCGTACGCGAGAGCGGCGAGCCGGCGCAGAAGCGGTGCGGCGTCGTCGAGGAGGGGGTCAGTGGAGCGCGGCAGGTCGGTGGTCACGGGCTGGGGGCGACTCAGGCCGCGAGCACGGATTGAAACTCGGCGTGGTCTTTGACGAATGCTGCGACGAACGGGCACGTCGGAACGACTTTTTGGCCATGACTCACTGCGTAACGCAGGGCAAAAGCCGTCAGCTCCGACGCGAGGCCGCGGCCGCGCAGCGCCGGCGCGACGTACGTGTGGTGGTAGTCGAGCGTCGCGGCATCGATGGGCCGATACTCGAGAACCGCAACCGCGGCATCGTCGCGAAAAATCGCGAAGCGGTGCAGCTCGGGCTCGTGCCGCGCGCGTTCCGCGGTGGCCTCGGTCATGCGATTTCTGAGTCCGCCGCGTTGCACGGCGGCGCAAGGCCCTCGGCGAGATCACGCGTGATCTCCTCGCGGCTATCCGCATCGAGTTCTTTCAGCACGCCGACGACGTTCGCGTAGTACATCTGGAAGCAATCGTTGCGCGGATGGCTCTTGAAAGTCTTCGATAGATCGCTGGCGGCTCCGACGAACACCGGTTCGTAACGCGGGCTCTGCCCCGGTTCGATCGAGCGCGATGCGACGACATAGACGCCCGGCAACGACTTGAATTTCGTATCCCAGACGTACACGCGGAATTCGTAGCCCTTACCGGAGCGACCGGCGAATGTCACTGCATCAATCTTGGTCGTTTTCGCCAACTGAGTGTCCTCGGCTACGCGACCTCGCGGTCGGGGAGGCGGAAGATTATAGGCGGGCGCACTGTGCCGGGTTGTGAGGCAGTTTGCCAAATTCGCGGCGCGAAAATTCCTGCGGCTGCGGCGTACTTGCGGCGCATCGCGAGCGGCCGCTCGCATGGCGCGTCGAGCCGAGAACGAGAACCGAGGGTTTCGAGGCGGAAGGGTCAGCGACGCCGCGGCTTACCCGAATTGTCGTAGGGATTGAATCCGCCGCCCGCATCCGGGCGGCTGGACTTCTTCAATGTTTTGGACAGGTCGGGGTCGCGCTTCTCTGCGCGCTTCGCCGTTGGATCGCGACGTCGCAGGCGGTTCGGGACGAGGTCAGTCTGCTCGATCGCGAGCTCGTCGTTGTTGAGTCTTCGCAGGAGGCGCGACGTATCTTCTTGCGCGGCGCGTTCCCATTCCCAACGGTTGCCTTCGGGGTCCGCCACGATCTTTCCGGCAGGGTTGTCCTTGACGGAGCGAATCCACTTGTCCTGACCACCGGCCATCGCAGCACTCATGTTAAGTGTTCGCCACAGTGTAGCGATTTCACTAAAGTTTTTCGAACACGCGCAAGCGGAGCGGTGGCGAAAGCGGTGCCCGGTCGCCGGACGGTAGGTACCTGATTCGCGATTACCGACCAAAAAAAGAGCCCGACTTTTCAGCCAGGCTCTTCAGGGGGCTTCAAGATCTCCAAATCGGGGAGGAAATTCTTAAAGCGGACAAGAGTATAGCTCTCGCTTTTCGATGCCGAGGTCAAGAAGTCTCAAGGATTGGCGACGAGGGGCGAGGCTCTTTGCATGCTGCAACGAAGTGCCTGACGATGCGGCCGTTGACGTCCAATGGACGACCAAGTAACGGTGGTACCGCCGGCGCAACGCGCGCTCAGTCGTGCAGCAAACAGGCGTATTGGCGCAACTCGCAGACGCGCCTCATCAACGCTTCGCCGCGCGCGACGCGTGTTCCGAGAACGACACCACGTTCACCGCGTTGCGCTCCTCGCAGTTCGTGTCCACGGCGTCCTTGATGGCGGCGGTCGAGGTCGGCTTCACGAGCACGCCATCGAACCCGCGTTCTGGGGAACGACGGACGATATCGGCTTGGCTGAAGTCCGCGATGGCCACCAGTCTGGCTGTTGGGGAGAGTTCCTTTAGCTTTTGGACCGCGTACTCGTTCGCAGGCACGTCTAGGTCTATGAGTACGACATCAGGCTCGTAGCTACGAGCGGTGGAAACGGCGTCTAACGCCGAGCAAACGGCGACGGCCTCATGGCCCCACCGCTTGAGCTGCTCGACTACGCGGTTCGCGGTGTCGCGCCGGTTCTCGACCACCAGAATCTTGCAGGGCTCGCGTTCCAAGGTTGACTCCCCGAAGCGAACAAATTCACTGAGGCCGTCCCCTGCGATCTCTCTCTCGGTGCAGCCGCATCAGCCGGGCGCGAGTTCTGAACAACTTCCGTTGTACGAGCTCGAGCGACTCGTAGTCGACGTTTGTCCGAAACCGGCCGCGGATCTTCGCTTTGAGAGTCTCGAACTCGGCTTTCGCGGCCTCGTACAGCGCGATTGTTTCATCGAACAGCGCCTGTGCTTCGTCGAACTCGTCGCGGGTTGGCATTCGTCCGCCCGTCCACTGCTCTGTGCGTTGATGCCGAGCAACATCCATGCCAAGAAAAAAGGACCAGGCCGAGGCCGGTCTGTGAACGCTCCGTCGCAATAGTTGGAAACTCTATTGCAACAATGCCTCGAGTCCGCGGGTAGGGGACGTTGCGGCTCCGTGACGAGTACATGAATCGCCCCTGGCGTCGCGGCATTTGGTCATGGCAGGCGCTGCCGACTGCTGCGTGGCTGCTCTCGAATGGCCCCTCGGGTTCCTCGGGATTGGCGCACGAGCTCGGCGCGAAGTGGTGGGGCGAGGTGGCGGGGTAGCTAGGCCGCCCAATCTGGTGATGACAGCCCAGAGGGCCGCTCTGCTTTCCGTACGGATTGCGTAGGGCGAAGGGGTTAGCGGCTAACCCCTTGAAAAGATGGCGCTCCCTGGGGGAATCGAACCCCCGTTTTAGCCTTGAGAGGGCCACGTCCTGGACCGCTAGACGAAGGGAGCGCGGGTGCCGCGCCTCGGCGAGGGCTGGTATGATAGCGAGCTTTCGAGCACTGCGAAACCACGGAACCTTTTTGAACGATACCGCTCCCCAGTCCCGGCCCGCCCCAGTCATCGTTCCGCGCTCCGACCACAACATCAGTCGGGCCAACATCTCGCCGAACGCTCTCAAGGTGCTCTACCGCCTGCGCAGCGCCGGATTCGGCGCGTTCCTCGTCGGCGGCGGCGTGCGCGATCTGTTGCTCGGCCTGCATCCGAAAGACTTCGATGTCGTAACCGACGCGGACCCCGACCAGATTCAGGATTTGTTCCGAAATTGCCGACTCATCGGCCGGCGCTTCCGGCTCGCGCATGTGCGGTTCGGCCGCGACATCGTCGAGGTCGCGACGTTTCGCGCTGCCGGTGCGGAACCCGAGGACGAGCGCGCGCACTCCGACAGCGGCCGCATCTTGCGCGACAACGTCTATGGGACGATCGACGAGGACGTCTGGCGCCGCGATTTCACCGTCAATGCGTTGTACTACAACATCGCGGACTTCAGCGTTTGGGACTACACGCACGGTTTCGACGACGTTCGTGCCCGGGTTCTGCGGTTGATCGGCAATCCCGAGACGCGCTATCGCGAGGATCCCGTCCGGATGCTGCGCGCGATGCGGTTTGCGGCGAAGCTCGATTTCGAGCTGGCGCCGGAGACGGCCGCGCCGATCGCGACGCTTGGGGACTTGCTGCGCGACGTTCCGCCGGCGCGTTTGTTCGATGAGCTGTTGAAGCTGTTTCAAAGCGGCTATGCCGAGAGGAGCTTCGACCTGCTTCTCGAGCACGACTTGCTCCGCTACCTGTTTCGCGATGCGTCCGCGCTGCTGCTGACGCCCGAGCGCGACAAGATCATCGCGTTCATCCGCCAGGGGCTCGCTAATACCGATGAGCGAGTGCGCTCGGACAAGCCCGTCACGCCGATGTTCCTGTACGCCGTGTTCCTATGGTTTCCGATCCGCGCTCTCGCATTGAAGCTGCAAGCGGAAGGCTGGAACGACACGCACGCGATGATGGAAGCGAGCAGTCGAATAGTGGCGTCGCAGCAAACGTCGTTCCCGCGTCGCTTCAGCTCGCCGATGAAGGAGCTCCTCGCGATGCAGTGGCGCTTCGATCAGCGCCACGGGATTCGGGCAGCGCGCCTGCTGCAGCACAAACGTTTCCGCGCTGCGTACGATTTCATGCTGTTGCGTGCCCGTTGCGGGGAAGTGGATCAAGAGACCGTGGATTGGTGGACCGAGATCCAGCAGTTGCCGCCCGACGAGCAGCAGAAACTCATCGGCTTGAAGCGGCGCCAGGGCCGTCGCCGTCGCCGCGGGCGCCGCGGGGCGGAGCAGAGCGAGATCACCGACGCCGCGCCCTAGACTTGGCGGACGTTCGAAAATCCTTAAAGTCAGCCCTGAACCTCGGCCGGGAGCCGGGCGACGCGCGAGCTATCGTGGATCAGCAATCGACGAGCAACGGACAGGAAGTCATTCGTCTGGACGGGCCGCGCTTCATCGTGGTCGAGGGTCCGATCGGCGTCGGCAAGACGAGCTTGGCAAAGCGCCTGGCTCAGAGCTTCGCCAGCGAGTTGATCCTCGAGCAGGCCGAGGACAACCCGTTCCTCGAGCGCTTCTATCGAAACCGGCGTAACGCCGCACTGCCGGCTCAGCTGTTCTTCCTGTTCCAGCGCGCGCGTCAGCTCGAGCAGATTCGGCAGCGCGACATGTTCTCGCCGGTGCGGATCGCGGATTTCTTGTTGCAGAAGGACCGGTTGTTCGCAGAGCTGAACCTCGATCCCAACGAGCTCGGGTTGTACCAGCAGGTTGCGGAAACGCTCGAGCTCGACCCGCCGACGCCCGACCTCGTCGTTTATCTCCAGGCCCCGGCGCCCGTGCTGCTGCGTCGCGTCGCGTCGCGCGGTATCCCGTACGAGCAGCTGATCGATCAGGAATACCTCGAGCGGCTCGGTGAGGCATACGCGAAATTCTTCCATGACTTCGACGCGGCGCCGCTCCTGATCGTGAACGCGGCGTCTATCGATCCGATTCACCGCGAGTCCGACTATCAAGAGTTGTTGCAGACGATCTTGCGGGTGAAGCACGGCAGGCATTTCTTCAACCCAGTCGGCAACGCGCTGACCTGACGGGCGGAGTAGGCGATGTACAAGCAGCTGCAGCAGCGGGGGATGGACTCGCCGCCCGTGAACGTGGCGACTCTGCGCGACATGAAACAAGCCGGCGAGCCGATCGCGTGCCTGACTGCCTATGACGCGAGCTTCGCTCAGCTGGTTGACATGGCCGGGACCGACGTCGTGCTCGTGGGGGACTCACTCGGCATGGTGGTGCAAGGCCACGACACCACGGTTCCCGTTACCGTCGACCACATGGTGTATCACACGCGCTGCGTCGCGCGTGCAGTGCGCCGCGCGTTCTTGATCGCGGACATGCCGTTCATGAGCTACACGACGCCGTCGCAGGCGCTGGACAACGCAGTGCGTCTCATGCAGGAGGCGGGTGCGATGATGGTCAAGCTCGAGAGCGGGCAGGGGCAGCTCGCGATCGTCGAATACCTCGCGCAGCAAGACATTCCGGTTTGCGCTCATCTAGGTTTGAAACCGCAGTCGGTGCACAAGATCGGCGGATTCAAGGTCCAGGGTCGCGAGGGGGAAGCGGCGCGCCGGATGATCGACGAGGCGCGCGCCCTCGAAGGGGCGGGCGCCGACATCGTTCTGCTCGAGTGCGTTCCGCGCGATTTGGGAGAAGCGATTCGCGCTGCGCTGCACGTGCCCGTGATCGGCATCGGCGCGGGCGCAGCCGTCGACGGCCAAATCCTAGTGATCTACGACATCCTCGGGATCACGCAGGGTCGCACACCGCGCTTCGTGAAGAACTTCCTGCAGGGGCGCGACTCGGTGCTCGAGGGAATTCGCGGGTACGTCCAGGCCGTCAAGGATCGCAGCTACCCGGCCGAGGAACACACCTTCTCTTGATGAGCAAAGGCCCGTGCCGCGAACACACACGCCAGGGGAATCGGTCAAGATCGTGCGTACCGTCGCCGCGGTCCGCGCGGCAGTCGGCGGTTGGCGCGCCGCGCGAGAGGCCGTGGCCTTCGTTCCTACGATGGGCAACCTTCACGCCGGGCACGTGAGCCTTACCGAGCTCGCAGCCGGCGTGGCGCAGCGCGTGGTCGCGAGCATCTTCGTGAATCCCACGCAGTTCGGTCCGAGCGAGGACTTCTCGGCCTATCCTCGAACGCTCGAAGACGACGCGGCGCGTCTCGCCGCGGCGGGCACGGTCGACTTGCTGTTCGTTCCCGACGATCGCGAGATCTATCCGTTCGGTCTCGAGCAGGCCGTGCGCATCACGCTGCCGCCCTTGAGCCGCGAGCTTTGCGGCGCGAGCCGGCCCGGGCATTTCGATGGTGTGGCGTCCGTCGTGTGCCGGCTGCTGAATATCGTCACGCCCGATCTGCTCGTGCTCGGACAGAAGGACTATCAGCAGGTGGTCCTGCTCGAGCGGATGATTACGGACTTGCGCCTGCCCGTGGCGGTGCGAGTCGGCGCGACGCATCGCGAGTCCGATGGTCTTGCCTTGAGCTCGCGGAACCGCTACCTCGACGATGCGCAGCGCGCGCGTGCACCGGCGCTGCACGCGGCACTTGCGCAACTACGCGACGCCGTTCGGGGCGGTACTACCGACTACGCGGCACTGGAGACGGAGGCGCGGGAGACGCTCGCGAGGGCGGGGCTGGTGCCTGACTACGTCGAGGTGCGGCGCGCGATCGACCTCGCGAGGCCGGAAGTCGACGATCTGCCGCGCGATCTCGTTGTGCTTGCGGCCGCGCAGCTCGGCCGCGCTCGGCTAATCGACAATCTAAGAATCTGAAGGTTCGCGCACCGCGACGCGGTTGCGTCCTTGCTCCTTGGCCTCGTACATGGCGGCGTCCGCCCGCTGCACGAGCGCTCCAACGTCGTCTTTGGGTGCGTTGGTGCTGACCCCGATGGAGATCGTGATCGCGGTGGAGAGGCTCGGCGGCGACAGGCCGGCCACCTTGGTACGCAAGCGATCGGCCGTTTGTTGCGCTTGGTTGAGATCTGCGTCGGGCAGCAGCACCGCGAACTCGTCGCCGCCGAATCGCGCCACGAGGTCGGTGGGGCGCAAATATTCACGCAACGCTTCTGCGACCGCGATCAGCACGCGATCCCCAGAGATATGGCCGTATTGATCGTTGAAGCGCTTGAAGTTGTCGATGTCGATCATCATCAGGCAGAGCGTTCGGCCGCTGTGCTGGGCGCGCGTGACCTCGCGCTCGAACATTTCTTTCATCCAGTGCCTGTTGCCCAAGCCGGTGAGGGCGTCGGTGAGCGCATTGCGCTCGGCTTGGCGCAGCACTCCGAGGCTGGTCGCGATGAATTCGTTGTCGGAGCGCACGCGCTCGGAGAGAACGACGAGCAGGTTCTTCGAGAACGTGTGTGAACGGTCGACGATCTGCCAGAGCAAATGATGACTGATCACCATCAGGTGCGAATCTTCGACGGCGACGACGAATGCCGAAGGATCTTTGTCCTCGATCAACGACATTTCGCCTGCGCAGGAGCCCGGGGTGAGGTCCGCGATTTTCGGCGCATCGAGCGCGCCGAGATGTACGCTCAAGCGGCCACTGAGGACGACGTAGACGCAGCGATTCTCTCGTTGCGGCGAAAGTAGGACGTCACCCTCGGGGATGTCGACTCGGCCGCAGCGTGGCAGCAGGTCGGCGATCGTATCCGCGTCGACGCCGCGGAACAGCGCGATGCTCTGTAGCAGCGAACGCGTGAAATCCGAGTCGATACCGTGCGCGAGGGACTCGAGGCTCACCGTGCTCATGGGTCATTCCGGCGAGGAAGTGAGACATGATCGTAAGCGAGTTGGGTCGTTGGGGCAGTGATGGAGTTGGCAATACCGGGTAGTCTCATCGCTTCAAGAGCCGCGTGCGGGCCTCCTCGAGCTCGGCCAGCACGGCTTTCGTCGGTTTCGGGAAGTCGAGGTCGAGCTGCTCGAACGCATCGTTCACGAGCTTGGCGACCTGCCACCGCATGAAATGCTTGTCGTCGGCCGGAATGGCATACCACGGCGACCAAGGGCGCGACGTGGCGTTGAGGCACTGCTCATACGCGCGCAGGTAGTCGTCCCAATAGTCACGCTCGTCGAGGTCGCCTGCGCGAAACTTCCAGCGCTTCTCGGGATCGTCGATACGCTCCAGCAGCCGCGCGCGCTGCTCTTCGTTCGACACGTTGAGCCAGAACTTCAGAATCACCGTGCCCTGCCGAGCGAGATGGCGTTCGTGCTCCGCAATCGCGCGCAGGCGTCCTTCCCACAGATCGGCGGAGGGCTTGTCCGGCAGCTGCTGAGCGGCGAGAAAATCGGGATGCACCCTGACCACGAGCACTTCCTCGTAGTAGCTCCGGTTGAACACCGTGACGTGCCCGTGGGCAGGCAAGTGCGGCGACGTGCGCCACAGGAAATCGTGCGCGGCCTCGAGCTCTGTCGGTGCCTTGAACGACGCGACGTGCAAGCCGCAGGGATTCACCCCGCTTAGTACGTGACGAATCGTTCCGTCTTTGCCCGCTGCGTCGAGCGCCTGGAGGATGATCAGAACGGACTGGCTGCCGCGCGAGTAAAGGCGGTGTTGCGAGTCTCCGAGCTTCTTTCTTTGCTCTTCGAGCTTCTGTTCCCAGTCGCTGGGCTGCTTCGCCTTCCGATTGGATTTCTTGGACGGCTTGGTGCGCGCTTTCGCGATCTTGAACGTGCCGTCGAACGGCACTAGCAACCGGTGTGACTTGGCGCGGAACATTCAGACTCCTGTTCGGTCGATCGTTTCAAGCGGGGCGCTGCGGGCCTTGCGGGTGTGACGTCCGAGCGCCCAGGCGACGTGCTCGCGCACGAGCGCGGATGGATGATCGGCGCGCGTGCGCAGCGCTGCCGTCACCGCGTCCGCAGTCGGCGCATTGCCGAGCGCCACCGCGACGTTTCTGAGCCAACCCTCGTAGCCGGCGCGGCGCAGCGCACTGCCTTCGGTGCGCGCTCGCCATTGCGGTTCCGTCCAAGCAAATAGGTCGACGAGGTCGGCGCCGTCGAGGTCGTGTCTCGCAGCGAAGTCCGCGACTTCGGTCGGTTGGGCGAACTTGTTCCACGGGCAGAAGAGCTGGCAATCGTCGCAACCGAAGATTCGGTTGCCGATCGCGCTGCGGAGCTCCTCGGGAATGGCGCCGCGCTGCTCGATCGTGAGGTACGAGATGCAGCGCCGCGCGTCGAGCTGATAGGGCGCGAGGATCGCCTGCGTCGGGCACACGTCGAGGCACGCGCGGCACGACCCGCAGTGATCGCTCACGGGTGCGTCGACCGGCAGGGGCAGATCCGTATACAGCTCGCCCAGCAAGAACCAAGAGCCGTCGCGATCGAGGAGGTTGGTGTGCTTCCCGATCCAGCCGAGCCCCGCGTTGCGGGCCAACGCTTTCTCTAGGACCGGAGCACTGTCCACGAACGCGCGGTACCCGAAGCTGCCCACTCGGTCCTCGATCGCTGCGGCGAGCCGAGCGAGCCGCTTACGCAGGACTTTGTGATAGTCGCGGCCAAGCGCATAACGCGCGACATAGCCGAGGGTGGGTGAGGCGAGCACGGCGCGTGCAGCGCGCCCGCGCGCTGGCCAGTAGCTCATGCGCGCCGAGATCACGCGGACGGTTCCTGCGACGAGCTCATCGGGTCGGCTGCGCTTGCGCCCGTGCTTGCGCATGTAGTCCATCGCCCCGTGGCGACCAGCGGCGAGCCACTGCTCGAGCCGGGATTCGTCGTCGCCGAGCTCGATTCCGCTCACGCCGATCTTCTGAAACCCGAGCGCGCGCCCGATCGCCTTGATATCGGTCGCGAGGCGCGTGAGCTGTTGTTCGTCGAGTTCGGTCACCGGGTTCGCTGGAGGGGCGCTTGCTCGCCAGTATAATCGCGCGATGCACGCACCCGACGAACGGCTCACCGCTCCGGTCTATGCCGCGCGGCAGGTGCGCGAGCTGGACCGGCTCGCGACGGAGCGCATCGGTGTCGCGAGCTACGAGCTCATGACGCGAGCGGGTGCCGCGGCGCTGCGCGCGCTGCTCGCTCATTGGCCGCAGGCGCGCGAGGTCCTCGTCTACTGTGGCGGCGGCAACAACGGTGGCGATGGTTACGTGCTCGCGCGCCTCGCGAAGCAGCATGGGCTCGCGGTAACGGTCCTGGCGGTCGTGCCGCCGGACCGTCTCAAAGGCGATGCGCGCCGAGCGTACGACGACTGCGCGGCGGCCACCATAGCGATCGAGCGGTTCGTTAGACACACGCACAATGAGGTCGCGCGTAAGCCCGACGCGATCGTCGACGCGCTGCTCGGCATCGGCGCCGACCGGCCGCTCGATGGCGAGCTCGCGGCGGCGGTCGGCGCGATCAACGCGGCGTCGGCACCTGTGCTGTCACTCGATGTGCCGAGCGGGCTGCACGCGGATACGGGATGGCCGCTCGGCGTCGCGGTTCGCGCAGCGGTTACCGTCACGTTCGTGGCCTTGAAGCCCGGTTTGTACCTTGGCGCGGCTTGCGACTATGTCGGACAGATCGAGCTCGCCGATCTCGAGCTGCCCCCCGACCTCGGCCGTGGCTTTTCGCCGGCGCTCGTGCGGCTCGGGCTCGAGGAGCTCGCGCGCGCATTGCCACGGCGTCCCCGGTCCGCGCACAAAGGCACGAACGGGCGGCTGCTGATCGTGGGCGGTGGTCCGTCGATGCCCGGTGCCGTCCGCCTCGCGTCGGAGGCGGCGCTGCGGACGGGCGCCGGACTCGTCTATGTCGCGACGCACGCCGACAGCGTCTCGGCCGTCCGCGCGGGGCGCGCGGAAGTCATCGCGCAGGCCGTGGATGGTCCAACGGATCTCGAGCACCTGCTCGCGTCGGTGGACGCCGCGGTACTCGGCCCGGGACTCGGTCGGACACCCTGGGCGCGCGCGCTGTGGCGGCGGCTGCTCGATACGGAGCTGCCATTGATCGTCGACGCCGATGCCCTGAACTTGCTCGCCGAGGCACCGCGCAGCGGCGGCCGCTGGATCCTCACACCGCATCCCGGAGAGGCGGCGCGATTGCTGAATTCGTCGATAGACGAGGTCGAGCGAGATCGGTCCGCCAGCGCCCGCGCGCTCGCCGACCGCTATGGAGCCATCACCGTATTGAAGGGAGCACGGACGCTCATCGCGTCGCCCGACCCAAGTGTCCCCACGCGCGTATGCGGTCGTGGCAACCCGGGCATGGCGACGGCTGGGATGGGAGACGTGCTCGCCGGCGTACTTGGCGCACTCGTCGTTCAGACTCGCGATCTCGATACGAGCGCCGGCGCGGGAGTGCTGCTCCATGCGCTCGCCGGTGACTCGGCGGCGGCGGGCGCCGAACGTGGTACGGTCGCAGCGGATCTGATGCCGCACCTTCGGCGATGGGCGAATCCAAGTTAATAATCGACCTGCGCTCCGAAGCAGAGCTAATTGATTCTGCAGGAGCAATGGGTCGTGCGTGGTGGGCTGCGAAGTGCTCGCCGCTGGTCATTGGGCTACGTGGCGACCTTGGCGCGGGCAAGACCACGTGGGCGCGTGCGCTGCTGCGCGGGCTCGGTCACTCCGGGCGCGTCCCGTCCCCCACGTACACCTTGCTCGAGCAATACTCCGTTGGCGGGCTGGTCGTCGTGCACCTCGACCTCTACCGGCTCGCGAATGAGACGGAGCTCGAGAACCTGGGCCTGCGCGACTGGCTCGAGGAACCCGCGACCTGGGTGCTCGTCGAGTGGCCCGAGCGGGCGCCGCACCTCGAGGCGCGCTGCGACCTACTGCTCGAGATCGCGGACGTCGGCGCTGATGCTCGCCGGATCGTGATCCGAGGCGAAACCCGCGCTGGAATCGACGCCTTGCAGGAAATTGGTCAGGTACGTTTCAACAACAGGCGCTAACACCCTATTTCTGAATGACAAAGTGATTGAAAAGGTCGCGATAAATTGTAAACATAAGGCGTCTGCAAGGTCGGGGAGGCCCGTGGGGTGAAATCGGCGAGATGGCTGCCCGCCGCGTTCGGCGCGGTGCTGTTCGGCTATGCGAGTCTCTCGCTGGCCGCCGCCGTCAATAGCGTCCGAGTTTGGTCCGGTCCGGAATCCACCCGCGTCGTCTTTGAGCTCAGCGCCCCGGTCGAGCACCGTGTGGTCGCGTTGACTGAGCCGGACCGCTTGGTCATCGACTTTCCCAATAGCTTTGCCGCGGCACCGCTCTCGCTGCCCGAGGCCAAAGGTGTCGTTGCGAGCGTGCGCACGGGAGAACGCGGCGGCGAGCTACGTGTGGTGCTCGAGCTCACTCGTGCCGCGAAAGCGAAGACATTCTTGCTCCCGCCCAACGAGCAGTACGGCCACCGGCTCGTCGTCGATTTCCTCGACGAGGGGGCGAAAGCCGTAGTGCGGCGCCCGCCGCAGGCGGTCGCGGTGGCCGGCCGTGACGTCGCCGTCCGTGACGCCGCCGTCCGCGACGTCGCCGGCCGTGACGTCGTAATCGCGATCGACGCGGGTCACGGCGGCGAGGACCCCGGAGCAAGCGGTCGTAATGGAGTTCGCGAGAAAGACGTCGTGCTCGCGATCGCGCGTCGCCTCGCCGCTGAAGTCGATGCGCAGCCCGGCATGCGCGCAGTGCTCGTGCGCAAAGGCGATTACTTCGTCCCTCATCGCAAGCGTATGGCGATCGCTCACGGCGCCCAGGCGGATTTCTTCATCTCGATCCATGCGGATTCGTACCGCGACTCGAGCGCGACGGGCGCGACCGTCTACGTGCTTTCGGAGAAGGGTGCGAGCGATGAGGCCGCTTCGCTGCTGGCGCAGCGGGAAAACGCCTCCGACCTCATTGGCGGTGTATCGCTCGCGGAAACCGACCAGGTGCTTGCGCGAGTGCTGCTCGACCTATCGCAGAGCGCGGCCTTGAGTGCGAGCACCGCCGCCGGGCAGCGGCTCATCAAGCGAATGTCGACCGTCACGGCGATGCGCAAGATGCAGGTCCAGCAGGCGCCGTTCCTCGTGCTCAAGTCGCCAGACATTCCCTCAGTGCTCGTCGAGACCGCGTACATATCGAATCCGCGCGAAGAGGCTTCGCTGCGCAACGCGCTGCACCAGGCGGAGTTGGCGAAGGCGCTTCGCGAGGGCATCGTCGACTACTTCGCCGCGAATCCCCCTCAAGACAGCTACTTCGTATCGCACGTAGCTGCGGTGCCGCGTGAAACGGTACGTCACGTCATCGCGCGCGGCGAGACGTTGTCCGGAATCGCAGAGCGCTATCGCGTGAGCGCGGCGAGCTTGCGGCGCTCGAACAGCTTGAAGAGCGATTCGCTTCGGATCGGCCAAATCCTGACCATACCGGCGGGCTGACAGCGGGCAATTCGTTCGCCCGGAGTGCCCGACGCATTCAGGTACACTCGCCCCGTCCGCTCGGTCGTCCGATGCCGACCGCGGCTCGAGGGTTCGTCAGTGGCCATTCAGATTCTGCCGTCGCAGCTCATCGACCAGATCGCCGCGGGCGAGGTCGTGGAGCGGCCGGCCTCCGTCGTCAAAGAGCTCGTCGAGAATTCTCTCGACGCGGGCGCGCGGTCGATAGCCGTCGAGATTGCCGGTGGCGGAGCACGGCTGATCCGTGTGACGGACGATGGCGCCGGCATTTCGCCGAACGAGCTCGCCCTCGCCCTGTCGCGCCACGCAACGAGCAAGATCGCTAGCCTCGACGATCTCGAGGCGCTCGCGACGATGGGATTTCGCGGCGAGGCGCTGCCGAGCATCGGTTCCGTCGCGCGCATGAAGATCACCTCGCGGATTCCGGGAGCGGAGCACGGTTGGAGCGTGTCGTGTGACGGCGGCGAGATCGGCGAGGTTCGGCCAGCGCCTCATCCCCTCGGAACCTGCATCGAAGTACGCGATCTTTTTTTCAATACGCCGGCGCGCCGCAAGTTCCAGCGCTCGGAGAAGACGGAGGCGGGGCACGTCGACACGGTCTTGAAGAATCTCGCGCTCGCGCGGTTCGACGTCGAGTTCGGTCTCGTGAGCAACGAACGACCCGTGCTGCGACTCGCCGCGGCTCACGATCGCGCCGAGCAAGAGGCGCGGATCGAGGCGCTCTGTGGTGCCGAGTTCTTGGCGCATGCACGGCACTTCCGGCGCGAGATCGAAGGGTTGCGCCTCGAGGGTTGGCTGGCCGCGCCGGCTTTTTCGCGCAGTCAACCGGACATGCAATTCACTTTCGTGAACCGGCGCTTCGTGCGCGACAAGGTGCTGCGCCACGCCGTGCGTCTCGGATATCAGGACGTGCTGTTTCAGGCGCGCCAGCCCGCGTTCGTCGTGTTCTTGGAGCTCGACCCGCGTCGGGTCGACGCGAACGCGCATCCCGCCAAGCTCGAGATTCGCTTCCGTGACTCGCGTCTCGTACATGAGTTCGTTTTCCGCACAGTCGAGGCGGCGCTCGCGACCACCGTCGAATCCGCGGGTCTCGACGCGCAACCGCCCGTGCCGAGCGCGGCGTTCGCCGCGCGTGCGCGCGTGTCATGGCGGGACGGCGCAGCCGCTCCAAGAGACGCTTGCGCTGAACGCTCATGCGATGGGCGAGTACGTTCCACTCTACGAGCGCTTGCATTCCCGCGCGTCGCCGCCGGCAGTGGCGGACGCGGCCGGGACGCCGCCGCTCGGTTATGCGCTCGGTCAGCTATCGGGGATTTACGTGCTCGCGGAGAATCGCGATGGCCTCATCATCGTCGACATGCACGCCGCGCACGAGCGGATTACGTACGAACGGCTGAAAACAGCGCTCGGAGCCGACAAGCTCAAGGCGCAGACGCTGCTCGTACCTGTGACTGTTGACGTCGCATCGCGCGAAGCGGATCTCGTGGAGGAACGGGGCGGCGAGCTCGAGGCCTTGGGTTTCACGCTCGTGCGGCGCGGTCCAGCGCGTATCGCCGTGCAGGCCATTCCGTTGCTGCTCGAGGGCAGCGACGTCGAGTCGTTGGTGCGCGACCTGCTCAGCGACCTCGCGGAGAGCAAAGGCGCCGAACGAGTCGAGGCGGTGGTCAACGAGCTGCTCGCGACGCTCGCTTGTCACGCGGCCGTGCGCGCGAATCGGCGGCTATCGCTCGAGGAGATGAACGCGCTATTGCGGGAGATGGAGCGCACGGAGCGCAGCGAAGCCTGCAACCACGGCCGTCCGACTTGGACGCGAGTCACGCTCGCAGACCTCGACCGTTTGTTTCTCCGCGGCCAGTGACCGTTCCGCCGCCGTTGCGCTGTGTGTGCCTCGCCGGCCCCACAGCATGCGGAAAAACCGAGCTAGCGCTGCGTCTCGCAGACGCGGTTCCTTTAGAAATCGTAAGCATGGATTCTGCAATGGTGTATCGCGGCCTCGACGTGGGCACCGCGAAACCCGACGCGGGTACGCGCCGCAGCGTGCCGCACCACCTCGTGGATATCCTCGATCCGCGTGAAGCGTACTCCGCGGGCCGCTTCGCGCGTGACGCGCGGCGAGCCATCGCCGGGATCGTTGCTAGAGGCCGCTTGCCGCTGATCGTCGGGGGCACGTTGTTGTACCTCCGCGCGTTGCGCGAAGGTTTGGCCGAGTTGCCGGGCGCTGACGAGAGTGTGAGGGCGATGATAGACGCCGAGGCGCGCTCGCTGGGCTGGCCGGCGCTGCACGAGCGTCTGCGCACCGTGGACCCGGTGGCCGCGGCGAGGATCGCCCCCGCAGATCGTCAGCGGATCCAGCGCGCGCTCGAGGTGCACGCTCTCACGGGGCGCCCGCTCACGGAGTTGCAGAAGCCCGTGCTGGACGCCGCTCCACTCGAGATTGCGACGGTCGCACTCGTGCCGGACGACCGGGTAGACCTCGGACGCCGTATCGAACGGCGCTTCGACGCGATGGTCGACGCGGGTTTCGTTGCGGAGGTAGAGGCGCTTCGAGCCCGCGGGGACCTCGTGCCCGACCAGCCCGCCCTGCGGGCGGTCGGTTATCGGCAGATCTGGGCGCATCTCGACGGCGCATACGACTGGTCAGAAGCGCGCCGTCGTGCGATTGTGGCTACGCGGCAGCTCGCGAAGCGGCAGCTCACGTGGTTGCGCTCGGACGTCGTCAGCGAGAAATGGCCTGCGTTCGCTCCCGATCTCGCGAAGCGACTTCTCGCGTATAGTGAGCGATTCCGCGCGTCTGCCGGTTGAAAGCGAACGCGCTGTGTTAGCATTACCGGTTGTGGGAATGACCGGTCTCGTCGTGGGACAAGTATCGGAGCGAGATTTCAGGAAGCCTCAAGGGCCTTCAGGCGATCCTATCGGACCTGATCTCGGCGAGCCTAACAATAAGAAAGGAGAGTGTTCATGGCCAAAGGTCAATCGCTGCAGGACCCGTTTCTAAATGCTTTGCGCAAGGAAAAGGTCCCGGTCTCCATCTATCTGGTGAACGGTATCAAGCTGCAGGGGCAAATCGACTCTTTCGACCAATTCGTGGTTTTGCTGCGCAACAGCGTCAGCCAAATGGTCTATAAACATGCGATCTCGACGGTGGTACCTGCGCGCAATGTGCGCGTGCCGTCGATGGATGAGGAAGAGGCTGAAGATTAGCTCCAATCTCCGAATGCAGGGAGGCGCGTTTGCTTGATCGTCCTCGCAGCGGGGAACGCGCCCTGCTGCTACACATCGGCCTGCATCGTCCCTGCCACGAAGACGAAACCCAAGAGTTTCGGGCGCTCGCCGAATCGGCGGGTGCGGAAGTAGTCGCCGAGATCCAGGCGCGCCGTGAGCGGCCGGACCCGCGCTTTTTCATCGGAAGCGGTAAGGTCGACGAGGTCGCACAGGCGGCGCGTGCGGCGCAGGCCGAGCTGATCCTCGTTAACCAGCCGCTGCGCGCCGGACAGGAGCGCAACCTCGAGACGACCCTAAAGACTCGGGTGCTCGACCGCAACGGCTTGATTCTCGATATCTTCGCTCAGCGCGCGGCGACCTTCGAAGGAAAGCTGCAGGTCGAGCTAGCGCAACATGAGCATTTGGCCTCGCGCTTGGTTCGCGGATGGACCCACCTCGAGCGCCAGAAGGGCGGTATCGGCCTCCGCGGACCCGGCGAAACGCAGTTGGAAACCGATAGGCGACTCGTGAGCCGGCGCATTCGGCACCTCCGCGAGCGGCTTGCGCGCGTGGAGCGACAACGCGACGTGAGTCGTAAGGAGCGCATCCGTGCCGAAGTGCCGACCGTTGCGATCGTCGGCTATACGAACGCGGGCAAGACGACGCTCTTCAACGCGCTCTCCGGCGCCGATCTAGTAGCGAAGGATCAGCTGTTCGCGACCCTCGACCCCACGATCCGGCGGCTGCCGCTCGATCACGGCGAGGAAGCGTTGCTCGTCGACACGGTCGGGTTTGTGCGCGATCTACCGCACGAGCTCGTCGCGGCTTTCCGCGCGACCCTGACCGAGACCCGTGAAGCCGCGTTGTTGCTCCACGTGATCGACGCGAGCGACCCGCATCACGATGATCGCCGCCGGCAGGTAGAAACCGTGCTCGCGGAAGTGGGCGCCGCCGAGGTGCCGCGCCTTCCGGTGTACAATAAGCTCGATCAGGCGCCCCCCGAATTTGCGGCCGAGCTCGATGACTCGGAGCACGCGGAGCTCTGCGTGTCCGCGGCTACTGGCGAGGGAATCCCGGGGCTGCTCGCCGCGGTTCGTGCGCGCCTCATTGGCGCTCGGCTAGTTGCCGAGGTCAGGTTGGGTCCGGAGCAAAGCCGGTTGCGCGCCAAGCTGTTCGGGTGGCACGCGGTACGGAGCGAGACCGTGGACGCGGAAGGTAATTCGACGTTGGAAGTGGAATTGACGGCGCAACGGTGGCAGGAGCTGCGCAGCAAGGAAGGCTTGCCAGCCGACTCCATTCGACAGAAAGTGTGAAGCACTATGGCTTGGGATGACGGGGACAAGGGCAATCCGTGGCGATCCGACAAGGACAAAGGTCCCGCGGATCTCGACGCCGTGGTGCGCGATTTCCAGCGTAAGCTCGCGGGGCTGTTCCGCGGCGGGCGCGGCGGCGGCAGCCGCGGCGGCGATCCACAACTGAACAGCGGTCTAGTGATCACCGGCGTGATCCTGCTACTCGCCGTTTGGGGGTTCGCCGGCATCTACCAAGTGGACGAAGCCGAGCGAGGCGTCGTTCTGCGGTTCGGCGCGTTCCGGGACCTGACTCAACCAGGCCTCCAGTGGCATTGGCCGTGGCCTATCGAGACGGTCGAGAAGATCAACATCGGCGCGACGGAGCGGATGACCTACCAGGGCAGCATGCTGACGCGCGACGAGAACATCGTGAGCGTCGATCTTGTCGTGCAGTTCCGGCGTACGGATCCGAAAGCGTTCCTGTTCAACATGCGCGATCCGGAGAAGACCCTCACCAACGTCACGGGCAGCGCCATCCGCGAAGTGATCGGCCGGAATTTGCTCGATTTCATCCTGACGGACGGCCGCACCCAGGTCGCGCGCGAAACCCAAGACTTGCTGCAGTCGACGCTCGATGCATACGGCTCAGGGGTCACGGTTTACGAAGTGAACCTGCAAGAGGCGAACTTCCCGCGGGAAGTCGAGACCGCAGTCCAAGAGGCGATCAAGGCGCGCGAGGATCGGGAGCGCAAGATCCTCGAAGCGGAAACCTACTCGAACGAGATCCTGCCACGCGCGCGCGGCGAAGCGGCGAAGCGCCGCCAGAACGCCGAAGCGTATCGCGGCGAGGTCATCGCGAACGCCGAAGGCGAGACGGATCGTTTCGATCAGATTCTCGCGGAGTACCAGAAGGCGCCGGCCGTGACGCGCGAGCGTCTGTACATCGAGACGCTCGAGACGATCCTCGCGAATTCTACGAAGGTCATCGTCGACACCGACGGCGGCAATAACATGCTGTATCTGCCGCTCGATCAACTCATGCAGCGCCGTGCCAATGCTTCGAACAGCGAGCCGGCGTCCGCCGCCCCTGTGCCGATGACCAATAACGTGGCGCCTCGCTCGCGCGATCGCGAAGCCCGCTAGCCAAAGGACGCGAAGATGAGCCCGCGCCTAAATCTCCTTCTGATCGTTGCCGTGCTCGCGGCGATCGTGATTCGAATGTCCGTGTTCACGGTCGACGAGCGCGAGCACGCCGTGAAGCTTCAGTTCGGCGAGATCGTCAAAGCGGACTACGCTCCCGGTCTGCATTTCAAAGTGCCGTTCATGAACGACATCCAGCGTTATCCCAATCGGATACTCAACTACGAGCATTCCGAAGAGAAATTCCTGACCGGCGAGAAAAAGAATCTCATCGTCGACTACTTCGTCACCTGGCGCATCGTCGATCCATCGCAGTACTACCGCTCCGTGCGCGGCGACGAGACGGCCGCGATCGACCGCCTCTCGGCCATCGTGAAGGAAGGGATCAAGGCGGCGATCAGCCAACGGACCGTCCAAGAGGTCGTATCCGCGGAACGTCATGACCTGATGGCCGAGATGCTCACGCAGGTGCAAACGCGTTCGCCGGAGCTCGGAATCGAAGTCGTCGATGTGCGCGTCAAGCGCATCGATCTTTCCGAGGAGGTCAGCGACTCGGTCTACCTGCGAATGCGGCAAGAACGCCAACGCGTTGCGACGCAACTGCGCGCAGAGGGCGAGGAACAGTCCGAGCGCATCCGCGCGGACGCGGAGCGTCAACGCACGGTGATCTTGTCCGAAGCGTACCGTGATGCGGAGCGAATCCGCGGCGCGGGCGACGCGCGCAAGACGGAAATCTACGCGCTCGCGTACTCGAAGGACCGCGATTTCTACGCTTTCTATCGAAGCATGCAGGCTTATCGAGAAGCGATCGGCCGCGATCAAGACATTCTGGTTCTCAAACCGGACAGCGACTTCTTCCAGTTCCTGCAAAAGCAGCTCGGCACGACTGCTAAATAAGTCACGCGATCGACACAAGACTATGGAGGCTTGAGGCATTGGCCTGGGCGGATCTTCTCGCGGGTTTGGCTTTCTATCTCGTGATCGAGGGCTTGTTTCCCTTCGCCGCGCCGCAGGCATGGCGCCGCGGGCTCGCGGCCATCGCGCGGCTCGAGGATGGGCACCTTCGGAGCTTCGGGCTGGCGGCAGTGATCGCGGGACTTCTCCTGTTGCTCACCATTCGAGGTTAGCGTGGGTCGAAACGTCGTTGTGATCGGCACCCAGTGGGGCGACGAGGGTAAGGGCGCCGTCGTCGACGTGCTCGCAGAGCGCGCGCACGCGGTCGTGCGCTTCCAGGGCGGACACAACGCGGGCCACACGCTCGTGATCGGCGATCGCAAGACCGTCCTGCATTTGATTCCCTCGGGCATTCTGCGCGACGACGTGATCTGCCTGATCGGCAACGGCGTCGTGGTTTCCCTCGACGCGCTCATCAGCGAGATGGACGAGCTCATGGCGCGCGGCGTGCCCGTGGAGCGCCGGCTGCGGATCTCTCCGGCATGCCCCGTGATCCTGAGCTCGCACGGTTTGCTCGACAAAGCGCGCGAGCACGCGAGCGGTGACTCGGCGATCGGAACCACGGGTCGCGGCATCGGACCGGCGTACGAAGACAAGATCGCACGCCGCGCGATCCGGATCTCGGACTTGTTCTCGCCGGACGCGCTCAAGCCCAAGCTCGAACGCTTGCTCGACCTGCACAATTTCTTGCTCGAGCGCTACTACTCGGTCGCGCCCGTCGACCCGCGTCGGGAGCTCGACAACCTGCTCAAGCTCGGCGAGCGCGTGAAGCCGCTCGTCGTCGACGTGACCGAGGTCTTGCGCGACTTGCAGCGCGCAGGCAGCGGCGTCCTCTACGAAGGCGCGCAGGGCGCGATGCTCGACATCGACCTCGGGACGTATCCGTTCGTCACGTCGTCGAACACCACCGTCGGTGGAGCGGCGACGGGGACGGGCGCAGGCCCCGGCGGAATCGACTACGTGCTCGGCATCGTCAAGGCCTATACCACGCGCGTCGGTGCCGGACCGTTTCCGACGGAGCTGGTCGATGGCGTCGGCAAGCACCTTGGCGATGTCGGGAAAGAGTTCGGTGCGACGACGGGCCGGGCGCGCCGCTGCGGTTGGTTCGACGCCGTGCTGCTGCGGCGCGCCGTGTTCACCAACAGCCTCGAGCGGCCTATGCCTGACCAAGCTCGACGTGCTCGACGGCCTGCCCGAGATCAAGATCTGCGTCGGCTATCGTATTGGCGGCCGCACGATCGATACGCCGCCGTTGCTGATGGACAGGTTCGGAGACTGCGAGCCCGTGTACGAGAGCCATCCGGGCTGGTCTCAGCCGAGTTTCGGCGTGACGGCGTACGCCGCGTTGCCGCCGCAAGCGAAGTCCTACCTCGCTCGGATCGAGGAGCTCGCCGGTGTGCCGATCGACGTGATTTCGACCGGACCCGCGCGCGACGCCGTAATCATTCGGCGCCATCCGTTCGAATAGTCTATAATCGAGAATCATTCTTATCTGCAGTCCCGCGGGAGGCTGCTCTGACCCTGTCAGATCTGAAGACTGGTGATCTCGTTCGCATCGTCTCGATCGATACCCAAGATCCAGCCGTCCAGCGCCTCATGGTGCTCGGCCTCGTCGAGGGGGCGGAGCTCGCGTTCCTCCGGAGCTCGCTCGGCGGGGATCCGCTCGAGTTTCGGATCTACGGCGCCGCGATTTCGCTACGGCGGGAGCAGGCGCGGCATTTCCACGTCGCGCAGGTAGCAGGCAATGGCCACGCGGGTTGAGACGGCGGTTCCGATCGAAAGCGTCATGGTGCATCGCCGCGCCAGGGGCACGATTGCGGTCGTCGGCAATCCGAACGCGGGCAAGAGCTCCGTCTTCAACCGGCTCACCGGGCTGCGTCAGCGGACCGCGAACTATCCCGGCGTAACCGTCGAAAGGCGTATCGGGCGCGGCGTATTCGGTCAAGCGACGCTCGACTTGGTGGATCTCCCGGGGACGTACTCGCTGAGCCCGAATTCGACCGACGAGAGGATCGCGGTGGATGTCCTGTTCGGGCGCGTGGCGGGCACACCCAAGCCCGAAGCGATCCTCGCGGTAGTCGATTCGACCCGCCTCTACCAAGGGCTCTACCTGCTGCAGCAGCTCATCGAGCTCGGCCGCCCGATGGTGGTTGCGCTAACCATGGCTGACGCCGCGGACATCCAAGGGCTCAAGATCGACTTCGCGGCGTTGCAAGACAGCCTCGGCGGCGTGCCCGTGTTCCCCGTCGTCGCGACGACTGGACGCGGTTTTGCCGCGCTCAAGGATGCGCTTGGGCGCGTGCTCGACGCAGATCCACCGCGGTTCGGCACGCAGTGGCCCGAGCTCCGAGCGGCCGCGCAACAGTTCGCCGAGCGTTGGCGCACGAACGGAACCGTTGTGCACCCGGTCGAGGTCGAGCGGCTCCTGATCGATCCGCATACGGAAACCCAAGCGGTGAGCGACCAGCTGCGCGCAGAGCTCGAGCCCGCCCGCGCGGCGTTGTTCGGCACGGAGCCGCCGCTCGCGGCCGAGGCGCGACACCGTTACCGCTGGGTGCGCGCGACGCTTGCGCGCGTCGAGTCGCCCGGTTCCCTGGTCGCGAGCCGAGCCGCCGCGTTCAAGGATTGGCTCAACCGGCCGTGGCCATCCACGATGCTGTTCGTGCTGTCGATGGCCGTCGTGTTTCAGGCAGTCTTCGCGTGGGCCACACCGTTCATGGACCTGATCGATGCGGGCGCAAGTGGGCTCGGCGCATGGGTCGCTGCGAGCCTGCCCCCTGGAGCGCTCGCGAGCTTCCTCACGGATGGTGTGATCGCGGGCGTCGGCAGCGTCGTCATCTTCCTACCGCAGATCTTGATTCTGTTCCTGTTCATCATCCTGATGGAGGACACCGGCTACCTCGCGCGAGCTGCGTTTCTCGTGGACAGAGCGATGCGTTCGGTCGGGCTGTCGGGTCAGTCGGTGATCCCGCTCCTGTCGAGCTTCGCGTGCGCAGTGCCGTCGATCATGGCCACGCGGGTGATTCCGAATCGACGCGATCGGATCGCTACGATCCTAGCTGCGCCGTTCATGACGTGCTCCGCGCGGTTGCCGGTCTACGCGCTGCTCATCGCAGCGTTCGTGCCTTCGCGAACGATCGGCTTCGTGAATCTGCAGGGACTCGTGTTGTTCGGGCTGTACGTGATCGGCATTGTCGGCGGCGTCGGCACGGCGCTGTTGCTGCGTCATTCCTTCCTGCGCGGCGAGAATCCGACCTTCATCCTCGCGTTGCCCGAGTTCCGGATGCCGAACGTGCAAACCGTAGCGATGAAGTTGCTCGATCGCGTGCGCGTATTTCTAAGGCGTGCCGGTACCGTGATCTTTGCCGTTGCCGTCGTCGTCTGGGCGCTTGCGTATTTCCCGCAGTCGCCCGGAATCGAGCAAGCCCGCATCGACGCGCGCGCGGCAGCCGCCGCGAGCTCGAGCGGGGCGGCGCTTGCCGCGCGGCGCGCGGAAATCGACAACCAGGCGGCGGCCGATCATCTCGCGCAGAGCTGGCTCGGGCGTGCGGGGCAGGTGGTCGAGCCCGTATTCGAGCCGCTCGGCTGGGATTGGCGTGTGTCGGCCGCGGTCATCGCGGGTTTTCCGGCACGAGAGGTCGTCGTGGCGGTGCTCGGCACGATCTACGCGGTGGGCAACGACGCAGACGAGCGGAGCCTCGCCGGCCGGCTCGAGGCGGCGACCTGGCCCGACGGCCGGCCCGTGTTCACGCTGCCCATGGTGCTCGGCTTCCTGCTGTTCTATGCATGGTGTCTGCAGTGCGCGGCGACGCTCGCCGTGATCCGGCGCGAGACCAACAGTTGGCGGTGGCCAGTTTTCGCCTGGGCGTACATGACGATCCTGGGCTACGGGGGCGCGCTCGCGATCTTTCAGCTCGGCGGCGCATGAGGAAAGGAAGTCCGATGATCGACAAACAGAGAGCAGGGCACTCGAACGATTTTGCGCCGCCGGGTTGGACACGATGAGCGGATCCTTGGAGTGGCAGGAGCTCGCGCGCGAGCCCGTCGCGGACTGCAAAGTGTTTTCGGTGGAACGCTCTATCGCGGCCTCGCCCGCCGACGGCTCGGAGCACGCGTTCTATCGAATTCACTCCTCGTCGTGGGCTCAGATCGTGCCGGTCACGCGTAACGGTGAGGTCGTGCTGGTGCGGCAATACCGGCACGGCGCTTCGCGCGTGACGCTCGAGATCCCGGCGGGTCTCGTCGACCCTGGCGAGGATCCGCTGCGCGCTGCGCTGCGCGAGTGCCTCGAGGAAACGGGCTACCGGGCTCGCAACGCGGTCTCGCTCGGCGTCGTCAATCCGAACCCTGCCTTGTTCTCGAACCGGCTCTATGCGTACCTCGCGACCGACGTCGAGCCTGCGAGCGCCATCCAGAACACGGGCACGGAGCAGACAGAGGTCGTATTGGTGCCGACGTCTCGATTAGCCGAGCTGATGCTGCGCGGCGACATCGATCACGCCTTGGTCGCTGCGACGCTGTGGCGCTACTTGCACGAGTACGTCGGCCGCTGAAAGGTGTAGCGCGCGTGCTCGCGCTCGTCCGGGCATTGCTGCGATAATCCGCGCCCGCAAGCCGCAGGCGCAGCGTAGATGGACGACTCGGTTCCACACCCTTCTCGCGCTGCGGCCGTCGGGGCGGCGCCGCCACGCTATTTGATCTTCTTCTTCGGATCTCTCGTGGCGCTCGGCCCGCTCAGCATCGATTTCTATTTGCCAGCGTTCCCGACGATCGCAAAGGCGTTCGGCGTCACCGTCTTCAGCGTCCAAAACACGCTCAGCGCTTTCCTGATCGGCTACGGATGCGGCCAGTTCTTCGGCGGCTCATTGTCCGATCAGATCGGCCGGAAACGCGTCGGGTATGTCGGGCTCAGCATCTACGTCGTCGCGAGCCTTTCGATCGCGTTCAGTCACGGGATCGAGCAGATGATCGTGCTGAGGTTCCTGCAGGCGATCGGCGGGGGGTTCTCGACCGTCATATGCATGGCGACGGTACGGGACATTTACCCGATCGAGCAGCTCGGCCGCCGGTTCGCGACGGTCACGATGGTGGTGCTGGTCGCACCGCTCGTCGCGCCCATGATCGGCTCGTACGTGCTGCCGCTCGGCTGGCAAGTGGTCTTCTATATCAAGGCGGCCTATGCAGCGTGCCTACTCGCCGCGTACAGCGTGCTCGTGCCGGAGACGCGCCACGGGCGGTGGTCCAATTTGTCGGTGCGCTCGATTTTCGTGCAATGCGCGGATGTCGTCACGCGCCGAGTCGACGGCCGCCGGCTACCGATCCGCTATGCATTGGCGATGGCGCTCGCAACGAGCGTGCTGATGACCTTCGTCACGAATGCTTCGTTCATCTACCAGCAGTACTTCGGCGTGGCCGTCAGCCGCTTCCCGTACCTGTTCGGATTGAGCGTTCTCGGCTTCATGTCGATGACGTTGTTCAGCATGCGGAGGCTTACGACCGACAACGCGGCCGTGTTCTTTCGTCGCGGGCTCACGATCCAGGTGTGCGCGGTGGGCGGGCTCGTGATCGTGGTGCTGACCGGCCATGCAGCGCTCTGGACGGTCGTGCCGTTCATCGTGTTGATGGTCTCGACGCTCGGCCTCATTGGGCCGGCGGGCTCTGCACGCTACATGGGGTTCTTCACGCAGCTCGCGGGCAGCGCATCGTCGGTTTACAGCACGATGATGTTCTCGTTCGGCGGCGTTCTCGGTGCGCTCACGGGCATTTTGGCCGATGGCACGCTCGCGCCGATCGTGCTCGTGATGGCGGCAGCGACGGCGACTGCGAGTCTGATCGGACTGACGCTAGGGTCGCGCCGCGGGGGCGGGGCGACGGCTACGATCCCGGTGTCGAGGGACGGGTCCTCGTGAGCCCGTTCGTAATCCCTGCGGCTGTTGTCGTGCGGGAGCGAGCTCGTCGACTACAAGTCGAATCTACCGGGACGGCCAATTCGCTTCACGTTGCGTGCGCCGGACGTCCGACGCGCTCGTGCGCCGACTCCTCGTCATCGAGGCCGTGTTGTTGGCGTTCCCACATGGTCGCGTAGGGCCCCGAGCGCCGCAGCAAGCTCGTGTGGGTGCCGCGCTCGACGATTCGCCCCTCGGCGAGCACGATGATCTCGTCCGCATCCACCACCGTCGAGAGGCGATGTGCGATTACGAGCGTCGTGTGGCCGCGCGACACTTCGCGCAGCGACGCCTGGATTTCGCGCTCGGTTCGGGTGTCGAGCGCCGACGTGGCTTCGTCGAACAGCAGGATTCGCGGCCGCTTGAGAATCGTCCGCGCGATGGCGACGCGCTGCTTCTCGCCGCCCGAAAGCTTCAGCCCGCGCTCGCCCACCATGGTTTGGTAGCCGTCCGGCGAGGCCATGATGAAGTCGTGAATGCGCGCGAGGCGAGCGGCTTCCTCGATTTCGGCGGGCGAAGCGCCAGGCCGGCCGTACGCGATGTTGTAGTAGATCGTGTCGTTGAAGAGCACGGTGTCCTGCGGAACGATGCCGATCGACGCGCGCACGCTGGCCTGCGTAACTTCACGGATGTCTTGCCCGTCGATCCTCACGGCGCCTTGCGTGACGTCGTAGAAGCGGAAGAGGAGCCGCGAGATCGTCGACTTGCCGGCACCGCTCGCTCCGACGATCGCGGTTTTCTGGCCCGCCGGGACGGCGAACGAAACGTCGGTAAGGATGGTGCGCCGCGGGTCGTAAGCGAACGTTACGTGCTCGAACTGCACGGCTCCGGGGCCAGGCTGCAGCGGCGCGGCGGTGGGCGAGTCCTTCACGTCGGCGTCAACGTTCATCAACCGGAACATCGCTTCCATGTCCGTGAGCGCTTGCTTGATCTCGCGGTACACGAAGCCCAGGAAGTTCAGAGGGATGTAGAGCTGGATCAAGTACGTATTGATCAGCACGAAGTCGCCGACGGTTAGGGTCCGGTCGATCACGCCGCGACCCGCCATCGTCATGAGGACGGCGAGGCCGACGCCGATGATCGTCGCTTGCCCGATGTTGAGCAGCGACAGGGAGCTCTTGCTCGCGACCGAGGCACTCTCATAGCGCGCGAGCGCCTGATCGAAGCGGTTCGCCTCGTACTGCTCGTTGCCGAAGTACTTCACCGTTTCGTAGTTCAATAGGCTGTCGATCGCGCGCGTGTTCGCTTCCTGATCCGTCTCGTTCATCTGGCGGCGGTACTTCAAGCGCCACTCGGTTACCGCCAGCGTGTATGCGATGTAGCCGACCACGCAGATGAACGTGACCGCCGCGTACCAGAAATCGAACAAGGCCCAGAGGATGCCGCACACGAGCGCGACCTCGATCAGGGTCGGCACGATGTTGAAAAGCATGAACGTCAGGAGGGTGTCGATGCCCGTCGTGCCGCGCTCGATTGCGCGCGACAGCCCGCCCGTTTGCCGTTCGAGGTGAAAGGAGAGCGACAGCCCGTGCAGGTGACGGAACGTGCGCAGCGCGACCGCACGGATCGCGCGCTGCGCGACCTTCGCGAACACGGCGTCGCGCAACTCCGAGAACGCGATCGTGGCGACCCGCAAGCGCGCCATAGCCGATCAACAGGCTCAAAGGCAACACGATCGGGAGGTTCTGCGGGTCGGAGAACAAGTCCACCATCCGCTTGAACAGCATCGGGACGTAGACGGTCGCAAGCTTGGCCGCCGTGAGCAACGCGAGCGCAAGCACTACGCGCAGCCGTATCGAGAGGTTGGCGGCGGGCCACAGGTGCGGGGCGAGCGATCGCAGCGCGCCCCACTCGAAGCTGGCGGTTCTCGTGACGGGTTCTGCGGCCATGCCGCAATTGTACGGGGAACCGCGTCTGCTTGGGTTCGAGCGCTCGTCAGCGGGTCGCTAACGGCACGTCGAACGGCCCGATGCTGCCCCGGTCGATCGGGAGGTGTTGGTAGCCATCTTCGGCTAGCCCGTCCTTCGCGCGGCCGGCAGTCAGCGTTCTAACGTCGCGACGAGTCATGCGGGTGCGATCCCCCGCCGACGGCGCGATCGTCAGGTGATAGTCGCCGGTCTCGCCCGCGCCGTACGACGTCACGAGCACGCGATAAGTGCCGCTCTGCGTAATATCGGCCTCGATGCTGCTGTGTCCCGTGACATCGTCCGCGTCATCGTTCTCGATCTGCTCGCCGCTGGGGAGCCTCAGGATGAGGTAGGTATCGAACGCGCTCGAGGTGAGGTCGATGCTCACGGGCTGCCCCGCGGATCCCTCGAACTCGTACGCGTCGACGAACTCGCCGCTCTTCAGTTTCTCGTCGCCTTTCTTTAGCGAGCCGCTGCGATCGATGCGCCCCGCCGTAGCTTGTCCCGCGTCGACGTTGATCGCCACGGAGTAGCTTCCCGTCTCGCCCTCGGCGTAGCTCGTGACGATGACCCGATAGGTGCCGCTCTCCTTGAGGTCGAGGGCAAGTAGGGAGCGCTTCGAGTCACCTTCATAGTCGTCGTTGTCGAACTGCGCGCCGCTCGGCGCGCGGACGAGCAAGTACGGGTCGAACTCGCCGGAGCGCAGATCGATGATTGCGCGCCCGCCCGGTACGCCCTCGAACTCGTATGTGTCCGCGAATTCTCGTGACTTGAGCACCGGGTCGCCGTCCCCGAGGTGGCCGCGCTCGACACGGCCAGCATGCGCGGCGGTCACGGCCGTCGAGCCGATCGCGATATCCATGCGGAATCGGACGCGACCCTCGCCCAAGAGAGATTGGCAGTCCGTGGCGTCGTGATATTGGTCTGTGACGACTAGCGTGTTCGCAGAGCCTTCACCCTCGAAGCGCGGATCATCGCATTCGCCGTCCTTGGCCCACTCGCCGCTGTCGTCGCCGAATTCGATGCCGCCGCCGGATCGGGCGTGCTGTTGCGAGTGCGCCGGTCGGAGGAGCACGAGCATCCCTAGCGCGAGAATCGCTCCCGCAGAGCGGAGCACAGCTCTGGAGCAGGTCATTAGGACTATCCTCTGGTAGCCGGCGCGCGGTAGCGCGTCATTCGGCCGGATGCTGCCACAAGACCTGCGCCGAAAGCCGCGACGGCGTTCACATGCGGCCGGAGTGAAGTGAGCACCGTGTAGAATGCCCAAGACTTCCTTGTCGCCCCTGCAATCGAATGCAATCGAACTCGCACGCGCCGTTGGTCGTGTCAGCCGAGACGGCGGGGCTCGGCAACCGACTCAAGTCGTGGGTATCGGCGATGCGCCTCGGCGACGAGTCGCGGGTCTACTGGGAGAAAACCCCGAACATGCCCGCGGGATTCCCCGAGCTCTTCCGCAATGACTGCTTCGTCGATGAGGTGCCGGCGGGCGCGGCCGTCTACGCGTCGTGGCGGCTCGCCGTGCTGCCTGAGGACGAGGCTCATCTCCCGAGGGGTTTCGCCACCGTCGGCGGCGGCGCGCACCCGCTGATCCGCGGGCTCGGCAAGGCTTGGTGGAGTCTCACGGGCCGGCGTACCGACCGCTACCGTTATATGTTGTTTCCGAAGTCGCACTCGCGGCGCTCGTCGCGTCGCGACGCCCGTCACATCGACCTCGAGTACGGCCGCATACCGCAGGCAATTCGCGACGCGTACGTGCCGCTGTTCGCACGCATCGCGGTGCATCCGGAGATCGCAGGGCGCGCAGCCGAGTGGGCGACGGAACACTTGGGCGACGACGTGATCGGCGTGCAAGTGCGCACGTGGCGCGATGACGAGCGGCGCTTTCGCAAATATCACCTGCCAGCCGTGCGCCGGCTCGGCTTGCTGTTGGACGCGGCCGAGGCGAGCTCGCGGTTCTTGGTCGTGAGCGACGCGGATGAGATCGTCGCCGAGCTCGCGGCGCGCTACGGCACACGTCGCGTGCTGCGTTTCCCGCGCGCGACCGCCCGGCGCGACAGCTGGCGCACGCCGGAGGGCATTCGCGAGGACCTGATCGACATGCTGCTCCTCGCTCGCACGCAGCGCCTGTTCGCAAGCTACCTGAGCACCTTCAGCGAAGCCGCGTGGTGGCTCGGCGGCGCCACGGCAAGCGTCGCAGTGTTCTGATGAGCGGACGTCTCCGAACCGCGTTGAAGAGGCTGGAGAGGCGGCTGCGGCGCCGTTCGCCGAAGCGCGATCCGTATGCGATCACCCGTGAGCTCGTCGCAGCGCGTGAGCCCATGATCTTCGACGTCGGCGCTAACGTCGGGCAGACGGCGCTGCGCTATCGCGAGCTCTTTCCAAGCGCAACGATTCATTGCTTCGAGCCGTTCCCGCCGTCGTTCGAGCGACTGCGGGAGGCGCTCGAGCGGGACGCGAAAGCGCGGCTGCACCTGCTCGCCCTCGCGGCGTCCGGCGGGTCCGCTCGGCTCAAAGCCAACCGCAGTGCGGCGACCAACTCGCTGCTCGCGAGCGACAGGCGCGCTGCGCATTACTGGGGTGGCGGGTTGCTCGACACCGAGCACGAGGTGGAGGTCCAAACACGCACGCTCGACGAGTTCTGCTCCTCCGAAGGAATAGGACACGTCGACGTTCTGAAGCTCGACGTGCAGGGCGCGGAGTACGCCGTGCTCGAAGGCGCGCGCGAGATGCTCGCCGCGCAGCGAATCGACGTGATTTACATGGAAGTGATCACGGCGCCGACCTATGTGGGGCAGCGCGAGTTGCACGAATATCTTGCGCTGCTGCACGAGCGCGGCTACCGGCTATTCGATTTCTACAATCCCGCGCGCAGGGACGGACGGCTGATCCAGTCCGACATCATCGTCGTGAGCACGCAGTTCTTGGAAAGGTACGAGGGAGCCCGCACCGCCGGCTGAACCTTACAGCCGCTTCTTCAACGAGCGGTAGTGCTTCGCCAGCACCTTCATGATCGGGCCGAACGTGTCGGGGAACCTGCGAAACGGCCGCGCGACGAGCTGCATCCGCGACTCACGGTAGGGAATGCCGTGCCACCCTAGCTTGCCGGCGCCGCGCACGAACACCGTTCCGTCGAAACCGTTGAAGATGTACGTCACCATCGACTCGTCGGCCCGCAGTGCCGCGACTGAGTTGTCCACGATGCCGAACCGCGGATACAGGTCCGCGCGCACGAACACGCAGTTGTGCGTCGTAGCCGACACGAGCTCGTAGCCCTTTTGCTTGGCGAGCCGCACCTGCGCCGTGATGCTCGCTCCCTGATTGATCGACATATCGGCGGGCTGCACGAAGTCGACGGCTGTCGGTACCGTGGGGTTGTACTCGATCACGACGACGCGCGGCTGGTAGCGCGTGACCGCATTCCAAACGTGATAGTCGTTGCCGTCGATGTCGATCGAAAGCACGTCGAAGTCGACCGGAATCGGCGTGCGCGAGAGTATTGCGTCGAGGCCGTCATCAGCCGTAAACCCGACGAATGCGTTGAGCGCCAGTACTCGCGGGTTGTCCTTGAACGTCGCTTGCAGATCGCGGCACCGGCGCGCCGAGCCCTCGATCATGACTGCCGAGAAGCCCTTGTTGGCAATGAGGTTGTAGGTGTTGCTGAGATAGCGGCCGTCCCACGCACCGAACTCCACGCACCAACCGCGCGGCTCGCCGAGCACTTCGAGGACCTTCGCGATGATCCCGTCCTCGCCGTTCTGCGACGTTACGTCGGCCGCGTGATCGAGCAGCCAGCGGTTGTTCTGCGGCATTGAATCGCCCTTCGTCGAACTACGCGCGCGCCGTTCCGGCGTGCTCGAGGAACCAGCGGTACGTCGAGCGGATTCCGTCACGCAGCGCGATCCGCGGCTTCCAGCCGAGCCCAGTCATTTTGCTGACGTCGAGTAGCTTGCGCGGCGTACCGTCCGGCTTGCTGCGATCGAGCACGAGCTCTCCGTCGAAGCCGACGACGTCGCGAACGATGCCGGCCAGCTCGGCTATCGTGACGTCTTCACCGCAGCCGACGTTGATGATCTCGGGCGACTCGTAGTCGGTCATGAGGAAGCACAGTGCGTCCGCGAGATCGTCGACGTGCAAGAACTCGCGGCGCGGTGTGCCCGAGCCCCAGATCGTGACCGTCGAGGCGCCCACCGCCTTCGCTTCGTGGAACTTGCGTATCAACGCGGGAAGCACGTGCGACGTTTGCAAGTCGAAGTTGTCGCCGGGGCCGTAGAGGTTCGTCGGCATCACGGAGATCGCGCGGAAGCCATATTGCCGGGTGTAGGCTTGGCACATCTTGATTCCCGCGATCTTCGCGACGGCGTACCACTCGTTGGTCGGCTCGAGTGGGCCGGTTAGCAAGGAATCCTCGCTCAGCGGTTGCGGCGCGAGCCGAGGGTAGATGCAGCTCGACCCCAAGAAGCAGAACTTGCGTGTGCCGTGGCGGTAGGCCGCGTCGATCAGGTTGTTCTGGATCAGCAGGTTGTCGCGAATGAAGTCGGCGGGATATGAGTCGTTCGCTACGATGCCGCCGACCTTGGCCGCCGCCATGAACACATACTCGGGCCGGCGCTCACCGAAGAATCGGTCGACGGACACCTGCTCGCGGAGGTCGAGTACGGCGCGCGGCGCGCTCAGTAGATTCGTGAACCCGCGAGTGGTGAGCGCGCGCACGAGCGCGGAGCCGACGAGGCCACGTTCACCGGCTACGAAGATCGTCGAGTCGCGCTTCATTCGCGCGGACTGTGCACGGAAAATCCCGCGCTCGCCACGAGCGCGTCGCGCTCCGCGAGCCGCCAATCCACGTCGACCATTTCGCGCACCAGCGCTTCGAAGCCGATCTCGGCTTTCCACCCGAGTTGCTTGCGGGCTTTGGTGGCGTCCCCGAGCAGCGCGTCGACCTCCGTCGGTCGGAAGTAGCGGGCGTCGACGCGCACGACGGTCTTGCCGGTCGATTCGTCGACCGCGTGCTCATCGCGCCCCTTGCCGTGCCAGCTCAGCTCCATCCCGAGAAATTTGCCGGCGAGCGTGACGAATGACCGCACGGAGTGCTGGCTGCCGGACGCGATCACATAGTCTTCGGGCGTAGCCTGCTGAAGCATCAGCCACTGCGCTCGGACGTAATCGCGCGCGTGCCCCCAGTCGCGCAACGCATCGAGATTGCCGAGATACAAGCAATCATCGAGCCCGACCTTTATCCGCGCGAGTCCCCGCGTGACTTTGCGCGTCACGAACGTCTCGCCCCGCAGCGGCGATTCGTGGTTGAAGAGGATTCCGTTGCAAGCAAACAGCCCGTACGCCTCGCGATAGTTTACGGTGATCCAGTAGGCGTAGACCTTCGCGGCGGCGTAGGGTGAGCGCGGATAGAACGGTGTCGTCTCGCGCTGCGGCGTTTCGAGGACCTTGCCGAACATCTCGGAGCTCGACGCCTGATAGAAACGCGTGCGAGTACCGAGGCCGCAGATCCTAATCGCCTCGAGGAGCCGCAGCGTGCCGAGCGCATCCGAGTTCGCAGTGTATTCGGCCGTCTCGAACGACACCGCCACGTGGCTCTGTGCCGCCAGGTTGTAGATCTCCTGCGGCTGTACCTCCTGAACGATGCGAATCAAGTTGGTCGCGTCGGTGAGGTCGCCGTAATGCAGGATCATCCGCCGGCCGGGCTCGTGCGGGTCGGTATATAGGTGGTCGATGCGATCAGTGTTGAACAGCGACGCACGGCGTTTGACGCCATGTACTTCGTAGCCTTTCTCGAGCAGAAGCTCCGCGAGATAGGCGCCGTCTTGGCCCGTGATCCCGGTGATCAGAGCCTTCTTTCTCTCCGCTTGCGTCGTCATGCTTTCGCGTCCTCAGCCGCTGTTGCGCCCAGCCGGGCGCGAGCATGTTACCGCGTCGCGCGACGTCCGGCTCGTCGCCGCAGCGGCGCGCGTTTCATCAGCCCGCCGTTTCAGGCTTGCGGAGGAACAGGCTGCGGAGCACGTGTTCCTGTATCACGCGCCCACCGCTGACGTCCTTCAGATAGTAGCGCGGGATGCCGAAGCCTTTCTTGCGGCGGTCGAGGATGCTGTCCGGGAGGATGCCACGATAAGCGTGCCGCAGAAGGCCCTTGGCCACGCCGCCGTGGTAGCGTAGGTCCTCGGCGAGCGCGAACGAGAATTCGATGATGCGCCGATCGAGCAGCGGCACTCGCGCTTCGAGCGACACCGCCATGCTCGTGCGGTCGACTTTCGTGAGCACGAGCCCGGGCAGGAACGTGTGGAAGTCCACGATCTGGAGCCGCGTGCGGACCGGCAGATCTTCACGCCAGTGCTCACGATAGTGCCACCAGTCGTCGTAGTCGCTAGGGATTCCGAGCTCGGCACGATAGGCGCGCTTCGCCGGGCGAGGCATGCCGCCCATGATCCGCGCCCAGAGATCCGGGCCAGCGCTGAATGCCGTCTCGAGCAGCGTGAGCGCGCGAGAAACTGCGTGGCGGCGGTGGAACGGCCTCCGAAGCGCGAACGCGCCGTTTTCCATGAACGGGGGCCAGCTCGGCCAGCGATCGTAACGCGCGAATCGGCGATAGGTGCTATAGCCGCCGAAGACCTCATCACCGCCATCGCCCGTGAGCACGACCGTGACGTTCTCGCGCGCCGCTGCCGACACGAGATACGTCGGCATCGAAGACTCGTCGGCGAACGGCTCGTCGAACCAGGACTTGAGCTTCGGCAATAGCTCCTGCGCGTGGGCCTGCGACAGGATGCGTTCGTGATGATCGGTCCCGAACAGTTGCGCCACTTGGCGCGCGTAGGCCGTCTCCGAAACCGCGTCCGCGTCGAAGCCGATCGAGAACGTCGACACCTTGCGGCCGCTTGCTGCCGCTGCGGCCACTACGACGCTCGAGTCGATGCCGCCGGACAGAAAAAATCCGAGCGGCACGTCGGCGATCATCTGCTCTGCCACCGCGGAGGTGATCAGCGCGCGCAGCTCCGCGCAGCACTCCTCGAGCACCGGACGACGCGGCGAATCGGGTAACGGAATCGACCAGAAGCGTTGCGGTCCCCGCAGCGCGCCGGTCGCAGGATCGAACGACAACCAGTGTGCCGGCGGCAGTTTGAAGCAGCGCTGGTAGAGAGTCTTCGGTGCGGGCACGTAGCGGTAGCCCAAGAAGTCGTAGAGCGCTGTGCCGTCCACCGCGAGCTTCTCGCTCGCGCACGCGATCTCTATGGCCTTGAGCTCGGATGCAAATGCAAATTTGCGCCCGTCGTGGAAGTAGTAGAGCGGTTTGATCCCGGGCCGATCCCGGTAGAGTTTCAAGCGCTGTTCGCGCGCATCCCACAGCGCGATGGCGAACATCCCGTCGATCTTGTCGACGAAGCCCTCGCCCCATTCGAGATAGCCGTTGAGCACGACCTCCGTGTCGGAGTCGGTCCGAAACGCGCGGCCGCGGCGCTCGAGCTCCGTGCGCAGCGCCCGGTAGCCATAGATCTCGCCGTTGAAAACGAGCCACGTAGCGCCATCGGGTCCGAGCATCGGCTGGTTCGCGGCGGCAGAGAGGTCGATGATCGACAGACGCCGGAAACCGGCTTTGACGGGGCCGGCGAGGTGCAGCGCGCTCGCATCGGGACCGCGGTGCGCGATCGAGTCGAGGGCCGCCGCATAATTCCAGCTCGGCTCGGTTCCACCGACGAAGCCGCACACGTCTTTCGCCTTTGCGCGCCGGACGCGCATCGAATCAAGCCCGCACTGTAGGGAGTCCGCCCGTTCGCCGCAATCGGTCGGTTAAACTCCACACGGATGACCATCAGAATCGCGCACGTCAACGTTGCGAAAGGCTATCGCGGCGGAGAGCGGCAAACGGAGCTCTTGATCCGCGGTCTCGCGAGCTACGGCTTCGAGCAAGTGCTCGTTGCGCGCCGCGGCGCACCGCTCGCGGGGCGGTTCGGCGACGCCGCGGTGGATGTGCGCCGTGTATCCGGAGGCGCGCTCAGCGTCGCGCGCGCAACGGCGGACGTCGACCTCGTCCATGTGCACGAGGGCCGCAGCGTCTATGGGGCGTATTTGCGGTCGCTGCTGAGCGGCACACCGTACGTGATCACGCGCCGCGTCAACAATCCGATTCGCGAGCATTGGTTCGCGCACAAGGCGTATCGGCGCGCATCGTATGTCGCCGCGGTTGCGCCGCAAGTCGCCGACGTCGTGCGCGCGTACGACGGCGCGATCCGCGTGCAGGTCGTGCACAGCAGCAGCAGCGGCCTTGGTGTCGACGCGGCTCGTTGCGCCGCAATTCGCGCGGCCTACCCGGGCAAGCTGATCGTCGGGCACGTCGGCGCGCTCGATAACGATCAGAAGGGGCAGGAATACATAATCGCGGCGGCGCGGGCGGTGGCAGGGTCGTATCCGGATCTGCATTTCATGCTCGTCGGTGGCGGCGACGACGAGGCCATGCTCAAGAGCCTCGCGGCGGGCCTGAGCAACGTGACATTCACGGGCTTCGTGAACAACGTCGGCGACTATCTCGCGGCGTTCGACGTGTTCGTGCTGCCGTCGAACCGCGAAGGCATCGGCAGCATCCTGCTCGACGCGATGGATCGCGGGTTGCCGGTGATCGCGAGCCGCGTCGGCGGAGTCCCAGACATCGTGCACGACGATAACAACGGGATACTCATAGAAGCGGGCAGTGTGGATCAGCTGCGCACCGCGATCCTTGCGTTGCGCGCGGACGCCGGGCGACGCCGCGTCCTGGGCGAGCATGGGCGGGAGTTCGCGAAGGGTTTTACGGCGGACGTGATGTCGACCAAGTACCGCGCGATTTACGCGACCGTGCTGGGCCGAGCGGGCTGACGTGACGCCGATCAAAGCACTCTGCATTACGGAAGACCCCGATCGGCCAACGACCGCGACGTTCGTCGGACTCCACCGCGCGGGTGTGGATCTCACGGTCGTCTGCCCGGCCGATGCCGCGGACAGTCGCGCGGCGCTCGCGGCCGTCGGCGTGAAGTTGCTCGACTTGAAGCTCGGGGGCTTACGGGATCGCGCCGGGACCAAGCGGCTCCGAGACGAGCTCGTCCGCGGCCGTTACGATGTTCTGCACGTGTTCAGCAACCGGCCGCTCGAAAGCGGGATCGCGGCGGCTCGCGGGCTACGGACAAAGCTGATCGCATACCGCGGAATCGTGGGCAACGTCAGCTTCTTCAGCCCAATTTCCTGGCTACGGTTCCTGAATCCGCGGATCGATCGGATCGTGTGCGTCTGCAACGCGATCCGCGACCACTTCCTCTCGATGCGGCCGGCATTCCTGCGCATGCCGCCAGACCGCCCGATCACCATCTATAAAGGCCACAGCCTCGACTGGTACACGGCTGCGCCGATGGATCTGCGTGAGCTCGGTATCCCGGTTGGCGCTTTCGTCGTCGTTTGCGTCGCGAACTATCGGCCGCGCAAAGGTATCGAGGTGCTCGTCGATGCGCTCGAGGAGCTGCCGCGCGACTGGCCCGTCCACCTGTTGCTCGTTGGACAGATGGACGCGGCGCGCCTGCGCGCGAAGATCGCCGCGAGCCCGGTGAAGGCGCGAATTCACGTGCCGGGTCATCGGCGCGATGCACCGGCGATCGTGGCGGCTTGCGACGTGTTTGCGCTGCCGTCGCTCAAGCGCGAGGGGCTTGCGCGGTCGTTGATCGAGGCGATGGCGTACCGTGTGGCGCCCGTCGTGACGGATTGCGGCGGCAGTCCGGAGCTCGTGGTCGACGGCGAGTGCGGGATCGTGGTGCCGGTGCGCGACGCAGCGGCACTCGCACGCGCAATCGGGCGCCTGTACGAGAGCCCGGATTTGCGCAAACGAATGGGCGCGGCCGCCCGCGAGCGGATCGGTACCCACTTTCGGATCGAGAAGACGATCGAGCAGACGCTCGAGCTGTACCGCGAGCTCACGCAGCGCGGCGCGTGACTGAACGCAGAATCCGCGGAAAACGTGACCGTGATCGCCGCGTTGGCGCCTAGGCCGCCCGTAGGATATGGAGTACCTTTACAATCTCGCGGGTGCGTTCCCGCGGCTCGAGGTCCGCGCTGGCAGGCAGCGCGCGCGGTCGCGGGCTAGGTGTCACGGATGGCGAAAATGAGTCGGGCTTTCGACGAGACGCTGGCGCTCGAGGATCAGACGTTCGCCGGGCTCTTGGAGTCCACCGAGGACGATCGCGCGCTTTACGACGAGTACGTTCGCGGATTCGACGACGTCCCCACCTTGACCGATCCCGTCGGCGTGCCGCCGCCGCGGATCGCGCCCCCGGACTTTCGGTTCGGTGAGCGCAAGGACATTCGGAAGCACGTGCGCCCAGACGCGGTGACGATCCGCGAGCGCAACGCGCGCGACCTCGAGCGGATGTACAGCGAATACGTCGACCCCGTCGCGAACGGACCGAAGACCGCCAAGCGGAAGAGGAAGCGTCAGCGTCGCAAGAAATAGGCGACGCGAGGCCTCCGGCGCTGGCCGGTACGCGCCATTACCTTCGTTGTCCCGACGAGGTCATTTTTTCGCGCGACCCTATTGAAATACCCGAGACTTTTGGCACACTACGTCGCGCTCACTCTTCCCATAACACGAACGAACTGCCAAGAGCTCCATGACCACCTCGGAAGCGGCAGGCGTTACTGCCGTCACCGCGAATTCAGTCGTATCCAGGCCGGGCGATCGGCCGAAGACCGGGTTGGCCGGTTGGGACCCCTACGAGGTCTGGCGCACCAGAGTTCTGGTACCGAGGCTTGCAGAGCAAGCGGCTCGTAGCGATGAGGTCATAGAGCCCCGCGCGGCTGGTGCGCGCTTTGCCTGGTTGAGGCTCGGGCCCATCAGAGTCGGCGGCGCGCTGAAGACGCGCTAGGACTCGCACACAGCCGTCGTTTCTCGACCCGCGCCGCGGCGCGTCGGTTTTCAGCTTAGAGTCGCGTTTTGCTCGTCCGGCTGGATCAAACGGATTTCCGAAAAGCCGTACGAGGAGAAGCCTGACGCGACCACCGGTCGGCGCGTCTCGAATGGAGGGACCCACGGATGCCAGCGGCGGACTACCTCGTCCATTTCTCGAACATCCTGCTACTCGTCTCGTATTCGGTGCGCGACATCCTCTGGTTGCGCTGGTTTGCGGTCGCCGCCGCATTCACCAACATCCCGTACTACCTGCTTCAGGGTACGGTGCTATGGCCACCCGTCCTTTGGGGGTCGGTCTTCGCCGCGATCAACCTGTATCAAATCGCACGCATTTACATGCAGCGGCGGCCCGTCGTGCTATCCCCGGACGAAAGCAAGCTCCATCAGCTCGCGTTTAACTCGCTGAGACCGCGGGAGTTCTTGTCGCTCGCGTTGGTGGGCGAATGGAAGGACGCGGTCGCGGGGGAAAAGCTGTTGATCGAAGGCGAGGAGGCCGCCCAGATTTGCATCCCGATCGAAGGGCAGGTCGCGGTGCTCAGGCAGGGCGAGCAAGTGGGTACTCTCGGGCCTGGGCAACTCGTGGGTACCGCTCTGGTACTCACGGGCGCTCCGTCGCCCGTTGACGCCGCGTTCGTAGGCCGCGCTCGGTACATGAGCTGGCCGGTCGGGAGCCTGCGCACGTTCTTGGACAAACGGCCCGACCTGCGCAGCGCGCTGCAGCGACTTGCGAACCGCGACCTCTCGACGAAGATCGAGCACTTGTTGGCGGCGCACTGAGCGATGTTCTCTCGGAGAGCCGGCCGAATTGACGCCGGCCCACGCCACGAGATCGCTGCGATTGAGGTATTGGAGCTCCGACCTGTCGAACATCGGGCCAGTTGTCTGCGGGTCTGCTGGCTGAGCTGTCAGCGTCTGCGTAACTAGAGCGAGTGCCTTTCCTTATCCGCGAGTGCAAAGCGAGACGCCTCGACCAAGGCTCTTGTATGGGAATTCGTTTTCCCTAAGATTCGTAACCGGGCGGAAACAAGAACGACGCGCCGCCCTGGGGGAATCGGGTGCTAACCGTTCTTATCGACGGCCTCGCAATCGAGGTCGAGGGACTCGTCTGCGAGCCGATGCCGTCCAGCGGCGGCAACGTCGACGTTAGGTTCCACGCGGCCGCGATGGTGGGGCTACCGCAGGGCCAAGGCGTGATGCTCGCGTTCGATATCGGAGGCACGCTGTATCACGGCCTCTTCCGCCTTAGCGGTTTTACAATCCGCCCGGGCCGATGCGACTACGAGTTCTCGAGCGTCGGGCCGGTTATCCCAATGCCCCCGTGAGCCCCTCCTACCAGGTGCCGTCGTTCTTCATAGACGCCCACGGTTCTTTCGGGTCGAGGGGCGGGCTGTCTTGGAGAAACTCGATGCTGAGGTTGTCGGGCGAACGCACGAACGCCATCTTTCCATCTCGCGGCGGCCGGTTGATCTTGACGCCCTTTTCCAGCAGGCGTTCGCAGTACTCGTAGATGTTCTTCACGTGGAAGGCGATATGGCCGAAGCTGCGGGAGTCGGCGAAGACCTCCGGGTCCCAGTTGTAGGTGAGCTCGAGCACTGGCGTGCGGTTTTGCTTGGCGTTCTCGACGTCCAGCGGAGCCGCCAGAAACACCAGCGTGTGACGGCCGGCCTCCATGACCTTGCGCCTGATCTCCACCAGACCGAGCTTGTTGCAATAGAAGTCGACGGACTCTTCCAAGTTGCTGACTCGGACCATTGCGTGCGCGTATCTCATTTCGAGCCTCGTGAATTGGAAGCGGGACGCCGCCGTTCAATCGGCGACGAGCGACGGCCTCTGCCGCATCAAAGTGAATTGTCGGATTTTTCTGAAAGAGTCTTAAGATTGGCCCTTCGGAAACTGCTCTGCAAGGAATCGGCTCCACGCCTTATTCATCGGAGACGTGGCGCGCTTCCCCTCCCTGCCCATTTCTCCGTAAGTTTCCTGGCTTCCCTCGGGTAGAAAGATGGGATCCCAGTTCGCCTTGTTGTATTCGCCCCGCGCACTTTCCGCGACCTTGCCCTGAGTTTCTCCTGCATAAAGCTGAATACGCCGGCCGTCGCAGTAGCCGACAATCGTCCGGGCCACGGCAGCGCGCGTGTCTTCCTTGCGGAGGAAGCCGCACATGCGATCACCGACAGCATTCCAGATCAGTTTTCCCAATGGCCCCGGCAATGAGGGCAACCCGTCAAAGAAGAGACCGCCGTGTTCGACCAGACAGGGGTGCTTCAGGAAGCGGTATGCCTCCAACGCCTTTTTCCTCACGACCTCTTCGAGATCCTGATCCATTATTTCCTGTACATCATGATTCACGACACAGAGCTCGATACTCGGCTCTGCCAGCTCGCGCCGTGCGAAAAATTCCAGAGCCTCCTCGGCTTTGTTCACGTTCGTGGTGACGAAGTAAAGTTTCATACCAGTGCCTCGAGGAAAGCATCCATGCTTCTTGTTTTGTCGATTGGATCCAATTCGATAATCGAAACGTCCCATCGCGCCAACAATGTTTTCTGAATTTCTCCGGTGCCGAAAGTTGTCAGAAACGCACTGGGCGCCAGGTTTGCGCCACGCCGTACATGCTGTCGAAGTTTATGGAGCTTATAGAGCATGTAGCGGATGTTCACGTCCTGGAGTTGATAGCCTACAAAGACCAGCGACTTGCCGAGCATGTCCGCGCGCAATTTGATGTCGATCGCGGACTCGAAATCAATACGGTCGAAGTAGCTCGACTCGGTCAGGACCAGACTCGAATCGTCGCTGAAGGTGCCGTGGAACTTCACGATGTGGGTCGCGTCAGTTCCGGTGGGCGCCGCTGCTATGTCGTCGATATTCGCGATTGTATGGGCGGAACGCCCTCTCAGCTGGAAAGCCCGTTCAATGATTTCGTCGTAGTTGGTCGTGTAGATCAGCGGCAACTTCATGTCGACCAAAGCGGCATGTGTCCTGGACTTGCGGATTTCGACATCGCTTGGATTGAAGGCCCGGTCCATGACACTACGCAGGGGCCCAATAGTCCCCTTTGCGGCAACATAGTACTCGGCAAGTTGCAGATCGCTTCCGTTGCACTTGAAGACTTCGGGATCGAAGCCTAGTTCCTTCGCGATCGTGTCGATCAGGCCGGACCAGCTCGGCAGTCCCAACGGTTGAGACAATCCGGCACCGACAAAAGGGATCAGCCTGCCCTCGTTTCGCAACTCCCGCAGAATATGTTGCTCGTTGCCACCGGTGCTCATGATGTAGTTCCCTCGAAGCTCAAGATTTTGTCCGCTGGGAATTGATTATCGATCGAAATTCCGGGACCGACCCGGAATTTAGAAAATAATCCTAAGTATGTGGCGAAGGCTGATGGGGTTTTACTCTATCCCTGTTTTTTCGCACAGGCGCGTGCTTCATGTTGTTGTGTACGCTCTCAATGGCTCAGCAGAAGCCGATCATCCGAACGGCTGCGTCGCGCGTAAGTCCGCCACGGACGGACACGCGTCCTTCTGGCCGACAGTGCGCTCATACAGTAGTCGCCACCTGGCTGATACTGATGCACAGCAAGTTCGCGACACGTTCGGCTGATCCGCGCGCTGCCCAATGAGCGCCACGAAGGAATGCAGGACGTGCAAGCACGAGAAGCCGCACGACGCGTTCGGGAAGCGCCCACGCGCAATAAGTCTGCAAAGCACGATCGGACAGGTGCGCAGCGAGCTTCGGCCGACGGCACCTCTTGCTGCCGAGCAGCGATCAACAGCAACAACCCGCGGTCTTTTAGGCACTCCGTCGGTAGTGACGACCGGATAACGAACGTCACAGCAACGACGTGGCGTCCCTCGATGGTGCCCAGGAGTCGGCACCCAAGTTACGTCCGCTGCGGATCGGATAAAATAAGCTCGGTTGGGGGTCGCTTTCGCGCATCCCTTTTTTCAGTCCTAGGACGGGTTGGCCGAGATTTGGCATACTCGACGAATGCCCAACTCATCTGCCAAACCGAGGCTCGTCCCGTGCCACTTCACGGTCGAGGATCTACAGCTCATCGAATGGGCGTGCCGGGAGAAGGCGCAACGCGCGCGTAATGAGGCCAAGCGCCATCCACTCCGCGACTGAGTGCCACGCTGCCGTCTGCGCCAGCGCGACGCGCCCGGGCACGGAAGCCAAGATGGCGATGCTGCCCCAGAGATTCAGCGGATGCATTCGTCCGCGCTCGTAGTAGTCGTGGACGAGACAGGCGGCGAGCAATAGTACGAACACGAGCACCGTCGCGAGATCGTCGTTGACGAGCGGCAAGCGGCTGGCAGCTGGCGCTACCATGCAGCCGATTCCTGCGAGCAGCATTGCGCGTTTGTGAATCCGGTCCGTTTTGGGTACCTAGACTTTGGCGCAATGGCGCCGAACACCGCGAGCAGCAAACTTGCTGCGAATACTCAGCGAGGTCAGGGATTTCATACGCGTAACGGGGGCAAAACTCGAAAGCCGACGAGAGTTACCAATCGAAAAATGAGTGCAGGAAGCGAGTGCTTCCACCGCATCGCAATTGCTAATCGATGTCGCCGAGATCGCCGAAGCAGCGCGGCACATGCAACCGCATCGAAAACGCCAGGCTATGGCGAACGTCGAAAGTCTTCGGGCCGGCGCTGCCCGGAGACCTTCCACATGGGATGGCCGCGCCGTGCACCGAAGACGCGCCGGTCATGTAGCCGAGCAGAGCATCGCGGTGTGAGCAACGCTGCCCCGGCATGCCGAGTCGGCGATGTAGCGCAACGCTGCCGCGTGCGACGAGCGAAGCCTGTGCACGAAAGCGAACAGGACGGCCAGAAAAGGAACACGCCGGCGTGCACACTCAGGAACGGCGGCAAGGTACCGGCCGACAGGAGGCCGAGTAGATTGGAGCGAATCCTGCGAGGACGAGCACGACCAATGCGGCGGAGACGCCTACGTAGAAAACACGTGGGCGCCGTACCGCGAGACGGCGGTCGTGACCATCGTTGACTCCCCTTGTTGTCGTTGTTGGAGCGGGGCCGAGAGCGGTGAACATGGGCCGCGCCCGACCGGATGTCAACGAAGCACGACCATGAGCCCGCCGCGGACTTCGTACACGTTACTGGCCAGCGGCGTTCGGACGCATCACGGCTCTCGTGGACGACGGCGCGACCAGACGAGCCGGGCTAACCCCGCGCCGGCTCGTACGTGATGAGCAACGACCGTACGCGCCGCACAACGGCTCAACCAGCCGTCGACGCGTCGTTCATGGGCACGTTTGCAAACGTCGTATTTGCGGACTACACCGTTCACGGGCAGAACGCACCGAAGCAATGGTTCCACATTCCGGCATCGCGGGCATTCTGACCGCAGGCGACTACAGCATGCTATTCCGCTACATCACACCAGCACCGGCGGTGCGGCGGACACGTCATCGACCGCGTCTACGTCCTCGCAAGCACGCAAGGCGCGCACGCCGATACGCAGGTTCCGGACCGCGGCCTCTCGTACTCGGCCGGCGCCGCCGGCCTTCTGTCTCGCCCCGACGAGGTGGCGTGAAGCGGGCGTAGTCCCTTTAGCCGATTTCGTTCGATGAGACCCCGCTCGGCGGGGTTTCTTTTCACGACGACCCTAGCTAACGCTAAGAAGCGGCGGCTACACCGTGGATACGCGCAAGGATTCGCTGGAGCTCCGAGACGTCAGGTGAGGTTGACGTCCGAAGTCGCGTGATCGCAATCATGATCGGACGCCCGCGCCCGGGATCGTCGCCAACGTCGAGAAATCACGATCAGTTCCGCCGCCGCATCCGCGAGCTGGCGAACATCCCGCGCGACCCGCTGCGCACCGAAGAGGCGTCTCGCGAAAAAGGCGCGGGCGGGAGTGAAGGGGCTGCTAGGCGACGAGGTCCTCATCATCGAGGACAGCGAGGCCGTGTTCGCTCAGATCGACGCTGAGGCGCTGGCTGCTGTCCGGATATAACCCTGGTGCCCAGGAGAGGACTTGAACCTCCACGGTATTTCTACCACTGGCACCTGAAACCAGCGCGTCTACCAATTCCGCCACCTGGGCATGCTCGGGCGAGAAGGGCGAGGAATGTACTGACTGCCCCAGGGGGTGTCAAACACCAGATGCGCGGCGCATCGCGGCCAGCTCACGGTATAAGATGCGCGCGATGCATCCAGCGATACGCCACTTACTCCGAGGCTGCCGATAGTGGCGCGGCAGCGTAACGACGGCGACCGACCCGACGAGCGCCGCTACGAGCACCAGATCCCGAGCCGTGACGAGATCTCCAAAGCCATGGAGGCCGCGGGCAAGCCATTGACGCTCGAGGGCCTCGCTCCGCGCTTCGAGATCCGCACGGACCAGCACCGGCGCGCCCTCGAGCAGCGAATGAGAGCGATGGTTCGCGATGGCCAGCTGCTCTGCAACCGCGCAAGAGAGTACTGCCTCACCCGGCACCTAGACCTGGTCACGGGCACGATCCAAGCGCATCGCGACGGGTTCGGCTTCCTTACTCCCGACGCGGGCGGCGACGATATCTATCTCTCGTTCCGCGAGATGAAGACCCTGTGGGATGGCGACCGCGTCGCGGTTCGCACGAGCGAGTCGCCGCGCGGCCGTGAAGGGCACGTCGTCGAGATCCTCGCGCGCGGTAAGGCCACGATCGTCGGCCGCTTTCGGCGTGAGCGCGGCATCGACTGGGTGCTCGAGGACGGCGACGAGCGCACCGACGTGCTGATTGGCCGCGGCGAGAGCCTCGGTGCGAAGCCGAGCGAGATAGTCCGCGTCGAAGTGCTCGAGTACCCGACCAAGAATAGCCACGCGGTTGGCCGGGTCATCGAGATCGTCGGCCGCGCCGACCAACCGGGCATCGAGACCGAGGTCGCGATGCTCGCGCACGGCATTCCACACGATTGGCCCGAAGAGACGCTCGCTGAGGCGCGCGCGCTGCCGAGCGAGGTGCAGGAGAGCTCGAAGGTCGGCCGCGAGGACGTGCGAGACTTGCCTCTCGTTACGATCGACGGCGCAGACGCACGCGACTTCGACGACGCGGTGTTAGCGGAGCCGCACGGGGACGGCTGGCGCCTGCTCGTCGCGATCGCCGACGTGAGCCACTACGTGCAACCCGACACTCCGCTCGATCGCGAGGCGCGGCTGCGCGGCACGTCCGTGTATTTTCCGGATCGCGTGATCCCGATGCTGCCGGAGGAGCTGTCGAACGGGCTCTGTTCGCTGAATCCGCACGTCGACCGGCTGTGCTTCGTCTGCGAGATGATCGTCAGTGCGAAGGGCGAGGTCACGCGGTCACGCTTCTTCGACGGGGTGATGCGTTCGCAGGCGCGTCTCACGTACGAGGAAGCCGCGGATATCCTCAGCTCCGCGAAGCCGAGCAGCAAGCACGTGGCCCTGAAGCCGGCGCTCGAGCAGTTACAAGCCGTGTACGGTGCACTCCGCGCCACGCGCGAGCGACGTGGCGCGATCGACTTCGATCTCAAGGAGATGAAGATCAAGCTCGACGAGCACGGGAAAGTCGAGAGCGTGCGCCCGACCGAACGGCTAGTCACGCACAAGATCATCGAAGAGTGCATGGTCGCGGCGAACGTCGAGTCCGCGAAACGCATGAAGCGTGCGAAGATCCCCGGGCTATACCGAGTGCACGAAGGCCCCGAGGAAGAGCGCCTCGAGGAGCTGGTGCTGTTCCTACAGACGTTCGGCTACAAGCTCAGCTCGCCGACCAAAGTAACGCCAAAGGATCTCAACCGGATCATCGAGCAGGTGCACGGCAGACCTGAGGCGGAGCTCGTCGAGACAGTTATCTTGCGGTCGCTCAAGCAGGCGCGCTACCAGCCCGCGAACGTTGGCCACTTCGGGCTTGCGCTCGACGCGTACGCACATTTCACGTCCCCGATTCGTCGCTATCCGGATCTGCTCGTGCACCGGGCGATCCGTTGGCTCGACAAGAACCGCGGGCCGAAGGGGTTTCGCTACTCGCTCACAGAGATGGAGCAGCTGGGCGAACATACCTCGCGCACGGAGCGGCGGGCGGACGAGGCTACACGCGACGTCGCAGAGCAGCTCAAGTGCATCTTCTTGAAAGGCCGCGTGGGTGACACTTTCGACGTGATCGTGAGCAGCGTCGTGCCGTTTGGTTTGTTCGTGCGCGTGCCTGAGCTGCACGTCGACGGCCTCGTGCACGTCACGGCGCTGCCGCGCGACTACTACCACCGCGATCCGACCGGCACCGTCCTGGCAGGCGAACGCTCGGGCAACCAATACCGGCTCACCGACAAGCTCCGCGTGCGCCTTGCCGCCGTGAACGTCGACGAGCGCAAGATCGACTTCGTGCCGATCGAACCGGACGACGAGGGCATGACGCCGGCGCCGAACTCAGACGCGCCGCGCAGATCCGGTTCCCGCGGGCGCAAACGCGGCCGTGGCTGACGCGCGCCACCGCGTCTACGGCCTGCATGCAGTGCGCGCGCTGATCGAGCGCCGGCCGGACGCCATCGTGAGCGCCAAGATTCTCGTTGACGCGAGCGGCCCGCTCGAGGAGCTCGCGCGCGAGCTCGGGCGGCGGCGTGTTCCGGTCGAGCGCGTGCGGCGCGCGGATTTGGACCGACTCAGCGACGGCGGCAGCCATCAAGGTGTGCTCGTCGAGGCACGCGGGGCGGCCGAAATGCCGCTTGGGGACTTCGAAGATCTCGTCGTGCAGAGGGGTCGGGCGGTGCGCCTGCTCGTGCTCGACGGTGTCGAAGATCCGCGCAATCTCGGCGCGTGCTTGCGGACGGCCGACGCGGCCGGGGTCGACGCGGTAGTCGTGCCGAAGGATCACTCCGCACCGTTGACTGCGGTGGCGATCAAGGCCGCGACGGGAGCCGCAGAGACCGTGCCGGTCGTGCGGGCCCCGAACCTGGCGCGCATGCTCACCTGGCTCAAGCAGGCGGGCGTCTGGGTGGTCGGGGCAGATTCGGCTGCGGAGCAGCCCTTATATTCAGCCAAGCTCGCGCCGCCCATAGCGATGGTTCTTGGCGGCGAGGGTCGAGGCTTGCGGCGACTCACGCGCGACACCTGCGATGAGCTCGTGAGCATTCCGATGGCGGGGGCGGTCCAGAGCCTCAACGTCTCGGTTGCGACGGCAGTCGTGCTTTTCGAGCTGCTGCGCCAGTCCCCACCACGCTGACGACTAGCCTGCGGTTGAGCGGCGCCGGCCGAGCAGGTACGATGGCGGCCCCCCGAAGCCTGACAATCGGGGATTCGCTCCTTGCCTCACCGCTCGTCGGGAGGCTTTCAACCCACAGGGAGTCCTAGTTGAGACACTACGAAGTCGTGTTTCTGGTCCACCCTGACCAGAGTGAACAAGTGCCCGCGATGTTGGAGCGCTACCGCAACCTCATCGAGGGGGCCAAGGGCAAGATCCACCGCCAGGAAGACTGGGGGCGCCGCCAGCTGGCGCACTCGATCTCCAAGGTTCACAAAGCCCACTACCTGCTGCTCAACATCGAAGTCGACAAGCCGACGCTCGACGAGCTCGTCGGTGCGTTCCGCTTCAGCGACGCGGTGTTGCGTTTTCTCGTGATCGCGCGTGACGAGGCGGTCACGGAGCCTTCGCTCATGGCGAAGGCGCGCGAGGAAGAGGAGGCCCGCGACGCTCAATCGCCGACGCGCTCAGGTCCGCGCGAGCGGCCGCGGCCAAGCGCCGACGGGCCCGAGCTGCCCGAGCCCGAGGACGACGGTCCGCCGGAGCGTGCCGACCGCGGAGAGCGTGGAGAGCGCGGCGAACGCGGTGGCGAACGCTGGGACACCCCGCGGTGATGCTCGTCGAGTCAACCGCCGACGAGACACTGAACGAACGGAGAGATTGAGATGGCTCGCTATTTTCGCCGCAAGAAGTTTTGCAGGTTCACGGCCGAGGGCGTCAAAGAGATCGACTACAAGGATCTCACTACGCTCAAGGCGTACGTCACCGAAACCGGGAAGATCGTTCCGAGCCGAATTACCGGCACGCGGGCGCCGTACCAACGCCAACTTGCGACGGCGATCAAGCGTGCGCGCTACTTGGCGCTGCTGCCGTACACCGACCAGCACTGAGCAGGTCGGCGGCCTCGAGTGACCAGCGGCACCGGCGCGAGGCGCACGGCGCGTGAAAGCTTTCGTCGATTGGGTGCTCGCGCGGCGCCTTCGGTTGGTGATCGTCGCGACCGTGGCGGCACCGCTGCTGCCGGCGGTCGCGGCCGCCTTGATCGCATTGCAGACGGCGCGGCGGAATGCGACCTGGGGCACTGTATGCGGCGTCGGCGTTACGGTCGGGCTCGTACTGCTCGCGTTGTTGTCGCGTACCGACGCGCCGTTGTTCGCCGCGATCGGCGTCATATGCGCGCTCACCGGCGTGGCAGTCGGGGGGCTGATTCGACGGGCTGGCAACCTGGTGCTGGCTTTCCAGGCCGCCGTGCTGGCGTGTTGGGTTGTGGTGTTGTTGATAGGCGTCCTCGGGATCGATGCGCGGCCGTTCTTCGCCCCCGCAATCGAGGAGCTCGTCGCGCTGCTGCCGACCGATACGCCGCCGGAGCAAGTGACGTTTCTGCAGCAGCGCAGCGCAACGGTGTTGCTCGCTACCGCCGTGTTCTCGCAGGTGATCGGCGCGCTGCTGCTGGGATTTTGGTGGACGCTGGTCGCCGCAGGGCAACGGCGGTTCGGACACGAGTTTCGGCAGCTGAAGCTTGGGCGAGTGCTTGGTGCGATCGCGACGGCGTTGGTGGCGCTCGGCCTGGTGTTCGACGCGGCGCTGGTTCAGAATTTGACGCCCTTGGCGTTGCTCGGTTTCTTGGTGCAAGGCGTGGCGGTGTTGCACGCGTGGACGCACGCGAAGCGCTGGCACCCAGCGTCGATGGGACTGCTGTATTTGTTGTTGCTGATGCCCGGGCTAAACGTGCTCATCGTCCTGCCGGTCAGTATGTTGGGTTTGGTGGACTGTTGGTTCGATCTGCGCGCGTCATTGCGTGCGCAGGCATGAAGAGAGTGTTCAGATGGAAGTAATTCTGCTCCAGAAAGTCGATAACGTTGGTGGCATCGGCGACAAGGTCCGCGTGAAATCGGGCTACGCTCGGAACTACCTCATCCCGCAGGGCAAGGCGACACTCGCGACGGCTGCCAACATTGCCGTATTCGAGGCGCGCCGCGCGGAGCTCGAAGCCAAGGCCGCCGCCGAGCTCAATGCGGCCCAGGCGCGCGCAAAGAAGATCGAAGGGAAGGTCGTCAAGATCAGCGCCCAAACCGGAACGGAAGGCAAGCTGTTCGGCTCGATCGGCACCGTGGACATCGCCGAAGCGCTCGGCAAGCTCGGCTTCGAGGTCGAGCGCAGCGAAGTGCGGATGCACGACGGGCCGCTCCGCGTGGTCGGCGAGCACAAGATCGAGCTGCACTTGCACGCCGACGTGAACGTCGAGGTCACCGTGGTGGTCGAGTCCGAAGAAGAGGCCGCCGCGCACTGAACCTGCTACGGCTCCATCTAGGCGGCCCGGGATACCAATGCCGAACCAGCTGCTTCAGATCGTGAGCCGTGGCTGCCGATAAGCTTCGTCTCCCGCCCCATTCGGTCGAAGCCGAGCAATCGTTGCTGGGCGGGCTCATGCTCGACCAACGCGCTTGGGATCAAGTCGCGGACGTCTTACGCGTCGACGATCTCTACCGCGCCGATCACCGGTTGATCTTCAGCGCGGTAGCGGACCTCGTCGAGCGCAATCAGCCTCCGGACGCGGTCACGGTGAGCGAGTACCTCCAGCGTAACGGGCAGCTCGAGGCGGCCGGCGGCCTGCCATATCTCGCGCGGCTCGTCGAAGACACGCCGAGCGCCGCGAACATCCGCGCGTACGCGAAGATCGTGCGCGAGCGCGCGATGTTGCGCCAGCTCATCCAGATCGGCGGCGACATCGCCTCGAGCGCGAGCTCGAGCGAAGGGCTGACGGTCGATGAGATCGTCGATCTCGCCGAGCAACGCGTTTTCGAGATCGCGGACGGTGGCCAACGGCGCGGTTCGGGATTCGTGTCGCTGAAGCAGATCTTGCCTAAGACGATCGACCGTCTCGACGTTCTGAGTCACTCGACGAGCGACATCACGGGAATCTCCACCGGCTTCGGCGACATGGACAAGATGACGGCCGGACTCCAACGCGGTGAGCTCATCATCGTGGCCGGGCAGACCGTCGATGGGCAAAACGACCCTGGCGATGAATATCGCCGAGAACGCCGCCATCGGCAGCCAAACGCCCGTTGCGATCTTCAGCATGGAGATGTCGGCGGAGCAGCTGAGCTTTCGCATGATCGCGTCGATCGGACGGGTCAATCAGACGCGGCTGCGCACCGGCAAGCTGTCGGACGAAGATTGGTCGCGAATCGATTCGGCGGTATCGATGATGTCGAATGCGCCGATCTACATCGACGATAGCGGCGCGCTCACGCCGACCGAAGTCCGCGCGCGGGCGCGGCGCCTGAAGCGCGAGCACGGGCTCGGGCTCATCGTGCTCGACTACTTGCAGCTGATGCAGGTCACCGGTACCAAAGAGAACAGGGCGACCGAGATATCGGAAATCTCACGCTCGCTGAAGGCGCTGTCGAAGGAGCTCGACGTGCCGGTAGTCGCGTTGTCGCAGCTCAATCGCAGCGTCGAGCAGCGCACGGACAAGAAGCCCGTAATGTCGGACCTACGCGAATCGGGAGCGATCGAACAGGACGCTGACCTGATCGTCTTCATCTACCGCGAGGAGGTGTACGAGCCCGACACCCCGCGCAAAGGTATCGCCGATATCATCATTGCGAAGCAGCGCAACGGCCCCGTAGGCGAGTTTCACCTCACGTTCCTCGGCGAGTTTACGAAGTTCGAGAACCTCATCGCCGAGGCGTACGGGGAAGGCGTGTTCTGAGAACGGCGCCGCTGTTCCGTGCGGAACAGCGGCGCGTTCTTGCGGATGCGCTGGTACCCCCGGTTCGGCGGGTTAGCTGATGAAGAATCCCATTTTCACGCCGGCGAGCTGGATGACGTCGTTGTCGTTCAGCTTGCGCGCCTGCGGCCCGATCGCCATCCCGTTCACGAGTGGGAAGCCATCGGTCTTGCCGCTCTCGACGTGCACGATGTAGTAGCCCTCTGCGCGCCGCGTGATCGCGGCGACTTGTACGCCGGGCCGGCCAAGCGTGGTGAGCGCCTTGGCGAGCTCGAGCTCGCGGCCCGCGAACGTGCCCGACAGGACCTGGAGCTTCGCAAGCGGTAGAACGGGTACCGCGTCCTCGTCGACCTCCTGAGTGGACGTCGGGGCGAACGGCTTGCGCGGCTTCAGCGGCGCCGCTTCCGCCACGGGGCGCTTCGGAGTTTCCTTCCCGGCGGCGGCTTCGGCCGCGCGCGCGGCTTGAGCGACTTGCTTCTCCATCTGGCCGCTGGGCTGGATCACCATGGTCTTCTCGAACTCGTCCTCGGGCGCCTGTTGCGCCTGATCGTCGACGTAACGCAACTGGTGATGACCGACGGTGATTACGTCGCCGTGCTGCAGCGCGTGCTTCTTGATCAGCTTGCCGTTGACGTAAGTGCCGTTCGTGCTGTTCAGATCCTCGAGGAACGAATCGTTGAGGATATTGATGATCAGCGAGTGATGACCGCTGACGGCCGCGTTGTCGATCCGAATATCGTTATCGGGCAACCGACCGACGGTGTACCGCTCCTTGGTCATGTTGTACTCGGCCAAGGTTTGACCGTCCAAGCTGAGAATCAAGCGTGCCATGGTTGTTGTCCCAATTGCCGAACTTTTATACCAATTGCCGCGAGGCAATTACCCCGAGTCTCGAGCTAACCGAACAGACTGCGAAACTTTCCGAGGATTCCGGCCTCGGCCGGGAAAGCATCGGCAACGCGCACCAGAATCACGGAGACGTTGTCGCGCCCCCCGTTGTCGTTGGTGAGCTTGATCAACTGCTCTCCGATCGTCTTCACATCGTTGTTGAAAGTGCTGATCGTCAGGTGGATGTCCTCGTCCTCGACCATGTCAGGCAGGCCGTCGGAGCACATCAGGAAATAGTCGCCCTTCTGGACCTCGATCTCCTGCACTTCGACGTCCACGTTCGCTTCGACGCCGAGCGCCCGCGTCACGTAGTTGCGGTTCGTCGAGCGCTGCGCTTCCTCCTGGCTATAGAACCCGCGGTCGACGAGCTCCTGTAACAGGGAGTGGTCCATCGTGATCTGCTCGAACCGGTTGCCCCGCAGGCGATACATCCGCGAATCGCCGACGTGCGCGATCGAAACGCGATCGTCGTAGAACAAGCTCGCGACCAGCGTCGTGCCCATTCCTTCGCACTGCGGCTGCGACTGAGCCGTTTGATTGATGACCTTGTTGGCGCGGTGGATCGCATCACGCAGCACGATGGTCTGGCGCATGTATCCCGTGCTGGCTTCGATCTCGTTGCGTTTCTCGGGGCGCTTGCAGGCCTCGGTGACGAGGTCGATGATCGTTTTCACCGCGATGCCGCTCGCGACTTCGCCGGCGTTGTATCCGCCCATGCCGTCGGCGAGCACCCACAGACCGATCTCCGGCTGCGTACCTAGAGCGTCCTCGTTGTGGTCTCTGACTTTGCCGACGTCCGTGACCTCTACGTGGACGAATTTCCCTTTCAGGCTCATGCGCGACCGAATGCCGTCACTCGACTCAGGCCGTCTGCGCTGCCGTACGCAGCGCGGCAGCCATCTCGGCGCCCGTCTGGAAGCGTTCCGAGGGGTCCTTCGCAAGTGCGCGGTCGATGATCGGATTCAGGCGCGGAGGCAGGTCCGGACGAACCGCGGTGACGGACTCGTGCGGTTCGTTCGCGATCACGAACATGAGCTTGGTCATGGAGGCTCCGCGGAAGGGCAAATGGCCGGTCAGCAATTGATATAGGCTAACACCCAGCGCGAATAAGTCAGTGTGACCGTTCACGTTTTTCCCTTCGAGCTGCTCCGGCGACATGAAAGCCGGCGTCCCCAGGACGATCCCCGTTCGTGTCCGACCGACGTCGATGAGCCGTGCGATCCCGAAGTCCGTAATCTTTAGCCCGTCTGCAATCGAATCATACATAATATTGGCGGGCTTTATATCCCTGTGCACCACGTTTTGAGAGTGCGCGTAGTCGAGCGCATCGGCGGTTCGGCTCAATAAATCGAGCACCGTGTTCACGGGCAACAGCCGCTCCGGCACCACGAACTCGCTGAGGTGACGGCCCTTCAAGTATTCCATCGCGATGTAGGCGAGGCCGTTGGTTTCGCCCACGTCGAAAATCGTCACGATGTTGGGATGACTCAGCCGGCCCGCGATCTCCGCCTCGCGTAGGAAGTTGCGGCTCGCTTCTTCGAGCTCGGCGGGCTCCACCTCGGCGGCGAGGTTCACGGCCTTGATCGCAACGATCCGATTGATCTTCGGATCGCGCCCGAGGTACACGTAGCCCATCGCCCCGCGGCCGATCGGCTCGAGGAGCTGGTAACGACCCATCGCGGCCGGCATTTCGTCGCGATTTACTGTCACGCCAGCGGATTGCGGCTGGTTCGCGCGCACGAGCCGCCTTGCGACGTCGCGAAACTCACCGTCCACCTGTGCGATTCGATGGAACAGGTCGGCGGCGCAGCGGTCGTTGCCCGCCGCGTCGAGCTGGCTCGCGAGCTCGTAGAGCTCTGGAAGCAGCGCGGGCACGGGCGAGATCTGCCGGTAACGCGACCAGGCGTCGGCGAGCTGGCCTCCCGATGCGGCCTGCCGTGCAGCGACGAGGTCGCCGTCGAGCCGCTTCGGACGTGCGGCTCGCGGCACTCGAATCGCGAGCAGGCTGCCCGCGAGCACCACCCAGGCGAGAGGGCCGGTGACCGGTAGCCACAGGTTCGCCGCGCCGAACGCGATCGTACCGACGACGAGAATCCCGAGCGCCGCTCCGGTGAGCGCGAGCCAAGCGATCGGCCGAGTCGGAGCCCGGAGCACGCCGAGCACGCCGATCAGAACCGCCGCGAGCACCCAGCCGAGCGCGGCGCCCAGGATGCCGACGTTGATGCGCACACCCTGCAAGTATCCGGATATGGCGTGCGCAAGCAGCACGTTGGTCGTCAGTGGGCCGAGCGGCGTGAGCTCGGCCTGTGCGGGTCCGCCGGCGATCAGCACCTTATCGCGCAGCCGGGTGGGATCCGCGAAGGCCTCGGCTGCCGTAACCTCCGGGAACGGGCGTCCCGGGTAGAAACGCAGCCAGCGCCGACCGTCCTCGCCGCGTTCCGCTTTGGCTGGCTTCTCGAGGCGGTGTCGATCCACCGGAAAGCTTGCGGGCCGCACGCAGGGCGAGCGACGGCGTCTGCGTGCCGTCATCGATGAGCGGCATGTCGTTGCGGACGACGCCGTCCATGTCGGGGTCGAACCATAGGTGGCCGCCGTTGCGCCACTGGGTTCGCTGCAGGCGCATGGCTCCAACCGGCAGCTCGGTCGGTCCGAGCACGAAGTCGTCGTTCTGGGCTGTCGGTGCTTGGGGTTGGGTCGAAATCAACAGCCGAGCGTGCTCGTCTCGAGCCAACTGCGCGATGGCATCGAGCGAGGTCGGATCGTCGAGGCGCACGAGCAGGATGTCGCCGGGTGGAGCTACCGAAGGCGCGATTTGCGACCAGATGTCGAATAACCAGCGATCGAGGCGGTCCGCGATGTGCAAGGGCGCCACGTACAGAGTCGCGGTCGCCAGCAGGCCGAGGGCCGCAGCTTCGAGAAAGCTATCGCGAAAATTTCGAGCGCCATCCATGGATCGAAGCCTCGGCGGGCCACGAGTATGGCACGCAGGCGCACTGCGGCCGTGTGACAGAATCCCACTTTCACAGCCTGGTCCCGGCGGCGTTCCGACGGCGGAATCCTTCGGTTTTCGAGCAGTTCCGCGCGAACAACTAGCGGAGCAATTCGGATATTCTGCGGACGATGGCCAGAGCGAAGCTGATCTATACCTGCGAGAGCTGCGGCGGACAGCAACCCAAGTGGCAAGGCCAATGCCCGGACTGCGGTGCGTGGAACAGCTTTGCGGAGACCACCGTGCAACCGCGGCGGACGGAGAGGGTAGCGTCCCCGGCTTCGGATGCAGCCATCACGCGTCTCGATCGGCTCGACGTGAGCAAAGTCGCACGCGTCTCGACGGGCCTCGGCGAGTTCGATCGCGTGCTCGGCGGTGGACTCGTTCCGGGTGGTGTGGTGCTGCTCGGCGGCGACCCGGGCATCGGCAAGTCGACTCTGCTGCTGCGCGCGCTCGCAAACCTCGCCGGGCACAGCGCTGCCTGCTACGTCACGGGCGAGGAATCGCTCGATCAGATCGGTTTGCGCGCGCAGCGCCTCGGCGTCGGCAGCGCGCCGCTCGAGCTGCTCGCGGAGACGTGCGTCGAGGCGGCTCTGAGCCGCCTCGGCGCCGAGCGCAAGCTCGGCGTGCTCGCGATCGACTCGATCCAAACGTTGTTCAGCGAGGAGCTTTCATCGGCGCCGGGCTCCGTGAGCCAAGTACGCGAATGCGCGGCGCAGCTCGTCCGGTTCGCGAAAACGCGTCAGGTTGCGACGCTGCTCGTGGGGCACGTGACGAAAGAGGGCACGCTCGCGGGGCCGCGCGTGCTCGAGCACATGGTGGACACGGTGCTCTATTTCGAGAGCGACTTGGGCAGCCGCTTCCGAATCGTTCGCGCGGTGAAGAACCGGTTCGGCGCCGCGAACGAAATGGGATTCTTCGTGATGGCGGAAGAAGGTTTTCACGAGGTGAAGAACCCGTCCGCGATCTTCCTCGCGCGCCGCGGCGAGCCGGTGCCCGGCAGCGTAACGCTCGTGACGCGCGAGGGCACTCGGCCGGTGCTCGTCGAGGTTCAGGCGCTCGTCGATCCGACGCAGGCGGACACTCCGCGGCGGCTCGCACAGGGGTTCGACGGCCAACGGATGGGCTTGTTGTTGGCGGTGCTGCATCGGCATTGCGGCGTCGCTCTCGGTCAATGTGACGTCTTTGCGAACATCGTAGGGGGCTTGAGGGTGGGCGAGACCGCGGTGGATCTCGCGGTTGCGCTCGCCGTGGTGTCGAGCCTCCGCGAGCGTGCGGTGCCGCAGGACCTCGCCGTGTTCGGCGAAGTGGGGCTCACCGGCGAGGTTCGGCCCGTGCCGTTCGGCGAGGAGCGGTTGCTCGAGGCGCAGAAGCACGGTTTTCGTCGGGCGTTGGTGCCACGCGCGAACGTGCCGCGCCGCGCGCTCGATATCGAGGTCGTCGCCGTCGACCGTTTGGCCGACGTGCTCGCGGTATTGGACGGCTGAATCGGCCCGCTAGGCGGCTTGCTTGGGCGGCGCCGACCCCGGAGCGTACACGCGAACCGTTTTGATGCCGTGCTCGCTCGCGTCGAGGATCTCGATCGGGTAGTTCGCCACCGTGACGCCGGTGCCTGATTCGGGGATCGTCTCGAGCTGCTCGACGATCAAGCCGTTCAGCGTTTTCGGGCCGTCGGTCGGCAGGTTCCAGTTCATCACGCGGTTCAGCTGGCGCACGTTCGCGCTCGCGTCAACGACGTAGCTGCGGTCGCTCTCTTTCGTTACGCCGAGGTCGACCGCGCTCGCATCGCTGTCGAGCTCCCCGACGATCTCGCGCAGGATGTCCTGGGTCGTGATGAGTCCCTGCACGTCGCCGTATTCGTCGACGACGAATGCCGAGCGACGCCGGTGTTGCTGGAAGCTCAATAATTGCTTCGTGAGCGGCGTGCCTTCCGGGACGAAATGCGGCTCGCGTATCCGTTCGAGCAGGATCGCCTGCGTGAGCTCGCCGCGGACGAGCTCGGGCAACAGGTCGCGCACGCGCGCCACACCCACGATGTTGTCGATATCCTCGCGATAGACCGGCAAGCGGTCGTGGTGGCTGTCCTGGATGATCGCGAGGTTGTCTTCCCAAGCGCGATCGAGATCGAGGCCGACGACCTCTTGGCGCGGCACCATCACGTCGTCGACCGTGATCGCGTCGAGATCGAGCACGCTCAACAGCATCCGTTGGTGTCTGCGCGGCACCATCACGCCGGCTTCCGCCACGACAGTGCGGAGCTCCTCTGCGCTCAGCGAGTGCGATGCGATCTCGTCGGGACGAACTCCGAGCAGCCGCAGCAGGCCATTCGTAAACAGGTTGATGAGCCAGACGAGCGGATACGACACCTTGAGCAGCACGAAGTAGATCAACGCCGCCGGCAGCGCGTACCGGGGCGGATTCAGCGCGGCGAGAGTCTTCGGCGCCACCTCGGCGAAAATCAGCACGACGATCGTGAGAACGACCGTGGCGGCGAAGATCGCGCGTTCGCCGCCGAGACGCAGCGCGATGACCGTAACGATCGCCGCCGCGGAGACGTTGGCCGCGGTGTTGCCGAGCAGAATGAGGCCGATCAATCGGTCGGGTCGCTGGAGAAGGCGCTCCGCGACGCGCGCAGCGCGATGACCAGCACGCGCCTGATGCCGCAATCGGTAGCGATTGAGGCTCATGAGCGCGGTTTCACTCGCCGAGAAGAAGGCGGAGACCACGAGTAGGGCGATCACTAGCCCGACCAACACTCCCACGGATACTTCGTCAACCAACGAGTTCGTTCCCTCCCGAGTCTTCGATGCGCCGGGCTAGATTGGCCGAACGCCAAAAGGGGTGTCAAGGAAACGACCTCGGTCCATGCCGTGCGCTGGAATCGTTGCGTGCTGCGGGCCGGCAGCGCTCGCAGCCGCCTCCGCTCGACCCGGCGCCCGGCCGTGCTAGGCTCTGCGCAGGCTGACTTTTTTCTCGGATTTCCCGATGTTCGATCAATTGACGGAACGCCTAACCGAGGCGCTCCAGCGGATGACCGGCCGCGGCCGGATCACCGAGGACAACGTGCGCGACACGATGCGCACGATCCGCATGGCGTTGCTCGAGGCCGACGTCGCGTTGCCGGTGGCGAAGGCGCTCGTCGAGCGCGTCCGTGATCGGGCCCTCGGCGAGGAGGTCGCCCGCAGCCTCAATCCGGGCCAAGCGTTCGTGAAGATCGTGCATGACGAGCTCGTCGCCGTGCTCGGCGGCGATGCGAGCCCAATCGCGCCGCACGGCCGGCCCGCGGTGATCATGCTGGTGGGCTTGCAAGGCGCGGGCAAGACGACCACCGCGGCGAAGCTCGCGAAGCGCTTGATGGAAGATCACGGCGGTGCCGTGCTGCTCGCGAGCACGGACGTCTATCGCCCGGCGGCCCGGGCCCAGCTCGCCAAGCTCGCGAGCGACATCGGCGCCGGCTATTTCGACTCCTCCGAGAATGCACCGCGCGCGATCGCGGAGCAGGCACTCGATTCCGCGCGTCGAGGCGGGCAGCGCTGGTTGATCCTCGACACGGCCGGACGGCTGCACGTCGACGCCGAGATGATGGAGGAGGCGCGCGCGCTGCATGAGATCGTGACGCCGGCCGAGACCTTGTTCGTCGTCGACTCGATGGCAGGTCAGGACGCCGTCAACTCGGCGCGCGCCTTTCACGAGGCGCTGCCGCTTACCGGCGTGATCCTCACGAAGACGGATGGCGATGCACGCGGCGGTGTGGCGCTCTCGGTTCGAGAGGTAACGGGCCTGCCGATCAAGCTCGTCGGCACGGGCGAAAAGGTCGATGCGCTCGAGCCGTTCGTTCCGAGCCGATTCGCGGCGCGGATCCTCGGCATGGGCGACGTTGTCGGGCTCGTCGAGCAGGTGCAGCGCCAGGTCGACCGTGAAGACATGGAGCGTGTCGCGACGAAGGTGAAGAAGGGGCAGGAGATCAGCCTCGAGGACTTCCGCGAGCAGCTCAAGCAGATGGTCAACATGGGCGGATTCGAGCAGCTGCTCGACAAGCTCCCGGGCATCAAGCCGGAACAGCTCGCGAGCGCGAAGCTCGATCCGAAGGTATTGAAGCGCCAGATCGGGATCATCGACTCCATGACGCCACGGGAGCGGCGTCATCCGGCCGTGATCGACGGCTCGCGCAAGCGCCGGATCGCGGCCGGTGCGGGGCTGCCGGTGCAGGACGTGAGCCGACTGCTGAAGCAGCACAAGAACCTGGCCAAGACCATGAAACAGGTCGCGAAGGCGGGCGGCATCCAAAAGCTGCTCGGGGCCATGCGCCGCGGCGGGCCGCCGCCGTTTCGCGGCCGCTGACTCCGCCGGCAGTCCGGTCGCCTGTTCCGCCCTTTGGGGGGTCCCCGGAGCCCTGCGGGCGGGCTAACTCTGCCCGGAACTGACGAAGCCCGTTTCGGGGGTTACGCTCGGCCTGTGAAATGGGTAGAATTCCGCGCTTCGAAGGGCGGCCCCATTGGGGCCGCTTCGGTTTTTGGCACAACGGGTTGCACCGGTCGGGGTCTCACGAAAGCTTATGGTGATCATTCGTCTCGCGCGCGGCGGCACTGTCAAACGGCCGTTCTATCACATCGTCGTCACCGATCGGCGTAACCGCCGCGACGGCCGCTACATCGAGCGAATCGGTTTCTTCAATCCCATCGCCACCGGCGGCGAAGAGCGTTTCCGCGTCGACTCGAGCCGGGTCGAGTTCTGGATGGGCAGGGGCGCGCAACAATCGGAACGCGTCGCCGATTTGCTCAAGCAGAACAAAGGCGCCGCCGCAGCGGCTTGACCGCACGCGCGCTCTGCGATTCCGCAGTGGGCGCTAAATCTCAAAAGCTCATCACGCTCGGCCGCATCAGCGGCGTGTTCGGCGTGAAGGGATGGGTCAAGGTCCACTCATACACCGAGCCGCGCGACAACGTCGTGCGCTTCGCGGTCTGGACTCTGCATCAGCGCGGTGTCGAGAGCACGATGGAGATCGAGGACGGACGCAGTCACGGCGCCAACGTAGTCGCGAAGTTGCGCGGAGTCGAAAGTCCAGAGCGGGCACGCGAGCTGATCGGCGCCGAGATCGTCGTCGAGCGCGTGGCGCTGCCTGAGTGCGCACCCGGTGAGTACTACTGGACGGACCTCGAGGGGCTCGAGGTTCGAACGCTTGGAGGCGAGACGCTCGGTATAGTCGACCATCTCGTCGCGACGGGCGCAAACGATGTGCTCGTGCTCGCGGGTGCGCCGCAACGGCTGGTTCCGTTCGTAATGGGCGAGGTGATCCGCAGCGTCGACCTCGACGCCGGCGTGATCGTCGCGGATTGGTCGCCCGAGTTTTGAAGGGCTGCGGATGTACCGCGTTGGCGTCGTCTCGCTGTTTCCGGAGCTCGTCGAGCCCGTGATGCGGTTCGGTGTCGTCGGGCGCGCGAGCGAGCGGGGCCTGATCGCGCTCGAGCATGCGACGCCGCGCGATTTCGCGACGGATCGGCACAAGACGGTCGACGACCGTCCGTACGGCGGCGGACCGGGCATGGTCCTGAAATACGAGCCTCTGCGCGAGGCCGTGCGGGCGCTGCGTGCGAAGTTGCCCGCCGGCACGCGCGAAATCGTGCTGACGGCCCAGGGCCGCCAGTTCGACCAAGCGTTCGCGCGCGAGCTCGCGGCGGCGCCGGGAATGCTGCTCGTCTCGGGGCGCTACGAAGGGATAGACGAGCGGTTCGTCGAGGCCGAGGTCGGAACCGAGCTCGCGCTCGGCGACTATGTATTGAGCGGCGGAGAGCTTGCCGCGGCGGTGGTGATTGACGCTGTCGCGCGCCTCCTGCCCGGCGTGCTCGGGCATGAGGACTCGAACGTGGAGGACTCGTATACGGCGGGGCTGCTGGATTGCCCGCAGTACACGCGCCCCGAGGTGATCGACGGCCGCGCGGTGCCGCCGGTGCTGCTCGGCGGTGACCACGCGGCGGTGCGCCGCTGGCGGCTGAAGCAGGCGCTCGGCCGGACCTGGCTCAAGCGGCCGCAGCTGCTCGCGGCGCGTGAGCTCACGGGGGAAGAGCAGGAATTATTGGAAGAGTTCAGGTCAGAGCGGCTGAACTCCGGCGACGAGATCTCGTAGAATACGCGGGCTCGACGAGACTCCGGCCAACCCGGCGCCCGATCGAACCGAAATACGGCACTGCTAAGAGGATTCACCGATGTCCAGGGTCATTGACGAAATCGAACGCGAACAGCTCAAGAAGGATGTGCCGGATTTTGCGCCGGGCGACACGGTGGTCGTCCAGGTACGCGTCACGGAGGGCGACCGCGAGCGCCTCCAAGCCTACGAAGGCATCGTGATCGCGATAAAGAACAGGGGACTGAACTCATCGTTTACCGTGAGGAAGGTCTCGCACGGCGAGGGGGTAGAGCGCGTGTTCCAGACCCACAGTCCCGCTGTTGCGGAGATCAAGGTGAAACGACGTGGTGATGTTCGCCGAGCCAAGCTCTACTACCTCCGTGATCTCAGCGGCAAAGCCGCCCGCATCAAAGAGAAGGTCTGACACAGACGCGTTCCCCCGCGGGGACGCGCGGACCAAGAGTCAGCGCGTGAGTCGCGTCGTTCGCGGCGTCGGCTGCGGCTTGCTCTGTGCAGTATTGTCCGCAGGGTGCGTCGTGAACATCATCGGCGCCAAGGCCGGCAATACGTTGTCGGCCGCGATTCTCAATCAGGACGATCCGGAGCTCGTCGCCGACGGCGTGCCTGCGTATCTGCTGGTCATCGACGGGCTCATCTCGCAGAACCCCAACAGCGTCGGAATGCTCGTCGCGGGCTCGCAATTGTTCGCTCTTTACGGCTCGCGCTTCGCGCCGCCCGAGCGCGCCGTAGCGATGACCGCCAAAGCGCGGCGCTACGGCGAACGCGCGATCTGCTTGTCGTACGCACCCGCATGTAAATGGAACGGCATCGGCTATGAGGAGCTCACACAGCAGCTCAACGGCGTCGGCGAAAAGAACGTCGCTCCGCTGTACGCGTACGCCGTCAGCTGGCTCAGCAATCTCGACGCGACCAGCGAAGACTGGAACGCGGTCGCGGAGCTGCCATGGGTCGAAGCGGTGCTCGAGCGCGCGCTCGCGCTCGACGAGACCTACGAGCGCGGCGCGATTCACGGTTACCTCGGGATACTCAACTCCTTACGTCCGCCGGCCCTCGGCGGCAAGCCCGACGTTGCTCGGATGCACTTCGAGCGTGCGATCGAGCTCTCGGGCGGCCAGGACCTCTCGATCAAGGTAGAATACGCACGCCGTTACGCGCGTCTCGTGTTCGATCAAGAGCTCCATGATCGATTGTTGATGGAAGTCCTGAACGCGCCGACGGCGGCGCCTAAGCTCACACTCTTCAACGTCTTGGCCAAGAAGGAGGCCGAGGTGTTGTTGGCAACGTCGAAGGAGTACTTCTGATGGGTCGAGCGATCAGCAAGCTTGCGTTGCGCCACTGGTGGCACGTCGCAGCCGTGCTCGCGTCGCTATGGGTTGGCATTCCGGCCTTCGCCGTAGACCTGAAGATCGCGACCGTTGCCCCCGACGGCTCGCAGTGGATGCAGCAGATGCGCGCCGGTGCCGAGCAGATCCGAATGCGGACTGCCGGCCGCGTCTCGATCAAGTTCTATCCAGGCGGCGTCATGGGCAACGACGCGCAGGTGCTACGCAAAGTGCGCGTAGGGCAGCTGCAGGGCGGGGCGTTCACTGCAGGCGGCCTCGCCGAGCGCTATCCCGCGCTCAACACCTACGGCATCCCGTTCCTGTTCCATTCGCTCGACGAGGTCGACGCGGTGCGCGCGAAGATCGACTCGAAGATGATCGCGGGGCTCGAGCAGGCGGGTTTCGTCGCGTTCGGTTTCACCGAGGGCGGTTTCGCGAACCTGCTTTCGAACGAGCCGATCAAGAGCGTCGACGACATGCGCCGCAAGAAGGTCTGGGTGCCGGACGGCGACCAGATCAGCTTCCTCGCGATGCAAGAGCTGGGTCTGTCGCCCGTCGTGCTGCCGGTTACGGACGTGCTGACGGGTCTCCAGACCGGACTCATCGAGATTTCGTTCGCGTCGCCGGTCGCCGCGCTCGTGCTCCAGTGGCACACCAAGACGAAATACATCACCGATTTGCCGATCTCCTATTCGATGGGCATCTTCGCGATTGAGAAGAACGCGTTCGGCCAATTGTCCGCGGACGATCAGAAGGTCGTCCGCGAGGTGATGGGCCAGTACATGGGTGAGCTCGACAAGACCGCCCGGACGGACAACGAGAGCGCGAACGAGACGCTCCTGCGTTCCGGGCTGCAGACGGTCGCGGTCGACGCGGCCAACGTCGACAATTGGCGCCGCGCGATCGAGGGGCTTTTCCCGCGGTACCGAACGCGTCCGGACCTCGACGCCCAGATGTTCGACGAGGTGCTCGGTATCCTCGCCGACTATCGCCGGACGCATCCGTAGGCGCTCCTGGCCGAAAAAAAGCGCTTGAACGAGGGTCCGCAGCAGTCCTGGTTGGCCCGCGTCGCGAACGCGGGCCGCGTGGTCGAGGACGCGTTGATCGTCGTGTTGCTCGGCGGTCTGATCTTGTTCTCGAGCGCGCAAATCTTGCTGCGCAACTTGTTTTCCATCGGTTTTACCTGGGGAGACGGTCTTACCCGTCTCGCGGTCTTGTGGCTCGCGTTGCTCGGCGCCCTCGCGGCGAGCCGCGACGGCAGGCACATCACGATGGGGGCTTTGGTTCAGTGGCTGCCGGGCCGTTACAAGGTCGTCGCGGGCGTCCTCTCGGACTTGTTTGCCACGACCTTTTGCGCGGCGTTCGCCTATTTCGCGTTCGCGTTCGTGCGCGACTCGCGTGCGTTCGGCGACACGCTGCTCGGCGTTCCCGCATGGTGGCTGCAGGCGATCATGCCGGTGGCGTTTGCGTTGATGGCGTACCGCTTTTTCTTGCAGGTGTTGCGGCACCTGCGAGGCGCGTGACGTGCCCTGGGTTCTGATCGGCCTCATCGTGGTCACGCTGCTCGGCGCGCCGTTGTTCGCCGTAATCGGCACGAGCGCGATGCTCGGGTTCCGGAGCGAAGGCGTCGACCTCTCGGTGGTCGCGATCGAGTTCTTCGGTCTCTCCGAGACGTCCGTGCTCGTCGCGATCCCGCTGTTCACCTTCGCGGGCTTTCTACTGAGCGCGGGTCAAGCGCCTCGGCGCCTCGTGCGGCTATCGCAGGCGCTGCTCGGGTGGTTCCCGGGCGGGCTCGCGGTGGTCTCGCTCGCGGTGTGCGCGCTGTTCACGGCGTTCACGGGCGCGTCGGGCGTCACCATCATTGCGCTCGGCGCGCTGCTGTATCCGGCGCTAGGGCAAGCGGGCTATGACGAGCGCTTCAATCTCGGGCTGATCACTGCGTCGGGCAGCCTCGGCCTTCTGTTCGCGCCGTCGCTGCCGCTCATTCTTTATGGGGTCGTGTCCGGGGCGCCGATCGACGACCTGTTCGTGGCGGGCGCGCTGCCCGGAATCTTCATGCTCCTGTTGCTGTCGATCTACAGCTACTGGCGCAACCGCCACGTCCGTCAGGAGCGCTCAGCGCGCTCAGGCCGCGAGGCCTTGGCCGCAATCGCGGAAGCCAAGTGGGACTTGCCGCTCCCGTTCGTGGTTCTCGGAGGAATCTACAGCGGCTACTTCGCAGTCTCCGAGGCGGCCGCTGTCACGGCGCTGTATGTCGCGATCGTCGAGCTCGTGATCTTGCGCGAAGTTCGCTGGCGCGACGTGCCGGGCATCATGCGCGAATCGATGGTCCTCGTCGGCGCGATTTTCGTGATCCTCGGCGTGTCGCTCGCGTCGACCAACTACATGATCGACTCCGGCGTGCCCGAGAAGCTGTTCGCCATGGTCAAGGATTACGTGACGGGACCGAACAGCTTCATGGTCGTGTTGCTCGTGTTCCTACTGATCCTCGGCACCATTCTCGACATCTTCTCGGCCACGGTGCTCGTGGTGCCATTGCTCTTGCCGATTGCGGCGCAGTACGGCGTGAATCCGATCCATTTGGGAATCGTGTTTCTCGCCGCGATGGAGCTCGGATATCTCACGCCGCCCGTCGGATTGAACCTGTTCATCGCGAGCCACCGTTTCAACAAGGACATCACCGAGATCTACTGGGCGACACAGCCGTTCTTGATCGTGTCGCTGGTCGCGGTCATCGTCATCGCGTTCTGGCCTTCACTCTCTTTAATGCTGCTGCGCTGAGCTCGATTTGCGAGGGAACGTATGAACACTCCAAGCCGCGGACTACCGCTACGCATCGTCGGGGCAATTTGGCGGGGCCTCGATCGGCTCCGGCGGCTGCTTCACCTGATCGTGCTGCTCGGGATCTTCCTGCTTGTCCTCGTCAGCACGCTCGGCGAGCGCGTGTTCGTGCCGAGCGCGGCCGCCCTCGTGATTGCGCCGGAAGGCACGCTGGTCGACCAGCTGGCGGGCGATCCGCTGTCGCGCGCCATCGCGAAGGCTCGCGGCACGCCGATCCAGCAGACGCTGCTGCGCGACGTCGTCGACGCGCTGCGCGCGGCGCGCACCGACTCCCGCATCAAGGGCGTGGTTCTAGCAGCTCGACGGCATGACGGAGGCCGGCTTGAGCAAGCTGCAAGAGCTCAAGGCAGAGATCGACGCGTTCAAGCAGAGCGGCAAACCGGTCACCGCGATCGGCGACGGCTTCACGCGCGACCAGTACTATCTCGCGTCCCAAGCGGACCGCGTCTATATGCACCCGATGGGGCTCGTGCTGGTCGACGGCTACAGCCGCTTCATGCCGTACTACAAGTCGGCGCTCGAGAAGTTCTACGTCGACTACAACGTATGGACCGTCGGCGAGTACAAGTCTTTTGTCGAGCCGATTACTCGCGACGACATGTCCCCGCAGGACGAGGAATCGAGCGGCGTGTTTCTGGGCGCGCTCTGGAAGGCTTATCAGAGCGACGTGACGACCGCGCGCAAGCTCCCCGATCAGGCATTGCAACGCTACGCGGACGAGATCGTGCCGCTGCTCGAGGAAGCCGGCGGCGACGGGGCAAAGCTCGCGGTGGATTATGGGCTCGTCGACGAGTTGCTCACGCGCGACGCGATGCGCGCGCGGATCCGCGAGTCGATCGGCGCCACGCAGCCGGGGATTCAGCATCCCGACGACTTCGTGGGCATCGGCGTGGAGGATTACCTCACGGCCGCTACGCGGTGCCGCGCGGCCGGCGGAACAGGCGAGCAACGTGGCAGTGATCGTTGCATCGGGCACCATCCTCGACGGCGAGCAGCCGCCCGGGGCGATCGGCGGTGATTCCCTAGCCGAGCTCATTCGTCAGGCGCGCGACGACGAGCACGTGAAGGCGCTCGTGCTGAGAGTGGACTCGGGCGGGGGCAGCGCTTTCGCTTCGGATGTGATCCTGCGTGAGTTGCAGGTCTTCCAGGAGTCCAACCGTCCGCTCGTCGTGTCGATGGGAAGTGTCGCCGCGTCCGGGGGCTATTGGATATCGATGGCGGCCAACGAGATCTGGGCAAGCCCCACGACGTTGACGGGCTCGATCGGCGTTGGCGCTACGATCCCGACGTTCCAACGCCTGCTCGACAAGCTTGGCGTGCACGTGGACGGCATCGGCACCACCAAGCTCGCGGACGCTTTCGACGCGACGCGCGAGCTCAGCGATAGTGTGAAGGGGATGATCGGCCAAATGATCCGCCAGACTTACGGGGAATTCATCGGCAAGGTAGCGGAGCACCGCAAGCGCACCGTCGAGCAGATCGACAGCGTCGCCCACGGCCGTGTCTGGGTCGGCACGGACGCGCTCGATCGCGGGCTCGTCGATCGGCTCGGCAATCTGCCTCAGGCCATCGAGTCCGCGGCGGAGCTTGCCGGGCTCGAGAGCGGCCGCTACGGCGTGAAGTACATCGAGCCGCAGTTGGGATTCAGCGAGCGCCTAGTGCTCGAGCTGACGGCCACCGCGATGCCCGCGATCGAGCTCATCACGGGCGCTTCACGTTGGCGAAACACGGTATCCCGCTGGATCGAATCCGCGATGGAGCCGCTCGCATTCCTCGAGCGCCTCAATGATCCGCGCGGGGTGTACGCCTACTGCTTTTGCGACACAAATTGATGCGATGAGCGCGGGCGACGAGGATCGCAGCGAGCGCGAGAGAATCGACCGCTGGCTCTGGTGCGCGCGCTTTTTCAAGTCGCGCAGCGCCGCCGCAGATGCCGTGCGCGCCGGACACGTTCGTTTGAACGGCAATCGCGTAAAGCCGGCGCACGACGTCAAGATCGGCGACGCGCTTACGATCAGCCGCGGCGACGATAGCGAAAAGGACGTGGCGATCGCGGCGATTCCACTGCGGCGCGGGCCGGCACCGGAAGCCGCGCGATGCTACGTCGAGTCTGCCGAGTCGATCGAGCGGCAACTCGCCGCGGCGCAGCAGCGCGCGCTCCGCCCAGCGTTCGCGCCGCCCACCGTAGGCCGACCGGACAAGCGAACGCGCCGCCTGTTGCTGCGCGCGAAGGATCGGCGGTAGCAGCTATCGAGCCGTTGCCGTACGTTGGCGGGCGACGCTAGTTCTCGGTAACGAAGAGCTCGGGGTTTTTGGGGTAGTCGTAGTAGGCGAGCTTCGCCGGTGCACCGCCGACGTCCTGCCAGTTCGTTGCCGCGAAGTCGATCGCGACGACGCCGGCCGTCGGCAGATTGTCGAGCGCGAGGTCCGGCAGCAACCGATTCGCAAGGTCCGTGAGACCTGGGTTGTGGCCGACGACGAGCAGGCAGGAATAAGCGTCGTCCTGCCTAGCGACCACGGCAAGCACGGCGGCCGGCTCGGCCAGGTAGAGCGATTCCTCGGTCTTGATGAGCTCGGGCCGAATCCCGAGCGCGCGCGCGACGAGCTTCGCGGTGCGCTGTGCGCGCCTCGCGTGGCTCGCGAGCAGCAGGTCCGGTCGTGCATGTCGCGACAGCAGGCGCTTGCCCATGCGCGGGGCGTCGCGGTCGCCGCGAGCGGACAGCGGGCGATCGACGTCGCCCAACGCGCCGTTTTTCCAGCCCGACTTCGCGTGGCGAAGAATGAATGAGCTGCTTCACGCCGCGCCCGCGATTGACGTGTCGGTCACAGAAGCCCGGCTTCGAGCCGCGCTTCCTCCGACATCATCGACTGGTTCCACGGCGGATCGAACACGAGCTCGACGTCCGCTCGCTCGACGGTCGGAATGATCTCGACCTTCTCGCGCACGTCCTGCGCGAGGATATCCCCCATCCCGCAGCCCGGCGCCGTGAGCGTCATCTTGATTCCCACGACGCGTTTGCCGCTCGGACCGCGCTCGACGTTGCACTCGTACACGAGCCCGAGCTCCACGATGTTGATCGGGATCTCCGGGTCGTAGCAGGTGCGAAGCTGCTGCCACACCGCCGCTTCGATCTCCGCCTCCGTCGCGTCGTCAGGGACCTCGGGCGCGTGCAGCGGCTCTTTGCCGATTGCATCGCCGTCGCTGCCCGCAATGCGGAACAGGTTGCCCTCGATGTAGACGGTGAAACTGCCGCCGAGTGCCTGGGTCATGAAACCCGTGCTGCCCTCGGGTAGTTTGACGTGCTCGCCGGCGGGAATCAGCACGGCGTCGCAGTCGCGAACGAAAGTCACCGGTTCGTTTTGGGAGTGGTACACGCGCGCTCACTCCGTCGTGACGGGCCGATCGTCCCGGCCCGCGAGCGCCGCCTTCAGAGCGTGCCAGCCGAGGCTCGCACACTTGACGCGCGTCGGGTATTCGCGCACGCCGGCGAGCGCGGCGAGCTTGTCGAGATCCTCGGGCGGCGTTTCGTTCGCGCCGGTCAGAAGGTCGTGCACTTTATCGAACAGGTCGAGCGTGGCGTGCACGCTCGCGCCCTTCACGCGCTCGGTCATCAGCGACGACGACGCGACCGAGATTGCGCAGCCGGTCCCCTTGAACATGATGTCTTGGACCTTCCCGTCGCGGACTTTCACGTACAGCGTCATCTTGTCGCCGCAAAGCGGGTTCACGCCTTCGATCACGTGATCGGCATCGGCGAGCTCGCCGAAATTTCGCGGCTGGCGGTTATGGTCGAGGATCACCTCGCGATACAGGTCTTGCAGCTCATCCACGGAAAAGCTCCACGGCGCGCTTCAGGCCCGCCATCAGCCGGTCCACGTCGGACCGGTCGTTGTAGAACGCGAACGACGCGCGCGCCGTTGCCGCGACGCCGAAACGCTCCATCACCGGCATTGCGCAGTGATGGCCGGTGCGGATCGCGACGCCTTCACGGTCGACGATGGTGCCGAGGTCGTGCGCGTGAATACCGTCGATCACGAACGACAGCACGCTCGCTTTGTCACGCGCCGTGCCGATCACGTGCGCACCCGGGATCTCTGCGAGCAGCCGTTCGGTCGCGTGGCCGAGCAGGGCATGCTCGTAGCTGCCGAGAGCGCTGAAATCGATCCGCTCGAGGTAGTCGATCGCGGCGCCTAAGCCCACCGCTCCCGTGATGTTCGGCGTGCCGGCCTCGAACTTGTAGGGCAGCGCGTTGTAGGTCGTCTCGGCGAAGCTCACGGTGAGGATCATCTCGCCGCCGCCCTGGTACGGCGGCATGGCGTCGAGCAATGCGTGCTTGCCATACAGTGCGCCGATCCCGGTGGGCCCAAACATCTTGTGGCCCGAGAACGCGAGGAAGTCGCAATCGAGCGCCCGAACGTCGACGCGCAAGTGCGGAACGGCCTGGGCCGCATCGACCAGCACGACGGCGCCGGCTCGATGCGCCTCCGCAACGAGATCGGCGATCGGGTTCACGGTCCCGAGTGCGTTGGATACATAGGTGACCGCGACGATTTTGGTACGCGCCGTGAGGAGGCGCGAGAATGCTTTGCGATCGAGCTCACCCGCGTCCGTGATCGGCACGACCACGAGCTTCGCACCCGTTTGCTCGCAGATCAGCTGCCACGGAACAATGTTCGAGTGATGCTCCATCCAGGTGATCAGTACCTCGTCACCGGGTGAGAGACGTTGGCGACCGAGGCTCGCTGCCACGAGGTTGATCGCTTCGGTCGTACCTCGCGTAAATACGATCTCTTCGACCCGCGCCGCGTTGATGAAACGGCAGACCTTCGCTCGCGCGCCTTCGTAAGCCGCGGTCGAGCGCTCGCTAAGGTCGTGCACACCGCGGTGGACGTTCGCGTGATTGAGGCGCTGCTGTAGGGCGGCGGCTTCCAGCACCGCGCGCGGCTGTTGCGACGAAGCCGCGTTGTCGAGGTAGGCGAGCGGCTTGCCATGGACGAGCTGGTGCAGAGCCGGGAAATCGGCGCGCAAACTCGCTACGTCGGTGATCAGCGCCGGCTTGCCGGCGTGCTGCGCGGCACGGCTCATGTGCGGGTCTCCCCGAGTGCCCGCAAGCGCGCGGTCACGAGCGCGATGATTCGTTCGCGTAGCGCAGGTATCGCGATCCGCTCGAGCACGGCGGAGGCGAACGCGACCGTCAGGATCTCGCGCGCGGTCGCCTCGTCGACGCCGCGCGAACGCAGGTAAAACAAATGCTCCGCATCGAGCTCGCCGACGGTTGAGCCGTGGCTGCACTTCACATCGTCGGCATAGATCTCGAGCTCGGGCTTGGCGTCTATCTCCGCTTGATCGGACAAGAGCAGGTTGTCGTTGCGCTGGCGCGCGTCGATTCGCTGTGCGCCGCGGTGCACGACCACCTTACCGTTGAACACACCGCGGCCGCGGTGGCCGATGATGCCGCGAAACGCTTCGTCGCTGCGCGTGTCGGGGGCCAAGTGGTCGATCAGCGTGTGGTCGTCGACGTGCTGGCCGGCGCCCGCGAGGAACACGCCGAATAGCTCGATTGCAGCGCCAGCCTCGCGCAGCTTTACGTCGACGTCGTTGCGGATGAGGCGGCCGCCGAGGTCCACGAGGCCGATCGAGGCGGTCGCCCGCGCCGCAAGCTCGACTGCGAGCAGGGCCGTATGCGTGTGCGTCGCCGCGTGTTGCTGCAGGCGATACAGAGTGAGGCGGGAGTCCTCGGCCTGGTGGATCTCCGTGACGCTATTGACCCACCCCGAGGGTTGGCCTGCGTCGAGAAAGTGCTGGACGACGAGCAGCTCGGCACCTCGCTCGAGATCGAGCAGCAGGCGCGGCTGCGGCGCAAGGTCGGGCACGCCGCTCGCGATGAACACGATGTGGACGGGCTCATCGATCCGGAGGCCCTCGGGCACGCGCAGCCACGAACCGGTTTGCGTGTAGGCCGTATTGAGAGCGGCGAGGGGGTGGTCGGCGGTTGAGATCTTGCCGCGATCCGTCGGATCGAGCGTGCGCCAACGCGTCTGCAGATCTGCGATCTGGAGGCTGCGGTGGGCGACGCGCCCAAGTGCCGCGACCGGGTGGCCATCCACGAACACGAGCCGAGAATCGTCCGGCGCAAAGCTTTGCGCTGCCAGCATCTGCTGTGCGGCTCGGAGCGCGTCGCTCTCGGGGGGCCGCGGCACCAGGTCGAAGCTGCGCTCCGCAAGCGGCTTGAGATCCGTGTAGCGCCACGTCTCGCGACGCGGCGTCGGCAGTCCCGCGGCCGCAAATGCGGCACGGGCGGCCTCGCGCAGAGCGAGCGAGTCCGCGGAGCCCGGCAGGGCCGCGCCGCCGGGTCGAGTCGCTTCTTGAAGCCTCGCCAACGTCACGACCGAGCGGCCTCCGCCGTTACCCAATCGTAGCCGCGCGCATCGAGCTCGCGGGCGAGCTCGGGACCTCCCGATTTCAGGATTTGGCCGGCCGCGAGCACGTGGACGCGATCGGGCACGATCAGCTCGAGCAATCGCTCGTAGTGGGTCACGAGCAGCATCGAACGCTGCGGGCTGCGCAGGCTGTTGACGCCCGTCGCAACGATTTTGAGCGCGTCGACGTCGAGCCCCGAATCGGTCTCGTCGAGCACCGCGAACCGAGGCTCAAGCAACAACATCTGCAGGATCTCGTTGCGCTTCTTCTCGCCGCCAGAAAATCCCTGGTTCACGCTTCTGTTGAGAAAATCTCTAGGAATTTGCATGAGTTCCATCTTGTTCTTGATTAACTTCATGAACTCGAATGCATCGACGGGGGACTCGCCGCGGGCGGCGCGCTGTGCGTTCAGCGCTGCCTTGAGCAGGTAGGCGTTGTTCACGCCCGGGATCTCGATCGGGTATTGGAATGCGAGGAACACGCCCGCGCGAGCCCGCTCCTCCGGAGCGAGCTCCAGCAGGTCCTGCCCGTCGAGCAGCACCGTGCCGCTCGTCACCTCGTAGTTCTCGCGCCCTGCGAGCACCTGTGCGAGCGTGCTCTTCCCAGAGCCGTTCGGGCCCATGATCGCGTGCACCTCGCCGGTCGGAACCGTGAGGTCGAGCCCCTTCAGGATTTCGCGGTCCGCTACGCGGACGTGCAGGTTTTCGATCGTCAACATCGCTTGCCTCCGCTTCAGCCGACCGCGCCTTCGAGGCTCACGTTCAACAGGTTTTGCGCCTCGACGGCGAACTCCATCGGTAGCTCCTTGAACACCTCGCGGCAGAATCCGTTGACGATCATGTTCACTGCGTCTTCCTGGGCGAGGCCGCGCTGTCGGCAATAGAACAACTGATCCTCGCTGATCTTCGACGTCGTCGCTTCGTGCTCCACGCGGGCCGAGCGATTGCGCGACTCGATGTACGGGAACGTATTTGCGCCGCACTCGGAGCCGAGCAGCAGCGAGTCGCATTGCGTGTAGTTCCGCGCGCCGTGCGCCGTCGGCAGCATCTTCACGAGGCCGCGATAGGAGTTTTGCCCATGGCCCGCCGAAATGCCCTTCGAGACGATGGTGCTCCGCGTGTTGCGGCCAATGTGGATCATCTTCGTGCCCGTGTCCGCCTGCTGATAGTTGTTCGCGACCGCGACGGAGTAGAACTCGCCGATCGAATTCTCCCCGCGCAGGATGCAGCTCGGATACTTCCACGTGATCGCGGATCCGGTCTCGACCTGGGTCCACGAGATCTTCGAGTTCGCTCCGCGGCACTCGCCGCGCTTCGTGACGAAGTTGTAGATGCCGCCGCGTCCTTGCTCATCGCCCGGATACCAGTTCTGCACCGTCGAGTACTTGATTTCCGCTCCCTCGAGCGCAACGAGCTCGACGACCGCGGCGTGCAGCTGGTTCTCGTCCCGCATCGGCGCCGTGCATCCCTCCAGGTAGCTCACGTGGCTGCCTTCGTCTGCGACGATCAGCGTGCGTTCGAACTGGCCGGTCTTCGCGGCGTTGATCCGGAAATAGGTGGAGAGCTCCATTGGGCAGCGGACGCCTTTCGGCACGTATACGAACGAGCCGTCGGTGAAGACCGCCGAGTTCAGGGTCGCGAAGAAGTTGTCGCGATAGGGTACGACAGTGCCGAGATAACGCTGCACGAGGTCGGGGTGCTTTTGCACGGCCTCGGAGAACGAACAGAAAATCACGCCGGCGTCTGCGAGCTTGCCTTTGAACGTGGTCGCGACGGACACGCTGTCGAAGACGGCGTCGACCGCGACTCCGGCGAGCCGAGCGCGCTCATGCAGCGGGATACCGAGCTTTTCGTACGTCTCGAGGAGCTTCGGATCGACGTCGTCGAGGCTCTTCGGCGCGTCGGCGTTGGACTTCGGCGCCGAGTAGTACGAAATGCCTTGGTAGTCGATCGGCGTGTAATGCACGTGCGCCCAGGTCGGCTCCTCGAGCGTCAGCCAATGCCGGTACGCCTTGAGCCGCCACTGCGTGAGGAACTCGGGCTCGCCCTTCTTGGCGGAAATCAGCCTGATCACGTCCTCGTCGAGGCCGGGCGGTACCGTCTCCTGCTCGATATCGGTGACGAAACCGTGCCGGTAGCTGCGCTTGACGAAGTCGTCGAGCTCTTTCGAATCCGTTGCCATTCCTGTTCGTTCCTAGTCCGTTAGCGAGCGCTGGCCGTTTCGAGTCCGGCGCGCAGATTGGGCGGCGGCAGCGGCTCGCGCCGCTGCTGCAAGTCCGCGAGAGTCACGTCCTCGAGCGCCTTGCGGATGCTGTGGTTGATCCTCTGCCAGGCCATGCCGACTCGGCAGAACGACTGGAGGTCGCAGTCGCCGCTCGCGGAGCTGCACTCGGTTATCGCCACCGGCCCTTCGAGCGCATCGATGATCTCGGCCGCGCTGATTGCACCCGCCGGCCTGGCCAGCGCGTACCCGCCTTGAACGCCACGGGTCGAGACCACAAGCCCCGCGTGCACGAGATGCTTGAGGAGCTTACTGACCGTCGGTTGCCCGAGGTGAGTCGCGCCCGCGACCTCGCTCGCGGTCGACAGGCCGTCGTCGCGTGTCGCGAGCTGCGCGAGCACCATAGTTCCGTAGTCCGTGAGCTTGCTCATGCGCAGCATCGCGGCGAATCCTTCTTGGCACGTTGATAGTGGACTATTTTAGTACTATTTCGGCCCATCGCAAGGCCGGGGCGCGAATCGAGGAGTCAGCGGAGTGGGGACCGGGGGTGTCGGCGGCCGCAATCGACCGCCGCCGTAGGCCTGGCAGGAAAATCAGTGCGTCGGGGCCGCGCGTTGGCGCTCGCGCTCTTCGTCCGGCAGATAGTCGATCAGCTGCTCCAGGCGTGCTTCGAAGCGCGAGCGGTCCACGGTGTGGACTTCGGGCGTCTCGAGGGCCATCCGTACCTGGTTGATCGCGAGCGGCAGATTGCCGATCGAGGCGTAGTAGTAAGACATATAGAAGTACGCATTGCCGACGTCGCCTTCGGCGTTTGCGGCCCGTGCGATGAGGCGCAGCTGCTCCGGGGTCGGGTCCACGTTGTTCAGTAGGTCGAGCAGCAACTGGTGCGCGGCCGCCGGCTGACCGGCGTTGATCAGCGCCTCGGCGTAGCTGATGGTCAGTGGCACGTTGCGGGGGAACAATCGTACGTCGTCTTTGTAGAGCTTGAGGGCGCCCTCGGTGGACCCGCCTGCCAGCAGTGCCTCGGCTTGTCCGATCCGATAAGCAATGACGGTGGGGTCGTCCGCGACGAGATCGCGGAACAAGAGCTCGGCACTGTCATTGAGCGACATGCGCATCGAGCTCAGCGCGAGACCGTAGCGATCGGCTGGCAGCGTGCTGCCCTTCTTGTCCTTGAAGAGCGCGAACGCCGCATCCGGTGTAGGCGCAGTCAAGACCATCAGGCGCGCCTTCGCCAGTCCGTAGCCCGCGCTATCCTCATGCGTCGTCTGCGGGAGTTGGCGCGCCCGCGCGCGCGCCTCGGCGACGCGCTCGGAAGTGACTGGGTGCGTTTGCAAGATCGCCGGGACGTATTGCTGCTGCCCGCCATAGCGCTTGCTGAGCTTCTCGAAGAAAGTGGACATGCCATTTGGGTCGAAGCCCGCGGAGGAGAGCACCTCCATGCCGACGCGGTCCGCCTCGTGCTCGTTCGCGCGAGTGAAGTTGATCTGGCGTTGCGCAGCCATCGACTGCGAAGCGGTGACCACTCCGGCCATCGCGTCGCCGGACACGTCTGCGGCTGCGCCTAGCAGGATAGCGGCGAGCATGGTCGCCATCGACATGATGCTCGTACGCTGGTTGTCGTAGATTGCGCGCGCGAGGTGCCGTTGCGTGACGTGTGACACCTCGTGGGCGAGCACGCCGGCGAGCTCGTTCTCGTTATCGGTCGCAAGCAGCAGGCCGGAGTTCACGCCGACGAAGCCGCCCGGTAGCGCGAACGCGTTGATCTCACCGTCCTTGACGAGAAAGAAGCTGAACTTGAAGTCGCCGTTGTTCGCGTTGCTCGCGAGCTGGCTGCCGAGCGTCCCGATGTACTCGGTGAGCTGTGGGTCGTCGACGACGACGTTTGCGTTGCGCAGCTGGAGCATCACCCCGCGCCCGAGTTGCGCCTCGCGGCTCTTGCTCAACGCGGCGTCGGCGGGGCTGCCGAAGTCCGGCAGGCGATCGTTCGGCTCAGCCGCGGCGCTACCGAGAAGTGCGATGCCGAGTAGCAACGTCAGAATCTTCACGTCGTAGAGTCCTCCAGGCTTCGACTTCGGGCCGCTAGACGAATTCGACCCCAATGCGGGGGTTGCGTTCCGTTAAAGTCCCTTTGCCGCTTCGAGCACTTCGTCGACGTGACCGTCGACCTTCACTTTCCGCCATTCTTTACGCAGAACGCCCTTCGAGTCGACCAGGAACGTGCTGCGCTCGATGCCCATAACCTTCTTACCGTACATGTTCTTCTGCTTGATCACGTCGAACTGGCGGCAGAGTCGCTCGTCGGCGTCGCTGATTAGGTCAAACGGCAAATCGTATTTCTTCCGGAACTTCTCGTGCGAGGCGAGGTTGTCGCGCGATACGCCAAGCACCTTTACGTTGAGCTTCTTGAACTTGGCTAGCTGATCGCGGAAGCCCTGGCCTTCGAGCGTGCAGCCCGGCGTGTCGTCCTTCGGATAGAAATAGAGCACATATGGGGAACCCGCGAGGTCCTTGCTGCGCACCGTGCCTTCACCGGTGGCTTCCACCGAAAACGCAGGGACCTTCTTGCCGACGGCGACGTCTGCCATTTGCGCGGTTCCTTCTACCTGCTCAAGAGTGCTTGACGGGCTCCATGATCGCGTCGACGTTGAGCTGATCGCAGAACTCCATGAATTCTTCGCGCAGCCCGGAGATATGGACGCTCGCGGGGATGTTGATGAACATCTGCACGGAGAACATCGGTGCCCCGGTGTGCGTGGCCGCGTAGCTGCGCGTGGACACCTCGCCGATCTCCACTTTGCGCGCCGCGAAGAAGCCGCTCAAGCTGTGCACGACTCCGGGCTGGTCGAGCCCAACCACATCGACTGCGTAGGGCAGGAGCTCTTTGCCGAAGCGGCGCGGCTCGGTGCGTTTCAGCTGCATCGTGACGCCATTGCTGCCGGCGAAACGGTTGAGCTCGCGCTCCATTCGGCTAATCGTGTGCCAATTTCCGGCGACGAGCAGCAACATTGCGAACTCCGACCCGAAGGCGGCCATCCGACTCTCTTTGATATTGCCGCCGCAGTCCATGATCACGCGGGTCAATTCCTGCACGACCGCGGTGGGATCACCGCCGACGGCGGAGATGACCATGAGTTGTTCCATCGCCAAGAAATCTCGCGGCTGAGCCAGTCCGGCAGTGTACCTTGAACGCCCTGACCTGCAACGCCTCAAGTTGCGCCGTCGTTGGCCCGCCGGTACTATCGTCCGCCTTTTTCTCCACTGCGCAGCAGGGCCTCGATGATGTTGACCGGTAGCATGGTAGCGGTTGTTACGCCGATGGACTCCGACGGCTCGGTGAGCTACCGCGACTTCGCGCGCGTCATCGATTTCCACGTGAGCGAGGGCACCGAGGCGTTGGTCGTCGCAGGCACGACCGGAGAGTCTGCGACGCTCGGTCACGACGAACACATCGAGTTGCTCGAGCGTGCATGCGAGCTTGCGGCGGGGCGAATCCCAATCGTCGCCGGCACGGGCTCGAACTCCACGACGCAGACGTTGAACCTTTCGCGTGCAGTCGACGGGTTACCGATCGCCGCGTTTCTCGTCGTTACTCCGTACTACAACAAGCCGCCGCAAGAGGGTATGCGCCGCCACTTTGCGGCGGTCGCGGATGCGGTGCGCCACCCCGTCATTCTGTACAACGTGCCGGGACGCACGGGCGTCGACTTGAAGCCAGAGACGGTCGCCAAGCTCGCGCCTCACGGCAACATCAGCGGCATCAAGGAAGCGACCGGGGAACTTGCGCGCGTACGGGTGCTCAGAGAAACGTGCGGTGCCGACTTCGTGCTGCTGAGCGGCGACGATGCAACGGCCCGTGAGTTCATGTTGCAGGGTGGCGATGGGGTGATCTCGGTAACTGGAAACGTGGCGCCGGCGGGCATGCGACACCTGTGCGACGCCGCTCGGGGCGGTCGTCGTGCCGAGGCCGAACGGATCGACGCAGCCCTTGTCGGCCTGCATCAAAAGCTGTTCTGCGAGAGCAATCCAATTCCAGTCAAGTGGGCGGTCGAACAGATGGGGCTGATCGGCCCCGGCATTCGTCTCCCGCTTTTGCGCCTCGCGCCGCAGTACCACGCGGCGGTATCCGACGCCATGCTAGCGGCCGGTGTGCGAGTTGCTGCCGCGTGAGGAGTAGCTCCCGTACAGCGCTGGCCGCAGCGTTGTTGCTCTGTGGGCTCAGCGGTTGTGGGCGTGATCACACGCTTGCGTGCGAGCCGACCGACCGATACGCGACCGCGGTGTCCTCGCCGCCGGTTCAGATTCCTGACGACCTGAGCCCGCCCGACGAGACGGATTCCCTGCGTCTGCCGCCCGAAGCGGGATCGACAGCGACTGGGGCGCCGTCGGGCCACGCTTGCCTCGAGTCGCCGCCTGGGTTCTACGCGGAAGGCGCCCCAGGGGGTACCCGGCTCGGCACCGCGCCGCTGCGCGCAACGCCGGCGCCGTTGCGAGCAACGCCGGCGCCCCCGCTGCCGGCGGAAACACCGGCTCCCGCTCCGACTCCGGCTGCGCCGGAACCCGCCGCGCCGGCGCCTGCCGAGGCCGATCGGGAGATCAGCAACTAGCCCTCCGATCCAACGCCGGCGCGGCTGTTACGGTCCGCGACACGGTATGACACGTCCCCGGCAGCCTCGCAGTCCGCTATAACGCGCACCGCAAATCCATGCGGGCCGCGGTAAGACCGCGGAGCCCACCCAACCGAGGTGTGAGATGTGCGGTATCGCTAAGTCGAAACTGCCGGACGGTCCGATGTCAGGCGACGTATCTCTATTCCAGCAGGCGCTCGCGGAGCGCCTACACGATGGACCGCTGCAGGAGCTCGTGGCGCTCCAGCTGCGCGCCGCCAATCTCGCGAGGCTCAACGCCGAGAGCGCCGCCGACCACGAGGCACGGGTCGTCGAGCTCGGCAATCTCGCTCAGGCCGCGATCGAACACTTGCAGCAGATCATTCGCGATCTCATGGGTGACGCCTCGCGACCGGTCGCGTTGTTCGTCCGCCTGACCGATCTTTGTGACCAGTTCCGTGCCGGCAGCGGCATCGATTGCCGGCTCCTCGCGGTTCCGGGGCATGTGCGCTTCGAGCCCGCGGTCGGCGAGGTCATTTTCCGGGCGCTTCGCGAGCTGCTGACGAACGTCCGCAAGCATTCGCAGGCGACCGTGGTGAAGATCACGAGCCGTTTCCGACAAGACGGAGCCGTCTCGATCAGCGTCTCGGACAACGGCATCGGGCTGCAGTCGGTTACCCGGCGGCGCAACCCCTTCGAGGGCGGGGGGTTCGGCCTGTGGAGCATCGAGCACCGGCTCGGCGAGTTTGGCGGCGCGCTCGAAATCGAAAACGACCCCGGCCTATGCGCGACGATCGTGGTCCCGCGCAAGTTGCTCGCCGCGGATTGATCGGCGCGGCTCGGAGCTCAAGCGGCCGCAAGTCCTGCGGCACGCAATCCGCGCAAGATCTCATCGAGCAGCAGCGGGTCCGGTTGCCATTTCGAGAGCTCTTTACGTGCCCGCTCGGGGAAGCCGGGGTAGAGCTCGAGTAGGCGCGCAGTCGCCCGTGCCGCGACGTCGTTGCGCTCGGCGAGCCCGGCGGTTGCCGCGACGATCAACGACGCGATGTACCAATTCGGGGCGTCGATGCGCAGCGCAGAGTTGAGCGCGTCGTCGATGCGGCCGTCTCGCAGCGCCGTGAGCGCCTGAGCCACGTAGTAGAACCCCGGCGGTCGAGGCGACAGCGCGAGCGCCTTCTCCATTAGCGGCAGCGCGCGGCCAGTGTCGCCCGATATGGCCAACAGGGTACCAATCAACGCGAGCGCCTCGGCGTTGTTCGGATCGAGCGCCAGCACGCGGTCTGCGCTACGCAGGAAGCCGGCAATGTCGCCGCTGAAGTAGCGCACACGTAGCAGCGCGAGGTTGGCGAAGTAATTCTCGCCGTCGATGTCGAGCGCCGTCCGCGCGGCTTCGCGCGCCCTCTCGAGCGGTTCACTCGGAGTTTGCTGCGGTGTGTAGCCGTAGCCGTACTCATCCAAATAGAGCAACGAGAGCCCGGCCCAGGCGTCGGCGAACATCGGCTCGCGGACCACGGCGTTCTGAAAACACGCGACCGTATCCGCGTGCGCGGCCGGATCGATCGCGCGCCGGTACGCGTAATACTTGAGCACGCAGTCGTAGGTGTCGAGGCTTGCGGGCGACTTGCGGGAGGCACGAGCGAGCTCTTGCTCGTAGATTGGGCCATAAGGTACGGCGATTTTCGCCACTTCGTTCGCGATCTTTTCTTGAATCGCGACCAGAGTCGCGACGCTGAGATCCTCGTCGTAGGGGGAGGCCCAGAGCTGAGCGCCTGTGTCGCGATCGACGAGACGCGCCGAGATTCGAATGCGATCTGGAGTTCTGCGGACGCTGCCCGTCAGGATGTACCGCGCATCTATTTCGGGGGCAATCAGGGCTCCCGGTTTACGCGTGGCGTCGCGGTAGTACCACGTCGTCTGGCTCGCGATCACGAACAGATTGAGCGCGTTCAACCTGAGCATGATTTCCTCGGTGATGCCGTCCGTCACGTAGTCGAGGCTCGGGTCGCCACTTAGATTTTCGAACGGTAATACGAGAATCTTGGGCCCGCTCGGAAGGGCGAGCGTGCCGGCCGAGTCAGCCCGGCCGTCTGCGCCGGATGTCGGATAGAGACGCTGCACGATCAACAGGCCCGCGAGCACGAGGATCGTCGCGAGCGCCGCCGCGGCCCGCAGCTTGCGACGCCGCGAGCGGCGCGGGGGCGGGGTCGCTTGCGCGGACGGCGTCGAGACGAGCGTCGCGGCATGCGGCGGTGCAGCGACCGCGGCGACAGCGACCGGTTCCGCGAGCGTCGGCTCAAAATAGTGAAACTCGGGTGCGTACCCGCCGCGCGGCAGATCGATTCGCAGCGGGTTTCGCTGACCTTCGGCCACGTAGTACTCGAGCAGTCGTCGACGTAGGCGGCCCGCTTCGACCCGCACGAGGGGATCGGACTGCGCGTCGAAGTCAGCCGGGCGGTGGAACACCTCGATTGCGATCGTGTAGCCCTTGATGCGGTCCGCGGCCCCCGCGAGTGTCTGCTCGACGACGAAGCGCAGGAATTCCTGTGAGCGGCTGGCTTGTTCGAAGCATTGGCTGCTCAAAATGCGTTCGAGCTCGGCGGATACTTCCTCGCGCGTTGGCTCCCCGGGGGGGCTCGGTTTGTCGGTTGCGGGTGGCGACATCGTGGGAGTCGTGCGTATCACCGCTGCGAAGATCGCGCTGCGGGGCGGTGCAGGGGGCCGGGGTTGGATAGGTTAGCGCGATCCGAGCTGGAAGCGTAGCTAACGGGACCTTCCCGAAAATAGCGGTGAACACGAGCCGTGACGATCATCCCGACCCGCCGCTGTGGACGAAAACGCGGGCCGGCCAGTGCCGATACGCCGATCCGTGCTCGTAATCTTCGCGAACCCGGCTGCCGCGTCGCGCCGGGTGCGAGCCGAGCCGCCCGCAAGCGTGGCGCGAGCGTGCTGCCGCCGCGCGCGCGGCGCCTAGCGTGCCGCCGCAGCGAGCGTTGCACCCGCGTCCACGAGCTTGCGCGTCACGCGATCTTGGATCCACTGCGCGCTCCACCAATCGATCGGCGTGACAGCGTTGCCGGCCAGCAGCATCGTGAAATGAAGGTGGTCCCCGCCGGCAAGGCCCGTTGAGCCGCTGCGGCCGAGCTCGGCATCGAGGTCCACTAGGTCGCCGGTTTGCACTCCGATCGACGATAGATGCGCGTACAGCGACATCAAGCCCATGCCGTGGTCGAGGATTACGCAGTTGCCGTAGATCCCGAGCCAGCCCGCGTGCAATACACGGCCGCGATTAGCGGCGCGGACGGGCGCGCCGGCGACTGACGCAAGATCGAAACCGAGGTGCACCTGCTTGTCGACATCCTTCCCACCGTAGACGTACGTGCGTTGATCCGCGAAGCCTGCCTCGACCGCGGTGTTGACGAGCTGCTTGAACGCCCCGCGCCACAGGATCTCGGGAGCGGTGTGCCCCGCGAGCTCGGTGATGGTCGCATTGTTCATCCGTCGCAGCTCGCGGTTGATCTTGAGGTAGGACGCGAGCAGGTTCGTCGGGTCCTCGACCTGGAGCTCCGTCGAGTTCTGCAGGATCGGCGGCACGACGCGCGCGAGAAAGCGATCGTCGAGGTCGATGCGGCTCGCGCGGAACTGTTTCGGAAACACCCGGTAGTCGAAGCTGCCGCTTCCTTCGTTGCCGACGGTGTCACGCGCGTAGATGTTGATCGGCGTCTTGAGGTCCTGGTCCCAGAGTAGGGCGAAAAACGCGACGCGGAGCGCGGGATCGGCATTCTGAATGCCGGCTCCGCTCGCCGGAAAGCCGGGATATTCATATGCACCGACGCGGACGCCGGATTCCACGTCGGCGGGCGTGACACGGTAGACGACGGCTTCGGAGCCGCCGTGGTTGATGTAGTGGAACGAGGAGAGCACCGCGATCTGGGGTGGCGCGAGGCGCACATCGATGCTGCGCGTCGCGCTGGAGCTCGCTTCGCGGAGCCCAAACAGCACCGGGCGCACGGCCGTGACCGCGATCTCGGCCTTGCCCTGCTTCAACGTAGATACGGTCTTCTTCCCGGTAGGGCGCGTGATCGAGACGCGGTCGCCCTCGATCGAGAGCTCGGCCGCGTTGCCGGGGGTTAGGGCGAACACCGGCGTCGTCGTGCCCTCTTGAGTGAGAGCTGACCTCGAAGCGCTGCAGCGCGGCGCGCGGCGCGACCACAGCGACTGAGATCTCTCCGGCCTGCCCAATCGTGGCTGGCCCCGTGATCTCGATGACCGGACCCTCGGCGCGGCCGGCATTGACCCAGGCGAAGGCGCCGCCGACGCCCAACGCGATCAGAATGACGAGTATTTTCCACATGGGGCGCGATTGTACCGGCAGCTCACGTGATTCACACTTGCGGTGCGTCACGCAGAACGAAACGGTCAGGGGGAAAAATGCTTGCACGCATCACGCTGCTCGCAGCGGCTCTCGGCATCGCGCTCGGCGCGAGTAACGCGGGCGCACAAACACCGTCCGGGGCGCCCAGCGCCGCAGCAACACAGCCCGCCGCAGCTGCGCAGCCGCTCCTCGCGAGCACGGCGCCGGTCCTGTGGCAGCCATCGATGAACGTGTTCCGGCGCTTCGCCGTCGAGCCCGAAAAAATGTACGAGTTCTACGGCGCGGTGCTCGGCTTCAAACAGCTGCAGACATTGAACGTGAGCGCTACCAACTCCGGTGGCGTCGCGCGCTTCCAGGCCGGAGCTCAAGAGCTCAAGCTCACGCGGCGCACGCCGAATCGCCATTACGAGCCGGGCGGCGTGGCGGACGCGACGGGATTTCGCCTCGTCACGTTCTTCTTCGCCGACGAGGCCGCGCTCGTCTCGCCGCTTCGCGGAGCACGGCTACCCGGCCCCTCAGTTCGCGGCCGAGCGCGGCTCGAAGCGGCGCACCGCGCTCGTGCAGGATCCGGACGGCCAGGCGGTGGAGCTCGTGGTGCTCGCCAACCCCGCGCCCGCAGAGCTCGCGGCCATCGAGGTCGGGCTGACAGTCGCAGATCTGGAGCGCAGCCGCGCGTTCTATCGCAGCTTCGTGGGCCTCGAGGAGCTACCGCCGGCCGAGGACGCACGCTTCGGCACGAAGAAATACTCGTTTCGGCACGGCGCGACCACGGTGACCTTGCGCAACTTCGGCCGAGCGTTGCCCGCGGACACCGGCAGCGGCGGTATTCAGTACGTGGTCTCCAACGTCGACGCGGTGGCCGCGCTCGCGGCATCTCGGGCAGTGCACGTGGAGACGCCGCTGTCGCCGCCCGGAGCAGGATTGCGGACGATCTGGCTCAGCGATCCCGATTCGATCACGAACTACTTCGCAGAGACGGCGCAGAGCCGCGCGTCGCGCCCGCAGACGCCGCGCCGTAGTCCGGAGAGTTCGACCTCGCGCGCGGTCGTGTCGACCGGCGTAGACTGAGGGCGTCATGGCTATCTATCGCCACATCTTGCTGGCCGTGGACCTCACGGCAGACAGCGTGCAGATCGCCGAACGCGCGAAGGCCGTTGCGACGACCTGCGGGGCGGAGCTCGACGTCGTGCACGTCGTCGAGCCGCTGCCGCTCGTCGCACCGCTCGACTCGCCCGAGATTCTCGCGCCGACGATGCTGCAGACGCAGGATGAGATCGTGGCCGGCGCGCGCCGGAGACTCGAGAAGCTTGCGGCCGACGTCGGGATTCCCGCCGAGCGGGTGCACGTCACCGTCGGCAACACCCAGATCGAGATCCTCCAAGCTGCGCGCGAGCGCGGCGTCGACCTGATCGTGCTCGGCAGCCGCGAGCGCCACGGTTTGTCGCTGCTCGTGGACTTCACCGAGGACGCGGTGTTGCACAAGGCACCGTGCGACGTGCTCGCAGTGAGGGTCAAGCGGGTTCCCTGAGACGAGCCGGGCGGGACCGCCAAAAGGCGACGCCGCGCGGGCGGAGCCGGCGCGGCGTCGCGGTCGAGCTAGCGGAAAGAATCTCAGCCCATCGCGGGCAAGATCGCGTTCTTATTCTTCGTCACGAACTGCTCGAAGCTCTGTAGCTGCGGGTTGAGCTTACGAGCCGTGTCGACGCTGCGGTTCGCGAGCATCTCCTTCTCGAAGTCCCTGTACGCCTGGAACATGTTGCCCATCTCGTCGGCGCCAGGGAACCCGAAGCTGCGGTACACGTCGGCTTCGACCGCGTTGTACGTCACTGGCCCCACGCCGAGCGTGTTCGAGAGCGTCTTGCCCATCTGCTCGATCGTGAGCGCTTCACCCATGATGCCGACGGTTTTGCCGATGTATTGCTGGCCGGCCTTGAAGATGCTGTACGCGATCTTGCCGATGTCTTCGGCGGCGATACCCGCCAGCTTTGCGTTCCCCATCGGGAACGTCCAGGCGAGCTTACCGTCCTCGCCCTTCTTCGGCGCGAGGCCGAACATAAAGAGGTTGTCCCAATAGAACGTCGTGACGAGCAACGTGGTCGGCACGCCCGAGAAATACGCGTTCGCTTCGGCTTTCGCGTCGAAGTGCGGCACACGGTACTTTTCCTGAAGCATCGGCATCCGCTTGTCGTCTGCCTTCATGAATTTGCGAATGTCTTCGAGGGTCGACCAGATTGCGTGCTTGACGCCGGCGGCCTTCGCGGCGTCCGCGATGTTCTTGGCCTGGGCCTTTTCCTTCTCGCCCGAGAAGTGCTCCCAGAAGTTCGTCACGGCATAGACGCCGTATGCGCCCGCGAAGGCCTTCTTGAGGCTCTCGACGTCGTCGAGATCGGCCTTCACGACTTGCGCGCCGGCCGAAGCGAGGGCCTTGGCCTTGTCCTTCCCGGTATCGCGCGTCACCGCGCGGCACGCGTATTCGCCGGACGCGTCCGCCAGAATCGCTCGGCAAAGGCCGCCGCCCTGCGAGCCAGTCGAGCCAATTACTGCAATGATTTTCTTGTCGGCCATGTGAGTTCCTCGATGAGACGTTGCTGAAATGAAAGACGCGAAGCATAAACGCCTTTCGCGGGCGAAAGTAGTAGCTTAGCCACTACCGATCGGTGTGCAGCGCCGCGGCACGACGGCACGGTTCGGTCTGGATCTCGAGGCCGGGTTTGGCTATCAGGAACTTTCGAAGCGCTCGACGGCGGCACTAGCCCCTCGTGTGGTGGGCCGCCGCTTCAGTGCGCCGCTTTGCTGCTGCGCCGCGAGCATCGCTTTGAAGCGCTGCTCCTGTGTTGCGATATGCGCGAGGTACCCGGCGTGATCGACGAAGGGATTCGGCTCGCCGTCCTTGCGTGCTTTCAGCGACTCGTACTTTTCGGGCAGTCCGTAGAAGCGATCCGTGCGACCCGAGGAATACGTCGACGGGTAGAGCGCGCGCCTTCGCGTATGTCGCTACGTAGTCGGAGGCGATCTGCGGGTAGTCCGCATTGCCGACGAGCGTGTAGTTGTCGTTGACTCCGAAGCTGCAGATGATCAACGCGTGATAGGTCTTGCCGTTCTCGCGCACGTCGAGGCCCCAGCTCGTGCAGCCCTTCGTGTGGCCGGGCGTGAGGTAGGCGGTGAGCGTCGTGCCGCCAAGTGTTACGTGGTCCCCGTCGTGCAGCACCCGGTCGATCGGGTGCGGCTTCCCGCCGGGCTGCATCGCGCGCAACGCGGGCACGTCCTGCTCCATCGCCATCACGGTCGCGCCCGTGAGCTGCTTCACGAGCGCGTCGGCCTCCATGTGGTCGCCGTGCGCGTGGCTGCCTAGCAGGATCTTGATGTCGCTGAACTTGAAGCCGAGCGCCTCCACACTCTTGCGGATCGACGGTACCGTGGACTCGAAATCACTGTTGACGAGGATGTGGCCCGCGGGCGTCGTGATGAGGAACGAGCCGAGCTGCGCCGTGCCCACGAAATAGACGTTGTCGATTACGCGATGCGCCGGGAACGGCGCGTTCCAGTCGGTTTGCGCTTGCTGCGCAACGGCCGCGCCGCAACCGAGTGACAAGACCGCGAGCAGGACAAGTGCGCGCATTTCGGAGCCCCCGTTGATTTTTGCCGCTGCTCCGCGGCCCGGAGTACTGAAGCACAGGGCTATGGCAGGGTCAAAGCGTCGTACGTCGTGGCGGAGAGGGAGGGATTCGAACCCTCGATACGCCTTTTGGGCGTATACACACTTTCCAGGCGTGCGCCTTCAACCGCTCGGCCACCTCTCCGTTCGGGGCGGCAGCCTATCACGAGCGCCAAGCGCGGGGGATGGTAAAGTAGCCGAGGTCCGCGTCGGTTCCCCCGCGACAACTAGCCGTGAACCCCGTCAGGCCCGGAAGGGAGCAGCGGTAACGGTCAAGTTGGGTGCCGGGGTCGGGCTGGCGCGGACCTTCCCCATCTGTGGAGACGAGATCGCTTGAGCTACACGGTACTTGCACTGAAATGGCGGCCGCGGCGCTTCGACCAGCTGGTCGGGCAGCCGCACGTCGTGCAGGCGCTCGTGAACTCCCTCAAGGAGAACCGGCTGCATCACGCGTATCTGTTCTCCGGCACGCGCGGAGTCGGCAAGACGACGATCGCGCGGCTGTTCGCGAAGGCACTGAACTGCGATACGGGGATCGTCCCGGAGCCGTGCGGTGTCTGCCCGGCGTGCGTCGCGATCGACGAAGGGCGGTTCGTCGACCTGATCGAGGTGGATGCCGCGTCGCGAACGCGTGTCGACGACACTCGCGAGCTGCTCGACAACGTGCAATACGCGCCGACGCGCGGCCGCTTCAAGGTGTACCTCATCGATGAGGTGCATATGCTGTCGACGCACTCGTTCAACGCGCTCCTGAAGACGCTCGAGGAGCCGCCGCCGCACGTCAAATTCCTGTTCGCGACTACGGACCCGCAGAAATTGCCGGTCACGGTGTTGTCACGGTGCCTCCAGTTCAACCTCAAACGCCACACGGTCGCGCAGATCCAAGCGCGTCTCGAGCAAATCTGCGCGGCGGAAAAGATCCCGGCGGACGCGGAGGGATTGAAGGCTTTGGCGCGAGCGGCCGACGGCAGCATGCGCGACGCCCTGAGCCTCCTCGACCAGGGCGTCGCGTTTGGCGGCGGCAAAGTCGAGGCGGCGGCGATTCATGGCATGCTCGGCAGCATCGACCGCGGTCACGTGCTGCGCATGCTCGAAGCGCTAGCCGCTCACGACGGACATGCGCTGCTCGCGGAGGTCGACCACCTCGATGAGCGTGCGCCCGACTACGGCGCCGTGCTCGACGAGCTGCTCGCGGCGTTGCAGCACATCGCCGTGCTTCAGCTCGTGCAAGGGCGGCTCGACGACGAGGAAATGGCGGCTCTCGCGCCGTTCGCCGAACGCATCGCGACGGAAGACGTTCAGCTTTACTACCAGATTGCGCTGGGCGGCCGCCGCGATCTGCCGTTTTGCCGGGATCCGCGAATGGGTTTCGAAATGACGCTGCTGCGAATGCTCGCGTTTCGCCCGGCCGATGATGCGGAGACGCCGCGCGCTGCGGCAGTAAACGGCTCAACGGGCGCCAAGGTGCGGCCGGCGGCGCCGGCCGGTGGCGCGTCCGCGAGTAGTGCGCTGCCGATCGCGGGCGCAGCGAAACCAAGCGCCGCGGCATCCGCGGCGACGCCACGGCCCGCCCCGCAGCGCGAGTCGATTCGCGAGACCGCGGCCTCCGCGGCCACATATGCGCCGAGCGGACCGAAGCCAGTCGAGGCCGGCGACGCGTCGCCGACGTGGACTGGGCCGGGTTGTTGCAGATCGCTCGACCTACGAGGTCCAGCGCGCCAGCTGGCCGATAATTGCGATTTGCAGTCGAGCGTCGGGAAGCGCCTGGCAGCTCGTGTTGCCGGCCGACAAGCAACACCTCAACACGCAGCAGTTGCGCAGCCGGCTCGAGGGGGCGCTGCGCGATCACTTTGGGCGCGAGCTCAAGCTCGCGATTGCTTCGGGCGTGCCCACGCGCCCGACGCCGGCGGACCTGCGCAAAGCGAATGAGAACGAGCGCATGCGTGCGACGCGCGAGGCGATCGAAAGCGATCCGAACATCCAGGCAATGCAAGCCCAGTTCGACGCGACGCTCGAAGCCGACAGTATTCGACCCACGAAGTAGGTGAGACGCCACGATGAATCGACAGCGAGGTAGCGAATGAAAGGCTTGCCCCAACTGATGCGCCAAGCGCAAGAGATGCAGGCGAGGGTACAGAAGGCGCAGGACGAGCTCGCGTCGCTCGAGGTCGAAGGCGTCGCCGGCGGCGGCATGGTCAAGGTGACCGTCACCTGCAAGCACCAGGTGCGGCGCGTCGCGATCGAGCAGGCGCTGCTCGGCGACGACAAGGAATTGCTCGAAGACTTGATCGCCGCCGCATTCAACGACGCAGCCGCGAAAGTGGAGCGCACGGTTCAAGAGAAGATGTCGGCGATCACCGGCGGCCTCGGCTTGCCCGGTGGCCTCAAGCTGCCGTTCTAGACATCGTGACCGACGTCTATTCGCCGTTGCTGAACCAGCTGATCGAGGCGCTCCAGTGTCTCCCGGGCGTTGGCGTGAAATCGGCGCAGCGGATGGCTTTTCATCTGCTCGACAAGGATCGCGATGGCGCCGGTCGTCTCTCGAACGTGCTCGATGCGGCGATGCGCTCGATCCGTAACTGCGAGCGTTGTCGAATGCTCACCGAGGAACCGGTCTGCCGGTTCTGCGCGAGCGAGCGGCGCGACGCGGGCCAGCTCTGCGTCGTCGAGACGCCGGCAGACCTGCTCGCGATCGAGCAATCGGGCGCGTACCGCGGCCGCTACTTCGTGCTCATGGGGCACCTGTCGCCGATCGACGGCGTTGGGCCGAGCGAGCTCGGGCTCGAGCTGCTCGAGCGGCGCTTCAAGGACGAAGCGTTCGCAGAGGTGGTGCTCGCGACGAGCGTTACGGTGGAAGGGGACGCGACAGCGCATCTCGTCGCGGTGCTCGCTCACCGCCACGGATTGCGGGCGAGCCGCATCGCTTACGGTGTGCCTGTCGGCGGCGAGCTCGAGTTCATCGACAGCGGCACGTTGTCGCGCGCGCTCAGCGGCCGTCGCGCGATCGAGTCGGGCGTCGCGGAAGGGCGGGATGCGTGAGCGGATCCACCGATCCAAACTGCTTGTTCTGCAAGATCGTCGCGGGCGAGATTCCGTCCGATCGAGTCTACGAGAGCGAAACGATTCTCGCGTTCAAGGACATTCATCCGCAAGCGCCGTTTCATTGCCTCGTGATCCCGAAGGTCCATCGCGCGACGCTGAAGGATCTCGGTCGAGCACGACGCAGAAGCTCGCAGGCGGGCTGCTGCTCGCGGCGAAGCACATCGCAGCCGAGCAAGGGCTGCCGGGATATCGAGTGGCAATGAACGTGGGGCGCGAGGGCGGGCAAGTGGTTTTTCATGTGCATTTACACGTGCTCGGCGGCCGTCCCCTGAAGGGCGAACTTGGCTGATCGGACGCGCCGCGACGCTGCGTGGCCAGGAGATGAGGGGCGCTTGAACCGCAAAGAGAATCTGATCTGGATCGATCTCGAGATGACCGGCCTCAATCCGGAGAAGAACCGCATCATCGAGATTGCTACGGTCGTGACTGACAAGGAGCTCACGGTGCTTGCCGAGGGGCCCGTGTGCGCGATTCATCAATCTGACGAAGTTCTCGCCGGCATGGACGAGTGGAACACGCGGCAGCATGCGACGTCGGGTCTCACGGAGCGCGTGCGCGCGAGCCGCATCGACGAGGCCCAGGCAGAGCAGGAGACGCTCGCGTTTCTGCGCAAGCATGTCGATCTGGGCGCGTCGCCGATCTGCGGTAACAGCATCTGCCAGGATCGGCGGTTCCTGATCCGTCATATGCCGGAGCTCGCCGCATACTTTCACTACCGCAATCTCGACGTGTCGACGCTCAAGATCCTCGTCAAGCTCTGGATGCCGGAGCTCGCGGGCCGTTTCGAGAAGAACTCCGTGCACCTCGCGCTTGCCGACATCAACGATTCGATTCGCGAGCTGCGCTTCTATCGCGAGCACCTCTTCAAGCATTGAGATCCGCGCCGCGCCGCGGATGAGCCCTAGTCGGCAAAAACGGAAATTGACGGTTTTCAACACGAGCCGGATACGCTAGGCTCGGTCCGATTGCTGCATTTGCTGAGGCTCGAATGTCGGTTCGATTTCTCGCCTGGTCGTGTTTGCTGTTCGCGGTCGCCGCGCACGGCCAGACGCGCTATGTGTCCGACAAGTTGTCGGTCGAGCTGCGACGTGGCCCGAGTACCGAGTACCTGATTTTGCGCAATCTCGATTCGGGCGCCGCAGTCGAGGTGCTCGAGCAAAACGGCGAAGGCTACTCGCGTGTTCGCGTCGCCGACCAAGGCACCGAGGGATGGGTGCTCACGCGCTTCTTGTCGACCGAGACCAGCGCGCGCGATCGGCTCGCCGTTGCAGAACGCAGCTTGAGCAACTCGCGGGCGCGCGTAACCGAGCTCGAGCAACAAGCCGCGGCCTTGACGTCTGAGCTTAGCAAGACCAAGACCGAGCTCGAGCAGACTCGTGACGAACCATGGCGCAGGTCAGCCAGGAGCTCGCGAGCATCAAGACAGCGGCCGCGAACGTCGTCGAGATCCGCGATCAGAACGAGAGCCTGCGGCAGAAGCTAATCGACCGCGAGCGCCAGGTCGAGCAGTTGACGGCCGAGAATGCCGCATTGTCCGGCCGCAGCAGTCAGAACTGGTTCATCGTCGGAGCGGGAGTGCTGTTCGGCGGAATCGTGATCGGTCTCATCGCGCCGAGCCTCCGCACGCAAGCGGCGCTCGGATTGGTAACGCGCGAGTTGCCAGTCGCTGCGATTTGAGAGAGTGTAGCCGCATGCTCGTCGACAGCCTCATCGTCCCAGAATGCGTCTACCGGCCCGGCAGCTTCACCGGGCTGATGACGCTCTACGAGAGCAACTACATCAAGCTCAGAGCAGCTGACCGGCGAGTTCGATTGGTCGGGTTGGTCGATGATTTCGACGTCGGCGCGCGACAACGATCTGCACGCGCAGCTCATGCGGCGAGAGGCGTACACGACCACGCTGAAGCTCACGTACTGGTTCGAGGAACCTGGCGGGCTTCTGGTGCCGGATCCGGACCTGATCGTACGCATTTATCATGACGCACGGCTCGCCGAAGCCGTCGCAGGCCGCGACCGGCACACGCACCACAAGCTTCGGGAGCTCGCCGGCGACAGCGGCGCGGAGCTCGATCGCCGGTGGCGCATCAACATGATGCTGAACAAGTGGCTCGACTACCTGTTCGACGTCGGCCATAGCCTCAACGGCAAGAACGAGACTTTCGTCTCGACCCTCTAGAGCCCCGCGATCCTTGCTGTGAGTCACGGTTTGAACCGGGCTCCGACGGCTATATTCTCGGCTGGCCGAGTATTACAGAATCCGGAACCCTCGCATGTTGGCAGCGCTCCTCGAGAAACAGTCCGGCGAGTCCACCGAGCAGCTGCTAAAGCTGTATTGGAACCGCGCCGGACGTGAAGCGCGAGCTCAAGGCGCTCCGCCGGGAGCGCTTCGAGCTGTTCGACAAGCTCAAGGAGCAAGAAGGGCGCGATCGTCCGCGCGCAGGAGCAGCTCGAGGGTCTGGAGCGCTTGCTGACGAATCCGCTCGCCGCCGCGAACGCGATGGTCTACTTCCAGCTCCGCCACTTCTGGCGGGTTGGCGCCCAGCGACTCGAGCAGTTCGGCAAGGAGCTGCAGGTGCATGCGCGAGAAGCGTGAACGCGCGCAGCTGCATGACGCGGCGATCGCGAAGCGCGACCGCCGCCTCGACGCGATCAAGGAGAAGCTCGCGGGGCTCATCGAGAAGCGCAAGGTCGTGACCGACGAGGCGGTCAAGCTCGAGCAGCAGCTCGAGAAGATGAACCGGCTGATCCGGTTGTTTCGCGGACCGCGCCTGAAGACGCGGATCGCGGGGTTGCAGAACGGCCGCAGCGTCCTCGACGAGAAGGTCGAGGAGCTCAAAGAGCTCGCGGAGAAGATCCAAGGCGAGCCGCTGCCGGAGCCCGAGGAAATGTCGGTGGAGAGCCGGCGCCTGATCAACACGGCCGTGATCGCGCTCGCCCAACATCTCGTCGTGCACTTCGCCGAGCACGATCTCGCCTCGCTCGCGAAGACGGCGACGGAGCGCGCCGTGGGCGACATGAAGTTCGGTGATCGACGTGATTGCGATCGGATGGTCGAGCGGATTCGCGAGAAGATCGAGGAGCTCAAGCAGCAGCAAAAGACGCTCGCGGATCTCGTCAAGAAGCGCGCAGATCAACTGCTCACGGAGACGAAATTCCGCAACGACACCGACACCGTGCCGTCCGTCGAATGCCTACAGCTGATCAGCCGCGCTGCGGGTGTGCAGCGCGAGCGAAGATCTCACGCGCCGCGAGAGCGACGCGCCACTGCGAATCAACGTGCTCGCCGACGACTACTGGGATATGGTCGCCGTACTGCGCTGACGCTCGTCCGCTCGTTCTCCTAGTTCTTCGCGGGCTCCGGCCGACGCGCGCCCTCAGAGCCGCTCAGCAGCTGCCGCTGGTGCGGATGCTGCAACTCGGACATGTCCGCCACCACGCGTGCCGCCTGGCGAAGCAGGATCGCCTCGGGCAGCTCCGCGGACTCGAGCTGGTCTACGCTCGACAGGGACTCGAGACCGAGCGCGGCGCGGCGCGTGTTCTCGCGCGTGAGCCGGCCTTGCTCGAAGCCCTTGTTCTCCGCAACGCGCGCGTCGAGATTCAGCGACACGGTCTTCTGCGCGTTGATCTCCTGGATCGCGGCGATGTCGCTCAGCAAGTAGCGGTAATCGGGGTCTTCCGTCGCGCGCTCCGCCTGGTGCGTGCGCAGGGTATCGAGCTCGGCGTCGAGCCCGGTATCGGGACGGAAGCGCGTCGGCTGGATGCGGTCCCAGGGTAGGGCCGTATCGCGCGTGCTTTCACCGACAGTCGCCGTGTCGACGGCCGACGGCAGCTCGATGTCCGGGATCACGCCGCGATGCTGCGTGCTTTCGCCGGTCACGCGGTAGTACTTGCCGATCGTGAGCGTGAGCTGCCCGTTGTCGGTGCCGCGCATCAGCCGGTCGAGCGGGAACAGGTTTTGGACGGACCCTTTGCCGAACGTCTGCTGACCGATGATCACGCCGCGGTCGTAGTCTTGAATCGCCGCGGCAAAGATCTCCGACGCGCTTGCGCTGTAGCGGTCGACGAGGACCGCAAGCGGCCCCGTGTAGATAGCGCTCGGGCTCGGGTCATCGAGCACTTGGATGTTGCCGCGCGTCTCGCGCAGTTGTACGACCGGGCCGCGCTCGATGAACAACCCGCTCAGCTCCGTCGCTTCCGACAGGTGGCCGCCACCGTTGGCGCGCAGGTCCATGACGATCCCGTCGACGCCGCCCTCGGCCTTGAACTCGTCGATCAGGCGCGTGACGTCTCGCGACGTGCTCGTGTAGTCCTCGTCACCTCGGCTGCGGGCGGCGAAGTCTTGGTAGAAGCTCGGCACCGTGATCACGCCGACCTTGTACGTCGCGCCGTCTACCGGAACCTCGACCGTGGATTTCTTCGCGGCCTGCTCTTCGAGCTTGATCTTGTCGCGCGTGAGCTCGATCGTCTTTTCGGTCGAGCCCGGCGCCGCGCCGGCCGGCAGAACTTGGAGCCGTACGCGCGTGCCGCCCGGTCCTCGGATGCGTTGCACGACGTCGTCGAGGCGCCAGCCGATCACGTCGACGAGCTCGCCCTGGCCTTCGCCCACGGCGGTGATCCGATCCTCGGGCTTCAGCTGGCCGTCGATCTGCGCAGGGCCGCCCGGAATGATGTTCATGACCTTGACGTAGTCGTCCTCGAGCTGCAGCGATGCGCCGATGCCGTCGTACGACAAGCTCATCTGTATGCGGTACTCCTCGCTCTGCCGCGGCGAGAGGTAGCTCGAGTGCGGGTCCATGTTGTGCGCGACCGCGTTCATGAACGTTTCGAACACGTCGTCGGGCGTGAGCTGCGTGACCCGCTTGTAGGATCGCTCGTAGCGTTCCTTGAGAATATCGGAGGCTTCCGTCCAGGTTTTGCCGGTGAGCATCAGACGCAGCGCCGTCGCTCTTGACGTTCTGGCGCCAGACCTCGTCGATCTCAGAGGACGAAGCTGGCCACGGGAGATCGCTGCGGTCCCAGCGATAGGATTCGTCGACCTTGTAGTCGGGCTCGGTCGCGAGCAGTTGGATCGCGTACTCGACGCGCTCGCCGGCACGCTTGCGGAACAAGTTGAAGATGTCGAAGACCGGTTGGAGCTCGCCCGTGCGCGCACGATCGTCGAGCTCGTAGCGGAGGCGATTGAAGCTGGCGACGTCGCTCGCCGTAAAGTACATCCGGTTACCGTCGAGCGTGTCGAGGTAACGGTCGAGGATCGCCGACGACAGCGAGTTGTCGAGGTGCGGTTGCGAGTAGTGAAGCTCTTCGATGAGCTTGGTGACGTTGCTGCTGATCGCGGGATGCTTAGCTTCCATTTTCAGGGGCTGCAACGGTTCGACCGCCGCGAAAGCCGCAGAAACGGCCGATAGGACGATGGCACCGGTGCATAGCCGGCCGAGCAACTCCCTCACGTTACCTCCTTGGGGATCCGTGGCGACGCTGGTCACGTATCTGTTAAGTTTCCGTTCGTTGGCCTGGTGAATCAAGTCCATTGCCGAGAATACCCGAACCGACTCACGACGCTGAGGTCAGATCGTCGGCCCAAAATGCGGGGCACAGTCTTAGACCGTCCGTCGTGCTGCTCGGCTTTGTGCTCGGCAGCGCGGCGGCGATCACATTCGGTTTGCTCGGCGTCGTGGTCGTATTCACTTGGCTGCAGCCCGAGTACCCTCGGCTCGACGGCGAGCTGCAGTCCTTGTGGGGCAGTCTCGGGATGTTCGGCCTTTTGACAGCGGCGGCAGCGGCCAGTTTCTACGGTCAGTTGCGAGCTGCCGGCTGGCGCCGCGCTGCCGTTGCGGCGCTGCTGCTCGGTATCGGTGCAATTGGCTGGTATCACTGGCCGCGATAGCACGGCTGGCGCGCTCGCGGCGGGCGTCAACGCTTGTGACGGCCGATCTTTTCCCACGACTGGCTGCGATTGAAGGCGCCCGTATTGTAAGGATCGAAACCGTCGTCGTTCGGGCGATCGAGCGTCAGCCGGGGATTGTCGAGGACATCCATCGGGGTGCGGTCCTTCTTGGGCTTCTTTGCTTCGGTCGAGCGCTTTTGCGCTGTCTGGCCGTGGTGCAGGCGCGGGTTTGGCGGCGGCCTGGGGCGGTGGTGGTGCAACGTTGGACGGAGGGCGCGGCCGCGAGCCGAATCCGAGCCCACTGAAGTCGAACGGACTCGAGTCCGAGTCCCAACCCAGCCAACGTTTCAGTAGTTTCAGCATCGTGAGTCGTCCGCGCTCGCCGATCGGGACTAGTGGGGTGCGGCCGGCGGGCCGTCTCACAAAGAGTCGACTAAGCGCTCTAAAACGATAGCAGATGGTCGGGTTTACTTATTGTTCTTCGTCATTATTTGTGACACGAGTCACAACGTCCGCTTGCGCCAGACACGGCGCACGACGCGCACGAGTTGTAGCACCACATAGGGGCTTACGACGAGAGTCCATGCGAAAGGGTCCAGTCGCAGGAGGTCGGTCCAAATCTGTTCCGCGAGCGCCAGGCCGTTCGTGTCCGGAGCGTACTCGCCGATCATCTGCGATCCCACCCAATAGATCGCAAACGGGAGTGCGAGAAACCCGAAGCCGAATAGCACGGCCGCGATCACAAGCTCCCGTTTCCAGGGGGCGGTGTGCATTTCTGTTGAGGCGTTCATGTTGCGGCGTGGGCTGTCTTAGTGTGCTAGCGATTCTAGGAAGCGAAACTGAGTTTCGCCGACGGCGACGAGGTCGCCATGCCGCAACTCTTGGCGATCGACGCGGACGGAGTTGACGAACGTACCATTCGTGCTGCCGAGATCCTCGATCATCACCGTGCCGCGCGCAAGCGTAAGGCGCGCGTGCTCGCGGCTCACGAAGTGCGTGAGGATCTGAACGTCGCAGCTCGAGCTGCGCCCAATCGTGAGCGTCTTCTTCAGCATTGCGTATTGGCGCGGTACGTCGCTAGTGAGGCAGACCAGGGCCGGCGTGTTCGTCTGGTCGGCCGGCGCGTCGCTGCGCCGCAGGCGCTCCGACATCTTCGAATCGAGCCCTTGCAGCGAAAGGTCCATCGCATTGAGCTTCTGCAGTGCCCCGAGCTTCTGGTCGAGCTCGTGTTGCAGAGTTGCGATGCGCTCGTCGCGCGCTTCCAGCGCTCGGTCCCGGTCGATCAATGCGCGTTCGATGCGTGCCGCCCCACCATGCGCCTGGTCGAGTTGCACGTGGGTCTCCGCGAGCTGTCTTAGTGCGGCGTCGCAGCTCCGCAGCGGCGGCGGTAAGGCGGTCGGACTGCTCGGCTAGTGTGGTGCGCTGCGCCGCGAGATCGGCGTTCTTCTGTTCTACCTCGGCCTCCAATTTCGCAATCGCTTCGATGGACGCACCGGGCGGCGAGGAGGGGCGTGCCGCGGCGGCATTGGCGGCGGCAATTTCTGCGGCATGTCTGTGCTCGGCCGCCGCGAGAGCCGCGGCGTGCTCGGCGTCTCGCTTCAGTTGCTCGGCGCGTTGCTCCGCGAGCGCTTGTCCGACTTCGGTAAGCTGCGCCTGCGCGTCCGCCAGGGCCGTCCTCTGTTGCGCGAGTTGTGCCTCGAGCGTGGTGACGGAGTGCGGGGCCCGCAGGTCTCCGAGCTCCGCTTCGAGACCCTCGGCGCGCCGGCTCTGCTCGAGGAGCTGTTCGCGCAACGCCTCGGCTCGTGCGACCTCGCGCTCGGCGCCGGACTCGGCGCGCTGTTGACGTTCGGTGCGATGGGCAAGCTCCCGTTCGAGCTCGGCGATTCTGGCGGCTTGCGCCGCTGCGCGCGCCTCGAGCTCGTCCCACCAGGCTCGCCGATTTGCGATGTACGATGTCAGCGTCGCGAGCTCTTCGCGCAACGCCGTGAGATCCGTGCCCTCGTTGCTCGGCGTAGGGCTCGGTAGCGGCTCCTTTCCGTCGGCGGCCTCGTCCGGCGCCTCTGCGCGGCCGACCTCGCGGCTCGCGACCTCTCGTTCGAGCACGTCGATATCGCGTCGTAGCTGCTGGACCTCGGCAGCCGCGTTCTCGAATTGAGCGTTCCGCTCGGCGATCTCTGTTGTCAGCTTCCGCTCGACCGCTTTTCGCGAGTCGATTACTTTCCGCAGATTCGCCAGCGCCGCGCTAAGGTCGCCAATCACGGTGTCCTTGGCGTTGAGATGGCGCTCAACGTCGATCCAGCGTGCTGACAGGCGCGCGATATCCTGCTCGAGCGCCGCGATCTTGGCGCCGCGCTGCTCGAGATCGCTTTTCAGCGCGGCGACGTTCGCGCCATGTTCCTCACGGAGCTCGGCGTACTGCGCGCCACTGAGCGCGGCGTATTGCGCGGTGTGTTCGCCGGTCGGCTCTTCATCGGCCGCGAGCACTACCCCGTTCTCCTCCGGGTCGAGCACGGCGGTCTCGAGCAGAATCGGCAGCTCCTCCGTCGGATCGCTGTCGGGCCGCTCTTCGTCGGCTTGAATTTTCGACATTTCAGAGCCTTAGAGTTCCTTCTCACACATACGTTAAGCCAACTGCCCAGCTCTGCGCCAGGTGATGGACGACGGCTCGCTGTAACGCTTACGCAGCCGGAACCGTTCGGTCCTTGGCCCACTCGCGCAGCGCTGCCACGCGTTCGGCCATGAGCACGGACAGCGGCCGTGTCTTTCTGAATTCACCGAGGAAATGCGCTAGCTTCGGCTCCTCGGCTACTGCGTGCGCCGTGTAGAGCGCGGATACGATACCTTGCTCGATCTCGGCACCCGAGAACCCATCGGTCGCGCCGGTGAGCTCCTTGAGGTCGGCGTCCCGGGGCCGCAACCCGCGTTTGGCGAGATGTATTGTAAAAATCTCCGCGCGGGCGTCCGCTGAAGGCAGATCGACGAAGAATATCTCATCGAACCGGCCTTTGCGCACGAGCTCGGGAGGCAGATCGTCGACATCGTTTGCGGTCGCAACGAGAAACACCTGGGCCGTACGCTCGGCCATCCAGGTAAGCAACGCCGGCGAGCACGCGACGGGCGGTTCCACTCTCGTCGTTGCCGGTCGCAAGGCCCTTCTCGATCTCGTCGAGCCACAAGACACACGGGCTCATCACCTCGGCCGTTCGTAGGGATTCCCGCAGGTTCCGTTCCGTCTCGCCATGGTACTTGTTGTACAACGCGCCGAAATCCACGCGCAGCAGGGGAACCCCGAACACGCTCGCCGCCGTCTTCGCAGCGAGGCTCTTACCGCAGCCTTGGACGCCGATCAGCAGGATCCCCTTCGGCGCGTCTAACCCTCGCGGACGCTCGCCGCCGAATGCCGCGCGCCGCTGTTGGAGCCAAGCCTTCACGCTGCGGAACCCCGCGAGGTCCGTCGCGCGGGCAGTCTCGTATTCGTAGCTCAACGCGCCGCCGCTGCTCAGCAGCGCGTACTTGGCTTGCATCACCGCCGGCACGTCACTCGCCGTGATGGCCCCGTCGTCGCGAATAGCGTTGCGGGCGAGCCGTTCAGTATCCGCGTGGGTGAGGCCGCCCAGGTTCTTGACGAGCAGGTCGAGCGCGTTCGGATCCACCTTCACGCCGCCGTGCAGCGTGCGATGCTCTGCGATGCAAGCGTTCACGATCCCGAGCCGCTCCGCGCGGTTTGGAAGGCTCATGTGGAACTGCGCACTCGTGCTCTTGATCTCCGGCGGCAGGTCGATGCGATGCCCGATCAGCAGCACGGTAACCTTGGTCGTCGCGGATGCGAGCGCGATGTCCTTCAGCAAGCGAACGTTGACTGGCTCCGTTAGAAACGGATGAAAATCGAGAAGCGCGTAGATTCCGGGCTTGTCGACGGCGCGAATATGGCGGAGGACCTCCGCCGGCTCGGAGTTGTGATGCTGCGCCTCTAGTTGCAGGTCGAGCCTCTGAAGCCCATCCGTCACGGACCAGCGGAACAACGGCCGGTAGCTGCTCGCACGTTGCGCCACGGCAAGGGCGGTAAGCAGCTCGAGGAAGCGAGTCTCGTCGGCGGTCTCGATGACCACGATCGGCGTGCCCGAGTCGAGCACGAGCTCAAGGTCGTGACGGTCGTTCATCGGATGCCGAGGAGCTCTCGCCGCAGTGGAGGAGGCTTCAGAGTCTAGGAAGGGCTGCGCGTACGCCGCTACGACGGATTCGGCAAATTGGCGCGGGGGTGTCGTGCCGCCCCATCTCGGCCGATGGAGCGGTCGTGCAGCAAGCGTGAGTGCCGGATCAGCCTACGCCGGGTTCTGGTCCCGCGCCGTAACCTTGCGGCGAAGTCAGGAATTGTTTGATCTGCTCGGTGAGCCCTTTGCATGCCGCGGCCTGCGGCCGGGCGATGAACGGCAGCGGCACGATGATAGCGGGCATCACGGAGCGACCCTTCACATCCGCATGAATCGTTCCGGCGTCTGTGGCTTCCTTGATGTCCCAGACGGTTGCGTCGTAACGAGAGTCGTCTTCCCACCAAGCGAGGCCCATACAGCCCGCCCCGCCGACACCGGCGGCGCACGTGATGCCGCCGCCGCTCGCGACTCGGTCGGTCGACCCGTCGAGCCAGACGACGTAGCGCACGCCGGTATTGGCGACCTGAGCCAACACGCCGGGGCGCTCGAGCAGGTGCGACAGGTCTTCCGTGCTGAGCGGAGCCGTGGACGGCTCGAACCACGGGTACATCTTGTCCTCGAAGTCTTTCGTGGAGTGCACGTCTAGCTTCCTGTCGCCCCGTGTGAGCGCCGTGCTGATGCACTGCACGAAGTCCTCTTCGGCTTCGTGCGTCGCGTGCTGCTTGCGGGCGAGGATCACGACGTGCTCGCCTTCGGCGATCACGGAATCGGTGTTTTTGTACGGCTCCATCCGCGAAGTGGTTCCGCAGGACGCAAGCAGCGGAAATAACGCAGCCGCGAGCAGCCAGGGCCGAGCGGCTGTCGCGTCAGCGAGCGTTCTGAGTTTGGACGGTAGCTGCATCGAGAGGTACCGAGTCGGCGGGTGCCGAGACCGAGGTTGCATGCTGCTTCTCCCCTAACCAAGTGCTGACTTGGGGCTGTTGAGCGAACTTCGTGGAAATCGTCGCACCGACCTCGCGCATCGCGACGATCGCGGCGCGCTGAACTGCGTCCTCGCGGTTGCGACCGAGCTCGGATTTCCCATAGCCGCTGACCGGCCAAGCCACGACGGTGTCGCCGTTCGGCTCGTACAACGTCAGCTGATATTGCATCCAGACCTCGACGAACTTGTCGCGCTCGCCGACGGGGACGTCGAATTCGAACTTCTCCAGCGTCGGCTGCAACACGCCATCGAGAGATCCATCGTTCGCGGCGAGCGGTACGGCATCGACCTTGTGAGTCTCACGAAACATCTTTGCGAACAGCGGCTCGAGCATCGCGACGTTGGCATCGCCGAGCGCGATCGTCCACAGCGATTGATCCGGGATCTCCTCGGTGTAGATATAGTCGTAGAGCTCCTCGGGGATCAGAATGCCCATGCGCACGGGAAGGGGCTCGACGAGCGGCGACGGGAATGAAGATTCGACGATGACTTGCGAAGAGCACCCCGCCAGCAACAGGCTTACCGCTAGTGCCGACCAGCGGCGAGCACCGTGCATGTGCGAAAGGAGCGGCATGAGCCGGATTCTACGTCCTAGTCGGAGCGTTGCGTAGTCGTTTTAGAAGTTAACACCGAACGCCCGGACGCCAAAGTGGCGCCGATCGGGACCGCTAACTAGGACCACGCGGCCAGCCGAAGATTCCGCATCGCCGCGTGCGGTCATGAGCGAATCAGCCGTTTCTCCGGTCGTGTCTCGAGAAGCGCCCGCCGCCGCGACGAAATCGACGGGGCCTGCCGGGTGTCGCTGCTTTGTCAGAACGCGTTTCCGCGCGGAAGCGATGGACGCCGACAGGCGCTCCAGCGACCTGGGCGGAATTTTACATTGCGCTTCTAGGGGGGCGGGCTGAGGACGACGCCTACGTCCGTGCGGGCCGGTGACGGCTCGCCGGCCGCGGCGGCAGTGGCGTGCATCGGCCTTTGCTGCGCTCGCGTCGGTCTCGGCACCCCAACCACCGTGGCGTTCCTTGCCATTCACGAAGGTGATGTCGACGCGCCGGTTTTGCGCGCGGTGCTCAGGGCTGTCGTTCGCAACGCGCGGCTGCGTGTCGGCATGACCGGTCACCATCAATCGTACCGGCTCCACGCCCGCCTCGAGGAGCTCGTACGCCACCGACGCGGCGCGTGCGGCCGACAGATCCCAATTCGACCGATATGAACCGCCTGCTCGTACCGGAACGTTGTCGGTATGACCGGAGACCGTGATCGCGCCTTTCATCCCGGCGACCAGTTGTCCGACTTTCGCGAGCGCAGCGAGTGATCCCGGCTCGAGCTCTGCATTCCCCGATGCGAACGAGTCCTTCTCGAGCAGCTGGATAACGACGTCCGTGCTGTCGCGACGAATGAGAATTCGTCCGTCGTCGATCTCCTGACTAAAGATTTGGCGGAGCTGCTGGGCTTGTTCCTCGGCTTTCTCTTCTTGGGCTTTGACCTCCCGCAGGCGTTGCTCGAGCCCGAGGTCCAGAGTGTTCAACTCGGAGTCGACGGTGTGCTGGCGTACTTCGTCCGCTGCGGTAGCGTCCGGTGTGCCAGGAGCGAACTCGCTCGCTTCGAGGCTGGTGCCTTTCGGTGGATCGTCGGCACGCACGTCCGTCTGGACGCCGAACGCCGCATTCAGCGACCCGGACATGAGCTTGAACTTCGCGACATCGAGCTCCGAGAACGAGAGCATCAGGACGAAAAAGCACATCAGCAGGACCATGAGGTCGGCAAACGTGATGATCCACGGCGGAGGCCCGTGGCTGCGCGGCGGTTCGTCGCCGTAGTCGATCATGGGAGCGCGCCGATCACGCAAGTCCGCTCAGGCGGCGCGCTGCTCGTCGTCACGGCGCGACTTCGGCAGATAGTTCTTCAGCAAGTCCCGCATGATGCGCGGATGTTGGCCGTCCTGGATGCTCATCACGGCGTCGATGATCAAGGATTTCGCTAGCCGTTCTTCCGTGCTGCGCAGCGAAAGCTTGTCGGCAATCGGGATTGCGATGAGGTTCGCGATCATCGCGCCGTAGAGCGTGGTCAGCAGCGCGATCGCCATCGCCGGCGCGATTTGCTTGGGATCGCTCATGGCCCCAAGCATTTGCACGAGGCCGATGAGCGTGCCGATCATCCCCATCGCAGGCGCCGCATCGCCGATCGCCTTGAATATCGCCTGCCCGTCGCGATGACGTTTCAGCGTCAACTCGAGATCCTTCACGAGGATCGAACGCACGACCTCCGGGTCGTGACCGTCCACGACGAGATTCAACGCCTTCTTGAAGAATTCGTCGGGGACATCGGCCTCTTCCAGCGCGAGCAGCCCGCTGGCTCGCGCGGAGTTCGCGAGCTCGATGGACTTGGTGATCAAGTCTTCAGGCTCGGGCACGCGGTAGATGAAGGCCTTGATCGCGACCTTCGTCGCGTTCGAGAACTGGCGGAAGCTGAACTTCATGAGCGTCACGAGCAGCGTGCCGCCGACCACCAGCACGAGCGACGGGGCGTCCACGAACGCGGCGACCGACCCGCCGAGCACGATGGCCGTGCCGACGACCAAGCAGGCGCCGATGAGTCCGATCAGAGTAGCTAGATCCAAAGCACGATTCCCTTCGTTTTGCCCGCTCCAGCGCCGCAGCCGCGCGCCCACCGGCGGAGGTATGCAAACCGTTATCGTCCTCGGGTCGCGGTACTTTAGGGGTGCGGCCTGGACCGCGGCACCTGCGTGCTACAGTAATCCCGGCGGTTTGCGCGGCCCGGCGTCGCGCGCAAGGAGGGCAGATATGAGGCGAATACTTGCGATCGCGGCGGCATTGGCCGGCCTAACGGCGGGATTTGCCGCCGGTGCCCAAGATGCACGCGTGTATTCGATCGATCCGGCCGCGTCCGAGATTCATTGGCTGGTCTATAAAGCCGGCACTCTCTCGCGGCTCGGCCATAACCACGTCATCTCGGTTGCGGGGCTCACGGGCAAGGTCACCGTCAACGGCGCCGAGCTCGGGAAATCGCAATTCGAGCTCTCGTTCCCCGTGGCGTCCCTCGTCGTCGACGATCCGAAGCTGCGCAGCGGTCTTGGCGCGGACTTTGCCAGCGTCCCCACGGCCGACGACGTCGCCGGCACGCGGAAGAACATGCTGACCGACAAGGTGCTCGATGGTGAGAAGTACCAAACCATCGCAGTCAAGGGCTCGGGACCGAGCGGTCCCGCCGACTCGCAGACGCTCAAGCTGACCGTCGAGTTGCTCGGCCGTACCGTGGATCTCATGGTACCGACCAAAGTCGTCGTCAACGGCGAGCGGCTCACGGCGACCGGTGAGTTCGAGCTCACGCACGCGCAGCTCGGAATGAAGCCGTTCACCGTCATGCTCGGAGCGCTGCAGGTGGCCGACGGCATGAAGTTCTCTTACAAGATCACAGCCGCGAGCGCGTCTGCAAAGAACTAGCGCGCTTTGGCCGCGGCTCTACCGTTGGGCGCCTTCCGTTAGCGCCGCGTGCTGGGCGCCAGAGCCGGCGGGTAAGGCTCGGGATTTAGAACCGGAACGTATAGCTGAACTTGACCGTGACGTCGGAGCTCATTGGGCTGAACGAATCGTCCTTGTCGAAGTCTTGAACGTTGTGATTCAGCACGATGAAGCCCTCGCGGCCCTCACGCGGTATCCAGTGCAGCCGACTGTTGACGCCGAGCACCTCCGACAGATTGTCGTACTGAAACAGAGTTACCCAGGACAGTTGCGACGAGAACGTCCAACCGGTCGTGAGCGAGACTAGCCGGGTGATGAAATCGCCCTCCGGGAGCTCGACGTCGTTCCATTCATAGCGAGCGCCGATCGAGAAGTGCCTCGACGGTTTCCAGTTGACGCCGGCGTCGTAAAACAGGCGATCGCCGCCGTAGAAACCGCCCCCTCGATACTGGAAGGTTCCGGAGATCTTCCGTTGCGAGCCGGTCTCGACATCGAACCCGTAGCGATCGAAATCGTACGAACCGGGGGACACGGCGACGATCCTCGTCGGGTCGCTGTAAAGCACGAACGGCGTGAGGACGTTCTCCTCGTTCGCGATATAGCGAATTTTCAAGATGTCCCGCGCCGGCGTCTGCACTTCGAGCGGCGTTGCGGAGACTTTCTTCGATTGCATTCCTCCGTCGAGTAAGTCGACGAGTTGCAAATCGACACCGCTGAAAACCTGCTGGACTCGTCCCGACGTGAACCACGTATAGCCGACATCGGCCGTCCGATCATTGACGCCGCGACGGTTCACGAATCCGAGCGCGGGGTTGAAGTTGCGCTGGACTTGTTTGAAAGCGATCCCGGCGCGCCACCCTTCGTTATTCGGCATTCGGACGCCGATCCCGTAGGAAGCGTCATCGCCACTCACATCTTCGGTCTGCGAGCGTTCGTACCACGCTTCGCCGTCGATGCTGCGTCCCCCGCGAGCCGCGAGTTGAGGTAACGGAAGTCGAATCCGTATAGGGAATTGTCGATAGCCGAATTCGGGTCGCCGTCCGTGACGATCAGGCCCACGCTCGATTCGCCGAGCACGTTGGCGGTCGCGCGGCCGACGAACGCGTCGCTTGCGGGCAGGGTGCCGAATTCATCCTGTCGCACCAGGAGGTTGCCGATCGTGAAGCGGCCGATGCGGCCGCTGATCTTGCCGCCATACTTGAGATCGACGGGCTCGCCCGTCGTGCTGAGCCCCAGCCGCCGCGAAAAGAACGGGCGTGCATTCTCTTGGCTCGCGCGATCCGTCGCTGTGTTGCCGCGTCCGCCACCCGAGCTCCCACCTCCGATATTGCCGAACTCGAAGACGTCCGTGTCTTGAAGGAAGAAGTCGCGGCGCTCGGGAAAGAACAGGCCGAAGCGGGTGAAGTTGGTTTGCCGCTCGTCGACCTCGGTCGCGGAGAAATCCGTGTTGATCGTGAGCGCGGCATTGAGCGACGGCGTGATCTTGTAGAACACGTCCAGGGTCGGATCGAGGTCCGTTTGGGTGTGGTCCGGGTCGAAGGTCCGATGATTCACCGCCGACAGCGACGGCACGACATCGAGCCCCACCCCTTGGTTCATTCCGCTAAACCCTCTCACGAGCCCGACGATGCTGGGGTTGTAGTTCCGGTTTCGGGAGACCCAGGCGTCCTCCTCGCCGATCCGTCGGATCGCGCGACCGAAGTTCATGCCCCAAGTGTCGTTGCTCGGGTCGAACGACAGCGTCTTGAACGGAATCGCGAGCTCCGTGGTCCAGCCCTCGGAGTCGATGGCGGACGTACCGTCCCAAATGCCATCCCAGTCGAGATTGAAGCTCCCTACGTTGTCGTAGAGCCCATCGAGGCGTACGCCGTTGGGGTTCAGCTCGAAGCGATAGCCGCCACGCCGCGCGTTGAACGGATCGATCACGATTGCGAGACGGTCGTCGTCACGCAGGCCAGTCTTCTGCTTGAGGATGTTCGCGCTGATCTTGCTGGGATCGGTTTCGAAGAACCGGCCAGCAATGTAAAGCGCGTCGTCGTCGTACATCAGGCGGATTTCCGTCCGCTCTGTCGGCGAACCGTGGTCGAGCGGGCGGGATTGGTGGAAGTCGGTTATCACCGCGGCCCCGGCCCATGCGGCATCGTCGAGGCGTCCGTCGATCAGCGGCGGCGCCGCAGTTCGGGTTATCCGGACGGCCGGTAGGTCGGCGTCCGCGCCGTCTTGCGCCGACGCTTGATCGGCTGCGAAAGACAGACTGAGGTATAGCCCACCGGCGACCGCGGCGCGGGTACGTAAAGTCATTAGATCGAGTTACTAGGAATGAAAGATCGAGCGAATCGCAAGATGGTTGCCGGGGACCAGTCGCCTCGATGCTGGCACGTTGTCAATCGTACCAACTCGATCGAGGGCCCATGCCATTAATGTAAGCCGTCACTGTGACCTGATCGCCATTCGCGCTCTCAAGAATCGCGAAGCCGGGCCGAAAACTCGTTGCATGGGGTATGGCGCCCCCAGACGCGCCCGTGACTTGGTCAGGAGAGCAGGATGCTGGTCCTTGTCGGCTACGCAATCGTGGTCGGTGCTGTTTTCGGTGGTTACGCGTTAGCGGGCGGGCATCTTGGTGCCATGTTTCAGCCGCTCGAGCTGTTGATGATCGGGGGTGCCGCGTTCGGCGCATTCGTGGTCGGTAACCCCGGGAAGACGCTCAAGGCAACGTTCAAGGCCATCCCCTCGCTGTTCAAGGGCTCGCAATACACCAAGGCCCTGTACATGGAGCTCATGGCGCTGCTGTACGAGATCCTCGACAAGACCCGTAAGGAGGGCTTGCTCGCGATCGAGCGCGACATCGAGTCGCCCGAAGGAAAGCCCGACGTTCGCGAAGTACCCGAAGGTCCTCAAGGATCATCACCTCGTCGAGTTCATCACCGATTACCTGCGTCTCATGGTGAGCGGCAAGCTCAATGCGCATCGAGATCGAGGCCCTCATGGATCGCGAGATCGACACGCACCATCAGGAAGGCGAGATCCCGGCGCACGCGATTCAGCGCGTGGGCGATGGATTGCCGGCTTTCGGCATCGTCGCAGCCGTGATGGGCGTCGTACACACGATGGAGTCGGTGGGAATTCCGCCCTCCGAGCTCGGCATCTTGATTGCTCACGCTCTGGTCGGCACGTTCCTCGGAATCCTATTGTCGTACGGATTCGTCGCACCGCTTCCCTCCATTCTCGAGGCCAAGCTCCACGAGGCGACCAAGGCGCTCGAGTGCGTCAAGGTCACGCTGCTTGCGAGCTTGAACGACGCCGTCCCTTCGGTCGCCGTGGAGTTCGGTCGCAAGGTGCTGTACTCGTCGGATCGACCCGGGTTCGCCGAGCTCGAGAGCCACGTGAAGGGCGCTGCGAAGGGCGGCAAGGCGCCGGCCGGAGCCAAGGCGGCGAAGAAGTAACGGACGATGGGGGATCAGAATCCGCCGCTGGTCATCAAGCGGGTCAAGAAGGTCAAAGGCGGCGGCCACCATGGCGGCGCCTGGAAGATTGCCTACGCCGACTTCGTCACGGCGATGATGGCGTTCTTCCTGCTCATGTGGCTGATCGGTTCGACCACCAAGGGCGATCTCGAGGGCATCGCCGAGTTCTTCCGCACGCCGCTGAAGGTCGCGCTTGCAGGCGGTTCGGGCTCCGGTGATAGCTCGAGCGTCATCCAAGGCGGCGGCCAGGATCTCACGCGCAGCGCGGGGCAAGTACAGAAGTCGGATACACCCGTGCAGCGCCAGACCATCAATCTCCAGGCCGCGCGGGCCGAAATTGCCCGCCGCGAGATGGAGAAGCTCGCAGGGCTTGAAGAAGCGTTTCGAGCAGGCGATCGAAAGCGATCCAAAGCTCTCGCAGTTCAAGAACCAGATTCGGCTCGAGATTACCCCCGAAGGATTGCAGATCACGGTAATCGACGAGCAAAACCGCGTCGATGTTCGATACGGGCCGCGCACTGCTCAAGGACTACACGCGCGACATCATGCAAGCGATCGGCGGCCTGTTGAACGGCGTCGATAATGCGATCTCGCTCGCGGGTCACACGGATGCGAAACAGTACGCCGGCGGCGAGCGAGGCTACTCGAACTGGGAGTTATCGGCCGATCGCGCCAACGCGTCGCGGCGCGAGCTGGTGGCCGGCGGCATGAACGAGAGCAAGATATTGCGGGTCGTCGGGCTTGGATCCTCGCTGCCGCTCGATGCGGAGGATCCCCTAAACCCGATGAACCGGCGCATCAGCCTCGTAGTGTTGAACGACAAGACCGAGCGGCAGATCCGGGGTTTGCCCGAAGAGTCGATGACGGAGATCCAGAACGAAGCCGACGCTGCTCAGGCGCTCGGAATCGATGATGCGCAGCCGGCGGGTGAGCCGGGTGCCGGTCCGCCGCCGAGTGCTTCACCGGAGGGTTCGGGCGAGCAGGGTGCGCCAGCGACCGAACAGGACCCGCCCGCCGGCGCGCCCTCGGATCAGCCGCCGCCGCGCGAGCGGCTCGCCGTCCCGGGAGCTCCGCGCCCGAACGCGGCTTGAGGTCACACGCTCTAGCAGCAGCGCTTTACACCCTCCCACTTGCGCCGTTGCTCTTCCTTGAAGAACGCCGCGCGGTCGAGCAGCACCCCGCCCGATTCGGCGTGGCTCGCCCGCCAATGCGCGACATACCGTTCGTACGCGTCGTCGCCGCTCATTTCGCGGAGCGCCGCCCAGCAACGCTTAGCCCAGCTAGTCACGGACCCAGTCCTCCACGAGCCGGCTCGGCACGTGCGCTGTCTCCGTCGACGGTGGACAGCTCTTACCCGCGAGCGCAGCGCGACAAACGCGTGCAGTCTCGACGACCAGCACCCATACCGTGATCAGGAAGAACAACGTCAGCGCCGCATCGAGACGGTCGTTGAAGATCAGATCTCGGCGCCTGCTCCGCGGCGGCGCCTGCAAGCTTGCCTGTAGCGAGCTGTCCAGCAAGGTCGTTCGCATGCGAAAGAAACCCGACGCGTAGGTCCGCGCTAAACAGCTTTTCCCAAGCGGCGCTCGAGGTAACGACCACGAGCCACGCGAGCGGCAGTGCCGTGACCCAAGCGAAGCGCGCCTTGCCAGATTTCACGAGGATCGTCGTGGCGACGCACAGCGCGATCGCGGCCAGCATTTGGTTTGCGATCCCGAACAGCGGCCACAGGCTGTTGATCCCGCCGAGCGGGTCGATCGTGCCGAAGTACAGAAAGTAGCCCCAGCCCGCGACGACGAGGCCGCTGCAGGCCAGCACGCTCGGGTACCAACTCGTGCGCGCCATCGACGGGAAAACGTTGCCGATCAGGTCTTGGAGCATGAACCGCGCTACACGAGTGCCCGCGTCCACCGTCGTGAGGATGAACAGCGCCTCGAACATGATCGCAAAGTGGTACCAGACGGCGAGCAAGGAATCGCCAAACGCACTCGAGAAGATGCTCGCCATGCCGACTGCGAGGGACGGCGCGCCGCCGGTGCGGGCGAACAGCGTTGCTTCGCCCATCTCGCGCGCTAGGCCCTGCATTTGCTCGACGGTAACGGGGAATCCCCAACTGCTGATCATCGCCACGGCGTCCGCAGCCTGCGCGCCGACCAGACCCGCCGGGCTGTTGATCGCGAAATAGACGCCCGGATCGAGCACGCAAGCGGCGATCATCGCCATGATCGCCACGAACGACTCGACGGCCATCGCACCGTAGCCGATGAAACGCGCATCGCGCTCGTTCGCGAGCAGCTTCGGCGTAGTGCCGGATGCGATCAGCGCATGAAATCCCGAGATCGCGCCGCAGGCGATCGTGATGAACACGAAGGGAAACACTTTGCCGCCGAAGATCGGGCCCGTGCCGTCGGTGAACTGGGTGAGGGCCGGCATCTTGACCTCGGGGTTCAAGATCACGATCGCGATGGCGAGCGCGACGATCGTACCGATCTTCATGAACGTCGACAGGTAATCGCGCGGTGCGAGCAGCAACCACACGGGCAGTACGGCTGCGGCGAACCCATAGAGGATCACCATCAGGGCCAGCGCTGGGCCGTCATAGTCGAACCAGCTTCGCAACGTCGGGCTCGCGTCGATCCAACTACCGCCGAATACGGCGAGCAGCAGCAGCACGACGCCGATCGCAGTGCCTTCGAGCACGCGGCCGGGTCGCAGGTGCCGCATGAACAGGCCGATCATGATCGCGATCGGAATCGTCGCGGCCACGGTCGAGGTGGCCCACGGGCTGTGCCGCATCGCGTTCACGACGACGAGGCCGAGCACGGCGATCAGGATGATCATGATGGCGAGCACGCCTACGAGCGCCGCCGCGCCGCCGACGAGACCGAGCTCGTCGCGCGCCATCTGCCCGAGCGAACGGCCGTCGCGCCGGATCGAGCAGAACAACGCTACGAAGTCCTGCACGCAGCCGCCGAGCGTCGCGCCGACGATGATCCACAGGGTGCCGGGCAGGTAGCCGAACTGCGCCGCGAGCGTTGGGCCGATCAACGGGCCCGGGCCCGCGATCGCGGCGAAATGGTGCCCGAATACGACCCAGCGATTCGTCGGGACGAAGTCGCGACCGTCGCTGAAGCGTTCTGCCGGAGTCGCGCGGGTAGGGTCGAGCGCTAGCACCTTGGCAGCAAGGAACGCGCTGTAAAACCGGTACCCGAGCGCGTAGACGCAGACAGCCGCGAGGATGAACCACATGCCGTTCACGGGTTCGCCTCGGTTGAGTGCGATTCCGCCCAGCGCGGCTGCGCCTACGATTGCAACGCCGATCCAGATCGCGATCGCGATCGGGCGCGGCATTTGGTTGGTCTCTTTACTCGGCATCCTAGCGTTCCCCCAGTCTGTCCTAACACGCCGCCGGATTTGAGTGCCGCGGCCGTGCCGTCTTTGCGCGGTAAGCTACCGTAGTTCGAAGCGGGTTGCATATTTCGCCTGATTCGCGAGCGGATCAGGGCCAGGTCCGAATTGTGCTAGCGTTTGGCGATGAGCGAACCTTTGGCCATTGCGAAGACCGCTACCGGCACGGAGCTGGCACTGCTCCCCGGTCTTGCGAACCGCCATGGGCTGATCACTGGCGCCACCGGCACCGGCAAGACCGTCACGCTGCAGACGATGGCAGAGCAGTTCTCGCGCATAGGCGTGCCGGTGTTCATGGCCGACGTCAAGGGCGACCTCGCGGGGATGGCCGCTGCGGGTGGCGGCAACGCTCGCGTAGACGAGCGGGCGCGGCAGCTCGGCATCGAGCTTCGTAAGGAAGCGTGCTCCGTCGTCCTCTGGGACGTATTCGGCAGCGGCGGGCATCCGGTGCGGGCGACCGTCTCCGATCTCGGACCGCTGTTGCTTTCCCGGATGCTCGATCTCAACGAGATCCAAGCAGGCGTGTTGAACCTCACGTTCAAGATTGCCGACGACGCGGGGCTGCTGCTCCTCGACGCGAAGGACCTGCGCGCGATGCTGCAGCACGTCGGCGACCACGCGGAAGAATTCACGACGGAGTATGGCAACGTCTCGGCGGCGTCAATCGGTGCGATCCAGCGCGGTCTGCTCGCGATCGAGACCCAAGGAGCAGATGCTTTCTTCGGCGAACCGATGCTCAACATCGCCGATCTCATTCAGACCGATCGCGGCCGAGGGGTGGTCAACATCTTGACTGCGGATCGGTTGCTCGGCTCGCCCAAAGTATATGGAACCTTCCTACTCTGGCTCCTTGCCGAGCTATTCGAGCAGCTGCCCGAGATCGGCGACCCGGATAAGCCGCGCGTCGTGTTCTTCTTCGACGAGGCGCACCTCCTGTTCGCGGACGCCCCGAAGGCGCTGCTCGACAAAATCGAGCAGGTCGTGCGCCTCATTCGCTCGAAAGGGGTGGGCGTGTACTTCGTAACGCAGAACCCGCTCGACATTCCCGACTCGGTGCTAGGGCAGCTCGGGAATCGCGTTCAGCACGCATTGCGCGCGTTCACGCCGCGGGATCAGAAGGCGGTAAGGGCGGTAGCGCAGACGATGCGCCCGAACCCTGACTTCTCGATCGAACAGGCTATCGGGGAGCTCGAGGTCGGCGAGGCGCTCGTGTCGCTGCTCGACGACCGCGGCCGCCCAAGCGTTACGGAGCGTGCGTTGATCATCCCGCCGGGGAGCCGCGTAGGCCCGCTCTCGGCGGATGAGCGCGCGCGCGTAGTAGCCACATCGCCACTCGCTGGGCACTACGAGCGTGCGATCGATCGCGAGTCGGCGTACGAGAAGCTCAAGATTCGCGTCGAGCAGAAGCCCGGGCCCGCTCCGGGGCCGGGGTCGCCGGAGCGTGAGCTGCCGCCGCGGCAAGTCCCGACGCCGTCCGTCCCACAGAACGACGGGAACCTCGCGTCCGATATCCTGTTCGGCCGCCGAGGACCGCGCGGCGGCCGTCAATCGCAGGGACTCATAGAGGCGATGGCGAAGAGCGCTGCGCGCGCCGTTGGCTCACAGGCCGGACGGTCGCTGATTCGCGGGGTGCTCGGATCGCTACTCGGCGGACGCCGCTGAAGCAGGGCGGCGGCACGGCCGAAACCGCCCGCTACGGGGCGCCCCGAGCAGGGGCTCCGAAACGCGGTTGTCCGGAGTCCCCAGGTCGGGATATTGTCAAACGTGATCGACATCACGGCTGACTCGCTACCATTGTGATGTCATTCGCATACGGGCCAGGCGTCGACGCTAGCGACGGCCGGTCGACCGAAAGAAAAGCTAGTGGCGAACGGGCATTGGTTCCCGCGCGCTTCCAGAAAAGAGCGAGAGGACGATGGAATCAAGTCCCGCGAATGCCCGACCATGCTCGACAAGCGACATCGCTCGCTTCGATCGCCACAACACCGGTTCCCGTGCACCACATATCACGCGCACGCCGCAACGATCTTCGCGTAACGCGAGGACATTCACCCCACGCATCAGTGTTCTCGCGGGCAACGCTCGGTTTGATCGTCGCCGCGCGACGCTGATGCCTTGCGCGCTCTGATTTTCTGATTGGAGAGATGAAACGGCGGCGGCCGTTGAGCGAAGAACAAGGATGCGACGCTAAAAAATGAAAATAATGAACGAGAGCGAAAGCGTTATTGAAGACATCACAGAAGCGCCGACCGGGGAATACCCCGTCCTCAAGCAGGGAGGGACTCCCCCCGACCACCTGAACGGCAAAGAGCACTTCGTGATCGACAGCGAGCGGGCCGCGTTCTGGTTGACGCATCTCGAGAGCGAGGTAAATCGACTTCACGAGAAGTGGCACAGCATCGACGCGGAATTCAAGACGCGCGAGGCTCATATCGCCGAGCTGCGCGACGAAGTGAAAGACCGCGATGCCGCCATCGCCAAGCTAACGGCGGATCTGAGCAGCGGTGCGGAGGCGTTGAAGGCAGCGGAAGAGAGAATCGCGAGCGGGGAAGCCAATATCGCGAGGCTCAACACCGAGGCCAAGGTGCGGGACGGGAAAGTCGACGAGCTCGCGGCTGCACTCGGCGGCGCGGACGATCGGCATGGCGCCCTGCAAAAGACGCTCGATTCCACACTGGTGGAAGTGGCACGTCTGAACGCGTCCGTGCGCCAGGAACAGGAGACCGCCGCAGGCATCGCAAAGCACAACGAAGAGTTGCTTGCCGATCAGCGGCGCCTGCAGATCAAGCTTCAGGACCTCGAAATCTACATCAATGGCCGGTACCAGAGCTGGTCCGAGCTCAACGCACAGCTAGCGGGCTACAAGGACGACCTGGCTGGGATGGAACGCACGGTCAAGGCTCGGGACGCATCCGTAGCGCGCGCTGACGACGAAAAGCGGGGGCTGGCCGCCCGCATCAACGACCTCGAACGGCAGTGCGAAGAGCTCATTAGCCGGCGCAAGGAGCGGGAGGCGGCGTACGACGAGCTGCAGCAGAAGCTCGCTGAGCTCCTCGAGACAACGGGGCAGCTGAAAGCTGACCATTCCGCGAAGGTGAAGGAAACGGAGCAGGCGTGGGCGAACGCGGCAAGTAGCCAACAGTCAATCGAGTCCCTCGAGCGCGCGATCGCCGGGCGCGAGGAGACCCTCGCGGCTCTACGCGCGGACCTTGAGCAGCACAAGTCAGCAGTCAGCGATCTCTCCGGGGCGAAAGACACGCTCGCGAAGCGGGTCGGTGACCTCGAACAGACGGTAGACGAGCGAACGCTGCAGGCTCAGGGGCTGCGCGAGGAGCTGCGAGCGAGCCATGACGAGGTTGAGACGCTGCGGGCGCAGCTCATCGAGCAGAACACGCGGCTCGTGGCGAGCACTGCGGCGGCCGAAGAGAAGGACAACCTCGCTGAGCGACTGGCGCGCGACCTGCGTTCGCTCGAGCACCAGGCGGTAGGCCTGCGCAACGATCTTGCGCGGCTCGAAGAGCGCTCGACCGAGCTAGGCGTATCGCGCAGTGACGCGGTTGCCGAATGCGCGCGCCTCAAGAGCGAGCTCGCCGCAAGGCAAGAGCTCGTGACGAATCTCGAGATGCAGTTGCGTGCCAAGCAAGCGACGACCGACCTGCTCGAGCGTAACGTAGGCCGTATCACCGATCTAGGCGCAAGCCTCGCCGCGCTCGATCGTCAGATGGTGGAAGACCAACGAGGACGTGCGGATCATCTTCATTCTCCCGACTTCGCCGAGACGATCGCATCGGGATCGACGAGTGGTCCGACCGAGAGCGGTCCATCACTGGAGGAGTTGCTCGGCAACCCAGACGAGATCCTCGACGTCGGTGAGCCGCTCCGTAAGGCGGCGCCGCGCAAGCTCGTCGTGATGGTCGGTGGGCGCGACGTCGACTATCCGCTGTTGAAAAGGGAAATGACGATCGGTCGTGGCCATGCCAGCGATATTCGGATCGCGAGCCACTTCATCAGCCGCGTCCACGCGAAAGTCAGCACGAACGGAATCGCGACGGTGATCGAGGACGTGGGCAGCAAGAATGGCGTCCTCGTGAACTCGGAGCGCGTGGTGCGGTGCGTGCTGCGCGATGGCGACATCGTGAGCCTCGGCGGCGAGCTCAATCTCAGGTTTGTCGATGCGGCGCCGTAGGCCCGCGCACTCGCTGAGTCCGTAGGAGCGATTCATCCCAGGGGTCGTCGGCGGCCCCGAAAACGCGAGATCGCGCAGACGCCCGTTCGATCCAGTCTGCGAGCACTCGTGTCGGCAGCGTTTACAGCTTGCCGAACATCCCCCGCGCAACCACTGGCCTTCAACGATCGGTACGTTTCTTGCTGCTAGCCCGAAACAAGAATAAGGGGATGTCCGTCGCCATGACGCTCGAGGACATGGTTTATTTCGCGCTCGGCTGCTTCGTCGGATCGTTTGGACTTGCAGCGTTGGCGGTAGTGGTCGCGTTCCGCAACCGCCGAGACGTCAAGCGGCGCGCTGCAAGGGTCCTACAGAAGTCCTACCCGTGACTGTCGGCGAAGACGCGGAGCGCGTCGCGTACGGCTATGCGAGAAGCGCCCAACAGCGCCGCGATCTCGTAGTTCGTGAGTCCAGCGTCCTGCAGAGCCTTGATCCGCTGCACGTGCTCCGCGGGAGTCGCTAGGACGATGGCGTCACGCAGTGGTTTGCACGCTTCCCATTGGCTGTTGCGAGGGCCGTGTGCCTCGTTCTCATCGATGCGAACAAGCGTCGTGCCGCGGGGGCGCCTGCCCATGTCCGCCAAAAAGTACTCGAACTGAGCCCAACGCGCGCAGACCTCAACGGCACCAGTCATTGAGCTCCTGCGGATCGCGAGCCACGCTCGGTAGGTGGGCGTTGGTTGCTGAGCGTCGTTCTGCTCGGTGTGCATGGACATAGAACGCACTATGGACTTCGAATATTCCAATTCGATGTCAATCTGTAACTCGACTCATGGACGGCACCCGATCGCCATCCTTGCGGATCGTGGCCCTGCAGGGTCCGGGCCCGGCCGTTCCTAAATGCGGCGGACCGCGCTGGACTCGCGGGCATCGTGGCGAAGCGAGCGCACTCGCCGTATCGTCGCGGTCGCTCTAATGACTGGGTGAAGATCAAGACAACGCAGGGCCGCGCGATAGACGAGAAACGTGCGAAGTGGAATGGAGCGTCCTCGCAATATGCACCCCCACCAAATCGGGCAACTTCGAGCAGACATGTTGGTCGGCTGGGGCGGTTTGTTCTTCTTGTATTGCCACGATCTGCCGACGGTAACGCGGCAGGTGGCAGAGCGGACTACTTTTCGCTTATGTGCTATTGCGCCCCTTCATGACGACAAATAGGACAAAGTGAATAGCGCGTCCGTAAAAAAACGAAGGGCAGCGTCGGATCATGACTACCGGACAATTCCTGCTCCTGCTTGGCGCGATGATCGCCTGCGCAGGCTACCTCGGCTATAAACTTGATGGACTGGCTATGGAGATTCGTCGCTTCCGAAGACGGCTCCTGGGGGGGCCGGGCCGCTCGAGTGAGGAAGCTCCTTCTGCTCCCGAGATACGGCGGCTCGTTCGGCGACGTCAGTCATCGCCTGAACAGTGACCGAAATCTAACCCACGGTAATCCTTGAAGCACGAGCACGATAGTTCCTTCGAAGCGTGGATCTGGATCGGCGTTGGACTGGTATTCGTCGCCTCTCTCGTTGTACTGCTGACGTGATGGGCCACCAAACCGAGTGGTGACGGTTTGCAGGCGATAACAGCGCCAGCTGGTTCGAGAACGAAACCCTCGACCGCCGCCCGCTACTACGCTCGGCGTGAAGGGTTTGAAAGCGCGTGCAGCGCCTGGAGCGCGCGCCGCGCGCTCACCAGCTCGGCGCGGGCATTTTCCTCGCGAAGGATCTCCCCGGTCGTGGGGATAGTCCTCGCGTCGATTCGGTCCTGCAGGACCCTGCCAGCCAGCTCAAACTCGAGGAGCGCCATCTCGTAGCGTCCGCGCGCGGCTTCCTCCCCGTCGATTGTCGTCATCGGCAATCTATCCCTTGGACGTTGGTCGACGGGGGCTAAGCGCGCGAGCTCGGGGTTAATCATTGCGCCGGGTCGCCTGTTCGCTCAGGAGCTGAAACACGTGACGGCGAGCTTCGACTATCCTCGCCCGTGCGAGTTCCTCTTTCGAGATTTCGATATCGGTGGCCGCGTAGCCGCCACGCAATGCGCGGTTCAGTTTCCCGGCCGCCGCTTCATAATCTACGATGGCCGCCTGGTAGCTGGCCATAGCCTCGCGCCATCTTTCTTCGAAGTCGGCTGCCACGGTAATCCCTTACCGATTCTTGTTCGCGTTGCCGAAAGGCAGCAAGAGTCATGCCGCTGCAGAAAAGAGACCCCGCCGAAGCGGGGTCTCTAAGGCAAGACGGAACTCGCCCCTCTCGATCGCCCCTCGCGCGCGCGGCACCCTGTCGGAGGCGAGATTCGCAATGCGGGGAGGGCTGCCGACAGTGAACGGTAAGTCAGCCGCGACTTTAGCGTCGCGCTGCTTAGCGTTGTGGATCGAGCGCGGTGGAACGAGCAAGAGCGAGCTTGAGCTGTGCGTCTTTTACGGCAGTGCGTGCCGCGACCTCGCGGCGATAGACGCTCATAGGCAGCGTAACCGCACCCCGGGACTTCACTCGCGCTACGTGTGCGGCCGCGGACTCCCATGCCTCCATGGCAGCCCGAAGCTCGGCTCGCAGTTCATGCAGCTGGCGTCGCATAGAACGAATGGTATCGCCGCCCAACACCGACAACCCTGTAGATCAGTGAAGACGGCCGGGCAAGCCGGCCCCCCCGACGACAGCCGAAATCCTCGGCGAGGACCGCGCTCGGCTCGTCGCACCGGCCGCTCTACAAAGGCTGACGCGTGTCATCGAACGCGAGGCGTTCCAGGGTCGGACATGTTGAATCGTCGCCGTTGCCGTCGCATTCCGGCGTCGCGGATGAAGAACCGGGTCGGATCGCGGTCGTCGGTGAGCAGTTCGTGACGTTGAGCCTCGACGCGTGCCTGCAATTGCTCAATGCTTTGCATAGCCATGATGCGAACCTCCTGGGGTTCAAGTTGTGGTTAGGCCGGACGGGCTGGCCAACAGCTCGGACGGCCGCTTCAGAACTCGGACACGCGCCGACGCGCGGCCGATTCCCCGCGGAATGCGGCAAATTCGAATTTTGTGGGTTGGGATGTGGGTTCTAGGCCGGCGCGGCTCTAGAAGCCGCGCCGTTCCTAGGCGGTTGGTGGAGGCGGCGGGAATCGAACCCGCGTCCGCAAGTCCTCTGCCGTCGGTTCTACATGCGTAGTCGGTCTATTGTTTTAACTGGCAGCAACCCGACTGACAGGGCCCGCTGACAGCGATTCCGTTTGGGATCTTAGCGAGTTGGTCCCGGACGTACCTCGTCGCGATCTTGTGAAGATGACGCCTGAGTGTCCCGAAGGACGCTGGACGCACAAGCACGGCTCCAGTCAGACGGCACCGAACCGGTTATTAAGCGGCTAGTGCGTAGTTGTCGTCGTTGGCAACTAAACGTTTGCAGATGGTTTTACGAGGTATTCTGCACCTCGGCATGCCCCTCAGGTTTCGCGACCCACGTCGAAGCCAAGTCGCCCCCAAGTGCACCGCTAGTTTATGGCGGGTGGCGACGGTTGCAAGGGCGAAAGTCGCAAATCGTGTCAGTGCGCGCGCAACGCACGAGACTTGTCTCGCTCCCAGTCGCGGTCTTTTTCGGTCGCGCGCTTGTCGTGTTGCTTCTTGCCTTTCGCTAGACCGACAGAAAGCTTTGCGCGACTCTTGCTCCAATAAAGCTCCAGCGCGATGAGCGTGTAGCCCTTGCGCTCGACGAGGCCCGTGAGACGATCGATTTCCCGCCGATTCATCAGCAGCTTGCGGATACGCGTCGGGTCTGCGGTGACGTGCGTGGAAGCGGTGTTGAGCGGGAGAGACGTGCGACCCCAATAGCCACGCTTCGCCGTCGCGCAAGATCACGTAACTGTCGACGAGCTGCGCTTTGCCGGCGCGCATGCTTTTCACCTCCCAGCCTTGCAACGCGATGCCGGCTTCGATTCGTTCCTCAATGAAATAGTCGAAGCGCGCCTTCTTGTTCTGCGCGATCGTGCTCGCTGTCTTATCGTGCTTGTTGGCCATGGCGTGCCAATGATCCTAGAATCACCCGCCAAAAAATACTCGGCGCAGCTCCAAAAGGAGGCGTTCTTGCCGACCGTGCAGCGCAGCTCGCGCGTCATCTACAGCGCCGCGCAGATGTTCGATCTCGTCAACGACATCGAAAAGTATCCCGAGTTTCTGCACTGGTGCCGCGCCGCGCGCGTCGACGTGCGGCAAGGAAACACGATCGAGGCGACCCTCGACATCGGTGTGCTCGGGTTTCAGCGCAGCTTCCGAACGCGCAACACGCTGCGGCGCCCGGATCGCATCTCGATCGAGCTCGTATCGGGCCCGTTCCGCCGCTTGCGCGGCGAATGGAAGTTCGTCGACTTGGCTGACTGGCGGTGCCGACGTCTCGCTCTCCCTCTCGTTCGAGGTCACGGTATCGCCGTTCGGCGCCGTCTTCTCGAAGGTATTCGAAGAGCTAGCGGGCACCCAGATGGACGCCTTCACCGCCCGCGCGGCGAAGCTATATGCCAGCGAAAATACCTGAGCCGGTCGTCGAGGTCGTTTATGCGACGGCCGACGAACAGCGGATCGTTTGTGTGCCGTTCACTCCAGGGCTCACGGCGGAGCAGGCCGCGCGTGACTCGGGGTTGCTCGATGCGCTCCCGGAGATAGCCGCTCACCCTCTCGTCCTCGGGGTGTTCGGCATGCCCGTGGGGTTGCGTCATCCGCTCGCGGCGGGCGATCGCGTCGAGATCTGCAGGCCTTTGCGGCGCGACCCGCGCGATCGGCGCCGGTACCTCGCGAGCTAACGGCTGTCGCCCGGCATCACGTTGGCGGCTGCAACTCGACGTCGCGGTCGATCCGCGCGACGCGCTCGTTCTGGAAATAGACGATCAGCCAACGGTGCTGCGACGTCCCGCGAGCGGCCTTGACGGAAATAGTACGCATAGTCCCAGCGGTCGTGATGGAAGCTGTCCGAAACCATCGGAGTGCCGAGCAGGAACTGCACTTGGCTGCGCGTCATGCCGACCTCGACCTGGCCGATGTCCTTGTCTTCGAGCAAGTTGCCTTGCTGGACGTCGATGCGATAGACACACGCCGCCAAGCAGAAGGTCGCGAGCATCGCGGCCAGCATGCGAACGGGCGAAATTGAGGAGCGGGCGAGGCTAGGCAAGGTGGAGCGCACGTCGCGTCTGGGTCATAATCAGACCGGCATGATAACCCTTAGTTCAGAGCGAGTGGAACGTGGAAGGACAGGATCTTCGTAAGCTCGGGCTGAAAGTCACGTCGCCGCGACTCAAGGTCCTCGAGATCCTGGAGAAGAGCACGCAGCGGCACATGTCGGCCGAGGCGATCTACCGCAAGTTGCTCGACGGCGGTGAGGAGCTCGGGCTCGCAACCGTCTATCGCGTGTTGACGCAGTTCGAGCGCGCTGGTCTCGTGAGTCGGCACAATTTCGAAGGCGGCACTGCAGTATTCGAGCTCGCCGACCGCACCCACCACGATCACATGGTTTGCCTCGCAACCGGCCGCGTCATCGAGTTCTACGACGAACGCATCGAGCAGCTGCAACGCGAGATCGCGGACAAGCACGGTTACGCGATCGAGGAGCACAGCCTGGTCCTGTACGTCCGTCCCGAAGAAGCCTTGACCCCTCGCGGCGGCTACTTGGCCGCGCGATCGATCATCTCGGCCGCGTGGGCACGCGTGCGCTCCGTGATCTCGATGCCGCCGAGCATCCGTGACAATTCTTCGACGCGTTCCTCCGCGCTCAAGCGACCGGACGTTCGTCCGGCTCGTCTTGCCGTCCGTGAGCTTCACGACGCGGTAGTGACGCTGCCCCTGGCTCGCGACTTGAGGCAGATGGGTCACGCAAAGCACCTGCCGGGTGGCGCCGAGCTGACTCAGCTTGCGGCCCACGATCTCAGCTACACGGCCGCCGACACCGGCGTCGACTTCGTCGAACACGAACGTCGGAATCGGGGAGGCGCCCGAGCGAACGACCTCGACCGCGAGGCTGATGCGCGAGAGTTCGCCGCCCGAGGCCATCTTCGCGAGCGGGCCAAACGGTTGGCCGGGATTCAGTCTTACCTGAAACTCGATACGCTCCAGCGCCGGTGGCGTCGGCACGCTCTTCGGGCTTGGGCTCCAGCGCCACTCGGAACTCGCCGTGCGGCATGCCGAGCTCGGCGAGCTGCGCCGTGACTGCGCGGCCGAGCTTGAGAGCATGCTTCTTCCGTCCGGCTGTGAGCTTGCGCTGCGTGCGAGAAATAGCTCCGCCCGAGCGCGTCGCGGTCTTCGCCGCCAGCGCTTCGAGCGATTCTCCGCCACCATCGAGGGACGCTACGCGAGCGCGGAGCGTTGCAAGGAATTCGTGGAGCCCGTCTTCTGCGCAGCCGTGCCGGCGCGCGAGCGGCGCGGAATTTCGCAAGCCGCTCGTCGAGAAAGTCGAGGCGCGCCGGATCCGACTTCGATACGATCGCGGTAGCGGTTGAGCGACGATTCGACCTCGCGGAGCTCGATCTCGACGGCGGCCAGCTGCTCGGTCGGCGAGCGGAGGGCCGCATCGTGTGTAACAAGCCGTTCTAGCTCCTGCCGCGCGCGCACGACCGCGGCGTAGGCCGACGCCGCTGTCGCTCTCGAACAAAGCCTCGAGCGCGCCGCCGACGCCGGTCATCAGCCGATCGGTGTTCGCGAGCCGATCGCGCTCGACACGCAGGGTATCGGGTTCTCCCGCGGCTGGCGCGAGCGCCTCGAGCTCGGCGAGCTGGAAGCGCAACAGCTCGAGCTCCGCGGCGCGATCGGTGCTCGCGCTGCGGCGCGCTGGCGAGATCCCGCTCCGCCTGTTGCCAGGCTCCATAGGCCGCGGCGACCCGAGCGGCCAGGTCTTCGAGCCCGGCGTGCGCGTCGAGCAGCTCACGCTGGCTGGAAGCCTCGAGCAGCGACTGGTGGGCGTGCTGGCCGTGGATGTCGATCAACAGACCACCGAGAATCTTCAGGTCCTGCAGCGTCACAGGCTGGCCGTTGATGAACGCGCGTGAGCGGCCCTCCGACCCGATGACCCGTCGCAGCGTGCATTCGTCGCCGTCGTCGAGGCCACGTTCGGCGCAGCCACTCGATCACCGAGCGGTTCCCCAGGGCGTCGAATTGCACGCTGATCTCGGCGCGTTCGGCCCCCGAGCGTACGGCCCCTGCGTCGGCGCGGTCGCCGAGCGCGAGGCCGAGTGCGTCGACGAGAATCGATTTGCCCGCGCCGGTCTCGCCCGTCATCACGCTGAAGCCGCGCGCGAATTCGAGCTCCACCTCGTCGATCACAGCGTAGTTCTTGACCCGGATCAGGCTCAGCATTTCGTTAGCGACGACCGTTCAGCCGGTCGCGGTTCGCGCGGCCCCAGTTGAGCTTCGAGCGCAACAGCTCGTAGTAGTTGTAGTCGCGCGGGTGCAACAGCGTGACGGTCTCGTCGGCGAGGCCGATACGCAGAATCTCGCCGCTTGCGATGCGTCCGAGATCCTCGCCGTCGCAGACGACGTGAGCCGCACTGCCGGCGCCGGTATCGACGCGCACTTCGATCGAGCTCGTGAGCTTCAGCACGAGCGGTCGGTCGCTCAAGCGTGTGCGGGCAAATCGGCACCATCACGAGCGCGTCTACGTTCGGTTGGATGATCGGGCCACCGCACGAGAGCGCATATGCCGTCGAGCCCGTCGGCGTCGCGACGATCAGGCCGTCGCCGCGATGGGCATTCACATAGCTGCCGTCGACCGTCGTGACGAAGTCGAGCATTCGACCGGTTTCGCCCTTCTGGAGCACGACGTCGTTCAGCGCAACGAGCTTCGGGTGTGAGCCGCCGTCGCCGATCTGCGCGCTCAGCATCAGCCGACGCTCCTCCAGGTAGTCGCCGGCGAGAATGGCGTCGATCGCCTCGAGCATGTGCTCCGGAGAAATGTCCGTGAGGAAACCAAGGCGGCCGCGATTGACTCCGAGGAGCGGCACGCCGCGGTGAGCAACGTGGCGCGCGGCATGTAACAAAGTGCCGTCGCCGCCTACCGCGACGACCAGGTCGACTCGCGACGCGATCTCGGTTTCTTTGACGCGCGTGACGCCAGCGAGAAGGCCGGCACCGTCCGACTCCGTCGACGCGAATACCTGGATTCCGTGCTTGCGCAGGTGAGTGAGCACCTGCATCGCGGGTTCGGCCACGCTCGGCTCATTGAGTCGTCCCCAAAGGCCGACCGTCTTGAATTGCTGCGGCATGCTCGGCTTTCTTGACAGTGGCGGGAAGCGGTTGTTAGCGTGGCCTGCGCTGACAGGCCTCTAACTTACCACAGCCTGGGCCTATGGCGAGCGACAAACACCGAGACTTCTTAGACGAACGCGCGCAGACGTTGCTGCGTATTCTCGTCGATAAATACATTCGCGACGGGCAACCCGTCGGCTCCCGCACGTTGTCGCGCGACTCTGGGCTCGACCTGAGCCCAGCGACGATTCGTAACATCGTCGCGGATCTCGAAGAGCTCGGTTTCGTGAGCTCGCCGCATACATCCGCGGGGCGCGTGCCGACGAACAAGGGCTATCGCTTCTTCGTCGATACATTAATAAAGCTGACTCCGCCGAACGGCGAGGACCTATTGCGCTTCAGTCAAGGCCTGCAACGACGCCGGCGGAGATCCCCAGGCGCTCGCGCTATCGGTGTCCAATCTGCTGTCCGCCGTTACGCAGCTCGCGGGAATAGTCACGGTGCCGCGCCGTTCGCAGACGTCGTTGCGTCAGATCGAGTTCCTGCCGCTGTCCGGAAAGCGCGTGCTCGCGATCATTGTCGTCAACGATCGCGAGGTCCAGAACAAAATAGTGGAGGTTCAGAGGGATTTCAGCGCGGATGAGCTGCGCCAAGCTACGAATTATCTGAATGAGCGGTTCGGCGGACATTCGCTGTCACAGGTTCGCGAGCTCCTGCTAGGCGAGCTCAAGAAAACCCGGGCGTCGATGAACGCGCTCATGATCGAGGCAATCGAGATGGCCCACAAGGTGTTCCCGGACAGCGAGCCGAGGCCCGAGTTCGTGATGGCCGGCGAGACCAACCTGATGGGCCTCGAGGAGCTCGCGGACGTCGATACGCTGAAGGGCCTGTTCGAGGCGTTCGGAACTCAGCGCGATATCCTTCACCTGCTGGATCAGAGCATGCGCGCCGAGGGCGTGCAGATCTTCATCGGTCACGAATCGGGCTACCAGCTCCTCGATTCGTGTAGCATCGTCGCCGCGCCGTATATGACGGAGGACGACACGATGGGGGTCCTCGGAGTCATTGGCCCGACGCGCATGGCCTACGAGCGAGTGATCCCGATCGTGGACATCACGGCGAAACTGCTCGGCCGCGCCTTGAAGTCGAACGGCTGAGCCCCATCTGCCCGCAATTGCGAGTCGAGCCCCGGTCCGAAGGAACCGGCGCGGAGGGTTTTGTGCATGAATGAAAAGGCCATGAACAACGATGAGACCGCGCCGCCGCCGTCGGGGCAAGACGCCTCGCCGGATGCCGTAGAGGCGCTGCGCCGCGAGGCCGAGGAGAACTGGAATAAATACGTCCGGATCGCCGCGGAGTATCGACAACTTCCGCAAGCGCAGCGCCCGCGATGTCGACAACGCCAGGAAGTTTGGTGCGGAACGGCTCGCTCAGGCGATGCTCCCCGTCCGCGACAGCCTCGAGGCGGGGCTCGCCGCCGGCGACAAGGCCGAGGTGGCGACGCTAGTTCAGGGTCAAGAGGCGACGTTACGGCTCCTCGACGACGCGTTGGCCGCGGCCGGGGTCACGGAGATCTCCCCGAAGGGAGAGCCGTTCGACCCGAACGAGCACGAGGCGCTGAGCCTCCTGCCGGCGAGCGGCGTGGAGCCGAATACGGTGCTCGAGGTCATCCAAAAGGGCTATCGACTGAACGAGCGCCTACTGCGCGCCGCGAAGGTGATCGTCGCGCGCTCGCTGAGCGGTGACTGAGCGCGTGCTTGAATTGAATCGGCGCTGCCCCATTTCGGGGTGAACGCTTCTCAGGGCGAGCTTTCTCGGCTGGTTCAAACAGTTTTTCGGCAAGACTTTTTTGGAGCATAGAACGATGGGTAGAGTGATCGGCATCGACTTGGGTACGACCAACTCTTGCGTCGCGATCATGGACGGCGGCAAGCCGAAGGTGATCGAGAACAGCGAAGGCGATCGCACGACTCCTTCGATCGTCGCGTTCACGAAGGACGGCGAGGTGCTGGTCGGTCAAACGGCCAAGCGCCAAGCGGTCACGAATCCGACGAATACGCTGTTCGCGGTGAAGCGCCTGATCGGCCGCCGCTACGAGGACGACGTCGTTCAGAAGGACGTCGGCATGGTGCCGTACAAGGTCGTCAAGGCCGACAACGGCGACGCGTGGGTCGAGGCCACCGGCAAGAGGATGGCGCCGCCCGGAAATCTCGGCGCGCGTGCTCAGCGAAGATGAAGCAGACGGCCGAAGACTACCTCGGCGAGAAGGTCACCGAGGCCGTGATCACGGTTCCGGCCTATTTCAACGATTCGCAGCGCCAGGCGACCAAGGACGCGGGCAAGATCGCGGGCCTCGAGGTCAAGCGCATCATCAACGAGCCGACGGCGGCAGCACTGGCCTACGGCCTCGACAAGAAGCGCGGCGACAGCAAGATCGCCGTGTACGACTTGGGCGGCGGCACCTTCGACATCTCGATCATCGAGATCGCGGAAGTCGATGGCGAGCACCAGTTCGAGGTGCTCGCGACCAACGGCGACACGTTCCTCGGCGGCGAGGACTTCGACAAGCGGATCATCGATTACCTCTCCAAGGAGTTTCAGAAGGAGAGCGGGATCGATATTCGCCGCGATCCGCTTGGCGATGCAGCGCCTCAAGGAAGCGTCCGAGAAGGCAAAGATCGAGCTGTCGTCGCGTCAGCAGACCGAGGTGAATCTGCCCTACATCACCGCGGATGCGAGCGGCCCGAAGCATCTGAACATCAACCTGACGCGCGCGAAGCTCGAGTCGCTCGTCGAGGATCTGATCGAACGGACGATGGCTCCTTCCAAGACCGCGTTGACGGATGCGGGCTTGAAGATTTCGGACATCAACGACGTGATTCTCGTCGGCGGCCAAACGCGCATGCCGAAGGTTCAGGAGGCCGTGCAGAAGCTGTTCGGCAAGGAGCCCCGCAAGGACGTGAATCCTGACGAGGCCGTCGCGGTGGGCGCGGCGATCCAGGCCGGCGTGCTTGCCGGCGAGGTCAAGGACGTTCTGCTGCTCGACGTGACGCCGCTGTCGCTCGGTATCGAGACCTTGGGCGGCGTGATGACGAAGCTCATCGACAAGAACACTACGATTCCGACGAAGGCGAACCAGGTGTTCTCTACGGCCGAGGACAATCAGACGGCCGTCACGATCCATGTGCTGCAAGGCGAGCGCGGCCGCGCGATGGACAACAAGTCGCTCGGGCGGTTCGATCTTTCCGGACCTGCCGCCGTCGCCGCGCGGCATGCCGCAGGTCGAGGTTACGTTCGACATCGACGCGAACGGCATCTTGAATGTGTCCGCGAAGGACAAGGCCACGGGCAAGGAGCAGAAGATCGTGATCAAGGCGTCCTCGGGCTTGAGCGAGGACGAGATCAAGCGGATGGTCGGCGACGCGGAAGTCGCACGCCGCGGAGGACGCGAAGTTCCGCGAGCTCATCGAAGTCCGCAATCAGGCCGACGGCCTGGTGCACGCAACCGAGAAGTCGCTGCGTGACCTTGGCGACAAGGTCGAGGGCGCGGAACGCGCGAAGATCGAGTCCGCGCTCGCCGACGTGAAGGAAGCGATCAAGGGCGACAGCAAGGGCACGATCGAGGCGAAGGTGAAGGCGCTCGGCGAGGCCTCCGCGGGTATGGCGCAGCGTATCTACGGTGCAGCAGCAGGGCGCGCAGCCGGGTGGGGCCGGCGCTTCGGAGCAGCAGGTGGCGACGACAACGTCGTCGATGCCGAGTTCGAAGAAGTGAAGGACGACAAGAAGAGCGCCTAAAGTCGCGGCTTGGCCGGTCGATTCGGAGTGAGTCGAGTCTGGCGATGCATGCGCTCTGATGACTGAACGGAGAGCACGCACGAGCGTGCTCTCCTGTTATTGCGGGGACGAGGATGTCGAAGCGGGACTACTACGAAGTGCTCGGCGCTCGGCCGAGACGCAACCGAGGCCGACATCAAGAAGGCGTATCGGCGCCTCGCGATGAAGCACCACCCCGACCGCAATCCCGACAACCCCGATTCCGAGAGCTTCAAGGAAGCCAAGGAAGCCTACGAAGTTCTTTCCGAGCCCGACAAGCGGGCCGCCTACGACCGCTTCGGGCACGCCGGCGTCAACAATCAGCCCGGGACGGGCGGCGGGTTCGGCGGCGGCGACGCTTTCAACGACATCTTCGGCGACGTTTTCGGCGACATCTTCGGCGGTGGCCGCCGCGGCGGGCGCAGCCAAGTGTTCCGCGGGGCCGATCTGCGCTACGAGCTCGAGCTTTCGCTCGAGCAAGCCGTGGCCGGAGACTCGGTCAACCTCGAGCTGCCGACGCAGGCCGAGTGCACGCGCTGCGCCGGCAAGGGCGCAGAGCCCGGCACGAGTCCCGTCGACCTGCAAGACTTGCGGCGGCGCGGGGCAGGTGCGCGTCGCGCAAGGGTTCTTCTCGATCCAGCAGGCTTGCCCGAGCTGCGGCGGCGCGGGCTCGTCGATCGACAAGCCGTGCCGCGAGTGCTCGGGTCGCGGCCGCGTCCGCAAGGTCAAGACGCTCGCGGTCAAGGTGCCGCCCGGTGTCGACAACGGCGACCGGATCCGTTTGTCGCGCGAGGGCGAGGCGGGCCGCAACGGCGGACCTCCTGGCGACCTCTACGTCGACATCTCCGTCAAAGATCATGCGATCTTCACTCGCGAGGGTCAGAACCTGAGTTGCGAGGTTCCGGTGAGCTTCGCGACGGCGGTGCTCGGCGGCGCGGTCGACGTGCCGACGCTCGACGGCAACGTCCTGCTCAAGGTGCCGGCCGAAACGCAGTCGGGCAGCGTGTTCCGGCTCCGCGGCAAGGGCGTACGCTCAGTTCGCGCGAGCGGGCTCGGCGATCTTGTTCTGCCGGGTACAAGTCGAGACTCCGGTCAATCTGTCGTCGGACCAGAAGGACAAGCTTCGCGCGTTCGACGAGTCGATTCAGAATGAGGAGTCCCGGCATAATCCGCGCGCGCGATCGTGGTTCGACGGCGTGAAGCAGTTTTTCGAACGGATGGGAGCCTGACGTTGCTGAAGGTTGCCGTGCTCGGTGCCGCGGGCCGTATGGGTCGAGCCGTCCTGGGCTGTATCGCCGACGCCGATGACCTCGTTCTCGTCCGGTGCGATCACCGAGCCGAACGACCAGCTGCTCGGCCGCGATGCGGCGGAGCTCATCGGGGCGGACGCACTCGGCATTCCCCTGACGGACGATCGTCATCAGGGCTTGCACGGCGCCCAGGTCGCCGTGGACTTCACGCTGCCGAGCGCCACCGAGGCGAACCTGCGCGCGTGTATCGAAAGCGGCTCGGCGCTCGTGATCGGTACGACGGGTCTCGAATCCCGGCAAACGAAGGCGATGGAGAGGGCAGCACACGAGATTCCGGTCGTGTACGGGCGCAACCTCAGCGTCGGCGTAAACGTGTTCATGGAGCTCGTCGCGCGCGCCGCGAAGGCGCTCGGTGACGGCTACGACGTCGAGATCCTGGAAACACACCATCGTCACAAGGTCGACGCCCCTTCGGGAACTGCGCTCGCGCTCGGCGAGAAGATCGCGGCGGCGAAGGGCCGGCGGCTCGAGGATCTCGCCGTCTACGCGCGCCAGGGCCGTGTGGGGCCTCGCGTGCCGGGGACGATCGGCTTCTCCGTCGTTCGCGGCGGCAACGTCGTCGGCGAGCATTCCGTTCGGTTCATCGGCGCGGAAGAGGAAGTCGCGTTCGTTCACGAAGCGCAGGATCGCAAGACGTTCGCGCGCGGCGCGCTTGCGGGCCGCGCGCTGGGCAGCGGGTCGGGCGCCTGGTCTCTATTCGATGTCGGACGTGCTCGGGCTCGCCACGGGACTGAAAAAAAATTTCGCTTGCACGCAGAACTCTGTAGATCGTCGGCGTACGCCCGAGATAGAATTACCGCCTGAGTTTCCCCGATCAACCTTGATCACGGGTTCGGCTGCAGAAAAGCAGCGATCCTGTGACCCGCGTGCAACGCGGATATTTTAGGAGCTCAGCGTGGCAGAGCCGGCGATACTTGCGCTCGAAGACGGCACAGTGTTCCACGGTATCTCGGTCGGCGCCGAGGGCCGGACGCTCGGGGAAGTGGTGTTCAACACCGCGATGACCGGGTACCAAGAAATCCTCACCGATCCCTCCTACTACCGCCAGATCGTCACGCTCACGTATCCGCACATCGGCAATGTCGGCACGAACTCCGACGATTTCGAAGTCAACGAAAATCTACGCGGCAGGCCTGATCATCCGGGACCTGTCGCTCACCGTAAGCAGCTGGCGCGCCGAGAGCTTAGCCTCGAGGAGTTCTTGCGGCGTGGCAAGACGGTCGCGATCGCCGAGATCGACACGCGTCAGGCTCACGCGGATCCTGCGCGACAAAGGTGCGCAGGCCGGTTGCATCGTCGCGGGCGGCAAGGCCACGGCGGACGAAGCGATCAAAGCGGCTCGAAAGTTCCCGGGGCTCAAGGGCATGGATCTCGCGAAGCTCGTGAGCACCAAGCAACCCTATCAGTGGAACCAAGGCAGCATCTGGCCCGAGCGCCAGAGCGTTTACACGAAACGCGTCGCGGGCTTTCACGTCGTTGCGTTCGATTACGGCATCAAACGCAACATCCTGCGGCTGATCTCGGACCAGGACTGCCGCTTGACCGTCGTTCCGGCTACCACCGGCGCGGAGGAGGTCATGGCCCTGTTGCCCGACGGTGTGTTCCTGTCGAACGGCCCCGGCGACCCCGAGCCATGCGACTACGCGATCGACGCGATCAGCACGATCGTGGATATCGGTGTGCCGACCTTTGGCATCTGCTTGGGCCATCAGCTCCTGGGCCTCGCAAGCGGTGCGAAGACGACGAAGATGAAATTCGGTCATCACGGCGCAAATCACCCGGTCGTCGAGATCGACTCGGGTCGCGTCATGATCACGAGCCAGAACCACGGCTTCGCCGTGCAGGAGGAAACGCTGCCTGCCAACGTAAGGCCCGACTCACCGGTCGCTGTTCGATGGCACGCTGCAAGGGATCGAGCGGACCGATCGCCCCGCGCTTCTCGTTCCAGGGTCATCCCGAGGCAAGCCCGGGGCCGCACGACCTGAAGCCGCTGTTCCAGCGCTTCACAGCCGCGATGAAGTCGTATCGGCACCGAGCACAGGCGGTTTGAAAATGATTTATATCAGTGCCATAGGCTACATATGTCGAAGTTGGGTTAACTAGATGCCGCGTCGCGACGACCTCGAAAGCGTCTTGATCATCGGAGCCGGCCCGATCGTGATCGGGCAGGCCTGCGAGTTCGATTACTCCGGTACCCAGGCGTGCAAGGCGCTCAAGGAAGAGGGCTACCGGGTCATTCTCGTGAACTCGAACCCCGCAACGATCATGACCGACCCGGCGAGCGCGGATGCGATCTATATCGAGCCGATCCATTGGCGAGCGGTCGCCGCGATCATCGCCAAGGAGAAGCCGAGCGCGCTGCTGCCGACGATGGGTGGACAGACGGCCCTGAACTGCGCGCTCGATTTGGTGCGCGAAGGGGTGCTCGAGGAACACGGCGTGGAGCTGATCGCGGCCTCTCGCGAAGCGATCGATATGGCCGAGGACCGCGAGCTGTTCCGCCATGCGATGAAGGACATCGGGCTCGCGACACCGCGCGCCGGCACGGCGCATTCGCTCGAGGAAGCGTGGGCGGTTCAGGAAGAAGTCGGTTTCCCGACGATCGTACGCCCGTCGTTCACGCTGGGCGGCAGCGGCGGCGGCATCGCGTACAACCGGGAAGAGTTCGAGGACATCGTGACCCGCGGCATCGATCAATCCCCGACGGGCGAGGTGCTCGTCGAGGAGTCGGTGATCGGTTGGAAAGAGTTCGAGATGGAGGTCGTTCGGGACAAGAACGACAACTGCATCATCATCTGCTCGATCGAAAACTTGGATCCGATGGGGATCCACACGGGCGACTCGATCACGGTCGCGCCGGCGCAGACGCTCACGGACAAGGAATACCAGCGGATGCGCGACGCCTCGATCGCCGTGCTCCGCAAGATCGGCGTCGACACGGGCGGCTCCAACGTTCAGTTCGCGTTGAGTCCCGACGACGGCCGCCTGCTCGTGATCGAAATGAACCCGCGCGTGTCGCGCTCTTCGGCGCTCGCGTCGAAGGCGACGGGCTTCCCGATCGCCAAGGTCGCGGCCAAGCTCGCGATCGGCTACACGCTCGATGAGCTCAAGAACGAAATCACGGGCGGTGCGACGCCGGCGTCGTTCGAGCCGTCGATCGACTACGTCGTGACCAAGATCCCGCGCTTCACGTTCGAGAAGTTTCCCCAGGCCGCGGACCGCCTCACGACGCAGATGAAGTCGGTCGGCGAGGTCATGGCGATCGGCCGAACCTTCCAGGAGTCGCTGCAGAAGGCGCTTCGCGGGCTCGAGACCGGCGTGGACGGGCTGAACCCCGTCATGAACAAGATCGAAGGCGAGGATGATTGGGCGAAGCTCCGCCACGAGCTCAAGATGGCGGGTAGCCGCCGCCTTTGGTACGTCGGCGACGCGTTCCGCTTCGGCCTCGGCATCGAGGAGATCGCCGAGCTCACGAACATCGATCGCTGGTTCCTCGTTCAGATCGAGGAGCTCATCGCGCTCGAGAAGCGAATCGCCGAGGAGGGCCCGGGAATCTTGAGCGGCAAGGAGCTCCGCAAGCTCAAGCGCAAGGGATTCAGCGATCGGCGCATCGCGGACCTGATCGGCGTCAAGGAAAAAATCGTAAGAACAGCGCGTCACAAAGAGAACGTGAGGCCTGTCTTCAAGAGAGTGGACAGCTGCGCCGCGGAGTTCGCGAGCGCCACGGCGTACCTCTATTCGACCTACGAGGAGTTTTGCGAGGCGGAGCCGACGGATCGCGAGAAGATCATGATCCTCGGCGGCGGTCCGAACCGGATCGGACAGGGCATCGAGTTCGACTACTGCTGCGTCCACGCGTCGTTCGCTCTGAAGGAGATCGGGTACGAGACCATCATGGTCAACTGCAACCCCGAGACGGTCTCCACGGACTACGACACTTCGGATCGTCTGTACTTCGAGCCGGTCACGCTCGAGGACGTGCTGGAGATCGTCCACAAGGAGAAGCCGAAGGGCGTGATCGTGACGTATGGCGGCCAGACGCCGCTGAAGCTCGCGCGCGCGCTCGAGGAAGCCGGAGTGCCGATCATCGGCACGTCGCCCGATTCGATCGACCTCGCCGAGGATCGCGAGCGCTTCCAGCAGCTCGTCCACAAGCTGAAGCTCAAGCAGCCGCCGAACCGCACGGCCCGCAACGCCGACGAGGCCGTCGCGATGGCCAAGGAGGTCGGCTATCCGCTCGTGGTTCGGCCGTCGTACGTGCTCGGTGGCCGAGCGATGGAGATCGTCCACGGCGAGGACGAGCTCCGCGACTACGTGGAGCGCGCCGTGAGCGTCTCGAACGATAGCCCGATCCTGCTCGACAGGTTCCTCGATCTCGCGGTCGAGGTCGACGTCGACGCCATCTCAGACGGCGAGGAAGTCATCGTCGCCGGCATCATGGAGCACGTCGAGCAGGCCGGGATTCACTCCGGCGACTCCGGCTGCTCGCTGCCGCCGTTCAGCCTGAGCGCCGAGGTGCAGCGGACACTGAGCGAGCAGGTGCGTCAGATGGCGCAGGCGCTCAAGGTCAACGGCATCATGAACACGCAGTTCGCAATCCAGAACGGCGTGATTTACGTGCTGGAAGTCAACCCGCGCGCGTCGCGCACGATTCCGTTCGTTTCCAAAGCGATTGGCCAGCCGCTCGCGAAGATCGCGGCCAAGGCGATGGCCGGGCAGTCGTTCAAGGAGCAGGGGGTCACCACACCGGGCAAGCGCCCCTACTTCTCCGTGAAGGAATCGGTGTTCCCGTTCATCAAGTTCCCGGACGCGGACCCGATCCTCGGGCCGGAGATGAAGTCCACGGGCGAGGTGATGGGTACCGGGCGCACCTTCGGCGAAGCCTACGCGAAGGCGCAAATCGCTTCCGGCGTCGTGCTGCCGCGCCGCGGGCTTGCGTTCATCAGCGTCCGCGACCGGGACAAGCCGGGCGTCGTCGAGCTCGGCAAGATGCTGATCGACCGCGGCTTCGAGATCGTGGCAACCGGCGGGACCGCGAAGGCGCTCGCGGACGGGGGCATGTCAGTGCCAGCGCGTGAACAAGGTTCGCGAGGGCCGGCCCGCACGTGGTCGACATGATCAAGAACCGCGAGCTTAGCCTCATCGTGAATACGACCGAGGGCAAGCAGGCGATCCGCGAGTCGCACTCGATTCGCGGCGAGGCGGTTCACTACAAGGTCACGTATTACACGACGCTCGCGGCCGCGAAGGCGACGTGCGACGCGATCGACCATATCGATAACGTGGGCGTCAACCGCCTACAGGATTTGCACGCGGAGGCATCGATTTGAGCAAGGTGCCACTGACCGCGCGCGGCGCGGCAAAACTCAAGGAGGAGCTTCGCCGGCTCAAGAACGAGGAGCGGCCCAAGGTCACGCAGGCGATCGCGACGGCGCGCGCGCACGGCGATCTCAAGGAAAACGCCGAGTACCACGCGGCCAAGGAGCAGCAAGGGCTGATGGAGGCTCGGATTCGCGACATCGAGGCGAAGCTCGGCAACGCGCAGATCATCGAAGTGACCGAGCTGAACGCAAACGGCAAGGTCGTTTTTGGCTCGACAGTGCATCTCGTCGACGTGAAGGACGGGACCGAGGCGCGCTATCAGATCGTTGGCGAGGACGAGGCGGACATCAAGAGCGGCATGCTGTCGATCGGCTCGCCGATCGCACGGGCGCTGATCGGCAAGCAGGAAGGTGACGAGGTCGAGGTAGTCGACACCGAGCGGTCGGCGTGCCTACGAGATCACCGCCGTCGAGTACGTCTAGTCCAGCTGCGCCTCGCAGCACAACGCGATGCCGCGCCGCACCGGATCGAGCAACCGCTGGCGTCAGCGCCAAGAGCGCGATGTCTATGTCGACCAGGCGAATCGCGACGGCTGGCGGTCGCGCGCGGTCTTCAAGCTCGAGCAGATCAACGCGAAAGAGCGAGTACTGAAGCCCGGAGCGGTGTGCGTCGACCTCGGCGCAGCCCCCGGCAGCTGGAGCCAGCTCGCGGCGCAGCTCGTGCGGCCGAACGGCCGCGTGATCGCCGTCGATCTTCTCGCTATGCCACCGATCCCGGGCGTCGAGTTCTTGCTCGGGGACTTCACGGAGCCCGAGACGCTGGCCGCGCTCCGCGAGCTCGTCGGGGACGCCAAGATCGACCTTGTATTGTCCGATATGGCGCCCAACATTTCGGGAACTCGCGCGATGGATCAACCTCGCAGCATGGCCCTGATCGAGGAGGCGCTGCTGTTCGCGGAGGAGGTTCTGAAGCCGGGCGGCAGCCTGCTCGCGAAGGCTTTCCAAGGCGAAGGCCTCGATGAGTTCGTGAGGCAGCTCGGCGGGCGATTCGGTACGGTGAAACGCATCAAACCGAAAGCGTCGCGAGCTGAAAGCCGCGAGATTTATTTGCTAGCCAGAAACTACGGGATGTAGTAGGGTCTAACGTTGGACACGGTCTAGGACCGTTGCGCGAGGTAACGCATTGAACGACTTGGCAAAGAACGTCATTCTCTGGATCGTCATCGCCGTCGTGCTGCTGTCCGTTTTCCAGAGCTTCGGGCCCAGCAACCCGCGCGTTTCTCCGATCCCCTACTCGACGTTCCTGTCCTACGTCAAAGACGGCTCGGTCGAAGAAGTGATCTTCGAGGGCGAGTCCATTCGCGGCCGTCGTCACAACGAGCCGTTCGTCACTTACAGCCCGGAGACCGAGAACACCGCGTTGATCGGCGAGCTCGAGAAGCACGGCGTCACGATTTCCGCGGCGCCCCCGAAGCAGCAGTCGTTCCTGCTGCAGCTGTTCATATCCTCTTTCCCGATCCTGTTGCTGATCGCCGTCTGGGTGTATTTCATGCGCCAGATGCAGGGCGCAGGCGGTGGACGCGGCGCGATGTCGTTCGGCAAGAGCCGCGCGCGGCTGCTCGGCGAAGATCAAGTCAGCGTCACGTTTGCCGACGTCGCGGGTGTCGAAGAGGCGAAGGAAGAGGTCGTCGAGATCGTCGACTTCCTCAAGGATCCGGCCAAGTTTCAGCGTCTCGGCGGCAAGATACCGAAGGGCGTGCTGATGGTCGGCTCGCCGGGTACCGGCAAGACGCTGCTCGCGCGCGCGATCGCGGGCGAGGCGAAGGTGCCGTTCTTCACGATCTCCGGCTCCGACTTCGTCGAGATGTTCGTCGGCGTCGGCGCCTCGCGCGTCCGCGACATGTTCGAGCAGGCGAAGAAGCACGCGCCCTGCATCATCTTCATCGATGAGATCGACGCGGTCGGTCGCCATCGCGGCGCCGGCCTCGGCGGTGGTCACGACGAGCGTGAGCAAACCCTCAATCAGCTGCTCGTCGAAATGGACGGCTTCGAAGGCAACGAGGGCGTGATCGTCATCGCGGCCACTAACCGTCCCGACGTGCTCGACCCGGCGCTGCTGCGCCCGGGCCGTTTCGATCGGCAGGTCGTCGTGCCGCTGCCCGACGTGCGCGGCCGCGAGCAGATCCTCAAGGTTCACATGCGCAAGGTGCCGGTCGACGGCAACGTGAAGCCGCTCGGTGATCGCGCGCGGTACGCCCGGGTTCTCGGGTGCCGATCTCGCGAATCTCGTGAACGAGGCTGCGCTGATCGCGGCGCGCTCGAATCGCCGCACCGTCAGCATGGACGAGTTCGATAAGGCCAAGGACAAGATCATGATGGGTGCCGAGCGGCGCTCACTGGTCATGAGCGAGGCCGAGAAGAAGCTCACCGCCTATCACGAGTCGGGCCACGCGATCGTCGGTCTATCCGTGCCCGACCACGACCCCGTTTACAAAGTAACGATCATCCCGCGCGGCCGCGCGCTCGGCGTAACGATGTTCTTGCCCGAAGAGGACCGCTACAGCTATTCGAAGCAGCGGCTCATGAGCCAGATGAAGAGCCTGTACGGCGGCCGGCTCGCGGAAGAGCTCGTGTTCGGTCCCGCGTACGTCACGACGGGAGCCTCGAACGACATCGAGCGCGCCACGGACATCGCGCGCAACATGGTCACGAAGTGGGGCCTATCGGACCGGCTCGGCCCGCTGACCTACACCGAGGACGATGGCGAGATTTTCCTCGGCCGCAGCGTCACTCGTCACAAGCAGGTGTCGGACGTCACTGCGCACGCGATCGACGAGGAGGTACGCATCCTCATCGACGAGTGCTACGGAGAAGCGAAGCGCATTCTCGAGACCAATCGCGAGAAGCTCGACGTGATGGCTGGCGCGTTGATGAAGTACGAGACGATCGACGAGCAGATGATCAAAGACATCATGGAAGGTCGCGAGCCGAAGCCGCCCGCCGATTGGGACGAGCCCTCCGAGCCGGGTAAGCTCGTGCAGCGCGAAGTCCCCGATAAAGGTGCCGCTCCGCTCGGCGGACCGGCCGGCCAGCACTAACACCCGCGAGCTCTCTGGGTTGACCATCGTCTCGGGACACGCCCCGCGCTCGCTCGGGCGTAATAGAATGCAGTCGCGTCGCTAAACCCCGGTCGGAGATTCGTATGTCGAGGCGCTACTTCGGCACGGATGGCATTCGCGGCCGGGTCGGCGATGAGCCGATGACCGTCGACTTCGCACTGCGCCTTGCGAGCGCAGCGGCGCGCGTGCTGGCGCCGCAAGGCGGGACAGTGCTGATCGGCAAGGACACCCGCGTTTCGGGCTACATGTTCGAGTCCGCGCTCGAGGCGGGTTTCGTCGCGGCTGGCGTTGACGTGCTGCTCACGGGGCCGCTACCGACGCCCGGAATCGCCTACCTCACGAAGAAGGCCGGCGCTGACTTCGGCATCGTGATCAGCGCGTCGCATAACCCGTACTACGACAACGGCATCAAGTTCTTCGACGCCGAAGGCGAGAAGCTGTCGGACGCGCTCGAGGAGGCGATCGAGGCCGGCCTTTCGGCGCCGCCTACGACGCGCGATTCGCGCGCGCTCGGCCAAGCGAAGACGGCGGCCTCCGCTCGCTCCGAGTACATGGACTTCTGCAAGGCCACGATTCCGCCCGGCATGGGTTTCGAGGACTTCAAGATCGTCGTGGACGCTTCGCACGGCGCCGCGTACAAGGTCGCGCCGCGAGTCATGTCCGACCTAGGCGCAGACGTCGTGCCGGTGGGCTGCTCCCCGAACGGCCGCAACATCAACGATGGGTGCGGCTCCACGCGGCCGGATCTTCTCAAGCTCACCGTCTCGGGTGTACGAGCCCACGTTGGGATGGCGCTCGACGGCGACGGCGACCGAATCGTCATGGTCGACGAGCGCGGCAACCTCGTCGACGGGGACCAACTGCTGTTCGTGCTCGCGTGCGACCGGCTCGAGTCGAAGACGTTGCGAGGCCCGGTCATCGGCACGGTGATGACCAATCTCGGCCTCGAGCTCGCGCTCCGCGATCGCGGCGTCGAGTTCCATCGCGCGAAAGTCGGCGACAGGCACGTGCTCCAGATGCTCAAGGAGCGCGGGGGGATTCTCGGCGGCGAGACGTCCGGTCATTTGCTTTGCCTCGATCGTACGACCACGGGCGACGGCCTCGTGACGGCGCTCCAAGTGCTCGCGGTGATGCAGCGCACGGGACTGAAGCTCAGCGAGCTCACGGCCGGAATGGACCAATTCCCTCAGGTGCTGCTCAACGTGAAGGTCCGCGAGCCGGTCGACCCGACCTCGGACCCTGGAATTCGCGAGGCGATCGGCGACGTCGAGGCGCAGCTCGGCGACCGCGGCCGCGTGGTGCTCCGCGCGTCGGGCACCGAGCCGCTGATTCGAGTCATGGTGGAAGGTGAGGACCGCTATCAGGTCAGCACGCTCGCGACGCGGCTTGCTGATTCGGTTCGCACGGCTTTCGGCCGTACCGACTAGTCGCATGCCCAGCCGCGGCTCTAGACGCCAAGGCGCGGCGGGGGCGTCGTCGCCTTTCGAGCCTAGCTGCCCGGGCATTCACCGGCTATTGCGGCACCGTGGCGTTGCGCTTCGGCGGGTCCGCCCTTAAGCTCACGGCCCCGCGTAGCGCCGCCGGCGCTTTCACCCGTCGCGAGCGTAATCCGAATGTCGCGTAAGCCATTGATTGCCGGTAACTGGAAGATGAACGGCTCCCTCGAAGAGAGCCGCAAGCTCGTTGGCGTGCTGCGCGCGGGCGTCGGCACGGCGAGCCAAGCTGACATGTTGCTCTGTCCCCCGTACGTGTACCTCGGTGCGGTGCAGACCTGGCTCGCGGGCAGCTCGATCCTGCTAGGCGCCCAGGATGTCGCGGACCGCCAGGGCAGCGGCGCGTACACAGGTGAAGTCTCGGGCGCGATGCTCGTCGACGTTGGCTGTGGCCACGTGATCGTTGGCCATTCGGAGCGACGCGCGTTATTCGGCGATACGGACTCGGTGGTCGCGACCAAGTTCGGCGCAGCCCAGGCGGCGGGACTGATTCCGATCCTCTGCGTCGGGGAAACCCTAGCGCAGCGCGACGCGGGCGAGACCGAGCAGACCGTCGGGCGCCAGCTCACCGCGGTGCTCGAGGCCGTCGGCGTCGAAGCGTTCGCCGAAGCCGTCGTCGCTTACGAGCCGGTTTGGGCGATCGGCACGGGGCGCACCGCGAGTCCCGAGCAGGCGCAAGAGGTGCACGCGTTCATCCGCGGCATGATCGCGGCTCGGGATGCTACAATCGCGCCCGGCTTGAACATCCTCTACGGTGGCAGCGTCAAAGGCTCTAACGCGCGGGCCCTGTTTGCCAAGGACGACATCGATGGGGGTCTGGTAGGCGGCGCGTCGCTGGTCGCGTCGGATTTCTTGGAGATCTTCCACGCGACTGCCTAAGCGGGAAGCCCAGAAGAGAACACTCGGAACATGCTGCACTCTATCGTGCTAGTCGCCCACGTGGGCGTCGCGCTAATGATCATCGGTCTCGTGCTGCTGCAGCGCGGAAAGGGCGCCGAAGCAGGCACCGGTTTCGGCGCCGGAGCGTCCGGCACCGTTTTCGGAGCGCGCGGCTCGGCGAATTTCCTTTCGCGCTCCACCGGCGTGCTCGCCGCGTTGTTCTTTATTACTAGTCTTGGACTGGCATACCTCTCGACGCAGCGCACGGCGCCGTCGAGCTTGCTCGAAGCTCCGGCACAGGAGCAAAACGCCGCCCCTCAAGCGGCGCCGCCGGTGCCCGCCAGCGAGTTGCCGCCGTTGCCCAACGAAGACGCAGCGGGCGCCGGGGACAAGCCGAACGCAGAGGGTGAAACCCCTAACGCAGCAGGCACGAAGCCCGAGTAAGGCAGACTGTGAAAACGTTTGCTCGATTGATTACCGAGCAGCGTGCAGATGAGTTGAAATCATGCCCACGTGGTGGAATTGGTAGACACGCTATCTTGAGGGGGTAGTGGCGCAAGCTGTGTCGGTTCGAGTCCGACCGTGGGCACCAAATTCGGTGAGACTTCGCAAAGTCGGGGCTGGTACAATCCGCGCCGACTTCGAGTCGTGTGGACTATGCTCGCAAATTACGCACCGATTCTCATTTTCCTGATCGTCGCCGGCGCCCTCAGCGTTATTCTCTTGCTCCTCGGGTTCACCTTCGGGCGCGGTCGCAAGGACGCAGACAAGCTCGCGCCGTACGAGTGCGGTTTCGAGGCATTCGAGGACTCGCGGATGCGTTTCGACGTTCGCTATTACCTCGTCGCGATTCTTTTCATCATCTTCGATCTCGAGATCGCGTTCCTGTTTCCTTGGGCCGTGTCGCTCGACCGGATCGGCGCCTTCGGCCTCGTCGCGATGGCGATCTTTGTCGGCGTGCTCGTCGTCGGTTTCGTGTACGAGTGGCGAAAAGGGGCTCTGGAGTGGGATTGACCGAGCAACAACTGCCAACGGACAAGATGCCGTTCAACGTGCCGGAGGTGATGGAGAAGGGCTACTTCGTCACCGGCGTCGACGCCCTGATGAACTGGGCAAGAACGGGCTCGTTGTGGCCGATGACGTTTGGCCTCGCGTGCTGCGCCGTCGAGATGATGCACGCGGGTGCGTCGCGCTACGACCTCGATCGCTTCGGCGTGATCTTCCGCCCGAGCCCGCGCCAATCCGACGTGATGATCGTCGCCGGCACGCTGGTGAACAAGATGGCGCCTGCACTGCGCAAGGTCTACGACCAGATGCCCGAGCCGCGCTGGGTCATCTCGATGGGGTCGTGCGCCAACGGCGGTGGCTACTATCATTATTCATATTCCGTAGTCCGCGGCTGTGATCGCATCGTGCCCGTGGACGTCTACGTGCCGGGCTGCCCGCCGACTGCCGAAGCGTTGATGTTCGGCGTGATTCAGCTGCAGCAGAAGATCCGGCGTACCCAAACGATCGCGCGTTGAACGGAGCTGGAACGAGGAGACTCACGGCGGCACCACGGCCAGCTTGAGCGAACCCCGCTTTGCACACGAATGCAGACTAAAGAGCTCACACCGAAGTATGCGGCCCTCGCCGCCGCGGTCGAGGCCAAGATCGGCGCTCGAGTCGAGCGCCTGCCGACTAGCACCGGCGAGCTCGGGTACCGCGTCGACGCGGCGAACCTGCTCGACGTTTGCCGCGCCGTGCGGGATACGCCCGAGCTTAAGTTCGAGATTCTCATCGACGTCAGCGGCGTCGACTATCAGGCCTATGGCCTTGACGAGTGGCAGACGAACAGTGCGAGCGGCACGGGCTTCAGCCGTGGCCGCGTCCGAGGTCCGGCCGCCGCGAGCGGGGACGAGGAGCAGCTCGAGGCCGTGAGTTACAAGCCTGCGGGTCGCTTCGCGGCCGTCTACCATCTCCTTTCTATTACGCACAATCACCGCTTGCGCCTCAAGGCGTTCTGCCCGAGCGATGAGCGGCCGATCCTCGATTCGGTGTACCCGATTTGGAACTCGGCGGACTGGTACGAGCGTGAGGCGTTCGACCTTTACGGCATCTTGTTCAGGGGTCACCCCGATTTGCGCCGGCTCCTCACGGACTACGGCTTCATCGGCCATCCGTTCCGCAAGGACTTCCCGCTGATCGGGAACGTCGAGGTGCGCTACGACCCCGTGAAGGGCCGCGTCGTCTATGAGCCAGTGAGCATCGAGCCGCGGACGCTCGTGCCGAAGGTGATCCGCAGCGACAACCGCTACCAGGAAGACTTGAAGGATCCGAGCGGCAATGCCTGAGATCCAAAATTTCACGCTGAACTTCGGTCCACAGCATCCGGCGGCGCACGGAGTGCTGCGCCTCGTGCTCGAGATGGACGGCGAGGTCATCCAGAAGGCCGATCCGCACGTCGGGTTGCTGCACCGCGCGACGGAGAAGCTCGCGGAGAGCAAGCCGTTCAACCAATCGATCGGCTACATGGACCGGCTCGATTACGTCTCGATGATGTGCAACGAGCATGGCTACGTGCTCGCGATCGAGAAGCTGCTCGGGATCACGCCGCCGCTGCGCGCGCAGTACATCCGCGTGATGTTCGACGAGATCACGCGGATTCTGAATCACCTGATGTGGCTCGGAGCGCACGGCCTCGACATCGGCGCGATGGCGATGTTCCTCTACTGCTTCCGCGAGCGCGAGGACCTCATGGACTGCTACGAGGCGGTCTCGGGCACGCGGATGCATGCGACGTACTACCGCCCGGGCGGCGTCTTTCGCGACCTGCCGGAGCGCATGCCGAAGTACCAGACGGCCCCGAACCGCAGTGAGAAAGAGCTCAAGTCGATGAACGAAGCGCGCAGCGGCTCGCTGCTCGATTTCATCGAGGACTTCACGAGGCGCTTTCCCGCGAACGTCGCGGAGTACGAGACCCTGCTCACCGACAACCGGATTTGGAAGCAGCGCACCGTGAACATCGGCGTCGTGTCGCCGGAGCGTGCGATGGCTCTGGGCTTCTCGGGTCCCATGCTGCGCGGCAGCGGTATCGCCTGGGATTTGCGCAAGAAGCAGCCCTACGAGGTCTACGACAAGATGGATTTCGACATCCCCGTAGGCGTGAACGGCGACTGTTACGACCGCTACCTCGTGCGTGTCGAGGAAATGCGCCAGTCGAACAAGATCGTCAAGCAGTGCGTCGACTGGCTGCGTGCCAATCCCGGCCCCGTGATCCTCGAGGATCATAAGGTCGCTCCGCCGAAGCGCATCGAGATGAAGGACGACATGGAGTCCTTGATCCATCACTTCAAACTGTTCACCGAGGGGTACTCCGTGCCGGAAGGCGAGGCGTATGCCGCGGTGGAGCATCCGAAGGGCGAGTTCGGCGTGTACTTGGTGTCGGACGGCTCGAACAAGCCGTATCGCCTCAAGGTTCGCGCGCCGGGCTTCCCGCACCTCGCGTCGCTCAACGAGATGGTGGTCGGGCACATGCTGGCCGACGTCGTCGCGGTCATCGGCACGCAAGACATCGTGTTCGGGGAGATCGATAGATGAGCGCACCGGCAAGCCACAGCGGCGCTGCCGCGAAGCCCGGCGAGCTGTCGGAGCACGTCCGGCACGAGATCGACCACTGGGTCGCGAAGTTTCCCGTGGGCCGGCATCGCTCTGCGGTGATCGCAGCGTTGCACGCCGCGCAGCACGAAAACCACGGCTACCTCACGCCGGAGATCATGACGGCCGTCGCCGACTACATGAAGCTGCCGGCCGATTCAGGTGTTCGAAGTCGCATCGTTCTATTCGATGTTCGAGACGAAGCCCGTCGGCCGGCACAGCATCTCGGTCTGCACGAACATCTCGTGCATGCTGCGCGGCGGCGACGATATCCTCGCGCACGTCGAGAAGAAGCTCGGCTGCAAAGCCGGCCAGAGCACCGCCGACGGCAAGTTCTACATCAAGGTCGAGGAAGAGTGCCTCGCGGCCTGCTGCGGCGCGCCGATGATGATGGTGGACCACGTCTACTACGAGAACCTCACGCCGAAGACCGTCGATCAGATCCTGGACGCTGTGAAGGAATAGCGCAGTGGCGGAACGGCAATTCAATCTGGTTTGCTTCGAGACCTTGCAGTTCGGCAAGGAGCCGTACTCGCTCGAGAATTACCGCAAGATCGGCGGTTACGAGAGCTGGCAGAAGGTGCTCAAGGGCGAGCTCACTCGCGAAGCGATCATCGACGAGATGAAGAAGGCCGGCATCCGCGGCCGCGGCGGCGCGGGCTTCCCGACGGGCGTGAAGATGAGCTTCATGCCGCGCACGGCGCCGATGCAGAAATACCTCGTCTGCAACTCGGACGAGAGCGAGCCGGGCACGTGCCACGACCGCGACATCCTTCGCTACAACCCGCACGCGCTCGTCGAAGGCCTCGCCTGGAGAGCTACGCGATCGGCGCGACCGTCGCATACAACTACATCCGCGGCGAGTTCATGGCGGAGCCGATTCCACGCTTCGAGGCGGCGCTCAAAGAAGCGTACGCCGCGGGCTTGCTCGGCAAGAACATCCAGGGCTCCGGCATCGATTGCGACATCCACACCTTCGTCGGCGCCGGGGCCTACATCTGCGGCGAGGAGACGGCGCTGCTCGAGTCGCTCGAGGGCAAGCAGGGTAAGCCGCGCTTCAAGCCGCCGTTCCCCGCGAACTTCGGCCTCTATGGCGCGCCGACCACGATCAACAATACGCAGAGCGTCGCTTCGATCCCCACGATCTTGCGCAAGGGCGGGCAGTGGTTCGCCGACCTCGGTGTGAAGGGGTCGGGCGGCACCGGCATCTTCTCGATCTCGGGCCACGTCGAAAGACCCGGCAACTACGAGATCCCGCTCGGCATCCCGTTCCCCGAGTTGCTCGCGATCGCGGGCGGCATGCGCGGCGGGCGTAAATTGAAGGCGGTGATCCCCGGCGGCTCGTCGTGTCCGGTGGTGCCGGCCGAGAAGATGATGACGCTCACGATGGACTTCGACACGATCAAGGCCGCGGGTTCGGGCTTGGGCACGTGCGCCACGATCGTGATGGACGAGACCACGTGCATGGTGAAGGCGTTGCGCCGGCTCGCGCGCTTCTATCACGCGGAGTCGTGCGGTCAGTGCACGCCGTGCCGCGAAGGCACGGGCTGGATGTACCGCGTGCTCACGCGGATCACGGAAGGTCAGGGAACGAAAGCCGACCTCGACATGCTCGTCGACGTCGCGAACAAGATCGAAGGCCACACGATCTGCGCGCTCGGCGACGCGGCCGCGTGGCCCGTGCAGAGCTTCATGAAGCACTTCCGGCACGAGTTCGAGTACATGATCGAGCACAACGGCCGCAGCGTCGTCGACGACCTGCCGTCGGTGGCTGCATGAGCACGCCGAATCCCACATCGAGCGGGGCGCCGCCGCCGGCTGCGGGCGCGGGTCCGGCGGCGACGGCGCCGCCGGCGGATCCCAACGTCGTGAACCTCGAGGTCAACGGCGTGCCGCTGAAGGCGCGCAAGGGCCAGATGCTGATCGAGGTGACGGATCAGGCCGACATCTACGTGCCGCGGTTCTGCTATCACCGCAAGCTCACGATCGCGGCGAATTGCCGAATGTGCCTCGTCGAGGTCGAGAAGGCGCCGAAGCCGCTGCCGGCGTGCGCGACGCCGGTCACGGAAGGCATGAAGGTGTTCACGCGCAGCAAGCGAGCGATCTCGGCGCAGAAGGCGACGATGGAGTTCCTGCTGATCAACCATCCGCTCGACTGCCCGATCTGCGATCAGGGCGGGGAGTGCGAGCTCCAGGATCTCGCGATGGGCTTCGGCCGCGGCGTGTCGCGCTACACCGAGAAGAAGCGCATCGTCAAAGACAAGAACCTCGGGCCGTTGGTCTCCACCGACATGACGCGCTGCATCCACTGCACGCGCTGCGTGCGTTTCGGCCAGGAGATCGCCGGCATCCAGGAGCTCGGCACCACGGGCCGCAGCGAGAACATGGAGATCGGCACTTACATCGAGAAGAGTGTCGATCACGAGCTGTCGGGCAACATCATCGATCTCTGTCCCGTCGGCGCGCTCAACAACAAGCCGTACCGCTTCAGCGCGCGCGCCTGGGAGATGATCGCGAAGCCGATCGTCGGCGCACACGACTGCGCGGGCAGCAATCTCTACGCGCACGTGCTGCGCGGCAAGCTGCGCCGCGTCGTGCCGCGCGACAACGATGCGATCAACGAGAGCTGGATATCCGACCGCGACCGCTTCAGCTGCCACGGCATCTACAGCGACGACCGCCTACTCGCGCCGCGCGTGAAGAAGAACGGCGCGTGGACGGACGTTTCGTGGCAGGAAGCGCTCGAGACGGCCGCCGAGGCCCTCGGCGAAGCCGCACACGCGGGCGGCGACTCGATCGGTACGCTCGTCTCGCCGAGCGCGACGCTCGAGGAGATGTATCTCCTCAGTCGCATCACGCGCCATCTCGGCAGCGACAACATCGACACGCGGCTGCGCCGTCGCGACTTCCGCGACCAGGCCGCCGACCCCGTGTGCCGACGCTCGGTTGCAGCATCGCCGACCTCGACACGCGCGAAGGCGTGCTCGTGATCGGCTCGAACCTGCAGGATGGAAGTGCCGATCGTCGCGCACCGCGTCCGCAAGGCCGCGCGCAAGGGTGCGAGCGTCGCGTTCGTGAATCCCGAGCCGTACGAGTACTTCTTCAAGACAGCCGCCTACGTCGACGGCGCCTCTCGAGTCGTTCGTCGAGCAGCTCGCCGGCGTGGTCGCGGCCGCGGCGGCAATCGCGAATGTCGCCCGTCCCGTCGCAACGTGAAAGGGCTGGTCGACGCCGCCAAAAGCGGCGACGGCGCACACGGCGGCGGCGCAGGCGCTCGCGCGCAAGCCGGCGCTCGTGTTGCTCGGCCAGATCGCGCAGCGCCATCCGCGCTACTCCGATGTTCGCGCGCTCGCGGCGGCGCTCGCGGCGATCTCCGGCGCGACGCTCGGCTACCTCAGCGGAAGGCGCGAACTCGGTCGGCGCGGCGCTCGCGGGCGCGTTGCCGCATCGCGGTGCCGGCGGCAAGCGCTGTCGTCGCGGCCGGGCCGCGACGCGCAGGCGCATGATCGAGTCGCCACGCCAGGCGTACATCTTGTTCGGCATCGAGCCCGGCCAGGACCTCGCTGACGGTGCGCGTGCGCTCGATGCGCTGCGTGCCGCAAAGGTCGTGTGCTTCACGCCGTTCACGAGCCCCGAGCTCCTCGACGTCGCCGACGTGCTCTTGCCGATCGGCACGTTCGCCGAGACCGCAGGCACGTTCGTGAACGCCGAAGGCCGCTGGCAGAGCTTCGACGCCGCGGCCGATCTCGCGGGCGAGTCCCGTCCGGGTTGGCGAGTGTTGCGCGTGCTCGGCAACGAGCTCGGGCTTGCCGACTGCGAGTACCGGACTCCGAGCGATGTCTGCCGCCGCGCTCGAGCAGGAGCTCGGCGGCCGCGCGGAGCCTACGGCAGAGCAGGGCGCGTATCGCGGCAGCTTCGCGCCGAATGGCGCCGGAGCGGCGCAAGTCGACGCGCGCGAGCTCGATGTGCCGATCTACGCGGTCGACGCGGTCGTGCGGCGCTCCGAGGCGCTGCAGCTAACCACGGTCGCGCAGCGCGCCAAGGCGAGGCAATGAGCGGCATGATCGACAGCGCGCTCGCCCTCTGGCAGTCGCTGCCGGAAATCCTGCGTTTCGTGATCGTCGTGCTCGTGAAGATCGTCGTCGTGTTGGTCCCGCTGATCCTCTCGGTCGCGTACTTCACGTACTGGGAGCGCAAGATCCTCGCCTGGATGCACGCGCGCATCGGACCAAACCGCGTCGGCTGGCAAGGCCTGCTGCAGCCGTTCGCGGACGTCATCAAGATGCTGCTCAAGGAGATCGTCGTCCCGACGAACTCGAACAAGTTCCTGTTCCTGGTCGCGCCGGTGCTGTCGCTCGTGCCGGCGTTCGCGGTGTGGGCCGTCGTGCCGTTCAGCGACAACTTCGTGATCGCGAACATCGACGCGGGGCTCCTGTATGTGCTCGCGCTCACGTCGCTCGGCGTCTACGGCGTGATCCTCGCGGGCTGGGCTTCGAACTCGAAGTACGCGTTCCTCGGTGCGATGCGCTCGGCGGCGCAGATCGTCGCGTACGAGATCGCGATGGGCTTCGCGCTCGTCGGCGTGCTGATGGCGGCGCGCAGCCTGAATCTCGGCGAGATCATCGTCGCGCAGGAAGGCACTAGCATCTTGAGCTGGTTCTTCATTCCGCTGTTCCCGCTGTTCATCGTTTACTTCATCTCGGGCATAGCGGAGACGAATCGCGCGCCGTTCGACGTCGCGGAAGGCGAGTCGGAGATCGTCGCGGGCTTCCACGTCGAGTACTCGGGGATCGCGTTCGGCCTGTTCTTCCTCGCCGAGTACGCGAACATGATTCTGATCACCGCGCTCACCGTGGTGTTTTTCTTCGGCGGCTGGCTCTCGCCGCTCGCCGGTATCCCGGGTCTCGAGGGCACGTTGCTCGCCGCGCCGAGCTTCTTGTGGCTCGCCGTGAAGATGGCGGCCTTCGCGTTCCTTTTCCTGTGGTTTCGCGCGACGTTCCCGCGCTACCGCTACGATCAGATCATGCGGCTCGGATGGAAGGTGCTGATCCCCGTCACGATCGTCTGGATCGCCGTCGAGGGCGTGATGGTGGCGCTGCAAGTCGGGCCGTGGTCGCAAGCTTAGGAGAGAGCGAGTGCGAAGCTTCTTCAAGACTTTTCTGCTGATCGAGCTTCTTCAAGGCATGGGAGTGACCATGAGGAACATGTTCCGCAGGAAGATCACCGTCAAGTACCCGGACGAGAAGACGCCGCAGTCGCCGCGTTTCCGCGGGCTTCACGCGCTGCGCCGTTATCCGAACGGGCAGGAGCGCTGCATCGCGTGCAAGCTCTGCGAAGCCGTGTGCCCCGCGCTCGCGATCACGATCGAGTCGCGATGTCGGCGCCGACGGCACGCGCCGCACGACGCGCTACGACATCGATCTGTTCAAGTGCATCTATTGCGGGTTCTGCGAGGAAGCGTGCCCGGTCGATGCGATCGTGGAGACGCGGATCCACGAGTACCACATGGAAAACCGCGGCGAGAACATCATGACGAAGGACAAGCTGCTCGCGGTGGGCGACAAGTACGAAACGATGATCGCGGCCGACAAAGCGGCCGATGCGTCGTTCCGGTAGGGGTTGAAAGTTCAGGGGCGTCGAGCCAACGGCTCGACGAAATTGGGGCGCGCCGCCAGCTCGCACGGGCCGGCGGTTCTGGTCGATCGGGGTAGGTAAGGAATGCGGCAGAAATACGTGAAGCGTCTGATGGTGCGGCGACTGGCGAAGCGCGCGATGCGCCGCCGCGTCACGATCCTGAGGAATAAGGAAGCGTAAGGCGTTGGTTACCGGGCTCCTCTTTTACGCGTTCGCGGCGATGCTGATCATCGCCGCGCTCGGCGTGATCACGACGCGCAATCCCGTGCACTCGGCGTTGTTCCTCGTGCTCGCGTTCGTGCAAAGCGCCGTGCTGTGGCTCTTGATCGAAGCCGAGTTCCTCGCGATCGCGCTCGTGCTCGTCTACGTCGGCGCGGTGATGGTGCTGTTCCTGTTCGTCGTGATGATGCTCGACATCAACGTCGAGGAGCTGCGCAAGGGCTTCGCGCGCTACCTGCCGCTCGGCGTGGCGGTCGCTCTGGTCGTGGTCGTCGAGATCGGCCACGTGATTTGGTTCCGCTCCCAAGGCCTCGCATTCGTGACGGTGCCGACGCCGACGCCGGAGGGCTACAGCAACACGAAGGAGCTCGGCGCGGTGCTGTACACGCAGCACGTCTACGCGTTCGAGATCGCCTCCGTGATTCTGCTGCTCGCGATCGTCGCGGCCATCACGCTGACGATGCGCCGCCGGCCGGGTCTCAAGGTTCAGGACATCTCGGCGCAGGTGGCCGTGCGGGCCGAAGACCGCGTGCGAATCGTCAAAGTCGAAACGAGCACGGAGCGCTGAGGCCATGCTCACGATCACCACGGCACACTACTTGGTGCTCGCCGCGATTCTGTTCAGCTTGAGCGTCGCGGGCATCTTCATCAACCGCAAGAACGTGATCCTGCTCTTGATGTGCATCGAGCTCATGCTGCTTGCGGTCAATTTCAACTTCATCGCGTTCTCGCGGATGCTCGAACGACACGCTGGGCCAGGTATTCGTGTTCTTCATTCTCACCGTAGCGGCTGCGGAAGCGGCCATCGGTCTCGCGATCCTCGTCGTGCTGTTCCGCAACACACGCAGTATCAACGTCGAAGAGCTCGACAGGCTGAAGGGCTAAAGGGCCAAGCGTGGAAAACGTCTATCTCAGCTATCGTTTTGGCGCCGCTGATCGCGGCCGCCGCCGCCGGGTTGTTCGGCAAGAAGATCGGCCGGGCCGGGGCGCATTGGGTGACGATCATCGGCGTCACGATTTCGTTCGTGCTGTCCATCGTGGTGCTTCGACGATCAACTCGGCGGCGCGGACACCTACAACGCAACCGCTGTATCAGTGGGCCGAGATCGGCGGCATGTCGTTCGAGGTCGGGTTCCTGATCGACCACCTGACGGCGCTCATGATGGTGGTCGTCACGTTCGTGTCGCTCGCCGTGCACGTCTACACGATCGGCTACATGCACGACGACCCGGGCTATCAGCGGTTCTTCAGCTACATCTCGCTGTTCACGTTCTCGATGCTGATGCTCGTGATGAGCAACAACTTCCTGCAGCTGTTCTTCGGCTGGGAGGCGGTCGGCGTCGTCTCGTATCTCCTGATCGGCTTCTGGTACACGCGGCCGACGGCGATTTTCGCCAACATGAAGGCGTTCCTCGTCAACCGCGTCGGCGACTTCGGCTTCCTGCTCGGCATCGCGGCGCTCGCGACGGCGACCGGTACGCTCGACTACGCGCTCACGTTCGGCGATGCGGAGCGCCTGTCCGGCGAGACGATCGAGATCATCTCCGGCACGCCGTGGGCGCTGCTCACGTTCTCGTGCATCTGCCTGTTCGTCGGCGCGATGGGCAAGTCGGCGCAGGTGCCGCTGCACGTCTGGCTGCCCGATTCGATGGAAGGCCCGACGCCGATCTCCGCGTTGATCCATGCGGCGACGATGGTCACGGCCGGCATCTTCATGGTCGCGCGCATGTCGCCGCTGTTCGAGCACAGCGAGGTCGCGCTGAGCGTGGTCATCACCATCGGCGCGATCACGGCGTTCTTCACCGGGCTCCTCGGAATCGTGCAGCAGGACATCAAGCGCGTGATCGCGTACTCGACGCTCTCGCAGCTCGGCTACATGACCGTCGCTCTCGGTGCGTCCGCGTACGCGGCCGGCATCTTCCATCTGATGACGCACGCGTTCTTCAAGGCGCTGCTGTTCCTCGCGGCAGGCTCCGTGATCATCGCGATGCATCACGAGCAGGACATCCGCAAGATGGGCGGGCTGCGCAAATATCTGCCGATCACGTACTGGACGTCGGTGATCGGCACGCTCGCGTTGATCGGCTTCCCGGGATTCTCGGGATTCTTCTCGAAGGACGCGCTGATCGAGGCGGTGCACGCGTCCGAAACGCCGGGCCACGTCCTCGCGTACTGGGCCGTGCTCATCGGCGTGTTCATTACGTCGCTCTACAGCTTTCGTCTCCTGTTCGTCGTGTTCCACGGCAAGGAGCGCATGGATCACCACACGAAGGAGCATCTCCACGAGACACCGTGGGTCGTGACCGGGCCGCTGATCGCGCTCGCGATCCCGTCCGTGGTCATCGGCTGGCTCACGATAGGGAAGGTGCTGCTCGGCGACTGGTTCGACGGCTCGATCTTCGTGCTCGACGAGCACAACCCGCTGCACGAGGTGGGTGAGGAGTTCCACGGGTCCCTCGAGTTCGTGCAGCACGGTTTCTCGGGGCCGGCCGTGTATCTCGCCGCGCTCGGAGCGCTGGTCGCGTGGTTCCTCTATCTGAAGCGTCCGGACCTGCCGGCGCGCTGGCTCGCGCAGTTCTCGGGTCTGCATCGGCTCCTGATGAACAAGTACTACTTCGATTGGTTCAACGAGAACGTGCTCGCGAGGGGCGGGCGGGCGCTCGGCGAGTTCCTCTGGAAGGCAGGCGACCAGACGATCATCGACGGCGGCCTCGTGAACGGCAGCGCGAAGACCGTCGGCGCGCTGTCGGGCGTCCTGCGCAAGGCGCAGACCGGATATCTCTACAACTATGCGTTCGCGATGATCATTGGGCTTGCGGTGTTGATCGGTTGGCTAGTGTGGTGGACCTAAGCGCATGAGTTGGCCGATCTTGAGCGTATTGGTCTGGCTGCCGATCGCGGGCGCGATCGCGGTGCTGCTGCTCGGCTCTGGGCCGCGCGCGCAGCTTGGCAAGCACGTGGCGCTCGCAACGTCGATTCTCACGTTCGTGCTGAGCATCCCGCTCTACACGGGCTTCGACGCGTCGACGGCCGCGATGCAGTTCGTCGAGAACGTGCCGTGGATCCGGCGTTTCGAGGCGTACTACGGGCTCGGCGTCGACGGCATCTCGATGCCGCTGATATTGCTCACGACGTTCCTTACGCCGATCGTGGTGATCGCGGGCTGGCAGGTGATCAAGCTCAGGCCTGCGCAGTATTTCGCGTCGTTCCTCCTGCTCGAAGGCATGATGATCGGCGTGTTCGCGGCGACCGACGCGCTGCTGTTCTACGTCTTCTGGGAAGCGATGCTCGTGCCGATGTTCATCATCATCGGCGTGTGGGGAGGGGAGCGGCGCGTTTACGCGACGATCAAGTTCTTCCTCTACACCTTCCTGGGCTCGGTGTTCATGCTGGTCGCGCTGATCTACATGTACCTCAAGGCGGGCAGCTACTCGATCGCGGCGTTCCAGATGCTGCCGCTCGGGATGACCGAGCAGGTGCTGATCTTCTTCGCGTTCATGCTCGCGTTCGCGGTCAAGGTACCGATGTTCCCGGTTCACACCTGGTTGCCGGACGCGCACGTCGAGGCCCCGACGGGCGGCTCGGTGATCCTGGCCGCGATCCTGCTGAAGATGGGCGGCTACGGCTTCATCCGTTTTAGTTTGCCGATCGCGCCGGACGCGAGTCAGTCGCTTGCCTGGCTCATGATCGCGCTGTCGCTGATCGCCGTGGTCTACATCGGCTTCGTCGCGCTCGTGCAGCGCGACATGAAGAAGCTGATCGCCTATTCGTCGATCGCGCACATGGGGTTCGTCACGCTCGGCTTTTTCGTGATCTTCCTTGCGAACGGCAACGCGCCGAACACGGATGGCGCGCGCCTCGCGCTCCAGGGCGGCATGATGCAGATGCTGTCGCACGGCCTGATCTCGGGCGCGATGTTCCTTTGCGTCGGCGTGCTGTACGACCGCATGCACAGCCGCCAGATCGCGGACTACGGCGGCGTGATCAACCGGATGCCGAAGTTCGCCGCACTCATGGTTCTGTTCGCGCTCGCGAACGCAGGGCTGCCCGGCACGTCCGGGTTCGTCGGCGAGTTCTTCGTGATCATCGGCAGCTTCCACGCGAGCGCGTGGCTCGCGTTCTTCGCGGCAACGACCCTCGTGCTGGGCGCGGCGTACACGTTGTGGATGGTGAAGCGCGTGGTGTTCGGCGAGGTCGCGAATAGCCACGTCGCGGAGCTCGAGGACGTGAGCGCGCGCGAGTTCTGGATGCTCATGGTGCTCGCGGTGGCCGTGCTGATCGTGGGCGTCTGGCCGGCGCCGCTCGTTACCGCGATGGACTCGACGCTCGGCGGCCTGCTCGACCACGTCTTGCTGGGCAAGCTGTAAAGGATAGGGAACCCGACCGCCATGCCGAACGCCGATCTGATTGCCAGCGCCCCTGAGGTTTTCCTGGTCGCCGCGATCTGCGTGGTGCTGCTCGTAGACGTGTTCTTGCGCGACGACCAGCGCAACATCACTTACGTGCTCGCAATGCTGGCCTTGATCGGTACGGCCGCGACGACGGCGTACTACAACGTGAACCACGAAGTGATCGCATGGAGCGGCAGCTTCGTGACGGACCCCGCGTCCGGCGTGCTCAAGATGTTCGCGTACATCGTCGTGGGCGTGGTGTTCTTGTATTCACGCGAGTACCTGCAGATGAACGGCCTGTTGAAGGGCGAGTTCTTCCTGCTCGGTCTCTTCGGTCTCTTCGGGATCATGGTGATGATCTCGGCGCACAGCCTGCTCACGCTGTACCTCGGGCTCGAGGTGCTCGCGTTGTCGCAGTACACGCTCGTAGCGTTCAACCGCGATTCGGCCGTGTCGGCCGAGAGCGCGATGAAGTATTTCGTGCTCGGCGCGATCGCCTCTGGCACGCTGCTTTACGGCATCTCACTACTCTACGGCATCACGGGAACCCTCGAGATCGACAAGCTCGCGATGCACTTCGTTGCGCCGGACGGCGTGAGCATTCCGGCGCTGCTCGCGCTCGCGTTCATCGTCGTGGGCGTCGCGTTCAAGTTCGGGGCGGTGCCGTTCCACATGTGGCTGCCTGACGTTTACCAGGGCGCGATCACGCCGGTGACGCTCTATATCGGCTCGGTGCCCAAGATCGCATCGTTCGCGCTCGTCTGGCGTGTGCTCGTCGAGGCACTCGGCCCGATGCACGACAACGGCTGGCAGGACATGCTGATCGCGATGTCGGTGCTGTCGCTCGGCGTGGGCAACGTGGTCGCGATCGCTCAGAGCAATCTCAAACGCATGCTCGCGTATTCGACGATCTCGCACGTCGGTTTCATCCTGATGGGGTTCATCGCGGGAACGGCCGGCGGATTGCAGGCTGCGATGTTCTACACGTTCGCGTACGTGCTGATGGCGGCCGCGGGCTTCGGCATGATCATCCTGCTGTCGCGCCGCGGCTTCGAGGCCGAGCGGATCGAAGATTTCAAAGGATTGAACGCGCGCAGCCCTTGGTTCGCGTTCGTGATGCTGATGATCATGTTCAGCATGGCGGGCGTGCCGCCGTTCATCGGGTTTTACGCGAAGTTGGTGGTGATCGGCAGCGTCCTCGACGCGGGCTTCGTGTGGTTCGCCGCGGCCGGCATGTTCTTCGCGGTGATCGGCGCGTTCTACTATCTGCGCGTAGTCTGGTTCATGTACTTCGCCGAGCCGGACGACCGATCGCCGCTGGTGGCGGCGCCCGGACATGCGAATCGCAATCAGCGCGAACGGGCTCGGGCTGCTAGCGCTCGGAATCTTCCCGGGAATGCTGCTCGACCTGTGCGCTCGCGTGCTCGGCTAATTCGGTGAGCTGCGATGCCGCCGGGTGCGCGGTTCTTTGAGGCGGGGCGAAACGCGAGGTGAGCACCACCGTGCGGAAACTATCGATACTGGGGCTTGTCGCCTCGTTCCCGTTCGTTACCGTGGCGCTCGGCGACGAGCTCCCCGCGCAAATCGAATTCACCTCGGTTCCTAACTTTCCGGATCTGCCGAATGGCCAGAACTTTGGCGAGGTGCCCGGTGTGGCCGTCAACTCCGACGGACATGTCTTCGTCTTTTCGCGCTCGGCCCCAGCGCTTGCCGGACCGGCGTTCGGCGCAGCCTCGGGGCAGCTATTCGAGTTCGATAGCAAGGGAAAATTCATCCGCGAGCTCGGCAAGGGGCTCTACGGTTGGTCCGAGGCTCACAGCGTCCGAGTCGACAAGAGCGACAACATTTGGGCCATCGACAAGGGCTCGAACATGGTCGTCGTGTTCAACCCGGCGGGACGTGTGATCTGGGTCTTCGGCCGGAAGGCCGAGGCGGCAGACGGCGCCGGACCTCTCGAACACCCCGATCCGCCGCTGCCGCCCGTCGACGCGAGCTTTCGCCAACCCACCGACGTCGCGTGGGATTCCAACGGCAACATCTATATAACGGACGGCTACGTGAATTCGCGCGTCGCGAAGTTCGACAAGAACGGCGATTGGGTGAAGTCGTGGGGATCCAAGGGCAGCGGGCCGGGGCAGTTCGTCATCCCGCATTCGATCGCGATCGACAACGACGACAACGTCTATGTCGGTGACCGCTCCAACCATCGTGTCCAGGTCTTCGACACGGACGGCAATTTCAAGCGCATGTTCTCTGTCGACGTGCCGCCCGATTCCTCGTCCAAAGCCGTCAACGGCGAGACGCCTGTGGGCGAACGTCTGAAGGCCGCAATCGGCGCCCCGAACTCGCTATGCGTCACCTCGGGCCCGAACCAAGTCTTGTTTCTCGGCGAGTCGACTTATCCGGGGCGTATCTTCAAGCTGACGCTCAACGGCACGTTGCTCGGAGTGATCGGCCGATCGGGACGCAGCCTCGGTCAGTTCTCCGGCGCGCACGCGCTGGCGTGTCCATCGGAGCACCTGCTGTACGTCGCGGAGACCTCCAACTGGCGGGTTCAGAAGCTGATTTTGCGCTGAGCGCCGGAGCCAGCGACTCACGGCACGCCAAAACGCCTGCAGAGTAGTTGATCGTCTTGCGTACCGAGGCCGTGCGCCCGTATGATGCCGCCTCTTTCCGGTGCGGGGTGGAGCAGCCTGGTAGCTCGTCGGGCTCATAACCCGAAGGTCGTAGGTTCGAATCCTACCCCCGCTACCACAATTTCTTGCCGGTGCCCTGCAGCCCGCAGCAATGCGGCTTCCAGGGCACCGTCTTGACCTTCTAGCCGGATCTCATCAGCCGTCGCGTTGACGCGAATCTCGCCGTAGCCGAGTTCGCGTAGTGCCGCGCGCGCCCGGTCGACGCTGATCGTCGTGATGGTCTTGGCGAGTTCGTCGACAAGCTCCCGGTACTCGTCGAGCGCCCTTGGCAGCATCTGAGCGACGGACCCTCGGGCCGCGCCGCGGACGCGATCCGCAGTCGCTCCAGCTCGCGCTCCGCACCCTGCAGGCGTGCCGCGAGGGCGGGGGACGAGCGTAGGGCGCCGCTGGCGATAGCATCCGTGAGGTTCGCGATCTCGGTCTCGGCCTTCGCCACAGCCTTCGCGTGATCGACGGGCGTCGCCTGCTTCGTCTGCTTGTTCAGTCGCGAAGCGCGGCGGTGCACTTCCTCGAAGTTCCCCGGTGCATTCAGATCCCGTTGGACGCGCTCGAGTACGCCCGCCTCGACGAGATCGCGACGGATGAACGCGTCGTTGTCGCATGAGCGGCCATCGACATACCTAGCGCAGCCGTAGCTCGTGGCATTGGCCATCGTGTAGTTCGCGCCGCACTTGCCGCACTTGAGCAAGCCGCTGAAGAGAAACTTCGGGCCCCGTCCCGTCGACTTCGCGGAGTTCTTCGATAGGCCACGCTTCACGCGCTCGCCGATCGAGCCCCACTGCTCTCTCTGTCGTTCCTTGACCCGATCCCACAACGCCTGCGGCACGATGCGCAGGCGTTCTTCTTGGTGCACGACCCACTCCGAGCGCGGATTCAGAACGCAGCGCCGGCGGCTCGAGTCGGCGGCCGACCGCACCCACCGGAATCGGTTCCAGATTCTATCGTTTCCGACGCATACGCAGTCGACTAGGGCTGCAGCTCAGGCGCCCGCACTCGATAAGATGCTTCGATGACCATCACGGCCGACGACCTCTGCGTCCCCACTACTGTGGAGAAGCCGTTCTCCGAAGACGGCTGGATCTTCGAGCTGAAATACGATGGCTTTCGGTTGCTCGTCACGCATCACTCAGGCGATGTGCATCTTCTGTCGCGCAAAGGCACTGAGTATCGAGACGCCTTTCCGGAGCTGGTCGCCGCAGTCAAGCAGTTACCCGAGCTCGTCCTAGACGGCGAGCTTGTGATGCTCGAAGCGAACGGAAAGCCGGCATTCGATCGGCTGGTGAAGCGGTCACGGCTCCGAAAACCGATCAGCATTGACCACGCTGCGAAGACGACACCGGCCGCGATCGCGGCGTTCGATCTGTTGGAGTTTGAAGGCTGCGACGTACGCTCACTGCTTTTGCTCGAGCGCAAGATGCTTCTCGAGGACATGCTCGATAGGTCGAGCCAGAAGCGTATTTTCTCGACAACCTACGTCGTGCTCGACGGCGTCGAGTTGTTCGACGCAGCGGATCAGGCTGGACTCGAGGGCATCGTAGCGAAGCGGGTGGATTCACCGTACTGCCGTGGTCGGTCCCGCGATTGGCTCAAAATCAAAACGAAGCACGGGCGCGCGATCGATGAGGAACGGGCGAAGTGGAACGAGCGCTAATCAGGCCCGCTCTATCGTGAGTCCCGAGAACCCGCCGGCATGCGTTGATTCGTCTTCTGATGGTCCTCGTGGGGATTCTATGGCTTGCTATCGTCGCTTGGATGGGAAATTGAATGGCAAACGGTACTGATGACTTCGACGAAAATCGGCTGCCTGAGGTCAAGCGGTTTTTTGCACCTATAGCGAAAGACCTAGAGGAGTTCGGCACGCGGCACAACGTGAAACTCGAAAAGTATCCAAGATTTAAGGCCGTCTGGAATTTTCTATTTCGACATCCCGAAGCCGGAAGTGGCTCGATTCAGGTTCTCTTTAGTGATCCAGAACACGTGCTAATTGTCGGCCATCGCAGCATATCCGACCGCGAACGTTTCAGACGCAGCGTCTACTCGTCGGAAAAACAGATTATCGGACTGGACGACCCGCGCCTTTCCGAAGCACTGACCGCATTGCTCCGGGAGTTGGTAGCGCTGCCCATCGACAGCCTGGTTCCCGATGGAAGGGATTATTCTCAAATTTGGAGCACGATAGGCACGCGAGAGTACTACAAGTACATGCAAACGTTGCCCTTGCCGATCGTGTGAATCTCAATGCGGCGCACGGCCGCGCGGTCGACACGACCTCGCCTGAATGGGTGGCCTGTTGGCGCGGGACGGCGCAGGGCTACTTCCTGTCGTAGACCGCCACGGTCGATAGGGTCGCGAACGGACCCACCCCCATATACGTCATCGTCATCGTCTTGCCGTCGGCAGAAACCACGCTGGTGCTCGTTAAGTGCCCCGGCTGGCCGGCCCTCTTCACGGTTACCTTGTAGGTATTCGCGTCTACGCGCTCATACGCCTGCAGCGTTGCGGGCGTGCCCGATGGCCCAGGGTAGTCCTTGCCGTCGAACGCGAACGTGACCTCGGATCGGACCGTCCCGGCGGCCGTACTCTCGCTCGCCAACTTGTACTTGCCGCCGCCCACATCCTCAATCGTAAAGATCGAACCTCGCCACGCGTCGCCCGCTCCCGTCGTTTGTGCCGCATTGAGGACCCAAGTGCCGACGAATGGATCGGAACGTATATGTCGACACGCGGGCAGCGACAACACCAAAACCGACGACAAACCGACAGCGGCCAAACGCATGACGAGATTCATGGCGCTCCCCCCACAACCCGCCGGATCGATGTTCTTGAAATTCTATGCTCACTTGCGCATGTGAACGACTGGACCGACGTTGAAGCCGGCGAATTTGATCTGCCGCTATACCTTGAGCCCTCCTACCTGCTACGTGCGGGCGCGGCGCGGGATATCGCTAATCGCGCCGGGACTTCGGCGACCGCCACGCCTTAAGGACCTTTTTGAGCTCGATCGGCACCTCGGACTCAGGCCAGGTAAGCGGCTCGGAAAGAATCCGACGACGGTTCCATCTTTTCTGTGTAATCGCAGCACGCGAGCTAAGGCGAGGCCGTGCTTCGTTACGCAGATTAAGCTCGTCGCCGACACTGAGATGCCGGATATCGACTGGCTCGCCGGTGCGAAGCCGGTGCCGGTGGGACGCTTTCTTCTCGCAGTGAGGGCTTCACTGGGATTCGTCACTGACGCGCCGGGGTGGCATTCGTGGACTCGCGGCCAGTTGCTCAAGCACCTCGTCCGGCGTGAGTAGTCATGAGATGTATTCAGCCCATTCGATGATCGTTCCATCGCTGCGACGGACCGTTACAACAATTCGGCGCGGGGCAATCATGTATTCGCGGTGGCGTTTTTCTCTCAGCGTTCGGCCAAATTACTTGCGCCGCTCATTCGCTCAGCGCATCGCGCACCGCCTCGCGGGTCTTACGCAGCAGATTCGCGATCTCGTGTTCAGTGTGGCCTGCCGCATGAAGTTCCTTGATCCACCGTAGGTGCTCGCCGGGAGTATCCAGGCCGTTTGCGTCGCGCAGTCGTTTCGTCGGCTTCCATACGCAGTTGTCTGAGCCGTACTGCTTGCCATTGTCGATACGAACAAGCTGCGTTCCTCGGGGTCGTGTGCCCATATCCGCGCAGAAGCTTTCGAACTGCGCCCAACGTTCACAGACTTCGGCGCCTCTATCCGAGTATCGATGCCGAAGGTCTACCCAAGCCCTACGAGTCATAGCGCGTGACAAGATTCCTCCTTGTTGGCGGGTCCCTCCGCCGATTCCGTGGAAGCTGAGGTAGCAACCTTCGTGCCAAAAGCGAAAGACCCGGCGCGAAGTCGGGTCTGTGCGGGGACCGGGACGAAAAGTTTGGAAACTTTATCGCAGCAATGCTTCAATCGCCCGCGGTTGAGCCCGGAGCAGCTCGGCGACGTCCGACCCAAGCTCTCGCGATCAGAGTGAGCCGATCGCGGCATCGCGAGTCGCAGTTCCGACGAACTTGAGCTCTCGGTTGTCGCCCGGGCCGTGAATGCGGCCCCTGAGCTTCATCCGGTCACCGCGTCACGAAAGACCGTCATGCTTGAAGCGGATCACAACCGGCTGCTCAAGGGTTAGATACGGGATAGCGACCGATGGGAGCGACGCCTATTATCGCCAGATGGGGTCTGTGAATGTCCCGGAGCTTTACGAGCTGGCGACGCTGCTCTCTGCGTCGCCCGACTTCGTAGTGCGTCGCATTCTGCAGCGCATCGAGCGCGGCGAACTATCGGTCGAGCAGGCGATCTGTCTGCTTTCGCAATCAGAGTGACGCTGTTCGAGCCGCCGTGAAATCCTGGAATCACGACGTGTCTCGTCTTCGGCCAGGGTGATAGAGTCGGCAGCGAAAACATCGAGGGAATCGCCAGTGATTAGTCGCATTGTCCACACGGGCTTGCTCGCATTAATGTGCGTTCCGCTGGCGGCGCAACAACCGGCTCGGTCGTTCCTCTGCATCGCCGAGGCCGCAACCGGGTTCGCGTTCAACGAGTCGCGAAAGGCGTGGGAGTCCACAGATTTCAGCGTTGAAAAGGATCGGTACGTTGTCAGGCCGGTGAACAAAACAGACTCCGAGGACCTTGGTCTTTCACCTGGCGATACCTACGGTGTTTGGAAAGTCGGGGAGAAGACAGCGGAGTTCGGCTGCAAGCAAGGTGCGTCGGAATTTAACTGGCTGTCATGTGGGCAGGGCGACAACGCGTTCAGCCTCAACGTCGCCACGCTCAGATACCAAATCGACTTTCGTGGAAGCTATATGACTGCAACTTTGCTTGTCGATAGAGACGCGGCCGGTCACCTTTTTAGGGACGCGGATGGGAACGTCGTTCCGGGGACGAAGGACGATAATGGCGGCGACATGCCCTACATTGAGATAGGGAAGTGCAGCGGCCTTTTGCTTCACGTTCTATAGCTGCGGCGTGCTTCAGCGGGGCGAGCTGACTATCGCAGCGGTGACCAGTCTGGTTACTCGATCTTGTCCTTCGCCTTCGCTTCCTCCTCGGTCTGCCACTGCATGTCGCCCGGAGTGTCGGGCCCGCCGCGCTTGAGCGGCACGATGTGGTCGACGACGTAGCCCGGACACGCACCCGACGTCTTGCCGTTTGCGGGGCAGGGATGAGCCTATTGGAAATCTCGCCGAGCCTGCGGATCGCGCGCGATGTTGCCGTAAGGATCGCGTGCCACACCCGACGGCGAGTTGGGCGTGCCTGACGCCGGTGGCGTGGCTTGCGGCGGTGCTGGTGCGGACCTCGATTGCGGCGCAGCGGCGCCCGGCCCACGGTGACAGCGATACTCGTGCGTCTTGTGATTTGTGTGGCAGCCATTGGCATCCAGGCGCCGGAATGCGGCCAGACGACAGCAGACCAGCCCAAGAGTGCTACCGAAGCGAGTGCCCGCGCGCGTTCATGAGAGTCCCCCGGCGTTCGCCAGGCGGGAGAACCTAACAGAGCAGAGGCGGTTCGGCCGTGCTCGGCGTCGCAACTGGGAGAGTCGACGTTCGGATGACCCGGATTCGTCGCAGGATGTTCTCGCCGGTCACAGGCGGCGCGTGACGATGCTATCTATGCGCGGACCGAAAAGCCCACAGGCATAAACTGCCTGCAACGACCATCGCAACCCAGGAAACCCACACGGGTACGTCGTGAGCTCCGATGACCACCGGCCATTGATTCAGAGCGCGCACAGCTTGAAGCACCGCTATCACGCCAAACAGAACACCTGAAACGACGGCATACTTACTCTGCATTTCGAATCCACCTCTTTATCAAGTGACACCCGATGCCCGGTTCAGCGAACGGCGCGCTGACCTACGTGCCTTGGCACTTTATCCATCGCCGTTCGCTGCAACCGGCCGTTAGGCGCTTGCGATGCGCTTGTTGACGACACAAGACTCAAAAAGCTCTCCCAGAGTGAATCCGTCTCGCCACACATCGGCCAGCCGGAGCCCATACGTTCGCCGGAGATCTCGCGCGAGGGTCTCCATTTCGAGTGCATCCGGTGTCCACTGACTTGGATAGAGCGCTTTGTAGATGCCCATGATGCTGTCGTGTGGATTGAGCTTGAGCTTTTCAGTAGCGCGAAACGAGAACGCGTTAACGAACAGCTGCAAGAACGCGCGAATCTCCTCGTTCGATGCGTCAGGAAAAGTGCGGCGCCATCCAGCACCTTCACAGCTGCGACCGAAGTACGGTTGCGGTACGCGACCACCGAAAAACAGCGACCACGCTACAGTGCTGGCGATCACGAGGACGATAAGAACGACGGACGTAATCATGCACCTAACGAATGTAAGGGACTTCCCCGTCCCGAGGCACGCGAGTGCGAAGATTGAAGTGTGTGTGCATGTTCAACCAACTCGAAAAGGGGAAGTCATGGGCAACGTTACTACCGTCGGGATTGACTTGGCAAAGAACGTCTTTTCGCTGCACGGTGTCGACGAGCACGGCACCGTGGTGTTACGTAAGACGGTGTCGCGAGCTCGGCTGATGGACGCTCGTCGCGCAGCAGCCGGCGTGTTTGATCGGACTGGAGGCGTGCTCTGGGGCGCACGAGTGGGCGCGACGGTTTCAGGCGCTGGGGCACACGGTGAAGTTGATGGCGCCGCGGTTTGTCGCGCCCTACCGCAAGAACGGCAAGAACGACGGCAACGACGCCGAAGCGATCTGCGAGGCGGTGAGTCGGCCGAGCATGCGCTTCGTGCCGATCAAGACGCTCGAGCAGCAAGCGGTGCTGTGCCTGCATCGTGTGCGTCAAGGGTTCGTCGAGGAACGCACGGCGACGATCAATCGGCTGCGCGGCCTGCTGGCGGAGTTCGGCTTCGTGCTGCCGCAAAGAGCAGCCGAGGTGCGCCGCCGTGCGACCGAGTGGCTCGAACAATTGCCGCCACGCGCGGCCTGCGCTGTCCGGGATCTACGCGAGCACCTGCGTGTTCTCGATGCACGGGTGAAGGAGTACGAGCGCTCGATCGAAGCTCACGCCCGCGATCACGACGGCGCAAAGCTCGCTCAACAGCGCCTAGGGATCGGACCGATGACCGCGTCGGCGATCGTGGCCAGCGTGGGCGATGTGCGCGAGTTCAAGAACGGCCGGCAGTTCTCCGCCTGGCTCGGGCTCGTCCCTCGGCAGCACTCCACCGGCGGGAAGCAGCGGCTCGGGCACATCACCGGACGTGGCGATCCGTACCTACGGACGTTGCTCGTCATGGGCGCGCGCAGCGTGCTGCAGCGCGCGAGTAGCCAGACCGATCCGCTCTCGCGTTGGGCGCTCGCCGTGCGCGTGCGCCGCGGCTACCACCGCGCCTGCGTCGCCGTGGCCGCCAAGAACGCGCGCGTCGTGTGGGCGATGCTCAATCAGCACGCGTGCGCTTGATCGCGACGCGATCACCGATGACAACTCTTCAGTGACTGCGACTCACGTGCAACACAGGTCAGACCGACGCTCGCAAACCCTGTTGAACTGCTGTGCGGCAAACGCCGACTAACGATCGAGGAGCGAGCGTGCGGCTTACATCCGGGTCCGAGCTCATACGCTCAACAAAGACCGATTAGAGACTTGCAGTCTGTCCTTCGTTGCGCCGACGTCGAAAGCACTGAAGAGTTGACTGGAGCGGGAAGTCCTTAGAGCCGCAGTTCAGCGGCGGCGCGCTGACGCTATGTGCCTTGGCATACATGGACGCCCCGGTTTGCCAAGCGCAGTGTTCGGTTGTTGCAGTCACGGGTAGAGATTGCAGCCATACATCCGGCCTGTGTGTGCGACTCGCGGTCGCGGGCCCTGATGGAATCAGCTGGTCGACTCCTGATCACTTTAGCGGACTCGTGAAGTCCCGTGCCAAGCTCAGGTTCTGTCGACCCCGGTCTTACCTGTAACGCCATCACCTTCATCTACGCCCGTGCAATCGATGCTCGATGTGATGCCAGTGAAAATCTTCCTACGCCGCTGCAGCGATAGCGCTCGCGCAGTACTCGCGCTGATGCGCGAGCAGCGCCCACACGATCCGCGCGTTCTTGTTCGCCAGCGCCACGGCCGCGATGTTGCGGTTGCGCCGCGCGAGCAACTTCGTCAGCCAGCCGTCAGCGTCCTCGGGGCGCCGGAGTCGGTGAAACATCACCGCTCGCGCTCCGTGAATCAGCAGCGTTCGCAGATACGTATCGCCTCGCTTACTGATGCCCAGCAGCTGCTCTTTGCCGCCACTGGAGGCTTGCCGTGGCACCAGCCCCAACCATGCAGCGAGCTGTCGGCCGTTCTTGAACGTCTTGGCGTCTCCAACGCTCGCCACCAGCGCGCTCGCCGTCAGCGCACCGATGCCCGGGATCGCCTCCAGCCGCCGGCTCGCTTCGCTCTCTCGATGCCACGCCTTGATCTGATGCTCGAGCTCCTGCACGTGTGCGCCCAGTTCGCGAAAGTGCTCGAACAACCGCGCGAACAGCTCCCGGCTCGCGCTCGGCAGACCGTTCTCGGCATCTTCTAAAATCTCCGGTAGCCGCTGCTCGAGATGTCGCACTCCCTTCGGAATCACGATCCCCAGCTCATACAGCAAGCCCGCGAATCTGGTTCGCTTGCGCCGTGCGCGCCACCACAAATCCTTGCCGCGCTCGGTGCACCGCCAGCACCGTCTGCTGCTCCACGTTCTTCACCGGCACGAACCGCATGTTCGGCCGGCTCACCGCTTCGCAGATCGCCTCCGCGTCCCGCGCATCGTTCTTGTTCGTCTTCACGTACGGCTTCACAAACTGCGGCGCCATCAGCTTCACCGTGTGACCGAGCTCCATCAGCCGCCGCGCCCAGTAGTGCGCGCTACCGCACGCCTCCATCCCGATCAGGCACGCTCGGCAAGTTCGCAAATACCTTCGTCAGCTCCGCGCGCTTCACTGACTTGCGCAGCACCGCCTTGCCGCGCTCATCGACGCCGTGCATCTGAAAAACGTTCTTTGCCAGATCGATCCCAATCGTCGTAATGTTCATCCGGATGCCCCTCTCGGTTCAAGTGGTTGCTCGACACTTCCACTTTGGCACGTTCTACGATGCCGTGCCGATGAGGGGCGTCCATGCCATTACTTTATCCATCACCGTCCGGCGCCACCGATTGTTAGTCGCGTACCTACGCTGCGGTAAGAATGATCGGCTCACCGCGCGTCACGATCAACGTGTGTTCGTATTGCGCCGACAAGTTGCCCTCGACGCCGACGAGCGTCCAACCGTCCCCGGCTTCCTTCACTGACGTGCTCTTCGTCGAAAGAAAAGGTTCGATCGCGATTACCATTCCTTCGCGTAACTCCCGTGTGTCTCTCGGCTCGAAATAGCCCACGATATCGTGCGGTTCCTCGTGCAAGCCGCGTCCAACACCATGACCCGCGAGGTTCTTAATGATCTTGAATTGGTGAGTCTTGGCGACTCGTTGAGCTGCCTTGCCGATGCGGTTGATCTTGTTGCCGGCTCGAGCTTCCAGTATGGCATCCCGCAGGGCGAGCTTTGTGGCCCGACATAATCGATCCTTGATCGGCGTTGACGGCGGAACGACTCGAGTGCCACCGGTGTCGGCAAAATATCCGTCTAGCTCCGCCGAGACGTCGACATTCACTACGTCGCCGGGCCGGATGACTCTCGGGCCGGGGATTCCGTGAGCCGCTTCCTCATTGACGCTAATGCATGTCGCTCCAGGGAAGTTGTACGTCACCTGAGGTGCCGATCGCGCACCGTGTCGATTGAGCAATGCTCTGCCAACATCGTCCAGTTCTGCCGTGGTCATGCCTGCTTCGATGCAGTCGAGCATTTCGCGTAGTACCGCTGCGACTACTCCCCCAACTCGCTTTAGGGCGTCGATATCGTGTTCTGTCTCGACAGTCATCACAAACCTCGTCCGCTGCACCGGTTGTTATACGGCACCACTGAGATGCGAATGTTACTTTGGCTTTCCGACGACGATGCTGAGCGGAGAGGCTGTGGGGACGATCTGCTCGAGCGCAAAACCAGACTGATCAAGCAGATCACGGAACTCGGCGGCGGTACGTTCCCGCCCGGTGGCCATAACCATCATGTTCAAGTCCATCCACTTGCCCATATCGAACTCAGGCGTTTCCGGTACCACCGATTCCACCAGCATCAGACGAGCGTTCGGCCTCGCGACCTTTTTCACGTTCGTGAGAATGGCAACGGACTCCTCGTCCGACCAATCGTGAAGAAGCCATCGCATCACGTACGCGTCGGCTTGAATGGGAACTTCTTTGAAGAAGTCTCCGCCGACACGATCGATTCGGTTGTCGTCCGGCGCCTCCGCGACGACCTGCGGTTGATCGAAGAGAATGCCCCGGCAAGCGGGATGCGCGTCGAGGATGCTCGATAATTGCGAGCCGATTCCGCCCCCAATATCCGCGATCACTGGGTATCGGCTCCAATCGAAAGACGCGGCCACAGCCGGACCGATCGAGACGCTCAAGTCCCGCATCGCCTCGTTGAAGATCGTGTGCATTTGCGGGTTCGACTGCAGGTGCTCCCACGCGTTTTGGTCCGTCACCTGATCGAAGCCGGGACGCCCGTTCTTCACGGACAGCATCAACCCTCGCCACCCCTCGAATACCGGAGCGCCCGAACAGAGCGTAAGTCGAATCCAAGCCCAATTTGATCCGCTCAGATTGCGGCGGAGACACTCGCTGGCCGGCGTGTTGCCGAACACTCCAGGCGAGGTTTGCGTGAATATTCCCGTGCTTTCCAGAGCCCGCAGCATCCGATACAGGCTCGGTCCGTGGGTCTTGGTGCGCTCGGCAAGAATGCCGACGTGCAAGGGACCATCGGCCAGCTGATCGGCGAGCTCGAGTTGGGCGGCAGCACCGACGCAGCAACTCTGCCAATGGTTGTTGACGATGCCGAGAATTTGCTCTTGCGGCGTTACAGCGCTCATCGTCGATACCTTATGTTGTTGGTTTTGGAGAATAGCTGATCGAGTGGCCAGATCGGGTCGGGAGCGAACATCGCAATTGCCTTGCTCCGCAGCACCGACTTGGACGATGCATCGTCACGAGTTTTGGGGCTCGCACGTCTTGGGATCACAACCGAGCCAAATCACGTTTCCATCTGGATCGGCGATCTTCATTTCATACGCCCAGGGCCTGCTTGAGGGCGGCTGCAAGACCTTCGCATCAGACTTCTGAATCAGCGCAAACATGGAGTCGCCGTCGAGCCCAACCCAAACCGTACCTTGATGGGTCTCATCTTGTACTTGCAGCATGATACTGCACCCATCTCTGCCCACAGAGCAGATGGCACCAGCATTCCATTCCAGCTCAAACCCGAGCACATCCTTGAAAAACGCGATGCTCCGATCGAGGTCGCGAACTGCCAGGACCGGAATGGTGTTCTCGATCTGTCGCTGCGACACGCTATTCCCCGCGCCTATCGTCCCGGTTCAGCGCCGGCGTCATGGGGATCATTTGTAATCATCGACGAGGAGTCCATTCGAAGAACCGGCAAACTGCGGAAGGTCGTCAGTGATCTCGTAAAAATCGCACTTCTCGCCAACGAAGATGTGCCCAATCGTCTTTAGCCCGGTCGGACCGTCGAGGGTGCCAGCAATGATTCCGGTGGCGTCCAACTCAAATGGGTCCCAGAACAACCCGGAACCACATAGGCGACAGAAGCCCCGCCGGGCTATCGCAGACGTTCTGTACCAGGCAAGTCCTTCGTCCTTTGTGATCGTTATGTTTGTCTTTCGTGCTTTTGAGTGTGGGCCAAAATTGCCATGCTGACGTTGGCACATGCCGCAATGGCAATTAACCACGTCGCGCAGCCGACCCTTCACTTCGTATCGCACGGCTCCGCAAAGGCAACCACCTGTCGTGATTCGTGGGCTACTACTCATACCGATTCCTTCATAGAGCGCCTACCCGGCTCAGCGGCGGCGCGCTGCCGAAAGCACCTTCGCACGTTATCTATCACCGTCCGCTGCACCGGTGCGCGGGCGCCTACGCGTCTATTGCGCTTCAAACACGACGACATCCGTTGCCACGAGAGTATCGATTTGCACGCCGTAGCAGCCAGGTCCGGGAACCCACATGGATGAGGGCCAAAACGACCACAACGACTCATCGGGCGCTCGTGGAGCTGCTAGTTCGAGACTACTTCGCGCACCTGCACCTGTAGCATCGAAGCGCAGGGCGCGACGACTAGCATCGAGGGCTAGACCTCTGATCAGAACCGGTCCCGAATAGGAGGGCACAGCGACCCACGGCGTCTTCGCACGATGTGCGTTCCCTTCGCGAGGCACCGGCTCAAGAGCAAAAGTTGCGTCGTCTCCCGGCGAAGCTTTCCACGCCAAAGCGAAATAGACTGGCCCCGCTCCGAACCACAGCGCACCGCCAAAGATGTGCCGTTGGATGGGCACCGTGCCTCGATGACCGATAGTAATCGGACACGCGTCGCCAGGCTCGAGCGTGGGCAGATTGACGGGACGCCGTTCGAAGGTCTCTTCCAGAGGTTGCGCAGCGGTTGACGACGGGCGCAGAAAGGCGACTGCAACGAAGCAGGCGATGACCGTGAAAAGGTGCGAATACATGACTATGCGCGCAAAACGCCGCGGTTCAGCGGCGGCGCGCTGCAGTACGTGCCTGGGCACTCTACGCATGACCGTCCGCTCCAACCGGTTGTTACCCTCCCGCGCGTAGTCTCATAGTTCAAGAAGATCCTTTCCTACCACGACACGACCGTCGAAGTTCGCACTCGCCGCGTCGATCCACATCTGATCCGTAACTGCCGGATCCTCCGCCGGCACCAAGTGCGAGAGCACCAACGTCTTGACGCCTGCAGCATGTGCGACGCGTCCGGCGTCTTCTGCCGATGTATGGTGCGACAAGATACTCCGCTTGAGGTCCGGTGCGTTCGGCACGCCCGCCACGAGACGATCGATCGCGGACGGGTAAAACGCGTCGTGCACGAGGACGTCCGCGCCCTTCGCAAGCTCGATTAGGTTGTCGGACAGCCTCGTATCACCGGAAATGACGATCGACCGATCCTCCGCGTCGAATCGATATCCGAACGCTGGAACAACCGGCGGGTGATCCACAAGAGTCGCTCGGACCCGGACGTTTTCGTCCTGGAGCACAACGCCGCCCGTCGTCAACTCGTGGACGTGGACGAGCGGTTGCAACGGGGTGCGCCCCTCATCCTGGATCCGCGTGGCGATATCGTATGAATTCATTTCCATGAAGTAATTCGTCATCTGCTCAAGCGGCGGGGGCCCCCACGCGTCAACTCGCGTCCGCAACCCCGAGGTCCATGCCAGCAACAGCAGATTGCCGTAGTCCGCGTTGTGATCTGAATGCTGATGCGTCAAGAAGACATGCCGCACGTTCGCGAGCGGAATACCAGCGAATACCAGCTGACGGGCGACGCCGTCACCACAGTCGACCACGTAGGCCGTTTCATTGACGACAATGACCTGCGCCGGCGCTGAACGCGCCTTGCGTGGGCGTGGGCCGCCAGCGGTTCCCAAGAGAATGAGCCGGCTTGCCTTCTGGGCACCAGCAAGACCAGGAGACAAAGAGCTCACAGCGAGAGCGGCTGTGCCGCAGAGAAACTGTCGCCTGCTATTGCTCATCGGTTGTTAGGCTGCCAATCGCTTTCGTCTTCGCGACAAAGAAATGCCCAGTCAAGAGGTTCTTCCGTCTCTCAGCACCTCGAAGACTTTCGGGTTCACGACGTTGATGGGGTTGCCCGCCACGTAGGCGTCGATCTGATCGAAGATATCCGAGAACTGGATTTCGTACTCGTCCCGCGTCACGTATCCGATGTGCGGTGTGCACACAACGTTATCCATTGTCAGCAGCGGGTGTCCGGGGTCTCGCAAAGGTTCGTCTTCGTAAACGTCGACGGCGGCCATACCTGGCCGGCCCAAGCGCAAAGCATCGACAAGGGCACCTGCCTCGATCAGAGGCGCCCGGCTTGTATTGACCAGCAAAGCGGTGGGTTTCATGCACGACAGATCATCTCTGGTGACGATTCCCCGGGTTTCCTGTCACCAGTCGCATGTGCAGGGAGATCACGTCGCATGATTCGAAGAACGCGCGCTTACTTTCCGCGGCCGACATAGCCGTCGCTGCGCGCACGCTGCCAGCGACGGCTCGCGCGCCCATACCAGGACATTCATCCCGAAGGCTTTCCCGTAGCCCGCTACGGTCGCGCCAATCCTTCCGTATCCGTAGATCCCTAGCGTCTTGTCGCGGAGGCTGTTACCGACCCCGATCTGCCACGTGCCGGCGCGAAGCGCGAACATCTGCTGGGGAATCTGACGCATGGCAGCAATGATCAGGCCCCACGTTAGCTCTGCAGCTGCGTAGGACGGACTACCGGCATGCTGATCGGACGATACGATGACGCCGCGACGCGTGCATGCGTCGATGTCGATGTGAGGGTAAACGCTGCGCTGACTGATGAGCCGCAGGGCGTCGAGGCGTTCGAGCAACGGGTCACGGATCTGGGTGCGCTCGCGAATCAACACGAGGACCTCAGTATCCTTGAGACGCGCGGCGAGTGCGTCGTATCCTGGATGTGATCGTTCCAGACCGACACCTCGTGTCCGTCCAGCTTGCGAAAGCACCGGAGGGTACGAAGTGTGTCGAAATAGTCATCGAGAATCGAAACCTTCACCGCGAGATTAACTCCGTATCCTTTGCGTCCGCTGCACCCGGTTGTTAGACGTCACTGCGGACCGCCTTCTACTGCACTAGGTACGCCTTGAAAGGCCCAATACCGTGGACCTCAACAATGTTCTCCTTCGTCAGTGCCCAGTGGTGCATCAGCTTTGGCATGAAGATATAAGATCCTGCAGGCATGTTGGTGCACGCGGCAGGATCAATCTTGTCACCAGTTCCGACACACCAGCTACCCGAGAGCACCGTTACGTGCTCGTCAAACTCATGCCAATGTACGGGTAGCACAGCATCGCCCAGAGATTTGATCCTAACTATGAAGGGCTCTCCAGCCTTGTTCGGGTCGCCCTGCACAATCGCAATCTCGTCACTAATGTCCGATCCGGGCGGGAGAGTGCCGACTATCCACTCACGCGGTAACGGCTGCCATTGGAGTGAATCGGGCGATACCAGAAGGTGGTGCTGAGCCGCCGCCGGTCCGGGGAACGTCACGGCTAATGCGCATGCTGTCCCAAGCGTACTCTTCACGAAGTCCTCCATCAGTTGGCGCGGCCCGCATACGCACGGTTGCACTGGCGAGCTCCGCGTCTAACGTTCCGATTCAACGGGCGCGCTAACCTTCGTGCCTAGGCACTTTATCTGTCACGGTCTGCTGCAACCGTTGGCGGCGCCGCACACATCCATTTCACTTGAGCGGCAGATAGACATCAGTAACAGCCTCGTCATCCTTCACTTTGGGTCCAACATTGACATAGTGAAACACGACCGGTTGGGCAGCCATCTCCTCGCCGCTCCGCGGCAGCCACTCTTCAAACAGGTAGCGGGCAGCTCTGTTGTCTAGGCGTGAGCCCACGTCACGAGCCATGGCGCACCTCATCGCCGGAATCGTTTCCTCCGTAATTCCGTAATCGTTCGATCCAACGGGGCCATCGTAAGAAAGGCAGAAATCCACTCGATGCACCGTCGCCCTGGGATCGAAGTAATGCAAACCGTAGCTACGATAGACGGTCTGGTCGAGCAAGCCATGTTCTAGCCTCCAGTTAATTAGCTTGCGGACCGTTTCATGCTCGCGCGAAGGTGGTCCAATGTGGCTGATAGCGGCCACCTTCGTCTCAGGGAAAGTTACGATGCTAACGTTCACTTACGATCTCTCCAACGCGCCCAACGCCGCAGTTCAGCGGCGGCGCGCTGCCCTATGTGACTTGGCACTCTATCTCTGACCGGAGAGTTCCTTCGAAAAAGTGGACACCCGTTGGTTAGTTGCACTGGCTCTCGAACTCCACCGGCGAACGGTATCCGAGCGCCGAGTGTAGACGTACCCGATTGTAGAATTCCACGTACGAGCGCAGCGCTTCGCGCAGCTGTGAGTCGCTGCTGAAGCTCTGCCGGTGATACAGATCGGACTTCATCGACTTGAACCACGACTCCATGTGCGCGTTGTCGTTCATCCGCCGCGGCCGATTCATGCTCTGCACGAGGCCGGCTCGCTGCAGCGTCTGCTTCGTCGTGTCGGCGAGGAACTCCACGCCGCGATCGCTGTGCACGATCGTTCCCGTCGGCGGACGGCGGCGGCGAATCGCCTGCTGCAACGCGCGGCGCACGACTGCAGCGGTCTTCTGTGCTGCCAACGCCCAGCCGAGCAGCCGCCTCGTGTGTCGATCCATCACGGTGGCAAGGTAGCGCCACGCTCCGTTGACCTTCAGGTACGTTACGTCGGTCACCCACACCTGATCGGGCCGCCTCACGGCGAGCTCCCGCACTCGATTGCCGACGCTCGTGTAGAATCGTCCGAGCCCCGGCAGTCGTCGATACAGCGTGGCGGAACAGGCTCTAATCCCGTGCTCCCGCATCAGCCGCTCCACGCGCCGGCGCCCAATCCGCTCGCCTTGTCGTTGCAGTGCCTCATGCACTCGCGGGCTGCCGTACGTCTCCCGGCTCTTCGTGTGCGCCGCGCGGATCTGCTCCACCAGCCGCTCGTCCTCTGCGGCTCGAGCACGCTCTCGGCCGCGACCGCCAGGCGTAAAAGCCGCTCGCGCTCACTCCGTACAGCGCGCACATCACTCGGACCGAGAACGCTTCGCGGTGCGCTTCGATGAACTCGAAGACTTCGCTCTTCGTTCCGAAGCCGTCCACTGCAACTGCTTGTTAGGCGGCGAGCGTTCAACCCCCTACTGCTCATGCTTCGAATTCCCAACTAGCTCTCCGATATTGGAGCCACACAACATCGCGAGAACGATGGGCCACCATCTAAATTGAGCAAATGACCCTACATACATGTCATGAAGCACTACGAATGTGGTTCCTGCAAGGCTGATCATCGTCAGAGGAGCGAGCATCCTTAGCGAAAAATCGGGCGCGAGTTGTTCAGCTTCACGCGCGAGACTCGCACGATGCTGTAGACCGGTATAGTCCCCACGCAAGACCGAAGACCCCAGCAAGCGCAGGGTAAAAGACAAAGGTCTCAAAGTACTCGTATGTCAAACCGAACATGAGGCCGTGCACCGCTAGAGCGAACAAGCAGCCAAGCTTGACCGTGGAATCTCGTCGAAGGTGCTTCGCAAGCATGACCCCGTGCCACTAAGCTACCCGATAGCCTCCTAATGCCACAGTTCATCGGCCGCACGCTACCGCATGTGACTTGGCACTCATCCTCACGGTGCGCTGCAACTGATTGTTAGGCCCACTGCGGAACGGGTTCCGATATGCAGTTCCAAACACGAATACCCTCAACGCGGGCCGCCGCGGCCAACCACCGTCTGCCGTATCAAGGACTGATGCCGAGTTCGGTCCCAGATGAGAATACTTACCACGGAGAATCGTTTCCAACTGTAAGGAATCCGACAAATCGAGCGAATGCTTTTGTGCCAGCGCCTGAACCGCCTTCAGTCCCGGGAATGTGAAGAGTCCTACGTCATCGACTTCGATGCGATTACTTGCCGCCTCGAGCACCAGTTTGCGAGTCGCGGCGTGATACTCGTCTTTCGTGAGCCGTCCGTGCGTCCACTTGCCCTTGAGGACACCAAGAGCCTCCATCGGACAGAGCGAAGTTGCGCTGAACGTGGGTCGCGAACAATAGCGACCGTACCGGCTCGCTATCACCCTTTTCAACCACGAGCTTCACGAGCGCAGAAGCATCCAGGTAACGCACCTTCGCCCAGTGATCACCGCTCATGTTGGGCCTAACTCTGAAATCTACCCAGATATTTTCCGTTACAAAGGGTCGACGCGTTGCGCATAAATCGGTCGACGGAACTGTGACCCGCTCTGCGCCTATGTCGGATTGCAGATATTCCCGGATATTAGCAAAACGGAAACGGCTAAACGCGACGACGGCAACATGCGACCGCCACCGCCAGCGGCGCGACGCGGAATCGCACGGGATTCGGACTCGGATCGCCCGAGCTGACTAGGCCTCGACCGAGGCAGCCTCTGAAACGCCACCGACCTCGGCAAGCAGCGCCTTGAGCTCCGGCACGCACGACCCGCAGTTCGTGCCGGCCCGCAGCGCCTTCCCGATCTGCTCTGCAGAAACGAGCGTCTGCGTGCGGATTGCGCGCAACAACGTCGACCGTCCGACGGAGAAGCACGAGCAGACGATCGGTCCCGGTCTCCATTCCCGGCTTCGCAGAACGCCCCGCCAAAATCGCAGCGCGCGACGAATCGGCGAGGATGTCGTCTGCGAACAAGCTCGCGAGCCAGGTCCGCGACGGCAACGCCTTCGTCGTTGCGACGAACACGCAGGCCTTCAAGCGATCGCCGACCACGCGCGCTCCGCGGTAGCGTCCGGCCGAATCCGAGAGCTCGAGCCGCTCCTCGCGCGGGCCGAGCAGTGCGTCGGACCACGCGGACCACGATACCGGCACCTGCTCGCCCGCCAGCTCGTACCGCCAGTAGCCCTGGCCTTGGGTGCGCACGAGGTACGAGCAGCCGGCAGGCGCGAGCGGCTCGCGCGACAGCACGAAGCCGTACCACGCCGGTGAGTAGCGCTGCAGCTTCACGGGCGCGTGCTTGAGCTCCGGTTGTCCCGAGATCGGATCGGGGGCGGCCGGAATCAGCGCGCCGACGCGCGCGAGGCTCGCGAACTGGTCGCTCCAATGCATCGGAACGAACACTTGCCCCGGAACGACCGCGTCACTGATTTCGAGACGGACGACGATGCGGCCGATCGCGCTGCGCACGTCCGCGAGATCGCCGGTCGTGAGACCGAAGCGCTTCGCGTCGAGCGGATGTACTTGCACGAACGGCTCCGGGTTGTGACCCGTTAGCCGCGGCGAGCGGCCCGTCCGCGTCATGGTGTGCCACTGGTCGCGGATCCGGCCCGTGTTCAGCACGAGCGGATAGTCGGCGTCCGGGCGATACGCCGGTGCGCGCGGCTCGGTCGCGACGAACTGTGCCTTGCCGCTGCGCGTGAAGAAGCGGCCGTCGGCGAACAGACGGACAGGCGGCGCCTGGCTGCCCGCAGGTCGCGGCCACTGGAACGGCTCGAGCGCGTCGTACTCCGCGTCACTGATCTCGGCGAACGCGCCGATGTCGAAATCGCGCGCGCCTTCGTTCTCGAACGCCGACAAGCGCGCGTGCTCACGGAAGATCTCCGCAGAGCTCCGATACGCGAACTCGGCGCCGAAGCCCATGCGGCGCGCAACCTCGGACACGATCCACCAGTCCGCACGGCTTTCACCGGGCTCCGGCACGAACTGGCGTTGCCGCGAGATCCGGCGCTCCGAGTTCGTCACCGTGCCGGTTTTCTCGCCCCACGTCGCGGCCGGTAGCAGCACGTGCGCGCACGCGGTCGTATCCGTCTCGCGCACGCAATCGGAAACGACGACGAGCTCGCAGCGCTCGAGCGCGCGGCGCACGCGATCGGCGTCCGGCATGCTGACGACGGGGTTCGTCGACATGATCCAGATCGCCTTGATCTTGCCCGCGTCGACGCGCGTCGAAAAGATCGACGGCCTTCAGGCCGGGCTGCGTCGCGATGCGCGGCGCGTTCCAAAAGCGCCGCACGCGGTCGACGTGCGTCCGGAGAAAAGTCCATGTGCGCCGCGAGCTGGTTCGCGAGGCCGCCGACCTCGCGCCCGCCCATCGCGTTCGGCTGGCCCGTCAGCGAGAACGGCCCCGTGCCGGGCTTGCCGATCCGTCCCGTCGCGAGGTGCACGTTGATGATCGCGTTCACCTTGTCCGTGCCGCTCGAGGACTGATTTACGCCCTGCGAGAACGCCGTGACCGTCGCGCGGCGTGCGCGTGAACCAGCGATAGAACTCGAGCACGTCGTCCTCGGCGAGTCCGCACGCGCTCGCGACGGCCGGGATCGACGGCGCCGTCTCCTTCGCGCGTGCGCATCGCGGCGCCGAAGCCCTCCGTGTGCGCGTCGAGGAACTCCCAGTCGAGCGCGTCCTCGCGGCGCAAGTGATTCAGCAGGCCGTTGAACAGCAGCACGTCGGTGCCGGGACGCAGCTGCAGGAACAGATCGGCGGCGTCGCAGGTCGCCGTGCGCCGCGGGTCGATCACGCACGACGCGCAGCTGCGGGTTGCGCGACTTCGCCTGCACGACCCGCTGGTACAGCACGGGGTGGCACCACGCGAGGTTCGAGCCGACGAGCACGATGAGGTCCGCTCGCTCGAGGTCCTCGTAGTCGTTCGGCACGGTGTCCGCGCCGAACGCGCGCTTGTAGCCCGCGACCGCCGACGCCATGCAAAGGCGCGAGTTCGTGTCGATGTTCGCGCTGCCGATGAAGCCCTTCATCAGCTTGTTCGCGACGTAGTAGTCCTCGGTCAGCAGCTGACCCGAGACGTAGAACGCCACCGAGTCCGGTCCGTGCGCGGCGATCGTCTTCCGGAACCCTGCGGCAACGGCGTCGAGCGCCTCGTCCCAGCTCGCACGCCGCCCGCGAATCTCGGGATGCAGCAGACGGCCGTCGAGCCCGAGGGTTTCGCCGAGCGCGGCGCCCTTCGAGCAGAGTCGGCCGAGGTTTGCGGGATGATCGGGATCGCCCCTGATCGTGACTCCGCCGGCCGCTAACGCCGAGTCGTTGTCGGCTGCAGGCGCTGAGCGCTCGGCTTTGAGCCCGCAGCCGACCCCGCAGTAGGGGCACGTCGTGCGCACCGCGGAGCTCGCGACGGCCGCCTCCGCGCTCACGCGCGCTCGAACAGCGCGCACACGCGCGGATCGAACGTGACGGGCGCCACCGCGTCCGGCACGTCGATCGAGACTCGCCCATCCTCGATCCGCGTCGCGAACGTCGCGGTGCAGCCTTCGTCGACGCCGACCGCACTGCCGCTCTTGAGGTCGATCGACCCAGTCGTGCAGCGGGCACGTTACTCGGTCGCCGTGAACGATGCCCTTGCGACAGCGGACCGCCGCGGTGCGGACAACTGTCGCGCAACGCGAACACGCCGCCCGCGCCTGTACGAAACACCGCGATGTCGACGCCGCCGACTCGAACGACACGCGCGCCGCGCTCCGGCAAGCCCGCGAGCGGACCGACGTCCAGCCAACTCATGTCGCCGCCTCGCTCGCGGCGGATACCGCGTGCAGAGGCGCGAACTCCTCCGCTTCCTTGCCGTTGGCGCGCTCGGCCCATGGATCCACCTGCGCAAACTTCTGCGACTCGAGGAACCGCGCATACAGCGCAGCGCGCCCCTTCGCGTCGTCCACGATCTTCGCGCGCACGTGCGACAGGCCGACGCGCTCGATCCACGGCGCCGTGCGCTCGAGATAGCGCGCCTCCTCGCGGTAGAGCTGCAGATAGGCGCAGCAGTACTCGAGCACCTCCTCTTCGGTCGCGACCTTGCAGAGGAAATCCGTGGCCCGGATCTTGATACCGCCGTTGCCGCCGACGTGCAGCTCGTAGCCCGACTCGACGCACACGACTCCGAGATCCTTGATCGTCGCTTCCGCGCAATTGCGCGGGCAGCCCGAGACGGCGAGCTTCACCTTGTGCGGGTGCCACGAGCCCCAGGTCGTGCGCTCGAGCTTGATGCCGAGGCCGGTCGAGTCCTGCGTGCCGAAGCGACACCACTCCTTGCCGACGCAGGTCTTCACGGTGCGCAGCGCCTTGCCGTACGCGTGACCCGAGACGAAGCCCGCGTCGCTCAAGTCCTTCCACATCTTCGGCAAGTCTTCCTTCTTCACGCCGAGCAGATCGATCCGCTGCCCGCCCGTGACCTTCACCGTCGGCACCGCGTACTTCTCGGCGACGTCCGCGATCGCGCGGAGCTCCTTCGCCGACGTGACGCCGCCCCAGATCCGCGGCACGACGGAGTACGTGCCGTCGCGCTGGATGTTGCCGTGCGCGCGCTCGTTGATGAAGCGCGACTGCTTGTCGTCCTGGTATTCGCCGGGCCACGCGCAGAGCAGATAGAAGTTGAGCGCCGGGCGGCACTTGTGACAGCCGTCCGGCGTCTTCCACTCGAGGAAGTGCATGACGTCGGGGATGCTCTTCAGGCGCTCGCGAACGATCGCCGCGCGCACTTCCTCGTGCGTGTAGATCGTGCACGGGCACATCGGCTTCTTCGCGGGCGCTTCGGAGTAGTCGCCGCCGAGCGTGTTCGCGAGGAGTTGCTCGACGAGGCCCGTGCAGGAACCGCAGGAGGAGGACGCCTTGGTGTGCGCACGGACCTCGTCGAGCGTGAACAGGTTCTTCGTCGTGATCGCTTTGACGATGTCGCCCTTGCAGACGCCGTTGCAGCCGCAGATCTCGGCCTTGTCCGGCAGGCTCGTGACGCGCGCCCGCTCCGCCGAGACCCGAGTCGCCGAGGTGCGCTTGGCCGAACAGCAACGTTCTCGCGGAAATCCGCGATCGGCGTGCCGTCGCGCAGCAGCTGGAAGTACCACGCGCCGTCGACCGTATCGCCGTACAGCACGGCGCCGCGGATCTTGTTGTCCTTGCACGACGATCTTCTTGTAGACGCCGCGCGCCGGGTCCTGGAACACGAGCTCTTCGGTGTCGGCGCCGCCGCTGAAGTCGCCGGCGGAGAAGAGGTCGATGCCCGTGACCTTGAGCTTCGTCGAGGTCTGCGACCCCGCGATAACGCCCGATGCCGAACTCCGCGAGGTGGTTCGCGAGCACCTTCGCCTGCTCGAACAGCGGAGCGACGAGGCCGTAGCACGCGCCGCGGTGCTGCACGCACTCGCCGAATGCGTAGATGCGCGGATCGTACGTCTGCATCGTGTCGCTCACGAGCACGCCGCGCTCGCACGCGATGCCGCTCGCTTTCGCGAGCGCGGCGTTCGGCCGGATGCCGACGGCCATCACGACGAGGTCCGCGGGCAGCTCGCTGCCGTCCGCGAAGCGCACGCCCTGCACGCGGCCGTCGCCGACGATCGCCGCGGTCTGCGCGGGCATCAGGAACTTGAGGCCGCGCTCCTCGAGCGAGCGCCGCAACAATCCGCCGGCGGCGTTGTCGAGCTGCCGCTCCATCAGCGTCGGAACGAGGTGCACGACCGTGACCTCCATGCCGCGCTTCTGCAAGCCGTACGCGGCCTCGAGGCCGAGCAGCCCGCCGCCGATCACGATCGCGTGCCGGTGCTCGCGCGACGCTGCGATCATCTTGTCGACGTCGGCGATGTCGCGATAGGTGACGACGCCCGGCAGCTCCTTGCCCGGGAGCGGCAGCACGACGGGGTTCGAGCCGGTCGCGAGGATCAGCGCGGTCGTACGGCACCTCGACGCCGGCCTTGGCGATCACGCGCCGGCGCGCGCGGTCGATCTTCACGACCTCATCGCCGGCAACGAGCGTGATGCCGTGCTCGTCGTACCACTCGCGCGTGTTGAGCATGATGTCGGCGACGGTTTTCTCCGACGCGAGCACCGGCGAAAGCAGGATCCGGTTGTAGTTGCCGTGCGGCTCGGCGCCGAACACCGTGATGTCGTACATGTCGGGCGCGAGCGCGAGCAGCTCTTCGACGGCGCGCATCCCCGCCATGCCGTTGCCTACGAGCACGAGCTTGCGCTTGCGTTGAGTCACGAGCACGTCCTCGCCCCTATGCGGTTGCGCGCTCATCGGTTAGAACGCGTAGTCGACCGACAGCCAGAGCTTGTCGGTGTCGGTGAACAGCTGATCCGCGCGGTAGTCGGCGTACTTCAGCGTGAGCACCATTTTTTCGGTGCGCGCGACGAGCTGCAGGTCGAGCTCGTCGCCGAAGTGCGCCGAGCCCTGCTCCGCCGAGAAGTCGTGGAAGAACGCGACGGCGCTGATGTTCGTGAACGCGCCGCGCTTGCCCATCGGATAGCTGAGCTTCAGGTAGCTGTCCTCGATGCCGGCGGCGGGCGTCGTGAGGAACTTGTCGGCCCAACCCTGGAAGACGTGCAGCGTCGCGAGCGGCGTCTGGAACGACGCGGTGCCGTTGCTGCCGAGCACCTCGTAGCCGAGCCCCACGCCGATCTTCGCGAAGTTGAGGCCGCCTTCGAGCAGGTAGTAGTCGTCCGTGTAGGTCGCCGGGTTCTTGCCGGCGTCCGCCTGATGAGCGTACGACAGGATGTACGTGCCGCCGATCGAGCCGAGCTTCTTCGAACCCGCGAGCCGCGCGCCCAGCGTGTTGCTCGACTGCGTGACCGCATCGTCGAGATCGATGAAGTAGTCGAAGTAACGTGAGCGTGCCGATAGGCAGCGTCTGCGCGACGTTCGCGAGCACGACGTCGCCGTGCCAGCGGCCGACGCGGCGAGTCGGGACCGAACACGCGGTTGACCTGATCCACGTAGCGTCAAGTCCGCCTTGAGCTTACCGCTGCCGACCTGCGCGCGCAGCGCGTCGAACGTCTGCTCGTTCTGCCGCCAGCCGACGTTGCCGACGAAGCGCTGAGTCGTCGAGCACGATTCGCTGCCGGCCGAACGTGAGCGTCGCGTGCTCGAGCGACTTGTTGATGATTGCGAAGCGGTTGATCGCGGCGAAATCGGCCGGATCCGCGACGACCGGGAACTCCGTCTCGCCGTTCGTCGTGCTGTTGTAGTCGTCGACAAGGTCCTCGATCCAGACGCCTTCGACGAGCAGACGCCGTCTTCTTCAGCGGCGCCGTCTGAAAACCCACGCGCAGCCGGCTCGTCAGCGCTTCTGCGTCTTCTGCGATTCCGTCCTGCCCGACACCTTCGTAGCGCACGCGCAAGTCGAACAGAAAGTCGGACTCGCGCACGGCCTGCTCCAGCGTGTCGGCCGCGCGGCTCGCCGCCGACCATGACGCGACGCAGAGCACGGCGACGGCAACGCGGGCGATTCCGCAGTTCAGCTTCATGATCGTTCGTCTCCCATTGTCGAATCCCGCTTGTGACAACGCCCTTCGTCGCCCCCGCTCGAAAGATCAGGCGGCCTCGGCCGCGGCGGCCTTCGCGCGCTCGCAGCCCGCCAGGAAATCGAGAACCTCTTGCCGGTACGCCGTAGTAGTCGGGATGCTCGAGCAGCGTCTTGCGGCTCCGCGGCCGCGGCAGATCGATCTTCAGGATCTTGCCGACTCTTCGCGTTCGGCCCGTTGGTCATCATCACCACGCGGTCCGCGAGCAAGATCGCCTCGTCGACGTCGTGGGTGACGCAGATCGCCGTGACCTGCGTGCGCGCCCACACTTCCATCAGGAGCTCTTGGAGCTCCCAGCGCGTGAGCGAATCGAGCATGCCGAACGGCTCGTCGAGCAACAGCAGCTTCGGATTCAGTGCGAACGCGCGCGCGAGCCCCACGCGTTGGCGCATTCCGTTCGAGAGATCGCGTGCCAGCTTTCGCGGTCTCGTTGCCGAGGCCCACGCGAGTAAGGTAGTAGCGAACGATGTCCGCGCGCTCCGCCACGCTCGCGTGCCGGTAGACGCGGTCGACGCCGAGAGCCACGTTCTGCGCGGCCGTGAGCCACGGGAACAGGCTCGGCGCCTGGAACACGACGGCGCGGTCCGGTCCGGCCGCGTGCACCTCGCGGCCGTCGACCACGATGCCGCCACCGTTCACCTCGGAGAGACCTGCCGCCATCGCAAGCACGGTGGATTTACCGCAACCGGAATGGCCGATCAGCGACACGAACTCGCCGCGTTCCATCTTGAGATCGAAGCCGTCGACCACCGTGAGCGTTCCGGTGCGCGTCGGATAGGTCTTCGTAGCTCGGAAGAACTCGACGTAGCGCCGTGCCGGATGCTTGCCGGCGGCCTGCACGTATGCGCGCGGCGGTTCCTTGGCCGTCATCGGTAAGACGTTCGGCAAGACGATGCCGGCGGAGTCGTGCACATCCTTCGCGCGGTTGGCGTCGAGCAGGTAGCGAGTGATCGCGGCGCGCAGCCGGCGAAACTCGCGATCGTCGTTGAGCGCGCCGCGGTCCCTCGGCCGCGCGATGCCGACCTTGAACTCCGGCCCGAGCGTCGCGTTCGGGCCCGGGTTCAGCGGAATGATCCGATCGGCGAGCAGCAGCGCCTCGTCGACGTCGTTGGTGATCAGCACGACGGTCTTGCGCTCGCGCGCCCAGATGGCCTCGATCTCGTCCTGGAGCTTCGCGCGCGTGAGCGCATCGAGCGCCGACAGCGGCTCGTCGAGCAGCAGCAGCTTCGGCGACATCGCAAGCGCGCGTGCGACCGCGACGCGCTGCCGCATGCCGCCCGAGAGCTCCGCAGGCTTCCGCTCCGCGGCGTGTGCGAGCCCGACCATTTCGACGTAGTGCTCTACGACAGCGGCCCGCTGCGCCTTCGGCTTGCCGCGCATCACGGAGTCGACGGCGAGCGCAACGTTGCCGCGCACGGAGAGCCACGGCATCAGCGAATAGCTCTGGAATACCACGCCGCGCTCCGGCCCGGGTCCCGTGACCTCGGCGCCCTCGAACAGCACGGTGCCCGTTGTCGGCTGCGTGAGGCCCGCGAGCAGCGAAATCAGCGTCGACTTGCCCGAGCCGGAGAAGCCGACGATCGCGACGAACTCGCCTTCCACGATCGTGAGGTCGATGCCGCCGAGCACATCCGCCTTGCGCTCGCCGACCGCGAACGACTTCGTGACGCCGTTGAGCTGCAGCAGCGGCGGCGCACGCTCGGCGCTCGCGGGTCCGACCGGCTTCGACGTATTCATGCTTTCGCGAGCCGCTCATCGATTCGCCGTGTGCGTCACGGCGGCTTGGAGCGCCAGCATCACGCGGTCCAGCAAGAAGCCGATCACGCCGATCGTGAGCACGGCCACCATGATGCGTGCGAGCGATTCGGACGAGCCGTTCTGGAATTCGTCCCAGACGAATTTGCCGAGGCCGGGGTTCTGCGCGAGCATCTCGGCCGCGATCAACACCATCCAGCCGACGCCGAGCGACAGCCGCAGGCCCGTGAAGATCAGCGGCAGCGCGGACGGCAACACGATCTTGAACACCTTGGTGAACCAGCCGAGCTGCAGCACGCGACCTACGTTCATGAGGTCCTTGTCGATGCTCGCGACTCCGAGCGCCGTGTTGATCAGCGCCGGCCACAGCGAGCACAACGTGACCGTGATCGCCGAGTTCACGAACGACTTCTGCAGCAGCGGCTCCGAGCTCACGTACACGGCGCTCACCACCATCGTCACGATCGGCAGCCACGCGAGCGGCGACACGGGCTTGAAGATCTGCACGAGCGGATTGATCGCCGCGTTGATCGTGCGCGACAGCCCGGCGAGCACGCCGAGCGGCACGGCGATGAGCGGCCGCGAGCACGAATCCCGTGAAGACCGTCGCGAGGCTCGTGAGGATCTGGTCGAGATACGTCGGCTTGCCGGTGTATTGCCGAACGCGGACCTCGGCGCTCGGGTTCTCGGCGAGCGCCGCCGCATTGCGCACGTCCTGGCGCGCGTAGAATTCGTCGCGCCGGGCGCGCTCGGCCTTGTGCTCCGCGACGAGATCTCCGACCTGCTGCCACACGGCTGCGGGCCCTGGGATCCCGCCGAGGCTCGTCTCGATGCGCGCCGCAACCTGTGCCCACGCGAGCAGGAACAACGAGATCGCGAGCACCGGCACGCCGAGCTGCTGCCAGAGCTCGCGCGCCTGCTGCTTGCGGTTGTCGCCCGCCGCGATCTTGAGGATCGGCACCACCCAGCCCGAGACCGAGCAACGCCAGGTACGGGTTCGCGCGATTGATCAGCGCTTGCATGTGGATTGACTCCTGAGAGTGATGCGCGTGAGGAACGCTACTTCGCGCTCACGAGCTGCTTGGACGATGCCTGCTCTGCGCCCTTCAGTCCGATCGGCAAGCTGTCGATGTAAGCGTTCGGCTGCCGGCCGTCGAACGCGATGCCGTCGATGAACTCCGCTTGCGGCGCGCGATAGCCGTCCGTCGTCCACGGGAAATCGTCTTCCTTCGCGAGCCCCTCGTTCGACCAGCAGACGCGCGGCCTTCAGGTACACGTCGGGCTTGTAGACGGACTTCGCGGTCGCGTCGTACCAGGAGTCGGGCTTCTGCTCCGCGATCTGACCCCAGCGGCGCATCTGCGTGAGATACCACACGGCGTCCGAGTAGTACGGATAGGTCGCGTAGTAGCGAAAGAACACGTTGAAATCGGGCACCGCGCGCTTGTCGCCGCGCTCGTATTCGAACGTGCCCGTCATCGAGTTCGCGATCACCGCTTTGTCGGCGCCGACGTACTCGGAGCGCGCGAGCATCTCGACGGCTGCCTGCCGATTCGCGTTGCCGTTCGCGTCGAGCCACATCGCGGCGCGGATCAGCGCCTTGACGAGCGCGACGTGCGTGTTCGGATTCGCCTTCGCCCACTCCTCGGTGACACCGAACACTTTCTCGGGATTGTTCTTCCAGATCTCGTAGTCGGTGACGACCGGAACGCCGATTCCCTTGATCACGGCCTGTTGGTTCCAGGGCTCGCCGACCGCGTAGCCGTAGATCGTGCCGGCCTCGAGCGTCGACGGCATTTGCGGCGGCGGCGTGACGGACAGGAGCACGTCGGCGCCGAGCTGCCCCGTCACGTCTTGGCTCGAGTAATAGCCCGGATGAATACCGCCAGCGGCGAGCCAATAGCGCAGCTCGTAGTTGTGCGTCGATACCGGGAACACCATGCCCAGGTTGAACGGCTTACCCGCCGCGCGATAAGACTCCACGACCGGTTTCAGCGCGTCGGCGCCGATTGGATGTAGCGGCTTGCCGTCGGCACCGAGCTTCACGTGCGGCTTCATCGCCGCCCAAACGTCGTTCGAGACCGTGATGCCGTTACCGTTCAAGTCCATCGAGAACGCGGTCACGATGTGCGCGTTCGTGCCGAAACCGATCGTTGCTCCGAGCGGCTGCCCTGCGAGCATGTGTGCACCGTCGAGCTCGCCCGTGATCACCCGATCGAGCAACACCTTCCAGTTCGCTTGCGGCTCGAGCGTCACGAACAGCCCTTCGTCTTCGAAGTAGCCGAGCTCGTAGGCGACCGCGAGCGGCGCCATGTCCGTGAGCTTGATGAAGCCCAACTTGAGCTCGTCCTTCTCGAGCGCGAGCGGTCCGGCGTGTGCGGCGGCGAGCGCCGAGCGTCGCGACGACCAGCGTCGCAACGATATTTGCCCCGGTGGCGGCGGCGAGCGATCGTGTCCGCATCAATGCGTGGCTCATCGGTTGCATCCTTCCGTTGCGCCCGTTTTGTCGCGGGCCAAAATAAAAACGCCGCTGAATTTCGCTCCGATTGCGGAGCGGTTCAGCGGCGTTGCTGCGGGCCCGGCCTTGGACCCATGTGCCGAGCTCAGCGTGCTCGCTCGGCTTCGATGTCTGGCAGTGCTAGTACAAGTCTCGTGCCAATCTCGCGGCAATCGGCGCGAACGACGTTAAGCGCTTGAGCGGGCGGTGCTTTCAGCGACTATCACCGCAGCGACACAGATCGCGCGCGCGAGCTTCTTGCTCCACAGTGGATCAAAACGCAGTCGACGCTGCTGCAACGCAGTGCAGATCAGAGCTCGGCGGCGGGCGTCTCGACGAATCGCGTGTACACGTCGAAGCGCTCGAGATAGCCCTTGATGTCGCGCGGGTCGAAAGCTATTCCGTCGAATGGCATCGACGGCGCCGGTGCGGCCGCGTGCACTCCGACATAGCGGCGCAACAGATCAGCGCGAAACACGTTCGCCGCCGCCAATTGCGCTGCGGCGCTCGGCTGCAAATGTCCCCAACGCAGCATTTGCGCATAGATCCACAGCGCGTCCTCGGCGCGCGGCACATTGGCCGCGTGCTTGTGGAAGTAGATGAAGCTCGGATCGTCGGCGACGCGGCCGCCGCCCAGAGCCAGCCGACCGCGCAGGACGGCCTCGAGTAAATCGGCTGGCGCGTCGAGATAGCCCGGGCTAGCCGAGCACGCGCGCGAGCTCCGTGTGATTGGCCGCGTCGTCGGCCCATTCGGCGGCGGCCGCGAGCGCGCGCAGGAGCTTGCCGAGCCGCTCCCCGTCCCGTTCGACCGGCGCTCGCACCGCGAGCACTTTCTCGACCCCGTGCGGCATGAGCTGCGACTTCGTCGCGACGATTCGGCCGAGCCCTTCGGCCACGGCGAGGCTGTTCCACGGCTCACCGACGCAGAAGCCGTCGACGTGCCCCGCGCGCAGGCTCTCGACCATTAGAGGCGGCGGAATCGCGACGAGCCGCACGTCCCTATCGGGATGAACGCCGAACGCCGCGAGCCAGTAACGCAAATCGAAGTTGTGGCTCGAGAACGGAAAGACCATGCCGAGCGTCGGCGGCGCGGCCCGCTTCGCGACGGCCGAGGCCAGCGCCTTGCCCGCCGCGGTGGGCGAGTCGAGCGCGGCACCGTGTGCCGCGTCCTGCATCTCGGAGAAGAGTTGCGTCGACACGGTAATCGCGTTGCCGCCCCGGCCGAGCACGAACGGCACGATGCAATCCACCTGGACGTGGCCGACTCCGAGCGTGGATGCAATCGGCAGCGGCGCGAGCGCGTGCGCGCAATCGACGTAGCCGAGATTCAGGTGATCGCGCAGGCTCGCCCACGACGGCTCCTTCACGAGCTCGAGATCGATGCCCTCCGCCGCGGCGAATCCTTGCTCGCGCGCCGCGACCAGGACGGCGCAGTCGACCAGCGGCACGAAAGCCGCCGCGATTCGGTCAGTCATTGGCGTCTCCCGGATTCAGCAGCGCGGCCGCCGCGACGAGCGAGCGCGCGAGGTCGGCAATCTTGCGGTTTTGGTTCATCGCCGTGCGCCGCAGCAGCACGTACGCGTCATCCTCGGAAAGGCTGCGTTGCTTCATCAGGATGCCTTTCGCCTGATCGATGACCTTGCGCTCTTCGAGCGCCGACTTCGCTTGGTGCAGCTCGGTCTGGAGGCGGTCGAACGCGTGAAAACGGCTGATCGTCACGTCGAGAATCGGCTTGACGCGCTCTTTGCGCAGTCCGTCGACGATATAGGCAGAGACGCCCGCATCGACCGCGGCCTGGACCGTCGCGCTGTCGGATTTGTCGACGAACATCGCGATCGGCCGCCGTGCGAGCCTCGACACTTGGAACATCTGCTCGAGCGTGTCGCGGCTCGGGTTCTCGAGGTCGATCAGGATCACGTCGGGATCGATCGACGCGATGCGCGGCAAGAGCTTCACCGTGTCCCGAATGTGGTGGATGACGACTGCATCGTCCGCCTGCTCGCCGCCGCCCGCTTCCCGCAGACCCTCCTCGAGAATCGCGGCGCGCACGGCGTTCTCGTCGATGATCAAGATTTTCAGCGGACGATGAGTCATAAGCCGGCGCTGCGAGCGAATCGCATTGAAGTTCCGCCAATGCAAGAAGTGTGCTCACCTGTTCGCGCGTCGCAGCGCGCCGGATCCGGAGGCGGCGGTGCACTACAACGAGACGGAACGGGACACGCGTGCCCCCGGAAGTGGGCGGCACGTCAGCCGGTCGCGGTGTGTAAACGGCGCTCGAGCTCCGCTTGATTCAAGCCGTCGATCTCGACGCGCTTGCGGGTGGAAGCGTGACCCGCCGCGACTCTGACCGCCGATTTGCGGATGCCGAGCGCGATCGCCAATAGCGCCTCGAGCGCCGCATTCGCTCGGCCGGCTTCAGGTACCGCCGCGACGCGCACTTTCAGCGCGCCATCGAGCCAGCCGACGATTTCGTCGCGCGCTGCGCGCGGCACGACTTTGACGCGGAGGGTCGCCATGCGGACGTCCACCGTTCCCGCGAAGTCGTCAGGGCGCGAGATAAGCGGCGAGCGCGTCGAGCTCCGCGTCGCTGATCTCGGTCTTGCGGAAGAACGGCATGACCGACACGCCGTTGCGCACGAAGTTCTTCGTGATCTGCGGCACGAGATCCGTGCGCTCCTCGAGCAGCGCGGGCTTCGTTCCTTTATATAGCGCTTGCAACGCGCCCGTCCCCGGCCTGCCCGGGCCCGCCCCGTGGCACGGTGCACACCACTTGTCGAACACGGCCTTGCCGTCGGGCTGCTCTTGCGCCGCGGCCGGAATCGCACGCGAACGGCGACGCAATAATAACACGTTAATACAATATGTTGCGTAATGTTCTTCAAGTGAAGAGTCTCTATGGCTTGCGCAAATGCGCCGGCCAAATTCCATAGCGGCCCGCCGACAGGATGCCGTTCGGATCGACCGCGTCCTTGAGCGTCTCGTGGAAACGGTGCAGCGCGTTATTGTTGAACGAATAGGTCCTCAACACGGCCTCCTGATACGCGGGCGGCGTTCGATATTCCCCCCAACCGTGCTCGGCCGCGATTTGCACGAGGCGCTCGAACTTCGCGCGGTTGCGCTGGTTGGTTTCGATGTCGCGGCTCACCGGGAAGCCGAACAGATAGATGAAGGCGCGGTTCCAATACGTCGTGGGCAAGTTGAACCCGACCGGACCGATCGGCAAGTCCAGCTCCTTGGCTGCCTGCGCGAACACGCGGTTCGCTTCGAAGATCGCCTCGCCGGTGCGCGGGATGATCGGCGAGAACCACATGTGGCCTTCCGTAGGGTTCGGGTTGTTCTCCGTGCGAGCCCCTATCGAGAACATCGTGAGGCTCGGAACGCCGAATTCCGGTAGCGTCGCGCCGCGCGAGCCAGCGGCCTGATTGCTCGTGATGTCCTCGATTTCCGCGCTCGACAACGGGAAGCGGAACGTCTCGCCGTTCTCGAACGTCGCACCGGGAATCGCGGCGAACTTCTCCTGCGCAGTACTCCCAGTTCGCAGCAATCGCCTTGGCCGGACCGTAGAACTTCAGCGTGCAGCTCCAATACCCGCTGCCTTGTCGACGCGCATAGTCCTCGAGCTCCTCGGTCGACGCGCCGCGCGCGAGCAGGTCGCTGAGCTCCGTGCCGAGCGGAGCGAAGAAGCCGCCGAGCAACGGGCTACCTAGCTGCGGCATGCCGTTTACGATGCCGCTGTTCTCGAGGTAGTTGAGAATGTCGACGAGCTCCACGAGGTCTTGGTGCTTCGGCACGCTGACGGTGCCCGTGAGATACGCGTCGGGCTCCGGCATGAGCCAAAAGCCCATTTTCGTGACGACACCGAAGTTCGACTGCGAGAACAATCCGTCGATCCACGGCCCGATCCCGAACTTGTATTGCTGCCACGTCTGCGAATTCGGCAGCGCGCCCATCCCGGTGCGCAGCAGCTCGCCGTTCGCAAGCACTACTTCCATCCCGCAGTGCGAGTCGAAGTGATTGCGGAAGGTCGTTTGCGTATACCCGCCGCCGTGATCCAGCGCGTTACCGATCAGGCTCCCCCAACCCGGGTCGGGGCAGTCCATCCAGACCTTGAGCTTGTGCTCCTGAATGTAGCGGTAGAAATCAAAGTAGCTCACGCCGGGCTCCACGAGAGCGGACGCGTTGCGCTCGTTGACCTCGAGGATCCGATTCATGCGCTTGAGGTCGAGCACGACGCTGCCGGACAGGTTCGGCGCGGAGCCGCCATAGCCCAAGTTCTTGCCGGTCGAGATCGTGTAGATCGGAATGCGGTAGTTATTCGCCGTGCGTACGACGGCTTGCACCTGCTCCACGGTGTGCGGCGCAACCGCCGCAGACGCAACGCGCTCCTCGGGCTCGCCTTTGAACGGCGAGTACGCGTCGCGGTAAAGCGCGACGTCGGCCTCGTCCGTGAAAACCCACTCGGAACCGACCGCCGCCGTGAATTCCTTCAGCGCGCGGTCGAAGTCGCGCTGAGTCACGCCGTTAGGTAGCGCCATATACGCCCCGCTCGATTCGAGCGCTCTGAGTCGTTGCACGCGCCGCGCGGGCGACGTTGCTCGTCGAAATGACGTATTCGCGCCGGTCCGAGTCGCAATCGGATTATGGCTCGATTCCGCGCAGGGGGCAGATATTGAATATATCTAACTGCTCGGTTACTTTTGAGGTAGCGACGCGTCGGGTCAATCGCCGAGCCGCCTCCGGCACCGGTCACGCAACGTCCTGTCCGTAGCTCCGCGCCTTCCAGGAGGCGAGCTCTCTCCGCCGAATGGGGCTCGCGGAGCGCGGCATCGTTCTCAGCTAGCTGTAAAAATCTCGCTTCCGAGTGAACTTTGCAACCGGCTCATGTGACTCATCGTTTCAAGTATCATGGAGCGCCTATGGGACGACGAAGACAAGTCAGCGATCAGCAAATCAGCTTGGCGGCTCGCGAGGTCTTTCTCGACCGAGGTCCGAAAGCACCGGTAGCGATGGTCGCAAAGAAGCTCGGTGTTTCCACCGCCACGTTGTTCCAGCGCACGGGATCCAAGCAGCAACTCATGTTGATGGCGCTGCAACCGGAAACGACGGCGATCAACGAGCTCGATCGCGGCGTGCAGACGGATGTTCCAGTTCGCGACCAGCTCTCCCGAATCCTGGTTGAGCTCAACGAGTATCTCGGCACGATCATCTCCGGCTCCCTCACGTTGAGCGCTGCGCGGATCGAAGCCGAGTTGCCCGAGCCCACGCCGTACAAGTTGCGCACACTGCTCGCGCAATGGCTCACGCAGGCGAACGCTGCGGGCATCTTGGCCGTCGACGATGCGCGCACCACGGCTGACGTTCTGATCGGCGCGCTCGAGTCACGCCACATTCACGCGTACATGCAGCAAGAGCATCCTGTCGTCGAAGCAGCACCGCGAATACATTCGCGCGATGCTCGACGTGGTGTTCCCGACGCGCGTCTAAGCGCCGTCGACCTCTAGCCCGTCAGAGCAATTCGACCCGCCTGCCGTTCGAGCAAGCAGCGCGCTGTTGCGCGCGGGCTAGCTCGGCAATACTAGCGTCAGCACTCCCGCGCGCGGGGGATGCATCCATCTGTTTGAACTTGTTAGGAGCTGCGAAATGACCGATCACAGAGAAGACACGATCGACGAGCTATTCGACCGAGGCCTCAGCGTGAGGCGCGAGGTTCTCGGGCCGGAGTACGTCGACAACTCGTTGAAGTCCGCGAACCCGTTCATGATGGCCTTTCAGCAGATCACCACGGAGTGGTGCTGGGGGTACGCGTGGACGCGTTCCGGGCTCGATCGCAAGACCCGCAGCCTGCTGAACCTCGCGATGCTGACCGCATTGAACCGCTCCCCCGAGGTGAAGCTGCACGTGCGCGGCGCGTTGAACAACGGAGTAACCGTCGAGGAGATCAAAGAGGTGTTGATTCACGCGACGGTCTACTGCGGAATTCCCGCAGGTCTCGATGCGTTCAAGGCCGCGAACGAGGTGTTGAAGGAGATGGGGGCCGTTCCGGCGGCCAAATAGCCGGCGGCGGCGCAGCCGCGGCGCTCGAGCGCGGCGTGGAATGAATCCGGCTCTGCCGCAATCGCGCGGCAGAGCCGGAATCAGCTAGGCCTTGAGCGCTCCGCTCGCCTTGGCAGTGTGCGTGGCGATCGCGTCCATCAACGGAGGCGACAAGCAGTCATACGGCTCGAGCTTCAACTCTTTGAGCCGCCCGCGCACGGCGCCCATGTTCTCGGGATTCGCGCCCGACTCGATGATCGAGGAGACGAACGCCGCGAACTCGGGCGGCGCCCAACCCGCATCCGACGAAAGCTCGGTGTGGATGAAGTCCAGACCGTAGAACGGATGCTTGTCGTTGTCGATGCGGCCGTACATGTGCACGCCGCAACCCGAGCACGCATAGCGCTTGATCGTTGCCTTCGGGTCGACGACTTTGAGCTTCGACTCGTTGGCCGTAACCTTGACCTTGTCGCGCGGCACGACCGCGACCTGCGAGAACAACGCGCCTTTCGGCTTCCAGCATTTCGTGCAGCCGCAAACGTGATTGTGCGCGACCTGCGTTCCGATCGAGACCGTCACGGCCTGCGAGCGCGCACTGGCACTTGAGAGTGCCCCCCGCGAAGCCCTTTGCGCCGGGCTTCAAGCCGCCGTCGACGGACGGGTGAATCGAGACTGCCATTTTGTTGTTCCCCCAATTCCAGGCGAGACACGAGACGCGCCGCCGCCGGGTTACGTTAAGAAGGCCGCGTCGAGTATAGGAATTGGCACGAAGGCCGGCAAGGGCCGGCGCTGACGCGCGAGCGTGCTAGCATCGAGACCATCGGCTCGCCGGAGGACCGTGCCATGCGAATTCCGTGGATCGCCGCCTGCTCGATGCTGATCGGCTGCGCCGCTCAAACATCCGGGCCGGATTTGAGCAAGAACGGAACCGCCCCGTCGCCCGCACATCACCGCCGATTCCCGCGAGGTTGTCGCGGCCGCTGAGTCCGACGCGCCGTCGGCGGCGAATAGTGTCCCCGCAGTTGCGATCGAGTCGTTTGCCGATGTCGCAACGTGCCATCGATACGTCGCCACCGGTACGCGGATTGCCGGGAGACGGTGCGAGTCCAACGAGCAAACCCGAGCGGATCGAATCGAGTACGAGCAGGCGCGCCAAGACCTCGAAGCGATGCGAACTCAACAGATCTACCAAGAGCAAGCACGCCAACAGGCGCGCGCCGAAGCGATGCGCCGTGCCGCCGGGGGTCGTTGATCGTAGCGCACTCCGGCGATTCCGCTTGACGTCGCGGCAGGTCCTCGCCGTTTTCGCGCGATTCAGGCGCCGGCAGGGTCGATGGAATAGCCCGCGTTGGGCATCGTCTTCACGAGGCGCGGATCGGCTGGATCGACCTCGACCTTTTGTCGCAATCGATGCACGAGCTGCTTGAGTAGCTGGCGGTTGCCGCCCGCCCGCGCGCCCCACACGTGAACGAGCAGGCGATCCGTCGGCACGGTGCGTCCGCTGTGCACGAACAATAGCTGCAGGAACCGCGCCTCGAGCGGCGTGAGACGCACGTCGCCGCGCGGCAGCCCGTGCAGCGTGAGCTCCGCCACGTCGAGCGACAGGCTGCCGCAAGCGACGGTCTCCTCGGCCTCGAGACCGACACGACGCAGCAATGCCTTTACGCGCGCGAGCAGGATCTTCGGGCTGAACGGCTTGCTGAGGTAGTCGTCGGCACCAAGGCTCAACGCGCGCACGACATCCTCCTCCTCGTTCCGCGCGGTCAACATGATCAACGGAATCTTGCTGCGCTCGCGCAGTTTCTGTGCGAGGTCGAAGCCGCTCATCTTCGGAAGATTGATGTCGAGCACTGCGAGGTCCGGCTGCTCGCGCTGGAACGCGTCGAGTGCCGCAGCTCCGTCGCCGGCCTTCACGACGAGAAACCCGGCCTGCTGCAGCGCGAACCCCGTCACCGCGAGCAAGTCCGGATCGTCGTCGACGAGCAGGATCTTCACTCCGGCGGCCCCTTCGGCAAGTGAACATCGGCGCGAGTGCGCTGGTCACTGCTGCGTCCGAGGGACACCGTGCCGCCGTGGCGCTCGACGATCGAGCGCACGATGAACAACCCGAGACCGAGGCCGCTCTCCTCGGGGTCTTCCCCGCCGGAGCGGTGGAACTGCTCGAACAGCCCAGTATCCTCCGGATCCTTTGGGCCCGGTCCCTCGTCCTCGATCCAGAAGTCGAGGCCGCCGTCCTCGGCCGCTCTCGCGCCGATTCGAATGACGCTGTCGGGCGGACCGAACTTGCTCGCGTTCGCGAGCAAGTTCACGAGGACCTGAGTGAGACGCTGCTGGTCGCCACGAATCACGGGCACGTCGTCCGAGAGTTGAACCGCGATCTTCTGGCCACGCTGCTCGATCAGCGGCTCGATGAGCTCGCGCGCGGCGAGAATCACGTCGTCGAACATCACGTCCTGCTTGCGGATGCCGAGCTGACCCGACTCGATACGCACGCTCTCGAGCAGGTTGTCGATGAGCCAGGTGAGCCGCTGTGTGCCGCGCTGCAGCGACGAAACGAGCTCGCGCTGCGCGGTGTCGCTCATCGTGCCGATACCGTCGCTGAGCAGCTCGATCGACGCGAGCTGCGCGGCGAGCGGCGTGCGGAACTCGTGCGAGATGTTCGCGAGCACCGTGTCGCGCGTGCGGCGCACGGCTTCGAGCTCCGTCTCGTCGCGCAGCACCTGCACTTGCAATCCGTCGGCCGGAGCCGCGCTCGAGATCACCACGCGCCGCGCGCTTTCATCCGCTACCGGCACTACCTGCTCCACGGCGCGTGCCGCGCCGTCGCGCCGTGCTTGCAGGATCGGACACGAATGGTCGCACGGACGCCGCCCATGCGCATCGCGTTGCGGTTTGAGCACGTCGCCGCAAAACATCCCGGTTGCCTCGGCCGCCGATACCTTGAGCAAGCGCTCCGCTTGCGGATTCAAGAACCGGATCCTGCGCTGCTCGTCGACGGCATAGACGCCCTCGATGATTCCGCCGAGCACGGCCTGCGCCTCGGTCTCGCGCCGCCGCAGCTCGCTCGTGAGTCCGACGAGATTGCGCCGCATTTCGTCCATCGTGTTGCCGAGGACGCTGAGCTCCTTGCCGCCGCCGACCGGGATGGACGTCGCGAGGTCGCCCGACCCCAAGTCGCCGCGCGGCTTCCGTGAGCCCCTCCACGGCGCTGATCCAGTAGCGACCGATAAACACGCTGCTCGCGGTCGCGAGAGCGGCGATGAACAGCGCGACGAGCAGCATCGTGCGGGTCGCGCGGCCGAGAGGCGCCCTCACGTTGCTCGCGGGGAGCAGCGCCTGGAGCAGCGCGATCGTCTCGCCGGTCGCGGCGGCCACCGGCAGGCTCGCGGCGTACGTATCGAGCGGCGCCGATGTAAGCCGCGACCGGCTCGCCGCGCGACAAGGCGTCGGAGTTCAAGATCGCGAGCGGCCCCGCGCCCGGCTCGAAAGAGGAATAGTCGACCACGCGCACTTCGACGCCGGCGCGCTCGCTCAAGCGGGCGGCGAACCGCGTGTCCATGCGGCGAAGGGTCACGACGTTCACGCCCTCGTGATCGACGACGGCCGCCTGTGCCCCGGCGATCGCCGTGCCGGCAGCCGCGCCGGTTACGAGGAATCGCTCGCCCTGCTCCGACGCCGCCGCAAGAATCGCGGCCCAGTCGAGCTCGGGGCTCGTGCTCGCGAGCAGCTCGCCGCCTTGCACGATCCCGCACGCGTCGAGCGCCGCGCCCGTCGCAGTAACGCATGAGGTAAGGAGGAAGCGCGTCGCGGATCGACCCGCGGAGCAGCCGCTGCAGCGGCGGGCGCTCGCCGAGAATACGAGCCGCGGTGAGCAGGTCTTCGGTGCCCTGGCGCAGCCCCTCGCGCGCGGCGGACACGGCGAGCTCGACGCGAGTGAGCGCCTCGGCCCCTGCAAGCGATCGCAACGAGCGCACGCCGGACACGAGCATGGAGCCGACCGCGAGCGTCACGAGAACCCCGGTGACGATCGCGAGCCGGCCGGCGAGCCCCGGCATGTTGATCTTGATCACGGCTCGCGCGCCGGCATCAGACGGCCCGGCGCCGCCGCGACCCGAAGGCCTCGACCGAGGCTTTGACGATCAGCGTGAGGAGAGCTAGCAACATCAGCAACGAGGCCACGGCGAATGCACCGACGAGATCATACTCGTCGTACAACACCTGTGCCTGCAGCGGCATCGTGGTCGTCAGGCCGCGAATATGTCCCGACACCACGGCGACCGCGCCGAACTCACCCATCGCGCGTGCGTTGCAGAGGATCACGCCGTAAACGATACCCCAGCGGATGCTCGGCAGCGTCACGCGGAAAAATATCGTCCAGCCTCCCGCACCGAGGCTCACGGCCGCTTCCTCGGCCTCGCGGCCGTGGAGCTGCATGATCGGAATGAGCTCGCGTGCCACGTAAGGAAAGGTGACGAGCAGCGTCGCGAGCACGATTCCGGGAAACGCATAGATGATCTGGATGTCGTTGTCGCGCAGCCACGGACCGAACCAGCCCTGGGCGCCGAACAGCAGCACGAACACGAGGCCTGCTATCACGGGCGACACGGAGAACGGCAAGTCGATCAGCGTGATCAGCACCTGCTTGCCCCGGAAGTCGAACTTGGCGATCGCCCATGCCGCCGCGATGCCGAACAACGTGTTGATCGGCACTACGATCGCGGCCGTGAGCAACGTGAGCCGAATCGCCGCAAGCGTATCGGGCTGACGCAGCGCTTCGAGATAGACGCCGAACCCTTTCGAGAACGCGTACCCCAGGACCGAGGCTACGGGCACGATCAGGAACACGGTCAAAAACAGTATCGACACGCCGATCATCGCCGCACGCAGCAAGCGGCTCGTGAGATCGGTTCGGTTGAGGACGATCGATCGCGCGGCTTGTGCCATCAACGCCTCCCCGCGACACGGCGCAAGCGCCAACCGTTGATTGCGTTGATCGTGAACAGCATGACGAACGACACGCACAGCATGACGAGACCGATAGCCGCCGCGCCGAGGTAGTCGAACTGCTCGAGCTTGATCACGATCAGCAGCGGCGTGATCTCGGTCCGCATCGGCAGGTTGCCCGCGATGAAGATCACCGAGCCGTATTCCCCGATGGACCGGGCGAGCGCCAACGTGAATCCGGTGGCGAGCGACGGCAACACGGTCGGCAAGATCACGCGGCGAAACACCGTCCAGCGTCCCGCGCCGAGCGACTCGGCGGCTTCCTCGAGGGTCGCGTCGACTTCCTCGAGCGCCGGCTGCACGGAGCGAACCACGAACGGCAAGCCGATCAGCGTGAGTGCGATCACGACGCCGGCCCACGTGTAGGCGATCTTGATGCCGAGCGGGTCGAGCCACTGACCAATCCAGCCTTGCGGCCCGAAGACGGTCGCGAGAGCGATACCGGAGACCGCGGTGGGTAGCGCGAACGGCAGGTCGATGATCGCGTCGACGAGCCGGCGCCCCGGGAACCGATAGCGCACGAGCGACCAAGCGATGATGAAGCCGAAGAATGCGTTCAGCGTCGCCGCCATCAGAGACGCACCGAACGTAAGGCGGTACGAGGCGAGCGCGCGCGGCTCGGTTGCGATGCGCCAGAACTCCGCGAGCGGCAGGCTCGATCCCTTGATCACGAGCGCCGCCAACGGAACGAGCACGATCGCCGTGAGGAACATGCCCGCGAACCCGAGCGTGAGACCGAAGCCCGGTAATACGCTGGGGCTAACCCAACCTCTCGCCGTCGCCATGGCTCAAGCGGCGCGCGCGGGCAGCGATGGCTCTCGCGTCATTGCGTATCCGGACGCCTCGGCCGAGAAGATGCGGTCGTAGGTTCCGCCGTCTTTGAAGTGCGTGGTCTGAGCTTCGCGCCACCCGCCGAATACGTCGTCGATGCGTGAACATTCGAACCGCGGGGAACTGCGCGGCGTTCTTGGCGGCCACGGCCTTGTCGCGCGGCCGGAAATGGTTGCGCGCCACGATGTCCTGCCCTTCCGGCGAGTACAGATACTCGAGATACGCTTCCGCGACGCCGCGCGTGCCGCGCCGATCGACGACGGCGTCGACGAGCGCGACCGGGGGCTCCGCCAGAATGCTGACCGACGGCATGACGATGTCGAACGCGTCCGGTCCGAGCTCCTGCGTCGCGAGCAAAGCCTCGTTCTCCCAGGCGAGCAGCACGTCGCCGATGCCGCGCTGGACGAAGGTGTTGGTCGCTGCGCGCGCGCCCGGCGTCCTGCACTGGCACGTGGCGATAGAGATCGCGGACGAAGGCCTCGGCCTCGGCTTGAGCGCGCTCGACCTCGGCCTTCGGCGCGTCCACGAGCTTGCCGAGGTCCCCGCCGAGCGCCCGCTCCAACGCGAAACCCCAGGCCGCGAGGTAGTTCCAGCGCGCACCGCCGGAGGTCTTCGGATTCGGTGTGATGATCTGCAAGCCGTCCGCGAGGAGGTCGGGCCAATCGTGGATGTTCTTGGGATTGCCTTTGCGAACCAAGAACACGATCGTCGACGTATACGGCGCGCTGTTGTCCGGAAGGCGCGACTGCCAATTGGCCGGCAGACGGCGACTGTTGATCTGAATGTTGTCGATGTCCCAAGCGAGCGCGAGGGTCACCACGTCCGCATCGAGACCATCGATCACGGAACGCGCTTGGCTGCCGGAGCCGCCGTGCGACATCTGGACGGTGACCTCTTGGCCCGTGTCCGCGAGCCACTTCGCGGAGAACTTATCGTTGAATTCGCGGTAGAGCTCGCGCGTCGGATCGTACGACACGTTGAGCAGGCGTATCCGATTCGCCCCGGCTCCGTCGTCGGCGCCGCCGCCGCAGCCCACACAAGACGAAAAACGCGGCGCCGATGAATGCTCTACGCAACACGACCGACACTCCGTACCGCAGCGAGCTCAAACGGCCCAGGCCGCGGCGTACGCCGGGCGGCACGACGACGTTTTGAACGTCCTGCTCGTCTCGGCCGCTGACGAACAGCACGGCGGCCGGCGGCGAGGTCGCGAGCAACTCGCGCAAATCGTCGACGAGATCGCTGCACCGCTCCGGGCGACGTGAGACCGATCACGAGCAGCGTCCGCTCGTCGGAGGACGCGAGCCGCTCTTTGATGGCTTCGGGCGCGCCGCCGCGAAACGTCTCCGTTCGTATGTCGAGGCCGTGCAGGCGCAGCGACGCGTTGCGAAGATCGAGCAGATCGCGATAGCAGCCCCCACTCACCGACTTCTCTTCGTCGCGAACCAGCATCGCGACGTCGATCGTCAGATGCCGCGCGAGGCTCGCCGCGGCCGCCAACGCCGCGTCGCGGCCGCACGACGACGGTTCGACGTAGATCAGCATTCGCTCGACCTGGCGCTCCGCATCACCGACCGCCAGCACCTGGCGCGCGCCCTGCTCGAGGAGCGCGAGCGTCGTCGCTGAGGTTCGCTTCGCGCTCGAGCGCGACGATCGGCAAGCCGCGTACTCGCTCCTTGCGGTCCGCTGCGTCGTCGTAGAACAGCGGTTCGATGTGCATACGTTCGGCGAGCTCGCGGACGATCGGCGTCGCGGCGAGCTCCTTCGCGGTGGGAACGCCGTTGCCGATGAGCCGCAAGCTACTGATCGGCGTCGGCAGCGTGTGCATGCGCTTGAATCCGACGAATACCTGCTGCCCGATCGCGAGCGGGAGCACCTCGACGTCGCGCGCCGTCCGCGACGCGTCGATCGAGAACGTGGCGGCGCCCGGGCGTTGCGCGCTCGCGAGCGTCGGAGTCGCCGCAACCTCGAGACGCAGACGCTCGATCGCGCCGACGAACTGCAGCTCCATCACCGTGGCGCCGCCCACGACGGGCACGGTCAACTGGTCGCGGTGCTCGGCGAGCACCACGTCCTCGGGACGAACGACGACCGCGGCTTCGTCGCCGTTGCGCAGCGACCGCGACCAGCGATCGACCTGGAAGAACGACTCGCCGAGTTGCACGTCGCGATAGCCGTACGGGCCCAACAATAGGTTCGCGGCCCCTAGGAACGTGGCGACGAAGCGCGTGCCGGGTCGCTGATAGAGCGCGCGCGGCTCGCCGACCTCCTGCAACCGGCCGCGGTCCATCACGCCGATCCGGTCCGCCATGCTGAAAGCTTCTTCCTGGTCGTGCGTCACGAGGATCGTCGTGATGCCGACCGCGCGCTGGATCTCACGAATCGCGCGGCGCAACTCGTCGCGGATCTTCGCGTCGAGCGCGCCGAACGGCTCGTCGAGCAGCAGCACGCGGGGCTCATGCGCGAGCGCGCGAGCAAGCGCGACGCGTTGCTGCTGCCCGCCCGACAACTCGCTCGGCAGTCGCTCGTCGTAGCCGTCGAGCGACACGAGCTTCAGCAGCTCGTTGCGCCGGCGGCGGCGCTCGGCGCCGCGCACACGGCGCGCACGCAGCGCGAACTCGATGTTGTCGGCAACGGTCATGTGCCGAAACAACGCGTAGTTTTGGAATACGAAGCCGACCTCGCGCTCCTTCGCGCCGAGGCTCGTGACGTCGCGACCGTGCAGAACGATGCGGCCGTGATCGATCGTCGTAAGGCCGGCGATGGCGCGCAGCAGCGAGCTCTTGCCGCTGCCGGATGGGCCTAGCAGAACGAAGAGCTCGCCATCCGCGATATTGACCGTGACGTCGCTGACGGCGGCCGCGTCGTCGTAGTCCTTGGAGACTTGCTCGAGCAGGATGGACATGAAGCCGCGCCGCGCCTTTGCGAGTCAATGTCGTCGAAGCATGGTAATGAACCGCACCAGAATTGTCGGTCTCTAGCCGGTTACGTGCGGGTGACATTTCGGTCTGCGCCCGCGCCGCCGGACGCGAGCAAAGCGTAGTAACTCGTTGAAAAATCAGTTTGCTGCGAAAGCGGCTAGCCGCCCACGCAGCCGCTCTCGGCTCAGAACCGAGCCTTCGCGGTAATTCCGAAGGTGCGCGGATCGCCGGGCGTGCCGATCACGAGCCCCGAATTACCTGACTGAATGCTCACGAACTGCAGGTAGTCCTTGTCGAGCGCGTTGCGCGTCCAGACCGTGAACTCCCATGGACCGTTCGAGCGGAAACCCGCGCGCAGATTCAGGAGCCCATAGCCGTCGATCAACCCGTATTGCGACACGGATGCATCCGAGTACCACTCCGAGCGATAGCTCGCGTCGAACCCGAGGAACCATTCGCCCGGGCGGCCGAACAGGTTCCGATTGTGGCGATACTCGGCGCCGAGCGTGGCCGCCCGGTCGGACAACGCCGGCAGCGGCCGTCCCGACAGGTCGCACACTGCAGGGCCGCCCGCGAGCTCGAGCGGGCACGGAGCGTTGGCGAACGACACGTACTTGCCGTCATTCCACGCGGCACTGAAATACGCGCTGAACGAGTCCGTCGGCTTCCACTCGAGATCCGCCTCGAGACCCTTCACCTCGACCTGGTCGATGTTGGCGAGATAACCGCGTAGAGCGCCGGGGCCCGAATCGACGACGTTCGCCTGGTAGTCGTCCACCTCGGTGTCGAACAGCGCGAGGTTGACCGTAAGAGCGCGAGAGAAATATTGGCTCTTGATCCCGATCTCGCCGTGGTGGACTTTCTCCGGCTTCACGAGCGCGCTGATCAGGGAGGGATTGCCGGCGGCGTCGTTCGGAATGCCCGCGAGATTGATGCCGCCCGACTTGTACCCGTCGGCGAGGTTCGCGTAGAGCATCAGGTTGTCGGTTGCCGCGAACGACAGCGTCAGCTGGCCCGAGGCGCTGCCGTCATCGTAGTCCACCGCGTAGTACTGCGGCCGTACGATGCCGAGCTTCGCGTTGATCAACGCGGGATCGGTGGTCTCAAGACCTCCCGACGTGACCTGGTCGTAGACCGCGTCCTTGTGGTCGTCCGTATAGCGGATGCCGGGCGTGAACGTGAGCCGATCGGTGATGTGCCAGTTCACCTGACCGAACAGCGCGGTGCTGTCGACGGTCGAGTCCGCGACGAAACGCGACTCATAGCCGTCGAGCAAGATTGCGCGGCACGGTTGCGTTCACGAGCCAGTACGCCGCGTCCGCGCCGTAGCCCTGCAGGCCGCGAGTCTCGATGGTCTGATGGAACGCGTAGGCACCGACGATGTAATCGGAGCGCTCGCCGACGGAACCCGCGAAGCGCAGCTCCTGACTGGCCTGACGCTGATCGGACGGATTGACCGACGCCGTGAGTATGGAGAGGCCCGTGTAGTCGCGGTCGTTCTGAGGACGCCAATCCCAATAGCGCCAAGCCGTCACCGACGTGAGCGTGCCCTTCGCGAACTTCCAATCCGCGATGGCCGTCACGCCTCCGAGCCGCTGATCGGCGCGTGCGCCGGAGTTGATGTCGGCGATCGCGATCATACGGATCGCGCGACGGCGGCTCATAACCGAGCGCCGCGGCCATCGCGTCGAACTGCCTCGCCGGAGCGCGCAAGCGTCTGACCGACCCGCACGAACACTTGCGTGCAGCAGTTGGCCTTCTGCTCCTGGGCCTCCGTGATCAACCGCAGTCGCAGCCGATCGTTCGGGTCGAACAGGAGCTGCCCGTTGACCGCGAAGTTGTGCGTTTCGTTGATGTCGTGATCCGTCGCGTGGTTGAAGACCGTGCCGTCGCGCTGCGTGCTGACGAGCGAGATCTTCCCCGCGATCTTGTCTTCGCGCGAGCGGTCCCGAGAAATACGCCTTCGCTTGCACGAGGCCAAAGTCGCCCGCCGACAGCTCGAACTCGCTCTCAGGATCGAACGACGGGAGCCGCGTCGTAACGTTCAGCGCACCGGCCGTCGTGTTCTTGCCGTACAGCGTGCCCTGGGGCCCGCGAAGGATCTCGACGCGCTCCACGTCGACCATGTCGAACGTAGCGGCCGACGGGCGCGGGTGGTAGACCTGGTCGATGTAGATTCCGACGCCGGGCTCGAGCCCGTCGTTGGTCAGCCCGTAGGCGCTGCCGAATCCCCGAATCGTGATCGACGTGTTGCGCGGATTCGACGAGATGAACTGCGTGCTCGGCGCGAGCGTCGTCGCTTGAACGATCGTCGACGCGCCGCTGGCTTCGAGCTTGTCCTCGCCGAAGACCGACAACGCGATCGGAACGTCTTGTGCGCTTTCGGACCGATAGCGCGCCGTCACCACGACTTCTTCCAACCCAGCGTCCTGCGCGCTCACCGCCATCGCCGCGACTGCCGCGGCAGCTCCGACGACTCCAACCACCATCCCCTTGCGGCCTCGAACCATGACGTAGCTCCTGAAACGCCGGCGCACCGCGCCGCTGACCCGTGAATCACGCCCGATCCAATGGATCGGCCGATGGAGCGCATGGTATGGACCGGCGGTAACGCTGTCGGTCTTTTGGCAGTTACACGTTGGTCTATTCGGGGTGACAAAGTGGTGACGCCGTCATGGGATCGTTCGTAACCGAAGTAGAACCTCGAAGCGACTGACTGCTTCACCGCCTCGCCGGTACCGTGCGAGCACCATTCGAAGTAGGTGAGTAGCCATGGCAAGACAGAGTTTTCGCGGCGCAGGCGGAGCCGGTGCCGTCGTGCTTCCGTATGACCATTCCCACGCAGCAGGCGAGTACGAAATGACCGCGAGCGCACAACCCATGCTTACCGTTGGCGACCGAAGCGCTGAACGCGCGCTCGCCATCGTCGCGTCGGGCGTGCTCGTCGTGGTCGGGCTATTCGTCGCCGGCTGGACCTTGGTCGGATAGCATTTTCGGTAGCGTAGTCTCAAGAAAAATTGCGGCGTCGGGCTTGCCAAACAGGCCCGCGCCGCTATCCTGCTAGGGCTTTTGCCCAGCGGGACATTCGCTGTCTCGCGCTCATTTCGAGCGGAGTTCCAATGACCGACTACGTCGCACACGGCGGCATCCGAGTCGCCCGATCCCTTCACGACCTCGTGCGCGACGAGATCGCGCCGGGCACCGGAATCGCTCCGGCCGCGGTGTGGACGCTGCTCGACGAGCTCGTCCGCGACCTCGGCCCGCGGAATCGCGCGTTGCTCGCGAAACGCGACGACTTGCAGGCGCAGATCGATCGCTGGCTCGCGGCGCGGCGCGGACGGCCGATCGACCCGACGGAATCGCACGCGTTCCTGTCCGAGATCGGTTACATCGTGCCGGTCGGTGCGCCGTTTACGGTCGCCACAGCCAACGTCGACCCCGAGATCGCGACGCTCGCCGGACCACAACTGGTCGTGCCAGTGGACAACCCCCGCTACGCGCTGAACGCCGCGAACGCTCGCTGGGGGAGCCTCTATGACGCCCTCTACGGCACGAACGTCATCCCGGAGGACGACGGCGCCGAGAAGGGCCGCGGCTACAACGCCGTTCGCGGCGAACGTGTGATCGCGCGCGCCAACGAGTTCTTGGATCAAGCTGCGCCGATCGCGGCGGGCCGTTGGTCCGACGTCAGCGGCCTCGCCGTCGACGGTGCAACGCTCGCGTTGACGCTCGCGGGCGAGCGAAAGTCCGCGCTGCGCGACCCGCGTCAATTCGCGGGCTACCGCCGCGCCGAGGGGCGGCTCACGCACGTGCTGTTACGCAACCACGGGTTGCACGTCGAGATCGCGATCGACCCGAACCATCCGATCGGCAAGCGCCATCCCGCCGGCGTCAAAGACGTCGTGCTCGAGAGCGCCGTCTCGACGATCATGGATTGCGAGGACTCGGTTGCCACAGTCGACGCCGCCGACAAGACCGTCGTCTATCGGAACTGGTGCGGCATCATGCGCGGCACGCTGACGGCGTCGTTCAACAAAGGCGGCTCGACGCGTAGACCGCCATTTGAACCCCGATCGCGAGTACACCGCGCCCGACGGCGGGAAGCTCGTCGTGCCGGGCCGAAGCATGCTGCTCGTGCGGCACGTAGGCGCGCACGTTTTGACCGAGGCCGTCACGGACGCTGCCGGCCAACCGATCGCGGAGACGTTCCTCGACTGCGTGATCACGACGCTCGCTGCGCTGCACGATCTGCAGCAGACCGGGAAGCTCCGGAACAGTCGCGCGGGCAGTCTCTACATCGTGAAGCCGAAGCAGCACGGACCCGAGGAAGTCGCGCTGTCGGTGAACCTGTTCGCGGCCGTCGAGCGAGCCTTCGGCCTGCCCGCGAACACGCTCAAGATCGGCATCATGGACGAAGAACGGCGCACGACGGTGAATCTCAAGGAATGCATTCGCGCGAGCCGCGAGCGGATCATCTTCATCAACACGGGCTTCCTCGATCGCACGGGCGACGAGCTGCACACGCACATGGAAGCGGGTCCCGTGATCCCGAAGCCGGAGATCAAGGGCGCGCGTTGGATCGCCGCGTACGAGGATTGGAACGTCCAAGTCGGACTCGAGGTCGGGCTTCCGGGTCACGGGCAGATCGGCAAGGGGATGTGGGCCATGCCGGACGAGATGCGCGCGATGCTCGACACGAAGCAGGCGCACCCGCGAGCCGGCGCGAGCTGCGCGTGGGTACCGTCGCCCACCGCCGCGACGCTCCACGCGATTCACTATCACCAAGTGGACGTCGCAGCGCGGCAACGAGAGCTCGCGACCAAGGGCGGTGCGACGCAGGAGCTGCTGCTCGGAATCCTCACCCCGCCCCTGCTCGCTCGGCAGCTCGGCGCGCCGGAAATCCAGCGTGAGCTCGACAACAATGCGCAGGGCATCCTCGGCTACGTCGTGCGCTGGGTCGAGCAAGGTGTCGGCTGCTCGAAGGTGCCGGATATCAACGACGTCGGCCTGATGGAGGATCGCGCAACGCTGCGCATCTCCTCGCAGCACATCGCGAATTGGCTGCACCACGGAATCGTCGACCGTGCACAGGTGCTCGCCACGCTCGAACGGATGGCCGTGGTCGTCGACCGGCAGAACGCGGGCGACGCGGCCTATCGAAACATGGCACCCGATTTCGAGCAGAGCGTCGCGTTCCAAGCGGCGCTAAGGATCTCGTGTTCAACGGGCTCACGGAACCGAACGGCTACACCGAGCACGCGCTCGCGCGCCGGCGCCGGGAATTCAAAGCGAAGAGCTAACGAGACTGCCGCGCTGGCAGCCCGTGACGCGTCGGCGCGAGCTTGCGGCGCGAGCCTCGGACCCGCCGAGTCTCGATTCAGCGTTGTGTCACGCGCTCGCCGCCGCCCCCCGTCACGCGCCAGATGGTGTTGCCGACGTCGTCGGCAACGAGCAAGCCGCCGGAACGGTCGACGACGACGCCAACCGGCCGCCCTTGCGCCTCGCCCTCGGGGTTCACGAAACCCGAGAGCACGTCTTCCGCCGGCCCGGAAGGTTTGCCCTTCGCGAACGGGACGAAGATGACCTTGTAGCCGCTCAATGGCTTGCGATTCCACGACCCGTGTTGCCCGACGAAGGCGCCGCCGGCGTAGTGCGCGGGCAGCACGCCGTCCTTATAGAAAGCGAGCCCTAGCGATCCCGTGTGGGGACCTAGCGCGTAGTCCGGCGCGGTCGCCTTCGCGACGAGGTCGGGCCGCTGCGGCTTGACGCGATCGTCCACGTGCTGGCCGAAGTAACTGTATGGCCAGCCATAGAAGAATCCGTCGCGGACGGACGTCAGATAGTCGGGCACGAGGTCGCTGCCGAGCGCGTCGCGCTCGTTGACCACGGTCCAAAGCTCGCCCGTCTCCGGTTGCCACGCGAGACCGTTCGGGTTGCGCAGCCCCGTCGCGAATACGCGCATCTGCTTCGTCTTCGGGTCGATCTCGAGAATCGCGGCGCGGTGCATTTCCTTGTCGATGCCGTTCTCGGCGATGTTGCTGTTGGAGCCCACCGTGACGTAGAGCCGCGAACCATCAGGGCTAGCGATGAGGTTTTTCGTCCAATGATGGTTGAGCGATCCAGCCGGGAGCTCGAACACGGTTTCGCCGGGCTCGATCAGCTGCGTCGAGCCCGTCATGTATTGAAACCGCTGGATGCTGTCGGTATTGGCGACATACAGATCGCGGCCCACGAGCGCCATGCCGAACGGCGAGCGCAGTCCTTCGATGAACGGCATTCTGACCTCGGCGACGCCGTCGCCGTCCGCGTCGCGCAGCAGCGTGATCCGGTTGGCGCTCGGCACGGCCGCGCCCGCGCGTTTCATCACGAGGCCCATGACCCATCCCTGGATCCCTTTGGCGTCGTCGGGCCGTTCGGGCGCATTCGTCTCGGCCACGAGCACGTCCCCGTTGGGTAGCACGTAGAGCCAGCGCGGGTGATCGAGTCCCTTCCTGAACGGCTGCACCGCGAGGCCTGGCGCCGCGACCGGCGAAGCGCCGTCGCGCCAACCGACTGCCGGTGCGATCTGGATCGTCGGAATCTGGCTCGGCATCGGCGCCGGCAGCGTCGGCTCGGACCCTATCGTTTCAGCGATCGGGATCTGCGCGTCCTCCGCACAACCCGAGGTCGCAAACAGCAAGGCACTCCAAGCTGCGAGCACTGCATTCCGTCGCATGTCGCCTCTCCCAAATCGCCGCCGGACGTCGCGGAAAGCGTGCGAGAAACATGCCATCGCATCCCACCTACGTGCGAGTGCGGTCGGAGCCGGAGTCGACTCGCGCTACCTCCCACGATTTGCGAGCTACGCGCCGCGTTTTGGCAGTTTTGGATTCTCGCAAGCCACGGCGACAACTACCGGCGCGCAAGCACGGCTGTCATTCGTGCCGCAGTGCCTCGATCGGATCGAGGCGCGCCGCGCGCCGCGCCGGCATGAAGCCGAATACTACGCCGATCAGCGCCGAGAAGACGAAGGCGCCCGCGACGACGCCCGGGTCCAGCACGAACGGGAAGCCCAAGGCGAGCGACGCCGCATAGGAGCCCGCAAGACCGATCGCCGCGCCGGTCGCGCCGCCCACCGTCGTGAGGATCACCGCTTCCACAAGGAATTGGGCGAGCACCTCGCGCTCGAGCGCACCGATCGCGAGCCGAATTCCGATCTCGCGCGTCCGCTCGGTCACTGAGACGAGCATGATGTTCATGATGCCGATCCCGCCCACGAGAAGGCTCACCGCGGCGATCGCGCCGAGAAACAGCGTCAGCGCCGTCGTCACGGTCGCGACGACGTTCGAGATTTCCGCGAGATCCATCACGCGAAAATCGTCGGAGTCTTGCGGCCCGACCTTCCGGCGGTCCCGCATCACGTAGACCGGATCCTCCGCGCGCCGCGACCGGATTCCCACAGCTCCCGCCGCCGCGAGCGCGACGAGCACGATCAGCAGAGCCAAATACGGCGTTTCCGGCGGCCGGCTGTCGACAGCGTGATCACGATTTCTTCTCTAGCGGCGTTCATGGCGGAGCCTGCTTCATTGAGTCGGGACGTTGAGCCGCAGCGTCTCGAGCAAGATCTTCAGACCGGCGTCGACTTGCGCGCGGTCTGCAGCAGCAAGATCCGCGAGCATGCGCGCGACGTGCCGCTCCGCGTCTCGTTTCATCCACGCGAGCGTGCGCCGGCCTTCCGGTGTGAGGCGCACCATGATCTGGCGGCGATTGTCTTCGGGCGTCCAGCGCTCTAGCCAACCCCGCTCGACCAGCAGCGCGACGGATTTCGACATCGTCGGCAATCTCACGGCCTGGTGCTGCGCGAGCTCCGTAAGGCTGCAAGCAGCGATGCTCGTCCTCGCGAGTATCCCGACGTGTGCCGGCTCCAAGCGGCGTTCGCCCTGGCGCATTCGCGCCTGGAAGCTGCGCATGAGCAGCCAGGTGACTGCCAGCAGATCACGCGAGGTATTTGTCGATTTTTTCGCCATCGATTATTCGGGCTAACAGTTAGTATCACTAAGTTAGTGACGCTAACCGTACCGACTAGTAGAGCTAGGTGTCAAGGCCACGCCGGCAGAGCCGTCGCTTGATTGCCTTGCGAAGAACGGCGCGAAGTCTAGGTTGTAGATACGATCGGGATTGGCGCGCTGTCACGCGCGTCCAGAAAACTTTGGACAACGAAGTGACGCGCGCGCACGAAAGAAGCCGCCCGCAGCGGCCCGTCCGTCTACGGGCGCGTCACGACAGCAACGACGCCTCGAGCGTGATCGTCAAGCCGTTGCGCAGCAGGTTGGAGACCGGGCACTTCTTCTCGGCTTCGGCGGCGTACTGCTTGAAGCCGGCATCGCTCATTCCCGGCACCTGGCCCTGCGTCACGAGGTGCATCTTGTTGATAGCGCCGTTCTCGAGCGAGATCGTCGCGCGCGTGCTGATCAGCAGCGGCCGATGCCCTTGGGTGCTCAGGTAATTCGCGAACGCCATGCTGAAGCACGCGGCGTGCGCGGCGGCAATGAGCTCTTCAGGGTTGGTGCCCCGCGCGTTCTCGAACCGCGTCGCGTAGGTGAACGGCGTATCGCGCAACACGCCGCTCGTAGCCGTGATCGCACCGTTGCCCGTCTTGAGATCGCCGCGCCAAAGGCCGGAAGCCGTCCGCTCGATTGCTGCCATCGTGGTCCTCCTCGCTGCCCAATTTGGGGGAGTCTCGTCTGCAACCCCCGGTCAAGAAAGATAGCACGATGCGAGCGTCACGAAGCCTGGGCCCGGGCTCCGTCGAGGTATCGCATCCCGCGAGCCGCTCAAAAAAGATCGGCCGGCAAGGCCGGCCGATCTCTCGTCCAACAGTGCTGTGAACGCTGCGTTAGTTGAAGTTCATCTTGACGCCAACGCCGACCTCTCGCGGCCGATCGACCGTAGCGAAGTCGAACTGCCAGATGTTGTGCAAGAAGCCCGAGTTCAGCTCGTACTCGTCCGTGAGGTTCGTGCCGTACAACGTGATCGTGTAGCGCGAATCAGGCGGCGAGTAAGCCATCTGCGCATTGAGGCGCCAGTAGTCGCCCGACTCGTAGTCCCGCGGCACGCCGTACGCGTTCTGGCGCAACGACGGTGTCGCCGCCCGCCAGTATGGGCCGGTATAGATATAGTCCGCGCGCCACAGGAGCGAACCGCCCTTCGAGAGGTTCGCGTCGTACTGAATGCCGAAAGCGTACGTCTCGTCCGGGGCAGCCGAGAACTCCGTGTTCAGCGTAACGGCGGGGCTGTGCGAATCGGTGTACTTCGTGTCGAGGAATCCCAAATTCGCGTTCAACGTCAACTGATCCGTTGGCGCCCACGTGGCCTCGATCTCGAGGCCCTCGGCAGTGGCCGACGCCGCGTTCTGGGTCACGAGCTCCGTGATCTCTCCTCCCGTCACGCGATCCTTGATGGTCGCCAGCAGCTGAATGTCGATCCAGTCCGTCGAGAAGAACGTGGCGTTGAGACGCAGCTTGCCGTCCGCCAAAGTCGAGCGAATGCCGAGCTCCGTGTTCTCGATCGTCTCCGGGTCGTACTTCGACTCGACTGATCCCAAGCTGTCGGAATAGACCTGGAGGCCGCCCGAGTTGAATCCCTCCGTGTAGCCGACGTACAGCATCACGTCGTCCGTGAGATGCCAGCTAAGGGACGCGCGATACGTATCCGCATCGAACGCCACGTGCGTCGGCGCACCCGGCGCGCGTATGCCGTCGTAGGGACTGCCGGAAAACTCGATGTTCGGGCCCACCGGCTTAGGCGCCGTGACGCCCGCAGCAACGCCGGCGTCGAGGTCGTAGTTGTATTGATCCGACGACTGATCGTGGTAGCGATAGCCTACCGTGACATCGAACTTCTCGGTGATTCCGACCGTGACTTCGCCGAACAGGGCGTAGCCATCGATGTCGTTGCCAAACAAGCGATCACCCGCCGGCGGCCGTGCGCCGCCCGCGAGCGCCGTCACCCAGCCACCCGGTATGAAATTGCACGGGAACGGCCAGCCCGCCACGCTGTTGACGTCGAGACCGAGCGCGAAGGGAGGCACATAGCCGGCCGCGACACCGGGCGCCCAGCTCGTGATGCCGCGCGACGCGGGGGTCGCAGTCGTGCACGCCGCATTCGGAGTGATCTGAGCCGCGTAGTCGAATGTCGGAAGGCGGTTGGGGTACGGCACCCACGCGTCTGGCGGTGGCGGACCTTGGGCGAGCAAGTTCCACTCGGCCATCGAATAGGCCGGGTTGCGTTGAGTCACGGTTTGATCCCAGAAGTAAGCGCCGCCGACCCACTTGACTCGATCGCCGCCGCCGGAGAACTGGAACTCGTGGCTCGTGAGATCGGTTTCGTTGAGGAAGTAGTCGATGTAGAAGTTGTACTGCGCGGCGTCCCAGTCGTTGTACTGGCGAGCGTCGTTGAAGGTGTGGCCTGCGAGGTACTCGAAGCTCACTCTGTCCCCGAGCGCGACTTTGAGGTTGAGCGTCTGCTGCTCCAGCTTCTGGCGCGACGGTATCGTGATCTCCGAGCGGCCCTCCCACTCGCCAACGAGACCACCGGGATAGCCGGAACAGACGTAGTGGCAGTTCCATTTTCCGCCGCTCGCGATGTCATACGCCTGCGAGAGACCCACTTGGTAGCCCGAGTTCCACGCGATCTGCGGGTCGATATAGGTATTCACGCGAGCCTGGGTATCGGTGATGTCATCCTGCTGCGCGTTGAAGCGCAGGCTCACGCGATCCGATGGCTCCCACATGAAGTCCGCGCGAATGACCTCGTCTTGGAAGGCGCCCGACTTGGCCCCGGTCGTCAGGCTCGTGATGTAGCCGTCGCGGTCGTAATTGGCCAGGGTAAAACGCGAGCGGAACGTGTCGGTAAACGGTAGGTCGAGTGAAGCCTTGATGTCCTTGCGATCCAAATTGCCGACCGTCATGTCGACCTGCACGCCGTAGTCCGGCGACGGCGCTTTCGTGTACAGCCGAATCGCGCCACCCGTCGAGTCACGACCATATAACGTGCCCTGCGGCCCGCGGAGCACCTCGACCCGATCAAGGTCGACGAACTCCCGCAGCAGCAGACCGTTGTTGGAGACCTGCCAAATGCCGTCGATGTAGGTGCCGACGTTCGGGATGCCGCGCATCGTGAACGAGGCCGTGTCGCTGCCGCCGAGGTTGCCCGCGACGATCACGTTCGGAACAACCGCTTTGAGGTCCTCCATGTTTTCGATGCCCTGCGTTTCGAGCATCTCGCCGGTGTACGCGACGATCGCAATGGGCACGTCTTGAAGGTTTTGCTCGCGACGAGTGGCCGTCACGACGATCTCTTCCAGGCCTCCTCCGGATTGCTGCGACCACGCGAACGGCGTGATCAGCGTTGCACCGGTGGCGACCGCGATGGCCGCAGCAATGGGTTTCAGTTTCATGAGTCCCCCTAGCAGTTAATAGACGAAGGAAACGTGGAGCGGCCGTATCGCACGCTGGCTCACGCCAACGCGAAATCGGAGCTAAATCTCGAGGAAACTTTCACACACGAGGTTTGGTAGGTCGTGTCTGTTTTCCGCTGCATCTGAATTCCCCCCGGAACACAGACAAGGTAAACAACTCAGCAGTCAAACTATCAGCGGTCAATTCTGCGGCGCTGCGACGCCTCGGACCGGATATTTAACATACTGCACCGTACGAACCGATGTTGTCTAGTCACAACGACAGTATTCCCGGAACGGGAAACGCCCGACGACCGTCGCACGAATCGACGGCGTCAGGCAGGCCGTGACGCCTTGCGCGGGGAACTCGTTGCTCTCTTTCGCAGACGTGCTCGATGAGATCGGTATCGGCAAGTAGTGCATCGATTCCTCAGATCCATGGGGCTTTGTTAGGCCTTCGGATCGCTGATCATGATCTCGACAAGCCGACCGAAGTTCGAGCGCGTGAATCCTGAAACTTGTGCACCAACGGCGCATACGGATGCGCTTTGTCTGTGTAATTCCATAGTCCGGCAGCAAGCGCTTGATTGGCCCGGTGATTCGTACTACGTTCGCGCGCTCAACGCAAAAACTGGTCTCCCGGGCGCGCGTAAGACATTGGTTTAAATCGGGGTATCGGCGGTAACTACCATTCGTGCCGTCGCAGCGCTTGTGGGATGTCGTAAGGAGAATTCACGCTATGACAGTCAACATGTCTTCATCGACCGGCCGTTTCGCTTTTTGGTGTGCGAGCATCGTCGCGGCCGTCGTGCTCACGCGCTCGACCCAAGCTCATCACTCCTTCGCGATGTACGACCAGGAGAAGCAAGTCACGCTGACGGGCAAGCTCACTCGGTTCATTCCCGGCGCAAATCATGCTCAGCTGATCTTCGAGGTCATCGGCCCGGACGGCAAGACCGTTCTCGACCCAACCGGTAAGCCCGTCGTCTGGGGCGTCGAGACGGGTCCCGCTGCCCAGATCGCGGAGCGTGGAATCACGGTCGCGAGTTTTCCCACCGGGACGATCATGACGGCGACGCTCTATCCGCTACGCAACGGCAAAACGTTCGGCTCGCTCGCGCGCGGATCGGCGATCATCAAGTGCGGTACTGCTCTGCCCAAAGACGGCTGCAATGCGAAAACCGGCGAGTCGTTTCTCGACGATCGCGGGGGCAATTAAGGCAGCGAAATAGAAAAGCCCGGCACGAGGCCGGGCTTTTGAGGACGGTTTGGCAAATCTCGAGGGGGAGAGAAATAACCAACCCAGAGCAGTTTGCACGAGCTTTGGCGTGCTAACGAGATGAGCGAAGATGATGGTGTCCCGGCCAACTGTCTCAGCCGGACACACCTGCAGCGTCAACTCTAGATGGCCGGCAGCGCGCGCCGGTTACGAACGAATTGCGACACGATCCACTTCTCGCCGCTGCTCGGTGAACGACCCGCATGCAGCATGCGTGTATCGGGCCCGCCGCTCGGAAGCGCATTCACGAAGAACAGGCCCTCCCCGCTCGCTCCTTTGTGCCTGAAGCCGCACGTGGGGAAATCAGTCTCTCCACCACCGTAGTCGTCGTTCAGATACACGAGAAACGTCACGACGCGCTCGCCGCGCTTCGCGATCTCTTCGGAGTAGTTCGGCACCTTCGGATCGATGAAGTCGAAGTGGTTGTCGATCTGCTCGCCCACGTCGTAGTGGAGCACGGCAGGTGCTTCCATCTGCTCGATTGGAATACCGCACGCGGCCGCCATGCGCACCTGCACCGCGACGTGAATCATGTCGGCTTCGGCGAGGTTGAACTCCGCGATGGTATTGGTCCGACTCTCGTTCTCGAAGTCGGCACCGGCCGCGGGATCGTAAACACGCGCGCGGCGTAGCTTGCCGCGAGCGCGCTCGATCAGCCAGCCACAGACGGACGGCGTTGCGAAACCGGCGAAGCAGCGCACGAGTGGCGATTCGTTGAGCGTGCGCGCCCGGGACGCGGCGCTCCAGTCGGCCATGTCCACGCCGCGCGCTAGGCGCCGCCAAACGTCGGGGGACTTCGGCCGCTCACGGACGGCTCCGGCATCGGCGCTCAGAGCGACCAGCTGGCCGCGCGCCGCATTCGAGCCGCGCTCCGCCGCCGCGATCAGCAAATCCATCGCGTCCGAGAAGCTCTGCTGCACGTAGCACCCGAGCGCCGCGAGCACGGCGAGCCGCGCCGCCGCTTCAGCCCCGCCCTGTTTGAATGCGTCGACCAAGAACCCGACGCCCTCGCGAGGCAACGCCGGTGCGCGATCGCCAACCAGCAGCCGCTTGCCGAGCTCGGTCATCGCGTCGGCGTCGCCGCGCCGGGTCGCGACCGCGAGGATGTCGACGGCCGCATCGTGCCGGCCGGCCGCGTCGTGCCGGGCCGCGAGCACGAGAGCCGATTCGTTCCCGCCGGGTGACGTGCTCATCGGCGCACCGCAAGTTGTGACTAGTTCGGCTTTTTAACGATTCGTCGTTTTTCGCTCGGCAGGTCGCGATCTTCGCGCAGCGCGCGGATCTTGGCGGCACTCTGCTCGTCGTAGGGCACGAAGATCACGACGCGCAGCGTGGGGCTGCCTTCCGGCACGTACGAGGAATGCTCCATCGTCATTCCGCCGAGCTGCGGATGATGAGCGATGGCTTCGGACCGGCCGACGACCTCAGGGCTGTTCCACAGGCGACGGAAGATCGGGCAGCGCTCCGCGAGCTCGTTGATCAGCGCCTCGAAGGCGGGATCGTCTGGGCTCTGGCTGTAATCGACGCGAAACTTCGACAACACGCGGCGCGCCATCGTCTCGTATGCGACCTGATCGTGCTGATAGGTATCGTCCATCAGCAGAATCCGGAGCAAGTTGCGATCCTCCGGCGCGAGCCGTTCATAGTGGCGAAAAGCCTGGCTCATCAGGCGGTTCCACGCGATCACGTCCCAGCGAGCCGTCATCACGAGCGCGGGCACACCGAGCGCGTCGAGCATGCGGGCGAGCGTCGGGCTGACTTCCGTGGCGCAGCCGGCGGCTGGCGGCGCGGGCCGATGTTGCACGAGCGCGAACAGGTACTCGCGCTCGTCCGCCGTCATCCGCAGCGTAGTGCAGACGCGCTCGAGCACGTCCGCCGACACTTGGATCTTGCGGCCCTGCTCGAGCCACGTGTACCAGGTGACGCTCACGCCCGCGAGCGCGGCGACGTCTTCACGCCGCAGCCCGGGAGTGCGTCTCCGGTTGGTGTCTGGTAAGCCTACCTGTGTTGGCGACAAACGCGCCCTGCAACCCTTGAGGAAATCGATCAGCTGGCGCCGTTGCGTATCCATGCGGAATCCGGTGAATGAGTGTTGCACATTGTCCCTAAGACGCAGCCATAGGCAAGGCGTGGCGCTGCGTCTGCGATCCGGACCCCGCGACGGGGCCCTTCTCCATAGAACTATTACTTTATCTACTAGTTTTGATGGACATAGCAAGACCCGCCACATTGTTGCGCGCGGACGCGTGGGCTACCGTCCGCGCCACCGACGATGCGAACGGCACAGCACCCGCCCTTCGGGGCGCCGTGCGCGCGACGTCGCGAGCCGAACCTTGTCCAGCAACGGAAACTCAATGACTTTCAATCCCCTCGGCACGCCCGGTGCGGTGTCCTCTGCGAAGCCGGTCCGCGATCGCGACGCGGCGGCCTCCGCGCGGCGGCCCGAAGCTCCGCGCTTGTCTGCGGGCACGGCGCGCGGCGGTGTCGCGAAACGCCGGCTGTACCGGCGGTTGCTCGCAGACATCCTGCTCGGCAAGCTCGAGCCCGGACGCCAGCTTTGCATGCGCGAGCTGGCACGCGATTACGCAACGAGCACGACGAGCGTTCGTCAGGTGCTGACAGAGCTCACGCGCGATCGGCTCGTCGTGAGCACCGGAAGCGGCTACGAGGTTGCGCCAGCGAGCCAAACCGAGCTGCTCGAGCTCACGCAGACGGCCTACTGGCTCGGGGAAGTGGGCCTGCGCGAATCGATTCGCCAGGGCGACCGGCAATGGGAAGAGAACGTGCTGCGCACTTGCCGCGCCGTGGAGCTCGCGGCCGACCCCGCGGCCAGCGCCGAGCGCACGCCGCCGAGCTGGGAGCAAATGCTGGCGTTCTACGACGCACTCGTCTCAGCGTGCCGCTCGTCGATCCTCGCCGAGCAGTGGCGCTCGCTGAACGAGCGCCTCCTGCGTTATCGCAATCTCGCGGCCGTCGCGACGAACCGTGATCACCAGTACCGCGCGTCCGCGCCGCCGCTGCGCGACGCCGTGCTCGCGCGCAACGCCGAACTAGCGAGCGAGCTGCTGCTCGCGCACTACCGTGTCACCGAGCACGGGATCCTAGCGAGCGGAATACTGCGCTGACGCCGCGGCCCGCGGCGCCCGCCGGCAAGAGCGTCAGCCGCTCGACTTCGTTCGCCAGCTATCGGCGTAATGCTCACGCGCTTCGCGGGCGTAGGGGGTCGGCGACACACGCACGCGAATCTCGGCTTGCCGGTGCGGTTCGGTCGAAGTCTTGCCCGTCTTTTCGGACTCACCCCAGAGTAGCGTCAGCTGATCACCGATCTGTACGTCATCGTCGACCACGGCGAGCGAGAGCATGCAGCGCTCGTTGAATGAGTAGCCGTTGAACATCGAGATGCCGGCGAGTCGCCGGTCCTTCATCAACGCGTCGGCGTTCGTCGAGGCGTAGTTCGGTTGCGGGAAATCGATCCACTTGTACGGCGTGCCCTCCTCGAACGAAGAGGCGACGACCTTGAGCAGATCGTCGCGGTTCCACTCGAGCGTGACTTTCTTGCGGTTTTTCGCGTCCTTCATCTTGAGCAGCGCGTCCTTACCGATGAAGTCCTTTTTCCAGCCGACGTAGAAACCGTAGCCGAGCTCGAACGGATTGACGTAGTAGTCTTCGATCTTGTCGCTCGAGAAACTACCGCCGAGGGATCCGACCGCCTCGTAGCTGTCCGCGCCGAGCCAATCGCGGTACTCCTGCATCATGCCTCCACCCGTGTAGATCGCGGGCAGCGGCGAGGGAATCCACCCCGACTCGAGCGTATTCGTCGAGTAGGCGCGAGCGCCGACTAACGCCAAGTCCACGCCCACGTCGCGCGCCGCCTCGAGAATCGTCGACTGGATGTAGTGCTTGTCGGCATACGGCCCCCAGACCTCGAGCCCGGGTGCACCGGCCATGCCGTGACGCAGCGCTTGGACGCGTCGTGAACCCACCTTGATCCAGTTCACGTGGAAAAACTTGATCTCCGGGACGGGACCGCCGTTGATCTTGTCGAAGATCTTGTTCGCGTCGGGTCCCTGGATTTGGAAGCGGTAATGGGTGCGATAAATTGCTTTGCCGTCGGGGCGGCTGTCCGAGCGCGGATCATGGGTCAAGCGCACTTTGTACTTGCCAATCGCTTGCTGGAACCTCACCCAATTGGCGGTCGGGGCGCGACCGACGAGCACGAACTTATCGTCGCGCTCGCGGAAGATGATCATGTCGCCCACGACATGCCCCGCGGGTGTCACCGGAACGAAGTGCTTCGCGCGGTTGAGATCGAAGTTCGCGAAGCTGTTGATTCCGACGTGCTCGAGGAAGGCTGCGGCATCGGGACCTTCGACGATGAGCTCGTCCATGTGATGGGTCTGGTCGAAGAGGACCGCCGAATTGCGCCAGGCCATCTGCTCGGATCGCCAGTTCGAGAATTCGGGCGCGACGACCGGGTACACGTAGATGCCGATCTTCGAGTTGCGCAACAGTTTTACGGCGCTGCCGTGCTCTTGGAGCACCGCGCTGAGATTGTGTGCAGCCATTTTTTTCCTCCGATACGAGCTCGAGCCGCGAGCGCGGGTCCCCATATGACAGGGTGCGCATTCTAGGCGTTGCCACTCGTTTTTCTATAGTGCCGATACTGATAGCACAGAAACTGCGCTGGCGTCCTTCCCGATCGTGAGACTTCTGGTATAGTGCAGCACTTCCGGCGCACCATCGGTCTGCGTCAGTAGGAACCGGCCATCCCGGCCGTGCTTTCAAACCTCGATCCGATCGGCCCTAGACCATTCCCCGGACGATTCGTCCGCGGCGAGGGCGATCGCGGAGTCTTTTCAAATGTCTTCTTTCGATTCTCTCGGCCTGTCGGCCGCGTTGCTGCGTGGCGTTGCAGAAGCCGGCTATACCACGCCCACGCCCATTCAATCCAAGGTCATCCCGGTCGTCCTCGAGGGACGCGACGTGCTCGGCGGCGCGCAAACGGGCACGGGCAAGACCGCCGGCTTCACGCTGCCGCTTGCTGCACCGCCTGTCCACCGTACCGGCGCCGCAAGGTCGGCGCGGCGTCCGCGCACTGATCCTCACGCCAACGCGCGAGCTCGCGGCACAAGTCGAGGACAGCGTGCGGCGTTACGGCAAATACGTGCCGCTACGTACGGCCGTGATCTTCGGCGGAGTGAGCATCAACCCGCAGATCTCCCAGCTGCGCCGCGGCGTCGACGTCCTCGTCGCGACACCCGGCCGATTGCTCGACCACGCGTCGCAGGGCAACGTCGATCTGCGCGGCGTCGAGATCTTCGTGCTCGACGAAGCCGACCGAATGCTCGACATGGGATTCCTGCCCGATATCCGCCGCGTCCTCGCGCTGCTGCCGCAGAAACGCCAGAACCTGTTGTTCTCGGCGACCTTCCCCGAGGACATCCGCAACCTCGCGAACAAGCTGCTCGACAAGCCAACGTTGATCGAGGTCGCGCCGCCGAACGCAACGGCCGACCGAATCGACCAGCTCGTGCACTACGCAGAGAAAGGCGAGAAGCGCGCGCTGCTGTCGTGGCTCATCGCGAAAGGCGACTGGCGTCAGGTGCTCGTGTTCACGCGCACGAAGCACGGCGCGAACCGCCTCGCCGAGCAGCTCGAGCAGGACGGTCTCGCGGCCGCTGCGATCCACGGCAACAAGAGTCAAGGCGCGCGCACGCGCGCACTCGCCGATTTCAAGGCGAACAACGTGCGCGTGCTGGTCGCCACCGACATCGCCGCGCGCGGTATCGACATCGACCAGCTGCCGCACGTGGTGAACTACGAGCTGCCCGAAGTTCCGGAGCACTACGTGCACCGGATCGGCCGCACCGGGCGAGCGGGCCGTGAAGGCGTAGCGGTCTCGCTCGTGAGCAACGACGAGCGGCCGTTGCTGAAAGGCATCGAGCGCCTCCTCGGCCAGCGCATCCCTCAGGGCACGGTCGAGGGCTTCGATCGCAACGCAATTCCGCGCCCGACACAGCGGCCCGTTCAGCGCGCCGTACCTCGCGACGCGGGGCGTGCCGACTATGTCAAAAACGCGAACGGCGGCGACCCGCGCCGCGACGGCCAATCACAAGATCGCGGCCCGCAGCGCGGGGGTCATGGGCAGGCCCACTCGCGCAGGCACGGAGGCGGACACGGCTCCCCCCACGGTCAACCGGCTCGGCAACACGGCGCACCGGGTCGCGGCCGCCAGGACCAAAACCATGCGGCCCGCGACGCAGCGCCGCAGCACCAAGGCGCGAACGGCCATCGAGCCCCGGGGGGGCAACAGCCGCAACAACAGCAGCACGGCAGGCCGCGCAGCAAGTCGCGCGCGGCGCGCCGCCGGGAAGCACACGCCGGCGGTCGCCAGCACTAACCCGAGCTTGGTCACGCGAGGGGTACGGCCGTCTCAAGGGCAACATGATGTCACGCGCGTATATAATCGGGCCGATCGTCTATAGCTCGGGTTGAACGCCATACCGCAAGGAGATTCCTATGCCGCTGGTAAACCTCAAACCTGTCTTGCGTGAAGCCAAAGCGAAGGGCTACGCGGTCGCGGCGTTCAATCCCGTCGACTACTCCTCGATGAAGGCGATGGTGAAGGCGGCCGAGGAGCTGAACGCGCCGGTCATCATTCAGAGCTCGGCGAAGACCATCAAGCACTACGGCCACGCCGCGATCATCGGTTGGATGCGCGAAATCGCCGGCGAGTCGCCCGGTGCCCGTCGTACTGCATCTCGACCACGGGAAAGATCTCGACATGATCAAGAAGTGCGTCGAGATGGGCTGGACCTCCGTCATGATCGACTGGTCCGACAAGCCGTTCCAAGTGAACCTCGACGCGTCGCGCAAGGTCGTCGAGATGGCCACGCGCCGCGAACATCGGCGTCGAGGCCGAGATCGGCGAGATCCACGGCGTCGAGGACGACATGGTCGTCGATGCGGTTCACTACACCGATCCGAGCGAGGCCGAGCGATTCTGCCGGGAGCTCGATCTCGCCGCCTTCGCCGCCGCGATCGGCACGGCGCACGGCTACTACAAGGGCGAGCCGAACGTGAAGTTCGACCTGATCGGCGAGATCAACCGCCGCACCAACACGCCGATGGCGCTGCACGGTGGAACCGGCTTGTCGGACGAGATCATCCAGAAGTGCATCAAGCTCGGCTGCGCGAAGATCAACATTTCGACGAACTTGAAGCACGTATTCATCGACAGCTTCGTCGACTATCACAAGGCGAAGCCGACGGACTACGAGCCGCTTCGCGTGCTCACGGCGCAATACGACGCACTGAAGCAGCTGTTCAAGGAAAAGATCGCGCAGTTCGGCGGCACGAACCGCGGCAGCGAGCTTCTTTCGAAAGTCGCGTAACTTCGCGCTCCGCCGCGCCGTGATGAAGGCCCTGATCTTCGATTGCGACGGTGTGCTCGTAGACACCGAGCGAGACGGCCATCGTGTCGCGTTCAACCGCGCGTTCGCGGCAGCCGGTATCGACGCCGAGTGGGACGTCGACCTTTACGGAGAGCTGCTCAAGATCGCGGGCGGTAAGGAGCGGATGACGCACTTCTTCAACGAAGCCGGCTGGCCCGACGGCCAAACCGCCGCGACGCTGATTCCCGAGCTCCACAAGCGCAAGACCGCCATCTTCACCGAGCTCATCGCAAGCGGCGAGCTGCCGCTGCGGCCCGGCATCACGCGCATCATCGACGAGGCGCACGCGGCCGGCGTTCGACTCGGCGTCTGCACGACGTCCGACCCGAAGGCCATCGACGGCGTGCTCGACCTCATGGGTGCCGAGCGCAAGGGCTGGTTCGAGATCGTGCTGGCGGGCGATGTCGTCGCGAAGAAGAAGCCGAACCCCGAGATCTACAACCTCGCCAAAACGAAGCTCGGACTCGACGCGCGCGACTGCGTCGTGATCGAGGACAGCCGCAACGGCTTGCTCGCAGCGTCGGGAGCCGGCATACCGTGCCTCATCACGACGAGCGCGTACACGCTCGACGAGGATTTCGCCGAAGCTGCGAACGTAGTCCCCGAGCTCGGCGATCCGCCCAACGTTCGAATCAAGCTCAAGGATCTGCAGTTGCTGGCGCCGCCGCGCGCGGCTTGAAACGCATCGCCGGCTGGAAGTAGAGGAGAAGAAGCAATGAAAGCGGAAATCACGCTGGCGGACATCGAGACGGCCATCAAGACCGTTGCCGCCACGGCGCTGCGCAACGAACAGTACTTCTGCGAGCTCGACTCGTTCGCCGGCGATGCCGACTTCGGCGTATCGCTCGCATCGGGCTTCCGCGTGGTCGAGCAGGATTGGAAAGACCTCGATCGCAGCTCGATCGGCAACTTCCTGCTCAAGATCAGCATGATCATCACGCGCAACGTGGGCGGCTGCTCCGGCCCGATCTGGGGAACAGGCTTCATGCGCGCCGGTGCGCTCTGCAAGGATCGCACGTCGATCACGCTCGAGGATCTCGACAAGATGTTGTCTTCGGCCATCGAAGGCATCCAGAAGCGCGGCGGCGCGCAGCTCGGCGACAAGACTCTGCTCGACGCGCTGATCCCGATCCGCGACATCGTCCACGACAATGCCGGCAAGGATGTCGACGCGCGCGACGTGCTGAGACAGGCCACCCAGGTCGCGAACGATGCGATCGAGCGCACGAAGCCATGGGTCGCGAAACGCGGCCGCCAGCAATTCACCGGTGATCGGAGCAAAGGCACTCCGGATCCGGGGATCGTCGCGATCGCGACCATGATGAACGACATCTGCACCGAGTTCGGCGTGCAGACGCCGAACAAGACGCACTGATTGCCACTCTTCTGATCTAAGACGTCACCCGGGGGACTCAAAATGAAAAAGTTCGTCAACGATCCCGCGAAATTCGTACCCGAAATGCTCGAGGGGATCGCGCTCGCGAATCCCGACAAGCTCAAGTACGAGCCGAAGTACAACATCATTTACCGCGCCGACCGCCCGAAGAAAGACAAGGTGTCGGTGATCCAAGGCTCCGGCAGCGGTCACGAGCCCGCGCACGTGATGGCCGTCGGCCCCGGCATGCTCGACGCGGCCTCGCCGGGCAACGTGTTCGCGGCGCCGCCGATGGAGTACTGCCTCGAGTGCATCAAGCTGATGAACTCGCCGAAGGGCGTGCTCGTGCTGATCAACAACTACCAGGGCGACCGGATGAACTGGGACATGGCGATCGAGATGGCCCAGGCCGAAGGGATCGAGGTGAAGTCGTTCATCATCGACGACGACGTCGCCGTGCAGAACAGCTCCTATACGACCGGCCGCCGCGGCGTAGCCGGCAACTTCTTCGTGATCAAGGCCTGCGGCGCGGCCGCCGAGAAAGGCGCGAGCCTGGATGAGCTCATCGCGATCGCGACGAAGGTGAATAGTCAGGTGCGCTCGATGGGAGTCGCACTCACGTCGTGCACGCCGCCCGCGAAGGGCAAGCCGATCTTCGAGCTCGGCGACGACGAGATGGAGGTAGGCGTCGGCATCCACGGCGAGCCGGGCCGCCGTCGCGACAAGATGAAGACTGCGGACAAGATCGTCGACGAGATTTTCGACGCTGTGGCGGGCGACCTCCCGTTCAAGAAGGGCGATCGCGTCGCGCTGATGATCAACGGCCTCGGCGGCACGCCGCCGAGCGAGCTCTACGTGTTGTACCGCAAGGCTGCGCTGCGCTGCAAAGACGCAGGGTTGAACGTCGTGCGCAACTACGTGGGCAACTACTGCACGTCGCTCGAGATGGCCGGCGCGTCGCTCACGCTGCTGAAGCTCGACAAGCAGATCGAAGAGTTGCTCGCGGCTCCTGCGGAAATCGCAGTTCGGGTGTTTTGACGGCGCGTAAGGTCGGCCTGCTCGCCGTCGATCTCGACGGCACGCTCGTCGATTCGGCTCCAGACATCGCGCACTGCCTCGGGGCGGCGCTCGAAGCGGTGGGCTTCGCGGCGCCCGGCGAGGCGCGCACGCGCGTGTGGATCGGCGACGGTCTCGAGGCGCTGATCGCGCGCGCCATCGCGCACTCGAGCGCCGCGCAACCGAGGCAGGCTCGCAACGCGCCCGGCGAGCGCGTCCATGCCGCGGCGCTCGAGGCGTTCCTTGCCTGCTATCGCGAGAATCTGTTCACGCGCAGCCGGCTTTATCCCGACGTCGAAGCGACTCTCGACGCGCTGCTCGGCCGCGGCATTCGCCTTTGCTGCATCACGAACAAGCGTCACGCGTTTTCGGAAACGTTGCTCGAGCAGGCTGGCATCCGCGGCCGGTTCGAGCTCGTGCTCGGCGGCGATAGTCTCGCGGAAAAGAAGCCGAGCCCGCTGCCTCTCGAAACAGCGGCCCGCACGCTCGGGGTGGGCGTCTCGGCCGCGACGCTCGTCGGCGATTCACATCAGGATCTGCGCGCGGCGAAAAGTGCGGGCTACGGTTTCGTGTTCGCGAGCTACGGTTATGGAAAAGTCGACGAGACGGAGCTCGGCACGTTACCGCGCATCACGCGCTTCGGCGAGATCGCACGCTTGCTCGGCTGACGCGTCAGCGACGCCCGCGCGACCACCTGGTAGTATCGCCGACAGATTGTCGTGGGCCGGGGGAGACTCATGTTTGGGATGGTTGCCGCTCGCCGCTCGGCACGCGCCGCGCGAAATACGAGCTCGCTCGTCGGCTCTCGCGCCGTGCTGCCGATGCTCGCCGCGCTCGTGCTCGGTGCATGCTCTCGCGAGACTCCGCCGGAGGAGATCTTTCGGGATGCGGCCGCAAAGACGCCCGGCGCGTTCGACTTCGAAGGCTGGGATCAGAACCTCGGCGGAACCGATTCGTCGCAGTACTCATCGCTCGCGCAAGTCGACAAGACCAACGTCGGACGCCTAAAGGTCGCCTGGACGTACCCGACCGGCGAGAACTACCTGTTCAACCCGCTGATCGTCGGCACCACGATGTACGTGCTCGCGAAGAGTCGCTCGATCGTCGCTCTCGACGCCGCGACGGGACGCGAGCTCTGGACGCATCCGAACGACGGCCCGGTCGGCACGCGCGGTATGAGCTACTGGCACAGCGCCGACGGGTCCGACCAGCGATTGCTCTACATCAACGCGGGCTTTCTCACCGCAATCGACGCGAAATCCGGCAACGCGATCGAGAGCTTCGGCGACAAGGGCCGCGTTGACCTGCGCGTCGGCCTCGACCTCGATCTCGGCAACGTGCGCGCTCTGCAAACGAGCAACCCGGGCCGCGTGTTCGAGGACCTCATCATCATGTCGCTGCCCGCGGGCGGAGCCGGCTATGCGTCGTCACCCGCTGACATTCATGCGTACAACGTTAGAACGGGCGCGCTCGCCTGGACCTTCCACACCGTCCCGCGGCCCGGCGAGCCCGGCGCCGAGACGTGGCCCGCCGGCGGCTTGAGCAAGTACGGCGGCGTGCACAATTGGAGCGAATCGACGGTCGACGTCGAGACGGGCACGATCTACATCCCGACGGGCACCGCGCGCTACGACTTCTACGGCGCGAATCGCGAGGGCGCAAATCTGTACGGCAACAGCTTGCTCGCGCTCGACGCGCGCAGCGGCAAGCTGCTGTGGCATTACCAAACCGTCCATCACGATCTCTGGGACTACGACTTGCCCACCGCGCCGAAGCTGCTCACCGTTCAGCACGACGGGTTGCCCGTGCCGATCGTCGCGCAGCCGAGCAAGCAGGGCTTCGTCTACGTGTTCAACCGCGTCACAGGCGCACCGCTCTGGCCGATCGAGGAGCGTCCCGTGCCGCAGAGCGACGTGCCGGGCGAGAAGAGCTGGCCCACGCAGCCGTTCCCGACCGCCCCGCCGCCGTTTGCGCGCCAATCGTTCACGGAAAAGGACATCAACCCGTTCCTCTCGAACGAGGATCAAGCGAAGGTGCGCGACGTGCTGCGCGCAGCGCGCAACGAAGGCCTCTACACGCCGCCGAGCCTGCAGGGAACGATCATGCTGCCGGGCCACAACGGCGGTGCGAACTGGGGTAGCTCTGCGGTCGACCCGAAGAATGGCCGCATGTTCGTCGTCTCGAAGGAGCTGCCGACCTTCGCGAAGCTCCGCGTTCCGGAGACCGTGCCGGGCGCGGGTGCCGCGCCTCCGCCGCCGCCGGGATCACCGCCGCGGCCCGCACCTCTGCCGCCGCCCAACGCGGGCGAGGATTTCGTCGCGTACGTCGCACCGGTCGACTTCATGCTGCAGCAGAGCACGGGACTCTCGGCGATCGGTCCACCGTGGTCGCAACTCACGGCATACGATCTGAACACCGGCACGATCCTGTGGCAGATTCCGGACGGCGACGTCGCGAGCTTGACCCCGACGACGGGGACCGGCAGCCACGCACCGCGCGGCGGAGTCGTCGCGACCGGCGGCGGCCTGCTGTTCGTCGGCACTTCTTCGGACCGCAAGTTCCGGGCGTACGACGCGGACACGGGCAAGGTGCTGTGGGCGTTCGACCTGCCCGCCGCGCAGGAAGGCGTGCCGGCGGTTTACTCGGTCGGGGGCAAGCAATACGTCGCGATCGCGGTCGGCGGCAAAGGGCTGTTCAGCCAGAGCATGCAATTGCCCGACGCGGGGCCGGGCCAGTACATGGTGTTCACGCTCGACGCACAGTAGATTCCCGCCGCAGCGTATCCGCGCGGTGCGCCGCCGACGAGCGGTCGGCATTTCCAGACGAGCGGCCACGTCCCGACGGGCGGTACCGGTGGACCGACGACCGCCCTCAGCGTGCTCGCGCGGCCGCCGTACACTGGCTTCATCGGCAAATGCGATGGAGAACGGCGATGCAACGCGTACTCACTGAAACCGACTCGGCACCCGATGCTGCGAGTCAGCGCTCTCGGCAGAGGAGCGACGATGACGGCGCGAGCCGCGACGACACGACGCTCGCGTTCGACGGTTTGATGAAAGTGTCCGCCGACGAGGCGGGCGGCGACCCCTACAACCGCATCGGCAGCTTCAGACGCCTCGTTCGCTGAGCGCGCGCCGACGCGCGCTCGGCTCCGTCAATGACCCGCGTGCTGCTGACGATCCCAGAGCTTGTCGAAGAATGCGAGCCGCGCAGGCGCAGGCAACTTCTCCGCTGCAGGATCGGCGTCGAGGATTGCGGCGTGCCCCGCGTCGAGCGGCTTGTGCGGCGCCCAAGCCGGCAGGCCCGTTCCGTTCGGATCGCCAGAGCGGGCGAAGTTCACCCAATACGACGACATCTCGTCCGCGACCTTCTTGTCGGGCGCCGATGCGCCGGCAAGCTCCGCGATGCTGCGATCGGGGAACAGCGGCAGCTGGCCCAAGTTGTTGAACACGTACGGCACCTCGGAAGCGTGCGTGGCTGGCAACTCGGGCTGGCCAGCCGGCGCGGGCGGATTCTGCGTGAAGTAGAAGAGATACGCCTTCTTACCCTTCTTCGCCTGGAAGTCCGCGTACAACCGCATGTGCCAGAACGCGCCGTCGCGGAAGTTCTCGGCGGTCGAGACGCCCGCTTCGGCCTCGGTCGCATGCGGATAAACCTTGAGGTACTCGTCCGCGAGATCGCCGTAGCGCATGCGCGCCTGCTGCTCGAACTGCTCGGGCTTCACCTGCGCCGAGAAGAACGACTCGTCCCGGTTCGAGCCGACCAGCACGTCGACCGCATTCTGCCGCCCGGCCGCGAACACGGCCGAAGGATCCTCGGGAAGCACCCAGCCGTCGACGATCATCCCCGCGCTGCGGAACTTCGCGGTGACGTCCGCCGCGGACATCGCACGCAACTGCTCCGCGGTGCTGACTCCCGCCTCGGTGGCCGCCTTAACGCCGGCCTCCTCGGCCTGCGCGCGCGTGCGCATCGCGGGCGCGAATCCGAGGCCCATCCATGCGCCGCTCTGCGAGATCGCGCGGTTGAACAGCCCCTTCGCTTCCGGAGACGAGACGAGCGAAGCGATCGCCATCGCGCCCGCGGATTGGCCGAACACCGTGACGTTGCTCGGATCGCCGCCGAATGCCGCGATGTTCTTTTGCACCCACTGCAGCGACGCGAGCATGTCCATGAGCCCGTAATTGCCGGACGCCTTGTGCGGTGAATCCGCCGTGAGCGCCGGATGCGCGAAGAATCCGTACGGGCCGAGCCGGTAATTCATCGTGACGACGACGGCGCCTTTGCGCGCGAGCGCATCGCCGTCATAGAGCGGCACGGAGCCGGCGCCTTCGGTGAACGCGCCGCCGAAGAACCACACCATCACCGGCCGCCGCTCGGTCGCCGCCGCGGCACCGGTCCACACGTTCAAGTAGAGACAGTCCTCCGAGAGCGGCGGCGAATCGGGCAGCACCGCGATATTGAGCCGCGCCTGCGGACCCGAGGTGGGCCCCGGCGGCTGGATGCAGACGCTGCCGAACTTGCTCGCATCGCGCACGCCGTCCCATTTCGCGACGGGCTGCGGGTCTTGCCAACGCAGTGCGCCTACCGGCGGCGCCGCGAATGGAATTCCCTTGAACGCGCGAACGCCGGGCGACGACGCGGCGCTGCCGCCGAGCAGTCCCGAGTCGAGCTTCAACGGCTCCGTGACTGCCGCATTCGCGATCGGGGCCGCCGCGAGCAACCCCGCCGCGAGCAACGCTGAGACGCCGGCCAACCCGGCGCGCGCTGACGTTCTCATTTCTTCTTCGGGTGCGCGCGTTCGTAGCGCGACGTGACGATGTAGTTGCGGACCGCGGTGTTGTCCTCGTTGCAGGCGTACTCGTAGAACTGATAGCTCGGGTCGCGCTCCATCGGATACGCGGCGGCCCACGGCTGCGTGAGCACCTCGGGGTCCTCGACGTGCATCGAATACTCCATCGAGTCGTCGCCGGTGCGCGTGAAGCGCTCGGTGATATGCATGTTGGTCGTCGTCGGCGTGTCGCCGCGCGGCGAGCCCGGGATACCGATGTTCGTCATGCCGCCGAGACCGTTGAAGTTCGTCGTCTCGACGACGAGCGTGTTGCCTTCCCAGTGCCCGCGCGACTCGCCCATCCACTGCTTGATTGCAGGATCGAGCTGCGCGCGTCCGTCGACAGGAACGATGCGCGCCTCGTGGATCATCTCGAGGCGGATGATCACGTAGCCCGGAGCCTGGTGAATCTCGATGCCGTTGTTGTAGTTGAACGGGAACATCGACGGCGGCAGGCCGCGCGTGATGCAGCGATCCCACGTGTCGAAGTCGGTCGGCTTGTCGAACACCTTCCCCGTCCAGCTGCTGACCATCTTCGACGCAAGCTCCTTGCCGCGCTCGGTGAGCTCGGGGAAGCGGCCGTTTGCGGGTTCGACGAGCAGCGACGTCAGGCGCGCTGCGTCGTTGTGATGGCTCGCCTCGGCCCAGTGGCCCATACCCATCTTGTTGCTCTTGATCTCTTTGTCGTACGCCGCGTCGCGCGCCGCAAGGCGCTCCTTCGTCTTGGCGTATTCCTCGTCGGTGAGCTCGCGGCGATCGCCGTAAATCGAATTGCCTTGCTCATCGACCGGGCGTTGGAATGGCGTGCTGATCAAATTGATGATCGGCCACAGCCCCTGCAGGTCGGGATCGCCCCAATCGGTGACGGGCTGCTTCCACACGCCTGGTTGCGCCGCAGCCGCTGCCGTCTCGGTGGAGGCCGAGGTCGAAGGTGCCGGTTTGCTGCACGACGCGAGCGCGACCGCCGCAGCGACCAAACTCAACGCGAGAATTCGCTTAGCCATGTTCGACCTCCATTTGGCCTCTCGGTACGCCGCCGCGCGTCGCACCCAAACCGAGTCTCGCCAGGTGAATCGACCGCTCTTGCGTCAACCGGCTTTGAGCGCGCAGTCGGAGACCGACGCGTGATGATTCGAACGTGCTCCCCCGAGCGCTCGCCTGTCGAGTATACGTATCCCGCAGGCCGGCTGGAACGGTGGCCGTCTTAAGAGATCTCGCGAGGGCAAGCCTGTCGCGCTTCCGAGAACGACGAGGCCGGCGTATCGTACCCACGCTAAACGCGGAACAGCGTTCCCGGGGGAGATCGAATGAAGCGCAGTTGGGGTGTCATCACGGCTTTGACCGCGAGCGTCGCGGCCTGCGGACCGGAAGCGCCCGCACCGCAGACGACGTCTGGTACGAGCACGGTAACGAACGCCGCGCCCGTGACCGCCGCAGCCGACGGCGTCGCCGCGGGCGACTGGCCGCTCATCAATCGGACGTTAGCCGCGAATCGTTATTCGCCGCTCACAGAGATCAACTCCAACAACGTCTCGAACTTGATGCCGTCTTGGACCTACCAGCTCGGCAACAACTCGACGGCCGTGCCGATCGTGGTCGGCGGGATCATGTACGTGCCGAGTCGCGATCGAGTGGTCGCGCTCGACGGCGACAGCGGAGCGGAAATCTGGTCGTACGCGCTGCCCGCGCCGCCGCCCCCGCCGGCGGGAACGCCGCCCGCGCCCGGTCCGGGCGGCGGCGCACCCACCGTCTCCACGCGCGGTGTGAGCTACTGGCCAGGCGACGGTACGCTGCGCGCCACGGATCTTGTTCATGAGCCGCGCGAATCTCATCGCGGTCGACGCCGCGACGGGCGCGCTGGCGGCCGGATTCGGCACGAACGGCATGGCCGACGTGGGTGTGTCGTACGGCGGTACGCCGACGATCTATCGCAACATCGCGATCATCGGCGCCGCGACCGGCGAGGTGCCGCAGGGCCCGCCCGGCAACCCGCGCGCGCTCGACGTGCGCACGGGAGCGAAGCTCTGGGAGTTCCAAACCGTGCCGAAGGCCGGTGAACCGTTCAACGACACCTGGGGCAACGGCTGGGAGAACCGCGGCGGCACGAACATGTGGGCGTTCGCGGCGCCGATCGACGCCGAGCGCGGCATCGCGTACTTGCCGATCGCGGGTCCGGCCGCGAACTACTACGGCGGTGATCGCCCCGGCGCGAATCTGTTCGGCAACTCGATCGTCGCGGTCGAGGCAGCCACCGGCAAATACCTCTGGCATTTCCAAACGGTGCACCACGACATCTGGGACACCGACATGCCGAGCGGCGGCAGCCTGTTCGACTTCGTGCAGAACGGCGAGCGGATTCCGGCGATCGCCCAAGTCGGCAAGTCGAGCTACTTCTACGTGTTGAACCGCGTGACGGGCAAGCCGCTGATCGACGTCGAGGAGCAGCCGGTGCCCAAGGGCGACGTGCCGACGGAGTACTACTCGCCGACGCAGCCGATCCCGGTGCGTCCGCCGCCGCTCGCACGCGTGAGCTTCACGGAGGCCGACCTCGTCACGGCGGACGACACCACTGCGGAGCACGCGGCCGCGTGCCGCGACTTCATGACGCGCAGCGGCGGCTTCTACAACGCGGGGCCGTTCACGCCATTCCTCTACAAGGCGCCGGGCGCGCCGCCGAAATCGACGATCCAGTTCCCCGGGCGGGACGGGCGGCGTCAACTGGGGCGGAGTTGCCGTGGACCCGACCACGGGCTACTTCTTCGCGACCTCGCACGACGGCGCGCTCGTCGGCTGGGTGCAGGACAAGGATCCGAATGTCACCTACAGCTTCGAAGCCGTCGGCTCGAAGCAGCCGTACGATCGCGCGAGCATCGGCGGCGTCGGACCGTTCTTCACGTTTAGTGCGCCGTTGTCCGGCAAGTACGACGAGAACAACCGGCCGGTCGGCCCGAGCCTGCCGTGCCAGCGCCCGCCGTGGGGCAAGCTCGTCGCGGTAAACGCGAACACGGGAGAGATCGCGTGGGAGTCCACGCTCGGCTTGAACGAGCAGCTGCCCGAAGGCAAGCAGCTGGTCGGCAACTCCGGCAGCGCGGGCCCGACCGTCACGGCCGGCGGAGTCGTGTTCGTCGGCTCGACGAGCGACCGGCGTTTCCGCGCCTTCGATGCGAAGACGGGCGCCGAGGTCTGGACTGCGACGCTCGCGAACAACGCGAACGCGAATCCGATGAGCTACGCGGGCAAGAGCGGCAAGCAGCGTGTCGCGATCGTCGCGGGAGATACCGTCAACGTGTTCGGTCTGCCGTAACTGTGATCGGCGTACGGCCTTCACTATCATTCGCGCGAAGATCACAAGGAACGAAGGGGACTCGCATGCACGCATTCAAGACAGTCATCCTGACCGCCTTCGCCGCGGCCGCCGCGCTCGGCGCTACGCCGAGCTTCGCGCAAGCGCAGGCGCCCGCGAAGCCTGCGCAAGCGGCGCGTCCCGCGAAGATCGCCGGGCAGCCGAACTTCAACGGCGTCTGGCAAGCCATCGGCACGGCGCACTGGAACCTCGAGGCGCACTCGGCCCAAGCGATCAAGAGCGGCTGGCAGTTCGGCTCGCTCGCCGCGATCCCCGCCGGGTCAGAGCGTGATCGACGGCGACGGCAAGATCCCCTACCTGCCCGAAGCGCTCGCGAAACGCGACGAAAACCGGGCCGGCTGGCCGGCGAGCGACCCCGAGGTCAAGTGCTACCTGCCCGGCATTCCGCGCGCGACCTACCTGCCGTACCCGTTCCAGATCATTCAGGGCGGCGGCAACATCCTGTTTGCGTACGAGTACGACAGCGCGAATCGCGTCGTCTACATGAGCAACCACCAAGAAGCGCCGATCGATACGTGGATGGGTTGGTCGAACGGTCACTGGGACGGCGACACTCTCGTGGTCGAGACTACCGGCAACAACGACTCGACCTGGTTCGATCGCGCGGGCAACTATCACAGCAATGCGCTCAAGGTCACGGAACGCTTCACGCTCGAAGGCGACAATCTGATCCGCTACTCCGCGACGATCGAGGACCCTCAAGTTTTCTCGCGGCCGTGGACGATCAGCTTGCCTCTGTACCGCCGCATGGAGCCGAACGTCGAGATTCTCGAGTTCAAGTGCGTGCCGTTCGTCGAGGAGCTGCTCTACAAGGATCTGGAACTGACGGAGTAGGTCGCGGGTCCTACTTATGACGCTGAGGCGTAGACGAGCTAAACTGACCATCATTGAGATGAATCGATCGAGATTTCGTTAAGGAGATTACCGTGATGCGAACGAAACTCATCGGCTTGATCGGGGGCGCCGGCCTCTGCTTGTCGGCGATTGCGCCCGCGCTCGCGCATCACTCGTTTGCCGCCGAGTTCGACGCGAATCAGCCCGTCACGATCGAAGGCACCGTCAAAGAGTTCCGCTGGGTCAATCCGCACTCGTGGCTGCACATCAACGTGACGAAGCCCGACGGCACCGTCGAGGAGTGGATGGTCGAAGGCGGCGCGCCGAGCGCGCTGCTGCGCCGCGGCTGGAACCGCGACACGCTACCGCCCGGCACGAAAGTCGTCGTGCAAGGTTTCATGGCGAAGGACGGCTCGCACCGCGCGAACGCGCGCGACATCACCTTCCCCGACGGCACGAAGCTCGACGCCGCGTCGTCGAGCGCGGATGCACCGCGCTAATCGCGTAACGGATCTAGGTCGTCTTCTCACCGGGGGCTTAGGCCCCCGGTGTTCTTTTCGGCGGTCGCTTTTGCCCACGCGGGGGGCACGGGACCGCCCGTCGCCCAATCGAGCAGCTCGACCGTGTGCACGATCGGCAGCCCGCCGGCGGCGAGCTGAGTGATGCAGCCGATGTTGCCGGTCGCGACGACGCTGGCGCCCGTGCGCGCGACGTTCGCGAGCTTGCGCTCGCGTAGCCGCGCCGCGATCTCGGGTTGCAGCACGTTGTAGGTTCCCGCCGAGCCGCAACAGAGTGTCCCTCCGGAATCTCGCGAACGACGTAGCCGGCGCGCGCGAGCAGCGCGCGCGGCGGCTCCTCGACTTTCTGCCCGTGTTGCATCGAGCACGCGGAGTGGTAGGCGACGGTCATGCCCGGCGGATCGCGCAGCGGCGGGAGGCCGAGCTCTGCGAGCAGCTCCGTGACGTCGCGCGTCTTCGCGCTCACGGCTTGCGCGCGCGCGGCAAGCGTCGCGTGGTTGCGGAACAGGTACCCGTAGTCCTTCGCCTGCGTCCCGCAGCCCGACGCGTTCGCGACGATCGCGTCGAGTCCTCGCCCGCCGAGCTCCGCTGCCGCGCGCTCGATGACCGACGCGGCGAGCGCGGTCGCGTCCGCTTCGCGGCCCAGGTGATGCACGATCGCGCCGCAGCAGCCCGGGATCTCCACGACCTCGGCGCCCGCGCGCTCGAGCAACCGAATCGTCGCGGCGTTGATCGCGGGGTCGAGGACGTTTTGCACGCAGCCGGTGAGAAGCGCGACGCGCGCGCGCTTCGCCGTGCGCGGCGCGCCGGTGGTGGTCCGCGCGTGGCTCTCGGCGGCCGCGCCGGTGCGGCCGCGCACGCGTGCGAGGGCCAGCATCGCGCTCGCTCGCCGCGGGAGCAGGCTCGCGAACGGCCGCGCGAGCGCCGCGAGCGCGAGCGCGGCGCGAAATCGCCGCGGATACGGCAACACGGCCGCGAGTAGCGCACGCAGCGCGCGTTCGGACCAAGGACGCCGGAACGTACGCTCGACGTGGACGCGCGCGTGATCGATCAGATGTTGATAGTGGACGCCCGACGGACACGTCGTCATGCAGCCGAGGCACGACAGGCAGCGGTCGATGTGACGCACGACCTCCGCCGTAGCGGGCCGGTCGTTCTCGAGCATCTCCTTGATGAGATAGATGCGGCCGCGCGGGCTATCGAGCTCGTCGCCGAGCAGCACGTAGGTCGGACACGTCGCGGTGCAGAACCCGCAGTGCACGCACTTGCGGAGGATCTGCTCGCTCGCGGCGAGGTCGGGCTCGGCGAGCTGGCTGGGGGTGAAGCGCGTCTGCATCGTTGCGTGACCGTGAGCGATTGGGTTCGGCGACGCGAGTCAGCCGAGCCTGCCGGGATTCAGCCGGCCGTCGGGGTCGAACGCCAGCTTCACGCGCTGCAGCGCGGCCGCGAGCGCCGGCGGCTGCGGTTGGAACACGTGCGTCGAGGCACGCGCGGCGGACGGCGCCTTGAACAGCGTCGCGTGACCTTCGCGCACGGCGGCGCGGACGCGAGCGGCATCCGTGCCGCGGAACGCGGCCCAGATCAGCCCGCCACCCCAGTCGAGCAAGTAGCGCTCCGGCTCGAGCACGGCGAGCACGCGCGGCGCATCGCTCGGCGCGACCGAGATGCGCCAAACGACGGGCCAGCGCGCGAGCGCGGCCGCGCCGCCGATCTCGTTCCAGAGCGCGCGCGAATTCGCGGCTTCGACCTCGCCGACGTCTTTCGGGTGCAACGCGGCGGCGAGCGCTGCGGCCGCGCTTCGACCGACGCCGCAAATCCTTCGAGCCGCAGCAAGCAGCCGACCTCGGGGTCGAATGCCGCGGCGGCGACGTCGTGCGGCGAGCCGAGTGCCCCGCTGAGCACGGTGACAGCTTCGCCGGGTGAGGCGCACGGCACGAGCAGCGTGCGCTCAGTCTCGGGCGCGGGTGCGACGCGCAGCGTGACGGTCGTGAGCACTGCGAGCGTTCCCCACGATCCCGCGAGCAGCTTCGGCACGTCGTAGCCGGTCACGTTCTTTACGACGCGGCCGCCGGCGTTGAAGCGCTCGCCGCGGCCCGTGACCGCGGCGCAGCCGAGGAAATGATCGCGCGCGGCGCCGGCCGATACGCGCCGCGAGCCCGCGAGATTCGCGGCGACGATTCCACCGAGCGTTTGCTCTCCCGACGCGCCGAGCAGCGCGTTGAAATTCGGCGGATCGAACGCGAAGCGCTGCGACTCCGCGCCGAGCGCGGCCTCGACGGCGGAGAGCGGCGTCGCCGCATGAGCCGTGAGGACGAGCTCCGCAGGCTCGTATGCCGTGAGGCCCGAGAGCGCCGACAGATCGAGCGCGGCGGCGCTCACCGGACACCCAATTGCGCGTTTCGAGCCGGTGCCGAGCGGCTCGAGCGGCGTGGGATGGCTCGCGAGAATCTCGGCGAGATCGGCCGCGTCGCGCGGACACAGGGCGGCCCGTGCGGCGGAGGGAGGTGTCGTCCTGACTTCCATCGCGTTCCTGGCGCGCGTTAGAAACGCGGCAAGCCCGCAAAGCGCTCGCTGCCGGCGTGCACATGCTCGCGGCCGAGCTCGGCACAACGGCGCAGCGTAGGAAATACCTTGCCCGGGTTGAAGCGTACCTCGGGATCGAACGCATGCTTGATCCGGTGCTGGACCTCGAGGTCCGCGGCGCCGAATTGATAGGTCATCAAGTCGCGCTTCTCGATGCCGACGCCGTGCTCGCCCGTCAGCACGCCGCCGACGTCGACGCACAGCTTGAGTATCGCCTCTCCGAACGACTCGGCGCGCTCGAGCTCGCCCGGCACGTTGGCGTCGTAAAGAATGAGGGGATGCAGGTTGCCGTCGCCGGCGTGGAAAACATTGGCGACGCGTAGACCGAAGCGCTGTGACATCTCCGCCATCGCGGCGAGCACGCGCGGGAGCTCGCGCCGCGGAATCGTGCCGTCCATGCAGTAGTAGTCGGGGCTGATCCGGCCGACGGCCGGAAACGCCGCTTTGCGTCCGGCCCAGAACGCGAGCCGCTCGCGCTCGTTGACCGATGCGCGCGTACGACTGGCGCCGTTCGCTGCCGCGATTCTGGTCACGCGCTCGACGAGCAAGTCGACCTCCACCTCGGGACCGTCGAGCTCGACGATCAGCAACGCCTCGACGTCGAGCGGATAACCCACGTTCACGAACGCCTCGGCCGCGTGGATCGCGGGCTTGTCCATCATCTCCATGCCGGCGGGAATGATGCCGGCCGCGATGATGTCGGCGACGCACTGGCCCGCCGGCTCGACCGCATCGAAGCCGATCAAGAGCGCACGCGCGGTCTGCGGGCGCCGCAGGATCCGCACGGTCACCTCGGTGACGATGCCGAGCAACCCTTCCGACCCGACCATGAGGCCGAGCAAGTCGTAGTGCCCGCTGTCGAGATGCTTGCCGCCGAGCCGCACGATCTCGCCTTGCGGCGTCACGAGCTCGATCCCGAGCACGTTGTTCGTCGTGAGGCCGTACTTCAAGCAATGCACGCCGCCGGAGTTCTCCGCGACGTTGCCGCCGATCGTGCAGGCGATCTGGCTCGACGGATCCGGAGCGTAGTAGAAACCCTCGGCCGCAACCGCGTGGCTCAACCCGAGGTTCGTGACGCCCGATTGCGCCACGACGCAGCGGTTCGCATAGTCGATGTCGAGGATGCGGTTGAACTTGCCGAGGCCCACGACGATCGCGTCGGCCGCCGGGATCGCACCTCCCGACAGCGACGTTCCCGCGCCGCGCGGCACCACCTTCACACCGTCGCGCGCCGCGAAGCGCAAGATGGCCGCGACCTCGTCGGTGGTCTCCGGGAGCGCGACCGCGAGCGGCCGCTGCCGGTACGCCGTGAGCGCATCCGTTTCGTACGCCGCGAGCCGCACCGAATCGTCGATGACGTTGCCCGGGCGCACGAGCGTGCGCAGTGCGCTCACGATCTCGGCGCGGCGCGCCACGATCGCTTCATCCGGAGTCGGCAGGCAAATCATGGTCCGCGATTAGACACCAAAAGCCGGCGCGAGCGATACGCTCGCCGCGCGAGCTTATCAACGCGCGCGCGAAGGCTCATACTGCCGCGACCTCGACACGGAATCGTGCATGGAGCCCATCGAGTCGATTAGAGCCATCGCGGGAGTAATTCAGCTCGCCGTCGCGCCCGTATTTCTCATCGCCGGCATCGCAGGCCTTCTCAACGTCCTGTCGACGCGGCTCGGCCGGATCATCGATCGCGCGCGCGTGATCGAGCGGCGCATTCCTCTGGCGAAGCGTGAAGAGCAGGTCCAGCTGCTGCGCGCGGAGACCACCACCTTGTGGACGCGCATCGACCTCATCAACTGGGCGATAAGACTGTGCGTGAGCGGCGCGCTCACGGTATGCCTCGTGATCGTTGCGCTGTTCGTCGGCGACTTCGTGGCGTTCAACATCTCCGTCGTGATCGCGATCCTGTTCGTGGTCTCGATGCTGCTGGTCATCGCGGGGCTCGTGTTCTTGTTGCGCGAGATCGCGGTGTCGGCGCGCACGATGCGTGAGGGGCTCGAGATCGCGCTCGAAGGCTCGCAGGATCCTCCGCCTTCCGGTTGACGGCAGCTCGCGGGGCGATCAGCTCGACACACGTCCGCTCACCCGACCGCGTGAGGTCGCGGCGGGCGGCGTCAGAACTTCACGCCGAGCTCGGTGAACAGCATGCGCTGCGTGTAGGGATGGAAGGCCCAGTACTCCTCGTTGCCGAGGTTGTCGACGCCGAGCGAGGCCGTCCACTTTGTGCTCTCATAGCGCGCGCGCAAGTCGAACACGGTGAACGCACTGTTGCCCGTGTACGTGAAACCGTTCGGATCCGAGTTGTCGAGCGTGTTGTACTGCGTGCCGCTGTAGCGCCAGCCGAGTGCGACCGACCATTGCGAGCCCAAGCGATAAGTCGCGAGCGCGTTCGCGCGCCACTCCGGCACACGCGGCTGCCACTTGCCGACGCTCGCCGGGAAGTTGTCGTTCTGCTCGATGCGCGAATGCGCGTAGGTCAAGCTCGTCGAGAGGTCCACGCGTCCGCCTAGCAAGGCGCTCGACTGGAACGCGACCTCGACGCCGCTCGTGCGGATCTCATCGACGTTCTGGATACTGGTCACGTTCGGCGTGACGAGCACGTTCGTCTGCGAATAGAGCGCGTCGTCGGTGTCCTCGTGGAACAGCGTGAGACGCAGCGAGCCTGCGTCGAGCGCGCGCTCGCCGGTGAGCTCGGATGTCCACGACTTCTCGGGCTCGAGATTCGGATCGTTGTTGACGATCGCGTTCGTCGCGATCGAGCCTTGATAGAGCTCGGCGACGGTCGGAAGCCGCACGGCACGCCCGAGCGACGCTTTGAGGGTCCAGTCGGCCGTCAGTTGGCGCGCGATCGCCGCCTTCGGGGAGACGTAGGTTTCCGAGCGCTCACCGAACGGCAGCGTCGTCGTCTCATTCGTGACCGCGCCGTTCGAAGCGTTCCAGTGCTCGAAGCGCGCGCCGAGAGTCGCGCGCCACGCGTCCGCGAACGCCCACGTGTCCTGCGCGTAGACGCTCGCGAGCCCGGTGTCGCCGCGAAACGCGGAAAACGGCGTCGTCGGCCCGCCGCGCAGCCAATCGTCGGCGTTCGACACGACCGCACGAAGCTCGTAGTCGTCGCGCTGATAACCGAGGTCGACGACATGACTCCCATCCGCCGGCCGCCAGCTGGCGCGCAGCGCGAGCGTGGTCCAGCCGGTACCGCTCTGGTCCGTGATGCGCCCCACTCCGCCCGCCCCCGCGGCCGGCAGCGCGACGAGCGGCGAGCGGACGAGGTCATGATCGTAGTCGTAGTCGCTCGCCGCGACCTCCCAATTCCACGCGCCGCTGCGGGTGCTCTTGATCGACAGGCCCTGCATCAGGTGCTGCAGGTCGCTTAGGGTCGGCGCGAAATCCGCCGGCGTGACCGTGTAACGGCGGCCGTCGACGTTGATCGAGCCGCTGTAGACCGGGCTGCCCGCCGCGTCGCGCAAGTAAGTCTCCGACGAGCGTTCTGCGTCGTTGCTCCACCAGCCGAGCGTGTAGCTCGCGCGCAGCGTCGGCGAGACGTCGTACGCGACCTTGAGCTTCGCGTGATCCTGGATCGTGTGCGTGGTGCTCGTGGAACCGAGGATCAGCCAATCCTGATTGCGCGGGTTGCGATCCGCGAGCGCGCCGGTCACGGGCGTTCCCGCGGTATCGACGACGCCCGCGCTCACGAGCTTGTTCGCGAACGAGATCGGGTGCGCGTCGCTGTCGAGGCGGTTGAAGTTGAGCCACCACGACCAGTTGCCGACGCGGTCGCCCGCCGACGCGCTCGCCTGCCAGCCCGCGAAATGTCCTTCGCTGCCGTAGATCTCGAAGTCTTCGCCGAAGCTCGACACGCTCGCCCGCATCTCGAGCTCGGTCGGCATTCGCGTCACGTAGTCGACGACGGCGCCGACGGAGTTGCCCGAATACGCGGCCGAGAACGGACCGTAGAGCACGTCGACGCGCTCGATCTCCTCGGGCGTCACGAGCCCCCAACGCGGGGTGAACGACGCGCCGTTGCCGAGCAGATTCGAGATCAGGATGCCGTCGGCGTAGACGAGCGACCGAGCGCTGTTGCCGGTGCCCGACGCGCGGCTCGCGAGAACCGCGTGGTCGTAGTCGCCGACGTAGCGCTTGCGTACGAGCAGGCTCGGGAAGTACTTGAGCGCATCCTCGGCGTCCGTCGCGTTGATCTTCACTGCGATGTCCGCGCCGCTGATGCCCTCGATCGTGGTCGGGATCTGTGTGGGCAGGGAGGTCGTGCGGCGGCCGAGCACGGTCATCGTCCCGAGCTCGCGGCTCGGCGCAGGGCCGGGGCTCGCGGCGTCGCTCCCGTCCGCGGCGCGGCCCGCGGGCGACCACGCAGCGAGCAAGGCAGCGGCCGCCGCCCAGCCTATTCCCCCGATCGCGATCGCTACGCCTTCTGTCCGCACCTGCGGATTCTATGGAAGCGACGGCGTTCGGACGTGCGGCGAATTGTCGCAGCCGGCAGCGCGGCTCGGGCGCGGACGGAAGGCCTATGCAAGAATGACGACCGTGTCCTCCCCCAGTGAATCGCGTTTCTCGCTCGCCGACGCAGCGGGTCCAAGCGGCGTCCTGCGGCTGCTCTTCTGGCTCCGAATGGTCGCAATCGCGTCGCAGCTGCTCGCGATCGCGTTCGTGGAGTTTCTGCTCGACACGTCGCTGCCCTTGCGCGAGCTCGGGCTGACGATCGGCGCACTCGCGCTTTGGAACGCGCTGAACTACGGGCCCGTGCACGCCGACCGGCGGGTCCAGGACGCCGAGGTCGCTCTCCATCTTGCCGTCGATATCGCGGCGCTCACGTCGGTGCTGTATTTCACGGGCGGCTCGACGAATCCGTTCGTCTCGCTCTACCTCGTGCCGATCTCGCTCGCGGCGACGTCCCTGCCCGCGCGCTACGCGTGGCTCATCGGCGGGTTGTGCGGAGCGGGCTACGCGTTCCTGTGGCGGCGCAGCGTGCCGTTGCCGTCCGTCGACTTCGATCTTCACCTCACCGGCATGTGGGTGAATTTCGCGATCGCGGCGGTGCTGATCGTGCTGTTCGTCGGCCGGATGGCGCGGCTCGTGCGGGAGCGCGACCGCGAGCTCGCCGCGATGCGGGAGACGGCGCTGCGCGATCAACAGATCGTCGAGCTCGGCACGCTCGCCGCAGGCACGGCACACGAGCTCAATACGCCTCTCTCGACGCTCGCGATCCTGGTCGAGGAGCTCGACGAGCGCGCGACCGATCCGGAGCAGAAGAAGCAGCTCCGCGTCATGATGGAAGAGATCAAGGTCATCAACGAGCGGCTGAACCGGATCGTGGGCGGCGTCGGCGCGGAGCGCAGCGCGGGTGCGCGGCAAGCCGCGCTCGGTGCGTTCCTCGACGAGCTCCTGGAGCAATGGTCCCGCGCGCATCCCGATATCCATCTCGACGTCGCGCTCGAGCTGCCCGACGGCGGCGCGCGCATCGTCGCCGAGGCGACGATCGAGCAGGCGATCCGCAACGTTCTCGACAATGCGGCACACGCGACGCTCGCGAACGGCGGCGACCGAATCGAGGTGCGGGTCGGCATGCGCGGCACGCGGCTCGAGATCGCCGTGACCGATCACGGTACGGGCCTCGACCCGGCCGTACGCGATGAGGTGGGTCTCAAGATAGTCTCGACGAAGGAGCGCGGGCTAGGCATCGGCCTATTGCTGTCGCGCGCGGCGCTGCAGCGGTTCGGCGGCCGTCTCGAGCTCAGGAACCGACCGGCGGGCGGCGTCGAAGCGCACATTCATCTACCGCTCGACGAGCTGCTCGCCGATGCCCGCTGACGCCGTTCGCAGCGTGCTCGTCGTCGACGACGACGAGCGGTTCGCCACGACGCTTGCGCAGGCGCTCGCGCGCCGCGGGTGGAACGCGCGTGTCGCGCACGACGTTGCATCCGCGCTCGACGCGGTCGAAGCCGAGGCGCCCGGCGCCGCGATCGTCGACCTCAGGCTCGCGGACGAGGACGGCCTCGCGCTGCTCGCGCCGCTGCGCAGCGCGCATCCGCAGATGCGGATCATCGTTCTCACGGGCTACGCAAGCATCGCGACCGCGGTCAAAGCCATCAAGCTCGGTGCCGACGACTACCTTGCGAAACCCGTCACTGCGAGCGCCGTGGCGGACGCGCTCGGCCGCGGCACGCACGTCGGCGCGGTTCGCGAGGCCGCGCCGCCCGCGGAACCGATGTCGCCGCGCCGTCTCGAGTGGGAGCACATCCAGCGCGTGCTCGCGGAGAACGACGGCAACGTGTCGGCAACGGCTCGCACGCTGCGGATGCATCGCCGCACACTCCAGCGCAAGCTCGCGAAGCGCCCAACTCAATCGTGAACGGGGCAATTGTGAGCAGTGCGACGGCAGCGGGCGATTGGAGCGGTGTCCGCCGTTTCGGCGCGCGGCTCGAATCGCACAGGTATAGCCCACGACCGAGCGCCTACGGGTTCACCGTCGACGCGCACGGCCACGTCGCGGTCGTCCGGTCGGAAGACGGCTGCTTCCTGCCGGGCGGCGGAATCGAAGCCGGCGAGACGCCGGAACGCGCGGTCGTGCGCGAAGGGCTCGAAGAGTGCGGCTTGTTGCTGCGCGTCGGAGCGTGCGTGACGCGCGCGGTGCAATTTTCGTATTCCGCGTCCGACGGGGCGTGGTACGAGAAGCTCTGCTGGTTCTTCACGACGGAGATCGCCGCCGAGCACCCGGCCGCGCAGCTGCCGGGGCACGAGGTCCTGTGGCTCACACGCGCGCAGGCCATCGACGCGCTCGCGCACGAAAGCCAGCAGTGGGCCATGCGTGAATGGACGGCGCAATCGAGGGCGTGAGACCCGCTGCCGCTTTGCTCGGACGCGCCGACCGTTCCGCGGCCGGCGATGCGCCCCGTTCTGCACGGTGATATAACGGCGTTCGCGGCAACAATGACCGCCGGTAGAACGACACGCATGCAATCGCTTCGTAGAGCTCTGATCCTGATCCATCGCTATCTCGGCATCCCGCTGAGCCTTCTGTTCGTGGTGTGGTTCGTCTCGGGCATTGCGATGATCTATGTCGGCGGCATGCCGCAGCTCAGCGAGGAGGAGCGGCTCGAGCACTTGCCGGAGCTCGATCTCGCGGCCGTGCGGCTCACGCCGGCCGAAGCGCTCGCGGCGGCCGAGATCGGCAGTCCGGGCCAAGTCGCGCTGCTCCCCGTGCTCGGCCGGCCCGCCTATCGCTTCGGCGGCCGCGGCGGCGCGACGACGGTGTTCGCGGACACGGGCGAGCTGCTCGACGCGCAGGACGTCGACGCGGAGAAAGCGATCGCCGCGCGCTTCGTCGGGGCACCGCTCGGCGACGTCACCTTCGTCCGCACCGTCGAGCGACCGGACCAGTGGACGTTGGTCATGAGCCGCGCGCTGCCGCTCGAGAAATTCGCCGTCGACGACGGCCGCGGCACCGAGGTGTACGTTTCCGCGACCGACGCCGCGGTCGCGCTCGTGACCACGACTCGCACGCGCACGCTCGCATGGGTCGCGACGATTCCGCACTGGTTCTACATCACGCCGCTGCGCGTGAATCAGCCGCTCTGGTATTGGACCGTGGTGTGGGCGTCCGGGCTCGGCTGCGTGCTCGCGGTGCTCGGGCTCGTGCTCGGCGTCACGCAGTTCCGCAAGTCGACGCCGTTCAGTTTCTCGAAATCGATCCGCTACACGGGCTGGATGCGCTGGCACTACATCCTGGGCGTGTTCTTCGGGGTGTTCGCGCTCACCTGGGTGTTCAGCGGGCTCTTGTCGATGGAGCCGTTCGACTGGACCAACGCACGCGGTCTCGAGGTGCGCGGCGACGCTTTCACCGGCGGGCCGCTCGAGATCGAGCGCTTCGGGGCCTTCGAGGCGGGCGCGTGGAATGCGCTGCGCGCAGGCCGCACGCTCAAGGAGATCGAGCTCAAGCGCATCCAAGACGAGCCGTACTACGTCGCGCGCTACAGCGCGGCTCCCGTCGACGGCGACGCGAAGCGCGAACGGCTGCATCAACCCTATGACATCGCGGGCCGCGCGCAGCCCGAGACGCACCTGATCGACGCGACCACGCTGCGCGTTCAGAACGAGCCGTTCAGCGTCGAGTCGTTGCTCGCGCGGTTGCGCGCCGGCGCGCCGGGCGCGGCGATCGTGGAGCACGAGCTCCTCGACCGACTACGACGCCTACTACTATTCGCGCGGCCGCGAGGCGCCGCTGCCCGTGCTGCGCGTGAAGTTCGACGATCCGATGGAGACGTGGGTCTACGTCGACCCCGCGACGAGCGAGCTGCTCGCCGCGATCCATCGGCTGAACCGGATCGAGCGCTGGCTGTACAACGGCCTCCACAGCCTCGACTTCGGCTTCTGGTACGACCGGCGCCCGCTCTGGGACATCGGCATGATCGTGCTCTGCGCGGGCGCGCTCGCGTCGAGCGCGATCGGCTTCTATCTCGGTCTCAAGCGAGTGCGGCGCGATCTATCGCGCGTCTGGCGAGATAAAGAGACGAACGGTTGATCGCGAGCGAGGAGTAGCCCACGTGGCGCGCGATGTCGGCGAGCGCGTCGAAGGCGAGCGGTTTCACGATGCAGCTATTCCGTACCCGCGCCCCACCTTTCTTATATGCTGTCCGTCGCTTCGGCGGGGAGGATCTCATGGGAACGAACAAGATGATCGGCATCGTGTTGATCGTTGTGGGCGCGGCGTTGCTGTACTTCGGCTATCAGGCGTCCGACGCACCGCTCGAGCAGGTCCGCGAGGGCGTCACCGGCGACTATAGCGATCGCACCATGCTCTACTTGATCGGCGGAGCCGCGGCTGCGGTAGCCGGCGTCCTGCTGGTGCTGTTCGGCAAGCGGGGGTGACGCGCGCGCCAGCCAGAGTGCTTGCGGCGTTGTCGACGCTCGCGCTCGGCGGGTGCGCGAGTCTCGCGAATCGCGACCCGCTGAACATCGACGTCGCGGGTATCGATCCACTGCCGAGCGAAGGGTTGGAGCTGCGGCTCGCGGTGAAGGTCAGAATCCAGAACCCGAACGACGCCCCGGTCGAATTTACCGGCACGGCGCTCTCGCTCGACCTCAACGGGCACAAGCTCGCAAGCGGCGTCAGCGACGAGGTCGGCACGGTGCCACGCTACGGCGAGGCCGTTCTCACGATCCCGGTGACGATCTCCGCTCTCAACATGGCGCGGCAGGTGCTCGGCTTCGTGAACGCCGATAACCGGAACGAAGTCCCGTACCGCGTGCGCGGCAAGCTCGAAGGCGGTTTGCTCGGAACGCGGCGCTTCGACGACGAGGGAACCTTCGAGCTGCCCGCCAACGCGAATCCGAGGCCGCGATAACGTTGACGGAGTCGACGCCAGTTGGCAGCGCCGGCCAGCCTCCACCTTCGCCGGCTCCGCGCTCGGGGCACGCATCGATGCTCATCGCGGCCGGAATCTTTTCGAGCCGGATCGTGGGCCTCGTGCGCGAGCGCGCGATCGCGACCTACTTCGGCACGAGTGCTTTCGCCGACGTGATCGGCGCCGCGTTGCGCGCGCCGAACGTGCTGCAGAACCTGCTCGGTGAAGGCACCTTGAGCGCCTCGTTCATCCCCGTCTACTCGGAGCTGCTCGGCCAGGGCCGGACGAAGGAGGCAGGCCGCGTCGCCGGTGCGGTGTTCGCGCTCCTGCTCGGCGTCGCGGGCGTGCTCGCCCTGCTCGGCGTGCTGCTCGCGCCCGTGCTCGTGAGCATCTTCACTCCGGGGTTCGAAGGTGAGCGGCGCGAGCTCATGATCGCTGTGGTCCGCATCTTCTTTCCGATGACGGGCGTGCTCGTGTTGTCCGCCTGGGCGCTCGGCATCCTGAACAGCCACCGGCACTTTTTCCTGCCGTATTTCGCGCCGGTGCTGTGGAACGTGGCGATCATCGCGGCGCTCGTCGGCTTCGCCGGCCGCGTCGAGCTCGATGCTTTGCTGATGGCGGCGGCCTGGGGTGCGCTCATCGGCGGCTTCCTGCAGTTCGGCATTCAGCTGCCCTGGGTGCTGAAGCTCGATCGCAACATCCGCTTCAGCGGCGGGTCGCGCGAGCCTGCATTCAAGGACGCGGTGCGCAACGCAGGCCCCGCGATCCTCGGCCGCGGCGTCGTGCAGCTGAGCTCGTACGTCGACCTCGTGCTCGCGAGCCTGCTGGCGATCGGCGCCGTCGCGCGGCTGCGCTACGCGCAGACGCTCTACGTGCTGCCCGTGAGCTTGTTCGGAATGAGCATCGCGGCCGCCGAGTTGCCCGAGCTCGCGCGCGAGCGCGCCGGCGCCGTCCACGCGCTCCGCGACCGCGTATCGGCCGCGCTCGGCCGCGTGGCGTTCTTCGTGATTCCGAGCTTCGTCGCGTTCGTGCTGCTCGGCGACGTGCTCGTCGCGGGCATCTACCGCGCCGGCGAGTTCGGCGCGGCCGACGTGCTGCTCGTGTGGCTCACGCTCGCGGTCTACAGCGCGGGCCTGATCGCCTCCACGAGCACGCGTATCTACCAATCCGCGTTCTACGCGTTGCGCGACACGAAGACGCCGGCGCGCGTCGCGGGATTGCGCGTGTTGACCGCCGCGACTGTGGGCGCATTGCTGATGCTGCAGTTCGAGCCCGTCACGGTACGCGCGCTCACGATCCCGGCCGGGATCTTCGCAAACGCGCGCGTCGCGGGACTCCCGCTCGGTCCGATCGGACTCGCGCTCGGCGCGGTGCTCGGCTCGTGGCTCGAATGGGCGTTGCTGCGCCGCAGACTATTGCTCGAGCTTGGCCCGTTCGGTGCGGGTGCGAGCCGGCTCGCGAAGATGTTCGGCGCGGCGCTCGCCGCGGCGGCCGCGGGCTACGGGCTGAAGCTCGCTATGAGTGGCCTGCATCCGCTGGCGTTGGCGTTCGTCGTGACCGCGGCGTTCGGCGCCGTGTATTTCGCCGCGGCGCACTCGTTGCGCATCGACGAGGCACACGCGTTCGTGGGCGCGCTGGTCCGGCGCCTGCGACGCGCCTAACGCGCGACCGCCGGATCCTGCTTGTAGAACGCGGCGAGTTGCGCGTACACGGCGGGGTACTCTTCCGCAAACCGCTCCGGCACGTCGAAGAACATCTCGCTGCACACGGCGAAGAACTCGGCCGGGTCCTCTGCCGCATAAGGATCGAGCCAGGGCTCCTCGTCGCGCTCGAGTCGATCGAGCAAATCGTCGTACGCTTCGTCGAACGCCGCTGTCCACTCGGCCAGCCGCATCTGTGCGTGCAACGGCGGCACGCCGTCCGCCTCGCCGTTCAGCATGTCGAGCTTGTGCGACATCTCATGCGCGACCACGTTGAACCCCTCGCCCTTGCCGCTCTGCTCGATCTCGCTCCACGCGAGAATCACGGGCCCTTGCTCCCAGGTTTCGCCGCTCAGCACATCGTCACCCGTGTGGACGACACCGTCCTCGTCGACGACCTCGCGGTCCCGCACCAGGAACTCGTCCGGATATACGATGACCGACGCGAAGTTATCGTAGCTGTCGATTCCGAGGCTCAGGATCGGCAGAGAGGCGAGCGCCGCGATCCTGACTCGCATCGCATCGGTGATCACGAAGCCGCGCGCGGGCTCGAAGCGCTTCTCGTGCAAGAACAGAAGCGCGAGCGTGCGCAACCGCGCCCGTTGCTCCTCGGGAAGCCGCGCAAGCACCGGGCACGCCGCGAGCGCGCCCCGCCAAAGGTCGTCGGGGATTCGCTCGCGCGCGAGCAGCCGCTTACGGCGCCAACTCCTAAACAAGGTGAGGCACAGAGCGGCGGCGCCCGGCTACCGCGACCGCGTTTGCGCTACGCGAGATGTTGCTTGAAGAACGCGATCGTCCGCTCCCACGCGAGATTGGCAGCCTTCTCGTCGTAGCGCGGCGTCGAGTTGTTGTGGAAGCCGTGGTTCGTGCCCTCGTACGTATACATTTGATAAGAGACTTTCGCCGCCTTGAGCGCGGCTTCGTACTCGGGCCACATGCCGTTGATCCGCTCGTCCATACCGGCGTAGTTGATCAAGAGTGACGCTTTGATCTTCGCCACGTCTGCCGCCGCCGGAGCCGCGCCGTAGAACGGCACGCCTGCATTGAGATCCGCGCCGATCGCGACCGCGAGGTTGTTCACCATACCGCCGCCCCAGCAGAAACCGGTTGCGCCGAGCTTGCCCGTCGAGAGCTCGTGCTTCTTCAAATACAGCGCGCTGTTCACCATGTCTTGGCGCAGCTTCGCCTGGTCGAGGCCCGCCTGCAACGTGCGGCCCTCGTCGTCGTTACCGGGATAACCGCCGACGGGCGACAAGCCGTCCGGCGCGAGCGCGACGAAGCCCGCAATGGCCGCACGCCGCGCGACGTCTTCGACGTACGGGTTCAAGCCGCGGTTCTCGTGGATCACGAGCACTGCCGGAAACTTGCCCTGCCCGCTCGGCTGCACGAGGTAGCCGCGCATTTTGCCCGAGCTGCCGCCCGGCGACGGATATTCGACGTACTTCGCCTTGATTCGCTCGTCGGTGAACATGATCGTCTGCGCATCCGCGTAGCGCGGAAACAGCGCCTGCGCCATCGCGAGCGCGGAGACTCCGCCGATTACGAGCGCGCTCGCACGCGCGAGGAACTCGCGGCGATCGATGCGGCCGTGGCAGTACTCGTCGTAGAGGTCGTAAACGCGCTGGTCGATGTGCCGAGGCTCGTCGAATTGCGGTTGTGCGGACATGTTTCCTCCGGACTATTCGTGTTTGCGAAATCGGTTGTTCCGAACGCTGCCGCCAGAATGTACCGCGAGTCGCGCAAAAAAGCCGCATCCATCGCTGGATGCGGCTTGGAAGAAGCGCTCCGAGCGGGGCGGCGGGGCGTCAGAAATTCAGGCGAACGCCCACGCGGTAGGTACGCCCGAGAATGTCGTAAAAGATGCCGTTCGCGCCGCCCGTGGTGCCCGAGGAAAACGGCGGATCTTTGTCCCAGATGTTGTTGACCGACATCCAGGTTTCGAGCCGCGTGCCCCTCACCATGAAGTCGTAGGACGCCGACAGGTTCTGCGTCATGTACGACGCCACTTGATTGTCGTCGATCGAGTTGATCCGAGTCGGATCGTAGAGCGGATCGCTCGAGTCACGCCGCGGGCTGACTTGGTCGAGCAGACCGGAGCTCGTATAGCGCCCCTGCGTGGTGATCGTGAACGGACCGCTGGTGTAGCTCGCGATCAAGTTCACGCTCCAGTCCGGTGCCGACGTGTAGTCCGGTAGGAACCCTTCGTTGCCGACCTGGCCGGCCAGATTACGCTCGAGCCGCGCCGTGCCGATCACGATGTTCTGGCTCATCGCATGCGAAGTCAGCAGCCGAATGGACATCGTGCGATCGCCCTGGCCGATGTCGAACGTGTAGTTACCTCCGAAGTCGATACCGTCCGCCTCGTACGGCGCATCGTTGTAGTACGGTGCCTGGACAGACTCGATGTCGTTCCGATTCGGCTGCCCATTGAGGAGGCCGAACCCTACCAGAGGGCACTGGTCGACGCTGCCCGTCTGGCCGATCAGCGTCTGGCAGTTGTTCACGACGAGCTGCGACGAGCCGCGCTGAATACCGCCTTTGAGCTTGATGCGGTAATAGTCCACCGAGAGCTCCAAGCCTTTCGGCGAATTCCAGCGGCGTCAGCACGATGCCCAGCGTGTTCGTGTCCGCGGTTTCGGGCAGCAGGCTCGGCTCACCCGTCAGGAGGACGAAGGCTTCGTCATTCGCCAAGCCGGTAAACGGATTGGTAACGCGGCCGTTGGGAGCACCCTTCTGAATGCTCTGCTGATAGTAGAGCTCACGGAAGCCCGCAGCGCGGATATCGCGCGACCGGCTCGCGCGCACACGGAACCAGTCGATCGGATCCCACGTGGTGGATACCTTCCACGACGTCACGTCGTGCTGACCGTTGACGGCACCGTTCGAATAGCGCGTCTCCGTGTTGTCGTAGTGCGTACGCCGCCCGGCGGTGTTCAGGTTCAGCAATCGGGCGCCGGGCCGGTTCGCGATCAGCGGCATTTCGAACTCGGCAAAGTATTCAGTCACTTTGGTGGTACCGCCGAAGTCGTTGCCGAACGTCAGCGTCATGTCGTCTCGGTATGCCTGCGGCCGCGTCTTGCTCGTCAGGTTGTCCATCTTCTCTTCGCGATACTCGAGGCCGAACGCGCCGAGCAGAGCGCCCGCACCCCAGCCCTTCCAGAGGTCGCCCGACACGCTGCCCGCGAGAACGTCCTGATCGATCGTGTTGTATTCCTCGAGCGGGTCGAACGCGTAATCGTGAGCCGCATCGGACATGGTCAGACCGAACGGATTGATCGGCGCGCAGCCGCCGACGAGGAACGGATCCATGCTCGGAATCGGATAGACCGACGCGGGGTCGGTCACGACGTTGACGCGGCAATCCGGCTGCCCGGTCGCCGGATTGATGACGCTGTCCATCGCCATCAGGAAGCGGTACTGCGTGCGATAGTCGTCGCCGACCTGATCGCGAGTTGCATGGCCGGTCTCGTAGTACGCATCCCAGCTCCAAGTTTCGGTGCTGCCGATCCTGCCGGAGATGTCGAACACCGCGCGGTAGACCTCCGCCACGGTGTCGATGCCCTGAGTCTGCTGCGGGCCGAAGTCCTTCGTGAGCACGGCGGCAGGCAGCCACGGGAGCGAAGGCAACGGGTTTACCAGCGCTTGCGCGCTGGTCGGGCACGCGTTCGCGGCGCTCGAGCCGCGGATGCCGCTCGCGCCTCCCGTGACCTGCTGGCCCACCGCTCCCGACAGCAGCGCGCGCGAATTCGCGTCGAGCGTGCCGAGGTACGCGTTGTCGGGCCGGATGCACAACAGGGTATTCGCCGGCGTGCGCTGCAAGTCCGCCGTATCGACCTTGCCCCACGAGAAATCCGTGGAGAACGTGCAGGTCAGGGTTGATGTCGTAGTCGAAGTGCGTGTAGAGCACGTTTCGCTCGACGTCCGGCATCAGCGTTTGACCATCGTAAACGGGCCTGCCCTCGCCGCCGATCACCGTGCGCGTGATGCCGTTTGCGACCTGCGCATATTGGCCAGCGTCGTACGGCACGAGGCTCGTGCCGGCGTCGTTGAATTGATAGCGCGTTGCGCCCGCGCGGCGATCGGACAACAAACCGTTCGGCGTCGTGCCGCTGCGCAGATCGGAGACGATGATGCTGTGGGGTTGGCCTGGAATGATCGGGACGAAGGTCGACGGAGTGTCCGTCGTCGCGACCGCGCGTCGTCGAGTTGACGAAGATGCTCTGACCGTTCTTGCACCAGTCGCGAGCCGGGACGCAATTGTCGATGCTGTTCTGGTCTTGGAACTCGTAGCCGACCACGACAGTGGCCGCGGCCTCCGAGCACGTCCTTGCCGGCGGCAATCCCGATGCCGCGGTTGTCGGCATCGCCTTCCCCCGTTGCGCCGTAGTCGGATTCGATCTTCACGCCCGTGAAGTTCTTGTCGAGCAGGATGTTCACCACGCCCGTCACGGCGTCGGAGCCGTACGACGCCGACGCTCCACCGGTGACCGTTTCCATCCGGTCGATGATCACCGATGGGATGAAGTTGAGGTCGACGCTGCCGCCCTGGTTGGTCGGCACATGGCGCATCGAGTCGACGAGCGTCAACGTGCGTGTGCCGAAGTACGGGTTCAGACCGCGCAGGTTCGCCATCGTCGTGCCGACGAAGAACGAGCCGCTGCCGGTAGTCGCCGCTTGGAAGCGCGACACGTTCGTCGGGTTCTGCGTTAGCGCGTCCCCTACGCTCACGAGGCCGAGGTCGCGCAGATAGTCGCCGTCGATGGTGGTCGTCGGCGTCGGCGACGTGTAGTCGGCGCGCCGGATGCGCGAGCCGGTGACGGTGATCTGCTCGAGACCGGTGCTTTCTTGTGCGTGAACCGGCGCGCCAACCGCAGCAGCAACGGCTACGGACAGCAGAGAATATCGAAGTTGAGTGCCACGCATTGAGTTCTCCCCCGTAGAAAACGTCCAGAACGATGCACCGACGGCGCTCCCTCGCGCTGCCGGCGTAGTGACTGAAGCTTCCTTGATCCCCGTGCCGCGACCGCGAGTGCGTGAGTGGGTCTTGCCGTCCGTGGCCGACCGTTTGATTAGTTAGTCGTAGCACCCGGAGTTTCACCGGCAACCGCGCCGATTTCAAGGCAATCAGCGCGACGCTCTGCGCCGAACCGCAAGGTTCGGTACGGGGACGAGCGCAACCACGGAGGTTCGCGTTACCTTATAGTTCGAATCGCGCCGCAGCGGCGGCGCACTCAACAAGGGGAACAATCATGGTCTCGAAGCGTAGCGACGGCCGGAATTTCGACCGTAGAACTTTCATCGGCACCGGCATGATGGCCGGCGCAGGGCTCGCGCTCGGCGGCATGCCGTTCGGACGCGATCGCGCAGGACCGGCGCTTGACGACGGTCGGCGGCACGGCGAAGACGCAGGCGGGGAGCGTACGCGGTCTTCTCAAGGACGGCGTCCAGCAGTTCTGGTGTGTGCCGTACGGCGCGCCGACGAGCGGCGCGAATCGGTTCATGCCGCCGCAAAAGCCCGCGGCGTGGACCGGCGTGAAGGATCACTTCGAGATCACCTGGGCCGCACCGATGCAGCCCGGCGGAACCGAGCCGTCGCCGGTCGTGACCGCGCTCAATCGCCTCACACCGCAAAGCGAAGACTGCCTCACCGTCAACGTGTTTACGCCGGGCCTCGACAACAAGCGGCGGCCGGTCATGGTCTGGATGCACGGCGGCGGCTTCTCCGCGGGCTCCGGCAACTATCTGCTCTACGACGGCACGAACCTCGCGAAGAAGGAAGACGTGGTCGTCGTATCGGTGAACCATCGTCTGAACATCTTCGGCTACCTGCACCTCGCCGACATCGGCGGCGCGAAGTGGAAGGGCGCGACGAACGTCGGCATCCAAGATCTTGGTCGCGTCGCTGCAATGGGTGCACGACAACATCGAGAACTTCGGCGGCGACGCCGATCGCGTCACGATCTTCGGCCAGTCGGGCGGCGGCGGAAAGACGACGACCGTGATGGCGATGCCGTCGGCCAAGGGCCTGTTCCACCGCGCGATCGCGCAGAGCGGATCGGCGTTTCGCGGGGTCACCGCGAGCGACGCGAGCGACGGCGCCGAGCGATTCCTCGCGAAGCTCGGCATCAAGAAGAACGAGCTCGAGAAGATCCAGCAGCTCGACTTCCGCCAGATCCAGACGGCGTTCTACAGCGAACCCGCGATCCCGCGGCTCGGCGGCGGGCCCGTCATAGACGGCAACGTCCTGCCGCGGCACCAATGGGATCCGACCGCGCCCTCCTATTCGGCCAACGTGCCGTTGATCGCAGGCTCGGTGGAGAACGAGAACGGCTGGGTCGGCCCGCCGCCGTACGAGCTCGCCGACGACGAGATGGCGAACCGCTTCACGGGGCTCGCGAACAAGGACGCCGCGGAAGGCACGAAGCTGCTCGCGTTGTACAAGCGCCTGCACCCGCAGACGCGCAACCAGATGCTATGGCTCATGGCGGAAGCCGACGAGCAGCGCCGCTGGAGCGCGCAGGAGTTGTGCCGTCTGAAAGCCGAGCAAGGCAGCGCCGCGAGCTACCTGTATTTCTTCGACTGGCAATCGCCGGTGCACAACGACCGGATGGGCTCGTACCACACGCTCGACATCCCGTTCGTGTTCTACAACATGGACCTCGGAGCGTCGATGACGGGCTCGGCGCAAGCGCGCTATCAGCTCGGGCACGTGATGAGCGCGGCGTGGGCCGCGTTCGCGCGCACGGGCAATCCGAATCACGCGGACATGCCGAGCTGGCCGAAGTTCGACGCGAGCAACTTCCCGACGATGGTGTTCGACGATCACGTGCGCGTCGCGAACGATCCGAACAAAGAGGAGCGCCTGGCGCTCGCCGCGCTGCGAGCGAAGCGTCCGTCGTAGGGTAAGACTAAGGGCATCGCACGGGCGGCAGGCGCGTGGGTCATTCCTCCCGCTACCGCCCGGGCGGCCTAACTTCGCACCACACGTCCGACGGCGGGCCAGCGGCGTGGCGTCAGCTCTTGCCGAGGTTCTCGGCGTGCAGCGTGACGGGCTTACGGCCGTGCAAGAGCCAGTTCACGACGAACAGTACAGCGCCGATCGCGAGCAGCACGCCCGCGATTTTGTATTGCTGGACGTCCCGCCCGGACCACGGCGACGCGAGATACGCGCACGAGATGCAGCCGAGGATCGGGCAGATCGTCGGCGCGCGATAGTGGTCGTGAGCAACCGGCCGGCGGCGCAGCACGAGCACCGCGACGTTCACGATCGTGAAAACGCACAAGCAGCAGCAGCGCCGTCGTGCCGCCGAGCGCGCGCACGCCGCCCCAGCTCGCGAGCGCAAGCGCGAGCACCGTCGTGAACGCGATGCCCGACCCACGGCGTGCGGCGTCCCGAGTGCACGGCGGCGAACACCGGCGGCACGACCTGCTCGCGCGCCATGCCGTAGATCAGCCGCGACGCCATCATCAAGTTGATCAGCGACGTGTTCGTGACGGCGCACATCGCGATGAACGAGAACACCGTCAGCGGAAACCACGCGGCGCCGATCCGCACCACCTCGAGCAGATCCTGATTCGTGTCGCGCAGCGTCTCGATCGGCACGAGAGCGGTCGTCACGAACGCGACGAGCATGTAGACGATGCCGGTGATCGTGATGCCGATGAAGAAGGCGCGCGGAAAATTGCGCCGCGGGTTCTTCACTTCCTCGACGAGGTTGATCGAGTCCTCGAAGCCGATGATCGCGAAGAACGCGAGCGTCGCGCCGCTGATCACGAGCGAGAACGGGTCGCCGCCGGCATTGAACTCGAGCGCCTTGCCCGCGTCGCCCACGCCGTTGCCGAGCGCCGCGAAGCCGACTGCGATCACGATCAAGAGGCCGCTGAACTCGATGCAAGTGAGCACGACGTTGAACTTCACGGACTCCGCGACGCCGCGGAAGTTGATCGCCGTGAGAGCCAAGATGAACGCGAACGCCACGACCAACGCGGGCGCGGTCATGAACTCCTCGAAATAGCCCGCGAACGTGCGGCTCGCCGCGGCGACCGACGTGAGCCCCGAGCACATCACCGCGAACGCGACGAAGAACGTGAGCACGTTGCTGTGGAACGCCTCGTGCGAGTACAACGCGGCACCCGCTGCGCGCGGATACTTGCCGACGAGCTCGAGGTACGAGGTCGCCGAGAACATCGCGACGATGAATGCCGCGCCGAACGACAGCCACCCCGCGCCGCCGACGACGCCCGCGACGTCGCCCGTGAGCGCGTAGATGCCCGTGCCGAGCATGTCGCCGATCACGAGGAACAGAAGCAGCTTGGGACCGATCGCGCGATGCAGCGCCGGCGCGCCGGCCGCGTCCGAGGAGCTCGAAGATTCCGTCATCGGCCTATCGTAGCGGGTTCGCACCCGCGCGAGCCACGCTTATGAGAGCGCCGGACTCTGAACCTTTCGCGAGCCGGACGGAACGGTCGCCGCCGCGACGGGCTCCGGCCTATACTTCCCGTGCCATACCAAGAGGGGGTTCGGCATGCGTTCCAGAATCGCGGGCTCTCAGGTTGCGGTCGCCGTCGCGGCTGCGCTAGTCGTCTCTGCCGCCTACGCTCATCACAGCTTCGCGCCGCACTTCGACGCGAGCAAACCCGTGAGCATCTCGGGCACCGTCACCGAATACGAAGCGCGCAATCCGCACAGCTACGTGCACATCGCAGCCACGACGAGAACGGCAAGACGCAGGAGTACGTCTGCGAATCGCACGGCGTCACGCAGCTCACGCGCAACGGAATCACGCCGGAGATGCTCAAGGCCGGCACGCAGCTGCGCGTGCAGGGCTCGCTGTCGCGCCACAGCCCCTACATGTGCTTCTTCGACAGCGTCGAGTTCGCCGACGGCAAGACGCTCAGCGTGAACGGGCCGCCGGGCTCGCAGCGGCCCGCGGCCGCGGCGGCGACTGCTCGCAAAGACATCTTCGGCACCTGGCTGCTCGCGCCGATCGCGAACCGCAGCACGAGCGGTCCGCAGCCGATGATGCAGTACCTTACCGACGCGGGCAAAAAAGCCGTCGCGGCCTACGACCCGTTCAAGGACGATCCCGTGTTCCGTTGCGACCCGGTCGCGATCCGCCGCGTCTGGGGCGCGCCCGGCACGCCGCTCGAGATCATTCGCGACGGCAACGACATCGTGCTGCATCACGAGTGGATGGACGTGCGCCGCGTCGTGCACATGAACATGAAGGAGCACCCGAAGGACGGTCCGCGCTCGTCGCTCGGCCACTCGATCGGTCACCTGGAAGGCGACACGCTCGTCATCGAGACCGCGAACTACTCCGCGGGCGTGCTGAACCAGTACGTCGAGACGCCGGGGCAACCGACCAAGGGCTTGCTGCACTCGGCGGCGCTCACGTCGGTCGAGCGGCTGCATCTCGACGCGGCGCGCCAGCGGCTCGTCGTGGAGATCGATCTCGCGGACCCGGAGTTCTTCACGCAGGCCTTCAACCGCTCGACGACGGAGTACGCGCCGACCGACCTCACGGTCACAGCCGTTCAACTGCTCGCCCGAAGGCGTCACGGGCACGATCCGCAAGTAGCGCCCGCGCGAGCTCACAGGAATTCCACTAGAGCCCGCCGTGGTCGTTTGGGTGGACGCCGACGCCTGCCCGGTGCAGATCAAAGAGATCCTGTTCCGCGCGGCCGAGCGCGTGAAGGTGCAGACCGTGCTGGTCGCGAATCACGCGCTGCGCGTGCCGAAGTCGCCGTTCGTCAAGGCCGTGCAAGTCGAGCGCGGCTTCGACGTCGCGGATGCGCGCATCGTGTCGCAGCTCGCCGCGGGCGATCTCGTGGTGACGGCAGACGTGCCGCTCGCGGCCCAAGTCGTGGCCGCGAAAGCGTTCGCGCTAAACCCGCGCGGTACGCTCTACACGCCGGACAACGTCAAAGAGCATCTCGCGCGGCGAGACTTCATGGAGACGCTGCGCTCGACCGGCGAGATCACGCGCGGACCCGCGGCGTTGAGCAAGACCGACCTGCAGGCGTTCGCGAACGGGCTCGACCGGTTCTTGCAGCAGAACGCGCGCGCCGCGCACGGCGGTTCGAAGGGCTGACGCGGCGGCCCAGCCGGTCAGCCGTCGCTCTTGCTGGCCGGCGTGTCCCAACCGAGCTGTTTGCCTGTGACGCCGCGTCGCGCGCGCCCCAGCGCCGCTCGATCTTGCCGGCGCGCACGACGAACCATTCCATCGCGACGACCTCGTAGCTCTTGCCCGTCGCGGCTTGTCGAAGAACGGCGCGAGCGCCGTGCCGGTTTCCTTGTAGCGCACGGCGACGACGTCGCCTTCCGCGATCATGTCCTCGACCGTGAGCTGCATCGCGAGGCTGTCTGCGAGCTGCTTCCAAATCGGCAACACCATCTCGAGCTTGCCCCAACCGAGGACGCCGTGAATCACCGCTCCGGAGCGCAGACGCTGCGCAGCCGTTGAGGTCGCCAGCGTTGAAATATTCGACATACTTTCTGACGACGTTCTTGTTCGCTTCCATCGTGACTTCTATCGTGACTTCCGGGGTTTTTCCGCATCGACGTTCGACCGCAGCCACCATAGCTGATTTGTAAAACCGTGCCAGTGCGAGCAAAGTATTCCGCGGCTCGATAACAACGACATACTGCCGCAAGAAAGGAACCGGATGGCAAGCCGTCGGGATTTCGTCGCAGGCGGAATCGCGCTCGCCGCGTCAGCGGCCATGCCGTTCGAAGCCGCGCCCGCACGCAGCGCGGGCTCGAGCCGCTCACTCGCTACGGCGCACGATCTCGAGCTTGTCGTCGTCGTCGACCGCGGACTCGCGGCAGCCGCACCGTTCGCTTCGGAAGCCGCCGCGAGCGGCCATCACGTGCTCTCGTTCGAGGATGACGCGGGCGCTCTCTGGATGAACGAGCTCGAGCCGCGCCTGCGTGCAGGCCCGCTCGCGATCGCAGGGCTCACGGGCGCCGCAGCGGCGTTCTGCTTCGAGACGTTGACGCGCGGCTATCGGGGACGCGCGCTCGCGCGCGCCGAGCACGCGAGCCTCACCGTCGCCTCCCTCGCACCTCTGCTCGCTGCCGCCACGCAAGCCGACACTGCGTTGCCGCCGTTCGCGCACGTCGCGCGCGCACCTCACACTGCGCCCGCATTCCTCACTTGGCTCATCGAGACACGGAACTGACACCATGCCGAAACCTCCTCCGGGCATTGCCGAGGGCGACTTCCAGGCCGCGCTGCGCGAGCTCGAAGCGGTCGTCGGCCGCGACTGGCTGTTCAAGAGCGACGAGGACGTCGCGCTCTACAAGGACGGTTACTCGCCGCTCTGGGGCGAGGCCGAGGAGCGCGTAGCGTCGGCCGCGGTCGCGCCGAATTCCGTCGAGCAGATCCAGGCGATCGTGAAGATCGCGAACCAGCGCGGGCTGCCGCTCTACCCCATCTCCACCGGACGCAATCTCACCTACGGCGGCTCGGCGCCGACGTACTCGGGCAGCGTCGTCGTCGACCTCAAGCGCATGAACCGCATCCTCGACGTCAGCGAGCGCGACAAGACCTGCCTCGTCGAGCCCGGCGTGAGCTACTTCGACATGTATCGCCACTTGCGCACGAACAAGATCAAGCTGTGGATCGACACCGCGGACCCGGGCTGGGGCGGCCTCATGGGCAACGCGCTCGACCGCGGCGGCGGTTACACGGGCGGCGACTTCCGCGATCACTTCGACGCGCATTGCGGAATGGAGGTCGTGCTGCCGACCGGCGAGCTCGTGCGCACCGGCATGGGCGCGAACCCGCACGCGAAGACCTGGCAGCTGTTCAAGTACGGCATGGGGCCGTGGGTCGACGGCATCTTCTCGCAGTCGAACTTCGGCATCGTGACCAAGATGGGCTTCTGGCTCATGGAGGAACCCGAGGCCGCGCTGCAAGTCACCGTGTCCGTGCCGAAGCGCCGCGACGTCGTGCCGCTCGTCGATGCGCTGCACAGCCTCATCTGCGCGCACACGATCCCGTCGCAGACGACTGTCGCGAGCCCGATCATGAACGGCTCGGCGGACCCCGACCTCGTGAAGCTGCGGTCGTCCGGCGGCACTGCGTCGGACGCGGACTGGGACCGCTACGCCGCCGCACAGAACCGGCCGTTCTGGAGCGCGACGTTCGTCTACTACGGGCCGCCGAAAGTCATCGCGGCGCAATGGGAGCACACGAAGGACAAGCTCGCCGGCATCGCGGGCGTGCAGTTCCGCGAGACGGCGTCGTACACGTTTCCGCTCAGCGACGAGCAAGTGGAAGCGGTGCCCGACAAAGCGCGGCTCGGCATCCCGTCGCTGAACCTGTTCGGCTCGCGCAACGCACCGGGCGCAAGCCCGAGCGAGGGCCACATCGACTTCTCGCCGATGATCGCGCCGCGGGGCGAGGAGCTCATCGCGCTTTCCGACGTCACCGGCAAGGTCTACACCGACATGGGACTCACGCCGTCGTTCGTCGGCGGGCTGATGTTCCACCCGCGCACGATGATCTGCTTCCATGCGGTGCCCACGTTCCGCAACGCGCAGGACAACCAGCGAACGCGCAGACTATTCGAGACGCTCGTGCGCACGTGCTCCGATCACGGCTGGCCCATCTATCGGATCCATGCCGCGTTCCAGCCGCTCGGAATGCAGATGTTCGGCTTCAACAATGGCGCGCTGCATCGCCTGCACGAGACGCTCAAGGATGCGATCGACCCGAACGGAATCCTGTCGCTCGGCCGTTACGACATCTGGCCGAAGCGCTTGCGGGAGTCGCGAGCATGAGCGCTGCCGCTCGTCCGTTCGACGATTCGCGGAATTGTCCTGCTCGCATCCGCGGTTGCGCCGTGCGCGGCGGTCCGCGCGCAGGACGCGCCGTTCCCGATCGCGGCCTGGAGCCGGACGACGGCCGGCGTCGAGGATCGCGGCCAGCCCGCCGAGCGCGGCGCCGCGGTGTTCAACAACTGGTGCAGCGCGTGCCATTCGCGCGGCCCGATGAACGCGCCGGGCACGACGTCGCTGCAGAACAAGTATCAAGGCAGCGTGCCCGCCGCGCTCGAGGATCGCAAAGACCTCACGGTCGAGCTCGTGAAGCTCTTCGTGCGCAACGGCGTCGCGACGATGCCGCAGTTCCGCAAGACGGAAGTCAGCGACGCGGATTTGGAGGCGCTGGCCGCTTACCTCACGCGCCGTTGATCGGCATAATTGCGTTCGCAATTCGCAGCTGGAGGAGCGAACCGTGGCTAAAGAACGCACTAACGTCAAAGAAGGCAAGAAGAAACCGCTGCTCACGCCGAAGGAGCGCAAGGAGCTGAAGCGGGCCAAGAAAGCGGAGCGGCAAGGGCAGCGCTGACGAGCGGCCGCCGCCTAGCGCTACCCGGCGCGTGCACGACTCGCACGGAATGCCGCCGGGGCATCGGCAACGCCGGCCGCGTTTGCGGCCGGCGCTTGTCTCATTCCCCGGGTCCGATCAGCCGACGAGCCTCTCCGCGATCTGGACCGCGTTCAGCGCCGCGCCCTTCCGCAGCTGATCGCCCGCCGAGAAGATCGAGATCGAGCGACCGGTCGAATCGCTGAGGTCGCGGCGGATCCTGCCGACGAGGATGTCGTCCTGCCCCGACGCGTCCACCGGCATCGGGAAATAGTTGCGCTCGACGTCGTCGACGACCTTCACGCCGGGCGCCTTCCTCAAGATCTTCCGAACCTCGTCCGGCGAGATCGGGTTCTCGCACTCGAACGTCACGGACACGCAGTGCGCGCGCAGCACGGGAATTCGCACGCACGTGATGCCGATCGCTATGCTCGGATCGCCGAAGATCTTGCGCGTCTCGTTGATGACTTTCGTCTCCTCCTCGTTGTGCGCAGTCGCGGGATCGATCTTGGTGTTGTGGCTGAACGCATTGAATGCGTACGGGTGCGGCAGCACCTTCGGCGTGAATTTCTTGCCGTCGAGGTATGCCCGCGTCGACTCGCGCAGCTCCTCCATCGCGGCGGCGCCCGCGCCCGAGGCGGCTTGATAGGTCGAGATGATCATGCGCTTGATCGGGTTCTTCTTGTGGATCGGCCACAGCGGCGTGATCGAGATGATCGCGGAGCAATTCGGGTTCGCGATGATGCCCTTGTGAGTCCTGATCGCCTGCGGATTGATCTCCGGCACCACGAGCGGCACCTCGGGATCCATTCGGTACGCGGACGAGTTGTCGATGATGATCGTGCCCGCGGCCACGGCGGCCTTCGCGAACTTCTTGGTCGTCGAGCTGCCGGCCGAGAACAAGCCGATCTGAACGCCGTCGAAGCTCTTCTCGGTGAGCTCCTTCACTTTGATCTTCTTGCCGCGGAACTTCAGCGACTTGCCGGCCGAACGCGCGGACGCGAACAGCCGGAGCTCGGACAGCGGGAAATTGCGCTGCTCGAGGCAGTGGATCAGCTCGACGCCGACGGCGCCCGTGGCACCGACGACCGCGACGACTGGATTCGAAAGCTTCTTCTTGGCAGCCATGATCTATTCTCCACAAACGAAAAGGCCCCGTCGGTATCCGGCGAGGCCTCGAGATTGCTTACGTAGAACTAGAAGATCGACGCGCGCACACCCTAACGCCTGCCGTGGCGTCCTTTTTTGGGAGTGCTTTTGATCGTCGAAGTATTCACGGCGCGCACCTTAGCTCAGCCGCCCGCGAAGGTAAAGCGCCGCCGCCGGCTCCCTCCGAAACCGCTACGTCGGTCTCATCGAGCGACCGCGCCGCGCGGCCTGCACGCGGAGCGGTGAAGATCGAAAACGTCGATGGTCAGCACCGAAATTTATCGTTTGCGGCGCGCGCGGTGCGGCCCTTACCTTCCACAGCTCTCCCACACCTGGAAGACCACTCATGGCCGTCAAGCTGCAACCTCTACCGTTCTCGCTAGGCGCGCTCGAGCCGCACATTTCCGCTGCAACCTTGGAGTTGCATCACGGCCAGCATGAAGCCGGCTACGTGGAGCGCGTCAATCGCCTCGTGGCCGACACACCGCTCGCGCAGGCGTCCCTCGACGAGATCGTCGCCGCCGCCCGAAAGCTCGAGAACCGCCCGCTCTACAACAGCGCCGCGCAGGCCTGGAACCATGCCTTCTATTGGGGTTCATTGAGCCCGCGCGGCGGAGCTCGACCGCACGGCGCCGTGGCCGAGCTGATCGACCGGGACTTCGGCCGCTACGAGCTGTTCGTCGACAAGCTGCAGCAGGCGGCAACGAATCAATTCGGCAGCGGCTGGGCTTGGGTAGTTTTGCAGGCCGATCGGCTCGAAGTGATCACGACCAGCAATGCTGATCTTCCGGCAGCCGGCCAAACGCCGCTGCTCGTCATCGACGTTTGGGAACACGCCTACTATCTCGACTATCAGCATCGGCGTGCAGCGTACGTCGCGGGCGTCATCGAGCGGCTCTTGAACTGGGAGATGGCGAATCAACGTCTGCTCGACGCGGGCAACGGTGTGCACGCCCGCAGCACGGCGCCGAGCCTGCCGGTTCACGCCCGGAGCGCCTTCTGACCCTCGCACTCGCACCGAGCAGCGAGCCCGTTGCGGCAGGGTCGGCGCGGCCTTGGCTCGAGGTTCGCGAATGGCGCAAGGCGACGCGCGCGGCGCTGCTCACGCAACGCAGGGCGCTCGCGCAGCGTGAGAAGAAGCGCGTCGCTGCGGCGGTCACGGCTTTGCTCGATGAGCTCACGCCGCGTCTCATCGGCCGGCGCGTGGGCTTCTATTGGCCAATGAAGGGTGAGATCGACCTCGTGGCCTTCGTGCGCTCGATCGCGCATGAAGTCGCGGCCGCGGCGCTCCCCGTGGTCGTCCTGAAGCACCGGCCGCTCGAGTTCTGGCGCTGGACTCCGCGCACGAAGCTGTGCAGCCGGGGCTTGTGGAACATCCCGTCGCCCGTCGAGCGGGCTCTCGTCGAGCCCGACGTCTTGCTGGTGCCGCTGATCGGGTTCGACGAAGCGGGGTATCGCCTGGGGTACGGCGGCGGCTATTACGATCGAACCCTCGCCGCGCTGCCGCACCCCGCGTGGGTCATCGGGATTGGTCATGACCTCGGCCGGCTCGCAACGATCGAGCCGCAACCACACGACGTCCCCATGAACGCGATCGTGACGGAACGCGGCATCGTGCACTTCGCGGGGCGGCGGCGATGAGGTGCTCCAGCCGCGAACCTCGTGTATATATCGTCGCAATCGATATCAACCCGATGAATTTGATCTCCCACCGATGGATACCGAGCTCGCCCGCACTTTCTTGTCGGTCGTCGCCGCCGGCAATTTCGTCAAGGCGGCCGAACGCCTGTTCGTCACTCAGTCCACCGTGAGCGCGCGCATTCAATCGCTCGAGGAGCAGCTCGGCTGCCAACTGTTCGTGCGCAACAAAGCCGGAACGACGCTGACGCGCGCGGGCAAGCTGTTCCAGCGGCACGCGAGCACGTTGATGCGCACCGTCGAGCAGGCTCGCCAAGACGTCGGCGCCCGCACAGGGTATCGAGCGTCATTGACGCTCGGTGCGCGAATCGGAATTTGGGAAGGATTGTTGCTCGGCGCGCTGGCGCAGATTCGCGCGGGCGCACCCGACGTCGCCGTGCGCGCGGAGATTGGCTTCGAGGAAGACCTGATGGCGGGGCTCGTCGAAGGACGCGTAGACATCGGGGTGATGTATACCCCGCAAAGCCGGCCCGGCTTGAAGGTCGATCTGCTGCTCGACGAGGAGCTCGTGCTCGTGTCGAGCGATCCGGCCGAGGCGCCGCACCTCGGGCCTGATTACGTTTACGTGGACTGGGGCCCCGAGTTCTTCGTCAAGCACAACGCAGCCTTCCCCGAGCTCACGGGAACCGGCTTGAGCACGAACGTCGGCTGGCTCGGGCTGCAGCACATTCTGGAAGTCGGCGGCGCCGGCTACTTCCCGCGCCGCCTGATCGCCCGCTACGTTGCGAGCGCGCAGCTGCACGAGCTCGGCGGCGCGCCACGCTTTCGCTTGCCCGCGTACATCGTCTACCCGATCGAGCGCGACAGCGGCGTCTTCGATCCGGCACTCGACGTCATTCGCACGCTTGCGGCGAGCGCGTGAAATGCCCCGGCGAGCGAACGCAGCAAAGCGGGAACTACGTATGGCGCGCGCTGCGTGCCGTCCGTAGCGTGGACCGCGTGAAATCAACCCAGACGACACGCATCGCGAGCCGCGGCGCGCTCGCGATCGGCGCTTGCGTGCAGCTTGCCCTCGCAGGCTGCGGGCCGAGTGCGGAGTCAGGAAACACGCCGCCTGCGCAGACGTGGTCGAAAACTGCGTCGACCGCGCTCGACGTGCCGCAGCCCGACGGGTGGGATGCAGACCTCGCGTTGGCCGAGGCAGTCGACCGGAACCCCGACCCTGGCGTCGTCGAGATCGACCTCGAGGCGAAGCTCGCCGAGGTGGAGTTCCTGCCCGGCACGAAGACACTCGCGTGGACCTACAACGGCACGGTGCCGGGGCCGCTAATCCGCGCGCACGTCGGCGATCGCGTCGTCGTGCATTTCAAGAACTCGCTGCCCGCCGCGACGACGATTCATTGGCACGGCATCCGCGTACCGAACGCGATGGACGGTGCGCCCGGAATGACGCAACCCGCGATCGAGAGCGGCGCGACCTTCGAGTACGACTTCGTCGCGAAGGACGCGGGAACGTATTGGTATCACCCGCACACGGATTCGTCGGCGCAGGTGGGCCAGGGCCTCTACGGCGCGATCGTCGTCGAGGACCCGAACGACCCGAAGGAATTCGGTGACGACCTCGTGCTCGTCGTCTCCGACGCGGGCCTCACCGAAACCGGCGAGTTCGTGCCGCCAGACAGCGGCGGCAATTTCGGCGATCTGTTCGGGCGCGAAGGGTCCGTCGTGCTCGTCAACGGCAAAGTCGCATCCGACTCTCAAAGTCCGGTCCGGCAAGCAGCAGCGCTGGCGGATCATCAACGCATCACGCGCGCGCTACTTCAGCGTCGGCTTGCGAGACCACCGCTTCGTCCGGCTCGGCGGCGACAACGGGCTCGCGGCCCGCTCCGAGGACGTCTATAGCTTGAAGATTACGCCGGGCGAGCGCGCGGACGCCGTGTTCACTCCCGTGGACGAACCCGGTTCGACGCGAACCCTGTACTGGTCGCCGGTGAACCGCGGCTACGGAACGGAGTTCGCGCGTGCGCGCGAGCCGCTCCTCGAGATCGAGACCGTCGATCTGCCTCGCGTGACGCCGGCCGTGATCCCGAGCGAGTTGCGCACGATCGAGCCGCTCGACGTCGCGGGCGCGACCGAGCGCACGATCAACCTCACGATCGCCTTGCGCAACAACCAAGTCGAGATGGGATTCGACGGGATCCCCTTCCCCAAGAGCATTCCGGCCGTCGCGCACATCGGCGAGACGCAGATCTGGCGAATCGTCAACGGCACGGACTTCAGCCATCCGTTCCACCTGCACGGCTATTTCTTCCAAGTGCTCGACGACACGCGTGTGCCGGAATGGAAGGACACGGTCGACGTGCCCACGAAGTCGGAGCTGCGAATCGCGATCGCGTTCGACGAGCGCCCCGGAATGTGGATGTTTCACTGCCACATCCTCGACCACGCGGAAGTTGGAATGATGGGGCACCTGCACGTGCTGCCCTGACTGCCGCGATCGTTTAGCATGGCTACCTCGGACTCCCGGGGAGCATCCGTCGTGACTCATCGATCCCACCGCGCCTGTGCGTGTGCCCTCGCGACACTGCTCGCGGCCTGCACTAATACGACGAACGACCCCGACGGCACGCAAGCAACGGGGGCTGAAACCGCTAAATGGACGATGCCTCGCACGCCATGGGGCGATCCCGACCTCCAAGGGATGTGGCCGATCGACAAGCTCAACGGCACGCCGCTGCAACGCCCCGCAAACTTCGGCGAGCGCCGCTTGCTCACCGACGAGGAATTCGCCGAGCGCAGCGAGCGGCTCGCGGGACTCAACGCGCGCTACGACGACGAGATCAAGAACCATAAAATGGGCAACGGCCACTGGACGGAGATGGGCCAGCCGAACCGGCTCACGTCGCTGATCTCCGAGCCCGCGAACGGCCGACTTCCCGCGCTCACGGCCGAGGGCGAGCGCAAGTCCGCGACGATGACGAGCAGCTGGTCGAATATTCCGTTCGACAGAGTCTCGGACTTCAATCCGCTCGATCGCTGCATCACGCGCGGCCTGCCCGCGTCGATGTTCCCGTTCATGTACAACAGCGGAATCGAGATCATGCAGGCGCCGGGCTACGTCGTGATTCGGCTCGAGCTGATCCACGAGACGCGCATCGTGCCGCTCGACGGCCGTGCGCCGCTCAGCGGAGCAATCCGCCACTGGCTCGGCGAATCGCGCGGCCGCTGGGACGGCGACACGCTCGTGATCGACACCACGAACTTCAACGGCGAGAGCCCGATGACGATCGTCGGCCCGGGCGGCAAGCCGATCCCGACGAGCGAGCGCTTACGGATAGTCGAGCGCTTCACGCGCGCGGATGCCGACACGATCGACTACGAGATCGCGGTCGAGGATCCGGAGATTCTCACGGCGCCATGGAAGGCCGCGTTCCCGCTCGAGCTCGACACCCGCTACCGGTTCTTCGAGTACGCGTGCCACGAGGACAATTCGGCGATCCGCAACTTCATCGAAACGTCGCGCTACGAGCGCGCACACGCCGCCCCGCGCGGCCGCAACCCTCGTTAGCCTAGGCCCGACCCCCCCGACTCGGGTTACCTACGCCCCAAGGCTGTGCGGCAGGGCTACCCTGCATCGCGAATCGCGGCATCAGTTTTGTGACGATAGGCCGAGAACCGGGCACGAAGCCTTGCTATTCATAGCGCTCGCGCAGGTCGACGTCACCCATGAGCTCTGCTATCCCAGCCAATCGCCCTTCTGCGGGCGCGCCCGAGGACTGTCCGGAACGGCCAGACGCCGCGCCGCGCGCCGCGCCGCGCCTGCGTGAACGCGAGCCCGTCGGCGACTCCGACGACACGGCGCGCGTGCTGCAGACACTGCTCGGGAATCTCGACGGCATGGTCTACCGGTGCCGCAACGACGCCTATTGGACGATGGAGTTCGTGAGTGAAGGCTGCTCACGCGTCACGGGCTACACGCCCGAAGACCTCCTGCTCAACGACCGGCTGTCGTACGAAGAGCTGACCCATCCCGAGGACCGCGCCCGCGTCCGGCGCGAGATCAACGAGGCGCTAGCGGCGCGGCGCCGCTTCGAGCTCGAATACCGAATTCAGCACGCGAACGGTAACGTTCGCTGGGTCTGGGAGCGCGGCATCGGCCTGTACGACGAGAACGGCATCGTCGCGTCGATCGAAGGCATCATCGAGGACGTGACGCACCGCAGAGAATCGGACCTCGCGTTGCGCGAGGCGGAGCGCCGGTATCACAGCCTGTTCGAGAATGCGATCGAGGGAATCTTCCGCACATCCCCCGACGGCCACTATCTCGATGCGAATCCCGCGCTCGCGCGGATCTACGGATTTGCGTCGCCCGACGAGCTCATGAACTCGCTGCGCGACATCCGCAAGCAGCTGTACGTCGACCCGTCGCGCCGCGAGGAGTTCATGCGGATCATCAAGGCGCGCGGCTCGATCAGCGGCTTCGAGGCGCAGGTGTACCGCAAGAACGGCGACGTCATCTGGATCTCCGAGAACGCGCGCGCGGTGTTCGACGGCACGCAAGTGCTGTACTACGAAGGCACGGTCGAGGACGTCACCGAACGCAAGCTCTATCAGTCGCGGATCGAGCAGCAGGCGAACTACGACACGCTCACGGGCCTCGCGAACCGCTCATTGCTCAACGATCGGCTTCAGCAAGCGATCTTCACGGCCGCGAGCTACGGCACGCGGCTCGCGATCGTGTTCGTCGACCTCGATCGGTTCAAGTTCATCAACGACAGCCTTGGCCATCACGTCGGCGACGAGCTGCTCAAGGTGATGGCTGACCGATTCCGCACCTGCGCGCGCGAATACGACACGGTCGCGCGGCTCGGCGGCGACGAGTTCGTGCTGCTGATCAACGGCCAGGGCGAGCCGGACTCGGTCGGCACGACGATGGAGCGAATGCTCAAAGTGATCTCGCAGCCGTGGCGCTCGGCGCAAGGCGAGTTCGAGATCACCTGCAGCATCGGCGTGGCGCTCTACCCCGACGACGGCAGCGATGCCGACACGCTGCTGAAGCATGCGGACTCGGCGATGTACCGCGCGAAGGAGCACGGCCGCAATAACTTCCAGTTCTTCACGAACGAGCTCAACCGCATGATGAAGGAGCGGCTGGAGCTCGAGAGCAACCTGCGGCGCGCGCTCGATCGCGGCCAGTTCGAGCTGCTCTATCAGCCGCGCCTCGATCTCAAGTCGCGCGAGCTCACCGGCTGCGAGGCGCTGATCCGCTGGCAACTCCCGGGGCGCGGAGTGATCGGACCGTCGAGCTTCATCCCGATCGCCGAGGAAACGGGCCTAATCGGGCCGATAGGCCGCTGGGTGCTGCAGACCGCCTGCGCTCAGAACAAGGCGTGGCAGGACGCCGGGTTCAAGCCGTGCGTGGTCGCGGTGAACGTCTCGCCGCGCCAGTTCCGGCGCGACGACCTCGTGCAAACGATCACCGAGGTGCTCGAGCAAACCAAGCTCGAAGCGCGCTGGCTCGAGATCGAGCTCACCGAGAACATGGTCATGCAGGACGGCGAGCACATGGTCGAGATGCTGCACGCGATCAAGCGCCTCGGCGTGCAGATCGCCGTCGACGACTTCGGCACCGGCTACTCGAGCTTGAGCTATCTGCACCGCTTCCCGGTCGATCGTCTCAAGGTCGACCGCTCGTTCGTGAAAGACATCGCCACCGATCCCGACAGCGCGGCCATCGTGCGCACGATCATCGCGCTCGGCCACAACCTCGACCTCAAGGTCGTGGCCGAAGGCGTCGAGACCGAGGAGCAGATCGCGTTCCTCGGCGCGAACGCCTGCGACGAGCTCCAGGGCTACTACTTCTCGAAGCCCGTTTCGGGATGGCGTTTCCGCAAGCTGCTCCAAACCGCCCGCGATCGCTAACTCGCTCCGCAGGGTGCGCCGCAGCCCGACGTGCACCGCCCTCCGCTTGCGTGGCCGCTGCTGCCCTGTCGCACGTTGAAAGCTCGCTGCGCGACCCCACGTATGGCGGCCGCTCGAGCACACCATGACGGACTTCGACTACCAGGCGGACGACGACGGGGCCCAGGACGGCGCGCCGTCCGGCGCGCGCGACGCGAGACTGCTCGACGCATACTCACAAGCCGTCGTCGCGGTCGTCGAGCGCGCGGCGCCCGCGGTCGTCGCCGTCGAAGTGCGCGGTAACGGCGCGCGCGGCGGCGCGGGCTCGGGCGTCGTGATCACACCGGACGGTTACGCACTGACGAATCAGCATGTGGTGGCCGCGGCGCGCAGCGTGCGCGTGCACCTGCCCGAAGGACGTTCCGCGGCAGCGAGCGTCGTCGGCAGCGACGCTGCGACCGACCTCGCGGTGCTGCGGCTGCACGCGAGCTCCCTCGAGTTCGCGACGCTCGGCTCGACGAAGAACCTCAAGGTCGGCCAACTCGTCGTCGCGCTCGGCAACCCGCTCGGCTACAGCGAGACTGTCTCGGCCGGCATCGTCAGCGCCAAAGGCCGCGTGCTCCGCAGCGTCGAGGGCCGTTCGATCGACAACATCGTGCAGCACACGGCGCCGCTGAACCCCGGAAACTCGGGCGGACCGCTCGTGGCCACCGACCACGAAGTAGTCGGGATCAACACGGCGATCATCGCCGCAGCCCAAGGCATCGGCTTCGCCGTGCCCGCGGACACGGCGACGTGGGTGGTGAGCGAAATCCTCGCGCACGGCCGCGTACGGCGCGCGCAGATCGGCATCGCGGCGCGCACGCGGCCAATTCACCGCCGGTTCGCACGCGCGTACGGCTTGGAGCAGGACACGGTCGTCGAGGCGATGGAGATCGCGGACGGCAGCCCAGCGAGCCGCTCGGGCTTGAAGCCCCACGACCTCGTGCTCGCGGTGAATCGGGAGCCCGTGAGGTCCGTCGACGAGCTGCTGAAGGCATTGAGCAGCCATACGGTATTCGAGCGCTTCGTGCTGACCGTCGCGCGCGCGGGCGAGCGCCTCGATCTCTCGATCGCTCCCGAGGTTCGCTGAAGGCGCCGCGCGGGCGCCGGACCCCCAAAAGCCACGTTTCTCGCGGTTTCCCGGGCGGGATGACCGGCCGGTATGTGATCCAATACAGTGCGGTCCCGCGCCGGTCCGCGCTACCCTGACGGTCTCGCTCCGCCCCCACAAACCACACGATGACCCGCACACCGCAAGACGACCGCCGCTCCGAAGAGCAAAAGCGCCAAGACACCGCCGGCGAGGATCACGCGGCCATTGCACGGCTCGAGCAGGCGCTCGACACCGAGGTGAAGACGTCCGCGGGCTTGCGCGACAGTCTCGATGAGTTACGTGCGAAGGTCGACCAGATCGCGTCGAGCTTCGAGCAGCGGCTCGAGGAAGCCACGCGCCGCAGCACGACGGCGGAGCACAAGATCGCCGACCAGCAGAAGCGGCTCGTGGCGCTCGGCAGCGGCCGGGAAGAATCGATGAAGCTGCTTGCCGATGCGCGCGCCGAGCTCGCGCGCGTAAGTATCGAGCGCGACGAGCTGCGCAAGCAGCTCGCCCGAATCGACGGTATGCAGACGGCGACGATCACGCTCGGCCAGGAAGAGATCGAGGAGCCGAGCATCCGGCAGGCGCTGCCGTCGATCGAAGAGCTCATGGCGAGTCTCGGCTCGATCGAAGAGGCCGACACTCGGCACGATAGCGGGCACCTCCTCTCACCGGTCGTAGGCGACGACGAAGAATCGCAGGAGATGATCGCCCCGGAGCTCGTGTTCCCGGAGGAGTTCGGCGATGGCAAGGCGAAGAGCCGCGCCGCAGCCGGACACGCGCGCGTATCGCGCGTGCTCGTGTTCCTGGATCACGACACCCCGATCAAGTACCCGATCTACAAGAACGTGATGACGATCGGCCGCTCCGAGCAGGCCGACATTCAGATCAACAGCGACTTCATCAGCCGCGTGCACGCCCGGCTCGTGTCGACGGAGGACAGCGTCATCCTCGAGGACGTCGACAGCAAGAACGGGATCAAGGTCAATTCGAAGCTCACCAACCGACACGCGCTGCGGCACGGCGACGTGATCGGCCTCGGCAAATTGCGCTTCACGTTCATCGACGCGGCCCCCCAGAGCCACTGAGCTATTTCGGCCGGCCCTTGAAGCCCTGCGACTGCATCGCGAGCGTATAGATCGTCATCGCAGTATTGCGGATCGTCTCGGGCGTAGCCCACGCTTTACCGTCAGGCCCGATGGCGCCCTGTTGCGGCACGTACAGCGTCTTCTTGTCGGGGCCCGAGAACGCGAGCGTGATCGGCCGCCGCGGAGTCGGGATCAACCCGAGATGCTCGCCCTTCGGCGACAAGACGTGCACGCCCTTGGCGCCCGTCACGTAAAGGCGCCCTTCGGAATCGACGGCCATGCCGTCGCCGCCCTCGTCGCCGTCGAGCCCGCCGAAGTCGCGGCGGTTCGCGGTGGAGCCGTCGGCCTTGACGTCGAACGCAAGCACGACCGTGTTGTTGGTCACGTACAGGGTCTTGCCGTCCGGCGACAACATGATTCCGTTGGAGCGGATATCTTGATCGGCCACCGTGCTCACCACGCCGGCCGAGCTTACGTAGTACGCGCCGGTCTGGGTGAAGTACGCGCCGCCTTTGCCGTCTGCGATCAGGTCGTTGAGCCGGCCGAGCGGCGCGCCGTTCGAGAAGCTCGTGGCGATGGTGCGGTGCTCGGGCAGATACTGCACGATCCGCGGCAGCTCATTGCACCCGGGCAGATACGTGTTGAGCGGTTCCGTGCAAGTTCGCTCGACACCGTAGAGCCGGCCCTGCGCGTCGAGCGAGATCGACCCCGCGCCGCGCGTCTGCGCGATCAGCGTGTACTCCTTGCCGCTCGCGTCGAGCTTCCGGATCGTGTCCGTTTGCTCCTGGGCGAAGATCACGCCGCCGTCCGGCGTGCCGTTGATCCCGTCGGCCGTTTCGAAATCGGCCCAAACGAGCTGCCACTTCGTGCCGGCAGCGACCACTCCCGGAATCGCGGCAACGTTGGCCTCACGCTCGCCGGGCAGCAGGGTCTGCGCGAGCACGGTATGGGTAAGAAGGACGGACACGACGACGCAAGGCAAGGCGAACACGGATCTCATAAACTCCCCCAAGATCATCTCTCAAGTTATTGTTCGGATAAGCACTATGGAGCGCAACGGCTTGCGCGAGCGGCGCGCGCTCGCTACTTCCCGGGCGGGCGACAGTCTAGTGGGCGGCAGGTCGCGAGACCACCGCGAACTGTTTGGAGAGCGGGCTCTACGATCGATTCACACTGCGAAGCCACCTCAAATGGAGCGCGGAGCTCCGGCAGCGGCGCGCGATCGCTACGCCGTCGAGCGAACCCGCGAGCTCCGCGTGAAACGCGACCGCCGCGTGAGTCGCACCTGCCCGAGTGCTCGCCGCCGCAGCGTCGAGCGGTCGAAGAACCGGCGTTTAGAGATCTTTGGATGCGGGTGTTCGCCCGCACGCAGGCACGTCCAATACCCTGTGTTACAGTGATTGCGCCCCGCTCGGGCGGATCGACGTCGCTCGATTTTCCGCAAGGGGCGCATCGCAAAGGGGGAGCAATGGCCGGACTCAGAACATTGATCGCGGTAGCGGCAAGCCTCGCTGCAATGAATCTCGCTTGGGGCCAAACTGCCGCCGAGCGACGCGAGAAGCTCGCGAACATGATCCCGAAGCACGAGGCGTACCTCGGCGCGCTCGCACCGGAGAACCTGAAGAAGGACCGGCCTGCGGCACCGTTCAACCTCACGGGCACGTGGTTCGTCGACTTGAGCAGAGCTTTCGGCGACTTCCGCTACGGCCCGCCGTATCCCGAGTTCATCGGGCAGGCGAAGCTCGACTTCGAAGAGGGCCAGCGGCTCGCCAAGGAGCGCAAGCCGTATCGGGATTCGATCGGACAATGCTTCCCGGCCGGTATCCCGATGATCATGACGCGCGTCTGGCCGATCGCGATGGTGCAATTGCCGACCGTCATCTACATGGTCTCGAACTTCAACAACGCCTTCCGCCAGATCTTCATCGACGGCCGCCCATACTCCGACGAGAATACGGTGATCTTCTCGTACAACGGCGAATCGATCGGCCGTTGGGAGAAAGACACGCTCGTCGTCGATACCAAGTACATCGAGACATACAACCACTACATCGACACCGGGATACCGATCTCCGAGCAGTTCCACATGCAGGAGCGGATGCGGCTGCTCGAGAACGGCGAGGTGCTCGAGATCGAGCACATCATGACGGACCCCGTGAATTGGGTCGGCGAGTGGCGAAATACGAAGCGCTGGTTGCGCGTGGATCACACGGACATCGGCGAGGTCGAATGCTTGCCGGATCTCAACGACAACCTGCCGAGCACGCAGGCCGGCCGCGCCGGATTGACGCAGTAAGGAGCGAATCATGAAGAGCATTCACAGCGTTGCGCTGGCGGTCGGGGCCGCGGTCGGGAGCCTGTTCGGCATCGGACCGGCTGCGGCGCACCACTCGACCGCCGCGTTCGACACGACCCGCGTCGTGAAGATCGAGGGCACGGTCACGCAGTTCCGCTGGATCAACCCGCACGCATCGTTCAAAGTCGACGGCAAAAGCGAGGGCGACGATCCGGACGGCTTGTGGACGGTCGAGATGACGGCGCCGAACATCCTGATCAACCAGGGCTGGACGCGCACGGCGCTGCAGGTCGGCGACCACGTCACGATCTACGTCAATCCGCTGCGCAGCACGGCGGCCTTGAACGACGGCAGCACCGGCGGGCTGTACGTCGGCGCTGTCCTCAAGGACGGCAAGGCGCTCGGCCGAACCGATGGCAAGGGCGCGGGCTCGAGCAACTAGCAAGATCTCAGCGACGCGCCCGCGCCGAACGGCACTGGGCGCTCCCGTTCTAACTCGACGCGTCGAGGCGCGCGAAGACGCGCCGCATTTCGTTCACCTTTGCGAGGTAGCCGCGCACGTCATGCGCGCCGCAGCGCTGCCCCGGAGCGGGCGCGAAGCCGCGACGCGCAAACGCGCGGGCGACTCCCGGGCCGCAGAGATGAATGAGCGCCGCCACGTTCTGCTGTTGCTGCAACGTGGCGTACGCGCCCTTATCGCGCGCGAGCATCTCGGCGACGCGCCGATCGAGATACGCCGACGTGAGCTCGACGGCGTGCGACGGCACCGTCCGTGTATACAGCTCGTTGAACCAGCAGGTACGAAACGCGTACCAAGGCCCTTCGACCGCGACCGCGTGATCGTGGATGCAGTAACGGCGCGCGTCGACGAATGTGCCGTCCGTGATCTGGTACATCCCGACTGCGCTCGACGCCGGCCGATAGATTTCAAACGGCTCGTGCGTGAGCGACCAGCGCCAATAGGTTCTCACGATCGGGTTGCCCGAGCCCTCGACTTGCGCGAGCGCGGCGAGCAGATCGGGCGACATCACGCGAGTGGAATGCCGGCGGAACAGCGCGCCGTAGGCCCGCCACGTCTGCGCTGGCTCCTTATATAAGGCGCCGCTCATCGGGAAGAACAGCTCCGACGGTTTGCGAGCTACTTGGTACGTCCAGTTCACCGCGAACCCGAGCGCGACTGCGACGAGGACCACGACGACCCCCTGCACCGCGCGCGGCGCGTCGCGGAACGCGCGCACGAGCCGGCGGCGAGTGCGCGCGTTCGGCACGACTCGGCGGATCGAGAAGCGGCGCTTGCGTTTTTTTCGAGTTTTTCCGGCGGCGCTGCGGCTGGGCGGGCGGCGCGACATCGGCTCGCTTACGGCGGCTGTCGCGTGGATTCGAGCTGCATGCGGGCAATCGTAACGGCAGCGCGATCCGCGGTCGAGCAGCGGTTGGCAGGCGGGGCGCGTGGCCGCGCGCCGCTGATCGGCTATGCTGCGTCTGCACAGCAAGGTCACGTCGTTCGCGTAGACCATCTCGATAGCGCGGCCGTAGCAGGACATGAGCGCCCAGAGAGCAACTTCAGCGAATTTCTTGGGGCTGCCGAAGCTGCCGGCACGTTACGGCGGCATCGTCCTGGCGATATTGCTGTCGCTGCTCATGACGTTCATCGTGTCGTTTATCAGCACGCTTCGAGGAATCGGTCTTGCGCCGGGCTTCGTCCGAATCTGGCTGGGGGCCTGGGGCATCTCGTGGGCCGTGGCATTTCCGACGTTGCTGGGTGTCTTGCCGCTAGTTCGCCGTGCAACGTCCGCACTCGTGAGCGACGTGTGATGCTTCATCCGACCTTCCGCCTTGCGGCAGTGGCTCTGATCGTGGCCTCGACCGTCGGCTGCGACCGCGTCACGAAGCACATGGCTTCGACACTCCTGGCCGGCAAGCCGACGCTGTCGTTCCTCGGCGATACCCTGCGCCTAGGCTACGCGGAAAACGCCGGCGGGTTTCTGAGCCTGGGCGCAGAGCTCCCGGCTCTCGTTCGAACGGGTATCTTCACCGTCGCGACCGGCGCTATCTTGCTGGTTCTTCTGATATCCCTGTTACGGTCCCGTTGGTCTCCGTGGCGGGTGTTCGGTGTCACGCTGTTTCTTGCCGGAGGTCTTTCGAACTGGATCGATCGACTGTTTCGCGGGAGCGTCGTGGATTTTCTGAACGTGGGCGTCGGATGGCTCCGGACGGGCATCTTCAATTTCGCCGACGTTGCCATCATGCTCGGAATCGCTCTTGTCGTGCTCACCGAGTTGGCCGACCCGCGCCGCAACGAACAACGCGTTGGAAGGAACACGGAATGACTAACGACCCGAAAAACGTGGTCGGCAAACTCTACGAAGCTTTCCACGTCTGGCGGCTAGCGGACGAACTCTCGTTCAATCGCGCGGTAATGCGAACACGTTGATCGAGTTGCCGCGATTCTCGGGCAGCGTGAAGTCCGCCGACGCCGCGAGTCCGCGCGCGCCGATCAGCCCCTCGCCGTTGATCACGGCGACGTATTGCTTGCCCGCGACCGCATAGGTGATCGTGCTCGTCTGGATCGTGGCGCCGAGCGGCTCGGACTGCCACAGAATCTTGCCCGTCTCCGCGTCGAAAGCGCGCAGCACCTGCGCGATGTCGCCCCAGAATACGAGGTTACCCGCCGTCGCGAGCATCGCGCCGTTGCCCGCCGCACGACCCTCGTAGATTCGCTCGAGCTTGCCGGTCCTCATGTCGATCTTCGCGATGCCGGCGAATTTCGCGGGATCGGATCCGGGCCGGCGCAAGCCGCCGCGCTTCTCGCCGTCGCCGCTCGGGACGGCGCTCGTCATATCGAGGCAATGATCGACGTAGGGCACGTAAAGCGCATTCAGCCCGGGGTGATACGCGGTCGGCCAGAAGCTGCGCGTGTTCCAGAAACAGATGACGCTCCGCTTGCCGGGCTTGTCGAGCACGAGATCGCGATTGATGTGCGTGATGCCCGTCTTCACGTCGATGTCGGAGATGATGAAGTTCGGCACGTCGTACGGAAACGGCATCGCCCAGAGGAACTGGCCGTTCGCGGCATCGTTCACCCACATGCCGCCGCCCTCGCCCACTGTGATCACGACGTCGCGCTGCTCGCCGCGGCGCACGGCGGGGTTGATCCATTTGACGTAGCTCGGGTCCGGCGCGACTGCCGTATGCACGAGCACGCGCTCCTGATTGATGTCCTCGTCCCAGTCGTCGCCAGGCAGATGCTGGTAGTACCAGACGAGCTCGCCCGTGTCGGGCTTCAGCGCAACGGTCGAGTCGCTGTAGAGGTCCGCGGGCGCGGTTGCGGGAATCGCGTCGGCGTTGCCGCCGTGCCGCTCCGCGCGCGTGTTCGGCATCGGATTGGCAATGCCCCAATAGATGAGCCGCCGCACGGGATCGTAGGTGCCGGGCAAACCCCACGTCGCCGCACGCCGCTTGCTCGACGGCACGCCGGCCCACGACGCGTCGCCGGGCTCGCCCTCCGCGGGTACCGTGTAGAAACGCCACGCCTCCTTGCCGGTCTTCGCGTCGAGCGCCGAGATGTAGCAGTTCTTGCGCTCCGTGTTGCAGGTGCGGCCCGAGATCACTTTGCCTTCGACGACGATCGCGCCGGCCGTGTGGTTTTCCGGCGTGATCGGGCACGCTCCAGCGCACCTGGCCCGTGGACGCGTCGAGCGCGATCACCGGGCTCGGCTCGTTGGCCGCCGGCGCCGGCGCGGTGTAATAGATCATGTCTTCGTAGATCGCGAGCGCCTTGATCCGCGACGCGCCGTTGTTGTCCGGCTTGTACTCCCAGAGCAGGTTGCCGGTCGCGGCATCGAGCGCCCAGATGCGGCTGCCGCCGTCGCGCCCGCCCGGCGTGAGCAGGTACATCACGCCGCGATAGACGAGCGGAATCGCCTCGACCGGCCCGCTCGGCAGCTCTTTCGTCCAGGCGCGTTGCAGCGTGCCGACGTTGCCGCGGTCGATCTGCGCGAGCGGACTGAAACGCTGCGCGTCGTACGTGCGGCTGTACATGAGCCAATCCGCGGGATCGGGCTTCTTCAGGATTTCGGCGGTGACCGGATGGTCCTTGATGTCGATCGCGGGATGGGCGCCGCCGCTCGGCCCCTGCGCCGCGACGCGTGCGCCGAACGAAACGAGAAGGCACGCCGACAATGAGACTAGCTTGCGTTGCACTCGACCCCCCGGTTTCGCGGCAAGCGTACTCGAAGAACCGGTGCCGCTCCATGTTCTCGAAGCCCCCTGACCCGTCGTAGAGCTTCGGCAGTGCTACAGAGAGCTACGTCCCCGGTGCCGCGCAACATCGCAATTCTTGCGCCCACTCGCAGTTTTTGGGCGCCGCACCCGCCCGACGGCGGCGGGATGGCGCTGCGCGCCTGCCGGGCTCGGGCAAGCGCCGGGCCGCCGGCGGCACAGAACTTGCTCGCTGTGCCTGTAACCACGAGAGTCGACGACGCGGCGGACGCGATGACGGCAGTGCTTGGACCTAAGGATCTCGAACGCTTTCGAGACGGATCTCATTGCGACCTCCATCGCGTGCTCGGCTCGCACCGCAGCGACGCCGCTCACGTCCGCTTCGCGGTCTGGGCGCCGAACGCCGAGCGCGTTTCGGTGGTGGGGGACTTCAACGGGTGGCGCGTGGGCGAGTCCGTGCTCGCACGCGGCGCGCACGACTCGGAAATCTGGGAAGGCCGGATCGCAGACGTCGATGACGGGGCGCGCTACAAATACCACATCGAGTCGCGGCACGGCGGTTATCGCGCGGACAAGGGCGACCCGTTCGCATTCTGCTGGGAAGAGCCGCCCGGAACGGCATCGCGCTTCTGGCCGCTCCAATACGAATGGGGCGACGGCGAGTGGCTGAGCAAGCGCAGCACCGCGAACTCCCTCGACGCGCCGTGGTCGATCTACGAGCTCCACGTGGGTTCTTGGCGGCGGCATGACGGCGCCGTGCTGGGGTACCGCGAGCTCGCCGGGCCCCTGGTCGAGCACCTGACCGACCTCGGCTTCACGCACGTCGAGCTCCTGCCGCTCATGGAGCATCCGTTCTACGGCTCGTGGGGCTATCAGACGATCGGCTACTTCGCGCCGACCGCTCGCTACGGCACACCGCAAGATCTCAAGTACCTCATCGACCAGCTGCACCAGCACGGCATCGGCGTGATCCTCGACTGGGTGCCTTCGCACTTCCCGGACGACCTGCACGGGCTCAACTACTTCGACGGCACGCATCTCTTCGAGCACGCCGACCGCCGGCGCGGCTATCAGCCCGAGTGGCAGAGCTACGTGTTCAATTACGATCGCGGCGAGGTGCGCTCGTTCCTCGCGTCGAGCGCGATGTTCTGGCTCGACGAGTATCATGCGGACGCGCTGCGCGTCGACGCCGTCGCATCGATGCTCTATCTCGACTACGCGCGCAAGGAAGGTCAATGGCTGCCGAACGAGCAGGGCGGCCGCGAGAACTGGGGCGCAGTCCGCTTCTTACGAGAGCTCAACACCCGCGTGTACGAGCGCCACCCCCACGTGCAGACGATCGCCGAGGAATCGACCGCATGGCCCGGCGTGTCGAGGCCCGTCGACGCCGGCGGCCTCGGCTTCGGCATGAAGTGGAACATGGGCTGGATGCACGACACGCTGCGTTACTTCGCGAAGGATCCCCTGTACCGCAAGCACCATCACAACGACGTGACGTTCAGCCTCTGGTACGCGTTCGCCGAGAACTTCGTGTTGCCCCTGTCGCACGACGAGGTGGTGCACGGCAAGGGCTCGCTGCTCGGGAAGATGCCCGGCGACGAATGGCAACGCTTCGCGAACCTACGCGCGCTGCTCGGCTACCAGTTCGTGCATCCCGGCAAGAAGCTCCTGTTCATGGGCGCCGAGCTCGCCGCGCGGACGGAGTGGAACCACGACGTCGAGCTCGACTGGGGGCTCGAGCACCGGGCCCCGCACGCCGGCGTACGGCGCTGGCTGAAGGACCTCAACGCCCTGTACCGGGCCGAGCCTGCGCTCTGGCAGGACTTCTCGCCGCGCGGCTTCGAATGGATCGACGCGAACGACACCGACAACAGCGTGCTCACGTTCGTGCGCCGCGACGCGAGCGGCACGCGGCTAGCGCTCGCAGCCCTGAACTTCACGCCGGTGCCGCGTCACAACTATCAAGTCGGCGTGCCGCGCGGCGGGTTCTGGGAAGAGGTTCTGAACAGCGACTCGCCGCACTACGGCGGCAGCGGCCAGGGCAATCTCGGCGGCGCGCACGCGGCGCCGACGGGCACCCACGGCCGCTACCACACGCTATCGCTCACGCTGCCGCCGCTCGGCATGGCGTTGCTGCGCAGCGTGAGCGAGGTACGGGCGTGACGCTGCCCACCGACGGCCGTTGCCGCGTCGTGATCGAGGACGTGCGGCCCGCGCTCGACGGCGGCCGGTTCCCGGTGAAGCGCGTGCTCGGCGACGCGGTCGTCGTCGAAGCCGACGCGATTGCGGATGGCCACGACCAGATCGCCTGTATGCTGCTGCATGCACACGGCGACGCGGACGCCTGGCTCGAAGTGCCGATGCGCGCGATCGGCAACGACACGTGGCGCGCGTCGTTCACGTTGCACGAGCTCGGCGTTCATCGCTTCACCGTCACGGCATGGATCGACGCGTTCTCATCGTGGCGGCAAGCCTTCGCGCGCCGCACGGCGCCCGCGGACGTCGAAGATCGCGCTGCGCGACGGCGCAGACCTCGTGCGCGCGGCGGCGCGAGCGCAGCGCCGACGGACCGGGCGGAATGCCCTGCTCGCCTCGCGGCGTCGCTCGAGAGCGTCGGACGCCGCTCGACGTCCGGCGCGTGCAGCGCTTTGTCGCTCGAAGCTCTGCCGAGCTCATGGCGAAGCACCCGGACCGCTACGCTCGAGACGCGTCTACGACTACGCAGCTCGAGATCGTCGTCGAGCGGCCGCTCGCGCGCTGCTCGTCGTGGTACGAGTTCTTCCCGCGCTCCGCGGTCGGCGCGACGGCGGCGCACGGCACGTTCGCGACCGCGAAGGCGCGCCTCGCGTACGTCGCGGGGATGGGCTTCGACGTGCTGTATCTCCCGCCGATCCATCCGATCGGCGCCGACCAAGCGCAAGGGCCCGAACAACGCGCTCGACGCGGCGCGCGACGACCCGGGCTCGCCGTGGGCGATCGGCGGCCGCGAAGGCGGCCACAAGAGCGTGCATCCGAGAGCTCGGCACGCTCGAGGATTTCCGGGCGTTTCGCGCGGAGGCCGAGCGCCTCGGCATCGAGGTCGCGCTCGACATCGCGTTCCAGTGCTCGCCCGATCATCCGTACGTCAGCGACCATCCGGACTGGTTCAAGCGACGGCGCGACGGCAGCGTGCAGTACGCGGAGAACCCGCCGAAGAAATACGAGGACATCTATCCCGTTCGACTTCGCGAGCAGCGAATGGCGAGTCGCTGTGGCCGAGCTGCGCGACGTCGTCGAGTTCTGGGTGAGCCAAGGCGTCAGCGTGTTCCGCGTCGACAATCCGCACACGAAGCCGTTCGGCTTCTGGCAGCTGGCTGATCGCCGACGTGCAGGAGCCGCCATCCCGATGTGATCTTCCTCGCGGAAGCGTTCGCCGGCCGCGCGTGATGTATCGGCTCGCGAAGCTCGGCTTCAGCCAGTCGTACACGTACTTCACGTGGCGCAATACGAAGCCAGAGCTGACGGACTACTTCACGGAGCTCGCGGACGACGGCGCGATTACTTTCGGCCGAATCTCTGGCCGAACACGCCCGACATTCTGCACGAGTACCTGCAGTTCGGCGGGCGGCCCGCGTTCATGTGCCGCGCGGTGCTCGCGGCGACGCTCGGCGCGAGCTACGGCATCTACGGTCCCGCGTTCGAGCTGCTCGAGGCAGAGCCGCGCGAGCCGGGGGCCGAGGAGTACCGCGACTCCGAGAAGTATCAGGTACGCCGCTGGGACCTACGCCGCGACGACAGCCTCGGTGAGTTCCTTACTCGGCTCAACGCGATCCGGCGCGAGAACACGGCGCTGCAATCACGACGCGAACCTGCGCTTCCACGACGTCGACAACGAGCAGCTCATCTGCTACTCGAAGCGCACGGATGACCTCGACGACATCGTGCTCGTTGTCGTGAACCTCGATCCGCATCACGCACAGAGCGGCTTCGTCGAGCTGCCGCTCGCGGATTGGCGCATGGACGCGGGCAAGGCGTACCAAGCGCACGACCTATTGTCGGGTGGGCGCTATCTCTGGAGCGGCCCCCGCAACTTCGTGTCGCCTCGACCCGGCGCGCTCGCCCGCGCACGTGTTCAAGCTCCGCCGGCACGTCGCGACCGAACGCGACTTCGACTACTTCGTTTAGGGTTCGTTCATGGACTCCGGAATCCCTGGATTGCCGCGACTGGCTACCGCCATGGGGGAGGAAGCGATCTCCTTCGAGAGCGACCCGCTCTGGTACAAGGACGCGGTCATCTACCAGCTCCATGTACGCGCGTTTTTCGACTCGAACGACGACGGCGTTGGCGACTTCAAGGGGCTCACGCAGAAGCTCGACTACATCGCGCGGCTCGGCGTGAACACAATCTGGCTGCTGCCGTTCTACCCCTCACCGATGCGCGATGACGGCTACGACATCGCGGACTACCTCGGCATCAATCCCGCATACGGCACGCTCGAGGACTTCCAGACCTTCGTCACCGAGGCGCATCACCGCGGACTCAAGGTGATCACGGAGCTCGTCGTGAACCATACGTCGGACCAGCATCCGTGGTTTCAGCGAGCGCGCTTGGCCGAGCGCGATTCGACCGGAGCGCAACTTCTACGTTTGGAGCGACACGGATCAAAAGTTTCCGGAGACGCGGATCATCTTCACGGACACCGAGGCATCGAACTGGGCGTGGGACAGCGTCGCGAAGCAGTACTACTGGCACCGGTTCTTCGCGCATCAGCCCGACTTGAACCACAACAACCCCGACGTCGTGAAGGCAGTCATCAGCGTGATGGAGCAATGGCTCGATCTCGGCGTCGACGGGCTGCGGCTCGACGCGATCCCCTATCTCTGCGTCCGCGAAGGCACGAGCAACGAGAACCTGCCGGAGACGCACGCGGTCGTGAAGGAAATCCGCGCCGCGATCGACGCGGCGTATCCGAACCGCATGCTGCTCGCCGAGGCGAACCAATGGCCCGAGGACGTGCGCGAGTATTTCGGCGAACGGGGACGAGTGCCACATGGCCTATCACTTCCCGCTAATGCCGCGGATGTACATGGCGATCGCGCAGGAAGACCGCTACCCGATCGTCGAGATCCTGCAGCAGACACCCGACATCCCACCGACGTGCCAGTGGGCGATCTTCCTGCGCAATCACGACGAGCTCACGCTCGAGATGGTCACGGACCGCGAGCGCGACTACATGTATCAGGCGTACGCGGCGGACGCGCGCGCACGCGTGAACGTCGGCATCCGCCGCCGCCTCGCGCCATTGATGGAGAACGACGCCGCGAAGATCCAGCTCATGAACAGCCTGCTGTTGTCGATGCCCGGGTCGCCGACGGTGTACTACGGCGACGAGCTCGGCATGGGCGACAACATCTTCCTCGGCGACCGCAACGGCGTGCGCACGCCGATGCAGTGGAGCTCGGATCGCAACGGCGGGTTCTCGCGCGCCGATCCGCAGGGCTTGTATCTGCCGCCGATCATGGATCCCGATTTACGGCTTCGCCTCGGTGAACGTCGAGGCTCAGGCACGCGAGCCGTCGTCGCTGCTCAATTGGACGCGCCGGATCCTCGCGGTTCGGCAAGGCTACAATGCGTTCGGCCGCGGTACGTTCGAGCTGCTGCGTCCGGGCAACCGCAAGATCCTCGCCTACGTCCGCCGCTACGGAAACGAGACGACTGCTGTGCGTCGCGAACCTGAAACGCTCGGCGCAGGCCGTCGAGCTCGATCTCGCGCAGTTCCGCGGCCGCGTGCCCGTCGAGCTGCTCGGCCGCTCGTCGTTCCCGCCGATCGGCGAGCTGCCGTACATGCTCACGCTCGCGGGCCACGGGTTCTATTGGTTCGAGCTCGCGGAATCCGCGAACGTGCCGAGCTGGCACGAGGAGCGGCTCGCGCCCGAGGAGAAGCCCTGGCTCGTGCTGTTCAACGGCCTCGCGAGCTTCGACGCCGCGGCCGCGGGCGAACGTCACGCCGCCGCCGCACGGCTCGTCGCGCAGCTCGAGCGCGACGTCATGCCGAGCTACTTCGCCGCCCAGCGCTGGTTCGCAGGTAAGGAGCGCGGCGCCGCGGCCGTGACGCTCGACAGCCTCTGCCGCTGGAGCGGTGCTCGCGGCACGTGGCTCCTCGCGCTCGCGAAGCACAGAATTCGCACGCGGCGAGCCGCAGGAGTATTTCTTGCCGCTCGCGCTCGATTGGGGGGAACTGCGCGCGAGCGCGCAGGCCGCCCACGCGCTCGCGCGCGTCCGCCAACACTCTTCGACGGGGCTCTTGTTCGACGCGTTCGCGCATCCCGACTTCGTGCGCGACCTGGTACGTGCGCTGATCGCCGGCGAGCCGGTCGGCTGCGCTCGCGGCGAGCTCAGGTTCACGGCGACGCGCGCTCTCGACGGCCTGCTCCCGAAGAACATCGACGCCGCGGAGATCCGCTTGGCAGCGGACAGCAGCAATCTTGCAGTGATCATCGGCAAGGCTATTGTTCATCAAATCATTCAGACGCTTACGAAGCGGAGTTCATCCCGAATGGGAGATGGGCCGCTTCCTCACGGAGCGGTCGCCGTGCTCGGCGGTCGCGCCTACCGCGGGTGCGATCGTTCTCGTTCGGGGCGACGGCGCCGAGACGACGCTCGCGCTCGTGCAGGCGGCCGTCGCGAATCAAGGCGACGGCTGGCGCTACACGCTCCAGTATCTCGAGCGCTGCATCGACGACGCTACGACGCGCGCGGCCGACGGGGAGATCTTGCCCGCGGATCACAGCGCCTACCTGCTGCTCGTGCGCGCGCTCGCCGCGCGCACCGCGGAGCTGCATCGCGCGCTCGCCGTCGAGACGGGCGACCCCGCATTCGACCCCGAGCCGCTCGACGCCGCGCACCTCGTCGAGTGGGTCGAGCGCATCCGGAACGAAGCGGACGCAACGCTCGCGGCGCTCGAGTCGCGACTCGAGACCCTACCCGACGACGCGCGCGACGTCGCGCGCGCGGTGCTCGCCGACGCGCAATCGATCCGCTACTGGATCGACGGCCACGCGCGCCTCAACGTGGAAGCGCTGCGAACGCGCTATCACGGCGACTACCACTTGGGACAGGTGCTGCTCACGAGGAACGACTTCGTGATCACCGATCTCGAAGGCGAGCCGGGCCGCCCGCTCGAGGAGCGGCGGCGCAAGGCCAGTGCGCTCAAAGACATCGCCAGCATGCTGCGCTCGTTCGATTACGCGCGGGCCGTCGCGGTACGGCAGTTCGCGGCGAAGCGGGGAGCGGACGGCGCGGGCGTTGCGGCGCTGCTCGAGGAGTGGCGCGCGGCCGCGGGCGCGGAGTTCTTGACGGCGTATCGCGAGGCGCTCGGCGACTGCGCGGTCTATCCGCGCGGCGCAGGCGACCGGCGTGCTCCGCCTCGCGATGCTCGAGCGGTTGTTCTACGAGATCCGCTACGAGCTCGACCAGCGGCCGGACTGGGTCGCCGTGCCGCTGCGCGATCTGCGCGCAGCGATGATCGCGAACGGTTAGCGAAGCGCCGGCTACCCGACCCGCAGCAGCGCGACCGGGAATTCGGCGAACAGCGCGTCGGCGCGCAGACCCGCGTCGCCAACGACGACCGTGCGCGAGCTCAGCAGGTTGCGGTACTCGCCCGGCGGCAGCGCGAGCACCGTATCGCCCCACTCGAACCCCGCGGCGCCCTCGCGCACGTGCCGCGGCAGCGACGCGAACCAGCGCCCTACTGCGACGACCGCCCGCGCGCCCTCATGGCGGCGCGCGAACGAGACGACGTGCTCCGCACGCGTGCCATGCACGGCGATCGGGTCGTAGCTGCCGCGTGCGAATAGTTCCGGCTGCTCGCTGCGAAACGCGAGCGCTCGCCAGATCGTGTAGAGCTTCGCGCGGCCATCGCCGAGGCTCTCGAGCAGCTCGCGCAGCAACTCCGGCACCCGCGCTTCGTCCTCGGCCGCCTCCTCGAGCGCCGCGAGCAGCGCCGCGCGGTGCGCATAGTCCACGGGCCGGCGGTTGTCCGGATCGACGAGGCTGAAGTCCCAGAGCTCGTTTCCCTGGTAGATATCCGGTACTCCCGGGCTCAAGAGCTTCAGCAGCGTCTGGCCGAGGCTGTTGAAGAAGCCCGGTAACGCGATCGCACTCACGAGCTCGTCCAGGTTGTCGACGAATTGGTTGCGCCCGCCGTCGGCGAGCGAGTCTTTCACGAACGCGAGCACGAGCTGCTCGTAATCCGGATCGGGGCTCGCCCAGGACGTGTTGATCTTCGCCTCGCGCAGCGCCTTTATCATGTACGCTTCGATCCGCGCGCGATACTCGTTCATGAGGGCCGCGCGATCCGCGATCGGCCACGAGCCGACCAGCGTCTGATAGAACAGATATTCCTCGTGCCGCGAGGGCACGGTGCGTCCCTTGAGCTTGCGTCGTTTGCTGCGGTTGAACTGCCGCCACTTCGTGAGACGCATCCCCCAGTCGAACGGAATCTCCGACAGCACGTTCAGGCGCGCGCGCACGTCCTCGCTGCGCTTGCTGTCGTGCGTCGACGTGCCGAGCATCGAGTGCGGCCAGTGCTGCAGCCGCAGCTCGTTGAGGCGGTGGAACGCCGCGGGCGTCAGCCCGAAGCGCCGCGGATCGCCGCCGACGTCGTTCAACGACAGCAAGCTCACATGGCGATAGAAGCACGTGTCCTCGAGCGCCTTTGCCATCACCGGCGCCGTGAGCTGCTGGAACTTCGCCGCGAATGCGGCGGCCTGCTGGCGGTAGGTGTCGTCTGCGTCGGCGGGCCACACGACGAGCAGCAGGCGCTTCACGAAGTCGAAGATCCCGTCGTCGCGGTTTGCGTAGCTGTGGCGCACGGCGGCTACGGCCCACTCGATGTGCTGCCGGTCCTGCTCGCCGATGTGCCCGACGGTTACGTAGCTCCGATAGACCGGAAACGCCGCGACGAGCTCGAGCAGCGCTCCGCGAATCGCATTGAGAGTGAAGTCGCGCGTCTCGAGCCGCAGCTCGGAGATGCGGTTCAGCAAATTCGCGAGCACCGTGAGCTCGCTCGACAGGTGAAACGCGAGGATCTGCTGCTTGCAGTGGTACAGCAGCGCGTCGAACCCGTCGCGTTCCTGCGTGAACGCGCGATAGACCCGATCGAGCGCCTTCTCCGACGGTGCATGCACGAACACGCCGTTGACCGAGTTCGCGAATTCGTATCCGGTAGTACCGTGCACCGGCCAACCGCGCGGCAGATGCTCATGGGCCGCGAGGATTTTTTCGACCACGATGTAGAGATCCGGCCGACCGGCGTCCGCGACGCGCTTGCGGAGCCAATCGAGATAGCCGCGCGGATCGTAGAGACCGTCCGGGTGATCGATCCGAAGACCCGCGACCTTGCCCTCCGCGACCCACGTGAGCACCCTGCGGTGGGTCGTTTCGAGCACTTCTTCGTTCTGGGTTCGCAGGCCCGCGAGATCGTTGATGTCGAAAAAACGCCGGTAGTTGATCTCGTCCGCCGCCACTCGCCAGTACGCGAGCCGGTACGGTTGCCGCTCGAGAAGCTGGTGCAGCGGCTCGAACGACTCGCGCTTGCCGGCGGTGCCGTTGTGCCGCGCAACGTTGCGCTTTACGTGCTCTGCGATCGCCGCGGAGCGGGCGTATAGGTCCGCGAGCCGCCGCTTCGCGATGAACGTCTCGTGCGCGCGCACCGCGCGCTCGTCTCCATTGACGGCGCTGTGAGGCGGCAAGCCGCGCAGCGACCGCAAGATGCTCTCGAGCTCGATCATCGACGTGCGCTCCTCGGGCGTGCGCCGCGCGATCCGATCGAGCCCGGGCTCGAGCACACTCGGATAGGCGGACGGATCGACGGGGAAGCGATGATCGAAATAGAACACGCTGAGCTCGCCCGCTTGCTCGTCGAGCTGCAAACGCAGCTCGCCCGCGAGCAGCACGTGGCCGTACTGATCGCCGAGCACGGGCACCAGCACCTTGTCGCGCAGCCTCGCGGTCACGGGCCGCCAATCGATGTCGAAGTACTCGGCGTATTGGGATGCTTGGCCGTTCTCGAGCACGTCGAGCCACCACTTGCCCTCCTTGCCCATGATGCCGACGTGGTTCGGCACGACGTCGAGGATCTGGCCCATGCTCTGCGCCGCGAGCCGCTCGCAGAGCAGCTCGAAGTCGGCATCGTCGCCCACCTCGGGATTCAGCAGCGAGTGATCCGTGATGTCGTAGCCGTGCTCACTGCCGGGCCGCGTCTTGAGATAGGGCGAGAAGTAGCAGTGACTCACACCGAGCCGCGCCAGATACGGCACGAGGTCCGCCGCGGCGCGCAGGCCGAACGCGTGATTGAGCTGGATTCGGTAGGTCGCGCGCGGGACGGCGGGGGCGCTCATTCACCGCTCCAGGGTCCACGACACGAACCACGGCGGCAGCGCGCTCGCCTGACCCGGCGTGATCGGATGAGTGGCCGCGAGGACTTCGCCTGCGGCCGGCGGCGGCGCGAACAGCTCGTGATCGTCGAGATTCGCGACCAGCGCGAGGCACGTGTCGTCCGCGAGCGTCCAGCGCGCGAGCACTGCGCGAGCTCCGAGCAGCTCGCCCGCCGCGGCGCGCACCGGCAAGCGCGGCATCAGCGCGTCGCGCCGTGTCGTGAGCAGCGCGCGCTGGCGTTCGAGCGCGCCCGCGTGCGGCTCGACTCCGAGCGCTCGCCAATCGAGTACGGCTGCCGCGCGCGCGGCCGGCGTATTCGGGCCCGGCAGCAAGTCGAAGTCGGTGTGCTCGTCGGCGAGCTTGTCGAACTCCCGGCGCCGTCCTTCGGTCACCGCGGCCGCGAGCTCACCTTGGAAATCGCAGAAGAACGGAAATGGGCTCGACGCATGGAACTCGTCGCCCATGAACATCAGGATTGGTGTCGGCAGCAACGCGAGCAGCGTCTCGGCCGCGAGCATCTTCTCGGGTCCGATGAGCATCCAGAGCCTCTTGCCGTCCGGCCTGTTGCCGATCTGATCGTGGTTCTGGAGGAAGTTCACGAACGCGTCGGGCGGCAGCCCGGCGCTCGGCTCGCCGCGCGCCATGCCGCGCCGATAGCGCGACGTCTCGCCCTGATACGCGAAGCCTTCGAGCAGTGAGCGCAGGAGCTGCTTCGCGGGCTGCTCGTAGTCCTGGTAGTGTCCGCGCGTCTCACCGGTGAGCAGCACGTGGAGCGCGTGATGCAGATCGTCGTTCCATTGCGCCGTGTAAGCCACCGGTTCTCCGCGCTCGTCGCGGCGCAGCAGGCTCGACTCGTTCCGATCGTTCTCGAGCACGAGATGCGTGAGCCTGCCGAGCTCGAGCCGCTGCACCGCGGCGGCCAGCTCGCCGAGGAACTGCGAGTCCGAATCGTCGACGATGCTGTGCACGGCATCGAGCCTGAGCCCGTCGAAGTGGTATTCCTCGAGCCAATAGAGGGCGTTGTGGACGAAAAACTGCCGCACGATCTCGCTGCCGAAGTCGTCGAAGTTGATCGCGTTGCCCCACGGCGTCTGGTGGCGCGTCGTGAAGAATTGGGGCGCGTAGAGATGCAGGTAGTTCCCGTCGGGACCAAAGTGGTTGTAGACCACGTCGAGCAGCACCATGAGCCCGCGCGCGTGCGCGGCTTGCACGAAGCGCTTGAGCGCCTCGGGCCGGCCGAAGCCGTGCTCCGGTGCGAACGGCAGCACGCCGTCGTAGCCCCAGTTGCCGCGCCCCGGCGTGTCGGCGAGCGGCATGAGCTCGATCGCGGTGATGCCGAGGTCCGCGAGATAGTCCAGCTTGCGCTCGGCGCCGTCGTACGTGCCCTCGGCGGTAAACGTGCCGATGTGCAGCTCGTAGATCACGGCTTCGCGCCACGGGCGGCCGTGCCAGCCGGCATCGCTCCACAGAAACGCCGCGGGATCGATCACCTCGCTCGGAGCGTGCACGTCGTCGGGGTTGAAGCGCGACGCAGGATCGGGGACACGCAGCTCGGTCGAATCGAAGGAAAACGCGTAACGCGAGCCCGCGCGCGCGCTCGGGTCCACGCTAGTGAAAAACCCGTCGCGCCGCCGCTCGAGCGGCACGACTCGATCGTCGACGTGCACGCGCGCGACCTGCGCGCCCGGCGCCCATACGGAGAAGCGCACGCCGTCGGGTCTCACTTCTGCGCCGAACGGCATCGCATGACGCCCGTTCATCGGCTCTCCCTCACCAACAACGCAAGCGAGCGGCCTGAGATCACGTAGCGCTCGAGCTGTTCGTCCGCCGCGTCGTCAGGGGTGAGCTTGCGTGCGGTGTCGACGACGGCGCGCCAGGCTCGGTCGTCCGGGAGCCGGAACTCGATGCTCTCGTAGTGCGCGTTGAGAAGCAGCAAGAAATCGTCGTCCGTGATCGGCTCGCCATGCGCGTCTTGCTCGTCGAACCCCGAGGCGAGGAAGAGCGCGCCGACACAGCGTGCGAACGGATCGCCCCAATTGTCAGAGGTCATCTCGGTTCCATCGGGGCTCAGCCACTGCAAGTCGAGGCCGCGTAGGCTCTTGCCCTGGAAGTACCGGCGTCTGCGGAACGTGGTGTGCGCTTTGCGCAGACGCACGAGCTGCGCAGTAAAAGCGATCAGCTCGTCGTCGACGTTGGCCCAATCGATCCAACTGAGCTCATCGTCGTGGCAGTAGCCATTGTTGTTGCCCCGCTGAGTGCGGCCGAGCTCGTCGCCGGACAGCAGCATCGGAACGCCCTGCGAAAGCAGCAGCGTGGCGAGGAAGTTGCGTTTCTGTTGAGCGCGCAACTGGTTGATGCCGGGGTCGTCGCTCGGACCTTCCGCGCCGCAGTTCCAACTGTTGTTGTGGCTCTCGCCGTCGCGGTTCTCGTCGAGATTCGCTTCGTTGTGCTTGTCGTTGTAGCTCACGAGATCCGTCAGCGTAAAACCGTCGTGCGCCGTGACGAAATTGATGCTGGCCGACGGCAGCCGGCCGCTCGGCTCGTAGAGATCGGCCGATCCTGTGAGCCGATACGCGAAGTCTCCGATCGTGCCGTCGTCGCCCTTCCAATAGCGGCGGACGGTGTCCCGATATTTGCCGTTCCACTCGGTCCAGCCGACCGGAAAATTGCCCGACTTGGTAGCCGCCCTCGCCTAGATCCCACGGCTCCGCGATGAGCTTGACCTGCGAAAGCAGCGGATCTTGGTGAATGATGTCGAAGAACGCGCCGAGGCGGTCGACGTCGTGCAGCTCACGCGCGAGCGTGGAGGCGAGATCGAAGCGGAAGCCGTCGACGTGCATCTCCGTGACCCAATACCGCAAGCTGTCCATGATCAGTTGCAGCACGCGCGGGTGCATCATGTTCAGCGTATTGCCGCAGCCCGTGTAGTCCGTGTAATAACGGCGGTCCTGCCCCAGCCGGTAGTAGGCGGCGTTGTCGATGCCGCGAAAGCTCAGCGTCGGGCCGAGTTGATTGCCTTCCGCGGTGTGGTTGTAGACGACGTCGAGCAGCACTTCGATACCTGCGGAATGCAGCCGGCGTACCATCGTCTTGAACTCGCCGACGTGGCCGTAAACGCTGTAGCGCGGCTCGGGCGCGAAGAACCCGATCGTGTTGTAGCCCCAGTAGTTTCGTTGTCCGCGCTCGACGAGGTGCCGATCTTGAACGAACGCATGGACCGGCATCAGCTCGACCGCGGTGACACCGAGGCGCTTCAGGTGCTCGATCGCAGGCTGGCTCGCAAGCCCCGAGTACGTGCCGCGCAGCGCCTGCGGAATCTCCGGATGGGTCTGTGTGAAGCCTTTCACGTGCAGCTCGTAGATGACCGTCTCGCCCCACGGCGTGCGCGGCGGGCGATCGTCGCCCCAACTGAACGCGGGATCGATGACTTCGCAGCGCGGCATTCCGGCCGCATTGTTCCGGCGATCGAATGACAGGTCGCCTTTCGGGCTCCCGATGCGGTAGCCAAAGTGCTGGTTGCTCCACTTGATGTCGCCGCGAATCGATTTCGCGTAGGGGTCGAGCAGCAGCTTGTTGGGATTGAAGCGGTGGCCTTGACCCGGCGCGTACGGGCCGTGCACCCGATAGCCGTAGGCGAGGCCCGGTCGCGCTTCGGGTAGATAGCAGTGCCAAACCTGGTGCGTGCGCTCGGGCATCTCGACTCGCGTCTCGACCTGCTTCGACGCGGCGTCGAACACGCACAGCTCGACCCGCTCGGCGTGCTCCGAGAACAACGCGAAGTTGACGCCCTCGCCGTCCCAGGTGGCTCCGAGCGGATAAGGCTTCCCAGGCCAGACGCTGGTATAGCGATCACTCATGATGCTGCCGGACTCAGGCGGTCTTTCGAACCGATATCGACGACGGTGTGGCGCCCGAATCCGTTACTAGCAAGACGCCGTTGGGTGAGACGTAATACCCGTGCTCAGCCCCCGCGCGCCCGCTCAACGCGATACAGGGCGGGATCGAGCAGCCGCTGTCGACGATCACGCCATCGAGGACGCACCCCTCGCCGACCGTAGCTCCGGGCAGTAGCACGGAGCTGCGTATGCTTGCACCCTCGCCGACGCGGCAGCGATTCGACAGCACCGAGCGCGAGACCTCACCGGCGACAACGCAGCCGGGGCTCACGATCGCGGCGTCGATCCGCGCGCCGGGGCGTACTTGTCCGGGGCTCAACGACTCGTGGCACGTGAACAGCGGCCAGGCCGGATCGTCGAATGCGAGCGGTGCGGGATCCTCGAGAAGCTCCATGTGCGCGCGCCAATAGCGATCGACGGTCCCCACGTCGCGCCAGTACGCCGGTCGCGCGGCGTCGCCGCACTCGTAGGCGAACACGACCGACTCGCTCACCGCGGCCGGAACGAGCTCGCGCGCAAAGTCGATGCTCGTGGAACGGCTCGCCCACTCTCGGAGGCGATCGAGCAAGAAGCCGGTCGAGAAGAGGTAGACGCCCATGGGCACCAAGGAATCATGGCGCGCACCGGAGGTCGCGCCGTGCGCGCGCGGGTAGATCTGCTTGATCCGGCCATCGGGCTCGAGCAAAGCCGCGTCCAGCTCATCGGCCTCGGGGAGCGGGAACTCGACGCAAGCGACCGTAAGATCGGCCCCGCTCGCGACATGCTGTTCGGCCATCAGCGAATAATCGAGCGTGTGGATCTGATCGCCCGCGACAACCAGCACGTAGCTTGGATCGGCGGCCTCGAGCAGGTCGATGTTCTGATAGACGGCGTCGACGGTGCCGCCATACCAGCGGTCGCCGGCCTGCTGTTGTGCGGGCCACACCTCCACGTACTCGCCGATCTCGCGGTGTAGGAACCCCCAGCCGCGCTGCACGTGGCGGATCAGCGACTGTGACTTGTACTGCGTCAACAGAGCGATCCGCCGAATTTGCGAGTTCACGCAGTTGGATAAGGTGAAATCGACGGCCCGGTACTGGCCCGCGAACGGTATCGCGGCTTTGGTCTGCTCGGCCGTGAGGCCCATCAGCCGGCGGCCGCGGCCGCCGGCCAAAACGAGCGCCAACGCCTCGGCGCAGAACCGCTGCTCTCCGGCGGATTCGCTAGTTCGGTTCATCGCGTGCCTTCTCTAAAAAGAACCGCGATTGCAAGGTTTGCAACGCGCCGAGGATCTTGCGCGGCCTGATCATCGATCCGACGCCTTTGCGCTTCCTTCCCAGGACACTCAAGCAAACGCCATGCCAACAAAGAATAACGCTCAGGTTCAATCGCGGCCGGCGAGGGATTCAGCGTGCGCGTCCTCGGCCTGAGGCCGCAAGCTCGCGACGAGCGGTAAGTGGTCCGAGACACGCTCCGCATCTTGCAGCGTCGCGATCGTGACGAGCTCGAGCGGCTCACTGAACCACACCCGGTCGAGAGACAGCAGCGGTAACCGCGACGGGTACGTCGCGAGCGGCGGTGTTGCCCGCAACGGCGGGCACAAGGTCCGCTCGGCGAGACCCTGCCCCGGAAAATCGTTGAAATCGCCGAGCACGATCAGCGGGCGATCCTTGATTTCGACGATTCGCTGCTTGAGGCGCTCGAGCTGCCTGCGGCGCTCGAAAGGCAGCAAACCGAGATGCGCTGCGACGACTACGATTCTTGCCGGCCGGCGAATCGATCGCGCCGACTATCGCCTTGCGCGGCTCGCGCCACCGCACGGATAGGTCGATCTCGCCGAGCGACTGGATCGGCCAGCGGCTCAGCACGATGTGGCCGTAGTGCCCGTCGCTCGCGGAGAGCGTCCTTGCAGACACCGAGGTCCAACCGAACAGCTCGCCGAAGTACGAGAACGGGTCGCGCGCGGCAGCACGCGTGCGGTTGTCGATTTCTTGCAGCGCCGAGATGTCGGGCTGGGCCGCCTCGAGCACGCGCGCAACACGGTCTGGATCGCAGACCCCATCCCTGCCCACACAGCCGTGCACGTTCCATGTGAGAACGCGGATCATCGCGTCTGCGCGAGTCATTTTTTCCAGCGATTCATCAAGTGCTGAACGCCGAGCACCACGCCGACCCAGACCGCCACGGCGGCCGCTGCGAGCGTGATGCTCAACGGCGTGGGATTGCGCCAAACTTCGATGGCCCGGTCGCCAACGAGCGCGAATGCTGCGATACCGGGCACCATGCCGATTGTGGTGCCGGCGATGAAATCACGGTACGACAGGCCCGACGCGCCGACCAGCATGTTGACGATGGTGAAGGGCGCGATCGGCACCTTCCGGATCAATGCGACCGCGACGACGCCGTGGCCTTCCAGCCGCCGCTCGAGCGCGTCCGCTCGGTGCCCGAGCCAGCGGCGCAAATGACCGCGCCCGATGAGCCTCCCGATCTCGAAAGTCGCCGTCGCCGCGAGCAGCGACCCCACGGCAGCGCAAAAAAAGCCGAGAACGGGACCGAGCGCGATCACCGTCGCGCCGATCATCACGAGGATTGGGAAGGACACCGTGCTGCCAACCACGAAGATGAGCAGCACGAGCGGAACGCGCCAAGGATTCCCGCGCAGCGATGTGATGGCGGAGCTCACGCGCTCCGTGAAAGACCCGCCGTCGAAAGGCAGGCTCTTGACGAGCAAGATGACCGCTGCAGTGACCACGGCGGCCGCGACCAGCGCAAAGACGAGGCGCCGGCACGTGTCTGCATCCACGAGCACCGAAGAAGCGACGGAGCCTCGGACTTGCGCAGCCCGCTTATCGCTGCGGCTCACTTCACTCCGGCTGGGTCGGAGACGCATCGCCGTCGAACGCTGCTTTGTTCTCGGCGATACCCTTCGCGACCCGCGGATCATCCGTCGCGAAGCTCCGCGCCGCTTCCGCGTTCGCCTCGGAACGCTCCTCGGCGCCGGGCTCGGCGGTCGGCGGCGGCACGGCCGACGCGTCGGTGCGGTTGCTATCGGGCAACGGCACCACGGCATATGACGACACGGAGTACGCCGGCATCGCTTCGATCTCTTCCCGGCTCATCGACATGACGAGCGACGCATCTCTGCCGAGAAGCAGCTTGTCATACGGCACCTCGACGCGTTTCGCCCCTAGTCCGAGGAAGCCGCCGACGGACACGACAACGCTCGCGATATTGCCCGACGACAATACGAGGTCCTCTACTGCGCCAATGCGTTCGCCGTTCGGCGTGCGCACCCGCATGCCGATAAACTCGCTCGCGAGCACGCTGCGCGAGATGGCGACGCCCGGTTGCGGCGCCGGCACAGTCGGCTGAGCGCTCGCCGCCGTGCACGCACACGCGAGCGCGGCGGCCAACAAACCGCAATTTCGCACGTGCTTCATGAATGTTCTCATGGGACTTCCGGATCACGTTGTCGAGGCAGCGCGCTCAATGCCTGACCGCTCGCAACAATGGCTCGGGCGTGCCCAGCTGGGCCGACAGCGCATCCTCGTCGCTGCACGCGACGTCCGTCGCGACCTCCGCTGCGAGCAACGCCCGGCTCGGGGCCGACAGGACGCCGCGAATCATCCTGAGTATTCCCGGGGTCGCGCCAAGCACCAGCCGGTCGAAGCGGTCGGCCCGGCGCGCGCGATCGATTTCCTCACCGATGCGACTCGCGAAATACTCCTGATCGCTGCGGCGGGAGCTTCGCTCGGCGTCGATTCCCTGACCGTCGCCGGTGTCGTTATCGGCAACGCGCTCCGATCCACCCGGTTCGAGCCGGCGGTGCGGGCGTGCCTGCGGGTTTGCGATCCTACGCACCAAGCGAAAGCGATCGGCGCTCAATCCACCGGGGTTCCGATCGCCCGTTGCGCCGTTCGCGTCGTAGAACAATGCCTCGCGCCCGTCCGCGACGACTATCCATATCCTCATACTGCTAGCCTCCATGGCGAATACCACTTGCGCGGCTACCCGGCCGCGACCGGTCTCAGTGAGTGGGCTGCGAGATTCCCTGAAAAGCCGCACGCGCCTTCGCTTGCGAAGCCTTCACGAGATCACGCAGAGACACTACGCCGACGAATCGTTGGGCGCGAGTTACGACTGGCAAACGCCGAGACCTCGAGCCGATATCGCTTTCTTGCATATTGAAAGCAATTTCCAAGACTTGGGTTTCGGGCGCGACGAAACCGACTTCCTTCGTCGTTACGTCCTTGATTTGCATGCTACGAACTCCTTGCTGCAGCCGGCCCCCGACACCCATCGAATGCAAGGGGTATGCCACGCGCGTGCGGTGTGCGGGAATCGTGCCGATTCCTTGCCTGGGCGTGCCGCTTGCGCAAAGATTCTTGACCCCGGTAGCAAGAGATCATCGATGGCCAAGCGCAGCAACAAGCGGGCGGGCACGCGTGCGCTCGAGAACGACGCGGCCCCGCCCCTCAAGAAATTCGACCTCGAGAACGTACTCGGGTACAACCTCCGCCGCGCGCACGGCGTGCAGCGTCAGCGCTTCGCCTCCGTATTCGCGCCGCACAGCATCCGGCCCGTGCAGCTTTCCGTGCTCGGCCTCATCTTCAACAATCCGCGTCTCAAGCAGGCGGACCTCGGCCGCGCGCTTGATATCAAGCGCGCGAACGTCGTAACGCTCCTGGACGAGCTCGAAGACCGCAAGCTAATCACCCGCAACCGCGCACACGGCGACGGCCGCGCGCACGTGCTGCAGCTGACGCCCGCGGGCCGGAAGCTCGTGGTCGAGCTGCTCGATCTCCACATGCGCCTCGAGGAGCACGTCGTCGAGAGCCTCGGCGCGCGCGAGCGCGACTTGCTGCTCAAGCTGCTCAAAAAGTTTCGCAAGCTCAATACGTCGCCCGAGCTCGACTACGACGACTGACGCCGCGAGGCGCTCCGTCCTACCGTAACCGACTGGCCGCCGGCACGACTCGCGCGGTCATGGCCAAGGACTGCACCGATACCGTGTTCGATGAGCCACCCCAAGCCACGCTGCGCGCAAGCACCGGGACGAGCGCGCAGTGCGTAACAAGGGCTCATGAACTGGGTACTGCGCCCTCGCGGGGCCAATACCGGAACCTTCTCTGATGCAGGTTTCTCTCCAGGGCGGTCTTGCCGGCATGCTCGGGACGTTCTCTAACACTGAACCGTTCAGTTCCTCGCCTGCGGGGAACCCGGCCTCGCGCGGGCCTTACTTTGGGTGTAGATTCGGTCGCAGATGCTTAGCCCTACTCACGACTCCAGGACTACCGGCATATTCGTGAGCGACGTGCGCTTTTCGAGGAAGCAGTCGACGTGTACGACGATGTCAAAGCGGAGCGCCAAGCGACGCTACACCGGACGCGCAGTAACGGTGTACGCGCCGAGGATTGGACCGACCCACTCGCCGAATACAAGAAGGCCATGACGGACTTCGAAGTCATTCACGATAGGATCATCCAGCACCTGCGCGACCACACGAAGCCCACGCCGGACGAATTGCAGCAGATGGAGCGGGCCAGGCTCCTGCTCTCCGAGACGCATCGCTCGATCTCGTCCAAGGTCGCGGGGCGTTGACCTAGCCGGCCTGCCCCTCCCATGACAAACCCGGTCCCCCGTTAGGGCGGCGCGGATTCCGGGAAACAAAGCGCACGTATCGTCCAGACCATTGAAGCCGTGGTCTTTGGGCGCGAGCAGACACCCCCGGGACGGTACCGGAATCTCTCCCGCCTTGGTTGGTGCACACTTAACCCGTGAGCAGCGCCCGCGGATTCATTCTGCAAACGAGCTACCGCGTGGTCCGCGGTGCGGCCGGCGAGCGGGTGCCGGTCGTGCACGTCTACGGCCGGCTCGAGAACGGCGCGACGTTTCTGGTACGCGACGACAGGCAGGCGCCGCATTTCTACATTGGCGCAGCCGACGCGGAAAGCGCTCGCTCGCTCGGCGCGCCGGCTCCGCAACCCACTGACCGCCGCACGTTCAGCGGCGCGCCGGTTTGCCGCATCGCGGTCGCCGCGCCGCCCGACGTACCGCCTTTGCGCGAACGGCTGCACAGCGCCGGCATCGCGACGTTCGAGGCCGACGTGCGCTTCGCCGCGAGTTACCTCATCGAGCGCGGCATCAAAGGCGGCTGCGAAATCGTGGGCGACGCCGTCCCGGGCCTCCCCGCACGCGCAGACGAGGCCGCGACGGCGACGCCTCGCCCCGAGGGCGGCGCGCCCCCCGTGAGCGGCATCGCTTGGACGTACCATAACCCGATACTCCTTCCGGCGGCCGTGGAGCTGCAGCCGCGCGTGTTGTCATTCGACATCGAGACGAATCCGAGCGCGGATCGGCTGCTCGCGATCTCGCTCTACGCGCCCGGCGTCGACGAGGTTCTGATCGTCGAGGACGGTGCGCGGGCGATGCCCGAGCGCGCCACACGCTGTGCCGACGAGGCGGGCGCGCTCGACGAGTTCTGTGCGCGCGTGGCCGCGCTCGATCCCGACGTGATCACGGGCTGGAACACGATCGACTTCGACCTCACGGTCCTGCAACGGATCGCTGCACGGGTCCGCCACCCCTTCAATCTCGGGCGCGACGCGGGCACGCTCCGGCTGCGCAAGGCCGAAGGCTACTTCGGCAGCGGCCAGGCGTCGATTCCAGGCCGGCTCGTTCTCGACGGGATCGACCTGCTGCGCGGTGCATTCGTGCGGATGGACGACTACTCGCTCGACGCCGTCGCGCGCGAGGTGCTCGGCGAAGGCAAGGCCGTGGCGGGCGACGTGAGCGACCGTGTCGGCGAGATCCAGCACAACTACGAGCACGATCTCGACGCGTTCGCGCTGTACGCACGCACGGACGCGCGGCTGGCCTACCAGATCGTCGAGCGCCTGAATCTCGTGCCGCTCGCCTTCGCGCGCAGTGCTCTTACCGGCATGACGCCGGACCGTGTTGCGGCGAGCATCGCGTCCTTCGATTTCCTGTATCTGTCGGAGCTCGAGCGCGTGCGCGTGGTCGCGCCGACCGTCGGCGCAAACGACGCGCGTGTATACGCTGCGCAGCAGGGCGGCCATGTGATCGAGCCGACAGCGGGCTTGCATTCGAACGTCTGGGTGTTCGACTTCAAGAGCCTGTACCCGAGCATCATCCGCACGTTCAACATCGATCCGCTCGGCTACGTCGAGAGCCCGAGTGCGGACGACGACTTGATCCGCACGCCGGCGGGCGCGTTCCGCCGCAAGCCCGCGATCTTGCCGCGGATCCTCGACGAGTTGTTCCCGCGCCGCGAGGCAGCCAAGCGCGCGCACGACGACGTCGCATCGCAGGCCATCAAGATTCTCATGAACTCCTTCTACGGCGTGCTCGGCACGCCCGCGTGCCGCTTCTTCAACCCGGCGCTCGCGAACTCGATCACCGGCATGGGCAAGGAAATGCTGCTGTGGTCCAAGCGTTGGTTCGAGGACGCGGGCTTCAACGTGCTGTACGGCGATACCGACAGCCTGTTCGTGCGCTCCGGCTACGACGATGCGGACGCGGCACTGGACGAGGCGGCGCGGCTCACGGCGAAACTCAATGCCGACCTCGAAGGGTATATCGACGAGCGCTGGCGCGTTCGAAGCCGCCTCGAGCTCGAGTTCGAGAAGCTCTACGCGAAGCTGTTCCTGCCGCGCGCGCGGCACAGCGCGCGCGGCGCGAGCAAGCGCTACGCGGGCCTCGTGCATGCCCGCGACAGCCGCGGCGAAGTCGAGTTCGTCGGCATGGAAGTCGTGCGCCGCGACTGGACCGCGCTCGCGAAGCAAGTGCAGCGCGAGCTCTACGGCCGCTTGTTCACGGACCAGCCCGTCGACGCCTACCTTGCGGAAGTCGTGCGCCAAGTCCGCAGCGGCGCGCTCGACCAAGAACTGGTCTACCGCAAGAACCTACGCAAGGATACCGACGACTACACGGCGAGCACGCCGCCGCACGTGGCCGCCGCGCGCAAGTCGACCCAGCCGCCCGGCCGGCTCATCAGCTATGTCGTCACGACCGACGGCCCCGAGCCGCTCGACAACCGGCGTCACCCGCTCGACCGCGAACACTACGTCGCCAAGCAAGTGCGCCCGGTCGCGGAGCCCGTGCTCGAGACGCTTGGGCTCGACTTCGAGCGCGTCATCGGCGACAGCCGCCAAGCCTCCCTCTTCTAACGCACACCTCTGACGGCCGGCGCCCCGCCGCGGTCGCGACGCGTACGCCGAGCAGGGTTCAACGGCGAGGTGAGACACCGCGGCCCGCGGCATGCGAAAATCCGCGCCCTATGGGAAGAATCTTCGAAGTCCGCAAGCACACGATGTTCGCGCGCTGGGACCGCATGTCCAAGCAGTTCTCGCGCATCAACAAGGAAATCGTCATCGCCGTAAAATCCGGCGGCCCCGACCCGAGCTCCAATCCCGCCCTGCGCCGCGTCTTGCAGAACGCGCGCAACGTCAACATGCCGAAGGACAAGGTGGAGGCCGCGATCAAGCGCGCGGTCGGCAAGGACGCGACCAACTACGACCAGATCATCTACGAAGGCTACGCTCCGCACGGCGTGGCGGTGATCGTCGAAGCGGCGACGGACAATCCGACGCGCACGGTCGCCTCGGTGCGCACGATTTTCTCCAAGAACGGCGGTAACTTGGGCGCCACGGGCAGCGTCGCGTTCCAGTTCCGCAAAATGGGCGTGTTCCGCTTGAGCCCCGCCGGAATAGATCACGACGACCTGGAGCTATATCTCATCGACCACGGCTTAGACGAGATGGGCGACAGCACCGGCGAGAAGGGCGAGCCGCAGATCGTCGCGCGCTGCGCGTTCGCGGATTTCGGTCATATGCAGGACGCGCTCGAGAAGCGTGGGATCAAGCCGCTCAAGGCGGAGCACGAATACATCTGCACGACGCCGATCGAGCTACCGGAAGCGCAGGCCAACGAGGCGCTCGCGATGATCGACAAGCTCGAGCAAGACGACGACGTGCAGAACGTCTACCACTCGCTCGTGTAGCGCCGCTCCTCGCCTCGTCGCCGCTTCAGCCCCCGAGCGCGATCGTGAACGTCACGATCACGAGCCCGATGAACACCATCGCAACGCCGATGAAGATCTGCGAACGGTGAATGACCTTGCCGTACAGGAAGCCCGCGAGGAACAACATCAAGATCGCGATCGCGTTCGAGACGCGCATCGCAAGCGTCGCGCTATTGAAGACCATGAAGGGAATCGCGACGGGAAATGTCGCGAGAAACACGAGCAGGAATACGCCCCATCCGCCGAGCCAGTCGCGCCGATCGAGTCGCGCGCGATCCACCGGCATCGGCAACTGCAGCGCGCGCTCGCGCAGCGCGTCGAGCTCTTCGGGCTTGAGCAGCGAAGCGACGAGCGGCGGCAACGCTTCGGCGAGCAGGCTCCGCGCTTCGTCGTCCGTCGTCGCGCCCATCACGGCTTTGTAGGTCGCGAGAGTCCGGCCCTTTTCCGCGAGGCAGCCCATCAAATAGAACAACCCGTCGATCACACCCCAGGCGAGGTTGCAGCCGAGCGCGCCGATCAACATCGCGACCACGTCCTCGCGGCCCGCCTCCGCAATGCTGAGCGAGCCCGTGAACGTGAGCACCATGATCAGCCCGAACAGGACCTCGGCGATGCGCTCGGCGGGCTCGATCACGCGCTTCGTCGTGTGCCCTTGCGGAGCGCTCATCGGCAGGATGCTCGAGGCGCCTTCGGCGGCCGCGAGCGGGAGGTCGGGGTTCGTGCTCATCTAGTCAAAGTTAGCAGCGCCGCTTCGAACGTCCTATTGCCTCAAGGTCCTACGTTCTACCAAGGGCCCGGGGGGCCGGCAAGGTCAGGCGGCGAGCCGACCCCGATCGTCGATCTAGCGCGCCTCCGCCGCCAGCGCCTTCGCGACGGCCGTCATCGCCTCGATGGAGGAGCCGTAGAGCTCCGCGCGAAGCTGTCCTTGCGCATCCAACACGAAGATCTGCGGCGAATGCGCGACATCGTAGCCGCCGTCGTGATGATGCTCGCCCTTGAAGAACGACGCGGAGAACTGCGCGGCAATCGGCTTCACACGCGCAGGCGGCGCGGTGAGCCCGACGAACTCGCCGGAGTATTTCGCGAGGAACTCTTTCAGCGCGGCAGGCGTATCGCGCTCGCCGTCGACGCTGATCATCACGTACCGTACGTCGCGCGCGTCGAGCGTCTTCGCGTCGTTGAGCGCGCGCAGGCGTTCCATCGCGAGCGGGCACACGTCGGGGCAGTTCGTGAAGCCGAACAGCACGAACGTGACCTTACCGTGCAGCGCCTCGAGCTCGAACGGCGCGCCGTCCTGGTCCGTAAGCTCGGCGTTCGCGATCATCCGCGGCGCTGCGAGCACGCGCACGCGGTCGAGCACCGGGATCTCGGCGCGCGCCGCCGCAGCAACGAGCTGCGTCGTGACGCAAACCGCGGCGACCAACGCAACGATCTTCAGGCGTTTCACGGGACGGAGACTCCTCTCGAGGGCGACTCACCGCTCGTGTTACCGGCCAGATCGTACGCGCGCACCGAGTAGTACCATGTGCGCGTCGTCGCAGTCGCGTCGCGGAACGTCGTCGTCGTCGAACGCCCGACCTCGGTGCCCTGGGTCGAATTGCTCGTCGAGCGGTAAATGATGTAGCCCGTCACCGCGACGTTGTCCGTCGACGCCGACCACGTGAGGCTCGGCTTGCCGCTGACGAGCGTGATGGTCGGCCTGCCGGGCTTGGTCGGATCCGCGGTGTCCGCCGCGATCGTGAACTTGAACGTGGTCGACACCGTGACGCGCGCGTCGGCGGCGCGGACCGTCACGTTCGGCGCGGTCGCGGCCGTCGGAGTGCCCGTGATGCGTCCCGTCGACGCGTTGATCGCGAGGCCCGCGGGCAGGCCGGTCGCGCTGTAGGTCAGGACGTCGCCGTCCGCGTCGCTCGCCACGATCTGCAGGCTCACGCTCTTCCCGACGATGCCGGTCTGGGCTCCGGGGTTCGTGATCGTCGGCGCGGCGTTCACGGGCGCCGTGGTCTCGGCCGCGTCGATCTGCGACACGTAGGCCGCGAGCGACGCGAGATCCGTCGCATTCAGCGCCACGTTGTTGTGCGCCGCGATCGCGGCCGCGATCGTGGCCGCCGACCCGTCATGCAGGTACGGCGCCGTCTGCCAAGTGCTGCGCAGCGTCGGGACGTCCAGCCCCGTCAGCGGGGCGCCGAGCCGCATCCCGCTGGTGCTCTTGATGGTGCCGACGTTCTGCAGCACGTTCGTGCTCGAGCTCGTGAACGCGGTGCCGCTGTGGCACGACGCGCAGTTCTCGCGCTTGAACACCGACTTGCCCGCGACGGCTTCAGTCGTAAGCGCGCCCGTCGACGTGCGGTTCGGGCTCGCCGCGAACTCGTTGAGCGATGCGACATAGGCCGCGAGCGCATCGAGGTCCGCGCTCTGCCCCGCCTTTGGATCGCCGAGCGGCTGGCTGCGCGTGCCCGTGTTGAACGCCGCGTCGCTCATGAGGCCCGTCCCACCCGCGAGCGAGCGAATCTGGCCCTCGAAGTCCTGGACCTCGTCGAAGTTGGACGTCCAGTGTGAGCGGCCGTGCGCCGCGGCCGTGCCGCGCAGGGTGATCGTGTTGCGCAAGCCCTCGCCCATGCCCGTGAGGTCCCAAACACGGCCGTCCTGGCCGCCGTCGTTGTGGCACGACGCGCAGCTCAGGTAGCGGTCGCGCGCGAGCCGCGTATCGCGGGCATCGTAGAAGAGCTGCTTGCCCGCGAGCACGGTCGCGGTGAGCTTCTCCGTGGCGACGGTTGCGACCGTGGCGACGGCGGGCGCGGTGTATTGGCCCGTCCGCTGGAGCTCGCCGAGGTCATAGATGCCGACGGTTCGATCCATGAAGTTGTTGACGAACAGACGCGTGCCGTCCGGCGACACGACGACACCTTGCGGCGCCCGGCCGACGTTGATCCGGAACAGCTCGTGGTTGCCGTGCGCGTCGAGCACGGCGACTTCGCGGCTCGTCTCGAGAGCGACGAACAGATAGATGCCGAGCGGGCCGTATGCGGCTGCGCTCGCGACGCTCGCGTTGTCGTGGTCGATGCGGCGCGCGTAGTCCTCGGCGTTCGCCGTGAGATCGAGCCGCGAGCTGATGGCGCGCACCGTGTTCTGGAAGTTGATGTTGGCGCCGCTGCGCAGAGTGCCGCGCCCGATGTTGTCCTGCTTGGACGGAACCCTCGCCGACTGGCCGTCCGGCGAGATCGCGACCGCGCCGAGATAGTTCGGAACGCCGCCGCCTTGGTTCTCGGCGTCGAGCTTGTCGCTGTGCTGCAGGATGATGGTCTTCTGCACGGCCATTCCGGCCGCATCCACCACGACCACCTCGCCGCCCGTGCCGACTTGCGGCACGACGACGCCGGTCTCCTCGCCGGGCTGGCGCGGCGTAACGAACCGCGACACGTACACGGTGGCGCCCGCGCCGTCGATCGCGACGTGACGCGGATTGGCTCCTACGGCGAGCAAGCCGAGCTGCGCGCCGCTCGTGGCGTCGAGCTTCAGCAACGCGCCGCTGCCCGCGAGCACGACGAACGCCTGGTTCGCGGCCGGCGAGAACACGATGCCGAACGGCTGCGACGCGAGCGGCAACGTCACCGTCTGCGCGACGGCGAGGCTCGTCGGGCTGATGATGCTGATGCTCGCGACCTTGTTGTTCACGACCCAGATGCGGCCGTCGGGCGCGATCGCGACACTGCGCGGCGCAGCGCCGACCGCGATCTCAGTGATGCGCGAGCTCGTGACGGCGTCGACCACCGTGACCGAGTCGTTGTCCTGGTTCACCACCCAGACGCGCGAGTTGCTGCCGGTGCGCGCTTCGTACGCGATGTTCGCGGACGCACGCGCGGCGGCAGACGTCGGCGCGAGATGGATGGTTTGCACGAAGCGCTGCACGTTCGGGACACCGAGGTCGTCCGTAACCGTGAGCGTGACGAAATAGATGCCGGGGCCGGTAAACGTGTGCACGACTGCCGGCGACGTGGCCCAGCCCGTCTCGGGCGTGCCGTCGCCGAACTGCCATTTGTAACGGACGTTGAAGCCGCCGGTCGCCGTGGCGGAGTACGAGACCGCGCCGCCGGCGAGCTGCGAGGCCTGCGACAGCATCGGCGAGACGGACAGCGGCGCGTAGCCCGCGACGACCCAGTCGAACGCCGTGAGCCCGAACTCCTCGCCGTCGCTCACGGTGACGATCGCTCGGCCCGAGGCCGCGGCCAGCGCGACTCCCGTGATATGTCCCGAGGCCGCGTCGACCTGCAAACCCGCGGGTAGGCCCGTCGCGGAGAACGTGAGCGTATCGAGGTCGCCGTCCGATGCGGAGATCGCAAGATCGACCGCGATGCCCGCGATCCACGACTGCGCACCGGGATTCACGACGACCGGCGTCGAGTTCGTGCTGATCGGGGTGATCGCGCCAGTGCGGCACAGCACGCCGACCGCGTCGATCCACGAGCCGGAGCGGCCGTACAACGCGTACACCGGGTTCCCGGTGCCGCAGGTCTGCAACGCCTGGGCCGTGCCGCCGGCGGTTCCCGTCATACCGAGGTATGAGCCGGCGCCCGTGAGGCCGCCGCTCGGCGTGAGCGCGCGGCACTCGAGCTCGATCTGATTGACGTATTGCGCGGCGCTGCCGCGGAAGCCGCTGACGGCAGCGTCGCGCGGGCACAGTTTGTCGAAGGCGGTGCCCGAGGTCAGCGTGCCCGTGACGAGACGCTGGACCGGATCGCCGATCCAGCGGCCGAACTGGTCGACCTTAACGCACTGCGGCCCGATTTGATTGACGTAGGTGCCGTAGCGGCCGTAGACGCCGACGAGCGTCTCGTCGATCGCGCACGACAGCTGGAACGCGCCGCCGCCCGCGCCGCCGATCGTCGCGGTGTAGTCGACTGCCGTGCTCGGCGTCGAGTCGATGTTGATCCGGAGCATCTTCGACACCGACGGCACTCCGTCGGGATCGACTGCGAACACGTGGTAGTAGCCCGGGGGCGTGTCCGTCGCGCGTGCCGGCAATTGCGCCCAGACGGAGTTGCTCGATCGAGTGAACGGCAGCTCCACGAAGCGCTGATCCATGTTGACGCTGTGCGTCACCGAGCCGGTTTTCACGAGCGTGATGCGTCCCACGGCGCCCGAAACCTCGAGCGCGATCGTGTCGCCGACGTCGGCTGCGCTCGGCGCGGACAGGATCTGCGGCCGCGGCGCGAGCGTGGCCCGAGTCGTCGAACAAGTACGGCGGCGAGTAGATTTCCGCGTTCGTATTGACCTGCGGGCCCGGCGCCCCGCCGCCCGCGATCAGCACCGTCGCGTCGGGTAGGAGCAACGCAGACGAGTGATACAGCCGCGCCGGAACTCCTGCGGTACCGAGATGCCACGTGCCCGTCGCCGGATCCCAGATCTCCGCCCGGTTGTTCACGCCCGTGAGCGCGTTCTCGACTTCGCTGCCGCCGGTCGCGAGCACCTTGCCGTCGGGCAGCACGGTCGCGCTGACCCAGCGGCGCAGCGTCGACATCGACTGCGCTTGCGTGACCGTGGGCGTCGGGCCGTTGATGTCGATGATGGCCGCGCTGTTCGAGTTGCCGCCCATCTGGAGAATCTTGCCGGGGCGGAACATCGCTGCACTCGAGGTCCAGCCCGCGTTCGCCGACTGCAGCTGACCCGCCGTAGACACCGTGCCGGTGCCGCCCGCGTTGACGTAGTACATTCGTCCGGTCGTGTCGTAGCCGAAAATACGGCCGTCCGGGGCCAGGAAGTTACGCGGGAACGTGGCGTCGAAGCCGCTCGTCCCGGCCGTCGTGAGCAACCGGAACGTGCCATCGCCCTGACGCACTTCGGGGAAATCGCCGCCGCCGCTCCCGCCCTGAATGTAGATGTCGCCGTTCACGAGCACGGTGGACGACGAATACCAGCGCGCGCGATTCATGTTGCCGGAGCGCGCGAGCGTGTTGCCGAACGTGTCGAAGATGTTGCTGTTGTTGTTGCCGGTGTTCGTCGTACCGGTGCCCGTCCAGTTGTCGCCGCCCGAGATCAGGATCTGGCCGCTCTGCGGCAGGATGACTTGCGAGCTGCAAAAGATGTCCGTGAGCGTCATGTTGTTGAGCGTGAGGTGCCCCGCGCCCAAGCCTGCCGACGGCTCCCAGATGTCGTAGATGAAGTAGCCCGTTTGCTTGCCCGCGCCGTCCGTGCCGTAGGTAAGAACGCGGCCGTCGGGCGTGAGCGCGGCGTGGACGCTGATCAGCGGCCAACTCACGACGGGCGACCAGACGCCGTCCAACTGCGGTTGCGCCGCCGCGGGTGCCGCGAGGCCGACGGCGGCGGCGAGCACCCCGAGGGTCGAAAAAACATTCCGGCGCGCGGCAAGAGCCGGCGCGAACGAATCGAGTCGGTGGGTCACGTTGGCAAACCTCGAAAGAGTCAGGCGGTCGTCCTTGTTCTTGTTATTCGCCGCCCCGGGCGATGCGGCTGCGCGGTCCCGCGGCACGCATCCCAGGCGCGTCACCGCGAAATGCAAGAACGACACCAGACGTCAATTCTCTATTTTAAATATAGAGTTACGATTGGACTTCTAAGGTACATAATCCAGAAGTGTAAAAGCGCTCGACGAAGCTTGCGGCGGCGAGCGCCGCTAAGCCTCGCGCGGGTTCGCGCAACGGCGGGATGGCGAGGAGCCGGGTGCCTCGCTCAGCTCAAGGACTTGCTGAGGAAACGGGTGAAGGCCGAGTCGGCGACCACGAAGTCTCTGAAACCGAAGCGCTCGTAGAGAGCGCGCGCGCGCAGGTTGTTGTCTTGAACCTCGAGAGTCAGCTTGCAGCAGCCCGCGCGCAGCGCTCGGTTCTCGCATTCGCGTAGCAGTGCGCCGCCGACGCCTTGCCCCCGGTACTCGGGCACGACGGCCAAGTCGTGCTCGCATCCGCGAACGCGCACCGATACGGCCGTGTGATTCGAAGCGCACCAGTTACAACTGCTTCTCGAATCGCGAATCGTAGACGCGCGCGCGTGCGAGCGCCGCAGTCATGACGCGCTTGCTCGTCGCTCGGCAGCGTCGCCAAATTGACATCCGTTGACCGTGATGATCGGATACCGGCGCATGGATGAGCCGCCAGAGCCTGTAAATCGCCGGAGCTTCTTGACGGGTGCCGCAACGGGCGCCGCCGCCGCGCTCATCGCGCAGCAGGCGTCGGTCGCAGTCGCACAGGAGGCAACGGCGCAGACGGCCTCCGAGCCCGTCGTGCAGGCGGGCGAATCGCAACGCCCGGCGTCCGACTTCATGGTCGATATCTTCAAGTCGCTTGGCATGGAATACATGTTCTCGATGTGCGCATCGAGCTTCATGGGCATCCACGAGTCCGTCTTGAACTACGCCGGTAACAAGAACCCGGAAGCGATTGCGTGCACGCACGAGGAAATCTCGGTGGCCATGGCGAACGGCTACGCGAAGATCGACGGCAAACCCGTGCTCGTGTGCGCGCACGCCACGGTCGGCGCACAGCATGCGGCGATGGCCGTCTACGACGCCTGGTGCGACCGCGTGCCCATCTATCTCGTGCTCGGCAACACGCAGGACGCTGCGAATCGCCAAGGAGAGGTGTTCTGGGTCCACAGCGCCCAAGATCCGTGCGCGCTGCTCCGCGACATGACGAAGTGGGATGACAACCCGGCTTCGTTGAGTCATTTCGCGGAGTCGGCGGTGCGGGCTTACAAGATCGCGATGACTCCGCCGATGGGACCGGTCGCGCTGGTCGTGGACGACCACATGCAGGACGAAAGCGTCCGCTGCAGATCTGCGCGTGCCGCGGCTCAGCGTGCCGTCACCGCCCGCCGGCGACACGGGGGCAGTGGCCGAGGCCGCCCGGCTCCTCGTGGCCGCGGAAAACCCGGTCATCCTGGCGAGTCGCGCTGCACGGACGCCGGCTGGTCTCAAGCTCATGGTCGAGCTGGCGGAGGCGTTGCAGGCAGGCGTCGTCGATTCTCGTCATCGCTTGAACTTCCCGACTCGTCACCCGCTCAGCGGAGGATCGCCGGGACAGGCGGACGTGGTGCTCGCGCTAGAAACCGGCGACATCTCGCGCGTCGTCCAGCAGGCCAGGCAGCGCAACGCGAAGGTCATCAGCATCGCGTCCACGCATCTGTTCCAGAAGAGCAACTACCAGGACGTCATGCGCTACGCCGAGGTCGACATGTCGGTCGCCGCGGACGCGGAAGCGACGTTGCCTGCGCTGATCGAAGAGATCAGGCGCTTGACGACCGACTCCCGGCGAGAGGTGTTCCGGCAGCGCGGCATCAGAGTCGCCGAAGCAAACCGCAACACGTTGGAGCGAGCTCGCACCGAGGCGAGCAACGGCTGGGACGCAAGCCCGGTGAGCACCGCCCGACTGTCCATGGAGTTGTGGGCGCAACTGAAGAACGAGGATTGGTCCTACGTCACCGGTTGGGTCAACTGGCCGCTGCGGCTGTGGGACTTCGACAAGCACTACCAGTACATCGGTCGCGCAGGCGGAGAAGGTCTCGGCTACTACGCCCCTGCGTCCGTCGGCGCCGCGCTCGCCAACAAGAAACACGGGCGGTTGAGCGTAGCGATTCAGCCCGACGGGGATTTCATGGTTGCACCAGGCGCGCTGTGGACAGCGGCCCGACATCAGATTCCTCTGCTGATCGTCATGCAAAACAATCGCGCCTATCACCAGGAAGTGATGTGGTTCCAACGCCAAGCGCTACTGCGCAACCGCGGCATCGAGCTCACGCAGACAGGATTCGGTCTCGGCGACCCGAACATCGACTTCGCCAAGATGGCGGAAAGCATGGGCGTGGGAGCGTCGGGTCCGATCTCGGATCCGAAGGACCTGGCCGCGGCGATTCGTCGTGGCATTCAAGTGGTGAAGAGCGGCGAACCGTATCTGATCGACGTCGTAACGCAACCTCGCTAGGTGAGATCGCATCTAGTGACATTGGATTGGGCGTGAAAACTCTTCTCATCGCAGGCGCCCTCGTTTGCTGCGTTTTCCAGGGCGCCCTAGCTCAGTCGGCAAAGGCAAATGCCCCCTCTGCGGCAAACGGCAAGGTCGTTTTCATGCGCGCGGGTTGCTACGCGTGCCACGGCACGGTCGGTCACGGCGGTGCGGGGGCGCGCCTGGCCCCGAATACGCTGCCGATTGCGGCGTTTCAGCTCTGGGTTCGTAACGGGACTCCGGGCTGGTCGGTCGGCAGCGGCATGCCCGCGTTCCCTGCAAAGATCGTCACCGATCAGGAGATCGAGGACGTCCGAGCGTATCTCGCGAACCTGCCTGCGCCCAAAGCCGTGAAGGATATCCCGCTGCTGAATCAGTGATGCCGCGGGTCCCGGCCCGCAGCGAGGCACGCATGGTATTGAAAGGAAAAGTCGTCGCTGTCACGGGGGGCTTCGGACAATTGGGCCTCGCGGTCGTGCAGGCGGCGCTCGAGGCAGGGGCTCGAGTCGCGGCGCTGGACCGAGCCCAATCGCCCGCCGATCCCAAAGCACTCGGGAGCGCGTTCGCGCTGGGGGACCTCGATCTCGCCGACCCGGAAGTATCTGTGCGGGCGCTCGAGCAGGTAGTCGCGAAGCTCGAACGGCTCGACGCGCTCGTCAACGTCGCGGGGACCTTTCGCTCGGAGACGCTCGCCGCGGGCAGCCTGGCGACCTGGGATCTACTCTACCGGGTGAATCTACGCACGACAGTGAGCACATCGCGTGCCGCACTACCGCACCTGATGCGGTGCGGCGGCGGGCGAATCGTCAACATCGGCGCCGGCGCCGCGGTAGCCAAGTCCGGCGCCGGGATGGGCGCGTACACGGCATCGAAGTCCGGAGTGCTGAAGCTCACCGAAGCGCTGGCAGAAGAACTGAAGGACCATGGCATCACGGTCAACGCCATCTTGCCGAGCACCATCGATACACCGGCCAATCGCGCGGACATGCCGAATGCGGACTTCACGCGCTGGGTGGCGCCGCGCGACATCGCGAACGTGATTGTGTTTCTGCTGTCGGATCAAGCCCGAGCGGTGACAGGCGCGTTGATTCCGGTGTCGGGGCGCGTCTAGCTCAGCCGTGTCCCTTCAGTTCCGCGTTAGTTCATTCCGTTCTCTCGGCGCCTCGTGCCGAAATACGGTGGTGTCAGCCAGCCACCCAAAACACTACTGCGAAGAACGACGCCAGTACAACCAAGACAAACGTGTAGTCGAGCACGGTGCCGCGGAGGTCACACGCTCGGCGCCTAGCTAGAACAGCGTGCCGGTTTTCGCGCCCGCGGGCCGGTGCTCCGCCTCGTGCGCGAGCAACGCGCGCTTGAGCGGCAACCCGCCGCCGTACCCCGTGAGGCTGCCGTCCGCGCCGATCACGCGGTGGCACGGCACGATGAGCCCGATCGGGTTCGCCCCGTTCGCGGCACCGACACCGCGCGCCGCCTGCGGCTGACCGATCGCCTTCGCAATCTCGCCGTAGCTGCGCGTCTCCCCATACGGGATTGCCACGAGCGCGTCCCACACGGCGTGCTGGAACTCCGTACCACGCGCGGCGAGCTCGAGCTCGAACACCGTTCTCCCGCCCGCGCAGTACTCCTCGACCTGCCGGCGCACTTCCGCGATCGCGCGATCGTCGTAGCGCGCGTCGCGGTCGACGCGCGCCGCACCCGCGGCGTCGAGATTGAATCGCACGAGCCTGCCGTCGGCATCCACCCACGCGGCAAAGGTCGCGAATTGAGTTTCGATCGTGCCCCAACGATGCTGAGTATTCGTCATGCGGCATCCCTCAAGCTGGCCCAAAGATGAATCGTCGCAAGGCTGCGATGCGGCGCGAACGGCAGCATGAGCTCTTCTACTTCCTTCGCTCCGGGGCGCTCCTCGGCCCCGGTGAGCTTCTGGAGCGCGGCAGCGAGCGCGACGTCACCGACCGGCGCGCAGTCCGCGAACCCGGCGCCGCGCATCAGCATGTAGCGCGCGGTCCAGGTGCCGATGCCGCGAATGCTCGTGAGCTCGCGCTCGGCGGACACGGCGGAGCCGTCGGCGAGCGTCTCTGCGGGTAGGCGCCCGGCCGCCACCGCCTGCGCCGCACCAATCAGATACTCGGCCTTCGAGCGAGAGAAGCGGCGTTTCGTGAGGTCGCCCACCGCGATCTCCGCGACACGTTCGGCGCGCGGATGCGCACGCATGCCGCGGACCGGCGTGCCTGCGATATCGAGGATCTCGCGCCGCAACGAGCTCGCGAATGCGATGTTGATCTGCTGACCGATGATCGCCCAGCAGAGCCCGTCGAACCCCGTCGGTGTGAGCGGTAAGCGCAAGCCGCGGCGGCGCGCGAGAAGCACGGCCATGCGCGGATCGCGCGCCGCACGCGCCTCGAACGCGCTCACGTCGAGGTTGAGCCCGAGCATCCGGAGCGCTGCGGCGTGCACGGCCTCGATGCCGCGCCCGTCGAGCTTGTCGTCCGAGTGAACGCGGCACCACGCGGCCTGCGGCTCGAGCGAGATCTCGAGCACAGCCGCGCCGCGTTCGGTCGCGAGAGCTTTGAACAGCGTCGTGCCTTCGACGCGCTCGCACGGGCTTGCGGGATCGCGCGCGTGGTACGCGAGGATCTCTTGCGCGCGATAACCGGCCGGCAGCTGCAGCATGAACACCGATGCGCCGTTCAGGCCGCGATACGCGCCCGGCGTCATCCGCGCGATCGCGAGGAACTGCCGATGGAATGCGGATTCACTCTCGAACCCCGCCGCGTGTCCTACGTCGACGACTCGCCGCTCCGTGTCGAGCAGCAGGCGGCACGCCGCGCGCACGTGCTCGCGCTTGAGCCACGCGGCGGGCGTCATGTGGGCGTGCACGCGCAGCAGATCGCCGAGCTTGGTCTGGCTCACACCGCAGGCGCGTGCGAGCACCGCGGCGTCGCCATGCCGCTCCGGCTCCGCGCGGACGCGCGTCGCTAGCGCCTCGAACAGCGCGATGTCCGCATCCTCGCCGCGGTAGAAGAGGTCCGGCCGGCAGCGTTTGCACGCCCGCAAACCCGCGCCGAGCGCCTCGGCCTCGGTCTTGAACAAGCGTACGTTCTCGGGCTTGGGCTGGCGCGCGCTGCACGAGGGCAGGCAGTAGATGCCGGTCGTCAGCACGCCGACGATGAACTTCCCGTCGAAACGGCCCGTTCGGGCGTCGGCTCGGTCCCAGCTGAAAGGCTTCGGCAACATGGCGCAATCGTACCGCGCCCGGCTCCTCGCGCCTCCCAATTTGCCCGTTGATGTCGCGCCGAGCGAACGCAGTGCCCGAACGCGCCATCGGCGGCTTCGCACGTTGACGCAGTATCGGCGAGCCGGCCTGACCGCTTCGATATCCCGGCTTGCCCTCCGACGAGGCGCGTTCGGTTTCCCGAACGCGCCTCGGACGACCCGAAACGCTGGCGCTAGAAGTTGAACCGCACGCTCATGCCCATCTCGCGCGGCGGCGCCGGATTGCCTTGCTCGCGGCCGGAATTCCCGAGCAGCGACAGCTTGCCGTAGAAGTAATACTCGTCCGTGAGGTTCAGCCCGTACACCGAGAACGACCAGCGCGAGGCCGGCGCCTCCCAGGTCACGCGGCCGTTGAGCACGCCGTACGCGGGCTGCCGTCCGTCCTCGGGGTTCACGATGCCCGCCACGGGGTTGGTCGTGAACCAGATGACGTCCTGCCACGTGTAGTCGAGCCGCGGCGTCAGCGTCGCGCCGTTGTCCGCCCACGTTGAACTGATACGAGACGCCGAGCCCCATGTTCCACTCCGGCGTGCGCGGCGAGTACAGCACGTCACCGCGGATCGACGGATCGCCCGTCGTGTCGGGAACGGTGATGAAGATTCCGGACGATTTGCCGAGGTCCGTGACCAAGTAGTTCTGATAGCCGAGCGAGAAATCGATCCGCAGCTTGTCGACGGGCTCGGCCAGGATCTCGGCCTCGACGCCCCAGTTGCGCGACTCGCCCGTGTTCACCGTCGGGAACGAGTTCACGCGCGCCGGCGTGCACGGCGCGCAGTCGGCGATCGCCTGCTGCTTGTCCGTGTTCACCATGTAGTAGACGTCGCCGTTGAAGCGCAGCCGCCGGTCGAGCCAGTCCGTCTTCACGCCGATCTCGAAGCTGTCGATGTACTCGGGATCGAACGACGTGAGCTGCAGCGCGTTCGCGGGCCGCGGGCTGAAGCCGCCGCCGCGGAAGCCCGTGGCCAACTGCACGTAGCCCATCAGCGTGTCGGTGAACTGGTAGTCGAAGCTGAGCTTCGGCGACCACTCCTGCGAGGCCACGGTGACGAGGCCGTTGTCGATCAGCATGAACTGCGGGGCGCCGATGCCCGGCGGCGCCGTGTTGCCCGTACGGCGCCAGATCGTCGCGTCCTTCTGGTCGTCCGTGTAGCGCAGGCCGCCCGAGATGCTGAGCTTTTCGGTCGCCCGCCAGTTGAAGTGAGCGAACGCGGCGTAGTTCGTCAGATCCTGGACGTCCTTGTGGTCCGAGAAGCTCGACGTATAGACGTAGCCGTTGTTGTAGCCCTGGTTCGAATCGAACGCGTCGTAGTAGAACAAGCCCGTAGTCCAGTCGAGGCCTTGGTTCGGCCCCGCAAGACCGCTGAGCTCGAACTCTTGCGTGAACTGCTCGTGCTTCGACGTATCCCAGGTGACCGTTTGCGGCAACGGCGTGCCGTCGGAATCGCGGCCGAACGAGTTGTCGAACTCGCGGTACGCGGTGGTCGACTGGAAGTGCACGTTGTCCGAGAGGTCCCAATCCACGTCCACCTGGAAGCCCGTGTGCGTGAGCTCGTTTTGGTTCGGCGTAAAGCGGCCGGTCAACGGATCCGTGCCGAAGCGGTGGTAGCTCGTGTACTTGCCCTCAGTTTGAAACCGGCCGTCGAACTGTCCGCCGGGGCCGAACACCGGAACCGCGATGTTGTTGTTCCAGGTCGCGATCCCGCCGGCCACGCCCGCCGGCACGCCGTTGGTCGTCCGGAGCTGCACCGTGTATTTGTCGGGCGCGCTCTGCTGATCGCTGTACGTCACATCGGCGACGACGTTGACCTCAACGGTGTCGGACGGCAGAAATCGCACGGCGACACGTCCCGATTCCACGCTCTCGTTGCCCATGTGGTCGGCGACGCAGCCGCGCGAATCCGTCGCACCGAGCACGCTGCCGAGCCGAACGGCGCCGATCGCGGGATGCGTGTTGACGGCGTACGCAATCCAGGCCGGATTCGTCGGGTCGGACGGGGTCGCGGGCTGGGCGACTCCGTTCGTGCCTGCCGCAACGCCCGTTCCGCCGAGACCGAGCGAGCCGGCCCCATTCACGCACTCGTAGTCGAGGATGTCGAAGTAGCCGTCTTGCTTCTTCGACGAGCCCGAGATGCGCACGAGCACCTTGTCCTCGACGACCGGGAAATCGTACGAGCCGCGCAGATTGAGCCGATCGCGCTCGCCGGCCTCCAGGTCGACGAAGCCCGTGCCCGACCCTTGCGGCTTCTTCGAGATGATGCGCACCGCGCCGCCGAGCGTGTTCTTGCCGAACAACGTGCCTTGCGGGCCGCGCAGCACTTCCACGCGCTCGATGTCGAGCAGATCCATGATGGCGCCTTGCGGTCGGCCGTGGTACACGTCGTCGATGTAGATCGGCACGCCGGGCTCGAACGACAGCGAGTTGTCGCCGAGGCCGATGCCGCGGATGAATGCCGCGGCCGTCGAGCCCCAACCCGCGCCGAGCGGCGCAATCACGGTGTTCGGCACGAAGGAATCGAGGTCGAGCGTGCTCGTCGAGCCGCGCGCTTCGAGCATGTCGCCCGTCACGGCGGTGATCGCGAGCGGCGTTTTCTGCAGATTTTCTTCGCGGAAGCGCGCCGTGACGACGATCTCTTCCAACGCGCCCGGTTGCGGTTGCGGTTGCGCCTGCGCGGTGTTCGTCGCAGGCAACGCGGCCACCAAGAGTAGGCCCGGCGCGCCGCACACAACGCGGCGAATCGCGGCGCACAACGCGTGACGCCGCCCCAAATGGAACGTGGTATCGGAATGCATATCCCCCCCGGGTTATGAGTGTTTCTTCTTCCGCGTTCGGGTACGAAGCGCGCCGCGCGAGAACCTGCGCAGGGCTTCGTGAGTGCCCAAACCATCGGAACGTCGCAACGATATCAGGAAAACGTCGCGTGCATAAGACATTCGTGCACCGCCCAATGTAACAGGCGTGGCGCAGACCCAACGACGAATCAGAAAAGGCGGCTTTCGAAGTTACGCATCGGGCGAGCGCCGAACGTCAAAACGAAAAAGCGGCGCTTCCGCGCCGCTTCTGTCGGGGCCGCTCGAGGAGGGAGACTAGATCGCCATCCGGCCCGTGCTCGCGCCGATCTTCTCGACACGCGCGTTCGCGAGGTCCGCAAACGCTACGAGCAGGTTCGCCGTCGCTTCGTCACTTCCTGCCACGACGTGGCGGCCGCCCGTGAGCTTGCCGTTGGCGCCGCCCAAAATCACGGCCGGCGCATTGTGCCGGTCGTGAGCGTTGCCGTTGCTCATGCCGCTGCCCCAGTAGACGAGCGAGGAATCGAGCAGCGTGCCGTCGCCGTCCGGCGTCGCCTGCAGCTTGCCGACGAACTCCGCGAACTTCGACACTTGATAGGTGACGAGCTTCGCGTACTTCTCGATGCCCTCGGGCTTGTCGCCGTGGTGCGAGACCGGGTGATGCGGCTCGGAGATGCCGATGTGCGCGTAGCTCCGGCTGCTGCCCTCGTGGCCCAGCATGAACGTGAACACGCGCGAGATGTCGCCCTGGAACGCGAGGTGCAGGAGGTCGTAGGTGACGGTGAGGTGATCGTCGAAGTTGTCCGGGATGCCGATCGGCGCCGCGGGCGCCGACGCGAGCGTGTCCGAACGAGCCTGCATCTTCTTGAGCGACTCTTCGACGCGCCGGACGTTCGTGAGGTACTCGTCGAGGATCGCGTTGTCGTGGCTGCCGAGCTTGTGCTCGAGCCGCTTGGTCTCTTCCGCGACCGAGTCGAGCATGCTCTGCTTCTGGCGCAGCCGGCCGAGGCGCTGCTCCGCCGTGCCCGGGTCGCCGAACATGCGCTCGAACGTCACCTGCGGGTTGATCGCGACGGGCAGCGGGCTGAAATCGTCGTGCCACGAGATCGTGTTGAAGAACACGCACGGGAAGCCGTCGCATGCGCCGGCGGCCGTGCCCATGTCTTCCGTGCCCACTTCGAGCGAGCGCATCGGCGTGTCTTCCGCGACGACGTCCGCGATGTATTGGTCGATCGTCTTCTTCGATTCGATCTTGCCGTAGTTACCGGCGGTGTTGACGGGCCCGACGCCGTTCAAGAACGCGGAGCTCGCGCCGACGTGCACCGAGCCGTCCGGCGCCTTCATCTTGCTCACGGTCACCAAGTGATCGCGATACGGCTCGAGCGGCTTCATGATCGGCTGGAACTCGAAATCCGTGCCGACCTTCGTCGGGTGCCAGAGCTGCGGGTACACGCCGTTCGGCATGTAGATCGCACCGAAGCGCAACGGCCGCTTCGCGCTCGATTGGCCGAAGGCCGGCACCATCGCATTCAACATCGGCAGAGCGATCGCAGCGCCCGCGCCGCGGAGAAACGTGCGGCGGTGCAGGTGCTTCTTGGTGATGAACGTCATGACTATCCCCTCCAATCCAATCATTGGCGCCGCGCCACGGTCGCAAGCGCGTCTGGTTCGGCAAGTTTGGTTCGCATTTGGAACGGCAAGCTGTCGACCACCCCCAGGATGATGGCCGACAACCGATAATCGTCCTTCGCCGCGTTTCGCACAATGCTGCGAACGACGGGCATGTCCGCGGGCTCGAGCCCGCGGCCCAGGGCGTAGATCAGGAGCTTCTCGGCCACGGTGCCCGCGAAGACGTCGGGCTTCGCGAGCAGCGCCGCACGAAGCGCGACCGGGCCGTCGACGGCCGTGCCGTCGGCCAGGATGCCGGCCGCGTCGATCGGGAGCCCGTCGACCGTCTCGTCCTGCCACTGGCCGACCGCGTTGAAGTTCTCGAGCGCGAAGCCGAGCGGGTCCAAGTTCCGGTGGCACGTCGCGCACGTCGGGTTCGCGCGGTGCAGCTCGAGCTGCTCGCGCACCGTCGACGGCCGGTCCTTCGGCTTACTGTCCTCGAGCGCCGGCACCACCGCGGGCGGCTGCGGCGGCGGGCTGTTCAAGATATTCGCCATCACGTACTTGCCGCGGATGATCGGCGACGTGCGGCTCGCGGCCGACGTCAGCGACAGGATGCTGCCGTGACCGAGCAGGCCGCGGCGCTTCGGATCGGTGAGCGCGACCTTGCGGAACCGCGAGCCGTAGATACCCGGAATGCCGTAGTGGCGCGCGAGCCGCTCGTTCACGAACGTGTAGTCCGCGTCGAGCAGCTCGAGCACGCTGCGGTCTTCGCGCAGCACGTTCGAGAACAAGAGCTCCGTCTCGCGGCGGAACGCCTTGCGCAGGTTGTCGTCGAAGTCCGGGAACAGCAGCAGATCCGGAACCACGCGCTGCTCGAGATTGCGCAGCTGCAGCCACTGGCCCGTGAAGTTCGCGACGAGCGCGTCGGCGCGCGGGTCCGCGATCATGCGGCGCACTTGCGCCTCGAGCACGCGCGGCTTGCTGCAGCTGGCTCGTCGATCGCGAGGTCGAGCAGCTCGTCGTCCGGGATGCTCGACCACAGGAAGAACGAGAGGCGCGATGCGAGCTCGACGTCGCTGATCCGGTGCGCGGAGCCGACCGGCAGGTCCGCCGGCGTCGCCTTCCGCGCGGAACAGGAACGCCGGGCTCACGAGCATGCGCGAGAGACCCGCGCGGATGCCGTCGTCGAAGTCGCCGCCCTCGGCGCGCGCGCCGTCGTAAAAGGAGAGCGGCGCCGCGAGGTCGTCGTCGTCCACGGGCCGCCGGAACGCGCGCTTCGCGAGCGTCGCGAAGATCTCTTTCGCGCAGCGCGGGCTCCTCGGCGGCCGTCGCGGGCTTGCAGACGAGCACCCGCTCGCGGATCGCCGTGTCGCTGACGCCGTTCACGTCGAACGGGCCCGCGATGTTCGCGGTCTCGAGCCGCGGGATGCCGGCCGGGTTGTGCGCTTCCTGCGAGTCGCGCAGCGACGGCTGCCAGGCGTTCTGCTCGAGTGCCGGGCGCTCGACCCAGGTGAAGCCGATCTCGTGCGGGCCGGCGGTAATCGGGATGCGCGGCGACGTCATCCGCTCGTCGATCGACGACGCGCGACGCGAGGATGTCTGCGGCGCTCTCCTTGTGATCGTCCGGGCCGCCGACCGGCAGCGGTGTAGACCTGCTCGCCGTCGACCGTGATCACGAACTGATGCGGCGTGTCCTGACCTTCGACGCCGACGTAGCCTTCCGCGACGGTGCGCAGCAGCCGGCCCGACAGCACGTAGTCCGCGTCCGCCGGGAAGTTGTGCGTGACGACCGTGCCGCCGCGCGTGCCGATCGGCAGGCCTTCCATGTGCTGGTCCTGCGTGACGTCGACCGGGATCTTGTACGTGGCCGCCGTCGGCACGGTGTCGGGATTGCCGATCGCGACGTCCGCGACGCGCAGCGCCGCCGTGAGGTAGCGCTCGAGCAGCAGCGGCGACGTCGTGAGCACGGTGGCGATGTTGTCGAACCCGAAGTCTCCGCCGTCGCTCGGCAGGAGCTCCGTGACGTCCACCTCGACGCCGAGCAGGTCGCGAATCGCGTTCGCGTACTCGGCGCGATTGAGTCGATGCACCGTCTGCGCGCCCGCGTACGGCTGCGCGGCGGCGGCCGCGTCGAGCGTGCTCTCCAAAGCCGCGACGAACTCCTCGCGCAATGCGGGATCGGGTTGCGGCTCGTCGCGCGGCGGCATCATGCCGAGGCGCAGCTTCTTGATCGCGGCTTCCCAGACGCGCGCGTCCTGGACGACGCCGTCGGGCTTGCGGTGCTCGAGCGACAGGTCGCCGGTGAGCTCGGCGTCGTTGTGGCAGCCGACGCAATACTTGTCGAGCATCGCCCAGCGGTCTTGCGAGCACGGCTTCCGGGCGCAGGCTTCAACAGCACGTACGCGCCGACGCCCACCGCGATCGCCGCGGCGGCGCAACCGCCCGCAATGTAGGTCGAGCGCGTCATCGGGCCTCGTGCGTGTCCGCGGCCGCGTGGGCCTCGACGGCCGGCTTCTTCGCCGCGTCGCGCAGCAACGCGACGACCTCTTCGGGCGCGGCGCCGTCCTTGCCCTTCTGCGGGCCGAACGGATTCGCGGCCGGGTCGTACGGCTCGAGCTTCTCCGCGAGCTGGAGCGCGGTGAGCCCGTCGCCGTTCTTGGCCTTGAGATCCGCGCCGCCCTCGGTGAGCGCGCGCAGCGTGTCGAGGTTGCGCAGCTCGACGGCCTTGTGCAGCGCCGTGGCACCGTCGGGGTCGACGGCGTTGACGTTCGCGCCCGGACGCGATCAGCAAGCGCGCGGCGTCGGCCGGTGTGCGATTCGACGGCTCGCGGAACGGCGGCGGCCCGACGCGCGAGTAGCCCGGACCGGCGGACAACGGCACGCCCTTGCCGCCGTTGATCGCGACCATGAGCGCAGTCTTGCCGACGTTCGCGTTCGCGCCCGGTCCGCTGTTTTCGGCGTTCGTCGGCGTCCACTCGAGGTTCGCGCCGTGCGCGATCAGAAGCTTGAGCGCCTCGACGTCGGCGGCCACGGCCGCGCGATAGAACGGCGACGCGTTCGCGAACGGATCGCAGCACATCGCCGCGGAGTGCATCTGGCCGACGAACGGCTTGTTCGGATCAGCGCCCTTGTCGAGGAACAGCGCGATCAGGTCGAGCGCGGTGCGCTGGTTCGCGAAGTTGTTGCGCAGCTTCGAGCCGTCGTGCGCGTACCAGTCCGTCGTCGCGTCGCGCATCTCGACCGCGTGGTAGAGCGAGCCGTCGTTCGCGTCGGCGCCGAGCTCGAGCAGCGTGGCCGCGAGATCGAACCGATCGTTCACGACCGTGATCATCATCGCGGTCGCGCCATCGCCGTTGCGCGCGTTGAAGTCGGCGCCCGCCGCGGCGAGCCGCCGCACGATGTCCTCGTGGCCGTTGCGGGCCGCCCACATCAGAGCGGTGAAGCCGCCGGACGGATAGTCGGCGTTCTTGCGATCCTTGAGCGAGGTTGACGTGCGCCTGCAGGTTCGGATCCGCGCCTGCCTTCAACAGTGCGTCGACCACGGCCGTGTGGCCCTCTGCGGCGGCCCACATCAGTGCGGTCTGCTGTTGAAACGACTCCTGCGGCGTTCGGCTTCGCGCCGCTCGCGAGCAGCAGTTCGCACCGCCTCGACGTTGCCGGCCTGCGCAGCCGCCATCAGCGGCGTCTCGCCTTCCGGGTGCGCGAGCGCGACGTCGGCGCCGCCGTCGAGGAGCGCCTTGACGATCGCAGCGTCGCCCGTGCGGCTCGCTTGAATCAGCGGCGTGACGCCGTACTTGTTCGCGACGTTCGCGTTCGCATGCGCCGCGATGAGCGCGTCGACCATTTCGAGATCGGAGTTATACGCGGCCCAGAGCAGCGCCGTGGAGCCGTCGGTCGCGGGCACGTTCACATCGGCGCGCGAGCCGATGAGTTGCTTGACCGTAGCCGAGATCGTCGGCTCGCGCAGCCTTTGCTATCGGACTATCGGCGGCGAATGCGGGCCCCGCGCACAGCAGCGGCGAGGAGCAGCGACGGACCGAATGCGGCGTGACCGCGAATACCCAGCTTCTTCTGCGTGCGCATCCTCGTACCCCCTACGACGCGAACACTCTTGACTGAGCTCGGCGATGAAGCCCTCGGGACTTGCCCGCGGCCCCTCGCCGAATTTGGAATCAGAATAACTGCAAAGTAAGTAATGCGCCATAACAGAGTCCGCAAAAAGCCACAGAAGACGGAGTACGGTAACCACGCGTGGAAGACCAGATTCGCGGCGCCTCCGGCGGCTCGACGAGGCCTCGGAGCGCAGGTAAGTTGCGGAAACGCCGAGGTACACTTACGCCGCTGATTCGAAGGGCCGCGGCATCCCCTGCGGCTCGGGCTACGCACGGGCGGTGACGCGCACGCCGTCCGTTAGAAAACTTAAGGGTTGCGGCCATGCCGATCCTCCCTCCGGGCGTCAGCTCGATGGACCGACCGTCTCTCGCGGCGAGCACATTCGCTCGACCATAGCGATGCCCGCAACGCGCCTCCACGCCAAGAACCTCGAGCTCGTCCCCAAGAGTGCCGAGGAAGTTCGGGCAGTGATCGCCGCGATGGATCCCGCAACGAAAGCGCAGCTATCCGCCGGTTGGCTGGCGCTAGTGGCTGCCGTGACCTCGGCCGACCCGTGGGTGCTCGGCTATTCGGTGGTGCACCGCGCTAGCGGCGCCGTCGTCGGCTCGTGCGGCTACAAGGGTCCGCCAACGGCGGACGGCGCGGTCGAAATCGCGTACGGCATCGATTCCGAGCAGCGCGGCAAAGGGTACGCGACGGAAGCAGCGGCGGCGCTCGTCGACCACGCGTTCGCAGCGGCGGAAGTTCGCGTCGTCATCGCGCATACCCTTCCGGAGTCGCACGCCTCGCAGAAGGTCCTCGCGAACTGCGGTTTCGCGCACGTCGGCGAGGTCATCGACCCCGACGACGGGCGCGTCTTCAGATTCGAGAAGCACCGCGACGCGTGACGGCCGACGCCGCGATGTCGCACGAGCGAACGACGGTCAGCGCGCGAGCTCCATACCCTTCACCTCGTAGGTATGCGCCGCGCCCGGCGCGCGCAGCGCCTTGACGACCTTCGCGCCGTCGGCCCGACCCGCCGAGCTCGCGCCGACGCCCGCGGCGAACGACACGTAGCCCTGCAGCTCCTTCGGAAACGGCCCGACGTACTGCACGCCGTGCGCCGGCAGGATCTCGCTGGTCAGCGTGAGCACCATCTCGACTTTGCCGTCCGCGACCGTCTCGACCGACTCGTCGACGCTCTTCGCGATCACGATCTTCGGCTTCACATCGGCGGCAATGCCGAGCTTGTCGAGCATCTGCTCGATATAGGGCTTCGAGGCCCCGACGCCGACCCACGTCACCGATTTGGTCGCGAGCAACGCGCGCTTGAACGCATCGGGCGTCGTGACGTCGGGCTTCGCCGCGCCGGCGCGCACGCCGACGCCGACACCGGAGCGGCCGAGCGCCCCGACCGAGTCGGGCGCGATCTTGCCGGACTTCGCGAGCGCGTCGATCACCTCCGCGGTGAGCACCGCGACGTCGAACGCCTCACCCGCGTCGATCCGTTGGCGCATCGCGGCCGTCGTATTGAACTCGATTGCGAGCGGACGTCCGAGATCGCGCTCGAGCTGCGGCTTGAGCTCGTCGATCACGGCTCTCATGCCGTTCGACGCGAGCACGTGCAGAGGCGTGGTCTGCGCGTTCGCGAGCTGACCCGCGAAACCCAACGCAACCGCCGTAGTGAAGTGTAAAAGTCGCATGATGCATTCCCCCGTTTCGTCCTAGAGTCTCTTGGCCAACCGCAGCACGCGCCGCGCCGCGGCCACGAGCAGCAACCCGCGGCTGATGAGCCGCAGCGCCCCTGCCCCGCGCGCGCGGCCGATCAACACGAGCGCGACTACACCGACCGCGATCACGGCGGGATGCAACACCACGCCGCGCGCCAACGTCACGATCCGGTCCACGGACTGCAGCCGCGATTCGACCGCCTGCACGCCGTCCGCGACGGCGCGCCGCTGAACCGCACAACGCAGCCGCAGCGTCGCGTTTCGTTCCGCGAGCGCGCGTGCTCGCTCGCTCACGCGGCTGCTCTCGAAGCGGGCGCAGGTGTCACGATCGGCGCCTCGTGAGCTGCGCGCGATCCTTCGCGAGCTCCGCGAACGTGCCTTCGAGCAAACGCGGGCGATCGCGCACCTTGGCGCGCAGCACCACGAGCCCCGCGAGCGCGATCGCGAAGAACGAGCCTGCGACGACCACTGACGCGAGCACCCGGTGCGTGTCCCAGAACATGAAGATGATCACGAGGGTAGTCACGAACAGCCCCATGGCCGCCGCGAGCAACGCGACTAGCGTCCAGATCAGGATCTCTACGCCGCGGTGGATCTCCTCTTGGAGCTCCGTCGTGAGCAGCTCGATGCGCGTCTGCGCAATCGTGACGACGGTCGCGAGCAGGTTCGCGAGCGACTTGAACAGCCCGCTAACGGGTCCTGCGTTGCCCGGCTCTTCGGGCGAATCGGCGTCGTCGATCAAGCGGCGGCTCGCCCGCGTCAACGGCGGCCGAGCAGCAGCCCGAGCACGAGCGCGACGCCAGCCGCGATGCCGATGGCTTGCCACGGATTCGCGCGCACGTAGACGTCGGCTTCCCCGGCGAGCACGCGGGCGCGCTCGAGCGCCTCGTCTTCGATGCCGGCCAGCCGCTCCTTCGCTTGCCGCACGCTTTCCTCGGCGCGCGTGCGCGCCTCCTGGATCTTCTCGCCAGTCTGCGCGGCGGTGGCCCGGAGCAGGGTCTCTGCATCGCGGATCACGGCGTGCAAATCGTCGATGAGCTTGTCGGCGGTACCGTTGGCTGTCATTTATATTGTTCTCAGGCGCGTCGCGGCCGGAAGGCCGCGAGCCGCGGGGAATCGATGGTATTCCGCGCCCGCAGCAGCGGCAAGCTCATATGCGCAGCGGCTACGCGCCGCTACCCGTGCCCGCCGCTAGTGTTTGATGGCGGCTCGTCGACGACGAAGAACCGGAGTCGCTTGAGCAGCTGCCCCTGGGGCGTCAGCACGTCCACGGTCCAAGCGCCGCCCGAGTCTTGCGGAAACACGTGCTTGCGAGAGTAGGTGCGGAAACCAGCCGCATTGCCGCCGTGAATCTCCTCGACGATGTCTTCCGACTCGCGGTCGTGCCGCCACTGAAAGATGACGGTCTGGGCGAGCCCCGCAGGCGCGCGAATCGCGGCGAACGCGATCACGCCGCGCTCGAGATCGCCGCGCGCGAGGGTGCGCACCGGGACGCCGGGCGTGAGCTCCTCGATGGACTGCGTGATGCGTGCTTCGGTCACGGCGAGCCCCGCAGCCGGTACTTGCGCGCGCGCGGCCCAGAGCAACGGCGGGACGGCGAGCACGCCGAGCACCCAGGCGAGCTTGAGCTTGCGGCTCTTCAGCGAACGCAAAGACAGAGGCAGCGTGAGCACGAGCCACACCGCTACTCCGGCGAGCGACACCGGCAACGCACACTCGAGCGGCAGCCGGAGGACCATCGGCAGCACGACGAGCGCCGCGAGCCAGCTGCAATAGGCGTGGAACAACAGGCGCCGTGGCGCGCGCGTTGCCACGTAGCGTTCGTAGATCGGGTCGATCGTGCTGACCAATGCGGCGCTTGCAGCGAGCCCGGTGAACGCGATCTGCCCGACGTCGCCCTGAGTCGCGCCGATCAGGAGCGGCAAGCTGAAAAACAGCAGCTCCTGTTGCAAGGACTGGCTCACGAAGTTCACGACGAAGTTGCCGAGCCGCTGCTTGCGCTTCTCGAGCGCGCGCCGCAGCACGGGCTCGATCAACAGCCACGGCCAGCCGAGCAACGCGAGCAGCGCGATCAACCGCGCGGCGTTCGCGCCGCGCTGCACCATGACAAAGCCGATCCAGCCCGCGAGGAAGCTCGTCAACGGCAGCAGCCACGGGAAGCGGCTCTCGAGCCGCGCGATCCGCCGGACGCGCCGGCGCCAGCTCATCGGGTACCGGCCGCGGTAGACGCAGCGCTCGAGCGGCAAAGGCGAATCAGGCGGTTATGCATGAAGCAATCGATCATCCGCGATCCTTGCGAGTTCCTGAGATTCGGGCGCGCCCGCCCCTAGGGCTATTCTGCTATAAATGCGCGCTATGCAACGCCGGCCCTTCATCATCGGCGCCTCGGCCGCGGCAATCGTCGGTAGCGGCCGCCGCCGCGATCTTCGTGACGCACCACACGACGCTTCTCCGCCGCGAGCCGCAGCTCACGGAGCAGCAATGGAGCACGCTCAAGGGCTACTGCACCGATTGTCACAGCGCCGCCGAAGCGGCCGGCGACGTGGTGTTCGAAGGTGTTCCCGCTTCCGCGATCCCGGGCAAGCCCAAAGTCTTCGAGGCCGCGGTGCGCAAGCTGCGCGGCGGCCTGATGCCGCCGCCCGGAAACCCGCGGCCCGACCAAGCGCAGATCGAAGAGTTCATCACGGCAACGGAGCGCGCGATCGACCGCGGCGCCCCGGCACACGGTGCGGGGCACGTGCCGGTGCAACGGCTGAACCGCACGGAATACGCGGCCAGCGTCAAGGCGCTGCTCGGCGTCGAGATCGACGCGAAGCAATACCTGCCGAACGAGATCGAGGTCGACGGCTTCGACAACATCGCGGCCGCGCTCAGCGTGTCGCCCGCGTTCCTCGAGCAGTACATTGGCGTCGCGCGCAAAGTGGCGCGGCTCGCAGTCGGCGAGGCGACGCCAAAGCTGCAGAGCGCGTACTTCCCGCCGCCGCCCGGCAATCAGGACAACTACGTCGACGGAATGCCGCTCGGCACACGCGGCGGCACCTCGTTCAAGCACCCGTTCCCGTCGGACGGCGAGTACCGCTTCACGATCACGGATCTCGACGTCGGACTCTATCCGCGCGCGCTCGAAACCGAGCAGACGCTCGTGATGCTGCTCGACCGCAAGGAGGTGTTCCGCGCGAAGCTCGGCGGCAGAGAGGACCTCGCGCTCGTCGACCACGGCGGCGCGCCCGCACGCGCCGAGATCATGCAGCGGTTCGCGGGCATTCCGGTGCGGGTTACTGCCGGCGTGCACGAGCTGATCGTCACGTTCATCGAGCGTGCGCGCGCATCGACCGACGAGCCGATCGCCGGCTTCACGCCTTACGGCGGCTTTAGCTTCACGGGACAGATGCGCGTGCCGCGAGTGATCGGCGGTATCGAGGTCAAAGGCCCATTCGACCCGACGGGCGTCTCACGCACCGTGAGCCGCGCGAAGCTGTTCGTCTGCGAGCCGGAAACGGCCGACAGGGAAACGGCGTGCGCCGAGCGGATCACGGAGAATCTCGCGCGGCGCGCCTACCGCCGGCCCGTGACGAAAGCGGATGTCGAGCGCCTCATGCAATTCTACGAAGCGGCACGCCGAGACGGCGCAGCATTCGATTCCGGCGTCGAGCAGATGGTGACGGCCGTCCTCGCGAGCCCCGATTTCCTGTATCGCGCGATCGCCCCGCACCAAGCCACCGCGGGCGCGGAGGCGTTCGAGCTCGCCGATCTCGAGCTCGCTTCGCGGCTGTCGTTCTTCCTGTGGAGTCAGGGTCCCGACGACGAGCTCCTCGAGCTCGCGTCGAGCGGCAAGCTGCACGAAGTCAAACAGCTGCGAAGCGCAGGCGCAGCGCATGCTCGCCGATCCGCGGGCGGGCGCGCTCGTCAGCAACTTCGCGCTCAAGTGGCTCAACGTCGACGAGCTCGATTCAGTCGATCCGGACGAGCGCCTGTTCCCCGAATTCAGCGACGAGCTCCGCACGGACTTCGCGACCGAGATGTCGCTGTTCTTGAAGAGCATCCTGCTCGACGAAAAGGACGTGCGGGAGCTTCTGACCTCCGACGAAACGTTCTTGAACGAGCGGCTCGCCCGCCACTACGGCATCGCGTCGGTACGCGGCCCGCAGTTTCGGCGCGTGACGCTCGAGGATCCCACGCGTTTCGGTCTGCTCGGCAAGGGCGCCGTGCTGCTGCGAACATCGTACGGCGATCGCACGTCGCCCGTTCTGCGCGGCGCGTGGGTGCTCGATAAGCTCATGGGCACGCCGCCGACTCCGCCTCCGCCGAACGTCGTCACGGATCTCACGACCCCCGCGGGCCAGAAGCCGAAGACCATCCGCGCGCGGCTAGAGCAGCACCGCGTGAACCAGACCTGCAACGGCTGCCATGGCGTGATCGACCCGTACGGCCTCTCGCTGGAGAACTTCACGGTTACGGGCCAATGGCGCGAGTTCGACAAGCTTGCCGAGGCCCCAATCGACGCGAGCACGACGCTGCCGAGCGGCGCCAAAGTCGCGGGCCCCGTGCAACTGCGCGAAGCGCTACTTGCACGCGGGGATCAGTTCGTCCAAGCCTTCACGCAGAAGCTCATGATGTACGCGGTCGGCCGCGAGCTCGAATATCGCGACATGCCGCAGGTACGCGCGATCGTGCGCGCCGCCGCGGACGACGACTATCGCCTCGCGGCGCTCGTCGCGGGTATCGTGACGAGCGACGCGTTCCGCCGCCAAGCGCCGGAGCCCGACAAGGAGCTCACGAGCGCGCAGGCCGCCGCGCGTTGAGCGACCGTCTCCGCCCCTACGGCAACATCGCGGTGATGTTGCGCTTCGGAACCTGTCCCACCGTAATGCGCGTAACTTCTTTCATCCCGAAGATGTCGACGACGGATACGTTGTTCGAGCCTGCGTTCGCTACGTAGGCCGTCTTGCCGTCGGGCGTGAGGGTCACCCAGTCGGGCGCGATGCCGACGCCGACCTCGCCGAGCAGCTTCAGGTCGGGCAGCGAGTACACGTAGACAGCGCTGTTGAGCCGGCTGTCGACGACGAGCCGCGAGTTGTCCGCGGTCACGGCCATGCCGTGCGACGTGTTGCCGCCCTCGAGGACCGGCTTCTTGCCCGCGGCGATCTTCGGCAGCTCGATGCGCTTCAGCTCCTTGTGCGTCGCGAAGTCGACGACCGCGAAGCCGTTGAAGTCCGTGAGCTGCACGAAGGCCGTCTTCGTCGAGCCGTCCTTGTTCTGCTCGAACGCCATCGGCCGCACGCCGAGGTCGAAGTTCATGGTCCACACGGGCTCTTCGGTTCTCTGGTCGATCACCGTGAAGTTCTTCCCCGCGACGGATCCGGCGATCACGTAGCGGCCGTCCGGCGTCACGTACGTGTTGTGCGTGGCGCCCGGCACCGGAACGCTTTTCGCACGCGTGAGCGTCTGCGTGTCGATCACGTCGACGGCGCCCTTCTCCTCCCGGATCGCCACGTACACGCGCTTGCCGTCCTTGCTGATCGAGATGTTGTTCGGGTGTCCCGTCAGCGGAATGTTCGCGATCACACGCAGCGTGCGCGCGTCGACGGCGTCTAGCGTGCTGTTCGCCTCGTTGCTCACGTAGATCCTGCTGCCATCCGGCGCCGCTGCCGCGCCATGCCCAACCTCGACGCCGACGATCCTGCCGACCACCTTGTTGGACGCCGGATCGATGATGTGCACGTCGTCGCCCGCGCTGTTCGTCTGAACGATTCGCGGATGCAGCGTGAGCGGCTTCGCGGCGCTCTGCAGCGTCGCGCCGTTTGCCCATGCCGCGAGGGTCTGCCATTCGGGATCGTTCTTCGACGTCCAGTGCTTGCCGCCGTCGTGATGCGGATCGCCGCCGGCCTCTTCCGCGAGAGGATGGCGCAGCAACCGGCTGTCGTCGGGCTTGCCCGGCACGATGCGCGCGCTCATCTGCTCGAAATTCTTGCGCGCGTCGGCGTCGTTCCAGGTCGCCGCGCCATCGGGAAGCGGCTGCAAACGCATTGGCGTGCCCGAGCCGTGACAAGAAATGCAGCGCGCGTTGCCGTCGCGCTTCGTGGTGAGGATCGGCTGCACCTTCGCCTTGAAGAACTCGAAATCGAGCGCCGTCGCCGATGGCGCTCCGGACGGCGCCGAGCTTTGAGCAGTCTGCTGCGCGCAAAGCGGCGCAGCGGCCAGTAATAGAGTCGCGAGCACGAGCCGATGCAGCATGACGTTTCCCCCCGGTATTGCGTAAGCGTCGCGCCTGGATTATGCGCCCGGAAAACGTCCGAGCCTAGGCTCATGGGCGCGAGCGTTTGCGCCCGACGCCACACTTCCGCCTCGGGGCCGTTTGCCAATGTAAGATCACGGCATCGGCGGGTCTGCGGACCAAGAGCATGAGCGAACGAATGATATTTCCATTGTTCTCCACCCCGGTGTACATCAACAACGTAGGAGATTTCGAGAGTCCGAGATCTAAGGTCCTTGGACTACTCGTCCACGATGCCCACCGGAGGGTCCTACAACTTTCTGAGCTCGGTGGACAAGAACGTCCTTGATCGTCCGGAGTTCAAGGGCGTCCACGACATCGTGATGAAGGAAGTCAATCTTTACGCGAGGGAGATCCTCAGCGTCAGCAACAGTATCGAGTTCTACGTGACGAATTCGTGGGTCAACGTGCACGGACGCGGTCACTCGGCCGGGTCACACGTACACAACAATTCGTTGATTTCCGGCGTACTGTATTTGCAGGTTACGGAAACGAGTGGAGACCTCGTCTTTCATCGAGATATTCTGAGCTTGGTTCCGTTTCCGCCTTCGCTCGATCTCGATGTCGACTCATTCAATATCTACAACTGCAAGAGTTGGGGTTACAGGCCCAAGAAGAACGACATCTGCTTGTTCCCGTCCGTCGTGATGCATTCCGCTGACCCGAACGAGTCCGACGAGGAGCGATGGTGTTTGGCTTTCAACGTGTTCGTCAAAGGCAACATCGGATCGCTGCATAAACTGAGCATAAAGTAGTATCCGGAGCCGCCGAGCGCGCTGCGCCGCGACCTCGAGATTGCTCGGCAAACTCGACGCCGCGGCGCGAGAACTACCCGCCCCGGGCGTCGCGTAGTATTCTCGTTCCTGCAGTTGGCGGCCTCCGCGGTCTCGCCGGCCGACCAGCAGGAGCATCGGCGTGTATCTGACGAAAAAGCATCTGTCTCGCAGGGCCGTCCTCAAGGGCGCTGGGCGTGGCCGTCGCGCTGCCGCTGCTCGATGCCATGATCCCGGCCGCCACCGCGCTGGCACAAACCGCCGCCGCGCCGAAGCTGCGCGCCGGCTTCTTCTACATCCCGCACGGCGCGATCATGGACAACACGCCGTACGGCAAGGAGGTCGACGCCTGGACGCCCAGCGGCGCCGGCGCGGACTTCAAGCTCAGCCCGATCATGAAGCCGCTCGAGAAGTACAAGCAGCTACGTCACGTCCTTCGCGAACCTCGAGAACACGGCGAGCGCAGAACTCGGTGCACACGCTCGTGCCGGCCACCTGGCTGTCGCGGCGTGCGCCCCGACAGCAGCGGCCACGGGCGCCAGCATGGCGACGACGCTCGACCAGGTGATCGCCGAGCAAGATCGGCCAGGAGACCGCGCTGCCCTCGCTCGAGGTCGCGTCCGAGACCACGATCGCAGGTCGCCGCCTGCGGCCGGCGGCGGCTGCTACTACAGCACGACGCTGTCGTTCCGCAACGCGACACGCCGCTGCCGATGGAGTTCAACCCGCGCAAGGTGTTCATGCAGCTGTTCGGCGAAGGCGACACGCCGGCCGAGCGCGACGCGATCTGCGCGCCAGACACGCCAGCATCCTCGACCTGATCTCCGAGCGCACGCAAGGCGCTGCGCAGAGCGAGCTCGGCGCCAGCGACCGCGCGGTGCTCGACAATTACCTCGACACCGTGCGCGAGATCGAGCGCCGCGTGGAGAAGGCCGAGCACGCGCGATCTCTCGGGCGTCACGCTGCCGGATGCGCCGGTCGGCGAGCTCGACAACTTCGACGAGCAGGTGAAGCTGATGTTCGACCTGGTCGCGCTGGCCTACCAGGCGAACCTCACGCGCGTCGCGTCGTACATCATGGTGGCCGAAGGCACGAACCGCACCTACAACCACATCGGCGTGCCGGACGCGTTCCACCCGCTGTCGCATCACGCGAACGACACGCGAGCGGCTGCTCGAAGCTCGTGCAAGATCCAGCGCTACCACATGGAGCGGTTCGCGGACTTCGTCGCGAAGATGGCGGCGACTCCGGACGGCGACGGCACGCTGCTCGACCATTCGCTGTTCATGTACGGCTCGAACATGAGCAACAGCGACCGCCACAACAACTATCCGCTGCCCATCATCCTCGTCGGCGGCGGCAACGGCGCGCTCAAGAGGGCGGCCAGCACATCGACCTGCCCGAGCACACGACGCTCACCAACCTGCACCTGACCGTGCTCGAACAAGGTGGGCATCGAGCTCAAGAGCTTCGGCGACAGCACCGGCGAAATCGCGGGAGTCTGACGCGCACGCGCATGGCGGACCGTAGAACCTTGCTGAAAGGCGCGCTCGGCGCGTTCGCCGGCTTCGTCGCTGCCGGCGCTCGCGGGTCGCGCGTTCGCGGCGGACGGCCCGGCCGTCACGAAGGTCGCGGACCGCGTCGCCCTGGTCTCGGGCGCGGGCGGCAATGTGCTCGCGCTCGACACGGGCGACGGCGGCGTGCTCGTCGACAGCGGCGCGGCCGCCGCGAGCGACGCGCTGCTCGCGGCGCTCGGCGGGCTACCGGGCGGCGCGCGCGTCCGCACGCTGTTCAACACGCATTGGCATCTCGACCAGGTCGGCTCGAACGCCGCGCTCGGCCGAGCCGGGCGCCGCGATCGTCGCTCACGAGAAGACCCGGCTGCATCTCGCGACGGGCTACTACCTGCCGGCCGAGGACCGCTACCAGCCGCCCGCGCCGAAGGAAGCGCAGCCGACCGAGAGCATCTACACGACCGGCGAGACGAAGATCGGCCGGGAGCGGATCGAGTACGGCTATTTGCTCGAGGCGCACACCGACGGCGACATCTACGTATTCTTCCGCGACTCGAACGTGCTCGCGGTCGGCGATGCGGTCTCGCCGGAGCGCGACCCCGAGCTCGACTGGTTCGGCGGCGGCTGGCTCGGCGGGCGCGTGGATTCGCTGAAGCTGTTGCTCGGCCTCGGCGACGCGCAGACGCGGATCGTGCCGAGCTACGGTCCCGTCGTCGATCGCGCGGCGGTGCAGAAGGAATACGACATGATGCTCAGGCTGTTCGAGAGCTTCGTCGAGCTCGTCCGCAAAGGCGACAGCGCGGAAGACGTGCTCGCGGCGGGCGTCATGGACGTCACGGGCCGCGCGTGGGCCGATCCGCTAAAGTTCGTGCGAGCGGCTCACAAGGGCATGTGGGCGCACCACAACACGCTGTCGCCGGACATCGTGTAGCGCGCGCGGCCGCGCGCGCTACGCCGCGTCGAACGACCCGCCTACTTGCGCGGCACCGCGTTGCCGTAGACCTCGATCTGCGCCACGTCCGACCAGCCGCCGGGGCCGTGACCGCTCGACGGCAGCAGATCGACGAACCCGATCTCGTCGACCTTGCTCAGGTCCGGCTTGTCGACGATGTTGCCCGTCGTGACGAGGCGCTCGGGATCGAGCTTGAGCCAGCGGACGCTCGCGATCGAGAACTCCGTCGTGAGCCAGTCGAGCGGCGCCGCGTCGGTGTGGTCGCCGACGAGCCACGTGCCGTCCGCGAGCTTCACGATCGGCCGCACTTGGTGGAATCCCGACGTCTTCACGTTCCATTTGATCCGCGCGAGACCCGTGAGGTCCACGTAGCGCGCGGCGTCGCGCAGCGCGAGACCGCATGGCGTCGTGCACATGCCGGTCCACACGTGCGTCGGGTTGTTCTCGTCGCCATCGTTGCCCGTGAGCTGGATCTCGGCGCTCGACGCGCCGTAGAGCTTGAGCGCAACGTTGGAATTCGTGATGCTCGCGGCCGTGACGGGGTGCTCGCCGCCGCCCGGGATCTGCTTCCAGGGCTCCTCGAGGAACAGCGGCGGCCGCATCGGCCGAGCGGCGGGCGGCGCCGCGGCGCCTGGCTGCGGAGTCTGAGCTGACACGGTGGTCGAGAAGCCGGCGGCGAGAATCACGATCGCGGCGACGCTGTGCTTGCTCATGGACGGCTCCCCTCTTCTCGTTCGAGCGAGTGCGCCGGAGTATAGCTCGCGCCCGCGCCGCAATCTGGTGCCGACAATCCCACGTGGACGGCGCCGCGCCGTGCCTCTTATCCTTCGCCCGGCAACAACGAGGGGAGCCCATGCAGGTCGTTCGTCATGCTGACGCGCGCGCGTTTCTCGAGCGCGCCGAGCGTTGGCTCGAGGCCTCCGATATGGAGAACGCGCTGGTGCTCACGAGCGCGCGCAACGCGCGCGTCGACGAGTCGCGCTATCCGAAGCCGGTGTATTGGGCGACGGTCGAGGACGGCGGCCGCATCGTCGGCTGCGCAGTCCGAACGCCGCCGTACCGCCTCGGAGTCACCGCGTTGAACGACACGGCGATCGCCGCAGTGATCGTGAACGTCGCCCAGGTCTACGCGACTCTGTCGGGCGTCAGCGGGCCCGAGCCCACGGTGGACGTGCTGGCCGCGGCATGGTGCCGGACGCGCGGCGGTACTGCGCGGGTCAGCTCGCGACACCGGCTGTATTCGCTGCGCGTTCTGATTCCGCCCGCGCGCCGGCCGCACGGCGCACTGCGACCCGCGACCGAGGCCGACGCCGCGCTCGTGCGCTCATGGGGCGAAGCGTTCGTAAAAGAAGCCGGGGTCGAAGGCATGACCGCGGACTTCTTCACGCAGCTCTTGAGGGCGCGCACGGCGTATCTCTGGGACGACGAAGAGCCGCGGTGCCTGGCCGCGTCGATCCGTCGGACGCCGCGCGCGAGCGCCATCGGCGTCCTGTTCACGCCGACAGCGTGGCGCGGCCGCGGCTACGGCACGGCCGCCGTCGCGGCGCTCAGCGGCGCTCCTGTTCGGCGGCGGCTCGAGCAGCTGCTACCTATACGCGCACCCCGAGAACACGGCCGTGAGCCGCATCGTCGGCGGGATCGGATATCAGCGCGTGCAGGACCAATCCGACATCGATTTCGGCTAGGCAAAAAAAAAACGGCGGGCATCGCTGCCCGCCGTCGAAGAACAGAAAGAATCTGACTTAGAAGCTCATCTTCAGACCGATGTACGCGCGCCGGCCGAGGATGTCGTAGTAGTCGGGCCGAGTGACGTCCGCAGTTCGAGTCGATGCCCGGACGCGCTTCGACGATCAGCGGATCCTCGTCGAGCAGGTTGTCGATGCCGCCGCGGAACTCGAGCTTGTCGTTGATCGAGAAGCGCGTGAACAAGCTGAACACCTGATACGAGTCTGCGCCAAGCTGCGTCGTCGCGGGGTTGCGCGTGGCCGTCTCGGACCGGATCGACGGCAGATACCGCCAGTTGAGACCGAGACTCGCCTTGCCGCCCCCGAAGTTGTAGCCGAACGTGCTGTTGACCTTGTACTTGTACTGCGCACCGTAGTAGGTCGTGCTCAGCGTGTCGCGCACGTCGAGCACGGGCTCGCCGGCAGCGTCCTGGATCTCGAACGAATCCAAGTAAGTCAGCAAGCTGTTGACGTAGAACGAGCTGCCACCGCTGCCGATGTCGTGCGTCCAGTTGATAGCGATGTCGACGCCCGCCGTCGAGAGCGCGCCCGAGTTCTTGTACGGCGCGTCCGAGAGCGACCGTTCGCCCGTGTTCACCTCGCGCGTGATCAGGTCGCAATAGCCGCCGGCATCGTGCAGCGCGTACGTCGGGTTGCTAACGCCGTCCGCGTTGAAGCACTTGCGCGTACACGAACGTCGAGTTGAGCGTCGCGATCGCGTCGGCGATGTCGATCTGGTAGAAGTCGACCGAGGCCGTCAGGTTCTCGAGGCTGCCGGGTCCCGTGAATACCGCGCCGAGCGTCCAGGTCTTCGCCTCCTCGACGCCGAGGTTCGGGTTGCCGTGCGGCACCTCGTTCTCGGCCTGGAAGAACGGCAGGCCCGGCCTCACGAAACCGTTCGGGCCCGTCCCGAGGTAGGTCGGCGGCTGACCTACGTTGGTGTTGAACGCCGACAGGCCGTCGTTCGCCGGATTCGCGTCGCTCCGGTCGATCAGCTGTCGGCAGAGAGCCTGCACCTGCAGATAGTTCGGGTTGGAGCTCGTCGGCCATTGGTTCGGCGGACGGTTGCCCCAAGGCGCCGTCGTCGAGACCTGGCACGGATCGCCGTAGATGAAGTTGTTGACCGTGTTCAAACGTGCACCCGCGAACAGCTCCTCGGTGTTCGGCGCTCGCGTAGCGAGCTGGTAGCCGCCGCGCAGGCGGAAGCCGTCCGTCGCCGACCAGTCGAACATCGTCTTGTAGGTGCCGACGCCGCCGGCCGTGGAGTAGTCCGAGTAGCGGTAGCCGAGCTCGAGGTTCAAGCCGCTCGTAACCGGAACGAGCAGCTCGCCGTAGATCTCGGACACGTCGGTGGAGCCCGCCGTGTTGTTCGACACGAACAGGTTCATCGGCTGCTCGATGATCGACACGTTGTCGTTGATCTCGCTCGGCTCGTAGCTGAACTTGTTCTCGCGCGTGCCGGCACCCACGGCGAAACGCAGCTCGCCGGACTTCATGTCGAGCGATCTTGCCCTGCAGGTTCGCCTCGACGATGTTCTGCGTGAGGTCCCAGGTCGGGCGCATCTTCGCCTCGATGGCCTCGATGCAATCCGGGGACGGATCGACCGTCGAGAATATCGGCAACCCGGTCTGGCAGGACATCGTGTAGTTGCGGCCGCGGGTGAACGTCGTGCCCGGCGCGGAGATGCCCCAGTTCGGCTGAGCGGTGAGGAATTGGTAGCGCTGCAGCGAGACGGTGCTGTTGTAAGTGGCCGTGATGTCGGTGTTGCCGGTCGAGACGTAGGCTTCCCACGTCCAGTCGCGGTTCGTGAACGAACCCTGGACTCCCGCCATGAGCTGATATGCGTTGGTCTCGGTCGTCGGCTCGACGGGCGTCTGCATGAAGTCGATGCCGCGGAACATGACCCACGGGTGCCGCGGCGGCCGACGCGCCGCGTCGGATCACCCGGCTGCAGAGGGCCGGCGCCGTCCGGATCGCGCGTGCGCGAGTTCGAGCAGCGCTTGCAGGCCCGGCGGCAGCGGATGCAGGCCATCGTTCGGGATCGGCGCCTGCCATACCGTGATCGCGGGCGGATAGCCGCCGCGCGTCACGACCTTGATGTTGCTGTAGGTCGCCTGCGCGAACGCCGTGAGATTGTCGTTGAGATCGACGTGCGCACGGCCGAACACGGAACGGCGCTCGGCCGGCGTCGCCGCGAAACCGGTGGTCGGCGACTTGCGCCAGAGTGCCGTTCGGTTGCTTGCCGGACACCGAGGAAACCGTCGCCGTTCTCCTCATAGCTCATGATCGGGCCGTGGTAGTTGATGCCCGACAACGTGAACGGCGTACCGTCCGTTTGGAAGTAGATCTCGTTGTTGTTGCGAACCGTGCCCGGGGCGTAGCCGTACGTCCCGAACAACGTGTCGACGGCCGCTTGCGTCGGCCGATTCAATGGCGGCCGCCGGCGTGACGATACCGGCCGCGGCGAGGCCCGGTGAATAGCCGGTCGCGTTCAAGAAGCCGCCGGTCTCGTTGCTTCGGATCGGCCCAAGCGTCGACGGTAGAAATCGACGATCCTTCCTGGAAGACGGCTTCGCGCTTGTACCACTCGACGCCCATCATCACGTTGCTGTTGCCGCTCTCGCCGTTGACGCCGAGCAAGGTCGTGAAGCGCGTCTCGTTGCCGTCACCCTCCTGCGTCATGCCGGTCTGGATGTCCATGTCGACGCCTTCGAAGTCTTTCTTCAGCACGAAGTTCACGACGCCCGCGAGAGCGTCGGCGCCGTACACGGCGGAAGCGCCGCCCGTGATCGTCTCGACACGCTCGATCGCGGCCGAGGGAATCGTGTTCAAGTCGACGACGAGCGAAGCGTTCGCCGGCTGCGGGCGGCGGCCGTCCACGAGCACGAGGGTGCGGTTCGGGCCGATGCCGCGCAGGTTCACGCTCGCGATACCGAGCGTGACCGCGCCGGACGATTGCTGACCGGAATCGAACTGCGTGCCCTCGGGCACGAACTGCGGCATCTGGTTCAGCACGCTCTCGATGCTGATCGTGCTCGAGTTCTCGAGCCTCTGCGCGTCGACGGTGACGATCGGGCTCGAGGCGTCGAGGTCACGTCGCACGATGCGCGAACCCGTGACGAGGATCTCCTCGGTGGGCTCCTGCGCCTGCGCCTTCATCGATTGTGCGGCCATGAGCGTCGAAATCGTCGACGCGAGCACGGTGATTTGTTGTCGGTTCGACGTCCCCAACTTGGCTGTCAGCATGGTTTTCCCCTGGGAAGTTCTCTCTAGCGAAAATTGCGTTCTCGACAGCTTCTGCAACAAAGCAAGCCTGTTGCAGAAAAGACTTTCGATTGCACCCCTATAACGCACCCGCTGTCATTCAGAGAGCGCGTCAGCCGCGAGTCTGCATCACGCTTGGGGATCAAACTAGGTATTCATCGCTGCTAGTATCCACGCTACTACCGTTGCATGATTGCAACGCCCGAAATTTTTATGTCTGTAAAATCGAACCGAACGTTTCGGTCAGCCCACGTTCTCGGCGCGCGCGTTGAATGCCACACGGCTCCGGAAGAATTGCGAGACGATCCATTTCTCGCCGCGCAGTCGGCGGCAGCCCCGCATGAACCATTCGGAGGTCGGGTTTGCCGTTCGGCAAAGCGTTCGTGAAGAACAATCCGCCGCGCCGACGACCTCTATGCCGCACGCCGATGCGCGGGAAATCCGTCTCGCCGCCGTCGTAGTCGTCGTTCAAGTAGAGGAGAAACGTGATGATTCGCTCGCCCCGCTCCGCGATCAGCGTCTCGTAGTCCTGCGACGCCGGGGTTCACGAAGTCGAAGTGATTCGTGATTTGCTCGCCGACGGCGTAGTGCAGGATCGTGGGCCCCTCCGCGTGGTGCACGGGCACGCCGCATGCGGCCGCCATGCGGTGCTGCAGCATGACTTGCACGAGGTCGACGTCCGCGAGATCGAAGGTCACGATGCTGTTGCTGCGCATGTGATCCGCCACCGTGCCGCCTTGCGCCGGATCGTAGATCAATGCCCGGCGCAGCCTGCCCTCGGCGCGGCTCTCGAGCCAATCGCACACGGGGTCGGTCGCAAGCTCCGCGAAGCAGCGCACGAGCGGGCCTTCGTGCAGCGTTTCGCCGGCTGGAGCGCGAAGCCACGAGCCGACGTCGACGGTTTCCGCGAGCCGGCGCCAATTCGGCGCGCTAGCCGGGCCGCCGGCGCGCCGAGCGCGCGCAGCTGCCCCTGCGCATTCTCGGAGCCCTGCTCTGCCGCGAGCACGAGCATTCCGAGCGCGTCGCTCCAACTCTGCCGTGCGTACGCACCGAGGGCCGTGAGCGGCGCGAGGCGCAGCGCCGCCTCCGCGTGTCCGGCCTTCAGCGCATCGAACAGCAGGGAGGCCGCATCGTTCGGCAGACACGGCGCGCGGTCGCCCACGAGCAGGCGCTTGGCAAGCGCGACGGTCGCGTCGAGGTCGCCACGCTGCGTCGCACGCGCGAGCGCGTCCACGGCATCGTCGTGCCGCCCCGCCGCGTCGTGCTCGGCGGCCAGCGCTAGCTCATTCGTCATGGAGTCGATGTCGCGATTCGGTGTTGGAGACTGCGGTCATCGTTCGCGGGCCCGCCGAGCGGGCATGCCTTAAGGACACGGTTCAGAACGGCGCGAAGCGCCGAGGAGCATAGACTCCGCCCGAGGCATTTTCCACGGCGCAAAACCGGTTGGACCCGACCCCGTCGGTAACGCGTTGCCTGGACCTCGTCGCGGCGCTAGGCTACTGGCTCGATTGATTTTTTCGGCTGATCCAATGTCCATCCCACGACTCGCGCTCCTTGGGTGCTTCGTCGTCTCGCTCGCGGCCGCCGGCAGTGCGGCTGCCGCGGACGGATTGGCGGACCTGATCCAAGCAGGTGATCGCGGCGCCGCACTCGCCGCGATTCGCGCGGGCGCGGACGTGAACGCGGCGCAAGGCGACGGCACCACGCCGCTGCATTGGGCGGTCTACAAGGTGGACGCCGAGCTCGTCGCGCAGCTACTGAAGCGCGGCGCGAAGGCGAACGTCGTGAACGACTACGGATCGAGCCCGCTCGCCGAAGCCGTGAAGCTCGGCGAGGCGGACCTCGTCGACCAGTTGCTCGACGCGGGCGCCGACGTCGAGTCGCCGAATCAAGACGGCCAGACGGCGCTGATGCTCGCGGCCCGTGCGGGCGCGCTCGACGTCGCGACGCACGCTCGTCGCGCACGGTGCGAACGTGAACGCGAAAGAGTCGTGGCGCGGGCAGACGCCGCTCATGTGGGCCGCCGACGGCAATTTTCCCGAGCTCGCGCTGCTGCTGATTTCGAAAGGCGCGGACGTGCGCGTGCGCGCGGCCGCGAACGACTGGCAGGCGCAAATCACCTCCGAGCCGCGCGCGCAGTACCGCCCGACGGGCGGGCTCACCGCTCTGCTCTACGCTGCTCGCTCCGGCTGCAGCCGCTGCGTGCGCGCGATGCTCGAGGCCGGCGCCGACATCAACCAGCCGAACCCGGACGGCGTCACGCCGCTCATGGTCGCCATCGACAACTTCCACTACGACACCGCGCGCCTCTTGCTCGATCAAGGCGCGAATCCGCACGTCTGGGACTGGTGGGGCCGCACGGCGCTGTACGTCGCCGTCGACATGAACACCTACAGCATCCGCGGGCCGCAAACGGTCGCGTCCGAGACGTCGGCGCATCGACGTCATCCGGCTCCTGCTCGACGCGGGCGTGAATCCGAATCCGCAGCTGAACATGCATCGCCCGGGCCGCGGCGGCAACAGCAGCCGCTTCGTGGACGATCTGCTCACGACCGGCGCGACGCCGCTGCTGCGCGCCGCGATCGGCCACGACGCGGCCGCCGTGCGCGCGCTGCTCGAGCACGGCGCGCTCGTCGACCTGCCGAACGTGATGGGCGTGACGCCGCTCATGGGCGCAGCCGGTGTCGGCGTCTCCCAACGCGACCGGCGTCTGAACCTCGATGACGACGTGCAGACGCGTGCGCTCGCGACGCTCGACGTGCTGATCGCCGCCGGCGCGGACGTGAACGCGCGGATCACGGACATCGACGGACGGACCGCGCGCATCGCGCGGATCAGCACGATGACGGAGCGCAACGGCCAGACCGCGCTGTATGGCGCAGTGAAGTTCGGCTGGACGCGGGTCGTGCAATTCCTGCTCGAGCACGGGGCGAAGACGGACATCGTCGACGCGCTCGGCAAGTCGCCGCTCAACGCGGCGCTCGGTCAGACCGGCGGCCGCGACAATACCGTGTCGCAAGAGATCGCGGACCTCATTCGCAAGGCCGGCAACGGCGCCTGAGACTGGCCCGCGTCCTGGATCACGAGGCGCCTGCCATGCGCATCATGCGACGAAAGCTTCTTACAGACTCCGCCGCCGCCGTCGGCGCCGCTTCAGCTCTCGCTCGGCGCACGCGTCGCCTGGCCGCAAGCCGCCGCGCCGAACGATTCGGTCGGCATCCAACTCTGGTCAGTTGGAGCAGCGCTGCAATCGGACGTCGACGGCACGCTGCGCAAGCTCCGCGCGATCGGATTCAAGGAGGTCGAGCCGGCAGGATTCGCCGGCCTGTCCGCTGCGGAGCTCCGCAAGCGGCTCGACGACGCGGGACTCATTGCACCGAGTGCGCATCTGCCGCTCGGCGAGAACGATCTCGAAGCCGCCTTCGCGGATGCACACGCGCTCGGCGCTCGCTACGCCGTGAGCGCGACCCTGCGGCCCGGCACGGGTCCTCTCCTCCCCGAGCTCACTCGCGCGGGGGCCGCAGACGCCCCGCGTGTGCCGCCGGTTCCCGCGATGACGCTCGAGGATGCGAAGCGCACCGCTGACCTCGCGAACCGAATCGGCGAGCTCGCCAAGCGCGCGGGATTGCGGTACGCGTACCACAACCATCACTTCGAGTTCGCGCGCGAAGGCGGCGTGCTCGCGTACGACGAGCTGCTGCGGCGAACCGACGCCGAGCTCGTGAAGTTCGAGATGGACTGCGGCTGGGTGGTCACCGGCGGTCAAGACCCGGTGGCCTACTTCGAGCAACATCCGGGACGCTTCCCGCTGATGCACGTGAAAGACTTCCTGCCGCTCCCGACCGAGCAGCCCACCGAGCCGGACGGACGCGACGCCGCCGAGCTCCGCGGCACCATCGACTATCGGCCGATCTTCGCGGCCGCACACACGAGCGGCCTCGAGCATTTCTTTGCCGAGCAGGAAGGCCCGTTCACGCGAACGACCCCGCTCGAGGCGGCCGAGGCCGCCTACGCCTACCTGCGCCGCGTGAGCTCCTAGACCGGAGCCGGCCCGTTCGCGCCCATGGCCGCGGATAGTGGTCTGCGTCGCAGTTTTCGCCGCTCGGCGCTTCAGTTTCAGGCCCTGTGACCGATAGCGGTTGGCGTAGGTACGCAAGCAAACGGGGCAGCGGTCATGAAGGCGTATTTGGCGGATCGCCTCGGCTACTCGCCCGATCCAGCCGACTATGTCTATCGCCCGTCGGTCGACGTATTCTTAAGAGCGTAGCGCGCGTCTGGCGTGGCGACGTCGTAGGCGTGCTCCTCACCGGCATGGGACGCGATGGTGCTATAGGCCTCAAATGTTACGCGACAAGGGCTGGCACACCATCGCGCAGGATCCCGCGAGTAGCGCCGTCTACGGCATGCCGAAAGCGGCCGCGGAGCTCGACGCCGCGGTCGAGATCCTCGCGCTCGACAGGATCGCGGGGCGGTTGGCGCGCGCGTTTCAGCCCGCGGGCGCAGCCGCGGCGAAGCGATGAGCGCAGCTCCGGTCGAACCCGCCGCGGCCGAGCCCGGAGGCGCGCAAGCACGCGAGTACGCGATCCGCGTGCTGCTCGTCGACGATCAAGTGATGATCGGCGAGGCCGTACGCCGGGCGCTCGCGACGGAACCGAACGTCGAGTTCCGCTACTGCAACAACCCGAATGACGCGGTGCGCGTCGCAGAAGAGTTCAAGCCGACGGTGATCCTGCAGGACCTCGTGATGCCGGGCGTCGACGGTCTCACGCTCGTACGCCGCTACGGCGAAGCGCCGGCTACGCAGAACATCCCGGTCGTCGTGCTGTCGACCAAGGACGAGCCGGCCGTGAAGAGCGAAGCGTTCGCGGTCGGCGCGAGCGACTACCTGATCAAGCTGCCCGGACACGATCGAGCTCATCGCGCGCGTGCGCCATCACTCGAAGGCCTACATCAACCAAGTGCAGCGTGATGAAGCGTATCGCGCTCTCCACGAGAGCCAGCGCAAGCTGCTCGAGATCAATCATGAGCTGCAGCGCCTCACGAACGTGGACGGCCTCACGGGCCTCTCGAATCGCCGCTACTTCAACGACTACAGCGGCCCGCAGTGGAAGCTCGCGATGCGCGAGAAGACGCCGATCGCGATCCTCATGATCGACGTCGACAACTTCAAGAAGTACAACGACACTTACGGCCACCTTGCCGGCGACGAAGTGTTGAAGAGCATCGGAGCAGCCATGCTCCGCAGCTTCGCGCGCCCGACGGACTTGCCCGCCCGCTTCGGCGGCGAGGAATTCGTGGTGCTGCTGCCTGCGACGCCGCTCGAGTCGCTCGTGACGCTCGGCGATCGCCTCCGAGCGAACGTAGAGGAGCTCAAAATTCCGCACGCGCGCCTCGGGCGTCTGCGAGCACGTGACCGTGAGCGTGGGCGGTGCCGCGGCAATTCCCCAGCCGGAGGACACGCTGCTCGCGCTCGTCGAGGCGGCGGATCGGGCACTCTATGAGGCCAAGGAAGCGGGCAAGAATCGCGTCGTCACGCGCGCGAAATAGCCGGTTCGCCGCAAGCCCAATTCCGACTCGCGGGCAGCTTACGTAGGCGTGGGCTCCTCGGTACACTTGAGTTCCTCTGGGGGAGCTTAGAAAAATGACAACATCCGTGCTTTCGCGCTGCGTGACCGCGGCCGCGGCGCTCATCTTGGCGGCGACCGCGAACGCCCAAGACCTCGTCATCACCAACGGCCGAATCCTCGACGGAACCGGCAAAGTCATCGAGCGCGGCAGCGTCGTCGTGCGCGGCGGCAAGATCGTCTCGCGTCTCCGCGAGCGCGCCTGCCGCCGGCGGCGCGCGCACGATCGACGCGGGCGGCAAGACCGTCATGCCGGGGCTGATCGACGCGCATCGCCACCTCGTTCAAGGCGACGGTGCGCAGTGGCTGGCCACACGCGCGCCACAACAGTTGCAGGAGTTCCTCGACGCGGGCTTCACGACCGTGCTGTCCGCGATCGATCCGCCGCAGCTCCTCGAGGCTCGCAATCGAATCAACCAGGGCCAGATGCGCGGGCCCCGGTTGTATGCCGGCGTGTTCGTGCCGGTCGCGGGTGCGGCCGGCGGCGGCGGCGGCGGACCGCGCGAGGATCCCGCGCGCACCGATCCCGCGCGCGGGCCGATGCCCGCACAGGCGGCTCCAGCGATACCGCACGACGCGACGATCAAGGCCGTCGAAGCCGCCGCCAAGGCCGGCTACGACTACTTGAAGGTGGTGCTGAACACGACGCGCAACGGTCCCGAGATCGACACGCTCAAGCTCATCGTGTCCGAGGGCAAGAAGCACAACCTGCCGACCATCGTGCACGCGGTGAGCGTGCACGACACGCTCGCGGCAATCGAGGCGTCGCCCGCCACGCTCGTGCACACGCCGCACATCGAAAACCTGGGCGACGACTCCGCGGCCGTGAAGAAGATCGTCGACGCGCACATCCCGATGACCTCGACGCTCGCCGTATTCGTCCCGCACTACGGCTCCGGCACGCAGCCGCTGTTTCGCGATCGCGAAGCCGTTCCCGTGGAACACGCTTTCGAGCGCAGGCCAAGGGCCCGTCAACGCGCGGCTCCTCTGGGACGCCGGCATCAGCTACGGCTACGGCACCGACACGCAATGGCCGCCGAAGGAGACGCTCGTCGACGAGCTGCGCGCGCTGTCGCTCGTGTTCTCGCCCACCGACATCGTGCAGATCATCACGAAGAACGCCGCGATCTCGACGCTGCACGGCACCGAGATCGGCACGCTCGAGCCCGGCAAGCTCGCGGACATCGTGATCGTCGACGGCGATCCGCTGCGCGCGAGCGCCGAGCTGCTGAACGTGGTGACTACGATCAAGGGCGGCGAGGTGGTATTCGAGGGGCGCAAATGAGCAGCGCGAAGACGATCGTTCTCTGGGGTGTCGGCGTGCTCGGTGCGGCAGCGGTCACGCTCGTGGCCACCGCCCAGGATAGGAGCAGCGCGAACGCCGACGTCAACCAGCAAGCGTCGCTGCCGCAGGCGAAGGTCGAGCTGCCGCCGAAGGACGTTCGCGACGGCCGAGGAGCACTACAACTTCCTGCTCGAGCGCGCGCACGGCGGCACGAAGCACACGATGAGCACCATCCCGGTGTGGGACGGCCTCTGGGGCAGCGGCAACAACACGATGCCCGCGATCTTCCTCGAGAACGGCACGCTCGCGAACGCGTTGCGTCCGGGCGGAGCGGTGAAGGAAGGCGTGCTGACGCCGGCGTACGAGCAACATTTCCGCGAGCGCCGGGCCGAGATGGAGAAGTACGGCCAGCAGCGCTACGACCGGCTCACGAACTGCGAATACGCCGGGCGTGCCGCGCTGGATCTGGGAGCCGTACATCAAGGAGTTCGTCAACACGCCGAAGCAGACCTGGATGATGAACGACTTCATGAACGAGACGCGCCGCATCTACATCAACGGCAAGCACATCAACACCGAGGCCACGCACTTCGCGACCGGCGACAGCATCGGCTTCTGGGACAACGACAAGCTCATCATCTGGACGAAGTGGGTCAACCCCGCGGACTACGTGCGCGGCATGCCGCTCACGAGCAACAAATTCGAGATGGTCGAGAGTTGGGCCGAGCGGAAGGACGCGGACGGCTCGCGCCACCTGATCACGCAAGTGACGTTCTACGATCCGCTCGGCCTCGTGAAGCCGCAATCCGCCGTGTACACGCACGACGCGCGCCCCGACCTCGAAGAGGCGGGCGTCCGAATCCGCAACTGGCAGTGCGAGTCGAGCAGCAACTCGTACAAGGACAAGGACGGCAACACGCAGTTCTATCTGCCGGGCGATCCCGAGTACAAGGATCCGCGCGGCTTCACCGACTTTCCGGACATCCCGGGCCAGTCGCTGAACCCGATCTTCGACGGCGAAGAAAGCGCGCAATAGCGTCAAACAGGAATACATCATGAGAAAGCAGATCTTCGCAGCCGCCGCTCTTGCTCTCGCGATTCTCGTGAGCGGCCCGGCCACCGCGCATCACTCGTTCGCGATGTTCGACCTATCGCAGTTCAAGCTCGTCGAAGGACGCGTCACCGAGTGGAACTACAACAACCCGCACAGCTGGCTGCACATCGAAGGGCTCGATCAAAACGGCGAGCTGAAGACCTGGAGCTTCGAAGGCGCGGCGGTGGTTCACGCCGCGCGGCAAGGCGTCAACGGCACGACGTTCAAGAAAGGCGAGCAGGTCCGGGTCGTGATGAGCCCGCTGCGCGACGGCCGTACGGCGGGCGCAATGTGCTTCGTCGTGAAGGAAGACGGCTCGTTCGCGAAGCCGAACGACGGCATCTGCAATTCGACGACCGTGATCGAGGAATGGGAGAAGAACGGCTGGCTCGAGAAGGGCAAGCACCTCGACGCGCACCCGGCGCAGCCCCTCGTTCGCTGAAGACGCTCCGTGACGACGACGCGCTGCATCTTGACGGCGCTCACGCTGCTCGCGGCTGCACAGCCCGCCCGCGCGCAGTGGCTCAACTACCCGACGCCGGGGATTCCGCGCCACGCGAACGGCGCGCCGAACTTGGAGGCACCCGCGCCGCGCGCGGCGGACGGCCACCCCGATCTTTCGGGGATCTGGGCGCTCGACCCCAAGTGCCCGGCCACGGGCTGCGAGCAGGCCGTGGTCGACTACCCGGCCGGCCCGGAATTCCGCAACTTCGGCGCATCGCTGCCTGGCGGCTTGCCTTATCAGCCCTGGGCTGCGGAGCTCGTGAAGAAACGGACTGCGGACCTAGGCAAGGACGACCCGGTCGCTTTCTGCAAACCGGGCGGCCCGTTGCGGATACTCACCTTCCCACCGCCGCGCAAGATTCTGCAGCTGCCGGGCGAGGTCGTGATTCTCTCCGAGCGTGACGTTACGTTCCGGCAACTGTTCACCGACGGCCGCCCGCTGCCCGAAGACCCGAATCCGACGTGGAACGGCTACTCGGTCGGGAAATGGGAAGACGGCGCGCTCGTCGTCGAGACCATCGGCCTGCGCAACGACACCTGGCTCGACCGCAACGGCAGCCCGATGACCGCCATGGCGAAGATCACGGAGCGCTACCGCCGCGTCAGCTTCGGCCACCTGCAAGTCGAGGTGACGGTCGACGATCCGCAGGCTTACACGAAGCCATGGACCGTGACGCTCGACGAGCTGTACATGCCCGACACCGAGCTGCTCGACTACCACTGCACGGATTTCGCCGAATAGCCGCGACGCGGCCGAGCGGCGCTATGCTGCGGGGGCGGCACGAGCCGCGGCTCGAGTCCCCCAATGCACGGCAAGCACGTGTTGATCACCGGCCCCACGGCCGGTATCGGTTTGCAGATCGCGATCGACCTCTACGCGCTCGGCGCCCGGCTCACGCTCGGGTGCCGCGATGTCGAACGCGGCGCGAGCGCGGCTGAGAAGATTCGCCGCGCCACCGGAGCATCGAGCGCGAGCGCGCATGCCGATCGCGCACTGCCGATCGACGTGATGCAGGTCGACACCTCGAGTCAAACGTCCATCCGCGAGTTCGCGCTCGAGTTTCGCAAAGCTCATTCTCGTCTCGACGTGCTCGTGAACAACGCCGGCATCTCCCAGGGCGAGCGCAATCTCAGCGTCGACGGCATCGAGCTCACGTTCGCGACCAACGTGCTCGGCTACTTCGCGCTCACGAACGAGTTGCTCGGCACGCTTGCCCGGAGCGCGCCCGCGCGCATCGTCAACGTCGCGTCGCAGTTCGCGGGCAATCTCGATCTGGACGACTTGCAGTTCGCCCGCCGTCCGTTCGACGGGCTCGAAGCCTACGCGCAGTCGAAGGCGTGCAACCGCATGCTCACCTGGGCGCTCGCGCGCCGAGTGGACGGGACGGGCGTGACCGCGAACGCCTACGCGCCGGGCTTCGTCCCCGGCACCGAGCTCACGCGCGACATGCCGCCCGCCGTACGCGAGGCGTATCGCCAGCGCACGGGCCGCACGCCGAAGCAAGGCGCGGACACGGCGGTGTGGCTCGCGAGCAGTCCCGCGCTGGACGGCGTCAACGGCCGATTCTTCATGGATCGCCGCGAGCTGCCGTGCGAATTTCGCAGCGAAGCGGTCGAGGAACGGCTCTGGGCCGAATGCGAGCGACTCGTCGCGGCAAAAAAAAGGCGTTGACGATCAACCGATCGTCAACGCCCGAGTTTCAGGCCGGGGACAGCGTGGAAGCCAAGACAGCCGCCCCCGTGATCTCCTCCCCTTAACTTACCGAAAAAGAGCGTTGGCGATTGCTCGCCAACGCTCTTGTGAAGACCCGGCGGGGTTGTGCGAGTGCACCCTGCCGGCGCGCCGTTGCGCTTAGAAGCGGAAATTCAGAGACGCACCGTACTCGCGGGGACGACCCACCGTGGCAAAGTCGTAGCCCCAGATGCCGTGGAAGAACCCTGAGTTCAGCATGTACTCGTCCGTCAGGTTCGTGCCGAAGACCGACGGCCTGCCAGTTCCCGGCAGCCGGCTCGTACGCGAAGCCGCAGGTTCGCGACGCCCCAGTCACCGCTCTCCTCGTAGCCATCAGGCACGGCTGCGTAGCCGCTGACGCGCAGGAACGGCTCCGACCGCCAGAACTGACCCTGGTAGTTGTAGTCGAGACGCGTGACGAAGGTACCACCGCTCCTGAGGCTCGCTGTGTGCTGGAAACCGACCGTGTAGCTCGTGTCGGGCGCATCCGCGAACTCGAGGCCCGTCGTGAACGGCAAGTGGCCGGAATACGTACCCGGCTTGATCTCGGTGTACGCCGTGTCGAGGAAGCCCAGGCCGAGGTTGATCTGCAAGCTCTGGATCGGAACGAACGTGACCTCGATCTCGACGCCCTTGGCATTGGCCGTGCCGACGTTCGTGGTCAGGAGCGTCGGAATCTGCGCGCCGGTCGCCGGGTCAGTCACGACACCTGCGGCCTGGAGGTCTTCCCAGTCCGTGTCGAACACTGTCGCGTTGAAGCGCACTTTGCCGTCAGCCAAGTCGGATCGCATGCCGATTTCGGTGTTCTTCAACGTCGCCGGCTTGAACGGGAACAGCGTACGGGTCGTGCCGATCGACGGCGCCGACACGCCGCCCGAGTTGAAGCCTTCCGAGTAGCTCACGTAGCCCATGATGTTGTCGTTGAACTGATACTGCAAAGCCAGGCGCGACGTGAGCTTGTCGAACTGGAACGGCGTGTAGGTGCTCGAGATGTCAGCCCCCGCGAACGGGTCGCCGACCGGGAGTGACGTCGGGTCGAGCGGCTTCGCCGCAGTCACGCCGGGCACCTGGGACATGTTCACCGTGTAGCCGCTTTGATCGTGCTGCCGCAGTCCGATCGTCATATCGAACTTGTCGGTCCAGTGGACCGTCGCCTCGCCGAACAACGCCCAACCGTCCTGACCCGACCGCGACAGGGTATCGAACGCGCCGCCGACGCCGGTGTAGTAGACCTGCTGGCAGGTTTGCCAGGCACCGGCGCCGGTGCGTCGCAGCGCCACCGTAGTTGATGCCGTTCACCGTCGAACCCGGGACGAACCGCATGTTGTTCGGATTGTCGGTCGTCGACGGCGTCGGCTCGAGCGGCGCAACGTTACACGATGGCTGGGTTGCCGCTGGCGTTGTTGAACACTCGCAGCGGATCCATCAGGCCCTTCTGGAATTCGTTGACCTGCCAACGCATACCGCGGGCATGGTTGTTCTGATCCCAGTAGTAGGCGCCGGCCAACCACTCGACTTTGCCGCGGCCGCCCGTCAGCTGGATCTCCTGGCTGAAAACGTCGAGCTCGTCTGGTTGATGTCCAGCACGAGGTCGTACTGGCTGTTGTCCCAGTCGGTGACGCCGTCGGCGTCCTGCCCCGTCTGCGCGGTCAGCAACTGCAGATTCAGGTTGTCCGACATCGCCCAATTGATTTCGAGCGAGGTCTGCTCCGTGCTATAGGTACTCGGCAGCACCTGGTTAGAACGGTTCTCCATCAAGCCGACCTTGCCGCCGGGGTAGCCCGCAACCTGGTTCTGCGGGACGAAGAACGGCTCCACCGGTTTCCCGTGGAAGTCGACGCCGACATAGGTGTACATCTCGGGCAGGCCGATGATCGACTTGGTCCAGGCCGGAGCCGGGTCATCGTAAGTCCGGAACATCGCGTCTTGGACGCGCGGCTCGGTAAACTCGTTCTCGTCGTTCTGGAAGTTCAGGCGGAAGCTCAACTTGTCGGTCGGCTCCCAAACGATATCGCCGCGGAACACCGTCTGGGCTATGTCGCCGCCCTCCTCACCGGTCGTGAGGCTGGTGATATAGCCGCCGCGGTTCAGGCTCGCGCCGGTCCACTTGGTCTTGACCTTATCGCCGAGCGGCAGATCGATAGACGCCTTGATGTCGGCCGGTCGAGTTCGAGCCGGCCGTTGCCGTGACGTTGCCGCCGAACTCGTCGCTCGGGCGCTTCGTCCAGATGCGGACGGCGCCGCCGGTCGAATCGCGGCCGAACATCGTGCCCTGAGGGCCACGCAGGACTTCGACGCGGTCGATATCGACGAACTCTTGCGTCAGGAAGCCGGCCGTGCCGACCTGCCAGACGCCGTCGATATAGGTACCGACGTTCGGGATGCCGCGCATGCGGAAGTTCGTGCCGCCGACGCCGCCGCCGCCACCCGTGATGACGACGTTCGGCACGCCCTGGCTGACTTCCTCGAGGTTATCGATGCCGCGCATCTCGAGGTTTTCGCCCGTGATCGCGACGATCGAGATCGGCACCTCTTGCAGATTTTGTTCACGCCGGGTCGCCGTGACGACGATTTCCTCAAGGCCCCCTGCACTCGCGCCAGCCTGCTGCTGCGCGTGCGCCATCTGCGCCGCGGCGCCCGCGGAACCCGCGAGCACGGCAGCGATGGCGACTCTCAATTTCCTGCTATCCATACGCATTAACCCCCGATTGGAATTCAACCACACAAAAAAACTCTAAACGACCTGCCGCGGTTCTTGTTTCGAACACGCAACAGGGCGCGTGACACCGTCAAGAAACCACGCGCGAATTTCGACCTCTGATGATCCCCGATCTAGTACTTCAGTTGCCGGCAATTCGAGCGACAGCTTTGGCTGCCTTGTTATTGTGGCCGCAGTGTACCCACGACTACGCAGCCAAAAAACGGATACAGGTCACACTGGGCACGAATTCCACCATGGTTGGTATAATCGCAACAAGCCCCTAAAGACTCCGCGAATCAGTCCGAGGGGGCGTTCCGGCCATGGTAACGATGGTCTCTACGCCCTCCGACGGCAAGAAGCCTAGATCTCTCATATATATACGCGCCCTCGCTCGTATTCGTCCGGACCGGCGGGCCTCGAACGGACTGGTCGGTACGCAATGAGCCAGTTCGCGGTTTAGACTGTTATCCCGCATAACGCTGCGCAAGAACGCGCATCGTAAAGCAGGTGCTCTGCTATCGCCCCGCGCCGCGCACCGTCGGACCTGATCGGCGGTATGCTCTCGTGCGAGTAGTCCGGTGCTGCAGGGCGTCAACGACCGCTTCTTGATCAGTAGCTTTTCTGTGAGCGGTAGGTTGAACGTACCTTTCACGTCCCGGCGATGGAATGTGTTCGACTACATTGAACGCCTTTGCAATCCGCGACGCAGGCATTCGAGTATTGGATATGTGAGCCCGGTCGAGTCCGAAAACTCCGTCGCCTTACCTCAGTGTGGGTGTCAACAAAAGCCGGGGAAGCTCACCCGCTCGGCTACTACGACCTCTACTGACTTCTGATGGATGGCGCCTCCGAGGACCTCTCGATCCTCGTAGCACAACGGCACGCCGTCAGATCTCCCGGGTATTGCGCACTCTCCTCACGCTTATACCTCCAAGAAAGTGCGCCCTCCCGCGCGCACAAAAAAAGGGCGTTGACGGTTCCCCGTCAACGCCCGATTTTGGCTAAAGAGACTTAGACTCGATGCGTTCCCGGATTAGAAGTGGAACACGAGCGAAAGCCCCGCCTCGCGCGGCCGCGCCACGGCCGCGAAGTCGTAGCCCCAGATACCGTGGAAGAACCCGGAGTTCAGCTCGTACTCGTTGGTCAGGTTCGTTCCGAACAGCGACGCCTCCCACTTGCCGTCCGCCGGCAAGTAGGTAAAGCGTAGGTTGTACGTACCGAAGTCGCCGCTCTCGTCGCTGTAGCCCGGCAGGATACCGGTGCTGTTACCCGCGTACCAAGCCACACGCAGCGACGGGTCAGGTGACCGCCAGTACTGGCTGACGTACGTATAGTCAAACCGCGTCCTGAAGGAGCCGCCACCGCCCAGGGTCGCATCGTACTGGACACCGAAGTTTTGCGTCTCCTCCGGCGCTTGGCTGAACTCGGTCACGCCTGGGACGTACGCCGTCGCGGTCGGCACCGTGATCTTGTCGTACCCCGTTTCGAGCCAACCAAGGTTGAGGTTGAACATCAGCTTATCCGTCGGCGCGTAGGTCAGCTCGAGCTCGGCGCCCTTTGCGTGTGCGGTACCCACGTTCTGCGGAACGACGGCCCTCGTGTCGACGCAGTTGGCGCCATTGGCGTCGCATTGTCGCAGTGCCACGTCCACTTGGATGTCTTCCCACTCCGTGTCGAACAGCGTGGCGTTGAGCCGCAAACGCCCGTCCGCCAGGTCGGAACGGATACCGATTTCGGTGTTGTTCAGCGTTTCAGGCTTGACCGAGTACAGCCGGTAATCGGTGGTCGAGCCCGGCGTGAGGACGTACGTAGAGCTGCCCGAGTTGAAGCCCTGCGCGAAGCTCACGTAGCCCATGATGGCCTCCGTGAACTGGTACTTCAACGACGCTCGGCCGGTGGTTTTATCGAACGAAGAAGGCGTAAACCCCCCGTTCACGGCGGCCGCATTGTACTTGATGCCCGCCAGCGGATCCGTTGCAAACTGGCGGTTCACGTACCGCGGCGCTTCGCCCGTCGGCGTCATGCTCTGGACGGTGTTGTCCTGGTCGTGCTGACGCGCACCGACCGTGAGCGTGAACTTATCGCCCAGCGGCACGGTCACTTCGCCGAAGAGCGCGGTGCCCGAGGTGCCGGCTTTCTGTCAGCGTTCCGCCGACGTTGTTGAAGTTGCGAAGCGTCGAGAACGGTTTGTAGAACGCGATCCCGGCCTGGCAGTTGGCGGGGCCGTTCAGATTCGGAGGAACGGGGGCGACGGCCAGAGCCTGGCAGAACGGGCTGGCATAGAGAGCAGCCACGTAAGCGTTGTCCCCACGCGTGATGGGGTCGGTGTTGAATTCCTCAAACGCGTAAGAGACGGCGCGGGTGCGCCGGAACTCGTCCCAGTAGAAGGCGCCGGCCACCCACTGCACCCGGTCTCCGCCGCCGGAGATCTGCATCTCCTGGCTAAAAAAGTGAATGTGTTGGTTTGACGTATCTTCGACCAAGCCGTATTGGCTGTTGTCGTAGTCGACGAAGATCTTCGCTGTTGAATCCGTATAGCCGGTCAGAAATTGGATCGCAAGCGTGTCCGTGAGGGCGAGCTTGACTGTCGAGCGAGGCCTGATCCTTCACGATCTCGTTCGGCTGGGTGATTTCCGAGCGGTTCTCCCACAGCCCGACCTCTCCGCCGGCCCAGCCGGACATTTGCGAGCTCTGGCCATAGGGCAGGCCCGCATTCTCGTACAACTTCCCCGCGGTGGCCGGAGAGAAGGCCGTATCCAACCAGACCGCGTCCGCGACGCGCGGCTCGATGAACGTGTCGTGCTGCTCGCTGATTTGACCTCGAATATCGAGCTTGTCGGTCGGTGTCCAGACGATATCGCCGCGCATGGTGGACTGGTCGATGCCGCCGCCCTTCACGCCCGTCGTGATGCTCGTGATATAGCCGTCGCGGTTCAAGTCGGCGTACGCAAACTTGGTCTTCACCTTGTCGCTGAACGGCAAATTGGCGGAGATCGTGGCGTCGTGGCGATCGTACGTGCCGGCCGTGAGCCTGACCATGCCGCCGAACTCATCGGTCGGGCGCTTCGTGAAGATGCGCACGGCGCCGCCGACCGAGTCGCGGCCGAACAGCGTGCCCTGCGGACCACGCAAGACCTCGAGACGATCGAGATCGGAGAATTCTTCGTTCAACACGCCTAGGGTAGTGATCTGCCAAATACCGTCGACGTAGGTGCCGACGTTGGGAATGCCGCGTACGCGGAAGCTCGTTACAGCAGTGCCCTGGCCGCCGGCCTGACCCATGACGCTGAGGTTCGGAATCGTGCCGTTCAAATTCTCGACGTACTGGATTCCCCGCAGTTCGAGACCCTCTCCCGTGATCGCGACGATCGAGATCGGAACCTCTTGCAGATTTTCTTCACGCCGGGTCGCCGTGACGACGATTTCCTCGAGGCCCCCTGCACTCGCGCCCTGCTGCGCGTTTGCCATCTGCGCCGTGGCACCCGCGGAGCCCGCGATCACTGCAGCGATGGCGACTCTCAACTTCCTGCTATCCATAGGCATTAACCCCCGGTTGGAATTCAAACACTCAAAAAAACTCTAAAGGACCCGCCGCGGTTCTTGTTTCGAACACGCAACAGGGCGTGTGACACCTTCAAGAAACCACGCGCGAATTTCGAACTCTGATGATCCCCGATCGCGTACTTCAGTTGCCGGCCATTCAAGCGACAGCTTTGGCTGCCTTGTTATTCGGGCGCAGTGTACCCACGACTACGCGGCCAAAAAACGGGTACAGGTCACACCGGGCGCGAATTCCACCATGGTTGGTGTAATCGCAACAAGTCCCTCCCGCGTCCGCCAATCGACGCGATGGGCCGTTCCGGCTGTCGCGACGGCAGTCCCGGCACCCTTGCAACGGCAAGAAGCCTAGATCTCTCATATATATACGCGCGTGCGATCGCACTCGGCCGGGCCGATCAGTCCTCGAACGCACTGGTCGGTACGCAATGAGCCGGTTCGCGGTTAAGACTGTTATCCCGCATAACGCTGCGCAAGAAACACGACTGGACCAGCCGAGCGAATCGAGCAAAATTCCCGCCCGCGGCGCGATTTGCGCAAAAGGCGGGGGCGTCGGGCAGCGGATCGGATCTCCACCCGAGAGCCACGCGAATGCCTTCGAGCCGCTTTGGTGAGGCGAAGCAAGTGCTCTGCTATCGCGCGCTACGCGAGGAGCAAAGTCGGATCGAGATTGACGTTGCCTGCCGGCGGGTGCGACGCAAAGCGCGTGATCACCATCTCGGCCTTCGGGTCGATGCAGACCGCCTGACCGTGAATGCGCGCGCACTGAACGCGTCGGCTCACATAATGCAAGATCAGACTATCTGTTATCGCCAATTGACTGACATAGAACCGTGCAGTGATCCTACGGCGTCGGCTTGTGCAACACTCGTGTCCATGTGCCAGCGAAACCTCTCATCAGAAGAGGTGTAGGAGTCCTGCAGATGCGAAATACGACCACGACGAATGACTCCGTGAAAGCCAAACGGTGTTTCCTGATCGGGCTGTTTCTCCTCTGCATGTGCGGGCTGATGCTGCAGATCATCGAGACGCGGCTCTTGTCGGTGATCTCGTTCTATTACCTCGCGTTCTTTGCCATCAGCATGGGCATGTTCGGCATGACCGCCGGCTCTCTCTTCGTGTACTTCCGGCAATCGTCGTTCTCGAGCGAACGGCTGCTCGAGAACATGACTTGGATAACCGCGGCTTTCGGCATTTCCATCGTGGTTTCGGCGCTGCTCCTTATTTCGACCGTCGTAATGGGCAGCAGCAACATCGGCTCGCTCACGATGGCATTGCCGATGATGGCGCTGTCGTGGCTCAAGCTGATCCTGATTCTCGCGACGCCGTACTTCTTCGCCGGCATGGCGATTTCTCTCGCTCTTACGCGCAGCCCTTGGCCGGTGACCTTGGTCTATGGCGTCGATCTCATCGGCGCAGCGACCGGCTGTCTGGTGGTCCTCGCCGTGTTGAGCTCGATGGACTCGGTGTCCGCGTTGTTCCTGACCGGCGCGTTCGGCGCGCTGGCCGCCGCGTTCTTTTCGGCCGCGCAGCGCGCGGCGGGCGAGTCCGGGCCGCCGCTGTTGGCGGCGGCGCGCGTGCGCATGCTGGCGCGGCCGGCCACGCTCGCCGTTGTGTTTGCGTTGGTCGCCATCGGCAACGCTGCGATCCAGCCCTACGGGCTGAAGCCTTCGGTGATCAAGGACGCAGATCGAGACCAGCACGCCGGATTCCTTTGTCTCGTGGAACTCGTTTTCACGGATCAGCGTGCGACGCAGCAACAACGAGTCCCCAGCCATGTGGAGCGCATCCGCCACGATGCCCGACAGTCTGATCGATCAGCGCGGCATGTCCATCGACGGACTTGCCGGGACGGTGATGTATCGGTTCGATGGCGATCTGTCGAAGCTTGCGTTTCTGAAGTACGACATCACGAATCTGGCCTATTCCATCCGTGATAGCGGTCGCGCCGCGGTCGTCGGGGTCGGTGGCGGGAGGGATCTGCTGTCCGCGAAGGTCTTCGGCTTCCAGGACGTGACTGGCGTCGAGCTCAACCCGATCTTCGTGCGCATGCTGACCAACGTCCTCGCTGACTACAATCGGCTCGCGACGCTTCCCGGAGTACGGCTCTTCGTGGACGAGGCTCGCAGCTGGTTCGCGCGTTCCGATGAGCGCTTCGATCTCATACAGATGAGCATGATCGACACGTTTGCCGCTACCGGAGCCGGTGCGTTCTCCCTGTCCGAGAATGGCCTCTACACCGTAGAAGGATGGCAAGCTTTTTTGAGTCATCTATCGCCGACCGGCGTCTTTACGGTGTCCCGTTGGTATGGGTCGAGCAACCTCGATGAAACCGGGCGAATGACGAGCCTTGCGGTCGCAACCCTGCTGGCCGAAGGAGTCGAGAATCCGCGCGAGCACCTGTTCCTGGCCGCCAATAGCTCTCAATATGAGGAAGGCCGTGAAGGCCTCGCGACCCTGATCGTGTCGCGCGCGCCGTTCGGCGCGGCCGATTTGGCGACGCTGACGGCAACGGCGGCTCGACTCGGCTTCACGGTGGTCATGAGCCCGCAATCGGTCGCATCCCCCGTCCTGTCCGAGATCGTCGCGCCGCGGACGGCCGCGGCCGCCGCCGAGGCGGCGGCCCGCGTCTCCGCGACCAACCATCTCGATCTGACCGCCCCTACCGACAACCGGCCCTTCTTCTTCAATCAGCTCCGTTTCGGCGACCCGAAATCGATCGCGCTGAGCCTCAGCTCTCCGACCGGCGTGGTGCGCGGCAACCTTCTCGCGACGATCACGCTGATGATCATCATCCTTTTGTCAGCGACGCTCGTGACCGGTAGTGTCGTTCTTCCTTCGCTCCCGTCTCTGCGTCACGTGCCGGCTCGCTTGGCCGCGGCGGGTACAACGTATTTCCTCCTGATCGGCCTCGGCTTCATGTTGGTCGAGATCGCGCTCATTCAGCGGATCGGCGTATTTCTCGGCCATCCGGTCTATGGCCTCGCGATCGGTCTATTCGGGATCATCGTGTCCACCGGGATCGGTAGCTTGCTTGCGTCGCGTGTGCGTTTGCTGACCGACGCGCGCATCTTGTTGTGGAGCGCGATCCTCGGCGTCTATCTGGTCGCCCTGCCGCTCTGGTTCCCGCTGCTCAGCGCGGAATTCGCGTCCGCGGACCTCGCCGCGCGCGCTGCGGTGTCCCTCATCGCGCTCGTCCCCTCGGGCATACTCATGGGCTTCGGGTTCCCGACCGGGATGGAAATCGTCAATGCGATCGACTCGCGCCCGACGCCATGGTTTTGGGCGGTCAATGGCGCAGCCGGCGTGTTGGCGTCGGGTCTTGGCGTGGCGCTCAGCATTGCATTCTCGATCAGTGTGACCCTCTGGGTCGGTGCAGCGTGCTATCTCCTGCTCGGCCCGGTCGCGATGGCGCTGTTTCGACGAACTCGCGTCGCCGAAAACTCGGCGGTGGCCGTCGCGTCGTGAACGACGGGACGGAAGCGCACTACTTCGCCATCAATCGCTCTACAATCGCTCGCTAAGCGGGTAATGACAGTGGATCAAGGTTGACGTTGCCGGCCAGCGGTTGAGACGCAAACCGCGCTACGACCATCTCGGCGGCCGGCGTCTAGATGGGAACTCGGGTCATGGGCCGCGAAGGCCGAACCTCTTGTTCTAATTGGTGGAGCAGAAGGGGATCGAACCCTCGACCTCCGCATTGCGAACGCGGCGCTCTCCCAGCTGAGCTACTGCCCCACACGTGAGGGGCGGGATTATCGGCCAGTCGGCACGGAGCCCGCAAGCGCTACGGAACGGGAACCGGACGCAACGGCGCGGGCGACTCGAGGGGTTCGGATCGCGGCGCGCCGGCCGAGTGCTCGGGCTCGCGAACATGCTCCGGGCCGAACGTTCCTTCGAGGTGCTCGGGGGCAAACAGGGCGGTCAGCAACGCGGTCGCAACGAGCACACCCGCAAGCAGAACCCACTCGGCCACGAGCGTCCGCTTGAACGACCGTGCTCGCATCGGCGCCGACAGCGAGCCGCGGAGCAAATCGCCACTTATTGAGCGCGGCGAGCCACATCAAGCCTCCGAACGCGAGCGTCTTGCCGAGCACGATTGCGCCGTAGGGCGTGAGAAGCTCCGCGACGCTGCGGATCATGACCACCGCAAGCAGTGCCCCGCACACGAGTATTAGCGGGACGCAGCGCAGCGCAATCCACGAGAACCGCGCCACCACGGCGCTCGCGATGTGCCCCGGCTCCAAGCTCACCACCCTATGCAGCGGCCACAGCGCCCCGAACCAGAACGCGGCCACCGCGACGTGCACGAGCAGCAGCGGCGCGAGCACCCAGCGCAACGGATGGATCGCGGTGTGGCCCATGAGCGCGAACGACACGACCGTGAGCGCAACGCCGCCGACCGTTGCGATCGAGTTGAGCCGGCTCGCACGATCGAGGCTCAGCACGAGCAGCGCGAGCCCCACCACGCGCACGATGTGCGCGCTCCCCGCGTTCGACTCGAGGAGTAACGCGTCGAGCGACTGATCGAACGTGCCGCCGAGGGACCCGGCCATGCGCGCGGGCGTCAGGACGTAGTGAAGCACGGCGAGGCAGAGCGCGGCGACGGCTGCGATCCGCGCGTGCGTGCGGATTCGTTCCTCGCTGGCGGGCGAGAGGCCGGCGCGGAACGCCTCTACGAAGAGAGCGTTGCCTGCGGCCTGGAAGATCGCGACGAAGCTCAGCGCGCGCAGCGCGAGAACGAGTGAATCGACCGCGAGGAACACGGCGAGCTGTCAGTGCTAGTGCGCCGCCGTCACCGTGAAGCGAATCTCGCCCGAGATCACGTGCGTGTCTGCGCCGACCGCGCGCCAGGTCGCGACGTAGGCGCCGGGCGCGAGCTCGTCGCGGATCGCGAGGGTGAATTTCGCCGCGAGCGCGGTCGGGACATCACCGACGTTCTTCTTCACGCCAGCCGCGTCGGCCAGCGCGAGGGCGGTGAGCCGCACGTCACCGCCGAACTGCAGGGCAATCTCCTTCACCGGCACGGGGACGGACGCTTCGTTGGCGGGCGTGGACGAGACGAGCGGCGTGTGAGCGTGTGCGGCCAGCGCGAATGCGACGGACGCGAGCAGTGCGAATGACGACGGCTTCATGGCTGAGAGCTCCTTGGATGGCGGCCATTGTACAGGCCGCGGAGACCGCCCGCCGTCAGTCGGGCGTGACCGTGAAGCTCACGCGGCCGGCTCCAGGACCCGTTCCATGTGGCTTCGGTCGTCCCGAGCAGCCGTGGGCTCGCGCGGTTGATGGCAAAGGATCTCGACGCGGATGCGCGCGTCGTCGAGCTCGGCGCCGGAACCGGAACACTCACCCAGGCCATCATCGAGCGCGGTGTCCAACCACGGAATCTTTATCTCGTGGAGCAGAACGCCGCATTCGCGAGCATTCTCAGAATTCAGTTCCCGGCCGCGACGGTGGTTCAAGCCAGCGCCGAGTTCTTGCCGGAGCACTTGAGCGCGCTCACGGGAACCGTCGACTACGTGATCAGCGGTCTCCCGATTCTCTGGTTCAACAAGGAGAAGAAGACGCGAATCCTCGCTGGAGCTTTCGAGCTGCTGAAGCCGGCCGGGCGCTATCACCAGTTCACGTATCTCGGCCGCGTGCCCGTCGGCAACCGAATCCTCGACACCTTGAGCCTGCGCACGACGTTGCTCGGAATGGCACCCATGAATCTGCCGCCCGCGTTCGTCTATCGCTTCGACCGGGCGTAGCGGGCTGTCGCCCACTCGTCATCCGACCTTCACAAATCCGTAAACATGACCGCGCAACATGCGCGGCCATGCAAACCCCCGCCCTCACTTGGCGAGTCCGGAGGACTGACCGGGCGCTCTGGTCAGCCCTCTACGCGCGCCGCCACGCAGCCTGGCTTTCGTCGCACGCCGCGCAACCCGGAAAGCGCGCCGCCGGCGGGCCAGCTGCCGGCGGCGCGTGCGCAGCCACGGAGCGCTGGCTCGCCGCGGCCCGCGCGCAGAGCGCCGTCCGGCACCGAACCAGTCCGTTCGAAGCGCGCATGGCGGAGCGCTAGAGCGCCATCGGCGTAAATGCTATCTTCCGGGCTCACTGCTCCCGGGGGTAGCCATGTCCGACGATCTGCGCGAAGGTTCGCGCCGCCAACTGTTGCGTTTCCTGCTGCAGAGCCCGCTCCTCTATGGCATCGGCGGCGCACTCACGGCGCGCGAGGTCGCGGCCCAAGAAGACGCAGTGCTGAGCGGCGCGCTGAACTGGCCGGACCTGATCAAGAGCCCGGCCGAAGCGCTGAACGTCTGGGATTTCGAGCCAGTGATGCGCAACACCGTCGGCGCGCATCACTACGCCTACATGGCGCAGGGCTCCGACGACCTCGGCACGATCCGCGCGAACCGCGACGGCTTCAAGAAGATAGGGCTTCGGCCGCAACGGCTCGTCGACATCTCGAACGTCGACATGTCCGTCGAGATCTTCGGCCAGCGTTACGCGTCGCCGATCTTCCTGTGCCCCGTCGGCGCGCAGATGATGTTCCACCCCGAAGCCGAGGTGGCCGTCGGGCGCGCGGCGAAGACGAAGAACGCGCTCCAAGTCCTCTCGACGGTCGCGAACTATTCCGTCGAGGACGTGACGAAGGCGCGCGGCGCACCGATCTGGTTCCAGCTCTACTCCACTTCGAATTGGGATGTCACGCTCGGGATGATCAAACGCGCCGAGCGCGCGGGCTGCACGGCGCTTGCGCTCACCGTCGACATTCCCTCGCGCAACCTCGAAGCGGTCGAACGTTACGACCGTGACAACACGCCGCTCTGCCAGGCGTGCCACGTGCCCGGCGCGAACGCGTTTGGACTGAGGCACATGTTCGACGGCGTGGATATGAAAGGCGTCCGCATGAGCATCGCGGGCCTTACCTGGGATTACGTCGAAAAGCTCAAGGGTGCGACGTCGATGAAGGTGCTCGTGAAAGGCATCGTCACGGGGGAGGACGCGGCACGCTGCGTCGAGCACGGCGCCGACGGTATCCTCGTGTCGAACCACGGCGGCCGGTCGGACGAGTCGCTGGTGGGCACGATCGAGTCGCTGCCGGAGGTCGTCGCCGCGGTGCGCGGCCGGATCCCGGTATTCTGCGACAGCGGTTTCCGCCGCGGCACGGACATCTTCAAGGCGCTCGCGCTCGGCGCGACTGCGGTCGGCGTCGGCCGACCGTACATCTGGGGACTCGGCGCATTCGGACAGAACGGCGTCGAGCGCGTAATCGACATTCTCACGCGCGAGCTCCGAATCGTAATGCAGCAGATGGGCGCCACGAGCATCGCGAAGATCTCCAAGAGCTCGTTACGGATGGCGCACGAGTAGCCCGGCGCCGATCGGCGCAGGTTCGGCGACGCGGATGCACGCGGAAGTCCGGCCGCGACACTCGCGAAGAAGCGCTCGCGGCAACACATTGGCGCGCGTTCGGCCGCACGCCGCGAAATGTCACCCCTGCACGGTCACGAGCACACGCCGTCGTTGCGCGTGCAGGCGATGCTCCCAGAAATAGACGCCCTGCCACGTGCCGAGCGCGAGCTTGCCGCCGCTGATCGGGATCGTGAGATCGGTTTGCGTGAGCACGCTGCGGACATGCGCCGACATGTCGTCGGGCCCCTCCGCCGTGTGCACGAAGCGCTCGTCGCCATCGGGCGCGAGATCGCCCATGAAGGTTTCGAGGTCGCGGCGCACGTCGGGGTCGGCGTTCTCGCAGATCATCAGCGACGCGCTCGTGTGCGTCGTGAACACGTGGCAGAGCCCCGTCGCGACGCCCGCCGCGCGCACGGCCGCGGCCACGCGGTCGGTGATCTCGTAGCTGCCCCGCCCGCCCGTCTCGAGCAGGATCTCCGTCTGGAACACGCATCCTCCTGTCCAGCATTCAGCGTAGCGCCAATGAGCGCGCCGCCCAAGCCGACGTGGGCGTGGCGCCGCCGCGCTCCGCAGCGGCACCCGGCGTAAGATGAGCCGCCGATGACACCCGAGCGATTCCACAAGCTCCGCCGCGCGCTGCGCCGCCGCCAACCCGACCTCACGGTGCTCGCTGACAGCGTCGACAAGTCGCACAACGTCTCTGCGATCCTGCGCAGCGCCGACGCCGTCGGTATCCAGCGGATCCATGGCATCTCGACCACCGGCGCGATGCGCCGCCATCACATGATCGCCGGCGGCGTGAAGAACTGGGTGGAGCTCAAGCTGCACCCGACGAGCGAGGCCGCGCTCGCGGCGCTGCGGGCCGAGGGCTGGCGGCTCGTGGCGGCCCATTCGAGCCCGGACGCGCGCGACTTCCGCGATGTGGACTACACGGCGAAGGTCGCGATCATCCTCGGCGCGGAGCTCGTAGGCCCGAGCCCGGCCGCGCTCGAGCAAGCGGACGTGCACGTCGCGATTCCAATGCTCGGGCTCGGCGAATCGGTGAACGTATCCGTCGCGGGCGCGGTGATCCTGTTCGAGGCGCAACGCCAACGCCTCGCGGCCGGGCTCTACGCCGAGTCGCGGCTCACACCCGCCGAGTTCGACGCCGCGTTGTTCGAGTGGTCGTATCCCGATATCGCGCGCCGCTGCCGGGAGCTCAAACGGCGCTACCCGCAGCTCACGGACGACGGCGAGCTTACCGAGAATCCGTTCGCGGCTGCCTTGATCGAATAGTGGCCGGCTGCTACGGCGCGCCGGGCGTCGTCGCGGCGCCTTCCGACACGATTCGCTGCGGCGACGCGTCGCCGTAGTGAAAGCGCAGCGTCTTCACCTTGCCGTAGTACGGGATCGTAACGACGTATAGCTCGTCGAAGTCGGTGGGGCCGAATGCCGGGAGGCGCTTGCTGCCGTGCAGCTCGTCGATCAGCGGCGCGATCGCGTCTGCGTCAGTGACGACCAGCGTGATCCTACCCCTACGGTCGCGCATCACGCGGCGAATGAAACGCTCGACGAGATATGGATCGTCGATGTTGAGCTTGAGCTCCAAGCGCGTAGCAAGCGGCGTCGCCGTCTCTTGGGTGCGGCGCGATGTCGTCGCGTAGATCGCGTTGACGCTCGCGATGACGTCGATGTCGGCGACGAAATCCGCGAGCCGCTCTGCGCGCTGGCGGCCGATTGCGCTCAGGCCCGGGTCCGCGTCGCCGGCGGCCGCGTCTGTCTCCGCATGCCGCACGAAGATGATCGTCGTCGTGGGCTGCTCCTCGAACAACCACGCGAGACCGAGCACGAGGATGATGTAACCGATCACCGGCACGAGCCGGATTCTGGACTTGCGTTTCGGACGGACGGCTACCATTCGGCGCGAATCGTGCGGGCAAAGATGCGGTCGATGCTCAACGCGGCGCGCCGTCGCGCGGGTCGCGACGCGGATCTCGCTCGTCGAGCACGGTGTACTCCGCCTCGATCAATCGTCCGGACTGCGGAGGAGCCTCCGCACCGCTTTGCGCGGCCGCGACGCCGCCGAGCTTGCGCCGCAGCCACCAGAGCCGCACCGAGAATCCGATCCAAGCGACCACCGCGACGCCGAGGATCGCGGCGAGCAGCACGGCACCCATGATTACGGCGCCGACGAGCAGCACTCCGAACACGACGACCGACAGCGCCTGCGCGAGCGGGCCGCCCGAAATGCCGAAAAGGTTCGGTCGTGCGTTCATGACGCGATTCTACCTTAGGGGCGATCAGTCGATTCGGCGGTAGAACCCGTCGAACCACACGACCCAGGTCTGTGCCGCGAGGTCGAACTCCTCGAGCCGCTGGCGCACGCGGCCGTCCGCGCTCTGCGTCCAGGCTCCGCGGAATGCGACGACACGGTTCGTCTCGACGTATTCGATCTGCCCTTCCATCTTCATCGACCCGTCGACGAGCTTGCCCGTGATGTCGAACAGCGTGCCGCCCGAGCCGGTCCAAACCTGCCGCCACTCGCCGCGGCTCGGCAGGAAGAAGCTCACGCTCGTGCCGGAGGAACCGCCCGCACCTTCCCAACGTTCCTGAAGGGAGCAGCCCCCGTCGCGCTTCGCGATCGTGTTCGTACCGACGAGGGTGCCGTCGGGCAGCCGAACTTCCCAGCGTCCGACCCAGAAATCGAAGTCGCTCGCCTCCGGGACGCTTTCGCACGGAAACACCCGGGCGCGTACGTTGCGGTAGACGCGCTGGAAGCGGCTGATCTCCCGATACTTGTCGAACTCGTGTGCCTGCTCGACGAGCGTGAGCGCACGCAGGCCGCTGTGATCGGCCGCATCGAGCGCCGCGAGCGCGTCGTCGTCGCGGCCAGTGAGCGCGAGATTGCGCGCGCGCTCGAGGTCGACCATCGCCTCGGGCGCGTTCGCGGTGCGAGCCTGCTCGAGCGTCGCGAGCGCCTCGTCGTGGCGGCGCAGCTCGCGCTGCGCCTGAGCGATCCGCAGCAGGCTCAAGCGGTCCGCGGGATACGCGGCGAGGATCTCACGGTATTCGCGGATCGCGTCCTCCCACCGGCCCTGCTCGAACGCGAGCTCGGCGGGGTCGGCGACGACGGGCGGCGTCGCGGGCGCAGCATCGGGCGAGACGACTTGACCCGTCGAAACCGCCCGCTGCGCGAAGGCCGGCAGCGCGCCGCTCGCGACCAAGAAGCACGCGTATATAAGGTGTGATGTTGCGAGCCGCATCGAGATCTCCTGTTCGCGCGCATGGTCCTAAGTCTCGGGTCTGGACGCAAGCCGCGGCATGCTCGCGGCACGAGAGCGCGCGCGTGGTCGGGTCGCGATGCCGGGGCGATACCACGGCCGGCATCGGTTGCATCACCTGCACAGCGTCGCGAGAATGCCCGGGCCGGACGGCGCGGCGCCGGCTAGCGGCCGGCCCGCCTGCGCGTGCGGCACCGTGGAAGGGTGGCAGAGTGGTTGAATGCACTGGTCTTGAAAACCAGCAACGGGTGACCGTTCGTGGGTTCGAATCCCACCCCTTCCGCCAATAGCCATCACACACGCCAGTATCGGCGCGGGTTTCAGAGGATTTCAGAGAGCAGCGAAGCTTTCCGCCAACAACGGCCCCAGCTAAAAGCATCAACCCAATGGGCTTCCTTGCGAAGCTTCGCGCTCCATCCCCGTGACTCCGCCGTTGCCTCCTGTCGGACTGACTCCTAGACCGCTACTTTAGCCGGCGCAGCTCGACCACCGTTGCCGGTCCGCGCTTGAGCAGCTCGGCGCGCTCCAGATGGACGAGCAGGCGCCTCACCGCGAACGCGTCGCCGCGAGCCTTCGCCTCAGCAGCTCCGAGCATGTTCGATCAAAGGCGCGGGAAATTGCGCCGGTCGTTCTGGACTCCGGAGCGAGCGGTGTGCGTCCCTTAGCTGATGCAACGATTCTGTAGACCACTCGACATTCCTCCACTCGCGGAGCAAGTAGGCTAACCGCCCGAAGATTATCGTCGGGAGTCACGGAATGCGTCTCGCTATCGCCATAATCTGCGCAATGGTCGCCACGTCTGCCGAGGCAGATGTCGGAATTGGAGTTTCGGCAAAAACTGACAGCGCGACCGTATACATTCCGATCACGGTTCGGCGGTTCATGTTCGAGCCCTACGTGCGGGCGACTGATGGCGAAAGTGAGTCGTTGTCTACGTCAGGGACGGCGAGCTTTCCTATCAAGTCTGCGAGTGCATCGGAGTTCCAAGCGAATGCCATAGGTGTTGGCATATTCCGCCTCGTTCCCTTGGCCGAACGCTTCACGCTGTATTACGGGGGTCGGCTCGCGCACATAGACGAGGAGTGGAAGTCGTTCACCGCGACCGCGAGCGGCGTGAATAATACTCCTCCCGCCTTCTCGCAACCTTCCCAGTCCAGCACCGTCGAAGGACACTCGATCATCCCGGCGCTGGGATTCCACTACAACATCATCGAGCGCCTGTCGATTGGCGCGGAGATCGGCTTGGATCACTCCGAGGTGGATGCGGTCTCGATCGAGCGCTCGCAAAGTGGCACGACTACGCAGACTTCCACGAGCGAGATCACGACGAACGACACTCGTGCGGACGTTGTCTTGCGCTTCTTCTTTTGATGGTTTGTGCTGACTCCACGCTCAAACAAGAGACTCGGCGCAAGGCCGGGTCTTCCTTTGGGAAGGCAGTTGGTGCGTTAGGCTTCGATCGCTCGACGACGACGCGCCACTCCGAGCGCAAGCAGACCACCGGCGAGCAGCAGGAGCGTGCCGGGCTCGGGGACGGCGACTGTCGTACCAGAAACTGTGGGGAAAGTCCCAACGGGGAAGTCAAAGGTCGACAAGAGAAAGTTAAAGGCGCTCGCCGAAGACCCGGTGAACTCAGCGGTCGTACCGGTGGCGGCGCGAAATACGAGGGAGAAAAGGCCGTCGCCAAACTGATCGCCGCCGAGCAAGAAGGAGAGCTGAGCGGCAGGGCCGACTATGGGTATATCGGAGACAGCCGTACCAGTCGCGTTCAGTCCATTAAACACGTCGAAAAAGAGACCTTCACCAGCGTCAAGGTCGAAATGGACAACCCCCAACACAGAAATGTACGGTGGTGGAGGTGCTTGGCCAGTAAAGTCGAAGTCGACGACTAGGCCGGTGCCGAACCCGTCGCCGACGGGTATCGGAATGGCATTCGCCGCCAGCGGTCCCGCCAGTAGTCCCACCGCTAGCAACCCTAGGCTTGTCGCTTTCATGTAGCTCCGGCTTTTGTTGTAGAGGGAACGAATATTCTCCACCCGGAGCGTAGCCAACAAGGCGATCGAGTTCAACCGCGTCGTGAACGCATCGGTCGCCTGAGCCGAGGTGCGACTAGCAAATGTTTCGGGCTTACCCGAAGGCGATCGAGGCGTTGCCCAGATAGAGCGAACGATGTCGTTCGTTCCCTCGAACCCCACCTCGCGCGGGGTTCTTTTTGCGCGTAGATTGAGTGGCAAGACATCGCCCAGCAGATCCAACGCGATGGCAACACGAAAAGAATTCGACGAGGCCATGCGGCTTTACGACGAAGCAATGGCAGTGTACGAAGCTGCGAAGGCGGAGTTCGAAGCGCTTGAGCAGAAAATCAAGGAACGCCACGCCACGGGCAAGGAGCTGACGGGGGCCGAGGTTCTGGAAGAGGAGCGCGTACGTGCGTCGCTTTTCTTCGCTCAAGTCCGCCTATCTCGACGCAGGCCCCCGGTAGAGTCGTGAAGTCATCACCACGCGCCGCCGCCGCTTCCGACTGGCGAGCCCGTCGAACTCAGCGACCTGCTACGTCGGCGACGAGCTGATCTGCGTAACGAAGCGCGGGCTAGCGCTAAGCTCGTGCGGGGAGCTTGGGTCGGGCGCGGTCCGTGCCTTCTCGAATACCGGTTAACGAGCTCGAGGTCATAGCTGACCTGCAAGCTGATCCAGCCGCTACTTCAAGTCCGCCTCGGCACGACGTTCAACGCTTATCCGATCAGTGTGCGCCGTCGTTGCGACCCCACACGCAGGACACATCGTCTGTCCCTTCACTACTCGCCGCAGACACTTTGGGCACTCCTTGACTGCGGCCCGAGCGATGGCGTTGACGAACATCACGCCGATGACGACGAACCACAGCAGCGATGCGATCCAGGCGATCTCGTCCATGGCGCGGCTCCTTATGCACCAGCAATCCTACAGGTTAGGCGCCGCTTACTACAACTTTGTGTCAGGCTGCAGAAGGATCTGTACTTCTTTATTGAAGTCGTCTCGAGCTTTCGCGGTCGTGCCCGATTCGTGGACGGGAGCGGGCTATGACCAGACCGATCCCTCGATCGAGGCGTCCTCTGGCACCGCTCGCGGGATCACGAAGGTATCAGGCTGGTCTTCGATCAGCATTCGTCCCGCGGTGCGAGGCGCGAACCCGTCTCCCGGCAAGACCGGTGTCTCGCCGTATCCCTTGGGCCCAGGGGGTGGGTCGTGCATTACGGAATCCTATGCACGGCCGGCGAGTGTTGCGGGGACCTGGGTCACGTTTTCTGCGTGGGCTCTCGGCAAGTGCCCTTCCGAGGCGCAGCCCGGCCGTTCCATTGAAGTCGCGGGTGGCCGCCGGTAATCTTCGACGCGGACGTAGCCGATCTGCCAGCCGCTGCCCGATTGCCGCTCAGAGGACGATGCCATGCCAGCACCTGCGCAAGACCGCCCCCTCCCCTCCGTGCGTGAAGAGACGATCGACCGCCTGATCGTCAACTACGGCCACGGCAAGCTGTCGCTCGAAGCGTTCGAGCGCCGCCTCGATCAGGCGCTCGATGCGAAGTCGGCGGATGCGCTCGTCGCACTCACGTCTGACCTCGAGCTGCAAGTGGACAAACAGTACGCGCAGAAAAAACGCGCGGAGTTCGGTGCCCAGGCGGCTCCCGTGCCGAATGCGCGCCGCAAGAGCTTCATGATTCATGTCTTCGGCGGCGGCAATCGCGGCGGCGGCTGGACCGTGCCCGAGGAAATCTGGATGCTGAATCTGTTCGGCGGTGCCGAAATCGATTTCAGCAACGCGCGCTTCAGCTCGAGCGTCACGGAGGTGCGGATGCTCACGCTGTTCGGCGGCGCGCAGTTCTACGTGAACGAGAACATCAACACCGTCAGCCACCTGGTCTGCATCTTCGGCGGCGTGGACAATCGCGGGCCGTCGAATCCCGACGCGAACATCCCCACGGTGGTCATCACCGGGCTCTGCATCTTCGGCGGCGTGGGAATCAGGATCAGGAGGACGCTCAAGGAGCGTTGGCTCGCGTTCGCCGACAACGTGCGGGACGCACTCGGCCCCCTACACCACAATTACTGACGCTCGCGCTCCGCGAAGCGCGCGGTCAGGAGCGCATAGAGCCGCTCCGGGCTGACGGGCGGGCTATAGAAGTACCCCTGAACGACGGCGCAGCGCGCCTCCGCGACGGTCGCGAGCTCGTTCGGCGTCTCGACGCCTTCTGCGATGACCGTGAGCCCGAGCTCGCGGGCCATCGCGACGACGTTCGCGAACAGCTTCCGGCTGCGCTCGTCATGACTTTGCGGCAGCAACGACCGGTCGATTTTGAGCTTCTTGAACGCGAAGCGCGTCAAATTCCCGAGATTCGCGTAGCCGGTGCCGAAATCGTCGATTGCGAGCGTCACACCGAGCTCTCGCAGCGCCGCGAGACTCTCGGACAACGCGTCGTTCTGTACGATCGCCGCGGACTCCGTGATCTCGAGCACGAGGCTCTGCGGCGGCAGCTTGTGCCGAGCGAGCACGGACGCGACGCGATCCGCGAACGACGACCGGTCGCGCAGCTGATATGGCGAAACGTTGATCGCGACGTCATGCGGCGCGACGCCGCGCTCACGCCAATCCATCATCTGCGCAACCACCGTGTCGAGGACCCAAGCGCCGAGCTCGTGGATCAGGCCGACGGTCGTGCGCAACGTCTCTGCGTCGCACGGCTTCGCGAGAAACTGATGCGCGAGCCCGACCGAACGCATCGCGGCTTCACGCTCCGCGTGCCCGGAGAGCACGATCCGCGCCATCCCGGGGTTCGCCTCGCGCGCCCGCGACAGCACTTCCGCGCCATCCATCCGCGGCATCCGGATGTCGATCACGAGTGCGTCGAACGGCTGTGACTCGATGAGATCCAGCGCTTGGCGCGGATCGTCGAGGAACGTCATCTCCCACTCGTGCCGCATCACTCGCAGCATGCGGCCGAGGCCCTGGAGCACGCTGACTTCGTCGTCGACGAACAGGATCTGCTTCATGCCGCAGATCGCTCCGAGCCGACGACGCGCTCGCCATCGATCGCGGCATCCAAGAGTCGACCGGCGCGCAGAAGCGCGCGCGCTGAGCCCGCTTCGTCGAGTCGATTGGTCGAAAGGAGATCCACTGCGTCCCCCCGGCAGCTCTCAAGACCGGTGTCGGTTGCGGCGGAGGCTTCTTGAACGCAGCGCACGGGTAGTGCGACGCGCGTCACACTACCCGTGCAGGTGCTAACGATTTGTCAGCGGCGCGCTCGCGGGATCGTGCGCGCGACTTCGGACGTCTTGCTCAGTGCGCGAGCGTGTCCGGCCGGATTTGGAAGTGCACGGCCTTGCCGAGCGTGCCCTTGCCGCCCTCGACGTGCCAGATCAGGTGCGTGCCGTAGTTCGCCCACAGCCCGCGGCCCTTCCATCCGGCGGCGGGATCGTCGATGCGGCCGTCCATGCCGCGGTGATAGAACCCGAGCGGATACGGCACGCGGAGCTTGACCCACTTGCCCGTGCCGGGGTCGAGCACGAGGATCGCGTCGGAGTTCGAGCCCGTTGCCATCGGCGTGTTGATTCCGAATCCCGCGACGTCGTGCTGATCCACCCAGTTGTAGTAGTGGAAATCGGACGGGATGTCCGTTCCTTTGAAACGCGGGCCGTCCGAGACGTAGAGCTTCCAACCTGCCGCGCAATGCGTGCCCGCGAGCGTCGTCGGGCCGTTCCGTACCTTGCACTTGCTGACTGTCGAAGCTCGCGAGGTGGCTGCTCGCCGCGAGCGCGGTCCACACGAGGCCGTTGCTGTCGATGTCGATGCCGCGCGGATCGATGCCAGGCTCGGGGACTTTGTAGACCTCGGTGATGCACGTGTCCGGCGGGTTCGTGCCGCGATCGACGTGCACGATGTAGCCGGGGAAGTCCTCCGACGCGCCCCACACGGAGCCATCGACGGGGCTCGGGATGATCGAGTAGAGGTTGTAGCGCACTTCGGTGTCGCGCCGCGCGTCGCGTCTCGCCGGGCTTGTTCCACGGCTTCGTGATCTTGCCGTCGCCGTTCGTGTCGACGACCTGCGGGCACCACCCTTGCGAGGCTTGCTCGTCGCCCGTGCGGTCGTATTCGCGCGTGTTGAGCCAACCGACGATCGGACCGAGCAGCTCGTTGAAGTAGAGCGTCTGATCGGCGTCGTTGTCGAACTGCAAGTGATGCGTGGCGAAGCAGGTGTCGATCAGCTTGAACTGGCCCGTCGCGGGGTCGTAAACGGACGCCTGACGATTGCTGAAGTTGAGCGGGTAGTACTTCGCGTATTTGTTGCTCGAGCCTTCGCGACACCACGCCGGCTCATCGTTGCGGATCTTCGAGGTCGTCCACAGCCGGCCCTTGCGGTCCATCATCGGGTTGTGGGGATCGGCGGGATTCTCGAGACCCCAGACGTGCTCCATGCCCCAGAAGTTGGAAGGCATCGCGGGAGGCGGAAACCGCGAAGTGACCTTGCGCGGGTCCTCGCGCGTCGGGATCGTGATTTCGTGCGTGCTGTTCGCGATCGGATCGATGACCGTGATTCGGCCGTGGCCGGCGGAGACCGCGTACACCGGACCGTAGCCGTTCACGGTTGGATCGTTCTTGTCGGTCGAAATCTCGTCGTGCATGAACGACTGTTGATTGCCCCAATCCCACAGCGTGACGACGACGTTGCGCTCCACGCCGGCGGGCCGCGGCGGTTGCGGCGGCAATTCGCCGTTCGCGATGCGTGTCGTCCAGTCCGCGAACACCTTCGCGCCGGCCTGCACGCCGAACACCGCGAACGCGCCGGCCATCGCGCTGCCGCGCACGCCGAGCTGCGTGCGATAGATCCACGCGTCCTCGGGCGTCTTGAAGCCGAGGTGGTCCATGTGGCCGAGCGAGCGCGTCAACTGCTCCGCCGAGCTGATGGCAGAAGTTGCACTGGCTCTTGATGTTGTTGATCCACTGACCTTGGACCTTGAGGTCCGGCGGGATGCCGTTGCCGCTCGCGCCCGTGCCTGGGAACTCGCTCGGCGCGGGCGGCTGGAGCAGCGACAACCAGTAGTTGCCGGGATAGACCTTCGCCGCCTCGGCGGGCGTGGCCGCCAGCTTCGCCGTGAGATCGAGCGCCGTGTCGCCGGGCCGACCCTCGACGCGATCCGAATCGGCGAGCCCGTAGCCGCGCACCCAGACGTTGTAGGTGGCGGTCGGCAACTGCGGCAGCACGTAGCGGCCGTCGTCGCCGGTGACGACGATCTTCACGAACGGCGTCTGCAGCTCCTTCGTCTCCGCGATGACCCAGACGCCGGCCTCGGGGCCGCGCGAGCTCGTCACGACGCCGCTGATGTAGCCCTCGGGCAAGGCGGGCGGCGCTGCGTTCGCGAGCGACGTAAGCAGCGTTGCGGCGGCGAACGCCGCGAGCGCGGTGCGCGGCCAAGATCGGCGGGCGGGTGTGTTCATGCGAATCCTTCGAAAGTTCCTGTTCGTGATTGCGGGGTCGAGCTGGCAGCTTCCAGCGCTCAGACGTCCATGATGTTGAATGCTTCTTCGATGCTGCGCATCGGATCGCGGCCGGGTGCCGGGCGCCATTCGTGGCTCACGTAGCCGTTGAACGGTAGCTCGGCGATCACCTCGGCGATGTAGCGGTAGTTCATCTCCTGCGTGTAGTCGATCTCGTTGCGCGTCGGCACCCCCGCGGTGTGGAAGTGCGCGATCCACTGAATCGAGTCGCGGACGTGTCTGCGCGATGTCGCCGTCCATGATCTGCAGGTGGTAGAGGTCGCAAACGAGCTTCACGTTCTTGGAGTTCACACGCTCGCACACGTCGACGCCCCAGTCCCAGTGGCCGAAGATCTGATCCTCGCGGCCGAAGCGCGGATCGAGACGTCGATTGTTCATGTTCTCGATCGCAATCGTCACGTTGCGCTCTTCGAGCTGGCCCTTGATACGGTTCAGGAACGCGACGGCGTTGTCGGCGCCCTGCGCATACGGCATCCCGCGGCGCTGGCCGCCGATCGAGATGAACGTGCGGATACGCTCGCGCGCGCACATATCGATGAATGGTCGAATCGCCTTCTCGAGCTCGTCGTGGACTTCGGCATGGCTCACGCCGTTCTCGAACGTTACCGGGCCCGCCCCCGCGATGAGGGGCTCCAGCCCATGCTTGCGCAGCGTCGGCCAGTCGGCGGGATCGACGAGGTCGAAGCCGTAGCAGCCGAGCCGCACGGCTTCGCGGCACATGTCGTCGAACGACAGCTTGGAGTCGGCGCCGAACGTCGTGCGCCAGAGCCCCTGTTTGATGCGACCCTTGCGCACTATTTTTGGCGGCGTTCCAGCTGCGGGCGCCGGAGTGGTCTGTTGACCGGCGATCGGCATGGCGCGCCGCGACTCCCGCTGCTGCGAAGGCGCCGAGAATGTCTCTTCTTTTCATCAGTAGTCCCCCCCGGACTGCGCCGCTCATCTTATTCCGGGGACCTGGCAGGCGGGAAGAAGCACACCGCGCTCCGGCGGTGCACCTCGGAGGCCGTGAGGGTGATAGCCGTTCTCATTAAGACGTCAAGGGCAGGCCGGCAGCTCCGCTTCCGCTCGAAGAACGAACGATGAGAAACCGGCCGGGCCGCTGCTCGAGCGGTCCGGCCGGGCTCTTCGAAGTGGCGGTGCCGACTAGATCGCGCGCAGAGCCGTAGCGACCGGCAGCCGCGCCGCACGCACGGCCGGGAACAGCCCGCCGAGGAAACCGACCGCGCACGCGAAGCCGACTCCGATGCCGAGCAGCGTCGGACGTCACGTTCATCTCGAAGACCAGCGAGCTCACGCCGTTGCCCATCGCGATCGTGTTGCCGCTGAACATGGCCCACGAGATCGCGGCGCCTAGCAGCGCGCCGAGCAGAGCGAGCACGAGCGACTCGGCGAGGACCGACGCGACGACGCCGCCCGCGCCGAAACCGATTGCGCGCAGCGTCGCGATCTCGACCGCCCGCGCGCTCACGGCCGTGTACATCGTGTTGAGCGCGGCGAACAGAGCGCCGAGCCCCATGATTCCGCCGACGACGTACGAGACGATCGAGAAGAACGTGGTAGCCGAAGTCGACTGCCGCGCGTAGTAGTCGGTTTCTCGTTCCACCGACACCGACAGCGTGGGATTCGTCGTGAGCGCGGTCTTGAACTCGTCGAACGAGCTCTCCGACTCGAGCAGCACGGTCACGCTGTTCGATACCGTGCGTTGATACGCGGACAGCAGCGTCGCGGCATCCGTCAGCAGCCGCGACTCGCTCGCGTCGCCGCCGCTCTCGAACACGCCGACGACGGTCCATTGGCTGTCGCGAAGCGCCACTCGATCGCCGATGTCGACGCCGCTGAACTCGCCATGGGCGCCCTTGCCCACGATCATTTCGCGCAGACCCGGTTGGAACGTGCGGCCTTCGACGAGCCGAATCTCGGGCCGCACGGCGGCAGCCGTCGGCTCGATGCCGCGTACCGTGAGACCGGCGCGCGCGCCGTCTTGCTTGCGCGTCATGTTCACGGAGACGAGCATCTCGGCCGTCGCGGCGGCGTCGCCTTGCGGCGTGCGCGCGATGCCGGGCGCGTTCTTGATGGTCGCGACGGCGTCCACGAGCAGCGTGCTCGAAGTCTCGTTGTCCGCGCCGCTGCGCAGCACGACCGCGCGATCCGGACGCCCCGTGTCGACGAGCGTGTGCGACAAGCTCCGCGTCATACCGAGCACCGAGACGACGACGCCGACGACGCCCGCGATGCCGATCACGACGACGCTCGACGTGCCGAGGCGGCGCGGCACGCTCCGCAGGTTCATCCCGGTAACCGCCGCGATTTGCCGAAATACGCTCATGACCGTCAGCTCCCTTGTACTTGCGTTCGAATCAACGGCCCGCGAGGGCGTCGACGATGTTGAGGGTCTGGACGCGCCGCGCAGGTGGCAGCGCGCTCACGACCGCGACGATCACCGCGAGCCCGGCGCCGAGCGCGATCACGCTCCAGCGGCAGCGAGAGGCCGCCGGCGCCGATCAGGCGATAGATTCGCGGCGACACCTCGGCCGCGATCGCGAGGCCGACGCCGGCCGCGAGCCCGCACAGCAGCAGCGATTCGCCGAACACGAGGCCCATCACCGCGCTGTTGCTGAAGCCGTAGGTCTTGAGCACGGCGAGCTCCGGGATGCGCTCGCGCACGGACTGCATCATCGTGTTGCCCGTCAAGATGAGCAGCGTGAACAGCGCCGCCGCGATGATGCCGTTGATGAAGAACGCCATGTCGCCGATCTGGTTGATGCGTCCGCGGAGCCAATCGCGCTCGTTCTGCGTCTGCGTCTCGAACGTCGAGTTCGCGAACAGCCCGTCGATGCTCTCCGAAATCTGCGCCGCGCCGCCGGGATCGCCGATCCGCGCGAAATAGAGCGTGACCGTGCCGTTGCCGAACGTGCGCGCTTCGTCGAAGTAGCCGTAGTTCATCCAGAGCTCGTTGGTCGGAATCTTGCCGTCCGCGAACTGATAGATACCGACGATCTCGAACAGCCACTCCGGCGCGCCGTCCTTGCGCATCCAGACGTTCGAGCGCAGCGGAATCTGGTCACCGACCTTCCAGCCGCGCGCCTCGGCGAGGTCCTTGCCGATCAGCGCGGCGTTACGGGTCGTGTGCATCGCGTCGTAGCCCGCTTGGGGAATGTCGATCTCCGGGAACAGGATCTTCATGCGCTCGATGTCGACGGCCCCGGCGCTGATCTGATTCTTCGGCTCCTGGTAGTAGCCCGCGAAGAAGTTGTAGAAGCCGACGCCCTGAACCCCGGGCACGCCTTCGATCCGCGCGAGGTGCGCAAGCGGCAGCGGCTCGCTGATGCTCACGCGGCTCTGGATCCGCAGCCGCGTGTCGCTCATCTGATTGACGATGCCGTCGATCCCGGCGGAGACGCCGTGCATGATGCCGAACAAGAGAAACGCGACGACCACGGAGAGCAGCGTGAGGACGGTTCGCACCGGCTTGCGCCATAGGCCCGCCCAGACCAGCGGTAGATACTTCATGCCGCGGCTCCGAGCGACGAACCCTCGACGAGCGTGCCTTTGTCGACGTAGAGCCGGCGCGACGCGTGATCGGCGGCGCGCGGGTCGTGCGTGACCATCACGATGGTCTTCCCTTGCTTGCGGTTCAGCAGCTGGAGCAGCTCGAGGATCGATTCGGACGTCTCGCGGTCGAGATCGCCGGTGGGCTCGTCGCACACGAGCAGCGTGGGATCCGCAACGAGCGCGCGCGCGATCGCGACGCGCTGCTGCTGACCGCCCGAGAGCTCGGCGGGCTTGTGCTTCGCACGGTCCGCGAGTCCGACGAGGTCGAGCGCCGCCTGCACGTTGCGCTTGCGCTCACGGCTCGAAAGCTTCGTCAGCAGCAGCGGCACTTCGACGTTGCGCTCGGCCGTGAGGACCGGCAGCAGGTTGTAGAACTGGAAGATGAAGCCGACGTGCCGCGCGCGCCATTTCGCGAGCTGGCCCGACGACAAACGGTCGATCCGCTGTCCAGCGACCTCGATCTCGCCTCTGTCCGGCCGATCGAGACCGCCGATCAGGTTGAGCAGCGTCGTCTTACCGGAGCCCGATGGGCCCATGAGCGCGAGGAACTCGCCCGCCGCGACGTCGAGATCGAGCGCGTGCAGCACTTCGACACGCTGTTTGCCGCGCACATACCCCTTCACCACTTTTCTGATCGAAACCAACGCGCTCATTGCTAGCTCCTATGTTTCGGCCGCGCTGCGCGGCGTCAATTCGCGATTCGAACCTTCGTGCCGTCCGCGAGCAGCGCCAGATCGCCGACCGCGATGCGAGTACCGGACGTGAGCCCGGACAACACGACTTGGCCTGCCGCCGTGCGGCTGCCGAGGCGCACGTTGCGCCGCTCTACGCTGTGATCGTTGACCACGAAGACCACTCCGGTGTCGCCGTTCGTCTGCACCGCTGACGCCGGTACGATCAAGGCGCGCTGCGCGACGTTCGCCTGCGCGGAAGACGTGGTCGAATCGTCGGGACGATCGAGGAACGACACGCGCACGCCCATCTCCGGCAGGATCCGCGCATCGTCGACCTCGAATCCGACCCGCACTTTGACGGTTGCCTTTGCTCGATCGGCGGTCGGGATGATCGCGATCACGTGCGCCGGAATGTTCCAGTCGGGATACGCGTTCAGCTTCGCGGTGACGGGTTGCTCGGGACGGACGCGGTTGATGAAGTTCTCGCTAACGTCGACCTCGATCTCGAGCGACTGCATGTCTACGATCGTGCCGATTCCCGTGCGCGTGAATCCGCCGCCTGCCGAGATCGGCGACACCATCTCGCCTTCCTGCGCCGCTTTGACGGTGACGATGCCGGCGAACGGGGCGCGTACGACGGTGTCATCGAAGTTTCGCTCGGCGAGGCTGAGGCTCGCGTCAGCAACCGCCACGGCCCGGACCGCGACTTCCAAGCTCGTCCGCGCCGCGTCGTAGTTGGCTTTAGCCGTATCGAACGTCTGTGCGCTGATGATCGCGCGCGCGAATTGCTGCTCGTTGCGCTGAAACGTAGGCGTTGCGTTCTCGAACGCGACACGCGCGGCCGCGAGGTTCGCCTCGGATTGCGCCTTCTGTGCGCGCGCTTGTGCGACGGTCGCTCGGGCGTTGGTATCGTCGAGCCGCGCGATGATCTGGTCGCGCTCCACGCGCTGCCCTTCCTCGATCCGCACGTCGACCACCTTGCCGGTGATCTTCGACGACACGGTTGCCTGGCGGCGCGCGACAACATATCCCGAAGCATCGAGTATCGACCCGGGACCCGCCACGAAGTCCGCGGGTGCGGGTTCGGCGATCGCCACGGCGATCGGAACGCCGCGCGGAACCAGGAACCAGGCACCGCCGCCCGCTAGCGCAACGACGCCGAGGACTGCACAAACCCACACACCCCAACGTACAGGCCGCTCTTGCGTGGCGTCCGACCGCTCGATGCGTAGCTGATCGAGCAGCGCAGATTTGTCGTTCACATCACTCCCCTTTGGCCCTGACCTGGCCGCGAGGCTCCGACTCGCGGCGACCGACGGTTGAGGCTCGCTAGGCGGCAAGTCATCCGTCACGGAGTGGGCCTAAGCAGAAACCGTGCCAGGCGCTGCGCCGACGTGTAACTCTATGTTTAATGGAATCTTTTAGTCGATTCTCGCGACCGACCCCATCTTGGCGGCGTTAGGGGCTCGCACTACTACTTGGTGAATCTAGCCAGCGCAGTGAGGCTTTTGGTCAAGCGCACGAGATGGTATCGCTCGTTGGAGCGTTGGGACAGTGACGCCCTTACGGTCGCGCACGACGCGCGCCCGCCATCAAGCGGCGGCGGCGATCTCACGGGGTTGACGTCGACCGCGACGGCGACCTGGTGAGCGCCTCCGCCGACGATGAACCCGTTGATCGGGCTCACGTCGCCGTAGTCGCGACCCCAGCCGACGGTGATGTGCTCGACATTCGGAATCACGTTATTGGTCGGATCGAAGTCCACCCATCCGTCCGCCGGCGACCACACGGAGATCCATGCGTGCGACGCGTCGGACCCGACGAGCTTCGCCTTGCCTTCGGGCGGATGCGTGAGCAGGTAGCCGCTGACGTAGCGGGCGGCGAGGCCGAGACTGCGTAAGCAGGCGAGCTCGAGGTGAGCGAAGTCCTGACAGACGCCCTTCCGCATCCGGAAGACGTCGCGCACGGGCGTCGAAACGTCGGAAACGCCGCCGCGATACTCGAACTCCTCATAGATCCTCGTCGTGAGATCCATCGCGGCTTCGAGAATCGGCCTGCCCGGGACGAACGACTGCAGCGCATAGTCGTGAACGTCGTCGTCGGCGACCGAGTACGGCGAGTCGAACGCGAACTGATAGGAGTTGAGCAGGGCCTCGTCGCTCACGCCTCCGAGCATCTCGGCAACCGATTCCCAGGAGGTGCTCGCAGCGAGGTCGAGCGCCGCCGGCATGGGCAATACCTCGACCCGCGAGCGCGCGTCGACGACGAGCCGCTCGTGCGGCTCCTGAACGGTGAGGTAGTAGACGGAATTGCCGAAATAGTCCTTGCCCTCGGAATCCACGGCCGGCGCAGGGTCGATCAGCATCGCCGCCTCGAGCGAGCGCTGACGCGACGTGCCGGCGCGGCGCGAGGTGCAGCACGTGATGCGACACCGATACGACTTCTTCGTAAGTGAAGGTCGTCTTGTGGCGTATGTCGTAGATCAACGCGGCGTCTCTACGCGTCTGGCGCCGGACGTGCGCTTCGGCGACGAGTGGCTGAAGTAGTGCTCGGCGATGTGATCGGACAACTGGTGCACGTCTCGATCGATGCGCCGTATCAGGCGGTCCAGCTCGACGCGCGCATCGAAACGGCTCGTCGTGGCGCCGAGCTCCGTGGGATCCGCGAGCCGCAGCTCGTTGCTGAGCCGCATCACGATGCGCTGGTCGGCGGTCAGGATTCCGTCGTCGCCGGCGCCCGGCAATTCGCTCATGTGCTCGCTGAGCGTCAGGATCTGGAATACGGCCGAGCGCGGATTCGTTTCGTCGCTGAGCAGCAGATCGAGCACCGCGGGCAGCTGCGGCGCCGCTTGATAACGGCCGCGGTAGGTCATCGTGCTGTCTGCGAGCTCGAGCAGCAACTCGAGCGCGCCGTCGTCTTGCGGCTCGCCGCGCACCGCGAGTTGCTGGATCAGCTGGATCATCGCGCGCAACCGCTCGAGACGGCGGCCCATGTCGAGGAACCGCCAGCCGTAACCGCGCGTCATGTTCTCCATCACCATGCCGTTGAACGCGGCGAGGTACTGGATCAGGCGGTTCAAGAGCCGCAGTGCGTCGTCCGTCTCGTGGCCCGCGCTGAGCTCCCAGGAGTGAATGACCTCGGTGAGGTCGCGCAGGATGCGGAACGTATCGAACGACAGACGCTCGCGCACCGCCTCCGCGTTGCGCCGAACGTTGCCGAGCACGGTCGAGAGGCCGTCCTTGCACTCGGGGTCGAACAGGATGGTCCACAGCTCGCGCTCGACCGCCTCGCGGCCTTCCTGCATCGCCCGCCGGCCGCGCCGCGCGGACAGATGCTTTTGCACGATGAGCATCGACACGACGCGCTCCGGCGAAACGAGGTTGCGTGTGGATCCCATCTCGCCGCCGAGCCGAATCACCAAGCTGCGCAAGAGGCGCACGGCGCCTTCGGCGCGCTCGGTATAGCGACCGAGCCAGAACAAGCTATCGGCCGAGCGGCTCGGCAGATCGCGGCCGCCGCGGTGCAGGCGCTGATTCGCCTGGCGCTGCGCGAGCAGGCTGAATTGCTCGACCGGCTGATCGGACAACACCCAGGTGTCCTTGCTCACGTCGCCGGTTTCGAGCCACGGCGCACGCGGATCGGACCCGACCGCGATCCGGGTCAGCCCCCCCGGCATCACTTGGTAGCCGTTCTCGGTGGCAGCCACGTAAACGCGCAGGGAGATCGGTGCGGCCTGGAGGCAGCTCGCACCGGACCAGGTCGGCGCCATCGACAACGCCGCGGGCTCCTGACCGATGAAATCGTGACCGCTGCGCTCGATCGCACGAATCAGGGCCTCGCGGTCCTCAGCCGGCGTGTCGGGCATGACGAGGCCGCCCTGCCCCGTCGCGAACAGATTTCGCGCGGTCGAGATGCGGCGCACGATCAGATCGTCGAGGTGACTCAGCACGTACTCGCGCTCGCGCGCCTGACCGCACCACCAGGTCGCGATGCTCGGAATCGCGAGCTCCTCGTCGAAGTAGAACCGGCTCAGGCTCGGTAGGAAGCTCAGGAAAGCGTCGCTCTCGACGAGGCCGCTGCCGAGCGCATTGCCGATCGTCACCTTGCCTGCACGCGCCGCTTGCAGTAGCCCAGGGCACCCCGACGTGCGAATCCGTGCGCAGCTCGAGCGGATCGCAGAGCTCGGCGCTGATTCGGCGCATGATCAAGTCGACGGGCTTCAACCCCGCGACCGTCTTCAAATACACGCGGTCGTCACGCACCGTAAGGTCGGAGCCTTCGACTACGCTGAAACCGAGGTAGCGAGCGAGGTATGCGTGCTCGAAGTAGTTTTGCGTCGCCTGCCCGGGCGACAGGAACACGGCGAGAGGCGTATCGCGATTCGCGAGACTCAGGAACCGCTGGCTGAACGAACGAAAGAAGCTCGCGAGCCGGCGTACGTTGCGCTCCGCGAACATGTCGGGCAGACACTGCGACGACACGACGCGATTCTCGAGCGCGTAGCCCGCACCCGAAGGCGCCTGCGTGCGGTCGCTGAGCACCCACCAACGGCCGTCGGCCGAGCGCGCGAGATCGAACGCGACGAAGTGCAAATGCAGATTGTCGCGGACAGAAACGCTCGCGCACGGCCGCAGGAACTGTGAGTTGCCGAATACGAGACCGGGTGGCAGCACCTTTTCTTTGAGCACGCGCTGCTCGCCGTAGAGATCGACCAGCAACTCGTTCAGGAGCCGTGCCCGCTGCGTCACGCCTAGCTCGATCGCCGTCCATTCCTCCGGGTCGATGAGCAGCGGAAACAAATCGAGCCGCCACGGCCGGCTGCTGTCGTGTTCGCCTTGCGCAACGAACGTAACGCCGTTTTCGAGCAGCAGCCGCTGCGCCTTGTCTTGCGCGGCCTTGGTCGCACCCTCTCCCATCGCGGCAAACGCTTCGAGCACGTTGCGCCAGCGCGGCCGAACGGCGCCGACGATCGCTGTTCAACTCGTCGAATACAGCTGGGTCCGGGCGGTAGGACTCGAGTAGCTGCGCTTCGCGCGACGCGTACTCACTTTCTGCGGTGTTAGACGCCGACATGCCTTTCGTGAGTGAGAGAGACGCTGCGCAAGTCTAACTCAGTGCGACCAGCGCAGATCGAGTGTGTACGGAAACTCCGGCCGAACGACCGGCTGCGGTTCCGGGTAGGGTCCGGCAGTGTGGCCGAACGGGAAGAATCGCGCGAGCCGCCGGCTTTCCGCCTCGTAGGAATTCACGGGGAAGCGATCGAAACTGCGGCCGCCCGGGTGCGCGACATGGTACGTGCAGCCCGCCACGGCGCGCCCGGACCATCGGTCGTAGAGATCGAATACGAGCGGAGCATCGATCGGAATCGTCGGGTGCAGGCTCGACGAGGGCTGCCACGCGCGAAAGCGCACGCCGCCCACGAATTCCTCGGCGCGCCCCGTCGTCACGAGGGGCACGCGGCGGCCGTTGCACGCGATCAGGTAGCGCGCCGGATTCATGCCGCGCACCTTGACCTGCAGACGCTCGATCGACGAGTCAACATAACGCACCGTTCCGCCGACGGCGCCCTCTTCGCCGAGCACGTGCCACGGCTCGAGCGCCTGGCGCAACTCGATCTCGACGCTGCCGAAGCCCACCGTGCCGTAAGCCGGGAAGCGAAATTCGAAGTGCGGCGCGAACCATGCGGCGTCGAGGCCGTAGCCCGCACGGTTCATGTCGTCGACAACGTCCGTGAAGTCCTGCCACACGTGAAACGGCAGCATGAACCGGTCGTGCAGCTGAGTTCCCCAGCGCACGAGATCACCCTGGTAGGGCACTCGCCAGAAGCGCGCGACGAGCGCGAGCAGGAACAATTGCTGCGCGAGGCTCATCCGCGGGTGCGGCGGCATCTCGAAGGCTCGGAACTCGACGAGACCGAGCCGGCCGGTCGGGCCGTCGGGCGAGTAGAGCTTGTCGATGCAGATCTCGGCGCGATGCGTGTTGCCGGTCACGTCGATCAACAGGTTGCGGAACAGCCGATCCACGAGCCACGGCGGGCGGCTGCGAAGACTTCGCGACTTGCGCGAACGCGAGCTCGAGCTCGTAGAGCAAGTCGTGGCGAGCCTCGTCGATACGCGGCGCCTGACTCGTCGGGCCGATGAACATCCCCGAGAACAGATACGACAGCGCCGGATGATGCTGCCAAAACGTGATCAGGCTGCGCAGCAGGTCTGGCCGGCGCAGGAACGGGCTGTCCTCCGGGCGTGCCCCGCCGAGCACGACGTGATTGCCGCCGCCGGTGCCGGTGTGACGGCCGTCGAGCATGAACTTCTCGGTTACGAGCCGAGTGTGGCGCGCGTCGTCGTAGAGTCCCTCCGTGATCGCGCGCATCTCGTTCCAGCTGCTCGCGGGTTGGATGTTCACCTCGATCACGCCCGGATCCGGCGTCACCTTCAGCACGTTGAGCCGCGGGTCTTTCGGCGGCTCGTAGCCCTCGAGGTGCAGCGGCACGCCGAGCTCGGCGCTCGCGTCTTCGACGGCGGCGATCAGGTCGATGAAGTCCTCGAGCTCCGCGACGGGCGGAAGGAACACGCAGAGGCGGCCATCGCGCGGTTCTGCGGCAATGGCCGTCCGAGCGGGTCGGCTGCCGCCGAGCGGGCTCGATTGCTGCTCGGGACGCAAGCGCGACGTCGAACGAGCGCCTTGCCGGAACGGTTGGCGTGCGGGGTGCGGGTCCGGCAGCGCGCCGCGCGGAGCAAACGGATCCGCCGGCACGATGTGTGGAAAGGCGAGCGGCGGAATATAGGCAAGCGACGGAAAGCGGCAGGCGAAAACCGAGCGGCGAATCGCCGGGCAGCAAGAACAGCCTGCCGGAGCGCGTCGTCCACGGCTCGCTAACCCAGCGACGCGGATCACCCGCCGCCTTGGCGTTCCACCGCTGCACCGGGAGCACATAGCCGGCGGGCTTTCCGAGCCCGCGCTCGAAGACGCGCGCGAGCCGCATCCGAGCCATCGGATCGTCGAGACGATTCGTTGCCGGATCGAGATTCTCGGGCAGCTTCCGCTCCTGGCTGATGAAGTGCCACGGGTCCTCGTAAGCCGGCGTGACCGCGAGTCGATCGACTTCGAGACGATTCGCGACGCCCTGCAGGAACTCACGCGCGGTGTCCGCGGTGACGCCGTAGTCCTTGTCTTCCTTGGCGATCAACGTACCGTCGGTCCAAACCGGTCGTCCGTCACGCCGCCAATAGAGCGAGAACGACCACCGCGGCAACTGCTCTCCGGGATACCACTTGCCCTGACCGTAGTGCAGCAAGCCCTGCGGCGCGTAGCGTGAGCGCAGTCTCTGAATGAGCTCGGTCGCGAACTTGCGCTTCGTCGGTCCAGCCGCGGCCGTATTCCATTCGGGCGCGTCGGGATCGTCGCTCGCGACGAACGTCGGCTCGCCGCCGATCGTGATCCGCACGTCGTCCGTGTTGAGCTGACGCTCGATTCGATGACCGAACTCGTCGATCGCGCGCCACTGCTCGTCGCTGTACGGCTTCGTGACGCGCGGCGATTCGACCACGCGCCGCACGCTCATCTTGTGCTCGAACGTGGTCTCGCATTCCTCGATCGCGCCCGTGATCGGCGCAGCGCTCACGGGGTGCGGCGTGCACGCGAGCGGAATGTGCCCCTCGCCCGCGAGCAACCCGGACGTCGGATCGAGTCCGACCCAGCCCGCGCCCGGTAGATACGCTTCGCACCACGCGTGCAGATCGGTGAAGTCCTGGGTAGCGCCGGACGGCCCGTCGAGCGCCTTCACGTCGGCGACGAGTTGAATCAGATAGCCCGACACGAACCGGCTCGCGATGCCGAGATGCCGGAGTATTTGCACGAGCAGCCAGCCCGTGTCGCGGCAGGAGCCTGAGCGCAGCGTCAGCGTCTCTTCGGGCGACTGCACGCCGGGCTCGAGCCGGATCGTGTAGCGAATCTCCGATTGCAGCCGGCTATTGAGCTCGACGAGAAAATCGATGGTGCGCACATCCTGGCGGCCGCGCAGATCGCGCAGCCATTTCTTCAGAAGCGGCGGCGCCGGCATCGTGGAGAGATACGGCTCGAGATCCTTGCGAAGCCCAGCCTCGTACACGAACGGGTAGGTCTCTGCCTCGGGCTCGAGAAAGAAATCGAACGGATTGCGCACCGCCATGTCGGCGATCAGGTCCACCTCGACGAAGAAGTGCGTCACCTTCTCGGGGAACACGACGCGCGCCATGAAGTTGCCGTGCGGATCCTGCTGCCAATTCAGGAAGTAGCCCTGCGGCTCGATGCGCAGCGAGTAGCTCGGAACCGGCGTGCGGCTGTGCGGTGCGGGACGCAAGCGAATGACTTGCGGTCCCATTTGAACGCGGCGGTCGTATTCGTAGCGGGTCTGATGGTTCAGCGAGACTTGGAGGGTCATGCAATCGCAGCTGCGGCCGGAGAGCCGGGGTCGATTCGAGTATATCGAATCGCTTTCCGGCCGCCACAACGAGGGATTCGCACTCGGACGTGAGCCGGACTCACCTGTCGCGGGCCACTCGCGGCCGCGCGCCTCGCGGCCGGACGGAGGCGGCGATTCAGGCTGGCCCGATGACCTCGATCCCGCCCATATACGGCCGCAACGCGGCCGGCACGCGCACCGAGCCGTCGGCCTGCTGGTAGTTCTCGACGACCGCGATCAGCGTGCGGCCCACCGCGAGCCCCGAGCCGTTCAACGTGTGCAAGCTCTCCGGCTTGCCGGTCTCCGGGTTGCGCCAGCGGGCTTGCATGCGCCGCGCCTGGAACGCCTCGCAGTTGCTGCACGAGGAGATCTCGCGATACTTGCCTTGACCCGGCAGCCACACCTCGATGTCGTAACGTCTTGGCCGCGCCGAATCCGATGTCTCCGCGCGCACAGCGCGACGACCCGGTACGCGAGCTCGAGGCGCTGCAGAATCGCCTCGGCGTTGCCGCACGAGCAGCTCGAGCTCGCGGTACGACTCGGCGGGGCTCACGATGTGCACGAGCTCCACCTTCTCGAACTGATGCTGGCGGATCATGCCGCGCGTATCTTGTCCGTAGGAACCCGCCTCCGAGCGAAAGCACGGCGTGTGCGCGGTCAAGCGCATCGGCAGCCTGTCGGCTTCCACGATGCTGTCCGCGACGAGGTTCGTGAGCGACACCTCGGCGGTCGGTATCAACCGAAGCTTGTTGTCACCTTCGAGAGCGAACAGCTCCGAAGCAAACTTCGGCAACTGGCCGGTGCCGAATAGCGTGCGATCGTTGACCAAGTACGGAACGTACGTCTCGCTGTAACCGTGCTCGCGCGTGTGCACGTCGAGCATCAGCTGCGTGAGCGCGCGGTGCAGCCGCGCGAGCGCGCTGCGCAGCACCACGAACCGCGCGCCGGACAGCTTGGCGGCGGCATCGAAGTCCATGAGACCGAGCTGCTCGCCGAGCGCGACGTGATCTTGCGGCGCAAACGCGAAGGTCGGCGGCGCGCCCCACCGTCGCACCTCGACGTTCGCCGCTGCGTCGCTGCCGTCGGGCACCGACGCGTGCGAGCATGTTCGGCAGCCCGGCCAGAAACTCGTCGAGCTCCGTCGCGATCGCCGCCAACCGGACCTCGCCGGCGGTGAGCGCGTCGCCGAGCTGGCCTACTTCGCGCTTGAGCGCTTCGACGTCGCCGCCGGCCGTCTTCGCGCGTCCGATGTTCTTCGAGCGCTCGTTGCGCGCCTGCCGCAGGCCCTCGACCTGCACCTGCAATTCCTTACGCTGCGTCTCGAGCGCGAGGTAGCGGGTTCGGTCGAACGTGAAACCGCGGCGCGCGAGATTCGCGACCACCGCATCGAGATCCTGGCGAAGTAGCTTTTTGTCCAACATACGATCGTTGCGATGCTGCGTCGCGGGCTCGGTGAGTCCGCGGGGCGAGCTCAAGCCCAAGGCGCGGCCAAACGTCGCTCCAAGCGTTGACACCAACCTTCGAGCAACCAAAACGCGAGAACGAGGCCGATCAGAATACCGACGGCGTCCGCCGCAATGTCGTGCAGATCGAACGTCCGCGTCTTCGTCGTTCCCTGCAGCATGTCCAGCGCGATGCCGAGCAGCAGCAAGACAACGCCGATGATCGGATGGGCATTGCGCCGGATACAAGCCGGAGAACCAAATCATCAGCAGGAAATAGGCGCCCGCATGCTCGAATTTGTCGCTCACCGAGATCTTCGGCATCATCGGCCCGGGCAATAGGCTACCGACGACGACGCCGATGACCAGGGCCCAGCCCAACCCGGCCCATATCCAGGGGTAACGCAGCGTCAGCACGTCGTCAGCCTTCGCCGCCGATCACGTCGACGCCGGCAGGTGGCCGAAACTCGAACACGGTGTCGGCGAGCTCCGGATTCACCTTCGACGTTCGCGAGCTCGATCCGCGTCACCTGGTTCAGGCCATCGACGAGCTCGAGCCGCTGCGGCGCCGCACCCTCGAAGCCGATCAGCACCGACGTGAAGTCCGAGGCGCCCGCCTTCGGCGCGAGCTTCACCCAATCGAGACCGTCGTCGCGTGTAGGTCTTCACGACGTCGAAGCCGTCGCGCACGTCGGCGGTCGCCGGAGAGCAGCATCGCCGGGCTCGACCCGACGGTCTCGTCGAGCGGCGCGACCGTGACCTGCGCGAGCTCGACGTCGTACATCCAGAGCTTGGCGCCGTCGGCGACGACGACGAGCTCCGACGGCTCGACGTAGGTCCAGCGAAAACGATTCGGCCGCTCGAGCGACAGCGTGCCCGTCTGCGTCTCGAGCAGCCGCTGATCGGCGCCGTAGAGCTCTTGCTTGAAATCCGCGGTGAGACTGCGAACGCCGTCGAGGAACGCTTCGAGGGTTGCGATGCCGCGCGCCGCATCCGTGGACGCGTGGTTGTGCCGCGGCGGAACCGGCGGCCAGCGCGAGAACGACTAGGCCAAGCTCAATCGAGACCCGGAGGCGGCGGCGCAAGCACTTCGCGGAATCCATTCGTCTGCAAGCTTCCAACGATGCCAGCCTCCTCCATGGTCTCTACCATTCGCGCCGCTCGGTTGTAGCCGATCTTCAAACGCCGCTGAATGCCTGAGATGGAGGCCTTGCGCGTCTCGGTCACGATTCGCACCGCTTGATCGTAGAGCGGATCTTGCTCCCCGTCCAATTCGCCCGAGGGCGCCGCTCGGCTCGAGTCCAGGCACGTCGCCGGTCGGTCCCGTCGAGCACATCCTCGATGTAGCTCGGGCCACCCGATCGCACGCAACGCTTTGACCACGGCATGCACCTCGTTGTCGGAAACGAACGCGCCATGTACGCGAATCGGCATCGACGTGCCGGACGGCAGAGTAAAGCATGTCGCCGTGCCCGAGCAGGTGCTCGGCGCCGATCTGATCGAGGATCGTGCGCGAGTCGACCTTCGCAGACACCTGGAACGCGATCCGGCAAGGGATGTTCGCCTTGATGAGGCCGGTGATCACGTCGACGGAGGGGCGCTGAGTCGCGACGATCATGTGAATGCCCGACGCGCGCGCCTTCTGCGCGAGCCGCGCGATCAGCTCTTCGACCTTCTTGCCGACCATCATCATCATGTCGGCGAGCTCGTCGATGATGACGACGATGAACGGCATCGTTTGCAGCTCCGGGCGCCGTCTGCTCGAGCTCCATCTCCGGCTTGAACGTCGGATCGAGCAGCGGCTTGCCGCTCTCGATCGCTTCGGACACCTTCTTGTTGTAGCTCGAAAGATGGCGCACGCCGAGACCCGCCATCAGCGCGTAGCGGCGCTCCATTTCCGCAACGCACCAGCGCAACGCGTTCGCGGCCTGCTTCATGTCCGTGACGACGGGCGCGAGCAGATGCGGGATGCCTTCGTACACCGACAGCTCGAGCATCTTCGGGTCGATCATGATCAGCCGCACGTGCTCGGGAGTCGACTTTGTACAGGAGGCTCAGCACCATGGCATTCAGCGCGACCGACTTGCCCGAGCCCGTGGTGCCCGCGATCAGAAGGTGCGGCATGCGCGCCAGATCGGCGCACATCGGCTGACCGCCGATGTCCTTGCCGAGCGCGAGCGTCAGCGGCGACTTCAGCTCGTCGTAGGCCTGCGACTTCACGATCTCGCCGAGCGCGACGATCTCGCGTACCTCGTTCGGAATCTCGAGACCGACGTACGGCTTGCCCGGAATGATCTCGACGACGCGCACGCTCACGGTCGCGAGCGAGCGCGCGAGGTCCTTCGCGAGATTGCTGATCTGGCTGCTCTTCACGCCGGGCGCCGGCTTGAGCTCGAACCGCGTGACGACGGGTCCCGGATGCACGGCGACGACCTCGGCCTCGACGCCGAAGTCGTTGAGCTTGATCTCGACGAGCCGCGACATCGCCTCGAGCGCCTCGGCCGAATAGCCGCCCTCGTTCGAGCCGGCGGATCGTCGAGCAGCGACAGCGCCGGCAGCTCGTTCGAGGCAGCGGGCTCGAACAGCGGCACCTGGCGCTCGCGCTCCCGCTCGCGCTCCACGCGCGCGCTCACCTCGACCTTCTCGATCGTCGGCTCGATCCGCGGTGCGTGTCTTCGGCTTTGCGCGCACCTTCTTCGCCACGATCTCTTGGCGTTCCTGCTTCGCGCGCCGGCCCTCGAGCCAGATCCGCGCATCGGCCCATGCAGCACGTTGAGCTCGATCATCGCGGCGTAGACACCGCGGCCGATCCGATCCATGACCGCGAGCCACGACACGCCGGTCGCGAGCGAAACCGCCGCGAGCCAAAGCACGAGCAGCAGCACGGTTGCGCCAAGCAGGCCGAGGCCGTGCTCGAGGCCGCGGCCGACGAGCTGACCCGAGGATGCCGCCGGCGGTCTCGCGCATCTCGCGGCGCATTGAAATGCAGCGTCGCGAGCCCGGAGCTCGTCGCGATGGTCAGCGCGAAGCCCGACGCCTCGCCAGATCATCGGCCCTCTCTCCGGCAGCTCCTGCTGACGGAACAGGAACACGCCCGCCATCAGCACGAGGATCGGGAAGAGATACGCGGTTTCGCCGAACAGCAGGAACGCGACGTCGGCGAACCAAGCGCCGGCCGGTCCCATTCGGTTGCGACACGGCGCTTTCGCCGCCCGCGACGCTGAACGCGGGATCGATCGGGCTATAGCTCAGTGAGCGCGAGCAACAAAATGAGGCTCACGCCCGCGAGAATCCAGAACGCGGACTCGCGAAGCCCCCTGATCCGAGGCACGAAGAAGGCCTCGAAAGCCGCGCCGCTCTTGGCTTTATTCAAGTTATGCGATAGTTAGTTAACTTAATCGACTGATTATACTGATAACTCGAACCGAGCAAAGCCCGCCGTGATGCGCCGCCGCTCGCAACGCCCCCGGCCTTACCTCTAACATCGATCGCAATCACGCCAGGCCGGCGAATATGTCGCTTGCAACTCGAACGCGTTGCGAGCCTCCTGCACATCGGCCCCGCGGCCTGGAACGTGCTCGCGCGACGACAGCCCGTTTCTGCGGCACGAATTCCTGACGTGCGCTCGAGCGCAGTGGTTGCGTGGGACCCGGCACCGCATGGGAGCCCTGCTACTTGCTGGCCAAGGACGGCGGCGAGCTGCGTCGGCGCGCTGCCACTCTTCCTGAAATACGACTCGCGCGGCGAGTTCGTGTTCGATTGGGGCTGGGCAGACGCGTATGAGCGCAGCGGCCGCTCGTACTACCCGAAGCTCGTCGCGTCGATACCGTTCACGCCCGCCACCGGGCAACGGCTGCTCGTTCCGGCCCGGCGCCGACGCGGCCGCCGTGAGCGACGTCCTGATCCGCGGCGCGCGCGCGGCGGCGACCGAGCTCGACGCCTCGTCGCTGCACGTGCTGTTCCCGACGGACACCGAGCGGGAGCTGCTCGATCGCGAGGGCTTTCTGACTCGCAAGAGCTGCCAGTTCCATTGGCACAACGACGGCTACGCGGACTTCGACGACTTCTTGGGCCGCTTCAGCTCCATGAAGCGCAAGAAGGCGAAGCGCGAGCGGCGGCGCGTTGCCGAAGCGCAGATCGCGTTCGAGCATTTGCGCGGCGACGAGCCGACGCGCGCCGAGTGGGATGCGATCTTCGAGTTCTATTCGCACACGTTCGAGCGCCGCGGTCGCCCGCCGTATCTGAATCGCGAGTTTTTCGCGCAGGTCGCGACCACGATGCCGGAGAACCTCGTGATCGTCCTCGCGCGCTATCGCGGCGCGCCGATTGCCGCGGCCATCTGCTTTCGCGGCGGCGGGACCTTGTACGGCCGGTATTGGGGAAGCCTCGCCGACTTCCACAGCCTGCATTTCGAGACTTGCTACTACCAAGGCATCGAGTACTGCATCCGCGAGCGGCTCGCAAAGATTCGAGCCCGGCACGCAAGGCGAGCACAAGATCAGCCGCGGCTTCACGCCGAGCGCAACGTGGTCGTGCCACTGGCTGCGCGACCCGGACTTTCACGGCGCCGTTGCCGATTTCCTGCGCCGCGAAACGCGCCACGTCGATGCTTACATGGATGAGCTCGACGAGCACGTGCCGTATCGCGACGCCGCGCCGGCGCCGCCTCTCGGGTCTCCGGGGGATCGCTCGGGATACCCCGTCGAGAACCGCCCGGCTGACTCCCGATGACGACCTTGCGCTGGCTGTCGCGCGACGACGCTGCCGACCGCTTTCCGCCGCCGAGCGAAGCGCTCGACCGAGCCGAATGGCCTGCTGGCCGCGGGCGGCGACCTCGAGCCGGAACGCCTGCTCGCCGCGTATCGGCGCGGAATCTTCCCGTGGTACGAGGACGGGCAGCCGATTCTCTGGTGGAGCCCCGATCCACGATCGGTGTTGCGCCCCAACGACGCTCGCGTGTCGCGAAGCTTACGCCGGTCCCTTATTAAAGGAGGATTCGAGCTCCGGATCGACACGGCCTTCGCCTCCGTCGTGGCCGCGTGCGCGGCGCCGCGCCGCTACGGCGGCTCGACCTGGATCACCGCCGAGATGGCGGCCGCCTACGTGCGGCTCCATCGGTTGGGCTGGGCACATTCGTTCGAGACCTGGCGCGACGGCGAGCTCGTCGGCGGCCTGTACGGGGTAGCCATCGGCCGCGTGTTCTTCGGGGAATCGATGTTCACGCGTGCGACCGATGCGTCGAAGGTCGCGTTCGTGCAATCTCGCGAGCCATTTGCACGCGCGCAGGTTCGAGCTCATCGATTGCCAAGTCGCGTCCGCACACGTCGCGAGCCTCGGGGCGTCGAGCCATGCCCCGCGCGAAGTTTCTCGCATGCCTCGACGAGTACTGCGAGCCGCACGGCGCGCCGGGCCCGTGGAGCTGACGACCGCGTCGCTCGCCTGCGACATCATGCGAACCTCGCCACGCCGCAGCAGTGCGTTTGCCGCATCAAGTCCTCTATGCAACAATGCGCCGCCCTGTCGGGCCGGCGTACTGTTGCAGAATGGCAAAAGAAGAAGCAATCCAAATGGAAGGTACGGTGGTGGAAACACTGCCGAACACGACCTTTCGCGTGGAGCTCGCGAACGGCCACATCGTGACGGCGCACATCTCGGGCAAGATGCGCAAGCACTACATCCGGATCTTGAAGGGCGACGCCGTGACGGTCGAGCTCACGCCGTACGATCTCACGAAGGGACGGATCACCTACCGCGCGCGCTGATCGCGCTCGTCAGCTCTGCGACCCTTCGTCGTCCTGATCCACCAATTCGCTGTCTGCACCGCGCTGCGTGACGCCGCCGCGTCGCGTCGAATCGCCGTCAGGCGCACGGCGAAGCGGCTTCGGCGTTCCGTCAGCCGCCGTGATCTCCGGCAGATGCTCGAGCTCGCGAATCTCCGGCTCCGACGTGAGAACGAGCCCCTGCCCGTCCGCCGCAACCTCGACGCGCACGTGCCCGCCATTTGCGAGCTTGCCGAATAACAGCTCCTCGGCGAGCGGACGCTTGATGTTCTCTTGGATCACGCGCGCCATCGGACGCGCGCCCATCTTCTCGGTCGTAGCCGCGCTTCGCAACCCAATCGCGCGCGGCCGGCTCGAGCTCGATCGTGACGTCGTTCTTGTCGAGCTGGGCTTCGAGCTCCACGATCAGCTTATCGACGACGCGTGCGACCGAGTGCTCGTCGAGCGGCTCGAACGGGATGATCGCGTCGAGGCGATTGCGGAACTCCGGCGAAAACAGCTTCTTCAGCACTTCCATCGCATCGGTCGAATGATCCTGCAACGTAAACCCGACCGACGCGCGGCTCGCCTCTTGCGCGCCGGCGTTGGTCGTCATCACGATCGTCACGTTGCGGAAGTCCGCTTTGCGGCCGTTGTTGTCCGTGAGCGTGCCGTGGTCCATTACCTGCAGCAGCAGATTGAAGACCTCGGGATGCGCCTTCTCGATCTCGTCGAATAGCACCACGCAATGCGGATGCTTGGTGATCGCCTCGGTCAGCAAACCGCCTTGATCGAACCCGACGTAGCCCGGAGGCGCGCCGATCAGGCGCGACACCGTGTGCCGCTCCATGTACTCGGACATGTCGAAGCGAATCAGCTCGACGCCCATCGTGAGCGCGAGCTGCCGCGTGACCTCGGTCTTGCCGACTCCCGTGGGCCCCGAGAACAGGAACGAGCCGACAGGTCGGCGCTCGTCGCCGAGACCCGAACGCGCCATCTTGATCGCGGAAGCGAGCGCGCCGATGGCGCGGTCCTGGCCGAAGATCACGAGCTTGAGGTCACGCTCGATATGCCGCAGCGCGTCGCGATCGGAAGCCGACACGTTCTTCGGCGGGATGCGGGCGATCTTCGCGACGATCGTCTGGATGAGCTCTACGTCGACGACGCGCGGCCGCGTGGCTTCGGGCTGCAGCCGGCAGTACGCGCCGGCCTCGTCGATCACGTCTATCGCCTTGTCCGGCAAGTGCCGATCGTTGATGTGCCGGCTCGAAAGCTCGACCGCGACACGCAGCGCCTCGTCCGAGTAAGTGATGCCGTGGTGCTCTTCGAACCGGCTCTTCAAGCCGCGCAGAATCTCGACCGTCTCCTCCACCGATGGCTCGGTGACGTCGATCTTCTGGAAGCGGCGCGCGAGCGCATGGTCCTTCTCGAAGATGCCGCGGTACTCCGTGTACGTGGTCGAGCCGATGCAACGCAGCTCGCCGTTCGCAAGCACGGGCTTGATCAAGTTCGACGCGTCCATCACGCCGCCCGACGCGGCGCCCGCGCCGATCACGGTGTGAATCTCGTCGATGAACAGGATCGCCCCGGGATGCTTCTTCAGCCCCGCGACCACGCCCTTCAAACGCTTCTCGAAGTCCCCGCGATACTTGGTGCCCGCGATCAGTGAGCCCATGTCGAGCGCGTAGATCGTGCAGTGACGCAGCACGTCGGGCACTTTGCCTTCGAAGATGAGCCGCGCGAGACCCTCGGCGAGCGCCGTCTTGCCGACACCCGCCTCGCCGACGAACAACGGGTTGTTCTTGCGGCGCCGGCAGAGGATCTGCACGGTGCGCTCGATCTCGAGCTGCCGGCCGATCAACGGATCGATCTTACCGGCCTCGGCAAGCGCATTGAGATTGGACGTGAAGCGCTCGAGCGGGCTCGCGTCGCCGCCGCGCTCGCCATCGGCAGCGGCGTTGTCGTCGGCTTCGGGCTTCGGATCCGAGATCTTCGGCACGCCGTGCGAAACAAAGTTGACGACGTCGAGCCGCGCGACGTCCTGCAGCCCGAGCAGATAGACGGCTTGCGACTGCTTCTCGCCGAAGATCGCAACGAGCACGTTGACGGGCGACACTTCCTTGCGGCCGCTCGATTGCACGTGGAACACGGCGCGCTGCAGCACCCGCTGAAAACCGAGCGTGGGCTGCACGTCAGGCGCAGCTTCGTCGTCTTCCTCGTGGCGCAGACGCGGCGTCGAATCGTCGATGAACTCTTTGAGATCGCGGCGCAACTTGACGAGGTCGGTGCCGCACGCCTTGAGCGTTTCGACCACCTGCGGCGTGTCGAGCAACGCGAGCAGCAAGTGCTCGACGGTGATGAACTCGTGGCGTTCCTCGCGGGCGCGCTGGAATGCGTCGTTGAGACAATATTCGAGCTCGTTCGAAAGCATTACGTCTCTTCCATGGTGCAGAGCAGTGGATGCTGATGCTGCTGGGCGAGCCCCGTGACTTGCGCGACCTTGGTCTCCGCAATCTCGTAGGTATATACGCCGCAGACTCCCTTTCCCTTCGTATGGACCTCCAACATGATCCGCGTCGCGGTGTTGCGGTCCAATGAGAAGACTTTTTCGAGCACTTGGACCACGAACTCCATCGGAGTGTAGTCGTCGTTGAGCAGAATGACACGGTACAGGGGGGGCCGTTTGAGCTTCGGCTTGGCCTCATCCGTCACCAGTCCGTGGTCGTCGCCAACCTTGATGCGCTCGTTTGCCATGTGTTCGGGAATTCTAGCGACGCGCCCGGGTCAATTGAAGGCGTCGTAAGCAGGCCGGCTCGAAGCCTGAACATTTTTTCGCAGACTGGTCAAACTGTCGCAGTTTTAGTGAATTCAGTCACTTGTTGCATCTAGCGCACCTGCCCTATTATGGCCAGCCGAGCGCACCCTCTCGCCCAACCGGACCATTCATATGGATGTAGCGAAACACCTGGCCTATTGGCAGGAACAGTCGCCCGAACAGTGGGTTCGCGCCGCCAACCGCCACCTACCGACCGCAGTCACCTTCGTCCTCGTCGTCGCCATCGCCTACCAGCTCTCGAGACTCACCTGGGCCTTCATGCCGGGCGCGATCCCTGTGGCGGCTCCGGCAGCCAACAGACCGTCGAACGCACCCGCAGTCACGGCACCGTCATCGGGCTATGACAGGCTCTCGAGCGCCCACCTGTTCGGCGAAGCCGCGAAGGAACAGGTGCAGCAAGCATTGCCGGCCGTGGTCGACGCGCCGGATACGACGTTGAGCCTGACGCTGACCGGAATACTGTCGCGTGAAGGCGACCCCAACGGCCAGGCGATCATCTCCGCGAATCGCGGCCAAGAGAAGACCTATCAAATCGGTCAAGCGATCGACAACGCCAGCGGCACCACGCTGCACTCCGTGTATTCGGACCGCGTGCTGTTGAATCGCGGCGATCGGCTCGAGACGCTGCGGTTGCCGAAGGATCTGCTCGGCAATGCGGGGCCGGCGCCCCGGGTAGCAAGCCCCGTCATGGCCCCCGCGGCTCCGCAGCGGCAACGACACGCTGCGCAACGTGATCAGTCAGAACGCGTCGCGTCTCACCGACATCGTCAGGCTCGCGCCGCACGTGCAGGAGGGCAAGGTCGTCGGCTTCCGCGTGAATCCCGGCCGGGACCGCGAAAGCTTCGAAGCGCTCGGTCTGCTACCTGGCGACATCGTCACAGACATCAACGGCGTCGTGCTGGATGATCCGAGCCGCGGATTGGCGGCGTTCGAAGCGCTCGGCGAAGCAACGATGGCGAACGTCACCGTGCTACGGGAAGGAACCCCGACAGTCCTCGTGATCGACACGAGCCAGCTGCAGAATCTCCAGGAGAAGCGCGAGTGATTTCAGCTTCAGCGCCGCCCGCGAGCGGCGGACCGCGGCCAGCCTGCCGCACCGCGGCGCGTGGCCGCCACATCGCTGCCGCGCTGGTCGCAGCGGGGATGCTCGGCACGGCCCACTTCGCGCTTGCGCAGCCGCAGCCCCAGGGGCCGCAGCTGACGCCCAACTACCGCGAGGCCGACATTCGCGTCGTCGCCGATCAGGTACAGCAGGTCATCGGCCGGCCGATCATCATCGACCCGCGCGTCCGCGCGCAGGTCACGGTCCTGTCGAATGCACCGATGTCGCCCGACGGGTTCTACAAGCTGTTTCTGTCGACGCTCGAGGTTCACGGCTTCGTCGCGCTCGACTCGGGCGACGCGATCCAAATCGTCCCGGACGCCAACGCCCGCTTCGGGCAAGGCGACGACTACGTCACTCAGGCGATCGTGCTCGACAACATCGGCGCCGCGCAGCTCGTTCCGATCCTGCGCCCGTTGCTGCCGCAGTCCGCGCATCTCGCCGCCCATCCGCCTTCGAACGCGCTGATCGTCGCGGACCGGCCGAACAACATCGCGCGGATGATGAGCCTGATCCGCCGGATGGATCAGGCGGGCACTCAAGACATCGAGGTGATCGGGCTCGAGAACGCCTCGGCCGACGAGGTCGTCCGGATGCTGAGCTCGCTGAACCAGGCCGCGCAGGCGTCGGGCGGCACACCGCCGGTCCAAGTGATCGCCGACACGCGCACGAATAGCGTGCTGCTCTCCGGATCGGGCGCCGCGCGCCTCCAATATCGCGCGCTGGTCGCACACCTCGATACGCCTTCGGCACAAGGCGGCGACACGTTGGTCACGTATCTGAACTATGCCGACGCCGAGGAGCTCGCGACCAAGCTCCAGGCTCAATTCGGAGGCACCACTGGCCGGGCCGCACCAGCGGCGGGCGCCGAAGGCGGTGCAGCGGGTGCCGCGGCCGGTCCGGTAAGCATCTGGGCGGACGCCGGCACGAACGCGCTCGTGATCAACGCACCGGAGCGAGTGCGCCAAGACATGCTCGCGGTCGTGAAGCAGATCGATATTCCGCGGCTGCAGGTGATGGTCGACGCGATCATCGTCGAGATCAGCGAGGAGAAGGCGGCCGAGCTCGGCGTCACCTGGCTCGTGAACGGAGACGGCACCGGCTTCGGTCTGACGAACTTCACGAGCACGACCGGCGGCATCCTGCAGCTGGCCCAGGCGGCTTCTGGGGACACGCCGGATCCCGGCGTGATTAGGGACGGGGCCACGTTCGGCATCGGCAAGGTGAGCGACACCGGAACGAGCTGGGCGGCCGTCCTGTCCGCGCTGCACGGCGATGCCGACACGAATATCGTCTCGACGCCGCATATCGTGACGCTCGACAACGAGGAGGCCGAGATCAAGGTCGGCCAAGAGGTGCCGTTCCTCACCGGGCAGTACTCGAGCACCGGCAGCGGCAATAACGGCAACGTGAACCCGTTCCAGACGATTCAGCGCGAGGAAGTCGGCACGAGCCTGAAGATCACGCCGCAGATCAACGAAGGCAGCGGAGTGAAGCTCACGATCGAGCAGGAGACGTCTAGCTTGAGCCAGGGCGCGTCGCGGCGCGGTCGACCTCGTCACGAACACGCGCACGATCACGACTTCGGTGTTCGTGAACGACGGCGACATCCTGGTCCTCGGCGGCTTGATGGACGATCAGTTGCGCCAAGGCGAGCAGCGCGTGCCGGGCCTCGGCCGAATCCCGGGACTCGGATGGCTGTTCCGCGCTCGCAAGACCGAGCACACCAAGACCAACCTCATGGTCTTCATCCGCCCGACGATCCTGCGCAACGCCGAGGACGCGCGCTTTCAGACCGGCCAGAAATATCGGTCCGTACAAGACCTGCAGCACGAGCTGGCCAACGACAAGGTTCGACTATTGAAGAACGAGCCGCAGCCGACGTTACCGCCGCTGCCGCCGGGCCCGGAAGAGACACCCGCCCCGACGGAAGGACTGCCGGATGGCGGCCCACCTCAGTAGCAACGACGCCGCGCCGCTCGCTCCGGTCCGCCTGGAGCCGGAGCTCCGCAATCTGCCGTTCGCGTTCGCGAAACGCAACGGCGTGCTGATTCAAGAGGTCAAGGACGGAGTGCCCCACGCGATCTATCGCGCCGGCACGTCGCCGCAGATCCTCGCCGAGGTCCGGCGCTTCGCGGGCGGCCCCGTGACCTTCACGGAAGTGGACGCCCAGACTTTCGACAGCCGCCTCCAGGCCGCCTACGAAAGCGGCGCGGCGATGACGATGGTCGAGGGGCTCGACGACGAGACCGACTTGTTCGCGGTCGCGCAGCAGCTGCCCGAGCCATCGGACCTCATCGACAGCGACGACGAGGCGCCGATCATCCGCCTGATCAACGCCTTGCTCACGCAGGCGGTCAAGGACAACGCGTCCGACATCCACATCGAGCCCTACGAGAACCGCATGACGGTGCGGTTCCGCATCGACGGCGTGCTGCGCGAGGTGCTGCAATCGAAGCGCGCGGTGGCGCCGATCGTCGTATCGCGCATCAAGGTCATGTCGAAGCTCGACATCGCCGAGAAGCGTCTGCCGCAGGACGGCCGGATCTCGTTGCGCATCGCGGGCCGCGCGGTCGACGTTCGCGTGTCGACTATTCCGTCGGGCCACGGCGAGCGAGTCGTGCTGCGCTTGCTCGACAAGCAGGCCGGCCGCCTCACGCTCACGAACCTCGGCATGGCCGACGAAGACCAGAACGTCATGCAGGAGCTCGTGCATCGACCGCACGGGATACTGCTCGTAACGGGGCCCACCGGATCGGGCAAGACGACGACGCTGTACGCGGCGCTAGAGCGCATCAACGACTTGAGCCGCAACATCCTGACCGTCGAGGACCCGATCGAGTACCACATCGACGGCATCGGCCAGACGCAGGTGAATACCAAGGTCGAAATGACGTTCGCGCGCGGACTCCGCGCGATCCTGCGCCAAGACCCCGACGTCGTGATGGTCGGCGAGATCCGCGACCTCGAGACGGCCGAGATCGCGGTGCAGGCGAGCTTGACGGGTCATCTCGTGCTCTCGACGCTGCACACGAATACCGCGGTCGGCGCCGTCACCCGCCTGCGCGACATGGGCGTCGAGCCGTTCCTGTTGTCCTCGAGCTTGATCGGCGTGCTCGCGCAGCGCTTGGTGCGCGTGCTCGATCCGGCCACGCGCGTGGCATATCGCGCGAGCGAATACGAGAGCCGGCTGCTCAACGCGGACCCCGCGGCTCCGCCGACGCTGTACCGAGCGCCTGCCGACGACCAGGGCTATTCAGGCCGCACGGGCATCTACGAGCTCGTCCAGGTCGACAACACGATGCGCACGATGATTCACGACGGCGCGGGCGAGCACGAGCTCGAGCGCTACGCCCGCACGCTCGGCCCGAGCATCCGTGAGGACGGTATCCGCAAGATCCTCGCGGGCGAGACCACTCTCGAGGAGGTCGTCAGAGTCACTCGGGCCGACTGATGGGTGCCTATCAATACGTTGCGGTGGACGGCGGCGGCAAAGAGCACCGCGGAACGCTCGAGGGCGACACGCCGCGGCATGTCCGCCAGCTCCTGCGCGAACGGCAGCTGCACCCGGTCGAGGTCGCGGAGGTCGAGGCGCGCGAACGCAAGGCCACCCAGCGCCAATTCTCCTTCGGCGGCGGCATCTCCGGTCTCGATCTCGCGCTGCTGACGCGACAGCTCGCCACGCTCGTCAAGGCCGGCCTGCCGCTCGAGGAAGCGCTGCTCGCCGTAAGCGAGCACACGGAGAAGGCGCGTCTCAAGAGCATCGTGCTCGGAGTCCGCGCGAAAGTGCTCGAGGGTCACTCGCTCGCCGTCGGGCTCGAAGACTTTCCGCGTGCGTTCCCGGTCGTCTACCGAGCGACGGTCTCGGCCGGCGAACAGGCGGGCCAGCTCGACACCGTGCTCCAGCGGCTCGCGGAATACACCGAATCGCGTCACAGCCTGCGGCAAAAGATCCTCCAGGCGATGATCTATCCGATCGTGCTTACCATGATCGCCGTGTTCATCGTTACTTTGATGCTCGTTTACGTCGTCCCCAAGGTCGTCGGCGTGTTCGAGACTACGGGTCAGCAGCTCCCACTGCTCACCCGCGCGCTCATTGCCCTATCGAACTTCATACAGAACTGGTGGTTCCTGATCATTGGGGCGATCGGCCTCGCCATCGCGGCGTTCGTGCAGGCTCTCAAGAACGAGGCGACGCGCCGCCGTCTACATCGGTTGCTGCTCAAGATGCCGCTTTTCGGGCGCGTAACGCGCGGCCTGAACACCGCGCGGTTCACGCGAACACTGAGCATCCTGACGTCGAGCGGCGTGCCCGCGCTCGAGGCGCTGCGGATCAGCGCGTCGGTGATCGCGAACCTTCCGATGCGCGAGGCGGTCGACGAAGCGGCCGTGCGAGTCCGCGAGGGCGGCGCGATCGGCCGGTCGCTCGCGCAGTCGAAGCTGTTCCCGGCAATGAGCATCCATCTGATTTCGAGCGGCGAAGCGAGCGGAGAGCTCGACGAGATGCTCGAGCGCACCGCGAATCATCAAGAGAGCGAGATGGATAGTCTCCTCTCGACGATGCTGAGCGTGCTGGAGCCCCTTCTGATCGTCGTGATGGGCCTCGTGGTGCTCACGATCGTCATGGCAATTTTGTTGCCAATTTTCCAAATCAACCAACTCGTCCGATAGCCACAAGCTCGCGCGGCGCAAGGCGACTTTCCCCGGTTTGTGCTCGGGTTCACAAGTCGTTTCCAGGGGTATTGCAAAAAGTTCGGCTACGGGTTTATAAAGCGCCGACTGTGATCCACCGATTCACCGACTCACATGGAGGGGAGGAATGAAGCTCAAAGAGTCGGAAGAGGAAGAAGATCTCGAGGAAGAAGCCGAAGAGGAAGAGGCCGAGGCCGAGACGGAAGAAAGCGAACCTGTCGCGGCCGATACGGACAACGTCGGCGATCCGTCTGTAGAGATCAACGTCGAAGAGCTCATCCACGACCTCGAAGTGGAAGGCATCACTGCGGCCGGCAAAGAGCAGGCCGCGAAGCGTCGGCTCGAAGAGTTGATGGAAAAAAAGCGCGCGAAGCGCGATCTCGAGGACTTCGACGACTACGAAGTCTGAGCGCTACGGCGCTCGCAACCATCCGAACCAGACGTGCGCGGCGAAAGACGCTCAGTGGAAATCGCGCGACCGCGTGACGAGACGTCCAAGCAAGTCGCTGTAATCGAAGAGCCGCTCCGCTATCACGTGTAGGACGGCGCCCTCCTTCTGTACTTTGCCTACGACGCCCATGAGCGCGGCTCCGGCCACGATCCGCCGCTCGCTCTGAGCAAGGCTGTCCCAAACGACGAGGTTCAGATAACCCGTCTCGTCCTCGAGGGTTACGAACATGACCCCTGCCGCGCTCGAGGGACGCTGGCGCGTGATCACGAGCCCGGCCGCGCGGACTCTCGTGCCATGCGTGAGATCGGCCACTTCGCGGGCGCTCTGCACGCGCCGCTCGCAGAGTCGATCCCGTAGCAACGCTAGCGGATGGCGGCCGAGCGTGAGCCCCAAATGGCGGTAATCCGCGGCGATATCCTCGCTCTCGGTGGGGCGCCGCAGCATCGGCAAGGCCTCCGTGAAGCGCATCGACGCGAACAGCTCAGTGGGCTTTTCCAGACCCGCGACCTCCCAGCGCGCGCGATGGCGATTGCTCGCGAACGCTTTGAACGCCCCGGCCGAGGCGAGCGCACCGAGGTCCTTCGAGCCGAGCGCGGCGCGCTCCGCCACCTCGCGTATCGCGTCGAACGCACCGCCGGCACGAGCTGCGACCAATCTTTGGCCGCCGTCGGCCGACAAACCCTTGACGCTGTGCAGCCCAAGCCGCAGCGCGGGACGGCCGTCTTCGTTGCGTCGTTCGAGCGTGGAATCCCAGTCGCTGCGGTTCACATCCACGGAACGTACCTCGACGCCGTGCTCGCGCGCGTTACGCACCAATTGTTGCGGCGCGTAAAAACCCATCGGCTGGCTGTTGAGCAGTGCGCAGCAGAACGCCGCGGGCTCGTGATGCTTGAGCCATGCGGACACGTAGACGAGCAGCGCGAAGCTCGCCGCATGCGACTCCGGGAATCCGTATTCGCCGAATCCTTTGATCTGGTTGAAGATGCGCGTCGCGAACTCGTGCTCGTAACCGCGCGAGATCATGCCGTCGATCAGGCGCCGTTCGAAACGTTCGAGATCACCGTTGCGCCGCCACGAAGCCATCGCACGGCGCAGCTGGTCCGCCTCGCCCGCGCTGAACCCAGCTGCGACCATCGCGAGGTGCATCACCTGCTCCTGAAAGATCGGTACGCCGAGGGTGCGCTCGAGCACTTCGCGGACGGCGTCGCTCGGATAGGTGACTTTCTCCTCACCCGAGCGCCGCCGCAAATACGGATGGACCATATCGCCTTGAATCGGTCCCGGACGAATGATCGCGACCTCGATCACCAAGTCGTAATAATTTTTGGGTCTCAGGCGCGGCAGCATCGCCATCTGCGCGCGCGACTCGATCTGGAACACGCCCATCGTGTCGGCGCGCGAGATCATGTCGTAGACCTTCTCGTCTTCCGGCGGTACGGCCGCTATCGTGTGCTTGGGACCTCCGAAATCTTCGATCAGCGCGAAGCTCCGGCGGATCGCGCTCAACATACCGAGCCCGAGCACGTCGACTTTCAGCAGGCCGAGCTCCTCGAGATCGTCCTTGTCCCATTGAATGACCGTTCGCTCCGGCATCGCGGCGTTCTCGACCGGCACGAGCTCGTCGAGCGCGCGTTCGGCGATCACGAAGCCGCCGACGTGCTGCGACAGATGACGCGGGAACCCGATCAGCTCATCCACGAGGCGGAGCCACCGCCGCACCTTTACGCTGCCAGGATCGAAGCCCGCTTCGGCGATCCGCTGCTTCTCGATTGCGGCGCCCTCCCACCACTGCATGCGAGCGCGCGACCATGGCGACTTGCAGATCGTCCAACCCCAACGCCTTGCCCACGTCGCGGATCGCACTGCGCGGTCGGTACGAGATTACGGTGGCCGCGAGCGCGGCGCGCTCGCGGGAATACTTGCGGTAAATGTATTGAATGACTTCTTCGCGCCGTTCGTGCTCGAAATCTACGTCGATGTCGGGAGGCTCGTTGCGCTCCTTCGAGATGAACCTCTCGACGAGGGTCTGCATGCGCGCGGGATCGACCTCCGTAATGCCGAGACAGAAGCAGACGACGGAATTGGCCGCGGATCCCCTCCCCTGGCACAAGATACCTTTGCTGCGCGCGTAGCAGACGATGTCGTGCACCGTGAGAAAGAAGGCTTCGTAGCGCAAGTCCGCGATCAATCGGAGCTCGTGCTCGATGAGCTCGACTACCTTCTGCGGCGCACCGCGGGGCCAGCGCCAGTCGCGGCCTATCTCCGTCAGGTGTCGGAGATGGGTCGTCGGCGTCTCGCCTTCGGGCACGAGCTCGTGCGGATACTCGTAGCGCAGCTCGTCGAGCGAGAACTCCACGCGCTCGAGTATCGCGAGCGTCTCGCGCAACATCTCGGCGGGATACTTGCGCGCGAGCTCGGTGAGCGGGCGCAAACAACGCTCTGCGTTCGGCCGAAGCTCGTAACCGAGCTTGTCGAGCGGAGTCTTGAGGCGAATCGCCGTCAGTGTGTCCTGCAACATGCGGCGGGCGCGGCAATGCATGTGGACGTTGCCGGCGGCGACCAGAGGCATGCCGAGCTCCGCGCCGGCGGCGCGCCATTCCTGGAGCAAGCGTCGGTCGTTGCCGCCGCGCAAGAGCTCCGCTGCGATCCAGACCTGCGTTCCGAATCGCTCACGCAACCAACGGCCCGTCGTGCGCAGCGCGGCGCGCTCGGTGCAATGCTCGCCCGGAATCCAAAGTAATGCGCACCTGGAATCCGCAACGCATTCGACGAGATCCTCGCGACTCGCTCGATATGAACCCTTTTCTGCGGCGCGCCGCGCGCGGCTTATCAACCGGCACAACGCGGCATAGGAGCGCCGATCGACGGCGAGCAAGACCACCTTGAGCTCGTCGGGAAACGTGAGCTCGCTGCCGACGATGAGCTTGAAGTTGGCGGCTTTCGCCGCGGTGTGCGCACGCACGACACCCGCGACGGAGCATTCGTCGGTGAGAGCGAGCCCGGCATAACCCAGCTCAGCGGCCGTCGTCACGAGCTCGGAAGGGTGCGACGCCCCGCGCAGGAACGAGAAATTACTGATGCAGTGGAGCTCGGCGTATTGCAGCGCTGTTTGGATCGAAGCCATTGCGTGCCGCTCGACTCAACCGAATAAACCGTGCAAGTGCCAGTTGCGGCTGCACCGATCCTTATAGATCCACAAGCGCTGACCGATCGAGCTCACGGCCGTGTAATAGTCTCTGCCGACATCTCGCTCGTCCCACCAGCCGCTTTCGATGCGCTCGGGACCCTCGCGACATTCGAGCGTTCCTTCGTAATAGCGCCGTGCTTCGCGCGACGAGAGCGGCAAAGGAGACGGCAACAGCCATAACGGACGAGTGCGCGACCAAGGCGACGGCATCGCCGCCGTGCACGCAGAGCCCGGCAGTCCTACCGGCGATTTCGACCATGCAAATTCGGGGCGATGCTCCGCGATCAAAGCCATCCCGTATACGGCAGCCAATCCGAGACGTCCTCGCAACCGTTCGAGCAACACGTGCGTCAGCGTCTCGACCGGCGTCTTGTCGAACAAATCTACGTGTGCCGTACTAAGCGAGTGCAACGTGCCCGTGCTGAGGCGCAGGCCGATTGCCGGAGCAGGCAGAACGATTCGCTCCAACCGATCGCGCAACACGCTCGACAGGCGGCTACGCTCGTGGGTAGCCTCGGCCCAATCGAAACTCTCGCAAGTCGGCGGGTGTTGCAGATGCTCGAAGACGATCTTCATGCTGCTAACTTGGGCCTGTCGCCGACGCAGATCCCCGATCAAACGGTCGAGCATGTGCTCGACTGCCGCCATGAAAACCGCAGCATCCGAGCTCTCGTGATTGAGCTCCCGCGCATCGTTCCAATGCTCTGGGGGCGTGAATTCGGCGCGCAAATCGAAGCGCCGGCCTAGCGCACGATCGAGGTCGTCCAAATAGATACGGCCGGCCCTACGCGCGAATCCATCGCGCGGCAACCGCAAACAATCGCCGATCGTGCGAACTCCGAGATCCGTGAGCAACGCTTGAGCTTCGAGCGGCCAATTCGTGACGCGCAACGGCAGCGAGCCCAATTGAGCGCTCAATGCACCGAGCGACAATACGTCCTCGCTCGCATTACGAGCGAGCCATAAAGCGGCCAACGGCGTAGGCGCAACGCACAGGCGACGAGACCAATCGGCGATTTTCTCTTCGAGCCTTTGCTTGATCGCGGCAAGGCCATGGAAGAGCTTGATGCTGCCCGAGACCTCGAGCAGCAGGGTGTCGGGGGGCTCGATGCTCACCGTGGGAGTGAGCGTCTGCGTCCATGCAGCCAACGATTCGAGAAGCGCGCGCTCGATGCGAGGTGAACGTTCGAACACTTTCAGCGAAGCCGCGAGTGCAAGTGCCGCATTCAACTTGCTACCGGGCGCAATACCCAATTCGCGCGCTCGGCCGTTAACCGCGACGACGCAGACTTGACCTTCCAACGGTTCTATGACGACCGCGGGTTCGTGTACCGGACCGTGCAACGCATCGAAAGATAAATTCGGCAGGCAGACGGCCATCCACAATTGCGACTTCGCGAGCGTCGGCTCGCGCTCGCGATTCGGCGCGGGAACCGTTGCTTCCCGAAAGACGAGATCGAGGGATTGCAAGGGCCGCGGCATGAGGCACTACCCCGAAGCTCCGCCGCTGACAGTCCCCTCGTTTGGCTCGCGAGCCGATTCTTGCGCGAACGAGCTGCCGTCGCCGAAACCGCGGTTCAAGGCAAGCAAAGACTCGGTGATGTCGACGCGGCCAGGAGACGCACCTCGACACTTATCTATTTCTACACGAGTCGCCGCAGCGCATTGTTCGACGCCGATCCGCAGAGCCGCCGGTGACCGTTCGCGCCGCGCGCCGCGCGGTCTGAACAACACCGTCCAACAACCGTGCTCCTCCGCCGCGAGCTGCAACCGTCGCAGAGCAACGTGATCGGCGGCTGCAAGCCAAGCCAAGACTCCCGAGCTCGACCCTGACCTGATGACTTGCTCGACCGTCCAAAGACAATCCTTATCGCGAGCCGCTGGCTGAACGATCAACAGCGCATCGACGTCGATGCCGCGTTGCTTCAAAGCGGGTGCATAGGGAATGAACGGCGGCGCGATCCAGACAACCCATTTTCTATTGTTTTGAGGACCGGCTCGCGTCAACGCCGCGAGCGCAGGAATCAACAATGTGAGCTCACCGATGCCATATCGATCGACGAACACTTCGATGAGTCCGCCGAGCGGCCAACCTCCGCCCGGAAGAAAGTGATCAAGGGCCGCGAAACCCGTAGGCAACGCGGCTCGAGCCCAGCGAGTGCACCTGCCCTTCCAAACGAGCCCATCGAGCTCGTCCAAGGAAGGCAGTTCTTCCGAATCCATGGGTACACCGGCTTCGCGTTAAGGGTCTTCTCGAGACTTTCGCGAGGCTCACTTCATCGCATCTCGGACCACGCCGACGACGACGCCTTCGATCGACATGTTCTGCTCGCGCAAATCCACTTGGATCGGAGTGAAATCGGGATTTTCGGGCAGCAGCCAGACGCGGTGACCTTCTTGCCGATACCGTTTGACGGTGACCTCGTTCTCGAGCCGCGCGACGACGATTTGCCGATTTCTGACTTCGGGGGTGCGATGCACGGCGACGATATCGCCATCCAAGATGCCCGCGTCGCGCATGCTCATGCCTTGGACTCGGAGCAGGAAGTGCGGCGGCTTCTTGAACAAATCGGGATCGATTTGATAACGAGCTTCGATGTGCTCCTCCGCCAAGATCGGTTGACCCGCCGCGACTCGTCCGACTAACGGCAATCCCAATTGCTCGCGCAGAGAATCTTTTAGTCGTATTCCGCGGGAAGTGCCGGGCAGTAGCTCGATCGCGCCTTTGCGCTCGAGTGCCCGCAGATGCTCTTCCGCAGCGTTCGCCGAACGGAACTTCAGCGTTCTCGCAATCTCGGCACGCGTGGGAGGCATGCCGGTATCGTTCATAACCTTCTGAATCAACATTAAAATTTGTCGCTGTCTGGGGGTTAGATCGCGCATTTTAGGTAATGCCTGTATATATCACCAGTCTGGCACTATATACAGCCGATTGCCCGAGCCGGTCAAGCACAAATGCCTGCCGAAAAAATTTCGAGCGACGAGTGAGTTGAATGCTGCTCAATCGTTCGATTGCAAAGCGATCTACATCCGACGACGCAACTTCAAATTTCAAATTGCAGTGCTCAGCGCTTTAGGAAATAATGACGCCGGTTTGTCACTCACGTCAGGGGTATATCTAATGGCCATAAAAATCCAAGCTGCTCTGCGGGCAGCGGCGCTCGTTAGCGGCTTTGCGATCGTGACCGGCTGCATGCACGTCACGGTAGAGCAGCTCGACGCGGTGAAGGCGACGGCTGAAGCCGCCCAGAACGCGGCGAACGGAGCACAACGCACGGCTACCCAAGCTCAGCAAGCGGCCTCGGGCGCTCAAAGCACTGCGAATCAAGCTCTGCAAGCGGCGCAAGCGGCTCAAGCATGCTGCGATGCAACGAATCAGAGACTCGATCGGATGTTCGAGCAGTCTCAGGCGAAGTAATCGCCCGAGAAGTAGCTAGACCACTCAGATGATCGGGTGCGGCGCTTGCGCCGCATCTGAGTCTTGAAGGCCGCCAAATGTTGGCGGCTTCTTTTTTTCGCCTAAAAGAAATAGCCGGCTAAGGGGTTGCAGCCCCAGCCGTCCCGGGATCGGCGGCGAAGGACTCTGTTACGGCGACGGGAGCGGCCGCGACCGAGATGAACTCTGGGACGCCGCGAGCCGACTGCAAAACCGTTTCGGCGAAATCCCAACGAACGTCGGCCGTCCTCGAAGCCGTCGCGGCTACGTAGACGCGCGTGAGCTCCGTCAGAGATCCTTCCGCAAGAACCGGCTCCGCCTCGGCGGTATCGGTGCTGCTCGGCTCATCGACTTCCTCCGTTTCTACGACGGGCTCTTTCGCGAGCGGTGGATGTGCTTCGAGATACAACCCATCTGCAGTCCAGCCGAGCTTGTACGGCTGATTCACGATCATCACCGGCGTCCCTGCGGGCACAGTCTTGAAGAGCGCTTCGATGTCCTCCGGGAACATTCGAATACAGCCGTGAGTCACACGCATCCCCACGCCGGACGGTTTGTTCGTTCCGTGGATCAGATAGCCCGGAAGCCCTAGACGTAAGGCATGCTGGCCGAGGGGATTGTCGGGGCCCGGAGGAACGACGCGCGGCAGTATGTCGTTACGCGCTGCGTGCTCTTCGCGAATCGATTGGGGCGGAGTCCAGCTCGGATTCGCGACTTTGCCCGTGACACTCGTTGCGCCGAGCGGCGTCGACCAGTCCATTCTGCCGATGCTGATCGGGTGTGTAATCACCCGGCGGCTACCCGCGGGCGTACCCTCGGGCGCCACGCTCGAAGCGGCGGGGAAGTAGTAGAGCCGAAGCTCCGCGACGTTGACCACGATGCCGCGATTCGGCGCCCGCGGCAGCACGAATTGCGTCGGAATGACGATCTTGGTGCCCTCGCCCGGCAACCACGGATCGACGTGCGGGTTCGCGCGCCGCAGCGCTTCGTAACCGACGTTGTAGGTTCGGGCCAGCGATACGAACGTATCCTCGTACCGGGCAGCGACCACCTCGACCTCGCCAAAGACCTCGTCCTTCGGCCCGATCCAGTACTCGGCCGCCGAGGCGCCGCCCGCAACCAGCAAGAGCGCTAGGGCCAGTTGAGGTTTGATCAGTAGAGCTTTGATCGGTAGGGATTTGCGCATGCGCGGCATTATACGACTCCGGCCGGGCAAAAATGAGTATTGGTTGGCAAGTTACCCCCCTCCGCTATCGGCCCGACTCAATAGCGCACGAGGCTCGCCCCCCAGGTAAAACCGCCGCCGAAGGCCTCGAGCAGCAGCAGATCGCCGCGCTTGATTCGGCCGTCGCGAATCGCGGTATCGAGCGCCATCGGCACGGACGCGGCTGACGTGTTGCCGTGCTTGCGGACCGTCAGGATCACGCGCTCCATCGGCATCTGCAGCCGCTTCGCGGTCGCCTCGATGATTCGGATGTTGGCCTGGTGCGGGATCAGCCAATCGATTTGGCCCTTCTCGAGCTGGTTCTTCTCGATCACGTCGTCGACGAGGTGCTCGAGCGTCTTCACGGCGACCTTGAACACTTCGTTGCCCTTCATCCGCAGAGCGGCGACCTCTCCGCCTTGACGGTGGCGCGTGGCGACGCCGCTCGACGCGTACAAGAGCTCACGGTAGCGGCCGTCCGCGCCAAGCGTCGAGTAGATGATGCCCGGCTCCTCCGCTCCTTCGAGAATCACTGCGCCCGCGCCGTCACCGAACAGCACGCACGTTTCGCGATCTTTCCAGTCGATGATGCGCGACATCGTTTCGGCGCCGATGACGAGCGCGCGCTTCGCTTGGCCGCTGCGGACGAACTGATCCGCGACTACGAGGCTGTAGAGAAATCCAGAGCACGCGGCCTCGAGACTGAACGCCGGCCCTCCGCGAATGCCGAGCTTCTCCTGCAGCAAGCACGCGACGTTCGGAAAAATGAGATCAGGCGTCGTCGTCCCGACGAGTATGAAGTCGATGTCGGCGGGCACGAGTCCCGCGTCCTCGATCGCCGCTAGCGCAGCGCGATACGCGAGATCGCTCGTCGCTTCGTCATCGGCGACGATGTGGCGCTCCTCGATGCCGGTTCGCGTGCGGATCCACTCATCGGAGGTTTCGACCATCCTTTCGAGATCGAAATTGGTGAGCACCTTCTCCGGCAGGTATTTTCCGGTGCCGATTATGCGGGAATACATTCTTGCGGCTGATTCTGTATGAGCCTGCCGATTTGCACCGGGACACCTTTACGCGCTTCGACGATCGCCGTCTTGACCGCGGTCTCGAAAGCGAACTTATCCGCAGAGCCGTGGCTCTTGAGCACGACGCCGTTCAACCCAACTAGGCTCGCACCGTTGTAGCGACGCGGATCGAGTCGCTCGCGGATTCCCTCGAGCGCCGATTTTGCGATGAGCCCCTGCATTCCGCGTAACACGTTCTTGTTAAACTCCTCTTTCAGGATGGAGCTGATCATCTTCGCTACGCCTTCCATTGTCTTCAGCGCCACGTTGCCGACGAACCCGTCGCTCACGACGACGTCGACATCGGCATGGAAGATCCCGTCGCCTTCGACGAACCCGATGTAGTTCAGTCCGCTGCGCTCGAGCAACTCGCCGGCCTCACGGACGACTTCATTACCTTTGATGTCTTCTTGGCCGATGTTCAGGAGACCCACTCGCGGTCGTGGCGTCTCGAGCATGTCGCCGGCGACGATCGACCCCATCAACGCAAACTGCATGAGTTGCTGCGATGTGCAGCCGACGTTGGCTCCGAGGTCGAGCATGTAGGTAGGGCCTTTGATGCCCGGGACTGCCGAGATGATCGCGGGCCGGTCGATTCCCGGCAGTGTCTTGAGCACATAGCGAGCGGTCGCCATCAAGGCGCCCGTGTTACCCGCGCTCACGCACGCGTCGGCTTCGCCGCTCTTGACCAGCTCGATCGCGACTCGCAGCGACGAGTCCTTCTTCTTCTTCAGCGCGCTCGCCACCGCCTCGTCCATCGCGATGACTTGCGAGGCCTCCTTGAAGGCGAGACGACTGCCATAGGCGTCCTTCGCTTGGCGCTTCGCCTGCTCCAGGACTCTTGGCAGACCCACGAGCACGAGGCTCGCCGAATCGTCTTTCTCGAGAGTCGCGAGTGCCGCGGGGACGACGGCTTCGGGGCCGCGGTCGCCACCCATCGCGTCCAAGGCAATTGTAACCTTGCGACTCATCGGGGCTCGCGTGAAGAGAACTGATTCGAAGTTACGACCGGCCGCTCGCGGCGAAGACTTGAGACTACTCTTGCTCGGTCTCTTGCGGTACGTCGAACACTTTGCGGCCGCGATAGTAACCGTCGGCCGTCACGTGATGGCGGCGATGGGTTTCGCCCGTGCTGGCGTCCACGGACAAGGTCGGTCCGGTCAACGCATCATGCGAGCGGCGCATACCGCGCCGCGACGGCGTCTTGCGGCTCTTCTGAACTGCCATGCGATTCTCCTCGAAAACTAGCTAAACGTCGGTGGCTCCGTGCGCCGTGACCGAACCGTCCGTCAGGGTCGCCAAATCGTCGGCCAGGCTACCACAGTCCTCGACCCGCCCGTGCTTCGGAACGAGCGGTAACGAGACGATCACCTCGTCCTCGATCACTTGTGCCGGAAGCAAGCGACCCGCGTCGAGCTCGACCGGTTCGTGGCCCTGCGGCAGCGAAGCTTCGGCGGCTCCTTCCTCGACGAGCACGAGCTCGACTCGATTCGCGATGTGCTGGCCGTACGGCTCGAGGCAACGCTGGCATAGCAGCTGTACCGTCGTTTCGTACTCCAGCGTGAACGCCAACCGGCCGTCGCCGCGTTGTCGAAAACGCAGGCTTGCTCTTACACTGCCTTCGGCGGATTGGAGCAAGCCCGCAAGTCTCGGCATCTTCTCGAGCCTCAGCTCACCGCTGAGCTCGCCTTGCCGACCCAATGATTCCAGGTCGCGCAGACTGTACCAGGCGTGCAGCGAGCCGGACATAGGGCGCGCATCATATGTGACTGAGTTTCTACTGTCAAAACCGTGAGTTACGAAGTCCCAAGCCGCACGCTTATTCTGGCCTCCACGTCGCGATACCGGCGGGATCTCTTGTCCCGCCTAGGTCTGCCGTTCGAGGTCCAGGCTCCAAACACCGACGAGGCTGCCGTTCCCGGGGAGGAGCCGGCGCGGATGGCGGAACGTCTCGCCGCCGCGAAGGCTCACAGCCTCAGCGCCAAGCACGCTTTGGTGATCGGTTCGGATCAGGTCGCGTCGCTCGACGGAGGGCTGCTCCGCAAGCCCGGGACCCGCGACGTCGCGCTCCGCCAGCTCGAGGCCTGCCAGGGAAAGTCGGTGTTGTTCCACACGGGAGTGCTGGTGCTAGACACCGCCTCGGGCCGATCCTGGTCGCACGTCGATCGAACCGAAGTCAAATTCGCGCGCCTCGAGCGGTCGGCGCTCGAGCGCTATCTCGACATCGAGCAGCCGTTCGACTGCGTCGGGAGCTTCAAGGCCGAGGCGCTCGGCGTCGCACTGTTCGAGCATATCGAGTCCCGCGACCCGACCGCGCTGATAGGCTTGCCGTTGATCTGGCTCGCGGCCGCGCTCAGGTCCGCCGGGCTCGATCCCCTCGGTCGTCCGCCATAGCGTTCAGCACGTCCTTGAGCTCCTGCGGCAGCGGCACGCTGACCGAGAACTCCTCGCCCGACTCGGGCCAGATGAAGGCCAGCGAATGCGAGTGCAGGAACATGCGCCGCAGGCCATGGCGCTCGAGCGACGCATTGAACTCGGCGTCGCCATAACGATCGTCGCCCGCGACCGGGTGCCCGAGATGGGCCGCATGGACGCGGATCTGATGCGTGCGCCCCGTCGCGATCGCCACCTCGAGCAGCGACGCGGTCTCGCCGACAGTCTCGATCAAACGGAACGAGCTCCTCGCCTCCTTGCCCCCCGTCGCGACACGAACTCGGGACTCGCCGGGCCCGCGTTTGGTTATGAGCGGCGCGGAGACTTCCCCAATGGGTTGCCGCCAATGTCCTTGGACCAGCGTGAAATAGCGCTTGTCCACCCGGCCTTCGCGGAGCAGCGCGTGAACGGTCCGCAGCGCGCTGCGTCGCTTGGCCACGAGCAGGCAACCGGAGGTCGCTCGGTCGAGCCGGTGGACGAGCTCGAGCTCCGGCAGCTCCGGGCGCAGTTCCCGCAGCGCCTCGATGCAGCCGAGCGCGACGCCCGTGCCGCCGTGGACCGCGAGACCGGCCGGCTTGTCGAGCACGAGCAGCCGCGCGTCCTCGTGCACGATGCGCGCCGCTAGCCAGTCGAGGCTCCCGCCACTCGGCAACACTCGCGCGGCCGGCCGACTGCCTACCGGCGGCACGCGGACACGGTCGCCGCTCTTTAGGCGGTACTTCGGGTTCACCCGGCCCGAGTTCACGCGGACCTGGCCCGAACGGATCAAGCGATAGACATGGCTGCGCGGCACACCCTTGAGCTCGCCGAGCAGGAAGTTGTCGATCCGCTGGCCCGCCGCGTCCTCGCCGACCTGTTGTTGTCGAGCAGCAGACCGACTTCCAGCGCGCGAGATCGGGTCGACGCTTTTTTTCGTTGGATTCAAAGGCGTACGAATTGAGCGAGCAGGCGGCTATGTTATAGTACCGACGCGGACGCTGCCCGCGTCGGTCGTCGACCGGGACGCTTCCGAAGCCGGATTTCTGGCGGTGGCTCCTCCAACGAGCTGCCAAGTTTCAAGGAATTTCATTCACGATGGGACCGGACCCCGGGCCCCGTGATCTGCGTAAAAGGCGATGGCTCTCCGTAGCGAAAACCTCCAGCATCGATCGACGGATCGAGCAACGCCTACCTCGAGAACGCTGCCGCATTCATTGGCCGCCGCACGCGCTCGCCGCAAACCCGCGCAGACCACGGATTTCGCCCCTGGCTCCGAGCATCTCCCTAGGGGACTCAAGCCTTATGAAGCGAATGTTAGTGAACGCAACTCAGAAGGAAGAGTTGCGGTTGGCCATGGTGGACGGCCAAAAGCTCTATGACCTAGACATCGAGGTACCGACCAGAGAGCAACGCAAGTCCAACATCTACAAAGGCCGCATCACTCGGATCGAACCGAGCCTCGAGGCGTGCTTCATAGACTACGGCGTCCAGCGCCACGGTTTCCTACCTCTCAAGGAAATCTCCAACGAGTACTTCGTCAAGCAGCCCGAGCAGGGCGATCGCGTCCAAATTCGCGACGTCCTGCGCGAAGGCCAGGAAATCGTCGTCCAGGTAGATAAGGAGGAACGCGGCACCAAGGGCGCGGCGCTCACTACCTACATCAGCCTCGCCGGCCGTTTCATCGTCCTGATGCCGAACAATGCGGGCGCCGGCGGCGTCTCGCGCAGGATCCAGGGCGAGGATCGCGACGTCGTGCGTCAGTCCCTCGAGGAGCTCGCCCCGCCCGACGGCATGGGCTGCATCGTCCGTACCGCAGGCGTCGGCCGCAGCGCCGAAGAGCTGCGCTGGGACATGGACTACCTGCTACGCGTCTGGGAAGCCATCAAGCAGGTCGTCGTCACGCGCCCTGCCCCATTCCTGATCTATCAGGAAGGCAACGCGATCGTCCGCGCGCTGCGCGACTACTTCTCGAACGACATCGGCGAGATCGTGATCGACGATCCGGCCGTCCACCAGGACGCGCAGGAGTTCATGGAGCGCGTGCTGCCGCAGAGCATCCGCAAGCTCAAGCTCTACGACGATACCGTACCGCTGTTCACGCGTTTCCAGATCGAGAGCCAGATCGAGTCGGCGTTCAACCACAAGGTGTCGCTGCCATCGGGCGGCAGCATCGTGATCGACCGAACGGAAGCGCTGACGGCGATCGACATCAACTCGGCCCGCTCGACCAAGGGCGAGGACATCGAGGAAACGGCGCTCAACACGAACCTCGAAGCGGCCGACGAGATCGGCCGGCAGCTCCGAATTCGCGACCTCGGCGGCCTCGTCGTCGTCGACTTCATCGACATGGGGCCGCAGCGCAACCAGCGCGAGGTCGAGAACCGGCTGCGCGATGCCGTGAAGCACGATCGCGCGCGGATCCAGATCGGCCGGATCTCGCGCTTCGGCCTGCTCGAGCTGTCGCGCCAACGCCTCCGGCCATCGCTCGAGGAATCCACGCAGTCCGTCTGCCCACGCTGCAACGGCGCCGGCAACGTCCGCAGCGTCGAGTCCCTCGCGCTCGCGGTGCTGCGGCTCGTCGGCGAGGAGGCACGCAAGGAGCGCACCGCGAAGGTCATCGCCCAACTGCCGATGGACGTCGCGAACTACGTGCTCAACGAGAAGCGCGATTGGGTCCAATCGGTGCAGGAAGCCAACGGCGCGCAGATCGTGCTGATCGGCAATCCCGATCTCGAGACGCCGAACTACTCGCTGCGTCGCGTGCGCGACGACGAGACCGGGCTTCCCGAGAACGCCGGCACGAGCTACAAGCTCTTGACGCCGAAGCCCGACCCGAGCGTCGCGTTCGAGGAAGTCCGCAAACCGCCGAAGGCCGAGGAAGCCGCCGTCACGAACGTTTTGCCGAGCACGCCCGCTCCGACACCGCCACCGCCTCCCGTTCGCGAAGCAGCACCCGCGCCGGCCGAGCCGCCGGCCGCGCCGCCCGCGCCGCGAGCGTCGCTGTTCAGCCGCTTGTTCGGCTGGCTGTCCGCTGCGCCCCAGCCGGCCGCGCCGCCCGCTGCGCCGCCGCGCCCCGAGCCCGGCCCACGCCGGAGCGAGCATCGCGACCGTGATCGCGGCCGCGACGGCCGAGATGGCCGCGATCGGGATCGGGACCGCGATCACCGCGGCGGCGACCATAGGCGCGACCGAAGCAGCGGCCGCAATCGCAACCGCGAGCGCGGGCCGCGTCCCCAGGGCGAGGGCGGCGGCCGGCCGCCGCGCGAGCACGGCGAAAGCCGGCCGCGTGACGCCGAAGGGCAGCGCCAGCCTCGAGAGCCGCGCGAGGGTGACGGCCAGCGCCAACCGCGAGAGCCGCGCGAGGGCGACGGCCAGCGTCAACAGCGGGAGCCGCGCGAGCAAGGCCAAGGTCAGAATCAGCAGGCCCCTGGCCAAAACGGAGCCGCGGCTCAGGGTCAGCCAGGGCAAGGACCAGGGCAGGGACAAGGCCAAGGGCGCAGCCGGCGGGGACGAAATCGCCAGCGCGGGCAGCGTCCGGATGACAACCGCCAGGGTCAGCGCGGCGACGCGCAACGCGATCAGCGGCGCCCCGAGAATGCCAATGGCGGCAGCCACCCATTGCCACCTGCGACGGCGGAGGTCGTAGAGGGACCGCAGCGCGACGACTTCGCGCCGCAGCCGCAGCCGCAGCCGCGCGAGCACGCAGCGCGACAACTTCGCGCCGCAGCCCGAACGGGAGCCGGAGCGCGACCGCTCATTCGACTCAGCGGACACTGGCGGCCGCGAGACGCAGGCCGCGCCACCTGCGGAGCGAGCAACCGAGTGGTCGCCGCCGCCTCCGCCGGAGCCCGTATACCACCCGGAGCCGGAGCCGCGGCTGCCGCCGCGCGCGGCCGAGCCGATCGAACGCCCCGAGCCACAGGCACCGCCGGAGCGGCCCGAGCCGAGCGCACCCGAAGGCGATTCGCGACCGGCTTCGTCGTCGGAACAGCCGCCTAGGTGACGCGTTCCGCGGCCTGTCGCCGAGCCGGTTACGCCGGGGGCGCGGGCGGCGGGGGTGCCGGCGTCTTGAGCAGGTGCTCGAGCACGCCCACCGAGGCCTCTTCGACGAGGTCGAGCACGTATTCGAATCCGTTCGCCGCCGCCGTAGTACGGATCGGGTACGTCGGTCCGGCCGAGGCGCGGGGCGAACTCGAGCATGAGGCGCACCCGATCGCGATATTCCGGCGGACATATCTCGAGCAGCGTTACGTGGTTCAGCTCGTCCATCGCGAGCACGAGCTCGAAGTGCGCGAAGTCTCGCTCGGTCACGCGCCGCGCGCGTTGGCCGCTCAAGTCGATCCCGCGGCGCTCGGCGGCGCGTTGCGCGCGCGGGTCCGGCGGATCGCCGACGTGATACGCGTGCGTCCCCGCCGAGTCGACCTGCACGTCGAGATCCGGCGCCCGCTCCTGCAGCAGCTTGCGAAATGCGCCTTCGGCCGTCGGCGAGCGGCAGATGTTGCCCATGCACACGAATAGCACGCGGCGCGGCGGCAAGCGGCTCGGGCTCCGCTTTACCGATCACGCGCGCCGCGGCACGCCTCAAGTTAGCGAGCACCGTCTTCACCATCCTCACCCGCCACGCATCGGTGCGCGCTCCAATATTTGCCGAATCTTCTCCAGATCTTCGGGCGTGTCGACGTGCGGCGACGGCGGCTCCACGGCGTCCGCGACGATGATCTTGAGTCCGAGCCAGAGCGCACGCAGCTGCTCGAGCTTTTCCGTCTCTTCGAGCGCGCACGGGGCGGCCTCGCTGATCGTCTTCAGACTGCCCACGCGGTACGCGTAGAGCCCGATGTGCCGGCGCACGAGCGGCAGACCGCCGTCGCGCGGCCACGGAATCGGTGCGCGGCTGAAGTAGAGCGCCCAGCCATCCTTGTCCGTGACCACCTTGACGAAGTTCGGGTCGCGGAACTCGGCTTCGCCGCCGAGCGGTCCCATCAGCGTCGCGATCGCCGCCTGCGGCCGCCACGCGAGCAAGCGCGCGACCTGCGCGATCGAAAGCGGCGAGATCAGCGGCTCGTCGCCCTGCACGTTCACGACGATCTGCTCATCGTCCCACGCGAAGCGGCGCGCGAGCTCGGCGATCCGATCGGTGCCGCTCGGATGCTCGGGCGAGGTGAGCTCGACATGCGCCCCGAACGCGCGGCAGGCCGTCGCGATGCGCTCGTCATCCGTCGCGACCACCACCTCGCTCGCACCGCTGCTCGACGTCTGGCGATAGACCCACTCGATCATCGGCTTGCCCGCGATCTGCTTGAGCGGCTTGCCGGGCAGACGAGACGACGCGTAGCGCGCCGGAATCACCGCAATGAATCCAGCGCCCACTTCAGCCTCCCTTGATTTCCCGCAGCACCAGACGCATGAGGCGCGCAGTCTTGTCCGCGTCGAACTGCAAGTCCACGACGACGCACCAGACGTCGTCGTGTGCGAACGCCTCGCATTTTACGGCGTCTTTCTCGGTGACGAGCACGGCGCCGGGATCCTCGAAGGTGAGCTGCTCGGGCCCAAATTCCGCATGGTCGTCGAGCGGATGCGGTTCGACGTCGAGCCCCGCGTCCTCGAGCAAGTCGAAAAATCGTTGCGGATTGCCGATTCCCGCGACTGCGTGAACCCGCTTGCCCTTGAAGGACTCGAGCGCGCGCTGCGCGCCGTCTTTGATGCGGCGCACCTGCGTGACGACGGCGTTCGCTCGGAATACGCCCGCGTGCCCCCAATCGCCGCCGTTCACCACGATCGCGTCGACCTCGTTGATTCGCTCGATCGGCTCGCGTAACGGCCCCGCGGGCAAGCACAATCCGTTGCCCATGCCGCGCACGCCGTCGACCACGGCGATCTCGAACCGCCGCCCGAGCCGGTAGTGCTGAAGCCCGTCGTCCGATAACACCACGTCGACCGGTGTCTGTGCGAGCAGCTGCTGCGCGGCGGCCACGCGGTCCGGGCCGGCGACCACCGGACAGCTCGTCCGGCGCGCGAGCAATACGGGCTCGTCGCCGACCTCGGCCGGGTCGTCTTGCGCTGCCACGGCACGCGGCCAGTCAGTTGCGCTGCCGCGGTAACCGCGCGTCACGATGCCGACGCGCAAGCCGCGCTGCGTGAGCTCGCCCGCGAGCCAAATCACGAACGGCGTCTTGCCCGTACCGCCGACGCTTACGTTACCGACGACGATTACGGGCACCGGCAGGTCGACCGTCTTCAACGAGCCGCGGCCATACGCAGCACGCCGCAGCTGCGCGAGCTGGCGGTACACGACCGCGACCGGCCACAACACCCAGCGGAGCGAGCTCTCGCCGTACCAGATCTCGTTGAGCCGTTGCGAAGCCGACATCTTGCTCGACGCCACGCGAGGACCTCAGCTCGTGAACTGCATGCGGTGCAGCGTCGAATAGTACCCGCCGTGCGCGATGAGCTCGGCGTGGCTCCCCGTTTCGACCACCGCGCCTTCGCGCATCGCGACGATCCGATCGGCCCCCTCGATCGTGGACAGGCGATGCGCGATCACGAGCGTCGTGCGGCCCTGCATGAGTCGCGTGAGCGCAGCCTGAATCCGCCGCTCGGACTCGGTGTCGAGCGCCGAAGTGGCCTCGTCGAGGATCAGCACGGGAGCGTCCTTGAGGAGCGCACGCGCGATCGCGATCCGTTGGCGCTGACCGCCGGAAAGCAATAGCCCGCGCTCGCCGATTCGTGTATCGAGCCCCTCGGGCAAGGCGGCCGCGAACTCGGCGACGTAGGCCGCTTCCGCGGCGCGCTCGATTGCCTCGCGGGGCGAGCGCTCCAGCGCTCCGTACGCGATGTTGTTCGCGATGGTGTCGTCGAACAGCACGATGTCCTGGCTCACGAAGCTCAGCTGACGTCGCAGATCGCGCAACGTGTACTCGCGCACGTCACGGCCGTCGAGCATCACGGCGCCGGCCTGACAGTCATAGAAGCGCGGCAGAAGGCTCACGAGCGTGGACTTGCCGCTGCCGGATTGGCCGACGAGCGCAAGCGTGGTTCCTGCGGGCACGGCGAGGCTCACGTCGCGCAACACCGGGCCCTTGCTCGTGTCGTAGCTGAACGAGACGCCGCGATACTCGACGTCGCCGCGCGCGCGCGCGATCGTCACCGTGCCGTTGTCCGGCTCACCTGGCTCGTCGAGCGTCTGGAATAATCCGCTCGCGGCAGCGACGCCGCGCTGCACGACGACGTTGATGTTGATGAGCCGCTTCAGCGGCGCGAGCAACATGCCCATCGCCGTAATGAATCCGATGAACCGCGGGGCATCGAGGTCCGAGAATGACCAATAGATGACAGCCGCGACTCCGAGCGCCACCGTGTACTGCGTGAGGGCGTCGCCGACCGCGTGAATGGCGACGATCCGCACGTTGAACTTGAAGTTGCGCGCATTCACTTCTTCGAATTGGCGGCGCTCGCGCTCCTGTCCTTCGAAAATCTTCACGACGCGATGACCGTGCAGCGACTGCTCGGTGATCTTCGTCACGTCGCCCATCGAGTGCTGGATGCGCGAGCTGTAGCGGCGGAACGCACGGCTCATCACACTCACGAGCAGCGCGATCACGGGCCCGACGATGCCTATCAGCAGCGTGAGCTGCGGGCTCAGGCGAATCATCATCACGAGCAACAGGAGAATCGCGAGCGTGTCCCGAATCACGATCACGACGGCGTTCGCGATCGCCTCGGCAACCTGCTCCGTGTTGTACGTGAGCTTGGAGATCAGCAGCCCCGAGGAGCCGTGGTCGTAGTAGCGCGCAGGGAAGGTCCAGGTAGTGCGCGAATATTTCGCTGCGCAGGTCGCGAATCACCGACCGGCCCACCCACGCGAGACCGTAGACCGTCAAGAAGTCCATGAGCCCGCGAAGCGGAAACAACACCGCGATCAACACCGGAATCTGCCATGCGGTGCTCGCGTTCGCGGCCGCGTTCTGTAGGCGCTCGACCACGCCGCTCATCACGAGCGGCACGAGGGTGCCGAGCAGCCGCGTAGATCAACGCCGGAACCACCGCGGCCGCGACGATGGGCCAGTGCGGGCGCACATAGCGGAGCAGTCGTCGGTAGGTCGCGACGACGTCGGGATTAGACAGCGGCATCGGCATATCCTGAGCCTACTCGGGCGGCCCGGCCTGGCCGCCACTCGGGCCGCGGCGGGCTCAAGCTCCGGGTGGCGTCACAGTCGCGATGTTGATCTTCACGAAGCCGAGCTGCCCGGCGACGTCCATCGCCGTGATCACGGCTTGGTGAGTGGCCGCCGCATCCGCGCGAATGAACACCGGAAGGTTGCGTTTTTCGCCGATCAACCGCTCGATCGCCGCACGCAGCGTGCGCCGTTCGTTGTTCACGAGCTCGCGGCCGTTCACGAGATAGTTGCCACTCTGAGTGACCGTGATCTCGAGCGCCTCGTTCGGCGTTTCGACGGCGGTGTCCGTCGTCGCTTCGGGGAGCTGCAGGCTGATCTCGGTCTCGCGCAGGAAGCTCGTCGACACCATGAAGAACAGGACGAGCACGAGCAGGACGTCGACGAGCGAGATTACGTTGATCTCAGGCTCTTCTCTTGAGCGGCTTTGCAGCTTCATCGGGCACTCCAAGAACCCCGGACCGTTGGTGTTGCAGCAGCGCCTCGACGAACTGAATGGACTCCTTCTCGATCAGCACGACCAGGCTATCGACCCGGCCGCGCAGAAAGCGATACGCGATCAGCGACGGAATCGCTACCGTGAGGCCCGCGGCGGTAGAGACGAGCGCTTCGGATATTCCGCCCGCCAGCACCGTGGGATTGCCGACGCCTGTCGCCGTGATCGCGGTGAACGCGCTGATCATGCCCGAGACAGTGCCTAGCAAGCCGAGTAGCGGCGAGATCGCGGCAATCGTGCCGAGCGGGCCGAGATAGCGCTCGAGATCGTGCACGACGTGCCGACCGCTATCCTCGATCGCTTCTTTCATCACGTCGCGCGGCGAGTGATGATGCATGAGGCCCACGGCCAGCACCTGGCCGAGAGGGGAGCTCTGCTGCACGCGTTGCAGCTGGCGTTGATCGAGTTGGTTGTGCTTCACGAGCTCCCAGATCTGGCCACTGAGATCGCTCGGCACGACGCGCTTGCGTTGCAGAGTCCAAAGGCGCTCGAGAACGATCGCGACGGCCACCACCGAGCAAATGATGAGCGGTGCCATGAGCCAGCCGCCGGCTTTCACAATTTCGAGCATCGGGGTCGCAGACTCTCCTGAAGCTGGCCGGAACTATAACGTGCTGACACTTGTTTCCAAAGGGCTAACGGCCATCGGAAGCTCTGGACGAGAGCTACCGCACATTTTTGCCGCCGAACCCGCGCCAGAGCCGCCGCCGCAGCGCCCTTCCGCCGCAGTCTGACCGAACGACGCGGGCCCGCCTCTCCGCCGTCACCGCACGGTACCGCCCTGCGCCTGCCAATAGCGAACGCGCCGCGAGCGCTCGGTCACGAGCGCGGCCCCGCGCTCGTCGAGCGAGACCGTGAGCGCGCCGTCGTCGCCGGTCACGACGACGCGCGCTCCAGCGCGCTCCCAGCGCGCACGGACCGCGGGCTTCGGAAACCCCCAACGATTCGCGTAGCCCGCCGAAACGAGCGCGAGCTTCGGGCGCACGGCGTCGACGAACGCTTGCGAGGACGACGTCGCGCTGCCGTGGTGCGGCACGACCACGACGTCGCTTGCGAGCGGGCCCGCGCGCAACGTCGCACTCTCGCCGCGGCCCTCGATGTCGCCCGTGATCAGCGCCGACGCGCCGCGCGTCTTCACCGCGAGCACGCACGAGCTCTCGTTGCCGCGCGGCGCGAAGTCGCCCGCGGGATGCAGGATCGCGAAATGCACGCCATCCCACTCCCAATTCTCACCGCGCTCGCAGACGCGCCCCCGAGGAAGCGAGACGTCGGGGCCCTCGAGCACATCCGCCTCGGGAAACGCGGCGAGCACCGCGACCGCACCGCCCGCGTGATCGTTGTCCGCGTGGCTCACGATAAGGCGGTCGAGCCCCGGCGGTCCGCTCGCCGCGAGCGCCGGCAGCACGATGTCGTCGCCGCTGTCGAAGCCGGAGCGGAAGCTCGGCCCTGCGTCGAACAGCAAGCGATGCGCGTGCGTGGCCACGCTCACCGCGAGCCCTTGCCCCACGTCCAACGCGACGATGCGGGCCGCGCCGGGCGCGGGTACGTCGCGCGCCGGGAAGAACATCGGCAGCACGGCGAGCCACGCGAGCCCACGAGCGGGCAGCGGCCGAGCGCACAGCGCGAGCACGACGCCGCACGCGGCGAGCGCGATCGTGACCGGCGGAGCGTGCGGCACCGCGAGCGCGGCCAACGGTGCCGCGGCGATCGAGTGCAGGATCGCGACCGTGTGCGCCGCGAGCCAGCCGACGACGAGCAGCACCGCCGGAGCGGTGGTCGCCGCGAGCGCGTCGACCTGCAGCAGCAGTGTCGCGAGCAGGGTGAGCGGCACGAGCACGAGATTGAACAACGGAATCGCGACGAGGTTCACCAGCGGGCCGACGAGCGACACTTCGTCGAAGAAGGCCGCTGTCAGCGGCAGCAGCGCGAAGCCGATGGACCACTGCAAGCGCGAGCAGCGCGGCAGCGGGCCGCAACACTCGCCGCCAGCGCGGCTGCATCTCACACGGTACGCGGCGCGGCGCCGCGAGCGAAAGCAGGAGCGCTACGGCGCCATAGGACAGCCAGAACGAGGCCGACAGCGGCGAGAACGGATCCCAAACGAGCACGGCGAGCAGCGTCGCGGCGAGCACTTGGGTTGCACCGACGGAGCGCCGGCTCACGAGGAGCGCGAGCGCGACGACCACCATGAGCAACGAACGCTGCGCTGGCACCGCGAGCCCGGTTAGCGCGGCGTAGTAAGCCGTGCAGAGCGCGCTCGCGACCGCGGCGATCTCGAGGTCGAAGCTCGCGACCGGTTGCGGCAGACGGATCACGAGCGCGCGCAGCGCGAGGAACACGAGCACGCCGATCAGCGCGACGTGCATGCCGGACACGGCGACGAGATGGCTCGTGCCCGTACGCCTGAAGTCCGCCCAGTGCTCTTCGGTGAAGCGGTAGCGCTCGCCGATCGCGAGCGCGGTAACGAGGGCTGCGGCATCCGGATCGCGCAACACAGCGCCGATCCGCTCCGCGATTCGAGCTCGCAAGCCGAGCCACGCGCGCGCGGGACTCTGCGCGGCGCCGGCGGCGGGCGCGCCGGAGCGGACGTAGCCCGTCGCGCCGTGATTCGTGACCATGAGCCAGCGCTCGTAGTCGAACCCGCCCGGGTTGCTCGAGCCGTGCGGCGGCCGCAACCGCGCGACGAGATCGAGTGCGTCGCCGGGCGCAAGCGGATTCTTAGGCTCGTACCACGTGAGCCGCACGCGCGGCGGAACACCTGGCGGCGGGTCGTCGACTTTGAACGAGAACGTGATCTGTCCCGGTGCAGCGGTCGGAAACGAGTCGACGAAGCCCGTGAGCGCAACGTCGCGGCCGAGCGCTGCCGGCGGTAAGCGCTGCGCGAGCCGCTCGCCGGCGCAAAACGCCGTCCACGCGAACCCGGCGAGCGCGAATACGAGCCAACGCGCATGAGCGGACCGCAACGCGAGCAGCGCACAAAGCGCGAGCGGAGCATAGGCTGCGAGCGGCGGGAGTCGCGGCAGCTCGTGGACGGCGAGCGTCCCGATCAGCCACGCGACGGCGATCCGGTTGATCGGAGCGCTCGCGGACGACGCGACCGCCCTTGCTATGCCGCGCGCGAAACGCGGCAACACCGCCCCGATCGCGCGACCTGTTGCTACGCGGGCTTCAATAGGCCGTCCTTGAGCTCGAGCACGCGGTCCATGCGTTGCGCCAAGGTCGGGTCGTGAGTGACGACCACGAGGCTCGTGCCGAGCGCTGCGTTGAGCTCGAGCAGCAGCTCGAACACTCGCAAGCCCGTCGGCCTGTCCAGGTTTCCCGTTGGCTCATCGGCGAGCACGGCTGCGGGCCGCGTAACGAGCGCGCGCGCGACGGCCGTGCGCTGGCGCTCGCCGCCGGAGAGCTCGCCTGGGCGATGCTCGAGCCGCTCGCCGAGCCCCACGCGCTCGAGCAAACCGCGGGCCGCGTCGGCCGCTTCCTTCGGGGCGGTGCCGCGCACGAGCAGCGGCATTGCGACGTTCTCGAGCGCCGTGAACTCGGGAAGCAGATGATGAAACTGGTAAACGAACCCGAGCGCGCGATTGCGCAGCCGTCCGCGGTCGACGTCGCTGGCGCGGGTCATCGATTCGCCCGCGACGCGGACCTCGCCCGCGGTCGGCTCGTCGAGACCGCCCAACAGCTGCAACAGTGTCGTCTTCCCCGAGCCCGACGCCCCGACGATCGCGAGCCGATCCCCCTTCGCGACGCCGAGCTCGACGCCGCGCAGCACCTCGATCTTGCGACCCACGTCCGCGTAGGTCTTCACGAGCCCCACGGCCTCGAGCACGACGGGCTGCGGCTCACTCATAGCGAAGTGCCTCGGCCGGCGGCTGGCGCGCGGCGCTGAATGCGGGATAGAACGTCGCGAGAACCGCGAGCAAGAGCGCGAGCCCCGAGATTTCGGCGACCTCGAGCGGCCGCAGCTGAGTCGGCAGCTCGCTCAAGAAGTAGACGTCCGCCGACAAGAGATCGATGCCGAACGAGCGCTCGAGCAACGCGACGAAGTTGTCGAGCTGCCACGTTACGAGCAGCGACAATGCGATTCCGATCAGCGTGCCGATGAGGCCGATGAACGTGCCTTGGATTCCGAAGATCGCCATGATGCTGCGCGGCGTCGTGCCGAAGCTCCGCAGAATCGCAATGTCGCCGCGCTTGTCGCGCACCACCATCATCAGCGTCGACACGATGTTGAACGCCGCCACCGCGATCACGAGCGACAGGATCACGAACATGATCGACTTCTGCAGCTGGATCGAGCGGAAGTAGGTGTAGTGCTGGCGCGTCCAGTCGTCGATATAGAAGTTCTTGCCGAGCTCGTTCGCGAACGTCTTCGCCGTACGCTCGGCGACCGAGCGCGCGTCGTAGAGGCCCGCGACGTCGAGCCGGAGACCGGTTGCGCGCCCGCCCGTCCGGAACAGCTTGCCGGCATCGGCGAAGCTCACGAATACGAGGCCGCGGTCGTACTCGAACATGCCGGCCTCGAACACGCCAGCCACCTTGAACGCGCGCACGCGTGGCATCAACCCCGCAGGCGTCACGCGCCCATCCGCGAGAACGAGCACGACCTCGTCGCCGACGTCCACGCCGAGCGTAGTGGCAAGGCTCACGCCGATCACGACGTTGTAGCTGTCCGGCGTCAGCGCGCCGATGTCGCCCCGCTTCGTGATCGCACCGATGTTCGACACTTGGCGCTCGAGCTCGGGATCCACTCCGCGTACCGTTACGCCCGCGAGCGCCTCGCCCGCAACCGCGAGCGCCTGGCCCTCGACGTACGGGGCGGCCGCGACGATCTCCCGGTCCTCGAGCGCGCGCGCACGCATCGACTGCCAATCGTCGAGAGGACCGTCGAAGCCGCTGATCGTCGCGTCGGAGACCATGCCTAGTATTCGCTGCTGGAGCTCGTGCTCGAAACCGTTCATCACTGACAGCACGATGATTAATACCGCGACGGCAAGGCCGATGCCGATCATCGAAACCGCCGAGATGAACGAGATAAAGCTGTGGCTGCTGCGCGCGCGCAGATAGCGCACCGCGATCGACAGCTCGTACGGCTGCTTCATGAGTGCGGCGACTCAGTCATAGCGAAGCGCGTTGGCGGGCGCGACGCCCGCGGCGCGCCGGGCCGGGTAAAGCGTCGCGAGCACCGCGACGAAGAACGCCACGAGGGGAATCGACACGACGTCGAACCAGTGCACCTCGGACGGGATCTCGGTGACGTAGTAGACGTCGCCCGGCATGATCTTGAAGTGGAACGTGCTCTCGAGCCAGGGCACGATCACGCCGAGGTTGTAGGCGCACGCGAGACCGAGTGCGATGCCCGCCGCCGTGCCGAAAAAACCGATCATCGCGCCCTGCACGAGGAAGATCCGCGCGACGCGCTTCGGCTCGAGGCCGTAGGTGCGCAGGATCGCGATGTCCTTCTGCTTGTCGATCACCACCATCATCAGCGAGGCCACGATGTTGAACGCGGCGACCGCGACGATGAACATCAGGATGATCCGCATCATCATCTTCTCGATGTGGATCGCGTTGAACAGGTTGCGGTGATCCTCGGCCCAATCGGAGTACCGCATACCCGCGTCGAGCGCGTGCGCTTGGCTCGCACGAAATTGCTCGATCGCGAGCGGATCGTCGAGCCGCACTGCGACGCCCTCGGCCGCGCCGTGCAGCCCCTTCAGCTCGCTTGCGTCCTCGAGGTTGACGAATGCGATGTTCGCGTCGTTGTCCTGAATGCCGGCCTCGAACACGCCCGCGACCGTGAACGCGGCCAGGCGCGGAGTCATCCGGCCGGCCGTGATGCGCGGCACGAGCAGCGTGACCGAGTCGCCGGGGCTCAAGCCGAGATGCAGCGCTAGCACGCGGCCGAGGATGATCTTGTGAGCGCCGGGCACGAGCTCCGCGACGCTGCCGGTCACGAGGTAGCGCTCGATGTCCGACACCTCTTTCTCTTCCTCCGGCGAGATGCCGCGCACGAGCGCCGGCCGCAGGTTCGCGCCTGCAGCGAGCATGCCCTCGATCGTGACGAACGGAGCGACGCCCGCGACGCCGGGCACGCCGGCCAGGCGCGCCTGCCACGTGCGCCAATCCTCGAGCCCGGCCCGCGACGCGATCGTCGCGTGAGCGCTCACGCTCAAGAGGCGCGTGCGCGTCTCCGTCTCGAGGCCATTCATCACCGACAGAATGATGATGAGCGCCGCAACGCCGAGCGCGATGCCGACGAGCGACGCGACGCTCATGAACGAGACCACTCCGCGCCGACGGCGCGAGCGCAGATAGCGCAGGCCAATGAACCATTCGACGGGTTGAAACATCGAGCCGCATTAAACCATAACGAGTGTGAGCGGCGGTCGCCGGATGGCGACAGCCCCGCATCCCGAGCGAACAAGCACCGAACTGTGACGCAGTTCGCCAATGCTCGGCTGCTCGATTTGAACGCCTTTGACCCGGTGCTATAGTCGAGCGCGTTTCCGAAGGAGGCCGAATCATGGTGAAGAACGTCGCGAAGGCCCTGTTCGCCAAGGCACTGTTGGTGTTCGCGCTGACGATCGGCTCCGCGGCCGCGCGAGCGGACACTCTGTTGATCGACGGCATCGCAGTGGATCAGCAGTCGGCGACCAGCCGTCCGAAGTCCGGCATGTCGATGGCGAATGTCGAAGCCGCCTACGGCACGCCCACGGAGAAACACGGTGCGGTCGGCGAACCGCCGATCACGCGCTGGGACTACCCCGGCTTCTCCGTCTACTTCGAGCACGAAACCGTCATTCATTCCGTCGCTCGGCACCAATAAGCCGCGGTCGCGCGGCTCGCGCCGTCGCGGCGGAGCCTCGCTTCTCGGCTACTGATGATCCGCGCGCGCCCGCGTGCTATTTTCCCCCCTCGCTACCGTTAGGGGGATCTCAATGTCCATCTTCATCGCCGGCTCGGCGCGCGTCGCCGCGCTCGTAGCCACCGTATCGCTCACCGCTTTGACCGCCGGTGCGTTGGTCTCGTCGATGCCCGCCGCGGCGCAACCCGCGTTCGGGGCGGGCGGACCGGGTCCGCGCGCCACGAATCAGAACCTGCCGAAAACACCGACGGCCGTCCGCCTGCCGACGTTGTCGGCCGAGATCACGGGCCCGGGGCCGATGTTCAACTCGGCGCCGTCCCAGGCGAAGGGGCTCGACCTCGAGCACTTCGGCTACGTGACGAGGGAATACTTCGCGTCGGGCACGGCGGACGGCAAACCGTACACGACGCGCGTCGTCGTGCGCTTTCCGCGCGATGCGCGCAAATTCAGCGGCCTCGTGCTCGCCGAGTCGATGCACGTGAGCGGCGCCGCGCACGCGTTCGAGTTCACAGCCGCGTACGTGATGGACTCGGGTCACGCGGCCGTCGAGATCCTCACGACGTCACAGGATCAGTTCGTCGCGATGAACGCGAAGCGCTACGAGAAGCTTCACACCGAGGACGGCCAACAGGACGAGATCCTCGCGCAAGTCGGCGCGCTCGTGAAAGCCAAGAGCGCGCTCACGGGCGGCGCGGTAGTACGCAAGATGGTGATGTCGGGCAGCTCGATGAGCTCGGGCACGCTGATCAACTACCTGCCCGCTCACATGGTGCTCCGCACGCCGGACATGCAGCGGATCTTCGACGGCTTCATGCCGACGTCGGCGGGCCAGACGATCATGGAGATCGACGTGCCGCTGATTCAGCTGCCGACGATGCACGAGGTCGAGACCAACGTGCCGCGCCGCCAAGACAGCGACGAGCCCGGCAAGCAGTACCGCCTCTACGAGATCGCGGGCGTCGGCCACGTCGACTCGCGCGACAACGTGCGCCTGCTGCCGAATCCGTGCGTGAAACCGCTCAGCACCTTTCCGGTCCAGGCTTACATGTCGTTGGGCCTGTACCACTTGCTGCGCTGGGTCGATCAAGGCGTCTCCCCGCCGCATGCTAGTCGCGTGCTGCTCGACCGCGACGTGACGAACGACGGCTCGGCGATGGCGCTCGATGCACACGGCAACCCGCTCGGCGGCATCCGCAATCCGTACGTCGACGTCCCGACGGCGAAGTACCGGCCGATCAATACGGCCGCCGAGCCGCTGATCGCGAACCCGAGCGCATACGTCGCCGCGAATGGCCTACAAGGCGCGCAAATCATGTGCCGCTTGAGCGCGTATCAGGAACCGCTAGCGAAGGACGAGCTGCGCAAGCTCTACGGCAGCAAGCGCGACTACGTGAAGAAGGTCGAGGCACGCTTGGGCGACCTCGAGCGCGAGGGCTGGTCGCTGCCGCTGTACCGGCCGCTGATCCTCGCCGACGCGAACGCGATCGACTTTTGAGCGCGTCCACGCGCTAGAAGCGAACGCCGTTCTCGACGGCGCCGAAGCAAGGTACCGCCGTGCACGAATTGGAGCGGAGCGTCGCAATATTGCGAATCCGCCACGGCTTCTCGTCGCCAACCACCGCTGCTATCCACGCGCTCCACAGTGTGCGAGCGCGCCGCGTTCCGACTGCGCGGCATGGTGGACCGGCCCCGTAAACGGGTGGCGCGCTTCTTGCTATTGCTCCCTAACGACATTGAATTTGAAACAGGGAGCGATGCAGATGAAATTTCGCGCATGGTGGGTGTTAGCCGTGGCTTGTCCCGGCGCCGCGTTCGCACAGCCCTATGGCTCGGTGAGTCTCGGCCGGGCAAGCGCGGACTTCCCGATCGAAGCGCCATTCAACGGCTTGGTCGACGACAAGGGCATGACGTATGGCCTCCACTTCGGCGTGGGATTCGGCGAAAGATGGGCCGCCGAGCTCGGCTACAACGGCTACGACAACTTCGATGGCCACGCGACGCCGTGCGCCGTTGGCGCGGCGTGCATCCCGGTCGTGACCGAGGAATCCGTGAGCCAAACGGTGTACGAGGCTGCGCTCGTGCGGCGCTTCATGATCAAAAACCTCCGCTTCTACGGTAAGGCCGGTTACTACCGGGCGAACATCGACACGAACATCCCGTTCGACGAGTCCGATTTTACCGAGAACGGGTTGGTGCTCGGCATCGGGATGAACTGGGCTTTTGCGGCTCCCTGGAACATATCGATCGAGGCCACGCGGTTCGATGACAACGTCTCGCAGTTCACGGTCGGCGTCGGCTGGGGACTGAGTTTCGGCAAGAAGGACCAGAGCGGGAGCGCCGACGACGGCAACTGACGTGACAACTACCGCGCTCCAGCCACAACCACCGCCAGCGCACTGATAGCGCACTCGCATGGCCGGCAACGCCGGCCGGCGTAGTGGCGCAGCGCGCGATTCACTAGAATGCGCGCATGCCCGACGCCCTGCTGCTCGCTCGTATCCAGTTCGGGTTCACGATTTCGTTCCACATCCTATTTCCCGCCTTTTCGATCGGCCTCGCGAGCTGGCTCGTCATGCTCGAGCTCCTGTGGCTGCGCACCGGCAAAGCTGCGTACCAAAGCCTCTATAGGTTCTGGCTCAAGATCTTCGCGGTATCGTTCGGCCTCGGCGTCGTGTCGGGGCTCGTGATGAGCTTCGAGTTCGGCACGAACTGGAGCGCGTTCTCCGCCGCAACGGGCAACATCTTGGGGCCGTTGCTCGGCTACGAGGTGTTGACCGCATTCTTCCTCGAGGCCACGTTCCTCGGCGTAATGCTGTTCGGCGCGGAGCGCGTGAGCCGCGGCGTGCATTTTCTCGCGACCTGCGTCGTGGCGCTCGGCACGCTGATCTCGGCGTTCTGGATCCTCGCAGCGAGCAGCTGGATGCACACGCCGGCGGGCTACAGCATCCGCGACGGCGTGTACTACCCCGAGAGCTGGCTCGCGATCGTCTTCAACCCGTCGTTCCCGTATCGCTTCGTGCACATGACGCTCGCGGCTTACTTGAGCACGTGCTTCGTCGTCGCGGGCGTGTCCGCGCGCTACCTGCTCAGGGGCGAATATCCGCAGCGCGCGAAGCTCATGCTGCAGCTCGCGGTCGTGTTCGCGAGCATCGTGGTGCCGCTGCAGATCGTCGATCGGCGACCTGCACGGGCTGAACACCGTCGAGCATCAGCCCGCGAAGATCGCCGCGATGGAGGCGCACTGGGAATCGCGCGCGGGCGCGCCGCTGATCCTGTTCGCGTGGCCCGACGCCGCGGCGGAGGAGAACCGCTTCGAGATCGCGATCCCGAAGCTCGGCAGCCTGATCCTGCGCCACGACGTCGACGCGACCGTCACGGGTCTCAAGGAGTTCGCGCCGCGCGACCGGCCGTCGGTGCTTATCCCGTTCTTCGGTTTCCGCACGATGGTGGGCATCGGCATGCTGATGCTCGCGGCGGCGTGGACCGGCCTCGTGCTGCTCGTGCGCGGCAAGCTCGTCGCGGCGCGCTGGTACCTCACGATCCTGCCGTGGATGATCCCAGCCGGATTCGTCGCGCTGCTCGCGGGCTGGCTCACGACCGAGGTCGGGCGGCAGCCGTACATCGTGTACGGGCTCATGCGCACGGCCGACGCCGTCTCGGCGGTGCCTAGCGCGAGCCTGCTGACGACGCTCGCGTTGTTCGTCGGCGTGTACGGAGGCGTATTCGGCGCGGGCGTGTATTACATGGCGCGCCTGATCCGCAACGGTCCCGCCGAGATAGGGACATCCGCGGCCGCGACGCCGGCTCGTCCGCTATCCATGCCCGGCGAGCCCCTCGAGGGAGCGCACTGATGGAAGGCGAAGTGCTGCCGTTCGTCTGGCTCTGCGTCATCGGATTCGCGATCTTCATGTACGTGCTGCTCGACGGCTTCGTGCTCGGCGCGGGAATCCTGTTCTCGTTCCTGCCGCGCGACGCGGACCGCGACACGCTGATGACGTCGGTCGCGCCGATCTGGGACGGCAACGAGACCTGGCTCGTGCTCGGCGCGGGCGGGCTGTTCGCGGCGTTCCCGCTCGCTTACTCGATCGTGCTGCCCGCGCTGTACCTGCCGTTCATGCTCATGCTGCTCGGGCTCGTGTTCCGCGGCATCGCATTCGAGTTTCGGTTCAAAGCGAAACGCCGCCGGCACGTGTGGGACCGCGCTTTCCAGTGGGGCTCGATCGCCGCGACGTTCTGCCAAGGCCTCGTGCTCGGTGCGTTCGTCGAAGGGTTCGACCTCGACGGCACGCGCTTCGTCGGCGGCTCGCTCGCGTGGGCTTCGCCGTTCGGCGTCGTCACCGGGCTCGCGCTCGTCGCGGGCTACGCGCTGCTCGGCGCGACCTGGCTCATCATGAAAGCGCCGGGCGATCTCGAAGCGTGGGCGAGACGCGTGTCCGCGCGCCTGCTGCTGCTCGTGCTCGTGCTGATCGCGCGTGATCAGCGCGTGGGTACCGTTTCTCGACAACGACATCCGCCTGCGTTGGTTCTCTCTGCCGAACTTCTACTTCTTGTCGCAGGTGCCGCTGCTCACCTTGATCGCGGGTTTTCTGCACTGGCGCACGACGCACTCGCGGCGCACCGTGGCGCCGTTTCTGCTGACGCTCGCGCTGTTCGCGCTCGGCTACGCGGGTCTCGCGATCAGTCTCTGGCCGAACATCGTGCCGCACTCGATCCCGTACTGGGCGGCCGCGGCCGCGCCATCGAGTCAAACGTTCCTGCTCGTCGGGCGCCGCCGTCGCGCTGCCGGCCGTGCTCTTCTATACCGCGTATTCCTACTACGTGTTCCGCGGCAAGGTCGTGCGCCCGTTGAGCTACTGAGCGTCCCGCGACAGGCGCTAGGCCGCGTTCGAACGCAGCCCGCGGCGCGCGCGCACGGCCTGCGCGAGACGCTCGAGCACGCCGAGCGAGGATTCCCAGTCGAGACAGCCGTCCGTGATGCTCTGGCCGTAGCGCAACGGCCGCCCCGGCGCGAGGTCCTGCCGTCCGCCGACGAGATGGCTCTCCACCATCACGCCCACGATGCGCACCTCGCCGCCCGCGATCTGCGCCGCGATGCTGTCCGCGACGCGCGGCTGATTGTCGGGTTGCTTCGAGCTGTTCGCGTGGCTCGCGTCGATCATCAGACGCTGCGGCAAGCCCGCCTGCTCGAGCAGCTTGCACGCGGCCGCGACATCGGCGGCCTCGTAGTTCGGCTTCTTGCCGCCGCGCAGGATCACGTGGCCGTCCGGATTGCCGGCGGTCGCGGCGACCGTCGCACGCCCGTCCTTGGTCACCGCGAGAAAATGATGCGGGTGCGCGGCCGCGCCGACCGCGTCCACCGCGATCTTCACGTTGCCGTCCGTGCCGTTCTTGAACCCTACGGGACACGAGAGCCCCGAAGCCATCTCGCGGTGCACCTGGCTCTCCGTCGTGCGCGCGCCGATCGCACCCCAGGCGACCAGGTCGGAGATGTATTGCGGCGAGATGATGTCGAGGTACTCGACGCCGGCGGGCAATCCGAGCGCATTGATGTCGCAGAGCAGCCCACGCGCAAGCCGCAGCCCCTTGTTGATCTTGAACGTCCCGTCGAGATCGGGATCGTTGATCAGCCCTTTCCAGCCGACGGTGGTGCGCGGCTTCTCGAAATACACGCGCATCACGATCTCGAGCGCGTCACCGAGGCTGTCGCGCATGACGCGGAGGCGCAGCGCGTACTCCATCGCGGCCTTCGGGTCGTGGATCGAGCACGGCCCGATCACGACCGCGAGCCGGTCGTCGGCGCCGTGCAGAATCGCGTGCAGCGCCGTGCGCGCGGCCGCCACCGTGCTCGACATCGCTTCGCTGCACGGCAGCTCGCCGAGCACCTCGGCCGGCGTGCTGAGCGCATCGAAGCTGCGAATTCGTAGATCGTCTGTGTACGGCGGCATAACTCTCTTCTCCGGTGGTTCAGCGAGCGAACCCACGGCATAAAAAAAGCCGCCAGGTTCGCTGGCGGCTTTTCTGGGTGTCTCGGTTTTAGTCGTTCAGACCGTTCGCGACCCTTCCTCCGCCTGCGGCTTCGGAAACGCGTAATACCAAAAGTGGAAACGGGCGGTCGCGGTCATAGGCGCGCATTGATACCACAGGTTCGGGCGGTTCGCCAAATTTCCGGCACACGGGGCGCCCATCGGGCGTATGTGCCAACGCCGGCACGTCGAGCTCGCGAGCATCGTTCCCGGGACACGCTAAGAAGCCATCCCTGGGGCTCGGCGGCGCACATCCCTGTGCGCCGACGGTCCCGGGAACGACGCTCGCGACCTCGACGCGCCGGCCCAAGCGTCACGTTGGCCGCCCGGAAGCGGCGCTATGGGATAATTCGCGCCCTTTCCGTCGGTCGAACGTGATGGCTCGTGACTACGTATTGAGTGATTTGCCGCTGCCGGATGCCGCGCGGCCGCGCGTCGAGTGGGCGCAGCTGCACGGAGCGGGCATCAGCCTCGGCGTCGCGGAGGCCGCGTCGCGGCATCGGGGAACGGTGTGCGTAATCACGCCCAATGCGGCGGCGGCCGACCGTATCGAGCGCGAGCTCGAGTTCTTCGGCGGGCGGCCCCCGCGGCGGTTCCCGGACTACGAGACGCTGCCGTACGAGCCGATATCCCCGCCTCAGGACCTGCTCGCGGACCGGCTGCTTCGGCTCTACCAGCTCGCGCGCGGCGAGCCGCAGACGCTGATCGTGGAGGCCGGGGCCCTGCTGAGCCGCCTGCCGCCGCCCGAGTTCGTGCTGTCTCGATCGCTGTCCGTCGCGGTAGGCGACCGTCTCGAGCACGCCGCGATGATCCGCCGGCTCACGGAGCACGGCTATCTGCGCGTCGAGCAAGTCGCCGAGCCCGGCGAGTTCGCCGTGCGCGGCGCGGTGCTCGACGTATTCCCGACGGGCAGCAGCGGGCCGATCCGCATCGACCTCTTCGACGACGAGATCGAAAGCCTCCGCGTGTTCGACCCGCAGACACAGCTCTCGGCCGGCAAGATCGACTCGATCCGAATCCTGCCCGCGCGCGAGTTTCCGTTCGACGACGCGGCGATCAAGCGTTTCGCGAGCGCTTCCGCGAGCAGTTCCACGTCGACCCGAGCCGCTGCCCCGTGTACCGCACCATCTCCGAGGCTCAGCTGCCGGCCGGGATCGAGTACTACCTGCCGCTGTTCTTCACGGCGACCGTATCGCTGCTCGACTATCTCGGCGAGGACGTGTTGATCGTCGTAGCCGAAGACGCCCTCGCGGGGCTGGACGAGGCTTGGAGCCTCGTAACGGAGCGCTACGAGCAACTGCGCGGGGACATCGAGCAGCCGATCTTGGCGCCCCCGCAAGCGTTCTTCGCGCCGGACGAGCTCAGAGGCGGAATCGCGGAACGCCGCACGCTGGTGCTGCTCGCACGCGAGACGCCCGACGTCGCGTCGAGTGGCGACGGCGCGTTCAACGCGGGCATCACGCATCCGCTCGCGAGCGGCGTCGCGGCGTCCGACGATCGAATCTCGCGCTGGCTCGGCGCCGACAGCGGCGAGCGCACGCTGCTCGCGACGTCGTCGCCCGGGCACCGCGAGATGATGCTCGATCTCTTGCGCAACCGCGCCCGCGATCCCGTCACGTTCGCGAGCTGGGACGAGTTCCTCGCGAGCGACATGCCGCTCGGCGTCGCAATCGCGGAGCTCGGCGAAGGCCTGCGCATCGCGGCGCGCAAGATCCGCGTGATCACGGCCACGGAGCTCGGCATGGAGCGCCCGAGGCAGCGCCAACGTCGCCGGCGCGCGCGCGATCCCGAGGCCGTGATCCGCGAGCTCACCGACCTGCACATCGGCGCGCCGGTCGTGCACGAGGATCACGGCGTGGGCCGCTATCGCGGCCTCACGACGCTGGACGTCGACGGTGTGCTCACGGAGTTCCTGCTGCTCGAATACGCGGGCGGCGACAAGCTGTACGTGCCCGTGCAGAGCCTGCACCTCGTCACGCGCTACAGCGGCGCGGCCCCCGAGGACGCACCGCTGCATCGGTTGGGCTCGGATCAATGGGCGAAGGCGAAGCGCAAAGCCGCCGAGCAGGCGCGCGATACGGCCGCCGAGCTCTTGAATCTCTACGCCCAGCGCGCGGCGCGCCAAGGCACGCAGCTCGCGCTCGACGAGAACGCATACCAACGCTTCGCGCTCGAGTTTCCGTTCGAGGAGACCGAGGATCAGCTCACCGCCATCGAGCGCGTGCTCGCGGACCTCGCGAGCGAGCGGCCGATGGACCGCGTGGTCTGCGGCGACGTCGGCTTCGGCAAGACCGAGGTCGCTCTGCGCTCCGCGTTCGTCGCAGTGCAGGCGGGTTATCAAGTGGCCGTGCTCGTGCCGACCACCCTGCTAGCGGAGCAGCACTACCGCACCTTCACGGACCGGTTCGCTGAGTGGCCCGTGCGGGTCGAGCTGCTGTCGAGGTTCCGCAGCGCCGCGGGCTCTACGGAGGCGCTCAAGGGGCTCGCGGAGGGCAACGTCGACATCGTGATCGGCACTCACAAGCTGCTGCAGCCGGATCTGAAGTTCAAACGGCTCGGCCTCGTGATCGTCGACGAGGAGCACCGCTTCGGCGTGAAGCACAAGGAGCGGCTGAAACGGCTGCGTGCGGAAGTCGACATGCTCACGCTCACGGCGACGCCGATTCCGCGCACGCTCAACATGACGCTCGGCGGGCTCCGTGATCTCTCGATCATCGCGACACCGCCCGCGGACCGGCTCGCGGTGAAGACCTTCGTCGGCGAGTGGAGCGATCGGCAGATCCGCGAAGCCGTGCTCCGCGAGATCCGCCGCGGCGGGCAGATCTACTTCGTGCACAACCGCGTCGAGAACATCGAGACCATCGCCGAGCAGCTGCGCAAGCTCCTGCCCGAGGCCGACGTGCGCGTCGCGCACGGCCAAATGTCGGAGCGCGAGCTCGAGGTCGTGATGCTCGACTTCTACCACCGTCAGTTCAACGTGCTCGTTTGCACGACGATCATCGAGAGCGGCATCGACATCCCGACCGCGAACACGATCATCATCAACCGCGCCGATCATCTCGGCCTCGCGCAGCTGCACCAGCTGCGCGGACGAGTCGGCCGCTCGCACCACCAGGCGTACGCGTATCTCGTGGCGCCGCCGATGCGCGCGTTGTCTGCGGACGCGGTCAAACGGCTGGAAGCGATCGAGTCGCTCGAGGAGCTCGGCTCGGGCTTCGCGCTCGCGACGCACGACCTCGAAATTCGCGGTGCCGGCGAGCTGCTCGGCGAGGGGCAGAGCGGCCAGATCCAAGCGATCGGCTTCACGCTCTACAACGAGCTCTTGGGGCGCGCGGTCGCAGCTTTGCGCGACGGCCGCGAGCCCGACCTCGAGGATCCGTTCACGCATGGCCCCGAGATCGAGATCGGCGTGCCCGCGCTGATCCCCGAGGACTACATGCCGGACGTGCACATGCGCCTCGTGCACTACAAACGAATCGCGAACGCAGCGTCGCAGGCCGAGCTCGACGAGCTGCAGGTCGAGCTCATCGACCGCTTCGGCCTGCTGCCGCCGCCGTTGAAAGTCCTGTTCGCGATCACCTGGCTCAAGCTGCTCGCCCTCAAGCTCGGGATAGCGAAGATCCAGGCGTCGGGCGAAGGCGGCAGCGTGCGCTTTGCGGAGCGCGCCAAGGTGGACCCCGTGCGCTTGATCGCGTTGATCGAAGGCGATCCGGAACGCTACCGCCTCGACGGGCCGTACAAGCTCAAGTTCTCGTGGCGCGTCGAGGCCGCGGAGCAGCGCGTAGGCGCGCTCGAGAAGCTGCTGAAACGGCTAGCGCCGAAGAACGTGGAATCCGCCGCTGCATGAGACGGGGCCGCGTTATACTCGCCCGTATGATCGCCCGGCGTCTCTCACTCGCTTCGTCCGTTGCGACCGGCATCGCGATCGCGAGCCTCGCGACCGCGGGCTCTCTGTTCGCCCAAAACGTGCCGGCGCCCCACGCCAGGCGTGTCGCCCTCGCAACCAGCGCCGGACCCGGCGCTAACCGCCGTTCCGGCCGGGCCGACGCCGCCGCAGTTCCAAGTCGAGATCTTGATCTTTGCGTACCGCGAGTTCGACCGCGGCGAAGAGCAGTTTGCGCATGAGCAAGACGGCGCGACGTCGGCTGGGCCGCAAGAGCTGCGCGCCCCGCCCGTGTTCGACGACTCGAACTTCGGGCCGCTCGCGCAAGATCCGCCGCGCGCGGGCGAATCTGCGCCATTCGGCGCAGACGCGGCAGCACCCGCGCCGGACGCGCTCGCCGCCGAGCAAAACGAATTTCGATTTCGGCTGCTGCGACCCGAGGAGCTGCAGCTCACGGCTCAGTACCGCACGCTCGAACGCAACTCGCAGGCCTACGTGCCGCTGTTGCATGCCGGTTGGGTCCAGCCCGGCCTACCCGAGAACGACGCGCGGCCGTTCGACCTCGCGTTGCTCGGCACGACCAATCCGATGGGCTCGATCAGGCTTTACTTGAGCCGCTTCCTACACGTCAAGCTCGACCTGAGCTATCGGGACTCGCAGGCCGCGGCGCCCGGGGCGGCGGCGCTCGCGAGCGAGCTCGCAGAGCTGCCGATCACGCCGCGCTATCACCTCGTGGCGGACCGGCCGACTCGCAGCGGCGAATTGCACTACTTCGACCATCCGGCGTTCGGGGTGCTGATCAAAGTGACGCCGGTCCGGCCGGAGCAAACTTCGCCCGGCACGCCCGGCACGCGGCCGGCCGCGTAAGACCGAAGAGATCGGGATTGCGCACGCCCGTGCGGCGCTGCTAGGACGCGGCGCGCGAAGAATCGGCCTCTTCGAGCTTGGTGGCGCGCAAGCCCGCGAGCGAGCGCACGACCATCGCCTCCACGTCGTCGCTCGAGCCCGGCGGGCAGCCGATCACCGCCGCGCGGATCACGACGTAGCGACCCGACTTCGCGCGCGGATTGTGCAGACCGAGCTTGCGGACGTTCTCGGTGATCTGATCAGCGAGCCGCTGCGCTTCGTTTGCATCCTGACCGAGCACGGCGGAGACGAGCGCGGATTCGTCGTAGCGCGCGCACAAGTCGCCCGCGCGTTTCAACACGCGCGTGACTTGCGCGCCGATCATGCGCTGGCAAGAGTCCGCGGCCTTCGAGCCGAACACCTCGCGATACGCGTCGAACTCGACGATCTCGAACACGAGCAAGGTGACGAAACGCCCCTCGCGGCGCGCGATGCCGAGATCGCGGCGCAGCAGCTCCTGAAAATAGCCGAAGCGCAGCAGCCCGGTGGCGGGATCGACGCGATCGAGATTCGCGATCTTCTGCCGCGCACGGCCGAGCTCGCGCTGCAGCAGCGTCACCTCGACGTCCGGCTGACCCGCACCCTCGCCGCTCGCGTTGTCGACCGGCTTCTGTCTGCAGAGGAAATATTTGAGCTCGCCGCGGGCGTTGTAGACGGGCTCGACGCTGACTCGGCTGATCCACGACGTGCCGTCCTTGCGCAGGTCGGGCAACGTCACTTGGCAGGCTTCGGAACGGCCGATCGCAGCCTTGAGTCGTTCCAACTCCGGCTGTCCTTCGCCGTCACGCTTCACGAGCGGCCAGCTCAAGCCCGTGAGCTCTTCCGCCGAGTAGCCCGTCAGATCCTCGTACGCGGGGTTCGCATACACGATCGGCAGGTTCGGGTTCTGAGCGTCAGCAAGCAAGATGCCTTCGGAGCTGAGCGTGACCATCTGCTCCAAGGTATGGCGGCTCAGGGATTTGACGCTGCGGGCGTCCCTGCCGGTTTGCATGTCGATTATGTTCGAGCACGCGCCGCGCGGGGTCTATGAAGCGCATCACAATGTTTCCGCAGCGGAATCCGCTTCCGGCTCGGTGCCGAGCCGCAGCAGGACCGTGGCGACGCGCTGCAGGCCCGAATCGAGGCACCGTTCGACCTGAGCGTCGATCGGTCGCCCGTCCGGCGCGCGGCCCGCGGCGTAGTTCACCGCGAGTGCGCAGATCGCATAGTCGATGCCTAGCTCGCGCGCCAGGACGGCCTCGGGCATGGCGGTCATTCCGACCATCGCGCACCCGTCGCGCGCGAGCCGATCGATCTCAGCCGCGGTCTCGAGGCGCGGCCCCTGCGTCACGCCATAGACGCCGCGCCGCTGGCCGAACCCGCAGTCGGCGACCGCCGCGGCGAGCCGGCCGCGTAGGACCGGTGCGAACGGCTCGGTGAACTCCGTATGCACGACGGCGGCGCCGTCGCCGCCGTAGGTGCTCGCACGACCCGACGTGTAGTCGATGATCTGATCGGGCACCGCGAGATCGCCCGGCGCGAAGCCAGGCGCAATCGCGCCGACCGTGTTGATGCCGATGCAGCGCCGCACGCCGCGCTGTCTGTAGCGCCCAGAGGTTCGCACGATAGTTGATTTCGTGCGGCGCGAGCGCGTGATTCTCGCCGTGTCGCGCGATGCACGCGACGCGGCGCGCGCCGAGCGCGACCGTGAGCACCGCGCTGCTCGGCGCACCGTACGGCGTTTTCGTCGGGCTTCGGGCGACGGTCGCGAGCCCGAGCTTCTCGAACCCGCTGCCGACGATCAACGCGAGCGTCTCATCCACGGCCAGGCACGTGCCGCGAATCGAGCGCGTAGAGCGCGGACAGCCCGCGCCAGTGGCCGCGGTAGTCCATGCCGCAACCGAATACGTAGAGATCGTCGACTTCGACGCCGACGAAGTCGACCTTGGGGCGCCTGCGCCGGCCCGGCACTCTCTTCGCGACGAGCACCGCGGTGTGCTGCGCGGCGACGCCGACACGTTTCAGCTCGGCGTGCAGCGCGCGCAGCGTATCGCCGCGATCGAGAATGTCGTCGACGACGAGCACGGTGCGCCCCGCGAGGTTCTCGCTCGGCCGCACACGCCACTCGATCGCGCCGCCCCGAGTGCCATTCGCGTAGCGCGTGAGGTGCACGTAGTCGAACTCGTGCGGAAAACGAAACCGCTTGCAGAGCTCGACGGCAGCGAACACGCCGCCGTGCATCACGGCGAGCACGACGGGAATCCGGCCCGCGAGCCGCGCGTCGATCTCGCCGGCCATGCGCCGCAAAGCGCGCGCGACATCGCGCGCGGAGCGTACCCGCGTCGCGCTGCGCATCGCCGTCAGCGCGTCGTGCTCGACGGCCGTGGCTTGCCCCACCGCTCAGCCTTCGAGCTCGAGCGCGGGACGCGCGCACAACGGCGCGATCGCGGCCTGCGCTTTGCGCCACTCGGCGGACGCGTGCAACGCGTCCCACGCAAGACCGCCTCTCCCGTGCAAGCGCGTGAGCCGCAGCTGCGCAGACGGATTGACGTAGCCTTTCATGGCGTCGAGCACGCCGGGGACGGCCTCCGGCGAGTTGCAGAGCAGCACGAGATCGCAACCCGCGTCGAGCGCTCGCCGCACGCGCTCCTCGACCGGCCCGACGACCGCGGCGCCGACCATGCTCACGTCGTCGGTGATCACGGCGCCCGAGAACCCGAGCGCACCCCGCAACCGATCTTCGATCCACCACTTCGAAAGGCTCGCGGGCGTCTCGTCCACGCGCGGGAAGCTCACGTGCGCGATCATCACGGCGTGCAAGCCATTGGCGATGAGCTCGCGGTACGGCAGCAGGTCGTCGGCCAGCTCCTCGTACTCGCGGCGGTCCACCGCGAACTCCGTGTGCGAGTCGCTGCGGGCGCCCGCGTGCGTAGGGAAGTGCTTCGCCGTGGTCGCCATGCCGGCCCGTTTCGCGCCCGCGGCGATGCGGCGCGCGAGCGCCGCGACGACACGCGCCTCCGCGTGCAGCGCGCGGTCACCGATCACCTCGGACAGTCCGAGATCGAGGTCGACGCACGGCGTGAAGCTCATGTCGATGCCGACGGCCCGCAGCTCCGCGGCCATGAGCCAACCGAACGACGCGGCGGTCTTGAGCGCGGCGGCCGGGTCCTCGTCGTACAACCGGCCGAGCGCACGGAACGGCGGCAGGCGGAAGAACGGCTCGCGAAAGCGCTGCACGCGGCCGCCCTCATGATCCACGGTGACGAGCAGCGGCGGCTGGCGGATTCCGTGCAGGTCCGCGACGAGCTGCGTGAGCTGCTCGCGGCTCTCGAAATTGCGCGTGAACAGGATTACGCCGCCGACGAGCGGCGACGCGAGCCACTCGCGCTCGTCCGCCTCGATCGCGGTACCTCGCAGGTCGATCATCAGTGGGCCGAGCGACACGGTAGCTCCTCGAGCTCGAACGAACGCGCGTATGTTACGCGATCTCGACGCGGGTTCCGGCGGGAACGAGGTCGAACAGCTCGACAAGAGCTCCGTTACCCATCCGCACGCAGCCGATCGATCCCGGCACGCCGAGCACGCGTCGAATCCGGCGTACCGTGGATGTAGATGTAGCGGCGCATGGTGTCGACGTCGCCGCGGCGATTCTTGCCGACCTCGGTGCCCGACAGCCAAAGGATCCTCGTGAGGATCCAATCGCTTCCGGGACGCGCACGCGCGAGCTCCTCGGAGTAGATCTCGCCCGTCGGCCGGCGGCCGCGGAACACGGCTCCGAGCGGCGCACCAGCGCCGATCTTCGCCCGGATCACGTGCCGGCCGCGCGGCGTCTTGAACGTGTCGCGGACCTCGCCCGCGACCATGCTTCGAGGTGGATACGGGCCAGCTCCGGTAGAGCTCCGTGCCGCTAAACAGGTCGAGCCGCTGAGCCGCAAGGCTGATCGCGACGCTGAACGGGGCGGCGCTCATGGGTTGCGCTCCTGCTCGCTCCACGCGCGATACGGATGCCCCACCAGGTTCACATTGTAATAACGCGCGAGATGCGTGACCTCGGCGCCGATCCAGTCGGGCCGCGGGAATGCCTGACCCACGAAGTCGAGCTCGAGCTCCGCGACGACGAGCCCGATGTTGTCGCCGTGGAACTCGTCCACCTCCCACTCGAACCCGCCGTGCGGCACGAAGTGGCGGGTCTTGTCGATCAGCGGACCCATGCTGAGCGCGAGCAGCTCGCGCGCGTCGTCGAGCGGGATCGCGTACTCGTACTCCAGGCGCGACGCGGCGATGCCGCCCGATTTGATGTTGAGCGCCGCTTGCGCACCTGCGATCCGCACGCGCACCGACGCGCGGTCGCTGCCCGCGACATACCCCTGGCTCATGCGCTCGCTCCGCGCCGCGGCCGCGCGCCACGCGTCGTTCTTGAGCAGGAACTTGCGTTCTATCTCGCGCGGCATCGCTGCGTCAGCCGCCGTGGGCGCGGAGCCACGAGTCGAGCTCGGGCAGGCGCTCGGCGCGAATCATCAGCCGCTCGGCCAGCCGCAGGTATTGCGCCTCGGAGACACGGCGCACGTCGCTCGGCACGTCGCGATCGATATAGGCGCGCAGGTCGCGCTGCAGCGAGGCGTCGTGGCCGCCGCCCGCCAGGCGTGCGAAAAAGCTCAGCGCGCCGAGCGGATCGAGCCGCGGCACGAGCTCCGCGCGATGCGCCGCCGCGAAGTCCCAAGCCAAGCGCGGGTGCAAGACGCCGGCGTCCGCCACCATGTCGGGCCCGAGCACGAACGGCACTGCGGGATCGAGCGCAAGCTCGAGGGCGCGGGCGGCAAGGCCGGGGTCGCGTGCGTGCGCGAGCGCACGATAGAGGTAGCTCGAGTCCAACGTGTCGGTCGCGGCGCGCGCGCGCGCGAGCAACGCGTCGAACGTGGCCGCGTCGGCACCTCGTCCGGCCGCGTATAGGGTCTCCTCGCGCATCGCGCCCGGAATGGAGTCGCTCACGAACAGCCGCCGCGCTTCGGCCTCGACGCCCGGGTCAGCGAGTTGCGACAGTACGGCAACGAGGCGCTCGCGCAGAATCGCGTCGTTCGCAGCCTCGCCGCGGCGCTTCTCCCAACCGACACGCGTGAGCGCCGGTGCGAGCAGCGAGCGCCCGTACGCGCGCAGCGCATCGCGGCCCGGCAGGTCCGCGTAGAGCAGATCGGCCTCGGCGATCTCGCGCGCGATCCATTCGAAGACGAGCGGGTCCGCATCGCTCGGGGCGCTCTGGACGAGATCATAGACCGCGGAATAAGGCACGAGGCCCGCGACGCCGAGAGCGCGCGCGTCGTACAGGAGGCCGAGCTGGTCCGCGGCCGAAAGACGCGCGAAGCTCGCGGCGATCTCGGCCAACGCCGCGTGCGGATAGTAGGTTCTGTAGTACCCCGCTTGGGACGGATTGACGACGACGGCGCCGCAGCCGCGCAGCGTCAACGTCGCCGAGCCGTGGTCGTCCGTGACCGCGGCGCCGGCGCCGCCGCCGACCGTCGCCGCCGTGACGGGCACATGCCAGAGGAGCGGCGCGCGCGAAGCCTCGTCCAGCGCGAAACGACTCTGCATGACGGACACGGTGCGCTCGCCGCGCGCGCACTCGCCGGGCTCCACGCTGACGAGCGGCACGCCGGCGCGGAACGTAAAATCTTCCGCGATGGCGCGCATCGGCCTTCCCGAAGCCGTTTCGATCGCGTCCCAGAGCTCCATGCTGTCGGCGTTGCGGTACGCGTGCGCGCGGACGTAAGCACGGATGCCGTCGCGAAACCGCTCGGCACCCACGTACTCCTCGATCATTCGAATCACCGCGCGCCCCTTCTCGTAGGTGATTCGGTCGAACGCGCCGTTGGCCTGGTCCGTCGTGTCGATCCGCTGCGACACGGGATGACCCGTCGCACGCGCGTCGAGCCCCATCGCCTCCTGGCTCTGCCGCTGACCCCGCATCCACGGGTTCCAATCCGGATGAAAGCGCTCCGCTGCCTTACGCTCCATCCACGCGGCGAACCCCTCGTTGAGCCAGAGGTCGTCCCACCACTTCGGCGTGACGAGGTCGCCGAACCACTGATGAGCCATCTCGTGCGCGACGACGATGAACACGCTTTGCCGATCGCTCTCGGAGGACAACGCGGGATCGATCAGCAGCGCCTCCTCGAAGTACAAGATCGCTCCCCAGTTCTCCATGGCGCTGAAGCCGCCGCCGCCCGGAACCGCGACGAGGTCGAGCTTCGGCAACGGATAGCGCACGCCGAAGTAGTCGTTGTAATAGCGGAGCAGCTGCACGGCGCTGTCGAGCGCGAAGCGCCCGTCCTCGGCGTCGCCGCGCTTCGCGACCACACCTATCTCCACACCGTCTACCTTCGTGGTGATCCGCTCGAGGTCGCCGACGCCGAGGAATAGGAGGTAGGACGAGATCTTCGGGGTCGGCGCGAAGCGTACCCGCTTCAGCGACTCCGAGATTCTGTCGACGCCGGCCTCCGGCATGTTGGACACCGCGCTGCGGTCCTGCGGCACGACCGCGGAGATCTCCCACACGGCCTTCATGTCGGGCTGATCGAACGACGGGACGAACCGGCGCGCCTCGGCGATCTCGAACTGCGTCGCGAGGATGCGCTCGGTCCCATGATCCGACGGATAGTCGTACGCGAACAACGCCTGCGCGGTGCGATAGATCTTGCCGCGATAGGTAATCGCCAGCGAGTGGCGGCCGGCACTCACCGGCTCCGGGAACGTGAGCCGGGCCGTCTGCGCCGTTTCGTCGAACGCTACGTCGGGCTGTCCGCCGCCGTCGAGCGTCACGTCGTCGAAGGTGAGCTCGAGCGCGTTGATGGCGATCACGTTCGTCGGCTCCGTCACCTCGATGTCGATGCGGACCTCGCCCGACAGCGTGAGCGTCGGCGCATCCGGAGTCACGGTCAGCTGGTACCGAGTCGGCACGACCGAGGTGCCGAGCACCTGGCGCTGCGTTTCCTGACCGGATGCCGAAAGCGCAAGCGCTGCCGCGAGCGCCGCTGTGACGGTGAGCTTCATGACGATCCTCGCCGGCGGAATAGTACTTTCAAAATCGCCATCGTGCGAATTCCGCCGGCGCGAATCCGCTGCGCTTCTGCGCGGTCGGATCAGCGGCGCTCGAACAGCGCGAGGGCCTCGACGTGATGCGTGTGCGGGAACATGTCGAACACCCGGACGGTTCGCAGTCGATACCCGTGCCGCTCCACGAGCACCTGCGCGTCGCGCGCGAGCGTCGCGGGATGGCACGACACGTAGACGATGCGCCGCGGCGCGATCCGATCCATCTCTGCGACTGCCGCCTCGGCGCCGGTGCGCGGCGGATCGAGCACGACGACGTCGCGCGGCTCGCGGAAGAAGCTCCAGCCGGGCTGCATGAGATCTGCGGTGAGGAACCTCGTGTTCGCGATGCCGTTCAGCTCGGCGTTGCGCACGGCGCGCGCGACGAGCCCTGCCTCGCCTTCCACGCCCAGGAGCTCACGCGCGCGCTGCGCGAACGGCAGGCTGAAGTTGCCGAGGCCGCAGTATAGATCGAGCACGCTGTCCGACGGCTGCACGTCCGCGAGCCGGACGGCCGTCGCGACGAGCTCCGCGTTGACCTCGGCGTTCACCTGCACGAAGTCCGTCGGCTGGAACCGCAGCGTCACACCGAACTGCTCGAGCGAATAGCTCAGCGCGCGCGCGGCGCCGATCGGCGCGATGGTGCCGGGCCCGCCCGGCTGCAGGTACATGTCGATGCCGTGCGCCGCGCCGAAGGCGGCGAACGATTCGATGTCCGCGGTGCTCGGTGTGTCGAGCACGCGGAGCACCAACGCGCTCGCTTGCGTTCCGACGGCGGCCTCGATCTGCGGCAGCCGCTCCTTGATGCTCGTGCCCGCGATCAGATCCGCGAGCGGCCCGAGCAGCGCGTCGAGCGGCGGCATCAGCACGGGGCAATGCGCCATGTCGGTGATATACGGCGCCGAGCGCTCGCGAAAACCGACGAGCACGCGCTCCTTGCCCGGCACGTATTTCACGCCGAGCCGCGCGCGCCGGCGGTAGCGCCACGGCCGACTCGCAAACGGCGGCAACCACTCCTCGGGTTCCACGCGGGCTATGCGCGTAAGCGCCTGCGCCACGACGCCTTGCTTGAACCGCACCTGGGCGTCGTGCGCAAGGTGCTGCAGCGCGCAGCCGCCGCAGCGCCCGAAGTACTCGCAACCCGGGCGTACGCGGTCCGGCGAAGGCTCGATGACGCGCACGAGCTCGGCCTCGAGCAGCTTGCGGCGGCGCTTGCGCAAGCGAATCTCGACGGTCTCGCCCGGTAGCGCATCCGGCACGAACACGCGTCGGCCGTCGACATCCGCTACACCCTGGCAGTCGTGGGTGAGGTCGAGGATCTTGACGGCGAACGGTGCGCCCTCAGTCCGCATGTCGCGCCGAGCGCCAGGCCGCGAGAAACTCGCGCAAGTGCGGGCGATCGGACTGCTCGAGCAGCGCGTCGACTTGCCCGACCTCATAGGCGTGCTGCTTGGCGTCGAGCTCGCCCCGCAGCAGCTGGAAACGCAGAAAGATCAGATAGGTGTTCAGCACGTCGGTCTCGCAGTAGTTGCGGATCGAAGCGAGGTCGCCGCGCCGGTAGGCGGGCCAGACGTCCGCGCCGCTCATGCCGAGCTTCCCGGGCAGCCCGAGCAGCTGCGAAACGTTCTCGAGCGACGCGCGGCCGCTCGCGCCGTACGCCGACAGCACGTCCATGAGGTCGACGTGTCGCCAGTGATACCGGCTCAGATAGTTGTTATAGCGAAACTCGCGATCGTTGTCGCCGAGCTCCCAGTAACGCGCCGCGCTCACGCCGTGGCGCAGCGCGCGATAGCCGAGCACCGGCAGATCGAACCCGGAGCCGTTCCACGACACGAGCGTCGGGCTGTAGCGCTCGAGGCCGTCGAAGAAGCGCTGCACGAGATCGCGCTCGCCGGATTGTTCGTCGCCGAGGCTGAACACGCGCACGCCCTCGCGGCTCTTCATCACGCCCGAGATCGCGATCACGCGCTGCTGATGCGGCGGCAGCACGTCGCTCTGGCGCGCCTGCCGCTGCTTGAGCTGCATGATCTTCGCGACGGCGGCGTCGTCCAGATCCGGTACGTCGTGCAGCTTGCGGCCGAGCTCGACGTCGGGAACCGTCTCGATGTCGAATACCAGCGTATTCATGGCGCGCGCATCAGCACCGCGACCGCGACCACGAGGCCATCTTCGTCGCTGAGCGTGAGATGCCCTTCGCCGACGCCGAGCTTGCGACACACCTCGCGGCCCCGCTCCGAGAAGATCACTTGAGGCTGGCCGAGTGCGTTCGGCATCATGCCTACGTCGCGGACCCAGACTCCGTTCGCGAACCCGGTACCCATCGCCTTGACGATCGCCTCCTTCGCGGCGAAGCGCATCGCGAGAAACCGCACCGGCCGCTTGGCGACCGCGAACAGGCGCTGCTCCTCGTCGAGCAAGAGCCGGCGCGCGAAATGGTCGCCGAAGCGCGCGTACGTGTGCTCGATGCGCTCTACCTTTAGAACGTCCGTGCCGATGCCGAAGATCACGAGCGTGCCGCCACCATCAGTGCTTTCATTTTCGCGACGGCCGTCGGGAATCCGTCGAACAGCGCCTGCGCCACGATCGCGTGGCCGATGTTGAGCTCCACGATTTCGTGGATCGCCGCGATCGGGACAACGTTGTGATAGTTGAGCCCGTGACCGGCATGCACGGTCAGTCCGAGCGCGGCCGCGCGTTGCGCCGCGGCGCGCACGCGCTCGAGCTCGCGCGCCGCGCCCGCGCCGCGGGCGTCGGCGTAGGCGCCGGTGTGGATCTCGACGACGGGCGCGCCGGCGGCTGCGCACGCCTCGAGCTGCGCGAAATCTGGATCGACGAACAAGGAAACGCGAATGCCGCGGTCGCGCAGCTGCTTGCAGGCCGCCTTGACCTTGCTCGACTGCCCCGCGACGTCGAGGCCGCCCTCCGTCGTGAGCTCATCGCGGCGCTCCGGCACGAAGCAGCAGTCGGAAGGCGCGGCGCGCGCCGCGAGCTCGAGCATCGGTTCCGTCACGGCCATCTCGAGGTTGATCCGCGTCTGGATCGCCTGCGTAAGGACTTCGAGGTCGCGCTCTTGGATGTGCCGCCGGTCCTCGCGCAGGTGAATCGTGATGCTGTCGGCGCCCGCCTGCTCCGCGAGCAGCGCTGCCGTCACCGGGTCGGGATAGCGAGTGCCGCGCGCCTGGCGCACGGTCGCGACGTGGTCGACGTTGACACCGAGATGAATGGGCCGAAAGCTCATCGTAAGCTACTGCTTCTGCGTTATCGCATCCAAAGTCATCGCGACAGCCCGCGGCTCACGATGTCTTGCAGCACCAGCCGGCTCTGCAAAGGTCGATCGCCTAGATAAGCCCGCAAGACCCTGCCGAGCAGCCGCTGGGCCGTGCGCAGGCTACTCTCGTCTTCCAGCGCCTGCTCGCGCAGCGAGATCAAATCGCTTCCGGAGTACACGTCGGCGTCCGGATCATCGAGCTCGGTGGCGCGAGGCCCATGCTCGAGCTCGAACACGTAGCGCAAGTCCGCGCGCAGCGGCTCGCCGGTTGCCGCGTCCGCATCGAGCTCGAGGCCGTAGCCCAATGCGTGCAGCAAGTGCAGCTCGAAAATCCGCAGCGTTCGCGCAACGTGCGCGCCGGAAGCCAGCTCCGCGAGGCAGCGACTATAGCAGGAAAAAACCTGCGTATTGGGGTCGCCACGCACCGTGAGCCGCAGCAGCAATTCGTTCGCATAGTAGCCGGCGAGCAGGGCCTGGCCGGCGAGTGCGTAGCTCGCAGACGCGGACTCCACGTGCGTGAGCCGGCCGAGGTCGCCGCGCTGCAGCCACGAAATGCGCAGCGGCACGAATGGCTGCAACAACGCGCGCTGGCTGCGGTTGCGAGTCGTCGTGCGGCGCGAGCCGCGCGCGATGAGCCCCACTCGCCCGTGCACGGCCGTCATGCACTCGAGCAGTTGGCTCGTGTTCCGATAGGGCCGTTGATGAAGAACGAACCCGAGCTCGAGCAGCACCTGCTCGCGCTCGCTCATGACACGTCGAAGCCGAGCCTCTGGAGCTCACGCTCGTTGTCGGCCCAATGCTCTCGGACCTTGACCCACAGCTCGAGGTGCACGCGCTCGCCGAGCAGCTCGCGGAGCTCCTGCCGCGCAAGCGTTCCGGCCTGCTTCAACACCTGGCCTTCCTTGCCGATCACGATGCTCTTCTGGCTCTCGCGCTCGATCCAAATCAGCCCATGCACGAGCCGCTGGCCCTCTTCGTTCGTACCGAGGTGCTCGACCTCGACCGTGAGGCCGTATGGGACCTCCTTATGGACGAGCGTCATGAGCTTCTCGCGGATCACCTCCGCGATTCGGAACGACAGATCGCGGTCGGTGACCATGTCCTTCGGGAACAATGCCGGCCCCTGCGGCAGGCGCGCGAAGATCTGATCGACCAGATGGTCGAGGTTGTCACCGGTCTTCGCGGCGATCGGAATCAGCCCGGCGAACGGCATTCCGGCGAGCCGCTGCAGGACAGGGAGCAGCTGCGTTCTGCTCGGCAGCGCGTCGACCTTGTTGAGCACGAGGAAGGTCCGATCGAGCTTGTCTGCGAGTACCTTCATCAGCTCGCGGTCCTCCGCCGTCTGGCTCTTCGCCTCGACGACGAGCAGCGCGACGTCGCAATCCTCCACTGCCTGATGGATTTGCCGCGCCATCAGCCTGTGCAGCGCGCGCTTGGTGCGCCGCGCGTGACCCGGAGTGTCGATGAACACGGCTTGGTCGGCGCCGCGATTGAGCACGCCAAGAACGCGTTGGCGCGTCGTATGCGGCTTGTCGGTAACGATGCTGATCTTCTCGCCGATCAGCGAATTCAGCAGCGTGGATTTGCCGACGTTCGGGCGGCCGATGATCGCGACGAGGCCGCAGCGGCCCTCGGTGGGGTCAGTCTCGCTCACCGGTCAGCACCGAAAGCATCGCCGCGGCCGCTTCCTGCTCGGCGTAGCGACGGCTCGATCCTTGACCGGTGGTATGCGCATCTCTCTCTTCAACGGTGCAGCTGACGACGAACGTTTGCTCGTGATCCCGCCCCCGCACGGTCTCGACCGCGTAGCTCGGAAGCCGGTAACCCTTGCCCTGAAGCCACTCCTGCAGGCGCGTTTTCGCGTCCTTGAGCTCCTCGGCGTCGGGCAGAGTGGCGAATTCCGGGGCGAACAGCAAGTCGATCAAAGCTTCCGCTGCCTCCGCCCCCCCGTCAAGCAGCACCGCGCCGATCAAGCCTTCGACGGCGTCGGCGAGCACCGCCCCACGTTGCGCGCCGCCGGAACGAAGCTCGCCCGCGCCGAGGATGATCTGCGAGTCGAGACCCAAGCGTTGACCTATGCTCGCGAGCGTCGGCTGCTTGACGAGCGCCGCGCGGGCACGGCTGAGATCGCCTTCGCTGTCGGAGGGCCGCCGGTCGTAAAGACGCCGCGCGATCGCAAAGCTCAGGAAGGAGTCGCCGAGGTATTCGAGGCGCTCGTTGTTGTTCCGCGACGCGCTGCGATGCGTAAGTGCACGCTCGAGGAGCGCGGGATCTTGGAACGTGTATCGGAGATGCCGCTCGGCCCACGCGGCGCGAGAGGTCACCGTCTGATCTCGACCTGCTTGTCGAACACGATGAGCAGCCAGACGTCGGCGATGTACGGCACGCGGTTCTCGTATTGGATTCGCACCGAATAGCCGTTCTTGCTCTGCGCGATCTTGAGGTTGTCCGGCGGCAGGTTGACGTCTTCGATGGAGAAGCGCTTATAGATCTCGCGCCGGATGCTGACGGGATCCGTGCTCTTGCCGCCCAGCTCCGCGGCCGTGTCTTCCAGCACGCGCGACAGCCGCATGTTGCTGATGTACATCGGCAGCACTTTGATCGCCGCGAGGCCCACGACGCCGAATAGCACGGCGAGAATGACGAAACCGATAACCGTGATGCCGCGCTGCCGATGGCGCGTGGCGTGAGTCACTCGATTCCTTTTCCTATTCGACTCCATTGCGGTCCTCCGTCGGTGGGCCAGCGCCAGTTCATCCAGATTCGTACCGCGCGGCCCACGAGGTTGCCCTCGGGTACGTACTCGACGCCTTCGAAGCGACTGTCTCTGCTGTTGTCGCGGTTGTCGCCCATCACGAAATAATGCCCCGGCGGAACCACATACTTTCCGCTGCGGCTCGCGGGACCACGACTCAGCAGCAGTTGATGATCGTGCTCGCCGAGCTCCTCACGCCCGATGTCCATGCCTTTCTCGTCTGCAGACGGCCCGACTCTCTCCATCGGAATGGACTCGCCGTTGATCGTGAGGCGCTTGGTCGCGTCCTCGTAGACCACGACGTCTCCCGGCAGACCCACGATCCGCTTGATGTAGTCGACTTTCGGGTCGGAAGGTAGCCGGAAAACGACCACGTCGCCGTGCTGTGGCTCACCGATCTGCAAGATTTTCGTATTTAGAACCGGCAGCCGGAGCCCGTACGCGAACTTGTTCACAAAAATGAAATCTCCCGTCAGCAGCGTCGGCATCATCGACTCTGAGGGGATGCGGAACGGCTCGAACAGGAACGATCGGATCAGGAGCACGAGCAGCAAGATCGGAAAGAACGATCTCGCGTACTCGACGATGATCGGCTCGCGTGGCAGCGCCGCTCCGCTTCCGGCGGCTTGCGCGGCACTTTCAATCCGCGCGCGTTTCAGCAGCAGCACGTCGAGCAACCAGACTACGCCGGCCGTCGCAGTCAGGATGACGAGAATCAGCGCGAAATCCAAAATTGCTCCTCGCCGGACGAAGCGGCCCGAGTATTGGTCATTTTTTATCGGCCTGCAACACGGCCAAAAATGCTTCCTGCGGAATTTCGACGGAGCCGAGTTGCTTCATCCGCTTCTTGCCCGCTTTCTGTTTTTCGAGCAGCTTGCGTTTGCGCGTAACGTCGCCGCCGTACAGTTTCGCGGTGACGTCCTTGCGATACGCCTTCACCGTGCTGCGCGCGACGATCTGCCCGCCGATCGCGGCTTGGATCGCGACCTCGAATTGCTGCCGGGGAATCACGTCCTTGAGAGTCTCCACCATCTTGCGGCCCTTCCGCTCGATGCCGTCGCGGTGTGCGATCAGGGCCATCGCATCGACCTTGTCTTTGTTGATCAAAATGTCGAGCTTCACGAGCGGTCCGGCCTCGAACCGCAGGAAGTGATAGTCGAACGACGCGTAGCCGCGGCTCACGGACTTCAAGCGATCGAAGAAGTCGAGCACGACCTCCGCGAGCGGCAGCTCGAAGTCGAGCTGAACCTGCCGCCCCGCATAGTGCAGGCGCTTCTGCACGCCGCGCTTCTCGATACACAGCTGGATCACGGCGCCGAGATACTCCTGCGGCACGAGGATGGTCGCGTGGATGATCGGCTCGCGGATCTCGCGAACCTTGTGCGGCTCCGGCAAGTTGGCCGGGTTCTCTACTTTTATGATCTCGCCGTCGAGCGTCTCGACCTCGTACACCACGGTGGGCGCCGTCGAGATCAGCGACAGATTGTGCTCGCGCTCGAGCCGCTCCTGGATGATGTCCATGTGGAGCAAACCGAGGAACCCGCAGCGCATGCCGAAGCCGAGCGCGCCGCTGACTTCGGGTTCGAAGGTGAGGGAAGAATCGTTGAGCGCGAGCTTCTGCAGCGCCTCGCGGAAGTTCTCGTAGTCTTCGGACACGAGCGGGAACAGACCGGCGAACACCCGCGGCTGAATTTTCTTGAAACCCGGCAACGCGGGTGTGTCCGGAAATTTCGCCTCGACGATCGTGTCGCCGACCGGCGCGGCATCGATCTCTCGGATCGCCGCGATCAGGAATCCGACCTCGCCCGCGCGCAGCTCTTCGCGCGCTGCGGGGCGCGGGGTGAATACGCCGAGCCGCTCCACTTCGTATTTGCGGTTCGTCGAGTGCACGAGGATCTTCGAGCCCTTGCGCACGGTACCGTTCATCACGCGCACGAGCGACACGACGCCGGCGTAGCTGTCGAACCACGAGTCGACGATCAGCGCCTGGAGCGGCGCCGTCTCGCTGCCCTTAGGCGGCGGAATGCGCTCGACGATCCGCTCGAGCAGCTCGTCTACGCCGAGGCCCGTCTTCGCGCTGATCCGCAGCGCGTCCCGCGCCGCGATGCCGATGATGTCCTCGATCTGGACGATCACGTTCTCGGGGTCCGCGGTCGGCAGATCGATCTTGTTGATCACCGGGATGACCTCGAGACCCTGCTCGATCGCCGTGTAGCAGTTCGCGACGCTCTGCGCCTGCACGCCCTGCCCCGCGTCGACGACGAGCAGCGCGCCGTCGCACGCGGCGAGCGAGCGCGACACCTCGTACGAGAAATCCACGTGCCCCGGCGTGTCGATGAGGTTGAGGTTGTAGTCGAGGCCGTCGCGCGCCCTGTAGGTCAACGCCACGCTCTGCGCCTTGATCGTGATGCCGCGCTCGCGCTCGAGGTCCATCGAGTCGAGCACTTGATCTTCCATCTCGCGCTCGGTGAGGCCGCCGCACAGCTGGATGAGCCGATCTGCAAGCGTGGACTTGCCGTGATCGATGTGCGCGATGATCGAGAAATTACGGATCCGATCCATGGGTTCCAAAGGGTCGCCCGGTGCGGGCGGCGCGGATTATAGCTCAATGCCCACGGCAGCCCCGCGGCTTCGGTGGGGACTGCCGTACGCCGATCGCCGGGGATCGCGGCTCAGAGCGAAGCGAGGTGCCGTTCGACGCGTTCTCGGTCGAGCGGGTATCCGGAGATTTCGACGTCGCCGTCGACGAGAACGGGGATGCGAAGCCCGTAGCGCCGCTCGAGAGCCACGGTCTCGTCGACGTCGACCACTCGGACCGTCGCTCGGCCGGCCAGGAGCGGCAAGAGCTCGGCGGTCAGCGCCTCACAGAGGTGGCACTCGGGACGGCTATAGAGAATGAGTGTGCGCATCGCGCCTCGGTGCGGCGTGAATCTCGACGCGCCGCAAGGTGTTGCGTTCGAGCCTCGCGCGCAGTCGCGGCACCAGCAGCAATGCTGCGGCGATGCCCGCAACTGCGCCCACCGCGGCGCCTACGTCGGTGCCTGTGATAGCGGCGCCCCCGAGCGCGCCCGCGAGCAGCGCCGCGAGCGGCAGGCCGTGCACGAGCAACGAGCCGAGCAGCAGATAGCGGTCGGGCAGCGCAACGACGACCTGCGTGCCGACGGCGAGCGCGAGCGAAGTGTCGAAGCTCAAGCGCTGAGCCGCCGGCATTCGGCGCCAAAGGCACGCGCCCTCGCAGCCGCGGCATCGGGCCGGCGGGCCGAACTCGACCTCGACCCGGCCGGCCAAGCTCGTGCGAGTGACGGTCGCCTCCGCCGTCATGCAGTGGGTGGAGCGGATGACGATCGCTCCGCTACTCGGAGACGAGAGATGATGCGATGGTGCGCACCGTCTGGCGCGGCACTTCACCGACCGCCGTGACCTTGCGGCCGCGCAGCGTCAGCGAGAACGCGTTCGTGCTGCCCATCGTCGAAAAGCCTTCACTGACCTCGGCCTTCGTGTTCGGGTCTTCGATGAACACGGAAACCGTCGCAAGACCGTCGGAGTAGACGAGATGCTCGACTGGCGTTTCCGAGCCCGCGATCGGACTCTGCGTTGCGACCGACAGCTTGAAACCGCCGGGCACCGCGGCCGCTCGCCACGGAATGCCTTCCGCGAGCGGCGTCGGACGCGGGCGGCCGGAGCATCTCGAAACCCGTCGTGTCGATCGTGGCGGCGAGCGACTCGGCGGGAATCGAATCCGGCAGGTCGATTTCCGTGAACAGGATTTGCTCGACGATCACACCCTTGTCGTCGATCAGCTGCGACCTGAGCGGCATCGCCGTTTCCTGATCGAGCCACAGCATGTAGCCGTAGCGAAACTCGTCACGGGGCTTGATCTCGAGAACCTGCGCCGGACGGTTCGCGACTCGCGTGCTCGAGTGCAGCGTGAGCTCGTAGTGCGGCTCGATCTCTGCGGAATAGCTCGGCAGCGCCGACACGAGCGGGCTGATGTCCTTGCGTTCCTCGAGCAGCACGACGCGTTGATCGGGCAGGATGCACTGCACCTCGTCGCCCTGACGGATGATCTCCCGGCCCACCCCGTCGAGCGACACGATGCGCTCGCCGCTGCGGCCGGCCGCGTTGCGGTGAATGATGCGCAGAGTCTCGGGCGTGCCGTTGAGCACGTGCACGAACGTGCCCTGGTAGTTCAGGTCCTCGACCGCGCGATTCATCTTGTCGAGCCACGCGCGCGCCTCCTGCGCCGACGCGTCGGTCGCGACGGCGAGCGCGATCAGGAGGAGCGGCCGACTCAGGACGCGCTCGACACGGTCACTCCGTGCGCGGCATCGGGGCCCGCCGAGGATCCGTGACGACGCTCGGCTCCACGAGCGCCTCGGGCAACGGCTCCGACGCGCCCACGACGTTCGAATGCACGCTAGTGCGGCTCAAACGCGACGCATATTCGCCGTGGTGCACGAGATAGTTCGTGAGCCTAATCTGCGGCGCGATCACGGGTGCGTCGGATACTTCTTGCGGGACGACGTACCTATCCGCAGGGACGGGCTCGACGCGCTCGACGTCCCTCGCGACCAGCGGCGCGACCGCGCCGCTCGGCGCAACTTGTGCATCGTTGATCATTCGCATACCCACGATCGCCGCGACGGCGACGCTTGCAGCGATTCCGAAGCCGAGCAGCGGCCGTGCGTACCGAGACTGCCAACGAGCTTGCGGCCGTGTCGCGGGCAGCGGCGCTTTGCCGGCGAGCGCGACGGCGATCCTGCGGCGCAGAATCGCGGGATCGGGGCCGAGCAGCTCGTTGCGCAGCGCCGATCCGATCAGCGTGTAGCGCAAGGCTTGACCATGTGCCTCGGGATCGCGCTCGAAGCGCCGCAGCAGGAAAGTGCTTTCCTGGTCGGGCAGCTCATCGTCGATGAATGCCGAAATCTGATCGTTGATCTGTTCTGTCATTGGGCCGCCGCGCTGAGTGTGATCATGAGTGGTTCAAAGCAAAGGGGCGATTTCCCGGTCGATAGCCTCGCGTGCGCGAAAGATTCGCGAACGCACCGTACCGACGGGGCACTCCATGGTCTGCGCGATTTCTTCGTAGCTCAGGCCCTCGATTTCGCGCAACAGGATGGCCGTTCGGAGCTCCTCGGGCAAGTCTCCGATGGCTCGGTTCACGGCCTGTCGGATCTCTTCGGTCTGCGCGAGGCCCTCGGGAGTGTCGAGGTCGCGCAGGTCCGTGAGCGATTCGGTCTGCTCGGGATCCTGTGTATCGAGGTTGTAGTGAGTCGGGCGGCGGCCCAGCGCAACCAGGTGGTTTTTCGCGGTGTTGATCGCGATGCGGTAGAGCCAAGTGTAGAACGCGCTATCGCCGCGGAACGACGGCGCAGCCCTGTAGGCCTTGAGGAACGCTTCCTGCGCGACGTCTAGGGCTTCGGACGGGTCTCGAACGTACCGCATGATCAGCTTGAGAATCTTGTGCTGGTATTTGACGACCAACAGATCGAACGCCGACCTGTCGCCCTGCTGCACGCGCCTAACTAGCAGCAGATCCGACGCTCCGCTTCCGGGCGGGTGTCTTTCGACTGGCTCTGTCAAGCGCTTCCCGGTAGACCCCATGCGACACCCAAAAGTTTCGACCCCGGCCCATGGAATGTTCGGGACCTGTCGGTTCCGTGACGTAGTGCCGATCGAGACCAATTCTAACTTAAGATCGCTCACCGGAGGGGTCTGACTACTTCGCGGTAGCGTCGTTCCCCTCGCTCGGGCGCAATCGCCGGAGCGCCGTCTGAAGTCGGCGCCAAGCCTCGGGAGCGATCTGATCGGCGAGCAGCAAAACGAGAAGCGCGCGTTCCGTCCCGCGAAGGTCGAACCGGACCCAGCTCGCGGTATAGCGGGTGCGCGGGCCGAGCGTGAGATCGTCGAGACCGAGCTCCGGCAACTCGATGCGCCCGTCGCTACGGTAGACGATCCGTGGCGCACGCTCGGGCGGCAGCGCGATCGCGTGAACGAGCACGCAGAGCAATGCGAGGCCCTTGAGCAGCCACGGCGCGCCGAGCACGACGACCGCCGCGACGACGAGCGTATGGAGCGCCAGCCACCAGATCAGCAGGAATCCGGACGGCTCAGGCTTGAGGTCGATGGCTCGCGCGGATTCGTTCGACGAGGCGCGCGATCGCGGGGTCTTCGGGTGCACTTCGCCCCGTAAGGTAGGCGAAGAGCTCGGGATCGGGCAGATCGAGAATCTGCTCGAACCGAGCAAGTTCGTCGGCACCGAGGTCGGCGACGGCCGACTGGACGAAGGACTGGAGCACGGCGTCGAGCTCCCTCATGCCCCGCCGCGAGCGCCACCGGAGCCTTGCGAGGTCGGCGCTCATCCCAAGCACCTCTACAGGCGGCGCTCCGCGATCATCTTCTTGATCTCGGCGATCGCCTTACCGGGGTTCAGGTCCTTCGGGCAGGCCTGCGTGCAATTGAGGATCGTGTGGCAGCGGTACAACCGGAACGCGTCGTCGAGATCGTCCAGCCGCTCTCCGGTCATCTCGTCGCGGCTATCGACGATCCAGCGATACGCTTGCAACAGCGCGGCCGGTCCGAGGAACCGATCGGAGTTCCACCAATAACTGGGGCACGACGTCGAGCAGCAAGCGCACAGGATGCACGCGGACGGCGTGTTGATCTTCTCCTGGTCCTCTTTCGACTGCAGCCGCTCGCGATCGGGCGGCGCCGGAGTCTGCGACTGCAACCAGGGCTTAACGGCCGCATATTGCGCGTAGAAATTCGTGAGGTCCCCAACGAGATCCTTGACCACCGGCAAATGCGGCAGCGGGTAGACGTTCACGGTGCCGGCGCAATCTTCGATCGGCTTCAAGCACGCGAGCGAATTGGTCCCATCGATGTTCATCGCGCACGACCCGCAGATGCCCTCCCGGCACGAGCGGCGGAACGCGAGCGACGGATCGATCTCGTTCTTGATCTTGATCAGCGCGTCGAGGACCATCGGCGCGCAGGTGTCCATGTCCACCGAGTAGGTGTCGACGTGCGGATTCTCGCCCGTGCTCGGATCGTACCGGTAGATCGCAAACTTCTTGACGTTCTTCGCGCCGTTCGCGCCGCCGTGGTCCTTGCCGGGCTTGATCTTGGAATTCGCGGGTAGTGAAAACTGCGCCATCGTGGCTCCTCAGGGCTCTAGCTCAACACAGATCTCTATGCGGAAATCTCTAGGCGTCGCCGCTAGTACGTGCGCGCCTTCGGCGGAATCGGCTTCACGTCGTCCGTCAGCGTCGTCATCGTCACGGGCCGGTAGTCGAACCGCACGCCGCCACGCTCGTCGACCCAGCAGAGCGTGTGCTTCATCCAGTTCGCGTCGTCGCGCTCGGGATAGTCCTCGCGCGCCTGCGCGCCGCGGCTCTCGGTGCGATTCGCCGCGGATTTGATCGTGCCCATCGCTTGCAACAGCAGGTTATGGAGCTCGAGCGTCTCGATGAGATCCGTGTTCCAAACGAGCGTGCGGTCGGTGACGCCGACATCCGCGAACGACGCGAACACGGCTTCGAGTTTGTCGATACCCTCTTGCAGCGAGTCGCCGGTGCGAAACACCGCCGCGTGATTCTGCATCACGCGCTGCATCTCGAGCCGGATCTTCGCGGTGGGCGACTTGCCCTTCGCGTTGCGGAGCTGGTCGAGCCGTGCCACGGCCTCATCCCCCGCCCCCGGCGCAAACGAACGCGGCCGCGAGCCCTTCTTGATGATCTGCCCGCAGCGATGGGCGGCCGCGCGGCCGAACACGACCAGGTCGATGAGCGAGTTCGAGCCGAGTCGATTCGCGCCGTGGACCGACACGCACGCAGCCTCGCCGACGGCCATGAGCCCTTCGACGATGTATTCCTCGCCGCGCGAGCTCTTGCCGATGGCCTCGCCGTGGTAGTTGGTCGGTACGCCGCCCATGTTGTAGTGCACGGTAGGCAGCACCGGAATCGGTGCCTTCATCACGTCGACGCCCGCGAAGATCTTCGCCGTCTCCGTGATGCCGGGCAGGCGCTCTTCGATGACCTCGCGGCCGAGGTGCTCGAGGTGCAGGTGCACGTGGTCCTTGTGCTGGCCCACGCCGCGGCCCTCGCGAATCTCGATCGTGATCGAGCGGCTCACGACGTCGCGTGAAGCCAAGTCCTTCGCGTTCGGCGCGTAGCGCTCCATGAAGCGCTCGCCGTTCGAGTTCGTGAGGTAGCCGCCTTCGCCGCGCGACCCCTCCGTGATCAGCATGCCTGCGCCGTAAACTCCGGTCGGATGAAACTGCACGAACTCGAGGTCTTCGAGCGGCAGCCCGGCGCGCAGGACCATCGCATTGCCGTCGCCCGTGCAGATGTGCGCGGACGTGCAGGAGAAATACGCGCGGCCATAGCCGCCCGTCGCGAGAATCACCATTTGCGCGCGGTAGCGGTGCAGCCTGCCCGTCGCAAGGTCGAGCGCGACGACGCCGCGGCAAGCGCCGTTCTCCATGATGAGATCGAGCGCGAAGTACTCGATGAAGAATTCGGCCGAATGCTTCAACGACTGCTGATAGAGGGTGTGCAGCATCGCATGACCGGTGCGGTCCGCCGCGGCACAGGTCCGCTGCGCGGTGCCCTGCCCGTAGCGAGTCGTCATGCCGCCGAATGGCCGCTGATAGATGCGGCCGTCCTCGGTGCGCGAGAACGGCACGCCGTAGTGCTCGAGCTCGATGACCGACGCGGGCGCCTCCTTGCACATGTACTCGATTGCGTCCTGGTCACCGAGCCAGTCCGATCCCTTGACCGTGTCGTACATGTGCCAGCGCCAATCGTCCTCGCCCATGTTGCCGAGCGCCGCGCTAATGCCGCCCTGCGCCGCAACGGTGTGGCTGCGCGTCGGGAACACTTTGGTCAAGCACGCGGTCGACAAACCCTGCTCCGCGAGACCGAGAGTCGCGCGCAGGCCCGCGCCGCCCGCGCCGACGACGACCACGTCGTAGCTGTGGTCGATGAATTCGTAGTCTTTGTTCGAAGTCATGCCGAAGGTCCGAATGCGATCTTCAGGACCGCGAAAATCGTCGCTACGCCCAAACCCCAATGCGCGAATGCGGAGCCCATCACCGCGGCCACTTTGAGCGCCTTGGTCGTCACGTAGTCTTCGATCACGACTTGCAGGCCGAGATACGAGTGATAAGCCACGGTGACCACGAGCAGGATCAGCAGCACGCTCGTGAGCGGGCGCCGCACCCAGCCGTAGACGGTGAGATACGAGTAGTCGGGCAGCGCGAGCAACGCCGACGCGAGCCACAGTCCGAGCAGCACGAGCGCGACGGAAGTGACGCGCTGCATCCACCAATGCTCACCCGCGCCTCCTGCCGTGCCGAGGCCGAGCACGCGACTCAACGGTGTAACGAGACTCACTTAGAGCACCTCTAGAAAATCGCGAACCAGGAGAACACCGCGGTAGCGACCACCGCCAGCGCGAGGACCGTCCACCCCGTCGCAACGATGCGCGCGCGATCGAAGCCCGCACCCGTGTCCCACGCGAGATGGCGCACGCCGTTGGCGAGATGAAAGAAGAAGCAGAACGTCCAACCGACGAGCGGCACCTTGAACCACGGCGCGCCGAGCACCTGCTGCACGCTCGCATAACTGTCGGCGCCGCCCGCGGCTCCGATGAGCCAGACGCCGAGGACGATTGCGCCCGCGGACAATAACAAGCCCGTGATTCGGTGCAGACTCGACAGCCACATCGTGATCTGCCACCGATAGATCCAAAACGGCGACAAGGGCCGTTGCACCCATTGCATTTGCCGAGTACTCCTAAGAATCGACCTGCCGAACGCGCGCGCCGCGGCCACCGCGGCCACTCGACTCGCGACGTTGGAATCAGCTAGAAATCAACGCATCGACCCGCACGCTCCCAGTCGCCGAAGCGCGTCGGCTCCGGCCCTTTCGGCCCCCCTATCTCGCGTCGGTGCTGCGCGGCGGCGTCGATGTCGCCTCGCACTCGCGGTTGCGAGCCTGCGGGGTCGTCGAGTTTGCGTCGTGATTCGGCGGATTCGGGCGTAGACTCGCTGTCGATCCGCTCTTGTGTGCGCTCACCGGGCATCGGGTAAAGTTTGCCAGAAACGGCGAGGGTCCGCACTACGACGGACGATCGTGACCGCGGCGGACGCGTCAAGAGAACCCTCCTCCACGAACGAACCCACGAGCGATTCGATGACCCCGCGCTACGGTCCGCTGCCCGACCTAGGCTGCATCGAAGTGCGCGGCGCCGACGCCGCCGCATTTCTTCACGGCCAACTGAGCCGCACGGTCGACTCGCTCGACGGGTCACGCGCACCGCTCGCGGGCTGGCACGACGCCAAAGGCCGTGTCCGCGCGCTGCTGCGAATCGTGCGCCTGCCCGATCGCTGGCTGCTGCTTGCGCCGCGCGACGTGCTGGCGTCCACTGCGAGCCGGCTCCGGATGTTCGTGCTGCGCGCGAAAGTGCAGATCGCGCCGTCCGACGAGTGGCTCGCCGCAGCGCTCGTTGGAGCGGACGACGAGTGGCTCGCTGCGCACGCCCTACCGGCCGGTACGCCCGTCGGCGGCGTCGTGACTCGGGGCGAGCTTCATTGGGTTCGAATCGGCGATCGGCTGTGGCATGCGCTCGGCTCCCGCGCGTCCGTCGAAACTTTCGAGCCCGCGTTGCCGCGTGCGAGCGCCGACGAAACGGCGCTCGCCGAAATCGAGCTCGGCATTCCGACGATCGGCGCAGCACTCGTCGAGCACTTCGTGGCGCAAATGCTCAACCTCGATCTGCTCGACGCGTTGTCGTTCGACAAAGGCTGTTACCCCGGCCAAGAAGTGATTGCGCGCGTGCATCACTTGGGCTCCGTCAAGCGCCGGATGCGGCGTTACGCATGTACTTGCGCCGCAGCGCCTGCCGCGGGCTCTGCCGTCCTCGACGGCGCCGGCAACGCGGCGGGAGAGGTCGTGCGGTCGGCGCGCGCCGCGGGAGCCGGCGCCGAGCTGCTCGCGGTCGTCGACCAGGCTGCGGCCCGTGGGGCGCTGACTGTCGAGGGCGCCGAGCTGCGCGAGCTGTCGCTACCGTACGCCGTGCCGCGCGATTGAGGGTCACTCGAGTCGGCCCGCGCGTCGTCGCACGCGCTCGGCCACCGCCGTCCGCCAGCGGTTAGATCGTCGTCAGGCGAGCTTGCGCAGGCCGCTCGCCTGCGTCGCGAGAACCTCGGCGAGCACGTCGTAAGGCACGGGTTTCACGAGGTAATCGTCGAAGCCCGCGCGCTTCGCGCGCACGCGGTCGGCATGCCCGCAGAATCCCGTCAATGCGATCAACGGCACGTCCTGGAACCGCTCGTCCGCGCGCAGCCGCCGCGCCACTTCGTAGCCGTCGATGTCGGGCAAGCCGATATCGAGCAGCACGAGCTCGGGCGCGAACTCCTTCGCCGCGGCTGAGACCGTCGCCGCCCGTGTGCGCGAGCTGCACGACGTGCCGACCGTTCTCGCGCAGATGCGCGGCGAGACCCGTCGCCGTGTCGACGTTGTCGTCGACGATCAGCAGCCGTAGCGGCGGCACGAGCACGCTGCGCGGCCGCTTGGGTGCGTGCGTGACCGACCTCGGGAAGCGCGTCGAGCAACGGCAGGCGGACGACGAATTCGCTGCCGCGTCCCGGGCCGTCGCTGGTCGCCCACACGGCTCCTCCGTGCAGGGCCACGAGGCCCCGAACGAGCGACAGGCCGATTCCGAGGCCGCTATGCGTCCGCGTCTCGGGGGCGTTCGCCTGTGCGAACAGCTCGAACACGCGTTCGAGCATGTCGGTCGGGATGCCGGCGCCCGTGTCGCGCACGCGGACGAGGGACCAACGCCCGTCCTCTGCGTCAGCCGCGAGCGTCACCTCGATCCTGCCGCCTTCCGGCGTGTACTTCGCGGCGTTCGCGAGCAGATTGATGAACACCTGAGTCAGACGGACGAGGTCGCCTTCGACGTAGAGCGAGTCTTTCGCGAACCGAACCGCCACGGTGTGGCGGCGCGCGTCGATCAACGAGCGGACAGCCTCGACCGATTGGCGCAGGACGCTCTCGAGATCGAGCGGCTCGCGCTGGAGGCGAACGCTGCCGCTCGTGATCCGGCGCACGTCGAGCAAGTCGTCGATGAGCCGCGTGAGATGCTTGAGCTGGCGGTCGAGCAGGTCTCGGACCCAGTCGACCCGCTCCGAGCCGAGTTTGGCCGCGTGCATCAGCTGTACCGCATTGTGCATCGCGGACAGCGGATTGCGGAGCTCGTGCGCGAGGATCGCGAGAAACTCGTCCTTGCGACGCGCTTCGTCTTGCAGCAGCGATTCCGCGCGTTTGCGTTCCGCGATCTCGCCGAGCATCTGCTCGTTGGCGCGCTCGAGCGTGCGATTCAGGCTCTGCAGCTCGCGCGTGTTGTCCGCCTTGAGCTGGTCGTGCGCGGCCGCGAGCTTCGTGTTCGCTACCGCCATTGCCTCGTTGAGGCGCGAGAGCTCGCGGCGCTGAAGGTAGAGCTGCACGAGCACCGACACCTTGCCGCGCAGAATCTCCGGGATAACGGGCACCGACACGTAATCGACGGCGCCCATCTCGTAGCCGCGCAGCCGGTCGAGATCCGTGAGGTGCACGCCCGTGACGAAGATGATTGGCGTCTGCGCCGAACGCGGATGGCCGCGGATCATCGCGGCGGTCTCGAAGCCGTCCATCCCCGGCATGCTCACGTCGAGCAGGATCGTCGCGACCTCCATCTCGAGCAGCTTCACGAGCGCCTCGTTGCCCGACTGGGCGCGCACGAGGTTGTGTCCGAGGCTGCCGAGGATCGCCTCGTAAGTGAGGAGGCGCGCCGGCGTGTCGTCGACGAGCAGGATGTTGGCCCGTTCGCCGCCGGCAGGGCTCATCCGGGGCTGCCCGCTCAGCGCCGCAGCCATACACGTAGCAGCGACAAAAGGTGCTCGCTGTCGACCGGCTTCGCGATGTAGTCCGAGGCACCCGCTTCGAGGCACTTCTCGCGGTCGCCCTTCATCGCCTTCGCGGTGAGCGTGATGATCGGCAGGAGCTGGAACTGCGACTTGCCGCGGATCCGGCGCATCGTCTCGTAGCCGTCCATCTCGGGCATCATGATGTCGAGCAGCACCAGCGATATATCCGGTGTCTGCTCGAGCAGCCGAATCGCGTCGAGGCCCGTGTGCGCGGCGATCACCTTCATGTTGTAGCGTTCGAGCACGCTCGACAGCGCGAAGATGTTGCGAACGTCGTCGTCGACCACGAGGATCTTCTTGTCCGCCAACACGGCGTCGCCCTCCTGCAGCGACAGCACCATCTGGAGCTTCGCCTCTGGCAGGCGCGACACGTCGCGATGCAGGAACAGCGAAGTCTCGTCGAGCAACCGCTCGCGCGAATGCGCGAGCGTCACGACACTGTGCCGCGTCGTGGCGCGCAGCCGCTGCTGATCTTCCTCGCTGAAGTGATTCTCGGCATAGACGACGAACGGCACGAAGGCGCGGTCTTGCACGTCGCGCGCGCGCTCGATCAGATCGAGCGCGTCCATGTCGGGTAGCTCGAACGCGAGCACGACGCAGTCGAAGTCGTGCTCGGCCAGCAGCCCGAGCGCGGCCGCGCCACTCGAGGCCGAGGCGAGCTCCACGTCGTCGCCGGCCACGAGTGCGGTCATGCCCCCGTCCGCTCCCCCGGTCGGGTCCACGACCAGCAGCCGGCGCTTGCGGTTACTCAGGAACGTGCGCACATCCTCGAAGGCTTTGTCGAGCTGATCCGCGCCGAGCGGCTTCGTGAGATAGGAATACGCGCCGCGCGACAGCGCCGGCAGCGGGTCGTCCTCGCCCGTGAGGATCTGCACCGGCGCGTGCCGCGTCAGCGGATCCTGCTTCAACTGACCGAGCACGGCCCAACCGAGCATGTCGGGTAGGTTGATGTCGAGGCAGACGGCGTGTGGCCGGTATTTGCGGGCGAGCACGAGCGCGTCAGCGCCGCGCGACGCGGCGAGGCACCGGAAGCCGCGCCGCCGCGCGACGTCGACGAGGATCCGCGCGTAGTCCGGATCGTCCTCGGCGATCAGCATTACGCAGTCGCCCGGCGAGAGATTCGCACGGTCGTCCGGGATCGGCCGCGCCGCGGGCGCCGCCGCGGATGTCAGCGCCGCGATCCGGGCCGGAGCCTCGCGCGGCTCGAGCTCGGGCAGCACGGTCGCACCGGCGTAGGTGACGGGGAGGTACAAGGTGAATGTGCTGCCGCGCCCCGGCATGCTCTGGAGCTTGATCTCGCCGCCGAGCAATTGCGCGAGCTCGCGGCTGATCGCGAGGCCTAGCCCGGTGCCGCCGTGGCGGCGCGCGGTACCCGCGTCCGCCTGCTGGAACGCCTCGAACACGATCTTCTGTTTGTCGAGCGCGATGCCGATGCCGGTGTCGCTCACGGCGAACGAAACAACCGTGTCGGCGTTGTCGAGCACGGCTTGACCGGGTGTCCAGCCGCTCTCTGCAACGCCGACACGCAACGCCACGCCGCCGTGCTCCGTGAACTTGAACGCGTTCGCGAGCAGGTTCTTGAGCACCTGCAGCAGACGCTTCGGATCCGTGTTGATTCTCTCCGGCAGCTCCGTGCCGAACTCGATCGCGAAATCGAGATCGCCGCTCTCCGTCTCGTGCCGGAAGTTGCGCTGCACCGCGTCGCTCAAGTCCGCGAACGGCAGGTCTTCGCACTGGACAGTGACGGTACCGGATTCGATCTTGGACAGATCCAAGATGTCGTTGATGAGGTTGAGTAGGTCCGTGCCCGCGCCGTGGATCGTCGTCGCGAACTCCACCTGACGATGAGTGAGGTTGCTGTCCACGTTGTCCGCGAGCTGCTGGCCGAGCACGAGAATGCTGTTGAGCGGCGTGCGCAGCTCGTGCGACATGTTCGCGAGGAATTCGGACTTGTACCGCGAGGTGAGCGCGAGCTCGGCGGCTTTCTCCTCGACCGCGCGGCGTGCCTGCTCGATCTCGGTGTTCTTGCGCTCGACCTCCGCGTTCTGCGCGGCGAGCAGCCGGGCCTTCTGTGCGAGCTCCTCGTTGGTCTTCTGCAGCTCGTGCTGCTGGCTCTGCTGCTCCAACGCGAGCTGCTGCGTCTGCTCGAGCAACAGCTCGGTGCGCATCGTGACCTCGATGTTGTTGAGCACGATGCCGACGATGTCGGTGAGCTGCTCGAGCAGTGCGATATGCTGCGCGGTGAACTCGCGGAGGCTCGCGAGCTCGATCACCGCCTTCACCGCTCCTTCGAACAGCACCGGAAGGACAATCACGGTGCGCGGCTCGATGTCGATCAACCCCGACGCGACCCGCAACGAGCGCGGCGGCAGGTCCGAGAGCACGAGCCGGCGGCGCTCGTACGCGCACTGCCCAATCAACCCCTCGTTGAACGCGTACTCGCGCGGATCGTTGGAGCTCGCCGAATCGGCGTACGCCGCGAGCTGCTTCAGCCGCGGGCCGCGCTCGGTGTCGGCCATCACGTAAGCGACGCCTTGGTGCGCCGAGACGAGCGGCGCGAGCTCGGACAGCAGCATCTGCGCGACGGCTGTGAGGTCCCGTTGGCCTTGCAGCATACGGCTGAACTTCGCGAGATTGGTCTTGAGCCAGTCTTGCTCCGTGTTGCGATCGGTCGTCTCGCGAAGGTTGCCGATCATCGCGTTCAGGTAGTTCTTGAGATCCGCGACCTCGCCCTTCGCGTCGACTTGGATGTAGCGCGTGAGGTCGCCCTTCGTCACCGCGGTCGCGACGTCCGCGATGGCTCGCACCTGGGTCGTCAGGTTCGCGGCGAGCAGGTTCACGTTGGCCGTGAGATCCTTCCACGTGCCCGCGGCGCCCGGCACGTTCGCCTGGCCGCCGAGTCGGCCTTCGACGCCGACCTCGCGAGCGACGGTGGTCACCTGGGCCGCGAACGTCGCAAGCGTGTCGGTCATGCCGTTGATCGTGTCCGCGAGCGCGGCCACCTCGCCTTTCGCTTCGAAGGTCAGCTTCTGCGCGAGGTCGCCGTTCGCGACCGCGGTTACGACCTTGACGATGCCGCGCACCTGGCTCGTGAGGTTCGCCGCCATGACGTTCACGTTGTCCGTGAGATCCTTCCACGTGCCCGCCACGCCCGGCACGAGCGCCTGGCCGCCGAGCTCGCCTTCGGTTCCCACCTCGCGCGCGACGCGCGTGACTTCCGCCGCGAACGAGTTGAGCTGGTCGACGACGGTGTTGATCGTGTTCTTGAGGTCGAGAATCTCGCCTTTGACGTCGACCGTGATCTTGCGCGACAAGTCGCCGCGCGCGATGGCCGTGGTGACTTCCGCGATGTTGCGCACCTGCGTGGTCAGGTTCTCGGCCATCACGTTCACGTTGTCCGTGAGGTCCTTCCAGGTGCCCGCGACGCCCGGCACGAGCGCTTGGCCGCCGAGCTCGCCTTCGGTGCCCACCTCGCGCGCGACGCGCGTGACCTCCGACGCGAACGAGTTGAGCTGATCCACCATCGTGTTGACGGTGTTCTTGAGCTCCAGGATCTCGCCCTTCACGTCCACCGTGATCTTCGACGACAAGTCGCCGCGCGCGACGGCCGTCGCGACGTCGGCGATGTTGCGAACCTGCGCCGTGAGGTTGCCGGCCATCGAGTTCACGTTGTCGGTGAGGTTCTTCCACGTGCCTGCGACGCCCGGCACGATGGCCTGCCCGCCGAGCTTGCCCTCGGTGCCGACCTCGCGTGCTACGCGCGTCACCTCCGAGGCGAACGAATTGAGCTGGTCGACCATCGTATTGATGGTGCTCTTGAGCTCGAGGATCTCGCCCTTGACGTCGACCGTGATCTTGCGCGACAAGTCGCCGCGCGCGATCGCGGTCGCGACCTCTGCGATACCTCTCACCTGGCTCGTGAGGTTCGCGGCCATGACGTTCACGTTGTCCGTGAGGTCTTTCCAGGTGCCCGCGACGCCCGGCACGATGGCCTGACCGCCGAGCTTCCCTTCGGTGCCGACCTCGCGCGCGACCCGTGTCACTTCCGACGCGAACGACCGGAGCTGGTCGACCATCGTGTTGATGGCTTCCTTCAGCTGCAGAATCTCGCCGCGCACGTCGACCGTGATCTTGCGCGACAGGTCGCCGTTCGCGACCGCGATCGTGACCTCGGCGATGTTGCGCACTTGCGCCGTCAAATTACCGGCCATCGAATTCACGCTATCGGTGAGCGTGCGCCAGGCTCCGGAGACATCCTCCACGACTGCCTGGCCGCCGAGCATGCCCTCCGTGCCGACCTCGCGCGCGACGCGCGTGACCTCGGACGTGAACACGTTCATCTGATCGATCATCCGATTCACGATCCGCGCGGACCGAAGGAACTCCCCCTCGAGCGGCCGTCCCTCGATCTCGAGCGGCACCGTCTGCGACAGGTCGCCTTTGGCGACCGCCGCGATGCTGCGCGTGACCTCGATCGTGGGCTGGAGCAAGTCGTCGATCAGCCCGTTGACGGACGTTTCCATCGCGCCCCAAGCGCCGGACCGGCGCTCGCACTGCACGCGCTGGCGCGTGAGGCCGCGCTTGCCGACGGCATCGCCCACGCGCTCGAGCTCGGTCGCGAGCCGTTCTTTCGCGGAGACGATGTCGTTGAAGGTGTCCGCGATCTTGCCCGCGATGCCGCTGCGGTCGCCCGCGAGCCTCACGGAGAAATCGCCGTTGCGGACCGCCATCAGCGCCCGCAGCAGCTCGCTCGAGTCGACCTCGGTGTCGCCTCGCGGCTGGCCGAAGGCCGCCCCGAGGACGCTTGGGCTCACGGTTTCCATCCAGAAGCTCCCTGAACAAGGCTGCGGGTCGGACCCCTGTGCCGGCCGCTCATCGTTTTCTTTAGAATTCTTGGTTCAGTTTTCCAAAATTTGGAATGGCTAAGCCTTACCGCCGGCGTCGGTTTTCGACCTGCGCCTTTTGCACCCCGCGTCTTCGCACGTGCGGCCGGGCCATCCCGCCAGACCAAACTTCAGAAGCACGCTTAGTGGTTGCAACGGCCATGCCACGAGGGCTCCCAGAGCGACGGGCGCAGCGGTCCGAGCCGATCGGACGCCACCACGCGTGCCGAAGAGCTATGAATAAGGAGTGCGGTCCGGTGCGTTCCGCGCAGGAACGCACCACGGTAACCGCGGGCCGCGCGCGGCGGCCGGAGGGGGCCGACGGGGCCGCCGTGCGAGGCTAGGTTTCGGGCTTGAGCTGAGGGAACAGCAGTACGTCGCGGATCGAGGCGGAGTTCGTGAGCAGCATCGCGAGGCGGTCTATCCCCAAGCCGAGCCCCGCGGCGGGCGGCATGCCGTACTCGAGCGCGCGAATGTAGTCGTCGTCGAAGAACATCGCCTCCTCGTCGCCCTGGGCTTTTGCGTCGACCTGGGCACGGAAGCGCGCGGCCTGGTCCTCGGGATCATTGAGCTCGGAAAAGCCGTTCGCGAGCTCGCGGCCGCCGATGAAAAGCTCGAACCGATCGGTCACGAACGGATCCGCGTCGTTGCAGCGGGCGAGCGGCGACACTTCCGCCGGGTACTGCGTGACGAACACAGGGGTGCGCAGCGTCGTCTCCACCGTCTTCTCGAACAGCTCGTATTGCAGCTTGCCGGCGCCGGATTCGGGCCGCGCCACGATGCCCTTCTGCGCGCAGACGCTCGCGAGCACCGCTCGATCGCGGATGTTCTCCGGCTTGAGCTCGGGATTGGCGCGCTGCAGCGCAGCTTCCACCGTGATCTCGCCGAACTTCTGGCCGAGGTCGATGCGCTCGCCTTGGTAATCGATGCTCGCGTCGCCCACTAGCGTTAGGGCCGCGTTACGGATGAGATTCTCGGTGAGCGTCATCAAATCACGGTAGTTCGCGTACGCCTGATAGAGCTCGAGCATCGTGAACTCGGGATTGTGCCGAGTCGACAGGCCTTCGTTGCGGAACACTCGGTTCAGCTCATAGACGCGCTCGAAGCCGCCGACGAGCAGTCGCTTGAGGTAGAGCTCGGGGGCGATGCGCAAGTAGAGCGTCGAATCGAGTGCGTGGTGATGCGTGACGAACGGCCGCGCGGTCGCGCCGCCCGGGATCGGGTGCATCATCGGCGTCTCGACCTCGGCGAAATCGAGCGCGTCGAGAAACTGGCGCACGAAGCGCGTCAGAGCACTGCGCTTGCGGAAGATCTCGCGCGTCTCCTCGCTCATGATCAAGTCGACGTAGCGCTGGCGCAGTTTGAGCTCGGCGTCGGCAATCCCATGCCACTTCTCGGGCAACGGCCGCAGCGATTTCGTGAGCAGGCGAAGCTCCGCGACGTCTACCGACAGCTCGCCCGTCTTGGTCTTGATGAGCTCGCCGCGCGCGCCGACGATGTCGCCGACGTCCCACTTCTTGAACTCGGCGTACTTCGGCTCCGTGATTCGGTCGCGCCGAATCATCAGTTGGATCTGCCCGGAGCGGTCTTGGAGCTTCACGAAGCTGCTGCCGCCCATCACACGCTTGACCATCAGCCTGCCCGCGACTGCGACGGCGACCGGCGTCGCGGCAAGAGACTCCGCGCTGTGCGCCTGAAACGCCGCGAGCAACTCGCCCGCGAGCGCGTCGCGCTTGAAGTCGTTCGGGAACGCGGGGCCGGCGTCGCGCAACCGCGCGAGCTTCGCGCGTCGCTCCGCGATCAGTCTGTTCTCTTGCCCGTCGTTCTCACTCATCGAACTTACAATCCTTGCTTCAAGCTTTCCTGCAGAAAGTCGTCGAGATCACCGTCGAGGATGGCTTGCGGCTGACCGCTCTCGAGGTTGGTGCGCAAATCCTTCACGCGCGACTGGTCGAGGACGTACGAGCGAATCTGATTGCCCCAGCCGATGTCCGCCTTGTTGTCTTCGACGATCTGCGCCTGCTCCCTGCGCTTCTGCTCCTCGAGCTCGTAGAGCTTCGCACGCATCTGGTTCATCGCGGTGGCTCGGTTCTTGTGTTGCGACCGCTCGTTCTGGCACTGCACGACGATACCGGTCGGGATGTGCGTGATCCTTATCGCCGACTCGGTCTTGTTGACGTGCTGGCCGCCCGCGCCGCTCGCGCGGAACACGTCGACGCGCAGATCCGCCGGATTGAGCTCGACCTCGATATCGTCCTCGATCTCGGGCGCGACGAACACCGCCGCGAACGACGTGTGGCGCCGGTGCCCCGAGTCGAACGGCGACTTGCGTACGAGCCGGTGGACGCCGGTCTCGGTGCGGAGCCAACCGTAGGCGTACTCGCCGCGAAAGTGCAGCGACGCGCTCTTGATGCCCGCGACCTCGCCGTCGACCGTGTCGAGCACGTCGATCGCAAAGCCGCGCCGCTCGCCCCACCGCAGGTACATGCGCAGCAGCATGCTCGCCCAGTCCTGAGCTTCGGTACCGCCCGATCCGGCCTGTATGTCGACGAACGCGTTGTGCGCGTCCATCTTGCCCGAGAACATCCGGGTGAACTCGAGGCGCTCGAGCTCCTTCGTGACGCCGGCGATCTGACCGATCACGTCCGCGAGGGTGCCTTGATCCTGCTCCTCCGCCGCGAGCTCGTGCAGCTCCGCGGCCTCGCCGAGCGTTTTGTCGATGCGTCCGAGCGTGCCGACGACGGCTTCGAGCGCCGCGCGCTCGCGGCCTAGGTTCTGCGCGCGCTCCGAGTCGGACCAGACGTTCGGGTCCTCTAGCTCGCGGTTGACTTCCTCGAGCCGCTCGCGCTTCGCGTCATAGTCAAAGGTACCCCCGGAGAGCGACGGCGCGCTCCTGCAGCGAGACGATGGCGGGTGCGATCTGGTTGGGTTCCATGACTCTGTGTCGAGAAATTTGCGCGCAAATGGTAGCACGGCGTCGATTCGATCAGGCCGCACGCCGCGCGCCGGCGGCGACGGCCGCCGCATTCAGTCGACGCTAACGCGCGCCACAGCGCTGCGGATTCGCCGGCAGACTCGCGGCGCTGGATTCGGCGCCAACGGCATCGAGGACGCGAGCTCGTCGAAGGCGATCTGCTGGAGCGCCTGCACTTGCGCCGTCGACAGTCCGAGCTCGAACGCCGAGCATTCGCTACGCCCAAGCGAGCGCGGGTCTCTGCCCGTCACGCGGCCGAAGACGACCAGCGCTTCGAGATAGTAGCCGTAGGTGCTCGCGTGGTAATGGTCGTAGGTCCAGAGATCGAGCTTGCCGGCCTCGATGCCGTCGTAGGGATTCGCGTCGGCGACACCCGTCAGGATCGCGCGGTTCCACGCTTCCCCGACCGGGATCACGAGCGCGCCCGCTCCGGACGCCGCTTGCTCGTACGCCGCTCGGATGTCGTTCGCCATCGCCGCGATCGGCCGGCCAGCCCACGCACCCTCCGGAGGATAGACCTGGTCGGCGCGCGACCAAGTCGCCATCAAGAACAGGACCACGTTCGGGTTCTCCGCACGCAACACGTCCGCGAGCGCCTTGCCCGTGGCGACGAGCTTCGCTGCGTCGCGCGGCTTGTCGGCGTCGAGCGTGCTGTAGCCGTGCGCGACGACGGTGTCCCAGCGGCGAGCGATCGCCGCGCGCTTGTTCTCGAGATGGAAGTCGAGACCGGTGCCGCCGCGAGTCTCGAGCGACACCTCGTAGTCGAGCCCGGCCTGCCGCGTAAACGACTCGAACAGCGCGGGCAAGCCGCCGATTCCTTCGTCGTTGAGGTCGTGCACGGTATCACTGCGGTAGTAACGCACTGCCGAGCCGGCGCCGTAGGTGAAGCTGTTACCGATGAACAGCACGCTCTCGGCAGCCGCACTCCCCGCGCTCGCGAGCACGAGGGCAACGCTTGCGACCAACGACGATCGAAACCCCATGACTCGCACCCCTGCCAGCGGCCAGCCGCTCAACCTATCTGGTTCATACCGCGGACGCGATTGTCATCGCGAGCCGTCACCGCAGGCAAGCTCGGTGCGGGCGTCTGTATACTGCGCGGACTCTCCGACGGGCCACCCGCGTTGCAGATCACCCGCGAAAACACCGCCGCCCACTTGATCCGTGCCTACGAGCCGGGACGCGTCCGCATCGGCGAGCGCTGGCTCACGGGGAACGTAGTCGTCGCGCCGGATCAGCTGATCGAGAGCTGGACGGTGGGCAGCCTGGCGAGCTTGTCGCTCGCGGATCTCGAGCCCGCGCTCGCGCTGGGTCCGGAGATCGTGCTGCTCGGCACCGGCACGGAACTGGTGCTGCCCGACGTCGACCTGATGGCCGCGCTCGCGGCGCGCGCGATCGGGCTCGAGATCATGAGCACGCCGGCGGCGTGCCGCACCTTCAACGTGCTCGTGCACGAGCGGCGGCGCGTCGTCGCGGCGCTGCTCAATTCGCCGCCCGCCTAGCGGCCGGGGAAATACTGCAGCGGATCGACGGGAACCCCGTTGCGCCGTATTTCGAAATGCAGCCGGGGCTGGCGCTCCGGCCCTAAGCCCATCGACGCGATCGTCTGGCCCCGCGCGACTTCCTGCCCCTGGGTCACGAGCAGCTCGCTGTTGTAGCCGTACGCGGTCAGATACGTCTCGTTGTGCTTGATGATCACGAGCTGGCCATAACCGACCAGGCCGCTGCCTGCGTAGACGATTCGGCCCGCCGCGGCCGCACGCACGGGCTGCCCGACACGGCCGCCGATTCCCACGCCGGTCGCGATGCCCTCGCCCGTCCCGAAACGCGTGACCACCGCGCCATCGGCGGGCCACGCCCAGGCGGGCGGGGGCAGGACGGGAACCGCCGGCGGTGCCGGGGCGGCGCGCGGCGCAGCGCGCGGCGCGGCGGCTTGCGGAGGGCGGTTAGTGTTGCCGCTGGACGGCGCCGGAGCCGAGCTGGACGCGCGCGTATTCGGCGGCGGCGTGAGCCGCAGCCGCTGGCCCACGCGGATCACGTCCGGATCGCGCAGACCGTTCCAACGCACGAGGTCGCGCTGATCGACTCCGTGCTGCCACGCGATCTTGTAGAGCGTTTCGCCGGCGCGCACGACGTGCACGCGCTCGTTGGCCGACGCCTTCGCGGCCGGCGGCGGCGCCGTTTCGCGCGCGACATTCGCGCAACCCGCGAGCGCCGCCGCAAACGCGGACACGAGCGCGACGGCCGAGAGCGACGAGCGCAACGCCGCAAACGCGGACGCGAGCGCGCCGGCCGGGAGCGACACGCGCGGCTCCGCGAACGTTGCGCGCTTGCGTGAGCCGCGGGCGCGGCTCACGTCAGAGCTCCGTTCCTTCGACGAACGGCACGAAGCTGACCGCGAGCAGATCCTCTTCCACGAACTCATCCCCGTTGCGCGTCACGCGCAACAGCCTCTGCCGGCCGCGCTCGCCGATCGGAATGATCATCCGCCCGCCCTCGTCGAGCTGCTCGCAGAGCTCGGGCGGAATGCGCTCGGGCGCGGCCGCGACGATGATTCCTTGGAACGGCGCCTGGCTGCGCCAGCCGTGCCAACCATCCGCGTGGCGCAGGCTCACGTTGCTGATCTTGAGCTCCGCGAGCATCGTACGCGCGCGTTGTTGGAGCGGCTGAATCCGCTCGACGCTGTAGATGTGCTGCACGAACGGCGCGAGCACGGCGGTCTGATATCCGCAACCCGTGCCGATCTCGAGGACCTTCGTGAGCTTCTTGCCGCCCGCGATCAGCGCCTCGGTCATGAGCGCAACGACGTACGGTTGCGAGATCGTCTGGCCGAAGCCGATCGGGAGCGCCGTGTCTTCGTACGCGCGGCTCGCGAGCGCCTCGTCGACGAACAAATGCCGCGGCACGGTGCGAATGCGGTCGAGCACGGCCGCGTTCTTGAGACCCTCGCTCTTCAGGCGATCGATCAGCCGTTCGCGCGTGCGCGCGGACGTCATGCCGATCCCTCTTTGCTGCTCGTTCATCGGCCACTCATCGGACACGTCGCCCGTTTCATCGGAAGCGTTTCATCCAGCCGTCGAGCTTCTCGAGCGCCGAGTGTGCCGTGAGGTCGATCTTGATCGGCGTCACCGACACGTAACCGTTCGCCACCGCGTGAAAATCGGTTCCGGCCCCCGCGTCCTGCCCCGCGCCCGCGGGGCCAATCCAGTAGATCGGCCGGTTCTTCGGATCGAGCGCCTTCACGACGGGCTCGGACTTGTGGCGAAAGCCGAGGCGCGTCGTCTTGATCCCTTTGAGCTCCGCCGCCGGCAAGTCCGGCACGTTTACGTTCAACATCGTGTCGGTCGGAAGCGGATCGGCGAGATTGCGCTCGACGAACCGGCGCACGAGATCCGCGGCCGTCGCGAAGTGCTCATCGCCCACGAGCGACACGGCGATCGACGGAATGCCGAGGAAACGCCCCTCCATCGCCGCGGCGACGGTGCCGGAGTACAGCACGTCGTCGCCGAGATTCTCGCCGTGGTTGATTCCCGAGATCAGCACGTCGGGCGGCTCCTCGAGCAACCCCGTGATCGCGATGTGCACGCAGTCGGTCGGCGTGCCGTTCACATAGTAGACGTTGTCGCCCGCACGCTCGACGCGCAGCGGGGTCTCGAGCGTGAGCGAGTTCGAGGCGCCGCTGCGATTGCGATCCGGCGCGACGACGATCACGTCCGCGATGCCGCCGAGATGCTCCGCGAGCGTGCGCAGGCCGCGCGCCTGATAGCCGTCATCGTTGGAGAGAAGAATCCGCAACTGCCGTTCCTTGGGGGAGGCGCCGTCGCCTAGGCGCCGCCGGCCATCACGGCCCGGCGTGCGACTCGGGCGCGGCGGGAGCGATCTGATAGAACGTTTCGCCGGACTCGATCATGCCGAGCTCGGTGCGGGCCCGCTCTTCGGCCGCCGCGACGCCTTGCTTCAAGTCCAGCACCTCGGCTTCGAGCGCCGAGTTGCGCGCCGCGAGCTTGCCGTTCTCCTCGGTGCGCCGCGCGACCTCGGCGGTGAGCCGCCAGACCTCGCGGAGCCCGCCGTCGGAGATCCAGAGCCGTGCCTGCAGCAGCACGAGCATTCCGGCGAGCGCCAAGATCAGGATCCGCATTCACTTCCCCGCGGCCGCGACCCTTCGATCGTGGCGAGCATTGCCGAGCTCGCGGCCAACGCTTTCGTCGACGCGCCCTCGCGGCGCTACAAGGACACCGGAAACGCGGCCGCGCCGTCGAACTTCGCGCGCGCGCCGAGGAGCCGTTCGATTCGAAGCAGCTGATTATACTTGGCTAGCCGGTCCGATCGAGACAACGAGCCCGTCTTGATCTGCGTGGCCCCGGTCGCCACGGCGATATCCGCGATCGTCGCGTCCTCGGTTTCCCCCGAGCGATGCGAAACCACGGATGAGTAGCCCGCTTTGGTCGCCATCTCGATCGCTTCGAGCGTCTCCGTGAGGGTGCCGATTTGGTTCGGCTTCACGAGGATGCTGTTCGCGATCTTTTTCTCGATGCCTTGCGCGAGGATCTCGGTGTTCGTCACGAACAGATCGTCGCCGACCAGCTGGATCTTGTCGCGGAGCTTCTTGCTCAGCAGCGCCCAGCCGTCCCAGTCGCCCTCCGCCATGCCGTCCTCGATCGACACGATCGGATAGCGCGCGACGAGATCCTCGAGGTAGCCCGCGAACTCCGCCGAGGTGAACTTGCGGCCCTCGGATGCGAGGTCGTAGATGCCGTCCGCGTAGAACTCCGTGCTCGCGACGTCGAGCCCGAGGTAGATCTCCCGCCCGAGCGTGTAGCCGGCCTTCTCGACGGCCTCGCCGATGGTCTGGAGCGCCTCCTCGTTCGAGCCCAAATCCGGCGCGAAGCCGCCTTCGTCGCCGACGGCGGTATTCATCTGCTTCGCCTTCAGCACGCTCTTGAGCGCATGAAACACCTCGACGCCATAGCGGAGGCACTCCGCGAACGTCGGCGCGCCAACCGGCAGGATCATGAACTCCTGGATATCGACGCTGTTGTCCGCGTGCGCGCCGCCGTTGATGATGTTCATCATCGGCAGCGGCAGCGTGTACTCCTTCTTGCCCGCGCCGAGCATCTCGAACAGCTGCACGCCCTTGTCCGCGGCGTGCGCCTTCGCGCTCGCGAGCGACACCGCGAGGATCGCGTTCGCGCCGAGCCGCTTCTTGTTCGGCGTGCCGTCGAGCTCGATCATCCGGCGGTCGAGCTTCTCCTGATCCGCGGCGTCGAGCCCCGCGACTGCCTTGCGGATCTCGCCGTTGACGTTCGCGACGGCCTTGGTCACGCCTTTGCCGAGATAGCGCTTCTTGTCACCGTCCCGCAACTCGTGCGCTTCCCGCGAGCCCGTTGACGCGCCGGACGGCGCGATGGCCCGGCCGCGCGCGCCGCTCGCGAGCACGACCTCGGCCTCGACGGTCGGGTTGCCGCGCGAATCGAGGACTTCGAGACCGGATACTTCCTTGATGGTGCTCATGAATACTCCCTCAGGATCAGAGGCTGCGTTTTTGCTTGCGATGGCGTTTCGGTCAACCTGTCGTCGTTCTCGAGATACGGCCGCGCTTTGACGACCGCGTCGATTTCCTGGAGTTGCTCGAGCAGCGGGCCGACCAGCTCGAGCGGCCACGAGGTCGGGCCGTCGCTGAGCGCCGCGTCGGGCCGCGGATGCGTCTCGAGGAACACACCCGCAACGCCCGCGGCGACGGCCGCGCGCGCGAGCACGGGCACGTGCCGGCGGTCGCCGCCGGATTCGCTGCCGCGCGCGCCGGGCCGCTGCACGGAGTGCGTCGCGTCGAACACCACGGGGCAACCCGTGGCGCGCAGGATCGCGAGCGAGCGCATGTCGGCAACGAGGTCGTTGTAGCCGAAGATGACGCCGCGCTCGCAGACGAGCAGGTCGTCGTTGCCCGTCGAGCGCGCCTTGTCGACGACGTTGCACATCTCGGTCGGCGACAAGAACTGCCCCTTCTTCAAGTTCACGGGCTTGCCGCAGCGCGCGACCGACGAGGATGAAATCCGTCTGCCGGCACAGGAGCGCGGGCGTTTGGAGCACGTCGACGACGGCCGCGACCTCGTCGAGCGGCGTGTCCTCGTGCACGTCCGTGAGCACCGGCACGCCGACCTCGGCGCGCACGCGCTCGAGCGCCCGGAGGCCGCGCTCGATCCCGAGGCCGCGAAACCCGCGCAGCGACGAGCGGTTCGCCTTGTCGAACGACGCCTTGAACACGAACGGCATGCCGAGCTTCGCGGCGACGGCTTGGAGCTGCGTCGCAACGTCGAGCACGAGCGCCTCGCTCTCGATTACGCAAGGCCCGGCGATCAGGAACAGTGGAGCGTGCTGACCGACCTCGGCCCCGGCAAGCCTCATGCGCGCATGGCTCGAGGGAGCTTCAATCCCTGGCAAGCGCGCGCCGCGTTGATGAAGCTCGTGAAGAGCGGGTGGCCGTCACGCGGGTTGGACGTGAATTCCGGGTGGAACTGCGTCCCGAAGAACCACGGATGCGTCGTGGTCGGCAGCTCGATGAGCTCGACGAGCCCGTCGTTCGAGAAACCCGAGAACACGAGGCCCGCCTCGGCGAGCTGATCCGTGTAGCGGTTGTTGAACTCGTAGCGATGGCGGTGACGTTCCGAAATCTGCTCGGCGCCGTAGATCGTCCGCGCGAGCGTGTCGTCCTTGACGAAGCAGGTCTGAGCTCCGAGCCGCATCGTGCCGCCGAGATCCGACTTCTCGCTGCGTTCCTTGGTCGTGCCGTCGCGGTCGCGCCACTCGGTGATCAGCGCGATCACGGGGTGCGGCGTCTGCGGGTTGAGCTCCGTCGAATGCGCGCCCTGGAGGCCCACGACGTGTCGCGCGTACTCGATCACGGCGACCTGCAAGCCGAGGCAGATGCCGAGGTACGGCACCTGCTTCTCGCGCGCGAATTTCACGGCCGCGATCTTGCCTTCGATGCCGCGCTCGCCGAACCCGCCCGGCACGAGTATCGCGTCGACCTCGTTCAAGCAGCCCGTGCCGTCGGTTTGGATGCTCTCCGATTCGAAGTAGCTGATGTTGACGCGCGTCCGAGTGCGGATGCCGGCGTGGCGCAGCGCCTCGGTCAGCGACATGTACGAGTCCTTGAGGTCCACGTACTTGCCGACCATCGCGATCGTGACCTCGGCCTCGGGATTCGCCTTCGCGTCGACGACGCCCTGCCACTCCGACAGGTCGGCCGGCGGGACGTCGAGCTTGAGCTTCTCGACGACGATGCTGTCGAGGCCTTGCTCGTTCAGCAGCATCGGGATCTTGTAGATGTCGTCGACGTCGATCGCCGAGATCACGGCGCGCTCCTCGACGTTCGTGAACAGGGCGATCTTCGCGCGCTGCTCGCGCGGCAGCGCATGCTGCGAGCGGCATACGAGCACGTCGGGCTGGATGCCGATCGAACGGAGCTCCTTGACCGAGTGTTGCGTCGGCTTCGTCTTGATCTCGGACGACGTAACCATGAACGGCACGAGCGTCAGGTGTATGTAGAGGGCGCGGTCCCGGCCCAGCTCGACGCCCATCTGCCGGATCGCCTCGAGGAACGGCAGCGATTCGATGTCGCCGACCGTGCCGCCGATCTCGACCATGCAGACGTCGGCACCGACGGCGCCCTGCAGCACGCTGCGCTTGATCTCGTCGGTGATGTGCGGGATTACCTGAACGGTCGCGCCGAGATACTCGCCACGCCGCTCCTTCGCGATCACGTTCGAATAGATCTTGCCCGTCGTGAAGTTGCTCGTGCGGCTCGTGCGCGTGCGGACGAAGCGCTCGTAGTGTCCCAGATCGAGGTCGGTCTCGGTGCCGTCGTCGGTGACGTAGACCTCGCCGTGCTGGAACGGGCTCATCGTGCCCGGGTCCACGTTGATGTACGGGTCGAGCTTCATGAGGCGGACCTTCAGGCCCCGCGCCTCGAGGATCGCACCGAGGCAGGCCGAGGTAATGCCCTTGCCGAGCGAGGAAACCACCCCGCCCGTGATGAAGATGAATCGCGTCATTTCAAAACCGGAAGGGCCAGACGGCTACTCCACTACGGAGCATCGCTCTGACCCTCGAAAGTAACTGCTTGATTGCATCGACGGACGGAACGACAAGGTATCAAATGAGACTCGCGCTCACCAGTGGTTTGTTGCCGCTCGACGTGCAGCGTCGCTGGCGGCGGTCATGCGAGCGCGCGGTCATTCCGCCCGCTACCGCCCGGGCGGCCTGAAGTTGTCTCGCTCGTAGACGGATGTGGGCCGGCGCCAGCCTTCGAAGAATCCCGCATCGGCTCGTCTCGGTCATCGCGATCTGCGAATGCAGCTGTGCGTCATCGGCCCACTCGCTCGGCCGCCCGAGCGCGGGAGGAACGACCGCGCACCGACACGACCGCCAGCGGCGAAACGGCGCGACGCAGCCGCCGAACCAGCGCTCGGCGAGCGCGAGTCGCTCAGCGGATCGGGGGGTGGTGAGTCCAGCGCACGCGCCAGCGCGGTTCCGACGGCGGCGGCGGCGACGTCGTGACTCAGCCAGAGGTCGGCGACGGCGACGAGGCAGTCGCCGCGGTAGAGAAGCGGGATACGCGAGCGCATCCACGGCACTACACCGGCGTCGTGGAACCAACGCTTGAGCGGGTGGCTGTGCGGCCGGTCGAGCGGCCGGAAGTCCTCGCCGCCGGCGCGGAAGCGCAGCTCGAGCCCGGCGTCGAGCCACGACTCGGGAAGCCCCGGGCCCGAGGCCGCGGGCTCGAGCCCGAGCTCGCCCTCCGGGCCCGACCAGCCGTGATTCTCGTCGAGGCGCGCGCGGTAGGCGGGCGGCGAGGCCGGCGGCAGCGCGCTCATCAGATAGAGATGCTCGCGGAACACGCGACCCTCGCCGCCCGCCCACAGGATGCGGGTTTGTGCGCCGGGACGCGCGTGGAGCAGCGCGTTGCGCAACTCCTCCGCTTTCAACGCGCTCGGCGCGCCGAGCCTGACGCGGCGCAGCAGGTGGCGCAGCAGGTTGCGCTGACGAGCGGGCTCGAGCGCCGCAAGCACGGCGCGCGGGATGCGGGCCGGGATCTCGATCGGCTCCGCGTCGCGCTCGGCGACCGCGTCGAGGATCGCCTCGGCGTCCGTCATCTGCTCCGCGAGGCGCTGCGCGCTGCGCGCCGCCGCGGACCAGCGCGCGACGAGCGCGGGCACGACGTCGCGCCGCAGGAAGCTCCGGTCATGGCGCGGATCGTCGTTGGCTGGGTCGTCGAGCCAACGCAGGCCCGATGCACGCGCCTCCGCGACGATCTCCGTGCGCGTGAACCCGAGCAGCGGCCGCGCGAGCCGGCCGACGCCGAACGGCACGTGCTCGAGCACGCCTCGGAGTCCCCGCACGCCCGTGCCGCGCATCAGGCGCAGTAGTAGCGTCTCGAGCTGATCGTCGCCGTGATGAGCCGTGACGAGCAGCTCGCCCGGCGTCATGAGGCGTTCGAGCGCGGCGTAACGCGCCTCGCGCGCGGCCGCCTCGAGACCGAGACCCGAGTCGCGCGCGACGGTCACGCGTACGCTCGCGAACGGCACACCGAGCTCGGCCGCGACGGCCGCGCAATGCACCTGCCAGTCGGCGGAGTCCGCGTGCAATCCGTGATCGACGTGCACCGCGCGCAGCGCCGCGACGAGCTGCAGCCGCGCGAGCGCGGCGAGCAATACGGTCGAATCGACGCCGCCGCTGAACGCGACCGTGACTCGTGCGTCCTGCTCGGGAGGATCCCAGCGCTCGAGCGTCGCACGCAGGCGCGCGCAAAACGGGTCGTCCGTCGCGGGATCGGGAGAGCCTCGGAACCAGGACATGCGTCGCCTCGACCTTCGGCGCGCTAGCGGCTCAGGCCTCTTTGAAGACGCCGTATTCCGCGAGCCGCCGCCTGCGCTGGGCGAGCAGCGCGTCGGTCGGTAGCTTCGTGAGCTGTGCGAGCGTGCTGATCAGCGCGGTCTTTACGGCGTTCGCCGTAGCCGTCGGATCGCGGTGCGCGCCGCCGAGCGGCTCGGGAATCACGTCGTCCACGAGCCTCAGGCGGTAGCAGGCGCTCCGCCGTGATGCCCATCGCTTCCGCTGCCAGCTCCGCGTTCTCGGCGCTCTTCCACAAGATGCTCGCGCAGCCTTCGGGCGAAATGACGGAATAGATGCTGTACTGGAGCATCAGCACGCGGTCCGCGACACCGATCGCGAGCGCCCCGCCGGAGCCGCCTTCGCCGATCACGACGCTGACGATCGGCACGCGCAAGGTCGACATCGTGAAGAGGTTGCGCGCGATCGCCTCGCTCTGGCCGCGCTCCTCTGCGCCGATGCCGGGATACGCGCCCGCCGTGTCGATCAGAGTGATCAACGGAATCTCGAATTTCTGCGCGAGATTCATGAGGCGCAGCGCCTTTCGATAGCCTTCGGGGCGCGCCATGCCGTAGTTGCGCCAGACCCGCTCTTTCGTGTCGCGGCCTTTCTGGTGACCGATGATCACGACGGGCTCGCCCTCGAGCCGCGCGAGGCCTCCGACCAAGGAATGGTCGTCGGCGTACATTCGATCGCCGTGCAGCTCTTGGAAATCCGTGAAAATCTTTTCGAGGTAGTCGAGCGTGTACGGCCGCTGCGGATGACGCGCGAGTTGCGCGACCTGCCACGCGCTGAGATTCGAGAAGATGCTGCGCGTCAGCGTCTCGCTCTTGTTCTTCAGACGCGCGATCTCTTCGCTGATGTTGAGCTCCGAATCTTCGCCCACGAATTTTAGCGCGTCGATGCGTGCCTCTAGCTCCGCAATTGGCTGTTCGAACTCCAGGAATTTCAGATCCATACAGTACCGTGAACCACCCCGGCCGTCACCTTACCGTCAACCCTCCGACGGTGACAAGTGCACACACGCACACGCGGCGCCCGCGCGAGCGCGGCCGCGCCCGGGGCGTGGGCGTCAGACGAAATGGCGCGGATAGTGGATCAGGTAGCGGTCGTCGCCGAGGAGGCGCGTGAGCTGATCGCGCAGCTCGCGCGTGAGGCGCACGGACCACGCTCTCCCCGAGCGTCAAGTCGGCTTCGCCGGACGCTGACGCGTACTGGATGCACACCTCGCACTTGCCGCCGCGAAACGGCTGCAGGGTGCGCTGTAGATCGCGCAAGAACGACGCGCCGTTGCCACGCGCGGGCCAGCGAATCGTGATGCGGCGCGCGTATTCCTGGATCGCCTCGTCCGCCGAACGCACTCGCCGCGCGGTCTGGCGCCAGCCGTTGATGAAGTCGTCGTAACGCAGCTGCCCTTCCGCGATCAGCACGGCATGCTTCACGATGAGATGCTTGCACTGAGCATAGACGTCCTCGAACATCGTGACCTCGATGCGCTCGGTGTCGTCGTCGAGCACGATCGAGACTCGCGGCCCGCGCTTGCGCACGTCCATCACGACGCCCGCCAGAATCACGTCCTTGCGCACGTGAAACGGCGCGCCATCGTGCGGCATGCTCGCGATCACTTTCGCGATCGACTCGCGCGCGAATTTCTTGCAGTGCTCGGCGAAGTCCTGGAACGGATGCCCCGTGAGATAGAGCCCGAGGCTTTCGCGCTCCGCTTCCAGCCGCTCACGCTTCGTCCACTCGCGCAGCGGCACGATCTTGTGCTCGAGCGCGTCGCTCTGCTCGTCGCCGCCGAACAGCGCCGTCTGCCCCGCGGCGCTCGCGTGCGCGGAGCGCTCCGCGAGCTGCAGAGCGTCCGGTATCGCGGCCATCAGCGTCGCGCGGTTGAGCCCGAGCGAGTCGAGCGCACCGGAGCGCACGAGCGCTTCGAGCACGCGGCGGTTGATCTTCTGTAGATCGATGCGGCGGCACAGATCGAGCAGGCTCGTGAACGGCCCGCGCGCCGTGCGCTCGCTCACGATCGCCTCGACGGCGCCTTGGCCCATGCCCTTGAGCGCGCCGAGCCCGTAGCTGATGCGCTTCGGCCCGCCGACCGTGAACGCGAACACCGAGCGGTTGACGTCGGGCGGCTCGAGCGTGATTCCGAAGCGCGTGCAGTCGTCCTTGAGCACCACGAGCCGGTCCGTGTTGTCGAGGTCGGCCGTCAGCACGGCCGCCATGTACGCCTCGGTGAAGTGCGCCTTGAGCCACGCCGTCTGATACGCGAGCAACGCGTACGCGGCCGCGTGCGACTTGTTGAAGCCGTAGCCCGCGAACGTCTCCATCAGGTCGAAGATGTGGGCCGCGCGCTCGGGCTCGACGCCGCGCTCGGTCGCGCCGTTGACGAATACCGCGCGCTGCTGGGCCATCTCCTCGGGCTTCTTCTTGCCCATCGCGCGGCGCAGCAGGTCCGCGCCGCCGAGCGAATAGCCCGCGAGCACCTGCGCGATCTGCATCACCTGCTCTTGGTAGATGATCACGCCGTAGGTCGGCTTCAGGATCCCTTCGAGCTTCGGGTGCAGATAATCGATGGCCGCGCCGTCCTTGCGATGCTTGCCGGTTGATGAACTCCGTGGCCATCTGCATCGGTCCCGGCCGGAACAGCGCGACGATCGCCGTCAGGTCGTCGAAGCGATCGGGCTGCAGCTTCTTGATCAGATCGCGCATGCCGAGCGACTCGAGCTGGAACACGGCCGTGGTGCGGCATTGCTTCAGGAGCTCGTAGGTCTTCGGCGTCGTCCATCGGGATCGCGTCGACGTCGACGGGCGCCTCGCCGCGCGCCGTGCGCGCGCCGATTGATCGCCGCGACCGCCTTGTCGATGACCGTGAGCGTCTTGAGCCCGAGGAAGTCGAACTTGATGAGGCCGATCGCTTCGAGATCGTCCTTGTCGAGCTGCGACAGCATGCCGCCCTCCGCGGCATACAGCGGCATGAACTCCGTGAGCGGCGCGGGCGCGATCACGACGCCGCCCGCATGCGTGCCGACGTTGCGCGCGAGCCCCTCGAGCCGGCGCGCGAGATCGATGAGCCCGCGAACCTCGTCTTCCTGCTCGTACACGGCACGCAGCTCGGGATCGTCCGCGAGCGCCTTGTCGAGGGTGATGCCGATCTCGAACGGGATCAGCTTCGCGATCCGGTCAACGTAGCCGTACGGCATGCCGAGCACTCGGCCGACGTCGCGCACGACGGCCTTCGCTGCCATCGTGCCGTACGTGACGATCTGCGAGACGCGCTCGTGGCCATAGCGCCGGCTCACGTAGTCGATCACGCGGTCCCGGCCTTCGATGCAGAAGTCGATGTCGAAGTCCGGCATCGACACGCGTTCGGGGTTCAGGAACCGCTCGAAGATCAGATCGTGCGCGAGCGGATCGAGATTGGTGATGCCGAGCGCGTAGGCGGCGAGCGAGCCGACGCCGGAGCCGCGCCCCGGCCCCACGGGGATCGCGTTCGCGCGTGCCCACGCGATGAAATCGGCGACGATGAGGAAATACCCCTCGAAGCCCATCTTCACGATCACGTCGAGCTCGCGCGCGAGCCGCTCGCGGTAGCGGCCGGTATTCGGCTCGAGGATCGCGAGCTGACGCAGTCGCTCCTCGAGGCCGAGCTCGGCCCGCCGCTTCAAATATGCGCGCGGCGGCGTGCCGTCCTCCGCCGCGAAGTCCGGCAGGAACACCTTGCCGAGGTCGAGCTCGAGGTTGCAGCGCTTCGCGATCTCCATCGTGTTCGCGAGCGCCTCGGGCAAATCCGCGAACAGCATGGCCATCTGCTCGGCGGACTTGAGGTACTGCTCTTCGCAATAGCTGCGCGCGCGCGCCGGGTCGTCGAGCGTCGCACCCTGACCGATGCAGACGCGCGTCTCGTGCGACTCGAAGTCGTCGCGCTCGAGGAAGCAGACATCGTTGGTCGCGACGACCGGCACCGTGTGCGAGGCAGCGAGCTCGAGGGCGCGGGCGAGGTAGTCGCTCTCGCCGCTCCGGCCGAGCCTGTGCAGCTCCACGTAGAAGCGGCCCGGCAACAGCGTGCGCCAGTAGTCGAGCACTTCGGCGGCGCGCGCGTTGCGGCCCGGCGCCAACGCACGGCCGAGCTCGCCGCTCTGCCCGCCGGACAAGGCGATCAATCCCTCGAGCGTTGCGACGTCGAGCCAATTCTTGAGCACGACGCTGCGGCCCGCGACCGGCGTGTGCGCGGCGCTGCGCGTGAGCAGGGAGCTCAGCCGCTTGAAGCCCACGCGGTTCTGGCAGAGCAGCGTAAGACGGCTCGGCTCGCGATCCTCGCTAGACTCGGCGACCCAAACATCGGCGCCGATGATCGGCTTCACGCCGTGATCGAACGCCGCTTTGTAGAACTTCACGAGCGCCGAGACGTTGCCTTGATCGGTGATCGCGCACGCCGGCATGTTGAGCCGCTCGAGGGATTCCACGAGCGGGTCGACGCGTACGACGCTGTCGACGAGCGAGTACTCGGTATGCACGCGCAGGTGGACGAAATCGCTCATGATCGCCGGATCAGCTCGAGCACCTCGCGCGCGGCCGCGGTACTCGCGTCGCGGCGCAGCTCACGGTGGATGGAGAGGAACGAATCATACCAGTCGGGAACGCGCATGTTGCCGGCGAGAAAATCGCACAGCACCGGGCCCAGCACGTCGGGCCGTACCTGCTCTTGCACGAACTCGGGCACCACCTCGCGGCCCGCGAGCAAGTTCGGCAACGAGAAGTGCGCCAGCTTGTCGACCCCGAGCCACCGAATGATCCAATACGTGAGCGGCACGATCCGGTGCGCGACCACCATCGGCCGCTTGAGCAGCAGCGCCTCGAGGCTCGCCGTGCCCGACGCCGTGAGGACCACGTCCGCGGCCGCGAGCACTTCGCGCGCGCGTCCCGTGATCAGGTGCGGCGGCCGCGGCAGCTCGACGCCGCCGAGCGACGCGCGATAGAGCTCGCCGATCGGCTCGCTCGCGAGCGCGACGGCCACCTCGACTTCGGGCCGCTCGCGCTGCACCCACGCAGCGGACGCCATGAACGGCGCCGCGAGGGTCGCGACCTCGGCGCGCCGGCTGCCGGGCAGCACCGCGAGCAGCGGCTTGCCCGCAGGCAGACCGAGCGCGGCTCGCGCCGCCGCGCGGTCGACGTCGAGCGGTATCGCGTCCGCGAGCGGATGGCCGATGAACTTCGCGTTCACGTCATGCTGCTCGTAGAACTTGGTCTCGAACGGCAGCACGCAGAGCACGAGGTCGACGGACGCGCGAATCGTCTTCACGCGCCCCTGCCGCCAGGCCCAGATCTGCGGGCTCACGTACTGGACGGTCGGGATCCCGGCGGACTTCAGCCAACGCGCCGCGGGCAGGTTGAAGTCGGGCGCGTCGATGCCGACGAACACGTCGGCCGGCAGCTCCTTGATCCGCTCGCGGAGCTGGCGCCGAATCTTGAGAAGCCGCGGCAGATGGGGCAGCACCTCGGCCAGCCCCATGACCGACAGCTCCTCGGCGCGGTACCACGGCTCGCACCCCGCCGCGATCATCTTGGGCCCCGCGATGCCGACGAATCGCGCGTCGGGCACGCGCGTCTTCAACGCCTCGATGAGCCCCGCGCCGAGCGTATCCCCGGATGCCTCGCCGGCCGCGAGCGCCACCGTGAGCGGCCGCGTCACGGAATTAGCGGGCGAGCCCGCGCGTGCCATCGCGCAGCGACGCGAGGAACGGCCCGACCTCGGGCTGATCGGGCACGAGCTCCTCGAGCACGGCGATCGCCTCGTCGAGCTTCAGCGCTTGGCGGAACACGACGCGATACGCCTCGCGGATGTTGCGGATCTGCGCGGTCGAGAAGCCGCGGCGCTTCAAACCCTCGACATTCACGCCGCGCGGCTCGGCGGGCCGGCCCGAGACCGTCACGTAGGCCGGGATGTCCTTGGTCACATAGCTCAAAACGCTCGTGAGCACGTGCGCGCCGATCCGGCAGAACTGATGCACGCCCGTGAAGCCGCCGAGGATCGCGTAGTCGCCGATGTGCACGTGTCCGGCGAGCGTCGCGTTGTTCGCGAAGATCGTGTTGTCGCCGACGCGGCAGTCGTGCGCGATGTGCGCGTACGCCATGATCCAGTTGTCGTTGCCGATGGTCGTGACCCCGTTCTCTTGCACCGTGCCGCGGTTGAGCGTGCAACCCTCGCGAATCGTATTGCGATCGCCGATCACGAGCCGCGTCCGCTCGCCTTTGTACTTCTTGTCCTGGGGGTCGCCGCCGATCGACGCGAACGAGTAGATGTGGTTGTCGGCGCCGATCACGGTCGGACCGTTGATCACCGCGTGCGCGTCGACGCGGCTGCCGCGGCCGATCTCGACGTCGTCGCCGATGACCGCGAACGGGCCTATCGTGACGTCCTCGTGGAGGCGCGCGCTGCTCGCGACGACGGCTCTCGAATCGATCAAGATTTCGGCCCGTCCGCCATCATGACCTCGGCCTCGACGACGACCTTGCCGTCGACCTCGGCCCGCCCTTCGAACTTCCACAGATTGCGGCGGTGCTGCGTCAGCTCGACCTTGAGGACGATCTGATCTCCGGGCCGAACGATTCCCCTGAACCGGACATTGTCGATGCCGACGAGGTAGAGAATCCGAAGGTCCGATTGGTCCGTGCTTTCCCACGCGAGCACGCCGCCGGCCTGAGCGAGCGCCTCGACGATCAGCACGCCGGGCATGACCTGATGACCCGGGAAGTGGCCGACGAAATGGGCCTCGTTCGCGCTCACGTTCTTCAGAGCGACGATCGACTTGCCCGGCTCGACGCTCAGCACGCGGTCCACCATCAGGAACGGAAAGCGGTGCGGCAACCGCTCGAGAATGGCATCGATATCGAGGGGTTTCTGCTCAGTCATCGTCTTTCTTCAGTTCCTTGCCCGTGAGAGCGGCCAGCGTTCGCTCGGTATCGATGACGCGCTCGGCGAGCGCATCGAGCTTCCTGAAACGCGCCGCGTTGCGCCGCCACTTGCCGGCCTCTTCCGCGGGCAATCCGCCCGAATACGTGCCGGGCTTGTCGATGGACTTCGTGACGATGCTGCGGAACGTGAACATCACGTCGTCGCAAATCTCGATCTGATTGATCATGACGACGCCGCCGCCGATCATACAGCGCTTGCCGATTTTCGTGCTGCCCGCGGCGCCCGACATCGCGGCCATCACCGTGTGCTCACCGACGCGAACGTTGTGAGCGATCTGGACGAGGTTGTCGAGCTTCACGCCGTTCTCGATGACGGTGTCGTCGATCGCGCCGCGGTCCACCGTGGTATTCGCCCCGATCTCGACGTCGTCGCCGATCGCGACACTGCCGAGCTGCGGGATCTTGAGCCAGGTGCCGGCGTTCGGCGCAAAACCGAACCCGTCCGCCCCGATCACGGCGCCAGGATGGAGCACACAGCGCGCGCCGATCCTTACTCCGTCGAGCACCGTGACTCGCGCCACGAGCCGAGTGTCCGCGCCTACCTCGACGTCCTTGCCGAGCACCGAGCCAGCGCCAATCACCGCGGACTCGCCGACCTTGCAGCCCGATCCAATGACAACGTGCGGCCCGACCTCGGCCGTCGCGGCGATCCGCGCGCTCGACGCGACGACCGCGCTCGCGTGGATGCCCGGAACCGCGCCCGGCACGGGATTCAAGTACGCGGCGATCCGCGCGTAGGTGAGATACGGCTGGGCGTGCACGAGGCACGCGGTGGGACAGTCCGCCCGCTGTTTCTCGTCGAGAATGACGGCTCCCGCCCGCGTACCCGCGAGCTGCGAGCGATAGAGCGGGTTCGCTAGAAACGCGATCGCGTCGCTCGCGGCTCCGCTCAGCGTGCCGACGCGCGCTACGACTCGGGCGGGATCCCCGTGCAGCTCACAGCCGAACTCGTCCGCGAGCTCGCGCAGGGTCGCGGACATCGAGCTAGCTGCGTGGCGTCACGGACGCTTCGGTGCCGGGGGCGCAGGCTGCGCCGGTGCGGGTGCGGGTGCCGCGCCGGGTTGATTGAGGGCGGCGACCACGGCTGCCGTAATGTCGACCGCGCTGCTGAAGTAGATCGCGTCGGCCACGACGAGGTCGAACTTCTGCGCGCTCGCGTACGCTTGGACCCGCTGCAGCACCTCGCGCTGGAGCTTCCCGAGCTCCTCGTTGCGGCGCGCGTTGAGGTCTTCGAGGTACTCGTTCTCGTCGCGTTGCAGGTCCCGTTGACCCTCGCGGATCTGGCGTTCGAGGTTCACACGCTCTTCCTCGCCCATCACGGCCTGATCTTTCTGGAACCTTTCCTGCTGCGCCTGCAGCTTCTGGCGCCCGGCGAGGAGGGTCTGCTGACGCGGCTCGAACTCCTTCTGAAGCTTGTCGGTGACGACTTTCGACTGCGGCGCCTGCTCGAGCAAGCGGCCGACGTTCACCACGCCGATCTTCAGATTGGCTTGTGCGCTCGCAATGCCCGCGACGCCGAGCGCCGCCGCCATCAGTATCGCCGAGCCGAAGGTCCACACGTATTTGCTGCGGGGCCGAGCGTTTGCGGCGATCCGGTTCATGATCATGCATTCATCCTCGAACAGTCTTCTCGAATTTCAAGAGGGCGACTAGAACGCCTGGCCAATCGAAAACTGAAATTGCTCGACGTCGTCGCCATAGAACCTATCCGTCTCTTTGTCCTCGTTGAGAGGCAGTGCATAGCTGAACCGGAGCAACCCCAGAGGTGCCAGCCATTCGACGCCGATGCCCACGGATTTCTTTAACTTATCATAGTCGAACTTGTAGTCCATAGGGTCGCCGAGCTTGTCGTAGAAGGCGACACCGCCCGTCGAGAACACATTGCCGACGTCGAAGAACATCGCAATTCGGGTCGAGCCCGCGATCTTCGCGGGCGTCGGGATGAGGAGCTCGAATTGATTCGCGAACAGCAGGTTGCCGCCGTACGGGTTGCGCAGATTGTCGAGCGGCCCGAGGGTGCTTTCCTTGAAGCCGCGCACGGAGCCCGGACCGCCGCCGTAACGATTGCGGAACGGCGGCAGCGAGGTCGTTTCGCCGTAGCCGTCGCCGAGCGCTAGCTCGCTATGAATCTTGAAGAGCCAGCGGCCCGGCATCTGCACGTATTTCGTAAAGTCGCTCCCGAGCACCCAGTACTCGACCTCGCTGCCGGGCACCGCCGCGCTGAGATTGATCGACGTGCGCGTGCCATAAGTCGGGAACAGCGTCGCGTTGCGCGAGTCGTACGACCAACCCCCGACGAGCTCGAGACTCTGCACCCGGGTTCCCAGCACGTTGACGAGTGGGTTACTACACGGATGGTCGGGCGAGCGATCTTCGGGCACGTCGACTTGAGTGGAGCCGATCAAACAAAACGAGCTGCCGTTGTGGTACACCCAATCACGCGCTTGTTGCGAGCTGTATGCGCTCGTGAGCAGCTCCGCGTCTTGGTACGCGACGCCGAAGCGCACGCTCTGGTACTCCGTGATCAAGTAGCCCCAATTGACGCCGGCCGACAGCGTGGTCGTCGAGAAGTCCGACGTGGCCGACGTGTACTGCGTGATGTCCTGATACGTGAGCGACAATTGGCGCGACAGACCGTCGATCGTGCGATACGCATCGGTGTAGCTGGCGTCGTAAACCTTCTGGTACTGGCCGCCGCGCAAATCGAGCGCGACGCGGTTGCCGGTGCCCATGAAGTTCGAGTGCACGAAGTTGCCGCCGAGCGTGAGACCGTAGGTCTCGGAGAAGCCTAGGCTGCCGCCGAACTGTCCCGGCAGGCCTTCCTCGATCTTGAAGTCCACGTCGACGAGGTCCGGGCTGCCCGGCACCGGCGTCGTTTCGTGCTCGACCTTCTTGACGTACGGCAAGCGCTGCAGCAGCACTTGCGAGCGATCGACGAGGTTGTTCGCCAGGAACCCGCCTTCCATCTGGCGCATCTCGCGGCGGAAGACGTCGTCGTTGACGCTGTCGGCACCGTTGAAATTGATCCGGCGGACGTAGACGCGATTCTTCGGATCGACGAAGAACGTGATCGCGGCTTGCTTCGTCTCCTTGTTGAGCTCCGGGACCGCGCGGATCTGCGCGAACGCATAGCCGTCCTGGCCGAGCCGCAAGCCCATGAGCTCTTCCGTCTGCGTCAAGCGGCCCTGCGAGAACGTGTCGCCGGGCGCCGTTACGATGAGACCCTTCAGGTCGTTTTCGGGAACGACCATCTCGCCCGCGAGCTTGATGTCGGAGATCGTGTAGCGGTCGCCTTCCGTGACGCTGATCGTGACGAAGATGTCGCGCTTGTCGGGCGAGATCGCGACTTGCACGTCGTCCCAACGAAAGTCCGCGAAGCCGCGGTCCATGTAGAACGAACGCAGCTTCTCGAGATCGCCCTCGAGAGCCATCTTCGAGTAGCGGTCGTTCTTGCGAATGAACGAAGTAATGTTGCCGACCTTGAGCTCGAAGCCGTTGGTGATGTCTTTGTCGGCGAACGACGTGTTGCCGACGATGTTGACCTGGCGGATCTTTGCGCGGTCGCCCTCCACGATGTCGATCGAGACGCGGACGCGGTTGTCATCGAGCGGCTCGACCGTCGGCGTGATCTTCGCGCGCGTACTTGCCGCGGCCGTAGTACTCCTCGGTCAGCGAGCGCGTGACCTCGTCGAGCACGGACTGATCGAAGATCTTGCCCTGTGCGAGACCGATGTTGGTCAGCGACTTCGTCAAGTCTTCGTCTTTGATGTCTTTGTTGCCGGAGAACTTGAACTCGAAGATCGACGGCCGCTCGAGCACGACGATCACGAGCGTGTCGCCGTCCTTGCGAAACTCGAAGTCCTGGAAAAAGCCGGTCTGGAAGATCGCGCGGCCCGCCTCACGCAGCCTCTGCTCGTCGACGGTGTCGCCGATGTTGATCGGCAAGTAATTGTAGATCGTGCCCTCGGCGATGCGCTGCGCGCCTTCGACGCGGAAGTTGCGCACTACGAACGGCGCGAACGCCGCGTGACTCGAAAGGCTCGCGCTCAAGCCCGCGAGAACGAGCGCGATCTTGGCCAGACGAGGCCCTCTCCCCGCGAATCGATTCATGAACCGAAGATTCTCGTGAGATCGTTATAGAACACGAAGCTCATCAGCACGATCAGGAAGAACACGCCGATCTGCTGACCGAGCGCCATCGCACGCTCCGACAGCGGCGATCCCTTGATCCATTCGGCGAGCTGGTAGACCACCTGACCGCCGTCGAGCAGCGGGATCGGGGACGAGATTGATGATGCCGAGGCTGATGCTCACGACGGCGAGGAAGTTGAAGAACGAGCCGAACCCGGCCTGCGCGCTTTCGCCGGCCACCGCCGCAATGGTCAACGGTCCCGACATGTTCTTTAGCGAAACCTGACCGACCACCATGTGCGCGAGCATCTTCACGGTGAGCGACGTCATCTCCCACGTCTTTGCGACGCCACGCGGCAGCGACTCGAGCACCCCATAGCGCTGCTCGGCGCGCATCTCCTCGAGCACTTGCGCCGGTATCTCGCTCAAGCTCGCGGCGCCGATCCGTCCGATCGTCTTGCCTTCCTCCACGACGGATCCGATCGCGAGCGGCACCGTGATCGCTTCTCCCGCCCGGCGAATCTCGATGGAGACGGTCTCGCCGGGCCGCGTGCGAATGAACTCGACCCATGCATCCCAGGTATCGATCGCGTTCCCGTCGGCGCGGAGAACCTCGTCGTTGACCTTCAAGCCGGCGCGCTCGGCGGCCGAGTCGGCCGCTACGGCGCCGATCACGGCGGGCACGGCGGGCCCCGGCCGGATCCCGAGCCCTTTGAACAACGCGGACGGCTCCGTCAGCTCGGCCTCGCGGCCGCGAACGTCCAGCGAGACGTTCTTGATCTTGCCGTCGGCCGAGCGAACGGAGAGATCGATGCGCGCGTCATCGAGCAGCTCGTCGAAGATCGCGAGCGTCGCGGCTTCCCAAGTCTCGGTCGGGCGGCCGCCGATGGTTTCGATTTCGTCGTTCGGCTCGATGCCGGCGCGTCGCCGCGACCGAGTCCGCGGCCACGGAGCCGATCAACGGCTTGATCCCCGGCACACCGGTCGAGAACATGAACCAGTACGCGACGATCGCAAATAGGAAGTTGAACGCGGGACCCGCGAGCAGTACGAGGATGCGCTGCCACACGGGCCGGCGATTGAACGCGCGGGGCTGATCCGCGACGGCGACGGGCCCTTCGCGCTCGTCCAGCATCTTCACGTAGCCGCCGAGCGGGATCGAGGAAAGCCAATACTCCGTGTGATCGGGCGCGGCGCCGCGCCATCGCGCGATGGGCTTACCGAACCCGATCGAGAAGCGCAGCACCTTGAAGCCGAGCCGGCGCGCCACCCAGAAATGACCGAACTCGTGAACGGAGACGAGGACGCCAATCGCAACGATGAAAGCCAGAATCGATGACAGTATGTCCGACATTCAAACCTTTCAGCGACGCAGCGCTCGTCGTTTCAACCCAGGAAAGCTCGGTATTCTAGCCGGTCATCGGCCGACCTGCAGGACCACGGACTTAAGGGCAGCGCCTCGACCGAGAGGCGCATGCAGCACGAAAACAACGGGACCGTCTTCGGAATGGATTCTGCGCTAACAGACCGCGAACCACGGCGGCAGTTCCATGAAGTCAGCTCGCGAGGCCCGCCGCTTTGAGACCGAGCACGAAGATCGGGATCGCGGCCGTGAGGCTGTCGATCCGGTCCATGACCCCACCGTGGCCGGGAAGCAACGTCCCCGTGTCTTTGAGCCCGACATTGCGCTTGAAGACGCTGACCGCGAGATCGCCGACCACGGACACCAAAGCCGTGGCGGTGCCAATGCCGATCATCGCGGCGGCCGGCAGCCCGAGCGATCAGCGCCGCGGCCCAGGCGGCCGCGGCCGCCACGAGCACGCCACCGCCTACGCCCTCCCAGGTCTTCCCGGGGCTCACGGCCGGCGCCAGCTTCACGCGGCCAAGCCAACGCCCGAAGGTGTACGCGCCGACGTCGGCCGCCCAGACGATCGCGAGCACGGTCATCGCGAGCTGATGCCCGAGCGGCCCGCTGCCGTGGAGGCGCGCGAACAGGAACCACGAGGGCAGCAACACGACGAACCCCACGATCCCTACCGTGCTCATAGGGAACTTCCGCGGGTACGTCAGCACGACGATGAATGCGAGCACCCACCAGGCAAGCGCGAGCACGAGGATCACGAACGCAGCGTCCGCGCCCGCCCACAGCAGCGCGACGACCATGCCGGCGGCGCACGCCGCAGCGTACGCGAGCCGTGCGGCGGAGCCGAGCAACGCAAGGCCTGCCCATTCCCACGCGCCGATCACCCACAGCACGCCTAAGATCGCCGCCATGAGCGGCGTCGACAAAAACAGCACGGTCAGGACCAACGCGATGCCGAGCACCGCGCCCGTGATCACACGCGTTCTGATCAACCTACGACCTCGATCTGCTCTCCGGTACGCCCGAAGCGCCGTTGGCGGCGCGCATAGAACTCGAGTGCCTTGCGCAGCTCGGTCGCAGTGAAGTCGGGCCAAAGCACGTCGGAGAAGAACACTTCGGCGTACGCGATGTCCCAGAGCAGGAAGTTGCTGATCCGCTTCTCCCCGCCGGTCCGAATCAGGAGATCGACGCTCGCGGAGCCGCTGGTTTGCAGCGCGGCCGCGAACTTGGCCTCGTCGATCGCGCTCGGGTCGAGCCGGCCAGCGGCGGCTTCGGCCGCGAGCTTGCGGGCGGCCTGCGTGATATCCCAGCGTCCGCCGTAAGCCACCGCGACAACGAGGTCCATGCGCGTGTTCTGCTTCGTGCGCTCGACGGCGGCCTCGGTCGCCCCGCGAAGCAGCGGATTCAGCGAATCGAGATCGCCGATGAATTTGATCCGGATGCCGTTCGCATCGAGCTCCGTCACCTCGCGCTCGAGGGCGTCCACGAACAGCGACATCAGGCCGCGGACCTCGTCGACGGGACGGCGCCAGTTCTCGCTCGAGAACGCGAACAGCGTCAGCGTCTCGACGCCGGCCTCTGCGCACACCTCCACCGTCGCGCGTACCGGCTTCGTGCCGGCGCGGTGACCTGCTTGACGAGGTAAGGCGCGGCGCCGGGCCCAGCGCCCGTTGCCGTCCATGATCACGGCCACGTGACGGGGCACGACGAGTTGCGCTTTGGGCCGAGTCGGATTAGCGACCATGTTGGGAGAGCGATCGACGACTGATCCGACGACTCAGACTTCCATGATCTCCGCTTCTTTGTCTTTCAACAGCGCATCGATCTGGGCAATGAATCGATCCGTCAGTTTCTGCGTCTCGATCTCCGCTTTGCGCTCTTCGTCTTCGGTGATCATTTTCTCTTTGAGCAAGTCCTTGACGTCGGTGAGCGCGTCGCGGCGCACGGCGCGGATCGCGACGCGGCCGTTCTCGGCGGAATGGCGCACCACCTTCACGATCTCCTTGCGGCGCTCCTCGGTCATCGGCGGCAGCGGCACGCGGATCACGGTGCCCGCGGTGACCGGGTTCAGCCCGAGCCCCGCGTTCATGATCGCCTTCTCGACGGCCGCGACCATGTTCTTTTCCCACGGCTGCACGACGAGCGTCCGCGCATCCTCGACGGTGATATTGGCGGTTTGCTTCACGGGCACCCTCGTACCGTAGTACTCGACCATGACGGGCTCGAGCAAACCCACGTGCGCGCGGCCGGTGCGCATGCGCCGCAGCTCCTCTTTCAGCGCCTCGATGGATTTGTGCATACGCTGCTCGGCGTCTTTCTTGATCTCGTCGATCATGCGCTGGTCCCAGTCCGCGGCAGGTCGTTGGCGACCGCCGTGCCGAGCGACTCCCCTTTGACGATCCGCACGAGGTCTCCCGGCGTTGTTGAGATTGAAAACGACGAGCGGGAGATTGTTCTCGCGGCACATCACGATCGCCGTCGCATCCATGACGCCGAGATGATCAGCGAGCACCTTTTCGAACGACAGCGTGCGATAGCGCACGGCCGTCGGATCTTTCATCGGATCGGCCGAATAGACGCCGTCGACTTTCGTCGCCTTGATCAGCACGTCCGCGCCGATTTCTATCGCGCGTAGGCTCGCAGCGGTGTCGGTCGTGAAGAACGGGTTGCCGGTGCCCGCGGCGAAGATGGTGACACGCCCCTTCTCGAGGTGGCGAATCGCGCGCCGGCGAATGTAGTCCTCGCAAACCTCGTGGATCTGCAGCGCGGACAAGACGCGGGCCACGGCCCCGTGGCGCTCGAGGGCATCCTGCATCGCGAGCGAGTTGATCACCGTCGCGAGCATGCCCATGTGATCGGCCGTGACGCGATCCATGCCGGCTTCGGCAAGACCCGCACCGCGGAAGATGTTGCCGCCGCCGATCACGAGGCCCACTTGGACACCGAGACCGAGGACTTCGGTGATTTCGCTTGCGACTCGCCGGATGACGACGGGGTCGATGCCGTATTGATGATTGCCGAGCAGCGCCTCGCCGCTCAATTTCAACAGTATTCGACGATAAGCCGGCGAGCTTTGCGCCATGAACCCCTCGCTCCAGCAGTCCTTTAGGGTTGCGCGAGCTCCACTACGACCCGCGCCGCGCCAATCACGTTGCGGCGGTTCAGCGCCGCGGGGTGTTTCGCGCGGCTGCTAGATTAACGACTCTGCTTGGCTTGCGCCATGACCTCCTGAACGAAGTCGTCTTTCTTCTTCTCGATACCCTCGCCGACCTCATAGCGCCGAAAGCCTTTGACCTTCGACTTGTTCGCGGCGAGCAGATCGCGGACGCGCTTCTTGTCGTCCTTGACGAACACCTGGCCCGTGAGGGTGATCTCGTCGATGACCTTGCGCAGCCTGCCCTCGACCATCTTGGCGATGATCTCGGGCGGCTTCTTCTCTTCCGCGGTCTGCGCGAGGATGATCTCGCGCTCCTTGTCCAAGAATGTCCTTCGGCACGTCGTCGGCGTTCACGTAGCGCGGCGCGAGGGATGCCACCTGCATGGCGAGGTCGCGCGCGAGCTCGGGATTGCCGCCTTCGAGGTCGACGAGCACGCCGATCCGATTGCCGTGCACGTACCCGCCCACGTGGCCCTTGCTTTCGATGACCTCGAAACGGCGCACGGCGATGTTCTCGCCCACCTTGATGATCAAGTCTTGCCGGCTCTCTTCGAGCGTGCGGCCATCCGCGGAGAGGGCCATCAGCGCTTCTACGCTCGCGGGATGCTTGTCGAGCACGACGTCGGCCGACGCGCTCGGCAAACGCGCGGAAGTTTTCGTCCTTGGCGACGAAGTCGGTTTCGGAGTTGATCTCGACGAGGACATGGCGCCCAGCCTGTTCGTCGCTCTTGAGCACGACTCGGCCTTCGGCCGCGACGCGCGAAGCCTTCTTGTCGGCTTTCGCTTGGCCCTGCTTGCGGAGCAGCTCGGCCGCGTTGTCGATGTCGCCGCCGGCGTCGACCAACGCCTTCTTGCAATCCATCATCCCCGCGCCGGTACGCTCGCGGAGCTCCTTGACCAAAGCCGGTTTGATCTCCATCGCCGGTCTCTCCTCTTCTATTCGATGAGCGCCGCGGCGCGAGTCGGGCGCCGCGGGTTTGGGTGCTGCTAGCGCGGTATGCGGCGAAGCCGCAGGCGCGCTATTCGGCTTCTTCGCTCTCGCCGTCGGCCGCCGGGGCTTCTTCGCCGCCCTCGCTCGGCGCCGTCCTCGCCCCCGGGCCGGCGGCCCTTGGAGCGGATCTTCGTGACGCGGCCACGCTTCTTGCCCGGCGCCTTCTTCGGAGGCGGCTTCTGCTCGCCGACCTTCGGCTTGCCTTCCTCGTCGAGCTCCACGAACTCGTCGTCGCCGGTCGGCACTTCGGGTATCGAGGACTTGCCTTCGAGCACGGCGTCCGCAATCCCAGCCGCATAGAGCTGAATCGCGCGCATCGCGTCGTCGTTGCCCGGGATCGGATAGTCGATGCCGTCGGGCGAGCAGTTCGTATCCACCACCGCGACGACGGGCACCTTGAGCTTGGTGGCCTCTTTGACCGCGATTTCCTCGTGGCCCACGTCGATGATGAAGACCGCGTCGGGCAGCTTGTCCATCATCTTGATGCCGCCGAGCGCGCGCTCGAGCTTCTCGCGCTCACGGCTGAGCTTCAGCAGCTCTTTCTTCGTGTACTCGGTGCTCGTGCCGCCCTCGGCGATCTCCTCGAGCGCGTGCAAGCGCTTGATCGACTGCCGGATCGTCTTGAAGTTCGTGAGCATGCCGCCGAGCCAGCGCTGCGTGACGTACGGCATGCCGCAGCGCGCCGCCTCCGCTGCGACCGCCTCGCGCGCGGCCCGCTTCGAGCCGACGAACATCAGGGTTCCGCCGTCCGCGACGAGCTTGCGGACGAATTCGGTGGCCTGCTTGTACAGCGGCACCGTCTGCTCGAGATTGATGATGTGGATCTTGTTGCGCTCGCCGAAGATGAACTGGGACATCTTCGGATTCCAGAAGCGGGTTTGGTGGCCGAAATGCACACCCGCTTCCAGCATCCGGCGCATCGAAACGTCGGTAGGCATGGAACACTCCTTGGGGTTAGTCCTCCACGCAGCCCCGCTGACGACCCCGTTTCCGGGGCACCCGGCCAGCGGTGAAATGGCGCGTGTGTGTATTTTAAAAACTCAGAGCGGTCGTTGCCTCTGAGGCGCGCGCTTTATACCATAGCGCGCCTTGCAGCAACAACGTCGATCCGCCTCGGCGGAACCGCTTGGAGCCCGCAGCGGGGCCTCGGCCCGCGCGCGGCTGTCTCCGGTACGACGTCCGACTCTCCGAGCGAATCGACGAACCCTGAAACGTGACAGTCACGATTAAAACGCCTGACGAACAGGACAAGATGCGTGTCGCCGGCCGCTTGGCGGCCGAAGTGCTCGACATGATCGGCGAGCACGTGAAGCCCGGCGTCTCGACCGACGAGCTCGATCGGATCTGCCACGGCTACATCGTCAACGAGCAGCGCGCTGATCCCGGCCCCGCTGAATTACCGCGGCTTCCCGAAGTCGATCTGCACCTCCGTGAACCATGTCGTCTGCCACGGGATTCCGAGCGAGCGCGTGCTGAAGGCCGGCGACATCGTGAACGTCGACATCACCGTGATCAAGGACGAGTTCCACGGCGACACGAGCCGGATGTTCTTCGTCGGCGACCCGCCGATCCTCGGCGAGCGCCTGTCACGCGTTTGTTTCGACGCGCATGTGGCGCGGCATCCGCGCGATCGTGCCGGGCGCGCGACTCGGCGACATCGGTTGGGCCGTGCAGAGCTTCGTCGAGGAGCAGCGTTTCTCCGTCGTGCGCGAGTACTGCGGCCATGGGATTGGCCGGATGTTCCACGAGGATCCGCAGGTCCTGCATTACGGCCGGCCCGGCACCGGGCTCGAGCTACTGCCCGGAATGACCATCACCGTCGAGCCGATGGTGAACGCCGGCAAGCGCGAGGTGAAGCTCTTGTCGGACGGCTGGACCGTCGTCACCAAGGATCATTCGCTGTCCGCTCAATGGGAGCACACCGTGCTCGTAACGGAGACCGGCTTCGAGGTTCTGACGCTCGGCGCGGCGGATCGCGGCTGACAGTGGCGATCAGTCCGGAGAAACCATTGGGGGGCGTCAGGCCGCTGATCGACCGCGCGGCGCTCGATCGCGCGTTGCGCGGCGATACGACCGCCGTCGGCGCGTTCCGCGAAGCGCGAGCGCGAAGCGAGCGAGCGGCTCGGCGAACGGTTCCGGCGCAACGACCCGATCGAGACGCTCGTGCGTGCGCGCGCCGAGATCGTCGACCAGATCATCCTCGCGGCCTGGCTCCACTATTCGGAGGACCTGCGCGACTCCGCCGACCTCGTGGCAGTCGGCGGCTACGGCCGCGGCGAGCTGCATCCGCAGTCCGACATCGACCTGCTCGTCCTGCTCGAGGCGCAACCGAGAACAAGCGGACGAGGCGATCGGCCGCTTCCTGACGTTCCTCTGGGACATCGGGCTCGAGGTCGGGCACAGCGTGCGGACGCTCGACGACTGCGAGGCGCAGGCGCGCAGCGACGTTACGGTGCTCACGACGCTGATGGAGACGCGGCTGCTGCACGGCCCCGGGAAGCTGTTCGCGGAGCTGCCCGATCCGGATCGGCCCGGATCGGATGTGGAACAGCGCCGAGTTCTTCCACGCCAAGCTCGACGAGCAAACGGCGCGGCACGCGCGCTATCACGACACGGCCTACAACCTCGAGCCCAACGTCAAAGGCAGCCCCGGCGGCCTGCGCGACATTCAGATGATCAGCTGGCTCGCGCGTCGGCACCTCGGCGCGACGCAGCTCGAGGATCTCGTCCAGCACAAGTTCCTCACCGAGGGCCAGCTGCGAATCCTCGTGGCCGGGCAGGCGTTCCTGTGGCGGATTCGCTTCGGCCTGCACCTGCTCACCGGCCGCCGCGAAGACCGGCTGCTGTTCGATCACCAGGTCAAGCTCGCGCAGATGCTGGGCTACGAGGACGCGAGCTTCACGCTCGCGGTCGAGCAGCTGATGCAGCGCTACTACCGCACGGTGATGGAGCTCAGCCGTCTCAACGAGATGCTGCTGCAGCTCTTCGAGGAAGCGATCCTGCTCGACAAAGACGAGCCGGCGTTTCCGCTCGGCCCGCGCTTCCAGAGCCGCAATGGCTACCTCGAGGCGGCCGACGATCAGGTGTTCGCGCGCGAGCCGTCGGCGCTGCTCGAGATGTTCCTGCTGCTCGAGCAGAACCTCGATTTGCGCGGCGTCAACGCGCGCACGATCGCGCTCGTGAAGCAGCACCTCTGGCTCATCGACGAGGAGTTCCGCCAGAACCCGCGCCATCACCGGTTGTTCCTCGACGTCCTGCGCGCGCCGCAAGGCGTCACGCGCACGCTGAAACGCATGAACACGTACGGCGTGCTCGGGCTCTACATCCCGGCATTCGGCCGGATCGTGGGCCGCATGCAGTACGACCTGTTCCATGCGTACACCGTCGACGCGCACACGCTGTTCGTCGTCGAGAACCTGCGGCGGTTCGCGCTGCCGCGGTTCGACGACGAGTTCCCGGCGTGCAGCGCCGTGATGCAGCGGCTCGAGAAACCCGAGGTCGCGTATCTCGCCGGGCTGTTCCACGACATCGCGAAGGGACGCGGCGGCGATCACTCGGAGCTCGGCGCGGTCGACGCCGAGGCGTTCTGCCTGGAGCACGGCATGAGCCGCTACGACGCTCGGCTCGTCGCATGGCTCGTGCAACACCACCTGCTGCTGTCGCTCACGGCGCAGAAGAAGGACCTGAACGACCCGAACGTCGTCAACGAGTTCGCGCGCACGGTCGGCGATCAGACCCACCTCGACTACCTCTACGTGCTCACGGTGGCCGACGTGCGCGGCACGAACCCGAAGATCTGGAACTCGTGGAAGGACACGCTGTTCTGGGAGCTCTATCAGTCGACGCGCCGCGCGCTGCGCCGCGGTGTGTCGAACCCGATCGACAAGGAAGAGCTCATTCAAGGCCGGCAGGCCCAGGCCGAGCGGTCGCTGCTCCAGGCCGGGCTCGCCCCCGGACCGCTGGCAGCACATCTGGTCGACCTTCACGGAAGAATACTTCCTGCGCCATCGATCCGAGGAGATCGCGTGGCATACGCGCGTGCTCGCCGAGAGCTCGAGCCCCGGCTCGATCATCGTCGACGTCAACGACGTGGTCTCCCCAGGGCTCACATCGATCGCGCTCTACTCGCCCGAGGAGACGCGCTCGTTCATGCGCGCGACCGCCGTGCTCGACGAGCTCGGGCTTACGATCGTCGACGCCCGGATCGTGCCGCTGTCGGCCACGCAGAGCCTCGACACCTATTGCGTGCTCGAGAGCGATGGCAGCCCGATCAGCGACCGGCGCCGGCTCGAAGAGATCCGGAGCCGCCTGCTGAAAGCGCTCGCGAGCGCCAGCGGTGAGACGCTGAAGGTCACGCGGCGCGCACCGCGCCAAGTGCGGATGTTCACGACGACCGTTCAAGTTGCGATCTCGCAAGATCCGAAGAATCGGCGCACCGTGATCGAGCTCGTCGCGGGCGACCGGCCCGGGCTGCTGTTCCAAGTCGCTAAGGTGTTCGACCAAGAGCGCGTGGCTCTCCAGAACGCGAAGGTCGCGACGGTCGGCGAACGAGCCGAGGACGTGTTCTTCGTGACCACGTTCGACAACCAGCCGCTCGACGAAGCGAAATGCGAGAGCCTCGGTAAGGCGCTGCGCGAGAACCTCACCGACGCTCGTCTATGAGATCGCGCGGAAGGAAGGAACGCCTATGAGCAATCTCAACGACATCATCGCGCGCGGTTGGGAGCGACGCACCGAGCTCGGGCCCGGCAAGGTCGACAACGAGCTGCGCGATGCGATCGAGCAGTGCATCGCGGGTCTCGACGACGGCACGCTGCGAGTCGCGGAAAAGCAAGGCGACGTGTGGGTCGTGAATCAGTGGCTCAAGCAGGCCGTGCTGCTGTCGTTTCGCACCAATGACAACCGCATGATCGAGGGCGGGCACACGCGCTTCTTCGACAAGGTGCCTTCCAAGTACGCGCACTACGACGCCGACAAGTTCCGCGCGAGCGGCACGCGTGTGGTGCCCGACGCCGTCGTGCGGCGCGGCGCGTACATCGCTCCCGACGTCGTATTGATGCCGTCGTTCGTGAACATCGGCGCGCACGTCGACAAGGGCTCGATGATCGACACGTGGGCGACCGTCGGCAGCTGCGCGCAGATCGGCAAGGGCGTGCACCTCTCGGGTGGGGCCGGCATCGGCGGAGTGCTCGAGCCGCTTCAGGCCGCGCCGACGATCATCGAGGACAACTGCTTCATCGGCGCGCGCTCCGAGGTCGTCGAAGGCGTGATCGTCGAGCGCGGCAGCGTGCTCGGCATGGGCGTCTACATCGGACAGAGCACGCGGATCTACGACCGCGCGACGGGCGAGACGACCTACGGACGCGTGCCCGCGGGCTCGGTCGTCGTCGCGGGGAACCTACCGTCGAAGGACGGCAAGTACAGCTTGTACTGCGCCGTGATCGTGAAGAAGGTAGACGAGAAGACTCGCTCGAAGACCTCGCTCAACGAGCTCCTTCGCACGGCGGACTAGCGCCGACCCCGAGGGCCGCAGATGAGGTCTGCGAGGCTCGCAGTTCGTTGACAGGACGGGCGGCGCGAGAGTAGACGTGGGCGATCGGCGGCCGATCGGGGGATGTCATGAAAGGCTCGGTGTTGTTCGTCAGCGGAATCGTCGTGGGTGCGTTGCTCATGCAGGTGGGCGCTGCGCAAGACAGGGCGCGGCGCGGCGTAAATCACATCGGCATCAGCACGCGCCACTACGACGCCGCTCTCGCGTTCTACCAAGGCACGCTCGGCGCAAAGGAGGCCTTCACGGTGCGTAATCCGGACGGCAGCGTGCGGCTCACCTACTTGCAGCTGAGCCGCGACACGTTCGTCGAGCTACTGCCCGTGGGTACGGATCAGCCGGCCGGCGTCACGCATTTCGGAATCGAGACTGACGACGTCGGCGCGAGCACCGCGAATCTGCGCGCCCATGGCCTCACGGTCGCGGATCCGACGGCCGGCATATCGAAGGCTCGCGTCGCGCGGATCACGGACCCCGACGGCGTACCGGTCGAAGTGATGGAGATCGGGCCCGACTCGCTGCAGCGTCAGGCCATCGAAGCCTGGAAGTAGAGATCCGCGGGCGCCGTTAGCCGAAACGGCCGGTGATGTAGTCTTCCGTGAGCTTGTGCCGCGGATTCGTGAAGATCTCGTCCGTGTCGCCGACCTCGATCAGCTTGCCGAGATGGAAGTACGCCGTGCGCTGCGACACGCGCGCGGCCTGCTGCATCGAGTGCGTGACGATCACGATCGCGTAATTCTGCTTGAGCTCGTCGATCAGGTCCTCGATGCGCGCGGTCGCGATCGGATCGAGCGCCGAGCACGGCTCGTCCATCAGTATCACTTCCGGGATTCACGGCGATCGTGCGCGCGATGCAGAGCCGCTGTTGCTGACCGCCGGATAGGCCAGTGCCCGGCTCTTCCAGACGGTCCTTCACTTCGATCCACAGGCCGGCGCGCTCCAGGCTCGTCTGCACGATCTCGTCGAGCTCCACGCGGTCGCGCGCGAGCCCGTGGATGCGCGGCCCGTATGCGACGTTGTCGTAGACGGACTTCGGAAACGGATTCGGTTTCTGGAACACCATGCCGACGCGCGCCCGCAGCATCACGACGTCCATATGGCGGCCGTAGATGTTCTCGCCGTCGAGCGTGATGTCGCCCGTGATGCGCGCGGACTCGATGGTGTCGTTCATGCGGTTCAGGCAGCGGATGAACGTCGACTTACCGCAACCCGACGGACCGATCAGAGCGATGACTTCGTTCAAGCCGACGTCGAGATTCACGCGTTGTATCGCGTGATTGTCGCCGTAGAACACGTCGACTTTGCGCGCCTGCATGACGGGCTTGACGGCCGTGAAGTCGCCGACGGTTCGATAGCCTTCGTCCACGGCTTCTACCGCCGGCTGTGTCGACGGCGCGGCTGCGGCTTGTGGTGCGGCCTCGGACACGTTGTTGCTCTTTGGCTCTACGGCGAGATTCACAGTCTACCCCAAGATTTGGCGACGACGCTGCTAGTAGCGGCGCTCGAAACGTTTCCGTAGCAATATCGCGGTGGCGTTCATCACGAGTAGAAACAACAGCAGAACGATGATCGCCGCCGACGTGCGCTCGACGAACGCGCGCTCCGGGCTGTCGGCCCACAGGTATACCTGCACGGGCAACGCGGTCGAAGGATCGAGCGGCGAGTCCGGAACGTCGACGATGAACGCGACCATGCCGATCATCAGGAGCGGCGCGGACTCGCCGAGCGCTCTCGCCATGCCGATGATCGTGCCGGTTAGCATGCCGGGCATCGCGAGCGGCAGCACGTGGTGCATCACCATTTGCATCTTCGATGCGCCGAGGCCGAGCGCGGCCTCGCGGATCGAGGGCGGCACCGCCGTCAACGCGGCGCGCGACGCGATGATGATCACGGGCAGCGTCATCAAGCTCAGCACGAGCCCGCCGACCAGCGGCGCCGAGCGCGGCAATCCGAATGACGTTGATGAACAGCGCGAGACCGAGCAGGCCGAACACGATCGACGGCACGGCAGCGAGGTTGTTGATGTTCACCTCGATCAGATCGGTCCAGCGGTTGCGCCGCGCGAACTCCTCGAGATAGATCGCGGTCGCGACGCCGAGCGGGAACGACAAGAGCAGCGTCACGAGCAGCATGTAGAACGAGCCGATCGTCGCGCTCCAGATGCCCGCGAGCTCGGGATCGCGCGAATCGCCGGCCGTGAAGAAGTAGCGATTGAAACGCAGCCCGATGCGCTGCTCCTGCTCGAGCTTGTCGAGCCATGCGAGTTGGCGGTCATCGATGCGCCGGTCGGCCTCGGGCACATCACGGCTCACGTGGCCTTTGACGAGCACGTCGACGTCGTCGTCGGCGACGCAGCCAGACGCTGATCGTCGAGCCGACGGCCCCGGGATTGCTCGCCACGTATTCTTGAGCTCGAGGCCCGCGCCCGGGCTCACGAGCGCGAACAGATCGCGCAACTCCGCACGCGCCTGTCACATCGGGGAACAACGCGCTCATCGCGTCCCGCACGAGGCGCTGGTAGTCGGCCGTCGCCCGCACGGCCGGGTCGCGCGTGCTGTCCGGATCGATCACGGCCGGGTCGAGCTTCGACGTCGAGCAGGACGCGCGTCTGCTGCAGCGCCGTGTAGCCGTTCGCGACCAGCGTATAGAAGAAGAACGCGAGGAAGCCCAAGCCGATCATCAACGCGCCGAGGCCCGCGGCCTTGAAGAGCCGCTCGTTGCGGTAGCGCCGGCCGATGCCGCGCGCCACGAGCTTCTTTCACGCCGGGAGCGCTACTCATACTGCTCTCGATAGCGGCGCACGACGCGCAGCGCGATCGACGTTGAGCACGAGCGTGACGAGGAACAGCACGAGCCCGAGCGCGAACGCAGCGAGCGTCTTCGGGCTGTCGAACTCCTGGTCGCCGATGAGCAGCGTCACGATCTGCACCGTGACCGTGGTCACCGCCTCGAACGGGTTGGCCGTGAGATTCGCGGCGAGGCCCGCGGCCATCACGACGATCATCGTCTCGCCGATCGCACGCGACACGGCGAGCAGCACGCGCGCCGACGATGCCCGGCAGCGCGGCCGGGAACACGACGTTCCGAATCGTCTCGGAACGTCGTCGCACCGAGCCCGTACGAGCCGTCGCGCAGCGCCTGCGGCACCGCGTTGATCACGTCGTCGGACAGCGACGACACGAACGGAATGATCATGATGCCCATCACGAGCCCGGCGCCGAGCGCGCTCTCGGACGCGACGTCCAGCCCGAACGATTCGCCCGACGCCGCGCAGGATCGGACCGACCGTGAGCGCCGCGAAGTAGCCGTACACGACGGTGGGGATGCCGGCGAGGATCTCGAGCATCGGCTTCGCGTAGGTGCGCAAACGCGGGCTCGCGTACTCGGACAAGTAGATCGCCGACATCAGCCCGACCGGAACCGCGACCAACATCGCGATCCCCGAGATCAGCAGCGTGCCCGCGAACAGCGGCACGGCACCGAACGCGCCCGGACGATCCGACTTGATCCGCGCGGATGGCCGTCTGCGGGCTCCAGCTCAGTCCGAACAGGAAGTCGAGCGGCGAGACCTGGCGGAAGAATCGGAGCGCCTCGAACAACACCGACAGAAATATGCCGATCGTCGTCAAGATCGCGACGAGCGACGCGGCGATCAGCAGGTACTCGATCGCGCGCTCGACGCGATTGCGCGCACGAAACGACGGCCGCACGCGGTAGAACGCCCACGCGAGCACGCGAGCCCGAGCACGAGCACGGCGCCCGTCGAGAGGTTGCGGCTCAGCTGGCGCAGCATGGCGTATTGGTCAGCGGCCGCGAGGATGTCCGCGCCTGGGCTGCTCGAGACGATGTTACCTTCGACGAGGTTGCGGATATCGTTGTAGACGAGCCCGAGCTGCTCCTTTGGAAGCGCACGGAGCGTCTCCGGCAACGCGGACAGCACGGCGTCGCGCAGCCAAATCGGCTCGAACGTCTGCCACAGAGTCAGCAACAGCGACCGCGGGGATCACGCACCAGAGCGCGACGTATCCGCCGTGATAGCCCGGCAGCGAGTGCGTCATGCCGCGGCGCCGGCCGCGAGCGCGCCCGCGATTGCGCGTTGCCGGCCAACGTAATAGGCCAGCACCGCTAGACCGACGACCAGGATCAGCAGCGTGGAAGGGGCCAAGCAGGTTCCGAGCTAGTTGTTCGTCGTCGCAGTGTGCCGCAAAGGCGTCACGGATTCAGTCGTTCAAGGTCGTCAGCGCCTGCACCTGCGCAAGGACCTGCTTGCGCTCTTGTTCAGGGAGCGGGACGAGTCCCTTGTCGGCAAGGTAGCCGAATTCGCCCCAGGCGGCATCGCTCGTGAACTCCGTGAGGTATTCGCGGATACCGGGGATCACGTCGACGTGCGCTTTCTTCACGTAGAAATAGAGCGGCCGCGAGATCGGGTACTTGCGTTCGGCGATCGAATCGAAGTCCGGCGCGACGCCGTTGATGTGCGCACCCTGCACCTTGTCGTCGTTCTGCTCGAGGAAGCTGTAGCCGAAGATGCCGAACGCCGTCGGGTTCGCGTCGAGCTTCTGCACGATCAGGTTGTCGTTCTCGCCGGCCTCGATGTAGTGGCCGTCCTCGCGCATCGTGTGGCACGCCGCGACGAGCGCGTCGCTCGCGGCAGCTCGGCGACCCAGTCGAACGGACTTGCAGCCGCCGTCCATCGCGAGCTCGACGAACGCGTCGCGCGTGCCCGAGGTCGGCGGCGGGCCGAGCACCTCGATATCGACGGCCGGCAGCTTCGGATTCACGTCAGCCCAAGTGCGTGTACGGATTCGCGACGAGCTTCTGCGCCGCCCGTCGGATCGGGCACGTTCTTCGCGAGCGCGAGGTACACGTCGCGGAGCGACAAATTGAGCGGCGTGCGACGTCTTCGCGTTCGCGAGCACGATGCCGTCGAAACCGATCTCCACCTCGACGATCTGCGTCCACGCCGTTCTGCGCGCAGGTCGCGATCTCGCTCGGCGTGATCCGACGCGACGAGTTCGCGATGTCCGGGTGCTCGACGCCGACGCCGCCGCAGAACAGCTTGAGGCCGCCGCCGCTCCCGGTGGATTCGACCTTCGGCGTCTTGAAGCTCGTCTTGCGGCCGAACTGCTCCGCGACGACGGTGGCGAAGGGGTAGACGGTCGATGAGCCGACGATGCTGATATAGTCCCGGACCGCTTGAGCTTCGGCGGCGTTGGCGCCGATAAACGCCGCGACCAAACCGACGACCAGCGATGACGACCGCAACGGGTGGCGAGCTTGATTCCCCATGGATCCTCCTGACGAGTGGCAAGCGCGGCCAGCCGGGCAGCGCGAGTTAGCATTGTCGCCCGTCGAGACTAGCCAGGCGAATGTTAAGGAATTATTGCAGACAGCTGTATGCTCGCGTGACGAGAAGCCCGAAGAACGCCATGCAAGTCCATGAACGAATTGAAATCTGGCCTTCCGCCGGCGGGCCGGCGACTGCGCGACGATGAACACGCTCGAACTCGCTCGTGAGCTGATCCGAAAGCCCTCGGTCACCCCCGTCGGACGCGGGTTGTCAGGCTCTGATCGCAAGCCTGCTCAGCGATGCGGGCTTTCATACCGAGCCCCTGAAATTCGGCGACGTCGACAACCTATGGGCGCGCCGCGGCCGGTCGGCTCCGGCGCTCGTATTCGCGGGACACACCGACGTCGTGCCGCCCGGGCCGCGCGAGCAATGGAAGGTCGACCCGTTCGCGGCTGACGTGGCGGGCGGCGAGCTCATCGGCCGCGGCGCGGCCGACATGAAGGGCAGCCTCGCCGCGATGGTCAACGCGTGCCGCCGGTTCGCGTCGACGTATCCGAACGCACCGGGTTCTCTCGGGTTGCTCATCACGAGCGACGAGGAAGGCGCTGCCGATGACGGTACGCTCAGGGTGATGGAGACGCTCGCAGCGCGCGGCGAGAAGTTCCAGTATCTGCGTCGTCGGCGAGCCGTCGAGCAACGCGAACCTCGGCGATACCGTTCGCGTTGGTCGGCGCGGCAGCTTATCGGGAATCATGACCGTACGCGGTGTGCAGGGCCACGTCGCGTATCCGCTGCAATCCGACAACCCGATTCACGCGCTCGCGAAGTTCGTGAGCGCGATCACGCGCGAGCCGATCGACGCGGGCAACGAGCACTTTCCGCCGACGACGTTCCAAATGGTGAACGTTCACTGCGACGCTGGCGCGCCGAACGTCGTACCGGGCGAGCTCAAGTGCCGCTTCAACTTCCGCTACTCGAACGTCTGGACGCACGAGACGCTGTCGGCCAGAGTCGAGAACCTGCTGAAGGAGCTCGGCATCGAATACGAGCTTCGCTGGCGCGTCGCAGGTAAGCCGTTCCTCACGAAGCCCGGCAAGCTCACCGCGGCGGTGCAGACCGCGGTGCGCGAAGCGACGGGGCTCGACCCGGAGCTATCGACGAGCGGCGGGACGTCCGACGGGCGATTCATCGCGCCGTACGGCGTGGACGTGATCGAGCTCGGACCGCTGAACAAGACGATCCACTCGGTCGACGAGCGCGTTGCGATCGACGATCTCGACCGCCTCGAGAAAATCTACTTCCGCATCGCCGAGCTGCTGCTGATCCCGTAGCGCCCTCCGTCCGCCCGCCCCCCGAGGCGCCACCTCGAAGCCGCGGCCGACGATCGGTCCCTGCGCCGCGGCGATAGCAACGCGCCGAGCCAATCGTTTCGCCCGCGGAAATAGCCCCGCGCGTCTTCGCGCGGGGTGCGAGCAGGAGCGAGCACTCGCCTGGGCGACATGGATGTCGCCTCAGGCGAGCCCGCGGGCGAAGCGATTGGCGAGGGAACCCGCGAAGCGGGCGCGTTGCGTGCCGCGGCGCAGGGACCGATCGTCGGCCGTGGCTTCGCGCGCTCACCGTGAAAGCTGGCGGACGGAGGGCGCTACGGGATCAGCGCGCGAGGCGCGTCCAGTTGGCGGCGACGATCAGCGCGCCGAGCGCGACGAACCAGACGCCGGTCCAGAACGGCATGCTGAGGCCGAGGAACGACCAGTTGATGTCGTGGCACTCGCCCGAGCCCGTGAACACCATCTGGATCATTTCCTGGAACGGAAACGCACTCATCATGTAGTCGAGGCCAGGCCCGCACGCCGGCACCTTCTCGGGCGGCAAGTTCTGGATGTGCACGTGCCATGACGAAATGCCGAGCCCGATTGCCGCGACGAGCGCGCCGAGGACAGCGAAGATGCGCGCACTCATGCCCCGCGGCGCGCTGAGCGCGGCGAGCGCGAACACGACGCCAAGCGCAATCATCGCGCCGCGTTGAAAGCTGCAGAGCGGGCACGGCTCGAGCCTCAGCGGGCCGTATTGCGCGTAGAACGCGTAACCCATCAAGGCCGCGACGAGCGCGACGCCGGCCACGTTGAGCCAGCGGCGTTGGCTCTTCGCCACGATCAACTACGGGGCTCCTGCTGCCGTCGAGTCGCCTGCTCGACCTCCGCCTCGATGTTCTTGATGCCGGTGTAGCGGACGTCCTTGCCGTGGACCATGAAGATCACGTATTCGCAGATGTTCTTCGCGTGGTCGCCGATGCGCTCGAGCGCGCGCGCCATCCACGTCGAGTCCATGATCCGCGAGATCGTGCGCGGGTCTTCCATCATGAACGTGATGCCCTGCCGATAGATCGACTCGTACTCCTCGTCGACCGCGTCGTCGGCCTTCACGACTTCGAGCGCGCCCTTCGTGTCGAGTCGCGCGAAAGCGTTCAACGCACCGTGCACCATGTTCTTCACGTGCCGGGCGAGGTTGCGGAGCTCGCGGTAGTTCGTCGACGGCCGCTCGACGCTCGCGAGCCGCGCGGCCAGCACGCCGATCTTCTCCGCCTCGTCGCCGATGCGCTCGAGATCCGTGATCGTCTTGAGCGTCGCGATCACGAGCCTCAAGTCGCTCGCGGTCGGCGCACGCGTCGCGAGGATGCGGCTGCATTCCTCGTCGATGCTGACTTCCATGCGGTTGACCTTGATGTCGTCCTCGGCGACCTGGAGCCCGAGCTCGCTGTTGGCCTCGGACAGCGCCTTGATCGCGCGATCGAGCTGCTCCTCGACGAGCCCGCCCATCGCGAGCACGGAGTTGCGTACGTGCTCTAGGTCCTCGTTGAAGCGCTTCGAGATGTGGTGCCCGAGATCTTCGACTTCCATCGTGCTGTGTCCTCCGCTGGCCCGCGATTATACGGCGCGCGCCGCACCCGCGCGATGAACGAGCCGCTCTGCCGGAAAGCGGCAGCTGAACGTGCTGCCTTTCCCTTCGCGGCTCTGGATGCTCAACGTCCCTTGATGGCGCTGCAACGCGTGCTTAACGATCGCGAGGCCGAGGCCGGTGCCGCCCGTAGCGCGCGAGCGCCCCGGATCGACGCGATAGAAGCGCTCCGTGATGCGCGGGATCTGCTCCGGTGCGATCCCGATGCCAGTGTCGACGACCTCGAACACGGCGGCGTCGCCCTCGGTCCGCCACCCAATACGCACGGTGCCGGCAGGGGGCGTAAAGCGCACGGCGTTGTTGACGAGGTTGTAGAAGATCGAGTGCAGCTCGGACTCGCTGCCGACGAGCGCAACATCCGTCGCAAGCGTGAGCTCGACCGCGGGCCCGGTGCCAGCGGCTTGAAACTCCTTCGCGATGAGCTTCAGCATGCCGCCGACGTCCACGAACTCGTGCGGCGCCTCGCGCTCGGCTGACTCGAGCCGCGTGAGCTCGATCAGGTCGCGCAGGATCTGCGTCATCCGATCGGCTTGGCGCCGCATCTCGCCGACAGGCGCGCGCCACCCTTCAGGCATCTCCTGGTCGTCGCCGAGTGTGTCGAGGTAGCCGCTGATGACCGTGAGCGGTGAGCGCAGCTCGTGCGAGGCGTTCGCGACGAAATCGCGGCGCGTGCGCTCGAGCTGCATCTCGCGCGTGATGTCGCGCGCGATCGCGAGGCGCTGGTCCTGACCGTACGGAATGATCTGCACCGTGAGCCAGCCCGCCTCCTCCTTTGGGGACGGGATCGTGATGCCCTCGCCGGTCGGCGCCGCGAGGTAGGCTGCGAAATCCGGATGGCGCAGCAGGTTGTCGAGGCGATTGCCGATGTCGATCGTCGGATCGAGCCCGAGCAACCGCGTCGCGGCGGGATTGAACCAGAGGATCTCGTGCTCGGAATTCAAGATGATGCCGCCGTCGCTGAGCGCGCCCGTGCTCTCGCGGACCTCGCGGAGCAACCGGTGGTACTTCTTCTTCCGGTTACGCGCTTTCGCGCGGATTTTGTCGACGCGCGCGAAGATCTCCGCCCAGAGCCCGCGCGTGACGAACAGTGGCACGCGTTTGTGGCCATCGAGAACGCGATCGAGCAGCGCGAGGTTGCGCAGCGTGTGCGCGACGTAGAACGCGAGCGCGCCGGAGAGCCACCAACCGATTCCACCGAACCACACGCCGAGCAGTATTGCTGCACCGAGCCACGCGGCCAGAGCGATGAGTTGTGATGCCCAGCGATTCGGCAATGTCACGCCTGACCAGGTGAGGGCCCAGGAGAGAACCGATACCCCGCGCCGCGCACGGTACGGATGAGTCTATCGTAACCGGACGGCGTGAGTGCCTTGCGCAGGCGCCGAATGTGCACGTCGACGGTCCGCTCCTCGACATAGACGTTGCCGCCCCAGACGCGGTCGAGCAATTGCGCGCGGCTGTACACGCGATCCGGGTGGTGCATGAAGAACTCGAGCAGCCGGTACTCGGTGGGCCCGAGCGCGATCTCGTTCGACTCGACACTCACCTGATGGCTTGCCGCGTCCAGCTTGAGGTGGCCGACGTTGACGACCTCGCCTTCCGCGACGGTCGAGCGTCGCAGCGCGGCGCGGATGCGTGCGAGCAGCTCGCGCTGCGAGAACGGCTTAATGATGTAGTCGTCTGCGCCGCCGTCGAGGCCCGCGACGCGGTCGTCCTCTTCGACGCGCGCGGTCAGCATGATCACCGGAATCTCGCGCGTGTGCGGATCGCGCTTCAGCTGCCGCGTGAGCTCGAGCCCGCTCACGTCGGGCAGCATCCAATCCATCAGCACGAGATCGGGATGCCCGTCGGCGATCGCGGCGCGCGCTTCGCGACCGTCGCTCGCGGGCCGCACTTCGTAGCCGGCGCGACCGAGGTTGAACGCGAGCATCTCGCGGATCGCGCGCTCGTCCTCGACTACGAGAATCTTCTTTTGTGTCATCGTCAACTCGTCGAATGGTCCAGCGAAGCCGGAAATTAGAGTCGACCATTGTTACAAAATGGTTAAGAACGAGCCGAAAGGGCTCTACGGGGCTCGCGGATCGCCTTCATGAGCTCCGGCGCCACGCCGTATGCTCGCGAAGATACACCGGCAGGGCCTCGGCCGGCGTGACCGATCGCCCGGCGAGCAGATCCGCCGCCGCCCGCGGAAACAGGTCCTCCGCCGCCGGCTTGAGGTCCGGCCAGGATGCTCTGCGCGGCAGCCAGGCACGCGGCCAGCGTGTCGCGATAGCTTGCGAACCCGTCGCCGACCGCCGCGCACGGCCCTGCAGCGGGAAACGTGAGGTCGGCCGGTGCGCCGAGCCGCTCGTCACCCTCGGCGCGCATCGCGCCGCCGGTCACAGCGAATACCGCCCAATAGACCTCGCCCATGCGTGCGTCGACGCACACGACGGCCCGCGCCACACCCTCCCTTCGCCATGCCGTTTGCGCAAGGCACAGCAGGCTCGAGACCGGCAGCAGCGGCACGCCGCTCGCGAGCGCGAGCCCCTGCGCCGCGGCCGCCGCGACCCGCAAGCCCGTGAACGATCCCGGCCCGCGACCGAAGGTGATGCCGTCGAGCGCACCGAGCCCGACTTCGGCCTCGGCGAGCAATTCATGGACGAGCGGGAGAAGCAGCTCGGTCTGCTCGCGCGGCGTCGCGATCTCGCGCGCGCGAATCTCGTCGCCGCAACGCAGCGCGATCGAGCCCACGCTGCTCGACATTTCGATGCCGAGCAGCTTCACGATGCGACCGCGGCGCGCGCCGGCGCCGCGGGCTCCGCCAACGTCGCGGCGAACGCGAGCGCGTCCTCGAGCTCGTCGAGCACGGGCATCGGGGGCAGGCTCGCGAGGAACAGTCGGCCGTAGCCGCGGCTGCGCAAGCGCGGATCACCGAGCACGATGAGACCGCGATCGTCGAAGTCGCGGATCAGGCGCCCGACTCCCTGCTTCAACGTCAGCACCGCTTGCGGCAGCTGATACTCGGTGAAGGCGTCGCCGCCGCCGCGCCGGATCGCCTCGATTCGCGCCTGCACGAGCGGATCGCTCGGCACCGCGAACGGCAGCTTGTCGATCATCACGAGCCTGAGCGCCGGGCCGCGAACGTCGACGCCCTGCCAAAAGCTGCCGGTGCCGAGCAGGATCGCATTGCCGTCCGCGCGAAACTCGTTGAGCAGCTCGCTGCGCGCACCGCGTCCCTGAACCAACACGCGCCCCGGCGGCGTGCAACGCGCGAGCCACGCTTCGGCGCGATTGAGCGCGCGGTAGCTCGTGAACAGCAGGAACGCGCCGCCGCGCGCGGCTTCGACCAGCGGCCAGATCGAGCTCATCAGGTGCTCGACGTAGCCGTCGTCGGACGGATCCGGCAGCCCCTGCGGAACGTAGATCCGCGCGTTGCGCGCGTAATCGAACGGACTCGGCAGCACGCTCGTGATCGGCGCCGCGACGCCGATGCGGCGCAGGAAGTGCGAGAAGTCGTCACCGACCGCGAGCGTCGCCGACGCGAACACCCAGACTCCGCTCTGCGCTTCGATCCGGGCCGCGAGCGCGGCACCGATGTCGAGCGGCGTCCAATGCACGGCGACCGTCCCGGCCGAGAAGTCGAACCAGCGCAAACCCTCCGCCGGATCCGCCGCCGCAATGAACCGCAGGCGCGCCGCCGCGTCGGCGCAACGGCCCGCGCAATTCTCGAGCGCTGCGCTCGCGGCCCCAACTTGCTCGAGCTGCTCCTGCAGCGCCTCGAGGGCGTGCCGCCCGTCGGGCAGCGCGTCGCGCAGCGCGGCCGGCGCCGCGACCCACGGCACGCGGCCGAGCAGCGACGCGCCCGCGTTGCGGCGAATCGTGAACACCGCGGTCGCCAGCCCGCCGAGCACGTCCGCGAGCTCACCCGCGACGCCCGTCGCCTGCGCCTCCGCGAGCACGTCGCGCGCGAGCGTGTCGAGCTCGCGCGTGCTCACCGACATTCCGAAGAACTGCTGCGCGACGTCCGGCAGCTGATGCGCCTCGTCCACGATCACCGCATCGGCGCCGGGTAGCAGCTCGCCGAATCCGCCTTCCTTGAGCGCGAGATCCGCAAGCAGCAGATGATGGTTCACGATCACGACATCCGCGGCCTGCGCTTCGCGACGCGCCTCGAGCACGAAGCAGCGGTCGAAGAATTCGCAGCGGTTCCCGAGGCAGTTGTCGACCGTCGACGTCACGGCGCCGCGCAACGCGTGATCTTCGGCCAAGTCCTCGAGCTCGGTGAGATCGCCGGTCGCGCTCGATCGGCCCCACGCGGAGATCGCGCCGAGCTCCGCGACGGTCGCAGCGTCGCGCGTGCCGTCGTGCAGCGCCGTCTCGAGCCGGTGCCAGCAGAGGTAGTTATTGCGGCCCTTGAGCAGCGCGACGCGCGCGGGCCGGCCGATCACGGCGCCGAGCAGCGGCAGATCGCGCGCGAATAGCTGGTCTTGGAGAGTGCGCGTGCCGGTCGAAATGATCGCGCGCCGGCCGGATAGCAGCACCGGCAACAGATACGCGAACGTCTTGCCGATGCCCGTGCCCGCCTCGATGGCAGCGTGCCGGCCGGAGTCGAGCGCCTCGGCAACGAGCGCGGCCATCTGCGCCTGGGCCGCGCGATAGCTGAAGCCCTGCAGGCGCTCGGCGAGCGCGCCGTCGGGGCCGAATATTTCCTCGAGCTCTAGCATGCGTTCGCGCGCACTATAGCCCGAACCAGCGTGCCAGACGCGCGCGAAATGGCCGCGGATCGCGCACATCCGGACGCACGCAGGTGCTTCAGCGCACGACGGCGCTGAACCGCGCGAAACCCTTGGCGCCCGCGTCGAGCGGGGCCTTGAGCACCCAGCGGATGTGCGTGTAGTCGGACGCGTCGGCCGTGCGGCGCGCACCGCTATCGCTGGCGACCGTGAGCTCCTTCGGCGAGGCGAAGGTGAGGCCCCCGTCGACGGAATACAGCACCTCGGTGCCGGGACCGAACGCAGAATTCGGCAGATAACGCATATCGCTCGGAATCGGGTTGGTGATTCGGATGTTGTCGGCGGCTTGCTTGCTGACGTTCGTGAAGCTCACGGTGTAGACGACCTCGTCGCCCGGCAACGCCACGTCGACGGGTACGAGCTCCGTCTTGGTCGCACCGTCTTTCTGCTTCACCTCGACGACCTTCTCTACCACCGTCGCGAGCTCGAGGTTGCCGCGCGTAGGGTCGCTGTCCTGCTGCGCGGACGCGCAAGTCAGCGCGCCGAGCGCGAGTGTCGAAAACCAGGGGATTCCGTGCCTACGTGTCATGAGAATTCCTTTTCTCAGTCGATCGTAACCGCAAATCGCACCTCCTGAGATCCCGTGGCGCAGCGGGCCTCGACGATGCGCGGGCGCTCGTGCGAGCAGTCGACATCGAGCGGCCCGCACGCGCAGCACGGTCGAGCTCGATAGACGAGTCTCGACGGAACCGTTCAGTACGAACGAGATCTCGGCTCGATTGCGGATTTCGGTACCGGCGGCGTACCGAGCGCGCGCGGGAGCCGACACCAACAGCCGCCCGCCGCGGGCCGGGCTCGAGCCAGCGCATCCTGCGCCCGTTCGACGAAGACATAATGACAAGGCACGAGGCGCCGCGCCGCGATTCTCATCACGAGCCACGGGCCCCGCAGAGCCGCGCCGGGCCTCGATCACACCCGCGGCGAAGCCACGGTATAATGCCCCGCTTCTTCCTCAAGAAACGTATAACGACATCCAAAATGACGACGCGCCTTAAGAGCCTCAGCGACTGGGTCGCCGAGGTAGCAGAGCTTACGAGCCCCGACCGAATTTACTGGTGCGACGGCACCGAACAGGAGTACCGCAAGCTCGTCGACGAGATGCTCGACAGCGGTTCCCTGCTCGAGCTGAACCAAAAGCACTATCCCGGGTGTTACCTGCACCGCTCGGACCCCGAGGATGTCGCGAGGGTCGAGCATTTGACGTTCGTCTGCACCCGCGACAAGAGCGACGCGGGTCCGAACAACAACTGGATGGCGCCGGCCGACGCGAAGCAGCAGATGAAGGAATGCTTCGCAGGCAGCATGCGCGGGCGGACCATGTACGTGATCCCGTATTGCATGGGCCCGATCGACTCGCCTTATGCGCGCTGTGGAGTGGAGATAACGGACAGCCCCTACGTCGTCGCGAACATGTATCTCATGACGCGGATAGGCAAACCGGCGCTCAAACGTATCGAGAAGGACAAGACGTTCGTCAAAGGCCTGCATTCGATCGGCGAGCTCGATCCCGAGCGCCGCTACATCATGCATTTCCCGGAAGAGCTCACGATCATGAGCTTCGGCTCGGGCTACGGCGGCAACGCATTGCTCGGCAAGAAATGCCACGCGCTGCGAATCGCGAGCTACCAGGCGCGCACGGAAGGTTGGCTCGCCGAGCACATGCTGATCGTCGGCGTGCAGAACCCCGAGGGTGAAACCCACTATCTCGCTTGCGCATTCCCGTCGGCGTGCGGCAAGACCAATCTCGCGATGCTGATCCCGCCCGAGAGCCACAAGGGCTGGAAGGTGTGGACTCTCGGCGACGACATCGCGTGGATGCACCTCGATGCGGAAGGACAACTCCGCGCGATCAACCCCGAAGCCGGTTACTTCGGCGTCGTTCCGGGCACGAACCCGCACACGAATCGCAACGCGTACGACACGATTCAGAAGAACACGATCTTCACTAACGTCGCCGTCACGGCTGAGAACGATCCGTGGTGGGAGGAGAAAGGCAGCGGCAAACCGAGCACCGATTGGGTCGGCCGCCCCTTCGACGGCAGCAACGGCCCGGCCGCGCACCCGAACTCGCGCTTCACGGTGTCCGCGAAACAGAACCCGGCCTACTCGAAGCTGGCCGAGGCTCCCGAAGGCGTTCCTATCTCTGCGCTCGTCTTCGGCGGACGCCGCCGCGAGCTCGCGCCGCTCGTCTACCAGGCGAGGGATTGGGCGCACGGCGTGCTCGTCGGTGCGAGCGTCGCGTCCGAGACCACGGCTGCCGCGACGGGCAAGGTCGGCGTCGTACGCCGCGACCCGATGGCGATGAAGCCGTTCTGCGGTTACAACTACGGCGACTATTGGGCGCACTGGCTCAGCTTCGAGAAGCGCTCCGCCAAGCTGCCGAAGATCTTCCACGTCAATTGGTTCCGGCGCGACGCGAACGGTAAGTTCCTGTGGCCCGGATTCGGCGAGAACCTCCGCGTGCTGCGCTGGGTCATCGACCGCTGCGCGAACCGCGTCGACGCGCTCGAGCTGCCGATCGGCTATCTGCCGAAGCCCGGCGACATCGACATCAACGGCTTGGACGTGTCTCCCGACACGCTGAACCAGTTGCTCGCGGTCGATAAGAAACAATGGCGCGCCGAGATGGACAGCATCGGCGAATACTTCGCGGAGTTCGGCGACCGGGTTCCGAAGGAGCTGCACGCCGAGCACCAGAAGATCGTGGCGCGCTGAGCTGACCCACTCCGCTCTTAGCGACTTCCCGTTACGCCCGCTTTTTTTGGCGCCGGGTACGGGCGTGAGCGAGGGCATTGTCCCCGCTACCGCCCGGGCGAATTTCGTCGCGCCATAGCCACCGGCGGCGGGTGCCATTCGGGCGCATCAAGAATTGCGCAGCGCGGCGGAAAGCGCCTGCCATTCGGAAGAACCAGCGTGCGATTCGCGGCCCGCTATCGCTGGGCCGCCCGAGCGCGGGGACAACACCCTCGCTCACACCCGCACCCTAGTGCCACGTGACGGCCGCTGCCGCTATCGCTCCGCAGTGCTGCAGCGGACGGCGCGGCTGTTCGCTGCCGCCGGTCGCGCTACGCACGCGGAGCGTGGCGCAACGTAGGCCGCGCGGCGTGCGGCGTGAGATCGCGTCGTTCCTCCCGCGCTCGGGCGGCCGAGCGATAGCGGGCCGCGAACTCCGCGCTGCATCTTCCGAATGGCAGCGGCGCTCCGCACAGCGTTGCGCAGATCTTGGATGGCACGCGTGGCCCGCGCCGACTTACTACGAGCGCAACGAAATCTTATTTATATTTATAAAAAGCTCACGCGGAGCGGCGCAACGTAGGCCGCGCGGCGGCGTGAGGTCGCGTCGTTCCTCCCGCGCTCGGGCGGCCGAGCGCAAGCGGGCCGCAGACTCCGCGCTGCGTCTTCCGAATGGCACACGCGTTGCGCCGCGCTGCGCAATCTTGATGGCACACGTGGCCCGCGCGGTGACTACTGGCGCGACGAGGCCGCACGGGCGGTAGCGGGAGGAATGACGCGATCTCGCGCCGCATGCCGCGGCCGGCCGACGGGCACTCTTCCGCGGCACGTGCACGTGCACGCGCACTGCAAACGTAGGATCAATCGACGCTTGACGCGGACTGGCGCCAGACGCGCGGCGACGGCGGCGGGGCGGGTCAGTCTTCGATCACGTAGTGGACCGCGAGCGCGGTCCCAGGCTGCGCGACGCGCCCGAGGCCGATCACGCCCTCGCCCGTGAGCGGCGTGCTGTCGCGGCGCACGAAGATCTCCTCACCCGCGTTGGTCTGCACGAACGTGCCGTTCGTGCTCTCGTCCACGAGCGTGAATTTGTCGCGGCTCATTTCCACGCGTGCGTGCACGCGCGAGATCAGATTTCCCTTGACGACGACGTCGTTTTCTTCGGCACGGCCAAGCGTGGCGCTCTTGCGCCCCTCGCCCACGGTCACCTCGCGGCCCTGATAGCGTAGGCTCAGCCGTTTCGGCCGCGCGCCGGTCTTCGGGCGGCCTTGCCCAACCGTCGGCAGCATGCTCGTGGCCTCGTCCGGCTGCCACAGGACCTCGAACAGTACGACCTCGTCCGCCTTACCGCGCACGGTCGCGACATCGATCTGGCGAACCGTGGACTGCCACTCCGGCGATAGCCGCTCCACGGTCGATTGGGTCGTGATGATCTGCTTGGCTTTGGCCTGACTCGTCATCCGGTTGGCGGTATGCACCGCCGAGCCGAAGATGTCGCGGTGCTCTTGGACGACGGGGCCGAAGTGGCAGCCGATCCGGATCGCGACGTGGCCGTTGTCGTGGGCTAGCTCGGAATCGGCGGTAATCCGTTCCTGCATGCGCCGCGCCGCGCTCATCGCGTCGTCGGCGGTCGGGAAGGTGGACATCACCTCGTCACCCATCGTCTTGATGACGGTGCCGTGATTGATCTCGGTGGCCTCGCGCATGATATCGAGGCTACGCGCCACCATTTGCCGAGCTTTGATGTCGCCGAGCTGTTCGTAAAGCTGCGTGCTGCCCACCACATCGGCGAACAGAATCGCAACCTCCACATCCTTACCCATGGCTTCCTTCTTGAGTGCGCCCGAGGGGAGCCGAGGCGATTATAGCCGCGCACGCGGCAGCTGCACGAATAATCGGCACGTGGTGTGCGATCTTTAGACCCGCTTCACACGGAGCGGAACGGAAGTGGTCGCGGCGGCCCTACTTTTCGGCGACGAGATACGCGATCCATGCGAGGTCGGGCTCGCCCGTCGCGTGCTCCTTGAACTCGCCGTTCCCGCCGCCTTCGCCGTCGTCTCCTTCCCAGTAGACGCGGACTTTCGAGAAGCCCGCTTCGATCAGGAGCTCGCGCAGCTCGGGCAGCGTCCAGAGACGCCAGTCGTAGGTGAACGCGCGCTTGATCCTCGAACCGTCCGGGAACTTGAAGTGAATGTGGCACACGATGCGGCTCGTGACGGGCTCGAACTCGGCCTGATCCCAGACGTACGTGAAGCCGTCGAGCTTGGTCTTTTCTTTCTGCACGTCGGACGCCTCGGGTCCGCCGAACGCATCCAAGAAGAATAGGCCGTCGGCATTCAAGGCGGAGTGCACGCGCTTGAAGTAGCCGCGCATGTCGTCGCGTGTCTTGAAGCAGAAGTAGCTGAAGTTGAAGGCACCCGCGATGTCGACCGCATCGTTCGCGACTCGGCGCACGTCGTCGTTCAACAACTTGATGCGCGTGCGGGCGGCCTCCGGCAGGCGCGCGACGCGATGGCGCCGGCCCCAGTCGAGCACGCTCGCGTCGATATCGACGCCCGTCGCGTGCCGATGCTGGCCCGTGCGGACCCATTCGCACGAGAGGCTCGCGGTTCCGCAGAAGTCCTCGCGCAGGCTCACGGCCTCGCGGCCGCGCAATGACCGGAACGTGTCCTGCAAAAACTCGACCTCGACGTCGACGGCCTGGACCGCCTGCTCGTAGAGCTCATGAATATCCGCTCGCTCCGCCATCGTGCCGGATAGCTTCTTCTTGGGGTTCGCTGCCACGCGTTGCCTCGTTCGTTGATTCGTTCTTTGTTGTTCGTCGCAGGACAGGCCGAGCTTACACGATCCGCCGGATCGTTCACGCACCTTGCTCGCGGAGTGTTACGGACGGATGAAGCGCAGCTCAACCAAACGCGAACGCGGCGGCGCCCGAGGCTCCGACCGCGGTGTGCATCGGCGACGCGCCGTCGACTTGCGCCGCGATTTCGCGAAGGCGCGCGAGACCCGCGTAGCCGTCTCGGAGCTCGGACAGGTCGCGGCGCCAGCGCCGCCCGCCCGCCTGGCCCGTGCGCAGTCCGAGCAGATGGCGCGTCATCGAGCGCAGCGGCGACCCGGCCGCAAGCTCGCGCTCCACGTACGGCAGGAAACGCTCGAGCACACGCGCGAGCGTGTCGCGCTCGGGACCGCCGAATAGCGCGCGGTCGAGCTCCGCGACGACCCACGGTTGCTGGTACGCGGCGCGGCCGAGCATGACGCCGTCGACGTGCTCGAGCTGCCGGACGGAGACGTCGAGTGCCGTGAGCCCCCCATTGATTACGATCCGCAGCGCGGGGAAGTCGCGCTTCAAGCGATGCACGCGCGGATAGTCGAGCGGCGGAATCTCGCGATTCTCCTTCGGGCTCAGTCCCTGGAGCCACGCCTTGCGCGCATGGACCACGAACGTGTCGCAGCCTGCAGCGGCAACGGTCGCGAGGAAACCCTGCACGAACTCGTAGGAGTCGTGGTCGTCGACGCCGAGCCGGGTTTTCACCGTCACGGGCACCGCGACTGCCGCGCGCATCGCGGCGACGCAGTCCGCCACTCGCGGCGCGTCGAGCATCAGCGCCGCGCCGAAGCACGCGGCCTGCACGCGGTCGCTCGGGCAACCGACGTTCAAGTTGATCTCGTCGTAGCCCGCGCTCTCACCGAGCCGCGCGGCCGCGGCGAGCTCGTGGGGCTCGCTCCCTCCGAGCTGCAGCGCGACGGGCCTTTCGGCCGCGTCGAAGCGCAGCAGACGCGCGGCGTCCCCGTGCAGCAACGCGCGCGCCGTAATCATCTCCGTGTAGAGACGCGCGTGCGGCGCGAGGATGCGCATCAGGAACCGGAAGTGCCGGTCCGACCGATCCATCATCGGCGCGACGCAGAGGCGATGCGATAGGTCGACCACGATTTCGTAGCAGCTAATGCCGGCTTTGCAAACGGAGCGCCATGATAGCAGTAGCACGCGCCGCCGGGCGCGGCGCGCGGCGCTGTTCAGGCGCGGATGCGACTCCGGCTCGCGCCGATCGGCAGCTCGGCGACCGACTGCGGAACGGCGACGAAGAATCCCTGGGCGTACGACACGCCGAGCTCGCCGAGCCGCTTCATGACCTCGCGGCTCTCGACCCGCTCGGCGATCGCCTGGATTTTGAACGCGCGCGCCATTCGCGCGATCGCTTCCACGACGGCTTCGTCGGCGGTATCGCGCGTCACGTTGCGTACGAATTGTCCGTCGATCTTGACGTAGTCCACGGGCAGGTTTTTCAAGTACGTCAGCGACGAAAGTCCAGTGCCGAAGTCGTCGAGCGAGAACCGGCAGCCGCGCGCTTTGAGCGCCCGCATGAAGCCGACTACCTGCGAAAGATTCGCGATGGCCGCGGTCTCCGTGATCTCGAAGCACAGGGCCCCGGGCGGCACGGCGGCCGCGGTCAGCTCGTCGAGCAAGAAATCGAGAAAACGCGCGTCGTTGAGCGTCGTGCCGGAAAGGTTGATCGCGAGCGTATAGGGATTCGTGTTGGGCTCGCCGCGATAAACGAGCGTCTCGAGCGTGTGGCTGATCACCCAGCGATCGAGGCTCGGCATCAAGTTGTAGCGCTCGGCGGCCGGAATGAAGGCCGTTGGCGAGACGATTTCGCCGCGCTCGTCGCGCAAGCGCAGCAGCAGCTCGTAATGCGGCCAAGCACCGCTCGCGTCGACCCCGATCGGCACGATCGGTTGATAGAAGAGCTCGAACCGCTCCTCCTCGAGCGCGCGGTTGATGCGCGCGACCCACTGCATCTCCTGGTGGCGCTCGGCCGCGTCGCCCTCCTCGTACACGTGGATTCGGTTGCGTCCCAAGTCCTTCGCAACGTAACACGCGACGTCCGCCGCGCTCATGAGCGCGCCGACGCTTTCGCTCTTCGCGTCCACGGGCACGATGCCGATGCTCACGCCCACTTGCAGCGCGTTGTCGCGCCACGAGAAGCGGAACGCGGCGATCGCCTCGCGCAAGGTCTCCGCGATTTCGCTCGCGTCCGCGAGCGGGCAATCCGCGAGCAGCACGGCGAACTCGTCGCCGCCGAGCCGCGCAAGCACGCCGGTCTTCGGCACGCGGGAGCGCAGCACGTCGCCGAGCTGCCGGAGCAGCAAGTCACCGGCGCCGTGGCCGCAGGTGTCGTTCACCACCTTGAACTGATCGAGGTCCATGTAGAGGACGGCGCTCGGCGCACCGCCCTCCTTCTGCACCGTGCGCAGCACGGCTGAAAGGCGCTCCTCGAACTCGCGCCGATTGATGAAGCCGGTGAGCGAGTCGTGGCTCGCGAAGTACGCGAGCTTCCGATGGAGTTGGCGCTCCTGGCTCACGTCGTGGAACACCATCACGGCGCCGATCACGACGCCGTTGCGGTCTTGGATCGGTGCGGCCGAGTCTTGAATCGCGATCGCGGAGCCGTCGCGGCTCGTGAGCACGACGTTGTCGCCCAGGGCCACGACGCGGCCTTCGGCGAGGCAGCGCAGGACCGGGTTGTCGACCTCCTTGCCCGTCGACTCGTCCGTGAGCCGAATGACCTCTTCGATCGGCCGGCCTTGCGCGTCGCGCCGCTCCCAGCCCGTGAGCTGCTCGGCAACGGGGTTCAGGTACTCGATGTTGCCCGCGTCGTCCGTCGTGACGACCGCGTCGCCGATCGACTGCAGCGTCACCTGTGCGCGTTCTTTCTCGTTGAACAGCGCACGCTCGGCCGCTTTGCGTTGCGTGATGTCGGTGATCGTTCCTTCGTAGTAGAGAGCCCGGCCCTCGGCGTCGAGCACGACGCGCGAATTTTCCACCGCGACGATCGCACGTCCGTCGCGTCGGCGCAGCTGATACTCGAAGTTGCGGACGCGACCGTAGGTCGTCAGCTCGGCGACCAGGCGTTCGCGCTCCTTCGTCTCGACGAACAGCTCCGTCATGTTCAACCGTGAAAGGTGCTGCTCGTCTTCGTAGCCCAGGATCCGCACGAGCGCCGGATTCACCGAAACGATTTCGCCGTTCGGCGTGGCCTGGTAGACGCCGTCGACGACGTTGTCGAACAGTGCCCGGAACCGCGCTTCGCTGTCGCGCAGCGCGCTCTCGTCGAGCTTGCGCCGAATCGCGATGCCGGCCAGCTGTGTGAGCCGCGTCGCGAGATCGAGCTCCTCGGTGTTCGGGCCGCGCGCGGAGTCGAAGTATAGGTCGAGCGTGCCGTGGACCCGGTCACCCGACGTCACGATCGGCGTAGAGCAGCAGGCGCGCAGGCCGTTCGCGAGCGGCACACCGCGCAGCTGCGCCCAGAGCGGATCCTCCGCGATGTCGCGCACGACGACCTGACGGCCGAGCGATGCGGCTGCGCCCGCGGCGCCGGCCTCGAGGCCGAGCGGCATCTCCGCGAACAGCGCCGCGACCGGAGCCGCGACGCCGCTCGACGCCGCGAGCCGCAAGCGTCCGGCGTCGAGACTCATCACGGCCGCGCCGACGGTCGGGTGCAGCTGCTCCACGAGCCGCACGACGGCCTGCAGCGTCCGCTCCAGCGGCGCGTTCGCCGCGATGAGCTCGAGCACACGGCGCTCGCCGTACGCGAGCGTGTCCGCCTGGCGGCGCGCGGCGATGTCGATGATGCTCGCGCGGATCAGCCGGTGCCGCGACGACGGCAGCTGGATGAATCGCACCTCGCACGGAATTACGTTGCCGGCCGAATCGCGATGCAACCACTCGAACACCGGCCGGCCGCCCTTGAGCGCGCGATCGACGTAGCCGCGCTGCAACCCGAAAGACGGCAAACCGTCCGTCTGAAACTCGGGGCTGATCGCGCGCGGGCCGATCGCGAGCAGCTGCTCGCGAGACAATTTGAACAGCCGTGCCGCGTTCTCGTTCGCGTCGACGAAGCGCTCCTGATCGACGTCGAGCACGACGATCGCCTCGGGCGCGTTCTCGACGAGCGCACGGTAGCGCGCCTCGCTCTCGCGTAGCGCCTGCTCGTCCTGAAGCCTCTCGGTCACGTCGCGCAGGCACAGCACGAAGCACTGCCCCGCACCGCGCACCGCGCGGCTCACCGTAGCTTCTGCCGTGAATCGCCGCCCGTCGGCGCGGCACGCCTCGACCAGCGCGGGTGCGACGTCGACGAACGTGTCGCCGACCCGGTCGGCGAGCGTCTCGAGCGCCTGCGCGGCCGGCACGAGCTCCGGGATCAGCTCGGCGACTTCGCGGCCGACCAGCTCCGCGGCGGTGGCGGCGAACACGCGCGCAGCCGCCGTGTTCGCGGCGAGCACGCGGCCGTCGCCATTCACCGTGATGATCGGTTCTTTGACGTTGTCGAGAATCGCGTGGAGAGGAGCGCCGTCGCGAAGCTCGGAGTCCTCCGCATCCTCGTCGCGGTTGAGGATGTCCCACAGGCTGTCGCGAGCCGTCGGCCCGGCCAGGGCTTCCGCGATTTTGCGTTTAAGGCGATCCTTCGCCATATCGAGTTGCGTTCCGCCGAGCCCGGTCGGCCACTATAGGAACCCGCGCGCCGCGGGTACCGTGACTGAACTCTCGTATTTATGTCGACTTAGGGGAGCCGGCTAGTCCGCGCCCAGCGGGCTCGCTGGTCCGCGGCCCGCGGGGCCGACTCTTCCGCCGGCAGCGAGTGGATCCGCTCGGCGCGCTCCGCGAAGGCACGGGCGGGCTGCGCCCCTGCGCCATCGTCGATCGGCACGACCACGCTGCGCGCTTGCGCTGCGGCCGCCGCCGCTCGTCACGAGCACGTTCAGGTACCGTCGACCGGCCGACAGGGGCGTCACGGACACCTCCCAGGCTCGCTCTCCTGGCGCCGCCGCAACCGGCACGGGCGGCAACCTCAAGTCGAGGCCCTGCTCGGCTCGGACGTCGAGCGCGAGCCCACCGAGGCTCGCCTCCGCGCTCGCGGTGATCGTCACGATCAGCGGAGCGCCCGTCACCGGGAAGGCGGACAGGCGATAGTCGACGGAAATCGGCGGCTGCGGCTTACCCGGCGATGAGCCCCCGAGCTCCTTCACACGGATCGCGGACGCAGCCCGTGGGCCGACGCCTGCGGACGTCTGAGCAACGGCGACCTGCGCGCTGCTCGCCAGCACGGCCGCGAGCACGATCGAAGGCAGCGCGCGGCGCCTGTTGGCGGTCACGGCTGCGTCACCGACACGTCGAAGCAGGTGCGGCCGATCGGCGGATACTCGTCGTTCGTCGCGTTGGTGTTCGTCCATTCGTAAACCTCGAGCACGTAGTCGCCGGCCGACAGCGTCGTCGTGAACGTTTCGACGCAGTCCTGTGGCGCGCCCGTGCTGCAAGAGTCCTTCGGTGGTCCGTTGGACAGGGCGAGCGCCGCGCCGCGGTGCAGCACCATGTCGGGGTCTGCGGCTGCGTTCAACGGGGCGACGGCCCGCGCGGTCAAGGTGTGCGGGCCCGCGCTCGTTGCGGTGAAACGCACGAAGCGACGCGAGCCGAGCTTGTTCGTGGAACCCGTGAACAAGCTGCTGTAGTCGTCGAGGCTGCAGACGCGCGCCGGGGTCGGATCGTTGACGGCGAGCGTGCTGTAGACGCTCTGCAGATCCGCGGTCGCAGGGTTGCCGAAGTGCGCTTCGGTGCTCGCGTACGCGTCGGCGATCGGCGTGATGCTTTGCGCGGCCACGACGTCGTCGATGAGAGCCGCGTCCGCGGGGCGCTGCGCACGCAGCGCGTCGATGAACGGAAACACGCTCGTAAGCGCCATCGTCGTCTTCTGCGGACCGGTCAACACTTCGTAGAGCGGCGCGAACCCAAGAGCGACGTTGTCCGCGACGAGCGTGTTGCGGATCAGGTCGACGTGCGAATCGAAGAGATCGTAGAGAATCTCTTGGATCGATTCTTCGCTGTACCAGCCGGGATTGTGGTTGGCCTGCGCCGGGGACGGCGGTCCCTCGACGTCGAAACCGAACGTCCGCGACTGGCCCGGGCCGAACGAATCGCGATACACACTCTGCCCGGTGACCATCGCCGAAAACGCGTTGCCCCAGCCCTCGCCGAACGCCACGCGCAGGTCGAGCTGATCGTGGCGCGTGTGCGGTCCGCCGATGCTGTCGGAACGCGAGAACTCCGACTCGAGGTAGTGGCCCCACTCGTGCGCGATCACGTGGCGGTCGTACTCGTCCGTGTCGTTGTCTTCGGCACCGACGAGGTAAATACCCGCGCCGCGGAGAAAGAAGCTCGTCCCGATCTCGCCCGTGTCGAAGTCCGGAATGCCGTTCGCCCCGAAGCTCGAGATGTTGCTCGTGCTCCAATGGAGCTCGAGCGGCGGGAACGGCAGCGTCGGGGCCGCCGTCAGCACGAGCTGCACGGCGTCGTAGACGGTATCGAGGATCGCGAACGGCGCGGCCGAGCGCACGCCGCTGTAACGCACGCCGCTCCAGCCCGAAGCGGCGTGCAGATTGCGCGTGGTATTCGCAATACCGGTGTTGAACGGCGTACCGTCGAGAACGTAGAGCGCGTCGCCGTTCGTGTTGTCGACGACGGTGAACAGCCACGACGGCGAACCCGCCCGCAACATCTCGGCCCGGACGCGCAGCGAGACGTCGAGACTCGACCCGACCGTGAACGAATAGGCGCCGGCGGAATCGGTCGCGGTCGACGCGATCACGCTCGCGCCGCTCAGCAGCTCGACGGTCACGCCGCGGGCGGGCTTCGGTTGCGTGCTTGCGTAGTCGAGCCCGAGCGCCGCAACCGCCGGCACGAAATCGAACGTCACTGCACCGCTGACGGTTACCGTCGCCGGAGCGGGGGGAGCGGGAGGCGCCGGCGGAGCCTGAGCCTGATCCACACCTGCGCCGCTGCCGTCGTCCGAGCCTCCTCCGCCGCAGCTCGCGAGCAGCAGAGCGACGAGCACGAGCAGCGAGCGATTCACCATGACGTCCATCACATGGAATACTTTGCGCAGCGCGGCTCGCCCGCGGACGCGTGTTGAGGTGGCGCGATCCTAAGCGCCACCTGGGGATGAGACATAGTGTGTGCGTCACGCTACGACGATGCGGAATCGCGCCCCGCGCCGTGCCTTCGGCCGGCGCCGACACGCCGCGGCGGTAGTCGCCTCCCGCTCCGGGCTGTCGCCACGCGTCGCCAAACTGCGACCCGTCTCCCGGTAGCGACGAGCGGACCTGGTAAACTCTCCGGTTCTGATTATGTCACTTCGTTAAACATATGACTGACAAGACAATTCTGGTAACGGGCGGAGCCGGCTACATCGGCTCGCATGTCGTCCGACAACTCGGCGAGTCCGGCGAGAAGATCGTCGTGCTCGATGACCTCTCCACTGGATTTCGCCAAGCGGTGCTCCACGGCGATCTCGTGGTCGGCAACACGGGCGATGCGAAAGTGCTCACGAAGCTATTCGCGAGTCACGACATCGACACCGTCATGCACTTCGCGGCGCACACCGTCGTGCCCGAATCGGTCGCCGATCCTCTGAAGTATTACCGCAACAACACGTGCGCGAGCCGCACGCTGCTCGAGCACGCGCTCAAGGCCGGCGTTCGGCACGTCGTGTTCTCGTCGACGGCCGCCGTCTACGGCATCCCGAGCGAGGGCGAGGCGTCGGAGGAAACTCCGACTGCGCCGATCAACGCGTACGGCACGTCGAAGCTCATGACCGAGTGGATGCTGCGCGACGTCGCCGCCGTGAACCCGCTGCGCTACGTCGCGCTGCGCTATTTCAACGTAGCGGGATCGGATCCGATGGGACGAATCGGCCAGGCGACGCCCAAAGCCACTCTGCTCACGAAGGTCGCGTGCGAGGTCGCCGTGGGCAAGCGGGAGCACATCTCCATCTTCGGCACCGACTATCCGACGCCCGACGGCACGGGCGTTCGCGATTACATCCACGTCGAGGACCTCGCCGACGCTCACTTGAAGGCGCTCGCATATCTCCGCGCCGGCGGCGACTCCACGACGTTGAACTGCGGCTACGGCCGCGGCTACAGCGTTCGCGAGCTCATCACGATGGTCGAGCGAGTGGCCGGCCACGCGATCTCGAAGCGCGAAGCGCCGCGCCGCGCCGGCGATCCGCCCACGCTCGTGGCCCGAGCCTCGCGCATCCGCAACACGCTCGGCTGGCAACCGCAGCACGACGATCTGAAGAAGATCGTCGAGACCTCGCTCGCTTGGGAACGCAAGCTCGCCGCGGGAATCTGGAACTGACCGATGGGTTGCGGCGAATGAGAATACCGCGACCACGAACTCTGCTCGGGCTTGTGCTGCTCGGGCTGGCGTTTGTCACGCTCCCGCTGCTGATCGCGATCGGTAACGCGGTGCTCAAGCTCGGGCAGCTCAAGTCGGAGAGCGAAACCGTGTTGAGCGACAGCGCAAGCTCGACGCTCGAGAACCAGAAGCTCGCTAGCTTGCTCGCGACCATGGAGCGCAACAGCCGGCAGTATCTCCTCGCGCGCGGCGTCGTCGCGTCGGCCTCCGACCTCCTGACGCTCTATGACAGCGACCAGGCCGCGTTCGAGCAAAGCCTCAACACTCTGACGTCGCTGCCGAAGGATGCCGCCATTGCGGAGCAGCTGCGCCGCCTCGCGACCGTGTCGAAAGAGGTTCACTGGACGCTGCGCAGCGGTACGGCCGACGACAGTCTCGACATCATCATCGATCGATTCCGCGTGATGAACGGCGCCGCGCGCGACGTCGCCCAAGGCATGCGGCTCTTGATCAACGAGCGGCTGAACGATCTCCAAGAAAACACGAGCTCCGCGCAGCAGGCGCTCGCGTGGCAGGCGGCCGCGCTGATTCCCGGCACGCTCGTGCTCGTCGTGCTGTTCTTGCTGCTGGTCGGGCGGCCGCTGCGGCAAGTCGACCGGGCGATCCGCGAGCTCGGCGAAGGAGATTTCAGCAGACCGATCACCGTGAGCGGCCCGAACGACATCGAGAGACTAGGCCGCCAGCTCGAGTGGCTGCGCCATAGCCTGCAGGAATCGACGGACGAGAAGAACAAATTCCTCCGGCACATGTCTCACGAGCTCAAGACGCCGCTCGCGAATATCCGCGAAGGCACGGAGCTCCTGCTCGACGGCTCCGTTGGCCAGCTCGATCACCAGCAGCAGGAAGTGACGAGCATCCTGCGCGACAACGGCGTGAAGCTGCAAAAGCTCATCGAAAATCTATTGACCTTCAGCGCGTGGCAAACGCAGACGGCGTCGCTCGAGCTCGCGGAGTTCGAGCTCAAGCCGATGGTCTTCGGCGTGCTGAGCCAGCACCGGCTCGTGATCTCGAACAAGAAGATCAAGCTGGAGCTCAAGGTAAGCCCCATCAACGTGTTGGCGGACGAAGGCAAGCTGAAGCTCGTGCTCGAAAACCTGATGTCGAATGCGATCAAGTTCACGCCGAACGGCGGCGTGATTCAGCTCGGAGCTGCGATGCAGGGCACAGAGCTCATCATCGATGTCGCGGACAATGGCCCCGGCGTAGATCCGGAGGACGCGGATCGGATCTTCGAGGCGTTCTACCAAGGGCGCCGGCCGCAAGGCGGCCCCGTGGGCGGGACGGGCATCGGCCTCTCGGTCGTGGCCGAATGCGTGCAGGCCCATGGCGGCTCGGTGAAGCTGGTTCGCACCTCGGACGAAGGCGGCGCACATTTCCAAGTGCGTTTGCCGCTGCGCCGCGCGACGGACAAACGCGTATTGGCGGTGGTCAATGGCTAGGGGCACGGTTCTGCTGTTCGCAATTCTGGCGGGGTGCGCCTCGTCTGGCGGCCTAATCGGCGGCCGCAGCGGGACGGCGGCCGGCGCCCCCGCATCGCCAGCGGAGAGCGCCGCGCGAGCAACCGAAGGCGATAGCGTGTCCATCTATCTGCAGACCCTCCGCGACTTGATAGAGGGCGACGCCGTCGTGAAAGCCGATGCGTTCCGCAACGCGGCCAATGCGGCAGATGCATCGCCGACGACGACGAACCGATTGAATCTCGCGCTCGCGCTCGCGACCCCGGGTCACCCGTCGAGCAACGCGCTCGAGGCCCAGAAGCAGCTCAGCGCCCTGCTCGCAACGGGCGACGCGTTGCTTCCCGAGGAACGGACGCTCGCGCTCGTTCACTTGAAAGAAGTAGAGCAAAGGCTGATCCTGGACGCCGAGGCGCAGCGCTTGCAGCGCGCGGCCGAGGCGGCTACCGCTCAACGCAACGATCAGAGCGCGCAGCGTCTCCAGGCGGCCCTCGACGAGAACCGACAGCTCAAGGCAGAGCTCGAGGAAGCAAAGGCAAAGCTCGATGCAATTACCAACATCGAGCGCTCAATCAGGGAAAGAGAAAATGGGACCAATCCACGCTAGTACTGCTATGCAAGACCTCCCGCGCGGCCGAATCCTGCTCGTCGACGACGATCCGGGGCTACTGCGACTGCTGAGCATTCGCCTGCGCGCCGAGCGTTACGACGTCGAGGCGGTGGAAAGCGGCGCGGCGGCACTCGCGGCCCTCTCCCGCTTTCGTCCAGATCTCGTAGTGAGCGACCTGCGCATGGAGAACATGGACGGCATCTCGCTGTTGAAGGAAATCCAGCGTCAGCGTCCGGGTCTCTGCGTGCTGCTCTTGACGGCCCACGGCACGATTCCCGACGCAGTCGAGGCGACGCAAAGCGGCGCGTTCGGCTTCCTGACGAAGCCCGTCGACAAGCAACAGCTGCTCGAGTACGTCGAGCGCGCGATGAAAGTGTCGGGCCTGCCGAAGAACAAGGAAACGTGGAGCGCCGAGATCATCACACGCAGCCCGGCAATGGAGGCGTGCCTGCAGCAAGCTCGCATGGTCGCCGGCACGGATACGCGGGTGCTGATCACCGGCGAGTCGGGCACGGGCAAAGAGCTGATGGCACGCGCGATCCATCTCGCGAGCTCGCGCAAGGACCAGGCGTTCGTCGCGATCAACTGCAGCGCGATGGCCGAGAACCTGCTCGAGTCCGAGCTGTTCGGCCACGAGAAGGGCGCGTTCACGGGCGCGCACCGGACGCACAAGGGATTGTTCCAGGCCGCGCACGGCGGAACCCTGCTGCTCGATGAGATCGGCGACATGCCGATGCGCTTGCAGGTGAAGCTCCTGCGAGTGCTGCAGGAAGAGCAAGTGCGCCCGGTCGGCAGCACCGATGCCGTCAAGGTCGACACGCGCGTGATCTCGGCGACGCACCAAGACCTGAAGGACTTGATGGTCAAAGGAGCGTTCCGCGAGGACCTCTACTACCGGCTGAACGTCGTGAACATTCAACTGCCCGCGCTGCGCGATCGCCGCGAGGACGTGCCGCTGCTCGTCGACCACTTCCTCGTCCAGATCTCGGCGGAGTCGTCCCAAGAGCGCAAGGTGTACGCGCCCGAAGCCGTGGAGCTCCTCGTCGCGAGCCACTGGCCCGGCAACATTCGCCAGCTCTACAACGTCGTGCGGCAGAACGTCGCGCTGTCGCCTACGCGCGTGATCTCGACGGAGCAGGTTCGCAGCGCGCTCGGCGAGCAAGCGAACGCGCTGCCGTCGTTCTCGGAAGCCCGCGATGAATTTACCCGCAACTACCTGTCGCAGCTGCTACAGATCACGAGCGGCAACGTGAGCCAGGCTGCGAGACTCGCGAAGCGCAACCGCACGGACTTCTACAAGCTGCTGGGCCGGCATCAGTTGAATCCGGAGCAGTTCAAGGACGGTCGCTGAGCTCGCGCTGGCTCGGGGACGCGCGGCCAGGGCTCGCGCTTACTTCTGAGACGCGCTGAGGGCTTCCTCGACGGTTTGACCGGCGTGGCCGCCGTCGGACCGGATCTCGTATTTCGCCATCAGGTCGTAGAGCGTGGGCCGCGTGATGCCGAGCAGCTCGGCGGTGCGCGACACGTTGCCGGCCGCACGGACCAGCGCTTCACGGATCGCCTGCGTCTCGGCGTTTTGGCGAACGACGCGCAGGTTCAACGTCGGCGGCGTCGCGATCACCGCGAGACCCAGATCCACGGCCGTTACGAATTTCGCTTCGGCCATGATCACGGCGGCCTTGATCCGGTTCTCCATCTCGCGCACGTTGCCGGGCCACCCATAAGCCTCGATCGCGTCGTGCGCGTCTTCCGTGAAGCCCTTCAGCACCCTGCCCTGCTCCACGGAGAACTTGTTGAGCAAATGCTTGGCGAGCACGATGCGGCCGCCGCCGCGCTCCCTGACCGGCGGGATCTCGATGGTGATCTCGCTGATGCGGTAGTAGAGATCGTTGCGAAAGACGTTCGTCGCCATCGCGTCGCGTAGGTTCTTGTTGGTCGCGCACACCACGCGCACGTCGACCGCGATCTCCGTGCGCCCGCCAATTCGCTCGAACGTGCGCTCCTGCAGAAATCGGAGCAGCTTCGCTTGGAGCGGCAGCGGCATGTCGCCGACCTCGTCGAGAAACAGCGTGCCGCCGTCCGCCGACTCGATCTTACCCGGCGTCTGCTTCACGGCACCCGTGAACGCACCCTTCTCGAAACCGAACAGCTCCGATTCGAGCAGCGTGTCCGGAATCGCGGCGCAGTTGATCGCAATGAACGGCTTGTCGGAACGCGTGCTCAGAGAATGGATGGCGCGAGCGAACACTTCCTTGCCCGTGCCGCTCTCGCCTTGGAGCAGCGTCGTGGCGTTCGTAGGCGCCACCTTCTCGATCGTTCGGCACACCTTCAGCATCGCGTCGCTGGCGGCGATCACGCCTTGCAACGGCGACGTGCCCAGAGCTTCGAGCAGCCGCCGATTCTCGGCCTCGAGCGCGTGAATCCGATAGGCTCGCTGGACGATCAGCTGCAGCGTGTCCACGTCCACGGGCTTCTGATAGAAGTCGTACGCGCCCATGCCTACGGCCTTCAGGGCGTTGCCTTGGTCGCCGTGGCCGGTGATCACGATGACCTTGGTGAACGGCGCGAGATCGAGAATCTCTCGCAGCGTGGCAAACCCTTCGGAGACGCCCTCGTCGTCGGGCGGCAAACCGAGATCCTGGAGTACGACGGCCGGCTCGTGACGCCGCAGCTCGGCGATCGCGGCGGGACGATCCGTCGCGGCGAGCACCTCGTAGTCTTCGAAGCACCAGCGCAGCTGGCTCTGAATGCCTGGATCGTCTTCGACGATCAAAAGCTTGCGAGTGGTTTCTGTCACGGGGCTGGATGCTGCCACAATCGGCCGGGAAACAAAAATGCGTAGGTCACATCCCGACACGCCTGTGGCGGCGCGGGCTTGCGAGGCATTAGGGGCGGCCCGTCAGCCGCGGTAGAACGCCGCGATCGACCTCACGACGTGCTCGAGCTGCTCGCTCTTGAGCTCGGGATAGACCGGCAATGCGAGCACTTCTCGCGCGGCACGCTGCGAATTCGGAAACTCGTCCGGCGCGTGCCCCAAGTAGGCAAAACACTGCTGCTCGTGCAGGGGCAGCGGATAGTAGATCTCGGTCCCGATGCCCTGGCGTTCGAGGTGCGCCCGGAGCTCGTCGCGGCGGCGCGCTCGAATCACGTATTGGTTGAAGATGTGCCGTTCGCCGGGATTGCGAAACGGCACGGTCACCGCGTCCTGCAACTCGGCGGCGCCGATCAGCTCGTCGTAGCGCTCCGCATTGCGTTGGCGGCCTTCGGTCCACGCATCGAGGTGCTTGAGCTTGATCGAAAGGACCGCCGCTTGGAGCTCGTCGAGGCGGAAATTCCCGCCGATCACGGAGTGGTAGTACTTCGGCTCGCCGCCGTGAACGCGCAAGATTCGCACGCGCTCCGCGAGCCCGCGGCTCTGGATCACGCACATGCCCCCGTCGCCGAAAGCGCCGAGGTTTTTCGTCGGGAAGAAAGACAGGCAGCCGATATCGCCCACGCTGCCGGCACGGCGACCGTCACGGAGCTCGGCCCCAATCGCTTGCGCCGCATCCTCCACGACCGCGAGCCGATAGCGGCGCGCGAGCGCGTTGAGGGCATCCATGTCGGCCATCTGGCCGTAGAGGTGCACGGGCATCAGCGCCTTGACGACTCCGCCCGTGGCACGGCTTACCAGGCGATCGCCCACCCGCTCGCACTTCTCCTCGAGCGTCGCAGCGACGGCGTCCGGCGATAAGTTGAACGTACGTTCGTCGATGTCGCAAAAGAGCGGTCGCGCTCCGACGCGAGCAATCACGCCCGCTGTCGCGAAGAACGTGAACGGGCTGGTCACGACCTCGTCGCCCGCGCCGATCTCGAGCGCCATCAGCGCAACGAGCAGCGCATCGGTTCCGGAGGAGAGACCGATCGCATGCGGCGTCTGCGAATAGGCCGCGATTTCCTTCTCGAGCAGATCGACTTTCGGACCGAGCACGAACCGCTGCGAATCGCACACCTCGCGAATCGCCGCTTCGATCTCGTCGCGCATCGGCGCGTACTGACCCTTGAGATCGAGCAACGGGACCTTCACGCTCAACGGCAGTCCTTCTTTTCGTCGTGGCCGGCTCCGCCGCGCACGCGTCGGCGAAAGGCGGCGGATGCGGGAACGTTGTGCACAGCGTTGAATGGAGAGGGCGGCGCTGCCAATCTCAGCGCCTAAGGAAACCGCCGCCGACAGACGGGACTACCCATGGCTCCCATCAGGCTCCGAGCCTGACAGCGCGCCCTCATAACCGACAGGTGTGAGTGCCTGTGTGATTGCCTGGCTTGCTTGTGCGGAGCAGGATAACCCGCCCCGATCGCCCGCGCCAAGGCCGAATCGAAAGATACTATATTTCAGTAGGTTGCGGCCGAAATCGGCGATTGCACTGCGGACCGCGGCGATACCGGCCTGACCTGCCTCGGAGCCGCGTGGGCCGCCGAAACGCGGCCAAAATAAACTACCTCAACGCGAACCTGATCCGCAGCCGAACCCGCCGCTCGTACGCGACTCCGTCCCGAACGAAGGGGTCGTACCGATACATCGTCACCGCTGCAACTGCGGAGGGCTCGAAGCGACCCTGCGGCTCCGCCCGCAACGACGACCACGTCCCTCGGACTGCCGTCGCGGCCCAAGATGAACTCGAGCTCGACCCAACCTTCGATTTGGCTGCGCAATGCGTCGGGCGGATACGTGGGCGGCGCATAGTTCAGCAATTTGAGGTCGCTCGCCGTGGCGATGGTGCGCAGGTACTGCTCCTGCAGGCGCGCCGAGGCGACCTGCGGCGCGAGGTCGCGCGCGAGATCCGCCCCGTGACCGGTACGCTGCAGCGCCGCCACCGCGCTCTCGGCCCCCGAGAAGTCACCGCGCTGCAGCGCCGTGCGCACGTTTCCGGCCAGCAGCCCGACGAGCTCGTCCCACGCCTCGGCCAGCTCCGGCATGTCCGGAGCTTCCTGCTCCAGCGCGGTGAGGTGCGACAGAGCGCTATCGTCCTGCGGCTCGACCAGCGCGCCGTCCTCGATCCGCGCCCTGAGCGATCGCGAGGCGGTCCTCGCGCTGCTGGGCAACCCGCGTCGCGCGCGCGCTCGTGACCTGACGATCCAACGGTGCGAGCGACCGGGTGTCGGCGCCGAGAGCCCGCGCCGCCGCGATCATATCCGCCGCCGCGTCGTCATCACCGGCCGTGACCCGGGCGCGCGCGCCAGTGACCAGCGCCGCAGCGAGCTCCGCGCGCAGCGCCTGCACGCGCGGATCGTCCGCGCCAAGGCGTTGTGCACGAGCGAGATACTCTCGCGCGCTGTCGCCGGCTGGCGCGAGCAGCTGGCCTTTCTCGAGGCGCGCGGCGGCAATCGCGAGCAGGCTGTCGATCTCGGTCGGAGCCCCGGCGAGCGCCGGCGCCTGCGCCGCAGCGGCCGCCTGCTCCGCGGCCTGCCGCGAAGCGGCCTCTGCCGCACGAGCCTTCTCGAGCTGGGCCTCGAGAAACGCGAGCCTGCCGCTCGACACATCGGCGCGGCGCGCCCCGGCGAGCGCCGCCGCAGCTTCCTCGCTGGAGCCTGCAAGGAGCGCAGTCTCGGCTTGCGTAAACAGGGCATCGACCACGAGCGCGAGCCGATCGCGCGCGATCGCCTGGGTCGGATCCGCTGCAAGGATCGTCAGGTAGTAGTCGAGCGCGCTGTCGCCGGGCGGCTCGATGAGACGGCCCTCCGAGAACGCGCGCTCGGCGCGAGCGAGCAAATCGCCGAGTTGCGCATCCGCGCCCGCTTCGGCGGCCGAGCCCGCGACTGCGTCTGTTCGTCCAGGGCCGCTCACTTCGGTCGAAGCGCGCGGACCGGTCGTCGGCGCTCGCAACATCGAGAACGCGAAGATCGCGCCGGCACCGAGCACTGCAACCCCCGCACCCACGGCCAGCGCCCATTCCGTCCTTCCGAAGCCTCGGCTGGCGCTCGCGCGCACGGGCCGGTCGGGGACCAGCGCCGAGTCTTGCCCGGCCGCCGCGCGCAACTGGATGCAGCGCTTGACCGCGGACTCGAGCAGCAGCCGCGTGATCCCAAGCGTAGGCGGCTTGATCAACAGGCGATGGATCTTGCGCTCGGACACGAGGCCGATGAACGCTTGCGCGTCGACCCGAGCTGCGGCGACCAGTGTCACGAGCCGGCTCGAATGGCGAGCGAACCCCTTGATGGTTTTCGCGAGCCGGCCGCCGGGGAAGTCGGCATCGAGCAACGCGATTCCGCAACGGCCGTCGTCGATTGCGTTCTCGAGCTCTTGCAGATTGTCGACGCTAAAGACCGGGTACTGCTCGCCGGCGGCGCGTTGCACGGTGTCGACGAGCGCCGCGTCCACCGATAGGACGAACACGCTGGCACCGCCCGCCGCGAGCAGATTGCGCAAAGGCATCGGCGGAAGCGTGTCGTCGGTATCTGATGGAATACCGACAAGGTCGCCGATACCGTGTGAGCCGTGAACGCGCCTCCGGGCGTCCGGATCGTCGCCAGAAGGCGTCAAGTCTTTGGAAACCGCCATGTCGCTTCCCTCGAGCCGTTCCCTGCGAACCAGCTCTTGCCAGTCGAGGGCGCTCCTTCTCAGTTTCGTCCGGTTGCGCGACGAAGCCGTGCAACCTATTGTTCTAAAAGAGGTCTAGGCGCGGGCAGAGTTTTTATGTTCGCACAGTTTCGAGGTTGCTGAAACCGGCTAACGTTCACGGCTTGCCCTGCGCGCAGCGAGGTAGGCCCTTGCGACCGCGTCGTCCGACGCCGTGTTGACGCTGCCGAGACGCTCGGAATCGCGTGGTGCCAGGGTCTTCACGGCACCGCGCTCCAGAACGCGCCGTAGCGACACCGAAGCCCCGTGCGCGGCCGCGGCCTCGAGCAACGGCAGGCTCGCGGGCTCCCAGATCGTGCAGAGAGGCTCGAGCGATCCGTCGGCGTGGCGAAAAGCCGTAGCTATCGCGGTTGGGTCGCGGCCTGCGACGAGCGCGTCAACCACTTCGTCGTCCAGGAGCGGCATGTCGGCCGCCACGACGAGCCAGGCGCGCTGAGGCTCGAGCCGCAGCGCAGCGACGAGGCCCGTGGCGGGCCCGGCGCCGGGACCGAGGTCGACGACGGCCGGTAGCCCGGCGTAGGCCGGCTCGGCCGCCTGGGCGGCGTCGCGAACCGACACGAACACGCGGTCGCAATGTCGAGCGAGCAGATCGAACGCCCACCGCGCCTGCGGCGCGCCGTGGTACTCGAGGCCGCCCTTGTCCGCGCCCATCCGCCGGCTTCGTCCGCCGGCCAGAACGAGGCCGTACAGTCGCGGCGCAGTGGTCGCCTCAGGCGCGTTTGAGGGCATTGCTGATCAAGGTATCGATACTCCAGCCGATATTGGCAAAGCGACTGCTCAATTGGGAGAGGAAACGTTATGTCCAATACGGCTCAAGCGGTGGGTTTTAGCTTCGTCGAGCGACTTGCACAAGACCTTCGCGACGAACGACTGGAGCTGCCCGCCTTCCCCGAAGCCGTGCTGCGCATCCAACGCGCGCTCCAGTCCCCCGACACGAGCACCGAGGACATCGTCCGCATATTGAGCTCCGAGCCGGCGCTCGCCGCGCGCTTGCTGCGAATCGCGAACTCCGCCGAGTTCCGCCGCATGGATCAAGACGTCACGGATCTGCGCAAAGCGGTCAGCCGGATGGGATTCAACATGGTGCGCAGCGTGGCCGTCGCATTTGCGATGCGGCAGCTGCGTCGCAAAGACGTGTACGCGCCGGCCGCGCAGCAGCAGCTCGAGACCGCGTGGAACGATAGCCTCGAGATCGCGGCGGCGTGCTTCGTGATCGCGAAGCGCTTTACTCGCGTGAACCCGGATCAGGCGTTGCTGACCGGACTGCTGCACGTGCTCGGGCGGCTGTACATCATCATGCGATCGAAGGATGCCGAGGAGCTCAGCGAAACGCAGATGCGCGAGGTCGTTGACGGGTGGCACGCGAATATCGGTAAGGCGATTCTCGAGAGTTGGGGATTGCCGGAGGCGCTGCAGAGCGCAGTCGAAAATCAGGATCAGTTGGATATCGAGCTCGACGGGTGCGGTCACGCTGACGGATATTTTGATCACGGCGAAGTTGCTGCGTGCGGGGGAGCAGGATGCGGCGAAGTATCCGGCGTTGCGGCGGGTCGGGGTTGCGGCCGGGGATCGGGCGCTTGGGGTGATGGAGGAGTACGCGGAGGAGTTGGCGGGGGTGAGGAGTTCG
>CAVUKQ010000015.1:0-330000 GCA_963742115.1 uncultured Gammaproteobacteria bacterium
CCAAGGAGGATAAAGAGCGTGCGCGGAGGGTATCCGCCGCACGCTCTGCGATATCAGCTGCGAAGGAGTCTAGTAGCGCGGTCGGCCGAGCCGCCACCGCCGCCGCTGTTGCCTCGGCCGCCGCCGCCACCACCGCCGCCACCGCCGCCGAGCCCTTCGGCTTGGCTTCGTTGACTTTGATCTGGCGGCCGTCGAGCGTGGCGCCGTTCATCGCCTGCGTGGCTGCCTGCGCTTCCGAATCCGACGACATCTCGATGAAAGCAAAGCCCTTGCTTTGCCCCGTGTCGCGATCCGTGATTACGCTGACCGAATCAACCGTGCCGCTCGCGCTAAACGCGTCGCGAAGCGAGCTTTCGGTGGCTGAATACGGCAAGTTGCCGACGTATAGTTTTCTGCCCATGGTTACCTCCTGAGGTAATTTCGCCGTCAAGAGGTCGTAGGCACTATTGCCTGCAGGTTCACACTCGAAGCGATAGGTGGACCGCCGCACTATACGCGCTTTCGGTCAAACGCCCCCGATTTATCTTGCCCGCACTTTGGAGCCAGCGCGGCCGCAGCCGGAAAATCGCGCAGCTTTGGCGCCGTACGCGTTGATGTAGCAGGCAATATTCGGCCGAGATTCGGCGGACGGATCCACCGAAGCTAGCGTTGGCGCGCGAGCGAATCTTTCGAAAAGATCCCGGTCGTGAGGAGCCGGTGCGCCGCGTCGTCCATGAGCTGTCGACGCGATTGCGGCCACGCACCTTCGCGTCGTAAAGCGCCTGGTCCGCGAGCTGCAACGCGCCCCGCGACCGTCGCTCTGGGCTCGGATGATTACGGCAACGCCCACGCTGATGGTGACGGCCGCTCCGCGCTGCGACCCTTCATGCTCGATCGCGAGCTCGCCCACCGCGCGGCGCATCCGCTCCGCGAGAATTTCGGCCTGGCGGCTGTCGATGTCGTACAAGATCACCGCGAACTCTTCGCCGCCGAAGCGCGCGAGCACGTCGAGCGGACGCGTGACGAAACTCTGCAGGGCCTGGGCGACGCGACGCAGAGTTTGATCGCCGGCTTGATGCCCATAGCGGTCGTTGTAGGCTTTGAAGTGATCGATATCCATCATCAGGAGCGCGAGCGAACGAGCGTTCTCGATCGCTTGTTGCCACAGCTGCTCGGGATGCTCGTCGAACACGCGCCGGTTCTTGAGGCCCGTCAACGTATCGTGCTGCGCGAAGTTCGGCGATGAGATGACTTTCGAGGAAACTCTTGCGCGAAATTTCTCGAGGTGCCGGGCCGCGATGGCGCAGGTGACGGTCATCAAGAGCAAGAACAGCGTCGAACGCAGCGCAAGCGGCAGCGCGATGCCGAACAGCGCGGCGGACGTTGCGAATGCTGCGACGGTGAGGCCGACGCAGACGAGCGCGACGCGAAAACGCAGGCCCATGAAGTACGAACGGCCCGAGCACCAACAGTGGAAGTACCATGAGCAACTCGAGTTGCCGGTGTAGCCGCGCCTTGCGCAACTCCCGACGGCGGCCAGCATGTTGCGCGTTGGGACGACGACCTGGGCGAGCGATACGTAGAAGCGGTCGAATGCCGGACTGAAGGCGATCGCCGGCGAGCGCAACCGACGCCACGAAGACGATGCCCAGAAGAGTCAATTGCGGCTGGTAAGCAGACCCCAGCAACGCCTGCTCCACTCCGCGAAAACCCGTCATCAGCACCGTCAGCGCGCACGCTGCGCGAATGAGCGTGCGGTTGTTCCACAGGTGGGCGCGGACGAATCTCCGTCTCGACCGCCGCGCTGAACGACTCGCTCGCGGCGCTACGTTGCAGCTCCGCCGCATAGGGCGAGTTCGGAAACGCATTGAGATCGGGGCGCGACGGCGACGGCATGTCGCCACGATACGGTCAATTGGTGCGCGTCGATGTGACCGGATGCGCGTAACGGTGCGCGGTGACGCCGACCTCCCGACCGACACGACCGGTACGCCCTCAGGCGCCGCACGGAGCTCGACAACCGTGGCAGAATCGGGACTGACCCACACGCACGTCGACGCGCGGGAATGCGATTCCACGAAACTATAAGTGCCGTTGCCCTGCTCGCCCTCGCCGCCTCCCCTGGCGCGTGGGCCCAGAGCGACTGGCGCGAATACCCGAGCCTCGAGCGCGGCTGGCACGAGACCCTCGAGTGGAATCACGATGAGCACGGCGAGTTCGTCGTCGGCCGCTCGATGTTCCCGCAGTCCGAGAGCCGCTACGTGCTCGGCGCGGGCCGTGGCGACTGGCTCCGCGGCGGGACGGCCTGGACCGTCGACTACCCGGACGGCGATCGCACGTTCGCGCGCTTGCTCGCACGCCTCACGCGCATCGACGTGCGCGTCGTCGAGCAACCGGTGAACCTCGACGACGACATCGACGCCTACTATTGGCCGTTCCTGATCTCCGGCCTCGTCGGCGCCTGGGATCTCACGGACACGCAAGCGCTGAAGCTGCGCGAGTATCTTCTGCGCGGCGGCTTCCTGCTCTGCGACAGCTTCTACGGCACGGAGGAGTGGAACGGGTTCTACGATGGCCTGCGCCGCGTTTTTCCGGACCGACCGGTGGTCGAGCTGCCGGACGATCATCCGATCTTCCACGCGGTCTTCGATCTCACCGACCGGCCGCAGATCCCGACCTGGCAGCACCTGCCGTACGGCGGCTATCGCAACGACGGCGCAACGCCGCACTGGCGCGCGATCCTCGACGACGACGGCCGCGTGATGGTGATGATTACCTACAACAACGACATCGCGGACGGCTGGCAGCGCGCGGATGCGCCGCGGTATCCGCCGGAAGCGGCGTATCTCGCGCTCGCGCTCGGAGTGAATTTCGCGGTGTACGCGCTCACGCATGACCTCGGCCTTCGCGCCGATCGCGCGCACCGCGGTCTTCCGAGCCGGGGAGTCTGGTCCTGCGTTCCTAGCTTGCGTCTGCAGGGACACCGAACCGAGCCTTGGCGCGCTCCTTCGCTTTCTCCGCCTCGACCTCGCGATTGCGAGGGGCGCTCGTCGTCTCGAGCGAGACGATGAGCTTGTACGCGGCCGACGTCACTTCCACGACGGCGCGATTGAACGCCTGCTCGTTCGCTTTCGACGGCTGCGTGAATCCGCTGAGCTTGCGCACGAATTGCAGCGCCGAAGCACGGATCTCGGCCTCGGTCGCGGGTGGCTCGAAGTTGAACAGCGTTTTGATGTTGCGGCACATGGTGTCGCCTCCTCGGAAGCGCGCCGATCGACTCAGCGCGGCGGTACGGCGTCGTCGGGCAGCGCAATGAAGATCGAGAGCCGATCCTTCGTTCCGACGGCGCGCGAGATGTGACCCTGACCCGTCGTGTCCTCTGCCAACAGGATGTGCCCGGGACCGAGACGCAGCTTCCGTCCGTCGGCGAGCTCGACCTCGCTCTCGCCCGCGAGCGTCACCACGTACTGGCGCTTCGACGCCGGATGCCAATCGAGAAGTAGTCTTCGCTGGTGCGGCGGAACTGCACGCTCGTAGCTTTGACCGTGTCCGACAAGAACGTCCCACGATCCTTCGAAGCCGTAAGCGGGACCTCGTATTCCTCGACGTTCGTCTTGCCGTCAGCGCCGGTGTAAAGCCGCGTGACCTTCATCGGTGTCGCGACCGCCTGCGCGAACACCGGTTGCCCGTGAGCCAGCGTGCACCGGTGACGGACGAAGCGTTGGAACCCAACCCAGCAGCAAGAACGCGTAGAGAATCTTCTTCACGTCGAGCCCTCCAAGAACTGGATTACGGCCGGGCGCGCGAGGGCACGCCCGGCCGCAGCGAGAGGCGAACGTTTCTACTTGGGCGGCGCGGGCGGCGCGATCGTGGCCGGATCCCAATGCTCGTCGGCCTTGCCGTCGACGAAGCGCCAGGTGTCGAACCACGAGGTGTAGTACTTCTTACCGGGATTGCGCGGATCGTCGAAGCTGCGCGGCGTGAGAATCGTCACGTACTCGTCGTCTGCCATGACGGCCACGACCTCTCCGGTGAGCTTCTCGCACTTGTCTTGGCGCGGGACCTTCAACACTTGCGTGAAGAAGTAGACGACGCCCTTGAGCCCCGACTGCGCGTTCGGGTTGTGCTGGTGGTAGGCCTCGGTCAGCCACTCGCCTGCCCGATCCCACTGGCCGCATTGGAGCAGCTCGCGTTGGATGTGCAGCGCCGCTTGCTTGTTGCGGTTGAGCTTGGGGTCCGGATCTTGAACAAGGACTCGGGATCCTTGACGCCGACCACCGGCTCCTGAGCGGAGAGCGCGAAGGTCGCTCCGACGGCCGCCAGCGCAAAAAGGATCGTTCGTGTTTTCATGGAGAGCACCCCCGTTTTAGTTGGTAGCCGAATGATCGACGTAACTTGACTCGCGAGTCAAATATCGGACGCGCGCGTTCAGCGACCGTTGTGTCGTCGGTCGCGACCTTCGCGAGCCACTCGGTCGCCTCGCCGAAGCCGAGCGCGATTGTAGAACGGCAAAGCCCCGCGTAGCCTCTTGCGACAGCCCACCGGTCGCCCCACTCGGAGCCCGTATGAGAAGAACAAGCAGACGTCCGGTCGTGGGGATCATCGCGCGCGCCGCGTTCTGCGCACTCGGAGCGAGCGGCGCGGCGCATGCGCAGCCGTACAACACCTGGCGAACCTATGGCGGCGGCGCGCACTCCTCGCAGTACTCCGGGCTGAAGCAGATCGACAAATCGAACGTCGCCGAGCTCGAGGTGGCATGGACCTTCCCGTCCGGGAGCGCAGCTTCGTCTTCAACCCGATCGTCGTGGACGGTGTGATGTACGTGCTCGCGCGCGAGAACGAGATCGTCGCGCTCGACGCCGACGACGGGAAAGAGCTCTGGGCGCATCCGAACGACGGCGCCGTCGGTGCGCGCGGCATGAACTATTGGCAGAGCGTGGACGGCAGCCGACCGCCGGCTCCTCTATATCAACGCAGGCTCCCTCAACGGAAATCGATGCGCGCACGGGCGCCACCGTCACGAGCTTCGGCGACGACGGCCGTGTCGACTTACGTAGCGCGCTCGCGGCCGACGGGTGGGACATCACGGAAGTGCGCCCGCTCGTCACGAGCAACCCCGGGCGCGTATTCGAGAACCTGATGATCGTGTCGCTGCCGGCGCAAGGCGCGGGTTACCAGTCGACGCCCGGCGACGTGACCGCGTGGGACATCGTGACCGGCAAGCTGCGCTGGGTGTTCCACAGCATTCCGCATCCCGGCGAGGTCGGCTACGACACGTGGCCGAAGGACGCGTACAAGACGACGGGCGGCGTGCACAATTGGAGCGAGCTCACCGTGGATGAGGCGAACGGGATCGCGTTCATTCCGTTCGGCACGGCGCGCTACGACTTCTTCGGCGGCACGCGCCAGGGTGACGACCTGTTCGCGAACTCGCTCGTCGCGCTCGACGCGCGCAGCGGCAAGCATCTCTGGCATCGGCAGCTCGTGCACCACGATCTTTGGGACTACGACCTGCCGCAGGCGCCGAAGCTGCTCGCGATCCGGCGCGACGGCCGGCGCGTCGACGTGGTGGCGCAAGCCACGAAGCACGGCTTTCGTGTTCGTGTTCGACCGGCGCAGCGGAGAACCGATTTGGCCGATCGAAGAGCGCGCAGTGCCGCAGTCCGATGTCCCGGGCGAATACACGTCACCCACTCAGCCGTTCCCGACGAAACCGGCGCCGTTCGCGGCGCAGTCGTTCACCGCGCGCGACATCAATCCGTTCCTGCCGGAGAACGAGCGCGAGATCCTCAAGCAGAAATTGCGCACGGTCGTCGCAACGACGGTCTGTTCACGCCGCCGAGCTTCGCGGGCTCCATCAGCATGCCCGGGCACAACGGCGGTGCGAACTGGGCGGAGCTCCGCCGTGGACCCGATCAATGGCGAGCTCTACATCGTGTCGAAAAACCTACCCGTGATGCTGCGCGTCGAACGCAGCGACGAGGAGCCGAGTGCGCGCGTCGTGAACGGCCCGGTGGTGAGCGCGGAACAGGCGGCGGCCGCTCTCGCCGAAGCGAAGGCGGCGGCCGCGAAAGGGCCCGTGCGCTACGTCGTGCCGTACGACTTCATTCGCAGCCCGACGAACGGAATGGCCGCGATCGGCCCGCCGTGGTCGCACATCACGGCGTACGACCTCAACACCGGAGAGATCAAGTGGCGCGTGCCGGACGGCAGCACCACGGGGCCGGGCATCGGGGCCGACTCGGGCGCGCATTTCGCTCGCGGCGCGCCGCTCGTGACGGCCGGCGGCCTCGTCTTCGTCGCGACGGCTCAGGACCGCCGGCTGCGCGCTTACGACCGCGACACGGGCGAAGTGCTGTGGTCGAAGGAGCTGCCCGGCGGATCGGAGGGGATTCCGGCGACCTACGAGATCGACGGCCGTCAGTATCTCGCGCTACCGGTCGCCGCGGGCGCGGGCCTGTTCGCGCCGACGTTCGGCGGCCGGCGGCGCCCGACGCCGACCGCGCTTACGTCGTGTTCGCGCTGCCGCGCCGCTGACAGCTCGCTCGGCCGCTCGCGAGCCTACGCCGCGCGGGGCTCCTACACGCCACGGCCCGCGACGAGCGCGATCGTCAACCCGACGACGAGCGCCGCCGCGAGCTCGAGCGCCAGTTGCTTCAGCACGAGCTCGCCGGGCCACGGCTGCTCGGCGTACCAGAGCAGCCAGACGGGCGCCTGGCCTACGAGCCAGCCGAGCACGCCGATCTTCAGTCCGCGCACGAGCGCGCGAGCCCGCGAGCGGCAGGCGCGCGAAGATCAAGACGAGCCCGACGATGAAGCACAGATGCGCGACCTGTGCCAACGAGACCGACGAGCGTAGTGTTTCGCGCAGAAACTCGGTCTCCAAGAGGGGGGGAAGCCCGCATGACCTATCGATTCCGTAGCCGCGCGAGTGGTTTTAGTTTCTTTGCGTCGTCCGCCCTCGCGCTGGCCGCGGCCCTCGGTGCGCCGCACTTGGCCGCTCAGGAATCGGGGGGCAGCGGAGAGGATGGCACGGGCGCAGTCGGCCGTTTCCTCGCGCCGAAGGATCAAGTCATCGCGATCCGGGCGGCGCGCATCTTCGACGCCCGCGCGGGCGAGCTGCGAACAGGACAGACGATTCTGATTCGCGGCGATCGCATCGCCGAGGTCGGCCCCAACGTGCGAGTTCCGCGCGAGGCACGCGTCATCGATCTCGGTTCGGCGACGGTGCTACCCGGCATGATCGACGTGCACGTGCACGTGAACACGGGCGGCAACGAAGGCGCGCGCGCGCCGGGACAGCGCGCGTACGTCGCACTCGCGAGCGCGCAAACGGACTTGCTGGCGGGATTCACTACCATTGCGGACATGGACTCGCGCGGCGGCTTCAACACGGTCGACCTGCGCGACGCGATCAACAAAGGCATCGTGCTCGGACCGCGCATGCAAGTGGTCGGTCAATCGTTGAATATCCGCGCAAGCAACGCGTACGACGACACGGACAGCGGCCGGTTCTACTCGGAGTTCACCGAAGGGAAGAACGTGAACTCCCCTTGGCTCGGACGCGCGGCCGTGCGCGAGGCGAAGCTGCACGGCGTCGACTGGGTCAAGATCTACACGAGCCAGGACTTCGTCGGACCGATGCATCTGTTCATGCCCGACGGCAGCTTGATCACGACGCCGTCGCTCACATCCGAGGAAGTCGAGGCGATCACCGACGAGGCTCACCGGCTCGGGCTCAAGGTTGCATGCCACACCTATGGCGGCGAAGGCATGCGGAGCTGCCTCAACGCCGGCGTCGACGCGCCCACTCATTTGCTTCAGCTCGATGACGCGGGCGTACGCGTGTTGCTGGACAAGAAGCTGCCGTTCGTCTGCACGCTCGATGATCTGATCTACCAAGAAGCGGCCGATCTCAGAGACAGCGGCGGCAAGCTCACGCGGTTGTCACTCGCGGAGCAGGCGTTCAAGCGCGCGCTCGCAGCGGGCGTACCCATCGTGTTCGGCAGTGGCGCGACGTCGGCGATCATCCCGCACGGCGTTCAAGCCAACCAGCTCAAGTATTATGTCGACTGGGGGATGACGCCGGCTCAAGCGCTGCAGTCGACGTTCCTCGTTGCGGCAACGATGCTCAATTATCACTGGGAGACGCAGATCGGCAGCATCGAAGCCGGCAAGCTCGCCGACATCATCGCCGTCGCCGGCGATCCGCTGCGCGATGTCACGGAGATGGAGCGCGTATCGTTCGTGATGAAAGGCGGTGTCGTGGCGCGCGACGAGCTGAGCGCCGGCCGCAGCGCGTAAGTGACCGACCACCGCAAGCGAACGACCAACTCCTGTTTCCGAATCCAAGATCTGTAACAGCGTCCTCCACTCGAGCCCCGCGCCGCGCAAGAGAATTTGCGGCGTGGCATACGTCTTGCACCGCACTTCAGCAAGGGCAAAGACGTGGAGGTGGAACGATGAATAATGCAACGATCGCAACGCTCGTGGGCCTCAGCATGTATGCATTGGCCGCCTGCGACAAAGCCGTCGAGGAAAGCGCGCGCAGCGCCGCGCAAGCGCCGCAAGTGACCTTCGAGGCAGCGGACGCGAACGGCGACGGCCGCATCACGAGCCAAGAGGCATTCGCAGTGCCGGGCCTGCACTTCGAGAGAATGGATTCCGACAGCAACCAGTCGGTGACCCCGCAGGAGTTCGCGACCGCGATGGCTCTCGCTCGCCCCCGCGGCTAGGCCTAGCGACTCGCGGCTAGCAACACTCAGCGACCCTACGCTGGTAAGAGCATACCCGGGGCGGCTCTTCACGAGCCGCCTTCGGGATCGTGTCGAGCAGCGCCGAGGAACGATCGGGTCCGAAGGCCTCTTCCGGACCGGTTCATTGAGCGGGAAATTCGAAGTTCAGCTCGACGTTGTCGGGCACGTCGAAGTTGTAACCCTTCGTGAAGCCGATCCAACGCGCCAGGAAGATCACGGCCACCCAGATCACGATCGATGCCGCACCGGCGAAGCGCGCCGTTCCGGGCGGCGGCTTGTCCTTGTCCCAGCCCGCGACCGATCGGGACCGTGATGAGCTCGAACACGGCCATGTTCACGCCCGCGGCCAGCAACGCGAGCATCTTCAGTCTGAACGCGGTGTTGCCGTAATAGGTGGTCGCGTTGGCCGCGAACATCAACGCGCCGGTGATCACCGACACGATGAACGCGGCCCAGGTGTACTTGAGGAGCTCTCCCTCGATGAGCTTGACGGACCGCCGCGTGCTCGGGAACCCGAGCAGCCGCAGATCGACGATGAGGATCGTACCGAACACCATGGCTGCCGTGAGCACGTGAGCGGCCTCGACGAACGGCATCGCTTTGAGCGAGCTGCGCATCCACTCGGCGACACCCCAGTTCTCGACGCTCGTAATGATTCCAGCGAGATCCACGTTCTATGTTCCTGAGATGAGCGTCGCGGTCAGTGCAGCGACAGCGAGCCCCACACTTCGGTGTCGTACGCGATGGCGCGGCCCAAGAAGATGATCGCGATCCAGATCGCGAGCGTGACGACCGTCGCGACTTTGATGCCGCCCGAGAACTCCGGGCCGTGCGCTGCGGCGAGCGTAGCGGGCTTGATCGAGCGGCCGAACGCGACCGTCGTGACGACCGCGACCGCGATCAGCGTCATCTTCAGCCAAAACGACAGCGCGGTGAACTCGCGGATCGGCTCACCGACGATGAGCGTTAGCCCCGTCAACGCCATCACGACGAGGCCTGTCCACATCCACGGCGCGAACCGCGCCCACACGGTCGCGAAGCTCTCGTCCGTGCGTACGTGCCCGAGCACGCGCAAGGCGACCATCAGGATCGAGATGAAGACCACCCCGATCATGACGATGTGGATCGACTGGAGCAGCGGGATGATCCATTCGACGGACTGAATCGCCACGCTGATTGGAGTGGTCTGCAGCCACTCCGCAAACTCGAGCACGCTGGCTTGCCTCGCTTACGGGGTCGCGGTCGGCAGTTCGCCCTCGCCGAACTTCGTGCTGCCTTCGACGGAGTCGCAGTGCTTGCCGGGCGCGGGCGGCTTCTTGTCGGGACACTTGAACAGCGCGCCCGCGTTCTGCCGGCTGCCGGCCGGTTGACCGCTGCGCAGCGGATGCAGTCCGACGCTGAACACCGTGCCGGGCGGGAACGTGCTGACAGAGATGCCGTCGTTGGCGGACTGCGCCGAGCCGGCCATTTCGACCGCCCAGACGACCGGTTTGCCGTCGGCACCACGCTCGACGTTCTTCCGCTCGTCGTTCATCGGGGCGAAGAAGATCTGCAGGTGGTTCGCATCCGGATTCACTCGCGTGACGACGCCCGGTGAACACCTTCGTGACCTCGCCGTCGAAAATCGCGAACGAGTGATGCGCGAGAGCCGGCACCGCGAGCAGGACGGCAGCCGTGGCAGCCGACACCAGCACGCCGCTGGCGACTTTACGTTGAATCTTCGTGTCCAAAACTCGTCTCCACTCCTATTGAGATGACGCCATTTTCCTAGAACCAAGCTTACCTGAACCTGAACGTATCTTATTTGAAGGTAAAGATGTCTTCAGTTTCCGGCCTCTCCATGCCCTGCTCGAAGTACTGCTCCCAGATCTTCGCCCACGGGCGGCCGTAGATGTCGGGCACGCGGTACTGGATCTCGGTGCCCGGGGAGACCGGCGTGGCCTTGCCATTCACCGGGAAGATCGTCTGCACACAGTCGATGAAGACGTACGGGTCGCCTTCCTCGAAGCCGCTCAGCTTGACGTAATTGCGGATGATGCGCACCGGCTCCACGAGCGCCTCGGGGTCGTAGAAGATCGCCTCGTGGTTGAGGCCCAGGAATTTGCCGGCGGCATCGCGATTCGGCGTGTAGATCTCGATCGTCTGCATCTTGTTCGAGTACTCGAACGCGCCGTGCACCATCCAGCCTTGGATATTCGACGTCCAGGTGATCAGCGAGTCCTTGTCCCAAAACCCGATCGTCTCGCCGTACCAGCGCGGCACATCGGCGCCGAGGCGCGGCACGTTGCCGTCCATCTTGAACTCGCGACCGACGTGGATGTTCGTGATGAAGTTGCGCGCGACGCCGGTCAAGATCTGCACCGCCTCGGGTGTGACCATGATGTCCCACTCCCAGGTCGCGAACTCGTGCCAGCGCCGCATGAACCCTTCGGGCCAGCAGTACTGTGACGGCCACTGCGCGCGATCCGTCACGCCTTCGTGATAGGCCTGCTGGACCATGCGTTGCTGATACTCCGGCGTGAGCAGCGAGAGGATCGTCGGCACCTGGTTGTGCCGCATGCGATACCAGTACGCCTGACCGGGCGTGTTCCCGGGATGCATGTAGCGGCCGTTCCATTCGTTCGGCAGCGTCGCGTAGGTCTGCTCTATCGGGCCGCCGCGCTTCTGCGTCTCCGCGAGCAGCGCCTGGTAGTGCTCCTGTGCCGTTTTGAACGGATAGGGGCTCACGATCGCCTCGCGCGGATAGTCGCGGTCGCAGCGTCCCCACGCGGCCGTCGAAGCGCCGGCCTCGCCGATCAGTCGCGCGCCGTTCGCACCCCACTGCTCTTCGATCGCGACCGAGCTATTGCAGCGGAAGTAGCGCGGGTCGGTCCAGAGAGCCTTGTCCTTGTAGAAGTCCTTCGAGGTGAAGAGGTCGATCGGGAGCGGCTTCACGCCCTTCGGCGCGTCGCCGTTGCGGGCGGAGCCGATGAATGCGTTGTCGTCGCGGGTCGCGCCGTTCGGCCCGAACGTAACCGGGATGGCCGCGCCGACCTGCTCGTACTCCCGCAAGTCCGCCTTCAGCGGCGCCCCGCGGCCGACGCTCTTGAAGCCGGTGTTCGCGACCTGCTGAGCGCCGACGGAAGCTCCGAGCAGCGTTGCCGCGACGGCCGTCGCCACGAGCGCGGACGCCGTCCAGATGCCGTTCTTCATTCCCCAACCCCTTCGTGCGCGCCGCGTCGCGCTATTTTTGTCCGATGCTGCGGATCACGGCTCGGCGACGAGCCTGCCCGGCCTCCGGCTTGACCGGCATCCCTCCGCACAGGATTCGCGCCACTAGCGGCCGTTGTAATGGCCACCGCCCCTCGCGAGGCGGACGACGATACTAAGTTCAAACGCGCCAAGGCGCGAGGGGGCTAACCTAAGGAATGCTCTATCGTGCGGCGCCGGCAGGCGCCGCGGCGCTGTAGGTCAGTGAGCCGCCGACTGAGGGAGTGGGCCGCTGGCCGTGAGATTGTCCAGGCTTGGGTGTAAATCAACGCGCCACGCCTGGAGCAGCGCGTCCGAGTGCCCGGCCGGGGCGCCGTCCACGAGGACGGCGCCTTTCGACTCCGGCGAGCGCGACCTAGAAGTCCACCTGGATCGCCACGAAACCGCGCCGGCCGAGCGGATCGTACCGCCCGGTGTTCGTGTTGATCAGAGCGTTGTTGTCAGGCGTCGCGCCAGTGACTTCGGGCTCCGCATCGAGCAGGTTGTCGATGCCGGCCCGCAACCGGATGCTCCCGCCGAAATCCCAGCCACCGCTCAACCCGAAGACGTTGTAGTCGCCGGTCGGCTTCGTGGTCGTCTGGGGATTATCCGGGTAGCCGCTCGACTTGACGTCGGGCAAGTACCGCCAATTGAGACTGACGTGGAGGCGGTCGGCGTGTATATCCGAACGTCGTGAACGGCGTGTAGTCGTAGAGGCCGTTCTGCGCGAGCGAGCCCTTGTAGTCCACCGACGGCGCACCGGGAACCGGCGTCGACTCCCACTGCAACATGTAGTTCAGTGAATGACGAACGCTGATCTCGCCCGGGATGCGGTCGAAACCGAGGCCCGAGAGCTCCGCGCGCCAAGTCACATCGACGTCGACGCCCGAGATGTCGCGAGTACCGATGTTATAGAACAACCCTTGCACCTGACCCGCCGCACCGGGATTCGTGGTGGTCACGTCGTTGCGGCGAATCAGGCCGCAGAACGGGTTCGTGGGGTCGTAGGACGGGTTGCTCGAGCCGTTGTAGTTGAAGCACTGTTGGTAGACGGTTTGGAACGTCAGCTCGTCGATCGCCCCCTCGAGCTCGATCGCGTAGTAGTCCGCCGAGACGTTCAGCGATTTCTTTGCTGACTGCCACACGATTCCGAGGGTCTGCGTCTTCGCGAGCTCCGGCTCGAGATTCGGGTTGCCCTGGCGCTGCACTGAGAACACCGTGCTACCCGTGGTCGCGATCGGCGGATAGTGGTTGGGATCCTGATCGAACTCGCTCCCGCCGGCGGAACGCCCGCCGCACGAATGAGCGCGCTGCACAACGCCTGCACCTGCGCTCGGTTCGGATTGCCCGGAACGTTACCCCACGCGTTCAGCGTGTCGGTGCGACACGGCTCGCCCTCGTTCCAAATCAACGGATTGCTCGACGGGCCGCTGAAGAGCTCCGACACGTTCGGCGTCCGGTAGGCGTGCTGCCAACCGCCGCGGAAACGCACCGTGTCCGTCGCCGTCCAGTTGAACAACGCTTTCCAGGTTGTCGCCGACTCGCTCCGACCCGCCGTCTCGAAGTCCGAATAGCGAATACCGAGCTCGAGCTCGAACTTCGGGACCACCGGCAGCAGAATCTCGCCGTAGACCTCCTTCACGTCCGTTTCGCCGCCCGCCGCGACCGCCGAGGTGTACAGAGGATCCGGCCGGAACGCGGCCTCGTCCCACCGGCTCGTGATGCCGAACGCGCCGCGTAGCTCGCCGGCCTTCATGTCCGCGAGCTTGCCCTGGAAATTCGCCTCAACGATGCGCTGCTTGACTTTATTCTTTTGCGTCTGGTTCGCAGAGACCGCGTCGACGCAGTCTTGACTCAGCTTGAAGCCGCTGTCGTAGACGATTTGACCGTCGGCACCGACCGTGTACGGTTCGTACACTGGAAATCCGCTCGTGCAGGTGAGGATCACGCTGCTGCCGGCAGTCGCCGGCATCGAGTATCCCTTGCCGAAGTTTGGCGCCTGCATGAACGCGACGCGCCGCTCGTCCCACAGGAAACCGACGAAGTTCGTCAGCACAGTCGTGTCCCCGTACTGCATGAACGCTTCCCACGTCCAATCGCTGTTCGGGAACCGCCCCTCGAGGCCGGCCGTGAAGTCGAACAACATCGTTTCGTTCTCGGACGTCCGATTCGGAAAGTACTTCGCGACCTCCGTCAACCGATAGGTCCCCTGCGGTTGCGGACGCGAGTCCAGCAACGCCCGAATCGCCGGCGGCTCGAGCGCGGGATTGCGCGGGACGGCCGGCGTCGTGGTGGGCGTCGGAGGCCCGGTAGCCCAGATCTCCGAGTTCACGAACGTGCCCTGCGCGAAAACCGAGATGTTGTCGGCAATGTCGTAGGTTGCGCGGCCGAATGCGGAGTAGCGCGTGAGCGGTGAGGACAGCAGCCTGCGGGTGTCGATCTCTTGCAGCGTCTGGTTGAGCTGGGTCCGGAGCTTGTATGGGAACTCGGTCGAGCCCGTATAGCCGTTCACGACGGCATTGTTCTGCAAGAACACGCCTGTCCGTCGGGATTGGAGTAGAACTGCGAGTTCACCGGAACCGAGCCCGGGGGCAATTGCGGGAACGCAGCATCGACCGCCGCACGTGACGGCTGGTTCGTGCCGACGTTGGCCGCGAAGGCCGGGAAGCTGATGCGCGGATAGTTGCTCTCCGTGCCGGGATCGAGATAGCCGCGCATATAGAAATCACGCGGCGTGTAGTAAGCGGCTTGTCGCTCGGCCCATGCGATGTTGAACACCGCATTGCCCTTGTCGTCATCGAAGTTGCCGCCGACCAAGATGTCTGCACGGCTCTCCTCGCCGTCGCCGGCCGATTGGAAGCCTTGTTGATAATTCAACCGGACGCCTTCGAAATCGGTCCGCAGCTTGAAGTTCACGACACCGGCAAGTGCGTCGGAGCCGTAGGTCGCGGCGGCGCCGCCGCTGATGACCTCCACGCTCGCGATCATCGCGGACGGAATCATGTTCGTATCGATTGCGAGCGCTGCGTTGACGGGTTGCACGCGGCGGCCGTCGACGAGCACGAGGCCGCGGCCGTCGCCGAGTCCTCGCATGTTCAGCGTCGAGACTCCCGGAGTATCGGCGGAGTTCGGCGTGACGTTGGACGCGCTGAACTGCGTGGCACCGGGATTGAATTGCGGATATTGATTCAAAGTCGCTTCGACGCCGATATTGCTCGTCGAATCGAACGCCTCGGCATCGACGGTCAGGATTGGGCTCGGCGCCTCGAGATCGCGTCGAACGATGCGCGAGCCGGTAACGAGCACTTCCTCGAGCGGAGCCGCGCCAGGCTCAGGCGTCGTCTGTTGTGCGTACGCAACCGTGCCGAGACCGAGGCCCGCACAGACGCCCACATAAAGCGCCCGGAGTCTCAGGGTGCTCGACGCCGAGTGCGGTGTTTTGCCGAATTGATTAGAAGCCACACGGACGGTGGCGGAACGCCGATCTACCATAAATTCCCCCCTTGGTAGTTGCGAATTTGTTTTGTGGTTCGAGGCCTTAAGCCTTCGTTGTGCAGTGCTCTAGCGATGCGCCGAGGCGACCTCCTTTTTCGATGCGACGAGCCACAGCAACACCGCGATCGCTCCTCCCGTTTAGCCGACTGTTATCGTGTTCTTCGTCGGAGCTAGAGCAATCCGCGGTACGTTGCTTATGTACCATACATACACAATCGTATATATGCCGGTGGGATACAAAATGCAAACTCTTCCCGCGGAATGCCGAACCGCTCTGTTTTCTGCTACGGTCTCGTCCGCACGCGCACGGCGACACTCGATTCCTCGTTACAGAGAAGATTCAAAGAGTTCTTTCGCATCGACGGCGTTGGGCGGGCGAACGGCGCGATGCAGATCACGACTCCGCAACCTAGCGTACTGCGCGACTCGCGCGCTGGTTCACCTCGATTACAAGATTGACGCGCGGTCGCTTCGGCCGTGGAAAACACGTGGGAAAGAACGACAAGAAATCCGCGCGCCGGGCGCCCAAGAAGCCGCCGCGGCGACCATCGGGCACTGACAGCGTCAAGCAACCGCTCGATAACCTGATCGGTTTCCGGTTGCGCCTCGCTTACAACGTGCAGGTGCAACGATTCGCCGCGGTCGGCGGCTCGGCGAACATCCGCCCGCCGCAGTTCGCCGTGCTGAAGCTCGCCTACTACAACCCCGGGCTCAAGCAGATCGAGCTCACGAATATCCTCAACAAGAAGCACGCCAACATCGTGACGCTGCTCGACGAGCTCGAGGAGCGCGGGCTCATCACACGCGTCGCAGACAGCAAGGACAAGCGTTCGCGAGTGTTGAACCTCACTGACAAAGGGAAGAGCCTCACCAAGAAGCTCATCGAGCGCTACAAATCACTCGACAAGAATCTCGACAAGGCGTTCGGCCAGCGTCAGCGCAAGGCGCTCATCCGACTGCTCGACGCGTTCTGCGTGCTCGATGCCGACCCCGACCTCGACGACCACGGTTGATAGCAACAGCGCGGGCGCGCGTTACTTCGGCTCGGTTGACTGCGACCTTGCGGGACGATGGCGCTCGGCGAGCAGATCGCACGAAGCGCTTTCTCGGAAGATCAGCGAGCGGTCGCTACCTTCGCGGCGTGCTCGTTCTCTGCCAACCAAGTCCGGATGACTTCGTATTTATTCTGGAGGTGCACACCGAGCAGCGCCTTGAGCCTTTCGCGGTCGCGCTGCACCAACGCGTCGAGAATCTCCTCGTGCTCGTCCATCGCCTTGTCCCACCGCTCTCGCGATAGGTTGGCGAGATAGCGAGCGCGGCGAATCCTGACCGAGATACGGCGATACACGTCCGTGAGCTCGCGATTTCCCGCGCAGTCGACGATCTTTTGGTGGATCCGTTGGTTGAAATCGAAATACGCGTCGAGGTCGCGGCGCGCATGGTATTCCCGCATCTGCTGGTGCAGGGCGCGAACCTCGGCGATGTCGCGATCGGTCGCGCGCTGGCACGCGAGATCTCCACCGAGCGCCTCCAGCACCGCCATCACCTGAAACATGTCTTCGGCGTCTGCGGAGGTCACCGTCGAAACGACCGCTCCGCGGTTAGGCAGCGAGGTCACGAGACCTTCGGACACCAAGATTCCGATTGCCTCTCGCAGCGGAGTGCGCGAAATCCCGAAGCGCTTCGTGAGCAATCGCTCGTTGAGCCGCTGCCCGGGCCTGAGCTCGGCGCGTGTGATGAGGTCGCGCAAACGCTCCGCTACCACCTTGTGCAGAGGCCGGCGATCGATGGCTTCGACTAACTCCATGATGGTCTGGCGCCCTCAGAGAACCCGGTCAACATTATGCCCGACAAAAACCCGTTTGCACGTGGTGCTGAAGGTAACAAAGACGCATGTTTGACATTATCTGGCCCCAAGAGTGCATTAGTACCGTCCCATAACATACCGGCAAACTAGCTACCGCCGTTTCCACTGCCAAGAAGCAGGAGCGTCCATGCGTACGACCCCCTCTCGGCCGCACGAGAGTCTGCCCCGATGACGGAGCGTGATCCGCGCTCACAACGCCCGTGGCTCAAGGCCTACGAGCTCGGCTCGACCGACGGATGGTCCATCGAGCCTGCGCCTCCGAAGCGCGACTGGATGGATGCCACCTTCAAAAAGATCGCGTACCGCTGCTTGCCGTTGATCGCGGCCAATCAGGCCGGCTGGGTGGTCCGTTGCCCGGCTAACTTCTGGGCAACCTGGTCCGGCAAGCCGGACAACCACGGCGTGCGGGTCGTCTACGATTCGGACTCGGCGCATCTCGCTGGCACCGCGATCTCGCATTTCGGCAGCGGCGTGCTCACGTTCGTCCTGCCGTGGCTATTCCGAACCTCGCCGGGGTACGGCCTGCTGCTGCGGGGCCTCACGAACGAGGTCAGAGACAACGCTGTTCCGTTGGACGCTGTCGTCGAAACGGATTGGTCACCTTATACCTTCACGATGAATTGGAAGATCGTGCGCGGCGACGTCCCGGTGCGTTTCGCCAAGGGCGACGCCGTCTGCATGATCCAACCGTTCGCGCTCGAGCTTCTCGAGCAGCTCGATTGCTCGTTCGAGCCATTCGCGGCGGCGCCGCAGGAAATTCGCCAAGGGTTCGACGACTTCGTGAACCGGCGCTCGGCCAACATCGCCGTGGCTCCGCAAGGCCAATACGAATCGCAGCGCGATTATTTCGCGGGCCGCTACCCGGACGGCTCGCCGGCCCGCTATCCGGACGGCACGCAAGTGCCTCAGCCGCGCGGCTGCCCCGTAGCCGACCCGAATGCGTCGAGCGACGCGGCGCCCGCGAACGACCTCGCACCACGCCATCGGACGGGGTTCGACTTGAAGCTGTTTCGCCGTTAGTCACTTAGCGGGACCAGCTCGGCGCTACGACTCGCGGGGGTGCCAATGGGAAGCGGCTACGGTCCACCGCGCCTTTGGTTCTCTCGTTCTCTCGCCAGCCGGTCGAGCGTGTCTTGGTCGCGCCGCACTTGATTGAGCGTGTCTTCCAACGCCGCCTCGTCGATGCTCTGGCACCGCCGCGCGACGACGATTCGGGAGCCCGGACGGGTCAATTCTTCGCAGCGCATCCCTTCGCCCTTGAAGTCCGCCATGTTCAACGATTTCGCCGGCATCGTAGACGCCTGAGCATCCTCGGACGCGGCACTATAAGCGGCCGGCGCGAGCGCGGGCGAGCCCGGTGGGGCCGCAGCACACCCCGCGAGCGCGAGACCCGCTGCAGCGATCGAGTGGAGCTTGTACATCTCACCGCTCCTCATGGCGCCGACCGCTCGAGCTCCTTCCGCTCTCTTCGAGCCTCGTTGAGCTCGGTCTGATCTCTGCCAACCTGGTTGAGTTGGTCCGACAAGGCCCCCTCGTCGAACGCGGCGCCTTCGTCCTGTGGGATGATCGTCCGACAGCGCCGCGCCACGATGATCCGGGAGCCCGGCCGCGTCACTTCTTCGCAGCGCGTCCCGTCGTCCCTGAACTCCGCCATGTTCAACGCCTTGACGGGCACGCTGGCCGGTTGCGGGGTAACGTTCACGGTGGCGGCGGCGATCGGAGTGGGGCTAGCGGGGGCGCTGGCAGTCGCAGTGGCGACGGGCGGCGCGACGATTGCGGTCTGGGCCGGAGGGGCGGCCGCGCAACCCGCCAGCGCGAGGCCCGCCAAAGCCACCGAGGAGAGCTTGTACATCTCACCGCTCCTTGTGAATGCCGGATCCGAGTACTAAGCCTGAGAATACTGCCACGCCGCGCAGACCGTCGCCAGCCTGCGCGCGGGTCGCGGGAACAGGTTCGTGGGCTATGATTTCCGCCGCGATTCATTCGGACGTGATTGATGCGAGCGAGCGATTTCCGCGGACCGCCCCGCCCATCGTTTCCTACCTGGGTGCGCTATGCGTCGTACGTCCCGCTTTACGGCATTGCGCTCCCGATCGTGAAGTGCCTAGAAGCGGCCGGCCGTTGGCCAAACGCACTGCGGAACCCGAATCGTCCCGACTTCGGCGACTACCACCCGTCAAGCGCCGACGTGATCGTGGGCGCTTACTTCAAATCGGGTACGACCTGGCTGCTGCAGATGACGACGCAGATCGCGTTTCGCGGTCAGGCGGAGTTCGACAACATCCACCACGTCGTCCCGTGGCCCGACGTACCGATGCCGCCGCTCGCGCGCCTGATGATTCCGCTGACCGATCCGTCACCGCTCGCACATTCCCCGACCGGACGCCGGGTCATCAAGACGCACTTGCGGCGCGATGAGATCCCGTTCGTCCCCGAGGCACGCTACATAGCCTGCGTGCGCGACCCGAAAGACGTCGTCGTCTCCGGCTACCACTTTCTCAAGTCGTTGGTGTTCGGACCGTTGATGCCGTCCGTGTCGCGCTGGGTCGACACCATGATGTCGCCGTCCGAATGGCAGGGCTCGTGGGCGGAGCACCTGGCGAGCTACTGGGCGGTGCGCAACGAGCCGAACGTCCTATTCCTCACCTACGAAGAAATGCGCAAGGATCATTCGGCCGCCGTGACTCGGATCGCAGAGTTCATGGGTGTGGCGCTAACGGCGGACGAACACAGAGCCGTCGTCCACGAATCGAGCTTCGCGGCGATGAAGCAGGCGGGGCTGAAGTTCGATCCGGGGCAGATCGTGCCGTGGACGCGCGGGCGCTCGATGGTGCGCAGCGGGACGAGCGGCGCCTCTAGCGAGCTGCTTAGCTCCGCGCAACAGAAGCAGATCGACGACTATTGCCGCGCAGACCTCGCGCGCCTCGGGTGCGACTTCCCGTACGACGAGGTGTACGGAGCGCGCAAGGCGAACGCCGCGTAAACCTCGTCAGCGTTTCGACTTCGGCGCAACGCCGAGCGCGGGCGACTCGATCAGCGCTTTCGCCGCATCGTAGACGGAGCCGATCTGCTCGGCGTCCTTGGAGTCGATGCGCGACGAGAAGACTCCGTTCAGCAGCAACGTGAGCGCGTCGCCGAGCACGTCGGGCTGACGCGCCTTCATCGCGCGCGCCAAGTCGCGAAGACGTTCCCCGAGCTCGGCCCTGTGCGCACGAATCACCGCGCGCGCCGGATGGTCTTCTTCCACCACCTCGACCGCCGCGTTGCACATCATGCAGCCGCGATCGGCGTTTTCGCCCGCGATCCTTTGCTGGACGTCTGCGAACAACGCGTCGAGTTGCGCGCGCGGATTGCCGTCGTGCGGTGCAATGACGTCGTCCCACCACTTCCAGAAACGCTGCGACTTGTCCTCGAGCACTTTGACGACGAGATCTTCCTTCGAATCGAACACGCGATAGAACGTGACCTTGGTGGTGTCGGCTTCGGCCGCGATCGCGTCGACGCTCACGCCGCGAATGCCGAGCCGATAGAAGAGCTTCTTGCGCCGCTTCGAAGATGCGGTCGCGCGCACAACTGGTCGCGTCGCTGGAGTTGTCTTCGAGGAACGGAGAGCCGGAAGAAATTTTGCTTTGGGGTGTTGACATGTTACTAACCGGTAAGTACCCTGCAACGTAACTGAACGGTATAGTAACACGTGAAGCCGCTTCAATAGCAAGTGAGCCGCAGCAATAGGGAGCCCGCGGCGCAGCGTCACGAGTAGCACCACCCTTGAGAAGGCAGATTTCCTATGAAGACTAGGACAGGGATTCTTTTTTCCTCGATTCTTGCCAGCGCGGCGATTCTCGCGGGCTGCGCGGCCGGCGAAGCCAGCAACGCGCCGGCCGCTCCGCCGGCCCCCGCCGTCACGACCGCGGTCGTCGCGACCCACGAGCTCAGCGACTGGGCCGACTTCACCGGCCGGCTCGAAGCCGTCGAGAACGTCGCGGTGCGGCCGCGCGTCGGCGGCTACGTCGAGTCCGTCGGATTCACCGAGGGCGCGCGCGTCGCGAAGGGCGATCTGCTCTTTCAGATCGATCCGCGGCCGTTCCAAGGCCGAGGTCGCGCGCCTCACCGCCGAGCGCGACCGCGCGCGCGCGGAGGTCGAGCTCGCGCGCACGTACCGCGATCGCGCCGAGCGGCTGCTCGCGCAAAACGCGACGTCGCGCGAGGAAGCCGAGCAGATCGAAGCCGATGCGGCCGTCGCACAGGCGCAAGCTCGCCGCCGCGGGCGCGGCCCTCGACGCGGCGCAGCTGAATCTCTCGTTCACGCGCGTCACATCACCGATCGCCGGACGCGTGTCGCGCGCCATCGTCACGGCCGGCAACCTCGTCGACGGCGCGACGCTGCTGACGACGGTCGTGTCCGACTCGCCCGTGTACGCGTACTTCGACATCGACGAGCAGACCTTCTTGGAGCACGTACGGCACGGCGCGGACGCCGAGGGCAGCACCGTGCACGTCGGGCTCATCAACGAGCAGGGCTATCCGCACGCCGCGCGTCTCGACTTCGTCGACAACCAGGTCGACCCCGACCACGGCACGATCCGCGCGCGCGCGGTGCTCGACAACGCCGACGGCGCGCTTCACGCCCGGTCTGTTCGTGCGCCTGCAGCTCGTGAGCCCGAGCAGCTTTCGCGCCGCGCTCGTCGACGACCGCGCGATCGGCACCGACTTGGGCCGCAAGTTCGTGTTCGTCGTCGATGAGCAGAACGTCGTGCAGTACCGCGCGGTGGTGACCGGCCGATCGGTCGAGGGACTGCGCGTGATCAAGGAAGGCCTCGAGTCCGGCGACGTCGTGATCGTGAACGGCCTGCAGCGCGTGCGCCCCGGCGTGGCCGTGAACGCGACGGAGGTCGCGATGGACCGCGACGCGCCTGGCGCTCTCGAACGCCTCGCGGCAGCGAACGACGAAACCGTCGCGCACAACGTGCGCTGAGGAGAAGATCATGGGGTTCTCTCAATTCTTCGTCCGGCGCCCGATCTTCGCCGCGGTGCTGTCGGCGATCATCTTCATCGCCGGCGCGCTGTCGCTGCGGCTCTTGCCGATCAGCGAGTACCCCGAAGTCGTTCCGCCAACCGTCGTCGTGCGCGCGACCTACCCCGGCGCCAACCCGCAGGTGATCGCCGAGACCGTCGCGTCGCCGCTCGAGCAGGCGATCAACGGCGTCGAGAACATGCTCTACACGTCGTCGCAGTCGACGACCGACGGGCTGATGACGCTCACCGTGACGTTCGGGCTCGGCACGGACCTCGACAAAGCGCAGGTGCAGGTCCAGAACCGCGTCTCGCAGACGCTGCCGAAGCTGCCCGAGGTCACGCAGCGGCTCGGCGTGACGACCGAGAAGACCGCTGCCCGATCTCACGCTGCTCGTGCACCTGATCTCGCCCGACAACCGCTACGACATGCTCTACCTCGCGAACTACGCGCAGCTGCACGTGCGCGACGAGCTCGCGCGCATCGACGGCGTCGGCGACGCGCAGGTCTTCGGCGCCGGCGACTACGCGATGCGCGTGTGGCTCGACCCGGAAAAGGTCTCCGCGCTGAACCTCACGGCGAGCGACGTCGTGCGCGCGATCCGCGCGCAGAACGTGCAGGTCGCGGCCGGCCAGCTCGGCGCGCCGCCCGCGCCGAGAGCGGCGCCGACTTCCAGGTGCTCATCGACACGCAAGGCCGGCTCGTCAACGAGGAAGAGTTCGAGAACATCGACGGTGAAGGTCGGCGAGCGCGGCCAAATCACGCGCCTGCGCGACGTCGCGCGCGTCGAGCTCGGCGCGAGCACCTATGCGCTGCGCTCGCTGCTCGACGATCAAGCCCGCGGCCGCGATCCCGATCTATCAACGGCCGGGCAGCAACGCGATCGACATCTCGAACAAGGTGCGCGAGAAGATGGCGAGCTCGCGAAGGATTTCCCGGAGGGCGTCGACTACGACATCGTCTACGACCCGACGATGTTCGTGCGCCAGTCGATCGACGCCGTCGTGCACACGCTGTTCGAGGCGCTCGCTGCTCGTCGTGCTCGTGGTGATGCTGTTCCTGCAGACCTGGCGCGCCTCGGTGATTCCGCTCGCGGCCGTGCCCGTGTCGCTCGTCGGCACGCTCGCGGTCATGCATCTGTTCGGCTTCTCGCTGAACGCGCTGTCGCTGTTCGGCCTCGTGCTCGCGATCGGCATCGTCGTCGACGACGCGATCGTCGTGGTCGAGAACGTCGAGCGCAACATCGCGCGCGGCCTCGCGCCGGTCGCCGCCGCGCAGCAAGCGATGCGCGAGGTCACGAGCCCGATCATCGCGACTGCGGTCGTGCTGATCGCGGTGTTCGTGCCGACGGCGTTCATCAGCGGCCTCACCGGCCAGTTCTACCGGCAGTTCGCGCTCACGATCGCGATCAGCACGGCGATCTCGGCGTTCAACTCGCTGACGCTGTCGCCCGCGCTCGCGGCCGTGCTGCTGAAGCCGCACGGCGCGAAGCCCGACCGGCTGCAGCGTGGCGATCGACGCGCGTTCGGCTGGCTGCTGCAGGCCGTTCAATCGCCTCTTCGAGTGGGCTGTCGCTGCGCTACGTCGGCGTCGACGGGCCGCCTGCTGCGGCGCTCGGGTCTCGCGGTCGCGCGTGTACGGCGCGCTGCTCGTCCTCACCTGGCTCGGCTTCACGAGCGTGCCGAGCGGCTTCATCCCGCAGCAGGACAAGCAGTATCTCGTCGCGTACGCGCAGCTGCCCGAGGCGGCGACGCTCGACCGCACCGAGGAAGTGATCCGCCAAATGGACGCGATCATGCTCGCGGAGCCCGGCGTCGCGCACGCCGTGTCGTTCCCGGGGCTCTCGATCAACGGCTTCGTGAACAGCCCGAACTCCGGCATCGCGTTCGCCGGGCTCGCGGACTTCTCGAAGGACGGCAAGCACGTCACGACGTCGGGCCGCTCGGCCTGGGAGATCGCGGCGTCGCTGAACCAGAAGCTCGCGTCGATCCAAGACGCGTACATCGCCGTGTTCCCGCCGCCGGCCGTGCAGGGCTTGGGGCAGATCGGCGGCTTCAAGGTGCAGATCGAGGACCGCGCGGGCTCGGCTTCCAGACGCTCTACGAGGAGACGCAGAAGATCGTCGCCGCCGCGCGCGCGCAGCGCCGGAGCTCGCGAACGTGTTCTCGGGCTTCGAGATCAACGCGCCGCAGATCCGCGCCGAACGTCGACCGCGACAAGGCGCAAGCGCAGGGCGTGCAGCTCACGGACCTGTTCGAGACGATGCAGGTCTATCTCGGCTCGCTCTACGTCAACGACTTCAACCGCTTCGGCCGCACCTACCAGGTGAACGCGCAGGCGGACATGGCGTTCCGGCTCGAGCCCGACGACATCCTGCGCTTGAAGGTCCGCAACGCGCTCGGGCGACATGGTGCCGCTCGGCTCGTTCGTCACGCTCGAGCAGAGCTCGGGCCCGAGCGTCGTGAGCCGCTACAACGGCTATCCGACCGCCGAGATCTCCGGCGGCCCGCGCCGGGCTCCTCGTCGGGCGAGGCGCAGGCGGCGCTCGAGCAGCTCGCCGAGCAGGAGCTGCCGAACGGCCTCGACGTACGACTGGACCGAGCTCGCGTATCAGCAGCTGATCGCCGGCAACACGGCGCTCTGGATCTTCCCGCTCACCGTGCTGCTCGCGTTCCTCGTGCTCGCGGCGCAGTACGAGAGCTGGTCGCTGCCGCTCGTCGTGATCCTGATCGTGCCGATGTGCCAGCTGTCCGCGATCGCGGGCGTGTGGCTCAGCGGCGGCGACAACAACATCTTCACGCAGATCGGTCTGATCGTGCTCGTGGGGCTCGCGTGCAAGAACGCGATTCTCATTGTCGAGTTCGCGCGTACTAGGGAGCAAGCGGGCGCGAGCACGTGGGACGCGGTGCTCGAAGCGTGCAAGTTGCGCCTCCGTCCGATCCTGATGACGTCGATCGCGTTCATCGCGGGCGTCGTGCCGCTGGTGGTGTCCACCGGCGCGGGCTCGGAGATGCGCAATGCGATGGGCGTCGCGGTGTTCGCCGGAATGCTCGGCGTCACCGTGTTCGGCCTGCTGCTGACGCCGGTCTTCTATTGGGTGGTGCGGCGCCTTGGTGCCGCGGTGCATCGCGATGCGCAAGCGTCGCACACCGCGGCGCCCGTTCCCGCAGCACTGAGCGCTCACTAGGAGAACGCAAATGAACGAGCTACAGGTCTTCTCGCTGCAATCACCGGTGTCGCCCCTGCGCGGGTGCCCGCGCCGCTGCGGCTCCTGCCCGCGTTCGCGGTGAGCCTGCTGCTCGCCGCGTGCGCCGTTGGGCCCGACTACCGCCCCCCGGAGACGGCGTTGCCCGAGTTCCGCAACGCGGATCCGGCGATCCTCGACAAGCAGCCGTTCGAGGCCGCGTGGTGGCAGCAGTTCGGCGATCCCACGCTCGACGGCCTGATCGAGCGCGCGCTCGCGGGCGACCTCGACCTCAAGATCGCGGCCGCGCGCGTCGACGAGGCGCGCGCCTTGCTGCGCGCCGCACGCCGCGAGCGGTGGCCCGGAGCCAGCGTCCAAGCCGCGCACAGCGAGAGCAACGCGCAGCAGCCGGGGTTCACCGACGAGCGCGTGGACGTCGAGTCGTACGACGCGGGCATCGCGACACTCTGGGAGCTCGATCTGTTCGGCCGCGTGCGCCGCGGCGTCGGAAGCCGCGGGCGCCGATGCCGCGGCGGCCGAAGCGGATCTGCGCGACGCGCAGGTGCTCGTCGCGGCCGAGGTCGCGAGCAGCTATCTGGATCTGCGCGGCAGCCAGAAGCGGTTGAGCGTCGCGCGCGCGAATCTCGAATTTCAGCGCGAGACGTTGAACCTCACGCGCGTGCGCCTCGATCTCGGCCGCGGCAGCGAGCTCGACGTCGCGAGCGCCGCCGCGCGCCTCGCGGCCACCGACGCGAGCATTCCGCCGCTCGTCGCGGCCGAGGCGGCGGCGGCGCATCGGCTCGCGGTGCTGCTCGGCCAGCAACCGGGCGCGCTCGACGCCGAGCTCGCTCCGCGCGAAGTGCCGCCGCATCTCACGACGCTCGCCGTCGGACTCGCCCGAGTCGCTGCTGCGGCGCCGGCCCGACATCCGCGCAGCCGAGCGCGAGCTCGCGGCGGCGACGGCGCGCATCGGCGTCGCGAAGGCGGATCTCTTCCCGCGGCTCACGCTGAGCGGCTTCATCGGCTTCATCGCAGGCGACGCGGGCGAGCTCGGCGAGTCCGCGAGCCGCGCGTGGAGCGTTGTCGCCCGTGCTGTCGTGGGGCGGGCTCGAGCCCGGCGTGCGTGCGCGAATCGTGGCGGCCGAAGCGCGCACCGAAGGCGCGCTCGCACGGTACGACCGCACGGTGCTGCGCGCGCTCGAGGAGACGGAGACCGCGTTTGTCGGCTACGCGCAGAACCGCCTGCGCCTCGCGTCGGTCGTGACGGAATCGGCCGCCTCGCAGCGCGCGGCCGAGCTTGCGCGCGTGCAGTACCGCGAGGGCGCGCTCGATTTCCTGCGCCTGCTCGATGCGGAGCGCACGGCGCTGCAGGCGGAGGACGACGTCGCAGCGGCCGAGACGGATCTCAACACATCCGTCGTCGTGATCTACAAGGCGCTCGGCGGCGGCTGGGAAGCCGCACCGGGCCCGACATCGTGAGACTCGCGAAGGATCGCTGCACGCGGAAAGCTCGGGATGAGCACTCGATGGCAACTGGTCCCACTTGCGCTGCTCGCGCTGTGCGCGACGACGGCCGCAGCGCAAGAGCTCCAATCCGGCGCTGAGGACGACCCGCGCTGGACGCTGCACGTCGACAACGACCTGTTCGCTGCCGGCCACCGCGACCAAGACTACACCGCGGGCATCGCGTTCACGCTGCACGGCGACGGCGCGCGCAACCATCGGCTGTCGCCGTCGCGCATCTTGGACTTCGCCGATCGCGCGACGGGGTTCGCGGCCGTGCGGCGCGACGCGCCGTCCGAAGGGGAAGCGTTCGAGCTCGGCCTCCTGCTGTTCTCTCCGCAGGATCTCGCCGCGACGCAGGCGCTGCCCGACGACCGCCCCTACGCCAATCTCCTCTATGTCGCGAGCTCCAAGCTCGCCCTCGACGAGCCGCGGCGCGCGGCGTTCCAGTCGTCGCTCGCGATCGGGTTCCTCGGCCTGCCGCTCGCCGAGCAGTTTCACCGCGGAATTCACGCGCTCGTCGGCAGCCCCGAGCCGGGCGGCTACGATCACCAAGTCTCCGACGGCGGCGAGCCGACCTTCATGTACGCCGCATCGCGCTACCGGCTGCTCGCGAGCGGCGGCCTGCGCGGGCAGCCGTACTCCGTGCGCCTCGGAGTCGGCGCGAACGTCGGGTACATCACGGAAGCCAACGTCGAGATCGCGTTTCGAACCAACGCGCCGTGGTGGGAGTCGTCGGCCGCGGCAGCGGATTACTCGGGGCATCCGCAGATCGACGGCCCGCCACTGTCGATCGGCGACCACCCTCGCGTGCAGCTCGAGGCCGGCGCGAAGCTGCACGCCCGCGTCTACAACGCGTTCCTCGAGGGTCAATTCCGGCACAGCGACGTCACGTTCGGGTCGTCGGGCCTCGAGCGCATGCTCGTAGACGTCTGGCTCGCCGCGACGACGGTGCTCCCCAACGGCTTCAGCGTGAGCTACGCGGTTCACCGTCAGACCGCGGAGATCGAGACGGGCCGCGGCGCGCGCGCTTTCACCTGGGCGAGCATCGGATTCGCGCAGCGGTTTTGAGAGCTTTTCTCAAGTACTATCGGCGCGACGACAACGGCCCGGCCGCGGCGACGCCGCGCGACGAGGCGCTCTCGACGAACAAAAACGAAGGGGAAAACGCATGCTCGCTCGCCGCCCGATGACCTTGGCCGCCGCGCTGCTCTTGACCGCATCGAGCACGTTCACGGCGCTCGCACAATCCGCTCCGAAGCTTCCCGCCGACATCAATCCCGATTCGCTCGCGCGCCTGCCCTATCTGAAGCGCCAGAACATGGACGAAGCGGGCCAGAAGATCTACGAGACGCTGCCCGGGAAGAGCGCCGAGGGAACCTTGCGCGGACCGCTCGCCTTCGCCGCCTACAACCCGTACGTCGCCGACGCGCTCCACGACCTGCACGACGCCGCCGTCGGCAAGGGCACGCTCGATCCGCACGTGCGCGAGCTCGCGATCCTCGTCGCGTGCCGCGAGACGAACTACAACCTCGAATGGAACGGGCACGAGCCGAGCGCCGTGAAAGCCGGCGTCGAGCAAAAAGTGATCGACACGGTGCGCAACAACGGCGCACTCACCGGCATCGGCGAGAAGGACGCGACCGTGATCCGCTTCGGGCGCCAGCTCTACCACGACAAGAAGGTGGACTCGGCCACGTTCGCGAAAGCCGTCGAGCTCTTCGGCCAGCGCGGCACGATCGACTTGGTCGCCGTGATGAACACCTACGCGGTCAGCGGCTTCTTCGCGATCGCCGTCGACGAGCACGCGCCCGCCGGTAAGCCGTCGTTCTAACCGTCGCGCAACTCAGAGAGCATCGCAATGAAGACACCAGCGAAAAAGATCGGCTTCGCACTGCGGCGCCGCGTGGTGATGACCCTCGCGTTCGCAGTGGCCGCGGCCGGCACCGCGCTCATTCCGAAGTGCGCCCGCGCAGGCGCAGGCCGGGTCCGCCGCTGAGAAGATCATCATTTCCGGCGCTTCCGGCAATCTCGGGAGCCTCACGGTGAAGGAGCTGCTCGCGCGCGGCGTGCCGGCAAGCCGCCTGATCCTCGTGAGCCGTACTCCTGAGGAGCAGAAGGAGTACGCGGACATGGGCGCGAGCGTGCGCTTCGGCGACTTCACGAAGCCCGAATCGCTGCCCGCCGCGTACGCGGGCGGCACGCGGATGCTCTTGATCAGCGTCGGCGGCGACGCGCAGACGCCCGCGGCCGTGCTGCTCAAGCGCGCGATCGACGCGGCGAAGGCCGCAGGCGTGAAGCAGATCGCTTACACGTCGTACGTCGGCATCACGCGCGGCGACGTCGCGGGCCGCGCAGCGGATCACAAGCAGGCCGAGGACGCGCTCAAGGCGAGCGGAGTCGCATGGACGATGTTGCGCAACTCCATATATATGGACGGGCTCATCCGCCAGGCCGCCGCGATGGTGTCGACCGGCAAGGCCGAAGTGCCGCCGAACGAGTTTCCGATCGGCTACATCTCGCGCGCGGACTGCGCGGCCGCCGCGGCCGCCGTGCTCACGACACCGGGCCACGACAACAAGGCGTACGACATCACGGGCCCGGAGCTGCTCGGCGTGAAGGAAACGGCGGCAGCCGCGTCTGCGGTGACCGGCAAGAAGATCGACGTGGTGCCGGCCGGCCCGAACGGGCGGCCGGGCTTCGGCCGCGAGGCGATGGCGTTCACCACCTCGCACTTCAAGGACCTCACGGGCCGCGAGCCGACGAGCGTGCGCGCGCTGTTCGAGGCGAACAAGGGTGCGCTGCTCGGCGCGGCCAAGTAGCCGAGCTTCGGCGCAAACGACACACGCTCGCGATGCAACTGGAACGTACGCGATGAGCTCGAGCCTCCACGACACCCATGTCCGCGGCGTGCTCGAGCGCATGCACTCGGCGGCCGACAGCAACGATCCCGCGATCCTCGAGCGAGCGCGCGGCAAGAGCGGCGCCGAGCGCGCGGCCGTGCTCGGCGACGCGTTCATTCCGGTGGATCGCGAGGCGGGCCGGCTGCTCTACACGCTCGCGCGAAGCAACGCGCCAGGCACGTTCGTCGAGTTCGGCACCTCGTTCGGCATTTCGACGATCTACCTCGCAGCGGCCGTGCGCGACCGCGGCGAGGGCATCGTGATTACCACCGAGCTCAACGCGGCCAAGGCCGAACGCGCGCGCGAGTACGTCCGCGAAGCCGGCTTGCTCGACGTCGTGGATCTGCGGATCGGCGACGCGCGCGAGACGCTCAAGACCGTCGAGCGCGACGTGGCACTCGTATTCCTCGACGGTTGGAAAGAGCTGTATCTGCCGGTGCTGCGCTTGCTCGAACCTGCGTTGCAGCCCGGCGCACTCGTGATCGCGGACGACATCCACCTGTTCCCGGACGCGCTGAAGCCGTATCTCGACTACGTGCGCGACCCGGCGCAGGGCTACGTGTCCGTGACCTTCCCGGTCGGCGACGCGATGGAGCTTTCGACCCGCGCACGCTGAGCGGCGCCAGCGGTCGCCGCAACACATCTCATCACTCGTGGGAGCGCGCATGACGAACAAAAGCGATATCGAGGCAGCGGAGGTCGTCGCCGGCAACGGGCTGCTGCATCGGCGCCTCTTCTTGGCGACGGGCGCAACGCTCCTCGGCGGCGGCTTGAGCCTGCTGACCGCTCGGCCCGCGGGCGCGGCACCGCTCGAGGTGCCGCCCTGGATGAAGGCACCCGGCACTCACATGAGTGCCTATGGGCAACCGTCGAAATACGAAGCCGATGTTCAGCGCGTGGTGGGCGGCACGCCGAACGTCGTCGGCAGCGGCGTGTCGTTCACGCCGCACCATCGACTGCACGGCACCATCACGCCGAACAGTCTGCATTTCGAGCGCCATCACAGCGGTGTTCCGGACATCGATCCGAAGCGCCACCAGTTGCTGATTCACGGCGCCGTGAAGCGCTCGCTGACATTCACCATGGATGCTCTGCTGCGCTACCCGACCGTCACGCGCATCCAGTTCCTCGAATGCGCCGGGAACAGCGGCTCGAATTTGGCGCCGCAGCCGCCGCAGGCCCCGTGCGGCGTGATTCACGGCCTCATGTCGTGCAGCGAGTGGACGGGCGTGCCGCTCGCGATCCTGATGGACGAAGCCGGCGTCGACCGCAGCGCCGGGTGGGTGCTCGCCGAGGGCGCGGACGCGGCCGCGATGAGCCGCAGCGTACCGCTCGCCAAACTCATGGATGACGCGATCATCGCGCTGTATCAGAACGGCGAGCGGCTACGCCCCGAGAACGGTTACCCGCTGCGCCTGTTCCTGCCTGGTTACGAAGGCAACATGAGCGTGAAGTGGCTGCGGCGCCTGAAAGTCGTAACGGCTCCGACCATGACGCGCGACGAGACTTCGCACTACACCGACGTGCTGCTCAACGGCAAAGCGTTGATGCTGACCTACCCGATGGAGGTCAAATCGATCATCACGAGCCCATCGACCGGGCTCGCGCTTCGCCAGCCGGGCGTCTACGAAATCACCGGGCTCGCGTGGTCGGGCGGCGGAAAGATCGCGCGCGTCGAGGTCTCGGCCGACGGCGGCCGAAGTTGGGGTGAGGCGGCGCTCGCCGAGCCCGTGCTCGCGAAGTCGTTCACGCGCTTCAGGATGGCGTGGCGCTGGAGCGGCGAGCCGGCGGTGCTCATGAGCCGCGCGATCGACGAGACCGGCGCAGTTCAGCCGACGCGTGCGAGCTTCATCGCCGAGCGCGGCGAACGCATGAACTACCACAACAACGCGATTCAGGCCTGGAGCGTTGCGGCCGGCGGCGAGGTGAGCAATGTCTACGCGTAACTTGCTCGGTCGACTGTTGTGCGTCGGCGCGCTCGCGCTCGGCATGGCCAACGCAGGGGCGCAGCAGAGCCCTGGCCTCGGCGTCGAGGTCACTGCGGCGGACTTGGCGCCGTGGGACATCAGCATCCAACCGGACGGCGCCGGGTTGCCTCCGGGCTCAGGCAAGGCCGCCGCGGGCGCCGCGATCTACGCGGTCAAGTGCGTCGCGTGCCATGGCGCGGAAGGTGCCGGGCAGCCGAATGATCGGCTCGTCGGGGGCCAGGGAACATTGACCGACTTCGTTCAGGTGCGGACCATCGGCAGCTACTGGCCGTACGCGAGCACGGTGTTCGACTACATCCGCCGCGCGATGCCCTTTCAGGCGCCGCAGTCGTTGACGAACGATGAGGTCTACGCCCTCACCGCCTATCTGCTGGAGCGCAACGGCATCATCAAAGCGCGCGACGAGATGAATGCGCGCACGCTTGCGCGCGTTCGAATGCCGAACCGGGACGGTTTCATTCTGGCCTACCCGCAGCGCACGGACCGGTAGCGACGAATCGGTCCAGTCGTGACGCAACGTTACCATCGGGTCGACGCGTCGCGGGTCGGCTCGCGAGCGCGCCTGCCATTGGCTAAGGCACCGCACTGACGACGTCGCTCGAAGCTACTCTCGCTTGCGCAGCAGCGTGAGCCCTTCGCCGATCGTGAGCAGCGCGAAATCGACGCGCTCGTCGGGGCGTACGAGATCGTTGAACGCGCGCAGAGCCTTCGCGCTCACCGACTGGCCATGCACCACCGGCGCGCCCGCGACCGAGAGCGTGTTGTCGACCGCGATCAGGCCGCCCGGCCGCATCAGCAACAACAGCTTTTCGTAGTACGCGCCGTAGTTCGGCTTGTCGGCGTCGAGGAATGCGAAGTCGAACGTGCCGGCGCGCCGCCTTCGAGCAGCTCGTCGAGCGTTTCGAGCGCGGGCCGGATGCGCAGGTCGATTCGCGATTCGACACCGGCCTCGCGCCAAAAACGGCGCCCGACGTTCGTCCACTCTGCACTGACGTCGCACGCGATCAACCGCCCGTCCTCGGGCAAAGCGAGCGCGACGGCGAGCGCCGAATATCCCGTGTACGTGCCGATCTCGATGCAGCGGCGCGCACCGATCAGCTTCACGAGCAGCGCCATGAACCTGCCTTGATCCGGCCCGATCTGCATTTCGCTGTGGGGAATCGCCGCCGTCGCTTCCCGGAGTCGCGCGAGCACTTCCGGCTCGCTCGGCGACGCGCTGAGCGCGTATTGGTACACGTCCTCTGCCACGAGCAGCGTTCGGTTGGTCATGCATGCGCTCCGCTTGCGTGAAGATCAGCGGGAACCGGACGCGCGATCGGTCGCGCGCGCGGCGCTCAGAATATTTCGCAGCCCGAGATTGCCCTCGTGGCACGCGTACTCGAACGGCGCCGCCTCCGCGCTGCGCTTCAGCGGCATCTCGATCGCCCACGGCGCGGTCCACGTCGCGGGATCCTCGAAGCCGACTTCCCAGCTCAGCTCGTCCTTGCCGGTCGGCGTGAAGCGCTCGACGATCTTCAAGTCCTTGCTCGCTCCGCGGTAGGCCGCCGCCTCGCGGATGTTCGTCGTCTCGACGACGAGCGTCTCGCCCTCCCAATGGCCGCGCGCGTCGCCCATCCAGAAGTCGAGTTGCGACGCGACGTGCGGTGATCCGTCCAGCGGGATCACGCGCGTCTCGTGGACCATCTCGTAACGAATCGCCACGTACCCGGGGGACTGAGTGATCTCGTAGGCGTTGCCGTAGATCATCGGCATCATCGAGCTCGGCAGACCGAGCGTGATGCAGCGGTCGTACAGACCCATGTCGGTATACGTGTCGGGCGCCTCGCGTTTGGAGCTCGCGAACGCGAGCCGCGCTGCATCGGCGCGCTGCTTGCCGTGCTCGGTCAACGGCGGAACGCGGCCGTCCGCGGGCTCCGAAACGAACCACGGGCGGCTGTTCACGGCTTCCAGATACTCGTACCAGTGTGGCGGCCCGGCACCCGTGTCGTTCGTCGCGCTGCCGCCGATCGTTTTCGCGAGCGCTTTGCCGCGCTCGCTGCGCGCGGCCATCAGCGCCGCCATCTCCTCCGGCCCGAATTCATCGCGGCTCTTGCCCGCGAGATCGTCCGGCCGCTCGAACGGCGTGCCGAACTCGTCCTTGTTCGTGTACGTGCCTTCGATGCTCGGATCACCCCATGAGGTACGCGCGAGTCGCGCTGCGCCTTGCGTCGTCGGAGTCGGGACGGAGCGTCGGGCGTGCAGGCGACGGCCGAGAACACGAGTGCAGTGACGCAGACAGTGCGGGCAGCGTTCATGGATTTCCTCCTACTTCTTCTCGTCCTTCGAGTCGAAGACGCTGTCGAAGTCGAACTGCTCGTCAGCGGGGCTCGCGGTCTCCGGAACATACGCTCGCAAGTACGGCGTATGGCAAGCATCGCAGGTCCCGCGGAGACTCAATGCCGCGGCCTTGAGATCATCCGTCTTGGTCTTCGAGGCCATCGAGGCCGCGGATTCGGAAGCCGCGGTCGCGAACGCGTAGAACGCGGGGAAGCTCTGCCAAATCGCGGGCAGCGCGATCGTGACGGGCGTCTCCGCCTTCGGATCGTAGAGATTGGTCGTCGGCGGAAAGAGATGCGGCACGACGAGCAGCATCTTCGAGATCGTAGTCGCGGCCGAGGCCAGGTCGCCGACTTCGGCGGGCTCACCGATCGTGAACGAATCGATCGGCTGCATCAGGCGTTCCATCTCCATCATCAGCTGCTGCCGCGCGGCGATCACGTCCTTCGGATTCGTCGTCCCGGTCCAGCCCGCCCCGGCCGGAGAAGGGGGATCCGCGGCGAGATTCAGCCCCGCAAGCCCGGCCGCGAGGAAAACGGCAGCGAGAAACGTGCGTTTCGTTGCAGAACTGCTCATGGGCGTCTCCTCGTAGTCCGGCGCAACGGTTCTATAGAGCCTCCTTATCGTACGGCGGTTCCAATGCCGTTGGGCAGCTGTGCATCCAACCGTCGCCGCAGCTACGATCTCGCTTGCCGTGGCGCTCAGCACGGTCGCACTCCAGTCGCTCGGACAAGAAAGAAGCAGGAGAAAAACCATGACGACAACCGAGACCAACCAGGCCGGCTGGACGACGGCGGCAGTCCTCGTAGGACGCTTGATCTTCGCCGCACTCTTCATCATGGCCGTGAGCTTCAAGCTCATGGACATCAACGCGACCGCGGGCAACATCGCGACGGCGGGTTTCCCTCTGCCCAAGCTCCTGGCCTGGCTCGCGGTGGTGTTCGAGCTGGGTCTCATCGCGTGCTTGCTGACCGGAGCATATTTCTCGAAAGCCGCGCTCTTGGCCGCCGCCTACGTGGTGTTCCTCGGCTTTGCGTTCCACGGGCCTTCGCATTGGGCAGCAAACCAGGACGAATTCGGGTTCTTCATCGATCACTTCACGTTCATGGCAGGCTTGCTGTTCGCCGCCGCGCACGGCCCCGGGCGCGTTCTCGCGATGAAACGCACGTGACCGCCGCGCGGGCTTCTGCGTGCGATTCGTGACAGGCGTCCACGCATCGCGCTGCCCGCACACGGAACATTTCGCCTACCGAGACGGGCGCCGAAATGCAGAAGCCAGCAAGAAAGACCGAAGCCAACGAGACGGACTCCACGACCGAGCTGATCGCGGCGCTGTGCGAGATTTCCCTGGACACCGCCGAGACACCGCTATCCGGTCCGACGATCGAGGCTATCGAGCGCCGGCTGAAGTCCGAAGAGCCGAAGCAGTGACCGACCTCACCGAGACGGTCGTCCTGCCAGAGGACGAGCTCGCGAAGCGACGGCCGCTGCCGCACTCGGGAGCCGACGCAACCGACAACGCCTTCGACGAGACGCTCGTGCTCGAGGACGAGCTCGAGAAACGCCGCCGGCTCCGCTCCGCCAAGACCTTAACGCGCTAGTCCGGACCGCGAGTCGCGGCGGGATGCTTTGCAGGCTGCGCCGCGGCCGCAGCGACCCGCAGGTCAGTCGAGAATTCCGCCCAATCGAACAGCGCCCCGTTGCGCTATGCTTCGTCCGCAGCAACGCGCCGCGAAGAACCCGAGCGACACCTCCGATCAAGGAGAGTGGACACCATGAGCAACGAATCCGACGACGACCAAGCTCCGAAGATCAAGCGCCGCGACTTTCTGTCATCGGCGGCGCTTCCCGTCGCGGCGGCGCTGACGCCGAACGCGCTATTCGCGCAACAGCGCCAAGCGTCGACGTCCGCGCGCGACAAGATTCGCGTCGGGATCATCGGCGCGGGCGGCATCGTAGGCTCGGTGCACATTCCGGGCCTGCGCAAGATGCCCGGCGTGGAAATCGTCGCCGTCGCGAACCGGTCGCTCGAATCGAGCCGGCGCGCCGCGGACGAGTTCGGGATACCGCGCGCGTACGCCGATTGGGAACAGCTGCTCGGCGACAAGAAGCATCGACGCCGTTCTCATCGGCACCTGGCCTTACATGCATCGCGATACGACGCTCGCCGCGCTCGACAGCGGCAGGCACGTGCTCTGTCAGGCGCGAATGGCGAACAACACGGCCGAAGCGCGCGAGATGTTGGCCGCGTCGCAGCGTCACGCGAATCTCGTCTGCCAGCTCGTGCCGACGTCGGGCAGCTACCGAATAGACCGGGCGCTACAGAGCTTGCTCGCGGGCGGCGCCGTGGGCGACGTCCTGTCCGTGGAAGTCCAGATGCTGCAACGCGGTTTCGCGGACTTCGGCGGCGAGCTCGACTGGCGCCACGATCCGGAATTCAGCGGCGTCAACGTGCTGAACGTCGGCGGCACGTACGAATCGGCGATGCGTTGGCTCGGCCCCGGCAACCGCGTGATGGCTAAGACGCGCGTGCAGATACCCAACCGGCGCGACGAGCAAGGCGCGCAACGCGCGACGACGATCCCGGATCACGTCGAGGTGCTGTACGAGCTTGGCAACGGCGCGCCGGTGCACATGAAGTTCAGCGAGACCACCGGGCTCTCGCGCGGCAACGACATCTGGATCTTCGGCAGCGAAGGCACGATCCGCGTCGACAACGAGCAGAACATCTTCGTCGGGCGCCGCGGCGACAAGGAGCTCAGTGCGCATCCGAACCCGCCCGAGGGGCAGGCGCGCCATCGGGTCGAGGAAGAGTTCATCAACGCTATTCGCGGCGTCGAGCCCGTCACCCTCAACACCTTCGAGATCGGCGTGCGATACATGGAGTGGACCGAGGCGATCTATCGCAGCGCCGAGTCGAGGACCGCGGTCAATTTGCCGCTCGCGCTCTGACCTTCATAGGCCCGCTACAGGTGGGATTGCCGGCCTAACGCCAAATTCGGTGCCTCAACTCTGCGGCGCGCATGCCACGACACCCCTTCCCGTCGGGCAGAGATTGCGGCTCATCGCGCAGCACCGTAGCGCTCCAGCGAATTGCCCAAGCAGTATCAACACTATCATCGATTCCAACTGATGCGCGTACGATACAAGTTCGCTACGCTCAGCATATGGGTTGAAGCCTCGCGCGGCGATCGCCTGGAGCTGCTCGAGGCTTCGAAAAACATCAAGCGAACCACTGAGGGGGAACCTAAATGTCGACTCGTCGCACGCTGTCGCGAGGCAAAGCGTCTCGTCATCCCATCCTACGTTCGTGCGCGCTGCTCGCGGTTGTCGCAGCCGCACCGCAGCTCGCCCTCGCTCAAGAGCCTAAGGAAGAGATCATCGTCACCGGTTCGCGCGTGAGCCAATCCGGATTCGACTCGGCGCAGCCTTTGACGACGATCAATTCCGATCAAATCCAGAATCTCGGCATCGTCAACACCGGGGACGTCTTGCGGACGCTGCCGCAGAACACGCCGTTCTTCACCGAGACCAACGTCGGTATCGGCAATTTCAACGTCGGCGCGCAGCTCGCAAACCTCCGCGGCCTCAACCCTTTCTTCGGCACTCGGACGCTAACGCTCGTGGACACGAGGCGCGTGGTACCGCAGACCGAGGGCGGCGCCGTGGACCTTACGCTGATCCCGTCGATGCTCGTGGAGCGGACCGAGGTCGTGACGGGCGGCGCGTCGGCGGCCTATGGCTCTGACGCGATTGCCGGCGTGGTCAACCTGATCCTCAACAAGAATCTCGAAGGCTTCAGAGCGCAGGCCGACTACGGCGAGACGGGCGAAGGGGACGGCGGCGACACCCATGCCTCGTTCGCCTACGGCACGGCATTCGCCGACGACGAGCGCGGCCACGTCATATTCGGCGTCGAGTATCAGCAGCAGGACACCATCGGACCTTGCTCGCAGAACCGCGACTGGTGCAAGGAGGCCTGGGGCATTCAGAACAACGCGCCGGCCTACACGACCGGCAATGGCAACCCGAATTTCATCGTGACCCCAGGCGCGAAGCAGATAGGCTCGGAAAACGGCATCATTTCGCCTTGCACGAACGCAGGGTGCACGACCACCTCCGCCCCGCTCACCTTCAATCCGGACGGCACGACGCTCTCGCCGTTCAATCCGGGCGCTCCCGGCAGCGGCTTCTTGACCCGCATCGGCGGCGACGGCGCGCTGCTCGGGTACGACACCTCGAGCATCCGGCCCGACGTCGAGCGCTATTCCGCGATGGGTCGCGTGGGCTTCGACTTCAGCGATCGGCTCAGCTGGTTCGCAGAGGTCGCATATGGGCACAACGAGTCCGCAAACACGCCGGCGAACGGCGGGCTAGGTCCGAACACGCTGCGGATTGCGGCGGACAACGCGTTCCTGAGCGCGGCCCAACGCACAGCGATGCCCCAGGGCGGCATGTTGGGCCGCGCTTTCATGCCCGCCGTCGTCAACGCCAACAACACGACAGAGAACGCGACCACGCGGATCGTGACCGGCGTGGACGGGCAGCTCGGCGAGAAGTGGTCGTGGGACGCCTACTACCAGCACGGCGAGAACGAAAATCACCAGCGGCTCTTCCACAACCTGGTCGGCACGACTTCGGGCAATGCCTCGCGGCAGTATGAGCTGCTGCGTTGGGCTCTCGACGCCGTGGTCAATCCGGCCAATCCGAGCCAGATCGTTTGCCGCGCGACGATACCGGGCGATCCCGCGTTCAATGCGAACGCCGCCGGCTGCGTGCCGCTCAATATCTTGGGCAACACCAGCGCGAATCCCGCGGCCGTCGACTACGTGTACCGCACGCTCAAGGAGGACAACGAGTACAAGCAGGACGTGCTCGCCTTCAACTTCCGCAGCACGCTCGGCGAGGGGTGGGCAGGGCCGATCGGGTTCGCGACCGGCGTCGAGTGGCGAAAGGACCAGGCCGACACGACGCACGATCTGGCGAATCAGCCGTGGTACTCGTCGTACTTCCTCTCGTACGGTCTCGATCGCGGCGGCGACATCGACGTGATCGAAGGCTACGCCGAGGTCCAGATCCCGATGACGAAGAAGCTGCAGACGGACTTCGCGATACGCGAGACGACCAACGAAGCGACCAGCGCGACGAACTCGGCCATCACGGGCTCTCACGACTTCTCGAGCTGGAAGGCGGCCGCGATCTACGACCCGGTCGAGTGGCTGCGGTTTCGCGCGACGCTCTCGCAAGACGTTCGCGCGCCGGGATTCCGCGAGCTCTTCCAGCCGCGTGTCACGGTAGTGTCTACGACTAACGTCACGAATCCCTGGAACGCAGGCGTATTCGACAACAACTATAACGCGACCAGCGGCGGGAACCCCGCTCTCGAGTCCGAGGCGGCCGACACGACGACGTTCGGCACCGTGCTGTCGTTCGACAAGTTCCGGTTCTCTGCCGACTGGTTCGAGATCGACCTGGGCGACGCGATCACGCTGAGCCCCGGAAACCAGCCGCTCATCGACGCATGCTTCAGGAGCGGAGGCACCAGCATCGCCTGCGACCGCGTCACCGGCTACGGGACCGCCGACATCACCGCCATCGACTCGACCGCGGTCAACCTCGCGGGCTTCCTCACGAGAGGTTGGGACTACGAGGCGAGCTACGACGTCCCGCTGAGCTCGGGCGCCAACATCAATCTGCGCTTCATCGGAACGTATCTCTACGACATGATCGTCGACACCGGCTTCGGCGTGCCGCCGATCGACTATGAAGGCCAGAGTGGGCCCGTCGGCTCCTTCGGCTCGTTCAACACGCAGCCGAAGTGGCAGGCGAGAGCGTTCTTGACCTACGCGCGCCAGCGATTCACGACCACGCTCGAGACGCGCTACATCGGATCCGGCACTCTCAACACGGTGTGGATCGAGAGCCCCCCGGGCGCGGCCAGCAACACGCTCGCGAATTCGGTCAACGACAACACGGTCGACGATGCGTATTACTTGAACTGGTCCGGATCGTACGACATCCGCCAAGAGCGGGACGGCAACTCGACTGCAGCTTTTCTGGGCCGTGAACAATCTGCTCGACGAAGACCCGGCGGTCGCGCCGGGCGGTAACGCCTACCCGACGAACCCGGTGTTCTTCGACACGCTCGGCCGGCGCCTGCGCGTCGGCGTCCGCTTCACGTTCTAGCGCGAGACTCCGTCCACACCCACCGCAGAGCAGCCCGCTCGAGTACGCATCGCGTAACTCGAGCGGGCTGGCCGGACGCGGCGCGGACCGTTACAGCACGTCGGCGGCGGGAGGGCTTTGCTCGCTCCGCACAGCGTCGAAGGCGACAGCGTCGCTCGTCGGCAGGCAGACCCAAGGCTCGTACAGCACTTCAGCGCCGAGTCGGACGCCGGGCTGCACGCAAACGCGGCCACCGGACGTGTTCCGAGCTGCGGGCCACACCGGCTGATTCGCCACGGCGGGAAACTGCCGATAGTCCGACAACGGGCTGTCCGGCGCGGGGCGAAAGCGCATCACGAACTCGTACGCTGCGGTGTTCTCCGCGCCCGGTGGATCGATCACGGCCAATGCCCCGACCGTGCGCCCGATACGGACCAGCACGACGCGGGGACGCGGCAGCGCCGCAACCCGGTCGGCGTTTAGCGCAGCGAAGTCGGTGACGGCCCGATAGAACTCGTCGACGACCGCTGCGAGATCGAAGCCCGCGAGTTGGAACGTGCTTTGCCAGAGCGGCAGGCCGCCCAGATCGGACGGCAACCGCGGATCGTCGAACGCCTGCAGCAATCGCGCCAGCGCGGCCTCGCCGTGCAGCCGAACCAACGCCGCGATCAACGCCTCGCCGCGGCGTACTTGACGTTCTCGTCGCGCACCCTCGACAGCACGAGCGGATCGGCGAGCTCCTCGATGATGAGCTCGCGGCGTGCGTGCATGGCCGCGAGCACCAGCATCCGTTCGTCGGTTCGTTCTGCACGCTCGCGAAACTGCGTTTCGATCCAGCTCGCAAGCCCCTCACTCAGCACCGTCGCCGCCTGCCAAAGCCAATCCCGCTCGGCGCCGGCGAGACGCTGCGCAGCGACGTGCGCGGTTTCGTGCGCGAGCACCGGGATCGCGTCGCTGTCGAGCCGCATTCGCAGGCGGCCGAGAAACGCGGTGCCGTCGGTATTGACCGCCGAACCGGAAGCGTCGACGTCGACGACGTCGCCCGGGGCGACGCCGAGCAGAGCGTGCACGCGCTCGAACACGGCATCCGCTTCGCCCGCGAGCGCCAGCGCGGCCTCCGCCTCGTCCGCCGGATACGAGAAACGATAGTGGCGCGTCAGCGTCAGCGCCGGCGGGCTCGGCGCGAACTCGTAGCTGTTGGGGCCGCTGCGCGCCACCTCGGGCCGTGCCAGGTCCGTGTTCCTCATCGCGAGCATCAGCGCGGTGACGCCGGCCCCGACCGTCGCGACGACCACGATCGCGCCCACGATCGGGCCGCTCACGCTCAGCGGCCGCCTGGCCTTGCCGGCGCGCACGAAACCCCACCACGCGACAAGGGCTGCGATCGCGCCGGCGGCGAGCTTGCACGCACACCGTTTCGCCGTCGACGACGGATGCCGGTGCTCGTCCACTCCCAGTCGAGCAGCGTCAGCGGGTTGAGGACGGCCGCACGCGGCACGCGATCGACGAGCAGGATCATCGCGGTCGCCGCCAGCCCGGCAAAGAGCCACGCGAGGCTGCGCAACCTGCCGAAGGCGGCGCCCAGCATCAAGCCGCTCACGAGCAGCAACGCTTGCAGCGCAAATGCCTGCAGCAGAAGCGCACCGTGCAGCGCGCGATCGAGCGATCCGCGCGACAGCAAGTGCAGAGCGCCGATCGTCACGAGCTCGAGCAGCGGCCCGATCAGCACGAATGCCGACATCACGGCACACTTGACGAAGAAGACGCGTGATCGCGATACGGGCAAACCATCGAGAAAGCCGAGCGTGCGATCGTCGTGCTCGCGGATCGCGAGGCCGTGCCGATCGCGAACGCCATGACCCAGTAGACGACGATGTTGTATTGGTTGAGCAGTCGGAACGTGTGACCAAGCGGCGCCAGGTCGATTTGCTCGAGCAAGAACTCGACGACGTTGCTCAGCCCAAGCGCAAGGCCGAGAACACCCCACGGCAGCAGGTCGCGCAACTCCTTGCGCAGCAGCGCGGCGTTCATTGGAACTGCAACCGCTCGGCGAGCACGCGCACCGGACAGTCGAGAATCTCGTCGTCGACCTCGATGACGGTGAGCACGCGCGCGTTGCGCGCGGGGGACAGCGGCAGCACGGCGCTCGACCCGAGCACGTCGAGCCGTGACATGTCGCCGGCGTCCGCCGTCCACGGATACAGGACGCGGTAGTACGCCGCATAGCGCGCGGCGCCGGACAACGTCGTCTCGATAGCGATTCCGCGTTCCGCGGAGCGGCGCCAATCGACGGCCGCAGTGACCGCTGGGCGTCGCGCGAGCGCCTCCGCATGGCGCTCGCGCGCCTTGTCGCGCGCAGCCGCTGCTGCGGCCGCGAGCGATGTCCAATCGACTCCCGCGGCCGCGAGCACCGCGACCGGGCGTCGTTCGAAGAGCACTCGCGCGTCGTCGGCCGGCGGCACGAAGATCTCGCGCATCGACTTCAGCGCCGCGTCCACGTCCGACGAGCTGCACGAACGCATCGAACACGCTGTAAGCGATCGCGAGCGACTGGCACTCGCCAAACCGCTCGCTGGTCTGCGCCCAGGCCGTCAAGGTATCCGCCGGCAGCGGGCTCGGCGACGGCCGCGGCGCGCAACCACCACCGTTCGCGCGCCGGCTCGTCGTCGCGCAGCGGCCAATACGCCGCGAGCCCGTCGAGCAGCACGTGGCGGTCTTCCTTCATCGCGCGTTGGAGCGTCGCATCGGCGACCAGCGAATGTAGCGACCAACATTCGAACGTGGTCGGACGACGCATTCGGCGCGACCTTGAGGACGATGCCGTCCGCTGCGCCGAGCGCCGCTCGCTGCATGACGTGCCGATCCAAACCCTGTTGCGGCAGCACGAACACCGGCGGGTGAACGCCGAGATCGAGCGCGTCGATCAGCGCGTCGGCGTCCTCGCCAATCGCGCGCGCGAGCCGCTGCGCCGCCGCGGCATCGAACGCTGCGGTGGGCAGCACGCCGACACGCGTCCATCGTCCCTGGAACAACTCGCCCTCGGTGATCGCGAACGGCGGCTTGACCGGTTTTGGCTCGAGCGTGAAGGCTGATCGTACCGACGGCGATCATCGATACGAGCGCAAACACGCGCTCGCGCGTCGTCATGCGCCGCGCGAGCGTGCTCGCCATCGCGCCCGAGCCCATGAGCGCCAATGCCGCCGCGCCGGCGGCGCATCCCGCCGCGATCGCGAGCGCGTACGACGAACGCCGAAATCTCCGGCAGCGAATACGCCATCTGCATGCCTTGGCCGAGCAACCGCACGATCGGGCAGATCGAAGAACGGAATGCCGCGCGGCATCGACCGCGAGCATCGCCGACGACGCCAACCGCTGCCCACGCGATGATAGCGATAGCGGCCGAGCATTGCTGCGAGAGCCGCGAACGACCAAACAGTCACGCAGAACGTCGACGGCGCACAGCGAACGGCTCCGACTGCGTCGCTCGGTCGCAAGCACTTCGGTGCGGCGAATGAACCACAGCGTCGCAAGCCACCCAAGCGACGCCGCGAGCAGCATGCACGCGCCTCCGAGCAGCCACTTGGTCGCGAACGCACGCGCCCGCCCGATAGGCAGCGTCTCGAGAAAGAACTGCGTGCGACCCGTGTACTCGCGTACCAGCAGGCGGTTGGCGAGCACGAGCGCGAGCAACGGGCCGATGACGAGCAGAAAGCGCGACGAAGCCCACGAAGCGGCCGCCGGTATCCTCGGCGACTCTGAGCAGGCCGTACAGCGCCAACGCGCCAATCGCGAACGTGGCCGCGAGCACCGCACCGTGCTCGCGCGCTTCCTTGCGCAACAGCGGAAAGCTCATGCGGCGGCGGCTGGCAGGCGGGTCGGTGCGGGCGAAGGCGAGAAAGATCTCCTCGAGCGGCAGCGGCTCGACGCTCGTGCCTTCGGGCCACGACGCCGTGCTCCACAGCGTTCCGTCCGCCTGCCAAACGTCGGCGCGCACGCGCGCGAATCCGGGCGGCGGCTCGAGCGGCACGGCGGCGCGAATCCGCCGCACACGCTCGCGCAACTCATCGACGCGCCCCTCGATGCTCGCGCGTCCGGCTTGGACGATGCCGACGCGCGTGGCGATTTCCTCGACGTCGTCGACGAGATGTGAGGACAGGAACACGGTCGTTCCGCGTTCTGCGGCCATGCTCGCGACCATGTCGTTGAACTCGCGGCGCGCGACGGGATCGAGTCCGGCCGTCGGCTCGTCGAGCAGCAACAGCTGCGGCCGCGGCGCGAGCGCGAGCGCCAGACCGAGCTTGGTACGCGTGCCGCCGCTCAGGATCCCGCTGCGCCGGTCTGGCGGCACGTCGAGCACGCGCAGCAAGCGCGTGTACTCGCCATCGTCCCAAGTCGGATAGAACGCCGCGACGAACCGGCCGAGCTGCAGCGGCGTCATCCAAGGATAGAAGTACTGTTCCTGCGAGACGTAGCCGATGCTGCGCTTGGTCGCGACCGAGACGCGCGTCATCGGCTTACCAAACAGCTCGATCGTGCCGCCATTCGCGCTGACGATTCCCATCAGGACGCGCAGTGTCGTCGTCTTGCCGGCGCCGTTGCGGCCGAGAAATCCGTAGATCTCGCCGCGGGTCACTGCGAGCGACAAGCCGTCGAGCGCGCGGACACGTCCGTACCGCACACGCAAGTCGGTCAATCGAATCGCATCGTTCATAAGCGCCCCCCGGGGTCGCGGTACGATAAGTCGCCGTGCAACGAGTGTCTAACTGATGCGTCACAACTTCGATTTGCTAATCGTTGACGCGTCCGGCCTGCGCCTCTAGGGTGGAGCGGAACCTGTTCGTCAGCCGCAACCATTCATCGGGGGAATTCTTGTGAGAGCGTCAGTCCTGCTCGCTTCGCTGCTCGCGGCCGCGGGAGCGCTGCGCGTCGTGGCGCAGGCGCCCGTACCGCAACAACCGGATTGCAATCCCGCGGATACGCAATGGGTGTGCGGCCAACGAACGCCCGAGGATGTCGTCGCCCTCCCCGGCGATCAATGGGTGTTCGCGTCCGCCTACGCGGGAACAGGCGGCATCAACATGATCAAGGTAAGCGACCGCGCTTCGATGACGATCTTCCCGTCCACGTCCGTGAAGCAGCAGCTCGACAAGAAAGCCTACCCCGATTGTCCGGGACCGCCGGCCGCTCCATTCACGACGCACGGCCTCTATTTAGAAGCGGGTAACCGCCAGGTGCTGCGACTCATGGCGGTCGTGCACGGCTCGCGCGAGTCGATCGACGTGTTCGAAGTGGACGCGCGTCCCTCGACGCCAAGCCTCACTTGGATCGGCTGCGTGATCGCGCCGGAACCGATCGGCCTCAATTCGGTCCGCGGTCTCACGGACGGCGGCTTCATCACGACCAATTGGCTGCCGCGCGGCGGCACGCCGGACGCGATGCAGAAGATGATGGCCGGCGAGAAGAACGGCGAGCTTTGGGAGTGGCACACCGCGAGCGGCTGGCAGAAGGTGCCGGGCAGCGAGGCCGCGGGCGCGAACGGCATCGAGCTGTCCGACGACGGCAAAACGATTTACCTGGCCGCGTGGGGCAGCCAATCGTTCATCCGCCTCTCGCGCGGCGCGACGCCTATAAAGCGCGACGAGATCCCGCTCGGGTTTCGCGTCGACAACATCCACTTCGCGCGCGACGGCACGCTGATGGCCGCCGGCCAGATCACCGATCCGAGCAACCGCACCTCGCGGGTCGTGAGGATCGATCCGAAGACGCTCGCGGTGCGCGACGTCTTGACGCGGCCGGATGACGCGACGTTCGCGGGCAACACCGCCGCCGTCGAAGTCGGCAAGAACCTCTGGCTAGGGTCGTATCGCGGCAACCGGATCGCGATCGTTCCGGCGCCCTAGGCGGATAGCGCGGCCGAAGTGCACGGGCAAACCCTTGCAGCCGCTACAAGACCTAGGTGACGATGCTCGTCACTCAACCGCTCGGGGGTGACCGCATGAACAAGACATCCGTAGTCTCCGCAGCCGCAGCGCTGCTCGCGCTGACCGGCGTCTGCTCTGCGCAGCCGCCCGGCATCACACCCGAAATGATCGCGCGGGCCTTGCCGCTCGAAGGCGCACCGCTCGCGGAGCCGGGCCCCTACGAGGTCACGACGGGGCCGGCCTTCGGCTCGCCCGGCCTCATGGTCTTTCACCCAGCGAAGCTCGACGCGTTCCCGAAGAAGGACACCCTGCCCGTGGTGGTGTGGGGTAACGGCGGCTGCGCGATCGACACCACTCGCTACGGCGGCTTCCTTTCGACGATCGCATCGCACGGCTTCGTGGTCTTGGGCACGGCCGCTCAGGAAGGCGCGGCGCGCCGGCAGGCGACCGCCGACGACTTGCGCGCCGCCGTGGATTGGGCGGACACCGAAAACAAGCGCGCGGGCTCGCCGCTGAACGGCAAGATCGCGACGGACAAGGTCGCCGTGATGGGCCAGTCCTGCGGAGGATTCCTGTCGATCAGCCTCGGCGCCGATCCGCGCGTCGATACGATCGGCGTGTTCAATTCGGGCGTTCTACCCGCGAATCCGAACGCTCCGCCCTCTCCGTTTCCGACCTCGGAGGGGCTCAAGAGCCTGCACGGCCCCGTGCTGGTCATCAACGGCCACGAGCCCGACTTCATGATGGCGAACTCGAAGGCGACGTTCGACGCGATCAACAACTTGCCGACCTTCTACGGCGCGCGACACAACGCCGGGCACACCGCGACGGTCTTCCACCCGGGCGGCGGCGAGTACGCTAACGTCGCGTCTAATTGGGTGATGTGGCAGTTCAAGGGCGACAAGAAGGCCGCAAAGATGTTCGTCGGCAAGAGCTGCGGCCTCTGCACGAATCCGAACTGGGATGTCGCATCGAAAGGGTTGACCGAATAGGAGTGCGCGGCTCGCCGTCTGTTCGGCGAATGACGTAGGCGCATCACTAGCCATGGACGAACGCAACCGCACGAGCAGCAAGGACGAGCAATGGCGAGTCGATCCGCACGACGTACGCCGCTACAGGAAGCTCGTGCAGCAGCGCGAACGCGTGGGACCGCTCGGCAAGCTCTCGCGCTACGGATTCGTCGCCGTGGCGCTCGTCGCCGCGTTCCTCGTCTACTGGAACTTCGATACGCTGCGCGGAATCACGGTAGATTTCTCGGCGCTAACGAGCCTGTTCGACGACGACTCCGGCACCGACCGTAGCGGCCGGTCTCTGCCGAGCACCGAGCTCAAGACGGAGGAATTCGAGGCGCCGCGCGTCGCGGGTGCTGACGCTCCGACCACCGTAGGCGATGCGCCGGCGGCCGAGGCGAGAGTTGCCGAGACACCGGTCGCACGGGCGCAGCTGCCGACTGCGGAAGCCGAGACGCCGGTCGTACGCGCGGAGCTACCGGCTGCCGAGACTGAGGCGCCGCCTAGCGTCGCGACCGACGAGCCGTCGCAGGACGATAACCTCGCCGAATCCCGGGCGCCGCCGCCTCCACCAGCGCCTCCCCCAGCGCCCGAGCCCCCGCCCGGGCCCGAGACCTTCGAATTCGGCCTGGCTACCGTCAACGTGTCCGAGGCCGACGCCGGCGCGCACGTGCTCATCCTGCGCAGCGGCGACCGCAGGCGCGCGTCCTCGATCACGTGGTGGACCGAAGATGGGACTGCGAAAGCCGGCGTGGACTATGCAGACCTCGGTAAGGTCGTCGAGAAATTCGCCGCCGGAGAGCAGAACCGCGCGATCAACATTCCGATCGTCGGCGACCACCAAGTCGAAGGACCCGAGCGGTTCTACGTCTACTTGGCGCCGAGCGAAGGCTCGGATTCGGCCGGCGACGCCGCGCAGAAACTCGAGGTCGTCATCAACGATTAGCGACGCTCGGGGCCGGCGGCGGCCGCTTGTGCGCCGCGATTTGCTCGCGGAGAAACGCGGCCGTCTCCGCGGGCTGGGCGCCGTCGTCGAACAGCCCGACCATCTCCGCGATCGGATCCAATTTTCGCGGCTCCATCTTCTCGACGAGCTGAAGAGCCGTGAGGCCGTCCTTGTTGCGCAGGCTGGTCGAGGCTCCACCCGCTACGAGCTCGCGAATCGGCTCGAGCCGGCCGTCGTGCGCAGCGATGTGCAACGCGGAGTCGCCCTTCGAGCTCAAGGCATCGGGGTTTGCGCCCGCTTCGAGTAGCAACCGAACCGCGTCCGCCGGAGTGCGATTGCCAGGCTCGCGGAAGACTCCGATCTTGCCCTCGCGAATGTCGCCCGGCCCTCCGTCCATCAGCTGACCCTTCCCGCCGTTCAACGCCACCATGAGCGGCGTGAGACCCGTGTTGTCCCCGAACGGCATAGGCGGCGCGCCCTCGACGCGCTTCGGCGTCCACTCGAGATCGGCGCCTTTCGCGATCATGAGCTTCAGCGAGTCGACGTCGGCGGCTACCGCAGCGCGAAAGAACGGCGTACCCGAGCCTTGCGGGTCGCAACACATCGAGGCCGAGTGCATCTGGCCGGAGAAAGGCTTGTTGGGATCCGCGCCCGCGTCGAGCAACCGCGCCTCGAGGTCGAGCACCGTGAGCTGGTTGGGATGGTCGGGACGCAGCCGCGAGCCGTCGCGGGCCCGCCAATCGGTCGGCGCGTCGCGCATCACGACGGCATAGTAGAGAGATCCGTCGTTCGCGTCGGCTCCGAGCCCGAGCAACATCGCGGCCATGTCGAGGCGATCGTTGACGATGGCGAGCATCATTGCGGTGGCGCCGTCGCCGTTCGCGATTTTGACGTCCGCGCCGCCCGCGATCAGCCGCCGGACCATCGCCTCGTTGCCGTTACGCGTGGCCCACATGAGCGCCGTGAACCCGCCGGTCGGGAAATCCGCGCGCATGCTGCGCTTCGTGAGCTCGGAGACGCGCGCCTTGAGGTTCGGATCCGCGCCGGCTTTCAACAACACATCGACGACTGGCAGATGCCCTTCCGCGACAGCCCACATCAACGCGGTCTCGTCCTCTAAACCCTCGATCGCGTTCGGGTCCGCGCCATGCTCGAGCAGCAGCTGGACGGCGTCGATGCTGCCGGTGCGTGCGGCTGCCATCAGCGGCGTTTCGCCGTCGCGCGTCGCGCGCGCGATTTCCGCGCCGCCCGCGAGCAAGACGCGCATCGTCGCCGCGTCGCCGTAGCGGCTCGCCTGCAGAAGCGGCGTGACTCCGAACCGGCTTGACGCGTTCGCGTCGGCGCCCGCCGCGAGCAACATGGACACGAGCTCGGGAGACGACTGATACGCAGCCCAGAGCAACGCCGGCGTGCCGTCGGCGTCCGGCGCGTTCACGTCCGCTCCGGCCGCCAGTTGCGCTCGCACCGCCTCGACATCTGCATTGCGCGCCGCCGTCGCGATGCCCGTCGCCGCTGCGTAGCGAGCACCACAGCAGCAACGAAATGGCGGTGAATCCCGACCGAACACGATTCCGGCGATGACTTTGGTCTGGCGCGTTCATCTGGCTCCCGGCCCCTTGCTACGCTGCGTAGCCGACGCTCTCTCGAGCAGACAATGGCGAAACACGGTCTTTCGGACGTGGCCTCGGCACGTGCTGGCCTTCTCTTCGGCCACCGAAGATAGCAGGAATCTGCGTTTGCGCGCATCTGGAGTCCGTCCGCGTCGCCGGGAGCGACCCCGCCCGGGCGTTGTATTATCGGCGCTGCGCAGCTGGGGTCTGAACGAGTGGAAGCGCTGATTCAAGACGTCAAACACGCGCTGCGCAGCTTTCGCGACAGCCCGGCCTTCACCGTTACCGCCATCCTCGCGCTCGCAATCGGCATCGGGGCGAACACCGCGATCTTCTCCGTGGTCGACGCCGTGCTGCTGAAGCCCGCGTCGTTCCCCGAGCCGGACAAGCTCCTTCTGCTGATCCAGCCGGGTAGAGGCCGGCCGTACGAACCGGTCTTGTCGAGCGCATCCGCAGTCAAGTTCGCGTATTTGCGGGAGCAAACCGACGTCATCGAGGACGTCGCGGCCTATCACACGATATTGTTGAACTGGAGCGACGGCGACGTGCTCGACCGCGTTTCCGCAATCCAGGCGTCGGAGGCGTATTTTCGTACGTTCCGCGCGAGCTTCGAGCGAGGTCGTCCGTTCTCCGCCGAGGACGACGCGCCGGGCGCGCCGAAGACGGTCGTGATCAGTCACGGCTTTTGGACTCGGCGTCTCGCGGAAGATCCGGACGTCTTGGGCAGAACGCTTTCGCTGAGCGGCGTCCCGTACACGATCGTCGGCGTCATGGCTCCCGACTTCGGCCGCCGCGAGCTCGGCGACGTCGACGTATGGGTGCCGTATCAACTCGGTCCCGCGCCGACCGAGTCGACGAGGTCCTCCAGGTGGCGGCGCGGCTCAAGCCCGGCGTTTCGCTCGAGCAAGCGCGGCAGCGGCTCGCCGCTTCGGCGGCTGCCTTCAACGAGCTTTATCCGAACGCGTTCGCCACCGAGACGCTTCAGCGCCAGTACGTTTCGAGGATGGCGCCGTCGGGTCGCAGACGCGGACCGCGCTCTGGGTTTTGTCGGGCACGGTGGGGGCCTCGCTGCTGCGTTTTTGCTGTCGAAGCTCCTCGCTTCGATCTTGTTCGGCGTGGACCCGCGCGACGCCGCGGCCTTCGTCACGGTGCCCGTGGTCCTCGCGCTCGTCGCGGTCGCGGCCGTATTGATCCCTGCGTATCGCGCGAGCCGAGTGGATCCGCTCGTCGCACTGCGCCACGACTGAGCTTTGTCGATTTCGCGTGGCGTCATTCGACGCTTAGACGCAATCCCATTTTTCCCAACATTCGAGGAGCACACGCCATGCGATTCATGATGTTCATCAGGCACGCCGAAAACTACAAGATGGAAGAGGTTCCGCAGTCCTTGTTCGGTGCCATGGGCGAGTTCGTCGGCGAAGCGATGAAGAACGGCTCCATCATCGATACGGCGGGTCTTCAGCCCACGGCGAAAGGTAAGCGGGTGCGGCTTGCCCGCGGCAAGCTCACCGTGACCGACGGTCCGTTCACCGAGTCGAAGGAAGTGGTCGGCGGTTACGCACTGGTCGAAGCGAGCTCGTACGACGAAGCGCTCGTCCTGGCGACCCGTTTCATGGACTTGCACCGTATTCACTGGCCCCAGTTCGAAGGCGAGTGCGAGGTTCGTCCTCTCGAGGCCAACGAGCCGCAGTAGCCGTTACGGCTCGCAGCACGCGAGCCGAGTCGAACCGCTCGTCGCGCTGTGGCGCGACGAGCCGCGGGCGGCTTCGCGGGCGATTAGAAGCGGAACGTGTAATTCACCTTTGCCGTCATATCGGAAAACGCGGAGTGGAAGTGGTCGTCGCGATCGATATCTTCGACGTTGTGATTGATCACGAAGTACACCTCGCGGCCGGCCTCCGGGATCCAGTGCAGCCGCATGTTGATGCCCGCGACCTCGCTGACGTTGTCGTACTGAATGAGGTTGACCCACGATAACGTGGACGAGAATGCGATGTCGAAGCCCGCGCGCACGAGCCGTGTCTCGAACGAGCCTTGCGGCAGATCGATGTCGTTGTACTCGTAGCTCAAGCTGCCGCGAAACCGCGCGGTGGGGCGCCAGACCAGATCTATGTACTGATCCGAGCGCGAGCCGCCGTAGAACTTTCCTTCTGGATACTCGACCAGACGAACGGACATGGCGAGCTTGCGGTGGCCGCCCGTGCCGATCTGAATACCGCGCGTGTCGGAGTCATATTCGCCGGGCGGCACGATCACGCCCGGAGAGATTTCGAACGGCTCGATCAGCACCTCGGTGAAGTCGCTGAGCGCGAGCGTGAACGAGTCGCCGGTCCGGTTGGTCAGCGTGACGGGCCGCAGGAAGAAGGCTTCGGTCTGCAGCCCGCCGTCGAGAAAGTCGATGCGCTGATAGTCGAAATTGACGAGCCACGACTCGAGATAGCCCGTGCTCTTTCTGAGCATGTAACCCAAGTTCAGATACGAGTCGCTGATGCCGCGGCGAGTGATGAAGCCGAGCGCCGGGTTGAAGTTGTCCTCGAAGGCCCGGTATTGAACGGTGCCGCGGAATCCTTGAGAGGACGGGAGCCGCACGCTCATCCCGTAGGCCGCGTCCTCGCCGTCGACGCCGTCGGTGTCGCTCTGCTCGTACCAGAGGTCGGTGTCGAGCTCGCGCCCGCCCGGCAGGTGCGTGTTGCGATAGAGGAAGTCTGCGCCGGCGAGCGAGTTGTCGACGTTCGCGTTCGGACTCCCTTGGGTAGCGATCACTCCGACGCTCGACTCGTCGAGCACGCCGAGCTTCGCGCGTACGACCGAGAGCGTGTCCGCGTTGACGGGGCCGAACTCGTCCTGCCGGATCGACAGTGCGCCGACCTCCCAATCCCCGATCCGTCCGCTGATCTTGCCGCCGTAGTCGAGGTCCACGATCTGGCCGGTCGCGCTCAAGCCTATACGCCGCGAGAAGAACGGCCGGCCGTTCTGCGCGAGCGTGTTGAGCCCCGGGATCTGCGATTGGCGCGTCCCGCCGATACCGCCGAATTCGAAGATGTCGGCTTCGCGCAGGAAGAAGTCGCGCTTCTCCGGGAAGAAGAGCCCGAAGCGCGTGAGATTCACCTGCCGATCGTCGACCTCGGTGGCCGAGAAGTCCGTGTTGATCGTGAGCGACGCATTGAGCTGCGGCGTGATCCGGTACGCGAGATCGAGCGACGGCTCCGCATCCGAGTCCGACTCGCCCGTCACGAAGTTCTTGCTCGTGCTCGCGGCGAGCGACGGCACGACCTCGAGGCCTATGCCCTGCTTCAGCCCCTCGAATCCGATGGCGAGCCCCGAGACCGCGGGGTTGTACGCGCGATTGCGCGAGACCCAGGCGATGATTTCGTTCTTGCGCACGACGGTTCGCGAGAAGTTGAGCCCCCACGTGTCCGTCGTTGGATCGAACGAGATCGACTTGAACGGAATCTCGTATTCGACGGTCCAGCCACCTTCGAATCGCCCGGCGGCCCCGTCCCAGATCGAGTCCCAGTCGCCGTAGAACTCCGAGACGTTCCGGTAGAGACCGTCGGCGCGCACGCCGTTAGGGTTCAGGCCGAAGAAGTAGCCGCTGCGTCGGTCGTTGAACGGATCGATCGTGACGTAGAGCCGGTCGTCCTGGCCGATGTTGTCGTTCTGCCGCAGATTTCTCGCGGTGATGAGCTCGGGTTCGTTGTCGTAGAGGCGCGCCGCGATGTAGAGCGCGTCGTCGTCGTAAAGAATGTAGATCTCGGTGCGCTCGTCGGGCTCGGCATACTCGACCGGAGTGACTTGATGCAAATCGTTGACCACGCCCGCCGTCGCCCACACCGCGTCGCTCAGATCCCCGTCGATCACCGGCCGCGCCGCCGCTCGGACCACGCGCACGGTTTTCTGACCCGGGTCCTGCAATACCGCGTTGCTCTGCGCCGCGGCGGACGCTGCCGCCAGGCAAAGAAGCGCGCCGCAGATTGCCTGCTTCGTTATCTTCATCGGTTGAACGTGACTGATTAAATCGTGGCGGTCGTGTCGGGATCGAGGCTTGCGACGGACGGGACGCGCATTATCACCGTCCTCGGGTTTTCGCCGCTAGCTCCGTGAGCGCAACGCATCCAGCATAGCCAACGAGCTTGGCGAGCCTTGTCGTCGGCTCGCATGGTACAGCTGCTACCCCGGAAACGCGGCGCTCCATCACCTGTTAAATTGCTAGTCCTCAGCGAGAGCATCGGCACGAGACGTCGAGAGTCTCGACCAGCGACTCCAGCACAGCCCCGTCGGAGGACAAATGCAGAAACGCAAACTCGGAAACAGCAACCTCGAAGTGTCTGCGCTCGGCCTCGGTTGCATGGGGATGAGCTTTGGCTACGGCCCCGCGGCGGACAAGCGCGAGATGATCGCGCTGATTCGCTCCGCGGTCGAACGCGGCGTCACGTTCTTCGACACGGCCGAGGTATACGGCCCGTTCACGAACGAAGAGCTCGTCGGCGAAGCCCTCGCTCCCTTCAAAGGACGAGTCGTGATCGCGACGAAGTTCGGCTTCGGGTTCGATCGCGACGGCAAGCAGACCGGTCTCGACAGCCGCCCCGAGCACATCAAAGAAGTTGCCGACGCCTCACTGAAGCGCCTCAAGGTCGACGCGATCGATCTGTTCTATCAACACCGCGTCGACACGAACGTGCCGATCGAGGATGTGGCCGGCGCAGTCAGGGATCTCATCGAGCAAGGCAAGGTGAAACACTTCGGTCTGTCGGAGCCGGGTGCACAGACGATCCGTCGCGCTCACGCGATACAACGCGTCACCGCCGTGCAAAGCGAATACTCGCTGTGGTGGAGAAATCCGGAGGCCGACGTGCTGCCGACGCTCGAGGAGCTCGGCATCGGCTTCGTTCCGTTCAGCCCGCTGGGCAAGGGCTTCCTCACGGGCAAGATCGACGAGAGCACCCAGTTCGACAGCACCGACTTCCGCAACGTCGTGCCGCGCTTCGCGCCGGACGCTCGGAAGGCGAATCAAACGTTGATCGATGTGCTCGGCAAGCTCGCGGCCGATAAGAACGCGACGCCGGCTCAGCTCGCGCTCGCTTGGCTGCTCGCAAAGAAGCCATGGATCGTTCCGATTCCCGGCACGCGCAAGCTGGGACGCCTCGAGGAGAACCTCGGGGCAGCTGCCATCGAGCTCACGCCGGCGGACCTTCGCGAGATCGAAAGCGCGGCGGCCAAAGTCGCCGTGCAAGGCGCTCGCTATCCCGAGCACCTGGAGCGAATGACGGGCCGCTGAGCGACGGCCCAAGTTCGTCGAGGAACGCGTCGCCGTTGGCGGGGCGACCTTGCGTCGCCTTGTAGGACGATGTCCGCGTCGATAGGCTGCGACAGCTCCGTTAGCACTACCGAGGATCGAAACCATGGCACTTCGTGTCGCGTCCAAGTGGGCCCTGGCACTCCCATTCGTGCTCGGGTTGGCGATGGGCGCGCACGCGCAGGCCCAGCGCGATCAAACTCCCGCCGCTGCATCGGCGGGAAAGCGAATGACTCGCGACGACTTCGCGGGCTACCTCCGCGCCCTCCAAGCGCAGGACTTCGACGCCCTCGTGCGCTACTACACGCCAGACGTCGTGCTGCACGTCCCCGGGGCGCCTCCCCTCGGCATCGACGTGATCGTGGCGTTGGAGAGGGGCCTCGCGGAGGAATGGGACTGGACGATGGACGTGCTCAAAGTCGTCATGGACGACGACGGCATCGCGATCCATGCGGCGAACCATGGCCCGTTCCTGAAGGACTCGACGCAATTGACCGATGCTGCGGGCAACACTCCGAAAGCGGGCGAACGCTGGTCGGAGCGCTTCGTGATGCTCTACACGCTGCGTGACGGCAAGATCTCCGAGCTGACATTCGCGTCGATCGAGACGCGGCGGGAACCCTAGGACCGAAGGCGCTACACTGCTCGCGTCGAATCTAGAAGGGGGATCGAGAATGAAATCCGCAATCGCTTTCGCCGTAGTCCTTGGCTGCGCCGCAGCCACCGCTTCCGCTCAGAGTCCCTCTTCGAGCTTTCCTCGCGGCAGTAGCCAGCAGTCTTGGCAGAGCCCTGGGCTCGCCGCGGTCGTCGCGAAGTGCAAGAAGCCCCCTCAGCCGTTCTCCATCGGAGGCGCGCAATCGGGCAATACGTCCGCGCCGCCCCCGGAGCCGCCGGCCCCGCCTCCCTCGAAGGAAATTCCGGGCGTGATCGCGGCCGGCCAGACCTGGAAGATCGTGTGGTCCTGGGAAGGCAACAACGCCGACGGCCCGATCGCGGGCGACGACGGCATGCTGCTGTTCGCGAATCAAGACGCGAGCAATGTCATGAAGCTCGACCCAGCGACGGGACTCGCGACCGTCGTCCACACCGACACGAACACCGGCGGCGCGTTGTCGCGCAGCAAGAATGGCGCGCTGTTCCTCGCCGCGCGCGGATTGAACGGCGGCATCATGCAGCTCGAGCCGCAGCGCAAGATGTTCGCGAGCACCGTCAACGGCGAGCCGATCGAGTGCGTCGGCGGCGTGCTCAACGACCTCACGGCCGACAGCCGCGGCGGCGTCTACGTCGCCATTTCGGGCGGCGGGCTGTTGTACGCGAACCCGCAAGGCGTCCTCACGCAATACGGCGAGAAGATGAACGGCGCCAACGGCATCATCCTGAGCGCGGACGAGAAGACGCTATACGTGACGAACGGTCCGGTGATGGTCGCGTTCGACGTGCAAGCCGACGGCTCGCTGACGAAGCAGCGCGAGTTCGCGAAGCTGCGCAGCGGCCAGGGCGGCGACGGCTCGGCCATCGATTCGCAAGGCCGCGTTTACGTGGCCACCGGTGGCGCCGCGGACGTCTTCGCGCCGAGCGGCGAGTTCCTCGGCACGATCGTCGGGCCGCAGGGCATGCACGGCGTGGCGTTCGGCGGCAAGGACAAGAAGACGCTGTTCGGAATCGTCTTCTACGGCGGCTGGGGAACGCCGAGCGCGCGAAACCGAGTCGTCGCGATTCCGATGATCGCGCAGGGTTACACCGGGCGAGCGAAGTAGCCTCTGCGTGCCGCAGTCGCATCGCTCGCCGCGATCTGCCTCGTTCAGATCGCCCCGACGCTGCACGCGCAAGCGCTGAAGCCCGCCCGACCGCTCAACATCGAGCGCGTGAAGGGCGACCTCTACATGCTCTCGGGCGAAGGCGGCAACGTCGCCGTCTACGTTACGGGCGAAGGCGTGATCCTGGTGGACGACATGTTCTACCGGAACTACGACGACATCCGCGCCAAGGTCGCGTCGGTGACGGACCGGCCGATCGTCTACGTGCTGAACACGCATCAACACGATGACCACGCCGGCGGCAATGCGAAGATGCTCGGGCTAGCGAACGTCGTCGCGCACCAAAACGTGCGCGCGAACTTGAGCGACATCAAACAGCCCTATTACGAGGACACGCCCGGCACGCCGATCGGCCTGCCCAATATCACGTTCGCGGACGAAGTCGTCGTGCATCTCGGCGGCAAAGAGGTTCGGGCGAAGTATTTCGGCCGCGGGCACACCAGCGGCGACGTCGTCGTCTACTTCCCCGAGCTGAAGGTCATTCACACCGGCGATCTCTTCCTCGGCCGCACCGCCGCCGCGGCCGCGGCTGCCGCCGCGAAACCGCCGGGTGTGAACATCTACGTGGACTACGCGCAGGGCGGCAGCTTTCTCGACTGGACCCGCACGCTCGACGGCGCGCTGAAGCTCGATTTCGACACGGTGATTCCGGGGCACGGCCCGGTGTCCACACGTGCGGACGTGGCGAAGTTCCGGACCGACCTCGAAGCGATGCGGGATCGGATCGCCGCGTTGATCCGCACCGGAGCGAACAAGCAGCAGGTGCTGACGACGTTCGAGATGGACTACGGTTGGCGCTCCACCGGCTGCCCGCCAAGCCCTCCGACTCCCGGCTGTCTGCAGTTTCAGCAGATGGACTCGCTGATCAAAGAGCTGACGCCTTAGCAGATCGGCGCGGTCGGCTCGCCTGCGCCGCCGCGGCGCCGACGTCCAACACTGCGAAACGAAGATGCCGCATGGCTTGCGCCATGCGGCATCGAATCGAGAAAGACCGACTAGCCGATCAGAAGGTCATGCGCAGACCGATGCGGAAGTCGCGGCCAAGCGTATCGAAGAACGCCCCGTTGACTCCGCCCGTGCCGAACGAGTTGTTGCCCGAGAACGGCGGATCCTTGTCGAAGAGGTTCGTGATCGACGCGAATATCTGCGTCCGCTCCATGTTGCCGAGCCTGAGGTCGTACGAGCCCGACAAGTTGAACGTCGTGTGGCTCGGCACGTTGCTGTCGGTCACGCTTCCCGTCAAGTTCGGGTTGTAGCCAGGATCGCTGGGACCGAGGTAGGGATCGATGAGGTCCAGCTTTCCCGAGCCCGTGTACCGCGCTTGGCCGGTGATCGTGAACCGGTCGCGCACATAGCTCACGATGAGGTTGCCGATCCACTCCGGCGCCGGCGCGACGTCGGACAAGAAGCCGAACCCGCCTCCCGACTGTCCCGCAACGTCCTTGATCGCCAAGTTCGGCGTGAACGAATCTTGCCACAACAGGTCGATCGCCTGCGTAGCCGTCACGTTGAACGCGATCGTGCCGTTTGCGAGGTGCAGCGGGTAATCGAACGAGTAGTCGACGCCCTTCGCCGTGTACGGCGACGCATTGATGTAGGGAACCGAGACCTCGTCGATGTTACTCGTCGGAATGCCCGGATTCGCCGGCGGACCATACTTGATGCGAGCGCACGACTCGGGCTCTTGCCGCTGGAAGCACGCATTGATCACCGAGGGCGCCCCGTCGAGCCGTTGACCGCCGCTGATCGTGATTTCGTAGTAGTCGGCCGAGAAGTGCAGACCTTCCGCGGCGCCGCCAGGCGAGACCACGAACCCGACGGTCTCGGTCAGGGACTCCTCGGGCTTCAAATTCGGGTTACCCACGAGAATCTGCCACGCCGGGTCGCCGAAGAAGCCGTAGGTTCCCGGAAGAGCGGTTGGATTCTGGACATACCCGAAGATGCCGCCCGGCGGAATGCTCTGCGAGTAGTAGAGCTCGCGGAAGCTTGCGGCGCGCAAGTCCTGCGATCGGCTGCCGCGGAAGCGCAGCCAATCCACCGGGTCGTAGACGAACGCGAACTTCCACGTGTCGAAGTTCTGCTTGCCGCTCTGACCGGAGAACTCGTCGGTGTTCTTGTACTCGGAGCGCCGTGCCGCGATGTTCGCCATGAGCAGTTGCGCGCCCGGTAGGTCGCGCAGGAACGGCATCTCGTACTCCATGAACGCTTCCTTGACGTCCGTGTTGCCTGCGAACGAATCGCCGTACTGCAAGCTGAAGTCCGTGCGCTGCGCGCGCGGCAGGTCGCCCGCGTTGTTGACGAGATCCTCCGTGCGGTACTCGAGGCCGAAGGCGCCATTGAGAGGACCGGCGCCCCAGCCTTTCCAGAGCTGGCCCGAGATCGTGCCCGCGTAGACGTCCTGATTGATCTTGTTGTGCTCCGTGAGGTCGCCGAACGCGTAGGCCAGCGCGCCTTGGGAAGCAGCCGTGGTGCCGAAGATGTTCAAGGGCTGGCACCCCTGGATCAGAGACGGATCGACGTTCGGATCCGGTACCTGGCCCGTGACTACTGCGCGGCATGCGGGCTGCCCGGTCGCGGGATTGATGATCGCGTCGGTGGCCATGTAGAACCGCCAGTTGGTGTTATACCCGTCACCGATCTGATCGCGCGTGGTCTCGCCGTGCTGGATGTACGCGTCCCAGCTCCACGTGTCGCTGATGTCGCCGTTCAGGCCGACGACGAAACGCGTGACCTCGGTGTCGGTCGTGACGGTCTGATCGTTTTGATCCGACCAGTCCTTCGTGATGATCGTGCCCGGGCGGAGCCCGGGAAGAAGGCCGCCGCATAGTACGTTCGTCGAGAACGGCGAGTTGCCGTCGCGCGCCGTGATGGCGTCGCGCGCGGCCTGCGTGAGGGTCCCGAGGAATGCGTTGTCGGGCCGGATACAGGTGTTGAACGTGTTCTGGCCCGGCGCCCATTGGTGATTGATGCCGACGACGTTGCCCCACGAGAGCTCGGCGAAGCCGGTGATCGAGTCGCTGAAGTCCCATTGCACTTGCCCGTAGACGGTCTTGCGCTCGATTTCGGGATACAGCGATAGGTTCTTGTAGATCGGTTCGCCGTCGCCGCCCGGGACGGTGCCGGATGCGGCGCGCCACCCTTCCGCACCGACCGCAAATGGCACGATGCCGGTTCCCGCGGCATTGAACTGCGACGTCGTCGTAGCGCCGGGCGTGTTGTTGAAGATCACGCCCGTGTGGCTCGCCTGATTCTGGCTCAAGTCCGTCGTAATGATGTTGGCCGGCTGGCCAGGGATCTTCGGCGTATAGGGTGCTCCCACGCCGAATGCGAAAGCGGGGTTGTTGCTGAACATGCCGCGACCCACGCTGCACCAGTCGCGCGCGGTGGAGCAGTCCTGAACCGCGTCTTGCTGCTGATACTCGCCGCCGATCACGAAGTGACCGCGGTCGCCGCCGAAGCCGTTGCCGCCCGCGATGCCGAAGTGGTAGTTGTTGGCGTCGCCCTCACCCGTGGTGCCGTAGTCGAGGTCGAGCTTGACACCGTCGAGCGTGCGATCGAGCAGGATGTTGACGACGCCCGAGACGGCGCCGGAGCCGTAGGCCGCGGACGCGCCGCCGGTCACGACCTCGGTCCGTGCGATGAGGATCGACGGGATGAAGTTCAGGTCGACGCTATCGCCCTGGGTCGTCGGAATGAAGCGGCGCGAGTCGACGAGGGTCAGCGTCCGAGTGCCGAAGAACGGGTTCAGGCCGCGCAGATTCGCGAGCGTCGAGCCGATGAAGAACGCGCTGCCGCCGGTGGTCGACGCCTGGAATTGCGACACGTTCTGAGGCACCTGCGTTATCACGTCGGACAGGTTGTTGAGACCGAGGTTCTCCATCTTTTGCGCGTCGAAGGTGCTGACGGGATTTGGCGAGACATAGTCGCTGTTCGAGCGGATGCGCGTGCCCGTGACTACGACTTCCTCCAGCTTCGCACCTTCACTGCTCGGCGCTTGCGCGCTCACCGTGTGGATCGGAGCGGCCAGTGAAACTGCAATCGCGATCGCTAGCGCGCTCAGCTTGAGCGGCGCGTTGGACAACGTGCTTGCGTCAATCGACTTCATCGGTGTCTCCCCAAAAAATAGATGCCCGAAACTTCTTTTCTTGCGCGGGGAGTTACTAATGAAACGTAGCGCAGCGCTCGTGTTGTTCCGAGTCTGCTTCCTCCCCCATGCCCGCCTAGATGTTGTTGGTGACCTGTTGCAATCCAACAACAACGATTCGTACTAGGCGTTTCGCAGTATCTGGCAGTGGGGTTTGCGAATCAAGAAGGTTTTCCCTTCAAGACGGCCGGCGCAGTGGGGCTACCGCCGAGCCAAGACGTCTCAGGAGAGCTTACGCCTCGCGCGACAGCAGCCTGCCGTAGCCCGGCGCCGCGCCGCTCATGCCGACGAGCCGCGCGCCGGCCCACAAGCCGTGCGGCATGCTCGAGATGACGGGAACGCCGGCGCGCGCTTCGAGCGGCGCGATGAGCTCGAGCGTTCTGAAGCCGCCGCACGAGACGAGCAGGGAATCCGCGTCGGGAGCCGACGCGCGCACGCGCGCGCCGAACTCGATGAGATCGTTCTGCGTCACTTTGTCGACGTCGGCGATTGCTTCGATCCCCATCCCCGTGACGACGACGGGCTCGAGACCGTGCTCGATCAGGAACGCGTGCAGCCGGTCGTTCACCTCGTCGTTGTAGGCGGTCGCGACCGCGACTCGCTTCGCGCCGACGGCTTTGAGGCCGTCGATGACGCCGTTGCTCATGGTCGTGGCCGGCAAGCCCGGACGCCTGCGTCACCGCCTCGCGGAGTTTCTGGTTGAACGCTTCGCCCTGGTAGAAAGTGAGCGAAGTACCGGTGAGCTCGATCGCTTCGGCGCCGGCCGCCGCGAGCTTCTCGGCAGCGGCCGGTATCCGCGGGATCACGGAGTTGAAGCCCTCGGGGGTCATCTGCTCGACGCCCAAACCCGTTACGACGAAGCGCAGGCGCTCGCCGTACATCGCGACGCCTTCTTCGGGCACACCGCGATTCGCGGGCGGGAAGATCAAGCCGAGCACCGGCACCTTGTCCGCGGCCGCGGCGCGGCGGACACCGAATTGGGCGGCCGCGACAGCCGCGGCGCAGCTCGCGAGAAAGTCTCGGCGTTTCGTCACCATCGCGCTCCCCTCCTACCGCAACGTTCGAGAGGAGATCATACCGAAGCGCCCACGTCCGCGAGAGACCCGCTGGCTCGACTTCGAACGGCTTGTGCGGCGAGAATCCGGCCAAGGCTATTGGGGCGCTGTTGGTTCGCTGTTGGTTCACCGCGCCGAGCGGCCGACGCCGCGAGCCACTCGAAAGACGAGGTCGTTATGGCAACCTGTGACCCGCCGCGAGGCGTTGCAGATGGTGGGCGGCGCCGTAGCCGCCGCGGCGCTGAGGTCGAACGCGTCGGCACAAGCGCCGGTGTTCCCGAAGGGCGCCGTCATCCGCACTCTGTTCAAGGACTACGCGCCCGAGGAGCTCGCGGGCGGCGCGACGCTGTTCCACGAGCACCTGTCGCTCGGCCCGGATTTCGGCGATCGCTTCCGCGCCGCCGCCGCCGCGGTGTTGGCCGCGCAGGGAGCGCCGCCGACCGCACGGCCCACGGGCCCGCCGCCGGCCCCGCCGGGCCCGGATCCGATGCGCGACGTCGATCTCATGACCGAGGAGCTGCGCAGCGCCCAGCGCGACGGCGTCGCGTGCATCGTGGACGCCGGGCTCGAGGGCTCGGGCGTGGACCTCGAGTTCATCCGCGCGGCGGCCAAGAAGTCCGGCGTTCCGATCGTGAAAGGCGCGGGGTTCTACGTGGAGCCGTTCTACCCGCAAGAGATCGCGTCGATGAGCGAGGAGCAGCTCGTTCGCGCGCTGGTCCGCCAGGCCGACGACTATCCCGCCGGCGCGTTCGGCGAGATCGGGTCGTGGGACGAAATCTCGGCCGTCGAGCGCAAGGTGTTCCGCGCGGTCGGCAAAGCGCACGTCGCGACGAATCTACCGATCTTTACGCACACGGGCATCCCCGGAAAGTCGGCGATCGAGCAGCTCGACATCCTCGAGGACGCGGGCGTCGATCCGAAGCGCGTCGCGATCGGCCATCTCGGCAATCTGAACGACCCGAACGTCTACGTGCACAAGACGCTTTGCCGCCGCGGCGCGTTCGTCGCGTTCGATCGCCAAGGCGGGAACGGCGATGCCGCCGTCGTGCCGCTCGTGATCGCGCTGCTCGACGCGGGCTTTGCCGACCACGTGCTGATCTCGGGCGATGCGTCGCGCGGGTATGCGCGGCCGATCACGGCATTCCTGCCGAAGCTGAAAGCCGCGGGCGCGGACGACGAGACTCTGCGCCGAATCACGGTCGACAACTCGCGGCGGTTTCTCGCGTTCGTGCCGAAAAGGCCGCGCAAGGCCTGACGACACGCGGGTCTCGCGGCTGCGTGCTGCCACCCGGCAAGCGCGTGCCGTCAGGGCTCGGGCCGCGCTTGTCAGTCTCCGAATTGCTCGCCCACGCGATGGTTGCGTCGAGCTCGCCGTGACCAAAGACGCGTATCTCCGCATCGACGAAATGCTCAGCGACGTGGGCGAATTTCGCTAGATTGCCGTCGACCGAGAGCCCGACCCTGCGAATGTTTCGGTGATGGTCGCGCACGAAGCGTACGTGACTCATGAGGCTGCCGAGGTTTTCCCACCCCGGGAACTGACGCGCATGAACCACGAGGCCCTGGAGCCTTCCGTGAGCCTCGATGTACGGGTCCGCGAGCATCGCGATCTTGTCGAAATCACTCGTTTGCAAGGGCTGCTCGAGCTCGACGACCATCACCCCGGTCTGCGGGATCAGGCGCGCGTGGACCGCGCTCGGGCCGGGCAAGGGGCCGAGCCACGCGAGCGCCTTGTCCAAGTCGCGATTCTCGAAGACGCGGACCGGACACGGCATCAAGTAGCTCACGAGCGAAACCGACTTGCGGATCCATTGCAGATCCGTGACTACCGCGCAGCCGTCGAGCAACCGCATCGGACGGAGGCCTATCTTCGCGTCTTCCCAGATGCTTCCCGGACTGAAGCCTTCGAACTCGGGCGCGAACTGATACAGCAGCCGGACGTTCTTCCCGTCGCGGCGGATCTCCTCGAGCAGCGGCTCGACCACGTGCTGGTAGTCCTGCCGCGACAGCGTACCGACGGCTTTTAGCCCGACGACGCCGGGCGGAAGATCGCTCAGTCTCTCGAGCATGGTACGTTCCCTGCGCTTGGGTCAGACATCGATGCGTGTATCGCCAGAGATGTGCTAATTCATGCGCAGTTCTCGACTCCGGCGCTATCGGCCTTTAGGGCAATGAACATAACGACGACGCGAGGTCAGCGACGGGTCGAGCCAGGCGAGGCCTCGCCCCACGGACCAACTGCGTCGACCTCACGCCATTCACCGGGAGCGAGTCCGTGCAAACCCACTTGCCCGATCGAAGCGCGTACCAAGCGCAACGTCGGGAAGCCCACGCGCGCCGTCATGCGGCGCACTTGGCGGTTCTTGCCTTCGCGCAGCGTGAGCTCGAGCCACGCCGTCGGGATCTTCGCGCGGTAGCGGATCGGGGGATCGCGGGGCCAAAGGTTCGGAGGCTCGTCGATGAGCCGCGCTCCGGCGGGTTGCGTCGTGAAGTCGCCGAGGTCGACGCCCTTGCGCAGCGCGGCGAGCGCGGCTTCGGTCGGCACGCCTTCGACCTGGGCCCAATAGACCTTCGCGAGCTTGTGCCGCGGGTTGCTGATCCGAGCTTGCAGCGCGCCGTCGTCCGTGAGTAGCAGCAACCCTTCGCTGTCCGTGTCGAGCCGGCCCGCGGGGTAGACGTTCGGGATCGAGATGTAGTCCGCGAGCGTGCGCCGCCCGGGCTCCTGACGGAACTTGCAGATCACGCCGAACGGCTTGTTGAGAGCGATCAGCACGCGGCTCGGGAGATCAACGCAGGGCTCAGGCGAGATAGCGCTCGATCAAATCGGGCGGCACCGTCGTAGCCGGGACGGCGGCGAGCTTCGTTCCACGCCGTCGCCGTTGTCGCGCGCCGCGGCGCGCGCCCGCGCGCGGCTCGAACCACGCGCGCACGTCGGCGTCGAGCCCCACGCCGTGCATGTAGTTGTAGAGCGCCTTGCGCAGCCCCGTGCCGAGAAAGTCGTGATCCGCGCCGACCGGGTCGTCGAACTCGATGTCGTTGTGCGCAAACGTGACGTCGCGCGGCGCCCGCAGCGTGATTCCGTAGTGCTCGGGATGCAGACCGATCGGCGAGTGCGCCGTCGCCGCGAAGCGATGCCAGTAGGCCGATTGGATGCAGCCGGCCGCGAACAGCTGGCGCACGCGCTCGAGCGCGTCGACCGTGTCCTGGACCGTCTCGGTCGGGAAGCCGTACATCAAGATACGCGTGCACCATGACGCCGGCATCGGTGAACGCGCGCGTCACGCGCGCGACCTGCTCGACCGTGACGCCCTTCTTCATGAGATCGAGCAGCCGATCGGACGCGACCTCGAGCCCGCCGCTCACGGCCACGCAGCCCGCGTCGGCGAGCAGCCGGCAGAGCTCCGGAGTGAAAGTCTTCTCGAAGCGGATGTTGCCCCACCACGTGATGCTGAGCTTCTCGGCGAGGAGCCGTTTCGCGAGTGCGCGCATCGCGGCCGGCGGCGCGGCTTCGTCGACGAGGTGGAAGCCGGTTTCGCCGGTCTCGGCAATGAGCGCGCGGATGCGCTGCATCACGACGTCGGCGGCCGGGCGGTCGTAACGGCCGATGTAGTCGAGCGAGACGTCGCAGAACGTGCACTTCTTCCAGTAGCAGCCGTGGGCGAGCGTGATCTTGTTCCAACGGCCGTCCGACCAGAGCCGATGCATCGGGTTCAGCATCTCCATGACGGACACGTAGTGCGCGAGCGTGCAAGCCGTCGTACGTCGGGATGCCAGTGTCGCGCTGCGGGATGTCGTGCTGGGTCGCGTCGGTCTCGAGCGCGACCTCGCCGCGCTTGCGTACATAGGTGCGCACGAGCGGCGCGCGCTTGCCGCGCAGACGTGCCAGTAGATTGAGCAACGGCCGCTCGCCGTCATCGAGCGTGACGTAATCGAAGTAGTCGAACACGCGCGGCTCGCGCAGCGATCGCAGCTCGGTGTTGACCCAGCCGCCGCCGAGCACGAGCGTCGCTTTGGGCGCCGCGGCGCGCACCGTGCGCGCGATGCGAAACGCACCATACACGTTGCCCGGGAACGGCGCGGTGACGGCGACGACGTCGGGCTCGTGAGCGGCGACGAGCTCGCGCGTGAGCTCGTCGAGCGTCGCGTCGACGAGCGTCGGCTCGCCCTCGAGCGCCGAGCGCAGCGGCTCGAACGAAGCCGCGCTCGCCGCGAGCCGCTCGCCGTAGCGCGCGAGCTCGAAGCGCGGGTCGATTCCATCGCGCCAGACGTCGGCGAGGTCGTCGACGTAGAGGCTCGCGAGGTACCGTGCCTGCTCGGTCGTGCCGAGCGTACCGAACGCCGAGAACAGCTGCTCGTCGATCGTCGTGAGCTCAGCGGTTGGCGGCGGGCTCAGATGAGCGAAGCGAGGACCTTCAGGCAGAAACGCGCGCCCGACGATGCGCAATGCCAGGCTCGGGTCGCGGCGTTGCAGGAAGCGAATCGCGGGCTCGACCGTGTCGACGTAACGCTCGGCGTGCGCGAGGAAGTGTGCGATCGGCGGCGGCGCGGTTACGCCTCGGGCCGTCGTACTGGCCCGGCGGCCGAGCTCATCGGCCATCCGCTCGACGAGCGGCGCGGAGTAGAGCCGCAAGAACAATCCGAGCGACGCGTCCGCTTGGGTCACCGCAAGCCCGAGCTCGGCCGCGTGCATGCGCAAGAACCCGGTCAGATACGCCGTCGCGGGGTACGGCGTGTTGAGTTGGGTCATCGGCGGTGTGACGAGCAGGACGCGCATGGCGCAAGCAGCGTAACGCACGATCGCAGCCGTGGTCACCGGTCCGCTCTACCCGAGCACGCTGCAAGCGGCGTACGATCGTTTCGCACATCGCCTTCGATCACTCCCAGAGGCCCAGTTTTGAGCGCACCTTAGAGCATCCAATTCGACGGCTCGTGCATCTATCGACGTAGGTATCCGTGGGGACTCGGGGGACGTCATGCTCGGCCACTACTTCACGATCGCGTTGCGGAGCCTGAGGCGAGCGCCGCTCACCGCCGCCGTCAACGTCGTCGCACTGGCGCTCGGCCTCGCCGCGTTCGTTACGGCCTACGGCGTAGTGGCCTTCTGGGACAAGAGCGAGCGGCACTTCGCGAACGTCGACCGCACCTACGTCATCACGGCCAATCTCGAAGCGCGCAACGGCAGCCTCAAGACGGGCGTCCAGCCCACGACCAACCGGCTCTACGCGGATTATTTGAAGACCGAATTCCCGGACTTCGAGGCCGTCGCACGCACGCAGACGATGAGCAACGAAGCCGGCGTGAGCACCGGCGACGTGAGCGAGCGGATGTTCACCGTCGCGGCCGACCCCGCGTTCCTCGACATGTTCGACCTGCCGTTCGTCGCCGGCGACGCGAAGAACGCGCTGCGCGAGCCGAACAGCGTGGTGTTGACGCAGGACGCGGCGCGGCGGCTGTTCGGCACGGATGCCGTGCTCGGCCGTACGATCACGCTAGGCAGCGTGCTCGACGTGAGGGTGACGGGCGTGATCGGGCCGATCCCGGAGCCGTCGTACTTCGGCCACTCGGCCGCCGCGACGGTGCGGTTCGACGTGCTGGCGTCGTGGGACACGCTCGACGGTGTGAATAACGCCGCGCGCGCACGACAGGAAGCACAAGGCACCGCACCGCCCCAGCCGCCGCCGCGCCCGGCGAACGCCCCGCCGCCGCCGGAGAACTGGCTCGGCGGCTACTGCTGCATGACTTTCGTGATGACGAAGGCCGACAGCGCGTTGACGCCGGCTGCGCTCGACGCGCAGCTGCGCGAGTTCGGCAACCGGCATTTGCCGGTCGTGCAGCAGGATCTCGCGACGCTCACGGTCGGCGCCGTGCCGCTCGGCGGCCTCATGGTCTCGCAGTTGAACGGGCAGCTGCTCGGCGGCAGCGGCATCTCGATCACCACCGTGCTGCTAGCCCTCAGCGCGCTCGTGTTGATCGTCGCGTGCGTGAACTACGCGAGCCTCGCGACGGCGCAAGCCGCGCGGCGCGCGCGCGAGGTGGGTATGCGCAAGGCGATCGGCGCGAATCGCCGGCGCGTGATGTTTCAGTACCTGGCGGAGGCCGCGATGCTGACGGTGATCGCCGCGGCCGTGGCCCTGTTCGCGGTGCGGCTGCTCACCCCGCTGCTGCGCAACAGCGTCGGCATCAACTTGAGCGTCGGCCTCTACAGTGCCGGGTTCTGGCTCTTTCTCGCCGGCCTGCTCGTCGTCGTCACGCTGCTCGGCGGCGCGTACCCCGCGTTCGTGCTCGCGCGCGTGCCACCGATCGAGGCGCTGCGCATCGGCCGATCGAAAACCGGGCCGCGCTTCGCCACGACGCTCCTGGTAGGCGGACAATTTGCCGCGGCGAGCTTCCTGCTGATCGTCGTGTTCGTGATGTACGCGCAGAACCGCGAGCTGCAGCGCACCGGGCTCGGCACGGACGCCGACCCGCTGCTCGTCATCCCGAACTTCTCGCAATTCAGCGGCGTCGACAACAAGCTGCTGCAGGAGGAGCTCAAGCGCATTCCTCAAGTGACGGGGGTCAGCGAGACGTCGCAATCGCCGTGGTCGTCGGGCGTCGGCTTGGCGCCGATGGGCCGGACGCCCGAGGACAGCGTCGTGCAGGTCGCCGCGATCATCAACACCGTCGGGCTACGACTACTTCACGACGCTCGGCTATACGCTTCTGGGCGGCCGCGAGTTCGATCGCGAGCACGGCGAGGACATCCGGCCGCCGGGCCCGCCGTCGGGCAAGCCGATCAACGTCATGATCGACGCGTCGCTCGCCGGCGAGCTCGGTTTCTCGCCGCCCGAGTCGGCCGTCGAGCAGGACGTCTACTTCCCGAGCGGCGGGCAGCGCGCGTTCGGCGGCGTCGCGCAACCGCTGCACGTGATCGGCGTGGTGGGCAACAAGTCGCTGCGGTTCAGCGGCGCCGGCGCGAAGTCGAACCTGTATTTCATGCAGCCGGGCATTCCATTCCAGATCGTGCGGCTGTCCGCGAACGACGTATCGGGCGGGCTCGCGGCGATCGACGCGCTCTGGAAGCGGCTGTCGCCGAAGACGACGAGCGGCCGCAAGTTCATGGATGAGCTCTACGACGAGAACTACCGCAACTTCGCACGCGTGAACCAGGTGTCGGCGGCGCTCGCGCTCGTCGCGGTCGCGATCTCGATCGTCGGACTGTTCAGCATGGCCGTCCAAGCCGCGAGCCGCCGGCTCCACGAGATTGGCGTGCGCAAATCCGTGGGCGCTCGTTCGCGTCAGATCGTCGCGATGCTGCTCGCGCAGTTCGCGAAACCCGTGCTGATCGCCAATGTCATCGCGTGGCCGCTCGCGTATCTCGCGGCGCAGCAGTACTTGAGCGTGTTCTCGGTGCGCATGGCTCTCACGCCGCTGCCGTTCGTCGCGAGCCTCGCGGCGACGATCGTCGTGGCTTGCGCCGTCGTCGGCGGCCAAGCGCTCCGAGCCGCGCGCGTGAATCCGGCGACGGTGCTGCGCGCGGAGTAGCCGCGCCCCCGGCCCAGCGCGTTCGCTTCGCCGGAGCGGTACGCTAGAGATTCGAGCGGGCCCTCGGTCCAGCCGCCTCGCGAATCTGCCCGACGAGCTCCTGAAGACGCTGCAGCGTCGTCTCCAACTTCGTGAGGTCATCGAAGGTGATCTGCATGACGTAGTCGCCGTTGGCGGCCGCCCGGATCGCAATTTTCTCGCCGAGCTCTCGCGTTATCTGATTCGCGAGCCACTGCGTCTGCGTATCGACCGCGGATTTCGCGGCGGCGACGCCCACAGGCGTCGCGAGCAGCGTCTTCACGGTTCTCTCGACTTGCCGCACCGACCAGCCGAGACGCCCGATCTTGCGCGCGACGGCGACTTGCCGCTCCGGATCGAGCGGCAGCAGCGCACGAGCGTGGCCCATATCGATCGTTCCGTCGACGACTGCGCGCTTGACGTCGTCCGTGAGGTCGAGCAAGCGCAAGAGATTGGTCACCGATGCCCGCGATCTTCCGAGCACCTTCGCGATCTCGTCGTGAGTCATGTCGAACTCCGCGATGAGCCGGGACATCGAGCGCGCTTGATCGATCGGGTTCAGATCCTCGCGCTGCAAATTCTCGATGAGGGCCACCGCGAGCGCGGATTGGTCGTTCAGCTCGCGAACGATCACGGGCACCGTCGACAAGCCAGCGAGGCGCGCAGCCTGCCAGCGGCGTTCGCCCGCCACGATCTCGTACGGTTTCGAGCCCGGCAGTTGCTGTGCTTCGGGAACCACTCTGACGATCAGCGGCTGAAGAACCCCCTGCTCGCGGATCGACTCGGCGAGCTCGGCCAAGCCCTGTTCCCGCACGTAGCCGCGCGGCTGGTAGTAGCCCGGCTGAAGGTCGTCGATACCAAGTTCCAATATGTCGCGCTGTGTCACGGATCGATGTCGCAGGACTTTCGGTGCCCGGACTCTGCCATTCAGCCCGTGCAGCGGCAAGCGAGCTCGGTGACAATCGTCCGACGCACCGGCCGCGCAAAAAAAGCGGGGACCGCCATGCGGTCCCCGCCACTAAACGAACAGTCGAATTACGCGAGGGATTTCTTGAACATGTCGAGCATGCGGCCCCACGCCTTCTCGGACTGGTCCTTGTTGTAGACCTGCGTGTCGGGCGGGCACCAGCCGTGCATGGCCGGGTACACCTCGACTTCCGCGGTGACCTTCGCCTTCGCAAACGCGTCCTTGAGCACGGTCTTCGAGTCCGGCTCGCGCATGTCGTCGTTCTCGGCGATCGCGATCAGGTACTGCGCCTTCGTCTGCGGAATCAGCAGATGCGGGCTGTCGGGATTCTTCGTGACCAGGCCGCCGCCGTGGAACGAGCCGACCGCGCCCACGCGGTTCGGCACTGCCGCCGCCGTGCGGAACACGATCGGGCCACCCATGCAGTAGCCGGTCGTTCCGACCTTCTTGTTCTTGTCCACCTGCGGTTGCTGGTCGAGCCAAGCGATGAACGCCTTCGCGTCGGCCGCGTGCGTCGTCGCCGTCAGCGCTTGCATGAGCGGCAGCACGTCCGGAATCGGTGTGCTCGCGCCGTTCGGCGCTGTCGGCGCCTTCTTCTGCCGGTAGAACGGATTCACGACGAGCACGCTGTAGCCCTGCTCGGCAAGGCGCTTGCCCATCTGCCGGAACGCGGGACGCAGCCCGAAGATGTCCGGCCACACGAGCACGGCCGAATGCGCGCCGCTCGTCGGGGCCACGAAGTACGCGTCGCAGGTGCCGTCCGGCGTCTTGATGTTGACGTCGCTTTCCTTGACGTCGACGGCGTTGGCCGCGCGCGGCAACATCATCGCAACGCCGACAGCGGCAGCGATCGTGCCGACGTCTCTACGCGAGTATTGCGAGTATTTCTTCAGATCTTCAGCGAAATGGTCTTGGTCGCACATGGTGTGACTCCCTCCGGTTGTTGTTGGAGCGCCGTTGGTTTGGCCGCCTGCCGCCGAATATACCCTGTCCGCACGGTCCTGTGATGCTCTACTGGTGGTCCTCGGCTTGCTGGGTCGTTTCCCCTCCCGGCTGCCCAGCCGAAATTTAACGAGCTGGTCACCGCGACGTCTCGGGCGCGTCCGAGAGGAGCGACCATCCATCAGGGTCCGACGGGGACCAGGGTACGGCTCGTCAGCCGCTTCGCGGGAGTATCAGCGTAAAGGCGATCTGATCTTGAGCTCCGGACCGATCGCGGGGGAGTCGACGAAGTAACCGAAACCGCCAGCGATCTGGAACGGGAACGGTCCGAACTTCGTGACCTTGCTGACCATCAGGTTGACCGGAAAGGTCCACTCATCGCCGTCAGTCGCCTCGTGATCGTGCGTGGCCTCGCTGTTCACACTGAAGGTCACGCCGCCGGGCCGCGCATACGCAACGAACGGCTGCAGAAAGGTTTTGTTCACGTCGGGACGGTCCGCGTCGCTCGCGTCCGCGAACGACCAGAGCTGGTTCGCGAGAAAGCCATAGGTCCAAGGGCCGGACTGTTTCAGCAGCACGACCGTGGGTCCGGCAGACCACTTGTCGGCCCCCAACGTCGGATCGTCGGTGGTCGGCAGCGACACCGCCGGGCCGACGCCCCAGACGATGCCACCTGAGTTACGCGGCGAAAAGAACGCCGAGAACAGAACGTCGCTCAAGCCAAACGTCAAGTCGAGTCCGGGCGACAGCGAGGCTGACTAACGAACGGCATGATCCACCGGGCGATCAAGTTCCAGTCGTCATTCAACATGAATGGCACGACCGGCTGAACGTTCATCACCACGCGCGTCGCGTCCTGATAGCCGACGCCCTGCTCCCAATTGAACTGGAACGGCACGGAGACGAGATCGGCAACGGGATTCGAAAGCGCCTTGGCGAGCTCGGTCGCATCGCCGCTCGGTTGAGCCCGAGCGCCGAACTTAAGCAGCAACGGTAGTGTCGAGATCGCGACCCAACGCAGCCCGCGATACCACGTCGGCGAGATCAGCAATAAGCCGGGAATCGACGCCGGCAGAGCGAAGGGCTGTTGTGCACTAGCGCTGAATGCTGCGAGCGCACCGGCAAGCGCGGCAATAAGCAGGCCGATTCTTACGTGATCAAGCTTTCGAGCTTCCTGTCGAAGATGCCTGCCGACATGCACGGACGCGCCGCCAGCCGATGTTGGCTGGCGGTATGTCAGCGTTGGACTACTGCCGCGCCATCGCTACGCGGAGCCTCTCTTCCGGGGAGACGTAGTGGTCCGCGTCCTCGGCGTCCTTGTCGAGATCGATCTGCACCCAGTTGATCGTGCCGTTGAACCGGCTCGTGTGCGCCGTGTAGTCCGGGCTCACGGTGGTGCCGGTTTCGTGGCCGACGTCCGTCGTTTCGTCCGCCGAGAAAATGATTCCCTGCGTCTGCTCGACGCGGCCTTTGCCCACTTCCTTGCCGTCGCAGTAGAGCGTGACGGTGCCGCCCAAGCCCATGCCGCCGCCGTCATAGGCGAACTCCATGCGCACCTGCGTTTTGCCGGTCGGAATGGGCTTCTTGGCCGCGATGTTGAACTGCTTGATGCCGAGCGTGTTGTAGTGGAACCTCGCCTTGCCGCCCTTCGCGTAGAGGCTCCACCCCCCGAACCGGCCGCCCTGGGCGATGATCACGCCCTCCGCACCTTCCTTCGGTACTTCGAGATCCGACGTGACGGCGAACGACCTGTTCTTGACGGTGATCACGCTGTTCTCGGACAGCCGCCCCATGCCCGCATACAGCGTCTGCGTGTTGCCCTTGATCAGCGTGGGACGTCCGGCGAGCTCCGGAACGAATCGCTCGATCTGCCGGTCGTCGAGCGGCAGCACGTTGAACTTCACCGCTTCGATGAGCCACAGCCGCTGCAACTCGTGGAGCTTCTCGGGCATCTTCTTCGCGAGGTCATTGGCCTGGGTCCAGTCCTTGCTGCCGTCGTAAAGCTCCCACACGTCGTCGTCGAACGCCGGCAGCTTGCCGCCCTTCATCTCCCACGGCGTGCGGTGCTTGGTCACCGCGCTCCAGCCCTTGTGATAGATGCCGCGGTTGCAGAACATCTCGAAGTACTGAGTCTCGTGGCGCTCCGCTGCCTTGGCGCTGTTGAAGCTGTACAGCATGCTCGTGCCCTCGTACGGGCTCTGCTGCACGCCGTTGACGAAGCTCGGCTCGGGCAGACCGGCCGCTTCGAGCACCGTCGGGGCGAGATCGATGACGTGGCTGAACTGATTGCGGATACCGCCCTTTTCCTTGATCCCCTTGGGCCAGTGCACGATCACACCGTTGCGCGTGCCGCCCCAGTGCGACGCGACCTGCTTGGTCCACTGGTAGGGCGAGTTCATGGCCCACGCCCAACCCACCGCGTAGTGACCGTACGATCCTTCGCCGCCAAACTCGTCGAGCTTGGACACCATGAACTCCGGCGTCTCGATCTCGGGCACGCCGTTGAAGTTGGCCATCTCGTTGAACGCGCCCTGCAGCGTGCCTTCGGCGGACGCGCCGTTGTCGCCGATGATGAGATAGATGAGCGTGTTGTCGAGCTCGCCCATGTCCTTGAGTGCGTCGATCATCCGGCCCACGTGATGGTCCGTGTGCTCCATGAACGCGGCGTAAACTTCCATCTCGCGCTCGAGCACCGGCTTGAGCTTCGGATCCATCTCGTCCCACGCGGGAATCTCTTTGTGCCGCGGCGTGAGCTCCGCTTTGGGGCCGATCACACCGAGCTCCTTCTGCTTCTTGAAGATTATCTCGCGCTGCTTGTCCCAGCCGTGCTTGAACTTGCCCTTGTACTTTTCGATCCACTCCTTCGGCACATGGTGCGGCGCGTGTGTGGCCCCCGGCGCGAAATAGACAAAGAAGGGCTTGTCCGGCAGCAGCGCTTTTTGCTGGCGCGACCATCCGATGAACTTGTCTACCAGGTCCTCGGTGAGGTGATATCCCTCAGCCGGCGTCTTCGGGGGCTCGATCGGCGTGGTGCCTTCGTAAAGTGCGGGATCCCACTGGTTGTTCTCGCCACCGATGAAGCCATAGAAGTACTCGAACCCGCCGCCGCCCGTCGGCCAAGCGTTGAACGGCCCCGCCGAGCTCGTCTGCCACACCGGCACCTCGTGACACTTGCCGAACTGCGCCGTGGCGTAGCCGTTGAGCTTGAGCGTCAGGGCCAACGGCGCCTTGGTGTTCGGCAGCAGAGAGTTGTAGCCCGGTGCTGCGGTCGCGATCTCGGTGATGCCGCCCATGCCGACCGAGTGGTGATTGCGGCCGGTGAGCAGTGCTTGCCGCGTCGGCGAGCACAGGGCCGTGGTGTGGAAGCGCGTGTACTGGAGCCCACCCTTCGCGAGCTTGTCGAAGTTCGGCGTCTTGCACGGCCCACCGAAGGCGCTCGTCGCGCCGTAGCCGACGTCGTCGATGAGGATCACGAGCACGTTGGGCGCGCCCGCAGGCGGACGCAAGTCGTGAATCGGCGGGAACTTCGTGTCCTTGTCCTTCGCGTCGTAGGTGACCAACCCCAAGTGCTGGACGTCGGGAATCGGGAGGCTCGATCTTTGTATCTTGTCGTTGCTGCTCATGCTGTTCTCCAAGGGTCTTTCAAGCGCGAGAGGGCGACGCATCGCGGCGTGCGCACTCGGGGTTAGCGAATCTGCGGGACGTGTTCGATCTCCGAGCGAGGAACTCCGCGCGAACCTTCTGCGTGCTCGCGAGCTAAGACGGCTGCCGGAAGTCCATCGAAATGGGGGCGACTGTCGCCCACGGCGTGGGCACCGCCAATTGGCCTATGGTCCAATCACTGCCGCGGGCGCTGTGGTGTGCAACAGCGAATCGGGAACCCCAGCGGCGACTGTGCCGGACGCACGATCGCGTCAGAACTTCCACCCGAGCGAGGTGAACGAGCCGTAGTCGACTGACTCCTCTTCGTTCTCCGCTTGGCCGTCGTACGTGTAGTAAATGCTGAAGCCCCAGAAGAGATCCTTGAAGACCTCCCAGCGAAAGTTCACGTCGACGTTGCCGCGCGGCTCCTTGGACCCCGAGAGCCTGCGGAACAGCGTGAAAGTCGTCGATACGTCGAGCTCGGGCTCGTCGTATTTGAACCATTCGAGGTCCATCCCGATCAACGCCTCGGTATCCGTGGTCGTGTCGGTCGACCCGCGTCTTCCTCCAAGCTGCGAACCAATCCGCCGGTGAAGGCGATGCGGTTTGAGTTCGTGTCGCGCAAGTAACGCGCCATGCCGCCGCCGAACGTCCGGCGCTGGTCAATGCCGAGCTCATCGTTTCGCTCCAGCTGGCCTATGCCGATCGGGTTCCATTCCAGCTTCTCGATGTAACGCTGGTAGTTGAAGCTCGTGAGCACGCGCGTGCTGCTCGGATCGTTCTCGCTGCTCGACGTCGAACCGTCGACGTCGAACGTTATCTGGCGAGCCTCGCCGCGGTAGCGAAACTCGTAGCCGAAGCTCGATTGGTCGAGATCATTGGCCTTCGCGAGGCTGTAGCCGAGATCGACGCGCATCTCGATGCGGTCGGCGACCTTCGCTTTGATCGGTGTCATGCGCACGACGGTCTGCGTGGGCAGATCCCTCGTCTCCGTTGGGGTTTGCACGCTGACCTTGCCGTCGCCCGTCGTCGTTTCGGCGAGCGTGCCGTAGATTCGCTCGCCGCTTTGGAGGTTCACCTCGAACGTCGTCGTGGAGAACAGCCGATCGATGTCGTCCCATTCGAGGTTGATCACGCCGGTCGTGGGCGAATCGAACGAGACTCGGCCTCTGTCCAGCGACTTTGATCTCGCCCGTGAGGCGATCGCCGTTCTTGAACCACGCGACGTCGGTCTGAGCGTGCGCGGTGTTCACCGCGAGCGCTGCCGCGAGAAACACGCCGGCAAGATGGCGACTTGGCCGTCGCTCGTTGCGGCCCGTTTCGATCGGAGTGCGTTGCATAGGAGGTCCTCGCTTGCTGGGCGCTATTCTTCCTCGTCTCCGGCCGCAATGCGACCGAAAACACGGCACCGACATCGAACACCTCGAGCCGCGGCTTTCGTCGCGCAATCTCGAATGCCATACTCCGCGCTCTTCGCGCCGCCAGACATTGCCCTCTGGGCTTCGCACGTCGTTGTCGTAGATCCGAGGACTGGGAGAACAATGAAGTCGCGAATGCTTTGGGTCGTCTTCGCGGTGGCGCTCACGAGCGCCTGCGCGTCACTGCCGACCGGCTACGAGAAAACCGCAACCGCGGCGCTGACGCACACAGAGGATACGTCGCTCGGGAAGGCGGTCTCCGGCTGGACCGCTTCGCAGAACGGTCAGTCGGGGTTCTATCCGCTGCCCGCTGGTCTGGACGCACTCGGTGCGCGCCTTGCGCTCATCGACAAGGCCGAGCGCAGCATCGACGTACAGTATTTCCTGATCAAGAACGACAGCGCCGGGTTGATCTTCGCCGCCAAGCTCGTCGAAGCCGCGGATCGCGGCGTTCGGGTTCGCTTCTTGCTCGACGACGTGTTCACGACGGTCGACGATCAGGTGCTACTGGCGCTCGACGATCACCCGAACATCGAAATTCGCCTCTTCAATCCCATTGCGCGCGGCGGCATCTCCTGGCTGAACTTCGCGTTGAACTTCAAGACGGCGAACCGGCGCATGCACAACAAATCGTTTACCGTCGACAATCAGACCACGATCGTCGGCGGGCGCAACATCGCCGACGAGTATTTTCAGCTCACCAAGGACGCCGAGTTTCTCGACTTCGACATGCTCGCCTTCGGTCCGGTTGCACCGCAGGTATCCGCGACATTCGATCGCTTCTGGAATCACGAGCTGGCGGTGCCGCTTTCCGCCTTCGAGATCGACGACGAGGGGCTCACTACGCTGCGCGACAAGCTGAACACCGCGATGACGACAACGGGCGACTCCATCTACCGTCAAGCAATCGACGCACCGCTCGTACAGAACCTGTTGAATCGAACTGCGACGCTCTATCCGGCCGACGCCGAAGTCATTACGGACGATCCCGACAAGCTGCTGAACAAGGTATCGCGAGATCAGCAGATCCTCGTCACGCGCATGGCCGAAGTCGTTACCGCCGCGACCAAAGAGGTGATCATATCGACGCCTTACTTCGTTCCTGGTGACGACGGCGTGGCGGCTTGGAAAGGCGTGGTGGATTCCGGCGTCAAGGTTTACATCGTGACCAACTCGCTCGCATCGAATAATCACACCGCCGTGCATTCCGCCTACGCCAGCTATCGCAAGAAGCTTCTGCGGGCCGGCGTCGATCTGTACGAGGTGCGGGCGAGCGCGGTGGCCCATGCAGCGGATGAAGAAGGGCCGGACTCGGTGACACTGCACACCAAGGCCGCGGTGATCGACGGGCGCTACACCTTCGTGGGCTCGCTGAATCTCGATCCGCGCTCCATCGACATCAACACGGAAATGGGCGTGCTGGTGGACTCCACCGCGCTTGCGGGACCGCTGACGGAGCGCTTCAAGCAACGTCTAGCGGAGATCGCCTACAAGCTCGAGCTCGACGACCGGGGAAAAATCCTGTGGCGCGCCACGATCGACGGCAAAGAAGTCGTCGAGACGAGCGAGCCCCTCGCGAGCCGTGGCCGCAGATTCAGCGCGTGGTTCCAGAAGATCTTCCCCGAGAGCCAGATGTAAGTCGCTGGTTAACGCGACCATCTCGATCTCGCCGCGGACGCCACTTCTTCTCGAACCAAGCGTCGAGCGGACCATATAGGCGCAGGATCGGCGAACCAGCTCTTGCCCGCGATGGTCTGCGTCCAGTTCGCTTCCTTGCCCTTCGGCGCCTTGGGGCCGAAGTACAAGTCGACCGAGCCGTCGGCGTTGACGATCAGCTTGTCGCGCTTGTTGTTCTTGCTCGGAAACGGCTGCGAGGTTTGCAGCTCGGAGCGCGTCTGCGGGTCGTAGACGCACGACCGACCAGAAGTCCTTCGCGGGTGCGTTCGCCGGAATGTTCAGCCGATAGTTCTTTGCGCCGTGCAGGATGTCGCCGTTCTTGTCGGCGTGAGCTGAGCGTCGGGCGGCGGCGGGTGCAGCTTTCCGTTTCTCGCTTGGCCGTGGCTCAAGTTTTCTTGCTGCCGTCTTGCTCGCGTCGAGCGTATCCCGTCGAATTCTTCGCCGGGTGCGATGTTCTGATGACGCACCGCGCATAGCGCGAGCGCGGCGCCGATTAGCTCCGGCCGCAGCGCTCGACTTGACCAAATTCGGGGATCGCGCTCCATTGGACCTTGGTTGCACGCAGTCTGCGTGCTGAGCGCGGAAACGGAGAAATCGAGCGAGCCGCTGAATCGCGGCGTGACGACGGGGACCGCGGTCGCGGTCCCCGTCGCAAGCGGAAAGCGTGGCGGCCTAGACGACCGCCGCTCGAGCGGGCGAGCTCCGCCCTACTTACTTACCGACGGCCTTCCACACGTCCGCCTTCGTCTGCGGAGCCGCGGACGCATGGACGTTGATGTAGCGAAGGAAGTCGGTGAGACCGAGCTTCTCGAGCGCCGGCACGAGCGCCTTGACGTGATCGTTCGCCGGCTCGCCCGGATTCACCGAGAAGTCGCCCTGGAACAGCACCTTCTCCTTCGGGATGTACGCGACCATCAGGCCGTTCGAGTGCGGCGCGGGATAGATGTGGTACATCTCGACGGTTCGCGTGCCGTCCGTGTATACCTTCTTCTCCGACGACCGTCTCGATCTTCGCCTTCTTCGGATTCTTCGAGAGCGTGTCCTCGAGCAGCGTGCGCGGCGTGTTGAGCGCGCGATCGAGGAACTCCTTGTTGTTCTTCTGCGTGATGATCGTCGCGCCTTCGGCCACGAGCACCGGCAGCCCACCCGTGTGGTCGGAGTGCGGATGCGTGACCATGACGTACTTGATCGGCTTGGTCGGGAAGAGCTTCTTCGTTTCCGCGACGTAGGCGAGCGCCCGCGCTTGGCTCTGCCCGGCCTCGAGCATCATCACGTAGTCCTTGAACTCGACGATGAGCGAGTCGTAGCTGCCCGCCCCCGTCGTGAGCCGGTAGAAGCCGTCGCCGAGCTTCTCGGTCGTGACGTTGAGCGCGGGCGGAGCGCCGCCCGGCGGACCGCCGGCCGGGGCGCCCGGACGCGGCGCGCGGCTGCGGGCGCGAGCGTCGCGAGGTCGGACGGATTCGCCTTGGCCGCCGTCACGTCGACTTCGAAGAACGGCCACTCGCCGCGCGTCTGCACGATCTTCGTCGGCGCCGTGACGCCGCCGAAGTCCGTCCAGCCCGAATAGGTGGCGACGACGTGCATGTCGCCCATGATGTTCTCGCCGACCCACGTCTCGACGCGCTCGATGAGGTTCTTGTCTGTTCACGTAGCCGTTGATCACGTAGCTCTTGCCCGACGGCGCCTTGACCGTCGGGCTCCAGCTCAAGACCGTGTAGCTCTTGCTGCCGACGCTGCCGCGTGTTCGCGGTCGCGTTGTTCTCGGCGGCGCCTTTCAAGAAGCCCCAAGGCGTGAGGTACAGGTCGAGCGACTGGGCCCAGGGCTGCGACAGATCCGCCTGTTGCGACGTGACCTGCTGGAAGAACGTTCCGGGCGCGACCGTCGTCGAGCCGCCGGCGCCGATGTTGTTCGTGCCGCCCGTCTGGCGCGTCGTGCGGCGCCGCGAGGTCGATCACGCGCACGTAGTTCGTGATCGGCCGCATCGGGTCGTGCGGGCCCTGGCAGATCATCTGGGTATGCGTTCGCGCCGCACTGCTGGAACGCGACGTCCTTCGCCGATCCCGAGTACGTGATGGACTTGACGTCGCCCAACGCTTTCTGCGCGTTCGCGATCGTCGTTTTGGCATCCTGCGCCATCGCGTTCCCGCTCAGGTACGACAGGCAGACTGCGGCTAGAGCCAGCTTCTTCACCACGGTAATTCCCCCTTTATTCGAGTTCGTGCACGAGATCAGGCAAGGATTCTACATTGGTTGCCGTCAACTGGCGGATGTGTCGCGAGTAGCGGGTCAATAGGGTTGCTCGGAGCGACCCGACGTAAGGCTTTCGCGAGCGGGGAACGTGCGGGTCGGCGGCTTGCCTTATCATCTCGATCGGGCACGCCCGATTCTGGCTATCTTTAAGGAGAAAAAATGACGAATGGAGTATCGCGAGCGTTGCTCGTCACGGCCGTACTGGTGCCGGCAGTGACTTTCGCGCAGGAGCACCTCGACCGCAGTCGCAGCTCAGCTACAACTACGCCGAGATCGGCTACGACGAATCCGACTTCGACATCAACGGTACCGACGTCGACGGCGACGGTTTATCGGTGTCGGCTGGCATGTATTCGCGTCGTATGCCACGGACGACCTCGACTTCGGTATCGACCTCGATACGTGGACGATCGGCGCGGGCTACCGATACCCCCTCAAGGACAACACCGATCTGTACGGGCGGGTGCTGTACATCAACAGCGCAGCGGACCTGCCGGGTCCGGTCGATGCGGACGACGACGGCCTGGGCCTGCAATTTCGCATCCGGAGCCGTATCAACCAGCAACTCGAGCTAGAGGGCGGCGTTCAATACGTCGACGTGGGCAATAGCGACACGTCGCTGCAAGGGAGCGCTCGCTACTACTTCACCGACGCGTTTTCGGCCGGCATCGGCCTCACGTTCGGCGGCGATCGCGACGGGATCGGCATCAACGCGCGCTACTCCTTCTAATCCGGAGCCGCCGCGCGTGGGGCGCTCCGACCCGCACGGCTGGCCCGCACCACTCTCGCCGTACGACCAAGGTCCAGGTACGCGCCCGTTCGCGGCGCATGTACAACACCCTCACGTGGGTCTACGCTCGCCTACGCCGCCGTTTGTGCGGCGGGCGCCGGACCAACCAACGATGAAAGGGGAAGCAACGTGAGCAGATCGATGCGAGTCCGGGCGATGGTTCTTTTGGCGATCGTGCTCACACCGGGCGCGTTGATGGCGCAAGGAACGCTCGAGCGCATCGCCAAGCGGGGTGAGTTTCGAATCGGGTACGACCCGAACAAACGCCCATTGTCGTTCCTGGAAAACGGCAAGCCTGCGGGCTACTCCGTCGACTTCTGTGAGCGGATCGCCGTCGGAGTCAGGGAACACCTGAAGCTTCCCGACATGAAGGTCACGTACGTGCCGACCAACCTGGACAACCGTTTCGACGCCGTCGTCAAAGGCGACGTCGACATCGAATGTGCGTCGACGACGATCACCCTCGGCAGGCAGGAGCGCGTGGACTTCACGCTCATGACCTTCGTCACCGGTGGCACGGTCCTGTCCAGAGCCAAGGACCGGATAGCCACGATGGACGACCTCAAGGGGAAGCGTGTCGCCGTCATTCGCGGCACGACCACGGAGACCGCGCTCGAGGCGCATCTGTCGAAAAACCTCATCGACGCCCGCGTGATCAAGGTCGCCAACGCCGACGAAGGGATGGCCAAGCTGCAGAGCGGAGACGTCGACGCGTACGCGTCCGATCAGGTAGTCCTCATCGGCGACGCCATGAAAGTGCTCGCCACGAACAAGGACGCGAGCTTCTCGTTCGCAGACGAGCTGTTCTCGTACGAACCCTATGCCTTCATGGTTCGGCGCGACGATGCGGACTTCCGGCTGGTCGCCAATCGGGTCATCGCACAGATATTCCGCAGCGGCCAGTTCGCGCAGGTCTACCAGAGACTGGATCGGGTACAGCGGAATCAAGCCGTCTGCGCTGTTGGTCGCGATGTATCAGGTCCAAGCGCTGTCGGAGTGACCTGCGCGCCGCTGCGCACGGCCGCGCGACGGCGCGCTAGTCGCCCTTCTGCGCCAGCACGACGAGCTCGCGGTAGTTGCCCTGCATCTCCCAGGTGCCCTTGTAGCCGACCGGAAGCACGAGCGAGTCGCCGGGTAGGTACTCGTGAACCTTGCCGCCGGGCTCGGTGAGGATCAGCTTGCCGCTCAGCACGTAGACGAACTCGTCGACGTCGGTCGGCCGCGTGCGGTGGCTCGTCTTGGCCGGCGTCGACTCGAAGATCGACACGCGCAGCTCCTTGCCTTCGAACAGCGTTGCAACCCGCATGTTGAGCTCGCCGCCGACGAGGATTTCCTGATAGGCATCAGGCGGAATCGCCGTGAGACCGAGGCCCGCGATCTTGTCGGGATCGAGCCGAACCGGCGCGGGGCTTTCCTGCGCGAGGGCGGTCCCGACCCAAAGGGTTGCGCAGGCAGTTAGCGCGCAGGGCGTTGGCTTTCTCATTCGAATTCTCCCTGGTGGTCGTTTGACGTGAAAATCCAGCGTGTGGCTTCGGCCGGGTGTGGGCGAGCGTATCACGACGCCGCTGCCGGCCCCGTGGGCAGCCGCCGCTCTCGAGCGCGCGCGGCGGGTGACCCCCTGCCCAAGCTTGACCCACCGCGCGGGCCGCCCGAACATTCCGGCACTCGTCCCGACCCGATAGGGTGTCGATGCGCACGATCCTCGTACCGCTAGCTCGCGCCGTCCTGACGGCGTCGCTGCTCGCAATGAGCCCCGCGAAGGCCGTAGAGGTCGAGTTCGTCCCGCTCTCGGCGGCAGACCAGTGGGACACCCGCACCTATCGTGCGATCTGGGATGAGTTCGGCGAGCGCATCGTGGCCGCGTTCGAGACCGTGACTTGCCTCCCGTTCACCGAATCGACCGTGCCCGCGGTAGTGGCGGAAGACGTGAGCCACTCGGGCGGCCCCGAGCACGCGATGCAACTGCGCGCGAGCTACAGCCGCGCCGTGAAGGAATCCACTCTGGTTCACGAGCTCGGCCATCGTCACCTGTGGCAGCTCACCCAACGACTCGACGGCGTCGATGGCCACATGACGCTCTACCTCGTGCTCGACCGAGTCTGGGCGCAGGTGTGGGGCAAAGAGTTCGCAGACGAGCACATCCGCGGCGAGTCCGGCTGGCGCGCGGACTATGACTACGGCACGGCCTGGAAGTGGGCACGTTCGCTGTCACGCGAAGAACGGGCGCGGCTCTGGAACGAGCTCTTGGTGAAAAACGGTTTCGCGGGCGGCTGCCGCGGCATGCTCGACGCGAGCTGACAGCGTTCCGTCGCCGCCTATATCGCGTGTTTCCCCGGAGCCACCCCATGACCACTGCCGCACGCGTCCTCGACCGCGCCACACTCGCGGCGCTCGTGCTGCTGTTCGTCGGCGGCGCGCGAGCCGGCGCGTTGCGCGAACCGATCGAGGATGCCGCGCGGCGCAACTTTGCCGAATACCTCGAGCTGCTGCGCTACCGCAATGTGGCCGACGTGCCCGCGGACATCCAGCGCAACGCGGAATTCCTGCGGCAAGCATTCGAGCGCCGCGGGTTGCGCGCTCGGCTCGTGTCGAACGCCGCCGGGCGGCCGGTGGTTTTGGCGCAGATGGCCGGCGCGGCGCCCGGTCTCCCGACCCTGCTCTTCTATATTCACTACGACGGCCAGCCCGTGACCGCCGCGGAATGGTCGCAGCCCGATCCGTTCGAGCCGGTCGTGCGGCTGCGAGCTGGCGCGGGCGAGTGGCAGGACGTCGAGCGCCGACGCGCTGCAGGCGAAACCGCTGAACCCGGAGCTGCGCGTGTTCGCACGCTCCGCGTCGGACGACAAAGCGCCGATCATGATGCTGCTGACGGCGCTCGACCTGCTCGCCGAGCGAAAGACGGCGCCGGCGTTCGGCGTCAAGGTCATGCTCGACGGCGAGGAGGAGATGGGCTCGCCGAGCCTCGCGGCCACGATCGCGGTCGACCCGGCGGCGTTTCGCGCCGACGCGCTCGTCATTCTCGACGGGCCGCTGCACGTGTCCGGCCGGCCGACGATCGTGTTCGGCAATCGCGGCATCGCGCAAACGAAGCTCACGGTCTTCGGCCCGCGCGCGCCGCTGCATAGCGGACACTACGGCAACTACGTGCCGAATCCCGCGCTGCGCCTCGCCGCGCTGCTCGCGTCGATGAAGGACGACGACGGCCGGGTTCTGATTCCCGGGTACTACGACGGCGTGCGCCTCACGGAAGGCGACCGCGCCGTGCTGGCCGCCGTCGGCGACGACGAAGCCGCGCTCTTGAAGCGCACGGGCATCGCGCGCGCGGAACGCGTCGGAAACAATTACCAGGAGGCGCTGCAGTACCCGTCGCTCAACGTGCGCGGCCTGGCGTCCGCCGGAGTCGGCGCGGCAGCGGCGAACGTCGTGCCGAGCGACGCGGTCGCGGAGATCGACCTGCGCACGACACCGGAGACGGACGGACGCACGGCTGTTCGAGCTCGTGAAGGCGCACATCGAGCACGCGGGCTATCACCTCGTCGACGGCAAGCCCACCGAAGACGAGCGCGCGCGTTTCGACAAGCTCGCGAGCTTCACGCTCGGCTCGAACCAAGCCGCGGTGCGCATGCCGATGGACTCAGGCGTAGGTCAGTGGGCGAACGACGCGCTGCGCGCGGCGGCCGCGCCCGCGCCCAACGAGGAACCCGTGAAAATTCGCATGATGGGCGCCACGGTTCCCACGGACGTGCTGGTCGAGGCGTTGAAGCTGCCGTTCGTGCTCGTGCCGACGGTGAACGACGACAACAACCAGCACGCGCGCGACGAGAATCTGCGCGTGGGCAACTTCGTCACGGGCGCGGAGACGCTCTACAGCCTACTGACCACACCGTACAGCCGCTGACGCGCGCGGCTCGTCGAGGAAAGAACACCAGAACGCGCCGGCTTGCTTACACTGACGTTGCCGGAACGAAGCCTTCGAAGGGGGAGACATGAGCTCGTTATCGTTGGCGGCTACCCGCCTGACCGCCTCCGCCATGGCCGCGGCTTTGATGGCCGCAGCCGGTTTCGCGCAAACAGACTCCAGCGCGCCGCCGGCAAGTAACGCGGGCCTCTCGAATGCCGAGCTCGCGGCGCTGCCGACCACGAACTGGCCGACCAACGGCGGCAATCTCTTCAACCAACGCTACTCGCCGCTCACCGAGATCGATCGCTCGAACGTCGCCGGGCTCAAGGGCGTCTGGCGCGCGCGGCTCGACGGGTCGGGCACCGGCCAGCAGTATTCGGGCGAAGCGCAAATCGTGGTCTACGACGACACGGCCTACGTCAGCACCGGCGCCGACGACGTCTTCGCGATCTCGCTCGCCAGCGGCGAGATCGTGTGGCGCTACGAAGCGCATCTCCGCCCGGACATCACATCGGTGTGCTGCGGCTGGACGAGCCGCGGCGTCGCGGTGAGCGCCGACAAGGTCTTCGTCGGCCGGCTCGATGCGCGGCTCGTCGCGCTCGATCGCGCGACGGGCAAGCCTGTCTGGGACATCGCCGCGGAGCGCTGGGAGGAGAACTTCTCGATCACCGCCGCCCCGCTCTACTACGACGGCATGGTGATCGTCGGCTTCGCGGGCGCCGACCGCGGCACGCGCGGCCGTCTCAAGGCATTCGATGCCGAGGACGGGCGGTTGCGCTGGACGTTCTATACGATCCCGGCGCCCGGCGAGAAGGGTCACGAAACTTGGCCGCGGGACAACGACTCGTGGAAATACGGCGGCGGGTCGATCTGGCAGACGCCGGCCGTCGACCCTGAGCTCGGCATGATCTACTTCTCGACCGGCAACGCCGGCCCCGACTACAACGGCGGCGCGCGCGCCGGCGACAATCTGTTCACGGCTTCGATCGTCGCGATCGACGCGGCGACCGGCAAGTATCGCTGGCACTTCCAACAGGTCCATCACGATCTCTGGGACTACGACTCGCCGAATCCGGTCGTGTTGATGGATCTGACCATCGCGGGGCGCAAGCGCAAGGCCGCGGTCGAGGTCGGCAAGACCGGCTGGGCGTACATCCTCGACCGCGAGACGGGCCGGCCGCTCGTCGGCATCGACGAGAAGCGCGTGCCGCAGGAGCCGCGCCAGGGGACTGCGCCGACGCAGCCGTTCCCGCGCGGCGACGCGATCGTCCCGCATGGGATCGAGATCGCGCCCGAGGGCATGACGCTCGTGAACGGCGGCCAGATCTTCACGCCGTTCGTCGGCGAGGACCCGACGATCGTGAAGCCCGGCGTCTGGGGCGGCGCGAATTGGCCGCCGAGCTCGTTCGATCCCAAGCAGCAGACGCTGTTCGTCTGCGCATCGTCCGTGGCCGGGACGTTCGCGGGCGGCGGCAACCCGAACGTCATTCCTCCGCAGCAGGGGCAGCGCTACGCGGGCGGCGGAGCGAACGGCGGCGGCTTCACGCGGCTCGCGCGCACCGGCATCTTCGCGGCCGTCGACATGACGACCAACAAGCTCGTATGGCGTTTCCGCTGGCCCGAGCAGTGCTACAGCGGCTCGACCGCCACCGCGGGCGGCCTGGTCTTCGTCGGCCGCAACGACGGCCGGCTCACGGCGCTCGACTCGAGCACCGGCATGCAGCTCTGGGAATTCCAGACGGGCGCGGGCATGCACGCGGCCGTGAGCACCGTCGAGCGCAACGGCCGGCAGTACGTGCTCGCGTATTCGGCGGGCAACGCGCTGATCGGCTCCGCTCGCGGCGACAGCGTATGGATGTTCGGCTTGGACGGCGCGCTGCCGCCGGTGGAAGCCGGGTCGCCGCTGCGCCGGACGCCGGACCAGCTCCGCGACGCGGCCGCCCCGGCCAGTGCGGCTGCGGCGAACGCGCCTGCCGACCTCGAGAGCGGCAAGCGGGTCTTCACGGAGGTCTGCTCGCTCTGCCACGGCGATGACGGCCTCGGCGGCGAGGGCGGCGGCAAACCGCTCGACCACGTCGCGAGCGCCGCCGTTGCGATGGAGACCGTCAATGCGGGCCGCAACAACATGCCGGCTTTCCAAGGTACGCTCTCCGTCGAGCAGATCCGCGACGTGGCGGCCTACGTGTTCCAGCGACTCTCGCGAGAGCATGCGCCGGAATGACGCGGCGTATGATCCCGACACCGACAACCAAAGGGGGCGAATCGTGAAACGAATAATCCTTGCAGCGGCACTTCTGCTATCGGCCACTCTGTTGAGCGCCGCCGACAACGCGAAAGTCACGTTCATCGGGCACGAGCAAGTGGCGAAAGGCGGCAGCCTCGTGACGGCGCCGAACCTGTCGATCACGATCGCGCATCGCATGGAGCCCGGGATGGTCGAGGTTCACGACAAGGAGACGGACACCATCTACGTGCTCGACGGCTCTGCGACGATCGTCACCGGCGGAACCATGATCGGCGGCAACGTCACGGCGCCGGGCCAGCACCGCGGCACGGACATCAACGGCGGCCAATCGCAGCACCTGATGAAAGGCGACGTCATCGTGATCCCGGCCGGCGTGCCGCACTGGTTCAAAGAGGTGCCGAGCACCGTCGATTACTACGTGGTGAAGGTGATCGCGCCGTAGCTTGCGAGCGTGATCGTCTGATTTCGCGCATATAGATAGATGAGATAGCGGATGGAGTGACACCATGCGTCGAGCCAACGTTTTCTCGCACGCGATCACGACCCTGAGCCTCTCGTGCTTGGCAGCCGGGCCCGCGGTGGCACAGCCGCCGAAGCCGGACGCGAAAGGCTACGAGGTGGAGTGGGTCTATCGCGTTCGCTACGGCTTCATCGACGAGTGGTGGGACCTGTTCCGCAAGTACCAAGTCCCGATCCTCGACCGTGCCAAGGAACTCGGCTACGTCTTGGACTACCGCATCTATCATCCGCAGTTCCATACAGACGAGGCGGGGCGGTGGGACTATCGCATCGAGATCACCTACAGCGACGTCGAAGCGGGAAAGCACGAAGAGGAAATCGCGCAGACATTGTTCAAGGACACGGCCACGCGCAAGCGCGAAGAGAACCGCCGCTGGGAGCTGACGGTCAATCACTGGGATCTGCCGATCTACCAAGTCGACACCACCAAATCTCGCTGAAGGAGGAGCTCATGAAGAATCACAAATCGCTGCGACCGCTGCTCGCGCTCGCACTCGTCGGCGCTCTGCTACAGACCGCTCACGCGCAAGACGAGCAAGTCACGCGGATGCGCGCCGCGCTCGCCGCGCCGGAGCGCGCGGCCGCGAGCAAGGCGCGCGACGCGTCGCGCAAGCCGATCGAGAGCGTGCAATTCATCGGCATCAAGACCGGCAACACGGTCGTCGACATGATCGCGGCCGGCGGCTGGTTCACCGAGGTGCTCTCGGCCGCCGTGGGTCCGGGCGGCAAGGTGTACGCATCGAACCCGCCGTTCCTCGCACCGAAGGAAGCGGAGACCGCGCTGCAAAAGCGGCTCGGCAACGTCACACGCCGTGAACACTTCGCTCGCCGAGGCCGGCCTCAAGAATGTCGACGCCGTCGTCACCGCGCTCAACTTGCACGACATCTATAACGGCTTTGGCGACCAACCCGCCGGCGAGGCACCCGCCTTGGAGTTCTTGAAGGGTATCTATGCGGCGCTGAAGCCCGGCGGCGTGCTCGGCGTGATCGACCACGTCGGCGTCGCGGGGCAGGACAACAAAGCGTTCCATCGGATAACGCTGCAACAGGCGCGCGATGTGCTCACGAAGGCGGGCTTCAAGATCGAAGCCGAGTCGACCATCTTGGCCAATCCGGCCGACGACCACACTAAGGCCGTGTTCGATCCAGCCGTCCGGGGCAAGACCGATCAGTTCATGATTCGCGCGCGCAAGCCGGGCTGAGCGCCCGCGACTCGCAAGGATCCCGCCAAAGAACGAACGCCCAACAATAAGAAAGGAAGGCTCCATGAGCGTCGAACTGGCCATCGAAGCGCCGCGCGTCGACTCGCAAGCGGTCGATCGGCGCTTCTACTTCTTCATGACCGTCTGGCTCGCGGCCCTCGCGATCGCCGGCTTCGCGCCGAAGTCCATTGGAATTCTCGCAGGGGCCGTCCCAGTTCCGCCGCCGCTCGCGCATCTGCACGCCTTCGCGATGGTCTCCTGGCTGTTGCTCCTGGTCGCCCAGGCGGGGCTCGTCAATGCGGGACGGCGCGACCTGCACATGCGTCTCGGGCTCGTGTCGGTCGGGCTCGTGCCCGCGATTCTGGTGCTCGGGGCTATCTCAACGGTGGTTGCCTACTACGGTGCCGTCAGGTTCGGGGCCGGCGCGATCGTCGCGAACGTCCTGTTCCTGCAGCTGCGCTTCTTCATCATGTTTCCAGCACTGATGATTTGGGCGCTCGCGGTGCGCACCCGCGATCCCGAAACCCACAAGCGCGTGATGATCCTCACGACCGCCGCGCTGCTCGGGGCCGCGTTCGGGCGCATGACCTGGATCCCCGGCAACAATCTACTCGTGACGAATGACGTCGCGTCCTCGTTGGAGCTCGTGGCGCTCGCGCCCGCATTCATTTACGACTTCGTGCGGTTCGGCCGATTGCACCGGGCCTATGTCATAGGGCTAGCGTTGGCGCTGCCGTGGATCGTCGCGACGCACTTCGTCTGGAACACGCCGTGGTGGAAGGCCGCCGCTGACACCCTCATGGGGGTGAGCCGCTAGCTCACCTCGCCCGAAGCTCTAGCGCACCCCGCCCGAAGCTATCGCGTCGGCGTCGGTGCCGGCGCCGCTGCGGACGCCGCGTTCGGCGTGAGGTCCTCGCACGCCTCGGCCGCGTACGGCACGCTCGACGCCGAAACCGTGTCGGAGCCCGAGTAAGCCGCTGTGAAATACGTAGGATCCTCGGCGGTGTACTCGCGCTTCAGCGCCGTCGTCGTCGCGTCGAGCGTGAACCGCTCGACGACGTGCAGCTTGTCGCTATGCGGTGTCGTGCCGGTCAGCGTCCCAGGCAAGAATCCCACGGTGTCGACGACGAGCACGTCGTTCTCCCAGCGGCCGATCGAATGCCCCGCGCGGCTCGCCGCGACGCTCGCCGGATGCGCCGCGAGATTCATATAGATGCTCCGCTCGAGCCCGAGCCGGCCGTATTGAAGCTTGATGGCGTCGGCGCTCTGCGTGATCCGGTTGACGCCCTCGCCGCCCCAATCCGAAATGATGCTGCCCTGCATGCACGATCGCACCGCGCGCGGCAGCGCGACGAGCGCATCCATCGCGGTTTTGCCCGCGTCCGTCAGCTCTACAGCCGCGCGCGGCGGCGGCCGAGCGGCCGGCAGACCGCCCGCGTTGGCTTCCGCCGTGCCGCGCGCGCCCGCGATCTCGCGCTGCCCTTCGGGCACGCCGCCCGGCGCGAACGTGCCCGCTTTCGACAGCGGCACGAGCGTGCCGTTGAGCCCCTTCGGGTCCGTCATCACCAGCTGCTCCTGCGCCCAGTCGCCCGCGAGGTTCGGCTCGCCGGTTGGCGTGCGCGCGGCGCGCTCGACCGCCGGCGCGGCCTCGATCCGTTGGCCGTAGCGGTCGAGCTTGGTACCGTCCGCGAACACGAGCGTGCTGACGTAGCACGCGTGCGGGTCGACGCGGTCGGGCGAGCCCTGCACCGTGAGGCGCGTGCCCGCCGCGAACATCTCGGGCGTCCAGCCCGAGCGACGTAACGTCGTTGCCGAACGCATCTCGCAGCGGTACGAGGTGGTCTTGCCATCCGCGCCCGTCGCGTCGAAGTGCAGCCACGCATGCGGGTTCACATAATCGAACTTCGTGACGACGCCAGTGAGCTCGATGCTCTCGTTCATCAAGAACGTGCCGAAGCTGTGATGCGCCCCGACCGACGTCGCGGCGAGCAACCCTGCGGCGAGTAACCCCGCGCCGAGCCATCCAATGCTTCGAGTTCTCATTCCCCTCTCCAGATGCCTGTGCCGGCGAGCTAACGCTATCACAATGTGCGCCGCCCACCGGCTCCGAGCCGTGCAAGCATCGCCGACGGTCCTTCAGGCTGCGGAGCGTCTGTCGTTGGGCAAAAATCGGGCATGATGCGCGCTATGAGAAATCGGACGTTGAGAATCGCCTTAGGCGCGGCCTCGCTCCTTCTCATCCAAGCCTGCGCCGCGCCCGAGCGGCTTCAGGCAGTACCACCCGAACTGAGCGCGCGAGCCGAAATCCCGGGGATGCCCGGTGTGCGTTACATCGCCAACAACGACACGAGCGAGCTCGCGAGCATCGCCGTCGACTCGCTCGCCAAGGAACAGGCGTACCTCGCCCAACAGGGACGAACGGGGCCACTGCCCCCAGCGGTCTTCTTGGCCATTTCCGGCGGCGGCGACAAGGGCGCCTACACGGCGGGCTTGCTCAACGGCTGGACGGCCGCGGGGACGCGGCCCGAGTTCAAGGTCGTCACCGGCATCAGCACGGGCGCGCTGATTGCACCGTTCGCGTTTCTCGGCGAAAAGTACGACGCGACGTTGACGGAGGTCTACACCAAGACCTCGCCGGAGGATGTGCTCAAGCCGCGCAGCTTGCTCGGCGGCATCTTCAGCGACGCGATGGCGGACAACGCACCGCTGTGGGCGCTCACGCGCAAGTTCGTGACAGCGAGATCTCCTGAAGGAGATCGCCGCGGAATACGCGAAGGGTCGCTTCCTGTTGATCGGCACCGGCGATATCGATGCGCGCCGCCCCGTCATCTGGGACATGGGAAAAATCGCGACCTACGGCACTCCCGAGGCATTGAACCTGTTCGTGAGCGTCTTGATGGCTTCCGCCGCCATTCCGGTCGGGTTCCCGCCCGTGATGATCGACGTGGAAGTCGACGGCAAGCGCTACCAGGAAATGCACGTGGACGGCGGCACCATGGCGCAGGTGTTCGCCTATCCGCCGTCGATCCGCCTCGACCAACGGTCGGCGGCGGCCGGGTTTACCCGGAAGCGCACGCTCTACGTAATACGCAATGCACGGCTCGACGCGGACTGGGCGCAGGTCGAGCGCAAGACGGTGAACATCGGCGGCCGCGCGGTCTCGTCGTTGCTCCAGACCCAGGGCATCGGCGATCTCTACCGGATCTATGCCACCGCCGAGCGTGACGGCGTCGATTTCAACTTGGCGTTCATTCCAGCCACGTTCAACGCCGTGCACAAAGAAGACTTCGACAACGAATACATGAGCAAGCTGTACGACGTGGGCTATGACCTCGCGGTCAAGGGCTTCCAGTGGGCGAAGCTGCCGCCGAATTTCACTGCGGCGGGCGATTTGACGACCACCGCGGCTAATCCCGCAAGATAATCGGCTCCGCAAACCGCGATCAGCGCCGGCTTTATGTCGAACGCCGCTTTCCAAGCGGCAAGCGGCTCGATATCGTTCGCACGTCTACACATCTTTTTGGGCAGCACGTGCGTCCGATCGTCCGTCCGTCTACGCAGCGCGTCGCCGCTCTCATCGCCGCACTCGCTCTCGCTCTGACACAAGCGGCCGCCGCCGAATACTCTTGGCAGGTCACGGGTAGCAGGCAAATCGTCGAGGCCGGCGATCAGGTCGACGGCGACACGAGCACCGTTGCAGCGACGTATTTCTTCAAGCCCATAAGCGAAGACCTCGGCCCCACGGCGCTCGGCGCTTTTCTGAGCCGCAGCTCGTCGATCTCGCTGGGCGGCTACCAGGACGCGCTGGCACAGCACAGAACTATCGGCAGCGTGACCAGCTCGATAACTGCAACGCTCGACACGAACGCGGACGGCATGACGCTCTCGGGCCGCTACGTCTGGCGCGAGTCGGGCTGGTACGCGGGCGGCGGCATCGACGCCGCGGAAGTCGAGCTGAAGCTGACGTCCGTGCCGGATACCGACGTCGGCGGCTATCGCGTGTTCGGTGGCAAGTACTTGGGGGCGAGCACGTCGATCCAGCTGTCCGTTCGCTCCTCCACCACTACGTCGGACTACCTCGATTCGCTGGTTTGCGTGTACAGAGCGTGCATCGAGCAGACCACGCTCGAGACCGACGAGATCGCCGTCCAGGCCCTGCATGTAGGCGACCTAGGCGCCATGCAGTATTCCGTCTCCGGGGGCATCTCGACCCGCGACGGGACCCTCGCGTTCACAGAACGCCCGTTCGTGCCGCGAACGCCGCCGTTCCCGCCGTTCCCGCCGAACATTGGCCCGGTCGGTGGCTTCGTGGCCATCGTGTTGATCAACGTGCCGCTCGCGACGCAACAAGACGAGTCGTCCGATGAGGTCGATACGTACTCGGTCGCGGGCGAGCTCTTCCCGACTCCCCGGCTAGGTGTGCGCGTCGGCTACACGAGCTGGGATGGCGACGCGCTACGAGAAGACGGCTATGAACTCGCCGCGACCTGGTTCTTCGTGCCGAAGGTCGGCGTGCGCTTTGCATTGACGCGAACGACGAACGACGTCCCGTTCGACCCCGCGCTGCAGACCTTCGACGCGGCGACGGTGCAGGTCATCGGCCGCTTCTGACGAGCCTTCCCCTGCACGCCTCGCCCCGCTGGCTGTCGCCAATTCCTGAAGCAATGGCCAGAGCGCAATCGCGTGACAATAAGAGCGCCCGGCGCGTGCGCGTCACGGTTTCGCTATAGTCTATAACCATTGCGGCCCGAAGCTCGGCGCCGCACTCACTTGGGGGGTATTGACGATGCACAGAAGAGATCTTTTGGCGGCGAGCGGCATGGCGTTGCTGATGGGTGGCGGGCGCGCGCTCGCGCAGGCGGGTGCGGCACCCGCGAACGAGGCTAAGGTCGTACGCATCTACGCGACGGCCGACGGCGGATCGCGGGTCGAAGAGCTCACGCTCTCGCCCGACGCGAAGCCGATCGACATCACGCGCATGACGGCCGGCGCCTATCGCGGCTCGGGCGCGCGCGCGCCGGATTGGCACACTGCGCCGCGCAAGCAGTTCGCGATCAACATGACGGGAGAGCTCGAAGTGGAGCTCACGGACGGCACACGCCGCAAAATCGGCAGCGACCTCGTGTTCCTCGAGGATCTGACCGGCAAGGGTCACGTCACGCGGGCGCTCGGCCCGATCACGAACGTGTTCCTGCACGTGCCCGATGATTTCGACGTCGTCGAGCTGGGCCGCGGGCAAGTAGAGCCGCTCCAACGGCTCGTTCAGGTAGACCGAACGCCCGATCGTGAGCGAGGCTCTCCTACGGGGACGAGCTCGTTGGCGTTCCCGTATAGGTGAACTCGATCAGCGCGCCCGGATGCGCCAGGGTCGCCGTCATCTCACCGGATACGCGTCGTCGTGCGACCGTGCGCGTCCGTGACGGCGTAGATCCGCCGACCGTCCGGCGCGACCGCGAGGTCGCGATAACGATCTTGTGCCTTGAAATAGGTGAGCGGCGCGGCCGAGCTCGCGCCTAGGGAGATGCGGTAGACGACTCCGCTCGCCATGCCCGCGACGAGAATCGACGGGCTCCAACCGGCGATCGCCGGCGAGGCGTAAACGTCGAGGCCCGCCAACGCCGCCGTCGCGTTGCCGAGCTTGCGCGGATCGTACGTGCTCGGCACCGTGAAGAAGGTCTTCAGCGGCGGCGTGAAGTCGGGGAAGCTCACGTCGGACTCTTTCGTCCGCGGCACCGTGCTCGGCACGTCTCGGCCGTATTCAAGGCTCGCACACGGCGTCGGTGCGGACGCCGACCAATTCGCATACGTGTAGTACTGGTCGTCCTTGTAACCGGCGATCAACGGCCAGCCGTAGTTGCGTCCCGCCTCGATGCGGTTCACCTCGTCATCCGTGTCTTGCCCGTGCTCGGATTCGTAGAGGCGGCCATCCGGTCCGAAGGCGAGGCCCTGAGGGTTGCGATGGCCGTAGCTGAACACGTGGCTCCGCACGCCGTTCAACTGCGGGTTGTCGTCCGGTATCGAGCCATCGAGATTGACGCGCAGGATCTTGCCCTCGTAGCCCTTCCAGTTGCGGGCGGCGACATCCGCCGCAGTCGGCAGCTCCTGCGCGCGGTTCGGGACGCAGTAGTAGGCCAGGAAGTTCGAGCCGTGATCGCCTCTGCTCGCATAGAGCTTGCCGTCCGGTCCGAACACGATGCGGCTCGCGCCGTGATCGGGACCGTGCGGGAGGTTGGTCAACACGTCGAGCGGCTCGCCGAGCTGCTGTGAGGCCGGGTCGTACGTGTAGCGTCGAATCTTCGCGCGCCGCTCTTCGGCCGGACCTGGGTCCGCATCGTAGGTGTACATCACGTACACGTAGTTGCTGCCGCGCAGGAACTGCGGGTGCAGCGCGAGGCCGAGCAAGCCGTCCTGCGCGAGCGTTTGGTACACGTCGTCGATGCTGACGGCTACCTTGCGACTGCCGCTCGCGGGATCGACGCGCACGACTCGCTTGCCGGTACGTTCGGTGATCCAGAGGAAGCCGTCGGGCCCCCACGTCACTTCCCACGGATCTTCGAACCCGCTCGCGACGACCCGTGTCGTGAACGTTTCCGGCGGGTTGGACCAAACCGCACGGGGATTTACGCTCGGGCCCGGCGCAACCTGGGCGACGGCGAGCGATCCCATCAACAATGCGGCGCTGCCGGCGGCGCGGGTGAAGACCGATCGGGTCATGACCGATTTAGGCATGGACGGTATCCCCTTGGGGTTCGTTGCGCTGAAGTTCGGCGACGCGTCGCAGCGCGCTCAGTGCTGGACCGCCGCCCGCTGCTCTTCATGCTCGAGCCACATGCCTTCCGTGCACTCGTACTCGAGCATTCTCGTACCCTCGGGCGCGGCCTTGTAATACTGGTGCACGACGATCGGCTCCGTGTACATGACGGGATCCGTGATCGTGACCTCGTTCAGCAACGAAGCCCCGTCTTCGATCGCGCGAATGCGCTCCACAACGTGCACTCGATCGCTATGCGGCACGGAGCCGAAGGTAATCGCCGTGATCGCGGCCGTGTCGACCACGAGCGTATCGCCATCCCAGCGACCGATCGAGTGCCCGTTGCGCTGCGGAAAAGCGCGAGCGGGATGCGCCGGCTGATCGAGGTGAACCCGCCGCACCTGCTGGTGCAGCTCCATGAGAATCGTGACTTGGCGCGGCGTGACGATGACTTCGAGCGGATAGTCCGCTCCGCCGAGCGCCAGCGACGGCATGCCTGGGGCCTGACAGAATTTGCCCGGATCGTCCTCGATCGGATCGTGAGTCGCGCGCCACTCGGCAACGATACGGCCGCCGTCCTCCGTGAACGGCGGCTGGCGGGGAAACCGCTCGCTGCGGCTCGCGTCGGGCTGCCAGATCCCCGCGATCGCCGAGTCGTCCGCTGCCGCGCCGACATCGGGAATGAGCATCGCGCCGGCGACGGCGACGAGCATGGGTCCCATACGCCGCCGCGCGCCGATCCTCGCGCCACCGATCCGCCGGCCGCTCAACGCCCGAACTCCGTGCCGTCGGCCAGCACGATCGACCACATGTACATTTCGTGCTTGCCGAGCGCGCTCGGATTGCCGATGCACGTGACTCGCTCCCCGGCCTTGAGGCGGTCGAAATCCCAGCCCCGGCGCAGCAACAGATTCACGCTGCTGAACTCGATGTGCCAAACGGTCGCGGGACCATCGTCGTTCGCGACGCGCAGGTCCATTACCGAATGCGGATTGCGAATATCGACGTGCTCGATCTCGCCGATGATCTGGAAGTCCGTGACCTGCGTGTCGAACGCGGCTGGCGAGTGATGAGCCAAGGCTGCCGCAGCAGGCAGCACGAGCAACCATGTCCACAGTCTGCGCATAGAAAACGTTCATGCGTATCGGTATCCGTTCGCGCGCGCCATGCTCTTACGGCATCACCTGGAACGCGCGTTCGAGTTTACGGTGCCCTGAAAGCGATGAGCTCCCCGGGGTAGTCGTTGCCGCTCACGGCGATCACGAGATACTGCCGCCCGTCGAGCATGTACGTCATCGGCGAGCCGCTCTGCGGCGCGGGGAGTTGCAGCGCCGCGAGCTCCCGCCCGGTTCGTTTGTCATACGCGCGCAGCATCGAGCCGCGCTTGCCGTCGGGCGTCGGACCGTAGCCCGGCTCCGCCGCGATCAGCAGAGTCTTGGTCGCGAGCGCGCCGGGCGGTTGTCCGGAGCGGCCCGTGCGGCCGAGCTGCACACCGGCGAGCGCCGGGTTGTTCTTGATCGCATCGGGCGTTTCGCCGTTCGGAATCTCCCAGAGCATTTCGCCCTTCGTGAGATCGAACGCGGCGATCGTGCCGTACGGCGGCTTCAACAGCGGCAGGCCGCGCACGCTCACGTCGCGCACGCCTCCGAACGCGCCGGCATCGGGCCCCAAGCAAATGCCGTGGGGCATCGCCGAGCCTTCCGCATAACGGCAGATCGTCATGCTGTTCACGCCGACGCTCGCGGTCACGTACACGATGTGCGACTCGGGATCGTAGGCGCCGCCCGGCCAGTTGCTGCCGCCCATGACCATGAGCGTGCTGATCGGTCCGTTCGGATCGAACGGCACGGCCGGCGTGTAGATCGGTCCGATCCGGTGTTTCGCCACGACTCGCTCCGCCTCGGCCCGCAGCTCCGGCGTGAAATCGATGAGATCGTCGATCTCGATGCCCTGATGTCCGTAGCGCAACGTCGGAATCGGTTGCGTCGGCGAGTACCACTCTCCCGGCACGTTGCCCTGCGGCACGGGAGTCTCCGCGATCGGCCAGATCGGCTCGCCGGTCTCGCGGTTCAACACGAACAGCAGACCCTGCTTCGTCGCCTGTGCGAGCGCCTTGATGGTTTTGCCGTCCTTCACCGCGTCGACGAGGATCGGCGCGGTCGGGATGTCGTAGTCCCAGAGCGGGTGATGCGACGTTTGAAAGTGCCAGCGGCGCTCGCCGGTGCGCAGATCGACGGCGACGATGCTCTCGCCGTACAGGTTCGCGCCGGGCCTCAAGCCCCCGTACATGTCGCCGTACGGCGATTCGACGGGCAAATACACGAGCCCGAGCTTCTCGTCCGCGGAGATCGTCCCCCAAACACCCGCGTTGCCCGCGCCCTTGCCCTTCTCGGCGGAACCGTTGAGCCACGTCTCGTAGCCCGGCTCACCGCGCCGCGGGACGGTGTGGAACGTCCAGAGCAGCTTGCCCGTGACGACGTCGAAGCCGCGGATGTAGCCGATGACGTTGTTGGCCTGACTCGCCGGCGCGAGCGGCGTGTGCGCGGCGCCCACGATCACGACGTCGTTCGCAATCGTCGGCGGCGAGTTCAACCCGATCTGGCTCGTGTCCCAGTCGGCGCCCTGATCGAGCGTTGCGCGCAGGTCGACGATACCGCCCGCACCGAACTTCTCGACCGGCCGACCGGTCGCGGCATTGAGCGCAACGAGCTGATAGCCCGGCGTTACGTAGACGATGCGTTTGTCGCTGCCCTTCTGCCAAAACGCGAGCCCGCGGCCCGACAGCTTGCGCGCTGCATCCGCGCCGCGCTGACCTTCGTTGAGGCTGTAGACCCAGAGCTGCTCGCCGGTCGCGGCATCGAGCGCCGTGACCGCGCGCCGCGAGCCTCCGGTCGTGTAGAGGACGCCGTCGACCACCAGGGGCGTGCTCTGGAAGCGAAACTCGGGCGTCGGACCCAAGTTCGCCGTGTTGAAGCGCCAAGCGATCTCGAGCGAGCCGAAGTTGCTCGCATCGATTTGCGCGAGCGCCGAATAGCGCGTGGACCCGAGGTCGCCGCCGAACGTTGGCCACTCGGCGTCGGCGGCGACTTGCCCCGCACCGCTCTGCGCGAGCGCGAGGCTCGCGGCACCCAGTGAAACGGCGGTCAGGATCGCACGCGACGTGTGCGTTCTCATTGTTGTGGCTCCCCCCTCGAAGGCGGCGTCAATTCTAGCCGCCCTTCATGCCCGCCGCAGCGACTTCACCGCCCGACACGGCGCGCGAGGTTGCCGCGACCTGGTCTCGAGATTCGCCGCCGATGACGTCATTCGCTACAATCGGGCCCGCCAGCCGAAGCTTGAACGACCCCCACGCGACATTCCGCCAAGACGAGCGCCCATGAGAATCGACTTCGTATCGGACGTAGCCTGCCCCTGGTGCGCCATCGGCTTCAGCGCGCTCGAGCGCGCGCTGGAACGCATCGGCACCGATATCCCCGTCGAGCTGCACATGCAGCCGTTCGAGCTCAATCCGGACATGCCGCCCGAAGGCGCTGACGCGCGGCAATACCTTCAGAGCAAGTACGGCATGTCGGACGCGCAGCTTACGGAGGGCCATGCGCGCATCGCCGAACGCGGCGCAGCCGAAGGCTTCAACTTCGGCGTCCGCAAGCAGGTGTGGAACACGTTCGATGCGCATCGCCTGTTGCTCTGGGCCGGCGCAGAGGGCCCACCCGGCGCGCAGCGCGCGCTCAAACGCGAATTGCTGACGGCCTACCACGGCGAAGGCCGCAACCCGGGTGCGCACGATGTGTTGCTCGAGCTTGCGGGCCGGGTGGGCCTGCCCATCGAGCGGGCGCGCGAGGTGCTCGAGTCGGGTGCGTTCACCGATGAAGTGCGCGCTGCCGAGCGGTTTTGGCAGGAGATCGGTATCCATTCCGTGCCGGCGATCGTGATCGAGCGCAAGCACTTGATCTCGGGCGGGCAGCCGAGCGCCGTGTTCGAGCAAGCGCTGCGGCAAATCGCGGCGGGTGCTTGAAACGCGTCGCTCGGGCCATTCGCCACGCATAACGACTCGGGAGAAATCGCATGCGCGTTCAGTTATTTCGCTCCGCCGCCACGACGCTCGCCGCGACGGTGATCGCGCTCGGCGCGTTCGCACCACCCGCTGCGCGGGCGGACGATCTCGCGTCGCTCGCGGCCCGCGTCCAAGCGCTCGAGGACCGCGAAGAGATCCGCGCGCTGATCCTCGCGTACGGACAGGCGCACGATCATCGCGACTACCGCATGTTCGCGAGCCTGTTCGCGACCAACGGCGAATGGATCGGCGGGCTCGGCACGGCCAAGGGCCCCGAGGCCATCTTCGCGCTCATGGACAAGAGCATCGGCCACAACCCGCTGCCGAACGGCTCGGGCACGTTCCACGTGCTGACCAACGATCAGATCAAGATCGACGGCGACCGAGCATCGGCCACGACGAAGTGGATCTACCTCACCGCGAACGACGACAACTCGCCGAAGCTCACCTACCTCGGCCACTACGACGATCAATTCATCCGCGAGAACGGCCGCTGGAGGTTCCTGCGGCGGCAATCCGTGTCGGACATCTCGCCGCTGCGGCGCTGACGCCGACCGAGCCACCTCCGGACGAAACGTCGATCTGGTCAGATCGCCCGTTTGCGGGTACTATCGACGTCGCGCCGGGAACGTACTCCGGTTGTACGTCGCGGCCGCGGAACGAACTGCAGGAGAAACACATGATTAGTCTGCGCCATCACCGAATTTGGTCGAGCCTGTCGATCTTGTTGCTGTTCGGCTCTCACGTAGTCGCGGCCCAGGAGGCCGACTCCGAGGCCGCGAAGAACCGCGCCGAGATCGATACGGAGTCGGCCCAAGTCCTCAAGGACTTTCGAGCGATGAAAGGCGCCGAAGCGGCCTTCGACAAAGCGGTCGCCTACTCCATTTTCAAGGTCACGAAGGCGGGGTTCGGCGCGTCGGGCGCGGGCGGCGAAGGCGTGGCCGTCGACAAGAAGTCCAACGCGCGCACCTACATGCGCATGGGCTCAGCCGGCGCCGGTTTCACCTTCGGCCTGAGCCGCTACGACATCGTGATCCTGTTCGCGACGGCGGAGAAATTCGCCGCGTTCCAGAAGGGCGGCTGGGACTCCGCCGCGACAGCGCAGGCAGCGGCTGGAAGCTCGGGCGTCGAGGTGTCGTCGGATTTCTTCGATGGAATCGCCTACTACCAGATCGGACGAAAGGGACTGATGGCGAGCGCCGACGTATCCGGAACCAAGTTCTGGATCGCGGACGAGCTCAACAAGAAGTAGCGCGTCCTGCGCTGATCGCCGCAACTACGGAGCTCGACGTGGCAGTCCTCCACGTCGCAGTCGCGTAGCCATCCGAGGGCACGAAAAAAGCCGTACATTGTGCGGCGCTTCTCGATGAGGACGGCATGACAGTACGCACACGATTCGCACCGAGCCCGACGGGTTATCTGCACATCGGCGGAGTTCGCACGGCGCTATTCAATTGGCTCTTCTCGCGCCAGCACGGCGGCCAGTTTCTACTGCGCATCGACGACACCGACCAGCAACGCAACATCGCGGAGGCGCTGCAGCCCATCCTCGATGGTTTCCGCTGGCTCGGCATCGATTGGGACGAGGGGCCCGAGGTGGGCGGACCTCATGCCCCGTACTTCCAGTCGCAACGGCACGAGGCGTACCGGGCCGCCGTCGCGCGTCTGCTCGAAGCGGGCCATGCGTATCGCGACTACGCGACGACCGAGGAGATCCAGGCCGAGCGCACCGCCGCCGAGAAGGACAAGCGCGCGTTTCTCTACAGCCGCACGTGGATGGCCGTCACCGACGCGGACGCGAGGCGGTTCGAAGCCGAAGGGCGCAAGGGAGTCGTGCGGCTCAAGATGCCGCGCGAAGGTCAGTGCCGCTTTCACGACCTCGTGCGGGGCGACGTCGCGTTCGACTGGGCCAATGAGCAGGATCACGTCGTGCAGCGAGCGGACGGCACCTGTCTCTATCACTTGGCGAGCGCGGTCGACGATCACGACTTCCGCATCACGCACGTGATCCGGGCGATCGAGCACCTGTCGAATACCCCGCGGCAGATCTTCATCCTCCAGGGACTGGGTTACTCGCTGCCCGAGTTCGCGCACCTGCCGTACGTCGCCGAGCCCGGCAGCCAGAACAAGCTGAGCAAGCGCAAGATCGCGCAGTACCTCAAGAACCCGGACTTCAAACGCCTCTACGACCACGGACTCGACATCGCGGCGAAGATCGGCCATCCGACGACGCCCGAGACGTTCAACCCGGTGGTCGTCGATTTCTATCGGGTGGCGGGCTACTCGCCCGACGCGATCCTCAATTACCTGTTGCTGCTCGGCTGGTCGCTCGACGATTCGCGCGAGGAGTTTTCGCGCGCGGAGATGATCGAGCTGTTCACGCTCGAGCGCGTGAACAAGTCGCCCGCGAGCTTCGATCCGCAGAAGCTATGGGCGTTTCAGGATCGCCGCATGCGCTCGATCCCGATCGAGAGCAAGGTGCCCGCTGCACTCGAGTACTTGCAGGCGGCGAAGCTCGTCGCGAAACCGGCACCCGCCGGCATCGGCGCCTACGTGGGCCGCGTGATCGCGGCCGCAGGCGATCGAATCAAGACGACGGGCGACATCCTGATGTTCAGCGAGTTCTTCGTCGCGGACGACGCGCTGCCGTGCGACGGCCCGGACTTCGACAAGCAGCTCAAGGCGCCCGGCGCGGCGGCGGCGCTGCAAGATTTCGCGGCACGCCTCGAGGCCGTCGGAACGTTCGAGCCGGCCGCGCTCGAGAACGAGCTCAAGGCGTTCGTCGCGGAGCGCGGGCTCAAGGTCGGCCAGCTCATCCACCCGCTGCGGCTGGCCGTCACCGGGCGAACGGTCGGGTTGGGGCTCTACGACGCGCTCGCGATCCTCGGCCGCGAGCGCTCGCTCGCGCGGATCAAGCGGGCGATCGCGGCGGCCGGCTGACGCGTGCTCCGCGGCTCGCGAGCGCGGGCCGCGCGTGTCGACCGTCGTAAGCTGCGCTACGTCGGAGAGCCTTGACCTCACGGTCCACTGGCATAGAGTCCTAGTGTCGGGCGCGCACCTGAAGGCGCCTCTGGAGGGGACCATGCACTGGACCATCCCGACGACAGCCAAGCTGCTGCTCGGCGGCGTGGCCGCGATCCTCGCGACCTTCGCAACCGTGACGCACGGCCAATCGATCCTCGGTCCGCCGAGCGAGGCGAACCACTTCATCGAAACGCCCAAGGGTTGGGCGCACCCGAAGACGCCGTGGGGTGAGCCCGATATCCAGGCGACGTTGAACATGATGCAGGCCGCGGGCGTTCCGCTCGAGCGGTGTGCGAGCAGCTACCGGCCCGGCGCGCCTCCGTGCGACATGAGCAAGAAGTGGCTCACGGAGCAGGAATACGCCGAGCGCCTCGAAGCCGCGCGCGTGCGCGTCGACCCGGGCCGGCAGCTGATCGAGGAAGGGAAATTCGGCGCCGCGCTGCTCGCTGGCGTCACCGACCCGAACATCCCGCAGCGGCAGACCAATCTCATCGTGGATCCGCCGAACGGGTTGCTTCCCGACGTGACGCCGGAGGGTAAGCGCCGCGCGCTCAAGATGGGCAGCTCGTGGGCGTTACCGGGCGAGGACCCGGTGTACGAGACCCCGATGAGCTTCGACTTCTGGGACAACTGCCGCTCGCGCGGGATGCCGTCGTCGATGATGCCGTATCGCTACAACGGCGGGTTCCGCATCAGGCAGGCACCCGGCGTCGTCGTGTTCGACCTCGAGATGATCCACGACGCGCGCATCGTTTACACCGATGGCCGGCCGCCGCTGTCGCCGGCGCACAAGGGGTACATGGGCGACTCGAGGGGCCACTGGGAGGGCAACACGCTCGTGGTCGAGACGGCCAACTACAAGGAAGGCCCGCCAATGATCAACCTCGCCGTCGTCGGCTCGCCGCCAGGAGACCGCTTCCCGGTCAGCGACAAGATGAAAACGACGGAGCGGATCACGCGCCTGAACGACGACATGTGGCTCTACGAGGTCAAGACGGAGGACCCCGTCGTCCTCACGCGCTCGTTCACGGTGCGCTACCCGATGCGCAACGACCCCACGTACGAGTGGTGGGAATACGCGTGCCACGAGGGCAACACCATCATTCAGAACTACATCGCGACGAACCGCTACGAGCGCGCGCATCCGACGCCGGAACCGCCTGCGAAGACGGCCCAAGTGCCGGCGGATGTCGCGAACGCGTTGGCCGGACGGTGGGTCGGCAGGCCGCGCATCGTCACGATCGATCTCGACATCGAGCTCGAGTTCGCGAAGAACTCCGACGGCACGGTGCAAGGCAAGTTGATCGGCACCAACCTCGGCAAGATCGACAAGCCGCTCCGCGATTTCGCGATGACCGAGCGGAAGATGAGCTTCCAGCTGCCGAACACGCAGCCCTGGGCGGTGACCGGCGAGCTTTCCGCGGACGGCAAGTCCATCGTCGGCCTCGTGAGCAGCGTCCAAGGGGGCCTGCCGACGACATTCAGAAAACGCTGACCGCTACTTCTGCGCGCCGAGTCGCGCGAGCATCGCCGACAGCTCTTCGGGGCTGATATAGAAGTGCTCGCATACTCGTCCCCACAGCATCGCGGTAGGAACGTTGCGGCCGCCGCGCTCCTTCTGGGTCTCGTGCAGGACATACAAGACCACACGCTCTTCGCGAGTGAGCCCGTCGCGGACGTCTGGCAGAGCATCGTTTTCGGGTAGCAACTTCATGGTGGTCATCGCGCGAGCAAGCCGCGATGCTTCGCTGACTCGACGCTACGGGATCTCTAGGTCACCGCCGCGGCGTCGCGCTGCACTCGACCCGCCCTAATGCGCTCCGCAACGAGACCGCCGCCGAGAAAGAACGGCACGACGAGGACGACCACCAACAGGTTGTACCAGAGCGGCAGATCGTCCCAGAGCGCCCAAAGATGATTGTAGGCAAAGTACGCGAACAGGATTCCGCACAAGACCCAGACCTCGGTCGAGCCGTTTGGCAATCAGCCCCGTGACGAGCCCGGCCGCACCGTTCGTCAGCGGCCACATCACTTGAAACGATGCGAGCATGGCCGTGTTGAAAACGGCGTAGCTTTGCGTTTCGAAATAAGTCCCGACGGCCTCGGCCTAGCGCAGGCCAGAGCTGGGCCACCAGGATCGCCATCAACGGGAACGCGAGCGGCCCAGACGACCAGGCCCGCGACCACTGCGACAACCGACCGTAGTATTTTCATTTGCAACCTCTCGACAAGAATCAAGCTCCCGGCCGCAAATGCGGCGCGAGCACTTCGCGCAGCGTACGTGCCGGGCGCCCCGTGAGCTTCGCGACCGCGTCACTGCAGCTATCGAGGTAGCCCGTGCGGATGGCGCGCCCGAACGAGGCCAGGAGCTCGGCGCCGTAGCGAAGGTGATCGTCGGCGGCCGAATCGCCGACTAGACCTGCGACGAATACCGCGTCGTCGACGGATCGGGCCTCCACGGGCCGTCCGGCGAGCTCGCCGTAGAGCGCCGCGAGCGCGGCAGCGGTGTACGTCTCGCGGCCCGTGATGTCGTACGCGGCGCGGTCGTGCCCGCCTTGGAGCAGCACGGCGGCCGCGGCCGCGGCGCAGTCGTCGCGCGCGACGTAGGCGACGCGGCCATCGCCGCGGTTATGGACGAGCTGCCCCGTTTCGACGGCGCGCTTCGCCTCGCCGACCTGATACTCCGCGTAGAGGCTGTTGCGCAGCACGGTCCAGGCGAGACCGCTCGCCGCGAGCGTCTGCTCGGTGGCGTAGTGGCTGGGCGCAACCACGGCGGGATTCGGCGGAGCGGGCTTCGAGCCCGAGGTGTAGATCACGTGGCGCACGCCGGCAGCCTTGGCCGCGTCGATCGCGGCTCGATGCTGCGCGGTGCGCCGCTGCAAGTCCGTGGCGCTCACGAGCAACAGCCGTTCGGCACCCGCGAACGCAGCCCGCAGCGACGCGGGGTCGTCGAAGTCCGCGCGCCGCACCGCTACCCCGCGCGCCGCCCACTCGGCGAGCGCGCTCGGCGTGCGCGTCGCGAGGATCACGTCGCGCGGCGCGCACTGTGCCAACACGAGCTCCGCCGTCCGGCGGCCGAGCTGCCCCGCCGCGCCCGTGATTGCGAGTCGCGCATTCACGCGTGCCCCTACCCTTCGGTTGCCCGATCGTGTTTTTGCGATTGCGATGCCTTGCTGGCAATTGCCTCGACTTCGAGCAGGAATGCTGGGCTCGCCAACTGCGGCACGTAGACCGTAGTAGACGTTGGGCGATGCGCACCGAAGTGCCGCTCCCGCACCGCGCGCAGAAGCTGGAAGTCCTGCCCGGGCAGCACGAACACCGCGAGCTTCACGACCGCTTCGACGCCAAGCCCATGCGCCGCCAAGCATGCGCGAACGTTCTGGAACGTGACCTCGCATTGGTCGGCGAAGGTGGCGGGAATCGACCCGTCCGGACGCATCCCAACTTGCCCGGCAATGAAGATGAGCTCCGTCCCGGGCGGGACGACCGCCGTGTGCGAATACGGGCCCACGGGTGCGTGAACGTCTCGGGGATTCAGAAACGTCGTCGACATCGATCCGCCCGCCCGAAGTTGCGGTCAATGTTGCGGCCGGCCGATCCAAGGGTCAACGCGAGAGTCTCGGTCAGTTGACGCTCCAGTGAGCGAGCTCGCGGGCGGTGAGCGTCCGCAGCTTCGTTCTGGACTTCGCTACCGCGGCGCGCCACGATTCGTGTGCAGGTCATTGGCGTCGACGGTCTCTGGCACGCGGCGATCTCGGTTCGATGAGGGGGGTCTGCGACATGCAAAATCGCGTCAAGCTACTGCTGTCGGCCGCGCTCGCTCTTGCGGCGGTTCCGGCAATCGCGCATCACAGCAACTCGGCCTACCAGGTCGACAAGATCATCACTCTGACCGGCACGGTCAAAGAGTGGCGGTGGATGAATCCGCACACTTGGTTGTACCTCACCGTCAAAGGCGCGGACGGCAAAGAGCAGGAGTGGGCCGTCGAAGGAAGGCCGCCCGGCATACTCGGCCGCGCCGGGTGGAGCGGCACCATCCTCAAGCCCGGAGACCAAGTCACGGTGCACGCGAGCCCTTCGAAGAACGGCGACCCGGTCGGGATCATCGCGCGCGTGACGCTGGCGGACGGCACCGTGCTCGGCAACCTGCCGAACTTCAATCGCGAGGCCCCGGCGGACGCGCGCCCCGCGGCGCAAGCGGACCGCGTCGACGGGTGACACGCCGAATCTCGCGGGCGTTTACTACTCCGCGCAGGAAGGCGGCGCCCCGCCGCCCGCGCGTAGGCCGAACGAGCCGCTGCCACCGCCGACGCGCTCGTCGCCGACCGCCGACGGCTCGCAAGGCCGCGGCCCCGACGCGCCGAAGCTCACGCCCGAGTACCTCGCCAAATGGAACGTGATCGCGAAGTCGCGCATCGGCGGCTCGTACGAGTACGACAACATCGCGAACTGCCTGCCGCCCGGAGTGCCGGCCATGATGAGCGCGGCGTACGGCATGGAAATCATGCAGGACAAGCAGAAGATCACGTTCTTCAGCGAGCACCAGGACGCGCTGCGGCGCGTATACCTCGACGGGCGCAAGCCGTCGCAGCAAGTGCTCGACGATCCGACCTACGCCGGGTATTCGACCGGTCATTGGGAAGGCGACACCCTGGTCGTCGACACGGTCGCGCTGTCGGAGAAGTCGTTCATCGACGGCTCGTCCCCGCACAGCAACAAGATGACGGTGCACGAGCGGATCCGGTTCGTCGAACCCGGGATCCTCGAGGACCAGATCACCGTCAACGATCCGCTAGCGCTCACCGAGCCGTGGCACGCGACTCGAAAATATCGAAAGGCGGCCTACCCGAACGACGAGCTCCGCGAGTTCGCGTGCGCCGAAGGACTACGGGATGGGCTGAGATGAGAGTCGATCCCGAACCTGGCGCCGAGGTGCTCAACATCACCCCGGCGTGAGTGAGCCGTCCGCGACCGCGATCCTCAGCGCGGAGCAACCTAGATCAAACCGGATGCGTTAGCGTTGCGGCATGACGAAGAGCCCCAACGGTTATCCGGAGCGCATCCAGCGCGTGGTCGACTACTTGGCCGAGCACTTGGATGACTCGCTGAATCTCGAGGCGATCGCTCGAGTCGCCTACTTCTCTCCCTATCACTTCCACCGCATCTACCGCGGGCTACGCGGGGAAACGGTCAACGACACCGTGCGCCGTCTGCGCCTGCAGCGTTCGGCGATCGACTTGCTCGATCGCGATCTCAGCATCGATCGCGTCGCGACACGCGCCGGCTATTCGAGCCAAGCGGCGTTTACGCGCGCGTTTCGCGCCGAGTATGGCGAGCCCCCGGCCCGCTATCGCGGCGCGCGGCGGATAGTCGAGCTCGACCAAGCGACGAATCCCACTCTGTACCGGGTCGAAAGCATCGTATTGCCGAAACTGCGCGTCGCGGCGATTCAGCAGCGCGGCGACTATCGGCTCACGAGCAAGGCCTTCGAGCGGCTCATCACCGTTGCGGCGACCTCGGGACTCCTCCGGCCGAGCACGCGCACGATCGGGATCTATCACGACGATCCGGTCTCCGTGCCGCAAGACGAGTTGCGGTCCACCGCGTGCGTTACCGTTCCGGACGAGTGGCTGCCCTCCGGCGGGCTCGTCGCGGCGCATGTCGAGGGCGGGCGCTACGCGCGGATCGTCCATACGGGACCCTACGCCGAGCTCAAGACCGCCTACGACTGGCTGTACCAGACTTGGCTCCCGAGCAGCGGCGAGGAGCCGCGGGATCTGCCGTGCCTCGAGGAATATCTGAACGACCCGCGGCACGTCGCGGCGAAGGATCTCGAGACGGCGGTGCTGATGCCGCTCGAAGGGTGAGCCAGCGACGACGAGAAGAGGTGGTCTAGCGCGCGGGCGCGACGGTTCGCCGTGGATGTACCCGGCCGCCGCGTTCGACAAGTCGAACAGCGTCACGTAGTAGTACTCGTCCGTGAGGTTCGTCCCCTCCAGCGCGACTTGCCACACTTCGGCCGACGACCGCCAAGTGATTCGTCCGTTGACCGTCGTGTAGGAGTCGATCAGGTTCGTCGGCGCGTTCTGTGCGTTCGAATACACGGCGTCCGTGTAGGCGAAGTCGAGGCGCGGCGTCACGGGCCGTTGACGTTTTCATGCTACATCCCGAGGCCGGGCATGATCGTTCCTCGCGGACGTGTTCGAGGCACGGGCATTCAATTGAGGACGCGTGCCGAACGCGCGTCTCTACGGCGTAAGCTGTCGGCGTGCTCTGTAAGATCCGACCGGAGGGAGTTGAGCGCTCGGACGGGGTGTCGGGTATCGGTCGAGCATGCGCGCTATGGCTCGCACTCGGCGCGTGCGACGCGGCGGCCCAGAGCCGCGTCGCGGCCGACTCCGCGCAACCCGATCGCGTGAGCTACAGCACGTTCGCGCCGGCGAATCTCGACATCTACGTTTTCGAACGAGCGCACGCGGCGCCGCGGCGACTCACGAATCATCCGGCTCTCGACTACGACGCTGCCGTCTCACCCGACGGCCGCTGGGTAGTCTTTTGCTCCGAGCGGCGCGGCGACCCGGATCTCTACGCACTCGATCTCGAGCACGTGGAGCGTGAGCCGCATCTCCTGATCGACAGCGACGCGCTCGAGGATCAGCCCGCCTTCTCGCCGGACGGGAGATCGATCGCGTTCGTGAGCACGGTGTCCGGCAACACCGACGTCTACACACTGCCGTTCGCGCCGGATAAGACCGCGACGATGAGCGCGGCCCGCAACGTCACGAACGACCGCGACGGCGATTTTCGCCCCGCCTTTTCACCCGACGGGAAAACGCTAGCGTTCTCCTCGGACCGCGGGCTGCCGATCGCGACCTTGGGGAATACGCCGTCGATCACGCGAATTCGGTCTGGCGACATCTATACCGTGGACCTCGCAAGCTCGCAGACAAAGCGCCTCACGGACGCTCCGGGGTGGGACGGTTCGCCGGCCTGGTCGTTCGACGGCAAGGCCATCGTGTTCTACTCGGAGCGAGGTACCTCGGGCGATCTCAACCACACCGGGCTGTTCGCGATGAACGCCGACGGTTCGGACCAACGTTCGATCGCCATGGCGGGCACGGTCGGCGCGTTGTCGCCGAGTTTCTTGCCGGACCGACGGATCGTCTTCTCGCGGCGCGTCAAGCCCTACTCGCGCGGCTCGCTGTTCGACGAGCGCGGCGCTTGGCAAATCGTTTCGGTGCGTGAGGACGGATCGGATTCGCGGATCGAGGGCGGCGACGACGCGAACAGTTACTGGGGACCGTCCCCGAGCCCGACGCCGGGCACGATCGTCGCATACGGCACGGGCCCCTCGGACGACGTCGGGAAGTTTCTCGTCGGGGGGGCGCCGTTTCGGCGCGCGCTGCCGGGACGGGACGTTGATCTCTACCCGGTGCGTCCGAGCCTCGGCGCGGTGTTGCATCCGCTCGAGCCGCTACTCCTGAAGAGCGAGGCGCCCGGCGCGGATCTCACCATCTACAAGCCGGACGGGAGCGAGCCGCACCGTCTCGTCGAGTTCCCTGCGCCCCGCAATCGGCCCGCCGGCTTCAACTACTCGCGGGACGGAAGGTGGATCGCGTTCAGCCGCGGCGGGGCGGCCGCCCTCTTCGGCGGGGCGACCGATGGCGACGTCTGGAAGATGCGCTCCGACGGAACCGAGCTCACGAACTTGACGCCCGACTCCGCCGTGGACGACGGCTATCCGAGCTTCTCGGGCGACGGCGAATGGATCGTTTTTCGGCGCGGCGTCCGAGGTCACTACGACCTCTATCTGATGAAGCAGGACGGCTCGAGCGTCCGCAAGCTCACGGATGACGGCGCGAACTACCTCGATCCGGCCTTCTCGCCGACGGCGAACCAAATCGCGTTCGTCTCGAATCGCGCGGACGCCGCTTCGATCGTCTACGACGTCTATGTGATGGAGCTTGCGAACGATCGCGGCATTCAGTCGATCCGCCGGGTGACCGCGACCGACGGCCAAGAAGGCCACGTCGCTTTCTCGCACGACGGCGTGTGGCTCGTGTTCGCGTCGGAACAAGGGGGCATCACCGACGAGACCCCGCTGTACCCCGAGCCGCAAGCGTACGGCGAGATCTACGCATACCGCCTCGCCGACGGCACGACAAGCCGCCTCACCCACAACAAGTGGGAGGAAGGCATGCCGTCGTGGGAGAAAGGCGTTCCAGCGCGCTAATTCTTCCGGACGACCCGCGCCCCCCGGCTAGCTATCGCGCAGACCTCTACCGCTTGTCGACGACCACCTTGCCGTTCTTCACGACGACCTTGGTCTTGAGCCAGTTCCAGTAGCCTTCGAGCGGGTCGCCGTCGAGCAGGATGATGTCCGCTAGCTTGCCGGCCTCGAGCGTGCCGAGCTGGTCCTGCATCTGAATGTACGACGCGGTGTTCGGGCCCATGATCTTGATCATGTCCGTCATGGAGAACACGACGTTCATCGACTTGAGCTCGTGCTCGAGACCCGCGACGGCGTCGTAGGTCGTGTCGGTGCAATAGCCGAGGATCACGCCCGCGTCGAACAGCGTGCGCGAGTTCACGATCATGTAGCCCGCCTCCTCGCCGAGGCGCACGCCGTCGACGATGCCCTGCGGCCAGTCCTTACCGTCGCGAAAACGCGGCTTGTTGTCGTTCGCGAACACGCCGAACACCGGCGCGCCGAAGCCGATCGTCATCAAGGCCTTGGTTCCCGACGCCGCGAGCTTTGCGGCGTCCTCCTTGCTGACCCAGTCCTTGTTCGGGATGTGCACGAGCAGCGGGATCTTTGCGTTGACCGCCGCCATCATCGCGGGCGAGCTCACGGCGTGAACCTGGACGAGGACGCCGACCTTGTTCGCTTCGTCGAGCACGGCGCGCAAGGTCTCGAGCTCCTTCTCGCTCGGGCCCGGCACGGGCGTGAGCGCGATCTCGCCCGTGTACTTGATGCCCATCGCCGCCATCTTGCGGATCTCTTCACGCGCCGAGTCCGGCGTATGGTTCGCGAGCCGCACCGAGCCCGACGGGATGATCCGCGGGCCGTTGATCACGCCCTGCTCGATGTGGTCACGCAGCGTGATGTTGCCTTCGGCCGGGCCGCCGCCCGAAAGCACCGTCGTGTAGCCAGCCTCGAGGAGCCGCTGCATCTGCGCCTTCTCTTCGGGACCGGTGTTGACGTGCTTGTGTGCGTCGATGAACCCCGCCATCGCCGACATTCCCTTCGCGTCGATCGTCTGACCGGCCTTCTGCGCCGGCGCGCCGGCCGCGACCGACGTGATCTTGCCGCCGCGCACGACGATCGAGCCCCTCTCGATCACCGTGCCGTTGCCGACGACGATCCGGGCGTTAGTGATGGTGAGGTCCTGGGCGGCGAGCGGTGCGATCCCGCCGAGCACGAGGCAAAGGAATAGGATCGACGAGATTGGCCGTTTCATTGGATTCCCCCAAAAAATTTGAGCGTACGCTGCCCGCAGAATATCCGCGCCCGCCGCTTCGCACTAGGCTAGCGAGACTACTCGCCTCGCGGCCCGCGCCCGCGCGTCCCAATGCCCGGAACCCACTGACTTCGCGGCGTTTTTCCGCGTCCGCGATGGGTCCCCTGCGCCGCGCGACCGCGGGCTGCCGGTCGAGTCGATTTTGCGATCCGTGTCGACTCCATCGAGCCGGTTTTGGGGCACAATGCTCGCCTCCACGGAAGGAGCTCCGATTTGGATCCGGTCTCGCGCGGAGATGCTCTGCGCACCGTGTGGCTGTCCGACGTGCACCTAGGGTCGCGTGACTGCCGCGTGAATCTCGTCCTCGACTTCTTGCGGCGCACGCGCTGCGAGCTGCTCTATCTCGTCGGCGACATCGTCGATCTCGAGAGCCTGCGCAAGAGCTTCTACTGGCCCGCGAGCCACATGGACGTGCTGCGCACGCTGCTCAAGATGAGCCGCGACGGAACGCGGATCGTCTACATCCCCGGCAATCACGACGACGAGCTGCGCGCGTTCGCAGGGGCGACGTTCGGCAACGTCGAAATCGCGCTCGAGGCGATTCACACGACGCGCACCGGGCGCCGTCTGCTCGTGACGCACGGCGATCAGTTCGACGCCGTGGTTCGGAGCCGCTCGTTCGGCGTGCTGCTCGGAGGCTTCGCGTGCCGCCGCTTGCTCGAGCTCAATCGCTTCGTGCACTGGTTTCACGATCTCGTGGGGCGTCCCGTACTGGTCGCTCGCACAGCATGTGAAGTCGCGTTTCGCACCTGGCAAGCGCTATGTCGAGCGCTATCAGACGCGCGACGCTCGAGGCCGCGCGCGAAGCCGGCGTCGACGGAGTGGTCTGCGGGCACATCCACAACGCCGAGGTGGTGCACGTCGACGGGATGATCTACTGCAACGACGGCGACTGGGTCGAGAGCTGCACGGCGCTCGTCGAGGACCAAGGCGGCGAGCTGTCGCTCTTGAAGTGGCGCCCGTCGGCCGCCGCCATTGCCTCATCCACGATGGCGGCCGCGTCCGCGACGGCGGCCGGCGCGCAGTGGGCGGGCGCGCGGATCGCCGCGGCCAGCCGCTCGGAAGTCGATTAGTCACAGCCCGCCGTCGGTTACCTCCAAAGGACCCCTCGTACTGCCCCATCGGCCCGGCCGTGTGCTTGCCCCCATCGCTCTCATGACCGAGACTACCGCGGTCGCCGGGGGGCTTCACGAACAACGATTCCATGCGAGACGTCGCGGCCCGATCGTGGGCGGTGACCGACTCGACGATTCTGTCTCCCGACGGCGCGGCTCGTGAGCGTACGGCCGCAGTCGAACGTCAACGAATACGAACAACAAGACAGGAGACAGTCATGCCCAAGCTCATCGCACTCGCCGTATCGGTCGGCGTGCTGGCAGTGCTCGCGACTTGGATCTTCTTTCTCGAGCCCGTGGCCGCGGCTCACCTACAGGTTTGGCAAGCGTTCATCGCTTGGGGCTGCCACTATCACTCGGGCGGCAAGTTCACCGGCACTCGCAACACGATCGTCTGCATGAGCTTCGGCGCGGTCGTCGGAATGGCGGCGGTGCTGCTCGCCGCGCACCTCGGCGCGCTCGGAGCCTTTGCCGCGCCCGTCGCGGTCGGCCTTGGCGCCGCGGTGATCGTGCTGTCGTCGCAGATCCCGCTGCTCGCGACGATCCCCGCGAGCGTCTACGGCTTCGCGAGCATCGCTGGGCTGATCCTGCTCGGGCAGGGAATGACCGCGACCACGTCGCTGCTGCCGACGATCCTGTCGGTGATCATCGGCGCGGTGTTCGGCTTCGTATCGGAAGCGGTGGCAGGCGCGCTCGCGAAGAAGTAGCGCTCCGACTTCGACTAGCCGGGCGCCGCTCGCGCCGCTTATCGGCGGCGCTCGTCGGGCGGGCTCTTCCGCACGAACGGACGCGCGAGAACGCCGAACGGCCCGCTACTGTCTGATCCGGGGCGGCGCGGCGACCGGCTGGGCGGCGACTTCCCCTCTGGCGGCCGCCTCGCGCTCCGCGGCGCGCTGGCCCGCGAGGATGTTCGCCATCCCGTAGTTGCCTTCCGTGCAGGCGTACTCGAACAGCACGCCGTGCAGATCCGTCAGCGGATAGGTCCCGGCCCACGGCTCGGCCCAGGTCTCGGGATCGGTCACCGTGAACGAGTATTCCACGGTGTCCTTGCTCACGCGGGTCAGCCGCTCCGTCACGTGCATGTGCTCGCTCGCGTTGCGCCACGCGGTGGTCGGGTTGAAGCCCACCGTCTCGACCACGAACGTCGCGCCTTCCCAGTGGCCCACCGACGTACCGTTCCATTGCGGGAGCTCGGAGCTGCGCGGCTTGCCGTCCGTCGGGATGATCCGCGGATCGCCCATCTCGCCTTGGATCACGACGTAGCCCGGGCTTTGGAAGATCTGCAGGTTGCTGTTGTAGCCGCCCGGGAGGATCGGCGGCAGCGTGCTCGGCCAGACGATGCAGCGCTCCGTAAGCCCGCGCATCTCGGCGGCGTCGAACTCGCGGCCCTTGCGCACCGCGGCGCGTGCGTCACGCCGCGCGATCGCGGCGGCCGTGAGCGCCGGAATCCGGCCGTTCTTCGGGCTCGTGATGATCGACGTGCGCAGATTCGGCGAGGTCTTGCCCTCGTTCTGACTCAGCTTGAACGTGCCCATGTCGTAGTGCACGTCCTCGGGTGTGCCGGGCTTCGTCTCGTCGTCCTGGTCGACGGCCTCGAGCACCTTCTTCGCGTAGGTCTCGGCTTCCGCAGGCGAGTCGAAGTATTCCTTCTCGCCGAGCTCGGCCGGCCGCTCGAGCGGCGCGACGGTGAACTCGCTGAATTGGCCCGAGATGTCGGGCTCGCCCCAGGCGGTCTTCTGCGCCGACTTCGACTGCGCGACGGCACCGGTCGTCGCGCCGAGCGCGACGGCGACTGCGGCGGCGAGCGCCGCGCGCGCGAACGCGTTGGCGACGCGCGCCGTTCCAGCGGCATGACAGGTATCGGTCAAGTTTTCCATCGTCTCACTCCCCCTTAGGCGCGGCGCCCTTGCGCAGATGACCGTAGAGCTTCTCTTCGGCGTACGGCTCGCACTTGAACTCCAGCAATCGGAAGCCGTCGTCGACGATGCGGTACAGCGGCATCCGGATCGTCCACGGCTTCGAGTACACGGTCGCGTCCTCGATCGTGGCCTCGTACCGCAGGTGGTTCGGCCCGAGCGGGGTATAGCGCTCGACGACCTTCGCGTTGCCGCTCGCGTAGTTGCCGGCGCGATCGAGCCACGTCTGCCCGTTGAGCCCAGTGACCTCGACGACGAACGTGTCGCCTTCCCAGCGCGCGTTCGACCAGCCCATCCAGCTGTCGAGCGGCGCATCGTCCTTGCCGTTCACGAAGATCCGGCGCATGCCCGTCGCGAACTGATACACGATCACGACGTCTTTGACGTTCTGGAAGATCTGAAACGGGTACGGCATGTAGGTGGAGCGCGGCACCCCACCCATGTAGCACTTGCCCTCGGGATCGTCGGCAACGCGATTCGCGAAGTTCTGGTCTCGCTGTGCGACCGCCTCGGGCAGATACGGGATCTTGCCGCCGTCGATGACGCCCTGTCCGGGCGGCACCGCGAACTGCGCGCCGAGCTCGATCACCACGGGAAAGTCCGAGACGTGCGGCTCGAGGTTCCAGTGCGCGGTGTTCATGGCTTGCCAGACACCCGACAGGTCGGGATGGCCATCGGCCGAGCGCGGGAATTCCTTCAGCGGCTCCGCCCCGACAGACCGGGCCGTGCCGAGCGCGATCGCGGCAAGCGCGACCGCCGACATGATGACGTGCTTCACGGGGACGGCGCCGCGGCGGCCGGCGACGAGCCTTCGAAGAACAGCGCTCGGCCGTCGGTGAACTTGATGTCGCGGCCCACCGCGCGATTCGACCCGTCGCGCGCCTGATAGCCCTCGATCGAGAGCTCGGAGCCGACCGGCACCGACGCCTTCGTGACGCCGCGGCGCACGAGCGCGTTCGGGCTGCCGCCTTCGATCATCCAACGAACGGTGTTGCCGCTCGCGTCGACGACGTCGATGTGGATCCACGAGTGCGGATTGATGAGCTCGAGCTTCGCGACCTTGCCCACCAGCGTGACGGGCTTCGCGACGTCGAACTCGGTCGCGAATGCGTGGTGGGCCTGGGCCGCGAGCGCGGCCCACGCGAGACCGAGACCCGCGAGGATCACGGTCAGCGGCTTGAATGCCATGCAACTTCCCCCGGGAGCCTGTCGGCTACTCCGCAACGTCCTCCGAACCTGCGGCTATTCTCGCCGTAGCGGAGCCCGAGGTCGAGGTCGCCGCGGAGGCGATCAAGGACTCGATCAGCTCCGCCGTGTCTTTGTGCGGCTCGGCGGCCTGTCTCAAGAAATCTTCGCTGTAGTTGCCGCGGGCGAGGTCGAGAGGCGTCCGGCCGCGCGCGTCTTTGGCCTCGAGATCCGCGCCGTTGGCTGCGAGAAACTTGACGATCGAGTTGAACCCCTTCATCGCGGCGCCGTGCAGGGCCGTGCGGTGCGGCACCGCGTCCGGGCTCGGCACCTGGCGGCCGCGCGTCGCGAACGTGTAGTTGCCCGCCCGAGCGGCGCTGTTGACGCCCTCGTACGGCCGGTCGCCGGTGTTCGGCTCCGCGATCATCCGCGCGTTCACGTCGGCGCCCGCGTCCACGAGCAACTGCATCGTCGCGAGCACGCCCTCCTCGGTGCGGTTGCGGCCGCGTGTGACGCGCAGGCCGTATTCGACGCCGGCCGCGGCCATCAGCGGCGTGACGCCGTTGTTGCTCGGCAAGTCGACGAGCGCACCGTGCTCGAGCAGGAGCTTCACGGCCGGCGCGTCGCCCGCGCGCGCGGCGCGCAGGAGCGGCGTCGCGCCGACGGACAGGATCGTGTCGCCGCCGCGGTCGTTGGGAACGTTGCGGTACGGCGGCCGGCGCTTGAGCTGGATGTTCGGATTCGCGCCCTTGTCGAGCAGCAGTCGCGCGACGTCGAGCCCCGTGTGCTTGTCCATGCTCGGGATCGCGGACATGGAGCCGCTGCCCTGCGTCGGCAGCGTGTTCATGTCGACCGCTTGGTACAGCGGCGTGCGGCCGAATAGGTCCCACTTGTCGACGTCGGCGCCCGCTTCGATCAGGTACGCCGCGAGGTCGAAGTGCAGATTGTTGATCGCGAGCGCGAGCGACGTGACGCGCTCCGGGTCGGTGATGTCGATGTCCGCGCCGCCTTCGACGAGGTTCCGGGCGCAGGCAATGCAGCCTTCGCGCGCGGCATAGAGCAGTGCCGTGAAGCCGCCCCGGTTCATGTCTTTCGGCCGCGGCTCGGTGAGGATGCGGCGCTGCCAATCGCGCTCGAGGCCGCGCGCATCGGGGTCGGCGCCGTTCGCCGACGAGGAACTTCACCATCTCGGGCTGGCTCTGCGCGGCGGCCCACATCAGCGCCGACTGGCCGCCCCATTCTTCCTTCGCGTTCACGTCCGCACCCGCCGCGATCAGCAGCTTCGCGGACTCCACGTTGCCGGTGCGCGCGACGACCATGAGCGGCGTCTCACCCTCGGGGTTGGTATGGCGCACGTCGGCGCCCGCGTCCACGAGCGCCTTGATGATCGGCGTCGCGCCGAGGACCGCGCCTTCGGACAGCGCGGTCGCGCCGTAATCGTTCACCGCGTTCACGTCGGCGCCGCCCTTGATGAGCCGCGGCAACAGATCCGCGTAGCCGTGATAGGCCGCAAACATCAACGTGGTCGTGCCGTCGGCACCGCGCGCCTTCGCGTCTGCGCCCGCGTCGAGCAGCTTTGCCGCGGCCGCGTGATTGCCGGCCTCGAGCACGTCGAGCAACGTAGGCTCCGCGGCGGCGGCCCCCAAAGCGAGGGAGACGCCCGCGAGCGAGACGGCCGCGAGCGCGGCGAAGTGGGCTTTCATGTTCTAAACCTCCGTGAGCGTGCCGCCGCTGTCGCCGATCGACTCCACGGGGATTTGCGAGCGGTCGAACAGGGTCACGAGCAAGTCGGCGAAGCGCGAGTCCTGCGGATACTTCAGATGCTGGCCGCCTTTGATCCGGCCGTGTGCGCGCCCGACGATCACCGCGGGCAGCGGGTCGTTGTTGTGGCGGTTGCTGTCGCTCATGTTGCTGCCGAACAGGATCGTCGAGTGATCGAGCACGTTGCCGTCGGTCTCCTTCGCGTTCGCGAGTCGATCGACGAACCCCGTGAACATCTTCGTGTGGAAGTTCTGGATCTTGACGAGCTTCTCCTGCTTGTCCGCGATGTTTCCGTGGTGCGACAGCGGATGGAACGCCTCGGAAATGCCGAGGTTCTGGTAGGAGCGCATGCTCGCTTCCTTGTCGAGCGAGAGCGTGATCACGCGCGTGAGGTCCGCCTGGAACGCGAGCCCCATCAGGTCGAACATCATCTGCATGTGCTCGACGATGTCGTTCGGCACGCCGATCGGCGCGTCGGGAATCTCGAGCGCGGAGTTGTCGGCCGTCGCGGCCATCTGCACGCGCCGCTCGATCTCGCGGACCGAGCTCAAATAGTCGTCGACGGCCGCGCGGTCGGCGCCGCCGAGCGAAGCCTCGAGCGCGTTCGCGTCCTCGCTGACGCGGTCGAGCAAGCTGCCCGTCTCGTGGACGATCGCCTGGCGTTCGGCGTCCGTGTCGCCCTGGCCGAACAAGCGGTAGAACACGGCCCGCGGATTGCCTTCCTGGGGCAGCGATTGCTTCGGAGTGCGCCACGCGACCTGCGCGCCGCGCAGCGCTGTGCACAGCTCGAGCGACGGTAGCCGCGTGTCTTGACCGATGTGGCGCGCTGCGAACTGGTCGGCCGTGACGCCGGCGTCGGGTCCGGCCACGCCCGCGTTGGCCATCGACACGCAGCTGAGCCACGTCCGCTCGATGTACGCGTGCGGCTCGGGGCTCTCGGCGGGCTTATTGCGCAGGCCCGACACGATCGTGAGGTAGTCGCGGTATTTGTCGAGCGGCTCGAGGATCGGCGGGATCTTGAAGTCCTTGCCGGCCTGCTCGGGTACCCAGCTCTTCATCACGGCACCCATCGGGAAACCGACGAACGCCATCCGCTGCGGGGCCTTCGCGGCGGTCGCCGCCCACGCCGTTCCGGCGGGAATCATCGCATCGAGTAGCGGCAGCGCGATCGTCGCGCCCGCACCCTTCAACACGGTTCGACGCGATAGATGCTTCTTCGTGATGAACATGTCGCTGTCTCCTAATCTCTCGCCAAATCTGCTCTCAAACCCTCGAAACTACGAACGCGCGGCTCGCGGACCGGTCATTTGCCGGACACGGCCTGGGCCGTCACTTGCGCTGGAATCGCTTCTTTCGACGTCACGCTCTCGGGCTTCTGCCGGAGCTGGAAGTCCTCGCTCTGCACGATCGCCCAGACGATCGACGCAAAGCGCCAATCGTCAGCCTTCGTCTCACGCACGATCCTGCGCACCGTCGGCATGTCGGCGTAGGTCAACGTGCGGCCGAGCGCGTAGGTAAGCAGGCGCTCGGTGAACGTCTGCACGAATTGGTCCGGGTGCTTGAGCAGCGCCGTGCGCAGGTCGTCGGGACCGTGCAGAGCCGTGCCGTCCGGCAGCTTGCCCGACGTGTCGAGCGGCGCGCCGTTGCTGAAGCGATCCACGTCGCGCCAGGTGCCGACCGCGTCGAAGTTCTCGAGCGCGAAGCCGAGCGGATCCATGATGCCGTGGCACGAGAAGCACGTGGGATTCGTGCTGTGAGCCGCCATGCGCTCGCGAACGGTCGCGAAGTTCAGCGCGTTCGTCTCGTTCTCCTTCAGCGCGGGGACTTCGGCGGGCGGCGCGGTCGGCGGTGTGCCCATGAGATGCTCGAGAATGAACGCGCCGCGCAACACCGGCGACGTGCGGTTCGGATACGCGGCCGCCATGAGGATCGCGCCCTTGCCGAGCAGGCCGAAGCGTGTCGAGTCCGTCAGTTTCACGCGCTGGAACGTGTCGCCCTTCACTTCGGTGATGCCGTACAGCAGAGCGACGCGCTCGTTGACGTAGGTGTGATCCGCGGTCATGAGATCGAGCACGCTGCGGTTCTCGTCGAAGATGCTCTGCGCGAACAGCTCGAGCTCGGTCATGAAGTCGCTGCGCGGGTCGCCGCTGCCGGAGGCGTACGGATAGACGGCGCGGTCCGGGTCCACTTCGTCCAAGCGCGCCATGTTGAGCCACTGCGGCACGAAGTTGCTGCCGAGCGTCGCGGCACGCGGGTCGGCGAGCATTCGGCTCACCTGGGCCTTGAGCGCGGCTGGCTTGCTGAGCTCGCCGCGGCTCGCGATGTCGCGCAGCTCGTCGTCGGGGATCGTGTTCCAGAGGAAGAACGAGAGCTTGGAGGCGAGCTCGAGATCGTCGATCTTGTAGCGCTCGCCGACGGCCAATGTCTCGGGTACGCGCTCGCCGCGATACAGGAAGTTCGGGTTCGCGAGAATGCCGGTGATCGCGCTGCGGATGCCTTCCTCGAATCCGCCGGCCGCGGACCCGTCGCGGTAGTAGCGCAGCAGCTTCTGCAGATCCGTCTCGGCGAGCGGCCGCCGGTACGCGCGCGTGCCGAGCGACGACAGGATCTTCTCGGCGCACAGCTCCGCGTCGTCGCCGCGCGACGGGTGACAGCTGAAGATGCGCTCGCGGCTCGGCGTCGGGCTCAACCCGCTCGCATTGAACGGGCCCGCGACCTGGAACGAGCTCACGCGGTAAATACGGTCTTGTCCGCCCCCCGGGACGAAGATCTCGAGCCGGTCGTCGGACTCGGCGTAGGTTCTACGCAGGAACGTCACTCCGAGCTTGTGAGGACCCGCGGTCGCGCGGAACTTGATGTTCTTGAGGCCCGCGTTGATCGCGTCGAACGCTCCGGCCGGTTCCTGATCGTAGCGCTTCATGTCCTTGTCGCCGCCGATCACCGTCCTGTAGATCTCCTTGCTGTCGAGCGTCACGAGCACGGTGTTCTCGAACTCCATGTCGTTGCCCCAGATGTGGCCCGCCATGTCCGCGATGTTGATCTCGTAGTCGCCGTCGGATGGGAAGTAGTGCTCGGCCAAGATCCCGCCGCGCGTGCCTAGCGGCAGACCCGGCAGGTGCGTTTGCTGCGTGCCGGGCTTCGCGTTGTACGTCGTGCTGCCGGGCCGCGCATCGGGCCGGCCCACGGCCTGCACGGCAACCGTGCGCGCCGCGATCATGTACTGCTCGATGAACGACGGGGACACCTGCAGCGCGCTCGCGATGTTGTCGAAGCCGCCGGCGACCTCGTCCTGCGGGAGAATCGTGGCCGCGTCGATGTCGAGGTCGAGCAGGTCGTGCACCGCGTTCGCGTACTCCTTGCGATTGAGGCGCTGCAGCGTGATCCGCTCGGGGACGCGATTCGCGGCCGCTTTGTCGAGCGACCCCTCGAGCCACGACACGAACGAATAGAGCTGCTGCTCGTCGGGCCGCGGCTCCTTGGGCGGCGGCATCAGGTGGCCGCGGAGCTTGCGCACGGCCTTCTCGAAGGCCTCGGCGTTCGCCGCGACGTTCTCGGGCCCCATCTTGTCGAACGAGAGCTGGCCCGCGAGCTCGGTGTCGTTGTGGCACTCGACGCAATACTTCTTCACGAGCTGCCACTGCTCGCCGCCATCCGCGGCGGCGCGCGACCCCGCGTCGAACTTTCCGCAGCCCGCGACGAGCGCGAGCGCGCAACCTAGCGCGACGCGCTTCGTAGTTAGGAGTTGCATTAGGACCCCGCTCATAGCCAGCCTCGGTAGGTGTAATCAAGCATCGGGCGTTAGATAGGCCCATAGACTTCGAAACGACCGCGCCACGAATTCGTCCGGGTTGCCCATCGCGGCGTCGAACTCTTTGGTCGGATTCGCGGCGACGGCTTCGTCGGGCCCGCGCCCCGTGTACAGCAGCTTGGCGAGCCGCTCCCAGACGACGTTGTACATGTCGTATTGGCGCTGCAGCTCCGCAAACTTGAGCACCGGGCCGCGGGCCGGGACGATCCGCGTGTCGGCGTTCGCGATCTTCAAGAGATGCTGGAGCCCGCCGACGAGGCCGCCGATCCAACCGCCGGTCCACCAATCGGGCAGCTGCCAACCGTCTCCGGAGAGCGCGCCGCCCACGGCGAGCACGTTGGCATCCGGCAGGAACACGTACATGTCGCCGTCGGTATGCGGGCAATCACGCAGATGGCCGTACTCGATGTGCTTGTCGCCCGCCGCGAGCTCGCCGCGCGAATAGAACGTCTTGTTCGGGCGCGCGCCTTGCGGCAACGGCTGAACGGTTTCGTGGCTCCACGGCCAAGTGACGTCGGTCGTCAACCACAGCCGTGTGTTCTCTTGCGCGATGATCGTCGCGCCGGCCTTGCCGAGCGTCTCGTTCAAGCCGGTCTGCTCGGGGTGCCAATGCGTGTTGAACAGCGTGTGGATCGGACCCGCGCCGGGGAGCGCCGCGACGGCCTTCATGAGCGCCGCCGAGACGCCGGCCGACGCGCCGTCGACGAGCGCGGCGCCGTCGACGCCCGTGAGCGCGAGCACGTTCGAACCCGCGGCCGTGAGCACGTGCAGGCCGTCGCCGAGCTGCTGCACGAGTACGTCGTCCGCGCGCGCTTGCGCGCGCGCGCTGCCCGGGCGCAGCGCCGGAAGCCCGAGCGACATTCCGGCGAGGCCGAGCGCCCCGTGCAGTACCTTCCTTCGCGACGCGTAGCGCATGGGTTAGAAGCTCACAGCCAGACCGACGTAGTAGCGGCGGCCCAACGTGTCGTAGTTGCCCGCGACTCGTGACACCCATCGCATTCGTCGGGTTGTTCGCGTTGGTCGGGTTCGCGCCGACGATCGGCGGCTGCTGATCGACGATGTTGTCGACACCGCCGCGCACCCGCATGCGCTCGTTGAATCGCCACGAGAAGTTCATGTTGAACAGATTGTAGGCCTCGGTGTTCTCCACCGTCAGCGTCGGCGTCTGCACCTTCGCGGAGTTTACCGCCTCGGGCAGGTAGCGCCAGTTCAAGCCGACGCTGAGCTTGTCTCTGCTGTACGAGAACTGCGTGAACAACCGGTAGTCGTAGTACGAGGTGCCGGCGCCGGCGGTGCCCACGTACTCGAGCATCGGTGAATCGGGATCGGCCGCCGCCGGCTGCTGCCACGAGAACAGGTCGTTGATCGACGACTGGATGCCGAACTCGCCGCCGAGCATTTGCTTGCGCCAGGTCAGGCTCAGATCGAGACCGGACGTATAGCGCTTGCTCAAGTTGAAGTTGCCGCCTTCGACGTAACCCGCGTTGCCGGTCTCCGGATCGCGGTGAATCGCCTGGCAGAACTCGTTCTCGACGGAGTAGCTCGGGTTGCTGACGCCGTTGACGTTGAAACACTGCTGATACGCGGTCAGGAACCCGAGGCTGTCGACGACGTCCGCGATCTCGATCTCGTAGAGGTCCGCGGACAGCGTGATGTCGCGATTCTGCGGCTGCCAGATCATGCCGAGGGTATAGGTGTCGCCCGTTTCGGCGCGCAGCCGAGGATTGCCGGTCGTGAGCAGGCGATAGACGTTGGCCGACTCGCCGCCGTCGATCGGGAAGTTGTCGCGGCCCGCGTCGAAGCGGTTTTGGCCCGGTATGCCGCCTTCCTTGTAGATGAGCTCGGCGCAGAGCTGCTGCATCGCGGCCCGGTTCGGGTTCGACGCGAGGTTGCCCCACGGGTGCGTCGTGTCCGCGCGGCATGCGTCGCCGGCCGCCCACGTGTACACCTGGCCGGTCGGGCCCGAGTACAGCTCGGCGACGTTCGGCGTGCGGTTGGCGCGCTGCCAGCCGCCGCGGAACCGGAAGTTGTCGGTCGCTTCCCAGTTGAACAAGAACTTGTAGGACATCGCGTCGAGCTGGAAGTCGCCGGTTTGGAAGTCCGAATAACGCGCGCCGATCTCGAGCTCGAACTTGCCCACGACCGGCATCAGGACCTCGCCGTAGACCTCGTCGACGTTGGTCTCGCCCGAGGCAGGCACGGTCGCGAGGAACAACGCATCGGGCTCGAACACGCTCTCGTTCATGCGCGAGCTCAGGCCGAACGCGCCGCGCAGCTCGCCCGCGGGCATATCGGCGAGCTTGCCCTGGAAGTTCGCCTCCGCCACGCGTTGGTCCACGACGTTGCTTTTGCGTCATGCGTGCGGTGACGGCGGTGAGGCAGTCCTGCGAGATCTGGAAGTCGTTGTAGTACTGCGCCTCGCCGTGGTCGCCGAGAATCCAGGGCTCGAACAGCGGCAGACCCGACGTGCAGGTGAAGTCTTGGGTATTCGTGCTGTTCGCGGCCTGCGCCGTGAAGGCGCCGCCTTTGCCGTAGTTCGGCTGCCGCACGAGATTGGCGTAGCGGTCGAGCCACACGAAGTTCTTCATGTCCGTCAGAAGAACCGTCTCGCCGTACGACGTGTAGGCCTCCCACGTCCAATCGGTGTCGCCGATCTTACCGTCGACGCCGACGACGAACTCGGCGAGCTTCGTGTTGTTCGACGACGCGCGGTTCGGGTACCAATAGGCGATGCGGCTCAGGGTAAAGTCCGCGTTCGGATTCACGCGAGAATCGAGCAGCGCCCCGAGCTCGGCGGGCACGGGCCACGCTTCCGAGGTCGTGCAGCCGCCCGTGGGCGCGCAGTTGAGGCCTTTCGAGCCGCCCGGCCGATAGGCAGTCAGCGTGTTGCCTTGCGCGTCGACCGACGGCGCGTAGATCGCGCTGCCGTGCGGCACCAGGACGCCCGTGAGCGGCGTCGGGTACAGCACCGTGTCGACCTCCGTCATCACGAACGTTCCCTGCACGAACACGGACATCTTGTCCGTGAGGTCGTAGTTCGCGCGGCCGAATGAGGAGTAACGGGTCAGCGGCGTGGACGCGTACGAGCGCGGGCTGCCCTCCTCCAAGCTGCCGTTGTGAGTCCGGATCTTGTAGGGAAACGTCTGTGGTCCCGTATAGGCGAGCGCGTTCTGCTGCCGGAACACCGTGGCGTCCAACGGATTGGTGTAGAAGTCCACGGTGCGCGATTGGTTCGTCGTGGTGCCGAGCACCTGATTCACGACGGCCTGCGACGGCAGGTTGTTGGCCGCCGGCGTGTAGTACGGGTAGTCGATGCGCGGATAGTTCGCGGGCGTGCCGGGGTCGTTGAAGCCCTCGACGAAGAAGTCCCGGTTCATCTCCCACGCGGGCTCGCGGTTCGCATAGCCGACGCTGAACATCGCGTTGCCGCGGTCCTCGTCGAAGTTGCCGCCGACCAGGACGTCGAAGCGGCTCTCTTCACCGTCGTTCGCATCCGTGAAGCCGGTTTGATAGTTGATGTCGATGCCTTCGAAGTCCTTTCTCAACTTGAAGTTGACGACGCCGGCCATCGCGTCCGGGCCGTAGGTGGCTGCGGCACCGCCGCTGATGACTTCGACGTCCGCGATCGCGGCGGCCGGAAGCGTGTTGACGTCCACCGTCATTGCGGCGTTGACGGGCTGCGCGCGCCGGCCGTCGAGCAGCACGAGACTGCGGTTCGCGCCGAGGCCGCGCATGTTGAGCGTCGAGGCGCCGGGCGACGTCGTCGCCGTCGGCTGAATCTCGCCGGTCGTGAACTGCGTGGCCCCGGGGTTGAATTGCGGGTACTGATTCAGAACGGCTTCGATCGCGACGCTGCTGTTCTGCTGAAAGACCTCGGTGCCGACGGTGATGATCGGGCTCGGTGCATCGAAGTCGCGGCGCACGATGCGCGAGCCGGTCACGAGCACTTCCTCGAGCTTTTCGGTGCCCGGTTGCTGCTGTTGGCCGAAAGCCGGGCCACCGGCGCCCACTCCGGCCGCGATTGCGCACAGAGCGGCGGCAATCGGTGTGAGCTCTAAGCGCGCGAGCGACGCGCGATTGTTTCGTACGGCAGACCTACTTGCGGCAGGAATAACAGAAGGTGGAGAAACCATTGACGCCCCCGATTATGACTTTTGTATATTGTTTTCCGTGCTGGACGGATTTATAGAACAGAGCATGACACGACCCCCAATGCCCGGCTTCGTGCTCGCGGAACGCTGTGAGCATTGCGCTCGACCAGCCTCGCGATTCTCGATGCTCCGTCCGCGTCCGTAGGGTTGATAGGCCCGCGGAAGTTCTACTAGCTGGTGATACTAGTATCTGAAATACCACCATTCGGCTGACGAACCGGATGGACTGGCGGGGGACGAATGGCGCTGCGCGCCTGGGGTGCCGCAGCTTGGTCAAGCGCTCGAACGATCGCGGATCGATCGAGCCCGCGCGCCTCGTGGGCGGCGTCATGCGGCGAAATAGGTATGGAAAAAGCGGTTCAAGCGCGCATCCTGCTGTAACGTTTTAGCGGATCCGCTCGATTCGACCGCGCACTCAACCGGGGGGTATGGGGGCAATGGCGGCACGTAAGGAACAGATCAGAGAGCTTCTCAGGCGCGCGCGTGCGCGCATCGATCCGACGGAAGTGGGCTTCCGCCAGGCCGAGAGGCGCCGGAGCCCGGGCCTGCGCCGCGAGGATGCAGCCGTGCTCGCGGGCATGAGCCTCAAGTGGTACACGTGGCTCGAGCAGGGCCGAGACATCAACTTCTCGCTCGACGTGCTCGATCGGGTGTCGCGCGCGCTGCGGCTGTCCTCGGCCGAGCGCGAATACCTTCTCGGGCTCATGCAGCGGCGCGCAGCGCCGAGCGTCGACCGCGGCGACACGCTGACCGAAACCGTTTGGCGCACGGTGCAATTCGTGCCGGTGCCCGCGCTGGTGATGACGCTGCGCTGGGACATCGTCGCGTGGAACCATCTGATCTCGCGGATCTACCGCGATTACTCGACCGTTCCGCGGAGCGAGCGCAATCTGCTGCGGATCATCCTCACGGATCAGAAATATCAGAGCGATCCGCAGTCGTACGACGTGATCGCGCGCAAGCTGCTCGGCGAGTTCCGCGTCGATTTCGGCCAATACGCCGGCGACCCCGCGTTCGAGCAACTCGTCGAGGAGCTCAAGCAGACCGTCCCCGGGTTCGAGCAGCGCTGGAACGACGTGGAGATCTGCAACTCGCCGCGCGGCAGCATCGTGCAGCACGACGAGCTCGGCGAGCTGTCGTTCGATCGCGTCTCCTATCTGCCCGAAGGGAGCACGTTCCTGCGCGTGATTATGTTTACGCCGCGCGACCCGCAAACGGCGCGAACCCTCGACGCGATTCGCGCAGAGAAGGGCGTGGGGTCGTCGTCGCCCAAGGCGAGCCAGGTCAGCGAGTTCGAAGTCCTGCGCCACACCAATCGTCACTAGCGGTCGGCGAAGACGCGCGGCTCGCTTGCACGGCGCGGCGAGCCGCCTTCATAATCGCCGGACTATGACGTCCTCGATCCCACGCTTCGACAGCGCCTTCGCCCCGATCCCGGGCTCGATCCTGCGCGCGCCCTCTTTCGTACTCGACCTCGTAGTCGTAGCGAAGATGCGCGCTGGCCGGGTTTAGAGAGACGTAACGAACGAATCAAAACCCCCGCCGGTGCGAACCGGCGGGGGTTTTCTGTTTCTAGGGCTCCTGCCGGCAACGCCGGAAAAAACACGAGGAGCTCCTGTCATGACACGCCACACGGGCGCAGAGATCACAGTCCGCTTGCTGGAGCGGCAAGACGTCGCAACGATCGCGGGCATTCCGGGCGGCGCCGTCCTGCCGCTCTACGACGCGCTCGCACGCTCGCCGCACGATTCGCCACGTGCTCGCGCGCCACGAACAAGGCGCCGGCTTCATCGCCCAAGGCATCGCACGCGTGACGGGACGGCCCGGTGTCTGCATCGCGTCGTCGGGCCCCGGCGCCACGAATTTGCTCACGGCCATCGCCGACGCGAAGCTCGACTCGATTCCGCTCGTCGCGATCACGGGCCAAGTGCCGCGCGCGATGATCGGCACCGACGCGTTCCAAGAGGTCGACACGTTCGGTCTCTCGCTGCCCATCACGAAGCACAACTATCTCGTCCAAACCGCGAGCGATCTCACGCGCGTGATTCCGGAGGCGTTCGCGATCGCTTCGTCGGGGCGGCCCGGCCCCGTGCTGATCGACATTCCGAAAGACGTGCAGACCGAGATGGCCGAAGTCGCGGACTGGCCCGATCCCGGCGCAGCGGCCCCGCTCCGAGCCGCGCCGGACTCGGCGATCGAGCGCGCGGCTGCGATGATCGAGGCCGCCGAACGGCCGATTCTCTACCTCGGCGGCGGCATCGTGCACTCGGGCGCGGCGTCGGCCGCGGTCGCAGTCGCCGAGCGCTCGGCGCTGCCGACGGTGATGACGTTGATGGGGCTCGGCGCGCTGCCGACGAATCACCGGCTGTCGCTCGGCATGCTCGGGATGCACGGCGCGCCGTACACGAATCGCGCGCTCGACGAGTGCGACCTCCTGATCGCCGTCGGTGCACGGTTCGACGATCGGGCGACCGGCAAGCTCACGGAGTTCTGTCCGCGCGCCGCGGTGATCCACGTCGACATCGATGCCGCCGAGCTCGGCAAGCTCCGGAGCCCCGAGCTGGCGATTCGCGGCGACGCGCGCGGCGTGCTCGACCGCTTGCTCCCGCGGCTGCGCGAGCGCCCGCGCTCGCGCTGGCTTGCGCGCGTCGCGCAATTGCAGCGCCGCCACCCGCTGCACCTTCCGGAGCGTCGATTCGGTGCGCAGCCCCTATGGGCTCATCCGCGCCGTCGCGGCGGCACTCGATGACGATGCGATCGTCACGACGGACGTGGGTCAACACCAGATGTGGGTCGCGCAGGCATTCCCGCTGCGCCGCGCGCGCAGCTGGCTCACCTCGGGCGGCCTCGGCACGATGGGTTTCGGCTTGCCGGCCGCGATCGGCGCCGCGCTCGCGGCACCCGATCGAACGGTCGTGTGCTTCTCGGGCGACGGTTCGATCCTGATGAACCTGCAGGAGCTCGCGACCGCCGCGGAGGAGGACGTGAACGTGAAGATCGTGCTGATGAACAACCGCTCGCTCGGGCTCGTGTATCAGCAACAGACGTTGTTCTACGGCCGACGCGTGTTCGCGTCTGCGTATCGCAAGTCGCCGGACTTCGTCGCGTTGATGCGTGGATTCGGGATCGAAGCGCTCGATCTCGACGGCGCGCGCGACGCACGGGGCGCGCTCGCGGCCGCGCTGCGCCGACCCGGGCCATGCCTGATTCACGCGACGATCGACACCGCGGAGCAAGTGCTGCCGATGGTGCCGCCGGGCGCGGCCAACACGCAAATGATCGTGCGAGGAGCGCGAGCCGAGCCACACGAGCTCGAGACCGTCGCGACGGAATGACCGGCGCCTGGCCGACGAGGCCGTGCCGATCCCGGCTCTCGCAGCCGGGTCGGCACATCGAGGTGGCCAGCCTAGGCGAGGCGCGGCGAGCGCGCCGAGCCCACTAGCGGCGGCGCTTGGTCTTCTTCTTGTTCGTCTTCTTGTTGTTCTTGGGGGCCTTCGCCGACTTCTTTGCGCCCGCGCGTTGCGCTTTCTTTGCAGACTTCTTCTTGCCGGACTTTTTCGCCACTTTCTTTGCGACTTTCTTGGCGGACTTCTTTTTCGCGGTCTTCTTCTTGCCGACCTTGCTACCCTTCTTCGCCGCGCCTTTCTTCGGGGCTTTCTTCGGGGCAGCCTTTGCGGCCTTCTTCGGCTTGACCTTCGCGGGCTCCACAACCTTGGCTACTTTTGCGGGCACCGGCTTCGGCGCCGCGGCCGCCGCAGGCTTCGCCGGCTGTGGGGCCGCTGCAGGCTTCGCCGCCTGCGAGGCCACTGCCGGTTTCGGCGGCTTCGGGGCCGCTGCCGGTTTCGGCGGCGTTTCGGGGCCGCTGCCTTCTTGGCCGGGGCGGCCTGCACGTCCTCCGCGAGCGTGTGCCCGGCGAAGAACGCGCCGTGCGGATCCGTGAACTGCGCGATGCGATGGCCGCCCGGGACCGCCATCGGGCCGTTCAGGACCTGGCCGCGCGCGGCTTTCACGTCGTCGGCCATCTTGTCCACGTTCTTCGTCCGCACGTAGCCGACCCAGTACGCCGGTCCGGGCTTGCCCAAGTCGCCCTTCTTGAACATGCCGCCGAGCTGCTTGCCGTTTCGCCCGAACAGAAGGTAGATGCCGATCGATCCCATGTCGTGTTGGCCGAGATCGTCCCAGCCGAACAGCTCTTTGTAGAACGCAAACGCGTCCACGGGGTCGACGGTCGTCGCGAGCTCGTGCCAGCAGAACTCGCCCTCTTGCGGGTCGGTCTCCGGACGCGGCTCACCGGGCGAACCGTGCACGCCGAACGTCGCGCCGTTCGGGTCGGTGAGCACCGCGTAGCGGCCCGCGTTCGGCAGCGTCTCCGGCTCTTTCGCGACTTTGGCCCCGAGACGCTTCGCCGTCTCGACCGTCGCGTCCACGTCGAGCGTGCCGATGTACGGCACCCACTGCGGCACACCGTCGCGTGTCTCGACCGACGCCCCGAGCGGACCCGTCGGCGCGGCAAACATTCGATACGAGGGGTCCTGCTCCCAGCCCTGAGTCTTCCAACCAGCCGTCTTCGAATAGAACTCGTGCGCCCCGTCGCCGTTCGGCGTGTAGAGCTCGTGCCAGACAAAGCGCCCGCGTACGGTGTTATCGGCCATCGAATTCCCCTTGTTGTTTTGGGTGTGATCGAAACACCGATCATAGCCCATGATGCGCTCGAGACCAGGATGGTCTCGAGCGCTCGACGCCTGGCGGAACGGACAGTCTCGGGCGAGCTCCGCGAGAAGCGTCGGCGCGAGATCGCGCTGCGCGCGCTAGGGCGATCGGCGCAGCGGCAGCAGCGCGCGTACGCGCGCGTCTCGCAGGTACAGGCCGCCCCAGAGCAAGAGCCCGAGGTAGACGCCGAACAGGTCGTGCGTGAGCAGCGGGCTGCCCACGCGTAGGTGCGTTGCGACGGCGCCGCCGAGATAGCCAGTCGTGAGGATCGCGCCGAGCACCGCCGTCTGCGGCGCGGCGTACAACAAGGTGCAGACGAGCAGCAGCGCGCCGAGCGTGCGCGCCATTTCCGCCCCGGCGAAACCGAGCGGCCCGCTGGTTTCGAGAACGATCGGCAGCGCGAGCAGCTTCATCGTCGCGTCCATGAGCAGGAAGGCGATCACGAGCCCGCTCATCACCCAACCGATCCAGAATGCCCGGCCGCGGTCCGATTGCACGTCGTTCGCCATCGCTTGCTCCTCGCCCGTGTGATCCTCGTGACCGATCGGCTCGTCGCTCGTCGTCGATCGAGCGGCCCGCGAATTCTTCCCGAACGGCGATTCGGGCTCGCATCCCGCGTCGGCGGCGATGAGCACGGCGTACTTCACAAGATTCTGCAGCCGCTCACAAGAGTCGGGCGCCGCGCGCCCGTGCTCGTTCGGCCGGAGGCGAGCCGCTCGCCGGTCTAGATTCGGGTCGCCGACTTGGGTCCGAGCAGCCACCAAAGGATCAGACCGAGCAGCGGCAACAGCAGGATCACGACGACCCAGAGGACCTTCGTCCCCGTCGTCGCGCTGCTCCCGATCGTCTTCACGATGGCGTAGACATCCAAGACCAGCAATATCAGGCCCAGCAGGCCGCTGACTTCAACGTGCATAACGCTCCCTTCACTTCACTTCCGAAGCAGGAGTGTGGGAGCAATATCCGTGCCAGACAATGCGGCGCGCGCGCACGCAGCGGCGACGGTCGCCGAACGCTCGTGCGCGGCGACTGCGCGCTCGACGACGTGTGGCGCCGCGCCGCTCGACGGGTACACTCGGCGCTGGTCCGTGCAGGACCAATTTTTTCGACGCACCGCAGCATGTAAAGGGTGATCGGCATGAACGACACGATCGAGTCTTTGCTCACTGGCTACGAGCACGGCGCGCTGAGCCGCCGCGATCTCGTGCTGACGCTTGCCGCGCTCGCCGCGGCCCCGTTCCCCGCGGTGGCGCAAACACCGGCGCTGCGCGCGCGCAGCTTGAACCACGTAAGCCTGATCGTCTCCGATCTGAACCGCTCCGTCGCGTTCTATCAGAAGACGTTCGGGCTTGCCGTGAAAAGCACGCAGACGGGGGGAGTGAATCTCGCGGTCGGCGACGCGTTCGTCGGCATTTACCAAGGCGGCGCGAATGCGCCCGCGCAAATCAATCACTTCTGCTTCGGCCTCGAGGAGTTCGACGCGGACCGCGTGACGGCCGCGCTCGGAGAGCAAGGTTTGCAAGCCGAATCGCGCGTGCGCGACGGTGTGCCGCAGGTCTACTGCAACGACCCCGACGGACTGCGCGTGCAACTCCAGGACGTGAGTTTCTGCGGCGGTCTCGGCGCGCTCGGCAACGAGTGCCGCTAGGCTCGCGCGCAGTGCGCGCTGACCGCCCGCGTCCCGCCCGGCGTGCCGGCGTCGCGCGGCGCTAGAGCACCATCAAGTCCTGGCCGACGATCACCTCGCCGCCGAACTGTGCGCGCACGCCGTCGATGAAGCTGGTCACCGGAAAATCCACGCCGCCCGGAGCTCGCGCGGCAGGCAGCTGGTGATTGAGCACCACGGTTTTGACTTTGGCCTCGGCGGCCATTCGACCGACGACCGTCGGCGTCGAATGCGTTTCCGCAACGTGGCGCGAGACGCTGTTCGGGTTGCCCGCGTCCGCGTCGGCTTGCGCACGCGCCATCATCTGCTCGTAAACGCTCTGCGCCATCACCTCGCAGACGAAGACGTCCGCGTCGCGGGCAAGCGCAACGAGATTCTTCGAGTACGGCGTGTCGCCCGAGAACACGATCGAGCGTTCCTTCGTATCGATCCGGTACGCGAGCGCGCGGTGCGGCATCTGCGACCTCGCGCGTTCGAGGAAGTGCTCGCTCTCCGCGGCCGTCACCCGGACGCGCTCGTCTTTGAGTACTTCGGTCGGCGTCGCGGTCGCCTGCACGTCGTGCCCGTGATATAGCGCCGCGGGCGGCGCGTTGCGGCCCTCGTCGACGGTGCGGATCTCGACGTCCGCACGGAAGAACTCGATCGCGCCTGCGACGAGCCGCGCGGTGCCGTACGGCCCGTAGATCTCGGTCGGCGCGGTCTTGGTGCCTGTCCACTGGAGCGACAACAGCGCCGCGATGTCGGAAGTGTGATCGTTGTGCAGATGCGTCAGGAACAGAGTGCTCACGCGCTGAATGCCGACGCCCGACGCAACGAGCTGGCGCACGGCTCCGTACCCGCAGTCGAAGAGATAAGGCACGCCGTCGACGACGACGACACTCGCGGCTTGGTTGCGCACGAGGTCGACGCCGGGCCCGCCGCGCGTGCCGAGCAGCACGAGCTTGGTCCCCTCGGCAACCGGCGGGGGCGGCACGCCGGGCGCCGGGCGCGTCGCTGGTACCGCCGCCGGCGCGGCGCTTTGTGCGCTGGCGCGCGCGGCCCACGAACCGCTCAGCGCGGCGCCCAGCGCAAGCTGCACCGAGCCCGCCAGCACCCGGCGGCGCGTCGGCAAGGCCTGAGCAATCGTCTCGTCCACTCTATCCATCGCTGCTCCTCTGAAAAGAGAATCTCGATTCTTGATACTGCCGCAATGGCCGATCGAAACCAACTGGGGCACGCAAACCACCGGGTTCGGAATGCCAGGCGCCCGCGTCCGGGTTCTTTTTCCGGTGCCGGCGTGAGACGATCGCCCGGCACGTGCCCGCGGCCGGAATTAGCGCCCGCAGCCGTCGTCCAGTCCGGCCAAAAAAGAACCAACGATATGAGTGATGCGAGCGCGCCGCTCAAGCACGGGCGCAAGATCAAGCAGGAGCGAGGGCGCAAAACCTACGACGCGCTGATCGCCACTGGCTTCAAGCTTCTCGAGCAGCGCGAGCTCGACGCCATCTCGATCGCCGAGCTCGCGAAGGCTGCGGGCTATTCGGTTGGCGCGTTCTACGCACGCTTCCACAGCAAGGACGAATTCTTCGACGCGATGATCGCGAAGCATCTCGAGCATCGCGACCGGATGCGCGCGCGGCTGCTCGCGACGACGCCGGACGACGTGCTGATCGACAAGCTGATCGAAGAGCTGGTGCGCTACTACTGGAAACGCCGCCGGTTCTGGCGTGCCGCGTTGGTCCGCAGCATCCGCAGCCCGGACTTTTGGGAGCCGATCAGCAAACACGGCCGCGCGTTCGCGACGGCGCTGATCGCACGCATCAGCGAGAAAGCCGGCCGGCCGCTCACCGCGACCGAGGACACGAACGTCCGCTTCGCGTTCCAGCTCGCGCTCGGCACGATCAACAACGCAATCATCAACCGCCCGGGCCCGATCATGCTCGGCCAGGCACAGTTCATCGCGAACCTCGTGCGCGCAGTGCGCATCGTCTCCGACTACGACAAGTTGGTCGGGCTCGAGTAGGGCGCGGCGAGTCCGCATGCACCTGTTCGACGAGAAGCGCCACGAACGGCTCGTCGACGACCCCTGGGACGCCGCCGCGGCCGCGAACGCCATTCGCGACGTGGCCGCGGAGGCACTCGCCGCGTCGCGCAACGGGCTATGGCCCGCGCATCCGCTCGACGACATGCCGGACGACTGCGCAACGCTCTACACGGGCGCGGCCGGCATGCTTTGGGGGCTGTCGCACCTTGCGAGCGTCGGCGCTATCGAAGCCGACGAGCGTATCGGCGCGTGGGCGTGCGAATTGCCGGCGCGCTATCGCGCCGCGCCGGACACGGGCTCGCGCGTCCCGTCGTACCTGCTCGGCGAGACGGGCGTGCTGCTGACCGCGCTGCGCGCGCGGCCGTGTGCGGAATGGTTCGACGACCTGCTCGCCGCGGTAAATAGCAACATCGAGAACCCTACGCTCGAGGCCCTTTGGGGTGCGCCCGGCACGATGCTCGCCGCGGTGTTCGCGGCCGACCTGAACGCGGACGAGCGTTGGCGCGAAGCCTATGCCGCGAACGTCGCGTCGCTTGTCCGCACCTGGCTGCCACACGAAGGCGACGCTTGCGACCTATGGATGCAGGATCTCTACGGTAAGCGGCAGAAGTACCTCGGCCCGGCGCACGGCTTTGCCGGCAACGTCTATGGGATGCTGCGCCGGCCCGACTGGCTCGCAAGCACGGAGCGAGCTTCGATTCAGGCGCGCGCGATTCATGCGTTGCACGCGACGGCCGTCGTCGACGGTGATTGCGCGAACTGGCCGCCCGTCGCGGGCCGGTTCGACAAGATGCTCGTGCAGTGGTGTCACGGCGCGCCCGGGATGGTGACCGCGTTCGGCACCTTGCCGCGCGACGACGTGCTCGACGAGCTCCTTGCGAAGGGCGGCGAGCTCACCTGGCGGGCCGGACCGCTCACGAAGGGTTCGAGCCTGTGCCACGGCACCGCCGGTAACGGCGCCGCGTTCCTTACGCTGTTCGCGCGAACGGGCGATTCGACATGGCTCGAGCGAGCGCGGCGGTTCGCGATGCACTCGATCCGGCAACTCGCGGCCGCACGCGCGCAGTACGGCCGGGGGCGCTACAGCCTGTGGACCGGCGACGTCGGCGTGGCGATCTATCTACGGCAGTGCATCGCCGGCACGAGCGGGCTGCCGTCGCTCGATTTCTGACACCGTCGTTTCAGCGCGCGAGCGGTCGGATGCCGATCCGCTCGCGGATCTCCGCGAGGAACGGCCGGCTCAGCGCGCGAGCGCGCTCCGCGCCGGCGAGCAGCAGCTTCTCGACCTCGCCGGGCGAGGCGACGAGCCGCTCGTACTCGGCACGCGCGGGCGCGAGCTCGGAGTTGATGCGCTCGAACAGCAGCTGCTTCATCTCGCCCCAGCCGATCCCGGCGGCGTAGCGCTCGCGCACGGCAGCGGTCTCCTCCGGAGTCGCGAACGCACGGTAGATCGCGTAGAGCGCGCTGTCCTCGGGATCTTTGGGCTGGCCCGGCTCGAGCGAGTTCGTCTTGATCTTCATGATGAGCTTGCGCAGTCCCTTCTCGCCCTCGAACAGCGGCACGATGTTGCCGTAGCTCTTCGACATCTTGCGGCCGTCGAGCCCGGGCAACAGCGCCACCTCGTCGCGGGTTACCGCTTCGGGCAGCACGAAGGTCTCGCCGTAGTGGTGGTTGAAGCGCTGCGCGATATCGCGCGCCATCTCGACGTGCTGCTTCTGATCGCGTCCGACGGGCACCTTCGCCGCCTTGAACATCAAGATGTCGGCGGCCATGAGGATCGGATAGGAATAGAGATTCATCATCACGGCCTGATCGGGATCGGTGCCCGCGGCCGTGTTCGCGTCCGACGCCGCCTTGTACGCGTGTGCGCGATTCATCAAGCCTTTCGCCGTGACGCTCGTGAGGATCCACTGCAGCTCGAGGATGTCCGGGATGTCGGACTGCCGATAGAACATCACCTTGCTCGGATCGAGGCCGAGCGCGAGCCAGCTCGCGGCGATCTCGAGCGTCGAGCGCGCGACGGCGTCCGCGTCGCGGCCGATCGCGTGATAGTCCGCGAGGAAGAAGAACGACTGGGCGCCCGGCGCCACGCTCGCGGCGATCGCAGGCTTGATCGCGCCCACGTAGTTGCCGATGTGCAGCGTGCCCGTGGGCTTGATGCCTGTCAGAACGATGTCCATCCGTACTCTCTCTTCGCAGTGCCGCGCCGCCGGCGCTCGGCGTTGCTCCGTCAATAACCCGCCGCGTGCCCGTCCTTGCGCGACTCCGATGCGCCGAGGTACACGCCCCGGCCGACGTCGCGCAGGATTGCTTGATACCCGCCGAAAGCCCAGGCGCCGCCGCTTTCCGTCGCGATCGCGTGACCGCGCGCGCGCAAGCGCAGCGATCGTCTCCGGCGCGAATCCCGGCTCGAGATGGACGACACCGCCATCGCGCATCACGGCGCCGCCGGTCGGCTCCGTCGAGCCTTCGTGGCGCACGCGCGGCGCGTCGCCCGCAGCTTGCGGATTCATGCCGAAGTCCACCATGTTCGTGAGCACCTGCACGTGGCCCTGCGGCTGCATCGCGGCGCCCATCACGCCGAACGACAGCAGTGCATCGACGGCGTCGGCGCCGTCGGGTCCGGCTTCGCCGCGTGCGGCGGCTCCCGTCACGAATCGCGAACGCGGGAATAATAGTATGGAACGGCCGCTTGCCGGGCTCGTAAACGTTCGGCATGGCCGTCTTCGAGCGCGAACGACGAGCCGCGGTTCTGGAGCCCGAAGCCGAATCGCTCGACCGTGACGCCGGACCCGAACCCGTTGTAGTTGCTCTGGATCAGCGAAACCATGTTGCCGTCTTCGTCCGCGGTCGTGAGGTAGATCGTGTCGCCTGCGCGCAGCGCGAGCGGGTCGCCGTGACCGGGCGCCGCGGCTGCGCGGCGCGGATCGATCTTGCTGCGGCGCGCAGCCGCGTAGCCCTTCGAAATCAGCTCGGCGACCGGCACGCGCGCGAACTCGGGGTCGGCATAGAACCGAGCGCGATCCTCGAACGCGAGCTTCTTGGCTTCGATCAGCACATGCAGATGCTCGACGCTTCCGAACCCTAACCGCGCGAGATCGAAGCCTTCGAGCATGTTGAGCATCTGGAGCACGGCGATGCCCTGCCCATTCGGCGGCAGCTCGAAGACGCGCCAACCGCGATAGGTCGTGGCGACCGGCTCGACCCACTCGGAGCGGTGCGCGGCAAGGTCGTCGCGACTCACGAAGCCGCCGTGCGCGCGGACTTGGTCGCTGAGCGCCGCACCGATCGGGCCGCGGTAGAACGCGTCGCGCCCGCCCGTCCCGATGAGCTCGTAGGCCGCGCCGAGCGCTGGGTTTGCGAACGTGTCGCCCGCCGCGGGCGCGCGTCCGTCCGGCAGGTACACCGCCGCGAAACCCGGAGCGCCGCCGAGCGACTGCGCGCCCGCGGCCCAGCCGGCCGCGATCACCTCGCTCACGGGGAAGCCGCCGCGCGCGTATTCGATCGACGGCGCGAGCAGCTCCGAAAATTTCAGCCGGCCGAAGCGCGCGTGCAGCTCGAACCAGCCGTCGACGGCGCCCGGCACGCTGACCGACAATGGCCCGCGCTCCGGCACGCTTCTCGATGCCCTGCCGCGCGAAGTAGTCGCGGGATCAGCGAGAGCGGCGAGCGGCCGCTCGCGTTGAGACCGTGGAGACGGCGAGCCCCCGCCTCCCAGACGATCGCGAACAGGTCCCCGCCGATACCGCAACCCGTCGGCTCCATGAGCCCGAGCGCGGCGTTCGCGGCGAGCGCGGCATCGACGGCGCTGCCCCCGCGCTTGAGGACGTCGAGTCCGATACCCGTCGCAAGCGGCTGGCTCGTCGCCACCATTCCGCTTTTCGCCATGACGACGGAGCGGGTCGCTAGGGGGTGTTCGGAGGATCTAGCCACGCGGGACCTGAAGGGCGCGGCGCGGCGGGTCGGGTTGGTGCGTGCCGCGCGGGCCGTCTATTATTCCCGACTTTGAACTGCGGATCGAACCGAGACGAAGCCCTAGGACCGTGCCCGTGCGCCCGCGAGCGGCCCCCGGCTGACCGGCGCCCCGAAACGACCGACCCAAAGCGAGCAAACGGTTGAGCAACGTCCGCACCATTGGCCCCGCCGCCGTCGACAGCGACGCCCGCTCGCCCGAGGAGCTCGGCGCTCGGCTCGAAAGCGAATACGGCGCGCACCTCGCGATCATGGACCAGCGGCTCGACGACGCGCTGCGCGCGGCCGGGTTCGACGGGGCGATCATCTTCGCGGGCGACGAGAAGATCGTGTTCCGCGACGACCAGCCTTATCCGTTCAGCACGGAGCCGTACTTCAAGGCCTGGGTGCCGCTCACGAGCACGCCGGGCTCGTTCCTGCGGCTCGTGCCCGGCCAGCGGCCGATGCTGGTCTACAAGCAGCTCGAGGACTATTGGCACGAGCCGCCGAGCGATCCGACCGGCTACTGGACCTCACACTTCGACATCCGCGTCGTGCGCACCGAAGCCGAGGCGCAAAAATTGAGCGGCGCTGGGCCGCGCTGGGTTGCGATCGGCGAGACGGCCGGCACGGGGGCGCAGGTCGGCACCGCCGCGTCGCAGCCGATGGTGAACGATCCGACCTTCGTGAGCCATCTCGACTTCTTCCGCGCGGCCAAGACCCACTACGAGATCCTGTGCATGCGCGGCGCGCAGCTCATGGCCGTGCGCGGCCACAAAGCCGTGGCCGCGGCGTTCGGCTCCGGCGTGTCGGAGCTCGAGCTCCAGCAGGTCTACTGCGGCGCCGCCGAGCAGCGTGAAAACGAGCTGCCCTACGGCAACATCATCGCGCTCAACGAGCACGCTGCGACGCTGCACTACCAGCACTTGCGCACGCGCCCGCCGGCGGTCACGCGCTCGCTGCTCATCGACGCCGGCGCGGAGTTCAACGGCTACGCGGCCGACATCACACGCACGTATTCCGCCGCGAGCGGCGACGACTTCGGCGCGCTGATCGCGGCCGTCGAGGCGCTGCAGCAGCGGGTTTGCGGCGAGGTAAAGGCCGGCGTCGACTACGTGGCCCTGCACATCCTCGCGCACCGGCTGCTCGCGGAGCTGCTGCGCGACCACGGGATCGTGAAATGCAGCGCCGACGAAGCCGTCGCGACGGGGCTCACACGCGTGTTCCTGCCGCACGGCCTCGGCCATCTGCTCGGGCTGCAAGTCCACGACGCGGGCGGCCGGCAGAAGGATCACGACGGCTCGTTGCGCGAGCCGCCGTCGCAGGACCCGTTCCTGCGGTTGACGCGGGTGCTGCAGCCGGGCTTCGTGGTCACGATCGAGCCGGGCCTCTACTTCATACCCACCCTGCTGCGCACGGCGCTAGCTCAGCACGAGGACAAGCTGAACCGTGCGAAGCTCGAGCGGCTACTGCCGTTCGGCGGCATCCGGATCGAGGACGACGTCGAGGTCACGGTCGAGGGGTGCAAGAATCTTACTCGTGAGGCGTTCGCCGCAGTTCCGGACGCGCCGCGCGGCCGCTCGCGCTGATCCAAAGGCAACGCTCTCGTTTTCGAAGGAAATTCGTCGATGTCACACCGAACCGAACATTTGCCGCCGTTGACGGGCGTCGCGCACCTGATCCGCGAGCTGCGTTATCACGAGGGCACGCGCCAGGGCTTCGCGATCGTGCTGGTCGTGCTCTATTCCGCCACGGCCGCCCCGATTCCGGCGCTCGCGGCGATCGGGCTCGCCATCGCGTTCGTCGGCGCGCTCGTGCGCCTCTACGCGAGCGGCTTCATCGTGAAGAACGAGGAGCTCGCGACCGACGGGGCCTACCGTTTCGTGCGCCATCCGCTCTACACCGGCAACATCCTGCTCGTCGTCGGCTTCGCGCTCGCAGGCTCGCGCTGGTGGGGGATTCCGCTCGCCTTGTTCTTCTTCTGGTTCTACTACCCCACCGCGATCGAGTACGAGGACCGAAAGTTGCAGCGGATCTTCGGCGCGACCTGGGAGGAATGGTCCGCGCGCACGCCGGCGCTGCTGCCGCGAATGGGTAGCTCGCGCCCGCCGCAACCCGGCGACCGGCGCTGGTCGGTCGCCGTGAGCAATCAACGCAACGGCGAAATCTTGCTCGTGCTGTTCTGCTTCGGGTGCATCGGCTGGGTCGCTTGGCAGACTTGGTTCTGAGCACGGCTAGCTCGCGGCGCCATCCGAACCCGTGACCGAAGCGCCGCGAGCCGCCACCTCCGACGACGCGGTTGCCCGCTTCCTGCACGACGCGATCCACTCGTCGGGCGGACGGCGGCTCGGTCGCGGCTATCAGGCCACGGTCGAAATCTACTCGACCGCCGCCGGCGACATCGTCGTCAAGAGGCCGCATCGCTCGGCGCTGCTCGGGTGGCTATGGCGTCGTCTACTGCGGCGCGAGCACGCCGTCTATGAGCAGCTGGCCGGCGTGCCCGGCATTCCACGCACGTTCGGCTTGATCGACTCGGAGTACCTCGCGCTCGAGTACGTGCCGGGCCCGTCGCTGCGCGAGCACGAGCCGCACCTGAAGGATCGCCCTGCCTTCTTCGCGCATCTGCTCGAGACGCTGCACGCGATGCACGCGGCCGGGATTGCCCACGCCGATCTCAAGCGCAAAGACAACGTCATCGTTGCCGCGGGTGAGCGCCCCTTCCTCATCGATTTCGGCATCGCGGCGCGCCGAGGCGCATCGCGGCTCGGCCGCGCCTGGTTCGAGCACCAATGTCAGGCCGACTACAACGCGTGGATCAAGCTCAAGCACGGGCGGCGTATCGACTCCGCCGAAGCCGCCGCGATCTTGTCGCCCGACGACGCGGCTCTCTTCAAGCCGTTGTGGACGGAGCGCGTCGCACGGACGCTCCGCGTGCCTTGGCAGAAGATCACGCTCCGCCGGCCGCGCCAGCGCTGGCGCGCGCGGCGCAAAGGCCGCGACTAACGACGACTCGGGGCGACTAGGGGCGCGCGCTCGAGTCGCCGGGCAGCACGTCCGCGGCGAGCCGCGCGACCTGCACCGCGCCCGCGAGCCGGACTTCCGGTGCGGCGTAGTGCCGGCTGTCGTTGCGGAGCCAGATGTTCTGCCGATCCGCGATCGCGACCGTATCCGCGCCCGGCGAAGCGGCGAGCGCACCGATCGCACCGCCGTGGTTGAACAACGGTTCACTGCCACCTCCCGCGAGATCGTACGTCCGCACGGCGACGAGCTCTGCGAGCAGCAGCCGGTTCTGCGCGGAGATCGCGAACGCGCCGAGGGGCGAAAGCAGCGAGAGCGACTCTTGCCGTCCCACCTGCAGATCGAGCACGGCGACGGCCGTACCGCCGTCCGACACTGCGAGGAACCGCCCCTTACGGTCGGAGCGAATCGCGCGCGGCACGGCCCGCAGCGGACCCGGCAGGCTGACGTCGCGACGCGTGAGATCCGCGGCGGCCGGCACATAGAACGCAAGCGTGGAATCCGCGAACCCGACGACCACATCGTGCTCGCCGTAAGCGGCCGCGGTCAGCGCGGCGGCGGGCAGCGACACCGAAACGAGCGCCTGTCCGGGGTCTTCCCACGCGCGGACGCTGAGCTCGCTGCGTGCGAGGGACGCGAAGCGCCCGCCGTCGAGCGCGACGGCAGCAAGCGCGCCGTTCAACACCGTGAGTTGCTCGGCGGCGCGCGCAGCCGGAAGACGCCACACGCTGAGCCGGTCCCCTGCGAGGGACGCCGCGAAGCGTCCGTCGTCGCTCACGACCAGCGCGGACGCGGAGCCTTGCTCCGGCAGCAGCCAGCTTTCGGCTTCGAGCGCGCGCTCGGCGTACCACTTCTTGAGGACCCCGGTGCGATCGAGCGAATAGAGCGCGGTTCCGTCCCGCGCGAACTCCATGAGCTGCACAGCCCCGTCATGCGAAGGTTGATGACCGCGGTAGTATCGATACGCTTGCGACAAGCCGCCGACGACGCACACGATCGCAACCGCGACCGCGACGCGATTCCGCAGCGAGAGCGACGCGGCCGAGCGTGCCGGCCCCCGGGTCATGAGCCGGCGGATTTGCAGAGCCACCGTGATCGATCCCACGATGCCGCTCGCAACGGCGATGGCGAGCGCGACCCAGACGACGAGGATCCCGGCGCTGCCCGGGCTGTCCCAACCCATTTGCTCGCCGGCGCGGTAGACCTCGAACGCGCCCCAGGTTCCCGCGACCGCGCCCACTGCGGGCAACAGCTTCAGCACGAACGCCACGACGCGGCGGGCGAACCACATGACGAGCGCAAGCAGCAGCAGCGCGAGGGCGACGTAGACGTCGGCGGCGGTCATCGCCTCAGCATAAACGCGCACCGGCATACGAGCCGATACGGCGGTCTCACTTGCCCCGGCGGAAGCGGCGCAAATGAAAAGGCCCGCAGCGCGGAACGCGGCGGGCCTTCGATTCGAGAGCGCGACGGGCGCCGTGCGTCGAGCTATTCCTCGTCCGCGGCCGCCTTCTTGGCCTTTTTCTTCGGAGCCGCCTTGGTCTTCTTCTTCGCGGACTTCTTCGCCTCGGCCATGTCCTCCTCCGCAGCGGCCTGCGCCGCTGGGACATTCGCCGGCTGATCGAGCAGTTGCACGATCGCCATCGCGGCGGAATCGCCCGGGCGATAGCCCATCTTCAGGATCCGAAGATACCCGCCCGGACGCGCCTTGAAGCGCGGACCAAGCTCCGTGAACAAGCGGCCGACCGCGACTTCGTCGCGCAGGCGGCTGAACGCAAGCCGGCGGCGGTGCACGCCGTCTTCTTTCGCGAGCGTGATCAGCGGCTCGACGACCCGGCGCAGCTCCTTCGCCTTCGGCAAAGTCGTGCGGACGGTCTCATGCCGCAGCAGCGACGCCGCCATGTTGCGGAACATCGCGGTGCGATGCGGCGAGTTTCTGCCGAGCTTGCGGCCGGATTTCTGATGACGCATAACAAACTCCGTTCAAGCGCCGCGGGCCGACCCGCGCGCGCTTCTGCGATCGAAGACGGATCGCGTTAGAAAGCGATCGAGGACGTCGGCGGCGCGGCCGGCTCTTCGCTGCGCAGGCCCGGGGGCGGCCAGTTGTCGAGGCGCATGCCGAGAGCTAGCCCGTGTTGCTCGAGGACCTCTTTGATCTCCGTGAGCGACTTCTTGCCGAGGTTCGGCGTGCGCAGCAGCTCGACCTCGGTCCGCTGCACGAGGTCGCCGATGTAGTTGATGTTCTCGGCCTTCAAGCAGTTCGCCGAGCGCACCGTGAGCTCGAGCTCGTCCACCGGGCGCAGCAGGATCGGATCCACCTGCGTCTCGGCGCGGCCGAAACCGATCTCGTCCTCGCCTTGCAGATCCACGAACACGTCGAGCTGATTCTTGAGAATCATGCCGGCGCGGCGGATCGCCTCTTCGGCGTCGATCGTGCCGTTCGTCTCGATGTCGATGATCAGCTTGTCCAAGTCCGTGCGCTGCTCGACACGCGCGCGCTCGACCGTGTAGGTCACGCGGCGGATCGGGCTGAAGGACGCGTCGAGCTGGAGGCGTCCGATGGGGCGCGTCTGCTCGTCGAACGTCGCGATCTGCGTCGCGGGGCGATAGCCCCGGCCGCGCACGACCTTCAAGAACGCGCGGATTTCACCCGCGGACGTGAGGTTCGCGATCACGAGGTCGGGATTCACGATCTCCACGTCGTGGTCGACGACGATGTCGCCGGCACGGACCGGGCCCGGGCCCTTCTTCGACAGCGACAGCTCGGCCTCTTCGCGCGAGTGCATGCGGATCGCGATCGACTTCAAGTTCAAGAGAATGTCGACGACGTCCTCTTGCACGCCTTCGATGCTCGTGTACTCGTGCAGCACGCCATCGATCTCGGCTTCGACGACGGCCGCGCCGGGCATCGAAGACAAGAGCACGCGCCGCAGCGCGTTGCCGAGCGTGTGACCGAATCCGCGTTCGAACGGCTCTACCGTCACTCGCGCGCGATTGGTGCCGAGCGGTTGAACCTTGACGGCTCGCGGCCGCAAGAATTCCGTTGCTGATGCTTCCATCTAAATTTGACCTCGCATTACTTGGAGTACAGCTCGACCACCAGATTCTCGTTGATATCCGGCAATATCTCGTCGCGCTCCGGCAGGGCCTTCAGCGTTCCCTGCATCTTCTGATCGTCGACCTCGACCCACTCCGGGAAACCCACTTGGCTCGCGATCGACAGCGCAGACTTGATCCTTAGCTGCTCTTTCGCTCGCTCGCGAACCGCGATCTTGTCGCCAGCCTTCAGCTGGTACGACGGAATGTTCACGATGTGCTCGTTCACCATGATTCCGCGATGGCCGACGAGCTGCCGTGCCTCGGCACGCGTCGACGCGAAACCCATGCGGTAAACGACGTTGTCGAGCCGCGCTTCGAGCATCCGGAGCAGGTTCTCTCCGGTCGAGCCTTTGACCTTCGACGCCTTCTTGTAATAGCCGCGGAACTGCCGCTCGAGCACGCCGTACATGCGGCGCAGCTTCTGCTTCTCGCGCAGCTGCACGCCATAGTCCGAGAGCCTCGTACGCCGTTGACCGGCGCCGCCGGGCGGCACTTCGAGCTTGCACTTCTGCTCGAGCGGCTTCAGGCCGCTCTTCAAGAACAGGTCCGTGCCTTCGCGACGGGCAAGCTTGCAGGTGGGTCCTCTGTATCGAGCCATGATTATACTCGCCGCTTCTTCGGCGGCCGGCAGCCGTTATGGGGGATCGGTGTCACATCTTCAATCTGCGTGATGCGGAATCCGACCGCGTTCAGCGCGCGAACCGCGGACTCGCGCCCGGGGCCCGGGCCTTTCACGCGCACCTCGAGATTCTTCACGCCGTATTCCTTCGCAGCCGTGCCCGCGCGCTCGGCGGCGACCTGCGCCGCGAACGGGGTGCTCTTGCGCGAGCCTTTGAAGCCGCAGTTACCGGCGGTTGCCCACGAAATCGTGTTTCCCTGACGATCGGTAATGCTGATGATCGTGTTGTTGAACGACGCGTGGACGTGCGCGACGGCATCCAAGATCTGCCGTTTGGCTTTCTTGCGGACCTTCGTCGCTCCTGCGGCTGCGGCCGGCGCGGCCGCGCCGGATGCGGCGGCGGGCGCTGTGGGCGCCGCGGGTGCGGCCGGTGCTGCGGGATTGGGCGGTTGGGCCATAGTTCAAAGCTCCTGCTTACTTCCTGACCGGCCGGCGCGGGCCCTTGCGCGTGCGCGCGTTCGTGCGCGTGCGCTGACCCCGCAGCGGTAGGCCGCGGCGGTGACGGATGCCGCGGTAACAACCGAGGTCCATCAGCCGTTTGATGTTCATTGCGTTCTCGCGGCGCAGATCGCCTTCGACCGGGAACTTCGCGATCACGTCGCGCAGCCGCGAGACTTCCGCCTCGGTGAGGTCCTTCACCGCGGTCGACGACTTCACCTCAGCGGCCTTGCAAACCGTCAGCGCTTTGCTGCGGCCGATGCCGAAGATGTGAGTCAACGCGATGCCGACGTGCTTGTTCGTCGGGATGTTGACGCCTGCGATACGTGCCATTCTTCTATCTCACTCTGTTCTGGGCGCTGTGCTTCAGCCCTGCCGCTGCTTGTGGCGCGGATCCTCGCAGATCACGCGGACCACGCGATTGCGCCGGACGATCTTGCACTTTCGACAAATCTTGCGAACCGACGCTCGTACTTTCATTTCAAACTCCGGAGAGACCTGCTCAACTGTTCTTGCCGTAGCCGCGCAAGTTCGCTTTCTTCAGCAGGCCTTCGTATTGGTGGGTCATCATGTGCGCCTGCAACTGCGCCATGAAGTCCATCGTGACGACCACGATGATCAAGAGCGACGTACCGCCGAAGTAGAACGGCACGTTGAACTCGAGAATCATGAACTCGGGCAGCAGGCACACCGCGGTGATGTACAGCGCACCCCAGAACGTGAGACGCGTGAGCACCTTATCGATGTATTCCGCCGTCTGCTGGCCCGGTCGGATGCCGGGGATGAACGCGCCCGAGCGGCGCAGGTTATCCGCCGTCTCGCGCGAATTGAACACGAGCGCCGTGTAGAAGAAGCAGAAGAACAGGATCAACGACGCGTACAAAATGATGTAGATAGGCTGACCGGGCGACAAGCTCGACGCGAGCCGCTGCAGCCACGGAAGCGCATTGCTGGTGCCGGCCCAGCTCGCGATCGTCGCGGGGAACAGGATCAAGCTCGACGCGAAGATCGGCGGGATCACGCCCGACATGTTGATCTTGAACGGCAGGTGGCTCGTCTGGCCCGCGTACATTTTGCGACCCTGCTGGCGCTTCGCGTAATTCACCGCGATCCGGCGCTGTGCGCGCTCCATGTAGACCACGAAGGCGGTGACGCCGAGGATCAGGAAAGCGAGCAGGAACGGCATCGCTTGATTCATGCCGCCCGTGTTGACGAGCTCGAGCGTGCCGCCGATCGCAGAAGGCAGGCCCGACAGGATCGACGACAAGATGATCATCGAGATGCCGTTGCCGATGCCGCGCTCGGTGATCTGCTCGCCGAGCCACATCAGGAACATCGTGCCGGTCACGAGCGTGATCGCGGCGGTCATCACGAACGCGGGGCCCGGATTCAGCACGACGCCTTGCGTCTGCAGCGCGGTAGCCGCGGCAACCGACTGAAACGACGACAACAGGACGGTGCTGTAGCGGGTGTACTGCGTGATCTTGCGGCGGCCCGACTCGCCTTCCTTGCGCAGCTGACCCAAAGCCGGAATAACGTGGGTGCCCATCTGCAAGATGATCGATGCCGAGATGTACGGCATGATCCCGAGCGCGAAGATCGACCAGCGCCGCAACGCGCCGCCCGAGAACATGTTGAACATGCTCAGGATCGTGCCGGACTGCTGCTCGAAGAACTGCTGCAGGGCGACCGGGTCGATTCCCGGAACCGGAATGTAGGTACCGATGCGGTAGACGACGAGCGCGCCGAGCAAGAAGAACAGACGCTGACGAAGATCGGCGAAGCGTGTCGCATCGCCGAGCAACGCAGCGGGGTTCGCCGTTGTGCCCGTCTTCGCCATCTAGAGACCTACTCCAATACCTTGCCGCCGGCGGCTTCGATGATCTTGCGTGCGCCCGGCGTAACTTTGAGACCGCTCACCGTCACGGCTTTGTCGAGCGTGCCGGACGCGATGACCTTGCAGCGCTCCGCGCGCTTGCTGACCAAACCCGCGGCCTGCAGCGACGCGAGGTCCGCCGTCTTGCCCGCGAAGCTCGCAAGCTCGTGCACCCGAAGCTCGGCCGACAAGCCCTTCGAGGGTGACACGAAACCGATCTTCGGCAGACGCCGTTGCAGCGGCATCTGGCCGCCTTCGAATCCCACCTTGTGGTAGCCGCCCGCGCGAGCACGCTGACCTTTGACGCCGCGGCCGCCGGTCTTGCCGAGGCCCGAAGCGCCGCCGCGGCCGCGCCGCTTGTGCTCGAAGCGGCTGCCGTTGGCCGGGTGCAAATCGTTGAGCTTCATCTCAAATCTCCTCGACCTGCACCATGTAGTGGATCTTCGCGATCATGCCGCGGTTCTCCGGGGTGTCGATGACCTCTACCGTCTGGTGGCGGTTGCGCAGCCCCAATCCGAACGCGCACTCGGCGTGTCCCTTGCTGCGTCCGAACCTGCTCTTCAGCAGCGTGACGCGAATCTTCTTGCCGCTGGTTTTGCTCAAGCCTTTCGCCACGATCTCACCCAAGTATTTCTTCGACCGTCTTGCCACGCTTCGCCGCGATCTGATTCGGCGAGCGCATCTGGCTCAACGCGTTCAGCGTCGCACGCACCACGTTGATTGGGTTACGCGATCCGTAGCTCTTCGCGAGCACGTTGCGCACCCCCGCGCACTCGAGCACCGCGCGCATCGCGCCGCCCGCAATGACGCCGGTACCGTCGGAAGCCGGCTGCATGAACACGCGCGTCGCGCCGTGGCTGCCGTGCAGCTCGTACTGCAGCGTGTCCTTCTTCAGGTTCACGGTGTACAGATTCTTGCGCGCGGCCTGCATCGCTTTCTGGATCGCGAGCGGCAGCTCGCGAGCCTTGCCGTAGCCGAAGCCGACGCGGCCCGCGCCGTCGCCGACGACGGTGAGCGCCGTGAACCCGAATTGCCGGCCGCCCTTGACGACCTTCGCAACGCGGTTCACCGCGACCAGCTTCTCTTGGAATTCTTCAACGTTTGCCATGGTTCAGCTCTGTTAGATTTTCAGCCCGGCTTCGCGCGCAGCGTCGGCCAGCGCTTTCACGCGGCCGTGATACTTGAAGCCCGAGCGATCGAACGCGACCTGCTCGATGCCAGCTTGCTTTGCCCGCGCGGCAATTTCCTTGCCGACGGCCGCAGCGGCTTCCTTGTTCCCGGTCGACTTGAGCGACTCGCGGACTTCCTTCGTGAGAGTCGAAGCGCTCGTCACGACCCGATTGCCCTCGGGCGCGATGATCTGCGCGTAGATGTGCTGGGAGCTCCGGTGCACGCACAGGCGATGAGCCCCGGCCAGAGCGATCCGGATTCGTGTCTTGCGCGCACGGCGCTGGCGCGTCGTCTTCTTGTCGGTCGCCATGACTACTTCTTCTTCGCCTCTTTGAGAACGATCTTTTCGGTCGAGTACTTCACGCCCTTGCCCTTGTAGGGTTCCGGCGGACGGTAACCGCGAATCTCGGCGGCGACCTGGCCGACCTGCTGACGGTCCATGCCCTTGATGACGATTTCCTGCTGGCTCGGCGTCTCGATCGTGATGCCCTTCGGCACGGGATACTCGACCGGATGCGAGAAGCCGAGCGTGAGATTGAGCTTCTGGCCCTGCACGGCCGCGCGATAGCCGACGCCGACGAGCTCGAGCTTCTTCTGGAAGCCCGTGGTGATGCCCGTGACCATGTTCGCGATCAACGCGCGCGTGGTACCGGCCATCGCGTCCGCGAACTGGGCGCCCGAGCGCGGCGACACGTTCACGGTGGACCCTTCGACTTTGACCTCGACCTCGGAGTTCACGTCGAGCGAGAGGCTGCCCTTCTTGCCCTTGATCGTGATGGCTTGGCCCTGCACCTCGGCGGTCAGGTCCTGGCCGAGCTCCACGGGTCGTTTACCTACTCTAGACATCGCGTCTTCTCCACTCCTCGTCCGTCTCGATCAGAGCACGATGCAGAGGACTTCGCCGCCGTGACCTTCGGCGCGCGCCCGTCGGTTCGTCATCACGCCGCGCGAGGTCGAGACGATGGCGCAACCCAAACCGCCCTGGACCACCGGCAACTGGTCGACGCGCTTGTAGATCCGTAGGCCCGGTCGGCTCACGCGCTGGATCCGCTCGATCACGGGCCTGTCCTGGTAGTACTTGAGCTCGAGGACCATCTGGTCCTTGCCGTCGACGTTCTCTTGCGTCACGGAGCCGATGTAGCCCTCGTCCGCGAGCACGTTCGCGATCGCGAGCTTGCGCTTCGACACCGGGACGATGACGGACGTCAGTCGGGCCGTCTGCGCGTTACGGATACGCGTCAGCATGTCGGCAATCGGGTCGGTCATACTCATAAAATTTCCTTGCGGCCTCGAGCTCCCTGGGGGCCCGTGACTTACCAGCTCGCCTTCGTCATGCCCGGGATCTCGCCGCGCATCATCGTTTCGCGCAGCTTCGTCCGCGACAGACCGAACTTGCGGTAATACCCGTGCGGCCGGCCCGTGAGCGCGCAGCGGTTGCGCAGGCGAACCGGGCTCGCGTCGCGGGGCAGCTTCTGCAGCGCTGCTTGCGCCGCGGCCTTGTCGTCTTCCGAGACCTTCGGATCGCGGATGAGCTCCTTGAGCTCGGTGCGCTTCTTCGCGTACTTCGCCACTGCCGCCACGCGACGCTTCTGCCGCATCAGCATCGACTTCTTCGCCATTAGCGATCACTCCTCAGTGGAAACTTGAACGCTTCGAGCAGCGCCCGGCCCTGGTCGTCGTTCTTCGCGGTGGTCGTGATGGCAATGTCCATGCCGCGGATGGCGTCCACTTGGTCGAAATTGATCTCGGGGAAAATGATTTGCTCTTTGACGCCCATGTTGTAGTTGCCGCGGCCGTCGAACGCACGTCGCGACATGCCGCGGAAGTCGCGGATGCGCGGCATCGCCACGCTGATGAGGCGATCGAGGAACTCGTACATGCGCTCGTTGCGCAACGTGACCTTGCAGCCGATCGCGACGCCGTCGCGCACCTTGAAGCTCGCGACCGAGGTGCGCGCGAGGCACTGCACGGGCTTCTGGCCGCTGATCTTCGCGAGGTCGCCCATCGCGCTGTCGAGCACCTTGCGGTCCGCGAGCGCTTCGCCGACACCCATGTTGATCGTGACCTTGGTGATCCGAGGAACGGCCATCGGGTTCGCCACGCCGAGCTGCTTCATCAGCGCCGGCACGACTTCCTTTCTGTAGAACTCTTGCAATCTCGCGGCCATATTTATCGATCCACGACTTCGCCGTTGGACTTGAAGAAACGAACCTTGCGGCCGTCCGAGAGCTTGCGGACGCCCACGCGGTCACCCTTGCTCGTCGTCGGGTTGTAGAGCATCACGTTCGACGGATCGAGCGCCTTTTCCTTTTCGACGATTCCGCCCGCGACGCCCCCTTGCGGATTCGGCTTCTGGTGCTTGCGCGCGATGTTCACGCCTTCCACGACGAGCCTGCCGCCGGGAAACACCTTGACCACGTTGCCGCGCCGACCCTTGTCTTTGCCGGCGATCACGACGACTTCATCGCCTTGCTTGATGCGTTGCACTGCCGTGACCCTCTAGAGAACTTCCGGAGCGAGCGAGATGATCTTCATGAACTGCGTCGTGCGCAGCTCGCGAGTCACCGGCCCGAAGATACGCGTGCCGATGGGCTCGAAACGCGGCGTCAGAAGCACGGCGGCGTTGCCGTCGAAACGAATGACCGAGCCGTCCGAGCGGCGCAGGCCATGGCGTGTGCGGACGACCACCGCGTGGTAAACCTCGCCCTTCTTGACGCGGCCGCGCGGGATCGCGTCCTTGACCGTCACCTTGATGATGTCGCCGATGTGCGCGTAGCGGCGCTTCGATCCGCCGAATACGCGGATGCACATGAGGCTCCGCGCGCCGCTGTTATCGGCGGCATTCAACAATGTTTGTGTCTGAATCATCGGCCGCCCCTACGCGTGGGTCCCCGTGTCGACCGGCGCGCGCTCGAGCACCTCGACGACCTTCCAAGCCTTTCGCTTGCTGATCGGCCGGCACTCGACGATCGCGACCGTGTCGCCTTCGCGGCAGGTTTGCTCTTCGTCGTGCGCCATGATCTTCGTCGTGCGGCGAATGAATTTGCCGTAGACGGGATGCTTGATGAGGCGCTCGACCGAAACGGTGACGCTCTTGTTCATCTTGTTGCTCACGACACGGCCGACCGTTCTACGGGTCGTGGCGGTCGTCTTGGTAGTCTGCTCAGCGCTCATCCGCTTCTCGTCCTTCTCGCCGTCGTCTTCGCTTACGTCTTGATTCGTTCGCGCTGAACGGTCTTCAGCCGCGCGATGGTCTTGCGCACTTTGCCGTGCTGGTCGGGCTTCGCGCCCTGACCCGTGGCCGACTGCATCCGCAAGTTGAATTGCTCGCGGCGCAGCTTGAGCAGCTCTTCACCGAGTTGCTCGTCGGACATGTCTCTGAGCTCTTTCGCGTTCATCAGAATGCCGTCCGTTTGATGACCGCGGTCTTCACCGAGAGCTTGGCCGACGCGAGCGTGAACGCCTCGCGCGCAACCGCTTCCGTGACGCCGGCGATCTCGTAGAGCATGCGGCCCGGCTGCACCAACGCGACCCAATACTCGACGTTGCCCTTGCCCTTGCCCTGCCGCACTTCGAGCGGCTTCTTCGTGATCGGCTTGTCCGGGAAGACCCGGATCCAAATGTTGCCGCCGCGCTTCACGTAGCGCGTCATCGCGCGGCGCGCGGACTCGATCTCGCTAGCCGTGAGCTGGCCGCGCTCGAGCGTCTTGAGCCCATACTCGCCGAACGAGACGTTGTTGCCCCGTTGCGCGAGACCGCGGTTGCGGCCTTTGAACTGCTTGCGAAATTTGGTCCGTTTGGGTTGCAGCATCTTCGTCTACTATCGATTCGTCTCTCGCGATTTCCTGAGCAAAGCCAACGCCTGCGCGTTACGCCTGTTGCGGACGCGGCGCCTCGGCCTGCTCGGCCGCCGGCGCGCCATCCGGCGTGTCGAACACTTCGCCGCGGAATACCCAGACCTTCACGCCGATCACGCCGTACGTGGTCTTCGCCTCGGCCAAGCCGTAGTCGATGTCCGCGCGGAACGTGTGCAGCGGCACGCGGCCTTCGCGGTACCACTCGGAGCGCGCGATCTCGGCGCCATTCAAGCGGCCCGACACGCGGACCTTGATGCCCTGCGCGCCAATGCGCATCGTGTTCGTGACCGCACGGCGCATCGCGCGGCGGAACTGCACGCGGCGCTCGAGCTGCTGCGCGATGCCTTCGGCGACGAGCAGAGCGTCGAGCTCCGGCTTGCGGATCTCGGAAATGTTCAGGCGCACGTCCTGCAGCGGCATGCTCAGAAGCTTGGCGACTTCCGAACGCAGCTTCTCGATGTCCTCGCCCTTCTTGCCGATCACGATGCCCGGGCGCGCCGTGTGGATCGTGATGTTCGCTTTCTTCGCCTGCCGCTCGATGTGGATGCGGCTCACGGAAGCCTCTTTGAGCTTTTTCTGCAGGAACGAGCGGATCCGGTGGTCCTGCTCGATATAGTCCGGGAACAGCTGCGAATTCGCGTACCACTTCGAAGACCACTCTTTGGTGATCCCGAGGCGAATGCCGATCGGATTTACTTTTTGACCCATATCGCTACTCGTCGCCTACGCGAACCGTGATGTGGCTGTTGCGTTTCAAGATGCGGTCGCCGCGGCCTTTCGCACGCGGCATATAGCGCGCGAAGAACGGCGCGCCGTCGACGTGGATCGTCGAGACCTTGAGCTCGTCGATGTCCGCGCCGTGGTTGTGCTCGGCATTCGCAATCGCGGACTCGAGCACCTTGTGCAGCATCCGCGCGGCCTTCTTGCGGCTGAACGCGAGGATCTTCAGGGCCTGCGCAACGGATAGCCCGCGGATCTGGTCGGCGACGAGCCGGCACTTCTGCGGCGAGATGCGTGCGTAGCGGAGCTTGGCTGCGACTTCCATCGAATGTTCCTCTATCGTGCGCGCCGCGTCTTAGGCGCCGGGGCCGGGCTTCGGACCCGAGGGGGCCCCGCCGCCGCCGCCAGCCGCCGCGGCCGCCGCTTCCTTGGTCTTGCGGTCGCCCGAGTGGCCCTTGAACGAACGCGTCGCCGCAAACTCGCCGAGCTTGTGTCCGACCATGTTCTCCGACACGAGCACCGGGATATGTTGCCGGCCGTTGTGCACCGCGATCGTGAGCCCGACCATGTCGGGAACCACCATCGAGCGGCGCGACCACGTCTTGATCGGACGGCGGTCGCTCGTGGCGGAGGCTTTCGCGACCTTCGCCAGCAAATGAGCGTCGACGAACGGGCCTTTCTTGATCGAACGTGACATGACTCTCGACTCTCGCTAGTTGCTTGTGCCGACTACTTCTGCCGACGATCGCGAACGATCATCGCGCGCGTGCGCTTGTTGCGGCGCGTCTTGTAGCCCTTCGTCTTCTGGCCCCACGGCGAGACCGGATGCGGGTTGCCTTGACCCGACTTACCTTCGCCGCCGCCGTGCGGATGGTCGACCGGGTTCTGCGCGACGCCGCGCACCGTCGGCCGAATACCGCGCCAGCGCTGCGCGCCGGCCTTACCGATCTTGCGTAGGTTGTGCTCTTCGTTGCCGACCTCGCCTACGGTCGCGCGGCAATTGACGTGGACCTTGCGCAGCTCGCCGGAGCGCAGGCGCATCGTCACGTACTCGCCTTCGCGCGAGACGATCTGCACGCCGGCGCCCGCGCTGCGCGCGAGCTGTGCGCCCTTGCCGGGCTTGAGCTCGATGCAGTGCACTTGCGTGCCGAGCGGAATGTTCTTCAGCGGCAGCGTATTGCCGGGTTTGATCGGCGCGTCGGCGCCCGACATGATCGCGTCGCCGGCCTTCACGTTGCGCGGCGCGAGGATGTAACGGCGCTCGCCGTCGGCGTACAGCACGAGCGCCAAGTGCGACGTGCGGTTCGGATCGTATTCGAGCCGCTCGACGCGGCCCGCGACGCCGTCCTTGTCGCGCTTGAAGTCGATGACGCGGTAGGCGCGCTTGTGACCGCCGCCTTGATGGCGCGTCGTGATTCGGCCCTGGTTGTTGCGGCCGCCGCGCTTCGGCAACGGACGGAGCAAGCTCTCGTGGGGCTCGCCCTTGTACAGGCCTTCCTGGACGACCCGGACGACGAACCGTTGGCCCGGCGATGTCGGTTTGAGCTTACGTAACGCCACAATGCTTCCTTGAGGAGTCGCCTACTCGGCGCCCATGAAGTTGATGTCGCTGCCCGGCGCCAACCGGACGTAGGCCTTCTTCCAGCCCGTGCGCTTGCCGACGCTCGTGCCGAAACGCTTGGTCTTCGACGGCATCCGCATCGTCGAAACGCGCGCGACCTTCACCTCGAACAGCATCTCGACGGCCTGGCGGATGTCGCCCTTGGTCGCGTCCGAGCGCACCTTGAAGACCACTTGGTTGCTGCCGTCGGCGAGCGCCGTGGCCTTCTCGGACACGTGCGGCCCGATCAGCACTTGCAGCAGTTTCTCGCGATGCGCCGGGCTGCTCATTTCAGGCGCTCCTCGATGATTTTCATCGCGCCGGCCGACGCGACGATCTTGTCCGCCCCGACGAGCGCGACGGGATCCACGAACTGCGCTTCCTCGACCATCACGTTCGGCAAGTTGCGCGCGGCGAGCCAGAGGTTCGCGTCGAAGCCCTCGACGAGGATCAACCCGGTGACGAAGCCGAGCTTGTCGAGCTTGCCCTTGAGCTCCTTCGTCTTCGGCGCGGATACGCCGAGCTCGTCCGTGACGAGCACGCGCTCTTGGCGCAGGAGCTCCGAGAACACCGAGCGCAGCGCGCCGCGGTACATCTTGCGGTTCACCTTCTGCTCGAAGCTGCGCGGGCGCGCGGCAAACGTGCGGCCGCCGCCAACCCAGATCGGGCTGCGGATCGAGCCCACGCGCGCGCGGCCGGTGCCCTTCTGCTTCCACGGCTTCTTGCCGGAGCCGCTCACGTCGGAGCGGTTCTTCTGCGCCTTCGTTCCGGAACGCCCGGCCGCGAGGTAGGCCGTGACGACTTGGTGCACGAGCGGCTCGTTGAACGCCGCATCGAACGTCGCATCCGCGAGCTCGAGCGTGCCACCTTTACCTTGAATTGTTACTTTCATCGCTCGGTCCCGCGCCGCCGTTACTTCTTCTTGGCTTCTTTACCGTCTTTGTCCTTGCCCTTCTTGGCCTGGACTTGGACGGGCTTCGGCTGGCCCTTGGCCGCCGAGGTCACGATCAGACGGCCGTTCTCGGCACCCGGAACCGCGCCCTTGACGAGCAAGATGTTCCGCTCGGCGTCGACGCGCACGACTTCGAGGTTGATCGTCGTCGCACGCTCGTCGCCCAAATGACCGGACATCCGCTTCCCCGGGAACACGCGGCCCGGCGTTTGCCGCTGGCCGATCGAGCCCGGCGCGCGGTGCGACAGCGAGTTGCCGTGCGACATGTACTGGTGCGAGAAGTTGTGCCGCTTGATCACGCCGGCATAACCCTTGCCCTTCGTCGTGCCGCTCACGTCGACGAGCTGGCCCTTCTTGAAGAGATCTACCTTGAGCTCGGCGCCGGGCGCGAGCTCGCCGCCTTCGCCGTCGTCGAGGCGGAATTCCCAGAGTCCCTGCCCGGCCTCGACCTTAGCGCCTGCGAAGTGACCCGCGGCCGGCTTCGTGAGCCGATGGGCCTTCGGGGAGGCGCCCACGGTAACTTGCACGGCGCGATAGCCGTCGCGGTCCGCGGTCTTGAGGGTCGTGACGCGATTGGGCAGGGCTTCGATGACGGTGACCGGCACGGAATCGCCGTTCTCCGCAAAAATGCGGGTCATGCCGCACTTTCGGCCCACTAAACCGACTGACATCTCTATTCCTCTGTATCCGCACCGACTCCGTCGGCCGGCGCTTCAGCCAGACGCGCTTTGCGCTCTGGCACCAAAGGGACTCCGCCGGGTTGTACGGCCGGTGGATTCCCTGCTTTTAGGCTGGCGCGCGTCGCCGCGCGTCATCCCGTGTTTCTCTACCCCTGTTGAGGGCCCTCTCGAGGAGGCCTTCCGATCGGGCTCGCCGGCGAGTTAGGTACCGGAGCCCGTTAAAGAGCCCGGCATTATAACCATCGGCAAATCACCTCGGCAATCATTCCCGAGCAATCAGTGCCGGGAAAAATCGAATCCGGCCCAGTCGAGGACTAGTTGAGCTTGATCTGGACGTCCACGCCGGCCGGCAACTCGAGCTTCATCAGCGCATCCACGGTCTTGTCCGTGGGGTCGACGATGTCCATGAGCCGCTTGTGGGTCAAAAGCTGGTACTGGTCCCGCGCATCTTTGTCCGCATGCGGCGAGATCAGGATGGTGTAGCGCTCCGTCTTCGTCGGCAGCGGCACGGGCCCGCGCACGGTCGCGCCGGTCCGCTTTGCGGTTTCCACGATCTCCCGGGCCGATTTGTCGATCAGGCGGTGGTCGAACGCCTTGAGCCTGATTCTAATGTTCTGATTCGTCGCCATATTCCTGTTTCCGCCTGTTTCGCTTTTCGCCACCGGGGGCGCCATTTCGGGCGCCGCTCGGCTGCCGTTGTTCCGCTATTTTGCGCCGGTGCGAAGCTGCCCCGGACGCGCCTTGACTGCTACTTGATGATCTTCGCGACGACGCCGGCACCCACGGTGCGCCCGCCCTCGCGGATCGCAAACCGCAAACCCTCTTCCATCGCGATCGGGGCAATCAGCTCCACCTTCATCTGCACGTTGTCCCCGGGCATCACCATCTCCGCCCCTTCCGGCAACTCCACCGCGCCCGTCACGTCGGTCGTGCGAAAGTAAAACTGCGGCCGGTAACCCTTGAAGAACGGCGTGTGCCGCCCTCCCTCTTCCTTCGTCAGGATGTACACCTCGCACTCGAAGTTCGTGTGCGGCGTGATCGAGCCCGGCTTCGCCAGCACCTGACCCCGCTCCACTTCCTCACGCTTCGTGCCGCGCAGCAGCACCCCAACGTTGTCACCCGCCCGACCCTCGTCGAGCAGCTTCCTGAACATCTCCACGCCCGTGCAGATGGTCTTGGTCGTCGCCTTGATCCCGACGATCTCCACCTCGTCGCCCACCTTCACGATGCCCCGGTCGATTCGACCCGTCACCACCGTGCCGCGACCCGAAATCGAGAACACGTCCTCGATCGGCATCAGGAACGGCCCGTCGATCAGCCGCTCCGGCACCGGGATGTACTTGTCCATCTCCGCGACGATCTTCTCCACGCTCTTCGTGCCGATGTCCGAGGTGTCCCCCTCCAGCGCCTTCAGCGCCGAGCCGATCACGATCGGGGTCTTGTCGCCCGGGAATTCATACGTGGACAGCAGATCGCGTACCTCGAGCTCCACGAGCTCCAGCAGCTCCGCGTCATCCACCATGTCCGCCTTGTTCATGTACACCACGATGTACGGCACACCGACCTGGCGCGCCAACAAAATGTGCTCCCGCGTCTGGGGCATCGGACCGTCCGCCGCCGACACCACCAAAATCGCTCCGTCCATCTGCGCCGCGCCCGTGATCATGTTCTTCACGTAGTCCGCGTGCCCCGGACAGTCCACGTGCGCGTAATGCCGCGCATCGCTCTCGTACTCCACGTGCGCCGTCGCAATCGTGATCCCGCGCGCCTTCTCTTCCGGCGCCTTGTCAATCTGGTCGTACGCCATGAACGTGCCGCCGTGCTTCGCCGCCATCACCTTCGTCAGCGCCGCCGTCAACGTCGTCTTCCCATGGTCCACGTGCCCAATCGTCCCCACGTTCACGTGCGGCTTCACTCGGTTGAATTTTTCTTTGGACATGGCGACTTCCTCTTGCGGCTTCGACTGACTGGTTTTCCCGTGACGTCGCGCCGCTCAGGCGGCGCGATCCCTGATGACATCCTGCGCGACGTTGCCCGGCACTTCGGCGTAGTGCGAGAACTCCATCGTGAACGTGGCGCGGCCCTGACTCATCGAGCGCAGCGCCGTCGCGTAACCGAACATCTCGGACAGCGGGACCTGCGCCCGGATGATCTTGCCGGTCGGCGAATCGTCGAGATCTTGCACGGTGCCGCGGCGGCGGCTCAGCTCGCCGTTCACCAACCCCAAATGCTGCTCGGGCGTCACGACGTCGACGTTCATGATCGGCTCGAGCAGCACCGGTTTGGCCTTGCGAACGCCGTCTCTGAACGCGGTGCCGGCTGCGATCTTGAACGCCAGCCGAGTCAACTCGGGGTCGGTCGAATCCGCGCCGCGGTGCGATCCGCCGAATAGCGTGACCTTCACGTCGACCACCGGATAGCCGGCGACCACGCCGTTCGCCGCCTGCTCGCGCACGCCCTGATCCACGGCCGGCACGAGCTCGCGCGGCACGGCACCGGCCGCGACCGCGTCGACGAACTCGTAGCCTTGGCCCGCGGATCGCGGCTCGATCTTGAGCCACACGTGACCGAATTGATTCTGTCCCGCCGTGGCGCGCGTGAATTTGCCTTCCTGCTCGGTACCCACGCGAATCGTCTCGCGGTACGCGACTTGCGGCTTACCGACGCTCGCCTCGACCTTGAACTCGCGCTTCATGCGCTCGACGATCACCTCGAGGTGCAGCTCGCCCATCCCGCGGATGATCGTCTGGCCCGACTCCGGATCGGCGCCGACGCGCAGCGTCGGGTCCTCGCGGGTGAGATTGCCGAGCGCAACGGCCATCCGCTCGCGATCCGCCTCGGTTTTCGGCTCCACTGCCACGGCGATCACGGGCTCGGGGAACTCCATCCCCTCGAGCTTGATCACGTTGTCCGGGTCGCTCAGGCTGTCGCCCGTCGTCACGTCCTCGAGGCCGACGGCTGCGGCGATGTCGCCGGCGCGTACCTCGTCGATCTCGAAACGCTCGTTCGCGTGCATCTGCACCAGGCGGCCGACGCGCCCGCTGCCGCTCCCGTGCGGCTCGTGAATCGCATCGCCCGCGCGCAACACGCCCGAATAAACGCGGAAGAACGTGAGATGGCCGACCGCGGGATCCGCCGCGATCTTGAACGCGAGCGCAGCGAACGGTACGTCGTCCGACGGAGCGCGCGTGGCGGCGCCACCGTCCTTCGCGACGCCCCTGACCGGCGCGCGGTCCGACGGCGCGGGCAGGTAGTCGACGACTGCGTCGAGCAGCGCCTGCACGCCCTTGTTCTTGAACGCCGAGCCGCAAAGCACCGGCACGATCTCGCCCTTCAGGCAGCGGCTCCGAATGCCGCGCTTGATGTCCGCGACGCCGAGCGCGCCCGCCTCGACATACTTCTCCGCGAGCTTCTCGTCGCCTTCGGCCGCGGCCGCGACGAGCTTGTCACGATATTCGGCCGCGCTCGCCGCGAGCTCTTCCGGGATCTCACTTTCTTTGAAGCGCATCCCCTGGGTTTTGTCGTCCCAAGTGATCGCCTTCATCTTCACGAGATCGACGATGCCGACGAACGCGTCCTCGCGGCCGAGCGGCAGGTGGAGCGCGACGGGCTCGCATTTCAAACGATCCTTGATCTGCGCGAGCACTCGGAAAAAGTCTGCGCCGGGGCGGTCCATCTTGTTCACGAACGCGAGGCGCGGCACGCCGTACTTGTTCGCTTGCCGCCAGACCGTCTCGGACTGCGGCTCGACGCCGCGCACCGAGCAGAACACAGCGACCGCGCCATCGAGCACGCGCAGGCTGCGCTGCACCTCGATCGTGAAGTCGATGTGCCCCGGCGTGTCGATGATGTTGATGCGGTGCTCGGGGAGCTTGCGGCTCATCCCTTTCCAGAAGCAGGTCGTGGCAGCGGACGTGATGGTGATGCCGCGCTCTTGCTCTTGCTCCATCCAGTCCATGACGGCGGCGCCGTCATCGACCTCACCGATCTTGTGCGAGACGCCCGTATAGAAAAGGATCCGCTCGGTAGTCGTAGTTTTGCCGGCATCGACGTGCGCCATGATGCCGATGTTCCGGTACTGCTCGAGTGGGGTCTTCCTTGCCACGGTGCTGCCTCAAATCAATCTCTTGATTTGATTACCAGCGGTAATGAGCGAACGCACGGTTGGCGTCCGCCATGCGATGCGTGTCTTCGCGTTTTTTCACGGCGGCGCCGCGATTATCGGCCGCGTCGATGAGCTCGTGCGCCAAGCGCACCGCCATGCTCTTCTCCGAACGCGAACGCGCGGCATCGATCGCCCAACGCATCGCGAGCGTCTCACGGCGGGCCGCGCGGACTTCGACCGGTACTTGGTACGTAGCGCCGCCGACGCGGCGCGACTTCACTTCGACGGCCGGTTTGATGTTGTCGAGAGCTTGGCTCAGCATCTCGAGCGCGCGCCCCTTGTCCTGGCCGGTGCGCTCCGACATGCGCTCGAGCGCGTCGTAGACGATTCTTTCGGCGACGGATTTGTTGCCGCTCTTCATCACCATGTTGATGAACTTCGCGAGCATCGTGTTCCCGTACTTCGGGTCCGGGAGGCCAGCGCGGCGGGGGGCTTGTGCTCTTCTAGACATGTTTCAACCTTGCCGATTATTTCTTCGGACGTTTCGCGCCGTACTTCGAACGACCCTGACGACGATCGCCGACGCCGCCGCAATCGAGCGTGCCGCGAACGATGTGATAGCGCACACCGGGCAGGTCCTTGACGCGACCGCCGCGGATCAGCACTACCGAGTGCTCTTGGAGGTTGTGGCCTTCGCCGCCGATGTAGCTCGTGACCTCGAAGCCGTTCGTGAGCCGCACGCGCGCGACTTTGCGCATCGCGGAGTTCGGCTTCTTCGGTGTCGTGGTGTAGACGCGCGTGCACACGCCGCGTTTTTGCGGTGAGGCCCCGAGCGCCGGAACGGTGCTCTTCGCCTTACGTGTTGTGCGCGCCTTACGAACGAGTTGGTTGGTCGTCGCCATTCAGTGCTTCCAAATAAATTTTGGCCCGTTGCCGATTATCTTTTCGGCATCCGGGCCAGCTTGAGACATCCTCCGCGCCGCCGGTCCGCGAAGCTTTGGGATCGCGGGAGCCGTCATAGAGTCGCAGAGAGCCGAGGATTCTAGGGGTCCAGCCTCGTGCCCGTCAACTTGGCGCGCGCCGCGCCGCCCTCGCGAGCCGTGCAACTCCGCCTGCGCGCAGCGATCAGCGCCGTGGACGGGTCAGGAACCCCGGAGTAGATTGGCCTGGAGCGCGGAATCGAGGGCCTTTTGCCAGTGCCGGATCGAGCCTGGTGCCTACTGGCCGCAGCCCTGCTCTCGGCAGGGTGCGCGTCCGCGCCCGACAAACCAGCCACCGGCATCGCCCCACACGGCGCGGCTGCGGAGCCGGCGGAAGCAAGCGCCGCCGCGGCACCCAGCGCCGCGTCGTCGGCGCCGGCGAAGATCGCGCCCATCCCCACGGTCGACGTGAACAGGCAGCCCCCGGCGGAGAATACGGGGCTCGTCTGTCGCGAGATGCTGAAGCCGTTGTCGAACGTGATCATCACGAAGTGCATGACGCCCGCGGCGTGGAAGAACTACCGGCAGGCTGAGGCGCGCCAAGCGCAGGAATTGCTGCGCTTCATGCAGAGCGGGCGGTAGCCCATCGGCCGGGTGGGGCTATCGCGTCGGGCTGTCGCCCGGCGTGTCAGCGCTCACGTCGAGCGCTGGCGGCCTCCTTGCTCTTTTGCCGCAGCTCCATCAGGTGCTGTAGCGCGTCGAACAGCTCCCGGTCCTCGCGCACGAGCCCCCGCATCTGCTCCTGTAGTTGTCGATATTGGTAGCTGCTCACCCCCGCATAGTACTGCTCGCTGCCGGCGCCGAAACTGAAGCCCTGAAGACCCAGGACGGTGTCCGTCCCCGCACGTGCTTGGGCGTCGCGTAAGAAAACCGGCGCGCAGACGCGCTGCGGAATGTGCGTGCCGGTCGCGATCTCCATCGTGCAATGGATGTCGAAGTCGTCGCTCTTATTGAGCGCGTTGAAGCGGTCGAACACCGCGTTCTCCGCGCGCTCGATCTCGAGGCGTAGGGCCGGCAGCGTCCGCCCCAATACGACGATCTCGTCGGTGACGGCCGGCGCACCTTCCGCGCCTTCGGCCACGAACAAGATCGGCGTGTACTGCGTGCCGTCGCGCCGGCAGCCCGGCTGCGCGGCGGGCGCAACCTCGATGCGCCACTCATCTGCGACCGCCGCGACCGCCTCGCCGAATGAGCCCGAAGGAATCGCGGCGGCGATCTGCCGCTCGACGATCTCGCCTCGAGTGTCCGTGCGCACGCGCATCACGACCGCGCCGAACCCCGATCCGAGCAGCGCATCGCGCGGATAGTCGGGAGCCGGCTCCGCGACGAGCCGAACCGCGCAGCGTCCGCTCGCCGTCGCTCCGCTGAAGTTCGTGTCGCGGCAGTGAGTCGCCTTGGCCTTGGAGCTTTGCGCGGAGCGCGCCTTCCCACGCCAGGGCTTGCGCGTAGGCACGTTGCGCAAGCGTGAGCGCCGTCTCGCCGCTTCCGTCCGCGAACGGTCGCAGACGGGCGAGGGCTTCGGCGAACGCGGCGCTCGCTTCGCGCGCGGCGCGCGCATCGAGGGCGGCGACCGGTATGGCCGCGGCGCCCGGCCCGTGCTTGCGTGACTGCTTGCATGAAGATCGCCGCGCCTTCGCCGGTCCGCGCGAGGCCGCGCGCGACGTCTGCCTCGTCCGCGGAACCTGCGGCCAATCGGGCCGACGCGGCCCACGCTTCGCGCGCCGTCGCGTACTGGCCGCGCTCGAAGCTCGCGCGGGCGAGGTCGACGGAGGCCGAATAGGCCTCGCTGTCCGAATCGCCGCGCCGCTCCGCTTGCGCGATCGCGTCGCTCAGGCGCGCGGTTCCGGCCGCGTTGTCGACGGCGAGCTCCGCCCGGCCGAGAGCGAGGGCCGCGATCAGCGGATCGACGCCGGACGCCCGGTCGGCGGTCGCAAGCTCGTGCGCGCGCCGCGCCGGCGCGTAGGCCGCATCCGGCTCGCCGCGATCGAGCCTGAGCGTGGCGAGGTTGAGCGCTAGCACTGCGGTCTTCGGGCCGTTCTCGCGCTTCCGATTCCTCGAGCGCGCGCGCCGCGGCGGCGTCCGCTGCCACGCCATCGCCGCGCTCGAGAGCGGCGCGAAACTCGCGAAAATTCGCCGTAACGGGATCGACGGGGACAGAAGCTCGCGGCTGCGCCGCGGCTGACGCGGCCAACGACAGTAAGATAACGAGCACGAGCCGTGTGGTCATCGCGGGTCCCCGGCGCCAAGTCGAACGTAGCTCGATCGCGGGACTGGCCGGCGCAGCACGAGAGTGCGCCCTCGGCGTCGCCAAAAAAAGCGGCGGGCTTTCGCCCGCCGCCATCGTACCTAAACAGGTTCCTGACGAGTCCGGTCTATTAGAAGTCCATCGTAAAGCTCACGAAGCCGCGGCGCCCGAGGGGGTCGTAGGTCGCGAGCAACGTTTGCGGGAGGAAGCCGCCCGCATGCGTCGCCGGCAGCGCGAACGGCAGCTGATCGGGATTGCCGTTGATGAGCGGCGGCTCCTCGTCGAACAGATTGTCGATACCGGCGCGCAACGTGTACCGCTCGCCGAACCGGTAGCTGCCCGCCAGACTGAACAGCTGGTAGCTGTCCGAGACACCGGGGGAGTTCGCGTTGCCTTGCCGTTTCGCAAGATCGCAGGCGGTCGGAGTCGCGAGCGGCGTAGCGCACGGGCCCGGGTCGATCGAGGGCCAGAATTGGTGCCGCAGCGACAAGCTCCACGGTCCGCGGAGGTAACTCAACGTCGTGAAAACCCGGTATTCGAATCCCTGGCATTGGATCTGCAAAGCGCAGCCCGAGGTCCCGGCGTAGTCCGTCGTCGTCGCGCCCGGTTGATCCTGGGTCTCGGAACCCATGTTGTAGTTCATGACCGAGTTGAGGTTGAACCCGCCGCCCGCCAGCATCGTCGACCAGTTGAGCTGAAGATCGACGCCTTCGACCTTGGCTCTGCCCTTGTTCGTATACGGCAAATCGATATTCGCGGCGTTGCCGTTGGTCGGATCCCTGAAGATCTGCACGCAACCGGGCGCAGTAGCGCTCCCCGTCGGGTTGTCCGCGAGGCTCAGACAACGGCCGTACACCGAGTCGATACTCTCGAGCGCGATCATCCTCTCGATCTCGATCGTGTAGTAGTCGACCGTGAGCGTCCAGTTCTCCGCGAGGTCCATGACCATGCCGATCGTGAGCGTGTCGGCGTCTTCCTCGGTCAGCTCCGGGTTGCCGAGCTGATTCTGGATGCCGGTGCCTCCCGCTGTCGCCTGAGTATTGGCGTAGAACGTGGCCGCGCCGAGCGGGCCCATCAGCGCCCTGCAGATCGCCTCGGTCTGAGCGGCTTGCGCCGCGCCCGCTATGGCGGCGTTGGCACTATATGGTCCGGCGGAGTTCAGCCTCGAGCACTGATCGCCGACGATCGACGGCGCGCCGCCGAACAGCTGCGTGCGCTCGGTGAACAGCTCGCTCAGATTCGGGGCGCGGTGCGCGCGATTGACGCCGCCGCGCAGCCGATACCTCTCCGAGAATCCCCAGTCGATCAACGCCTTGTACGAGTCGAGTGTCTCGACACCGTCCATGCTCCAATCCGATAGGCGCCCGCCGAGCTCGACGTTGAAATGCTCGAAACCCTTCGGGCCGTTCGAGACGATCGGGATCAGCAGCTCGCCGTACAGCTCCGCCACGTCGTAGTCGCCGCCGCTGTTCTGGTTCGGGAACAGACCCGCGATCGGATCGATGAAGTTCTCGTTCTGACTCAGGTTATCGGGCTTGAAGCTGTAGCTGTCTTCGCGATAGTCCGCTCCGAGCGCGTACGAGAGAGTTCCGGCCTTCATCTCCGCGAGGTCGCCGGTGATATTGGCCTCGAGCACGCTCTGCGTGATTTCGTAAGTGTTCTTTAGGTCGGGGGACAGCGCCGTGACGCAGTCGGGCGAGACCGCGAAGATCTTCAGCACCGGCAGGCCCGTGTTGCAGGTCGCGATACTTTCTGCGAAGCCGGTGATGTACGCGTTCGGATCGGCGATGAACCCATGACCGAAGTTCGGCGAGGCCATGATCGCTCGATAAGTGCTGAGTCGCACGGAGCCGGTCTGGGTGGTGATGTTGTCCGTAAACCCGGTCGAGAGCGTCACGTCCCAGTGGTGCTTGCCCTCGGCCAAGGCGCCTTCGAAGCCGAGCGAGAACTGCGACGTCGAGGTCGTGGTCTGGCCTCCACGCGGGCCGATCACTTCTCTGATGTAATCGGGCGGCGCGCTGAGCCACAGCGGCGCCGTGGCGCCGTTGCCGAACCCCGAGGCTGCCGCGCGGGTGCTGTAGAGCTGCGAAACCTCGGGCGGCACGGGCCAGGCCTGCTTCTCCGTGCAGCCGCCCGTAGCTGGGCAGTTGAGCCCGAAGCGGCCGCCCGCCAGGTATTCGGCGTTCGTCGTGCCGTCCAAGTTCAATGACGACGGTATTCCGCGCAGTGCGTCGCCCGTGTAGACGTTGTCGCCGAACGGGATCGGCGCGCCCCAAAAGGTGATGTTGTCGGCGCTGAGCCCGAGGCTCGTCTCGGTGGCCGTGCGCGTGAACATCGCTTGGCCCGTCACCGTAACGTTATCGGAGACGTCGAAATGGCCCTTGGCAAACACCGAGTTGCGCTCCAACGGAGTCGAGGACCACTGCCAGAAGTTGTTCTCCTTGATGCCGCCGTCGGGCTGGACCACGCGGTACGGCAGGCCTTCGAAATTGCCGTAAGAGTCTTGGTCGTAAGCGCCGGCGTAGCGATACGAGCCCGCGTTGCCGGGAGCGTTCATGAGACCGCCGTACACCTGGCCCGTGGCCCGGTCGACGAAGAAGTTGGCAGTGTTCGGTACGCCCAGGTTCCTTCCGATCGAGCCCGGCTGCGTGCTCGTGTTGCACACGCTGCCGTTATTCCCGAAGAAACCGAAACCGTTAGCGGGGCTGGGCGGGGCTTCGACGCATTGACCCGCGACGCCCGCCTTGTTGAACAGCGCGTCGACGCCGGCTTGGCTCGGGTAGTTACCGGCGTTGAATGCATCGAGGTTGGCGGCGCTGCCGGGCCCGAAACCCGGAATGGTGCTGCTGATCCACGGATCGCTGCCCCAGAAGAATGCGGTGGCGTTGGTGGCGGGGTTGCGCATGTCTTCGACGCGCCAGTCACGTTCCCACGTCTCGACCTTCGCGCGCGTCGCGCGCTCGAGGCCGATCATGACGTTGCCGCGGCCCTCGGCGGCGTTGACGCCGAGGAGTCCCGAGATCAGGACCTCCTGGCCGCCGCCAGCCTCCGTGTCCGAGAGGCGGGTCTCGACCGAGGCACCTTCGAAGTCGTTCTTCAGAATGAAGTTGACGACGCCGCCGACGGCGTCCGCGCCATACACGGCCGAGGCACCGCCCGTGATCAACTCGACGCGTTGGATCGCCGAAGACGGGATCATGTTCGTGTCGACGAACATTTGTGCGTTGAACGGCTGCGCGCGCTTGCCGTCGATCAGCACGAGGTTACGGTTCGCACCGAGGCCGCGCAGGCTCACGAAGGATCCGCCGATACTGTTGTTGGCGGTTTGCTGAACGTCGGTGGTCGAGAACTGCGTGATGGCCGGAACGAACTGCGGCAACTGGTTCAGGATGGTCTCGACGCCGACGGTGCCCGTCGCCTGAAAGGCAGCCTGGTCGATCGTCGTGATCGGGGCATTGGCCTCGAAATCGCGACGCAAGATACGCGAGCCCGTGACGGTGATCTCTTCGAGCGGCGCTGCCGGCTTGCTCCTGCGCCCCCGCCCGATTCGCCGGGGCGATTGCCAGCGCCGACGCGATAATCGCGCTGCCCGAGGCGGCCAGCATCGTCGACCTCAAGCCCTTGCCGTGCAACCTGCGACTTGCGGTCGACATCGCTCCAAGCGCGTCCGCGATTGCGGTGGCCAGCACGCCAGTCTGCAGACGGACGAATCCGCCATCGGTGCTTGCGTTCATTGATTCCTCCCCATTTGACGACGGCACCCTCACAAGGGCGCAAACCTTGTTCGGTTCGTCGATTCGCTTAACCCGGGCGGATCGGCGAAGGGCCGCTGTTGTTGTATTTAGTCGGCTCCGATCGGGGACGCTATCAAACACCGGATGGTCGCGCAACTCTCAGTTGATGTTCGGTCGCAACAGCCTCTAGTGCGAGACTAAAATCGCAGCCGACGAAAAGCTCAGCGTACTCGTTCGACTTGGATGAAGCCGTTCAGGCTATCGACGCTGAGCCGGTAGGAATGACCCCACCTCGTCGCGCGCAGAGTCACCCGCTGCCCAGGCTGCAACAGGTACTCCTGCGGACGGTTCTGGCGCCAGACCTGACCGTTGTCGAGCGTGATCAGGATAAGCGTTCGGAACGGTTTCCCGCAGCGCCGTTACGGTCGCCACGAATTCAGCCGGCGACTCGTCGAGCGGCCGCGCCGAGGAAGCGGTTTGCTCGGGCTGCTTACTTGTTGGGTGGTCAGCCGACGTCGGGGCGCCCGCCGACTCTGGCTGAGTCCCGGCGTCGCGAGCCGACTCCGGAGTGACGGCGCGGCACGGCCGGCGCAGAGCCAGGAGGAGCGTGTTTCGGGCTGCGCTGCGGCGGGCGCGGTGCGACTTTGCGGCGCGACCGCGTCGACCTGACGCTCGAAGCAGGCGAGCCGCTCTTCCGGCGACTGCAGATTCACGCATTCGCCGACTTCGATAGTTAGGTTGCTGGCGCCCTGTGCGAGGGCGACCGAAATTACGCCTTGGCCGCCGAGAACGGCGCCAAGTGCGATGCTCGCACGCCGGATCGTCACGCCGGCAACGATTCGCTTTGCCATGTGCCCCCGGTCTTCCGAGCGCGGTGAGTGCAGCTCGATCAGACGCCCAAGCATACCGACCGCCGTCGCGGTCAAGCAATTCGCGTGCGCGCGATCTCGAGCGTCCCCGGTTCTATCTCACCTGCAACAAGAGTAGGAGCCCTAACACGGCAGAATGCCAATCGGATCCGCCGCTGCGTTCCTTGGGACGCCCCCAGCCCCCGTCGGCATTCTGGCTCGCGACGACGCTTTCGACGAAACCATCCTGGACCAAGGCGCCCCGCCCGGCCAGGTGGAGAAACGCCGCAGCTTCGAGTCGCAGATCAGTCACCGTCGTGGGGTCGGCGTCGACTAGCGCAGCGTTCGCTCGGTACACGGCCTCGATAAACCCGTCCGGCAACGGGAGCGCGCAGCCGTTTTCCTGGATACGCACCAACGTCAGTAGCACGTGCGGAAGGTTGTACCCCCCAGCCTTCGCGGCGTTTTGCAGCACCTCCGGAAACGAGCCCGGTAACCCGACCCGATCGCAATAGAGAGCGGAAACGAGGATGCGGTCGGACGGAGTCGTCACCGCATCCCAGTCATCGGGTTGCAGCGCGGTTTCGCGATCGGCGAAACGTCGCAGCACACGCAGCAAAGCCGCGGTTGCAGGCTGCTCGATCAGTCGTTGGTCGTAGCGCTGCAGAGCGTCCGCGAACTCCGCGATTGCGAATCGCCGGTGCATCACAGCGAGCCACAGCAGGGCGTGTGGCTCGCGCGACTTCTCGAAGAACCTGATCGACTTCGCGATTGCTTTATTCAGGTCGTCCGTCGTCAGCACGAGCTCGTCCCTCAACTACGGCGCCGGTTAGCCGCAGCAGACTACACCCGAACTACGAGTTGGGCGCGCGTGCCCGGCAGCATCCCGACTCGCTGCCAATCGATCCGTTCGCGGGCGTTTTTTCGGACTGCGCTCGGTGGCAGCCGCGTCGTCGCGGGAGCGGCGCCGCCGGCTCGCCAGCGCGAGCGGCGGCGCCCTAATCGGCGCGCCTTCGAACCCTAGCGCGACGCGACCGCGACCGGGTGGCTCGGCGCGTCGCTGCGGGCCTGGTTGTAATAGGCCATCATCTGCGGCGCGAGCGCGGCCAACTTCTCCTGCCGGTTCGCGGGGCTCGGATGGGTGCTCAGGAACTGCGGCGGACCCGAGCCCGATGCCTTTTCCATCTTCTGCCAGAGACTCAGGGCCGCGTTGGGGTTGTATCCGGCCTTGGCCGCGAGCTCGAGACCGATCTCGTCGGCCTCGGACTCGGCACTGCGGCTGTTCGGGAGCTGGATCGCAAGCTGCGCCGCGATGGCCGCGGCGTTCTGCGCGGCCTGTGGATGGTCGTCGGCGACCACTCCGGCGAGCGCCACGCCGGCGCTGGTCGCGAGCGCGACGGACATGCGTTCGGCGGTGTGGTTCGCGAGCGCATGGCTGATCTCATGGCCGAGCACTTGCGCGAGCTCGTCGTCGGTCGGGTCGAGCTTGTTCAATAGGCCGGTATACACGGCCATCCGGCCCCCGGCCATGCACCAAGCGTTGATCATTTCGGGGTCGTCGATGACGGCGACGCTCCACTCCCAGTCGGCCGTATCGGGGCGTTTCACGATGGCCTGCGCGACCAACCGCTCGGTGATCTTGTCGATCCGGCGTGTCACGCGCGTGTCGGTGACGATCTTGCCGGCCTGACGTAGCTCGGCGAGCTGGGATACGTAGGCCTCCTTGGACGCGCCGATCGCGACGTCCTCGGACACGAGCGACAACTGCCGGCGGCCGGTAGGGCTCACCACGCACGCCGTCGCAGTCAGAGCGACCAGCGCCGGGACCCAGAGAACGAGCTTCCTGATCATCATGAGTGCCTCCTTCGCGTACGTGGCTCGCTGAAGGAAGCGGTGCAAGAGTGATGCCACCAAGGGCCGCCCGAGTGACAGGTAAGCCATTACGGCCGCAGATCCGAGCGATCGTCTCAGTTTGCAGATTCTGAGAGGGCGGACCCGGCGCTGGCGGCCAGTCGTACCGCGGGATCGTCCCGCGGAACACGACGCAGTAACGCGTTCACGACGAGTAGCCGTGAACGTTGACGGGTCGGCGATTTGAGGTCGAGCCTCGGGCGCGTGCCCGGCGCGAAGCCGGGCACGCTGCCGATCGATCAGCTCGCGGGCGTTTCTTCGGTTTCGGCTGCCGCTTCGGCGGCCGGCGGCTTGGCGGTGGCGGCTGCCACCTCGGCAGTCAGAGCCGCAACCTCGGCCGCTTCCGCGGCCGCGCGCTGCTGCTTGGCATCGAGCTCTCTGAGCTCGTTGGCCAGGACCTCCTCCTGCGTGCGGCGCCGATCCTCGTGATGGGCGAAGCCCGTGCCGGCGGGAATTAGCCGTCCGACGATCACGTTTTCCTTCAAGCCGCGCAAGTCGTCCTTGAGACCTCGAACCGCCGCCTCGGTGAGCACGCGGGTCGTCTCTTGGAACGACGCGGCCGAGATGAACGACTCCGTCGCGAGCGACGCCTTCGTGATGCCGAGCAGGACCGGATCGTAGACAGCCGTCGTCCCCGAGCGCTTCTCGACCTCGCGGTTCGCTTCCAGCACGCGGATGCGGTCGAGCTGCTCGCCGCGCAGCAGACGCGTGTCTCCGGAGCCGGTGATCTCGACCTTGCGTAGCATCTGGCGAATGATCACCTCGATGTGCTTGTCGTTGATCTTCACGCCCTGGAGCCGGTAGACGTCCTGGATCTCGCGAACCAGGTAGTCGGCCAGCCGCTCGACGCCTTGCAGGCGCAGGATGTCGTGCGGGTTCGGCTCGCCGTCGGCGATGATTTCGCCGCGCAGCACCTTCTCGCCCTCGAACACGTTCAGGTGCCGCCACTTCGGGATCAGCTCCTCGTGCTCCTCGCCCTCCTCGTCGGTAATGACGAGACGGCGCTTGCCCTTCGTCTCCTTGCCGAAGCTGACCGTGCCCGAGTACTCGGCCAGGATCGCGGGATCCTTCGGCCGGCGTGCCTCGAACAGGTCGGCAACGCGCGGCAGACCGCCCGTGATGTCGCGGGTCTTCGAGCTCTCTTGCGGCAAGCGCGCGAGCACGTCGCCGACCAGGACTCGGGCCCCGTTCTCCATGTTGAGCACGGCACCGGACGGCAGCGCGTACGCCGCGGGGATGTCAGTGTTCGGGAACGTGATCGCCTTGCCGTTGTCGTCGACGAGCTTCGCGGTCGGACGGTAGTCCGTGCTGCGCTGCGCCGCGTCGAGCACGACGACGCTGGAGAGGCCCGTGATCTCGTCGACCTGGGTCGTGACCGTGACGCCGTCGATGAAGTCCTCGAACTTCAAGTAGCCGCTGACCTCCGTGACGACCGGGTGCGTGTGCGGATCCCAGCTCGCGACGAGCTGGCCCGGCTTCACGGGCTCGCCGTCCTTGATGTTGAGCGACGCGCCGTACGGGATCTTGTAGCGCTCGCGCTCGCGGCCGAACTCGTCGATGACGGCGAGCTCGCCTGAACGCGACGTGGTGATCCGGTGGCCCTTCTGCTCGTGGGTCACGGTCTTCACGTTGATGAAACGCATCGAACCCGTGCTCTTCACTTCGACGCTGTTCACCGCGGCCGAGCGCGACGCGGCGCCGCCGATGTGGAACGTACGCATCGTGAGCTGCGTGCCGGGCTCGCCGATCGACTGCGCTGCGATCACGCCGACGGCCTCGCCGCGGTTCACGCGGTGGCCGCGAGCGAGGTCGCGTCCGTAGCACTGCGCGCAGACGCCGTAGGTGGTCTCGCACGTGATCGGGGAGCGGACGAGCAGTTGGTCGATCGAGTACGACTCGAGCGTCTTGACCGCGCTTTCGTCGAGCAGCGTGCCGGCCTCCAGCACAACCTTGTTGGAGCCCGGAGCAAGCACGTCGATGGCCGCGGCGCGGCCCAAAACCCGCTCGCGCAGCGGCTCGACGATGTCGCCGCCTTCGACGAGCGGCGTCATCAGTAGTCCCTGCGTGGTGCCGCAGTCGATCTCGGTGACGACCAGGTCCTGCGCCACGTCGACGAGGCGGCGGGTCAGGTACCCCGAGTTCGCCGTCTTGAGCGCCGTGTCGGCAAGGCCCTTACGAGCGCCGTGAGTCGAGATGAAGTACTGGAGGACGTCCAAGCCCTCGCGGAAGTTCGCGGTGATCGGCGTCTCGATGATCGAGCCGTCCGGCTTCGCCATCAGACCGCGCATGCCGGCGAGCTGCCGAATCTGCGCGGCGCTACCGCGCGCGCCGGAGTCCGCCATCATGTAGATCGAGTTGAACGACTCCTGCTGGCCGCCCTTGCCCGGACCTTCGGTGACGGGCTCGACGCCGAGCTTCTCCATCATCGCCTTCGCAACCTGATCGTTGGTGCGCGACCAGATGTCGACGACCTTGTTGTAGCGCTCGCCGTCCGTCACGAGACCGGCCGAATACTGGTCTTGGATGTCCTTGACCTCGCTCTCGGCCGCCGCGAGGATCTTCTCCTTCTCGATGGGCACGACCATGTCGTTCACGCCGAACGATACGCCGGCGCGGGTCGCGTAATAGAAGCCCGTGTACATGATCTGGTCGGCGAACACGACGGTCTCTTTGAGACCGATCTGGCGATAGCACATGTTGATCGTGCCGGAGATCGCACGCTTGTTCATCGTGCGATTGATCTGCTCGAACGCCATGCCGTCCGGCATGATCTCCGAGAGCAACGCGCGGCCGACGGTCGTCTGCGTGAGCTTGTGAGTGGGGTTACCGCCCACGTTCTCGCGAATGCGCACCCTGATCTTGGTGTGCAGCTCCACGGCGTTCGACTCGTACGCGCGGTGCACCTCTTCCACGTCCGCGAACACCATGCCCTCGCCGCGCGCGTTCGCGCGCTCGCGGGTCATGTAATAGATACCGAGCACGACGTCCTGCGACGGCACGATGATCGGCTCGCCGTTCGCGGGCGACAGGATGTTGTTGCTCGACATCATCAAGGCGCGCGCCTCGAGCTGCGCCTCGATCGACAACGGCACGTGCACGGCCATCTGGTCGCCGTCGAAGTCCGCGTTGAACGCGGTGCAGACGAGCGGGTGCAGCTGGATCGCCTTGCCTTCGATGAGCACGGGCTCGAACGCCTGAATGCCCAAACGGTGCAGCGTCGGCGCGCGGTTCAGCATCACCGGGTGCTCGCGGATCACCTGTTCGAGGATGTCCCAGACTTCCGGACCTTCGCGTTCGACCAGGCGCTTCGCGGCCTTGATGGTCGTGGCCTCGCCGCGCAACTGGAGCTTCGAGAAGATGAACGGCTTGAAGAGCTCGAGCGCGAGCTTCTTCGGCAGACCGCATTGATGCAATTTCAGGGTGGGACCGACGACAATCACGGAACGGCCGGAGTAATCGACGCGCTTGCCGAGCAGGTTCTGTCTGAACCGGCCCTGCTTGCCTTTGATCATGTCCGCGAGCGACTTGAGCGGGCGCTTGTTCGTGCCCGTGATCGCACGGCCGCGACGGCCGTTGTCGAGCAGCGCGTCCACCGACTCCTGCAGCATCCGCTTCTCGTTGCGCACGATGATGTCGGGCGCGTTGAGCTCGAGCAGGCGGCGCAGGCGGTTGTTGCGGTTGATCACACGGCGATAGAGGTCGTTCAGGTCCGACGTCGCGAACCGGCCGCCGTCGAGCGGCACGAGCGGACGCAGGTCCGGCGGCAGCACGGGCAGCACCGTCATGACCATCCACTCGGGCTTGTTGTTCGACTCGAGGAACGACTCGAGCAGCTTCAGCCGCTTCGACAAGCGCTTGATCTTGGTCTCGGAGTTCGTGCCCGAGATGTCGTCACGGACCTTGTTGACCTCGATGTCGAGGTTCATCGCGGCGAGCAGGTCGCGCACGGCCTCGGCGCCCATCCGGGCGTCGAACTCGTCGCCGTACTGCTCGATCGCCTCGAGGTACGCCTCATCGCTCAAGAGCTGGCCGCGTTGCAGCGGCGTCATGCCCGCGTCGACGACGACGAACGCTTCGAAGTAGAGGATCCGCTCGATCTCGCGCAGCGTCATGTCGAGCATGAGGCCGATGCGCGACGGCAGCGACTTGAGGAACCAGATGTGCGCGACCGGGCTCGCGAGCTCGATGTGACCCATGCGCTCGCGGCGCACCTTGGTCTGCGTGACTTCCACGCCGCACTTCTCGCAGACGACGCCGCGGTGCTTCAAGCGCTTGTACTTGCCGCACAAGCACTCGTAGTCCTTGATCGGCCCGAAGATCTTCGCGCAGAAGAGGCCATCGCGTTCCGGCTTGAACGTCCGGTAGTTGATGGTTTCCGGCTTCTTGACCTCGCCGTACGACCACGAGCGGATCATGTCGGGCGACGCGAGCCCGATCTTGATCAGGTCGAAGTCCTCGACCGCGTTCTGCTGCTTGAACAGTCTCAGTAGATCTTTCATTCCGTGCACCTACGCCTAAGTGTTTTCGATCGCGCTCAACGGACCACCGACCCCAGCCGACGCTAGTCGGCCGTGTCGAGCTCGATGTTGATAGCGAGCGACCGAATTTCCTTGACCAACACGTTGAACGACTCGGGCATGCCGGCCTGCATCTCGTGCGTGCCGTCGACGATGTTTTTGTACATCTTCGTGCGGCCCTGCACGTCGTCCGACTTGACCGTGAGCATTTCCTGCAGCGTGTACGCCGCGCCGTACGCCTCGAGAGCCCAGACTTCCATCTCGCCGAAGCGCTGACCGCCGAACTGCGCCTTGCCGCCGAGCGGCTGCTGCGTGACCAAGCTGTACGGGCCCGTCGAGCGCGCGTGCATCTTGTCGTCGACCAAGTGGTTGAGCTTCAGCATGTACATGTAGCCGACGGTGACTGGACGATCGAAGCGGTCACCCGTCCGGCCGTCGTACAACGTCGTCTGGCCAGACTCCGGCAAGTCGGCGAGCTTGAGAAGATGCTTGATCTCCTCCTCGTTCGCGCCGTCGAACACCGGGGTCGCGATCGGCACGCCGTCGCTCAAGTTCACCGCGAGCTCCGACAGCTCGTCGTCGGTCAACGACCCGATGTCTTCCTTCTGCCCGCCCGTCTGGTTGTAGATCTTGTCGATGAACGTGCGCAGCTCCTTGACGTTGCTGCCGACACGGATCATCTCGCCGATCTTGAGCCCGAGCCCCTTCGCGGCCCAGCCGAGATGGGTTTCGAGCACCTGACCGACGTTCATGCGCGACGGCACGCCGAGCGGGTTCAGCACGATGTCGACCGGAGTGCCGTCCGCCGCGTACGGCATGTCTTCCACCGGCACGATCGTCGAGATCACGCCCTTGTTGCCGTGGCGGCCCGCCATCTTGTCGCCCGGTTGCACGCGGCGCTTCACGGCGAGATAGACCTTCACCATCTTCAAGACGCCGGGAGCGAGGTCATCGCCCGCGGTGATCTTCGTCTTCTTCTCCTCGAAGCGACGATCGAACTGCTCTTTCTGCGAGCGCAGCCGCTCGGCGGCCTGCTCGAGCAGCGCGGTCGCGTCGTCCGCTTTCACGCGGACTTGGAACCACTGCTCGCGCGGCAGCGCGTCCAGGTACTGTTTCGTGATCTTCGAGCCCGCGGCCAGGCCTTCCGGACCGCCCGACGCAACCTTGCCGATCAGCGAGTTCTGGATGCGCTGATAGATGTCGTCCTCGAGGATGCGCTGCTGGTCGCCCAAGTCCTTGCGAACCGACTCGAGCTCCTGCCGCTCGATCGATAGCGCGCGGCCGTCCTTCTCGACGCCGTCACGCGTGAAGACGCGGACATCGATAACGGTGCCGTCCATGCCGGGCGGCACGCGCAGCGAGGTGTCCTTCACGTCGGACGCCTTCTCGCCGAAGATCGCGCGAAGCAGCTTCTCTTCCGGCGTGAGCTGGGTCTCGCCTTTCGGCGTGACCTTGCCGACCAAGATATCGCCCGCGCCGACTTCTGCGCCGATGAACGCGATGCCCGACTCGTCGAGCTTGGTGAGCGCGGCGTCACCGACGTTCGGAATGTCCGCCGTGACCTCTTCGGGCCCAAGCTTGGTATCGCGCGCGACGCAAGTCAGCTCTTCGATATGGATCGTGGTGAAACGATCCTCGATGACCACGCGCTCCGAGATCAGAATCGAGTCCTCGAAGTTGTAGCCGTTCCACGGCATGAACGCGACGAGCAGGTTCTGGCCGAGCGCGAGCTCGCCCAAGCTCGTCGACGGGCCGTCCGCGAGAACGTCGCCCTTCTCGATCGCGTTGCCGGCTTTCACCAGCGGCCGCTGATTGATACAGGTGTTCTGGTTCGAGCGCGTGTACTTCGTGAGGTTGTAGATGTCGACGCCCGCCTCGCCCGCTTTCGTCTCCTCGTCCTTCACGCGGACCACGATGCGCGACGCGTCGACCAAGTCGACGATGCCGCCGCGGCGTGCGACCACGGTGACGCCCGAGTCGACCGCCACCGCGCGCTCCATGCCCGTGCCGACGAGCGGCGTCTGGGTGCGGAGCGTCGGAACCGCTTGGCGCTGCATGTTCGAGCCCATCAACGCGCGGTTCGCGTCGTCGTGCTCGAGGAACGGGATCAGCGACGCTGCGACCGACACGATCTGCTTCGGCGACACGTCCATGTACTGGACCTGATCAGCCGTGAGCAGCGCGAACTCGTTCTGATGGCGGCACGACACGAGGTCGTCCGTGAACTCGCCCTTCGCGCTCAAGGTCGCGTTCGCCTGCGCGATCACGTACTGGCCTTCTTCGATCGCCGAGAGGTAATCGATGTCGGCCGTGACCTTACCGTCCGCAACGCGGCGGTACGGCGTCTCGAGGAAGCCGTATTCGTTCGTGCGCGCGTACACGGACAGCGAGTTGATCAGACCGATATTCGGACCTTCCGGCGTCTCGATCGGGCACACGCGGCCGTAATGCGTCGGATGCACGTCGCGGACTTCGAAGCCCGCGCGCTCGCGGGTCAGGCCGCCTGGTCCAAGCGCCGAAACGCGCCGCTTGTGCGTGACTTCCGACAGCGGGTTGTTCTGGTCCATGAACTGCGACAGCTGGCTCGAGCCGAAGAATTCCTTCACGGCCGCCGCTACGGGCTTCGCGTTGATCATCTCCTGCGGCATCAAGCCTTCCGACTCGGCGAGCGTCAAACGCTCCTTCACCGCGCGCTCGACGCGGACCAAGCCGATGCGAAACGCGTTTTCCGCCATCTCGCCGACGCGAGCGCACGCGGCGGTTGCCGAGGTGGTCGATATCGTCGACCACGCCGTTGCCGTTGCGGATGTCGATCAGCGTCTTCAGCACCGCGATGATGTCGTCCTTGTCGAGGACACCCGGGCCTTCCGAGTTGTCGCGGCCCACGCGGCGGTTGAACTTCATGCGGCCGACGGCCGACAGATCGTAGCGCTCTTGGTTGAAGAACAAGTTCTGGAACAGGTTCTCCGCGGCCTCCTTCGTGGGCGGCTCGCCAGGACGCATCATGCGATAGATCTCGACGAGCGCCTCGAGCTTGTTCGTCGTCGAATCGATCCGCAGCGTGTTCGAGATGAACGCACCGCGATCGAGATCGTTCGTGAACAGCGTCTCGATCTTCTTGATGCCGGCCGCGACCAGCTTCTCGATGATGACCTTGGTCAGCTCGTCGTTCGCGCTCGCGATCAACTCACCGGTCGACTTGTCGACGACGTCGTGCGCGAGGATCTTGCCCTCGAGGTAGTCGATGGGGACGTCGAGCTCTTTGACTTTCGCCTGCTCGAGCTCGCGCACGTGCTTCATCGTGATGCGCCGGTCTTTCTCCACGAGCGTCTTGCGGCCGATCTTGATGTCGAAGCTCGCGGTTTCACCGCGCAGCCGCTCGGGCACGAGCTTGAGCTGGAACGAGTCCGCGCCGGCGAGCGTGAACTCGTTCTTCTCGAAGAACATGTCGAGGATCTGCTCGTTGGTGAAATCCAGCGCGCGCAGAATGATGCTGACCGGCAGCTTGCGCCGGCGGTCGATGCGGACGAACACGGAGTCCTTCGGATCGAACTCGAAGTCGAGCCACGAGCCGCGGTAAGGAATCACGCGCGCCGAGAACAGCAGCTTGCCGGACGAATGGGTCTTGCCCTTGTCGTGATCGAAGAACACGCCGGGCGAGCGGTGCAGCTGCGAAACGATCACGCGCTCCGTGCCGTTGATCACGAACGTGCCGTGATCGGTCATCAGCGGCATCTCGCCGAGATAGACCTCTTGCTCGCGGATGTCCTTGACCTTCTTCTTCGGTCCCGGGGCTTCCTTGTCATAGATCATCAGCCGGACGAGCACGCGCAGCGGCGCGGCATACGTGAGCCCGCGGAGCTGGCACTCCTTGACGTCGAATACGGGATCGCCGAGGCGATAGCTCACGTACTCGAGCGCGGCGTTGCCGGAGTAGCTCACGATCGGGAACACGCTGCGGAACGCCGCATGCAGTCCCATCTCGGTGCGATCCGTGCCGGCAGATTCCTGCTGCAGGAATTTCTGATAAGAATCGATTTGGATCGAAAGAAGATACGGAACGCTCAACACGCTCGGCAGCTTCCCGAAGTCCTTCCGAATACGCTTCTTCTCAGTGAACGAATAGGCCATGCCTGCTCTCCGAAGTTAGTTCGGCGAAATGTGTTCGGCCGCCGTGCGCGGGCGCCCGAATACGGAATCACCCGAGGGGCGCGCGAATCGGCGCCGATCGAGTGACGGACTGGGCGCGTAAAGCCGCGCCTCATTGACGATTCCCCGGGGGACAACCCCCCGGAGGATAATTCCCTGGGCGCGGAAGTCCGCGCCCTCAGGAGCGTGCATTACGAACTGCATTGACGCGTTCGCGGCTCGTCTCATGCCAGACGAGCCCGCGGCGCAGCGCTGTACCGACAGCCCACCATCATTACTTGACGGTGGCCTGCGCGCCTGCTTCCTCGAGCTGCTTCTTGATGGTCTCGGCCTCGTCCTTCTTCACGCCTTCCTTGACGGTGCTCGGCGCGCCTTCGACGAGGTCCTTGGCTTCCTTCAAACCAAGGCCCGTGACCGCGCGGACGACCTTGATGACGGCGACCTTGTTCTCGCCGAACGAGCTCATCACGACGTTGAACTCGGTCTTCTCCTCGACGGGAGCGGCAGCGGCGGCGCCACCGCCGGCGGCGGCAACGGCGACCGGAGCGGCGGCGGATACGCCCCACTTCTCTTCGAGCGCCTTCACGAGCTCCACGATTTCCATGATCGGCTTCGCGCTCAGCGCGTCGATCAACTCTGCGTTGGACAGTGCCATGACTAATTACTCCTGACGTGTTACCTGATGATTAAAGAACTAAGCGGCAGGCTGCTCGCTGCGGGCCTTGAGCGTTCGTGCCAACATCGCGCCGGGCTCGGCCAGCGTGCGTACGAGCCGCGTGAGCGGACCGTTCATCACACGCAGCAGGCTCGCGCGAGCCTCGTCGAGCGTCGGCAATGACGCCAAGCGGTCGAGGTCGGCCGCGGGATAGAGGTCCCCGCCCACCGACAGAGCGACCGTCACGAGCTTGTCGTGCTCCTTCGCGAACCCCTTCACGACGCGCGCGGCGGCGCCGGGGTCTTCACGCGAGAACGCGAGCACGAGCGGGCCCTTCAAGCTGCCCTTCATGCACTCGAAGCTCGTGCCTTCGATCGCCCGGCGCGCGAGCGTGTTCTTCACGACGCGCACGTAGACGTTCGATGCACGAGCCGCGGCCCGAAGCTTCGTCATTTCCGCCACCGTGAGCCCGCGATACTCTGCCGCGACTGCGGATAACGCAGTCTTGGCAACCGCAGCGACCTCGGTGACTACCGCTTGCTTCGCTTCGACACTCGTCGACATTTCAACCACTCCCGGCCAGTCTCCCAAGACAATTCCCGGCTAGAGACGACCAATCCCCTTGCGGGGCGCTGCACACACGCCGCAGGGCGCTCGCGCGCCTTGCGGCTACGATCGACGGTGCGCCTCACCAGGCCAGGCCGAGTCAGGTAACACCATCTGCGTAGGCGGTCCGCACCATTAACTCCGCGGCTTCGAGCCGACGGAGGCCTACGGTCTTCGATGCCGGCCGGAAGATCCGGCCGTGGAACTCGGCTTCGGGGTAGGCGCGAATGGGGCCGCCCGAGGCCGAATTCAAGAACTTCGAAATCCGGCTCGAGCCTTCTTTGGCTCGGACCGCGGAAAATCAGGCTGCGCTCTCCTCGGACTCGATCAACGTGTTGTGGTCCACGAGCACTCCGGGACCCATCGTCGACGAAACGCTAACCCTCTGCAGATACACGCCCTTCGCCGACGCGGGCTTCACCTTGTTCAGGTCCGCGACGATCGCCTTCAAGTTTTGCTTCAAGGCCTCGACCTCGAAGCTCACGTTGCCGATCACGGCGTGCACGGTACCGCCTTTGTCGGCGCGGTAGCGGACCTGGCCGGCTTTCGCGTTACGCACTGCCTGCGCGACGTCGGGAGCCACCGTGCCGACCTTGGGATTCGGCATGAGGCCGCGGGGACCGAGCACTTGGCCGAGCTTGCCGACCACACGCATCGCGTCCGGGCTAGCGATCACGACGTCGAAATTCAGGTCGCCGCCCGTGATCTTCTCCGCGAGGTCTTCCATTCCGACGATGTCGGCGCCGGCCTGCTTCGCCTCTTCGGCCTTCGCGCCCTGGGCGAACACCGCCACGCGGACCTTCTTGCCGTTGCCGTTCGGCAGCACGGTCGAGCCGCGCACGACTTGGTCGGACTTCGTCGGATCGATACCGAGGTTGATCGCGACGTCGACGGACTCGGTGAACTTCGCCTTCGCGAGCTCTTTCACGAGCTTCAGCGCGTCGTCCGCGCCGTAGCTCTTACCGGGTTGCACCTTCTCGCGCGCGACCTTCTGGGCTTTCGTTACTTTCGGCATGGCTTAACCCTCCACCTCGAGACCCATGCTGCGGGCGCTGCCCGCGATGATGCGTACGGCCGCGTCGAGGTCCGCCGCGTTCAAATCCTTCGCCTTGATCTTCGCGATCTCTTCGAGCTGCTTGCGCGTGACCTTGCCGACCTTGTTCGAGTTCGGCTGGCCGCTGCCCTTCTCGATGCCGGCCGCTTTCTTGAGCAGCACGGTCGCGGGCGGCGTCTTCATGATGAACGTGAAGCTGCGGTCGTTGTAAACCGAGATCACGACCGGCACCGGGATGCCGACTTCCATGCCCTGAGTCTGCGCGTTGAACGACTTGCAGAACTCCATGATGTTCACGCCGTGCTGGCCGAGCGCCGGGCCCACGGGCGGGCTCGGATTGGCCTTCCCCGCCGGGACTTGTAGCTTGATGTACGTTTCGATCTTCCGTGCCATACGACGCTGTCTCTCTTGTGAAGCCTTTGCGGCTTTGCCTTAGGCTTTTTCGACTTGACTGAAATCGAGCTCGACCGGGGTCGAGCGGCCGAGAATCTGGACCGCGACCCGAACCTTGCTCTTCTCGTAATTCACTTGCTCGACCACGCCGCTGAAGTCGTTGAACGGACCGTCGGTCACGCGCACGACCTCGCCCGGCTCGAACAGGATCTTCGGCCGCGGCTTGTCCACGCCTTCCTGCACGCGATTCAGGATCGCTTGGGCCTCGCGGTCCGTGATCGGCGCGGGCCGGTCGCTGCTGCCGCCGATGAACCCGAGCACCTTCGGAACCTCTTTGACGAGGTGCCAGGTCTCGTCATCCATCTCCATCTGCACGAGCACGTAGCCCGGGAAGAATTTGCGCTCGCTCTTGCGGCGCTGGCCCTCGCGCATCTCGACGACCTCCTCGGTCGGAACGAGGATCTCGCCGAACCGGCTCTCGAGGCCGTAGCGGCGAATGCGCTCGATCAACGAGCTCTTCACTTTGTGCTCGAAGTTCGAATACGCGTGCACGACGTACCACTGCAGGGCCATACGCTTAGAGGCCCCCTTGGCCGGTGATCTTGCTCGAGACGTACAGCAAGAAGAGATCGAGCAACCAGAAAAACACACCCATGATCAGGGCGAATACCATCACCGCGATCGTCGTCTGGATCGTCTCTTCTCGAGTCGGCCAGACGACCTTGCGCAGCTCGATGCGCGCGGCCTGGATGAACTTCCAGAGCGACTGCCCTTGCATCGATTGCAGCGCGACGACCGCGGCCAGCCCGAGCGCGACGAGCACGCCGAGCGAGCGCAGCAACTGCGACGATTCGCCGAAGTAGTAATAGACGACGAGGCCCGCGACGACGATGCCGACCGCGAGTATGAGCTTCGCCGTATCGACGAGCGTCGGTGACTCTTCTACTTTGGTTTCCATGCTCTCAAAGAGACGTCCGAAAAGTGCCGGCACACCGCTTCGCGGGGCTGGCAGGCCAGGAGGGTCTCGAACCCCCAACCTGCGGTTTTGGAGACCGCCGCTCTGCCAATTGAGCTACTGGCCTTCCGCTTCTAACTCCGACTCGGGATCGCTCTTCGCGTTGTCCTGTGACTCTATCGGGCCGCTGACTGACGACTACCGCCGAACGACCGCCATTGCGCCGGCGGCGGCTACGGCTACTTGATGATCTTGGCGACGACGCCGGCACCCACGGTGCGCCCGCCCTCGCGGATCGCAAACCGCAAACCCTCTTCCATCGCGATCGGGGCAATCAGCTCCACCTTCATCTGCACGTTGTCCCCGGGCATCACCATCTCCGCCCCTTCCGGCAACTCCACCGCGCCCGTCACGTCGGTCGTGCGAAAGTAAAACTGCGGCCGGTAACCCTTGAAGAACGGCGTGTGCCGCCCTCCCTCTTCCTTCGTCAGGATGTACACCTCGCACTCGAAGTTCGTGTGCGGCGTGATCGAGCCCGGCTTCGCCAGCACCTGACCCCGCTCCACTTCCTCACGCTTCGTGCCGCGCAGCAGCACCCCAACGTTGTCACCCGCCCGACCCTCGTCGAGCAGCTTCCTGAACATCTCCACGCCCGTGCAGATGGTCTTGGTCGTCGGCTTGATCCCGACGATCTCCACCTCGTCGCCCACCTTCACGATGCCCCGGTCGATTCGACCCGTCACCACCGTGCCGCGACCCGAAATCGAGAACACGTCCTCGATCGGCATCAGAAACGGCCCATCGATCAGCCGCTCCGGCACCGGGATGTACTTGTCCATCTCCGCGACGATCTTCTCCACGCTCTTCGTGCCGATGTCCGAGGTGTCACCCTCCAGCGCCTTCAGCGCCGAGCCGATCACGATCGGCGTCTTGTCGCCCGGGAATTCATACGTGGACAGCAGATCGCGTACCTCGAGCTCCACGAGCTCCAGCAGCTCCGCGTCATCCACCATGTCCGCCTTGTTCATGTACACCACGATGTACGGCACACCGACCTGGCGCGCCAACAAAATGTGCTCCCGCGTCTGGGGCATCGGACCGTCCGCCGCCGACACCACCAAAATCGCTCCGTCCATCTGCGCCGCGCCCGTGATCATGTTCTTCACGTAGTCCGCGTGCCCCGGACAGTCCACGTGCGCGTAATGCCGCGCATCGCTCTCGTACTCCACGTGCGCCGTCGCAATCGTGATCCCGCGCGCCTTCTCTTCCGGCGCCTTGTCAATCTGGTCGTACGCCATGAACGTGCCGCCGTGCTTCGCCGCCATCACCTTCGTCAGCGCCGCCGTCAACGTCGTCTTCCCATGGTCCACGTGCCCAATCGTCCCCACGTTCACGTGCGGCTTCACTCGGTTGAATTTTTCTTTGGACATTTGCGGACTCCTGAACTTGGCCTCGATTGACGCTCCGGCTTCGTGACGACTGCCGGCGCGCTCCAGATCTCTATATATTAATGTGTACTCGAACCTGTAGCTTTTTCGCTACATCGGCGGACGCCTTGGGTCCGGCCTCTTGCAACCATGGAGCCCACAACCGGAATTGAACCGGTGACCTCTTCCTTACCAAGGAAGTGCTCTACCGACTGAGCTATGTGGGCGGGAAATTGGGCGACCGTCATCATTCTCGCAAAACCCGTCATCTCCCGCATGCCCGCTCGCGACGATGGGGTTTCCCCCATTTCCCGCTTGAAGTTTGGAGCGGGTGAGCGGAATCGAACCGCCACCATCAGCTTGGAAGGCTGAGGTTCTACCGTTGAACTACACCCGCCTACCTATCCCTACCCCCGTCGTGGTGGAGGGGGAAGGATTCGAACCTTCGAAGGCATAGCCAGCAGATTTACAGTCTGCCCCCGTTGACCACTTGGGTACCCCTCCGCGGACAGAAGCCGGCTATTGTCTGGTGTGACCCCTGGAGTGTCAACACGATTCGGGGCGGCAGCGACGTCTTTCAGGCGATTTTGCGCTCGGGCCAGCGGCTCCGGTCGCCGTGCAGCAGGGTCACGAGCTGCGCCTCGCCTTCGGTCAGCCCGAAGCACGAGATCAGCCGGTCGGGGTCGTCGCCATGCTCGGCGCAGGTGATGGCCTGCTCGTACGACCGCTCGTCGGTCGCGAGCTCGAGCTGCCCGAGGCGCTCGCCGATCAGCGCCAGGTCCGCGCGGCTGCGGTCCGCGAGCAGCGCCACCTGGGAAGACAGGGACGGCAGATCCGCGCAGGTCTGCTCGAGCAGCCTGCATCGTTCCGCGACGGCGGCCATGCGGCGGCAAAGCGGCCAGACGTACACGACGTCGTAGATCACGAGGATCGCGAGCGCGGCGGCAACGCCGAGCACGATCGCGGGCCAAGGCAGAGTTTCGATTAGCGTGCTCAAGGATGTCGTCATCATACGTACTCGTCTATGTGGTCGGATTCGGTTTTCGGCGCGGGCGACGATCCAGCGTCCAGCCCGGTAGCGGATCCCTGCCGCTGCTCGCGTTCGGGCGGGCGCCGGCGCCTCGCGACGTTGCGGCCAATCGGCGTCGGCAGCGTCGGGGCGGGCGGGGCGATGCGCTCGAGATCTGCCATCGTCGTCTCCGGTTAGCGTCGCTCCCGTGGGGAGCGTCCGCGATGCAAGCCAAACGGATCATTCATTTCTGAACCATTCGTCGAGGCGCGCGCGAATCCGCAAGACGGCCTGCCCGTGAATCTGGCAGACGCGCGACTCGCTGACTTCCAGCACCTCGCCGATTTCCCTGAGATTCAGCTCGTCGTCGTAGTACAGCGAAAGCACGAGCCGCTCGCGCTCCGGCAGCGTGCCCACGGCTCGCGCGAGCGCTTCGCGGAATTGGTCTTCCTCGAGCATCGTCTCGGGACCGTCCTCGGGCGCTTCGGGCAGCATCGACGCGCGCTCGGGGTCGTCCGCGAGCTGCTCGTAGCTCAGCAGGCGGCTCGATGCGGCGCTCTCCACCATTCGGTGGTAATCCTCGACGCTGACCCCGAGCTGCTCGGCGACCTCCTGCCCGCGCGCGTCGCGGCCGGTCCGATTCTCGATCGTCCGGATCGCTTGCGACACTTGCTTCGCGTGCCGGAAGGTCGAGCGCGGCGTCCAGTTGGACTTGCGTGCCTCGTCGAGCATCGCGCCGCGGATCCTGATCCCCGCGTAGGTTTCGAAGTTCGCGCCCTTGGTCGTCACATAGTTCTGCGCGGCGTTGAGCAGACCGATCATGCCGGCCTGGATCAAATCGTCCACCTCGATGTGCGACGGCAAACGGCTCACGACGTGGTAAGCAATGCGCTTGACGAGCTCGCCGTGCTTGATCACGAGCTCGTCGACCGGCGGCAGGTCCGCGGCGAGTGGTACGTCGTAACGCGCCGTCATCGCACTGCGCTCTCCACTGTGACCGCGGCAGGCGCACGCAACATGCGCTCCATGAAGAACTCGATCCCGCCGCGGGCACCGCTCGCCGGCGTCCAAGCCGCGACCGCCTGCGCGAGGCGCCGAAAAGCGCGCGCGGACGGGCTGCTCGGAAACGCTTCGACCACCGTGGTCTGGCGGCGAATCGCCTGGCGCAAATATTCGTCATACGGCACGTGGCCGAAGTAGCTCGGAGTGATCCCGAGGAAGCGATCGCAGACGCGCGCGAGCTTGTCGTACAACGCCCTGCCTTGCGCCGGCCCGTCGACCATGTTCGCCACGATCTCGAATCGGCAGCCGGCCTGGCGGCGGCAGAGGACCTTGATGAGACCGTACGCGTCCGTGAGCGATGCCGGCTCGTCGCAGACCACCACGACGACGCGTTGGGCCGCTTCGCTGAAGGTCACGACGCCGTCGCCCACGCCCGCGGCCGTGTCGATCAACAAGACGTCGAGCGGCTCGAACAATTGACTAAAAGCGTTGACGAGGCCCGCGTGCTGCACGTGTCCGAGCGACGCCATCGCCGTGCTGCCCGAGCTCGCCGGCACGACCTTCAGGCCGCTGGTCGCGGTCAGGATCACGTCGTCGAGAGCGCACTCGCCGTTCACGACGTGCTCGAGGTTCATACGCGCGTGCAGCCCCAGCAGCACGTCGACGTTCGCGAGGCCGAGATCGGCATCGAGCAGCATCGCGCCGGAGCCGGCTCGTGCGAGCGCGGCGCCGAGATTCACTGCGACGAGCGTCTTGCCGACGCCGCCTTTGCCGCCCGTGATCGCCACGACTTTGACGGGTTGCAGCCCGCCCATTCGGCGCAGACCCGAAGCCTGATCGAAACGGCCGGATTCGAAATGATCAACCATGAGTCGCGAGCTCCATTTCTCCGAAGCTCGTCTCGAGCTCGTTCTCGTCGGGTGGTACCACGGCGCTCTGCGTGAGCTTCACGGCGTTGTGCATGAGCCAGAAGCGCTTCGGCGCCGCGAGATGCAGATCCTCGGGCACACGCTGGCCGTCGGAGAGGTAGGCGATCGGCAGCCCCGCGCGGATCGCGAGCGACAGCACCCCGCCGAGCGCCGCCGCCTCGTCCAGCTTGGTGATGATCAGCGCCTCAGGGCTCGCGGACTGGAACACGTTGAGCGCTTCCGCCAAGCAGCCGCGGTCGGCACCGGCCGATAGCGCGAGCACCGTGCGCACCTGGTGGCCTTCGACCTTGAGCGTCGCGAATTGATTCGCGAGCCGCACGTCGCGCTGACTCATCCCGGCGGTGTCGATCAACACGAGCTTCTTGCTAGCGAAGCTGTCGAGCACGCGCCGCAGCTCATCCGAGCTCTCGGCGACCTGCATCGGCGCACGCAAGATGCGCGCGAAATTGGCAAGTTGCTGGCGCGCGCCGATCCGATAGGTGTCGGTGCTCACGAGACCGAGCTCCCCGACGCTGTGGCGCAGCACGAACCGAGCTGCGATCTTCGCGATCGTCGTCGTCTTACCGACTCCCGTGGGGCCGACCATGGCGAACACGCCGCCCTGATCCGCCATGTCCCATTCCGCGAGCGGCAACCGCTCGCCGAAGCGGCGAACGAGCGCTCGCAGCGCTTCCTGCGAGCCGAGATCCGGCGGAACCTCGTGCGCGAGCTGACGCGCGAGCACGGCGTCCACGCCGAACTTCGCCATCTCGCGCATGAGGCGCGCACGCACGGGCGCGTCGCGGTTCAAATCGCTCCATGCGAAGCTCGCGAGCTGCGTCTCGAGCAGGCGCCGCAGGTCCTTGATCTCGCCCGCGACCGCTTCGTTCGAAGCGTTGCTCGCGACGATTTTCGCGCCGGCGCGCCGGCGCCGCCGGCGTCACGTTGCTGCGCAGCGGGCGGTTCCTCTGCGGCGGCGGCCTGCCGCGTCGCACGCTGGACCGCCGCGAGCCGCACGGCGGCGGCGGCACGCTCGTAGTCCTCGAGCTCGTCCATGCCGTTGTCCTCGTCGGCGCGGCCGAGGTCGTCGCCGAGCTCGTCGTCGTCGTCGTCGTCCGCGTCGCGGTCATCGGACGTGATCCTCTTCGGCCGCGTCGTCCTCGTCGTCGTCCGGCGCAGGCCGCGAGCGCGGCGCAGGCGCGGCCGACTGCTCCTCGACCGCGAACAGGCTGCCGTCGTAGTCGATGGCGGCGATGACCTCCACGCCGTTCGCGAGCTTGCGCGACGAGAGCATCACCGCGTCCTCGCCAAGATCGGCCCGGATCGCGCTGAGCGCCTCACGCATGTCGGAGGCGACGAATCGTCTGATGTTCATGACTCTTCTCCTTGACCTTTACCGCTCTCAGAGGCGCGCGCCCGCCGCTCGCGCGCCGGCGCCGGTCGCACCGCCGACGCTCGCAACCACCCTGAGAGACTTGCTATTCGGAATCTCGCCGTAGGCGAGCACCGCGAGATTCGGCACGCCGTGCCGCGTGAAACGCGCAAGCCACGGACGCAGCAGAGTCGGCACGAGCAGGACGGCCGGCTCACTCCGGAGCTCCTGCTGCTGCGCGGCCTCGACGAGCGCACCATGCAAGCGGTCCGCGAGACCGGGCTCGAAGCCCGGACCGGCATCCGCGCCGTTCTTCACGCCGTCGCGCAACATCTGCTCGAGCGTCGGATCGAGCGTGATCACGGGCAGCTCGTTGCGCAGCCCATACATGCCTTGCACGATCGATCCGCCGAGCGTCTCGCGCACGTGGCCGAGCAGCGTCGCCGGGTCCTGCGTGCGCCCCGCGTGCTCCGCGAGCGTTTCCGCAATCGTGCGAATGTTGCGCACGGGTACGCGATCGAGGAGTAGCTCCTGCATGACTTTGACGACGACGCCGAGCGGCAACGCGCCGGGCGTGAGATTCTCGACCAGCTTCGGTGCGCTCTTCGCGAGCCGATCGAGCAGCTGCTGAACTTCCTCGTGCCCGAGCAGCTGGTGCGCATGGCGCTTCAGCAGCTCGCTCAAATGTGTGGCGACGACCGTGCTCGCGTCGACGACGGTGAAACCGAGCGATTGCGCGTGCTCCTTCGCGGCCGGCTCGATCCAATAGGCGTCGAGGCCGAACGCCGGGTCTTTCGTCTTGCTGCCGACGATCTGGGCCGTGACGCCGCCCGGATTGATCGCGAGGTCACGTTCGACGTGAATCTCGCCCTCGCCCACCGGCACGCCGAGGATCGCGATGCGGTACGCGCTCGGCTTGAGCTCGAGGTTGTCGCGGATGTGCACGGACTGAACGAGGAATCCGAGCTCCTCGGACAGCTTGCGGCGCACCGCCTTGATGCGCGCGAGCAAAGGACCGGCTTGGTTGCGGTCGACGAGCGGGATCAGCCGATAGCCGACCTCGAGGCCGATCAAGTCCACGGCCGTGACGTCCTCCCAACCGAGCTCGCGCTCGGCGGTCGGCGCAGCGGCGACGGGCTCCGGCTTCGGCTCCGGCGCCGGAACCGCGCGGGCGCGCTTCTCGAGCCAATAACCGCCGCCGCCCGTGATGAGCGCGAGCGCCAGGAAGATGCCGTTCGGCATGCCGGGCAGGAGCCCGAGCACGCCGAGCACCGCACCCGCGATCGTGAGGGTCCGCGGATGCTGGAGGAGCTGCTTCACGACCTGATCGCTCAGCGTTGCGGCGCGCGACATACGCGTCACGATCACCGCGACGGCCGTGGACGCGAGCAACGCCGGAATCTGCGCGACGAGGCCGTCGCCGATGGTCAGCAGCGTGTACACGCGGCCCGCCTCGCCGATCGAGAGTCCATGATCGAGCGTGCCGATGACGAGCCCGCCCACGATGTTGATGAGTAGGATCAAGATCCCGGCGACCGCGTCGCCGCGCACGAACTTGCTCGCGCCGTCCATCGCACCGTAGAAGTCCGCCTCTTGCGTGACTTCGTTGCGCCGCGCGATCGCCTGCTCCTGGGTGATCAGCCCGGCGTTCAGATCGGCGTCGATCGCCATCTGCTTGCCCGGCATCGCGTCCAACGTGAACCGCGCGGTCACTTCCGAAACGCGCCCCGCGCCTTTCGTCACGACGACGAAGTTGATGACGACCAGGATCACGAACACGACGATGCCGACGGCGTAGTTGCCGCCGATCACGAAGGTGCCGAACGCCTCGATCACGTGGCCCGCGGCGCCCGGGCCGGTGTGGCCGTCGAGCAGCACGATCCGAGTGGACGCGACGTTCAACGCGAGCCTGAGCAGCGTGATGCCGAGCAGGATGGTGGGAAATACCGCGAAGTCGAGCGGCCGCTGCACGTAGATCACCGCGAGCATGATGATCAGCGACAGCGTGATGTTGAACGTGAAGAACGCGTCGAGCAGGATCGGCGGCAGCGGCACCACCACCATCGCGAGCAGCGCGACGATGAGCAGCGGCACGCCGAGGCCGAGGCGGCCGACGTCGATGAGCCGTTGCGTTATGACTGTGGCAGTGGTCACGCGCGCACCTCATGCCGGCGCACTCGGCCGCGGCGCGGCTCGAGCAGCTCGGGATCGATTGCGATCTCTGGCTTCTTCAGCGTCTGCGGCTTCGCCGGACCGTTCGGGCGCTTGCCGCCCGCGACGGTGCGGCCCGTGAGCTGGTAGATGTACGTGAGCACCTGCGCGACCGCGACGTACAGACGCGGCGAGACTTCCTGACCGATCTCGCTCGTGTAGTAGAGCGCGCGCGTGAATTGCGGATCCTCGTAGATCGGCACGTTGTGAGCCTCGGCGACCCGGCGGATGTTGAACGCGACGAGGTCCGCGCCCTTCGCGACGACGCGCGGCGCCTTCATCTTGGCGGCGTCGTAGCGCAGCGCCACGGCGTAGTGAGTCGGGTTGACGGCCACGAGATCGGCCTTCGGCACGTCGGTCATCATTCGCCGCTGCGCGATCGCGCGCTGCAGCTGACGCAGCCGCGAGCGGACTTCGGGACGGCCTTCCGTCTCCTTCTGCTCGTCCTTCGTTTCCTGCTTGGTCATCTTCAACTGGCGGCGGTGCTGCCAGTACTGAAACGGCACGTCGACGGCGGCGATCAACACGAGCGTCGCGGACAGGCTCACGAGGCAGACCGCCGACAGCCACGCCGAGCGTTGCAGCGCCGCGCGCAGCGTGAGCGTTCCGAGCGCCAGAAAATCCCGCTCGAGGTGCAGGACGAGCGCGTAGGCGACGGCCGCCACGAGCAGGAACTTCGCGAGCGACTTCGCGAGCTCGGCGATGCCGTGCCAGCCGAAGATCCGCTTGAATCCGGCGATCGGGTTGAGCTTCTCGAATTTGGGCATGAGCGCTTGGAAGCTGAACGAGAAGCCGCCGAGCGCCACCGAGCCGACCACGCTCGCGATGAGGCAAGCGAGCAGCAGCGGTGCGAGGATGCGCAGGCCGGCGCCGATGCTGTCGCCGAGCAGCTTCGTCATGGTGCTCGCGTCGAGCAGCGTCGCGCGCGGCAGCTCGAGCCCGCTCGCCATGAGCGATCGCAAGCCGTCGGCGAAATAGGACTGACCGGCCCACAGCACCGCGGCGCCGCCCAGCGTGACGGTCATCATCGAGAGCTCGCGCGAGCGCGGCACCTGGCCCTCGCGCCGAGCGTCCTCGAGCCGTTTGGAGCTCGGTTGCTCGGTGCGGTCGTGATCAGCGGTGTCGTTCTCTGCCATGGTTCGCTATGCCTGGAGCGCGGCCGTGAGCATCTCGAGCGTCGCTTGGAGGAACTGCGCGAGCAGCGCGCCCAAGTGGCCGAGGTTCATCAGCAGGATCCCGAAGCCGATCAGAAGGCCGGCAGGCAGGCCCACGGCGAACAGGTTCAGCGTCGGTGCGGCCCGGCTCATCACGCCGAACGCGATGTTCGCGACCAGCAGAGCGGTGGACGCGGGCAGCGCGACGCGCACGGCGCTCGCGAGCATCTGGCTACCCCACATCACGATCATCCAAACGCCTTCCGTTGCGAGCGGCCGCCCGAGCGGCAGCAGCGTGAAGCTGTCCGAGATCAAGCGGATCGTCGCGAGATGGCCGCCGAGCGAGAGAAATATCAGGAGACCGAGGACGACGAAGAATTGACTGATCACCGGCACCGAGATGCCGCGCTGCGGATCGATCATCGTGGCGAGGCCGAGGCCCATGCCCATCGCAATGGTTTGTCCGGCGACGATCAACGCGTCGAAAATCATCTGCAGCACGAAGCCCATCGCAACGCCGACGAGCACCTCTTGAATCACGATCACGCCGGCGGCGAGCGTGAGCTCGAACGGCTGCGTGACGGGCAAGAGCGGCGACAGCGCGAACGTGGCTGCGACGGCGAGCGCCAAGCGGATGCGCATCGGCACGAGCCGCGCACCGAACACGGGCGCCACCATGAGCACGCCGGCGATCCGGAAAAACGGCCACACGTTCACCGCGAGCTCGCGTGACAGGATGGCTTCGAGTACGTCCAGTGGGATTTGCATGGTCTCAACCGATCAGGGCCGGAATGCCTTTGATCAGCGACTCCGTGTACCCGACCATCACCTTGAGCATCCAGCCGCCGCCGACATACAGCGCGGCGGCGAGCACGAGCAGCTTCGGGATGAAGCTCAGCGTCATTTCGTTGATCTGGGTCGCGGCTTGGAACATGCCTATCACGAGACCCGCCGCGAGCGCGGACAACAGCAGCGGCGCCGCGAGCATCGCGGTGACCACGAGCGCCTGCTGGCCGATGATGATGACGGATTCCGGAGTCATCGAGTTCTCACGCGAAGAAGCTCGATGCGAGCGTGCCGATGAGCAACGACCAACCGTCCACGAGCACGAACAACATGATCTTGAACGGCAGCGAGATCAGCATCGGCGACAGCATCATCATGCCCATCGACATCAGCGTGCTCGCGACGACGAGATCGATGACGAGAAACGGAATGAAGATCAGGAAGCCGATCTGGAACGCGGTCTTGAGCTCGCTCGTGATGAACGTCGGGATCAGCACCGCCAACGGCACTTCTTCCGGCGCCGCATACGGCTCGTGGCCCGAGAGCTCCGTGAACAGCGCGAGGTCGCTCTCGCGAACCTGATCCAACATGAATTCGCGCAGCGGCACGAGCGCGTGGCCCGCCGCGGTCATCGCGTCCTGCTCGCCCGCAACGTACGGCACGACGGCATCGTCGTAGGCTCGCGACATCACGGGCGACATGACGAACAGGGTGAGGAACAGCGACAGGCCGATCAGCACTTGATTCGGCGGCGTCTGCGGGGTGCCGAGCGCCTGGCGCAGGATCGCGAGCACGATCACGATGCGCGTGAATGCCGTCATCGAGAGCAGGAGCGCCGGCAGCACGGTGAGCGCCGTCATCAGCGCGAGCACTTGGATGCTCAGCGAATACGTCTGTTGGCCGTTGACGCTTGCGACCGTGATGGCGGGCAAGGCTTGCGCCAGCGCGTCCGAGCCGACGCACAGCAGCGGCAGCAGCAACAGGCAGCGGAGCGCGAACTTTTGGGTGCGGCTCATGGCGCGTCCTGCACCACGAACGTCGGCTCGGGCGGCGGCGTGCGCGCCGCGGCGAGGCCGGGCTGCGCCTGAGCGCCGACGTTGAACACTCCGGCGGGGCTCACCGCGATCAGCAGCTCCTCGCCGCGCGCCTGCACGAGCAACAGCCGTTCCTTCGGGCCGAGCGACAAGGCGGCGAGCACTTTGAGCGGGCCGTTACCGCGGGCGCCGAGCCCGAACGGCATGCGCTTCGCGACGTACGCCGCGGCGAAGATGAAGCCGACGACGAGCGCGAGGCTCATGATCATCGTCGACAGATTTGCGACCTCGACTCCGGGCGCCGCGAATGCGGGCCCGGCGGCGCATGCTGCGCACGCTCCGGCGATCGCGATGGGCGAAAGCCGCGTCATTCCTTCAGCGACTCCACGCGCTTCTCGGGGCTCACGACGTCGAGCAGTCGGATCCCGAACTTCTCGTTGACGACGACGACTTCCCCGTGTGCGACGAGCGTGCCGTTCACGAGCACGTCGAGCGGCTCGCCCGCGAGCTTGTCGAGCTCCACGACCGAGCCCTGCGTCAATGCGAGCAGGTTGCGGACGCTGATCCGCGTGCGGCCGACCTCGAGCGTCAGCATCAATCGCACGTCCATGATCAGATCGAGATTCAATTGGCCGGCACCGCCGGCTGCACCTCGCGGCAGCTCGGCAAACTCGGCTTGCGCGGCTTTGCTTACGGCACCTTGATCGCTCATCGCAGGGACTCCTCAATGTTGGGGCCGAGGCTCTTGACGGCTTCGAGCACACTCACGGCGTTGTAGCCGCGCGAACGGCCGAACTTGCCGCGCAGCAGCGGCCGCGACCCGGCGCGCAGCAGGGCCGTCTTGGGCATCTCGATCGGCAGCACGTCGCCGGGCTTCATTTGCAGCAGCTCGCGCATGCTGATATCGGTTTCCAGGAACACGCTCGTGAGATCGAGCTGCGTGTTCTCGAGCTGCACGCGCAGGCTCTTGTGCCAGCGCTGGCGGCTCTCGGCCGACACGGTCTTCAACCCCTCCGCGAGCTTGTCGCGGACGGGCTCGAACGAGGACAGCGGCAGCACGAGCGTCACGGCCCCGCCCGCACCTTCGCTGAGCGTCACCTCGACCCGCGTGACCACCATGGTCTCGCTCGGCGTCGCCATCGTGAGGTAGTTCGGGTTGGTCTCGGTTTGCGCGTGCGCGAACTCGAGCGTCACCACCGGCGCGAAGGCGCGCCGAAAGTGATCCGTCAACAGGTCGACGATGATTTTGTTGATCCGGTGCTCGGTGGGCGTCAGCGTCTCGCGCGCATTGCTCGCCGACGCCTTGCCGCCGCCGCCGTAATACTTGTCCACCAACACGAACAGCAGTTTCCCTTCGACCGCGACGAGCGCGTTGCGCGGCCAAGGCTTTACGGTGCAGAGATTCAGGCTGGTCGGCACCGGCACGCTCGCGAGCCAATCGCCGTAAGGCGCGAGCTGCACTTGCTGGAGCGCAACCTCGACGGGTTGGCGCACGAGCTCGCCGAGCTTGCGTTGGAAGTCCGAGACCCAGCGCTCATTGAGACGATCGAGCACCGGCATCCGGCCGCGCACGATCTTGTCGCGCGCGACGAGGTCGTATGGCTGCGGCGCGCCGGCGGCGCCCGCCGAGCGTTTGTCTTTCTCGAGCAGTGCTTCGACTTCGGCGCTGGAGATCGCGGCACGCGGGTCCGCGCTCGGATTTTGCTCCTGTGCCATCTACTGAATCACTAAGCTCGTGAAGTAGAGCTCTTCGATGCCGGCTTCGCCCGTGTTCTTCTCCATGATCTCGTTCGCGGCGGAGAGCATCGCGGCGCGCAGCTTCTCCTTGCCTTCGAGCGTCGCGAGGTCCTCGACCTTGTAGCCGGAGATCAGGAACAGGAACGAGTTGCGAATCGCCGGCGCGTGAGTCTTGACGGCCTCGATCGTGTGCTCGTCGCGAGCCATCGCTTGGAGCGTGAGCTGGAGGAAACGCGCGTCGCCGGCGCCGTCGCTGAAGCTCACGACGAACGGCGGATCGAGCGGCACGTAGATCGCGGGAGCGAGCGGCTTGTCCGATTCTGCGGCGGCCGGATCGTCGGCGGGCTCGTCGGCGAGCGCGAGCTGCTCGTCCCCTTCGGCCGCAACATCGTCGGCGGGCCCGTGCGGGTCCCCGGCGATCATCTTCGTCAGGATCGGCGCCGCGACCTGGGCCCCGAGCACCGCCACGAACAGAGCGATCGCCCCGACGATGACGAGCGTCACCGGACCGGCGGGTTTCTTGACCTTCGTCTTGCCCTTGCCGTCACCCTCGGCGTCCTCGCCCTCGGGCTCGTCGTGGGGAACCTGCGCTTTGCCGGCCATTGTCCTGTACTCCGCGGAAACTGCTCCGAACGGCGTAGTCCAAGTTCCATGCCACGGGGTCGCGCGGCCGTGAATTGCATGAAGAACAAAGAGTTGGACTCAGCAGGCGGGGCGCGGAAAGCGTCGGAAAATTGGCGCTCGGGCGCTGCGGCGACGGTCCACCGGCGGCCGGTGCGATCGTCAGGCGAAGATGTCGATTCGGGATGCGGGCGTGAGCCTGCCGTGCAACAGGCTCGGGGCGACGTCGACCGCCTCCGTCGCGAGCGGCAACATGCGCGCGACGGGGTGCGTGGCGGCTTGGTATCCGGACCGGTCGTCGCGCCCGCCGCTCACCGTCGCGCCGCCCAAGTCGAGACCGCCGGCAGACATGAGCTCACGCAGGCGCGGCAGGCTCTGGGATAGCTCGTCGCGCGCAGCCGCCGTATGCGCGGTCATCTGCACGTAGGTCTTGTCGTCGAGCAGCGAGATTTTGACGTCGAGCGCGCCGAGCTCCGGCGGATTGAGCTTGATCTGGGCTTCGCCGACCTTGTGATCGACGAGCCATTGGATGCGGCTCGCGAGCGCATCCTCCCAGCGAGCGGCGTTCGTATCGACCGGCGCGCCAAGATGTGCCGGGAGTTGCGCGCTCGGCTGCGCGGCCGAAGCGGCCGGCATGGCGCCGGGGCCATGCAGCGGCGTGGGCGCCGCGGTCGAGTCGAACGCCTATCGGCGCGTCCACCGCGAGGGGCAGGAACTCATCGAGTCGCGCGTTCTTCAGCACGGGCGTCGCCGCTGCGGCGATCGGGGCTTGGCCGTCGACTGCGCGCGTCAGCGGTCCGTCGGCGCGCGCCTGCGTCTCCGCGGCGCGCGCAAGGTCAGCGGCAAGGGACAGCGCCCGCTCCGCCGGCGTCGCGCTCGCGGTGCCCACGCGGCTTTCCGTCGCGCCGCGCGGACGAAGCGCGAACGACTCGGGCACCAAGGGATTTGCGGCGGCACGCGCCGCGAAGTCGGGCATCGACAGCGCGCTGAAGTCGGCGGGGCGGCCGGCGCGCGCGTTCTGCTCGGCCGTCGCCGGCGCGCGGCCCGAAGCCATTTCCGACAAGTCCGGTTCCTCGCCGGCGTCACTGGGTGCCGCGGTGAGCAGGTCGGCGGCGAGCGGGCGGGAGGACCCGTCCAACGCGCTCGCGCCGCCCGCGAAGGCGAGCCGCATCGCGTCCGCGAGCTGCACGGGGGAAGAGTCGGCTACCCGCAGGGAGCCCGCGGCGGTAGTCAACGGCGCTGGCAGCGGTTCGGCCGGTGCGCTGGCAGAGCCGGCCAGTGCAGCAAGCCCGGCGAATGGATCGGACTCCGATTCGAGCTCAGCGGACGGCGGCATGGAGCAGCCCTCGGCCGGCAAGGTTTCGCCGCCTGGCAACTCACCCGGCAACGAATTGCCGAGGAGCTGCAGCAGCAATTCGAACGGCGCGAGCGCGGTATTCGGGTCGGGGTCGCGCCCCGGAGGCCGCAGAACCTCAGGCGGGCCGCGGCCGAGCGGTATGGCCGCAGTCAGCAGCTCGGCCGGAATTGCGGTTCCGAGATCCATCTATCCTGCCGCCGAAAAATCGATCATGCCGGGACTTTTGCAATTGGCATGCCACGCTTCGTACAACCATTGATGCGCAAAACCAAAAAAAACGGAACGGATAGAACGGCACCGCCCGCTGTGACGCGCGTCACACTCGTGGCGCGCTTGTTGCATCTGTCGGGTGAGGTGAATGGAGGGATGTCATGCGCAACTCAGTAACGGTGATGCAAACGATCGTGATAGCGGTTTTCGGCGTGCTCGCGGGCTGCGCCACCGGCAGCTCGGGTGGTCAAAGCTCGCTCTACTCGCGCTTGCCGACCGGCGTAACGCTGCTCGACACCGACACGGGCCGGTGCACGGGGTCCGTGCAGGTCAGGGAGGAGCAAGACGGGCGAACCCACGACCAGGAGCTATTGCTCAAGCCGGGCGAGAACGCGACGTTCGCGGTCGATGTCGCCAAAGGCGACGAGCTCGCAATGGAGCTGCATCGGCGACACGCGCTCGGTCAACGCGGAGGTCGATTGTCCCGACACGACCTCGCATGTGCGGATCTCGCGCCGGGCAGACGGTGCGGACCTCGCGCTCGAGTGCTACGGGCGACGCGCCAGCCGCTGAGGCCCAATGGCCATTCGCATATGAGGAGGCCGATACGCGCACCGTGACGCCGACATGACCTTCGACGGCCGGGCGACGCCGCAGTCCGTGGTGATCGCCGCCTGGCTCGTGACCTTCGGCGGCGTCTGCGGCGCGCTCTATTGGGGCCAGGCGGTATTGATACCCGTGGCGCTAGCTGTGCTGCTGGCGTTCGTTCTGCGCCCTGCCGTGATTCGTTTTCAGCGCTTCGGCTTACCCCGAATCCCGGCCGTCCTCGCGGTGATGATGCTCGCTACCGGGGCGGTCGGCGGCATGGGTTGGATCGTCGCGGGCGAGCTGACCGCGCTCGCAAAGCAATTGCCCGCATACCGCAGCAATATCCGCGCGAAGATCGCGGACGTTCGCAAGCTCGCGCGCGGCAGTGCATTCGAGCGGGTGCAGACGACGATCGAGAACATCGGCGACGACATCGAGCGCGGCGCGGCGGCCGCGAATGACGACAAGCCGATGCTCGTCGAGGTTACGCCCGACCGATCCCTGCTCGGCGACGTGAAAGGCTTCTTACCGCTGCTCGAGACCGCCACGACGGCGGGGCTAGCGCTACTGCTCACGATCTTCATGCTGATCGAGCGGGAGGACGTTCGGAATCGAATCGTCAGTCTCGCCGGTCAGGCGGCGCTAGTCACCACGACCAAAGCGTTCGCGGAAGCGGGGGAGCGCATCAGTCGTTATCTGCTGATGCAGCTGATCATCAACTCGTCGATGGGGCTAGCGGTGTGGCTCGGCCTGTACCTCATCGGGGTGCCCTACAGCGCACTCTGGGGTTTCGCAACCGCCGTTCTGCGCTACGTGCCGTACATCGGAGTCTGGATCGCGGCGCTCTTTCCGATCCTGTTGAGTCTGATCACGGCGCCGGACTGGACTCACCTCGCGCTCGTGGTCACGCTGTTCCTCACGCTCGAGCTCGTCAGCAGCAACGTGCTGGAGCCGTGGCTGTATAGCCAGAGCGTCGGGCTCTCGTCGATCGCGGTGATTCTCGCGGTGATTTTTTGGACCTGGCTCTGGGGCGCCACCGGTCTCGTGTTGGCCACGCCGCTCACGGTGTGTCTCGTGGTCGGCGGCAAATACATCTCGGGTCTCGCCATCTTCGACCGGCTGCTCGGCGAGGGGCGTGCACTGCAGCCGCATCTGTGGCTCTACCAGCGGCTTCTCGCTCGCGACGAAAACGAGGCGGGGGACGTGCTCGAGGAGTTCGCGAGCGAGCATACGCTCGCGCAGACCTGCGAGGAGCTCTTGCTGCCCGCGTTGGCGCAGCTGAAGCGCGATGTAGCGAGCGGGCGGATCACCGCGGCCGACAGCGGGTTCGTCGCCGACTCTCTGCTCGAGATCATCGACGAGCTGCCGCGGGACGAGGATGGAGCACCGCCGAGCGAGGCACACGTGCTATTCGTCGGCTTGCCGACGCAAGACAGGCTCGACGAAATCGCACTGAGGCTGCTCGGCGTGCTGCTGCGGCGAGAGCGCGGCTGCGAGCTCGAGATTTTTTCGGCGGACAAGCTCATCGGCGAACGCATCGCCGACGTGGAGCAGCGGGCGCCGGCGGCGGTTTGCGTCGTGACGCTACCGCCCGGCGACATCGGTGCCGCCCGCGGCGTGTGCAAGCGGCTGCGCGCCCGCTTCCCCGACCTTCCGATCCTCGTCGGACGGTTCGGCGAGTCGACCTCCCACGAGCGCCAACAGAACGCCCTCGTCGAAGCGGGCGCGTCGCGCGTGACGGACAGGCTCGGGGGGCTAGCCGAGGAGCTGGTGGCGATCGTGACGACGGTGGCGTCGCTGCCGCTGCGTCCTAGGCTGAGCTCCGTTGCGCCGAGCAAGCTCGCCTGAGCAGCCTCGCGGTCAGCGTCGCAGCGCAGCGTTGTGCCGCGCCGCGTGCTCGTCGACCTCGGCTTGATCGCGCCGTTGTAGCGCGTTGACGTATTCGCGCTGCGAGCGCTCGATCACCTTGTCGAGCGCCTGCACGCGCTGATGAGAATCCCGCCAACGCTCCGCTTCGAACCGGTGGCGCTCGACGGCCTTGCCGAGCTCCACTTCGTGAAACGCCACGGCGTCGCTCAAGCGCGAGAGAAATGCGCGCGCGTTTTGCCAGCGTGTGCTGTCGGTCGAGTCGAGCTGCGCGCGCTGCCGGTACTCGGCGAGATAGCCGCGCAGCTGCTCGAGCTCGGCTTCCTTGGTCTTGATTTGATCGGAGCTCTGCGCCAAGCGGCGCGCGGCTTCGGCCTCGCGCAAGCCCGCGTAGTCCGCGAGCGGCTCGAGCCGCGAGGCCTTGTTGTTCATTGCACGCCCTCACGCCGAACGGCCGTCGCGGCGGCGCCCATGGCCGGAGGAAACAGCATTTGCAGCGCAGCGACGCTCTGCCCGAACGAGATCTGCGCGTTCGAATCCTGTTGCAGGAACTTCAGGATCGCCGGCCAGTGCTGAATCGCCTCGTCGACGCGCGGATCGCTGCCCTTCGCATAGGCGCCGATCGTGATCAAGTCCCGGTTCTGAGCGTAAGTCGCGTTCAATTGCCTGAATCTCCGAATGAGTTGCTGGTGCTCTTGTGTCGTGATCAACGGCATCAAGCGGCTGATCGACGCCTCGATGTCGATCGCGGGATACAGCCCGGACTCCGCGAGATCGCGCGACAGCACGATGTGACCGTCGAGCACCGCGCGCGCGGCGTCCGCTATCGGGTCGTTCGGGTCGTCCCCTTCCGTCAGCACCGTGTAGAACGCGGTGATGGAACCGCCGCGCGGCCCGCCGTTGCCTGCCCGCTCCACGAGCTGGGGCAGCTTCGCGAACGTCGACACGGGATAGCCCTTGGTAACCGGAGGTTCCCCGACGGCGAGCGCGATCTCCCGTTGAGCCTGCGCCACACGCGTGAGCGAATCCATGAGCAGCAGCACGTTTTTGCCCTGATCTCGGAAATATTCCGCAATGCTCGTCGCGAGGTAGGCGCTGTGCACGCGCACGAGCGGCGGCCGGTCCGCAGGGCTGGCGATGATCACGGCGCGCTTGCGGGTCTCGGCAGTCAGGTATTGAGACACGAAGTCCTGCACCTCGCGGCCGCGCTCGCCGATCAAACCGACGACGATCACGTCCGCGTTGGTGAACCGCGTCATCATGCCGAGCAGCACGCTCTTGCCGACGCCGCTGCCGGCGAAGAGTCCTAGGCGCTGGCCGCGCCCGACGGTCAGCAACGCGTTGATCGAGCGCACGCCGACGTCGAGCGGCTCGCGAATCGGCTTGCGGTCGAGCGGGTTCGTGGTGCGCGGCGTCAAACGAATCCGATCGTCGCAGCGGAGCGGCCCGTGGTTGTCGATCGGCTCGCCCGCGCCGTCGAGCACGCGGCCGAGCAAGGCCTGGCCGGCGCGCGCTTCGAAGACCCTGCGGCTCGGAATCACTCGAGCACCGGGCATGACCCCGTCGAGCTCGCCGGTCGCCACGAGCAGCAGCGAGCCGCCCGAGAAGCCGACGACTTCGGTCTCCGCCGTGCGGCCGTCGTGGTCGACGACGACGCAACGGCTGCCGACCGGCGCTTCGCAGCCCGAGGCTTCGAGAGTCATGCCGGCGGCGCGGCTCAGCACGCCGTGCGCGACGAAACCGCGCGAGCGATGCGGATAGCGGCGCAGCACGGCGAGCCGCGCCGCGAGCTTTGCTCCGCGCTGGGCCGGATCGGGAGCGCTAGTCGCCATGGACGTGGCTGCTCACGGCATCGATTCGGCGCGGGCGCCCGCACGCGCGGCCGCAATGATCTCGGCGCAGCGCGCGGCGATGCTGCCGTCCACGAGCGAGCTCGTGCTCGCGACGCGCAAATCGCCGCGCTGCAGCGTCGCGTCCTCGGCGAGCGTGAAGCGAGCTTCCGCCGCACCGAGCTCGCCGCGCACGAGCGCCGCGTCGTCCGGATGCAAGTGCAATGTCACGTCGCGCACGCTGCCCGCGAGCGCACCGAGGCAGTCGGCGATCGCGCCGTGCAGCAACTTCGGGTCGTGCTGGATCTCGTGCCGCACGAGATGGCTCGCGAGCTCGACCGCGAGATTCACGATCTCGTCCTCGACGGCGCGCTCGAGATTCTGGAACGGATGCGCGAACGCGTCCGCGAGCGCGGCGAGCCGCAGCATTCGCGACGCCAGCTCGGCCTTGCCGGCCGCGAGACCCTCGTCGAAGCCGCGCTTGTAGCGCCTCGTCGTGAACTTGCTTCTGGAGAGCGTCGAGCTGACCCGCCGTGAGCAGGTGCGCGCCGCCCTTCTGCGCGCCGCGCAGCGCGTCCGCGGCCGACGCGTCGACGGGCGGGAAAGTCCCAGCGGTCCGCGGTTCCGGCCTGATCTCTCTCGATGATTCGCGAGCGCATCAGACGAACTCCTCACCGCCGCTCGCGAGCGTGATGGTGCCCTCCTCCGCGAGCCGCAGGGCTACAGCGAGGATTTCCTTCTGCGCGGCTTCCACGTCGCTCAAGCGGACCGGACCCTTGGTCGCCATGTCGTCCTTGAGGATCTCGACCGCGCGCTTCGACATGTTCTTGAACACTCTGTCCTTGATCTCGTCGTCGGCGCCTCTGAGCGCGGTCGAGAGAACGTCGGCTTGCACTTCGCGCAGGATCGACTGCATGCCGCGGTCGTCGACCTTGAGTAGGTTCTCGAACACGAACAGCGCGTCCTTGATCTCTGCGCCGAGCGCGTCGTCCTGGCCCTGAATCGCCTCGATCACGGCCGTCTGGCCGCTCGCGCCTAGTAGATTGATCATGTCGGCCGCGACTTTGATGCCGCCGAGCCGCGCGGTTTTCAGTGCCGTGGCTTCCTTGGTCTGGCGCTCGACGAGCGCATCGAGCTCTTGGAGCGCGGTCTCGGGAACCTCGTCGAGCCGCGCGATGCGCACCGCGATCTCGGCCTGCTCCTTCTGCTCGAACCGCTTGAGCACGTCTGCGGCCTGTTGGCTCGGCAGGTGCGCGAGAATGGTCGCGACGATCTGCGGGTGCTCGTTCTTGATGACCTCCGCCACCGTGCGCGGATCCATCCACTTGAGCGCGTCGATTCCGGTCGAGTCGCGGCCTTTGAGGATGCGCCCGATCAGCGTGCCCGCACGGCGCTCGCCGAGCGAATCCGTGAGCACCTTGCGCAGGTAGTCCGCCGTGCCGAAGCCGATCGACGTCTTGCGCTGTACGGCAACGAGCAGCTCGCCGAGCACGTCGGTGACCTGCTCGCGCGGCACGTCGCTCAAGCTCGCCATCGCCGAGCCGAGCTTCTGCACCTCTTCGACCTGCATGTGCCGCAGAACCGATGCTGCGGTCTGCTCGCCGAGAGTGAGCAGGAGGATCGCGGCACGCTCCGTGCCCTTGACCGTGCTTGCTTCAGCCATTGTCTTCGGCCACCCAATTGCGGACGACTTGCGCGACTTGGCGCGGATCCTGTCCCGCGACGCTGCGCGCCGCGGCCATTCGATCGTCGTAGCTCACCGGCAAGCCCATCGGCCGGCCGCCCGCCATCGCGGGGTACATCTGCGAGGAGTATTCGACCGCCGCCGGCGCCGCCGCGATCGGCTGCGGCCGCGTGAGCACCGTCATCATCGGCCGGAGCACGAACCACGCGAGGATCAGCACGAGTGCGGCGCCGAGCACTTGGCGAGCGATGCTCCAGAACGCCGGCTGTTGCCAGAAGCTCGGCGCCGGCGTGTTCTGAATCGCGGCGGCCGGCTGGAACGCGGAGTTCAGCACCGAGATCGTGTCGCCGCGCATCTCGTCGAAGCCGACGGCCTTTTTCACGAGCTCCGTCAACGACGCGAGCTCCGCCTCGGCGAGCGGCTGCGCCGCGCCGCGGCCCGTAGCCGGCGGCTTGTTGTCGATCAGCACGCCGATCGACAGCCGTTGAATCAGGCCCACGGCTTGGCGCGTGTGGCTCACGGTCTTGTCGAGCTCGAAATTGCGAGTCGCGGAGCGCGAGACGCTCTGCGGATCGGCGGCGGGGCGCGGTGCCGGCCGCGCCCGGGACGGCTGCGACGGTCTCCGGCGGCTGGTTGCTCAACGCGCCGGGCACGCCCTGCACGCCCTCGCCGCGGCGCGAGTCCTCGTTGGTTTGCTCGCTGCGCACGACTTGAACGTTCGGGTCGAAGCTCTCGCGCGTTTGCTCCGTCACCGTGAAATCGAGCTCCGCCGAAACGCTTGCGCGCACGCGGTCTACGCCGACGGCGGAGCCGAGCAGACTCTCGATCCGCCGGGCGTACTCTTCCTCGAGCTGCTTGCGGTAGTCGAACTGCGAGCTCGTGAGGCTCGCCGTGCTGTCGGTCGCGGAGCTCGTCAGCAGCGCCCCGGACTGGTCGACCACCGTGACTCGCGACGGCAAGAGATCGGGGACGCTCGACGCGATCAAGTGGACGACGGCCTGCACCTGCCCTTCGTCGAGGCGGCGGCCGGAAAAGAGCTTCAGCATCACCGACGCGCTCGGCTCCCGCTTCTGGCGCAGAAACACGGATTGCGGCGGGAGCGCGAGATGCACGCGCGCCGACTCCACGGGCTGCATGCTGCCGATCGTGCGCGCGAGCTCCGTCTCGACGGCGCGCACGTACAAAGCGTTCTCCATGAATGGTGTCTGCCCGAACGTGCTCTCGATCCGGCATCTCGTCGACGCCGAAGCCCGCGCCGTGCGGGCAGCCCCGAGCTCGCGAGCTGCATCCGGACCTCGTACTTGCGATCGGACGGCACGAGCAACCCGCTGCCGTCGAGCTTGTACGGTACGTTCGCGGCGTCGAGTTGCGCCGTGATCTCGCCGATGTCGCGGTCGCTCAAGCCCGAGTAGACGGGCGTGTAGTTGTCGCCCTGCGACCAGAGCACGAGCGCCACGCCCGCGGCGATCGCCGCGGCCAGGCCCACGAGCAGCAACATCTGTTTCACGGCGGGCGGCAGGAGCGCGTACAGCGGGGTCGCGCGCGGAGCTTGATCGGTATCGGCCATCGATGTCCTCTGAATTGCAGTCGATCGCTAGATCGGCATGTTCATGATTTCTTGGTAGGCGCTGACGAGGCGGTTACGCACCTCGGTCATCGCCTGGAACGAGAGATTCGCTTTCTGCAGGGCGATCATCACCTCGGGCAGCGCGACGGACTTGTCGCCGCGCTCGAGCGCGGCAGCCATGTCCGAAGCCGTGCTCTGCGCCTCGTTGACGGCGTCGATCGACGTCTTCAAGCAGCTCCGCGAAGCCTTGCGAGCCCGTCGTCTCGGCGGCCGGGCGCGACTCGGCCGTCGCCGAGAGCCGCTGCATCTCGGCCAGCAGCTGCGTCATGGAAACTCCACCGGTGTTCATCGCTTCTCCGTCACGCGCGGTCGCCCGGCACTTGCACGCCGGCGGCCCGCATTTTCGACAGCTTGTAGCGCAGCGTGCGATCGCTGATGCCCGAGCTGCTCCGCAGCCTGCTTGCGTGCGCCGCGGCTCGTCTCGAGCGCGGTCACGATGCGGCGCGTCTCCTCTTCCCACAGCTCTCCCGCGAGACCGCTCGGCGCGGCGACCGCTGGCTGGGGGCGATGGATGCGAGTGCTTCGTCGACCGCGATGTGGCGTCGAGTCGATGGCGGGCTCGCCTTCGCTCAAGAGCAGCGCGCGCTGCATCACGTTCTCGAGCTCGCGCACGTTCCCGGGCCACGAGTAGCCTTGCAGGCGCGCGAGCGCCGCGGCGGACAGCGGGTCGCGGGTGGGCGCGCGCCGCCAAGAAGCGCTCTGCGAGCGCCGCGACGTCTGCGGGCCGCTCGCGCAGCGGCGGAATCTGCAGCGGGAACACGCTGAGCCGATAATACAGATCTTCGCGAAACCGGCCGTCGCGCACCGTCGCCTCGAGGTCCCGGTTGCTCGTCGCAAGCACGCGCACGTCGAGCGGCACGGGCTTGCTTGCCCCGAGCGGCTCGACCTCGCGCTCCTGCAACACGCGCAGAAGCTTCGCCTGGAGGCTCAGGTCCATCTCGGTGATCTCGTCGAGCAGGATCGTGCCGCCGTTCGCCTGCACGAACTTGCCGGTGCTGCGCGCCTGTGCGCCGGTGAACGCGCCTTTCTCGTGCCCGAACAGCAAGGCCTCGAGCATCTGGTCGGGGATCGCGGCGCAATTGACCGCGACGAACGGTCCCGCGCTGCGCTTCGACGCGGCGTGGATGAAACGCGAGTACACCTCTTTGCCGGTGCCGCTTTCGCCGGTCAGCAGCACGGTCACTTCGCTCTGCGCGACGCGTGCGGCGAGCTCGAGCAACGCGCGGCTGCGCGCATCCTCGGCGACCGGTTGTGCGTCGGGACGTGCAGCCGCGCGTGCGGCTGGACGCGCATAGCGCGCGACGCGCCGCTCGAGCTCCTCGGCCTCGAACGGCTTCACGAGATAGTCCACCGCGCCTTCGCGCATCGCGGCGACGGCCTGATCGATCGTGCCGTAGGCGGTCATGAGCAAGACCGGCGGCGCGGAGGGACGAGCCCGGAGCCGCCGGAGCAGCTCGCGCCCGTCGACGGGTTGCATCTGCACGTCGCTCACGATGAGGTCGACGTTCGACTTCGCCGAGCACTTTGAGCGCCTCGCCGCCGTCGCCGGCCGCAAGCACGTCGTAGCCCGCCGCAACGAGAGTCGAGACGAGCGCGTCCTGCAACGGACGATCGTCTTCGACCACGAGGATCGTCGCGGCGTCCGTCATGCGACCTCCCGGGCGGATGTCGCAGGTTCCGCTAGCTCGCCTTGGGCAAGCTCGGCGCTGCATGGCAGGTCGAGCCCGATCCGCGTGCCGCGATTCGGCGACGAGTCGAGCGCAAGCGCGCCGCCGTGAGCCTCGGCCACGGTCTTCACGACCGCGAGCCCAAGGCCCGTGCCGGCCGGGCGCGTCGAGAAGAACGGCTCGAACACCCGCGACTGAATGCTCGGGGCGATGCCGGGACCATTGTCATGAACCGTGAACTCGACGCGGCCCCCGCGCCGCCGAGCGCGCAGAGTCACGACGACCACCGGCGAGGATTCGAACGCGTTCGCGACCAGATTCGTGAGGGCCGCGGTGAGCGCGGTGCGATTGCACTCGAGCTCCACCAGCACGTCCGTGCCGTCGATCACGAGGTGCGCGTCCGCCGGCTTTACGGCGAGCGCAGCGTCGTGCACGGCGCGGAACAACTCGGCGACGCGCACGCGCTCGCCGGGCCCGGTGCCGCGCGCGAACACGAGCATGTCTTGCACCAAGCGATCTAGATGGCGCAGCCGCTCGATGCCCTTCTCGAGCAACACGGCGCGTTGAGCGTCGTCGCGCCGCGTGCGGCATTGCGACAGATAGAGCAGCGCGCCGGCGAGCGGCGTGCGGATTTGATGCGCGAGACTCGCGGCCATCTTGCCCATCGCCGACAGGCGCTGATGACGCGCGACGAGCTCCTGCAGTGCGCGCGTTTCCGTGACGTCGTTCACGAGGATCAGCTTGCCGGTCTGCCCGGGCAGCGGGCTCGCGGCAAGCGTCACGCGACGGCCGTCGCGGGTCACCCAATCGCCGCCGCCCGGAGCCGGTGCGCCGAACGCCGCGCGCATCGCGGCCGCCCAAGACTTGCCCCCGAGATTCTCGCCGAGGATCACCTCGGCCGCGCGGTTGGTCTCCTGAATTCGGCCTTCGCCGTCGACGACGACGACGCCCGCGGGCAGCGTCGCAAGCAGCGACTGCAGGCGCTGCGCGGTGCGCTCCGCCCTGTCGGCAGCGCTCTCGCGCGCGCGCCGCGTCTCCTCGAGCTCCGCGGTCATCGCGGCCGTGCGCTGCTGCAGCAACCGGTACGTTCCCTGCAGCTCGCGCGGACAGCTCGTTGAACATGCGGAACGCGCGCTCGAGATCGCCGCGCTCGAGATCGCTGCGTTCGTGCGTCGGAACGGAATCGTCGCTCGTCATCGAAATCACCTCGGCAGTCCTTGAGCAAGATCCATGCCGAGGTGTGGAGCGAGCAATTGCGCGGGGTCGGGCGTCGCGATCGGCAGCATGCGTCAAACCGTTGACGCGGGCGAAACGGAAATTGGCTCTTGCTACGCCGAGCCTGCAGCTCGCGTGCATCTCGTACTTGCGGAGCTTCTCGACGAGCGTCGTGCGCCGCAGCTTCAGCAGACGCGCGGCGTGCGCCACGGTGCCGTCGGTCTGATCGAGGGCGCTGCGGATGAGTTGCTTCTCGATCGCGCCGAGGTGCTCCTTGAGGTCGAGACCGCCCCGCGGAATCGCGACCGGATCGGTCACCACACCGAGCACGCGGCGCCGCTCGCCGATCGTCGGCGGCAGATCCTCGCGCCGAATCTCGCGATTCGGATACAGGATCGACATGCGCTCGACGAGATTCTGCAGCTCGCGCACGTTGCCGGGCCAGCGATAGGTCCGGAGGCACTCGAGCGCGGTCTCGCTGAAGCGGATCGACGGACGGCCGGCCGCGACGCCGCGCTGGATCGAGATCGGTGACCAACCGCGGAAGATCGTCGAGGCGTTCGCGCAGCGGCGGCACGCGGATCGGGAAGACGTTCAGCCGGAAGAACAGATCCTCGCGAAACTCGCCGCTGCCGACACGCGCCTCGAGATCGCGATGGCTCGCCGCGAGGATGCGCACGTTGACTCGCCGCGGCTCGACGCTGCCGACACGCTCGAACGTCCGCTCCTGCAGCACGCGCAGCAGCTTCACTTGCATGTCGAGGCTCATGTCTCCGATCTCGTCGAGAAACAGAGTGCCGCCGTCGGCGAGCTCGAACCGGCCGACGCGAGTGGTAATCGCACCGGTGAACGCGCCTTTCTCGTGGCCGAAAAGCTCGCTCTCGAGGAGATCGCGCGGGATCGCGCCGCAATTGACCGGAACGAAAGGCGCCGTCTTGGCGGACCGAGAGCTCGTGGATGCGCCGCGCGGCGAGCTCCTTACCGCAGCCTGACTCGCCCTGGATCAGCACGGTGCTGTCGTAGCGAGCCACCTGGCGCATCAGAACGTCGAGCTCGGCCGCCGCAGCCGAATCCCCGACGGGAAAGGACGAATACAAAGTCTCCGCATCACTCATTGACGTCATCACCACGACCTCTTGTCGCTGTTGCTACACGGGGCGTCCGCGTGACCGGCGTCGCACTTTCGCGCCCACAAAACGTGAACTACGTCACATAACCTTTTGATTTACAAGGCTTTTTGTTGACGGCCAGTGTAGGCAGCGTCGTTCGGAGGTGGAATAAGTTAAATCCGGAAACGGACTTGAGCGCTTGCCTCAGCAAACGCCGATTTCGTAGGGGATTACGTTACATACGTATTCAGCTGAAATGCTGAATCGTCGGGTTCCGGCACCGCACCGTAGGCCGCGGCGGCCGCACGGCCCGTCTTGACCGTCTGCGCTTCGCGCAGGATGCGCCGGCGGTGATGCTGCACGTCGCCGATCATGTGTCGCCCGCGCTGCTCGAGATCCGTGAGGGCAGCCGCCACACCGGCGTCCGCGAGGCCCACTTGCGCGAGCCATTGCTCGAGCAGTCCGCGACGCAAGACCTCGAGGTCGCGCGCCGCTTGCCAATCGCCGCCCGCAAGCGCGGCCTGGACGCGATCGGTCATCTCGAGCACAGCGCGCAACCCGTTCATCGGCAGCTGTCAACCGGCCGCGGCGGGCGCGATGCCGTCCCAGCCGAGCTTGATCTCGCGCAACAGCGAGCCGACCTCTTTCAGCAGATCGACGCGATTCTCGAGATTCGCCTTGAGCAGCGTTCGCGACGCATAGTCGTACAGCCGCTCGAGGTTTAGCGCGAGCTCCCCGCCGCGTTCCTTGTCGAGGCCGAGCACGAGCGCTTCGATGATCCCGAGCGCTTTGCCGATCTTCTCGCCTTTCGCCTGCGTCTCGCCGCGCTCGATGTGCCCGCACGCTTCGCTGACCCGGCTCAGCACCGTGTCGAGCATCACGTGGATCACTTGGTAGGGCGTCGCGTCGGCCAATGCGCCGTGTGCGTTTACGCTTCGATAGGCCGCCAATCCTCTGTTCACGATCCGGTACTCCGATTAGTTTCGATTGAACGTGGCGCCGGGCAGGTTGCTCAGCTGTTGGGTCAGGAAGGTGCTCGTCGTCTGCAGCTGCGCGAGAAGGCCATCCAACGCGTTGAACTCGCGCGTGTAGCGCGCCTGCAGCGCGAGGAGCCGCTGATTCAACGCCTCGCGGCGCTGCCCTATGTCCTTGATCTGCGACTTGAGAGAGTCGTCGCGGCTGTCGAATACGCCGCTGCTCTGCAGGTACGGCTCGAGCATCGCGTCGAGCCTTACCGCGAGCCCGGTATTTTCGGTCGCGAACAGCTCGCCGACGGAGTCGAAATCGTTCGCGAACGCGGCGTCGAGGCGCGCGCTGTCGATCGCGAGCTTGCCGTCGAGCTGCGCGGTGATGCCGATCTCGTTGAGCATGTCGAATGGCCCGGTGACGCCGGCGACACTCGCGGTCAATTCACGCCGCAATTGGAACACGATGTTGCGCACACCCGAGTCGCCGAACAGCGGCCCGCTCGCGCGCGTCTGCGCGTCGAAGCTCGCGACGCTGCCGATCGAGTCGACCAGCGCGTTGTAGGATTTCACGAACTTGTCGAGCGTTTCACGCGCGCTTTTCGGGCTCGACGCCACGTCGACTTGCGTCGTCTCTCCTGGCTCGTTCGCCGCGATCAAGTCGAGCGAGAGGCCCTCGACCGCGTCGTCGACGGAGTTCGTCGCGCTCGTGACCGGAAATCCGTCGATCAAGACGTGCGCGTCGGCCGCGGGTTCGAGCAAAGTGAGATTGGTCACGCCCGTGCCGGGCGCAGGATCGTACACGAGGTCCGCCAAGCCGCCGTCGCCGCCGCTCTGCGTGACGACGATCTTGTTCGTCGCGCCGGTCTCCGTCGACCCGAGCACGAGGCGCGCCCCGCCGGCTCCCGTCACTACGGTCGCGAATACGCCGACGTTCTGTGCCGAGTCGTTGATGGCGTCCGCGATCTGCGCGAGCGAGTCCTTGCCGGTCGCGACCGTCACCGTGAAGGAGCTCGCGCCGCGGGCGATCGTCAGAGTGCCCGTGCCGACTACCTCGCTCGCACCACCCGGGAACGTCTGCGACTGCGAGCCGGTGCGCCGTCGCGAGCGATTGCACTTCGACTCGGTAGTTGCCCGTCAAGGCCTTCGAAGAAGCGGTTGCTGCGAGGAAGTCCGGGCTGGACAAAGCGACGTCACGTCCTCGGAAGCTGTCGAGAGTCTTGAGGGCCTTGAGCGCATCGCGAAAGTTCGACGAGCGCGGAGCGCAGAGAACCGAGCGCCGACAACTTCGCCTGCGCTTTCGCTTCCTGCGTGTCGAGCCGCGTGCTCTGCGGCTTGCCTTCCGCCTCGACGAGCTTCGTGACGATGCCCGAGACGTCCAGGCCGGAGCCTACGCCGTTGGTAAGGATGCTACCCATTCGCTGCTTGCCAACCGATTGTGTTCATTGCGTGCCGAATCCGTCGTCGCGGCTAAGGAGCAAGTAGCGTGCCAGGTCAGACCATGCGCGTCGATCATGTCCGCCGCTTTGCTCGAGAGTCGCCGCGATCGCGAGGAGCTCCTCAGGCGGAATCTGGCGGACGATTTCCTTCGTGACCGCGTTGATCACCGTGATGATCGTGCGTCCCGAGCTCTCGTCCACTCGAAACCGCAGGTTGCGGCGAGAGCCGCTCGAAAGCTCGTTGAGCCGCTCGACGGCCTTCGCCACATCGAGCGTTTTCGGCTTCGGCACCGGCAAATTCCTGCCGCCCACCGGCGAATTGCCGGCAACGACCGCCGGTTTCGTCGACCGGAGCCTTAGCATCTGTTGGAACCGACGGTACCGACGTCCTTGCGGGTTCCGCGGTAACTGAAGTCAAGTTACCGAACATTGCTGCCACCCTGGGGCGCAGGACCGGGCTCTTGCCCTATTGATCCCGCGCAATAGGGGCGGCGCAAACCTGCGCCGCCCCCAACTTCATCGTCACCCGCGAGTTCCGTCCCGCGGAAAGCTGCCGTTACTGCAGCAGAGCCAACACGGTCTGCGGCGCGGCATTGGCTTGCGCCAAGATCGCCGTGCCCGCCTGTTGCAGGATCTGCGCGCGGGTCAGAGCCGCCGTCTCGGCCGCGAAGTCCGCGTCCTGAATGCGGCTGCGCGAGGCCGAAAGGTTCTCGCTGACCGCGCTCAGGTTCGCAATCGTCGACTCGAAGCGGTTCTGGATGGCGCCGAACGTGCTGCGCAGCGTGCTGACCGTGGTCAGAGCCGCGTCGACACGCTGCATCATCGAGTTCGCAGCCGCGACCGTAAGGACGCTCTGCGACGCGAGCGTCGTGGTGTCCTTCGACAACGTGAAGTTGTCCGTCGCGAAGCCCATGGCCTGACCGTCGCCGGTCACGATGATGTTGTCGTTCGCCGACAGCGTGATCGTGCCGCCGTTGACGCCAGCAGCCGTCGCGCTGAACGCACTCGCGTCCGCCAGCGTGCCGCTGATCTGACCGTCGCGGAACACGACGCCGTTGACCGTCGAGGAGCCGCCGGCACCTGCCGTGATACCACCCGTCGCGGCGCCGCCGAGCAGCTGCGCGACGTTGATGTCGCGGCCGTCGACTGCGGAGAGCCGCAGGTTCGCGCCTGTCAAGCTCGCGGTCACGCCCGTCTGCTGCGCCTGGCCGTTGATCGCATCAGCGATCTGCTGCGTGCTGAGCACGCCGCCGGTGTTTTGGTTGTACGTCGCGAAGACGTCCTGGCCGTTGATGCGCAAGCTGTAGGTGTCGCCCGCGGCCGTGCCCGCCGTCACCGCGATCGCGAGCTCGACGTTGTTCGTCGCCGTCGCCGTCAACCCCGGGACGCCGGCCGCGTTGATCGCGACCGCCTTCGAGAACGCGCTGCCGGCCGACTGGCCGTTTTGCGAACCTTGCAACGAAGCGGCGACTGTCTTGGTGTTCGTGCCGACCTGGATCGTGCCCGCGCCGCTCAACGCCCCGACCGTGGCTTCGACCGTCGAGGTACCCGTCGCGATCTGGCCGATCTGGCTCGCCTTGACGCCCTGGCTCAAGCTGATCGTGATCGTCTCACCGGCGTTCGCACCGACCTGGAACTGCGACGAGCCGAACGTGCCGTCGAGAACCTTCAAGCCGTTGAACGCGGTCTGCGAGGCGATACGCTCGACTTCCGCCAAGCGCTGCTGCACTTCGCGGTCGAGAGCTTGACGATCCGAGGCGGAGTTCGTCGAGTTCGCCGACTGCACGGCGAGCTCGCGGATACGCTGCAGGTTGTTGGTGAGCTCGCCGAGCGCGCTTTCCGAGGTCTGCGCGAGCGAGATACCGTCGTTCGCGTTACGAACCGCTTGATCCAAGCCGCGGATCTGCGTCGTAAAGCGCTCGGTAATTGCCAAGCCCGCGGCGTCGTCCTTAGCGCTGTTGATGCGCAAACCCGACGAGAGGCGCTGGAGGGCTTGGCCAGATCACCCTGCGTCCGAGCAAGGTTGCGCTGCGCATTGAGCGACAGCACGTTCGTGTTGATCACTTGACCCATTGTCCTAGTCTCCTGAAGAAGTTGTGAAACAGATGGCCCTCATTGGCCCGCATACCCGCGACTGAGCGCGGGAATGCCGCCGAGCTCTGTCGTTACGGGGACTATGTCGGGCGGCTAACTACTAACTTGAGCGGCCGGTCTGAGAACTCGATCACGATTTGCGGCTTTCCGCCATGATCAGCGCGGTCTGGACGGCAGATCGGTATGCGGCCGCGAGCGTGCCGTTGTCGTCGAATTTCGACGCGCGCGGCGAGCGGTTATTGAAGGTGCGCGGTCGCAGACCGTATCGCGGCGGAGGTGCCACGTACGATCGCGCGGCGGGGGTCGACTACGGGCGTGCAGCGTGGAACGAGAGCGGCGAAGTGGAGCTCGGCCGCAAGAACTTCGACGCAGCCGCCCCGCGCTAGAGATACTTGAACAGCGACAGTCCCTGCACTCGCGCGAACGTCTGCTGGGCCGCTTCGAGCCCGAACAGTTGCCCGGACAGACAGGCTCAGCGCGGCCGCGTAGTCCAGATCGCGAATCTCGGAGAGGGTGTCCGTCAATTGCACGGAATACCCTTCGTTCAGCGACGTCTCCTGCTCGAGCGCCCGGAGCCGCGCCCCGATGTCCGAGCGCGTCTCGATGATTCGGCCAGTGGCCTGATCGACATCGGTCAGGAGCTGCCCGACTTGGTTGTGCAGCGCAGCGCGCGACGCCGCGTCGGTTACGGGCGTCTCGAGCGCCGTGATCAGCTCGTTCAGCGTGGTGAAGACGTCTTGGCTGCTGCTCGGCGTCACGGTGAAGCTGTCGCCGGCCGCGGGCGTGCCCGAGAACCCGACGTCGACCCCGAGAAACGCGACCGACTGACCCGGCGAATACGTTCCCGCGACGACGAGCCCGCCGCCGCCGTCGCGGACCTCGTAGCTCGCCGGCGTGACGAAATTGATCGTGTAGGTGTCACGCACGAACGCGGCCGGGTTGACTACGGTCCCCGCGCCGAGCACGGCGGAGCCCGTGTTGCCGGCGTTGGCCGTGAGCGTGAAGGTGCCGTTACCGCTAGGGATGCGCTGGAACACCTCGGCGCCCGAGTCGTTCACGGCGACGACGCGCTCGTCGCTCACCTGCACCGAGCGCTGGACCTGATCGCCGTTGTAGACGACGCCGGCGGCGCCGACGACGAACGGCTTCGTGCCCTCGCTCGCGCCGGCGAACAGATACTTGCCGCTCGCGTCGGTGGTATTGGCGAGCGCGACGACGGAGTCGAATCGCTGCCGCAGCTCGGCCGCGATCGCCTTGCGGTTCTCGTTGTCGAGCGTGCCGTTGTTCGCTTGGACGGCGAGCTCGCGCACGCGCTGTAGATTGGAGATCACGCTCGCGAGGCTCTCCTCCTCCAACCCGAGCTGATTGCGCGCCACGACGCCGTTCGCCTGATACTGATCCAGGCGCGCGAGCGATGCGTCGAGCTGGCCCACGCGCGCTGCCGCGAGCGGGTCGTCGGACGGCTTGTTGATCCGCCGGCCCGTCGACACTTGGTTCTGGGTATCCGCGAGCCGCCGCTGGGCGACATCGAGCGCGTTCAGGAACACCATCCGCAACGTGTCGTTGGTCACGCGCATGATCGGTTACCGCAACGCCGCGAGCAGCGAATTGAAGAGCGTGTCGGCCACCGACATGGTCTGCGCGGCCGCTTGATAGAGCTGCTGGAACCGCAGCACGTCCGCAGCCTCCTCGTCGAGGTTCACTCCGCGCACGGAATCGAGCCGTTGGCGGTTCTGGTCGACCAGCAGGTTCTGCGCGTCCCGCCGATTCTGGCCCTCGAGCGTCTGTGCGCCCACTGCGGTGACGAACTGTCCCACGGCCGCGTGCAGCGTCACGTTGCCGCCGTCGAGGATTCCAACGCCGAGCGCGTTGCTCAGCGCGAGCGCGTTGCGGTTGTCGCCGACGCCGCCCGCGTTCGACTCGATCACGAATCGATCGCCGACCGCGGGCGCGCCGGTGATCTGTACGCGCGTCCCTTTGATCGTGATGTCGCTGCCAGGCGTATAGGCGAACGAGCCTGCGCCGTCGACGCTATAGGTCGTGGCCGTCAGGAACTGAATCGTGGAGGCCGTGAGCAGCGCCGGGTTCGTGACGTCGACCACCTGCCCGGCCGAGATGGTGCCGCTCCCGGTGTTCGTGAGCGCGGCGCGCGTGCGCGTCGGCGCCGCGGCCGCGATCCGCTCGGCATCCGTCACGAGCACGCGCAGCGTGCCCGGAACGTGGCTCGTCGGCTGTACGAGGAACTGATCGCCGGCCGCCGGCGTGCCGCTGACGACCATCGCAAGGCCATCCGCGCGGAACGGATCCGCGACGGTGCCGGTTCCCGTCATCGGCACGATGCTGCCCGTGTCGACGCGCAGCAGCGAGTACGTTCCACCGGCGAACGTCAGGCGGTAGTTCGTCGGCTCGAGCGCGCCGACGGACGTGATCGTCGCCGCCACGGCGCCGGTCCCGGCGTTCGTCGCGGCCCCGAATGTCTGCGGCCCGGCGATCGCGAAGAAATCGCCGCCGAGCGCGCCATTCAAGTCCATGCCGTTGCGGTGCGCCGCGTTGAACGTGGATACGAGGCCGACAGCGATCCTGCCGAGCTCCGCGCGCGCCGGGTTCAGCATCTCGCGGGTGAAATCGAGCGTGCCGCCGAGCTCTCCGCCGGTGAGGAACTGGGTGATGTTGACGTTGCCGTTCGGGCCGTTCAGCACCACCTGCGGTTGGGCCGGATCGAAGGTGCCCGGCACGACGGACAGCGACGAGGCGCGCGTGCCGAGCACGAGCGTTTGGCCGCTGCCGATGAACACGCTGAGCGTGCCGTCGTTCTGCGTCGCCGTTTCGACCTTGACGAGCTCCGACAGGCGCTCGAGCAAGCGGTCGCGTTGATCGAGCAGATCCGAGGGCGGCGGCCGATCTGCGCTGACGCCCGCGGTGACGATCTGCAGGTTGATGTCGGCGATGCCCGCACCAAGCGCGTTGATCTCGGTGGTCGCGCTCGTCAAGCGCGCGCTCGCCTCGGCGCCGATCTCGTTCAGCCGGCGGTCGAATGTATCGAAGCGCGACGCCAAGTTGCGCGCCTCGCTGAGCAGTACCTGGCGCGCCGCGATCGACGACGGATCGTCCGCGACGTCCTGCACGGCATTCACGAAGCCTTGCAGCGTGACGTTGAGACCGGTCTGATCGTCCGCGAGCAGATTGTCGAGCGCCTCGGCGTAGCCGACGAACGTCTCGGTGCGATTGAAGCCGCTCGACGCTGCACGCAGCTGCTGCGCGATCACCTCGTCGGTGATTCGCCGCGTGAAGCTCGCGTTGACACCCGTGCCGACAAAGTCGTTACCGAGGCGTTGGGCGCTCGCCTCGCTGAGCTCGACGCGCTGGCGGCTGTACCCAGGCGTGCTCGCGTTCGCGATGTTGTTCGACGCGACCGACAGCGCTCGTTGCTGTGCGAGTAGCGCGGAAAGGCCGATTCGCAAGATGTCCGTCATTGTGGTGCGTCGTAATTAGACAAAATGCGGCGACTGCCGCGCTCCAAACTACTGTGTCGGCTCGTCCGGGCCGGGCTTGAGGTCCTGCACCGCCCGGTTCAGGCGCTCGCCGCGATAGATCGACAACCATTTGTCGCCGTAGCTCGGATCCGTCGCATAACCCGCGGCCGTCACCGCACGCACGTACGCTTCCGGATCCGCGCCCTGCTCGAGAGCGCCGGCGTAACGCGGCGAGCCCGATATCAGATCGACGTAGTCCGCGAAGCTAGCGTTGCTGGTCGGATAGGCGCGGAACTCTTCGCGTTTGCGCTCGGCGCCGCCGGCGGAATGCTCGAGCGTCCACTGTGCGGAACGCGCGCCGGCCCACGAAGCGCCGGCTTTGATCCCGAACAGGTTGTTCGTCGGTTGGCCGTCGGGGTGTTGCGGCGCCGCGGCTCCCCACCCGGTCTCGAGCGCCGCCTGCGCGAGCAGCAAGCGCGGCTCGATCCCGAGCTTGCGCGCCGCGTCGGTCGCATCGTCCAAGAAGCGCGCGACGAACGACTCGGGAGCCGAGCCCACGCCCGCGGCGGGAGAGTCGCCGGTATTCGCGGCTCCGCTCGCGGCCGAGCGGCCGGCGCAACCGCAGACGCCGGCTGGCGCAGGGAAGGCGGAAGGCGGGCCGGGAAATGCTCGAGGCCCCGCGGCGCCACGGTTGCCGGGGCGGGCTCAAGCGAATCGCCCTCGGGCGTCGCACCGCGACCGCGCGCCGAGCTGCTCGACGATCATCTTCCCGAAACCGAACCCGCCGCTCTTCGCGAGCTCGAGCGCGACCTGTTGATCCATGAGCTCGAGGTATTGGCGCGATTCCTGGCCGTCGAAGATTCCGCCGCTCAGCGACGCGTCGCGCGCCGTCTTCAGCATCAACCCGATGAACAGTGCCTCGAATTGCACCGCGGCTTCGGCGAGAGCCCCCGGATCCTCGCGCGCGGCACGATGCCGCAGGTCCGTGAGGCCCTGCAGGTCGACCGACGAAGGGATCGGAGACGGTGTCGTCATGCTAGATCACGATCAGCTGGGCGCGCAGCGCGCCTGCTTCGCGCAGCGCTTCGAGAATCGCGACGAGGTCGCCCGGTGCGGCCCCGACGCGATTAACGGCCTCGACGATGTCGTTCAAGCTCGTGCCGGGCTCGAACAGAAACATTCGACTCTCTCCCTGATCCACGTCGATGTCCGTTTGCGGAACGACGACGGTGCGGCCATCGGCGAACGCGTTGGGTTGGCTCACGAGCTTCGTCTCCGTGATACGCACCACGAGCGAGCCGTGCGCGACGGCCGCGGGCGTGACGCGCACGTCCGCGCCGATCACGACGGTGCCGGTTCGCGAGTTCACGATTACCCGCGCGGGCGCCGTAGCCGGCTCGACCTCGAGGTTCTCGATGTGCGAGATGTACGCCACGCGCTGCGCTTCATCGGCGGGCGCATGCACGCGGACCGAGATCGGATCGATCGTCTCCGCGACGCCGCCCCCAAGAGACGTGTTGATCGACTCCGCGAGCCGCGCCGCCGTCGTGAAATCCGGCGTATGCAGATTCAGCACGAGCGAGTCGGCGGTACCGAGTGTCGAGGGCACGGCGCGCTCGACGGTCGCGCCGTTCGGCACGCGCCCCGTGCTCGGCACGTTGACCGACACCCGCGAGCCGTCGTCGCCTTCGATGCCGAATCCGCCGACGATGAGATTGCCCTGCGCGAGCGCGTAGATCTGACCGTCCGCGGCGCGCAACGGCGTCATCACCAGCGCGCCGCCGCGCAAGCTCTTCGCGTTGCCGATCGAGGAGACCGTGATGTCGATCGTCTGCCCGGGCTTCACGAATGGCGGCAGCGTGGCCTGCACGGTCACGGCGGCCACGTTTTTCAGCTGCGGGTTCACGTTGTCGGGAACGAGCACGCCGAGCTGCTTGAGCATGTTCTTGAGTGCCTGGATCGTGAACGGCGTTTGGCTCGTCTGGTCACCCGTTCCGTCGAGACCGACGACGAGGCCGTAGCCGACGAGCTGGTTGCCGCGCACGCCCGCGACCGTCGCGACGTCCTTGATGCGTTCCGCGTGCGCGCTGCCCGAGGCCGCGCCGAGCACCGCGAGCGCCGCGAGCGCCGCACCGAGAGCTACGCCCACTCGCCGCGCGCCGGTACGCACGGCGTTCAAAACGGGAACCACGGCGAGTTGAAGAACCGCGACAGCCAGCCCGCGCGATTCGCGTCGGCGAGCGCACCTTTGCCGCTGTAGGCGATCTGCGCGTCGGCGAGCTTCGTCGACGGCACGCTGTTCTGCGGGCCGATGTCGACGGGCCGGACGATGCCCTGCAACCGGATGTATTCCTCGCCCTGATTCAGGGTGATGCGCTTCTCGCCGCGCACGAGGAGATTGCCGTTCGGCATGCGCTCGGCGACGGTGACGGTGATGTTGCCGTCGAGGCGGTTGCTCTGGCTCGAGTCGGCCTCTCCCTTGAACGAGTTGTCGCTCGTGAGCTCGTTGTTCAGGATCTCAGTTGCCGTTGATGGGTCGGGGGCTTGCCGAGGATGACCGGAAAACCCGTGTCGATGCTCGAGCCCTTCGCGGTGCTCGTGCTCGACTCCTTCGACGCCGCCGTGCGCTCGACGAGCACGACGGTGAGGATGTCTCCTACGGCCCGGGCCCGCAGGTCCATGAACAAGTCGAAGCTGCCGACGGTGTCGTAGACGCCGCCCGCGGTCACGGTCCCGCCGGCCTCGAGCGGCGCCGTCGGACGAAAGTCCGATGGAGATATCGTGCTCGGGCGCAGGCGCCACGACGCGCGCACGCCGCGAGCAGCGCAGGCGCGAGCAACGACCGGTAGTCTGATTAGTCGCGTCACGAGGGTTCCTATAAGCGGTTGGTGAGGTGTTTGCAGCATCTGGTCGCTGCTCTCGATGGCGCGCGAGTTCATCTCGTACGCGCGCTGCGTCTCGATCATGCTCACGAGCTCCTCGACGACGCTCACGTTCGACGTCTCGAGCGCGCCTTGGGCGAGCGTCCCGAGCCCGTTGAGGCCCGGTGTGCCGGGCTGCGGCGGACCGCTCGAAACGGTCTCGATATAGAGGTTCTCGCCGCGCGGCTGCAGGCCGCCCGGATTCACGAAGTCCGTGAGCTGCAGCGTTCCGACCTGCACCGGATCGGCTTGACCCGGGAGCACGGCCGACACGATGCCGTCGACTCCGATCGTCACGGCTTCGGCGCGCGGCCGGCACGGTGATCGCCGGCTGCAACGCGTAGCCGCTCGACGTCGACGAGCGCGCCGTCCGAGTCGCGCTGGAACGTTCCGTCGCGCGTGTACGCCTGGCTGCCGTCCGGCAGCAGGATCTCGAAGAACCCTCGCCCCTGGATCGCCATGTCGAACGTGTTGTTCGTGTTGATGATATTGCCCTGCGCAAACTGCTTGTCGGTCGCGACCATGCGCACGCCCGTGCCGAGGTTGAGCCCCGTCGGCGCTTCGGTCTGCTGCGACGTGAGCCCGCCCGCCTGCACGAGGTTCTGGTAGAGCAGGTCCTCGAAGATCGCACGCGAGCGCTTGTAGCCCGTCGTGTTCACGTTCGCGAGGTTCTGCGCGACGATCGTCATGCGCGTTTGCTGCGCTTCGAGACCGGTCTTCGCTACCCACAGAGATTCCATGCTGCACTCCTAGTTCGTGACGGCCGCGCGTGCGGCGCTCGCGCTGCTGTTAGCTCATCCGCGCGATCGTTGCGGCGCGCTCCGCGTTGTCGTCGGCCACGCTCATCATCCTTACCGCGACTTCGAACTCGCGCGAGATCTGGATCATGTCGACGAGCGAGTCCGCCATCCTCACGTTGCTCGACTCGATGAAGCCCGCCACCAAGCGGACGTTCTCGTCGGCCTCGACCTCGCCGCCGCCGATCAGCCGCACGAGCCCGTCGGGTCGCTTCTCGAGCTGCTCGGCTCGGGATTCACGAGCTTGATCCGGCCCACCTGCGCGAGCGTCTCGGGCCCTTGTCCCTGCGCATGATCGAGATCGTGCCGTCGAGGCCGACGGAGATCTGCGTGTACGGCGGCACGGCCAGCGGGCCGTTGTCGCCGAGCACGAGCTCGCCGCGCTCGTCTCGAGCAGCCCGAGCGCGTTGACGTTGAGCGTGCCGCCGCGCGTGCAGGCCTCCGTGCCGTCCGGCGCTTGCACCGCGATCCAGCCGTGGCCTTCGACCGCGACGTCGAGCGGCGAGCCGGTCGCCTGCAGCGCGCCCGGCGAGTGATCGAATCCGAGCCCGCTCGCCACGGTGTTGATGCGGCTCGGATAGCCCGGGCCCTTCGATCGGCCGCGCTTCGAAACGCGCGAGGTCGGCGCGAAAGCCGTTCGTCGACACGTTCGCGAGGTTGTGCGACACCAGCGTCTGCGCCTGCATCAGTTGCTTGGCGCCGGTCATCGCTACATACAGAAGCCGATCCATCGCTCGTTCCGTACCTTGCCTAATCCCAAGCGGACTAGCGGATGTTGATGATCGTTTGCGTGACCTGATCGGCCGTCGAGATCATCTGCGCGTTCGCTTGGAAGTTGCGCTGCGCGGTGATCATGTTGACGAGCTGCTGCGTGAGGTCGACGTTCGACGATTCGAGCGCGCCGGACTGGATCAGGCCGAAGCTGCCCGTGCCCGCGGAGCCGCGGATCGCGTCGCCCGAGGTGAAGGTCTCGCGCCCACGCCGTGTCGCCGAGCTGCCGCAAGCCCTGCAGGTTCGCGAAGTTCGACAGCGCCACCTGACCGAGCGGCTCGGAGCGGCCGTTGGTGAAGCGCGCGAAGATCACGCCGCTCGTGTCGACGTCGATGTTCGACAGCCGGCCCGACGGTGAAGCCGTTCTGCGACAGCGAGTTCACGCCGAACGCCGAGCCATACTGCGTCGACTGATGAAATCGGTCGCGAGGCTGATCGGCGCGGCGCCGGACGGCGGCGTGAACGCCGGCAGCGTGAAAGTGCCCGTCGGCCGGCGTCGTCAGCACGCCGACGTTCGAGTAGGTCATCGCGTTCGCGCCGCCGACGGCCGCGCCGTCGATGTAGAAGCGCGCGTCCCACTGGTTCGGGCGTCGCCGTCTTCACGAAGTACGCGGTCACGTGTGGGACGCGCCGAGCGAATCGAAGATCGAGATGGCCGTCGAATGGTTGTAGGTCGACGCGTTGTTCGGGTCGAACACGGCGACCGGCGGCGGCGACGCGTTGGCCGGCAGGTTGATGCCGAACTACGCCGTCGACGTCGGCCTGCGGCGGCGAGTCGGCCGTCGCGAGGCGCAAATCTTGAAGCGTGCCCGTGTTGAACGTGCCGGTGTTCGTGACGCGGGAAGATCTGCAGGCGTTGATTCTGATTGTTCACGACGTAGCCGTCGCGATCGACGCCGAACGAGCCGACGCGTGTGTACGCGACGACGCCGTTGTCGCTCACCGTGAAGAACCCTTCGCCGCTCAGCGCGAGATCGAGGCGCGCGATCGGTGAAGTCGACGCCGCCCTGCGCGAACTCCTGCGTCACCGCCGACAGGCGCGCGCCGTTGCCGATTTCCTGCGCGCCGACGGCGAACACGTCCGCGAACTCGGCGCGCGATCCCTTGAACCCGACGGTGTTCGCGTTCGCGATGTTGTTGGCGGTGACGTTCAGGTCCGATGACGCCGCGTTCAAACCGCTAGTGCAATTGCAAAAGGCATGGTCGTCTCCTCTATCTCGAATCGATTGGGCTCGTCGCGAGCCGAATGTGGTAGTTACTCGCTGCGGATCTCGCGCACTGCGCTGAACGGCAGCTCGCCGAATCCGCGCACTTGAACCGTGAATCCCTTCGGGCCGAACACGACGCTGTCGACCGGCGCGGTGACCAGCGTGTCGGCGGCCGCAATCTCGTTGCCGGCTTGATAGCTCGCCGCGAGCTTGTAGGTGCCCGGCGGGGCCTCGCTGCCGTCGGCCATGCGGCCGTCCCAGGTGAAGCGCGCGAGGCCTTCCGCGCTGCGCGCCGAGGTCGAGCTGGCGGACCACTTGACCCGTCGCGTCGCGGATCTCGAATCCGGACCGCGTTGCTCGTCGCTGCGGGCAGATCCACGGCACCGCTGATCGGCGCGCCGGCCTTGTCGAGCGTGAGCTGCGAGCTCTCGACCAGCGCGTTGCGGCCCACGAGCGACGCAGCCTGCAACGCTTGATTCGACACGAGCGACCCCGCGAGCTCGCTGAACGACGTCTTGAGCTCCGCGAGTCCGGACACGGTGCCGAACTGCGCGAGCTGGCCCAGGAACTCGCCGCTTTCGAGCGGCTTGAACGGGTCCTGATTCTTGAGCTGCGTGACCATGAGGTTCAGGAACTCTTCCTGGCCGAGCTCGTTCTTCTTCGCCGCCTGCGGCCGGCGCGAGGCCGAGGCCCGAGAGATCCAAACCCGATCCGATCGAATCGACCATGTGCGCTCCTAGCCTTGACCGAACGTCAACGTGCGCAGCATCAGATCCTTCGCGGTGTTGATCACCTCGAGGTTGCTCTGATACGAGCGCGACGCCGAAATCATGTTCGCCATCTCTTCCATCGCGTTCACGTTCGCCGCATACACGATGCCCTCCTCGTTCGCTTGCGGATTACCCGGGTCGTAGCGCTCGATGGGCGGCGCCGTGCTTTCGACGACGCCGAGCACGTCGACGCCCGCGAGCGCGCTCGAGAACGGGTCGCCCGCGGCGCGAAACATCGCCTGCGCGCGACGCGATAGACGTCGGCGGCGTTGCCCGCGACGTCGTGCATGTTCGCGAGGTTGCTCGCCGTGAGGTTCAGGCGCAGCGACTGCGCGCTGAGCGCCGAGCCCGCGATGTCGAAGGTGCTGAAGACGCTCATCAGCGTGCTCCCGCGAGCGCGGTGCGCAGCGTCGAGATCCGGTTGTTCGCGAACATCAGGCTCGCCTGGTAGCCGACCGCGTTCTCGGCGTAGCGCGCGAGCTCGAGATCGGTTTCGACGGTGTTGCCGTCGAGCGCCGGCTGATGCGGGATCCGGTACTTCAAGGCGTCCGCGCCCGCGGCCGGAGCGGCGTCGATGTGGCGCGCGTTCGTGATCTTGAGCTTCGCCGGCGCGACGCCGTCGAGCACCGCGCTGAACTCCATGTCGCGCGCCTTGTAGCGCGGCGTGTCGGCGTTCGCGAGGTTCGCCGCGAGCACTTCCATGCGGTGCGCCCGAAGAGCAGCGCGGATTCGTGCACACCTAGAATCGATTCCATCGTCGTTTCCTTCGTCGCAAGCAGCCTCGGTCGCGTCCCCTGGAGCAACAACCGTGCCAAGCGTGGAAACCCGTGCCGCGCTTGGGTGCGACGCCGCGCCGCGCACCGCGCGCCGGAACGACACTTGCCGCTGCCGCCACGCGACCGGCAATCGTTTGCCGCTGCGCAGCGAAGCGCCGCCGCGCGCGCCGTGGCATATGTCTTGCAAAGCTCAGCGCGCATGAGCACGAGCACAACGCGATGACCGCAGGAATGGCTAGCCGCCTCACGCTGCGGCGCACCGCAGCCGTCGGCATTTTGACGTTCGCTGCCGGCGCGTTGACGTTCGGCGCGCACGCGCAGCAGGCCGCCGCGCGCCAGTCGGTCGACGAAATCCGCGCCGCCGCGCGCGAGCTCGTCTTGCAGACGCTCGGCACGGACACGAACGCGGTCGTCGAGGCGGTCGCCATCGACGAGCGCTTGAGCCTGCCGGCATGTACACAGGCAGCTCGACGCGCAGTTGCGCGGCGAGCTGCGCAACGGTCAAGGCGTCGTCGTCGTGAGCTGCGCGGGCAAGAGCGCCTGGCGGCTGTTCGTGCCGGTGCGCGTCAGCGAGCAGATCGGCGTGGTCATCGCCCGCCGCAGCATCGCAGCCGGGGAGATGCTCGACCGCGGACGATCTCGAGACCCGCAAGCAGTCCTCGTCGGCGCTGCCTTACGACTTCATCGGCGATCCCGCGCAAGCCGTCGGTCTCACCGTGCGGCGCAGGGATTCCGTCCGGGACTGTGCTGGTCCCGGCAGCGCTCGAGCACCCGGAGATCATCGAGCGCGGCGCGCTCGTGACCTTGGTGTCCGGCGGCGGATCGGTGAGCGTGCGATCGGAAGGCGTGGCGCTCGAGGGCGGCCGCCTGAATCAGCGAGTTCGGGTTCGGAGTCCCTCCGGCCGCGTGGTGGAAGGCGTGGTCGAAGCCTCCGGGGAAGTTCGGGTTGGAACATAATCCGGCGCGGGACCTAAAGTTACTGGGCCGCAGGTCGATAAGCACCCCAAGGCGCTGAGAGGCGCCGGAGAACGTCGTTATGACAGAACGAATCAACGGAAGCCTACGGCCGGCGGATACCGCCGGAACGCGTCGCACCGATGCCGCCAAGCCGGCCGGCGGCGGCGCGGGAGAAGGGGTTCCGAGCACGGCGCAGAGCGGCGACAGCGTGAATTTGACGCGTTCGGGCCTGCTCATGAGCAAGCTCGAGGAGGTCGTCCACGGCCTGCCGGTCGTAGACGCCGACCGAGTCCGCGCGATCAAGGATGCGCTCGCGTCAGGCACCTATGAGATCGACGATCAGACAGTCGCGGACAACATGATTCGCCTGGATCGGGAGCTGCTCGCCTGACGGCGAGCCGATGTTCGTGACGCAGCTCGGCGCCTCTTTGATCGACGTGTTGAACGAGCAGCTGCGCTGCGCGCAGGCGATGCTCGAGACGCTCGGTCGCGAGAATCACGCACTGGTTGCCGGCGACGCCGACCCTGCTGAGCTCAGCGGGCGCGGACAAGGCGCGCCTCGTCGATGCGCTCGAGACGCTCGAGGCCGAGCGCCGCGGGCTGAGCGAGCAGCTCGAGCAAAGCATTGCGCTCCGCGCGCGAGACGAGCCGACGTGGCACGCACTGCTCGACGTCGTCGCGGCCTGCAAGGAACAGAACCAGCGCAACGGTGCGTTGGTGAAGGCGCGCAGCGAGCAAGTGCGCCTCGCGCTGCAAGCGCTGCGCGGCTCGGAACCCGGGTTCTACGATCCGAACGGTCTCAAGCCTTCGGCGCGAAGCGCACGGCCGCTCGGCACGGCGTGAACGAAATCGGAGACAGACGCATGTTGGTGGTAAGCAGACGTGCTGACGAAGCCATTCAGATCAAGCTGGCTGACGGCGCGGATGGCACGTTGACCCTGAACGATTTGTTCGCGAAGGGACCGATCGAGATCACGCTGCTCGGCGGCAACGGCCGGCGCGTGAAAATGGGGATCGCGGCTCCTCCGGAGCTCTGCATCCGCCGCAAGGACAAGGACAAAGAAGAGTAGATCCGCCCGCGTGCGCCGCACCGGCGCCGCCTGCGCCCGGCCCGTCACGGCTGGCGCGTCCGAAAACGTCCCACCGAAGCGGGATTCGCGCAACATAATCGCTCCGTTCAACGATGCTCCGCCCCGGCGGGGGCGATGCGGGGACCTCGACCGCGTGCCGCCGGGACGGGCTTGATTTCTCGCGGCACCCCAACGCATCCTGAGCACCTCGGGATCAACAACAAAAAAGGAACTGGCAGATGGAAAGACGTCTGCTGGAAAGAAACAAAGTCGCGACCACGGTCTACCTGTCCGTACCAGGTGGCCGTTTCCATCGCTGCAGGGCGCGGAACCTGTCGGCCATGGGAGTGTTTCTCGAGATCAAGGCGCTTGGGCTTCCGGCGGGAACCGTCGTCAATCTCGTGTTCGCCGTGAATCTCGGCGACACGGTCCGACTGCATCGCCGCAAGGCCGTGCTCGCGCATGTCTCGGAGCGCGGCGTCGGGCTGATGATGCAGGGTCGGGCGCAGCTTCGTACGAGCGCCTGACGGTCGGACGCTAGCGAGCTCGAGGGTGCGTCCTAGAACGCATCCTTGAGCGCGCGCGTCTTCGCGAACACCTCGACCTCGCTCGCGCCGCTGAGGCCCACGGTCGCTTGCAGGTCGCGGCTCGCGGCCCGCAGGAACGGATTCGTCGCCTTCTCGAGCGCTACGGTCGTGGGAATCGTCGGCAACCCCGCCGCGCGCGCGCGCGCGACTTCTTGCATTCGGGCGACGAGCGCGCGGTTGCCCGGCTCTACCGTGAGCGCGAAACGGCCGTTCGCCTGCGTGTATTCGTGGGCGCAATAGAGCCGCGTCCGATCCGGCCAGCGCACGATCTTCTGCAACGAGCTCCACATCTGCGCGGGCGTGCCCTCGAACAACCGTCCGCAGCCCATCGCGAACAGCGTGTCGCCGACGAACGCGACCTCGTCGCCGGGCAACCAATAGACGATGTGTCCGCGTGTGTGCCCCGGCGTGTCGAAGACTTCGACGCGATGCGAGCCGAGCTCGAACGAATCGCCGTCCCCGACTTGCACGTCGATGCCCGGGATCCGAGCCGCATCCGCGCGCGGACCCACGATCCGGCAGCCCGTGCGCTGCTTGAGCTCGAGGTTGCCGCCGGCGTGATCCGCATGATGGTGCGTGTTCAGGATGTGAGTGAGCTGCCAGCCTCGCTGCGCAAGCGCCGCGAGGATCGCAGCCGCGTCCGGCGTGTCGATCGCGGCCGTGACGGCAGCGGCCTCGTCGTGCAACAGGTAGCCGTAGTTGTCCTGCAGGCACGGAAACATGTGTATTTCGATCGGCTTCATTGCGTGCCTCGATACCTGCGAGATGCGACCGCTATCTTACAATTCTGCGGTTACAATGCGCGGGCAAAAAAAGCGCCTCTACCCGGAAATTCCAGAGCCGAGAGACCATGCCCACCATCACGCTGCCGGACGGATCGAAACGAACGTTTGCCGAGGCTGTCGACGGCAGCGCCGTGGCGAAAAGCATCGGTGCGCGTCTCGAGCGCGACGCGGTCGCCGTGCGCGTCAACGGCAAGCTCAAGGACCTTACGCTGCCGATCGAAGACGACGCGAGCATCGAGATCGTCACGCGCACCTCGAAGGACGGGCTCGAGCTCCTGCGCCACGATGCCGCGCACGTGATGGCCGAGGCCGTGAAGGAGCTCTATCCCGAAACCCAGGTGACGATCGGCCCCGCGATCGAGAACGGTTTCTACTACGACTTCGCGCGCAAGGAGCCGTTCACTCCCGAGGATCTCGAGAAGATCGAGAAGCGGATGCACGAGATCGTGGCGCGCGACGAGAAGATCGTGCGTGAGGTCTGGGATCGCGACCGCGCGATCGAGTTCTTCAAATCCCAAGGCGAAGCGTACAAAGCCGAGATCATCGGCTCGATCCCGGCCGGCGAGCAGATCAGCCTCTACCGCCAGGGCGACTTCATCGACCTTTGCCGCGGGCCGCATCTGCCGTCGACCGGCCGGCTCGGCGCCGGATTCAAGCTCACGAAGCTCGCGGGCGCCTATTGGCGCGGCAACTCCGACAACGAGATGCTGCAGCGCGTGTACGGCACCGCGTGGTCCGACGCGAAGGAGCTCAAGGCCTACATCGAACGGCTCGAGGAAGCCGAGCGCCGCGACCATCGCAAGCTCGGGCGCGCGATGGATCTGTTTCATTTCCAGGACGAGGCGGTCGGGGCCGTGTTCTGGCATCAGAAAGGCTGGTCGCTGTTCCGCACGCTCGTCGAGCACCTGCGTGCGCGGCAAGTCGAGGCGGGCTACCGCGAGGTCAACACGCCGGAGCTCATGGCGCGCTCGCTCTGGGAAGCCTCGGGCCACTGGGCCACGTTCGGCGAGAGCATGTTCACGAGCACGACGGCCGACGACCAGGTGTTCGCCGTCAAGCCGATGAATTGCCCCGGTCACGTGCAGATCTTCAAGAACGACCTGCGCAGCTACCGCGACCTGCCGTATCGCGTGGCCGAGTTCGGCAAAGTGCATCGCTACGAGCCATCGGGCGCGCTGCACGGGCTGATGCGCGTCCGCGCGTTCACGCAGGACGACGCGCACATCTTCTGCACGGAGGAGCAAATCACGGCGGAGACGGGCGGGGTTTGCCGATTGCTGCTCGAGATCTATCGCGACTTCGGCTTCACGGACGTGATCATGAAGTTCGCGGATCGGCCGCCGAAGCGCGTGGGCGACGACGCGGTCTGGGATCGCGCCGAGGCAGCCCTCACTCGCGCGATGGACGCGCTCGACTTGAAGTACTCGCTGAACAAAGGCGAAGGGCGCGTTCTACGGCCCCAAGATCGAGTTCGTGCTGCGCGATGCGATCGGCCGCGACTGGCAGTGCGGCACGCTGCAAGTCGATCTCAACCTACCCGCGCGCCTCGGAGCGACTTACATCGGCGAGGACGGCAACCGTCACACGCCGGTGCTGCTGCACCGCGCGATCTTCGGATCGCTCGAGCGTTTCATCGGCATCTTGCTCGAGCACTATGCCGGCGCGCTGCCGTTCTGGCTCGCTCCGCAGCAAGTGGTCGTCGCAACGATCACGTCCGACGCGGACCAGTATGCGGAGCAAGTGGTGCGGGACCTTACCGCGGCCGGATTGCGCGCGGCGGCCGATCTGCGCAACGAGAAGATCAACTACAAGGTGCGCGAGCACAGTCTCGCGAAGGTGCCCGTGTTGATCGCGGTGGGCAAGCGCGAGGTCGCCGAGAGCACGGTCGCGATTCGGCGGTTCGGTCAACAGGCCCAGGTGGTCCTGCCGCTGGCGCAAGCGATCGAGCAGCTGCGCGCGGAGGCCGAGGCGCGCGGCCAACCCGCGGCCGCGGCGTAGGCCGGCTCGCGGACGCGCCCGCGCACTAGAACGTACGCGATCTCGAGATCGAGGTAGCGCGATCGGCGGCTCGCGAAGTCGAGCCCTCGCGTTCGGCTTCGGACCCGACTCTCGAGCGCCGTGCAGCCCGTTGCCGGGGTTCGTACAATGCGCGAGCAGCGAACGTACGACGAATCCTCGAGGGGGCACCCATGCGTCTAATGAGCTTTACGATCGATGGCCGTGCGAGCTTCGGCCTCGCCGCCGGCGACGGCGTCATCGACGCCGGCAAGCGGCTCGACGGCGAATTTCGCGGCCTGCGCGATGCGCTGCTTGCCGGCGCTTTACCGGCGCTCCGCCGTCTCGAGCAGACGAAGCCCGACTACGCGCTCACCGACGTCGAGTTCCTCCCGGTGATCCCCGATGCAGCAGCGAAGCTGCTCTGCATCGGGATCAATTATCTGCCGCACATCAAGGAGATGGGACGCGAGCGGCCCGACTATCCCGTGGTGTTCGTCCGCTTCCAGGACAGCATCGTCGGCCACGGCGAAGCATTGCAGCGGCCGATCGGCTCGGTGCAGCTCGACTGGGAAGGCGAGCTCGCCGTAATCATCGGCAAACGCGCGCGGCGCGTGAGCCGCGCCCAGGCGCTCGACTACGTCGCGGGCTATGCGTGCTTCAACGACGGCAGCGTTCGCGACTTTCAGCGCCACTCCCAACAGTTCACTCCGGGCAAGAACTTCCACGCGAGCGGCTCGTTCGGACCGTGGCTCGTCACGACGGACGAGCTGCCCGATCCGCGCAAGCTGCGACTGCGCACACGCCTGAACGGCGAGGTCATGCAGGACGAGAGCGTCGGCGAGCTGTGCTTCGACGTCTCCCAGCTAATCGAGTACTGCTCGACGTGGTCGCAACTCGAGCCCGGCGACGTGATCGTCACGGGCACGCCGGGCGGCGTCGGCGCGGGCCGCAAGCCGCCGCTGTGGATGAAGGCCGGCGACACGGTCGAGGTCGAGATCACGGGGCTCGGAGTCTTGCGCAACTCGATCGTGGATGAGTCGGCGCGCTGAGCCCCGCAGCGCGGCGCCGCGTGCTAGGCGGCAGGTTCGCGCGCCGGAAAAGGGCCACGCTCGAGCACCACGGCTCGCATCGGTAGCAGCGCTCTTGACCGTGGCGGTCGCGCACGCGGCCGAGCAGCCGGACTTGGGCTGGATCGACCGCGCGACGCTTCACAGCGGCGCCGTCCAAGTGATCGCCGACCGCGAAGAACGGCCACTCACCGTCGCAGTGAAAGTCGCGATCGAAGTGGCCGCGCCGCCGCAGGCAATTTGGGACGTGCTCACGGCGTGCCAGATCGCGCCGGAGTACGTGCCCAACGTCGTGAGTTGCCGCTCGCTCGAGAAGCTCGAGGACGGCCGCGCGGAGCTGTTCGTGCAGACGGTGAAGCCCGCGTTCTTCGTCCCGAGCTTCGAGCACGTGTTCCGGCTCGACTACGAGCCCTACGAGCACATCGGCGTGCACCGCGTGAGCGGTCCGCTCGCGTACATGGACGGCGATTGGTGGCTGTTGCCACAGGCCGACGGCAAGGTTCTGCTCGTCTACGAGCTCGCCGTAGACCCCGGTATGCCGATCCCGCGCTTCTTCGTGCGCGCGACGATGAAACGCGACACACCGAAGATTCTGACCGCCGTACGTGAGCGTGCAGAGCTCGCAGCCGCGAGCGGCCCAGCCGCCACGACGCCCTGAATCCCGCGCCACCGCTGTGATCCGGGTCACTCCAGCCGCGTGGCGTGTTTGCTACGGTGCGTCGCGGTGGACCCTTTGAGCGACAACGCGCCGCGAATTCTGATCCTCGAGCCGGACACGAAGATCCGCTCGCAGTTGCTGCGTTTTGCGGTGAAGGGTTGGCAAGGCGCTGCCGTGCAATCGATGAAGTCGGATCTCGAAGAGTTCCTGACGAACAGCGAACGGCTCAAGAATTTCGACGTGCTGCTCGTCGGCTGCGACTTCGCGAAGGACGGCACGGCCGAGAACGGCACGCTGCGCGCGCTGCGCGCAATCGCCGCCGATCCGTCGAACCCGGCCGTGATTCTGCTCACGAGCAAGGGCAGCGAGTACTCCGCGGTCCAGTCGATCAAATCCGGCGCGTTCGACTACATCCCGAAAGACCTGCTCGGCCGCGAGCAAGTTCTGAGCGCGGTGCAGCGTGCGATGCTGCATCGCAAAGGCGCGCTCGGCGGCCGCGACCGCAGCGTGTCCAGCGTCCGCCTGTTCGGCTACGACATCCGCCGCTGCCTCGCGAATCACGACAACGTCTCGGTGCACGTCGCGTTCAGCGCGGAGCGCGGCAAGGAAGTCGTGCTCAAAGTGCTGCATCGCGGCCCGGGCTCGCTGTCCCGGGACGGCAACTTCCAGCGCTTCGTCGACGAGTTCAAGCTGCTCTACGACATCGAGGATCCGGCCGTGGCCGGGATCTACGACTTCCGCGTGACGAGCCAGTACTGCTACATCGCGATGGAGTACTTCCCGCTCGGGCATCTCGGGACCAAGCTCATGCAACCGCTGAGCCCGGCCGTCGCCCTGCGCTATGCCGGCGAAATCGGCCATGCGCTGTCGATCATCCACACCGCGGGCGTGGTGCACCGCGACCTCAAGCCCGGGAACATCATGCTGCGCGACGACGGCAGTATCGCGCTGATCGACTTCGGCATTTCGCATTCAACGCACGCGGCTTCGATCACGGTAGAAATGGAGGGAATCTCGGGGACTCCGTACTACATGAGCCCGGAGCAGGCGCGCGGCGAGCCGACCGACGAGCGCACGGACCTCTACGCGCTCGGCGTGATCCTCTATCAGATGCTCACGGGCGAGAAGCTCTACGTGGGCGACACGACTCAAGCGATCCTCGACCAGCACACCTACGCACCGCTGCCGCGTCTTCCGGGCCCGCTCAGCGCGAATCAGCCGCTGCTCGACCGGCTGCTCGCGAAAGACGCGGGCGCGCGCTTGGCGAGCGCGCGGGAGCTGCATGGAGGCGATCGAGCAGATTCCGTCCGCGGTCGAATCCGACCCGGGCCAGCAGGCGCTCGCGAGCTAGTCGTCGAACTTCGCGCCGAGGCCGGCGGCGCCGCCAGCCTCGACGGCCCGGTCCGCGTTCAAGCTCTCGAAGTCGTAGAGATCGCGGTCCGCGAGATGCGACGCGGTGACGTTCTGAACGCTCCGGAACAGCCGGTCCGTGCGGCCGGGATCCTGCAGCTCCCACGCCGCAAGCATCGCCTTCACGTCGCGCCGTTTCATGTTGTCTTGGGAACCGCAGAGCTTGCACGGAATGATCGGGAACCGCCGGCCGCGCGCGTAGCGCGCGATGTCGCGCTCGGAGCAGTACGCGAGCGGGCGAATCACGACGTGCTTGCCGTCGTCGCTCCTGAGCTTCGGCGGCATCGCCTTCAGACGGCCGCCGTAAAACATGTTCAGGAACAGCGTCTCGACGATGTCGTCGCGATGGTGGCCGAGCGCGACTTTCGTGGCGCCTACCTCACTCGCGATCCGGTAGAGGATTCCGCGCCGGAGCCGCGAGCACAAGCCGCACATCGTCTTGCCGGGCTCGATGACCCGCGTGACGATCGAGTAGGTGTCCTCCTCCACGATGCGGTAAGGAATGCCTACGCCGTCGAGATAGCCCGGCAGCACTTCCTTCGGAAACCCGGGCTGCTTTTGGTCGAGGTTCACCGCGATGAGCTCGAAGTGGACGGGGGCCCGCTGCTGAAGGCTCAGCAGCATGTCGAGCATCGTGTAGGAGTCTTTGCCGCCCGACAGGCACACCATTACGCGATCGCCCTCGGTGATCATCGCGTAATCGCCGATCGCCTTGCCGACCTGGCCGCGCAGCTGCGCTTGCAGCTTCTTGAAACGCCCCGAGGCATCCGCTGCGGGACCCGCGCCGGCGTCGGCCGTCTCGCCGTCGCGATGATCCGGCGCAGCCGGGCGCAGTGCCTCCAGGGCCGGGTCAGCCGGGAGGACCGTCGGAATTTCGCGGGGCGAGGTAGCCATGACGGCGGCCATGATAGCGGACCCGCCGGCATTGGACATAACGCGAGTCGCAAAGAGGCGACGCGGCTGTGTGACCTGTGACGCCTATCACCGCAACGTTTCGAGCTTTTGCCTACTGTTGGGGCACTCGATTACGTAAACCGGTCAGCCATGAAGCGTACAGCCTTCGCCGTCGTCGTAGCGTTCGCGGCTCTGGGACTGCTGGTGTCGCTCGCGCTCGAGTCGCGACCACTTCCAGTCGAGGTCCACGTCGCTCAGTACACGATCGTGTCCGATCTCGAGCGAATCAGCCAAGACTTTCGCGCGCTCGTGACGGCGTTGCGCGCGGCGTGGGACGAGATGCAGCCGCCGGGTGAAGGCGCACGCGCCCTTCTCGCGCGCGTCTCGTCGCAACCGCAGCAACTGCCGCAGTCGCTGTTCGAGCTGCGCGGCAACGCGAGCCAGGAAGCCCGGTTGCACAACAGCTTCGACGGGTTCTCGGGCACGCTGAACGATGCTTCGAAGCTCGCGGACGAGCTGCTCACGGACCAAACCGAATACACCGCGGCGGTGACGTTCATCCGCGAATCGGGCGCGCGCGTGATTCAGCAGATGCGCGATCGCAATCTCGACAGAGCGGCGGCCGACACGTTCCAGCTCGTCGTCGGCACGCTCGACTTCGCCGGAACACGCCCATCGGTGCAGGAATCCGAGTTGCGCCGCCTGCTCGTGACGCTCGGCCGCGACCAGCGTGTCGACGAGATGCCCGAAGACGTCGTGCGCCTGCGCAGCTCGATCGAGACGATCCTGGCCAAGAAAGACGCGATTCGCAGCAAGCTCGAGCAGCTCGGCAATACGCCGGTCGTCGCGTACGGAACGAGCCTCGGAGCTGCCGCGCAGGACCTGTACCGGATCGCAGTGGCCCGCGTCGACCAAGCCCGATTGATGCTCGCGGTCTATGCCGTCGTGCTGCTGCTCGCCGTCGGCTTCGTCGCATTCCGCTTGCACGGCAGCTACCGCGAAATCAACCGCGCCAACAGCGAGCTCGCGGAGCTCAATGAATCGCTGGAGCAGCGCGTCTCGGAGCGCACCAACGAGCTCGCCGGCACTCTATCCGACTTGAAGGAATCGCAAGTTCAGCTCGTGCAGGCCGAGAAGATGTCGTCGCTCGGCCAGCTGGTCGCGGGCATCAGCCACGAGATCAACACGCCGCTCCTTTACCTCGCGAACAACGCGGAACTGATCCAGGAGCGCGTGGGGCTCATGCGCCAGTTCATCTCGGCGTGCGTCGCGGCGTTCTCGATCAAGTCCGAGGAATTCCAGGATCGCTCCGAGTATCAGGCGAAGTTCGTCCATGCCCTCAAAGACGTAAAGCTCATGCTGCGCGACGAGGATCTCGAAGCGAGCATCTTGGAAGCGGAAGACTTGGCGCGCGATAGCATCGCGGGTCTCGGCGAGCTCACCGAGATGGCGCAGAGCCTCAAGGATTTCAGCCGCCTCGACCGCGCGCCGGTCGCGAGCTTCGACGTGAACGCAGGCCTCGACAAGACGCTGCTGATCGCCAAGAACATCATCAAGCACAAGGCGAACGTGAACAAGTTCTACGGCGAGATCCCCGAAATCCAATGCTCGCCTTCGCAGATCAACCAGGTGTTCCTGAACATCATCACGAACGCCTCTCAGGCCATCGAATCGTTCGGCGAGATCGCGATCACCACTCGCGTGCACGATGCGAATCACGTGGGGATTCGAATCTCGGACACGGGCTGCGGAATTCCCGAGGAGAACCTGAGCAAGATTCGCGACCCGTTCTTCACCACGAAGGAGGTCGGCACCGGCACGGGCCTAGGGTTGTCCATCGTCGACGAGATCATCCGCAGCCACCACGGTCAGCTGCTCGTCGAGTCGCAAGTCGGCAAGGGCTCGGTCTTCACCATCGTGCTGCCGATCAAGAGCGTGGCGATGGCCGCAGCCAATGCGGCCACGGAAGCGGCCTTCGCAGAACCCGCGGACGAGCAGCTCGCGGAGGCGGTCTAGCCGATGACGGTGGCCGAACAGCTGCCGCCCACGGACTCGCGTCCGCGCTTGCTGTTCGTCGATGACGAGCAACGCGTGCTCAATTCGATGCGGATCATGTTCCGCCGCCAGTTCGATTTGTTCCTCGCTTCGCACGGCGCCGAGGCGCTCGACATCGTCAAGGACAAGGACATCGACGTCATCGTCGCGGACCATCGAATGCCGAGGATGACGGGCGTCGAGGTGCTGTCGAAGGTTCGCACGCTATCGCCGCGCACCGTCCGGATCCTGCTCACGGGCTATGCCGACCTCGACGCGGTCGAGGGCTCGATCAACGAAAGCGAGGTGTTCCGTTTCCTCACGAAGCCGTGCGCGCCGAAACAGCTGCGCGAGACCATCGAGCTCGCGGCGCGTCTCGCGCGCGAGGCGCCCGCTCCGGAGGCCCCCGAGCTGTCGCCACACGACACGCTCGAAATCATCATGGAGGCCGACACGGTCACGGAGATCGGCGGCGAGACCAAGCAGTCCGAGGCTGCGGCACGCAGCTTGAACGAGCGCATCGCGCGTACCGATCGCATGGAGGCGCCGCAGTTCGTTCCCCCGGAGCCCGCTGCCGCGCCCGCTCTGCCGACCGAGCCGCGTCCGAAGCTCGCGACCGGGCTCGGCATCGTCGTGTTTTCCAGCGACAACGAAGTCATCGACACGGTCCAGAAAGCGGTGCGTGGACGGCTGCCCGTCTACAACGCGGGCAACATCGTGCACGTCGTCAAGATTCTCGCGGAGCACCGCCCCGGCGTGCTCGTGACGGACGTCTCCGACGACAAGGCGACGATCCAAGCGATGACCGCTCGTCTGAAGGAGCACGTCCCGCAGCTCGTGACGATCGCCGTCTCACAGCACCGCGATGTGCTCGACATGGTCTGGCTCATCAATCACGGCCAGATCTTCAGGTTCCTTCGCAAGCCGCTCTCCGCGGGGCGCTGCGCAATCAGCTTGCAGGCTGCGCTCCAGCATCACCGTGTGCTCCTGAAGAACCCGGAGCTCGTGAAGCGGCACGAAGTGGATATCGCGCCACCCGAAACCATGGGGCTCGTGGACGGCGTGCTCGCGAAGCTCAAAAACATGAGGCGCCTTTGGGTGTAGTAGCGGATGACGACTCAACCTCGCAATAACGACGTGGGCAACCAGAGCGATTTGCTGCTCTGGGTGGCAGGCGGAGTCGTCGCCGCGGTCGGCGTCGCCTGGCTCGTTGATCATGAAGCCGTGGGCCGGCGGAACTGACACGGCGGTCGCACAAACCGAGTCCGCGCTCGTCGTCGCGACTGCGGCCGCACCGCCCCCGGGATCCGACGATCCGGCCGCGCCGGAAGGCGATCAAGGCACGCTCGACAACCCGCTGCACATGGCCGAGCTCGCTTATCAGGCCGGCATGCTCGTGGAGCCGGAGGAATACAGCGCGTGGACGCTGTACTCGCGCGTCGTGAAATCCGACCCGAGCAACAAGGACGCGGTCGAAGGCCTAACGAAGGTGGCCGACGATCTCGTGCACCGCGGCGAAACCGCGCTCGAGCAAGGCCGTTTCGACGACGCGCGCGCAGCCGTCGAGCGGATTCGCTCGGTGTTGCCCGCGCACTCGGGCGCCAAAACGCTCGCCGACAAGATTTGGCCCGCCGGCGGAGTCGCAGCGAACTCGCGGGCGGCGGAGTCCTTCAAGCCCGAAATCCCGGTGCAGCAACCGCTGCCCAAGGTCGCGCCGGTCGACCTCGCCCCCCAAGCGCCCGCGAAGCCCGCAATCGATCCGCTCGTCGTGGCGAACCAAGCATTCGAGCAAGCGATGGCCGCGAGCCGGCTGCTCACGCCGGCCGAGCAGAGCGCGAAACATTTCGTCGAAGTCCTCGTAGCCGCGAATCCGAACCACGACCTCACGCGCAAGGCGCGCGAGCGTTTGTCGAACGAGTTCCTGTCGCGCGCGACGCAGTCGCTCGAGGCACTCGACATCGAAGCTGCGGGCATCTGGATCGACGAAGCAGAGGCGCTGGGTGTCGACGCGAACGGCGTGCGCAAGGCGCGCTCCGGGCTCACCGACCAGCAGATCGCGCTCGAATCGGCGAAACCCCTGCCCGCTTCCGCTTTGAAGATCGCGACCTATGTCGCGCCGGTCTACCCGCAGCGTGCCAACGAGCGGCGCTTGGAGGGTTGGGTCGACGTGGAGTTTACGATCCTGCCTGACGGTACGTACCCGCGACATCACCGTCGCGAACGCATCGCACGCGAGTTTTTTCCGCAAGGAAGCCGTCGCTGCAGTCCAGCAGTGGCGATTCGAGCCGCGTATTTTCATGAACCGCCCGATCGAGCAGCGCTCTTACACGCGCCTCCGCTTCGTCCAATAGTCCACTCTCCGCCGCGCCTGGCGCGCGCCCGCGCCCGGGCGACTCCGTCCGAAATGCGTATTCGGACGCGCCGTCGCGGCGCGCGCAACACGCTTTGCTCGAGGATTGAACATAACACCGTGCGGTTTGGTTCCCCCTTTGGGATAAGATCACCGTGAAGTCTCGGAACAAGAAGACTGCGGAGAAGTTGAGCCATGGACGCATCGAAAATTCTGCTCGCCGCGTTGCCGTTGATTCTCGGGTGGCCTGCTGCGGCGTTCGCTCAGCAATTGCGCTGCGATTGCACGAGCGTGGTCGACACGTGCAGCGCTGACGTCACCGCACGCGGCAGCTACCTCGAAATCAAAACCGACAAGGCGCAATGCGCGCGCGTCGATTACTTCGTCGACGGCCAACCGTTCGTCTCGGTCGTCACCGACGGTGAGGATCGTCAGGACTGGCTCGCGCGCACCGACAGTCCAAAGATCATGGTGCAGAGCTGTCAGGTGTGCCGCGACACCACGGCCGCCGCGTCGCCCGTCCGGCCGCGGCCGCCGGCCGCGGCGCCAGCCGCCGCATCGCCGACGGAGGAGTCCGCGAAGCAACTCGAGCCGCTGATCGCAGGCACGCCCGACTATCCCGCTGCCGCGCGCCAGCGCCGCGTCGAGGGGTACGTCGACGTCGAGTTCACCGTGAATGCGGCTGGCAACGTCGAGTCGCCGCGCGTCGTGGCCGCGCAGCCGAGCGGCATATTCGACGCCGCTGCGCTCGCGTCGGTCGCGCGCTGGCGCTATCCGCCGGTTGCCGACCGCGCACCGCTCACACTGAAAGAGCGCGTCGACTTCAAGCTCGCTTCCGCTCCTCCCGTTCCGGCGGCTGTCGCCGCGCGCGACGCGTCCGGGCCGCGCAACCAGTGCGTGCGCGAGGACGCCATTTTCAACTACGGCGAGAGCGTCGATGTCGGCCTCATCAACGCGTGCTCGGACCCGCTCATGGTGTTCGGTTGCGCAGAGGGTACTGGCCGCTACGCCGGGCGCTGGCTGTGCAGCGACTCGGAGCAACAGGGCAACGTGCTCGTGACCCAGACCGACCGCCGGCTCGGCAGCCGATTCGCTGCCGGAACCGAGGCCGGCGTCCGCACGTTCACGTACAGCGACGGCTTCTCCGTGACGCGGGCGCCGAACTCGCCGTACTGGTGGATCGCGTGCGCGGAAAGCGATGCGGCGTGCCTCGCGGGCGCGCGGCAGTGGGTGCGCGCCGTCGCGGGCCAGCCGTCGAGCGTCGATCCGCAGGATCGCAGCCGCGTCGAGATCGCCCGCTCGAACTAGCGGACCAGGTAGCCCGTTCGCCGCACGGAAGTCAGCGCACGCCGGTCGGCGCGTGCTCGCCGTCGTCGTTGCCGTTCTTCCGCTCGGCCGGCTCGTCCGCTGCCTCGGTCGGTTTGCTTTGCACGGCGGCAGGCGCGTCCGTTGCAGCGGGCGGTTCCAGAATCGGCGAGGTGGCCTCGGCGCGCTCGGTGGCGGGCGCGGGCGGTGGAGCATCCGCGCCCGAATGCGGCGAGCGAACCGCGAGGCCCGTGAGCAGTACGGTCACGATCGTTAGCCCGAAAGCACCGAGAAATGCCGCCGCGGTGATCCGCTGAGCGCGCGTCGGCTGCGGCCGCTCGGGGCTCGCGCCGCTACGGTCTTGCTCCGGACTCATGATGGTTACCTCTGCGAGAGGGTCTTCGGGGCTCGGCGACGTTGCCAGTCGAGTTCGGGTACGATGAAGGCGGGCCCGTGAACGTCATCATACTCTGACCATCCTGCAAAGCGCATTTGGCCTCGTGGTGCTCACGGGGCTCGCGTGGCTGCTCAGCGAGAATCGCCGCGCGGTCGGTTGGCGCGTTCCCGTCGTGGGTCTCGGATTCCAGTTCGTCGTTGCGGTGCTGCTCCTGAAGGTGCCGCAGACGCGCGCGTTGTTCGCAGCGCTCAACGACGGCGTCGTCGCGTTGCAAGCGGCGAGCGAGGCCGGCACCGGATTCGTATTCGGCTACTTGGGCGGTGCCCCGCTGCCGTTCGAGCAGACGCAGGTCGGCAGCAGTCTCGTGTTCGCGTTCCGCTCCCTGCCGCTCGTGATCGTCGTGAGCGCGCTCACCTCGCTGCTCACCTATTGGCGAATTCTGCCGCTCATCGTTCGCGGCTTCTCGTTCTTGTTCCAGAAGTCATTCGGCGTCGGCGGTGCCGTGGCGCTATCCACCGCGGCGAATATCTTCGTCGGCATGGTCGAGGCGCCGCTGTTCATCCGCGCCTATTTGCGGCAGCTCACCCGCGCCGAGCTGTTCATGGTGATGTGCAGCGGCATGGCGTCGATCGCCGGTACCGTGCTGTTCCTCTATGTTTCGATCTTGAGCCCCGTGATAGACGACGCGGTCGGGCAGCTCGTGACCGCCTCGATCATGAGCGCACCAGCGTCGATCATGATCGCGTGGCTCATGGTGCCGCTCGAATCGCGCAGCACGGCGGGCAGCCTGTCCGCCGAGATGCTGCCGGCGACGAGCGCGATGGACGCGATCACCCAGGGTACCGAGCGCGGGCTCGCTCTGTTCCTCAATATCGTCGCGATGCTGATCGTGCTCGTAGCGCTCGTGCAGCTCGCTAACGCGGTCTTGAGCCTGCTGCCTGCCGTCGGCGGCTCGGAGCTCACCCTCGAGCGCATGTTGGGCTGGATCATGGCACCGGTCGTGTGGCTGATGGGCGTACCGTGGTCGGAAGCGCCGACCGCCGGTAGCCTCATGGGCATCAAAACGGTGCTCAACGAGTTCCTGGCGTACCTGCGGCTCGCGGAGCTCGATACGAGCTTGAGCGACCGCACGCGCACGATCATGACTTATGCGCTCTGCGGCATGGCAAACTTCGGAAGCCTCGGCATCATGATCGGCGGGCTTACGGCAATGGTGCCGGAACGGCGCCAAGAGATCGTGGCGCTCGGGCTGAAATCCATCATCGGCGGGACCCTTGCGACCTGCTGCACGGGCGCGATCGTCGGCATCGTGCTCGGTTGAGCAGCAACGAGCGAACCAACCGGGGGGAGCGCGTGTCTCAAGCTTCGTGCACTCGGGACCGAATGTCATGAAAACCGCATTTGTCGGACTGCTCGCGCTCTGCGCTGCCCACGGCGCCGCCGCGCGCGACCTGCAGCAAGTGCTGAACACCGGCACGTTACGCGTCGGGATAGTGCTGTACGCACCGTGGGCCGTGCGCGCCGCGAACGGCGAGCTTGCCGGCTTCGAGGTCGACGTCGCGAGGCAGCTCGCGGCCGACATGGGCGTGAAAGCGGACGTCCTGCCCTACGATTTCTCGAAGCTGATCCCGGCGCTCGAGTCCGGCGAGATCGACATCATCGCAGCGGGTCTTGCGATAACACCCGAGCGCGCACTGCACGTCAACTTCAGCCAGCCCTACGCCGAGAGCGGCATTTCGATCGCGACCCAATTGCAACGCACGGCGTCGGTGACACGGCTCGAGGACCTCGACAAGGACTCCTTCACCATTGCGGCCGTTGCGGATTCGGTGTCCTTGGACCTCGCGAAGCGCGTGCTGCCGCACGCCAAGCTCCGCGTGTTCGAGAACGTCGATGCCGCGAGCCGTGCGCTCGTCGGCGGCGAGGTCGACGCGTACCTCGAGGACCAGCCCGTGCCGACGTTCCTTGCGCTCGAGCACGCGGCCACGATCGACGTACCGATCGAGAAGCCTCTGCTCGCGAGTCGTGCCGGCTTCGCCGTGAACAAGGGCGATCCGGACTTCCTCGCGTTCCTGAACGCGTGGATCACGGCGCGCGAGACGGACACGTGGCTGCCGACGACCACGAGCTACTGGTTCAAGTCCCTGCGCTGGCGGGACAAGGTCGACAATGCGGCGGGCCGCTAACGCAAGCCGCTTCGATACGCTGCGGCGCGCCGCGCGGTGCATGGCCATGCTCGGCGCTTCGGCCGCGCTGCTCGCCGTAGCGGACGTGCGCGCCCAAGGCGACGACGTGCCGCCGCCACCGCGCATCGACCGCGGCGCGGACGCCGCGCGTGGCCCGAGCGCCGGCCGACGTCCCGCGAACGCGACACCGCAACCGCAAGGCGACCTCTTGTTCGAGCTCAAGCCGCAGGATCTCACCGAGGCCGCGCCCCCTCCGAGCACGCTCGTACCTTTCGTGCGCCCGCCGAATGCGGCGCGCCTGGCTCCGCTGCCCGAAGACCGGAAGGCCCCGAACGGAGTCGAGGAAATCATCGTGCTCGGCGGCAACTGGCGCCTGCCGGATCTCGGCAGCCGCTGGCGGGCGCGGCAGGAGGCTGCCGACGACGCGGGCGTGCCGCACTTGACGCTGCTGCCGCTCTACGATCCCGAGCATCCGACCACCTTCAACAACACGTTCCTGTTGAACCGCGAGTTCGAGCGGATCGGCTACATCGATCTGTTCCGCGTGCGCTTCGGCAAGCGCGCCAAACCCGACGACGAATAGTGCGCCGCTCGCGGCGGTATCATGGCGGCCCGTGAGAGTCGGGATCAGCAACTCCGTTCTGGTCGAGCAGGTCCGCAACACGGCGGCGTGGCTTTGGGCCGCGCCGCACGCGGCGCCGCTCGTCGCGATCTTCGATCGCGCGACGGACGAGCCGCCGAGTGACGGCGCCGCGCTCGTGCGCGCCCTGCGGGTCCGCCTCGCCGCGCACTACGCGACGGTCGCGACGTTCGTGCCGACCGACGTGGACGCGCATATTCGGCACCACACCTGGGTCGCGCTCGACGAACCCGATGTGTTTACCGAGGCGCGCGCCTGCATCGACGAGGCCGCGGCGCGCGACGCGAGCGCGGTGTCCGCGCGCGTAACGGCCGGGATCTCGGGGCACGACGGCGAGTGGCTGTCCGTCCGAGCGGGAGCATTGGGGCGCGCCCTCGCTCTCGGTTTGCACCACGAGGCCGCCGCCCTCGTCGAACGGATCGACGCCGAGCTCGATCGCGAGGAGCGCTGCTTCGCGGACGCGCTGGCGCGCGGCGCTCCGGCGAAGACGACGCTCGCGCTCGCGACGATCCTTGCGCACAATCTCGGCGACCTGTCGCGTGTGGTGGAGGCGTGGCCGAAGGCCGTAGGCGGCCAAGAGCTCCGCGAGCGGTATGCGCGCCTGGGGCACGCCGACGGGCCCCGCCACCGCCCCAGCTTCGTGCGCGCTGGAGCACTCAACAAGGAGCTGATGGCGCTAGAGAATCACCGCTTCCTCGCGCTGCGCAAGCCGCGCGCGCTGCGGCGCAGCCGCGCGCTGCTGCTGCCGCTCGGGCCGTGGTTCGACGCGTGGGGCGAGACCGTCGCGCGCAGCGGCGAGCTCGACGACGCGGAGCGCGGCGACGTCGTCACGGCGCTCGTCGAGCTCCATTTCTCGTCGCCGCTGCAGAACGGCTGTTTGCGCGCGCTCGCGGGTATTCATCGCGCGACCCGCGGTGGTCTCTCCGCGTACCTAGCCTCGCTGCCCGCGCGGCTGCGCAAGGAAGCCACGCGCGGCCGGATCCGCGATGCGATCGACGTCCTGCCCGAGCACTTCGAGGCGCGCTTCGAGAAGCGCTTCCGCGCAGCGCTCGCGCGCTGACGGGTTCCGCGTCGTCATGAAGGAAACCGGCCCGGCCACCCACTTTCCGACGTTCAAGCAGCTGCGCTACTTTGTCGCGCTCGTCGAGCAGAAGCACTTCGGACGGGCAGCCGCGCAGTGCTTCGTTTCGCAATCGGCTTTCAGCATCGCGATCCAAGAGCTCGAGACGCTGCTTGGCGCGAACTTGGTAGACCGTACCAACCGCCGCGTGACGATCACCGCCGTCGGGCAGGAAGTGGCCGTGCTCGCGAGGCTGTGCATCCGCGATCTCACGGCCTTGGTCGAGCTCGCGCACGGAGAGAGCCGGCCGCTGCACGGAACGCTGCAACTCGGAATCATCCCGACGGTCGCCCCGTTCCTGCTGCCGCGCGTGTTGCCGCCGCTGCGCAAGGCCTACCCTGAGCTCAAGCTGTACCTGCACGAGGACATGACGGAGCGGCTCCACGAGCAACTGCTCGAAGGCGAGCTCGACGTGGTGCTGCTCGCGCTGCCCTACGAGCTCTCGGGCGTCGAGACGCTGGACCTGTTCGACGACAGGTTCCGGCTCGCGGCGCGCGCAGGCACCTCACTCGTCGACCCGCAGCATTATCGTTTCAACCGGCTCAACGAGGGCAGCGTCCTCCTGCTGCGCGAGGGCCATTGCTTGCGCGAGCACGCGATCGAAGCGTGCAAGCTCCGCGACACGCGCAAACGGAGCCGCGTCTCGGCCTCTAGCTTGCTCACCTTGATCGAAATGGTGGATGCGGACCTCGGGGTCACGTTCTTGCCGGAGATGGCCGTCGGTTCGGCGCTGCTGCAAGGTACGCAGGTGAGGACCTACGAGCTCGGCGACAAGAGCTACCGCACGATCGCACTCGCGTGGCGCCGCGGTAGCCCGCGCGCGGCGGAGTTCCGCATGCTCGGCAAGTTCGTCGCAGAGCACCGCGACGGCTGAGGACCGCCCCCGGCGCACGTGCGCCGCGCCGTCCGGCGGCGCGCCCAACGTAAGCGTGCGCGGCGCGCGAAAGGCGCTCGGGCTAGGCGGGACGCACCGGCGCGGCGAACCAGCGCTGCGCGAGCACGAGCGCGACGACGAACACGACGGCCGACGCGAAGAACGCCGCGCCCGGGATGATTACCGGCGCCGCGGGCGACACGAAGAAGCCGAACAGGCCGGTCCATATCGGCGGGCCGAAGATCGACGTGAGATTCGTCATGCTCGCGAGGGCGCCCTGTAAAAGTCCCTGCTCGTTGGGCGGCACAGCCTGCGACATCAGCGCCTGGACGGCCGGTTGCGCGATCGTCCAGCCGAACAACGCGAGGACCATCACGGGGTACACCATCCAGCCTTGCGGCACGAGGCCGTAGAGGACCGGCGTGATCGCACTGACGGTGAGGCCGAGCAGGATCGCGCGGCGCTCGCCGAGCCGCGGCACGACGACGCGCACGAGCCCGCCCTGCCCGACCACGAACATGACACCCACTGCGGCGAGCGACAAGCCGGTCTCCGTGGGCCCCCAATGGAATCGATACGACGTGAACAGCACCCACGTCATCTCGGCGACGCGGTTCGCGAACGTCGCGAGCACGAAGATCGCCATGAGACCGAGCACCGACGAATAGCGCCCGACCTCGCGGAGCGCACCGACGGGGTTCGCGTGCCGCAGGTTCACGGCCTTGCGATTCTCCGCCGCGAGCGACTCGGGCAGCGCGAAGTACGCGAACACGAAGTCCGCGAGGCTCAAGCCGGCCGCGACCAGGAACGGCAGCCGCAGATCCACGGCTCCGAGCACACCCCCGAGCGCGGGCCCCGTGATGAAACCGAACCCGAAGGCCGCGCCGATCAAGCCGAAGCTCTGGGCGCGTTTCTCGGGCGGCGTGACATCGGCCAAGTAGGCGCCCGCGGCGGTGAAGGTGGCGCCGAACGCACCCGCGATCATCCGCCCTAGCGCGAACAGCCATAGCGACGGCGCGTACGCGAGCACCACGTAGTTGACGCCCATGCCCGCGAGCGCGAGCAGGATGACGGGGCGCCGGCCGTAGCGATCCGACAGCGCGCCGACGAGCGGCGCGAACAGGAACTGCATCAACGAGTAGGCGGCGGCGAGCGCACCGTAGATGTACGCCGCGCGCGAGACGTCGCCGCCTTCGAACTGCTCGATGAGACGCGGCAGCACCGGAAACGCGAGGCCGATGCCGAGCATGTCGATGTAGACCACCGACAGCACTACGACGAGACGCAGCTTGGGCGACATGATGGAAACGCGGACGGCCGACTTGTGCGCCGGAATGCTACAGCAAACGAACGCCAGGTTCCGTCAGGTATCGCGGCCGCCACACCGCACGCGCGCGGCGTGCAGCTACACGGTCGTAGAGGACGGTGCCGCCGCCGGCACGTCGGCGTGCTTCTCGCCGCTGCCGAACTTGCGCCCGAGCCACTGCTGGAAGTCGTCGATCACGGTGAACATCGCCGGCACGATGAACAAGCTCATCAGCGTCGACACGACGATGCCGCCCACCACCGCCACGCCCATCGGCGCGCGGAAGCTCGGATCGCCCGCCCAACCCATGGCGACCGGCATCATGCCCGCGCCCATGGCGATCGTCGTCATCACGATCGGCCGCGCGCGCTTGCGAGCACGAGTCGACCAGCGCGTCGAACCGCGACATGCCGTGATCGCGCTGCGCCATGATCGCGTACTCGACGATCAGGATCGAGTTCTTCGACACGATGCCCATGAGCATCAGCAGGCCGATCAGCGAGTTGATCGCGAGGCTGTAGCCGCAGAAGATACAGCGCGACGATCGCGCCCGCGGCCGACGGCGGCAACGCGGTCAGGATCGTCACGGGCTGAATGAACTTGTGGAACAGCATCACGAGCACGGCGTAGATCGACAGCACGCCGATCGCCATCGCGAGCGCGAACTGGCTGAAGATCTCCGCGATCCAGCGCGAGTCGCCGGTCTTGAGCGGCCGCACGCCCTCGGGCAGGCTCTGCATCGACGGCAGCGCATCGATCTCGTCGATCGCGTCGCCGAGCGACAGGCCGGCCAGGTTCGCGTTCAGCGTGATGTTGCGGCTGCGGTCGACGCGCGTGATCTGCGCGGGGCCGGAGCCCAGCGACACGTCCGCGACGTTCATGAGCGGCACGGGACCGCCGCGGCCCGGCACGGACAGCAGCTTCAGCCGCTCGAGCTCGCTGCGCGAGCGGTCGTTCAAGCGCACGCGGATCGGGATCTGGCGATTGTCGAGGTTGAACTTCGCGAGACCCGTGTCGACGTCGCCGCTCGTCGCGATTCGCGTCACGAGGCTCAGCGTCTCGGTCGTGACGCCGAGCTCCGCCGCGCGATCGGACAGCGGCCGGATCACGATCTCGGGCTGCAGCAGCGCGGCGCTGCTCGTGATCGTGCCGAGGCCCTTCATCTGACGCAGCTCGCGCTCGACGTTCGCGGCAGCCGCCGCAAGCCGCTCCGGCGCGTCGCCGGCGAGCGTGACCTGGAGGCGGTCGCCGCCGGAACCCTCGAACTGCAGCCGCGCGCCCGGAATGTCGCGCAGCATCTCGGTGGCCTTGCGCTCGAACGCCTGCTGCGCGCCGCGCGTGCCGTCCTTGTTGTCGATCTGGATCACGAGGCTCGCGCGCCGGACGGAGCCCGCGGATCCGCCGCCGCCCATGCGGTTGCCGCCGCCCTGCGTGCCGATCGCCGTGTAGACGCTCGCGACCTCGGGCAGCGTCACGAGGCGCTTGCGGACCGACTCGGCCACCGCGAGCGTGTCGTCGATCGAGGAGCCCGGCGCGAGCTCCACCGTGAGGCGCGTGAAGCCGTTGTCGCCGGCCGGCGAGAAACCCGTCGGCAGCAGCGGGAACAGCGCGAGCATCCCGCCGATCGCGACGGTTGCGACGCCGAGCGTCTTCCAGCGGTTCGCGAGGCACCAGCGCACCTTCGCGAGGTACCACGTCATGATCTTCGGCTCTGTCACGGGCTCGTCGTGCGGCTTCAGGAAATACGCCGCCATCATCGGCGTGAGCGTGCGCGCGACGAGCAGCGAGCACAGCACGGCCACGGTGACGGTGAAGCCGAACGGCCGGAAGAACTGCCCGGCGATGCCGCTCATGAACGCGACCGGGATGAACACGGCGCAGATCGTGAGCGTCGTCGCGACGACCGCGAGGCCGATCTCGATCGCCGCGTCCATCGCGGCTTCTTTCGGCTTCTTGCCGTTGCGCAAGTGCCGCACGATGTTCTCGACCTCGACGATCGCGTCGTCGACGAGGATGCCGACGACGAGCGTGAGCGCGAGCAGCGTGAGGATGTTGAGCGTGAAGCCGAGAATCCAAATCGCCCAGAACGTCGGGATGATCGACAGCGGCAGCGCGATCGCCGACACGGCCGTCGCGCGCCAGTCGCGCAGGAACAGGAACACGACGATGATCGCGAGGATCGCGCCTTCGATCAGCATCTCCATCGACGAGTCGAACGACGTCTGGATGTAGGCGACGGTGGAGCTCGCCTCGGCGAACTGCACGTTCGGGTATTGCTTCTGCAGCTCGTCGACCGTCTTGCGCGCTTCCTTCGCGACGTCGAGCGCGCTCGCGCCCCAGCTGCGAACGATCTCGAAGCCCACGACCGGCCGGCCGTTCAGGAGCGCCACGGCGCGCTGCTCGCCGGCCTGGTCGCGGACGTCCGCGATCGTGTCGAGCCGCACGCTGCGGCCGTCCGGGAGCGAGATCGGCAGCCCCGCGAGGTCGTAGACCGAAGTGATGATGCCGGTCGTGCGCACGGTCTGCTCGAGGCCGCCGACGCGCGCCTCGCCGCCCGGGATATTCGGCCTGGATCCTGCGCAGCTGGCGCGACACGTCGCTCGCGGTCGCGCCGAGCGCGGCCATGCGGTCGGGGTCGAGGTCCACGCGGATCTCGCGCGACACGCCGCCGACGCGGGTGACGCGGCCGATGCCCTGCACGGCGCTGAGCTCGCGCGCCACGATGAGGTCGACGAACCACGACAGCTCGGTGTCGCTCATCGAGTCGGACGCGACGCTCCAGGTGACGAGCGAGCCGCCGGCCGTCGTGGTGCGCGAGATGATCGGCTCGTTCGCGTCGGGCGGCAGATCGCTGCGGATTCGCGTCAACGAGTCGCGCACGTCGTCGAGCGCGGCGCTCAAGTCGGTGCCGAAGCGGAACTCGATGGTCGTCGTCGACGCGCCTTCGTCGACGGTCGACGTCATCTGCTCGATGCCGGCGATCGTCGCGACGGCGTCCTCGACCTTGCGCGTGATCTCGGACTCCATCTGCGTCGGCGCGACGCCGGGATACGTGATCGTGACGATCACGGCCGGAAACTCGATGTCGGGCCGGTCTTGAACGCCGAGCTTCGGGAAGCTGATCAGGCCCGCGACCGTGAGGCCGATGAACAGCACGATGACCGGAACGGGATTCCGGATCGACCAGGTGACGAAGTTCATGAGCCGACCTGCGAGCTGACGTTGACGAGATCGCCGTCCTTCAGGAACCCGGCGCCCTTGCCGACGATCATCTCGCCGTCTCTTGATGCCGTTCACGACCTCGATCTCGGCCGCGCGCACGGCGCCGACGTCGACGCGGCGGCGCTCGACGGTGTTGTCGGGCTTGAGCACGAACACGTAGCTGTAGCCGTCCGAGCTCACGACGCTCTGCAGCGGCACCGTGAATGCAGGGCTTCTGCCGATCTCGACCTCGCCGCGCGCGAACATACCGGGACGTAACTGATCGTTCGGCGGCAAGTCGACGTACACGAGACCCGTGCGATTGGCCGTCGCGATCGTCGGCGCGACCACGCGAATCGAGCCGTTCACGACTTTGCCGTCCGCCGTCGTGACGATCACGGGCTGGCCGGGCGCCAGGTCGCCGAGCCGCGACTCGGGCACCTCGCCGCGCCACTCGATGCGGTTGTTGCGCAGCAGACGAAGCATCTCGCCGCCCGCCTGCGCGATCTGACCCACGGTCACCATGCGCGCGGTGATCACGCCGTCGTCCGGCGCCGTGACGTTGGTGAACTTCAAGCGCACCGACGATGCCTCGAGATCGGCGCGCGCCGACTCGACGCCCGCGCGCTTCGCGAGCGCCTCGCTCTTGAGACGATCGAGATCCGCCTGCGAGAGCACGTTCATGGCCGAGAGCGATTCACCGCGTTGCAGCGCGGCTTCGGCGTTCACGACTTCGGCCTCGCGCTGCCTCACCATGGCTTGCTTCGTCGCGACGTCCGCTGCGAGCAACGCGGTCGAAAGCTCGACGAGCACTTGGCCGCGCTTCACGCGATCGCCGACGTCGACGTTGACCTCCGCGACGCGGTAGCCGCCGACCTCGGACGCGATGATCACGTCCTGCCAAGCGTAGATCGCTCCGTTCATCGTAATCGTGCGCGCGAGCTCGACGGGCTGCATCTCGGCGGCCGTCACGGTGAGCACGGCGTCGCGCGCGCCGGTCGCGCTGGAGCTCTGCGCGGCGCCGCCGCGGTCGCAGCCATGACAAGGAAGCGACGACGAGGCCGCCCGCGACGAGAATGGCACCGCGCGCGGCGTAGCGCCCCGGACGCAAAAGAAGGGACCCGACTGGCATCGAAAGTCGTCCTTGAATTAGATCAGCTTGCTGATATGATATCAGCTATCTGATAACTAGCAAATCACACATGCCCAAGAAACCTGAAGGCCACGGCGCCTGGCTGAAGCTCGACGAACCCGCGCACATCGTGGGTTTCCTGATGAAATCCCTGCAGCACAGCCTCCGGCAATCCATGGACGAGGCGCTGCGCAAGCGGGGCCTCGAGCTGTCGTTCGCGCATTTCGCCGCGCTGTTCGGCCTGTATTGTGAGCCTGGCATCACCGGCGCGAAACTCGCCCGGCGCGCAATGGTATCAGCGCAGACGATGAATTCCGCGCTGCGCCGGCTAGAGGAAGAAGGCCGGATCGAGCGGCGCCCCCACCCCGACAGCCGCCGCGCGGACAGCTGGACCGTGACGTCCGAGGGTCTCGAGCTGCTCGAGCAGGCGCGCGAGGTCGCGGCGGGGGTCTTCGCGCGCATGCTCGCACCGCTCGCGCCGGCCGAGGCCGCCGCGCTCGAAGACTATCTACGCCGCTGCATCTCCGCGCTCGACGACGACGACCGGCGACGAGCCGTCCGACGACGAGCCGCCCGCTGCGGTGGCGCGTCGCGAGGGCAAGCGCGCCGCGCGCCACGTCGAAGCCCGCTGACCGGCCCGGCGCAATGCCGCGGTCAACCGACACTCACGCCTTCGACCGCGAGACGCTGCGCTTCCTCGCGGAGCTCGCGCGGCAACAACGACCGCGTCTGGTTCAGTGCGAACAAGCAGCGCTACGAGGACCACTTCGTCGCGCCGGCGCTCAGGTTCATCGACGCACTCGCGCCCGCGATCGCCAAGATCTCCCGGCATTTTCTGGCCGTCTCGAAAGTCAGCGGCGGCTCGCTGATGCGGATCTATCGCGACACGCGTTTTGCGCGCGACAAGTCGCCGTACAAAACGAACATCGGAATCCAGTTCCGCCACGAGCGCGGCAAGGACGTACACGCCCCGGGTTTCTACGTGCACATCGAGCCCGGGGGCTGTTTCCTCGGTGCCGGGATCTGGCATCCCGAGCCGAGCGCGCTCGCCGCGATCCGCCGCGAGATCGTCGAGCAACCGAACCTCTGGAAGCGTGCCCGCGACGGGCGCGCGTTCAATCGCCACTTCGCGCTCGGCGGCGAGCAGGCCGCGAAGCCGCCGCGCGGCTTTCCCGACGGATTCGCCGCACGCGGACGACCTGCGGCGCAAGGACTTCATCGCATCGTGCGATCTCGCTGATCGCGAGGTCGTCGCAGCGGGGTTCGCGACGGGCGTCGCGGAGCGCTTCGCGAGCGCTGCACCGTTGATGGCGTTTCTCTGCGGCGCGCTCGACCTCGACTTCTAACGACCACCCGCGAATGCTAGTGTGCGAGTCGCTCCCCTGGCGGGGCGCAGGGGGGACTCGCGGTGGACATCCGTCATCTCATCGATCACGGTCCGATGACCGGGCTGCAGTTGCGCGCGGTCACGTTCTGTTTCTTCCTCAACATGCTCGACGGGATCGACATCCTCGCGATTTCGTTCGCAGCGCCGCTGCTGTCGCGCGAGTGGGGCGTCGAACCCGCAACGCTCGGCGTAGTGTTCAGCGCGGCGCTCGCGGGAATGATGGCGGGCTCAATGCTGCTCGCGCCTCTCGGCGACGTGATCGGTCGGCGCAAGCTGCTGACTGTCGCGCTCGCGCTGATCGCCGTCGGAATGCTCGGTGTCATGTTCGCGTCGTCCGTGGGCGAGCTGCTGATCCTGCGCTTCGTCACGGGCTGCGGCCTCGGAGGCGTCGTGCCGACGATGGCCGCATTCGCGGCTGAGCTGTCCCCGCAGCGGCATCGAAGCTTCGCCGTCACTCTCGTACAGGGCGGTTACCCGCTCGGCGCGACGATCACCGGCCTGCTCGCAACGTGGATGTTGCCGAGCTTCGGGTGGCAGTCGCTGTTCGTTCTCGGCGGCGTGGTCACCTTGCTGAGCCTGCCGTTCGTATTCGTGCTGCTGCCCGAGTCGCCCGAGTTCCTGCTGAGCAGGCAGCCGCCCGGCGCGCTGCAGCGAATCAACCGGATCATGCGAGGAATGGGTCAGGCCGAGATCGCGGCGCTGCCGAGCACGGCGATCATCGGCAGCGAGGCTCGCGGCCTCGCGCAAATCGTTGCTGCGCTCCGGAAGCTGTTCTCGACCGATCATCGGGTCGACACGCTGCTGCTCTGGGTCGCGTTCTTCATGTCGCTATTGACGCTGTACTTCCTCCAGAACTGGGTGCCGCAGCTCGTCGCCAACTCGGGGCAGACGGACTCGCAAGCGTTCTCGGCCGGAACGATCCTCAACCTCGGGCTGTTCGTCGGAATGGCGTCGGTTGGCTATTTCGCCGACCACTTCGGCCTGCGGCGCGTGATCGCTATCTATCTCGCCGCGACCGCGCTGGCACTGCTCTCGTTCTCGTACCTACAGGGGGCGACGGCCGTAGCGATCGGCCTCGGCGTCGCGGGCACGATGCAAGGCGGTTTCATCGGCCTCTATGCGGTCGGCGCGCGGATCTACCCCGCCGCAATCCGGATCACCGGTATTGGCTGGGCGATCGGCGTCGCGCGACTCGGCGCGGTGCTCGGGCCGTATGTCGCAGGCGTGCTCGTCGCGGGCGGCATGGGGATGGCCGGAAGCTTCCTCGTATTCGCGATCCCGCTCGCGATTGCCGCAATCGCAGTCAGCTCGATGCGATCGCCGGAGCTCTCGGCCGGCTCGCGCGTCGTCAGCGGCGCCAAAAAGCCGGTGCGAGCAACACCAAGAACGTAAAGATTTCGAGGCGGCCGATCAGCATCGCGAACGCGAACACGATCTTGCTCTGCGCGCTAACCTCGCTGAACGTGATCGCGACGGTTCCGAGCCCCGGCCCCGTGTTGTTGATGCACGTGGCGACTGCGCCGAACGCCGTCACCTGATCCATACCGTCCATCATCGCGACCATCATGAAACCGGCGAACACCGCGACGTAGAGCGCGAAGAAACCGCCTACGCTCTCCACCACCGAATCGGGCACGGCCTGACCGTCGACCTTGATGCGTCGCACGGCCTGAGGGTGGATGAGCTTGTGGATGTGCACCGCGGCCTGTTTGCCCAGCACCACGAACCGGATCACCTTCATGCCGCCCGAGGTCGAGCCCGCGCAACCGCCGAGGAAGCTCAAGAAGATCATGAGCACCGGCAACGCAAGCGGCCACAGCGAGAAATCGGCGAGCGTGAAGCCCGTCGTGGTGATCACGGTCGCGACCTCGAAGGCCGCGTAGCGCAGCGCCTGTGCGACGCCGCCGTAGGTACCCGTGACGGCGAGCACGAGCGTTGCCGCGACGGTCGCGACGACGACCGTGGAGAGGAACGCAACGGTCTGCGTGTCCTGGCCGTAGCGCTGCAGCTGCAGCGTGCGCCATGCGATGAAGTGCGCGTTGAAGCTGATGCCGCCGATCAGCATGAACACGATCGCGATACCCTCGATCGCGGGGCTGTCGAAGTAGGCGATGCTGTCGTCGTGCGGCGAAAAGCCACCTGTCGCAAGCGTGCTGAAGCTGTGCGAGATCGCGTCGAATACGCTCATCCCCGCTAGCCAGAAGAGCAGCGCGCAGATGGCCGTGAGCAGCACATAGAGCCCGCAAACGTTGCGCGCAGTACGCGTGATCCGCGGCGTGAGCCGCTCGTCCTTGAACGGCCCGGGCGTCTCGGCCTTGTAGAGCTGCATGCCGCCGATCCCGAGCATCGGCAGCAGCGCGATCGCCAACACGATCACGCCGATGCCGCCGAGCCACTGGATCTCCTGCCGGTAGAACAGAATCGACGGCGACATCTCGTCGAGGCCGACGAGCACGGTCGCACCGGTCGTGGTATAGCCCGACGCCGATTCGAAGAACGCGTCCGCGAAGCTCACGTCGAGCGCGAGCATGAATGGCACCGCGCCGAGCACGCTCATCGCGGTCCACATCAGCGTGACGATCAGGAAGCCGTCGCGGCTGCGGATGTTCGCGGCATGCCTGTGAAACGGCAGCCAAAACGCAAGTCCGGCGAACAGCGCAATCGCGAACGCGATCGAGAACCGTCCGGCCTCGCCGTCCCCATAGAAGAACGAGATGCCGATCGGCGGCAGCAACGTCGTGCTGAACAACAGGAACAGCACGCCGAGAGTGCGGATGATGACGTTGACTCGCATGGCGTGCTACCGAAAAGTCAGGTGAGCGCGGCCGGCCGCCGCGCGGCGGCGCGGCGGGCGGCGTTGCGCGCCGCCGCCGCACCGCGTCGAGCTCGCGCTCAAGACGTCATGCAAAACGCGTTCAACTTATTGCCGTCGAGATCGCGGAAATATGCCGCGTAGAAAGTCCCGAAGCGCGTGCCGGGCGCGCCCTCGTCCTTGCCGCCGAGCTCGATCGCCTTGTCGTGCAGAGATTTCACCTTGTCGGGCGAGTCGCAATGAATCGCGACCATCATGCCGTTGCCCACTGTCGCGGCCTTGCCGTCGAACGGCTTGATGATGCCGATGCCGGGCGACGTGGGGCCCGCCGACCACGAGATGAATCGATCGCTTTCCATACCGCGCTTACCGCCGATCTCGGCGAGTAGGCTGTCGTAGAATTTCGCGGCACGCGCCATGTCGTTGGTGCCGAGGGTGACGTACCCGATCATTTTGCTGTTCTCCTTAAGCAGGGTTCGAGGCGCGCCAATTATGCCTCGCTGCGCGCGCCGAAATCAGCATGAACGGCGTGTGTGCGCCGTCGTGCTATGCTGCCCGCCGGTCCGACGGGCCGAGAACGCGGGCGAGTGTCGACCCGCGCACGATCGACAACAAGGCACTCGCTCCGGCCGTAGTCCTACCGCCCGCTTCCAGAATGAACCGATGAAGGTGCAGCCGTGTCCGCACAACTGAGCGACTTCGCTCGATCTCTGACAGTCGAAACCGCGTTCACCGTGCTCGGCGTGGCCAGGACGCTGAAGGCCGAGGGCAAGGACGTCGTCGAGCTCGAGATCGGCGACAGCCCGTTCGCCAGCACGGCGTCCGCGCAGGCCGCCGGCATCGACGCGATCGAGAACAACCAGACGCACTACTGCCCGTCGCCCGGCCTTCCCGAGTTCCGCGAGGCGGCCGCGGATTCGTCGCGAACGGAGTTCGGCATCCCGGCTCAGGCCGAAGAACGTCGTCGCGGGCCCGGGCGCGAAGGTGTTCGAGCAGTTCTTCTGCGAGGCGTTCCTGAACCCCGGCGACGGCGTGCTCGTCTTCAGCCCGCACTTCCCGACGTACGTGCCGAACATCGAGCGGCGCGGGGCGCGCGCGGTCCTCGCGCCGCTGCGCCAGTCGAACGAGTTCCGCCCCGACGTCGCCGACGTCGAGCGGTTCCTGCGCGACGACCCGTCGCCGCGAGCGATCTTCCTGAACTCGCCGCACAACCCGACCGGCGGCGTCGCCACGGAGGAGGACCTGCGGGACATCGCCGACGCTCGTCCGCGGCCGCGACGTCGCGGTCTTCAGCGACGAGCCGTACTGCCACATGGTCTGGGAGGGCGCACCACTCGCTCCTGGCGCAGCCGGGCATGCTGCCGCAGTGCGTGGCGGCGTACACGTTCAGCAAGTCGTACAGCATGAGCGGCTGGCGGCTCGGCTTCGCCGTCGCCTCGCCCGAAGTCGCCGACGCGATCGGCAAGATGATCAACACGACGCTGTCGTGCACGCCGCCGATCGTGCAGCTCGCCGGGACGGCCGCGCTCAAGCACGACCGGACGGAGCGCGACGAGGTGATGCGCAAGTTCCGCGAGAAGGTCGAGCTGCTCACGGAAGGCCTGAACCGTATCGACGGCTTCAGCACGCTCGATCCCACGGCAACGTTCTACGTCTTCCCGAACGTCGCGCGCGTCTGCAACCGGCTCGGCATCACGAGGCACGGCCTGGCGATGTACCTGCTGGAGGGCGCCGACGACGAGTTCGGCGTCGCGTGCCTGGGCGGCGAGTGCTTCGGCCAGGCGGGCGCAGGGTTCCTCCGCTTCAGCTGCGCCGAGCCGAACGATCGTCTTGAAAAAAGCGCTCGAGTTCATCCCGACCGCTCTCGCGCGCCGCGACCGCCTCGAGACATGGCTCGGCAAGAACCCTCAGCACCGGCTCGCACGTCCCTATCCGATCGAGTAAGGGTTCGCGACGCAGCGAGCTCACCGCGTTTAGAACCACTTCACACGCACTTATGTAAAACCTGTGACGCGAGTCACAGGCGACGAGCGTCCGCGGGCGGATACTTTCAATCAAGTATCGGAGAGTTTCCTCCTGACGGTTTCCCCCTAAATTGCCCGGCCGAATGGCCGGGCTTTTTTTTGCGCGGCGCTCTCGTAAACGATTGCCTTCGCGCGGCGCTGGAGCGCCAGTTGCGCAAATTCCGCCGTAGGTACGGCATCGCAGCTACCTCGCCGCGTCCACGCGGCTCTGCACGGCGGACATCCTTCAGATGGTCGGCGACAAGCACAGCGCGGCGTTACGAGCTCGCCTACACCCAGTACTTCGCGATGTTCTGCGACCAAGCGCGTGCGCTCAGGGTTTGCCCCGCCGTCAGAACCGCTCAACCCACGGCCGCAAATCCAGCTCCTGAGTCCAGGCCGTTCGCGTCTGACGATGTAAGTCGAGATAAACGCCCGCGATCGCATCGGGCTCGAGCAGCGAGTCCGGGCCGCGCTCCGCGACCAGGTGCTCATAGCGCGGCGTGCGGATTTGCCCGTCGACGATCACGTGCGCGACGTGGATGCCGCGCGGACCGAGCTCGCGCGCCATGCTCTGCGCGACGGCACGCAACCCGAATTTCGGCGCGGCTAGGTTCACGAACCCCGCGCCGCTGCGCAGCGACGCCGTCGCGCCCGTGAACAGGATCGTGCCGCGTCCCCGAGCCACCATGAGCCGAGCCGCGGCGCGGCCTACGAGGAATCCTCCGAAGCACCCGACTCGCCAACAGCGCTCGAAGTCTTCTGGCGTGGTATCGATCACGTTGCCGCGCTCGAACGTGCCCGCGTTGAACACCGCGATCGCGAGCTCGCCGTGGTCGGCGCTGCGCGCGAACAGTGCGTCGACGTCAGCGGCGTCGGTCGCGTCGCAGCGCACCGGCACCGCACGTCCCGGGCCCGCCGCGAAGCTGAGCTTCTCCAGCGCGGCACCGCGCGCGGCGGCGAGCACCGTGTATCCCTCCGCGACGAGCCGGTTCACGAGTGCGAGCCCGAGTCCTGGTCCGACGCCGACGACCACCGCAGTCTCGCGCGCGGTGGCGCGCTCGTTTCGAATCGAATCGATCATGGCCTTCTCCTTCACAGCTCGATGAGTCGCTAGCCTACGACGTGCGCTGCGCGATGGGTGGCCGCCGCTCGGCGAACCGCGTCTCTCTCTCGAATGCGTGCGCGAGCTCGAGCACGTCGCGATCGCGCCCGCGCCGACCGACGATTTGCAGGCCCACCGGCAGGCCGCCGGGCGTGAACCCGCACGGCACCGAGATCGCCGGAAGCCCCGTGCAGCTCACGGCATAGCAGGTCGCCATCCAGTCGATGTAGGTCGGCATCGGGACGCCTTCGATCTCGTGCACCCACTCGACTTCGACGGGAAACGGCACGACTTGCGAGACCGGCAGCAGCAGGAACTCGTATTGCTCGAGGAAGCTATCCACGCGCCGCTCGAGCGCGGCCCTGATCCGCCGTCGCGCGGGCGAGATCGCCCGGCGTGAGCGCAAGCCCGCGCTCCACGTTCCAAATCACCGTGTCCTTGAGCAGGGCGCGATGGCGCGTTAGGTCGCGCCCGAGAGACGCCGCGTAACCGGCGGCCCGCAGCGTTTGGAAGATCTCGTCGACTCCGTCGAAGTCGGGCTCGGCATCGACCACTTCACAGCCGAGGTCCGCCAGCACGTGGCGCGCCGAGTTGCAGACACCCGTCACGGCCGGCTCCACGGGATAGCGGCCGAGCCGTTCGCTCCACGCGAGCCGCACGCCGCGGAAATCGCGCTCGAGCGAGCCCAAGAACGCCGCGCCGGGCTCGCCGAGCGAGCGCGGATCGCGCGGGTCCGCGCCCGCGATCACGGATAGCAGCCACGCGAGGTCGGCGACGTTGCGGGCCATCGGCCCGTGCACGCCGAGCAGGTCGGTCGAGGGCTGGTGCAGCCGCGGCACGCGGCCCGGCGACGGCCGAAACCCGACGACGTTGCAGAAGCTCGCGGGATTGCGCAGCGAGCCGCCGAGGTCGGTGCCGTCCGCGAGAGGCAGCATGCCGCAAGCGAGTGCCGCGGCCGCGCCGCCGCTGCTGCCGCCACAGGTTCGCGCAACGTCGTACGGATTGCGCGTCGCCCCGAACAGCGCATTGAACGTTTGCGAGCCGGCGCCGAACTCCGGCGTGTTGGTCTTGCCGATGACGATCGCACCTGCGCGCTTGATGCGCTCGACGTAGAGCTCGTCGCTCGTCGGCACGAAGTCGCGATAGATCCGCGACCCGAACGTAGTGCGGAGGCCGCGCGTGAGCGAGAGATCCTTGATCGCAATCGGCAGCCCGTGCAGCGGGCCGACGGCGGCGCCGCTCGCACGCGTTCGATCGGCGGCCGCGGCTTCCTCGAGCAAGTCCGCGCTCGGCCGCAACGTAGGGATCGCGTTCACGTGCGGGTCGAGCCGCTCGATCTGCGTCGAGAAACGCCTGCATCACCTCGACGGCCGTGAGCTCGTGCGCCGTGAGCAGCGCGCCGAGCGTCCGCGCTTCGAGGAAGCAGATCTCCGGCGCCCGCAGGCGTGGCGCTAGTCGGCATGGCGAACGCTCGACGTGATCACGGGTGAAGAAGGCTCGCCGAGCGAGGTGAACGCTCAGCGCGCGGCGGGGCGGTGCCCACTCAAGCCGTAGAACACGATATAGAGATAGCAGGCCACCGGCACGGCGAACGAGTGCAGGATTCCGATGTGGTCCGCGAAGTATCCCTGAATCACGGGCACGATCGCGCCGCCGACGATCGCCATGCAGAGCACCCCGGAGCCCTCGCCCGTCCGCTTGCCGAGGCCCGTGAGCGCGAGCGCGAAGATCGTCGGAAACATGATCGAGTTGCAGAGGCCGATCGCGAGCACGCTCCACATCGCGGTCTCGCCCGCCGTCGCCATCGCCACGACGAGCAGCACCACCGCGGCTGCAGCGTTGAACGCGAGCACTCGGCCCGGCCGCACGAACCACATCACGAGCGCGCCGACGAAACGCCCGACCATCGCGCCGCCCCAGTAGTACGACAAGTATTCGCCCGCGACGTCTTCCGGCAACGCGCCGATCGTGGGGTCGGCCATGAAGTTGACCAACAGACTGCCGATTGCGACCTCGCCGCCGACGTAGACGAAGATCGCGATCACGCCGAGCATGAGATGGCGATGACGCCAGAGGCTCTCGGCCGGGTGGTCCACCGAGGCGCGCGGCGCGCTCGCCCGCGCCGACTGCCGGGAGGCGCAGCAGGGTGAATACGACGGCGATCACGAACAGCACGGCCGCGAGGCCGAGATACGGAATCTGCACGAGCGCGGCCTCGGCGGCCGGCGTGCCCGCCGTCACCGACGACAGGATTAGGTTCGCGCCGATCCAAGGCCCGATCGTCGTCCCGGCGGAGTTGAAAGCCTGAGTCAGCGTGAGGCGGCTCGATGAGGTTCGCGGCGGGCCGAGTATCGTGACGTACGGATTCGCGGCCACCTGCAAGAGCGTGATCCCCGACGCGAGCACGAACAACGCGCCGAGAAACAACGGGTACGCCGCCGCCGCGGCAGCCGGGTAGAACGCCACGCAACCGACGCCCGCGACCACGAGACCCACGACGATGCCTCGCTTGTAGCCGATCCTCTCGACCAGCCAACCCGCGGGCAACGACATCACGAAGTACGCACCGAAGAAGCTGAACTGGATCAACGTCGCCTGCACGTAGCTCAGCGTGAACGCGGCCTTGAGATGCGGAATGAGGATGTCGTTCAGCGAGGTGATCAGACCCCACATGAAGAACAGCGACGTGAGCCAGACGAGCGATGCGAGGTGGCTCTGCGCCGAGGCATCGTCGGCCGGGACGTGCGCGGTTTGGGTCGTCACGATGCTCACTCTACGTGAGTCGCTTTCCACGCGCAGCCACCTGTCGCGATGGGCGCGACCGCTCGCCGCGTCCGCTAGCGAGAGCCGAGGGTGCTAGACGGCCTGCGCCATCGCCGCGCGTGCCTCGATGGCCCGACCGATGGCCGACAGCACCGCCTGCAGTGACGCGAGCGACGTGTCCTCGTCGATACAGCAAGCGCTCGCCTGTCGCCCGCTTGCTTCGATGGTCACCGACGCGAGGGCCTTCGCTTCGGTGCCCGGCGACATCGCATGCTCGTCGAACTCGACCACGGAAATCGCGGTGCCGAACCGGCGGCTCACGGCGTCGACGAGCGCTTCGATGAGGCCTTGGCCCTCGCCGCTCAATTGCATCTCCGCTCCGGCAGTAGACAGCCGGAAGCGGCCATGCGTGCGCTGCGCTTCCGAGTGCAGGTCGTAGCCTTGCAGCCGCCAGCCGTCCGGGATCGCGAGAAACTCCTTTTCGAACAGCGCTGCGATCTGGCGCGAGGATATCTCCTCGCCCGTGGAGTCGGCCTGCAGTTGAACCACCTTGCTCACCGCTGGATGCAGCCATTTCGGCAAGGTGATGCCGTGATCGCGCTCGAGCACGAGCGCGACGCCCCCCTTGCCCGACTGGCTGTTGATCCGCACGACTTCCTCGTAGCGGCGGCCGAGATCGCGCGGGTCGATCGGCAGATATGCGACGGTCCAATGCGGCAGCTCGTTGTCGCGATGGAACGCCATCGACTTGCGGATCGCATCCTGGTGGCTGCCCGAGAACGCGGCGTAAACGAGATCGCCCGCCCACGGGTGGCGCGGATGGACCGGCATATCGGTGCAGCGCCTGTAGACCTCGATGATCCGCCCCATGTCGGCGAGGTCAAGCTTCGGATCCACACCCTGCGAGTAGAGGTTCATCGCCATGGTAACGATGTCCATGTTGCCGGTGCGCTCGCCGTTGCCGAACAATGTTCCTTCGATCCGGTCCGCACCGGCCATGAGCCCGAGCTCGGAGGCCGCGACGGCGCAGCCGCGATCGTTGTGAGTGTGTAGGCTCACGCGAATGTGCTCGCGCTGTGCGACGTTGCGGCAGAAGTACTCGATCTGGTCCGCGAACACGTTCGGCGTCGTCATCTCGACCGTGCCCGGCAGATTGATCACGACCTTCTGCCCGTGCTGCGGCTTCCAGACGTCGATCACCGCGTTGCAGACGTCCAGCGCGTAATCGCTCTCGGTGCCGGAAAAGCTCTCGGGCGAGTACTCGAATGTCCAGTCGGTGCCGGGATGGCGCGCCGCGACGTCCTTCAGTTGGCGCGCGCCGTTCACGGCGATCGCGATGATCTCTTCCTTGCTGGCCTTGAATACCTGCTCGCGCTGCACCGGCGAGGTCGAGTTGTAGACGTGCACGACGGCGCGCTTGACGCCGCGCAGCGCTTCGAACGTGCGATCGATGAGCTCGCGGCGCGCTTGCGTGAGTACCTGGACGGTTACCGAATCGGGAATCAGGTTCTTCTCGATCAAGCGCCGCGCGAAGTCGAACTCCGTCTGCGACGCGGAAGGGAAGCCGATCTCGATTTCCTTGAAGCCGAGCTCGACGAGCAGCGCGAACATCTCGAGCTTCTTCGGCACGGACATCGGTTGAACGAGGGCTTGGTTACCGTCGCGCAGGTCGACACTGCACCAGTCGGGCGCTCGGTCGATCGCGCGATCCGGCCAGCGCCGGTCAGGCAAGGCGATGGGGCGATACGCGCGGTATTTCGTGTGATCGAACTGGCTCATCGGGCGGTTCCTTCTACGACTCGCGGGACGGCCCCGAGAAGGCGAGCCATCGATTCAAGGCGACGATTCTATGCCGAGTTTCGCGGCATTTTCGACCTCATTTGTCGAAGAATCGGCCGCATATGGCGAATTCATGCTATTTTTCGACGAATCCTAGCTGATAATTGCGCCATGACCGAGAAACTCGACTCGTTCGACCTCAAGATCCTCGCGGAGCTCCAAGCAAACGGCGGCTTGAGCAATCAGGAGATCGCCGATCGCGTGGGGCTGTCGGCCTCGCCCTGCTCGCGGCGCATCCGCTTGCTCGAGGAGGCCGGCGTGATTCGCGCGCGCGTCGTCCGGCTCGAGCCGCGCGAAATCGGTCTCGACCTCACCGCGCTCATTCACATTCGGATGGATAGGCACACGCCCGAACGGTTCGAGCAGTTCGAGAACGCGGTACGCGCGCATCCGGAAGTGCAGGAGTGCTACTTGATCACGGGTCAGGAAGCCGACTACCAACTGAAAATCACCGTGCCGAACATGGACGAATACCAACGTTTCCTGCTCGACAAGATCACGCGCATCGAGGGCGTGATCGGCGTGCACTCGTCGTTCGTGCTGCGCAAGGCCGTCGATACGACGGCGCTGCCGCTCGCTTATGCGCGGCGCGGCTGACGTCAGCGTCGCGCGCGCCAGTCCTCTTTGAGCAGCGCCCAGTGCTCGTGGTCGCGCCAGCGGCCGCAGATTTTCAAATAGCGGCGCGCGAGCCCCTCGTAGCGAAACCCGAGGCTCCGGACGAGTGCGATCGAACGGCGGTTCGCGGGTTGGATATTCGCTTCGACACGGTGCAACTCGAGATCCCCGAACGCACGCGCCAGCACGAGCTCGAGGCCCGCGCGCATCAGCCCCTTACCTGCGTGCGGCGTGAACGCGTAGTAGCCGAGATAGGCGGATTGGAACGCGTAGCGCACGATCTCGTTGAGGTTGATCACGCCCGCGAGCTCGCCGCCGGCCGTCACGACGAAAAACGACTCCTGGTTCTTGCGCCGGGTGCGCCGAAGATAGTCGCGGTACTCGCGCGGCGTCGCGGCGCAAGTCACGAGTCCGCGATGCAGCTTGCGACTGCGGCGCACGGCCTCGAGGTATTCGGCTTGGCGGCGCAGCGTTGGACGCGCGAGATGGGCGGATTGAGCGCGCATGGCACTGCGCCGGCGACGCGGTCAGGGCAGCTCGTCGACCTTCTCGGCCTTCGCGGCGACCAGGTCCGCGGGGCTCACGTTCAGCAGCAGCGCCATCGCGCTCGCCACGTAGATCGAGGAGTACGTGCCGACGACGATGCCGATGATCAGCGCGACCGAGAATCCCCAGAGCGTCTCGCCGCCGAGGAACAGCAGCGCGATCAACACGAGCAAGCTCGTGACGCCGGTGACCAACGTGCGGCCGAGCGTCTGGTTCACGGATGAATTCACGATCGCGATCGCAGAGCCGCGCCGCATGAGCCGAAAATTGTCGCGAATGCGGTCGTAGACGACGATCGTGTCGTTGAGCGAGTAGCCGAGCACCGCGAGCACCGAGCCCAACACGACGAGATCGAACTGCCAGTTGAGCACCGAGAACACGCCGACCGTGACGATCACGTCGTGCAGGGTCGCGACAACGGCGCCGATCGCGAGCTTCCAGCGGAACCGCAGCATGACGTAGATGAAGATCATGATCATCGCGAACAGCATCGCGAGCCCGCCCTGCTCGGCGAGCTCCTCACCGACTTGTGCGCTCACGACTTCTGCGCCGCGCGGCTCCACGTTCGGATCGCCGGCGCGCAGAATCTCGAGCAGCTTATCGCGCGTCGCCGCCGCGTCCGTTGCGTCGTCGCCGATCGCCGGCAAGCGGATCATCACGTCCGACAGCGAGCCGATGGTCTGCACCTGGGCCTGCGTGATTCCCGCGGCATCGAGCTCGGCGCGAATCTGGGCGAGGTTCGCCTCGCCCGGGTAGCCCACCTCGACGAGCACGCCGCCCGTGAAATCGATGCCGAAGTTCAGCCCGTGGAAGATCACGGACAGGATCGACAAGGCGCTCACGACAGCCGACGCGGTGATGGCCACGCGCCGGTACTTCATGAAGTCGAAGTTAGAGGTCCCTGTCAGCCACTGCATATGAAATAGGTAGAAGGTGCACGGACGCGAACCGTGCGGGAGGCGGTCGAGATCCGATTACTCTGGGGGCTTACTCTGTGGGCTTATCGTCTTGGGCTTACTTTTGTTCGGTTTCGCGCTGCTGCTGCTGCGCCTTGTCTGCTTGCTCGTCGCCTTCGTTCATCAGGCGCTTCTGGCCGTCGCGCGGCTCTTCGTCCGTCTCCCCCGTGTTCATCGCTTTACGGAAGCTCTTCAGCGCGCTGCCGAGGTCGCCGCCGACTTCCTTGAGGCGCTTCGTGCCGAAGATCAACGCCACGATCACGAGGATGATCAGCAGCTGCGGAACGCTCATCGCGAGACCCATAAGATTTCTCCGTGCAAACGCCTGTCCGTCGGCGTTTAGAGGGGGACATTCTGCGCGCGGCAGTATGGAAAATCCATTTTGGCTTCCCTGCACGCATCTAGCCTAGACAGCGCGCACTCCCGGAAGTTCGGGCTGCCGCCCGCGGCATAGTGCCTTGGACCCTCATTAGGCAACCGCCGACTACCGCACACCGTAGCACGACCGATCGACTAGCCGACCGCCAGTTTCGCGCCTCGACGCGTGAATTCGTCGCGTCGCTCTGAGACATGAGCTCGCCGTCCATCCTGCTGTGGGTCACGGGTTACGCCGTCGTGCCGTTGATTTATGCTCGGGCCATGAGCCAGGTTCCAGGCAGCCGGACGGCGGTCCGTATGCGAATTCATGCGCGACTCGCCGCCGGGCTGCTTGCGTTGGTCGCCGCCAGCGCAGCGGCCGACGACGATCCGCTCGCGAGCGCTCGGCAGCTGTTCGTGCTCGCCTATGCCGCCGCGGAAGCCGGAGCGCCGCTGCCGCTCGCGGTGGAGCCGGCCGCACTGCGCGACTACCCGCTTTATCCATACTTGGAGCGTGCGCGACTTACCGGCGCGCTTCGCGGCGCGGCGCAGGGATGGACGAGCACAGACGACGACGTGCGCGCGTTCCTCGATGCGCATGCGGGCGAACCCGTCGCAGCAGATCTGCGGCGCACATGGCTATCGAGCCTCGGCGAGCGCGAGCAGTGGCAGGCGCTCGTCGAGCGATTCGACGCGTCGATCGCGGATCCTGCGTTGCGCTGCCAGAACGTCCGCGCGCAAATCGCGCTGTCGATTCCGTCGGCCGCGTCCGCCGCCACGGACCTGTGGCTCATACCGCAGCGATTGCCGCCCGAGTGCGAGCCCGTGTTCGAGTGGCTGCGATCGACGGAAGCGCTCACCGACGATCTCGTCGAGCGCCGCGTGCGTGCGCTGCTCGAACGCGATCAGGCAGGCTTTGCGCGCACGGTCGCGAGCCGGCTCCCGAGCGAGCGCGCGGCGCCCCTCTTGCAGTGGGCAGATCTCCTCGAGCGCCCGGCACCGTCGATCGACATCGCGCTCAGCGATCCCGCGCGGGCGCGCCGCACCGAGGACACGATGCTCCTCGCGGGTTGGACCAAGCTTGCTCGCAACGACCCGACCGCGGCGCGTGCTCGTTTCGAGCGGCTCGCGGCCGCCGTGGGACCGGAGCGCGCGGCACGCTATGCGTTGGCGCTCGCGTTCGGCCTCGCGTGGGACCGGCGCGCTACCGAAGCGCTCGAAGCGTTCGCGGTCGTTCCCGCGGCGAATCTCGACGATTACGCGTTGTCTTGGGCTGCACGCGCGGCTCTCTGGACCGGCGATTGGCCGCAAGTCGAACGCACGATCGCCGCGATGTCCGACGCGCAGCGCGACCAACCGCGATGGCGCTACTGGTCCGCGCGAGCCGCCGCACAGCGCCACGACGAGCAGCGCGCCGAGACGCTCTATGCATCGCTGCTACGAACCGACAACTACTACGCGGCGAGCGCTGCGGCACGCCTGAAGCGCCGCGCGGAGCCGCACCCGCAAAGGTTGGCCGCCGACGACGCGACGATCGCGTCGCTCGCCGTCCGCCCCGGGTTCGTGCGAGCTCGCGAATTGTCGCTGTGCGGCTTGCGCGGGCCCGCAGTCACTGAATGGCTGAACGGCTTCGGTGCGCTCGCCGAGACGGAGCGCCCCCAGGCCGTGCACCTTGCCTCGCGTTGGCAGTGGCACGACGTGTCGGTGGCGACCGCCACGCGCGAAGGCGTGTTCTTCGACTACCCGTTGCTTTACCCGCACCCCTACGACCGTGAGGTGCACGCGGCGGCGAAGCTCACCGACCTCGACGCTGCATTGATTTACGGCGTGATTCGCCAAGAAAGCTTGTTCCGTACCGATGCCGTGTCGACGGCGGGAGCTGTCGGGCTCGCGCAGTTGATTCCGGAGACCGCGCGGCGCATCGCGCGCGCTTGGAGTCAGCCGGTGCCCGGAGCCGCGGAGCTGTTCGACCCGGAAGTAAACATCAAGCTGGGGTCAGCTCACCTACGCGACCTCGTGAATCGCTTCGACAAGCAGACGGTCGTCGCGCTCGCGGGCTACAACGCAGGTGAGAATGCGGCGGCTCGCTGGTTGCCGGCACAGCCGATCGATGCCGACGTTTGGGTCGAAAACATTCCGTACAACGAGACGCGCGACTACGTGCAGCGAGTCTTGTGGCACAGCGTGGTGTTCGGTTGGCTCGACAGCGGGCGCGGCGAGAACGTCGAATCGTGGCTCGTCCAGGTCACGCCGCTCGCGGCGGCTCAGCCGGCGGCCGAGCCCGCCGGCTAAGGTCGTCGCCAAATCAGACGGTGCGCTGCAGCGCGTCGATCTCGTCCGAGATCCGCTTCGAGTCGTCCGTCACGATCCGCTCGAGAACGCGCACGCGCTCCTCGAGCTTCGCGATGGTCTCGTCGCGATTCTTGAGCGCGTATTTCACGTGCCCCGCGACGTCATCGGCGGACGCGTCTGCACGGTGGCGACGATCGTCGAGCGGATAACCGTGCCTTGCACGAATCCACGTATTCATGACCTTGCTGAAGACGAACAGGCCGATAAAAAAGACCGGGATCAATGCTGACCAGTTGTGCGAATCCATAGTCGATCACTCCTTAACGGTGTCTGTTGCCCCACCGCGCTCCCGCGGCAATCTCTCGTTCGAGGGGTCTCCCGCCGAGCTGCCGTGTTCGGGCTTTGGGGAGGAAGAACAACAGCATCCGCTCTTCGGTTGGTCAGACGTGGGAGCTGCATCGACGGGAGACCTTGGCGGCGTACATAGCAGCTTCCGTGCCAGACGCGGCGAACCGACGTACCTCGTTGATTATAAGAAAGTAAAGTCTGAAACCGGCGCGCACGGGTGGGCAGTGGGCGCTGTGCGTTCCGACCAGTAGTTGGCGCAAACGTCCAACTCGGTGAGCGAATCGCGCAGTTGTCTCGCGTGGCAGCCGAGCCTGCGCGCCGCATGCCACGAGCGCGGCCACGACGGTGGTCTCAGCGAGCGGCCCGCGGCTCGATGACGTCGCGGGCGCTCCGCTCGTGACGAGACAGGCTCCCTAGGGATTGGAGGGGGAGGCAAAGAGGGCCGCTTGCGCGGCCCTCCGTGAGACGGGGTCTCGTAACCCGAAGGTCTTCAGCTGTTGAGCGCCTCGCGCGACCACTCGCAGCCTACTGAAACCCCAAAACTCTCACTAGACATGGGATCACCTCCTTCGGTTTGTGGACCTGGTCTAAGCGTCTCCTATTCGCGGGCCAAAACGCAAGTGCGCGGGCGTCGGAAATCTCATACGCTTCCACTCGCTAGGCGAGTGCTCACCCGGGACGCGGCGCCGCGGTCCCGACGCACCGATGGCCGCGAACGAGCGCGGCCTCGACCACGATCGATGCGACCTGGATCTCGCTCCACGCGTCTAACGGAGTGGCGCATGCGGAGCGAAGCCGGCGTAGTCGAGAAAAACCGCGCGCGCCGCACGTGTCGGCGATGCAGGTCACGATTGAGGTTTTGCGCCAACGAGTGGCGCGAACCACTAGTGGCGAGTCCAATGGAGAAACGGCGCGGCGGCCGAATCTCCGCGCGGGTCAAAGGCTTGCGACTTCGGCGTGCTTTGGCACGAAAGCTGCTAAAGCGAACTTTGCTCACCTCGGGGCGGGGAGGGTTTGCCGATGATCAGACTTTCGAACGTGACGAAGCGCTATTCGAGCTCGCGCGACGCGGCGGCGCTCGACGGCATCGATCTTACGATCGAGCGCGGCGAGTTCGTCGCGGTGATGGGACCGTCCGGCAGCGGCAAGACGACGATGCTCAACATCGTCGGGCTCATCGATACGCCATCGAGCGGGCGCTACGTATTCGGCGACGAGGATCTCTCGAGCCGCTCAGTGGACGAGCTCACCGACCTCCGCCGGCGGCACGTGAGCTTCATCTTCCAGAGCTTTCACTTGATCTCCGACCTCACGGTCTACGAGAACGTCGAGCTGCCGCTGCGCTATCAAAAGGTGCCGCGCGCCCGCTGGGCGACTCGAGTGCGCGAGGTGCTCGAGCTCGTGGGGCTCGACTCGCGCACGAAGCAATACCCCGACGAGCTCTCGGGCGGTCAGCAGCAGCGCGTCTCCATCGCGCGCGCACTCGTCAACGATCCGTCGCTGATCCTCGCCGACGAGCCGACGGGCAACCTCGACAGCCGCAACGGCGCGGACGTCATGGAAATGCTCGGCGTCCTGCATCGCGAGGGCGCGACCGTGGTGATGGTCACGCACTCGCCGGCGCGCGCGGCGCAGGCTGATCGAGTCGTGCATCTGCTGGACGGCCGCATCGTACCCCGCGAGACGAGGATCTAGCCGATGATCGGTCACTACTTCTCGATCGCGCTCCGCAACCTGCGCCGCTCGCCGTTCACTGCCCTCGTCAACGTCCTCACTCTCGCGCTCGGTCTCGTCGCGTTCGTGGCCGCCTACGCCGTCGTCGCCTATTGGGGCAACAGCGATCGGCACTTCGCGAATACGGACCGCACCTTCGTGATAACCGCGAACCTCGCATTGCGCGACGGCAGCATCACCACGGGCAAGTTTCCGCAGACGACGGACTTCTACGAGCGCTACTTGCGTCTCGAGTTTCCGGAGTTCGAAACGCTCGCGCGCGCACGCATCTGGAATCGCCGGGCCTCCGTCACGGCGGACGGACGCCGCGCGCTCGTGGTGGGCCTCGCCGTGGACCCGGCGTTCCTCGACATCTTCGACCTGCCGTTCGCCGCCGGCGATGCCCGTACGGCTCTGCAGTCGCCGAATTCTCTCGTCCTGACGGAAGCCGCTGCGCTGCGTCTCTTCGGCACGACGGACGCGCTCGGCAAGACGGTGTCGCTCGGCGGCAACCTCATCGACGCCACGGTGACCGGAGTGCTCGGAGAGATCCCCGAGCCCTCGCACCTCGGCGGCTCGGAGTCGGCGCCGTTACATTTCGAGATCATGGCTCCGTACGAGCTCTACGAGCGGCTCGCCGAAGCCGTCAACCGGCCCGCGACGCCGCCACCGGCCGCGGCTGCGGCTGCTGCCAACGCGAATGGGACGGCAGCGCCGAACGGCGCGGCGGCTGCCCAGCCCGCTGCGGCCGGCGAGGCGGCGACCGCGGCCGCCGCCGAGACGCCCGCCGATGCGCCGCCGCCCACCCGCAACGAAAACTGGCTCGGTGGTTATTGCTGCACGACTTACGCGATGTTGAAGCGCGGTAGCGGCGTGTCGGCCGCGAGCTTGAACGCGCGCTTGCGCGATTTCGCCGAACGGCGGATGACGCCCGACCAACTCAACCTCGCGACCATCGACGTGGGCGCGGTCCCGTTGAGCGGCCTGTTGGTCACGGGACTCAACGCCCAGCTGCTCGGCGGCGCGAGCGGCTGGCTGTCGATCACCACGATCTTGTTCGGCCTCGGCGCGCTCGTGCTGCTCGTGGCGTGCATGAACTACGCGAACCTCTCGACGGCTCGCGCCGCGCGCCGCGCGCGCGAGATAGGCCTGCGCAAAGTCCTCGGCGCGCGCCGTGGCCAGCTCATTGCACAGTACCTGCTCGAGGCTGGAGTCCTGACGACAGCGGCGCTCGCAGTCGCCGTCGGCGTCGTCGCGCTGATCGCGCCGCTCGTCGCCAACGCAGTGGGCATCGACATGCGCGCCGCGATCGACACCCGCTTCTGGGTGTTCATCGGCACGCTGCTCGTGGGCGTGACGTTGCTCGGCGGCGCCTACCCCGCGCTCGTGCTGTCGCGGGTGCGCCCAATCGAGGCGCTGCGCTTGGGGCGCATCCGCATCGGCCCGCGGTTCGCCGCGACTCTGCTCGTGGGCGCACAGTTCGCCGCGGCGAGCTTTCTGCTGATCGCCGTGATCGTGATGTTCTCGCAAAGCGCCGCGCTCGTTCGCACGGGCGCCGGCAGCACGCGCGATCAACACCTCGTGATCAGCAACTTTCGCCCGGTGACCGGAGTGGACGGCGACCTGCTGCGCGCCGAGCTCGAGCGCCTCCCGCAGGCGAAAGGCGTCACGGCAACGGGCTCCGCGCCGTGGAGCGACGACGTGAACTTGAACCTCTTCTCGCGCTCGCCCGAGGAGACGACGTCGCTGCAAACCGCCTTCCAGAGCAACGTCGCCTACGATTTCTTCGCCACGCTGGACATCCCGGTCCTCGCGGGACGCGTGTTCGACAGGGATCACAACGACCTGCCGCCGCAGGGCCCGCCGGACCCGAGCAGGCCGCCGATCAACATCGTGATCGACCGCATCCTCGCGCAGCAGCTCGGCTTCCGGTCCCCGGCGGAAGCGGTCGACCAGACGATCTACTTCCCGGCGGTCTTGGGGGAACAGCCGCAGCAATTCCGCGTCATCGGTGTAGTCGAAACCCGTCCGCTCGCGCTGCGCGGCTTCGGCGCGACGTCGAGCGCCTATCAGCTCCGGCCGGGCGCCGGCATGCAGAACATCATCGTGCGCCTGTCCGCGGACGACATCGCGGGCGGCGTCGCGGGAGCGGAAGCCATCTGGCGCCGACTCTCGCCGCAGTCGCCGTTCCAGCGCCGATTCATGGACGAGCTGTTCGAGGAGAACTTCGAGACCTACGCGCGTGTGAATCAAGTATTCGTCGGGCTCGCCACGTTCGCGTTCCTGATCTCGGTGATCGGCTTGTTCGGGATGGCCATTCAGGTCGCGGGGCGCCGCACGCACGAGATCGGCGTCCGCAAGTCCGTCGGCGCGCGCAAGATGCAGATCGTGCAAATGCTGCTCCGCGACTTCTCGAAGCCCGGTGGTCATCGCGAATCTGATCGCGTGGCCGCTCGGGTACTTCGCCGCGCAGGCATATCTCAGCGTGTTCATCCAGCGTATCAGCCTCACGCCGGTGCCGTTCGTCGTGAGCCTCGTGATCGTCGTCGCGATCGCGTGGGCGGCCGTCGCGAGCCAAGCACTGCGAGCCGCGCGCGCGAATCCCGCGACGGTGCTGCGATTCGAATGATCGGACGGCGCAACGTGACGATCACCACCAAGCTCCGCTCGATCGGCCGAAATCGCGGCGTGCGCTACGCGCTGTCGCTGCCGGAGCGCACGGTGCGCTCCGTCACTGCGCTCGCCGCAGGGCTCGTGCGCGAGACGGCCGGCGTCGTGCTGCCGATCGGCGTGCGCCGCGGGCGCGTCTATCGGAGCCTCGTCGGCGCGACCCTGCAGTTCCTGATCGAGCATGTCGGCGAAGTCGACGTTGCGCACGCGACGGATCGTGAGCTCGGCGAGAACTTCCTGTTGCGCCGCGCCGCCGGCAACGGCATCGAGCTCCTCGGCGTGCTCGCGTTTCGCACGTCCCCCGTCTGGGTGCTCGCTGCGCTCGCGGACCTCTGCGGATTCGGGCGCTATCTGATTCCGCAGATCGCGGACGTGCTGAAGAGCGAAGGGCTGCTCGATCCGAGCGGCTCATTCAGCACGATGGATCAGCTGCTCGAGGGTCTCGAGCGCACCGCTGCGCAGCTCGCCGAAACCGTCAACGCGCCACCGCTCGACATCGCGGGGCTGCGGCGGGAGTGGACGAAGCTCGCGACGGAAGTGCGGCGCCTGCCCGCTCCGCAACTGCCGTCGCGCGCAAGCGTCGTGCGGGTGTGGGACGACCTGCGCACGGAGGCGAAGGCGCAGGACCGCACGGTGTTCGAGGTCTCGTCACTACTCGCCGTGTCCGCGGTCAGCGAACTGCCCGAGCGGGTCCGCTTGCTGTCGAAGTCCGCGGCGGTCGCGCTGCGCCGCAGCGGCGCCGTCGTGTCGGACGCACTGCTGGCGTACTACCGCGAGGCGCTCACGGAGATGCGCACAGTGGGCTACTTCCGCTACGGCGCGCGCCAACTCGCGCCCTATGCGCGCGCGGCCGTCGCGGCATTTCATCCCGCGCGCGAGACGCTCACCGGCAAGTTTTTCGGGAAACTTTGATTCGCGGTCAAAAACAGGAGAACGACCATGAACGAACCTTACATGCAAAGCGCCGACGGCCAACGCCCGTTGGAGGAGCACTTGAAGTCGCGCTCCACGTGGCTGCGGCTGTTCTTCATGATCGTGGTCAGCGTCTTCTACGCGGTCGCGAGGCTAGTCACGACGATCGTGGTGGTCGCGCAGTTCTGCCACGTGCTGTTCACGGGTCAGGTCAACGAGCGCGCTGCGCGAGTTCGGTCAATCGCTGGCCACGTACACCTATCAAGTCGTGACTTATCTCACGTTCAACACGGAGGTACGGCCATTCCCGTTCGACGCGGAGTGGCCGCACGGCGCGCAGGGTCAGTGAGATCGCGCGCGCGGCGCCTCAGGTGCGCTCGATCTCTTCGCCGGCCGCGACGAGCTTCGTAAGCGTGTTCCAGTTGCGAGCCGTGCCCGCAACCTTGAGCTTGTTCTCGATGAACGCGTTGGTGAGCTTCGAACGGCCGACACCGTCTGGATAGTAGAGATAGATCTCGGGGCCGCGCACCTCGATCATCTCGGGTCCCTTGTGCTGCTTCACCAACGTTGCTTGACCGCCGGCATCGGGCACGTCCGACAGGAACATCACGAGGAGCTTGCTCATGTCGGCGCGCGGGGACAGCACGGGCCCGCGCTCGACGATCGTCCGAACCTCGTCGAGCGTGCGGATCACGACTTCGATCTGCAGATCGAAGCGCCGCTCGATCTCCTGCGCTATGCGCTTCGCGAGTGCCGCTCTATCCTTGAGCCTGCTGCGGAAGACCACGTTGCCGCTCTGCAGCAAGGTGCGCACGTCGGCGAGACCGAGGGCGACGTACGCGTCCGTCAACGCGTCCATCTTCATTCTGCCGTGCCCGCCGACGTTGACGCCGCGCAGCATCGAAACGAATACCGTCACGTTCTTCACCCTCGACCGGCCCTGCCGAATCGCGGGCCACCCAATCGGCCGCCAACGGTAACGGAGGAACGCGGCGCGCCGCCAGTCCGCACGGGCGCTGCCCCGAGGCGCTGGGCCCGCGGCCGCGTATCCCATGCCCGCTCCGAAGGCGTACCCGCACACGCCGGCGCGCCTCGGAAACCGCCGTCTGCGGCCGCCCGCGTCGCGGAAGTGGTACCCTGGTCGGCCTCAACCCGTTGATCTGCCCAAGGAACGAGCGCCCCGCGATCGCAAGCTGCATGTCGTCCGCCAACCCTGCAAGCCGCCTCGCCGCACCCGATCTCTTCGGGTACCGCAAGTATTGGGCGCATCGGCTCACACCCGCGCCGTTCCTGCCGATGTCGCGCGAGGAGATGGACTTGCTCGGCTGGGACCAGTGCGACGTGATCCTCGTGACGGGCGACGCGTACGTCGACCATCCGAGCTTCGGGATGGCGATCGTTGGCCGAGTGCTCGAATCGCAGGGCTTCCGCGTCGGCATCATCGCCCAGCCCAATTGGCGCTCGACGGAGGATTTCGAGCGCCTCGGTGCGCCGGCGCTGTTCTTCGGCGTCACGGCCGGAAACATGGATTCGATGGTCAACCGCTACACCGCCGACCGACGCGTACGACGCGACGACGCGTACACGCCCGAGGGCGTCGGCGGACTTCGACCCGATCGCAGCGTGATCGTCTACTCGCAGCGAGTGCGCGAAGCGTTTGCGGACGCGGCGATAGTGATCGGCGGCATCGAGGCGAGCCTGCGCCGCATCGCGCACTACGACTACTGGCAGGAGAAGGTGCGGCGCTCGATCTTGCTCGACACGCGCGCCGACCTCCTCGTGTTCGGCAACGGCGAGCGTCAGATCGTCGAGATCGCACACCGGCTCGCGGCGGGCGCGAGCCGCGCCGACATCAAGAACGTGCGCGGCACCGCGTTTCTCGGCACGGCGGCTGGCGAAGGCTGGACGGAGATCGATTCGACGCATCTCGATTTGCCCGGCGCTACGACCAAGCACCCCGATCCTTACGCCATGGAGTCGGAAATCGCCGCCGCCTCGCGCGAAGCCGCTGCGAAGGAACCCGGCGTCAATGTCGTTCGCTTCACGCGCAAGGTGCCGACCGCCGACCGCGACAAGAGCTACATCCGCCTACCGAGCTACGAGCAAGTGCGCGACGATCCAGTGCTGTACGCGCACGCGTCGCGGATCCTGCACATGGAGTCGAACCCGGGCAACGCGCGCGCGCTCGTGCAGCGCCACGGCGCGAACGACGTGTGGCTCAATGCGCCGCCCGTGCCGCTTACGAGCGAGGAGATGGACGGAATCTACGAGCTGCCGTACGCGCGCCGCCCGCATCCAGCCTACGGCACCGCGAAGATCCCCGCCTACGAAATGATACGTTTCTCCGTGACGATCCAGCGCGGCTGCTTCGGCGGCTGCACTTTCTGCTCGATCACCGAGCACGAGGGCCGGATCATCCAGAACCGCAGCGAGGACTCGATCCTGCGCGAGATCGAGACCATCCGCGACAACGTGCCGGGTTTCACCGGAGTGATTTCGGATCTCGGCGGCCCCACGGCGAACATGTACCGGCTCGCCTGCAAGAGCCGCGAGATCGAGTCGGCGTGCCGACGACCGTCGTGCGTGTATCCGGGCGTGTGTCCCAACCTGAACACGGATCACGCCCCACTGATCAAGCTCTATCAGAAAGCGCGCGCGCTGCCCGGCGTGAAGAAGGTGCTCGTCGCTTCCGGCGTGCGCTACGACCTCGCGATCGAGTCGCCCGAGTACGTCAAGGAGCTCGCGCAGCATCACACGGGCGGATACCTCAAGATCGCGCCGGAGGCGATCGGCGAGGGACCGCTGTCGAAGATGATGAAACCCGGCGTCGGAACGTACTACCGCTTCAAGAAGCTCTTCGACCGCTACTCGCAAGCGGCGGGCAAAGAGCAATACCTGATCCCCTACTTCATCGCGGCGCATCCCGGCACCACGGACAAGGACATGCTCGAGCTTGCGCTGTGGCTCAAGGAGAACGGCTACCGCGCCGATCAGGTTCAGGCGTTCCTGCCGGGTCCGATGGCGACCGCGACCGCGATGTATCACTCGGGCAAGAATCCGCTGCGCCGAGTCACGCGCGATTCGGAGGACGTGCACGTTCCGCGCGGCATCACGGTACGCCGGCTCCACAAGGCGTTCCTGCGCTACCACGACGCCAACAACTGGCCGATGCTGCGCGCCGCGTTGAAGCGCATGGGCCGCGAGGACCTGATCGGCAACGGTAAGCATCAGCTCGTGCCGCGCTTCCAGCCGCGGGGCATGGGCAAGGCGCCCGAAGGTAAACGCGTCGCGCACGGCAAGCCGTTCCGCACCCAGCATTCGCGGGCCGAGGCCCGCGACCGCAAGCACTAGCGTCGAAAGGCGGCGCGAATGCGACGCGCGTCGGAGCTCCGGAGCCGATGAGCAAACAGGCCGCCGCGATGCGCGCGCGACTGCGCGAGCACGCGAATCCGAAGATCGCGGCCCACTCCACGCGGTTCTTCAAGACGGGGCGAGCCGGCTACCCGGCGGGCGACCGTTTCCTCGGAGTCCGCGTGCCCGTCGTGCGCGCCGTCGCGCGCGAGTTTCGCGGCGCACCGCTCGCGGCCGCGCTGACGCTCCTGCGCTCGCGACTGCACGAAGAACGCCTGCTCGCGCTCGTGCTGATGGTCGATCTCTTCGAGCGTGGCGACGATTCGGCACGCGCCGCGATCTATGCCCAGTATCTAAAGCACACGCCGCGCTACGTGAACAACTGGGATCTCGTCGACAGCTCGGCGTATCAGATCGTCGGCACGTTTCTCGCGCCGCGCGACCGCCGTGCGCTCTACGACTTGGCGCGCTCCGCGAGCCTTTGGGAGCGGCGCGTCGCGATCATCGCGACGTTCCGGTTCATCAAGGACGGCGACTTCGACGACACGCTGGCGCTCGCGAGGTTGTTGCTGAATGACCGCGAGGATCTGATCCACAAAGCCACGGGTTGGATGCTGCGCGAGGTCGGCAATCGCGACGTTGCCGTCGAGGAAGGGTTTCTGCGCGAGCATTACGCCGCGATGCCGCGCACGATGCTGCGCTACGCAATCGAGAAGTTGCCGGAGCCGCGCCGCAAAGCGTACCTGGCGGGCAGCGTCCGCTAGCGCGGCAAGTCGGGGCACACGTACGGGACAGTCGCCGCGACGTACGTAGCGGTCCCCACGCCGCTCACGAGGTCCAGCCGCAAGGTGAGGTCTGCCTCCGTCAGCTTCACTACGGTCGCCCTGATTTCAGCCGTGTCTTCCTGCCAGCGAATGGTGTCGAGGTCGTCGGCCCGCCACCGCGACAGCCGATACGTTTCCCCGCACGAGTCCTGGAGGAGGGTGCCGTCGGACAGAAAGATCAGCATCGACCCGAGCGGCGGGTCGGGCGACGTTCGGATCCAGACGCGATTCGTGAGCGCGCTCGCGGCCGCGGCCGCCGTGCCGCCCGCGGCGCGTGCCGGAGGCGGCGCTGGAGCGTCCGTGCATGCGGCCACGAGCGCCGCGAGAGCCGCGGCGATCGAGGCGCACGCCAACCTAGTGGCCGTTCTCATGCTTCCTCCGGCGCCGTGACGACGCAACGAGCGCCGGCATTGCAGCAAACGAGGCCAGCGCGATGAGGTAAGCGGTGCCCGCGACGGGATCACGCGCGGCGACGTAGTCCGAGAGGTTCTGCGCCCGCAAGACGATCACCGTCGCGATCTCCGCGCCCGCGAGCAACGCGAGAGCTCCGAGGCCGGCCGCTACCGAAGCGCCCACGCCAAACGTGGGGCCTCGGCTGCGCATCAAGAAACGCGCGACGAAATAGCTCGCAATCACCATAACCGGCAGCTCCGCGAGCTCCGCGGCTCGCTCGCCGAGCAGAGCTACGAGCCATAGCGTACGGACCACGCCGAGAACGAACCCGATCGCGAAGACGTAGAGGAAGTAGAGCACGGCGAAAGCGGCAATCGACATCGGCCGTCATTTCTTTTTTCGCGCGCCCTTCGCGGCCCTGCGAGCAGCCGTCACCTTGCGCTTCGCCGGCGGCTTCGATCGGGGCTTGGGGCTCGCCTTCGCAGCGGACTTCGCACGCGCGCCGGCCTTCGCTTTCCCGGCCGTGGATATCGTGTGTTCCTTGCCGCGCGTCAGCGACTTGATGAAGTCGACCCGCCGAAACCGCACCGCGGACCAGTCCTCGTCGATCGCGACCATGCGAACGGGCTCGAAGCCGGCCGCCCCGAGCACGTCCCAACCGCGATCGCGGTCGATCTCGGACCTGTATCTCTTCGAGGACTGCTTCGGATACGCAAACCACACGACGGCATCGCCTACGGTGCGTTCCGCCGTCCCCCTCGCGCACGCGTCGACTTCGGCCTGCTTCGTCACGAACGCGAGCGAGAACGAAAGCGGCGCGCCGCTCGCGAGCGACCGGCGCACGGCGACGCCGCGCAGCGACGCAATCTCCGGCTCGAAGCTCGCGGGCGCGTTGACGATCGCGATCTCGGTTTGGTCCTTTAGGTTCAGCTTCTTGAAGACGACGGAATTGCCGCTCATGCGTTCTCGCCGTGCTGCTCGCGGGTCCGCTTGTAATAGGTACGCTGGCCTTCGGTCATGCCGCCGTACTGGTGATCCTCGATACGCTTTACGAGCTCGTCGTGGAGCTCGCGGCTCGTGCGCGCGTCGAGCGCGTGCCGGTTACGCGCTCTGCGGCACGTTGGCGCGTCGAGCGGCAGCGAGTCGCGGCACACCTCGCACGCGAGGTGATACTTCGTCACGAGAGGGATCAAACGCACGAAGAACAGCGACACCCATTCGGTCTCGTGCCAAATGTGCCAGGACACGTCGCTGCTGCAATGGTGGCAATGCGTCTTGAGCAGCGACTCCCGCTGCTTGAACGTCTTGTCCCAGCCGAAGACGACGAACATCGCGCTATCTCGGCGCGGCGGGCGGCGCGGCGGGCGGCGGTATGCTGGGCGGACTGGACCGCGGCGCCGCGCTCGGGCGCGGCGGCGCGCTCGAGCCGCCCGAGCGCGGCGGGCTCGGCGGATCCGAGCGCGTGTGCTCGAACACCTTCGTCGCCATCGCGATCATGCCCGCGATGTCGCTCACGTTGGCCGGCACCACGAGGGTATTGGTCGTGCGCGCGAGGTTGCCGAACTGCTGGATATAGTCTTCGGCGACGCGCAGCTGCATTGCCGCGTGCCCGCCCTCGCCGCTCACGGCTTCCGCGACGCGGCGCAACCCTTCCGCGGTCGCGACGGCCACGGCGAGGATCGCCTCGGCCTCGCCCTGCGCCTCGTTGATCTGCCTCTGGCGCTGCGCCTCGGACTCCTTGATCACGCGCTGCTTCTCGCCCTCGGCCTGGTTGATCTTGGCGTCGCGCTCGCCTTCCGACGTGAGAATCACCGCCCGCTTCTCGCGCTCGGCGCGCATCTGCTTCTCCATCGCCTGGATCACGTCGCGCGGCGGATTGATGTTCTTGATCTCGTAGCGCAGCACCTTCACGCCCCAAGGCTCTGTGGCCTTGTCGAGCTCGCTCACGACATTGGTGTTGATCCTGCCGCGCTCCTCGAACGTGCGGTCGAGCTCGATCTTGCCGATCTCGCTGCGCAGCGTCGTCTGCGCGAGCTGGGTGATCGCGAAACCGTAGTTCGCGATGCCGTACGACGCGCGCGCGGGATCCATTACCTGGAGGTACAGCACGCCGTCGATGCCGACCTGCACGTTGTCACGCGTGATGCAGATTTGCTCCGGAATGTCGACCGCCGATTCCTTCAAGCTGTGGCGGTACGCGATGCGCTCCATGAACGGCGTGAGGATGTGGAACCCCGCCTGCAGCGTGCGGCTGTACTTGCCGAGCAGCTCGACGATGTAGGCGCTCTGCTGGGGCACGACGATCGCCGTCTTGCCGAGAACGATGATGACGACGACTGCGATCGCGAGCGCGACCAGAAACGCGGTTTGGGTCATGGCTGCTCCAAGTGGCCGGAGTGGACGATGAATTTCGGCGGCTAGCTGAGACGAACGTGCAACGTGAGCCCCTCGACGGACTCGATCCGCACCTCCTCGCCGGCGGGGATCAAACGCTCGCCTACGTTGAGGGCGGTCCAGCCGCTGCCGCGGTACTCGATCCGCATCGACTTGCCCGGGGCGAGCTCGTCCGGAATCCGGACGAGCTGATCGGCGTCGCCGTCGACTTTGCCGAGCGGGCGTTTGCGCAGCCGCAAGTACAGTTGGCGCCGAATCGTCAGCATCGCCGCGATCGATAGCGCCGCGAACAACAGCCATTGCAGCCACACGGGCAGATCGATCCCGAGCATGCCGACGAGGCCGACGACGATCGCGCCGGCGCCGATGAAGATCAGGTAGAACTGTGCGTCGATCGCGAACAGCTCGGCACCGAGCAACAGAGTGCCGATGATGATCCAACTCCACCACGCCATATCGCACCTCTCGAGCAGCGCCGGACCGCGAGCGCTGCCATTATCGCCGGAATTATCCCGGCCGCGGCCACGATTTCAAAGCGGCCTCGCGTCGTCGAGCTTCGCGAGCAACGTCTTCGGCGCCGTGAGGCGGTAGCTGCGCTCGACGATGTTCGCAACCTCCGTCCAGCTCACTCGCCCGCGGTCCAGCCGCAGACCGAACCAGCCGCGCGGCCCGATGTAATCGGGCAGATAGAATCGATCCGGCTCGCGCCGCGCTCGGTCCGTGTTCTCGCCGAGCTCGGACTTGACGCAGACCGACACGATGCCGTCGCCGTGGTGATCGTCGAGGAAGTACGCGAACACCTTGCCGCGAACGCGATATGTCGCGTGGCTCCCGCCCCGCGTGCAGTCCGTGGACGGCAGCGCAAGGCAGATGTCGGTGACTTTTTGCAGCTTTTGTTCGTTGCCTTTTTTCGACACGCCGGCGCTCCAGAAAGCGGGCCGAGCTGCAGATGCGCGTGCGTGAGTCTACGCCATCCGGACCGGGCACGCGCGCCGGCGCTCGTGCGCCGGAACTTACGCAGCCGGCGCCGTGCTACATGCGTTCCGGCGCCTCGATGCCGAGCAAATCGAGGCCGCGCGCAAGCACGCTCGCCGTGAGCTCGCAGAGCGCAAGCCGCGACGCGCGCGTCGCGTCGTCCGGAGCCCGGAGCACGGGGCAGCTCTCGAAGAACCCGGTGAACGCCGTCGCGAGGTCGTAGACATACCCTGCGAGCCGGTGCGGCCGCAGCGAATCCGCCGCTTCGCGCACCGCCGCGCCGAAGCCGAGCAACTCGAGTGCGAGAGCGCGTTCGGCGGGCTCGCCGAGCATGATGACGGCCGACGCGCTCGCTCGCGCGACGCCCGATTCCGCCGCCCTACGGAAGATCGAGTGAATCCGCGCGTGTGCGTATTGGAGATAGGGGCCCGTGCGTCCCTCGGCCGCGAGCATCCGGTCCCAGTCGAATACGTAGTCCTTGATCCGGTCGTTCGCGAGATCTGCGTATTTCACGGCGCCGATTCCAATCTTCGGCGCGAGAGCCGCACGGACCGCCGGGTCGAGATCCGGCTCGCGGCGTGCGAGCTCCGCGCCCGCTCGGTCGACGGCTTCATCGAGCAGCGACGACAGCGACACGGTGTCTCCCGCGCGCGTCTTCAACATTTTCTTGTCCTGCCCGAGGATCGAACCGAACGCGACGTGCTCGGCGCGCGCGGGGGCTTTGAGCCAGCCCGCGAGCTCGCCGACGGCAAACACCATCGCGAGATGCTGAGCCTGCGGCGTGCCGACCACGTAGAGCAGACGCGTGCCGCCGAGCGTCTGCGTGCGAAAGCGCAGCGCCGCGAGGTCCGTCGCGGCGTAGCCAAAGCCGCCGTCTTGCTTACGCACGATCAGCGGCAACGGCTGGCCTTCGCGGTTCGTGAAGCCCGGCGCGAACACGCACAGCGCGCCATCGTTCATCCGCGCTAGGCCGCTCTTCTCGAGCTCGTCCGCGATTTGCGGCAGCAGCGGGTTGTAAAAACTCTCGCCGCGCAGGTGCTCGTCGCGCAGCAGCACGCCGAGCTTCGCGTAGTTCGCGTTGAAGTGCCGCTTGGAAATATCGATCAGCGCTTGCCAGAGCTTCAGCGTATGCGCATCACCCGCTTGCAGCAGCACGACGCGCGCGCGTGCGCGCTCCGCGAACGCGGGATCGTTGTCGAACTTCACGCGCGCGTTGCGGTAGAACTCGCTGAGCTGATTGACGTCCGAATCGGAGCCGCCTGTCTCACCCTGACCGAGGTCGACGAGCTGCTCGATCAACATGCCGAACGGCGTGCCCCAATCGCCGACATGGTTTTGCCGCACGACTTCGTGGCCGCAGACACTCGAGGATTCGGCCGAGCGCGTCGCCGATGATCGTCGAGCGCAGGTGGCCGACGTGCATCTCTTTCGCGACGTTCGGGGCCGAGTAGTCGATGATCACTTTGTCGCGGTGCTCCGCCACGGGCACGCCGAGCCGCCGGTCACGCGCGAGCGCGCTCACTTCCTTGGCGAGGAACGCGGGAGCCAGAGTGAGGTTGATGAATCCGGGGCCGGCGATTTCGACGCGTTCGCAAATCCCCTCGAGGTCGAGCTTCGCCACGACGGCTTCGGCCACTTGGCGCGGCGCGCGCTTCAACGCTTTCGCGAGGCCCATCGCGAGGTCCGCTTGGTAGTCGGCATGCTCGGAACGCCGAACCGTGGCGTCGACGCCCGCGGCGTCGCCGCCGAACGCGGCGGCGACGGCCGTCTGGAGCCGGGCGGCCAACAGGGTACGCGGGTCTGCCATGGTTCCTCGCCGATGAATGGCGCGGATTATACGGGCAGGAGCGGCCTCAGCGGATGTACTCCGCGACCTCCACGAGGTTGCCGTCGAGGTCGCGGAAATAGATCGACCGCAACGACCCGCGCGCACCGCGACGCGGCACGGGTCCCGCCTCGATCGTGACGCCGATTTTGCGCAAGTGTGCGAGTACCTCGTCGAGCGGAATCGCGGCGATCACGCAGAAGTCCGCGGCGCCCAACGTCGGCTGCTTCGCCTTGGTCGGGGTCTCCGTGCTGCTGTCTTGGAGGTTGATCTTTTGCTCGCCGAACTTCAGCGCAAACCGCGGCTGGCCTTCGGGACCACGAAACAACTCGCGCTCGAACCCGAGCGTGCGCTCGTAGAAGCGCAAGCTTTCGCCGATATCGCTCACGGTGAGCACGATGTGATCGAGTTGATTCGCGAGCGGGCGCATGGAGGTTTCTCGAGGCGAGGTGCGGGCGGCCTTGCGGTGACGACCGCGCTCAGCCCTCTGCGGCGCCGAGCTGTCGCCGTCTATTCAACGTGATCAGACATTTGAAGCGCGCGGACTTGAGCATCTTGTACGCAGCCCGCACGCCCTTGGCGTTGCCCCATTCCTTGAGATCCTTGTCGAGCGTGTCGATCGAGTGCTCGTCGAGGTACTCGGGAAGCGGCCGCTGGAGGTCGCCGATCGAGCTGCAATCCGAGCAGCGCCAGCGGCGGCGGCGCACGGAGGCCGTGCGGTCGACTTGTAGGCAAATCGTGCATACGCTCCAAGCCTCGATCGGCTCGCGGCCCTCGACCAGGATCTCGTAAGCCATCACGCCGCCGCTCACGCGCGGCGTATGCGCCGACTTCGCGAACGCGGAGCGAAACCATTCCGTGACGGCCTGCATCACGCCGCCTGATCGCTGTTCGGGTTCCATGCCGGCCAGCGCGAGCTAGTGCTCGCGCTGCCTCCACTCGTCGACGAACTTCATGAAGGCCTCTTTTCGGTAGCTCTTGTTGCCGTCCTCGAGCACGACCGTAGGCTGCGACTTCAAGACCTCGCCCGTGTCCGACAAGACCCAGAAGTGCGGCGCGCCATCGGCTTTCGGCAGCTTCGCGAAGAAGGCCTCGTTGCGGTTCTCGTCGCCGACATACACCTTCGCGACGACGAATACGTCGTGCAGCGCGCTATCGACGTCGTCGTTCTTCTCGAGGAACTCGTAGAGGTAGTGGCACCAAATACACCAATCGCCGCCCGCGACAAGCAGTACGAGCTTGTCCTCGGAGTGCGCGCGCGCTTCGGCTGACGAGAGTGTTACGAGCGCATCGGCCTTAGGATCGTAGCCGATGTCGGCAGCGCGTACCGTCAGCGCCGCGAGCAGCAGCGTCGGGATCGCAACCGTGAGCGAGAGTGATTTCACCATACGTACGTTTCTCTGAACGTTTCCTGTCGCGACGTCGTCTCGGCACTAGACCATGCCGCCGGGAGAGGCGTCAACGGGATTTCGCGCCAAGGTTGAGACAGAATGTGGCTCGACGCCGAGCGGCCAAGACTCGGCGCGAACCCCGAGGGACAATGAAGCTCAGCACGGACCGGATACTCACGACGCACGTCGGCAGCCTCCCGCGCGGGGCCGCGGTGCTCGACCTCCTCTATAAAAAGGAGAATGGCGAGCCCTACGACACCGGCAAGCTCGACGCCGCAGTCACTGCCGCCGTGAGCGACGTAGTGCACAAGCAGGTCGCAACCGGCGTAGACATCGTCAGCGACGGCGAAGCGAGCAAGGTCGGGTACGCCACCTACGTCAAGGACCGCATGTCGGGATTCGCGGGACATCACCCTCGACCGCCCCATCTCGACCTCGCCCCGTATCCCGAGTTTCGCGACGCGATGGTCCGAATGATGGGAAAGCAGACGTTCAAGCGCGCGGGCTGCGTCGGGCCCGTGGAGCTCGTCGATCGCGAGGCGATGCAGAAGGACATCGCGAACTTGCGCACCGCGATCGAAGAGCATCACGCTCACGACGCGTTCATGAACGCCGCGTCGCCCGGTGTGATCTCGGCGTTCCAATCGAACCACTACTACCGCACGCACGAGGAATACGTCGACGCGGTCGCGGCCGCGATGAAGCCCGAATACGACGCGGTCGCCGCCGCCGGGTTCGTGCTGCAGATCGACTGCCCGGACCTCGCGATGGCGAGGCACACGGGCTTCCAAGAGCTTAGCGAGAAGGAGTTCCTCGAGCGCGCCGAATACCAGGTCGAGGCGTTGAACCACGCGGTGCGCGACGTGCCCGCTGGCCTCATGCGCATGCACATCTGCTGGGGCAACTACGAGGGCCCTCACGACCACGACATCGCGCTCGAGAAGATCTTGCGGATCGTTCTCAAGGCGAAGCCGGCGGGCATCCTGTTCGAGGCTGCGAATCCGCGCCACCGCCATGAGTGGGCAATCTGGCAGGATGCGCCGCTGCCCGAGGACAAGGTCCTGATCCCGGGCTGCATTTCGTCGACGTCGAACTACGTCGAGCACCCCGAGCTCATCGCTCAGCAGCTCGTGCAGTACGCGAACATGGTCGGCCGGGAGCGCGTGATCGCGGGCACCGACTGCGGGTTCGGCTCGTTCGCAGGTTTGAGCCGCGTCGACCCGGGCATCGTCTACAAGAAGCTCGGCGCACTCGTCGAAGGGGCCGAGCGCGCGTCGCGGCAGCTCTGGGGGAGGGCGCGTTAAGTCAGGTACGGGCGCGTGAGCTCCTCGGAGACCTGCCACAACTTCGCGGCCATTGCCGGATCCTTTTGATAGTCGCTCTGCTCCGCGGGGTTGCAGTCCGCGAAGTACTGGCCAGTAACCCGCGCGAGCGCGGGGCTGCTCGCGAGGTAGCAGCTCGTCGCGGCGCCGCGCGCGGGCGGCTCGAACTGGAACCCGCCGCCACCGCCGCCGCCCGGGCGCGGCGCAGCGCCAGCCGGCGGCGTGAGATTCCGCATGATGTTCGTCTGCACCACTCCGGGGTGCAGCGAGTTCGATGTAGCCTTGGTAGCGGCGAGCCGCTTCGACAGCTCGAGCGAGAACAAACCGTTCGCGAGCTTCGAGTGGCCGTACGACTGTCGCTCCCAGCCGTTGCCCGAGAGATTGTCGAACTGGATGCCTCCCGGTGGCACCTGGCGATGCGCGACGCTGCCCACGACCACGACGCGGCCCTGCGGAGCCGCCGTCACGCGATCGAGCAACCGGTTCGCGAGAATGAAATGCCCGAGATGGTTCACGACAAACTGAATCTCCATGCCGCGCGCTTGCTGCAGGTCCATGAGCAACATGCCCGCGTTGCAAATCAGCACGTCCACAGCCACGTCCAACGCACGGATCTCGCGCGCGCACGCGACCACCGAATCGAAATCGCTGAGCTCGAGCACGACGGGAGTCGCGCTGCCTTGCACGCTCGCACACGCCTCTTGGCCGCGCTCTAGCGTGCGCGCCGTACCGATGACGTGCGCGCCGCGCAGCGCGAGCACGCGCATCGTCTCGAGGCCGATGCCGGAGTTGCAGCCCGTGACCACGACGGTTTTGCCCGTGAGGTCGATGCCGGCCGTGACTTCCTCGGCGGTCGCATCGGCTGTGAAGGTGCTGCGCGGAGCGTCCTGCGCGGATGCCTTGCCGAAATACGACGCGAGCGCCAACAGCGCACTTCTCTCGATGAATCGGCGGCGATTCAGCTCGTCCATGATCTTCCCCCCGGCCTAGGAACGACGGAGGAGTTGATCGAGTGCGGTGCGCACCTGCTGATCCCAGAGCTCGGCGACCGATTTGCCTGCGGGCAGATCGGTCCACGGACGGCGGTACGCTACCGTCCCGGCGCCGTCGACGATCAACAGCCCGGGAATGTATTGGATCCCATACGACTGTGCGATCGCGTCGCCGTTCGCGACGGCGATCGGCGCAAAGCCGAGGCCTTGCACGTACGCCTTCGGATCGCCGCGGCCGTCTTCCTTCGCGTTGATCGCGACGATCTTTACGCCCTGCGCCGCGTAGTCCGCTTGAATGCCTTTGAGATACGGCATGAACGCACGGCAGTACGGACACCAGGTGGCCCAGAACACGACGACTACGGGCTTACCTTCTCCGACGGCTGGGAAGTCGACCGGTCGGCCCGAGAAATCGGCCGCGTGCCACGCCGGCGCGCGGTCGCCCTGCTCCACCGCGGATGCGGCTGACGACAGGGCAGCGGAACAAAGCGCCACGAGCGCCATGAGCGCGGCAATTCGAAATCGCATGAGCAACTCCTCGTTCTCGATACGGGGCATTATAGGAAATCCGGCGCCGCGGGACCTCGGCGGTGAGATCGCCGTTCGGATCTCGGGCTAGAAGCGCGCGGGGGCTGGCTATTGGGGGGTCTTGTACAACGGATCGTTCTGCAGCAGTTTCTCGAACCGCGCGATGTCCTCGTTGTTCTCGATGCACTCGTACTCGCGGATGCGCTCGTTCGGCCGGAGACGGAAGCTCTCTTCCATGTGCCACGGCTTGTTGAAGACCACGGGGTCCTCCATCGTTACCTGGTAACGAATCGTGTCGTAAGTGTCCCGCGTGTAGCGCTCGGTCACGTGCAGCTGCTCGCTGTGGATCGTGCCCACGCCCGCGAGCCAGGTCTTGTCGTTGAAGCTCGTGACGTCGACGACGAGTGTGTCCCCTTCCCAGTGTCCGATCGAATCCCCGAGATACGACGGTTCGGCGTCGTCCGGGTGCGGTGTGCCGTCGGTCGGGATGATCCGAAACGCGTGGTGGATCTCGTAGAGAATGATCACGCGGTCGGGCAGCTGGACGAACTCGAGAGGCAGCGGCCGGTATTGGATCCGCGGCACCCCAGTGAGCAGGCAACGGCCCATCGGGTCGTCGATACCTCGGCGCGCAAGGTACTCCTGGCGCTTCGCTTCGGCCTCGGGCTTGTACGGCGCCGGCTCTGCGGCCGGCGGCGCACGGCCTAGCGCCACGTCTTCCGCGCGCGCCGCGGCGAGTGCTTCCTCGCCTTCGAAGAGCGGTAGCGCGCTCGTGAGAATCCAGACTCCCGAGAGATCCGGCTTACCGTTCGCGGCGCGTGGCGCGGGCTTTACCGCGGCCGCCGGCGGCTTCGCCGCTGTCGCAGCGGGCTGCGCGCGGACGGGGGCGGCGAGCTCCAAAACGGCGAACGTCGCAATCGCGAGCGACGCCATGTCGATGCGTTTCATTGGGGCTCCTCGCGAGTGGCTGCGTGAAATCGAAACTACCGGCCGCCCGTGCCGGCCGGGGGCCCGGCCGCGAGCTTGCGGCCGTCGGCGAACGTCACGTTGCGAACGGCGCCGAGGTTCGGCTCGCTGCGCGCGAGCCAGCCCGTGACGGTGACGTCGTCGCCGACCTTCATCGTCACGTCTTTCTGCCAGCCCTGCCGCACGAGCATATTCGGCGGGTAGCCTTCGAACCGCCAACGCGTGAGCTTGCCGTCGTCGCCTTTGACGTCGATTACGAAGTGCATGTGCGGGTTCGCCCACTCGATGCCCGCAACGCTGCCCGACACCGTGAACGGCTTTTCGCTGTCGAAACCGGCGGCGAACGAATGATGCGCCTCGGCGCGCGCGAGCAAGAGAACGGCGGCCGACGCGACTGCCGCGATGCGGATGTTCATGATTCCCCCCCGGCGCATGGATCCCATTCAGATTGCGGATTATCGTGACGCTCGGAACGAGGCTTCAAGTAATGGACCCGATAACTACAAGTTCGCGGACGCCACCCGCCACCTCCGGCACGCGCCGTCGCCGCGGGGTTGCGGTACGATCGCCCGACCATCACCGCCGCTCAGGAGCACGAAGATGATCCGCAGCAGTCGCAAGTCACGATGGACTCTCCGTAGGAACGCTCGTAGTAGCCGCAGCCGCCGCGCTCGTGCTGCCGGGCACCGGCCCTATCCGCGCGCAGCAAACGGCCGCACAGAAGCCGCTCCCTGAAGGGTACATGCGGCAAGGGCCCGTGCAGCCCGGGCTCGCACCGAAGATGACGTACGAGGAAAAAACGGCCGCTGCGCACGTCTTCGAGGTGCGCTTCAGCACCGGCGACGAGATCCTCTCGGGGCTCTACGACCTCGTCGCGAAGCATCACATCACTTCGGGCCACATCACGGGCATCGGCGGACTCGCGCCCGGTGCGCTGCTCGGCTGGGGGGATCCCGACGTCGGCGGGTTCAAGAAGATCGAGATCAAAGACAAGACCGAAATCGTCTCGCTGATCGGAGACATCTCGATGCGCAACGACGCGCCGTACGTGCACGTGCACATGATCGTCGGGTCAGCCGACGGCTCGACCAAAGCGGGCCACCTGATCGAGGCGCACATCGCGCCGGTGGGCGAGCTCACCGTCGTCGCGACGACCCTGGCCGCACACTGACCATGGCCCGCGGCCCCGCGTAGCAGCGCTCCCGCAGCGGGCGGGCGTAGTACCCGTGGCGGCTGTCGAAGTCACGATGTCCGAAATCGTCGGATCTGTGACCGTTCTGCCATCGCGTCCAATGGCAAGATGGGCTCATGAACAATCACAGCAGACCTAAGCGACGGCGTATCGGTTTCTTTCTCTTCGACGGCGTCACCGCGCTCGACCTCACGGGCCCAGCCGAGGCGTTCGCGTGCGCCGCGTTCCCCGAAAGCGGCAAACCGGCCTACGAAGTGCTGACGATCGGCGTGTCACGCCGCGCATGCGTCAGCGAATCCGGCGTGGCGCTGACGCCGTCGTGCACGATCGGCGACGCGCCCGGGCTCGATACGCTGATAGTCCCAGGCGGCGCCGGGTTGCGCGAACCCGCGACGAATCGCAAGGCGAGCGAGTGGATCACGCGGTGCGCGCCGCGCACCCGCAGGATCGCGTCCGTCTGCACGGGAATCTATGGGCTCGCGCCCACCGGCCTGCTCGACGGGCGGCGCGTCACGACCCATTGGCGCTTCGCTGCCGACGTCGCGGCGCGGTTCCCGAAGCTCGACCTCGCTCCGGACGAGCTGTACGTGAAATCGGGTGACTTCTACACCGCGGCGGGCGTAACGGCTGGCATCGACTTGGCGCTCGCGCTGATCGAGGAGGACCTCGGCGGCGCTGCGTCGCTCGCGGTCGCCCGCGAGCTCGTCGTTTACGTGAAGCGCGACGGGGGCCAAGCGCAATTCTCCGAGCCGCTGCGCTTCCAGAGCTCGGCAAAGAACCGGATGTCCGAGCTCGCGGCGCACATTACCGCCAACTTGAAGCGCGACCTGCGCGTCGACGCGCTCGCGGACAAGATGGCGATCTCGCCGCGCCAATTCAGCCGGCAGTGCTGCGCGAGCTTCGGCTGCTCCCCGGCTGCCCTCGTGCGGCGGCTGCGGCTCGACGAGGCCCGCCGCAGGCTGCACGCGCGCGCCGGCGCGATCGAGCTCGTCGCGAGCTCTGTCGGGTTCAGCAGCGCGGACGCGTTCCGCCGCGCGTTCGAGCAGGAGTTCGGGATCAATCCGTCGAAGTATCGCGCGCGCTTCCTCGCGCCTGCGCAAACCGCTCGGCCGCTGAAAGGCGGCCGTGCCCGCCGCGCGCCCGACCCACGCCGGCGGACCGCCGCCTGGTCGTGCTGGCGGCCGCTGCGGCGGCCGGGGGGGTCGCGCAGGGGGCCCCCCGTCCTGCGGCTTCGCGCGGGGGATTCGCGCGGCGGGCTCGATCCGCCCGTCAAGTGTCCGCTCGATTCGAGCTCGGAACGCGCTGGAACCGCGTCCCGCGCGAGAAATCCGGAAATACAGGGCGCCTGCGGCTCGAAAAATCGTGGCAAATCTATATAGTGCTCGCCTTCGGGGCGCCAAGGGCGGCCCCCGCGGACCCCTTTTACCCTTCGCGAGACCACGATTATGGCCAGGCAGAAGCCACTCAAGCTTTACCGCAACATCGGCATCATTGCTCACATCGACGCGGGCAAGACCACGACGACCGAGCGGGTGCTGTACTACACCGGCAAGAAGCACCAGATCATCGAGGTCCACGACACCAAGGACGGTAAGACCAGCACCACCACCGACTACCTGGAGCAGGAGCGCAAGCGCGGCATCACGATCCAGAGCGCGGCGGTGTCAGCCGAGTGGAAGGGCTATCAGATCAACCTGATCGACACGCCGGGACACGTCGACTTCACGATCGAAGTTAACCGGAGCCTCCGTGTGCTCGACGGCGCGGTAGTCGTGTTCGACGGCGTCGCGGGCGTGGAGCCGCAGACCGAGACGAACTGGCGCCTCGCGAACCAGTACAACGTCCCGCGCCTCTGCTACGTGAACAAGATGGACCGCATCGGCGCGAACTTCACACATTGCGTGAAGGGGATCAAAGAACGGCTCAGCAACAAAGCCGTGGTCTGCCACGTTCCGTTCGGCAGCTCCGACGAGTTCGTCGGCATGGCGGACCTCGTCGCAGGCGTCGGCTACATCTGGAGCTCGGACGACAAGGACGCCGAGTGGGAGACGATCCCGCTCGAGCAGATCCCCGGCCGCTTCAAGTTTTCGACGACGGCGGACAACACGTGGATCGAGCGGATCCCGGAGCTCCGGCAAGGAGCTGCTCGAGCACGCGCTCGCGATGGACGAGGAAGCGTTCATGGAATTCGTCGAGCACGGCAAGTTCGATCCGACGAAACTCAAGGAGTGCATCCGTAAGGGCACGATCAGCGGCGAGTTCGTGCCGGTGTTCTGCGGCTCGTCGTTCAAGAACAAGGGCGTGCAGCAGCTGCTGGACGCGGTCATCGACTACTTGCCGTTCCCCGGCGAGAACGGCGGCATTTCAATCGTCGACGTGGACGGCAAAGTGCTCGGCACGCAAGAGGTCAAGGACGACGCGCCCGCGCGCGCACTCGCGTTCAAGGTCATCAACGACCAGTTCGGCACGCTCACGTTCGTGCGCGTCTACTCGGGCGTGATCAAGAAAAGCGACACGCTGCTCAACGTCACGCGCGACCGCAAGGAGCGCATCGGCCGCCTCGTGGAGGTCCAAGCGAACTCCACGAAGGACATCGAAGAAGCGCGCGCCGGCGATATCTGCGCGTTCGTCTCGATGAAGGAAACCGAGACCGGCGACTCGCTGTCTTCGATGGACAAGCCCGCGCTGCTCGAGCGCATGCGGTTCCCGGACCCCGTCATCAGCGTCTCGGTCGAGCCGAAGACGCGCACCGACGTCGACAAGATGTCGACCGCGCTCTACAAGATGGTGAAGGCCGATCCGTCGCTGCGTCTCGAAGTGGACCAGGAGACGGGCCAGACGCTCTTGCGCGGCATGGGCGAGCTGCACCTCGAGGTCACGATCGACCGCATGCGCACGGAGCTCGGCGTCGAGGCGAACATGGGCCGACCGCGCGTGAGCTTCCGCGAGGCGTTCGGCACGGTCGTCGAGCACGTCTATACGCACAAGAAGCAGTCCGGCGGCTCGGGTCAATACGCCGAGGTGAAGATGGTGTTCGAGCCGCTCGCGGCCGGCACCGGAGTCGAGTTCTCGGACGAGGTCGTGGGCGGCCGCATCCCGCGCGAGTTCATCCCGTCCGTCGAGCACGCGATCGTCACGGAGTGCAAGCGCGGCCAGGTGGCCGGCTACGAGGTCGTCGACTTCAAGGCGCGCCTGCTCGACGGCAAGTACCACGACGTCGACTCGTCCGCGCTCGCGTTCGAGATCGCGGGCCGCGCGTGCTTCCGCGAGGCGCACCGGATGAGCCGGCCGAAGCTGCTCGAGCCGATCATGAAGATCGAGGTGGTCAGCGAGTCGGAGTACCTCGGCAACATCATCGGCGACATCAACCGGCGCCGCGGCCAAGTCACCGATCAGGGTCAGAAGGGCGCGCAAGTCACCGTGGTCGGCTTCGTGCCGCTGTCCGAGATGTTCGGCTACATCAACTTCCTGCGCTCGAGCACGAGCGGCCGCGGCACGTTCACGATGGAGTTCGACCACTACTCCGAAGTGCCGGCCGGAATGGTCGCGAAGCTCATGGAGAAGGAAGCCTAGGCGCGCCGCCCCGCACGGGGCTCGTTCTCGTTTGGCTCGCGCCGCGCGCCGGCCGAGCCGTCGCGGCTGCGCTTACCGTTCGTTCAAGACCTTCGGCAAGTTGGGCGGGTTCTGGTGCGGCGTAATCATGAACCGCAGCAGCGTGCCATCCTTGGTCGTGAGGTGGATCTCGGCTTCCTGGCCGTTCGTCGTGAGCAGCTTCGGGGACGATGCGAGCACGTAGCCGCCGCCCTCGCGAACGTAGATCTCCGTCGACAGCATGATGCCGTTCGTCTCGATCGTCGGCACGATCACCATGCGGACATGGTCGTCGATCGCGCGGAACGCGACGTTGTCGTTCGCTTCGGTGACGACCTGGCTTTCCTCGACGCGGCTGTCGTTCATCGACACGCCGACGTCTAGCATTACGACGTCGGCAAAGCCTTTGGTCGCGACGAACAGCGCGCCGGCCGCCGTAAGTGCCGCGGCCGCCGTACCCAGCATGGGCTTGGCGCGGAAGCGAAATCGTGACGCGGTGCGGGCTGCATAGACGGCGGGGTGCACGTGCTCGACGTTCGGCACCTCGGCCGCGGGTTCGGCGCGCACGATCCGCAAGCTCGCCACGTCGACCTCGAATACCGAGGCGAGAGCGCGCGCGGACTCGAACGAGGCAGCGCCCGTCTTCTCGATGCGTTGAATAGTGCGGAGCCCGAGACCCGAGACGGTCGCGAGATGCTCCTGGCTCCAAGCGCGGCGCTCGCGCTCGGCTCTGATTCTCTTCGAGTCGACTTTCATGTCCATCGGCGCTCTCCGATCCGGGAGAACGCTACCTTCGCGCGGGACGCCTCGATCCGCTACGAATTGAGGGCGCCACAGTTACGTCACAGCCCCGCCATGTGCCGGCGGCGGGGCGCCATTTCAAGCCTCAAGGCGCGGCGCAGCTCCAGTTTGCGGCATCCTTGAGGTCGCCCGAGCCGTCGTACTTCGCAGATTGCGGGTACGCGCAGATCGGCCGTTTGAGCCCCGAATCCGGGTTCGTGCCGAGCATCTGCGCGGGCGCGACGTCCTTCTCGCGCCACTGCTCGAGCGCCGTGATCGAGTCGAACGTATTGGGCCCGGGGCCGCCCCGGCAATGTTCCATGCCAGGCACGAGGAACAAGCGCATCCAGTCGTCCTGCTTCGGACCCAGCTCGCGGATCACGCTCTCGTAGTACAGGACCGTGTTCTCGGGCGTGATTCCGTTGTCGCGCCAGCCGGCGTACAGCAACAACTTGCCGCCCTGCGCCTCGAACGCGCGCAAGTCGGGGTCGACAGCGTCGACGAAGCCCGCTTGCTTGTCGATCAGCGGCATGTCGCGATCGAGGTCGAAGTTGTGCCAATCGTAGCTCTCGTTCTGGAAGCCGAGGATTCGGACCGAGTCGAACGCGAACGGGTTCGGCGGGTCTTGCGAGCTCTTCATCGGCGGAATCGCCACGCCGTAGGCCTGCCCGGAGAAGATCAGCTCGCCCTTGCTGTTCTTGAGGCCACCGTAGTACGTCTGCACGGTCTTGAGCTCGCCCGGCGTGAGACAGGCTTCGCCGGACTTACCCGCCGCGCACGCGAGCGACGCGTAATTCGAACGAGCACTGACGCGGGTCGTTCAAGAAACCCTCGTGCAACGTGTCGCACTGCGCGAGCACGGCGTCGTTCACTAGCTTCGCCTTCGCCTCCGGGAGCGCCTCGTCTGGATTGCGCGCGAGCTCGATCGAGCGATACGCGCCCGCTGTGTGCATGTGGATGTGTCGGTTCGCGAGCGCGCCCGCGATGATGCCGTCGAAGTCGCCCGGATAGCGCTGCGCCGCCATCACGCCCTGCCGGCCACCCGTCGAGCACCCTTTGTAATACGAGTAGTCGAGCGGGGCCGCGTAGAACGCGTCGATGAGCCGCTTCGACTTCACCGTCATGTCGTGGATCGAGCGGAAAGCGAAGTCCGTGATCTTCTCGGGATGGCCGAGCGCGAACATGCCGGCCTGCCCGTCCGCCGCGGAATGGCCCGTGTCGGTGGCCGCCGTCGCGTAGCCCCGGCGCAGCGCTTCCTGCATATCGCCGTAGCCCTGGATCGCTCCGGCCCAGCCGCCGTTGCCGACCGCGAGGAACTTGCCGTTCCAGTTACTCGTCGGCAGCCAAAGCTCCACGTTGATGTTCGAATCGGGCGTCGGCTTCAACACCAGCGTCACTCGGCAATGCTCGGGGATCGGCTTCGCGGCCGGGGCGGCCGTGCCCCCGGGACCCGAGCCCGCGGGCGGCGTGAACACGCCGGCCGGGACGCTCGTCGCGGCGGTCACGGTCGCGCGCTCGAGCGCGACGCCCTGAAGCTGCTCGCACGGCATGTTGAGGCCGGCGGCGAGCGCGGTAACGAGTAGTCCGATCATGGCGGTTCCCCCTCTTGTTATGCGGCGCGCGGATCGGTTCCGGCGAGGGAAACAGGATAGCGCTAAGCCGGCACCGAGCGCACCAGCGCCGGGTAGTACCAGAGCAACGTCCCGGCCCGGGCGAAATAGCTGACATAAAACGCGCCCCAGAGGCCGTGGTTGCCGTATGGCTCGAGCAGCCACCAGGCCGCGAGGTAGATCGCGAGCGTAACGAGCATCGCGTTGCGCATGTCCACGGTCCGCGTGGCGCCGATGAAGATGCCGTCGAGCTGAAACGACCAGACGCCGAGCAGCGGCACGAACGCGGCCCACCAGAGGTAGGTCCGCGCGGCCGCACGCGCCGCGGGGTCGACCGTGAGCAGATCCACCATCGCCGGCCCGAGCGCGAGCAGCACGCCCGTGATCAGCACCGCGATACCGGCCGCCCACAGCGTGGTGAGCTTCGCGGCCGCAACGAGCCCGGCGCGGTGCGCCGCGCCGATCGCGCGCCCGACGAGCGCCTCGGCCGCGAAGGCGAGCCCGTCGAGGAAGTAGACCGCGACCGTGACGAAGCTCATGAGAACGGCGTTCGCCGCGAGGATCACGTCGCCTTGCGACGCGCCGCGTGCGACGAACCATACCCACACGCAGATCAGCGCCAGCGATCGGACCATGATGTCCGCGTTCACGGCGAACATGCGCTTCAGCGCAGCCGCCTCCATGATTCGCTCACGCGCGAAGTGCGCGCCGAATCCGCGCAGGTGGCGAAGCGCAATCGCTAGCCCGACGGCGGCCGCAATCACCTCGGCGAGCAGCGTGCCGGCCGCGACGCCGCGCACGCCCCAGCCAAATACGATCACGAACAGCACGCACAAAGCGATGTTCGTGAGGTTCAGCACGAGCTGCAGCACGAGCCCGATGTCGGTGCGTCCCAAGCCGATGAACCAGCCGAGCAGCGCGTAGTTCGCGAGCGTCGCAGGCGCGGCCCAGATCCGCACGTCGTAGTAGTCGCGCGCAAGCGCCTCGACTTGCGGGCTGCCGCCGAGCAGGCCGAACGCGATTTCGCGGATCGGCCATTGCACGACCAGCAGCGCCGCGCCGACCGCCGCCGCGAGCAGCAGCGCACGCCCAAGGCTCGCCGCCACCTCGTCGCGGTTGTCGGCGCCGAACGCCTGCGCCGTTAGGCCCGTGGTGCCCATACGCAGGAATCCGAAGCCCCAGAACACGAACGTGAACACGAGCGCGCCGATCGCGACGGCTCCGATGTACTTAGGATCGGGAATCCGCCCGACGACGGCCGTGTCGACGAGTCCGATCAGCGGCGTCGAGACGTTCGAGATCATCACGGGCACTGCGATCGCGAGCACGCCGCGATGTGTGAGCGTGACTTTCAAGGTTTCAGGGCCTTCACGGACGGCGGCTCTCGAGACCGGAAAATGCTGGCCCTTATCATACGTCGCGCTCTTTGGATCGATCGGCGGCGATTCACCGGCGCGAATGGGTAGAGATCGCGGCGCGCTCGAGCGGCATAATCCCTTGGGCGTCACTGACGCTTCGCTTCGAGGAGTCCGCCATGAGCTACGCCGCTCGAATCGCGCTCGTCGCCGCTGCCTTGCTGGCGATCGGCGCCCTCGCGCAAACCACGCCGTTGCAGCCCCTGCGGCTCACGCCCCAGGACCTGAAATGGGTCGCGACCGCGACGGACGCACAAAGGGCCCGCGTCGTCGGCGACGACCAAAAGCCGGGCGTATACGCGTATCGAGCCAAATTCCCCGCGAACTTTCGCAACGAGCCGCACTACCACCCCGACGACCGCATCGTCACGGTGATCTCGGGGACGTTGCACGTCGGCTTCGGCGAGCGGTTCGACGAGAGCGCGATGAAAGTGTTGCCCGCCGGCAGCCTGTGGACGGAGCCCGCGAAGCAGCCGCACTACGTCTGGGCCAAGGACGGGGAAGTCGTGATTCAGGTCATCGGCAACGGTCCGTCCGCGACAACTGAGGTCGCGCCGCCGCGCTGACATGATCAGAGAGCCCGGCAGCGTCGTCGCCGATCGCTACACCCTGGAGGCTCATCTGGGCACGGGGCGGTATGGCGAAATCTATCGGGCCGTCGATCGCCTGCTGTCGGATCCCTTGCTTCTCCAGGAGCACCGCGTCGCGCTGCATCTGCTGCACCCGCGGATCGCGCAGCACACGCGACTGCTGCAGAAGCTCGAGAGCAGCTACCGGGAACCGCATCTCTGGTCGCACGCGAACGTGGTCAAAGTGCGCGGATTCGGGAGTGAGCAGGGCCAGTATTTCCTCGTCATGGAGCTGCTCGACGGCGCAGCACTGCGTTCGCTGCTCGACGACGCGGCGTCCGAGCAGTGGTCGACGGCTCAGTCGTTCGCGGTGCTGCGCGCAGCGGGCGACGCTTTGACGTATGCGCACGCGAAAGGCGCCGTGCACGGCGATCTGAAGCTCGAGAATCTCTTCATCACCACCGATCGGGAGATAAAGGTCCTCGATTTGCTCCCGGGGAGCTCGCCGCGAACCGAACCGTCGTTCGTCGAGGACGCGGCGCCGAACCGTCTTGCGAAACCGGATCCGCGCGACGACGTGTTCGGCCTGGCCTGTATCGCCTACGAGCTCTTGGCGGGGCAGCGGCCCTACGACGGACGCTCGGCGCTCGAGGCGTCGAATACCGGGCTCGCACTCGCACGGAGCCCGCGGCTCGACGCTCGGCAGTGGGACGCGCTCGCACGCGGTCTCGCGTTGAGCCGCGACTACAGGACCAAGACCGTGGCCGCGTTCCTCACCGAGCTCGGTGTCGCAAACGGCGAAACGTCGCTCGCCCCGCGCAACGCGACTGCCGACGCGCCAGCTGCCGCGCCCGCCGAGCCACGACCGCCGCGTGCGCAAGACGACGACACGCCGATCATCGGCGACCACTCCGGCAACTTCGACGTACGACCTGCGCAGGCGCTGGTTACAGAGCCGCCGCGACCGGCGCCGCGAAAGAGCGCCCGTGGGTGGCGCCTCGATCCTCAAGACGTTCACAGGCACGCGGAGCGCACGCGGCGTAACGAGCGGCGCGAGCCGTTCGGCATCGCGCGAGTCGCGACGCTCGTCCTCGTGGCGGGCGCCCTCGGTGCCGCGGGCTATTGGAACTACGAGGCGTTGCGCAGGCACGCGGTGGAGTGGCTCGCCCTCCTTCGCCCGCCGCCGCCGACCCCGCCGGCGGCGGCCGAGCCCGCGCTCGCCGCGGCCGCGGTGCCCGAGCCCGCGTTACCCGCCGCGCCTGCACCGGCAACGGTTCCGCCACCGCCCGCGCCTCCTCCGGCGCCGGCCGCGCCGGAAACCTTCGAGCTCGAGGCTCGCACGATCTCAGTGTCGGAGCGCGCGCCCGGCGCCGCGGTCATCCTTCGCCGCGGCGGCGGAGACCTCGGCGAGTCCTCGGTAGCTTGGTGGACTAGCGACGGCACCGCGCTCGCGGGGGACGACTACGCAGACCTCGGAACGATCATCGAGAAATTCGGCGCGGGTGAGACGACGCGCACGATCCACATTCCGATCGTTGGCGATTCCACGGCCGAAGGCGTCGAGAGCTTCTACGTGAACCTCGGCGAGCGCGAACGGCCCGACGGTAGCGTCGAGCCCGCCCCGCAGACGGAGATCGTGATCCAAGACGATGATTAGCGGATCGCGGCGACCAAGATATACGAGCGACCGACCGAGCCGAAGCCGCACTTCAGCGCAATGCGCTCACATCGGCGCCGTCATAGGACGGTACGCCGGCCGTGGCCGCGAGCTTCGATAGCTCGTGATTGCGGCGGTCGAGCGCCGCAGATGTCAGCAACTCGGTGCGCGTCACGCGCAGCGTCGTGACGCCGTCCGCCGTCTGCAGCGACACGATTCGAAAGCCATCGCGAACGAGCCGTAGCGACAACGCCTCGACCTTCGCGGAATCCGGACCCGAGAACGAAAACACCCACGGGAGCGCCGTGTCGATCTTGATCTCGTGGGAAGCACGCAGGCGCTGGTACTCGAGCTCGATCTGCGCGCCCGACAACGCAGAATCGAAATGCGCCGCGTGCACGGTCGGAGCGCCGCAAAGCAACGCAACGGCAACGGCGCGTACGGACATCCGCGCGATCTGGTTCGGCATGACCTGCCCCTCCTTGGTTGCGTCGGTACGGACGCGAGCGCAACTACGCGGGCGTTGCGAGCTTGAGTCCGACGATTCCCGCGACGATCAATGCAATGCTAGCGACGCGCGCGGTACTCATGGATTCACCGAGCAGCACGATGCCGAGGATCGCGGTACCGACCGCCCCGACACCGACCCAGACCGCGTAGGCGGTGCCGACCGGCAGCGCCTTCACCGCGAGCCCGAGCAAGCCCATGCTGACCACGAGCGCGACTCCCGTCCAGACGCTCGGCCAAAAGCGCGTGAAGCCTTCGGTGTACTTCAGGCCGATCGCCCAGCCGACCTCGAAGATTCCCGCAACGACGAGGATCAACCACGAAGCAGTCTGCGACATCGTCTCCTCCGTGCCGGCGGCGGCGCGAGACGGATTATCGCAGCTCGGCGCCCGGCGAATATACCGGGAAGCGCGACTCGAAGCCTGCCGGCGGCGGAGCCGCGTTGCGCATCCGAATCACCGAAAAGCCGAGCGTCGACGACGCCACCGCTTCCCGCAGCGCCCAGAGCGATGGCAATAGGCGGACCTCGACCTGGTCACGCAGAAGCTCGGCGATCGGATTCTCGATCTCGCGGCAGCCGATCGCATCGACCGCCTCGTGCGTCGTGTAGTAGCCCGCGATCTCGTCCGCTAGCTCGAACGGCGCCGCGTCGAACGCATAGACGAAGACGCGAGCGACGACGGCGCGTTCGTACCACGCCGATTCGATCGCGACCACGGCCGTCGATTCGCCGAGGAAGCGAGCGCGATCGTCGGCCGTAGTCGCGGCGCGAGCGTAAAACGTCACACGCGGGCAGTCGCGCGGCAAGAGGTAGTTCTTCAGCCGCTCCGCCGTAATCGCCCACACCGCGCCGCCGCTCTCGGCCCGCGGCTCGAAACGCCCGAGGCCGCGCTGCTCGCTCACGTGATAGAGCTCGCGCGGCGTGGTCGGTGTGCTCGTTTGTCGGGTCATCGTCCCCCCAATCATTCGACCGTCACGCGCTCGCGCCGGCTCAATCGGCAGATCGGGATCGCCTCGCCGCGCCGATGCCTGCGATGTCATGCGCGCGGCCCGGGACCGGCGCATAGGGCGAGCACGTCCGACAGCTCGCCAATGACGGCGGTGTCGCGCACGACGGCCTGCCAGTAAGGCACCTGCTTCCACACCGCGACCAACCCCGCGCGATGCGCGCCCTCGACGTCGACCACGGGATGATCGCCGACGAACATCGCCTCGTGAGCCGCAACGCCGCAACGCGCGAGCGCACGACGAAAGATTTCGGCGTCGGGCTTGCGCACGCCTTCCTCCTCCGACACGAGGATCGCATCGAACGTCGTCGCGAGGCCCAGCGCAGCTATCTTGCGCCGCTGCCGCGTACCGAGGCCGTTCGTGACGATACCGAGCTTCAAGCCCCGCGCGCGCAGCTCGGCGAGCGCGCGGCGCGCGTCGTCCGACAGCTGGCAGTGCGCGTCGTAGCGGTCCCAGAAGTGCGTGACGAGCCGTTCCGCGAGCGCGTCGTCTAAACGCCAGCGGCGCACCAGCTTGCGATAGCCGTCTTCCTTTACGCCGTAACCGTGATCGTCCATCTCGTGGGCGTCGCGTAAAAAATGTTCGCGCGACAGGCCGCGCAAATCCGCGGCGAACGCGTCGTATTGCTCCTCGAACAGCGCGGCCGCAAGCCGGTCGCGGTCGTAGAGCGTTCCGTCGAGGTCGAACAGCACGGCCTTGATCGTCACGGAGCGAAAGTCCACGCGTGGGCGCGCCGCGCGCTTAACCTCGCGAGAACGGCAGCGAGCCGCGGCACGTGACGACGCCCGAGCCCGCGACGATCTCCCCGATCACGTACGCGTCCTCACCGTGCGCCGCGAGATGCGCGAGCACCTCGGCGGCGTGGGGCTGCCGGCACACGAGCGTGAGACCTACGCCGAGGTTGAACGTCCGCAGCATGTCCGCGTCCGGCGCGGCAGCCGCTCGCCGGATCCGCTCGAATACCGGAGGGATGCGGTAGGCGCCCAAGTCCACGCTCGCGTCGAGATGCTTCGGCAGGATCCGGTCGAGGTTCTCACGGATACCGCCGCCCGTGATGTGCGCGAGGCCGGTCACGAGCTCGCGCGCGAACAAACCTTTCAGCGCCGGGTAGTAGCAGCGATGCGGCTCGAGCACCGCGTCGAGGAACGAACGGCCGCCGACGGTCTCGTTCGCGAGCGACGAATCGCGCTTCAACAGATCGCGGATCAGCGTGTAGCCGTTCGTGTGCGGGCCGGATGATGCGAGCGCGATCACCGCGTCGCCGCTCTCGATCTTCGCGCCGTCGACGATCTTCGCGCGCTCGACGATGCCGATCACGCTCGAGCCCAAGATGTAGGTGCCTTCCGGCACGACGTCGGGCTGCTCGGTCGTCTCTCCGCCCGTGAGCGCACAGCCCTGCGCGGCGCACGCCGCAGCGCACGCGGCGACGATCCGCGTGACGATCGACTTCTCCATCCGGCCGCAGATGATGAGATCTTGCACGGCGAGCGGCTCGGCGCCCATCACGACGCAGTCGTTGATCAAGTGGTTGATCATGTCGAAGCACACGGACTCGATTCGGTCGTGCTGCGCCGCGAGCACCTGCTTGCTGCCGGGCTCCTCGGTCTTCATCACGAGCACCGGCTCATCGAAACGGCGCACGTCGAGCGCGAACAGCGATGCGAACGCGCCGACGCGGTTCAAGACGCGCGGGTCCTTGCCGTCGATCACGGCGCCGAGGCCGGCCTTCGTGTCGTTCGCGACGTCGATGTCGACGCGGTATTTCATGGTTCGGTCCGAAAAGCTTCGTAGGCGCGAAGGATACCGTAGCGCCACGGGCTGCGCGCCTTCGTCTAGGACGACCGCCGAGCCGCCTCGTCGATCAGCGACGGGCACCACCGGTGAGAACCTCGAGCAACCGGGGAGCTCGGCGAGCGACCGAATCATGGGCCCGGCATGATCCGCTGACTCGACGCGCCCGCGATCGAGCCATACACCGGTGAGACCGGCGCCGCGAGCACCCTCCGCGTCGATGTCGTACGCGTCACCGACGTAGACCGCGTCGCGCGGATCGACACCGCATGCGGCGCAGACGTGCAGGAAGATCTTCGCGTTCGGCTTCGGGCTTCCGCAGTCTTCCGAGATCGTGACGTGCTCGAACCGCTCGGCGATCCCGAGTCTCGCGAGCTTGAGTCGCTGCTGCGACGAACGGCCGTTGGAAATCACGCCGAGACGATGGCCGGCGAGCGCGTCGAGGCACGGTCGCACGTCAGGGAACAAGGTCCACGCGTTTTCGTACGCGGCGAGGTAGATCGCGAAGAGGCGCTCGACGTGCACGGCGCGCACGGTGCGCACACGAGTCGGCGTCTAGCGCCGCGCGGCGGGAGCGCGCGGCCGGCCGCTCACCGGATTGTCATAGTGGAACGGCAAGTCGACGATCCGCGGGAACGGCGCGTCGGCCGGGCCCCTGAGCGGCGAATCGGGCGGCAGCGCATCCGCGGCAGGCGAAAGCTCGCGGCCCTCGGCGGCGGCCGCTAGTGAATCGGCCGCGCCCGCGCGCGCCGCGCCCGCCCAACCCTCGCGGTAGCCCGCGGCCCACGTGTAATCGAGATCCATCGCGCTGAGCTTCCAGACTCCGTTCTCGAGCACCGCCTCGCTCTCGTAGACACCCGCGACCCAGGAGCCTTCGGCACCGACCCGGCCGCGAGGCTGCAGCACGCGCAGCCGGATCTTCGCGCTCGCACCGTCCGGGGCGACGTGGATGACCGGCTGCATGGTCTGGTGGATCGCGAAAAAACCGGCGGGGCGGCCGCCCGTCGGATAGAGCATCTTCATAGACGCGCGAATCCGCTCGCGCCCTTGGTAGATGCCGACGTAGGGCAACTCCTTCCAACCGTTCACGGCGAACAGATCCGCCGCGTCGTCCCAACGGAACTCGTCGAGGTAGTAGCTGTACGCGTTCGCGACGTTCTCCGCACCGTCGTAGGCGAGAGCGGCCGCTACCACGCGCTGCGTTTCGCCGACGCGTGTCTCGAGCGCCGCGAGCGCACGCGCTCCGCGGATCGCCCCGCCGGTGCTAGCGGGCGCATCGGTGCGTTCGGCGTCCACGAGGATCGCGCCGGCCGTTCCTTCGGGGTACTGCGGCGGCTTGGCGGTCGCGGGGTTCGCGAAACGAAACGGCGGAATGTAGAACTCGGGGTAGACGCCGTGCACGACTGTCGGCGGCCGGTCCGGAGGGAACTCCTTGCTCGGCGCGGGAGCGGCGCGTGCGTCCTTGGCCCAGCCAAGCGCGTAGTCCGTCGCGAGACGCGGATAGAGATGCATCGCGGCGACCTTCCAGACGCCGTTCTCTTTGACGTACGTGTTGTCGAAGATCGCTTCGCGCCACTCGGCGCGGTACTCGCCGTCGACGCTCGCGCCCCACTGCGCAAGCTCCACGCCGCGCGCATTCGCGCTGGCCCCGTCAGACGCGACCGTCACGATGGTCTGCAACTGGAGGCGATCGTCGAGCTCGCCCTCTGCTCAAACCTTGCGCGCCGAATTGCTCGAGCGCGCGGCGCACGCTCGCGCGCCCAGCGTAGACGCCCTGCAGGCCGAGCTCGAGCGTGGCATCGGCGGCGAACAGATCCGCCACGTCGTTCCAGAGCTTGCGGTCCGCGTAGTAGCCGTAGGCGTGCTGCAGATTCGCGACCGCCGATTCGTCTGCGAGCCGCGCAGCCCGACGCTCGAGGTCTGCCGAGCGCGCGCGCAGCTGCGCGAGATCGGAGTCAGCCGCGCCGCGCCGCCGCTCGGCTGGCGCGGGCATCGGAGCCGGGGTGCCGGCACCCGTAACATCGTAGTGGATCGGAATCGTGCAAGCGTTCAGCAGGTAGTTCTCGCAGATCTTCGGCGCCGCGGGCGCCACGGGTGCGTCCGCGGACGACGACGGCGTGCCGCCCGCGCTCGGCGCAGATCCGACCGGCACGCGCGGGTTCGTCCATCCTGTCTCGTACGCGCCGCTGAACTGCGTGAAGTAGCGCAGCTCGGAGATCTTCCATCGGCCGTTCTCGAGCACGTAGTCGTTCTCGTATACCCCCCCTACCCACGACGCATTCGCGCCGAGTCCGCCGAGCATCGCGAACACGTGCCAACGGCCGTGCGCGCGCCGGCCGTCCGGATCGAGCGTCACGACCGGTTGCAGCACGATGTGCGGATAGAGTCTGCCGGCCGCGAGGCCGAGCCGGCCCTGTCCCACTTGGTCGAAGAACAGTTTGGCGATCGCGTCCTTCCCCACGAGGTCGCCGGCCGGATAGTGGCCGACGGCATCCTTCGAGAACAGGTCCGCGAGGTCGTGCCAGAGACCGAACTCGGCGTATTGGCCGTACGCGTGCTGCAGCCGCTTGATCGCGCGGATCGACTCCGCTTGCACGACGCGCGCCTCGAGGTTATCGAGGCGCGCGTCGAGATCGGCGACGCGGGCCGCACTCTGCGCGGCGGAGCCCCCACACCAGAGCGCCGCCGCGGCCGCGAGCACCGCGTGGCGCAGCGCCGACGCCTCGCGGCTGCGCGTCGGCGTCGCGGCCGCGCTCATCAGCGCTCCGCGGCCACGGTGAGCGGCCGAACGTGCTCGAGCAGCAGCTGCAACAACGCACCGCTCATGAGGAACGTGCCGTGTCCGGCGTCGGGCACCATCGCGAGGAGCTTCCGGGGCGCTTCGATCTCGTCGAGATAATCGCGGACCTCGGGCGTGACGGTGAACATGTCGTGCTCCCCCTGAAAGAAAAACATCGGCACCAGAAAGCGGCGCCCGAGGCGGCGCGCGTCGAACGTGACGATGTCCGCGCGCAGCTTATCGTACGCCGCGACCGAGAGCGTGCGCGGGTCGCCGAGCGGAACGCCCCGTGCGATGTACGTCGCGTCCGCGGCCGGCGCCTGCAGCGCCGGCAGCACGGCGAGGAGCGCCGCCGTCTCGGCCGCCGTGAACGCGCCCGCGTGCTTCGACTTGACGGCGTCGGTCGCGGTGTCCGGATACGGCGGTGCGCCGATCTGCTCGAGCTCCGCGACCGCGGCCGCATTGCCGACGGCGCGCGAGTGCTCGAGGACCAATCGGTAGCTCGCGGCGTCTTGGCGCGCCCAGTCGACGATCTGACCGCTGCCCACGCAGGCGGACAGCAAATCGGGGCGCCGGCTCGCGATCGTGAGCGACAAGATGCTGCCGCCCGAAAAGCCGATGACCGCGACGCGCTGCTTGCCGAGGCGCGCGCACACGAGCTCGAGCACGGCGACGCCGTCGCGCACGAGCCGCTCGATCGTGAGCGGCCCGGTCGTCGCGTCGCCGTTCTTGCCTTGGGTCGCGCCGGCACCGGGCTGATCCCATTGCACGACCGTGAAGTGCTGCTCCCAGCTCGCATAGAGCGGCGTGAACATGCTGAAGGCGGCACCGGGCCCGCCCAGCATCAGCAGCACGGGATTCGTGCGATCCGCGCCGCGGATCGTGAGCCAGTGCTCGATCCCATGGATGTCGACGAAGGATCCTTCGTCGATCGAGCGCGCTTCGGTCGTTCGGGTGTCGTGACTCATTACGATGTCCTCTTCGGTGGTGGGGCACCGAAAAAGAAAAGGGCCCTCGCGTTTTGCGCGAGAGCCCTCGACAACCGGTGCGGCAACGAACGTCGCCGGTCACCAAATATGGGCGAATGTTAAGCGCCCGTCGACAAGCGTGTCAAAGCGCGCGGGCGCGGACGTCCGATCACTTTCCGGCGCGCTTCGCGTTGGCGCGGATCGCGGCCGACAGGAACGTCGTGAGGCCCGGGGCGCCATGCTTGTCGATGTTCTCCTGGAAGCGCTGATCCGTCTCGTACATGTCCGCGAGCCCGCAATGACTCGCACTGCTGCACGGATAGAACCAGCGGTCGATCGCCTGCCGATGGCGCTCCGCGATGTCCATCGCAGCCGGGTCGCTCGGAGCCTTGCCGGACTTCATCGCAGCAACCGCGTCCGCGTAGACCGCACCCTGCTCTTCCATGCATCGCTTCCAGTCCGCTTCCGTGTAGGCCTTCGCGCCCCGCGGGTCCGCGTCGCCCCAGCGCTGCTTCACCTCGGCCGCGTACTTGTCCGGATCGAATCCGTTGAAGATCTTCTTCATGTCCACCGTCGTGCCCTCTTGCTCGTTGAACGACTCGCCGCTGCGCGGCGCGTCGCAGACTTCCTCGATGATCGCGGCATCGTTCGCGCCATCGATGACTCCGACGGCGGCGTCGATTGCGCGAATCATCTCGGTCGTGTGCTGCGCGCGGCGCTCCAGCGCCGCGCGCTGCGTCAGCAATGCACTGCGCCGATCGAAGCTCGGGTCGTCGAGCGACCGGCGAATGTCCTCGAGGGACAGCCCGAGCTCGCGGCCGATCATGATCTGCTGCAGCCGCAACAAATCGTCGGCGTCGTAAACCCGGTAGCCGGCCGCCGTCCGGAAGCTCGGAGTCAGCAAGCCGATCGCGTCGTAGTGATGCAGCGCGCGAATCGACAGGCCGCTGAGCTCGGCGACTTCCTTCACCTGATAGTGACGTCGTGATTGCATTGCGGCGGACTCTAGGGCCTCACGTTGCGTGAGAGTCAAGGGCCGATGCCGGCACGAGCTTGCGCGAGCGCGCGGGCGAACGGCCCGTCGATTGTCGGGGAAAGTCGGAGACGGCTCAACGCGCGAGCGGCGCGGCTATTCGTCGGCCGTGGCCCAGGCTGTCTTCACGAAGACGTTGATCGCGCGCGCGACGGCAAGGTAGATCGCGACGAAGATCAAAGATTCGCCGATGCCGATGCCGTCGAACGCGCCCTGCACGCCGAGCGAGAACGTCGTGCCGACGCAGAAGCCGCCGAAGATGGCCCAGAAAGCTTTGTTTTGGGTAGGGGTCACGCGCGCGCACTTCACCATTCCGGAGCGGTCGCGTCAAACGACGTGGTTCTCATTTTGTCGATCGCCCCGCGGCCGGCATAGTAGCTTGGGTGCCGCGCCACACGGCCCCGCTACGATTCGGCCGGTCCGGCCTGGCAAAATGCGCGACCCGCCTCCGCTGAAGTGCGGTGCGCTGCTGGTCGGGGCGTTCGTGGTCGACCTCCCGATGCAAATCGGGACGATGCGGTGAGGATTGCGCGTTACCCAGCCGCGTCGAGGAGGATCTGCACGAGGTCGTCGGGGCGGTCGAGCATCACGTCGTGGCCGCATGGAATCGTGAGCGTCTTCCAGCCCTTCGCGCTTGGCGAGCGCGTGAAACGGCGGGAACGGCGAATGGTCGTAGCCTGTCGCAAGCACGTGCGTGGCCTTCGCGGGTGCGATCGAGTGGCGTAGCACGAGCCGCTGCTGAAACGTCGCGAGCGACTGCGGTGTGCATTGCTCATTCATCCACGCACGGTCCGCGGCGTTCACGTTGAAGAACTCGGCCGTGATCGGGGGGACCTTCCAGCCGTCGCCGCTGTCGTTCGCCGACGCTACTTGAGCGTCGCGCACCTGCGGCGGCAGCGCGTCGTGCAGGCTTTGCCCGTTCTCGAGCACGAACGCGTCGAGATAGACGAGAGAGCGCAATCGCTCCGGCACGCTATCCGCGACGCCCGTGATCACGCAACCGCCGTACGAATGACCGCACAGCACGACTTGGTGCAGCTCTTCCCAGCGGATCAGGTTCACTACGTCGGCGACGTGCGTGTCGAGATTCACGTCCGGAGACAACAGGTGCGAGCGCTCGCCCACACCCGTGAGCGTCGGTGTGAATACGTCGTGGCCACGCTGTTGCAAGGTCTTGCGGACCCGCTTCCAGCACCAGCTGCCGTGCCAGGCACCGTGCACGAGCACGAAAGTCGCCATCGAAGCCCCCCGAACGTCAGAAGCGAAAAATATATATCACGCGCCGCTCAGGCCGGCGCCGCGAGCCTTCGAACCTCGCCCTCGAGCACGGCGCCGTCGAGGGTCACGTAAAGTTGCCGATCCGTGACGGATAGCGCGAACGCCATGCGGCGTGTGAGCCGCGCGACGAGCTGCGCGAGCAGCGTGCGGTCGACCGCGTAGAGCTCGAGCTCGTCTGCCCGGTGGATGCGCTCACCGGCCCAGAGCGCGGCGACTTTGTCCGGATCCTTGTGCGTGTACAGCACGACGCGCGCAGCTGCCTTGCTCGCCTTGTGCAGCCGCGCGGCGTCCGGCGCGCCGATCTCGATCCAGACCTGAATGGTGCCGGTCAGGTCGCGCACGGCAAGCGCGGGCTCGTCCGGCGTCGACAGCCCGCTCGAGAACCCGATCCCTTCGCAGTACTCGAGGCAGTACGCGAGCACGCGGGTCACCAGGAAATCCTCGGTCTCGGACGGGTGGCGCGCGACGCGCAGCGACAGATTCTCGTAGACGTTGCGATCGACGTCCGAGAGCTCGACGTCGAACGTATAGACCGTCGCGGTCAGCGCCACGGCGAAAGCCTTGGATCGCGCACAGTGCTCACTCGCACTGCCCCGCGCGTAGGCGACCGGCGGAGGTTGGCTCGTGGTCCAGATGTCGCGCCGCAGTTTCCAGGTGCCGCCGTCGTTCTTCCAGACGACGAGGTACTTGCCGCGATCGATCGTCTCGCCCGCGGGCGAGAGCAATGTGTAGCGGCCCGTCTCGACCGCGAGATCGCCGTGGGCTTCGACGTCGGCCGTCTCGAGCTTCACGTCGCGCAGACCCAATGTGATCACGCCTTTCCAGAATCTCGTGATCGCCTCCGTGCCGTGAACGAAATCGCTGTGCGGCGGGGCGAGCGTCGCGTCCGCGGTGTACGCATCCGCCATGGCGGCGGCGTCACCGCTCTTGAACGCCGCCATGAACTTGCCGTTCGCGGCCGCGATGCGCTTGCGGATGTCGTCGGTCATTGCGTCTCTCCTGCTTTGCGCGTCGAAGCATTGGTGCCGGTGGAGAGGATCGAACTCCCGACCTTCGGTTTACAAAACCGCTGCACTACCGCTGTGCTACACCGGCTCTCGACCAACGCTGGATGCGCGTTCGGACATGTTTGCGGGCGGCACGCCCGCTCCGAGCCTCGCTCGCGCCGCGCATTATAGCCCCAGGCCTCGCGCTAGATTTCGTCAGAATTCGACTCCGCCACGCCAGATTGCCCTTCGAGAATGGTCCCCGTTCCAGCAACGGGAGGCACCATGGCCCTGCTCCAATCGCTTCAGACGTCCGTGATGGGCAAAGTCCTGTTCATCGGCGTTCTGATTCTTGCGCTGTTGATCCCGCTCGGGATGATCGAAGACCTCACCATCGAACGGGCGCACCGCGCCGAGGCCACTCGCGAGGAGATCGCGAGCACCTGGGGCGGGGCGCAAGTCATCGGCGGACCGATCCTCGTCGTACCGTTCCGCTTCACGCGGTTGTCCTACGCGCAACCGGTCACTGTCGAAGACGAGATCTACCTCCTACCCGACGAGCTCGAGATCACGAGCGCCGCGGAGGTCACGACGCGCAAGCGCGGAATCTACGCGGTGCCGGTCTATACCGCGCAGGTTCGTATCAGCGGCCGTTTCGCGGCGCCGAGTACGCCCACGGACTACGACGATCTCGAGATCCTCTGGGACCAGGCCCAGATTTCGCTGCCGATCAGCGACGCACGCTCGATCAAGGAGCGGTGCGATTCACGATCGACGGCGCGAGCTAGCACTTTCCAACCCGGCGGCACGCGCGTAGCGGGCTTCGGCCCGCAGCTCGTGGCGCGGTATGCGGAGCTCGGCCGCGGCGCGCCTTCGGCGCCGCTGGCTTTTTCGCTCGACGTCAAGCTCGACGGGTCGCGCTCGCTCAGGTTCCTGCCGCTCGGGTCCGTTACGCGCGCGAGCATGACCTCGAACTGGCCGAGCCCGAGCTTCGGCGGCGCGTACCTTCCGGAGCGGGCGCCCGCCATCACGGGGAACGGGTTCACGGCGTCGTGGCATGTGCTCGACGTCGGCAGAGGCTTCCCGTCGACGTGGAAGCGCTCGGCCCCGTTGCCGGGCTCGATCGAGGCGTCGTCGTTCGGCGTCGCGCTGATCACGCCGATCGGGGTTCACGAGGCGAGCCTGCGCGCCGTCAAGTACGGTGTGCTGCTGATCGGGCTGAGCTTTGCGGCCTATTTCCTGTTCGAGCTGTTCGTCGGGTTACGCCTGCACGCGCTCCAATATCTCTTGGTCGGGATCGCGAATTGCGTGTTCTATTTGTTGCTGCTCGCGCTCGCCGAGCAGATCGGCTTCCTGCTCGCTTACCTCACGAGCGCCGTCGCCTCGGCCGCGTTGATCGGCCTATACAGCGCGGCCGTGCTGCGCTCGACGCTCCGCGCAGTTCCCGTCGGCGCACTGCTTGGCGTGATGTACGCGTACCTCTACGTGACGCTGCAGGCGGAAGACTACGCGCTCATGTTCGGCGCCGTTGGAACGTTCGCCGCGCTCGCTGCATTCATGTATCTCACGCGGCGCGTCGACTGGCACGCGCCGCGCATCGGGCCTCGCGAGCTCAGGCGCGACGAAGGTGCGGAACCGCAGGCGCAGCTGCACGCGTGCAGCGAAGGAGCCGGAACGAGGGAGCCGGCTCCTTCGCGTCAGAGCAAATTGCGAGCGTGAATCAGGGCTTGCGCGCGCGGATCAGGAACTGATCGGTGCGTCGCGCGACGGACGGATCGCGCACGCCTTTGGTGTGATCGTCGCCTGGATTCCTCAGAAGATCGGACTCGGCTTCGATCTTGAAGCCGGCCTTGGTGAGCACGTCCTTCGCCTGCAGGACCTGCATGCGGTGGAACTGCGCGTTGTCTTGGCCCGCGACGCCGACGTGGTCGATCACGCCGAATACTCCGCCCGGCTTCAGCACGTCGTACACGCCCTTGCACATCGCGACCGCGGCCGCCTCGCCGCCCTGGCCGTTGTAGATGTCGTGCATGTTGAGCGCGGTGACGACCACGTCCACCGTGCCGTTGATCTTCGCGTCCGCGAGCTCGCCATGGATCGGCGTCACGTTCTTGAGCCGGTCGTTGCGCGTCTTCTCGCCCTCGTCGAAGCCTGGACGAGTCGTGAAGAAGGTCGGGTTCTGGCCGTACACCTTGCCGGTGGGACCGACGGCTGCGGACAACACTTCCGTGAACCAACCGCCGACCGCGATCAGGTCGACCACGGTCTGGCCGGTCTTGATGCCGATGAACTGGATCGTCTGGATCGGCTTACGCGCCGGGTCGCGCTCCTTATCGGCGAAAGGACGATCCGGCGAGGTGAGGGCGGCGGTCATCCGCGTGGCCTGCTCGTCCCCCTGCGCGTTCACGATTCCGCCATACGCACCGCCGAGCACGCACAGCGCAAGCGTCCACGAGGTCTGTTTCGAGAATTTCATTTTCTCCAACTCCTTGACGGTCTGGTGATGTGGGCGCGCACGTGCGTCTTCTGTTTTCGAGGCCGCGAGAACATAACCGAAACGGACAATCGCGCCAATGTGTCGCCGGCCGAGCGAACACCTAAGCTGCGGGCCCGGATGCGCGTGCGGGTGACCCCATCCTAGCGACGCGGTTCGCCCGTAATCTCAAGAAAGCTGAACCCCAAGCCGCGCGCGCACCGCGACGGTCAAGCGCTCGGCGCCTCGCAGGCGCGCTGCTCGAGCCGAATGATCCGGCCCGGCGTTTGGAGCGTGTCGAAGTCGAGCACCTGATCGCCGGTCAGCACGACGTCGACCCAGTACACGGTCGCGCGCCGCGTGCGATCGACGACTTTCGGCTCGTAGCCGAGCCCGCGCACCTTTTCGCGTTGCTTGCTCACGCCGGCGATCTCGCTGAACACGCCGAGCGAGACGAGGTTGCCGCTGTCGCTGTTCGGGATGACGTAGGAGTCGGCGATGCCAGCGGTCCGGACCTTCTCGAGCACTTCGCTCGCTTCTTTCTCAGTCGCGAGCGCGTCGATGTAGACCCAATAGCCGATCCAGATGTCGCCTTCGGCCACTCGCTGCGTCGGTTGATATCCGGCGCCGCGCAAATTCGCAGCCGCGGTCGCGGCCTGCGAGAGCTCGCGGAACGGACCGACGCTGCTGCAACGCGACGCGGGCTGCGCCCCATTCGCGGGGGCGGGCCGGCGCGGGCGACATCGTCGCGCCTGGCCGCTGCCGTGGCCGCGAGCTCGCGCGGTTCCTCGGCGGCACCCGGGCTGACAGCCGCTAGGCGCGGTCGCGGCTTGTCCCTCGCTCGAGGCGACGGTCACTCCGGGCGCCTCCGCAACGGCCGCGTGCGACCTGCGGATCGGCGTCACCGGTAGGCAGCTCTTTGACCAAGGTGATGCGGGGCAGATCGGAGTCGTCGGGACGAACGGGACGCGGCGAGTCCGAGAACCACACGTGCCAAGCCGCGAACGCGAGGTTGGCGAGCAGGAGCGCAAGGAAGATGTTACGCATTCGTCCCTTTCGGCTGTAAGCGTGCGCCCAACGGCGCGTCCGAGAACAATGCGAGCCCTTCGAGCACCAAGTCTGCTCTCAGTTCGACCTCGGTTTCCAGCCAACCGCGCAGCGCCGGCGCATCGCCGCCGGTGAGATACACCGTCGTGCGCTCGACGAGAGCGGTCTCCACCGCGTCCACCGCGCGATCGAGCGCCCCGGCGAGCGCGAGCATCGCGCCGTTGCCGACGGCCGCATCGGTGCTCTTCCCGAGCAGATCGAGGCCGCTCGGCGCAACCGCCGCCGCGAGCGTCGCGCCGATGTTACTCGTGTTGCGGTCGAGCGCGGCGGCGAGCAACTGCGGGCCCGGCATGATCAGTCCGCCGAGGTGCGTTCCGTGAGCATCGACCGCGTCGAACGTCGCGGCCGTGCCCGCGTCGATCACGCATGCCGCTCCGGCAGCCAAGTGATGCGCCGCGAGCACGGCGATCCAACGATCGATGCCGAGCCGCGACGGATCGTCGTACGCGCAGCGCACGCCGAATTGCTCCGCCCGCACGGAGACGAACTCCGGAACGACGCGCGACCGGATGCGCAGCAGCTCCGTGAGCTCGCGCGCGACGGCGTCGCCCGCGACGTTCGCGACGATCGCACGCGACAGGTCCTTCGGAAGCGCGGCGGCCAGCGCCGCAAACGCGCGGTCCGTCGCAGTCGCGATGCACGGCGCTCCCGGGCTTCGAGAGACGGCCGTCTTCGACCTGCGCCCACTTGATCCGCGTGTTGCCGATGTCGATCACGACCTGCATCACGACGCTCCGCACGCTCACGTCGCCGGAGACCACGCGCCGGCGCGCCCCGGTCGCGGTCTCGATCAGCAGCGCGCCGTCGGCCTCGATGCCGAGCGCAGTGCCGCTCACCGTGCCCGTCACATCCTCGAGCGTGACGCTGCGGCCTTTCAGGTAGTCGGCTGCGTGCCAGTCCGCGCAATACGGCGCGAACCCCGCCGCGGCGTACCCGGCGAACAGCTCCGCGAGGCCGTCGATCAAGCTCGCCGCGAGCGCGCCGCGCGCGCGGCGGAGCGCCGCTCGTCGCAGTCGCGAGATCGATCGCGCCGCGCGGCCAATCGCTGAGCGTGCGCAGCGATTCCGGAGGCAGGGACACGTTGATGCCGATGCCCGCCACGACGTAGCAGCCGCCCTGCGCCTCGGCCGTGAGCTCGAGCAAGATGCCGCCGAGCTTGCGCGCGTCGAGCACGAGGTCATTCGGCCACTTGAGGCCGACGTCGACGCCGGCCACGGCCGCGAGTGCGCGGCGCGCGACGACGCCCACCGCTAGCGTCAGGGCCGACAGCTCCGGCGGCGTGTCCGCGAACTGCCAGCCGACCGAGAGGCAGAGCCCGCCGCCGAGCGGCGCGATCCAGCGGCGCCCGCGCCGACCGCGTCCCGCGTGCTGAAATTCGGCGAGGCACACCGCGAGCTCTCCCGCGGGCGGCGCCGGAAGACTCATTAAATGACGATTCGTGGAATCGAGCTCCGCGTACACGTCGAGCCGGGCGATTCGCTCGGCCGTGCGCGGCGCGAGCGCCGCACGCAGAGCCTGCGCGTCGAGGAGATCGATCGGGCGCGCCAAGCGGTAGCCGACTCCGGGGACGGCGCTAACCTCGAGGCCCCAATCGGCGAGCTTCGCGATGCTCTTCCACACGGCGGCGCGCGTCACGCCGAACGAACGCGCGAGCTCTTCTCCGGAGTGCGAGTCGACCGTCGGCCAGCGCGCGCAGCAGTGCGTCCGGGCTCACGCGCCGTCACTTTCCGCCGAGCAGTCGGCCTACGCCCAAGCGCGCGAAGCGCGACTCGGTCCCGTTCAGCATGCGACGGATGTTGCCGCGGTGCGCATAGATCAACAGCACCGCGCAGGCGCACGTGAACACGAACAGGCCGCTCTGCTCGGGCAGGCGCGTGAAGCCGACCAACGCCACGGCCGCGAGCGACGCGCTGATCGTCGCGAGCCCGACGAAACCCGTGAGCAGCACGACGAGGATCCACGCGCCGATCACGGGCAGTGCCGAGCGTCGGCACGAAATAGACGATCAGGCCCGCGGCGGTGGCTCCGCCCTTGCCGCCGCGGAACTGGAACCATACGGGGAACACGTGGCCCGCGATCGCCGCGAACGCGACGGTGTACAGCACGAGCGATCGTTCGATCTCGGGATCGATGCCGATGCCGGGGAGCACGAGGCCCGGGATCAGCGCGGCGGCGAGAATACCCTTGCCGATGTCGATGATCATGACCCAGAGGGCAAACCACTTGCCTTGCGTCCGCAGAGCGTTGGTGCCGCCCGCGTTACCGCTGCCGAGCTTGCGGATGTCGACGCCGCCGTAAAACCAACCGACCACGAGGCTGCCGAGCACGGAACCCAGCAGATACGCCAGTGTGAACTTGATCCCGAGCTCGATCATTCGAGAATTGCCACGCCCCCTCTGTCGTCTGTCCGGTCCGAGCGCCGGGCGCATCGGCTCAACGTGAATACTGGGTGAATGTTACGGCGCGATCACTCGCCGAGCCACGCTCGACGCCGCTCGGCCGCTTCCTGCGCGGGCTGCGCCTCGACGGCGAGATAACAGGTATCGAGCGGCGCGGCCCGGAGCACGAGACCGACCTCGATGAGCTCGTCCCCGCGGAACACGCTCGCAGTGACGCGCTCCCCCGCCTCGAAACGCGTGAGACGGCGCCTGAAGTTGCGCTCGTTCACCTTGAGCCGATCGATCGCGATCAGCAGGTCGCCGGGGTTCAGGCCCGCTCGCTGGGCGGGACCGCCGTCGAGCACGGCGCTGAGCTCCAACCCGGCATCGCGCTCGCGGTAGCCGATGCCGAGAGCGAGCAGCTCGCCGTTCGCGGGGCGCGCGGTGCCGCCTTTGTCGTCCGGACCGGTCGCGGCGCGCAGCTCGAGCGAAACGCCGAAGTCCGCGAGCAGCTCGGGCAGCGGCAGATCCTGCGGTACCGCGAATCGCGGCGTCGAAGAAGCGCCGCAAGTCCGCGCCGCCGATCTCCACTGCGAGCGGCCTCGAAGCCGTCTTCCGGCACGCCGATCGCGCGCGCTCCGTAGCGCTTCCAGAGCTCGCGCAGCACGTCGTCGAGGCTCGTCTTGCCGCCGCTGTCGCGGCGCATGCGTGAGATCGAGCGCGAGCGCGACGAGCGCGCCCTTGGTGTAGTAGCTGATGCTCGTATTCGGATGATTCGCCTCGGGGCGATACAGGATGTCCCAGGCGTCGAAGCTCGACTCCGCGAGGCTCTGCTTGAGACGGCCCGGGGTGCGGTAGACGCGCGTGAGCGCTTCGCCGAGACGCTGCAGGAACGCGGCTACGCCGAGGACGCCGCTGCGCAGCAGCATGATCTCCTGGTAGTAGCTCGTGATGCCTTCGAACACCCAGAGCAAGCGCGTGTAGTTGCGGCGGTCGAGCCGATACGGAACGAAAGCGGCCGGTTTCGTGCGCTTCACGTGCCACGTGTGGAAGTACTCGTGGCTCGCGAGCGCGAGAAACCGCTGGTAGTCGCGCGGCACGCCGGGCTCGCCGGCCTTCGGCAGGTCGTCGCGGCCGAAGATCAGGCTCGTCGACGCGCGGTGCTCGAGGCCACCCCAACCTTCGTTGCCGACGACGAGGCACAAGAACCAGTAACGGTCGAACGGCGCGGGCCGCCCAAAGAAATCGATCTGCGCTTCGCAGATCTGCTTGAGGTCCGCCGCGATGCGCTCGAGATCGGATTCGAACCGGCCCGCGATCACGAGGTGATGCGGGCACGCCGGCTGCCTCGAACTCGACCTGCTCGAAATCGCCGATCTCGACGGGATGATCGAGCAGCTCGTCGTAGTCCGCTGCGCGGTACCTTCCGAAGCCGTCGTCGGCCACCTCGATGCGCTCCATCGCCGTCGCGCAGCGCCAGCCTTCGCACAGGATCGGGTTCAACGGCGGCTCGATCGTCACCTCGATCGGTTCTCGGTCGCGGCCCTCGGGCAGAAGAAACACGCACGGCCCGTTGAAGTAACCGCGCCGCCGATCGAGGTACGCGCCACGAACGGATTGGTCGAGCGCGTAGATCGTGGCGGTCACTTTGAGCGACGCCTTGAGCGCCGCGGACTAGCCAAGTGCCGCTGTCGACCTTCTCGACCGGCAGCTTCTCCTTGCCGCTCACGGCCTCGACGCTCACGACGAAGCGTGCGAACTCGCGCAGCAGGTAGCTCCCTGGAATCCACGCGGGAAGCGTGAACCGTTGCTCGGGGGCGGGGTTGTCGATGCGACAGTCGATCTCGAACAAGTGCCGCTCGAGATCAGCCATGAGAACACGATATTGCAGCAGAGCCGTTCTCCGCGCGTCAGCGCGCCGGGATGCGCACATTGTCGCATGAATGAACGGCCCCTTTAGAGCGCGCTTGCAAACGCGCCTATGCACTCCTAAGGTGGTGCGCAGGCGGTGCCCGATTGGGCTAAGAGGGAACGCAGTTCGAGACTGCGGCTGTTCCCGCAACTGTAAACGGCAAGGCTTCGCACCGACGCCACTGGGTCGAACCCGGGAAGGCAAGCGAAGCCGCTCGAGCCGTGAGCCAGGAAACCTGCCGCCGAAGTCGTCCTTCCGTGTGCCGGGAAAGCGCGCGGTGCGGAAATCCGTCGTGGCGACGACTCTGAACACTCCGTTGATCGCCGCGCATGCGCGGCTCCAACGGCTGAATCGCTGGAGTTGGAGCCGTGCCTCACTTGCTATCGACGTCATCGGCCGCGTGCGCGGCGATCGCGGCCGCGTGCGTCGCGCTCTGCCGCGACCGCGGCCGACGCACTCCCGTCGGTCGCATCGATCAATCTGTGCGCCGACCAGCTCGTGCTCACGCTCGCCGAGCCTTCGCAGATTCTGACGGTCAGCTGGCTCTCGGCCGACCCCGAGGAGTCGCTGCTCGCCGACTCGGCCGCACGCTATCCGCTGAATTACGGGTCGGCCGAAGAGCTGCTGCGCTTCGATCCCGACATCGTGATCGCGGGCTCGTACACGAACGCGTTTACGCGAGCACTGCTCGCACGGCTCGGCTACCCCGTGGTGGAGCTCGAGCCGGAGGCCACGATCGCCGAAGTGGAGGGCAACCTGCGCCGCGTCGCGAGCGCGATCGGACGCGTCGAGCGCGGCGAGCAGCTCGTCGCGGCCATGCGGGCGGAATCGCGGCGGCTCGAGGCAGGCCGCCCTCCGCGCGCCCCCACCGCCGTCGTCGTGCGGCCCGGCGGGTTCACCGTCGGCGACCACTCGCTCGCGCAAGACCTCATGACGCTCGCGGGCGTGCGCAACGTTGCCGCGGAGCAAGGCCTCGATCGCTGGGGCAGCCTGTCGATGGAGACGTTGCTGCGCGCGGCACCGGACCTCATCGTGCTCACCGGCTATCGCGCGTCGCAGCCGTCACTCGCGAACGCCGCGCTCGAGCCATCCCGCGCTGCGGCGCGTGCGCGAGACGCGCCCCACGGTGACGGTGCGCACACCGTACTGGGCGTGCGGGCTGCCGCAGAGCCTCGAGTCCGCCGCCGTGCTCCAACAGGCGGCCGCGCGATGACCACCGTTGGCAGCGCCCTCTCCGAACCCGCGCCGGCACGCGAGCCGCACGCGCAGTGGCGCCTTTCGGCGCTGCTCGGGGGGCTCGCGCTCGCGGCAGCGGCGGTCTCGTTGCTCGTCGGCCGCAGCAGCGGCGGACCGACGTTCGGTTTCGGCGGACCCGAGATCGCGTCGATCGTGTTTACGGAGATCCGGTTGCCGCGCACGCTGCTCGCGCTGCTCGTGGGCGGCACGCTCGGCCTCTGCGGCGCCGCCCTGCAGGGGCTGCTGCGCAATCCATTGGCGGAACCGGGCCTGCTAGGGGCCTCGAGCGGCGCGGCGTTCGGCGCAGTGCTCGTGTTCTACTTCGGGCTCGCAGGCGCGGAGTCGCTCGTGCTGCCGGCCGGCGCCGTCGCGGGCTCGCTCACGGCGCTCGCGGCGCTTTATGCCCTCGCGCGCCGCCGCGGCGATTTCCTCACGATCGTGCTCGCGGGCATCGCGATCAACGCATTCACGGCCGCGCTCACGTCGCTCGCGCTCAACTTCGCGCCGAGCCCGTACGCGGCTCTCGAGATCCTGTTCTGGATGCTCGGCTCGCTCGCGGACCGCAGTCTTGCGCACGTCGCGCTCGCGCTGCCGCTGATGGTGCCTGGATGGCTGCTCGTGATCGCGGCCGCGCGCGGGCTCGACGCTTTGACGCTCGGCGAGGAGACGGCCGCGAGCTTAGGGTTCGACCCGCGCCGCACGCAGTGGCTCGTGATCGGCGGCACCGCGCTCGCAGTCGGCGGCGCGGTCGCAGTGGCCGGCGTCGTCGGCTTCGTGGGACTCGTCGTGCCGCACTTGCTGCGCGGCCACGTCGGCCACCATCCGAGCCGGCTGCTGCGTGCCGAGCTTTCTCGGCGGCGCCGTGCTCGCCGCGATCGCGGATATCGCGATTCGCCTGATGCCGCCAGGTCCGGAGCTCAAGCTCGGCGTCGTGACGGCGCTGCTCGGCGCCCCGTTTTTCCTCCACTTGATCATGCAGCCGCGCGCGGGCGCGCCTTCGTGAAGAGGGCGCCGCAATGACGCTTACGACTCGGGATGTCGCGGTCCGCTACGGAGCACGCGTCGCGGTTCGACCGATCTCGCTCGCGCTCGAGCCCGGCGAGTTCGTCGCGCTCGTGGGCCCGAACGGCGCGGGCAAGAGCAGCCTGCTCAAGGCGATCGCAGGTTTGCTTCCCCACGACGGGATCGCGGCGTGGAATGGGCAGGCCCTCGAGACGCTCGAAGCGCGCGCGCGCGCGCGCGTGATTGCTTACCTGCCGCAGGCGCCCGCGCTCCACTGGCCGATGCTGGCGCGTGACCTCGTCGCGCTCGGCCGCCTCCCGCACCGCGCTTACGGCGCCGCGCCGAACGGCGCGGACCACGACGCGACGAGCTGGGCGCTCGAGCAAACGGAGACGGCCGCGTTCGCGGACCGCACAGTCGACATGCTTTCCATCGGCGAGCGGTCACGCGTGCTACTCGCGCGCGCGCTCGCGGTGCGCGCGCCCGTGCTGCTCGTCGACGAGCCGATCGCGATGCTCGACCCGTATCACCAGCTGCACGTGATGGCAGTGTTGCGCGCCTACGCGAACGGCTCGGCGAATGGCGCTGCGCCAGGACCAACCGGTGCGAACGGCTCGGCGCAAGCGCCCGGGACGACCGGCGGCGCGCTCGTCATCGCGGTGCTGCACGACCTCGCGCTCGCGGCCCGGTTTTGCAGCCGCGTGCTGTTGCTCGACGACGGGGTCGTAGTGAACGACGATCGTCCCGAGCAAGCGTTGCGGGCGGACGCGCTCGCGCGCCATTACCGGGTGGAGCCGTTCGTGACGACGCACGAGGGGCAGCCGCTGATAGTGCCCTGGCGGCGTCTCGGTTGATCGGGTGGATCAGCTCGCCGCTTTGATCGCGGGCCGCGCCGCGATGGTTTCGCTCCAGCGCTTGATCGACGGGCGCGTCGCAGCGGGGTCGTGGCCGAGCGAGCGCAGCGCGAAACCGAGATAAACGTAGCCCGCGATGTCCGCGTACGTAAAGCGCGCCGACGCAATGAAGGGGCTCACCGCGAGCCGCGACTCGAGCCGATCGAAGAACACCTCCGAGCGCTGCCGGCCGCGTTCCGCGAGCGCGGGAATCTGCGTGTACGGCACGGGACCGCCGAGCGCGCGGTCCTTGAAGGCCTGGTGCTCGTTGCGCAGAACCTCCTGAATCCCGAGGTAGCCCTCGAAGACTTGGATGTCGTTCCACATCAGTACGAGCGCTTGCTCCTTCGCGTCGATGCCCATGAGGTTCGGCTGCGGGAATTTTTGCTCGAGGTAGTGGCAGATCGCGAGGCTCTCGGTGAGACACGTGCCATCGTCGAGCTCGAGCATCGGCACCGCGCCGCTCGGATTCTTCGCGAGAAACTCGGGTTCGTGCTGCGCGAGCGCGCGCAGGTCGACCTCGATGGTCGAGATTTCGATGCCCTTTTCGGCGATGAATAGCCGCACTTTTCGCGGACTCGGGGCGTTGCGGTAGTCGTAGTACTTCATCGGCGCGCAGCCTCTCTGGGGCGTCGCGACGCAGTGTACATGCTGCGGGCGTGACCGGGCGCGAACGGTCCGCCGGCGCCACGCGCCGCATTGGCCACGTGCCGCCACTGCGTTCGTTCGTATAATCGCGCTATGGCCAATCTCGTCACCCTGAGCCGGCTGCTGCTCCTTTTGCTCGTGATTTGGATCTTTTACCTGCCCCCGACGCCGTGGGCCGTTCGCGAACTTCTTTCTGATCATTCTGATCTTCGTGTCGGACGGCCTCGACGGCTACATCGCGCGTAAGCGCAACGAGTCGAGCCTGTTCGGCGCGCTGTTCGACATCGCAGGCGACCGGATCGTCGAGCTCACGCTCTGGATCGTCGCGGCGGACAACGACCTCGTGCCCATTTGGGTGCCGCTCGTCTTCATCATCCGCGGCGTGATCGTCGACACGATCCGCTCGAGCAACGCCGTCGCGCAGGGTATGGCGCCGTTCGCTCTGATGCGCTCGCCGATCGGCAAGTTCATCGTGGCGGGCAAGTTCATGCGGATCTTCTACGCAGTTTGCAAAGCGTCGGCGTTCGCGGGGCTCGCGTTGCAGAAACCCGGGCCGACTGTTCCTGCCGACCTTGTGGGGATACGTCGGGTGGCTCCTGACCGGACTCACCTACTTCTTCGTCTATCTTTCCGTCGCTGCTGTGCATCGCACGCGGCTGGCCCGTCATAGCGGAGTTTGTCTACGCCCAAAAGAACGATATCCTGAGGCGCCCGGGGAAGAAGCAATGAAGCTTGCCATCTTCGACATCGACGGGACTCTGGTGCGCGGCAGCTCCGAGCGGCTGTTCTGGCGCTACCTCGCCGCGCGCGGCTGGCAGGGTCCGCGGCAGATCCTCGCGTACCTGTTGTTCCTGGTGCGCTACCTGCCCGACGGGCGGGATTCATACGCTCAGGAAGAACAAGGCGTACCTCTGCGGGCTCGCGTCTGCGGACGTTGCGGCGCTCGCAGCGGAGTTCGTCGCGAGCCGCCTCGTGAAACGGCTGTACGAGCCGGCAGTGCAGCGGTTGCGACAGCACGCGCGGCGCGGCGACACGGTAGTGCTGCTGTCGGGCACGCTGGATCCAATCGCGCGCGCACTCGCCAACCAGCTCGGCGTGCGGCACGTGTGCGCGACCGTCTGCAGCGAGCGCAGCGGCTACTATCTCGCCCAACCGCCCGAGACGCACCCGTTTGGAGCCGCCAAGCTCAGCCTAGCGAGGCAGCTCGCGGCACAGATGGGCGCGGACCTGAAGCACGCGAGCGCCTATGGAGACTCGCACCACGACCTCTTCTTGCTTCGAGCGGTCCGCGAAGCCGGTCGCGGTCTCGCCCAACGCGCGCTTGCTCGACGTCGCGCTCGCGAACGATTGGGAAGTCATCGCGGCCGGCGACAAGCGGCGCGCGCTGCCGCACTAGCGGCGTTCACATGTAGGCGAGCTGGCTGTTCGCGACGAGGTCGAACGGCACGCTGCGGTTGCGTCCCTGGAGCTTCGCCGTGTAGAGCGCCTTGTCGGCTCCCTTCACGAAGTCTTCGACGCTGCGAAACCGCCGGCCGTCGTTGTGAGTCGCCATTCCGATCGAGATCGTGACATTCAGGTCGCGCTTCACGCCCACGTCGTGGCGCGTTTCCTGGAACGCACGCACGATGCGTTCGCAGATCGTCTTCAACAATCCGTAGTCAGTGTGCGGGAAGACGAGCATGAACTCCTCGCCGCCGTAGCGTGCCACGACGTCGGCCGCACGCACGTTCGCTTTGAGGATGTTGGCAGTGGCCACGAGGATCTGATCGCCCATCGCGTGACCGAACGTATCGTTGATCGACTTGAAGCGGTCTAGGTCGGCGAATGCGACGCTGAGCGGCGTCCCGCTCGTTGCGCTGTTGAGGAACGCTTCCTGAATGAAGTGGTCGAGATAGCGCGCGGTTGTAAAGATTCGTGAGCGGATCGCGCTTGTTGGATTCCTCCAGCCGGCGCGTGCGCTGCTCGAGGGACTCGGCGGCAGTCCTCAGATCGTCGACGACCTGCAGCGCCTGGAGGTTGCGCAACATCAACGCCTCGCGCGCTTCCTCGAGAATCTTGTCCGAGGCGTCGACCGACAGGATCTCGGTCTCGAAGATCGTCTCGGCGTCGGGGATCATTTTGCCGATCTCGGCGAGCAGCTCGCCGAGCACTTCTTTGTCGATCGCGAAGTAGCTCTTCGCGCGTTCTGCGAGCTCTGCGAAGCTGCGGTCCTCGCCCGTGTCGAGGAACACTTCGGCGATCAGGCTCGCCAATGCCACGCAGCGAGCAAACACGCCGTTCGGGCTCTGCTTCGGCAGGCGCTCCGGATCATGGCTTGCCGCGACGACCTGCTGAGTGCGCTCGGGGAACTGCCACTTCTCGAGCAACCAGCCGCTGACGACGGCGTGGTCCACGTTCAGCCGCTCCCGCTCGCGAGCGATCAGCGCCGTTTGATGAACTTGCTCGTGATCGAGCCCTTTGTATAGGTCGGGCAGCGTGTGATCGAGCGCCATGAGTCCGATGTCTTGAATGAGGCACGCAAGGAACAGCTCCTCGCCGTCCTTCACGCCGATCGTGCGCGCGAGCACGTGGCTCGCGGTTGCGGAGAGCAGCGCGCGGCGCCAATAGAGGGGGTAGTCGAGCCCGCCGCCTTGCGTTTTCTTCTGCCACGACTTGAGTAGCGAGAACGACAGCGCGAGGGAGATGGTTGCGTTCAGGCCGACGACCATCAGCGCTTGCCGGAGGTTCTCGGTCTTGCGTTGACGCGCGTACATCGGCGAGTTCGCGATGCGCAGGATCTTTGCAGTGATGGCCGGGTCGAGCGCCAGCACCTCCGCGATCCGGGTCATGTCGGCTTCCGGATCGTTCGCTAGCCGGATGATCTTGTTCGCGACACCGGGCGGGGTCGGCAAGTTCTTGCAGCTTTCGAGCTGCTTCCGCAGTTCAGGGGTGAGCAATGCCGACTCCATTCCATCGAGACGATCGATTCGATAGACGACGCGTCTGCTCGTGGGCGCAACGCACTCGTCCGAGCCCAGGTGTCGGCTCGCTAGCGGAGAAACTTTAGGCAAATGCCGGAGTTGCCCGGCTTGACATAAGGGACCCCGGAGGGCTCGAAGCTAGTCCTCGCGGGCCTCGAGCAAGCGCGCGACATGAGCGAGCGCGACTTTGATTTGGGTGAGATCGGACTCGAGAACCGTCGTCAGCTGATGGAGCGCATCCAACAACAACTTTTCGTTTTCGGAGAAGCCGTCTTTCTCGTCTCGGTGGCGCGCGAGGCGATCGCGGATGGCGTCGTACGACATTATTGGTGTTCTGTTCTTAGCCAGCCGATCAATCCCATTTGCGATGATTTCGAAGTCAATAACCGTATGCTCGCCATGGGAACGACCTCCCAGACGCACCACAAAAGAGCCCGGGCAACGAGCGAGCGGCCCAGTACCATGGACAGCAATGAGCACCACCGAGGACGGACGAATCGATCTACGCGACGTCGCGAAGGCCTACGGGCCGCAGGCGGTGCTGGAGAGCACGTCGCTGTCGATTCAACGTGGCGAGTTCGTCGTCGTGGTGGGTCGCAGCGGGTCGGGCAAATCGACTCTGCTTCGGCTCATTGGCGGCCTCGAGTCCCCCGACCGCGGAACGGTTCACGTGCTTGGAAAAGACATCGGCGCGATGTCCGAGTCCGAACGCGCGCTGCTGCGGCGGACGTCGCTCGGCTTCGTTTTCCAGTTCTTCAACCTCGTTCCGACGTTGACCGTCGCTGAGAACGTGGAGCTACCGCTCGCGTTGAACGGCGTACCGCGTGTCGACGCGCGTCGCCGCAGCCTCGAGCTGCTCGCGGAGCTCGACGTCGTGGACTGCGCGGAGCGGTTCCCCGAGGAGATCTCGGGCGGCGAGCAGCAACGCGTTGCGATCGCCCGCGCGGTGATCCATGAGCCGAAGGTCGTTCTCGCGGACGAGCCAACGGGCAATCTCGACCTCGAAACCGCGAATCACGTGCTCGACCTGCTCCAAAATTCCTGCCGACGGCGCAACGCCACGCTAATCATGGCGACGCATAGCCGCGAGGTAGCGGGCCTCGCAACCCGGGTGCTCGCGATCCGCAATTCGCTCGTCGAGGAAATGGGGGCGTGAATCGGCTCCTGCGACGCGCGTCGGCACGCTTTTACTTGCGGCATCCGTGGCAGCTCGTGCTCGCGATAGCTGGGATCAGCCTCGGCGTTGCGGTGTACGTCGGCGTAGATCTCGCGAACGACGGCGCCGAACGTGCGTTCGAGCTCTCCGCAGCTGTGGTGCGCGGACAAGCGACGCATCGCTTGCTCCCGGTGCGCGACCAGCTCGACGAGACTGTCTACCGCGACCTCGTAACGCGACGCGGAATACGCGCGGCTCCGGTCGTGGAGCTCGAAGTCGGGATCACCGGCCGAACCGGCACGCGTTATCCATTGCTCGGCGTCGATCCACTCGAGGAGGCGGGGGTCCGCAGCTTTACGAGCTACGTCCCGGGCCGCGGTACGAATCTCGCGCGGCTGATCGCGGAACCCGGCACGGTCCTGCTGCCGGCAGCGCTCGCGGACGAGCTCGGTGTCGCTCCAGGCGACACCATTTCGCTGTCCGTGCGTGGACGCGACGTGGCTGTTCGCGCGATCGGGACCGTTACGTCCGCGGCGCGGGACGCCGAAGCGGAGCCGCCGATCATCGCCGACATTGCGACGGCACAAGAGCTGCTCGGCACGCCGGGGGCCATTAGCCGGATCGATTTGAATCTCTCGCCACGCGAAGCCGAGGAGCTACTACGTAACGCCCCTCGAGGCACCGTGCTCGTGCCGGCAGAGAGTGAGAACCGCGCGTTTATCGAGCTCGCGGCCGCTTTCCGCACGAATCTGCAGGCGCTCGGGTTGCTCGCGCTCGTCGTCGGTATGTTCCTGATCTACAGCACCATGTCGTTCGCGATCGTCCAGCGGCGCACCACGCTCGGGGTGCTACGCGCGATCGGGCTCACACGACGAGAAGTGCTCGGCACGGTGCTCCTCGAAGCGCTCGGGCTCGGACTGATCGCCACTGCGATCGGACTCGTGCTCGGTCACTTGCTCGCCACGCGCTTGATCGAGCTCGTTCTGCGCACGATTGGCGATCTCTATTTCAGCTCGGCCGTCTCCGCAGCGCAGCCGTCGCCGACTCTGTACCTTCGGGGCGCCGTACTCGGCATCGCGGGCACTCTAGTCGCCGCCGCGAAGCCGGCGCTCGATGCCGCCCGTTCCGCTCCGGCTGCGGTGATGCGCCGCGCGGAGCTCGAGCGAGGAACGCGACGCGCGGCGCGCGCGCGCCGCCTGGGTCGCCGCGCCGCTGCTCGCGGCAAGCTTGGGCGTACTCGCAGTCGGACCGCGCAACCTCTACTCGGCTTTCGGCGGGTTGTTCGGCGTGCTTGCGGCCTCTGCGCTCATGATTCCCGCAGTGACGCTGCTTCTGATGAGCCTGATCGAGCGCTGCGTGGGGCGTTTTCTGCCCCTCGCGGGATTGCTCGCGCTGCGCGGCGTCGGTTCGTCGTTGAGTCGCACGGGCACGGCGACGGCCGCGCTCGCGGTCGCGGTCGCGACGGTGAACGGGGTCGGATTGATGATCTCGAGCTTTCGCACGAGCTTGGCCGATTGGCTCGGTACCACGCTGACCGCCGACTTGTACGTGGGGTTCGACTCGGCGGCCCCGCTCAGTGACGCGGAGCTCGCGCGGATCGCGAGTGTCGCGGGAGTGAAAGGCCTGAGCCTCACGCGGACGGTGCGCGTCCCGACGGCGGCCGGCGAGCTCGCCATCCGCGCGGTGCGGCCCGGTCCCGAGGGATGGGGACTCGAGATCGTCTCGGGAGATGCCACGCGGTCGCTCGAAGACCTTGCCTCGGGCCGCGGGGCCGTGGCCTCCGAGCGGTTTGCTTTCGCGCGCAACCTCGCACGTCGGGGACGTGCTCGCTGCTCCCGACGCCGGCCGGCGAGGAACGCCTGCCGATCCTAGGCACGTTTCGGGACTTCAACACCGGGGACTACTCGATCGTGGTGGCGCTGGACTGGTATCGGGCGCGTTGGGCGGACGATACGCTGACCGGACTCGGAGTCTATGTCGACAAGGGTGTGGCGCCTGGGGCCGTCGAAGCGGGCATTCGGTCTGCCGTTCCCGGACCGCTGCGAATCCGCTCGACAGAGGGGATTCAGCGGATATCGCTGGAGATCTTCGATCGGACGTTTCAGATCACGGAGGTTTTGAGGATTCTCGCCGCGCTGGTGGCGTTTCTCGGCGTCTTGAGCGCGCTGCTGTCGATCGAGCTCGAGCGCGCCCATGAGCTCGCAGTCTTGCGGTCGCTCGGCTTCTCGCCGCGCGAGCTAACCACGACACTACTCGCGCAGACCGGCCTCCTCGGCGCGACCGCCGGCCTCGCGGCCGTGCCGATCGGGACCGTATTGGCTGTCCTGCTAGTGCACGTGATCAATCGGCGCGCGTTCGGGTGGAGCATGGATTTCGTGATTACGCCGGCACCCCTTGCAATGGGAGTCGCGCTTGCCGTGTTGGCGGCGCTGCTGGCCGGAATCTATCCGGCCTTGCGTGCAGCGAGAGTTGGGCTCGCGGGCGCGCTGCGCGAGGAGTGATGTGATTCGCGCGATCTTGCTGACGGCGACTCTCACGGTGCTCGCGGCCTGCGGACGAGCGCCAGCGAACGTCGGCGGCGAATCGAACGCCGAGGGCGGAGCCCTCGCGGCAACGGGGATCCGCTTCCTCGGCGAGGGTGACGGGACCGGATTTGCGCGTGCGACGACGCGCCGGGACTTCTCCTTTCCCGCGGATCACGGCAGCCACGACGAGTTTCGGAGCGAGTGGTGGTATTTCACCGGCAACTTGGATGGCTCGGGCGGTGCGCACTTCGGTTTCGAGCTCACGTTCTTTCGAATTGCGTTGAGTCCGGCCGCCGCGGCGCGGGCTTCGGCGTGGGGAGCCAATCAGGTCTGGATGGCGCATTTCGCAGTGACGGACGTCGCGGGCAAGCGTTTCGCGACTGCCGAACGATTCGCGCGGGGCGCGCTCGGTCTTGCGGGCGCCGAGGCGGATCCGTTTCACGTGTGGGTCAAGGATTGGTACGTCGAGGGCCTCGCGGACGCCACCGACGCCCACCTCACGGTCGAAGCGCGCAACGAAGGAATGGCGCTCGCCCTGAAGTTGGACGCCGCGAAGCCCCCGGTCGCGCATGGCGACCACGGGCTCGACGCGAAGGGACCCGAGCCGGGCAATGCGTCGTACTACTACTCGTTCCCGCGTCTGGCCGCGAGCGGCTCCGTGGAGCTAGACGGGGTTGCGACCGAGGTGAGCGGAACTGCGTGGATTGACCGCGAATGGTCGACGAGCGCGCTGAGCGCCGGGGTGGTCGGTTGGGATTGGTTTGCGTTGCAGCTCTCGGATGGGCGCGAGCTCATGTACTACCGGCTCAGGGGAGCCGCGGGCGACACGAGTCCGTTCAGCGGCGGCTCGATTGTGGGTGTCGGGGGCGAGTCTCGGCATCTCCGCGCCGACGACGTGCTCCTAACGGCTCGCGATTATTGGCGCAGCGAGCGGACGGGTGTTCGCTATCCAGTCGCGTGGCAAATGGAGGTGCCGAGCGAGGACATCGCGCTGGAGGTCGTACCTTATATCGAGAATCAAGAGGTCGATCTTGCAGTGCGCTATTGGGAAGGGGCCGTGCACGCCGCCGGGAACGCGGGGAAGTCGCAGTTGACGGGCCGGGGCTATCTGGAGCTCGCGGGCTACTGAGCTCCCCGCCCCGTGGGGCGCGCCCGTTTACATAACTGTATTCCGTTTGCGAATCAATTTGTTACAGTTACGACGCTGTCTCGCGACAGCAATAACAACAACTAGATACGAGAGCGGTCCACAAGGATGATGGAACGACGCAAGACCCCACGGAAGGATTGGGTCGTCGGCAGAGACGACATCGGGCACTCCGTCCTGGAGTGGAAGATCGACAACTTGAGAACGCTGGGGCCGGAGCGCGATCCGTGCGCCCGCACTTACGATTTTCTCGAGCGGCTCGAAGTGGCCGATCTCGAGCTCGAGGACGACAGCAAATCGTCGCGGTCGCAGCACGGGCTGAACCCGTACGACAGCGGCAGATTTCAACGGCAGAAGTTCGAGCGCTAATTCGCGTCAGGACGCTCGCTGCAAAGAAAAACCCCCGGCCCTTCAACAGGACCGGGGGTTCGCTTTAAGAGCCTGGCGATGACCTACTCTCGCGTGGCATAGCGCCACACTACCATCGGCGCAAGACGTTTTCACTTCCGAGTTCGGAATGGGATCGGGTGGTTCCCGTCCGCTATAGCCGCCAGGCAAACCGGTATGCGTTCTGGATCTCGGCCATGCCGGATCGCCGAACGCGCAATTTGGAATGATCCGTCTTCGTCGCACTGGTCCAAACAATCCCCACATCGAGTGGGGCAAACTGTTTGGGTGTTATATGGTCAAGCCTCACGGGCAATTAGTACTGGTTAGCTTCATTCATTACTGAACTTCCACACCCAGCCTATCAACCTCGTAGTCTACGAGGGCCCTTTAGGAGGATCGAGTCCCCAGGGAAATCTAATCTTGGGGTGGGCTTCCCGCTTAGATGCTTTCAGCGGTTATCCCTTCCGTACATAGCTACCCGGCAATGCCACTGGCGTGACAACCGGAACACCAGAGGTACGTCCACTCCGGTCCTCTCGTACTAGGAGCAGCTCCCCTCAAATTTCCAACGCCCACGGCAGATAGGGACCGAACTGTCTCACGACGTTCTAAACCCAGCTCGCGTACCACTTTAATCGGCGAACAGCCGAACCCTTGGGACCTGCTACAGCCCCAGGATGTGATGAGCCGACATCGAGGTGCCAAACTCCTCCGTCGATGTGGACTCTTGGGAGGAATAAGCCTGTTATCCCCGGAGTACCTTTTATCCGTTGAGCGATGGCCCTTCCATACAGAACCACCGGATCACTTAGACCTACTTTCGTACCTGCTCGACTTGTCTGTCTCGCAGTCAAGCACCCTTGTGCCTATGCACTCACTGCGCGATGTCCGACCGCGCTGAGGGTACCTTTGTGCTCCTCCGTTACTCTTTGGGAGGAGACCGCCCCAGTCAAACTACCCGC
>CAVUKQ010000015.1:335000-913550 GCA_963742115.1 uncultured Gammaproteobacteria bacterium
TGGGCCCGTGCAGCCGCGGCGGCGCCATGGAACCGCGTGACGATTTCCTCGCCGAGCAGAAATTTGATGTCGCGAGGATTCGCGCCATCCACAACGCTCTGCTTGAGCTTCGCGACTTCGTCGAGCGGGCGAGCGCTCAGCAGCTCGAAATAGCGCCACATGAGGTCGTCCGAGATGCTCATGAGCTTGCCGAATATCTCGAACGGCGGCTCCGCGATTCCGATGTAGTTGCCGAGTGACTTGGACATCTTGTTCACGCCGTCGAGCCCTTCCAGGAGCGGCATCGTCATCACGACTTGCGCCGGTTGACCGTACGCCTGCTGTAGTTGGCGCCCTACCAACAGATTGAATTTCTGATCAGTGCCGCCGAGCTCGACGTCTGCTTGCAACGCGACAGAGTCGTAACCTTGCACGAGCGGGTACAGAAACTCGTGCACTGAGATCGGCTTCCCCGCCTTGTAGCGTTTCTGGAAATCGTCGCGCTCGAGCATTCGCGCGACCGTGTGCTTCGCCGCGAGCTCGATGAGCCCGACGGCATCCATCTTTCCCATCCAGCGAGAGTTGAACTCCAGCCTCGTCTTCTCTGCGTCGAGCACCTTGTAGACCTGATCCGCGTACGTCTTGGCATTCGCAGCGACCTCCTCTCGCGTGAGCGGCGGACGCGTCGTCGATTTCCCGGAGGGATCGCCGATCATTCCCGTGAAGTCGCCGATCAGAAATATCACTTCGTGCCCGAAGTCTTGAAACTGCCGCATCTTGTTGAGCAACACGACATGGCCGAGATGCAAATCCGGAGCGGTAGGGTCGAATCCCGCTTTTACTTTGAGAGGACGGCCCGACGCGATGCGTGCCGCAAGCTCCTCGCGGACCAGGATCTCCTCCGTGCCGCGGCACAACTCGTCGAGCGATTGCGATGGAGCAGTGTTCCCGCGTGTCTGCATTGCCGTTGCCGATGAAAGGGGATCGAAGAATAGACCACGGGTTCGGCTTGGTCGACGCGGCCCGGCCCAACCGACGGTCCGACTCGGCGCTGGCCGCTCGGCTCCACATCCTCGAAGCGCGCCTTCGGCGCGCGCACGCAACCTACACGCTTGCGCCATTGCGATTGTAGCTCGCTGATTTTAGGCGGAATAATTTTGACCGAAAAATTTTCGGCAGGTACAGTACCAGCGCCTTGGGCTACAGGCGGCTGGGTGAAACCGTACATCGGTGGCGTTCGCCACGACTACAGAGCTCCTTCCGGTTCCTTTGCTGGCTTGCGCGGCCGGCGGTGGTTGCTATTTGCGGTCGGCCTATCGCTTCCCTTGCTCGTTGTAGCTCTGCTCTACGTGAGCCAGCCCCGTGAATCCAAGCCCGTTCCGATTCCCACAGAAATCGCCGTAGGCCCGGTCCCCGAGGACTACCCTCCGAGCATCCCGAGCGATTCGTTGCGACCGGTGGAACCGGCTCCCGCGCCGATCATCGAGCCCTTGGGTGTCGCGCTCAACCTGCTCGTGCAACGCGGGGACACGCTCGAGCTATTGTTTCGCCGCAACGGCCTGAGCCTCCCCGACCTCGCTGAAATCATAGCGCTGCCGGACGTCGGTGCCGGACTCAAGCTCTTGAAGCCCGGCGACCGGCTCGCGATCTCCCATCGCGACGGGCAAATTCTCTCGCTGCGCCGCGAGCTCGATGAAGTGAAGGTATTGTCCATCGTGCGCGAAGCTTCGGGATTCACGACCTCGACGCTCGAGCGACAGGTCGACGTTCGCGAGAGCGGCGCCCACGGCGTGATCGCATCGTCACTGTTCGAAGCCGGAATGGCGGCCGGGATGTCCGATCGGATCACGATGGACATGGCCGGCATCTTCGAATGGGACATCGACTTCATTCAGGACGTCCGCGAAGGGGACGAGTTCACCGTCATCTACGAAGAGATTTGGCGCGACGGCGTGAAGCTTCGCAACGGCGCGATCGTCGCGGCGGAATTCGTGAATCAAGGCAAGAGCTACCGTGCCGCGAGGTACAAGGACGCGAGCGGACACTCCGACTACTACACGCCGGACGGTCACAGCGTCCGTAAAGCGTTCATTCGCGCGCCCCTGAACTTCACGCGCATCAGCTCGAACTTCAACCCTAGCCGCCGCCATCCGGTGCTCAACACGATACGCGCCCATCAGGGGGTGGATTACGCCGCGCCCGCCGGTACGCCGATTCGCGCGGCCGGTGACGGCAAGGTGCTGTTCCGGGGAATTCAGGGCGGCTACGGTAACGTGATCATCCTGCAGCACGGCAACAACATCACGACGCTCTACGGCCACATGTCCCGATTCGGCAATGCCCGTGTCGGAGGTCGCGTAAAGCAAGGTGACGTGGTCGGTTACGTCGGCAAGTCCGGTCTCGCGACGGGCCCGCATCTGCACTATGAATACCGCGTCAACGGCGTGCATCGGAATCCGCGCACGGTCCCGCTGCCCCCGGCCGACCCGGTTCCGGCGCAATATCAAGAAGACTTCAGCGCGGTTACGGCCACTCTGTGGCGACAGCTAGATGTCTACCACGGCGAGGACGCGGCAGTCGTTGCTGAATGATTCGCGCCGCGACCCGACCGACCGCCGCAGCTGCGCTCGGGGGCTCTCGATCGCTGCGTTCCACGAGCGCGACGCGTTAAGCTAACGGCCGATGAGCGAACTTTTCCTCGGCATGATTTCCGGCACCAGCCTGGACGGCGTCGACGCAGTTCTCGCAGAGATCGGGGACACCGATTTTCGTATCGTCGATGCAGCGACAACGGCGTTTCCGGAGCCTTTGCACGCACGAATTCACTCTCTCGTCGTCACGCCGCAGACTTCATTGCGCGATTTCGGCGCTCTCGACGTGGCGGTAGGGCGCTTCTTCGCCGACTGTGCGCTCACTCTGATCTCGAGAGCGGGACTCAGACCGGACGAGATCGCGGCGGTTGGCAGCCACGGGCAAACCGTCTTTCACGAGCCGAACGAAAGCGAGCCGTTCACGCTGCAGATCGGCGATCCCAACGTGATCGCAGCTGTAACGGGCATCACCACGACTGCCGACTTTCGCCGGCTGGACATCGCGCTCGGCGGCCAAGGCGCACCGCTCGTGCCCGCGTTTCATGCATGGCGGTTCCGCGCTTCCAATGAAGAGCGGGTCGTCGTCAACATCGGCGGCATCGCAAACATCACGGTGCTCGCTCCGGCGCGTGCGACCACCGGTTTCGACACTGGGCCCGGCAACACGCTCCTCGACCTGTGGATACGCCGCTGTCGCAATGAGCCTTTCGATCGCGACGGACGCTGGGCCGCGACAGGGAAAGTCAGCGACCCTCTGCTCGCGTCTTGTCTTTCCGAACCCTTCTTCGTCGCGCGGCCGCCGAAATCTACGGGACGCGAGCTCTTCCACAGCGCGTGGCTCGAACGTCGCCTTGCCGACGTCGGCGCGCTCGCAGACGCCGACGTGCAAGCCACGCTCGCCGAGCTTACCGCCTCGACTATCGCAGCAGCGATTCGCGCGGAGCTTCCGAAGTGCGGCGAAGTGATCGTCTGCGGCGGCGGCGCGCACAACACCGATCTGATGCAGCGGCTGCGCCGCCTCACCGCGGTGCGCGTGACTACGACCGACTCGCATGGAGTACCACCCGACTGGGTAGAAGGCGCCGCGTTTGCGTGGCTCGCGCGTGCTCGACTTCGGGGGCTAGCCGGCAACGTGCCCAGTGTGACGGGTGCCCGCCGTGAAGCAGTACTCGGCAGCGTATACTGGGGTGCAGCGCCGTAAACATTGTCGAAACATCGGCGCGCGCGAAGAACACCACCCGTGGATACGCTGAATCTCAAGCTGCCCGATTACTACATCAACCGTGAGCTGTCGCAGCTCGCGTTCAACGTGCGCGTCTTGCACCAAGCCAGAGACACATCCGTGCCTCTGCTCGAGCGGCTGAAGTTTCTCTGCATATCGTCGACGAATCTAGACGAGTTTTTCGAGATTCGCGTCTCGGGCTTGAAGCATCGGCTCGCAGCAAGCGCTGCGCCGATCGGACCGGACAGTCTCGGGTCCGCCGAGCTGCTGCGGATCGTCACCGAGCAAGCGCGCTTGCTCGTGGCCGAGCAATACCGCGTGCTCAACGACGAGCTGATCCCCGCGCTGCGCGACGAAGGCATCCGTTTCGTTCGGCGCGACGATTGGTCGACCGCCCAAAGACAGTGGCTAGAGCAATATTTCCGCACCGAGATCGTGCCCGTCTTGAGCCCGACGACGCTCGACCCGACACGGCCGATTCCGCGAATTCTGAACAAGAGCTTGAACTTCATCGTGAGCTTGCACGGCCGCGACGCGTTCGGTCGTCCGTGTCATCGCGCGATCGTGCAGGCGCCGCGTTCGCTTGCCTCGCTTGATACCCTTGCCGATGTCGATCGAGGGCACCGGCAAATCGGATTTCGTGTTCCTGTCGTCTGTTATCCACGCGTTCGTCGATCAGCTGTTCGCGGGCATGGAGATCAACGGCTGCTATCAGTTCCGCGTCACACGCAACAGCGATCTGTTCGTCGACGACGAGGACGTGGACGACTTGAAGCACGCGCTCGAGGGCGAGTTGTTCGAAAGCCGCTATGGCGACGCGGTGCGACTCGAGACGGCGCACGACTGCGCGGACGAGCTCGCCGCGTATCTGCTCGAGCACTTCCAGCTCACGCGCTCCGATTCCTACCAAGTGCCGGGTCCCGTGAACCTCAACCGCCTGCTCGCCGTATACGATCTGGTCGATCGTCCGGAGCTCAAATATCCGCCGTTCACGCCCGGAATGCCGAAGCAGCTCGTGAACACGAGCATTTTCGACGCGATCTCGAAGCGCGACATCCTGCTGCATCATCCGTACGAGTCTTTTGCCCCGGTCATCGACTTCATCTACCGCGCCGCCAACGATCCCGATGTGCTTGCGATCAAGCAGACGCTGTATCGCACGACGCCGGACTCGCCGTTGGCGGAGAGCCTCGTATCCGCGGCGAAGGCTGGCAAAGAAGTAACCGTGTTGATCGAGCTGCGCGCACGGTTCGACGAAGCTGCGAACATAGCGCTTGCGAGCAAGCTGCAAGAAGCCGGCGCGCACGTCGTATACGGCGTCGTCGGCTACAAGACTCATTGCAAGATGGCGCTGGTGGTGCGTCGCGAGGGTGGCAGGCTCAAACGCTACGTCCACCTCGGCACGGGAAACTATCACCCACGCACCGCTCGCGCGTACACCGACTACGGCTTGTTGTCCGCCAAGGAAGCGCTTGGCGAGGACGTCCACCAAGTCTTCATGCAGCTCACGAGCCTGATGCGCACGCCGGCGCTCAATTTGCTGTCGCAGTCGCCGTTCAACTTGCACGAACGCCTGCTTGCATTGATCAGGCGCGAGACGCGCAACGCAACGACCGGCGGAACTGGGCACATCATCGCGAAGCTCAACGCGCTCGTGGAGCCCGAAGTCATCCGCGCGCTCTACGAAGCGTCGAATGCGGGCGTCTATGTCGACCTCATCGTGCGCGGCATTTGTTGCCTACGGCCCGGCGTGCCCGGCGTCTCGGAGAATATTCGGGTCCGCTCCATCGTTGGCCGTTTCCTCGAGCACAGCCGTTGCTACTATTTCCACAACGACGGCGACGAGGAAATCTACTGCGCGAGCGCCGACTGGATGGACCGCAACTTCTTCCGCCGCATCGAGCTCATGTTCCCGATCCTCGACGAGGGCTTCAAGACCCGCTTGATGTCGGACCTCGACGCGTACCTTGCCGACAACGTGCAAGCCTGGGAGTTGCGCGCTGACGGCCGCTACGTGCAGTTCGCGCGTCAACCCGGCACGGAGCCGAATGCGGCGCAGCTCGTGCTGCTGCGTCAGCTCGCGGAAATCTCTTAGGTAGCGATACTCACGCCGCTGATCTTGAGCTCGAACCCGCGCGCTTGGAGCCACGAGTGCTCTTGCTCGAGATCCGCGGCCGTGAGCGGATTGCGATCGAGCCAGCCTTCGGGAAAGCGTACGTCGAGGAGATCGTTGCCGGGTGTGAGCTCGATTTGCGGGAGCTCGTCGGGGCTACGACTCCGGTTCAGCAGCACGGCGAGACGTAGGAGCACGATCAGCTTGAACAGCGGCGCGCGCCAGTCTGCCGGAACGTCGGCAAGGAACGGGTCGTCGAGCTTGCGCCGGTGAAACGTCACGAGCGCCGCGAGCAACTTCTGCTCGAGCCGGACGAACCCCGGCATGTCCGCATTCGCGAGCAAGTAGCCGCCGTGGTGGTGGTAGCGAGAGTGCGCGATGTCGAGGCCTACCTCATGCAGGCGCGCCGCCCAAACGAGCAGCTGCCTATAGCGCTTGTCGCCTAGTTGCCAACCGCGCTCGACCTGCGCGATCAACGCGGCCGACGTCGCTTCTACGCGCACGGCCTGCTCCATGTCGACGTGGTAGCGGCGCTGCATCGCCTGGATGGACCGTTCGCGCGCGTCCGCGTCGTGCAGACGGCCGAGCATGTCGTACAGCAATCCCTCACGCAGCGCGCCGCTGCTGATCTGCATTTGCTCGATCTTCAGTGTGCTCATGATCTCCGCGAAGATCGCGACGCCACCGGCGAAGACGGGTGCACGGTCAGGACCGAGCCCCGGAAGATCGAGCTCGTCGATCCGCCGCGCTTCGATCATCCGGGCGATGACTCGCTCGAGCGCCCCGAGGCTAACGCCCGACTCGACGAAGCCGAGCTCGTGCGCGACGTCACCCGCGGCCCGCACGGTGCCGGAAGATCCGATCGCACGTCGCCAGCCGAGACGCCGGAACGCGGCTGCCACGGGCCGGAGCTCGAGCCGAACCGCGAGCCGCGCACGCGCGAACCGCTTCTCGCTGAGCTTGCCATCCTCGAATTGCTCCTGGCTCAGTCCGACGCAGCCGATCGACAAGCTCTCGAGATACTTCGGCTCGTAACCTTCGCCGATGATGAGCTCGGTGCTGCCGCCGCCGATGTCCACGACGAGGTTCGAGCCTTCTGCCGTGTCGGTATGGTGCGAGACGCCGAGATATATGAGTCGCGCTTCCTCGATACCGGAGATCACCTCGACGGGGTGGCCGAGCGCCTGTTCGGCGGCCGCAAGAAACGCATCGGCGTTGCGCGCACCGCCGTAACGTGTTCGTTCCGACGACACGAACCTGGTGAGCCTGCATGTCGCGCAAGCGCTGACCGAAGCGCCGCAAACAGGCAAGCGCGCGCTCCTGGCTCGCGTTGTCGAGATAACCGTGCTGATTCAAGCCCGACGCAAGCCGCACCATCTCGCGCAGCCGATCGATGATCGAGGGATGACCCTGGTCGGCGCGAGCGACGACCATGTGGAAGCTGTTGGAACCGAGGTCCACCGCGGCCATGACCCCCGCGGGGTCGGCTGCGGCGGCTGGCTTCAGCTCGGGCAAGACCGCGGCCGCTGTCGCGTGACGCTCAGACGGAGAACGACGAGCCGCAACCGCAGGTGGTGGCCGCGTTCGGGTTGCGAATGATGAATTGCGCGCCCGACAGGTCTTCGCGATAGTCGATCTCGGCGCCCATGAGGTATTGAACGCTCATCGGATCCACGAGCAGCGTGACGCCGCCGTTCGCGATCTCTGTATCACCTTCTTGGATCTCTTCGTCGAAAGTGAAACCGTATTGAAAGCCCGAGCAGCCGCCCCCCTGGACGTAGACGCGGAGCTTCAGCGCGGCATTGCCTTCCTGCTCGATCAGCTGACCGACCTTGTGCGCGGCGGCATCCGTGAAATTCAGCGGCGCTCCTGAATCGGCAGGGGTCGCGATGTTGGGTTCGCTCATTGGCTTAGTCTCCGGCGGCGTTTAAGGGGCGGACGGCCTCGATCTGGGGACGAGCGCCCGACTTTCCCACTCCGGCGCCTTCGCTTTCGTGAATCAGCTTACCGTTCACTTCGGCGCCGATCGACATCTCGATCAACTTGTATTGGACGTTGCCGATCACGCGGGCCTTCGGACCGAGCTCCACGCGCTCCGTGGCGCGGACGTCGCCTTTGACCGTGCCATTCAACAACACGTGCGGAACAACGACCGATCCTTCGACGCAACCCCGCTCGCTGATGCTCAGGACCGCGCTCTCGTCCTCGGTTGCGCGAACATTGCCCTTGACGTAGCCGTCCACGTGGAAGCCGCCTGCGAACTCGACGTCGCCGTGAACCCGAGTGTCCGCGCCGACCAGCGTCCCGATCGGTGCTTGACTGCGCGACTTCTTACCCAGCATGACCAACCCTCATCGACTCAGCCCGTAATAGCGGACCACTTATAGCTCTGATTCACCTTCTCCGCGCGTGAATCACTCGGCCGGATTTCGACTTCGACGCTCGTGGGCTCGAATCCGACCGGTAGCGCAAGCTCGCATTCGAGCCCCTGAAAGTAGCGGAACTCATAGTTCATATCATAGTCGCCGCCATCGGCCACGAGCTCCGCCGCGTCGAACGACGTCGTTTGGCCGTCGCGCGTGCCCTCGACTTGCAACTTTACTACGCCGGAGACCTTGCGACTGTGAACGATTGCCTGAACCAGCACGAGCCTCACGATGTAGTGGTTCTCGTCGGCTGGCAGCGCGTCTAGGCTCTGGATGCGTAGCCCCGCGATGCCGTCCTGGGGCGACACGATCCCGCGATAGAACACGAGCTCCTCTTCCTGAGCCTGAATCTGCGCTTGCAGCTCGGTCAGATTGGCCTCGACCTGCGAGTACGTTTCGCGGTCGATCTCCTTGGATGTCTCGAAGATCGCCAACTGCCGGCTCAGCTCCGTTGAAGTCGCGCGCTCCGCGGCGAGCTGGTCCTTGAGCGCCGCGATGGAGCGGCGTTGGTCGACGATCGAATAGCCCGCGCGGTTGCGGCCGAGCTCGAACACGAGATATGCACCGGCGATCAAGACGATGCCGATCGCACACACTAACCACCGTCTACTGGAAGGCTGACTCATGGTGCTTGGCTGTGATCGGCAAATGCGCGTTGCCAGCGCCGCGGCCACCAATTGGGCGGCGGCGGCGGCCCGACGTCCGGGAACGCAAGCGGGCCGAGCTCCTTCAGCGCGCGAACGTAGACCGGGCGCTTGAAATACACCACCTCTTTCACGGGTCGCCAGTAGTCAACCCACCGGCAACGATCGAACTCGGGCTGGGCACTGCAGTCGAAGCGCACGCGCTGCGTGTCGCTCATGAGCTGCAACAAGAACCAGCGCTGCTTCTGGCCGATGCACAGCGGCGTGCGCTCCCGCCGGATGAAGCGTTCGGGCAACCGATAGTGAAGCCAACCTTCGGTCGAGCCCACGAGCTCGACGTCGCTCGGCTGCAAGCCGACTTCCTCGTGCAGCTCGCGAAACATGGCGGCCTCGACCTCCTCTTCGGGTCCGATCCCGCCCTGCGGAAACTGCCAGCCGCCGCGGCCACGCCGTCCGGCGATCAGAACGCGTCCCTGACCATCGGTCAAAATGATCCCGACGTTCGCGCGAAACCCCTGTTCGTCGATGAAGTCCATGCCCGAACCGATTCTTTCATATCCCCTCAACCGGTTCCAAAGAGCCGTGCCGAAGCTGTGACTGAATTAGCTATTCGCCGCCTGAGCCACGGTATTCCGACCCCCGGCCTTCGCCTCGTAGAGCGCCAGATCGGCCAGAGCTACGAGTCGCTCACCGGCGACCTTGAGATCGTCCTGCTTCGATCCGGGCCGATACTCCGCGACTCCGATCGAGACGGTAATCGGCAGCGGCTCGCTCGCCCCCGGGACCTCGAACGACTCGAGCGCGACCGCTTTGCGGATGCGCTCGGCGAGCAGGCGCCCGGCGTCGATGCCCGTGCCAGGTAGCAGAACCACGAACTCTTCGCCGCCGTACCGAGCCGAGACGTCGCTGCCGCGGACCTCCGCTTCGACGCAGTGCGCGAGCTGGCGGAGCACCTCGTCGCCCGCGAGATGGCCGTGGCGATCGTTGACCTTCTTGAAGTGGTCGACGTCGATCATGAGGCACGTGAGCGCGGACGCGTCGCGCTGGCAGCGTGCGAGCTCCTCGTGCAACCGCGTCTGCAGGTAACGCCGGTTGTGCCAACCGGTAAGCACATCGGTTATCCCGCTACGGACCAGGCGCGTTCGGTTCACGACATTCTCGAGAGAGAAGGCCGCGATCACGGCGAGATGATTCAAGAAATCCGTCGCGAGATTTTCGGTGAAGCGGCGACTCTCGCCGCTTCCCAAGTTCAGGCTGCCGATGATTCGGTCCCGCCGCGTGAGCGGCAGCAGTGCGACGCTCTCGAGCCGCACGTCCGCGGGAAACAGCAGCGCGTGATCGGAGCGCACGAACTTTCCGAGCCACGGCCGCCGACCGGGCGCGAGCTGCGGAGCGAGCGCGTGCACCGAATCCACGAACAGCACGCTCGAGAGCTCGGCCGCCGGCTGACCCTGGACCATCAGCAGATGCCGGATCTCATGCTCGGGATCCGCGAGCACGAGCGTAACTGAAGCGAGGCGGTAGCTCGCGCGCAATCCCGTCGTCAGCCGCTCGAAGAGCGTGCCGAGCGTCTCGGCCTCGAGCAGCTCCATCTCGCGCCGTTGCGAGCGCTGCCAAGCGTCCTCGTTCTTACGCGCCTCGTCCGTAAGCGCGGCTATGCGCCGGCGCAGATCTATCAGCTCGCGGTCGTCTCGGTGCACGCTAGCACCTCCTTGTCGTCCTTGATTCAGGTGCGGGTTTCGAGGTACCGCCTGCCAGCGGCCATCAGCTCCACGAAACCCGATTCGTTGCCGTCCTCCACGAGGCGCTGAATCCTTTCAGCGGCTGAGCGGAGTGCCTGCAACGATGCGGCGCCGTAATCGTTTAGCGCCTGTATCTCGAAATAGAGGTGTGGATTGTCGGTCGCGACCAAGCTCGCGACGCTCAGCTGCGCGTCGAATGTCGTGCTCGACATCTTCTGCAGTCTCGGAACGAGCTCGCCGCTCTCGGCGAGCGCCGTGAAAAAAGCCAGGTTCAGCGCATGCGACAGGCCTAGCACGTACGCCATGAGCCGGTCGTGCTCATCGAGGCCCATCTCGAGCTGCTCGGCCATCGTGGATGCGAACAGCGCGCGCGCCTCGCGCGTCGCCTCGCGGCACGCCAAGCTCGCAGAACACGACGTGTCGCCCCGACAGCAGGCGCGTGTCCGGACCGAACATCGGGTGGATCGAGGTCACCTTGCAACCGGCATCCACGAGCCGTTTGAGGCCGTCGCGCAGCGGACTCTTGAGCGAGCCGATGTCGACGACGAGCCCTTTCGGTTTGCGCTCCGCGAGCTCGAGCAAGACCCGCGCCGCGACTTTCATCGGCGTCGCGACGACGATCACGTCGTGGTCGAGCGGGGTGGCGCGCCAATCGCGCCCGTGGAAACGGCGACGGTGCATCGCTCGGATCGGCGACTTCGACGGCGAAGCCTTGCGAGCTCAAGAACTGCGCGAACCACGAACCCATCTTCCCCGCGCCGCCGATGATCAGCACGCGCTTGCCCGCGCCGCTCGTCTGAGCCGCTACGCGCGTTTGCTCTTGGTGCATCAGCGACGAGCGAATCAGGAGGCGCATGATCTGCTCCGCAAGCCCGGGCTCGAGCCCGAGGATCCGCGCTTGATCGTGCGCGCCTTTCAAGACCTCGCGCTCGCGCTCATAATCGCGCGTCGGCACGGAGTTCTGGATCTTGTGGGCGCCTATTTCCGCGACGATCTTCTGACGGGCCGCGACGAGCCCGATCAGCTCGCGATCGACCTCGGACAGACGTTTGCGCAATTCTTCAAGCGTCATGAGTACCTCGTGAGGGCGGTTTGTACCCTCGGCGGGGTGACGGTGCAAGGTTGACAGCCAGCCAACTCGAGCTCGGTCGTGCCCGGACGTCGCGACGGCAGGAGTATTCGATGAGTGAATTAGAGCAAGTTAGCGAAGCGCGCTGCTTCGACGGACGCCAGATCGTCTACAAGCACCGCTCGGAGACCTGCGACTGCATCATGCGCTTTGCAGTGTTCTTGCCCCCCGCGGCCGAGCGCGGCCGAGTGCCGGCGCTCTACTGGCTTTCCGGGCTCACCTGCACCGAGGAGAACTTCAGCGTGAAGGCGGGCGCGCAGCGCTATGCCGCGGAGCTAGGGCTCGCTCTGATCATCCCGGACACGAGCCCACGTGGCGTGAACATTCCAGGCGAGGACGCGCAGATCGACATCGGAACCGGCGCCGGGTTCTATGTCAACGCGACGCAGTCGCCGTGGTCGGCACACTACAAGATGTACGATTACGTCAAAGACGAGCTCGTCGCGCTCGTCGATGCAAACCTTCCGGTGGACCCCGCGCGCAAGTCGATCAGCGGTCACTCGATGGGCGGGCACGGCGCGCTCCTCATCGGACTCCGCAACCCGGACAGCTATCGGTCGATCTCCGCATTTGCACCGATCGCCGCCGCGAGCAAGTCGACGTGGGGACAACCCGCGCTCACCGCGTATCTCGGCGCCGACCAGGACCGTTGGCTCGACTACGATGTGTCGGAAGTGATCCGCAAGAGACCGAGCCGCCACGAGCTGCTCGTCGATCAGGGCGCCGCGGATCCGTTCCTCGAACGGCTTCGGCCTGCCGACCTCAAGCAAGCCTGCCGCGATTCCGGTCAACGCCTGACCTACCGCGAGCGGCCGGGCTACGATCACGGGTACTACTTCGTGAGCACGTTCATCGCAGAGCACCTGCAGTTTCATTCCGCGGCGCTCCGCTGAGCGCGCGCCGAACCCGCAATGACGAGTCTGCCCACGCCACCGCCCGCCGACCCGCTGCCGCTCGTCGCAGGTTGGCTCGCCGACGTGACCGCGAGCGGCGCGCTGCGCAACCCAAATGCGATGGCGCTGGCTACGAGCGGGGCATCGGGTGCACCGTCGGTCCGAATGGTGCTGTTGAAGGCGCTAGCCCCGGCGGGCTTCGCGGTGTTCTACACGAACTACCGCTCGCGCAAGGCGGCGGAGCTCGAGCACAAAGGACGCGCCGCCGCGGTGCTTTATTGGGAGAGCCTCGGCCGGCAAGTTCGCTTCGAAGGCCCAGTCGTGCGATCGCCCGCGACCGAGAGTGACGAGTACTTCGCAAGCCGGCCGCTACGCAGTCAGCTCAACGCCTGGAGCAGCGACCAGAGCCGTCCACTCGCGAACCCCGCGGATCTCGACGCCGCCGCGGAGCGCGCCGCGCGCGAGCTAGGCATCGCGTCCGATGGCGCAACGGCGACGCGGCCCGTGCCGCGGCCAGAGTTCTGGGGCGGCTATCGCCTATGGATCGATTCCCTCGAGCTCTGGGCCGAGGGTGCGAATCGTTTCCACGAGCGTTTGCGCTATCGGCGCGAGCTCGACCGCGTCGACGCGTTCGCGTTTCGCACGGGCGCCTGGACCGTCCAACGGCTGCAACCCTGAACGGACTCACGCACCGTTGATTCAGCACGAATCCATCACTTGCCCCTACTGCTGGGAAACCATCGAGATTGCGCTCGACCTGTCGGTCGAGGAGCAGCAGTACGTCGAGGACTGTTCGGTGTGTTGTCGACCGATCGTGATCGCGTACCGGACCGACGGCGAGAGCTTGAGCTCGCTCGAGATCGCGCCAGAGAACGACGCGTGAGACTCGTGCGCATGCTCGCCTCGCTGCTCGCCCTGAGCGGCGTGTTCGCCACTCGCGCGGACGAGATCGCGGATCTCCTGCAAGGCACGAACCTCACGTTCGCGCTCGCGCCGAATGGCGGCACGCTCGTCGTCAGTCTCGCAGGGCAACTCTGGCGCTTACCTTCCGCCGGTGGCGGTGCCGAGCCTCTCACAGCCCCCGGCGAAGAAGCGCGCAACCCGCGCTACAGCCCCGACGGCACACGGGTCGTCTATCAACGATTCGATGAGGGTCAATGGGATCTCTGGCTTCTCGACCTCGGCACAGCCGAGCAACGCAGGCTCACGATGAGCGCGGTGGACGAGCGCGATCCGGAGTTTTCCGCGGACGGCGCGTCGGTGCTGTTCGTGTCGAACCGTACGGGTCACTATTGCGTTTGGTCACTGAGCCTCGCGGGCGGCGTAGAAACGCAGCTGACGGAGGAGCCCGGCGACGCGTCGCTCCCTACGGCGTCCGAGCTCGGACCGATCGCCTACGTGCTCGACCGCGCCGACCAATCGGAGCTGCGCGCGCTCCTGCCGAGCGGCGTGTCGACGTTGATCTCGTCGAGCAGCCAGCCCCTTTTTGCGCCGAGTTGGCGCCCGGGCGGCGGCGTGGTCGTGTTCAGCGAACGCGACGGCACCACCGGCAGCCGGCTACAGATGCTCGTGCTCGGCGATCCGCAGGTGCAGAAATCGCTGAGCGAGCCCGAGGACGTGTTCCGCGGCCGACCCGCTTGGCTGTCGTCATCCGAGTTCCTCTACGCCGCGGACGGCCAGCTCTGGCGCCGCGGTATCGCGGCGCAAACACGCCGCCCGGTCCACTTGTTCGCCGCGCGCGCCGTCGAGACACGCCCGCCCCCGGCGGACCTACCGAACCTCGACGACTTCGGGCCGCAGCTGGCGCGCGGGATCGTGGGACTCGATTCGACGGCAGACGGCCGCCGCAGCGTTTTCACGGCGCTCAGTGACGTTTGGTTGCTCGAGCGGGGGGGACTGCGGCGCCTCACCAACGATTCTTACGTCGAAATCGATCCGACCTTCACCCCGGACGGGGAATCGGTCGTGTATGCGAGCGAGCGCAGCGGCCAGTTCGAGCTATGGCGGGTTCCGATTCGCGACGGCGTCGCGGCCCAAGTGACGTTCGGCGCGCTGCAGCCGCACCGGCCAGCGGTCAGTGCCGACGGCCGGCGCGTTGCGTTCCTAGAGACCAGCGGGCTCGGGCCGTGGTCCCCGGCCCGCGTCATGGTCGCGGACCTCGGACGCGCGGGTGAGCCCACGACCGTCGCGACAGGCCTGATCGGCGCCGAGCGACCGACTTGGGGCGCCGACGGCCGCACGCTCGGCGTTCGGATCGCGCAGCCGCGCGACCCACGCGACCCGGCGATCTCCGGCTCGCCGCTGCGCATCGAAATTGCCACGTCCGCCGAACGGCCAGCTGCGGCGAAGTCCGCGCAGCGCGGCGACGCAGCGGCCGACGGCACGGACCGGCCCATCGAGCTGCGTTGGATGCCGGCCCCACCGCCGGAAGACTATGTCGTCGAGGTTGGACGACTGTTCGATGGCGTGCGTGCCGATTACCGCCGCCATGTGGACATTCACGTGCGCGCCGGCCGGATCGCCGCGATCGTGCCGCGCGGGCTGCTCCCGACCCCCGCGAAGGTCATCGATGCCCGCGACGCCACGGTCATTCCGGGGCTCATCGATGTCCACGCCCACCAGTCGGCGCTCACCGGCGAACGCCTCGGGCGCGCGTGGCTCGCGTACGGCGTCACTACCGTGCGCGAGATCGCGACCAACGTGGCCGAGGCCGTCGAGCGCGGCGAGTCCTGGGCCAACGGCCGTCCGCGCGGTCCGCGGCTCATCGTCAGCCCCGCGGCGGGTGCCGAGGTTGCGCGCGACGCAGGAACGACCGTGGTACCCGTCCGCTCTTATCCGGGCCTTGCCGATGGTCTTGGCCACAGCCTGTTGCGCCAGCAGCAGGAGCTCGGCATTCCGGTGCTCGACGGTCGCGTGCAACACCGCGAGGCGCTTCTTATCGGCTCGGGGCCGCACTATGAGCTCGAGCTGTCGCCTGAGCTCTCGAGCTACCAAGACTCGCTCGGTACCGTCATCACCTCCCTGACAGTGCTGCCTCCCGCGTTGGGATCGCTTGCCGGCCTTCGCTCTTGGCCGGATACCGCGCCGTTCGCCGCTCGCTATCGAGATTCTGCGTACTCGGCGCTGTTCACGCCGTCGGAGCGAGCCGAGTGGTCGGCCGCGGGGCCAGCGGCCGCGGGCCTGCCGAGGCTACAGCAAACGATCGCTCGGCTGGTCCGGGCCGGTGGGCGCGTTGCAATCGGCAGTGACGCCCCGGCCGTACCGTATGGGTTAGGAGTCCACTACGAGCTCGCCCTGATCGCGGCGGCAGGCATTCCGAACGACCAAGTCCTGAGGCTTGCGACGGTAGAAGGCGCACTGGCCCTAGGACTCGAGCAGCAGCTCGGCACGTTGGAGGACGGCAAGCTGGCCGACTTCGTCGTGCTCGACGGCGATCCGCTCGCGCATCTGGAGGACACGCTGCGCATCGTGGCAGTCGTAAAAGGAGGCCGGTGGTTCGATCGCCAGGAACTGCTCGAATCGGCACCCTAGAGCTGTCAGTTGTCTTTACGTTCGTACGGTCTCGGCGATTCTGGCGTGCCTTCAAGACCGCGAAAATTGCGCATCATTCTGAAACAGCAACTTACGCGCCTCATCTGCGCTGAAAGATTAAAGATCTTATGTAAGAAAGCTGTCGACGCAGTTTACAAGCCGAGCCGCGTTTCTAGTGAAGCAATGCAGATTGGAAACCTATGCTCGATGATTTATCTAATAAATCTACTGATGGCACGGGTCTTGCTTTTCTTTGGGCGTCCCCACCCAGGGACGAGTGAGTGCGCAAACTGACAGAAAACGATGCGATTTCGCAAAGGGTTCTGTTAAATTTAGAAACGTTAGAGAAGAACAAGAAAATAGAAGAACAAGAAAAAAACATTGGCTGTACAACAAAAACAAAACTGATTCACCGCTCTCGAGCGGGATGAACGACAGCCAGGCCGCATACTTGAAACCGTAAACTCCGATAACAACAAAAGTCTGACCCGGCGTTCCCACCGCCGGGTTTTTCTTTTTTGGGCCAGTGGAAATTCGCGGCGGAGCCGTGAAAACGTGATCGAGGCCGACGCCGCACGACTCGTGAGCTGATTGACTCACGACTCCGTAGGGAAGCGGCATCGATGTTCAAGCGCCTGCGCATTGCATTTCTTCTTTACGTTCTACTGTTCGTCGCGGCAGCCCAATTCTTCGCGGCTCGGCGCAGCACCGATTGGGACAACACGCTCTGGGTCGACGTGTACCCAGTGGATGGCGACGGAAGCGAGACCACTCGCCAATATCTCGACAACCTTAGCGAAGCCGAGTTCAAGGACATCGAGCCATTTTTCTCGGCGGAAGCGCAACGCTACGGCGTGCCTTTGTCCGAGCCCTTTCGTCTGAGCCTCGCGCCGCAGTATGCGGACCCGTTGCCGGTGCTCGAACATTCCCCGTCGCTGCTAGCGACGGTTTGGTGGAGCCTGCGGATGCGTTGGCTCACTGCGAAGCTCGACTGGCAGAGCTCGCGGCCAAGTCCGGACATCATGGTGTTCGCGGTGTTCCACGAGGCGGCGGACGCGGCTGTGCTCGACCGTTCGACTGCGCTCGAAAAAGGTCTCGTCGCGGTAACGCATCTGTTTGCTGACCGCGAGGCGCGCGGCCCGAACCAGATCGTGCTCGCGCACGAGTTGCTGCATACGCTCGGAGCGACAGACAAGTACGGCGGTGCCGCGAACATGCCGCGCTTTCCCGAAGGTTTCGCCGAACCGAGCGCTTCGCCTCGCCTGCCGCAATCGAAAGCAGAGCTCATGGCCGGCCGAATTCCCGTCGACGCGAGCCGTGCCGAGATCCCCGCGAGCCTCCGGCAAGTCGTTATCGGCCGAAAGACGGCCGCCGAGATCGGCTGGCCCGCCAACTGATCGACCAGTTGAACCGCGGCCCGCCGCGCCCGGTTCCCGTGTCGTATCATGCGGCGCGTTGCAGCCGACTCCGCGAGGCGGAACTTGGGAAAGCGACTCAGCAGAATCTATACCCGCACCGGCGACGACGGCACGACCGGCCTCGCGGACGGCGAACGCGTCGACAAGTGCGATGTGCGGGTCGAAGCGTTCGGCTCGGTCGACGAAACGAACAGCATGCTCGGATTGCTGCTCGCGGAACCGGATTTGCCGGCTTTGATTGCCGAGTCGTTGCGCCGAGTCCAACACGAGCTGTTCGAGATCGGCGCTGAGCTATCGCTGCCGGGCTACAAAAAGATCGCGGCGGAGCATGTGGCGCGGCTCGAGCGCGACCTCGACGAGCTCAACGCAACGCTGCCGCCGCTCGAGGAGTTCGTGCTGCCGGGCGGCAACCGCGCGGCGGCCGTCTGTCATGTCGCGCGCACGGTTTGTCGGCGCGCGGAGCGGCAGGCATGGGCCACCGCCAAGCAGCACGGTGTCAACAGCGAGCTCCTCCGCTATCTCAACCGGTTGTCGGACCTGCTGTTCGTGATGGCGCGCGCACTCGCGCGCCGCAATGGCGGACGCGAGGTCCTATGGAATCGCGACCCGTGAGCCTGACGTCAGGTCGCGGCGCGCCCACCGCAGCAACCGGCGCAGTCGCTGCCATTCGAACGACGGACCGGGGTCCGTCTTGCGCCCGGGCGCGATGTCGCTGTGGCCCACGACATCCGCGTTGCGCAGGCTCGCATAGGCGCGCCGCAGCGCGCGAACGACGGTCGCGAGGGTCTCGTACTGAGCCGACTCGTACGGCACGTCGTCCGTGCCCTCGAGCTCGATACCGACGGAGAAGTCGTTGCAGGACGTGCGGCCGCAATGGACGGACCTGCCCGCGTGCCAAGCACGCCGGTTGAAGGAGACGTATTGGGTCAACGCGCCGTCGCGTGCAACGAGGACGTGCGCCGAGACTCTGAGCTCGGCGATGGTCGCGAAATAGGGATCGGCCGCCCCAGGTAATTGGTTCAGAAAAAATCGGTCGATCCAGCCATCCCCGAACCTCCCAGGGGGCAGGCTGATGCCGTGCACGACGATGAGGTCCGGTTCGATGCCTGGCGGACGGTCGTCGCTGTTGGGAGACTCGACTCTGCGCACGCCTTCGAGCCAGCCCGACACACGATCGATGATCACGGTGGTTCCGATCCAGCTGCTAAAGTGTTTATGCGAATCGAGTGGACGCGAGCCGGCGCTGGGGGAATGATACCAGCCCTCCGCAACCCGTTCGGGAAGCGGCAAGCAACCAACGGCGAACCCCATGGCCACGAACAGACGCCGCGTACCGCGCTTGTTCCTCGAGCGCGATCTCGGCGGCGACACGCTCACGCTGGACGAGCGGGAAGCTCACTACCTGGGCCACGTGCTGCGCTTGAAGCGCGGCGACGAGCTCGTCGCGTTCGACGGCAATGGCACCGAGCGCGCGGCGAGCGTAAGAGGCGTGCAACGGCGCGGCGCGGAGCTCGAGCTCGGCGCGACACTCGAAGCGCTGCCCGCATCGCGCCTCGACCTCACGCTGGTCCAAGCGCTCCCGAAGTCCGACGCAATGGACTTGATCGTCCAAAAAGCCACCGAGCTCGGAGTGCGTACGATCGTCCCGGTGTACACGGAGTTCAGCGTCGTGAAGCTCGACGGGGACCGCGTCGAGCGGCGCCTCGAGCATTGGCGCAGGATCGCCCAGAGTGCCTGCGAGCAATGCGGACGCCATCAACCGCCTGCGATCCGCGCGCGCCGACGCGCTCGCGGCGGCGCTCGACGCCGTGCCGGCGGCGGACACGAAGATCGCTCTCGATCTCGACGCGCGCAGCCGGCTCGCCGGAAGCGCCGACGTCCCCGCACGCGTGGTCGCGGCAGTGGGGCCGGAAGGCGGCTTCGGCGCGAACGATTGGCGGCTCCTCGACGCGGCGGGTTTCCGGCGCGACCGGCCTCGGCCCGCGCGTGCTGCGTGCGGAGACCGCGGCGATCGCCGCTTGCGCGGTCGCGCAGGCGCTGTGGGGTGACCTCTGAGCCGAGAGCGACGCCAAGGCGACTCAATGGCGAATTGGGAGCTCCGCAATCATCCGCTCGATTCGTTCGACGTCGGGGATCAACGGGTATTCGTGAATCATGCGCGCACGGCACAACACGGGCTGGCGCACGGGCAACGGCTGCTCGGTGTCTAGGCCTAGCACGTCGGGATTGACCCTCACGAGTTGCGGGAATCCTTGAGTCAGCACCCCGTAATAGCCGCCCTTGAGCTCTTGAGTGATCGCGTGGAACACGACGACGCGCGCGCGACTGCGTTTCGAGCGGCGCTCCTCTTGGTCGGGATCGTCGAACGAAACCACGGGCAGCCGCCGGCTGTTCCATTCGATCGTGCCGAGGTACCAGTCGGGATGCTCGTCCTGGCGGTCCCGCATGGTATCCGCGAACGCGATCACTTCAGCGACGCACATCCGCGGCACTAGCAGCCGCTCGCTCTTCAGCGGAATGAGCAAGCTGTAGAGCTCTCTTTGCTCCTGGCTCACGGCGCGGACTCCGGTCCGCGCGCTGCGAATCTGCGTACCTTCATAGATGCCTCCCGAGCAGAGACTCGATCGCGGCGACGAGCTGGGATTCTTGATACGGCTTGCTGAGGTAGTCGTTGACCCCGATCTCGATCGCTTTCGCTCGGTGCTTCTCGCCCGACCGCGACGTGATCATGATGATCGGCAAGTGCTTCATCTTCGCGTCGTTGCGGACGTGCGTGGCGAATTGATAACCGTCCATGCGCGGCATCTCGATGTCGAGCAGGATGATGTCGGCCTCGTGCTCCTGGAGCACGGTAATCGCGTCGAGACCGTCGCGCGCGGTGAGCACCTTCACGCCGCGCCGCTCGAGCAGCCGCTGCGTCACTCGCCGCATCGTGATCGAATCGTCGACGACGAGCGCCGTGAGCTGACGCTCGGCAACCGGCGGCGGCGACTGGGATCACCGGCTCGAGCGCGCGTTGCGCTCGCACCAGCGTGCCCGGGTCGAGAATCATGATCACGCGGCCGTCACCCAAGATCGTTGCACCGGTGACGCCCGCAACGCTGGCGATATGGGGCCCGAGCGTCTTCACGACGATCTCGCGGCTGCCTTCGAGCGCGTCCGTCAACAGCGCAGTCGAGTTCTCGCCAGCGCGGATTAGCACGAGCGACACGGCGTTCTCGTCCTCGGGCAGGGCCGATGGAGCCGCACCTACGAGGCTGCCGAGATGTTGGATGCGGTACGTGATACCGCCGTAGTCGAGCTTCGGCTCGTCCTCGGTGAGGTGCTTGAGGATCTTCTCGCGCGACAGCCGCGTGATGCCTTCGACCGTCGGCAGTGGCAACGCGAAGGTCTCGTCGCCCACGTTCACGATCAACGCGTGTGTGATCGCGAGCGTGTACGGCAACCGTATGAGGAAGCGCGTGCCCTGTCCCGGCGTCGATTCGATCCGCATCGAGCCGCCGAGCTTCTTGACCTCGTTGTCGACGACGTCCATCCCGACGCCGCGCCCCGCCGTATGCGTAACCTCACCCGCCGTGCTGAAGCCCGGCTGCAAGATCAGCTCCATCGCTTGGTCGTCCGTGATCTTCTGGTTCTCGGCAAGCAACCCTTTTTCGTACGCTTTGCGCCGGATAGCCTGCAGATCGAGCCCGCCGCCGTCGTCCACGACTTCGATGATGACCTCGGAGCCCTCGCGCTTGATCTTGAGGAACACCTTGCCCGTCTCGGGCTTGCCGCGCTGTTTCCGCGTCGCGGGGTCCTCGATGCCGTGCGCGACCGCGTTGCGCAGAAGGTGCTCGAACGGCGGCAGCATGCTGTCGAGAACCTGCCGATCGATCTCGTTGTTCTCGCCCTCGACCGTGAGCTCGGCGATCTTCCGGTATCCGCGCAAGCCTGACGCACGATTCGCGCGAGCCGCGTGACGTGGCGCTGGAACGGCACCATGCGCGTCTGCATCAGGCCGTTCTGGAGCTCCGCCGTGACGCGGGCCTGCTGCGTGAGCAGCGTCTCCGTCTCGTTGGTGAGGCCGTTCAGCAGCTCGTTGATGCTCGCGACGTCGTTCGCAGACTCCGCGAGCGCGCGCGACAACTGCTGAATCGTGGAGTAGCGATCGAGCTCGAGCGGATCGAAGCCGCCGTCGCTCGCGACGTCGTCCTGGTGGCGGTGCAGGATCTGCGCCTCGGTCTCCGCCTCGAGCTTGCGTAGCTGATCGCGCAGCCGCGACACCGTCGCGCCGAGCTCGCCGAGGTGGAACTCGATCGAGCTCATCTGCTGCGTGATTCGCGACTGGAAGATGTTGATCTCGCCCGCGCCGTTCAACAGCGCGTCGAGCAAGCCCGCATCGACTCGCGCGGTCTCGGCTCGCTCGGTGCTGCGCAGATCGGCGGCCGGCTGCGCGGAGGGCGTCTCGGTGCGAGCCTCGGCGGCGGGCTCCTGGCGGCGGGCTCCTGGCGGCGGCTCCTCGGCGGCGGGCTCCTCGGCGGCGGGCTCCTGGGCGGCGGGCTCCTCGGCGGCCGACTCGAGCGCGAGCTTCGCGAGGACGCCGCTGTCCTCGATGATCGTCGGCTCCGGCTCCTCGAAGGCGATCGGCTCGTCGATCGTCGGGTCTTCGCTCTCAACGGGCGCGAGGGCGGCCGCGATCTCCTCGACCTCGGGCATCGGCAGCTCGATCGACTCGAGCTCCTCGAGGTCCGCCGCCGTGAGCTCGATGATGCCCGTCGACTCGACGACCGCGACCTCCTCCAACTCCGCCGGTGCCGCGGGCGGCTCGAGCGGCTCGGGCGGCTGACCGGTGTCGCGACCTGCGGCGGCGCGCTCGGAACGATAGCCGGAGCCACCGCGCTCGACGGGCGGCTCGATAACACTCGGCGCGACGGGCTCGAGCGCCGGCTCGCGAGGCGCCGGGCTCGCGCTCTCGACTCCCTCGAGCTGCGCGACGAGCGCCGGCGCACCGGCAACACCGCGGCCCGCGTCGATCGCGTCGCGCATCTGCTGGAGCTGGTCGAGCGACCGCTGCACGAGATCGAGCGATTCGCTCGTCGGTTGCAGACGTCCGTCCGCGATTCGCTCGAGCAGCGTCTCGAGCGCGTGACTCAAATCGCCCATCGGCGTCACGCCGGCCATCCGCGCGCCGCCCTTGAGCGTGTGCAGCAAGCGCTGCAGCTCGACCGTCGCGGCGGGCTCGGGTTTCTGTCGGATCGCGCGGAGCGCGAGCTCCGCGTTGTCGAGGATCTCCGCGGCTTCCTCCGCGAAGATCGCGGCGATCTCGGGGTCGAAGCTCGCGGCTGCGACGCGCGCAGGCGGGGGCTCCGAATCAACCGCGGGTTGCTCCGAAGCAGTGGACGCCGGGGCGGCGAGCGGCTCGAGCACGACCGCGTCAGCGGCGGGCGCCTCACGAGCGACCGGCTCCGCGGCGAGCGGCTCGCGAGCGACCGCGTCCGCCGGCTCGCTCACGGGCGCGGCGGCGCTCGCGCTCTCGGCAAGCGTGGCCATCAGGGCCGGCAACGAGGGATTCAGCGAATACTCGCGGCCAGCGACGATCGCCGCGGCCATCGTCTCGATCTCCGCCGCCGCGCTAGCGAGCGCCGTGAGGCCCGCCTTCGTTAGGCCCGTGCCGGCGTCGTAGTGCCGGCGCAGGTGCTCGGCCATCGGCCCGGCGAGCGCCATAGCGGGCTCGAAGCCCGCCATTCGGCCGCTGCCGAGCAGCGTGTGGCACGCGCGGTAGAGCGGCTCTTCGATGAGGTGCGGCTCGGACCGGGTCTCCGCGGCCGTGAGGTACTTGCGAATCACCTCGACGTGTCCGCGCATCTCCTTCACGAAAATATCCGCGAGCACGGGATCCATCCCCGCCGGGGCCGGCGCGGGCTCCGCGGGGAGCTTGAGCACCTGCACGCGTAGCGACTGTCCCGTCAGGCTCTCCGCCTCGGGGTCACCCTCGGCGAAGGCTTCCGCTTGCTTCATGAGCAGATGCACATCGACCTTCGGCGGCAACCCGAGCTCGAGCTGCTCGATCAGCTGCGGCAACGCCTTGGCTGCTTCGCCGACGAACGCGACCATCGGCGGCGTCGTCTCGAGCGTTTGGTTGATCAGCCGGTTCAGTAGGTTCTCGATGTTCCACGAGAACTCGCCGATCATTTGGGCGCCGACCATTCGTCCGCTGCCCTTCAGCGTGTGGAACGAGCGGCGCAGAGCGATCAACGCCTCGGAGTTCTGCAGGTCCTGGCTCCAGGCCGGCAAGCAGCGCTGGATGCTCGCAAGCTCTTCTTTCGCCTCTTCGATGAACAGCTCGACGAGCTCGGGATCCGAACGCTCCTCGTCGATCTCCATCACCGAAGGCCGCTTCGCGGCAGGCTTCGGCAGCGGTTTCGGCGGCGGCGCGGGCGCAGCGGCGGGCGCCGGCGCTGCGGCAGCCGGCGCGGCCGGGCGGGCGGCCTTCACGACCGGCAGCTTCTCGAGCAGGTCGAGGCAACGCTCGGCGTTCTCGAGCATGTACCACGGGTCGTTCCGGCCCGCGCTCACGGTCTCCATGTAGTACTCGACGCTCACGATCGCGTCGGCGAGCCGCTCGAGGTATTCCGGCTTGAACGCGGCGCCGCCCGGCGCGAGTCGCGTGCCGATCACGGAACCCACGCGCTCGACGACGTGAACGGCTTTCGTCTTGTTCAACATCAGCAGGCCAGCGACGATCCCGCGCAACTGCGGCTTGGCTTGCTCGAGCACGCGCGCGTCACCCGGGTGGTCGACGAGCTGGATCACCGATTCCTTGACCTTCGCGAGATTCACTATGCACTCGCCCATCACGGCCTGCGTGACGTGCTTCTGCTGGATATCGTCGTCGGCCGCCTCGGGCGGCGCCTCGCCATCGCCCGACGTCACGGACCGCACGAGCTCGCGGTCGAGCGTATCCTCGACCTCGAGCAGAGTGGCAGCGATCTTCTCGAGCACTGCCTGATCGACCGCCTTGTTATTCGCGGCGATCGCGTTGAGCTCCTGCGTCTCGCGTTGTATCTGGGTCCGCGCCTTCTCGAGACCCAGCACGCCGAGCGTATCGCCGATCTTCTTGAGCATCTCGAGCTGCGGACCAAGCCGCTCGATGTCCTGCATGCCCGTGCGAACGAAAATGTCGAGCACGTCTTTCACCGCGCCCAGGTCTTCCTTGATGGCCTGCGCGACGGTGCGCATCAGCTTCACGCTCGGCCCGGCCAGACCCTCGCGCGCTTGCTCGAGCTGATCCTCCGCCGGCAGCATGTCGCTGAGTCCGTAGATGTCGCGCAGCTTCTGAATGCGCGTGTCGTCGGAGGTGGAGCGCGCGACGTAATAGAGCAGGCTGTTGATGAGCTCGACCGGCGGCGTGTTGACGAGCGCGGGTTCGCCGCCGTCGATCAGGCGCTTGAGCTGACGGTCCGCCTGGCCGATCAGGCGTTTTAGCGTCACGCTGGCCTCGAGGCCGCCCGTTCGGATTGCGGTGAGCACGGCGGTCAGCACGGTCCAAAAATGCTTGACCTGCTCGGATCCAGCCGCGCGCTCGAGCCCGGTGCTGATGCGCAGCAACTCGTCGAGGTGACGCGCGACGTCGTTGCCTTTGATCCAGCCGAGCAACGCGGTCTGGAATGCGGGCCGTACGCGTTGCGCGACCTTTTCGAAGCCGCGCCCGACTTCAGGACCTGCCGGCCCGGCGCCGTGCGCGGCCTGCAGATGGCGCTCGAACGGACCCGCGTTCAGCAACACGAGCGTGCCCTCGGACAACGACGGCTTGTCGCGAGCGTGGCGCAGGTCGTTCAGCAACGGCAGCAGGACGAGCGCAACGTCCTTGCCGCCGGTGAGCAACCGCTCGAGATAGGCGGGCAGCTGCACCATGGCGCGCGTGAGCGCCTCGAGGCCCTTCTCGGACTTGTCCTGGTCGCCCGCCTCCGCCAGCCGGCGGCAGGTTTGCTCCATCTCCTCGGCGAGTAGCGCCGCACCGTGGATCTCGACGATCTTCAGCGCGCCGCGCGCGAGGTGCAAAAGATCCGCCGTGCGGACGAGCGCATCCTTTCCGGAATGGCCGTCGACGTAGTCCTCGAGCTCCCGCCGCGCCCCGTCGAGCGTGCTCGCGAGCTCCCGATTGACCAGGTCAAACGAGTGCGCCGCGAGATCATCCATGCTACTGACCGCCATGCGATCCTCGGCCTATCCAGACTGGCGTCGTCGCGCCGGGGGCTCCGCGACCGGCGCGGGCGGCGGGTCCCACGGCCCCCGCGCGCTCGAGGCTCGCGGCCACGCGCGCGCTGCTCAGCACACCCGTGCCGCCGCTCTGATCCGGGCAGCGCGAAGCCCGACACCGACTTGCGCAACTGCGACGCGAGCTCGGCGAGCTTGCTGATCGCGCTCATGGTGGCGGCCGAAGACTCGGTCGTCTTCGCAGCTGATCTCACGCAGCACGTGCATGTTCTTCGTGATCGCACCCGCGACGCTCGACTGCTCCTTCGACGAGCCCGAGATGTTGTGGACCAAGCTCGCGATCTGGTGCGACACCTGCTCGATCTCGTCGAGCGCGGCGCCCGCGTTCTCCGCGAGCAGCGCGCCGCCGACGACGTCCGTCGTGCTGCGCTCCATCGACACCACCGCCTCGTTGGTGTCGGACTGGATCGTGCTCACCAACACCTCGATCTTCTTCGTGGCATTCGTGGAGCGCTCCGCAAGCTTCTGCACCTCGTCGGCGACGACGGCGAAGCCGCGGCTCGCCTCGCCCGCGCGCGATGCTTCGATCGATGCGTTCAGCGCGAGGATGTTCGTCTGCTCGGCGATCTCCTCGATGAGCTCGACGATGTTGCCGATCTCCTGCGAGCTCTCGCCGAGCCGCTTGATGCGCTTCGACGTGTCCTGGATCGTCTCGCGGATCGTGTTCATTCCGGCGATCGTGCGGCGCACGGCCTCGCCGCCCTTGTGCGCAACCTCGACCGAGTGGCGTGCGACGTCGGAGCAGCGCTCCGCGTTGCCCGACACCTCCTCGATCGACATCGCCATCCGCGCCATCGATTCCGACGCCGCCGCGGCCTGCTTCGCCTGCGTCTCGCTCGCGCGCAGCAGCTGCCGCGCGGTGCCCTCGGTCTGCTTCGAGGCCGCGTCGACGAGGATCGACGAATCGTTGATCGTCGCGACGAGCTCGCGCAGCGCCTCGATCGCGTAGTTGATCGAGTCCGCGATCGCGCCGGTGATGTCCTCGGTCACGGTCGCCTGAACCGTGAGATCGCCGTCCGCGAGGCTCGAGAGCTCGTCGAGCAAGCCGCAGGATCGCCTGTTGGTTGCGCTCGTTGTGCTCAGCCTGGATCTCGGCCGCGCGGCGGAAGTCGCGCGCGCGGTAGTAGACAAGCATCATGAGCAGCGACGAGCAACAGCGCCGCGCCGACGAGGATCATCGGGAGCTGCGCGAGCCGAACCGCCCGCCGTCGGAGCCGCGACGTCGACGCGCCGGTATTGCGCGAGCAGCGCCACACCAGCCTCGTCGAGGGTCGCGACCGAGCTCGCCGCCGCGCTGAGCTGACCGCCGCGCGCCACGATCGTGCCGATGGACTCGCGCGCCTGATCGAACAGACGCGTCGGCGGAATCGAGGTTCGCTTGCGCAGTCTGCCCGCGGACAGCAGTCATGCCCAAGCTCGCGTCCTCGCCGCGCAGACCGCGAATGATTTGACTGAGGTACTGCTCCGCGTCGTTGAGCCGCTGCACCGATTCGTCGACGGCCGTGCCGGCCGCGAGCGCTCGCGACGTTCTGCTGGACGCTCTCGACGGTGAGCTCGAAGCGGTCGAGGTTAGGTTGATTGGTCGCGAGATCGGCCGGCTGCAACGCGCTCACGAGGTTGCCCGTGGCCGCAAGCAGCTGCGGCGCGAGCTCGAGCAGCCGCGCGCGCGCGGCTTGGAGCGTCGAGCAACCCCTCGCGCGCGGCGACGAGCTTCGCGATCTCCGACTCTAGGCTCTGCCAAGCGCCCGCCGTTCGCGATCTCGCGCGCGGCAGGACTCGCGGCGTCGCTCGCGCCGAGCGACTACGCAAACGTGCGAGCTCCGTCGGCGCCGCTCGCGAGCCGCGCGAACGCGTCGGCGTCGCCTGCGAGCGCGCCGCGCGCGTCGGCGCGCGCGGCCTGGGTCACGGCCATCACCTGCCCGAGCCCACCGTCCGCCGCCCGCGGACTTCCCGCCGCCGAGCCACAGAGCGGCGGCTGCGACGGCCAGCACGACCGCAAGGACGATGGCGAGCGGCGGCAGTAGCTTCGGCCAGGGACTCGATTTGATCATGTTCGGAGAGCCTTGGGTCTACGCCTTGGCCGTATCGCCAGCCATCAGGAACTGCTCGTCCGCGAGCAGCTTCGACAGACTGAAGCGAGGCCAGACTTCCGAGCCGCGACGATAACACCCTTCGACATAGTGCTCACAGCGAATCACGCCCGCCGGAGTCTCGTCGTGATATTCGTTCGCACCGAAACGACGAAAGCCGACGACCTCGTCGACGATCAGCCCGGTCGGCACGTCGCGGCTCGCGACGATCAGCACGCGAGCCTGGCGCTCCGCTGCCGCGCTGCCGGCGCCGAGGAACGACTTCAGGTCTACGACGGTCAGCAGCTGACCGCGCAGGTTCGCGATGCCGCGCAGCCACGGCTTCGCACCGGGCACGCGCGTCACGTGCTCCGGCACGGGAAGCACCTCGCGAACGTCGCCGCGCGTCGTGACGAACCGCTCGGCGCCGAGCCGAAACCCGATGCCGACCCATTCGTCCGACCGCGGCGGGCGCGCCCTCGCGCGCGGCGATCGCGGCGCGTGCGCGCGCTCGAGCTCGAGCAGCAGCTCGAACGGCCGCTCTGCGAGGGCCTGCAAGCTCAAGCGGGCTGCCCCCGGTCGAGTACTTCCTGAGCCTTCGCGACGAGCACGGCCTCGGTGACGGGCTTCACGAGATAGTCGACGGCGCCCTGGCGCATGCCCCAGACGCGATCGCTCTCCTGGTCCTTGGTCGTGATCATCACGACCGGGATCGATTTCGTTTGCGGATCGCGCGTGAGCGTGCGCGTGGCCTGGAAGCCGTTGACGCGCGGCATCACGACATCCATGAAGATGAGATCGGGCGCACCTCGCGCGCGAGGCTCAGGCACTCCGACCCGTCGGCGGCGGACACTGTGTCGAAGCCGTGCTTCTCGAGCGCCGTCTTCAATACGTGCACCTCGGTCGGTGAGTCGTCGACGATCATGATCAGCGCCATAGTTTCCGACCTCGCGCCGGTCTACTTGGCGACGTGGCTATGGATGGCTCCGAGCAGCTCGTCCTTCGTGAACGGCTTGGTCAGGTACTGCTCCGAGCCCACGAGCCGGCCGCGAGCGCGGTCGAACAGGCCGTCCTTGCTCGACAACATGATGACCGGCGTGTCCTTGAACACGCTTGTTGTGCTTGATCAGCGAGCAGGTCTGATAGCCGTCGAGCCGCGGCATCATGATGTCGACGAAGATGATGTCCGGCCGATGATCCGCGATCTTCGACAGCGCGTCGAAACCGTCGACGGCCGTGAACACCTCGCAGCCTTCCTTGGCCAGCAGCGTCTCCGCGGTCCTGCGAATCGTCTTGCTATCGTCGATGACGAGGATCTTGAGGCCTGCCAAGTTGCTCTTCGGGTTTGCCGCCTACTCCCGGACACTTGCTTCCTCCCGCAGAGACGCTCAGCTTCGCGACCCTGAGCTCGACATGCAACCCCCGGACTCAACGCGCCTTTTAACATATCGGCTCGGTGCCTTCCATCGACCGACACGCGGGCGCGTACGAAGCTCAGCGACGGCACTTCCCGAGCCGGCGTCGAAGCTCCGAGAGCGCGGTATGGTAGCGTTGCGCGTTTCGACGAAACTGCGAACCTGCACTCAAAAGCGAGGAAGCCGATGAGCGAGTCCCGGCCCCTGTCTGGGCGTCGTCATGGACCCGATCGAGACGATCAAGCCGAAGAAGGATTCGACTCTCGCGATGCTGCTGGCGGCCCAGCGGGCCGGTTGGGCGATCGTCTACTTCCGGCAGCAGGATCTCGATGGTCCGCGACGGCGGGCCGCGCGGCTCACGGCGCAGCGTGCTCACGGTCCGCGACGACCCCGACGAATGGTTCGAGCTCGGCGGCTCCTGGAGCGGCGGCCTCGAGCACGCTCGACGTGCTCCTGATGCGCAAGGACCCGCCGTTCGACATGGAGTACATCTACACGACCTACATTCTCGAGCTCGCGGAGCAACGAGGCCTGCTCGTCGTGAACAAGCCCGCGAGCCTGCGCGACATCAACGAGAAGGCCTATACGTCGTGGTTCCCGCAGTGCACGCCGCCGAGCCTCGTGACGCGCTCGCGCGTCCGAGCTGCTCGCGTTCCTCGACGAGCACGGCAAGATCGTGCTGAAGCCGTTCGACGGCATGGGCGGCCGCTCGATCTTCGTCGTGACGCGCTGGCGATCTGAACATCGAACGTGATCATCGAGACGCTCACGGACAACGGCGAGCGGTTCACGCTCGCGCAGCGCTACATCCCCGAGATCGCGCAAGGGGACAAGCGCGATTCTGCTGATCGACGGCGAGCCGATCGACTACGCGCTCGCGCGGATTCCGGCGCCCGGCGAGAGCCGCGGCAACCTCGTGATGGGCGCCAAGGGCGAGGGCCGCCCGCTCACGGAACGCGACCGCTGGCTCTGCGGGCCAGGTCGGGCCGACGTCTTGCGCGCGAAGGGCGTGATGTTCGCGGGCCTCGACGTGATCGGCGACTACCTGACCGAGATCAACGTGACGAGCCCGACGGGAATCCGTGAACTCGATCGCCAATTCGGCATCGACATCGCTGCTAAGCTGATCGCCGCCATCGGCGCGGAAGCTGAACGCGACCGCGGCGGGCGGCGGCGGCCGCCGCTGACGCGTCGGCCAACCCATGGGTCGATATACTCCGGCAGTCGATCGATGCCGATGGAACTCAGACGTGGACTCGGCTCTCGGCGCGCCCGAGCGATCAACGATCGCCTCGGCTCTACGTTGTTCTCGCCGCGCTCGTTCACGGCGTCGTGATCCTCGGGGTCACCTTCACCGTCGCGACGTATCGACGACGATCGCGCTCGGCGCCTTCGCTGCAACGTCACGTTGCTCGATCGACGGGACCGACGAAGCCAGGCGCCCGACAAGGCCGACTTCATCGCGAACCGCGACCAGCTCGGCGTGGGCGCGGCGCCGAAGGCCTGCGCCCGACGAACGCGTTGTCGGCGAACGAGCCGATCTCGCAGCTGGGCAGCCCGGACGGCGCGGACCTCGTCGACGGCGACACCGCGCGAAGCGCGTGCCGAGCGCCGAGCAGCTCGTGAGCCGCGGCGAGTCGCCGGACCGCGTGGCCGCGACGCCGCAGCCGACCGACGATCCGTCCGACACGCGCCGGAAGGCCGCGGCGCTGGTCGAGCAGGTCGCACCGCAAACGTCACGGCGGCCGAGCTCGAGCTGCGCGCGGAGCTGCCGAGCGGCGACGACGAGCAGCCGCACGTTGATCGCGACGCCGAGCACGCAGCAGTCGATGCTCGCCGAGTATCTCGACGGCTGGCGGCGGCGAGTCGAGCGCATCGGCACTGCGAATTATCCGACGCGTTTCCTCGGCGGCCCCGACCACGGCCGGCCGACGCTCGAGGTCGTCATCGCGCCGACGGCGCGCTCGAGGACATCGTCGTGCGCCGGTCCTCGGGCGACAAAGCGCTCGATCAGGCCGCGCTCAAGATCTTGCGGCTCGCGGCGCCGTTCGATCCGTTGCCGCCGAACATCCGCAAGGACTACGACGTTCTGCGGTTCGCCTACGAATGGGACTTCTTCGACAGCGCTCGCAACGCGGCGCCGCGCGCAGCCCGGGGACTCCGAGTGAACGCTCGCGCCGGTTCTGAATCTCGTCGACGGGGAATGCTACGATAGCGCTCCAGTTCGAGTCCGAACCGGAGCCCTCCGATGCGGTCGCTGCAAGATCACTTCCTTGATCGCGATGCCCGCGATGGAAGATCCCAATTTCAACGCGACCGTCACGTACCTCTGCAAGCACGATGCGAGGGCGCGCTCGGCGTGATCATCAACCGGCCCGAGCGACACGTCGCTCGGCGAGCGTGCTTCGCGCAGCTCGCACATCGAGCCGACTCGATCGCGCGCACGCGCGCGCGCCGTGCTGCGCGGCGGCCCCGTCGAGCCGGAGCGCGGCTTCGTGCTGCATCGCTCGAAGCGACCGTTCGACGCGACCCTGGACGCCGGCGGCGACATCAAGGTGACGCTGTCGACCGACATCCTGGACGCGGTCGCGCGCGGCGAGAGCCCGGAGCCCGTACGTCGTCGCGCTCGGCTACGCCGGCTGGGACCGCGGCCAGCTCGAGGCGGAGCTGCTGCGCCAACGCGTGGCTCACGGTCGCGGCGGACCCGGCCGTCGATTTTCGACACGCCGTTCGAGCAGCGCTGGACAGCGGCCGTCGGGTTGCTCGGCGTCGACATCCATCAGATCACGAGCTATGCCGGACACGCCTGAGTTCCGGCAAGGGTCGCCGGCGTGGCACACGGTAGCAACCCGCAAATCCTGCTCGCTTTCGACTTCGGTCTTCGTCGTTTCGGTGTCGCCACCGCCAACCTCGCGACGCGCACCGCGTCGCCGCTCACGACGCTGCGGCTCGATCGCGAGATTCCGTGGGCCGACATCGATCGCGTCGATCGGGATTGGCGACCCGCGCAGCTCGTCGTCGGCCTGCCCGAAGGCGAAGGCGTCGCGCGAATCGCGCGCGCTGTCCGCGCGTTCGTCGCACAGCTCGTCGAACGCTATCGGCTGCCGGTCGCGACCGTGGACGAGACGCTGACCTCGGTCGCCGCGCAAACCGAGCTCACGAACGCGCGCCGTTCCGGGTTTCTGCGCCGGCGCGTCGGCCGCGACAGCACGGACCGCGTCGCGGCGTGCCTGATCGCGGAGCAGTGGATGAGCGAGACGCGATGACCGTCGATGTCGAGCAGCTCAACGAGCGCGGCGAGCTGCGCCATCTGATCAACCTCGGCCTTCTCGATCGCGAGCACCTCGACGCGAAATCCTCGTCGCTCGCGACGCGCTACCTCACGCCCGTCGGCGCCCCCGCGCCGCGCGACGACATTCTGCAAGGGACGCACCGTCGCGAATCTCTTCTTCGAGGCGAGCACGCGCACGCGCGCGTCGTTCGAGCTCGCGGCGAAGCGTTTGCGAGCGGACGTGCTGAATCTCGACGTGAACATGTCCTCGCGCGCCAAGGGCGAGAGCATCATGGATACGATCTTCACGCTCGCAGGCGATGCAGGTGGACATCTTCGTGGTGCGCGACGCGAGCACGGGCGTGCCGGCGCGCATCGCGCAGCAGGTCGCGCCGCACGTCTGCGTGCTGAACGCCGGCGAATCGGACGTCTCGCATCCGACGCAGGGACTCCTCGATCTGCTGACGATCCAACGCCACAAGGGCGACGTGCGAGAGCTCTGCGTCGCGATCGTCGGCGACGTCAAGCACTCGCGCGTCGCGCGTTCCGCGCATCAGGCCTCTGACGAAGTTCGGCGTCGGCGAGCTGCGGCTCGTCGGACCCGCCGGAGCTATTGCCGGACGACGACGCGTTCGAGAGCTCGGTGCGCGTTACGGAGCTCGCCGAGCGGCATCCGGGGCGCCGACGTCGTGATGGCGCTGCGCGTGCAGCGCGAGCGCTTCGCCGAGCTCGACGACATTCCGGATCCGCAGGAGTACTTCCGGCGCTACGGGCTCACCGAGGAACGGCTCGAGCTCGCGCGCATCGCGATGCGATCGTGATGCATCCGGGACCGATGAACCGCGGCGTGGAGATCGACAGCGCGGTGGCTGACGGCCCGCAGTCGGTGATCCAGGAGCAGGTTACCAACGGCCTCGCGATCCGCATGGCCGTGCTCGCATTGATCCACCGCCACATTCGCGGCACGCAGGGAGCGGCCGTATGAGCTCCACCGCAACGACATATAAGCCGAAGCGCGCGACCGTCGCGCTCGAGGACGCCGAGATCATCGACCAGCAGGCGTTCGCGGGACAGCAATTCATCTTGCGCGTGCGCGCGCCGAAGGCCGCACGCCGCGCGGCGCCGGGCATGTTCGCGCACACTCGGCTGCGATCCCGCCGTGCCGCTGCGCCGGCCGCTGTCGATCATGCGCGCGAGCCCGACGGAGGGCTGGCTCGAGTTCTTGTACAAACCGAAGGGCCACGGGCTCGACAAGCTTTCCGCGCGCCGCGGCCGGCGAAGTGTTGAGCGTGCTCGCGCCGATCGGCCGCAGGCTTCGTGCCCGACGCCGCGCGCCCGCGGTTGCTCGCGCTCGGCGGCGGCGTCGGAATTCCACCGATGATCTTCCTCGCCGACCAACTGCGCGCGCGGCCCGGAGCTCAAGATGCTCGTGCTCATGGGCTCCGAGGTGCCGTTTCCGTTCGAGCTCGTCGGCGTCGCGGCTCGAGGTAGCCGGGCGCGTCCGCCGAAGCGAGCCACGCCGTCGCGCTGCTGGAGCGCTGGGGCGTGCGCGTCGCGGCTCGCGAGCAACGCGGGCCTCCCCGGCTGCCACCGCGGCTACATCACGGACCTCGCACGCGCCTGGCTCGCGACGTTGACCGCACAAGCGCGCGCGCAGACTCAGGTGCTTCGCGTGCGGCCCGACGCCGATGCTCGCCGCGGTCGCGAAGCTCGTGCGCGAGTTCGACGTGCCGTGTCAGCTCGCGCTCGAGGAGTTCATGGCGTGTGGAATCGGCGGGTGCGCGGGATGCAACGTGCTGCGTGCGCACGCCCGACGGTCCCGCGATGAAACGCGTGTGCGTCGACGGCCCGTCTTCGATGCGCGCGAAGTCTATCCCGACTAGCCGAAGTTGATCTTGGCCTCGAGGTTCGACCGCGAGTCGGCGTTCGACAACGCCTCTTCCATGCTGATGAGCCCGCGCGATAGAGGTCGAACAACGCTTGGTCGAAGCTCTGCATGCCGGGCTCTTTCGTGTCCTTGAACGCTTCTTTCACGTTGCTGATGTCGCCCTTGAGGATCAGCTCCTGAGATGTGCGGCGTGTTCAGCATGATCTCGACGGCTGCGACGCGCTTCCCTTCCTTGGAGCGAACGAGCCGCTGCGAGATGATCACGCGCACGTACTGAGCCAGATCCATCAGCACCTGCTTGTGCTGCTCGTTCGGGTACATGTTGATGATGCGATCGAGCGTCTCCGGCGAGTTGTTCGCGTGCAGCGTCGCGATCGCGAGGTGGCCGGTGCCGGCGAGGTCGATCGCGGCTTGCATCGTCTCCCGGTCGCGGATCTCGCCGATCAGGATCACGTCGGGCGCTTCGCGCATCGCGCTGCGTAGCGCACGGTGGTACGAATGCGTATCGAGCCCGACCTCACGCTGATTCACGATCGACTTCTGGTTGCTGTGCAGGAACTCGATCGGGTCCTCGATCGTGACGATGTGGGACGCGGAGTTCTTGTTGCGGAAGTCGATCATCGCGGCGAGCGTCGTCGACTTGCCCGAGCCGCTCGCGCCGACCATCAGAATCAGTCCGCGGCGCAGCATGATCATGTCTTTGAGGATCTTCGGGCATGCCGAGCGCGTCGAGCTGCGGCAGCTCCGGCGTGATGAAGCGCAGCACCATCGCGACGTTGCCGCGCTGATGAAACACGTTGACGCGGAAACGGCCGAGGCCCGGCTCCGAGATCGCGAAGTCGATCTCGAGATCGCGCGTGAACTGTCTCGAGCTGCGTCTCGTTCATGAGCTCGAGCGCGGCCTGCCGGACCATCTTCGGCGTCAGCTCGACCTGATTGACGGGCATGATCTTGCCGTCGATCTTGATCATGACCGGCGAAAACGTGGTGAAGAAAAGGTCCGACGCCCTTCTTGTCCACCATCAACTTGAAGAGAGGCTTGACGTTCATCTAGAGAGGCCGCCGTCGAGGGCGCCGGATCAGAAGCGGCTTTCTTTCTCTTCTTCGGCAAGCTGCAGGCTCTCCGATTGCTCCGCGGCAGCCGAAGCCTTCGCGCTTGCTCTGGAGCTTGATCTTGAGGCGGAGCTCGTTCTTCGAGTCGGCGTTGCGCATCGCTTCTTCGTACGAGATGACGCCGTCCTCGTAGAGCTGAACAGCGCCTGGTCGAAGGTCTGCATGCCGAGGCGCGTCGACTTCGCCATGATGTCTTTGATCAGCGCGACTTCGCCGCGGAAGATCAGGTCGCTGATCAGCGGCGACGCGAGCATGATCTCCATCGCGGCGACGCGGCCCATCTTGTTGTCGCGCGGGATCAGCCGCTGCGAGATCATCGCCGTGATGTTCAGCGACAGGTCCATCAAGAGCTGATGGCGCCGTTCCTCGGGGAAGAAGTTGATGATGCGGTCGAGCGCCTGGTTCGCGCTGTTCGCGTGCAGCGTCGCGACGCAGAGATGGCCCGTTTCGGCGAACTGAATGCCGTACTGCATCGTCTCGCGGTCGCGGATCTCGCCGATCATGATGACGTCGGGCGCTTGCCGCAGAGTGTTCTTGAGCGCGTTGTGCCAACTGTCGGTGTCGACGCCGACCTCGCGGTGCGTGATGACGCAGCCGCGATGCGGATGCACGTACTCGACGGGATCCTCGATCGTGATGATGTGACCGCGGCGTATTCTCGTTGCGGAAGCCGATCATCGCGGCGAGCGTCGTCGACTTACCCGAGCCCGTGCCGCCGACGACGAGACACAGCCCGCGCTTGGTCATGGCGACGTCTTTGAGCTGCGGCGGCAGCTCGAGGTCCTCGAACGACGGAATCTTCGTGACGATCGTGCGCAGCACCGCGCCGACGTGGCCTTGAGCGACGAACGCACTCACGCGGAACCTGCCGATACCCTGCGGCGCGATCGCGAAGTTGCATTCCTTGGTGGCGTCGAATTCCTTCGCCTGCTTGTCGTTCATGATCGAACGGACGATCAACGAAGCTTGTGCGGGCGTGAGCGGCCGATCGGCGAACGGGCGAATCGTGCCGTCGATCTTGATGGCGGGCGGAAAGTCGGCCGTGATGAAGAGGTCGGAACCGTTGTTCTCGACCATCTTCTTCAGAAGATTCTGCGTCAGTCGTACTGCTTGATCGCGTTCCATTACAACGCGCTCCTTTCCACGCGCGGCCGAGAGCTAGAACCTGCGTCCTAGAAATTCTCTTTGTTTACTGCCCGGAAGCGGGCTTCTTCCTTCGTGATCAACCCCTTCATCATCAATTCTTGTAGATTCTGATCGAGCGTCTGCATGCCCTGTGCTTGACCGGTCTGGATCGCGGAATACATCTGCGCGATCTTGCCTTCGCGGATCAGGTTTCGGATCGCGGGGCTGCCGATCATGATCTCGTGCGCCGCGATGCGGCCGCCGCCGACGCGCTTGAGCAACGATTGCGAGATGACGGCGCGCAGCGACTCCGAGAGCATGCTGCGCACCATCTCCTTTTCCGCCGCGGGGAACACGTCGACGATACGGTCGATGGTCTTCGCGGCGGAGCTCGTGTGCAGCGTGCCGAAGACCAAGTGACCGGTCTCGGCCGCCGTGAGCGCGAGACGAATGGTTTCGAGGTCGCGCATTTCGCCGACCAGGATGACGTCGGGGTCTTCGCGCAAAGCCGAGCGCAGCGCTTCGCTGAACCCGAGGGTGTCGCGATGCAGCTCGCGCTGATTGATCAGCGAGCGCTTGCTCTCGTGCACGAACTCGATCGGGTCTTCGATCGTGATGATGTGATCCGGCTTGTTGTCGTTGACGTAGTCGACCATCGCCGCGAGCGTCGTCGACTTACCGGAGCCGGTCGGGCCGGTGACGAGCACGAGGCCGCGCGGATGCATCGAGATGTCTTTGAAGATTCTCGGCGCGCCGAGGTCGTCGAGACTCAAGATCACCGACGGAATCGTTCTGAACACCGCGGCCGCGCCGCGGTTCTGATTGAACGCGTTGACGCGGAAGCGCGCGAGCTTCGGAATCTCGAACGAGAAGTCAGTCTCCAAGAACTCTTCGAAGTCCTTGCGCTGCTTGTCGTTCATGATGTCGTAAACCATACTGTGCACTTCTTTGTGCTTCAGTGGTGGCATGTTGATTCGCTTGACGTCGCCGTCGACGCGGATGATCGGCGGAACCCCTGACGACAAGTGCAAATCCGAAGCGTTGTTCTTGACGGCGAAGGCGAGAAGCTGCGCTATATCTACGGCGGCCATAGCGATCCTTTGAGACGAGCCCGGGCCCTCGAGAAGGGCTTACCATAAGACGTTCATAGTATAGCTAAGGGCTCCGGCAAAGCGTGACTGATATCACGGACCATCTGGCGGATATCGTCGAGCGCGTCGCTCGCGCTGCCGAGCTCTCTCATCGTTCCGCAACGAGCGTGATGATCGTCGCGGTGAGCAAGCAGCAGTCGAGCGTCCGAATCGCTGAAGCGTTTCGCGCGGGCCAACTACACTTCGGTGAAAGTTACGCGCAAGAGGCCATCGAGAAGATGGACGCGCTTCGCAGTCTCGACATTACGTGGCACTTCATCGGCTCCGTGCAGACCAACAAGACGCGCTTGATCGCGGAACGGTTCCAATGGGTTCATACCGTAGACCGCGCGAGAATAGCCGCGCGCTTGAACGACCAGCGGCCCCACTTTGCGCCGCCGCTAAACGTACTGATACAGGTGAATCAGGCGGGTGAGGAACGAAAAGGCGGTGTCGCGGAGAGCGAAGTCGCGGCGCTCGCGCGCGAGATCGCGGGCCTGCCGCGGCTCAAGCTCCGCGGACTGATGACGATCCCGCCGCGCTCGGACAGCGCGGGGGCGCAACACTGGTTCCGGCAGCTCGCAGAGGTGCGCGATCGCCTGGTCCGCGACGCGTTCGACATCGATACCTTGTCGATGGGTATGTCGGCGGACTTCGAAGAAGCGATAGCGGCCGGCGCGAATTGCGTGCGGATCGGAACGGCAATCTTCGGCGAACGCGGCTGACGCACGCCGCCCGCGCGTGGCGGCGCACCATGCTATGGTGCCGTAGTCGTCATCTGAGCACGAAAACGCAACGGTCGAGCGATGCAAAACTCCCTGATCTTCATCGTCGACAACCTGTCGGATCTGTACATCGCGATGTTCTTGGTGCGTTTCATCCTGCAGTGGGTCCGCCGCGGGTACCAGACCGTGCTCTCGCAGTTCGTGATGAAGGCCACCGCACCGCTCGTGATCCCCGCGCGCCGCGTGTTGCCGAGCGTGCGCCGTATCGACCTGCCTACGCTCGTGGTCCTCGTCGCGCTCGAGTGCATAGCGACTCTTCTGCTGTACCTGATCGGGCCGTTTCCGCTGCGGGTCGATGTATTCGTCGGCTCCGTGGTGTTACGGCTCGTGAGCCTCACCATTTGGGTCTACTGGGGCGCCATTCTCATCTACGTGCTGCTCGGCTGGGTCGTGCAAGGCTATCACCCGATCGCCGACGCGCTCGGGACGCTGATCGATCCACTGCTCCGGCCCGCGCGCAAAATCATCCCACCCATCGCGGGGTTGGATTTCAGCCCGATGATCGTGATGATTCTGCTGTACGCGTTGATTCTTGCCCTCCCGCCGTGGCCGTACGTTCCCTAGACAGTGCAAGTGGGCGCGCGTAATGTCGCTAAGCGCTGCCGGACGACGAAAGCCGGCGGCGGCAAAAGTGTAGTCGTGGATCGGGAGGGGACATGGTTGCGCGCGTGAGATCTCTGGGCTGGCTCGTGGCTTCCGCGTGGCTCACGGGTTGCGGTCCGGCCGACGAGGTCGACGTCACGAATACGCTCGAAGGCGTGCTGCCCGCGACTGAAAGCTCCAAAGACTTCGGCGACTACGTGGTCTACTTCAACGCGTTGAACACGGACCAGCTCAAGCCGGAAATCGCGCGCGAATACGAGATCGTGCGCAGCAAGAGCCGCGCCATGCTGAGCGTCAGCATCCATCGCAAAGGTGAGAACGGCCAGACTACCGCCGTCACCGGCGCGGTGGCCGCTTCCGCCGTGAATCTCACGGGTCAGCTGAAGACCATGACCCTGCGCGAAATCAAAGAGGCCGAAGCGATCTACTATATCGGCGAGCTCGCGGTCACCGACGGCGAGGTGCTGATCTACACGATCGATGTGACGCCGAGCAACGATCCGAGCCGCTTCACGGTCCGCTTCAAGAAGCAGTTCTTCGTCGAGCAGTAGCACCGCGTCCCGACCGGCGCGCTCGGTCAGAGCGTCGGCTCGTATACTCGATTGCGGATCCTGATCAGGTCGCGCTGCGTGACGTAGAGCAGCTCCGCCACCTGGCGCACGACGTAGTCTTCGTGCTTATCGAGCCGGCGGTCCGCGAGCGCGACACGCCAGAGCATCTCGACGACCCGGTGCCGCTCGGCTTCCGAGAGATTTTCGACGAGACGCCGGGTGAACGTCTGGAGCGACACGGCGTGATCGGCTTGCCTCCGCGCTTCGGCCACCAGCAGCTCGGCCTCCTCATCCGCGAGCGCGAAGAATTTCTTCATTTCGGCTACGACGGCCGCGCCTTCCTCGAGGTCATCCTCGTAGTCCGCGCGCGCGACTTCGATGAGTAGCAGCGCAGTCGCGATCCGCAGCGCGTGCTCGCGGTCCGCGGGCTCGGCTCCCTTAGGGGCAAACGCGCGGTCGAACAGATCGTTGAGGGCCTTGAGCATCAGCGCGGCTCTCCTCGAAAGTCAGCGGCGAAAAACCCGGTTACTTCACTCTCGAGCGTGCGGAGCTGCCCATGGAAGAAATGCCCGACGCCGTCGAGCAGCACCAGCCGAGGCGGCGCCGCGAGGCCCGCAACCCAAGCCTCGGTCGGGGCGACGGGCACCACGTCGTCTGCGGTCCCGTGCACGAGCAGCCAAGGGCAACTCGGCGGCACGAAAGTCGGCGGCAGCTTCTCGACCGGAGGCGCGACCGTGACGAGCCCGAACGGTTGGGCCTCGGCCGCACTCGTAAGCGCTACCGCCGCGCCGAAGGAGAACCCCCCGAGATAGAGTCTGAGCCGGGGCCAACGCGCGCGGCACCATGCCGCGACCGCGAGCGCATCCGCTCGCTCCCCGATACCTTCGGAATAGGCTCCCTGCGACGCCCCGACGCCGCGAAAGTTGAAGCGCACGCTGAACGCGCCGAGATGCGCAAAGGCGCGCGCAAGCGTCGTTACCACCTTGTTCTGCATCGTGCCTTGCTCGAGCGGGTGCGGGTGGCAGATCACCGCGACGGCGCTGGGCGCCGCACCGACCGAATCGATCGCCGCTTCGAGCGTGCCGGCAGGCCCCGGCACCATGACGGTCTGCGACGACACGACGCGTTGCGTCATCCGTTCACTTGGGCTCGAAGTCGAGCGTAATGCTTCGCGCGGAACGGGGCTTCCGTGCCGCGCCCCTGGGTCACGCGATACTGCTCCGCAGTAAGGCGGCTCCTCCCGCGGGGCCTCTCGTTGTTCATCGGCTCTTCTCGTTCGTCACGCGCTCGGACCGAGCTCCACCAGCAACTCGTTGAGGCGGTTGACGAATGCTGCGGGATCCTCGAGCTGGCGGCCTTCTGCCAACACGGCCTGCTCGAACAGAAGCAGCGACAGCCGCTCGAACCGCGCGTCGTCGCCTTCGCGGTCGAGACGCTGCACGAGCGGGTGCTCGGGGTTCAGCTCGAGACTCGGTACCGACTTCGGGGCCTCGTGTCCGGCCGCAGTCAGGAGCTCCCGCATCTGATAGCCGAGGTCGTGCTCGTTGAGCACGAGGCAGGCTGCCGATTGGCGCAGCCGTCCACCGACGCGAACTTCGTCGACGCGCTCGCGCAGCACTCGTTTCACGCGCTTCAACAATTGCTTGCGTTCTTTGTCGGTCTCCGGGCTCTGCGCGGGCGGCGCGCCGAGCTCGGCAGGATCGAGCGCACCACGCCGCGCGTCCTTGAGCACTTTGCCCTCGTGCTCCGTCAGGTGCTGCATCACCCACTCGTCGAGGCGATCTGCGAGCAGCAGCACCTCCACTCCGTTCTCGCGGAAGGCCTCTAGATGCGGGCTCGAGCGCGCCGCCGTCGGGGACTCCGCGATCAGGAAGTAGACACTCTTCTGCTCGGGTTTCGCGGCGGCGAGATAGTCCTTCAAGCTGCGGTCCTGCTCCGCGCCGCTGGAGCGCGTCGTATTGAAGCGCAACAACTTCGCGAGCTTGTCGCGATTCGCAGGATCCTCGACCAGCCCTTCCTTCAAGAGACCGCCGAATTCATTCCAGAACGTCGCGTACTTTTCCGCGCTCTCGTCCGCGAGGCGCTCGAGCATGTCGAGCACGCGCTTCGTGAGGGCGTTGCGCATGGCCGTGATCGCGTCGTCCTGCTGCAGGAGCTCCCGCGATACATTCAGCGAAAGCTCGCTCGAATCCACGACACCGCGGACGAAACGCAAGTAGAGCGGCAGGAACTGCGTGGCCTGGTCGGTAATGAACACGCGTTGCACGTACAGTTTCACGCCTTTAGGTGACTCGCGATTCCACAGGTCGAACGGCGCGACGGACGGCACGTATAGGAGGCTCGTGTATTCGCGCTTGCCTTCCACTCGGTTGTGGCTCCAAGCGAGCGGATCCTCCGAGTCGTGCGCGATGTGCTTGTAGAACTCCTTGTACTCGTCCTCCCCGATCTCCGCGCGCGGGCGCGCCCACAGTGCCTTCGCGCGGTTCACGGTCTCGTCGGCGCCGCCGTCCGTCGACATCTTCACGGGGAACGCGATGTGGTCGGAGTACTTGCGTATCAACGCGCGCAAGCGCTCCGGACGCAGAAACTCGGCAGCATCTTGCTTGAGCTTGAGCTGCACCGAGGTACCGCGCTCCGCGCGCTCGACCGTTTCGACGCTGTACTCGCCTTGGCCATCCGAGACCCAGCGAACGCCCTGTTCCGAGGGTGCATCGGCCCGGCGGCTCGAGACGATGACCTCGTCCGCTACGATGAACGCGGAATAGAACCCGACGCCGAATTGTCCGATCAGCTGCGCATCCTTGCGTTGGTCACCGCTCAAGCGCTCGAGGAATTGACCGGTGCCAGAGCGGGCGATGGTGCCGAGGTTCTCGACGACCTCGTCCCGGCTCATTCCGATGCCATTGTCGGTGACCGTGAGCAGGCTTCGCTCGGCGTCGACCGCGACGCGAATGTCGAGCTCGGCGGCGGAACCCAACAGCTCGGGGCGCGCGAGCGCTTCGAAACGCAACTTGTCGTTCGCGTCGGATGCGTTTGATACGAGCTCGCGCAGGAAAATCTCCCTGTTGCTGTACAGGGAGTGAACCATTAGGCGAAGAAGTTGCTTGACCTCGGCTTGAAACGCAAAAGTCGCCGGACCGCTGCTCCCCATCGGCGCGCTGCTCCATCACGATGATGGGCGCTAAGGTTAGGCGCGAAAGAGTTTTTTTCAAGCCGTTTCGGTCGAGACGGCTACGCTTGACTCAGGCGCGCGCTGGCGCGGGCTTCAGATCGCGGCTGCGGGACAGCAGGAACAGCAACGCGCCGGCCATCCACACCGCGACACTCGAGCCGGCGATGCCGGCCAGTGCGGGCGACCAGTCGGCGGCAGTCAGCGACAGCTCGCAGCCCGCGAGCAAGAACGCCGCAAGCAAGCCGATCTGCAGGCAAAACCGGCGAAGTCGAATCCAAAGACGGACGAGGACGAATACGAGATCGTCAAGCTCATCGAGCCACAGCAATACGGCTTCCATCGCGACCCTCAGCTTGAAGTCAGCCTTCGTCCGCGGAAAAGTCTGGGTCTTGCTGGGCGACGCCGAGCTGCTCGGCTTCTTTGTGCCGTCGGGCGGCGTCCATCGCCCATGCGATCCATTCCAAACGGCAGATGGTATTCTTGTCGAGTTCGCGCTCGGTGCGATCTTTTGCGTCCATTGCTCGCCGATCTGAGCCGTGACTGAGGCGACTATACCGACCGTGTCCGCGAGTGCCTGTGAAGAGACTCTCAGCAACGCGACAAACGCCTTTAACTTATTGTAAGTTGCTGTCTACGCGTTGCCAGCGGTGAGTTGCTCGCTAGAGCAAAGAATGCAGCGAATCATCGTTCTCAATCCGAAAGGCGGCTCTGGGCAAGACCACGATCGCCAGCAATCTCGCAGCGTGCTACGCGGTGAACGGCCACCGACCCGCATTGATGGATCTCGATCCGCAGGGCTCGAGCATGCGCTGGCTGCGCAAGCGACCGGACGACAACCCGCTGATTCACGGCATCGCCGGCTTCGAGCGCTCCGCCACCGTCACGCGCAGCTGGCAGCTCCGAATTCCGAGCGAGTGCACGCGCCGTAATCGTCGATACGCCCGCGGCCCTCGAGGCGCACGCGTTCCCGGAGATCACGCGCGGCGCCGACGCGGTGCTCGTGCCCGTGATGCCGTCCGACATCGACATTCACGCAACCGCGAAGTGCATCGCCGACTTGTTGCTCGTCGCGAAGATCCGCCGCTCGGATCACCGGATCGGGATCATCGCCAACCGCGTGCGCGCAAACACGCTCGTGTCGCAATCGCTGATGCGCTTCTTGACAGAGTCTCGATATTCCGCTCGTCGCCACGCTGCGCGATACGCAGAACTACGTGCGCTCTGCGGAAGCTGGGATCGGGATTTACGAGATGCCGCGCTGGCAAGTCCTACAGGACGTGGACCATTGGCGGCAACTGACGGATTGGCTCGGCGCCAAGCGGCGCGGTCAACAACTCCAACCCGTTTTGAACAGCGTCGTTATCGGAGAGGCTTCGTAGCCCCGACGCTTCGCGGGTGCTCGGCCGAGGCGTCGCCCTCGCCCTTCCAGTCTTGGCGGATCTTGTCCGCCCAGGTGTGATATCCGCGCCAGCTGTAGATCGAGTGATCGAGCGGTGTGCGCTCGCCGGTCGGCTTCGTGCTGACGCGCGACAACCACTTGCGGTACGCGTCCCAGCCGTGCTGCTCACCGGATCTCGGCGGCTCTCGGCTACCGTTCCCTCTTGGAAAAGCGCCGGCCGAAACTGGTGGGATTTCTGGTCGCTCATTGTCTGCTGACAGTCCTTGTCGAGGTGCGTGCAGATTACTCCTCGCACGCCGCTCAGCCCAGGAACTGCTTCACAAACGAAATCGAGAAATACTTAGCAGCAACAATGAGTTATAGACGTGTTTACGTAATGGTAAAAGCGTCAGTCGGCGTTGCGCGACGTCACACCGCGATGCGATAGCACGGCACGTATGCGCTCGGCTCGGACAAGCGCATCCGCCGCTGCGCCACGAAATCCTTCAACAGCCGATCCGAGCGCCCCGATGATTCGCCGATCGCCGCGCAGCTCGAACGGGCCGTGCTGCTCGACCAGCCGAATTCCCGCTTCCCGCACGTTGCCCGCGACGATCCCGGAGAACGCGCGACGCAGGTTGTACGCGAGATCGTGCACCGGTTGATCGCGGCTGTAGCTCGAGCGCGGCCATCGACGCGTGCGTCGCTTCGAACGGGAGTTGGAAGTCGAGGTCGATGTGCAAGTCCCAGTTGTAGAAGTACGCGTTGTCACTCGCGGCCCGCGCTCTCCCGCACTTCCTTGAGGCCGCGCATGATCTCCGCGGCGACCGCGCCCGGATCGCGCGAGGATCACCTTGTAACGCAGTTGCGCGACGGGTCCCAGCGTGTCGCCGATGAACGCGTGCAGCCGCTCGAAATAGGGTTTGCTCGACGCGGGGCCCGTGAAAACGAGCGGGCAGCCGCTCGGCGTCGTTGCGCGGGCTCAGCAGGATGCCGAGCAGATAGAGAATCTCCTCGGCCGTGCCGACACCGCCCGGAAAGACGACGATGCCGTGCGCCATCCGGACGAACGCCTCGAGCCTTTTCTCCATGTCGGGCAGGATCACGAGCTCGTTGCAGATCGGGTTCGGTGACTCTGCAGCGATGATCGTCGGTTCCGTGAGCCCCAAGTAGCGGCCGTTGCGGATGCGCTGCTTCGCATGCGCGACCGTCGCGCCCTTCATCGGCCCCTTCATCGCGCCGGCGCCGCAACCCGTGCAGATGTCGAGACCTTCGAGCCCGAGCGCGTAGCCGACCACCTTCGTATAGTCGTACTCCTCGCGGTCGATCGCGTGGCCGCCCCAACAGACGACGAGCCGAGGTTCCTCGTGCGCGCGCAGCACGCGCGCGTTGCGCAGGATGTGGAACACCGCATCCGTGATGCCGTCGGTCGTGCCGAGGTCGAACCGTGGGTTGCTGAGGATGTCTTCGTGCGCGTACAGCAGGTCGCGCAGCACGGCGAACAGGTGCTCGCGAATTCCGCGGATCATTTGATTGCCCACGAACGCGATATCCGGTGCGTTCTTGAGCTCGAGCCCGACGCCGCCTTCGTATTGAACGACGGCGATTCTGAAGGTCTCGTGGCGGCTCAGAATCTTCCGGACGTCGTCATCGGACGCGCCCGGAATTCAGCACGGCAAGCGAGCATTGGCGCCAGAGCTCGTAGAGTCCGCCCTCGCCCGCATCGCGAAGCCGATTGGCTTCTGCCCTCGAAAGAATCTCGAGGCTGCCTTCAGGGGCAATCAGCGCATCCATCGCCTTCTCGCTGCGGAGCCGCTACGGGCGGATCTCGATCGGCGTCGACTCGCGCGTCATGAGCCAGATGTCGACCATGTCGGAGTTGCTTACCGCTATGCAGCCGTCCGTCCAATCCGTGCCTTGATAGTGCGTCGGCTCGTAGCGTGGAACGTTCGGCAACCCGTGAATCATGATTTGCGCCACCCGGGTCGACACCTTGTTTGCGCGCGCGCTCGCGATCGGAATCGCTCGGATACGAGACCAGGATCGACAAGAAGTAGTCACTGTCGACGTTGCGGCTCTCGAGGCTGTAACGCCCCTCGGGCGTCCGGAAGTCGCCTTCGCGCTGCTTCGGACCGTTCGGCACCAGGCCGAGCGAGACGTCGAACTCTTGAGGATACGCCCCGCCTTCAGAAGATAGAGCTTGCGCTCGGACTTCACGACGAGCACCGAGTCTGCTTGCTCGTGCCCCGATGCGAAAGGTTGCTCCGCTGGCTCGCCGGGACACGCAAAAGTACGAGAGCAACGAGAGTAACGAGCGCGACACGATTCATCGGCCGTGACTCTAGAACAAGCCGTTCGGAAATAGCAATGAACTGGTGCGCGGTCCGTGACTGCGAACACGGTGCTCAGCGTCCGCCGTCCGGCTCAGCTCGCTCGCTGCAGCGCGGCAATGCGCTCCTCGATCGGCGGATGCGACATGAAGAGCCGGTCACACCGCCCAAGCCGGGCCTCCCGGAAGAGATCCCGAACGCTTCGATCGCCTTCGGCAACGTCGGCCGGATGCTGGATCCGCTGCAACCCCTGCAGCGCGCGCATCATCGAGTCGCGGCCTGCGAGCTGCGCGCCGCCCGCGTCCGCCCGGAACTCACGCGCCGCGAGAACCACATCACGATCATGGACGCGAGGATACCGAGCAGGATCTGCGCGACGATGCTCGCAATGAGGAATCCGGGCCCGTACCCACGCTCCGTCCGGAAGATGAGACGGTCGACGACGAAGCCGACGACACGCGACAAGAACACCACGAACGTGTTCACGACGCCCTGGAGCAGCGCAAGCGTCACCATGTCGCCGTTCGCGACGTGCGTGACCTCGTGACCGAGCACGGCCTCGACCTCGCGTTGCCCGAGCCGATCCAACAGACCGGAGCTGACGGCCACGAGCGCGCTGTTGCGGCTCGGTCCCGTCGCGAAGGCGTTCACGTCGGGCGAATCGTAGATCGCGACCTCGCGGGCGGCGAATGTTCGCCGCGTCAGCGTGCCGGTGCACGGTGTTCAACAGCCAGCTCTCGGTCGCGTTGCGCGGCGTGTCGATCACGCGCGCGCCGGTGGCCTGCTTCGCGATCCACTTCGACATGAGCAGCGAGATCAACGAGCCCGAGAAGCCCACGACGGCCGAGTAAGATCAACAGCGACCGCAGATCGAGGCTCGTGCCACTCTGCGCCAGAATCGATTCGAGCCCGAGCAGCCGGAACACGACCGTCACTACCACGAGCACTGCGATATTGGTCGCCAAGAACAACGCTATGCGCTTCATCTCTTTCGCCGAGCTCCGAGTCCAACAGTTCGTCGCAAGATGCGCCCGCGGTCGCCGTATTCAAGCCACACCGCGCGAGCCGACACCTGCGCCGGCCAAGTGGCGGCTCGCCGCCGGCGCCCGGCGCCAGTCAGCTCGACTCAGCTGTTAAGATGCTGCCGCACGGGAACACGCGCATGCCCTCTGACCCCTTTTGGACACTCAAGTTCGCCCGGCTCCGCTACGCAATAGCGTGGCTCGCGTACCTCTGCATGCGCGCTGCCGCGTTGTTGCCGATGCGCTGGCAGATCGCGCTCGGCAAGAGTCTCGGTGTTGCCGCGTACCGCGTGCTGCCGTCGCGCCGCCGAGTCGTCGAGAGAAATCTCGAGGCCTGCTTTCCGGGTCTTTCCCGCGCGGAACGCGACGTGCTTGCCCGCGAGCACTTCGCGGCGCTCGGTGCGTCGTTCGTCGAGATGGCCATGGGCTGGTTCGGCCCGGCCGACAAGGTGCGGCGGCGCGTGCGCGTCGAAGGCGCTGAGCACCTGCACGCGGCTCTCGCAGCAGGTCACGGCGTCATTCTGTTCGGCGCGCATTTCACGAGCATCGAGTTCTTTTGGGCTGCGCTGCGAGCTCTCTGCCCGCGCCGTCTGTCCGGGATGTACAAGTGGCAGAGAAATCCCGTCATGAATCAGATGATGTATCGCGGTCGCGGCCGTCACTTCGACCAGATGGTCGACAAAGACAACGTGCGCGACATGCTGCGCGAGCTGAAGAAGAATGCGGTCTTCTGGTACGCATCGGATCAGAGCCACTCGGGCAAGAGCTCCGCGCTGATCCCGTTCTTCGACGTCCCCGCGATGACGAACACCGCGATTGCACGAATCGCGAAGGCGAGCCGCGCGGTGGTGTTGCCGTACTTCTGCAGACGGATCGACGGCGATCACTACGTGATGAGCATCTACCCCGCGCTCGACGGCTTTCCGAGCGGCGACGACGTGCGCGACACGCGTCGCTTGGTTCGGTTGCTCGAAGAATATATACGGCTCTGTCCGGAGCAGTACTGGTGGATCCATCAGCGCTTCAAAGGCCGCCCCGTCGCTGCCGGATCTATACGCCAAGACTCCGGCCGCCTCGTGAAATCCGCCGAAGCAGCCAGCGCGTCCGCGCAAACCAAGTGGTCGCCGGATCTGTCGCTCGCGCGTTTTTGGACGCCGCGTTACTGGCCGATGTGGATAGTCCTCGGGGCGCTGCACGTGGCAGCGCGATTACCGCTTGTCGTGGCAGCTCGCGATCGGCCGCCGTCTCGGCGGCTTGCTGCGCAGGGTCAAGCGGCGCGAGCTGCGCATCGCGCGGCGCAATCTCGAGATCTGTTTTCCCGAGCTCGACGCCGCCGAACGCGAGGACCTGCTGAAGCGGCATTTCGAAGCCGTCGGAATCTCGTTCATCGAGATGGGAGTCGGCTGGTTCGCGCCGCTCGACGACGTTGGTCGCGCGAGTCGCGGTCCACGGCCGCGAGCACCTCGAGCGCGCGCTCGCGGCGGGCAAGGGCGCTTTGCTGTTCTGCGCGCACTTCACCACGCTCGAGCTCTGCGTGCCCGCCGTGCTCCGGGCGATCACCCCGCGCGCAAGCTGCATGTATCGGCCGCAGCGCAACGCGATGATGGACGTGATTCTCCAGCGCGGCCGCACGCGGTTCGCTCGCGAGCAGATACCCCGCGACAACGTACGAGCGCTCCTCCGCAATCTGCGCGACAACTTTGCCGTCGTCTACATGCCGGACCAGACCTAGTCTCGGCAAGCAGAGCCAACTGCTGCCGTTTTTCGGCGAGCCGGCGGTAACGAATACCGCAACGACCAAGCTCGCCACGATCAGCGGCGCCGCGGTGTTGCCGTTCTTCTTTCGGCGGCTGCCCGGAACACAGGGCTACCGCGTAGACATCGGCGCGCCGCTGGCCGGCTTCCCGAGCGAGGATGCCGGCCGCCGATTCACTTCGCTTGTTCGCGCTGCTCGAAAGCTACATTCGGCTCGCGCCCGAGCAGTACCTGTGGCTCTACAAGAAGTTCAAGGGCCGGCCCGCGCCGTATCCCGGACGTTTACGCCGTCAGCGCCGATCGGCGCGAGCCGCTGTAGACTAACCGGCACCGGATCGGCCGCCGGCAAATCGGCCACGTGCCGCAGGGAGACAGAAAAATGCTAAAAGAATTCAAAGAATTCGCGATGCGCGGAAACGTCATCGACTTGGCGATCGGCGTCATCATCGGCGCCGCGTTCGGCAAGATCGTCACGTCGCTCGTCAACGACGTGCTGATGCCGCCGATCGGCCTCCTGCTAGGGAACGTCGATTTCAGCAACCTGTTCCTGAACTTGAACGGCAGTTACGACACCGTCGAAGCTGCGACGAGCGCCGGCGCGCCGATCGTAAAGTACGGCCTATTCATTAATACGGTGATCGACTTCGTGATCGTCGCGTTCGTGATCTTCCTGGTCGTCAAAGGGATCAACCAGCTCAAGAAGAAGCAAGAAGCCGCACCTCCTCCGGGCCCGTCGGCCCAGGAGAAGCTGCTCATGGAGATTCGCGACCTCCTAAAAGCGCAGCGCTGAACGTCGGTTCGGGGCGGCGCTGAAGCCGACGCCCCCTAGGTACTCTCGCGCCTCTAGCCTGCCCGCGGCACGGTCGCCGCGGGCTGCTCCGCGTAACCTGCCTCGACTTCGGCCCACGCCTTGGGATCGAATTCCGTGCCGGTTTCGAGCGCGACCTTGCGCAACGAGCGCTGTAGGCGTTTCACGCCGGCGCGTTCCCACGTGCCGGCGGGCTTCACGTCGAGCGTTGTCGAAATCCACGAGGAACAGCGATCGGCGCGTATCGAGCAAGATGTTGTGCGCGGTCAGGTCCGGATGATCGACGCCATGCGCATGAACCGCGCGCACCATTCTGCCGATCTGCCGCCAGCACTCGGCGGGCACCGTGCCCTCGGAGATGAATTCGGACAGCTTGCGCGTGTCGGGAAGATACGCCGTGATGATGTCCGCCGTGTAGATCGGTCCCGTGCGATAGACGTGCGCCGCGATCGGATTCGGCACGGGCAACCCTGCATCGTGCAGCCGGCGCAGCAACCGCCATTCCCGAAACGCGCGGGTACGATCGAGCGCCGGACCACAGATAGTGATCGGCGATGAACCGCGCGATGAAGCCGCCTCGGTGGTAGTGGCGTACCACCCAGGTGTCGGCGCCGTTCCTCACGATGAGCACGGCACCGCGGCCCGACGTCTCGAGCGCGATGTCGCCGCGCCGTCCGCCAGCGCGCCGCGTCGAACCAACTCGCGTCCGCGGGCTCGGCAAGGCCCGCGCCATAGAGCACGGCGTGCCGGCCCGCGCTCACGACATTCTCAGTCACGTATGGGCTCCTCGGCGGCTTGCGCCGTGTGCGGCTGCGCACGCTCGCGCGCGGCAAACACGCGCCCGACGGCGTCGAGCACCTCGCTCACTGCGATCTCGCGCAGACAACGCAGATGTCCGAGGGGGCACTCGCGCGCGAAGCACGGGCTGCAATCGAGCCCGCGATAAAGGACGGTCGCCGCCGGCGTGAGCGGCGGCGTAAACGCCGGCGACGACGACCCGTAGATCGCGACCACGTGAGTGCCGGTCGCGGCCGCGACGTGCAGCAACCCCGAATCGTTGCTGATCGCGACCGCGGCGGCGGAGATCAGATCCACGACGTCCGCAAGCGTCGTCACGCCGCACAGATTGCGCACGCGCGCGCTCGCGGCGACCGCGCAAATCTCGTCGCCGATTGGACGCTCCTTCGCCGAGCCGAGCACGATCACGTGCGCTCCGCTCGCCTGCGAGCGCGCCCGCGAGCGCGGCGTAGCTCGCGAGCCGGCCAACGTTTCGCCGGACCGTACTCGGCACCCGGCATCAGAGCTGCGACCGGCGCGCCGTCCGAGAGGCCGTGCTCGCGCATGAGGCGATCGAGATTCGCCGCGTCGACGCCGAGCCGCGGGTCGAGATCGCGCGGCAGCGTGAACGGCGGCGGCTCCGCGGCGATCGATGCCGAGCGCCGACGAACCGCTTGACCGTTTGGTCGAGACGCGCGATCGAGCTCGCGCACGTCGTTCAGCAGGCCGTAACGCCATTCGCCGCGAAACCCGGTGCGCCGCGGAATCCTCGCGAACCAGGGCACGAGCGCGGCTTTCAGCGAACGCGGCAGCACGATCGCTTGCGAATAGCCCTCCGCCCGCAGGCGGAGGCCGATCCTGCGCCGCACGCCTAAGCCCAAGTCGCCGTGCCCGAGCGGCATTTCGATGCCGCGCGCGACCTCGGGCATGCGCGCGATCAACGGCAGCGACCACGGCGGCGCGAGCACGTGAACGTCCGGGCGCGGGTCGACGCTTCGCGAGCAGTCGGTACAGCGCCTGCGCCATGACCATGTCGCCCACCCACGAAGGACCGACGACGAGCACCTTGTCGCGCGCGCTCACGGCTGGGCAAGCGATTGCCCGAGCACGTCGAGGTACCTCTTGATGCCTGCGCGAACGTCCATGAAAGGCTCCGCGTAGCCTGCCGCGCGCAGCGCGGTGATGTCGGCCTGCGTGAAGCTCTGATAGCGCGACTTCAGCTCGTCCGGAAACGGGATGTAGCGAATCGAGCCCTTACCGTGCCACGCGATGATCGCGCGCGCCACGTCATTGAACGTCGCGCTCGCGCCCGTGCCGACGTTGAAGATCGCCGGACACGCGCCGCTGGTCGAGCAGCCAAAGGTTTACGTTCACCACGTCGTCGACGTGCACGAAATCGCGCCGCTGCTCGCCGGCCGCATAGCCGTCGCTGCCTTCGAAAAGACGCGCCTCGCCTTCGCTCGCGACTTGCCGATTCAGGTGAAACGCGACGCTCGCCATCGAGCCTTTGTGCGCCTCACCGGGTCCGTAGACGTTGAAGTAGCGGAGCCCCGCGACTTGCGAGCGCGCGCCGCGACGGGCGCCGGCGCACGTACTGGTCGAACAGCAGCTTCGAATAGCCGTAGACGTTCAGCGGCCGCTCGCGCGCGCGATCGTGCTCTTTGAATACGGTGCTCGCACCGTAGACGGCCGCCGACGACGCGTAGATCAGCGGCACCTCGCGCGCGAGACAATAGTCGAGCAGCTGCACGGAGTAGCGATAGTTGTTCTCCATCATGTAGCGGCCGTCCCACTCCGTGGTGACGGCGCACGCACCTTGATGAAAGATCGCGTCGGGGCGATCGAGGGCACCCGCTGCGAGCCGCTGCGTGAGCTCCGCGCGGTCCCAGTAGTCGGCGATCTCGCAATCGACGAGATTCGCGAACTTGCGGCCGTCGCTCAGGTCGTCGACGACGACGACGTCGGCGCGGCCGCGCGCGATTCAACGCACGGACCAGGTTGCTGCCGATGAATCCGGCGCCGCCAGTGACTACGATCATCGCGCGGCCCGCCTCAGCCCTAACGGCCGGCGTCGACGAGGCGATAAGCGGTGCTGCAATAGGGACACGTCGCCTCGCCGGTGGCCTCGATCGGCAGATACACCTTCGGATGCGAGTTCCAGAGGTACATGCTCGGCAGGGGGCAATGCAGCGGCAAATCAGCGCGCGTCACTTTCTGCACGCGGTCGGCGTTCGCCGTCTGCAAGTGCTCTTCGACTCTACCGTGACGTTCGCGCACTACTCGACTCCTTGAGGCCCCGGCGCGGAATTATACTCAAGGAGGGGGCGGTGCATCAGCCGCGCCGGTCCCGAGAGCGCCACGTCCGCGTCGACTCCGGCGAACACCTCGTCCCAGACGGCCACCACCCACGCGCGTAGCTCCGTGAACTCGTGCTCCGCAACCACGCGGCCACCTTCGTCGAGCGCGAGCTCGTGAATCCGCTGGCGCAGCGCGAGGTACGCTTCCTTCATGCGCCGGCAGCGCTCGGGAGGCACGAGACCGACGCGTTCGAGCGCCTCGAGCTGACGCACGTTATCCGGGAATTCGACGAGCTCCGGAAACTCGTGCGAGCTCGCGAGCACCCAATAGTCCACGAGAAACTCGATGTCGGCGAGCCCGCCGGGATCCTGCTTCAGGTCGAAGCCGCTACTCTTCGCGAGCGAGAGCTCGCTGCGCATTCGCCTGCGCATCGCGGCGACCTCGGTCTTTAGTTTCGCGCGATTCACGTGCGCGACGAGCACGTCGCGCCGGCAGCGCTCGAACTCGTCGCAGACACTGCGAGAGCCCACGAGCGCGCGGCTGCGCAGCAAGCGCCTGATGCTCCCACACCCAGGCCTCCTCGGTTTGGTAGCGATAGAACCCGTCTAGCCCCGTGACGAGCAGCCCCGCGCGGCCGCTCGGCCGCAGGCGCGTGTCCACCTCGTAGAGCCGGCCCGAGCTCGTCTGGATCGACAGGAAATGAATGAGCCTTTGCACGAGCCGGCTGAAGAAGCGTTCGTTGTCGAGCGGCGGATTGCCGCTTGGTCTCCTGCTTTGCGCCGCGGGAGTCGTGCAGAAACACGAGGTCCAGATCGGACCCGTAGCCGAGCTCGAGGCCCCCGAGCTTGCCGTAGCCAATCACCGCGAACCCGGCCTCGCGTCATCGGTGGACCGCTCTGCGGCGTGCCGTGCTTCGCGACGAGCTCGCGCCATGCCGTGTCGAGCGCGAACTCGAGCACGAGCTCGGCCGTGTCCGTGAGCCGGTCGCTCACCTTCATCAGCGGCAGCGACCCGACCCGATCGGCGATTGCGATCCGGAAGATCGCGGTGCGCTGGAAGACGCGGATCGCGTCGAGCGTCGCTTCGACGTCGTTCGGCGCGGCGCCGCGCAGGCTCGTCGCGAACAGCGCGGCGAGCTCGTCGCGGGTGGGCGGCGTGTCGAACAAACGCGCGTCGAGCAGCTCGTCGAGCAGCATCGGATGCTCCGCGATCTGCTTCGCGAGCCATGCACTTCGAGCAACGAGGTTCAGCAGGCGGTCGAGCGCCGCGGGATTCTCGTTGAGCAGCGCGAGGTACGCGCTGCGTCGGCAGATCGCCCGATAGATCGGCAGCACGCGCTCGAGGGACTTGGCCGGGGCCTCGTGCAGTCGCGACGAGCTCGACCGTCCGGCCGATCACGGCCGCGAGACGCTGGCGCGCGACCTCGTCCATTCGCTGATAGAGGCCGCCGAGCCTGAGCTCGGTTAGGAGGACCTCGACCTCGGCATTGCCCGCCAGCGCCGTGCCCGCGAGCGTCGCTGACACGTCGCCCGCGGACCACGCCGCGCTCATGGGATCGCCGTTGCGCCGCGCGCCGCGCCCGTCGGCCTCCCAGGCCACGTGCTCGAACTCGGCTTCGACGATCGCGCGTTGCGCCCGGAGCCGCTCCTCGACGCCCGCCCAGCTCGGCTCACCGAGCGCGTACGCGAGGCGCTCGCGCTCGTCCGGATCGCTCGGCAGGTCGTGCGTCTGCGCGATCGCCCATCGCCTGGAGCCTGTTCTCGAGCGTCCGCAGATACCGGTAGCAGCGCGCGAGCTCCGTGACCGTGGGCTCCGGCAACTGACGATCGCCCGCGAGCAGCGGCAGCGCGCGCAACAGCGAGCGCGTTTGCAGCTCCGGCCTGCGCCCTCCGCGAACGAGCTGGAATGCCTGCACGATGAATTCGATCTCGCGAATGCCGCCCGGACCGAGCTTGATGTTCTCCGCCATGTCCTTGCGCGCGACTTCCTGCGCGATCAGCGTTTTCATTCGCCGCAGCGCTTCGAACACGCCGTAGTCGAGGTAACGGCGATAGACGAACGGCGTGAGAATCAGGTCGAACACGTCGACCGCGAAATCGCCGCCCGCGATGAGCCGCGCCTTCACGTACGCGTACCGCTCCCAGTCGCGCCCGTGCTGCACGAGGTAGGACTCGAACGAGGAAACGCTCACGACGAGCGGCCCGCTCGCGCCGAACGGCCGCAAGCGGGTGTCGACGCGATAGACGAAGCCGTCGGCGGTGCTCTGGTCGAGCAGCTTGATCAAGCAGCTGAGCGACGCGCGCGTAGTACAGCTCGGGCTCGGTCGCAGTGGCATCAGCCGTCTCGAGCGCGCCGTCGGGATAGAGGAATACAAGGTCGACGTCCGAGGAGAAGTTGAGCTCCCCGCCGCCGAGCTTGCCCATTCCGAGCACGAGCAGCGGCAGCCGCCTACCGAGCGCGTCGCACGGCCGGCCGAAGCGCGGCTCGAGCTCGATCGGCCGCGAAGCTCGCGGCAGCGGCGATCAGGCAGTCCGCGAGCAGCGAGGTGTCCGCGAGCGTCGTATCGAGGTCCGCCCAGCCCGCCAGATCGCGCCACGCGATTCGAGCGAGCTCGACGTTGCGGACGCGTCGCAGCTCGGTCATCGCGGCCGCTTCCGTCTTGGATCCGAGGTCGAACTGCGCCGCGAGAGTCTCGGGCGTCAGCGGCGCGCGGTCGTGGAGGCGCTCGACGAGCTGCTCGGGAAAGCGTCGCAGCACACCGAGCACGAAGTCGCTGACCACGACGACACGCGCCGCGCTCGCCGCGATCTCCGGGCGGCTCGAGCGCAACGTCGGCCAAGCGCTCCGCCACACGCTCGAATCTCGATTGCAGCGCTGGCGGAAGATCCGAAGGCTTGGCGAGCTTCACGCGGAGCGTCTCGAATGCATCGGCGTGCGACTGTAAGCGCAAAAAGCGCGCGCCGATAGGGCGTGTCGCGCGCCAGAAAAAAGAAGCCCCGCACGAGGCGGGGCTTCCATTCGAACGAAACGAGGACGATGAATTACATCATCCCGTCCATGCCGCCGTGGCCGTGCGGCATCGCGGGCTCTTTCTCGCCCTTCGGGGCTTCCGCGATCATCGCCTCGGTCGTCAGCAGCAAGCCGGCGACGGACGTCGCGTTCTGGAGCGCCAGACGCGTGACCTTCGTCGGGTCGATGATGCCGAACTTCACCATGTCGCCGTACTCACCGTTCGCGGCGTTGAACCCGTAGTTGCCCTTGCCGTTGACGACGGCATTGAGCACCACGGACGCGTCCGCGCCCGCGTTGCCGACGATCTGGCGCAGGGGCTCTTCGACGGCCTTGCGCAGGATGTTGATGCCGACGTTCTGGTCGTCGTTCGCACCCTCGAGGTTCGCGATACCCTTGAGCGCGCGCAGCAGAGCCACGCCGCCGCCCGGCACCACGCCCTCTTCGACGGCCGCGCGAGTCGCATGCAGAGCGTCTTCGACGCGCGCCTTCTTCTCCTTCATCTCGACTCTCGGTGGCCGCGCCGACCTTGATCACCGCGACACCGCCGGCGAGCTTCGCGACGCGCTCTTGGAGCTTCTCGCGATCGTAGTCGGAGGTGGACTCTTCGATCTCCCGGTTGATCTGCTCGATGCGGCCCTTGATGTCCGCGCTCTTGCCGGCGCCGTCGATGATCGTGGTGTTCTCTTTCGAGACCTGGATCTTCTTCGCCTCGCCGAGGTCCTCGGTGCTCGCCTTCTCGAGCGAGAGGCCGACTTCGTCCGAGATCACTTGGCCGCCGGTCAGGATCGCGATGTCCTGGAGCATGGCCTTGCGGCGATCGCCGAAGCCAGGCGCCTTCACCGCCGCGACCTTCACGATGCCGCGGATGTTGTTCACGACGAGCGTCGCGAGCGCCTCGCCTTCGACGTCTTCCGCGATGATCAGGAGCGGTCGACCCGACTTCGCGACGCCCTCGAGCAGCGGCAGCAGCTCGCGGATGTTCGAGATCTTCTTGTCGTGGATCAGGATCAGCGGATTCTCGAGCGTGGCCGACTGGCTGGCCTGATCGTTGATGAAGTACGGCGAGAGATAGCCGCGGTCGAACTGCATGCCTTCGACGACGTCGAGCTCGTTCGAGAGGCCCGAGCCTTCCTCGACCGTGATCACGCCTTCCTTGCCGACCTTGCTCATCGCCTCGGCGATGATCTTGCCGATCTCTTCGTCGGCGTTCGCGGAGATCGTGCCGACCTGCGCGATCGACGTGTCGTTCTTACACGGCTGCGAGAGCTTCTTGAGCTCTTCGATGATCGCCACGGTGCCCTTGTCGATGCCGCGCTTCAGATCCATCGGGTTGAAGCCCGCCGCGACGGCCTTGAGGCCCTCGCGGAGGATCGCTTGCGCGAGCACGGTCGCGGTCGTGGTGCCGTCGCCGGCGAGGTCGGAAGTCTGCGAAGCGACCTCCTTGACCATCTGGACGCCCATGTTCTCGAACTTGTCCTCGAGCTCGATCTCTTTCGCGACCGAGACGCCGTCCTTCGTGACGGTCGGGGCGCCGAAGCTCTTCTCGAGCACGACGTTGCGGCCCTTCGGGCCGAGGGTGACTTTGACTGCATTCGCGAGAACGTTGACGCCTTTCAGCATCCGCGCGCGCGCGTCATCGGAAAAACGAACTTCTTTCGGAGTCGCCATGACTCTTTCTCCTGGAAAATGGATTAACTACGTTGAGAATTCTTGGCGGCGTTACTTTTCGATGACCGCCATGATGTCGTCTTCGCGCATGACGAGCAGGTCTTCGCCGTCGACTTTCACCTCGGTGCCGGAGTACTTGCCGAACAGGATCTTGTCGCCCTTCTTGACGTCGAGGGGGCGAACTTCGCCGTTCTCGAGGATCTTGCCCTTGCCGACCGCGATGACTTCGCCGCGGATCGGCTTTTCGGTCGCGGTGTCCGGAATCACGATTCCACCAGGCGATTTGCGCTCTTCTTCGGTACGCCGGATCACGACACGGTCGTGTAGAGGACGAAGCTTCATGAGTGGTCTCCCTTCTCAAGCTCTTGATTGGATGATTAAAATTGAAATTGACCGGCAGTCTTGTTAGCACTCGGTCAAAGTGAGTGCCAATGATATGGATCGAACGCGCCGATTTCAAGGCTTTGAGAGCGGAGTCATGACACTTTTTTGAGACGCGCCGCTATGCTTCCGGGCTCGGCTGGTATGCTCCCGGAACGGGCTGTCAGTGAGCTCACGAGCCCTGGTCGTGCTGACGACTTGCGCCACTCCCGACGAGGCGAAAGGGCTCGCGCGCGGCGCTCGTCGAGCGGCGACTCGCGGCGTGCGTGAACACGCTCGGCGACGTGTCGTCGACCTATCGATGGCAGGGTGCGGTGCAGCACGAACAGGAGAGCCTGCTCGTGATCAAAACGACCGAGGTGCGGTTTGCCGCCGTCGAGCAGGCGATTCGCGAGCTCTCGAGCTACGAGTTGCCCGAGGTGCTCGCGATTCCGGTGCAAGCTGGCTCGGCGCGCTATCTCGATTGGCTCAGCGCGGCCGTGACCGACGGTGAGGAGTAAGGACCTATGACTACCCGGCACTTCTGGCTTGCGCTGCTCGCAGCGGTGTCGTTGCTGACGGGCGTCGCCTCCGTCGCGCAAGACCAGGACGTCATTCCTCCGGAGCAGGTCTTCAAATACACCACCGCTGCCGATGCGCAGAAGATCTATCTCAAGTTCGCGATCCTCGACGGCTACTACCTCTATCGGGCGCGCTTCGGCTTCGACACCTCGACGCCCGGCGTGACGCTCAGCGCGCCCGAGTTTCCGAAGGGCGAGATTCACAGCGACGAGTACTTCGGCGAGCAGGAGATCTATCGCGGCAAGTTCGAGATCGCGATCCCGTATCGCCGGAGCTCCGCGGCGAGCTCGGCGGCGCTCGAGCTCCGGCTCCAGGGCTGCGCCGATCGCGGGCTCTGCTACGTGCCGCAGTCGTGGGACGCGACGGTCGGCTTGCCTGCCGCAAGTCCGCTCGGCCTCGGCGCGGCGAGTCCCGACTCCTGGGCGCGACTACCGACGACCTACTGCCGGCCGAGGAAGCGTTCGTGATGAACGCGCGGTTCGACAAGCCGAACGAGCTCACGGTCGGCTGGCAAATCGCGCCGAACTACTACCTCTACCGCGACAAATTCACGTTCACCGTGGACGGCAAGATCGAGCTCGGCCGCGCGGCGCTGCCGAAAGGCAAGGCGCACCACGACGACAACTTCGGCGACGTCGAGGTGTTCTACGACTACGTCGAAGCGAAGGTACCGTTCGCCCGCGCGAGCCCGGATGCGCTCGACGTCGTCGTCACGGGAGGCTTCCAAGGCTGCAAGGACGACAGCATCTGCTACCCGCCCGGCGAGCAAACCATGTCGCTCGTGCTGCCGGCGACCGTCCGACTTCCCCGCGAGCGCGGCTCGCGAGCTCGTGCCGGCGGCGGCCCCGTGTCGGAGCAGGACCAGTACGTCGACCGAATCGTCAACGGATCGTGGTGGACGATGCTCGGTGTGTTTTTCCTCGCGGGCCTCGCGCTGAGCCTCACGCCGTGCGTGTTGCCGATGGTCCCGATCCTCTCGAGCATCATCGCGGGCCAAGGCGGCACGGTGTCGACGCAGCCGCGGATTCCTCCTGTCCTTGAGTTACGTGCTCGGCATGGCGGCCACCTACACCGCGGCCGGCGCGCTCGCCGCGCTCGCGGGCGGCCAGATCCAGGCGATGTTCCAGAAACCTTGGATCGTGACGTTGTTCGCCTCGATGTTCTTCGTGCTCGCGCTCGGCATGTTCGGCCTGTTCGAGCTGCAGATGCCGACGGCGATCCAGACGCGGCTCTCGCAGCTCGCCGACAAGCAGAAGGGCGGCACGTTCCTCGGCGTCGGCAGTCATGGGCGCGCTCACGGCGCTGATCGTGACCACCTGCGTCGCGCCGCCGCTCATCGGAGCGCTCACGGCCATCGCGCAAACGGGCGACGTCGCGCGCGGGGCCAGCGCGCTCTTCGCGATGAGCATGGGTATGGGCGCGCCGCTGCTGCTGGTCGGCGCCTCGGCCGGGCAGCTGCTGCCGCGCGTCGGCCCGTGGATGAACACCGTCAAGGCGGGCGTTCGGCGTGATGATGGTCGGCATCGCGATCTGGATGATGGAGCGCGTGCTGCCTGGCTCCGTCACGCTCGTGCTCTGGGCGTTGCTCGTGTTCCTGACGGGCGTGTTCCTCGGCGCGTTCGAGAGCCTGCCCGAGAATCCGCGGCCGATCCGGCGGCTCGCGAAGGGGCTCGGCGTGCTCGCGTGTCTCTACGGCGCTCTGATGCTGATCGGCGCGACGCTCGGCGGCGAGAATCCGTTGCAGCCGATCCCGCGGGGCTCGTTCGCGTCGGCCTCGACCGGCGGCGCGCTCGGGTGCCGCCGCGCGGCCGAAGCTCGAGTTCCGCGAGATCGAGACGGTGGCCGCGCTCGACGCTGCGCTCGCCGAGGCGCGCGGCGCGGGCCAACCGGTGATGCTAGACTTCACGGCCGAGTGGTGCGTGTCCTGCAAAGAGATGGAGACGCACACGTTCCCCGACTCCGGTGTGATCAGCGCGCTCCAGCCATTCATGTTGTTGCGCGCCGACGTGACGGAAAACGACGACGATGACCAAGCGCTGCTCAAGCGATTCAAGAGCTTCGGACCGCCGACGATCGCCTTCTTCGACACGGCCGGCACCGAGCGCGAGAACTTCAAGCTCGTCGGCTTCGTGCCTCCCGAGCAGTTCACCGCTCACGTCGCGGAGCTCGCCACGCTCTGAGGGGCTGCAACCATGGCTAAGGCTCGGCCCAGCGCTGCTGACCGCTGCGCTGAGCGGCGCGGCCGTGCTCGGCTATCTCGCTTACCGCGGCGCGTTCGCTCCGGTTGAAGCCCCGACCGAGGAAACGATTCAGTTCGGAGAAAACCCGGCCGCCGAGGAAGCGGAGCACTCCGCCGAGCCACAGCTCGCGGAACGGCTTCCCGATTTCTCGCTCGAGGCGCTCGCGGGCGGCCAGCAATCGATCATGAGCTGGCCGGGCAAGCCGCTGCTGATCAATTTCTGGGCGACGTGGTGCGGGCCGTGCGTCCGCGAGATCCCGATGCTCAAGGAGTTCCAGACGAGCCGAACGGAGCTCCAGGTCGTCGGTATCGCGCTCGACCGGCGCGACCCCGTCGTCAAGTTCGCGGACACGATGCAGTTCAACTACCCGATCTTGATCGGCGACAAGGGGGGCTACGAGGCGGCGGCCGCGTTCGGCGTGAACGTGTACGCGATGCCGTTCACGGTGTTCACCGGGGCCGACGGCAGCGTGCTCGGCGTGCACACCGGCGAGCTCCATCCGGAGCACCTCCAAGAGCTCACGGCCGTGATCGCCGAGCTTCGCGACGGCAAGATCGACGTCCCAATGGCCCGGAAGCGGCTCGCCGGCCGAATCTAGGCGCCGAAAATCCGCGGCCGCTCGGTCGCGAATTCCGATAAAACTGCCGCTAATTGCGGCGAAAACAGGTAAACTCGCCGGCAATCGTACGGCAGGTTAAGTCGTCATGGCCCGTCTCCTTCTGTTGAATGGCCCGAATCTCGGGCTGCTCGGGACTCGTGAGCCCAACTTGTACGGCAGGACGACGCTCGCCGAGATCGAGGCATGCGATCAAGAACGAAGGCGGCGGCGGCAGGCCACGATCTCGAGGCCTTCCAGAGCGACTCGGAGGCGGACCTGATCAGACGGATCCACCGCGCGCGCGACGACAAGGCCGCGTTGATCCTCTTCAATCCGGCCGCCTTCACGCACACGAGCATTGCGCTGCGCGACGCCCTGCTCGCGCGTTCAAATACCCGTTCATCGAGCTGCATCTGTCGAACGTCGCGGCACGGGAGGACTTCCGCCAGCGATCGTTCTTCTCCGACGTCGCGATCGGCACGATCACCGGATTCGGCGTCGCTAGCTACGAGCTCGCGCTCGACGCCGCGACTCACTACTTGGCGCGAGGAAACAAATAGTGGACATAAGAAAGGTAAAAAAGCTGATCGAGCTGCTCGAGGAGTCCGGGATCTCCGAGATCGAGATCTCCGAGGGCGAGGAGTCCGTGCGGATCAGCCGCTACCCGAACCCGGGCACGGTGAGCGTCCAGACGATCGCGGCTCCCGCGCCAGCGGCCGCAGCCGCAAGTTGCCGCGGCGCCCGCGAACGGCGACGGCCCGGCAGCGCCGGCGGCGGCCGCGCGCGGCCAGCAGGTGACCGCACCGATGGTCGGCACGTTCTATAGCGGCCCCGCCCCTGGCGCGAAACCGTTCGTCGAGATCGGCACCGAGGTGAAGGCCGGCGACACGCTTTGCGTGATCGAGGCGATGAAGATGATGAATCAGATCGAGTCGGAAGTGTCGGGGCAAGGTCGTGAGCATCCTCGTCGAGAACGGCAGCCCGGTCGAGTTCGGCCAGGCCCTCTTCATCATAGAAGAATGATCGTCAGCGGCGCCTCGCGGCGTTAGACCGGAATCACCGATGCTCGACAAAGTCCTGATCGCCAATCGCGGCGAGATCGCACTTCGCATTTTTCGCGCCTGCCGAGAGCTCGGCATCAAGACCGTGGCCGTGCACTCGACAGCGGACACGACGCTGAAGCACGTGCTGCTCTCGGACGAGACGGTCTGCATCGGCCCGCCGCGCTCGCAGCAGAGCTACCTCAACATGCCCGCGATCATCGCCGCGGCGGAGGTCACGGATTCCGTCGCGATCCACCCGGGCTACGGCTTTCTGTCGGAGAACGCGGACTTCGCGGAGCGCGTCGAGGAAAGCGGCTTCGTCTTCATCGGCCCGAAGCCGGAGACGATCCGCCTGATGGGCGACAAGGTTTCGGCGATCAAGACGATGCGCGCGGCCGGTGTTCCCTGCGTGCCGGGCTCCGACGGCCCGCTCACGGATGATCCGCAGGAGAACGCGCGGCTCGCGCACGACATCGGCTACCCCGTGATCATCAAGGCGGCCGCGGGCGGCGGCGGCCGCGGCATGCGCGTCGTGCACAGCGACGCGGCGTTGTTCAACGCGGTCGCGATCACGCGCGCAGAGGCGCTGTCGGCGTTCGCGAACGATCAGGTCTACATGGAGAAGTTCCTCGATCACCCGCGCCACATCGAGTTTCAAGTGCTCGCGGACAGCCACGGGAACGCAATCCACTTGGGCGAGCGCGACTGCTCGATGCAGCGGCGGCATCAGAAGGTCGTCGAGGAGGCGCCTGCGCCCGGCATCTCCGACGAAGAGCGTTTACGCATGGGCCGGGTCGTCGTCGACGCCTGCACGCGGATCGGCTATCGCGGCGCGGGCACGTTCGAGTTCCTGTACCAGGACGGCCAGTTCTTCTTCATCGAGATGAACACGCGCGTCCAGGTCGAGCACCCGGTCACCGAGCTCGTCACGGGCATCGACATCGTCAAGGCGCAGCTCGCGATCGCGGCCGGCGAGAAACTTGCGTTCGCGCAGGAAGACATCCGCTGGCGCGGCCATGCGATCGAGTGCCGAATCAACGCGGAGGATCCGAAGACGTTCGTGCCGTCGCCGGGCACCGTGAGCCTCTGGCACCCGCCGGGCGGACCGGGGATTCGCGTCGACAGCCACATGTACTCGCGGCTATGCGGTGCCGCCCTACTACGATTCGCTGATCGCGAAGGTGATCGCACACGGCGAGCACCGCCGCGCTGCAATCGCGCGAATGACGACGGCGCTGCAGGAGATCGTCGTGGACGGCATCAGCACCAACGTGCCGCTGCACCAGGAGATCTTCCAGCACGGCGCGTTCAAGGCCGGCGGCACCGACATTCACTACCTCGAACGGCGTTTCGGTCTCAAATAGCGTCCGCTCCGCGGTGAGCCGGCAACAACTCACGCTACGCGTTGCGGCCGCGGACGTTCCACAGGCCGAGGCTCTGCTCGAGCTCGCAGGTGCCGAGTCGCTCGCGCTTGCGGACGCAGGCGACGATCCCGTACTCGAGCCGCCGCCGGAGGAGACGCCGCTGTGGCCGGCGGTCGAGCTGCGCGCGCTGTTCGCCGCGGGCGATCGATCTCGAGCCGCTGTGCCGCTCCTCGCGAGCGCTTGCGCTTGCGCGGGCGCGCCCCGCATCACACCCGTCGACGACGACGAGTGGCGCAAAGCGGCCCGTCGGGGTTTCCCTGCACGGCCGTTCGGCAATCGCTTGTGGCTCGCACCCGCAGAAGATCCCGAGCGTCCCTCCGGGACGCACCGGTATCAGGCTGCACATGGGGCTCGCGTTCGGCACCGGCGAGCATCCGACCACCGCGCTGTGCCTCGAGTGGCTCGACGCCCACCTCGTGCGCGGCGCGACGGTGCTCGACTACGGCTGCGGCTCCGGAGTGCTCGCGATCGCAGCGCTCGCACTCGGCGCGCGTCGTGCTTGGGCGATCGACAACGATCCGCAGGCGGTGACGGCGACACACGACAACGCGCGCTTGAACGGCTGCGGCGCGCAACTTGTTCGTCGGGACTCCCGACGAGTTGCCGCAGATCACGGTCGACGTCGTGCTCGCGAACATTCTCGCGGCGCCGCTCGTGTCGCTCGCCGGGACCTTTGCGCGCTGCCTCGCGCCGGGCGGCAAGGTCGTGCTCAGCGGGCTCCTCGATCGCCACGTCGCCGCGGTAGCCGCCGCCTACGACACGCGACTTCGAGCACATCGAGCACTCGGTGCGCGACGGCTGGGCTCGGCTCGACGCCGTGCGCCGGAAAGGGTGAACGGATAGACTTGCCCGCGCGAGGAGCCACGACGCCACATGCTGTTCACGCGCTGCCCGGATTGTGACACGACGTTTCGCGTCACCGACGACGCGCTGCAGAAAGCCAACGGTCAGGTTCGTTGCGGCCGGTGCGCGAGCGTGTTCAACGCTTACGCCGAGCTGAGCGATGGCCCGAGCGAGCCAGAACCCGGTCAGCCACCCGCGGACGCGTCACCGTCGCCGCCTGCAGCGCACGAGCCACCGGCGAATGCGCCGCCGCCCTCGCCACCTGCGGACGCGCTGTCGGCGACTGCTCCACCCGCGAACGCGGCTCGCCCAACGGTACCTTCCGCGATTGCCGCTCCAGTAACTGCATCTCCGGTACCCGCCGCTCCAACGGCTGCCGCTGCAGCAACTGTAAAGAGCGTTGCACTTCCGAGCGTCAAGGTCGTGCACGGCTCGACCGCGCCGCCGCGCGAGCTCGCGCGGCGCGAAGGCCCCGCAGTGCCGATGGCCGAGCACCGCCTCGCGAGCGAAGAAGCCCTCGACACGATGTCCGTCGCCGAAGTGATCGCGCAGGTCGAGAGCGCAACCACCGACGAGGACGCTGATACCGGCGAGATGCGCGCCGATTTCGTCGCGGACGGGGATGCCAGCATCGGCCCTTCCGAGGTGCAGCTGGTGCTCGAGAGCGAGCCGCCGGAGCATTGGCCTCTCGAGCTGCGCGCACCGCGCGTGCCGGCGCGCTGGTGGACGACGGGCTCAGTGGTCGCGCTGGTGTTGCTAGCGGTGCAGAGCGTGAATCACTACCGTGCTGATATCGTCACGAACGCCACGGTGGGGCCGTTGGTGCAGCGTACCTACGCAATGCTCGGCACCGAGGTCGTGCCGCGCTGGGACATCCACCAATACGAAATTCTCGACTGGGTAGCGACGGCTCAGCCGAACAGCGGCGGCCGCGCAAGTCTGCGCATCACGGCGCGCATCAAAAATCGCGGCCCTCAGTTCCAGCCTTATCCGTCTGTGCACTTACGCCTGAAGGATCGTTGGGAAGCAGCCGTCGGTAGCCGCGTGTTCGCGCCAACGGAATATCTCGCGCGCGACCCCACGCAAGTTGATGGCACCGGGCGAGACCACGCGCGCGGAGATCGATGTCGTCGACCCGGGCCAAGACGCATACGGTTTTGAGCTCGATGTTTGCATCGAAGTCGAGACACACGTACTAAGCTGCGGTAGCGACAAAGTTTTTTTGTAGCGAAAAAAATCACGAAAAATTTCATCGCGCGACGCGCCTTTTTTTTTACGCGCACGTGCTATGATCGCGCCACCTCGAGTCGGTATTTCTTACTGCTAGCAACGGGGTCAACGTCAACCAGCATCGACCCGGTCATAGGCCGGGCCAAGTTCGCTTTCGCGATCGAATGCTGGCTACGCTGAATACTGGCGGTGGATAGCTCGAGTGAAATGTGAGTTTGCGTTCTATAGGGGAGAACGTAGTGATCGCGACCAGCATAAAAAGAACGACGACACGAAAGAGAACCAAACGGTCTACCGCCGCCACCACCCAAGTAGGGATCAAAACCAAACCGCTGAGCAGCTTGACTGACGAGTGCTTGCACAGCTACTTCGCGAATCTCAACGGCCATAAGCCCGGCGATCTCTATCAACTCGTGATGGGCGAAGTCGAAAAGCCGTTGTTCCGAGCGGTGCTCACTTACACCCAGGGGAACCAGAGCGAAGCGGCCGAGATCCTCGGCATCAACCGCGGTACCCTCAGAAAGAAGCTCAAGACCTACAAGCTCCAGGGTCGATGAGCCCGCCGCGAAAGAGCCGCCCGGGCACCGATCGACGTAGACCGGGCGCGCGACGGGAGCTCCGAGCGGCGCCGGGGGTTGCGCGCGCTGCTGAGCGTCGCCGACAAGGACGGGATCGTTCCGTTCGCGCAGGGTCTAGCGGCAGCGTCCTACGAGATCGTCTCGACGGGCGGTACGGCGAAGGCGCTGCGCGCGGCCGGAATTCCCGTCGTCGAGGTCGCCACTATTACCGGATTCCCCGAGATCATGGATGGCCGCGTGAAGACGCTGCATCCGCACATCCACGGCGGCTTGCTCGCGCGCCGAGGCGTCGACGAGGCCGTGCTGATCGAGCACGGCATCGACATGATCGACGTACTCGCGGTGAATCTTTATCCGTTCGAGGCGACGGCGGCGCGGCCGGACTGCACGGACGCCGAAGCGATCGAGAACATCGACATCGGCGGACCCGCGATGTTGCGCGCGGCTGCGAAGAACCACGAGCGGATCACTGTCGTCGTAGACCCGGCGGACTACTCCGCCGTGCTCGCGGCGCTCAATGAGCCGGATGTGCCCGCGGGCCTGCGGCGCGAGCTCGCGATCAAGGCGTTCGGCCACACTGCGCGCTACGACACCGCGATCAGCAACTACTTGCGCACGCATAACGCGTCGCCTGCTCCATGGCCTAACCCGCTGCTCGCGAGCTGGCGGCTCGCTGAAGCGCTGCGCTATGGCGAGAACCCGCACCAGCAAGCCGCTCTCTACCGCACGTCGGAGCCGCGCCCGGGCACCGTCGCTCACGCGACGCAGATCCAGGGCAAGGAGCTGTCGTTCAACAACATCGTCGATGCCGATGCGGCATTCCAGGCCGTCAACGCGTTCGAAGGCGCCGCGTGCGTGATCGTGAAGCACGCCAACCCGTGCGGCGTCGCGGTCGCCGCGACTCCCGCGCTCGCGTATGCGCAGGCATACCGCACGGACCCGACGTCGGCGTTCGGCGGCGTCATCGCATTCAATCGGCCGCTCGATCAGGCCGCGGCCGAGGCGATCGTAGGTCAGCAGTTCGCCGAGGTGATCGTCGCGCCCGAGATCGGCAAGAGCGCGCTCGCGCCGCTCGCGAAGAAACCGAACATCCGCGCGCTCCAGGCGGGCTGGCCGCGCTCGCGCATCGGCCGAGGAGCTCGATCTCAAGACGATCGACGGCGGCCTCCTGCTGCAGAGCCGCGACACGGGCCGCGTGGATCTCGCGGCTGCGAAAGTGGTCACGCGCCGAGCACCGACCGCCGCGGAGCTACGCGATCTGCAATTCGCGTGGACCGTCGTGAAGTTCGTGAAGTCGAACGCGATCGTGTACGTGCACGATTGCGCGACGATCGGCATCGGCGCGGGCCAGCCGAGCCGCGTGATGAGCGCGCGTATCGGCGCGATCAAGGCCGGCGAAGCCGGCCTCGCTATCGAGGGCGCGGTGCTCGCCTCCGACGCGTTCTTTCCGTTCCGCGACGGCATCGACGCCGCGGCCGAGCACGGCGTGCGCGCGATCGTGCAGCCGGGCGGATCGATGCGCGACGACGAGGTCGTGCGGGCCGCAGACGAGCACGGGATCGCAATGGTGTTCACCGGCATGCGTCACTTCCGACATTGATGGATCGGCGCACGTGAAGGTCCTGGTGATCGGCGGCGGCGGCCGAGAGCACGCGCTCGCTTGGAAGTGCGCACAGTCGCCGCTCGCGAGCGAAGTGCTCGTGGCGCCCGGCAACGCCGGCACCGCGCACGAAGCCGAAGACGCGCAACGTCGCGGTGGCGGCCGACGATCTCGACGGGCTCGTCGAGGCTCGCGCGCTCGGAGCGCGTCGGCCTCACGATCGTCGGGCCCGAGCCGCCGCTCGTTGCGGGAATCGTCGACCGTTTCGAGCGCGAGGGCCTCAAGTGCTTTGGGCCGCAACGCGGCGGGCGCGCAGCTCGAGGGTTCGAAAGCCTTCACGAAGGAGTTCTTGGCGCGGCACGGAATCCCGACCGCGGCCTATCGAACGTTCACTGACCTTGCGAGCGCCCGCGCCTATGTCCGTACGCGCACGCCGCCGATCGTAATCAAGGCGGACGGGCTCGCCGCCGGCAAAGGCGTCGTCATCGCGCCTACGATCGCGGACGCGGAGCTGACGCTCGAGGGCATGCTCGAGCACCGCCAGTTCGGCGCGGCCGGATCAAAGGTCGTGGTCGAAGACTTCATGCAAGGCGAGGAAGCGAGCTTCATCGCACTCGTGGACGGCACGCGCGTCGTGCCGCTCGCGAGCTCGCAAGATCACAAGACGCGCGACGACGCCGACCGCGGCCCGAATACGGGCGGTATGGGGGCGTACTCGCCCGCGCCGGTCGTGACGGACGCGGTTCACCGTCACGTGATGCAAGACATCATGCTGCCGACCGTGCGCGGGCTCATGGCGGATGGCATCCGCTATCGCGGCTTTCTGTACGCCGGCCTCATGATCGACGCGGCGGGACGCGCGAAGGTCGTCGAGTTCAACTGCCGCCTCGGCGACCCCGAGACGCAGCCGATTCTGTTCCGCCTGCAAGTCCGACCTCGTGCGGGTCTGCTCGAGCTGCTTCGACGACACGCTCGGCGACGCACCGATCGACTGGGACAGCCGCGCGACGGTCGGCGTCGTGATGGCGAGCCGCGGCTATCCCGACGCATACGAGAAGGGCAAGCGCATCACGGGGCTCGAGCAAGTCGCGGGCGACGACGTGAAGATCTTCCACGCCGGTACACGCCTCGCGAACGGCGAGGTGCTCACCGACGGCGGCCGAGTGCTCTGCGCGGTGGCGCTGGGGCGCACGGTCGCCGCCGCGCGCGACAAAGCCTACGATGCCGTAGGGAAAGTGTCGTGGGACGGCGCCTTCTGGCGCAAAGACATCGGCTATCGCGCCGTGCAGCGCGAGATCGCCGAACGCTAGCGCTTCATCGCCTCGAAGAACTCGGCGTTCGTCTTCGTGTCCTGCAGCTTCGAGAGCAGGAACTCGACGGCCGCGAGCTCGTCCATCGGGTGCAGCACCTTGCGGAGCACCCACATCTTCTGCAGCTCGTCGGCCTGCGTCAGGAGCTCTTCCTTGCGCGTGCCCGAGCGATTGATGTTGATCGCGGGGAACACGCGCTTCTCGGCGATCCGGCGATCCAGGTGGATTTCCATGTTGCCGGTGCCCTTGAACTCCTCGTAGATGACGTCGTCCATCTTCGAGCCCGTGTCGATCAACGCCGTGGCGATGATCGTGAGGCTGCCGCCTTCCTCGATGTTGCGCGCGGCGCCGAAGAAACGCTTCGGGCGCTGCAGCGCATTCGCGTCGACGCCGCCCGTGAGCACCTTGCCCGACGACGGCACGACCGTGTTGTAGGCGCGCGCGAGACGGGTGATCGAGTCGAGCAGGATCACGACGTCCTGCTTGTGCTCGGTGAGGCGCTTGGCCTTCTCGATCACCATTTCGGCGACCTGCACGTGGCGCGTGGCGGGCTCGTCGAACGTGCTCGACACGACTTCGCCGCGCACCGTGCGCTCCATCTCCGTGACTTCTTCCGGCCGCTCGTCGATCAGCAGCACGATCAGCGTCACGTCCGGATGGTTGTGCGCAATCGACGCCGCGATGTTCTGCAGCAGCATCGTCTTACCGGCCTTCGGCGGCGACACGATGAGGCCGCGCTGGCCTTTGCCGATCGGCGCGACCATGTCGATGATTCGCGCGGTGAGATCCTCGGTGCTGCCGTTGCCCTGCTCGAGCTTCAGCCGCTTCTTCGGGAACAGCGGCGTGAGGTTCTCGAACAGCACCTTGCTCTTCGAGTTCTCCGGCGCGTCGGTGTTGATGTTGCCGACCTTCAGCAGCGCGAAATAGCGCTCGCCGTCCTTCGGCGGACGAATGAGCCCGGAGACCGTGTCGCCGGTGCGCAGATTGAAGCGCCGGATCTGGCTCGGGCTCACGTAGATGTCGTCGGGCCCCGCGAGATAGGAGCTGTCCGCGGAGCGCAGGAAGCCGAAACCGTCTTGGAGTATCTCGAGAACGCCTTCGCCGAAGATGTTTTCGCCGTTCTTCGCGTGGGCCTTGAGGATCGAGAAGATGATGTCTTGCTTGCGGGACCGGGCGAGGTTCTCGAGCCCCATCGACTCGGCGAGCTGCGACGAGATCCGCCGCCGGGCGCGTCTTGAGCTCGGAGAGATTCATCGCGTTCTTCGAGATCTCGAGCTCGGCCGCCGGGATTACATCGAACTCCTCGTCGTCCGGGAACTCTTCGCGCATCGGCTTGTTCCCGCCGCCGCCGCCGCCACCACCGCCGCGACGCGAAGAACGTTTGCCGTTGTTATTGTTGTTGTTCGGGTTGTTCGGATTGTTGTTGTCACGCGGTTGCCGCGGGCCGTCTTTGACCCGAGCGCGTGCTGAATTGCCGAGATATCCTCTCAAGTTGCTTACCGTGGGCTGTTCGCCCGTTTTAGTTGTGCGCGCCAAGGTGCGCGTCGAGGAACGATTCGAGTTGTGCTTTGGACACCGCGCCCACTTGCTGCGCGGCGACCGTGCCGTTGCGAAACAAAAGAAGTGTCGGGATGCCGCGGATGTTGTACTTCGGCGGCGTCTTCGGATTCTCGTCGATATTGAGCTTCACGACGCGCAGCCGATCTTTGTATTCGTCGGCGATCGCGTCGAGAATCGGCGCAATCATCTTGCACGGGCTGCACCACTCGGCCCAGAAGTCCAAGAGAACGGGTTGCGCGGCTTTGACGACGTCCTGATCAAAGGCGGCGTCGGTCGTGTGTACGATCTGATCATTCACGGCTAAAGATTCCTCTAGGGAGTCTCACCAGCCCGTTTTCGGACCCGCGGGTGGAAAGATCTAAACGCTAAACGCCCAGTAGAACGAAAGCCGAAAGTGACGCGGCCTGGCGGGTCAGGCACAATGTCGCAACTAGTTGCTTCCTTGAGGCGTCGCGGGAGTTCTGTGGGCATCTGGGAGGGCTGGCACCTATTTTTAACCGTCGAGAAGACATTTTGCAAGTATTGGTACCCTCAATAGACACCGCCCCACCACCGAGCCATCACTTAACCGATCTACGGTTTTCCGACCTGCCGCTGTCGGCAGGACTACAGCGCGGGATCGCCGAAGCCGGCTTCGTGAACTGCACGCCGATTCAAAGCAAGGCGTTGCCGATCGCACTCGACGGACAAGACACCGCCGGGCAAGCGCAAACCGGAACCGGCAAGACCGCGGCGTATTTAGTCGCATTGTTTCACCGTCTCGAAACGATGCCGCCGCCCAAGGCCGATCGCCGAGATCCGCGTGCGCTCATACTCGCGCCGACGCGCGAGCTGGCCGTGCAGATCCACGCCGACGCCGAGACGTTAGGTAAACACCTTCCGTACAAGCTCGGCCTCGCGTTCGGCGGCACGGACTACGACAAGCAGCGTAGCGAGATCGAAGCCGGCGTCGACCTGCTGATCGGCACGCCGGGCCGCATCATCGACTTCTTCAAGCAGCGCGTGTTCGGCCTGCGCGGCGTGCAAGTGCTCGTGCTCGACGAGGCCGACCGGATGTTCGATCTCGGCTTCATCAAGGACATCCGCTTCGTGCTGCGCCGTCTGCCCGAACGCGACCACCGCTTGAACATGCTGTTCTCCGCGACGCTGTCGTACCGCGTGCTCGAGCTCGCATACGAGCACATGAACGATCCCGAGCTCGTGCGCATCGAGCCGGACAAGATGACGGTCGACCGCGTGACGCAGAGCATCTATTTCCCGTCGAATCGAGGAAAAGATCCCGCTGCTGCTCACGCTGCTGCGCGACCGCGATGCGAGCCGCACGATGGTGTTCGTGAACACGCGCCGCGAAGCCGATCGCCTGCGCGAGGCGCTGCAGCGCAACGGTATCGAGGCCGAGGCGCTGTCGGGCGACGTGCCGCAGAAGAAACGGCTGCGGATGCTCAAGGACTTCCAGGCCGGCAATCTCGCGGTGCTGATCGGCACCGACGTCGCGTCGCGAGGGCTACATGTTCCGGGCGTGAGCCACGTTTTCAACTACGATTTGCCGCAGGATCCGGAAGATTACGTCCACCGGATCGGCCGCACCGCACGCGCCGGCGCCGCGGGCGACGCGATCAGCTTCGGCTGCGAGGCTTACGCGATTTCGCTGCCGGACATCGAAGCGTTCATCGGCCGCAAGATTCCGGTCGCGAATTTCGACCGCGACTCGTTGATGAAAGTCGAGCACGTGCCCCCGCGGCATCGGCACGCGCACGGCGACGCGGGTCACCGCCCGCACGGCGGCGGCCGGCCACACGGCGGCGGCGGCGGTCGGCGGCCGCCACAGGGCGGCGGCCGGCGCGGTGGCGGCGGTGGCGGTGGCGGACGACGCCCGAGCTCAGGCCCCAAGCGCTAGACGAGGTCTGCGACTCCGTCCACGCCCACGAACGTGTCGATCGTGCGCGGCGGGTGCCGCGAATCGGGGCGGCGTATCGCGACGGTGTGGGCGATACCGTGCGCCGCTGCGGCGGCGAGCACCGGCAAGCTGTCCTCGATGAGCAGCGTGCGGCGCGGATCGAACGGATGCGCACGCTCGAGCTCGGTCCAGAACGCCGCGCTCTCTTTCGGCGTGCGAAAGTCGTGCGAGGTCACGATGCGATCGACGAGGCGGTGGAGCCCGGTCTGCTCTGTCTTCACCGCAAGCGAGTCGCGGTGTGCGTTCGTCACGATCCACAGATGCTTGCCCCGTGCGCGAACCGCCGCGAGAAACTCCGGCGCGCGCGGCAAATAGGTCACGCGATGCCGATGAACGCTGCTTGAGCTCCGTGACGTCGAACCCGAGATCGCGGCTCCAATGATCGAGGCAGTACCAATTGAGCGTGCCTTGGATCGCATCGAAGCGCCGGCGACAGCAGCTCGCGCGCGGCCGCGGCGGAGCAGCCGTTGAGCTCGGCGTAACGCGCGGGCACGAGCTCGAGCCAAAAGTAATTGTCGAACGCGAGGTCGAGCAGCGTGCCGTCCATGTCGACGAGCACGGTGTCGATTCGTGCCCAGTCCACGAGCGTCGAAGCCGTTCCTTCCATCGCACTATGATACAAGAGGCGCCATGATCGACTTGAGCAACCCGGGTCCGCTGCTTGCCGAAGTCTGCACGATCGCGCGCGCGGCGGGCGACGCGATCCTCGAGGTCTACGCCCGCGAGTTCAACGTTCGGCTCAAGGAGGATCGGTCGCCGCTGACGGAAGCCGACAGCCTCGCGCATCGGATCATCGGCGAGCGATTGCGCGCGTTCGATTCGACGTTGCCGATGCTATCGGAGGAATCCGCGCCGCAAGACATCGCGCAGCGTCGCGCGTGGACGCGTTATTGGCTCGTCGATCCGCTCGACGGCACGAAAGAGTTCCTCAAGCGCAACGGTGAGTTCACCGTCAACATCGCGCTCATCGATGCCGGGCGAGCCGTGCTCGGAGTCGTGCTCGCGCCCGTGCTCGAGCGTCTTTATTACGGCGCCGTGGGCCACGGCGCCTGGCGCCGCGACGATTGGGGCGACCCGCAGCCGATCCGCGTTCGCAAGACCGCGGCATCGCCGCTGCGAATAGTCGGCAGCCGCAGTCACGGGGACGGCGAGCTCGCGAGCTACGTCGCGGCCTTGGGTCCGCACGAGCTCAAGCCGATGGGCAGCTCGCTCAAAATATGTCTAATTGCCGAGGGGGCCGCGGACATCTATCCGCGGCTCGGTCCCACGTCGGAATGGGACACGGCCGCGGCCCAGGCTATCCTCGAAAGTGCGGGCGGGCGTATGATTGACCGCCTCGGCAAGCCACTTCGGTACAACACCAAAGACGACTTGCTGAACCCTCACTTCCTGGCTTTTGGCGACGCGCGGCGGGACTGGTTGGCGCCTATTCAATCGACTCGTCAAGCGAATCGTGGATGAGAAAATCGACACTGAGACCTTCAGGAACGTGGAGCGACTAAAACAGTTGCGGGTAGAGCATCAGGACCTCGATCAGGTCATTGCCAGACTCGTCCACGATCCGCACGTGGACCAAATCATGCTCAAGCGCCTCAAGAAGCGAAAGCTCATGCTGAAAGACATGATCACTCAGCTCGAGAGCGCTCGGATTCCCGATCTGAATGCCTGACCGCAGCATCGCTCGCCGCTGACGGCTCGTTCGCGCCGGGAGACGGCGCCGGGCTCGCCGCGCCCGCGAGGTTCACGAGCGTCTGATGCATACGCGGGGGCAACACGAAACCGAGCGCGCCGGCGAGCTCCTCGAGCAATGCCTCCTCGAAGCACAGCTTGCTTTCCGCATTCTCGCCTAGCACCCGAGACTGCTCGAGGAACGTGATCCACGTGTCGAACAGGTCGCCCTGGAACAAGTCCGGCGAGCTCGACGAGTAGATGAGCGCCAGCTGCTCCGACACGGCCGCGCAGCGGCGCACGAGCTCCCGGCTCGTGAGCACGCCGGAGCCCTGCGTCAGCAGCAGCATGATGCAAAGATAGTAGCGTTCGAGGAACGGCTGCACGATCTCCGCGCAGAGCCGCAGCTGGGCGGCACGCGCGCTGCTCTCGGCGGGCCGCTGCAGCGAGCCCGAGCGCGTCTCGAGCATGCCGGTCTGCAGCATGGCGGCGATCATCCGGTCGACCTCGTCGGCGAGCTCGGCCTGCGTGAGGCGTAAGTAGAGCTCACCGCGCAGACACGGGTAGAGCTCCTCGACGAGGCTGTGCAGCCGAGCGATCGTGATCTCGGGCCGGTTGATGAACGCCGCCGCGATCAACGAGGGCAGCGCGAACAAGTGCAGGATGTTGTTGCGGAAATAGCTCGCGAGCACGGCGCTGCGCTCGTCCATGTAGAGAATGTCGCCGAGCGCGTGCGCGCGCCGCTTGAGCCACTGCATCCGCTCGCAGCGCTCGATCATCGCCTGCGCGTCGAGCTCGCACTGGCCCGCGCGCGCGGAGTACGGCGCGCGGCGCGCGAGCTCGATGTACAGCGCGAGCTGCGCGCGCAACTCGACCTCGACGATCGCGTTCTTCGGCATCGAAAGCACGACGAGCGCGACGAGATTCACCGCGTTGATGACGGCCGCTTCGTTGATCGCGGTCATGATCCCTACGCCAAGTCGCTCGGTGACGGCGCCGAGCCACGCCGGGCGCAGCTGCTCGTCGAGCTGCTCCGCGCGCCAGCCGGGCTGCTCGTCGTCGAGCACGTCGTCGAGGCGTATCGGCGCGCCGAAGCTCACTTGGACGGTGCCGAATCGCTCGCGCAGCGTCTTCACCGAGCGCAGCACCCTGCCGAGGGACTCCTTCCTTTTCTTCTCCCCGCTGAGCTCGCCGATGAACGTCTGCCCCTCGACGATCTTCTCGTAGCCCAAATACACCGGCACGAAGACCACGGGCCGGCCGCGGTCCGCGAGATAGCTCTGCACGGTCATCGTGACGAGGCCGATCTTCGGCGGGAGCAGCCGCCCAGTGCGGCTGCGAGTACCCTCGATGAAGTACTTGATCGGGAAGCCGCGCGCGAGAATCGTCTTGAAATAGCTGCGGAACACGGCGGTGTAGAGCGCGTTGCCGTGAAACGTCCTGCGAATGTAGAACGCGCCGCCGCGCCGCAGAATCGATCCGACGATCGGCAGGTTGAGGTTCAGGCCCGCCGCGATGTGCGGCAGCGCGAGCCCGCTCCGGTATATCACGTAGCCGAGCAGCAGGTAGTCGATGTGGCTCCGGTGGCACGGCACGTACACGCGCTCGCAGCCGGGCTCGACTTCGGCGAGCCTGTCGAGATGGCGCACGTCGATGCCTTCGTAGAGCCGATTCCAGAGCCACGTGAACGCGCGCTCGAGAAGCCGCACAACGGGATACGAGTAGTCGGCCGCGATCTCGGCCGCATAGCGGCGAGCGAGCGCGCGCACGCGCCGCTCCGACTTCGTCGATGCGCGCACGTCGCGGCGGATCGCAGCGACGACACCGGGGCTCTCGAGCACCTCATCGAGCAGCAGGCGCCGGTGCGAGAGGTCGGGACCGACCGTGACCTCGCGCTGCTCTTGGAAGAACACGCGCAGCAACCGGCCGGCCTTGCGCGCCATGAGCTCGCCGCCGCGCTCCGCTTCCCCGTCGACCAGCGACGCGACGCGAATCGGCTCGCCCACCTTCACGAGCACGTTGCGGCCATGCACGAGCAGCGCGACGAACCGGCGCAGCCGGCCCGCGAGCCCCCAGTCCTCCGACGAGAACACCTCGAGCAGCGAGTTCTCGCGCTGCGGAGCCCGGCCCCAGAAGATCGCGACCGGCACGAACGCGACGCGCTCCGCACCTCCGAGCGCGCCGTCGTGCGCGATGACGGGCTGCAGTTGCGCGACGTCGCGCGGCACGAGCCGGCGCGACAGGAGGCCCTTGATGGTGCGCACGCTCCAGAGCCCGGCGCCGGCGTTCGCCGGCTCCGGCCACGCGTTGCGGACGCACAGGTCCTCGAGTATCAGGCGGTCGAGCAACCGGTCGGTCTCGAGCACGAACCAGATCCTCGCTTCGCTCGGGAGCGGTGCGGACTGCTGGGTTTCGTAGCGGAACGGCAAGACTGCCCAACGGCGCCACCCGCGGCGCGCGCTCGCGTGTCCGGTGGTCGGCGTGAGCGGCGAATCGTGCAGGTGCTTGCTCTCGGCCATTCGCTCGCTACTATGCGAACGGCGCCAAAGGAAAGTTACTGATGGACCTGATGGCCGACATCGGCGCAACGAACACGCGCTGCGCCCTGCTGAACGACAAGGGTCAAGAGCTCGCCTCCGAGGTCTTCGAGAACGCCGATTTTACCGGCGTCGCGGGACTGCTGAACGTTTATCTCGACCATCGCCGCACGACGGATCGCCCGAAGCGCGCGGCGATCTGCGTCGCAGCACCGATCCTCGGCGATGAAGTGCAGATGATCAACATCGATTGGCGCTTCTCGCAAACGGCGTTGAAGGACGACCTCGGCTTGAGCCGGCTCACAGTCTGCAACGATTTCGCGGCCATCGCTTGGGGTCTGCCGCACTTGGGGCCGGCCGATCTCGTCACCGTCGGCGGCGGCAAAGCCGCCACGCTCGCCACGCTCGCCGCCATCGGGCCCGGGTCTGGGCTCGGAGTCGCGTCGCTCACGCCCGCGACCGACGGCTGGGCCGTCGTGACGGGTGAAGGCGGCCACGCGACGATGGCGGCGTTCACGCCCGAGGAGGCCGAAGTCATCGCAATCGTTCGCGACCGTTACGACGGGCACTGCTCCGCCGAGCACGTCCTGTCGGGACCGGGGCTCGTGAATCTCTATGTCGCGCTCGCGGAGCTCGCCGGCCGCGGCCGCCCGACCGTGCTGCCGCGCGATGTCACCGCGCTCGCGAAGCAAGGCGAGCCGCTCGCGCGCAAAGCACAAGCAATGTTCTTCGCGATGCTCGGGACCGCGGCCGGAAATCTCGCGCTCACCGTCGGCGCGCGCGGCGGCGTGTTCATCGCAGGCGGCATCGTGCCGCAGATCGTGGAAGCGTTTGCGCGCTCGGAGTTCCGGGCACGGTTCGAGGCGAAGGGGCGCTATCGCGACTACATGGCCGCCATTCCGACCCACGTGATTACGGCACCGCTGCCCGCGTTTCGCGGGCTCAAGATGCTGCTCGGCTACCGCTGAGCGCGGCTCTTCAGCGCTCGAGCTCTGCGATCCGCCGCCGCTGCTCGGCGGCCTGCTCGTCGACCGTGCTCTGCACGCCCTTCGCGCGGTCGATCGTGCCGACCCACGGGTCGAACACGGACTGAGCTCGTTGCGCCGTCGGAGCCTCGGCCGCGGGAGGCGGCTCGGAGCTGCCGCAGCCCGCTAGCGCGCAAAGCATCGTGCCGATCGCCAGTAGTCGCAGGTTCATCGCCGTTGCCTCCGGTGAGCGAAATAGCTCGAGGAGCCTAGCACCCGTGATGGCACCGAACCGTGCAGTGCGTCTCGCCGCGGCCGGCCCGGTGCGCGCGCGCGGCGCACGCCGGCCGATTCCAAGCGTCACGCAGGCGGGTGTATCCTCGGCCCAATGAATACAAAAACAACATCTCCGCTCGGCCGGCTGCTCTCGCGGCTCGCCACGATCGAACCGAAAGAAGTCAACGCCGTCGTCGCGGCGTTTTGTCTCTTCTTCTTCATGTTCGCGGGCTACTTCTCGGTGCGTCCGGTCCGCGAGACCGTCGGCACGCTCCTCGGACGGGACGCAGTCGCCGATCTCTGGCTCTGGACCGGCGCGTTCTCGATACTGATCATCCCGATCTACGGCGCCGTCGTCGGCCGTTTCCGCCGCAGCACCTTCCTGCCGTGGACCTACGGCATCGTGGCCGCGTCGCTTGCGGGCGTCGGCTTGCTGCTCGATCCGGCGGAGTTCAACCCGCTGCTCGGCAAGTCCTTCTACGTGTTCATCAGCGTCGTGAACCTGTTCCTCGTGTCGATGTTCTGGAGCTTCCTGCTCGAGTTGTTCGACCGCGGCCAGACGAAGCGCCTGTTCGGCGTGATCGCGGCCGGCGGCAGCGCCGGAGCGCTCGCGGGCCCGCTCGTTTCCGACCTCGCCGTCCAATTCATCGGCGAGAGCGGCATCCTATTCGTGAGCGCCGCGCTGTTCGTGGTCGCGATCGTTTGCCAGCGCGTGCTGCTGCGCATCTGGACGGATCGGCCCGTCGCGGCCTCGAGCGCAAGCGAGGACAGGCCGATCGGCGGCAACTGGTTCGCCGGCATCATGCTGATCGCCCGCTCGCCCTACCTGCTCGGCATCGCTTTGTTCATCGTCGGTATCTCGGCCGTGAGCACGCTCCTCTATTTCGAGCAGCTGCGGATCGTCTCCGAGACGTTCGCGAACACGACCGAAAGGACGCGCGTGTTCGCGCGCATCGATTGGATCGTGCAGAGCCTCACGGTGATCACTCAGATCTTCCTCACGGGGCGCATCGCGAAGCACTTCGGCGTTACCGCGCTGCTCACGATCGTGCCGATCGCGATGATCTTCGGGTTCGTCGCGCTCGCGGGGTCCACGAGCTTCGTGCTGTTCGCGATCGTTTTCATCATGCGGCGCGCGGGCGAGTATGCGTTCGTGCGGCCCGGCCGCGAGATGCTGTGGAGCCCGCTCGACAAGGAGACGAAGTACAAGGCGAAGAACACGCTCGACGTGCCTGTCTATCGCGTCGCGGACTACATTGGCGGCCAGGCGACCGTCGGGCTCGAGAAAGTCGGGGTCACGGCGGTCGGCGTGATGATCGTCGGGGCCGTGATCGCGGCCGTTTGGGGCGTCGTCGGCTGGTGGCTCGGCCGCCGGTTCGAGGGCGGTGCAACGACGCCGGAGCAGGAGCAGGTCGTGCCGTCCGGCGCGCAGGGCTCGAAGGCTTGAAGCTCGGCGCGGTGCCGAGCGCGATGAGGACCTGAAAATGTCGACGCGGGTGCCGCGAGCAGGCGGGCCCGCCGCGTAAGCGAGACGACAACGGCCGACGCCGTCGCGCATTGGAATTGAAGCGGAGGTGTTTCGTGAGTCACTCCGTCAGGTCACATTCCACCGAGAGCATTCGCAATATCGCGATACTCGGACACGCCGGGGCCGGCAAAACCACTTTGATCGAGGCGCTGCTCGCCAAGGCGGGCGAGATCCGCACCGCGGGCAGCATCGAGAAGGGCTCGACGGTCTGCGACTTCACCGAGCAAGAAAAGCGCCTCAAGCACTCGCTCGACGTTCACGTCTGCCACCTCGACCACGACGGCCGCTGCGTGAATCTGCTCGATACACCGGGCTATCCCGACTTCATGGGCCGCGCGCTCGCGGTGCTCCGGCGGTCGAGACGGCGGCCATCGTCATCAACGCCGAGTGCGGCGCGGAGCTCGTTGCGCAGCGCATGATGGCGTCGGCCGCCGAGCGCCAGCTCTGCCGGCTCGTCATCGTCAACAAGATCGACGCGAGCGGCGTCGACCTGCAGCAGGTGCTCCAGGAAATCCGGCGGGTATTCGGCAAGCAATGCCTGCCCGTGAACCTCCCGGCCCGCCACGGCGAGGCCGTCGCCGACTGCCTGTTCGCGCCCGCGAGCGAAACGCCCGATTTCTCGTCGATCGCTGCGGCGCACGACGAGATCACCGATCGCGTCGTCGAGCTCGACGACGAGCTGATGGACCGCTACCTCGAGCAGGGCGAGGAAATCACGGTCGAGCAGCTGCACGAGCCGTTCGAGCGAGCGCTGCGCCGCGGGCATCTCGTGCCCGTCTGCTTCGTGTCGGCCAAGACGGGCGCGGGACTTCGGCAGCTGCTGCGCGTGATGACCCAGTTGATGCCGAATCCGCTCGAGGGCAACCCGCAGGAGTTCGTCGCGGGCAGCGACCGCCGCGCGTTCACGGTCGACGGCCGTAACGGCGCGGGCCACTTCGTCGGGCACGTGTTCAAGCTCAACGTGGATCCGTACGTCGGCCGCCTCGCCGCGCTGCGGGTCCACCAGGGCGAGATCCACACGGGCGACCAAGTCTTCATCGGCGCGCGGCGCAAGGCCGTGAAGCTCGCGCACCTCTACACGATGCAGGGCAAGGAGCTGCGCGAGGTGCCGGCGGCCGTCGCGGGGGACTTCTGCGCGGTCGCGAAGATCGACGAGTTGCAGTTCGGCGACGTGCTGCACTCGAGCCACGACGAGGACGAGCTCGCGCTTCGTGCGCTCGAGCTGCCGTCACCGATGCACGGCGTCGCGATCGAGCTCAAGCAGCGCGGCCACGAGAAGAAGTTATCCGACGCGCTGCACAAGCTCGCTGTCGAGGATCCGAGCTTGAAGATCGAGTTCGACTCGCAGCAGAACGAGACCGTGCTGCGAGGCCTCGGCGAGCTGCACGTACGGCTCGTGCTCGAGCGAATGCAGAGCGAGTTCGGGCTCGAGCTCGTGACCCGGCCGCCGAAGGTCGCGTACCGAGAGACGGTGAGCCACCGCGCCGACGGCCACAACCGCCACAAGAAGCAGACCGGCGGCGCAGGCCAGTTCGGCGAGGTGTATCTTACGGGTCGAGCCGCTGCCGCGCGGCGCGGGGTTCGAATTCGCGAGCGAGGTCGTCGGCGGCGCGATCCCGACGCAATACATCCCCGCGGTCGAGAAAGGCGTGCGCCAGCTGCTCGGGGAGGGCGCGATCGCGGGCTACCCGCTCGTCGACGTGCGCGTCGTCGTGTACGACGGCAAGCATCACTCGGTGGACTCGAAGGAGATCGCGTTCATCGCCGCGGGCCGCAAGGCGTTCAAGGACGCCGTGGCGAAGGCGGGCCCGATCGTGCTCGAGCCGATTGCACGCCTCGCGGTGACCATTCCCGTCGCATGCGTCGGCGACATCACGGGACATCTCGCGGCGATCCGCGGGCGAATCGTCGGCAACGACGCGCTACCCGGTCAGCGCTGCCGCGTGCTCGCGCACGTTCCGCTCGCCGAGCTCGGCGAGTATCAGGCCGCGTTGAAATCGCTCACGGGCGGCGAAGGCACGTTCGTCGTCGAGCACGATCACTACTCGCCGGCGCCGCCCGCCGCGCAGGCCGCGCTCATCGAGACGTTCCGTCCGCACGTCGAAGACTGATTGCGAACCGCGCTACGAACGGTCGCCGCGCATGGCTACGGCGTCTGGACGAACCCGCTCTCTGCTCTCACGGTCAGGGCAAAGGGGCCGACGTTGATGCTCTGGTCGCCGGCGAGGTTGGTGCGGCCGAGTGCGTCGAACACCATCGTGACGTTCGGCGCCGCGGAGACTCCGAGCGGGCTGCTGCCCGAAAGGACGCGGCCGTCTGCGAGCGCGATGCCGGTGCTCCAGGTGGAATCCGCCATGTCGCAGCTGCCGCTCTGGGCGTTCTGCTGGCGAGCCTCGTAGCCCGCCGCGTCGATGCTCATACGCACGGGGCAGCCGCTCGCGACCGCGAGCTTCTGCGCGTAACGCAGCGCCGCCGCGAGCTCCTCGTAGTAGCCGCGCTCGAGAAACGTGCGATCGCTGAAGAAACGCGGCACCGCGACGGCGGCGAGAATTCCGAGGATCACGATCACGACGATGAGCTCGACCAGCGTGAATCCGGCGGAACGGTTTCGGGATCGGACACTGCGTTTCATGAGTCGCTCGCTACGAAAGAGGCGCCTCGAAAGGCGCCTCTGTTTTATCGGGTCTCTAGACGGGGCATGCGTCAGCAGGCGCCGGCGCCAGGCGTGACGGTCGGCGAACCGTTGGCAGGGGCCTGCGCATAGGTGATCGTGCAGGTCGCTATGCCGGCAATCGTGAACACACCGGTGCCGGCGTTGTAGGCCCAGCCGGTGCGATCGGCGAGGGTGTCGTCGATGGTCGCGAGGTTTGGGTAACCGTTGGTTATCGTGATGGCCGTACCTTCCATATTCACGTCGGCGGGCTGGTTGCTGGCGAGCCACAGCGCATGGGACAACGCCGCGCCTGCACGCAGACTGCCGCCGAGCGCGTCGCGCGATGCCGTGCGGGCTTGCACTTCGAGCCGCGCGAAACGCGGCACTGCAAAGGCCGCCAAGATACCCAAGATCGTGATCACGACCACGAGCTCGATCAAAGTGAAACCGCGTTGCTTCGCGTTGCCGTTCATTCCATTTCCTCCTGGAAATCGTTCGTTGGCACTCGACCGCCGCATCCGTGGACGGTTGGCGCTCGCAAGCGCCGCATCTGTAATCGATCCGACTAATGGAGCTGAGACCTGGAGTCCGGAAAAACCTTAGTCCGATCTAACAATTAGCGTAGTTGACAGAAGCGAAACCGACTGTGATTGTCGCCACAACGGCTCAGCGGCACGCGTGATCGAGATCACGTTTCCCGGAAGAGAGTCAGTCGGGCCAGCGATGCCGGCGCGCAGGGCGACGCCGTCGGCCGTGACGAACACGCCGAGCTGGCTACCCGTGCGGCCAGCGCGCTTAAATAACGACAGCATGCTTTATCGCTTCTCGATCCCGATCGTTCGGGCAATGCTCCGCGCGGGCGACCGAAGCTCACGCTGCGCTGGAATTGAACTTAATCCGGCGTCGTGCCCAACCTCCGAGAAGCGGGTCCCAGTTGCCGGCCCAACGCGCGGTTTCGGCGGAATTCTGCGACGCGCGCCAAACAGCGGCGGGCGCGGCGCGGCGGTGCGGGCCTCGGAGCTCCGCCCCGGTGCCGGGGGGCGCCGGGTGACGGGGTGGGAATTTTGGATCGATCGCGGCGGCACGTTCACCGACGTCGTCGCGCGCGCGCCGGACGGTGCGTTGCAGGCGCTCAAGCTGCTCTCGGAAAACCCGGGGCATTACGCGGATGCGGCCGTCGAGGGGATAAGGCGAGTGCTCGCGCGCGTCCCGCGCGAGCAGCGCGCTGAGTTTCCGATCGCGGCCGTAAAAATGGGCACGACCGTCGCGACCAACGCACTGCTCGAGCGGCGCGGCGAGCCGACGGCGCTCGTGATCACGGCGGGGCTCAAGGACGCGGTCAGGATCGGCGGCCAGCAGCGGCCCGACATCTTCGCGCTCGACATACGCCTACCCGAGATGCTCTACACGCGCGTCATCGAGGCGCACGAGCGCGTGTCCGCGGCCGGCGAGGTGCTGGTGCCGCTCGACGAGCGGCGGCTGCTCGCGGACCTCGCGGCCGCCCGCGCGGCCGGCCTGCGCAGCGCCGCGATCGTGCTACTGCATGGCGCTAGTTACCCGCAGCACGAGCACAGCGCCGAGCGCCTCGCGAAGCTCGCGGGCTTCGAGCAGGTGTCGGTCTCGCACCGAGTAAGTCCGCTCCTGAAGCTCGTGCTGCGCGCCGACACGACGCTCGTCGACGCGTACCTCTCGCCCGTGCTGCGGCGCTATGTCGCGAGCGTGCGGCAGGGTCTCGCGGCACAGCTCGGGGCGGCGCCGCTCAAGTTCATGCAAAGCCATGGCGGTCTCACCGACGCGGCGCGCTTCGAAGGCAAGGACAGCCTGCTTTCCGGACCCGCGGGCGGCGTGATCGGCATGCTGCACGCGGCGCGCGCTTCCGGGTTCAACGAGGTCGTCGGATTCGACATGGGCGGCACGTCCACCGACGTGTCGCTGTACGCGGGTGAGCTCGAGCGCACTGCCGACGCCGTGATCGCGGCCGTGCGCGTGAGCGCGCCGATGCTGCGCATCCACACCGTCGCCGCGGGCGGCGGCTCGATCGTCTCGTTCGCGAACGGCCGCCTGCAGGTCGGACCGGCGTCCGCGGGCGCGTTGCCGGGCCCCGCGTGCTACCGCAATGGCGGGCCTCTCACGGTCACCGATGCGAACGTGCTGCTCGGCCGGATCCAGCCCGACTTCTTCCCGCGCGTGTTCGGGCCCGACGCGGACGCGCCGCTCGACGCCGGCGCGACATCGGCCGCGTTTGCCGCGCTCGCGCGCGCAGTCGCGGACGAAACGGGCGAGCGCATGACGCCCGAGCAGCTCGCAGCCGGTACGTTGCGGATCGCCGTCGAGCGGATGGCGAACGCGATCAAGCAAATCTCGGTGCAGCGCGGACACGACGTCACTCGCTTCGCGCTCTGCTGCTTCGGCGGCGCGGCGGGGCAACACGCGTGCCAGGTCGCGGACTCGCTCGGCATCGGCTCCATCGTGATTCACCCGCTCGCCGGCGTGCTGTCGGCGTACGGCATCGGCGTCGCGGACGTGCGCGTGCTGCGCCGGCGCAGCGTCGAGGCGCCGCTCGACGACGAGTCGCCCGCGGCGCTCGCGGCCGCGTTCGACGCGCTCGCGACGGAGGCGCGCGCCGAGCTCGCGGCGCAAGCCGCGGACACGCCGCGCGTCGACGTCGAGCGGCGCCTCGGGCTCAAAGTCGAAGGCACCGACGCGACGCTCACCGCGCGCTTCGCCGGCAGACCGACCGCGCGCGAGCTGCGGGCCGAGTTCGCGGCTGCGCACGAACGGAGCTTCGGCTTCCGCGCGGCGCTAGACCCAACGCTCGTCGTCGAGTGGATCGAGGTCGAGGTCATCGCAGGCGCCCTGGAGCACGCGGCTGCGCCGCCGGCCGCGGGGCCGCGAGCCTCCGGGTCGCGGGACGGCCCCGGCCGCGCGCGGCCGGTCGCCACACGCACGGTCTTTTTCGACGGTGAGTGGCGCCCGACGCCGCTCTACGACCGCGCCGCGCTCGCGCCGGGCGCGAGGCTCGTGGGCCCCGCCATTGTGGTCGAGGCGAACGCGACGACGGTGCTCGAGCGCGGCTGGCGTGCGCATGTCGACGCGCTCGGGTGCCTGGTGCTCACGCGCCCGCGCCGCGCAGCGCGCCGCGAGGCGGTGCGCGGGGGCGCGGACCCGGTGATGCTCGAGGTGTTCAACAACTTGTTCATGCACGCCGCGGAGCAGATGGGCGTGGTGCTGGAGAACACCGCGCATTCCGTGAACATCAAGGAGCGGCTCGACTTCTCGTGCGCGCTGTTCGATCCGGACGGCGAGCTCGTCGCGAACGCGCCGCACATCCCCGTGCACTTGGGCTCGATGGGCGACAGCGTGCGGAGTGTGCTGCGACGGAGGCCCAAACCGGGCGAGATGTATCTGCTCAACACGCCGTACAACGGCGGCACACACCTGCCGGACGTGACCGTGGTAACGCCCGTGTTCGCGCCCCGCGGCACGCGCCTGCGCTACGTGGTCGCGAGCCGCGCGCATCACGCAGACATCGGCGGAATCACCCCGGGCTCGATGCCGCCGGGTAGCCGCACGATAAGCGATGAAGGCGTGCTGCTCGACGGCGTGCGCATCGTCGCGCGCGGCATTTTTCACGAAGCCGAGATCCGCCGGCTGCTCGGCTCGGGGCCGCATCCCGCTCGCAATCCCGATCAGAACGTCGCGGACTTGAAGGCGCAGATCGCGGCAAACGCGCGCGGCATCGCGGAGGTCGACAAGCTCATCGGGCGTTTCGGGCTGCGCGGCGTGCACGCGTACATGCGGCACGTGCAGCAGAACGCCGAAGCGAGCGTGCGGAACGCCATCGAGCGGCTCAGCGATGGGCGCTTCGATGTAGAGCTCGACGGCGGCGAGCGGATCGCGGTCCAGGTCGCGATCGATCGCGCAGCGCGCAGCGCGACGATCGACTTCGCCGGCACCTCGGGCGTGAGCCCGGGCAACTTCAACGCACCGTCGGCCATCGTTCGCGCGGCGGTCCTCTATGTGTTCAGGACATTGGTGAGGGAAAACATCCCGCTCAACGCGGGGTGTCTGAAGCCGCTCACGATCCGCCTGCCCGAGCCGTGCCTGTTGAACCCGGCCTACCCCGCCGCCGTCGTCGCGGGCAACGTCGAGACGTCGCAATGCATCACCGACGCGTTGCTCGGCGCGCTCGGCGCGTGCGCGGCCGCTCAGGGCACCATGAACAACTTCACGTTCGGCAACGCTCGCCACCAGTACTACGAGACGATCTGCGGCGGCGCCGGAGCGGGGCCCGAGTTCGACGGCGCGAGCGCCGTGCACACGCACATGACGAACTCGCGGCTCACCGACCCCGAGATTCTCGAGCGGCGCCATCCGGTGCGCGTGCGGCGCTTCGAGATCCGGGCGGGAAGCGGCGGCCGCGGCGCACGGCGCGGTGGCGACGGCGTAATCCGCGAGATCGAGTTCCTCGAGCCGATGCACGCCGCGATCCTGTCGAACCGCCGCCGCGTGCCGCCGTTCGGGCTCGCGGGCGGCGGCGCCGGCGCGTGCGGCGAGAACTACGTGATTCGTGCGGACGGCGCCGTCGAGCGGCTCGCGGCCACCGCGTCGGTCGAGCTCGCCGCGGGCGACCGGTTCGTGATCGAGACGCCAGGCGGCGGCGGCTACGGCGCGGAGCGCGAGCCCTAACCCAGGTGGCTCTCCGCATCCGGGACGGGCACGACTTCGGTCGTCATGCTGCGCTCGTGATAGCGGAAGTCGTAGGTTATGAACTCGTTCGCGCGCTCGGGCGCGAACCCGATGCGCAGCGTGATCGCGACGTCGCGCTCCGCCGCGGAACCCGTCTTGCGGGCCGCGCTGGTGCGGACGAAGAACGCCTGCTCCGGAGTCTTGCCGGCGAGCGCATCGGCCTGCTTCAGGCGCGACAGGAAGATCCAAACTTGCCGCTCGAGATCGGCCGGCAGCTCGTCGATACGCTGCGCGCCGAACACCCAGCGCGTGTGCCGCTCGATCGAGCGCAGCACGAACGATGTGAGCCGCGCTACGCCGAGCTTCTGCCACATGCTCGCGACAGCCGCCGGACCCGCGAAGCTCACGTTGCCCCCGAGCGCGGCGCCGCCGGCCTGCGTGCGCGTGAACGCGTTGACCCCCGCGCGATTGAGCGCGAGCGCCTGCTTCGGGCTCAGGTCGATGAGCGGCACGAGGTTGCCTTTGAGCGCGGTCTCCTCCCTCGGCAGCGCGTGCCACACGCCGGTTCGATCGCAGCGCGCGAGTAGCCCCGCGACGACGCCGCAGGCCGGCATTCCGTGTGCGTAGCGGCCCGCGTCAGCGCGCGGCCGCACCCGCGGGAAATAACTGACCGCGTGCCGGCTGATCAGGTCAGAGGTCCGAACGCCGAACACGGCGGCGCTCGCGCTCGACCAGCTCCAGGGCGGGTCCCAGATCAGCAGAGCCCGGCGGCGCTCGCAGTAGCGCGTCGCGGCGACGAAGCTCGTGCTGCCGAGGTCGTGGCCCGGCGGCGACGGCACGCAGACGAGATCGACCTGCTCGCAACGATCGAGCGCGAACAACCCCGTGCCTTCGCTGTTCGAGCCGATGACGTCGTAATCGGTGAGCTCCTCGCCGTCCGTGCCGGACGCGGCCGCGGCCAGGTACGGAACCGGCTCGCCGGGGCGCGCCGGACGCGTCGCGTCCGGCCGCGTGAGCGGCAGCGGTCCGATGAGCCGCACGAGCTCCGAGTCGTGCAGCGCGTCGACGACGAAGCGCTCGTCCGTCGCGTCCATCGACAACGACTCGAACAGCTCCTGATCGTCGACGAGCTGGGAGCCGGGCCGCCCGAGACGCTGAATCACGAGATTGAAGCGGTCTTGCGAGGCCTCGACGCGGTCGTAGTCGACCGATGCGCGCAAGAACTCGCGGCTGCCGGGCTGGCGCGCCTGTAACAGCAACGCGTCGGCGCCGGCCGGCACCTCGAGCAGCGCGCGAGTCGCACGATTCGCGACGCGGACCACGACCGCGGCTTCGCCGCCGTGCAGGAAGAAATGTTGCACCGCGAATGAGACGAAGCTGAACGTGCAGTGGCCGCCGAATACCCGGCGGTAGTCATCGAAGCTCTTGAGCGCTACCGGCTCGTTGAGCGGCCCGCGCTCCGTGCGTCCGATGAAAGCGACGACGGTCGGCGTGACGAGCGGGATGACTTCGTCGCCTGCAAAGGACCGTTCGGTCTTGGACGAGAAGTCGAGGGGTTCGGACGCCATGCTGCCCGGGATTCGAAAGACGCGCCCATCATAGCCGGGCCGCGCCGCGGTTGGCAGTCCCGCGCGGTGAGATCATCTCTCGCGAAATGTCTCTCCCGAAGTGAGCGCGGCACTGCCCGAACGCGCGAACGAGACTGCCGCGTGAGCGGCGGCACGGCGATCGGGACTACGGCGTCTTCGGCGCGACCGAGCTCGACGCGGCCGCTCGGTCGACTTCGGCGGTGCTCGCGGTCTGCTCCACGGGAACCGTGTTCTCCACGATTCGCGCCGCCGCGAGGTACTGCTCGGGCGTGCGGCTGCCGCGCAGCACCGGGAACGGAATACCGCGCTGCTCCGCGACGATCTGCTGCACCGCCGCCTCGTCGATTTCGACCGGCACGCTGCTGCCCGCACGCTTCAACGCCGCTGCCAGCGCGTGCTGCGCCTCTACGCCGAGGTCGCGGCTCTCTTCCGCGAGCGGCGGGTGCACTTCGAGATAGAGCACGCCGTCGCGCCACCCCGCGAGCACGGGCTGGTTCACGAAGCGCACGTGCGTCCCCTTCGCGACGCGCGCGAACAATGCTTCGACGTCCTCGGGATAGAGCCGCACGCAGCCGTGGCTCGAGCGCATGCCGACGCCCGCCGGCTTGTTCGTCCCGTGGATCAAGTAACCCGGAATCGACAGCGTCATCACGAACTTGCCGAGCGGATTGTCGGGCCCCGGCGGAACCTTGCTCGGCAGCGGGTCGCCGCGCGCTGCATGTTCCTTGCGAATCGACGCAGGCACGAACCAAACGGGATCGCGCGCCTTGCCGGTGACCGTGGCCTCGCCCGTGGGTGTCGCCCATCCCTCGCTGCCGATGCCGATCGGATGCGTCGTCACCTTCGTGACCTTCACGGCCGGATCGGCGGCGCTCTTCTCGGTGGTGAAATAGAAGAGCCGCATCGCGGGAATATTGATGACGATGCCCTCGCGCGGCGCCTCGGGCAGGACCGTCTGCGTCGGCAGATAGACGGGCGTCGCCTCGCCCGGCAACCATTGGTCGACCTTCGGGTTTGCCTGGCGGAGCTCCTCGTAACCGAGGTTGTATTGGCGTCCGATCGCCGAGAACGTGTCCTCGTAATGGCTGAACAGGACCTGCGTTTCGCCGATCAGCTCTTGGCTCGGCGCCGCGAGCGCAAGGTGCCGGGTCTCGAGCGGTTCGAGCCGCGGCGCGTTGGGATCGGGCGCTCGAGCCACCGCGACCGGAGCCGGCGCTACCTCGGTCTTCGTCGGCATGAACACGCAGCCGCCGAGCAGCGCGAGACCGACGCAGACCGTACCTATGAGCCCCGCGGAGCGCGCGCTCCGGGTTCCGACCGTTCCATTCAGCATGCGGCGGAGTATACCCAACGGCTCGGCGGGCGCACGCGTGCACGTGCACGCTTTTCCTCGCGCAGTGGGTCCGGCGGCGGGGCTCGCGGGGTGGATGGTTCCTCCGCTACCGCCCGCTCGGCCCTGATTCGCGTTCACTCCGTAGACGGGCGGGCCGGCGACTGCCATTCAAGTTTTGCAGCAGCACGTCGGCCGCGCGCCATTCGGAACGACCATCGCCGCGTCAGTCGGCCCGCGGGCTGGGGCCGATCGAGCGCGGAGCAACCATCCACCCCGCAAACCCCGCCGCCGGACACGACCCGCACCGCACGCCTCTGGCGCGCCGCACGCGCGCGTCGTCGTCCTCGGTCGCGGCGATAGCAACTCGCCTCGCCGGCACGTTCGCCCGCGGAAATAGCCCCGCGCGTCCTCGCGCGGGGTGCGAGCAGGAGCGAGCACTCGCCTGGGCGACAGGATGTCGCCTCAGGCGAGCCCGCGGGCGAAGGTGTCGGCGAGGGAACCGGCGTAGCCGGCGAGTTGCGTGCCGCGAACGAGGACGACGACGCGCGCGTGCGGCGCGCCAGAGGCGTCCCGGCGTAGGCGATCAGCGTTCGGCGACGTTGAGGTAGCGCGCGCCCTCGCGCGGCTCGCGAATCATGCCGCCGCGCGTTACGAAGCGGATCGCGAGCGACTGCGTCTGCCCGTCGCGCTCGGTGCGATACACGCCGAAGTGCAAGTGCGGCGCCGTCGTGTACCCGGTGTTGCCCGAGAACGCGAGCAGCTCGCCGCGCTGCACGTGCTGGCCGAGCCGGACCTGGACGCTGCCATGCTGCAGATGGAAATACTCGCCCGTCGTGCCGTCGGGATGCAGCAGCACGATGAAGTTCGCGAGCCGGCCGCACTCTTCACGCCAGCAACCGACGTCGTGCGAGTCCTCGGCGAGCGCGACGACGCCGTCGCGCGCCGCGTGCACGGGCGTGCCGACCGGCATGCCGAAGTCCACGGTGTACTGCTCGGCGCCGCGATGGCTCAAGCGCGCGCGGTAACCCTGAATCACGGGAAAGCTCACGGTGTCGCCGTACGGCAGCCGGTATTCGTAGCCGTCGTCGTGGTCGGGATCGATTGCCCCGACGATCAAGTCGTGACGGTCCATCGCGGTGGACCAGGCGAGTACGCCGTCCGCTGAACGGGCCATGTGCTCGCGCGGCGCGTCCGCCGCCGCCGAGCCCTTCGAGCGGTGTCCACGGCAACCGAGCGGAGCCGCCGATCTCCTGGGTAGCGGCGGGTGCTTCGCGCGCGTTGCAGGGCGCAGTCGGCGAGCAGATCTCTTGAGCCGCGAGCTCTGCGCAGGCGATCGATGCAACCAGCGCGGCGCACAGACCCGCGCGCCGAGTGCTCCAGGGTGAGTCCCTTCATCCTCATTCGTTCTTGTTGTTAGCGGATGCTCGGTTCTGCCACGCAGTATGCCGAGCCGCGTACGCCGCGGGGCGTAACTTGGACATAAGCTCGCCGGCGCGGCGGCTCAACGCGACAGCAAGCTCTCCGCGCCGCCGAGCATCCGCTCGGCGAGCCGACGGCGGCGGTGGAACGACAGGCGATACAGATCGCGCTCGTTCGCGGCTTCGAGGAGAAAGTCGTCGCTCGTGCGAATCTCGTCGACGAGCTTGAGCTCGAGCGCGCGCACGCCGTACCAATGCTCACCCGTGGCGACGCGCTCGACGTCCACCTGCGGCCGGTGCTCGCGAATCTGCCTCTTGAACAGCTCGTGCACCTCTTCGATCTCTTGCTGGAGCTTCTCGCGGCCCTCTTCAGTGTTCTTGCCGAACATCGTCAGCGTGCGCTTGTAGCGCCCGGCCGTGAGCTGCTCGAAGTCGACGCCTTTCTCCTCGAGCAAACGATGGAAGTTCGGCAGCTGCGCGACGACGCCGATCGAGCCCACGATCGCGAACGGTGCGGCCATCACGTGATTCGCCACGCACGCCATCAGGTAGCCGCCGCTCGCGGCAACCTTGTCTACCGCAACGAGGAGGCGCAGACCGCGCTGCCTGATGCGCACGAGCTGCGAAGCTGCGAAGCCGTGCTCGTGCACGGTCCCGCCCGGATTCTCGAGCCGGAGCAGGACTTGGTCCTGGTCCGTCGCGACGCTCAAGATCGCGGATACTTCCTCGCGCAGCGACGCTCCCGCGCTCGCGCGGATGTCGCCCTTGAAGTCGAGCACGAACAGACGAGGCCGCGGCGCCGCCTCTTTCGCCCGCTCGCGTTCCGTGCGCTTGCGGTCCTTCTTGCGGGCCTTCGCTTCTTTTTTCGAGCGCGCCTTGCCGGCCATCGCGCGCTTCAACGCGTCGGCCGAGTCCTCGAACCGGCGGTTCAGGTGCTCGACCGTCAGCCCTTCGGGATGACCGCCGCGCCGATTCGCCACGATCAGGACGACGACCACGGCGACGAGCGCAGCAAGCGTGACGAGCTCGGCCAAGAACAGGCCGTACGACGATAGGAACTCGCTCACTCCGGCGTGAGGCCCACGTTGTTTCGCTCGAACACGCGGTCCGCGCGGTAGCTCGAGCGCACGAGCGGTCCCGCGACGACCTCGAGAAAGCCGCTCCCGAGACCCCATTGCCGATACTGCTCGAATTCCTGCGGCGTGACATAGCGCTCGACCGGCAAGTGATTCGGCGTCGGCCGCAGATATTGGCCGAACGTGACGATGTCGACCGAGTTGCGCTTGAGGTCGTCGAGCGCCTCGAGGATCTCGTCCTCGGTCTCGCCGAGCCCCAGCATGAGACTGGTCTTGGTGAGGACCTTCGGGCGAAAGCGTTTCGCGTGCGCGAGCACTGACAGCGTCTGGGCGTAGCCCGCGCGTGCATCGCGCACGCGGCTCGTGAGCCGCTTCACGGTCTCGACGTTCTGCGCGAACACGTCGAGACCAGACGCCACGACGGTTTCGACGTCGGCCAGATTGCCCGAGAAATCGGGAGTGAGCGCCTCGACGGCGGTCCCGGGACATCTTTCTTTGATCGCGCGAACGCAGGCCGCATAGTGCGCCGCGCCGCCGTCCGCCAGATCGTCGCGGTCGACGGACGTGAGAACCACGTACTTGAGGTTCATGAGCTCCACGGTGCGGGCCGAGTTCTGGATCTCCTCGGGGTCGAGCCAGCCGCGCGGGTTACCGGTGTCTACCGCGCAGAACTGACAAGCGCGCGTGCAAACGGCGCCCATGAGCATCAGCGTGGCCGTGCCGTTGTTCCAGCACTCGCCGATGTTCGGACAAATCGATTCTTCGCAGACCGTAGCGAGCCGATGGGCACGCACGGTCGCGCGCAGATTCTCGAAGCGCTCGCCGCTCGGCAGTCGCGCTTTCAACCAAGGCGGCTTCGGCTCACGCGGCACGGCGCGTCGATCGTCGCGGGCCTTCACGCCGTTCTTGATCGCGGTGAAGCCTTGCTCGGTTTGGTATTTGGAGCCGGTCGTGATGACGCGGATGCCGCGGAACTCGTCCATCCCTGCCTGCTAACATTCCGTATCGACGCGCCCGAGTATCGCACTGTTTGGAACCCGAATGTAATGTCCCGCTACCGCCCGCCGCGTCCCGAAAGCTCCAAGTACATCACTCCGGAAGGAGCCGCCGCGCTGCGGCGCGAGCTCGACGAGCTTTGGCGCGTGAAGCGCCCGGCGGTGACGAAGTCCGTGTCCGAAGCGGCCGCCCAAGGCGACCGTTCCGAGAATGCCGAATACATCTACGGCAAGAAGCAGCTCGCCGAGATCGATAGGCGCGTGAGGTTCTTGCGCAAGCGGCTCACCGGGATTCACATCGTCGACCAGCAGCCCAGCGATACCACCAAAGTCTACTTCGGCGCGTGGTTCGAGCTCCGCGACGACGCGGGCGCCAGTAAGGAGTATCGGTTGGTGGGGCCCGACGAGGCGGGCTTCGCCGCGGGCAACATCAGCATGGATTCGCCGCTCGGTCGCGCCGTGATCGGCAAGAGCGTCGCCGCCGACATCGTCGTGCGCACTCCCGAGGGCGAGGCGAGCTACGCCATCGTGGGCGTGCGCTATGGGCCCCCGTGAAGGCCGGGTCCCAAAAAAATGCCCGGCACGAGGCCGGGCGAGTCACAGGGGGAAAACGTAAGGAAAGGAGACTGGCTCGATGGCGGCGCGGCGCTATTGCAACCTCGCCCAATTGATCAAGCGGACATCTCCAGACCGCAGGTCGAAATTTCGTGCGAGCAGCGCCTCGATGTCCTTCGTCTCGTAGCGCGACTCGGTCGGCTGATTCACTTCCACGACTCCGCTGAACTCCTGATCGGACCCTTCCGCGGCTTCTCCGGTCAGCACGAAGTGCGTGTAATACTTGACGCCCATGGGTCCCAGAGTCTAGGTCGCGTGTGCCGCATCGTCTGTGATTAATTGCACAGTTCGCAGCGGCACTATTCGACACTTTTGTAAAACGCGCTCGGTCCGCGCGCGAGCACGGAAACTCGCGCCTCTTGACATATTTTCTGGGCAGCTTATAGAGGACTGAACGCTTTCGGAGTCGCGCTCGCAATGGCCAAACAACGATCACTTCTCGCAACGGCGGCGGCGCTATTCGCGCTCGCTGTTGCATCGTTTGCTCTTGCGCAAGCGGACCTGCGCGCGACGCTGTTCGTGGAAGCGGACCAGGCGCTCGCTGCGGCGCGCGCCGCGAATGCCGAGCTGCTCGCGCCAGCGACGTTCGCACGCGGCACCGAAGCCTACATGACGGCCGAATCCGACCTCGCTCGTGGCCGCAACATGGACCGCATTCGCGACGCGCTCGCGACCGCAACCACGGCGTTCAAGGAGGCGAAGGGTGCCGCGGAAATCGCGAACGTGACCCTCGCGGCGCTCATCAAGACACGCGCCGATGCGAGCAAAGCGGACGCCGCGACGTTCGCCACGCAGCTCTGGACCGACGCGGCGGAGCGCTTCGACTCCGCCGCGCGCCGACTCGAGACCGGCGACATCCGCGGCTCGCGCAGCCGCGCGGACGAAGCGGAGGCGCTGTATCGCGACGCGGAGCTCACCGCAATCAAAGCGCAGTACCTGAGCCAGACGCGCGCATTGCTTGCCGAGGCCGATCAAGCTCGCGTCGCGCGCGTCGCGCCGAAGACCTACGAGAAAGCGCGCGCGTTGCTCGCGCAAGCAGAGCGCGAGCTCAACGAAAACCGTTACGACACCGACTTGCCGCGCAGCCTCGCGCAGCAGGCCAACTACGAAGCGCGTCATGCGATCTATCTCGCGAAAGTCCTCGGCGCGATGCGCGACGAGGACCGGTCGCTCGAGGACATCATTCTGGCGTACGAGGAACCCCTCGTTCAGGTGGGAGCGGCGGCCGACATCGTCGTGCAGCTCGACCAGGGAGTGGATCCCGTCGTGAGGGACCTCACCGCCTACGTCGAAGGCCTGCGCGAGCGGTCCTCGCAGTCCGAGGTCGACCTCGCCGATAGCCGTAAGCGGATCGGCGAGCTCGAGGAAGAGATCCGCAATCTCGACCAGCAGCTCGGCGGCGTCTCGCAGGAGCGCGTCGCGCTCGTGCAGCGGCTCGAGTCCGAGGCGCGGATCCGCGAGCAGTTCGCGACGGTCGAGAATCTGTTCCAGCGGGACGAGGCGCGCGTCTCGCGCGAAGGGAACCGCATGATCATCCGGCTCGTCGGACTCACGTTTCCGAGCGGCGGATCCGACATCACGGCCGCACAACGGCCGCTGCTGCAGAAGCTCCAGCAGGCGGCGGACGTTTTCCCACGGTCGCAAATCGTGATCGAGGGCCACACCGATGCGTACGGCAGTGACGATGCGAACCTCGCGCTATCGCGTAAGCGCGCCGAGTCGATCAGCGCGTATCTGAGCGGCAGTCTCGGCTTGCAGGCGCTGCGACTCAGCGCGGTCGGCTATGGCGAGACGCAGCCGATTGCGAACAACGACACGGCGCAGGGGCGAGAGCGGAATCGGCGCATCGACGTGATCATCGAGCCGCAGATCGAGGGGGCTCCAGTAGCGAGTCGTTCCGTTCGGGGTCGCGGGCGGGGTGTGTCGCCCGCTACCGCCCGGTCGGCCTGATTGCGGCACCGCTTTGACGAAGCGCGGGCCTGCGAGTGCCAGCAAATTCTCGCAGCGTGCGACGCGCGTCGTGCCATTCGGAAGAACCTGCGCTGCGTTCGTCGGCCCTTTCGCTGGGCCGACCGAGCGCGGGCGACACACCCCGCCCGCGACCCCCGAACGGAACGACGCATTGTTTGATCCGGCTCCGGCCGCATCAGGCTCGCTGCTGGCGTCGCTGCGCTTTGCGAGGAGAAGAAGGCTCACTGCGCGCGTGGTGGTGAACCCGCGGGCCGTGCGCGGCTTGTCAGGTGCGTTCTAGCCAGTCGCCGATCACTTCGGCGGCGCTGCGCTGCGCGAGATAGCCGTAGGCTTCGTGCGCGTTCACGCCGAGGGTGCCGCGAAAGTAGTTCTCGAGGTCGACGTAGTCCTCGATCGACGCCGTGAGGCCGAGGTCGAGCATTTCGTGGAAGGACGGCTTGAGCCGCGGCTGCAGCGCGGTCGTGTCCCCGCGTGCCGATAGGTTCACCCAGCGGCGGATGTTGCGCGGATAGGCGGACGGGCCCGCCAAGCCCGCTCCGCGCATCCGCCTGCGGATGAAGCGCGTCGCGAGCGGGCTGCCCATCGTGACGAAGAGATCGACGTGCTCCGTTCTGCCTTCGTGCGAGAAGTCCCACAGCGTGTCGTAGGCGATCACCGAGCCAAGGCTGTGGCCGAGCAGCAGCACGCGGTCGCGCGCGGCCCACGCCGCGTCGAGCTCCGCGCGCACGAGCGCGCGGATCGCCGTGCCGATGCCATCGCGATCGCGGAGGTAACGAGTGGCCTCGTGCATCTGGAGACGGGTAGCCGGCTGCGCGATCCGGCGCCCGAGCACGGGCAACGCGTCCCCGACGATGTGTGCGAACCTCATCAGCCGCCGCGGCCACGCCTCGAGCTCGCGGCGATCCTGCTCCGAGGGCCCCTGGTGCGCGAGCAGCCGCTCGATTCCCGGAAGGTCGAGCGCGATGTCGCGGTACGTTCCATAGAACAGGTACGTCCAAGAGACGACGACGAACGTGTTCGGGTTCGTGGCGAGCCACTGCGCTGCTGCGGGGCGCGACTGTGCAAGATTCGCCTGAAGCACACGCACGAGCTGCAGCCGATAGACCTCGGGGTGCGGCTTCGGCTTCAAGCCGGGCACGAAGATGATGCGTACGTTGTTGATGACGCGCTATATTCGCTGCCTACGACGTGCGAAGGAGAATAGGTCGTGCGCTATCTGCACACAATGGTCCGCGTGAGCGACTTGGACGCCTCTCTCGATTTCTATTGCCGCAAGCTCGGCCTCAAGCAAGTGCAACGCATCGACAACGAGGCGGGCCGCTTCACGCTCGTGTTCGTCGCGCCCGAGGGTCAGGAGGATTGCGCGATCGAGATCACTTACAACTGGGACCCGGAGCAATACACGGGCGGCCGCAACTTCGGCCACGTCGCCTACGAGGTCGACGACATCTACGCGATGTGCAAGAAGCTCATGGAGAACGGCGTCACGATCAATCGCCCGCCGCGCGACGGCAAGATGGCGTTCGTGCGCTCACCCGACGACATCTCCGTGGAGTTCCTCCAGAAGGGCGACGCAATGCCGCAAGGCGGAGCCATGGTCTTCGATGCCGAATATCGGCGTGTGGTGAAGGCCTCGCCCTACCCGAGCTCGCGATACACGACGCGGAAGTTGCCGGTCTCGACTTCCGAGTCGTTGGTATCCTTGAAGACGACGCGATTGCGCCCTTCGCGCTTCGCCTGATACATCGCTTCGTCGGCGGTCTGGATCGCGCCGTTCAGACTGCGCGTCGAGCCCGCGCGCGCAAACGCCACGCCGACGCTGACGGTCACGTACTTTGCGGCTTCCGAACCCGCATGCGGGATCAGCAAGTCCATCACGTCGCGGCGGATCTGCTCCGGCAGGCTCCGCGCATAGTCGTCGGGCGGCCCGTACAGCACGAGCACGAATTCCTCGCCGCCGTAGCGCGCGAGAAAGTCGAACGGCCGCTTCGCGCAGCGCGCGATGCTGGTCGCGACCTTCTTCAAGCAATCGTCGCCGGCCTGGTGGCCGTAGAAGTCGTTGTAGATTTTGAAGTAGTCGATGTCGATGAAAACAATCTGGAGCGCGACGTCCTCGCGGCGCGACTGCCGCCAGACGCGGCCGATGTATTCGTCGAAGATACGGCGATTGTAGAGGCCGGTGAGGCCGTCGCGCTCCGCGAGCGTGTTCAGCAGGCGCGTCTCTAGAAAGTTCGTTCGCAGCGCGTGCTCGAGGTTGTAAGTCGAGATACCGCCGATCACGGCCGCCGCGCCGAGGATCGCGGTCATGTAGTAGAGCTGGTTGAGCGGCAGGTGGAGCACGATGCCCATCACGAAGTGCGTGAGAACGAGCAGCGCCGCGATTCCGATCGCGAGGTTGAATAGCAGTCCCAGGAATAGACAGGCGTACAGAATCACGAGCACGAGCCCCGCGAGCACATAGGACGCTCCCTGGAGCGCCGCGAGGTGGGCGATGTAGGTGACGACGAAGCCGATCAGCGCGACTCCGACCGACGCGACCTCCGTGTAGTAGCGCCGCGCCGTGGGCAGCGAAATCGCGATAGCAATGACCGCGACGAGCGGGCAGAGCACGCCTAGACGCAGCTTGTTGAGCTCCGCACCGGTCGCGGCGCCGAGCACGAGATCGATGCACGTGACGGCGAGCACGAGTATCAGGGCGATCAACCCCGAGAGTCGCGCACGCGGCAAGTTCTGCTGTACGTAGAACTCGCGGAAGTCCTTCTCGAGCAGCCCCGCAAAACGCAGCTTCGCGAAGCCGCGCTTCAGCTGAGCGGCATACGGCGAGCCGAGGCCGTCAGTATCGAGCTTGCTTAACTCCATAAGTCGAAAGTCGGCAATGTCAGATCCTACCGAGTCCTGGAAGAATGCCTGCGCGCAACCGGGAATTCCCTAACGCAATTCACAATCGAGAGGCGAAACCCCGAACGCCCGTGCAGCTGCGGCCCATGTCCGCTCAGCGATACAGCGGCAACAGCGGTTCTTCCTTTTCCAGATTTCCGGAATTGCGACTTGCGTCGAGGTCGGCGAGCGCGGTACGCAAAGCGCGTCCCTCCCACTGACCGGGCGCCGCGCCATAGATGTGCGCCTCGAGATCGAGAACCTCGCGCGCGGCCGCGCCGTTGAGCTCGGACGCGAGCGCACCGAGGCTGCGCGGCGCCGCCGCCGGGAACCGCGCTTCCGCCCACTCGAGCAACCCGCGCCGCGCGGCGTCCGCGTCGTTCGCCGCGCACGCGGCCTCGACCTCGCGCAGCGCTTTGCGCTCGCGCGGTTTGCGCTCCGCTGGATCCTGCGAGCGCGCCGCACGTGCGGGCACCGCACCGCCGCGCGCCCGCGACGACCGCCACCACAACAGCGACGTAACGAGCCAGCCGAGCGCCAGCACGGCGCTGACGGCCGGCCACGCTCGGCTCGCGGGCGCGGCGGCCGGGGCCGCCGTCGTCGCAACTTCGGGCTGCTGCTGCGCCTGTGCGACTTCACTGCTCGGCGTGATGCGTAGCGTTCGCTCCGGCAGCGAGGCCACCTCCCAGCTCTGCGTCGCCACGTTGAACCACGGCAACTCGATCTTCGGCGAGCGTGACGTCTCCGGGCGCCTGCGCGATGACGGCCATGCTGACGCGCCGCGTCGCCTTGAATCCTTGTGGAGTGATCTCACGCCCCAGCTCGGGCTGGTCGGCGTATTGGCGGATGCCGGGCTGCTGCGCGAGCGTGAGCTCCGGCAGCTGCGTTTCGAGCAAGCCATCCGCCTCGATCTGCACCTCGCGCGTGCGCGGAATGCCGACGGGAAGGTCGCTCGACTCGTCGTTCCACTTCTCGCTGAGCGTGACGCGCTGCGCGGGCAGCCATACGGCATCGGGAAGCGCGGCGGGCGGCGGCACCGCCGGCTGCACCGCGACGTCGAGCGACCCCGAGCGGAAGCGTTGCACGCGCGAGAAGCCGCGATCGGGAATCACCATCGCCTCGAACGTGGCGGGGCCGATCGTGAGCGTGCCCGGTTGCTGCGGGAATACGGCGTAGCGGCGCTCGCGCACGAGGAAGCTGCGGCCGCCGCGCTCCGTTTGATATTGGCTGTCCTCACCGAGCTTCTCGACGATGGCTTCGCCGCCCGTGACCTCGGGCTGCGTCAACGTTGCACGGCCCGTCGCAACGCCGACGAACAGACGCAGAGTGAAGATCACCTGCGACTGCGCGTACACGGTCGACGGCTGGGCTTCGAGCTCCATGAAGATGTCGGACGGCGCGGCGCTCGACGTCTCGGGGGCCGTGACGCGCAAGGCAACGGCATTCGTCTCGCAGCCCGTCGATCCGCAGCGGGCGGCAGCGTGAACTCGCCGACGCTCTTCGGCATCAGCTGAAAGGTCCACGTCGTGACCTGCGACGTGCGGCCGTTGATGATCCCGACGCGCTTCTCGCTCTGGCTCGCGAGCACGTCGAACTGCTGTTTGACCGCCGCGAGCTCGGGCTCGCCGCGCACCGCGCCCTCGGCGCGAATCGTGTAGGTGAACGATTCGTTGTCGCGCACGACGGGCCGATCGACGCTCGCCTGGAGTACCGCATCCTGGGCAAGCGCCGGCCGCGGCGCGGCGGCGCCGACGGCGCCGAGCGCCGCGGCCGCGAGCGCGGCGAGCGCCCGGCAGCGGACGAACCGGCTCACCATGGCTTCTTTTGCCCGTCGTTCAACACCGACTTGCCGTCTTGATCGACGCCGAAGCGCTGATACTGATATTGGAACTTGCGGCGCAACAGGCCGCCCGGATCCTGCGGGATCCGCCGGAGCCATTGCTCCGCGGCCTGCTCGGACGCCCACTTCTCGACGTCCTGCGGCCCGGCGGCCTCGGCCTGCTGCTGTTGCTGCTCGCCTTGATCGTTCGCGGCTTGCTCGGACTGGTCGCCGTTCGTGTCTTCCTCGCCGGGCGCTTGCTGATCCTGCGAGCCCTGACCCTGACCGTTCTGCGACTCGTTCGCTTGCTGGTCTTGCGACTTGATCCCCTTGCTGCTCCGACCCCTGCGACTTGTCGCCGTTCGCCTGGTCGTCGCTGCCGCTCGAGCCGTTCTCGTCGCGCTGCTGGTTCTTGCTGATCGCCGCCCGGCTGCTTGTTCGGTTGCTGCTGCTCCGGATTCTTCTCGAGGAAGTCCTTGAGAAGATCGCGGTTGTAGGTCGCGTCCGCGTGATTCGGGTCGATCTCGAGCGCGCGGTCGTACGCGCCGATCGCCTCCTCGAGCCGGCCCGCCTTCGCGAGCGCGTTGCCGCGATTGTAATTGCCGTCGGCAGTGTCGATGCCGTCGAGGTTCGCGGCGCTCTCCGTGAACTTACCCGCGCGGTACTGCGCGGCGCCGCGCCACTGCGGATCCTCGAACAGCTGCGCGGCGCGCTCGGGGTCGGCTCGCTCTGCAACGCCTCGTAGCCGCGCTGATCGGGCCTCTGCCACAGCTGTGCCCATTCGAACGCGTCCGCGCGCGACGTGGGGAGCGCGAGCACCACGAGCCACGCGCAGATCCAGCCGCGACGGAAGCTCAACGCGAGGAACGGCAGCAGCGCGAGGGCGAGCAACAGCCCGCGATCGCGCCAGACGTCGGCCTTGTATTGCTCGCCGGCCGCTTCGAGCTCGGCGCTCGCGGGCAACCCGGCCGCGGGAAACAGGCTCGCGAGATCGCGGTCGTCGGGCGCGAGCCGCGCGAACCGGCCGCCGCCCGCGGCTGCGAGCCGCTGCAGGCCCGCCGCATCGAGCTGCGGTATCACGACCTGGCCGTTGTCGTCGGTGAGGAACCCGCCTTCGCGGCGCGCGATCGGCGCCCCCTGCTCCGTGCCGACCGCGAGCACACTCACTCGGAAGCCCTCGCCGCGCAGATCGCCCGCGAGACTCAAATCCTCGCGAGTCACATCGGCATCGGTGATCGCGAGGATCTCGCCTTGGTTCAAGCCCGTCTGCCGCAGCAGCGTGGCGCCTTTCTCGAGACCCGACGACAGCGTGCTGCCTTGCGTCGGCATGATGTCAGTGTTCACGGCACCCGCGAGCGCGGCGATCGTACGCGTGTCCGTCGTGAGCGGCGTGACCGTGAACGCGTGCGTCGAGAACACGACGAGCGCGGTCTGGCCCGCTGTGCGCCGCTCGAGCAGATCGAGCAGCTTGAGACGAGCGCGTGCGAGCCGCGACGGCTCGACGTCCGTCGCGTCCATCGAGCGCGACAGATCGAGCGCGACGACGAGCGCCTCCTCCGAGCGAAACGCGGGCACCGGCAGCCGCTCCCACGCGGGGCCCGCGAGCGCGACGACCGCGAGCAGCCAAGAGGCGAGCGCCGCGATCAGCGGCCAGCGGCTCTCGCGCAGGACTTCGGGCTCGGCGAGCACGTGCGCGCGCAGCGGCGCGTCGACGACGCTGCGCCAGCCGCCGCTGTCGGCGCGCCCGCGCAGCAGCTGCCAGATCAGCCAAACGCCCACCGGCAGCAGCGCGAGCCACCACGGCCGCAGAAAATGGAAGTCAGCCCATAGCGTCATCGATGGGCACCTCGCTGCGCAGCGCGATCGGAGTCGCGCGCGACCGCGCGCGCCGCGCGCATAGGCCGCGGCCAGCCCCAACAGCGCCCGCGACGAGCGCGAGCACGAGCGCCGCACCGAGCGGCCAGAAGAACAGCTCAGTGATCGGCCGGAAGCCGCGTTCGTCGGACTCCGCGGGCTCGAGCTCGTCCAAGATCTTGTAGATCTGGGCGAACTCGTCCGTGTCGCGAGCGCGGAAGTAACGGCCGCCGGTCTTGTCGGCGATCGCGGTGAGCGTCGCCTCGTCGAGATCGGCCGACGGGTTGATCTGGCGCAGCCCGAACAGCGAGCGCACCGTGAGCGCGTCGGCGCCGATACCGATCGTGTAGATCACCATCTTGCGCTGGGCGGCGAGGTCGGCGGCTTTCAGCGGCTCGACGGCGCCCGCGGTGTTCGCGCCGTCGGTCAGCAGTATCAGCACGCGCCGGCCGGCGTCGACGCCCGCGTCGTCGAGCGTGCGGATCGCGAGGCCGATCGAATCGCCGATCGCCGTCTCCTTGCCCGCGAGCCCGATCACCGACTCGTCGAGCAGCGTCTGCACGGTCTTCCGGTCGAACGTCAGCGGAGTTTGCAGATAGGCCTCGCGACCGAACAGGATCAGGCCGATACGATCGCCGACGCGGCGGTCGATGAAGTCCTTCACGACGGCTTTGGTCGCGGTGAGCCGGTCGACCCACTGGCCTTGGAGCTGGAAGTCTTGCTCCTCCATGCTGCCCGAGAGGTCGACCGACAACAGCAAGTCGCGGCCCGTCATCGGCAGCGCAATCGGATCGCCGACGAATTGCGGCCGCGCGGCCGCGAGCAGCGCGAGCAGCCAGACGCTCCAGAGCGCCGCGAGCCGCCATTCCTTGCGCAGCGCCGGGCCGCGCAAACCCGCGAGGTCGGCGAACTCCGCGGCCATCGGCACCTTGAGCGCCGCGTCGCGATCGAGCGCGTCGCCGGGCACGAGCCGGCGCACGAGCCACGGCAGCGGCAACGCGAGCAGGATCCAGCCCCAGGCGAGCGTCCACATCGGCGTCAGCTCCGTCCCGCCGTGCGCGCCCACATCGATTCCGCGGCCCCGACGAGCCGCCGAGCGCCGCCGAGCTTCCTCGCGCGCACGCGGCTCCGGCGCACGCTCTGCGCCCTGAGCCACTCCGCGCACAGGGCCGCGAGGTCGATCGCGTGTTGGCGCTCGATCGTCGCGGGGCGCGAGTACGGCGCCGCGAGCAAGAGGCGCCCCAGGCCGCGGCTGAACTCGTCGCGTTGCCAGCGGCTGTCGAGATAGCGGAGCCAACGGTCGCCGATCATGCCCGCGACCTCGTCGGACGACGCGCGCTCGGCGACTCCGTCCACCGCGCGCAGCGAAGCCACGGCTTGCGCGTCGGCCGTCGTCATCGCGAATCTGCGCAGGGTCGTCGACACGCGCTGCAGGCACGCGACCGGTTCGGCGCCTTGCTGGAGGGCGGCGTGCACCTTGCGCACGGAGTGCAGCGCGGCGCGCCGATGCCGCCCACGCCGGTAATAGAGGCCCAGCACGACGAGCGCAGCGAGCAGCAGCGCCGCGGCGAGCCACCAGCCCGGCGCCGGCGGCCACCACGCGATCAACCCGGGCAGATGGATATCGCGAATCGGGAGCTGCGTGAAGTCGACGGTGGTCGGCATCGCGATCGCCTCAGCGCTGACGAAACTGTTGCGCCAAGAGCAAGCGCGCGTCCGCGTGCGTCGCGCACTCGAGCAAGTGGATGCCCGGCAGCCGCGCGAGCGATTTCAGGCTCGCGACGCGCGCGGCATAGCGCTCGTGATAACGTGCGCCTCAACACCTCGTTCGCGGTCTCGATCGCAAACGTCCGCGTTCCGCTTTGGATGCGATAGCGCCCGGGCGGCGGAAGATCGGCCTCCACGGGGTCGAAAAAGTGCATGAGCATGAGGTCGCAGTGACCGGCGAGCTGACGCAGATGGCGCTCGGCGTCCGCGCCGAGCCGCCGGAAGTCGCTGAGCAGGAAGATCAGGCTGCCAGGCCGCGCGACGCGCGTGAGCCTGAGCAACGCGCGCTCGGCGTCGATCTCGGCCGGCGCGTCGGTCGACGCGAGATCCCACAACGAGTCCGCCGCGATCTTCTGGAACAGCCGCAGAGCGGAGCGCAGACCGAGCGCGGGTCGCAGCTCGTGGTGCTGGGACTCCGAGAACACGAGCCCGCCGAGCCGGTCGCCATTCGCGACCGCGCTCCACGCGATCAGCGCCGCCATCTCGGCCGCGCGCACGCCCTTGTACGCGCCGCGCGTCGCGAACAGCATTGGCCGGCGCAGGTCGAGCCACACGAACACCGGGCGATTGCGCTCCTCGCGGAACACCTTGGTATGCGGCTTGCCGGTGCGCGCGGTCACGCGCCAATCGATCGTCCTCAGGTCGTCGCCGGGTTGGTACGGACGGGACTCGTCGAACTCGACTCCGCGCCCTTTATAAGGAGAGAGGTGCCCGCCAGACGCGGCGACTCGCACGCGCGGCGCGGTGAGACGGATCGCTTCACCGGCGGCGCGCAGGCGCAGAAGGTCGGCGAGCGTGACTCGCACGGGCGACTGCAGCACGCGCGCGGCGCATGGCCATGGCGTTAGGGGACTCCGATGCGCTTCAACAGCGTGTCGATGAGCTCGTCGGGCGCACGGCCCGACGCTTCGGCCTCGAAGCCGAGCAATATCCGGTGGCGCAGCACGTCGTGCGCCACCTCTTGAATGTCTTCGGGTGTCACGAAGTCGCGGCCCGCGAGCCACGCGTGCGCGCGCGAGCAGCGGTCGAGCGCGATCGTCGCGCGCGGGCTCGCGCCATACTGCAGCACGCCCTTCAAGTCCTCGCCGTAGCGCTCGGGTTGGCGCGTCGCGAGCACGATCTGCACGATGTATTCCTGCAGCGGCTCGGAGAGATGTTGGTCGAGCACCTCGAGCCGCGCGGCGGCGACCTCGCGCTGGGTGAGCACCTCGGGCGCGGTGAACAGCGTCTCGTCCGTGACGGAGCGCTTCTGTTCCGCGCGGTTGAGCACGAGGATCGCGCGCTCGCCGGCGGCATCGGGATAGTTGACGAACACGTGCAGCAGGAAACGGTCGAGCTGCGCCTCGGGCAACGGATAGGTGCCTTCCTGCTCGATCGGATTCTGCGTCGCCATCACCATGAACAGCGCGGGCAACGGGTAGGTCACGGAGCCGACCGTGATCTGGCGCTCGCCCATCGCCTCGAGCAGCGCGGACTGCACCTTCGCGGGCGCACGGTTCACCTCGTCCGCGAGCACGAGGTTGTGAAACAACGGGCCCTCGCGAAACACGAACGAGCCGTCCTGCGGCCGATAGATCTCGGTGCCCGTGAGATCGGCGGGCAGCAAGTCCGGCGTGAATTGCAGGCGATGAAAGTCGCCTTCGATGCTATGACTGAGAACCTTGATCGCGCGCGTCTTCGCGAGCCCCGGCGCACCTTCGACGAGCAAGTGTCCGTCGCATAGCAGCACCACGAGCATTCGATTCAGCAAACGTTCTTGACCGACCACGAGACCCTTCAAATGGGCCTCGAGCTTGAGAAACTTTTCTTGTAGCGACATGGACTTGGATCGTCTTGAGCCTAAAGCGCGACATTCTAACCCGCGCTGCTTCGGGATTCGTTACGAAACATCAAGGATCGGGTCATCGAAAGTTCATGGTATCGACACGCAGGTTAAACGCGTCCGCGCGACGATGGCGCCAAGTTTCCTGTAGCCACCCCGCTTTCGGCCGCCCATGAGGCGGCCTTTTATTCGCAGCGCGAAGTCGGCCTGAAGCCGCTGCCTCAAGGCCGGCGGTTGAAAGGTCCCCCGCCGATCCCGATGGGCCCGCGCGGCAGCACGAGCTGGACGTTCTGGCCGTCGCGCTGCACCTCGAGCACCACGGGCTGGCCCGGCGTGCCCTCGACCGTGAGGTCGTTGAGCTCGCTCATGTCGAACACGCGCGTGCCGCCGTAGCTCAAAATTTCGTCACCGGCGCGCAGGCCCGCCTGCTCCGCCGGCGAGCTCGCGATCACGTTGAACACGCCGACCTTCGTCGGCCGCCCGAGCGCCGTGAGGTAGCGTTCGTAGTCGGCGTCGCCGAGCTCTTGTCGCAGGGTCGCCTGACTCCCGCCGAGCAGAGCCGGATCGACGTTCTCGCCGCGGCGGCGTTGGTACTGCGCCTGGATGGTCTGCATCGTGAGCTCGGACGTGCGCTTATCGATCCACGCGGCGCGGTCCGGCGCGAACCCCGCGCCGACAAGGCGCTCGACTCGCTGCTCGCTCGTCTCGGGCCCGCGGAACCTGCGCCCCGTCGCGGCGGGCGAGCCGCCGCCGAACGGCGGCGGGCCGTTCTGAACCGCCACGACGGCTTCGGGTCCGCGCGCGCTCGCGCCGCCGCCGCTCGCTCCACCGCGCAGCTCATCGAGCGCTGCGCCGAGCTCGGCAACGCGCTGCTCGAGCGCGGCACGCTGCTCGATCTCCGAATGCAGCGCGCTCTCGAGCTCCGCGACCCGCGCCGGCACGCCGCCCGTCGCGGTGTCGGCGCCGCCGCTCGGCTCGGCGATCGAAGCCTCTGCCGTCCCGGCGAGCGGCTTGGTGTCCTTCGCCCAATACGCCACGGCAAAGCCTGCCGCGAGACCGGCCACCACGAGCACAACAGTCTTGAGCATCCCCCGCCTCCGTCTCTGTCTCTTTCCTACGCCTTGGCTTGGAGCGGCGCCGGCGTCTGGCTCTGAGTTTGCGACTGACTAGCGACGGAGGTTTGACCGGTCGAATCGGTGGAGGGTTCAAACCAGGTGCGATGGATCAGGCCGTGGAGCTCGCCGAGCTCGCGCTGCACGTCGTCGATCCACTGGTGCATGGCCGCGATCGGCAGGCGCGTGATCTCGAGCACGGCGAGCATCCGTCTCAAGTCGCCGAGCTTCTTGTGAGGCGCGGCGTTGCGTGGCAACACCGCGAGCGCTTGCCCGAGATCGCGCAAGCAAAACGCGAACGCGCGCGGGAACTGCTCGTCCTTCAACAGGTAGGCGATCACGTCGGGGCCGAAGATGCGCCGGCGCACCTGCTGCCGGTACATTTGATAGGCCGACAGCGACTGCAGCACGGCCATCCACAGCGTGTTGTCGAAGCGCGCGAGGTCTTCGCGGCCGATCAGCAACGCGGCCGCGACGTCGATGATCCGCGTCGTCATGTCGGAACGCTCGACGGCGCGGCCTACGCGGAAGAACTGATAGCCCGAGTCGTGGCTCATCGTGTCGTGCAAGCAGACCGCTGATCTGCTGGCAGCCCTCGACGACGCGCGTGTGGATGCCGTAGCGGCGCCGGTGCGACGTTACCGCGTCGAGCTCCTCGCCGACGTACATGCAGAGCTCGTTCACCGAGCGCCAGGCTTCCGACGGCACGATGTCGCGCGTCGTGCGGATGCTCTCGCGCGCGTGCAGCAGCGACGAGCGGACCGAGCTCGGGTTGCTCTTGTCCGCGACGAAGAACCGCTCGGCCGTGTCGAGCCCGGGGCTCGGATGCAGCTCGCGATAGATCTCCGCGCCGCCCGTGATCTGGATCAGCGCGTCCCATTTGAGCCCAGCCTGGCGCGGCAAATCGAGCAGCAAGTTGCCGTAGACGCGCGCGAGGCGCGAGGTCGTCTCGGCGCGCTCGAGGTAGCGCGCGCTCCAGTAGATGCGTTCCGCGACTCGCGACAGCAGGCTCATCTAGCGAGACTCATTGGGCAAAGCTCATATCACTCGGTCGCCACGATCCAGGTGTCCTTGCTGCCGCCGCCTTGCGAGGAGTTCACGACGAGCGAGCCGCGCCGCAGCGCGACGCGAGTGAGCCCCCCCGGCGTGACCCAGATCCGCTCGCCTTGCAGGATGAACGGCCGCAGGTCCAGGTGGCGGGGCTCGATCTCGCCGTGCACGAGCGTCGGCGCGGTCGAGAGCGCGAGCACGGGTTGCGCGATGTAGTTGCGCGGATTCGCTTCGATCGCGATCGTCATCGCGGCGCGCTCCTCCGCCGTCGAGCGCGGGCCGATCAGCATGCCGTAGCCGCCCGACTCGTTCGCGGGCTTCACGACCCAGCTCGAGAGATCGCCGCAAACGTGCTTGCGGTGCGCGTCGTCGCGCAGCAGATGCGTCGGCACGTTCGGCAGAATCGCGTCCTCGCTCAAGTAGTACTTGATGATCTGCGGCACGTACGCGTAGACGACCTTGTCGTCCGCGACGCCCGCGCCGGGCGCGTTCGCGAGCGCGACCGTCTGGGCGCGCCACGCGCGCATGAGCCCCGGTACGCCGAGCACGGACGACTTGTCGAACGCGTCGGGGTCGAGGAACGTGTCGTTGATGCGCCGGTAGATCACGTCGACGCGCTCGAGGCCGCGGATCGTGCGCACGTACACACAGTCGTCGTCCGCGACGACGAGATCCGTGCCCTCGACGAGGTCCACGCCCATGCGCTGCGCGAGGTACGAGTGCTCGAAGTAGGCCGAGTTGTAGATGCCGGGCGTGAGCACCACGACACGCGGGAACTCGGCCTTGCGCGGGCTCAACGAAGCGAGCATGTCGAACAGCTGCGAAGCGTAATCATCCACGGGCAGAATCTGCGCGTGCTCGAAGACCTCCGGAAACACCTGCTTCGTGATGATCCGGTTCTCGAGCATGTACGACACGCCCGAGGGCACGCGGAGGTTGTCCTCGAGCACGTAGACGGTGCCGTCGGCGTCGCGCACGAGGTCCGAGCCGCAGATGTTCGCCCACACGCCGTAAGGCGGATTCGCACCGATGCAGCCTTCGAGGAAGTTCGACGACGTCGCGATGATGTCCTTGGGCACGATGCCGTCGGCGATAATGCGCTGGTCGTGATAGAGGTCGTCGATGAAATGATTGAGCGCGGTGAGCCGCTGGACGAGGCCGCGCTCGATGCGCGCCCACTCCGTCGCCTCGATCGTGCGGGGGATCACATCGAAGGGCCACGCACGGTCGATATTTTGGCCTTCCGTGTAGACCGTGAACGTGATTCCCATCTCGGCAATCGCGCGCTCGGCGTCGCCTTGCCGCTCGGCGAGCTCGCGCTTACCGAGGGAGGCGAGGTAACTCGTGAGGTGCGCAGCCGCCGGCCGCGCCTTGCCAGGCGCCGCGAAGAGCTCGTCGAAGAACGTGCCCGGTTGGTATTGGTTCCAGTCGATCTGCATGAGGTCGATCCAACAATACGCTGAAAAAAGATGAGAATCGATCGGATCAAATGGTGCATCTTTGCGGTCGTGGGCACCATCGTGGTGCTCACGAGCGCCGCCTACCTCACGGTTCGCGCGGCACTTCCTCGCCGGAGCGGCGAGGCCGTGCTCGCCGGCCTCACGGCTCCGCTCGAGATCGAGCTCGACGCGAGGGCGGTGCCGCGAATCCGCGGCGCCTCGTTCGAGGACGCGCTGCGCGGCGAGGGCTACATGCACGCGCAGGAGCGGTTCTTTCAAATGGATCTGCTGCGCCGCTCGGCCGCCGGCGAGCTCGCGGAGCTGTTCGGCGAGCGCGCGCTCCCGCTCGACCGCGCCCAGAAGCCGTTCGACTTCAGGCGCCGGGCCGAGCGCGTGCTCACGGAGCTGCCCTCCGCCCAAGTCGCGTGGCTCACGGCCTATACGCAAGGCGTCAACGCGGGGCTCGAGGACCTCGGCGCGCGGCCGCCCGAGTACTGGTTGTTCGGCGTGCGCCCGCAACCTTGGCGCAACGAAGACAGCCTGCTCGTGGTGTTCGGGCTCTACACCCGGCTGTCGAACAACGAGGCGTACGAGCGGCCGCAAAGCTTGCTGCACGAGGTGTTGCCGGAGCCGCTTTACGAATTCCTGACGCCGTCCACCTCGCGTTTCGACCGGCCGCTCGTCGGCACCGAGACGGACCCCACGGGCGGCTACTCCCCGGTCCCGATACCCGGGTCGGACGTCGTGGACTTGCGCACGCGGGCCGCGCCGCGCCCATCGCCGCAGGCGCCGCGTGTCGCGCCGCCGCTCGTGGGACCCGCGTCGAACCAGTGGGCGCTCGACGCATCGCGCACGGCGCGCGGCGACGCGATCCTCGCGAACGACCCGCATCTCGACCTGCGCGTGCCGAACATCTTCTACCGCTGCGAGCTGCAATGGCCCGGCGGCGCGCTGCGCGGCGCGAGCATTCCGGGTGTGCCCGCGATCCTGATCGGCGCGAGCGACGTGCTCGCGTGGGGCGCGACCGTGAGCAACGCGGATCAGAGCGACTGGGTGGTCGTCGACGTGGACCCGAAGGATCCGAGCCGCTACGCCACCCCGAGCGGCAGCGAGACGTTTGCCACCGAAGTGATTCAGATCGCGGTCGCGGGCCGCGATCCCGAGCCGTTCGAGCTGCGCTCGACGCGTTGGGGGCCGGTCGCCGGCCGCGACTCTCACGGCCGGCCGCTCGTGCTGCACGCGGCGTGGCTCGAGCCGCACGGGTTGAACCTCGACCTCCTCGATCTCGCGGCGGCCAAGAGCGCGAGCGACGGCGTCGCCGTCCTCGAGCGCTGGGCTGGGCCGTCGCTGAACTGGATGCTCGCGGACTCGAGCGGCCGGATCGGCTGGACCGTCAACGGGCCGCTGCCGCGCCGCGTCGGCTTCGACGGCTCTCGGCCCGTGTCGTGGGCCGACGGCAGCCGCGCTTGGGAAGGCGAGCTCGAGCGGCCGACGCTGCTCGGCCGCGGCGACGGCGCGCTGTACACGGCGAACAACCGCACGTTGCCGCTCGAGCGCTCGAGCCCGCTGAGCCGCGTGTGGATGACGCCGCTGCGGGCGTCACGCATCGCCGAGCTGCTCGCGGCAAAGGCGACGTTCTCGGAGCCCGACTTCCTCGCGATGCAGCTCGACACGCGGACCGAAGGTTACGACCAGATTCGCGCCGTGCTGCTCGAGGTCGTCGCGAGCGACGACGCCGACCCGCTGCTCGCACGCGCCCGCGCGCACGTGCTCGCGTGGAACGGCCGCGCGGACGCTGATCAACCGGGATTCCGGATCGTGCAGCTGTACTATCGCGCGCTGCTCGAGCGCGTGCTCACGCCGCTATTCGCGCCGGCGGTCGCAGCGGACCCCGGGTTCGTCTACCGCTGGCCGCTCGCGGACGAGCCGCTGCGCCGGCTGCTCGACGAGCGCCCCGCGCATCTTCTGACGAGTGAGTTCGCGGACTGGCCCACGTTCCTGCGCGCGGTGCTGCTCGACGCGCTCCACGAGCTCGAGCGTGACGGCTCCCGGCCCAGCGTCGATGCGCGCTGGGGCGACGTGAACGTGATCGACGTCGCGCATCCGTTCGCAAACCTTCCCGTGATCGGCGACGTGCTCGGCCCGTGGCTGCGCCTGCCGCGCGACCCCGTGCCGGGCGCGACGCTCGCGTTACGTGTCGCGACGCCGAGCTACGGCGCGCTGATCCGGATGTCGGTCTCCCCCGCACGCCCCGAGGACGGCATCTTGGAGATGAGCGGCGGACAAAGCGGGCATTTCTTGTCGCCGCACTTCGCCGATATGCAGAACGACTGGGTGAGCGGCGCGCCGACGCCGTTTCTCGCGGGCCCCGCGGTGACGCGGATCGTGCTCGAGCCCTGACTCTCGACGCGCCGCAGCGCGAGCGCCACGCGGCCGGGCGCTCGCAGCGCGGCCCGGCAATTACCGGCTCGCGCCGGCCACCGTCATTTGAAGACCGCCTGCTCGAAGCTCGGCGGATCGGCATCCGCGAAGTGCGGGTGGACGGCCCAGATGTCGTCGCCCACCGCGGCAGCCGTCGTCGCCTGCCCGGCGAGCATCGCGACTCCGGAGCGCCGCGCCGTCGCCCAGTCATCGCTGCTCGTGAGCTTCACGACTTGCTGCTCGCTGTTGCTGACCGCCGCAAGCGTGCCGTCCGCGGCCCAGACGATGCCGTCTTGACCCGGCACCGGCGTCGCAACCTGCACTTGCGTCGTGCCCGCGGGATTCGCGACGGGCACTTTGAACAAGAGCGGACCCGCGACGACGAGCAAGTAGCCCGCCGCGTGATACTCGATGCCGTTCAACGCGGCGCCGCCGTCCAACGCGGGGAACCGGTGCAGCACCGACGCCTGATAGTCGGGCGTCACCTTATAGATGACGTTCATGCGCGTGTCCGTGACGTACGCGTTGCCTTCCGTGTCGACGGCGACGTCGTTCGCGAAGTACGCGGGAGGATCACTCGGCGTGCCGATCTGGGCCGCGAGATCGACCATCGCGAGACGCTCGCCCGTGGTCAGGTTGTACACGTTGAGCTTGGCCTGCCCCGCGCTGCCCGGCTGGAACACCGCGCGGTCGGAGTTCGCGACGAGCAGCCGGTCGCGCGCCTCGTCCGCTTCGATGCCGACCGACGACACGAGCGACGAGTCCGTGACGAACGGCGTCACGCTGCCGTCGCGGCCGATCACGAAGATCGAGCCTTCCGCGAGTGAGCCCGTGAGGAAGCGGCCGTTCGCCTTGTCGTATTCGACGCCTTCCGGGATGAACCCGCCGCGCGCGGCGGTGAACGATTCGCCGGCGGGACCTGGCGGAGGTGCCGGCGCGGGCGGCGGCGGTGGCGGCGGCTCGGGAGTGCATGCGGCCGCGAGGAATCCACACGCGGCGATCGACACGACGAATCGACTACCCATCGAACGATCTCCGCTGCCTTCGCTTAGGACAGCGTACCGCGCGGATCGTAGCACCGCCCACCCCACCCCAACGGCGGCTGGCGATACGGTGGCGCTTGCGCGGCGCATGTCGCGGACGTCCTTCCCGAGACCGTCGGCGCACAAGGATGTGCGCCGCCGAGCCCCAGGGACGGGATTTCCGGCGTGTCTCGGGGAGGACGTTCGCGACGTGCGCCGCGCAAGACGCGCAACGCGGTCAATCGCCGGGCAACGCGAACACCCAGATCGTCGAGCTCCGAGCGACCGGCAGATCGATCTCGGGAGTCAGCATCGGAAACGTGATCGCCTGCGCCGAGCCGTAGCCGACCACCATCGCGACGTACTGCTTGCCGTTCACCGCATAGCTGATCGGGGCGGCGCTCGGCACGTCGCTCAGGCGCGCGCGCCAAAGCGTCTTGCCGTTCGCGTCGTCGTACGCCGTGAACCAGCGGTCGAGCGCGCCCGCGAACACGAGGCCGCCCGCCGTCGCGAGCACGCCCGCTCGTCTGCGGCGCGCGCTGCCGCTCCGTCCAGAGCGTTTGCTTGCGTCGCGAGGTTGATCGCTTGGATTCGGCCGTAGCGGCCGTCGCTATCGAGCGTGGGGCGAACGGTCCAACGGACGCCGGTCGAGAGCGAGCCGCGCTCGTCTTGCGGCGCGGGCGTGAGCACCATGCACGATTCGACGAGCGGCACGTACAGGATCTTCGTCTGCGGATTGAGCGACGCGGGAATCCAGCTCTTCGCGCCGCCCGCGTGCGGGCAAACCGTGATCGGCCGCTCGCGCGAAGGTACGAGGCTCGGATCGATGCGCTTCGCGCCGGTCTTCGGATCGATCGCGGTGATGAAGTTCTGCAATCCCAAGTCGATCGAGAAGAGATAGCGGCCGCCGTTCAGGTCGAGCGCGTCGTACACGGCCTCCTTGCCCGACGTCACGAGCACCCTGCGGTCGCGGCCGTTCACGGGCAGAGTCACGAGCTGGCGCTCGAACGCCCAGTCGAAGTCCCACTGATCGTTCGGCACGTGCTGGAAGTACCAGACGAGCTTGCCGTCGTCGGGATTGAGCGCGATCGTCGCATTCGTGTAGAGCGCTTCGTTCGACACGCCGCGCCGGTCGATCGGATCGCGCATCGGACCCGTGTCGTAGGTCGGCGCCGGGCCGAATAGCGCGACGTTGTGCTCCGCGTCGTAGCTGCCCGCGGTCCACACCGACCCGCCCGAGCGCTTGTCGAGCGGCAGACCGTTCCAGGTGTTACCGCCGGGCTCTCCGGGTCGCGCGATCGTATAGAAGCGCCAGGCCTCTTCGCCGGTGGCGGCGTCGAGGCCGACGATGTAGGCGCCGCCCGGCGACTGGCCGTTGACGCCCTGCATCACCTTACCGCGCGCGACGAGCGGACCGCCCGTGAGCCCGAAGCCGCTCCCGGGCTCGGTGATCGGCTGATCCCAAACGACATGGCCGGTCTTCGCGTCGAGCGCGACGACGTGCACGTCGGAGGTGCCGAAGTAGATCTTGTCGGCGTAGAGGGCGACGTTGCGCTTCACCGTGGGCCGCGAATTCTCGGGCAGCTGGCGCGCGTAGTGCCACAGCTCGTCGCCCGTGGTCGCGTCGAGCGCCTGCACGTGATCGCCGAACGAGTGCACGTAGATCACGCCGTCGTGCACGAGCGGCGTCGCGGCGTTCTGCCCCGCGGGCAACGCGAGCGACCACGCGAGCTGCAGCCGCGCGACGTTCTCCTTGCTGATGCTCGTGAGCGGCGAGAAGCCGAGGCCGTCCTGGGTGCGGCGCCACGACAGCCAGTCGTTCGGCGACGGGTTCGCGAGCAGCGCGTCGGTCACGGGCGTGGAAGCCGCGAGCGGATCGCGCGGCGCGGGCCAGCGCGGCAGCTCCACACCGCTTGCCAAGGGCCCACCGGGGCTGAATTGGCGCAGCCGTTGTTGCTCCGCTTCGCCCTCGCGCGCTTCGGACGGCGGTGCTTGCGCCGTCGCCGTTCCGGCTACCACGAATCCTGCGAACGCGAGCGCCGCGAGCCGTCTCATCAGGAGCTCCCCCTGTGTTGGTCCGGTGTCCTCGGCGGGCACCGTGTTGTGCGTTGAGCGTAACCGAGGCAGCGTGCGTGCGCGGGCGCGCCCGCGGCTTCGGCTCGAACTGTTACGAAGCGGGAACTGAGTGGACGACAAACCGGCGGATCGGGGGCCCGCCTACTCCGGCAGCGTCAGCACCTTGAGGCGCTGCGAGAGCGACGTGCGCTGCAGATGCGCGGAGATGCGCTCGAACCGATCGAGCGGATTCGGGCGCCCCGCGCGATCGCGCGGCCGGGAAGAAGATGCCGTAGCCGCCGCCGTGCTCGGAGCGGATCACGCCGTGCAGCAAGAACGTCTCCCCTTCGAACGACACCTCGACGTCCACGTTGCCGCCGACCTTGAGCGCCGCAAGCACGCCGCGTTCGAGCGTGAGAGAGATGCCCTCCGCGCTCACGTCGCGGACGCCCGCACGCAGCCTCTTGCCCGCGAGGCTCAGCGACGCCTCGATGCCGCTGTCGCGCCGCACGGCGACGCGAAAGGTGGCGCGTTGTTCCTGCTCGAGCTTCACGCCCGGAATCTTGGCGACGAGCCGTGGGTCGCGACCAGTGCATGGTTGGCAAATCGCGCCGCCGTGGCTAGAGTCTCGCCCCGGCGCGCCGCCGTGGCCCGCTTGAGGCGCTCTCTCGGTCGGATCGTGTGCGCGGCCCACGCCGCGACGGGCTTTGGTGCGTTTGATCTTCGATCACTACGATTTCTGGCTGCTCGCGGCCGTGCCCGTGACGGGCATCGCCGCGGGCTTCATCAATACACTCGCCGGCAGCGGCTCGCTGATCACGCTGCCGATCCTGATCCTGCTCGGGCTGCCCGCGAACGTGGCCAATGGCACGAACCGCGTCGGCGTGGTGATGCAGAACGTCGTGGCTGTCGCGACCTTCCGCCGGTTCGGCGCGCTCGACGCGAGCGGGACGTGGAAGCTCGTCGTGCCGTCGGTCGTCGGCTCGATCATCGGCGCGCAGCTCGCCGTCGATCTCGACGAGGCGTTGCTGCGCAAGATCATCGGCGTGCTGATGCTGCTGATGATCGTCGTGATGTTCATCCAGCCGGAGCGTTGGCTCCAAGAGCACATGGCACGACGCGCCCGGCTGTGGGTCGAAGTGCCGCTGTTCTTCGTGATCGGAATCTACGGCGGCTTTCTTCAGGCCGGCGTCGGGATATTCCTCATCGCGGCGCTCGTGCTGAGCGCCGGCTTCAACCTCGTGAGCGCGAACGCGGTGAAGAACCTGATGGTGCTCGTTTTCACGGCGGCGGCGCTCATCGTGTTCATCGCTCACGATCAGGTGAATTGGACGATCGGCCTGCTGCTCGCCGCGGGTCAGTCGCTCGGCGCGTGGATCGCGGCGCGGATGGCCGTGAGGCGCGGCGCGCGCTTCGTGCGCTGGGTGGTGATCGTCGTCATCGTGCTGTCGGCCGGCGCGTTGCTGTCGGGAGTCGCCTAGGTCCTAGCGCTGACGGGCGCGCTACGAGGGCCTGTCGTACTACTATTCGTTGCTAAGGAGTCCAGCGCGCGTGCCGCGGCCTCGATACCGCATCGGCACACGGCGCCCACTCGGGGTCTGGGAGACGCAATAGTGCACACGCACCACGCCATCGACTACATCGAGTTCACCGTCCGCGACGTCGCGGCCGCCAAGCGCTTCTACGCAAAGGCCTTCGGCTGGAGCTTCGCCGACTACGGCCCCGAGTACGCGGGAATCAAGGGCTCCGACGGCGGCGAGGTCGGCGGGTTGCGGCGCGGCGACGAACAGCGAACCCACGGGCCGTTGGTGATTCTCTACTCGGACGATCTCGAGGCGAGCCTCGCGGCGGTCACGGCGGCAGGCGGATCGATTCTCGAAGCACCGTACTCGTTTCCCGGCGGCCGCCGCTTCCATTTCGCCGATCCGAGCGGCAACGAGCTAGCCGTGTGGTCGAGCCGCTAGCCGGCAACAGCTCGCCCCCGCGAGCACGTCGAGAAAGGAGTTGATTCGAAAATGGGTACGACGCCATTGCTTTGGCTGCTCGCTCTCGTGAGCGGAGCGCTGATCCCGGTGCAGGCCGCCTCGAACTCGGCGCTAAGCCGCGCAATCGGCGGCAACGTGCCGTTCGCGGCGCTGACGTTGTTTCTGTTCGCTGCCGCCGCGACGGCGTTCACGGTGCTCCTGGCCGGCCAGGGCGTGCCGACGTGGGCGGATCTCAAGCAAGCGCCGTGGTGGAGCTACAGCGGGGGATTCATCGTCGCGTTCTACGTCTTCACCATCACGTTCCTGAGCCCGCGGCTCGGCGTCGGCACCGCGATCGCTTTGGTCGTCGCGGGCCAGGTGATCTCCGCGCTCACGATCGACCATTACGGACTGCTGCGCTCGCTCACGTTTTCGCTGACGCCGACCCGATTGATCGGGGCCGTGCTGATGGTGGTCGGCGTCTTCCTCGCGTTGCGGCGCTGACGAGCGCCTACGAGTAACCGAACAGTCCCCGCGACTTGATCGCGTTCGCGACCTCGGGCGGCACCATCGACTCCCACTCCGTGCTCTTCGCGTTGATCTTGCTCAGCACGTCGGGCGAATAGATGTTCAGGTACGCCTGATTGATGTTGGTGAGCTGCACGATGCAGCGCCGGTCCACGAGGTAGCCGAACAGCTGCCGCAGCGACGGATCGAGCTCGATCTTGTCGAGCGTAACGAGCTCGCGGGTCTTCTGGTCGACGTACGGATAAACGAAGATTTTCAGATTGTTCTTGAAGAGCCGGCCGAAGTTCTCGAGGATGCCGCCTTCGAGGCTCGTGTAGCTCGATTCGTCGAAGATCTCGCGCAGGTTCATCGCGCCCATTGCAAGGCCGATGCGGCGGCTCGTGTAGCGAAACAAATACGCCGCGAGCCGATAGTACTCCGCGAAGTCCGAGATCATCACGGTGTGCCCCGTCGTCGCGAGCACGTCTGCGCGGCTGATGAAGTCGCCCAAGTCGACCTCACCCTCGCGCATCAGGTTGCGCATCGTGATCTCCATGATCGACACGGTCTCGCCGGGCGCCACGTCGCCGCTTTCCGCCTCGAACTTCTCCAACGCGGCGGCAGCGAGGTCGAGATTGACATGAGTCACCGGACGGAACCGTCCGCGCTCGATCAGCACCGGCTTCTTGTAGAGCACCTCCGACGGCTGGAGCACCTTGCCTTCGGCCGAGAACATCGCCACGCCCGTGAGCCCGAGCTGTACGAGCCGTAGGCTCATGACGCGATTGTCGACGTGCGCGAAGTCGTTGCCGGCGAAGTCGATGACGTCGATCTCGATGCGATTCGTGCTGAGCCCGTCGAGCAGGGACTCGAGCAGCGCTTCCGGCTCGTCGTGCAGGAAGCACGCGCCGTAGACGAGATTCACGCCGACGATGCCGAGCGCTTCCTGCTGGAGCGCGTTCTCGACGTCGAGCATGCGCACATGGATGACGATCTGCTGGTCGGGGCCGCCCGGCTTCGCCTGGTACTTGATCCCCATCCAGCCATGGCACTCGTTGTTGCCGCGGAAACTGCGCGCGGAAACCGTGTCGGCGAACGCGAAGAACGTGGTGCTATCGCCGCGCATCCCGCCCAGCCGCTCGACGTTGAGCCGCTGCTCGTAGTCGAGCATCGATTGCAGGCGGTCACGATGCACGTAGCGCGCGCAGGTGCCGTAGATCGCGTCGCTGACCTTCATGTCGTAAGCGGAGATGCTCTTCGCGATCGTGCCGGCAGCACCTCCCGCGCGAAAGAACCAGCGAACGACTTCCTGCCCCGCGCCGATCTCGGCGAAGGTTCCGTAGTGGCGCGGGTCGAGGTTGACCTTGAGCGCTTTCTCCCTGGGCCCGACGGGATGCTCGTTCACTTGTCTGAAGATCTCTCCGGTGGTCGTGCAGTGCCGGAGCAGCAAATATCGTGCCCCGGCCGCCCCGCCGTCCAGGCTTGGTGTCCAGCAGTGCGAAGGGCGTCGCACTTCGCGTGTTGGTGCATCAGCGTGAACGCAGTTTCCAAAACGGTGCGAACCGTTTAGCCTGCGCCCTTTCCCGGCGTGCCCGAAACGAGCCAATGAAGATGATCTGCGTCGCGAACGGCGTTACCGGCGACTGGAGACTCAAACACCGGTACGAAGCGCTTGGGTAAGACCCGTCTCGAAGCGTTCAGCGACGGCGTGATCGCGATCATCATCACGATCATGGTGCTCGAGCTCCGCCCGCCCCATGGCGAGGACCTCGCGACGCTCGTGCCGCTGTTACCGGTGTTCTTGAGCTACGTGCTGAGCTTCGTGTACGTCGGAATCTATTGGAACAACCATCACCATCTGCTGCACACCTGTGGCCGCGTGACCGGCGCCACGCTCTGGGCGAACCTGCATCTGCTGTTCTGGCTGTCGCTGCTCCCGTTCGTTACGGGCTGGATGGGCGAGAATCATTTCGCGCAGACGCCGTCCGCCGTATACGGCGGCGTGCTGCTGATGGCCGCCGTCGCGTACTACATCCTGCAGCGCGTGATCATGTCGTCGGACGGGCCCGCGTCGGTGCTGCGACGCGCGATCGGCTCGGACTGGAAAGGCAAGCTGTCGCCGATCCTCTACGTGCTCGCTATCCTCACGACGTTCTGGTCGAAGTGGATCGCGCAGGCGATTTACGTGTTCGCCGCTTTTATCTGGCTGATCCCCGATCGGCGCATCGAGAACGCGCTGCGACATCGCGCGGATTGAGAGGCACATGACAATCGAACGGATTGCGCGCGCCGCCGCGCCCGCAAAGCGCTGACATGCCGACCCGTCATTGGGAACGGCACCGCACGAACCGCGTCGGCTGGCTGCGCGCCGCGGTGCTCGGCGCGAACGACGGCATCGTGTCTACGGCGAGCCTGCTGCTCGGCGTCGCGGCGGCGGACGCGAGCCACTCGAACATTCTCGTCGCCGGCGTCGCGGGGCTCGTCGCGGGCGCGATGTCGATGGCGGCCGGCGAGTACGTGTCCGTGCACTCGCAGGCGGACACGGAGAAGGCGGATCTCGAGCGCGAGCGCCGCGAGATCGAGACCGACAATGCGGCCGAGCACAACGAGCTCACGGCGATCTACATCGGCCGCGGGCTCGAGCCCGCGCTCGCACGCACGGTGGCAAAGCAGCTGATGGCGCACGACGCGCTCGGCGCGCACGCGCGCGACGAGCTCGGCATCTCGAGCGTCGTCACTGCGCGTCCGCTCCAAGCGGCGCTCGCCTCCGCGGGAAGCTTCGCGGGCGGCGCCGCGCTGCCGTTGCTCGTGGCGGCGCTCGCGTCGCCGGCGAACATCCTCGTAATCATCGCGGCAACGTCGCTGGTCAGCCTCGCTCTGCTCGGCGGCGTCGCGGCGCGGGCCGGCGGCGCGAAGATCATGGTCGGGCTGCGCGCGTGACGTTCTGGGGCGCGCTCGCGATGGCGCTCACCGCCGGCATCGGCGAGCTCGTCGGCACGGTTCTCTAGTCGCCGAGCAAGAACCGAACCGTCGTGCGGCCTAGTTAGTGGCTGTAGCGCCGTTAGATCCCGCGCGGCGCCGGCGCAACTCCGCCGCGTTCTCGTTCGCGGTCGGGTAGTAGCGGGGCGAGAGCCTGATAGCGTCGCCGAACAGCGACTCGGCCTTGGCGAAATCCCCGCTCAACATTGCGATATAGCCGACGTCGTTGGCGGCAACGTAGTTGCTGACCACGCGCGCCAACGTCGCGAGCGCGGCATCGTAGTTCCTCTCCCGTGCATAGACCAAGCCGAGATTGTGCCAGGCACGCTCGTAGGCCGGATCGGCCTTGAGCGACATCCGAAAATATGTCTCGGCAAGCGCGAGATCGCCGGCCAAGTATTTCGAATAGCCGGTATTGTTCAGCACCGACGCCGAATCGGGCCGGATCGCGAGCGCCGCCGCATAATACGCTGCGGCCGCTTTGTAGTCGGCGGACGCGTCGGCGATCAATCCGAGCGCGTTGTAGGATCGCCAGCGAGTGGCATCGGCGGCGACCGCTCGGCTCAGGAAGCCGCGCGCTTCTTCGAGTTGCCGATCCGCGAAGTAACGCAGCCCAAGCGCCTCGAGCGCACGCGCGTGGAGCGGGTCGATCTGCGCTGCTCTTGCGTAAGCGCGCGCGGCAAGCACATTGTCGCCGCGTTCTTCATAAATGGCACCGATCTTGAAGAACAACTCGGCATCGGTCGGATTCGCATCGGCTGCCTGGACATACAGCCGCAGGGCCGCCTCGGTATTGCCCTTCGCGTACGCCTCGTCGGCGCGTGCGACCGTATCGCCGCCCGACTCGGCGGCTTCCGCGACGGCGCTGGGCTCCGTGGGCGCCCCGGCGCAGCCGAGGAGACCCGCGAGGCCGACCGCAAGCACCGCGACCTTTAGGACGTCCGCATTTCTCTTTAAGCAGTGCAACACACCGCGCCCGTTCCTCGACATCGAAGGCCTCCCTGGCTCTCGGTTCACATGCGTTGAAACGCTGCGATAATTCGAATCACCGCCGGTCCTATGGCGACGATAAAGAACGATGGAAACAGGCACAGCACGAGAGGAAAGATCATCTTCGTGCCGATCTTGGCGGCCTGCTCCTCCGCTTTCTGCATGCGCTTGTCGCGAAATTCTTCCGAGTACACGCGAAGAGCCTCTGCAACGCTGGTGCCAAAACGAATCGTTTGAACCAGGAGCCCCACTAGCCCGTTGATGTCCTCGACGCCGGTGCGCGCGGCGAGATTGCGGAGTGCCACGGGTCGTTCGACTCCTGCGCGCATCTCGGCGTTGACGAGCGTGAGCTCTAGCGCAAGGTCTGGGTGGCTGAACTCGAGCTCGCGCGCGACGCGCTCGATGGCCGGCGCCAGGCCGAGCCCGGATTCGACGCACACTACGAGCAAGTCGAGCGCATCCGGCAAGCCGTTGCGAAGCCGCTTGATGCGCCGTTGGCGCACGTGCTCGAGCACGGTATCGGGGAGACGCACGCCAACGAATGCAACGAGCACGGCGAAAAAGACGATCGCGGTTGTGGAAACCTGTGGCATCCAGCGCGCGGCGACGAGCACGAATATCGGCAGCCCGGCGGCGAGCATGGCCTTGAGCCCATAAAAGTTGCGCAGGCTTGTGCCCGCGGAAACCCGCCTGAACGAGACGGCTGTGCGCGGAATCGCGCTCGGCCGAGCGCTTCGGCACCAGATACTTCGCGAGCGGGTCGACGAACCAACTCAGATCGAGCCCACGCGTTGCGCGGGACTGGTCTGCCGCGGCCGTTACGTCCGCGAGGCGTCGCCGGACCGGATCCGTCGCACCCGCGACCAGTAGGGAGACTCCGTACGCGAACAGGCATACCGCACCGCCGACAGCGGCCGCAGAGCGCCAACAAGTCCGCGTGCTCGCCGCTGAGTACCGAACCAGGAGGCAATGGCATCCATTTGCTCTTTCCTACACGTCGATGCGGATGATCTTGCGAATCCAGATCAGGCCGATCACGCCCACCACTCCGCCGAACGGCGATCAGTTTCTTGCCGAACGGGTCGCTGGTGAGAGTCGGCAGGTAATCGGGCGTCGTGATCGAGATCACGGCGAACAGGACGAGCGGCACGAGCGCCAATATCCACGCGGACAAACGGCCCTCGGCGGACAGCGTGCGAATCTTGCGCTCCAGGCGAAATCGACCGCGCACGACCGTGCTGATCTGGCCGAGGATCTCGGCGAGGTTGCCGCCGGTTTCCTTTTGCACGAGCACCGACGTGACGAGCGGCCATCACGGGAATGCTCGGCACTCTCTGCAACAAGCCGAGCATCGCGCGGCGAACGTCGTTGCCGTAGTTCAGATCGGCGAACGTCGTCGCGAACTCCTTTCCGAGCGGCGCTTCCAGCTCTTCGCTCACGAGTTTGATTGCGCCGCTGAACGGGTGACCCGCACGCAGGGCTCGCTTCATCATGTCCACGGCTTCCGGAAGCTGCTCCTCGATCTTTTGAATGCGCTTCGTGCGATCACCAGCGATCTTGAGGAACGGCACGGCGATGCCCGCGACCAAGCGACCGCACGCGAACAACGCAATGATGCGATGACGATCCACACGCCGCGCCGGCAAGCGAGGCCGAGCGCCGCGGCGAGCATGCACGAGGCGGTGCGCCAGTATCGAATGACCAGCATGCTCGATGCAGTCCGTGATCGCCCGCCATGAACGGCAGCTGCTCGAGCGACCGTTCGAGAGGCGAGAGCTCGCGCAGGTATTTTTCGCGCAGCAGCGAAGAGAACGAGGCCTGGCCGAGCTCCGCTCTGAATCTCGACGAGACGGGCCTGCAGCTTCTTGCGAGTTTTACGGCTCTCGCCGAATACCGGCACGATCATCGTCTGCGAGAGCAGGAACACCGTGACGAACACGGCGCCGAGAAATATCCAAACTCTGATTTGACATTGTCGGTACGTCCCGCCTCGCTAGAGCGCGCTGCCGAACAGACTCATCGGTAGGTCGATCGTCTTGCGTGAGCAGCGTGCTGTGGAACGCCGGGACGATGCCCGTGGCCTGGAGCTCGCCGAGCACATTGCCGTCCTGCGACTTGCCCTTGCGGTCGAAGCGGAACAGCTCGGACATCGTGATGACCTCGCCTTCCATGCCGTTGACCTCCTGGATGCTCGACGACTCGCCGACGTCCGTCCTCGTGACGCGCGACCTGCACCACGACGTCGATCGCCGAGGCGATCTGCTCGCGCAGTACCTTGGTCGGGAAGTCAATGCCGCTCATCGAGACCATGCTCTCGATGCGGCCGAGCGCATCGCGCGGCGTGTTCGCATGCACGGTCGTCAGCGAGCCGTCGTGGCCGGTATTCATCGCCTGGAGCATGTCCAGCGCCTCGGGGCCGCGGACCTCGCCGACGACGATGCGATCCGGACGCATGCGCAGGCTGTTGCGCACGAGATCGCGCTGGCTCACTTCGCCTTTGCCTTCGATGTTCGGCGGCCGCGTCTCGAGGCGCACGACGTGCGGCTGCTGCAGCTGCAGCTCGGCCGAGTCCTCGATCGTGATGACGCGCTCGCTCTCGGGGATGTAGCCCGACAGCACGTTCAACAGCGTCGTCTTGCCGGCGCCGGTGCCGCCCGAGATCAGCACGTTGAGACGCGCCCGCACGACTGCCTTCAACACCGTCGCGGCCGCCGCGTTCATCGGACCCGTATGCGATCAGCTCATCCATGCCGCAGCCGCTCGACGGCGAAGCGACGAATCGACAGCATCGGCCCGTCGATCGCGAGCGGCGGAATGATCGCGTTGACGCGCGAGCCGTCCTTGAGGCGCGCGTCGACCATCGGCGACGACTCGTCGATGCGCCGTGCCGACAGTCGACACGATGCGGTCGATGATGTGCAGCAGATGCGCGTCGTCGTTGAACTTGCACGTCGGTCAGCTCCATCCGGCCGCGTCGCTCGACGTACACGCTGTCGGCGCCGTTCACGAGGATGTCGGCCACCTTCTTGTCAGCGAGCAGCGATTCGAGCGGACCGAGGCCCATGACCTCGTCCTCGATGTGCTTCGAGCACGCGGCGGCGTTGCTCGACGTTCAGCGGAGCCGCCTCCTCCTCGAGCAGTCGCCGTCCGGTTTCGCGAATTTGCTCACGGGCGACGGCTTCCTCGATCGTCGCGATCAAGCGACAGGTCCATGATCTTCAATAGCCGGTCATGAATCCGGAGCTTCCACTCTTTCTCGAGACGCGACAGCGCGTTCTTGGCAGCCGCGTCGGCGCCCTTCGAGTCACCGCTCGGATTCTGCTCGCCGCTCGACTGCCGCTCGTTCAAATGGGCGACCATCATTCCTTCCTCATCAGGTTCGCAAACGCCTTACCGAACAAGCCGCCGCCGCTCGCTTTTGCGGGACGCCCGCCGAGCTTCGTTTCGAGATTCAGCAGCGCTTTCGTCACGGAGGAGCCGCGAGCGTGCTCGTAAATCGGCACACCAAGATTGATGCTCTCCGCGACGGTTTTGAAATCGCTCGGTATACCGACGACTTCGACGCCGTGCAGCGCGCGCTCCATGTCGTCCATGCTGATCGGCGAGTTCTTCTCCAGTCGATTGACGACGACCAACACCTGCTCCTGCGCGACTCCGTGATGTTTGAAGACCTGCAGCATGCGGGTTGCGTCGCGCAAATGGCTCAAGGTCTGCTGCGCGACCAGCACGACTCGCGTGACGCGCTCGAGCACGGGCCGCGTATAGGCGCTGACACGCCTCGGCATGTCGACAACGACCGACGCGAAGTGATTCGTCATCTTGTCCAGCAGAATTCCGAGCTCGGCCGATCGATCGATCTGGTCCTCGAAAGAGTTCTCGGGCTGCGCCGCAAGCAGCCGGAGACCGCTGTCGTGCCGAGTCATGTAGGCGTCGAGCGCGACCGTGTCGAGATCGGCGACGTTCTCGAGCACTTCCATGAGGCCGTGCTTCAAGGAGACGTCGAAGTACTGCGCGAGGCTCTCGAATTGCATGTCCAAGCTCACGAGCACCGTGGAATGCCGGGACATCGAGTCGAGCAAGTAAGCGACGTTGCTCGCGACGAACGTCGCCCCGCTGCCGCCCTTCGCATTGACGATCGCGATCAGGGACGGGAACGCGCGCCGGCAACCTTCACGATCTGCGCCGACGGCGCGCTCGATGCTCGCGACCAGGTCCGCGCCGAGCAACGGGCCCGGGAGGAAATCACGCGCACCCGCCTGCATGGCCGCCGCATCGTCTGCGCGTCGCCGGCTCGGCGAGCGACGATCATCGGCGGCCGCAGCGCGTGTTGCTCTTTCACGAGCTCGGCGAGATCGTGATGGCTGCGTTCCGTCAGCCCCATCACGACGACATCGGGCGCGAAGCTCAAGCCGTACAGCGGATCGGCGTGGCCGTTCTCGATGTGCCGCGAGTGCAGGTCGTAGCGACTCTGTGTCTTGAGCTTTGCGCGACAGATCTGCGAGAACCGATTTCGACCGACTCGCAATCAGCACTTGAAGCTTGGAAGTCATCGGAACAGTCCTTTGTGCGATGCAGGTCAGCATGGCTGTATCACGCCATCGCGAGGGACCCCTAGGCTCTCGCGGCGCAAGGTGGTTGCGAAACCCGGCGTCGAAAAGATATACGTCGCGAAGGGAATCAGCATCTGGTGGCTGATAGTTGACGATTCGCGTCCGGACGAACTGAATTTGCGCGAAGTTCGCCGTCGGATTCGCGATGACCGCTCCGTTAGCGTCGAGATACTCGACGGCAAAGTTCGATGGCGGACAACCCGCCGACGATGCCGTTCCCCGAGCCGTCACCGGGCGCGTTGAACAAGCCCACGTTGCGGATGGCCGGATCGTTGATCGGGCAAACGGCTGCCATCCGCGCGGCACGGCGAGTCGACTCGCCGAGCGCGTTCATGACGAACATTGCGCGACCTACCTCGATCACTCCGAACAGAACGCTAAACATCACCACGCCGATGATTGCGAACTCGACCGTAGTGGTGCCGCGCTGCCAGCGAATGTTCATAAGGCCCTCATGCTCACGGAAGCTTGCATGACGAACGACGGTCGCAATCGAGGAACCAGGTCGAAAATCGGGCAAGACGGCGCCGAACAACGGGACATACGGATAGTTGGCCTCGAGGCGAATTTGGTCGCCGCCCGCGTCCACGAGGAGGATCTGCGGAGGTCTGCAGACCCTGCAGGATGGCCGCGCCCTGCCGGCCTTGTTGCCGTAGACGACCACGTTGCGCACCTCGGTCTGCAGCTGCGCGTCTATGTTTACGGCGCCGGTCGTGCCGAGCAGCGCGTAGGCCGCGGCGTATCGCGCACCTTCCTGCAGCGGCCTTCGTGAGCGCGTTGTATCGCACCATTGCTCGGCCGAGCTCGGTGACACCGAACAGCAGCGAACAATAGGACCGGCAGCACGATCGCGAACTCGACCGTCGCGATGCCGCGCTGCGCCGGCGTTCGTGGAGTCGCACGACGCCCGATCACGAGTCGCCGCTCGCGAAGTCGCGGTAGAGCTGGATCAGGTAGCGGCCCGGGCACCGTAGTCGGCGCCGGCCCGGCATCCCGCCCGCGCGGCAGTTCTTGAGGAACTGCCCGAAAGATGTACGATTCGTTGCCCTGCTGCTTCGCCTCTTGGAGCAGATAGAAGCAGCCGAAGCCGAGCAGCGGCACCTGACCCGCGCCGTTCGTCGTCCCGTTGCAATTACCGATGGCGACCGCCGCTTCGCGCCGCTGGAACGCTCCGTAGCCGCCGGGCGGGGGCTGGTAGTCGTAGTTGCCGGCCTTGCACGCGCGCCGAGTAGTCGTCGTAGTTGAAATCGATCTGCGAGGCGTCGGTGATCGGCACGCCGTTTTGCGTGATCGTGTCCGTGGTGCGGTCGTAGTCGAGCCGGGGCACCGGCTGCTGCGCGACGACGTCCGGCGGATAGGTCGACTGCGTGCCGTTCATCGGCCCCGAGTAGCTGCCGAAGCGCGTATTGAATCCCTGCACGACGGGGCCGACCGTGTTGCCGGGCTCCGTCTGAATCGATTCGCCGGCCGCGATGCAGCCGTCGAAGCCGCCGGCCATCGCCTCGCGCACGACGGCACCGCCTTGCCCGCCGCCGAGACGAATCAGCTGGAAATTGCCGGGGCCGACGTCCCAGCTTCCGTTCGACGTGCTCGACTTCAGCACCTCGGGCTGATTCGGAGAGTAGCCCCAATATGGAGGGCCCGCCGCCGCATTTCCGCAGACCATCATCGGCATGATGTTGCAGGCTTGATTGATCGTCGGGCTCGGCCCGGCGACCGCGGACGCCCCGACGCGCTTGTCGGTGGCGCCCACGACGACGCTGAACCACATCGGCAGCACGAAGTTCAGGGCTCGCACGCGTGCGTAGGCCGCAGGCACTGAGCCGGGCACGAATGGGTTCAGTGTGCTCGAGAACTCCACCGCGAGTGTGAGGCTCGGGCCGCCGTACGCGGTCCGCAGCTCGCGGTTGCCGGGGTTGTTCGCGTTGGTCGCGAACATTGCGCGAGCCGCGGCTTCCGCGAGCGCGACGTCAGCGGTCTCGTCGAGAACCTTCGCCGCGGCGAGCGCGGCGGCGTCGACCGTGTTCTGCAGGCGCGTCTTGTTGAGCATCGCGTGGCCGCTGTCGAGCGCGAGGCCTGCGATACCGACGATCGCCACCATTCCGATCACGACGAGAATCAGCGCGGCACCTCGTTGCCGCACCTGCGCCGAACGGCCCGCACTGCCGCGCCGAGGTCCCATCAGCGCTGTCCGCCGCCGACGTTGATCACGATGTCGTCGTCCACGGATTCGGGCTTCGCGACGTCGGTCCGGTACGCTTCGAGCACGTTCTGGATGCGCTGTCCGTCGCCACCCTCGACGGGCTGCGTGGACGGTGACGACAGCGTGCTCGGATCGTACGTCTGCGCCTCGATCATCTGCCGCACGGAGTCGCCGAAATGGCTCTCGAGGAGCGTCGGTTCCGGCTCGAGCGCAGCGCACGCGCCGAGCAGCGTCGCGACCAGCGCAAGGGCGAGCACGGCAGAAACATTCTTCACGTTGTTCACGTTCATTGCTCCTCGCTTACTCGATCGGCTTGACCGAATTTAGACTGCACGCCGCCGGACGCTCTGCGCGGTCGGCGCGGTCGCCATGCACTCTTTGGCGGCTTGCCTTCCATACGGCCGAGCAAATAGAACTCCTTCGCGTTCGGCTCGATGAAATCGTCGGTCGGCAGGCGAATCTGATCGGCCGGCAGCGGCCTCGCGAGCCGCGGCGTGACGAGGATGACGAGTTCGGTTTCGCCCTTGATGAACTGTTGGCTGCGGAACAGCTCGCCGAGGATCGGGAGGGTACCGAGGCCCGGAAACTTGTTGACGACCTCGCGCAGGTTCTCGTTGATGAGGCCGGCGATGCCCATCGTCTGGCCGTCCATGAGCTCGACCGTCGCGCTCGCGCTGCGCTTCGCAAGCGACGGCACGAGGAACGAAGCGTGGTGCCTTCGGCCTTTAGAACTACGTTGTTCGCGCTCGTGAGCTCGCTCACGCTCACGTTGAGCTTCAGGTTGACATGGCCGGAGCCGAGCACGACCGGCACGAATTGCAGGCCGACGCCAAATTCCTTGAACTCGACGGTGATGCCATCCAGGCCCTGCGGCACCGGGATCGGGAACTCGCCGCCTGACAGAAACGTGCTTCCTGGCCGATGAGCGTCGTCAGCGTCGGCTCGGCGAGGATCTTCGCCAGGCCCTTCTCCTTGGCGGCGTCGAGCGCGAGGTTGAAGAGAAGTCGCTGCCGGTCAGCTGGCTCGCAAAGAAGCCCGTGTCGCGATAGACAGCGGATTCGGCATGAACTCGTCGATCACGGGGCCGAACGGCGCCGATTCGGTGAAGATCGGAACCCGTACGTTGCCCGGCTGGAATGAGCACATCCGGAAAGGTGGCGCCGCCATTGACGCCGCCGCCGTTCCAGTGCTTGCCGCCGACGTTGATGGCATTGAACTCCATCTCGAATGCGCAGCTCGGTGCGCGCGATCTCGGCGACCTTCACTTCGAGCATCACCTGCTGCGCGCCGCCGATCTGCATCAGGTTGATGACCTGGCCGGCCGTGCGATCCTGCGACTGCGCCGTTCCTGCTCGAATTCCTGCTCTTGGCCGTGCTGACCTGCGCGAGATAGCCTCGGCCAGCCGCACCGCCGCATTCATGCGTCGCGGCGGTCGACACCGACCCGTGAGCACGATCGAGCGCTGCGCGGCACTGGATGTCGATCTGCTCGCCGGGAGCAGCTGATGAGCTTTTGTTTCAGGCCGTCGAGGTCGTGCGTGACTTCGACCTAGACGGAGCCAATCAGCGATCGGCGCGTCCCAGAGACAACACGTTGGTCGTGCCGATGTCCTTGCCGAGCACATAGAGCTCCGTCGGGTGAGATCAGACAGGTCCGCAACGTCCGGATTACCGACCGACACGCGCTCGACCGGCGCATCGAGCTCAGGACCGCGACTTGAAGAGCAGCACTCGAGCTCGTAGTCTTGAGCGCCACGCGCGCGACGTCTCCAGCACGACCTGAGCGCTGGCGGCGGCCGATGCGAGCGCCAGCAGCGATCGCGATCCCGCTGAACACATCCATCCACGCAGAATTCTCTTGTTCTGTGTAGTTTCGACACGCCTCAAGACCGGTCCTTCGCCGTTGTTCACGTCAGTGCCGCGGATGACTGTGACCGCGGCGGACGCGGCGGCCGCCGGCGACGGCGCGGCCGCCGCACGGGCTTCGGGGGCGGCTCGATCTCGACGAAAATCTCGTCCGAGCGGATTGCGCAGCGTCAGCTGAATCGATCCCTGTTCTTTCGACTTGACCAGGATCTCGGCTTGAGTCGGGCAGACCTCGAGCGTGACCGCGCGGACGATGACGGGCTCGTTCTTTTCGGTCGCGGCGGTTTGATCGACCGCGAGCACCTTCACGTCGCGCAAGATGGTTTCCGCGGTCGCGTCTGCGGCCGACGTCGCGGCGAGCCGCAGCACATCGACTCGATTGCCCGGCAAGAGAAAGCCAGCCACGCCGACCACGTCGTCTACCCGACCGTGACGGCGCGCATCTTCTCCGACAACGACGCGGCGAGCGTGCTGCCGTCCTCGTCGTCGGCGAACCGCTCGCGCATCAAAATTTCGCCGGCGACGATCGGCTGCACCGTCACCTGACCGTCGACCTCCTTGAGCTCGTTGAACGAGCCCGGGCGGCGCGTACTCGCCGGCATCGTGAGGGTCTTCAGGTGACGCGTTTCGACCTTGGTTCCAAATGGAATCTCCATGTCGGCCGTGACGACGGTCGTGGTCTCGACTTCGCGGACGCGGCCGGCGCGTTGCACCCAATTGCTGGCCATCCACGCCGCGCCCCCACGAGCAGCGACAGAGATATCATCGTGAACGCGCGTCTCTTAGCCATTTTTCACTCCTCTTGCCGAGCGCATAGATTTTGCGGCGGCCGTCATCCATCGAAACGAAGTACGTGTCCCACGCCCAGCGAGCAGCTCCTCGGTCAGCTCATTCGTCGCGCCCGATGTAGGCCGCTTTGTCGAGCGCCATATCGATCAGATCTCGTGGATGACACGGCAGCAGCGGGACCTCGCGCCTGGCGTGCAGCTCGTGAATCACGAAGTCGAACGATCGCCCGGTTCGAACACGACGCCTCGCTCGGCGCAGACGTTGTCCCAGATCTGCGTTGTAACCGTTCGACGGCTACGGGCCGCAGTAAATCTTGTGGCCGATGCGGCGCAGGAACGCCTCGTCCGTGAGGTCGAGCGGGTGCAGGTTCGACGAGAACACGAGCACGAGGTCGAACGGCGCCACGAAGTGGCGGCCCGATCCGAGCGAGTGGAAATCGCGTCGTTCGTTCATCGGCACGATCCAGCGATTGAGCAGCGCGTCGGGGCTGACCTTCTGGCGGCCGAGGTCGTCGATCAGGAACAGGCCGTTGTTCGCCTTGAGCTGCAGGGGCGCTTCGTATTCGCGAGTGGCGGGATCGTAGCGGACGTCGAGCAGCTCGATGGTGAGCTCGCCGCCCGTGACGACTACCGGGCGCTCGCACGCGCATACCGCGGGTCGAAACCGAGCTCGAGCATGATGCTCTGGCGATCGGCCGTCGCCGATCGGCCTTGTGCAGCAGCGGATCGAACACTTGGACGATGGTCTCGTCGATCGCAATCGCTCGCGGAATCAGCACGATATCGCGAAACAACCGCGCCAAGCGTTGCGTGATGTAGGTTTTGCCGGTTCCGGCAGGGCCGTACAGGAACACCGGCCTACCGGAATTGATCGAGATACCGAATTGGTCCGCCGTGCTCTCGGGCATGAACATTCCGTCGAACGCATCGCGAACTCGATCGCGGTCGATCTGGCGCGCGTGCACGGTTTGCGCGATCACGACCTCGACATAGTCCGCGAGCGGCACCGGTGCGGCACCCACGTAGCCGCTTCGCAGCAGCGCATCGAGCGCGGAAGCGCGGCCGCGCTCCGTGAGCGCATACGGCAGGTTCCGCCGGTTTCGAGACGCGGCCGGATCTCGATCTTCGCCTCGCGCCGCAGGAAGCCCAGAACGCTCTCGACGATCGGACCGCTCAAGCCGAGCCGTTCGGACAGCTCGGCGAGCGTGAGCGTCCCGGCTGCGTGTACATGCTTTACGACCAGGTCGGCAAGCATCCGCTCGTCGAGCCCCGTCGCCGCGCGGATCTTGCGGACGCGGCGCCAACGCCGCGAGGCGAAATTCGTAGGTGAGCTCCGTGACTTCGTCGGGGGCAGGCGAAAGCAACGCCGAGCTCATTGCAGCACCGACGCGGGAAGCACGCTCGACAGCCACGCGGGCTGGATCGCCGCAACGGTCGCGCCGAGGGCGATCGCCGCGGCGTATGGAATCTTATCGATTGCTGCCGCCGGTCCGGCGTGGTCGTCGACAGCGGCGGCGGCCACCGCATCCGACGCGCGGCGCGAAGCGACGCAGGATGCTACGCCACGCGACGGCCGCGAGCGCGAGTGCCGCGCCGGCGATCAAGGCTGCAGACGCACGCCACGAACCCGTTCCAAGGGCCGAGAAATGCGCCAACCATCGCCATGAGTTTCACATCGCCCGCCGCCATCCCGCCGCCGACGTAGAAAGGGATGAACCAAGCGAGACACACGACCCAACCCAAGAGGGCGGCCACGACACCGCCGGAACCGAAGAGCGTGGCCTGCACGATCGAGCCGACGACCGCGCCTCCGAGACTCAAGCCGTTCGGGATACGACGATCGACCAAGTCGATCGACGTGGCGAGCGCAAGTATCGCGAGCAGCGGTACCACAATCACGATTTGCGTCATCGGCATCCGAGCTTCCTATCAGATTGATCGGGGCGAGTGCGAGAAAAAGAGCGGTGGAGACCGTGGGTCCCCACCGCTTAGGCCTTCAGGTGATGGTGATAGCCGAAAGAGCGGTGTAGATCGCCGTGATGACGCGGTTGACTTGGAAACCCAACTGGTTGAACGCGAAATCACGCCGGCACCGACGAGACCGCCCGCAATGGCGTACTCGACCGTCGTCAGGCCCGCTTCGTCGCGGATGAACTTCATGACTAACTGCTTCATTGCCTACTCCTCAAAGTGCACTTGTTGTTGTACGGCGTTAGCGCCGATCGATCGATGGGAAGAAAGTCTCGACCGTGGGGCGCATTTAAGCGAAGCGAGCGACCGAGTCGTTAGGAGCGCTTTGCTTTTCTTCGGTAGAGGTTTGCGCGCACGTGTGACGCAGTTAGCAGATTCGAACGAACAAGCTCGAACCTTGTGCATGTCGAGAAGCGCGGACTTACATAATCGATTTCGCAGCGCCCCTGTGGCTCGCAACTGTGGTGTGCTTCGCTGCAACCGCGCTCGCTTTGCGATTCACTGGTCGGCACACACTCTTTATCAGCGCCGCGCGTGAAATACCCCGCCCTTTGGCTCGACATGACCGTTTCGGTACACGATGCCGGAACGCGCAGCGCCTTCGACGACGTGTTCGAAATGCACAGGCTCGCGCCGCTTTCGTCGATCCATGGCGACGTGGAGCGCGTAAAGCCCGTGGCCGCCTTCTTCGACTTCGACTTTCCGACCAAACAAGGTCTGCATCTGCTGCGCGAAACGAAGCGCACATTTGCCGGATTGGCGTTGATCATGTTGACGGTTCAGCACTCGGAAGCGCTCGCGGTTTGGGCCTTCCGATCACGCGTCTGGGACTATCTGGTGAAGCCGTTGTCGGGCTCGGATGTCGAGCGCTGCGCGGGCTCACTAGGCAAGATGCTGAGCCTGCGAGAGGCGGACGCAGCCCCTCGCGTCGCGGCGATCCCAGCTTCGTCGATTCCGGAGGAGCATCGAACGGCGCAGCGGGGGAACCACGTTCTGACCGTTGCGCCGGCGATCAGTTACGTGGAGAGGAGCTTTCGCACGAAGATCACCAGCGGCGCGGCGGCGACGTTATGCGGCCTATCCGCGTTTCAGTTCAGCCGAATGTTCAGGGAAGCGTACGCGATCACTTTTCAGGAATACTTATTGCGATTCCGCATTCGAGAGGCCTGCCGATTGCTGCGGAATCCGAATGCGCAGGTTGCCGACGTCGCTCACGTCGTCGGCTTCAACGATTCTTCTTATTTCTGCAAGATCTTCAAACGCTACACGAATGTGTCGCCGTCTCAGTTCGGCGCGCTCGGCGACGCGCAATATACGGAGCAGCTGCTCGCGGCGGTCGATCCCGAGTAGCCGTCTCGCGAGGTTTGGGCGCACTCGCGACAGCCCGGGATCCGGCCGTGGTTGCGCGCGAGTGCGCCCGAACGCCGCTCGGCTCGAGCTTAGAACGAACGCTTGAGCGCGAGGCCCCATTGACGCGGCACGGCGACGTTGCCCTGCTCGCGGCCGAGCACGGTGACCAAGCTCAGCATGCCGTTGAAGTACACCTCGTCGGTCAAGTTCGTGCCGAACAGCGCGATCGACCACCCCTGATCCGGCGACATCCACGTGAGGCGCGCGTCGACGAGCGTGTACGCGTCTTGGAAGCCGTTGATCGGATCGGTGCCGAAGAACATCTTCGACTGGTAGGTCGCATTGCCGCGCAGCGAGATCGAGCCGCCATTCGACAGGCCCCAGTCGTAGGTCGCGCCGAGCGCGGCCGTCCACTCGGGCGTCCGCGGCGCCGGGCAGCTGGTGCCGTCCGGCAACGTGCGGCACAGTCCCGAACGGCCCGGGTCGACGCGGTCGTAGTCGATGTAACCGACCGACGCCTCGATCTGGAGCGGATCGACCGGGTTCGACAGCAGCTTCGAGCTCGACGCCCTTGTACTCCGACTTGCCGGTGTTCACGGTCCTGAACCAGATCGCGCCCGAGGAATCGAACTCCTGCGTGCCCTGCTGCTGATTCGTCACTTCGCTGAAGAAGATCGCACTGTTCAAACGCAGCTTGCCGTCGTTGAGCTCGGTCTTCACGCCGCCTTCGAGAGTGTCGTTCTCCTCGACGTCGAACGCAGCCACCTGGAGCGGATTCGCCGGTCGCGGACCGAAGCCGCCGCCTCGGAAGCCCGTGGCCCACTGCACGTAAGTGAGCAGGTTCGGCTTGAGCTGCCAGTTCAAGCCGATCTTCGGCGACGTCTCTTGCGCGTCCACGCTGACCGCCGTGTTCGGGATGATCACCGCGCCCGTGCGGAAGTCCTGCCGGAAGACGTTCACGTTCTTCGAGTCGTCGGTGTAGCGCACGCCGGCCGTGAGGCTGAACACGTCGGTGAAGTTGTAGGTCGCGTGGAAGAACACCGCCTTGCTGTCGATCGTCTGCACGTCCTTGTGGTTGTTCGTCGACAGAATGAACGGATACAGGAAGTTCCAGCCCTGATTCGAGTCGTCCGCGTCGTACATGAAGAGGCCGGTAGCCCAGTCGAGCTTGCCGTCGAAGGCGAGGCCCGTGATCTGGAATTCCTGCGTCGTCTGGTTGTGGATGCTCGTGTCCCAGGTATGGTCGACGGGCAGCGGCGTGCCGTCGGAATCGCGGCCGAACGTGTTCTCGAACTCGCGATACGAGGTGATCGACTTGAACTGCACGTTGTTCGACAGCTCCCAGTCCACCGTCATCGACACGCCCCAGTGCTCCATCTGGTTCACGTTCTCGACGTCGCGGTTGAACAGCGGATCGCTGCCGAAGCGGTGGTAGCTCGTGTACGGGCTGTTCGTGATGAAGCGCGTGTCGTACGGCAGGTTGAAGACCGGCACCGTCACGCCGTTGCTGAACTGCTGGTTGAAGTTGAACTGCCGGGTTCAGGTACGTGTACTTGTCCGACGGGCCCTCCTGGTCCATCTCCGTGATATCGGCGATGAAGTTGAACTCCGCCTTGTCGGTCGCGAGCCAGCGGAATGCCGCGCGGCCCGTCTGCACGTTCTCGTTGCCGAGGTGGTCCACGACGCAGCCGTCCTCGGTGCGGATGTCCTGCGGGCCGAGCTGGCTGTGCAGGTTGATCGGCGCGGTCGGCGGCAGCGGCAGCGGAATGCCGAACGTCGTGTGCGTGGCGCCCGGCAGGATGCCGGTGCCGCCGCCGCCGAGGCTCCCGGGGCCGTTCACGCATTCGTAGTCGAGGATGTCGAAGTAGCCGTCGGCCTGCTTCGACGACGCCGAGAAGCGCGCGTACACCTTGTCGGGCACGAGCGCGATGTCGTACGAGCCGCGCAGGTCGATGCGGTCGTAGCTGCCGAATTTCACCTCGACGTCGCCCGTGTTGTCGCCCTCGGGCTTGCGCGAGACGAGCCGGATCGTGCCGCCGATCGCGTTCTTGCCGAACAGCGTGCCCTGCGGACCGCGCAGGATCTCGACGCGCTCGAGGTCGAGCAGATCCAAGATCGCGCCTTGCGGACGGCCGTGATAGACGTCGTCGATGTAGATCGGCACGCCCGGCTCGAACGACAGCGAGTTGTCGCCGAGGCCGATGCCGCGGATGAACGCCGCGGCGGTCGAGCCCCAGCCCGCGCCGAGCGGCTGGATGATCGTGTTCGGCGAGAACGTGTCGATCATCGTGACGTCGGTGAGGTTGCGCGCCTCGAGGTTCTCGCCCGAGAACGCGGTGATCGCGAGCGGCGTCTGTTGGAGGTTCTCCTCGCGGAAACGCGCGGTGACGACGATTTCCTCGAGCCCTCCTTGCTGCTGCGCCATGACGGGAGCGCCGAGAGCGAGCGCGCCGGCTGCAAAGCTCAAGCCGGTACCGCAACGCTGGAGGCGTCGATTTCCTGGGTTGGTCGACATGCTGGTCCCCTTTTTTGAGTGCGGCCGTTCGAACGGCACGGTTAGCGTTCTTGACGATGTGCGGCGATTTGCGGCACGGCGCTAGCGGTGCGCCGGGGTGCCGCGTTTGACGTTTCCCAACAACTCAAAATCGCCGTCGCGCCAGTCTACAGATCTGGTTTGGTATTTGACATATGTAAACGATGTGGCAATTTCGCCACGGATGGGACGAACGGAAGCCAGTCGCGTGAGCGCGAGGCCCGCGCTCAGGGAGCCGCCCGCAGCGCGGAATCCAAGCGAGCGGGCCAGCGTCGGGCGGTGGCCGCAATGAACTCGGGATCGCGATCGCGGCGCAAGATGATGATCTGACCCGCGGGCACTTCCGCCCAGCCCGGATCGCTCGTGAGCCGCTCGGAGCTCACGGTCACCTCGTGGCGAACGGGCGGGCCGGGCCGGCTCGGGTCCGGCAGCTCGGGATAGAGGTTGCCGCTGAAGTAGTACAGCGACTCGGGCTTCCCGCCGACCTCGTCGGTGAAGCGCGAGACGACGGCGTGGTCGCCGTCCGCGATTGCGACGTTCAAGTAGCTCGCGCTGCCCTTGCCGACCGACCGCACGAGCTCGAGCACACGGTCGATCGCCTGCGCGAGCGCGCGCGCCATCCTGAGCGCGGATCTTGCTCGACGCTCGCGAGCCAGCAGTCGATGAACAGCGCGAAGAAGTGCTCGGAATCGGTGCTTCCGTAGACGTTGCCGAACGCCTCGTCGCCGACCGACGCGAGCAGCTTGCGGCGCACATCGCGAAAATCTCCGATGTCGCCGTTGTGCATGCAGAGGTAGCGCCGCCAACGGAACGGATGACAGTTCGCCTCGTTCACGCCGCTCGACTGGGTGGCCGCACGGACGTGCGCGAGCACGCAGTCGCTCGCCACGACGCGCGCCAAGTTCTGTAGGTTGCGGTTGTTCCAGGCCGGCGTTATCGAGCGGAACACCGCGGGCTCGGGCGCGAGCTCGTTCGCATACCAGCCGATACCGAACCCGTCGCCGTTCAGCGGCTCCTCGCGCTCGGCGCTGTGCACGCTCTGGCGGATCAGCGAATGGTCGGGATCGACGATCAGCGAGCTCAGGCGGGTACGCGGTCCGAGATACAGAACGAAGCGGCACATGGTGAGCTCTCTCGCTGCGGCGCACGCCGCTCCGGGCTACTTCGGAAGCGGGGCCGCCATCCTGAGCGGAGTCGTCGCGGCAAGCGACGAGCCGTCGAACGACGCGAGCAGCTTCGCGAACTCCGCCGCGGGCACGGGCATGCTGACGAAATAGCCCTGCACCGCGTCGCACCCGAGCTGCTTCAGGAACGCGAACTGCGACTGATCTTCGACGCCCTCGGCGAGCACGCTGAGCCCGAGGATGCGCGCCATCGAGATGATCGCCTCGATGATCGACGCGGTCGTATGGTCCGTGAGCATCTCTGCGACGAACGACCGATCGATCTTCAGCATGTTGATCGGAAAGCTCTTGAGGTAGCTCAGCGACGAGTAGCCGGTGCCGAAGTCGTCGAGCGCGAGGTTCACGCCGAGATCGCGCAGCTGCGCGAGCAGCTCGATCGCGCGCTCGCGCACCGACACGATCACCGTTTCGGTGATCTCGATCCGCAGCATCTGCGGCTCGAGCCCGGTCGACGCGAGCGACTTGCGCACGAGCTCGCGCAGGTCCTGGCGCCGCACCTGCACGCCCGACACGTTCACGGCGATCGGCACCTTCGGCAAGCCCGAGCGCTGCCACTCCATCGCCTGGCGGCAAGCCTGCTCGATGCACCCATTCGCCGATCGGCAGGATCAGCCCGGAGTCCTCCGCGATCGGTATGAACGTCGACGGCGAGATGAAGCCGCGCTGCGCGTGATGCCAGCGCAGCAGCGCCTCCGCGCCGATGATCCGGCCGGTGCGCACGTCGACTTGCGGTTGATAGTGGAGCTCGAGCCCGTCGTCCTCGAGCGCCCGCCGCAATCCGCTCTCGAGCGTAAGGCGCTCGACCGACGCCGCGTTCATCGCGGCAGAGTAGTACTGGAATGCGGCCTTACCCTGCTGCTTCGCGTGATACATCGCCGTGTCCGCGTTGCGGATCAGGATCTCGCTCGTGAGCGCCGTCCTCGGGGAACGTCGCGATGCCGATGCTCGCGGTGACGAACACCTCGTGGCCCTCGGCGCGGATCGGTTGCTCGAGGTGCTTCAAGACACGCCGCGCGACCGTACCCGCCGCGAAACGATCGCGCGTATCGGGCAACAGAATGATGAACTCGTCGCCGCCGAGTCGCGACAGCACGGACTCGTCGATCGGCTCGGTCGTGATCGTCGCGACCAGGTCGGTCTCGTCCTCGAGGTAGAGACTGAGCACGTCGTCGGAGCGAACGAGGTCGCTCGAACGACGCGGCCAGGTGCTTCAGCACGAGATCGGCGGCGTGGTGACCGATCGTGTCGTTGATGAGCTTGAAGTTGTCGACGTCGATGAACAGCACGGCGAACTCGGTGCTCTTGCGGCGCGCGCGCGCGAGCATCTTCTCGAGGTGCTCGTTCAGGAGCCGCCGGTTCGGCAGGCCCGTGAGGCCGTCCTGATAGGCGAGCGCACGGATCTGCTCGTGCGACTCGCCGAGCCGGCGCAGCGCGTCCTCGCGCAGCGCCGCTTCACGCTTCAGCGCCTCGTTCGCGGCCTTGAGCTCGCGCGTCTGCGCTTCGATCACGGCCGTCAGGTCCTCGACCCGCAGCGCCGCGAGCCGCGCGAGCTCCCAGCGCCGCTGCAGCGCGTGCGCGAGCTGGCGCACCTCGACGGTGTCGAACGGCTTTTTCAGGATCAGCACGCGGTCGGTCGTGCCGAACGCTTCCGTCATCTCCTCCCAGCTGTGGTCCGAGTAGGCGGAGCAAATCACGATGCCGACTTCGGGGTCCTGCTCGAGCAGGCGCGCCGTCGTCTCGATGCCGTCGAGCCCGGGCGGCATCCGCACGTCGACGAACAAGAGCGCATACGGCTCGTTGCGCTCGAGCGCAGCCTTCACCTTCTGCAACGCCTCGTCGCCCTGATACGCGGAATCGAGGTCGAAGCCTTCGGCGGACCCCTCCTGCTCGGAGCCGAAGAGCTCGGCTTCGAGCGCGTCGAGATCGGCGCGGTCGGCGCGGCCCGCCGCCGAGGATCTTGCCGAAGTCCTCGTGGATCGAACGATTGTCGTCGACGATCAGGATCCGCCGATTCGGCTCGATCAGGCGTCGGACCGTGCCCGACTCGCTCACTGCGCGCCTCCGGCCTCGGCGAAGCCGACGCGCTGCGGGATCGCGTCCGCGTACTCCACCGGCATCCGGAGCACGAAGCTCGCGCCTTTGCCCGGGCCGTCGCTGTACGCGGTCAGGCTGCCGTCCATCTGCTGCGCGGCGTTCGCGCAGTTGTGCAGGCCGAAGCCGTGGCCGTGCTTCTTGGTCGTGAAGCCGTGGTTGAAGACCTTCGCGAGATTCGCTGCGGAGATGCCGACGCCGTTGTCGCGCACCTCGATGCGCACGCCGCCGTCGACTTTCGCGATCGCAACCATCAGCTCGCGCTTCGGCGGGCTCGCTTCCTCGAGCGCGTGCTTCGCATTCGATATCAGGTTCACGAGGATCTGCATGAGCTGATGACGGTCGACGAGCACCGGCGGCAGCTTCTCGTAGCTGCGCACGACCTCGATGCCGCTGTTGCGCAGCACGCCTTCGCTGATCTGTAGCGCGGTTTCCGCGATCTCCTCGAGCGTGCAGACCTCGGTCATGCCGTTGACCTTCGCGTAGGACTGCTGCGCCGCGATGATCTTCTTCATGTGCTCGAGGTGGCGTGAGAGCTGGTCCATCTGGTCGAGGATCGCGCCCTTCTCGCTGCTCAAGGCGAGCCCGAGCTTGCGCAGGTACTCGGGCAGCTTGCGGCCGGTCGGGTCACTGCGCAGATAATCCGCGAGCCGCTGCGCGTTCTGATCGATGAGGTCGCACGCTCTCGTCACGCCTTCGACGGGCAGCGCCTTGACCTGATCGCGCGCGACGCTCGCGCCGACGTTGACGCTGTTCATCACGTTGCCGACGTTGTGCAGAACACCGGAGGCGACCTCGGCCATGCCCGGCCCGCCGCGACATGTCGACGAGCCGCCCTTGTGCGTTCTCGAGCTCGCGCGTGCGCTCCTTGACGAGCTCTTCCAAGTGGTCGCGGTAGCGACCGAGCTCGGTCTCCGCGCGCTTGCGCTCGGCGATCTCCTTCGTGAGCGTGACGTTCGCCGCCTCGATTGCGCGGGTCTGCTGCTCCTGCTTCGCGTAGAGCGTCGCGTTCTCGATGGAAACGGCGATCTGCGCCATCAGGATGTTCAGCGCCTCCAGCCGATCCGGCGTGAACGCGCCCGCCACCTGGTTGTTCTCGAGATAGATGATGCCGTTGAGCTTGCCCTTGTGAACGACCGGCGCGCACAGCACGGACTTCGGATGGCGGTTGCGCACGTACGGGTCGTTGCGGAACTTGCCGCGTATCGCCGGGTCCGCGAGCACGACGTGCTCGGACGTGCGAATCACGTAGTTCACGATGCCCTTCGAGACGACGACGCGATTGGCGCAGCGGCTCGGCCATCATCACGCGCACATTGCCCGACGCGTTCTTCATGCCTTGCACCAGGAACTCGCCGTCGGACTCGAGCACGAGCACGACGGATTCCGCACCCGCGTTCTCCATGATGATGCTCATCAGAGTGCCGAGCAGGCGCTCGAGCACGATTTCGCCGGCGATCGCCTGGCTCGCCTTGAGCACCGTCGCGAGGTCGAGGGCGTCGCTGCCGGCGTCGCTCGTGCCGCCGAGCGTCGTCGAGCCGGCCGTCGACGAGGTGGCCGCAAGGCGCGGCGCGCTCGAGACCGTGCGCCGCGCGCAGGTCGGCGACCTTGCCGTGGGCGCCCCAGACCTCGTAGGCGTGCAACGCCTTCTCGACGTACAGCTTCGCGAAGTCGGGCTTGTTGTCGGCCAGCCAGAAGCGCGCGGCGACCTCGGCCGCGAGCGCCTCGATGTTCACGTAACTCTGCTCGCGCGCGGCGTTGATCGCGCGGTCGTAGAGGTCGGCCGCCTCGATCCGCGCGCCGCGCGATCCGCGCCGCCTCCGCTTCGACGAGCAGATGCAGATGGCCATAGTTCTCGGGACAGCCTTTCGCCCATTGCCGCAGCAGCTCGCGATTGAGCGCGAGCTCGCCGTCGAACGTGACGCGCCGCTTGTCGTCGGCAGCCGGCGTACAGTGCCGTAATCGCGAGCGACAGGACCATCGCTTGCTCGCCGCGTGTGACGAATCCCGCGCTATACGGCACGAGATCCTCGGCCGTGCGCGCGAAGCGCGTACGCCGCCTCGAACTCGCCGGCGTAGTAGCGCAGCATCGCGAGCCGCAGGAACCAGTCGTACTCGAACGAGCGGTTGCCGCGCGCTTGGATGATCGGCCGTGCACGCCGCCTCGTCGTGCTCGTCGCTGCCGAGCGTGTTGCCGTGGCGCCGCTCGCCTCGGAGCCAGTCGAGGAAGCGCACGCGCGGAATCACGAACTCGGTGTTGGTCGCATCGCCGATGCGCTGCAGCAGCTCCATGCGTCGCGTTCGCGTCCTCGCGCAGCTCGTCTAGCGGCCAAGCCGCGGAACTGCAGATGCGAGAATCGGCGAGCGGCGCTGTAGCCCGCGTGCAGGTGGTCGCCGCTCTGGAGCCCGTACTGGATGCTCTGCCGATACAGGTCGACGCTTTCGTCGATCGGCTTCATCCAATGCGACGCGAACATCGCCCAGAGGAAATACACGCCCGACAGCACCGACGGCTCGTTGAGCTTGTGCGCGAGATCGACACCGAGCTTCGCGAACCGATAGCCCTCCTCGTAGCGCCGCAGCGCGCTGACGATCAGCGCCGCGAACGAGCCGTACGCGCGCGCGGATAGCGGCGAGTTACCGTGCTCGAGCGACAGGCGCACCATCGTGCAGGTGAGCAGCGCGTACGAGTCCTGGTCGTATTGGTACGCGGCCGGCAGGCAGTGCGTGAGCAGTGCGAGCAGCGCGGTGCTCGCGGGGTCCGTCATCTCCGGCAGATCGAGCAGCTTCTCGATGCCGATCGCGGCCGTGCGCTCGAGAATCGTCTGTATCTCGCTCTGCAGCAACGCGCGTACCTGCTCCTTCTCCTCGGGCAGGTCGACGTTGAACATGCGCGCCGCCTCGCGGCCGCACGCGAGCGCCGCCGGGATCTTGCCCATGATCAGCAGCACGTTGGTCTTGATCGTGTAGAGCTTGGCGCGGTCGATGATCGAAGCCGCGTGGCCGAGCGCGGCATCGAGCACCGCGAACGCGCCGTTGTAGTCCGCGATGAGCCCGAGGCTCTCCGCGAGCCGCTCGTGCACGTCGCACTGCACGTCGTAGCGATCGCGCCAACCGGCCTCGCCGAGCAGCTCGATCGCGTGCCGGAAACAGCGCACCGCGAGGTCGTACGCCGTCGCGTCGCGCGCCTTCGCGCCCGCCCGGATGTTGAGCTCGGCGAGCCGCTGGCGCTCACCGGGGTCGCCGATGCAGCGCGATGCCGTGGTTCAAGTGATTCACGACGTCGAACAGCCGCGATTCGAGCGTGCGGCCGACACGCCGCTCGAGCAGCGCGCGGCCGATCGCGAGGTGCAACGCCGGCTTGTTGGCGCTCGACAAGCGTCGCGTAAGCCGCCTGCTGCACGCGGTCGTGCAGGAACGCGAAGCGTCCGTAGACGAGCGGCGCCTCGAGCGCATTGGGATCGACGCTCTCGAGGCCCGACAGCGGCGCGATGAATCCCTCGTCGATCGCGGGCTGCAGGGTCGCAGCCGTCTCCGCCGCCGACCGCTCGTCGACGCGCGCGAGCACCTTGAGCTCGAAGCGGTTGCCGATCGCGGCCGCGACGCGCAGCACCTCGCGCGTCGCGCGCGGCAGCTTCTCGAGCTTCGCGGCGAGGAACTCGGCCACGTTCTCCGTGATCGCCGCGTTCTTGACCGCATCCGCGTCGTAGCGGAACGCGCCGTCGCGCGGCTCGAAGTAGATGAGCTTCGAGTCGTAGAGCGCCTGCAGGAACTGACGCATGAAGAACGGATTGCCGGCCGTCTTCTGATGGACGATCTCGGCGAGCGGCATCGCCGTCGCGACTTCCTGGTGCAGCGCGTCGGCGACGAACTCGGCCACCTCGGGCGCGCCGAGAGCGCTCGAGATTGATCGGTGTGGATCTGCACGCCCTGCTTCGCCTGCTCCTTCGCGGCGAGCATGAACGGATGATTGGCTGACACCTCGTTGTCGCGATAGGTCGTGACGAGCAGCAGCGACTCGGTGGCGCGCGCCGACACGATCAAGCGTGACGAGGTTCAGGCTCGCCGCGTCGGCCCACTGCATGTCGTCGAGGAACAGCACGAGCGGGTGCGCGCGCTTGCAGAACACCTGAACGAAGTTCTGGAACACGAGGTTGAAGCGGTTCTGCGCCTCGAACGCCTCGAGCTCGGGCACTCGCGGCTGCTTGCCGATGATCAGCTCGAGCGCGGGCACGACGTCGACGATCAGCTGGCCGTTCGGATGCACCGCGTCGCGAATCGCGCGCCGCCACGAGGCGATCGCCTCCTCGCTTTCGGTGAGCAGCTGCTGGACGAGATCCTGGAGCGCGGTGACGAGCGCGCTGAACGGCACGTTCTGTTGCAGCTGATCGAACTTGCCGGCGACGAAGTAGCCGCGCCGGTGCGTGATCGGCTGGTAGATCTCCTGCACGAGGGACGTCTTACCGATGCCGGCCTGGCCCGCGACCATCACGGCCTCGACGCCGCCGCGCGCGACGCGCTCGAAGCTCTGCAGCAGCACCTTGGTCTCCGCGGAGCGCCCATACAGCTTCTGCGGGGGCTCGAAGCGGTCGACCGCATCGTGAAGCCCAAGCGCGAATCGCTCGAGCTGCCCGCCCGCCGCGAGCGCGGCGCGGCACTTGCGCAAATCCGCCGCGAGGCCGGCCGCGCTCTGGTAGCGGTTCTCCGGCTCCTTCTGGAGCAGCTTCATCACGATGTCGTTGACCGCTTCCGGCACGCTCGCACGGCGTTCGCGCGGCGGCACGGGCTTACCCGCGATGTGGAAGTGCACCATCTCCAGCGGATCGGAGCTGTCGTGCGGCAGCACACCGGTGAACAGCTCGTAGAGCGTGACGCCGAGCGAATACAGATCCGCGCGGTAGTCGAGGCTGCGGTTCATCCGTCCCGTCTGCTCGGGCGCGATGTAGGCGAGCGTGCCTTCGAGCGCCGCCGGCGCTTGGAACTTGTTCTCCTCGGAGCGCAAGCCGCGTCGCGATGCCGAAATCGATGAGCTTGCAGCGCCGCGACTCGGGGTCGTAGACGACGTTGTGGCTGCTGATGTCTTTGTGAATGATGTTCGCCGCGTGCACTTCGCCGAGCGATCGCGGCGAGTTGCGTGGCGATCTCGAGACGGCGATCGAGCGTCCTCGCCGACCTGCGTCTCGATCCAGCGCCGCAGCGACAGCCCCGGAACGTCCTCGAGCACGAGCGCAATTTGCCCTTCGTGCCGTACGAGGTCGTGAGCCTTGACGACACCCTCGGACTCGAGCGAGCTCAGCAGCTCGAACTCGTTGCGGTAGCGAGTGAGTTGTCCGGCGGAGACCACCGCGCCGCGCGAACGCTTGACGACGACGCAAGCCCCGTCCGAGGTCCGGCGGGCCCGATAGACGGACGACGCGCTGCTGTCGTGAATGGGCTCACCGCGTTGGTAGCCCGGAAGCTCGTCTGCCTCCTGTGCCATCTGCTTTCGCCGCCCCCGGCTTCGTGAATCCTCGGTCGCTCGCGAACCGACCGCCCGCCGTCGCTGCCGGCCGTCGGCGCAACCCGCCGTTCGCCATAAGATCGGCGTGCGCGGCGGAAACCTTAGTCCGATTAGGCGTTTAACGTAGGGAACTGCCTCACAAATCGCGCCCGATTTCAGGGCAGCGTTGCCAGAGGACCGCAGTAGTCCGAATCTCGATTTCGCGAAGGGCGCCGACGCGGAGCGCCGCGTCAATCGCGCAGCGGACGCGCGCGGGAGGAGCTCCCTAGCGCACCGAATCGCGCCCCGACCCGTACGCGGGCGTGGCGCCCGCCGCGTCGAACGCGCGCAACAGCAAACCGGTTAGATCGCGCATCGAGCCCACGGCGCGTTGGTGCGGCGCGAGCTCGACGCCGGATACGAAGCCCGCGTCGAGCAGCGCCGCGATGATGTCGCCGCGGCTCGTGATCACGTGCACGGGCACGTCCCAACGCGCGTCGGGTCCCGTTACGCTCGCAGCGGGCTGATGGTCGCCGAGCAGCACGAGCACGATGTCGGCGTGCGGATGAGCACGCAGATAGCCGCTCAGATAGCGCAGCGTGTAAGCGAACGATTCGGCGTACGGCACGCCGAGGTTCATCCAGTCGGCTGCTTGCGCGAGGCTCGCGGCAGTGTCCGCGTCGTCGAACGGATGCTCCGTCAACACGCGCCGCCAATCCGGCTGATACGGCGGAATCGGCCGGAACGGGATGTGTGTGTTGATCGTGGGGAAGAACACGAACGCCGGCGCGCGCTTCCCTTCGGTGAACGCGAGCTCGTCGAGCTTGGCGAGCGAGTATTGATCGGGGATCCGCCACCAGCCGAAGTCCGGGCCGCGGTAGTCGAGATCCTGCTCCCCTAGCATCGCGTCGAATCCGTAGAACGCGCCTTCGGGCCAAGGGTTCTTCATCCCGGGCATCAGTCCGATCGAGCGATGGCCCGACGCAGCGAATAGCGCGGGCAGCGTTTCGCGCTTCTGAGTGAGCAGCAGGTCGTAGTCGCCGGGCTCGCGGATGTCGACTCCGCTCATGAGCGTCGAGTGCGCGAGCCACGACGAGCCGCCGAACGTCGGCGACTCGACGAATGCGGACGCGGCTGCGCGCCCCGTCGCGTCGATCGCGGCCGCAAGCTCGGCGCGCTCCGGCGCGACGATGGCCGAAACCTCCGGCGAGTCGTAGGTGATCGCGCCGTACGACTCGAGGAACATCAGCAGCACGTCCGCGCCCGCGACCCGCTCGAGGTCGGACGCCGGCAACGGCTCCACGGGAAGCTCACGGTTCGCCCCGTACGCTTCCGCGACGAACTCGAGCTGCTGCTTGTACGTGGCGGCGACGGGCAGCGAAAAGTAATCGCGCGTCGGCCATTCGAACGCGGGGCCGAGTAGATATGCAGCGACGAACACGAACGCGAGCGCTCCGAGCGCACGCCGCGGTGCTTGCGCGCGCAGCGCCTGCGACACGCGCGCGAGTGACCAATGGAGCAGCCCGCCGATCACTACCACGAACGCGACTACGCCCAGCACGACGGCGCCGATCATCCACGGGTGCGCGACCTTGGCGAGCATCGCGGCGACTTTCGGCAGGTGCTGCGCGTCCCAGTAGAGGTTCACGGGACGGCCATAGAGCGCGGGTGCCGTCACGTCGGCGTAGCGCCCCACCGCGAGCATGAACAGCAGGATCGTGAGCACAATGGTCGTCCCGCGCCCGAGCGGCCGCCACGCTAGCCGCGCCGCGATCTCCGCGTAGAGCGCGACGAGCAGCAGCAGCACCGCGAGCTCGATCGAGACCTCGGGGCGCATCGTGATCAGCGGCGTCGGCCAGACGTTCTGGAACGTCACCGAGGCATTCAGCAGGAACAACGCGACCGCGAGCAGCAGCCACTGCCGAAGCGTCGGCCGCGATTCAACATGCATAGGGGTTCTCGGGTGCGCTCGTGGCGCGCGGGTATTTTTTCTTCGACGTAGAAACGCTTGCATGTTTACAGGCACGTTGCAAGTATGCGGCTCGCGCGACAGCGCGGGAGCCGCATGCCAATAGCGAGACCAGAAAATGTCCGGCGTTGACGCGCGCTCGTTTTGGGTCGTGGAGCCCGGCCGCGGCGAGATCCGCGCCGAGAAGCTGCGCGCCCCGAGCGCCGACGAAGTGCTCGTGCGCACGCTCTACAGCGGCATCAGCCGCGGCACCGAAACGTTGGTTTTCGCCGGCCGGGTTCCGCCGGCGGAATTCGCGCGCATGCGGGCGCCGTTCCAAGCCGGCGATTTCCCGGCACCCGTGAAGTACGGCTACAGCAACGTCGGCGTGGTCGAGCAGGGTCCGGCCGCGCTGCTGGGACGGCACGTGTTCTGCCTCTACCCGCATCAGACGCGCTATGTCGTCGCGACCGCCGCCGTGCACGTGCTGCCCGATGACGTGCCGCCCGCGCGCGCGGTGCTCGCGGCGAATCTCGAGACGGCCGTCAACGGGCTTTGGGACGCGGCGCCGCGCGTCGGCGACCGCGTCGCCGTGGTCGGCGCGGGCACCGTCGGCTGTCTCGTCGCGTGGCTCGCGACGCGTATCGCGGGCTGCGACGTGCAGCTCGTGGACGTCGATGAGCGCAAACGCGCGGCCGCGCAGCGCCTCGGCGTCGCGTTCGACGCGCCCGGCAGCGCCGCGCGCGATGCGGACGTCGTCGTGCACGCGAGCGGCAGCGCCGCCGGCCTCGCAACGGCGCTCGAGCTCGCGGCGTTCGAGGCTACGGTGCTCGAGATGAGCTGGTACGGCGACGGCCGGCCCGCGGTGCCGCTCGGCGAAGCGTTCCACAGCCGCCGGCTCACGCTGCGCTCGTCGCAGGTCGGCGCGATCGCGACGGCGCAACGCGCGCGCTGGAGCACGCAGCGGCGGATGCAGCTCGTCCTGCGTCTGCTCCGCGATGCCGTGCTCGACACGCTCGTCAGCGGCGCGAGCGCGTTCGATGAGTTGCCCGCGGTCCTCGCGCGGCTCGCTTCGCCTTCCGAGTACACTCTGTGTCATCGGATCGAGTATTCGTAGAGGGAGCTACAACGCATGTACAGCGTCAGGGTTCGCGATCACTTCATGATCGCGCACAGCTTCAAAGGCGACGTGTTCGGGCCCGCGCAGAACCTGCATGGCGCGACCTACGTCGTCGACGTCGAGTTCAAGCGCGTCGAGCTCGACGACGACGGCGTGGTGGTCGACATCGGGCGCGCGTCGCAGATCCTGCACGTCGTGCTCGCCGAGCTGAACTTCCGCAACCTCGACGAGGAGCCCGCCTTCAGGGGCCGCAACACCACGACGGAATTCCTCGCCTTCGTGATCTTCGAACGCATCGCGGCCGAGATCGAGAACGGCGCGCTCGGCGACGCGGCCCAAGGCCTCGCTTCGCTGTGCGTGACGCTGAACGAATCGCACGTCGCCTCCGCGTCCTACGAAGGCGCGCTGCGGCACTGACGAGGGCGCCGGCGTGCCGACGATCGACCTCGTGGTGTCCGGCGATCCGAATACACCCACCGGCGGCTACATCTACGACCGGCAAGTCCTCGCGGGCCTCGCCGAGCTCGGCTGGAAGACGGCGGTGCATTCGCTCGACGACAGTTTTCCGCGGCCTACTCCCGCGGCGCTGCGCGAGGCACGAGCGGTGTTCGCCGGTCTACCGAGCGACACGGTCGTAGTCGTAGACGGGCTCGCGCTCGCGGGACTCGAGCGCGTGCTCGACACCGAGGGCAAACGCCTCAGCGTGGCCGCCCTCGTTCACCATCCGCTCGCGCTCGAAACCGGCATCGATCCCGTCAGCGCGCAGCTGCTCGAGACCGCCGAGCGAAATGCGCTCGCGCTCGTGCGACGCGTGATCTGCCCGAGCCAGTGGACCGCGCGCTCGCTCGCGGCCGAGTATCGAGTGCCGACGGCCAAGATCCGGGTCGTCGAGCCCGGCGTGGACCGTCATCGGGCGGCCAAGGGCGGACACGCGGCGCGCGGATCGAGCGCGCGCTCCGGCGACGAAATGTTGAACCTCTTGTGCGTCGCGACGCTGACTCCGCGCAAGGGACATGCGCTGCTGTTCGAAGCGCTCGCGGAGTTGCGCGACCGGCGCTGGCGCCTCACGTGCGCCGGCAGCATCACCCACGACACCGCGACCGTCGCCGCGCTCGAAAGGCAGCTCGAGCGGCTCGCGCTGCGCTCGCGCGTCAGCTTGCTCGGTCATCTCGACAAGGAAACGCTCGAGCGCCATTACGAGCGTGCCGACGTCTTCGTGCTCGCGTCGTATCTCGAAGGCTACGGGATGGCGCTCGCCGAAGCCGTCGCGCGCGGCATCCCCGTCGTGAGCACCACCGGCGGTGCGATCCCCGAGACGGTGCCCGCAGCCTCGAGCATCCTCGTGCCGCCGGGCGACGGCCGCGCGCTCTGCAAGGCGCTCGCGACCGTGCTCGACGACGGCACCGTACGCAAACGACTCGCCGCGAGCGCGCGCAAGGCGCGCGCGCAGTTGCCTACGTGGCGCGTTGCGGCGGAGAAGTTCGCGGCGGCGCTCGACGGGATCGGAGCCCGCGCCACGCGCCACTAGAGGACGCGAGTTACGTCGGCGAGATCTTGCGAGCCGTCGCTCGGCGCGGCCGCGCTCGCACGCAGATCGCAGTCGAACAGCACGTCGCCGCCCATCGTGAACACCCTGTGCTGCGGACGCAGGCACTCCGCGATCCGGTCGCGCGCCGGCAGGGACAGTCCGCGCCGGCCGTGCCCCGTCACGAGCGGGGCGATCGCGATTTGCACACGGTCGAGCAAGCCGGCTTCGAGAAAGCTCGACACCGTCGCGCCGCCGCCTTCGACGAACACGGCATGCAACCCGCGTGCACGCAACACCGCGAGCAACGCGGCGAGATCGAGCGTGCCGTCGCGCAGCGGCACTTCGACGACCTCGGCGGCGCCGTACTCGCGGCCGGCCGCCGCGCCTTCGGCGCAGATCAAGAGCGACTTCGCGTCGCGCGAGAAGACGCGACGATCGGCACCGAGCCGGCCCTGCGGATCGAGAATCACGCGCGTGGGATTCGCGCCTTCGACATGCCGCACGGTGAGCTGCGGATCGTCGCTCGCGACCGTGCCCGCGCCGACCACGACGGCGTCGCACAGCGCGCGCAACCGATGCAGATGCGCGACGTTGGCGGGTCCCGTTACGTAATACGAATCGCCCGAGCCCGTCGCGATGTAGCCATCGAGGCTCTGGCCGAGATGCGCGATCGTGAGCGGACGGCGCGCGGAGGCCCCGCAGATCGGCGCGTAGAGCTCGAGCAGCGCCCGCGCGGCGGGCGGTGCCCCGGGCCCCACGACCCAGCCGGCGGCGGCATCGCGTGCGAGCCAGGCGGTCCCGCGCTCGCGCGACAGAGTCACGCGCGCACCGTGCATATCGATGCCGGGCAGCGCCTCGGTCGGGCTCGGAACGCGAGCTTCGTTCAGCCTGTTCAGCTCCGGAATCTCGCGCGCAGCGGCCGCCGCCGCCAGCAAAACTCGCCAAGCGGAGCGCTGCAACTCCTCGTGGGACGGAACCGCGCTCGCGGGTAACGGGGGCGTTCGCATGAACGAATTCAACCGGTTTCGGAACCCAAATGCCTTAGCTGGTATCCTAGCATTCGTATGACGAACGACAGACTCGAAGAACAAGACCCGATAAACGGCGATCCGGCGGCACTCGCCGTCGATAGGGCGATCGGAGAGTTGCGGCGCGGCCGCGCTATTCAAATCACCGACGGCACGCGAACGTTGCTCGTCGGAGCCGTCGAAACACTACAAGCGCCGGTGTTCGCGCGCCTGCTAGCCGCAGACTCGGGCGCCGCAACGCTGCTCGTGACGGCCGAGCGAGCGCTCGCGGCGGGGCTGTCGCATCAGCTCAGCGGCCCGGTCGCGATCGCGTTTCCGCGGGACATGAGCCTCGACGAGCTACGCTCGCTTGCGGGCGTCGGCTCGAAGCCGGTCGCGCATTCGGGCTTCGGTGTCGACCGCGCGCCGCCGTGCGCGCCGCTCGCGCACGCAGGTTTCCAGCTCGCGAAATCCGGGCGACTCGTGCCCGCGCTGATCGGCTTCGAGAGCGGCGACGCACCCGCGGCCGGCGTCGTCACGATTGACGCGCGCGACGTCGAGCACCGCGCACGCTTCGGTCACTACAGCGTGCAACTGATCAGCCGCGCACGCGTCCCGCTCGCGGATGCCGTCGATTGTGAGATCGCGCTGTTCCGCGACGAGCACGGGCTCGCCGAGCACGTCGCGGTGATCATCGGCAAGCCGGACCAGCAGACCGCCGTCCCGGTACGCTTGCACTCCGCGTGCCTCACGGGCGATCTGCTCGGCAGCTTGCGCTGCGACTGCGGCGAGCAGCTACGCACCGCCGTGCAGCGCATCGAAGCGCTCGGCGGCGGCGTGCTGCTGTATCTAGATCAGGAAGGCCGCGGCATCGGCCTGCCGAACAAGCTGCGCGCGTATGTGTTGCAAGACGAAGGTCTCGACACCGTCGACGCGGACCAGCATCTCGGCTTCCTCGCCGACGAGCGCAGCTACGAGGTCGCCGCCGCGCTGCTCACCGAGCTCGGCATCAAGCGCATCCGTCTGCTCACGAACAACCCGCAGAAGATCAACGCGCTGCGCGATCACGGCATCGAGATCGCAGGCCGTCTGCCGCTCGTGACGACCAGCAACTCGCACAACGAGCGCTACCTCAGAGCGAAGACCGAGCGCGCCGGCCACCTCGCGGAAGAGTGGAGCCGCTGACGCAGCTCGCACGCGGCCGCTCACGGCGCGGATTTCCAGAGCTTCTCGTAGATTTTTCGAAGCGCGCCATCGCCGCGCTCCTCGAGCACGGCAGCGAGCCGCTGCGCGAGGCGCGCGTTGTGCTTGTAGAGCGCGAGCGACTCGATCACCTGTTCCGCCACCGGCAGCCGCGCCTCGGCTGCGATCGACAATAGCCAGTCGAACGCGGCCTCGCTGCGGTGCGCGGCGGCCCCGCGAATCAGCGCGAGCCGGAGCTCTTCACCCACCAAGACTTCATTCCACGCATTGCGCAGGATCTCGACCGCACCCGGCGCGCGCGATTCCCCGATCGCGAGCGCCGCGAGCTCGCGCAGCACGTCGTCGGGATCCTTCAAATAGGTCGCGACGAACGCGAGGGACTCCTCCGGTTCCACCGACAAGAGCGCGGTGAAGCACTCGCCCAGGATCGCGGGCTCGGCGTCGCGGGCGAGCACTTTCGCGCGCAGCAGAAGCTCGGCCTCGCGCGGGTTGCCGTAGGCGGCGGCACGCACGGCGCCCACGCGCGCGTCGGGCTCCGGGTCGTAGAGCAGCTGCGTGATCGCGACGAGCGCACGCGGGTTGCCGCTCGCGACGAGTCCCATCGCACAGCTCGCCCGCACGTCGGCGGCAGTGTCGGCCGTGCCGCCCCACACGGGCTCCATCTGCTTCAGCTGCAAGCCTGCGCGAAAAGAACTCCGCGTCCTCGTAGTCGAGCGCCACGAGCGCGCGCACGATCGCCTTCTTCGCAAAGCAATTCGGATCGGCCTTGACCGGCTTGTCGAGAAAGCGCGGATACGCGCCGCGCAGCGCGGGCACTAGGTCGTACAGGAGCGCGTCGGCGGCGAGGCGCGCAGCCTTCGCGACGACGCGGTAGTGCTTGTGCGCGAGCGCCGCCGCGAGCGGCTCGGACTGCAAAGCTCGATCGGGCAGCGCGTCGAGCTCGGCGAGCTTCTGCTCGATGGAGGCCTCGTCTGCCGCGGAGCGCCGGGCCATGGGCGCGCTAACGTTCGAGCGCCACGCCCGACGCGCCGACGCACCGCAAGAGCTCGATCACAGTGCCGACGGCCTGCGCCACAATCGGGCGATCAGGGCGACCAGTGCGCACAGGCCCAGGGTGATCCAGCCCGCGGGCGTCGCGAGCCACGTCGCGGCGCTTTCGAACAGCGCGTCGAGCTTCGCTGACGCGACTTGCGAGCCCGCTATGAGCCATGGTGAGAGCGCCATTACGGCGGCGAGTCCCGCTACTCGCAGCACCCGCGACCTGAATACGCGGCGGCGGCGCTCGACTGCGAGACTGCGCGCGAGCTCGCTCAAGAAAGGCTGCTCGGGCGCGTGCGTGTGCTCGCCCGCGAACAGTGTCTGCAACTTCGGATCTAGCGGTTCGATCGGTTCCATCTTCACGATCCCTCGTAGTCTACGAGCATCTCGCGCACGCGCGCCGCACCGCGCGAGATGTGCGATTTCACGGTGCCGAGCGGGAAGCCCGTGAGCGCGGCGATTTCCGGGTGCGACATGCCGTCGTTATACGCGAGCACTAGACACAGACGGACGTCCTGCGGCAAACGCGCGAGCGCCGCGTCGAGGTCGATCCGCTCCGCCGTCGTCTCCGCATAGCCCGCGCTCGCGTCCGCCTCTTGCTCGCTCGCGTAGCTGATCTTCTGACGCCGGACCTCTTCAAGCCAAGTGGTCACCATGATCCGTTTGAGCCAGCCATCGAACGCGGCGGCAGAGCGCAGCTGATGCACCGACCGCCACGCCGTGAGGAACACTTGCTGCGCCAAATCGTCGCCTAGCGCCGACCGGTGGCACAAGTGATACATGAACTTGCGAACGCGCGAATGCCGGCGCTTCACGATCTCCGCGAACGCGCCGCTGTCGCCCGCGCACGCGAGCGCGATGATCAGCGGATCGGCCGCCGCGCGAAGCTCGGCGGCCGATAGCCGGCTCTCCATCTAGCTAGCGAGCCGCCCCGCCGCCGTCTTTGGGGTCTTTCGGCGGCGGTGGATCGGCGAACCGCGAGACGCCGAACATGCCGAGCCCGAACATGGCGATCATCGCCGCGACGGCGAAGCCGGTCGTGCTGTCATTGGGCGTCATTACGCCCGTTGAGCCGAGAATCAGGGCCACGGCCGCCAAGCCGGCGGCGATGGAAATCAAGATCCCGCCTACTATCATCGCAGCCTTGCGGTTCTCGCCCGGCGGCGAGAGGGGCATCTTCCAGAGCTCCGGATTGGTCCACCCCGACTGCGGCCCACTCGGTCGAAACAGCTCGCTCATCTGAGCCGGATCGACCGTGCCGGTCTTCTCGATCATCCGGCGCAGCGTCTCGTGCTTCTGCGCCTCCGACCGCGACTTGAACCAGCCGCTGGCGATCAACACCGCCGCCAGAGAGATCCAAAACGCAGCGGCTCCTAGGCTAATCATGCTTCGCTCCCGTTATTGTCGAATCGCCTCTGCGCGAGCACCAACGCCGCGCGCGACTCGACCGAATAGCTCCACAAGATGCGAGTTGCTCGGCCCCGGATGCGGCGCGCGTGTACTTTCTTGAGATCCCTCCTCGCCAAGGGCACGTCCCCGGGAGCCGAGCGTGCGGCGGGACTACTTCAGCGTCGTGAGCGGCGTCGCGGCCAGCTCGGCGACGAGCAGCGCGAGACGCTCGGCGAGGTACGCGAGGTGCTTCGCGCCCTTCTGCGCGTCCGCGCGCGTCGCGTTGCCGCAGGCGCCGGACGGGTGCAGATCCTCGCTGCGCCAGCCAATGCCCACCGGCTTCTCGGCCCCGAGCACGCGGTTGCGCGCCGCGAGCGCGTGCGGCAAGCCCTTGAAGTCTGCGAGCGCTTCCGTGCGCACGAGGGCGGGTGCGAGGTGCAGCAGCAGCGACGTCTCGATCTCGCCGCCGTGGATGTCGTGCGCGGCCTCCGCGGCGTCGAAGACGCCCGGCGGCGTGCCGAACGCGAAATAGGTGGCGCGCGCAACGAGCAGCGCGCACTCCGCGCGCAGCCGCATCGCGACGAGATCGACGAGCGCCTTCTGCCCGCCGTGGGTATTGAGGATCACGAGCTTGCGCACGCCCGCACGCGCGACGCTGCGGCCGACGTCGGTCCAGACGTCCGCGAGCGTCGTATCCGCGATCGTCAACGTGCCGCCGAAGCTCGTGTGCTCGGGGCTCAAGCCGACACTCAAGGCCGGTAGGACCAGCAGCACCGCTTGCGCGGGAACCTGCTGAAGCGCCGCGCGCACGATGCCTTCGTTGATGACCGCGTCGGTGGACAGCGGCAGGTGCGGACCGTGCTGCTCGACGGCCGCGACCGGCAGCAGCGCGACGGTCGCTTCGGGGTCGACGAGCCGGAAATCGGCGGTGGTGCGGTCTTGCCAATAGCCGCTCTGCACGGGGCTGCCCCTTATTATTGTCGCCTGCGGCATCGTGCGGGTTGCTCGAAAAGCGCGTCAACCTTGGATAATCGCTGACCTACCGCCACTTTCGAGCCTCACGAAGCGTGCGGATACGCAGGAGACCTCCATGAGCATGCCGGAACGCGCCGTCGTCGCGGATAACGAAGTCCAAGAATTGGTTGCCAAGGCCCGTGCCGCGCAGGCCGTCTACGAAGAGTTCTCCCAGGAGCAGGTCGACGCGATCGTTCGCGACATGGCGAAGTTCGTCTACGACAACGCCGAGTCGCTCGCACGGATGGCCGTCGACGAGACGGGCATCGGCAACTACGAGGACAAGGTCCTCAAGAAGAAGGGCAAAGCCCGCGTCATCTGGAACAACCTGAAGGGCAAGAAGTCGCGCGGCATCATCGGCGAGGACGCGGAGAACAACCTCGTGTTCGTCGCGAAGCCGATGGGCGTCGTCGGCGCCGTGTGCCCAGTGACGAATCCGATTGCGACCCCGATGTGCAACGGCATGTTCGCGCTCAAGGCCGGCAACGCGGTGATCTTCGCGCCGCATCCGAAGGCGCAGAAGTGCACCGATCATCTGACCAAAGAGTTCATGAAGATCGTGAAGAAGCACGGCGGCCCGGACAACCTGATCCAGACGATCAAGAAGGGCTCGGTCGAGAAGACGCAGGAGCTCATGAAGTCCGTCGACGTGGTCGTCGCGACCGGCGGCGGCGCGATGGTGAAGAGCGCGTACTCGTCGGGCAAGCCGTCGTACGGCGTCGGCGCGGGCAACGTGCCGGTGATCATCGACCGCGGCGTCGACATCAAGGACGCGGTCGGCAAGATCGTCACGGGCGCCGCGTTCGACAACGGCATCATCTGCTCGCACGAGCAGTTCGTGCTGACGCCGGAAGAGAGCTACGACGAGACCATCAAGCAGTTCAACGACACCGGCAAGGTGTGGTTCACGAAGGACGAGAAGCAGATTCAGAAGCTCCGCGAGGTCGTGTTCGTCGACGGTCACTTCAACAAGGACGTCGTCGGCCGCACCGCGCGCGAGATCGGCGCGATGGCCGGCATCGACGTGCCCGCGAGCGCGCGGATCATCCTGCTGCCCGCGAAGGGCGCCGGCACCGCGGACATCCTCGCGAAAGAGAAGCTGTGCCCCGTCGTCGCGATCCTGCCGTACAAGACGTTCTACGGAAGCCGTCGAGCAAGGCGAAGGCGAACCTGCTCGTCGAGGGCGCGGGCCATTCGGCCGCGCTGCACTCGAACAACGAGAAGAACATCCGCGAAGCGGGTGTCGAGCTGCCGATCAGCCGGCTCGTCGTGAACCAGGCGAGCTCGCTGACGGCAGGCGGCTCGCTCACGAACGGCTTCGCGCCGACTACGACGCTCGGCTGCGGCTCGTGGGGCGGCAACTCGATCTCGGAGAACTTGGACTACAAGCACCTGATGAACGTGTCGCGGATCGGCAAGGTCATCACGGGCAAGAAAGTGCCGACGGACGAGGAGATCTGGGCCTAGGCGTTCGCGTGCGAGCTCGGCGGCCGTCCGGCCGCCGACGGCCGCGCGCAGCGCGGCGTGAGGAGTCGGCATGCTTCGATCGTCCTGGCGCTGGCTTGTCGGTTGCGTTGCGCTGGCGGTACCTCTCGCGGTCCCTGCTCACCATTCCGTCGCGTTCTACTCGAACGACAAGATCGAGCTCAGGGGCGAGATCACGAAGATCGAGTGGCAGAACCCGCACATCCAGTTCGGTTTGCGGACCGTCGGCAGCGACGGCGTCGAGAAGATGTGGCGGCTCGAAAGCAGCTCGATCTTCCTGCGCCTGAAGGACGGCGTAACGCGCGACCTCTTTCGAGCGGGCGACGAAGTGAAGGTGTTCGGACGGACGTCCGCGCACGACGCGTCGGCGATCCTCGTCACGAACATGCTGCTGCCCGACGGCCGCGAAGCGCCGCTGTGGCCCGACGCGGCGCCGCACTTCGTGAGCGCGGACAGGATGATCAAGGCGACCCCGCAGCTCGTCGATGCCGCCGCCGAGAACCGCGGGATCTTCAGGGTGTGGCGGCCGGACGCGCTGCTCACGCCCGGGCGCTTGGAGGGTCTTCCTTATACCGATGCCGCGGTGGCCGCGCGCAAATCGTTCGACTTGCTGGCTGCTGCGGCACGGTGCGAGCCCGAAGGAATGCCGCGGATCATGATCGCCCTGTTCCCGTTCGAGCTCGTCGACCACGGACGTGAAATCAGCTTGCGCACCGAGCTCTACGACACGCAGCGAACCATCCACATGGATCGCACGGCACCGCCGCCCGGCGAGCCGGCCTCGAAGCTCGGCTACTCCGTGGGCGAATGGCGTGACGGTCAACTCGTCGTCAATACCACGCGCGTGAATTGGCCGTACTTCGACCGAAGCGGCACGCCGATCAGCGAGAACGTGCAGATCGAAGAGCACTTCAAGGTGAGCGGCGACCAGACGCGGCTCGACTACGAGCTGACCGTCGTCGACCCCTCGACGTTCAAATCACCCGCGACCCTCGACTTTTCTTGGTTCGCCTACGGCGACACGATCCAGCGCTACGACTGCCGCAGGAAATAGCCGCGACCAAGCTTGCGGTCGCTGCGGCGAACCCGCGACGAATTCAGGCTGCACGCCCGGCCAACCGCCGGCGTCTCGTCTGCTCAGGAGCGGTCGTGGTCGTGATCATGGTCATGGTCGTGGTCGTGGTCGTGGTCGCCGTGATCGTGATCATGGCCGTGGCCGCCCGGACCGTGCGCATGCCCGTGCGCGAGCTCTTCTGCGGTCGCTGCCCGCACCTCGACGATCTCGATGTCGAACACGAGCGTCTTGCCCGCGAGCGGGTGGTTGAGATCGAGATCGACGTTGAAGTGCCCGACCTTCACGACGCGCGCGTGGCGCGCGCCCTGGCGCGTGTTCACGGCCACCATCTGACCCGGCTCGATCTTGCCCTTCGACGCGAGATGCTTGATCGGCACGCGCTGCACGGCGTTCGGATCGTGCAGGCCGTAGGCGCCCTCGGGCGGCACGGTGGCGCTGAACTTGTCGCCGGTCTGCTTGCCGCTCATTTGTTCCTCGAGCCCCGGCACGATGTTGCTGTGCCCGTGCATGTAGACGACCGGGCTCTGTCCCGCCGAGCTTTCGATCACCGCGTTGCTCTCGTCGCGCAGGCTGTAGTGAAACGTCACGACCGTGTCGGCGTTGACGATGTTCGCTTCTTGATTCATGGCTTCCTCGTGCCGTCCGTTCTTCTCGTGGGCACGCCGCTTACTTCCGAGGCGGTGGCGCGGCCTTTCCTGTGCTTCTTCTTCGCGGGCTTGTCGAACCTCGCGCCTTTGCCGAGCTTCGCGCGCTTGTCGAACTTCGCGTCGCTCGGCGGGCGTCGCGGTGCGCGCGGCGCGGGGGTCGGCTCGTCGCCCGGCGAATCTACACGGATCGCGAGCTTCTGTCCGCAAACCCAGGTCTTCTGGAGCTGCTCGTAAGTCTCGTCCGGCATGCCCTCGGGCAGGTCCACGGTCGAATACCCGTCGAAGATTTGGATCCGGCCGATGTGCACGGAGTCGATCGCCGCCTCGTTCGCGATCGCCCCGACGATGTTGCCGGGCTGCACGCCGTGGTCGTGGCCCACCGCAATTCGATAGCGGACGCTGCCGCGCGGCGCGCCGGAGGCCGCGGCGCGCTCCGGCCGCGCCGGGCGCTTGTCTTCGCGCGGCGCATAGAGCTCCAGTGTGCTGCGCCTGCGGACGCGCTCCAGCGGCTCGTCGGCGGGCTCGCCGCCGCTCTGCGACTCGCGCGGCGCGGGGGCTCGCGCGCGGCGCTGGCCGCGTCTCGCGGGTAGGTCGTCCGCGCGCTCGCGGGGCGTTCACGCGGCGCGGGGCGTTCGTCGCGCGCCGCGCGCTCGCGCTGCGGCCGCTCGGCATAGGCGGGCCGCTCACGCCGCGCGCCCTCGTGGCTCTCGGGCCGCTCGCTGCGTCCGTAGCTTTCGGCGCGCGGCGGCGCGGGCGGCGGCAGCAGCGGCCGATCCTTCTGCGCGAGATACGCGAGCGCCGCGGCGATCTCGCGCGGCTCCTTGCCGTGCTCCTCTTCGTAGCCCGCGACGAGCCGCTCGAAGAACACGAGGTCCTGCCCCGCGATCACCTCGGTGATGCGCTGCTTGAACTGGGTCGCGCGCCGGTCCGCGACGTCCTCGCGCGTCGGCGGCCGCATCTGCTTGATCGGCTGGCGCGTCGTGCGCTCGATCGCGGCGAGAATGTGGCGCTCGCGCGGCGTCACGAACAGGATCGCGTGCCCGGAGCGTCCCGCCCTGCCCGTGCGCCCGATCCGGTGGATGTAACCTTCGATGTCGTTCGGAATGTCGAAGTTGACGACGTGGCTCACGCGCTCGACGTCGAGGCCGCGCGCCGCGACGTCGGTCGCGACCACGATGTCGAGCTTGCCGCTCTTGAGCCGCTCGACCGTGCGCTCGCGCAGCGCCTGCGTCATCTCGCCGGACAGCGCCGCGGCGGCGAAGCCGCGCGCCTCGAGCTTCTCGGCGACCTCGGTCGTCGCGGTACGCGTGCGGACGAAGATCAGCATCGCGTCGAACTCTTCGGCTTCGAGGATCCGCGTGAGCGCGTCGAGCTTGTCGAACTGCCGGGTCTCGATATAGCGCTGGTCGACGGTGGCCACCGTCGCAGTCTTTGCCTTGATCTTGATCTCGACCGGGTCCGACAAGTGGTGCTGCACGATCTTGCGGATGCGGTCCGGCAGCGTCGCCGAGAACAGCGCGACCTGCTTCTCCTCCGGCATCTGCTTCAAGATGTCTTCGACATCCTCGATGAAGCCCATCCGCAGCATCTCGTCGGCTTCGTCCAGCACGACGGTCTTCAGCGCGCCGAGCTTGAGCGTCTTGCGGCGCAAATGATCCTGGATCCGGCCCGGCGTGCCGACCACCGCATGCACGCCGCGGCGCAGCTGCTTGAGCTGGAAGTCCATGCCCTGGCCGCCGTACACCGGCAGCACGTGGAAGCCCTTGAGGTGCCGCGCGTAGGTCTGCATCGCCTCGGCCACCTGGATCGCGAGCTCGCGCGTCGGCGTCAGCACGAGCAGTTGCGGCTGCGCGAGCGTCAGATCGAGGCGGCTCAGCAGCGGCAGCGCGAACGCGGCGGTCTTGCCGGTGCCGGTCTGCGCCTGGCCCAGCAGGTCCTTGCCCTCGAGCAGCGGCGGGATCGCGGCGAGCTGGATGGCCGACGGCGTCTCGTAGCCCACCTCGCGCACGGCCGCGAGCACGGCGTCCGCGAGGCCGAGGCCGTCGAAGCCGATTGGGGGGTTTTGGAGGGCGGGTTCGGTCATAGGGGCGGCGATCATCCTCGAAGCGCGCGGCCCCTGCAACGATTGCGGAGCCTTGCTGCCTTCCCGGCGGGTTCGACCCCGGTTCGGGCTCCTTAGCCCGAAGGTGGAGCCCAGTCGGCGAGGCGCACTATCCTACCGAGCGGCGGGGCTGCGGCGAAATACCGAGCGTCGGCGATGACGAGCGTCGCTTCCGGCGTCTGCAGCGCCACTGCATGGTACAGGGTGTCGAACAGGTGTTGCCGAAGATAGCGTTCAGTCCTGCAGCGAAAACGGCGTGAAGTTCGTCTTCACGTCGTAGAAATCCTCGTGCTCGTGGCGCTTGAGCCAGCCGACGATCGCGTAGGTGACCGGCGTCATCACGCACCTCGACCGTCACCTTGAACGCCCAGTTGAACGCGACCACGTGGAGCAACGTGTCGCCGGCCCAGATGCCCGCGAACGCGATCGGATAGAAAATCACGCTGTCGACGCCCTGCCCGACGATCGTCGAGCCGATCGTCCGCATCCAGAGCCAGCGGCCGCGCGTGAGCACCTTCATCCGCGCCAGCACGTACGCGTTCACGAAGTCGCCGGCCCAGAACGCGACGATCGACGCCGCGACGATCCGCCACGTGTTGCCGAAGACGATCTCGATTGCGGGCTGGAGCTGCGCATTGAACGGCTCGTTCGGCGTCGGCGGCAAACCGATCACCACCCACGACATGAACGCGGCGAACACCATCGCGATGAAGCCGGCCCAGATCACGCGCCGCGCGCGCGCGTAGCCATACACCTCGGTGAGGATGTCCCCGAAGATGTAGCTGATCGGGAAAAAGATGTTGCCCACGCCGAACACGAGCGCCGCGCCGATCAGCGGCAGCGCGAACGGCAGGTGCACCTCCGCCACTTTCGCGGTGCCGATCAGATTCGAGCACAGCAGCACCGCGACGAATCCCGCGAGCACGAGATCGTAGTAGCGGTAGCCGCGCGCGTGGGCTTGCGGTCCGGCGTTCGTCTCGATGCTCGCCACTCGAAGTCTCCTGCGCGCGCGGCCGCGCGCGTTGCAAATCTTGGAATTGTTGTTCGGGCCCGGCGTGTCGCGAGGCGGGGCCGCCGCGCCGACGCGCACCCCAGAGCCGGCCAATGGCGCGGTCCCGCGGCACGGCATGCGCCTTGCAAAGCTTAAGCGGGTTTTCCCGGGAGGGCTATTACGTCAAGGAGATCTCGAGATGTTTGAACCCAAATCGACCATCGTCTTCCTTGGTACCTGTTCGTTGATTTTCGGCGCCGCGACCGCGAACGCGCAGCTCGACGCCGACTCCTTGGGCCGCGCCGCGGACGGCGTGAGCACGGCGGGTCGAGCACCGGGCGAAGTCGCCGCGGAGGCCGGCGTGGGCGCAGAAGTCGACGGCGGCGCACGCGGCGTGCGCGACGCGGAGCTCGGGGTTCATGTGCAATCGCTGCTCACGCAGCAGATCGCGATGCCCGGCGTCCACGCAAACGTGCACAACGGCGTCGTGACCTTGAACGGCACGGTTGCGACCGAAGCGGACAAGCAACGGGCCGAGGAGATCGCCAGGCGCGTCGTAGGCGTCACGCGCGTGCGCAACGAGCTAGTGGCCGCCGAGGCGCGGACGCGCGCGGCGGGCCCGTCGACCGAGGCTGCGGTCACCCAGTCTCTGCACGCGGACGCGCGGCTCGCGCAGCGCGACATCGACGTGCGCGCCCGCAACGACGTCGTCACGCTAACGGGCGAGGTCACGTCCGTAGCCGAGAAGGAGACCGCGGGGCGGATCGCGGCGGAGGCGGCGGCCGGCACCGAGGTGCGCAACCGGCTCGTCGTTAGTTCGAAGGACTGAAGACGCCGCGGTGGCTTGCTCGCGCCGAACAGGGACGTTCGGCGCGAGGGGAATGCGTATCGAATCGGGCGGCGCGCTCGCCGGTTGCCGCGCGCGCACCAAAGCACCGACAATCGCGCGTCTTATCCTCGGGGACGCGTCTTGATCACCACGCCTCGCGCCTTGGCCGACGACGGCTCCGCGCTAGAACGCATCACGTTGTCCAAGGTCGGCTGGCGCCTGCTGCCGTTCCTGCTGCTGCTCTACATCGTTTCGTGGATCGACCGCGTGAACATCGGCTTCGCGGCGCTGCAGATGAACCGCGACATCGGCATCAGCCCGGAGCAGTACGGATTCGGGGCGGGCGTGTTCTTCATCGGCTACGCGCTGTTCGAGGTGCCGAGCAACCTGATCCTCGCGCGCGTCGGCGCGCGCCGCTGGATCGCGCGGATCATGCTCACCTGGGGCGTGCTGTCGATCGCGATGCTGTTCGTCGAAGGCCCCTTGAGCTTCTACGCGCTGCGCTTCGCGCTCGGCGTCGCGGAAGCGGGGTTCCTACCCGGCATCATCTACTACCTCGGCAGCTGGTATCCGAGCGCCGACCGCGCGCGCGCGGTGTCGTGGTTCATGCTCGGGATTCCGCTATCGACCGTCGTCGGCGGTCCGCTCGCGGGCGCGATCCTCGGGCTGAACGGGTGGCACGGGCTCACGGGGTGGCAGTGGCTGTTTCTGCTCGAAGGAATCCCGGCCGTGGTGCTCGGCGTGGTCGTGCTGTTCTACCTCACGGATTCGCCCGAAAAGGCGACCTGGCTCGAGCCCGAGGAGCGCCACTGGCTCGCGGCCAAAGTGCGCGCCGAAAGCGAGGCGGCCGAGCGGCGCCACCGCGTCGGGCTCCGCGCCGCGTTGCTGCATCCGACCGTGTGGCAGCTCGGCATCGTGCTGTTCGCGTGCCAGTGCTGCAGCTACGGCCTCACGCTCTGGATACCGCAGATCGTGCAGCGGCTGTCGGGCTTGGGCGAGCTCGCGGTCGGCGCGATCTCCGCGCTTCCGTATGCGGCCGCGGCCGTCGGCATGATCTTGATCGGCGCGAGCTCCGATCGGAGCGGCGAACGCCTGCTGCATGTCGCGATCCCGAGCGCCGTCGCGGCCCTCGGTTTCGCGGCGAGCGCGTATCTGACCTCGCCCGTGCCGAGCATGATCGCGCTCACGGTCGCGGCCGTTGGCGACCTCGGCACGCGCGGGCCGTTCTGGGCGTTACCGACGCGGTTCCTCACGGGCAGCGCGGCCGCGGGCGGCATCGCGCTGATCAACACGTTCGCGTCGCTCGGCGGCTTCGTCGGCCCTTACGCGGTCGGGCTGGTGCGCGGCATAACCGGGAGCTTCGCGGGGGGAATGCTGTTCCTCGCGCTGGTGATGCTCGTCGGCGCGATCGTCGCCATGTTCCTGCGCAACGCGCGCGTGCTCGCCGACCCCGGCGCCTGACGCGAGCGTCCGGGTTGTGCAGGCGGCGCAGCCGTCGGCACAATGCGCGCATCGCAATGAAAGTCGAGCCGCGATGACCGGATCGAGCGCTTTCGCAACGCTGCTTCGCGCCTTGACGCTAGTCGCGGTAATCCTCATGCACAGCACCCCCTCCTCGGCCGACACCGCCACCGATTCGGCTTTTCGCAGGCAATTCGGCGACGGCTTCTTCGACCGCCTCTGGCAACTGAATCCGGATTGGGCGATCGCGAACGGCTACTACAAGTACGCCGACCGGCTCGTCGTGCCCGACGACCGCGCTCGTGCCGCACGCCTCGAGCAAACCGAGCGCTGGACGAGCGAGCTGCACCGGATCGATCCGAAGAAGCTCTCGCCGAACGTGCGCGCGGACTGGGAGATGCTCGACAACGAGTTCGCATCGACGCGATGGGCGCTCACGGAGCTGCGCGCCTGGCAGTGGAACCCGGCCGCATACAACGTCGCGGATCCGTTCGCGCTGCTCACGACGCTCGAGTACGCGCCTCTCGAGGAGCGGCTGCGGACGTTCCTCGAGCGGCTCGAGAACGTGCCCGCCTACTACGCGGCCGCGAAGGCGAACGTCGCGAACCCGACGCGCGAGCACACGCGGCTCGCGATCGAGCAGAACCGCGGCGCGCTCGCGGTGTTCGGCGCGGAGCTCGACGCGCAGATCGCGGGCTCGAAGCTGTCGGCCGCCGAGCGCAGCGTATTCAAGCAACGGCTCACGGCCGCGCGCGCGAGCATAGAGGACTACGTCGCGTGGCTCGAGGCGCTCGACGGCAAGCTCGCGAGCGGCGAAGTGCAGGCGCGCTCGTTCCGGCTCGGCCGTGAGCTTTACGCCAAGAAGTTCGCGTTCGATATCCAATCGGGCGACACCGCCGAAGCGCTCTACGAGCGCGCGCTCGCGGAGAAGGAGACCCTCCTCTCCCGCATGGCGCTCTTGTCCGATCTGCTGTGGCCGAAGTACTTCCCGAACGCGGCGCCGCCCGACGATCGGCTCGACAGAATCGGCCAGGTCATCGCGAAGCTGTCGGAGCAGCACGTCGCGCGCGAGAACCTGATCGCGGCGGTGAAACAGCAGCTGCCGGACCTAGAGCGCTGGGTGAGCGAGCACGATCTCGTAACGCTCGACCCGACGAAGCCGCTCACGGTCCGCGAGACGCCGGCACACCAGCGCGGGATCGCGGGCGCAAGTATCGAGGCGCCGGGCCCCTACGACCCAGGTGCGCAGACCTATTACAACGTGACGCCGCTCGACGACCTGTCGCCCGAGCGCGCCGAGAGCTGGCTGCGCGAGTACAACGACTGGATGCTGCCGATACTGAACATTCACGAGGCGATCCCGGGCCATTACGTGCAGCTGATCTACGCGAACAAGTCGCCGAGCTTGATCAAGAACATCTTCGGCAACGGCGCGATGATCGAAGGCTGGGCCGTTTACACCGAGCGGATGATGCTCGAATCGGGCTACGGCGGTTCGAAGGCCGAGGCGTGGCTGATCTACTCGAAGTGGAATCTGCGCACCGTCTGCAACACGATTCTCGACTACGGCGTGCACGTGCTCGGGATGAGCGAGGCGGACGTCATGAGCCTGCTCACGCACGAGGCGTTCCAAACCGAGCAGGAGGCCGCCGACAAGTGGAAGCGCGTGACGCGCACGAGCGTGCAGCTCACGAGCTATTTCTCGGGCTACGCCGCGATCCTCGATCTGCGCGAGCGGTTGAAACGCACGCAAGGCGCGAAATTCGATCTCAAGCGCTTCCACGAGCAGTTCCTGAGCTACGGCAACGCGCCGGTCAAGGTGATCCGCGAGCTGATGGGAGCGCCCTGACGAAGGCCCCAAGGGACTCCGAATACCCTATAATCAAGCCGTTACGTTTCAACGGAGTCTCGACTTGGCGACGATAGTAGGTGGAATCGCCGCCTCACATACGCCCGCGATCGCTTTCGCGTTCGACACGCAAAAGCCCGACGATCCGATCTGGGCGCCTATCTTCGAGGGCTTCGCTCCGGTACGAGCGTGGCTCAAGGAGAAGGCCCCCGATGTGCTGTTCTTCGTCTATAACGATCACGTCACCTCGTTTTTCTTCGACCACTATTCCAACTTCGCGCTGGGTTTCGCTGAATCGTTCGCGGTCGCAGACGAAGGCGGAGGTCCGCGGCCTCTGCCCGCGATCAAGGGACATCCCGCGCTCGCGAAGCACATCGCGAATGGGCTCGTCGCGGACGAGTTCGATCTCTCGTTCTTTCAGTCGAAGGGGCTCGACCACGGCGTGTTCTCGCCGCTGTCCATCATGCTGCCGCACGAGCACGAGTGGCCCGTGGCTCTGGTGCCGCTCCAGGTCGGAGTGCTGCAGTTTCCGATTCCGACGGCGCGGCGTTGCTTCGCGCTCGGCCGCTCGCTGCGCAAGGCGATTCAAAGCTTTCCGGAGGATCTCAAGGTCGCGGTCGTCGGCACGGGCGGGCTCTCCCACCAGGTGAGCGGCGAGCGCGCAGGCTTCAACAACACCGACTGGGACATGGAGTTTCTCGAGCTCCTCGAGAAGGATCCCGAAAAGCTCACCGAGCTGTCCATTGCGGACTATGCAAAGCGCGGCGGCATCGAGGGTGCGGAAGTCGTCATGTGGCTAGTCATGCGCGGCGCGCTGACACCGAAAGTGCGCAAGGTGCATCAGTCTTATTGCCTCCCTTCGATGACCGCTACCGCCACGGTGATCTTCGAGGATCTAGCCGAGGACGACGAAGGCGAGAGTCCCGAAGCCCATCTCGCCAGAGCCCGGCGCGAGTACGGGGGCGTGTCGGAAATCGAGGGTTCTTATCCCTTTACGTTCGAGAGCAGCACGAGAGCCTATCGGCTCAACAAGTATCTGCACGGCATCATCCAACCCGAGCTGCGCGGCCGGTTCTTGTACGATCGGGAAGGCTCATACGTGCGGGGCGGCCTGACTGAAGAAGAGAAAGACATGGTGAGGCGCTTAGACTGGCGCGCGCTCATCCGTTACGGCGTGATCTTCTTCATATTGGAAAAGCTCGCCGCCGCGGTCGGCGTACCGAATCAAAAGATCTATGCCGCCATGCGCGGTGAGTCTCTAGAAGACTATCAAAAGACCCGCAAGACACAGGTGCTGTACTCGGTCGCAGGTAGTCACAAGCCCAAGAACGATTAGGAGCCGACGGCCTGGCGCGCGATAGCGCTGCCGCCGTAGCCGGTACAAAATCAAAGAACTGCAGCCTCGTGAGGAGAACCTTGAGATGCCGACCATCAGCGACGTTTCTATCATCGATTCGAACACCGCCAAGGCCAAGCCCGTCGAATCCGGGTTGGAGCGGACGATCTGCAGCGAGGACTTGTGCGGCTCGAAGAACCTCACCGTCTACAGGCGAACGATCCTCGCGGGCCGGAAGCTCGACGTCGGCGCCGACGACGACTATCACCTCGTTTACGTCATGCAGGGTTCAGCGGACGGTCGCGTGCATTTCAACGGCGAAGCGCACGCTGCCGAGGAAGGCGCGGGCGTGCTGCTCACGCCGGACGAATCGGCACGGTTCGAAGCCGCGCGGTCGAACCTAGAGATCTTGCACATGGTCACACCGAAGCCACCGGCCGCAGTCGAAGCCGGGTTACCCGGCGGTCCGGGCTATTTCTTCAACCGGCAGAAGCTGCGCGCACTGAGCGATGCGAGCGGCGGGCGCGTACGCCGCTTCTGCGCCGAGTCGAGCGTGAGGCTGCTCGACGGCAGCCGGCTGACGTCGACCAACGCCATCCAGGCCGGCGAAATGCACTACAAAGAAGGCGGCGCATCGCCCTACCACATGCACAAGGGCACCGACGCCAACCCCGACGGCGCCGCGCACGCGTACATGACGTTCAAGGGGCGCGGCAAAGTCGACGTCGGCGAAACGTCGCAGGCGATCGAGCCCGGCACCCTCGTGTACTTCCCGCCCGGCGTGCCGCATCGGCTCAACGCTCTGGACGGTCCGCTCGACTACTTCGAGATTCAGGCGTGGCGAAGCTTCAAGACCACCATCTTGAGCAAAGAGGCCGCGCTCGGGCTCAAGTGGTTCTACGACCGTGAAGCCAAGGATGCGCCGCTCGTGGAGTGGAACCAGAGCTAGCCACGCCAGGTCCGCCGCTCCGGAGGCGTTTGATGTCGTTCACCCACCGGGTGGCATATCACGAGATGATGGCTCGTCTGGGCGTAGGCGATCTGCACCCGGGCGGAAAGGCCGCGTCGAGCTTCCTGCTGGCAGAGTTGCGCAAGCACGGCGTCAGTCGGGTCCTCGAGGTCGGCGCGGGCATCGGCAATACGACGGAGCGCCTGCTGCGGTCTGGCTTCGCAGTGACGGCCATCGAGCCGAACGCGACCCTGCGCAAGATCCTGACGAAGCGCCTGCGCATCGAAGCGGGCTCGACGCCATTCGAAACCTTCGAGGCTTCCGACGGCTCCTACGACGCGGTGATCAGCGAGAGCGTCTTCTACGCGCTCGATGTCCCGACGAGCCTCGCCAAGGCGCAGCGCTTGCTTCGCCCCGGCGGTCTCTTCGGGTTCGCCGAGATGTTCTGGACCGAGACCGCAGAACCGAACGTCATCGCGCTCAACCACGACCAGACGAAGAAAATCTTCGGGATCCCGATGGCGCCCAGGGAGCCGGTGACCTCCGCCACGTGGGGAAAGGCGCTTTGCCACGCGGGCTTTTCCGAGCTAGCGGCGATGCGCCTCGATCCAGCCGCTCCCGCGGGCGGGCGACACATGCACCGCAAGCGGCTCGCGCTCGGGCTGCTCCGGCGCCCCTACCTAATCCCGACGTTCCTGAGCTACCGCTCGCATGAACGGCGTGGCTGGGCGCCACCCCGCTGGCTCGAGAGCCGCGTCGCCGTCTGGAAGCGAACGTAGGGCCACGCGATTGTCGCGGGTTCGTGCGACATGATCCGCGCAATCGCAACATGCCACCTGCGCGCCGCCGCGGTGACCGCGCGGGAATGCCTATACTGCTGCGCTCATGGCGTACCCACTCGCTTCGGTGATCCTGCCCGCGTACAACCGGCTGACACACCTTCGCACCGCCATCGCATCCGTGCGCGCCCAGACGCTGACGGACTGGGAGCTGATCATCGCAGACGACGGCTCCGACGGCGAGACGCGCGCATTTCTGCGCGAGCTCTCCGAAAAACGTATTCGCGTTCTCTCACTGGAGCATTCCGGCAATCCTTCCGTGGTGCGCAACGCGGCGATCCGCGCGGCATCGGGCAAGTTTCTCGCGTTTCTCGATTCCGACGACCTGTGGCTGCCGCACAAACTCGAACGTCAACTCGCCCTGATGAGAGCTACGCCCGCGCGACGCTGGAGCTACACGCAGGTGCGCCGCATCGACGACGAGGGAAATGACGCCGCGTCGGTAGGAGGCAGGCCTTGGCGCGCACTTGACGGTGACATCGTCGAGCCGCTTTTGCGACTCGAAGCGCTGATCGCGACGCCCGCAGTGATAGCGGAGCGTGAGCTCGTGCTCGACGCCGGCGGGTTCGACGAGCAGCAACGGTTCTGCGAGGACTACGACCTGTGGGTGCGCCTTGCGATGCGCAGCGGGGTCGCTGCATTTACCGACCAGCTCTCCTGCGTGCGCGTGCATCTCGACAACTACAGCCAGGATCGCATCGGCGCTTACGAAGGATGGATGCGGCTGTACGCCAAACATGGCGCCAGCCTGGACCAGCGGCTTCGCGGCATCTGCCGGCAACGGCGCGCGGTCTGTGGCCTGGCACTCGCGACGCTGTATCGCCGCTCGGGTCGCACGCAGCTCGCGCTGAGAACATTCGCGACCTCCGCGGCCGATGGCTGGGTGAACGTTCTCTGGTGGCCCCGCGCTGCGCGCACGTTGCTCGGCCTGCTGCCAACGCGGCCGCAAGCCATGTGAATACTAGATCAGACCTGGCCGCGTCGACGGGCGTCGACGGGCGACGACGAGACCCGCGAGGCCCAGCCCCAGCAATGCGAGGGACGCGGGCTCCGGCACTTGGGTGGTGGTTACGCTGCCGGTGAAACGGAAAACGTTGTCGTCGAAGTCCCGATCACCGCCCCCGAATAGATCCTCGAATCCGACGACGAATACTCCGCCTCCCAGATCGTCGACGATGGCGTGCAAGATGCCGTCGGGATTCCTCGACGCCTGCCCCGTGAAGTACTCGGGGCCATCGGAAACGGAAACCACGCGGATGCCGAAGAACAGCTCTCCGCCGATGCTGGCGCCGAGCGCGGCGGGATCGAAGGTCGCGATCGTGTGGGAGGGCTCGTCATTCATCAAGTAGATGAGACGAGCGAAAGAACTGTCGTAGAGACCCAGTTCGGTTGTGTAGCCGGACGTGACAGGTAGGCTCTCGATCGTGACCGAGCCGCCCGTATAGAAGAGCTGCCCGCCGAGAACTGGGATCGCCGCGGCCGGGCCCGCTACTGCCGCTAGCAGCAACGCACCGACCAAACCGATTGTTGATTTCATGTTTGTACTAATCCTTGTACGCCCGATGGCTTGCGCAATAGGAGCACCAACCGTGCCAAGCACAGCAAATCTCGTTGATTCAACCAATTAGATAGGCACGAGCGGAGCGGCTGCGCGCCGGCTGTAAATTCCTACGACAACCTTTGCCGCGTTATGTCGCGGGGACCCACTTTTGGTAACCTCCTGGAGCGCTGCCTCGAAGTTGCGCGCGTGTAAAGCGCACGTAACTACGCCCCGCAAACTTTTACCGTTTCGCGTCTTTAGCCTCGCAAGCGCCGCGCTCAGCATGTCGCCCAACGTTCACCGGATTGGAGACGACAAATGCTTCGGGCCAACCACCTCTTGAGCCTCACAGCGCTCGGACTCTGCGCAACCTTCACAAACGCCACGGCCGATACCGTCGCCACCGATGGCGCGCGGCGCGACGTCGACCTCGTCATCGCGCTCGACGTCAGCGGCTCGATGGAGGGTTTGATCGAATCGGCTAAGCAGCGGCTTTGGGACATCACGAACGAGCTCGCGCAGGCGCGTCCCGTCCCGGCGTTGCGCGTCGCGATATTGAGCTACGGCCGGCCGAGCTACGGCGAGCAATCGGGCTATGTGCGCGTCGATCTGCCGTTCACGGCCGATCTCGACGCCGTCAACGCCACGCTATTCGCGTTCCGGACCGACGGCGGCGACGAGTACGTCGCGCGTGCGATTCAAACGTCGCTCGACAAGCTGCAATGGAGCCAACGTCCGGACGCGCTACAGGTCGTGTTCGTCGCCGGCAACGAATCCGCCGAGCAAGATCCGCAGCTGACGCTCGAGCGGGCGACCGGAGCGGCGGCTCGCCGGGGCATCGTCGTCAACGCGATCTTCTGCGGCAGCGACGACGACGCCGCGGCGCGCGGCTGGCAACGGGTGGCGGCGAGCACGAACGGCCTCTACGCGAGCATCGACCAAAACGCGGCCGCGGTCGCGAACGTCGCGACGCCGTTCGACGCGCGCCTCGCGGCACTCAATGACGAGCTCAACTCCACTTACATCGCGTTCGGCAACGCGGGCGAGAGCGGTCGGGCGAACCAAGTCGCGCAGGACAGCAACGCGGCGACAATGAGTCCGGCAGCGGCGGCGAGCCGCACGGTCGCGAAGGCCGGTGCGCTCTATCGTTCCGAGTGGGACCTCGTGGACGCCGTGCAGTCCGGCAAAGCGCTCGCGGACATTCCGGCCGCCGAGCTACCGGCCGAGATGCAGGCGATGGAGCCCGAAAAGCGCGAAGCCTACGTGCGCGAGGCAACCGCGCGCCGCCAGGACATGCAGCGTCAAATCGGCGAGCTCGCCGCCGAGCGGAGTCGCTACATCGCGGAGCAGAAGAGTGACGGCGCTACGGCCGGCCTCGACGCCGCGATCCTCGAAGGGATACGCGAAGTGGCTGCGACCAAGGGCTTCTCGTTCGCGAGCAAGTGAGGCTCAACGAGAGGCGTCACGACATGGAAGACACGCAGCGCCGGACCGTGGCCTTCATTCGTAGCGCAGGGAGCTCACGGGGTGAGCCCGTGCCACCTTCATGGACTGCATAGCCACCGTAATGTAGGCAATCGAGAGCCCCGCGAGCGCCGCCCCGACGAAGATCAGGGGATTGATACCCGCGCGGAACGCGAAATTCTGGAGCCATGCTTTCATCACGAGATAGGCGAGCGCGCTCGCGACTGCGGACGCGCCGAGCACGAGGTAAACGATCCGGTGCGCGAGGAGCGTGATGATCTGCCCCGTGCGCGCGCCGAATACTTTCCGGACGCCGATTTCGCGCGTGCGCTGCACGGCCACGAAGGACGCGAGCCCAAACAGTCCGAGGCACGCGATGGAGATACCGAGCCCCGCGAAGATCGCGATCAGGCGCGTCAGCCGCTGGTCGGCGACGTAGAGCCTCTCGAGAGCGTCGTCGACGAACTCGAATTCGAACGGATGCAACGGGTCGAACTTGCGCAGCGTGTCGCCCACGAAAGCGAGCGTGGCCGCTACGTTCCTGCCCGCGATGTTCAGCACCATGGTGCGCTCCTCATGCATGCGCAGCGCAGGCGGCATGCGACTGAAGTCCTCGACTTGGGCGTAGATCGCGAACGGCCCCACGCCCTCGTGCACCGAGCTGAAGTTGAAGTCCTTCACGACGCCGACGACCGTGCCCTTCTGCGCGGCCGGGCCCTGCCCGAGCTCGAACCGTTTGCCGATCGGTTCGTCCCAGTGCAGACCGCGCACGAGCGCCTCGTTCACCACGATTTCGTTGATCCGTGAGGCGGGCCCGCCGCCCGGCCCGGCGGCGGCTGCGCTCGCGACGTCGTCCGCAGGAGCCCGGCCTGCGATGAGCTCCCCCACAATTCCGACGTAGCGATGAGTGCGAGAAGCATTGCGGCACTCGCCCGTGCCGCGCCACGGCCCCTCGACTCCTCAAGCCCGGCCGATTCTGTCGCGCTCCAACAGCAAGTCCAACCACCGGTTGGAAAGTTTTTCCTGAACGGAGTTTTGGCGCAGCCGCGCGTTCAAGTTCTCGAAGTCGACGCGATCGAGCTCTTGGTCCTGGTTGTAGCAGGAGTACACGAAGTACTCTTCGCCGCTAGCGGGGTCTATCTGCTTGCAGAGGCATTGCGCACAGATGCCTTTCATCATGCATTGCATGGGCGAGTTGATGGAGCCGATCGCGGCGTGCCCGGGCTTCAAATACGGTCTCAGGCGCCCATGACGGGCTTCCTTTACGGCAGCCATCATGCGGTCGGATCCGATCGCGACGAGATGATCGACTTCGTCCAGCCGAATCGTCTGCGGCCCGAGATCCCCCTTCGCGTAGGCCTCCATCGCGTCGAGAATATTGCCGACGCAGCTCAAGTCCTGCGGCCGATGCGTCGGTAGCGGCCGCACGCTCGGCGCGCGATCGACCGCCCAGACGACGACGTCTGCCGCCGCCTCGACCTCCTCGGCTTTGAACACGCCGCCGGCGTCGCGGTAGCCCGCAAAATAGATCACGCGGTTGCCGGCCGCGCGCATCGCCTTACCGATCGAGAAGAGCACCGCGTTGCCGAGGCCGCCGCCGGCGAGGAGCACGGTCTTGCCCGACGGAATCTCCGTCGGAGTACCCGTGGCCCCCATGACGATGATCCGATCGCCGGGCCGCCACTCGGCGCAAAGTCGCGACGACGTGCCCATTTCGAGCGCGATGAGTGAAATCAGCCCTTGGTCTTTGTCGACCCAGGCGCCGGTCAGCGCGAGTCCCTCGGTCACGAGCACCGTATCGTCGATCCGCGGCGCGCTGCTCTCGAAACTCTGAACGCGGTAGAAGCGGCCCGGCGCGAAGCCTTTCGCAGCCGTCGGCGCACGAGCGATCACTTCGACGATCGTCGGCGTCAGCCGGTTGACCGCTACGACAGTTGCGATCAGGAGATCGTCGAGCCGGGCAAAGAGAGCACGCAGCGCGGCATCGCGTTCTCGCTGCCGAGCTGGATCGGCCGCACCGATCGTCGCTTCATGCAGCTTGACGACCCACGGGTAGCCGTCCTTGGCGCTGGCCATCGCCTTGACGACATTGCCGGCATAGACGGGATGGTTGTCGCCATAAACGCTGATGTATTTGCCGTCCTTGGCATACGACGTCAGCGGCGCCGGCCTGCCGATCTTGGGCCAACGCGTGTCGTTCATGGGCTGAAGCTCGATCTCGCGATCGACCCAGCGCGGCTCGTAACGCTGGAAAAACTTGCCGTCCATCTTGAACGTGCCCGGGTGCTCCTGCTCGTAGATGGTGTTCGGCGACGTCCCGGCGGCGACGTACAGGCTGCGCAGCGGAACGTCGACTTTGTCGCTTCCGCCGGTCTGCTCGTCGGATCCTGCGAGCTTCTCGAACCGCACTGCGCGCAAGTGACCGTACTCGTCCGCGATGGCCACGAGCGGGGTCATGCCCTCGGCCAACCCGATCCCTTCTTCCAGGGCTTTGACGATCTCCTCGTGGTTCTGTCGATAGGCAGGCGCGTGATCGATGCCCTTGCGGTAGAAAAGAGTGACACCGCCCCAGCGATCGATCAGCGGCTGAAAGTCCGGCGCTTCACCGCCCGCCGCGGCTCGCTGACGTTCCTTGCGGATTTCGCGTCCGTGGCCGAGGAGCTCGTCGAGAATCTCGAGCTCTTCCTCATCGAAGCCGCCGCGCAGCTGCGCTTCATCGCGAACTGCGCAGATCTGCTCGTAGCGCTTCAGCAGTTTTTCGACTTGGATCGGATAGTAGGCCACGAGCTCGGTCGCCGTATCGATCGCGGTGAGACCGCCACCGATGACGCCCGCCGGCAGGCGGACCTGCAGATTGGCGAGCGACGACATCTTCGCGGCACCGGTCAGCTGCAGTGCCATCAGAAAATCCGACGCCTTGCGAATACCGCGAATCAGATTGTTCTTGAGGTCGATGATCGTCGGCTTGCCCGCGCCCGTCGCGATCGCAATGTGATCGAATCCGAGCTCCCAGGCGACCTCGATGGTCAAGGTTCCGCCGAAACGCACGCCGCCGTAGCTGCGGAAACTCTGGCGCCGCGCAAGGTTGAGATAAATGACTTTCAGGAAAGTTCTTGTCCCAGCGGACCGTAATACCGTACTCGGCGACGCCGCCGAATCCGGCCAGCATGCGCTCGTCGAGATCGTCGTAGAGTGCTTTGAAGTCTCTGATCGGCTTTGGCGGGTGCTCGCCGTCGCCGATGAGGTCGGCAGGCAACGGCTCGATCTTCAGCGCGTCGACGCCGACGACGCCGAACCCTTCGTTCAAAAGATAATGCGCCAGCGTATAACCCGCCGGCCCGAGCCCCACGACCAGCGCATTCGTGCCGTGATAGGGCAATGCGTAGGGACGGCGGACGTTCAGCGGATTCCAGCGCGTCAGCAGACTGTAGATCTCGAACCCATACGGCATGAACAGGACGTCGGTCAGCACGTTCGTCTCGATCTGCGGGATGTCGACGGGCTGCGTCTTTTGATAGATGCAGCCCTTCATGCAGTCGTTGCAGATGCGATGCCCGGTGCCCGGGCACATCGGATTGTCGATGACGATCAGGGCCAGCGCCCCGATGTTGTCGCCCTGCCGCTTGACCAGGTGCATCTCGGAGATCTTCTCTTCGAGCGGGCAGCCGGTGATGTTGACGCCGAGCGGATTGACCTTGTAGCTGTCGTCCTTGCGATTACGCATGCCTTTGGAGCACGAATCCGTATCGCGGTCGTGGCAATAGATGCAGTGATCGATCTCGTAGAGGATGTGCCGCGCATCGGCGCGCGTGTCGGTCAATGCGAAACCGTCGCGGCGACGACGCGACCGCGCATGCCCCTTCCAGACCCCATAGCCTTCGCGTGTCTCGATCTCGTGCGGCACCAACGCGTCGAAATGGGTTTTCTCGGGTTCCTTGAAGCTGACCCAATTCGCGACGGTCCTCGCCAAATCCGGATCGACTTGCGCGAGATGCGACCAGCGCCGGATGACTTCCAGCAGCGCCGCGATGAGCTCGTCATCGGTGCCCTTGAGCGCCGCGACAAAAGCTACGGCGGCTCGACCGTCGGCACTGAGTCGAGCGCGCAGCTCACGAACGGCTGAGCTGACGTCGCTTCGCGCTCGTCGCGCAGCCGCGTTCGCCCAGCGCCACAGCCGCGCGGCGGTTGCTGCGACACGCCGCTCCCGATCCGGGTCGGCGGCTAGATCCGGAAAGCCGTAACGGATCAGGAGCTCGAGCTCGGATTGCACCGCGGCCGCGTTCCAGTCGCGAGCGTCGACGCCTTTGAAGTGCTTCGCTAGCTCGCCGACGATCTCGTTGCGAAACACGAAGACCGTGTCGAGCTCGCGCTGGATCGCTTCGCGTTGACGCTCACGCTCCGCCGACACGCCGAAGAGCCGCGCGACGAATTCACCGACGCGTGGCGCCAGTCTGACGAGCAGATCCGACACGGCGACAGGAGTCATGCCTTCGCCGCGACAGCGGTGATAGTCCTGATACTCGCGGTGCAGGCCCGCGGACGTTTCCGCGAGCTCAGCGACGAACGTATCGTGCAGGCGCTTCAGCCCTTCGGGCCTCGAAAGGTCCTCGTAGCGAAATCCGGCGATACCGAGAGTCAGGCTTTGTTCTTCGTTTTCGTGCCTGTCAGCCATCGCTGCGAGTGATCCCTGCTAGGCCCGAACTCGGCCGGCTCCCGACCACTCGCGTCAGGCCGGCCGCGCTATCCAGACTTAAGCGGTCGCCGCTTCCAACTCCGGAGGCCCGAACACGTCGTTCTCCGGCGTGATCTTCCCGACGCGGCACAAGAGCCCGCGCAGCTGATAGGTGCCCATCTGCGGATCGAACGGCCCCTGATTGTCGGTCAGGAGGTTGGCGTTCGACTCCCAGATTCCGTAGTCGGGGCCCTCTCTCTCCGGGAACCACCAACCGTGCTCGCAGTGGATCACGCGCGCATCGATCTTGGTCGTCACGTTCGCGATCTGTTTGATTCGGCCGCGGCGCGTCTCGATGAACATCCATTCGCCGTCCTCGATCCCGTACTCGGCAGCCGTGTCCGGGTGGATGTCGCAGAGCGGATCGGGGTGGCCCTTGCGGCACAGCGGCAGCTGCCGGTGCTCCGAGTTGAAGAACGTCGGAATCCGTCCGCCGGTCGTCAGCACGAACGGAAACTCCGCGCGTACTCCGGGCGTGGAGAGCGGGCTCTCCGGCGGTTCCTCGTAGTACGGCAGCGGCGCGTAACCCATCGCCTCGAGCCGCGTCGAGTAGAGCTCGAGCTTGCCGGTCGGCGTCTTGAATCCTTTTTTCTCGTACTTCCGGTATTCCTGCTTCATGTGGATCCAACCCTGTTCGGTCAGACCCCTGAAGTCGACTTTCTGGCCGCCGTTCTTGAGCATCTTGTCGAGCACTTCCTCGACCGGCTCTTGGCACACCGGAAGATTCATGCGCCGGGCGAGCTCGACGAAGATCTCCTCGTCCGACTTGCATTCACCCATTCGCACGGTTTGCTGGTTGCTCATGACCACGTTGCCCGCGATCGTCGGCAGCGCGCAGATCTGGTTGAGCTCGGGCCAGGACGCGGCGGGCAGCACGATGTCGGCGAGCTCGGCCGTCGGCGTCATGAACAGATCGGCGCAGACCATGAAGTCGAGCTTCATCAGCGCCTTGTAGACCATGTTCGTGTTCGCATACGTCGTCAGCGTGTTGTTGCCGAAGACGAGGAACGCCCTGACGCGATACGGCTCCCCGTAGAGCATCGCGTCGATCAGCGTCGGGATGTGGCAGGCGGGTAGGTCGGCGCCTTCGCCGCACAGCATCTTGTACTTCTCGTAGCCCAGCCGCTTCTTCTCGACTTCCGGATCGAGATTCTCGATCAGGCTCGGGAAACGGCCGGCGCCGTGCATGCCGAAGATCCAACCGCCGGGCACGTCGATGTTGCCCGTGATCGCCGGGATCATCGACAACGCGCGGATCGTCTGGATCGTGTTGGGCGTGTGCTCGATCGCGCACCCCCACTCGAGCATCGCGGGCTTGACGGTCGCGAACAGACGCGCGGCCGCCCGGATCTTGTCGGCCGGCACCCAGGTAATCGGCTCGGCCCACTCCGGCGTGAACTTGTGAACGTGCTCGGCGAGCTCCTTGAACCCGTGCGTGTACTTCTCGCAGAAGTCGTGATCGTAGAGATCTTCCTCGATGATCACGTTGAGAAACGCGAGCCCGAGCGCGTCGTCGGTGCCGGGCCGAAGCTGCAGCCAGACCTCGGACTTCTTTGCGAGGACCGTCTCGCGCGGATCGATCGTGATCAGTCGCGGCTTCGTCAGCAACGCTTCGCGGACATTGAACCGCGTCTCGCCGTCGGGGCCCGAATGCGGGGGGTTGTGCCCCCAATACATGGTGAGCGCCGGCGGCGTGCCGCCCGTGAAATCGCAGACCGGAAGATCGCCCATCGTCTGGATGCAGGTGTTGACGCGCGGGTGGAAGCACTGCGCAAACCCGGGCTCGCACCAGTTCGGGGTGCCGAGCGCGTTACCGAAGCGCGACACCCAGCGGATGTGATGACGGCCCGTGCCCGTGCCCATCGCGATCGACTCGGGTCCGGTCTCGGCGCGGATCTTGAGAACTTTTTCGGAGATCTCGTCGAGCGCCTCGTCCCACGAGATGCGCTCCCACTTGCCGGAGCCTTTCGGCCCGATGCGGCGCTGCGGGTATTTCAAGCGGTCGGGATGATAGACGAGCTGCGTGGTCGCCGCGCCGATCGGACAGAGGTAGCCGTGATTCAGCGGGCCCTCGGGATCGCCTTCGACTTTGGTGAGCTTGCCGTCTTCGACGTGCATCAGCGTGCTACAGCCGCCGTGGCAACTGCGGCAGACGCTCTTCAAGATCTTGACGTTTTCCGGAACTTCGGTAGTCGCTCGGACAGATTGTTTCGTTGCGCTCAAGGTCGTTTCCTCGTCCGGTTCGGGAGACGCTAGCACGTCGATTTTTTCAAGCTTAACAGAACCCTCCGGAGCTTATCGACGTGCGCGTTCGGGGCCGGTTCGACCTTTACGACCACCGGCCGAGACCGTACCCTAGGGCGCGGTTTGTTGCGCTGGCAACTCAATGGTGCAACGCTAAAAAATGTGGGGCGCCGGCGCCCAAGCGCCATTCTGTAAACAACGTCAACGAAGACCCTAGGGATAACCGACCTAATGGAAAGAATCAGCACACTCGCGTTTTCGACGCTGCTTTACGGCATCGCGGTCGCGCTGAAATACACCGCTTGGCGTCACCCGGCCTTCCGCGAGCGGCTCAAAGAGCGGGACCTCGTCGGTCAGATCCGCGTGAAGGCAGGCACGGGGCGGTACTACGTCATCAAGAACGGCAAGATCTCTTCGCGACACGGCATCCACCCGAATCCCGACGTCGTCGTCGCGCTCAAGAGCGCGCGGCTGGGCTTCAGAATCTTCACGCATCCGAACGACCAGCTCGGCAGGATCAACGCGGCCAAGTCCTTCAGCATGACGCTCGACGGTGAGCAAGACAAAGCCATCTGGTTCATGTTCACGCTCGAGTCGATGCTGCAGGCCGGTTGGCGTTACGGCGTCGACGTAGGCAACGGCGAGATGCGTTACGCCAACATGGCGAACGGCGGGCCGCTGTTCGTCTACGTCAAGGACGGCAAGATCGTTCGCATGACGCCGATCGAGTTCGACGACCACGACCCGCAACCCTGGACCATCAAAGCGAAAGGCAAAGAGTTCACGCCGCCGCGCAAGACGTCGCTCGCTCCGCACGGCCAGACCGTCAAATCGACGATCTATTCGCCGGACCGGATCCTCTATCCGATGAAGCGAGTCGACTTCGATCCGAACGGTGAGCGCAACCCACAGAACCGCGGCGTCTCGGGCTACGAGCGCATCAGCTGGGACGAAGCGCTCGACATCGTGGCGAACGAGATCAAACGGCAGAAGACGGTGCATGGCAACGGCGCGATCGCGTGCAGCCACCCGTCGCATCACGCGTGGGGCAACATCGGCTATTACCTCTCCGCGCTTCGCAAGTTCGAGAACGCAGTCGGCATGACCGAGGTGCATCACAACCCGGACAGCTGGGAAGGCTGGTACTGGGGCGCGACGCATCACTGGGGCGGCTCGATGCGCGTCGGCCAGTCGGAGACCTACGGGACCGTCGAGGACTGCCTCAAAGAGGCCGAGATGGTCGTGTTCTGGTCGAGCAACCCCGAATCGAACAGCGGCGCTTACGGCGCGCTCGAGGGCACGATTCGCCGCCAGTGGCTCAAGGAGGCGGGCATCAAGCTCGTCCACATCGACCCGTACTACAACGACTCGATTCAGCTCCTAGGCGGCAAGTGGATCGCGCCGCGCCCCACGTCGAGCCCGGCGCTCGCGATTGCGATCGCGTACGTCTGGATGACCGAGGGAACCTACGACAAGAAGTACGTCGAGACGCACACGCACGGATTCGAGAAGTGGCGCGAATACGTTCTCGGCGAATCCGACGGCATCCCGAAGTCGCCCGAGTGGCAAGAGACCGAGACGGGCGTGCCCGCGAGCGACGTGCGCGCACTCGCGCGCGAATGGGCGAGCAAGAAGACCTACCTCGGCGCGGGAGCCTGGGGTAACGGTCACGGCGGCGCGTGCCGCAACGCGACCGGCATCCAGTGGGCGCGCACGATGGTGTGCCTGATCGCGATGCAGGGGCTCGGCAAGCCCGGCGTCAACATGGGCAATCTCCAGTGGGGCACGCCGCTCGATTTCAACTTCTATTTCCCGGGATACGCCGAAGGCGGCATGTCGGGCGACTACAGCCACACCGCCATGGGCGTGACGCTCTACCAGCGCATGCCGCAATTGCCGTCGATCAACACGAACACGCAGGTCATTCCACGCATGCAGCTGCCCGAGGCCATCATCGACGGCAAAGCGGAAGGCTACGTGTGGAACGGCTCGAGCATCGAGGCGCAGTTCCAGAAGATCACCTATCCGAAGCCCGGGTTCTCGCCCGTTCACATGCTCTGGAAGTACGGCGGCTCGCTGATCGCGTCGATGCCGAACAGCAGCCGCTACATCAACATGTTCCGGCACAAGAATCTCGAGTTCCTCGTGAGTCAGAACATCTGGATGCACGGCGATACCGAGTTCGCGGACATCATCCTGCCGGCCTGCACGAACTTCGAAAGATACGACATCAGCGAATGGGCGGGACTCGGCGGCTACGCTCATCACGGCGAGCAGCAGCTCAACCATCGCGTGATCACGTTCCAGCACAAGTGCATCGAGCCGCTCGGCGAATCGAAGTCGGATTTCTGGATCTTCCAGAAGGTCTGCGAGCGGCTCGGGCTCGCGTCCTACTTCACCGAAGGAGTCGGCGAGCTCGGCTGGGTGAAACGGCAGTTCGAGGGATCGGATCTGCCGAAGCACATTTCGTGGAAGGAGTTCATTCGCAAGGGTTACTTCGTGGTCCCGACGGAGAAAGAGGAGCAGCGCGCGCCGCTCTCGTGGAACTGGTTCTATGAGGGCAGAAAGAAGGACGTGCCGGAGCCGATGCCGCTGCCGTCGGACTACTCGGGCGAGTACTTGAAGGGGCTGCAAACCCAGAGCGGCAAGATCGAGTTCGATTGCGAGAGCCTGAAGCGCTTCGATCCGAATAGCGTGGACCGGCCGCCCATCGCGAAGTACGAGCGGCCGGCGGAGAGCCCGAACGCGCAAGGTTTCGAAGACTTTCCGTTGCAGCTCATCTCGCCGCACCCGCGGTTCTCGTTCCATACCCAGATGGACGGCAAGGACAGCTTCCTGAACGACATCCCCGATCATCGCGTGCTCGTCGACGGCTACTACTATTGGGTGCTGCGCATCCATCCCGACGACGCGAAGGCACGCGGCATCCGCGACAACGATCTCGTTCGTTTGCACAACGCGCGCGGCTCCGTGGTGTGCGCCGCCAAGGTCACGCACCGCATGCTGAAAGGCGTCGTGCACTCCTACAGCTCTTCGGGCGTCTACGATCCCGTCGGCGAGCCGGGGAAGTCGGCCGACCGCGGCGGCTGCGTGAACCTGCTGTCGTCGAGCAAGTCGCAGATCAGCAAGGCCCACTCGATGGGCGCGAGCTGCTGCTTGATCGAAGTCGAGAGGTGGAGCGAGGGCGAGATCTCCGTTCCGGTTCCCGAAGTGAAGGTGAAAGTGGCGTGAGACCTAAGCGATTCCGTACCGGGCGATCCGCATGAAGAAGTGGAATCTGATCGTCGACGTCGCCAAGTGCACGAACTGCAATCTGTGCACGTTGGCCAATCAGGACGAGCACGTCGACAACGAGTTCGCAGGCTATTCCGCGCCGATGCCCAAGCATGGCTCTAGATGGATCGACATTCGCGTGAACGAGCGCGGCTCGGGTCCCCTCATGGACGTCGCCTATCTGCCCGTGATGTGCCAGCACTGCGACGACGCGCCGTGCATCGCGGCGGCCAAGAACGGAGCGGTGACGAAGCGCCCGGACGGCATCGTGCATATCGATCCCGTCAAGGCCAAGGGGCAGAAGGCCATCGCCGACGCTTGCCCCTACGGCGCCGTGCGCTGGAACGAGGAGCTCGAGCTTCCCCAGCACTGGTTCTTCGACGCGCACTTGCTCGACCGCGGCTGGGCGGAGCCCCGCTGCGTCACGGTGTGCGCAACCGGGGCGCTCAAGTCCGTCAAAGTAACGGACGAGGAAATGGCCGAGATCAAGTCTCGGGAGGGCTTGAGCGAGCTGCAGCCGGAATCGGCAACCAAGCCGAGGGTCCACTACAAGAATCTCGATCGCTACACGCACGAGTTCGTCGGCGGCACGATCATCAAGACCGTGAACGGCGTGACCGACTGTGTCGCCAACGCGAAGATCAAGCTCGAAGCTTCCGGATCCGTCGTCGGCGAAGCGGTGACCGACGCCTACGGCGAGTTCAAGATCGAAGGTCTCAAGCCCGACAGTGGACGCTATCGCGTCGTCGTCGAGGTGGCCGGCCGCGAGACGAAGCGGATCGACCTCGAGCTACGGAAGAGCGTCTACCTCGGCAGAATCGATTTAGCGGCTTGACGAGCCGAAAACGCGCAGGCTGCTTCCGTTACGAGGACCGTAGATGAAGCTCCGCTTGCTCGACGATTCCATCCGACTGCGGTTGTCGCGTGACGAAGTAGTCGCCGCTGCCGAACGAGGTCTCGTCGAAGGCGCGACTCGTTTCCCCGACGGCTCCGTGTTCACGTTCGCGCTGGAGGCACTCGAGAACGGCCCGGCTGCGAGCGCCTCCTACACGAGCGATCGTCTGGTCGTAAAGCTTCCGGCGCGCGATATTTCCGCGTGGGCGAAAGACGACACGGCCGTTTCGCTGCACGGCGAGCTCGAGTTGCCGGTCGGCGGCCATCTGAAGCTGCTCGTCGAGAAGGACTTCAAATGCGTATCGCCCCGGGGCGATGAAGACCAATCGAATCTGTTCCAAAATCCGGAGCGGGTTTGTTGAAGGTCCGGCGGCCTCGGCAATAGGCGAAGGTTCGAGGCGGGCCTGCCCGCCTCAACGCTCCAAGTGCTGCAGCTTGCCTTTGACGTCTTTCCAGTCGTCGGCGTCGTCCGGGGCGGGCTTCGCCTTCGTGAGCACGGGCCAGGATTTGGCGAGCTCGGCATTGAGCTCGACGAATCGCTTCTGACCGTCAGGAACGTCGTCCTCCGAGACGATGGCCTCTACCGGGCATTCAGGCTCGCAGAGCGTGCAATCGATGCATTCCTCAGGGTCTATCACGAGCATGTTCGGCCCTTCGTGGAAGCAATCGACCGGACAGACCTCTACGCAGTCCGTGTACTTGCACTTGATGCAGCTTTCAAGCACGACAAAGGTCATTCCTTTGGTTCCTCGAGCTCCAACCGCGGTGGCCGCAGATATTGCTGTAAAAGCCACCTCGTTCCAAGTATCCGAAACGGAGGAGTAGAATTCGCAGCCGACGATCCTCTTCGCGCGGGCGTTCTTGGAAAGCCGGCACGGTCAGAATCGACGGAGCCCGAGCGAGATGACAACGAACACCCTTAGAGCCAGCACCCCCCTGCTCGCGTTGCTGAGCGCTTTGACGTGCGCGCTCGCGGCGGAGGCCGATGCCCCGTCGTTCAATGCGGCCGGCGAGCTCGAGCGGCCCGCCGACTTCCGCGAGTGGATCTATCTGACGACCGGCCTCGACATGTTCTACGGCCCCGCGGCCGAGGCGCGCACGGGCGGCGATCGGCCGTCGGTGTTCACGAACGTCTACGTCACGCCGCCCGCTTATCGCGAGTTCATGAAATCGGGTACGTGGCCCGACAAGACGATGTTCATCCTCGAGGCGCGGCGAGCGGAAAGCGCGGCGTCGATCGACAACGTCGGCAAGTCGCAGGGCGCGCTCGTCGCGATCGAATCGGCGGTGAAGGACGTCGCACGCTTCGGCGGCAACGCGGGCAGCAATGGCTGGGGGTATTTCAGCTTCGACACGCGCGAATGGCGTCGCGAGCTCCGCGAAGGCGTTCCCGACGTCGGCGGCGTGCTATACGTGCCACGCGGCGAACACCGCCGTCGACAACACCTTCGTGCAGTTCTATCCGACGCTGTTCGAGGTCGCGAAGCGGCTCGGCACCGTCAAACCCACCTTCGACCCCGCGCACAAGCCCTAACGCAGCGGACTTCGCCCGGTCGTTTTTCGGCTTCCCCCGCACCCATGCCCATCCGAACCGTCGTATGAACGAGCAACGCTCTTTGTCTCGCGCGACGCTCGGCGCTCTCGGCGTCGTCTACGGCGACATCGGCACGAGCCCGCTGTACGCGCTCAAGGAAGCGACGGCCGTCGCGGGCGGGGCCGCGGATCGCGGTACGGTGCTCGGCGTGCTGTCGATGATTTTCTGGAGCCTGTTCATCGTCATCGTGCTCAAGTACATCGTGCTGATCCTGCGATCGGACAACGCGGGCGAAGGCGGCATCCTCTCGCTGCTCGCGCTCGTCCAGCAGAAGCTCGGCACGACGAGCGCGTGGGCGATACGCTTCGCCGGCCTCGCCGCGCTCGGCACGGCGCTGTTCTACTGCGACGGCATGATCACGCCCGCGATCTCGGTGTTGAGCGCCGTCGAGGGCCTCGAGCTGCTGAACCCGAAATTCGAGCAGGCGATCTTGCCGGTCACGCTGCTGATCATCGCCGCGCTGTTCGTGCTCCAGAAGCGCGGCACCGCGCGCGTCGGCGGATTGTTCGGCCCGATCATGGTGGTCTGGTTCGTCACGCTCGGCGTGCTCGGCGTCATCGCGATCGTGCGTCGAGCCGGACGTGCTCGCGGCCCTGTTCCCGGGCTACGCGCTCGCGCTGCTCGCGCAGCATCCCGCGGTCGCGCTCCCGATCTTGGGCGCCGTGTTCCTCGTGCTCACGGGCGGCGAGGCGCTCTACGCCGACATGGGCCACTTCGGCAAGCAGCCCGTGCGGCTCGCGTGGTTCGCGCTCGTGTGGCCCGGCCTGCTGCTGAACTACTTCGGCCAGGGCGCACTGATGCTCGAGGCGCAGACCGAGCTCTTGAATCCGTTCTTCGGCCTCGCACCGAGCTCCGTGCTGCCGCTGCTCGTCGTTGCTCGCGACGGCCGCGACGATCATCGCTTCGCAGGCGACGATCTCGGGCGCGTTCTCGCTGACGCGCCAGGCCGTGCAGCTCGATCTGTTGCCGCGCGTCCAGATCCTGCAGACCTCGCCGGACGAGCGTGGGCAGGTCTACGTGCCGGCCGTGAACCTGTTCTTGTTCCTCGCCGTCAACGGCTTCGTGCTCGCGTTCCGTTCCTCGGACGCGCTCTCGGCCGCCTACGGCGCGGCCGTGATCGGGACGATGATGATCACGACGCTGCTCGGCGCCGTGGTCGCGAAGACCTCGTGGCAATGGCCGACGTGGCGAATCGTCGCGGTGTTCGGGTTGTTCATCTTGCGTCGACATCGCGTTCGTGCTCGGCAACGCGACGAAGATCCCGAGCGGCGGCTGGGTGCCGCTGCTGATCGCGGCGCTGATGTTCGTCGGATTCATCACCTGGCGCGACGGCCGCGCGAAGCTGCGCCGAGCGCTGCAGCAGCGGGCCGTGCCGTGGACGGAGCTGCCCTCCCTGCTCGAGAACGCGACCAAGGTGCCCGGCACCGCGGTGTTCCTCGTGAGCCACAGCGGCTTCGTGCCGACCGCGATGCTGCGCAATCTCGAGCACAACCACGTGTATCACGAGAACATCGTGATCCTGCATCTCGAGATCCTGCGCCAGCCGCGCCAAGACCGCGCCGCGCGAGCGTGGGTCGAAGAGCTCATGCCGAACGTGCACGCCGTGCGTGCGCGCTTCGGCTTCATGGAAACGCCCGACGTGAGCGAGGCGCTGCGCGGCGCGCGCCAGCGCGGGCTGCGCATAGTCGACGCCGACTGCACGTTCTTCTTGGGCTGGCACCTCGTGCGCGCGATCCCGCGGCCCGGCATGGCGGGGCTCAAGACCGCGGCGTTCGCGTACTTGCAGCGGCGCGGCGCTCAGGCGGCCGAGTTCTTCCGCATGCCGACGCGCCGCGTCGTCGTGCTCGCGACCGAGATCGAGATCTAGAGGGCGAAGCGGCTGGTACCTGCTCACTACCGGCCCCATGGGAGATTGGTGGCCGAAAGGACCCGTTGGTACAGGAGCGGCCACTCTGCTCAGCTGTTGACTGTGTGAGATCAGGTGCCAGCCGAGATCGAATATACGCCGCACTCGCGCGGGCGCCAATCCACTCGGCCGAGATCGAGATCTACGTTACGCTAGGCGCCATGACGAAGACGCCGAGCGCCGAGCTCTGGATCAAAGTGAACCTGCCCGGCGTCGGCCAAATCGGCCCCGGCAAGATCAACCTGCTCCGCCAGATCCGCGAGCAGGAGTCGATCTCCGGCGCCGCGCGCGCGATGAAGATGTCGTACCGGCGCGCGTGGCTGCTCGTCGCCGAGCTCAACAAGCTGTTCGCGAAGCCGCTCGTCGAGGCGTGGGCCGGCGGCAAATCCCGCGGCGGCGCGTCGCTCACGAAGCTCGGCGAGAAGCTCATCGACAACTACGACTCCGTGGTCGAGCGCGCGACGCGCGCGAACCAGGCGTTGCTCGGCGAGATCGCGCGCAGCGTGAACCGCGACAACGCGGACTCCTGATCCCAAGAGCAAGAAACCCGAGGACCGACATGCTCTACATAGTGCAATTCGAAGACAAACCGAACATGGGCGAGCTGCGCGACAAGCTGTTCGCGGCGCACAAGCAGTTCCTGGACGACAGCAAGGATCGCGTGCTGATCCCCGGCTCGATGCGCGAGGTGCCGAGCGACAAACCGCTCGGCGGCCTGTGGATCGTCGAGGCAAAGGACGAGGCGGAAGTCCGCGAGATCTTCAAGGACGATCCGTTCTGGACGAACGGCATGCGCGCGACGGTGCGCATCAACCGCTGGCACAAGGCGTTCCCGGATCGCAAGGTGCCGATCTAGCCGCGGCCGCGAGCGCCATGCACCAGATCCTCGTCTATAGCGACTCGCTGAGCTGGGGCATCGTTCCGAACACGCGCAAGCGCCTGGGATTTGCGGAGCGCTGGCCCGGCGCGATGGAGGATCATTTGATCCGCTCGGGCCGCAGCGTCCGCGTGATCGAGGACTGCCTGAACGGCCGGCGCACGGTGTGGGAAGACCCGTTCAAGCCGGGCCGCAACGGCTTGGTCGGGCTCCAGCAGCGGATCGAGGTGAGCTCGCCGTTGACGCTCGTCGTGCTGATGCTCGGCACGAACGACTTCCAATCGACGCATCAGTTCAACGCGTGGCATTCGTCGCAGGGCATCGCGACGCTCGTGCGCGCGATCCGCAGCGCGCCGATCGAGCCCGGGATGCCGGTGCCCGAGATTCTCATCGTCGCGCCGCCGCCGGCACGCACGCCCGAAGGGCGCGATCGCGCCGAAGTTCGACGGCGCGGACGTCAAGAGCAAGGGTCTCGCCGAAGCGTTTGCCGACGATCGCGACCGAGCTCGGCTGCCCGTTCTACGACGCGGGGCGCGTCGTGAAGGTGAGCGCGATCGACGGCGTGCACCTCGACGCGGATCAGCACCTCGTGCTCGCGCACGTGCTCGCGAAGGAAGTCGCGGGCCTGCTCGACAAGGCGCCCGTTTAACTTAGCCCGCTCTTCTTGGGAGAATCGTCATGCCGCCATCCGACGTCACCTCGCAGTCGCGCGTCCGGTCCTTCGTGGGCGTTTTGCGCCTCGTCGGCGCGCTCGCGGTCCTGCTGATCGCGGTGATTGCGGCGCTCGTCGTGCTCGACGTGCTGCCGGACGAGGTGCTGGCCAAGGTCACGATGAAGATCGTGATCGTTGCCGGGATCGCCGCGGCCGCGCTCGGCGTCGTGACCGTGCTGCTTCCGCCGCGCGATTGACGCTAAGAGGTACTTCGCGATGTTCCTGGGAGTCATCGTGTTCGTCGCGATCATGTTTGCGTTCCTCTGGTACGTCACGACTTATAACCGGCTCGTCGCGACGACGCGAGCGCGTCGGCCAGGCGTGGTCGAACATCGACGTGCTGCTGCGCGAGCGCCACGACGAGCTGCCGAAGCTCGTCGAGACCTGCACGCAGTACATGAAGTACGAGCAGGAGACCTTGGACCGCGTGCTCGAGGCGCGCTCCGTCGATCTTCGGCGCGCGCCACTCGTTCGACCCCGCGGCGCTCGGTAGAGCGGAGAGCGAGCTGCGCGGCCAGCTCGGCAAGCTGTTCGCGCTCGCGCGAGGACTATCCCGAGCTCAAGGCGAATCAGACGTTCATGGTGCTGCAGCAGCGGATCGTCGGGCCTCGAGACCGGCATCTCGGATCGGCGCGAGCTCTACAACTCGGCCGTGAACGAGAACAACGTCGCGATCGACCAATTCCCCGGCAACGTCGTGGCCGGGATGGGCGGCTTCCGCCCCGCGAAGCTGCTCGAGTTCGACGCGGGCGCGACGGCCGACGTCGACGTCAAGGCGTTGCTCAACACCTGAGCCCGCGAGACCCGCGCGGCTCACCGCCGACTCGGCTTCAGTCGATGCCGAGCGACTCTTTGATCTGCGCGAGCGCCCGCTCGAGATGCGCGACGCGCGCTTCGAGCGCGGCGACGCATCGCCCGCGTCCGCACGCGGCGGCACGCGCTCGTGCGGCGTGCGCTCCGTGCTGCACGCTCAGGCGGCTCGGCAGCTCCTCGGACCGCGGCACCGACTCGATCGGCCCGCCGAAGAGATGCGCCCACGCATGATCCTTGCGCCGCGGCTCGCGCGGCAGCCGCGCGACGAACGGCCCATCTGCGCGCGTGAGCAGCGCGTCGAGCACCGCGTCGACCTCCGTCACGTCGCCGAACTCGTGCAGCCGGCCGCTGTGCGACTTGAGCTCGCCCGGCGTTTGCGCGCCGCGCAGGAGCAGCAGGCACACGACGGCGAACTCGGCCGGCGAGAGCTTGATCGTCGCGAACTGCGTGTTGCAGAAGCGCTGTTGGTACTTGTCGACGCGCCCGCCGTAGGGCTGGATCATGATGAGCTTGCGCTCGATGAGATCGTTGACGGCGCGCTGCACGACGCCCGGATCGAGCGACAGCACGGGATCGCGGCTCGACTTCTGGTTGCACGCGTTCACGAGCGCGTTCAGCGACAGCGGGTATTGATCGGGCGTCAGGATCGACTTCTCCATGAGGCAGCCGATCACTCGTGCTTCGTTCGGTGCGAATTGGACGTCCAAGTCTTAAGGTCCCTTTTGGGGCTCGTGCGCGCAACGTGGACGCGCCGCACGATAACAGAATCGCAAGCCAGCAGGCGTGCCGTCGCCGCGGGCGGACGGCTCGGTCAGGCGGCGCCTGCGAGCTTGCGACTCGCGAACGTCCTCAGTACGACGAGCAGCACTACGCCCGCGAGCAGCACGCCGACGCCCGCGACCGCGCCAACGCGCACGTACGCGAGGCTCGAGTAGAACACGTAGAGGCTGCTCGCGATGAACGCGAGCGGAACATACGGGTAGAGCGGCACGCGAAACGGCCGCTCGGCGTCCGGAAAACGGCGCCGCAGCACGAGCACCGAGATGCCCGTCATCGTCAGAAACAGCCAGTAGACCGGCGACAGATAGTCGACCATGGTCGAGAAACCGCCGCGCGTGTAGGTGCCGAGCGCGACGAGCCCGAGCGCCACCAGAGCTGATCGCGACGATCGCGGGGTACGGCGTGCCGCGCGCGACGTGCCAACGCCCGAGCCGGTACAGCGCCTCGGTATCGCGCGCGGCGGCATACGTCGTACGCGCGCCCGCGATCAGGATCGCGTTCATCGACGTGATCGACGTAACGGCAACCACCGCGACGATCGCGAGCTCGCCCGGCGTGCCGAACACGTAGCGCATCAGATCCGCGCCCGGCGCGTTGCTCGCGACGAACCCCGCGCGGCCGAGGCCCCGCAGGAACGCCCAGTTCACGAGCAGGTACAGCGCGGTCACGATGCTCATGCCGACGATCAGCGCACGCTTCATGCCGCGCTCGCGGTCGCGCATTTCGGCGGACAGCGTGGCGGCGTCGCTCCAGCCGCCGTACGCGAGAAACACGTACACGAGCGCAGTGCCGATCGTGACCGGCGCGAACGGCGCCGCGGGCAGCGCGCCGGGGAGCCCGGTCGGCGGCTTCGGCGGCAATGCCCGCGATCGCGAGCCAGACGCCCGCGGCGCCCACGCACAGCAAGCCGCCGATCACGACGAACAGCAGCAGCGACCTGCGTGCCGATCCCGAAGCGCAGACCCGCGAGGTTCACGGCCGCGAGGATCACGATCGTCGCGGCCGCGAGCGCGGGCCCGCCGTACGGGCCGACGTCCGACGATCGCGCGCGAGGTAGTCGCCGAAGCTGAACGCGAGCAGCGCGATCGAGCCCGTGTGGATCACCGCGAATCGCGACCACGCGAACAGGAACCCGGCTTCGGCGCCGTACGCCTTGCGCAAGAAGAAGTAGTCGCCGCCTGGATCGGGAAATGCGGCCGCGAGCTCCGCGAAGCAGAGCGCGCCCGCGAGCGACATCGCGCCGCCGAATACCCAGAGCAGCAGCAACCCGCGCGTCCGACGGCAAGTCGACCGCGGCCGCGAGCGGGGTCGACTTGAAGATGCCGGCGCCGACGACCATGCCGACGCACACCGAGACCGCGTGCCACACCGTGAGCCGGCGGTGCGGCGCGGTTCCGTCCGGAGCCGCGGGCGGCCCCGGAGCGGCGCTCACCACGGCGTCGCTAGACTGGCGCTCTCGGTGTCGCAGGCTGCGGCCGCACGCTTCGGCGCGTTCGTGCCGCGCAACGTCGTGAGCTCCGCACGCGCGGCCGCGACGTCCGTCTCGAACTCCGGCGTGCCGTGCAGCGCCGCGACGAGCGCGGAGGCCGTGAGGCGCCCGCCTTCGATGTCGGTCAAATAATGCACGCCGCAGACGACGCGGCTCTCGCCGAACGCGCGGCCGCGATTGACGATCGCCGCGGCATCGGTCGGATCGATCTCCGCGAGCAGCAGCGCATAGAGCCAGCCGTTCGCGGCGTGGCCCGACGGATACGAGCCGCTCTGCGCGAAGTCCTCCGAAGGCGTTATGCAGACCGGCCCCTGCTCCGTTACGAACGGCCGCGGGCGCTGATACTTGTCCTTCGCGGCGCCGATGACGGGGAAGAGATCGGCGCCCGAGCGGATCAGCACGCGCGACAGCGCCGGCGTCTCCGCGGCCGACGAGATCGACGCCGACCGCAGCAGCTGAAGCTGGCGAGCATCGACCGGCGGTCGATGTGGTCGTCGTTGGCCGCGAGTTGCCAGCGCGGGCCGTTCTCGAGCTTGCGGGTCTCCTCGAAGATCGCGAGGTCGGCCTTGCCGAGCACGGAATCGACCGCGGGCGGCGGCGGGAGGAAGACCGCGTGATCCGGCAAACGGTCCGGACCGAGGTAGCCTCCGAGCCGAGCGCGGGGCGCTGCGCCGGCTCGGCGCCGCGGCTGCAGGCCCCGTCGCCGGTGCCGCCGCCCCAGCCGACGGAGCGGCCGGTTGCGCCGACGCCGTAGCAGCGACCGCCGCGCCGAGCGCGAGCGCGGTCAGGGCGGCGACGCGAGCGAGCGCTGCGGATCGAAGCGGCATAGCGGTCTCTCTGAATGTCGGGAATCGCGCGATTTTGCCTTCGTTACCGCACGGTTGCCAGAACCTCGAGCCGCAGCGCACGCCGCCCGGCAACGCCCCGGTTGTGCGAGCGGCCCCGCGGTGCGCTAGTGTGGCCGTCGCCGCGCTCGCTCGAGCGCGCAAGCACGGGGGGTGCAACGTGACGAAGTTGGCTCGGCGTTTCGTGGGCTTGGTCTGCGCTGGCGCGTGCCTCGCGCCTGCCGCGGCGCAAACACCCGACACGGTCCTCGTGAACGGCAAGATCGTAACCGTCGACGCACGCTCGTCCGTCGCGCAGGCGCTTGCGGTGCACGACGGCAAGATCATGGCGCTCGGCAAGAGCGCAGACATCCGCAAGCTCGCCGGCGCCGCCGACGCGCGTAGTCGATCTCGGCGGGCGCACCGTGATCCCCGGGCTCATCGACTCGCATTTGCACGCGATCCGCGCCGCGCTCACGTTCACGACCGAGGTGAACTGGATCGGCGCCCGCTCGCTCGCGCGAGGCGCTGGCACGAATCTCCGCGGCCGCGAAGTCGCGGCGCCGCCGGGCGCGTGGCTCATCGTCGCGGGCGGCTGGAACGAGCTGCAGTTCGCGGAGAAGCGCCGCCCGACGCAGGCCGAGCTCGAGGCCGCGGCACCCGCGAATCCGGTGTACGTGCAGCTCGGCTACGGCTGGGTCGTGATGACGGACGACGGCTTCACGAAGCTCGGGATAGACGGCGACGAGGATCTGCCGCCAGGCAGCCAAGCTCGAGCGCGACGGGTCGGGCGCGCTGACCGGGGCGATCGCCGGCAACAACAACGCGATCGTCGCGCTGTTCGACCGGCTGCCGCGGCCGACGTACGCGGAGCAGGTGGCAGGCACGAAGGCGTTCTTCCGCGAGCTCAATCGGCTCGGGCTCACCGGCGTCGTCGATCCCGGCGGCAACAACCTGTTCCCGGGCGACTATCAGGCGCTGTTCGACGTCTGGCGGCACGGCGACATGACGCGTGCGCGTCGCGTACAGCTTGAACGGCCAAGACTGCGGGCAAGGAGCTCGACGAGCTCAAGGAGCTCACCGCGCTGCTGCCGATGGGCTTCGGCGACGACCGGCTCGAAGTTCAACGGCATCGGCGAACGCATCACGCTTCGCGATGAACAACAATCCGGCACCGACGGACGAGGACAAGGAGCGCTACTACGAGATCGTGAAATGGGCGGCCGAGCGCGGGCTCACGCTCACGATGCACTGGGGGCCGGACTCGACCGTCCATCATCTGCTCGAGATCTTCGAGCGCGTGAACCGTGAAGTGCCGATCGCGGATTTGCGCTGGTCGATCGCGCATCTGAACGACGCGTCGAGCACGAGCCTCGAGCGCATGCACGCGCTCGGTGTCGGCTGGACCGTGCAGGACGCGATGTACTTCGGCGGCGACGCGCTCGTGCGCACGCAGGGAGCCGACGCCGGCAAGCGGATCCCGCCCGTGATGACGGGCAAGCGGCTCGGCGTCGCGATCGGCGCGCGGCACCGACGCGCACCGCGTCGCGTCGTACAACCCGTTCACGTCGCTGCAGTGGTTCCTCGACGGCAAGACCGTCGGCGGCGCTGCCATTCGCGGCCCGGAGGAGACGCCTGGCCGCGAGGACGCGCTGCGCTTCTACACGCTGGGCAGCGCATGGTTCTCGTTCGACGACGACGTGCGCGGCTCGCTCGAGGTCGGCAAGCTCGCCGACCTCGCCGTGTTGTCGGCGGACTACCTCACCGTGCCCGTCGAGGAGAGTCGGCCGCATCGAGTCCGTGCTCACGATGCTCGGCGGCGAGGTCGTCTACGCGGCCGCGCCGTTTGCCGCGGAATAGACCCCGAGCAGACGAGCATCGGCGGCGACGCTCACAAACCGGCCCGTCCGGTCTTCTCGCTGGTTGAGCGGGTAGCGGCGCAAGCGGCACGTGCGCGCGCCGGTGTGAGAGACTTCGCGTCCACTGCTTCGTCACGAGCGAGAGGGGGCTCGTCCCGATGATCCGAATGAAACCGACCTTGCTCGGCGCCGCCGCGGCCGCTTGGGCTTTGATCGCCGCGTCGCATGCGCAACAGGCCGTCGACACGACGCCGCCTGCCGGCGTGCAGCCGCTGCCCGTCGACCTGTACACCACGAAGGACTACCGCAAAGACGCGCTGTCGTGGACCGACAAGCGCTACACGCGCTGCAACACGCCGCGCCAGCTCACCGACACTTGGACCGTGCGGCGCATGGGCGCGTGGGGAGACTGCTCCGTCGACCGCCCCGTGAAGGAGATCGTGAGCCCGTACCCGTACAAGACCGCCGCGGAGCACTACGCGGCGCTGATGGCGCAGGCGAAGACGCGCGGCGGCCCGACACAGAAGACGCGCGCGCAGCTGCCCGAGTGGGACGGCTGGTATCGGCGCGGCGCGCGCGACGATCAGTGGACCTACGGCCGCAACCTGCAGAGCGCGACGCTGATGGCGGTGCTGCAACCCGAGTACCAACGCCGCATGGCGCAGATGAGCTTCCACGAGTCGGTGACGAACGCGCCGCAGTGGATGGCCGCGTTCTGTTATCCCGAAGGGCTCATGCGCTGGTACGCGGAGTTTTCGATCGGCGAGATCGAGATCCTCGTGACGCCGCACGAAGTGCAGCTCACGGCGGGCGTCGCGGACAACTTCGTGCGCAAGATCCTGATCGGCCAGCAGCACGTGCAGAAGGTGCCGCAGTGGTACGGGGAGAGCGTCGGCTTCTGGGACGGCGACACTCTGGTCGTGTGGACCGCGAACGTGCAGCCGTGGACGCTGTCGCACTCGATGTTCGAATACAGCGACAAGTTCGAAGTCATCGAGACGATCAAACCGGGCGAGAACGGCAGCCTCGTCGTCGACTCGACGTTCTACGACCCCGTCGCGTTCAAGCAGCCGCTGCATCTCGTCACTCCGTGGAATCGCACGGCGGGCATCGACGACCCGAAGAAGCGCTACACGTTCATCGAGTGCCGCGTGCAGAGCACGATCGTCAACGGGCCGGACGGGCGGCCCACCCAACTGTTGCCGACCGACGACGGCTATATCGATTACTTCGGGCGGCCTTGGGCGGAGAATTGGGAGCGGCATTTCGAGTCGGATGCCGGGACGCAGTAGTCCTGGCGCCGTGCCGTGACGCCGGCGGTTGCTATGGGGGGATGAAAGGATGAAGACGTCGCTCGTTTCGTCGGTTACGGCTCTCCTTCTCGTCGCGCTCGCGTCGTCGCACGCGGAGGCGGATGAGGCGGGGGATCGTGCGAAGTGTGAGACGCTCGTCGATACGCCGAATCTCACGGTGGTGAGCGCGCGGATCGTCGAGGCAAAGGGTGCGACGCCGCGCTATTGCTACGCGAAGGGCGCGATTCCGCCCGGGATCCGCTACCACGTGCAGCTGCCGCTCGCGGCGAATTGGAACGGCCGGTTCCTCGCGGCCGGCGACGGCGGCAAGGACGGCGACCTCGACTTCGCCGACGACCGGCTCGCCGAAGGCTACGCCGTCGTGAACAGCAACATGGGGCACGACGACGGTGCCGAGCCCGGTGCGTCGTTCGCGTTCGACAACCGCCAGGCCGAGATCGACTTCGGCTATCGCGCCGTGCACACGAGCACGACCGCGGGTAAGACTCTCGTTCGCGCCTATTACGGCAAAACCGCGTCGTATTCGTACTTCGAGGGCTGCTCCACCGGCGGCCGTGAAGGCTTGATGGAGGCGCAGCGCTTCCCCACCGACTTCGACGGCATCGTCGCGGGCGCGCCCGTGCTGCACTATCAGGAGCTCAACGCGGGCCACACGTGGCTTCTGCAGCGGACCTTCAAGGACAAGTTCGCGGGCAACCTCGCGTACTCGACGAAGCACGACGGCAACTTCGACAGCGTGAAGAAGCTTCAGGTGCTCGCGGATGCGGTGATGAAGCAGTGCGACGCGCTCGACGGCATCAAGGACGGCGTCATCGACGACCCGCGCGCGTGCCAGTTCGATCCCGACCGCGACTTGAAGTCGACGATGTGCAAACGAGGCGAGGACGGCGAGAGCTGCTTCACGCCCGCGCAGCTGCAAACGGTGAAGGACTTCTACCGCGGGCCGTACGACAGCAAGGGTCGCTCGATCATCAAAGGCCGCGCGCCCGGCGCGGAGCTCGACTGGGAGCAGTACATCCCGCACGCCGGCAACCGCAACTTACCCGGCATGCTGCGCGGCGCGGCGAATGGTCACACGGAGTTTCTTTTCTACGAAAAGGACCCCGGCGTGCCGGTGGCCGTGTTGAACGACCTTTCGCGCAAGCCGGACCTGACGCGGATGCCGCCCGAGCACGCGTGGTGGGAGTTCGACATCGACGACCTGACGGCCGGCAAGGCGGATTTCATGAAGGCGATCACGAACGCCGACGATCCGAACATGTCGCGGTTCTTGGTGGAGCGCCGCGCGAAGCTGATCCTCTGGCACGGCTGGGCCGACGGCGGCGCGCCGCCGGAGCCCACACTCGACTATTACTCGGACGTCGTGAACACGACGTTCGGCGGCGACCTCGGCGTCGCGCGCGAGCGCACGCGAATCTTCATGTTCCCCGGCATGGGACACTGCAGCGGCGGCGCCGGTCCCGACCGGTGGGACCCGCTCGCGCCGCTCGTCGCGTGGGTGGAGCAAGGCACGGCGCCGGACTCCGTCGTCGCGCGCCACGAGACGAACGGCGCCGTCGACAACGAGCGGCGCGTCTGCGCGTATCCGGAGCGCGCCGTCTACACGGGGCCGGCCGGCGGCGAGAACGATCGCGCGAACTGGGTTGCCGGAAATTTCCGCTGCGAGGCACGGCAGTAGCAGCCAGGTTCGAGGCCACCGTCCACGAATCGGCGAGTTTTAGCGCTGACCTCAGCGCTGACCCTGAACTATGCTCCCGCCCGTGACTCAGGTACCCAGCAGCTCGCACCCTATTGCGGCGGCCATCCAGCCGCGCGACCGAATTGATGCAATCGACGCGGTTCGCGGAGTCGCTTTGTTCGGAGTGTTGGTCGTAAATGTCCTAACGGCATTCCGCATCTCGCTATTTCAGCAATTCCTACGGGACCCTCCGCATGAGGCGAATGGATTGGACCGGTTTGTCGAAAGCCTCGTGAGCTTCGGTTTTGAAATGAAGGCGTTCTCTCTGTTCTCCATTCTGTTCGGTCTCGGTCTGGCAATGCAGTTCGAGCGATTCTCCAGGAGTGGACACCCGTTTTACTTTCTAAGCAGGCGCTTGATCGCGCTCCTCGTCTTCGGCGCCATACACCTATTGCTGATCTGGAACGGCGACATCCTGACGGAGTACGCACTCGCCGGCCTCGTCGTATTGCCACTGCTACGGTTGAGTCGATCGTCGCTCGCGGCGATCGCGGTCGGCGTGCTGACGTTGTACGGAGTGCTCGCCGTGCTACCTCCGCTCGTCCCGTCACCGGGGCCGGGAGCGCTCGCCCAGCATGTTGCCGACGCGAACAACGTCCTCGCTCACGGCTCATTCCTCGAGATCTTGAAATTCGAATTCCGGGAGATAGAGCTCTTACTCCCTTTGCATGTGTCCGTCTTCCCGCGGACAGTGGGACTGTTCGTCTTCGGTGCTTTGATCTGGCGATCCGGCGTGATCCAACAGGTGCGCGAAAGCGATGGAGTATTCGGCTTTGTCGCGGCGATCGGCATTCTGGTGGGTGTTACGCTGACGTCGAGAGTTGGTGATCCGTTTCTTCAAAGACTCGCACCCGTGGTGCTTGCGATCGGCTACGGGTCGCTGATCGTTTGGATCGCGCAGATCGAAGGGATCCGGCCACTACTCGCGCCGTTCGCTTCAGTGGGACGAATGGCGTTCACGAACTACATCCTCCAATCGGTCATTTTCAGCTTCATTTTTCTTGGCTACGGATTCGGCCTCTTTGGGCGGATGGGCGCGGCGTTGGCCTTGCTGTTGGTCGCAATCGTCTACTCCTTGCAAGCAGCGTTCAGCACCTTCTGGCTGAGCCGGTTCCAGTTCGGCCCGCTGGAGTGGCTGTGGCGGACCATCACGTACAACCGGATTCAACCAATGCGAATCGGTAGTCCGTCGAATCCGGCTTTGCGGCGGGTGTAATCGCAAACAATCCTCTGGAAGTGGCTATCAGCCGGAACCGCCTCGGGACTTTCTCGGTGGTCCCGATGGCGATCCGGGTAGCTTGCGGTCCTCGAGCGTCATGTCGCCGCCTTCGGCGAGCGCGAACTCGGCATCGATCGCGTCGAAGTGGCGGGTCACCATGAACGCGATGCCGACGCCCGTGGCGGACAAGTTCGCGACGAATCCGCCGTCGAGGCGGCGATGGCCGGCGCGGCGCCGAGCTGAGAGCGGCCGCGCGCGGAGCCGCAGCACCCGTTGAAAGCGCTATCGACCGCCGGATGCCGAGCTTGCATCCCGCGTCGCGTAGTCCCAGTGACTGCGCGCACGCTCGAGAACCCAGTCGAGATCTTCCTCGAGCAAGTACCGGTCGCGAATCAAGCTCTGTGCCGCCGCACGGACCCGGCTCGCATAGTCGTCGTAGCCCTTATAGCGCTCCTCGATCGACGGTCGGGGATCGCCGCTCGCCTCGCGCGCAGCGCGAGTCGCGGCAAACGGAATGTAAGAGCCCAGCAATGGATAGATCTCGCTCGGGTTGCCGATTCGCTCCGCGCGAAAATTCCAACCGGTGGTGGTCGCGAGCGGCACCGCGAGCTCCGGGTCGCGAATGCCTGCGACGTCGTTGCCATCTCGATCCACCTGCGGCACGAGGTGCGGGAGCGGCACGACCTTGCCGCGCATGACGCGCGCCGGTCCGACGATGCGGCGCGGATCGGCGACGCCCGGCAACGCAGGAAAGCCCACCTTCTCGATCGGAACGAGCGTGTCGTCCGCGAGCCGCGGGTAACGGCTCGGCGGCGGCTCCTTGCCTGAAGTGACCCACTCGTGCAGAGCAGGGAGCAGCGCGCGCATCACATTCATCTGAGGTAGGGGGTTGCTGAGCTGCTGCCCGTCGGCGCGCGCGGCGGGGTTGCCTCGAGTCGCCGCTGCGGCAGCAACGGTCGGCGGCGTCCGAGCCGGCGGAAACGGCGACACACTGTGCTGCGTTCCCGCGAGGAAATACATTCTGACGTTGTCCGGCAGCGTCAGATCGCGTGCTCCGTCCACCGCCGTGTGCGTGAGCGCCGCGGCGCGGCCGCCACCCCAATACTCGACTGGAGTATTCGTGTAGAACACTTTCGGGCGTTGCTTGGGAGGATAGCGCGACTCCAGCCCGTCGCGCGTTCCGTCGACATCCGCCTCGTCTTGATCCGCGAACGGAAAGCGCGTCGCCGCGAACATGTCTCCGTGAGCGGGTACCGCGAAGCGCATGTTGAACGACCCGCGGGCCGCGCCCGCGATGTGGATCCAGAGCGCGTCGAACACTCGGCGTTCCTGCTCGTCGACGTTGAACCCGTCGTACAAGAACTCGCGAAGGAACCGGCCGGTCTGCGATATTCCGAACGCGTACGCGGAGCGTCCGCGGACCGGGAGATCGGTGCGATGACGGAACGCCGACGCTGCATCGCGCAGCGCCGCAAGCCCGGCGCCTGCGACCCGAGGAGCGCTTGCACGATACGTCACACGATACATCCGGCCTGGGTCGAACCCGCCGTCGAGCACGATCTTCGGCAGCCCGTTCGGAGCGCTCGCGAATCGCCATCGATCACGCGGCACGGTTTCTGCCGGATCCCAGAAACGATTGCGCACCGTAAGCATGTCCGCTGCGCTCAGCGGGTCGGCCGGCGGGTAGATCGCCGACGGCCGCAAAGCCTCGTCGATGAGGAACGACTCCGCCGCACGCTCGTTGACGATGATGTCGACGCCGAGCGGCTCGACGGGCTCCTCCGCGGGCAGCTGCGCGCGCGGCGCGTCGATGCGCAACCCCGGCGGGGGGACATCGAGCTCCCACCCCACGTTCACCAGCGTATAGCCTTCTCTCATGAGCAAGCCATCGCCGAGCTCGGCAAGCGTCGTCGGATCGCGGTTCGCGGCGGCTCGGTTGAGATTTAGAAGGATCATTGCGCCGCGGTTCGGGACGCCGAACAGCAACACGCCGTTGCCCTTGGCCGTTTCCGTCGGCTGCAACACGAATAGCTCCGCTGAGAAATACACGCGGCCGTCGGCGCCCCGCGGCGCATACTGAAGATCGACGATTCCGGTGTTATGCGGGTCGGCCGGGTCGAGCGCGAACTCGATTCGGCCGATCAATTTCTCGTAGGACCCCGTCGCGCCGAACGCGTGGCCGTCGGCGACGACGGAGCGGGACGTAATGGTCACGTTCGTGACGGCGGCATGCGCAGACGCTGCCGCTACGAGGAATCCCCAGAGAGCTGCTGAAGCGCAACGCCGCATAGCAAACCTCGCGCGAGGAATTCAAGCCGCGCGGACGATTGTAGCCGGGAACGCACGGGTCGCCAGCAGCGCGCGGCCGAGACCGCTGCACCGCCGGAACGAGCCGCGGGAGCGCCGCGCTTACTCGGCCGGATGCTCCCAGCCCTGCTCGAAGTACTTCTCCCAGTTCTGCGCCCACGGCCGGCCGAAGTAGTCGACGTAGCCGTCGTCGACCGGCGTGAGCTGCGTCGGCCGGCCATCGGGCCCGAGCACGATCGAGCTCTGCGTGCGGCACTCGGTGTACGTGTAGCGCCGCTTGGCATCTGAGATCTTCGCGACCGCGTTCCACTTCGTGACCGTGTGCAGCGGCCGCGTGAACGCCTCGGGGTCGTAGAAGGTTGCTTCGACGACCACGCCCTTGCCGTCGGGCTGCGCCTTCATGACTTCGACGACTTCCATCTGGTTGCTGTACTCGAACATCGAGTGCGTGATCGTCCAGCCCTGCACGTTCGCGGTCCAGATCACGAGCGAGTCGCCGTCCCAGAAGCCGACGCTCTCGCCGAGCCACTGCGGGACCTTCTCGAAGTGCTTCTGCCCGATCAGGATCTTGCGGACGAAGTTGCCGGAGTTGCTGCCCATGAACTGGACTTCTTCCGGCGTCACGAGCAACTCGATGTCGCGGATCGCGGGCGCCGACCACCAACGGATCAGACCTTCGGGATAGCAGAACGCCGCCATCCACTGCGGTGCATTCACGACGGCCTCGTAGTAGTTCAGTTGCGCCATGCGCTTCTGATATTCGGGAGTGAGCACCGACGCGACCGTGCCCGCGAGCGCGGCGTCGCCGAAGATCCATTGATTCTCGCGATCGCGCCGATACCAGCCGTCCCAATTCGGCAGATTCGCGTGCGTCTTCTGGGTCGGGCCGCCGTGCGCCTTGGCTTGCGCCATCAGGGCGTCGTAGTGCTCGGCCGCGGTCTTGTAGGCATACGGTGTCGAAATCTGCTCGACCGTCATGCCGCGGTTGCAGTCACCCCAGGTGCCGACGCCGCGGTGCTGGCGGCCGCGGTCGATCGACGACCACATGCCCCAGAGCTCGTTCGGCGTGTTGCAGCGCGTGTAGCGCTTGTCGGCCCAGTACTTGCCGTCGAAGTAGAAGTTCTTCGTCGTGAACAGGTCGACGGGCAGCGCGGTGACGCCGTCCGGCGGCGCGATCGTCGCGGGATCCGGATTCGTGGTTGCCGTCGTGGGGCTTTGTGCGTGAGCGGCGGTGGATCCAAGCCCGCCGAAGGCGAGCAGCGCGAATAGAGCAGTCTTATAGGTCCGCATTGCGAGTCGTTCCCCCCTGTTCGTGTCTACGGTACGAGCGAGGCACGCTGGCGGTGCCGCGATTCGCTTCGCGGCGCGCCGAAACGCTCCGCGCGGCCACCATAACAGCGCCCCGCGCGGCGGCTAATCTTAAAAATTCTGTAGCCCGGCCGCACTGCCCCCGCGCGCCAGAGGGGACGCGGCTTCTAGCCCGTGTTAAGTGTCACTAAACCTACCCGGCCCGGGCGCGGCGCGGGTTTCGTGCGCTTCGCCCACACCGCGGACAGGTCGACGCCGCGGCTCTACGCGAGCGGTCCTTCGGCCCTTCGAGCCCGCGGCCTCGTTCGCCCGGCTCGTCGCGGCAGGGTAGACTTTCGGGCTCGTCGGAGCGGCCCCGAACGGCCGTGGCGAGTAGCTCGGGGGAGCGTCAATGGTCAACGCGCGCACGACAGGACTCGCGAAGTGGCTGGCGATCGGCGCGCCGGCCGCCGCGCTGCTCATGCCGGTTGCCTCGTCCGCCGCCCCGAACAACTCCGCCTTGATCGACGCCGCGAAGCGCGGCGACCGCATCGCCGCTGAGCCGCTGGCTCGACGAAGGCGCCGACGTCAACGCACGCGCGGTCGACGAAACCACCCCGCTCCACTGGGCCGTGCGCGCCGACAGCGTCGACACAGCCACGCTGCTGCTCGAATCCGGCGCCGACGCGGCGGCCGCCGATCGCTACGGCGTCACGCCGCTGTTCCTCGCGGCCGAGAACGGCGACGCCGCGCTGATCGCGAAGCTGCTCGACGCCGGCGTCGCCAGTCGATTCTGTCGCACCGACCGGCGAGACCGCGCTGATGACCGCAACGCGCACGGGCAAGCCCGACTCGATCGCGCTCCTGCTCGACCGCGGCGCAACGGTCGACGCGCGCGAGCCCGAGTATCAGCAGACCGCGCTCATGCTCGCCGTGCGCGAGAACCATCCCGAGGTCGTGAAGCTCCTGATCGAGCGCGGCGCCGACGTCAACGCGCAGACGCGCGTCGGCCCGACGCCGAAGTTCGCACCGCCGTGCAAGGGCACGGGCTGCGGCTCGGAAGGCGTCGGCATCAACCGCGGCGGTTTACCGGATCGCGGCCGGCGCAATGCGGCGCTCGGCGGAATGACGCCGCTGCTCTATGCCGCGCGCGACGGGCGGCTCGAGGCCGCGCGCCTGCTGCTCGACGCGAGCGCGAACATCGAGCTCGCCGAGGCGAACGGCATGCGGCCGCTGTTGATGGCGTTGTTGAACGATCAGGTCGAGGTCGCGCGCTTGCTGATCGAGCACGGCGCGGATCCGAATGCGGACGACTTCTGGGGACGCTCGCCGCTGTTCGCGGCCGTCGACTACCGCAACCTCGACATGAACAATCGCGACGAAGACAGCCCGACGACCAACTACGTCGACCGCGAGCCGCTGCTCGCGATGATGGCGCTGCTGATCGAGCACGGCGCGAACGTGAACGCGCAGACGCGCGAGGTGCCGCCGAGCCGCCGCTGGCTCTACTCCCTCGGCGACGTGTCGTGGGTCGACTTCACGGGCCAGACTCCGTTCCTGCGCGCGGCACTGGCGGGCGACGTGCCCGCGATGCGCCTGCTGCTCGAGCACGGCGCGGACCCGAACCTGCCCACGCGGGCCGGCACGACGCCGCTCATGGCCGCTGCCGGCGTGAACTGGGTGGTCGCGCAGACCTACACCGTGTCGAAGGAGGCGCTGCTCGACGCGATCGACCTCTGCTTCGAGCACGGCGCCGACGTCAACGCGACGAACTCGATGGGCCTCACGGCGCTGCTCGGCGCCGCGAACCGCGGCTCGAACGAGATCATCGACAAGCTCGCCGAGCACGGTGCGGATCTCTACGCCGTCGACAAGGAAGGGCGCGGCGCGGTGCGCTGGGCCGAGGGCGTGTTCCTCGCGGCCGTCGGCGCGGAGCGCAAGCCCGCGACGATCGCGCTGCTGAACGAGCTCATGGGAGAGCAACAGAGTGCCGCGCGTTAACATTAAGCCGCGCTCGAGCGCGGAACGGCGCGCGTTGGTCCGGCGCCTGGTGCACGCACAACGCACGAAGAGCCGGCGCGAAGCCCAGAAGCCGTGAGCCGCACCGCACGCATCGGATCGGGCGTCGCGGCCGTGGCCGCGGTCGGCGCCGCGGGCGCGTGGTTCTGGACGCAGCGCGAGCCCACGCCCGAGCAGCAGTGGGCATTGCTCGACCGTTACTGCGTCACCTGCCACAACGGCATCGAGCTCGCGGGCGACGTCGCGTTCGATCGGCTGCGGATCGAAGGTCTGCACGCCGACGCGAAGGTTTGGGAAACTGCGATCCGCAAAGTGCGCGGCCATTTGATGCCGCCGCCGGGCGAGCCGCGGCCCGACGCCGCGCGGCTCGAACAGTTCGCGGGCTGGCTCGAGTCGTCACTCGATACCGCCGCGGCCGACGATCCGAATCCCGGCGCGCCGTCGCTGCACCGCTTGAATCGTGCCGAGTATGCGAACGCGGTGCGCGACCTGATCGACTTGCCTGTCAACGGTGCGGCTCTGCTGCCCGGCGACGACTCGAGCGGCGGCTTCGACAACATCGCGAACGCGCTCAGCGTCTCGCCCGCGCTGCTGCAGGCGTACGTGAGCGCGGCCGCGAAGATCAGCCGGCTCGCAATCGGCGACCCGACAGTGACCTCGGAGATCGCGGCATACCGCGCGCCGCGCGCGTTGAACCAATCCGGCCACATCGAGGGCCAGCCGCTCGGCACGCGCGGCGGGCTGTCGATCGCGCACGTGTTTCCGCTCGACGCGAAGTACGAGATCCGCGTCGGACGCGCGGGCAGCGGCTTCGGGCTCGAGGCCGTCGGCGCCGATGAAGACGTCGAGCTGACCGTGAACGGCGAGCGCAAAGCGCTGCTGGGCCGCGGCCAGCGCAGCGCGGTGATCGACGTGCCGGCGGGCGCGCAGACGCTCGGCGTCGCGATCGTGCAGAAGCGCGACTCGCAAGGCGTCGACGATCTGTTCGCGGTGCACGCCGCAAGTGTCGGTATCGCGAACGTGTCGATCGTCGGACCGCTCGACGCGACGGGACCCGGCGACACGCCGAGCCGCCGCAAGATCTTCGTCTGCACTCCGGCGAGCGCCGACGACGAGCCGGCCTGCGCCGCGACCATCTTGAAGGCGCTCGCGCGGCGCGCGTACCGCCGCGCCGTGAGCGATGACGACGCAGCGCTTGCGACTCTGACGAAGTTCTACGAGGAAGGCCGCACGCTCGGCACGTTCGACAGCGGCATCCAGCACGCGCTCGCGCGCGTGCTCGTCGATCCCGAGTTCATCTTCCGCTTCGAGAAGGAGCCCGCGGACTTGCCCGCCGGCTCGAGCTACCGGCTCGGCGATTTCGAGCTCGCGTCGCGGCTGTCGTTCTTCCTCTGGAGCAGCATCCCCGACGATGAGCTGCTCGCGGCCGCCGAAGCGGGCGAGCTCGCTAGACCTGCGACTCTGGAGCGCGAAGTTCGCCGGATGCTCGCGGACCCGAAAGCCGACGCGCTCACCCGCAACTTCGCGTCGCAGTGGCTGCTGCTGCGCCAACTCGACACCGTCGTGCCCGCGACCAACGAGTTCGACGGCAACTTGCGCAAGAGCTTCCGCGAGGAGACCGAGCGGCTGTTCACGAGCGTGCTGCGCGAGGACCGGAGCGTCGTCGACTTGCTCGACGCGGACTACACGTTCGTCGACGAGCGGCTCGCGCGCCACTACGGGATCCCGAACGTCCGCGGCAGCCGCTTCCGCCGCGTGCAAGCTACCGGAAGGCGCGCGCCGCGGATTGCTCGGCCAGGGCAGCATCCTGACCGTCACCTCGGCGCCGAACCGCACTTCTCCCGTGAAGCGCGGCCAGTGGGTCCTCGAGAACATCCTCGGCTCGCCGGTACCGCCGCCGCCCGAGGGCGTCGAGACGAACCTCGATCAGACGGCGCCGCAAGGCCGAGGTGAAGACGATGCGCGAGCGGCTCGAGCGCCACCAGTCGGACCCGGGCTGCTCGGCGTGTCACAAGCTCATGGACCCGATCGGTTTCTCGCTCGAGAATTTTGACTTCATCGGGAAGTGGCGAGATGCTGATGGCGCGGCGCCCGTGGACCCGCACGGCGAGTTCATCGACGGCAGCGCGCTCGACGGCCCGGCGGGCTTGCGGAGCGTGCTGCTCGAGCGGCGCGAGCTGTTCGTCGCGACCGTCACCGAGAAGCTCATGACCTATGCTCTCGGCAGAACAGTCGAGTACTACGACATGCCCGCCGTGCGTGCGATCGTGCGAGCGGCGGCGGACGACGACTACAAGCTGTCGGCTTTGGTGCTTGGAATCGTGCAGAGCGTCCCGTTTCAGATGAAGGCCAAGGCGGAGCCTGCCGGAAGCACTCAAGCGAACGCGGGCTGAGGACGAGACATGTTCATCACGAAAAAGCACTTGTCGCGTCGTGCGCTGCTCCGCGGAGCCGGAGCCGCGATCGCGCTGCCGCTGCTCGACTCGATGATTCCCGCCCGCACCGCGCTCGCGCAGACCGCCGCGACGCCGAAGAGCCGCCTCGGCTGCATCTACATTCCGCACGGCGCGACGATGGATAAGTGGACGCCGGCCGCCGAGGGCACGAAGTTCGAATTCTCCGAGACCCTCGAGCCGCTAGAGCCGTTCCGCGACCAGGTTTGCGTCGTGAGCGGGCTCGCGCACAAGCCGGTCGCGCCGTGGACCGGCGAGGACACGGGCGGCGCCGAGAATCACGTGCGCGCGGCCGCGGTGTTCCTGAGCGGCGCGCACCCCGTCAAAGGCGACCGCGCGTTCGTCGGTCCCACCGTCGACCAGCTCGCGGCGGCCGGCATCGGTCAGGACACGCCGCTGCCGTCCGTCGAGCTCTCGATCGAGGAGCTGGGGCTGAGCTGCGACGCCGGCTTCACGTGCGCGTATCGCAACACGCTCGCGTGGAAGTCTGCGACGCTGCCTTTGCCGATGGAGAACAACCCGCAGGTGGTGTTCGAGCGCCTGTTCGGCGACGGCAGCACCGACGAGCAGCGGCACGCGCGCCGCGATCAGGCGAAGAGCCTGCTCGACTCCGTGATCGGTCAAGTCGCGTCGCTGCGTCAGGACTTGCCGGCCGCGGACCGCGGCCGCCTCAGCGACTACCTCGACGAGGTCCGCGAGGTCGAGCGCCGCGTGATCAGCGTCGATCAGCGCCTGTCGTCCGGCATCGAGCTGCCCGAAGCGCCGACCGGCGTGCCCGACACCTTCGAGCAGCATCTGAACCTGATGTTCGATTTGCAGGTGCTCGCTTACAAGTCCGAGATCACGCGGATCTCGACGCTGATGCTCGCGCGCGAGAACAGCAACGCGATCTATCCGGGCTGCGGCGTGCGCGAAGGCTTCCACAACGCGTCGCATCACTCGAACGAACGCAAGAACATGGACCAGTTCGCGGTGATCAACCGCTATCACGTGAAGACGCTCGCGTACTTCCTCGACAAGCTGCGCGCCACGCCCGACGGCGACGGCACGCTGCTCGACCACTCGATGATCCTCTACGGCTCGAGCTTGAGCGACGGGAACGAGCACAACTTCGATCCGTTGCCCGTGGTGCTCGCCGGCGGCGGGTCGGGACAGCTGCGCGGCGGCCGGCACGTGAAGTACGCCGAGCACACGCCGATGTCGAACCTGCTGCTCGCGGTCCTGCACAAGCTCGGCGTCGAGGCGGACAGCATCGGCGACAGCACCGAGCCGCTCGAAATCTGAGAGCGGCGCCGAGTGCGACGCGCGTTACGAGAGAGGAAGCTCGTCTAGCGCGCCGGCGGCGTGTTGTCGTTGCCGGCGAACTCCGCGAAGTAATTGCTGACGCCGTCCGGGTCGAACAGCCAGATCGTGCGCATCTGCCCGGGGTTCGAGAGCGGCCGATCGATCGTCGCGCCGCGCGCCTGGGCCACTTCGTCGACGCCGGCCGCGTTCCACACGATGTATTGCATGCCGGCGGTCTGGGCGCGCTTCGGCAAATCCGCGCCGAAGCGGTAAACGTTGATCGTCGTCGAGCCGTGCGTGTACGCGTAGCGCGTAGCGCCGAGCAGCTCGTCCTGCGCGGGTGCGTGCTCCTCTAGGCCGAGCAGGTCACGATAGAAGCTGCGGCTCTTCTCGAGATCCGCGACGGAGATTCCGATCTCGAAACTCGCCAACTGCTCGGGCGAGGCATTCGGCACGATCACGAGCTCCACCCACTCGCCGGCCGGATCTTGTGCGAGCGCGGCGGCGGTGGCGCCCGGCCGCGAGCTCGGGCGCTGGAAGAACGGCGGCTCGAGGCCGTGCTTCGCGAAGCTCTGGGAGATCGCCGCCTGATCCTTGTAGAAGAACGTGAGAACCCGGACCCCGGTCGCCGCGCCGACGGTCGCAGTGTTCGGCTCCGCGTCCTTCACGGGGAACAGCTTCACCTCCGACAGCCCGACGGGATAACGGATCATCGCGCCGCCGCCGAGCGCCGTCGCGGGGAGCACGGACAATCCGAGCACCTCGTTGTAGAACGCGCGCATCTTGTCAGTGCGCTCCGCGGGGAAGCGGCGGAAGACGTTCACCTCGCCGATGTCGGAGCGCTTCATGCCGGCCTGCCAGAGCAGCGGCCGGATCGTCTGCGCGCCCGACGCTTGCGCGAAAGCAGTACCGGCCGCGGCGAGCACGCCGCTGGCGCACAACGCGGCGAAGCCTAGCCGCACCGCGCGGCGTACTCCAAACTCGTAGCTCGGGAACATGGCGACGACCCCCGTCGATGAAGCGTTCGGCGATGCTACCCGGGCGGCGCCGAGCCGCACAATATATAAGGTGCGAGATGAACGACTTCACCGATAAGGTCGCGTTGATCACGGGTGGCGGCGCCGGCATCGGCCGCGCGACGGCGCTCGCGTTCGCGCGCGCGGGCGCGAAGGTGGTGATCGGCAACCGCGGTGCGGAGCACGGCGCGGAGACGGTCGAGCTCATCGAGGCCGCGGGCGGCACCGCGGTGTTTCAAAAGACGGACGTCTCGGTCGCGAGCGAGGTCGAGGCGCTCGTTGCGCGCGCAGTGAGCGAGTTCGGTGCCGTGCGACTGCGCGTTCAACAACGCCGGAATCCTCACGCCGCTGCGCAATGATTCGAGGAGCAGACCGAGGAAGACTTCGACCGCGCGATGGCCATCAACGCGAAGGGCGTGTGGCTCGCGATGAAGTTCGAGATCAAGCAAATGCTGAAGCAAGGCGGCGGCGCGATCGTCAACAACGCGTCGGTCGCGGGCGTGCTCGGCTCCGGGCGCGGCGTCGCGAACTACGTCGCGTCGAAGCACGCGGTGGTTGGCCTCACGAAGGCGGCCGCGCTCGAGAACGCGCGCCGCGGGATCCGCGTGAACGTCGTCGCGCCGGCAGTCGTCGACACCGACATGGGCAGCGCATTCGCGGGCGGCCTCAAGATCACGATGGAAGACTTCGGCAAAGGCCACCCGATCGGCCGCGTCGGCCGGCCAGAGGAGATCGCGAACGCGGTGTTGTGGCTCTGCTCCGGCGACGCGTCGTTCGTGACGGGACACACGCTCGCGCTCGACGGCGGCTTCACGGCGCAATAGGCGTGGCGCATGGAAGGTCGCGATGCTACGGCCGCGCCTGCACCCAGCGCACGACCGCCTCCTCGAGCTCCTGCCCCGGCCCGCGGTGCGCGTCTTCCGAGTTCATGATGATCGTCACGACATAGGTCTTGCCGTTCGCCGCGTGCACGTAGCCCGCGAGCGCCGAGACGTGGTCGAGCCGGCCCGTCTTCACGTGCATCAGCGACTCGCCCGAATCGCGTCGAAGCGGCCGCGCGTCGTGCCGTCGAGCCCGCCGAGGGAGAGCGACGCCATGAACTCGGGCGCATACGCGCTCTTCTGCGCGGCTCGCAGCACGCTCGCGAGCAGCGCGGCGGACGCGCGCTCGTCGCGCGACAGCCCGGCGCCGTTCTGCAGCACGAGCGTGCTCACGTCGATGCCGCGCTTCTGCAGGAACGCGCGGATCGCGTCGATGCCCTTCGCGGCCGTCCCGGGCTCGCCGCCGATCTCGGCGCCGAGCGTGTAGACGAGCTGGCGCGTCATCACGTTGTTGCTGTTCTTGTTGATGCTGCGGATCACCTCGCCGAGCGGCCGCGACTGCCACACGAGCGCCGGCGTCTGGTCCGTCGGCACGACGACCTTGCCGAGCTTGCCGTTGAACTGCCCGCCGACTTCTTTCCACAGCGCCCGAAACAACCCGTAGTCGTAGGTGTCGTGCTGCAGCGCCGTGCGGCTCATCGAATAGCCGTTGCAGCGGCGCGAGAACTTGCCGTCGAGCACGACCTCGGCGAGCGTCGCGGCGTCGGCGTGGTTGAACGCGATGCCCGCCTGGTAGCCCGCGCATGCGCCGTCGACGAGATCGAGGTTGTTCTTGATCGTCGAGGTTGTCGAGCGCGGGATCGGTCGTGACGCTCACGCGTCCGCGCGTCGGATCCGCGCGGAACTGAAAATTCACGGCCTTGAAGTTCATCAGCAACGCGCTCGGCACGACGTTGTAGGTGCGATACGGCTGGCCGTCGAACGCGCCGGGCTCGGGCTCGGCGCTCGCGTCGAACCAGCTGTCGTCGAGCACGAGGTCGCCGCCGACGTCCTGAAGCCCGCTGCGCCGCAACGGCACGCAGCATCTTCCAGAACTCCTCGACCACGAGGTACGGATCGCCGTAGACCCTTGATCGCGAGATTGCCGTCGAGCTTCTGGCCGTCGAACGCCCCGAGGAAGTAGACCTCCGTGGGCCAGGTGTAGGCAGGCCCCAGGATCTCGAGCGCGCTCCAGGTCGTGATCACCTTCATCACGGACGCGGGGCTGCGCGGCCTCGGACGCGAGGTGGCTCAGGATCGGCTGAGCGGCGTCGACGTCCTGCACGATCACGCTCACGTCCGTCGAGCGGGATCGAGTGCCCCGTCAGCACGCGCTCGATCTCGGGCGGCAAATCCGCGCGAGCCACGCCCGCCGCCGCGAGCAGCAACCAACATAATCCGCGCATGCGATGCCCCAAGAGAAGTTTTCGAATTCTGCCCGATGACGGCTGAGCTAGAATAGCCGCCTCGGCCGCGGCCCTGCCCGGCCGTCATCTCTTTCGGGGCGCGGGTTCTTCCAAATGAGCCGTCGGTCGATGGGTCGACCGGCGCATGGCAAGGAGTGTGTTGTGAGCAAATTCGACAAGCAGCTGGAAAAGATCAAGAACGACAAGGGTTTCATCGCGGCGCTCGACCAAAGCGGCGGCAGCACACCGAAGGCCCTGAAGCTCTACGGCGTCGAACGAGGATGCCTGGACCGACGAGAAAGGCATGTACGACGTCGTGCACAAGATGCGCAGCGCGGATCATCACGAGCGCCCGCGTTCAGCGGCAAGCGTCTGATCGGCGCGATCCTGTTCGAGAACACGATGGACCGCGACATCGAGGGCAAGCCGACGCCGACCTATCTCTGGGACGTGAAGGGCGTCGTGCCGTTCCTCAAGGTCGACAAGGGCCTCGCCGACGAGAAGGACGGCGTGCAGGTCATGAAGCCGATCGGCGGGCTCGACGCGCTGTTGAAGAAGGCGAAGTCGAAGGACGTCTTCGGCACCAAGATGCGCTCGGTCATCAAGCAGGCGAACCCGGGCGGCATCGACGCCGTCGTGAAGCAGCAGTTCGAGATCGGCAAGCAGATCATCGCCGCGGGACTCGTGCCGATCATCGAGCCCGAGGTCGACATCAAGACGCCGAACAAGGCGCAGGCCGAGGAGCTGCTCAAGGCCGCGATCACCAAGGAGCTCAACGCGCTCAAGCCCGACCAGAAGGTGATGCTGAAGCTCACGATCCCGGACAAGGACAACCTCTACGCCGACCTCATCAAGCACAAGAACGTGCTCCGCGTCGTCGCACTCTCGGGCGGTTACTCGCGCGACGACGCGAACAAGCGCCTCGCACGCAACAACGGCATGACCGCGAGCTTCTCGCGCGCGCTTGCCGAGGGCCTCACCGCCCAGCAGTCCGACAAGCGAGTTCAACGGCATGCTCGACAAGTCGATCGAGAGCATCTACCAGGCGTCGATCACCTAGCGCCGACGTTCGTTCCCGCGGCGCGGCTCTAGGTCGCGCCGCGGCTCGCCGCTCCTCTCACGATTGACCCGCGTTCACGCGTTGCGCAGCGGGCGCGCCTCCCCGGGCGGCCGAACGAGTCGCACGCACGCCCCGGCCGCATATAATGCGGCTACTTTCCGCCCCTTCCGCTTACCCCACGGGACTCCATGAGCACGAAGATCATCTACACGCAGACCGACGAAGCGCCTGCGCTCGCCACGCTACTCCTTGCTGCCGATCGTGCGCGCATTCACGAAAGCCGCGGGCCTCACGGTCGAGACGCGCGACATCTCGCTGGCGGGCCGGATCCTCGCCGCGTTCCCGGAGTCGCTCAAGCCCGCGCAGCGCCAGGCGGACGACCTCGCGGAGCTCGGCGAGCTCGCGAAAACGCCCGAGGCCAACATCATCAAGCTGCCGAACATCAGCGCCTCCGTGCCGCAACTCCAGGCCGCGATCGCGGAGCTCCGCCAGCAGGGGTACGAAATACCCGAGTACCCCGAGGAGCCGAAGGACGACGCGCGAGAAGAAGACCAAAGCGCGCTACGCGAAAGTGCTCGGCAGTGCCGTGAACCCGGTGCTGCGCGAAGGCAACTCCGACCGGCGCGTTGCGCCCTCGGTGAAGCGCTTTGCCAAGACCCACCCGCATTCGATGGGCAAGTGGAGCCGGGACTCGAAGACGCACGTCGTGCACATGAGCGGCGGCGACTTCTACGGGAGCGAGCAATCGGCCGTCATCGCGAAAGGCGGCAAAGCGAAGATCGAATACACCGACGCAGCCGGCAAGACCACCGTGCTGAAGGAGTCGATCGGCCTCGAGGATGCGGAGGTGATCGCGACGTCCGTGATGCGCAAGCGCGAGCTGCGCGAGTTTTACCGCCTCGCCATCGCCGATGCGAGGAAGTACGGCGTGCTGCTCTCGCTGCATCTCAAAGCGACGATGATGAAGGTGTCCGACCCGATCATGTTCGGGCACGCGGTCGGCGAGTACTACGCCGACGTGTTCGCGAAGCACGGCGCCACGTTCGCGGAGATCGGCGTCGAGCCGAACAACGGCATCGGCGACGTGTACGCGAAGATCCAGTCGCTTCCGGAAGAGCAGCAGGCCGCGATCAAGGCGGACCTCGACGCGGTCTACACGAAGCAGCCGCCGCTCGCGATGGTCGACTCGAGCAAGGGGATCACGAATCTCCACGTCCCGAGCGACGTGATCATCGACGCGTCGATGCCCGCGGCCATCCGCGCGTCGGGACAGATGTGGGGCCCCGACGGCAAGCCCTACGACACCACGGCGATCATCCCGGACCGCTGCTACGCCGGCATCTATCAAGAGACGATCGACGACTGCAAGCGCAACGGCGCGTTCGACGTCGCGACGATGGGCAACGTCGCGAACGTCGGTCTCATGGCGCAGAAGGCGGAGGAATACGGCTCGCACGACAAGACGTTCGAGATCGCGGGCAAGGGCAAGGTCCGCGTGGTCGACGCCGCCGGCAAGACGCTCACGGAGCACGACGTCGACGCGGGCGACATCTGGCGCATGTGCCAGACGAAGGATCTGCCGATTCGCGACTGGGTGAAGCTCGCGGTGGATCGCGCGCGCGCGACGAGCTCCTGCGCGATTTTCTGGCTCGACGAGCGGCGCGCCTATGACCGCCAGATCATCGCGAAGACTCAGCTGTACCTCAAAGACCACGACACGTCCGGTCTCGACATCCGAATTCTGGCGCCCGTCGAGGCGATGCGCGCGACCTTGAAGCGCGTCCGCGGCGGCGTCGACACGATCTCGGTGACCGGCAACGTGCTGCGCGACTACCTCACGGATCTCTTCCCGATCCTCGAGCTCGGCACGAGCGCGAAGATGCTGTCGATCGTCCCGCTGCTCGCGGGCGGCGGTCTCTACGAGACGGGCGCCGGCGGCTCGGCGCCGAAGCACGTGCAGCAGTTCGTGCAGGAGAACTATCTGCGCTGGGACTCGCTCGGCGAGTTCCTCGCGATCGCCGTGTCGATCGAGGACCTCGGCCGCAAGACGAAGAATCAGAAAGCGATCGTCGTCGCCGAAGCGCTCGACACGGCGAACGGCAAGGTCCTCGAGAACAACAAGTCGCCGCAACGCAAGATCGGCGAGCTCGACAACCGCGGCAGCCATTTTTACCTCGCGCTCTACTGGGCACGCGCGCTCGCGGACCAGACCAAGGAGAGGGGCCTCAAGCAGAAGTTCGGCGACGTCGCGAGACGGCTCGAGGCCAACGAAGCGCGGATCCTGAGCGAGCTCACGGCCGTGCAGGGCAAGCCCGTCGACATCGCGGGCTACTACCACCCCGATTCGAAGCTCGCGTCGGCGGCGATGCGGCCGAGCGCGACGCTGAACAAGATCGTCGACGGGATCGCCTGAGGCTGACCGGCCTTTCCCGGGGGGCGCGACGCCGATAGACGACCGTCCAACGGCAGGCGCGTCCCTTGGAAATCCGCGGCTTCCGCGACCGGTTTTCGGTTCGGGTTCTCACGTTCAAGACGATCGCTAGCGCATGTCTCCCGGCATGTCGCCGCGGCGCTCCGATGGTCGTCGGCGAGCGATTTTTTTGCGACCGGTGTTAAACTTGAAAGTTCGGGGGAATCAACAAGAGCTTTCGTTAGGAGAAAGGAAGAAGCCATGGCTCAGAAAAGTTTCGAGGACGTTCTGAAGAGCGCCCGCAATCCCGTCGACATGCTTCGCAATTCGCAGATCGGAGCCTATGTCTACCCGATCGTCCCGTCCGAGTTTTCGAACTGGCGCGACGAGCAGGCCGCCTGGCGCAAGACCGCCGTGCTGTTCGACCAGTCGCACCACATGGTGGACCTGTACATCGAAGGTCCCGACGCGCTGAAGCTCCTGTCGAACCTCGCGATCAACAGCTTCAACAACTTCCCCGTGAATCGCGCGAAGCAGTTCGTGCCGTGCAGCTACAGCGGCCACGTGATCGGCGACGGCATCCTGTTCCACCTCGAGCAGAACAAGCTCGTGTTCGTCGGCCGCGCGCCGTCCGCGAACTGGATCGAGTTCCATGCCGCAGACCGGCAAGTACAACGTCAAGATCATCAAGGACGATCGCTCGCCCGGCAACCCGAAGGGCAAGGCCGTCAACCGCATCTCGTATCGCTTCCAGATCCAAGGCCCGAACGCTTGGAAGGTGATCGAGAAGCTCAACGGCGGCCCGGTCCCCGAGATCAAGTTCTTCTTCATGGGCACGATCAAGATCGGCGGCAAGACCGTGCGCGCGCTGCGCCACGGCATGGCCGGCGCACCGGGCCTCGAGGTCTGGGGCCCGTACGAGGAGCGCGAAGAGATTCGCGAGACGATCGTCGAGGCCGGCAAGGAGTTCGGCCTGCGCCAGGTCGGCGCGCGCGCCTACGCGACGAACACGCTGGAGTCGGGCTGGATTCCGTCGCCGCTGCCGGCCGTCTACACGGACGAGCGCATGAAGACGTACCGCGAGTGGCTGCCCGCGAACAGCTACGAGGCCACCGGCGGCCTGGCCGGCAGCTTCGTCTCGAACAACATCGAGGACTACTACGTCACGCCGTACGAGATCGGCTACGGCCCGTTCGTCAAGTTCGACCACGAGTTCATCGGCCGCGAGGCGCTCGAGAAGATCGCCGGACAAGCCGCATCGCCAGAAGGTCACGTTCGCCTGGAACAGTGACGACGTCGCGAAGGTCTTCGCGTCGATGTTCGAGCGGCGAGCAGCACTACAAGTACATCGATCTGCCGCTGTCGAACTACGCTTCGGCCTCGTTCGACAAGATCACGCGCAACGGCAAGGTGGTCGGCGCTTCGATGTTCGCGGGCTACAGCTACAACGAGCGCTCGATGCTGTCGCTCGGCATCGTCGATCCCGACGTCAAGATCGGCGACGAGGTCACGCTCGTCTGGGGCGAGGAAAACGGCGGCACCAAGAAGGTCACCGTCGAGCCGCACAAGCAGCTCGACATTCGTGCGATCGTGAGCTCGGTGCCGTACTCGAAAGTCGCGCGCGAGACCTACGCGTCCGGCTGGCGCACAGGCAAAGCCTAAGCTGCGAGGGTTCTGTAAGGGGGCGGGTGTCGACCGACACCCGCCCCCGATCGTGTCAGGCGCTCGCGCGGCATGGGCGACAAAAACAAAACCAGCTCATGCTCTCACTCGTGAAAGTCCAAAACGAATAGAGTGCGCCATCTGGGGGCAACCAATAATAGGCTAAGGGGTACTGGAATCATGACTCATAAGAATCTGCAGGAAGCGATCCAAGCAGCGAAAAACCCGGTGAAAATGCTGCGCAACTCGCAAATCGGGCCGTACGCGTTCCCGGTGGTGCCGAGCGAATTCACCAACTGGCGCGACGAGCAGCGTTCGTGGCGCGAGACCTGCGCATTGTTCGATCAATCGCATCACATGACGGATCTCTACGTCGAAGGTCCCGATGCGCTCAAGGTGTTCGCCGATCTCGGCATCAACACCTTCAACAATTTCCGCGTCGATACGGCGAAGCAGTTCGTCGCGTGCAGCCATGACGGCTACGTCATCGGCGACGCGATCCTGTTTCACCTCGAGCCGAACAAGTTCAACCTCGTCGGCCGACCGCCCGCGCTGAACTGGGTGCAGTTCCACGTCGAGACCGGCGGCTACAACGCGACGGCGGAGCGCGACGAGCGCTCGTTCGTGAACAGGACCGGCGGACGCAAGGTTTACCGCTACCAAGTGCAGGGCCCGAACGCCGCCAAGGTGATGGCGAAGGCCACGGGCAAGCCGATGCCCGACATCAAGTTCTTCAACATGAGCACCGTCGACGTCGGCGGCCACAAGGTCCGCGCGCTGCGTCACGGCATGGTCGGCCAGCCCGGCTGGGAGCTGTTCGGGCCGTGGTCCGAGGGCGATGCGGTGCGCGACGCGCTGATGGAAGCCGGCCGGGAGCTCGGCATCAAGAAGGTCGGCGCGCGCACGTATCCCACGAGCACGCTCGAATCCGGATGGATTCCGTCGCCGCTGCCGGCCGTCTACACGGGCACGAAGATGAAGCCCTACCGCGAGTGGCTCGCGGGGAACAGCTACGAGGCGATGGCGTCGCTCGGCGGCAGCTTCGTGGCGAAGAAGATCGAGGACTATTACCTCACGCCCTACGACTTGGGGTACGGCCCGTTCGTGAAGTTCGACCACGAGTTCGTCGGCCGCAAGGCGCTCGAGAAGCACGCGAAGAATCCGCCGCGCCAGAAGGTCACGCTCGCGTGGAACGGCGACGACGTGCAGAAGACGCTCGGCACGCTGTTCTCGGCCGGCCGCAACGTGTCGAAGTACATCGACCTGCCGCTCGCGAACTACGCCACGCTGCCGTTCGACAAAGTGACGAAGGGCAGCAAGCAGGTGGGCGTGTCGACCTACACGGGCTACAGCTTCAACGAGCGCTCGATGCTGTCGCTCGCGATCGTCGACGCGAAGCACGCGAAGCCCGGCACGCAGCTCACGCTGTACTGGGGCGAAGAGGACGGCGGCACGACCAAGCCAACCGTCGAGCGCCACAAGCAGTCGAAGATCCGCGTGACGGTCGGCCCCGTGCCGTACGGCGACACCGCACGAACCGCGTATCGCCCGAAGTAATTGCGCCGAACCGAAAGCCCGGCTCGCGTCACGCGCGGCCGGGCTTTTTTATGTCCGGCTCCTACGCAACGCACCGCGGCAACGCGCAGATGGTCGACCGCGTCGCTTGACCGCGCGCGATATCTGCGTACGATGCGCGCCCATGCGACATTTCGTGATCACGACCACGACTACCACCACCACGCGGAGGTGGGCCGCCTAGTCGTGTCTGATCACAACGTAGGCAGTCCGATCTCAAGGGCTGCCTTTCCTCGAAAACCCCGGAAGGCCGCCCGCCAACCGGGGTTTTTCGTTTTGGGAGGCAGTCATGGCGAAACTCAACGAATCGGCGCCGCGGCGTCCGGGCGGATCCGCGGGGTCCGTGGCGGAGGAGCCGAGCGCGCAGGCACTCGACGCGCACGATCATCGCAAGCTCGGGTCTAGGCTCGGGTTGTTCGCGCTCGACCCCGCGGTCGGCAAAGGCCTGCCGCTCTGGCTACCGAACGGTACGGTGATCCGCGACGAGCTCGAAAAGCTCGCGCGCGAGCTCGAGTTCAAGGCGGGCTTTCAGCGCGTCGCGACGCCGCACCTCGCGCGCACGGAGCTGTATCGGCGCAGCGGCCATCTGCCCTATTTCGCGCCCGACATGTATCCGCTGCTCGAGGTCGTCGAGGAGAAGGACGAGGACGACTCGGCGAGCAGCGCCGAGCTGAGAGACGAGTACGCGCTGCGGCCGATGAACTGTCCGCATCACCACCGTGTGTTCGCGGCGCGGCCGCGCAGTTATCGGGACTTGCCGCTGCGGCTTGCGGAGTACGGCCAGGTGTACCGCTGGGAAAAATCGGGTGCGCTGTCGGGGCTCGCGCGCGTACGCGGCATGTGCATGAACGACGGCCACATCTACTGCACGGCCGAGCAGGTCGAGCCGGAGATCCACGCCGTGCTCGACATGTACGCCGCCGTCTACGCGCTGCTCGGCATCGACGGCTGCCGATTTCGATTGTCGCGCCGCGACCCGAACGACGCGCGCGACAAGTACGTCGACGACGACGCGGCGTGGGTGTGGTCCGAGGCGCTCCTGCGCGGCGTGCTCGAGAAACGCGGCGTCACGTTCGATGACGGCGTCGGGCACGCGGCGTTTTATGGGCCGAAGATCGACATCCAGGTCCGCACGCTCGGCGGCACGGAGGAGACTCTGAGCACGGTGCAGCTCGACTTCGCGCAGCCCGCGCGGCTCGGGCTTCGCTTTACGGCGCCGTCGGGGCAGCCCGCGGTGCCGTATTGCATCCACCGCGCACCGCTCAGCACGCACGAGCGCTTCGTCGCGTTCCTGGTCGAGCTCTACGGCGGCGCGTTTCCGACGTGGCTCGCGCCCGTGCAGCTGCTCGTCGTGCCCGTGTCGGATGCGCTGCGCGGTTATGCAGACGCCATCGTGCAGCGTCTGCGCGCGAAGCTCGTGCGCGCGGAGGTGGCACCTTCCGGGGACACGGTCGCACGCAGCGTGCGCGAGGCGGCCGAGCAGAAGATTCCGAACGTCGTCGTGGTCGGCAAGCGCGAGGCGGCGAGCGGCGGGGTGTCGCTGCGGCGGCATGGTGTCGAGCAGCAGTCGAGCCTGTCCGTCGACGAGCTCGAGCGCGTGCTGCTGCGCTCGATCGAACGGCGCGACCGGAGCCTCGGGCTCGCGGAATGACGTTTGGGTCGCCGTCGGCCGCGGCGAGGCGCTAGTCGGTGTTGCTGTGCTCTTTGATGTAGTTGCGCGTGTACGCGTCGTCCGCGGCCTTCTTCTCTTTGTGGACGCTGGTCGCGGCGCGGCGAGCGATTTTGGCGGTACGGCCGCGGGTCTTGTCGGTGCTCACGGCGGCCGACGTCGAGAACAGCCGCTCGGCGTTGCGAGCCTTGCACTTCGGGCAGTCCACCGTGTCGTTGAGCCGCACGAGCTCCTCGAACCGGTGGCCGCACTTCCCGCATCTGAAGTCGTAGAGAGGCATGACGAGGAATTTACCACCGGCCTCGGCCCAGGCGAACCCCTCCGTGCTTGACACGGCACCATCGGCGGAGCGACTGTCTGCGGGCCGGCCAACACACCCACGGACAACAGGGGGACACATCCATGGTCACCGGGGGGAAGTCGCGGCGCGCGTTTCTCGCGCAGTCCGCGTCGGGTCTCGGAGCGGCGTGGTTCGCCGCGAACTATCCAGCGATCGCGGCGGCGCAGGAATTCGTCCGCACGGCGGCGGCGTCCGGACAAGCGGCTGCATTCGCGTTCTTCACGCCCGAGCAAGCCGTCGAAGTCGAAGCGATGGCGGCCGAGATCATCCCGACGGACGAGTCGCCGGGCGCACGTGAGGCGCACGTCGTCGCGTTCATCGACCGCGCGCTCGTGACGTTCGAGCGCGACGCGCAAGACACCTACCGCAAAGGCCTCGACGAGCTCGCCGCGCAAACGGCGAAGCTGTTTCCGGGCACGAGCAAGTTCTCGGCGCTGCCCGCGGACGCGAAGATCAAGCTGCTCACGAGCATCGAGCAGACGCCGTTCTTCGACACCGTGCGCGTGCACACGATCACGGGCTTCTTCGCGAGCCCCGTGCACGGCGGCAACCACGACAAAGTCGGGTGGCAACTCGTCGGCTGGAGCGATGCGCTCGAGCACGAGGCGCCGTTCGGTTACTACGACGCGCAACCGCGCGCGCGCGGCTGAGCCGGGGGATCGACACATGAAGCAATACACTCCGGACACTGAAGTCGACTTCGTCGTCATCGGCTCGGGCGCCGCGGGCGGCATCATGGCCAAGCAGCTGTCGACGGCCGGCTTCTCGGTGGTCGTGCTCGAGCAGGGCGGCTGGGGCAAATACGGGCGCGACTGGGAATACACGAAGGACGAGCTCGTCAACGGCAATCCCGCGCCGGCCGATCGGCTGATGAGCGACCCGTCGCGGCAGCGGAACACGTTCCGCCGCACGGACAAGGAAAAGGCCACGGCCGGCACGCACGCCTACGGCTGCGTCGTCGGCGGCGGCACCGTCACTTATGGCGGCTCGAGCTGGCGCCACCTGCCGTGGGAGTTCAACGAGGCGACCACCGTCGGCAAGATCGCGGGCACGGGCCTCGCCGATTGGCCGATCGACTACAAAGAGCTCGAGCCCTATTACACCCAGGCGGAATGGGAAATGGGCATCTCGGGCCAGCGCGTCGATTCGCCGTTCGTGGCGCCGATGTCGAAGGACTATCCCGTGCCGCCCGTGCCGCTCAAAGCGTCGGGCGCGCTGTTCGAGACGGCCGCGAAGAAGCTCGGCCTCACGATGGTTCCGGGCCCGCTCGCGATCATCACGCGCGCGTACATGGGCCGCTCGGCGTGCGTGAATTGCGGCATGTGCTCGGGCTTCGGCTGCCACGTCGGCGCACGCTCGAGCTCGGCGGCGACGGTGCTGCCGCTCGCAGTCGCGACCAATAACTGCGAGATCCGGCCGTGGAGCTACGTGCGCGAGATCTCGGTCAACAACAGCGGCAAAGTCACGGGCGCGATCTACTTCGACGCGGACAAGCGCGAAGTTTTCCAGAAGGCGAAAGCCGTCGTGCTGTCGGCGAACGGATCGGAGTCGGCGCGGCTGCTGTTGCTGTCGAAGTCCGCGCGCTTCCCGGACGGCCTCGCGAACTCGAGCGGCGTCGTCGGCAAGTATCTGATGGTCGGCAACGGCGCGAACGCGAGCGGCCTGTTCGAGCATCCGCTCAACGACTACAAGGGCGTGATCTCGGGCGCCGGCATCGTCGACTACGTGCCGTCCGATCCGAAGCGCGGCTTCTACGGCGGCGGGCGGCTCACGTCGCGCGGCTTCGACACGCCGATCAGCTACGGCTTGAACGGTTTGCAACCCGGCTCGGCGCGCTGGGGCGCGGCGTACAAGACGGCGCTGCGCGAGGAAGCGAACCACAAGATGACCGTGTCGTGCTTCGTCACGCAGCTGCCGCTCGAAACCAATCGCGTCGACCTCGACCCGGAAGTGAAGGACGAGTGGGGCCTGCCCGCGATGCGGATCACGTTGCAGAGCCATCCCGACGACATCAAGAACATGGAGTTCTTCGCGAAGAAGTCCGTCGAGATGCTCGAGGCGGCCGGAGCCAAGAAGGTTTGGGCCTCACCGATCCGCGACAGCCGCGGCGGCGCGCACAACCGCGGCACGTGCCGAATGGGCGACGACCCGAAGACCTCGGTCGTCGACAAGTTCCATCGCGCGCACGACGTGCCGAACTTGTTCGTCGTCGACGGCAGCAACCTCGTCACGGGCGGACGCAATCACCCGACGCTGACCATCCAGGCGCTCGCGTTCCGCGCGGCGGATCACTTGATTCGCGCGGCGCGCAAGGGCGACTTGGTCTCGCGCGCCTAGCGCGCGTCGGCCGATGCGGATGCGGCGCATGCGCACGCTCGGAGCGCGGCCGCGCGCGTTGGCATTCATCGGCGCCGCGGCGGCGATCGGATCGTGCCGGCGCGGCCGCCGCTCAAGACCTCTGCGCGGCGCTCGCCGCCAAGCCGCCCGCGGACACGACGATCGTGTCCGCGACGCAGGTCACGGCGGATCCGGCGAAACAGCTGCCCGCGTTCTGCGAGGTCCACGCGACGATCTCGCCCGTCCCGCATCGAAGATAGGCGCGGTCTACCGGCTGCCGAAGGAGTGGAACGGCAAGGTGCTCGGCATCGGCGGCGGCGGCTTCGCGGGCAACTTGCGCATCGAGGCCGCCGCGGACGGGCTCGCGCGCGGCTACGCGGTGATCCAGAACGACATGGGCCACGCGAGCGAGAGCGCGCTCGATCCATTGTTCGCGATCGACGCGCACGGCAAGCCGAACGTCGAAGGAATCGTCGACTTCGGTCATCGCGCGACGCACCTCGCGACGACCGTCGGCAAGGACATCGCCGCGAAGCTCTACGGCCGCGCGCCGCAGCGCGCGTATTGGCAGGGCTGCTCGACCGGCGGGCGCCAAGGGCTCGCCGAGGTGCAGCGCTATCCCGACGACTACGACGGCGTGATCGCCGGCGCGCCCGTGTACACGCCGCTCACCTACGCGAACGCGATGCTGCGCGTGCAGGCGTTTCACGCCAAGCCCGAGAGCAACCTGCTGCCCGAGCACGTGCCGCTGATCCACGACGCGGTGATGGCCGCGTGCGACGCGCGCGACGGCGTGAAGGACGGCATCCTCACCGATCCGCGCAGCTGCTCGTGGGATCCCGGGGTGCTCGCGTGCAGCGCGGGCGCATCGGGCGCATCGTGCCTCACGCCCGCGCAAGTCGAGACGGTCCGGCGCGTCTACGCCGGCGCGAAGACGAAGGACGGCCGGTTCGCCCTCATGCCGCTGATGCGCGGCGGCGAGAGCGACTGGGTCGCGCGGATGATCGGCACGCCGGCACAGCCGCTCGGCGTGAACGCCGTGCTCGGCGCGCCGTTCATGGCCTACATCGTCAAAGCGGATCCGAAGTACGACTTCATGACGTTCGATCCCGAGCGCGACATGGCCGCGCTCGACGGCGGCATCGCCGCGGCCGAGGTTCACCAGCAGAATCCCGACATCGCGGCGTTCGTGGGCCGCGGCGGCAAGCTGCTGCTCTGGCACGGGTTCAACGATCCGGGCCCGAGCCCGCTGTCGACGATCGCCTACTTCGCCGCCGTGAACGGCAAAGTGCCCGCGGCCAAGGACTCGGTGCGCCTGTTTCTCGCGCCGGGCGTGCTCCACTGCCGAGGGGGCGCTGGGCCCGATCAGATCGACACGCTGACTGCCATGGAGCAATGGGTCGAGCACGGCGAAGCGCCGACGAGAATCATCGCGACGAAGGCGAGCTCGCCGTTGTCGCGGCCGCTCTGCCCTTATCCGCTCGAGGCGAAGTACCAAGGCTCGGGCGACACGAACGACGCAGCCAATTTCGAGTGCGCCGCTCCGTAGCCAACTCACGCCCCCGATCGCCGCTCGTCGTTCTTCAGCATCTAGTTCTTCAGCATCGGCGCGCAAACATCGTCCGCCGAACGCCGGTGCCGAGCGGCTTAGAACTTTTTCGCAGATCGGTAGAAAACACGCCGTCGGCTACGACTAACCCATGAAAGCACCCATGCGGCGTGCTGAATGCGAAGGAGCTAGATCGTGAAGTACATGTTGATGATGCAGTTCCCGTTGTCCTCGTGGAAAACGAATCGCCTCGAGGTGTGGCCCGAGAAGGATCGCAAGGCGCACATTGCGTTCTTGAGGGGCTTCAACGCGGAGCTCGAGAAGTCCGGCGAGTTCGTGCGCACCGAAGGCCTCGGCGGACCCGAGAAAATGAAGATCGTGCACGCCGACGACGAAGGCGATCCGGCGATTACCGACGGCCCGTTCCCGGAGTCCAAGGAAGTGCTCGCGGGCTATTGGCTCGTCGACGTCAAAACCCCGAAGCGCGCGTACGAGATCGCGGCCAAGGCGTCGGCGGCGCCGGGTCCGGGCGGGAAGCCGCTCAACATGCCGATCGAAGTGCACCCCGTGGCGATGCACCACAGTCTCGATCTTCCTGGCGGGCCGTAGCGCGAGGGCTTGCACCCGAGTACGCGGGGGCCATCGGCCCCCGTCTACTCGAGCCTCCTCAGCGCGCCGGCAGCTCGTTGTAGAGCGTCGCGACGAAGTTCGGAATGAACTGCGGCAGGCCGCCGACTTTCGCGTCGAAGTCGGCGGTCGGCTTCGCCGCCTGAACCTCCTCGAGCGTCTTCCCTTCCTTCTTCAGCTTCGCGACTCGGCCGCTCACGGTGACGATCAGATCGCGATGCGCGATCAACGCGTCGCGATTGGTCACGGGCCCGTGGCCCGGCACGACCTTCGTGTTTGCGTCCGACAGCTGGATGAACAGCTCCATGCACTTGAGGATGCCCATGACGCTGCCGCCGTTCGTGATCGCGGCCGCCGGCATTCCCTCGGAGCGGAACACGTCGCCCGTCATCAGGACATTCGCCTTCATGAACTTGACGGCGGTGTCGCCGTTCGTGTGCGCGGGCGGCAGCGGGATGAGCTGCACCTGCTCGCCGTCGAGCTCGACGGTCGTCGGGTTGTCGAACAGCACGATCGGCAATGCCGCCGGCGGCGCCACGGCCGGCACCTGCCCGTTCGGACCCGGGCGCGGATTCAAGAGCTGCTCGCGCAGGCTCGGACGCCCGAGAATCGTGACGCCGAGCTTCGCGAAGTTCTCGTTGCCGCCCGTGTGGTCGCCGTGCACGTGAGTGTTCACGAGGAACCGCAGCGGAGCCGGACTGATCTGCTTGATCGCGGCGACGATCTTGTCGGTCACCTGCGGGAACTGCGCGTCGACGAACAGCACGCCCTCGGGCCCGACGAGCGCGGCCGCGCGGCCGCCTTGGCCGTCGATGCCGTAGACGCTGCCGCCGAGCAGCGTCGTCGTGACTTTGACTTCCGCAGGCGGCGCGGCGGGCGCTGGGGCCGGAGCTTGGGCGCCGGCGACGTGTGCGCCGAGCGCGAGCGCGGCCACCGCGAGGCAACGGCCCGCCGAGCGCGTCGCCTTGGCGGTTCGAGGTGCAGTTTCAGTGATCGAAGAAATCGTGTGTCGTGTTTGCATCGTCATTCCCCCGGTGGGTTCCGGTATTCGTTGCTCGTCTTTGCCGTTCCAAGCTCACCGGCCGACGTCCCGCGGCGGCCGCGTCCGCGCCGCGCTCAGAGCTCGTCGACCGTGAGCTTCACGGTCGCGCCTGCCCATGCCGCTTCGTATTGCTGCTGCACGAGGATGGCCTCGCTGTCGCGCTTCTGCTCGAGCAGCGACTGCCAGAGCCCGAACAGCAGCCGGCCGTCGCGCGGGTGCGTCGCGAGGGTCTCGCGGAACACTTTCTCGGCCGCGGGCGCCTGCCCCGCTTTCAGCAGCGCCGCGCCGAGCGATTGGTTCACGGGATAGAGCCACGCGGGCGGCTCGTCGTACATCAGCGCCGCTTCGAGGCCCGCCGCCCGGCGCCATTCGCCGAGCGACTTCTGGATCTCGCCGCGCACGCCGGCGATCTTCGCGGCAAGCGTCGCAGCCGCCATGTCGAGCAGCGGGGCCGCCTTGTTGTTCAGCAGGTACATGGACTCCGGCGCGAGCGCCGCGCGCTCGCGCTCGAAGCGCTTCTGCTCCGCCGCCGCGTCGCGGACCTTGCCCTGGCCCGCGAGCGCCATCGCGCGCGCGTAGCGCCAGAACGCGTGCGTGAGCGGACGATCCGAGGCCGGCGCTCGCGTCGCGAGGATCGTCTCCCACTTGTGAAAGCGCAGGTCGACCATCAGCGGGTACAGCAGGAAGCCTTCGAGCATCGGCATCTGCGGCACGCCCGGGCTCACGTTCGTCACCATGTCGAGCGCGGCCTTCTTCGCGTCCTCGTACTTGCCCTCTTGCGCGCGCGCGTACGCGATGAAGTGGATGTTGTGCGTCCAGTACATCAGCGGATACATGCCCTGCGCGCCCGTGCGCTCGACGAACGCGCGGTCCGCTTCGGACGCCTTCTCGTTCGTCGCCGCCGCGAGATCGAAGTCGCCGGTCTGCAGGAAGATGTGGCCCGGCATGTGGACGAGGTGACCTGCGCCCGGCGTCAGCGTCATCAGCCGCATCGCGCTCGGGATCGCGCGCTCGAGGTTGCGCGACGCCTCCACCGCGTGGATGTAGAAGTGGTTCGCGCCCGGATGGTTCGGGTTGCGGCGCAGCACGGACTCGAGCACGTCGACGAGCTCGAGCGTGCCGGGCGCGGGCTCGCCCGCGAGCGACCAGAGCTGCCACGGGCGCAGCATCATGAGGCTCTCGGCGAACATCGTCGCCGCGTCGAGGTCGTCGGGATACTTCGCGACCATCGCGCGCATCGCGTCGCTGTAGTCCTTGTGAAACGCGAGCCAATCGGAATTGGCGTCCGCAGACGCGTAGCGCTTCGCGATCGCCGCGATGTAGGTGCGCTCGCGCTCGCTCGCGCCGGCCGCGCGCTGCTGCGCGTTCTGCACCGCCTCGAACGTCGCGCGCGCACGATTCTCGTCGACGGCCGTGTCGTTGTAGTTCGGGCCGATCGAAAGCGCGAGGCCCCAGTACGGCATCGCGGCTTGCGGATCGAGCTCCGCCGCGCGGCGGAAATAGCGCGCGGCTTCGTCGTGGTTGAAGCCGTAGAGCAGGCGAATACCCTGGTCGAAGTAGGCTTGCGCTTCCGGGGCTCGAGGTCGTGATCGCGAAGTGGTAGTCGCCCAGTCCCGGGTGCAGCTCGGTGGCGGCGGCGGGCAGAGGCGCGTGCTCGTGCTGCGCGACTGCCGGCTGCGCGCACCACAGCGCGGCGACGAGTTGCGCGCCGAGGGCGGCGCGGGCGGCCGTGCTAATCATCGTGATCCCCTATCGTTAGCATTTTTTGGCGAACCTCAGGACGCGATGCCGTGCCTTCCGATGCGCGGGCACGGAGCGCAAGTCCGCGTGCATCGGGCGATCCGCAGGTGCGCGTATCGGGCACTGACGCCGTGTCGAACAGTGCGCGTGATGATCCGCCGGACGAGGAATACAGGCAAGATCCCGCGGGTTGGATTGGTCCCGAACCGGCGGTAACCTGTGCGCCCCGAAATTGCGGCTGAAAGGAACTCACGTATGCGAGCGTTTGGACTGATTGCTTTGTTGTTCGTCTCCACGGCCGCGCTGGCTCAGAACCCGCCTCCGGACCCGATCACGGGATCCGCCGCGCTCGGCTATCTCGCGACGAACGGCAACACCGACAGCACCAACGCCAACACGAGCTTCAAGCTCGACTGGGACCGCGGCGGCAACTGGGTGCACGGGTGGACTGCAATGGCCGTGAACGCGAGCACCGACAGCACGACCACGGCCGAAGCGTACGCCGCGGGCTACAAGGCGAAGCGTGACTTCTCGGAGACCAGCTACCTGTTCACCACGGGCGACTGGCGGAAGGACCGATTCTCCGGCTACCGCGACCAAACGACCGAGGCGGTCGGTTACGGCCGCAGGCTCATCGACACGGACCGGCACATGCTCGCGCTCGAAGGCGGCGGCGGTGCGAAGCAGTCGACCTTGAGCGACGGGACGGATCTCGACGAAGCCATCGTGCGCGGCGCGCTCGACTATGTCCTGCACATCAGCGAGAACTCGGAGTTCAACCAGAAGGCGCTGGTCGAAATCGGCGACGAGAACCGCTACACGGAGCTGAAGTCGGCGGTCAAGGCGAAGCTCATCGGCAATCTCGCGCTCGTCGCGTCGTACACGATCAAGAAGAACTCGGAGGTGCTGCCCGGGATAGAGAACACGGACACGTTCATGGCGTTGTCGCTCGAGTACGGGTTCTGACGCGTCTTACTGCGCGCGAAACTCGGGCGTGAGCTCGTTGCACGGATGGGGCTCGTAAGGCACGTCCGCGACGAGCACCGTGTCCGAGCCGACGTACGTATCGATGAAGTAGACCGGATCCACGGCCACGTAGCGCCGCGTCAGAGCCATGGTCTTCGGATCGAGCGAAAAGCGCTCGAAGATGTGGAGCTCGTCGCTGTTACGCACCGGTGCTGCGATGACGCCCGGCTCGAAGCCGACCGTGTCGACGACGAGATCGTCGCCGTCCCAGCGCCCTATCGAGTGGCCCGCGTAGCTCGGCGCGACGTTCGCGGGATGCTCGGCCATGTTCATGTGGATCACGCGCTCGAAGCTGAAAAGACCGTAGTTGATGACGATCCGGTCCTTCTCTTGCGTGATGCGGTTCACCGCGCCGTCGAACACCCAATCCAAGATGATGCTCGTGGGCCGGCAACGCAGCCGCGGGTTGTCCTCGGGCGACCACATCCGGAACGCGTCGGCCTCCTCTTTGCCGCGCTTCGTGAACGTCACGGGCCGCGGCCCCCAACCGGAGTCCGGCGTGTCGTCCGGCTTGATCGTGCCCGCGCGCACCGCCGCGACCATGCTCTTCGGCACGAGCCGCGCGCCGTTGACCGCGACGACGTATTGCTCCTGAGCCCAATCGCCCGAGATGTTCGGCTCGCCTGACGGCAACCGCAGCGGCCGCGTCGGAGACGTCCGTCTTGGTCGTGTGCTCGAACTGATCGTTGCGATTCATGCGCGGCGCGTCGCCGATCGTGATGTCCTCGAGATAGCACGACGCAGGATCGTCGCGATGCGCGAAGCCGTGCACCACCGCTTTCGCGCCGACCACGAACATCTCCGGGGTCCAGCCCGAGCGGCGCAGCAGCGTCGCGGCGCGCATCTCGCAGCGCATCGCAATGGTCTTGCCGTCGGCGCCGATCGGCGTCGAAGTGCAGGTACGAATGTGGATTGACGAAGTCGATGCCCTGGATCACGCCGGTGAAGTCGACCTGCTTCGTCCGATCGAACCGCCCGAGGCCGTGATGGGCGAGCGCCGCCGGGGAGGCGCCGAGCGCGAGCACGGCTACGGCCGCGGCGATCGCGATGTAGGTGTAGAAGACCCGATCGTTGTTACGCGCCGCGTTCGGTGCGCGCCCGAGTGCGGCGGAGATCGAAGTAGCCATCGCGCGGAGATGCTACGCCACACCGCGGTCCAGCGGCTAGGCTATGTCGCCGATACCTGCCGACACGCGGATCGTGTGCCCGTCCGGATGACGGAGGTGAAATTCGCGCACGCCCCACGGTTTGTCCGCCGGCGGCGCCACGACATCGAACCCGTGCCGCAAAGCGAGGTCGTGAAGCTCATCGACCTCCGATGCGGCGCCCATCCACCAGCTCATCCAGACCCCGCCCGTGTCGTCGTCGCCCACGTGGCGAGGGTTCGGCCCGCCTCGCGAGCCCTGGGCGTCCTTGCACAGGAAGATTTCCGCGTCGGCGCTGAACACGCCCGCGAACGTCGCCGCCCCGTGCTCGTTTCGGTCGGCCGCATTCGCGATCGAACCGCCCGCGTTCCAGCTGAAGCCGCGCTCCCAACCAAGGGCCTCGAACCATGCGAGGCTGGCCGGAACATCGGAGACGTTGAGAATCGGCGTGACGCGTTCCACCTTCATGAGCGACCTCCGGTTCGAGAAAATCGCGGCGCGCTTCGGTCGATGTGAAGTCGTGGCGAAGGAGCGGCCGCGTGCGACACTGAAGCGCGCTCATTGCACCCGTTTCGTGGAATCGCGACAAGGCTTCCGATGATCCCCCGCATCCTGCTCGGCACCGCATCGATTCCCGACACCGACAAGGAGATGCGGCTCTATCAATCCGGCGACGTGTTCTCGATCAAGATTCGCCGGCCGCGGCGATCTGATGAACAGCCGCGTGCACGGCTCCGAGAGAGCCCTCGCGGATCTCGCATGCGAACGGATCGGCGGCAACGCGAAGCCGCGGCTGCTGGTCGGCGGGCTCGGGATGGGGTTCACGTTGGCCGCGGCGCTGCAGGCCGATCGGCCCCGACGCCGAGGTCGTCGTGGCGGAGCTCGTGCCGGAGGTCGTGACTTGGAATCGTACCCTGATCGGCGCGCCGGCCGGCCATCCGCTGGCCGATCCGCGCAGCCGCGTGTACGTCGGCGACGTGGCCGACGTGATTCGGCAAGAGGTGGGCGGCTTCGACGCTATCTTGATGGACGTCGACAACGGGCCGGAAGCTCTCGTCCGCCGCGCAGAACGACTGGCTATACGGTCCCGCGGGACTTGGGCGCCACGCGGGCCGCGCTGCGCCCGCACGGCGTGCTGGCCGTCTGGTCCGCGAGCCCGGATCGCTCCTTCGGCAAGTGGCTGGAGCAGGCCGGCTTCGACGTGCGCGAGCACGTGGTGCGTCCACATCGCGCCGGCAAGGGGCCGCGCCATCACATTTGGATCGCGGTCACTTGAGCGCCACGCGAGGTCACGCGTCGGTAGCGCGGGACCGGCTAGTCCTGGTCGGCGAGCTTCGGCCCCCCCGAACGTCTGGCTTCGCGAACGCTCTTTGAGAGCGGTTCGGTCCGCCCGCGGCTCTCCACCGCCGCGTCGGCTCGATAGCGATTCGTATCGGCCCGCCCGTATCGAGGTGAACATCGCGCTGCGGAAATGCGATCGAGATGCCGGCTTCGTGGAACGCGTTGTTGATCGCAGTGCGCAACTCGGTCATGACCGTCAAGCCGCTGCTCGACGGAGTCGAGGAAACAGCGCGCCGACAGCTCGAGCGCATTGTCGCCGAAGTTCTCGAAGACGATCAGAGGCGGCGGCTCCTTCAGCGTGTTCCTGTGCGCGCTCACCACGTCGTGGAGAATCTCGAGCGCCTGCTCGACGTTGCTGCCGTACGCGATGCCGACCTTGATGACGACGCGCGTCTGCGTATCGGACAGGGTCCAGTTCAGGAGCCTGCCGGTGATGAACTCCTTGTTCGGCACGAGCAGCTCCTTGCCGTCCCAGTCGCGGATGGTGGTCGCGCGAATGCGGATTCTCGTGACCGTACCCTCCTTGTCGCCGACCGTAACGATGTCGCCGACGCGAATCGGGCGCTCGAACAGAATGATGATGCCGCTGATGAAGTTGGCCACGATTTCCTGGAGACCGAAGCCGATGCCGACGCCGAGGGCGGCAACGAGCCACTGCAGCTGGCTCCACTTGAGCCCGAGCGCGGAAAGTGCCGCCACGATGCCGGCCCCGACGATCACGTAGTTGAGCAGCGCGCTCGTCGCGTAGCGCGTGCCGGCCGACACTTTGGACCGGCTGCGCAGCACGATCTCGATCACGGCGGGCAATCGCTTGGCGGCGAACACTGTGAGGCCGACGAGTATCAGCACGTTGATCACGGTCGCCAACGTGATGCGGTTGACCACCATTTCCCCCTGCACGACGCTCGTGGACGTCCAGAGCTCGACCTGCTCGGCCGCCGCCAACGCTGGCAGCAGCGGCTCCCAGATGTAGAGCGCCGCCGCGGCCGCGACGACGATCGTCGCGACGTTCACGAGCTGCGCGGTGGCGGCGCTGACGTGCCCGACGTCCGCGACCTCCTCTTGGACGGTACCGGAATCCTCGGTGGCGGAGGCGCGAGCGGCCCGCTCGGCCTCGAGCTCCTTCAACGTCAGACGCCACCGGGTGACCTTCAGCGAGCGCGTGATCAGGGCGTGGACCAGCAGCAGGAAGATCCCTACGTACGCCGAGTTCAGGAGGCAGCCGGCCATGACCGCGACCGAGAAGCTCTGGCCGTACACGATCGCGACCGTCAACGCGAGAAACACCAGGACCAGCAGCGCGCGCAGGCGGTTATAGGTGATGCCGAACCAGGCCTGACCGACCTTGCGGATCTCCCGCAGGTGACCCAAGCCGAAGTACACCGTGAGCATCAGCATCGCGACGACCATGGGCAGGCGAGAGAGCGTCGCCCCTTCCGTGAACGGCGCGAGACGGTTGATGAGCGCCGCGGCGAACGCGACCGGCAGCCAGGCGCGGATCAAGAACGTCAACTGCTTGTGCACGCGGTCCATCGTCGCGGACCGCCAGCCGAAGTGGATGCGGCCAATGCCCTCGGCCTCGCACACGACGCGCATCAGGCTGAATGCGAACAGGACCAGCGCTAGCCTGCAAAGCAGAAAGCGCAGGTCCTCGCCCGCGGCGGAGGCACCCGCGTCGACCGTGCCGGCGAGCCCGAGCAACAGCAGCGGCACGGGTGCCGCTCGGAGCGCCGCGGCGCCGACGGCCAGCAGCGACTGAGCGAACGAATCCTCGTGCGCCCGGCCGACGGCGTTGTTGGTGAATTTTTGCAGTGCCAATATCCGCCGCCGATACCAGGCGAGAGCGAGAACGGCGATCACCGCGAGCGCGAGATCGATGTCTGGCGCGAGACGAATCGTGGCCACGCTAGCCAGGAAATGCTCCCAGGCTGCGACGATCGTCCCCGGTTCGACGGTCCACAACGGGGGTCTGTTCGGAATCCAGAGGATCCGGGCCTCGAGAAAGTGCCGGTATTGCTCGAGCCTCGCAGACAGCGCGGTGTAGCCTCTCTCGAGCTCCCCGAGCGCGGCGATGTATTCAGGCTCGGCGGCCATCACGGTCCGCAACCGGTCCCGATAGGTCTGGGTGAGATCGAGCAGCGTTGCTCGCGTGCCGCCGGCAATGGATTCAGGCTCGAGACCCGCGTCGCGAAGCTGCCGGTTCACGAAGCCGGACGCGCTGACGAGCCCGCTCAGCGCCTCCTCGTAGTTGATGCGGCGAATGATCGCCCGGCCCATCTCGCGCGACAGCCGCTCGGTCGGGTCGGCCACCGCGTAGTTCGCGAGCTCCGCCCGGTAGCGCAACAGCACCTCACCGAGCGCTTCGCTGCTGCCGTACTCCGCGATGCGCCTCGCAGTCGCGGAGCGTTCGTCGAGCGCCCGAGAGTTGCGCGCGATCTCGTCGTTCTGCGCGCGCACGCCGGCGAGCCGTTCGTTCGCTCTGACGAGCTCCCGGCCGAGGTCCGCGTTCCGGGCGGCGAGACCCGCGGCGATCGCGTAGGCGGGATCCGTCGGCTCGATCGGAATCTCAGTGGACTCGGCGACGGCCTGAGCCTCGTTGCGTCAGCCGGGTTTCGAGCTCGCGGATCAGTGCCGTGCGCTGCTGCAGCTGCAGCGCGAGCTCGGCGCGCTCGGCCGTCATCGCGCTGTGGCGCGCGGGATCGCTCGCGAGCTGGGCTTCTTCGGCCCGGCGCTCGGCCACGAGGGCGGCCGCCTCGGCCGCGCTGCGCCATTGATTGGCTTCGGCTAGCGAGGGCTGCGCGGCGGGATCGAGCACCAGCTCGCCTTCGGGCAACGCGTCGAGACGCCGATCGATTTGCTCGAGCCTGGCCGGAATGGCCGTCGCGTTGACCTCCCTCGCCGTGAGGCGCCGGTCCAGGGTCTGGCGCTGGCTCTGCAGCTCGCGCTGCTCGCGCGCTCGCTCGAGCGAGCCGCGCGGTCAGCTCGTCCGCGGTAAGTCCCTCGATCTCCTTCGCGGGGTTGTAGGCCTCGTCGCGCTCGTCGAGGCGCCGCTGGATTTCGGCCTCTCTCTGCGGCGCGCTCGTCAACGACTCCGCATAGGTCGTGGCTTCGCGCGCGAAAGAGTCCGCCTCGTTGAGAAAAGCGCGGGCTTGCTCGTAGGTTGTCAGGGTCGCGTTGTCGCTCGGCGTGCCGCCGCCGCGAAGGACGGCGATGCGCTGATCGACGAGCGCGACCGTGAGGCCGGTCGACGACTGCGCGGCCACGCCCTGCGCGACCGCCGACAGCAGCACGGCGACGGCGAGGTGAGCGAAGCGGACGGCTCTGGGCATAGCTGAGTCTTCGTGAATCTTCCGCAATTCGGCGGCGACCGGTATCGGCGGCGCGAGCGCGACGTCCAAGTCGCGACGGTGAAGTAGCAGTATAGCGCTGCGTGCCGCATGCGCTTTCCGCTTGGCCGCTCGCGCGGCTCACGACGGAGGCCCTAAGCGGGCAATCGGCGGCGATCTTAGCTAGAAGCCGGCGTCACTCCGCGAGCGCGTCGTACGGGGCTCGGGCATGGACCACGCGGCCGCCGACCATCGTGAGCACTGGCCTCATCTGCTTGATCTCTTCGTCTCCGATCGTGAGGTAGGGCCGATCGAGCACGACGAGATCTGCGAGCTTGCCGGCTTCGATCGAACCGAGGTCGTTCTCTTCGAAATTGAACCAGGCATTCGCGGCGGTATAGAGCCGGAGCGCGTCTTTGCGCCCGATCTGCTCGCCGGGAATGATGACCTCGCCGCCGGCGTCTTTGCCCGTGACCATGTAGTAGATGGAGAGCCAAGGATTCAGCGGGCCGACGACGCCCCCATCCGTGCCCGCCCCCATCCTGATGCCGCTCGCGAGCAGCGTGCGAAACGGTGGACCCGCCTTCCAGCTCGAGTAGTCGTTGCGGATGTAGTCGTGATCCTGAACTCGAACCGCGACGCCGATCGCCTTGAGCCGCTCGATTTGGTCGGGCGTGATCTCGAAGACGTGCTCCAACGTCCAGCGCAGCGAGCGGACGGGGGTCTTGGCCGCGACCTGCTCCATGATCCGCGTGTAGCGTTCGATCTCGTCGTGCCGAATCGTGTGCTGTGAAAGAGCCCAGCCGGCGTCCGCGGCGCGCTGGTAGACCTCGAGCACCTCTTGATCCGTGGCGCCCCCCGCGATGACTTGCTCGCCGAGGCGCACGGCCTTGTACATGTCGCCGCCGAGACCTTGCGTGGCGTTGGCGAGGCGCGCGGTAACCGAATGGATGTCGTTCTGGTCGCGCGTGTCGCGGTGGTCGTATTGAATGCGCAGGCGCAATGGCAGCTTGCCGGCGCGCCAGAAGTATTCCGCTATGGCCAAGTTCGGCCGATCGGCGGCGGTCAGATGCGCTCCGAGCCAATCGCAGCACGCGTGATCGACGACGGTCGTGAGCCCGAGCGAGATCGCATAGGTCATGTAGTCAGGGAAGCGGCGCTTCATTCGCTCTTCGTTCGTCGACCGGAGCACGAACGTGAGCCCCGCGCCATCGGGCGGAATGGCGCCGTCGTCGGAGACCTGCGATTCCGGCGGCTTCGAGCACGCGACGGCCGGCGTCGTTCGTGATGCCCCTCGTCGAGTAACCCACTTGCATGTACACGGGATGCTCGGGAACCGCCGCGTTGAGCTCCTCGCGCGTCGGCAATCGCCGCTCCGCGAACTGAATCGGCGTGAACCCGCCGATCGCGGCCACCCACTCCCCGGGCTCGGCCTTCTTGGCCGCGGCGGCGAGCGCGTCCTGAAGCTCGCGGATCGAGGTCGCCGCTTCGAGCCCTTCGATGAACGGCCCCGGCGCCTGTGCCGTGCGCACGAAATGGGTATGCCCGTCGATCAGACCCGGGATCACGGTTCGGCCGCCCAAGTCGACCACGCGAACGCAGGCCTCTTTGCGATCGACCGCTGCACCGACCGTGATGATTCGGTGGTCCCGGATGCGCACGGTGCTCACCGTGGCTGTCCTTGGCATCCATGGTCAGAATCGTGCCGTTGGTCAGAACCCAGTCTCGTCCGCCCGGACAAGAGTCCGCGGCGCGGCTCGCGGTCGGCAAACCGAACAAGGCGAAACACGCGAGCGCGCGCCATGGAATTCGGCGGAACCACCACGAAAGCGACTTCAGGTCTGCGGTCATCATTCGCGGTCCTCTCCCTCGATGGCACGACGAAAGCCCGAGCAACCTCGCTGCGACTCGGCGGAGCAAGCCTACCGCGAAAGCGCTGGGGGCGCGCCCTCGCTGCCGTTCACGCGCTATGCCCGCCGCGGAGCTCGGAGCGGCGCACGTGAGCTATTGGCGTTTGCCCGCTAGGCTACGGCGATGACGCACACGGCAACGGCGCGCATCGGTATTTTCCATCCGTCGGATCCTGCCGGCCATATCCCGAGCGGCATCGATACCGTCATTCGCGGGATCTTGCGCTGGGCGCCTGAGGATCTTGATTACACGCTGTTCGGCGCGACGAGCGATCCGGTAGCGCGGCCTGTTGGCCGATCGGTGCAGATGACGCTCGGCGGCCGGCCGATCACTTATTGGCCGCTCGTCGCAGCGCCGGCGACTTCGCGCCGGCTCTTGGTGCCGCTTACCTTGCGCTACTTGGCCGCCCTCACGATGCGCCGCTCCGACCACGTCGTGCGTCGGCTCCACGTTCTCGATTTTCATCGGCTCGAACCCCTCGCGCTGTTCAGGCGGGATCCCCGGCCAAAAAACGTGTTGCTCCACACTGACATGACCGCTCTGCGGCATCCGCTCTCGGACATCCGCTGGCGACACGCGCCCTGGGCTTACGAATTCCTCGAGCGGAGGGTGCTACCCGCGGCGAGCAGCGTCCTTTGCGTGAGGCGTTCGGCTGTGACGCGCTACGCGCAGACTCTGCCGCATATCGCGAGCCGTTTCGCGTTCCTGCCAACGTGGGTAGAGACTGAAACCTTTCGGCCGCTCGACGACGCCGCGCGGCACATCGACCGGCAACGCAGCTTGGCGCAACTCGGTGTGGCGACTGACGCCAGCGTGCTGATTTGGGTTGGCCGCATCGACCGGCAGAAGAATCCGATGCTGTTGCTCGATGCGCTGAAGCGGCTCACAACGGACGCGAGTGCGCTGCCCTCTCGCCGCGTCGCGCATCTGCTGATGATCGGCGACGGCAGCATGCGCTCACAAGTCGTGTCGCAAATCGAGCGTCTTGGTCTCACGCCCCAAGTCACATTGCTCGGCGCGCTGTCGCCCGAGCGAATTGCGGGATGGCTGCGTATCGCTGACCTCTTCGTCCTGCCCTCCAGCTACGAGGGCATGCCAATCGCACTCCTCGAAGCTCTTGCGACTGGTCTGCCGGTCGTTGTGACCGACGTCGGGGAGGTCCGTCTCGTAGTCCGCGACGGTGTGAACGGGTTTATCAGCACCGCGCAGACGGCTGATGCGTTCGCGGATGCTTGCAAGGCCGCGCTGCGCAGCATCGACACCTTGCGTGGTGGAGCGTGCCTGCGTGCCGTAGCGCCTTACACGCCGGAGCGCGTCTTGACGCAAGTTTACGAGAACCATCGACGGCAAGCGGCCGACGTTATGGGCGCTCGCGCGTGACTACCGCTGCTGCACGTTGCAACGGTGCGGCGCAGGAGCCACCAACTAAAGATGGTGTTCGTGAGGAGATAACGTTTCCACAAACGCCGCGGCTCCTGTAGGAGTCGATAGAGCCATTCGAAGCCCAGCCGTTGCATCAGCGGTGGCGCGATCGTCAATTCACCGGCCAACGTCCTAAATGCGGAGCCGACGCAGAGTTGCACAGTGTGGAACGCGTCTTTGTGCTCGGCGACGAACAGCTCTTGGAGCGGGCATCCGAGCGCGACGAACAACAAGCGTGCGCCGCTCGCGTTGACGCGTGACACGAGGCCGAGCACTTCCTCGTCGCGGAGCGGCCTGAAAACGGATTCCTCCGCGCCGGCAATCATTAGGCGCGGATATCGTTGCAGCAATCGCGTAGCCAGCGCCGCCAGTGTCGGTGCGGTCGTGCCATAGAGGAACACGGAAATCCCGGATCGCTCGGCCGCGGCGCAACACCGCCACATGAAGTCCCGCGCCGTCACCCGCTCCGCGGCGGTGGCGCCGGTGCTTCAATTTCGCCAGCCACGCCAGCGGCGCACCATCCGTGAACACATAGTCGAACGTGCGAATGGCGTCGCCGAAGCTTCGCGACCGCCGCGCGATCACGAGATTGTTGACGGCTAAGAACGCGGCGGTGGAGCGCCTGCCGGCCGACGCGTCAGCGAGCACTGCATCGAGCGCGTCGTCCATCGAAGCCGGGGTCACAGTGACACCGAGGATTTCGACCGTCGGGAGCGGTTGACGCGACATCAGAGCACCCAACGCAACGCGTGATAGGCTTCGGCGAATTCGCTGCCGATCTCGGCGCCGCGAAGAGCGGCAAGCCGTCGAACGTTTGCGACGCTACGGATGTGGGGCTCCGGTCGCACCTGCGAGCGATACGCTTCGATCGCAGCACACTTGCGTTCGAGCAGACCGGCGTCCGCGGCGAGATAGATCGTCGGCCGAAACGGCTGCAGTGCCCATGCAAGCTTCGGCATCTCGTACGTAAGTACGGCGCGCACTAGATGCTTGCCAGTGCCTGCAGGCATCGGTCGTAGCGCCGCATGGCCTGCGCGAAAGCATGCTACGTGATCTTGGTCGTAGTCATCGCCGTGCGGTAGCACGACGATATCCGGCGCACGTGCGTCGACAATCCTTTCGATCGCGTCGACGAGCTCGCGTAACGGCAAGGTATCTAGCCGCTCGAGCTTGTCGCGCCCCGCGAACAACACTTCGAACGTGAAACCGAGAATGCGCGCCGAATCTTCGATTTCCGCGAGCCGTTCTTCCAATGTAGTGGGACGTGCGAGCCCATAGTGATTCGAGGCGTCAGTGGCGACGATGACGACGTGAGCTGGAACCTTCAGTAGCTCGCATTTGGCGATCAGCGCGCCGGCGCCGAGCGCCTCATCATCACCGTGCGGGGCTATGACGAGCAGGGAGCGCGTGGTTGTCCCTAGCATCGCTGTTCCTCATGTCGCGGCGTACACGGTAATGCTCGGCGACGGCGCGAATGATTTCGTCGAGAGATCGATGGGGTCGCCACCCGAGCGCAAGCGCCCGTTCGACGTGGCAGAGCTTGTGTCTGCTCGCCCCTTCCACGTAGTCCGGCCCGTAAATCTCCGTCGCGTCAACGAATTCGATTTGCGACGAGCTGCAGAGCAGCACGCGCGTGCGCTGTGCCAGTTCCAAAATCGAGCACGAGTTCGCCGGGTTGCCCACATTGAAGCACGCCGACTGAAAAGCATGTTGCGAGCTAGCGGCTGCAACGATGAAATCTACGAGATCCTCTACGTCGAGAAAAGCACGAGTCTGACCGCCGTCGGAGAAGACGGTAATGGGCAGACCGGCGAGTGCCTGCTGCACGAAAGTCGGGAGCACGAAGCCGCCGAACCGGCTTTGCCGCGCTCCGACGACGTTGAACGGCCGTAAGCAAATATGCTTCAGCCCGCGGCGCGCGAGCCCGGCGAGCACCGCCTCGCTGGTGAGTTTGCCGAGCGCGTATTCGACCCGCGCGCTGTGCTCGACGGGGACCCTTGGGCTCGTCCGTTCGGACAACACACCGTCGAGCCCATACACCTCAGACGAGGAGATGTGGCAAAGGCGTGCGCCGGCGGCAAGGCAGGCCTTGCCCACCGCGGCCGTCGCGCCGACGATGTGTTCCGCGATGCCGAACGGGTGGCGCAACACTCCGGCCGCACCGACGGGGCTCGCGGCATGAACGACGAGATCGGCCGTCGATCGTCCCGCACGCCGCAAGGTAGTTAGCCACTGAATCTTCGATGACCTCGATGCCAACGGCCCGCAAGTCGATGGCACTGACGACGTTCGACTCGACGGAATCGACGACGAGGACGGAGTTGCCGGCGGCGTTGAATCGCAGAGCTGTCACGGATCCGATGAACCCGAGTCCGCCAGTTACGATGACTCTCATGCGTGCGTCGTCATTCAACATCGTCAGCCGCTGAGGCGGCGGCATAATACAGACTCGATCGCGCACGTCTCGCGCAAGGGATCATCACGTTCGACGTCGTGCGCTAGCGTGCCGGAGGATTTGCCCATGAACAAGCGTTTTATCGTCGGCACGCTATTCCCGAAACTGCGAATCGTCAGGAGGCTTGCCCAGTACGCAGAGCTCGTTGAGTTCGTAAAGGCGCATCCCGCGCGTGATTTCGCGGATCGCGCGAGCTTGTATCGCTTCGTTTGCGCGACGGTCGCGGCCGACGGACCACTCGACATGATTGAGCTCGGCGTCTGGCGCGGCGCGTCCTTGGAGCTATGGCTCGACGCCCACCGCCATCCAGCCGGTAGATTCTTCGGTCTCGACACGTTCGAGGGGCTGCCGGAAGTTTGGCAGCACGTGATCGGGTCTTCGCCACGCGGCACGTTTTCGGCGGATGGGCAGACGCCTGCGCCCTCCGATCCCCGTGTCGCGTTCCGCAAAGGGCTTATCCAGGATGAGCTGCCCTCGCTTCTGCTCGGGGAAACGCTCGGCGCCAAGCCGCTGGTCGTGCACTTCGACGCAGACCTGTACAGCGCTACACTTTTCGCGCTCGCCACCCTTGACACGTTGCTCGCGCCGCGAGTTTCCTCGTACGTCGCAGTGTTCGACGAGTTTTCGTCAGCGAACGACGAGTTTCGCGCGTTCTCCGACTACACCCGGGCGTTCTTGCGCCGATTTCGCGTTCTCGGACGTGTGGGGAAGAGCTACGACCAAGCCGCGATCGAGGTTTTTTTCACTCCAGCGGATCGAGCGCACATGTAAGATACGTTCGCACCGCTGGCGAACGCCGATCACAAAGCTGAGGGATTCACCGTGACAAGGCCTTTTCTTTCGCGAGCAATCTCTGTTCTCGCACTCGTGCTAGCGGCGGGTGCCGCCGAGGCCGGGGAGTGGCAATACGCTCTCGGCATCCATGACATGGAAGTGCAGAGACGTGGACTCGTCCACCTTCGGCATCACCGGCCATGCCGAAGTGGACGGAGTTACCAAAGCCGGCAGGCATCTGTTCGGGAACTTCGATGTCTCCTTGGATAACGACCACGACCACCTCGATCCCGACCACATCCCCGTCTGGTGGCAGACGGACCTCGGTATCGACAACGCGTTCTTGCGCGGCTCCCGCAAGATGTTCTTCGGCTGGAAGATAGAGCAAAACACCAGGATGAACACGGTGAGCTCCATCGAACGGGAGTGGCACATCCTCCCCGCGCTCGAGGGCGGATTCAACGGCGACTCTTTTCAGGCTTCCATGAGGGGCGGCGTCGGCTACAACTTCCTCGAGATCGACGACGACGCCCCGAGGCTGCGCGGCATCGATCGGACCAACCTCCGACAAACGCAGATAGCGGGGGCCCTCGCGGGGGATATGAGCTTCAAGGTCGGAAAATCGTGGGAGGTCATCGGCCACGGCGAGAAATGGTGGGACAGCGACGACTGGATTCAGACCCAATACTTCACCGGGTTTCGCGTCGCAACGGAGCGCTGGGCCAAAGGCAGCAAAGTGAGCTTCAGCGCCGAGTACAACGAATACAACCTAGACCGCTATTCGACGCCCGGCCAGCCTGCTGTTCTAGGGTGGGACGACGACTTGCTGTTCAAGATCGACTTTCGCTTCGTGAGGCCGAGCTCGCACGCGAGCGAGTGACGTTGCTGAAACGGATGACGATCGCCGGCGTTTGTCTCGCCGGCGGGCTCGGCGGCTGCGGCCCCTCCGCAGACGTTACGTCCGACGGGGTCCGCGCGCCGCGGTTCGAAGTCGATCCGCTCTGGCCGAAACCGCTTCCTAACCATTGGGTCATCGGGTCGACGGTCGGCGTCACCGTCGATTCGCGCGACCACGTTTGGATCATTCACACGCGCTCGTCCTTGAACGATCGCGAGGCGAAGGCCGGCGTTCTGACTCCGATCGGCGAGTGCTGCACGCCCGCACCGCCGGTGCTCGAGCTCGACAGCGAAGGCAACCTCGTCGGCTCGTGGGGAGGTCCCGGCGAGGGCTACGACTGGCCGACCACGAATCACGGCATCGCCGTCGACCCGATGGACAACGTTTGGATCGGGGGTAACGGGCCGAACGATGCGCATATCGTGAAGTTCACGCGCGCTGGGAAGTTCCTCATGCAGATGGGCAAGCCCGGCGCCAACGCGGGCAGCCGCGACTCAATGAATTTCGGCCGCGTCGCGAAAGTGACTTTCGATCCCGCCGCCAACGAAGCTTTCGTGGCCGACGGCTACCTGAACAAACGAGTCGCGGTCCTCGACATGCAGACTGGCGCGATGAAACGCTTCTGGGGTGCCTACGGCAACCCTCCCGACGACACCGATCTCGGTGCTTACGATCCCGACGCCGCGCCGGCGCAGCAGTTCCGCAACCCGGTGCACTGTGCCGAGCCCACCTCGGACGGATTGCTCTACGTCTGCGATCGAGTCAACGATCGGATCCAGGTGTTCCGCAAAGACGGCACCTTTGTGAGCGAGCTACGCGTTGCACCGCAAACGCGCGGAGGCGGTTCCGTTTGGGATATCGCTTTCTCGCGAGACGCCGAGGCGACCTATATCTTCTTAGCCGACGGCGGCAATGAGCGCGTCTGGATCATCGAGCGCAAGACGATGGAGATCCTCACGAGCTTCGGCGACGGCGGGCGGCAACCGGGGCAGTTCTTCGGCGTGCACAGCATCGCGACCGATTCCCGCGGCAACGTCTACACGACGGAAACGTTCGAAGGAAAGCGCGTCCAGAAGTTCGTCAACCTAGGGCTCGCACCGGTCGAATCGAAGTACCAGGGCGTGGTCTGGCCCAAATCGCGCGAGGACTGATTCCGCCACAAGCCGCGACCTGCCGCGAGCTCCGTCGATTCCGCCCTGCGACGGTATGAGACATAGCGATCTCGGTCGCATCCCGCATGTATACTCGGTCCGGGGTCTCATGCGACGTGCCATGAGAATAAGAACAGCCGCCGTAGCGATCGCATTTGCAATCTCGAGCAACGCTCTCGGGCAGGCGTCGCACACCCATTGGGAACCCTACAAGAACACCTCGACGCCGCCGTCCGTGGACCAGAAGCTCACGGATCCCGTCCTCGTCGGCGCCATCGACCTGCACGCGCACTTCGGCCCGGACTCCTACCCTCGCCAGTGGGACGGCTTGCCACCCCGGTAATGCGGGGGGCGTCACGCGGGCACTCATTTCCAGGATCATTCTGTATGAGCTTAATTTCAACCAAATCGGGGGCAACCATGAGAACGATTATTCCGCTGCTGGCGATCGGCGTTCTGGGCGTCGTGGCGAACGTGTCCTCGGCGCAAAACGGGCGGCTGTTCCTCGACGAGGCGCCCCTCGATCACGCCGTCGACATTCCGACCGAGAAGCTCGCGGAGTACATCGCGAAGATGAAGAAGGAGGAGATCGGCGTCGTTCGGATGCTCGAAGGCGGGCTCTACAACGTCAACATCCGCCGCGACGAGAACGTGACAGAGGAGAACTACAAACCCGAGTTCCACGAGGACACGATCGACGTGTGGGTCATTCAGGAGGGCGGCGGCACGCTCGTCACGGGCGGCAAGCTCGTGGACGGCAAGCACGTCGGAGGTGTCGAGCGCCAGATCAAAGTCGGCGACGTAGTCTTCATTCCGGCCGGCATCTATCACGGCGTGAAGAACACTCCGGAGCGTCACCTGGCTCAACATTCGTTTCCCCGAGCATCGCAACTGAGCGGACGCGGATCTCACTGCGGAGAATGAAACCATGACCACTAATCAGTCGCGCCTCGCCGCGTTCGCCGCCCTCGCCATCGGGACCGTCGTCTCGGCCTTCGCGACGCCGGCATTCGCACAACGCCATCGACCCGGTCATCAAGGGCGCGATCGACGTCCACGCGCACCTCGACCCCGACGGCTTCGGCCCGGGCCGCAACGGCCGAGCTCTCGACGTGCTCGACATGGCAAGTTGGCGCAGGACGCCGGCATGCGCGGGTTCGTGATCAAGATGCACTACGACCAATCCGCGGACGATGCGTATCTACGTGCGCAAGCTGTACCCGGACCTCGAGGTGTTCGGCGGCATCGGCACGAACTTCGCGACGGGGGGAATGAACCCGGCCGCGATTCGCCAGATGGCGGACGTCAAAGGCGGCTGGGGGCGCATCGTCTGGATGCCGACCTGGGATGCGAAGCACTATGTGGAGCACAACGGCAACGACCGGCCGTTCATCACCGTCGCGAAGAACGGCGAGCTGACCCCGGAGGCCAAGGCGTTGATCGCGGCCGTCGCCGAAGTGAACGGCAAGACGCGCACCAGCAACGGCAAGGTCGTGATCGCGACCGGCCACAACTCTCCCGAGGAAGATGCTGCTCATCGCACGCGAGGCGCGCCGGCTCGGCCTCGACGTCGCTCATCACTCACCCGCTGCTCGATTCGGTGGGCATGAACATGGAGCAGATGAAGAAGGCCGTCGAGATGGGCGCCTATCTCGAGTTCGTCACGGCGTTCACGCGGCAAGAGGCGACGATCAAGGAGTACGTCGAAGCGATCCGCGAGATCGGACCCGAGCACTGCATCGTGTCGAGCGACAAAGGCCAAGGGCGCGGCGAGGAAGGCCACGACGGCCCGTCCGTGTCGCACGTACAGGGCCTCTCGGAGGCGGCGGCCATCCTGCGCAAGAACGGATTCTCCGACGCCGATCTGAGCTTGATGTTCAGGACAACCCAGCGCGCCTGCTCGGCTTGCCGGTCAAATAACCGGCGGCAGGAGGTGAAGCTCGTGAGTGTTCAACCAAAGCGCATTCGCCCGGCGCTCGTGTTCATGGGCGCCGTCGCGGCGGCGGGAAGTCTCGTGCTCGGCGCCGCGGTCACGGCGCAGCCCGGCGGCGATCCGCCGCCCGTCGGCACTCGAGCAGCTCGCTCGCCGCACGACGTCGACGATGAGCAACCCTTACCGGTTGACCGAGCGCTGGCCGACGCTGCCCGACGGCATGACGTGGGGCGCCGCGATCGGGATCATTCCCGACAACAAGGGCGGCGCGTGGATGATGTTCCGGTCGGAACCGCCGGTTAACTACATCGATGCGTCGGGCAAGATCACGAAGAGCTTCGGGCGCGGGCTTCTCGTGCAAGGCCACGGCTTCTGCATGGATCACGACGGCAACCTCTGGGTCGGCGACAGCGGACCGTTCGCCGAGGATCCCGCGACCAAGGGCCGCGGCTTTCAGCTCCACAAGCTCACGCAGGACGGCAAGCTGTTGTTCAGCCTCGGCGAGGCGGGCGTCTCGCGCGCCGGTACCGATACGTTCATCGGTCCGACCGCGTGCGCCGTCGCGGCGAACGGCGACATCCTCGTCGCGGACGGGCACTGGCCGCGACCGGCGAGCGCTCAACAGGACGGCGATCGGATCGTGCGGCTGAAGCCGGACGGCACTTTCGTGCGCGCGGTCGGGAGCCTCGGCGCAGGCCCGGGACAGTTCATGGGGCCCCACTCGCTCGCGTTCGATTCTCGCGGGCGCCTGTTCGTCGCCGACCGCTCCAACAACCGCGTGCAAGTGCTCGACGAGAATTTGCAGTTCGTCGACGAGTGGCGGCACTTCGGCCGGCCGAGCGGCGTGGCGATCTTGAAGGACGACACGCTGATCGTCTCGGATTCGGAGTCCACGAACTTCATCGACGGCCCGCCCCAGGCGCCCGAAGGCGGTGGGCGCGCGCTGCGCAATCCCGGTTGGCAGACCGGCATTCGTCTGGGCAGCGCGGTCGACGGCTCGCTGCGCGAGTTCATCCCGGGAACCCGGCCCGAAGGCTTGGCCGGTGACGAGGTCGGCAACATCTTCGCGGGGCTCACCGGCAGGTGCGACGCGAGCCCGTCCGGCGGCTGTCTACAAAAATGGGTGAGGGTGAAGCAATGAAGCTCCATACGAACGTATCTCTTCGTCACGGCGTCTTGTCGGCCGGCGCAAGTCTCGCCGTGCTCTGCGATTCCCGCAGCGTGCTGGGGCCAAACGCCTCCGGCCGCGGTCGACGTGCTGAAAGCCGATATCGACGCCGTGATAGCTGCGAAGGAAGGCGGCGCAGATCGTCAGATCAAGGTCGTCGACGTCGGCAAGCTCAACGTCGGCGTCGGCGTCTTGCAAATGGGCAAGAAACCGAACGACGGCAAGCCGATCACCGGAATCGCGCATGCGCAAGTCACCGAGGTCTACTACGTCTTGTCGGGCTCCGGCGTGTTGATCACTGGTCGCGAGATCGCCGATCCACCGGCGCCGCTTGCGGCCGATTCGGAGGTGGTGCAGGTCGCGGTGGGCCCGAGTCACCGCGCCACGTTCATGGGCGGCGAGCGGCGCACCGTGTCCGCGGGCGACGTCGTCGTGATCCCCGCGGGCGTTTTGCACGGCTGGGTCGAGATCCCGGATCACGTCAATTACCTGAGCATCAGGCCAGATCCGGATCGCGTGCTGCCGGCCGGCTACGTGAACCCGGCCGTGAAGCGATGAAGAAACCACTCGCGCTCGCGGGGCTGATTTGGCGCGCATTCCGCAGTGCTCGCGGTCGCTCGAAGCGGGCGCCGGTCTGGGCCGCCGCTGCTCTTCTTTCCGTGCTCGCGAGCGGTTGCGTCGAGACGAACGCAGACACGGCGGCGATCGTCATCGAGAAGCAAGGCGCGTTCGCGGTAGGAGGCCGTGTGGTCGGCGACGCGAGCGCGTCGCTGCACTGCGACCACGGCGTCGTGGAATATCAGATACCGCCGAACGCTCGCGCGATGAATTTGTTGATGTGGCACAGCGCGAGCGCCGTCGCATGGCAGCAGCGGTGGGACGGCGGCGAAGGGTTCCAGAGCATTTTCGTTCGGCGCGGCTTCCCCGTGTACATCTGGGACGGCCCGCGGGTCGGGCGTGCGAACTGGGGCTGCGCGGACACGGCGTACGCACCGGGGGTCGGGCGCGACCAACAAAACTTCACGGCCTGGCGGTTCGGCGCGGAGTACCCGAACTGGTTCGACGGCGTGCAATTTCCGAAGGACGACGCCGAGGCCTTCAACCAAGCGATGCGGGCGCGCTATCAGGAGTTCGACACGGTGCCGAACGCGCAGCTCGAATCCGATGCGGCCGCCGTGCTCGCCGACAGGATCGGCCCGACCGTAGCGTTGACGAATTCCGCCGGCGGTCTCCGCGCGCTGCTCACGGCGCTCAAGAGCGACAACATCAAGGGCATCGTGATGTACGAGAACGTCGGCTACGTTTTTCCGGAAGGCGAAGGGCCGGATCTCGCGCCCGGGCCGTTCGGCCCGGTGGAAGTGCCGCTCGCGGACTTTCGCAAGCTCACGCGCATTCCGCTGCAGGCGGTCTTCGGCGACAACGTCGAGAAATCGGCGAACTACCGCGCGGCGCTCGAGCAAGCCAAGCGCTTCGTCGATGTCGTCAACAAATACGGCGGCAAGGCCGAGATCCTCATGCTTCCCGACGCAGGGCTCACGGGCAACACGCACATTCCGTTCGCGGACATGAACAACGTTGCGGTGGCCGATCTGCTTTCGAAGTTTCTCGATACCGCGGGTCTCTCGGCTCGCAGGAACTGAACCCCCTGGTGCTGTCGCTTCCATGGACTGAGAGCCGGTCGCGTGTTACACGTGTGCGCCTAGATTTTCGGGAGAATCGGATGCGGACGAGAAACTGGATGCTGCTGCTGACGATCGCGCTCGTGCCGCTCACGCAGGTCGCGGCCCATCACTCGCCGGCAATGCTGTACGACCTCACGCGCGAAACGTCGGTGACCGGCATCGTTACCGAGTATCAGCTCGGCAACCCGCACATGCGCATCTATCTCGACGTCGACAACCAGGGCACTACCGAGAAGTGGCTCGCCGAGGGCGGCTCGCGGACGCAGCTGATGCGCGTGGGCTGGACCGGCATGGAAGTGGTCCCGGGCGACAAAGTTACGGTTCGGGGCCATCCCGCGCGCGACGGCACCACGAAGCTCATTCACATGGAGTACTTGATCTTGCCCGACGGCACCGAGCGATTCGCCGAAGACATCAACTTCAGCGAGTACAACGATCGCCGCCGGCGCGCGGAATGAAGATCGGAGCCGCGATGAGTCACGCACAGTTCGCCAAGACCGGCGCCCGGACGCGGAGTCTCCTGCTCGGCGCGTTGCTCGCGGCACCACTCGGCGCTTCGGCGCAAACAGCCGATCCGGTCGCGCCGTTCCTCGGCGTGTGGAGCGGCGTATTCACCTCGCAGAGCAACGAGTATTGGACGTTCGCCGACATCCAGTGCTTCGTGGGTTGTCCGCTCGACTTCTATAACCATTTGAGCGCTCTGCTCGCTGATCCAGCGAACGACAAGACCCCGGTCATGGCGTTGGGCGGCCAAGCCGGTGCGGCCTCGCTCGCTGCGCTCGATGCCGCATCTGACGCCGGCCGGCAAACAGGTCAAGGCGGCCAACAAGCCCGAGGACGATCCGAAGTTCATCAATTGCCAACCGTACGGCTTCGTCCGCGAGGTCACGAATCCGTTGCCGATGCAGATCCGCCGCGATGGCGATCACCTCGTCGTGCGCTACGAGGAGTGGTCGCTGTTCCGGAATATCTACCTCGACGGCCGCGCACAACCCGCGCACAAGACGCCGACGCTGCTAGGCCATTCCGTCGGGCGCGTCGAGGGCGGCGCGCTGATCGTGGAGACCGCGCTCGTGACGCCGGATTTGATCTCGGATAATTCGCAGATAGGTCACAGCGGCGAGCTCACGGCCGTCGAACGGTACACGCTGCGCGACAATCCGCGCCGCCTCGAGCTCACGGTCACGCTCACGGATTCCGTTACGTTCACGAAGCCGTTGGTCATGACGAAAACCTGGCTCTACACGCCGGACGTCGAGATCGTTCAGGACACCTGCTCGCAACAACCCGGCAAGCCCTGATCCGACCAGCTAGCGAGCGCTAGCCTCTGCGAGCAGCACGCGCGCGGCCCGCGCCCGAGCTAAGACGCGCAAGTTCCTACTTGAACAACGGCGATACGCCGGAGCGCTCGTAAGCTGCGGCTGCCTCTGTCGAGGTCAGCACTCGAACGACTTTCGCGGCCGCGTCGGCGCGCGTCGTCCCGTTCAGCACCGCGACTGCGAAAATGGTTCGCGCCTGAATCGCGTCCGGCAGCGGTACGATGTTCTTGGCGCCGGCAAGCTTGAGCTCGCTGATCTGCTGCACGGCGGCGGCAACCTTGCCTTCGCGCAACTGCGTGCCCGACAAACCCTCCACGACCATCGCCTTCGGCTTCACGACGGCGGTGAGTCCGAGCTGCTCGATCAACTTGGCCATATGCAGTCCACTCACGCCGCTCGTGGTGTAGGCGATCGAGGGCGTCGCTTTCATGAACGCAACGAAGTCCTCCGTCGTCTTCATGACCGGCGTTGGTGCGCTGTCGCCTACCGCGATGCCGATGACGGACAACACGAGATCCGTCGGCGAGCGCACGTACCCCTTCGCGGCGAGTTGCTGAACGGCCTCTTTCGTGAGGATGGCTATATCCGCGGCTTCGCCGTTCGTGAGCCGCTCGACGATCGCAACCGTCGTCGCGAACTCGACCTTCACCGGCACCCCAGCGCGCGCCGCCAACAAGGGTTCGAGCTCCGCAAACGCGCCTTGCACGGCGAGCGTCGCGATGATCTTCACCGGTGCATCTTCGGCTGCGATCCCGAACGTCAGGAGCGACAGCGGGACAGCCAAGATGAGCGTGCGAAGTTTCATGCAGCGGATGATCCCCTGACAGACCTAGTGACTCAAGGTCGGCATCAGGCGCTCTCGAAGTCCCCCCGGAACGCGGAAGTGAGCGAGGAGTGTTAGGCGGCTAACGGAATTGGCCGCCAGTACGGGAAACTCTCCACCCGAGATGTGAAGTCCCGGCCCTGCCATCGCGGATACGGCTCGGCGAGGAACGTCACGCTACGTTCTGCAGTTTCGGCGTTCATCTTCGCCAGCACGGTCTGACCGTGTGCCGGGTGCCTGGCGGCTGTCGACATCCATTCGTGGATACTCATCCCCGGAGGCTACCGCGGTGGAGTTCAGTCTGTGGTGCGCTGCCGCACATTACGACAACGGACACCAGTACGCTTGAGCCCAGCGACACTAACGCTGCAGCCAAACTAGTCTCATGTTGCCGTCACCGCGCAGCACTGCGTGTTGGAACCCGTTCTGCTCCGCGAAAACGTCGAACTCGAAGTCGAAGATGTGAATGTCGCGACCCGTCAGCATGACGTTGCATCCTTCTTCGATGCACCTGACGATCACAGCCTCTATCTCGCGCGCGGAATACGACGCGACATGGTCGCGGATACGGGTCTCCATGTCCGCCGCCCACGGAGGCGATGGGGGTTCTGGCGTGATGTCGTCGGCACGGTTCCCCCCGGTCGCAAAGTCGGCGGGTACCGGGATTCCAGTCTGTTGACCGACGTTGGCTAAGCAAGGCGCCGCGGCGGATCGAACTCGGTTGAGGTTGACGTACGCGATCGTCTCCGCCCAAGTCGGTTCATCCTCATCCGGTTCCCCACGGGCTCCGTACTCATTGTGCACTACCTCTAGAAGGCAGTCGGCAACTCCATCGACGAACTGTTGCGCCAATCGCTCGCTATCTTCCGGTGCAAGCCCACGCTCGACGAGCGCGCTCGCCGAGGTCTCACGCCATGTGCCCATGACCGCGACCAGGGTGCGCTTGGTCTGCGCCGCGCGTTCTTCGCGCGACAGCTGTGGTTCTGAGATCGACTCACTCGGCTTCTGAGTCGTCGAGATCGGTTGTTCGGATGGGCTCGCGATCGCTGCAGCGCGGACACTCTTCGTCGGCTTCGACGCTGATTGCTGGGGCGGCATCGACGACTCAGTCGTCACTATCACGTATGCCGTCGCGCCGATGGCGACGGCGACCGCGAGTGCCAAAAGTCTCTTCATCCTCGCTCGAAGCATTTCACGCCATCGTCTGGCGGAGCAGCCGATGTGGCCTTGGTTGGTATGGATAGCGAGACACAGGGATGCGCTCCTCCACCATCGACCGTGATAGCCGGCGTTTAGTTCACCACGGGAACGCAGCTAACGCGCTGGGGACGTTGACGCGTACTACCGTCAGGATTTCGAGTCGCGGGCGATGAACACGCCGACGGGCGGCAGCGGATGGTGCTGACGAGCTCGCTTCGCGATCTACGCTCGAGGAAGGGAGGGGAAAGGAGCGTACCGCTCCTTGGCACTTCCAGATTATCGCAGCCCGGGGGGCTTGCCGTAAGTCCCGGGGCGTGCCGCAGGATCGCCGTTCTGCGCCGGGACCGGCGGGAATGGGAGGCACGAAATGCGTAGGGTGTTGTCCGACGTATCGCGGCAGCGTGCTGCTGGCGCCGATCGGAGTGTGGCGATGACCGAGCATGCGGTGGTGATCGCTGGAGCCGGTCCGACCGGGTTGATGTTGGCGGGCGAGTTGGCGTTGGCGCGCGTGGACGTCGCAATCGTCGAGCGGCGCCCCAGCCAGGATCTTCCGGGCCCGCGCGCAGGTGGTCTACATTCACGCACCATCGAGATCCTCGATCAACGCGGGATCGCCGATCGGTTCCTCGCGGAGGGACAGATGGTCCGGGGCCAGGTCGGGCAGTTCGCCGGCGTCCGTTTGGACATCAGCGACTTTCCCACCCGCCATCCCTACTCGCTCGGGCTCCGGCAGAAACACATCGAGCGCATTCTGGCCGGCTGGGTCGGCGAGCTCGCGGTGCCGATCTACCGCGGACGTGAGGTGACGGGTTTCGCGCAGGACGAAACCGGCGTCGACGTCGCGCTGTCCGACGGGCAGACGCTGCGCTCGCAATATCTCGTCGGGTGCGACGGAGGACGCAGTCTGGTCCGAAAAGCAGCCGGCATCGAGTTCCCGGGGTGGGATCCGACGACGAGCAGCCTAATCGCCGAGGTCGAGCTTGCCGAGCCGCCGGAGGAATGGGGCATCCGCCACGACGCCCGCGGCATGCATGCCCTCGGCAGGGTGGAGTACGAGATCCGCGACGGCGAGATCGTCTACGCGGACAGCGGGCCGGTAGGGATCATGCTGACCGAAGCGCACGTCGGACCCGCGAGCGAACCCACTCTGCGCGACCTCCGCGAGGCGCTCATCGCCGTCTACGGGACCGATTACGGGATCCACAGTCCCACGTGGATCTCCAGGTTCACCGATATGACCCGGCAAGCCGCGGCCTACCGCGACAGACGAGTCCTGCTGGCCGGCGACGCCGCCCATGTGCATTCCCCGGATGGTGCGCAGGGCCTCCAGATCGGCGTGCAGGATGCGGTTAATCTGGGATGGAAGCTGGCCCAGGTGGTCAACGGGACATCCCCCGAGAAGCTCTTGGATACCTACCACGCCGAGCGTCACCCGGTCGCCGCCCGCGTGCTGCGCACGACGATGGCACACGTCGCGCTCCGCCGCCCAGACGAACGCACGAAGGCCTTGCGCGACACCGTTGCCGAGTTCCTCAGGTCGGACGAGCCTCGCAGACGCTTCGCCGCGATGATGTTCGGTCTGGACATTCACTACGACCTCGGCCTCTCCGACATCGGCGACAGACACCCGCTGCTCGGACGCCGCATGCCCGATCTCGACCTGGTCACCGCCAACGGCTCGCTGCGGGTCTTCACGCTGCTGCACGATGCCCGGCCGGCGCTGCTCAACCTCGGTGAGCCCGGCGGCATCGACATCACGCCATGGGCAGATCGGGTTCAGCTCATCGACGCCAAATCCGCTAATCGTACGTGGGAGCTTCCGGCAGTCGGGCCGGTCACTGCGCCCACCGCCGTGTTGATTAGGCCCGACGGATATGTGGCGTGGGTGGGAGACCCGACTCAGCTGGGGCTCGCTGACGCGCTAACCACTTGGTTCGGACCGCCAAGAGGTATTGCTCGATGAGCGCGTCGCGGTGCAGGTCTAAGGCAGCGGCCGCCAGTATCTGAAGAACTCCACGCGAGACGTGAAGTTCCAGCCTTTCCATCGCGGCATCGGGCGAGCGAGGAACGTCACGCGGCGCTCTTCGATTGCGTGATCCATCTTTGCGAGGACGACCTGACCATCCGCCGGCAGCTGCGATGCTGTCGAGACCCATTCGGATTTGCTGGCGGAGGCTGACACGGCGCCAACCTTACCCGATCGTTGGTGACAACCTGGTAACGACTTCCGGAGGATGACTAATTTTCATGACCGAACGGACGCCCGGCATCGGCCCAAAGCGGTCGTGGCGTCCCGAAACGGCGCTGCGCGCGGGGCGCGTGAACCCGCTCGCCGCGCTGCGGCAAGACTGAGCGCCGCGGCGTGCCACGACCGCGCTTGTTCATGGGCTAACGGCTAGCCGCGCAGCGCGAGGATCTGTGCGTCGTACTCCGAAGGATCGATGACGACGTCGATGAGCGTGGCGCGGCCGGTCGCTACCTGCGCGAACGCCGGCGCCAAGTCTTCGGATCGTTCGACGCGCTGTGCGTCCCAGCCGAAGCCGCGCGCGATTTGCGCGAAGTCGACGTCCACGAAGTCGACGCCGGCCGGTGCGAGCCGGCGGCGGCGTTGTTTGGCCCCGATGAGCGTGAGCGCGGAGTCGTTGAATACGACGACGATCGGCGCGCACTTCTCTTGAATCGCGGTGCCGAGCTCGCCGAGGCACATCATCAGGCCGCCGTCGCCCGTGAACGCGACCGCGCGCCGCCGCGGGTCCGCGAGGCACGAGGCGATCGCCGCCGGCAGCGCGAAGCCCATGGTCGACAGGCCTCGCGAGATCAACGATTGATTCGGCTCGCCGGAACGCCACAGATGCAACACGGGCAGCATGTGCGCGCCGGCGTCGAGCGTGATGCGACAGTCGGCGGGCAACGCCGCGTACGCGGCGTCGACGACGTGCTGCGGAGAGATTCCGGCGCCGACGCTCACGCGCGCCGCTGACGCGACCGAGCGCTTCATCGCCGCGATCTCCGCGTCCGTCCACTGCGGGTGGATCGAGTCCGCGAGCGCCGTGAGCGCCGCGCCGATGTCGCCGACCACGCAGGCGGTGGCCTCGAGCAGCGGATGCTCGAACGCATGCTCGGCGAGCTCGACGGTCGGCGTCGACGCGTAGCGCCACTTTTGCGGCGGCCCTTCTACCGGGTCGAAACCGTACAGCAGCAGCAGGTCGGCCGCGCGCATCGCAGGCTCCTCCGCGACGCCGCCGATGTAGTGGCCGAGCACGAGCGGATCGTGATCGGAAGCGACGCCTTTCGCCTTGTAAGTGGTGAGCACCGGCACGCGTTTGGCGGCGAGCAGCGCGCGCAGCGCGTCGGGGCGACCCGGCAGCCGAGCCTGGAGGCCCGCGAGCACGAGCGGCCGCTTCGCGCGAGCGAGCAGGTCGCGCGCGCTGCGCAGCGCGGCCGCGTCGAGCCCGGCCGGACGGACGGTGCGCGGCCGTGCGGGGGTCGCGGCCGGCGCCGCGCCGCGAATACGCGAGCCTGCGACTTCGAGATACACGGGGCCCGGCGGTTGCGCCGCGGCGCTCGCGAGCAGCCGCTCGAGCTCGTCGAGCGGATTGCCGTCGCGCAAGCGCGACGACGCCTTCGTGAGCGGCGCGAGCAGCGCTGCTTGATCGATGCGCTGGTGGCTGACGTAGGCCTGATCGTCCTCGTAGCCGTCGGCGACGAGCAGCAGCGGCGCGCGGTCGAGTGCCGCGTACGCCGTACCGTTCGCTGCGGCCGCGAGACCCGGGCCGCGCGTCGTCATCGCCACGCCGGTCGTACCGGTGAGCTCCGCCGTGACGCAGGCCATGATCGCGGCCGCCGTCTCGTTGCGCGTGAGCACGAAGCGCACGCCGAGCTTGTCGGCCGCGGCGATGAAGTCGAGGTTGCACTCGCCGCCGGGCACGCCGTAAATCAGGCGCACGCCGGCGTCGGCCAAACGTTGGACGAGTGCTTCCGTGATCGTTCGCTCAGCCATGAGTGTTTCGGGCCGCTCGCGATTCTCTGGCGGCCGGGCCGTTCAGAGGGGCTGTTCGAGCGTCGGGGCGATGTCCTCGAGCGTGACCCGGCGCAGGTCGCGCGGATAGCGCTTGTCGTCGTAACGCAAACCCCGGTGCATCGTGCAGCGGTTGTCCCAGATCACGAGGTCGTCGAGCGTCCACTTGTGGGTGTAGACGAACGGGCGTTGCGTCGCGAGCTCGGTCAGCTCGTGGAGCAGCACGGTCGCTTCCGGCGTCGGCCAGCCTTGGATGCGGCCGATGTGGGCGGACAGATACAGCGCGAGGCGTCCCGAGCCGTGATGGCGGCGCACGAGGCGCTGCGGCACCGGCGCGCAGCGCTCCTGTTCGGCCGGTGTGAACGCGTCGAAGCCCAGGTGTGCGCGCGAGAAGATCAGCGAGTGCTCGGCGACGAGATCCTTGACGAGATCCTTCAGCGGCTCGGGCAGATGATCCCACGCGACGCGCGTATCGACGTATTCCGTGTCGCCGCCCGACGGCGGAATCACGCGCGCGTGCAGCATCGAATACTTCGCGGGCGTCGCCTTGAAGCTGCTGTCGCTGTGCCAGAGCATGTTGCCGAGGTTGTACATGCGGCGCCGGTCGTCTTTGTCGAAGATCCGGCCGTCGGCACCGAGGTTCGAGATGTCGTTGATCTTCATGTTCGCGAGGCGCCGGCGGCCCTGATCCACGAGCGTCGGCGTGTCCTCCACGCGTCCGAACTGCTCCGCGAAGCGCACCTGCTCCTCGTCGCTGAGCTTCTGGTTCGGGATGACGAGCACGCCGTATCGATCCATCGCCGCCTCGAACGCCGCGATCTGACTCGACGTGAACGGCACGCGCAAGTCGAGGCCTTCGATGCGCGCCGCGAAATGCGGGTGCAGGGGGATCGGCTCGAAGGCGTTCGCTTCCGCCGCCTTTTCAACCAAGTGGCCGCCTGATTGTCCCGTCATGTCTCCGTCGCCTTGGGTCAAGAGAGAGTCGTGGCCGCGTCACGCTCGTTCACTCGAGCGGCCATTCTAGCCGCCGGCGCCACGTTTATCCGCCGCCCACGAATCTGCCAGCTCGATAGGGTAGACGACGACGCGCGCGCCGAGCTCTCGGTGATCCGCGAGCGGCTCGCCGGCCTCGAGTCCGTTTGACAGAACACTCGGCGTTTGCGGATACAAACCCGTGAAGTTTCTCTCGGCCTTGCGCGACTTGATTAGTTATCGTACTCGGCAACAACGCTTAGACCTGTCCAGGAAAATCTCGATGCACCATCGTTCCATGCGATCCCGCACGATCGCTGCGTTCTCTTGCTGCGCGCTGCTCGGCGCCGCAGCGCATGCGGAACCATTCAATTGGCAGCTCGGTGGGGGCATGAGTCGCAGCGAGCCATACAGCTTCGCGAGTCTCGTGGACGGCGCGTCGCTCGAGGCGACCTACTATTTCGGCTCCGTCGACGATGCGAAAGGGCCGCTCGCGCTCGCGTCGTTCTTGAATCCGACGTCGCAAATGTCCTTGGACACCGATCGCTCGGAGAGTGAGGGCTTTACTTTCGTTTCGGGCATTGGTGGAGGAACCTTCAAGAGTGAGACAGACGCGTACGCCATCAGCGGGCGTTACGTGCTGCCGCAGTCGCGCTGGTACGCCGGCGGCGCGTATGCCGCGAGCTACACCGACGAAACCCCCTCGATCTTCGGGAGTGAATCGGACCCGGATGTGTACACGCTCGTCGCGGGAAAGTACTTCGGCGCGAACACGACGCTCAAGCTCGTGCTCAGCCGCTCGCAGGAGACCAGCGTCATTCCGTCGCTCTGCTCGTTTCCGAGCCTGTTCTGCCCGACGACGATCACCACCGTGGAAATGGAGACACGGAACGCGGGCCTCGAGGTGTTTCATCTGTGGCGCGGGCGTTCGCTCGCCTATTCGCTCTCCGGGGGCGTGTCGCAAACCTCGACGGATATCGACATCACCCGCTCCCCGGTCGTGTCGACCTCGCCGACCACACCGGCGATTGCGCCGCCGTTCCTCGTGGTGAACCCCATCGCGGGAGGAGTGGCGACGGCGACCGGTTTCGGCGACCGAGCGAACGTCTATCGCGCGGCGGGCGAGATCTTTCCGACCGCTCGGCTCAGCGTGCGCCTCGGATATTCGCGTGCCGACGGTGACGACGCTCTATCGACCGACGGCGCCTACGATCTCGCGGCCACCTGGTTCTTCAAGCCGCGCATCGGCGTCCGGTTCTCGTACTCGCGGTACATGCACGACAACCTAGCCGACGGGCACGGCAGCGCGATTCATTTCATTGGCCGGCTCTGAGCGGGCTAGCGAGGCGTCAGTCCGCAGGCTCGATGCGGTAGACGACGCCGCTCGTCGCGTCGTTCGGATCCGGTTCGCCGCCGAGCGTGCGCTTCTCCGTCAGCGCGTAGAGATAGCCGTCCGGCCCCTGCACCACGTGGCGCCACCGCCGGCCGAGCGACATGAACAGCGAATCGCGCCGTTCGCCTTGCGGCATCGGCTGATCGAACGCCACGCGCTGCAGCGTCTGGCCGTTCAACGCGCCGACGAGGAGATGTCCCTTGCCACGGCGCGAGCTTGTCGCCCGTGTACCACGTGAGCGTCGACGGGCTGATCGACGGAGTCCAGTACATCGCGGGCATGTCCATGCCGGGCCGGTACCAGTGGTTGTCGTTGAGCTCTTTCAGGTTGTAGTTCTTGCCGAGCGATACGAGCGGCCAGCCGTAGTTGTGCCCCGCGTGCAGGACGTTGATCTCGTCGCCGCCCATCGGCGCAATCTCCGTGGTCCAGAGCTCGCCCGTCTCGGGATGCCAGGCGAAATCCGTCACGTTGCGCTGGCCGTACGTGAACACCTCCGGATTCGCGTCCTTGCGCCCGACGAACGGGTTGTCGGCCGGAATGCCGCCGTCGTCGCGGATGCGCAAGACCTTGCCGATGTCGTTGTCGAGCTCCTGCGCGAGCAGCGGCTCGCCGCCGCCGTTCTTCCCGTCGTGCTCGAAGTGATCGTTCACCGTCAGATAGATCATGCCGTCGGGCCCGAAGGCCGCGCGGCCTGCCATCGGCCCACCGGGAATCCAGGCGTCGGCTACGAAGATCTCCTGCACGTCGAGCAGCGATGTGCCGTCGAACCGCGCGCGCGCGAGCGCACGCGTCACCATCTCCCCCGCACCTTTCTTGACGTAGTACAGGTACACGAAGCGGTTCGCCGCGAACTGTGGGTGCACGACAATCGACCACAACGCTCCGGCGTCGATGCCCTGGCGTCGGCCAACCCGCGAGCGGTGCCGACGCGAGCACGCCGTCATGCACGATCCGCACGTGGCCCGGTTTCCCCTGAACGGCCTGATTACCGCCCGCCGGATCTCCGGCCGGGACCGCAAGCTCGGTGATCAGGAGGTCGCCGTCCGGCGTGAACGCGATGTGGCGCGGGCTTCTCAAGCCCTCGGCGAGCGGGACGAGCCGCACTCGGAACAGCTCGCCCGGCGGGCACTGGCCTTGAGGCTGGCCGTTCGGCGAGCACGGTCCCGGCACCCACGTGTCGAACACCAGCGGGTCGGACGATGCGGGCGGTTGCGGGCTCGCGGTCGGATCAGGCGTAGCGCTCGAAGTACAGCCTTGCGCAAGAACGAGCGACAGAAGCAGCGGGCACAGCGTGCGATCGTTCATGTTAGCTCCCCCCGTCGCCTCCAAGTACGCGCGACGTCGAACGTACGTCCGTTCTGCGGGCGAGTCAACGCGCACGCGCAGCGCGCGACGCTGTGCCATCGCAGCAAGCCCGGCCGTTCTTGACGCCGTTGCGCGCGCGCGCCTATCGTCAATGTCGACACGACGATCTCGATTGGGAGGGGGGATGCTCCGACTTCGATCGGCGATGCTCGCAGCCTCGGTCCTGTGCGCAGCGTCATTCGCACGCGCGGGGGAAGAGAACGCGAGCTGGACCTTCGACACCTACACGCCGGGTGTCTGCTCACCGAACGGCTCGCTGCACGGCGGCTGCCCCGCGGGCGACCTCGTGCGGATTCACGTCGTCACCGTCGCGTACGGACTCGTGCGGCCTTGGCACCTGACCTTTCTGCCGGGCGGCAGCGATTTCTTGGTAACGGAGCTTCCCGGAGCATTGCGCATCGTGCGCGGCGGCAAGCTCGATCCGACACCGATCGCGGGCTGGCCTGCCGATGCGCTGCGCGCACGCAGCATGAACTCCGTCGTGCTGCACCCGGACTTCGCACGCAACCGCCTGCTCTACTTCTCGTACGTGAAACAGCGCGACGGCGGCGACACGACGATCGCGCTCGCGCGCGGCCGTTTCGACGGCGCGTCGCTCAACGGTGTCGAAGATGTCTTCGTCGCCGACGCGTGGGGCACGGGCGCGACGGCCGGCCGCGCCGAGGTCGGGCCCGACGGGATGTTCTATGTGACGGTCGGCGATCGTGATGCCGGCAACGTGACCGACGACCCGAGCTACCGAATGCTCGCGCAGAGTCTCGGCAGCCACGTCGGCAAGGTTCTGCGCCTGCGCGACGACGGCACCGCGCCCGCGGACAATCCGTTCGTCGGCCGCAAGGACGCGAAACCCGAGATCTACACCTACGGCCACCGTAACGCGCAGGGGCTCGCGTGGCATCCGCAGACCGGCGAGCTTTGGGCCACCGAGATCGGGCCGATGGGCGGCGACGAGCTCAACCGGCTCGTTCCCGGGCGCAACTACGGCTGGCCGCTCGTGTCGCTCGGCAAGATCTACACGGGCAACCTTGCCTCGGAGCAGTCGTGGTCGCGACCCGGCATGGAGATGCCCGTGATGTTCTGGGTGCCCTCGATCAGCCCGTCGAGCGTCATGATCTACGACGGCGACAAGTTCCCGCTCTGGCGGGGCCACTACTTCATCGGAGCGTTGAGCGGGCAGCAGCTGCAGCGCGTCGCGTTCAATCAGCCGCCGCCGCAAACCGAGCGCCGCGAATCGCTGCTCGCTGCCGCTCGATGCACGCGTGCGCGACGTGCGGCAAGGGCCGGACGGCTACCTCTATCTCGCGGTCGAACGGGACCAACAGTCCGGGCCGGGCAGCACGAACCTCACACCGAACGGCTCGATCCTGCGGATCGAGCCCGCCAAAGAATGAGAACGAAATTGAGAACGCCGAACAACGCGAACAAAGCAATGATGCGATCGACACTCGCGTTGCTCACTCTGTGCGCCCTGCTCGCCGCGAACGCGCATGCGCAAGGCTCGCGGCCGGCCGACATTCCGCGGCTCGCGAACGGCAAGCCGAATTTCAGCGGCGTGTGGCAATCGTTGACGACGGCCAACTGGAACGTCTTGACCCACGGCGCGAGCGCGGGCCCGCCGGAGTACGGCGCGCTGCTCGCAACGCCGCCCGGGTACGGCATCGTTGACGGCGGCGAGATTCCTTATCTACCGCCCGCCGCCGAGCAGCAACGGCGCAACTACGAGAACCGCTTCAAGGAAGACCCCGAGGTCAAGTGCTACATGCCCGGCGTGCCGCGTGCGAACTACATGCCGTACCCGCTGCAGATCTTTCATTCGGATAGCCAACTACTATTCACGTATCAGTTCGCCGGCGCCGCACGCATCATCAACCTCGGCGCGCCGCAACCCTCGGCGATCGATAGCTGGATGGGCGTCTCGAACGCGCGCTGGGACGGCGACACGCTGGTCGTCGACGTGAGCGGCTTCAACGGGCAGGCCTGGCTCGATCGAGCGGGCAATCACGCGGGCGCGGCGCTGCACGTCGTCGAGCGCTACACGCTCGTCGGTGCCGACGCAATCGATTACTCCGCGACGCTCGAGGACCCGCAGACGTTCTCCAAACCGTGGACGATGCGCTTCCGCCTGCACCGCAATCCCGACAGCCACGCGCATCTGATGGAGTACAAATGCGTGCCGTTCACCGAAGAGCTGCTCTACGGCGATCTCTACAAGCGGCCGAAGCAGTGACGAGGAATTCAACATGAAACCGAACCCATTCATCTTGATCGTGTTGCCTTTGGCTCTCGCCTGCTCGGCTGCGGGCGCACAGACGGCGCGCACGCCGTGGGGCCACCCCGATCTTCAGGGGACCTGGTCCAATGCGACCCTGACTCCGCTGCAGCGGCCTGCCGATCTCAAAGACAAAGAGTTCTTCACACCAGAGGAAGCCAAGGCGTGGGTCCGGCAACGGCTCGCGGCAGCAAGCGGCGACGAGAACATCGAAAAAGATAGAGAGTCCGGCAACGTCGGCTCGTACAACGACGCCTGGATGGATCGCGGCAACGACATCGTGCCGACGCGGCGCACCTCGCTGATCGTCGAGCCCAAGAGCGGCCGCGTTCCCCCGTTCACGGCCGCGGCGCAGCAGGAGCACGAGCGCAATCTTGCCCACGCCAAGGAGCACCCGGCCGACACACCCGAGGACCGCTACTTGACCGAGCGGTGTATCGGTTTCGGCGGCGGGCACGCACCGATGCTGCCCGAGCCGTACAACAACAATTACTACATCGTCCAAACGCCCGACTACGTCACGATCATGGCCGAGCTCAACCACGAGGTCCGAATCATTCCAATCGATGGCGAGGCGCACTTTCCAGAGCGCATCACGCAGTGGGTTGGCGATTCACGCGGCAAGTGGGAGGGCGATACACTCGTCGTCGAAACCACGAACCAGAAGCCACATCGGCACTACTACGGCGTCCAGATGCTCGACTCCGTGATGAGCGACAAGTTTCGCGTCGTCGAGCAATTCACGCGCACCGCTCCCGACCAAGTCCGCTATCGCGCGACCGTATACGATCCCGTGTTCACGGTGCCGTGGACCGTCGAAATCTTCATGCATCCGCAGACCGGACAACTGGTCGAGTACGCCTGCCACGAAGGCAACTACGGTTTGAGGGGGTTGCTGTCGGCGACGCGCGAAGAAGAGCGAAAGGCTGCGGAGGGTAAACGATGAACACAAGAATGCTGAGGAACGTGCTCGGGGCGACGCTCGGCAGCGCATGGCTGACGTTGGCCGGACCGACCGTCGCGCACCATGCGTTCTCGACCGAGTTCGATGCGAACCAGCCGATCACGCTCCGCGGCACGATCAGCCGGGTCGAATGGATCAATCCGCACGCGTTCATCCACCTGGACGTCAAGCGCGACGACGGCACGGTCGAAAGCTGGATGATCGAGGCAGGCAGCCCGAACACGCTCGTGCGCCGCGGCATGACGCGCGACTCGATAGCGGCCGGCACCGAAGTCGTCGTTTTCGGCTACCGCCACCGCAATGGCTCGAATGCCGCCAACGGCCGCGACGTAACCTTGCCCGACGGGAGGAGACTATTCATCACGTCGCCGGGGACCGGAGCGCCCGCGAGCAATTGAGCGAAGCATCGCTGCCGGATCCATGAGCCCCAGGTCGATCGGGGGGCCGATCGCGGCGATCGTCATCGCCCAGTGCGTGCTTGGCTGCGGCCGAGAGCCTAAGGATCAAAGCGTCGGTCGAGGATGGCCGGTTGCCGTGACGGAGTCCGGTTTCGTCGGCGGAGGTCTGGAAGGCGAGGGTCAACAGGCCGCGTGGGAGGGTGAAGCGCCGCCAGGCGTCGCGCCGCTCGAGCGCGACCTGTTCACGACCACCGACTTCTACCAGGACGTCGAGCTATGGTCGGATCGTCGTTATTTCCGCTGCAATAGTCCCTCGACGCTTCAGGCGGTGTGGGGCGCCGACGCCACGACCTCGCGGAGGCTGATCGGCGCCACTCCGCCGGCGACCGCCTCCTGGGGCCATTGCGATATCGACTATCCGCGCGAGGCAATCGTTTCGCCCTATCCGTTCAAGACCGCGCAGGAGCATTACGAGGCGCTGCTCGCGGAAGTGAAAGCGCGCGGCGGGCCGACGGTCTACACGCGCGCGAATCCGCCGCCCGACTGGAACGGGCGCTACAGCCGCGCGATCTCGCTCCGCTTCATGGCCGCGCGAGCAGGCAAGACCTACGAGGTGCCGGAATATCTGGCCGAGCCGCCGCAGTGGTTCTTCACCTCGATCAACCAGACCTCGACGATCCTCTCGCTTCTGACGCCCGAGTACCGGAAACGCACGGTGCAGATGCACTACCACCAGTCGGTGAACAACGCGCCGCTGTGGCCGGCGCAGTTCTGTTGGCCCGACGGGTTCCTGCGGTTGTTCTCGCGTCAGGCGCATCTCTCGATGGATTTCGTCACGACACCCGAGCGGCTGCAGACCATGGCGAGCAGCGCAGATAACTTCATCCGAAATTTCAACGTCGGGCGCGAGTTCAACATGAGCGGCACCGTGCCGCGGCTAGGCGCGGACGTTCCCCGCTGGTTCGGCGAGAGTGTTGCCTTCTGGGACGACGACACTCTCGTCACCTGGACGTCCAACGTCATCCCGTGGATCACGCATGGTGTGTTCGAGCATTCCGGAAAGATGCAGACGGTCGAAATCTTCTCGCCGCGCCTCGACCCAGCGGGCGAGCTCGCCGGGATCGAGCAGGAGATCATCTTCTACGACGCCGAAGCGCTGGCTGAGCCGCTGCGACTCATTCAGGTACACATCAAGACGGGCAAGATCGAGGAGGTCGACCCGTTCATCTATGCGCGCTGCATCCAGACGATCTTCCCCGTAGACGGCCGCCCCCAACCGCTGAGCCCCGGTGTCACGATCGACTACACCGTGCCCGACATGTTCGGTCGTCCCTGGGCGCAGATTTGGGAGCGTTATTTCGAGGACGGGATGAAACGGCCGGAAGACGAGTCGCTGTTCAAGTTCTAACAGCGGCACTCGAACGCTCTCCCCGAAACCAAATGACGAAAGGCCGAGTTCTGTTCGCGAGCTTGATCGGCACGGCGATCGAGTTCTTCGACTTCTACATCTACGGCACGGCCGCCGTGCTCGTGTTTCCGCAGCTGTTCTTCCCGGCCGGCGACGAGGTCACGGCCAGGCTGCAATCGTTCGCGACGTTCGCGCTCGCGTTCGTCGCGCGGCCGGTGGGCTCGGCGCTCTTCGGCCACTTCGGCGATCGCATCGGCCGCAAGGCCACGCTGGTCGCGGCACTGCTCACGATGGGGCTCTCGACGGTCGCGATCGGCTTGCTGCCGACCTATGCCTCGATTGGGCTCGCCGCGCCCTTGTTGCTCGCACTCTGCCGGCTCGGTCAGGGGTTGGGTCTTGGCGGAGAATGGGGCGGCGCCGTGCTGCTCGCGACCGAGAACGCGCCGCCCGGCAAGGAAAGCCTCTACAGCATGTTCCCGCAGCTCGGCGCGCCGCTGGGGCTTCTGTCGTCGACCGGAATCTTCATCGCGCTGACGGCGCTGCTCGACGATGCGGACTTCATCACCTGGGGTTGGCGCGTGCCGTTCCTCGCGAGCGCCGTGCTCGTCCTCGTCGGTCTCTACGTGCGCCTGCAGATCACCGAGACACCGGCGTTTCAACGCGCCATCGAGCGGCACGAGCGCGTGCGCGTGCCGATCCTGAGCGTCGTTCGCAATCAACCGTACATGCTCGTGCTCGCGACGCTGGCTGCCGTGACGACCTTCGTCCTGTCCTACTTGATGACCGTGTTCACGCTGAGCTGGGGCACGAGCGCGCTCGGCTTCTCGCGCCAGGAGTTTCTGCTGCTGCAGATGATCGGAGTGCTGTTCTTCGCCGCCACGATTGCGATCTCGGCGATTGCGGCCGATCGTTACGGCGGCCAGCGGATGCTGATCGCCTCGAGCGTTGCCGCGATCGTGTTCGGCTTGCTGTTGGCGCCGCTGTTTTCGACGGGCGAGACCGTCGCCGCAACCGTTTTCTTGTCGCTCGGCTTCGCACTGAATGGATTCACGTACGGCCCGCTCGGTGCCGCGATGGCCCAGCTCTTCCCAACCGCCGTTCGCTACACGGGCGCATCGTTGACGTACAGTCTCGCGGGCATTCTCGGCGGCTCCCTTGCGCCCTACATCGCCACGTCCCTCGCTGCGAGCTACGGCATTGCGTATGTCGGCAACTACCTGTCCGCGGCGGCCGCGGTGACGCTAGTCGCTCAGCTATTGATCGTCCGCCGCGGCCGCCCCGCGGGTCTTCGCGCGCGACCCGCGCCGTGAGGGACTGAGCGGAACGCGAGCGAGCGGAACGCTAGCCAAGAAAAAGGGCGCCGGCGATCGCTCGCCGGCGCCCTCGTCTCGACACTCGAGAGACTGGCCCTTATTGGAACTTGAAGTTGAACGAGACCCCGGCCTCACGCGGACGTCCCACGGTGGCGAAGTCGAAGCCCCAGATGCCGTGGAAGAAGCCCGAGTTGATCAAGCGCTCGTCCGTGAGGTTCGTGCCGAACACCGCGAGATTCCAGTTGGCGTTGGCGGGCGAGTACGCCATGCGGAGGTTCACGATGCCCGAGCCGCCGCTCTCGTCGAAGCCCGGCGGAACCGCAGTCCAGAACGACGTGCGCAGGAACGGCAGCGAACGCCAGAACTGCCCTTGGTACAGGTAGTCGAGCCGCGTCACGAGCGACGATCCCTTGTTCAGGTTCGCCGTGTACTGCACGCCGACGCTGCCCGTGTCTTGCGGCGCTTGCGCGAACGCCGTGTTCGTGTCGAGCGCGAACGTGCCCGGATTGATCTCCGTGTACTTGGCGTCGAGATAGCCGACGTTGACGTTGAACAGCAAATTGTCGGTCGGCACGATGGTCATCTCGAGCTCGGCGCCTTCAGCTGTCGCGCTGCCGACGTTCTGCGTCGACAAGATCGGCAGCTGGTGGCCCTGCGAGTCGAACACCGCGGCGAGCGACTGGATGTCCTCCCAATCCGTGTGGAAGATCGTCGCGTTCAATCGCAAGTGATTGTTCAGGAGATCCGAGCGTATACCGATCTCGGTGTTCTTCAGGAACTGCGGCAGGTACGGCGAGACTACTCGCTGGGCGGTCGACGGATCCGTGTACACCGACGCGCCGCCCGAGTTGAAGCCCTCCGAATAGCCGATATAGCCCATCACGGCCTTGGTGAATTGATCCTGCACGGAGAACCGGTACGTGTCCTTGTCGAAGCTCGACGGTGTCGACACCTGCCCAACCGAGGAACCCTCGAAGACGTTGCCGACGAACCGGGAGTTCGCGTTCGGCGCACGCGCCGCGGTCACGCCGGGCACGACCGACTCCGGCGTCGCGAGGTCGTCCTGATCGTGATGGCGCATGCCGACGGTCATGTCGATCTTGTCGGTCAGGCTGATCGTCGCTTCGCCGAACGCCGCCCACCCGTCCTGGTCATAGCGCGTGATGCTGTCGAACCGGCCGCCGGGACCGCTCGCCGCCGCATAGACGTCTTGGCAGTCGCTCAAGGGCGGCGGGCCTGGCGGCACCGGCCGCGGGTGCTCGACCGACGTGCAGATCGGGCTCGCGTACGCCGCGTTGATGTCGTACAGGCCCGACACGAACTCCTCGACCTGATAGCGCGTGCCGCGCGTGTCGTTGGTCTGGTTCCAGTAATACATTCCGCCAATCCACTTCACGCGGTCCTTGCCGCCGGACAGCTGGATCTCTTGGCTGAACACGCGTAGGTGGTTCTGGTTCACGTCCGTGACGAGGTCCCACTGGCTGTTGTCCCAGTCCGTGATCAGCGCGACATTTTGATCCGTCTGCGCCGTGACGAACTGGACCTTCATCGTGTCGGTCAGGTTCCAGGTCAGATCCGACGAGAACTGCCTCGTCTCGAGGTCGTTCGGCAGAGTGATGTTGGAGCGGTTCTCCCACTCGCCGACCAGTCCGCCCGGCTCGCCGGCGGTCATGGTGTGCGCGTTGTAGGCGCCTTGACCCGCAGCCTCGTAAAGGTCCGGAACGCCGACGGCTTGGCCCGCCTGTGGATACGTTTGCTTGAACACGGCGTCCTGTAGACGCGGCTCCGTATTGACGTTGCTGTCGTACTGATAGTTGAAGCGCCAGGTCAGGTTGTCGGTCGGCGTCCACACCATGTCGCCGCGGAATATCTGCTGATCGATATTGCCGCCGGCCTCGCCCGTTGTGAGGCTCTGCACGTAGCCGTCACGGTTCAAGCTTGCGCCGGTGAACCTCGTGAGAAGCTTTTCGGTCAGCGGCAGGTCAACCGACATCGTCACGTCGTGCCGATCGTACGAGCCTACCGTTGCCGACACGTCGGCGTTGTAGGTATCGGACGGCTTCTTGGTCCAAATGCGGATCGCGCCACCCGTGGAGTCGCGGCCGAACTCCGTGCCCTGCGGACCGCGCAGCACTTCTATCCGGTCGATGTCGACGAATCCCTGTGTCAAGAGTCCGTTCGTGCCGACTTGCCACACACCGTCGACGTAGGTGCCGACGTTCGGGATGCCGCGCACGGTGAAGTTCGATTGGCCGGTGCCACCGCCGCCGCCGGTGACGATGAGGTTCGGAATGGCTTGGCTTACGCGCTCGAGCGAATCGAGGCCACGCATCGCGAGCGTCTCGCCCGTTACGGCGACGATCGAGATAGGCACCTCCTGAAGGTTGGCCTCTCGGCGGGTCGCGGTCACGACAATCTCTTCGAGACCCCCCTCCTGCCCGTACGCATAGAACGTGAGGAACGTTGGGATGGTGGCCGCCAACAGGCAGCCGGCTGGTCTAGATCGCATAGAACAAACCCTCATGGTGGTGGAGAGCGCTTCCTTGCGGCTCGTGCCCTCGGCGGCCACGGTCGCGGATCAGCATGTTGTGCTTGCGCAATTGCACGTTCAAATTAAAAAATGTTTAGGAAACAATCTGGTACTTAGGCTCATGGTCATTGCGAGTGCCTGTTGTCGCGTTTGACCAACGACTCGCCAGATAGAGACGGCCGTGCCTTTGCGTATATTCCGATGCCCCGTTGATAAATCGCGGGCAATACGCGGGATCGATCGTATGAACGAGGCTCGAACCGTCACTCTCGCGGCGCTGCTCGGCGTGGGCGCGCTGCTCGCGGCGAGCGCATTCGGATGGTGAGTCGCGACGAGATCCAGGGTGAGCTCACGATGGAGGATCCCGTCGCGTTGACGCAGCCCTTGAAAGCAACGTTTAGATTCGCGCGCGTCACGGACACCGATCGCATGATCGACGAGACCGAGTGCGACTCGACCACCGATCGCAATCTAGTGGTCGAGGGCCGGTTCACGTCCCAGACGACGCGGTGATCGTCTAGCCGGGACGCGATGCGGCGATCGCGCGGACCGCGAACGGGGCCGAGCGCGAATTCCTCGAGCGACGACTGCGAGCCTGAAGCTCCCGACAGAATCGTCGAGCCTGGCCCTGCGCTCAGATAGGACCTTCGGCGTATGTCGTGTTGCGACTGCAGGGGAGAGAATCGATCGGCGTGCAACAAGGAGCGTGCGCATGCCCCTCTCGAATCAGCGTCCCGACTACCGTCATAAACGAGCTGTATGAATTGGGGCTCGCGTAGCTCGTTTCGTGCGCCGCTCCATCTGTTCGCACCCGCCCTTGCGCGTCGACGTCCACCGCGAAGTCTTGCGCGAATCGCGGGGGCCCATGCGGCCGCGGACACCACCCTCGCTCGAGGCGCGGCCGCTCCCTAAAGATCCGAGATCGACTACTGGAGAATCGGTATGAAAGACACCGCCGCCGAACCACTGAGTGCTGAGCTGCTAAAGCAGGTGGACGCGCACTGGCGCGCAGCGAACTATCTGTCGGTCGGGCAGATCTACCTGTTCGACAATCCGCTGCTGACGAAGCCGCTCGCGCGCGAGCACATCAAGCCGCGGCTGCTCGGTCACTGGGGCACGACCCCCGGGCTGAACTTCATCTACACGCACCTGAACCGCATCATCAAGCAACATGACTTGAGCATGATCTACATCACCGGGCCGGGCCACGGCGGGCCTGGCCTCGTGGCAAATGCCTGGCTCGATGGCACGTACAGCGAGGTGTACCCGAACATCTCGATGGACGAATCGGGCATGCAGCGGCTGTTCAAGCAGTTTTCTTTTCCCGGCGGCATCCCGAGCCATGTCGCACCCGAGACGCCAGGCTCCATCCACGAAGGCGGCGAGCTCGGCTACGCGCTCTCGCACGCGTTCGGCGCAGCGTTCGACAATCCGGACCTGATCGTCGCCTGCGTCGTGGGCGACGGCGAAGCGGAGACGGGGCCGCTCGCCACGAGCTGGCACTCCAACAAGTTCCTGAATCCTCTGACCGACGGAGTCGTACTGCCGATACTCCATCTGAACGGCTACAAGATCGCGAACCCTTGCGTGCTCGCCCGCATCAGCCACGAAGAGCTCGACCATCTGTTCCGCGGCTACGGCTACGAGCCGTATTTCGTCGAAGGCAACGACCCCGCAACGATGCACCAGATCATGGCGGCCGCGCTCGACAAAATCGTGCACGACCTGAAGCGCATCAGGTCCGATGCGACGCGCGACGGCGGAGAGAAGCGTCCGATGTGGCCGATGATCGTGCTGCGCACGCCGAAGGGCTGGACGTGCCCGAAGGAGATCGACGGAAAACGCACCGAGGACTACTGGCGCTCCCACCAGGTGCCGATGGGCGACATGAACAAGCCGGAGCACATCAAGATCCTCGAGACGTGGATGAAGAGCTACCGACCCGAGGAGCTGTTCGACGAGAACGGGCGGCCGCAGCCGCAACTCGGCGAGCTGATCCCGAGGCGCGAGCACCGCATGAGCGACAATCCGAACGGCAACGGCGGACTTTTGCTAAGAGACTTGCGGCTGCCGGATTTCCGTGACTACGAGGTCAAAGTCACCGAGCCCGGGGCGAGCATGGTCGAGTCGACGCGCGTCATGGGCGCGTTTCTGCGCGACACGCTCAAGCTGAACGCGGACAGCCGCAACTTCCGTTTGTTCAGCCCGGACGAGAACAACTCGAATCGCTGGCAGGATGCGCTCGAAGTTACCAACCGCGCGTGGATGGCGGAGCGCTTCCCGTATGACGATCACCTCGCCCCGGAGGGGCGCGTCATGGAGATGCTGAGCGAGCATCAATGCCAGGGATGGCTCGAGGGATATCTCCTGACCGGCCGGCACGGTTTCTTTTCCTGCTATGAAGCATTCATCCACATCATCGACTCGATGTTCAACCAACACGCGAAGTGGCTGAAGGTCTGCAACCACATCCCGTGGCGCCGTCCGATCGCGTCGCTCAACTACCTGCTTTCCTCGCACGTCTGGCGCCAGGATCACAATGGCTTCAGCCATCAGGACCCGGGATTCATCGACCACGTCGTCAACAAGAAGGCGGAGGTCGTGCGCGTCTACCTACCGCCGGATGCGAACACGCTGTTATCCGTCACCGATCACTGCCTGCGGAGCCGCAACTACGTCAACGTCGTCGTCGCGGGCAAGCAGCCGGCGCCCCAGTGGCTGACCATGGATCAAGCGATCAAGCACTGCGCGGCCGGCGTTGGAATCTGGGAATGGGCGAGCAACGACAAGGGGAGCGAGCCCGACGTGGTGATGGCCTGTTGCGGCGACGTGCCGACGCTCGAGACGCTGGCCGCGGTGGACCTGCTGCGCCAGCACCTGCCGGCGCTGAAGGTTCGGGTCATCAACGTCGTCAATCTCATGAAGCTGCAGCCGGCGAGTGAGCATCCGCACGGGCTGCCGGACAAGGAGTTCGACGCGTTGTTCACGATCGACAAGCCGATCATCTTCGCGTTTCACGGCTACCCCTGGCTCATCCACCGGCTCACGTACCGTCGCACCAATCACAACAACCTGCACGTGCGCGGCTACAAGGAGGAAGGCACGACGAGCACGCCGTTCGACATGGTGGTGATGAACGACCTCGACCGATACCACCTGTTCGGCGACGTGATCGACCGCCTGCCGCAGCTCGGGGCGCGGGCGGCGTACGCGAGGCAGGCCGTCAACGAGAAGCTGCTCGAGCACAAGCAGTACATCGCCGAGCATGGCGACGACATGCCCGAGATCACGGGCTGGCGGTGGGGACGGCAAAAGGCTGCGAAGCCGGCGAAGGCTGCGAAGCGGGCAACGTCCACCGAAGGGGACAACGTTTGACTCGTTCTGGCTTGCAGCCGTGGGCCGCTTAGGAGCAAGTCCATGAATCCGAGTTTGAACACGCTGCGCGAGCAGTATGGCTGCGGACCGGTGCAGTTCTCCGGAACGAACGACGCGCTGTACGAGCGGCATCTGATCTTTGACCGCATCATCGATCCCACGCGGGCGCTTCCTCGTGATCAATGGGACGCCGCGGCGCACGCGGTGCGCGACTTCATCTCGCAACGCTGGCTCAAGACCGACGAGACCTATGAGCTGACGAATCCCAAGCGCGTGTATTACGTCTCGATGGAGTTCCTGCTCGGGCGCTCGCTCGCCAACAACGTCACCAATGCGCTGCTGAGCCCGTTGCTGCTCGAGGCCTCGCGCACGAAGGGGGTGGACTGGCCGACGCTGATCGAGGCGGAGCCGGATGCGGGTCTCGGCAACGGCGGGCTTGGACGGCTCGCGGCCTGCTTCATCGACTCGATGGCGACCATGCAGATACCCGCCATCGGTTATGGGCTGCGCTACGAGTACGGCATTTTCAGGCAGACCTTCAAGGATGGCTGGCAGCTCGAGCAACCCGACAACTGGTTGCGCTGGCCCGATCCATGGGAAGTGGCGCGTCCGCAGGAAACGGTCGAAGTGAAGCTCAACTGCTCGTTCGAGCTGCAGGCCGGAGAGCTCAAGCCGGTATTCGGACGTCCCTCGAACCTGCTCGGCATTCCATTCGACCGGCCGGTGATCGGCTACGGCGGCAAGACCATCAACACGCTCAGGCTCTGGGCCGCCGGCACGCCGGACTATTTCGATTTCCAGCAATTCAGTCGCGGCGAATTCGTCGGTGCTCTCGCAGAGACACTCGCAGCCGAATCGCTCACGCGAGTTCTCTACCCCGACGATTCCACCTTCATGGGCCAGGGGTTGCGCTTCCTGCAGGAATATTTCCTCGTCGCGTGCTCGATCGCCGACCTGGTGCGCCGTTTCCGGCGTACCAACCGCGACTGGAGCGCGTTGCCGGAGAAGGTCGCGATTCAGCTGAACGACACGCATCCGGCCATGGCGGTGCCGGAGCTGATGCGCGTGCTGCTCGACGACGCGCATTTGGGATGGGACGAGGCCTGGGAGCTCACGCAACGCTCGCTCGCCTACACCAATCACACGCTGCTGCCGGAGGCGCTCGAGAAGTGGCCGCTCGGATGGTTCGAGCAGATCATTCCCCGCAACCTCGAGATCATTCTCGAGATCAACCGGCGCCTGCTCGACACCGTGCGCGCGCGCTTCCCCGACGACGCCGGTCGCGTTGCGCGCATGAGTCTCATCGAGCAAAACGGCGGAGACCGGAAGATCCGGATGGCCAATCTCGCCATCGTCGGGTCGCACAGCACGAACGGCGTCGCCGCCATCCACTCGGAGCTGGTGCGCACGCGCCTGGTGCGCGATTTCGCCGAAATGTTTCCCGAGCGCTTCAACAACAAGACCAACGGCGTTACGCCGCGCCGCTGGCTGTTGCTGGCCAATCCGTGGCTTGTCGGGCGTGATTCGCGAGGCGATCGGCGACGGCTGGATTACCGATCTCTCCGAGTTGAGCCGGTTGAAGCCGCTGGCGAGCGACGCGTCCTTCCGCGAGAAAGTGCGCAATGCCAAGCGCGAAGCAAAGCAGCGCTTCGCCGCCTGGCTCGAGGGCGCGTCCGGAGTCGTAGTCGATCCGCAGTCGATCTTCGACTGTCAGGTGAAGCGCATCCACGAATACAAGCGGCAGCTGCTGAACGCCCTGCACATCGTCGTTCTCTACAATCGGCTGCGCGAGAACCCGGGCATCGAGCTCGTGCCGCGAACCTTTCTCTTCGGGGGCAAGGCCGCTCCGGCGTACCAGTTGGCAAAGCTCGTCATCAAGCTCATCAACAACATCGCGGGCACGATCGACGGCGACCCCGCGCTGCGCGATCGCCTGAAGGTGCTGTTCCTTCCGGACTACAACGTGTCGCTCGCGGAGCGGCTGATCCCCGCGGCCGACGTTTCCGAGCAGATCTCCACCGCAGGTTACGAGGCGAGCGGCACGGGCAACATGAAGTTCATGATGAACGGTGCGCTCACGATCGGGACGCGCGACGGCGCGACTATCGAGATGGCGGAAGAAGCCGGCGAGGAGAACCTCTTCCTGTTCGGCCTCACCGCCGACTGAAGTGGAGAACAGTCAGGCCTGGTACAACCCGCGCTGGCATTACGATAACGAGCCGGAGACGCGCGCGGCGCTCGATCTCATCTTTTCGGGCCACTTCAGCCGCAACGAGCCGGGTGTGTTCGATCCGATCCGCGACGCGTTGCTCGCACACGGCGATCATTTCCGGCACCTCGCCGATCTGAAGTCGTACAGCGATGCGCACCGGCGGTTGGAGAATCTGTATCGCGACCCGGAAGCCTGGACCGAAAAGGTGGTCCTGAACGTGGCCGCCTCCGGCAAATTCTCCAGCGACCGTACCATCGCCGAATATGCGCGCGACATCTGGGGCGCGAAGCCCTGTCCGGTGCCTTAGGAGAGAGGCCGTGCTTCGGGCATCCTCTCGAAGTAGATGATCCGAAGGAGACCAAGCTTCAGGTGGCCGAGGCAATCGTCGTTCTGAACGCAGGCTCGTCGAGCCTCAAGTTCTCTCTGTTCGCGTGGCGCGACGGCGGGCTCGAGCTCAGCGTGCGCGGCAAGGTCGAGGGCCTATACACCGCGCCACACTTTGTCGCCAAGGACCGGACGGGAACGCTGCTGAAGGAGCATGCGTGGGGAGAAGGTGACGGACCCGGGCACGATGGCGCGCTCGAATACGTCGTCGCATTCCTGCGGGCGAGCTTCGCCGAGCATCGCCTATGCGGCGTGGGTCACCGGGTGGTGCACGGCGGCCTCGAATACGCGCAGCCAGTCCGCATCGATGCCGCAGTCCTGGCCGATCTCGAACGATACGTTCCGCTCGCGCCGCTGCATCAGCCGCACAACCTCGCGCCGATGCGGGCGCTACTCGAGCGCTCGCCGCAGCTCCCTCAGGTGGCCTGTTTCGACACCGCATTCCACAGCGGCGCGCCGGCCGTTGCGCAGGCCTTCGCGCTTCCGCAAGCGATCACCGCGCGCGGCGTCCGCAGGTACGGCTTCCACGGGCTCTCGTATGAGCACATCGCGAGCGTTCTGCCACAGCTCGACGCTCGCGCCGCGCGCGGAAGGACCGTCGTGCTGCACCTCGGTAACGGCGCCAGCATGTGCGCGATCGCCGGCGGGCGCAGCATTGCGACGACGATGGGCTTTACGGCGGCCGACGGGCTCCCCATGGGCACACGCTGCGGGAGCCTCGATCCCGGCGTGATCCTCTATCTTCTCGATGAGCTGAAGATGGACGCGCGTGCCCTCGAGAAGCTGATCTATCACGAGTCCGGCCTCCTCGGAGTTTCGGGGATCTCGAGCGACATGCGTACTCTGGAGGCGAGCCGGGAACCCGGTGCACGCGCTGCGATCGACCTGTACGTCTACCGAATCGGCCGCGAGCTCGGCTCACTGGCGGCTGCGCTCGGTGGGCTCGATGCCGTCGTGTTTACCGCGGGCATCGGGGAGAACAGTGTGAGCCTGCGCGAGCGCGTGTGCCGGGACGCACAATGGCTCGGCATCGAGCTCGACGCCGCCGCGAACGCGGCGGGAGGGCCGCGCATCAGCACGGCGCAAAGCCGTGCTTCCGCCTGGGTAGTTCCTGCAAACGAGGAACTGACGATCGCGCGCCATACCTGGCGGTTGCTCGACTAACGAAGTACGAGTTCCGCGCCTTTCTCGCTCCCCTTCCGCCGCCAAGCAATACCGCGCCCACGTGTAACCGACGGCGCCTCCATCAATCCGCAGAAAAAAATCGGCTCTCCCTCAGGTTTCGCGAGACCACCGCAGCCACGCTTGCTAGAGCGTCGACAACCCGAAGAGGAGACCTAGCGATGACCGCGAGACTTCTGGCGCTATGTAGCAGGCCGTGCGACTGCTATTCGCCAATAGGTCATTCGAATCCGTTTTCTGAACGTCCCTCGACGTGCTCCAATCTGGTCGAACGGACTAACGCGGCATCCGTTTCGCTTTGTTGATATACGGGAAATCCACGTTAGCGATACAGAGCCAGTACGGGGTCAAGCTTCATGACCAGAAAGATCTCCCCAATATTTGCCATTACAAAGGTAGATATCCGGCGTAGATTTCAAACTTATACACCTCAGAGACCACTGCGGTGACTCTAGCCGGGGCGCTGTGAGCAATAGAGCCACGCCTATAGTCTTCCTCGCAGGTGCAACGTTTGTCGCAGCGGCTCAACGGCACCCCGAAGCGGACGTTCGGTCTGGACGCGGCGTGAGATTAACGCGACGGGCCGCAAGGAACCCAAAGTCGGCGGTGGCGTGCCCTGTTATCGCGGTGTCATGGAACTATGTGTTCCAGCCGACGCTGGGAACGACATGATTGCTCTGTATGTGCTGGCCACCCTCGCCCTGCTGGTGGGAACTGCAGCGGTCTATATGGCGTTGCTCAAGCCATTCCCCGTCCAATGGCTCTACTACCACAATTTCATCCGCAAACCTGCTGTTTGGACAATCCTCGCAGGCTCGCTGGTCTACGTGACACGGCTATCGCTCGAAGCTGGCACATTTCCATTGGCAGCCTCCCTGCCATTGGCGCTGATCGGTTTGGCTATCGTGCTCACTTATCGAATGCACCAGGAATCCGCTTTCCCTGCGGTCGATTTCCCGTTGATGTCCGATGATCCATTCCAGCTCCCCCTCAGAGACGACATGCAGCTGGCGATTATTGAGCTTAGGGGTGTCGCAAAGGCTTATCCGCTGGATTACGTAATCCATCATCACGTTATTAACGACTGCTTTGGTGATCGAATCGTTGCCCTCACCTACTGTGCGATGTGTCGTAGCATCATTCCATTTGATGTCACCGACATTGGGCCGCTGTTTGTCGGCTCATTCAAGAACGCGAACATGATCGTGGCCGACAGGCGAACCAAGACTTTTTTCCAGCAGGCTACGTTTGAGTCAGTTATCGGGCGCCTGCATCCCCACAGTCTGACGATGATCCCCTTCCAGATCTTGCCTTGGAGTGAAGTCAGGCGTCTCGAAAAGCTCCCACAGGTGTGTCAAGTCGCTCACGATGATTTGCGTGAGTTCCAGCTCCCAATCCGCGGGGTCTGGAGAAAGATAATCGCCAGCGAGGCAACGCCGGGCCTGCCCTCAAGATTGCGCGACAAGTCATTTCCTGCACGAACACGCGTCGTAGGGGTGATTGACCCGATCGCCGATCCTCACGTTGTGTACCTCAAGAGTGAGTTGACGCAGAAGGGCCTGGTTCAAAACGAGGCACTGAACGTCTGTCTTGTCGCGCTAGGCGACACCGTGAACGCGTTCAAAGGCAGCGTCGCAGGCGGGCCAGTCCAGCTGAGGGCATGCGCAGATGGTGCACTCTCCGATGCTCACAGCGGGACGGTATGGGATGCTCGTGGCAAGTACAAAAGCGGATCGATCAGGTCTGATTTGGAGACGATCGCGATTTCGGATGAGTACTGGTTCTCTTGGACGGTTTTTCATCCGGGCAGCCGGTTGATTCGGATCAAGTGCGGCGAAGTGTCTGTGCCAAACGCCTAGCGACCGTTGCAGCGGACGGTCGTGCAAAGAGTGCCACTGCACCAAGGCTTCACCGCTGCAGTAGGTTGCTAAGACCGCAAATGGCCCGGAAGCGGCCGGTTGATCGGCGGACAGTAGCGCACCTCAAGTGACTTTAAGAACTGCACCGCGCTAACATCCTCGCGACCTGGTCCGAACATTCCTCCGCAGGCGTCTTCGCTGCTCGCATCGAGGGTCGTTCTATGGGAGTAGAGGCAGGGTTGGATCAACCCCCACTGCCCGCGCCGAACGCCGACGCCGCGAGTGGTTTTTGGGCGCGCATTCAAGAGCACAAAATCATCCAGTGGGGTGTCGGGTATCTCGGAGCGGCGCTCGCCCTGGCGCACGGCGCGGAACTCGTAGGTCACGCGCTGCATTGGCCCGACGCGGTGTGGCGCCCCGTTGTGCTCGCACTCATCGTCGGGTTTCCGATCGCGGTGACCTTGGCCTGGTATCACGGCCACCGAGGGCTCAAGCAAGTCGGTGCCGGAGAGCTGATGATGATCTCCGCGCTCGTGCTGATCGGTGCTGTATTTTTCACAGCGGTCCTGCGCCCACCGGCGCAGCGCGTCGCTGATTCCGCTGCGCCCGAGCCCGCGGCCGGGGCCGGGGCCGGAGGAAGCGGAACCGCGCCGGTCGTGCAGCGCAGCGTACGCCTACGCCGGCGACCGAGCCGCTTCCAATCGTGTCCTGACCGACGTGGTCGAGAGCGCACCGGCGAATGTGCTGGCGCGGCTCTGGCTCGCGTACAACGCCGTCGCGGTCGGTAACTTGGCCGACGCGCTTGCTAACTTGCGCCGCTCGGGGCGGAGTCGCCGCGAGCTCTCGCGCGGACATAAGGCGGGCGCGCTTCGACTTCGTGACCCGCGTCACAAAACCACGGGCACCGCGATCCGTTTGAGACGTGAGTCACTCGGAGGAGGCGGGAATGATCGACGCCATAGCCACCGAGCACATCCTTCTCGAGAGTCCGGATCCGGAGCCCGCGGTATTCGCCGATCGCGGGGGCACGCTGCGTACGTGTCTCACGCTGCACAACCGCGTCCGGCGGGTGCGCACCGAGATCAGGCTCTACGAGGAAGGGTACGTCGGGATTTGCGAGCCGCGTAACGGTTACGAGGATGCGGAGCAGCGTTTCGAGCTGAGCCACATCGATCCGCGACCCGCGTTATCGTGGCGCGTGGCGAAGAAGGCCCGCGCCGCGGCGCTGTACTCCGTCGTTGCGGCCGCGCTCATGGGTGGGCTCGCGTACGCGTCGGTCGCGCCCGCGGTCACCGTTCCGGCCGCTGCGGCCGCACTCGCCACGGCGGCGCTCGCGGCTACGCTGTTCGTGTATCGAACCGAGGAGCGAGTGGAATTTCTCACGCGACACGGCCGCATCCCCGTGCTGACGTTGGTTGCGAGCTGCGGCTGTTTCCGCACGTGTAGGCGCCTCGTTCCCCAGTTGGTCGCGGCGATGAGGGAAGCCGCGAGCCGTGGCGGCGACAAGTCCGCTCGTTTGCGAGCGGAAGTGCGCGAGCACTACCGCTTGCGGGACTGCGGCGTGCTGAGCACCGGCGACTGTATCAAGGCGGTTCGGCGAATTCTCGAAGGGTTCGGCTAGGCGCGCCGCGACGTGCGCGGCGAACCTAGTTCCTGCGAACGAGGAGCTGACGATCGCGCGCCATACCTGGCGGTTGCTCTAGCTCTCGGTGAGCGTCGCTCGTTTCTTGCTCTTGATAGCGCAACACAAAAAATGAGGCGCACCGTCCGCCGACGACTCCGCGCCACTGAGCCGCCGGCGCCGGCACGCTTCATGCAATTCGCGACCTCATTAAGGGAGGTCGTTCGATGCTGCGCGACGCAGCATGTCGCCGGATCAGCGCAGCGTGGCTATGGGCCGCGACCGGCGCACTCATATGCACGAGCGCCGCGGTTGCACAACAGCAACAGGCGCCGCCGTCGTTCTCGAGCACTCCGGTCACGGCTGCGACGGTCGGAGCGTCGTACTCCTACTCGATAAAGGTTACCGATCCAAACCCGCAGGACAAGATCAAGATCACGGCGCAGTCGGTACCGAAGTGGATCAAGCTCGTCGACAACGGGGACAAGTCCGGAACGCTTTCCGGCGTTCCCGCGGCGTCGGACGTCGGGGCGAGCGCCATCACGCTCGAAGCTGACGACGGCAAGAACAAGGTCCAGCAAAAATTCACGCTGACCGTGACCTCCCCTGTCGGCGATTCCGGTCGGAGCGCCCGACACCTACACCGCGACGGCGGGCACGCGCCTCGACGTGAAGCGCGAGGACGGGGTGCTCGCGAACGACACCGACCCGAACGGCGACAAGCTCACCGCGATCCTCGCGACCAACGTGGCACACGGGACGCTGCAACTCGAATCCGACGGGCACTTCCGCTACGACGCGGCGGCAGGCTTTACGGGCGCGGACAGCTTCGCCTACCGCGCGAGCGACGGCGGATCGATGAGCGCGCCGGTCACCGTGACGATCAACGTCGTCGGCGCGAACCGGCCGCCGACGCCGGCGAACGACAGCTACTCCACGACGGAGGGAACACAGCTCACCGTCGCGGCGGCGAACGGCGTGCTCGCGAACGACAGCGATCCGGACGGCAATTCCATCACCGCGGTGGGCACGAAGGGCGCCGACCACGGGACCGTCGCGCTAGCGGCGAACGGCTCGTTCGTGTACACGCCGGCGCCGGGCTTCAGCGGCAACGATACCTTCAAATACCGCGCGAGCGACGGCAAAGCGCAAAGCGACGAGGCCACCGTCACGATCGCCGTAACACCCACCAACAAGCCGCCCGTCACGGCGGCAGACGTCTACTCCGCAGAGGCCGGAAAACGTCTTGCGGTATCGATCGCGAGCGGCGTGCTCGCGAACGACAGCGACCCGGAAGGAGCCAACCTGACGGCCGCGCTCACGAAGAACGTGGAGCACGGCACCCTCGTCCTCGCGCCGAACGGCTCCTTCGACTACACGTCGACCGCGAGTTTCAGCGGCGCGGACACCTTCCGATATCGCGCGAGCGACGGCAAAGCCCAGAGCGCGGAGACGACGGTTACGATTACCGTCGCCGCCGGCAACGCTCCGCCGGTCGCCGTCGGCGACAACTATTCGACCGCCGAGAAGTCGCTCGCCGTCAGCGCCGCGAACGGTGTGCTGCACAACGACACGGATGCGGACCGCGACCCGCTCACCGCCGCGCTGTTCGGGAACGTGAAGTCCGGAACACTCGCGCTGAATCCGGACGGCTCGTTCACGTACACCCCGGAGACCGGATTCACGGGCAAGGACACGTTCACGTACAAGGCGAGCGACGGCAAGACTCAGAGCGCGGCGGCCGAGGTCATCATCGAGGTGACCGCCAAGAACAAGCCGCCGACGGCGGCCGCGGACGCCTATTCGACGAACGAGGACACACCGCTCACGGTGCCCGCTCGCGGCGTGCTCGCGAACGACAGCGATCCCGACGGCGACGCGCTCACTGCCGCGCTCGCCGGCAACGCGACGAGCGGCAGCGTGAGCGTTGGGCGCCGACGGCTCGTTCACTTACACGCCCGTTGCCAATTTCAACGGCACCGCGACGTTCAGCTATCAGGCGCGCGACGCCGCCGAGTCCAGTGCGGCAGCGACCGTCACGATCAGTGTCGCGGCCGTGAACGACGCGCCATTCATCACGAGCTCGCCGCCCCGCACGGTTGCTGAGCACGTCACATACTCGTACACGCTGACAGCGTCGGACCCGGACGGAACGCCACTCACGGTCGCGGCGCCGACGCTCCCGGCGTGGCTCAAGTTCATGTCGCCGGCAACGATCACCGGCGTCCCCGAGCAAAAGGACGCCGGCGTCCATGACGTGACGATGACCGTTTCCGACGGGGTCGCGGCGCCGGTCGCTCAGTCCTTCCAGATCACGGTCCAGATCGTGGATGACCCGCCGCTGATCGCGCCGATCCCGGACCAAACAGCGACGGAGCACGTGCCGTTCGCGTTGGACCTCGCGAAGCTCGTGACCGATCTCGACACGCCCGGAAGCGGCGTCGCGTTCGCGGCGAGCGGCGCGCTACCGCCGGGGCTTGCGCTGAGCAGCGCGGGCGCGCTCACAGGGGCCGCCACGCAGCCCGGCGACTACACCGTGAGCTTCAGTGCGCGCGACGCCACCACTTCCGTGCCCGGCCGCTTCAAGCTCACCGTGCTGCGGGCCGGCCGCGCGGATCTGTCGGTGCGCGCGAGCGTCGCACCGGCAACGGTCGCGATCAACGCACCGGCTACTTGGACGCTGACCGTCGCCAACAACGCGACCGACGTCACCGTCGACCGCTTCTCTCTCGACGCGACGTTCGCCGGCGACGCGCCGTTCAAGTTCGACGCGGTCGCGACCCCGGGCTGCACGTTGACAGCGTCCGGCAACGAGTCGCGCCTCGCCTGCACGCTCGGTCCGCTCGCGGGCCGCGCGGCGGCGACGGTGACGCTCACGGGTCGCGGCGCGCTGCAGGGTGACGTGCTCGCGAACGTCGTGGTCGCGGTGGTCGGCGGCGTGCCGATCGACGAGACGCCGGCCAACGACCGAGCGACGAGCTCGCTCAGCGTCGCGCAAAGCGTGACCGCGGCGCCCGCGCAGATGATCACGGGGCTCGCGGCCCGCGCGGCCGCCGCGGGCGACCTGAACGGCGACCGCTACGACGACCTCGCCGTCGTCACGGGCTCCCCGCAAGGCACGCTCGTGCTGCTCGACGTCGTCGACCCGGCCAATCCGAACAAGCGAGCGCTCTCCACGACGCCCACGGTGCTCGGCGGCGACGCGCTCGGCACGGATATCGCGCTTGCCGACCTCGACAACGACTCCGACCTCGACGTGATCGTCGCGGCCGGGGTCGGGGCGCCGAACCGGATCTACCGCAACTCGGGGGGCACGTTCGAGACCGTGGCGATCGGCGCGCCGAGCGAGGACAGCCGCGCGGTGGCGGTCGGGGACCTGAACGGCGACTCGTTCCCGGACCTCGTGTTCGCGAACAACGGTGCGAGCGCGGTCTATCTGAGCCAGGGTGGGGCGACGTTCGCCCGCACGCCGTTTGGCAGCGGCGACGCGCGCGACGTCGTCGTCGCGGACCTGTTCGGCGATCCGCTGCCCGAGGTGGTCATCGCGTACGCCGGCGCGGACGCCGCGGTCTATCGGAACACGGCCGGAGTGCTGGCGCTCGAGCTCACGCTTGCGACCGGGGCGACGACCTCGGTGGCCGCCGCCGACCTCAACAACGACGGCCGCGCCGACCTCGTGTTCGGGCGCAGCGGCACCGGCAATCTCGTCTTCATCAACACGTCCAGCACGAAGGGCGAGTTCTTCACGGCGAGCAAGCTCGGCGCGGCCCTCACCTCGAGCGTGCTGCTCGGGGACTTCGACCTCGACCGCGACAACGACGTGTTCGTCGTCAACGGCGACAGCGACCAGATCTTCACGAACGTCGGTAACTCGAGCGGGACGTTCGTCTTGCATCCGCGCCAACTCACGAGCGCCGACGCGCGGATGGCGGCGGCCGGCAAGTTCAGCATCGACGACCGGGTCGACGTGGCGGTGATCGCCGGCGGCGGCGCGGCGGTGTTCTTCAACGACGGCGCGGCCAACTTCGGTCAAGGAGACATGGCCGGACCCACCGTTCAGCTCCGCGGCGATCCGACCGTCACGCTGACGGTCGGCGACACCTACGCCGACGCCGGCGCGACGGCGAGCGACGCGGCCGACGGCGACGTGTCGTCGCGGATCACCGTCAAGAATCCCGTCAACACGGCCGTGATCGGTACCTACACCGTGACCTACGACGCGACCGATCTCTCCGGCAATTCGGCCGCGCCGCCCGCGACCCGCAGCGTGCGCGTCCAGGCGCGCGAGAACGAGGGCGGCGGCGGCGGCGGAGCGCTCGGGGTCGAGTTCCTGCTGCTGCTGCTCGGGGCCGCGTGCCTACGACGCGGCTCGGCGCTTGTCGACCGAACGGGAACCAGCCGCGCGCTACGGACGCGCCGTTGCACGGGCCCGTTCCGCTCTGCGTAGGCTCGCGAAGCGCCGACGGCTCGAACAACTGTCCCCATAACGAGAAAGCCCCCTTTGCAGGGGGCTTCTTCGTGCGATTTCCGGAGCGTGGATCAGCGCTGCGTCGTCAGCGCTCGCGACACCGGCTCGCCCTTCACCGGACCGAAGGCCGGCGGCGGCTTGCGGTGATGGGTCGCGTTCTCGTACGCGGAAGCGACCTTCAGCAGGTTCGCTTCCTGACCCGGCTCGGCCCAGAAGCCGATGTTGTACGGCAGGCCGACGCCGCCGAGCTTCGTGGCTGTCTTGCCCTCCTCGCCTTCGTAGCTCTTGCCATCGGCGCTCAGCTTGAACTGCGCGTCATAGATGCTGTCCGCGAAGCCGGCCGGGACGAACACCTCGGGGATACCGAGCATGGCGCCGTAGCCGAGCGCCGGGCCGCGGTCGCCGCCACCGCCGCCGCGTCCCAAATTGGCGCCGCCGATCTTGCCCTGCAACGTGAGGTTCACCGCGTTGACGAACATGTCGAGGTCGTTCTGCACGAGCACCTTCGTCATCGCCAGGCGCAGCGTGTCGCGCCGCTTCATCGTGTAGGTGACGGCGTCGGTGCGGATGTCCATCTCCTTGTTCTCCCAGTTCTTCATCGCCGCGCGGCGCGTGTCGTTGAAGTACTTGGCGTTGGCGTTCAACGTGGTCCAGTCGAACACGCGTTTGTCGCCGCGCAGCGCGAGGTACTGACCCAGCTGGAACGCGAACGTATACCCGCTCACGTCATCCGGACCGCTCGGCGCGTTCGCGAAAATGCTGTTGAAATCCATGCCCTTCGGGAGCGGCGCCTGGTGCGCCGAAAGGGCGACGAGGTATTTGCGGCTCGTCACGTCCCAACCTTCCAGCGAGAACTGCGGCTTGCCGTCCCTCTGCCACGAGAAGATCTCCGGCATATGGAACGGCAGGATCTCGGCGAACGCGTCGTTGAAGCCGAACGCCATGTTCGGGATCGACGGGTCGTCGGGATATGTCGGGTCGAGATCCTCGACCAGCTCCGCGCCGAGCGACTGCAGCACCTTGAGCTGCGCGTTGATACCGTCGCTCACCGCCGCCGCTCCGGGCGTCTTCTTCACGTACAGCGCGCGGATCACGCCGATGCGCACGCCCGCCAGCGGCTTGGCCGTCGACGCCGGGGTCAGCGCGTCCACGTACGGCGTGCTCGACGCCACCACACGCGGCAGCGCCGTGTAAGGATCGCGCGAGTCGAAGAAGCTGCCCGTCGTCTTGTCGCGGAACGCATCGAGAACCGTCGCGGCATCTTCGACCGAGCGACACATGATGCCCGGGCGATCCTGGTAGGGATTGGCGCCGAAAGCGCCGCCGAACGAGATCATGCCCTTCGTCGGCACGACCAACGCCACGCCCTGGTAGTTGGCCGGCCCGCGGCAGGAGCCGCCCGTGGTTTCGCAGATCGAGCACATCGTGAGATTCGCCGCGACGGCGACGCCCGAGCCGCCGCTCGAGCCGCTCGTGACGCGCTCGGTGTCATAGGGATTGCAGCTCATGCCGCCCCACGATTCACGCGAACCGCCTTGGCCGATGTAGGGCCTTTCGACCTTCGCGTCGCCACGCGGGTCGCCGCTGCCGGCGTTGTACTCGGACTCGTTCGCCTGCGCGTAGATGATCGCGCCGGCGGCGCGCAGCCGGGCCACGAGAGTCGAATCTTGCGGCGGCGCGTCCATCGCGTAGTTGACGTCGGCGCCGCCCGTGGTGCGGATGTCCTTGGCGTCATAGATGCCCTTGTTGGCCATCGCCACGCAGTACATCGGCATCGCCTCGAGATCGGGATTGCGGCCGTACTTCGCATCGAACGCAGCGGCCATCTCGAGCGCGTCGGGCTGCTTGCGGAACTCCTCGCAGGCCGCGGGCGCGCCTGCCGGGAGCGGAGTGCCGGGCTTGGCATCGAACGCGCCCTTGCAGGTCACCGAACGCTCGCCGCGGATATTGAGCATGTCCAACGCGTTCACTTGGCCCGCGTTCGGCATGCCGACGACCATGCCGTACTGCTGATAGACGCTCGGGTCGGACGCCGTCGTCTCCATGCGGCCGTAGTCGGGCTTGTAGCCGGTGTACTTGTCGAAGTCGGGAACCATCTTGGTCAGAGCGACGGACTCGGTTGGAAACTTCAATGGCGCGCCGGCGCGGACGGCGCCGGGCACCGGCGATACCTTTGCGCCGTCGGCCGTGACTGGCATCGAGCAGACTCCGTTGTAAGCCTTAGCTCGCGCGACGTAAGCCTCGATCACGCCTTTGCAGGTGGTCTCGCCGCTCTGGATCGCCCTGTGAAGGCTATCGATCGTGGCTTCCTGCAGTTGGAACTGCGCGCGCGCTTCAAGGGCGCAGAACGCGGTGGCGAGTACGACGAGAGTCTTGACCGCAGTATGTACCGACATTGGATGGCTCCTTTGGAAAAGCACCCGGTGGCCTTGGTCAACCTTTTGCCGGGCGGGAACCCAGCGTGGTCGGGCGTCTGAATGTAGGACGCAAATCGCGGCCGCCACCCTATGTCGTTCCAGAAAAAAGTCGCTTTGCAGGCGGAAGCGCGCTCGACGTTCCGGGCCGAGCACCGCCGCTTCCTATCCGCTTCGCTCACGCCGCGCGGTGCGGCTGGCATCAGCCAACGGATACCCTAGACTGTTGCTGCTCTCGAGGACGTGTCGACTGCGCTTCTGAAAGGTTTCCTGTTCCAAACAAGAAAAAGAGGTGTGCGATGAAACGCTCCTTAATAAGCGGCTGCTGTGCGCTGGTGGTGACCGCAAGCGGCGCGGCGCGCGCTGCCGGCGGCATCGAGACGGAAGTGGACGCGGTGTATGCGCAGTCCGAGGCGCTGTATCTGGACCTCCATCAGCACCCCGAGCTGTCGTCGCACGAGCAGCAAACGGCGGCGAAGCTCGCCGCAGGCCTCCGCGAGCTCGGCTACGAAGTGACCACCGGCATCGGCGGCACCGGCGTGCTGGGCATACTCAAGAATGGCGACGGCCCTGTGGTGATGCTGCGCACGGAGCTCGACGCTCTGCCGGTCGAGGAGATGACGGGCCTCGCGTACGCAAGCACGGTGCGCACGAAGGACGACAGCGGCACCGACGTCGGCGTGATGCACGCCTGCGGTCACGACATCCACATGGCTTCTTGGATGGGCACGGCTCGCATCATGGCGAGCACTCGCAACCGCTGGCGCGGCACGCTGATGCTGATCGGCCAGCCTGCGGAGGAGACCATCAGCGGCGCCGCGAAGATGCTCGCGGACGGGCTGTTCACGCGCTTCCCGAAACCGCAGTACGCACTCGCCGTGCACGACGACCCGCGCAGCCCGGCCGGGCTCGTAGGCTTTCATGCGGGGCCGATCCTGAGCAACGCCGACTCGTTGCGGATAACCATCTACGGTGCGGGCGGCCATGGCGCGCGCCCCGAGACGACGATCGACCCGATCGTAATTGCGGCACGCACCGTGCTGTCGCTGCAGACGATCGTTGCGCGTGAGGTGTCGCCATTCGATCCGGCGGTGGTGACGGTGGGCGCGATTCACGCCGGCACGAAGAACAACATCATCCCGTCGGAAGCCACACTCCTCCTCACGGTGCGCACGCTGACCGAACCGATGCGGCAACGCGTGTTGACGGCGATCGAGCGCATCGTGAAGGCGGAAGCGGCGGGCGCGGGCGCCCCGCGAGAGCCGCTCATCGAGAACTACGAGAAGACGGATGCGCTCGTGAACGACCCCGCGCTCACGGAGCGTGTGGTCGCCGCCCTGAAGCGGGAGCTCGGGGCGGGCCGGGTGACGGATCAGCCGCCTGAAATGGCGAGCGAGGATTTCGCGGAGTTCGAGAAAGCAGGCGTGCCGACACTCATGCTGCGCGTGGGTGCGACGCCGCAGGCGACTTTCGATGCGGCGCTGAAGTCCGGGGCGACCCTTCCTTCGTTGCACTCGCCGCTCTTCGCACCCGACCGGGACAAGACCATCCGCGCGGCCGTGGCGGCAGAAGTGATCGGCCTACGGGAGCTGATGCCCGCGAAGTAGTAGCGCCATGGCGCCGTAGCGGGATCGACGCGTATGCCGGCCGCTTCCTGTCGAGCGGATCAGCGGCGCGCTTTTGGGCGCGAACGAGAATCGGCCGGCGGTCGCCCCAACGCGGTACCCGCCTGTGCGAGGAACGCGGCGCCGCGAGGTGAGACGCGATAGCCGACCGCGAGACTCTCGGTGAGCCCGAGCGCCTTCAATCTCCGGACACGTTGCTTGAACACGAGCCGCTCGAGGCCGAGATCGCGGGCGAGCTTCGTGCTGACCACGCCCGGACGCTCGGCGATCAGACGAAGCACCGGGAGTGCCCAGTCGAGCCTGCCGATGGCTCGACTCAGGTCGTCGAGGTCGCCCCCGTCGAGCTGCGACCGTTCCCGCAGCGCGATGCGCGGGTCCTCACCGACGCGGTGAAAGCGGATCCGGTAGAGCGTCCCTGCGGTTCGCAAGCCGGCTACGACGTCGGCGACGTCGCGCGCACCGGCTGCCTGTGCGTCGGCGGCGGTGATGTCGCGGAGCTCGATCACGGAGACGTCGTCGATAGCGAGCAGGCCGGCCGGCGACTGCAGCGTGCCTCCGGGCTTGACGGTCGGTCGCATCCATCGCCGGAATGCGACTCTCACCGTCCCGTCGGTGAGCCCCGGCCAGAGCGCGGAGGGAAATAACATGGCTTACACGTTATCGCGACTCCGAGCCGCACGTCAGCTGATGCCTCCGAGGTAGATGGTCTGCCCGGTCACGAAATCGCTGTCTCGAGAGATCAGAAAATCGATGACGTGGGCCACGTCGCGCGGCTCCCCCATTCGACGGATGGCTTGCCGCTCGATCAGCGCATCCATCTTTTGCTTCGGAACGGTTCTGATCAAATCCGTGAGCACGGGCGTGGGGCCTACCGCGTTGACCGTGATGTTGAACGGCGCAAGCTCGCGCGCGGCGATGCGCGTGAACGATTCGACAGCGGCCTTCGACGCGGCGTAGCCGGCTTCTCCTTCGAGATTCAAAGGTGTCGCGACCGTCGCGAAATTGACGATCCGGCCGTACTTCGCCGCGCTCATGAGCTTGGCGACTTCCCGCATCGCGACGAACATTCCGAACACGTTGGTGCTAAAAATCTTCTGCACGGCGGACAGCGGAGTCAGCAGCAGATGGTTCATCGCGGCGATGCCGGCGTTGTTGATCAGAACGGCCGGCGTGCCGAATTTCTTCGCCACGTCGCGCACCATCTGCACGACCTCATGCTCGTTCGCCACGTCGACACGGTAGTGGTGATAGCCCTCGGGCTCCGGCTCGTCGAACGACTTCCGGCTGCACCCGGCGACGACATAACCCTGCGCGAGGTAGCGGTCCACCAAAAAACGCCCGATTCCCTTGCGTGTCCCGGTAATCAACATGACTTGAGACATCGATCGTCCCTTGCTAGATCACTCGCGGCGCGCTGCAACAGGACCTTGGCCGGGTTTCCTTGGATGATGCAGTTCGGCGGAAAACGTCGATTCACCACGCTGCCCGCCACCACGATCGAGTTGTCGCCGATCACCGTGCCGTCCAGGATTACGGAATTCGCGCCCACCCAGACGTTTCGGCCGATCCGGATCCCGATCGAGGTGCAGCCCTGCTCGTCGAGCGGCACGTCGAGAAGCTGATAACGGTAGTTGACGCCGATGATCGAGACATTCGGACCGAAGATCACGTGGTCTCCGATTTCGATGCCCGCGGGGCCCGTTGCAAGGAAGCAGCCGGTGCCGAAGCCGCATTTCTCGCCGGTCGTCAACGGGCCGTCGGCGACTTTGATTTTCGTGAATGAGCTGATGGTCGTCCCGCGGCCGAGGTGCAGTGTCGGTCCGATCTCCACTTCGGCACGCATGCTGATATTGGCTCGCCAGCGCGCCAACCCGTAAAGCGTGACGAACGAGCGCGGAATCAAGAAGCGCCGTGCGATCAGGCCCAGGCGGCTACGAGTCGTCACTCGACCAAGCGCTCGTGTAGAAGCTCGGCGAGCGTGCCGACGGTGCGGTAGGGGCTGCTGCGTCTCGACATGGCGCGCTCGTCGGCCAGCACGACGCGTTTCCGGAAACGGTCCTCCGCAGCACGCTCGACTCCGGCAACGATAGACACGAGCGACAACGAATCGACACCGCTGTTTCCATACAACGGCGTGTCGGGTTCTGGATTCACGAGTGCCTCGTATCCGAGCTCGCCGCTCATTTCTTGAACGACTGCTCTGACAAGCTCGAAAGCGGTTGTGTTCATGACGTCGATCCTTCTGATCGGTGGAGCTTCAATGCCCGGCGAGGGCACGAAAGAATGCGTGGCGGAATCCGCCGAGGGACGTCAGGACGGACGTTAGGTTGGCGTTTCGCAAAGCCGCCCGAGAAGGTGGCTCAAGCGCCGTAGCAAAGCGGCGGTCGACGAGTGACGGGTGACGCGGGAACAGCGCCGCGTGAGACGAGCATCACGCCTCCAACGCTGCGCGCGTGCCCCGCGGCACCTGTGAAGGCTGATAAGGACTCTCATCATCGCTTAAAAAGCCTATATCGGCCGTCGGGAGTGAGCAATACGTTATCTCGCGAGTTCGCGGCTACCGGAAAACGGTCTCGCGATGGGCGGCTATTTGGATTCAGACGGTCGCCGAAGGCCGCGCTCGTAAAGTACGTATATCGGCACGCGATCGTTACAACAACAATTGACCGCGGAACTTTGCAAATCTCAGGGAAATACGGGGGAATCGATTCCGGCCGCACGCTAGCCGCGCGCAGCTCCTAGCTGCGAGCGTGGGCTTTGCGAGTCGTTCGATCGCTTGTGGCGCTGGGAGGGAGCTGGAAATGGCTGCTTACAGTTCGGTCTTTTCGGTTCGACGCCTCTGGATCGTCTTGGCGGCGAGCATGCTCGTCATGTTCGGCACGCTGCTCTACTTCGGCGCGCAGATCTACCAGGCCGCGCCGCCGATTCCGGCGGCGTTAAGCAGCGACGGCGGCGCATGTCGTCTTCACGCGAGAGCAGATCCTCGGCGGTCAGAACGTCTGGCAGTCCATCGGCGGCATGCAGCAAGGCTCGATCTGGGGCCACGGCAGCTACGTCGCGCCGGACTGGTCAGCCGACTGGCTGCATCGCGAAGCCGAGGCACTGCTGGACCGGATCGCGAGCCGCGCAGGCGTCGGCGAGCTATGCGCAGTTGTCATCGCCCGGACCAGGCGCGCGCGCAGGACGTTGCTGCAGCAGGAGATGCGCACCAACACCTACGATCCGCAGACGCGGAGTCGTCACGGTCACGAACGAGCGGGCCGAGGCGATCGCGGCGGTCGGGTGCGCACTATGCCGCACTATTTCAGGGAAGCTCGCCGGAGGCGCAGAACGCTGCGGCAAGCAGTACGCATTCCCTCTCGAACGCCACGCTCACGCCGCAGGAGTCCGCGGCCCTCAACGCATTCTTCTTCTGGACCGCGTGGGCGGCGAGCGACGAATCGGCCCGGCGACTCGATCACGTATACGAGCAATTGGCCGCACGAGCCGCTAGTCGGCAACACGCCGACGGGCGCGGTGTTCATGTGGACGTTCATTTCGATCTTCGTATTGCTCGGCGGTATCGGCGCGCTCGTGTGGTACTACGCGAGGGAATTCGACATCTGGCGTCGCGACGGCGAGCCGGAGACAGGGTTCGCGCGCGAGGACTTCATGACCACCGTCGCGGTGACGCCGTCCATGCGCGCGACGTCGGGGTTCTTCCTCGTGGTTGGCGTGCTCTTCGTCGCGCAGGTGCTGCTCGGCATCGTCACCGCACACTACGCGGTCGAAGGCCAAGGACTCTACGGCCTGCCGCTGTCGGAGTTCTTCCCCTATTCCGTCACGCGTACCTGGCACACGCAGCTCGCGGTGTTCTGGATCGCCACCGCGTGGCTCGGGACCGGCCTGTTCGTCGCGCCCCTGCTGGGCGGCCGGGAACCGAGATTCCAGGCGGCCGGCGTCTGGTTCCTGCTCGTCAGCCTCGTGGTGATCGTGGCGGGCTCGTTCGCCGGACGAATGGCTTGCCGATCAACCGGCTGATCGCGGATGCCGCGCGGAATTTCTGGTTCGGGCACCAGGGGTACGAGTACGTCGATCTCGGCCGCTTCTGGCAGATCTATCTGTTCGTCGGGTTGCTGCTGTGGGTCGTGCTCGTGATGCGCGCCCTGTGGCCGGCGCTGCAGCAGCGACAAAGCCGCTCGCTGCTGTTCCTCGTGTTAGCCGCCACGCTGTCGATCGGCCTCTTGTTCGGGGCGGGACTGCTGTACGGCCGGAACACCCACATTTCCATCATGGAGTACTGGCGCTGGTGGGTCGTGCATCTGTGGGTCGAAGGCGTGTTCGAGGTGTTCGCGACCGCAATCGTCTCCGCACTGCTCGTGCGCATGGGGCTCGTGCGCGTTTCGGTTGCGACGACGTCGGTGCTCGTCGCGACGATCATCTTTCTCGGCGGCGGCGTGCTCGGCACGTTCCATCATCTCTACTGGAGCGGGACGCCGATCGGCGTGGTCGCGCTCGGCAGCGTGTTCTCCGCGCTCGAGGTCGTGCCGCTGATGGTCGTCGGCTTCGAAGCCTACAGCCGTGCGAAGCACGAGGGCATGTTCGACGTGGCAGAACGCGTATCGCTGGCCGTTCATGTTCTTCGCGTCCGTGCTCGTGTGGAACCTCATCGGTGCGGGCTGTTCGGGTTCCTGATCAATCCGCCGCTCGCGCTCTATTACATGCAGGGGCTCAACACGACGGCGACGCATGGCCACGCGGCGCTGTTCGGCGTCTACGGAATGCTCGGCCTCGGCCTCACGCTGTTCTGCATGCGCGGGCTCACCGATCCGACGCGCTGGAACAACCGGCTGCTCTCGGTCAGCTTCTGGTGCCTCAACATCGGCCTGGCGATGATGGTGTTCCTGTCGCTGCTGCCTCAGGGACTGTGGCAGACCTACGCGAGCTTCACGCGCGACTACGCCTATGCGCGCAGCGCCGAGGTCATCCACGGGACGGTCATGCAGGCGCTGGTGTGGGCGCGGGTTCCGGGAGACGTCGTGTTCGCGGTCGGCGTGTTCGCGTTCGCCGCGTTCATGGCCAAGGCCTTTTTCCAGCGGCGCCCTGCTCCTTAGAGGATAGCCCGGCCTCAGCGACCGACGGATTCTGCCGAGCCCCGCCGTCTAACGGTCACGGAGGGAAGCTCGCCTCGCCACGGGCTTCGTGGCAGTGAATTGATGGTCGCGCTCGGCAACTACTTCTTCCACTACCGGACGACGCTCTCGCCCGCGTTACCGCTCCTGTTATTGCTACCGGGACCGAGCGTTCTTCCGGACCCATTCGTAGCGGCTTTGATTGGGCTGAGCGTCGCGCTCGCTGGTCAAGTCTTACGCGCGCTTACGATCGGGCTCGAGCACATCGTGCGCGGCGGTCGAAATCGCTGGTTTTACGCCGACAACCTCGTGACGAACGGACTGTTTCGCCACACGCGAAATCCGATGTACGTGGGCAAGTTCTTCATGATCCTCGGAGCCGGCATCGCATCGAATCGGTGGCCGTCTCTGCTCGCGATCACGGCTGCGTATGCGTTCATGTATCAGGCCATCACACTTGCCGAAGAGGCCTATCTGCGCGGGAAATTCGGCGCGGCGTTCGATGAGTATTGTCACGCCGTGCCGCGCTGGTGGCCCCGGCTTCGCGGCGTTGCGCGGACGTTCGCGCGAACGCGCTTCAATTGGGCAAGGGTGCTCGCCAAGGAGTACAGCACGCCGCTCGGCTGGACCTTACCGATCGTGCTGATCGGCCTATACAACATCCACAATACGACCGGGCTTGCGGAACGACCGAATGCCGTCGCCACGCTGCGGGGCCTGCTCGGAACCGTGACGCTGTTGTGGCTCTTTGTGGGTTTTCTGAAGAAGACCCACTCACCGGTCCTGAGCAACGCGGACTAGCGCCTATTGGTGCCGTCGTCGACGACGGCGAGCGAATGCATGTACGGCTGCGATTTAACTTCTGTAAAGTGCGCGGCCATGCATGAGGAACTTTCATCCGCACGAGCCCCCGCTTCGCTCGGTCGATGTGTTCCAATCCGGCCGAATCAAGAATAAGAATTCGCCTCCGGCGGCGTATCCCACGCTTTCGAGAAAGAGAATCAGCAGCGCATGTCGCTCGCCGACAGCAAGTACCGCGCATTCATCAGCTACAGTCACCGCGACGAGAAATGGGCCGCCTGGCTTCATAGCGCCCTCGAAACCTATCGCATCCCAAAAAGCCTAGTCGGCAGTGAGACATCGTTCGGCGTCGTGCCAGCTCGACTCGCGCCGGTATTTCGCGATCGCGACGAGCTCGCGTCGGCGACCGATCTCGGAAGAGTGCTGACGCAAGCCCTGCGCGACTCCGCGTACCAGATCGTCATCTGCTCGCCGGCAGCAGCCCGCTCGCGTTGGGTCAACGAAGAAGTCCTGACCTTCAAGCGCATGGGCCGCTCGGACCGCGTCTTGTGCTTGATCGTCGGCGGCGAGCCGAACTCGCCGAACCCCGCCGAGGAGTCGTTCCCGCAAGCCGTCCGATTCAAGTTGGGCCCCGACGGCCGGCTCAGCGACGAGCCTGCAGAGCCGATCGCGGCCGACGTGCGGCCCGGGAAGGACGGCAAGCCCAACGCTCACCAGAAGCTGGTCGCCGGAATGCTCGGCATCGGGCTCGACGCGCTGAAGCAGCGCGAGCAGGCGCGCCGCCAACGCAGACTGATGGCGCTCGCCGCCGCTGGGTTCGCTGGAATGACGGTGACTTCCGTGCTCGCCGCAACCGCGTGGCTCGCGCGCATCGAGGCGGAGGAGCAACGCGTGCGTGCCGAGGCCGAAGCGGAGACCGCGCGCCAAACTACCGACTTCATGGTCGAGCTGTTTCAGGTCTCCGACCCGAGCGAGTCGCTCGGCAACTCCATCACCGCGCGCGAGATTCTCGACAAGGGTGCGGCGCGCATCGAAACGGAGCTCGTCGATCGACCCGAGATCCAGGCCACGCTCATGGACACCATGGGCACCGTGTACAAGAGCCTCGGCCTGTACACGCCGGCGATGTCGCTGCTCGAGCGCTCGCTGCAGACGCGCACCACCCTGGTCGGCGAAAACCAGGCAGACGTCGCAACGAGCCTGAACCACCTCGGCGAGGTGCTCACGCTCAGAGCCGACTACGCGGGCGCGGAGCAGCGATTGCGCGAAGCTCTCGACATCCGGCGGCGGGAGCTCCCGAAGCCGAGTGCCCTCGTCGCGGACACGTTGGCGGATCTCGGCGATCTCTTGACGCTCCAAGGCCGCTACGCCGACGCGACGCCCGTGATCGACGAGGCGCTCGAGCTCCGCCGACAGCTATACGGCGACGCGGACAATGCCGCCGTCGCCGAAAGCCTCCAGGATCGCGCGTTCAACCGCTACCACCTCGGCGATCTCGAGCACGCGATCGAGGAGATGCGCGCGGCGCTCGCGATGCGCCGCGCGGTGCACCCGCCCGTGCATCCCGACGTGGCCGAAGCCGTGAATAACCTCGCGCTGCTCTTGTATGAGAACGGCGATTACGTCGCCGCGGAGCCGCTGTACGAGGAAGCGCTCGACATGGTCCGCAAGCTGCTCGGGCCGGAGCACAAAGACATCGCGATGGCGCTGATCAACGTCGGCCAAGTCCTGCACGATCAGCAGAACTACGAGGCCGCCGAAGCCAACTATCGCGAGGCGCTCGCGATGCAGAAGCGCTTGCTCGGCGAGAGCCATCCAGACCTCGTGCTCACGATGAACAATCTCGCCTTCCTGCTCTACGACGAGGGGCGCGTACCGGAAGCAATCGCGATGCTCGACGACACGCTCGCGCTCGCGCGCAAGGCGCTCGGCGAGAGCCATCCGGACGTCGCGGCCATCGCGACCAACCTCGGCTACTGGCTCACGCAGAAGGGCGATTACGCGCAGGCGCTGACTTTGATAGACACCGCGCTCGCGATTCGCCGCGCGGTGTTCGGCGACGACCATCCGCTCGTCGCAAGCACACTGAGCATCAAGGCGAATCTGCTGCTAGCCACGAGCGCCTTCGCCGACGCGCGCGACACGGCGCGCCGCGCGCGCACGATTCTCGCCAAGAACTTCTCTGCCGATCACTGGCGGACGGCAACGGCGGCGAGCGCCGAAGGCGCCGCGCTGGTCGAGCTTGGCGACTACACGGAAGCGGAGCCGCTGCTCGTTCATAGCACCGAAATACTGAGCCGCGGCGGCGGAGCCTTGGAGCTCGAGTCGCGGCAAAGCCAACAACGTCTAGATCACCTCTATACGGTCTGGCGAAAAAAATAAGCAATTCGTTCACTAGCCGAGGTCAACAAATGTTCCCCGTTCCACGCGTTGTGCGTTTCGTGACTCCCCTTTTGCTCGCGTCGTCGTTGTTCGTGTCTGGCGCCACGTCGGCGCAAGTTCTACAGCAGACGTTGAAGGACGTTTGGGTGGCGTCGAGCACGAGCCTCTACCAGGCAAAATTCGACGACAACGCCGGGACCCAGGCGGACGAACGCGGCGTATTCTTACAGAACGCCGGCGACAGTCTCGCGCAGCTTCGAGGCGCTCGCGTTCGAGCTGCCGAGTTTCGACACTTTCGGCGGGAGCAGCACGCCGTTCCGCAATCTGGTCGCGATCGACGGCAGCCAGCTCGTGCGCTTCGAGAACGGCTCGAACGAGACGCCGCCTAAGCTGCTGTTCGACGCGGGCGAGAAGCCCTCGAACCTCAAGTCCGTCAACACCGTGGCCGTGACTCCGGCCGGCACGCTGCTGATCTCGGGTTACTCGAAGTCCAAGAAGGTCTTCGAGCTCTGGGAGGTCACGAAGCTTCCGGTCGACAACGCGAACCAGCAAGTGGTGCTCAGAGCGACCGGTACGCCTCAGCTGACCGATTCGGTGTTCGTCGCAGACGGCATCGTCGCGGGATCGACGCCTCGGCAACGGCGGCCTGCTCGCGGCCGCCGGCAAGCAGGTGCTGTTCTTCCCGGTCCCGGCAAACTGGAACCCGGCCAACACGACTGCGAAGCTCTCCTATCAAGTGCTCGCCGAGACCAGCAATTTGCCGGTCAAGAGCAACGCGGTGCTCACGAGCGCCGAGCTCGTGCGCGGGACCGACGTGCTGATGATTGCCACGAGCGAGCGCACGCTGCTCACGCGACCGGTTCCGGGCGGCGCGGTGACGAAGTTCGCGACGCTGCCGAGCACCGCGAACGGCGTGAGCTGCACCAATCTCAAGACCCAGCGCGTGCTCGTTCGAAGCGCCCGAGAGCGGCGAACAGAAGGCAAGCGTGGTCTCCGACATCTGCGGCGAAGTGCTGCGCTACAGCTTCACGAACCCGTCGACGGCGTCCACTACTCCCGACGTATTGCTCCAATCCGGGCTCGTCGCGATCGCGGTCGGCGAAGGCAATCAGATCGTCTGCCCCGTGAACGACCCGAATCCTTGCATGTTGACGACAGGATTCGAGGCGGAGATCCAGTCCTCATTCGACAGCGAGCTGCTCGTTCTGCAGTTCAATAATCTCTGCGATCCGCGCGTGTCGGGTTCGGCTTGCCCGGCGACCACGCAGGTGCTCCCGGGCAACGTGCTGAACTTCAACTCCGCGTTGCCGGCGGCCATCCAAGCGCAGATCAAGAACGTGCACATCACGATACCGCCCTACATGTACGGCGCGGGAGCGGGCGGCAAGTTCGGCGCGCTGCTGGTCAGGGCCGACGCGTTCACCGCGACGTCGAAAGCGGCGGTCGATCTCGAGATCGTCAAGCTGATCGGCTTCGAGTTCGGCGTGCGCAACGACTTCCCGCGATTGACGCCGATGGACCAGCTGTTGCGCCAGGACATCGCGGCCTACGCGCCCGATACCGACGACTATCTAACCGTGCGCGAAGCAGAGGCCACGCCGATCGTGACGGGCGTTGGCTCGCTCGGCGGCAGCCTCCGCGGTTGGTCGGCGATCATTTATGGTCTGCGCTACGACTTCAATGCCGGCAAGCCGCCGCAGTCGGATGCCGGGCGAGGCGCGCGCTGCGATCTGCGCGCGGGATCGCAGCAATTCACGGCTACGCCCGATCAGAACAAGTTCTTCGCAAATCTCTCCGCGTGCCTGTTCGACGACGAGGAAGACTTGCTGACATCCGTCATCCCGAACGCCGCGTTCGCGGTGCCCAGCAATAGGAACGCGTTGCTTGCGGACCTGGCGCTCGTCGAGGACAAGTTGCTGAAGGCCCTGCAGTCGACGCAGCCAAGCTTGGGAAGCCAAACGTTCAATGCCCTGATCACGCAGCTCGATCACTTCGACGCCACGGTGGCGGCGACTCCGTTCAATCAGGGCTATGTGATTTACAAGAACGAGCTCCAGGCCCGCTCTGCAGCCTTCAGGTTCAACGTGATCTACCGTACTTTGCCATCGATGCCGCTCGGGGGGTTCTGAGGCGGCGCCGCGTCGCGTGAGCGCGATGCGGCCCTAGCCTCGGTCTGGAGAGTGACCCGCGCGGGCCGTTTGGGCCCGCGCGGGGCGCTCGACGGGGCTAGCGCCCGGCGGCGCACGTTCGCCGACTGTAATCGCCCGCCGACGGCGTTCGGCTGGGTCCTCTAGCCCGCTAAAGCCAGCAGCGCGTCGGTGACGGCAGTCCGAGCTTCCGTCCGGGCGATCAGCGACCGTAAGGCCTGCGATGCCGAATACAGAGGCCGCCGATTTGTTCGGTCGGCTTACTGTTTGGTGCGAATGCCATGCCGATCATGATTGCTGGCACGCTTAACCTGGGCCGGGAGAACACATGAGCAACTGAAATGCGAACACGGACTGCTGCGGCCGTTAATCGTGACCTACGCGTGTGTCCCCGCGGCAGGCACTGGCAGCGGCCGACGCGCTGTCTGCCGACGCCACAAGGCAGGCGGCGTGCCGACCAGTCGCTTGAAAGCCTTGCCGAACGCCGCTTCGGACTCGTAGCCGACATCCTGCGCTACCGACGCGACTGTAGCGGTCTGTTACGCAGGAGCGCTGCACCGACTTGTATCCGCCAGTTGGCGAGATATTGCATGCGGGTTACGCCGATGCGTCCGGCAGAACGCCATGGTTAGCGCGTCGCGACAGCCCGCTCGCCGGAGTCAGCTCTGTCCACCCACGCCACGTATCCGTCGGGCCGAATCAACACGGCGATGGGAGCAGTGACAGGCCCGAGCGCCGGAAGCTCCCACGTACCAACGTACTTGGCGTCGACTCGCTGAACCCGATCCGCCCACGGCGTGATGTCGAAGCCGCCGGGCTCACCGAGGTTGAGAAGCACCGGCCGGGCGGCGTGTAGCAGAGTGAAGACCCGCAGCTTGCCACTCGCGGTGACCAGGTCGAGATCGGGCATGCGGCGTCCGAGCAGCGGGTGGCCCTCGCCGAGATCGTAATGAATGCCTAGACCGGACATCATCGCGGCGAATCGTTTACGCGGCTCGTCCATGCTCAGCAGCTCGGACACGGTGTCGCGCAACGCCTCGATGCGATCGTCGACGCGCATGAGCGCGACCTGCGCCATCGTGTTGCGCAGCACGCGGGCAGCTACGGGAAAGCGCTCGGCATGGTAGGTATCCAGGAGGCTTTCCGGCGATGTTCCATTCACCACCTGGGCCAGCTTCCATCCGAGATTCACGGCATCCTGCACACCGGTGTTGAGGCCCTGTCCACCGACCGGGGAATGCACGTGCGCCGCGTCGCCGGCGAGCAGGATGCGCCTGTCGCGGTAGGAAGCGGCCTGCCGAGTCATGTCGGTGAACCTCGAGATCCAGGTGGGACTGTGGATCCCGTAGTCGGTCCCGCATACGGTGATGAGCGCCTCGCTGAGATCGCGCAGGGTGGGTTCGGTCTTGGGACCGACGTGCTTCTCGGTCACCATCACTCGTACCGGCCCGCCATCCTTGTAGACCACCTTGCCATCGCGGATCTCGTACTCCGCCTTGCCGAAGGCGTGGTCGCCAAAGGCAGTGCGGTGGATGCCCAATTCCGGCTGCTCGGTCATCTCGACTTCGGCGAGCAGGCTGCTCGTCGTCGCGATCCCACCCGGCGAACTCGATCCCGGCTGCTTTACGGACGCGACTCCGTCCTCCGTCGCACCCGACGAGATATTCCGCCCGTAGCGACTGGCCATCGGACAGCTGGACGTCGACGCCGGTCTCGTCCTGCGCGAAACCCATCACCTCACGTCCGCGATAGAACGTCACCGCCAGCTCTGCGACCCAGCCGGCCAAGATCCGCTCGATGTGGTTCTGCCACAGCCCGAGCCCGTAGTTGTGCCGCGTGGGAAAGTCGCTGATGTCCAAACGGACGCGGGCGAACCCCGCGACTTGAGCCACTTGTCCCTCCGAGAGGAACCGATCCGCGATTCCACGCTGATCGAGGACCTCGATCGTGCGTGCGTGCAGACCGCCTGCGCGCGAGCCTGCGAGGTCCTGGCTCGCGCGCCGCTCGACAATGGCAACGTCGACGCCCGCCAACGCGAGCTCGCCTGCCAACATCAGCCCCGTCGGACCTCCTCCGGCGATCACTACTGCATGCATTTCGCGCCTCCTTGTTCCGCCGGCTCCGGCGTAGGACGGCGATGCTGCCGCACGGCCCGGGCCTTACCGCAAGCCCCCCGGTTCGCTATATTCTGAAAGTGCCAAGGAGCGGGTGCTCTCCTTTCCGGTAGAACGTCCGCGGTTCGCTACATGCAACCGACCTTCAAATTCTGCTGATCCATTCGGGCCCGTACGCGCTCGTCGCGGCGAGCCGCGCCCTCAGACGGGACGGACCGACGCCTTCTGCACCCAGCCGTGGAGGTGCGCGAAGGAATACAGGATCAGATAGCAAACGAGCGAAAACGCGAAGAACGTCATGGAGAAGGCGAGTGGTTGAACGTCGTTCCACGGATTCGCCACCCGTGCGGCGTCGTACAGGGTATCGAACGGACTCACGAGCGCATCCCACGAGTTCCAACGGAGGAAGCGCCCGAGGTAAACGCCGAAAGCGCTCACGCTCAGCATCGCGAGCGCAAACAGCCAGCCGGCCGACCGCCCCATCCATGCGCGGATGACCTCCTGCATGAGATAGAGAGAAAGGTAGCCAACGAACAGACCCGTCTGCGCAAAAGCCATCACACAGATGATGTCGTACCAGTACGGCACCGGCGGTGTTTCGCGCAGATGCACGATGTCCGTCACGATGTAGGGCGCGTTGGGGAAGAACAGGAACCAAATGACTGCCGCCCCGAGCAGCAGCGTCCGGTTGCGGCTCTGGCGCGCCGCGAGACCGTAGAACAACAACGCGGCGCCGAGCGGCACCCACGCGAGGAACAGATTCCAGAAGAAGAACAGGTAAGCCGTGGTTCCTGCGTAGTAAGTCCGCACGACGACGAGCGCGCAACTCAAGATCGACGCGAGCACGAGCGCGAGAATCGCCGCCCACGTTTGGCGCACGGGAATCAGGCGTTCGTTCACTGCGCGGTTTCCTCCAGCCCGCGGATTCTAACCTCGCCGGCGGTCGTGAAGGTCCGCTGACGACCCGCTCACGCCGCTGACGCAGCTCCTCGAAGTCGAAGCGGTCGCTGAGCGCGCGCCGCCAGTCGAGCGTCGAGATTGAGTCGCGAAGCTGGTCTACTTCACGGCCAACGGCTTTCCCGAACGGGTGTATTCTGCGAGTCGGGACTCGGAAGGGGGGAAGCCATGAGCGAGGAAACCCGTACGCCGCCCAGCGCGGAGTGCGAGGCGGCCGCCGACCCGACCAGACGACGATTTCTCGCGGGCGCGACCATCGCCGGCGTCGGTCTCGTAGGCGGTGCAGAACCCGCCGCTGCGCAGACAGCCGCTCCGGCCGTCGCCACGGCCCCACCTTCTGAAGCGCAGCTCGCACGCGAGCGCGCCGGCACCGACAACTATTCCGCCGCTGAGATCGACCGCTACTTCGTCACGCGGGCGGGGTCCGACTTCATGCTCGACGTCATCAAGAGCCTGGGGTTCGACTATATCGCCGCGAACCCGGGCTCGAGCTTCCGCGGCCTGCACGAATCGATCGTGAACTACGGCGGCAACGCCAAGCCGGAGCTGCTCACCTGTCCGCACGAGGAGCAGGCGGTCGCAATGGGGCACGGCTACTTCAAGGTGTCCGGCAAGCCGCTCGCAGTCGCGTGCCATGGCACGGTCGGCATCCAGCACGCCGCGATGGCTGTGTACAACGCATGGTGCGACCGCGCGCCCGTCGTCTTGCTCGCCGGCAATCATCTCGATGCGGATGCGCGACGCGCAGGAGTCGAGTGGGCGCACTCCGCTCAGGATTGCGTGCGGCCGATTCGCGACTACATCAAATGGGACGACACGCCGGTGTCGTTGCCGCACTTCGCCGAGTCGCTCGTGCGAGCGTACAAGATCGCGATGACGCCGCCGTTCGGCCCCGTTGCGATCGTCGCCGACGGCCATCTGCAGGAGGAGAGCATCGGCGACGAGCGCTTCGCGATACCGCGGTTCACGCCGACGGAGCCGCCGCGCGGCGACGACGCGGCAGTGCGCGAAGCCGCGCGCCTGCTGGTTGCGGCGCAGGCTCCGGTAATCGTTGCGGATCGCGCGGCGCGCGATCAGAAGGGTGTCGAGCTGCTGGTCGAGCTTGCGGAGGCGCTCCAAGCTCCGGTCGTCGACTTGCAGGGCCGCATGAATTTTCCGAACGGTCACTATTTGAATCAGGGCCGGAACGTGCTCGCCCAGGCCGACGTCATCCTGGGGCTCGAGCTCAACGACGCATGGGGAGTCGTGAGCGCGGTACGCGATCGAGTGCACCGCGAAGCGGAGCCGACGGCGCGGCAGGACGTGAAGATGATCACGATCGGAGTCGGCGATCTCTTCTGGCACTCGAACTATCAGAACTTCCAGCGTTACTACGGCGCGGAGCTCTCGATCGCGGGTGACGCGCAGGCGACGCTGCCGTCGTTGATCGACGCCGTCCGGACGGCCACGCCGCGCGGTGCGCGCAGCGCGCTCGACGCGCGCCAGAACAAGTGGCGCACCGCCCATGCGACTCGCCGCGAGAACGCCTTGAACTCCGCGCGCTACGCGTGGAACGCGAGCCCCGTGAGCACGGCGCGGCTCGCGATGGAAGTCTGGAACGTGATTCGCGAGCGCGACTGGGCGCTCGTGTCCGAGTCGTTCTTCTCTTGGCCGTCCGATCTTTGGCAGATCGACAAGCACTACCAGCACATCGGCGGGTCGGGCGGAGCCGGCGTCGGCTACGGCGCTCCTTCGTCCGTCGGTGCGGCGCTCGCGCACCGCGACGCCGGGCGGCTCGCGGTGAGCTTCCAACAGGACGGCGACCTGCTGTACGTGCCAGGCGTGCTGTGGACCGCCGCGCATCACCGGATTCCGCTGCTCTCGGTGATGCACAACAACCGCGCGTATCACCAGGAGGTCATGCATCTGCAGCGCATGGCCGCGCGTCGCCAGCGCGGCGTCGACGGTCACGCGCTCATCGGCACGCAGCTCGACGATCCGCCGCTCGACTTCGCGAGCATCGCGAAAGGCATGGGCGTCTGGTCCGCGGGGCCGATCACCGATCCCGACAAGCTCGGTCCGGTGCTCCGCGAAGCGCTCGCGGTCGTCGAGCGCGGCGAGCCCGCGCTCATCGACGTCGTGTCGCAACCGCGTTGAACGAGGCGATGCGATGAACGGCCGCCGCCTACGCGCAATGTCTCTGAGTGCGGTTTGGCTCGTGCTCGCGCTCGCCGCCGCGCGCTCGGGTGTTGCACAGGAAAACGGCCGAGCGCTGTTCGACGGCTACGGCTGTTTCCAATGCCACGGACACGAAGGCCAGGGCGGCGCCGCACCACGCATCGCGCCGAGCGCCTATCCCTATGAGGCATTCGAGCGGCTCGTGCGGCGTCCCGCGAACGAGATGCCCGCGTATTCGCCGGCTGCGCTCAGCGACGAGACGCTGCGGGCGATCTATCGCTACGTACGCGCGGTGCCCGAGCCACCGCCGGCGGCCGACATCGCGTTGCTTCGTTGAGGCTGCTCCCCTACGCTGCGCGCATGCGTAAGACGTTGCTGATTGTATTTCTCGCGCCCGCGATATTGCTGTCCTGCACGCCGCAAACGTCGCCGCCGATCACGACCCAGGAGGTTCATGCCAATTTGAATCAACTGATGCAGGGCGTCGTGTATCCAGCGGCCAATGTTTTGTTCTCCGCGCAAAGCGAGGATCCCGGAGCCCTGGAGCGCCCCCCGGTCAAAGATCCGGCGATGGCAACGGACCCGCTCGTGAGCGTCTTTGGCGGATGGCAGGCGATCGAAAACTCGGCGTTGGCTCTCGCGGAGTCCGCGAATTTGTTGTCGGTCCCGGGCCGCGTTTGCTCGAACGGCGCGCCCGCTCCAATCACCGACCCGGCCTGGTCGATGTTCGTGGATGCGATTCGTGATGCCGGACTGCAAGCCTATGCAGCGGCCCAAGCGAAAGATCGGGACAAGATGATCGAGCTTTCAGAAGCGATAAACGATTCTTGCGTGAACTGCCACCGAAAGTGGCGGCCCAGGGTGGCGGAGAATCGCTGCAAGTAGGAGGCCCGGCGCTACTCGCGGGCGCACTTCGAGGAGTGTCCTCACATGGCGATCAGCAGACTCGCAATGACCGCGTCCACGTGGACGGTGCCTGGCGGGCCGGCGTCACGCATGCAGGCCGCTGGTGCGATGTGTTCGAAGTGCGCGATTTTCTGATCCAGCGCTGCTTCATCTATCTCGACCCGGACTACGCCGGTCTCGACACGGTTCGTTACCCTTGGCTTGCGGCCGGAGCGCGCGATCCGTCAAAGCCTATGGGCTCGTAGGAATTAGTGGTCGGCGGCTCAGCCTTGCCACGGTTGGGCCTCAAGCCGGACACTAAGTCCAAAAGGAGAAGCAATGCGCGCGACTCGCCTGGTGCTCACCTTGGCCCTGTTGGCGTCTGCCGACACGTTCGCTCAGAAGACTCCATGGGGCGACCCTGACCTTCAGGGTGTGTGGTCGAACCAGACGCCCATTCCGCTCGAACGGCCCGCTGCACTCGCGAACAAGCCATTCTTCACACAGGCTGAAGCGGCTGCGGCCGAGAAAAACGCGCTCGCCACGACGCTCAAGAACGTCGAGGCGGAGATCGCTACGAGCGGGGAGTTCAACGAGATCTGGCTCGAGTCGGGGAAGGGTCGGGTGCCCCGCAATCTGAGCACGTCCCTCGTGATTGATCCGCCTGACGGCAGGATCCCCTACACTCGCGAAGGCAGAGCTCGGTGGGAGGAGACGCCGCACCTCATGACGGCACGGATCATCGGACGCCCGCTGCGCGCGGACACGTGGGAGGATCGCGCGCTCCAGGAGCGCTGCATCACCTCCGACGCGATGTTCTATGGGAATGGGTTCTATAACAACTACATGCAGATCGTGCAGGCGCCAGGCTCCATCGTCATCCGCGTTGAGACGATGCACGACACGCGCGTGATCCCGCTTGATGGCCGTCCACCCTTAAGCGCGAACATCAAGCAGTGGACTGGCGACTCACGCGGGTGGTGGGAAGGGAAGACGCTCGTCGTCGAGACGACGAATTTCAACAGCCGCCGGCGGTTTCACGGTGCTACAGAGAATCTCAAGCTTGTCGAACGCTTCACCCGAGTCGACAAAGACACCATCGACTATCGGCTGACCGTTTCGGACCCGCAGACGTTCACCCAGCCGTGGACGCTGGAGAACAGCCTGTGGCGGACGGACGAACAAATCTACGAAGCGGGCTGTCACGAGGGGAACATCGGTCTCGCAGGAATATTGGCTGGCGCGCGAGCCCAAGAGAAGAAGTAGGCGTCTAGCGTCCGGCCACCGAAAGTGCGGGCCTATTTCGCCACTGCGGCGCGCAGCATTTCAGGAGTCGGCGGCGCGGTGTCCTTCGGGTCGGAGCCCTTGTGCTTGTCGGTGGCCGCAAGCGGCGCGCCATTGGCGATGCCGAAGCCGATCGTCTCGCCGGCGAGCTCCGCGTAAGCGACATTCACGTTCATGTGAGCGCGAGCCAACGGCGTGTTGCCGTATTCGAGCCCCTTCTTGATGTGGGTATCGAGCAGCGGCGCGAAGTCCGGGTTCTTCTGCAAGTCGGCAACGACCATCGCGGGCGGGTCACCGCGCCCATAGTGAAGCTTCGCGGCGTCGGCGAGAGCCCGATTGAAGCGCGACAGCCGCTCGAGATCGGCCCACGGGTCCATATGACCATGGCCTTCCTCGACCAGATCGACCTTGCCCTTCAAGGCCTCGACGAGGGCCCCGGTTTCTTCAGCGATCGCTTCTGCGCCGCCGGCAGGCAGGAACGGCGCCATGTTCCACGCCATCACATCGCCCATGCACAACACGCGCGCGGCGGTGAACAGCACGAAAGTATCGCCATTCGTGTGGCCGCGGCCGAAGTGATAGAGCTCGATCTGGTCGGCTCCCGAGCCGATCGTCACACGGTCCGTGTAGGTTTCCGTCGGCAGAAGCTTGGGATTTCCGCGCGGCCCACTCAGCTCATTCTTCGCGCCTTCGTTCATCACGATGCGCACGTTTGGGTATTGCTCGCGGACGTAATCGTTGCTGCCGACGTGATCGGGGTGGCTGTGCGTGTTGATGACCAGCTTGATCGGCTTGTCGGTGACTTTCTTGACCTCGCTGAGAATCGCGGGGCCGTTGTCCGGCAGCTTGGTGTCGACCAGCACGACGCCGTCCTGCTGAACGACGACGAGCGTATTCCCGCCGCCACCGAAAATCTTGTAGACGTTGTCTTTGATGTGCTCGATCGGCTCCGGCGGCGGAAGCGGCGAACGCGGCGGCGCCGCACCGGCGGGACGGGCCGTCGTAGCGCCGGGAGCAGGCTCGGATTGCTGCGCGGCAACCGACGCGGCCAGGCTACCGGCAACCAGAAATGCCAGAACTGCACTCTTTTTCATCTCGCGTCTCCCGTGTCGTGGCTTCGATGCGAACGCGTGGTTGCCTCTTGCCGAATCTACCAGGTCCGGATTGGCACGGCTTCAGGTGTAGCGAATGGTCGTACGCCAATAGGCGAAAATGATGGCCAGGGACGGATCGAACCATCGACGCGCGGATATTCAGTGAGTTGAATCGCTGATCGGGCGTGCCGGACGCATGCTGCGTGTGGACACGTGGGAGGATCGCGCGCGCACAGAGAAGCTCAAGCTTGTCGGACGCTTCACCCAAGTCGACAAAGGACACGATCGACTACCGGCGGCGCAGCGAGCTTGCGCGCTACGCGCTCAAGCCGCGCGCAGTACCACGTGGATGCCGTCGCGATCCTTGAAATGCAGCTCGTCCGCGTCATCACTCCCCACGAGCGTCGCGCCGAGCGCGGTGAGCTTTGCCGCCACGGTGTCGCGGTCGAAGGGCGCCACGTTGACGCAATAGTGATCGATTCGCGGCGGCTCCCCACTAGGCGCCGTCAGGACACCGAGGCGAGTGTCGGCCAGCTGGAACCACACGCCATCAGCGTCGCGTCTCGATTCCGCGCCGAAGAAGAGGCGGTAGAACGGCAGCGCGCGCTCGAGATCGGAAACCACCAGGACCACGCGCTCGAGCGCGATCGGTGTGACCACGGGTGCTTCGTCCGTGATGCGCACGGAGGGGCGACGCGAAGCCAAGGCTTCGGCGGGCAACGAAGAGACGCTCTCGTTCATGCCGAGCAGCTGCAGCCTGAGCCCGTCGGGGTCGCCAACCAACCCTTGGTTACCGACCGTAAGCCCTTCGGTCCGTAGCCGTTCGATCATGGCCGGTGGATGATAGTCCTCGATCAGTGCGCAATAGTGGTCGATCCGCGACGCGCGACCGTTTGCGCCGCCGATCGCGATGCTGTCACTGCCGATCTTGACGTAGTAGCGCAGCGGCGGTTCGGCTTCTTTGGTCAACGTGGGGCTGAATAGTCGCCCATAGAACTGGCCCGCCACTTCGACATCGGCCACCTGCATGCCGAAGTGCTGCAACCCAGTGGTCCGCAAGGGCAACAATTCCGGCGAGCGCTCCTGAGCCGCAGCCAGCAGCGGCCAGCACGCCGCAGCCACAGCGAGCTGCAATAACTCTCGGCGCGACGTTGGCGATGCCAGTGGGGCGTCGGTGGACTCGGAGTGACGGCAAATCTTCATCGGCTGCGCCTCGCGCGTTGGTGCTGGGGGTCGACTATCGACCGTGCTAGCGGGCGTTTCGGCGATTCATCGTATGCGGCGATAGCGACGTCGCACAAGCGGCGAGACGCCCCCGTACTCATCCGACGCAAACGGCGGCGCTAAGAAACGCCGCTGAGCTCAACGAGCTCCCGAATAGGTTTGGAACGATGGCCGCGGGCTGAATGTAAAAGAAAAGAAATCCTCAGGTTCGCCGAGGCGTTCGCGCGCGTCCGTGCGTTCCGCACCCTTGCTCCGTGTGAGAGACTCCCAACCGCGGCACGACAAGCCGCTCCGTCCAACTCCAGCGAGAGTGACGAGATGAGCGAACGCTCGACGCACACCGGCGGCGACTTCCCGAGGGGGCGAGGGGATGGTAGGGCCGTAATCCTTGCATTGCCCGCCGTGCTGCTCGTCGCGGGCGGCGCCCTTTACTTCTTCGTCCAGCGCGAGCACGCGGCCGACGTGACGACGGTGGCCGCGCAGTATTGCGCGGGCTGCCACAATGCCACGGATTGGGACGGCGGTATCGCCTTTGATACCACGGGCGCCGATCTCGCCGTTGTAGCCGAGCAGGGCGATGAGCCGGCCGGCGCGATCCTCGAGCGCGCCGTGCGCAAAGTGAAAGCCGGTCTCATGCCGCCCGCAGACGCCGACCGGCCCGCACCGGCGGTGCTCGATGCATTCGTCGCGTCGCTCGAAGAGCGGCTCGATCGCGCGGCGGCCGCGCACCCCGATCCCGGCGCCGCACCGTTGTCGCGCTTGAACCGCGCCGAATATCGCAACGCCGTGCGCGACCTGCTGGCTTACGACGCGACGCGCGAGCTCGAGACGCTGCCGGCGGACGGTGCCGTCGCGGGCTTCGACAATCTCGGCGACGGCCTGCGCGCATCGCCGACGCTCATAGAGGCGTACATCGGCGCGGCGCTCACGATTGCGCGCCAGGCCGTCGGCGATCGCGCGGCCGACGCAGCGCAGGCGCGCTACGAGGCACCGAAAGGTCAGCGCCAAGACCGGCACGTCGACGGCCTGCCGCTCGGCAGCCGCGGGGGGTTCGTGTTCACGCACACGTTCCCGCTCGACGCCGAGTATCAGTTCAACGTCATGCCGCGCGAGGCGAGCCCGTTTCGCGGCGTGGCGCTGTGCGAGGTGCCCGAGATCACGGTCGCGCTGAACGGCCGCACGCTCGAGGTCGACGATCCGCGCTCGTTCCGCATGTTCGTGCCGGCCGGTCCGCAGACCGTGGCCGTCGCGTTGCTCGACCACTCGCGCTGCGCGGGCGTCAACGATCTGCATGACGTGTACGCGATCGGCGGTGCCATCGTGCGCGTCGATATCGGCGGGCCGTTCGACGCCTCCGGTCCCGGCGACACGCCGAGCCGGCGCGCGATCTTCTCCTGCTATCCGCAGTCCGCCGCCGAGGAAGAGCCGTGCGCGCACGCGATCGTCGCGCGGCTCGCGGCGCAGGCCTATAGACGGCCGCTCGCGGCCGACAGCGCCGACATCGCGACGCTGCTCGAGTTCTATCGACGCGGCCGCGACGAAGCCGGCTTCGAGGCCGGCGTACAGCAAGCCGTCGCGCGCATGCTCATGAGCCCGCAGTTCGTATTCCAGCTCGAGCACGAGCCGCCCGGCGTCGCGCCGGGCGACGTGTACGCTGTCAGCGACCTCGAGCTTGCGACGCGATTGTCGTTCTTCTTGTGGAGCAGCGTGCCCGACGCGCCGCTCGTCGCGGCCGCGGCGGAAGGGCGCTTGAGCGACCGGGCCGAGCTCGCGACCCAAGTGACGCGCATGCTCGCCGACGAGCGCTCGAGCGCGCTCGTCGAGAACTTCGCGGCACAGTGGCTGAGCCTGCGCGAGCTGCGCGAGGCGTTGCCGCAGGATCCCGGCTTCGACGGCTACCTCGAGCTCGCTCTCGAGCAAGAGACGTCGTTGCTCGTGCAGCAAGTGATCGACGAGAACCGCAGCGTGCTCGACCTGCTCGACTCGGACGTCACCTTCCTGAACGAGCGCCTGGCCGAGCACTACGGCATCGCCGGCGTGCACGGCAGCTACATGCGGCCCGTGCAGTTGCCGGACGACAGCCCGCGGCGCGGTTTGCTCGGTCACGGTAGCTGGCTCACGGCCACGTCGGTCGCCGACCGCACGTCGCCCGTCATTCGCGGCCAGTGGTTCGTCACGCATCTGCTGGGCGCCCCTGTGCCGACGCCGCCGCCGGGCGTCGAAGCCGATCTGTCCGACGAGGCGGCCGTCGCTCGCGAGGGCGACACTTTGCGCGAGCGGCTCGAGCGGCACCGCGCGAACCCGACGTGCGCGTCGTGCCATCGCATCATGGATCCGATCGGCCTCGCGCTCGAGAACTTCGATCTCGTCGGACGCTGGCGCGACACCGACAACGGCAAACCCGTCGACACGTCGGCCATGCTCATCGACGGCACGCCTGTGCGTGGCGTCGCCGATTTGCGCGCGGCGCTGCTCGCGAAGCCCGAGGTGTTCGTCACGGCGCTCACGGAGAAGCTGCTCACGTACGCGCTCGGGCGCGTCGTCGACTACCGCGATCAGCCGACGGTGCGCGCGATCGTGCGGGCGGCGGCACCCGACGGCTACAAGTTCGACGCGCTCGTGCAAGGCATTGTCGCGAGCGACGCGTTTCGCAAGCGCAGCAAGCACGTCGAGCCGAGCACGGCGACGCTGTCGGCGCGCCAAGCCGCGGCCAATAACTAACGAGTAAGGGGGACGGAGTGGTGGAGACATTCGACGAAGACCGGCGCGTGCGCCGGCGGCTGCTGCAAGGTGCGCTAGGTCTCGGCGCGCTGCACCTCGCGGCTGGTAACGCTCGCGCGCAGACCGACGCGAAACCGTCCGAAGCGCTCGTCGCGAGCCAGATGCCCGTCAAAGGAGTCGGGCTCGAGCACATCGGCACCACCGTCAAAGACGTCACGCCGTCCGCGAAGTTCTTCGGCCGCGTGTTCAATACCTTCCTCTACAAGGAAAAGGACCCGCCGCTGCGCTACTACGTGACGCTCGATCCCGGCTACATCGCGATCGGCGGCAACGAGAGCCGCACGACGGGCGTCATCGATCACGACTGCGTGCTCGCGGACGGCTACGACCGCGCGGCCATGGCCGTGCGGCTCGAGCGCGAAGGGTTCGCGCAAGGCAATCGCGGCATCTTCGGCGACCCCGACGGCTTGCGCTTGCAGCTCCTCACGGGCGGCGGCTTGGCCGCGACGACGGAGCCGGCCGGACGGCTCGTCGACGGCGAGCCGCTCGTGCGGCCGCGCGGGTTGCACCGCGTGCTGCGCCTCGTCACGGACGTCGATCGCTCGACGGCGTTCTACCGCAAGATGCTCGGCGGCGAGCCGCAGACCGACGCCGAGGGCACGTGGTTCAAGGTGGGTCCCACGCGCTTCGGCATCCGCCTCGCGCGCGCGGGCGAGACGCCGCGCATCGACCGGTTTTGCGTCAACGTCGCGGCCGGCGGCTACGACCGTGACGCCGTCGCGAAGTCGCTCGCGGGCCTCGGTGCCACGATCGTCAAAGACGATTCGCCGTATCTGCATTTCCAATCACCGGACGGCATCGGGGTCGAGCTGCGACCCGTCGATCCGGCCAAGTTGTGGGATCGCACTTAGCGCAAGAACGAGGGCTACGCCATGAGATTCTTGACCGGAAAGTGCTTGTCGCGCCGCGCCGTGTTGCGCGGCGCCGGTGTCGCAGTCGGTTTGCCGCTGCTGCAGTCGATGCTGCCCGCGGGGCGCGCGTGGGCCGCCGGCGGGGTGCCGCAGTCGCGGCTCGGCTGCATCTACATTCCGCACGGCGCTGTCATGAGCCGCTTCACGCCGAGCGGCGACGGCGAGGAGCTCACGCTCTCGCCGACGCTCGCGTCGCTCGAGCCGCACCGTGCGCGGCTCAACGTCGTCAGCGGCACGACGCTGCCGAACGCCTACGGCGCCGACGCGTCGGCCGGCGCGAACCACATCCGCTCGTCGTCCGTGTGGCTCACGGGCGCGAAGCCGGGCTCCGAGCCCGTGCCGAGCATGGGCATCTCGCTCGACCAGGTGGCCGCGCAACATTTCGGCCAGGAGACGCCGTTGCCGTCGCTCGAAGTGGCCATGGAGGAAGGCGCGACGATCAGCTGGCGCGCGCCCACCGTGCCGCTGCCGATGCAGAACAACCCGCAGCTCGTGTTCACGCGCCTGTTCGGCGACGGCGCCACTAACGCCGAGCGCACGGCGCGACGCGCGTTGTCGCAGAGCTTGCTCGACTCCGTCGTCACAGAGCTCGGCACGCTCGAGGCCGATCTGCCGCACGACGATCGCACGCGGCTCGATCAATATCTCACCGACGTGCGCGAGGTGGAACGCCGCATCGAGCTCGCGGCATCGCGCGTGACGGACGCGGCCGCCGCGCCCGCGAAGCCGGCCGGTATCCCCGACGACTACGAGGAACACGCGGGGCTGCTCATCGACCTCGTCGCGCTCGCGTGGGCCGCCGATCTCACGCGTGTGACGACGTTCATGGTGGGCCGCGAGACGAATCAGCGCGTGTTCCCGCGCAGCGGCATCACCGAGGCGTGGCACAACCTGTCGCACCACTCCGAGATTCCCGCGAAGCGCGATCGCGTCGCGCAGCTCAACGCGTATCACACGCGCACGATCATGGGCCGCATGCTCGACAAGCTCGCGGCCACGCCCGACGGCGACGGCACGCTGCTCGACCATTCGCTCGTGCTGTACGGCAGCGGCATGAGCAACTCGAATCAGCACGATCACGAGCCGCTGCCGATCCTCGTGGCCGGTGGTGCATCGGGCAAGCTGCGCGGCGGCCGTCACGTGCGCGCGGGCAAGGGCACGCCGTTGTCAAACTTGCAGGTGGCCGTGCTCGACAGGCTCGGCGTGCCCGCGCAGTCGTTCGGCGACAGCACGGGCGTCCTGTCGATCTAGAGGTACGCGCGTGACGACGCAGATGCTCGGCCGAAGACAATCGTTCGTGCTCGCCGCGTGCGCTGGGCTGTGGGTCGCGACCGCGGCCGCGCAACCCGCTCCCGACACGCGGCTGCCCGATGCGGCCATGCGCCGCGACCTCGCCACCGTGCGCGCGCTGCTGCGCGAGCGCGCCGATCCGAACGTGCGTGGCGCGTACGAGACCCCGGCACTGCTCTGGGTGGTGCGTGTCGGCGACCTGTCGACCGTCGACGCGCTGCTCGCGGCCGGAGCCGATCCGAATCTCACGGCCGCGCACGGCGTAGCGGCGCTGCACCTGGCCGTCGAGAACGCCGATCTCGAAGTGACGCGCCGGCTGCTCGATGCGGGCGCCGCCGTCGACTTCGCCGACGCCACGGGCGAGACGGCATTGTTCGTGGCCGCGCGCGTCGGCGCGGCGGACGTCGCCAAGCTGCTCATCGAGCGCGGAGCCGAGGTCGATCGGCACGAGCCGAGCTACACGCAGACGCCGCTGCACGTCGCGACGCGCGCCGACAGCGTCGCGGTGGCGAAGCTGCTCGTCGCGTACGGCGCCGACGTGAACGCGCGCACGCTCGCGGGCGACGTGCCGAGCGTTCGCTTACCGAGTCAGAACACGGGCTCGAAGGGCCTCGGCATCAACCGCGGCGGCGTGCCCGATCGCGGCGGGCGCGGCCCCGTGCAAGGCGCGAAGACGCCGCTGCTGTATGCCACGCGCGTCGGCAGCGTCGAGATGACGCGCCTGCTGCTCGATGCGGGCGCCGATCTCGAGCAGACCGACGAGAACGGCATTGCGCCGCTGCTCAACACGCTGTTGAACGCGAGCGTCGGCATTCAAAAAGGCCGCACGCATCACTTCGGAGTGGCGCAGCTGCTCATCGAGCGCGGCGCCAACGTCAACGCCGGCGACTGGTACGGCGAGACGCCGCTGTGGGCGGCCGTCGACGTGCGTAACTGCGACGTCGACGGGGCGACGCGCGACAACGGCGTCGACCGCGCAGCGGCGCTCGACACGATCGCCGCGCTGCTCGAGCACGGCGCGCAGCCGAACGCACGCACCAAGGAATATCCGCCCGAACGGCGGTTCATCACGCGGCTCGGCTCGCTCGCCTGGGTGAACTTCACGGGCCAGACCCCGTTCCTGCGCGCCGCGCTCGCGGGCGACGTCACCGTCATGAAGCTGCTGCTCGAGCACGGCGCGGACCCAAACCTCGCCACCGACGAGGGCACGACGCCGCTCATGGCCGCGGCCGGAGTGAACTGGGTGTACAACCAGACCTACGACGAAGGCCCCGACGCGCTGCTCGCGGCCGTGGACCTGACGCGCTCGCTCGGCAACGACGTCGACGCTGTGAACTCGATGGGCCTGCGCGCGATCCACGGCGCGGCGAACCGCGGCTCGAACGCGATCGTGGCGTATCTCGCGGAGCACGGCGCGCGGCTCGACGCGGCCGACAAGCAGGGCCGCACGCCCGAGGTCTGGGCCGAAGGCGTGTTCCTCGCGACGCACCCGCCCGTGCGCAAGCCCGAGACTCTCGCGTTGCTCGAATCGCTGCATCGCGAGGCCGGGTCAGCCGCAGATGCCGACTGACGCGCCGCCTAGCGGCGGCACGGCGCGCGCTTTCAACGCCCGCGCGTTGCAATGACGAGGTGATGCGGGGTCAGGGGATTTTCTATCGTGCTCCAGGCCGCCGCAGCGAGAAGCGCGCGACACGATCGTCGTTGCTACCCACCCAGATGTCGTCGCCCACGCGCATGGCCGAGCTCACGGCCTGCATCGCGGCCGTTTGATCGGCGCCGCCGAGTCGCGTGAAGGCTAACGTCTCGGGATCCACCTCCAGCACGGACCAGCCCGTCGCGCAGCCTGCGCCGCTGCACACTGTCGGCGCGACGTAGTTGGGACCGGCCGTCAGAAGCTTGCCGTTCGAAGCCCAGTGGATGTTGTCCGGCCGAATGGGCAGCGACACCGTGCGCTTGGCCAGCGGCGTCGCGCGACGATCGAAGCGGACTATCTCTTGCGAGCCGATGGCAGCAACGAACACGTAGCGCTCGTCCTTCGAGATATCGACACCGTTCGGCAGCGACAGCTCGGTGCCTGCCAACGGCTGCGGTTGGCCGCCCGGATGCCACTCGACTAGCTGGCCGGTGATTCCAGCCGCGACGCCTGGCGTGGCTCTGTAGCTCTGATCTCGCATGCTGGTCGTGATGAATCCGCCGTCGGCGAGCCGGGCCACGCTGTTGTGGTAGCGGTCTTGCTGCAAAAGCACGCAGCCCTTCCAAATGAGGCTCGGCGCTGCGCCGCGAAGATCGAGCTCGTAGATTTCGATCGCCTCGCGCGCGCCGTGGCTGGTGGTGTAGAGGCTAAAGTGTCGGGGCGACGTCTCGGCGAGACTCAGGCCGTGCGTATCGAACGCCTGGAGATTGAGCGGCCCCGGACAGTCGGGATACGCACGCGTGTCGTGCTGCAAGGCGAAGGTGGGGCCGTGGATGAGCTCCGACTGCGTCCGTGTCGACTGGGTCGATCAGGTACAGATGACCGGGTGCACGGTGACCGGACGCCAGCAGAAGACCCGTCGACCCCACGGTCAGAATATCTTCAGGGACGACGAGCTCACAGATGTACGTCAGTCCTTGCTCTTCGCGACAATCGGACGCGGGCGCGCGTGCCTGCTGCGCCGGTTGCGCGACGTTCGCATTCTGAGCGACGACAGCGGGCGTAACAGCACCAGTGAAGACGACGACCGCGACGAAGATCCAACGTTGCAGTGAAATCACGCGGCACCCCCCACTGCGCACCCTACGATGATCGAAGGTTGCATGGCCGCAGAGGCTAACACAGGCCAAATGGGCGCGCGCTCGTCGCAGAATCGGACCGGTGTCCGTTTGCATGTTTGCGCTAGCGGGGATATACGACACGCAGCCTAAGCCTGTGCACGCATGGAGTACCTCCGCTAGCATCCGGTCGGAATGGACACACTAGCGTGTGTCGGCGGGATTGATGATTCGATCAGTCTTCCCACGCCAGCGGGCAGCCCGGCATCGACAACCGGGCCGCCTCCACCCGCGCGCACAACTGCTCGGCGTTGCGCGTCTGCTCGACGAGCTTCGCGCGCACCTCGGCGAGCGGCAATACGCGGCCGTGGATCGGCACGTCGCGCTCGACGTCGAGCTTGCGATACGCGAGGTTGTCCTCGTACGTGTTGCCCCAGAAGTAGACCTCCCAGTTCAAGTCGAACAGGTCGCCCTGGATCAACAAGCGATGCTCGGGCACGTACGCCATGAGGCCGTGCGCCATGTGGTTGTTCGACACCACGCGATAGATGTCGACGGTGAGTTTCGAGTCGCTGAGACGCAGATGGTCGTCGACGGCGGTCGTCTTGAGCGGCCGTGGGTTGCGGCTCAACGCGTCCGGAAACGCCGTGACGCTGCCGCCGAGCGAGCTCCTCGAACCACGCGACGTTGCCGGATTGCGTGATGATCGTGAGACCTTCGGCAATCGCGGTGCGGAGACCGCCGGTATGATCGAAGTGATGGTGCGAGGTGATCGCTTCGGTGACCGGCTTGCCCGGCACCGTGCTGCGCGCTTTGGCGATCAGCGCCGCGGTCCACGCCCGATTCGTCGGCACCTCGAACAACGTCAGATGGTCCTCGAACTCGAGCAGCACGGAGTTCGCGCCGCCGTTGCCCGATAAGCAACCACACGCCCTCCGCGACCGCCGTCGCGTCGACCGTATAGGTCGGCGCTGGCGTCGGACGCGGAGCGCACGGCTGCCGGCGCGGCCAGGTCGCCGACGTCGCCGTCGAGCACGTAGCGGTCGATGTGCAGGCGCTGCTGCACGTTGTCCCTGAAATCGGACACCGTGTTGAAGCTCATCGGCACCCACACGCCGTTGACGGGCTCGTAGCCGCTGAACTCGGTGCGATAGGTCAGGTCGCCGAGGTTCTCGTGCGGCCCCACCCAGCGAACCCAGAGCGGTAGGCCGGTCGGCCGTCGTGACGGCGAGCGTGAAGAGTCTCTCCCGCCGCTGTCGCGACGTCGACGAGCGTCGCCGCTACCTTCCGTGCGCCGATTCGAGACGCGGCTGTTCGAGTCGAGCGCCGCACGCACCGCGACGATCGGGTTCGCGAGCAGCTCCATGCGCCGCTGCGTTGCGGCTTCGTTCGAAGCACGACGTGCGGCGCCGCTGGGCGCCACATCGAACGCAACGTCGCCGTCGAGCGCCTGGTCGATCGGGACGACCCGTCATCATCGCTTCCGCCGCGAACACGAACGCCCGCGACTGCTTCGCGCGCACTCGCGTGCGGCTGTTCGCGAGATCGATGACGCGCTCGTACGCCGTGATGATCGTCATCTTCTCGGGCGCCGTCGGCTCGGTGGTGATCAAGCTGCCGCCGTCTTGATACTGGTCGTGCCCGTAGCCGCGCAGCCGGATCGTCTTGCAGCGCCTGAATCCGCTCGCACCGCCGAGCGCTTCGGCGGCGCGAGTGACGACTTGGCGCGCGTCGCCGGCTGATTGCGCCTGCGCGACTCCGGCCGCGCAAGACCGAGTCGCCAGAACGCGCGGCGGCGAGACGTTTTCGTTAGTTGCATTCGGAGCTCCCCCGAAATCAGTTGATCGGCTCGGCGCGAGCGGCGACGGCCGCTCCCAGCCCTGCTCGAAGAACTTCTCCCAGTTCTGCGCCCACGGCCGGCCGAGGAAGTCGATGTAGCCTTCGTCGAACGGCGTGAGCTGCGACGGGCGCCCGTCCGGCCCGAGCACGATGCCGTTCTCGACACGGCACTCGACGAAGTTGTACCGCCGCTCCGGGCCTCGATGCCGCCCGTGCGCGTCCACGGCGTCACGATGCGGAACGGCTCGCGCGAACGCCTCCGGGTCGTAGAAGACGGCTTCGACGACGAGCCCTTCACCGTCCGGTCGCACGGCGGATGATCTCGATGACCTGCGAGCGAGTTGCTGAACTCGATCATCGAATGGCTCATCGTCCAGCCCTGCACATTCGCCGTCCACGCGATCAACGTGTCGTCGTTCCAGAACCCGACCGTCTCGCCGTACCACTGCGGAATCAGCTGCGCGTGACTCTGATCGATCAACACCTTGCGGATGAAGTTGTCGGCGACGCCGGCGAGGAGCTGGACCTGATTCGGCGTGACGAGGACTTCCATGTCACGGATGCCCCAGACGTACCACCAGCGCATCGAGCCCTTCGGGGTAGCAGAACGACGCCATCCATTGCGGCGCATTGTTGACGGCCTCGTGGTAAGTTCATCTGCGTCATGCGCGCCTGGTACTCCGGCGTCAGCAACGACACCATCGTCGAGGTCTGCATCAGGTTGCCGTTCAGCCATTGCCCTTCCGGCGGACGCGCAGCAGTACCGCGGAAGTACCAGCCGTCCCAGTCGGGAAGCGTCGCGCGCGTGTGCTTGGTCACACCGCCGTCTCGCTCGGCTTGCGCGCGCAGCGCTTCGTAGTGCTCCTTGGCCGTCTTGTAGGGATACGGGCTGACGAGCTCGTCGAGTTTCATTCCGAAGTTGCAGTCGCCCCAATGGCCGACGCGTTGCCGCACCCACATGTCGGTGAGCTGGTCGGGCGTGTTACAGCGCGTGTAGCGCGGGTCCGTCCAGTGCTCGCGGTCGAGGTAGTAGTTCTTGCGTCGTGAATAGATCGACCGGAAGCGGCTCGACGCCGGGCGGCGGGTCGATACCGCTGTACCGTTGCGGCGGTTGCGCCGACCGCCCCGAATCGAGCGGCGGCGACGGACGATCGAGTCGACTGTTCGCATGTTCGGCCGCTCTACTCGTTCTGACCGAGGTAGTTCGGCCCGTCTCGGCCGTGCAACCGCCCTTCGGCATCGTCGCTTCCGCAGTGCACGATCGGCGTGCCGTTCGGCATCGCGCCGAACGGTTTACCGTTGCGCAGCGGGTTCAGCGTCACCGTTACGATCGTGCCGACCGGGAAGTTCTTCGGCGTCACGCCCTGTTGCGCAATGCGCGCCGCCGGGCCTGTCTCGACGCCCCACATCGCCGGCTTACCGGCCGCATCGACGACCGGCGAGCCGTCGGACTCGAGCAACTCGAAGATCAGCTGTGCATGGTTCGCACCGGGGATGTAGCGGGTCAGCTTTCCGGTCACCGTCTTCACTTGCGACTGGTCGTACATGGCGAAGGAATGGTGGGCCGGCCCGCGCGGGCCACGCGCCGCGACCGCGACGGTCACGACCGCTTTCGCGAGTATCGTGAGATTCCATTTCGATCCGGACATCCTTTCTCTCCTTTGCTCGTGGGTCTGCTTCATTGCGCCTCGTCCTTCTCTGAAAACAAGCTTCGATAAATCGTCGCAATGAATGCGTCGGCCGCCGCAGGATCAACGCTGGCCGCACTACTGTCCGAGAGGTCTGCCATCGCCGCGGCGAACGCGCGGGCGGCGGCCCTGGCGGCTGCGCGGACACGCCGAAAGCGCAAACCACGACGACGCGAGCGCGAGCGCCGCGCCTGACCCCCTCAACGAAACCATGGATACCCCCGCCGAGCACCGGCTCCCGGAAACGGGGACGCTAGCGCCCTGCGGTGCGCCGTTGAAATCGCATCTGCGAATGGCTGGGATCAGCGCGCGCGATTTCCCGTCCAGCGCATAGCCCTGGCTCGCTAGTTCGCGGCAAAGAGCGCATCAAGGGCCTAAAATGGCAGAGAACCTCAACCAGGAATTTCAACTCTCAGGGGAAGGGCATGCTGATGATTCGGAGCGTAGCGGGCTGGGTATTCGCTCTGGTGGCCGGAATGGTCACGCTAACGAGCGCGGCTCAGACTCGTGACGAGGGACCGTGGTGGCCGTCGAAGTACGGTCCAACGGATCAGGCCGGCGCCACCAATACGATTACGCCAAAAAAAATCCTCGAAGCGCTCAAGCTGCCGAAGACCGGGAAAACCTACGAGCTTGGGCATCTCTATGAGCAGGGTATGCCCCAGTATCGATCCCGTCCGTATTTCCTCCAGGCAATCCGTCGCGATGCCGGCACCGGAGCGGTGTTCACGGATTTCTTCACCGGCTACATTGGTCAAATGGGCACGCAGTTCGACGCGTTGGGGCACCAGGGCCGTACCGTGCAGATGGCGGATGGCTCGAAGCAGGCGGTGTTTTATAACGGCTTCACCGATCAGGAACTCGCCGGTGAGGATCTCGGCCTGAACGGTATCGAAGCCCTTGGCATTGAGCACGTGAGGCCCATTATCACGCGAGGCATCCTGATCGATGTTGCCGGATAAAGGGAGTGGCGACCCTGCCGGCAGCCTATGAAGTGACCCTTGCTGATCTGCGAGGCGCTCTGCTCCGGCAGGGCATGACTGAATCCACCGTCAAGCCGGGTGATGCGGTGCTGTTCAATTATGGCTGGTCAGTCAACTGGAACAATCCTTCGAAATACAACGATTCGTTCGTTGGCAGAGGCGAAAACCAGGGATCGCCTGGCATCTATGCGGATATCGGGCGGTGGCTGATCGAACGCGAGGTATCCATGGTCGGCGCCGACAGCTGCTGTGTGGAGGTTCGGCCGACTCCGCGAACTGACAACGTTCATTACGACTTGTTGACGGCCGGCGTTCCGATGCTCGAGAACATGGAGCTCAGGGAACTGGCGGCGGATCAGGCATACGAGTTTCTGCTGTTGACGCTGCCGGAGCGCGTGAAGGGCGCCACGGGCTCCATGGTGCGCCCGATTGCGATTCGTTGAGGCGGTCCAGTTCCAACGCACGACGAATCTGCTTACGAACCCACTGTTTCGAATGGTAGCCAGGTCCTGACCGTGGATTGGGCACCCGCACGGGCGGCGGCGTTTTGCGGCGGCGGTCTGGATCGGCGCCGCCGAGTCGCGTGAAGGCTATTCGCGACGGCCCCTAGCTCGTCTCGGAGCGTGCTAACGGTTTTCCAGTCCCGAGTTGATCTCGATTGTGACGCCGGCTGGATCCGTGATGGTGGCGATGGCGCCGTTGAACATGAGCTCACACTTCACGCCCTTTTGCGCCAGCTCCTCACAAAACGCCTTCACGTCTTTGACGCCGATACCTGTGTGATCGAGCGCGCGCCCGCGCGTGGGCGCCGGCGCCGACGCGGCCGGCGCGAACAAGAGGCGTGCGCCGGGGATCGTGCTGACGGTCAGATCACCTTCTCGCGTCGTCTTGGCGCCCAGCACGCGCTCCCACCAGGCGCGCTGGCCGTCGGGATCCGTCGAGACGAAGGCCACGGCCCGATGCGCGATCGGCGTCGCGAGCGAGGGATCGGCGAAAAAGTGAACGTCGAGCCCGGGCGGAATCATCGCATCGAAACGCACGTCGCTGACTTCCGTGATCTTGACGCCTGCGGCCGCGAGCTTGTCGCGCGTGCCGCGAAGATCTTTAACGTTGAAAGCGAAGTGATCGAGCGCCGACCCCTTGGTGCCTTCGCTCCCCTTGCCGGTCGACAGGATCAAAAAGACGCCCGGAAACTTGACGAATAGCAAAGGCGGATTGCCCGATGGCTCGCCACCGAGCGCCTCGACCCAAATTTTCCGCTGCGCGTCGACGTCGGCAACCATCAAGTGATGGTGCCCCATCGTCACACCCGCTTCGTTGAACGGGAGCACCTGTGCGCGAGCGATCGTCGCGATACCCAGTGCGCACCCTACGATGATCGAACGATGCATGGCCGCAGAGGCTATCACAGGCCCAATGGGCGCGCGCTCGTCACATCGATCGCAGAGGATCGAGACCGCGAAGACAGACGAATCGGGTTCAGACGTCAATTCCGTGAGAGCTACCGCTCTTCGGTGCGCGCGCCACCGCTGATGCCGACGTTTGAACAACTGCATTCGCCTGCGGACTCCGGACCGCGAGACAGCGGGCGAGAGGTGCCAACCCTCGGCGTCTCACCGCGCGGTGCGTTTGAAGGTCACCGGAAGTCCGCCCTGGGCGCTGAAGACGGCGCCTGTCAGGTCGCCGTCGGGCTTCAATTCGCCCTGGAAGCTCCAGGGGTCGATGTTGGGCAGCGTGAAGCTGACCGTCTTGTCCTTGATCTGGAAATTGCGGAACGGCTTATCGATCCTGCCGAAGTTCGGTGCCGATCAGCTTGCCGTTAACCGTACCGTCGCGGTTCTTCGTGAATTGGATCTCGATGTCGTCGTCGATCGTCACGATGCGCGGGCGGCCGACCCACGTGCCCGCCAATGCGTCGGCGACGCCCGGACCGACGGTCACCGGTGGCTGCGGCGGTTCAGGCTTGGGATGCGCGCGTTCATAGCGGCTCGTCCTGGTGTAGTTCGGAACGATCTGGTTGTCCTCGTGGCACGCATATTCCGGCATCAGATAGTTCGGCTCGGTGCGCATCGGGTACCGCACGGTGAATGGCCGCGTGAGGATCACCGGGTCCTCGGTCTTGATCTCGTACAGGTACCACTCGTCGTTCAGCCGTGTGATGCGCTCCGTCGTCTTCATCTGGTCGCTCATCGGGAAATGATTGCCCGGTGGTGAACCGGCTACGGCGAGGTTGATCATCGGCGGGCCTTCCTTGTAGTTGGTCGTCTCGACGACGAGCGTGTCGCCTTCCCAGTGCGCCACGCGACGCGCCCATCCATTGCTTGATCGCCGACGCGGCCGGCGGACGGCCGTCCGTGTAGATGATGCGAGCTTCGTGGATCATCTCGAGGCTGAAGACCACGACGCCCGGCGACTGCAAGATCTTGAAACCGCCGTTATAGTAGTAGTGCATCATCGACGAGGGCATGCCTCGCGTGATGCAGCGATCCCAGCTGTCGAAGTCCTGAGGCCCATCAAACGTCAGGTCTTCGCCTGGCAGCGCCCAGTCGCTGCGCATCAGGAGCCCGCGGCGCTTGGCCTCCGGAGTGAGGTCGGGTAGCAGCCCGTCGGCGGGTCCTGGATGAGATTGGTCTGTCGCTGCGCGATTCCGGGATCGAGCACACCCGCTTGGATCGCGCCGCCGAGGTTGCCCTGTTTGAACAGCTCGCGGCTGCGGTCGGGTTGATTGGCCGCTTCGACGCGCTTGTTGTACTCCTCGTCCGTGAGCCACCGCTTGTTCATGTCGCACGGCGGAGCGCCGGGTCGGTAGCCTCGTCGCGACAACGCTCCAAGGGCATGAAGGCGGTCTGCATCATGTTCAATGTGGCTTGAATGTCAGGCTCGCCCCATGGCGTCCTCGGCTGCGTTTTCCACCCTTTCGGCGTTGCGATGAAATGATTGGCTTCGCTCGCTGCACCGCGAATCGAATCGTTGATTTGGGCCTGTGCGGTCGCGACGAGAGCCGCGGCTCCAACGACGAGCAATAACGATCGCGTCGTCAAGATGGGCGAGTGCATGCTCTTTTTCTCCTCTAATCTGAGCACTAGCTAGCTGCCCGTAAGCTACGCTCCGCGCCGCGTGCCGTCCCAGCGATCTGCGCGAGGCGGGCGGCTTAGTGCCGGCCTACTTGGCCACTTCGGCCGCCAGCATCTCCGGAGTCGGCGGAGCGGTGTCCTTGGGGTCGGAGCCCTTGTGCTTGTCGGTCGCCGGCAGCGGCGCGCCGTTGGCGATTCCGAAGCCGATCGTCTCGCCGGCGAGCTCCGCGTAGGCGACGTTCACGTTCATGTGCGCGCGCGCCAGCGGCGTGTTGCCGTATTCGAGCCCCTTCTTGATGTGGGTGTCGAGCAGCGGCGCGAAGTCCGGGTTCTTCTGCAAGTCGGCGACGGCCATGCCGGGCGGGTCCCCGCGCTCGTAGTGAAGCTTCGCGGCGTCGACCAAAGCCCGATTGAAGCGGGCGAGGCGCACGAGACCGGCCCAGGTGTTCATGTGACCATGGCCTTCCTCGACCAGATCGACCTTGCCTTTCACGGCCTTGACGAGCGCTTCGATTTCTTCGGCGATCGCTTCCGCGCCGCCGGCGGGGAGGAACGGCGCCATGTTCCACGCCATCACGTCGCCCATGCACAGCAGCCGCGCGGCGGGAAACAGCACGAACGTATCGCCGTTCGTGTGGCCGCGGCCGAAGTGATAGAGCTCGATCCGGTCGGCGCCCGAGCCGATCGTCATGTGGTCCGTGTAGGTTTCGGTCGGCAGGAGCTTGGGATTGGGGCGCGGCCGCCACTCAGCTCTTCCTTGGCGCCTTCGTTCATCACGATGCGCACGTTCGGGTACTGCTCGCGCAGGTAGTCGTTGCTGCCGACGTGATCGGGGTGGCTGTGCGTGTTGATGATCAGCTTGATCGGCTTGTCGGTGACCTTCTTGACCTCGCTCGACGATCGCGGGGCCGTTGCCCGGCATCTTGGTGTCGACCAGGACGACGCCGTCCTTCTGCACGACGACCAGCGTGTTCCCGCCGCCGCCGAAGATCTTGTAGACGTTGCCTTTGATGTGCTCGATCGGCTCCGGCGGCGGAAGCGGCGAACGCGGCGGCGCCGCACCGGCAGGACGGGGCGTCGTCGCGCCTGGGGCGGGATCGGATTGCTGTTGCGCCGCAGCCGATGCGGCCAGGCTACCGGCAACCAGAAATGCTAGAACAACTCTCGTCTTCATCTCGCGTCTCCAGATCGCAGAGAACGAATGGTGCGCCGCGGCCGGCGCGCCGCAGAGTAGGGCGGTGAGACTAAGGACTAAAGCGCGTCGTTGCTGCATGACGCATCCTCGGAATGGCCGTGAAGCCATTCTAAGGCTCTCTCGCACTAGTCGCATTCGAAGGCGTCCGCATCAACCTTTTTCCAAATCGGCACCCTTCACGGTTAGTGGCACTCGAAGTCGTGCTCACCGAGCGGTTGGCGAGAAGTCCGGCCAGCCGTATTCCCGCCAGTAGTCGACCATGCCGATGTCGCGCATATACATCTTGAACTCCGGCAACCGGCGCATCGACGAGAGCTGTGGAAGCCAGGCGTAGACGATCTGGTTGCTTCGCTCGTCGGTTGCGGCACGCATAGCCTCAAGCGCGAGTGCTGCGTCGCCGAAATGGCCGGCCCAGAGCGCGATGTCGCGGCCGTGAATCGGCTTGCCGGTGGCGGCGACAGCGTACGCGCCGCGAAGCTCTGCGAGCGCGTCCTCCGGGGAATCGAGGCTCGCGAGCATCGCCAGGTTGAGCGGATCGTCGATCGGGACGGCGCGTGCCGCCGCAAAGTCTTTGCGCCCGACGAGCCAGTGCATCTTTTGATTGAGTATCCTGGACACCGTCGCGTCATTGTCTTCGAATCGGCGGATGCCGAAATCGTACAGCTCGTTCGCCCTTGCCCACTCGCCTCGCCCCGCGTGGGTGAAGGCGAGAAAGCGGTGTATCGTCTCTTCCTGAGGCGTCGCCGCGCGCGCCAGCTCGAAAATGTCGCGCGCGAACTGGCTGAACTTGCCGGCGTATAGCTGCAACATGGCATAACCGGCCATGCCGGCTGGCACATTGAGGTTCATGGCCTTTTGGAAGGCTGCTTCGGCGCCCGTCCAGTCTTTTTTGGCCGTGAGTATCTCACCGAGCGTGGTATAAGCGCCGCCGAGCTCCGGATCGAGCTCCAGGGCTTGGCGGGCGGCGTGCTCGGCGAGCGGGAGATGTTCATCGAGGTGTTCGTAGTCGGTGAACTGAGCGGCGGCGCAGCGGAGGTGCGCGTAGAGCACCCACGCCTCTGTGAACTGGGCGTCAAGTGCGAGCGCCTGCTCGACCTCGGCCATGGCCATTGAACCCTCCCGCGACGAGTACGGGTTCCGAGCCCTAGCCAGCAGGTATAGGTCAAGCGCTCGCGGAACGATGGTCGGCACGCGCTCGATGCGCTCGCGCTCTACCGCAGACAGCTCGAGGCTCGACGCCCGCGCTACCTCCAGGGCGATCTCGCTCTGTATCGTGAAGTAGTCGCCGAGCTCGCGCGCGTACGAGTCCGACCATAGAGACCTGCCAGTCGCGACCTCGGTGGGCGCGGTGTCACTCGCACGCGTCCCCCCGTGTAGTACACGCTGCCGCTGAGCACTGTCGCAACGTCGAGGTTGCGTACGACCTCCGGGCAGCGAGGCCGACGCACCGTCATCCGGCCGCACGGGGATGACGCTCAGCGCCCTCAGCTTCGTCAGCTGGCTCACGATCTCTTCCTGCATGCCCGCCGCGAAGTAGGCGTCGCCGGGCTCGGGACTCCGGTTCTCGAACGGCAGCACGGCAACAGAGCTCGGCGACGACGGCGACGTCGGCCCTCCAGCGAGCCAGTAGTTTGCGGCTGCGGCAAAGCCGACAGCGAGCAGCAGGACTGCGGGGCGGCGGCCGCAATCGGCCAGCGGCGACGCCGCGTGCCGCCGGCATCGTCCGGCACCGTCTCCACGACCGGGATGAGCCGGTAGCCCTTGTTGCGAATCGTCTCGATGTAGCGGGGCCGGTTCGCGTCGTCGGCGAGGCTTTGCCGCAGTAGCATCACGCGCTGCGCCACGTTCTCGGGGCTCAGCGAAGTGCCGGCCCCAAACCTTCTCGGCCAGAACGTCGGCGTCGACCACGTTCGGCGCCGACTCGACGAGGAAACGCAGCAAATCGAAATCGAGCGACTTCAGCTCGATCGGCTGACCCTGCCGTGTGACACGGCGTCGCGCCGCGTCCAGCGTCAGATCAGCGAATCGACAGAGGGATGGCGGGTCGTCGGCCGGGGTCATCTTTGTGCGCTCCGGAAGCCGACTATCTACCGGTTTCGGCACGATTGTAAGGCCCGTTTATCAGCGTTTATCCGTGCGTGAGCTTCGTTGAGGCCAAACGGAACCCCAATCAAGCAGCCGACCTGCTGCTTCAGCGCATAGAACCTCCACTCAAACCGCAAGCGCCGGGCGTGACGTTCAGCATCGATCCTGATCAGACGATTGCCGACCAGGTGAAAGCACTGCTGTTCGCGTGCAGCAGAGGCGAGATTAGGCCGTCAACTTGACGAGCTGCACGACGCAAAGACGAACAAGTTACGCGGAGGCGTGATGGTAGTGCCCCAAATGCTGAGCGTCGAGGATTGGGAAGTCATCGCAGTTGCGGCTCAACGCGAATTGGTTGAGCAGGCGCGTGACGACTTGCACGGCACTAGCAAAGAAAGCCGAAGCGATTGGCACTAGGCAGACTTATCGGAGGCGGGAAGCCGTTACATCCGGCGGATCGGACGGATTAAGCGCCAGCTCGGTCACGCCGCGCTGCCTGATCTAGAAGGTCATGTTGAACCCGACGCCGAATTGCCGCGGCTGACCGATGACCGAGAAGTTGAAGCCCCACACGGTGCGCGTGTCGAAGCCGCCGTTGACATACTGCTCGTCCGTGAGGTTCGTCGCCCACAGGTCCGCCGTCCACTTGCCTTGATTGGGCGTGAACACCATGCGGCCGTTCAAGACGCCGTAGGCGGGCTCGAACATCATGTTGCCGTTCTCGTCGCGCGGGATTCGGTGATTCGACGTGTCGCGGACGTATTCGTCCATCCAGCCATAGTTGCCGATGAACGCGAGGCTCGCGCCGCTCGACAGCGGCTGATCGTACTGGATGCCGAGCGAGACGCTGTTGTCCGGCGCGTAGGCGAACGGCGCGTCGAGCGACGAGATGCCCGTGCCGGTGAGGTCGGTTACGGGAATAACGATTGGACCAGAGAGATCGGTACCGGTATTGGAGAACGTGCCGGTCGCCAGATAGTTCGTGTCGAGGATGCCGATGTTGACGTTGACACGCAGACGATCAGTCGGTTGATAGACGATCTCGAACTCGAACCCACTGGCCTCGCCTGCGCCATCGCTCGAGATAATCGTGTTGGGCAACCGGTTGCCGCTGCACGGGTCCGTCGCCAACGTCGCCACGCGCATACCATCCCAATCGGCGTCGAAATAGCTTGCGTTGAAGCGCAACGTACTGTCGCGCCAATCCGATCTAAGGCCCAACTCGCGGCTCGTGACGAGCTCGCGGTTCTGCGGGTACGACACTGGAGATTGGACTGTTTGCGGGCAGCCGAGTGGCCCAACCACGGGCAGCGTTATGACTTGAGCGACAGCGTCGGTAAAGCCCTCGCCCCAGCTCGTGTAGAGCATGACGTCGTCGTTGAGCTGGTACTGCAGAGCGACCTTGTTAGTGGTATTGCGGCCGAAGTCCGGATCGTCGCGCGAGGTCGGATCGTCGTAAGCATAAATGTCGCCGTCGACCGGATCGCCCGAGACGTCGTTACGGATGTACGGTGGGCTCGAGTCTGTAAGGGTCGTGCCACTGTCGTCCGTGACGCGCACGCCGAGCGTCAGGTCGAGCTTTTCGGTGAGCCCGATCGTGACTTCGCCGAAAAAGGCGGTCTGCTCGTCGAGATTGCGTGTCACAGACCGCGTCGACCCCGGCAAGGTCATCGTCCAAAGCGACGGGTTGAGGGCACCAATCACGTTGGTGGTCGTGCCGGTGAGGGCGCACGGCCCACCGGCCGGAAAGATCGGCAGCGGCACGTTGTTGTACACCGTCGTCGACCAGTCATAGAGATACTGGCACGCCGCGACGCTCATGCGATCTCGCGGCGTGGGCGCGTTGTTGATGTTGCCGGGCTGACGCGGCAGGTCCCAGACCGACCAGCGGTCGGCGCGCGACTTGGTTTTCTCCTCGAGCCTGTATAGACCGGCGAGCCACGTGAGACGGTCGTTGAAATTCGAGCCGGTCAGGTGAAATTCCTGCGTGAAGTTGTTGTCGACCGAGCGATTCTCGTCGACAGTGAAGGTGAACTCTGAGCCGTCGTAATCAACGTTCGACGTGCGCTGCATCTCCCACGTCGATGTGATCGACTCGAACCGAAGGTTCTCGCCGATGTCCCAGTTCATCGTGATCGTGTAGTACTCCAAGTCGCGCCGGATACCGTCATCGGCCGTATCCGACTTCGTCTGCCACTTGCCGAGCTCGCCGCCCGGATATCCCGTCTCGTGACTCTCCGGAGTGAACCGGTCGGACGGGAAATTTGCCGTGAACGGCGAAGCCGGGAATGCCGGGTTAACCGCACGCGCCATCGCGAGGTAGTCGGGGTTGCCGGCGAGCACGTTGTACCGGGTGATCTGTGGATGGTCCACGTTCGTGAACCGCACGATGCGGGCGTCGGTGCTGCTTTTGTCTTCGTAGTTGGCCGTGAATCGCAGGCTGAAATTGTTCGTCGGCTCCCAGAGGAGGTCGCCGCGGAAGAGCTCGTCGTCCTGGCCGCCGAGCGCGTTTCCCAACGTGAGGCTCTCGACGAAGCCATCGTTCTGGAGGCTCGAAACCATCCACTTGGATTTCAGCTTCTCCGTCAGCGGCACGTCGAAGGCGGCCGTGAAGTTGCGCCGTTCGAACTCGCCGAGCTCGACCCCCAGGCGCACGCCGAACTCGTCACTTGGCGCGCGAGTCGTGATGCTGATCGCACCGCCGTTGGTGTTACGGCCGAACAACGTTCCCTGCGGGCCGCGCAGCACCTCAACGCGCTCGACTTCCGCAAAATTCGACTCGAGGAACCCGTACGTCGATTGCCAAATGCCGTCGACATAGATACCGACACCGGGTATGCCGCGAATCAAGAACACGCCGCCGCCGCCGGCGCCGCTGGGATTGGCGACGAGATTGGGCACCATGATGCCAAGGTCAGCGCCCGTTTCGAGACCGCCGAGCTCGAGATCCTCGGCGCTGAACGCCTGGATGGAGATCGGCGTGGATTGCAAGTTCGTCTCGCGGCGTTGCGCAGTTACGACGATTTCTTCGAGCTGCCCGAAAGCGCTCAAAGGCACGAGCGACGCCGAGACAGCGATGCCCAACGCACTCAGGCGCGGAATGGAAATAGTCATGATGTCCCCCCGATGATTCAGTGCTATCCGAAGCCCAACTTGCGTCGCAACGCCCAACGATTTGTGGACCGGAGCCCGGCGTTCAGAACCTCGCAAGTCTTTTCTTTTCTGTGGTGATGTAGCTCAGTTAGTTAGAGCGGCGGATTCATAATCAGAAGACCGCTTGCGCCCAAGTTCCTGCTGCAACAAAAACTCCCGCTCGAGCCAATGAGCTTCCGTCGATTTGCGCGCAATGCGGATCGTGAGTGACGAGAGCGTCGGCGTAAGGATCGAGGACTTCGCCCTAGTAGGGGTAACCCTTGAGCCTTGGCGCGTTGAGCTTGAACTCATGCGGCTTGCCGAATTCATCGCCAATCGGCATCCGGACCTCCGGCAGACTCTGCTTGTCTAGTACCTGGTCCTCCGGAATCACGTTATTGAGGAAGAGCAGGTAGGCCGTCAACGAGTAGACCTCATCGGGAGTCAGAATCCCCTCCAGCCCGAGTGGCATGCCGCGATTGATGAAATCCCACACCGTCGTCGCATACGGCGAGCGCAGTGGCAGGATGCGCTCCTTTTCCCAGACGGGAACATCCGCGCCTTGTTTCGACTGCAACGGGGGCGCCAATCCCCCAAGGCCCGCTACGCCATGGCAGCCGACGCACGCCTTCTGCACGTAGACCTGTGCCCCTTCCTTGGCGGTGCCGCGACCGGGCGGGAGTTCCTCTCCGGTAGGACCAATCGAGATGTCCATGCGGCGGAGCTCTTCCGCGGTCGGCGTGCGTCCTACGCCATAGGTGGGTGACTGCGCGATCGCGGGGCTCCCCACGAGGCTCCCCAGCAGCAGCGGAATCGTGACAACCTTGAGCGGGTTGGGCACCTTGAGCGTCTTACGCGAGCCCATTGGTCACGCTCCCGTCCCTGGCGATTTTCCAGGGCATAACGCTGTTATCCAGCCCGGGCACCCGGTAGTTCCGCTCGAAGGGTACTTTCCACCAATTGGCGATCTCCTCCCGCATTGGCTGCCTCTGCCCGATCTCGTCGGTGCAGCGCGACAGAATCTCGGTCTCGGTTCCATCCCATCTCCACTCGTAGGCGAATCGCACGTGCGCCATGCGTTGCGGAGTGTTCTTGAACTGGGCGCGGTTCCACTTCTTCCCGCCATCGGTGGACACTTCCACGGTCTTGACGGCGCCGCCGCCGGACCAGGCGAGCCCGCTGATCTCATAGAATCCGGGGCCGGGCAGCTGCTGTGCGCCGGACGGGTACGTGATGACCGACTTGGGCCCGATCTGTTCGCCGAGCGCAAGCTCTTTGTCCTCCGGACGCAGATGCCCGAACTCGTTGTAGTTCATGTAGAACCGGTCGACGACCTTGATGCGCCGCAGAAACTTGGTGTGGTAGATGCCCTCGAATCCGGGAACCATGATGCGCACTGGAAACCCTTGCTGTGGCCGCAAGGGCTCGCCGTTCTGGCCGTAGGCGATGAGGCAGTCGTCCATGCCTTTGGCGATGGGTATGCTCGATGCGCCCTTTACTTCCTCGGCGCCTTCAGCGACGAACCATTTCGCGCTGCCTTTCAGGCCGCATTCCTTGAGCAGCGTGGACAGCAGCACGCCGGTCCATTCGGAGCAGCTCGTCATGCCGTGCGTCTCCTGCACGGTCTTTTGCTTCCCATCGTGCCGGTTACCCGCACACTCGATGAAGTGCAACCGGGTGACCGACGGGAAGCGCTTCAATTCGTCCACGGTGAGCGTCAGCGGCCGATCGACCAGGCCGTGTAACGTCAGCGTGTGCTGCTGGGGGTCGATGTCCGGCAGGTAGGAGCCGCGGGTGGTCGCGACATAGTGCAACGACGATGGCGTGATCACGCCAACGGAATCCTGCAACGGCGTGGCTACGTGGAACACCTTGCCGAACACGTCGGGTGACGCCCTGCCGCCCATGGGGTGCGCCATGCGCACGGAGGTGACGTATTTGGAGCGCTGGCCGTATTCGATCTGCTCCTTGCTGCCGTGAATCATCGGCGAGGCGTTCTCGCTACCTGGGGTCGCCGGATGGTTGTGCTCTTGGGCTTGGGCCTTACCCCGTAGGGCCACCGTGACTCCACCGGCTAACGCGGCGCCGAGCTTGAGGAGCTCTCTACGGCTGTTTCGTTTCGAATCCATTGGATCCCCCTTCGCAGTGACATTACTAAAACGACGGAATCACATCCCCACGCACTATATGCGGCCGTATTTAGTCTGCCCAGTGCCAGCCTCCGATCAATCGCTACGCGAGGGCCGCCTTCACCCGCTCGGGCGTCAACGGCAGCTCGCGGATGCGCCTGCCGGTCGCCGCTGCGAACGCATTGGCGATGGCGGCCGCCGTCGGCCCTTGCGCGGCTTCGCCGGCACCGAGCGCACGTTCGTTCGGCCGGTCGATGAGCACGGTCTCGACCCTGGGCACGTCCGGCATGGTCAGGATCGGATAGGTCATCCAGTCCTGTGACAGAATCCCGTTGCGGTCGAATCGCACGTGCTCGTGCAGGGTCCAGCTCGTCGACTGGATGGCGCCGCCTTCGATCTGGTTGGTCAGCCCGTCGGGATTGATGATCTGCCCGGCATCGGCCGCGGTCCAGATGCGCGGCACCTTGACGACGCCGGTGGTGCGATTCACTTCAACCTCGGCTATCACCGCAACGTAGGTGGCCACGGTCTTGTAGCGTGCATAGCCGAGACCTAAGCCGCGCCGGCCGTCGCCCTTCTCGCCCGGTTTCCAGGCGGCGGCCCTGGCCACGGCCTCGATCACGGCGCGCTCGCGCTCGTCCTTGATGTGCGCGAGGCGGAACGCCACGGGGTCGATGCCGGCGGCGGCCGCGAGCTCGTCCATGAAGGACTCGATCGCGAATACGTTGGCATAGGCGCCGAGCGTGCGCAGCGCCGAGGTGCGCACCGGATTGTCCATGATCAGGTGGTGCGTGGTGCGCTGGCGCGGGAAATCGTAGAGCGTGATCGCGTTGCGGTCGCCCGCGCCATTCGGCTGTGCGGCATGGCGCGCCGGCCCGGGCCGCTTCGCATCGGCGAGGTACCAGCTCCCGAGCAGGTTGATACCGTCGGGATCGCCCGGCCGCATGTTGTGGCTCTGGCTCCAGACGTCGAAGGCCCAGTCGACCACGCGGCCGCCGGCGACGGCGCCCTTGACCTTCATGGTCATGGCAGGGCCGTAGGGCTCCCACTTGAACTCGTCGTCACGCATCCATTGCAGCCGCACCGGCCGCCCATTGACGGCGCGCGCCAGCATGGCGGCGTCGAAGGCGACGTCGTCGGCGCCGTTGTGACCGTAGCAGCCGGCGCCTTCGGCGTGGATGCAGCGGACGTCGCCCGGCTGCAGACCGAGCGCCCTGGCGAGGGTGGCGCGCAGCGGGAAGACGCCCTGGCTGTGGGTCCAGACCGTGAGCTTGCCGTCCTTGAACTCGGCCAGCGCGCAGGAAGGCGCGATCGCGGCATGCGCTTGATAGGGCCGATGGTACGTCGCCTCGATCACCTTGGCGCCGGCCGGCACGGGCGCGTCCTTCTCGCCGATCACCCTGTCCTCGCTGCGCAGGGACATGAGCTGCTCGTACAGCTTCGCCGGATCGGGCAGCTCGGAGCCGCCCGACCACTTGGCGAACTCGATCAGCACAAGCCGCGCGTTGATCGCCTGCTCCTCGCGCTGTGCCACCACGCCGAGAAAGCTGCCGTCACGCACCACCGCGATGACTCCCGGCATGGCCTTGACCCTGGCCTCGTCGAAGCTGTCGAGCCTGGCGCCATAGCGTGGCGGCCGCACCACGCGGCCATGCACCATGCCGGGAAGCCGCACGTCCTGCACGAAGGCGGCGCCGCCCGTCACCTTGGCCGGGATGTCGCGGCGCGGGATGCTGCGGCCGACTATCCTGTGCTGCGCGGGCGGTTTCGGCTTCGCCTGGGCCGAGGCCTCGCGCTCCAGGTTCGCTTCGCGCGCGAGCTCCCAGTAGGTGACCTTCCCGGAGCCGGTCACCGTTCCGTCCGATACGGACAGGTTGGCGACGGCGACGCCGAGCTTCGCGGCGGCCAGCTCCAACAGGATCTGGCGCGCCTCGGCGCAGGCGAAGCGCAGCGCCGTGCCGCTGTTCTCGACCGACAGGCTGCCGGCGGTCTGCCCCTCGTTGGGCGTGCGCGCCGTATCGGCCGAGACCATCTCGACGCGCTCGTACGCGACGTCCAGCTCCTCGGCCGCTATCTGCGCAAGCGCGGTCAGGATGCCCTGGCCCAGCTCGCATTTGCCGGTGAACACCGTGACCGTGCCGGCCGGGTTGATGCGGATCCAGCCGTCCAGCATGCGGTTGGTGCCGAGGCTGCCGGGAAGAGCGGGACGCGCCGCCTGCTGGGCGAGCACTGTCGGCACGCTCCAGCTGAAGGCGACGGCGATGCCGCCGGCGGACTTGAGAAAGTCGCGGCGTTTGGTATTCATGGCGACTCATGCCGCCCCCTTTGCTGCGCGTAGCACCGCGCGGATGATCCGGTTGTGGGTGCCGCAGCGGCAGAGATTGTCGGCGAGCGCTGCCCGCACGTCCGCCTCCTGCGGTTGCGGATTGCGGTTGAGCAGGTCGGCCGCCGCCATGATCATGCCGCTCGCGCAATAGCCGCACTGAGCCGCCTGTTCATCGATGAAGGCCTTCTGCAGCGGGTGCGGCTTGTCGAGCGTGCCGAGCCCTTCGAGCGTGGTCACCTCGTTTCCCTCGATCGAGCCGACCGGCGTCACGCAGGACCGTGTCGCCGCGCCGTTGACCAGCACCGTGCAGGTGCCGCATTGGGTCATGGCGCAGCCGTATTTGGCGCCATTGAGCTCGAGATCGTTGCGCAGCACGTAGAGCAGCGGCGTGTCCGGCTCGGCATCGACCGAGCGGGTCGCCCCGTTGACCTTCAGGCTGATGGCCATTGTGAGTCTCCTCGAAGATGGCAGCGCGCGGCTCGCGCATTTTGAAGATTCTATCTTGCGTAGGTGGGGAGTGTTGCGTCGCGACCCGCTGGCGGCTTTGACACTATGGCGGTACCAGCTCGCCGGGACGGCCGGGTTCAGTGCGTTGTCGAAGACATGGTCGAAGAACTGACCAGGGCGAAATTCCGCTTGTCGATGAAGTCGAAGTGCAGCGCAGTTCTTTGTGGAGATCAACAGAAGATCTGCGATCTGCTACGAGGCGCCCTTCGCGTGAGTTCGTTTGCATGACGCGCCGAAACGCCGGGCGAGCGAGCATCTCGTGCGCGATACGCGCACGCGGCCTCAAGCGCTCTACGCCGATCCGCGCCGTCGCGGCGTTATTGGTCGACGGCCGTATCGTCGGAATTCTCGCCAGCTCAGTAGAATACGCGCCCTGACTGAGACCGGCGGACGGCCCAAACAGGCCTCCGGCAGCCGGCTTCTCCGTTCTAATCGGTTTCGCGTGGTGATGTAGCTCAGTTGGTTAGAGCGGCGGATTCATAACCCGCAGGTCGGTGGTTCAATTCCACCCATCACCACCACTTTCAACGGGTGTACCCACTGCCGAACCGTCGCGTGGCTCATCGCACACTCGTCGGTCAAACAGCGGCGTCTGGCACGATCGCTCTGCGCCTGTCTCCAGATCGTCGACACGACGGTCTGCGCAGCTCGTCGATCGAAGACGTGCGGAATGCTCGGCGACGCGCCCTGGACGTCAACTGACATCACGTCTCCTATGCGAAGCTCGGCCGTGGGCCGCATCCCGGGCATGCCGCGCCAGGACGTCAGGAATCGACTTGCGAAGCCGTCCGAGCGGATCGCGGGCGTCATCGACTCCAACGTCGTCGATCCTGCAACCGCGCTCCGTCCGGTGCATCTTGACAGCCGCTGAGGCTCCAGTCGATGCGCTCGGTCACGCCCGTCAGCCTCGTCGCCGACTAGCGCACGCGGCGCCGCACGGTGCAGGAGCGCGTTTGGACGGCGCGTCGAGAGTCGGTCCGTTCCGCGACGGCACTGCCGGCGGCATGCGCGAGCGACACCCAGCCCTCGACGGCGCAATGCCGCCGGGCTGTTCCGTACGCGCAATGGCAATCCCGCCGTGCATTGCCGCTCGCGACCTCGCACGACAGCAACGCGCTGCGACTGTGCCGTTACGTCAGGAGCTTCCGGACACAGACCGCACACTCGATGATACGCCGTTGCGGGGCATCGTACGGACGCAGCGCGGCGCTGTTCATGGCACGAGACACGAGCGGCGCGGCGACAACGAGACAGGACAACGGCGCGACGCGGAAACATTAGCCGAGCCGCAGCATGCCCCCTCTGTCCACGTCGCACGCGAGTCCCCGCCGACGAGCGAGCGCATACAGTAGCTCCGCGCTCGGAGCGCTGCTGCACACTCGGTGCGGACTCGGCAGCATCGACAACGAATCAGACCGGCTCGCGAAGCGGCGCAAACATCGAGGGGGATCGGCATGCGGACTCGCATTCGCGCGGCGCGCGACGCGCCGGATGTCGTCGCTCGCGCGCGCCGCGACTCGAGCGTCGCGATCGCGACGGTGTGCGTGGCGCTCGGGAACGCGTACGCGGCCGACCCGCCCAATCTCGAAGGCGTCTGGGGCATGGTGCAGCACGACCGCCTCGGCGCGCCGTTCTTCATCCCGATCGAGCCGACGCGCACCGCGGAAGGCAAGAAGATCACCGACGAGTTCATCGCGAAGTACGACGTCGAGAACCTCGAGGCGAACGGCAGCTGCGTCGAGCCCGGCATGCCCACGGTGATGTGGGGCATCGGCGGCGCCGCGATGGAGATCGTGCAGCAGCCGAACCGGATCACGCTGCTGTCGGAGCTCGCGAAGCAGTCGCGGCGCATCTACCTCGACGGGCGCAAGCCGCCCGACGACTTCCCGAGCCAACGCGTCGGCTACTCGGTCGGCCGTTGGGAGGGCGACACGCTCGTGATCGAGACCACGCAAGATCACCGAGTGGTACGCGCCGCGCTGGCCGCACAGCGACCAGATGAAGATCGTCGAGCGCTGGTATCTGAAGGACGCGAGCGCGTTCAAGATCACGGGGCTTCGCCCCGACCGGCCGCCGAAGGTCGAGGGAACGCTGCTCGTCAACGAGATGTACATCACCGACCCCGGGATGTACGTCGACAAGGACTACAAGGTCACGACGCTCTACCGCAGGATCGAGAACGTGATGCTCGAGGACAACTGCTCGGAAGGCATCTGGATGGAGCAGCTCGAGAAGACCGCGGTCGCGCCGCCCGCGGCGCCAGCGAAATAGCGCCGGCGCTCCGAACGGCGCGCATCCGCCCGATCGGCACCGCGCCGAGCGTTGACGAGTAGTCAGCGCGCGGCCGGCGCCGCGTTGTTGGTCGTCGGCTGCGGCGCGCTCTGCGCCCGCGAGCAGGTCCCAGTTCACGCTGCGTCGCGCGATGCGCCACTCGCCCTCTTCGCGAATCCACTTGTCGGTGTAGACGCCGGACCCCGTGACGCGGAAGCTGCCGTCTTCCTGCTCGCCGAGGAACGTGAAGCGCGACTTCGCCGTGGCGGTAGCCCGGACCGCGCGCACGTCGCTCGGTGGCGGCGCTGTGCGCCGCGCCGCGTCCGCTCGAGCGCGATGGCGGAATCCCGGCGCCCGGACTAGAGTGAAGCTCGGGAAAGCCGCCGTTCGCGAGCGGTCGCCGGCGAGGCCGCGAGGCGAATCCGGCCGGACAGAGTGACCGAGCGCGGGCAGCGAGCAGTGCGAACAACGACCGAGGGGAACACGAATCCGAACGAAGGCGGCGGCGCAAGCCGCGGCCGCTCTGCTGATGCTCAGCGCATCGGCCGCGAGCTACGCGCAGGAAGGCGGTCCGGGCAACACCCGGCTGCTCGTGACCGAGGTCCACGTGAAGCCCGAGATGGTCACCGAATGGCTCGCGCTCGAGCGCACCGAAGTCGTTCCCGCGCTGAAGAAGGCCGGCATCAAGCAGTACACCGTTTTTCAGACGGTGATCGGCGAGGCCACGGACTACGTGATCGTGCGGCCGCTGCCGTCGTTCGCCGAGTTCAACGGCCCCGACGCTCTCGAGCGCGCGCTCGGCAAAGACAAGGCCGCGGCGCTCGTCGAAAAGCTCCGCGACTGCACGGTGTCGATGCACCGCTCGATCGAGAATCGCCACGACGAGTTCTACCTCGATCCTGGCGCCGCGCAGACGCTGTTCGTGAGCCGCTACCGCGCAATGCCGGGCAAAGCGCGCGATTACATGAGCTTCGTCCGCACCGAGATGTATCCCGTCATGAAGCAAGCGAAGGAGAACGGCACGTTCTCGGGGCTCGAGGTCACGACGTCCGTGCAAGGCGGCGAGCCCGGCATCATCACGCTCAACATGTACTATCCCGATTTCTCGCCGCTCGACGGCCCGCCGCCGATCGCGAAGACGCTCGGACCGCAAGGCACCGCGTCGTTCCTCACGAAGGGCGCCGGCCTGATCTCGCAGCTCGAGCAGCGGATCTTGAAGAGGGTCCCCGATCTGAGCTTCTAGACGCACCGCGAAGCACATCACCGCGGTACGCGGACGCGGGTGCGGCCGCGATAGTAGAATCGTTCGTTCCTACACCCGATGTGCCGAGGACGGGGTTCGAATGCCGCGGCTGCGTTGGTTTGCGCTACTCGCCGGCCTCACCGGCGTCTACTTCCTCGCGGGTCGAGTCGGGCTCGAGTTCTTCGGCCTGTTGAACCCGAGCGCGTCGGCCGTCTGGCCGCCGACGGGTGTCGCGATCGCGGCGCTGCTCGTGTTCGGTTATCGAGCGACGCCTGCGGTGTTCGTGGGCGCTTTCCTCGTAAACCTCACGACCGCGGGCACTTTCGTCACCTCGCTCGGCATCGCCGCTGGCAATACCCTCGAGGGCGTCCTCGCGGCCTACCTCGTCACGCGGTTCGCGAACGGCCGCAACGTGTTCGATCACGCGCTCGACATCTTCAAGTTCGCCGGGCTTGCCGGCCTGGCGAGCACGGCACTGAGCGCGACGATCGGCGTGAGCATCCTTACGCTCGCGGGCCTCGCGCCCCCCGCGCAGTTCGGCGCGATCTGGCTCACCTGGTGGCTCGGCGACGTGGCGGGCGCGATTCTCGTGACCCCTCTGTTCGTGCTCTGGCATCGCGAGCCCAGCCTGCGCGGCACGGCGAACCGCGCGCTCGAGGCGTCCCTGCTGCTAGCCACGGTGGCCGCCGTGACGTCCGCCGTATTCTTCCACCCGTTGCTCGCGCGCTATCCGCTCGCGTTCCTGTGCCTGCCGCCGCTCGTCTGGGCCGCGTTCCGCTTCCGGCAGCGCGCCGTCGCGACCACGGTGGCCGTCATGTCCGTGATCGCGACCTGGGCTACCGCGACGGGCAACGGCCCGTTCGTGATGGCGACGGCCAACGAATCGCTGCTCGTGCTGCAAGCGTTCACCGCGATGATCGCGATGACGACGCTCGTGATGTCGGCGCTCGTGCAGGAACGCGTCGCGCTATCGCTCCGCGAGCACGCGGCGCTCGCGGAGGCCGAGAGTGCGCTGCGCGCGAGCGACGTGTTCCTCGCGATGTTGAGCCACGAGCTGCGCAATCCGCTCAGCGCGATCGCAGCGGCATCCGCCGTGTTCGATCACCCGGGAGTGTCGCCGGACGCTGCAACCCGCGCGAGCCGTATCATCAAGCGCCAGACGGCGCATTTCACGCGGCTCATCGACGACCTGCTCGACGTGGCGCGCGTCACCGTCGGGAAGATGACGCTGCAGCGCAAGCGCGTGAATCTCGCGGACGCGGTCTCGGCCGCGATCCAGTCCTCGTCGGCAACCGGTCATCGCGATCTGCCGCGCATACAACTCGAGCTTAGGACGGCGTGGGTCGACGCGGATCCCGATCGACTGAATCAGATCATCACGAACCTGCTGCACAACGCGATCAAGTACACCGCGCTCGACGGAACGATCCGGATCGAGTCCGACGCGGACGACGCGCACGCCGTGCTCCGGATCACCGATTCCGGCAGCGGCATCGCAGCAGAGCTCTTGCCACGCATCTTCGACTTGTTCGCGCAGGGCGACCAGGGTCCCGACCGCGCGCAGGGCGGCCTCGGAGTCGGCCTCGCGCTCGTGCAGCGCCTCGTGGAGCTGCACTCGGGCACCGTCACCGCGCACAGCGATGGGCCCGGGACGGGCAGCACGTTCGTCGTCCGACTCCCGCGCTCGGTCGCACCGGCGGCAACCGACGCGCCGTCCGGCGCCGCCGCGGCGAGCAAGGCGCGGGCCTATCGAATCCTCATCGTCGAGGACAACGCGGACGCGCGCGAGTCGTTGCGAATCATCCTCGAAAGCGCGGGGCACGAGATCCTCGAGGCGGCGGACGGCGAGACGGGCATCGAGTACGCGCTCGAGCGCGAGCCGCACGTCGTGGTGATCGACATCGGGTTGCCCAGGATCGATGGTTGCGAGGTCGCGCGCCGCATCCGCACGATCAACGCGGGTATCCGCTTGATTGCGCTCACGGGCTACGGCCGCGACGAGGACCGCAAGCGTTCGCGCCAGGCCGGGTTCGACGCGCACCTCGTGAAGCCCGTCGTCGTCCAGGGCCTGCTGGAGACCATCGATGGCCTGCTCAGCACGGCCCGGCCGAGGTCCCACGCACGGTCCTGAAGAAGGCGGCCATTGACAGATATTGCGACTCCCCGCACATTCGGGGCGCACGCTCCTTTCGATAATCGCTGGGGGCCCGGTCGAGCCGACGGGCGGCGGCCACCGCCCCTCAACGCGGCAGGAAGCTGATGAAGAGAGCGCTGATAGTCGACGACTCGCGTCTCGCGAGAGCCGTGCTGAGCCGGCTCCTCACGGACCACGGCGTGGCCGCGGACATGGCTGAATCCGCCGAGGTCGCGCTGGACTACCTCAAGCACAGCCGCCCCGACGTCGTCTTCCTCGACCACAACATGCCGGGCATCGACGGCTTCGAGGCGCTCGAGGCGATCAAGAAGAACCCGGCCACCGCGACGATTCCGGTGATGATGTACACCTCGCAGGAAGGCGAGCTCTACGTCGGCCAAGCGCGCGCGCTCGGTGCGCTCGGCGTGCTGCCAAAGACGCTCCAGCCCGTCGAGGTTGCGACGGTTCTGCGCACGCTGCACCTGATCCCGGGGCCCGTCCAGCCGGCCCCCGAAGCGGCCGAGCCGGCTCCGTCCGGTGCGGGCCGGCCGCTCGATGCGGAGGCCCTGCGCGAGCTGCTCGAAGGGTTGTTCTCCGAGCAGGTCTCGTCGCTGCGCGAGGAGATGCGCCGCGAGTTGCAGCGCTTCTCGGCTTCTGCGCGGCGGCTTCTGCAGCGGCGGCGGCGCCCGCCCCGACGGTCCCAGCAGCGGCTCCCGCATTGGCGCCCGCAATCCAGGCCGCGATTCTCGAGGAGCGCGTCCCGGCACTGCGCCTCGATCGGGCCGTGCGAATCGCGGCAATGCTGTTGGTCGTCGTCAGCGTGGTCCTCGGCTACCTCTATTTCGCGACGCGCTCGTCGCTCGACAACGCGAACGAGCTCACACGCCAGCTCGCGAACGACACGGCCACGATCAGCGACGCGCGCACGTCCGCGGTCGCGAGCGCGCAGCCGCGCGCGACGAGCAACGTGCTCGACGTGCTCGAATGGGGAATCAATCAGGGCGGCCGCTACGCGTTCGGCGCAACGCCCCTAGACGACGGACGCGCGTCCGTCCTCACGGCGCTGTTCTCGCAGCTCGAGGAGCTCAGCTTCGCAGGAACCGTCGCGATCGACGTCCACGTCGGCCGGTTCTGCATGAACTACCGGCCCGACGGCACACTCGAGCTCGCGCCGCCGCAGCAACCCGCGGCGACCTGCGAGCAGGTGGGCTGGCCGGAGATCGAGGCGGTCGCGCTTGGGTCTAGGCAATCCGTGGCGTACGCGAACGCCGTGGCGTCCGCGACCGCCCGCAATCCGCGGCTGCGCGTCGAGAGCGTGTCGCACGGCAGCACCGAGCCGGTCGTCGACTACCCGCTCACGGACTTCGAGCTCACGGCCGGCGCGTGGAATGCCGTGGCCGCCGCGAATCAGCGCGTCGGCGTGCGCCTGATCGCGAACGCGGAAGCCGCGAGCAACGCAGGCGGCGCGCGCCGCTAGCCGAGCGCGAGCGCTTCGACGGAGGCGCGCTCCTCCACTACGCCGAACTTCCCGGCTGCGTCCACGGTCGCGCTCGCAAGCGCGCAACCGAGATCGTGCGTGAAGAACAATCGCACTCCGCGCGCCATCTTGTCCGTCAGGAACCGCCGCTTCTCGTCGATCAGGCGCTCCGGGTAGCGGTCGTAGCCCATCGTCACGGGCAGATGCACCCAAGGCCGCGCCGGAATCAGGTCGGAGCAGAACACCACGCCGCCATCGCCGCCGAGCTCGGCATGCATCAGTCCCGGCGTATGCCCCTCGGTGAGCTCGAAGCGCACGCCGTCGCCGAGGAGCGCGCTGCGCTCGCCGTCCACGATCTCGAGCCGGCCGCTCCGCTCGAGCAGGTCGGTGAGCCCCGGAATGAATGACGCTCGGTCGCGCGGATGCGGCGCGCGCGCCCTCTCCCACGCTGTCAGGCTCACGACGAATCGTGCGTTCGGGAACAGGAGCTCCGCGGGGCGATCCGCGCGATACGCGGTGAGCAGCCCGCCCGCATGGTCGAAATGCAAATGGCTCAACACCACGGCGTCGACGTCCTCGTGCGCGACGCCGAGGACCTGCAGCGAGCGCAGCAGCACGTGGTCGTCCTCGAGCACGCCGTAGCGTGCGCGCAGCCGCGGCTCGAAGAACGCGCCAATGCCCGTCTCGAACAGCACGGTCTTGCCGTCGAGGTCCTGCGCGAGCATTGCGCGGCACGCGAACTCGATCCGATTCTCCGCGTCGGGGGGTGTCCAGCGCTCCCAGAGCGCTCGCGGCACGTTGCCGTACATCGCTCCGCCGTCGAGGCGCTGGCGATTACCCTCAACCGACGAGAGCCGCACCCGCTCGCTCCTCCGCGCCGCCGGTCGCGGCTCCGAACTGCAGCTCCGCGAGCCGCGCGTACAGTGGGCTGCTTTGCAGCAGCTGCTGATGGCTGCCGCTCGCGATGATGCGGCCATGATTCATCACGACGATGCGGTCGGCCTTGAGCACGGTCGCGAGCCGATGCGCGATGATGATCGTCGTGCGGTGCTCCATGAGCCGTTCGAGGGCCTGCTGCACGAGCTGCTCGTTGTGCGCGTCGAGCGAGCTCGTCGCCTCGTCGAGCAGCAGGATCGGCGGGTCCTTGAGGATCGCGCGCGCGATCGCGATGCGCTGCCGCTGGCCACCGGAAAGCCGCGTGCCGCGCTCGCCGAGGAAGGTGTCGTAGCCCTGCGGCAACACGCCGATGAACTCGTCGGCGCCGGCCGCGCGCGCTGCCGCCTCGATGTCCGCGTCGCTCGCGGTCGGGCGGCCGTAGCGGATGTTCTCGCGCGCGCTCGCGCCGAACAGCACGGTGTCCTGCGGCACGAGCCCGATCATCGCGCGCACGTCTTCCGGCCGCGCGCGCGCGACGTCGACGCCGTCGATCAGCACACGGCCCTCGGCCGGATCGTAGAACCGCAGCAGCAGCTGGAACGTCGTGCTCTTGCCCGCGCCGGACGGACCGACGAACGCGACGGTTTCACCCGGCTCGATCGTGACCGTGAAGTCGTCCAGCGCCGCGGTCTCGGGGCGCGACGGATAGCGGAAACGTACGGCGTCGAACTGGATCCGGCCCTTGTGCGGCCGCGGCAGCTCGACGGGCAGCGGCGGCGCTTTGATCGCCGGGATCGCCTGCTCGCAGCTCCACGAGCCGCTCCATCGCGCCGGCCGCGCGCTGCACTTCGCCCCACATCTCGCTCAAGCTTGCGGCCGCCACACCCATGTAGCCCGCATACAGCAAGAACTGGCTCAGTTGCCCGAACGTGAGCGTGCCCGCGAGCACCTGATGCGCGCCGATCCAGAGCACGAGCGTGATCGCCCCGAACACGAGCATCGTGGCGAGCGCGGTGAGGGCGCCGCGGATCTTGGTCCGCCGAACCGCGACGCGGAACGACTGCGCGACCGCGTCGCGGAAGCGCTGCGTGTGCAATTCCTCGAGCGTAAAGGCCTGCACCGTCTGGACGGCGTTGATGGTCTCTTGCGCGAGCGCGCTCGTGTCCGCGATACGGTCCTGCGAATCGCGCGATAGGCGCCGCACGCGCCGGCCGAGCATCAAGAGCGGCCCAACGATCAGCGGCATCGCAAGCACGATCATCAGCGTGAGCGTCGGGCTCGTCGCGACGAGCAGCACGAGCGAGCCGACCAGCGTGAGCGCCGAGCGCAGCGAGATCGAGATCCCGACGCCCGAGATCGACTGCACGAGCGTGGTGTCGGCGGTGAGCCGCGACAGCACCTCTCCGGTGCGCGTGACCTCGAAGAAGCTCGGGTCCATCCGGATGACCTTCGCATAGACCGCGTTGCGGATGTCGGCCACGACTCGCTCGCCGAGCCACGAAACCAAATAGAAACGCAGCGCCGCGAATGCTCCGAAAACGAGGGCCGCCACGAGGAACGCGATGAAATAACGGTTGATCGTCGCCGCATCGCGCACGGCGAGGCCCTGGTCGATCAGGAACCGCACCGCGATGGGCAGCGCGAGCTGCGCCGCGGCCGCGACGAGCAAGGCGCCGAGCGCAGCCGCGAGCACGCGCCAATGCGGGCGCAAATAAGGCAGGAGCGCTCTCAATGGCTGCAGGGATTTGGCCTTGGGTCGCTCTTCGGTTGTGGTTGTCATGGCTTTGCAGCGTAGCGGGAAACGCGGAGGTGAAGAATAGTGGTTGGTATTCGCGTAACGTTCTGTTATCTTCCCATTCCTTCAAGCGTCAGTAAGACGCCAAATCCCCCACAAACGCAGCGCCAGGCACTCTTTCCGAAAAAGAATTACCTCAGCCGTCTCCACCAAATTCGAGACGGACCCAGGCGCGGCATGTTGCACCAACGAAGCATTTCACCTTCAGAGCAATCATTAGGTTGCCCGCCCGGGCAACGAAATCGGCATTTGCCCTTGAGGGCAACATGTCGCGGAGCAGTCCGTGGATCGAGCTGCTCGGCGAACCTTTTTTCAATCGATCCGATCGTTAAGGACTAAGTACGTATGAAGATCTATGTTGGAAATCTGGCCTACAGCGTGACGGACGATCAGCTCCAAACCGCCTTCGGCGCGTTTGGTGAGGTGACTTCGGCGACCGTAATTTCGGATAAGTTCTCGGGCCAGTCCAAGGGATTCGGCTTCGTCGAGATGCCGGACAACGGCGCCGCGCAGAAAGCGATTCAGTCGCTCAACGGCACGCCGATTGGGGGCCGCAACGTGAAGGTCAACGAAGCGAAGCCGCGCGAGGATCGTCCTCAGCGCTCGCGCTTCTAGACCGGTTCACGCGACGAAACGGAGCGACGGCCATGCGGCCGTCGCTTCCGCATTCTCTCGACTACGAGCGTCCTGTCGGCGCTCGCGCCACGCTGCGGCTTCGCCCGTCGCGTCTGATCCCGGCACCCGCATCCTCATGCGATACTCGCGCGGCCGACGCGCGGCCTCGGGATCGCAGCCATGAGCAACATCGCACTCACGATTCTGTTGTTGAGCTTGAGCAACGTCTTCATGACGTTCGCCTGGTACGCGCACCTGAAGGAGCTTAGGGGTAGCCCGTGGATCGTCGCGGCGCTCGTGAGCTGGGGCATCGCCTTCTTCGAGTACCTGCTCCAGGTTCCCGGCAACCGCATCGGCTACACGGTGCTGTCCGTGGGGCAGCTGAAGCTGCTCCAGGAAGTGATCACGCTCAGCGTGTTCGTGCCGTTTGCCGTTTTTTATCTGAAAGAGCCGCTGAAGCTCGACTACCTCTGGGCGGCCCTCTGCGTGCTCGGCGCGGTGTACTTCGTGTTCCGCGCCAAGCTGACCGGCGCCTAGCGTGCGCGCGTCAGCGGCGGCGATCCACGCCGCTAGCGGCGCCGCTTGGGGTCCGTGTAGACGGAAAAGAAGTTGTCGCGGTTCGGCATCTTCACGTTCGGCAGCGTGGTCGCATTCATCTCGTCGTTCTCGCCGACGACGCCGTTCAAGAACAACAGATACGCCGAAAGGCCGTAGATCTCGTCCGGCGTGAGCGACTGCGGCTGAACGTACGGCATGGCGCGGCGGATGTAGTCGAACAGCGTCGTCGCATAGGGCCAATAGCTGCCGACCGTCCGCACCGCGGCCGCGTCACGCAGCGTGCCCTGCCCGCCCACGAGCTGATCGCTCGGTTTGCCCGCGCCCTTCTCCCCGTGGCACGCGAGGCACTTCGCCTGATACACCGCCGCACCGGTGACCGCGCTGCCCTTGCCCGGAGGCAAGCCCGCGCCGTCCGGACCGACGCTGATGTCCCAGCTCGCGATTTGCTCCGGCGTAACGGGCACGCCGAGCTTCGGCCCTTCCTGCGCGGCCGCGAGCGTCAGCTGCGCGAGAGCGAGTACGCCCGCGGCGATCGCGATTCCCTTAGACGTAGACATTGCCGATCTCTCCCGCGGGCGTGACGTTCCAGCTCTGAATCGCGTTGTAGTGGTAGCGGTAGTTCGCGCCGCGCGCGCCGATCATTGCCGCGCGCGTCGGCTGCACGGCACCGGTCTCGTCCACCGCACGGCTCATCAGCGTGCTCGGGGCACCGCCCCAGCGCCACGGCATCCGGAAGCGCACGAGCGCTTTCGACAACACGGGCTCGCTGAGCGCGGCCTCGGCCCAACTCTTGCCCCCATCCGCGGACACGTCGACACGGCGAATCTTGCCGAACCCCGACCACGCGAGACCCGACACCTGGTAAAGCCCCGGGCCCTTCATCTTCTGCCCGCCCGACGGCGACGTGATCACCGACTTCACTTCCATCGGGAACGTAAATAGCTTCGAACGTCCGTCGAGCCCCAAATCCGAGTACTTCGACGTCTCGTCCTTCGTCATCGTCGGCTCGGCCGTGACCTTGATTCGCCGCAGCCACTTCACGTTCATGTTGCCTTCGAAGCCCGGCAAGAACAGCCGCACCGGATAGCCGTTCGACGGGCGGAGGCGCTCGCCGTTCTGGTACAGCGCGAGGATCGCGTCGTCCATGGCCTTCGCCATCGGCACACTGCGGCTCATGCCGGCAGCGTCGGCGCCTTCGGCGAGCAACCATTTGCCCTCGGGTTTCACGCCGGCTTCCTCGAGCAGAATCGCGAGCGGCACGCCGGTCCAATCGCTGCACGAGACGAGGCCGTGAATGCCGCCCGCCGACTGCTGCGGCGCATCCGCGGCGTTGTTGCCCGCGCTGTTGCCCGAGCATTCGAGGAACTGGATCCGCGACACGAGCGGATAGCGTGACAGCGCTTCGATGCTGAACAAGAGCGGCCGCTCGACGAGACCGTGGATCAAAACCTGATGCGTCTCGGGATCGAGATCGGGAATGCCGTTGTGATGCCGCTCGAAGTGCAGCGAGCTCGGCGTGATGATCCCTTCGAGGCTCTCGATCGGCGTTCGCGAGCCGCCCGTGCCGGCCGACGGCGCCGCGCCGTTCGGTATCCGCACCACCTTCGACTCGTGCGCCGAGCGTTCACCGTACGCGCTCGGAGGCACGCCCGGGGTCTTCATGGACGGCGGCACGTCGAGCGGTGCCGCGCTTGCGGCACCGGCCGTCAGCAACGCCGCGCCCGCGGCGGCGCCGTGCGTAAGAAACATCCGCCGGTGCAGCAGGCCGTTGCCCGCGACGGGCTCGAGCGAATCCTGGGTAAGGTCTTTCGTCATTGCAGACTCCAATCTCACTGCGCCACGGGCACGTTCGGCGCGGGGCCGATGCCCTTGATCTCGACGATCGCCTCGACGTCTTTCGCGCCGTCGAAGTGCGGCTCGTTCGCGGGATGCATCATGTAGCTGCCGGCACCGAGCGGCGTCGTCTTGTTTGGATCGAACGTCTTGCCCGTGCCGGCCCACCACGTTCCGGAGATCACGGTCACGTGCCGGTCGGTCGGATGCGTGTGCGGCCGCGACATGACGCCCGGTTTGAAGCGCGCGCGGATGATGTAAAAACCAGCCTTGGTCGGGTCGCCGTAGATCACGGCGATATCGGGGCCCGTGCCATTCTCGTTCGGCAGATACTTGATTTGGTCGGGCTTCATGATCACGAAGTCCGCGGCGAATACGCTGGGCAACGATGCGAGCGCAACGCCCGCGACGACGGCGAACAAGATTCCGAAACGCGGCCGAGTCATGGCGGACCCCCCCCATCTTGATTCTTCGGGCGAGACCGATGCTTGCGCTCGACTCGCGATACCGGATAACGGCATCGATCCGCACGCTACTCGCGGAATCCTGCCATGGCAAGCCACGGCGGCGGACACCGCTCCACGCTCCGTCGGGCGAGGCGCATCGTCTATCATGCCGGCTCACTCTTGCGGAGCCCGCAACGGGCGTGGAATACACATGGCACTGCGCATCGGTTTCATTGGGCTCGGCGTGATGGGCACACCGATGGCCGGACATCTCGCAAAGGCCGGGCACTCGCTCACCGTGCTCGACGTCGATCGCAAGAAGGCGGAACGCCTAGCCGCGGCCTTCGCCACGATGCAGGTCGCCGCGACGCCGCGCGACGTGGCCGAACGCTGCGAGATCGTCGTCACGATGCTGCCGTCGGGCGAGTACGTGCGCGAGGTCGCGCTCGGGAAAGACGGCCTCGTCGACGGCTTCGACGGCGGCGAGCTCGTGATCGATACGTCGTCGTGCGAGCCTTGGCTCACGGTCGAAACGGCTAAGGGCCTCGCCGCGAAAGGCATCGACATGGTCGACTCCGCGACTTCGGGCGCCGAGATGGGTGCGAAAGCTGCCACGCTCGTGTTCATGCTCGGCGGGGCGAAGCCCTCGGTCGAGCGCGCGCGCCCGGTGCTCGAAGTCATGGGCAAGCACCTGTTCCATTTGGGACCGATCGGCGCGGGCCACGCGATGAAGTCGATCAACAACACGATCACCGCGATGACGCTCGCGGCAACGGCCGAAGGCCTCGTGCTCGGCAAGAAGCTCGGGCTCGATCCGAACGTGATGACCGACGTGCTGAACGTGTCCACCGGCATGTCGTGGATCACGCAGACGCACATCAAGCAACGGATCACGAACCGCGCGTTCGACGATCCGTTCAAGCTCGAGCTCATGGTGAAGGACATCGGGATCGCGCTCGAGCTTGCGCGGCGCGAGGAAGCGAAGGTGCCGATCTGGTCGCTCGGCCAGGAGATCTGGCAGGCCGCGGACGGCGCCGCGGGGCGCGGCGCGAGCGTGAGCGAGCTCGTGCGGCATGTCGAGCGCGAGGGCGGCGCGGAGATCGCGCCCTAGCTTCTGTACGGGGCAGGCGGACCGGACTAAGCTTCGCGCGTGTCGCCCTCGCCGCGCGGAGTCGTCAGTGCAGCGTGCCGCTCGTCGTTCGTCTGGTCTGATCGCGTCGTGCTTGCTCGCGGCGCTCGGCGTCGCGAGCTGCGGCACTCCCGAGGCCGGCGGCGAGAGCCCCGCAAGCGCAACCGCGAACGCTGCTCCGAAGACCGCGACCAATCGCGGGCTCACCGGCGTCTGGGTCCCGATCGGGTCGTTTGAAGATCCGGCCGGCCCGTCACCGTGGTCGAACACGCCGTGGCCGAGGAATCCCCCGTTCACGCCGGCCGGCGCGGCGGAGTCGCAGCGCCTCAACGACCACAGCAACTTCACAGCATGCACGCCGGGCGGTCCGGTGTTTCACATGTGGGAGATCGGCATCTTCCCGATCCAGCTGCTCGAGGCGCCTGATCAAATCGTGATCGTGCGCGAAGCGAGCGGCATCCCGCGGCGGATCTACACGGACGGCCGCGGCCATCCGCCGGAAGACGAGATGGTCGCAACATGGAACGGTCATTCGATTGGCACTTGGGATGGCGACGTGCTCGTCGTCGACACCGTCGGCACGAACGGCAAGGCGCGCGCAGCGAACGGCGTCGGCTCGAACGCCAAAGTCAGCAGCATCGACGACGACCCGCGCTTTCCGCTCAGCGATCAGCTGCATCTCGTCGAACGCTTGCGGCTCGTGGCGAATGACGAGCTGCTCGAGGACGAGCTCGCGATCAACGACCCGAAGTTCTATACGGAGCCCGTCGTCTTGAAGCACTACTTCCAGCGCCGGCCCGACATCGACATGCTCGAGTACTTTTGCGGCGACAACCCGCGCCCCGGCGACGATACTGCGAAGGCGACGCCATGAGCATGAGCCGCGCACGATTCCCGAACCTATTGCGGGCCGTCGGAGTCGCCGCCGCAGTCTGCGCGGGTGCCGTGCTCGCACCCGCCGTAAGCGCGCATCACTCGTTCGCGAGCTTCGACCGCACGAAGAAGGTGACGCTCACCGGGACCGTGAAGGATTTTCAGTGGACGAATCCGCACGCCTGGATTCAGGTCACGGTGCCCGACGACAAGGGGCAAGCGACCGAGTGGGGCATCGAGTGCGGCAGCCCGAACATGATGGTGCGCACCGGTTGGAAAAAGACGGCGTTGAAGCCAGGCGACCAAGTCGTCGCGGTCGTGAACCCGCTGCTCGACGGCCGACCGAACGGCTCGCTCGTGACGATCACGCTCGCCGACGGCACGGTCCTCGGCCCCGGCGACGCGCCGCCGCCGCGGCCGCTCGGCTCGTCGACTCGCTCGCAGTAAGCGCGGGCGCGGCCGGCGGCCGCCGGCCTGAGGAATCACTTCTTCGACAGGCTCGTGTAGGCGCGATTCAGGAAGCTCGCCGGGTCACCCTTCTTCGCGTCCCACTCCGCCGTGAGCTTCGCGGCAGTGACCTGCTCCAGCGTTGCTCCGGTCTTGATCAGCGCCGACATCCTGTCGCGGATCGTCGTGAGCATCGCGACGAAGTCCACGAGGTCTTGATATTTCGCCACCGGCCCGTGGCCCGGCACCACGATCGACTGCGCGTTGAGCTCCTTGAGCACGTTCGAGCAGAACTCGATCACGCCGTTGAGACTCCCTCCATTGTCGACGTCGATGAACGGGTACCCCGCGTTGTTGTACACGTCGCCCATGTGCACGAGATTGTGGGTGCGGAACAGTACGGCCGTGTCGCCGGCGGTGTGCGCGGGGCCGAAATTCATGAGGTCGATGCGCTCGCCGTTGAAGTAGAGCCGCATCGAGCGGTCGTAGGTCTCGACGGGCCACGCTTCCTTCGGATAGGCGGGTTGATCGCGCTGCGTGCTCACGAGATTGACCGTGATGTGCTTCATCATCATCTGCCGCGCGTTCTCGTGCGCGACGATCCACGTGCCCTCGGGGCCGAGCACCTTGTTGCCGTCGGCGTGGTCGAAGTGCCCGTGCGTGTTGATCAGGAAATCGATCTTGCCGCCGCCGAGCTCGCCGATCTTCGCCTTGTACCGTGGCACCATCTCGGGAAACTGCGCGTCGACGATCAGCGTGCCGGTCTCGCCGATCGAGACCACGATGTTGCCGCCCACGCCGAACAGCACGTAGAAGTTGTCGGCGATCTTCTCGGGCCGAATCTGGGTGGTCTTCAGCTGCTCATCGAGATTCTGGAGCTGCGCGCCGGCCGGCAACGCAGCGGCGGCGAGCGCGACCGATACGAGCGAGATACGGACGGGCGACACACGGGCAAGGTACATCGAGCTCTCCTTCGTTCGAGCGTTAGCGTTGTTTCAGACTCTTGTAGGCGCGGTCGAGGAAATAGGTGGTCGGGTCGCCATGCTGCGCCACGCGGCCGGCGGATACGCGGGCTGATCGAGCACGGTGCGCACGAGATTGATCGAGTTGTGCTTCGTGAGCATGTCGCGCGAGTTCGTGTGCGCGATCAGCGGCACACCCGCGGGGCCGAGCACCTTGTTGCCCTCGGCGTTGTCGTCGTACCAATGCGTGTTGATCGCAAGGTCGATCGACGGACCGCCGAGACAAGGCGCCCACCGCGAGGCACACGTACACACCCGCGATCACGATTCGAATCTTCGCCATTCCCAAACCCCCGCCGCCTCGCCACCCAGTTCGCGCGACGCTGCGGCGAACTCTACCCGACTTTCGCGCAACGTGCGTTCCCTCAGCCTACGCCCCGCAGTTGTATCCGTTCCGCATTGCGCGCTGAATGACTGCCGCGGCAAGCGTATTTGCGGAGACGCGGATTGTTCCAAGATTTCGCCAGTGTCTGGACACCTGCGGCCTTCGCAGCCGAGCTCGGCACGCAGCGTCCGCTCGGCGTGACCATTGCCGGCACCCGGCTCGCGCTCTTTCGCACGGCCGACGGCACGCCACGCGCGCTGCTCGACCGCTGTCCGCACCGCGGCGCGGCACTGTCGCTCGGCCACGTCGCGGACGGCTGCCTCGAGTGCCCATTTCACGGCTGGCGCTTCGACGCGCAAGGGCGCGTCGTGCACGTGCCGTGGAACCCGGACGCGAAGCTCGCGCAGCTGCATGCCGACGTCGTGCCCGCGCGCGAGCTCGGCGGGCAGATCTGGATCTACACGGGCGTCAACGTAAGTGCCGACGGCGAGCCCGCGGTGAACGAGTACTTCAGCGCAGCCGGAGTGCGCGTCTGCGGCACGGCCGTCGAGTGGCGGGCGCATTGGACACGCGCGATGGAGAACATGCTCGACTGGCCGCACCTGCCGTTCGTCCACCGCGCGACCATCGGCCGCAAGCTCGCGAAAAACGTCGCCGGACGCATGGACCTGGAGCGCGAGGAGCAGCCTTGGGGCGTGCGCTCGCGCATCACGCTCGACGGCGCGTCGCAGCCCGGAATGCTGGACTACCGCTGGCCGAACCAGATGAACTTGCACATCACGCTGCTCGGCCGAAAGGTACTGCTAACCGTCGCCTGCGTGCCGATCGACTCGCAGCGCACGCGCATGCTCCTGTCGGCCGTGCGCCCCTTCCTTACGTCGCGGCTCCTCGACGGACTGTTCAACTATTCCAATCGGCGGATCGCGAAAGAAGATCAGGCGATCGTGGAATCCTCTTCGCCCACGGAGATCGCGGACGCGCACGACGAAAAGTCCGTGCGAACGGACGCGCTCACGCTGCGCTTTCGCAAGGACTACCTCGCGCGGCTCAAAGGGACTAGCGCCGCGCGCTAGCGCGCGTCCACCTCCGGATCGAGCGCGCTCGACGAGAGCCGCAACCGATCGCCAGCGCACTCGGGGGGCCGAGGCGCCGTGCTACTGTACGGCACCGCCCGAGCAGCCGGAGCCCCCGATGACGAAGCAAATCGTCTTTTGCGCCGACGGAACTTGGAACGGCCCGTCGGACGCCACGAGCACCTCCGACATCGACGGCGCCGCGCAGGCCGACACGGAGCTCGACGATGGCGTGACCAACGTGGTGAAGCTGTTCGCGAGCCTGCGCGGCCAGGCGACTCCCGAGACGCAGGCGCTGCGCAACGAGACCGAGATGGTCTACCGCGACGCTGCCGCGGTTCTGCAGACGTCGAAGTACCTCCACGGCGTCGGCGACTCGAAGAACGCGGTGATGAAGGTGCTTGGCGGTGTCTTCGGCGCGGGCGTGATCGCCCGGATCATCCGCGGCTACACGTTCATCTCGCGTAACTACGCCGCCGGCGACTCGATCCACATCGTGGGGTTCAGCCGCGGCGCGTACACGGCGCGGGCGCTCGCAGGAATGATTTCCGAAGTCGGCCTGCTGAACCCCCGCAAGTACGATCCGGACGACAAGTCGGAGGCGTATCTCCGCGGTCTCGCCGCTTGGTTCAAGTGTAAGGGCCTCGTATTCGAAGGCGACAAGAAGCTGAGCTCGCTGCTGAACGCGATCGCGGACTTCGCGGGCGACGCGCTCGCGGCCGTCACGCTGCGCAAGGCGGACCTCATACCCAACGTGCCGATGAAGTCCGTCGCCGTCTGGGACACGGTGGGCTCGATGGGCGTGCCGAACTACGTGCAGGGCTCACGCAAGGATTTTTTCAGCTTCGTGAACACGAAGTTGAGCCCCGCGGTGGAGCACGGCTTTCACGCGATGGCGCTCGACGAGCGCCGCCGCGATTTCCCCGTGACGCGCTGGGACAAGGACAAGCGCATCGAGCAGGTGTGGTTCATCGGCGCGCACTCCGACGTCGGCGGCGGGTACGCGGCGCGCGAGTCGGGCCTCTCCGACATCGCGCTCGACTGGATGATGCGCAAGCTCGCGGACGTAGGCGTGCTGTTCGTGACGCCGCCGCTGCGCGTGCTCGACCTCACGCGCGTCGGACAGGACTTCCACGCGCCCTGGACGAAGCCGCCGTTCAATCTCGGCGCGCGCGCGCGGACACCGAAGGCCGGCGACGTGTTCCACCCGAGCGTGACGCAGCGCTGGGTTACGAACGCGTCTTACAAGAAGCTCTGGCCGGACGGCTTCTAGAGCTTCGCGATCAGGAGCACGGCAAACAATGCGCTCGCGCCGCCGATACCGAACAGAAACGCGGCGTACGCGACCTGCAGCCGTCGATACTTCTGCTCGAGCGCCTCTCCCATGAAATACAGCTGCCGGATCAGGTTGTCGTGTAACAGTTGCGGGTCGCTCATCAGCGCATGCATCGAATCGCTGAAGTCGTTCAACGGCATACCGCTGAACTGTCCGAAGAACAGGATGTTGCCGCCATTGTTGCGGACCTGCTCGACGGTCACTGGCCTTCGATTTAGGCGCGGTCTCGACGCAAGCACCGCGAACACGAGCGACGGCGCGCACCCGGCGATCAACGCGAGCGCTGGCGCAAGCAGCCACGACATCGCAACGAGGCGCGGCGTAAGGCCCGCCAACAAGATCGAAATGATCAGCCCATTGATGCTGATCAGCGTGTTGGCTTTGTTGTCTGCGAGCTGACTCAACGCGACGTGGTTCTGATACGTGACGCGGAACATCGTCTCGACGCCGCTCTCGGCACTTTTCTTACGACTCTTGTCTTTCTTGGGTTTCTTCTCAGGTTCAGCGGCGGTCGCGCCGGAACTCTGGGCCGGCGAAACGACCGAGCTCGAAGGCGGTTGCTGAGTCAATGTGCACCTTCTACTATCCGGAGGAGGGTCGGGGCGCTTCGTCGATAACAAGAATAGCCGAATGCGACTCAATTCGAACCTGCCATGGGTCGTCCCGTGCTTCGCGAGCGCATGGCTCGCGGTGTGGAGCGGAACGGGCGCTGCCCAGATCCGCGAGACGAGCACACCCGGGCCGTTGTTCGAGCACGAAGAGCCGCTGCGGCTTCGCTTGGAGACGTCGTTGTCGACCGTCGCGCGCAACCGCGCCGATCAGGAATACCAGCCGGCGCAGCTGAGCTACACCGCGCCGAACGGCGAGACCGTCGCGATGGATCTGCGCGTGCGGGCGCGCGGCAAGTCGCGTCGCGAGGTCTGCTCATTTCCGCCGCTGCTGCTGAATTTTCGAACCAATACGTTGACCGGAACATTGTTCGAAGGGCAGAACCGGCTGAAGCTCGTCACGCACTGCGAACCGCGTGACGCGAACGCGCAATACGTGTTCCTCGAGTACCTCGCTTATCGCGTGCTGAATCTCGTGACCGAGACGAGCTTGCGAGCGCGGGCGGTCGAGGTCACGTACGTCGATACGGATCGCGGCCGCGAAATCGCGGCCGCGCCCGGCATCTTGCTCGAAGACGAAGACGACTTCGCGGCGCTGCGCAATCTCCACAAGATCGCCGAGGAACGCATCGACCGCGCGCGCTACGACCAGGAGGCGCTCGGCCTCGTCGAGGTGTTCCAATACTTCATCGGCAACACCGATTGGTCGGCCTTCGCGGGACCGGCGGCGCCGCGTGCTGCCACAACATCGTTCCGCTGGCTCGCGACGACGGCGCGCTGCTGCCGATCGCGTATGACTTCGATGCCGCCGGCATCGTCGATGCGTCCTACGCGCTGCCCGACGAGCGGCTGCGGATCCGCAGCGTGCGCGAACGGCTCTACCGAGGCTCGTGCCGCGATCTAGAGGCGCTCCAACGGAGCTTCGAGCCGTTCGAAGTAAAGCGCGCCGAGATCCGCGCGCTGTACGAGCAGCATCCGCAACTTTCCGCGAAGAGCCGCGAGAAGGCGCTCGAATACATCGACGAGTTCTATGCGTTGATCGCCGAGCCGCAGCGAGTCGAGCGGGCCTTCGGCTCGAACTGCGGCGGCTGACGCGCGGCGCCGCGGGAGGGGGCTAGACCCCTCTCCCGGGCACGCGCTGGACTTGGCTACCGCCGGTGTCGATGAGAGCCGAATCAGGCGATGAAGTTCAGCGCCCCGGCCTGCTCGACGATCACGCTCACGACTCCGACGAGAAGCACGGCCTGGAAGAAGGACTCGCTGAGAAGCCAAGCGAAGCGGGACTTGCGGATTTCACGGCTCGAGCTGTCCATGGTCAAACTCCTAACTGTGTGGGTTGATGCGTTTCAGTTCCGGTTTCATTGGCGGGGTCATCCCTCCGCCATGGGACACAGTTTCCGGGAGTAGGACCGGCAAGACCTGACCGAGACAGAATGCTTTCGTTCGCGTTTTCTACGGATTCCGAAGATGCGGTCCGATCACATGCCCGCGGTAGAGACCGAACGGTCGAGGACGAAGAGCGAAGCTTTATTTGGAGATAGGCCGGCGAGCGTGTCAGCGCTTGGCCGCGAGCCAGATGCATCGCGACCTCCTGCTCGAAGGGCTCCTCGGGTCGCCGTTACCGAGGCCGCGACCCGCGGGCAGGCGGATCGCCGCTCGCGATCCGCGCTTGAATGTCGTCCGCGCGCTGACTCGCGCGAAACTCGATTACGCGAAACTCCGCAAGCCCGTTCTTGCAGAACGGATCGTCTTTCGCGATCGCCTCGATCTCTGCGCGGCTCTTGCCGACGGCCAGGATGATGCCGCCGTCGCGCGGAATCTTGCGGCCCGACACGACGAACGTGCCGGCGGCGTAGTGCTTGTTGAGCCACGCCATGTGCGCGCGCATGTGCGCGTCGATCTCTTTCAGATCCGCTTTGTAGACGAGCTCGATGACGAACATGGCGGCGACGCGCGCGGCTGAAGGCCTGCGAGCGTCTATTCCAACCCGGCGGCGCGCGCCTGCTCGCGGCCGAGCACGGCCTGATCGCGATTGCCGTCGCCGTGCGCGACCGCGCCGATGAGGCGCTCGAGGTAGACGTTGTGGCTCGGCATCGGCACGCGCGCGATGTCCGCCGCGGCCGCGATCAAGTTCGCGTCCTTGAGCCCGACCGTGATCGGCGAGCCGACTTGATCGAAGCTCTGGTCCACCATCTTCTGGCCGTAGATCTTGTAGGCGGGCGCAGCGAACAACCCTTCCGTCATGACGTCCTGAAACACCTGCGGCGGTACGTCGTACTTGCGTATGAGCGAGAAGCCCTCGGCCATCGCGACCATCGCGCAGCCGAGCACCGCGTTGTTCGCGAGCTTGATCGCGGTCGCGGACTCAGGCTTGAGGCCCGCGACGAACGTGCGCCGGCCCATCGCACTCAAGAGATCGTTGACGCGCGCGACGGCCGCCGGCGGACCGCCGACGACGATGCCGAGCTGACCGGTTGCGGCGAGATCGGGCCGGCCGAGCACCGGCGCCGCGACGAGCGTCTGCCCCGCTGCCGCGTGTCGCGCCTCGAGCTCGCGCACCATCGCGACACCGTGCGTGCCCATCACGACGTGGATCGCGCCTTTGCCGAGCGACTCGCACAACCCGCCCGCGCCGAGCGCCACCTCGCGGATGATCGCGTCTTCGACGAGCATCGAGACGACGACCTCGCTGCCCGCGAGATCGCGAACCGAGCGAGCGACGCGCGCGCCCGCTTCCGCGAACGGCGCGGTGGCGGCCGCGACGACGTCGAACACGCACAGATCGTGACCGGCGCCCAAGAGGCGCCGCGCCATGCCCTGCCCCATGCGGCCCAGACCGACGAAACCTACTTTCATGTGACCCTGCCTTTGCAACTACCGCCCAGCGAACGGCGATAGTAGTTTCAAACGCGGCGGCAGGCGAGAACGACTCGCGCGCGGAGCCGCAACGGCTACGCAGCGCGCGGTGAGTCAGCGCTTGCGAGATTGCGCGATGAACTCCTTCGCATGCGCCGCGATGTCTTCGGGCGCGGCCGGACCCTGGGCGCCGGCCGCGGCCAGCATCGCCGCGATCTCTGCGCGCGCGTTGAGGCGCGGGAACGGTACGCTCGGAATCGGTACGTCGAGGAATTCGCAGAGCGGCTTCCAACCTTGAGCACCTCGAACACGAGCAGTCGATCCTTCGGAATGGTGCGGCGCACTTCCGCGGTGTGCCGCTCGAACGCCGCCACCATGTAGTCGCGATCGTCGATCCCGGCCCCGAAGTCGCCCCAAACGGTTTTCTCGAGGAATTCCTTGGCTGGCGATCCGCCGGCCCGCTCGCGCATCTGCGGCGAAAAAACCGTGGCGTGGGTCGACTCGAACCACTCCGCCGGATCGCGGACGGTCAGCAGCACCTTCGCCTTCGGGTACGCGGCCGTGAGCTCGCGCCAGAGAGCCCGGATAGTCGACCGACGCTTGGTAACCCGCGAGAATGCGCTCCCAGTCGGGCCGGCCGTTCGCTGCTTCGAGCCAGCCGGCGATGCTCGGGAAGTTCGCCCAGACCTCGACCATGTGGTAGCAGGGGCTGAAGCCGAGCTGCTCGAGCGCGACTTTGAGAGACAAGGTTCCGGTCCGGCCGAGGCCGGCACCGATGATCTGCAAAGGCACGAGTTGTTCCCCTTGGTCCGCGAGCACTGCGAAGCGCACGGCGGATAGTGTTTTGTTCGCGAGCCTCGAAGCGCACGGCGGATAGTGTTTCCGCGCGAGGCCCTTTGCAAGGCCTTGGCGAGAGCTCGCCGATAGGCGGGGTCGCCTAGCCGAACCAGTCGAACTGGCGCAGCGCCGCGAAGCGCTCGGCCATCCAGTGCCACGCCGTGTGGCCCACGATCACCGACAACACGATCACGCCCACGCGCTCGGCGACGACGTAGCGAAACACGATGTTGAGCGCCGGCACGAGCACGACGAGCACCAGCAACTGCCCGAGCTCGATGCCGACGTTGAACGACAAGAGCGCAGTCAACACGTAATCGCCCGCGAACTGCAGAGTGTTGCGCAAGCCGAACGAGAAGCCGAAGCCGTGGATGAGCCCGAAACCGAGCGCGACCGCCCAGCGCGTCTTGATCAGCCGCGCCTTCGCGTCTGCCGCAACGGCGTTCTCGATGGCCATATAGAGGATCGACGCGGCGATCAGCGTTTCGACGAGCGGCGGGAACCATAGGGCGTCGGGCGCGAGCCCGTATGCCGAAGCGATCAGCGTCACGGAGTGACCCACGGTGAACGCCGTGACGATCCAAACGAGCGCGCGCAGCTCGCGGCGGAACGGCAAGACGAGGCACAGCAAGAACAACAGATGGTCGACCCCGCCGAGAATGTGCTCGAAGCCGAGCCTCAGGAATCTCAGCAGCGACTGGTGCCAACGCGGATCGAGCTGCACGAGGCCCGCATTGCCTTGCGCCTCGAAAATCCGCACCGCGCCGTCCGCCGCGACGAACTGCACGGCGGTCACGACGCGCGCCCCGAGCCGGTCGAGCCGCGCGTCGATCGCGAACGCCGAGCTCGCGGACTGAATCGGCGCTTCGAACAACACGTCGAGCAGCGCCTGCTGCCACACGAGCTGCGTGTCGCCTCGAAGCGGCGGCCCGCGCAACTGTGCGAGGGCCGTGTCGAAGCTCGCGAACGAGCGATCGCTCGGAATCGAGACCCGCAGCGCGGCGAGCTCGAGCGTAGGGAGCCGCCGGCCGTTCTCGTAGATGCCGACGTCGTGGGACAGCCAGACTTGCGCCGCGTTGCGCAGCGCCGGGTCGGCGCGCGCGAGGTCGAGATAGCCCGCACCGAACGTCGGGAACTCGATGTCCTGCATCGCCTCGAGCGGCGCACGGACGAGCACCTGGACCCGCTCGCCGGCCGGCCGCACGATGATTTGCACGGTCACGTCGCTCGGGACTTCGTGGGCGAGCGCTGCCCGCGCGGCACCTAGTGCGAAGGCGAGCCACACGAGAAACACGCGACGTCGAGCGCTCGGCACGAGGCGGAGATTCCTGCAGGGAGAAGCTAAAGCGTTCCGAGCCTACATTTTCCGTTAGACTTTGGAAACCGAACGCACGGATGCCGGCCAACCTTGGGGGGTAAGCCATGACACGTCCCGTGAGTCGTCCATTTGATTTCTCAACGAGCCTACGAATCGCAGCGGCTCTATGCCTCATTCCGGCCGCCGCTCTGCTCGCCGCGTGCGGGCCGCCGTCGAGCCCGCCGGCCGCGAACGCGACTCCGCCGCCTGCCGCCGCGGCACCGACGGGCCCGGTCGCGCCGCGCTTCGAGGTGGATCCGTTCTGGCCGAAACCGCTGCCGAATCACTGGCTGCTCGGCTCGACGATCGGTGTGGCGGTCGACTCGCGCGACCATGTCTGGATCATCCATCGCCACCAGTCGCTGAACCTCGAAACCGAGGCGAGCGCGGGTAAGAACAACCCGCAAGGCGAGTGCTGCATGATCGCGCCGCCCGTCATCGAGTTCGACGCGGACGGCAACGTCGTGAGCTCGTTCGGCGGCCCGGGCGAAGGCTACGACTGGCCCACGTCGAATCACGGCATCACCGTCGATCACATGGACAACATCTGGATCGGCGGCAACGACCCGCTCGACGCGCACATCTTGAAGTTCACGCGCGGCGGCAAGTTCCTTCTGCAGCTCGGCAAGCCGATGCAGAACAAGGGCAGCAACGATCCCGTGAACTTCTGGCGCGTCGCGAAAATCTCGATCGACCCGATGGCGAACGAGGCGTTCGTCGCGGACGGCTACGGCAACAAGCGCGTGGTCGTGCTCGACGTGAACACGGGCGAGCGCAAGCGCTACTGGGGCGCGTACGGTAACCGGCCCGACGACACCGATCTCGGGCCGTACGACCCGGCCGCGCCGCCCGCGCAGCAGTTCCGCAACCCGGTGCACTGCGCGGAGCCGTCGAACGACGGGTTCGTGTACGCCTGCGACCGCGTGAACGATCGGATCCAGGTGTTCCGCAAGGACGGCACCTTCGTGAGCGAGCTCAAGGTGTCGCCGATGACGCTCGGCGCCGGCGCGGTGTGGGACATCGCGTTCTCGAAGGACCCGCAGCAAACGTATATCTATCTCGCCGACGGCATGAACGAGAAGATCTACATCATCGACCGCGCGAAGATGCAGATCCTCACGAGCTTCGGCGACGGCGGACGCCAACCGGGCCAGTTCTTCGGCGTGCACAGCATCGCGACCGACTCGAAGGGCAACCTCTACACGACCGAGACCTACGAAGGTAAGCGCGTGCAGAAGTTCGTCTATCGCGGGCTCGCGCCCATTCCAGCCGGCGCACAGGGACCTGCCTGGCCGCAGTAGCGAGCGTGCGACCGCGCAGAGCCTGCTCGGCGCGGCGGAGCCGCGACGTAGCTCAGCGCGGGCGCGGCTTCGCGCGCTTGGTCGGCTCGGCTTCGAGCGGATTCTCCGGCCAGTAGTGGCGTGGATAGCGGCCGCGCATGTCCTTGCGCACGTCGGCGTAGGCGTTGCGCCAGAAGCTCGCGAGGTCACGCGTGACCTGCAGCGCTCGGTGCGCGGGCGACAGCAGCTTGAACGTGAGCGGCACCGCGCCGCCCGCGATGCGCGGCGTCGCGGCCAACCCGAACACCTCCTGCATCCGCATCGAGGCGCACGGCGCGTTGTCGTCGAGATAGTCGATCGGCGCGCGCGTGCCGGTCGGCAGCACGACATGCGTCGGCGCGAGCTCGTCGAGCTTGCGTTGCTGCTCGCGCGTGAGAAGGGAGCGCAGCGCGGCCGCGAGCGGCACGCGGTCGAGTTGCGAGCGCCGAGTCACGCCTTCGAGGAACGGCTCGAGCCAATGGAAGTCGCGCAGCAGCGCAGCCTCGGACAGGTCTGGCCAATCGCCTACGTCGCCGCGGCCCAAGGCGCGGACGAATTCACTGCGCGCCGCGAAGTCGCGGGTCGCGTCGTCCCACGCCAACGCTTCGGACCCGAGCGAGCGCAGGCCTTCGGCCATCGCCGCCGCCGCGGCGCCCGGCGGTACGTCGCGCAGGGGCTTGTCTTCGAGCACGAGCTCGCCGAAGCGCACCGTGCGGCGCGCGACGACGGCTTCCGTGCGCGCGTCCCACACGACTTCGTCGGCGCGCACGAGCTGCGGCTCGAAGTGCTCGAGTAGGTCGGCGAGATCCAGCGGCGCGGCGAGCAGGATGCGCGCGTCGCGCCCGCGGTCGTCGAGGTCGACGGCCACGACGAAATCCGCGCGCGCGATCGACTCGGGCTCGGCGAATGACACGCCGCGCCCGTTCGCGAGCTGATAGCGCGCGTCGCCGCCGGGCCGGCGCTTCGCGATGCGGTCGGGATACGCGAACGCGAGCAACAGCCCCGGCGTAAGCGGCGAGTCCGCCGCGCGGCCGCCGCTTGCACCCGCGTCCTTCAGGAACGCGCGCTCCGCGCGGCGTACTCGTTCGAGCGCCCCGCGGTCGATCGCGTGCTCGCCGCCGTGCCCGCGGCGCAAAGCGTCGATACGGCTTCGCACGTCGCTGTCTCTAGTGCCCGCTCGAGACGCGCCGCGGAGCAAGTCGCGCTCCGAAAGCAGCGCCGCGAGCTCCGCCGCGCCCGCCCCGGCGTGCTGCTCGCGTGCCGCGAGCAGCATGTGCGCGAGCCGCGGATGTGCGCCGAGCCCATGCATCGCGCGGCCGTGCGGCGTCACGCGATCGTGCTCGTCGAGCGCGCCGAGACGGCGCAGGAGATCGCGCGCGCTCGCGAGCGTCGCGGCGGGCGGCGCGTCGAGCCAGCTCAAGCTCTCGGCGGCCGTGCCCCAGACGGCGAGGTCGAGCGCGAGCGGCGCGAGGTCGGCGTTCAGGATCTCGGCGGGCGCATAGGCTGCGAGCGTGCGCTCCGCGCTCGCGCCCCAGAGTCGATAGCACACGCCCGGGGCGGTCCGGCCCGCGCGGCCCGCGCGCTGCTCGGCGGACGCGCGCGAGATGCGCTGCGTCTCGAGGCGGCTCATGCCGCTCACGGGATCGAACACGCTGCGCCGCTCGAGCCCCAAGTCGACGACGATGCGCACGCCGTCGATCGTGAGGCTCGTTTCCGCGATGTTGGTCGCGAGCACGCACTTGCGGCGGCCGGCGCGCGCCGGCGCGAGCGCCGCGTCCTGCTCGGCAGCCGCGAGCTCGCCGTACAGCGGCAAGACGTCGACGCCGCCGCCGAGATCCGTTTCGAGCAGGCGCGCTTGGGTCCGCCGAATCTCACCGGCGCCCGGCAGGAACAACAGCAAGTCGCCGGACGCTTCGCGCAGCGCGTGTTGGACGGTGCGCGCCGCGACGGCATCGACCGGCTCGATCCCGGGACCAGGCAGCGAGGGTAGACCTTTGCCCACGTGTTGCACTTCGACGGGGAACGCGCGGCCCGTCGACGCGATCACAGGCGCGTTCCCGAGAATCGCCGCGACTTTCGCGCCGTCGAGCGTCGCGGACATCGCGAGCAAGCGGAGCTCCGGGGCGACGTGGCGCTGCGCGTCGAGCGCGAGCGCGAGACCGACGTCGGCGTTCAGATTGCGCTCGTGGAATTCGTCGAACAGGACCGCGGCGACACCCTCGAGCGCGGGATCGCTCTGCAGCATGCGCGTGAACACGCCTTCGGTGACGACCTCTATCCGCGTGCGCTTGCCCACGCGCGTCTCGAGCCGCATGCGGTAGCCGACGGTGTCGCCGGCGCTCTCGCCGAGCGTCGCGGCCATCCGCACCGCGACCGCGCGTGCCGCGAGGCGGCGCGGCTCGAGCATCACGAGCCGCTTGCCGCTCGCCCACGGCTGTTCGAGCAGTGCGAGCGGGACGACGGTGCTCTTGCCCGCGCCGGCCGGGGCCGCGAGCACCGCGTTGCGGCCGCGCTCGAGCGCCGCGCACAGCGGTGCGAGCGCCTCGTCGATGGGAAGACCGGAGCGCATGAAGAAGCGTTACTGAAACCGCCAGCTCACGTCACGACTCTGCGAGTTTCAGGAGCTTCAGGACCTTCAGCGCGTCTTCGATCTTCTTCATCGCGTCGTCGAGCACCTGCGCGGCGCTGCCACCCGAGTCGCGCTGTGCGTACGCCCGGGTCAGCTTCACGAGCTTCAGCGCCTCGTGGCAGTTCTGCGCCGCCAACTCCCGGTCCACGTTCGGCGGCAGCAGAAATTCCAATGCCACGTCGATCGCCGCCGCCGCGCCGAACAAGATCTTGCCGTCCTCCGCTATGCCGCGCTTCGACGCAACCGTGAGATCGGCATACGCAGCTCCGAGCGCGTCGCGAGCTGGCTTGGCCGGATCGGTGCTTGCTGCGTCTTTCATCTCGTCCATGCGCTCCGTGGTCAGCTCGGCCTCGCGGTGTGCTCGGTTGCGAGCAGTGTAATGAATGTCGTCGCGGCGGAGCGCACGAAACCCGCTTTTCGGACCGATCTCGGGTTTGAACGCCGCCGACGCGGATGGCATCCTGTTTCGCCGTTTCGCCACCGACGACCCAAGGAACCACGATGACCGTCGCGATCCCGTCCTCTCGCACGACTTGCAGCGCGCTCGCCGCCATCTGGCTGGTCGCGGCACTGCTCCCGGCCGCCGCCGGCACGCTGCCCAAAGCCAAGCCCGAGGATGTCGGCATGTCGAGCGAGCGGCTCGCGCGCGTCGAACGAGGTCGTGAAGAAAGCCATCGACGCGGGCGAAGTCGCAGGCGTCGTAACGCTCGTAGCACGGCGCGGCAAGGTCGTGCACTTCGAGGCGCAAGGCTACGCGGACATCGCGTCGAAGAAGCCGATGCGCACCGACAACATCTTCCGGCTCGCGTCGATGGGCAAGCCCGTTACCGCGGTCGCGATCATGATGCTCGTGGAGGAAGGCAAGATCCGCTTGACCGATCCCGTCTCGCAGTACATCCCCGAGTTCAAAGGCCTCACGAAGGTCGCCGTGCCGAAGCCCGGCGGCGCGGAAGGCGCTTACGACTTGGTCGACGTGAGCCGGCCGATCACGATCCGCGATCTGTTGACCCACGGCTCGGGACTCCTGAGCGGCGGGCTCGGTCAACGCGCCGCGGGCCAGAGCGTGCAACGCGCGCCCGAGGACACGCTCGCGACCTACATCCCGAAGCTCGGCTCCGTGCCGCTCGATTTTCAGCCCGGCACGCTGTGGCGCTATAGCGGGCTCGCGGGCTTCGACGTGCTGAGCCGCGTCGTGGAGGTCGTGTCGGGGCAGCCGTACGACCGCTGGCTCAAGGAGCACATCTTCACGCCGCTCGCGATGCCGGACAGCGGCTTCTATTTCACCGGCCAGCAAGCCGAGCGCGTCGCGACGATCTATACGCGCCGTCCGGGCGAGGCGCTGCAACCGCAGCCGAATCAAGCGCTGAGCTCCGTGTATTTCTCGGGCGCGGGCGGCCTCGCGACGTCAGCCGCGGACTATCTGCAGTTCGCGCAGATGCTGCTCAACGGCGGCGAGCTCGACGGGAAGCGGCTGCTGGGCCCGCGCACGGTCGACCTCATGGTTTCGAACCATACGGGCGACATGGTGAACGGCCAGTTCGGCCGGCCCGCGCGCGGCATGGGCTTCGGTCTCGGGATGCAGATGGTGCTCGATCCGGTCGCGGCCGATCTCGCGGTATCGCAAGGCGCGTTCAGCTGGCCCGGGCGGCAGCGGCGTCGCGTTCTGGGTCGAGCCGAAAGAAGAGCTCGTGAGCATCTACATGATCCAGGGCGGCAGCGGCGCGGACCTGCGGCGCGCGTTCGAGAACGCGATCCGTCAGGCGATCATCGACTGAGCGCGGCGCGCGACGCCGCGTGCGTCAGCGTGTCAGCGAGCCACCGGCCTGCCATAGACCTCGATACGGCCGACGTTCACGAAACCTCCCCAGCCATGACCGCTGCCGGGTAAGAGGTCCGCAAAGCCGATCTCGTCGACTTTGCCGAGGTCGGGCGTGACCCACGCTTGCCCGGTCGTCACGATGCGCGAGACGTCGAGCGGCAGCCAGCGCACGGACGACACCGCGAACTCCGATTCGAGGAACAACGTCGAGTTCGCCGACGGCGCGCCCTCGCCGTAGTCGCCGACGAACCAACTGCCGTCCGCGAGCTTCACGACGGGTCGAACCTCGTGGAAGCCCGACACGCGTGTGACCCATTTGATCCGCGCGAGCCCGGTGAGGTCGGCGTAGTGGGCACGATCACGCAGAGTGACCGCGATCGGCGTTTGGCATACGCCCGTCCAGAGATTCGGCGGATCCGTCCGCTGGCCCGCCGCGACGCGTTCCGGCGGCGGATTCTGGTTGTTGCCCGCGAGCTGCACGCACGACGGCCCGCCCCAATCGCGCGCGACCGTGCGCGGCGGGGGGTTCGCGAGATACGCGGGGATGCTCTGCGCGTTCGGATCGTAGAGCTTGAGCTCGAGCGCAGGATTCGTGACGGCCGCCGTCGTGACGCCGCCCTCGGGCACGAAGTCGGCGGGCGCGTCGGCCGGGCGCGCGCGCTGGCGCCATTCCTCTTTCAGGAACAACGGCGGTAGCGACGGCCCCGCGCCGGCGGGCACGGGCTGCTGCGGTTGCGCGGAGGCCGTCGCGGCAAGAACGGCAAGCGCCGCGACGACGAGTGCGATTCTCGTGGCCATGAGACCCCCTCTTTGCCGATGCGCCGATCGCCGGATTCGTTGTTACTTCTGCTCCACGACCTCGGTCGTGAGCGGCCCGATGCCGAACACCTGGATCACGGCCTCCTCGCCCTTGGCGCCGTCGTAGTGCGGCTGGCCCGCGTGGTGGATCACGTAGCTGCCGGGCTTGGTCGGCACGGTGCTGTCGGGATCGAACTTCGTGCCGCTGCCGACACCACCACGTACCCGAGATCACGACGAAGAAGCGGTCCGTGGCGTGCGTGTGCGGCCGGCTCATGTTTCCGGGCAGCCATTTGATCCGGATGACGTACGGGCCCGGCTTGCTCGGGTCGCCGAACAGCACGGCCTGCTTCGCTCGTGCCCGCCGCGTTCCTTACCCACTTGATTTGATCGGGCGGGACCACCTGGACGGCCGTCGGATCGACGTCCGCGCGGCCTGCGGACACCGCGGCCACTAGCCCGAGAACCACGAGAATCGATCGAATCATCGTACGCATAGACCCCCCTTCGGCTCAGCACGAGCTCGCGCGAAAGACCGCTGCGAAGCGCTTCGCAGCTGCGTTCCTCTCGGGCGAGCAACCGGGCCAGACTCTGGCGCGGGTTGCGCGCAGTTGCAACCGCAGTGCCCCAAGCCGGGCGCGATGATCCGACTCGGAACGGGTAGACCCGGACTGTCACATTCCTGAAAGACAAGCGGCGTAGGTTACTTAGGAGTGATCCCTGAAGTGATTTGACGTAATGACCGTCAACGTCTCTGAAGCCGCTGGAGTCGGGAGTCGAATTCCTCGCCCCGCGAGGGTTTCGCTGCGCGCGGGCGTCCGCGTGCATCGAGTCCGCTGCGTGCTGTCCGATGGCCGGCACTTCCTGCTCGTGCAGAACAACGCACGCCGTCCGGAAAACCACGGCAAGTGGAGCCTGCCCGGCGGGCGCTTGAGGACGCGCGAGCAGCCGCGGGTCGGACTGCGGCGCGAGCTCGTCGAGGAGCTCGGATTCCGCGTCCCGTACCTCGTGGATGTCGGCGACTGGTGGCACAGCGACGAATACCATCGCATTTTTGGTTGCGAAATCGCGCCGACCGAGCTTTCCCTGGAGAACGACGAGATCCTCGCGTACGCCTGGCTGGACTACGCGGACGTGAAGGAGCTCAGCGTGGCCGGGCAGGTGCGCTGGGGATTCGAGCTCGAGGCCATCTCGGCGTTTCGCCGCTTGCCTAGCGACGTCCGCAGCGTCGGGACGGCCTAGCCGCGGATCGTTGCGTCACCCGATCATCGCGGTGCTAGGCGGACCGATCGTCCGGCCCGCGCCAGCGAGAATCAGGCGACTTTCTCGGGCAGGTGCGTCTCGGCCGAGCGAATGATCGCCTCGGTCACCGACGCGCCGTGCACCATCTCCTCGAGCGGGATCAGGAATTCCTCCTTGCCCGTGCACGCGCGCGCGAACGCCTCGAGCGTCACCTTCGTCACGTCGAGCCGTTCCGCGTCCCAGGTCACAGCCGGGCCTGCAATCGGCTTGAAGATGCACTTGCCGAACAGCCGCGTGCGGCGCTCCTCGGACGGCGCGCCAGCAACGTGCGTCATGCCTTCGAGCCGCACGTAGCCCTTCGAGCCGTACACCTGGAAGCTGAAGCCGCCGCCGGTCGCGGTCATCGTGCCGAGATAGCCCGACATCCCCGCTTTCATGCGGAACAGGATCGACGTCGTATCGTCCGATTCGATCTGCACGACGCGCCGGAAGCTCTGGCAGTAAACCTCTTTGATCGGCCCGCAGAGGTCGATCATGCCGTCGACCGCGTGCACGCCCATCGGCGTGAGGCCGCCGCACGGCGTCTCCTCTTTGCTCGCGCGCCACGCGTCGGCTTTGAGCGAGAGCGCGTTCGGGAACGTCATCGTCGCCTCGACGTGCAGGATCACGCCGAGCTCGCCCGAGTCGATCTGCTGGCGCAGCTTCGTCATCTCGGGGTGCCAGCGGCGGTTGTAGCCGAGGCCCAAGGTGACCTTGGCCTTCTTCACGGCGGCGACGGCTTTCTCGGCTTCTGCCTTCGTGAGCGCGAACGGCTTCTCGCAGAACACATGCTTGCCGGCCTTGGCGGCCGCGATCACCTGCTCGGTGTGCAGCGAATGCGGCGTCGCGAGCACCACCGCGTCGAGATCCGGGTGCTTCAGCATCTTCTCGTAGCTGTCGTAGAGCTCGAACTTCTGATCCGAAGCGAACTTCTTGAGATCGTCCGTATGCGTGCGCGCCGCGCCCGCGACGAACTTGATCTCATCGCTCTGCCCGCCCGACACCGCTTCGACGAGCGTCCTGCCCCACCAACCCAGTCCGACGATACCTGCATTGATCACGCTGCCATCCCTCCAACAAAACTATTCGAGGCCGCTCGCGCGCGCCTGATCGCGCGCCATCACGGCCCAATCCTGTTCCGCCTCGCCGTGCGCGATCGCGCCGAGCAAGCGGTCACGGTACACATTCAGGCTCGGCAGCGGCACGTTCGCGGCAAGCGCTGCCGCCATCGCGAGGTTCGCGTCCTTCAAGCCGAGCGTCGTCGTGAACCCGGCCGTCGCGTAAGCCTGCTTCACGATGATATTGCCGTACACCTTGTAGGCAGGCGCCGAGAACAGACCGTCGGTCATCACGTCGTAGAACGTGGCCGGGTCGACGCCGTACTTGCGCACGAGCGAGAAGCCTTCGCCCATCGCCTCGATCGCACAGCCGATCATCATGTTGTTCGCGAGCTTCACGACCGACGCGCCTTCGGGCTTCACGCCCGCGTCGAACGTGCGCCGCCCGATCACCTCGAACAGCGGCGCGACCTTCGCGACGGCGTCTTTCGGGCCCGCGGCCACGACGCCGACTTGGCCCGCGGCGGCCGCCTCGGGGCGGCCGAGCACCGGCGCGCCGACGAGCACTTGCCCGGCGTTGTCGTGCAGCGGGCCGATCTCGCGGATCGCCGCGACGCTGTGCGTGCCCATCGCGACGTGGATCGCGCCCTTCGGCAGCCCCGGCACCACGCCTTCCTTCACGACCTCGAGCAGCGCCTTGTCGTCGGTAACCATGCTGATCACGACGTCGCGCCCTTTGCACGCCTCGGCCATCGACCCCGCGACCTTCGCGCCGGCCTTCTCGAGGTCGGCGCACTTGGCGCGCGTGCGGTTGTAGACGACGAGCTCGTGACCGCCGCCCAAGATGCGCGCGGCCATCGCTTGACCCATTCGGCCGAGGCCGATGAAACCTACCTTCATGACGTTCCTTTGTTGGCTATTCGACTTCGCGTCTTCGAATGCGGATCAAACGAGCTGGCCCTTCACCCAGTCGAGCTCGCGCTGCACGTAGTCGACGATGGAGCCGGTCTTCATCGAGTCCGGCAACACGTCCCACGTGTACGTCTCGATCTCGAGCTGCGGCGACAGCTTGTACTTCTTGTGGAACTTCAGCGCGTCCTCGATCGCGAAGCGCGTCGTTTCGAAGTGCTGGCCGATCTTGTCGAGGAACACGGGCACGTGCACGTGCGTGCGCCATTCGCGCTTGAGCTTCGGATTCGCCTCGAACGCGGCGAACGCGTCCTCGAGATTCAGATACCGATTGAGCTTGCCGTCGATCTTCTCGATCGTCTGCGTGAGATACACCGTGTCGGCGAATGGGCGCATCGCGTCGACGGTCTCTTTCGTCACGTTCGGCACTCGAAGTGCGGCGGCCTCCTGGAGCTTGAACACCGGAATGCCGTTGTCGGCGAGCTTGCGCAGCGAGGCGCCGATGTCTTCGTACTCGACCGCTTGATGGCAGATGTCGTACACCATGCCGAGGTGCTTGCGCAGCGCTGCTTCGGCCTGCGACTTGTTCAAGCCGGTGGCCGTGACGAGCATGCGCACGGCCTCGCTCGCGTAGAGGTGGTTCGTGAAGTAGTCGACGGCTTCCTCGGTGGTCTCGAGGAAGCATGCGGGCTCGGGCTCGAGGCACAGCGTGACCGTGCGGCCGGTGCGTTTCTCGAGCTTCACGAGGTGCGCGACGGTGGCGATGACGTGGCGCGTGAACTCGTTGACGTACTCGGGGCCGGTGACCTTCGGCTTGAAGCCGAGCGGCGGACTTTGAATCGACGGCTGCACGTGCGGCGCGGCGACCTCCGCGAGAATGTCCGCGACCTGCATCGTGTACGTCGAGCGCAGATCGGTGCTCCAGTCGGGCTCGTAGACGTCCTTCTTCACGACGCGGTTCTTGAACGGCCCGTACGGGAACGCGTTCACCGTATATAGGTACATGTCATGCTGTTTGAGGAAGTCCTTCAGGCGCTCGCGCTCGCGCAGGGTCGCCCGTGAGCGTTTTCACCGACGAAGCCGACAAACGCAGCGACACGCCGAACGACTTGTTCGGTGACACGCGCGCTTTCACTTGCGGGACGTAGCGGTTCAAGCTGTCCCACATTTCGGTCCAGGTGTCGCCCGGATGCACGAGAGTCGAATAGGTCAGATGACCTAGGCCATTGCCCAAATCCATGGTGTATTTCCTCCAGTCTGCGCGGGCGAACCGCTCTGTTCGCCGCTTGGCTTTCCGCTCTTCATTCCTCGCTCCGTCGCTTACGCACGGGCGAAGTCTCGCGGGTTGTTCAGGGTTGTGGGTGAGCGGCTTCTGCAATATTGTATCCGCCCTCAGAGAAAATGTCGGCACAACGCCGGCTTAAAACCCAAACAGGTACCCACAATGCTACGCGCTACCGCGACCCAACTGCTGCCCACGACTATCACCGGATCGCTGCCGCGGCCGAGCTGGTACACGGAAAATCTCGGCCTAAAGTCGTTTCTGCAGGCAATGGTCGAAACGCGTTTCCGCGAACAGTACGAAGACGCACTGGCCGTGTATTTCAACGAGCAGGCGATGGCCGGCCTCGACATCGTCACCGACGGCGACGCGCGTTTCACGCAGGACATCGGCGGCCAAAGCTGGACGAGCTATCCGCCGTTCCACATGGCGGGCTTCGACGGCGTTCCGAAGATGGCACCGATCGGCGGCGGCGGCATCGGCTTTCCGCGCGGCCACATCCTCCACGACTACATCGAAGCGCGCCTGATGCCGAGCATCGTCGGCCCCGTCGGCCGCGGCAACATGCAGTACGCGCAGATGTACAAGGCCGCGCAGCGCATGACCGACAAGCCGCTGAAGTTCGGCACGGTCACACCCGAGCTCGTCGCGTTCGCGGTGCAGGACTTCTACTACAAGGACGTGCGCGAGCGCATTTGGGCGCTCAGCAACGCGTTCAACGAGGAGCTCCACGCGGTCGCCGACGCGGGCTGCCCGGTCATCCAGATGGAAGAGCCGCAGATCCACTTGCTCGCGGCGCGCGGCGTCGTCGACAAGGTGATCAACCCCGAGTTCATGCTCGAGGTGTTCAACAACACCGTGCGCGGGCTGCGCGCCAAGACGGAAGTCTGGTGCCACACGTGTTGGGGCAATCCGTCGCAGCAGCGCATGTTCGCCGAAGTGCAGAGCTACAAGCCCGCGCTCAAGATTCTGAACAAGGTCGATGCGGACGTGATCACGTTCGAGTCGTGCAGCTCGGGCGGCATGGATCTCCCGGCCATCGGCAAGGAAATCACCGACATGAAGATCGCGATCGGCGTGATCGACCATCACTCGCTGCAGGTCGAGAGCCCGGCAATGGTCGCGGATCACATCCGGCTCGCGCTCAAGCACATCCCGCTCGAGCGGTTGGTGCTGTCGTCCGACTGCGGCATGGGCCGCGAGGGCATGGCCCGTCGGCACGCGCTCTACAAGATGGTGTCGCTGGTGCAAGGCACGAACATCGTCCGCAAGGAGCACGGTATCCCGGTCGCGGAATGCATCGCGGCCGATCCGAAGCTCACGCTGCTCGACGTACGCAGCGCCCCGCCCGCGGCCGCTGCCGCTCCGAAGAAGGCTGCGAAGCCCGCTAAGGCAGCGACGACCGCGAGCAAGAAAAAGACGAGCACCAAGAAGTCGAAGAAATAACGCGATGCGGCGAGCGGCGCTTTACGGCGTCGCTCGCCGCCGCGACCTGCTTGCGCGACCACGCCGCGCGAGAGTAGCTTGCAAGGCCGATAGCGATTCTCCGGGAGACGCGGGATAGCCTTCATGCCCACTCGCATCGCAAGCTTCGTCATCGCGGCGCTGCTCGCCGCACCCGCCACGGCGCACCACTCGGGCGCGATGTTCGACAACGACAAGTCGGTCACGCTCAAGGGCACCGTCAAAGACTACCAATGGACGAATCCGCACTGTTGGATTCAGATGACCGTGGCCGGCCCGAACGGCGTGACAGAAGAATGGAGCGTCGAGATGGGCGCACCGATGCAGCTGTACCAGCACGGCTGGCGGCCCGGCACGTTGAAGCCCGGCGACCCGATCGAGGTGGTCATTCATCCGACGCGTGACGCCACGCTGAAGGCCGGCGTGTTCGTCTCGGCGACGGGAGCGGGCGGCAAATCGCTCGAGAAAAAGCCGTGAGCGCGACCTCCGAGCGCGTGGCAGCTCGAATCACCGCACGAGCAGTGCTCGCGGCGGCGGTCGTCCTGCTTGCCGGCGCGACCGGCGCGCAGCCGAACGGCGACGCCCGTGCGCGCACCTTCGCCTCACTGCCGAACTGGACGGGCATCTGGATCGCGGCCGACGGCGTCATGAACGAGCTCAGCATTTCGGGCCGCTCACCCAATCCGTCCGATCGCGCGCGCCACTTGCTCAACGGCGGGCCGTACACCACGGAGTGGGCCGCCAACGTCAACGCGATCCGCAACGCCCCGGAGCGCGCGAACGACAAGGAGTGCGGCTTCCCGTTCCCGTACATGATGGAGTCGCCGTGGGTGTTGCAGTTTCTCATCACGCCTGAAGAGACCGCGGTGATCGCCGGTGGGCGCGAGGTCCGGCACATCTATACGGACGGCCGCGCGCATCCAAGCGCGGACGAAATCTGGGCGACGCCGTGGGGCGATTCGGTCGGACATTGGGAAGGTGACACGCTCGTCGTCGACACCATCGCGGTGCAGGCCGGCCGCTTCCTACCCGTGCTGAGCGAGAGCGCGCATTACACGGAGCGAATCCGAATGGTCGGCCCCGAGCGAATCGAAGACGAGCTCACGATGGTGGACCCGTCGGCGCTCGCCAAACCCTGGACCGTGACGATTCCGTACGAGCACGTGCCGGGCGTCGATCGAATGGTGCACGGCGACTGCCACGAGAACGACCGCAACCCCGTCATCGACGGCAAGCTCACCGTGACACCGGACGCACACTGAGCGCCGACTCCGCGCGCCGCTTCCGCCGCGGCTCGCGCGGTCAGCCTGCGTCGCCCGTGAACTCGATCTGCAGCTCGACGCGGCGATTGGCCGCCCTGCCCTCCGCCGTCGCATTGTCCGAGACTGGCCGAGTATCAGCGTAGCTGACCGATTGCAGCCGGGCCGGGGCGAATCCTTGCGCCAGCAGGTAGCGCGTCACCGCGTTGGCGCGCGCCGCGGCGAGGTCCCAGTTCGAATCGAACGCGCCGCCTTGCACCGGCACGTCGTCGGTATGCCCCTCGACCGAGATCCGCGCGTCGCCTGCCTCGCGCAATGTCGCCGCGAGCTCGCCGAGCAGCGGAACGGCGGAATCCTGCAGCTGCGCGCGTGCGGAATCGAACAGCGCGACGGCCGGGATCGCGAGAGCGATACCGCGCTCGCGCCGCCGGGTTTCGATCTGGCCGCGAAAGCGCTGCTCGACGAGCGACGCGAGCCGCTCCTCGGGGCTCGGCGACTCGGCGGCGGGCGACTCGGCCGCAGGCGACTCGACGGTCGGCGGCTCGGAAGCTGGCGGCTCGGCGGCTCGCGACTCCGCGGCTCGCATCTCGGCCGCTCGCATCTCGGCGGCCGCCGCCGCAGCGGCCGCACGGCCGTCCACGGTGATCATCCTGCCCGCCGGCGGCGCGGCGATCTCGAGCTCGGCGGCCTCGGCGACCGGCGGGCTCACCGTCATCATGCGGCCGAACAGCAGTACGACCATCGCGAAGATCACGCTCAAGAGATCGGCGTACGAAATCAGCCAGTTGTCCTCGCGATCCTCCGAAGTCCAAGCGACGTCGAGCAACGCGGTCGACTCGGCGTCACCGTCGTCCGTCGGCTTCGTTAGGTTTCGAAAACGCATCGGCAGCTCAACCGACGGCGCGCGCGAGCTCCGCGGGCGGCGCGCTGTGCTCGCGCGTGTCGTTGATCACTGCGCGGATGTACTCGGGGTGTTGGCGCTCGTATAGCAGCATCACGGCTTGAAGATCGACGACGCTCTGTGCGAGCCGAAGGCGATTGCGCTGTTCGATCTTCGACGCGAGCGGTTTGAAGATCAGATTCGCGAGCACGAGCCCGTAGACCGTCGTCGTCATCGCGAAGCCCATCGACGCACCCATGCTCGCGACGTCTCCCGTGCCGACACCGAACAGCATCTGCGAGAGGCCGAGCAGCGTGCCGAGCATCCCGAGCGTCGGGGCGTAGCCCGACATCGCGCGCAGCAGGTCCACCGGGCTCACGAGGCGCTCGCGTTCCTCCGCGATCTGCCGTTGCATCGCGATCGCGAGCTGCGGCCGTGGAAAACCGTCGAGCACGAGCTGCGTCCCGCGCCGGAGCACCGGACGCGAAATGTTGCGCGCGGCCTCCTCGGCCGGCCGGATATTGCCGTAGCGGAAAAAGCTTGCCGCTTTCAAGAACGATTGCAGACGCAGATCATCGTCCGCCGCGGACTCGTGCTCGCGGCGCAATCCGACCAGCGCTTGCTTGAGCCTGCGCCAGCACATCGGCCGAATGGCTGAGCCTCGCCATCAGCAGCGTGCCGCAGAAAACCAAGCAAAAACCCGACGTTGCGGCCACGGGGCCGGACCCTGCCGAGAGAATCTCCAGGAGAATCGATCCGCACACGGCGGCCAACAGAATCACGGTCCAAGCGGCTTTCGGCACGGTGTCCCTCGTCGTTGCTGCGAAGCTCGACGGGGATATGAGCAAGTTCCGCGCCAACCGCTAGCGGGCTCTCCCGCGCCGCGCGCTCACTCGCGCACGTGCCACCATTCGCGCAGAGCCGAGCAGAGGCCGGTCGCGTCGAACTCGAGCACGAACACGCCGTCGAGCTCGACCGTCGCGCCGCTCGATGCGAGCTTGAACTTCGCCGACCAGTGCGCGACGCCCGTGTTGCCGTTCACCGCGATCACGTTCGAGTCGAACTGTACGTCGCGCTGATCGGCCGTCACTCCCGCCCAGTATTCGCGAATGCCCGTGCGCCCGGCCTTCGGCGCCTCGAACGGCATCTCCCGATAGGTCGCGTTTTCGGTGAAGATGCGCGCGGCGAGGTCGGCGTCGCGCATTTCCCACGCCGCGCCGTAGCTCACTAGCCAGGCTTCGAGCTTCGCCTGCGTCAACGTTTGCGCGTGCGCGCCGGCTGCGACGCATGCGAGCAGCACCGCGGCTATCGACGCTCTGATGATTCGTTCTCGCATGCGAAACCCCCAAGCTATTCCGACTTGTCCTTGAATCGCATCCGCTGAGCCCCGGTGTTCGGATCTACGAACTCGCGATTGTCCTCGCAGACGTACTCGTACATCTTGTACCCCGGCTTGCGCTGATACGTCCAGGTCCACGACCACGGACCCGTGAGGTACACCGGATCCGTGACCGTGATCTGATTCTCGAATCGATTTGCGTCGAGCGCTCGCATTCGCTCGTGAATGCGCATCTCAACCGAGTGCGGCGCGTTGCGATAGCGCACGCTCTCTTTGATGCCGACGGTTTCGACGACGAGCGTGTCGCCGTCCCACTTCGCTCCGGAGTGTCCGAAGAACGACGGCTCGGCATCCTCGATCGCGGGCGGGTCCTCGCCGATGTAGATGCGGCGGATCTGGCTGAACGCCTCCTGCACGATCGTGAGCTGGCCGCGCGTCTGGAGCACCTCCATCGGAAACAGCGCGATCATCATCGCGGGCATACCTTCGGGGATGCATTGCGCGTTCGCGCTCGGGATCGGCTCGCCGCGCCGTTCCGCTTCCTGCCTGAGCTTGACGTCCGCTTCGTACGCCGCCGCGTACTCGGGCTTGAGCGGCGGCGGCGTGCCGCCGAACGTCGGTCCGAGCCCTCCGCCCGCGCCCGGCGTGCCGCGCGGCGGCGGCGCGTTCGGGTCGCGCGGCGGCGCCCAGCGCTCCCACGTGCCGCTGAAGTCGGGCTGGCCGGCGGCGGACTCGCTCGATCGCCCGCGGTCCGGAGACTGCGCGTGCACGGCCGGCAGCACACAGAGTGCGAGCAGCGCAACGGCAAGATACTCGGGGCCGCCGCGCGCGCTCTGGCGCCTCGACACGCGGAGATCGGATTGGTCGCTCGCATGGGCGTCGCCCTCGCTATTGGATATTCGCCGGGCCCGCGGGGCCGCCGTTCGCAAACACCTTGCCGTCGGGCAGCGTGATCTGCTTCAGCAACGCGCCGGGCTCGCCGCTGCGCAACGGGGCGACGATCAGCGTGACTTCATCGCCGGCCTTCACCATGTTGAACTTCCAGCCGATGCGATTGAGGATTCCCGGATTCGCGCACTCGATCGTCCAGTTCTTGACGGCTTTGTCGTCCGCATACACGTTCGAGGCGTCGACCTCGATGTAGACGTGCGGATTGGTCCATTGGAAGTCCGTCACGGTGCCCTTGAGCTTGATCTGCTTCTCGTTGTCGAACATCGCGAACGAGTGGTGAGCATACGCGGCGCTCGACGCTACGAGCGCCCAAACGCCGAGCAGCGAAAGCGCAAGCCGGCTGGCCCGTGAAATGGTCATGGCGTCCCCCCTCGGAAACACGCGGCCTCGCGCCGCCTCGAATCAAACGCTGTGCAAGCGGCTGATCAGCTCCTCGTCCGCGTAGTTCTCGGCGTCGAGCACGAGCCGCTCCTGCGCGAGTTGGATCTCGTGCAGCGTGTACATCAACAGGATGCTGAGCGTGAGCGCGACCAGCGTCGAATTGAACGACACGCCGAGGCCGCTCGTGACGGCACCGGTGTCGCCCTTCACGGCGAGCTCCGCGCCCTGCAACGCCAAGCCGATACCGCGGACGGTCCCGACGAACCCGAGTGCCGGCGTAACCCAGACGCTGAAGCGCAAGATCGCGAGCTCCGCGTCCAACCGGTTGTTCTCGCTCTCACAGACGTTGTGCACGGTTTGCGACGCGTCCTGCACGTTGCCCGTGGCGCTGAAGCGTTTGAGCGCAGCCGCGAGCACGCGCGGCAGCACCGAATCGCGCTTCGCCGGCGGCAGACTCTCGAAGGTGCGCAGATACTCGCGCGCGTCGCTCGGCAGGATCACGACGCCGGGCGCCTGCTGCATGTAGCCCTCGCTGAGCAGCGCGCGTTGCGCTTTGAGCTCGCGGAAGCGCATGACCGACAGGATCATCGACCAGATCGCCACGATGATGGTCGCCTCCTGCTCAGGATCCTGAATGATCACCCAGATCGAACGCTGCGGGCTGTAGCCCGGCGTCCGGGCCGCGATCGCACGTTGCTCGGAACGCCACTCTTCGGCGGTCGGCCGCACGTAAGCGGTGTAAATGACTTGAATGACGAGCGCGATGATCGCGAGGATGACGAGCTTCGACGCTCGATCGCGCAAGTAGTTTTGATAGACGGCCATCCAATCCTCCGAAGCACCTGGGCTACACCGCACCGACCGCGGCAATGGGCTTAGACAAAGCCGCACGTCGTCGTTCCTATCCCCGCGCCGCCCCGGCGCCTTTTTCTTGGATCGCCGCGGCGCGGTGTCGGAAGGTTTTACGAAGCCGTCGATTCGGTGTGCAAAAAGGATACTACAGCCTCCCGCGCGAAGCCCGTCGCGCGGCGCGGTGGTAAAGTGAACGGGCTTACGGCTCAGGGGGAACCAATGAACCATTCGTCGCTGCGACGGCACGCCGGTCTGCGGACGGCCGCCGCCGTGCTCCTGTCTATGATCGGCCTCGCGGCTCATGGCCAAGCTTCGGACGCGGCTGCGCCGCTCGGTGCGTTGACGCCCGAGAACTTCGCGAAGCAGAAGCCCGCACCGTTCGACCTCACGGGCACATGGCAGCACGAGCTGCGCGGGCCGCAATCGTGGAAGTTCGTGCCCGAGAAGTTCGAGCTCACGCCGGAAGCGCAGAAGCACTACGACGCGGGCGCAAAGGCGCTCGCCGAAAACAAGGTGTACCGCGACGACATCGGCCAGTGTTGGCCGGCGGGCATGCCGCTGATCATGACGCGCGTCTGGCCGATCTCCGTTCTCCAGAAGCCGACCGTGATCTACATGATCAGCGGGTTCATGAACAGCTTGCGGATCATCTATCTCGACGGGCGTGCGCACACCGATCCGGACGTCGTCGTGCCGAGCTTCAACGGCGAGTCGATCGGCCGCTGGGATGGCAACGCGCTCGTCGTCGACACGAAGTATTTCCCGGGCCATCATCATTGGATGGACCAGGGCGGCGCGAGCATTCCCGCGAGCGATCAGCTGCACATCGTCGAGCGCATGCAGCTCATCGAGAACGGCGAGACGCTCCAGATCGAGTACACGATGACGGACCCGAAGAGCTGGAAGGGCGATTGGGTGATGACGAAACGCTTCAATCGCCTGCACGACACCGACATCGCGGAGGTCGAATGCACGCCGGACTTGAACGAGAACCTGCCCGCCACGTCGTCCGAGTCTCTGATCCGCTGAGCGGAGATCACGTCATGCGAAAACTGCGTTCCGTATTCCTGTCGGCGCTCGCGTTGTATGCAGGCGCCGCGCTCGCCCATCACTCGCCGATCGTCTTCGACCGCACGCATCAAATTACGATCGAAGGGGTCGTCACCGAGTTCAAATGGAGCAGCCCCCATTCGTGGATTCACCTCGACGTGAAGGACGAGAAAGGCGTCGTCGGCAACTGGGGCATCGAGATGAACCCCGCGAGCCTGCTCGCGCGCGTCGGCTGGAAGTCCACGACGATCAAACCCGGCGACAAGGTATCGATCACCGTCTACCCGCTGCGCAACAACGAGAAGGGCGGCCAGTACGTGTCGATCAAGCTGCCCGACGGCAAGACGCTCGGTGAGCGGCCGGACGGCGTTCTCTAAGCCGAGCGCGTTGCACGCTGGTCGCGTCACTGGCGCTCGCGGGCGCCGCGTGCGCACTGCGTCGCCCGGCGCTGAGCGCGACGTGCACGCCTCCTCCGTGGACGTTGCCGCGATCGGCGCCGCCGTCGCGAGTCCCGACCGGCTCGCCGAGGACTTCGAGCGCGATTCGAGCAGCAAGCCCGCCCAGGTCCTCGAGTTCCTCGGGATCGCACCGGGTATGCGGGTGCTCGACATGAACGCCGCGGCCGGCTATTACGCCGAGCTGCTCGCGCGCGTCGTAGGCCCGACCGGACACGTGATCGCACACAACCACCCCGGGGCGCGCACGGCGCTGAAGCCCGAGGACTTCGAGCGGCGCTACGGAGGCAATCGGCTGCCGAACGTCGAGCAGCTGTTCGTGCCGCACGACGGCATCGCGCTACCGAACGGCAGCTTGGACGCCGTGCTGATGTCGATGGTCTATCACGACACGTATTGGTACGACCCGAAGGTCGACTGGGGTCCGGTCGACCAGCAAGCGCTGCTCCGATCGCTGCACGACGCGCTCGCGCCGGGCGGCGTGATCGGCGTGATCGATCACTACGCGGCGGCCGGCACGGACCCGAGGACTTCCGCGATGGCGACGCACCGGATCGATCCCGACGTCGTGCTGCGCGACTTCCGCGCGGCCGGCTTCGAGCTCGAGCAACAAAGCGACTTGTTGCGCAATCCCGCGGACGACTATGCGAAGAGCGTATTCGACGACGCGGTGCAGGGGCGGACCGATCGCTTCGTCATGCGCTTCCGCCGAGGGCGCTGATCGCGCCGCGGTCGCCGAGTGGACCCGCCGGCGAAGCGACGCGTCAGCGAAAACCCGGCGAAGGTTCCGAGGCTAACCTTTCGCGCCAACGAGCTCGAGGAACCGCCAACTGTGCCCTTCCGCGAGCCCCGCGAGCTCTCGGCCGACGGCTCGAAAGACCGGCGGCGACGCCACGAGGTGCTGCGTTCCCGCGTGCATGTCGCGGAACAGACGTTGAATGGTCCCCGCGCGCAGGCCCGTCGTGCCCGCGGACTTGTAGACGAACGCCGCGACGTCGTGCGCCGCCCACGTCACGTGCGCCATCGCAAGACGCAGCAGCGTGTGCTGGCGAACCGACGCCTTGTCGCCGCGCTCGACCGTGCTCCACACGTCCCGCCACGTCTCGTACACGAGTGCGCGCGCCGCGCGATACGTGCCCTCGGCCTGCGCGTATTGCTCGAGGAAGCTCTCGCTCGTGCTCTGTGTCCCCGCGCGCCCGCCGCGCGCGCGCACGTTCGCCGCGAGCTCGTCGAGCAGCCGCCGGCCGATGCCGCACGCCCAACCCGAATGGCACATGCACGCGAAGCCGACGATGCCGAGCGTGTAGAGCGCTCCGCCGCGCTTCGGCGTCTCGGTGAGCGCTGCGTGCGTATAGGCTTCCGGCACGAGCGCGCCGTCGATCTTGTAGTCGATGCTGCCCGTCGCGCGCAGGCCCATGACGTCCCACGAATCGTTCAGCAGCGTCGCCTGCTCCACCGGCAGCACGAAGATCCGCGCCTCGTTCGTGCCCTGGATCAAGCCGAGCGTATGGATGTGCGTGCCGTGCTTGATGCCGGACGCGAAGCTCCACGAGCCGCTGAGCCGAAAGCCGCCTTTCTCGGGAATCGCGGTGCCGGGGCGCGTGCCTTGGCCCGCGATCACGGGCATGCGCGTTCCGCCGAACAGCTGCTTCACGGCCGCGTCGTCGAGGTAGGCCCCGCCCGTGCCGATCGCGAGCGCGGCGGCCATCAGCACCCAACCCGCGGACGGATCTCCGTAAGCGAGGTTCTCGATCACCTGGAGCGAGCTCAACGGGTCGAGCTCGGAGCCGCCCTTGAGCGACTTCGGCATCCACATCCCGAACAAGCCCTCGCTGTGCAGCGCGTCGACGACGGGCTCCGCGAGCCGGCCGTTCTTGTCCCCGTAGTCCGCATGCTCGCTCGCGAGCGCTGCGACGCGCTTTGCGCGCTCAGGTAGTTCCATCGCCGATCCCCTCGATATTGGCATTTGTTAGACGGGCCGAGCACCGTAAATCGCGCGCGCGGCACCCGGCAAGTTAATTAACCGTTAGAAAACGTCGCGCATCCTAACCCGGCTCTCGCATCATCGCTGCACCTAGGGGGCCAGTGAGAACATCACCTCGGCACGCGTGTCCGGGTCGTGTACGTCTTCGCTGTTGAGGGTCACCTCCGTCCACGCGAGCGCGAACCCGTTGCGCCACGATTTGATCGCCGGAATCAGCGAGCCCGTCGCGTTCGTCGTGATCCGCCGCGCTTCGCCGAGCGGCGCGCCGCTCTCCGCGAACGACTGGAAGTAGACCTCGTGCGCGCCGACGGTATCGTCGGACCACGCTAGGCCGACGCGCGCGTGGTTCCAGGCGACGTAGGCGCCGATCGAGTGACCCGGGGTGCTCGTCACGCGCCGCGCGTGATCGAACGTCTCCGCGCGCATATCCACCTTCAAGAATCCCTGCGCGAGATACACCTCTTCGTTGCCGTCGCGCTCATCGAACCACGTGATCGCGAACTGCGATCCCGCAATTGCTACGTCGGGAAACGTCGAAGCGAACCCATCGTCGGCCGTCAGGCGAGTGACCTTCGCGCCGTCCGCCGAGATCTCCGCTAGATACAGCTCCGCCGCGTCGGTGTCGACGCGCGCGTCGTACACCACGAAGAGCGTGTCGTGCGGACCGAGCGCGGCGTTCAGGTTCCAAGTCATGTCGCCCACGCGGCCCACGACGATCGGCATGCCGAGCAGCGAACCATCGAAGCCAAACCGCGCGGCCCGTACCTCCTCTTGGCCCGACGGGAGACGCTCGATCCAAGCGGCGAACAGGCCGTCGGCGCCCGCGCGGACGACGGGATTGCGGCTCTGCCCGTCGGGGTCGCCGAGCGCGATCGACCAGCGGGGCTCGAGGTCGGCGCTCCAGACGCCGAGATGCGCATGCAGCGCATCATTCTCGGCTCTTCTCGTACCACGCGATCGCGATGCCGTCGGCAAGCGCCGCGATCTCGGGTTCGTAGGACTGATCGCCCGTGCTCGTAAGCCGACGGTCGGAGCCGACCGGGCGCCCCGCGTCGTCGAGGTAGCGAACGTAGACCTCGGCGTTGCCGTCGCGCGTGTCGTACCACGCGACCACGAAGCCGTCGGCGCGAGTCGCCAGGCTCACTTCGTACGCGCCGAAACCGCTATCGCTGATCTGCCGCGGCGCGTCGCACGCGGTGAGCGCGAACACCGCGAGCACCGCTGCCACGCGCGCGTGTACGGCTCTCATTGCGCTGCTAGCCGTGCCGGCGCGCATCGTCGTGCGGCAGCGCGACGCCGCGCGCGCCACAACAGCAGCCGCGGCTAGCACCGCGACTCCCGCCCACAGGGCGCCGCGCTCCGAACGGTCGTCGGGCGACGCGGCTTGCGCGTCACTCGCGGCCTCATCGGGCCTCGTCTCGTTCACGTTCTGCATCAAATAGCCCTGGGGGCACCGGCACGCCCAACGCGAGCGCGTGCTGCGCCACGTACTCTAGCAGGCGCGGATTGCCGCGGAGCACAGCGTCGGGCTCCACTCGTTCGTCGCCTCAGAAGCGGAGTCTGACGCCGGCGTATGCTTCGCGGCCGGCCGTGTTGTAGCCGGTCGCTTCCCGGTACTCCTCATCCGTAGCGTTCTGGACGCGACCATACAGCTCGAACGTCTTCTTGAACGAGTAGGCCGCCGATAGGTCGAGCAGCTCGTAATCGTCGAGCGGGACTCCGCCGAAATCGATCGCGTCTTGCGATAGCCGGTAATTGGCGACGAACCGGAACGCATCGTTCATCGACGCGAATTCGACGCCGAGGTTGCCGAGGTTCTCGGGTCGGCTCAACCGCGGCTGGCCCGCCACCGTCTTCGTGTCGTTGTTCGTCCAGTTGGCGAGGAACGCCCAACGTTCGCCGATCGGCGCACGTACGCCGAGCTCGACGCCCTTCGACGTGCTCGTGCCTTGTGACTGCAGGTAGCCGTCGTCGAACGTCACCGAATCGAACGAATATACGATCGCGTCTTCGATGTCTTGATCGAAGTACGTGACCTCGAAGTGCAATCCGTTCGCGGAGTTGTATTCGATGCCGACGTCGTAGCCTTGGCTCGTTTCCTCTTGCAGCGAGGTGGCGGCCGCACCGGGCAGCACGCCGAACGGCCGCTCGTTGTACGAGACCTCGAACAGGCTCGGCGCCCTGAAGCCGGTGCCGACGCTCGCGCGATATTTCAGCGAGTTGCCGCCACCGAGCTCCTGCACGTACGCACCGCTTACTCGCGCGCTCGTGTGCGTGCCGAAGTCATCGTTGTCGTCGTAGCGCGCGCCGGCCGTCAAGAAGAAGCTGTCGTTGAAGCTGCCCTGATACTCGACGTAGTAGCCGTCCTGACTTCGATCGCGCGTCTCGCCATTCGAAGTCACCTCCTCGCCTTCCAGATCGAGCCCATAGACGAGCGTCGTGGCAGCCGAAGCTTCGTAACTGCCCGTGTACTCGAAACGGCTTATGCTCCCTTCCGTCGCGAACGCGCTCAGGCCCTGCGTCAGGTTGTCCCGCGCGATGTCGACGTCGCTGTAGCCGAACGCGTTGGTGAAACCGCCGCTGTGGTGCTCCGCCGATATCTTGTAGGTCGTCTGCTCCGTGGTCACGACGCAATCGTGTAGAGGCCCCGCGAATGTGATCGGGTCATAGCAGCTGTCGTACATGCTCGACGCATCGATGTCGCGCGCGACGAGCTGTAGCCGCAGGTTCTCCGAAACGTTCCAGCCGAGCTTCGCGTGCAGCGTCGTGTTGTCCGCGCCGTCGTCGTCACGCAGCACCGTATCGGCGGTCGTCGCGTTGAACCCGTCGGTCTGAAGATCGGTTGCCGAGACATAGAAGTCTCCGGTGTCGTTGCCGCCGGACAGACTGCCCGAGAGCTTTTGCGTAGCGAACTCGCCACCCTCGACACCGAATTGAGCGCCGAAGCCGTCCGCCCCCTTACCCGTGATGATGCTGACGACGCCGCCCGCGTCGGCTCCGTACATGAACCCTTGCGGTCCGCGCAAGACCTCTATTCGTTCCATGTCGCCGGTGGTGAGTAGGCTGTCGAAGTCCGGTGCTACTTGCGGCGCGCTCGGGTCCACGGCCTTGACGCCGTCGATCATCAGCATCGTTCGGTAGCCTTCCTCGCCGCGAATCCGCAACGTGGTCGATTTCCCGGGTCCTCCGCTGTTGGTGACGCCGATTCCCGTCTGAGTACGCAGCACGTCCGCGAGGCCGTCGTAGCCGCGCAGTTGGATGTCGGTTCCTTCGATCACCGACACGGCCGTGCCGATCTGCCGGCGCGGCATGGGGATGATGCTCGACGTAACGACGATCTCCTCGGGACGCACCTCCGCCGCCGACTGGGCGTGGCCGACGCTCGGCAAGGCCGTCAAAGCGGTGCACACGGCACCGGTGACGAACGCGCTTGTCGCGGCCGTCGGCTGTTTCCGCTGGGTCATAGGATCCTCATTCCCTTATTGTGTTATCCGCGCAACGCGCCCCGTGTCGTCGAGCGAACTGTAACGCGCGGCGCATCGTACAGAGTGAGCCCCGACAGTTTGCGTTATTAACCGTTATCGTTAGCGTTGATGCGGCGCCCGGTGTCGCGAGCCGAGAAGGGCCGCAAGGCGAATCGGCGGCAACGTGCTGCCCCCGATCGACGCGGCCAAGCACGGCCGTTAACGGTTGGCGGCAACGGTAGAAGCAGGTCGGCAGATGATGGTTGCATCGGGTATCCGTCGGTTCCGAAGGCGAACGCAGAACCGTTGATCACTTGGCGCCGTCCGACGGGATCCGTAAGGTTCCACTACCGCATCGCGGCGAGAAAAAATCAAGAGGACCGGCGATGATTCCGTCCGAAGCTCATTGGGCCCATGCGACCTAGCGGGCGATCGAAATGACCGGAAGCGCGCCGCGACTACGATGAAAGCAATGCGACTGCGAGCGGCGGGACGAACGCTGTCGTTCGACGACGTTCCGCTGCCCGAGCCCGATCCGCACCAAGTGCTTCTCGAGGTACTCGCCTGCGGCGTGTGCCGCACGGACTTGCACTTGCTCGACGCCGAGCTTCCCGACATCCATTACCCGGTGATCCCGGGCCACGAGATCGTCGGACGCGTCGTGCAGGTCGGCAGCGAGGTGAAGTCGGTGAGCATCAACGAGCGCGTCGGCGTCCCGTGGCTCGCGCGGACTTGCGGGCGCTGCCGGTACTGCGTTCGCGGACTCGAGAATCTCTGCGAGCGCGCGTCCTTCACCGGCTACACGGTCGACGGCGGCTACGCAGCAGTACGTAGCGGCCGACGCGCGCTACTGCTTGCCGATTCCGGACCGCTATACGGACGTCGAGGCGGCCCCGCTGCTCTGCGCGGGGCTCATCGGCTACCGTGCGTACCGCGCCGCGGGGGATGCGCCGCGGCTAGGCCTCTACGGGTTCGGTGCTGCCGCACATTTACTCGCGCAGATCGCGAGCGCCGACGGCCGGGAGGTCTACGCGTTCACGAGGCCTGGCGACTCCGCTGGGCAAGCGTTTGCGCGAGACCTTGGCGCGACGTGGGCGGGCGGATCGGACGAGCTGCCGCCCGTGACACTCGATGCGTCGATCATCTTCGCAGCGGTAGGCGCCCTCGTACCCGCGGCGCTCGCCGCGATTCGAGCGGGCGGCCGGGTCGTGTGCGCGGGTATCCACATGAGCGACATCCCCGCCTTTCCCTACCGTCTGCTGTGGGGCGAGCGGTCCATCTCCTCGGTGGCGAACCTCACGCGCGACGACGGTGTGGAGTTCATGCGGCGCGCGGCGAACGTTCCGTTGAAGCCCGCGGTCCAGTCTTTTCGACTCGAGGACGCGAACGAAGCACTCACACGGCTACGCGACGGCCGGCTCCAAGGCGCTGCCGTCCTGGTCAATCAACCGCTGGGCCTTTCGATCAGCGCGTCTGCGCAGGCTTGATGGCCAGCACGTCGACTCGGCCGTCGTGCAGCACGCGTTCTGCGGTGCTGCCGATCAGCCAGTCCTTGATCCTGCCGCGGACGAGCACGCCCATCACGATGACGTCGGCCTCGCCGTGTTCGGCGAGCCGTTTGAGCACGTCGTGGGGCGCGCCGATCTCGAGCCTCGCATAGGACGGCGGCAGGTCCGATCGTCGCAACAGCGTTTCGAGCTCCTCGCGCCGCTGGTCGGCACCCGATGTGCGGCTGGCGGGCTTCGTCAGATCCGACTCGAAGTACTCCATCGGCGTGAAGCAATGCAGCGCGCTGAGCGCCGCGCCGGTGCGCGCCTGCAGCTCCCGCGCCTGCGCCAGTATCGCGAGGTCGAGGGCCGCGGGCTTCGCGTGCGCGTGATACGGATCGACTGCGGCGACGATATGGCCGTATTTTCGATCCGGCGCGCCTCTGACGACGAGAACCGGAGCAGGGCACGTCGTCACGAGCCGCCAGTCGCTGTTGGACAGCCCCCCGCCCGCGGGTGCAGTCACGACCAAGTCCGCGCTCTTGGCGCGCACGTGCCTCGCAACCGCTTCATCGAGCGGGTGGTCCCAAACGGCCTCTCCCGTGACCTCGAGGCCTCGCTTGCGCAGCGTCTTGACTAGCTCTTGCATCTGCTCCGCGCGCTCGCCGACCACGCGCTTGCGCAGCGGCTCGTAAATCTCGGAGTTGCCCATGTAGCCGTCGAGCATCGGCTCGTGCACGAGGTCGAGCAGCGCAAGCTCCGTGATCTTCGTCGCACACAAGACGGCCCGCTGAACCGCTGGCTGCGCGGGATCGTTACCGCGAACGAGTACGAGTATCTTGCTGAACATGGGCGCTACTTTCGGCCACCGGCGGCGGTGCAGCCATCCGCACTAATACGTACGAACCGTTGCCTATACGCCTTGGAGGGAAGACTGACGCTGCTCCGGTAGTTCACTACACCCGTGAATCGCGCCCCCGCTACGTACTAGTACTAAGTGACGCTCACCGCGATGCTACTTAGAGTCCCCCGATCGAGCAGGAGGTGGAGATAATGAAGACCATTCACACGATTTTGCGGGAAGATTTCGGCCGCCTCGATCGGAATCTCGTGCGCTCGGAGCTGCTTTCGGAGCACGGCGTCAAAGACGTCTCCTTCGAATCCATCCGCAACGGCCTGTCCATCGAATACGATCCCGCGATCATCGACGATTCGAAGCTGGTCGAGATCATGTGCCGATACGGTGTGTTTCCCGAGCCCGTCTCGTACCGGCCCCATGGAGAGCTTGCCGACGGTTGACGCCGAGCACGCGCGCCCGACGCTCGGCGATTTCGTCGACATCGCAGACACCGTTCGGGCGCTGCTGGCGCTGGAGACGGACGACGCGGACAGGACGACGGCGAACGAACACAGGGAGAGCCGCGATGTCGAAACAGACCGACGAACGGACGGAGACCTTGAAAGACGGAAGCCGCGTGCTGATACGGCCGATTCGGCGCGACGATGTCGAGCGCAACGCTGCATTCCTCGACCTGCTCTCGCCGCCGAGCAAGCACTTCCTGTTTCTCGGCGGCATCGCGCGACTGAGCGACGAGGCGCTCGTGCGCCTCTGCGATCCCGACGACGCGCACAGCATGGCGTACGTCGCGCTCGCGCTCGACGGCCGCGACGGTGAGAGGGGGCGCCAAGTCGCCGTCTGCCGGTACGCGGGCGCGAACCCGGACCAGGGTGCCGAGATCTCAGTCGCCGTGGCCGATGATTGGCAGCGTCGAGGCTTGGGCAAGCGCTTGCTGGCCTCCCTCATCGACTACGCGCGCGCGCATGGCGTCACTCGCTTGTACTCGATGGACTCTCTCGCGAACCAGCGAATGCGCAAGCTCGCCCGCGATCTGGGCTTCAGCGAGCGCCCCGACCCAGACGATTCAAGCCAGGTGATCTGCTCGTTGGATCTCGGCCCAGCGGTCGAGTCCGAGGCCGCGCGTCCGGGCGACGGCCGGCACTCGGGGAAGCGGGCATGATCCGCGCGTGCGCCCATTGCGGGGCACGCAATCGGGTCCCCGCCGCGCGACTGGCCGACGAGGGCCGCTGCGGATCGTGCCGCCAACCACTCGCGCCGCCATCCGAGCCGCTCGATGTAGACGGGCCCGCTTTCGACGAAATCATCGACGGCGCACGCGTGCCGGTGCTCGTGGATTTCTGGGCCGCGTGGTGCGGACCATGCAAAGCGGCCGCGCCGGAGGTGGCGCGCGCAGCTGCCGCGATGCGCGGCCGCGCCCTCGTTCTCAAGGTCGACACCGAGCGCAACGCGGACGTCGCGAGCCGGTTCGGTATACGTAGCATCCCGAGCTTCGTCGTCTTCCAGAACGGCGAGCCGATGGCGCAACATGCCGGCGTCGTGGATCACTCTCGCCTCGAAGCTTGGCTCGAGCAAGCGCTCCGCTCGTGATCGCGCTCGGCTAAGTAGATCTACGCATCGCGGACTCTCGCGCCCGACGTCAACGAGCCCCGGAACCGAGCTTCTCGAGCTTGGCGAGCCAGTGAGCCCTGCGTTTCGCGCTCGACACCTTCGACGAGGCCGAACAGGCTCGAACGCACGGGCTTGACGCCCACGAACGAGAGAATGTTCCGGCGCAGACTCCGCAAGCTGTGCGCACCGAAGTACCATCGATAGGCGGCCGCCGGCATCCCCATCGTCACGACGACGCGCGCCGTCTTACCGCGCAACTTCGGCGTCCACCCGTTCCCGCCGACCTCGAACGCAAACCCCGGACGGAGCGTTTGCTCGAGGAACCCTTTGACGATCGCCGGCATTTCGCCGAGCCACAGCGGGTATACGAGCAGCAGGTGATCCGCCCACGCGATCGCCTCCTGTGCGCCGCGCAGCTCGCTGGGAACCGCGCCTTGCTCGAAGGCGTCCTTCGTACGCAGCAGAGGAAACTCCATCTTGCCGAGGTCGACGATCCGGACTTCGTGCCCCGAGGCGCGCGCACCCTTGACGTACGCATCCGCAAGCGCATGGCACAGATGGGGCGCGCTCCCGTCCGGGTGACCTTGAATGATCGCGATGTTCATCCCGAGCCAACCTAGCCGATCGTCGCTGCGTCGCAAGTACGTAGTTGCCACAGCAGTCACCGGATCGCAGAGCGCATACATTGCACTCCGCGCCACTGATATAGCGGGAGTTCGATGCGATGAAGATTCTGACCTTGGTCGTGCTTGGCTTCCTGTTCGGCTGCAGCGCTGCGCGCGCGGACGAGCCCACCGGCGCGGCGTTATTCGCGACCCACTGCGCGACGTGCCACGGCGACCAAGCCGAAGGTGGAGGCCCCGTTGCCGCGGTGATGGCTATCGCCGTGCCGAATCTGCGGACGCTAGCAATGCGTAACGGCGGCGTATTTCCAGCAGACGCGGTGTCAGCCTACATCGACGGCCGCGAGCAGCGCGCGGCACACGGGAGCCGCGTGATGCCGGTTTGGGGGGATTTCCTGCAGGCCAGTAACGCGCCGGACCCCGAATTGTCCGTGCGCTTACGTATCGCTGCGCTCGTGGCGTTCATCGAACGGCTGCAGTATCGCTAGCGTGGGCGCGTCCGGCCGATCAAGCGCCGCGGTCCCGAGGCCCAGCGTGGGACGCGTGCAATGAGCGGCGATTAGCCGGAACCGGTCGCAGCTCCCGCCGCGTCGATTTCGTTGATCTTGCCGACGGCACTGACGAGGTCGGCAAGCGAGCGCATCTTGAGCTTGTGCATCACCCGCGCGCGGTGCAGCTCGACGGTGCGCTGACTCACGCCGAGATCCATCGCGATGACCTTGTTGGCCTGACCCTTCACGACGCGCTGCATGACTTCCGCCTCGCGCGGCGTCAGCAGTGCGAGACCCGCTCGGATCACCTTCTCCTCGGCACGCCACTTGCGCGTCTCGAGATCTCGGGCTAGCGCTTTGTGGATCCGGTCGATCAGGTCCTGATCGCGAAACGGCTTCTGAATGAAATCGGTTGCGCCGGACTTCATCGCGTTCACGGCCATCGGCACGTCGCCGTGTCCGGTGATGAATATTATCGGAATGTGCGCACGCTCCTCGTTGAGGCGTTGCTGCAATTCCAGCCCGCTCAAGCCCGGCATGCGTATGTCCGTCACGAGACAGGAGTGCTGGTCCGGATCGTAGGCGTCCAGAAATGCGAGCGCCGACGGATAGACTGCGTGCTCGAGCCCGACGGACTGCAGCAGCAACGACAGCGAGTCGCGGATTGCATCGTCGTCGTCGACGAGATAGACGAGCGGATTATCCTTTTGCGGTGGCTTCTTCTTGCTCTTGTCCATCGGATCCTTCCTTCGCTACCGGTAACACCACGGTGAAGACCGCGCCGCCGGCCGGGTTGTCCCGATAGGTCAGGCTGCCGCCGAAAGACTGAACGATGGTGCGGCTGATCGCAAGCCCGACGCCGAGACCCTCGCGCTTCGTGGTGACGAATGGGTGAAAGATGTTGTCACCGAGCTGCGGCGAGACACCGGGCCCGTGGTCGGCGACGCTGATCGTGACGCTGTCGTCGTCGCCGTGCGCGGTCGCGACTTCGATCCCGAGATCCTTGCTCAGCGTTTTGCGCATGGCATCGACGGCGTTCCGCGTGAGGTTCAGAAGAACCTGCTGCAGTTGAATCGCGTTGCCTCGGACCGCAGCGAGAGCCCTTCCGAGTATCTCGTCGTCACGCGGATGCCCTCAGCGTGCGCGTCGGCGTCGACGAGGTTCATGATGTCCTTCACCACGGCATTTACGTCGAGCCATTCGGTCCGCACGTCCTGCTTCTTGATGAATTTCCGCAGGTTCTCGATCACTCGTCCCGCGCGCAGCGCTTGCTCGTCGATCTTGCCGCACACGTCGATCAAGACCTTCATCCCGGGCTGCTCACGCTCGAGGATGCGCCGCGCGGCCTGGGCATAGGTCGCGATCGCGCTCAACGGCTGATTGATCTCGTGCGCGATGCCGGCAGTCATCTCCCCCATCAAATCGAAGCGGCCGACGTGAGTGAGCCGTGCTTCGAGCGATCGCGTGCGCGTTTCTGCGGCCCGTTGCTCCGAGAGATCGCGGATGATGCCGACGAAACGGCGATCGTTCGCATCGATGGACTCCCCGACGGAGAGCGCGATCGGAAAGGTCTCGCCGCTCGAGCGCCGGCCGAGCACTTCGCGGCCGATGCCGATGATGTGCGGCTCCCCGCCGGCGAGGTAACGCTCGATATAGGTGTGGTGCTCCGAGTGGTATGGCTCGGGCATCAAGATGTCGACGGGTTTGCCGATGACGTCGGCCGCAACGTAGCCGAACAGGCGTTCGGCCGCCGCATTGAACGTCGTGATAGCAGCCAGCGAGCGTCGATCACGATGATTGCGTCGACGGCCGCGTCGAGGAGAGCCTGTAACTCGGTCATTGCCATGGCTATTGACGCGCGACGAACGGAACGGAAGCCATACGTATTTTCCGAGAGCCGCTTAGGGACTTGACCGAATGCTACTCGGCCTCACGAGTCCAGTATAAGGAATTCGAACACGTCACCACGCGAGGGCGCCATGAGCGGCATCGAAGAAGATTCTCATCGTCATTGACCCTACTGCGGCGTCGCAGCCGGCTCTCGAGCGCATCGCGCATCTTCCGCGCCCGCTCAACGCGCAGTTGATGCTGCTGATCTGCGCCTACGATCCGTATCTCGGGATCGGCGATACACTCGCGCCGGCGGCCATCGCCGCGGCACGCACGTCGGTGCTTCTGAAGCACGGGAAGCGCCTCGAGGAGCTCGCGGAGCCGCTCAAGCGGCAGGGGCTCGACGTGCTCCTCGACGTCCGGTGGGATTACCCGTTGCACGAGGCGATCATTCGCAAAGCGGTCGATTGGGGCGCGGATCTCGTCGTGAAAGACACGCACTATCATTCCGTTCTGCGGCGCTCGATCTTCTCCAACACGGACTGGAACCTGATTCGCTACTGTCCGGTGCAGCTGCTGCTCGTAAAACCGCGCGCGATGGGCCACGTCCCGTGCGTCGTTGCAGCCGTCGACCCGCTTGCACCCGCGCGACAAGACGGCATCGTTGGACGATCGAATCCTGACCTCGGCGAAGGAGCTCGCGCACCGCGTCGGAGGGCAGACGCACGTGCTCCACTCCTTCGACATGACGCCGGTCATCTTGGCGTCCACGGAAGCGATGATGATGCCGATCGCGCTCCCGATCCACGAGATGACCGCCGAGGTGGAAAAGACCCATAACGAAGCCGTCAACGCGCTCGCGGTTGCGCACGGCATTCCGCCCGAGCGCGTTCACGTGCTTCAAGGTACGGCGCGCGACTCGCTCGTCACGTCGAGCGAACGACTGGGTGCAGACGTGCTCGTGATGGGCGCCGTTTCGCGGAGCGCGCTCGAGCGCCTGTTCGTCGGCAGCACGGCCGAAGCCGTGCTCGATAGGCTCGGTTGCGACGTGCTGATCGTCAAACCCGCCGGCTCGGCGCGCGGCGAACTCACGGGCACGGCCGAACGACACGTCGCACTCTAGCGTACCGCAACGGCAACGCTGATGAACAGCGTCGCGAGGCTCGGGTTCTGGTCGGCGTTCGCGACTCTGATCACCGCAGGCGGCTACGGAGTCGTACAGCTACTGCAGGTGATCGGAGCGCTCGTGTTCCCGTGGGACGAAATCCTCATTTTTGGATTCTCGATGCTCATTCCGGTGCCGTTCGTCCTTTCGATGGTGGCGTTTCACTACACCGTGCCGCGGGAGAAACGGGTCTGGACGCACGCGGCGATCGCTCTCGCCGTGATGTACGCAACGCTCGTTACGATCGTCTATCCGACGCAACTCGCGGTCGTCATACCCGCGAAGCTCGCGGGCGCAGCGCGGGACGTGCAATCTCTGCTCGTGAACCAAGGCACTTTCATGTGGGTCATTGACGGCGCGGGCTACGTCTTGATGGGTCTTTCGACGCTGTTTGCAGCCGGCGCCCTCATGGGCGACCGCTCGAACCGGTGGCTACGGCGATTCCTCGTCGCGAACGGCCTTCTCGACCCAATCATCGTCGCGATCTATGTCTTCCCGTCGCTCCTTCTGGTGGGGTCGCTATGGCTCATTACCGCGCCGGGATCGATGCTCTTGCTCGCGACGTATTTCAAGAACACGCGTGCGTAGCTTTGCGGTGACACTCAGCGGCCGACCGGCCGGGCGTTTTGTCGCGACACCTGCCTATCCCCGTCGGCGCGATCCCAACAGGTAAATAGGCGGATACCGAAGAACGCGGGCACGTCCGCCGCACCTACCCGAGGTAGGATACGGAGGCTTCATAGCCACGGCGGAAGCGACGTGATCGCTGCGGAATGCAAACCGCGTACGGCCAATGGATGAACCGCTAATCTATCGACTCGGCATCGCGCTCGGCATCGGCTTCATTGTCGGACTCGAGCGCGGCTGGAAGACCCGCGACCAGCACGCCGGGCAACGTCTCGCTGGGCTCCGTACGTTCTCCCTCGCGGCGTTGTTCGGCGGCGCGCTCGCCGCCGCCGCAGGACCTGATCGTCCCGCAATAGTCGCCGCGGGCGCGCTGGTCGTCGGTGCTCTCGTCATCGCGGGCTACCTGGTCAGTGTGCGGGAGAGCCGCGACTTCGGCATGACAACCGAGCTCGCGATGCTCACGACGTTTGCGCTCGGCGCACTCGCCGTGCTCGGCGCACCGTTCGAGGCCGTGGCCGCGGCAGTCGTGATGTCGCTGCTGCTCGGGCTCAAGACCGAGTTCCATCATGCGATCGAGAAGCTCGAGCGTCATGAGCTGCTGGCGACGCTCCAACTACTCGCGATCGCGATCGTGCTCGTGCCGCTGCTGCCGAACCGCGGACTTGGGCCGTGGCAAGCCCTGAATCCGCGCGTGATCGGGCTACTCGTGCTCCTGATCGCAGGCTTGTCGTACGTCGGCTATTTCTCCGTGCGAATGCTCGGCGCACGGCTCGGGCTGCTGCTCACGGCGCTGTTCGGCGGGCTCACGTCGTCGACGGCAGTGACGGTCGCGTACGCGCGCCGCTCGCGCAGCGCGACCGCGAGTCGCACGTTGCTCGGCGTCGGGATTGCGCTTGCGGCCGCCACGATGGTACCGCGCGTTGCGGTAGAGATCGCGACCGTCAATCGCGCGCTGCTCGGCGAGCTATGGCCGACGCTCAGCGCAGTCGCGCTCGTGCCGGTGCTCGGTGCTCTGCTCGGCGTGCTGCGCCACGGGCGCGGCGGCGACGCACAGATCGATCTCGCGAACCCGCTTCAGCTGAAGGCGGCACTCCTGTTCGGGCTCGCGCTTTCGTTGTTCTTTGTCGGCACCGAGGCGCTGCAGCATTGGCTCGGAGAGTCGGGTATCTATGCGATGGCGGCGATCGCCGGGTTCGCGGACGTCGACGCCGTCACCATCGCAATCGCGGAAAAGGCGGCGCGCGGCAGCCTCTCCGCCCCGACGGCACAGCGAGCCATCGTCGTCGCGATCCTCGTGAACACCGCGTCCAAGGCCGGGCTCGCTGCCGCCCTCGGCGGCTGGCCGATGTTGCGCACCGCGTCGCTGATCCTCGCTATCGCATTCGCGGTCGGCGCGACCGTGGCGACGGTTACCCTCGCGTGATCGCGGGCCGCGAGACCCGTCCGTCGCGTCCGCGAAATAGAAATCTGAGTGCGCGACAGGATCGACTCAGAGGTCGAAACAGGGAATCGGTCTCCGCTCAGTCATTGCGTTCCCACGAGATTCCGACGAAGTGCCCCGCTTCGTCGTAGTGGGTGTCGAGCTCGCCGTCCCATGCGCTCTCGAGCGCGTGCGCGATGCGCCTCGGCAGGTGAATGTCGGTCGTCGTGATCGTCGCCGAACCGGCTGCACGGCGAATCGCGATAATTCGGTGCAGCGGATGCTGCGCTTGCTCGGCATTCGCGACGTGATGCACTAGCCGCAACACCTCGTCGGCATGCGCGACGTAAAACGTTCCGCGCAGCGTCACTTCGCCGGCCGGCATCCCATCGCGCGCGCGCCGACACGCCGGGCAAACCAACGTCGCAGACGGCTGGGGAAGCAAGCGTTCCCAGATCCAGCGCCCGTTTCGATAGAGAGCGCCGCAGTCGGAGCAGCGCGCCGGTGACTTGGCCTTGCGTGACGTCCGATAGGTGTCGTGGATTTCCTCCGCAGGCCGTGGATTGCCAAATCCGAGCCGGCGCGGAGACGGGCCTTTGGGACGTGCGAATCGATTCGTCATCATGCGTTGCTACTCACGTGTGCCTCACTCGCGATTCGCCGCTCGCGAGTCGTCCTGGATGGAACGGATGTAGTCGACGAGCTTGGTGATGACTTCCTTCATCTCGCGTTGCGCGACAGCGTCGCCGCCTTCCTCTACCCAAAACTCGTAGCCCCACACCGGCATCGTCCGCGTGCCATGTGCGTCGATGCGCGCGCCGCGGCCATCGATCGTGTCGCGCACGACCGTCGTCGGAAAGCCCCCATAACGGCGCGTGATCGCGGTGAGGTCTGGGACGGCCGTGGCGAGACCGCGCGCAACCGGGCCGTCGCCGCGGCCCGACTCGCCGTGGCAGGCGGCGCAGTACTTCATGAAGATCTCTTCGCCGCTGTAGTCGGCGAGCGTGACCGCCTCGAACGCCGAGACCCCGTAAACCGCAGAGATGGCCGTCGCCGCTACTATTCCGATCGTTCTGAGTCCCATGTGGTTACTCCGGGCCAGCTAGGAAGCATGAATTCGTAACGCCTCATCCTCAGCGCACTAGAGCGCATCCCGCTCGCAGCCGCCAGTTCGGCAAGTACGTACCGGACGCCGCGGTGCCGCGCTCGTTTTCGCGCCAGTCGGCGTGTGCGCATCGTCGTGCGTGTCGTTGCGGGAACTGCGTATTTCGGCACGCGGAGATTCGTCGAACACTACGAGCACCAACCGGGAGACTACCAACATGAACAATCGAGCCAGATCGCTATACGGTGTCATTGGGCTAGTCGTCTGCGCCGCTGCTTTCGCCGCGCCGGACGAATCGTCGCAGAGCGTCGTCAACGAATCGGGATGGCTAACGGTTCAAGCGCCGCGCGTCTTCCGCCGGGCCGCCGACGGTCGCCACGAGCGCTCGAACACTGATCTCGTCTTCATCGCGCACCGCGTGAGCTATGAGGGACTCGACCTTGCGATGCATTCGGACGTGTTGGAGCTGCGCAAACGCATCGTCGAGAGCGCGCAGACGGCCTGCGAGCAGCTCCAGGCGTTGTCGCCGCTCGCGGACCTCGACACGGCGACCTGCGTGCGCGAGGCGATCGACGACGCGATGGTGCGAGCGCAGAAGGTGGTTGCCGCCGCGATGGAGGCGGATCGCGAGCAGCGTTAAGCCCAGCTCAATGCGCCGCCCGTGCGGTACTCCGTCACGCGCGTCTCGAAGAAGTTCTTCTCCTTCTTCAGGTCGATGATCTCGCTCATCCACGGCAGCGGGTTCGCGACGTTCGCAAACTCCGCCGTGAGGCCGATCTGCTGGAGCCGGCGGTTCGCGATGTACTTGAGGTACACCTCGAGCGTCCCGGCGTTCAGGCCCAAGATCCCGCGCGGCAGCGAGTCGCGCGCGTAGTCGATCTCGAGCTCCATGCCCTCGAGCACGAGCCGTCGCGCCTCGGCCTTGAACTCCGCGGTCCACAGATCGGGATTCTCGAGCTTGATCTGATTGATCACGTCGACGCCGAAGTTCAGGTGCATCGACTCGTCGCGCAGGATGTATTGAAACTGCTCGGCCGTGCCCGTCATCTTGTTGCGCCGGCCCATCGACAGCACCTGCGCGAAGCCCGCGTAGAAGAAGATTCCCTCGACCACGAGATAGAACGCGATGAGGTCGCGCAGCAGCCGCTGATCGGCGTCCGGCGTTCCCGTGCGAAACGCCGTATCGCCCAGGCTGTCGGTGTACGGCAGCGCCCACTCGGCCTTGCGCGCGACCGACGGGACCTCGCGGTACATGTTGAACACCTCCGCCTCGTCGAGCCCGAGGCTCTCGATCACGTATTGATACGCGTGTGTGTGCAGCGCCTCCTCGAACGCCTGGCGCAGCAAGTACTGGCGGCATTCGGGGTTCGTGATGTGGCGATACACGGCGAGCACGAGATTGTTCGCGACCAGCGAGTCGGCGGTCGAGAAAAAGCCCAGGCTGCGCTTGATCACGACGCGCTCGTCGTCGCTCAAGCCCTCCGGCGTCTTCCACATCGCCACGTCGCGCGCCATCGGAATCTCCTGCGGCATCCAATGGTTCGCGCTGCCCTGCAGGTACTTCTCCCAAGCCCACGCGTACTTGAACGGCACGAGCTGATTGAGGTCGGCGCGGCAGTTGATGATTCGCTTGTCGTCGACATGGATGCGGCGCGCGCCGCGAGCGAGCGGCGCGGCGGCGGACCCCGGCGGCACGGGAGGCGCCGCGACCGGTTGAAAGGCGTCGCCGAGCATCGGATCGAGCTCCGCGGCGCGCGGAGCGGAGCGCACGAGCGGCTCGTCGAACGTGAGCGGCATCATTGGCACGCCTCACAGGTCGGATTCGACAGATCGCAGGCGACCGGCTGCGCGGCGCCCGCGCTCACGGCGTTCAACGCACCGTCCGCGACCGTGCTGCGCTCGACATGCGTCGCACCGACCGTCCGTAGGTAGTACGTCGTCTTGAGGCCGCGCCGCCACGCGAGCCGGTAGAGCGCATCGAGCGCGCGGCCCGAGGGCTCCGCGACGTACAGGTTCAACGACTGCGACTGGTCGAGCCACTTCTGGCGCCGCGCGCCGGCCTCGACGAGCCAGGTTGCGTCCACCTCGAACGCGGTCGCGTAGAGCGCCTTCAAGTCGTCGGGCACGCGGTCGATCTTCGCGAGCGCGCCGTCGAAGTACTTCAGGTCGTGCACCATCACGTCGTCCCAGAGACCGCGCGACTTCAAGTCCGCGACGAGCTGCGGGTTGATCACCGTGAACTCGCCCGACAAGTTCGACTTCACGTAGAGGTTGCGGTACGCGGGCTCGATGCTCTGCGCGACACCGACGATATTCGAGATCGTCGCGGTCGGCGCAATCGCGAGGCAGTTCGAGTTGCGCATGCCCGAAGCGCGCACGCGCTCGCGCAGGACGTCCCAGTCGAGCGTGCGGCCGCGGTCGAGGTCGAGCTCGCCGCCGCGCTCCGCGTCGAGCAGCTCGATCGAGTCGATCGGCAAGATGCCGCGCTCCCAGAGCGACCCCTCGAAGCTCGGATAGCGCCCGCGCTCCGCCGCGAGATCGGCCGATGCCTGGATCGCGAAGTACGAGATCGCCTCCATCGAGCGATCCGCGAGCTCGACGGCGGCGTCCGACGCGTACGGGATCCGCAGCGTGTACAGCGCGTCTTGAAAGCCCATGAGCCCGAGCCCGACGGGGCGGTGCTTCAGATTCGAGCGCCGCGCCTGCGGAACGCTGTACCAGTTGATGTCGATCACGTTGTCGAGCATCCGTAAGGCCGTGCGGACCGTTCGCCCGAGCCGCTCGAGGTCGAGGCCGCGCTCCGTCACGTGGTTCGCAAGGTTCACGGATCCCAAGTTGCAGACCGCGATCTCCGCGTCCGAAGTATTCAGCGTGATCTCGGTGCAGAGGTTCGAGCTGTGCACGACGCCCGCGTGCTGCTGCGGCGAGCGCAGGTTGCAGGCGTCCTTGAACGTGATCCACGGATGCCCCGTCTCGTAGAGCATCGACAGCATCTTGCGCCACAGCTCGAGCGCGCGGATCGTCTTGAACGTCTTGACCTCGCCGCGCGCGGCCCGCTGCTCGTGCCGCTCGTACGCCTGCTCGAACGCGCGTCCCGTGAGGTCGTGCAAGTCGGGCGCCTCATCCGGCGAGAACAGCGTCCACGACGCGTCGGCCGCGACGCGCCGCATGAAGAGGTCCGGGATCCAATTGGCCGTGTGCATGTCGTGCGTGCGGCGGCGCTCGTCACCCGTGTTCTTGCGCAGCTCGAGGAACTCCTCGACGTCCAGGTGCCAGGTCTCGAGGTAGGCGCACACGGCGCCCTTGCGCTTGCCGCCCTGGTTCACGGCGACGGCCGTATCGCTCGCGACTTTCAAGAACGGCACGATGCCCTGCGACTTACCGTTCGTGCCCTTGATGTGCGCGCCGAGCGCGCGCACGCGCGTCCAATCGTTGCCCAAGCCCCCGGCGTACTTCGAAAGCAGCGCGTTGTCGCGGATCGCACCGTAGATTCCATCGAGCGCGTCGGGCACGGTCGTGAGATAGCAGCTCGAGAGCTGCGGACGCAGCGTGCCCGCGTTGAACAACGTCGGCGTCGAGCTCATGAAGTCGAACGACGCGAGCACGCGATAGAACTCGATTGCGCGCGCCTCGCGGTCGATCTCGTTCAGGGCGAGCCCCATCGCGACGCGCATCAGGAGCGCTTGCGGCAGCTCGAAACGGGTGCCATCCCACTGCAAGAGATAGCGGTCGTAGATCGTCTGGAGGCCGAGGTACGTGAAGGCGAGGTCGCGCTGCGGCTCGAGCGCGGCACCGAGCTGCTCGAGATCGAATTCGGCGAGCTTGGGGTCGAGCAGCTCGAGAGCGACGCCGCGCGCGATGAAGTCGCGGAAATACTCGGAGTACGACGCAGCCATCTCGGCATGCGTGGCCTCGCGCGGCGCGCCCGTCACGAACGTGAGCGCCTCGCGGCGCAGCTGGTCGAGCAGCAGGCGCGCGGTGACGAAGCTGTAGCCCGGCTCACGCTCGATCAGCGGCCGCGCGCTCATGATCAGCGCGGTCGCAAGGTCCGCCTGCGCGATGCCGTCGAACACGCTGCGCAGCGTCTCGGCGAGGATCGGCTCGGCCGAGACGTCTGGAACTCCGGCGCACGCTTCAGTCACGACGCGCGTCAAACGCACACGGTCGAGCGGCACGAGCTCGCCGGCCGCGGTCCGGACGCGCGGCTCGGCCGCAGCCGCGGCTTGCGGTTGGCGCTGCGCGGCACGCAGCTTCGCGCGCTCGTCGCGGTAGACGATGTACGCGCGTGCGACCTTGTGCTCGCCCGCGCGCATCAACGCGAGCTCCACCTGATCTTGGATGTCCTCGATGTGGCATGCGCCGCCTTCGCCGAGCCGGCGCGTCACGGCTGCCGCGACGCGCACGGTGAGCTCCTCGACGCGCTCGTGCACGCGGCGCGACGCGGCGGCCGCGTCGCCTTCGACCGCGAGGAACGCTTTGGTCAGCGCGACGCTGATCTTGGTCGGATCGAACGCGGTGACGGCGCCGTTGCGGCGCACGACCTGGAACGTAGCGAGCCGCGCACTCGGCAGCGGCGAGTCGGCGGCGATGGCGGAACGTGAGACTGCGAACGGTGCGGCGGCGGTCGATTCCATGCGGCTCCTCCCAAAGAGCGGTCGTCGTGTTCGAAATCGACGCGAGGGAGACTGAGCCGCGACGGCCGCGCGAAGGCGGACCGCCGTTGCCAGAAACCTTTTGACGCGAAGATTCCTGCGTTCGTCTTCGAGAGGTGGTCGGACTCGTGGGCCCTTGGGGCCTCACATACCGTTGCGCGACAGTCCCGGATTCGCACCGGGTTCCCCTCTCGACACCACAACATCTTGTGGTGCCATAGAAGACGAACCGCAATATATAGCGATCACTGCACGAGCCGCAACAATTTTTTCCGCCGCGGGTTGGCGCGCGGGTCGGCTCGCGGCGCGGGAAAAACGCAGGAAGAATGGCAAGCCCGACGTGGGCGTCGCCGGCGGATCAGCGCCGGCGGCGCGAGCGAACCAGCGGCGCGGGGTCGGTCAGATCTTGATCACGATCTTGCCGAAGTGCAGAGCGGCCTTGAGTGCCTTGAACGCCTCGATCGCTTGGTCGAACTCGAACACCGCGTCGACCACGGGTTTCATCCGGTTCACTGCGACCGCGCGCATCAGCCCTTCGAAGTGCTCGCGCGCGCCGACGAAGATGCCGCGCACCATCGCGAACTTCATCATGAGCGGGTACGGGCTCAGGTCGCCGTCGGGCCGCGTCATCACCCCGATCACGTTCACGGTGCCGCCCGGCCCGACCGCGAGATACGAATGCGGCAGGGTGCCCGCGCCGCCCGTGTCGATCACGTGCTCGGCCCCCTGGCCGTCGGTGAGCTCGAGCACTTTCTTCTCCCAGTCGGGATGCGTTTTGTAGTTGATGCCGTGATCCGCGCCGAGCGACTTCGCGCGCTCGAGCTTCGCGTCGCTCGACGACGTGATGATCACGCGCGCGCCCGCCAGCTTCGCGAGCTGCAGCGCGAAGATCGACACACCGCCCGTGCCGAGCGTCGACGACGGTGTCGCCGGGCCGCACGCAGCGCGGCCCGTGCGTCAGCGCGTTCCAAACGGTCACGCCCGCACACGGCAGCGTCGCGGCTTCCTCGAACGACAGATGCGCAGGGATCTTGAGCAGGCCGTCCTCGTCGAACGCCACGAACTCGGCGAGCACGCCGTCGAGCGGTGAGCCGAGCGCGGCGGGCGGGCGGCCCTGCGTGAACGTCGCGACCACGCGGTCGCCGACTGCGAGCGTGCGCACTGCGGCTCCGACCGCCACGACTTCGCCCGCACCGTCGGACAGCGGGATCGTGTCCCGCACGAGCGGGCCCCGCATGTATTTCCCCGAGACGATCGCGAGATCCCGGAAGTTCAGCGATGCGGCACGCATCCGTACGAGTGCCTGCTGCGGCCCCGGCGTCGGCTGGTCGCGCTCGACGCGCTTGACGCCGTCGAAGCCCGTGGCGCCCTTCGCAACCGTGTATGCCTTCATTCTTTTGGCCTTGAAGAGGGAAAACGGGTTTCGACTCTACCCCGTCGCCTGCGAGATCGCGAGGGGTTAGAGTAGACGCGTGAGCGCCGTTCGAGCGCTCGGTCCATTGTGGGGGAAAACCATGCGCTCAAGCATTGACGACATCGGGAGCTTCCGTTGCGAGACGCGCTGACCAGCCGCAAGGAGTACACGCCGATGAGTCGTGCGTTCAACGCCGTGATGCGAGTCGTAAGCAGCCTCGTCGGGTTGTTGATGGTCGCGATGGGCTGCGTCTGGGCGATGCAGGGCCTGAACGTCGGGCCCGCCGCGATCCTACAAGGTCCGATGGTCGCGAATATCCAATGGACCTATTACGGCGCGATTCTCGCGCTGGTCGGCGTCGCACAGATCGTGTGGAGCAACACCCGGCAAGGCGCTTAACGCGCGGTCTCAACCCACGCCGAGGAAGCGGCGCACGCGCGCCGCGATCTCCGCTTCGGCGCCCTCGAGGTGCAGGTGATGTCCGCCCGGCAGCCGCACGACCTCGATATTCGCGAACGCGGCGATCATCTCCTTGTAGAGGTCCGTGTCGCCGAACGGGCTCGTCTCCGCGAGCACCATTAGCACGGGCGCCGTGATCGCGCCGATGAACGCGTGCACGTGCTCGCGCGTGAGCCGCACCTCGGCACTACCCTTCAGCCGCTGATCGGCGTGCCATTGAAATCCGCCCGGCACCTCGCGCAGCGACCGGCGCGCGAGGATCTCCGCGGCCGCCGTCGTGAGCTTCGTGAAGCCCTGCGCGCGTTCGTCGATCGCGGTGGCTCGATCCGTGAACACGCGGCCGCTCTTGCTGCGCAGCGCGGCGCGGTCGCGGAACGAACGCGCGAGCGTCGCGGGCGCCTCCGCGGGGAGCCCGAGCAGCGGCACGCCGCCCTCGATCAGCACGAGCTTGTCGACGTACTCGGGGAACGCGCCGGCGAACAGCATCGCGATCGCGGCCCCGCGCGAATGGCCCAGCAGATTGCAGCGCGCCCAGCCGAGCTGCTCGCGTACCTCGAGCAGGTCGCCGACGTCCTCCCAGATGTTGTACGCGGCGTCCGGCGAGCGCGAGCCGCTGAGACCGTGGCCCGCGAGATCGAGTGACACGACCTCGCAACCGTCGAGCCGCGGCGCGAGCAGATCGAAGGTGCTCGCGTTGTCGAGCCAGCCGTGGGTCGCGAGCACGGGCACGCCGCCCGCCTTGCCGAACACTTGGGCCGCGAGCGTAACGCCGGGCAATGCGAATTCGCGGCTGTCGGTCACGGCGCGATGATACCGGCCGGCGGGTGCGCCAGGCGAACGATCAGCGGAACTGCCGCGGGATGTTCTGCTGCTGGTTCTGCTGGAACGGTGTGCTCGCGCCGAAACGTTGCGAGATGAACTGCTGCAGCCGCTCTTGCTGCTCGTACAGACTCGTGCTCGGCAAGAGCAACACGCGATCGCCGGGCTCGAGGCCCGAGACGATCTCGCTGTATTCGAGGTCCGTAAGACCGGTGCGCACCGCGACCGGAACCGGCTGGTCGTTGCGCAGCGCTATGACCCAATATTCGCCGCCGAACTGGTAGTTGGTCGTGCCGCCGCGAGCCGGCGCGGCTCCGCCGGGGCCGCCTTGGACGATGACGAAGCCGCCGCCCGGGAACCCGCCGCCCGCAAAGCCGCCCGGCGGGAAGCTGCCGCCGCCGCGCCCGGCGCCGCCAGCAGCGCCGCCGCCTGGAGCACCACCGCGGCCCGGACCGCCGCCGCCCGCACCGCCCGCCGCCGCCGCCCGGACCGCCGCCCGCACCACCACCGCCCGCGAAGCCGCCCGCCTGTTGAAACACCTTGCGCATCAGGTCGCGCTCTTCCTGACTGAGCTCCTGACCGCCGCGGCGCTTTTCCATCAGCGCCATCACTTGCTTCGCGTCGACGCCATCGGGCAGCGTGATCTCGCGGCCGCCGAGGTTCAGCACGTTCTTACCGCCGGCGCCCGGCGCGGCCGCGGCGCTCGCCCCGTCGACCTTCTTCGTCGGCCAGATCTGCTCGCGCAGCACCGCCTCGTCCATGTTCAGCATCTTCGCGGACAGCGTCACGTCGGTGTCCGCGCGCAGCGCAGCCGTCGGCACGGTCGCGACCGAGTCGCGGTTCGCGATCTTGATCTGCACGTCGGCGTTCATGCCGGGCTTCAGCACGCCGCCGCGGTTCTGCAGCTTGATCAGCACCGAGAACATCGTGACGTTCTGCTCGACGATCGCCTGCGGCTCGACCTTCAGCACGACGCCGTCGAACGGCTGATTCGGGTACGCTGCCACGGTCACGCGCGTCGCCATGCCGGGCTGAATCTTGCCGATGTCGGTCTCGTCGACGCGCGTGCGGACTTGCACGGACGTGAGGTCCGCCATCTTCATCAGCACGGTGCCGCCGCTGACGGCCTGCGTGGGCGACGTGATCACGATGCCGGGCTCCACCGTCTTCTCGAGGATCGTGCCGGCGTTCGGCGCGCGCACGCTCGTGTCCTCGAGCGTGATTCGCGCGTTCTCGAGCGCGACCTCCGAGCTCACGACCTGGGAGGCGGCGTTCGCGTACTCGAGCTCCGCCTTCTCGACATCGATCTGCGTGAGCGTCTGCGATTTGTAGAGCTGGTTGGCGCGATCGAGCTGCGTCTTCGCGATCGTGCGGCGCGCTTTCGCGGCCGCGAGAGCGGCCTCGGTCTGCGAAACGGCATTCCGCGGCGTGCGCTTGTCGATCTCGACGAGCAGCTTGCCGGCCTCGACGACGTCTCCGACCTCGGCATGCACCGCGAGCACCTCGCCCGACGCCTTCGACTTCACCTCGACGAGCGACTCGGGCTCGACGATGCCGGCCGCGTCCACGGTGACTTCGATGCTGCGAGTCTCGACGGGCGCCGAGTCGTAGAGCGGCGCAACCGACTCCGGCGCCGCCTTGCTGCACGCGGCGAGCGCCACGAGCGTGAGAAGAGCCATCCCGGAGAATGCGGCGCTACGCATAGTCAATGAATCTGCTGCTTGTTGTTCTGAACGTCTTCCGCGATGTTGCCGTCACGGAACGTAATGATGCGGCGCGCGTGCTGCGCGATGTCCGCTTCGTGGGTGACGAGCAGAATCGTATGGCCCGCCGCGTGCAGCTCGTCGAACAGGCCCATGATGTCGCGGCTCGTCGTCGAATCGAGGTTGCCGGTGGGCTCGTCCGCCAGCAGGATGCTCGGCTCCGTGACGAGCGCCCGGGCCACCGCGACGCGCTGGCGCTGACCGCCCGACATCTCGCTCGGCCGGTGCATCATGCGCTCGCCCAAGCCCACGCGCTCGAGCGAGCGCTTCGCGCGCTCGATGCGGTCCTTGCGCTTGAGCCCCGCGTAGATCAGCGGCAACTCGACGTTGTGCAGGGCGTGCGCGCGCGGCAGCAGGTTGAACGTCTGGAATACGAAGCCGACTTCCTTGTTGCGGACGCGCGCGAGCTCGCGGTCCTTCATGTCCGACACGAGCTTGCCGTTCAGCCAGTACTCGCCGTCGTCGGGGCTGTCCAGGCAGCCGATCATGTTCATCAGGGTGGACTTGCCCGAGCCGGATGGGCCCATGATCGCGACGTACTCGCCGCGCGCGATCGTGAGATCCACGCCGCGCAGCGCGTGGATCATCTCGTCACCCATGACGTAGTGACGCTGCAAGTTGTGAGTCCTGATCGTGGCGTCCATTCGCGAAGCTCGTAGGCGTTCTCGCTCTTCGTGCGGCCCGGATTATCGCATCGGCTCAGGCCCGCAATCCGTCGTAAACCATTGCGGCTACAGCATTCTTAAGTCGGCGATCGGCTCGCGAACAGCCCTCTTCTACGTTGCCTGCTCGCGCAAGAAAGCGATCGAGCGACCGAACGCGAGCTTGGCGTCCGGAGCGCTGTAGCTGCCCCGCTCATCGCAATTGAAGCCGTGTCCGGCGCCCTCGTAGACGTGAATCACTTCGTCGGACAACGCGTCTTTGATCTTCTCGAGGTCGGCCGCCGGGATCGAGCCATCCTGATCGCCGAAGTGATACATGGTCGGGCACTGCGGTTCCTTGTCGAGCATCTTCGCGACACCGCCGCCGTAGTACGAGACGGCCGCATCGAGATCGAGCTCGCTCGCCGCGACGTGCGCGACGGTGCCTCCCCAGCAGAAGCCGACGACCGACGCGCTGCCGGCGGCGCGCACCTGCTCCGCCGCCGCCTCGAGATCCGCGAGCGTATTCGGCCACTTGAGCTGCTGCATGTACGCGATGCCTTGTTGGATCTCCGTGTACGGCAGGGTGATGCCGGGCTTGATGCGGTCGAACATCGCGGGTGCAATCGCTTTGAAGCCCTCGGCCGCGTATTGATCGGCGACGCGCTTGATGTGATCGCTGACGCCGAAGATCTCCTGCACGACGACGATGCCGCCGAGCGGCTTGCCCTTGGGCTCGGCGAGATACGCGTCGAGCTCGTGCCCGTCTTTCGCTTTCAACTTGATCATCTTGCCCACGCTGTTCTCCTCGTTGTTCGAATTGGGACGCGCTCGGTTCCGCCCCGGCCGACGGATTCTCCCACCGACCCCGAGAGCGAGACGCTATCGCAAAACGAGAACGCCGCGGGTATTGTCCGCGGCGTTCCCGGCGAAAGATGTAACGAATCGTTACTGCGGCGGCTGCGTGCGCCGGCTGCGGACCCGGTTGTGACCCTGGCTGTCCAGAGCGCGAGAGCTGCCGGAAATACTCCGCGACCGCGTCCTCATACCCTTCCGCAATCTGCGACGGTGCCTGTGCGCGCACCGCGGCGCGTTCGCCATGTGCCGCCGGTCGACGCGAGCTTGAGCTCGAGCTGCTCCGTGAGGTTCACGAGCCGCTGGAACTCCTGGTCGAGGAGCTCGGGATTGCCCTGGAGCCCGCCGCGCAGCGCCTCACCGAGCTCGCGCACGGCCTTGAGCTCCTCTTCGCTCAGGCCCTGATCGCGCAGACGGTTGGCGTTGGTGAGCAGCTCGCGCGACGCATCGGTGAGCTGCTCCTGAGCCTGCCGCAGCGCCTCCGGGTTGCCCTGCCACAACCCGCGATTGCGCGGATCCCAGATGCCGCCGCGCCGCGGGTCGTACCACCCGCCGCGCCCGCCCGGCCCGAAGCCGTCGTCGCGATTGCCGAACGAGCCGCCGGCCTGATTGCCGCCGCCCGCGTTCGCCTGACCCTGGCCGTCGGTCGCTTGTTGACCCTGTTGGCCTTGCTGACCCTGACCCTGTTGCCCTTGCTGACCCTGTTGCCCTTGCTGGCCCTGGCCTTGCTGCCCCGGCTGCCCGGGCTGCCCCTGCGCGCCGCGCTGCAAGCTCTGCTGATTCGGCTGACCGCCGCCCGCGTTGGCGGCCTGCTGCTGCGTGAGCTCGGACAGCTGCCGGCGCAACGACTGCAGCTCCGCGACGAGCTCCGCGTTCGGATCGGCGCCTTGCTGCTCGCCGCCGACCGCTTCGTCGTTCGCGCGCGCGAGCGCTTCCTCGGTGTCGCGCTGTAGATCGCGCAGCGCCGACGTCGTGACGGAGTCGGTCGCCGCCACTTGCGCGCCCGCGCCGCGTACGATCGCGTCGGCCCCGACGCCGAGCCGCGCGCTCGCCTGCTTGGCTTGCACGTCGGCGAGCGCCTTGTTCAAGTCTTCGCTCGCGCCCGGCGTCTTCTCGCGGAACTGCTGCGACACACGCTGGATGTCTTCCTCGAGCGCCTCGAGCTGCTGTTGCAGCTCCATCTTGCGCTGTGCGAGCTCCTCGGCCTTGTCTTCCTCGAGACCGCCGCGCCGTCCGTTGCGCTGCTGCTGTTGCGCGCCGCCCTGCGCGTCGCGTAGCGCCTGCTGCAGATCGTTCGCGACTTGGCGCTGGCCCTCGTACAGGTCTTTCGCGCGGTCGTTCAGATCCGAGAACGCTTCGCTGACTTGCGCCTGGCGTTGCTGCGTGAGCTGCTCGAGCGCCTGCTGGAGCTGGCGACGGGCCTGCTCGATCGCGCGGCGCGCTTGCTCGGGATCCATCTGCTGCTGGCCCTGTTGGCCCTGCTGGTTCTGGCCGCTCGCTTGATTCATCGCCTGCAGCGCTTCATTGAGCTGCTGGATTGCCTGCTGCGTCTGCTGGTTGCCCTGCTGGCCTTGCTGGTTGCTCGCCTGACCGTTCGCCCCTTGCTGCTGCGACGGCTCGCCGCTCTGCTGACCCTGTTGGCCTTGTTGGCCTTGTTGGCCCTGTTGCCCCTGCTGCTGCTGGGCGCTCGCGAGCTGCTGCTGGAGCTGCTCGAGTTGCTTCTTGAGCTCCTCGGTCTCGCGCCGCAAAGACTCCTGCTGCCAGCGATCCTGCTCGGTCAGGCCGTTGCGGTTGCGCTGCGCGTTTTCCGCGAGCTGCTCCTGCCGGCGCGCGAGCTCTTGGAGCTTCGCGATCGCCTCGTCGACCTTCTCCTGCGGCGAGTCGAAGGAAGGCGCGGCCTCGGTCTCGTATTGGTTCTTCTCGAGGTCCATCTCGAGCTCGAAGAGCTCGCTCAAGTCACGGCTCGCCCCACCGCCGCCGCCGCCACCGCCGTTCTGCTGGAACGCGACTTGGATATCGGTGAACACCGATTCGGCGCGCAGCAGATGCTGCAGGGCCGCCTGCTCGGACGGCACCGCGTTTTGCAGCTCGATCTCGGAGAGATTGTCGGCCGCGGGCGTCATCGCGTCGGCCGCCTGCTCGAGATTGTCCACGAACTGCTGAATGCGCGGGTCTACGCCCGTGAGCTGCCGCGCGCGGGCGCGGTTCGCGAGCGTGCGGGCCTGCTCGGCGAGCGTGCGTTGCAGCTCCGCGAGCATCTGCGCGTTGTCGTGCAGCTGCTGCTCGTCGAGATAGCTCGACGTCTCTTCGTCGCGCTCTTTGATCAAGTTCCAGGTCGCGACGAGGATTTCCTTTTGACGGCGCGAGATCTCGTCTTGCTGTTGCCCGCCGCCGCCGCCGCCACCGCCGCCGCCTTGCGACGACTGCGTGAAGCTGCGGTCGAACGGCTGCACCTCGACGAAGTACAGGTCGGTCTGTACTTCGCGGCCGCGATCCTCGGCGACCGCGTAGTAGGAAATGACGTCGCCGGGCTCGAGCTTGCGCATCGCGGGCGCGGCCGGTGCCGCGTCGTCGCCCTGGGTTCGCTCGCGGACTGCGTTGATATCAGCCTGACTCTGCGCCGCCGGCTCGTCGGACTGCGGCTCCCGAGTCCGTTCGCGCGTGCTGTCGATGTCCGGCGGCACGGGCGTCAGGCGCGGCGGCGTGACCCGAAACTCCTCGATGCCGTTGCTGAACGTGCCTTGGCCGAGCCGCCGCTGCGCTCCCCTCGGCGACTGCGCCGGCGGCGCTGCGGACTGCGTCATTTCCTCGAGGAACAGCGTCTCGGTGCCGAGCACGCTCTTGCCGTCGACGTCGAGCGGGGCCGTCTTCCACTCGCCGCCGTTGATCGAGTACTTGAGCTCCACGCGATCGAGGCCGAAGTCGTCGCTCGCCTCGACGCGCACGGTGACTTCCTCGATGTTGCTCGCGCGCCAGTCGCGGCCCGGCTTCAGCACCTTCACGAGCGGCTTGTTGTCGGGGATCAGCGTGATCAGGTAATCGTCGGTGAGATTCACGGCGTCGCCGTTGAACAGCGTCGACACGTGATATTCGCCGTCCTTGCTCACTTCGAGCACCGCGGTGTTCACGTTACCGGCGTTCGTCATCGCGACGCGCTCGCCGTTCGCGACGAGCTCGGCTGCGTCGATCGGCGTGTCGGTCTCGATCGCGACCTCGACCTTCGTGCCCTCGACCGCGCGGATGTCGCTGCCGGGCTCCTCGGTGGCCGGCTCGAGCTTCGTCCAATTCGGATAGTTGTAGGTGAGCTTCAGGCTCGTGATCCGCGGCAGATCGACGACGTCGACCGCGTATTCCTGGCTGCGCAGCCCCGCCGCCTGCACGTAGTAGTGCATCGGCTCGCGCAGCGCGAAGAACGTGAAGTCGAAGCTGCCGTCGGCGCGGCGCGTCATCTGCGTGCTTTCCCAGTTCCCGCCCGCCGTGAACTGCGCGAACACTTCCATGCGCGGCGGCTCGAACCCTTCGGCGCTCGCGAGCACGTGGAGGTCGCCGCCGCGTCGCACCGTGCCGTCGCCGGGCTCGACCGCGATGTGCTGCGGCGGCAGCGTGTCGGACAGCAGCCAGCCGGCCCACAGGTGCCGCACGCCATAGCGCCAATTCGCGGGGCCGAACGCGGCGAACCAGACGAGCGTGCCGGCCGCGAGCACCGCGAGCACCGCCGGCGCACGCACCTGCAGCGCGGGCACCTTGAGCATGACCGGGATCTTGCGCGCGTACTTCAGCGCGTCCTCGGCGAGCAGCGGCAAGAACGGCGTCGGCTTCTCGGCGCGCGTGAGGCCGTCGTAGGTTTCGAGGCGGCCGTTGAAGTCCGGCGCGCGCCGTTCGATGTCCGGTATGCCGCGGTTGCGGCGCAGCGTGAGCAGCGGCAGCACCAGCAGCCACGCGGCGAGCGCGCCCAACGCGAGGACCAGCACGGCGCGGGCGCTGTAGACGAACGTGGGGTCGAAGGCGCGGCGGATGCCGAAATAGACCGCGAGCAGCGTGATGACGAGCGCGGCGGCCGCGAGGATCGCGGCGCCACGCGCGACGATCAGCGACTTCAAGCGCTTGCGAAACTCGCCAAGGTAGGCTTCGAGCTGCGACTGTGCGGTCATGCGGCCATCCCTCTCCGAATTCTAAGATGCCAGTTTCCTACCCAGGATTCCACGATTGCTGCGCCGAGCAGCACGATCACGAGCAGCGGACCCAACGGATTCGGAATCTTCTCGTCGGGCGGTACTTCCGCGCTCTGGGCAGCCTGCGCCTGATCCTTCGCCCGGATGCCGAGCCCCTTCCAGCGCTCGAGCGTCGTGGCGTCCACAGGGGTTAAGTCAGCTTCACGGGGGTCGAAGTTCACCGCGACGAGCTCGGTAGTGCCGCCGCCGACGACCTCGTAGAAGCCGATCTGGTCCAGGAGCACGTCGTCGCCGGCCCCGAGGCCGAGCGCCTTCTCGCCGCGCGGGTCGAAGATCTGGCCGCCCGCGAGGCCGAGCGCCCGCACTGCGAGGGTAGACCCAAGATCGGCCTCGCTCGTGAAGCCCGCGCCGCCGAGCAGGTGGTTCGCGAGGCCCGCGAGAAACGGCACGAAAACCGGCTGCACCGGCAGATCATTCCACTCGCGGTCGAGCGAAGATGTGAACAGCAGCACGCGCCCCGCGCCGACGCCGCGTTCGAGCAGCAGCGGCGTCCCATCGTCGAGACGGATGAGCACGCGATCATCCGTGGCCGGATCGACGGGCAGGTAGCGCGTGAATTTCGCGGTTCGGAGCTCGTCGACGCCGCGCAGCGCCGGGTGTGTCGCGTCGATTTCGCCGATCGACACCGTGCGGTCGGCTCCAAGCTGGTTGGACGATCGCAGCAGCTCGCCGCCGACCGGCACCGCGGTCAGGCTGCCCGAGCGCGGCCCGAATGCGAGCAGCGCGCGGCCGCCGCCTTGAACATAATCTTGAAGCGCCGCGGTCTCCGCCGACCCGAGCAGCCCCGCGTCCGTGACGACGACGAAGCTGTACTCCGTGAGCGGCCGTTCGGTAAGCCGGGCCGGCGGCTTCACGTCGGGCGTGAGCGCGAGCGTCTTCAGCGTCGCGAGCGCCGACGACACGAACGAAGCGCCGCGGCCGCGCTGGTCCGCGGCCACGACCAGCACGCTGCGCGGCGTGGGACGCTTGAGCGCGAGAAATCGTCGATCGTCGGCCGCAAGCTCGTCAGCCGGCGCGAGCGACACCGTCACGCGATTCGACCCGGCCTTGAGCTCGAGCGGCGCGAAGCGCGCCTGCGCGCGGCCGCCGGCCGGCACGTCGACCATTTGCTCCGCGACCGTCGCGCCGTTGAGCTCGAGACGCACCGTCTTCTGCGCGGCTTCGGCCGCGAAGCTGCGCACCGACGCCTCGAGCTCGCCCGTGAGCGCCGAGCCGCCGAAGCTGTCGATCGTCCAATTCTCCGCCTTGCCGGCCCGCAACGTCGTGGATCGCGAGCTCCGCGGGCCGCCGCGGCGCGAGCTCGCCGAAGCGCGTCGGCAGGCTGCTCTGCTGGATATCGGTGACGAGGTCGATCACGACGGGCAGCTCGGCGCTGCGCAGCACGGCGTCGATCGAGCGCATGAGCTGGCCGTAGTCGAGCCGGAAGACGCCCGGCTCGACGGTGTTCAACGTCTGGCGCAGCACCGACGGGTCGCCGGTCGCGGGGCCGAGCACTTCGAATTGACGGCCCGCCGCGATCAGCTGGCCGCGGTCGCCGGCCCCGAGCGCGTCGATCACGTCGCCCGCCGCAGCGCGTGCGCTCTCGAACCGATCGCCGTAGCCCATCGAGCCCGACGTGTCGAGCACGATCACGTGCAAGCGCGCACCATCGCCGCTCGCGGCTTGCGGGCTGCGCCAGATCGCGGGCTGCGCGAACGCGAGCGCGAGCAGCGCGAGCACCAAGATCCGCAGCGCGAGCAACAGCAGGTACTGAACCTTCTTCGCGAGCACGCGGCGCGGCTCGCCGGGCTCGAGGAACATCGACGAGCTGAACTTCTGCTTGTTCGGGTTATCGGACGAGAGGCGATGCAGCCACCACGGCAGGCCGATCGCGAGCAGACCCAGGAGAAACGCTGGAGCGAGCAACGACATTCCGTGCCCCCGCCTAGCGCCTGTGCCTGAACATGAGATAGCTGCGCAGCACCGAGTCGAGCGGCTCGGTGATGTTCACGAGCCGGTGGTCTGCCCCCGCCCCCGCCGCAGCCTTGTTGAGCGAGGCGACGTGCGCGTCGATACGCTCGCGATACAGCGAGCTCATGTAGATCGGCGACACCTCCATCGACTTACCGCTTTCCATGTCCTCGAGCAGCGCGGACTCCTTCATCACGGGCTTGAGCTCATGCGGATCGAGCAGCTGGAACAGGATCACGTCCTGCCCCTTGTACGCGAGCGGCTGCACGCTCTTCAGCAGCGCGTCGGGGTCGCAGTAGAAATCCGAGATCACCGCGACGAGCCCGCGGCCCTTCTCGATCTCGCGGAACCGCTCGAACGGGATCTTGAGGTCGGTGCCCGTGCCGGGCTGGGCTCTGTCGATCGCGTGCAGCACGCCTTGCAAGCGCCCGGCCTGCGACGACGCGGTGCGGTGCTCGCGGATCTGGTCGTCGAACACGATCAGGCCCACGGCGTCGTGCTGACGCGCCGCGAGATACGCGAGCGTGGCCGCGAGGAACTTGCCGTACAGGAGCTTCGATGACCTTGCCCGAGCCGAAGCCCATCGACGCGCTCGAGTCGAGCAGGATCACGAGCCGCGTGTTCGTCTCGCCGATGTAGCGCTTGATGTAGGTGCGCTCGGTGCGCGCGTATACGTTCCAATCGACGAAGCGCGGGTCGTCGCCTTCCGCGTACGCCTTGTATTCCGCGAACTCCTGGCTGAAGCCGAAGAACGGCGAGCGATGCATGCCGGTCAGGAAGCCGGTGACCACCGCGCGCGCGACGAGATCGAGATTCGCAAGGCTAGCGAGCGTCTCGGGACGTAGCAGATGTTGCGGTGTTGCTACGCTCGCGCTCATGGTCGTCAGCCGACGCGGGCTTGCCTATTGTCGGTGCCGAGCGTCTTCACGAGGTTCGTCAGCACCATGTCCGTGTCGACCTTGTCGGACTCCGCGAAGTAGTTCGTGAGCACGCGATGGCGCAGCACGGGCAGCGCGAGCGACGGCGATGTCCTCGCGCGTCACGTGGTAGCGGCCCTGCATCAGCGCGCGCGCCTTCGCCGCGAGCGTCACGAACATCGTCGCGCGCACGGACGCGCCGTACTGCACGTACTTCTTCACCATGTCCGACGCGTTCGGATCGTGCGGGCGCGTGGCGCGCACGAGGTCCACGGCGTAGCGGTTCACGCTCTCGGACACGGGCACCTGCCGCACGAGCCATTGGTACTTCACGATCTGCTCAGGCGTCGTGCACGCGTTGACCTTAGGGATGTCGACTTGCGACGTGAAGCGGTTCACGACCTTCGCTTCGTCCTCGCCGGTCAGATAGTCGAGCAGCACGTTGAACAGGAACCGGTCGAGCTGCGCTTCGGGCAGCGGATACGTGCCTTCGAGCTCGATCGGGTTCTGGGTCGCGAGCACGAAGAACGGCCGCTCGATCTCGTGATAGTGGCCGCGCACGGTGACCGAGAATTCTTGCATCGCCTCGAGCAACGCGGACTGCGTCTTCGGCGGCGTTCGGTTGATCTCGTCCGCGAGCAGCACGTTGCAGAACAGCGGGCCCGGCACGAACGTCCAGGTGCGCCGGCCCGTGCTCATGTCCTCTTCGATGATGTCGGTGCCCGTGACGTCGGTCGGCATCAGGTCCGGCGTGAACTGGATGCGCTTGTAGGTGAGACCGAGCGCGCTCGCGAGCGTGCGGACGAGCAAGGTCTTCGCGGTGCCCGGCATGCCCGTGATCAAGCAGTGGCCGCCGACGAGCAGCGTGAGCAGCAGGTGCTCGACGACTTCGTCTTGGCCGACGATGACCTTGCGGACCTCGGTGCGAATCTGGTCGAAGGTGCCACTGAAGGTTTGGATCAGCGCCCGTGCCTCATCGGTCTCGAGCTGGTTCTTGTCGTCGCTCAACGTACGATCTCCAGTAATAGTTGCTGGGCTTCCCGGAAGCCGGGGGCGATTTCCAGAGCATACAACAGATGCTCGCGGCTACTAGCCCGATCCTCGGCCGCGAAATAGGCCTTCGCCAAACGGTAATGTGCGTCCGACAGATCGTGCGGATTCATCGCGAGCAGTGCCCGAAACTCGACGATCGCGCGCTTTGCGTCGCCCGCTTGGAGCAGCCGGTCGCCGAGCTCGGAGTGCACCTCCTCGCGCAGCGGGGCGACCATCAGCACGTCCTCGAGCACCGCGATCGCGTCGTCGTTGCGGCTCGCTTCGGCGAGCGACTTCGCGAGCGAGATCAGCGCCGCGGGATCGTGGCCGCCGAGCTTGCGGTAGTCGAGCAGCGTCGCGGTCACCTGGTTCGGCTCGCCGAGCTCCTTGTGCGCGCGCGCCTTGACGATGTACGCGCTGCCTTCGTCGACGTAATCCGGAAAGAGCTCGATCGCGCTCGCCGCGGCCGCGCCCGCGGCCTTCCAGTCCTTCTCGACGAACGCGGCCTGCGCCTCCTGCTGCGCCTTCTGCCACGGCTCGAGGTTAGCGACCACGCTGCCGACTTGCTCCTGCACGTAGCCCGCGAAGTCCTTGTCGAACTGCTCGGCCGAGATCTTGAGCGCGGCCTGGAGCGCCGCCGGCGTCTCCTTGCCTGCGCCGTATTCCTTGAGCACGCCCTCGAGGCCCTTTTGACCCCAGCGCTTCGCGATGTACTCGCAGATGAGCCCCGCCTGCATGTACGACACGATTACCTGCGCCTCGTACTGCGGGCGTATGAAGCCGCGGTCGAGCTCGGCAATCGGCAGCAGCTTGTCCTCTTTTATGGCCTGGAACACGGGCAACGGGATGTGCCGCCCGGGCAACGGCCCCGTGCTCCATTCCTCGTACACCGACACGCCTTCGCTGAACCAGCGCGGCACGAGGTGGCCCGTCGCCTCGAGCGTGAACACGTGCGCGAGCTCGTGCCACAACGTCGTGCCCCAGTGGAAGTTCGAGTCCGCGCGCGCCGTGGGGCTGTCCATCGCGACCAGGTAGCCGAACGTCACGCCGAGGAGCCCGATACCGGGCAGACCGGAGGTCCGCACCGCGAAGTCGTCGTGCTCGGGATAGAGCTCGACGATCACGGGTTCCTTGAGCTCGAAGCCGTAGCGCTTCGAATATAGCCCGATCGCCTTGTTCGTGAGGTCGAGCACGTATGGCTCGAGCACCTCGGCCTCGTCCTTGTGCATTCGCAGCAGTGCGCCGGGATTCTTCGCCGGCGCTTCGGGGCCAGCGGCCGCCGCGGGCGCGTCGCGGTCGAGCAAATGGCTCTTGACCACGAAGTTGTCGAAGCTGTCGATGAGCCGCAGCGTGTTCACGATCGGCGCGCTGAACGGATCGCCGCGGTAGGCGATCTGCAGGTGCTGCTGGGCTTCGTCGATCTTGTTCTCGCGCAGCAGGTTCACGCCGAGCTCGGAATGGGCGGAGTAGAGGTCGGGCTCGATGTCGACGGCCTTCTTCAAGAGCTCGATCGCCTCGCGATAGCGGCGCGTGATGACATAGAAATACGCCGGCGTCGCGTAGGCCTCGCCGTAGCTCGCGTTCTGCGCGAGCGCCTTCGCGGTCCATTCGCTGTCGGTCTTGCCGCGCAATAGATCGGCCGACGCCTTGAGCGCGTAGATCTCGAGTACCGGAAGCTTCTGGTTCTGCGCGATCTCGAGGGCCTCGTCGAGCTTCTTGTCGCCGTCCTCGACCTTGCCGTCCTCGAGGTCGGTGCGCGCGAGCAACAGGTGCGCCTCGAGGCTCGAATCCGGCGACTCTTCGATGACCTGCATCGCCCAGTCGCGCGCCTTCTCCTCGAAGCCGCCGGCCGCGACCTTCGCGAGCCCGAGCTTCGCGGGCGCGTAGGCCGCGTCGATCTCGAGTGCCTCATTGAACAGCTTGATGGCCTCGTTGTTCTGATGCGTCGCGAGGAACAGCTCGCCCCACCGCACGCGCAGCGCCGCGTCCATCGGATACTGCTTCAATGCTTCTTGGAAGAACGCATTGGCGGCGCGCACGTCGCCGGTTGCGCGCGCGGCGTCACCCTTGATGCGCGGATCCGCGTTCTCGGCGAGCAGCTTCTGGAAGCACGCGCGCGCCTCCGCGCGCGCGCCGCGATACGCGAACCGGTCGCACGCGACGAGCGCGGGCGCGCGGTCGAGCGCGTACTCGATCGTGATGGCGAGCGCCGCCGGCGCAGCGCCGAGTGAGAGCAGCGACCCGAGACCGGCGGCGAGTAGGCGCTGGTGCACGCGCTACTCCTTCTGCGCCTCGTCGATCTTGCCTTGCACGTCCGCTAGCTGGAGCAGCAGCGCCTGCAGCTGGTTCAGGTACTCGTCGTTCGGCAGCTCGGCGCGGCGCAAGCGCAGCGCTTCGATCTTCTCCTCGAGCGCCGTTTTTTGCCGATCGAGCGCGGCGATCGCGGGCGTCGCCGGGGCGGGAGCGGACGCGAGCCGCGCCACCATGAAGCGCGCCGCGCCGTCGCCTTTGATCTGCGGATGCTCGGTCGCAAGCGTGCCCGTGGTCTTGAAGCTGTCCGCCACTTCGCGGGACGCGTAGTCGAACGCCTCCTGAGCGGTGATCACACCATTCTTATTAATGTCGGCCGAGCCGTCGCCGAGCGCCTTCGCCCAGTGAGTGGCGAAGCGCGTCGCGTTGCGCTCGAAGCCGCTGCGCGTGGCCGTGATCAGCGTGCGGCCGTCGCCGGCCCAAGCGTCGAGCGTCGCGCCGCTCGCGCTCGTGGTGTTCACGACCAGCTGCGAGCGCGCGGGCACGGCCGCGAGCAGCTTCAGGAACTCGGCGCCGTCGATGTCGGGGCCGGGAAGGTTCAGCTTGTAGGCTTCGCCGTCGTAGCTGCCGTGGCCTACGAGGATCACGGCGAGGGTATCGGTAGCCTTCGCGCGCGTCTTCAGCGACCCGAGACTCTTCTCGATCGCCTCGCGCGTAGCGCCTTCGCCCGTGAGCACCACGACGCGCGCATCGCCGGTCGTGCGCCGCGCGACGGCCGCGAGGTCCTTCACCTGCTTGTCGAACTGCTCCTGATACTTCGCCTCGCCGCCGAGCCCGCCGACGATGAAGTAGTACAGCTCCGCGTGCGCGGGAAGCGCGACCAGCGACGCCGCGAGCACGATCGCGAGCACGAGCATTCGCGAAAGCGGCGATTTCGGCGACGTGCCCGAGGGGTGCTTCCCGGGGGCGTCGGCGCACAGGGATGTGCGCCGCCGAGCCCCAGGGATGGCGTCTTGGCGCCCCCGGGAGGCATCCCTCGGGTGCGCAGCCGAAATCGCCTGCGACGTCGGGAAAATGTTCGTGCTCGCGTTCGCGCTCACAGCCGCCCCCAGAACAGGCGGAGCAGCCACTCGCCGGCTTTGAGCAGGAGCAGCGCGAGGAAGATGATCGGCATGTTCCAGAGGTCTAGCACCGTGCGCTCGACGCTGCCGGCGTCCGAGAAGCTCACGGCCTCCGGCAATTTGCCGACGTCCGCGAGCGTGAAGTAGTTGCCGCCGGTCGCGGCCGCGAGCCGCTCGAGCAGCGCGCGATTTTGCTGCGTGTGATAGTGCTCGAGCACGCCGTCCTCGCGGCGCACCGCGAAGCGCGCGTTCCCGAGCTCCTCGTCGCCGGATTTCGCCGCGGCTTCGAAGCGGAAAATCCCCGCGTGCGTCGTCTCGTACGTGGCCTGATACACGCCGCGCTCGCCCGCGACGGGCGTCATCTCGAGCGTGCTGGGCGGCCCCATGCCGTCGCTGACGGACAAGCTCACGGTCGCGTCGGCGGCCGGCTCGAATTTCTTGTCGCGCACGTCCGCACGCAACGTAACTTCGCTCTCGTCGCCGTAGAACACCTGCTTCGACGTGAGCGTGACCGGCTGCGGCGCGCTCGTCGCGAGGGCTTGGAGCAGCTGGCGCCAGAACGTCTCGTGCCGCTGATCCTCGTGCGGCAGCTGCATCTGCCAGCGCCACGTGCCGCCGGTCGCGAGAATGTACGAATTGCCTAGACCGTAGCGCTCGTGCACGAGCAGCGGCTCGTTGCGGCCGTTGATCTGCGCCTCGAGCAGCACCTCGGCGCCGAGCTTCAAATCGGCGATGTGCTGGAAGTCCGCGAGGTCGGGCATCGACTCCCACGACGCGACGTTTTTCTCGTCGTTCGCGTCGAGCCGCGTAAGCGCGGACGTGCGGCCGAGCGTCGTGAGGACCGCCTTCGCGGGGTTTCGCTCGAAGCTCGGCCCCTCGAGCATCGGCAGTTGCGCGGGTAGCGCCTCGGCGACGCTCGTCGCGCCCCAGCCGCCGTCGGCGAGACCACGCCGGCCGCCCATCATCATCAGGCTGCCGCCGCGCCGGCTCACGAACTCGCGGATCATGTCGTGCTGCTCGGGCGTGAGCGAGGCGGCTTCGAAGCTGCCGATCATCAGCGCGTCGTAGGCGAACAGCTTCAGCTCATCGGTCGGGAAACCTTCCGTCAGCTCGTCGGGCGATTCGACGCCCTGGCGGTAGAACTTGTTCGGCGTGGTCTTGAGCAGGCTCGCAACCCGCACCGCGAAGCCTTCTTCGAGCGACCGCCGGATGAACTTGTACTCCCAGCGCGGCTCTCCCTCGATATATAGAATGTGCCGCCGCTGCTCGGGCACCTCCATCGGGCGCAGGCGCGAGTTATTGATCGTGTTCGTTTCGCCGGGCAGCGCATCGAGAGCGAACTTCAGATCCCGCACGCCGGCCTTGCCGACGTCGATGTCCACCCAGCGCGTCGTCACGCCCGTGCTCGCCGGCAGCTGGATGGCTTCCGATGCGAGGATTGCGTCGCCGTCGTACACCTTGAGCTGCGCGAGCGACGCGCCGCTGTGGCGGATGCTCACCTGCGCGCTCACGGTGGAGCCCGGCAGGCCGACCGGCGTCACTTGCACGTCCTCGAGCTCGAGGTCCTGCGGGATGCTCTCGGCGCCGACGCCCACGGTGTGGACCGGTACGCCGAAGCTCGCGATCTCCGCGATCTCGGCCGCGTCGAGGTTCGTCGAGTTGTCCGCGCCGTCGCTCACGAGCACGACGGCGGCGATCGCGCCCGATTGCGCGCCGCGCAGCACGGACAGCAGCGCGTCGCCGATGTGCGTGACCGGCCCCGGCGCAGGCACTTGCTCGAGCGACGGCATCTCGAGCACGTCGCCCGCGAACGAGAAGAGGTTCACGTCGAACGCGGACTTCAGATCCGGCAGTGCGCGCGCCGAGAAGCCGTCGATCGCCTCCTGCAAGCGCGACCGCTCGCCGTCGCCGTACAGCATGCTGCCGGACGTGTCGACGAGCACCGCGACTGAATTCTCCTGCGGGCGCAGCGTCTGGGTGACGAGCGCGGGCCGCCATGCGAGCGTGAGCAGCGCGCCGACGAGGAGCGTCTGAATCGCGGCGAACGTCACGAGCTGCGGCACGCTCAAGCCGAGCTTGCGGCGCACGAGGCTCACGCCGACCGCAACCGCGGCGGCAACGATCAACGTAACGAGGAGCCAGACGGGCCACCCGCTCGCGAACACGAATTCGGACCGTTCGAACGTCGCGCGCGAGTATTTGAACAGCAGCTCGAACAAACGGGGGCTCCGCTAGCTAACTTGCAATCATTCCGGGCGATCGATATTGCTCGGCAACCATACGCCCGGTACCGAGCGACCCGGCAACGCTCTGGACAAAACTCCAGATACGTCGATCGGCGCGCGCACCGCCCACCCGAAGGGCGAACCGAGGGGGTTCCTACCGGAGCTTACCGAAAGCCATGCGCTCGCGCCTAGACCTGAAATTGCGGAGCGCCTTTTGTGGGTGCCGTTCCACGCGCTACTATCCGAACGGAAGTGAGGAAGTGGGCAGCTCGCCCGGCACTCACGACGCCGAGTCCCGCGCCAGACCCACGAGCTCGCAAGTGATTCGATGGACCTCGCAGAGAAAAAATCCGTTGTCGTGAAGTTCATTGCCAAGTGCAACGCGTATGCGGACGGCAAGCTCGTCGAATACCGGCGCCAGCTCGACGCCGCAGCGAGCGGCGACGCGCTCGCGATTCAAGACAAGATCGGTCATTGGACCGCATACCGCGCGTTCAACGAGCACACGCTCGGCGAGCTCGCCACCCGTAAGCTCGACGCGTGGCTCGAGTGAGGCGGAAGATCTTCGGGCTCAGGTCTTGGTCGGCCGCCGCGCTGGCGCTGGCCGCGCTGACCGCGGCCGGCGACGAGTACGGCCAAGCGCCCGACTGGCCGACCAACGAGTTCCACTTCGTCCGGATGTACTACCGCGACGGCGGCTACAACCGCGGCTGGGGCGACCGCAGCTGGACCGTCGATTACCCGGAAGCCGAGTACCACTTCCAGATGGGCGTGAGCCGGCTCACGAAGGTCGACATCGGCGAGCAGGCGCGGATGCTGCGCGTCACGGACGACGTCGATCTTCGATTACCCGTGGCTCTATGCGGTCGAGGTCGGGCGCTGGTACCTCGACGACGTCGAAGCCGCGCGGCTGCGCGAGTATCTGCTGCGCGGCGGGTTCCTGATGACGGACGACTTCCACGGCACGCTGCAGTGGGAAGGGTTCGTCGAGTCCATGCGGCGTGTGTTTCCGGACCGGCCGATCGTCGAGATCGAGCAGGCGGACGAGGTTTGGCACGTGCTGTACGACCTCGACAACAAGATCCAGATCCCGGGCATCCGGCCGCTGATGTACGGCCAGACCTACGAAGAGGACGGCGTTACGCCGCACTGGCGCGGGATCTACGACGACGACGGCCGGCTCATGGTGGCGATCAACTTCAACATGGACCTCGGCGACGCGTGGGAGCATGCGGACGACCCGCGCTACCCCGAGCCGATGACGACGCTCGCGTATCGGTTCGCGGTCAACTACGTCGTTTATTCGATGACGCACTGACGGGAGCGGCTCGTGCTCGCGATCGCGTCGGCGCGGGCCTTCGCGCGGTCCCGCTCAGCGGTCGGGCGATCGGCCGTTGCGCGGGGCACGGGCGCGCGGTGCCTGGGAGCGCCTCCGGCTACCGCCCGGCCGGCCTCAATTTCGTTGCGCTCTTACCCTCGCCGTGGGCCGCGCCTGCCATTCAAGCCTTTCATCAGGCACTGACGTCCCGTGCCAGTCGGAATCGTCCTCTTTGATTCCGTGGCCCACTCTCGCTCGGCCGGCCGAGCGCCGGAGGCGCCCCCAGGCACCACACACCCGTGCCCGAGCACCGTTGACGGCCCGACCTTTTGGGACCTGTGGTCTGGCCTCGAGTGTGGGAACCGACTCGCGCGGGCTGTTTGGTTGGGGGGGAAGTAAGATGCGCGTTTCGGGGGCCGGTGCGCCCGCGTCACGAGAGGCACTCTTTATGGATGGGGCGAAGGTGGGGAACGGGTCGGTCGCCGAGACGTTTCTGTTGGCGCTGAAGAAGCGCGGCATTGACTACGTGCTCGCGAACGCCGGGACGGACTTTGCACCGGTGATCGAAGGGCTCACAGCGCTCGCTGGACGCAGCGCCGAGATCCCGAAATTCCTCACGATCCCGCACGAAAACCTCGCCGTCGCGATGGCGCACGGCTACTACCAAACCGCCGGCAAGCCGGCCGCCGTGATGGTGCACGTGACCGTCGGCACCGGTAACACGGTGTGCGCATTGATGAACGCCGCGCGCGACAACGTTCCGCTGCTGCTGATGGCGGGGCGCACGCCGCACACTCAGAGCGGCCACATCGCGTCGCGCTCCGCACCGATCCACTGGGGCCAAGAGAACTTCGACCAGGCCGGCATCGTGCGCGAGTACACGAAGTGGGACTACGAGCTGCGTTCGGGCCAGCACGTCGACGAGATCCTAGGGCGCGCCCTCGACGTCGCGCTGTCCGAGCCGCGCGGCCCGGTGTATCTCACGCTGCCGCGCGAAGTGCTCGCTGACCGCGATCGGCCGCCCGCACGCGCGCTGCCCGCGACCGATCTCGCGGCACCGCAGCCGAGCGCGAGCCACATCGAAGCGATCGCGCAGCTCGTCGCGCGCGCCGAGCTGCCCGTGATCGTGACGTCGAACTTGGGACGCGACCGCGCGGCGGTCGCCGTGCTCGGAGCACTCGCTGAGCGCCACGCGATTCCGGTCGCGCTGCCGACGCCGAGCTGCATGAATTTGCCCGCGAGCCATCCGATGAACTTGGGGTCCGCCGGCGCCGAGTTGCTCGCGAAAGCCGACGTGATCATCGTCGTCGAGTGCGAGGTCCCATGGTTCCCGCGCTACGTCACGCCGCGTGAGGACGCGCAAGTCGTTCACCTCGGCGTGGACCCACTTTGGTCGCGCTATCCGATCCGCACGTTCCCCGCGCAGATCGCGGTGCCCGGCAGCGCGCGCACGGCGCTCGAGATGCTCGATCGCGCGCTAGCGGACGCGGGCGTGAACCACAACGCTGCGAAGCGCCGCCGCGCGAGCGCGGCGGAGATCAAGGAGAAGACCGCGCAGACCGCCGCCGCGTTGCTCGCGAAGGCGCGCGGCGACAAGCCGATTCGCTACGCGTATCTCGGGGACTGCATTCGTGCGGCGCTGCCGAAAAAGTCGATCGTCGTCACCGAGCTCGGCGTGTCGGCCGGATTCGCTCGCGCTCGAGGAGCCCGGTAGCTTGCTCGGCGTGAGCATTGGCGGCGGCTTGGGGTTCGGTCTCGGTGCGTCACTCGGCGCGAAGCTCGGGTCGCCGGACAGCCTCGTCGTCAGCACGGTCGGCGACGGCAGCTACATGTTCGGCAATCCGACACCGTTTCATTTGGTGTCGCGCGCAGCGAACCTGCCCGTGCTCACGATCATCTGCAACAACGGCCGTTGGCAGGCCGTCGACTCCGCGACCCGCGTCGTCTATCCGCAGGGCCTCGCGGCCGCCGCGACGCCGATGCCGCTCGTCGAGTTGCAACCCTCACCGGAGTTCACGAAGGTCGCCGAAGCATCCGACGCGTGGACCAAGCGCGTGGACGATCCCGCCGACCTCCCCCGCGCCATCGACGCGGCCATGAGCGCCGTGGCCGGCGGCCGCCAAGCACTCCTCGACGTCCGCATGGAACACGGCGTCCGCTGACGACCCGTCAGCGGCACGCGTCTCCGCCCTCGCGCATCGACCGGCCACTCGCGCCCGCGCGCCAGCGTCGGCCGGCGGCTCGCGCGTGCCCGCCGCGCGCTCAGGCGTCGGCCGGCGGCTCGCGCGTGCCCGCCGCGCGCTCAGGCGTCGGCCGGCGGCTCGCGGGTGGTTGTTCCTCCCGCGCTCGGGCGGCCCAACGATAGCGGGCCATGAACCACGCGATGATCTCTCGAGGGGCACGCGTCTCGCGCGGCGCTGCCGACTGTTGGCTGGCACGCGTGGCCCGCGCCGCACGGTAAGAGCGAGACGAAATTAGGCCGTCCGGGCGGTAGCGGGAGGAATGACCACTCGCGGGCCGCCGGCCGACGTGCGAGCCGCCGGCCGACGTGCGGGCCGCCGCCGACATGCGAGCCGCCGCCCGACACGCGAGACCCCGGCCGCTCGTCACTCCGCGTCCGGCTGCAGCTCCGGCGCCGCGCGCGCGAACTGCGGCAGCGCGCGCAACGAATCAGCGATGCGCACCACCCTCGGAAACGGCGCGAGATCGCAGTCGAAACGGCGCGCGTTGTAGACCTGCGGCACCAAGAACACGTCGGCGATCGTAATCGCGTCGCCAAAGCAGCAGCGGCCGGACGACTCCTCGAGCAGCGCCTCGAGCGAGCGGAACGACTCGCCGATCCAGTGCTGCACCCATTTCTTGATGTGCTCCTCGTCGAGACCGAGCTCCGACCGCAGATGGCGCAGCACGCGCAGGTTATTGAGCGGATGGATCTCGCACGCGATCACCTGCGCGAACGCCTGCACGCGCGCGCGCTGCACGGGGTCGAGCGGAATCAGGCGCGGGTCCGGAAAGCGCGCGTCGAGGTACTCGATGATCGCGAGCGACTGAAAGAGAACCGTGCCGTCGTCGTCGATCACGGGAATCGTGCGGTGCGGATTCTTCGCGACGAAGTCGGGCTGACGGTGATCGCCCTTCGGCAGATTCAGCGGGACCGGCTCGTACTCGACGCCTTTGAGATTCAGCGCGATCCGCACGCGAAACGCCGCCGAGCTGCGGAAGAAGGTGTAGAGCTTCATCGTTTCTTCTCCGGCTCCGCCGCGCGACGCGCCTCCTCGAGGCGCTCGGGCGTGCCGACGTCGATCCACACGCCATCGTGGAAACGGCCGCGCAGCACCCCGCGCGCGATGGCGTCGTCGAGCACGGGCTTCAGCGGCCGGCGCCCCGGCGTGAGCGCCGCAAACATCGGCGTCTCGAGCACCGCGACGCCGCCGTACGTGAGCTTCGGCTCCTGTGCGGTGACGTTGCCGCGCTCGTCGAGGCCGAAGTCGCCGTGCTCGTTGTGCGCAGGATTCGGCACGAGCAGCAGCGTGCTCTCGCGCGCGCCGTCGGCGAAGTCACGCAGGTCGAGATCCGTATACACGTCGGAGTTGACGAGCAGGAACCGGCCGGAGCCGAGCAACGGAATCGCTTGCACGATGCCGCCGCCGGTCTCGAGCGGCGGCTCGCCCTCTTCGCTGTAGGCGATCGTCACGCCGAACCGATCGCCATCGCGAAGCCGCTCGCGAATTTGCGCGCCGCGATAGGAGAGGTTGATCACGACGTCGCGAAAGCCCGCGGCCGCGAGCCGCGCGAGATGCCGCTCGATCAAAGGAACGCCGCCGATTGCGAGCAGCGGCTTCGGCACGGTTGCAGTGAGCGCGCCCATGCGCTCGCCGCGTCCAGCCGCGAGGATCATGACTTTCATCTGCGAGCCGCGCAGCGCGCGTCGCGAGAACGGAGTTCAACCATCACGTGCAGCTGACGGTACAAATCGTTGAAGGGGTATGTCGTTCTGTGCCATTGTAGCTGCCTTTGCCCAAACCATCCTCGTGCCCTCAGCAAGCCGCTCGACACTCGCGATCTGGCTTTGTGCCGTGCTGGCTCGGCAAACCTTCGCTCAAGATCTCTGCCTTCCGCAGAACGATTCGCCGCTGAGCAACCCCGCGCCTGAACCGGCGGCGACCGAAGCGCCGCCGTCCGCGCTTGCGCCCGACGAGATCGTGATCGACGCGCCCACCTTCGACATCGGAGCGAACGGCTTGGAGGCACAATTCTCGGATCAAGTTCGCGCACGTTACGGGGACGCCACGATCACGGCCGAGCGCGCAACGGTCGACGCCGACAGCCTCGAGTTCGGCGGGCGTGTCACATTGGAAGGCCCCGACGTCAAGGTGTACGGCGAGGACGCTAAGGTCGACAGGCAAACCGAGACCGTTACCTTCAAGGGCGCCGGCTTCGATCTGCCGAAGCGCCCCGCGCGCGGCTCGGCCGACGACATCACCTTACAGAGCGACAGCACGATGTCGTTGCTCAACGTCCTGTTCACGACCTGCCCCGTGAACGACACCGATTGGGAGCTGCACGCGCGGGAAACCGATCTCGACATCAACGGCGGCATCGGCACCGCGCACGGGGTGAAGCTCGACTTCAAAGGCGTGCCGATTCTCTACGCGCCGTATTTCAGTTTTCCGATCGACGGCCGGCGCAAGAGCGGCTTCCTCACGCCCGACATCAGTGAACGCGACCGCACGGGCTTCGACTTGTCGGTGCCCTATTACCTCAATCTCGCGCCCAACTACGACCTGACGCTCGAGCCGCGCTACATGAGCAAGCGCGGCGTGCAGCTCAACAGCGATTTCCGCTACCTGCAACGCAACAGCGAGGGACAGCTCGGCTTCGAGTATCTACCGAACGACGACGAGCTCGACAACGCCACGCGCAGCTATGTCAACTACCACCACCGATCGCTGTTCGGCGATAGCTGGCAGGTGCTTACGGGAGTCGAGGAGGTATCGGACGACACGTACTTCGAGGACCTCGGCAGCAGCTTGAGCGTGACGAGCCAGACGCATCTGAACCGGTTCGTCGACTTGACCTACTACACGCCGTACTGGTCGCTGCTCACCCGGCTGCAGAACTATCAGACCATCGACACCGTGCTCACGGACGAGGAGCGCCCGTACGAACGCCTCCCGCAGATGGTGTTCGCGGGCCGCTGGTTCGGCCAGCGCTTCGGCTTCGACTCGAGCACGGAGCTCGTGAACTTCGACCGCAACGTCGGTGTCACGGGCTGGCGGTTCGACTCTACGCAGGAGGTGAGCATGCGGTTCGCGCGGGCGGGCATGTACCTCACGCCTGCGGTCGCGCTGCGCCAAACCGCCTACTGGCTCGATAGCGACACGATCGCGCCCGACGCCGACGACACGCCGTCGCGGAGCCTCCCGATCGCGAGCGTCGACACCGGCATGAAGTTCGAGCGCGAAGCGGGCCGCACCAGCACATGGCTGCAGACGCTCGAGCCGCGGATGCTGTACGTGGACGTGCCGTACGAGGACCAGAGCGCCCTACCCGTGTTCGACACGATCCTGCCGGACTTCAACCTGATCCAGCTGTTCCGCAAATACCAGTTCGTGGGCCCGGACCGCGTCGCCGACACGGAACAGTTCAGCTTCGGGGTCACGACGCGCCTGATCGACGAGCAGGGCACGGAGCGGCTCACCGCAACTTTGGGCCAAACCCGCTATCTAAACGCGCAGCGCGTGGCGCTGCCCGGCGAGTCGCCGAACAGCGGCAACGATTCGGACTACGTGGCCGAGATGTCGTTCGGCCGGGATATCTGGAACCTCGATGTGGGCTATCAGTGGAACAACGATGCGGAATCGACCTCGCGCGCGGAGACGCGTTTCGAGTACCGCCCGCAGGATGACCGCCTGTTCGGCTTCGGCTACCGTTATCGGCGCGGATTCATCGAGCAAGGCGACCTTTCAGTCGTGTGGCCCGCCACGGACAAATGGCGAATCATCGGCCGCTACAGCTACTCGTTCCTCGAGAGCGAGCCGCTCGAAGAATTCGTCGGCTGGGAGTACGAAGCGTGCTGCTGGCGGTTCCGGATGATCGGCCGCCGTTACGTGAGCTCGCGCACCGGCGAAGCGGACAGCGCGATCTCGCTGCAGCTCGAGCTCAAGGGCTTGTCGCAAGGGGCGCCCAAGCCGGAGGAGCTGCTCGACCGTGGTATCCTTGGTTATCGAAGCTTCGCCCAACCGAACGGATGAGAGCGAGCCTATGAACTCCGTGAAACGTCACTCCTCCAACTCGATCGTCTCTCAGCTCGGCGCCTTGATCGGCGCCGCGATCGTTTCGGCCCTCGCGTCGACCGTATTCGTCTCGAGCGCGTTCGCGCAGGACCGCGATCTCGGCGCGGGCGGCGAGCTGCTGGATGGCGTTGCCGCCATCGTCGAGGAAGGCATCGTGCTCAAGAGCGAGCTCGCCGATCGGATCGATCTCGTCATGAAGAACCTGCGGGCGCAGCAGGAGAAGCAGCCGCTGGAGCAACGCCGGCCGCTGCCGCCGATGTCCGTGCTCGAGACGCAGGTGCTCGATCAGCTCGTGTTGCGCGAAATCCAGATGCAACGCGCGAAACGCGTCGGCATCAACGTGAGCGACGACTTGCTGAATCAAGCGCTCTCGCGCGTCGCGGAGAACCTCGGCTACACGCTCGAGGAATTACCGGCGGTGCTCGCGGGCGAGAACGTAAATTACGCCATGTATCGCGAGGACAGCCGCCAGGACTTGATGATCGAGCAGCTGCAGCAGCGCGACGTCATCGCCCGCATCAACGTCTCGCCGCGCGAGCTCGAGCACTGCCTAGTCGAGCGGAGCGCTAACGCGACCAATCAATTCGACTACAACATCTCGCACATCCTGATCAGCGTGCCCGGCAATGCCACGCCGGACCAGGTCGAGGCCGCGCACCAGAAGATCGAGGAGATCTACTCGCGCCTCGAGGCCGGCGAGGACTTCGCACGCCTCGCCGTCGCGGCGTCGCACGCGCAGACTGCTCTCGACGGCGGCGCGCTCGGCTGGCGCAAGGGCGCGCAGCTGCCCTCGCTGTTCGCCGATACGGTCGTGAAAATGCAGGCGGGCGAGTATTCGCGGCCGATCCAAAGCGGCGCGGGCTTCCAGATCGTGAAGCTCAACGAGATGCGCGGCAGCGAGCGCGTGATGGTGGATCAGCTGCACGTACGCCACATCCTGCTGAAGCCGAACGAGATTCTCGACGAGGACGCGGTCAAGCAAAAGATGCTCGGCCTGCGCTCCCAGATCGTCGCGGGCGGCGACTTCGCGACGATCGCGCGAACCATGTCCGACGACACCGCGTCCGCAACGGACGGCGGCGACCTCGGCTGGATCTCGCCGGGCGACTTCGTGCCCGAGTTCGAGCAGCTCGTCGCCACGTTGCCGCTCAACGAGCTCAGCCAACCGCTCAAGAGCCGCTACGGCTGGCACCTCGTCCAAGTGCTCGACCGGCGCTCGCACGACACCACCGACGAGGTGAAGCGCGAGGAATGCGCTCGCCAGGTTCGCGCGAGCAAGGCCGAAGAGGAGCGCGAGCTATGGTTGCGGCGCTTGCGCGACCAAGCGTTCGTCGAGATCCGTCTCTAGCCCGCCGCGCCCGCGGCCACTCGACGCCGCACCGCTCGACCGCCGCGCGCCCACGAATCCTGCCTCGAATGCAATCGTGAGCACTGATCTGCCCGTCGTCGTCGTGAGCTCCGGCGAGCCCGCCGGCATCGGCCCGGACATCTGCCTCGCGCTCGCGCAGCGCGAGATTCCGGCGCGGCTCGCGGTGCTCGGCGACCCTAACCTGTTCGCCGATCGGTCGCGCGCCCTCGCGGCGCGCGTCACGCTGCGCGAGTGCGCCACGGCTGCGCAGGTGGGTCCGCATCTCGTCGGCAGCTTGCAGGTGATGCCTATTGCGCTGCGCACGCCCGTCGTGGCCGGCCGCCTCGACGTGGCGAATGCGGCGTACGTGCTCGACATGCTGCGCCGCGGCGTCGCGCTGTGCAGCGCGCAAGCCGCGCAGGCGCTCGTCACTGCGCCGGTCCAGAAGAGCGTGATCACCCAATCGGGCTTCGAGTTCTCGGGCCACACGGAATTCCTCGCGAGTCTCACGGGCGTGGAGCAGCCCGTGATGCTGCTCGCGGGCAAGTCGCTGCGCGTGGCGCTTGCGACCACGCACCTGCCGCTGCGCGCGGTGCCGGACGCGCTCAACGCAACCAAGCTCGAGCGCATCCTGCGGATCACGCACGCGGATCTCGACGAAGCGTTTCCGTGTCGACCGGCCCCGCCTGCTCGTGTTGGGCTTGAACCCGCACGCGGGCGAGAGCGGCACGCTCGGCGGCGAAGAACGCGCCATCATCGAGCCGGTGGTGCGCAAGCTCGCGGCGGAAGGGCTCGCGGTGCTCGGACCGGTCTCGGCCGACACCGCGTTCACTCCCGCGTCGCTCGAGCGCTGCGACGTCGTCGTTGCGATGTACCACGACCAGGGGCTGCCGGTGCTCAAAGCGCTGTCGTTCGGCGAGATCGTCAACGTGACGCTCGGGCTCCCGATCGTGCGCACGTCCGTCGATCACGGCACGGCGCTCGATCTCGCAGGCACCGGCCGCGCGCGCGCCGATAGTCTCATCGCGGCCGTCGAGCTCGCGCTCGACCTCGTGTGAGCCCGCGCGTGCGGGCGAAGAAGCGGCTCGGTCAGCACTTCCTCCACGATCCTGCGGTTATCCGGCGCATCGTCGGCGCGATCGCGCCTGCCGCAGACGATTGCGTCGTCGAGATCGGCGCGGGCCCCGGCGCGCTCACGCGGCCGCTGCTCGAGCGGCTCGATCGGTTGCATGTGATCGAGGTCGATCGCGAGCTCGCGGCGGACCTCCCGGGCCGCGTCGCGCACGCGGAGCGTCTGATCGTCCATGAGGCGGACGCGCTGCGTTTCGATTTCGCCACGCTCGCCGCCGGCCCGGGCTCGCTGCGCGTGGTCGGCAACTTGCCGTACAACATCTCGACGCCGCTGCTTTTCCACCTGCTCACCTTCGCCGATGCGATCAAGGACATGCACGTAATGCTGCAGCGCGAGGTGGTGGACCGGATGACCGCGAGCCCGGGCGGCAAGGAATACGGGCGCCTCACCGTGATGCTCGCGATCGCGGCGAAGTGCGAAGCCTGCTTCGACGTCGGCCCAGGCGCGTTCGCGCCGCCGCCCAAGGTCTGGAGCACCGTCGTGCGCATCACGCCGCGCGCGCCCGACTTCGCGATCGGCGACCGCACGCGCTTCGCGGCCCTCGTCGCGCATCTGTTCTCGATGCGGCGCAAGACGCTCGGCCGCGCGCTCAAGGGACGGCTGACCGCGCAGCAAATCGCGTCGACGGGAGTCGACCCGATCGCGCGCCCCGAGACGTTGCTGCCTGCCGACTTCGCGAGGCTCGCCGCTCTCGACTCGCAAACACGCGATGCGTTAGTGTCCTAACGAGAATGGCCCTCTACGCAATCGGCGACATCCAAGGGTGCGGCGCGGCGTTCGACGCCCTGCTCAAGAAGCTATCGTTCCGCAAGTCGCGAGACCGGCTGTGGCTCGTCGGGGATCTCGTGAACCGCGGGCCCGACTCCGTCGGCGTGCTGCGGCACGTCATGTCGCTCGGCCGCAGCGTTACGTGCGTGCTCGGCAACCACGACCTGCACCTGCTCGCGACGGTGGCGGGCCGGCGTGAGCTCTCGCCCGCCGATACGTTCGGCGACATTCTTTCGGCGCCGGACGCGGATGAGATGATCGACTGGCTGCGCCGCCGCCCTCTACTGCACCACGACGCGAGCACGAAGCGCGTGCTCGTGCACGCGGGCATCCCTCCCGCCTGGACGGTCGCACAGGCGCGCGAGCAAGCGCGCGACGTCGAGGCGCTGCTGCGCGGGCGCCGCTGGCGCGCGTCGCTGCGCTCGATGTACGGCAACGAGCCCGCCGCCTGGAGCCGCAAGCTCGATCGCGAGGCCCGGCGCCGCTACACGATCAACGCGCTCACGCGGATGCGCTACTGCGATCGCCGCGGCCGGCTCGAGCTCAGGGAGTCAGGCCCGCCGGGATCGCAGCCGAAGGGGCTCTTGCCGTGGTTCGACTTTCCGGAGCGCCGCTCGCGCGGCGCGCATATCGTGTTCGGCCATTGGGCCGCGCTCGGCGTTCTGCGCCGCCCGGACGTCACGGCCCTCGACAGCGGCTGCGTCTGGGGCAACTGCCTCACGGCCGTTCGGCTCGACAAGCCGGCGCGGCCGGTCAAAGTCGAGTGCACGGCCGCGCTCCTCGGCCGCGACCCGCGCGCGCGTCGCTGAGACTTCTGCCTCTCCCCCGTCTTTTGGGCATAATGCCCGACCGCGGTCGCGCCCCCGCAAGGCCGACCCCGTGCGACGGAGGTGGCCGATGAGTCTGATGATGCCGTTCAAGCTGCTCGATTGGATCGACGACAATCGCGAGCACCTGAAACCGCCCGTCTGCAACAAGCAGATGTTCGACGACGGCGGCGACTTCATCGTGCAAGTCGTTGGCGGCCCGAACTCGCGTACCGACTACCATCTCGACGAAGGCCCGGAGCTGTTCTACCAAGTCGAAGGGGAGATGCTGCTCAAGACGGTGCAAGACGACCAGTTCGTCGACATCCCGATCGGCGAAGGCGACATCTTCCTGCTGCCCGCGCGCGTGCCGCACTCGCCGCAGCGCTTCAAGGACACGATAGGTATCGTGGTCGAGCGTAAACGCACCCTAAGCGAGCTCGACGGCTTCATGTGGTTCTGCCCGCGGTGCGCGAACAAGCTCCACGAGGAATACCTGCACGTGGCGGACATCGTGAAGGACCTGCCGCCCGTGTTCGAGCGGTTCTACTCGAGCGCCGCCGCGCGCACGTGCAAGCGTTGCGGCACGGTCATGCCGCCTAGGTAGTCGCGGTGGCCCCGCGCGAATTCGACCGCGGCGCCGCGGGCGCCAGCGCGCTCGACGGGGCCGACGAGCTCGCCCCGTTCCGCACCCGATTCGCACTGCCGAAAGACGGCAGGCGCACGCTGAGCTATCTGGCCGGCCATTCCCTCGGCCTCATGCCGCGCTCGGCGCTCGACGCGGTTGCGGCCGAGCTCGCCCGCTGGGCCGCGCGCGGCGTCGAGGGCCACTTCGACGACGAGCCGCACCGCGGTAAACGCAAGCGGCCGAGGCGCGGGTTGGCTCGACTATCACGAGCGCTTCGCCGCGCCGCTCGCTGCACTCACGGGCGCGCGGCCGGACGAAGTCGTCGCGATGAACACGCTCACGGTGAACCTGCATCTCATGCTGGTGAGCTTCTTCCGGCCGACCCCGCAGCGCTACAAGATTCTCATCGAGCGCGACGCGTTTCCGTCGGACCGCTACGCCGTGCAGTCGCAACTGCGCTTCCACGGCCTCGATCCGCGCGACGCTCTGCTCGAGGTCGGCCCGCGCTTAGGCTCGTTCGAGCTCGACCGCGAACGGCTCGACGCGCTGCTCGCAGAGCGAAGGTGAACGCATCGCGCTCGTGCTTCTACCCGGCGTGCAGTACCTGAGCGGCGAGCGGCTCGACATCGCCGGGCTCACGGCCGCAGCGCGGCGCCACGGCTGCGCGATCGGCTTCGACCTCGCGCACGCGATCGGCAACGTGCCGCTCGCGCTGCACCGCGACGCGCCCGACTTCGCCGTGTGGTGCAGCTACAAGTACCTCAACGCGGGCCCCGGGGCGGTCGGCGGCTGCTTCGTGCATCGCGACGCCGCGGCGCGCGCCGACTTGCCGCGCTTCGCGGGCTGGTGGGGCCACGACGTCGAGCGCCGGTTCCTCATGGAGACCGAGTTCGCGCCGCTGCGCGGCGCCGCGGGCTGGCAGCTCAGCAATCCGCCGATTCTCTCGCTCGCCCCGCTCGCGGCGTCGCTCGCGCTGTTCGAGGAGGCCGGGCTCGCGCGCCTCCGGCGCAAGTCCGAGAAACTGACGGGCTACCTCGCGCATCTGCTCGCGACCGAGCTCGGCGAGCGCGCACGGCTGCTCACACCCGCGGACCCGAAGCGCCGCGGCGCACAGATCGCCCTGCAGCTCGCTCCCGCGCCGCGGCACGGCGCGCGCTTCGCCGAGCGCTTGCGCGCCGCGGGTGTCGTCGCGGACTGGCGCGAGCCGAACGTGCTGCGGCTCGCACCCGTGCCGCTCTACAACCGTTTCCGCGACGTCTATGACGCAGTACGCGCGCTGAAGCGCACACTCGACGCGTGAGCGTGTCGGTAGCGATCATCGGCGGCGGCCCCGCCGGCAGCTTGCTCGCGATCCTGCTCGCGCGCCGCGGCTTCGCGCCCGTCGTGATCGAGCGCAGCCCGCCATTCACTCCCGAGGGCCAGAAAGGCGGCCGCTCGATCAACCTCGCGCTCGCGGCGCGCGGCATCGAAGCGCTGCGCCGTGCCGGCATCGACCGCGAAGTACGCGAGCTCATGATTCCGATGCGCGGCCGGATGATCCACGAGCCGTCGGGCCGCCAGCGCTTCCTCGCTTACGGCCAGCGCGCGGCCGAGGAGATCTACTCCGTGTCGCGCGCCGCGCTGAACGCCCTGCTCTACCGGCTCGCGGCCGAGCGCCATGGCGTGACGTACCGGTTTCGCGAGCGCTGCGTAGACGTCGACGCGGCGACCGGGATGCCCGTGATCGAGAGCGGCCCGCCGGGAGCGACGGTCCGCACGATTCTCGAGGCCGACATGGTGTTGGCGGCCGACGGCGCCGGCTCGGAGGTCCGCCGCGCTCTCGCCGACGCGCGCGCGATCGAAGCGACCGAGGAGCTGCTCGATCACGGCTACAAGGAGCTCACGATCCCAGCGAGCACCGACGGCGAGTTCGAGCTCGAGCCCGGGGCGCTGCATATCTGGCCGCGCGGCGGGTTCATGCTGATCGCGCTCCCGAACCTCGACCGGAGCTTCACCGCGACGCTGTTCCTGCCGCACGTGGGCGACAACGGCTTCGCGGCGGTCGGCGCAAGCGCCGTCGACGCGTTCTTCCGGCGCGAGTTTCCCGACGCCGTGCCGCTGATGCCCGCGCTGCACCGCGACTACGTGAGCCATCCGACCGGCGTGCTCGGCACCGTCACCTGCAAGCCGTGGAGCAGCGGCAAGCTCCTGCTGGTCGGCGACGCGGCGCATGCGATCGTGCCGTTCCACGGCCAGGGCATGAACGCCGCGTTCGAGGACTGCGTCGTGCTCGACCAGTTGCTCGAGCAGCGCGGCTCGGCCGGTCCGGGCGACTGGCCCGCGATCTTCGCGGACTTCGAGCAGCTCCGCGGCGCCGAACACACGCGCGATCGCGGAGATGGCGATCGAGAACTATCGGGAAATGCGCGATGACGTCCGCGACGCCAAGTTCCAGCTGCGCGCGGAGCTGTCGTTCGAGCTCGAGCGGCGTTTCCCGCAGCGCTTCGTCCCGCGCTATGCGATGGTGATGTTCCACCCCGAGATCTCGTACGCCGAGGCGCAGCGGCGCGGCGCCATTCAGGCGCGGATCCTGCACGAGCTCACGTCGCAGGCGGACACGGTCGGCGCGGTCGACTTCGCGCGCGCCGCGCGACTGATCGAAGCCGAGCTCTGAGCCGCGATCGCCGGCTGCCGCCCGCTTCTGCGCAGGCTCGCGTCGCGATTCGCAGCGCGCCAGTCGGTAACGCGGCGCGGTCAGGGTCGGCGAAGCTCCGGGACCATGGCAAGCCACTTCCGAAAATACAATGACGTATTTTATACACTAGCGTATATTCAGCGGCGTCGTCGACTGGAGCAGCGGCTGGCAATGACGTGGTACCTCGTGATCAGCGCGATCGCCGCCTGCCTCGCGGCGTTGCGTCTGCTGCAGGTCGTTGGCGAGCGCCGCGACGCGCGGCGCTTTCCGCCGCCCGGGCGCATGGTCGGCCCGGCCGGTCGACGGCTGCACGTGTTGATCAAGGGCTCGGGTCCGGGTCCGGCCATCGTGATCGAGCAAGGCGCGGGCGGTTTCGGGGTGTTGTGGTGGGCGGTTCAGGATGCGCTCGCCGAATTCGCGACGGTCGTGACCTACGACCGGCTCGGCCTAGGCTGGAGCGACCCCGCGCCAGCGCGGCGCGGCATCGACGAGCGCGTCGAGGACCTGCGCGCGCTGCTCGATGCGGCGGAGGTCGCGGGCCCCTATCTGTTCGTCGCGCACTCCTACGGCGGGCTGCTCGTCCGCAAGTTCGCGCGGCGGCATCCGGAGCGCACGGCAGGCCTCGTTCTGGTCGACACGGTCGAGGAAGGCATTCACTTTCAGCCGGAAGTGCTGCAGCTCTACGGGCGCTTCAACGTGCTGCTCGCCGTGCTGGCCGCGGCCCAGTTTCTCGGCGTGCTGCGGCTTTGGCAGACGTTGTTTCCGGACAAGAAGACGCGGTCGGATCGGCGCCTCGCCGCGTTGGCGGCGCTGAGCCTTCGTCCAGGCATGTTCCTCGGTATGCGCAACGACATGAGCTCCCTCGCGCAGCTACCGGCGGCCGAACGGCAGCCCTGGCCGGCTCGCAGCTTTGGCTCGCTGCCGCTGACCGTGATTACACACGGGCAGCCGTTTCCGGGGCCGCTCGCCGTGGTCGAGCGGCATTGGGCGGCTGGACAGGAGCGGCTTGCGCGCCTGTCGTCGGCCGGACTGCTCGTCGTAGCCCGCCACAGCAATCACATGATCCAGGACGACGAGCCCGAGCTCGTCATCGACGCGATACGGCAAACGCACGTTGCCGCGATGGACGAGACCCTCCGGCAGAGTCGCTGAGCGGCTCGAGGTTGACGCCGTCGTCAGGCGGTCGTAGCGTCCTATGGTTGCGCGTCGCGGATTGGAGGTCTTATGGGCCCTGGATTGCGGCATCTCGCAGCTCCTGCGCTGCTCGTCACGGCTGTCGTCTTGACGGGCGCCCTTGCTGCACAGTCGCTTCGCGAAGGTTCGATTAGCGGCGACGCATGGGCGAAAGAGCGAACCGCCGACGGACAACCGAACCTGCAGGGCTACTGGACGAACGACACCTACACTCCGCTCGAGCGCCCGGCGGAGCTCGGCGGCAAGGAGTTCTTCACACCGGAGGAAGCGGCCGCGTTCGTGAAGTCGCGGACTGATCGGCTGGAGGGCCAGTCGAAGGACGACATCCACTACGACGACGCGATCTGGCAGGCGGAGAACTACGACAAGGTTGCGAGCCGGCGCACCTCGATCATCGTCGAGCCGCGCGACGGAAAGCTCCCACCGCTCACCGCTCTCGGCCAATCGCAGCTCGCGCACCAGAAAGGAACGCAGCGAGCGACCTCGACTTCGGACAGCGCGCAGAGCCGATCGCTCGCCGAGCGCTGCATCTCGTGGGGCAACGTCGGCCCGCCGATGGTGCCGCCGACCTACAACGCGAACATGCAATTCATCCAGTCGCGCGACTCGCTGGTCATGCGCCACGAGCTCATGCACGACACACGAATCGTCTACTTGGACGGCCGCCCCCATCCGGGCCCGGACGTTCAGTGGATGGCGGGCCACTCCGTGGGCCATTGGGAAGGCCAGACGCTCGTCGTCGACACGACGAACTTCACCGATAAAACGAACTTCCGAGGGTCGCCCGCGAACACGCGCCAGGACATCTTCGCGAGCGAGAAGCTGCACGTGATCGAGCGGTTCACGCGCACGGGCGCGGACACGATGCACTACGCGTTCAGCGTCGAGGATCCCGACACGTGGACGTCGCCGTGGTCCGGCGAGATGGAGATCCGCCGTACCGACGAGTTGATCTACGAGTACGCCTGCCACGAGGGCAACTACGGGCTCGCGAACATCCTGCGCGCCGCGCGGCTCGCGGAGCAGAAAACGCCGTAGCCGCCGCTCGGTCGGCGATCACCGGTAAACGCGTGCTCGGCGTGCGGTCGCCGCTTGCGTAGTCGACGAGCGACGGTAACGCCGAGCCGATCACGCACCGCCGCAATACCTCAGGACTCCGCGCAGATCGCGAATTCGGTCGCCGCGAAATCCTCGATGACGGTCGTCGCGGTCGATCAGCACCGGCCGCATTCCCACGGCCTTGCTTCCCTCGACGTCCCAGCGCAGGTCGTCGCCCACGAACACACATTGCCGGCAATCGACGCCAAGCTCACCGGCGGCGTGCAGGAAGATCTGCCGCGCGGGCTTGCGCCAGCCGACGTCGCCGCACAGCACGGTCGCGTCGACGAGGCTCGACAGCCCGAGCCGCTCGATCTCTCGCCGCCACGGAGCCGAAGGGCTTCCCCACGGCGCGTTCGAAACGATCGCCGTTCGAAACCCGGCGTCCCGAAGCTGCGTGAGCACCGGCACGACGTCGTCGTAGACGCGAGCGATCGCGAAGATCGGCTCGAGAAAGCGCTCGCACAGCGCCTCGATCGCGGCCGAATCGTCGGGCGCCAGCCCGAAAACACGCACGAGCCGCTCGCCCATCGGCGTCACGCGAAAGTCGCTCGCTTCGCGATTCTCCGCCCCGGCGGCTACGAGCGCGGTCGCACGATCGACCGTCGCGACACCCCTTGCGCCGAGCTCGGCGATGACGCTGTCGACGGCGCGCTCCAGGATCGGCTGGAACTCATCGCTGGAATAGTACCGAGCCAGCGTGTTGCCCAAGTCGAAAAGCACGGCGGACGGCAGCGTGAATCGCCGCAGCGGCTTCTCGAGCTTGCAGACAGTCATGGGCCGGGTGTGCTCCGAAATGTGAGGAGCTCACCCTAGTTACGCCCCGGTCGCGACGCAAGCTGCGCGCAGGTCATCAGCTTCGCCACCGAGCGATCGTCGCGGCGTCGCGAGTTCATGCCTCGCTTCGCGCGCTCAGCCGAATTCCTTTGCGAGACGTTCCGCCGCGAGCCGCGCCCCGTGCGGCTCGATCCGGTTCGCGAGCGAGCGTGCGCGCGCCGCGACGTCGGGCCGCAGGCACTTGCGCAGCGCGCCGGCGAGCGCGTCGACCGTGAGCCGCGTCGCGATCGGTCCCGCGACGCCGATCCCGAGCCGCCGCACGCGGCTCGCCCAATAGTGCTGATCGTAGAGGTGCGGGACCACGAGCTGCGGCGAGCCGGCCCTCGCCGCAACGGTCGTCGTGCCCGCGCCGCCGTGATGGACGACCGCCGCGACACGCGGAAACAGTTTCGCGTGGTCGACGTCGCCGATCGAGATGCAGTCCGCGCCCGCGTCGATCACGTCGAGGCTGCCCCAGCCCAGCGAGATCACCGCGCGCCGGCCGAGAGCAGCGCGCCGCTTCGACGAGCATGCGGCTCGCCTGCGGCGTCGCGCGCATGCTGCCGAAGCCGAGGTACAACGGCGGTTCGCCGCTCGCGAGAAATCGCTCGAGCGGGTCGGGCAGCGGAGCGGCGGTTCGCAGCAGCCACGCGCCGGTCTGCGTAATCGCGAGCCCGGGCGACGGCGCCGCGGGACCGAGCACGGCGTCGGCCGCGAGCCACGGGCGCTTCGTGAAGATGTACCGCGGCACGCTGTCGACTGCGCCGAGCCCGAGCGCCGCGCGCTGCTCGTTGACCGGGTCGCGAAACAAGCTGTTCCACGACCGCTCGCTGCGTGTCCACAATCGGCGGATCACGAAGCCGGGCAGCAACTGCGGACGAGTCATCGGCGGCGGATGCACGCGCGACGGCAACGTGCCGGCACAGTACGCCGCGTAGACGTACGGAATCGTCGAGCGCCTGCGCGATCGAGCGCCCCGCGGATTGCAGCCCGCCCGCGACGACGATCAGGTCGCAGCCGCGTGCCGCGTCGCCCAGTCACCTGGAACTGCTCGCGCACGCTGTGGCTGACGATCTGACGCCACTGCTCCTTGGTCGGCTTCTTGTACTCGCCGACTGCGCCGGTTGCCATGAACTTCTGCACGTCCGGCCCGACCGGAGTGCACGGGACACCGTACGACTCGACCCACGGTTTGAAGTTCGGGGCGACGCATAGCTCGGCACTGTGGCCGAGCGCGCGGAGCTCGAGTGCGAGCGCGAGGATCGGTTGAACTTCTCCGCGCGTTCCGATCGAGGAGATCAGCACCTTCATCGCCACGCTCCGTCGTTTGCTGGAGAACGAGTGCGGCGTTTTACTCGAATTCGGGTCGCGGCGGCAGTCTTCTCGAACCGGCGGCGCTTGGCTACAATGTTTCCACGCTGGCAAGAAACGGACGACGATCCGGACCCGGCGACCCCTGCAAAGCATCGCGGCGCACCGACGCCGACTTATCCATCGCTGCGCGTTGGGTGGAACCGCCTAACGACGGTCGGAGCTCGGGGCGGGCAACTCGACGATCCGCGCTGACACCGCGCCGCCGCGAACGATGAGCTCGCCGACGGCAATCGGCAACTTGAAGCGGCGCGGCCCCGCGCTCCCAGGATTCACGTAGAGCACGCCGTCGCGCTGCTCGATGTGCGGTTTGTGGGAATGACCTGACACGATCGCACGAACACCAGCCGCTTCAGGATCGAGATCGAGCTGCGCAAGATCGTGGATGACGTAGACGAAGATATCGCCGACCTGAACGAGCTCTGTTTCGCTCAGGCGCGTCAGCCCACGCACCTCGATCGTTGTTGCCTCGCACGACGGTGACGGGCGCCAACGCGGCGAGCTCGCCGACGATACGCGGATCGCAGACATCGCCGGCGTGGACGATGCAGTCGCTGCCGCGCAGAAAGTCCACGGCCTCCGGTCTCAGGAGGTTGTGGGTGTCTGAGATCAGCCCGACTCGAAACATGACGGAATGCTTCCGAATCCACCCTCGGGGCGGCGCGAACCTAGCGAGCGCTTACGATGACTCGCTCCATCAGGCGAACAGAATCCAGCAGAGCAAGGCCCCGACCACCGTCATGGACAGCCCCCACGCGAGCAGCTGGTTGAACAACCGCCGGCTCTGCTCGCCCGCGGCCACGCCCGCGATGCACAGCGCCCCGATCGTCGAGAGCGGCGACACGTCGACGAGGTGGCCCGCGATGTTCATCGTCGACGCGATCGCGAGCGGATCGCCGCCGCCTAGGTTTTCGACGAGCCCAGGCACCGTCGGCAGGAACGCGGGCAGCACGACGCCCGACGTGCTCGAGTACGCGGACACGATGCCGATCACCACGGCGAGGAACGGAATCACGGTCGCCTGAGTCGCGACGCTCGAAAGCAGATCCTCGAAGATCTGCATGCCGCCGGTCTTCTCGAGCAGTCCGATCAAGATCGTGACGCCGCACACCATCAGGATCGTGCTCCACGGCATCTTCTTGATCGCTTCGCCGTCGTCGGCCGCGCGCAGCAGGCTCAAGAGCACCGCACCCGCGAACGCAGCCATGCCGATGTCGAAGCCGCCGAAGATGACGCCGAGGATCAGCATGCCGATCATGCCGAGCGTGAGCACCTGGTGCCGGTCGAGCTTCTGCACGGGCTCGCCCGCCATCTCGACGCGGTCCGCGCGCACCAGCAGCTTGCCGCCGCCGAAGATCAAATAGGCGCCGAACGCCACGATCGCGTGCGCGAGCATGTTGTAGAGCCACGTCGAAATTTCATTGCCGGGCAACCCGATGCGAATCATGAGCTGCGACACGATGATGCCCGTCGGCGCGAGCGGCGACAGCGAGCCCGAGTTGCAGCCGTTGCCGACCATGATCGCCATCAGGAACGGCGAGATGTTCATCCGCAACGCGGTCGCCATCGCCATCGGCGCGAGCAGGCCCGTCGTCGCGATGTTGCCGGGGCCCGCGGACGCGAGCGCGGCGCCGAGCACGAAGTACATGATCGGCACGAGGCCGACGCGGCCTTGGCACAGACGCATCGCGTTGTGCGCGACGATGTCGAGCGTGCCGTTCACGCGCGCTTGGCTGAACAGCAGCGTGACACCCGCCAGCGTGAGAAAGAGGCTGATCGGGAAACCGGCCGTCACCTCGCGCAGCGGAAGGTCGCCGACGTACACGCCGATGATCCACGCGAGCGCAATCGCGAGCAGCCCCACATTCAACCGCGACGTGCAGCTCAGTACGATCGCCAGCGCGAGCGCACCGAGTGTCATTGCCCCCAAGCTCATGTTGTCTTCTTCTCCACTTGCTCGAGCACGCGCCGGGTCATTCCCAGCGCGAGCTCGTGTTCCCCCATGAACACGAAGCTCGCACCCTCCTTGCGGAGGAGCGTGGCCTCGTCATCGCTGTGCGCGCGCACGACGGTCTCGAGATTCGGCTGTAGCGCCCGCGCGCTCTCCATCGCCTTGCGTGCCTCGAACGCGTCCGGGATCGCCAGCACGAGCAACCTCGCGCCGGCGACGTGCGCCTGCCCGAGCACGCCCGAATCCGCCGCGCTCCCAGACACGGCGGCCATGCCGCGCGTGCGCAAGCGATCGACAATATCGCGGTTTTGCTCGATGACCACCACTGGTATGCCGCGCTCGGCGAGCGCCGAACCAATCCGTTCGCCCACGCGCCCATAGCCGACGACGATCACGTGCCCGTCGAGCCCATTGGGCGCCACGCTCGGCGGCAGCTTCGCGAGCGGATCGCGCAGGCGGCGCTCCACGTAGCGCGCGAGCCCCGGCCGCCCACCGATCCAGCGCTGCAGCGGCTCGACGAACCCGAACAGCATCGGGTTCAACGCCATCGAGATCAGCGCGCCCACGAGGATCAGGTTCTGGCCCTCGACCGGCAGCAAGTGCAACGACACCCCGAGGTTCGCGAGGATGAACGAGAACTCGCCGATCTGCGCGAGGCTCGCGGATACGGTGAGCGCCGTGTTCAGTGGATAGCGGAACACGAGCACGATCGCGAAGGCCGCGAGCGTCTTACCCAAGACGATGATCCCGAGCACGACGAGAATCCGCAGCGGCTCGCGCAACAGCATCGACGGATCGAACAGCATTCCGACCGACACGAAAAACAGCACCGAGAACGCGTCGCGCAGCGGCAGCGACTCCTTGGCCGCGCGGTGGCTGAACTCGGACTCGCGCATCACCATGCCGGCGAAGAACGCGCCGAGCGCGAACGACACGCCGAACAGCACAGCGGAGCCGTACGCGATCCCGACCGCAGCTGCGATCACGCACAGGGTGAACAGCTCGTGCGAGCCGGTGCGCGCGACGTGCCACAGGATCCGCGGGAACACGCGCTTGCCGACCACGAGCATGAACACGATGAATATCGCGACTTGGCCCAGCGTTACCGCGAGCGTCGCGGCCAACCCGCGCTGCGGCGCATCGGACCCCGCGGAGTCGCCTCCGAGCCAGGTCGAGAACGCCGGCAACAGCACGAGCACGAGCACCATCGCGAGGTCCTCGACGACGAGCCAGCCGACTGCGATCTTCCCGTTCAGCGACTCGAGCGCGCCGCGGCTCTCGAGCGCGCGCAGCAGCACGACCGTGCTCGCGACCGAAAGCGCTAGGCCGAACACCACGGCCGCGCCGATGCTCCAGTCCCATAACAGCGCGACGGCCGCGCCGAGCGCGGTAGCCACGAGAATCTGCACCACGGCGCCGGGCACCGCGATCTTGCGCACGGCGAGGAGATCGTTGACCGAGAAGTGCAGCCCGACGCCGAACATCAGGAGCATCACGCCGATCTCGGCGAGCTGCTGCGCGAGCGGGACGTCGGCGACGAAGCCCGGCGTGCTCGGGCCGATGATGACGCCCGCGACGAGATAGCCGACCAGCGCGGGCAGCTTCAAGCGTACCGCGACGAGGCCGAGGATGAGCGCGAGGCCGAACGCGGCCGCGATCGTGCTGATCAGCGCGACTTCATGCGGCATCGGCGCGCCTCCGCGTCGCGAATCCACGGTTCGTGGACACCGGCTGAATGAACCTAGCCGTCCGACGACCGGACGGGATCATGCAACCGGCCGTGATCGTGCGGTCCGCGCCCTCCAAGTCTCGATGACGATCGGCAGCACCGAAATCGCGATCACGCCGATGATCACGAGGCCGAAATTCTCTTTCACCACCGGCTGGTTGCCGAAGAAGTAGCCGAGCAGGCCGAAGCTCCACACCCACAGGAGGCCGCCGCTGACGTCGAACCCGAGAAACCGCGGGTAACGCATCCGGCCGACACCCGCGACGAACGGCGCGAACGTGCGCACGATCGGCATGAAACGCGCCATCACGACCGTCTTGCCGCCGTGCTTCTCGTAGAACCGCTGCGTGCGCAGCAGGTGCTCGCGCTTCAGCAGCCGGCTGCTCTCCGTGAACACGCGTGGACCGATGTATCGGCCGATCGCGTAGTTCATGTTGTCGCCGATGATCGCGGCGGCGCTCAGGAGCGAAAGCACGGTAACGAGGTCGAGCACGCCCGCAGCCGCGAGCGCACCGGTCGCAAACAGGAGCGAGTCGCCCGGCAGGAACGGCGTAACGACGACACCCGTCTCGAGGAAGATGATCAGGAATAGCAGCGCGTAGACCCACAGGCCGTAGCTCGCCGCGAACTCGACCAAGTGGCGGTCGACGTGCAGGAACATCTCCACCGCAGTCGTGAGGAAATCCATTTCCGTGTGCCTCTCAGCTTGCGGCGCTGGACTGACGCAGCACGCTGTGATGACGGCCGTAGAAGTAGTAGACGCAGATGCCGATCAGCATCCAGATGATCAGCCGCAGCCACGTACCGATACCGAGCGACACGGCCATCAATGCGCAGAACCCGACGCCCGCCAAGCACGTGAACCACGGCGCCGGCACGCGGAATGGCCGCGGCACTTCGGGGCGCGTATAGCGCAGGATCAGCACGCTGCCGCAAACCATGATGAACGCCATCAACGTGCCGATCGACACGAGCTCGGCGAGCAGGCCCACCGGAAAGAGCCCCGCCATCAGCGCCGCGACGACTCCCGTGACCGCCGTCGCGACGTGCGGCGTGCGGAACCGTCGATGGACCTTGCCGAACGCGGCCGGCAACAGGCCGTCGCGCGACATCGCGAGCAGTATCCGCGCTTGCCCGAGGATCAGGATCAGCACGACCGACGTGAGACCCGCGAGCGCGCCGAACACGACCGGCATCCGGAATACCTGGAGCTGCGGGTGCGCGTTGAGCGCGACGACGACGGGCGCCGCGTCGTTGAGCTGCTGATACGGCACCAGGCCGGTGAGCGTTCCGGACATCAGGATGTAGAGGATCGTGCAGATCATGAGCCCGACGAGCAGACCGAACGGCAGGTCGCGCGATGGATTGCGCGTCTCCTGTGCGGCCGTCGAGACCGCGTCGAAGCCGATGTACGCGAAGAAGATCACGCCGGCCGCGCGCAAGATGCCGGACCAGCCGAAGTCGCCCCACTTGCCTGTGTTCTCGGGGATGAAGGGCGTCCAGTTGTCGACGTTGATGAACGCGAGCCCGAAGCCGATCACCGCGATGATCACGGCCACCTTGAGCACGACGACGATGGTGTTGAAGACCGACGTCTGGGTGATGCCGATGTAGCAGATGCCGGCCGTGAACAGCGCAACGGCGACGGCCGGCACGTTCAAGATCGCGCCCGTGGTCGTGATGGTGAATCCGTTCTCGAGCGTCGTGAACGGCGCGGCGGTGAATTCCGGAGGCAAGTCGATGCCGAATAGACCCAAGAACGCGCCGAAGTAGCGCGACCATCCGACGGCGACCGTACCCGCCGCGAACATGTATTCGAGCAGCAAGTCCCAGCCGATGAACCAGGCGGCGAACTCGCCGAGCGTCGCGTAACTGTAGGTGTAGGCGCTGCCCGCGACGGGCGCCATCGCCGAGAACTCTGCATAGCAGAGGCCTGCGAACACGCAGCCGATGCCTGCGATGATGAAGGAGATCACGATCGCGGGGCCCGCGTGCAGCGCGGCCTCGAGGCCCGTGAGTACGAAGATGCCGGTGCCGATGGTGCCGCCGACACCGAGGGCGGTCAGTTGCCAGGGACCTAATGTACGTTTGAGCTCGGAGGAACGGTGCTCGGCGTGAATGGAATCGAAGGGTTTCGTCGCGAGCAGTCTCTTCATCATTCTCCGGGCTCCGGCGCTACGGTCATCAGCCCGGACTCTACACTAAGAGCCACGTTGCCGCCGAACGCCGACGCCAAGTGAGCCGACGCTCATGGACCCTTTCGTGCGCTGCGCTAGAACCGCCGACGTGCGCCTCAGAGCGGGACCACTTCGATCTCGTAGAGCTGGGGCCAGTTCTTGCCGGTGACGAACAGCCGCTTCGCGTCTTTGTCGTACGCGATGCCGTTGAGCACCGCGTCGCCGCCGCGTGCCGCGCGCGGGTAGATGCTCGCGAGGTCGATCCACCCGATCACCGTGCCATCGGCCGGCGAAATCCGTGCGATGCGATCGTCGTACCACACGTTGGACCAAATCTCGCCGTCGACGTACTCGAGCTCGTTCAGGCGATCGATCGGCTGGGCGCCGTCGCGCACGGTGATCTCGCGAACCGTTTTGAACGTCGCGGGGTCGAGAAACCTGAGTGTCGAGGAGCCGTCGCTCAAGATCAGCTGTTTGCCGTCGTGCGTGAGCCCCCAACCCTCGGTCGGGTACTGCAACGTCTGCTGGACGTTGAACGTATCGGCGTCGTAGACGAACGCGAGCCCGCTCTTCCACGTGAGCTGGTAGAGCTTGCCGCCGAGGATCGTGATGCCTTCGCCGAAATACATCTGGTTGATCGCGTGCAGCTTCTGCACGCGCCCGGTTTTCAGATCGACGCGGCGAATCGACGACGCGCCATACTGCCCGGTGCCCTCGTAGAGCTGGCCTTTCTCGACGATGAGCCCTTGCGTGAACGCGTTCGCGTCGTGCGGATACGCCGCGATCACCTTGAACCCGTAGCTTTGCGGCCCCGAGCGGTGCCCGAGCTGCGCCACCGCGGCGGCGCCGATCGCGGCGGCCGCGAGCAAGCCGACGACGGCCCAGCGAAGGACCCTCCTGGTCGATTTGGCGGACGGCTCGGGGTTTGGCGCAAGTGTGGGTTCGCTCGACATGGCGCTAGCTTCGCAAACGACCTTCGGAGCGGCAATAGCGGCGAGCCGACGCGCCGCCAATGGCTGATCGCGCGGGACGGACGCGGGCGGAGACGTGGCGGGCCAGCGGCGGGGCCGCGAGCACTATTGCCGCTGGTCCGGGCTCACGACACGCTGATAGGTGGCGACCTCGCGCAAGAACTCGAGGATCTCGCGCGACGTGTAGTGACGCGACGGCTCGAGCTCGCCGCGGCTCGTATCGCAGATCGGCCGCCCGTCCGACGAGAAGAACACTGCGAGCGGGATGCCGTTCACCTTGACCCCGAGCTCTTGTGCGACCTCGGCGTTCTTGTCGAACTCGCCGACATCGATGTTCACGAACTCGAAGGTCTTGTGCGCGAACTCGCGCGTCGCAGGATCTTCGAGATTCTTGTGCAGCGTGAGGCAGTCCGGGCACCAGTTCGCGCCGAACGTCACCATCAACATCTTACCGCCGAGATCCGCGCGCTCCTTGGCGGCGGCGATGTCGCGACGCGCGTCCGCGGACGGATCGTACGGTAGGTGTGCCGGGTCGACGCCCCACTGCGTGTAGAACGCGTCGTCTTCCGACGACGAGGCGCGATGATGCCACGCGACAGCGCCGAGCGTGGCTACCGCGACTAGCGCGGCGCCCGACCAGACGGCGGCGCGGCTTCGTCCGGGACGCGCTTTGCCGTTGTCGCTGTGGAGGGCCATGGCGCGAAACAATACACCGCCACCGCGCGCGTTGTCAGCCGCCGCCCCGCTCCGCGGCGAGTCCGAGCAAAGGAGGCGACCGCCCGAACGAAGGGCGCAACCCTAGGCGCGGCAAGGGCAAATCTCGACGGGCGGGGAATCGTCGCGCCCGTCCCGGACGACCGCGCGACACCTGGAGTTTTCTTGAGCGGTCCGGCGTGAGGGCGTGCACGACGCGAATCGCGCCGGCGGACCGAGTCGTATCAAAGCGTGGGCGCCACGTAATGCGCCGACGACTTGCGGACCTTGCCTACCGCGTCGAGCTCGAAGTATTCGGCGGAGAAGCTGCCGTCGTGGCGCCGATAGTGGATCACGATGCTCGCGATACCGCAGTACACGCCGAGCAACTCGAATCGCAGCTCAGGCCGCAGCGCGAGCGCCTTGGCCCAGTACGCGCGAACGGCAGCGCGGCCGCGCAGAACCCCGGACGGTTCGCCGGCGACCTTGACGATGAACGGCGAGGAGAACTCGAAGTCGTCTGCGTAATGCTCGAGCACGCGGTCGAGGTCATGGGCGTTCCATGCCGTGATCCATTCGGCCGCGAAGTCCTCCGCAAACTCTCGAGTGATCACGGCGGTCTCAGAACGGGACGCGCGCGACGGCCGTGTACGTCTGACCAACGGCCGTACTGTAGGCGAACGTCTTACCGTCCGGGGCGATCGAGAGATCGCTGATACGCGCGACGTCATAGAGCGCTTCGACGGCGCCGTCGACCGCGCTGCGAATCACGAGAGTGCCCTTCGTGAGTCCCGTCGCGTCGTAGGCGCTCGAGGCTTCGTAGCTCAGCACGAACTTGCCGTTGGGCGCGATCTCGATGAGATCGAGGTTTGTCGCCGTCCCTTCATTCTCCGTGCCGCCGACCTCGGGCGCGATCAACGGGACGGACCAAAGCACACGGTCGTCCGCCAGGGCGCGCGCCTCGATGTTGCCCTCGTTCATCGACACGCCGGCGTAGCTTTCCGCGCCGAGTGCGGCCACACGGCGCATCGTGCGTTTCGAGCCGAGCACGCTGCGCGTCACGTGCCAATCCGACGTGCTCCAGACGCGCATGCCGAAGGTCTCGCGGTCGTCGAGCTTCGATACGTTCATCGCGGACAGCGTGCGGCCGTCGGCCGAGAAGCTCACCTGCGCGATCGACGCGACCGCTTCGAGGTGAGTCGGCACGCCCGTCCGCAAGTCCACGACGCTCATGAGTCCGCCGAGGCCCGCGCGCCACTCCGGCATTCCACGCGTGCCCTGATAGGCGAGGAACCGATCGTCCGGTGAGAACGCGACCGCGGCGAGCGTGCCGCACGCGCCGACGCACCAATGGCGCACCGAATTCCTGCCTTGCTCGAGCACCTCGGCGTTACCCATGCGGCCGAGCGCGATCTTGGCGCCCGACGACACCGCGAGCGAGAACGGCGGGACGGACGACGGATCGAGCGCGATGTCGCGCACGACCTTGCCCGAGCTCGTCTCGAACACGCGCACACGCAGCGCTTCGTATACCGCAACGTAGCGCCCGTCCGGTGAATACGCGTTCATTGCGGACCCGGTGGCGCCGCGTTCGATCTTGCGGCCGCTCGTGCGCCAGAGCACGGCTAGGCCGAGCGGCGTGTCGGCCGCGGCCGCTGGCGGTTCCGCGGACCGTAGTGACGGAGCTTGAGGCGAGGCGGCGAAGGTTGCGCCGAGCGCGAATACGCATAGTGCCGCGGCCCGGATGCCGCCGAGCGTTCCGCCGCACACGGGTGCGCTCGCGAGCCGAACGTTCATCGAGACTCGTCGCCGCTCGCGAAGCACAGCTCGACGCCGTTACCGGCGGGATCGTGGAAGAACAGCTGCACCTGTCCCGTGAGCGGCACGCTCGCGGTGCGGTAGTCGATGTGCAGATCGGCGAGGCGCCGCTCGAACTCGCGCCGGTTCGTGCAAGTGAACGACGCGTGGTTGAACGTGCCTTCCACGCCCGCGTCGCAGACGTCCTGCGGATCGGCCTCGCCGAGATGCAGCACGGGCCGCACGCCCGCGTAAAGCCAATAACCGAAGCGCCGAAACGGCGGACGCTCGCCGACGGTGAGGCCGACGACGTCGCGATAGAACGCGCAGAGCTCATCGAGCAGCGCGCGCGGGGCGCGCAAGTTGTAGTGATCGAACGCTTGGACCGGCATGACGCCTCGCTAGCGGCGCCGAGCGTCGCGCAACAAGCGCACGGTCGCGTCGTGTAGCAGCCCATTGGAGAACACGGCGCCCCCCGTGAGGGTAGCCGCGCCCGTGAGGTCGGAGAACTTGCCGCCCGCCTCCTCCACGACGATCGACGGCGCGGCGAGGTCCCACGGCCCAGCCATGAAGAAGACGGCCACGTCGTAGCCCCCGAACGCGACCTGCAGCGCGGGGTGATCCTCGGCGGCGGCGGGCTTCGTGGTCGAGGCGAACGCCGCGCTCATCGCGCGCGCGTCGTCGGTGCGCACCCATTGTTCCGGCGAAACGAAGCTGCGCGCCTGCTTCAGGTCGCTCGTCTGCGTCACGCGCAGGCGAACCGGCGGACCGCCGGCGTCCGCGCGGAACGCGCCGCGGCCGCGCACGGCCCAGTAACGCCGGTCGAGCGGGGGATCGTCGCAGACGCCGATCGCTATCTCGCCCGCGATCTCGAGCGCGATCAGGGTGCCCCACTGCGCCGTGCCTTCGGCAAAGCTGTGCGTGCCGTCGATCGGGTCGACGATCCAACGGCGGTCGCCAGAGCCCAACGTGCTGCCGCGCTCTTCGCCGAGCATCGCATCACGCGGCCGCTCGAGAGCGAGCATGTGGCGCAGCTCGTCCTCGACGGCCTCGTCCACCTCGGTGACGACGCTGCCGTCGCTCTTGATGCGCGTCTTGAAATTACCGCGGAAGCGCGCGAGCGAGATCCCTCGCGCAGCGTCGGCGAGCCGCAAGGCGAGATTGAGATCTTCGTCGAGGTCGAAGGAGGCGGTCGTCACACCCGAATGATACTTGGCGGCCGATGGACGACGCTACGGAACCCCCGTGCGCGGAGCGAGGGCCCGCTCGCGGACCGGTCAACTCACGTGCAATTGATCTCCCACGGCACGGCGAAGCGGTCCACGAGCACGCCGTAACGCTTGGCCCAGAAGGTTTCTCCCAGCGCCAGGTGCACGTTGCCGCCGTCCGCAAGGCCGCGAAAGATTTCCTCAGCCTTCGCGCGATCCGCCAACGACAGCATGACGGAGAAGCCTTGCGGGGCCCGATAGCCGGCGGACGGCACGTCGGCCCCCGTGATCTCTTGGTCGTCGATCAGGAGCGTCGCGTGCAAGATCTTGCTCCGCATCTCTACCGGGAACTGATTCGCGATGGGGGACTCCCCGTACGTCAACAACGTCCTGATCTCGCCGCCGAGGAGCCGCTGGTAGGTCCGAAACGCGACTTCGCACTGCCCGTCGAAGGAGAGATGCGGATGAATCTTCATGAGCGCCTCCGTCATAACTCATTCCCATGGCGTCTGTCCCTTTCGCCAGCCGACCGAGCGCGCCCAGGCGGCGCCTTCGCGCTCGCGCTCAGCGTGGTTCGTGGGCGGGCGCTCTCCGTCGGCTTCGGCTTGCGCGCGCAGGCGACGAGTATTCTCCGCCAATGATTCTAGACCCATGCTCCGTCGCCGCTCGTCCACGAGAGCAGGCTCCTCGATGGGCAAGGGACTGAGGACGCCCGAGGCGTCCCAGTCGTGCTGCGTGCCATAGGTCTGCGCGCGTCCCTCGAGTGTGCTGATGCGGTCGACCAGGAACGCCACGAATCTGCGCTCCGTCTCTCCCGCCTGCGCCGCTCGCTCTACGATCGGTAGCGCATTGCGCATGAGATCCGGATCCAGAATTGCGTGCTGAAGCACCAACCACGCCGCCGCGGCTCCGTCGTCGCCCACGAGGGTCCGACCGGGCCAGCCGTGCTCCGCAAGGATCGCGCGCAGCCGCGCGTTGTGTTGCCGATGTAACGCCGCCATGGGCGGCGCATACCCGCTAAAGAGCGAACCGTCGCTCGCCAGCTTCGCTCGGAGATCGAGATCCTCTTGCCTCATCCGCAGGAGCTCGTTTCGGAGCGATTCGTTCAACGCGTCGCAACCTCTTGCTCGCTGCCCGACAAGACGTGCCTTGGCGCTTTCCGCAATGGCCGATCCAATCGAGCGCGAATTTGCCTCACAGACAGGACGGGATAGCCGTTGTGTAGCAGATTGAACAGCAGCAGCCATGCCACCGCGTCCCACCACCTATTGGCTGCCGCCCACAACGTGATTCCTATGATCACGACGAATATGAGGAGATGCCCTGTCTCCGGGTCATAGGTAGCCGACATCATTGCTCGCCGGGCACCTGGTTCGTATCTGAGACGCACTGGATGCACGGACCAAAGCATCGGACGGAACGTTCGCTGGTACCAGCGGACTCCGAGGCGGTCATAGACTCGTCCGTGCTTCTCAAACCGACGCGTCACGTAATAGCCGGCGGGCAGTCGGAGGGGGCGGAGCCGGCCGAGAAGAATGGCCCACACCATCAACAGCCAGTTGACGCCGAAAGCGAACACCACCGATCTGCCGTAGGAGCGCGCGACCCAAACGAGCACCGCGGCGAAAGGGATACTGGTGAAGATTGCGCCCACGACGAATCGCCAGCGGTTGGGGCGATCGTCCGCAGCAACGTTGCTATGCGTCACTCACGCACCTTGGAATACAGGAATGCGTCGCGTGGCCTATCTGAAATATTTGGACGAACGATGGCGCATCGCAACGTACCCTCTCGAGTTAGACCGGCCTTCTCCAGAACCCGCGCAGAAGCGACGTTCTCGACATCGCAAGTCGCTGCTAGCCGCCACACCGAATCGACCGAGAAGACCCATTCGACCACCGCTCGAGCAGCGTCCGTCGCGTAGCCGTTACGCCAGAACTTTCGATTCATCAGGAATCCAAACTCGGCGGCGTGTCCCGCTACGAAGCATGAAATACCACCGATTGCCCGATCCTCAGGATGGCACCGTCATTACCCAGTTGAACTCAGCGCCGGAAGTCCACTGACGCTCTCGTTCGTGCAGGTGCGCTATGACGGAGTCGATGCTCGTGCTGATTGGCCAATCCGCGTGGCGCCCGACCTCTGGATCACTCGCGTATTCGAAGATGGCCGACGCATCCGAAACCCTCGGCCGCCGCAAACGAAGGCGCTGAAGGCCGATGACCTCCGGCGGACGTGCGGACGCTGGATCGTGACGCATATGCCCGCAATCTCCGGCGAGATTGACGCTCATTCCGTTCGAGTGAACACCATCTCGATTGGTCCCACGTTCCAGCTAGTCCCGCCGTCTTCGGGCGCTTGCACTTCGGTCACGCGGTGTCACTCCCCTCGCGAAGACCGATCGGCGCGAAGGCGCGCCTTGATATCCAAGTACGCGGCATCGATTAGCTCGCCAAGCGCGGTGGCGTTGAGCTCATGGCCAGGGCTCAACTTCGCGTGCCGCATGCGTTTGCCGCTTCCCACCAACAAGCCAGCGGGGTCCTCGAGCGCTGCACCGTAGAAGAAGCCGACGTTGACATGACTCTTGAACGTGTTGACGTACGCGAATGCCGCGTCCTCCACACACGCGACGGGACAACCGTCGTGCATCAACTCCCGAACGTCGTCACCGCATTGCCGCATCTGCTCAAACCACTTCTGCGCAATCGACCGCAGCTCAGCCGGGCCGCCGGAGAACCAACTCTCGACCGCCCGATCCCGTTTTACGCCACCGGACAACCGGAAGATGTCCGGCACGCCGACCAAACCGCGGACATCCAGGGCAATTCGCTTGGGTCTAGTTCGGCGCATACCGTCTCCGTTCAGCGGCGGTGCGCATTCGGGCCGTGAAGCGTCTCATTCCTTACCCCAACGCCAGCGCAACGGCCGTTCCCCTTTCACTGCGATAACCGCAACCAGCGCTACCGTTAGAGCGACGAGGTAGATGCCGAGGCCCAGCGCATCTCGCCGCGGCTCGAAGTAGTAGATGCCCCCATAGAGCAACGCCAGATACGCGACCAGCACTGCCCACCCCTGCCATCTGACGGGGAGTCCCCAACCGTAGCCGTAGCGCTTCACTCCAAACCAGAACGTCGGTGGGTGGTTCACGACGACATCCTCCTGTATTCATCACCGTCCGCTACGACCGCGTAGTACGCGCCGGGAATTGGGGCAGCCTTACGCTGGCCCCACGAGATCCCACAGATTCCCGTAAAGATCCTCGAACACCGCAACGGTGCCATAGGGTTGCTTGGATGGTTCCCGAGCAAACTTTACTCCGTGGGCAGTCATGTGAGCGTGATCGCGCCAGAAGTCGTCCGTGCTCAGAAAGAACGCCACGCGACCGCCCGTCTGATTCCCGACGGCCGCCCGTTGCTCGTCGTTCGAGGCGCGGGCGAGAAGCAAGCTGGTGCTGCCACCCTTCGGCGCGAGGACGACCCAGCGTTTTTCTTGCTCCGGAACGTAGGTGTCTTCGACGAGATCGAACTTCAGCGCTTTTGTGAAGAACGCGATCGCGTCGTCGTAGTCGTGAACGACCAGTGCTACGCGAGCGATAGATTGCTTCACGTGTTACTCCAGCATCGACCGTCCGCGCCGCACACCAAAGCGCGCCGTGGCCAGACAGGCTTCATCAGCGCGCGAGCATTTGAAAAAGAAGATACAGGATCATGCCCAGATTCAGGTAGGCCGTCGCGGACATTCCGGGCGCGCGATAGAGTGGATTGATGCGGTAGCCCAGCCAGAAAACTGCGCGTGCGACAACGAACACGATTACGCAGGACCAGACGACCTGCAGATGATCCAGCGGAACGATCGTGCTCAAAGAGAGCGACGCGATGGCGAAAACGAAGTTCTGCTGCAGCGTGTTGTCGGCGACACGCCCGTCGATTTCCATCGAACGACTTTCCGCGCGGCGGGTGGGGTCTATTGCCTCGCTCAAAAATCGCGAATTACCCACCGTGATGAACATGATGAAGAGCGGCACGATCGCGACGATGTTTGCCCGCAGCGCGTATGCGAGCCGCTCGCCCAGCGAGTCTGCGATGCCTGGCGGCGGCAAGAACTTCGTGAGAGCCCAAACGCTCAATGCCATTGCGAGCACTCCACTCGCAGCGCCGATAGCGACTATTTTTTGCTCCGCCTTCATGGCTCCCCCCTTCCCCTCAGCTGGCCGCACGCACTCTCTTGTGAAAGTGTACTGAGCGCTCGACCTCGTTGAACCCAACGGCCCCATGGGCACGATGGCTGGCAACATTGTCCAATGTCGCGTCCGAGGCGAGCTCGTCATACCCTGCGGCGCGTGCCCAGCCTTCCGCGGCGCCCATCAGACGCTTACCGATCCCGAGGCCTCGCACATCTGGATCGACATACCAGCTCTCGACGTAAGGCACCGCCCCGACGCAGCCCTCCGCACAATTACGGACTGAAAGCTCCAGAAAGCCTGCCAAGCCTCCGGTTGGGCGTTCGCACACAAAAACCGCCGACGGCAGCAACGGTCCGAGCGTTTCCCCCGCAAAGTACCGATCTACGGACGGAGCATGGTCCGACTCGGCACTCCGTGAGTAGAGAGCCAGCAGCATCCGGAGCCACTCCGCGCGATCAGCGGCTTGAACAGAGCGTATGTGCACGAGCAGCGCCTCTATTCGTGTGACTCACTCACTGCATTCGATCTCCGCGACAACCATTCCTGCTTCCAACGCCGCCACCTGGGCGACAACGTTTCCCCGCGGGTCTATCACCGCCGTCGGCCCGTATGAGACCGAGTCGTCACGCGCACCAAAAATATCGGAAGAGAGAATCCAGATCCTTTGCTGTTTGGCGTGTTGGGCACGTATCTGGTTGTGACGCGACTTCCACTCTTCAGCCAGATCGCGCGGCATCATGTTGCTACAAGGGCATGCGAGTACCTTCGCGCCGGCGTGAGCCGCGCGCTCGACCGAGTCTCGGAAGACCAAGTCATAGCAAATATTGATCCCCACTTTCACGCCAAGGACATCGAAGATCGCCATACCCTGCCCGGGATCGAACACCGACTGCTCGCCCTTGAGCAGATGAGCTTTGCGGTAGTGCGCGATGACCTTCCCGCTCCGTATCGCGAGCGCCGAGTTGTAGAACTTACCGCGCTCCTTTTCGATTAGCCCGAAGACCACCGTGGGGTTCAGCGATTCGAGACTGTGGCACACGTCTTCGAAAGCCGATGAGCTCAGATCGATTGCGACGTTGGCGATGTGTTCCGCGCGCATGTCGTAGCCCTGCAGAAAGCACTCCGGAAAGCATACGAGATTCGCTCCCTGTCGCTCTGCCTCGAGCGTATGGGCAACGATCAGAGACATCGCGCGAGCCGAATCGTTACGAACATCCGGCAGCTGACAGGCGGCGACCTTCATCGTTACTGGTCCTGCGCTGCGCCTTTCCGTCGCTGCGCTACGTGCCAAAGCACGCCGCTCGGATCGAAAACATACGCGACCCGAAGACCCCATGGCTGCGCCGCGGGTGGCTTCGGTGACTGCACGCCGAATGTGCCTGGCAGGTCCAGAGCGCTCACATGCGCCCACCAGGCGTCCAGATCGTCCACCATGAGCTGCATCATGAAGTTCTCGGCCCAGTCCTTTTGGTAGTAGCGCTGGAGGATAAATCCGCCAGAACCAGCGTTGAAAATCGCGACCTCGCCATCGAGTACCTTTTCGAAGCCGAGCGTTTCGTAGAACCGCTTCGAAAGATCGAAGTCCTTTGTCGGCATGTAAGGCCGTGCCAGTTCGGTGCCACTCGGAATCGTACTCATCGCGGATCATCCTCTCGGCGAAGCGGTTGGGCGCAACTCATACTCGCAGCTGTCGATGATCACCCCTTTGACCTCTTTGTAGTTCTCGCGCACGGAAACCATACGCATCCCAAGCTTTTCCATGACGCGGCGAGATGCAACGTTCTGCGCATTGCACTCCGCATAGATCCGCACAAGTCGGAGGCTGTTGAATCCGAACTCAACGAGGGCCGCGGCCGCTTCCGTCGCGTAGCCTTTGCACTGAAAGTCTGGGTTAATAGCGTACCCGAGAAACGCCTCCGGGATTTCAACGTGCTTTCGCCTGAGAGTACATCCCCCGATCAACCGATCCGCGTCCCTAAGGACCACGGCCAACTGATATCCGAGTATCGGATGCTCCGACATGCTCGCGATGCACGCCCCGACAAACCGCTTCGTGTCCTCGACAGAATTTGGGCCCCACACCTCGAACCGGGTGAATTCCGGGATCGCCGCATAGGCATGAACGTGCGCCCAATCCTCGACCACATAAGGTCTCAGCAGAAGTCGGTTGGTTTCGATCACGCAAAAGGCCTTGGCGCGCTTTCAGTGCCGCCTAACGCTTGAGCGCGCTGTCCTATGCGCCTTGGCACTTTATGCATGACCGGCCGCCGCAACCGGTGCCTAGCCGATGACAGAACGCTTCTTGGCATGCAATCGCTCACGAAGCTCCCAGAGCGCAACTCGGTTTGAGTCCCACGTTAACCGGGTGTGCGCCGATTCGTAGTCGAGCCACTCGCATCGATCGTGCTCCGCAGAAAGAACGAGATCGTCTCGCAGCTTTACTGCGAAACAATGCTCCGGAACGACATAGACGGTTTCCGGCCATCGAGCGGTTGGGAAAGCAGTTCGCGGGATCGACGCCGTTGCGTCCAGCTCTAGCCAATCACCGCGCTCCGCCCTGATGCCGCCTTCTTCACTCGCCTCGCGCAGTGCCGCAAGGAATGGTGTTTCGTTACCTTCCCCTCCGCCGGCAACAAACTGCCACATGTCGCTCTCGGGCCGATGAAGAACGGCATACTCATAGGCGCCGGCATCTGACGTTCGATACGGTACGACAAGGATGTTGAAAGGGGCACGCGGCATGGATGTCGGTTCGCCTAACATCGCAGTTCACCCCTTTGCATGACCCTCGTACTGCGGCGCATCTCCTCCGATGCGATCCCACGGAGCGCGAGACCCGACAAAGATATGCATCTCGATCTCCACACCCGGATCACCGTCGATGCAGCCGAGCATGACTCCATGAACTCGACCGTTATGAGTTCCGCAAAGCTTCGAACCGCAGCGACTGCAGAAGAGGAAGCCCCATTCGGGTGTTGATTCGTAGGCAGCCAGGCTGTCGTCACCAGCGGTCCACGCGAACGTTTCCGGTTGGATCTCCGCATAAGCGGAGGCGGCTCCGCTGAACGCCTTACGACAGCGTGAGCAGTGGCAGCTTCGCGCGTTCTTGAGCGGCGAGGTGATCGCATAGCGAACCTGTCCGCAAAAACACCCACCGGTCAGATTCATAGCGTTTTCCTCGAAGTGCTACCTAACGCCGCGGTTTCGCGAGGAAGCGATCCGCAACTTGGCTTGGCACTCTATCCTGCACGTCCGCTGCAACCAGTTGGGTGTACTTCGCCATTAGCCGCTGAGGCTCCGCGATGGGACCGAAGCCGAACTGGGCATACAGTCCATGAGCATCGCGCGTTCCCAACAAGAACGTGCGCAGGCCCTGCAGGTCTGGGTGCGCGAGGATCGCGCGCATCAGTGCCTTTGACACCCCCCGCCCTCGAAACTCGGGAACGACGAACACGTCTGCGAGGTAGGCGAAGACGGCGCGATCGGTGATGACTCGAGCGAATGCAATCTGCCGTTCGGCCGCATAAACGCCGAAACACAGCGAGTGTTTGATCGAGCGCTCGACCGTTTCGCGACTCCGCCCTTCGGCCCAATAAGAGCCGCGTAGGAAATCGTGCACCAGCGAAATGTCGATGCGCTCAGGATCACAGGAAATCTCATAGTCCGACGAAAGCACGGATGCCCCCTTGGTTGCGCCTAACGTCCCCGTTCGGCGGCGGCGCACTGACCCTTGTGCCTTGGCACTGTATCCATCACCGTCCGCGGCAACCGGTTGTTAACCGGCGGCCTTGACCGCTGCGTAGCAAAGACAATCACGCGGTGATTCGCTCATGTTGGGATGGACCAACCACCGTCGGAGCCTGCCCTCCAACTGCATTCCCGCACTCTCTAGTAAGCGTGCGGATGCGATGTTCTCCACGTCACAGACCGCCCAGATACGATAGACCTCGGGATGGTTCATCGCCCAATGCACCAAACCACGAACAGCTTCGCCCATGAGACCACGACGCCAAAGATGCGGCGCCAGAACATAGCCAATATCGACAGAGTGCTGCTTCACGCGCGCCTCAAGCATTCCCGCGAACGAAGCATCGCTCTTGAGCCATAGACTCCACGGAAAAGCGAGACGCTTCGAATCCAAACATCCTCGCATCGGCGAAAGAATTGCTCGGTCTCCGCGACGCTCCGGTGGGGCCGCCACGTCATGTAACGCGACACATCCGGATTCGATGTGTAACTCTCGAACGCAGACACCGCTTCGACGACCGTAGCGGGCCGCAAGTAGAGGCGTTCGGTCTCCCAGTTGGCTGGAGGTTCGACCATTGGTCTCGTTAACGTCCCGGTTCAGCAGCGGCGCGCTGACCACTGTGCCTTGGCACTCTATCCATCACCGCCCGCTGCAACCGGTTGGTAAGCGCTCGCGCTGAGGTTCGTGTCATCGAGGCTCCATGAGCTCGATGCGGTTACCGAACGGGTCGGCCACATACACGCGGAAGTAGCCATCCAACGGATCATCGTCGACGATCTTCATGTTGTGCCGCTTCAGCCGCGCGACCAATGCCTCGAGATCGGCGACCAAGAGCGCCGGGTGCGCTTTACGCGCCGGACGAAAGTCCGCTTCCACGCCCAAATGAACCTTGAGCGATCCACTCTCGAACCACGCACCGCCGCGCTTCGCGAGCTCAGCTGGTTTGGGGACTTCTGGAATGCCCAGCAGCCCCTCATAGAACTCGCGCGCGGCTTGTTCCATGCCTGGCGGCATCGCTAACTGCACGTGCTCGATCGCAACTATTGGCACACGCTCACCATAGCGTCCGACGTCCCGGTTCAGTGACGCCGCGCTGACCTAGTACCTTGGCGCTTGTCTTTGCTGGCACGACCTCACTCCGCCTCAGCGCGGTTCCTTTTTCGCCATGCTGATAAGGCGGCCTTCAACAACGGTTTCAGCCCCGGCTGCTTGATGTCGGCAGCGCTGCGCAGTTGTACGTGACGGTGAACCTTGCCCGCCCCCGCCATCAAGTGCTTCGGATCGGGTAACTCGGAGCCTCGAAAGATCCCAAGCTTCACACCAGTTTGGCTCATGATCAGCGTGAAAAGGACCCCCTTGTACCCCGGACCGTAGCTGTAGCCGAGCAGCTTTGCGGATTCGTCCACCGTCTCTGCAACGCCGGGCAACATGTCTTTCAACAACCGACGCGCAGCTGAGGCGGTTGCTTGCACTTGCTCGGGGTAAGTAGACAAGAAGGCATCGATATGCGAGGTGGACATGCGAGCTCCTCGGTTATGCGTGCGATGGTGTCTCGATTACGGCTAACGTCGCGGTTCAACGGCGGCCTGCAGGAGGCTCATTTGAATGGAATCGAAGTACACGCCGTCGAACCTCATTGCGTTGCGCTTCAAGGCCTCGTGGACGAAGCCCAGCTTCTCGTACAAGCGGATAGCCGACAGGTTGTCCGCTCGCGCTTCCAACTCGATGCGCGTGATTCCTTTGACCTTGGCCTTGGTGATACATGCGCGCAGTAGGGCCTCACCAAGACCGCGGCGTCGGTAGTCGGGAAGCACGCCCATACCGAGTGAGCCACAATGGGAGACCGCATGCGCCCAGGCCGGGAAGATGTCGGCCCAACCCACAACGCGAGCTCCGTCGAGAGCAACGAACTGAACAGCGTCATTGGCGACGCTCTCGTGGACGAACCGCTCGATCTTTTCTAGGGGGAGAGCTTCGATTTGCGCCAGATACTGCTTCTCTTGCGCGACCGTATCCAGGCAGCTACGAAAACTAGCGGCATTCGCAACCGTGATGGGTGAAATGACAACGGGCATGTGACGGCTGTCGCCTAACGTCGCGGTTCAGCGGCGGCCTGCCGACCTTCGTGACTTCTTATCCGTCACCGTCCGCTGCAACCGGTTGTTACGCGACTCGCGCGCGATGAAACTCCACATAGAATCGCACTCCCGCGGATGGCACAACCTCGTGTCGCACAGTTGGCTCCACCACTCCGCACCGACTTGATGAAAGGAGGATCTCCTCGACCTGTGGCTCCAGTATTCGATAAAGAAGCGTTCCCTCAAGCACGACAATCGTTCCCCACACGCCGTCCTTGGTGTTATGACTGCGAAGAAGACCCGCCGGCACTGTGCTCTCCGTGAATTCCGGCGTTCGCTTGTAGGGAAAGACGTTCGGCGGAAGTGATTTCATGTGCGTGAATTCACCTGTGCTGGCACAACGATCTTGCAACTAGTTTGATGGCCGACTCGATCACCGAGGATCGCTAGACGCTGCGCGCCGACGCGCGAACATCAAGACGCCAGTCACAACAGCAAGAATACCGGCAGCCAAGAACAGCAATAGGGAAAATAGACCGATCGCCGCGTAGGACTGACACGCGAGTGAGTCTTGCACCGCCTGATGCATGCGATAGACAACTCGACACGGCGCGAAAAACTCAAGCGACTCAGGCACGACGAAACCGACGACGGCCAATACACAGCTGCCAGCAGCGACTAGAGCTAAGTGTGCGACGCGGTCGTTCAAGTGTCGTTTAACGCTCCGGTTCAGTGGCGGCGCGCTGACGTTGGTGCCATGGCACTGTATCGTTCACCCTCAGCTGCAACCGTTTGTTATGCGCTTGCGCAAGCCTTCGCCGCACCACGTGTTCGTTCTTGGCCCTGCGCGACGGCCATTCGAATCATGTTTGTGTAACCGTTCGCGGGCAAATCATCGAGCCGTACCGCTGCAAAGGTGTAATTCTGGTACGCCTCAGCAACTTGACCCAGCCGTTCGAGCGCGTATGCCACGTTGAGATACAACGACGGGTAGAACTCACTAACACGATAATCGACCGCAGCGTTTGCCCGACGCAGCGCCTCCTGATTCCACCAGAGCGTCTCCTCGGCCGTGGCCTGATGCCGAGCTAGGTAGTGAGCGGCTATGCACCCCTCGTAGTCGTCGCTGCTCACTCGCCAAGCTTCGATAAAGAGCTCCCGAGCATGCTCAATACGCCCCTCTGCCTCCGCTTCCATGCCCTGCGCACACAGCTTCACGATGGCGTTGGCAGGATCCACGGCGTTATTGTCGCGCATAACGTCCTGGTTCAGCGGCGGCGCGCTGTCGCTTGTGTCTTGGCACTTTATCCATCACCGTACGCCGCAACCGGTGGTGAGGCGTCTGGCATACGGCGTCCCCTTATCGAGCGGATTGCGTCGTTGACTTGATCATAACAACCTCATCCGGCTCGCTACGAAGCTCTGCCACACGATGCTCCATTGCGGCTGAAAACCCCAAGCTGCGGAGCAGTCCCAGTGATCTCGCGTTCGCGGACTTAAGGGCCGCGACGAAGGTATCCACCCCGTACTCGGAATGTAGTTCTTCGAGCATGGCGGTGACAGCGCTGCTCCCGATCCCCTGGCGCCAGTAGCGGCTGCTCAACTCGTACGCTACACAAGCCGACGCCGAGGGAAGCACGGTGGCTTGAACATAGCCGGCGAGCTCCCCGCCTGGCAGACGAATGACCCAGTTGAGCCATGTCTCCTTGCCGTCCGCTGAGCCGCGCAGCTCCAGACGTTGGTACCGCAGCGACAACCACTCGACTGAAATTGGGGGCTCGTTCTCGAACTCGTAAATGGCTGGGTCGCTGAGCACGCTGAACATCTCGGGCGCGTGTGCGGCGACTAGCGGTTCCAGTGTGCAGCGCGATGTGACGAGGGTTCTCATTGGCGCCTAACCTCCCGGTTCAGCGGCGGCGCGCTGACTTTCGTGCCTTGGCGCTTTATCCGTGAGCGTCGGCTGCAACCGCTTGCTAGGCGTCACTCTACGATCTTCCAGTACGAGTCCTTTCGCACGACCTTCCCCTCCCGAAACTCATAGTGATCGCAACCCCGCACCGCAATGGTCTTTCCTGACCGAAGCGTCCCGGTAACGAGCCACTCAGAGACGCCCATCGTTGCGGTCGCAAAATGGCGCACGTCTCCATAATGGACATCCGGCAGCATCTCAAAGCGCGTTTGCAGACCCTCGCGGACCGCAACCTTTCCCACGTACCGGGTTCCGCATGGGGCTGACCCACGCGGCATGTCCAGAGAACAATTCTCGGCGAAGAACTCCATGATTCTTTCAAGATCATGGTCGTTGAACGCCTCAGCTAGCTTCTCAAGAATGCGCAGATTGTCGGATACCTGAGACATCTCGTCGATGGACGCCAACGTCCCGGTTCAACGGCGGCGCGCTGCCGCATGACTTGGCACTCTATCCGTCACGGTCCGCTGCGAGCTTGTTAGGCGTCAGCTGACTCGCCACTCAGTCGGGCGCGATCGTGCTGAGGACCCGGCGCGAGGGCTGAAAGCGCCGGGCTTACTCCTTCCAGCCCTCCGGCAACTCCGTACCGCCTTTGATCTGACGCGTCTTGTAACGCCAGTGACCGTCGACCTTGACGAAGGTGCCGTATTCCTTTCCCTGCGTGATGACCTTGACCGGATCGCCCTGCTTTTCGATCACGTACTCGGTGTAGACGAGCTGCGCGGTCGCCGTCTTGCCGTGCACGACGATGAGCGGATTGTCGACCGCCACGATGAAGGAATAACGCGGCGGGGGAGGCGGTCGCGGCGCTTGCCCCGGCGCGCGCCCGTAGGCCTGCATGATGCCGTCCCTGCCCTTGAAGTGGCGATCACCGAGGATCAGCTCGGCGTCGTCGGCATAGAAGTCCGCGAAGTTCTCCGCGTTCTCCCGGCCGAAATTGTTGTAGTAACGCGTTATTAAGTCCTGGATCTGGAGGCGATCGACGAGTGTTTCGGCGTTGACCTCCTCCGAGCGCGCGCCTGAGCTAATCGTCAGTGCGAGACAGGCGACGCTCAAAGCGCTCAGCAGTGTGCTGCCTAGTAGATTTGCGATCGCTTTCATGTTGACTCCCCTTCTTCTTCGAGTACTTCGCTAAGAGAGGCATAGACTGGCTCGCTGCGCAGTGTATTGCCACGACTCGGCATTCGACTAGTCCTCGATGCCAGATCCAGGCGCTGCTCGCATTGCGAGCTAGAATTCGCGGAGCGATCATTCCGAACGAACGACACTAACGACGAGGAGTCCGACGATGGCAATACGACTTGCTCGGTTCTCTTGGCACTGTCGCAGCGACGCTCATCGGCGCGGCCGTTCTCGTCTCGCATCCGGTCGCGGGTCAGGAAAAGAGCGCCGGTCCGCCGCTCGTGATCACCGCGTTTGGCGAACAGACCGCACCTCGATATGCCGCGCGCCGCACATCGTGGGGCGAGCCCGACTTGCAGGGAGTCTGGTCGAGCGACGACACCGCGGGTATTCCAATGTCGCGGCCCGAGCAGTACGGCAGCAGGCTGTATCTCAGCGAACAGGAATATACGGAGCGCGCCAAGCAGGTCGAGAGCGGCGTCGAGCGGGCCGAGAACGAGGCGACCAGCAGCTTCCGCCAAGACTTCGCGCGCCGCGCGTTTTGGCAGACGTCGTTGATCGTCGACCCCGCTGACGGGCGGCTGCCCGCATACACACCGGAAGGCATGAAGCGGCCCATGCCGCGCGGCACATACGGCAACGGGCCGCTCGACAGCGTGAACGACTTCTCCCTCTACGAACGCTGCATCACGCGCGGTGTCGCCGGCTCGACGCTGCGCGTGGTCTACGGTAACGGCCAGCGCATCGTGCAGGCGCCCGGCGTGGTGGCGCTCTCGTACGAGATGGTGCACGACACTCGCCTCATCTATACCGACGGTCGGCCCCACATCAACCAGGCGATTCGCCAATATCTCGGGGATTCGCGCGCGCGTTGGGAAGGCGACGAGCTCGTGGTGGAGACTACGAATCTGACGGACCGGACCGCCATCGGCCTCAACGGCAATGGCAATCGTCACAGCACGCAGATGAAGCTCACCGAACGGTTCAAGCGCGTGGCCAACGACATCCTTCAGTACCAGCTCACCGTGGACGATCCCGTGACCTACGCGCGGCCGTTCACGCTGTCTTTGCCGCTAACACCGCTCGAAGGAGGAAAACTGCTGCCGTACGACTGCCACGAGGGCAACTACGCGCTCCTTCAGTCGCTCGGGGCCGAGCGCGCCGAGGACCGTGCGCTGGAGGAAGACAGAAGGAAGGGGATCATTCGACCGCGGCGGCCCGTGCAGGATGGACTGGGCGTCGGCGGTCAACCAGTGGCGGAAGGCGCCGGAATACCGGTCCGGTAGCTGGGCTCATTGCACTTTCTGCCTGACCGTCCGCTGCAACCCGCTGTCAGGCGACTGCTGCACCACTTGCTCTGCGGGGTGATATCACGCGCCATTCAACGATCAGGGCGCATAAAGGCGCGGCGATAGCCCCGGGCAATCCAAACATGAGCCAGTGATCCCACGAACGGAGCACACGCATGTCGCCGTCCAAAATGGCAGCAGTCCATAACGCGCTCGTACATGCACCAACGAACAGCGTGAGTACGCCCACCAGGACGCGTGCGAATGTGCCGGAAGCGCGCCTCTGAAGCACCCAATACACGCAACCAGTGAGAAGCGCTGGAGGTGCTCCGAGAGGCAGAGCCATCAGCCAGAGGCCCACACTGAAAACCGCACCGAGGACCACAGACTTAAAGAGGTCGGAGATCGAAACAGCGTCCGATTCCTGAAAGGCAATCATCGGCCACATCGCAATGAAGCCAAACAGCGGCCCAAGAAGACCAAAGTAAAGGAGACAACCGAGGGCCTCTGGCGCTCGCCTTTCCCATGTATACAGAGCCCATACCGCACCCCCGACGACGACCAGCGCAGGCGCGACAATTGCGGCCACCACAAGCGCCAGGCCAAGAATCGCGTATCGCCAATACGTGCCGAAGCGGTTCGTCAGTCGCCTAACGTCCCGATTCAGCGGCGGCGCGCTGACCCTCGTGCCTTGGCACTTTATCCATCACCGCCCGCTGCAACCGGTTGTTAGGCGCCATCTGCTTCGCCTCTCAGTTCATCGAAGAGGTTCTGGCGGGCCGCGATCGCAGGTAGGTGATGTTGAGTACCCGTGCAGGTAGTCTTGAACCACGATGTACCGCTCGCCCTTTCCAAGATCAAAAGTGCGCGGCAAAGTTGCGTTGCACGAAGGAGTCTTGTAGTACGCGGGAAAAAAATCGCCGATGAGAAAATAAGCATAAGGTTCTCGGCTTCCAACGTATCGGACGGTCACACCATAGCCCTCCAGGACGTTGATCCAGACTTGCCAAGGATCAGCGAGAGCGTCCGCCGGGGATTGCAGATGTAACCAGACGCTCCAGCTCACCAAAGCTGCGACCACGCCACCAACAACACTTATTGCCAACTGACCTTTGCGACTCATAGGCACATCCGTTCTTACGATGCAGTCTCCGTGACGCCTAACGCCGCAGTTCACCGGCCGCGCGCCGCCGCATGTGACTTGGCACTTTATCCATCACGGTCCGCTGCAACCGCTTGTTACGCGCTATCGCTGCGCCCAGTGGCGCGCGCCTTCGAACGAAATCACTCATTTCGATCTGCCGAGTAACGCGTCCCGAAACCTAGTACCACCAGCGCGTCCCGAGCGATGGGCTCCCCGAACAAGAACGCCGCTCCGGAGACATACCACGCGATCGCAAGCTCCACTCTCAGTGTCAGATGGATCGCAGCAGCCATGGCTAAGCTACCAACGTACAGGACGCGATACGCAGCCAGAGAGACAGCTCCGACAAGTTTGTGCGCTCCGCTAAAGAAGCACCGATACGCGAAGTAGGAAAATGGCACCACGACGCCCATCGTGTACCACAACGAGACGGGTGTGATCACAGCAGCCAGAAAGAGCGGTACGAGCCACATGAGGCACAGCGAGCCAACGAAACGCGCCCTCACGTACGGTTCTCGCGATATCGTCCACATGCGCCTAACGTTCCGCTTCAGCGCCGGCGCGCTGACCTAGGAGCTTTGGCACTTTATCCATCACCGTCCGCTGCAAGCGGTTGTTATGCGCGGCCCCGCCAGATGATTGGATCTCTACGGGCGTGAAACACCGCGAGTACCACGACTCGCGAGACTTCAACGCGGAAGAAGACGGAATATGGGAAGCGGCGTGCCCGAACGCACCGGACATCTCGGTGCATGATGGGAAAACGCTCTGGGTTCTCCGCAACCAAGCCAAGGGCACGTTCTATCTCCGCGACAAACTCTGCGCCGAGGCCGACGCGACGCTCCTCGTACCACAATGCGGCGTCGTCGAACTCCTGGCGCGCTGCACGTCGAAGGACGACTGCACGAATCATCGTTTGAGGCGTTCAGCGATCGATGCCTTCGCTTCCTCCCAAGAAACAACGTCGTCTGGATTCGCTTTGTGATCCGCGATACGCCTGTCGAGTTCGGCACGCTGAGCGTCGGTTAGAGGGACAGCTGCGCTGTCTGCAGCGATGCTGTCCCAGATCTGTTCCACAAGACTCAACCGATCCTCAACGCCAAGGCGGTCGATGCCCAACGATTTGATTGAGACGGACATAGCGTTGCTCGTGATGCTTCCGATGCGCTGATGTTACCAGGCGCCCTCAAGCGGAACGCAAGAGCGCATAACGCGGCAGTTCAGCGGCCGCGCGCTGACGTATGAATCGCGATTCGAGCGCATTGCTTGGACGCACATACCGAGTATCTCATCGTGCAAGTTTAGGCCCGGCAAGAGACGGATCAATGGTTCGAGTAATCCGGTGCACTGCAATTTTCGGATTTAAGACTCCGGCGGTAAGGCGCCACGCCGTCAGATCCCCCTCGCTCGCAAAGACAACGACACCGAAAAGGCTGTCTTCAGTTACGTAAGTTCGGATCCAGTTCATCTGCGCGCCTACAGCCGCCATAGCATCAACAGCAGCGCGAGCATGGCGCGCTACTTGGTAGTCATCGCGAGTGTCGAAACCCGGTGGGATCGGACGTTGCGTCAATACCTCGATCATAGTGATTTACCTCTTTCGGCTAACGCCGCAGTTTAGGCTGGCCCCGTCGCCTAACGCCGCGGTTCAGCGGCCGCGTGCTGTCCTATCCAGCGCAGCGCGTGTGCACAAAGAAATGACGCACTTGCGCCGCGCCCGCGCCGGGACCTATCACGGTCCGCTGCAACTGCTTGTTATACGACCTGGCACATGGGCTGACCGTACTCATTTTCTCGCGACGAACTCGAAGTTGTGCTTGTGAACAAGTACTCCCGAGATATTCGGGCCGTCCAGTTCGTGCTCCTCGATGCTTACGATAGTTAAGCCGGAGAACAACTGCGTTGCCTCGGCTAGGTTGCAGCCCCAGGCGTGACCTGCTTGCACCTTCCAATCCCGAACACCGCTCAGGTGCCCCGCTATGACACCGCTCGGTGCCAGCGCCTCGAGCAGCTTTTGCCAAAGCGCATTGAACCGCGCCGCATCAATAAACGGCAACACTAAACTCGCATTGATCAACGCGTACTGCTGCAGCGGATACTCGACGATGTCGGCGCAAAGCTGCGTGACCCTCGGATGATCAAGCACTGGTGCCGACTCAGAACTGTCGACAGCGGAAACCAAAAAACCCGCCTCAGCTATGAACAGGGCATCCCGTCCGTTGCCACTTCCGATGTCCAGCGCCGATCGGCTATCGCCCGGGCCCATCACTTCGACCGCTAACCTCGTCGATCGATGCGCCCAGCTTGGGGACCGCTCAAGAAAGGATTTCCAATCGATCGAAGTTGTCACGCGCTGATTGTCGTATAACGTCCCGGTTCAGCGGCGGCGCGCTGCGGTCTGGGATGCCTGATCATTCGTACCAGATCTCGATCTCGTAACCATCCGGATCACGCACGAATGCGTACGGCAGACCTGCACCAAATTCACCGCGCGAAGTGACTGTCCCCCCGGCCGTTTGCACCGCCTCAACAGCCGCCTCGATATCGTGCGGACGAGTAAGACGGAAGCCAAAGTGAATGATTCCACCTGCCGTTCCCGCGGTGTCTGGACGTCGCTCAAAGGCGAGCACGTCGTGTGGACCGGGGCCTTGAACTTGGATCGTGTCAGCGTCTCGGTAGTACTCTTTGACGCCAAACACGGCGCGATAAAACTCCAGAGAGCGCTCTGGGTCTTGAACCGCCAGCGCCACGTGGGACAGACCGTGTGTGCGAACCATGACCGCGATCCCGAGTAGTTTCCCCTAACGCCGCAGTTCAGCGGCCGCGCACTGCGCTAACCAGCGCGTCGCGCGCACACAATGCAATGACGCGCATGCGCCGCGCCCGCGATGCCGTTCTACGGTCCGCTGCAACTGTTTGTTAGGCGCCGGCGCGCCGACCAGTGAATACTGTGCCGACTTCAACGAAGCACAACTCGTTGCCATCTGGATCCACGGCGTAAAAACTGCGCTCGCCCCAAGGCCTGACCACGATATTACCGGCTGGTGCACCATGGACTACACCCTGGGCCAAGCACTCCAACTGGGTTGCTCGAGCATGTACCGCGTCCAGGTCCTTGACCGAAAAATAGATATCATCGGGATTCGGCCGCGCGGAACCTTCCCCGGGACCCACCAAAGCGAGGATAACGGGACCACAATCGAAGTAGTACCGAGCGCCCCTAATCGACCTACCCTCAATCCCGAGCAGGGACGAATAAAAACGCGCCGCAGCCTCGATGTCCGTGACCTGCAAGGCGACGCGGAATATTTGTGGAGACTCTGGCATCGCCGTTCCCGAGGCGCCTAACGCCGCAGTTCAGCAGCCGCGCGTCGCCGCATGTGACTTGGCACTTTGTCCATCACGGTCCGCTGCAACTGCTTGTTCGGCGCTTGGCACACGGCATGTGAGTACGGCATCAGATAAGGCTTCCGTAGATTCTCTTGACCGGGAGTCGCTCCAAATCTACTCCCTCCAAGCACCGCACGTTAACCGCCCAACCATCGAATGGCTGTAGCCCTTCCTCAAGCTCTCTAGGAGTGGGATCACTGGGACGCCGAAACGGCAGAATTCCGCAGGTGCTGCAGAAGTAATCCTTGGCGGTACGGGAGCCCCACTGGTAGAGCGACAAATTCTCCCACGAGCTCAGCAAGCGAAGACTCCGCTGTGGAACGCGAAAATTGAGCGCTCCGCGCTTTGAGCAGACCGAACAGTCACACGACCGAACGTGGTCGATCTCGGCGACGACCTCGAACCGCACCCGACCACAGTGGCAAGACCCAACGTACGTCGTCATGGCCCGTCCCGGTTCAGCGGCGGCGCGCTGACCTTCGTAGCTTGGCGTTCATTCGCGCTTGCTCCTCATGGCGCGTGTCTGCTCGATGGAAGGACTGCCCGACAACTTTTGGTATTTCGGACTTTCCATCGGTACGAGCGCTACCTTTCCCTCACTATCGAAATGCAGGCCCCATCCATAGGACCTGGCCAATGGGGACGTTCGCATGCAAGCCGTGGGTTTGGAGAAGAAGCCCGACCAGAGCTCACTTCGTTTGGCGTTGAGTTGTGCAGGTGTGACTCCGGTTCGCTCAACATGGACGGAGAACTGAACTTCTTCTTGGGTGAACTCGTAGGGATGACTAGCAATGAGCTCGTATTCGATTTGCGCGATCGATCGCTTGCGCCCGCGTGCAAGTGGAACGGAACCAACCTTCGCTTTGGTATCGGGGGACACAGCGATAAACGTGTTGATGTAGTTCATGGCTTACTCGAATACGGCCAACGCCGCAGTTCAGCGGCCGCACGCTGCCGTGTGACGCGCGACGCGAGCGCATAATGAAATGGAGCACTCGCGTCGCCGCCGCGATGCCGTGTGACGGTCGGCTGCAACTGCTTGTTGGGCGGCTGGCACAAGGCAGGCATATGTGGCCTCAAGTTACGCAGACCGTCACGCTTTGCTACCACGGAGCAGGCAGTAGCCACCCAAGGATACAAGCGACAGCGCGAATACGAGCGTTGCGATTATCGCTCCGTAGGCACCGGACTCATTGGCTTCGATTTGGACAAATGCGGAGAGCAGCATCAGCCCGCCCCACAGCACGCCAATAGCGCCAACAATACGATTCAGCACAACTCCCCGCTTCGGCCTCTGCGCACGGCTGCTAGATAGCGAATACCGCCCCGCACCCCAGTGGCCTCAGAAGTCGCGCGCCGCCGCATGAGTTGCCGCCTTTCGCCGCGGTTCAGCGGCCGCCCACTGCCGCGTGTGCCTTTGCACGTTATCCATCACGGTCCGCTGCAACTGTAACGCCGCGGTTCAGCGGTCGCGCGCTGCCGCATGCGCTTTAGCACTCTAGCGTCTCTCCAGGAACCCTCTGCCCTCGAGTATTGCCGGCAGCGCCTTTTCGATTCGCGCCACCCTCGTCGCTGACTGTTTGGCCGCGGCAAAGTGGTAGAGGTAACTCCTCTGCCGCCCCGGCGTCAGCGCCTCGAACGCGCGCTTGAAACGTGGGTCCTTTCGGAACCGCTTCGTCAGCTCCTCGGGAATCGGAAAATCTGAGGTTTTCTTCTTCTCCATCCGCAGCCCAGCCTTCTCGACTGCGATGGCCTCGCGTACGTAGGCCTTGATGGTCGCCGCGTTCGCCATGATGTCCTTCACGCTGGTGAACTTCATCACTCGCCCGGCGTGCACCCGACCGAGCTGCACCAACACCTTCTTAGGGTCCTTCAGAAGCGCGCCTTGAAAGAAACCCAGCCCGAAGTACTCCTTGAAGCCCTGCATGATAACGATGTTCTTCCCGTCCACCGTGTAGGTGGGCTTACCCCACTTACATTCCTCCTTCATCTCAAAGCCGGCGAGCACCCGGCCCATCTCCGCGATCTCCGCCTTCCACCGCTCTCGATACGCCATCTCCATGCCGACACCATCCTCCAGTTTATCCATCACGGTCCGCTGCAACCGCCTGTTAGGCGGCATAGCGCGAGAGAACACTCTGATAGACCGACAGGTCCTCACTGGCGAAGCAGCAGAATGCAATTTCCTCCAGCTCCGATGGTTTATCGAGAAAGCGACACACTGATTCAACCGCGATAGCGGAGGCGAGCTCGATAGGGTACCCATATATTCCAGTGCTGATGCTTGGAAATGCGATCGTGCGAATGTAATGCGTGGTCGCCACCTCAAGGGACCGCTTGTAGCATGCCGCGAGAGTGTCTGGCTCGCCATGGACACCGCCTCGCCACACCGGACCTACCGTATGAATGACGTACCGCGCGGGCAACCGGTAGCCCTTTGTGATCTTCGCGTCGCCTGGCTTGCAACCGCCAAGGAGTCGGCATTCATGAGCGAGATCTGGTCCCGCCACACGGTGAATAGCTCCGTCGACACCACCTCCGCCCAGCAGTGAAGAATTGGCGGCGTTGACGATGGCGTCCATCGGCAGAGTCGTGATGTCCGCTTGGATCGTATGGATTCTCACCTATGTATCCGTGCGGCCTAACGTTCGCGGTTCAGCGGCGGCGCGCTGCCGTATGAAGCGCGGCGCACGTGCATAATGAAATGTCGCATGTGCGGTGCGCCAGCGCCGACGTATCACCGTCCGCTGCAACTGCTTGTTAGGCGGCTGGCACAACGATCTTCTCTTTACTGGCAGGGCCCTCGTTCAATTCGGCGGCGCCCAGCTGCGACCATGTAGGCGCCTCGATAGCTAGCGCACATACCTGCAACGGCGGTGGCGAGCCCTTTCCTCGCCAGCCACGCCGCGCGTACGCATCGCACGCGACTTCGCCTACGGCTGAACTGCTCGCCGCGACACTTCGGGGTCGCACGCGACGCCCGAGAACTCTAAGTCGGGCCGGTGATTCCATATCGCGGTGAACGAAAATGGCGCGGCAAGAACGTCCGGGTCCTCGAGCGTCAGCGTGTACTCGAGTTGCAGCCGATCTTTCGTGAGCGCGAGCCGCTCGACGAGATGCTTGTTCGGTCCTGATGGAAAGGTCAGCACTCCAAAGCGATGGGGAGTGAATCCGACGGTGTCGATCACCAGGGTCTCGCCGTCCCAGCGGCCGATCGAATGGCCCATCAGCGATGGCGTCACGCCAACGGGATGAGCATCCTGATTGAGCTGAACGACGCGCTCCATAGGCACGCCGATGGCGCCCTCAAAGCGCATTACGACGGTCGCGTCATTCACCTCGATCGTGCGGAGATCGGGAAAGAGCGAGGTAAACGGCGGCGGGAACGGCTCGCAGGGCAAGGCGCCGCCGGTCCCGGCTGAGGCGCGCCTGGCCTCGGCCGCCGCCGCTCGCCCCGCTTCGGTGACCTGCATGGGCCGCGCAATAACACCAAGGCCGGGGTAACTTTCCAGCGTGGGCGCCCAGTGCCCGGTGATCCCACTGGCTGGCTGGGCGGTGGGAATAACAGCGAGTCGGGCGTCGACGTTGAGCGGATAGACTGTGCCGTCGCTGGTTCTGACGTCGAGGCCCGCGGCCTTCGCGCCGGGGCCGCTGCGCCCGGGATGCGCGCGCACCACCACGCGGGAACCAGGTTCGATCGCTTCTTTTTTCAGCCCCAGTGCCAGCGCTTCAGAGACGGACGACAGCTCGATCTCGAGGCGAGACTGTTCGCCGCCAGGGTCTTGCGTTTCGAGTGTCATAGAGATGTGCGGATTCGTCCACGCGAGAGCGGCGACGGTTCCTTCGACGACGATCTCCTTCGTCAGGTCGTAGTTCGCCCGACTGTGGTGGGCGAAGACGGCAGCGGGCGCGAGCGCGCAACCGGCGAAGCCGACGAACATCAGTTGTCGAGACAAACTGCCTCTCCTTTCGGATTGCGCGTACTAGCGGCACCGACACCTACAACCTCGTGGCGAGTTAGCTTGCTCATTGGTGCCCTCCCTTCGTCCACGCTACTTCTCGCGAGACCCGGCCACAAGTCCGCCCCCTCGAAATCGGCGCGTTCGCGCGGGAGTGCGGACTTTCAACCCGTAACGAAAGAGACGAATGCCACCGGGCGCGAGACTCGTCGCTGCACGCGACCGTCTTCGGAATGAGCGTTGCGTTCACATCGCCCCCTAACGCCGCAGTTCAGCCGCGGCATACTGCCGCTGTGCCCTGACACTTTACGCATGACCGTCGGCTGCAACTCTTGTTAGGCGCCGTCACGCTTCCGCGCCTGCAATTGCTCAGATACGTATCTGGCACGAGCCGATGAGTTGTTCTCGAGACGATTCTCGACGCACCACTTGGCCAGCTCGTCTGCGTTCACAAAAAACCTTTCGGCTGACATGCCTCCGCTTCGCAGTTTGACGAGCGCGTCTTCGGCTATGACGAGCCACTCCTCGAACGAGTCTTCGAAGCGCTCGGGATCAGCGGCCGCGGCCTTGACCCGCGACCACTCCGACGATGTGTACCACGCTACAGCGACAGCGGGCGCTTGGCTGGCTGAATCGTGGCGGCGTGGTGGACCTGACTTCTTCATGATGCTCGCTGCCGACCGTTCATCAGGCGCTTAAAGCCACCGCACAGCGGCCGCGCGCTGCCGCATGTGACCTGGCACCCTATCCATCACGGTCCGCTGCAACTGCTTGTTAGGCGTCACCGCGGTACCCTCTCAAAGTGTTCGGCAAAACCCTCGCGCGCTTCTCCAATGAAGGTGAGCAGTTCGCTCTCTGGGACACGCACGACGTCGATACTCTGTTGCGTTGCCTCGAGAATCACTCGATCGGCAATGTCTTCACGCGGAACGAAGAGCGTCCTGGGGAGCTGCTGCTTATGACGTTTCGCATCCTTTAACAAGCGGCGGAACTGCGCTCGAGTTGGTTCCGTAGCAGCGGCGGGAATGAACTCCGAGCTAAGAATGAGACAACTCGCCGCATCCATAAGCGCAAAGCAGTTGAAGTCCCCATCACGTTCGGTTCGGATCGGCGCGTCGTTGAGACGGAACGCGATCCAAGCTTCGTTGACCTCAAACTGTTTCGGGTGAAGCATGCGAAGACCGTTCTAGTGACGCCTAACGCCGCAGTTCAGCGGCGGCATGCTGCCGCATGCGCCGTGGCAGTTTATGCATGACCGTCCGCTGCAACCGGTTGTTCGGCGCTTGCGCTAAGCTTTCTTGCGCTTTGCGATGAGCTCGCGCACAGCCGGCACCAGATCGCTGGGAACCTCCATCAACGTTTGGTCCTTCTGCTCGATCGCGGCTTCATCTTCAGCAACCGCTTGATCTTCGGATTGCGTCTCGTAGTGCTCGAGCACTCGCTTGACGCGAGCGTCGTCCCAGCCCTCAGGGAACTTGGTGCGTTTGCTCATCGTTTTATGCGCTTGCGGCGCCGGTAGGCCAGCAGTGGTTTACCAGGTAGATCGTAGGCAGTGACAACGAAAATGCCATCTGCTTCTGGAACATAGATTACTCGCAAGTATCGACCCGCTGAAGTCTGACCCAGGGCGACGCGGGAGCCTTCCGAACCAGGCCGGTCCTCGCCGGGTCGAGCCAACACCGCCTCCACTTCGGACTCCGAGACGCGTGGTTATGTATATGCGGCTCGCCGCTAGCCGGATCGATGTAGTAGCGGACGTTCAATGGAGCGGTGACGTCAGGTAGCGCGCCGAACGTCCCGGTTTAGCGGCGGCGTGCTGCCGTTCGTGCCTTGGCACTTTATGCATGACCGTCCGCTGCAACCGGTTGTCAGGCGGTTGGCACAACGCTCTTTCGCTCGTTGCCAAGCTCCAGCAACACCTCTGGACCTCTGCGAATTCGATTCAAATCAGCCGAATCAACGAGCTCGAATTGAAAATACTGCAGGTCGATACTTCCATCAGGTCGTGGACGGCGCGGCAGATCAATATGCGGCTTGACGGGAATACCATCTAACGTCGAACCGGGAGTGACGCGAAAGTCAGCGGTCTCGACAACAGGACGAGCGAAAACCACCCCTCGCCCCGCTATGCGAACCGCAGCCTCGACTACGAACACGATACCCATTAGTCGCCGCCTAACGTCGCAGTTCAGCGGCCACGCGCTGCCGTGTGAAGCGCGACGCGAGCGCATAACGAAATGGAGCGCTCGCGACGTCGCCGCGATGCCGTATTGTGGTCCGCCGCAACTGCTTGTTATGCGTCATTGTGCTCGTTTTCGCTCAAGTGCAAAGGTGTAGTAGCCCTCTGGCTCGGCGCACTGCCATGCACCCGCAGCTGCACAACGTAGGGAGCATCGCCACCGACAGGAAACATTTCCGGCAAGTCAGCCGCACATCTGGGCACCTTGTAATTGGACCAAAAGAAGTGCCCAAGGCGAAAGTAAGCGTGTGTACGGTCGCTTCCCTCGTACATGACATCGCCACTGAAGCCCTTGAAGAGCGCGATCCATACGACATATGAAGCTTCGTCCGCCGCTGACTCCGGTGATCGAAAGCGAGTCCAACCGGCGCATGAAACGAGACGAACAATGATGACGGCCGGAATGAGCAGCGCAATGCGATGAACTCGGGTCATGAAGCATGACGTCCCGGTTCAGCGGCGGCGCGCCGACCTTCGTGCCTTGGCACTTTATCCATCACCGTCCGCTGCAACCGGCAGCTAGCCGCCACGCGCTGACGCCAAGTTCTTTTCGAGATGTAGAACGGCATTGTCATCCAGCGTGATTGTCTGCGACTCACGAACCGGCTGCTCTCGAACGGTAATCCCGTTGCCGTCAGGAACGTACCCGAGCCGCACATACATCCGTTGTGCCGCGTTGTACCCTGGGTGCAAGCCGACCGCGATACCGACTAAGTTGGAACGAGCTTTGACTTCGCGCTCTGCAGCAGTAACCAGGCTGGTAGCCACGCCGCGACGACGAAGTGATGGCAAGACGTTCAAGTCCTGCAACTCAGGAGCGCCTGCCGCCGCAAGAGGCGGATAGGTTGGATTCCACTTTACAGTGATGTAACCCGCGAACTCTTGATCGATAAGCCCTACGAAGACCGCGCGACTCCCCTCGCTCTGCTCGACAAGGTAGCGATCAAACAGCTGAACGGACTTGCCGATGCCGCTGACGCACTCAGCCATTGGCCCAGGGTCACCAGAGCGAATGCGACGGACCTGAAGCTCGCGCTGCACCATGGCCATGTGGGGCAACCACGCCGCGGATCAAACCGCGATCGGCGCCTTGATGCTCGCGTGCGCTCGGTAGCCCGACGAGCTCGAAGTCGTCGTACCGATAGTCGAACAACGTGCTCGGGCTTGCGCTTGATCACGAGCCGCGGCAGCGGCAGCGGGTCGCGCGCGAGCTGCTGTTGCGCCTGCTCGAGGTGGTTCAGGTACAGGTGGCAGTCGCCGCCCGTCCATACGAGCTCGCCGGGCTTGCAGATCCGTCTGCTGCGCCATCATGTGCAGCAGCAGCGCGTACGACGCGATGTTGAACGGCACGCCGAGGAATACGTCGGCGCTGCGCTGATAGAGCTGGCACGAGAGCCGCCCCTGCGACACGTGGAACTGGAAGAGCGCGTGGCACGGCGCGAGCGCCATCTGCTCGAGCTCGCCGACGTTCCATGCGCTCACGATGATGCGGCGCGAGTTCGGGTCGCGGCGGATCAGGTCGAGCGCGCGCTGGATCTGATCGACGTGCTCGCCGTTCGCCGCCGGCCAGGAGCGCCACTGCGCGCCGTAGACCGGCCCGAGGTCGCCGTTCTCGTCGGCCCACTCGTCCCAGATCGTCACGTCGTTCTCGCGCAAGTACGCGATGTTCGTGTCGCCTTTCAAGAACCACAGGAGCTCGTGGATGATCGAGCGCAGGTGCAGCTTCTTGGTCGTGAGCACGGGGAAGCCCGCGTCGAGATCGAAGCGCATCTGGTAGCCGAAGAGGCTCAGCGTGCCGGTGCCGGTACGATCGTCTTTGCGCGCACCGCGGTCGCGGATCGCCCGGAGCAAATCGAGATACTGCCGCACGCTTGTTTTCTCAGCCGGCCTTGTTCGCCATCGCGCGCAGGCGGCTCGCCGCGCGTCGCGGCCCCGCCCGCGTCGACGCCCCTGCGCAGCGCGAGCACGAGCAGAATCGCACCGGCGATCACCATCGGCGCTGACAGCAGCATCCCGGTCGTGATCCAGCCGAGCGCGATGTAGCCGAGCTGATTGTCCGGCACGCGGACGAACTCGATCAGGATCCGGAAGACGCCGTAGAGAATCAGGAACAATCCGGACGCGGCCATCATGGGCCGCGGCTTCCTCGTGTAGAGCCACAGCACCGTGCAGAGCACGAGGCCTTCGAGAAACGCCTCGTAGAGCTGGCTCGCGTGGCGCGGCTCACCGTTGACGATCACGGCCCAGGGCGCGTCGGCGCTCGTGACCTTGCCCCAGAGCTCACCGTTGATGAAGTTGCCGAGGCGCCCGAAGAAGATGCCGCCCCCGGCCCAAGGCGCGATCGCGTCCGTGATGTCGAAGAACCTGAGGCCGGCGCGGCGCCCGTAAATCGCCATCGCGATCAGCACGCCGCTGAGCCCGCCGTGAAACGACATCCCGCCCTTCCAGACGGTGAACAGGCTCAACGGATCCGCGACGAGCTCGCTGAGCCCGTACACGAGCATGTAGCCGATGCGCCCGCCGACGATCGCGCCGAGCGCCGCGTAGAACACGACGTCGTCGACTTGAGCCGGCCCGACTTTGCTCCACGGGAGCTTCGCGCGCGCGCGCAGCCCGAGCCACGTGAACAGGAATCCTGCGAGGTACATGATCCCGTACCAGCGCACGGCGACCGGTCCAATGCTGAAAGCCACGGGATCGAAGTTGGGATACGTGAACAACGAACGTCACCCGCAAGAATAGCCAATCGTGGAACGACGTGAGGCGTCGCGTGGCCGTTAGTGTACCCGCTTCGGCGCGCGGCCAGCGAGCACGCCGGCGCGTTGCACAGAGCGCCGCGCTCGCTCGATAGTGTCGCTCATGCGCAACCGCCTGAACGAAGAGACGAGCCCTTACCTTCTCCAGCACGCGGACAACCCCGTGCACTGGCAAGCCTGGGGCGACGACCGCGCTCGAGGCCGCGCGCTCGGCCGACAAGCCGATCCTGCTCTCGGTCGGCTATTCGGCGTGTCACTGGTGCCACGTGATGGCGCACGAGTCGTTCGAGGACGAAGCCACCGCGAAGCTCATGAACGACCTGTTCGTGAACGTGAAGGTCGATCGCGAGGAGCGGCCCGACATCGACAAGATCTACCAGACCGCGCACCAGCTCTACACGGGCCGAGCGGGCGGCTGGCCGTTGACCGTGTTCCTGACGCCCGACAGCCACCTGCCGATCTTCACGGGCACCTATTTCCCGCGCGAGCGCCGCTACGGGATGCCCGCGTTTCGCGAGGTGCTCGTCGCGATCGAGAACTACTACCGCACGCAAGGCGCGGAGATCCGCGAGCGCGGCGCGGGGCTCGTGGAGGCGTTCGACGAGTTGGCGACCGGCAGCGCCGACGACTTCGCGGACCTCTCGCGCGCGCCGCTCGAGCAGGCGCGCGAACGTCTCGGCCGCAGCTACGACAGCGACTACGGCGGCTTCGGCGACGCGCCGAAGTTTCCGCACGCGCCGAACCTCGAGCTGCTGCTCGCCCATTGGCAACGCTCGGCGGCGCCGGCGGACGCGGCGCGGCGGCGCGGCTGCGGCGGGCGGAGCGCGCGGCAGCACGCCGGCGCGGACGACCGGCGCGCGCGACGACGCGGCGCTCGCGATGGTCACGCACACGCTCGACCGCATGGCGCTCGGCGGTCTCTACGATCAGCTCGGCGGCGGCTTCTATCGCTACAGCGTGGACCGCCATTGGTCGATTCCGCACTTCGAGAAGATGCTCTACGACAACGCGGCGCTGTTGTCCGTCTATGCGGACGCGTTCGCGGCGACGGGCGGACCGCTTGTATCGACGCGTCGCGAGCGCCACGGCCGACTGGGTGATCCGCGACATGCAGGACGCGCGCGGCGCGCTTCTACTCCACGCTCGACGCGGACTCCGAGCACGAGGAAGGCAAGTTCTACGTCTGGACGCCGGCCGAGCTCGACGCGCTGCTCACAGCCGACGAGAGCCGGCTCGCGAAGCGCGTGTTCGGTCTCACGCGCGCGTCGACGCCCACCGGCGGCGCGCCGAACTCCGGCGCCGCGGCGAATGCCAGTGGCGCAGCGGATAGCGGCGCGGCGGCGATTGGAGGCGGCGCCGACGAGGTCACCGCGCCGAACTTCGAGGATCACTTCTGGCATCTGCAGGTAGCCGTCGGCGCCCGATGCGGCCGCCGCGGCGCTCGGCATCGACGCGGAGCGCGGGACCGCGCTGCTCGAGAGCGCTCGCGCGAAGCTCCTCGCCGCACGCGACGCAGCGCGTCTGGCCGGGCCGCGACGAGAAGGTGCTCGTCTCGTGGAACGGATTGATGATCGCGGGCTTGCGCGCGCCGCGCGCGCGCTCGCACGCCCCGACCTCGCCGAAGCCGCGACGCGCGCCGTGGATTTCATCCGCGCCGAGCTCTGGAGCGGCGGCCGCCTCAAGGCCACGTACAAGGACGGCCGCGCGCGGTTCGCGGCGTATCTCGACGACTACGCGTTCCTCGCGAACGGCCTGCTCGAGCTGCTGCAATGCCGCTGGCGCGGCAGCGACCTCGACTTCGCGTGCGAGCTCGTCGACACGCTGCTCGCGCATTTCGAGGACGAGCGCGGCGGCTTCTACTTCACCGCCGACGATCACGAAGCGCTGATCCACAAGCCGAAGACCGTTCGCGGACGAAGCGGTCCCGTCCGGCAACGGGATCGCGGCCGGCGTCCTCGTCAGGCTCGGGCACTTGCTCGGCGAGCAGCGCTATCTCGACGCGGCCGAGCGCACGGTGCGCGCCGGGCTCCACGCGATCGGGCGCTACCCCGAGGGCCACGCGACGCTGCTGCACGCGCTCGACGAGCTGCTCGCTCCGCCGACGCTCGTCGTGGTGCGCGCGCCCGCGGCGCAACTCGACGCGTGGCGCGCCGCGCTCGCCGCGCGCACCGTGCGCACCGCGGGCGCCAGCCACGCACCCGACGCGCCCAATGCCCCAGACGCGCCAGACGGCCCTCGCGAACGCGGCGTCCCCACCGGCGAACGCGGCGTCCCGGCCGGCGAAAGCGGTACCCCAGCCGGCGAAAGCGCTCGCGGTCCGACGCGCTACCATCCTCACCGACTCGCGTTCTTCGTGCCCGCCGACGCAGACGGCCTGCGCGGCTTGCTCGCGGAGCGACGCGCGCCCGCTTCGGGCGGAGCCGCCTACGTGTGCGAAGGCATGACTTGCCGCGCGCCAATCGACACGCCCGCCGAGCTCGCGTCCACGTTGGGATCGTCGTAACGAGCGACACGCATCCGGGAACTCGCTCGCATAGCTGACGCAGCGTGCGCGTCTCGTGGAGCTCGTGGAGCCGGCGATCCAAGGCTGCGCGGTGTAAGGCCCTTGAAGCGAGCGATGCGATCGATGCGATCGCGCGGCGATCCGTTCGCGCGGGATCCGTCGCGCGCAGCGATCCGTCGCGCATCCGTCGCGCGGTATCGTCGCGCGGCCATCCGTCCGGCGCGCGCAGGCCATCCGTTCGCGCGCGATCCGCACGCGCGGCGAACCGAGCTCGCTTAGGCACTCCGCCACCGATTGTCAACGTCGCGGACAACTTCGGGCTTGGACTCTACCGGGATGATTGTCCGCGAAGGGGTGACAAATTCTCTGACTGTCAACAGATCACGGACGATCATCGCGATATTGTCCGCCTGGGTGACAATCGCGGATGGGGGTGTGCGTGAACCGCCGCAGCGCGACGATGTGCGAAGCTGAGAGCAGGACGCTGCCGTAGTTGCGCTGATATCGCATGCCCCGGGCGTCGCGGTACCGGCGTTATCGCAGTACCGGCGCTATCGCGATACCCGCTATCGCAGTACCACCGCTGTCGCCGTACCGCCGCGGTCGCAGTGCCGCCACGGTCCCAGTGCCGACGCTCCCGCAGTGCCACCGCTGCGGCGGTGCCGCGGGTGTCGCTCTACCAGCGACGTTGCCGTGCCGCCGCCTTCGCGGGCACATCGCAGCGCCGCCACCGCGCTCGCCGCAGCGCGGTGCGCGGCCGCCGGGGCGTCGGCGGCCGCGGGCGTCGGAGTCGCCGAGCGATCGTCAGTGCGCCGTGTACCGCCCGCCGCTCTGCACGGTGATCCCTTCGCCGGCGACGCCCGCGAACTGCACGGGCAGCGAGATGATCGCGCCGCCGCGGTTGCGCTGCACGACGAAGTGCAGGTGCGGCCCGGTGCTGAAGCCCGTGTTGCCGGAGTCTGCGAGGTACTCGCCGCGCTCGACGCGCTGGCCCGGCACGACGCGGATGGAATTCCAGTTGAGGTGGCCGTAGAGCGACATCGTGCCGTCGTCGTGCAGCACGCGCACGACGTTCGCGCGCGGTCCGTCGATCGCGGCGTCGACGCCAGCCTCGTGGAAATCGCTCGCGACCTCGATCACCGTGCCGCCGCGTGCGGCGAACACGTTCGTGCCGATCGGCATCACGAAGTCGATCGCGTAGCTGCTCGACGGATCGTTGTGCGTGGTCGTGTCGGGATACGCTTGCGACACCGCGAAGCTGCTCGATGACGCGAACGGCAGCCGATACGGCCCGTCGGGCCGGTGCTGCGCGTTCGGGTCGCCCGGCAGGTACTGGAATTCGTAGTCGAAGCTGATCGGCGCGCGCGCGTCTTCCTTTCTGACGTCGACGAGCGTCGCGTCACCGCGCGCCGGCAGCATCTGCAAGCCTTCTCGCTGCGCGCCGGCGGCGACGTTCTCGGCTTTCACGATGCGATAGAGGAGCTGCACGGGCGCGTAGTAGGTGTTTCGCGCGTAGAGCGTGACGCCCTCGGCGGTGTCGCGCCGCGACAGCTTCACTTCGGGCTTCTCGAACGTGCGCTCGACCTGCGACGCCTCGTACAGCTGGCCGGCCGCAGGCTGGCGATCCGTGTACACGACCACGCCGTTGGCGTCGCGATACTTGAACAGCCGCTGCGCTACGGCAGGCCGCGCAGCGGCGAACGAGCCGAGCACACCAAGCGTGCCGAGCACTGCGAGCGTTGCGACGAGTACGGGAATTCGGCGAACAGCGAGGAAACGGGCGTTCAAATGGCCTCCGTGCGGACCACCCTACCGCCGGACCGGATCACTGCGCTACTCGGCCCGAGCGGCAGCGCTATTCGGCGCGACTCCCCGCGCCGACCGCGTCGAACCTGCGTCGAACCTGCGGCCGCGGTCGCGGTTACCGGCCGCCGACATGACGTAACGCGGCGCGAGCCGCTCAGTTGTCCTTGTCGTCGACTTCCACTTGCCCCGACCAGCTGCGGCTCAGATGCGACCACGACATGCCCATCGCGAGAATGAAGGAGAACAGGATGAGCGCGAGCCAGCTGATCAGAGTGGTGCTCTGCGTGCTGACGACATTGTAGTAGAACAAGATCCAGATCACCGTGCCCGACAGCGCGAGCGACAGCATGATCCCGAGCACGCCGAGCGCGCGCGCGGTCACACGCAGGTAGTAGATCCAGCCCGCGAGCAGCACGAGCCCGACGAACACGACGAGCGGCATGAGGTTCGACCACTGCGCGATCGCCCACTCGACGTAGTTGTAGCGCGTGGGGTTCCAGGTGAAGCACACGAGGAGAAACGCAAACACGAAGCGCGCACCGATGCCCTTGAACGAGATGCCCTCACTCACGCGAATCCCCTCTCTTCGTCGTTCCGCGGCCGCACCGGCCGAGCCGCCGCGCGAGCCCGCCGCGCGCGTCCCTGCTCCCGCGGCCGCGCCCGCCGCGCGCGCCACGCCAGCCGAGCGCGCCGCGCGCTCCCCTACGCCCGCGGCCGGCCACCCCAAATCACTTCAGCTCGTGCCGCTTCCACTCGTAGCCTTCGCGGCGCAGCTCGTAGCTCGGCCAGTACTCGGAGTCGAGCTTCATCGTGATGACCTCGGGCACGTCGTTGAAGCTCATCGTGTTGAGCCGCACGGATTCTTGGCCTGCGTGCTTGGCCGTAGCGTCGATGAACGCGTCGAGCGTCGGCGTCGGCTCGCCGTCGAGCGCGACGATGCGCCGGCCCGCGTAGAGGCCGCTGCGGCTCGCGGGCGAGCCGAAGTTGAAGAACGACACGTAGACGCCGCCGGTGCCGACGCCGCGCTGCACCGCGAGCTCGCGGTGCGGCGCCTGGATGAGCGCCCCGCCCCACGACACCACGCGGTCGATGCCGAGCCCGTCGAGCGCGACGGTGTCTACCTTGCCCGTGACCTCTTCGCCGTTGCGGAACACCGTGACGTCCACCGTGGGCTTCTGCGCGGCTTTCTCGGCCTCGCGGAACGTGTTCACGAGCTCTCCGTCGATGCCGAGCAGGATGTCGCCCGACTTGAAGAACTCCGCCGCCGGCGAGTTCGCGACCATCGTCGCGACCGTGAGCACCTCGCGGCGTTCGGGGTTGTGCGCCTCGTACTTCTGCACCCAGCTCTCGGGCAGGTTCACCTTGCGCGCGGTCGCGAGCGGCATCTGCGCCCACTCGACCTCGATCGAGCGCAGCTTCTGAATGCTGCGCAGGTGATCGATCATGTCGACGATCACGTCGGACTGGATGCCCATGTTCACCTGGGTGAGGTCGCGGCCCGTCTGGTACGCGAAGCTCGCCCACATGCCGAGCACGCGGCCCGGCAGGATCGACGATCGTGCCGTCGAAGTCCGACGGGCCGTTCACGAGCGTCGCGACGTCGAGGTTCGTCTCGCGGAAGCGCAGCGTGCGCGACAGCGGGAACATCGCGGCGGCCACGTTCGCGACCGGCGCTCGACTGCGCCAACATCTTGAAGTCGGGCCCGAGGCCCACGACGGCGATGTTCTGCCCCGGCCACGAGATTCTTCGTGACGAACGTGGCGGCCTTCACGGGCGTGTTGCCGATCAGCTTCGGGTCGTACGACACGACGGCGAGGTTGTGCAGCGGGTGGATGTACTCGACGCGCCCCGGGATCTCGAGCGAGCCCGCGAACGTGAGCCGCACGTCGCCCATCGCGACCGGCACGGTGTTGCGGTCGACGACGACCCAGCCGCGCTCGGCGTCGGCGACGAGCCCGGTGCCGTAGTAGTAGCGATCCGCGACGCCGGACACGGTGTACGGCATGTCGAAGTTCACGAGCACGAGCGACGGCGAGATCGCCTGCACGTGCTTCTCGCCTTGGCGCGGGAACGTCGTGCCCTCGCTCGGCGGCGTCGGCTCTTTCGGCGGCCCCGCCGCGAGCTCCTTGCACGGCCATTCGCCGAGCGTGTCGTCGCGGTGGCAGCGCTGCGCCGGGAACCAGCTGCGGTCGTTCGTTGATGATGCGCTGCCGCTCGCTCTGCGGCTCGTCGAAGCTCACGAAGCGCACGGACTCTTGGCTCGAGTCGGGAATCGCTTCGAGCGCGTGCTGGAGATCGTCGAGGTCTTTGATCGGCGTGCTGCCGATGCCCGTGACGATGCTGCCGCGCGGAATCGGGCCTTGCCGAACACGTAGCCCGGGTTCGCGACGTACACGCCCTGCATCGGCCGATAGATGTGCCGCGCTTGCTGATACGACAGCTTGTGGAACACGCCGTCGCCGTACTCGATGTATTCGGCGGGCGTGATCTTGTGCAGGTCGTCGACGGGCAGCGTGTGCTCGATCCGCATGCCGCCGCGCTCGATCGCCACTTTCACTTCCTTGCCGACGGCCGCGTCGAGCTGCACCGCGAGCGGCACGAACTCCGCGATCAGCTTGCCGTCGACCTCGACCACGATGTCGCCGGCCTCGAGCTTGTCCGATGCGGGCGACTCCGGAATCACTTGCTCGACCACGAGCAGCCCGGTCTGATTCGGGTACGCGGCGCGCACGCGCGCTTCCGTCTCGCGCGTGAGGCCGAGCCGGCGCAGCTCCGCGAACGGCTTGTGCACGAACTCCGTCTCGAGCGTGCCGCGCGGCACGGGTTGGTTGTTCTGGATCTTCGACAGCGCCACCTGCACGCGGTCGAGCGGCAGGAAGAAGCTCGACGCCGCCTGCGTGTTCGCGCCGGCGTTCAGAGCCACGACTCGGCCCTCGATGTCGACGACCGGCGAGCCCGACGAGCCGCCCGACGTGCCGGACGCGGCCTGTAGATAGAACGTGTTGAAGTCGTTGTAGTTGCCGCGGCCGTAGTTCGGCGCCTGGCGGTCGAGCCGCGCGATCGTGCCCGCGAGGATCGACAGCTGCTCGCCCGCGTCGTTGCCGACGACGCGGATGTCGCGGCCGATCTGCGCCGCCTCGGGCACGAGCTTGAGCTCCGTCGGGTGCATGAATTGGAGCTGCTTCGGGTCGTACTGGAAGAAGCCGAAGTCGTGGATCGGGTCGCGATACACGGGCGTGAGGTCCACTTCCTCTTGATTGAGGAACACGGCCTGCGCGCGCACGGGGCCCGGCGTCACGACGTGGCGATTCGTGAGGATGATCCCGCGCTGCGCGTCGACGACGAAGCCCGTGGCTTGGCTCGATGAGTTGCGCTCGGTGTCGAACGAGCGCGTGCTGTCGATTTGGATCGAGACCACGCCCGAAGCGATGCGCTCGAGCGTGCGATTCCAGCTTTGCTCTTGGGCCGCTAGCGGGAGCGTTACGATGGTAACTGCGCCCACGACCACACCTAGGACCCACGCTCTTATCTGTCGCATGAACGCCATTCCATTTCGCTGATTACTGTGCGTGTGACCATCGTAGCCGGTTTTTGCTCCCGGCGTTCAGGCCTAGGGCACGCTGCATCAAGACGCGCTTCGCGAGTCCGGACGAATCGACCGCCTTGAGACCCGCGGCCCGGAGCGGCGCGACCCAGCCCGGCAGCCGAAACAGCCGATGCAGAGCGTCGAGGGCGAGCAGCATCTCGAGGTTGCCGCCCTTGCGCTCGCGCTCGTAGCGGCGCAGCACCTTGAGGTCGCCCGGATCCTCGCCCGCGAGCACGGCGTCCTCGATGACGGCCGCGATGGCCGCGGCATCGAGCAACCCCAAGTTCATCCCCTGGCCCGCGAGCGGGTGCACCGTGTGCGCCGCGTCGCCGACGAGCGCCGCGCGCGGCGCGCAATAGTGCGTTGCGTGCAGCGCATGGAGCGGGAAGCCCGCGCGTGCGGCGCACGGGCCGAGCGCTCCGAGCGCGCCCGCGCTCGCGGCTTGCAGCTCCGCGACGAACGCGTCCGGCTCCGCCGCGATGAGCCGTTCCGCGCGCTCGCTCGGCAGCGACCAGACCACCGAGCTGCGTCCGTCGGAGAGCGGCAGGAACGCGAGCGGCCCGCCGGGCAGGAATCGCTGCCACGCGGTCTCGCGGTGCGACAGCGCGCTCGCGACGTGCGTGACGACCGCCGTCTGCTCGTAGCTGTGGCTCATGACCGGCAGCTCGAGCAGGCGCCGCACGGCCGAGTCGCTGCCGTCCGCCGCGACCACCAGCGTGCCGCGCGCGCTGCCGCCGTTGCGCGAGCCGCACGATCGCTTCACGCCGGCCGACCTCGATCGACTCGAGCTCGGCGCCGAGCGTGAGCTCGGCGTTCGGCGCGGCCGCGAGCACATCGGCGAGCGTAGTACGCAGCAGATTGTCTTCGACGATATGGCCGAGATCGGGCTCGCCGATGTCCGCGCTGTCGAACTCGAGCGCCGCGCCCGCCGGGTCCTCGCCTTCCCAAACGTGCATGCGGCGATAAGCGCAGGCGCGCCGCGCCGTCACGTTGGGCCAAACGCCGAGCCGCTCGAGCAGCTCCTGCGACGCGCGCGACAGCGCGTAGACGCGCAAGTCGAGCTCTCGGGCTCGCCAGCGCGGCAGCGCGCGCGCCTCTAGTACCTGGACGCGCAAATGTTCGCGGCAGCGGCCGGTCGCGAGCAGCGCGGCGACCGCGAGCCCGACGACTCCGGCGCCCGCGACGAGAACGGTGGGATCAGGCGATTTGCGTCACGATCGCTACCTAACCGACGAGGCTCAGGCCGCGCGCGAGCCGCGGCAGGCGGCCCGCGCGGCCCATCGTTTGGCGCGCGAGCAACGCCTTCGCGCCCGGCAAGAGGTCGAACGCAACGAGGCCGAGGCCGCGCGCGAGCCCGAGCCGGGCCGAGCGCGGCCGGTCCTCGCCGAACAGGTTGATCAAGCCGTGCGTGAACGTCGAAACGCGGCGCTGATCCGCGCGCGCGCCAGTCGCGGTAACGGTCGAGCAGCTCGGCGGCTCCCGCGTCCGGCTCGCTGCCGCTCGCGCGCGCGGCGGCGAACGCGTCCGCGATGACCTCGGCGAGCGTCGCGACGTCGCGCAATGCGAGGTTGAAGCCTTGGCCCGCGACGGGATGCAGGCGCAGCGCCGCGTCGCCGATCAGCACGGCGCGCTCGCGGTGCAGCTCGTGGCTCGCGATCCGCGCGAGCGTATGCATCTGGCGCTCGCCGATCCGGCCGATGCGCCCGAGTCGAAAACCGAACGCGGACTGGAGCTCCGCGCGGAACTCGTCCGTCGGCAGCGCGGCGCACCTGCTCGGCGTCCGCCGTCGGCAGCGTCCAGATCACGGCAGCGCGGCCGGCCGTGAGCGGCAGGAACGCGATCGGCCCGCGGCGCGTAAAGCGCTCGAAGGCGCGCCCCGCGAGCGGCGCCTCGGTCGCGCAGTTGAAGATCAAGGCGCGCTGCTCGTAGTCGTGCTCGTTCACGTCGATTCCGAGCGCCGCGCGCACCGACGACCGCGCGCCGTCCGCGGCGACGACGAGCCGCGCGCGCACGGGCCGGGCGCCCGGCTCGATGACCGCGGTCGCTGCACCGGCCTCGGCGGTAAGCTGCGTCGACGCGCGCGGGTGCGAACGTACGCAGCCGCGGCGCATTCGCGAGCCGTTCCCACAGCACGCGGCCGAGCGCCGCGTTCTCGACGGTGTAGCCGAGCGCCGTCACGCCTTCGTCCGCCGCCGCGATGCGGGCCGCGCCGAACCGCCCACGCTCCGAGATGTGAATCGAGCGAATCGCTTCGGTATGGCCTTCGAGCTCACGCCAGACGCCGAGGGCCGCGAGGATCTTCTGCGAGCCGTTCGCGAGCGCCGTCGTGCGCTGGTCGAAGCTCGGCTGCTCGAGGTTCTTGATCTCGTGAGCCTCGACGAGCACGACGTCGAGCGGCAGCTCCGCGAGCGCGCACGCGAGCGCCGAGCCGACGGCGCCGCCGCCGACGATCAGCACGTCGCAGTCGAGCGGCGCTTCCGGCTTGGCGGTCACGCGCGTGCGGCCATGTGCCGCTCGATCTCCGCGACGGTCGTCGGCACGCCCGCCGTCAGCACGTCGGGGCCGTCGCGCGTCGACCTGCACGTCGTCCTCGATCCGGATCCCGATGCCGCGCCAGCGCTTGTCGACGTCCTTGCTCGCGGGCGAGACGTAGATGCCGGGCTCGATCGTCATGACCATACCGGGCTCGAGCAGGCGCCACTGGTCGTGCGACTTTGTAGTCGCCGACGTCGTGCACGTCGAGCCCGAGCCAATGCCCCGTCTTGTGCATGAAGAACTGGCGGTATGCCTGCGACTTGATCAGGTTCGGCACGCGGCCTTTGAGCAGCCCGAGATCCTTCAAGCCCCTTCGTGATCTCGACGACGGCAACGTCGTGCGGGTCGTTCCAGTGGTTGCCCACCTGCGCCGCCTTGGTGGCCGCGCTGATTCGCCTCGAGCACGACGTCGTAGAGCTCGCGCTGCGGCTCGCTGAACGTGCCGTTCACGGGCCACGTGCGCGTGACGTCGGACGCGTACATCTGCAGCTCGCAGCCCGCGTCGATCAGCACGAGATCGCCGTCGGCGAGCTCCGCGTCGTTCGAGCGGTAGTGCAGCACGCAGGCGTTCGCACCGGTCGCGACGATCGGCGGATACGAGCAGTCCGCGCCGTGGCGGCGGAACTCGTGCAGGAACTCGGCCTCGAGCTCGTACTCCATCATGCCGGGCTTGGCCGCGAGCATCGCACGCGCGTGCGCCGCGACCGCGATCTTCGCGGACTGGCGCATCACGCTCGATTCCGCGCGGCTCTTGAACAGCCGCATCTCGTGCAGCAGGTGATCGAGCGCCACGATCTCGCTCGGCGCGTGACTGCTCTGGCGTTTCGTGTTCAGGGTCTGGATGAACGTGAGCAGCCGCTGATCGAACTCGGTCGCGCCCATCGAGTAGTAGACGCGGTCGCTGCGCTCGAGCAGGCCCGGCAGGATGTCGTCGAGATCGGAGATCGGGAACGCGTCGTCGGCGCCGTAAGTACCGATCGCGCCGTCGGGCCCGGCGCGCGGCCCGTCCCAGAGCTCGCGCTCGGGATTGCGCTCGCGGCAGAACATCAGGAACTCGCCCTGCGGCCGGCCCGGCACGAGCACGGCTACGGCTTCGGGCTCCTCGAAGCCCGTCAGATAATAGAAGTCGCTGTCCGGCCGGTAGACGAAGTAGGTGTCGCGGCTGCGCACGCGCTCGGGCGCGGCGGCGAGCACGGCGATGCCGTTCGCGCCGATCATGGCGGAGAGCTCTTTGCGGCGGCGCGCGAATTCCTTGGCGTTCAACGTCTCGACCTCATCGTCTCTTGCGGCCGCGGCCCGGTCAATGCACGTCGCGGGCTGCGGCCGCGCGCCGCTCCGCGAAGTCTTCGAAAACGATCTGCATGCTCACGCGCACGTATTCCTTGAGCTCCGCGAGCGCGAAGTCGGCCGTGTCGCGATCCTCGTCGTCTTGATCGTCCACGCCCGCGCGGCTGATCTCGCGAAGTCGGCGAGGATCTCGGCCACCTCGGCGCTCGCATCGCCTGCGCGCGCCGCGGGCGCGTAGCCGTCTTCAGCGCGCTTCGGCCCGCCTACCGAGAGATCCGGCGCGCTCGCGCCGAGACCGTTCAAGAATCCGTGGCACCACAGCGCGAGCGCCTGCACCTGCTCCTCGAGCGGCGCGTCCTCGTCCGGCAGCAGCGGCTCGAACGCGAGCTCGTCGCCTGCGAGCGTTTGCCAGGTCGCGCGCACGAGCTCGTGCGCGGCGTCGTGTGCACGGGGAAGATGCGTGGCTTCGTGATCCGCGAAGAACCCGTCGACCCAGCGCTCCGCGGCCGCGGGCCCGCCCGCGCACAACGCGCCGCTCACTCCGCCGTGCAGCTCCGGCAGCGCGAGCAATGCGCCCGAATCGCTCAGCGATTCGCGCAGCGCGTCGTAGTCGTGGCGGGTGATCGGCGGACCGGAGGTCACTCAAGAATGTCCTGCGCATGCGTGCGCGTCGTCAAATGCTAACACCGCCGCGAGCGTTATTGACCCTTAGGCGTAGGCGGCTCTATATTCACGCCACTATGAGCACCGAACAAACCAATCACCGTTTCGACCTCGAGCTGCGCCGACTCGAGAAACGGTTGGAAGAGCTCGTCGGCATCACCCGCCAACTCCAAGAAGAGAACCAGTCGCTGCGCCAGCGTCAGGACTCCCTGATGACCGAGCGCGCATCGCTCCTGCACAAGAACGAGCAGGTGCGGGGCCGCGTCGAGGCGATGATCGGTCGGCTCAAAGGGATGGAGCAGGCCTCGTGAGCGATGTGTTCGCTCATGTCACGATCAAGATATTAGAGAAGGAGTACCACGTCGCGTGCCCGGCCGAGGAGAAAGCGGCCCTGCTCACGTCGGCGGAGCTCCTCAACGGCAAGATGCGCGAGATCCGGGATAGCGGCAAGGTGGTCGGCCTCGACCGCGTCGCCGTGATGGCCGCCCTGAATCTCGCGAACGAGTTGATCAGAGCACAGGGTCAGGACGAAGAGCTGAAGAACATCGTGGGACTTCGAATCCGAGCCATGCGCGAGCAATTGGACTCGGCTCTCGGTCCGGCGAAACAGCTCAACTCTATAATCTGTCTTGGTGCTCCCTGCGGTGTACGACGCGGACGAAAGTCTCTCGGACCCTAAATCATGCTTCTGGGGTTAGTTTCTGTCGGTGGTGTTGTGCAAATCCGGTCTAACCGGGGAGCCTTCAGCCATCACGACGTACCCCACTTGTTGCTCCGGTTCGAGAGCAACGGTTCGTGACGGCACAGGCGGGGAGCATCTTCAGCTCCCGCTCGGAGCGCCGCACCGTTAGGCAACGCATCCGCGCTGAGCGCCGCGCCCTGTCCCCCGCCGAGCGCGCGGCCGCGGATCGCAGCATCACGGGCTACATTCGGCGACTCGACGCCTACCGCGCCGCCCGCAGAATCGCGCTGTTTCTCGCGTTCGACGGCGAACCGTCGCTCGACGCGCTGATCGAGTCGGCCTCTCGCAGCGGCAAGCGGCTGTACGCGCCCGTCATCACTCGCGCGCGGATGCGGTTCGCGGAGCTCGAGCGCGGCGGCCCGCTCGGCACGAACTTCTTCGGCATCGAGGAACCGCACCTCGGCGACTTCATCGACCCGCGGCGGCTCGACCTCGTGCTGACGCCGCTCGTGGCGTTCGACGATCGCGGCGTGCGGATCGGCGTCGGCCGCGGCTACTACGACCGTTGCTTCCGCTTCTTGACGGGGCGCAGCACCTGGCGGCGGCCGAAGCTGCTCGCGGTGGCCTACGAGCTACAGCACCTGCCGGCCATCGACGAGAACCCCTGGGACGTCCCGCTCTGGGGCGCCGTCACCGAAGCCGGCGTGCGGCGCTTCGAGCGAACGATCCGGTAAAAAAGCACCCGGAGACGAGCCGATGAAGCACTGGTTGATGAAGTCCGAGCCCACGACGTTCGGCATCGACGATCTCGCCAAGAGCCCCCGCAAGACGACGCACTGGGACGGCGTCCGCAACTTTCAGGCGCGCGGCTTCATGCGCGACCAGATGAGCGTCGGAGACCTCGCGTTCTTCTACCACTCGAACTGCGAGGAGCCCGCGATCGCCGGCATCGTCAAAATCGTGAAGCCCGGGTATCCCGATCACACTGCGTTCGACAAGAAAGACAAACACTACGACGCGGATAGCGATCCGAAGAATCCGCGCTGGTACATGGTCGACGTGCAATTCCAACGCAAGCTCGCGACGCCGATCACGCTCGCGACATTGCGAAAACACAGCAACGGCGCGCTTCAAGGGCTCGCTCTGCTTGCAACGCGGCAACCGACTTTCGATCACTCCGGTGAGCGCCGCACATTGGAAATTCATTCTCTCGCTCGAGTAGCGAGCGTGCGTGTCGCACTCGCGTGTCGTTCGTCTCGCGAGTTGCAGACTGTGCAGCGAATCACACTCGACGTTCGCATCATCGCGACGAAGATGCGCAAAAATTCATAACACGCTGGAAATTTGGAACTATTTATATATACTCAACGCCGTCTATCCCGACAACGGAGACTACCCATGGCCTCTATGAAGAAGAGTTCAGTGAAGAAAGTCGAAGAGCCAAGCGCAAGAAATCGCGCCGCAAGGTTGCGAAGAAGCCGGCGAAGAAGCGCGGAAAAAGCGTGGCGGCAAGAAGCGCGCGGCAAAAAGCGCGGTAAAAAGAAAAAGAAGAAAGCCCGTCGCAAGAAGAAGCGCTAGGTAAATTAACTGGTGACTGGAGCCGGACTTCCGGCTCACACAAGTGTAGTGCCCGCCTCGTTGCGGGCACTCTCTTTTCCGGGGGTCGCTTCTTGAGGAGACGCAGTGAGCCAGGCAGACAATAAACGCGTCGCCGCGACTCGCGGCGCTGGCCTACATCAAGGACGGTATCGCGCTCGGCGTCGGCACGGGCAGCACCGTTGACCTCCTGATCGACGGGCTCGCGCCCTACGCGGCCAAGCTCACGGCCGTCGTCTCGAGCTCCGAGCGCTCGACGCGCCGGCTCGAGGCCGCGGGAATCAAGGTCTCCACGCTCGCCGACGTCGGCGAGCTCGATCTCTACATCGACGGCGCCGACGAGGCGACGAAGCACCTGCATTTGGTGAAAGGCGGCGGCGGCGCGCTGACGCGCGAGAAGATCCTTGCGGGCGCGTCGCGGCGCTTCGTCTGCGTCGTCGACGAGACGAAGCTCGTCGCGGACGCTCGGCAAGTTTCCGCTGCCGATCGAAGTGATACCGATGGCGCGCGCATTCGTCGCGCGGCAGATGATGAAGGCTGGCGGCAATCCCGTCCTATCGCGAAGGCTTCGTCACCGACAACGGCAACGACATCCTCGACGTGCACGACCTGCGGATTGCGAACCCGGTCGAGATGGAGAAGCGCTTCAACCAGATTCCCGGCGTCGTGACGGTCGGCATCTTCGCGAACCGCGCGCCGACGTGCTCCTGGTCGGCGGAGCCTCCGGCGTGAAGACGCTGCAGTAGCCCCTCGCAGCCGATCCAACCGCTCTCGAATTTCGCACCGGCCGTTCGCTCGACGTGGCGAGCACCGAATCCGAGGCTCAGATGCACGGCGAGACACGCCACGGGCGTGCTCACGTGGACGTCCTCCGCGCGTTTGTAAGGGCGACTGTCAATGACCGGTAGAACGTTGAGTAACTTTACGATCTCTGGGACACCCTCATCCGGCGCACCGCACCGAAGGCGAGAGAGCGAGCGGCGCGGAACGCCAACGCGCGAAAGAACGATATAAACAATGCGTCGCGCTTTGGGCGAGCGCGTGTGGGTCGTTCCTCCCGCGCTCGGTCGGCCCAGCGAAAGTGGGCCCTGAATTACGCGTGGGTTCTTCCGAATGGCACACGCGTTCCGCCGCGATGCCCAAACGTCAATGGCACGCCCGGCCCACGCGGAATGAACGAGCGTTACGAAATTAGGCCGACCGGGCAGTAGCGGGAGGAACGACCCACACGCGCTCGGCCAAAGCGCGACCCGAAAAGGTGGCTGGGGGACTAGGATTCGAACCTAGGTTCTCGGAGTCAGAGTCCGATGTCCTACCGCTGGACGATCCCCCAATTCGGGGCCCGAAAGCGGGCCCGACCTCGGGGCCCTGTCGCGGACCCGCTCGCGGGTCCTCTCGGGCTGACTCACCGGCCTTGCGGCCGGTGCTGCGAACTCATCTATAAGAGCGGATCTTACGCGCCGTGTCGACCTGCGCCGCGCGGCTCCGCGAGCCGCGTCGGATCAACGCTTCGAGTACTGCGGCCGGCGGCGAGCCTTGCGCAGACCGACCTTCTTGCGCTCGACCTCGCGGGCGTCGCGGGTCACGAACCCGGCCTTGCGCAATACCTTGCGCAGACCCTCGTCGTAGTCCATCAGCGCGCGGGTGATGCCGTGACGGATCGCTCCGGCTTGGCCCGTGGTGCCGCCGCCGCTGACGGTGACGTGCACGTCGAACTTGCCTTCGGCTTCGGCGACCGCGAACGGCTGGCGAACGATCATTCGCGCGGTCTCGCGACCAAAGAACACGTCGAGCGGCCGGCCGTTGACGACGATTTCGCCCGAGCCCGGCTTGATGAACACGCGCGCGGCGGACGACTTGCGGCGACCCGTACCGTAGTAACTCTCAGTGGCCATCGGCTAGAGCTCCAGGTCTTCGGCTGCTGCGCGGCGTGCGGATGCTGCCGCCCCACGTACGACCTTGAGTTTCTTGAACATTTGCCGACCGAGCGGGTTCTTCGGCAGCATCCCCTTGACGGCGATCTCGATCGCGCGCTCCGGGATGCGTCGCGAGCATCTTCTCGAGCGGCTCGGACTTCATGTTGCCGATCGTGCCGGTGTGCCGGTAGTAGATCTTGTCCTTGAGCTTGCGGCCCGTGACGCGGATCTTCTCGGCGTTGATCACGACGATGTAGTCGCCGGTGTCGACGTGCGGCGTGTAGATGGGCTTGTGCTTGCCGCTCAGGCGGTGCGCGAGCGCGGTCGCGAGCCGGCCGAGGGTCTTGCCTTCGGCGTTCACGAGGTACCAATCGCGGCGGACCGACTCCGGCTTGGCGGAGAATGTTTTCATAGTGTTGCTTTGAGGTGAGGCGGGCGGACCCGGCCAAAGAGGCGGAATTCTAGAGGCGCGATCGGGGCCGCGCAAGCCGGAGCCCGGTTTTAGGACCTAGTTGCGCCTCATTCTCTTCGCGGGACCCTCTATATAATGCCCGCATGCAGCCGCCGCTCTCCTGGCCCGACCGGCTCATCGCCACGCTCGACGACGGGCTCCGGGCCGTCGCCGCAAGGCCCGCCGGCGCTCGACCCTCGCCGGCCGCGGAGCTCCCGAAGCCGATCTCACCGACGCGGAGCGCCGCTCGAGCGCCGCGTTGCTGCGCGTCAATCACGCGGGCGAGATCGCCGCGCAGGCCCTCTACAACGGCCAAGCGCTGTTCGCGCGCTCCGAGGCCACGCGCGCGGCAGCTGCGCGCGGCGTCGCGCGAGGAGCGCGACCATCTCGCGTGGTGCGCGACCCGGCTCGACGAGCTCGGCGGGCGCACGAGCTTGCTCGATCCGCCGTTTGGTACGCGGGCAGCTTCTGCATCGGGATGATCGCCGGAGCTTCGGCGATGCGCAGAGCCTCGGGTTCGTCGCCGAGACCGAGCGCCAAGTCGAAGCGCATCTCGAACGATCACCTCGGCCGATTGCCCGCGCCGATCGCAAGAGCAACGCGATTCTCACGCGTATGGCGGAAGACGAGGCTCATCACGGCACGATGGCGAGTCTCGCCGGAGGCGCACCGATTGCCGTGCGCCGATTCGTCGTTGCATGGGCTTCGGCGGCGAAATGTTGCGTCGAATTGCCCTGTTCGTGTGATCCTCGTCACAGCTCTGAGCACGTTAATGACTTGCGAGTTGACGGGGAATTGATTAAATACAGCATTACGTCAAACCGGAGTTCGACTCGTATGGAAGAAGCCCTTAGGCCGCTGAGCGATGTCCCCGCGATCAATCGCTTTCTGAGCTACTGCAGAGTTCGAACGATTCCCGGGAAAGACCGTGATGATTCACGCGGGCGATCTCCCCGACGTTCTCTACTACATCGTCGACGGCTCCGTCGAAGTGATGATCGAGGACGAAGACGGCAACGAGATGGTGCTCGCCTATCTCAACAAGGGTCAGTTCTTCGGCGAGATGGGCCTGTTCTACGAACAGCCCACTCGCAGCGCGTGGGTGAGAACGCGCTCCGAGAGCGAGATCGCGGAGATGACGTATCCGCGATTCCGCCAAATCGCCTCCGAAAGCCCCGGTCTTGATCTTCGAGCTCGCGACGCAGCTCGCGACGCGCCTCGATCGCACGAATCGCAAGCTCGGCGACCTCGCATTCGTCGACGTCACGGGCCGCGTCGCGCACGCGATCATGGATCTGTGCCGCGAGCCGGACGCGATGACGCATCCGGACGGCATGCAGATCAAGGTGTCGCGCCAGGAGCTGTCGCGCCTCGTCGGCTGCTCGCGCGAGATGGCCGGCCGCGTGCTCAAGGTGCTCGAGGATCAAGGCCTCGTGCGCGCGAGCGGCAAGACGATCGTCGTGTTCAACGCGCGGCGCGAGCTGCCGAAGGCCCGCACCGGCGAAGGTCTGCGCCGGCCCGCATAGCGCCTAGCCGCAACGCGGCTGCACAGGCTCGGATCCGGCGCCCTTGCGGCGCCGGATTCGTTTGCGGCAACGAAGCGGCGCTATTTGAAGCCGCGCTGAGCCTTCGATCTTGTCGTACGCCGCTCGGACCTCGTGCGTCTTCTGCTCCGCGACCCCGACCATCGACTCGCGGCAAGCCCGCGCGCGACGAGCTTGTCGGGATGGTGCTGGTTCATGAGCCGGCGATAGGCCTTCTTGACGTCGTCGTCGCTCGCGTCCGGCGCGACGCCGAGCACGCGATACGCTTGCTCGAGCGCCTGCCGCCTCGCTGCGCCGCACTGCGCTGCTCTGGCGCTGCCCGTGAGCGCGCACGAGCGACTCGATCTGCGCGAGCTCGGCGCGGCTCACGCGCAGCGCGCTCGCGACGCGCCATAGCAGCTGCCGCTTCTCGGGTCCGATCGGCCCGGCGCCGATCGCCGCCTGCAGTTGAATCTGCACGAATGCGCGCGCGAGCTCGCCGCGATCGCCGATCTGCCGTTCGAGCTGCGCCGAGCCGTTCGCGTCGATCGAATAGCTCTCGCTCTTGCCGCGAGTGAAATGCTCGATCGCGCTCTCGCACTTGCTCCGGCGAGAGACGCATGCCGTGCATGATCGCGCGCGCGACGCGCATCTCGTCCTCGGAGACGCGGCCGTCGATCTTCGCGATCTGACCCATGACCTCGAACGCGACTTCGAAGAACAGCTGGCTGATCTCGCTGCAACGAGACGGCCTGCGCCGCGCAGCAGCGCGCCGCGCTCGTCGAGCTGATGACCGAGAAGCACTCCGAGCACGGAGCCGACGGGACCGCCCGTCGACGAAGCCGATGATCCCGCCGACCGCCTTACCGAACCATTGCATCGCACGCTCCGCTCCAGTGTGAACAGCTGCACGCGCGGCTCGTCGAAGTTGCCGAGAGGCGCGCGCGTAGGCTCATTATCTCGGCTTTCGGTCTGCAGCGCAACGAGATGACGCGTCCGACGCATTGTTCGAATCGAATCTGCACAGCCTGCAGCTCATGGCACGCGGCAAAGTGCGCGACATCTATCGCGTCGACGCACGAGCGCTTATTGATTCTCGCGACGCGATCGAATGTCGGCGTTCGACGTCGTGCTGCCGGACCCGATTCCCGGCAAAGGCATCGTGCTCACGGCGATCTCGAACTTCTGGTTCAAGAAGCTCGAAGGCGGTGATCCCGAATCACCTGACGGGCATCGGAGCCCGTCGGAGGTGCTTTCCGACGCGCGCGACCACGCGGCGTCAAGGATCGCGCCGTCGTCGTGCACGACTCTGAAGCCGCTGCCGATCGAGGCCGTGGTGCGCGGCTACTTGATCGGCTCGGGCTGGAAGGACTACTGCAAGACCGGCCGCGTCTCGGGCGTCGCGCTGCCGCAAGGGCCTCGAGCTCGCGGAGCGGCTGCGCGAGCCGATCTTCACGCCGAGCACGAAGGCTGCGGCGGGCAAGCACGACGAGAACATCTCGATGGCCGACGTGAAGAAGTCTGCTCGGCGCCGAGCTCGCGCGCAAGGTCAGCGAGGCGTCGTTGCAGCTTGTACGGCACGCGCGACGGAGTACGCGCGCGACGCGCGGCATCATCATCGCCGACACCAAGTTCGAGTTCGGCCTCGACGAGGACGGACAGCTGCGCGTGATGGACGAAGTGCTGACGCCGGACTCGTCGCGCTTCTGGCCCGCGGACACGTACCGGCCCGGCTCCTCGCCGCAGAGCTTCGACAAGCAATACGTGCGCGACTATCTCGAGACGCTCGATTGGGGCAAGACGGCGCCCGGCCCGCATCTGCCGCGCCGTCGTGATCGAGCGCACGCGCGCGAAATACTACGAGGCGTTGCACCGCCTCACGGGTGAGGCGCGCAAATGACGGCGCGCGATCCCGACTGCGGACACGCACGGCGGATCGCTCGACGAATCTCCCGCGGCACTCCCCGCCGCCGTCTAATGGAGTTCCTCACCAACACCTCGAGCGCTTGCTCTGGCCGCCCGAGCGACCGCAGCAGCACGAGCGCGCGTCCGCGCTGGCTCACGCGTCGCGCGCTATGCGTACGCGCTGCTGCGCGATCTTCATGCTCGGCGACCTGAGCCTGCGCGCGATGAGCCTCGTTTACACGACGATGCTCGCAATCGTGCCGCTGCTCGCGTTCAGCTTCTCGCTGTTGCAGGGCCTCGGGTTCCATCGCGAGCTCGAGCCGCTGCTCAACGAGCTTCCTCGCGCCGCTCGGGCCGCGCTCGGGCGAGCTCACGGAGCGCATCATCGAGTTCGTCGACAACGTGCAGCGGCTCGGCGCTCTCGAGCGTCAGCATCGTGCTGTTGATCGTGTCGCGCGCTGTCGATGGCGCAGAAGGTCGAGGGCAGCTTCAACTTCGTGTGGCGCGTCGATCGGCCGCGCAGCTTCGCGCGGCGTTTCAGCGAGTATCTGAGCGTCATGCTCGTCGGCCCGCTGCTGATGAGCGTCGCGATGGGATTCACGGCGATCGCTCGCGAGCGACGACGGTGATGGACGCGGCTCGAGCAAATCGGCGCGATCGGCGACTGGCTCGCGAGCTCGAGCGGGCTCGCACCGTACGCGCTCGTGATCGCGACCTTCAGCTTCCTCTACGTGTTCGTGCCGAACACGCGCGTGCAGCTCAAGCCGGCCGCGCTGCGGCGGGCTGTTCGCGGGCGTGCTCTGGGCCGCGCAGCGGCGAGCGTGTTCACGAGCTTCGTCGTGAGCGTGAGCCGCTACGAGGCGATCTACTCCGGCTTCGCGATCGTGCTCGTCGCGATGCTCTGGCTGTATCTGTCGTGGCTGATCTTGCTGCTCGGCGCGCAGCTCGCGTTCTACCTGCAGAACCCCGACTACCTGCGGCTCGGCCAGCGCACCGAGGTGATGTCGAACGGGCTACGCGAGCGCCTCGCGTTGAGCGCGATGCTGCTCATCGCCCGTGACTTCGACAAGCCGGGTCACGGCTGGCGCGTGGAGAGCCTCGCCGCGCGTATTCGCATCCCGCGGCACCTGCTCGAGCCCGTGATCGGATCGCTGATGAGCGCCGACCTCGTCACGCAAACGAGCGAGCAGCGGCTGATGCCGGCGCGCGATCCGCACGGCATCAACGCCTGCGACATACTCGACGCTGTGCGCAACGCCGATCGCGATCCGCACCATGCGCCGGGCGGCGACTGGAACGCGACCGTGCAGAACATCCACTTGCGCGTCGAGAGCGCGATTCGGGAGGCGCTCGGGACGTGCTCGCTCGCCGACATGGTCGACCAGGACACGCGCGCGGAAGCGGCCGTCGCACCCGCGGCGGCCGTTTCCCGCAGCCGCCGACGCACCCGCAGCCACCGACGCACCGGTCGCCGCGGACGCCGGCGCACCGCAAACCGGCTCACGGACCGTGTCGCGCCGCTGACCGCTTCGTCTTCGCACGCACCGCGCGTGTTGGGGCATCGGCATATTGGGACGGTGGGCGTGGGTCATTCCTCCCGCTACCGCCCGGTCGGCCTAAACGCGTCGCGCTCTTCCCAGCAGCGTGGGCCGGGCGTGCCATCGAAGTCTGCGCAGCGACACGAACACCCCACTGCCATCCGCAGCGTCACCGTTCGACCCGCGGCCCACTTTCGCTGGGCCGCCCGAGCGCGGGAGGAACAACCCACGCCCACCATCCCAAATGCGTTCGACGTCCCGCGCGCGCGCGTCTCGCCACAGTCGCGCACCAGCTGAGCCGTCCTGGACGCCGATGTACGCGAACTCAGCGCTTGCGACGCCTGCGTACGCGAGCTGAGCGCTCCGCACGCCTGCGTACGCGAGCGGAGTACTCCACTACGCCTGCGGCGCGCGGGTGCGCGCACGAGGCGCTGGCGGGGCGTCGCGGCGGGTGGTGTTCCGGCGCCGAGGTAGGAGAGCTCGGGTTGTTCCTCCCGCGCTCGGGCGGCCCAGCGCGAGTGGGCCATGAATTACGCGCTGGTTCTTCCGAATGGCGAGCGCGTGGTGTCGCGCTGCGAAAACTTCGATGGCACGCCCGGCCCACGCTGTGGGCAAGGGCGTGACGCGTTTAGGCCGACCGGGCGGTAGCGGGAGGAATGACCCGAGCTCTCCTGCCTCGGCGACGGAACCGCGGCACCACGAACCGCGCAACACCGCAGACGCCGCGCGCCGGACGCGAGGCGGCCGGCTAGCCCCCCGCGAGCGTGAGCCCGTCGACGAGCACCGACCCGCAGCGCACCGTCGCCGCGCTCGTCGACGTCGGAGCCGATCGCGCGAATGTTGTGGAACAGATCGGGCAAGATTGCCCGCGATCGTGACCTCGTGCACCGGATGCACGATCTCGCCGCGCTCGACCCAGAAGCCTGCGGCGCCGCGCGAGTAGTCGCCCGTGACGATGTTCACTCCCTGCCCGAGCAGCTCGCCGACGACGAAGGCCTCGTCGCAGCCCTTGATCAGGTCCGCGAGCGCGCCCGCCGTCGGGACGCACGATGCAGATTGTGGACGCCGCCCGCGTTGCCCGTCGTCGGCATGCCGAGGCGCCGCGCGGAGTAGCTCGACAGCGACGTAGCCCCTGCAGCACGCCGCCTGTGACGAGCTCGCGGCGCTTCGTCGCGACGCCTTCGCCGTCGAACGGTGCGCTCGCGAGCGCGCGCGGGATCAGCGGGTCCTCGGTGATGTCGACGAAGCTCGGCAGCACTTGCTTGCCGACGGCGCCGAGCAGGAACGACGCGCGCCGGTACTGAGCCGTGCCGCGGATCGCCGCGACGAGATGGCCGAACAGCCCCTTGCGCGAGCTCGGCCGGAAAGATCACGGGCACGACACGCGTCGACAGCTGGCGCGCGTCGAGCCGCTGCAGCGCACGCCGCGCCGCCTCCTCGCCCACGCTCTCGGGCGACTCGAGCTCGTCCGGCGAGCGGCTCACCGAATACCAATAGTCGCGCTCGAGCGAGCTCGTTCGACTTCGCGACGACGCTGCAGCTCGTCGAGTGACGTGCTGGTCGGATAGCCGCCGACGAAGCCGTGCGAGTTCGCGTACACGCGATGGCCCGCGCCGCGTCGACACGGTCGCGCCTTCGGAGTTCGCGATACGCGCGTCGAGCGCGCGCGCAGCGTTCTCGCGCGCGCAGGGCGAGCTCGGTCGCGTGGTCGACGTCGAGCGTCCCACGGGAAGTACAGGTCGAGCTCGGGCGGATCGACGGCCATGAGGCTGGCATCGGCGAGGCCCGCGTACTCGTCGGCCGCCGTGAAGCTGCCGATGCTGAGCGCCTTGCGCACCGTGTCCTCGAGGCTGCTCGCCGAGAAGTCCGTCGTGCTCGCGCTGCCTTTCTTCGGATCGCGATAGACGGTGACGGCCAAGCCGCGATCGCGTTGCCGCTCGACGGACTCGAGCTCGCCCATGCGCACGGTGACCGACAAGCCCCTCGTCGTAGCTCGCGCCGGCCTCGGCTTGATCCGCGCCCAGTCGCCGCGCGAGCTCGACCGCTTGCGCAGCGACTGTCTCGAGCGATTCCGCGACGCCCTTTCGGTCCATGATCGATTCGTTCCTTTGGTTCGCGGGTGAGAACTCAATTCTAACTGCTGTACAATGCGGCGATGAAACCATTGGTCGGCGTCATCATGGGCTCGGCGTCGGACTGGGCGACGATGACGCACACCACCGAGACGCTGGAGGCGCTCGGAATCGCGTTCGAAGTACGCGTCGTCTCGGCACACCGCACGCCCGATCTCCTGTTCGAGTACGCCGAGCGGCGCCGTCGGCCGCGGCCTCGAAGTGCATGATCGCCGGCGCCGGCGGCGCGGCCCATCTGCCCGGCATGACGGCCGCGAAGACGCGGCTGCCCGTGCTCGGCGTGCCGGTCAAGTCGCGCGCGCTCGAGCGGCATCGACTCGCTGCTCTCGATCGTCCAGATGCCGCGCGGCGTCCCGGTCGCGACGCGTCGCGATCGGCAAGTCCGGCGCCGCGAACGCGGCACTGCTCGCCGCCTCGATCCTCGCCAACAAGTACCCGGCGATCGCGGCGGCGCTCGACAAGTATCGCGCCGCGCAGACCGCCGCAGGTGCTCGAGCAGCCCGATCCGCGCCGCGCACTAGCCTTCCGTGACGCCCCGCGGGGCTCGCCGCAACCACGAAGATCCGCTGCAACGATGAATAGAAAGCGAGTGGGCATCGTCGGCGCCGGACAGCTCGGCCGCATGCTCGCGCTGGCGGGCTATCCGCTCGGCGATCGACTGCCGCCTGCTCGACCCCGCGGCCGACGCGCCGGGCGCGCAAGTCGCGGACGCGCGTGCTCGGTGCGCTCGACGACGCGACGCGCTCGCGCAAGCTCGCCGCGAGCGTCGACGTGCTCACGCTCGAGATCGAGAACGTCGCCGTCGCGCGCGCTCGAGGCCGTCGAGCGAGCGTGTCGCCGTGTACCCGCCGCCGCGCTGCGGTCGCGGTCGCGCAGGATCGTCTCTCCGAGAAGACGCTGTTCCGCTCGCTCGGAATTCCGACCGCGGCAGTTCGTCGCGATCGACTCCGACGCGCGATCTCGCCGCGGCGCAAGCGCAGCTCGGCTGGCCGATCGTCTTGAAGACGCGGCGCATGGGCTACGACGGCCGCGGCCAGCGCATCGTCGATTCCGCGGCGCGCCTCGCGGCGGCGTGGCGCGAGCTCGGCCGTGCTGCCGTCGATCGCCGAAGCCTGGGTGCCGTTCGAGCGCGAAGTCTCGCTGATCGCTGTCCAAGGCGCGAATCGGCGAGCGCGCCTTCTATCCGCTCGCCGAGAACGTGCATCGCGACGGCATCCTGCGAACGACCGTCGCGCCCTACGTCGACGCACGCGCTGCAGACGCAGGCGGAGCAGCTGGCTCGGCGCGATCATGGGCGCGCTCGACTACCGCGGCGTGCTCACGGTGGAGTTTTTTCACACGAAGACCGGGCTCGTCGCGAACGAGATGGCGCCCCGCGTGCACAACTCCGGGCACTGGACGATCGAAGGCGCCGAGACGAGCCAGTTCGAGAATCACCTGCGCGCCGTGCTCGGTTGGCCGCTCGGCGACACGCGCCCGCGTGGCCACGCGGCGATGCTGAATCTGCTCGGATCGCTGCCCGACGCAGACGTGCTGCTCGCGATTCCGGGCGCACATTTCCATGACTACGGAAAAGACCCTCGGCCCGGGCGCAAAGTCGGCCACTGCACGCTCGTAGACGCCGACCGGGCCCGCTTACTCGAGCGTTTCCGCGCCTTGCGCGGGGTCGTTCCGTCTCAGGAACATTGATTTCGCTCCTCGAAACACCCCAGTCTTTGTATTAGTCTTCGCGTCTACGAATTTCGGAGCCGCCCGTAACCCATGTATTGCGAGTTGTTTCAGCTCAAGGAACCGCCGTTTCGGCTCACGCCGGATCCGCAGTTCCTATTCGCGAGCAAACAGCATTCGCGCGCCAAAGCGTACATGGAGTCGACGATCTGGCTCGCCGACGGCTTCGTCGTGATCACGGGCGACATCGGCGCCGGCAAGACCACGCTGATCGAGAGCTTCCTGGCCGAGCTGCCGCCGGACATCGTGCTTGCGCACGTCAGCCAGACGCAGCTATCGCCGGTCGAGTTTCTCCAGGCGCTGCTCGTCGAGTTCGGTTTCAAGCCGTTCCGCAAGCGCAAGGTCGAGCTGCTCGCGATGCTCAAGGACTTCATGGTCGAGCAATACGCGGCCGGCAAGAAGATCCTGCTCGTCATCGACGAAGCGCAGAACCTGTCCCGCAAGGTGCTCGAGGAGGTGCGCCTCCTGTCCGGGCTCGAGGCTCAGAAGGAGAAGCTCCTTCGCATCATCATCGCGGGGCAGCCGGAGCTGTCGCGCAAGCTCGACTCGCCGCGACTGCAACAGCTCACGCAGCGCGTGCGGCTGCGCTTCCATCTCGGGCGCGCTGTCGAAGCGCGAGACCCACGAATACATCGACGCATCGGCTCGAACGTCGCCGGCGCGAACGGCCGCAAGATCTTCGACGAAGCGGCGTGCGACATCGTGTTCCGCTACTCCGGCGGCGTCCCGCGCTTGATCAACGTGCTCTGCGACACGGCGATGCTGTGCGCGTTCGCGCGAGGAGCGCGTCCGTCATCGACGAGACGCTCGTCAAGGCCGCCGCCGAGGAGCTGCAGTGGGTCGAGTTCTCCGAGCGCTTGCGCGAGCAGGAGCAGCATCCCGAGACGACCGGCCAATTCGCGAACGCCGACAGCTCGCGCATCGCGCGGATCGAGGTGCTGTTCCGCGATCGAGTTCGTCGCGGAGCTTTCCGCTGCCGCTCGGCCGCGCGATCATCGGTCGAACGCCCGACAACGACTTGCAGATTCGCAGCAAGTTCGTCTCACGCCATCACGCGCAGATCGTGTCCGACGGCAGCACTCGGTGGTCGAGGACCTGAATAGCACGAACGGCGTGTTCGTCAAATCGAAGCGCGTGAAGCAGCCAGGCGCTCGCGGACGGCGACGTCATCCAGCTCGGCGAGCACAAGCTGCTGTATCGCGACCTGCGACGTTCGCATGCTCGCCGCCGCACGACGTACGACGAAGACGACGAGGACGAGGACGACGACGATCTCGATCGATGAGCTCGACGACGAGGAAGCGGACGGCGAGGTCGACGAGAAGGCCGAGCGAGCCCAGAGCGAGTAGCGCTCCCGACCGTCAGCTCAAGGTCCGCCCTCTCGCGCTCGCGCGATGGTCGCGGCGCTTCAGCCAGACGAGCAGCCCGCGATCAAGCTGCCGATTCCGACCACGGTGCAGATCAGCGGCCAGTACCAATAGTCGACGTACAGCCGCGCGAGCAGCGCGACGAGCCCGAGCGCGATGTAGTAGAACGGCAGCGCCTCGTAGACTGGTTTGGATAACCACATCGCTCGGACTCCGAAGCGCTCGCTGCAGGCTGCGCGTAGTCGCGGAGCGCCATTGTCGGCCCGCGCGATTCGCGGAGCAAGAACGGCGCCGGTCAGCGTTTGGCCGAAAGGAGATTCAGCGAGGCGGCCCGAGCAGCGACCCGTCGAGAGAGTCGACGCGGAAATCCGCATCGCGTTGCAGCTCGCGCGCGAGGCGCTGCCTCGTTCGCGTCGAGCAGCGGCCGTTTGAAATCGGCTTCGGTCATCGTGTTTTCGAAATTCGATCGGCATGTGCCACCTTGTTGAGTGACGAGACGCATCGTAGGTGAGTCGGCGTTCCGATGCAGTGATAGGTATCACGACAAACGGCGCGCGCCTTTGACGTAACACTGCGACCGATTTCTCGGAGCCGCAAGCTGTCGGTGCAGCGCGACAAACGGCGCGTCTCTGCGCGCCGACGGTGCTCGCGAGGAACCGCGTCGATCTTCGATCCGCGGCCGAGCGGGGCGAATCAGCCGCGGCGATTTCGCGCGATCAGGTCTGTGTGCCGCCGACGGTGAGCGAATCGATCCGAATCGTCGGCTGTCCGACGCCGACGGGCACGGACTGGCCGTCCTTGCCGCAGGTGCCGAGGCCCGCGTCGAGCGCGAGATCCTTGCCGACCATCGACACGCGCGTGAGCACCTCGGGGCCGCTGCCGATCAGCATCACGCCTTTGACCGGCGCGGTCTTCTTGCCGTTCTCGATGAGATACGCCTCGCTCGCCGAGAACACGAACTTGCCCGACGTGATGTCGACTTGGCCGCCGCCGAAATTCGGCGCGTAGATCCCCTTGTCGACGGACGCGAGAATCTCCTCGGGATCGTACTTGCCCGGCAGCATGTAGGTGTTCGTCATCCGCGGCATCGGCGCGTAGCGCGAACGACTCGCGGCGGCCGTTGCCGGTCGAGCGCGTCTGCATCAGGCGCGCGTTCATCTTGTCCTGCATGTAGCCCTTCAGGATCCCGCCCTCGATCAGCGTGTTGCACTGCGTCGGCGTACCCTCGTCGTCGACGTTGAGCGAGCCGCGCCTGCCGCTGAGCGTGCCATCGTCGACCACGGTGCACTGCTCGGTCGCGACGCGCTCACCGATTCGGCCGCTGAACGCGGACGTGCCCTTGCGATTGAAGTCGCCCTCGAGCCCGTGGCCGATCGCCTCGTGCAGCAGGATGCCGGGCCAGCCCGAGCCGAGCACGACCGGCATGTTGCCGGCCGGCGAGGCCACGGCCTCCATGTTCACCGCGGCCGAGCGCACGGCTTCCGCCGCGATCTTGAGCGGCCGGCTCGTCGGCCGTGAGCACGCTGAAGTCGCCGCGACCGCCGCCGCCCGCGTAGCCCTGCTCGCGGCGCCCGTTCGCTTCCATGATCACGGACACGTTGAGGCGCACGAGCGGCCGCACGTCGGCCGCAAGCGTGCCGTCGGACCCCTGCACGAGGATGATCTCGTAGACGCCCGCGAGGCTCGCGATCACCTGTGCGATTCGCGGATCCATGGCGCGCACGCTTGCGATCGAGGTCCGCGAGCAGATCCACCTTCGCGCGATCTTCGAGGCTGCGCAGCGGGTCGACGCTCGGGATAGAGCGGCTGGTAGCCGACCGGCGCGCGCGACCTTGATCTTGCCGTCGCCATGCGCGCGCGCGATGCCGCGCGCGGCGTCGACGGCGTCGAGCAGCGCCGCCTCGTCGAGCTGATCGGAGTAGGCGAACCCCGTGCGTTCTCCGGAGATCGCGCGCACGCCGATACCTTGATCGATGCTGTGCACGCCCTCCTTCACGATTCCGTCCTCGACGGTCCAGGTCTCGTAGCGCGTGAGCTGGAAATACAGATCCGCGTAGTCGAGCCGGCGCGCCATCGCCTGCGACATCGCGCGATCGAGCGCCTTGAGATCGAGCCCGGCGCGTCCGAGCAGCTGCTCGCGCGCGACGGCGAGCGAGTCTTCCATGGGAACGGCCGATGAGCGGCGCTGGGCCTCTAGTTCAATCATGCTTCACTCTCAAAAAAACGATCGTGGCGCCGAAGTCGGCGTGAAACGCGCTGCAGATGGCAGCGTCAAAGGTCCCGGCGATGCTCGAGGACGGGGAACTTCTCGCGCAATTGCTCGAGCCGGATCATATCGAGGTCTGCGCAGACAACACCAGGACCCGCCGGGAGCTCGCCAAGACTTCTCCCCACGGCCCGATGATCATCGAGTGACCGTAACGTCTTGCGTCCGCCCGCGTGCTCGCCGGTCTGCCCCGACGCGACGACGTACGCGAGCGACTCGATCGCACGCGCCTGCAGCAGCGGCTTCCAGTGCACCTCGCCCGTCGGCACGGTGAACGCGGCCGGCACTACGAGCACGTCCGCGCCGAGCACGCTGAGGCGGTGAAACAGCGCCGGGAAGCGGATGTCGTAGCAGACCGTCATGCCGATGCGCGCGAGCGGCGTCGTCGCGCTGACTACGCGCGTGCCCGCGATCGAGCGCCGCCGATTCGAGATAGCGCTCCGCCTCGCGACCCGGAATGTCGACGTCGAACAGATGAATCTTGTCGTAGCGAGCGGCTTCGCGGCCGTCGGGCCCAAATAGCAGCGAGCGTTGGCTCGCGCGCTGCGCGCCGTCGTCGCGAATCGGAATCGTGCCGCCGACGATCCAGAGCCCGTGCCGCTCGGATGCCTCCGCGAGGAAGGCTTGCGCGGGCCCGTCGCCGTAGCGCTCGACGGCCGCCGACCGCTCGACGTCGGTCGAGCCCATGAACGAAAAGTTCTCGGGCAACACGACGAGCTGCGCGCCTTGCGTCGGCCGCCGACGCGATCAGGCGTCCGGCCTCGGCCAGGTTCTGCCGCACGTCGCGGCTGCTCGTCATCTGAATCGCTGCTGCCTTCATTTGAGCGCTAGCTTAACGCGCGGCGACTTCGGCGGGCTTGCCGAGCGCACCGTTCGGCGGCAGCTCGGCGCAGATCTCGCCCTTCTCGAGCTGCTCCTGCGGACAGCCGCTCGACCATCGGCTCCTGCCAACTGCCGCTAACGCAATAGGAGGCGCGGCCGATGCCTTTCAGCGGCTCCTTGAAGATCCGGGTGAAGAGCAGCAGCGCGGCTGCGACGGCCGGCCCGCCGAGCAAGACGCCCACGGTCGGCAGCACCTTGCCTGGCTCCGCGGTGACGACCGCCTGCGTGCGATAGTCGTGGTCGCGCAGACCCGTGCGGCCGATCACGCCGATCTCCGCGACCGGGCCCGTGAGCTTCAGGTTGTCCGTGTACGCGTTGCCGTCGATCACGACGAAATCCGCGTTGATCTCGTCGAACACGAGGCCGCGGTTGAACACGTCGCGAAAATCGAGCGCGAGCCGGCGCGGCAGCGCGCTGATGCTCAGGAGCCCGACGACGCGGCCCGCGCCGGGCTGCACGTCGAGCAGGCTGCCCTTCTTCACGTGCAGAGCGAAATCGCCGCCGACGTGGTCCATCCAGTCGCCTGACGGCGGACCGGGCCAAAAGCACGCTCGCCGTCACGTCGAGCGCCTCGGCCTGCACGATCGGATCGAACCCGAGCTGATCGAGCGTCTTCGCGACATTCGTCGACGTCAGGCTGACCGCGATCCGCGTCGTGTCGCCGTCCGCACCCGTGAACCAGCCGCCGCTGCCCTGCGCGCTGAAGCTGTCGGTCGCGCTCTCGAACGACACGAGCCGCAGTCCCAGCGGATCGGACAAGATCTCCGCGTCGAGCCGCCCGAGCTGGCGCTGGCCGATCGAGAACTGATCGGCGTGCAGCTGCAAGCCCGGGAGGTGCCGCGGATCGACCTTCGCCATCGAGCCGTCGGCGCCGGTGGCGAGGTACACACGTCGCATGACCGCCACGATCTGCGGCTCGTCGCCGAGATCCACGGGCACGAGCAACGTGCCCGCGACGGGCTTGCTGTCGAGCTCGATCTGCCAGTCGTCGGTGCGGCGGCGCGCGCTGACTTTGGTGGCGCCGAGCTTCTGCCCGAACGCGGCAAACTCGCCGACCTCGAGCTCCGCACCGGCGAACGATGCGGACCACTGTCCGCCGCCGCCCGATCCGGCGCCGCCCGATCCGCCGCGCGGCAGGGCGAGCCACTCGTCGACGTTGAGCTCGCCTACGGTGCCGTCCACGGTAATGCCGCTGTCGGCCCGAAGCTCCGGCAGCGCGCCGCCGAACCGAAGCGCCGCACGTTTGAATTGGAACTTGTCTTCCGTACCGCCGGACTCCGGATCGAAGTCGAGCGCAAACCGGCGCGAGACACCGAGATAGCCCTGCATCTCGAGGCCGCCGTTCGGAGGAAACGCGAACTCGACCTCGAGATTGGTCGGCTCGCTCGGCGCCTTCTCGAACGGCGCAGGCAAGCGCAGCGCGACGCCGGACAAGTTCGAGTGCACCGTGATGTGCGGCTCGCGGCGGTCCTTGAGCTCGGCCGCAGGAATCAGGAGCGTGCCTTCCCAACGCGTCTGGCCGGCGACGTACTCCGCGAACGGCAGATCGAACGCGGCGGCGACGGCGTCGATCGTGACCTCGCCGTCGAGCGCTATGCGTGCGCGATAGCCCGGCAACTTCGGCGAGTCGACGCGCGCGGTGACGGGGCCGTCGAGGAAAATCGCGCGGATGTTCTCGCCGCTCAGCGTGCCGCCCTTTAGCGCGAGCGTGCCCTGGATCTCCGTGGCGCGCGGCACGAAGCCGCGGAACGCGAGCTCTCCGTCGATGATGCCGAGCGATGCCTTGAGGTCATACGCCGCGCGGTCGCGCAGCGGCATGCTGAGATCGACGCTCACCTCGCCTGTGCCGTTCGGCGCCTCGAGTCGTGCGAAGTCGGCGCCCAAGGTGCGCGCGATCAGCGGCGCGCTCTGCAAGAACGCGAGCACCTGAGCAAGCGGCCCGATCGTGCCGAGCTTCATGCCGAGCTTGGCGGCTCGCAGGTCTGGAATACTGACCTGAAGGTCGGACGTACGGTTGCCGAGCGCGCGGCCGCTGCCGTGCGCCGCGAAGCCCGCGTTGACGAATTCGACGGTGCCGTCGAGATCCTCGGCCCAAGGCCAGTCGCTGATGTACGCGAGCCTTCCGTCCTCCACGGCCGCGACCGCGCGGAACTGGCCCTCGCCCGCATCGAATGGGAACGACTTCACCGGGCCCAAGAAAGTGCACGTTGGCCTCTCGAACGACGCCGCCTTGGAGGGCGTTCTCGAGCCAATCGACGACGCCCGGGGGCATCTTCCTGACCGGTAGATACTTCTGCACGGCGCCGAGCGCGAAAGCAGAGACCGACGTTTCGAGATCGAGCAGCGGCGAGCTGCCGTCGAGCGGCAGCGTGAGCTCGAGGTTCGAGCGCGTGCTTGCGTCGGGCGTCGCGAGCACGAGGTCGTCGCTCACCACGCGCACCGCGTCTTGCCCTTCGCGCCAGACGACGATTCCGGTCGCGGACTCGAGCGCGAGCGGCCCGCCGAATACGGCAGGCCAATCGATGGAGCCGGCGCCGCTGCGCAGCTCGACACGGCCGCTGCGGCGGTCGGCGCGCAGCTCGCCCGTGAGCCCGTCGAAGCCCGGCAAGCCGTTCATCGTCTGCGCGCCCAGGCCCGCGAACTGGGCGGCCACCGTGTAGTCGAGCGCGTCGCCGTTCTTCACGAGCTCGAGCGATGCGCCGCGGAGGTCGCCGTGCGGTGCGAGCGCGAGCCACGAATCGAGCACTGGCGAATCCGGCAGCGGCGAGACGAACGGCGTGATGTCCTCGAGGCGCAAGAACGCGCTCTCGAGCGCGAGGCGCGTGAGCGCGCCCGACGCATCGCGTGCGAATTCGACCTCGGCGCTCGGCGTGACCGGCCAAGCGCGGCCGCCGCGCGTGACCCCCACGTCGCGCAGCGCGACGTGCCACTGGCCGCCGTCGCGCCGCCAGTCGCCTTTGAGCGCAATGCGCTCGTAACGCGAGCCCGCGGCATCGAGCGCCGCGGGCAGGGCGAGCTCGGTGAGCGCGAGGTCGACGGTGCCGCCTACGAGCTCGCGGCTACGCCATTCGAGCCACACGGCGATGTCGCCGTTGCCTGCCTGCGGCACGACCGCGAACTCGGGCAGCAGGCGCGCCATCATTGCGAGATCGACGTCGTCGAAGTCGGCCGAGACACGCCAGTCGCCCGTGAATTGCAAACCGGCCGCGCGGTCGGCTGGCCCGCCGTCGCTGATGAAACCCTGCGCCGTCAGCGACACCGCGCGGGCAAGCTCGTTCGGCGGACGTGCGCTCGCGGCGAGCTCGAGCGCCCCGGACACGCGCCGCATGCTGCCGTCTACGTCTTCGAAGGTCCACGCAACGCTGCGGCTCGGATCGAGGTAGACCACGCGGCTGTCGCGCGCGAGTATCTCGACGTCGGGCGGGACGTCGAGCTTGAGCTCCTGGGCGCGGACTGCGGCATTCGGCGCGCCTTGCAGGCGATACGCGCCGTCGGCCGTCTTGACCACCGTGAGCTCGGTGCCTTCGAAGGTGAGCCGGTCGACGCCGACCTTGCGTCCCGTCGCCAAGCGCGCCGCGACCTGCACGAGGTCGAAGCCAACGCTCGCGGCACGCGCGGTCAGGACCGGCACGGCTCGGTCTTCGGTCGCCACGCTCGCGTCGTGGAAAGTGAGCTCGGGGCCGCGCCAGCTCATGCGTACATCGAGCCGCGCGAACGTGAGCGACAGCCCGAGCTCGCGATTCACCCAGGCCTGCAGATCGTCTTGATAGCTCGGCAGCTGCGTGACGAGCAAGCGGAACCCGCCGATCACGGCCAGGGTCAGGAACGCGCCCGTCGCCACGAGGGCGAGCGCGATCTTGATGACCTTGCGAAGCCAGGGCCGCATTCGAGTTCCTACATCAACACCACGTCGAATTGATCGGGAGCATACGCCCCCTCACTCTGGAGCCGGATCGGCTTGCCCGTCAGTTCCTCGAGCTCGGCAATGCTCGCGGATTCCTCGTCGAGCAGCCGCTCGATCACGTTCGGGCGCGCGAGCACGAGCAGCTCCTGGAAATCGAACTGGCGGTGCTGACGCAAGATCTCGCGGAAGACCTCGTAGCAGACGGTTTCCGACGTCTTCACGAACCCGCGGCCTTCGCAGCTTGGACAAGCCTGACAGAGCACGTGTTCCAAGCTTTCGCGATTCCGTTTGCGGGTCATCTCGACGAGGCCGAGCGAGGACACGCTCATGACCTGCGACTTCGCGTGGTCGCCCGCGAGCCGGTCCGTGAGCGCCTGGAGCACCTGGCGGCGGTGCTCCTCCTCGGTCATGTCGATGAAATCGATGATGATGATGCCGCCCAGGTTGCGGAGCCGGAGCTGCCGGGCGATCGCGACGGCCGCCTCGAGATTCGTGCGAAAGATCGTCTCCTCGAGGTTGCGGTGGCCGACATAGGCGCCGGTGTTCACGTCGATCGTCGTCATCGCCTCGGTTTGGTCGAACACGACGTGGCCGCCGGACTTCAGCGGCACCTTCCGGTTCAGGGCGCGGTCGATCTCGTCGTCGATGCCGTAGACGTCGAAGATCGGCCGATCCTCGGCGTAGAGCTCCACGAGCGGCGCGAGATGCGGCACGAAGTGCTCGGCGAACTCCTTCACGCGGCGGAAGGTCGGCTCGGAATCGACTCGCACCCGCGCGATCGCGGGGCTCGACGAGTCGCGCAGCACGCGCAGCGGCAGTGGCAGGTCCTCGTGCACGAGCTCGCCGGCGGGCGTGATCTTCGCCTTCTCCTCGATCGCCTGCCAAATCTTCTGGAGAAACGCCATGTCGGCGCCGAGGTCGTCCTCGGAGGCACCTTCGGCCGCCGTGCGCACGATGTAGCCGCCGCGCGCATTCTGCGCGACGATCAGCCTCTCGAGCGTCGACCGCAGGCGTTCGCGCTCGGGCTCGGCTTCGATCCGCGACGACACGCCGACACCGGTCCCAAGCGGCGTCATCACGAGATACCGCGACGGAATCGTGATGTAAGTGGTGAGGCGCGCGCCCTTCGTCCCGAGCGGCTCCTTCAATATCTGGACCAGCAGCTCTTGGCCGTCGTGCACGAACTCGCGAATGTCCGCATCGCGATCGCTCCGCGGCGCCTCGTCGTCGCCGCGGGCGAGGTCCGGCGCGCGCGCGATATCGGACGCGTGCAGGAACGCGGTGCGCTCGAGCCCGAGATCGACGAACGCGGCCTGCATTCCGGGCAGCACCCTCGACACCTTGCCCTTATAGATGTTGCTGATCAAGTCCACGGCGGCTCGTGCGCTCGATCAGCACTTCTTGGAGCACGCCGCTCTCGACGAGTGCAGCTCGGACCTCGCGCGACGTCGCGTTGATCAGGATCTCTTCGCGCTTCATCACGCCGTCCGCGCATCGCCCGCGCCGTGCGCTGCCTCGGCTCGCCCCGCGGTCCGCCGGTCCTTGCGCGGCGCTGGCGCCGCATCGCCCCAGAGCTCCACACCGCAGCGCTCGAGCAGCATCGCGGTCTCGAACAGCGGCAGCCCGACGACCGACGAATAGCTTCCCGACAAGTGCTCGATGAACACGGCAGCGCGGCCTTGGATACCGTACGCGCCGGCCTTGTCGAACGGCTCGCCGCTGCGACAGTACGCCGCGCGCTCCTCGGCGCTCGTCTCGCGAAATCTGACTTCGCTGCGGCAGAGCAGCGTCTCGAGCGACCGGCCGCAGCGCAGCGCGACGGCCGTGAGGACGCGGTGCGTGCGGCCGGACAGCTCCGCGAGCATCGCCATCGCTTCGGCCGTGTCGGCCGGCTTGCCGAGCACACGCTCGTCGATCACGACCGCCGTATCGGCCGCGAGCACGGGCCGCGGTTCGACCGTCGCACCGGCGGTGCGCGCACTGACGCGCTCCCAGACGGCGTCGGCCTTGGCCCGAGCGAGCCGGGTGACGTAGTCGTCGGGGGCCTCGCCGTGCTCCTGGGCCTCGGGAATCTGCGCGGGCACGACCTCGAAGCGCACGCCGATCTGACGCAGCAACTCGCTGCGCCGCGGCGATGCCGAGGCGAGGTAAATGAAATCCTTTTTCATTCAATGAACTATACGATCTCGTTGGGGAAGCGCCTAGCCCGCGCGGCGAAAACGCGGCCGGAGAATCGGCTCGCGGACCCACCGCGGCGCCGCGGGCCGGGCTCGAGGGCTCCTGAGCGCTAAGCCCGGTGGTACGGGTGATTCTGCAAAACCGACCACGCTCGATAGAGCGCCTCGGCAACGACGATCCGCACCAATCCGTGCGGCAGCGTGAGACCCGAGATGCACCAGCGGTCGGTTGCGCGCGCGAGGGCCGCGGCCCCGAGCCCGTCCGGACCGCCGACGAGAAACGCGACCGGCGCGCCGCGCTCGGACCAGCGCTCGAGCTTCGCCGCGAGCTCCTTCGTGCTCCACGGCTTGCCGTTCTCGACGAGCGCGACGACGTGCGCGCCGTCCGGGATCGCGGCGGCCATGCGCTCGCCTTCGTCGGACATCGCTCGCTCGACCAAACCGCGCCCGACGCTCGTGGACGCGGTTCGCTTCGCCAAGGGGATCGTCTTGATCTCGAGGGTACAGCGGCCGCGCAAGCGATCCGCGTATTCAGCGTAGCCCGCGTCGACCCATTCGGGCTGGCGGTTCGACGCGTTGATCAGCAGTAGCCGCAACATCGTTCGCGCTCTGGTCTCGCGTCTTGGGCGCGCGGCGTCAGCCGCTCGGAGAGCGGGCTACGCGTGCACCACGGCCTCAGCCGCGTCGGCAGCCGTGTTCGCCGTGATGTCCCAGAGCTTCTCGAGGTTGTAGAACTCGCGCGCGCGCGGCTGCATCACGTGCACGACGACGTCGCCGAGATCGACGAGCACCCACTCGCCGACCTTCTGGCCTTCGACGCCGATCGGGCGGTAACCCTCCCGCTTGCATTGCACGACCACCTCGTCGGCGATCGCGCGAACGTGCCGGTCCGACCGGCCGCTCGCGACGATCATCGTGTCCGTCACCGTCGTGAGATGGCGCACGTCGAGCACGCTCACGTCCGTGGCCTTGAGATCGTCGAGCGCGGTGGCGACGAGTTGCGAGACCGTGAGGCGTGCTTTCTTGCGTTTCGGGCGAGGCGCGGCTCGTTTCGGCTTGTCCTGGCCGGCCGAGCGCTTAGGGGTGGTACCCGCTGAGGCGGTGCTGCTTCGATCGAGGCGTTCTCTTCCTAGGGGTTTTCGGCATAACACTCCGTTTTGAGAATGATCTTCCTTACGCTGTCGGGCATCAAGAACTTCGGATCGAGGCCCGCGACGAGCGCGGCCCGCAAATCGGTCGACGAGATCTCGAGCTGGGTCACCGGGTGCACGTACATGGCGCCGGCCGGAGCGCGGCGCAAGTCGCGCGAGTCGGCCGTGCGCCGCTCTTTCAGCAGCTTGCCGAGCGTGCCCGTGGTCGGCGCGCGCCAGCCCGGGCGGTGTGCGACCACCAAGTGCGCGAGCGTCAGCAGCTCGCGCCAGCGATGCCAGGTCGGCCAGTCCGAGAAACGCGTCCATGCCGAGCAACAGACACAACGAGCGGCGCGGAAATTCCTCGCGGAAGCTCGCAAGCGTATCCACGGTGTATGACGGCCCCGTGCGCTCGATCTCGCGGTCGTCGGCGACGAACGACGGCTCGCCGCGGATCGCGGCCTTCACGAGCTTGAGGCGGAGCTTGCCGTCTGGTCATCGGCGCACCGCGATGCGGCGGGTTCGCGCACGGCACGAAGTGCACGCGCGCGAGCCCGAGTATCTGCTCGACCTCGAGTGCCGTGCGCAGGTGCCCGTAGTGAATTGGATCGAACGTCCCGCCGAAGATGCCGATCGGCCGCATGTGCCCGGCGGCGGTCAAGTCATCTCCGCTTGCGCCTTCGGTTCGGGCGCCTTTTGCACGGGCGGACGCAGCATCGCGACGAGCAGCTCCGTGAGCGTGCCCCACGGCTCCGCCGGGAACACGCCTTTGAGCGCCGCGTCGACTTGGCTCGCCTGCCGGAGCAGCGCCGCGAGCTGGCGCGTCTTGAAGCGGCGCGTCGCCTGCTTCACGAGCGTCTGGCGGCGGCGCCACACGCCTTGGCGCATCAGCGCGCCGTCGAGGTTGTCGCCGTGCCGCACGGCGTAGTCGAGGCGCGAGAGCAGACCGATGTCGCGATTCAGCGCCCAGCTGATCAGCACGGGAGCGACGCCTTCGGCGCGCAGACCCCAGAGGATCTTGAACGCGCGCGCGGTCTCGCCTGCGAGCACGGCGTCCGCGAGCGCGAACACGTCGAAACGGCTGTGGTTAGCGACGGATTCGAGCACCTCGGCCTCGTCCACTTCCGCGCCTGCCGCCGTTAGCACGAGCCGCTTGATCTCCTGATCCGCGGCGAGCAGGTTGCCCTCGACGCGCTCCGCGAGCAGCTGCGCCGCCGCGGACGTGAGCTTGAGCCGCGCGGCGCTCGCGCGCTGCTGGACCCAGCGCGGCAGGTCGGCGCGCTCGATCGGCCAGACCTCGACGATCACGCCGTGCTTGTCGATCGCCTTGACCCAGGCCGTCTTCTGCGCGGCGGAGTCGAGCTTCTCGCCGACGCCGACGATCAGGATCCTATCGGGATCGTCGCGCTCCGCGAGCGCGGCGATGGCCTTCGAGCCCGCGTCGCCCGGGCGCGGCGACGGCATCCGCAGCTCCACGATCTTGCGCGTCGCGAACAGCGAGAGGTTATCGGCCGCACCTTCGAGCTCCGCCCAGCGAAAGCTCCGATCCGTGACGTGGAGCTCGCGCGTCGTGAAGCCCTTGCCGCGCGCGACCGCGCGGACCGCCTCGAGCGCCTCGTCGACGAGCAGCGGCTCGTCGCCGGCGACGAGATACACCTGCGAGAGGCCTCCGGCGAGCTGGCGCTCGAGTTGGCGAGCCGGGATTTTCAGGCGGGGCCTTCGAGTTGGCTCAACGGCATCGCCTGATCCTCGAGCAGCACGGGCACGCCGTCGCGCACGGGGTAAACGAGCTTCGCCGAGCGTGTCACGAGGGCTTGCTCGAGCGGCTCCTCGACGACCGCGTCGTCGCGATTCTTGATGCGGCGCGCGGCAATCCGCTGATTGAGCTCCGCGAGCTCGCGCTCGGACAAGAGCTCGAGCGGCGAGCGGGTCACCGGGCAGCAGAGGATTTCGAGCAATACGCGGTCCATGCTTAGTCGTCGCCCTAGCGTTTGGATGTGGGCTCTTCCGGAACAGGATCGTAACCCGAGCCGCCCCACGGATGGCAGCGCCCGATGCGCTTTATGCGCAAGCGCACACGCCGCGCCGCACGCCGAAACGGCGCAGCGCCTCCTCGGCGTACGCCGAACAGGTTGGGATGTAACGGCATTGTTTCCCGAGCCACGGCGATAGCGTGACCTGATAGAGCTTGATAGCGGCGATCAGCATCCAGCGAATCGCATCTCTCAACGAGTGTCCTCGTCCGGCGCAGTGGAACCGACTCCCACCGCTTTCACGGCGATCGGTGCTGTCCCCATGGAAGAGGTCGCCCGGCCCCAGTCCACGCTTCCGTCGGGCCGGTCCTTGATCACGATGCCGCGCTCGACCAGCCGATCCCTGATCCGATCCGCTTCCCCGAACTTGCGCTCACGCCGGAAAGCCTTGCGCTGTTCCAGCATTGAGTCAACCTCTTCGTCACTCAGATCCACGCCCGTCCTCGCGCCCGGACCGCGGAGCCAAGCATGCGGATCGGACTGCAGAAGGCCGAGGAGCCAGCCGCCTGCACGCAGACTCTCCGCGAGCTTCAGACGCTCCGCGACGTCTTTATTGCTGTTCGCAGCGCGCACCACGGCGAGCAGCTCGGCAAATGCCAGGGGCGTATTCAGGTCGTCCTCGAGCGCCGCGAGAACACCAGGGGGGACGTCTGCTGTCGGCGCAGCCGTGTTGCGCACCGCGAATGCCGGCTTCGTAGAGGGCGCCGTAGAGCCGGTCGAGATTCTGGCGCGCCTCGCTCACGAGCGCCTGCGTCCAATCGAGCGGCTGGCGGTAGTGGGCCTTCAGCAGCGCGAGCCGCACGGTTTCGCCGCCGTACTCGCCGAGCACGTCGCGCACGAGCAGGAAGTTGCCGAGCGACTTCGACATCTTCTCGCCGTTCACTTGCACGAGACCGTTGTGCAGCCAGTAGCGCGCGTATTGCTTGCCGCCGTGCGCGCAGCGGCTCTGCGCGACCTCGTTCTCGTGGTGCGGGAACACGAGGTCGACGCCGCCGCCGTGGATGTCGATCGTCTCGCCGAGATGGTGCTCGACCATCGCGGAGCATTCGATGTGCCAACCCGGACGGCCGCGGCCCCACGGGCTCGGCCAGCCGACCACGCCCTCGGCCGACGGCTTCCAGAGCACGAAGTCGCCTGCGTCTCTTTTGTATGGCGCCACTTCGATGCGCGCGCCCGCGAGCAGCTCCTCGGGGTCGCGCCCCGAAAGCTTGCCGTAAGCCGCGAAGCTCGGCACGTCGAACAGCACGTGGCCTTCGGCCTCGTACGCGTGCCCGGCGCCGACGAGCTTCTCGATCAGCGCGACGATCTGCGGGAGGCTGTCGGTCACGCGCGGCTCGATGTCGGGCGGCGCGACACCGAGCACCTTCATGTCCTCGTGATATGCGTCGAGATAGCGCGCCGTGAGCGACGCCGATCTCGACGCCCTCCACGCGGGCCGCCTCGTTGATCCGGTCGTCGACGTCGGTGACGTTGCGCGCGTAGGTCACGCGCGTAGCTGCGCCGCAGCAGGCGTGCGAGCACGTCGAACACGACGGGCGGCCGCGCGTTGCCGATGTGCGCGAAGTTGTAGACCGTCGGTCCGCAGACATACATCGTCACGCGCTTCGGGTCGGCCGGCATGAACGGCTCGCGCGTGCGGCTTAGCGTGTTGTGGACGTGAAGGGCCATGGCGGTCGGCTTCGAAGCTACGGACTGCGCGCATGATACCAGCCGCGCCGTGAGCAGCGGCGCGCGAGTCGGTGCACGCGCGCTCAGCGGCGCGCAGGTCGGGCGCGCTTGCGCATGTGGCTCCGGCCGATTGTCACCTCGCGGACATTCGACGATCGTCCGCGAAAGGGTGACAACGCAAAGAACGTCAACGTTTGCGGACAGTCGAGCCGAATTCGTCCACCGGGTGACAATTGGCAGACCACGCTCACGAGGCGCGGTCATCGTGCAGCACGATTCCTCGCGCGCGGGCGGCTCAGCGCGCGGCGTCGGCGCGCGGCCTCGGCGCCGCGGCGGGGCGGTGCGCGTGGGCGGCGCGGCGTCGGCCGCGGCAGCGTCGCGGCGTCGGCGCGCCTGCGGACGCGCCGGCTGCCGCGGCGTCCGCCGCACGCCCCGCACGCAGCTCGCTCGGCAGCGCGAGATTACCCTCATGGCACGCGTACTCGAACATCAGATACGCGTCGTCGCGATTGAGCGGCAGCGCGACCGTCCATGGCGCCGTGTAAACCTTCGGGTCCGTGATCGTGACGGAGTATTCGATCCGGTCGTGGCCCGTTCGCGTGAAGCGCTCGACGACGTGCAGCTGGTCGCTCTGCGGAATCCCGCGAATCCGGCCCGTCGCAGCGCTCGTCGCGATCGAGCCCTTGTCGTTGAAGTTCGTGGTCTCGACGACGAGCGTATTGCCCTCCCAGCGGCCGCGCGAATCGCCGTTCCACATTCGGATGGCGTCACCCAGGTGCGGGCGCGCGTCGAGCGGAATGATCCTCGTCTCGTGGATCATTTCGTAAACGATCACCACGTAGCCCGGAATCTGGATGATCTCGTACGCGTTGTTGTATCCCGCGGGGAACATGCCGCCCGGAACGCCGCGAGTGATGCAGCGGACCCAGGGCGTTTCGTGCTGCGGCGCGTCGCCGAGATGGGCGAGGTCGTAGTCACGCTTGTCCTCGGCCCATTTCATGACAGGGACGCGGCCGCTCGGCGGGTCCACGACCATCGAGCGGCGCTGCGCGCTCTGCGGGCTGTCGTGCTCGGTCCAGTGCGCCGGCGGGTTGATGTTGGACGTCGGACGCGGAGCCTCGTCCGCCTCGAACGGGGTGTTGTCGAAGTTAACCCACTTGCCTTGGAGATCCGGCTGGCCGTCGGCAGTGCGGGCCGGCGTCCAAGTGGCGCGGGCGGACTCGCGTGCGGACGGCGCGCCGGCTGCGGATCGTTCCGACGGGCGTGCCGTAGGCGCCGTGGCGGAACCCGCGGGCGCCGCGGCGGGCGGGGCCTGAGCCAGCGCCGACGCCGCGAGGAACGACGCGATCAACGCGACCGTGAGACCGGACACGGAAGGCGGAAGCTGAGCGTTCATATCTAACCCCCCTGCTGCAGCCGATGTTACTCCCGCCGGAGCGCCGCGGCGCGGCTACACCAGCTTTGGCCTATAATCGCCGCCCTCAAAAGTGACTGGACGCCACGCCATGGCTAGGACATTCGCGAAGCGCACGAGCATCGAGCAGGTCGAGGAAGGCAAAGACCTCGCGCCGAAGTTCGATGCGAACGGCCTGATTCCGGCAGTCACCACGGACGCGACGACGGGCGAGCTGTTGATGGTCAGTCACATGAACGCCGAGGCGCTCGACAAGACCATCATGACGGGCGAGGCGCACTACTGGAGCCGCAGCCGCAAGGCGCTGTGGCACAAAGGCGCGACGAGCGGCCTCGTGCAGAGAGTCAAAGAGCTCATGATCGACGACGATCAGGACTGCGTTTGGCTCAAGGTGGACGTCCAGGGCGGCGCGAGCTGCCACGTCGGGTATCGCTCGTGCTTCTACCGGCGCATTCCGCTCGGCAAACAAGCGAACGCACTCGAGTTCACGGACACCGAGAAGGTTTTCGATCCGCAGAAGGTCTACGGCGACGCGCCGAACCCGACGCAGCTCTAGGCGCGATTCGACGCGCTGCCGACGGCGTGCTGCCGACGACGCGCTGCCGCGACGCGCGCTGCTGACGGCGCGCTGCCGACGACGAACCGTTACTTGCGCACGCGGAACGTCGGTTTGTCGGTTTGGTCGATCAGACCCCGCTCGAGCAGCCACGAGCGCGCGGACGCGCCGTCGCCGCCGAACCAGCGTTCTGCCGAGCCTTCGCGAAACGTGTAGCCCCACTCGTCCATGTCCACGAGGCAACGCGCGCGGCCGAAGCTCGTGAGCTCGTCGGCGAGCAGCACCTCGAGGTAGCACACGGCGCACTCCTCGTCGGCGTCGCCGCCCGCATCCGTCACGAGCTGCGCGCGGCGCGTAGCGTCCATGCAGATGAAATGACAAAGCTCGTGGAGCAGCGAGTGCACGGGGGTGTCGGCGCGAACGAACACGTCGTTCTCGATCAACCCCGCTTCGGACTCGCCCCAATACGATCCCGGGATCTCGCGGCCAAGCTCCATCTTCACGAGCCGAGCGCCATAGGCGCTCAGCAGTGTGTCGATTTCGGCGGTGTTCACGTCCTTCAAGCGCGCGACCGTCGGTGCGAATTGCTCGCCTTCGACCGCCGCAGAATCCTCGCTCACCAACAAGCCCGGCGACCGCTCGGCGAGTACCGCATCCGCGACAGAGGGGCGCACGTGGCGTTGGATTTGCGCTTCGAGCATGAAGTTGTTCTCCGGATGGAATGGGCCGCGACGCGTCGACGGGGGTTCGACGGCAGCCTCGCGATGAAGTTCAGTTCTGCGGAACGGCGGCGGCGGTCGCGCCGAGAGCCTCGACCCTGCGCACGACGCGGCGTGCCAGATCCTCGGCAAGCGCGCGGCGCAAGATCTGCTCTTCCGCCGCCTTCGCGAGCACCTCGGTCTCGTCGTACGTGTAGCTGCGGGTGACGACGAGCGACTCGTTCTCGATGAGCGTCTGCTCGCCGACTTGCAGTGAGAACGTCACCGCGTAGTAGACCTCGTACTCGCGCGGGATGTTGCCCGCGGTCACCGACAACACGCGCTGCCCCGTCTGATCGGAAACGATGTTGAGCACGGATTCGGCCTGCTCGCGCGCCGTAACCACGTCGGAGCCGCGCAGCCGCAACGCTTCCCTGAGGCTCACCAAGAACTCCGAATGCGGCGCGGAGCCCGCGAGGTAGGTCTTCGCGAGCGCCGGCGGCAGCGATCCAGCGCCTTGGAGGTGGAAGCCGCATCCCGCCGCCGCGAATACGAGACCGAGAATCGCGGAGCGCGCGAGCAACAAGCGGACTGTGATTTGACGCGTCAGCATGGGGCTCGTGGCAGAATAGCATCGAGCACCACGGCCCGCATGACAACCCGCCGGAATGGACGGACCCTCCGGCTCGAGATACGTATGGCTTACCCGTTCAGAAACATCGAGGCGAAGTGGCAAGCCTTCTGGCAAGCCAAGGGCACGTTTCGCACGCCCGCGAAAGTCGACACCTCCAAGCCGAAGTACTACGTGCTCGACATGTTCCCGTACCCGTCGGGCGACGGGCTCCACGTCGGCCACCCGGAGGGCTACACCGCGACCGACATCGTCGCGCGCTACAAGCGGATGCGGGGCTTCAACGTGCTGCACCCGATGGGCTGGGACGCGTTCGGCCTGCCGGCCGAGCAGTACGCGCTGAAGACCGGCACGCACCCGACGATCACGACCGAGCGCAACATCGAACGTTTCCGCGAGCAGCTGAAGAAGCTCGGCTTCTCGTACGACTGGGACGCGCGAGCTCGACACCACCGATCCCGGCTACTACAAGTGGACGCAGTGGATCTTCGAGCAGCTGTTCGAGCGCGGCCTCGCGTATCACGCCGAGGTCCCGGTCAACTGGTGCCCGGCGCTCGGCACCGTGCTCGCGAACGAGGAGGTCAACGACGGCAAGTCCGAGACCGGCGGCTTCCCGTCGTGCGCCGGCCGCTGCGGCAGTGGATGCTGAAGATCACCGAGTACGCCGACCGGCTGCTCGAGGATCTCGACGACGCTCGACTGGCCCGAGCAGCACGAAGGAGATGCAGCGCGACTGGATCGGCCGCAGCGACGGCGCGGAGGTCGACTTCGACGTCGCGGCCGACGACGCCGGTCGCGGGCACGCTCGCGATCGCGTGTTCACGACGCGGCCCGACACGCTGTTCGGCGCGACCTACATGGTGCTCGCGCCCGAGCACCCGCTCGTCGACGAAGCTCACGACGCCGGCGCAGCGCGCCGCGGTCGACGCGTATCGCGAGCAAGCGTCGCGCAAGAGCGAGCTCGAGCGCACCGAGCTGCCGAAGGACAAGACCGGCGTCTTCACCGGCGCGTTCGCGATCAACCCCGCGACCAACGGCACGGATCCCGATCTGGATCGCCGACTACGTGCTCGCGAGCTACGGCACCGGCGCGATCATGGCCGTGCCCGCGCACGACGAGCGCGACTACGAGTTCGCGCAGAGGTTCGGGCTGCCGATCATCCGCATCGTGCAACCGCCGAGCCGACTTCGACGGCAAGAGCGCGTACCTCGGCGACGGCCCGCACGTCAACAGCGGCTTCCTCGACGGCCTGAACGTCGAGCAGGCGAAGGCCGCGATGATCGACGTGGCTCGAGAAGCGCGGCGCTCGGCGAGCGGCAGCGTCCACTACAAGCTGCGCGACTGGCTGTTCTCGCGCCAGCGCTACTGGGGCGAGCCGTTCCCGATCGTGCTCGTCGGACGGCAAGCCGCAAACCGTGCCCGACGACGAGCTGCCGGTGCTGCTGCCGGAGCATCGACGAGTTCAAGCCGAGCGGCACGCCCGAGGGCCCGCTCGCGCGCGCGAAGCGACTGGCTCGACACGACGACCGGCGACGGCAAGCCGGCACGCCGCGAGACGAACACGATGCCGCAGTGGGCGGGCTCGTGCTGGTACTACCTGCGCTTCCTCGATCCCGACGAACGACGAGCCGCGCTGGTCGATCCGGAGCACGAGAAGCTACTGGATGCCGGTCGATCTCTACGTCGGCGGCACCGAGCACGCGGTGCTGCACCTGCTCTACGCGCGCTTCTGGCACAAGGTGCTGTACGACGCGGGCTTCGTCTCGACGACGGAGCCGTTCGCGAAGCTCGTCCACCAGGGGATGATCCTCGGCGAGCCCGAGCTCACGCAGTATCGCGCCGCGAACGGCGAGCTCGTGTCCGCCGAGCACGTGCGTGACGGCAAGGACGTGCGCAGCGGACAAGAGCTCGCGGCCGAACGCGTGGGCGAGGACGCCGTCGAGAAGCGCGGCGAACGATTCGTGCTGCGCGCGCAACCGGGCATCGTGGTCGACGCGCGCGCTTTCAAGATGAGCAAGAGCCGCGGCAACGTCGTGAACCCCGACGACATCATCGCGCGCTACGGCGCGGACTCGCTCCGGCTCTACGAGATGTTCATGGGCCCGCTCGAGCAAGTGAAGCCGTGGAACACGCGCGGCGTCGAGGGCACGTTCCGCTTCTTGAGCCGCGCGTGGCGATTGATCGTCGGCGTGGACGACGAAGACGCCGGCGCCACGGCGCGCCCGCCCGTGGAGGACGCGGCGCCGACGAACGAGCAGTCGCGCGTGCTGCATCAGACGATCGCGAAGGTCACCGAAGACCTCGAGGCGATGCGCTTCAACACCGCGATCTCGACGCTGATGGAGTTCACGAACGCCGCGTACAAGTGGCCGAACGTGCCGCGCGCGGCGGTCGAGGCGTTCATGCTGCTGCTCGCGCCGCTCGCGCCGCACATCGCCGAGGAGCTGTGGGAGCGGCTCGGCCACCGCGAATCGCTCGCGTATCACCCGTGGCCTAAGGCCGATCCCGCGTTCCTGAAAGCCGACGTCATCGAGATTCCCGTGCAGGTCAACGGCAAGGTGCGCGGCGAAGATCCAAGCGCCGGCCGAAGCCGGCGAACCGGAAGTCCTCGACATCGCGCGCGCGGACCCGAACGTCGCGCAAGCACCTCGACGGCCAGACGATCAAGCGCGCGATCTACGTGCGCGGCCGCATCGTGAACTTCGTGATCGGCGCGAGCTGATCTTCCAGACGAGCGAACGAGCCGCGCTCGGCGGCCCGTAGCCGAGCATGTCGCGCCGCATCGTCATCAACAGCTGGGGATCGTACGGCGACGTGTTCCCGTACATCGGCCTCGCGGTCGCGCTCAAGGCGCGCGGCCACACGCCGGTCGTCGCGACCGCCGGGATCTATCGCGAGCCGGTCGAGCGCGCAGGGATCGAGTACGCACACGTGGGGCCGGACCTCGATGCGACCGACACGACGCTCTACGAGCGCGTGATGCACCCGACCCGGGGCAGCGAGGTGATCGTCCGCGAGCTGCTGCTGCCGAAGCTTGCGGAGACGTACGAGCAGCTCCGAGGTGTCGCGGCCGGCGCCGATCTGCTCGTCACGCATCCGATCACGTACGCGGCACCGATCGTCGCGGAGCACGAGGGGCTGCCGTGGGTATCCACGGTGCTCGCGCCGATGCTGTTCTTCTCCGCCGCGGACCTGCCCGTGTTCCCGCAGGCGCCTTCGTTCGTGCACGCGCGCAAGCTCGGCGTGTGGGCGGCGCGCCTGATGGTCGGTCTCGCGCGCAGCTCGACGAACGCTTGGGTCGAGCCCGTGTACCGCTTCCGCGCCGAGCTCGGCCTGCCGCGCGGCGGGCATCCGATGTTCGAGGGCATGTTCTCGCCGCACCTCACGCTCGCACTGTTCTCGCGTGTGCTCGGGCTACCGCAACCCGATTGGCCGCCGAACGTCGAGACGACGGGCTTCGTGTTCTACAACGGTCCCGACGCGCTCGACCCGAAGCTCGAAGCGTTTCTCGCGGCGGGCCCGCCGCCCGTCGTGTTCACGCTCGGCACGTCCGCTGTCGGCGCCGCGGGGCGCTTCTATCACGAGAGCGCCGCGGCCGCGGCGCGGCTCGGCGTCCGCGCGGTGCTGCTCACGGGCGGGTTCGCGCAGAACGTGCCCGACGGACCGGCATCGCCCGACGTGCTGCTCGTCGATCGCGCGCCGCACCAGCTGCTGTTCCCGCGCGCGAGCGCCGTCGTCCACCAAGGCGGCGTCGGCACGACGGGACAGGCGCTGCGCTGCGGGCACCCGATGATCGTCGTACCGCACGGTCACGATCAGCCCGACAACGCGTATCGCGTGAGGAAGCTCGGCGTTTCGCGCACGATCTATCCGCGGCGCTATCAGGCCGCACACGTCGCGCGCGAGCTCGAGCGCGTGCTCGCCGACGACTATCGGAAACGCGCGCAAGCGACCGCGGCTGCGGTACGACAGGAAGGCGGAGCGGCAGCCGCGGCGGCCGCTATCGAGAAGCTATTGGGGTGACTCCCGCAGCGCGGCACGCGCGCAATCGACACGGGCCGACCGAGCGCGGCGCGCTCGTCAGCGTGGGCTCTGCGCACGACCTTCACGATCTGCGGCAACTGGCTCAGCAATGCGAGGAGCGCCGCGACGACGACCAACCAGTTTCCCCAGCGCGCGTACGGCGTCGCACCCGTGAATCCGTGGACCGTCCGCCGCAACACCGCGGCTTCGAACTGCGGCACGGTCTGCGCGACACGCCCCTGCGGATCGATCACGGCGGTGATTCCGGTGTTGGTCGCGCGCAGCAGCTAGCGCCCCGCCTCCGCGGCGCGCACCTGCGCGATCTGCAGGTGCTGGTGCGGCGCGATCGAGTCGCCGAACCATGCGTCGTTGCTCACGTTCACGAGCAGAGTCGCCTCGGGCAGATACGCGAGCTGCTCGGCGCCGAACACGTCCTCGTAGCAGATCGTGACCGCGATGCGCTCGTCCCCGGCGACGATCGCCGGCTGGTCGTGCGAGCCCGGCACCGCGTCCGTGTACGGCAGGCTCATCAACCTCATCCAAGTGCGGATGAACTTCGGCACGGGGAAGTACTCGCCGAACGGCACGAGGTGCCGCTTGACGTAGAGCTGTGGCGGCTCGGTGAGCGCGATCAGCACGTTCTGAAACGTGTCGGGCGGCCCCGCGGGGTCGGTGCGCAGGATGCCGAGCAGCACGGTGCTCCCGCGCTCTTGCGCGGCGCGCCGCACGCTGTCGAGGTATGGCTTCACGTAGTCGTAAAGAGTCGGCACCGCAGCCTCGGGCCAGACGATCAGGTCGGTGCCGAGGCTCTCCTGGGTGAGGCCGGAGTAGAGAGCGAGCGTGCCGGGCAGCTGCTCGGGCCTCCACTTCAGGTCCTGCGTGATCGCGCCTTGAATCAACGCGACGCTGAGCGCGCTTCTCTTTCGGCGCGGTCCACTCGTGCGCGCCCGCGACCGCGCCAACGGCCCAAATCGCGGCAACCGCAAGCGCGGCCGCAGCCGCGGCACGGCGCGCGGGCTCGCGCCCACGGCGCGCGTCGACGATCGAAGTGCCGAGCGTCACGAGCGCACCGGCCGTCACGAGCACGGCCCAGCTCATGCCGTGCAGCCCGAGCAGCGCGGCGTAGCCCATGAGCCACGAGTCCGTCTGACTGTAGCCCGCGGACAACCAGCCGAAGCCCGTGAACAACCAACCGCGCGCCCATTCGGTGAGCACGAATAGCGCGGGCAACGACACGAGCCACGCGCCGGCGCCGCTCGTGCGGAACCAACGCGCCGCGATCCAACCCGCCGCGCCGACGAACGCCGCGAGCACCACCGTGAGGCCGACCGTGAGGCCGCCTGCGAGCGCGATCGGCGCTCCGCCGATGTCGCGCACGGCGATGTACGTCCAGTACGTGCCGCCGCCGAAGCTCGCGCAGCCGAACACGAACCCGAGCCCGAAGCCGCGTTTGCTCGAGACGCCGCGTCCACGAGTAGCAGCAGCACGGCATACGACAGCGGCGCGATCCAGAACTGCTCGAACGGCGCGAACGCGAACGGCAGCACCGCACCGGCGAGCAAGCTCAGCGCGTAACGCAAGCATGGGTGACTCGCGCCTACTCGGCCGGAGGCGTCGGCAGCCGAGTGACTTCGAGCGTGTGCAAGCGGCGGCGGTCGCCGCGCAGCACCTTGAAGCGGAAGCCCGCGTATTCGAGCTGCTCGCCGCGGCGCGGCAAACGGCCGAGCTCGTGCATCACGAGGCCGCCGACGGTGTCGTACTGCTCGTCGCTCATCTCGGTGCTGAAGAAGTCGTTGAACTCTTCGATGCGCGTGAGCGCGGACACGACGAAACGGCCGTCGTCCTGCGGTTGGATCGGCGCGGCCTCCTCCTGATCGTGCTCGTCGTCGATCTCGCCGACGATCTGCTCGAGCACGTCCTCGATCGTCGCAAGGCCGGACACTCCGCCGTACTCGTCGACAACGATCGCCATGTGGTTGCGACCTTCGCGAAACTCCGCGAGCAGGGTGTTCAGGCGCTTGCTCTCGGGAATGAACACTGCGGGGCGCAGCAGCGGCTCGATTTGGAACGACTCGCGGTCGTCGACGACGTAGTGCTTCAGCATGTCCTTCGCGAGCACGATGCCGACGACCTCGTCGCGATCGTTGCCGATCACGGGGAAGCGCGAGTGGTTCGACTCGATGATCGTCTTGAGCAGCGCCTCGGGCGAATCGTCCTTCGAGAGCACGACCATGTGGCTGCGCGGCACCATGATGTCGCGCACTTGAGTGTTGGACACTTCGAGCACGCCTTGCAGCATCGCGAGCTCGTCGGACGCGAGCGCGCCGCGGTCGCGGAATTCCGTGAGGAAGCTCGCGATCTCTTCTCTGGTCTTGACCTCGTCAGCGCGGCCGCGGAACAGTCGCGACCATAAACCTGATACGCCGGTTTCGCTGCTAGGAGGGGTTTCGTCGGCCATGCGAAGGGATTATCTTGAAGGCCCCTCGCTTCCTAAGCAACTCGTTAGCTGCGGACGGCGTAGGGATCCGCGAAACCCAAGCGCTGCAAGGATCTTGCGCTCGCGATCCTCCATGACGCCCGCCTGCTCGTCGGTCTCGTGGTCGTAGCCGAGCAGGTGCAAAACGCCGTGAATCACGATGTGCGCCCAATGCGCTTCGAACTGTTTGCGTTGCTCGCGCGCTTCACGGGCGAGCACGGGCGCGCAGATGACGAGGTCGCCGAGCGGAAGCGCATCGGAGCTCGGCGCGTTGCCGTTGTCCGGTGCGCGCTGTCGGCGCGTACGGCGCGTCGCTCGCGGTGCCGTGCATTGCCGCTGCACGTCGCCGTCGGTCGCCGCGCTCGGCGGAGCACTCTCCGCCGCGCCCAGCGTGTTGCCGTCGCGCTCGCGCAAATGCAGCGTTCCTCGCTCGCCGCGCGGCCGCGTATTACCGGCGTTGTCGTTCGCCGTCGGCAGCTCCGCGACGCGGTCCTCGCGCGGCGATTCGTCGCGCTGGCGTCCGCCGCTCTCGGCGGCCGGCGCCGCGGGAGCATCGGCCAGGAACGCGAGCACGTTGGTCGGGCCGCGTTTGCCGCGGTAGCGCGAATTCAAATCTGCGCTCTCGCGCTCGCCGACGATCCGGATCGTGAGCTCTCCGCCCGCGGCGGCGGCCGGCGGCCCTTGCGGCGCAGCCGCGTCGGCGGAAGCGGTGAACGCCGCGAGCGCCCACGAGCGCAGCAGCTGCTCCGACGGGATCCGCTGGCTGCCCGAGACGTTTTGAACCTCGATCGCGAGCTCACGCGTGCTCATTCGACTTCCCGTCCGTTGCGTTGCTCTTCGTCGCGAGCGTAGGCGGTCACGATCTTCTGCACGAGCGGATGGCGCACGACGTCCTCGGCGGTGAAGTGGATGAACGCGATGTCTTCGACGCCGTCGAGCACGCGGCTCACGTGCCGCAAGCCCGACTCCTTGCCGCGCGGCAAATCCGTCTGCGTGACGTCGCCCGTGACGACGGCGCGCGAGCCGAAGCCGATGCGCGTGAGGAACATCTTCATCTGCTCCGGCGTGGTGTTTTGCGCTTCGTCGAGGATCACGAACGACTCGTTGAGCGTGCGGCCGCGCATGAACGCGAGCGGCGCAATCTCGATCACGTGCCGCTCGATCAGCCGTCCGACGCGATCGAAACCCATCATCTCATAGAGCGCGTCGTACATCGGGCGCAGATACGGGTCGACCTTCTGCGTGAGGTCGCCGGGCAGGAAGCCGAGCCGCTCGCCCGCCTCGACGGCGGGACGCACGAGCACGATGCGGCGGACGGCGTCGCTCGTGAGCGCCTCGACCGCGGCCGCGACGGCGAGAAACGTCTTGCCGGTGCCCGCCGGACCGATACCGAACGTGAGGTCGCGCTCGCGCATCGCTTGCGTATACGCGACTTGATGCGGTCCGCGCGCGCGGACGGTGCGCCGGCGCGTGTTGATCGTGAGGCCGTCGCCCCGCGGCGCGCCGTCGGCCCCCGAGTCGTTGCGACTGTGCTCCGCGAGCGCGATATGCACGCGCTCGGGATCGAGCTCCTCTCGCTCGGTGAGCTCGAACAAGTCCTCGATCACGCGCCGGCCGCGCAACGCGGCATCTTCGCGCCCGAGCAGCTCGAAGCGGTTGCCGCGGTTGTTGATCCTGATGCCGAGCTGGCGCTCGATCTGGCGCAGATGCTCGTCGAACTGGCCGCTCAGGCTCGCGAGCCTGCGCGGATCGTCCGGCGTGAGGACCACGTTCAGCGAGTGCTCGTATTTCGCGGTGTCAGGCAACGGACTTCTGCCTATCGTTGCCAACGAGGCGACCCCTCAATGAGTTGCGAAGCGGCTCGGTAATCAGCACGTCGGCGAATCCGCCGACGAGCTCGAGGTCGCCGATGAAGTGCACCCAGCGATTGTTCTCGGTGCGGCCCGAGAGCTCGCGCGCCGTCTTCGGCGACGCGCGCTCGACGAGGATCCGCTGCACCGTGCCGACCATCCGCGCGCTGATCGCCGCGGCCTGCGCGTTGAGCAGCGGCCTGCAAGCGCTCGAGCCGGCCCTGCTTCACCTCGCGAGGCAAGTCGGGCAGCGACGCGGCGGGCGTGCCGGGCCTCGGGCTGTAAATAAAGGAATAGGACTGGTCGAAGCCGACGGCGCGCGTGAGCTCGAGCGTCTGCTCGAAGTCCTCCTCGGTCTCGCCCGGGAAACCCACGATCAGGTCCGTCGCGATCGAGATGCCGGGCCGCGCGCGCTTCACCTTGTCGATTCGTTCGACGAAGTCCGCGGCCGTATAGCCGCGCTTCATCAGGCTCAGCACGCGGTCCGAGCCGCTCTGCACCGGCAAGTGTAGGTAGCTCACGAGCTTGTCGACGTTCGCGTAGGCGTCGACGAGCGAATCCGAGAACTCGAGCGGATGCGACGTCGTGAAGCGGATGCGGTCGACGCCGGGCAGGCCCGCGACGAAGTAGATCAGCGTCGCGAGGTCGGCGGTGCCTCCGCCGTGCACGGCGCCGCGATACGCGTTGACGTTCTGGCCGAGCAGATTGATCTCGCGCACGCCGAGCTCGGCGAGCCGGTGGGCCTCGGCGATCACGTCGTCGAACGGCCGGCTGATTTCCTCGCCGCGCGTGTACGGCACGACGCAGTAGGAGCAGTATTTGCTGCAGCCTTCCATCACCGACAAGAACGCGGTGCAGCCCGCGGTCTGCGCTTGCGGAATCTTGTCGAACTTCTCGATCTCGGGGAACGACACGTCGACGACGTTCGGTACGCCCGCCCGCACTTGCGCGATCATCGCAGGCAGCCGGTGCAGGGTCTGCGGGCCGAACACGAGATCGACGAACGGCGCGCGCTTCAGCAGCGCGGCGCCCTCTTGGCTCGCGACGCAACCGCCGACGCCGATGATGAGGTCCGGCCGCGCTTCCTTGAGCTCGCGCCATCGGCCGAGCAGCGAGAACACCTTCTCCTGCGCTTTGTCGCGCACCGAGCAGGTGTTCACCAGCAGGATGTCGGCGTGCTCGACCGCGTCCACGCCGCGCGCGTTGAACGAATCGACGAGCACGTCGGCCATCTTGGCCGAATCGTACTCGTTCATTTGGCAGCCGAATGTCTGGATGTAGAAGCGCTCAGTCACGCGCCTAACCTCGCGCCGGTGCTCCGGCTCGAAGCTCTCGATGAAACGAAGCAGTGAAGCAACGGACGCCGCGTCTTGGCCTTAGAACGGGATATCGTCGTCGAACTCGCCGCTCGGCGGACCGCGGTCCGCATCGGCGACCGCGGGCGCGCGCGGCGACGGCCGCTCGCGCGCCGCTGCTCGCCGGCGCGCCGGCGCCCATGCCGCCGCCCTTGCCGTCGAGCATCTGCATTTCGTCGGCGATGATTTCCGTCGTGTAACGGTCTTTACCGTCCGTCTTGTCCTGCCATTTGCGGGTGCGGAGCTTGCCTTCGATGTAGACCTTCGAGCCTTTGCGCAGGTACTCGGCCGCGATCTCGGCGAGCCGACCGAACATCGCCACGGAGTGCCATTCGGTGCGCTCCTGGTTCTCGCCCGTCGTCTTGTCCTTCCACTGCTCGCTGGTCGCGATCCGGAGGTTCGTGACCGCGCTGCCGCTCGGCATGTAGCGGGTCTCGGGATCTCTGCCCAAGTTGCCGACGAGAATGACTTTGTTGACGCCTCTAGACATGCGAGCTCGCTCCTGATTTCGGGCCTCTAACGCGGGCCCTTCGAAGGCTTGCCCGGCACGGGGCCGGGGGGTGGCCATTGTACGCCGCGACCCCCTCAAAGGCACAGCCGTTTGTCCCGAGTTTCACCGGAAAGGGTCGGCGGCGGCGCCGCGTGACGGGGCGTCTAGCGGCGAATCGCGCCGCGCAACCGGCTGTGCCGGAAGCCGTAGAGCCCGTAGATCGCGAACCCCACGACGGTCCAGATCAGGAGCCGCCACCAGGTATCGGACGGCAGCGCGAACGTCATGCCGAGGCACACGAGCGCGCCGACCACGCACGTGACCGGGGCCCAAAGCACGCGAAATGGGCGGTGCGCGTCCGGGCGCGTCCTGCGCAGCACGAGCACGCCGATGCAGACGACCGCGAACGCGAGCAGGATGCCGATCGAGATGAGCTCGCCGAGCACGTCGAGAGGAAACAACCCCGCGAACGCCGCCGCGAAAGCGCCGGTCACGACCGTCGCGACGTGCGGGGTGCGATAACGCGCGTGACAGCGGCGCATCGCGGGCGGGAGCAAGCCGTCGTCCGCCATCGCGAGCAAGATGCGCGGCTGGCCCAGCAGCGACATCAGGATCACGGAGGTCATACCCGCGATCACGCCGACCTTTACCAGCGTGCCGACCCAGCCGAGCTCGGGATGCCGGTCGATCGCGACGGCCACGGGCTGCTCCACGCCGAGCTCCGCGTACGGAACCATCCCCGTCATGACGGCGGCCATCGCGAGATACAGCACGACGGACAGCGCGAGCGCGCCGAGGATGCCGAGCGGCACGTCGCGTTGCGGATTGCGCGCCTCGAGCGCGGTCGTCGACGCGGTGTCGAAGCCGACATAGGAAAAGAAGATGATCGCGGCGCCGCGCAGCACACCGCTCACACCGAAGTGGCCGAATTCGCCCGTGTTCGGCGGCACGTACGGATGCCACAACGCCGTGTCGACGAACCGCAGGCCGGCGATCACGAATATGACGATGATCGCCACCTTGAGATACACCATCACGTTGTTCGCGGCCGCGGACAGGCGCACGCCGAAGTAGCAGACCGCGCTCAAGGCGACGACGACGAGCACGGCCGGCACGTTGACGATCGCGCCGGTCGCGGCGAGGCCGCCGTCCGCGCCCTTGCCGAACGGAGCGCCGACGAACGCGGCCGGCAGACGCACGCCGGCCTCGGCGAGCAGGTTCGTCACGTAACCCGACCAGCTCACTGCGACCGCGGACGCCGACAGACCGTACTCGAGGATCAAGTTCCAACCGATGAACCAAGCGATGCCCTCGCCGAGCGTTGCGTACGCGTAGCTGTAGGCGCTGCCCGATACCGGCAGGAACGACGCGAACTCGCAGTAGCAAAGCGCGGCGAGACCGCATCCGAACGCGGCGATCAGGAGCGAAAGCGTGAGCGCGGGACCCGTATTGCCGGCCGCGACCGTCCCCGTGAGCGCGAAGATGCCGCTGCCGATCGTCGCGCCGACCCCGACCGCGACCAGGGCTGGAACTCCGAGCACGCGCTGCAGCCGGCCGCTTTCGGCGCTCGGCGCACCGGCGGCGGGCACCGCGAAGAACTGCTCGAGGATCGATTTCACGCTCGCACTTCTGCAAGGCCGGGCGACGGCGTCGACGCCGAGTGTAGTCGAGCGCCGAGTCCGTTGCCGAACCGCCCGGATTTGACGCTTGGACGCGGCGGGAGCATCGTGTTCGCGAAGTCGACGCGCGAGGGGGCACGGCGATGAGCGAACTCTGCATGGCCAAGCGATACGGCACGAAGCGCCGTTCGATCGTTCTGTGTTCCGGCTTGATGCTGGTTGTTCGTCGCGTCGCTGCCGGCGAGCGCGCAACGCTTCACCGCGCCACGCACGCCGTGGGGCGATCCCGATCTGCAGGGCACGTTCGCGAACGACAACGAGTACGCGACGCCGCTCGAGAAGCCCGCGGAGTTCGGCGACAAGACGCTCGCCGACATTACGCCCGCGGAGTTCGAGCAGATCCGCAAAGACGCCGAAGCGAAGATGATCGCGAATCTTCCGCCCGGTCCCCGCGGCCCGGACGCGTGGTGGCTCGAGAACCTCGACTTGTCCAAGCGCAACCACCCGTGGCTCGTGATCGACCCGCCCGACGGCAAGATCCCGGCGCTTACGCCCGAGGCGAAAGCCAAGACGGGCCAGCGGCAGCGCAGCAGCTTCCTCGGCGGCCCGTTCGACAGCCCCAAGGACTTCAACCCGCTCGAGCGCTGCATCAGCCGCGGCATCCCGGGCTCGATGATTCCCGTGATGTACGGCAACGTCTACGAGATCGTGCAATCGCCCGAGTACGTCGCGATCACCTACGAAATCATCCACGAGGCCCGCCTGATTCCGCTCGACGGCCGTCCGCACGTGGCGCCAGACGATCCGGCAGCACATGGGCGACGCGCGCGGTCATTGGGAAGGCGACACGCTCGTCGTCGAGACCACGAACTTCACGGCGCTGACGGCCTACCGAAACTCGAACCCCGAGACGTTGAAGATCACCGAGCGGTTCACGCGAACGTCGCCGACGAGAATCAATTGGACGGCGACGATGGACGATCCGAAGACGTGGACCAAGCCGTGGACGATCGAGATCCCGCTCACGCTCGACCCGCAGCCCGTGATGGCGTTCGAGTGCCACGAGGGCAACTACGGCCTGCGCAATATCTTGAGCGGCGCACGCGCTGACGACGCGCGCAAGGCCGCCGCAGCCCCCGCGAAGAGCAAGTAACCGCGCGATTGCGAGGACGGACGCCCTGAGCCGAGTCAGCGCAACCGGCGGAAACGCGTCTCGATGTTCTGACCCTGCGCGTTAGTGCCAACCACGATCAGGTTGTCGCCGTCGATCTTGAACTCCGCGACGATTTCGCGTCCCTCGTGTGGGGCGTACTCTCTCGGTCGTCGCTCGCGCCTCTGGGGATAACGCCGATGATCCGCGCTTCGTCTTTCGTGGCGATTGTCTGCGCGCTCGTCGCTGCCCGTAGCGGCGCGCAAGCTCTCGACCAGGATCACGGCCAGTATGGCCGCGCCGACGTCGAGGCGGGTCAGCGGCTGTACGGCCCGCAATGCCAGGTCTGCCACGGCGCGACCGGCGACGGCGTCCCGGGCATCGACTTGCGTCTCGGCCGTTTCCGCCGCGCCTCATCGGATGAAGACCTCGCGCGCGTGATCACCTCCGGCGTGCCCGGAACGGGGATGCCGCCGTTCGCGCTGCGGCCCGCCGAGATCACCGCGATCGTGGCGTTCATCCGCGCGGGGTTCGATCCCGCCTCCGCGGCCGTGCGTGTGGGCAACGCGGAACGCGGCCGCGCACTGTTCGACGGCAAAGGAAACTGCGCGGGCTGCCACCGCGTGAACGGCAGCGGCCCGAGGCTCGCGCCGGATCTGAGCGACATCGGGTCGATCCGCACGCTTGCGGCGCTCCAGCGCGCGCTGCTCGACCCGAATCAGTCGCTGCTGCCGATCAACCGGCCCGTGCGCGTCGTGACGAAGGACGGGCGCACGCTGCGCGGCCGCCGCCTCAACGAGGACACCTACTTCGTGCAACTCATCGACGAGCAGGAAACGCTTCACTCGCTCGCGAAAGCCGATCTACGCGAGATCAGCGTGGAGAACGCCTCGGCGATGCCGTCCTACGCTGAGCGCTTGAGCGCGGACGAGCTCGCCGACGTCATCGCTTACCTCGTGTCCCTGAAAGGGCTCTAGACCATGATCCGACGAACCGCCGCGCTCGCCGCCCTCGCCGTCTGCACGGCGCTCCTGCCCTGCGCGTCGCACGCGCAGCCCGTGACGCCCGAGCGGATCGTGCGCGCGGCGAGCGAGCCGCAGAACTGGCTGACCTACTCCGGGACGTACGCGAGCCAGCGCTACACCACGCTGCGCCAGATCACTCCGCAGAACGTCCGCAACCTCGAGCAGAAGTGGGTGCTCCAAGGCCAGGTGCTCGGCGCGTGGCAATCCTCGCCGCTCGTCGTCGACGGCATCATGTATCTCACGCAGCGCCCGAACGACGTGTTGGCGCTCGACGCGAAGACCGGGCGCGTGTTCTGGCAGTACCGCTACAACAACTCGGCCGATCAGCGCGTTTGCTGCGGCGCGAACAACCGCGGCCTCGCGATCCACGGCGACACGCTGTTCATGGGCACGCTCGACGCGCATCTCGATCGCGATCGACGCGAAGAACGGCCAGCCGCTGTGGAACACGACCGTCGCCGATTCGAAGCTCGCGTACTCGATCACGATGGCGCCGCTCGTGATCAAGGACAAAGTGATCGTCGGCACGGGCGGCGGCGAATACGGCATCCGCGGCTTCATCGCGGCTTACGACGTGCGCACCGGCAAGGAGGCGTGGCGGTTCGAAACGATTCCGCGCCCCGGCCAACCCGGCAGCGAGACCTGGAACGGCGACGACTGGGAGCACGGCGGCGCGTCCGTGTGGCTCACGGGCTCCTACGATCCCGAGCTCAATCTCACGTACTGGGGCGTCGGCAATCCGGGACCCGATTGGAATCCGGATCAGCGCCCCGGCGACAACCTCTACTCCGACTCCGTCGTGGCGCTCGACGCGGACACGGGCGAGCTCAAGTGGCACTTCCAGTTCACGCCGAACGACGCCTACGACTACGACGCGGTGCAGATCCCGGTCCTCGTCGACATGCATTGGCAAGGCGAGCGGCGCCGCCTGATGCTCTGGGGCAACCGCAACGGCTTCTTCTACGTGCTCGACCGCGCGTCGGGCGAGTTCCTCCAGGGCACGCCGTTCGTCAAAGTGAACTGGGCGAGCGGGCTCGACGCGAAGGGCCGGCCGATCCAAACGCCGCAGCCGCCCGGCGCGGCGACCTGGCCCGGCAACCAGGGCGGCACGAACTGGTACTCGCCGTCGTTCAGCCCGCGCACGGAGCTCTTCTATCTATCGGCCTGGGTCGGCTACGCGTCGTTCTATCCGCCGCGAGCAGCAGGAGTTCGAGCTCGGCCGAAACTACGCGGGCGGCGGCCACCGCGCGGTGACGCCGGTGCCCGACGCTCCGGGCATCGGCATCGGCCGGCGAACGCCGATCAACAACTGGACCGACGCGGTCGCCCACGGCGAGGTCCTCGCGCTCGATCCGCGGACGGGCCGGCAAGTCTGGAGCTTCAAGCAGTACGACGTGACCGACAGCGGCATCCTGACGACGGCGACCGATTTGCTGTTCACGGGCGGCCGCGAGGGCTACTTCCATGCGCTCAACGCGCGCACCGGGCAGCTGCTGTGGAAAGTGAGCCTCGGAGGCCAGATCGTCACCGGTCGGAATCAGCTACGAGATCGACGGCAAACAGTACGTCGCGACGATCTCGGGCAACAACCTCGTCGCGTTCGGATTGCGCGACTGAGGTGCGCCGGCGCGAGACTCGCTCGCGCCGGCGCCGTTCGTCAGTGGGCGGGCGGAAGCATCGGCTGACCGGCGGGCATGTGCTCGTCGACCGCGATCGCGTAGAAGCCGCTGACGGCATACGTGCTCATGACGGCGACGAGATCCATCGCGCCATGATCGCCGTAGAGCTCCTTGGCCTTCGCGAACGTCGCCGAGCTCATCTTGCGGTCGCGCAGCAGCTCGCGGCCGAAGCGAATCACGGCGGCATCCGCGTCGTTCATCCCGGTGAGCGCGCCGCCGGTCCGGACGGTGTCGATGACCTTCTGGTCGACGCCGGCTTTCAACGCGGCCGGCGCGTGCCCATTCCATTCGAAGTTGTAGTTGGTCTCGCGGCACGCCACGAGAATCGCGAGCTCGCGCACGTGCGGGTTCAGCGTTCCCTTGTCGATTGCGCCGTTGTGCAGATCGAGCAGCGCGTTCGCGACGGGGACGTTGTACGCCGCGAACGCGAGCGGACCGGCGAGCGTGTCCGTCGGGCTGTTGCTGTTGCGAACGAAGATGTCGAACAAGCGCTTCGCGCCTTCGTCGGTGTCTTTACGCTGAACGTAGGGCAGGCGTGCGAGCGACTTGGCGTCGAGATCGGCGGGCAGCTGCGCATAGGCGGCGGCGCTCGCGCACAGCGCCGACAGCACGGCCGCACGAAAGAAGGTCTTGGAAAGCGTCATCGAGTTCTCCTTGGGGTTTTTAGAGGACACAGTCGGTGCCGGCGAGCGCCTGCTGCGCACAGCGAATGTTCGAGTGGCCCATCAGCACGATGAGGTTCACGAGCCGGCGCTCGCCGAAGGCGTCGAGCGCGGCTCCGAACGTCGCGTCCGATACCGCGCGCGTGTCGAGCAGCTCGGTGGCGAAACGATACGCGACGTCGTCGCGCGCTTCCTTCGCGGTGCGATTCCACTCGCGCAGCACCGCGCGGCGCACGACCTCGCGGACCTCGCGCGGCAGCGCTTCGTCGTGCTCGATGCTCGCGCCGAGCGCCGCGATCGCGCGCTCGGAGTCGGCGTTCGTCAGGCCCACGCGCGGCGTGACGCTGCCGTGCGGCTTGCGATACAGCGCGTCGGCGGCGAGAGGCGCGACGCTGCGCGCGGCCTGCGCCGCCGCGGGCGGCGCATCGGCGGGCAGCGGGTAGCGATCGACGTTCAATAGCATCGAGACGTACTCGTAGTACGCCGCGATCGTCGCGGAGCTCCACAGCCGCTGCTCGCCGAGCACCGCGAGCGCCTCCGCGAACGTGGTATCCGTGATGCGGCGCGTGTAGAGCAATTCGTCGGCCACGCGCCACACCATCGCGTCCTCCGCGGCATCGCCGCGAGGTCGGGCGTGCGATGCTCCGCGATCGCCTGAACCACGGCGGGGTCGATGCCTTCGTCGAGCGCGTAGCGCGCGTGTGCGTACCACTCGTACGTCGACGTCCAGGCGCGGCCCGCCATCAGAGTCGCGATCTCCCGCAGCCGGCCGGAAAGACCCGACGAGAAGCGGAGCGTATTGCCGAGCTGCTGAGAGAGATCGCCGATCTCCGGCGAGCGCAGCAACGCATTGAACGGACCGTTGCCGGTCGTGTTGGTGACGGCGCGCGCGCTATTCACGACGTTGTAGAGCAGCGCGCGCTGCTCCTCCGTCATCTCACGATAGTGCAGGCCCCGGAAGCGGTCGCCGCGCAGCTGGATGTTCTCGATCGACAACGACTGCGCGAGCCCGCCGCCCGCCGTCGCAACGGCCGCCGCGATGGCTGCTATGGCTGCGCCGACCTTGACGAGCTCGCGAAACCGAACAAAGCGCTGGGCGCTGAACACGTGATGACTCCGCACGCTCGGACCCCCCGGGCGACCGAGTATACCGCCTCGGTCGCGGCCCTCCCGCTCGCGGGGCGCGCGCTGCGACCGAGTATCGCGAAAGGCGGCGGGGTCCCGATACGCGCTCAGTCGCGGCCCACGGCTGGGACGCCCGCTCGGAGCTCGTCCCGAATCGAAAACATGACACGGGATGTCGCGGCGCGGTGGCACGCTCGTCACGGGGTGGCGCCGTTTTGCTCGGGGGTTGTCGTGGGTCGTATAGTTCCAGATTGGCCTCACCGAGCCCATGGCAAATCCATGTCTCTCAAGACGATCCAGATTCGCGGCGCGCGGACTCACAACCTCAAGAGCATCGATCTCGACTTGCCTCGCGACAAGCTCGTCGTGCTGACGGGCTTGAGCGGCTCGGGTAAGTCGTCGCTCGCGTTCGACACGCTGTACGCCGAAGGCCAGCGCCGCTACGTCGAATCGCTGAGCGCCTACGCGCGCCAGTTCCTGTCGATGATGGAGAAGCCCGACGTCGACCACATCGAGGGCCTCTCGCCCGCGATCTCGATCGAGCAGAAGTCGACGTCGCACAACCCGCGGTCCACGGTCGGCACGGTCACCGAAATCTACGACTACTTGCGGCTCTTGTACGCGCGCGCCGGCATTCCGCGCTGCCCCGATCACGGCGCCCCGCTCGAGGCTCAGAACGTCTCGCAGATGGTCGACACGGTGCTCGCGCTCCCGGCCGGCACGAAGATCATGTTGCTCGCGCCCGTCGTGAAAGCGCGCAAAGGCGAGCACCTCGCGAAGCTCGAGGAGCTCAAGACGCAGGGCTTCCTGCGCGCGCGCATCGACGGCGAGGTGATCGAGCTCGACGACCCGCCGAAGCTCGACGCGCGCAAGAAGCACGACGTCGACGTCGTGGTCGACCGGCTCACGGTGAAGCCCGACATCGAGCTCCGGCTCGCCGAGAGCTTCGAGACGGCGCTCGGGCTCGCCGAAGGCGTCGCGCTCGTCGCGTTCATGGACTCGCCGAAGAAGGCGCCGATCGCGTTCTCGAACAAGTTCGCGTGCCCGATCTGCGGCTACAGCATCGCGGAGCTCGAGCCGCGGCTCTTCTCCTTCAACAACCCGTCGGGCGCCTGCCCGGACTGCGACGGGCTTGGCGTGAGGATGTTCTTCGACCCCGTGCGCGTGGTCACGAATCCGAACCTCTCGCTCGCGGGCGGCGCGATCCGCGGCTGGGATCATCACAACGGGTTCTACTTCACGATGATCCAGGCGCTCGCGAAGCGCTACAAGTTCGACGTGACGAAGCCGTGGGACGAGCTGCCCGAGAAAATCCGCAAGATCGTGCTCTGGGGCAACGACGGCGAGAAGATTCAGTTCAAGTACGAGAACAAGAAGAAAGGCAACCAGTAGGCAGTGGGTGCATGCGTTCGAGGGCATCGTCCCGAACATGCAGCGCCGCTACAGCGAGACCGAATCGGGCGCCGTGCGCGAGGAGCTCGCGAAGTTTCAGAGCACGCAGGTGTGCGCGACGTGCAACGGCGCGCGCCTGAACGCCGCGGCGCGCAACGTATTCGTGCAAGAGCGCGCCGTTGCCCGAGATCGCGTCGCTGAGCGTGACGGCGGCGCTCGAGTTCTTCGCGCGGGCTGAGCTTGAAGGGCTGGCGCGGCGAGATCGCGGACAAGATCGTCAACGAGATTCGCAACCGGCTGAAGTTCCTTGCGGACGTGGGGCTCGGCTATCTGTCGCTCGATCGTGCCGCCGACACGTTGAGCGGCGGCGAGGCGCAGCGCATTCGGCTCGCGAGCCAGATCGGCTCGGGGCTCGTCGGCGTGATGTACATCTTGGACGAGCCGTCGATCGGGCTGCACCAGCGCGACAATCAGCGGCTGCTCGACACGCTCGTTCACCTGCGCGACCTCGGCAACACGGTGCTCGTCGTCGAGCACGACCGCGAGGCGATTCTCGCGGCGGATCACGTCGTCGACTTGGGCCCGGGCGCAGGCGTGCATGGCGGGCAAGTCGTCGCGAGCGGCACGCCCAAAGAAATCATGGCGAACGCGGCTTCGCTGACCGGACAATATCTTTCGGGCCGGCGCGAGATCCCGCTGCCCTCCTCGCGCCGCGAGTTCGATCCGCAGCTCGTGCTCGAGATCCAAGGCGCTCGCGGCAACAACTTGAAGAACGTGACCGTGCAGATTCCCGTGGGGCTCATGACTTGCGTCACCGGCGTGTCGGGCTCCGGCAAGAGCACGCTCGTGAACGACACGCTGTACCGCCTGGCGGCGCAGAAGATCAACAAGGCGAGCGAAGACTCCGCTCCATTCAACCGTGTTCTGGGGCTCGATCACTTCGACTACGTGATCGACATTTCGCAGGCCCCGATCGGGCGGACGCCGCGCTCGAATCCTGCCACGTACGCCGGCTTGCTCACGCCGATCCGTGAGCTGTTCGCGGCCGTGCCCGAGGCGCGGGCGCGCGGCTACGAGCCCGGGCGCTTCAGCTTCAACGTCAAGGGCGGGCGCTGCGAGACGTGCCAAGGCGACGGCGTGATCAAGGTCGAGATGCACTTCCTGCCGGATGTCTACGTGCCGTGCGACACGTGCCACGGCAAGCGTTACAACCGCGAGACGCTCGACATCCGCTACAAGGGGAAGAACATCTCCGAGGTGCTGAAGCTCACGGTCGAGGACGCGCTCGCGCTGTTCCGCAACGTGCCGATGGTCGCGCACAAGCTCGAGACGTTGATGGCGGTCGGGCTTTCGTACATCGAGCTCGGGCAGAACGCGACGACGCTGTCAGGCGGCGAGGCGCAGCGCGTGAAGCTCGCGAAAGAGCTGTCGAAGCGTTCGACCGGATCGACGCTCTACGTGCTCGACGAGCCGACCACGGGGCTGCACTTTCACGACATCGCGCAGTTGCTCGAGGTGCTCTACAAGCTGCGCGACCAGGGAAACACGATCGTGATCATCGAGCACAATCTCGATGTGATCAAAACGGCGGACTGGATCGTCGACCTCGGGCCGGAGGGCGGTGCGGGCGGCGGCGAGATCATCGCAGTCGGGACGCCCGAGCTCGTCGCGGCCGACCGGCGTTCCTACACGGGGCAAGCGCTGCGCGCCGCCCTACCGCGCGAAGTCACCGCAAAAGCGGCCCGCGTAAAGTCTTAAGGGTGTTCGCCGTGGAACGGCGAGGTAGGTTCGGCGCGGCAGTTGCGATGCGCCGCCGGAGGAGCGGTCTCGCGGCTAGAGCCCGCCGCCGGCTTTCGCGCGCCGTATCACGACGGTTCCGACGGGCGACGGCTTCGACCGAACCGGGCTCGGCTTGACGACGGGCTTCATCCACTCGGCCGCCGCTTGCGCGATGCCCGTCAGCGGCTTGCTTTCGGCGGTGGTGAACGAGCGCGATTGATCGGTGCGCACGACGCCCCCTTTTCGCAATACTCGCTTCTGATCCTTGGCGGCGCGTTTCTGCATCTTCACAAGCTCGCGCTTGCGCTTCATCTCTGTGGCTTTGGACATGGTTCGGCTCGCTGAATTCGGTGCGCCACGCTACCACAGACGGCGTGCGTACGCGCCTGATTTTCGATCACCGCGAGGCGCGCCGGACGGCTCGCGGTTAGCACGATCGACTGTGGCCCCTTTTCAACGTTTCCGTGCTAAGCCACAATCCCGCGCTCGGTAAGTTCGCAAGACACACTTCGGAGACTTCGCATGAAGAAAACAGCGTTGATCTGTCGTGTCATGGGTCTTGGTCTTTCGGTGACCGCGGTAGGCGCGCTCGCGCATCACTCCTTCTCCGCGGAGTTCGACGCCGACAAGCCGCTCAAAGTCACGGGCACGGTAACGAAGCTCGAGTGGCAGAACCCGCACACCTGGTTTTACCTCGACGTGAAAGACGACGGCGGCAGCGTAGCGAACTGGGGGTTCGAGCTCGCGAGCCCGAACCTTCTGCTGCGCAACGGCTGGACTCGGTCGTCGATGAAGGTCGGCGACGTCGTGACGGTCGAGGCGTACCAGGCGAAGAACGGCCGCAATATCGCGAATGCGCACGTCGTCACGTTGGCGGCGACGGGCAAGACGTTGCTCACGGGCTCGAACAGCGGGAGTAAAGACCCATGAGATCCTCCGCCGTCGTGATCTTGGCAACTGCACTCCTGGCGGCGCCGACAGCCAACGCACAGTGGGCAAAGGCACTCCATCCGTCCGTGCCGCGCACGCGAGCCGGAGACGCCAACTTGAGCGCCCCCGCGCCGAAGACGCGCGAACGGAAAGTGGACCTGTCCGGTGTTTGGCTCGCGGATCGGGCGCCGCTTCCGAAGGAGGCCGGCTTGACCGTCGAAGGCGACTTGCAGTTCCCACCTCACTTCATCAACGTCACCGCCGACATCCCACCGGAGCAGGTGCCGTTTCAGCCGTGGGCTGCCGAGCTGTTCCAGCAGCGCCTCGCGAGCACAGGAGACGACGACCCTGCCGCGCACTGCAAGCCGAGCGGCTTACCGATTCTCAACACGACGCCGGTTCCGCTAAAGATCGTCCAGACACCGGGATTGGTCGTCATCCTCTACGAGGAGAACACCGTCTTTCGGCAGATCTTCCTCGACGGCCGGAAGACCGTAGAAGACCCCGAGCCGCGCTTCATGGGCTACTCGACCGGCAAGTGGGACGGCGACGAGCTCGTCGTCGACACGGTTGGATTCAACGACAGGCACCGGCTCGACGCGATGGGCCATCCGATCAGCGAGAAGCTGCACTTGACCGAGCGCTTCCGCCGGCGCGACGCGGGACACTTGGAAATAGAAACGACGATCGACGATCCCGGCGCGTACACGAAACCGTTCACTTACACGATCAAGTCGACGCTCATGCCCGAGGACGACCTGCTCGAGTACTTCTGCGCCGAGAACGAGAAGGACGCTCAGCACTACCAATAGCGATGTGGGATCATGCTCCTCCGCTGCCCGCGTTGTGGCGTGAGGGTGCATGAGTCGTTACTTCGTCCTCGCCGCGTGCCTGCTCGCCGTCCAGGCGTGCACTTCGATTCCGGTCAAGCTCGAGCGCGAGCTTGCGGCGGGCCGTCCCGTCGAAGGCGAGATTCACGGCGCGTATCCCGATCTGAACCTCTACGTCTTCACTTACCGCAATCCCAAAGACTTCTTCGAGTATGTCGAAGTCTCGATGATCGCGCCGGACCCGGAGCTCGCGATGAAGCTGGCCGCGCTCCGGCGCCACGACCGTGTCCGGATCGAAGGCGCGCTCATGGACAATCGCTCGAACCAGATGCACGTCGAGTTGCGCTCACTCGAGGTCGTGAAGAAATACGAAGGCTCGCCCGCGGTCCCGACCTACGAGTACAAAGCGCACATTCCCGACGATCTGCGCGACAAGGACAACGAGCTGTTCCTCGTGCACGCAGTGAACGCCGGCGGAACCGTGCTAGTCGTGGAGCACGAGGACGTCGTGCTGCCCGTCTACGTCACGCGTCCCGAGCTCACGCGCGATCTCGCGCGCAACGACGTCGTGCGCCTGTACTACGACATTCGCTCCCGCCCCAATCGCCCGGTCCACTTGCAACTCAAAGACGTCGAGAAGCCCGTGGAGGTGGTGGAGTCAGTGATGGCATTGCACGGCATGCCTGCGGACATCGAAGGCCCGCTCGTGCTGTTCCCGAAGAGTCCGCAAGTTTTGTTCAATGTGTTCGCGGTGCTGCAGGAGCTGCCGGGGAACACGCAGCGCCAATTCACGCTCGTGAACTTCGACGACCAGGCCAAGTTCGCGGAGATCCGCAACAAGCTGCAGGACGCCTGGGATGCCGCGGGTCCTGGGGCCGCCGTGAGCGGCCGCAACAAGCTGATCAGCACGAAAGTGCGCGTGCGCGCGAAGGGCACGTTTAACGAAATCGACCCGAATCAGGCCAACGCGCAGATCGTACTCAGCGGTGTGGATTCTCTAGAAATCTTCATGCAATGAAGTTCGGTTGACCGCGCTCTCCGCACACTCATAGTATTTCGGTAATCACAAATGGCGCGCGCCCATTTCTCGCGCGCTGGGGGACTCTAGAATGAAGACAGATATGCGCCCGTTCTGGGCCGGCCTCGCCGCGCTTCTGATCGCGTGCGCCGCACCGTCGCTCTCGCACGCGCAGCGCGGTGCGTTCGGCGGCGGCTATGGCCCGCCGCTCAAAACGGAGCCGCCGCCGAAGCAATTCGCGACGTCCGAAGAGCACTACCAGTACCTGCTCGAGCAGGCGCACGGCGGCACCAAGCACACGCTCGCGACCGTGCCGCGCTGGGACGGCCTCTGGAACACGGCCGGCAATAACCACATGGACGCGTTCATCGAAGGCCCTGGTTTGCAGGGCGGCAAGGTTCGATCGGGCGTCCTTACGCCCGAGTATGAGAAGGCCTACAAGGAGCGCTGGCGCCAGCAGATGGAGGAAGGCGAGGTGCACTACGACCGTCTCGCCCACTGCGAGCCGCCCGGGATGCCGCGCTTCCTGCTCGAGCCCTACTCGCATGAGTTCATCAACCTGCCGAACGAGTCGTATCTGATCAACGACTTCGGCCCGTCGATTCGCCGCGTGCTGATCGGCAAGCAGCACAGCAACCTTTATGGCACGCACTCTTGGTACGGCGACACGATCGGATTCTGGGACGGCGACAAGCTCGTCTTGAATACGAAGTACCTGTACCCGGCCGACTTCACGCGCTGGTCGCCGATGACGAGCAACCAGTTCGAGACCGTCGAGATCTGGCAGCTCAAGAAGTACGACGGCGGCGTCGAGCGTCTCGAGGTGCAGGCCACGTTCTACGACAAGTTCGCGTTCGTGAAGCCCGTGAGCGCCGTCTACGCGTTTCGCCATGCGGTGGAGCTCGAGAAGGCCGACTATCGCGTGAACCATTGGGAGTGCGATCAGAGCACCAACGCGTATCTCGACGCCAAGGGCGTGACGAACTTCCACCTGCCCGGCGAGGAAGGGTTCAATGATGCGCGCGGCAGCACGATGTTCCCCGAGCTGCCCGGCCAGACCCGCGATCCTATTTACAACACCACGCTCGATACCGCTCCTAAGTAGAGGATGACACGATGAAGAGGCTATTCAGTTTGCTGCCGGTTGCGTTGATCGCAGCGGTAACGGTTACCGCGGTGCAGGCGCATCACTCCTTCGCGATGTTCGATCGCGACACGCAGGTCGTGAAGACCGGCACGGTGCAACGCTGGTCATTCAATAATCCGCACTCGTGGCTCTATATGAACGTCAAGAACGAGGACGGCACGATGACGCTCTGGAGCTTCGAGGGCTCGGCGCCGACGGGGCTGATCCAGCGCGGCATCACGGGCGACACGTTCAAGCCCGGCGCGACGGTCACGTTCATGTATTGCCCGCTGCGCGACGGCCGCCCGGGCGGCGCGATCGGCTGGGCGAAGCTCGAGGACAAATATCATCAACCCGGCCGACGGCGGCTGCAACGGCGGTGAAGAGAATCAGAAGAAGTGGCAGGAGCGCCTGAGCCAGGGGATCACCACCTGGAAGGAAGAGCCGAAGGCGGCGGCGGCGGGGCAATAGCACCCCCGCTGCGAGACTGTCCGGCACAGCGAGCTCCCCAAGCACCCCGCGGCCGCCCGGCCGCGGCGGTTCGTTCTCACCATAACGCGCCGACCGCGGCGCAAACAGTGACCGCCCTCGTCGCGGGTCTTCCGCGCACGTCGGTAAGATTCGCGGCACTCATGATGCCGGCGGGGCCGACGGGATGCGGACAGGGATCGTCCTCTTGGGGTTGCTTTGCGCGGCGGTCGCCGTCGCCGGCGAACAGCCGAGTCGCGGTCGCCGATCCGGCGGCCAAGCGAATCGATCTCGATTCCATTGCCGCGCTCGTAGTTTCCGTGACGACGTGTGCGGCTCTGCACGCGGCCGCAGCGGACGTGCTCGACCGCGAGCACCTACCCCAGCACGCCGAAACCGCGCGCCGGCGAGCGCAGGTCGATCAAGTCGCCGCGATGTATTTGCTCGCTCAGGACCACGCAGTGAAAGGCGGCCCGGCGCGCGAGCTCGACTCGTACACGTCGTACGTCGAGCAGCTGACGGCTGCAGCGCACGAGCGAATGGTGGGAATCGTGACGAAGGAAGATGCAGCGCCCTTCAAACACGAAGAAGCGATCTGCACGGAGCTGATCCCGCTCGAGGACGAGATCCTGACCAAGATCAGCGCCGACTGAGAGCGCCGAAGGCGCGTTCGAGCTTCAGCGCCGCGGACGGCGACCGAGCTAGCCGCGAATTTTCATTCCGCGAATGAAGGCGGCTGCCGCTGCCGACATCGGCTTGGCTGCGGGTTGCACCGACTTGCCGCCGGTAGGCGCGCGGACCAAGCGTGGTTCCGACTTACCCTGCGCGCGCTTCTCGCCCTTATCCGCCCGCTTGTCTTTCTTAGCGTGCTCGACCTTGCGCTTCGCCTGCGTGTTCAAATTGGCTTTGGCCATCCGTAGTCACCTTCTCGGAAAAACGTGAAGCACAAAAGAGCGTGCGGCGGAGGGTATCCGCCGCACGCTCTGCGATATCAGCTGCGAAGGAGTCTAGTAGCGCGGTCGGCCGTAGCCGCCACCGCCGCCGCTGTTGCCTCGGCCGCCGCCGCCACCACCGCCGCCACCGCCGCCCGAGCCCTTCGGCTTGGCTTCGTTGACTTTGATCTGGCGGCCGTCGAGCGTGGCGCCGTTCATCGCCTGCGTGGCTGCCTGCGCTTCCGAATCCGACGACATCTCGATGAAAGCAAAGCCCTTGCTTTGCCCCGTGTCGCGATCCGTGATTACGCTGACCGAATCAACCGTGCCGCTCGCGCTAAACGCGTCGCGAAGCGAGCTTTCGGTGGCTGAATACGGCAAGTTGCCGACGTATAGTTTTCTGCCCATGGTTACCTCCTGAGGTAATTTCGCCGTCAAGAGGTTGTAGGCACGATTGCCTGCAGGTTCACACTCGAAGCGATAGGTGGACCGCCGCACTATACGCGCTTTCGGTCAAAACGCCCCCGATTTATCTTGCCCGCACTTTGGAGCCAGCGCGGCCGCAGCCGGAAAATCGCGCAGCTTTGGCGCCGTACGCGTTGATGTAGCAGGCAATATTCGGCCGAGATTCGGCGGACGGATCCACCGAAGCTAGCGCTGGCGCGCGAGCGAATCTTTCGAAAAGACCCCGGTCGTGAGGAGCCGGTGCGCCGCGTCGTCCATGAGCTCGACGCGATTGCGGCCACGCACCTTCGCGTCGTAAAGCGCCTGGTCCGCGAGCTGCAACGCGCCCCGCGACCGTCGCTCTGGGCTCGGGTGAATTACGGCAACGCCCACGCTGATGGTGACGGCCGCTCCGCGCTGCGACCCTTCATGCTCGATCGCGAGCTCGCCCACCGCGCGGCGCATCCGCTCCGCGAGAATTTCGGCCTGGCGGCTGTCGATGTCGTACAAGATTAACGCGAACGATGCCCAACAGAGTCAATTGCGGCTGGTAAGCAGACCCTAGCAACGCCTGCTCCACTCCGCGAAAACCCGTCATCAGCACCGTCAGCGCGCACGCTGCGCGAATGAGCGTGCGGTTGTTCCACAGGTGGGCGCGGACGTATTCCGTCTCGACCGCCGCGCTGAACGACTCGCTCGCGGCGCTACGTTGCAGCTCCGCCGCATAGGGCGAGTCGGAAACGCCGCAAATCGGGGCGGGACGGGGCCGGCATGCCGCCACGATACGGTCAATTGGTGCGCGTCGATGTGACCGGATACGCGTAACGGCGCGCCGTCCCGCCGACCTCCTCCCCGACACGAATCGGTACGCCCGTCGGCACCGCACGGACTCGACAACCGTGGCAGAATCGTTCTTGAGCCCTTCACGCAAATCCACGCGCCGGAATGCGATTCCACCAAGCTAGAAGCGCCGTAGCCCTCCTCGCCCTCGCCGCCTCCTCTGGCGCGTGGGCCCAGAGCGACTGGCGCGAATACCCGAGCCTCGAGCGCGGCTGGCACGAGACCCTCGAGTGGAATCACGACGAGCACGGCGAGTTCGTCGTCGGCCGCTTGATGTTCCCGCAGTCCGAGACCCGCTACGTGCTCGGCGCGGGCCGTGGCGACTGGCTCCGCGGCGGGACGGCTTGGACCGTCGACTACCCGGACGGCGACCGCACGTTCGCGCGCTTGCTCGCACGCCTCACGCGCATCGACGTGCGCGTCGTCGAGCAGCCGGTGAACCTCGACGACGACATCGACGCCTACTACTGGCCGTTCCTGATATCCGGCCTCGTCGGCGCCTGGGATCTCACGGACACGCAAGCGCTGAAGCTGCGCGAGTATCTTCTGCGCGGCGGCTTCCTGCTCTGCGACAGCTTCTACGGCACGGAAGAGTGGAACGGGTTCTACGATGGCCTGCGCCGCGTTTTTCCGGACCGGCCGGTGGTCGAGCTGCCGGACGATCATCCGATCTTCCACGCGGTCTTCGATCTCACCGACCGGCCGCAGATCCCGACCTGGCAGCACCTGCCGTACGGCGGCTATCGCAACGACGGCGCAACGCCGCACTGGCGCGCGATCCTCGACGACGACGGCCGCGTGATGGTGATGATTACCTACAACAACGACATCGCGGACGGCTGGCAGCGCGCGGATGCGCCGCAGTATCCGCCGGAAGCGGCGTATCTCGCGCTCGCGCTCGGAGTGAATTTCGCGGTGTACGCGCTCACGCACTGACCTCGCGCCTTCGCGCCGATCGCGCGCACCGCGGTCTTCCGAGCCGGGGAGTCTGGTTCTGCGTTCCTAGCTTGCGTCTGCAGGGACACCGAACCGAGCCTTGGCGCGCTCCTTCGCTTTCTCCGCCTCGACCTCGCGATTGCGAGGGGCGCTCGTCGTCTCGAGCGAGACGATGAGCTTGTACGCGGCCGACGTCACCTCCACGACGGCGCGATTGAACGCCTGCTCGTTCGCTTTCGACGGCTGCGTGAATCCGCTGAGCTTGCGCACGAATTGCAGCGCCGAAGCACGGATCTCGGCCTCGGTCGCGGGTGGCTCGAAGTTGAACAGCGTTTTGATGTTGCGGCACATGGTGTCGCCTCCTCGGAAGCGCGCCGATCGACTCAGCGCGGCGGTACGGCGTCGTCGGGCAGCGCAATGAAGATCGAGAGCCGATCCTTCGTTCCGACGGCGCGCGAGATGTGACCCTGACCCGTCGTGTCCTCTGCCAACAGGATGTGCCCGGGACCGAGACGCAGCTTCCGTCCGTCGGCGAGCTCGACCTCGCTCTCGCCCGCGAGCGTCACGACGTACTGGCGCTTCGACGCCGGATGCCAATCGAGAAAGTAGTCTTCGCTCGTGCGGCGGAACTGCACGCTCGTAGCTTTGACCGTGTCCGACAAGAACGTCCCACGATCCTTCGAGGCCTTAAGCGGGACCTCGTATTCCTCGACTTTGGTCTTGCCGTCGGCGCCGGTGTAAAGCCGCGTGACCTTCATCGGCGTCGCGACCGCCTGAGCGAACACCGGTTGCCCCGTGAGCCAGCGTGCGCCGGTGACGAGACCAAGCGTCGGAACCCAACCCAGCAGCAAGAACGCGTAGAGAATCTTCTTCACGTCGAGCCCTCCAAGAATGGATTACGGCCGGGCGCGCGAGGGCACGCCCGGCCGCAGCGAGAGGCGAACGTTTACTTTGGCGGCGCGGGCGGCGCGATCGTGGCCGGATCCCAATGCTCGTCGGCCTTGCCGTCGACGAAGCGCCAAGTGTCGAACCACGAGGTGTAGTACTTCTTACCGGGATTACGCGGATCGTCGAAGCTGCGCGGCGTGAGAATCGTCACGTACTCGTCGTCGGCCATGACGGCCACGACCTCTCCGGTGAGCTTCTCGCACTTGTCTTGGCGCGGGACCTTCAACACTTGCGTGAAGAAATACACTACGCCCTTGAGCCCCGACTGCGCATTCGGGTTGTGCTGGTGGTAGGCCTCGGTCAGCCACTCGCCTGCCCGATCCCATTGGCCGCATTGGAGCAGCTCGCGTTGGATGTGCAGCGCCGCTTGCTTGTTGCGGTTGAGCTTGGGGTCCGGATCTTTGAACAAGGACTCGGGATCCTTGACGCCGACTACCGGCTCCTGAGCGGAGAGCGCGAAGGTCGCTCCGACGGCCGCCAGCGCAAAAAGGATCGTTCGTGTTTTCATGGAGAGCACCCCCGTTTTAGTTGGTAGCCGAATGATCGACGTAACTTGACTCGCGAGTCAAATATCCGACGCGCGCGTTCAGCGGCCGTTGTGTCGTCGGTCGCGACCTTCGCGAGCCACTCGGTCGCTGCGCCGAAACCGAGCGCGATTGTAGAACGGCAAAGCCCCGCGTAGCCTCTTGCGACAGCCCACCGGTCGCCCCACTCGGAGCCCGTATGAGAAGAACAAGCAGACGTCCGGTCATGGGGATCATCGCGCGCGCCGCGTTGTGCGCACTCGGCGCGAGCGGCGCGGCGCATGCGCAGCCATACAACACCTGGCGAACCTACGGCGGCGGCGCGCACTCCTCGCAGTACTCCGGCGCTGAAGCAGATCGACAAATCGAACGTCGCGGAGCTCGAGGTGGCATGGACCTTCCCGTCCGGGGAGCGAAGCTTCGTCTTCAACCCGATCGTCGTGGACGGTGTGATGTACGTGCTCGCGCGCGAGAACGAGATCGTCGCGCTCGATGCCGCGACGGGCAAAGAGCTCTGGGCGCATCCGAACGAGGGCGCCGTCGGCGCGCGCGGCATGAACTATTGGCAGAGCGTGGACGGAGCCGACCGCCGGCTCCTCTATATCAACGCAGGCTCCCTCACGGAAATCGACGCGCGCACGGGCGCCACCGTCACGAGCTTCGGCGACAACGGCCGCGTCGACTTGCGCAGCGCGCTCGCGGCCGACGGGTGGGACATCACGGAAGTGCGCCCGCTCGTCACGAGCAACCCGGGGCGCGTATTCGAGAACCTGATGATCGTGTCGCTGCCGGCGCAAGGCGCGGGTTACCAGTCGACGCCCGGCGACGTGACCGCGTGGGACATCGTGACCGGCAAGCTGCGCTGGGTGTTCCACAGCATTCCGCATCCGGGCGAGGTCGGCTACGACACGTGGCCGAAGGACGCGTACAAGACAGCGGGCGGCGTGCACAACTGGAGCGAGCTCACCGTGGATGAGGCGAACGGGATCGCGTTCATTCCGTTCGGCACCGCGCGCTACGACTTCTTCGGCGGCACGCGCCAGGGTGACGATCTGTTCGCCAACTCGCTCGTCGCGCTCGACGCGCGCAGCGGCAAGCTTCTCTGGCATCGGCAGCTCGTGCACCACGACCTTTGGGACTACGACCTGCCGCAGGCGCCGAAGCTGCTCACGATCCGGCGCGACGGCCGGCGCGTCGACGTGGTCGCGCAAGCCACGAAGCACGGCTTTCTGTTCGTGTTCGACCGGCGCAGCGGCGAGCCGATTTGGCCGATCGAAGAGCGCGCGGTGCCGCAGTCCGATGTCCCGGGCGAATACACGTCACCCACGCAGCCGTTCCCGACGAAACCGGCGCCGTTCGCAGCGCAGTCGTTCACCGAGCGCGACATCAATCCGTTCCTGCCGGAGAACGAGCGCGAGATCCTCAAGCAGAAGCTGCGCACGTCTCGCAACGACGGTTTGTTCACGCCGCCGAGCTTCGCGGGCTCCATCAGCATGCCCGGACACAACGGCGGCGCGAACTGGGCGAGCTCGGCCGTGGACCCGATCAATGGCGAGCTCTACATCGTGTCGAAGAACCTACCCGTGATGCTGCGCGTCGAGCGCAGCGACGAGGAGCCGAGTGCGCGCGGCGTGAACGGCCCGGTGGTGAGCGCGGAACAGGCGGCGGCCGCTCTCGTCGAAGCGAAGGCGGCGGCCGCGAAAGGACCCGTGCGCTACGTGGTGCCGTACGACTTCATTCGCAGCCCGACGAACGGCATGGCTGCGATCGGCCCGCCGTGGTCGCAGATCACCGCGTACGACCTCAACACGGGAGAGATCAAGTGGCGCGTGCCGGACGGCAGCACCACGGGGCCCGGCATCGGCGCCGACTCGGGCGCGCATTTCGCTCGCGGCGCGCCGCTCGTGACGGCCGGCGGCCTCGTGTTCGTCGCGACGGCTCAAGACCGCCGGCTGCGCGCTTACGACCGCGACACGGGCAAAGTGCTGTGGTCGAAGGAGCTGCCCGGCGGATCGGAGGGAATTCCCGCGACCTACGAGATCGACGGCCGGCAATACCTCGCGCTACCGGTCGCGGCGGGCGCGGGCCTGTTTGCGCCGACGTTCGGCGGGCCGGCGGCCGACGCCGACCGCGCGTACGTCGTGTTCGCGCTGCCGCGCCGCTGACGGAGCTCGTCGGCCGCGCGCGAGCCTACGCGGCGCGGGGCTCTAGCACGCCACGTCCCGCGACGAACGCGATCGCGGTCAACCCGACGACGCAGATCATCGGCCCGGCGCAAGGACTTCAGCCAGCCGGCCAGATTGATCCAAGGCACACAGCGCGTCTTTCGACGGCCACGGCGCTCCGCTACCAGACCAGCCAAGCGGCGCCTGACCCACGAGCCCCGGCCCGCCGATCTTCATGCCGGCCCGCGTGACTGCGAGCCCGCGAGCAAGCAGACCGCGTGACAAATGAACACGAGCCCGGCGCCGTCGCGCCGCTCGATCGGCTGCGCGTGTCCAAGCCCGATCCAGCGGGAACCTCTATGCCGCCGGCGCGCGCTCGTTCTCGATCCGCGGGCCGAACGGCACGCTCGTCTACGACAGCGGCAGCATCCTCGACCGCGAGGCGAATGCACGCGGGATCTATGACAACGGCCGGAGCCGGGACAAGGGTGTCGAGCCGGAAGGCGTCGCGCTGCTCGAGCTCGGCTGGCGGACCTACGCGTTCATCGGGCTCGAGCGCACGACTCAAGCGGCCGTGGCGGTGTTCGACATCACGAATCCCTGGGACGTGCGTTTCCTCGACATGATCGTGACCCCAGGCGATCTCGCGCCGGAAGGGCTCGCGACCTTCTACCGCGACGGCGACTACTACCTCGTGATCTCGAACGAGACCGTCGGGGCCGGCGCGCCGACGAGCAACACGACGCTCTATCGTCTCGGCTTCGCGCTGAGCCGCTAGCGACCGGAAAGATGCGGGGCCGACGGCGGCCCCGCGTCTGCCGATCACGGGACCGCGCGGTCCTTTGCCATTCGGCGCGACCAGCGTAGTGTTCCCCGCAAACGCGAGCTGGGGGAAGCACGCATGATGCATCGACTCCGCGCCACGAGGACCAATCCTCGTCGGCTCAACCTGTCGTTCACACTCGCGCTGCGCCGCGGTGCGCGGACGGCGATTCTCGTTTGCAGACGGGTCTCGCTGCTCGCGCGCCGCCGCGCGATCCTCGCAGGCGCGCTGCTCGCAGCCCTCGCTGCGCAGCCGCTGCCCGCGCAGGAATCGGGGGGTAGCGGGAGGACGGCACGGGCGCCGTCGGCCGTTTTCTCGCACCGCAGGAGCAAGTCATCGCGATCCGCGCGGGGCGCATCTTCGACGCCCGCGCGGGCGAGCTGCGGACGGGGCAGACGATTCTGATCCGCGGCGATCGTATCGCCGAGGTGGGCCCCAACGTGCGCGTTCCGCGCGAGGCGCGCGTGATCGATCTCGGCGCCGCCACGGTGCTGCCCGGCATGATCGACGTGCACGTGCACGTGAACACGGGCGGCAACGAAGGCGCGCGCGCGCCGGGGCAGCGCGCGTATGTCGCGCTCGCGAGCGCGCAGACGGATCTGCTCGCCGGCTTCACGACCATCGCCGACATGGACTCGCGCGGCGGCTTCAATACGGTCGACCTGCGCGACGCGATCAACAGAGGCATCGTGCTCGGCCCGCGGATGCAGGTGGTCGGTCAATCGTTGAACATTCGCGCCAGCAACGCGTACGACGACTCGGACAGCGGCCGGTTCTACTCGGAATTCACCGAAGGGAAGAACGTGAACTCCCCGTGGCTTGGCCGCGCGGCGGTGCGCGAGGCGAAGCTGCACGGCGTCGACTGGGTGAAGATCTACACGAGTCAGGACTTCGTCGGGCCGATGCATCTGTTCATGCCCGACGGCAGCTTGATCACGACGCCGTCGCTGACGCCCGAGGAAGTCGAGGCGATCACGGACGAGGCTCACCGGCTCGGGCTCAAGGTCGCATGCCACACCTACGGCGGCGAAGGCATGCGGAGCTGCCTCAACGCCGGCGTCGACGCGCCGACGCACCTGCTCGAGCTCGATGACGCGGGCGTGCGCGTGCTGCTCGAGAAAAAGCTGCCGTTCGTCTGCACGCTCGACGATTTGATCTACCAGGAAGCCGCCGATCTCAAGGACAGCGGCGGCAAGCTCACGCGGTTGTCGCTCGCGGAGCAGGCGTTCAAACGCGCGCTCGCGGCGGGCGTGCCTATCGTGTTCGGCAGCGGCGCGACGTCGGCGATCATCCCGCACGGCGTCCAAGCCAACCAGCTCAAGTACTACGTCGACTGGGGGATGACGCCGGCTCAAGCGCTGCAGTCGACGTTCCTCGCCGCGGCAACGATGCTCAACTACCACTGGGAGACGCAGATCGGCAGCATCGAAGCCGGCAAGTTCGCCGACATCATCGCCGTCGCCGGCGATCCGCTGCGCGACGTCACGGAGATGGAGCGCGTGCGTTTCGTGATGAAAGGCGGCGTCGTGGCACGCGACGAGCTGAGCGTCGGCCCGGCGCGAAAGTGACGGTCGAGCGCCCGCGAACGAGCAACTCCGGTTTCCGAATCCAAGATCTGTAACAGCGTGCCCCGCTCGAGCCCCGCGCCCCGCAAGGGAATTCGCGGCGTGGCATACGTCTTGCACCCTATTCTGCGAGGCAAAGACGTGGAGGTGCAGCAATGAACAACGCAATGGTCGCAACGCTCGTGGGCCTCAGCATGTATGCCGTGGCTGCCTGCGAAAAGGCCGTAGACGAAAGCGCGCGCAACGGCGCACAAGCGCCGCAAGTGAGCTTTCAAGCGGCGGACGCGAACGGCGACGGCCGCATCACGAGCCAAGAGGCGCTCGCAGTGCCGGGCCTGAACTTCGCGCGAATGGATTCGGACGGAACCAGTCGGTGAGCCCGCAGGAGTTCGCGACCGCGATGGCTCTCTCTCGCCCCCGCGGCTAGCTAGCTCAACTCGACGACTAGCTAAAGCAACGACCCGTACGCTCGCAAGAGCATCCCGGGGCGGCTCGTTTCGAGCCGCCTTCGGGAACGTGTCGAGCGGCGCCGCAGGAATCGCGGCATCGCGGTCCGAAGGCCTCTTCCGGGACTCGGTTTATTGAGCCGGAAACTCGAAGTTCAGCTCGACGTTGTCGGGCACGTCGAAGTTGTAGCCTTTCGTGAACCCGATCCAACGCGCCAAGAAGATCACGGCCACCCAGATCACGATCGATGCCGCGCCCGCGAAGCGCGCCGCTCCGGGCGGCGGCTTGTCCTTGTCCCAGCCCGCGACCGATCGGGACGTGATGAGCTCGAATACGGCCATGTTCACGCCCGCGGCCAGCAACGCGAGCATCTTCAGTCTGAACGCCGTGTTGCCGTAGTAAGTGGTCGCGTTGGCCGCGAACATCAACGCGCCGGTGATCACCGACACGATGAACGCGGCCCAGGTGTACTTGAGGAGCTCTCCCTCGATGAGCTTGAACGACCGCCGCGTGCTCGGGAACCCCAGCAGCCGCAGATCGACGATGAGGATCGTACCGAACACCATCGCTGCCGTGAGCACGTGAGTGGCCTCGACGAACGGCATCGCTTTGAGCGAGCTGCGCATCCACTCGGCGACACCCCAGTTCTCGACGCTCGTAACGATTCCAGCGAAATCCACTTTCTATGTTCCTGAGATGAGCGTCGTGGTCAGTGCAGCGACAGCGAGCCCCACACTTCGGTGTCGTACGCGATGGCGCGGCCCAAGAAGATGATCGCGATCCAGATCGCGAGCGTGACGACCGTCGCGACTTTGATGCCGCCCGAGAACTCCGGGCCGTGCGCTGCGGCGAGCGTCGCGGGCCTGATCGAGCGGCCGAACGCGACCGTCGTGACGACCGCGACCGCGATCAGCGTCATCTTCAGCCAGAACGACAGCGCGGTGAACTCGCGGATCGGCTCACCGACGATGAGCGTTAGCCCCGTCACCGCCATCACGACGAGGCCTGTCCACATCCACGGCGCGAACCGCGCCCACACGGTCGCGAAGCTCTCGTCCGTGCGTACGTGCCCGAGCACGCGCAAGGCGACCATCAGGATCGAGATGAAGACCACGCCGATCATCACGATGTGGATCGACTGGAGCAGCGGGATGATCCAGTCGACGGACTGGATCGCCACGCTGATTGGAGTGGTCTGCAGCCACTCCGCAAACTCGAGCACGCTGGCTTGCCTCCCTTACGGGGTCGCGGTCGGCAGCTCGCCCTCGCCGAACTTCGTGCTGCCTTCGACGGAGTCGCAGTGCTTGCCGGGCGCGGGCGGCTTCTTCGTCGGGGCACTTGAACAGCGCGCCCGCGTTCTGCCGGCTGCCGGCCGGTTCGCCGCTGCGCAGCGGATGCAGTCCGACGCTGAACATCGTGCCGGGCGGGAACGTGCTGACGGAGATGCCGTCGTTGGCGGACTGCGCCGAGCCGGCCATTTCGACCGCCCAGACGACCGGCTTGCCGTCGGCACCGCGCTCGACGTTCTTCCGCTCGTCGTTCATCGGGGCGAAGAAGATCTGCAGGTGGTTCGCATCCGGATTCACTCGCGTGACGACGCCGGTGAACACCTTCGTGACCTCGCCGTCGAAAATCGCGAACGAGTGATGCGCGAGAGCCGGCACCGCGAGCAGGACGGCAGCCGTGGCAGCCGACACCAGCACGCCGCTGGCGACTTTACGTTGAATCTTCGTGTCCAAAACTCGTCTCCACTCCTATTGAGATGACGCCATTTTCCAGAACCAAGCTTACCTGAACCTGAACGAACTTATTTGAAGGTGAAGATGTCTTCAGCTTCCGGCTTCTCCATGCCCTGCTCGAAGTACTTGCTCCCAGATCTGCGCCCACGGGCGGCCGTACATGTCGGGCACTTCGTACTGGATCTCGGTGCCCGGGCGAGACCGGCGTGGCCTTGCCCTTGACCGGGAAGATCGTCTGCACGCAGTCGATGAAGACGTACGGGTCGCCTTCCTCGAAGCCGCTCAGCTTGACGTAATTGCGGATGATGCGCACCGGCTCCACGAGCGCCTCGGGGTCGTAGAAGATCGCCTCGTGGTTGAGGCCCAGGAACTTGCCGGTCGGCATCGCGATTCGGCGTGTAGATCTCGATCGTCTGCATCTTGTTCGAGTACTCGAACGCGCCGTGCACCATCCAGCCCTGGATGTTCGACGTCCAGGTGATCAGCGTGTCCTTGTCCCAGAAGCCGATCGTCTCGCCGTACCAGCGCGGCACGTCGGCGCCGAGGCGCGGCACGTCGCCGTCCATCTTGAACTCGCGGCCGACGTGGATGTTCGTGATGAAGTTGCGCGCGACGCCGGTCAAGATCTGCACGGCCTGCGGGCGTGACCATGATGTCCCACTCCCAGGTCGCGAACTCGTGCCAGCGGCGCATGAAGCCTTCGGGCCAGCAGTACTGCGACGGCCATTGCGCGCGATCCGTGACGCCTTCGTGATAGGCCTGCTGCACCATGCGCTGCTGATACTCCGGCGTGAGCAGCGACAGGATCGTCGGCATCTGGTTGTGCCGCATCCGGTACCAGTACGCCTGACCGGGCGTGTTGCCGGGATGCATGTAGCGGCCGTTCCATTCGTTCGGCAGCGTCGCGTAGGTCTGCTGCGTCGGGCCGCCGCGCTTCTTCGTCTCCGCGAGCAGCGCCTCGTAGTGCTCCTGCGCCGTCTTGAACGGATAGGGGCTCACGATCGCCTCGCGCGGATAGTCGCGGTCGCAGCGTCCCCACGCGGCCGTCGAAGCGCCGGCTTCTCGCCGATCAGTCGCGCGCCGTTCGCGCCCCACTGCTCTTCGATGGCGACCGAGCTGTTGCAGCGGAAGTAGCGCGGGTCGGTCCAGAGCGCCTTGTCCTTGTAGAAGTCCTTCGAGGTGAAGAGGTCGACGGGCAGCGGCTTCACGCCCTTCGGCGCGTCGCCGTTGCGGGCGGAGCCGATGAATGCGTTGTCGTCGCGGATCGCGCCGTTCGGCCCGAACGTAACCGGGATGGCCGCGCCGACCTGCTCGTATTCCCGCAAGTCCGCCTTGAGCGGCGCCCCGCGGCCGACGCTCTTGAAGCCGATGTTCGCGACCTGCTGAGCGCCGACGGAAGCTCCGAGCAGCGTTGCCGCGACGGCCGTCGCCACGAGCGCGGACGCCGTCCAGATGCCGTTCTTCATTCCCCAACCCCTTCGTGCGCGCCGCGTCGCGCTATTTTTGTCCGATGCTGCGGCTCGCGGCTCGGCGACGAGCCTGCCCGGCGCTTGCCGGTCTGGGCCAGGCTCACGCCGTACCGGAGTTCGCGACGCTAGTGGCCGCTATAACCGGTAGACCGCCCCTCCCGAGCCGGACGAGGATACTAAGTTCAAATGCGCGGGCGCGCGAGTGGGAAAGCTAAGGAATGCTGAACCGAGGGCGGCGCCACCGAGCCCGCTCTCGCCGGCCTAGACCAGCTCGGAATCGGCGGCCCTCGCCGCCTCCAGCCGACTACCAGCGCCGGGAACAGCGCAGCCTGTGCGCTACGCGCGGCAGCTCAGCGCGCGGCGGACGGGTCCGACGGCTCGGGACGATCGGCCATCAACTTCTCGAGCAACGCCACCGTCTCGACGTGCGGCTCGGCCGCTTGTCTCAGGAAGTTTTCCTCATAGCGGCCCATCGCGAGATCGAGCGCCGTGCGGCCGTTCGCGTCCTTCGCATACAAGTCGGCGCCGTTCTTGACGAGGAACTCGACGATCGGGTTCCAGCCTTTCAGAGCCGCGCCGTGCAACGCCGTGCGATGAGGCTCCGCGGCAGGTCCCGGCACTTGCCGTCCGCGGCTGTTGTAGCTGAAATCCTGGCGGCGCTGGGCGGCGTTACCTTGGTAGTTGGTGCCGGCGTTCTCCTCGGTGACCATCTGGGCGTTGACGTTCGCACCCGCGTCGACGAGCAACTGCATCGTCGCGAGCACGTTCTCGTCGGTCCGGATGCGTCCGCGCGTCACTCGCAGCCCGTACTCGACACCCGCAGCCGCCATCAGCGGCGTGACACCGTAGGCGCTCGGCAGGTCGACTAGCGCGCCGTGCTCGAGCAGCAGCTTCACGACCGGCGCGTCACCCGCGCGCGCGGCTCGGAGCAACGGCGTCGCACCTTGGGAGAGGATCGTGTCGCCGCCGCGGTCCTGAGGGACGTTGAGATACGGCGGGCGACGCTTCAAACGAATGTTCGGATCGGCGCCCTTGTCGAGCAGCTTCTGCGCGACGTCGACGGCCGTGAGGTTGTCCAGGCTCGGGATGTAGATCATCGCGCCGTTGCCCTGCAGCGGCAGCGTGCTCACGTCTGCGGCCATATAGAGAGGTGTGCGGCCGAACAAATCCCACTTGTCGACGTCCGCGCCCGCCTCGATGAGATACGCAGCGAGCTCGAAGTGCAGGTTCGTGATCGCGATGTTGAGCGGCGTAACGCGCTCCGGATCCTCGAGGTCGATGTTCGCTCCGCCCGCAATCAGCTCTTTCGCGCAATCGAGGCAACCTTCGCGCGCCGCGTACAAGAGCGGCGTGAAGCCGCCGCGATTCATGTCCTTCGGACGCGGTTCGGCGATGACCTTGCGCTCCCACTGCCGCACGATGCCGCGCGCGTCGACGTCCGCACCGTGGCTCACGAGCAGCTTCACCATCGCGGGCTGGCTCTGCGACGCCGCCCACATGAGCGCGGACTGGCCGCCCCACTCTTCCTTCGCGTTCACCTCGGCACCGGCCTTGATCAGCAGCGCCGCTGCTTCCACGTTGCCGGTTCGCGCGACGATCATCAGCGGCGCTTCGCCTTCGGGGTTCTTGAGGTTCGCGTTCGCCCCAGCGTCGAGCAACGATTTGATGATCGGCGTCGACGCGCTGATCGCTGCTTCCGACAGTGCCGACGCGCCGAACTCGTTCTGTGCGTTGACGTCAACGCCGGCCTTGAGCAGCCGGCGGACCATGTCGACGTCCTCGCCGTACGAGGCCCACATCAACGTGGTAGTTCCATCCGGCCCACGCGCCTTGGCATCGGCCCCTTGCTCGAGAAGCTTCAGAGCCGTCGCGTGATCGCCCGCCTCGAGCGCCTCGAGCAACGTGGGATCGGACGCGGCAAAGGCCGTGCTCGTGAGCACGGCCGCCGCTGCGATGGCGGCGAGCCGAAATGCCATGGCTTAGACCTCCGACAGTAAGCCGGCGCTGTCGCCGATTTGCTCCACGGGAATCTGCGTGCGGTCGAACAACGTCGCCAGCAGGTCCGCGAACCGTGAGTCTTGCGGATAGCGAAGATGCTGACCGCCTTTGATCCGGCCGTGAGCGTGGCCCAGCAGCGCGACGGGTAGCGGGTCGTTGTTGTGGCGATTGCTGTCGCTCATGTTGCTGCCGAACAGGATCGTCGAGTGATCGAGCACGGTGCCGTCGCCTTCGTGCGCATTCGCGATTCGATCGATGAAACCCGCGAACATCTTCGTGTGGTACTGCTGCAGCGTCACGAGCTTCGCCTGCTTGTCCGCGATGTTGCCGTGGTGGGACAGCGGGTGGAACGCCTCGGAGATCCCGAGGTGGTTGTAGGTGCGCATGCTCGCCTCTCGATCGAGCGAGAACGTGATGACGCGCGTGATGTCGGCTTGGAACGCGAGGCCCATCAGGTCGAACATCATCTTCAAGTGCGTGTCGATGTCGTTCGGCACACCGATCGGCGCATCCGGAATCTCGAGCTCCGAAGTGTCGGCCGACGCCGCCATTTGCACGCGCCGCTCGATCTCGCGAACCGAGTCCATGTAGACGCTCACCTGCGCGCGGTCTTGCGCGCCGAGCCCGCGCTGCAGACGCTCGGCGTTCTCGGACACGGCGTCGAGGATGCTGCCCGTCTCGTGCACGATGGCCTTGCGTTCCGCATCCGTGTCACCCTGGCCAAACAGGCGGTAGAACACCGAACGCGGGTTCGGTTCCTGCGGCAGCGACTGCTTCGGCGTACGCCACGCGACCTGCGCACCACGCAGCGCCGTCGTGAGCTCGAGGGACGGCAACCGGGTCTCCTGACCGATATGTCGTGCCGCGAATTGATCGGCCGTGACGCCCGCGTCGGGGCTCGTCACACCGGCGTTGGCCGGCGCCGTGCAACTCAACCAAGTGCGCTCGATGAGGCCGTGCGGCTCCGGGCTCTTCGGCCGGCTTGTTGCGCAGGCCCGAGACGATCGTCAGGTGTTGCCGATACTTTTCGAGCGGCAGGAGAATCGGCGACATCTTGTAGTCCTTGCCCGTCTCCTCCGGCGACCAGCTCTTCATGATCGCGCCCATCGGGAAACCGACGAACGCCATGCGCTGCGGGATCTGCCCCGCGGGCGTGTTGGCCCAGGCCGTCGCGGCCGGATTCATTGCGTCGAGGAGCGGCAGCGCGATTGCAGCGCCTGCGCCCTTTAACACGGTTCGACGTGATAGGTGCTTTTTCGTGATGAACATCTGCCCCTCTCCTCTCCAAATCTCTCGACGCTAATTCCGTTGAAACGCCAATTCCGTTCTCGAGGCTACTTCGCCGACGCGCCGTTTTGCGCGGTCGTTTCGAATGTGCCCGCTTCGGATGACTGCCTCATCTGGAAGGGCACGCTTTGCACGACGGCCCACACCACCGAGGAAAAACGATAGTCGTCGCGAGCCGTGTCGCGCACGATCTTGCGCACGACCGGCATGTCCTTGTAGTCGAGCGTGCGGCCGAGTGCGTACGTGAGCAGCCGCTCCGTGAACGTCTGCACGAACTGATCCGGGCGGCGCAGCAGCGCGTTGCGCAGATCGTCGGGGCCGTTGATCGACGTGCCGTCGGGCAACTTGCCGGACGTGTCGAGCGGCTGCATCCCGGCGAAGCGATCACGCGCGCGCCACGCGCCCACCGCGTCGAAATTCTCGAGCGCGAAGCCGAGCGGATCCAGAATGCCGTGGCACGAGAAGCAGGTCGGATTCGTGCTGTGCGTCGCCATCAGCTCGCGCACCGTCTTGAACTTCGTCGTGTTCGCGTCGTTTTCCTTGAGCGCCGGAACGTTCGCGGGCGGCGCCGCGGGCGGCGTTCCGAGAATGCTCTCGAGGACGAATTGGCCGCGCAACACCGGCGACGTGCGATTCGGGTACGCGGCGGCCATCAGGATCGCGCCCTTGCCGAGCAATCCCCAACGAACCGAGTCCTCGAGCTCGACGCGCTGGAAGCGGTCGCCCTTCACGGTGTGAATGCCGTAGTGCAGCGCGAGGCGCTCGTTCACGTAGGTGTGCTTCGCCGTCATGAAGTCGACGACGCTGCGGTCTTCGTCGAACAGACTCTGCGAGAACAGCGCGATTTCTTTGACGAAGTCGCCGCGCAGGTCGCCGCTACCGGAAGCGTACGGGAACACGGCACGATCGGGCTCGATCTCGTCGAGGCGGTCGAGCTTCAGCCATTGATAGACGAAGTTGTCCGCAAGGGTTGCCGCGCGCGGATCCGCGAGCATTCGCGTGACCTGCGCCTTCAGCACGTCCGGCTTGCCGAGCTCGCGACGCACCGCGAGGTCGCGCAGCTCGTCGTCCGGAATCGTGTTCCACAGGAAGAACGACAGCTTGGCTCGCGAGATCGAGGTCGTCGATCTTGTAGGCCTGGCCGGCGGTGACGTTCTGCGGGACGTGCTCGCCGCGGTACAGGAAGCTCGGGCTCGAGAGAATACCGGTGAGCGCGCTGCGAACGCCTTCCTCGAACCCGCCGGCGGTGCGGCCGGCGCGATAGAAGCGCAGCAGCTCCGTGAGATCGCCCTCGTCGAGCGGCCGCCGGAACGCCTGCGTCGCGATACGGGCGACGATCTCCTCGGCGCAATGCTCTTCCTCGCTGCCTTGATCCGGATGACAGCTGAAGATCCGCTGGCGGCTCGGCGTTTCACTCAAGCCCGACGGCTCGAACGGGCCGCTGATCTGGAACGAGCTCACGCGGAACACGCGGTCCTGCCCGCCGCCCGGAACGAACAGTTCCTTGCGATCGTCGGACTCCGCGAATGTTCTGTGCCGGAATGCGACGCCGACCTTGTGCGGGCCCGCCGTCGCCTGGAAACGGATGTTCTTGAGGCGGATGTTGATCGCGTCGAGCGCTCCGTTATGGATCTGATCGAAGCGCTTCATGTCCTCTTCGCCGCCCACCGTGACTTCGTGGACGAGCTTGCCGTCGAGGGTCACGACCATGGTGTTCTCGAACTCCATGTCGGTGCCCCAAAGGCCATTGATCATGTCGGCGACGTTGACCTCGTACGTTCCGTCGGACGGGAAATAGTGCTCGGCCAAGACGCCGCCGCGCGTTCCGAGCGGCAGGCCCGGGACATGCGCCTGCTGAGTGCCGGGGCCCGAGTTGTAAGTCTTGCTGCCGGCACGCGCGTCGGGACGGCCGACAGCTTGCAGCGCGACGAGACGGGCGGCGATGACGTATTGCTCGACGAACGAGGGCGACACTTGCAGCGCAGTCGCGATGTTGTCGAACCCCTCGAGCTTGTCGTCCTGCGGAAGGAGCTCGCCCGGGTTGACGTCGAGCGCGAGCAGGTCGCGGATCGCGTTCTTGTATTCCTTGCGGTTCAACCGATGCAGCGGTTCGGCCGGCGCGGCCTGCTGCGACTCCGCAGCCTTGTCCAACGTGCTTTCGACCCAGGACACGAAGGAGAAGATCTGCTTGGAATCCGGTTGCGGCTCGTTCGGCGGAGGCATCAAACGCCCGCGGAGCTTGCGCACGACCTTCTCGTAGATCTCGGGGTGTGCCGCGACGCTGTCGGGTCCGAGCTGGTCGAACGCGATGTCGGCGGTGAAATCGTCGCGGTTGTGGCAGTCGACGCAGTACTTGCCGACCAGCTGCCATTGCTCCTGCGGATTGGCCGCGACCGTTTCGCTGCCGCCGAGCTTTCCGCACCCCGCGGTCAGCACGACGAGGGCCGATAGCGCGACGCGGCCTAGGCGGCAAGTTGTTCTCACGTAATTCATCCGCTCTGTCCGCGCTCCCCGCAGTCTCAGCGCCCAGCCGGTTGTATACATTCGACCAATAGCACTCTGAGTACCACGGAACTGATCTCGAAACACCACCCCAATCGGCTTCTTCAGATTTGTTGACGTTGTTTCATGCGTCGGGCGATAGGTACGCCCACATGCTCTCGAACGCCCGCGTGACGAACTCGTCCGAGTTGCCCATCTTTTCGTCGAATTCGACCGTCGCCTTCGACTCGACCGCCTCGCGCGGCCCTCGGCCGCTGTTCAACAACCGCGACAGGCGCTCATACACGGTGGAGTACATCTGAAACTGCGCCTCGAGATCCGCCTTGCTCATCACCGGCCCGCGCGCGGGAACGACACGCGTCTGCGCATCCGTCAGCGACAGCAGCAGCTCGAGCCCGCCCACGACACCGCCGATCCAACCGCCCGTCCACCAGTCGATCGTCTGCCAGCCCGCGCTCGTGACCGCGTCGCCGACCGCGAGAACGTTTGCGTCCGGAAAAAAGACGTAGAGGTCGCCATCGGTGTGCGCGGCGTGACGCAGGTAGCCGTACTCGATCGTCTTCGCGCCGGCGCTGATCCGATCCTTGTCGAACGTCGTCTTGTTCGGGCGCGCGACCTCGGGCAGCGGCTCGAACGTATGGCTCGCGTCCCACGGCCAGGTGATGTCGGTCGACAGCCAGAGCCGCGTGTTCTCCTGCGCGATGATCGTGGCCTTGGCCTTACCCAAGCGCTCGTTCGAGCCGGTTTGCTCGCGATGCCAGTGCGTGTTGAAGAGCGTATGCACCGGCCCGCTCGCAGGCAGCTTGGCGACCGCCTCGAGCAGCGCGTCCGAGTGCTCGGCCGGGGCGCCGTCCACGAGGACGGCGCCGTCGACTCCGGTGAGCGCGACGACGTTGATGCCGCCGACGGTGAGCACGTGCAAGTCATCCGTGAGACGAAGCACACGGACGCCGCCGGCGGCCTGGGCGCGCGCGGAGCGGAACACCGGTATGCCGAGCGACATACCGGCGGCGCTCCAGACGCCCGCCTGCAAGACTCGTCTTCGCGTTGGCAAACGCATCCCCGATCTCCGTGAGGTCTACTGCCTTCCCGCTACGCGCTAGAAGTCCACCTGGAGCGCCACGAAGCCGCGCCGGCCGAGCGGATCGTACCGGCCCGTGTTCGTGTTGATCAGAGCGTTGTTGTCCGGTGTCGCACCTGTGACCTCGGGGTCCACGTCGAACAGGTTGTCGATTCCGGCGCGCATCTTGATATTCCCGGGGAAGTCCCAGCCGCCGCTCAACGCGAACACGCTATAGGAGTTGGTCGGCTTCGTCGTCGTCTGAGGATTGTCCGGGTACCCGCTCGACTTGACGTCGGGCAAGTAACGCCAGTTCAGGCTGATGTTGAGGTTGTCGTTGCGATACCCGAACGTCGTGAACGGCGTGTAGTCGTAGAGGCCGTTCTGCGCGAGCGAGCCCTTGTAGTCCACCGTCGGGGCGCCCGGCACCGGCGTCGACTCCCACTTCAGCGAGTAGTTCATGGACGAACGGACGCTGATGTCGCCCGGCAAGCGGCCGAAGCCGAGGTCCGAGAGTGCCGCACGCCAGGTCACGTCGACATCGACACCCGCGATGTCGCGCGTGCCGATGTTGTAGAACAACCCCTGGACCTGACCGGCCGCACCCGGAGTGTTGGTCGTTGTGTCGTTGCGGCGAATCAGCCCGCAGAACTGGTTGTTCGGGTCGTACGTCGGATTGCTGCTGCCGTTGTAGTTGAAGCACTGCTGGTAGACGGTCTGGAAGCTCAGCTCGTCGATCGCCCCTTCGAGCTCGAATCGCGTAGTAGTCCGCCGAAACGCTCAGCGATTTCTTCGCCGACTGCCACACGATGCCGAAGGTCGTCGTCTTCGCGAGCTCTGGCTCGAGGTTCGGATTACCCTGGCGCTGCACCGAGAATACCGTGCTGCCGGTCGTTACGATCGGCGGATAATGGTTCGGATCGAGGTCGAACTCACTCCCGCCCGGTGGCACGCCCGCCGCGCGAATGAGGCGCACTGCACAGCGCCTGAACCTGCGCACGATTCGGATTCCCGGGAACGTTACCCCAAGTGTTCAGCGTGTCGCTGCGGCACGGCTCGCCCTCGTTCCATATCAACGGATTGCTCGACGGGCCGCTGAACAGCTCGGACACGTTCGGCGTCCGATACGCCTCCTGCAGGCCGCCGCGGAACCGGATCGTGTCCGTCGCCGTCCAGTTGAACAACGCCTTCCAGGTGTCCGCGCGTCTCCGTACGACCGGCCGTCTCGAAGTCCGAACGGCGAATGCCGAGCTCGAGCTCGAACTTCGGAACCACCGGTAGCAGGATCTCTCCGTATATCTCGGTTACATCCGTCTCGCCGCCGGCGGCGACCGCCGAGGTGTAAAGAGGGTCGGGCCGGAATGAGGCCTCGTCCCAGCGCGTGGTCGAACCGAACGCTCCGCGCAGCTCGCCGGCCTTCATGTCCGCGAGTTTGCCTTGGAAGTTCGTCTCCACGATGCGCTGCTGGACCTTGTTCTTTTGCGTCTGGTTCGCAGCGACCGCGTCGACGCAATCTTGAGTGAGCTGGAAACCGCTGTCGTAAACGATTTGGCCGTCGGCGCCCACCGTGTACGGCTCGTACACCGGGAAGCCGCTCGTGCAATGCAGGATCACGTTGCTGCCAGCCGTCGCAGGCATCGAGAATCCCTTGCCGAAGTTAGGCGCCTGCATGAACGCGACGCGCCGCTCGTCCCACAAGAAGCCGACGAAATTCGTCAGCACGGTAGTGTCCCCGTACTGCATGAACGCTTCCCACGTCCAATCATTGTTCGGGAACCGTCCCTCGAGACCGGCCGTGAAGTCGAATAGCATCGTCTCGTTCTCGGACGTCCGATTCGGGAAGTACTTCGCGACCTCGGTCAACCGATAAGTCGAATTCGGCTGCGGGCGCGAATCGAGCAACGCCTTGAGAGCCGGGGGTTCGAGCCCGAGATTGCGCGGGACGGCCGGCGTGGTGGTCGGCGTCGGGCGGCCCGGTGGCCCAGATCTCCGAGGTCACGAACGAGCCCTGCGCGAAAGCCGAAATATTGTCTGCGATATCGTAGGTGGCGCGGCCAAAGGCCGAGTAGCGTGTGAGCGGCGAGGACAACAGTCTGCGCGTGTCGATCTCTTGCAGCGTCTCGTTGAGCTGGGTCCGGAGCTTGTACGGGAACTCGGTCGAGCCCGTATAGCCGTTCACGACGGCATTGTTCTGCAGGAACACGCCCTGCCCATCGGGATTGACGTAGAACTGCGAGTTCGTCGGAACGGACCCGGGCGGCAATTGCGGGAACGCGCGCGTCGACGGCCGCGCGCGACGGCTGAGTGCCGTGCCGACGTTTGCTGCGAACGCCGGGAAGCTGATGCGCGGGTAGTTGCTCTCCGTGCCCGGGTCGAGATAGCCGCGCATGTAGAAATCGCGCTGCGCGAAATAGGCCGCCTCGCGGTGGGCGTAAGCGATGTTGAATACCGCGTTACCCTTGTCGTCGTCGAAGTTGCCGCCGACGAGGATGTCCCCGCGGCTCTCTTCACCGTCGCCTGCGGATTGGAACCCTTGCTGGTAGTTCAACCGGACGCCTTCGAAATCGGTCCGCAGCTTGAAGTTCACGACACCGGCGAGTGCGTCGGAGCCGTAGGTCGCGGCGGCGCCGCCGCTGATGACCTCCACGCTCGCGATCATCGCGGACGGAATCATGTTCGTATCGATCGCGAGCGCCGCGTTGACGGGTTGCACGCGGCGGCCGTCGACGAGCACGAGGCCGCGGCCGTCGCCGAGTCCTCGCATGTTCAGCGTCGAGACTCCCGGGGTATCGGCGGAATTCGGCGTGACGTTGGACGCGCTGAACTGCGTGGCACCGGGATTGAACTGCGGATATTGATTCAGAGTCGCTTCGACGCCGATATTGCTCGTCGAATCGAACGCTGCGGCATCGACGGTCAGGATTGGGCTCGGCGCCTCGAGATCGCGTCGAACGATGCGCGAGCCGGTGACGAGCACTTCCTCGAGCGGAGCCGCGGCAGGCTCGGGCGTCGTCTGTTGCGCGTACGCAACCGTGCCGAGACCGAGGCCCGCACAGACGCCCACATAGAGCGCCCGAAGTCTCAGCGTGCTCGACGCCGAGTGCGGTGTTTTGCCGAATCGATTAGAAGCCCCACGGACGGTGGCGGAACGCCGAGCTACCATAAATCCCCCCTCGGTAGTTGCGAATTTGTTTTGTGTGTCGCGGCCTTAAGCCTTCGTTGTGCAGTGCTCTAGCGATGCGCTGAGGCGACCTCTTTGTTCCAAGCGACGAGCCCCGCAACACCGCGACCGCTCCTCCCGCTTCGCCGACTGTTATCGTGTTTTCGTCGGAGCTAGAGCAATGCGCGGCACGTTGCTTATGTGCCATACATACACAATCGTATATATGCCGGTGGGATACAAAATGCAAACTCTTGTCGGGGAATGCCGAACCACCCGGTTTTCTGCTACGGTCTCGTCCGCACGCGCACGGCGACACTCGATTGCTCGTTACAGAGAAGATTCAAAGAGTTCTTTCGCATCGACGGCGTTGGGCGGGCGAACGGCGCGATGCAAATCACGACTCCGCAACCTAGCGTACTGCGCGACTCGCGCGCTGATTCATCTCGATTACAGATTGATGCGCGGCCGCGCCGACCTGGAAACACATGGGAAAGAACGACAAGAAATCCGCGCGCCGGGCGTCGAAGAAACCGCCGCGGCGACCAGCGCGGACCGACAGTCGTCGCGCAACCGCTCGATAACTTGATCGGTTACCGGTTACGCATCGCGTACAACGTGCAGGTGCAACGATTCGCCGCGGTCGGCGGCTCGGCGAACATCCGCCCGCCGCAGTTCGCCGTGCTGAAGCTCGCCTACTACAACCCCGGGCTCAAGCAGATCGAGCTCACGAATATCCTCAACAAGAAGCACGCCAATATCGTGACGCTGCTCGACGAGCTCGAGGAGCGCGAGCTCATCACACGCGTCGCAGACAGCAAGGACAAGCGCTCGCGAGTGTTGAATCTCACTGACAAAGGGAAGGGCCTCACCAAGAAGCTCATCGAGCGTTACAAATCGCTCGACAAGAATCTCGACAAGACGTTCGGCGTGCGTCAGCGCAAGGAGCTCATCCGACTGCTCGACGCGTTCTGCGGGCTCGATGCCGACCCCGACATCGACGACCACGGTTGATAGAACAACGCTGGCGCGCCGTACTTCGGCTCGCGTCGACTGCGATCTTGCGGGACGATGACGTTCGGCGCGCAGATCGCACGACCGAAGCGCTTTCTCGGAAGATCAGCGGGCGGTCGCGACCTTGGCGGCGTGCTCGTTCTCCGCCAACCAAGTCCGGATGACTTCGTATTTATTCTGGAGGTGCACACCGAGCAGCGCCTTGAGCTTCTCGCGGTCGCGCTGCACCAACGCGTCGAGAATCTGCTCGTGCTCGTCCATGGCCTGATCCCATCGCTCTCGCGACAGGTTGGCGAGGTAGCGAGCGCGGCGAATTCTGACCGAGATACGACGATACACGTCCGTGAGCTCGCGATTTCCCGCGCAGTCGATGATTTTTTGGTGGATCCGTTGGTTGAAATCGAAATACGCGTCGAGGTCGCGGCGCGTATGGTACTCCCGCATCTGCTGATGCAGGGCGCGGACCTCGGCGATGTCGCGATCGGTCGCGCGCTGGCACGCGAGATCTCCCCCGAGCGCCTCCAGCACCGCCATCACCTGAAACATGTCTTCGGCGTCTGCGGAGGTCACCGTCGAAACCACGGCTCCGCGATTGGGGAGCGAGGTTACGAGGCCTTCGGACACCAAGATTCCGATTGCCTCTCGCAGCGGAGTACGCGAAATTCCAAAGCGCTTCGTGAGCAATCGTTCGTTGAGCCGCTGGCCGGGCCTGAGCTCGGCGCGTGTGATGAGGTCGCGCAAACGCTCCGCTACCACCTTGTGCAGAGGCCGGCGATCGATCGCTTCGACTAACTCCATGATGGTCTGGCGCCCTCCGAGAAACCGGTCAACATTATGCCCGACAACAGCCCGTTTGCACGTGGTGCTAAAGGTAACAACGCCGTGTGTTTGACATTATCCGGCCTCAAGAGTGCATTAGTACCGTCCCATAACATACCGGCAAACTAGCTACCGTCGTTTTCCACCGCCAAGAGATAGGAGCGTCCATGCGCACGACCCCCGATCGGCCGCACGAGAGTCTGCCCCGATGACGGAGCGTGATCCGCGCTCGCAACGCCCGTGGCTCAAGGCCTACGAGCTCGGCTCGACCGACGGATGGTCCATCGAGCCCGCGCCTCCGAAGCGCGATTGGATGGACGCCACCTTCAAAAAAATCGCGTACCGCTGCTTGCCGTTGATCGCGGCCAATCAGGCCGGTTGGGTCGTTCGAAGCCCGGCTAACTTCTGGGCGACCTGGTCCGGCAAGCCGGACAACCACGGCGTGCGGGTCGTCTACGATTCGGACTCGGCGCATCTCGCTGGCACCGCGATCTCGCATTTCGGCAGCGGCGTGCTCACGTTCGTCCTGCCGTGGCTGTTCCGAACGTCACCTGGGTACGGCCTGCTGTTGCGGGGCCTCACGAACGAGGTCCGAGACAACGCTGTTCCCTTGGACGCTGTCGTCGAAACGGATTGGTCACCGTATACGTTCACGATGAATTGGAAGATCGTGCGCGGCGACGTCCCGGTGCGCTTCGCCAAGGGCGACGCCGTCTGCATGATCCAACCGTTTGCGCTCGAGCTTCTCGAGCAGCTCGATTGCTCGTTCGAGCCGTTCGCGGCGGCGCCGCAGGAAATTCGCCAAGGGTTCGACGACTTCGTGAATCGGCGCTCGGCCAACATCGCCGTGGCGCCGCAAGGCCAATACGAATCGCAGCGCGACTACTTCGCGGGCCGCTACCCGGACGGCTCACCGGCCCGTTATCCGGACGGCACGCAAGTGGCCGCGCCGCGCGGCTGCCCCGTAGCCGACCCGAACGGTTCGAGCGACGGGGCGCCCGCGAACGAGCTCGCGCCGCGGCATCGCACGGGGTTCGACTTGAGCCCGTTTCGTCGCTCATGACCTGAGCAGAACCGGCAACGCGCTCCGACTTGCGCCGGTGCCAACGAAGCGGCTACGGGCCTCCGCGTCTTTGGTTCTCTCGTTCTCTCGCAAGCCGGTCGAGCGTGTCTTGGTCGCGCCGCACTTGATTGAGCGTGTCTTCCAACGCCGCCTCGTCGATGCTCTGGCACCGCCGCGCGACGACGATTCGGGAGCCCGGGCGGGTCAATTCTTCGCAGCGCATCCCGTCGCCCTTGAAGTCCGCCATGTTCAACGATTTCGCTGGAATCGTGGACGCCTGAGCATCCTCGTAGGGGCGCTATAGGCGGCGGGCGCGATCGTCGGTCGCTTCCGGCGGAGCCGCAGCACACCCCGCGAGCGCGAGACCCGCTGCAGCGATCGTGTAGAGCTTGTACATCTCACCGCTCCTCATGGTTCGCGTTCAGCGACTCCCGTTCTTGGCGCGGGTCGGCGCGGACCGATCGAGCTCCTTCTGCTCTCGTCGAGCTTGGTTGAGCTCGGTCTGATCTCGTCCAACCTCGTTGAGTTGGTCCGACAAAGCCCCCTCGTCGAACGCGGCGCCTTCGTCCTGGGGGATGATCGTCCGACAGCGCCGCGCCACGATGATCCGGGAGCCCGGCCGGGTCACTTCTTCGCAGCGCGTCCCGTCGTCCCTGAACTCCGCCATGTTCAACGCCTTGACGGGCACGCTCGACGGTTGCTGGGTAACGTTGACGATGGCGGCGGCGATCGGAGTGGCGCTAACGGGGGCGCTGGCAGCGGCAGTGGTGACGGGCGGCGCGACGATTGCGGTCTGGTCCGGAGGGGTGGCCGCGCAACCGGCCAGCGCGAGGCCCGCCAAAGCCGCCGAGTAGAGCTTGTACATCTCACCGCTCCTTGTGAATGCCGGATCCGAGTACTAAGCCTAAGAATACTGCCACGCCGCGCGGACCGTCGCCAGCCTGTGCGCCGGTCGCGGGAACGCGTTCGTGGGCTATGATTCCGCCGCGATTCATTCGGACGTCGATTGATGCGAGCGAGCGATTTCCGCGGACCTTCCCGCCCATCGTTTCCCACCTGGGTGCGCTATGCGTCGTACGTCCCGCTCTACGGCATTGCGCTCCCGATCGTGAAGTGCCTAGAAGCTATCGGCCGTTGGCCAAACGCACTGCGGAACCCGAATCGTCCGGACTTCGGCGACTACCACCCGTCAAGCGCCGACGTGATCGTGGGCGCGTACTTCAAATCGGGTACGACCTGGCTGCTGCAGATGACGACGCAGATCGCGTTTCGCGGTCAGGCGGAGTTCGACAACATCCACCACGTCGTTCCGTGGCCCGACGTACCGATGCCACCGCTCGCGCGCTTGATGATCCCGCTGACCGATCCTTCACCGCTCGCTTATTCCCCGACCGGACGCAGGGTCATCAAGACGCATTTGCGGCGTGATGAGATCCCATTCGTCCCCGAGGCACGTTACATCGCCGGCGTGCGCGACCCGAAAGACGTCGTCGTCTCCGGCTACCACTTTCTCAAATCGTTGGTGTTCGGACCGTTGATGCCGTCCGTGTCGCGTTGGGTCGACACCATGATGTCGCATTCCGAATGGCAGGGCTCGTGGGCCGAGCACTTGGCGAGCTACTGGGCGGTGCGCAACGAGCCGAACGTCCTATTCCTCACCTACGAAGAAATGCGCAAGGATCATTCGGCCACCGTGGCTCGGATCGCCGAGTTCATGGGTGTGGCGCTAACGGCGGACGAGCACCGAGCCGTCGTCCACGAATCGAGCTTCGCGGCGATGAAGCAGGCGGGGCTGAAGTTCGATCCGGGGCAGATCGTGCCGTGGACGCGCGGGCGCTCGATGGTGCGCAGCGGGACGAGCGGCGCCTCTAGCGAGCTGCTTACGCCCGCGCAACAGAAGCAGATCGACGACTATTGCCGCGCAGACCTCGCGCGCCTCGGGTGCGACTTCCCGTACGACGAGGTGTACGGAGCGCGCAAGGCGAAAGCCGCGTAAACCTCGTCAGCGTTTCGACTTCGGCGCAACGCCGAGCGCGGGCGACTCGATCAGCGCTTTCGCCGCGTCGTAGACGGAGCCGATCTGCTCGGCGTCCTTCGAGTCGATGCGCGAGGAGAAGACGCCGTTCAGCAGCAACGTGAGCGCGTCGCCGAGCACGTCGGGCTGACGCGCTTTCATCGCGCGCGCCAAGCCGCGCAGACGCTCCCCGAGCTCGGCCCTGTGCGCGCGAATCACTGCGCGCGCCGGATGGTCTTCTTCCACCACCTCGACCGCCGCATTGCACATCATGCAGCCGCGATCGGCGTTCTCGCCCGCGATCCTTTGCTGCACGTCTGCGAACAACGCGTCGAGTTGCGCGCGCGGATTGCCGTCGTGCGGTGCAATGACGTCGTCCCACCACTTCCAGAAACGCCGCGACTTGTCCTCGAGCACTTTGACGACGAGATCTTCCTTCGAATCGAACACGCGATAGAACGTGACCTTGGTGGTGTCGGCTTCGGCCGCGATCGCGTCGACGCTCACGCCGCGAATGCCGAGCCGATAGAAGAGCTTCTTGGCCGCTTCGAAGATGCGGTCGCGCGCACAACTGGTGGCATCGCTCGAGTTGTCTTCGAGGAACGGAGAGCCGGAAGAAATTTTGCTTTGGGGTGTTGACATGTTACTAACCAGTAAGTACCCTGCAACGTAACTGAACGGTATAGTAACACGTGAAGCCGCTTCAATAGCAAGTGAGCCGCAGCGATAGGGAGCCCGCGGCGCAGCTTCACGAGTAAGACCACCCGAGAAGGAAATTTCCTATGAAGACTAGGACAGGGATTCTTTTTGCCTCGATTTTCGCCAGCTCGACGATTCTCGCGGGCTGCGCGGCAGGCGAAGCGAGCAACGCGCCGGTCGCGCCGCCCGCCCCCTCCGTCACCACCGCAGTCGTCGCGACCCACGAGCTCAGCGATTGGGCCGACTTCACCGGACGGCTCGAAGCCGTCGAGAACGTCGCGGTGCGGCCGCACGTCGGCGGGTACGTCGAGTCCGTCGGATTCACCGAAGGCGCGCGCGTCGCGAAGGGCGATCTGCTCTTTCGGATCGATCCGCGGCCGTTCCAAGCCGAGGTCGCGCGCCTCGCCGCGGGAGCGCGACCCCGCGCGGAGGTCGAGCTCGCGCGGACGTACCGCCATCGCGCACAGCGGCTGCTCGCGCAAAATGCGACGTCGCGAGAGGAAGCCGAGCAGATCGAAGCCGACGCGGCCGTGGCGCAGGCAAAGCTCGCCGCCGCGGGCGCGGCCCTCGACGCGGCGCAGCTGAACCTCTCGTTCACGCGTGTCACATCACCGATCGCGGGACGCGTGTCGCGCGCCATCGTCACGGCAGGCAACCTCGTCGACGGCGCGACGCTGTTGACCACGGTCGTGTCCGACTCGCCCGTGTACGCGTACTTCGACATCGACGAGCAAACCTCTCCTAGAGCACGTGCGTCCACGGCGCAGACGCCGAGCGGCAGTGCCGTGCACGTCGGGCTCATCAATGAGCAGGGCTATCCGCACGCCGCGCGGCTCGACTTCGTGGACAACCGTTCGCCCCGACCACGGCACGATCCGCGCGCGCGCGGTGCTCGACAACGCCGACGGCCGCTACACGCCCGGTATGTTCGTGCGCCTGCAGCTCGTGAGCCCGAGCAGCTTTCGCGCCGCCCTCGTCGACGACCGCGCGATCGGCACCGACTTGGGCCGCAAGTTCGTGTTCGTCGTGGATGGGCAGAACGTCGTGCAGTACCGCGCGGTGGTGACCGGCCGATCCGTCGAGGAGCTGCGTGTGATAGAGGAGGGGCTCGAGTCCGGCGACGTCGTGATAGTGAACGGCCTGCAGCGCGTCCGCCCCGGTGTGGCCGTGAACGCGACAGAGGTTGCGATGGACCGCGGCGCGCCTGGCGCTCTCGAGCGCCTCGCGGCAGCGAACGACGAAACTGTCGCGCACAACGTGCGCTGAGGAGAAGATCATGGGGTTCTCTCAATTCTTCGTGCGACGCCCGATCTTCGCCGCGGTGCTTTCGGCGATCATCTTCATCGCCGGTGCGCTGTCGCTGCGTCTCTTGCCGATCAGCGAGTACCCCGAAGTCGTTCCGCCAACCGTCGTGGTGCGCGCGACCTACCCGGCGCCAACCCCCAGGTGATCGCCGAGACCGTCGCGGCGCCGCTCGAGCAGGCGATCAATGGCGTCGAGAACATGCTCTACACGTCGTCGCAGTCCACGACCGACGGGCTGATGACGCTCACCGTGACGTTCGGGCTCGGCACGGACCTCGACAAAGCTCAGGTGCAGGTCCAGAACCGTGTCTCGCAGACCCTGCCGAAGCTGCCCGAGGTCACGCAGCGACTCGGCGTGACGACCAAAAGACCACTCCCGATCTCACGCTGCTCGTGCACCTGATCTCGCCCGACGACCGCTACGACATGCTCTATCTCGCGAATTACGCGCAGCTGCACGTGCGCGACGAGCTCGCGCGCATCGACGGCGTCGGCGACGCGCGGATCTTCGGCGCTGGCGACTACGCGATGCGCGTGTGGCTCGACCCGGAAAAGGTCTCCGCGCTGAACCTCACGGCGAGCGACGTCGTGCGCGCGATCCGCTCGCAGAACGTGCAAGTCGCGGCGGGCCAGCTCGGCGCGCCGCCCGCGGAGAGCGGCGCCGACTTCCAGGTGCTCATCGACACGCAAGGCCGGCGTCAACGAAGAAGAGTTCGAGAACGTGACGGTGAAGGTCGGCGAGCACGGCCAAATCACGCGTTTGCGCGACGTCGCGCGCGTAGAACTCGGTGCGAGCACCTATGCGCTGCGTTCGCTGCTCGACGATAAGCCCGCGGCCGCGATCCCGATCTATCAACGGCCGGGTAGCAATGCGATCGACATCTCGAACAAGGTGCGCGCCAAGATGGCGGAGCTTGCAAAAGACTTTCCGGAGGGCGTCGACTACGACATCGTCTACGACCCGACGATGTTCGTGCGCCAGTCGATCGACGCCGTCGTGCACACGCTCTTCGAGGCGTTGCTGCTCGTGGTGCTCGTGGTGATGCTGTTCCTGCAGACCTGGCGCGCCTCGGTGATTCCGCTCGCGGCCGTGCCCGTGTCGCTCGTCGGCACGCTCG